>CAWGVV010000002.1:0-2671302 GCA_963826125.1 uncultured delta proteobacterium | reverse complement strand
GGTGAAAACAATGGCGGCTGCAACCACCAGAAGCACACACGAAAAGCTAAATTTGTTCAAGCAGCGGTTCTTGGGTTTACGGAACACTTTCGGAACCTATGATCCGGCAACCGGCCGTTCCTGGCAGGTAAAACGTCCGGTGACCGATGAGGTTCTCATTGGGCATCTCATGGGACGCCGGCCCTATGGGGTCTACCTGCTCACCGGCGACCGGACTCCGGCGGTGGCGGTGGACTTCGACGATGATGATCTGAACCAGGTGGTCGACTTCATCGCCCATGCGGCGCACTACAACTTAAAAGCCTATATCGAGCGCAGCAAATCCAAGGGGCACCATGCGTGGATTTTTTCCGGCGATAGGGGCGTGAATGCAGCCAAGGCCAGGCTGGTGGTGTTAAACATCCTGAATGAGATCGACGCCGCAGACACGGAAGTATTCCCCAAGCAAGATCGACTTGACCCATCTTCTCCCTATGGCAATTTCATCAACGCCCCCTTGTTCGGTCGCTTGGTGCCGGAAGGAAGGACTGTCTTTCTGGACACGATCAGTTTCGAGCCCTACCAGGATCAATGGGCGCTTTTGGAGACAGTGGACACGGTGGATGAGTCCCTGCTGGATGAACTGATTGAGGTCAACCAGTGGGCCTTGGCACCAACGCAACCATCCCGGCACATCGCCCCCTCTCCCTCAAAACTCGCCGTTGATTTCGGGTTGCCGCCCTGTGCCCGGAAAATGCTCCTGAATGGAGTCGAACAATACCAGCGGGTGAGTTGCTTTCGCTTGGCGGTTCACTTCAAGCGGCTCGGCATGCCCTATGATATGACCGTGGCTGCCCTCAAGGTCTGGTCCCTCAAGAACCGACCCGCTGAAGGGAAGCGGGTTATCACCGAAAAGGAGATCATGGATCAGGCCCAGTACGCCTATGAACGCAATTATCGTGGCTGCGGCTGTGAATCCCCTGCAGTCTCGCCGCACTGTCAAGAGGGCTGCTCGGTGAAGGTCAAAGGACAGCAAGAGGGCTTCAGAGCAGCTCAAGGAGGCGACCGATGAACGTTGAGAGCGGAAAAGGGCTGCACCGGCAGGACCACCTTGGCCGTGAATCTGACGGCACTCGAGGCCGCTCATCATCTCCACAATTAGTTCCGGTTGGCAGGTTATATCCAAGGCTGCTGCCCTGACTCTAACCAAATCGCTTCTGGCGATGACTTGGTCTTGATCAGATGCCAACAGTTTCCACAGATACCGCCACCAACTTTACCCTGGGCCGACTGGGGAGGAAACTCCTTCCTGGGGAGGTGGCCGACCTCTTCGAGATTGCCGAAAGTACAGTGTTGCGTTATCCTGTTCGGTACGGAGGGGTGCGTATCTCCAACCGCGTTCTGTTCTTTGAAAACCTAATAGAGGATGCAGTGAGGAGGACGTATGCCCAGCAAACGAGTGCGCAAGGGCAAGACGGTCTGGATCGGAGCGATCAACAGGAAAAACTTTCGCAAGGAATGTTTATTTCAGACCAAAACCAAAGCCCAGCAATGGGAAGAAGCGGTAAAGAGGCTTATTCAGTCGGAAATGCCTCTGGAAAACATCGGAAGGTTACTGGACGAAGGAATCGCCCCGGAAGCGATACCGAAAATCCTCGAAAAGGAACAAACCCCCACGGTCTCCTTGATGAACTGGGCTAAAGCCTACCTGGATTATGCACGGCAGGAGTACACCCCCAAGGTGTACAGCGAAAAGCGTTCGGCTTTCAGAAGGCTCATAGCGGCCTCGGGTGCGGACTTTCCCGTCGAAGGAGTTGATCCATCCAAAGCCTATGACCATTTGATGTCCCAGCGTGCCGATCGGTCGGCCAATTCAGTAAACAAGGATCGTAAAAATTTGACCGCCGCCTGGAACTGGGGGATCAATTTCAAGGGCCTTCCCGGACCCAATCCCTTTCAGGTCGTGGGCAAATTCAAGCATGACTGTGGCACCCACTATAAACCGCCACTGGGGGATTTTTCTAAAGTCCTCAATGTCGCTCAGGGGCAAGAGAAAACCATGCTTTTGACCTTCTACTACACGGCAGCCAGAAGGGGCGAGATATACCGGCTCAAATGGGCTGACGTGGATTTCAAGAACGGCCTGATCCGTTTGACCACCCGGAAACGAAAAGGTGGTGTAATGGAGGAAGATTGGCTTCCGATGCCTGAAGAACTCATCCGGACCCTTCAAATCCATAAGGAAAAGGAACTTGGTGACGAATGGGTTTTCGTGCAAACGAATCGGCGCATAGGCCAACCTTTCAGTGAAAACCGGGGGTTTCCACAAGACCTGTGCAGAAAAGCGGAGGTAAAACCATTCGGCTTGCATGGGATCAGGGGAATGGCCGGTACGGTTCTGGCTGAGTCAGGCGAAGCCATGGTCAACATAGCCTCGGTTCTCCGGCACAAGAATGTGAGGACCACCGAGCGCTACATTAAAAAATCGCAGAGGCTGAAACCTACGTTGGAAGTCCTTAAGGGACGGCTTGAAAAGGCCGAAGCAGAGGCGACTGAAAACCGCCCTACGTCAATCCTACGTCTAGCGGGCGGTTCCAAATGACAAAAGGCTAGCCCGTTCCGGCTAACCCCTTATCATTCTTTTGTATTTTGGCGGGGACGACGAGACTCGAACTCGCGACCTCCGGCGTGACAGGCCGGCGTACTAACCAACTGTACTACGTCCCCGAAAGTGAAGCCTTGTTTATCCTAAAGGCGTATTCAATGTCAAGAGTAATTATAGCTCTTCGTGCGGTTCACCGCAATTCTTCTTTCCCCCTCCCCTCTGAGTGGTGAAGTATTCCGTTTCTCCCCCGATTCCGCCGGTCCGGCGAGAGCCGGAACCCGGTATCTTCGGGCGCTCCCGGACACCGGACGGAGCCCGTCCTCCCGCGACACGGGACCGGGGCGGCGATCGGGGATAACTTTTCACCAGCCTGCTCAACGGGAAACAATCGATTCCGGCCGCTGCGATCCGGCGGCAAAGCATCGCCGTTACCCCCACAAACGACCCCCGACCCACGCCCGCACCTTGACAGGGCCGCCAGCCGGGGTATGCTCAGGGTGTTTTTCGTTCGGTGCATTCACCCTTATCGAGAAGGACTCCCCATGATCTACACCGTTACCCTCAATCCCGCTCTCGACCGCACCGTGGTCGTGGACAGCCTCACTCCGGACGACACGGTGCGTCTGGTTTCCGATATCCGCCACGCCGCGGGCAAAGGCGTCGACGTTTCCCGTGTCATCCGGACCCTGGGAGGAAACAGCGTCGCGCTGGGGTTCTACGGCGGGTTCGAAGGCATGGAACTGGAAGGGCGGCTGATGAACGACGGCATCATCAGCAATCTCACCCCGGTGGGAGGCAGCACTCGCGTGAACCTGCACATCCACGTGCGCGAAACCAACGAACACTACCTCATCGCGGCCAAGGGCCCCGACATCCAGCCGGTGGAGCTGGGAAATTTCATGCAGCGCTACCGTTCCATGGTCGACCCGTCGTACGTGGTGATCTCCGGCAGTCTGCCTCCGGGGGTCAATTCCGGCATCTACGGGCAGCTCGTCCTGACGGCCCGTGAAAAAGGCGCCCTGGTGGCGCTCGATGCGGACGGCGCGTCGCTGAAGGCCGGTTTGAGCAGCGGCCCCGACATCATCAAACCCAACGCGCACGAACTCGGCCGGTTGGTGGGAAAACCGCTCTCCGAGGAAAAGGACATTGTGGCCGCGGCCCGGTCGCTCCACGCATCGGGCGTCGGCTACGTGTTGGTGTCGCTCGGCAGCAGAGGGATTATTCTGGTGTCGGACGAGGGTATTCTGAAAGGAGTTCCCCCCAAGGTGGAAACGGACAGCACGGTGGGGGCGGGGGATTCGGCGCTGGCGGGATTCATCTACGCCCACTCGCTGGGGCGGGGCCTGGAAGGGTGTTTGCAACTGGCCTGCGCCGCCGGGGCCGCGACCGCCATGTCGCAGGGAACATCGTTGTGTGCGAAGGAGATAGTCGAGGAACTCTCGCCCCTGGTGCAGGTCACGGAGGTTGCGGGCTGACAGGCCGAAGTAGTCCTCTCCGATGCGGCTTCACATCGGAATGACGCGGCGGGGTTCAGGAGAGATCGCGCCGGCTTACTGCGAACGCTGCTCCACCACCACTTCGTCCCGGCCCGATTCTTCGGCCAGATAGACGTTAATGGTTTCGTCGGGCAGGACTTCGCGCTTCATGGCCACGTACTGGGCGCAGATCGGCAATTCCCTGCCGCCGCGATCCACCAGTACCAGGAGTTCGACACTTTTGGGCCGGCCGTAGTCAATGAGCGCGTCAATGGCCGCGCGCACCGTGCGCCCGGTAAACAACACGTCGTCGACCAGCAGAAGTTTGCGGTCGTCCACGGAAAAGGAAAGTTCCGTTTTCTTGACGAGCGGCGCCTGACTGATGCGGGTCCAGTCGTCCCGATACAGAGTGATGTCGATGATTCCCGTCGGAACACTCGCACCCGTCATTTCCCGGATGAGTTCACCCAGGCGGGCGGCGAGATATGCGCCGCCGGTGCGGATGCCGATGATGGCCAGCGAATCGATATCCGGATGGCGCTCAATGACTTCCCGGGCGAGGTTGCGGATGTTCTCACGCACCTGTTGTTCGCTAAGAAGAACCTGTTTCGCTCCGTTGTTCATAACTTGGATCACCCGTATGGAAAAAGTTTTAGATACCACACCAAGTGCAGCACTACAAGAATTTAATGTTTTTTTAATGAAGCGTACGTCGCGATGGGTTCGCTCCCCGCAATCGTCGACGACTCCCCCGAACGGCCGTTTTTCAACTTCGGCGGTATGATCTCAGCACTCTCCCGCCGAGGGGCTCCCCCACGATCGTTCCTTCAGGACGTCCTCGCCGCATTGCAGCAGGAAGGGAGCCTTGGTCCCCAGGCGGCGGGCGAACCAGACAAGGTTGCGTACCCCGGCGGGCATGTGATTTTCGAAGGCGGTTTTGCCCTTCACCCCGGTCAAAAACCCGTAGGCGCCCAGCGCCTGCATGGCGCGGTGGACACCCACGTACAGAAACCGCTCCATGAACGATTCGCTGTCCGCATACCCCGCCTTTTGGCGGTAGTAGTCGATCAGCCGGTCGCGCAGCGACGATTCCAGGTCTGAGTAGGGGTCGCATACCAGGGAAGCGAGATCGTAGTGCGGAGGGCCGAGACGCGCGCCCTGGAAGTCGATGAGGTACAATTCGTCGTTCTTCACCATGATGTTGCGCGACTGGTAGTCGCGGTGCAGAAACACCGGAGGCTCATCGAAATCGACCCTTCGGGACAGCGCTTCGATCTCCTTCACCAGTTCGAGGGGGAGGCTTCTGCCCAGGTATCCCGTGAGGAATGCGTCCAGAAAATAGCGCCCTTCCCGGGCCAGGGCGAACGCGCCGTCGTAAATCGGCGCGTCGCAGCAGAATTCCGTACGGAACCCCTCCGTCGCCTTCCGCTGCAAGTCAATGACCAGATCGACGGCCCTTCGGTACAACTGTTCCTTTTCCTCAGCGCTTTTGCCCGTTACGCGGGCCAGCAGATGTTCGTCGCCCAGATCTTCCATGAGGGCCAGGCCGTCTTCTTCCGAAAAGGCCGCCACGTCGGGCACGGGGAGGGAACGTTCCCTCAGGTGGCGTCCTATAGCGAAGAACGCCCGGTTTTCACGGCCGCCGTGCGGATGTTCCATCAGGACATACGTTCGCCCGGCAGCGATCACCCGGGAAAACGCACGGTCGGACCCGTCGCCGTGGAGCGGTTCCAGCCGGTAGTCGTCCGTGTGGAGGAACGATTTCAGAAAACCGTCGCGTGCGTTCACGTTTTTGCTTCCCGCAGTTTGACCAGACGGTAGTAGAGCCCTTCCTGAGCCATGAGTTCCTCATGGGTGCCGCTTTCCCGTATTTCCCCCTGGTGCATGACCAGAATCAGGGAAGCGCTGCGGATGGTCGAAAGGCGGTGGGCGATGACCAGCGTGGTGCGCCGCCGTATCAGTTTCCCAATGGCGTCCTGTATAAACCGTTCGGTTTCGGGATCCACGTTGGAAGTGGCTTCGTCCAGGATGAGGATGGGCGGGTCCACGGCGAGAGCACGGGCGCAGGCCAGCAACTGGCGCTGCCCCGCCGACAGGCTCGTCCCGCCTTCCGACACCGGCTGGGAATAGCCCTGCGGCAGCTGGTCGATGAAATGGTCCGCGTTCACGTATTGGCTGATGCGGCGAACGGTGTCGAGCGTCACCTTTTCCTGACCGAGCGACACGTTCTCGGCGATGTCCCCGGCAAAGAGGAACACGTCCTGCATGACGAGCCCCACGCGCGAACGCAGTTCGTGGACGCGCCAGTCCCGGACGTCCACGCCGTCCACCAGGATGCCGCCCGACCACGGTTCGTAGAACCGTTCCAGGAGGCTGATGATGGAAGTCTTGCCCGCACCGGTATGGCCCACGATGGCCACGGTCTGACCCGGCTCCACCCGGAAGGAGATGTTTCTGAGGACCGGCGATCCCTTTTCATAGCCGAAGGTGACGTCTCGAAATTCCACGCTCCCCGTCGGCGGAGGAGGAGGCGTCGGTTCAATGGTTTCGGGTACTGCTTCGTCCATATCGAGGAAATGGAAGATGCGTTCCGAGGAAGCCATGGCCGACTGCAGCGTGTTGTAACGGTCGGCCAGGTCGCGGATGGGCCGGAAAAACATGGAGATGTAGCCGATGAAGGCGGCGAGCGCGCCGATCGTGAGGTCCTGGTGGAGCACCCGGACGCCGCCGTACCAGACGAGCAGCCCCACGGCTACGGAGGAACAGGCATCGATGGCGGGCATGAAGAGCGCGTACACCCGCACCTGCTTCATGCCGGAAGCGTACGCCGCTTCGTTCACCTCTTCGAACCGGCGCATCTTGTAGACTTCCCTCCGGAACACCTGAATGATCTTCATTCCGGTGAAACTTTCCTGAAGGAAGCCGTTGATGCCGGCAAGCCTCGCGCGCAGTTCGCGGAAGGCGTCCCGGGCCATGTGGCTGAAGAGAAAGGCCAGCGCGGTGATGACGGGAATGAGGGTGAAAATCACCAGCGACAGCTTCCAGTTCATGTTGAGCATCACGGCTACGATGCCCACCAGCATGAGGAAATCCCGGAACAGCGCGCCGATCACCGACTTGAACAGCTCGTCGAGGTTCTGGACGTCGTTGGTCACTCTCGTTACCAGCCGCCCTACCGCGTAGCGGTCGAAAAAGGCCATGGATTGACTGATGAGGTGGGAAAACAGCGTGAGGCGCAACGACTGCATCACCTTCTGTCCCATGTATTCCGTGTAGAAAAATTCCGCGTAGTTGAGGCCGTACATCAACGCCAGAATGGACAGGAAGCCCACGGCGAGCAGAGCCACGCCTCTTACGTCGCCGGAGCGTAGCGTGCGCACTTCCTTCCGGTCGAGACTGTCCATGTCGGCGGTTCGAATGAAGGAGCCGCCCGGCGCATCGACGAACAGCGGCCGGTGCCGGTCGATGATCCCCTCGGTTTCCGCGTTGACCGGAACCCGGTAGTATTTCACGGTAGAGAGGACCCCCGCCTGTTCGAACGTCTGCACGTCCTTGCCGCTCAGTTCCTTGACGTCGGTAACTTCCACGAAAAACGTGGGCGAGGAAGCCGCTTTCGCCGCGAAATCGGGACGGTTTTTCAGGAATTCGTTCCGGAGGTTTTCCGGGGCCCCGCTCAGGTCCACCTTGTACCAGGCCGCCACGATGTAGCGGTCCACCGCAATCTTGGTGATGTAGGGGAGCATCAGGTTCAGCAGGGTGGAAATCACCGTGACGACCAGAATGATGAGGAGGCTCTTCTTCAGCGGACGGAGCAGCGGGAAGAGCCGCCGGAACATCCGGAAATCGTGGCCCTTGCCCTTGTAGCCTTCTTCGATGTAACCGTATTCCCCGTGCATTTCAGGCCGCCTCTTCCAGTTCCTGCTCCAGCAGTTGCCTTTGGTAGAGGCGGGTGTATTCCTCTCCCTTTTTTATCAGTTCCTCGTGGCTGCCCTGTTCGATCAGTGTGCCGTCCTTGAACACGAAAATCTTCTGGGCCTTCACCATGGCCGAGACGCGGTGGGACACGATGATCGTCAGTTTACCCCGGCGCAGTTCCAGCAGCCCGTTGAGGATGGCCCGCTCGGTCTGGGTGTCCACTGAGGAAAGGGAGTCGTCGAGGATCAAGATGGTGGGATCGTCCACCAGCGCGCGAGCGATGGTCAGCCGCTGCCGCTGACCGCCGGACAGGGTCATTCCCTTTTCGCCCAGCATGGTGTCCAAACCATGTGGGAAGGAGGAAACTTCTTCCCTGAACGCCGCAACGGAGAGCAGATGGTCCAGCTCGTCCTCGGAGATGCCGTCCCTGCCCAGCGTCAGGTTGTTGCGGAGGGTGTCCGAAAACAGGAAACTCTCCTGCGGCACGTAGCCGATGTGTTTGCGCAGCGTCTTGAGCGGAATCCGGCGGATGTCCACTCCGTCGATGAAGAGCGTTTCGGGCGGAGGGTCCTTGAGCCGCGGAATGAGTTCCAGAAAGGTGGTTTTGCCCGAACCGGTCCCCCCCACCAGACATACGGTGGCGTCGGGTTCAATGGTGAGCGATACGTCCTTGAGTGCCGGCTGCGTCTGTTCGGGATATCGGAAGGTGAGGCCCCTCGCTTCGACGGCCCCCTGGAGACCTTCCACTTCCACCGGCCGGTCGGTGTCGGCGATATCCGGCACCTCGCTCAGAACGGAGGCGATGCGTCCCATGGAAGCCGAGCCGCGCTGGATGAGCGTGATCACCCACCCCATGGCCATCATGGGCCAGGCCAGCAGATTGAGGTAGCTCATGAAGGCCACGAAATCGCCGGTGGTGATGGTCCCCAGAATGGCCAGGCTTCCGCCCAACCACACCACGATGGCCAGACTCACGTTGGTGAAGAGCACCATGGTGGGGAAGAAGAGCCCCATGCTGCGGGCCAGGGTCATGTTGGCCCGGATGTACCCCTCCCCCGCCTCTTCCACCCGTTTTCGCTGCCACTCGTCGCGGTTGTACGCCTTGATCACCCGGATGCCGGCGAACGCTTCCCGCACGTGTTCGGTGATGTCGGAAAAAATCTTCTGGACGGTTTTGAACTCGTTGTGAATCCTGCCGCTCAGTTTTCGGGTAACGATCACGATGAGGGGCATGGGGATGAGGGCGATGAGGGTGAGTCTGACGTTGATGGCCAGCATGAAGCCGATAGCCGCCAGCCCCATCACCAAACCGTCCACGAAGGCGACCACTCCCATGCCGCAGGCCAGACGCACGGCTTCGATGTCGTTTACCGCCCGGGCCATGAGGTCGCCGGTCCTGGTGCGCTGATAAAACGGCAGGGAGAGCGTCTGCAACCGCCCGTACAGTTCGGTCCGCAGTTTCTTTTCCACCACGCGGGCGTGTCCGAAAATGAGGATACGCCAGACCAGCCGGAAGACGGCGATGGCCGCCGCGATCCCGGCAATGGCCACTCCGCATCGGATGAGCAGCCCCATGTCCGCCGTGCCGTTACTCAGCCCGTCCACCGCTCGTTTGATGATGCGGGGAACGTACAGCTGGAGAAAATCCACCGCGATCAGACAGGCAAGGCCGAAGAGGACGGAGCCGATCTTTTCCCGGTAGAACGGGGCGAGGGGGCGAAAATTTTCGAGCATGCGCATGCCTTAGGCCTTCTCATGCCGGCGGAAGGCCCTCTTAAAGGTAGGTCTCCTTTATCCTGGAGATCGCTTCTTCCACGCCTCCGGAGACCGTTTTTTCGATGCGGCCGCGCATCCCCTCAACCTCGGCGTAGAGCGAGGGATTGGACATGTCGTCCATGCGATCGTACACCCCTGCCCGTTTCCCCAGCCGAAAATTGATCTTCCGGTCGTCCGGCAGACCGAGGAATCGATCGATGGTAGCCAGCATGTCCTCTTTGTCGTCGGGGAAAGTCCCTTCCACCTCCATCAGCAGGTTCAAAATGTGGTCGCTCACGAGGGTGCCGGTGATGCCTTCGAGGGTCTCTATGAGCAGCCGCTCCTCCCTCACCACCTCTTCCTCGGTCTGCAGCTCGAACTCGCCGCTCTCCACCTTTTTCGCCAGCTCCATGGAGGGGAGGACCTTGAGGGACCGGAAACGAATGAAGTCGGGATCGATCCGGTTCAGCGCTTCGGCCGTACCCAGAGCGTGCTCCTTCCACCAGTTGCGCCCGCCGAGGCCGAGGATGACGTATTCGGAAAGTTCGATGCCGGCCGCCTTGATTTTCCTTCCCGCATCGACGTGTTCGGCGGCGGTAACCCCCTTGCGGACATACTTGAGCAGTGGGTCGTACCCGCTCTCCATCCCGATGTGCAGCCGGTTGAGCCCCGCCTGCCTCAGCCTGACCAGATCTTCCACCGTTTTGGTGCGGCTCACGGTCTTGGACCGGGCGTAGCTCGTGATGCGCGACACATGCGGGAACTGTTCCCTCAGAAACAGGAGGATGTCCTCCAACACGTCGGTCGGCAGAACCACGGAATCGGCGTCCTGCAGGAACACGGTGGCCCCTCCCAGGTAGAGCCAGACGGCGATGCCCCGCGGCTGATCGCCGTACGCCTCCGGGAGATTAAATACGTGCTGCACGACTTCCCGCGTGATTTCGCCGCCTTTGCCCAGTTCCCGGGAGAGCGACCGGAGGTCGTCGGCAATGTTTTTCATCGCCCGGATGTCGTTTTTTACTTCCTCGACGCTTCTTTTTGAAAATTTTTGGTTCTTATATGTACTACAGAACTCGCAACGGTTCCAGGTGCAGTTGCGCGTCACTCTCAATAGGAGGCTTCGGGCTTCGCTGGGGGGGCGGATGGGGCCTTGCTCGAAACATGCCCCGGTGCAGTTTGTTTCCATGAGAATTCCTCCGGGTTGACAGGGGAACTATATGTTTACCCCCTTGGCCTGTCAACCGGGATGGGCGAAAACGTCAACCTTGCATTGGTGCACCATTGATGCTAAGAGGTGTTAAATGGATCCGAATGCTTGTTGTATTCATCAGGAAAATCCCAGCGTGGTCCAGTGCCAAAAACATCGAATCGGTTATTGCAATCAGTGTTTCAACGATGAGTTGAAGTGCCGCGACCCCCAACTGTATTGCAAGTTTCGCCAGCAATGCGTGATCTGGTTCACTGCAAAGGAACGGGAAAAGGAAGAGAAGGTTCGAAACGCCGTCTGACGTCGCCGATCGGTAGAGCTTCGGCGCTCATATGGCGGTGATGCGGTGTGGCGGACCGATGCAGGTCGACCGCGTTGCCGCACTACCGGAGGCTTCTTCCCCCGTGGTTGCCATCCAATCCCGGCCGAATCGGTGTCCTTGTTCCGCTACGACGCTTTCGCGCTCCCCCACCCGCCCGCGGGCGTATCGAACACGCCGGCGGACGCTTCCCACGATGGCGGAACTTTCCCTTTCGGTACTCACCGGACTCTTTGTCAAGAAGCAGTCTTTTGCACTATGATGATTATCGTCCCAAGAAAATCATGAATGGAGGTCTGTGTATGAACGAATTCCTCGAAGGCGGAGAAAAGAACCCCCTCAAGATTATGGACACCACGTTCCGTGACGGTCACCAGTCTCTTTTCGCCACGAGAATGAGGACCGAGGACATGCTCCCCATTGCCGAGCAAATGGATGAAATGGGATTCTGGGCCATGGAAGTATGGGGAGGCGCAACGTTCGATACCATGCACCGTTTCCTGGGCGAAGACCCCTTTGAACGATTGCGGGTACTGAAGAAGCGGTTCAAGAAGACCCCCTTGAGCATGCTGCTGCGCGGGCAGAATCTGGTCGGCTACCGGAATTACGCCGACGACGTGGCCCGGCTTTTCGTGGACAAGTCCTGCGAGGCGGGCATGGACATTTTCCGCGTATTCGACGCTCTGAACGACTATCGCAACTTCGAAACCTGCGTGGAGCGCATCAAGGCCAACGGCAAGCTTTTTGAAGGAACAATCTGCTACTCCCTGACCGAACGCCGTATGGGAGGCGAAGTTTTCAATCTGGAATACTACGTGTCCAAGGCCAAGGAACTGGAAGCCATGGGCGCCGACACCCTTTGCCTCAAGGACATGGCCGGGATCATGGCCCCCTTCGACATTGCCAAGATCATCAAGGCGTTGAAAAAAGAAGTCGGCATGCCCATCCACCTGCACACCCACTACACCAGCGGCATGGGTTCCATGGTGTACCTGCAGGCTGCCGTGGCGGGAGTGGACATCGTCGATACGGCCCTGGCGCCGTTCGGTCTGCGCACGTCGCAGCCGGCAGTGGAACCGATCGTCGCGGCCCTCATCGATACGGACCGCGATACCGGCCTCGACCTCCAGAAGCTGATCTCCATGGGCAACTTCATCGAAACGATCGCTCCGCGCTATCGCGACTATTTCTCCAAGCACAAGATGTCGGTCATCGACACGGGCGTTCTCGTGCATCAGGTGCCCGGCGGCATGATTTCCAACCTGGTGAACCAGCTCAAGGAAAACAACGCCCTGGACCGTCTGCCCGAAGTGTACGCCGAAGTTCCCCGCACCCGCAAGGAACTGGGAATGCCGCCGCTGGTCACTCCGACGTCTCAGATCGTGGGCGTGCAGGCCGTGCTCAACGTCCTCTTCGGCCGCTACAAGATCGTCACCAATCAGGTGAAGGACCTGGTATACGGCCTCTATGGGAAGACTCCCATCCCCATCGATCCCGAAGTAGCCAAGCTGGTTCTCAAGGGCTACAAGCGGGGACAGACCCCCATCACCGGCCGCGCGGCCGATTATCTGGAACCGGAGCTGGAAAAAGCCCGTGAGGAAATCGGCGATCTCGCTAAAGACGACTTCGACCTGCTGGTCTACGCCATCTACCCCTCCACCGGGAAACAGTTCCTGAAGTGGAAATACGGCGTCGAAAAAATGCCGGAAGACGTAAAGGGCAAGTCCTTGGAAGACATCCGGAAGGAAGACGAAGCCATGGCCCGGGCCATCGAGCAGGTGTGCCAGACCGTTCAGTAGCCGGCCGATCGAGGCAGGTCCACAATTGCAAAGCCGCTCCGGACATCGTCGTCCGGGGCGGCTTTTTTGTCAAATGAGCGGTAACTCTCCGGGAATGGAGGGCCAATAGCGGATTATCGCAGATTTGTTGTGTTGATGGCTATTTGTAGATGGTAAGCGTCACCTCATTCTGCTTGTCCGGGCACTGAACCGTATGGCTTTTTTCCCCGGCCCAGGGCAAGGTCCCGCCGAATTGCAGAACGTTCAGGTCGGGAAAAACGTGATGGTAGAAGAACCCGCACAATCCTCCGGTATCCCAACAACTGATGCGGAACTTGTCACCCTTTTTATGGCCCGCTCCGCACGATCCCGAAACGGCCACCACTTCGGCTTCATAGACGCGAAACCCTTCCGGTGTCTTTGCCATGTGACTCCTCCCTATCGGTTTCGTTCATCCGTTATTCTCCAACCACCCGCCACGTGCGGGCCATTCTTCCCGGCATCGCACCAGAACAACCGGGCGCGCCACCGGGCGAATATGCGGAGGGAATTGAAAGCCCACCCCGGTAACGAGGATAAACCCCTCGCCCCCTGGGAGAGGGGAAGGGGTGAGGGAAAACAGATCGAGCCGAATGGATCGCGTCCCGAGTCATCTCAGCCCTTTTCAAGCCCCATGCGCTCCATGATGAAGCGGCCCCATTCCTCTTCGCTCAACCGGAAACGGAGCGGCAGGTATTCGGCGGCCATGGGGCCGACGCTGTACGCGGGAAGCGGCTCGGGCGCGGTCACGGCTTTCAGGATGGCTTCGGCCACCCGTTCCGGTCCCGGGACTTCCTGCTCCCCGAACAGGCTCTGAAACAGCCTGACGTTTGCTTCATACACCGGGCGGTAATCGTCGTTGGCTTTGTCGACGAGGTCGCCGGTCATGTTTCCTGCCACTTCGTTGAACTCGGTGGTGATGGGCCCGGGCCGTATGGCAACCACCCGGATGCCGAGCGGCGCGAGTTCCACGCGGAGAGACTCGGTGTACGCTTCCAGGGCGTGTTTGGTGGCCGAATAATTGCCGTTGGCCGGAAAGGAGAACTTTCCGGAAACCGAACTCAAATTGACGATAGCCCCGGTGCGCGCCTTCCGCATGGCGGGCAGACAGGCCTTGATGAGCCGGACCACCGAGAAAACGTTCACCTGGAAGAGCCGTCTGGTCTTTTCGAGCGGCACGTCTTCCACCACTCCCCGGATGGAGTACCCGGCATTGTTGACCAGTACGTTCACCAGCTGGCCGCTTTCCTCGAGTTCCCGGCAGAACCCTTCCACCTGTTCGGGATCGGCGAAATCGACCTGCCGGTACGTAACGTTCGGCAGCTCGTCGGCCAGAGCCTTCAGCCGGTCCAGCCTTCTTGCCGTCGCTATGATTGCATACCCCTGCCGGGCAAGCAGCCGCGCCGTCTCACGCCCTATTCCACTGCTGGCCCCGGTGATGAGGGCCGCCCGGTTCTGTTGGGTCATCGCTTTCTTCTCCTTCTTGAGGCACCTGTACATTATTGTAGCGTCTTCCCCCGGGAAAGACCAGGGAAGAATGGCTGCAACCCGGACGGAGCCGCGGCTGCATCGTAACCCGGAACGCCCTTGGCCGATCATGCCTTGCCGTCTTTCCACCGGAAGATTATTTTTATGATGAAAGAGACGATTTCAGGGAGGTGACGACTATGCCTCTTTATGAATACAAGTGCGAACAGTGCGGGCATTCCTTCGAGCAGATCGTGCATTTCGACGAGCACGTGTCGTGCCCCAGGTGCAGCGGCGAGGTGCGGAAGCTCATGTCCACCTTCGCCGTGGAAGTGCCCGACGAGCAGTGCGGGAAACTCCCCAAGGGGGAAAAACGCGAACTTTGCACGGCCTGCAAACACGGGGAGGGTACGTGCCCCTATGCGGCCATGTAAACGGGCGGGGAGCGGAGGAGGATGAGTCCGTTGCTCCCCCTCCCCTCCCCCACCTTATTTCGGTTCATCGCGAAATTCCGGGAGAGCATGCTCTCACTGACCAACATTCAATATCCTCTGCCGGAAACAAGCTGGCTGTCATCTCGAACGGAGCGAAGCGAAGAGAGAAATCTCGGGGCCAAGCGGGAGTTCGGGCCGCCGCTCGAAATGACATCCCCCAATCATGAGATTGTCGATAAAGCCTTGCCAAACGTCACCCCGCGCAAGCCGGGGTCCAGAAGTACTTGAAAAGACCGGGTTACGGCTTCCGCCGGAATGACGAATCATGGAGAAACGCTCTTTTATCGACACCCTCTCATGGAGAGGGCAGTAACCTGAAGCGCCGGATGATCGGTATTGTCACTCGATTGCGCCTTGCCTCTGCACTCATTCCGCACACTACCCGGAAATGGGAGATGGACCGTCCCGTGTGAAGTCGACAGCCGTCTGCCCCTTCCCCTTGAGTGGTTCCTCATGATAAAATACCTTTTATATTCAACGAAAGGGCGAACATGCGGAAGGCTGAGGTAGTTTCCATGCACCATGGGGGACAAATGAGGAGATCTTTCATTTCCCCAGCCGGAAACGTGAAGATATTTTATCGCACCTTTCAGGCGCGTGTGGAGCGGGCGCGGCTCATCATCGCCCATGGAATGGGAGACCATTCGGGCCGCTATGCGAATGTCGTAGAAGCGGGGTTGTCCTGCGGGGTGAGCGTTCTGGCCCTGGACCTCCGGGGGCACGGCAGGAGCAGGGGGAGGAGAGGCCACGTGCTTTCGTTCGACGAGTATGTGACGGACCTGCACGTATTCGTGAAGAAAGTGCAAGCCACCACCCGAAACGGTTCCAAAGTTTTTCTTCTGGGACAAGGCATGGGCGGCATTGTCGCCCTGCTCTATGGCGCACGCCATCCAATGGCGGTCGACGGGCTCATTGTTTCCTCCCCGCTGATGAGGGCCACGGATAGAATACCGGCCTGGAAAATCCGGCTGGGAACCATCGCTTCCCTGCTGTCCGTTCCGGTTTCCATGAATAGCGGCATTGATGCAAGGTCCCTGAGTCGGGACCCGGCGGCCGTCTACGAGTACACCCACGATAGCCTGGTGCACCAAAGGGTGACCGCCCAGTGGTTGAAGGCATTTGCGGCGGCCATGGACCGGACGTCGCAGGAAGCCGCCCGCATCGAGATTCCGGTGCTCGTTCAGGCCGGCACGGGCGATCGGTTGGTCGTCATGGATTCCGTCCGGAAGATTTTCGCGAACCTGAACGCCGCCGACAAGAGTCTGCTCACCTACCCGGGCTGCTATCACGAAATCTATAACGAACAGGAACCGGACAGAAGCAGGATCATTGCGGATTTGTTCGCCTGGCTGGAAAATCATCTCTGAAGCTCGTCCGCAACCGGGCTTGTCAAATCCCGATGGACGGCACGGAAGGGCTGTTTCCCGATGGAACCCCCGCTCCCTTCGACGGAAGGGAACGGGGGAAGGACAGCTGTGATCATCGGTCTCCCGATGTATCAGAAGTCGTTGAAGCTTTTATCGTCGTCAAAGGGAATGACCTCTTCCGGGTTGATTTCCCTGGAAGCACGGTCCCGATCCCCCTGGAGTGCGCCGTTCGCACCATGATGCTTGCTCTTACCGTTTCCCTTTGCCGCGACGAGGCCTTTGGACGAAGACTGCGGATCGTCGATTGCAATGGCGGCCCGCTTTGAAGCCTCACCACCGCCCTTCGCAAGCCCGTCGGTACCTCCGCCCCGCACCATTGCGGTGAGCTGAGATACGATGCCTTTCATGGTGGACGCCTGGGACTGCATATCCATGGACGCGGAAGCGGACTCTTCGGCATTGGCCGAGTTCTGCTGAATGACCTTGTCCATCTCGTGTACCGCCCTGTTGAGCTGCTCGATCCCCTGAGCCTGCTCCTGGGATGCGGCGGATATTTCGTTCACCAGCTCGTGCACCTTGCCGGTACTCCCGCTTACCTGCGCGAACTGTTCCACGGATTGCGCCACGGTACGGATCGCTTCGCTGATTTTGTTGCCGATGTCTTCAATCTGCTCGGTCGTATTCTTCGCGGCCTGCGCCGATCGCATCGCCAGATTCCTCACCTCGTCGGCCACCACGGCGAAGCCCGCTCCGGCTTGTCCCGCGCGTGCCGCTTCCACGGCGGCGTTCAGAGCCAGCAGGTTGGTCTGGAAAGCGATTTCATCGATGGTTTTCACGATTTTTTTGGTCTGGGCACTGGCCTCGTTCACCTGACCGATGGCCGTTTCCATTTTCTTCATCGTGACGGAGCATTCGTCGGCAGTCATTTTGGTCCGGTCGCTCAGTGAGCTGGCCTGTCCCGCGTTGTCGGCATTCTGCTTGATCATGGAGGCCATTTCTTCCAGGGACGAGGAGGTTTCCTCCAATGAGGCCGCCTGCTCGGAGGTCCCTTCGGCCAGGGACTGGCTCGAAGCCGAAAGCTGCGCCGCGGCGGACGACACCTGTTCGGATGCCATGGTAAGGCCCCTGATGGTCCTCTGGATCGGTTTGTTGATGGACCGGGTGACCAGCCATGCGGTCAGGAGAATGGCCGCTATGCCGATACCCGCTATGAGCGCCAACAGCATTTTTATGCGGTTCACCACCGCAAAGGCTTCGTTGGATCCGATCTCGGCCACCAGTACCCAGGTGATGTCGCCGAGTTTGACCGGCGTGTAAGCGCTGAGGACCTCGTTGCCGGTGTAGGTGTGAAACACCATCTCGCCCGTTTCACCGGCCAGCGCCTTGCCCACGGCCAGAGTGTCGATGGAGCCGTTCTTGGGATCGGCGAACGACGCACGCATGGAATGATGTTTGGCGTCGAGTCGGGAATCCGACCGCATGAGGCGGTCCGTGCCCACAATGTAGGATTCACCGGTGTCACCCATGCCCGCGCGCTCTTTCATGATTTCGTTGTTGGCGTTCATGGGAAGCTGCAGCAGCACCACCAGGTCGATGTTCTTCTTTTCGTCCAGCAGCGGCCTGGCCAGAAATGCGCTGGGAGCGCCGGCGCTGGGGGCGTAGGGCGCGAAATCGGACATGGCGTGCACTCTGGTTTCCATGACTTTTTTTATGAGCGTGCTTAAATGGCTTCCGGCGAGTTCTCCGGTGAGAAGATTCGTGCGGTAATCCGATTCGTGCGTCACCGTGTAGAAGCAGTATCCGTCGGGGGTGACCAGCATCAGATCGTAATAGCCGTTCTCATGAACGAACTGGCTGAAATAGTCCTCATCGCTTCCGGCGACTTTGGGGGCGATCACCTCTTCCAGGTTCACTTTCGACAGCAGCGCCCAATTGATGCCCTTGATGTTCACCGGGTTGAATGCCACCGACACGAGATTTCCCGTGGAGTCCTTGGCCACCGCACGGCCCGTCTCGCCGTTGACGGCCCTTTCAATGTAGGGCGTCTTGACTTCACTCCCTACCTTATGCCCCGATTCGTCGGTTATGTCGCTGCGAAAACTGATCTTGCCCGCTGTGTCCTTGCCTACGAGATACGAACAGCCGCTGTTCCCCATCCCCTCGTTGCGTTGCACGATCGCGTTGATCGGATCGGTGGTAATCTGGAGCGCTATGACGCCCACCAATTTGTCCTGGACTTTAATGGGCGCGCCCACAAAAGCGACCTGTTTGCCGTCCAACGGCCCGTATGCGGAGAAATCCTCGATCACCGGTTCCTTGGTATCCAATGCCCGCTTCCATACACGGGCCAATGCCTCGTTTTTCAACGGCCCGTTTTGCAGGTTGGCCCCCAGGTCTTTGCCGCTCTTCATGGAGAAAATCACCAGGGCGGGATCAGCCTTGATGATGTAGAGGTCTTGGTAATTGTACTTCTTCACGTAACTGGCGAAATAAGGAGACATGGTGTCGTACATGTACCGGTACATGGTATTTTCCGTGTCCATGGGCGTGTCGGACGAGGCCCCCACCGCCTGCAGGAACATGTCGATCTTCTGGAGCGTCTCGGCTACTTCCGGTTTCTGGCTGAGCACCTCGACGTCGGTCACCATCCGGTTCAGAAGCGTGTCGACCTGGGCCGTCTTTATGTCCTGCACGGCCCGCAGTTTCTGATATGCCTCGCTCTGCAGAGTGGAAACCGTGGTGAGGAGCGATTCCATGTCCTGCTGTCGTTCCCGGTAGAATCGTTCTATTTGCGCCTTCTTCATTTCCCGGACGCTCTGGAGCTGTGCCATGGCCTGCCGGGACAATGCCTTGCTCGATTGGGAAAGGGAGACGAATCCGATGACCGACAGGGGTATGACCCCGACTGCCAGGAACGCCAGTAATAGTTTGGTGCCTAAAGTAAATTTCCGTGCCATTTTCGATGCTCCTCCGGGAAAGATGGTGCACTATGGTTCATGAACGTCAGGGAAATCCGGACCCCGCATATGACGAAAGCGGGAAAAAGTCGTTGCGAATTCCATCGCCTTATGGATACCCTGTCTGAAACCGAGGAAAAGGTTTCTGTTTTTTGTCCCCTGTTTCCGCCCCTTTTCCCGCCGGGAAAGAATGGAAAAACCCCATGGGGTGGGAAACGCCAGTCTCCTGATTTCTGAGGTGATCATCGGTTACTTTTTTGTACAACTTTAGAGGAATACGGAAGAACCTCAAAAGGATATGAAAATGATAGAATATGAGAGAATACGCCCTCGTTGTTCCATTTCCCCATGGCGGGATCGCCGGTAAGTTGGAAAAGCATGGGAAATGAAAAATAATAAAAGCGTAAAGAAATGAGCGAGGTGGAGAAAAATCACCCCGGGATTTCGCCCGTTCCGGAATTGCGGAGGACTTTCACCACTCCGTTTGTCGGACCGGTTTGCAGCTCACCTCCCGCTCCGTTCGTCCATCTTCGATTCTTCCGCTGCACATCGGAATCGGGTATGCTGGGGTGATCCGAAATGTTCCGGGAATTGACCTTGTTATCAGGGGGGGTGCCATGACCGGATACGAAGAAACGACCGGGACGTTTGTTTCGGCCCAGGACAATGTGACGATGTTCTTTCGGGTTTCGCTCGCGCCGGACGAACATGCGCGCCTTATTGTCTCCCACGGAGTGGGGGAACATTCGGGCCGCTATGAAAACGTTCGAGACCAAGCGCTGCCGAGAGGAATAAGCGTGTGGGCCCTCGACCATCGGGGGCACGGAAGAAGCGGCGGGACCAGGGGGCACGTGCGCTCGTTCGACGAATATGCGGCGGACCTGCACACTTTTGTCGAGCGGGTCCGGACGTCGTCCGGGTCAAGCGTCAAGACGTTCCTGCTGGGCCACAGCATGGGCGGCGCCATAGCGTTGCAGTATGCGGCCGCGAATCCGCGGGGTATCGACGGCCTCATCGTTTCGGCTCCCGCCGTGGGGCTCAACTTCGTGGTGCCGACATGGAAAAGGATGATGGGAAGCGCCTTGTCGGCATTGCCTTTTCCCCTGCCCATGGACAACGGTCTGGATCCCCGAAACCTGAGCCGGGACGAGGCCGTGGTATTCGCCTATAGCCACGATCCCCTGGTGCACCGCAAAATCACCGTTCAGTGGTTCCGCGCTTTCCTGGCAGCCATGGAACGCGCGCGGGAGGCCGCGCCGCTCATCAGCGTCCCGGTCCTCATGCAGGCCGGCTCGGATGATCGGATCGTTGCGCCGGATTCCGTACGGGAGATTTTTTCCCGGCTGACCATAAAGGACAAGACGTTCATCGCCTATCCCGGTTGTCGACACGAAATTTATAATGAACCGGAACCCGACCGCTCCACAGTGTTGAACGACCTGTTTTCCTGGATCGAACGGCACTGTTGAGACACGCAGCGAGGGATATATGTTCGCGCGGGAACGCTCCCGGGGCGTTCATGACGGCGGAACCCGAAAAAGAAAGGTTCGTCAGTGGATTGCGGGAACTATTTGTTTGGTTCGGCTGAGAGAAGTGAACTCTACGCGTTGCGCGGCAGGGAGCGGTTGCGAAGGGTAACGATGGCCGTTTCCGGATCGTCGCTCCTTTTCCAGACGTCCGGGGATGTCATTTCGAGCGACGGCGAGAAATCTCGCCCGGCTCAAGATTTCTCTCTTCTCTTCGCTCCGTTCGAAATGATAGGCTGCGTGTTCCCGGCATTTGTCGGCGACTGCCGTCGTTGCGATAATGCTTTCCCGGAATTCCGCCACAAACCAAAAGGAAGGGCACGAATTCATGGCTGACGATACGCTTTCCCCGGAGGGAACCATCGAGAAACTGGAATCCCGTCCCCTCAATGATGAAGACTGCTATTTTCTCGAGCAGGCGTACAAGTCGGTGGTGGAGGGAATCGGACGTATCGAGGAGACGGCCAAATTCCTGGTGGGAGGCACGGTGACGGCTTCCGGCCTCTATGTGGCCGCTTTCAAGCTCTACCTGGCCGACAGCACGGTGTCCGAACCGTTGTGGTTTCTCCCCTTCCTGCTCTGGGGGGCGAGCATCATCGCTCAAATCCTGGTCCTTTACCCCATGCGCTACCGGACCGTTGAAAACGCGCCGGCTTCCTGGAAACGGGCGTTCCTCAAATGCCGCGGGAGGAAATACTTCTTTCTGACCCTTGGCGCCGCGCTTTTCGTGGCAGGTCTGCTGGCCGGGGCTTTTCCCTTCTTTACCGATGATCAGGACATGGATGCGGTGTGGGTTGTCCTGCGGCACGCGGTGACTCGCTTCATTCTCTAGGCTCGGCGCGACACGAAGCGGCGCTTGCTCTCCGTACCGACCGACCGGCGCCGCGCCGGCGAGGAGCCGGGAGTGAAAGGGTTCATTGCGAAGTTTCGAGAGAGCATACTCGCACTGAACAACGGTCAACACCCTCTGCGGGGACCAAACAGGCTGTCATCTCTGAAAGCGCGTCAAGTCAAGAGCACCTCCGGCGAAAATATGAAAGCGCGAAAAGTTCCTCCGGACAAAGATATTTCAATCGGGTCTTTCCCAGTCATCTCTTCGCCCTCACTGGGGCATGAAAATATTCCGGAGGTGTGTCGCATTCATTTTGCGATCCTCAAAGGAATCATGACAGCTTCGCGCTTACACCTCCGTAGATCGACCCTGCTTCAAGGACGGATCCCGATAAGCCTCCTCCTTGCTCCATACGTAATACGCTGCTTCGGCCAGGTGCCGCGCCACTGCTCCTATGGCTTTCGCATGCCCCTTACGTGCGTGAAGACGTTGGTAAAGTCGGGTAACATGCCGGTTGGGATGGGAGGCCTGATGCACACAGACCGAATTGGCCGCCTCGATAAAAGCCCATTTAAGATAGCGATTCACATCCGGCCGCAACCGTCCGTAACGCAGCGTGTTCCCGCTCTGGTGAACCCGTGGGGTGACGCCGGCATACGATGCCAAATGCTGGGCGCTGGGAAAACGACGGATATCTCCCACCTCCAGAGCGATCACTACGCAGAGAATCCATCCTATTCCCGGCAAGGTCCTCAGTCTTTGCATCTCGGGGGTTTCCCGGGCCAGAGCGCAAATCCGTTTCTCCATCTCCTTGATCTGTTCCATCACCACGTCCAACTGCTTCATCAGCACTCGGGTCGCATACGCCGTTTCAGAAGGAAGATCGTCGATGCATCGGTTCAGTTCCACCCGAGCTTTCTTTCCAAATGCATCGCTATAGTCCTTGAGCACCCGTCCATATTTGCTCAGCGTGGCCTGGATGCGATTCTTCAACCGGTTCCGCTGGGCTGTCAACACCATCCGGGTGCGGGTCAGTTCTCTCAGGTCCCGGAGCTTTCCCGGAGGTATCCACACGGTAGGCAACACTTCGTTCCGCTGCAAACGATTGAGCCCATGGACATCCAGCTTATCCGTCTTGTTGATCATTCCCATCATAAGCTTGGCCTTGCGTGGGTGGACCAGCTTCGGCTGCAATCCCGCCTGCTCGATCTCATCGACGATCCAGTACCAATTGCCCGTGGCCTCCACCGCCACCGAGGTACCTTTCGTTTGATCTTGCAGACATCGCGTAATCGTTCCGGGACCATGGTCCACACGAAACTGCCTCGTCTTACCGGTTTTTACCTCTTCCAGCTCCACCAGGGTGTAGTGCTTGTGCGAATCAAATGCTATATACTGTTCCATGCGCGACTCCTTTCTTCTGCCGAGGATTTCCATCAGTTTACCCTGATGGAGGGAGTCGCGCTTTCATATTTTCATTTCGAGCGAAGCGAAGCGAGGGAGAAACCTCGGGGCCAAGCGGGGAAGTTCCGGCCGTCGCTAGGAATGACATCCCCGGACGGGCGGCGACACTCGACAAACGGCGATCGGTACCGTTCCCCGATCGCTCCTGCCGCGCGAAGAGCAACGTTCACTTCGCTCAATCGACCGATACGTGCACTTCCCGAAATTCACGGAAAAACCTTTCTTTCGGAGGCGTCCCGCTCGGGCTTGTTCCCCGCGGTTTTTTTCTTACCTTATAATGAAGAATCCCCGGCGCATTAACTCCGCTTTCGGCGGGCAAGGAGGGTGACGAATGGCCACTCCCAGGGAAGTGAAACGCATTTCCGACACCGTGTGGGAACTGCCCGTATCGTACAAGAGCGGCATGAGGGTTCCGGCCAGAATCTACGGCACCGAACAACTCATGGCGGAAATGGACGCCGGGGTGTACGACCAGGTGACCAACGTCGCCACTCTGCCGGGAATCACGAATTATGCTTTCTGCATGCCCGACGGACACTGGGGCTACGGCTTTCCCATCGGAGGCGTTGCCGCCATGGATGCCGAGACCGGGGTAATTTCTCCGGGAGGCATCGGGTTCGACATCAACTGCGGCATGCGGCTGGTGCTTACGAACCTCACCGTCGATGAGGTCAAACCGCACCTGAGGCAGCTGGTCGACAAACTTTACACCCGTGTCCCGGCCGGAGTGGGCAGCAGCGGGTTCGTCAACATGTCCCACGAAGAATTCCGCATCATGATTGAGCAGGGAAGCCGCTGGTGCATCGACCGCGGCTACGGCTGGGAGGAAGACCTGGAACGCACCGAGGAGGGCGGCACCATCGCGGGAGCCGATGCCGGCAAGGTGAGCAACAGGGCCGTCGACCGGGGACTCCGCCAGATCGGGACCCTGGGTTCGGGCAACCACTACCTGGAAATTCAGGTGGCGCAGCCCGAAAATATCTTCGATCAGGCGGCCGCCCACGCTTTCGGCATCACCGTTCCTCATCAAGTGGTGATCATGTTCCATTGCGGCAGTCGGGGATTCGGACACCAGGTGGCCACCGACTACCTGCAATTGTTCCTCAAAGTGATGGAACGGAAATACGGCATCAAAATCCCGGACCGCGAACTGGCTTCCGCCCCGTTCCGTTCTCCCGAGGGGCAGGACTACTTTGCGGCCATGAAGTGCGCCATCAATATGTCTTTCGCCAATCGGCAGATCATTCAGCACAGAATCCGGGAGGTCTTTTCGGACGTCTTCCATCGCGACCCGGCCGACCTCGGTATGCATCAGGTGTACGACGTGGCGCACAACACCGCCAAACTGGAAAAACACCGGGTGGACGGCCGGGAAAAGCTGCTGCTGGTGCATCGCAAAGGGGCAACGCGCGCCTTCGGTCCGGGCATGGAGGGAATTCCCGAACGGTACCGGAAGGTGGGCCAGCCGGTCATTATCGGGGGCAGCATGGAGACGGGTTCCTACCTGCTGGCGGGAGTGGAGAGCGGATCGCAGACCTTTTATTCCACCGCCCACGGCAGCGGTCGAATCATGAGCCGGAGACAGGCCAAGAAACAGTTTCACGGCCGGGAGCTGGAACGTTCCATGGAGGAGCAGGGCATCTACGTGCGTAGTGTCTCCTATGCGGGACTGGCGGAAGAAGCCGGCGGCGCATACAAGGACATCGACGAAGTGGTGAAGGCCACGGAGGCGGCCGGAATCAGCAAGCGCGTGGTGCGGTTCACCCCCATTGGCAACGTCAAGGGGTAATGAAAGCTTTGACGGAATGACGAGAGGACCTGCAGGGAATTACAAAGGCAGCGGGGGGCCACATTTTGAAAAAGGCGGTTTCCACAAACCCCTGCGGGAAAACTTTCAATCTGAATTTTACAAAAGGAGCAGCCCAACGTGCCGTATCGGTACCGTGACGAGATGGCCATAGCGGACGTGGCGTTCGAAGCC
This sequence comes from uncultured delta proteobacterium, assembly GCA_963826125.1. Lineage (GTDB taxonomy): Bacteria > Desulfobacterota > Desulfarculia > JACQYL01 > CAWGVV01 > CAWGVV01. Next base: position 2,646,142 of record CAWGVV010000002.1, on the reverse strand, counting down.
TGGGGCGACAGCCCGGAGGAAATGTTCGTCAGTGCGTCCGATGCGCTGATGAACGTGCAGGTCGAGGACCTTTCCTCCATCGAAAACAAGGTGGAGAAGATAATCGAAACGGAGTCGGAGGACATGGACATGCTGCTGTTCTCCTTTCTCCAGGAACTCATTTTTTTCAAGGATGCGGAAAAACTCCTCCTTCGGGTTTCATCGGTGAGTATCGCCCTGCGCGACGGGAAATATGTGCTTCGGGCTCAAGCTTGGGGGGAGGAGCTGGACCCGGACAAGCATGAGCTGGACGTGGACGTGAAGGCGGTCACGCTTCATAAATTCGTGGTGGCACGCACCCACCGCGGATGGGAGTCTTTCGTTATTCTGGACATCTGAACGGGGTTCGCCTTTCGTTCCCGAATGGACAGAGGAACGAAAGGTGAATATTTTTGAGAGGGATATTATTCATTTGGATTGCGGCTCGCAGGGAGGTGAATACCATGAGGGAACTGTTTGAAGGGGAACGAACCTATATCGGCGTGAAGTCCGGCGACGGCAAGGAATACGTGTGTGCCACGAGCGCGGTTTGCGACGTCGGCAACGTCAAACCGGAGGAGTTGAGGGATTGCTGCTGCCGCGTGACGCCCGCGAACGTGTGGTGGCGTTAACCGTTTCGACCGGTGGAAAAATCTACGGGATCGCTTGTAGCGGCATGAGGGCGATCCCGTAGCTGTTTTCCGGAATCCAATGCCGTCCGTTATTCGATCATACATCAGTTGCCAACATTCATGACTGCTGCTCTGTTTTCCGGTCCGAGTGCAAGGAAGCGTCCTTCCTGGGAAAATGCCACATCAGATAATCGATTTTGTGAATAATGACGTTGTTCCCGTCGAAATAAATAGTTCGTGTCGTCAGATCTCCCGACAGTTCAGAACCGGAACAGAGATGCCGTTCCTCCACCCCACACTACTCGACCGGTTAAACAAAGCCGACTCCGTTCGTTTCGTTTCGCAAAATTCGATTTTTCTCGATGGATCGCCGGAAATGTTCCCTTCAGACGTGGCACCGCACGGAAAGGCACCCTTCTAATGGGTTTCCCGATGTCGACGATCTTTGCAATTCCCGCCGCCTGTCTGAAGGTCCTCTGTAACATGCTTAATTTATTTATATTTTTACAGGTATGACGCTTGCATGGTAATGACAGGCGTATTAAATGGGGTAACATGGGGAAAAAGGAGGCGCGTCATGGGAAAGATATTACGGCTTGCATTGATTGCGGCTTTTCTTTTCGGCCTTGCCGGAACGGCACAGGCAGTGATCAGCACCACGGAGATTGCCGTTGACAACGTGCTGCTGAACCCGGGATTCGAATCATCGACGGGCAACGATTTCGCCGACTGGACGGAAGGCGGAAGCGTGGCGGTTGAAACGGCTATTGTGCATTCCGGCAGCCAGTCGGCGCTACTGGGTGCGGTGCCGTCCCCCGACGGCATCTCGGGCGGATACGATGGGAATGTGGTGCAGGACTTTCTGCTTCCCGACGTGGACGAACTCATTTTCGGCTCATGGCTGAAAATTGTGACCGATCAGGTGGGAGGCAACTTCGACCAGATTCAGATCAACCTGCGGATAGATGGAGTGAATACGACGATCGGCTGGGACCCCAACGGGTTCTCGGGCGATCCGGCGGTAACCTTCTCTCTGAACACCTTGGGGCAGTACGAATCCAATTGGTTTCTCCTCTATTCCACGGTGGATATTTCGGCGTTAACGCCCGGAACCAACGCCCACATCAACATCAACCTGCAAAACGGCGGCTCCGGCACACCTTTCACTCAGGTGTACGCGGATGACGCAATTGTCGGCGGCGCCGCGGCTGCCCCGGTACCTGAACCTTCCACTCTGCTTCTGCTGGGCGCGGGTCTGATCGGGCTGTACGGCTACGGCAGAAGAAGGCAGCGCAAGTAAGAAATCATCGTAGGCTTGTTTTTTCAGGGGCGGGACTCGAAAGGGTTCCGCCCTTTTTCTCCCCTGCTCTTCAATGGTTCTTCCGTGAATTTCGGGAAGTGCACGTTCCGGGTCGATTGAGTGAAGTGAATGTTGCTCTTCGCGCGGCAGGAGCGATCGGGGAACGGTACCGATCGCCGTTTGTCGAGTGTCGCCGCCCGTCCGGGGATGTCATTCCGGGCGATGGCCCGAACTCCCGCTCGGCCCCGAGATTTCTCTTCGCTTCGCTCCGTTTGAAATGACAGGCTGCGTGCTCCCGGCATATGGTGTTGACCGCCGTTCAGCGAGAGTATTGATTTCTCGGAATTCCGCGATGAATCAACGGGAAGGGGTTCGGCCTTTTACGGCTGCCCTTCAAGCGGGGAACGTTGGTCCGGAAGGCGATGCCGGCCGATCGTTTTCACGATGTTCAGTTTCATTTCATCGGCCCGGAAGGTTTCAAGCACGGAAGTGGTGAGGCGGCTTATGGAAACCGGACGGTGGAATTCCGGAAGATTAGTCGGTTTTGCAAGCGTGTTCGTTGCGGTCGGAAGGCGGGGATGTTGAACTCCCGTAAGAAGGACTGCTGAAATATTTTTCGAAAATCGCGTTCAGCTTTTTTTCCGCTTCCCGGCGAAAGCGTTCGTAATTTTTCATGAATTCCTTTGCCGTCTCGGTCAGATGCGATCCGCCGCCCGCAACGCCACCGATCCTGCGATCGAGCAGGGCAAAGCCGAGAAGTTCCTCGCTCCTGTGGATGATGGACCAGGCCTTCTGATAGGACATGCCCATCGCCTTGGCGGCACGGGACAGAGAGCCTTCCCGTTCAACCATTTTCAGGAGCTGAAAAGGTCCTTCTCCAAAGGCTTTCCCGTTGTTCTCAAGCCACAGCTTGTAGGCGACTTTCATCGTGAGGGTCTCTCTCCAGGTGGCAATCTGTTTTCCATTCTAGAGAAATCGGCAAGAACGAACAAGAATTTTCTTGACGGAAGCGGGGCCCGATTGACATTCGTTATCTATTACGATAGATAACGGCATGTCGGTCGGGACCGGACATTCCCTCCCGGGAGAGCAGCGTGCCGGCTCCGTCTGGTTCGGGAAAAGCGGACGGGTATCCGTACCCGAACCGCCGAACGATCGAAGGCGACGGCCGATTTTTTAAAAAAGAGAAAAAAAGTATCGGGAAAAGAGGGGAAGAACATGCAGGCAGAGGTCGACAAGAATTACCAACTGTTTATCGGCGGAAAATGGATCGATGCGAAGAACGGCGAAACCTTCGCCACTGTGTGCCCGGCCAACGGCGAAGAGCTTTCGCACTGCGCGGACGCCGGGAAGGAAGACGTCGACGATGCGGTCCGGGCGGCCCGGGCCGCGTTCGATACATGGAAAGACAAAAGCCCCGGGGAACGATCCAAGGCGCTCTTGAAAATCGCCGATCTCGTGGAACAAAACGTGGAACGACTGGCGATGATCGAAACCGTCGACAACGGAAAACCGATCCGTGAAACACTCACCGGGGACATCCCGCGAGTCGCGGACATCTTCCGCTATTTCGGGGGGGTGATCCAGGGAGAAGGCGGAGAGGCGTCGTTTCTGGACAAGGACACCCTGAGCATGATCGTCCGGGAACCTCTCGGCGTGGTCGGACAGATCGTTCCCTGGAATTTTCCCATTGCCATGGCCGCCTGGAAAATCGCTCCCGCCATTGCGGTCGGGAACACGGTGGTGATCAAGCCGTCGTCCGAAACTCCGCTGAGTCTTCTGGAACTGGCCAAACTCCTGGAGGAAGTGCTTCCCGCGGGAGTGGTCAACGTCGTCACCGGCCGGGGTTCCACCACGGGGCAATTTCTACTGGATCATCCGGAGATCTCCAAGCTCGCCTTCACCGGCTCCACGGAAATCGGCTATTCCGTCGCCAACGCGGCCGCGGCCAAGCTGATACCCGCCACCCTCGAGCTGGGCGGAAAATCGGCCAACATCTATTTTCCGGATTGTCCCTGGGAAAAGGCAATCGAAGGGGTGGGGCTCGCTATCCTGAGGAACCAGGGACAGGTCTGCGCGGCCGGATCGCGCGCGCTCGTACACGAAAAAATCTACGACCGCTTCATGGAGCAGACTACCTCGCTCTTCCGAAAGGTGAAGGTCGGTGTGCCGTGGGAAAAGGCCACCATGATGGGGCCGGTGATCAACGAAATCCAGTTGAACAAAGTTCTGGCCTATGTGGTGGTGGGACAAAAGGAAGGCGCCGAACTTGCTTACGGCGGGAAACGCATGACCGACGGCGAACTGGGCAAGGGATTCTTCGTGAACCCGACGCTCTTCGGCCGGGTGAACAACAAGATGCGCATCGCCCGGGAGGAAATCTTCGGCCCGGTGCTTTCCGTCATTCCGTTCAAGGATGAGGAAGAAGCGATCCGGCTCGCCAACGACAGCGATTACGGGCTGGCCGGAGGCGTCTGGACCCGCGACATCAACCGCGCCCTGCGGGTGGCGAAAGGGGTCAATACCGGCCGCATGTGGGTAAACACCTACGCGATCAATCCTCTGCACACCCCGTTCGGCGGATATAAGAAGTCGGGCATCGGCCGTGAAAACCACAAGATGGTCCTGGACCACTATTCCCAGGTCAAAAGCATCGTGGTCAGCATGACCGAGGAACCAACCGGGGCCTACCCTTTCTAGCTTCCTCCCTCACGGGAAACCCCGCTGCCCGGAACGACAAACCGGTGCGCCGTACCCACACGGCGCGCCGGCCAACGAAGGAGTCGAACGTTGATCACCGCCGACATGCTTCTGGAGGACATTCTGAATCGCCACCCGCGGATCATCACCTACTTTGTTCTGGAAGGGGTCAGTCCGATGTGCTGCGCGGGAGTTCCCGCCGAAAGCCTCACGGTCTTCCTCAAGCGGAAAAACGTCGAAAGCGTAGAAGGTTTCGTTCAGGGGCTCAATGAATTCATCGGACAGGGGAGCGACTGAACGGTCAAGAAAGCAGCCGCTTCAAGAGATCGCCACCTCAGATGGACAGAGCAGCACGGATGTTCTTCACGATGTTCTCCGGCGTGTCGTCGACGTCCACGGCGATCCCGCCGGCCGGTTCCTCGAGCGCTTTGAACTGGCTTTTCAGCATGTCCGCTTTCATGAAATGATGCGACCGACCTTGCATCCTGCGGCGGATCAGGTCGTAGCTTCCCCGCAGGTACACCAGCTTCACCGTATCCGCGTGAACCACAAGCTCTTCGCGGTAGGACCGCTTCAGGGCCGAGCACCCGAGTACGGCGTCCTTCCCTTCCGCCCGCGCCTTCAGGATAAGTTTTTGCAGCGTTTCCAGCCACGGCCGACGGTCTTCGTCGGTGAGCGGTTCTCCCCGGCTCATCTTTTCGACGTTGGTCCGGGGATGGTAATCGTCCGCATCGAGGAAATCCCATCCGAGTTCGGAAGCGAGCAGCCTGCCCACGGTGGTTTTGCCCGACCCGGAAACGCCCATGAGGAGAATAATCATCCTTCTCTCCAGCCTAAAAACTTTGTTCCTGCAGCAACTGCGTATGCACCGATACGGTTTATCATCCGCTGCCGAAGGCAGCAAATTGAACGTTTTAGGATGGGGTTCGGGGAAACCCTTTTGTCGAAAAGGGTTTCCCCGAGAAAGCCGGTCCTTTCACCACCCGCCCCGTTTCATCTTATTTCGCCGGGGTATGGTCCCGCCACCTTCCTCAGCAGCCAGTAGATCAGTCCGCTCGCCACCAGGGAAGGCAGCGACCCACCCAGGAAGAAATGGGCGGACGCATACCGGAAAACGATCATGCCGAGAGCCCAGGCCAGAACGGCCGTCCACTCCACCGGGCGGACTCCCTGCTGCTTGCGGTAGTCCATGAAAAACCAGTGAGTGAGCACGACGCCGAACAAGGGCACGAAAAAAGAACCGACGAGGAGGAGGAAATTCTCGTATCGGGCATAGTCGGCCAGGGGGATGATCAGCGCGGCCGCGATTCCCGCTATCCCCGCAGGAACGATGAACCATCGTTCGCGGGTGGCGGGACGAAGATTGAGTGCCGAAACTCCCGTGCTGTAGATGTCCAGAAACGTGGTGGTGAGCGTACTGAACAGCACGATGACGAGTGCGGGGCCGGCAAACCCCAGACCAGCCATCAACGAAATGGGGTCCGACGCATCGAGCACCAGCACGCTGGCCAGGCCGAGCGCGAACATCCAGCAGCTTCCCACGAAATAGCCGATGTAGGTGCCCCAGAAGCTTCCTCCCCGGCTGCGGGCGAACCGGCTGTAGTCGGCAACCAGCGGCAGCCAGGAAATGGGCAGGGCCACGGCGAGGTCCAGCCCGATCCCGAATCCCAGTGCTTCCTGCGGCTGATGGGCAAACCCGGTTGCACGATACTTGGTCCAGAGGACATAGGTCATGATGAGGCAGAGGATGCCCAGCGTGAACCCCGAAATGCGCTGGAGCCACTTGAAAGTGGATTTGCCCACCATGGCCCACACCGTGCACGATGCCCCCACCACGACGATCCATACGGTGACCGGCCATTCGGCCTTGACCGTGAAAAGCGTCTTGAACGCCACGCCCGAGAGGATGAGCATGATTGCCGTCCAGCCGACGAGTTGAACGATGTTGAGCACCGTGGCCAGATAGGAGCCCAGCCGACCGAACGTGGGGCGCAGCACGTACATGGTGGGCAGCCCCGTGTCCACCCCCAGGTTGCCTCCCAGGGCCAGAGGCAGATTGCCGATGACATGGCCGAGGATGATGGCGGCCAGTCCGGCCGCCCAGCCGAGCGGCGCCATGATGTTGCCGACGTAGATTTCCGCTATGGAAATAGCGGCGCCGAACCAGAGGAGCGTAAAATCCATCCCCCCCATGGTTCGTTGTTCTCTCGATATGGGTTCCAATTCCATGCCCGCTTGCTCCTCCCTCTCTTCTCCCGTCGTGCTTCTCGATCCAACGATGTCTTCACCGGGTACACGAACGGGGAGATTTCACGTCCGGGAAGAGACTGCATTGCGGCTTCGATCAGGGTTCCGGCCTCGTTCCCTATTGAGCCGGAGAACCTCCCGAAAAATACGAAAAATGATACTCGACTGCAATAGAATAACACGTTACTGAATGCGCCCCCCGGTACACGTCACCCAACGAAGCGGATCTCACGTGATGGAAATCGGTATATCGATTCCGGAAGGACAAATCCATTTTCACCGTTCGTTCGACCGCCGGGGAGAGGTAAGCCAAGCGGGAAAGGCCGGAGAAACCCTGCCTTTCCCGCCTGAATGACGAAATGAATGCCAAGGTATGCTTGTCAACATAATGGCAAGGCGGGACAAAACAGACTTTCCGTCTTTTCCTTAGGCCAATTCGTTCTTCTCAGCGCCGTTCCTTCCCGTGCCGCAGAAAAGAGGTATGGTCCACCACCAGGAGCGAACATGCCCGGCAACGCCAGGCTTTGTTATCCCTGATGGTGAAACCCCAGTTGGCCGTGTTGGGTATCACTTTTTGAACGATGGTGAAGCGGCCGGGGGGAGTTTCGGTTGCTCCCCGCCACTGAATCCCTCTGGGCGCGAAGGAAAATCCGCTCTCCATGGCCGTGCCGCATCTGGGGCACTGAAAATTCCGGTCATACTGCGCCAGTGCATCGACGTATTCCGGGGCATTGATCCCGGTGATGACCTTCTTCAAGAACAGAACGAATACGGCAGCCACGGCGAGCACCGATACGATCCCTGCCGCCATCATCAGGTACAGCAACGTTTCCGCAGTAGAAGCGTTCATTTCTCCTCCTCCGTTCCGGTTCTTCTTTCCCGTTCTTTTCAGGACGACCCGCTGTCCGACCGCCGAGGGGATTCATCGTCCGTGAGACCGGCGATCTTCCGAATCGCTTCGGGCGACAGGGAATAATCCGATACCGTTTTCCGCGCCAGATCGCGGGCCACGGAGGGATCTTTCAGCAGCTGCAGAAACACGAATCCAAAGGGAGCGAGGCTCCAGGGGTCCATGAGCACCGGAGTCAAATCTTCCGTGCTTTCCCTGAAGTCCGCGCGCTGCAAGACTGCTCGTGCCACGATCTGCAAAAGCTGCATCCTTGAACCGCCGTTGCCCGCGCTGCCGAGCAGGGTGGCCATGAGGCTGTGGCTGCGTACCCCGGTGCGGCCGGTGAGCATCGGCGCGGAGTGAAACGATTCGCCCAGGGAAAGCCGCACGAGGACGTCCGCCAGGTTCACTCCGCTCAGGACGCTGTTCATCGGTTCCACCAGTCGGGGGTTGGCTTCTATGTGGAGCGGCATACGGCGGACGGGATCGTAAAAGTAGTCGACGGCCATGGCGCCGTGCCAGCGAAGGTGCCGGCCCAACACCCCGAGGTGCTCCCGGACCTCGGGATGGTCCACGCTCAACCGCGCACTCTGGCTCCCCCCCATCCCTTCCGCCAACTGGCTGGTACAATGCACGGCCGCCAACCGCCCGTCTTCAAAAACCGCCTGAGCCTGGCTGAGGATGCCCGACGCAACTTCCTGTACCACGACTTCGCTGCCGGGATCGAACAACCCTTTCCCGTCCAGAGCCTCGGCCACCGATCGCAACTCGGCAGCATTTTCGACCCGCCACACTCCTTGCCCCGCCGTGCCGTAGGGTGTCTTCACGTAGCAGGGAAAGGCATCGACACTCTCCAGTTCGGGTTTCGTGCAAACTAGGTTCGTTGCCGGTTGAGGCAAACCGAGTCTCGTCAAAAGGCGGGAAAACAACGCTTTGCTCTGGAGCAACGCGAAGTTGTCGAAGTCGGTCAGGACGATTCCCGTCTTCCGGCGCAACCGATTGCGCACCCGGGCGAACAGGAACGCCTGTTCGTGTACCGGGAGCAGGACGTCGTAATGGCGCCGGCCCAGCAGGTCGATGACGAAGGCCAAATATCCTTCCGGATCGACACCCGGGGAGGGCGACCGGAAAGACCGTCGTACGAAGCGGGAAAATCTGCACAAACAGAACGGGTTGGAATCGCAGAAATCGATGGTGTAACCCAGCGGTCCCAAGGCCGAAATAGTCTGGCGGGCCGAAAGGCTCGACCCCTCCGAAAGGAGGATGGTGACGCTTTTGCGGTTGCGGAGCGGTGTTTGCGGGTCGGGAGCCATTGAACATTCCACCAACCGGAAAGGTCGATTGTCCGCTGTCAAAATCAACAGTCCGGGAATACGTTACAAAGCGGCATTATAGAACAACATGCGCTGCCCTCCTAAAGGAAAAGATGCGTGTTGTCGCCGGAATACTGCTCACGCTTTCACCTGCCCCTCCCATATGGATGACTTACCAGGCGCGTGATGCTCATGACTACAGAGCCGGGCTATATCATCAGACCGGATCGGGGAGGTTATAGTCCCAAGCGGCGATGTTTTCCGTGCTGCCGGACGTCACATCGGGGCCGGTATTCTCCGTCACAACGATCAACGCGGTTGCGCTGCACAGAGCGATGTGGGTTGGCGTGCCGCTCGCCGTGGCGGTGAGGCCCGATTGGGCATTCACGGTGAGCTTTCTTCCACCACCGGTGCGATCCGCCGGGCCGGTGAAATCGGCGGACGTGAGACCGGTTTTGCCGACCAGTTTGTAGGTGGAGGCGGCCTGCGTACGTGTCGTCGGCTGGGCCGAGCAGACGTACATTTCGGTGGTATTGGTCTTGATGTAGTTGAGGGCCGCGTCCATGGCGGCGTCGATGCAGTATTTTGCCATCGTTTTCTCCCTTGATTAGCGGTTTATGCCCTCACCCTGCCCTCTCCCAGGGGGAGAGGGGGGGCAACAGCCTACGTGCCTCGCGGCCGCAGGGTGATGGTGGCCTCCTTGAAACGGAGGGTCTGGCGATCCTTGGGCAGCCAGTGGAACCCGGTGGCGGGCGACAGCCAGCGCCGGGGCACGAAGATATGTTTCGCGGACCGGCCCTGCAGCACCTGGAACGATGCTTCTGATTTGGACCACGCGCCGGCGCTGCCCCGACCCGCCAGAATGAGCAGCGGAGAATCGAGCACCACGCCCCCATCGCCCAAAAACCCCAGATACACGTCGATGGGGGCTTCGATGTGTTCACCCGTCAGCACCCGATCCGCCAGTGGATTGGGGTGTCCGGAAATCTGCACATTGACCTTGGCCAGGCCGGTCTGGTCGCGGACGTATCCGGTGGCCCGGCAATCCATGGGCTGCCAGTCGTACCCGAGCCACGACACCACGTACGACGTGCTTGACGCATAGACGTCGCCGGAAGAAAACCCGATTTTGATCAGCCACACTGGGCGCTCGACGAGGTCGACGCCGGGAATATACGGGGTAACCGTCGCCGTGCCCGCGGTCCCCTGTTGGACGGCGTCCGTGGGCGTCTGTGACTGTATCTGCGTCAATACCGCCGTGTCGGCCGTCCCCTGCTGGGTCGCGTCGGCGGGGATGAGGTCGATGTCCTCGCCCTCGATCGTGAGGATCGCCGTGCCGGCGGTCCCCTGCTGGGTGGCGTCGGCGGGCGTTTGAGCCTGTATCTGGGTCAGCGTCGCCGTGTCGGCCGTGGACTGCTGCGTCGCATCGTCCGGCGCCAGGGACTGAGTCTGGGTCAGCGTTGTGGCATCCGCCGTTCCGGCCTGGGTGGCGTCGGCGGGCGTTACCCCTTGAATCTGGCTGAGCGTCGCCGTGTCGGCCGTCCCGGCTTGAGTGGCGTCGGCCGGGGTGATGTTGTTTTCCGCCGCGGCCAAATTGTCAACCGAGATGTTATCGACGTACACTTGGTTGGCGACATCGTTGTAACAACCAATCACCGGAGTACCCGACGTTTTGCGGCCGGCCGTGTAATCGTCCACGGCAATAACGGCCGTGGCGTCTACCTGCACTTCGATATGGACGTGATCGCTCAATACCGTGGCCGCGATGCGTACGGTATGCGCCCCAGCGGACAATCCTCGATCCACGTTCGTCAGGTCCGTCGGGGTACCGGCATCCACACGCCGAATCGTCACCTCGTTGGTGACGGAACTGTCCATCGAGGTGTAGTAAAAGTTGTCGGTGCCGTCGCAGAGAACCCCGACAATCGGATTGATCCCCGCGCCCATGGTGACCGATGCGGTAATCTGCTGATCCCCGGCCGGGAGACCGGCATGAATCAAGCGCAGTACGCCATACCCTCCAGTGGAGGGGGCCTGCAAGCGGTCATTGGCGGCATTAACGATGAGTCCGCTGCCCTCGATATAGGCATAGTCCGGCGAGCCCGACGACGGATAGACGTTCGGGTTGACGTTCGAGGCGACGGTGAGGCTGTCGGTGAAGACGACGGCCATGGGCTATCGGTCCTTTTGGTCAAGCATTCGGGTCAGTTTGCGAAAAAGCGCAGGTTGCATGTTTTGGCCCTCACCCTGCCCTCTCCCAGGGGGAGAGGGATTTCAGCCTGTTTTAGCTCCAGGACTCCAACGTGACATAGACGGTACCGGTGACATTGGCGCTCATGGTGAGGTTGACTTGAGTGGCCGTCGTTCCGCCCGCCGGAAATACCGCTGCCCCAACGGCGAGCCCGGAGGTGCGAACCGGGTGGATGTTCGTTTTTGTTTTCGTCACGGTCGCCCCGATATTGATGGTGGCGGTAGACTGACCGCTGAGTGCAACCGACAGGTGGTAGTACGTCGGGCTACTGCTCGGGATGGCCCCAATCGCCGTGAGCACGGAGGAAACGGAACCGTCCAACCGGCCCAGCAGGGTGGCCGCGTTCGACGGAACACGCGCCAGCAGCGAGTCGGTATTGTCCTTGGTCGTATCGATCTTCGCCGCGCGGGTGCTCGTGAACAGATCGGTATTCGCCTTGATGGCGTTGGCCACGGAGGCCAGGGCCACCAAGCCGTCATAGACGGCTTTGAGCTTGCCGGGTACTCCTCGCAGAAAGATCATGGGCTATCGCCCTCCTGACTGTTCGTGCTTCGATACCTCGGCACGAACGGAAAAGTGGATTCGCGGAAAACCGTTTGCCCTGAGGTATCGAAGGGTGAACGTAAACACCCTCAGGTCCAGTCCGTGGCCGTGCAGTTGCCGTTCACGTCGTAGGTTGCGGTTTCGGCGCCGATCGTTTCCCACGTTTCCCCCGCGTCCCGGGAGCGGTCGACCACCCGTTGAACGACGTTTCCGGCCTCACCTCCGGACGTTCCCCACGTCAGCGTTTCCCGGTACCAGTCGTCGCCGTTTTTGTAGTAGCAAACGGCCGGCTGTTCCGCCGTGCCCCCCGTCTGCGAGTAGGCCCAGCCGGGAACCGATCCCGCCATGACCATGTCCACGATGGCGCGTTGGTTCTTCCGGGAGTTGTTCAGGGTGTCGGCCAGACTCGTGCCCTGGGACGTCGGTTGATTCGGATTGAACGCATCGTACGCCATGGCCTATCGGTCCTTTCGGTCAAGCATCGGGTCAGTTTGACAAAAAGTGCAAATTGCCTGTTTCCCCCTCACCCTTCCCTCTCCCACCGGGGGAGAGGGTTTCAAAGCCCCTCCCTCGATGGGAGGGGTTGGGGTGAAGTTGCCCCGGATTGAAGGACACCTCGAAAAGGACGTATAAAGCGTCTTGGAGGTGTTGGATGGAGAAGAAGCGTCGGAGTTTCAGCCGGGAGTTCAAGGTGGAAGCGGTGCGGCTGATGGCGGAAGGGGGGCTGAGTATTGCTCAGGCATCGAGGGATCTGGGGATACGGGAGAGCGTCCTGAGTCGCTGGAAGAAGCAGTTCGAGGAAGCTCCGCAGGAGGCCTTTCCGGGCAAAGGCAGGTTGAGACCGCAGGATGAGGAACTGGCCCGTCTCCGCAAGGAGAACGAGCTGTTGCGGGAGGAGCGGGATATTTTAAAAAAGGCGGTCGGCATCTTCTCGCGGGTGCCCAGGTGATGAAGTACCGGTTTATCCGTGACCATAGCGGCCTGTTCCAGGTACAGCGTATGTGCAGGGTGCTGGAGGTGTCGCCCAGCGGCTACTACGCATGGCTTGGACGCCCGGAGAGCCGACGAGTGCGCGAGAACCGTCGGTTGCTGGTCGAGATCAAGGCGGTTCACGCTGCGAGCCGGGGTACCTACGGCAGCCCGCGGATTCATGCCGAGTTTGCGTCCAGGCAGATGCGCCACGGCAGGAAACGAATCGCGCGGCTGATGAGCGAGAACGGCATCAGGGCCAGACAGAAGAGAAAGTTCAAGGCGACCACGGACTCGAACCATTCCCATCCCGTGGCGCCCAATCTGCTGGGGCGTGATTTTACGGCCCAAGCGCCCAATCAGCGGTGGCTGGCAGACCTCACGTACATTCCCACCGCAGAAGGCTGGTTGTACCTGGCTGCCGTGCTGGACCTTCATTCCCGGCTCATTGTGGGCTGGTCCCTGTCCAGCCGCATGAACAAAGAGGTAGTACTGGATGCGCTTCATATGGCGGTGGATCGCCGCCGGCCTGGGCCGGGCTTGATCCATCACTCGGATCGGGGGAGCCAGTATGCCTGTAATGACTATCGGGAGGCGCTCCGGTCCCATGGCATGCTCTGCAGCATGAGCCGCAAGGGGGACTGCTGGGACAACGCCCCCATGGAAAGCTGGTTCCATACCCTCAAGACCGAGTTGGTCAATCACCGTCTCTATCGTACCCGACGGGAGGCAATGAGCGACATCTTCTGGTTCATTGAGGTCTTCTATAACCGTAGCCGACGACATTCCGCTCTGGGATACCTGACCCCGACGGAATACGAGAGCATCATGTTGGCTGCTTAACTGCGTGTCCTCATAATCGGGGGAAGTTCATCCTTCCCCCTTGACAAGGGGGGATTGAGGGGGGTTTGTCCAACGCCTTTCCCCCTTGACAAGGGGGGAGCTTAGCCCGGATTATTCATCAGGAAGGCTTGAAAAGGAAAAGGGTGTGGTCTAAGGTATTGTTACCGCTAACAAAAACCTAAAGACAGAGCACACCCTTATGAAAACAGTCTGCCATAAACAGCTCAGCTTGGGAAGCCTTTTCAACAAGGAAATCATCGCGTGTTTCGACGGCGGCCGCATGACCTCCGACGGGGGCGGCCTTTTGCTGAGGGAAATCGACGAGCGGTACCGAGTGACCGCAGCCGTAGCGGCCGCCCTTCATGATTCGCGCGATCCGGAACGAACGGTTCATGAGGTTTCCACGCTGGTGAAGCAGCGTATCTTTTCCATCGCGTTGGGATACGAGGACGCCAACGACGCCGATACACTGAAAGGCGACCCGGCGCTCAAGACCCTGTCGGGAAGGTTGCCGGAGAGTTCTCCCGATCTCGCCAGTCAACCCACCATCTCCCGGTTCGAGAACCGGGTAAACGAGCGCGATCTTTTTCGCCTGGCCGACCGGCTGGTCGATCTGTACCTCCGGACCCATCCCGGCTCCCCGGCCTGGATCGTTCTGGATATGGACACCACTGACGATCCCACTCATGGGGATCAGCAGTTGAGCTTCTTCCACGGCTACTATGACCAGTACATGTATCATCCTCTGTTGATCTTCGACGGCCTCGACGGATTCCCTCTGGCGGCGGTGCTTCGCCCCGGCAACGCGCACGCCTCGAAAGCGGCCGTTTCGATCCTGAAGCGGCTGATCAAGAAGCTGCAAAAAGCCTATCCGCGAAGCAGCATTCTGCTCCGCGCGGACGCCGGCTTCGCCGTCCCGGCGATCTACCGCTTCCTGGAAAAGCATGGTATCTCGTATGTGATCGGCATGATTACCAATAACCGACTCAGGAAGAAGGTCGAGAGTCTTACCGCCCAGGCTCAACGGGCCTTCGAGCGCACAAGCTGCAAGCAGCGCTCTTTTACCTCCTTCGGTTATAAGGCCGACTCGTGGAAGCGATCCCGCAGGGTCGTGGCCAAGGTGGAATGGCTGCCAAGGGGACTCAACCAGCGTTTTGTCGTTACCAATCTCCGCAGCGGCCCCCGAACCATCTATGACGAAGTCTATGTTCTGCGGGGCGAGGTGGAAAACCGGATCAAGGAACTGAAGCTGGATCTCATGGCCGACCGGCTCAGCTGTCATCGCTTCCAGGCCAATCAGTTCCGCCTCCTGCTTCATACCGTGGCATACAGTTTGTTCTGGCTCCTGCGTCGCCACCTACAGGGAACCGAACTGAGCGCGGCCCAGGCCGGAACCATCAGACTCAGGCTCCTCAAAATCGGAGCCCGCGTTATCCAGAGCAACCGTCGCGTCTGGTTCCACATGGCCTCCGGCTACCCGTATCAAATCCTCTTTGCCCGGCTTGTCGATAGCATCAGGGCTGCACCCGCGTAGCCGTTCCTGCCATCTCCATCGCTTCCCGAACACCCCCACGGCATACCTGCGCCTTCTCGCTCTGAAAAATCACTTCATCCGACTCTTATTCGGCTACGAGCTCGTCGAAAACCCACCTTTGGGCAATAATCCGCATACAAGAAATGCCGGACGACGCTACCGATCGCTCTTTTTTGAACCCCTCATGAATTAAGCGGGTTAGGGATTCGGCCGGGGCTTCCGCCTGTTCCTTCCCCCTTGACAAAGGGGGATTGAGGGGGATTTGTTCCATCTATCAGTACCCCAATTCCGACTGCGTCCTGGCGGCGTTGATGGCCGCGATCTGCGCGGCCAGTGCGTCGAGGGACGCCTGCGTCTGACCGTCCATGGCTCCGGCCTTGGCCTGGATGGACCTGGTCAATGTGTCGATCGCCGCGCTGAAATCGTTGACGTTGGACGTGGCGGTTTTGAGCGCCTCGGCGTGCGCATCCACGGCATCGGTGGCCGGTTTGAAGGCGTCGATGACGGCCTGTCCGGTGGCGGAATGTTCGCCCAGCAGCTGGTCGATGGTTTCGTCGAACAAGCTGTTAACCCGTTGGGTTATCAAATCCTTGGAATCCTGGAACGATCCTACGTTTGCCTTCTGCCAATCGGTACCGTACAGGTTCCCGCCGAGCTGCCAGGTTTGGCCGGTGGCGGTCATGTACCGCTGCACAGCGGCGGATTCGGCTTCGGCGGTGGTGGCGGAGTAGATGTCGGTCCAGGCGGTGTCGCGTTCGGCCTGGGCCTTGGCGAACCGTTCTTCCGGCGTCATGACGTCCCATTCGAACCCGGCCACCTGTTGGTTGAGCCCGGACGTCAAGCTGTCCTGCAACGTATCGAGCTGCCCGAGGTAGACGATCTCCTTCTGGTAGCGCTGGTCGAGCAGGGTGTCGATGTTCCGGATGGCGGACACGTACTGTTCGCCGGTGAGTTCGGGCAGGGCATCGGTGAGGAAACCGATCTGTTGGTCGATCAACCCCACCTGGGACGCATAGGTGTTCGCGGTGAGGGACTTCCGGTAATCGCCCATGAGATCGGCGGAGTTGTAGTTCATGATGCCGGAGACGCCGGTCGTGAGATTGGACATGAACGTGCCGTATTTGGCACCGAATTCGGCCGGGTCCATGGTCCGGATGATGGGGTCGACGAAGTCGTTGATGACCGACACCCACTTTTCGGACAGCTCGGTGATGGCTTCGTTGTTCCAGCCCGCCGTTTCCCCGAAAACTTCGGCCGTGGCGTTGGTGAGCGCGTCGCCCATGTACATGGTGAAGCCGGAAAGCCACAGCTTGAGGTGGCCTTCCACGGCCAGTTCCACGGTGGCGCGGGTGGAATTCATGACGTTGGTCCAGCCGTCCGTGGACACGGCGTCCCAGGCGTTTTGCACCGATTCCGGCAGGATTTGGTAGATGCCCTTGAACGTGGATTGCAGGCCGCCGGTGACGGCGTCGTACGCGGCCTGGATGGCGGTCTGATCCTGGCCGGCCGAATCTTTGGCGTCCGAATTCATGTAGTCGACGCCGAGCAGGTCGGAAGGGTTCGCGCCGAGGAACCCCTGGAAGGTGGAGGGCACGTTGGCCGTGGTGTCGAACCGGGGCTGGGGCCGGTCTTCGAACAGGGACATGATGGACGGAATGAGCGCCACGGCGGCCAGCGCCGGAGCCAGATAGGGGGCGATGGTGGAAAGCAGATCCGGAGTGCCCCAGGTGCCGAAAAGGCCGGTAGAACCAGCCGTCACTTCGACGCCGGTTGATGCTTCGAATGCGGGGGCTGTGCCCCACAGCGTGGGCGAGGTGATCAGGGAGGTCCCGCCGTACAGTCCCGTTGGACCTTTTCCGGCGCTCCTCGAACCGACGCCGGGTACGTCGAAGGAAGCGGCGAGCGGGATGACCACGGGTGACGCCGCAGCTGCGTCGGCCATGCGTCCCGTTACGTCCAGCAGCATGGACACCAAGGCGTCGCCCATGTCATGGGAGCCGGCGACGATGCTCCCGAAGGCATCGTCGAACAGGTCGACAAGAGTATCCGTCATATCGTGCCAAACATCGTGTTGGATGGCCGCTTCCCTCCCCATTTCCCCCGTCATCCGTGCCGCTGAAGATTCGACATTCAGGAAACTATCGGTCGCCGTCATGCCGTATGATTCAACGGCCTTCACTGCCTGTTCGGTCGCCAGGGATTGATTGCGCCACCCCTGCTCCTGGGCCGAAAGGGATTGCGAAACGGCGTCCAGTCGAGGCTGAAACAGGGAAAGGCCGGAATCCGCGGAACGCAAGCCCGAGGGGAAATCGTCCACCAACTTCCTGAGCCGTTCGAAACGATCGGAAACCGCGCCCAACGGCTCGGACGCCTCATCAATCGCCCGTAAGGTTATTTCCACTACCTGCGACATCCCCAGCCTCTTCTTCCTCGTCCTTTTGATGCCAAGCCCGATACATCCTCAGGAGTTCCGATCTGGTCACCGACACGTTGAGCAGGAAAGCGGCGTCAAGCACCTTGTCCGGCTCGAAACCGTTGTGCAACGCGGGAGCGGCCGTGAGCAGAACCGCCACCACATCCTCGTTGGAAGGGAGCAACTCCTCCCTCCCCACTCCGCCGCACCCATCACACGACGGTACGATCAGAGGATCGATTCGCCTTGCCGCGCGGCAGGCGGAACATTCCGCCGGCTTTCGGCGGAGCCAGCGGAGGTATCGGACAAATTTCGGGTGAGCTTCGCCTCCCGGTCCGCCAGATGCGACTGAATGTTCATGGCTGCGTCGGTGACGAAGGAAGCGAACTCCAGGCACTGGTCCATCATGAGAAACTTGTTCTCGGGATTGCAGGGAATTTCGTTTCCGTCGGGGTCCACGAATCCCTCCCAGTCTTCAATCAGGTGGTCGGCCAGCAGACGGTCGTAGCGTCCTTCATCCACGGTTTCCCGTTCCACGATCCTGCCTCTGCGCCATTCGTTTTCCGCAACGGTGGCTTGAGCCCGCAGCTCGCGGGCTCGCGATTTGGAGAGCGCGCGGACCTTGATTCGTGCCCCCTCCCGGTAGCCGACCCACACTCCGGCCGGAACGTCGTCTCTGACGAGTTTCACGCGAATCGACATGTGCCCTCCCCTATTCTTCATTGCCGACAATAAGCTGCAGTTCGTCCGATCCTTGGTCCTCGTTCAGCCCGAACGTGACCGACAGCCCCCGCAGCGCCCCCCGGTTCTGCCAGCGGATTCCCGAATACTGGCACTTGGGGGCGGCAAGCGCGATTTTCTGCGTCCCGGTTCCCCATTGGGCCGCGAGCGCCGAAAGTTCTCCGTTTTTCCATTTTCCGTAGAAGTCGTGGCCAGCCACCAGTTCCATTTCCGGATCGAACTCACCCGAGCCGCTTCGGCCGCCGATCATGGCGGAAAGATGCCCTCCCGCCCTGGCCACGTCCTTCCTCAATTCCAGGGAGTTGTTGAGGGACAGGGTGAGCATGCCGATCTTCAGGGACTGGCCGTCCATGGTGAAGACGGCTTCCCGGAAGGCGGCGGGCAGGGAAGTGTCCAGCGACGGCGCGGGAAGGTTTCCGTCTTCCACCGCGAAATCGGCGCCGGTGAAGTTGAAGCGCAGGATCCCGGGCTTGCCGGCTTCCAGCATGATCTGCACCGATCCGCGCGCGCCCCAGACCGTGGTGATCACGCCGTCGGTGTAGACCCCCAGGGTGAGACTCTTCAGGTCCACAGAGGAACTGGACAAGGTGTAGGTGACCGAACCGGTTCCCGCCGCTTCGGCGAACCCGCATCCTTTCATGAGTTTTCCCCATTCGGGGGGCGTACCCGCGGCCGAATGGCCCGCCAGTTCCACGTCGAACGAGACGGTTGCACTCCGCAGCCCCGGCAGATCCGGCACTTTGGACAGACTCTGTCGAAATATGGGGCGTGGATTCATTTCCACCGTGGGATTGAACTGCAGATTGGACACGCGGAAGCAGTCCACGTTGCTCAGGGATTGCCGAATCCCTTCCGTCGTCTCAATGGCGGCGGCCGCAATGGTGCGTTTAGCCAGTATCATTATCGTACTCCTCCGGACACGAATAGGGTTGCGGAGACACCGCGGAAGTTCTTTCAGTAAACGATGAAACGGTTTCGAACGGGGTGAACAGTACGGTTCCCTTGCGGAGAGAAATCCCTCCTGCCCCCCTTTCACAAAGGGGGGAGCGAACGGTGCGACTGCCCCGCACTTCGGTAACTGTTACCCGTTCCCGTCTTTGAACACCGCAAGCCGGGCCGGCCCCTTTACAGAAAACGACGCCAGGTCACTTCCACTTCCACCGAACAGACGGCCATGGCCCCGTCGGCGCGCACAAGTCTGCGTTTGAGCGGCCGGCACTTCATGAGCCCTTCCAGGTGGAGCGCGCCGTCCCTCGACAGGACACTCCGCACGCCGTCCACCAGATCGTACACTCCGCTTTCCGCGGGGGTTCCGCCCCGCAGGGCGGCGGAGGGAGCGCGGAGGTTCCGGTTGAAGCAGAGCACGGCGAAAGTGCCCGATTCCTGCTGAACGGACGTGGCGTTCTCTTCCCACGCGCCCTCCAGGGAAATCACGGCGAGCGATGGAAACCGGTGCACGAGCTTCGCGATTTCTTCCTGCCCCAGGTCCGGCAGCACGGAAAAAGATCGCACCTTCGACGCCAGATCCGGATCGTCCCGAAGCGCATCGAGCAGTCCGTTCTCCACGTCTTCCACCGTAACGCGCCCGGGTACGGTCATGATCTCCGCTCCTCCCCGGTAACGTAGCGGACCAGGGCTTCACTGATGAGCGCCGTGTCTTCGGTTCGAACACCGAGGAAAGGCCGCGCCGGAACGGTTTCCCGACCGTCTTTCGTCCTGCCGCCGAACTGGTGGATCGGCGCGTACGGCAGGTCGCTGCCCACCACCAGTCCGTCGAGGTCAATGGATGCGGCGACTGATTCCATGAGGCGGCCGGTATCCACCAGCGGACGGGTGCGGCCGTGGTCCGGTTTTTTAAGGGGCGGCCAGGGAACGTTGTCCGGGCTTCGGCTTTCCCGGAAGTTCCCGCGCACCGATTCGACCACGATGTTGCCGATGGCCCGATAGACGGGGCGAAGGTCCTTCAACCGGATCGCCATCTGTTCCGGCAGGGCCGCAGCCGAAGCCAGACTCTTTTTTTCATCCGTAACGGTAAGAATGTCCATTTACAGATTCTCCAGGGTGCCCGCCGGTCCCAGCGTAAAGGTGCGGGGTTTACCGGCGGTGGAGGTTTTCACGGTTTCCCGTGACGCGGGTTCATCTCCGTCGAAACGGATGGTTCCCGCCGCCAGCTTTTCCAGAAGTTCAATGGCCCGATCCCGGCGTGCGCTTCGGAGTTCGACCATCCGGTCCCGGCGGGAGTAGAGTTCGTACACCGCAAGGTCCGCGCTGATGGCGCGCACCAGGTCCGGGACCGGGTTCAGCGGCAGCCGGAAACGAACGGAGAGGTAGCCGTCGATCAGCCGGTCCGCATCGGATATGGTTCGACCGACGATGGTCTCGTCCGCGACCCCTTGGCCGTTGTCGTCGGTAAGTTCGACAAGCGTCGTTTCACCGATTCTGTCCAGAATGTCCGTAAGCGATGCGTAGGCCATTGATGAGCGTTCCCATTCCGATACTCCCCCGGTTGGGGGCGTCGATAAAGCCTGTCCAAACGTCACCCCGGCGAAAGCCGGGGTCCAGAAGCATTTGAAAAGACTGGATTCCGGCTTTCGCCGGAATGACGAACCAAGGAGAAACGCTCGTTAATCGACACCCTCGGTGGGGGAGGGGGTTCCGGTCGGCTGATGAAAAGAAGCTCGTCGCGATGTGCCTGCGTAACCGGCAACGAAACTGAAAGTTTTCCCGGAAGGGCTCGGGAAACCGCCTTCTCCAAAAGGGGGTTTCCCGAGACAATCCCCTATCCGGACCCCGAGACTACGCCCTACCCGGCGATGGTGTCGTAGAACAGGTAGCCCAGGTCTTCACCGGTGATTTTGGGGTCGAAGCATTCGGACGCTTCGTACACGTCCTGGTGTTCGGCCTCTTCGCGCCACGTCTGCACCATGCGGAAGCTGCCGGAGGAGCGCGCCTGTTCGTTCACCGCTTCGGTGTGTTTGGTCCAGGTGAAACAGTAGCCGGCGCTCGGTACCTTGCGTCCGGGAGAAACCGGCCGGTAGAAGAGGAAGGCCGACCCCTTGTCCCGGTTCACCTCCCAGATGTCGCGGCCGGAAAAGTCGCTGCCGTCCGCGTTTTCGTTGGCGTCCGAATAGATGGCCTTGCCCACCAGCACGTCGTCCAGGCCGAAGACGGCGGCGATCATCCGGGCGGTAACCCGGGCCGGGTCCACGTTGGTGCCGCCGTACTTGATGCGGTCCAGCACCGTCGATTCCCGGCGAATCTGGCGGAACGTGTCGTCATCCAGCACCAGGACGTTCGGTTCCATGCCGGTGAGCCCACGGACTTCTCCGATGGCCGATTCCATATCGTTCAGGAAGGTGTTGCCCTCACCTGCCTGCCAGGAGCCGTTCACGTCCTTGGACTTCTCCCAGAGGGAACCGTCCATGCACATGGAAGCCACCAGCCGCTCCTTGCGCAGGGCCACTTTGTCGGTGGCGAATTCCACGGCGGTGATTTCCGGTTCCAGGACGTCATCGGCGTTTTTGCGGTCCTCGTCGGTCACTTCCTTGGCAAAGGCGTATTCGTTACAGAAATACTGATCCTTGGACAAAACGTAGCCGCCGCGTCGAGCCCTGGTTCCGGGGGCACGAAGACCGGCTTCGTCCCGGAACCACGACCCCTTTTTGTACACGTAGTAGTAGTCGGACTGCTTACTCACGGGCACCGCGGGGAACACCTGGTCCGCGATGTAGGCTCCGTTCCGGTAAGCCATGGACACGGCGCTCAGGGCCGCGTTGACGTGCTGGTCTTGCGTAGTCGGCATTTGCCGCCACCTCCTTGCGACATTACGATGCCGCGTTCACCTGATAGGGTATGGACTGGATAACGACGGTGACGAGGTCGTCCTCGTCGCCCCCTGCGAGGCACAGGGCCGAGGCCAGGTCGAGCGCACCGTCCGCGTCGAGCCCCTTGCCCGCATCCGTTTCGTCCACGAACTCCGGCTTCACGTACTCACCCTCGGCAATGGTTTCCCCGGCCACCAGCCGGCTGATACCCAGCATGCGCACGGCCGCCGCCCGCCCCGCTCCGGGATTGTTCTGGAGGATACCCACGGCCTTGTCCGTGGCGTTGTTGGGGCGGTACACCTTGCCGCCGGAAAGGACCACGAAGCGGAACCGGTCATTGGACAGGTCCTCCCCCGCTTCAAAACTCACGTCCAGCACACCGTTTTCGTACGCCACGTTCGTCACCTCCCCCGGTTTTCGTCACGGTACTCGTTGCACAGCTCCGGGTGCTGTTGCGCCACCCGGCGGAGAGCCTCGGAAAACGCAACGTTTTCCGCTTTGCTCACGGTGCGGGCCAGTTCCACCAGTTGTTCCGAAGCAGTCTTGTCGTCATCGGCCCGATCGTCGATGCGCCTGGACGCCACTTCGTCGAACCGAACCGATCGGGGAAGGCTCTTCAGAAAGCCGCACATCCACTCGAAAGGCGTCCTTGACGGTTCGGCTTCGCCGAAGCAGACGGCCGTATCCCGTTCGAAGGGCAACCGCTCCAGAAAGTTCCGCAACCCGGCCTTTTCCCAGGCGGGCAGGATCGTGCCTTTCTCCCCGAGCACGTCGCAAAACTGCGCCACCCGATTGCGGTGTTCCTCTTTCAACCGTTTCTCCTCTTCTTGGCGACCGGTTTCCATAAACCGCGCGAACAGCTCTTCCCGCGCCTTGCGCACTTCCGCTTCGATGCGGCGGTTCATCTCCCCCTCGGAAAACCCCACCGCGGGTTCTTCGGCCATGGAGTCCACGGCCCGATTGAGAAATCCCTTCATCCATTCCTTGAACTGCATGCACTCCTCCTTGGACAACGCCCTTGCCAACGTTTCGTTCTCTTTTGTTTTTCCCGGCACGTTCCCCCCGAATGCACCGCAAAGCCGGTCCAGTACGCGGCGTGCATCTTCTTCGCGCCGGGAGCCGTCGAATTCCACGGTCACGGCAGTTCCGGATTCCCGGAACCGCACGTCGGCCAGTCCCTTTATGGCCGGGACCATCCCTCCCAGGAATCCCACGTGGCGCAAATACCACTTGCCGGGGGCCGGGTTGCGGGGATCGTCGGGGGCGTAGAAGGCCGCCGAACGTTTACGGAACAGCCCCTGCCGGACCAGCTCACGGAGGAGCGGGGTGGGAACCAGGGAAGCCACCAGCCTGCCGCCCTTCCGGGCGATCGAACGCACCCAGCCCACAGCGGGGTCGTCGTGAACCGGGTGGCCCAGCACGGCGGGGGCTTCGTGCAGGGCGGGATCGTAGCTCCGCGCGATCTCGTCGAGGTCCGACGGGGTCCAGTCGCGTGACTGCCCGGCCGCGTCGGTCCGGACACCGCCGGAGAAGATTTCCAGCTCTACGGGGCGGCCTGTATCATCGCCATTCGAAAGAGGAAGGTTCGTTGCCGAACGGTAGGACATCACATCTCCCCGGTTTCGGTTCGGCCGCGAGTCCGTCGCAGCCGTTCACATCCGAGGCCGATACTAGCGCAATGCGGAAAAAGCGGTGTCGCGGGGGTGCACGAGGGTCACGGGAAGTGAAGGAAGGGGAAGTGAAGGGAATTTTTCAAATGACAAGATTGCAAAAGTAACTCCAGCGAGCGACAGCAAAATCCGCTGCCATGTTCTCTCTTACAGTGCAGCCCTGTGCTACCTGGCCTGATTGAAATCCGCCTTGAGCGGGCGGGCGTCCCCATGACCGCCACTGCGGCCATGGATCATATGCGGCAGTTGCACTTCTGCCTCGGCTTGCACGCCGGTCAGCGCAAACCGATTAGGATTATCTTGGAACCGACCGAGGAAAAGGCCCGCATCCTCAAGGCTCCTTGGTCCATGAAGTGGCTGATAGGGTCTTACAGAAGATAAACGGATAACACCTTTATATCAAAGGCTATTCCCTTTTTAAAATCGATTTGACTAAACTCCTGTCATATTCCATTAACAAATACTGAAAGAAATACTGAGACTATTCCAAAAGATCCTATTCCGGCGGTTTATGAGCTAACCATCGTAACCGCGCTTCATCGTCTTCAAGTCTGAGGTCATCTGCCAGTGTCTTTTTTCGCCTTTCTTTTAACTCATTCAAGGCGATGTGTGATTTCCAGAAATCTTCCAGATGAATCACTTCGTCATGGAGATTATGGCTTTCAGGAATGTATTTCGGTATGATAACAGTAGATGCATCTGCCCATTTTATGCGTCCACGGTTCATGCCAGTGCCGTACGATAATATGTCTGCAAGGATCTCCTTGGTTCTCAAAATAGTTGAATAGTAGATCGCCTCTTCTTTGGACCGAGCCGTTAGGATGGTGTATTCATTCGATACATATTTCCCGTCGTGGTAAGGCGGAACTATCCCCACAGCTCCCCTTCCTACCCCCATATTCGAAAACAAAATATCCCAGTGCTTTACTCTGGACATTTTAGAATATGACAATTCTCCTCCATCCTTTGTGTCAGCCTCTAAGACATCACCGTCATAAGTAACCTTTAACAATTGATAAGCCTCGTCATCAATTACACTAACAATTCGTTGGCATGCTTTTATTAAAGCTGATCCTAACTCTATAGGTTTCAATCCTTTTTCGATCCAATATGGAATTTTTTGACCCTTGTTACTCATGCAATACTTCACATCGAGACGGTCATTAATTTTGTCCACTGAAACAGAATAATTACCAGATATCCCATCTAAAAATGAAAGAAATTCTCGCTCAATACGTATTATTTCCATCATCTTGCCGTTTGCTAGTTCATCTTTGCGAATTCCTATTCTTCGGGCAATTTTTTCGTCCATGCCCAGGTATATTGACTTAGCCATAAAAACATCCCCTTGTACTTCTCCTTCTTTCTTCAATCGAAAAATTACAATGGATGCCTTCACCCTAGATGCTGCCCTCTTGAATGCATCACCCGGAAGAGAGATTACGCCGATTATAATGAAGGTTGACCTGATATAGCTTCTTACAAACTGATAATTTGAACCAGACAATACTGAATCATCAACAATAGCTAATATTTTTCCATTTTCAGAAACAAAGTCTTTGTATCGCTCAAGAAACATCACATTGCTAAGCAGTGATTTCCTTGATCTACCCAAATCATAATCAAATAATATGCTTGATTCTTCTTTGTCTCCCTTGTCGTAGGTCATAGAAAACGGTGGATTTGACAAGATAACTTCAAACTTCTTCTTGTCATTCAACAAGGTTGTCCTTATTTCAGCCAGTTGCTCGTCACGCTCATCCCCACCCTTACCGACCTCTCCGATACGCTTATCTAGTGAGTCTGCAAAGAAGATCTTACTGCCCCCATCTCCGTGCAAAAACATGTTCATTCTGGCAATCCTGTACATGGCCGGATCACTTCCGGCATCTATACCATAGAGACATTCAACGCGTATTTTTTCGCGAATGTCAGCCTTCTGTAAGTTGGTTAGACCTGAAAGTCTATCGACCTTGCTTAGCATATCGCCCATCGCAACGATCAAAAAGCCGCCAGAACCACAACAAGCATCGAGCACCTTGTCCAGGTGCGAGCCGGTAACTTTGATATCCGCCAAATGAACCATCAGCTTGCAAATATCCCTAGGTGTAAAAAACTGTCCGAGGGCTTGGCCACGCACTGTTGCATCTAGAAAAGCCTCGAACATCCTACCATGCACATCCTCATCCATACCGAACAAATCAATGTTCTCTAGCTTCTCAACAACTTTTCTAATTATTGCTGGATGCAGATTTATCTCGTCAGCCTCACTAAAAAAACGTTTACGCTTCCTTTGTATAATGTCTTTATTTAAACTCCTTACAAGATTTTTGAACAATGGATCATTGATAGGGCTTTCAATTTGCGTTTGAGAGTCAATCCATCTTGTCGAGAATATCACCTCGTCAGGCGTTGGACGAGGAGGTTTTCCATCTGCTTTTTCATACAGAAGTTTATCTTGTTGGAATTTAACAAACATTATTTTAATCAATTCCATAAAAGCCGCACTGGGTGACTTCTTTTCGGCGCTCCAAATCTTTCGATGAAGATACTGAAAGACCGTTATCAAATCATCTAGTGGGATGGTTTCGAATTTGAAGTGTGTAGACTTGAGTGATTGCTCGTTCTCAATCCTGGTCTTTACCTGAGTTTTATCAAGATAATTCTTTAATTTACTTACTCCTACCGAGGACTCATGCCATTCTGAGAAATTTAAACTCAGACGCGGGTCGGATTCAAGCCAATTATAAATAAGAGTACGAAAACCATTTGTGAGAATAAAATACTCTACAGTCTTTTCTGTCATTACCTTGTTGAGTTCAAGGCAATAAGAAGAACATTGCCAAACATAGTCCTCAAGTTTCTCATTTGGATGTTTGGCATCTACTATAAAAAAAGGGCTTCCATTAAGTGAAACTATATAGTCTGGCTTAAAATTGATTGGCTTGGCGCTCCCGCGTCCGATCCGAAATTCTTCGATTGAAGCCTTCCGCCTGATGTCTTGCGACTGATAACCTAAATACTCCAATATCTTGTCTACAAACAAGGACTCCACCTGGGCCTCATTTGACAAGTGGTCAGTATCACAAAATATATTTTTCATGTACGATTCCCCGATTCAGCAGCTAAATACTTGCCCTGTTGCTTAATGTTTTTATCATGGAAAGGACATCTTTCCAAAAGAAATCACACTCGCGCAGTACCCTGGGCAAACAGTCGTCCCTGAAAACACCTAAAGTTCGGGGGTCCGCAGCAAGGCAATAGTTAGTCGTCCCTGAAAAACGCTGTCTTTAGGTTCAAGCGATTTGCAGCAATGAGGTGCCGGAGTTCTTTCGGACCGCCTGCCGGGCAAAAAACAGCTCTTTGAAAAGAAGCCACAAAAAAATCCGGAGCAGCTTCCGGTTGTTGAAGCTGCATGCGGCAAGGAGAGCATTAATTTTGTCGCCGACGACTCCCTTCAGGTAGTTGCGGTTCATCCGGTGATCGTTTTTCGTGTGCCCGATGACCGGCTCAATGGCGCTTCGGCGCTTGAGCCAGCGCCACTCGCTCGGCTTCCTTCTGCAGAATGAAATTTGCCTGCTCACTCGAAGTTTTTCCGCCAACAGCGTTATTTCAGCAGCCTGTTCAGTGCCCGATATACTTCTCTTCGATTGGCTATTCTCAGTATCAGCACAAGCAGCTTGTCGCCTTCAATGGAATAAATGACCCGGTAGTCTCCCACTGAAATGCGATAGAAAGAGTCGCCGCCTTCCAACTTTTTCACTCCTGCGGGCCGTGGTTGGTCTTGCAGCGCTTTGATTTTTTCGAAGATTTGTATTCTGATTCCCGTGGGCAGCTTTTCGAGCTGTTTTTTCGCTCCCGGTTTAAAAGCAACTTCGTAGCGTTTAGAGTCCAAGTTCTTCCGCTACCTGTTCGAGAGAGATTTCTCCCGGCTCGTTCAGTGCTTTTTTCGCTTCCAGTAGGTCAAGCATATCCTCGACCTTCTCCAGCAACTCCAAATCCTCCATGGGGATAAAAACACCGAGGTCCTTGCCCCGCCGGGTAATGACAATCCGTTCCTTGCCGTATGCCGTTCTGTTGATGAATTCGGAGAAGCGGTTTCGTACGTCCACACTGCTCATGGAGGTCATTTTGCCCCCTCCTTTTTTCTCTGTCACCAGTGTATTTCTTATCCATTATAATGCTCAAACGTACATTTCGTCAATCATTGAAGCAGAACCTCATTGCGGCATCAACGCTTTTCCCAATTCTTCACTATCTGGAGGATTTCACGTACGAAAGCGTATTCGCAGAGGGATTTACAGCGATTCAGCTTCTCCTTGTCGAGGCAATAGAGCGGGCATTCGCCGGTCCCGGTTTTTCGTTCAAAAGAGCGCTCGCCGGCATAAAGATCGAGAAAATGAGAGGCTTCCAATCCCATGCTGGAACCGCAGTGGTTTTTCCGGTGGGTGAATAAAAAAAGGCTCGATTCGATGTCGTCGAAATCGGCCGTGTATCCGTTGACTACAATCTGCGGGTCGGCGAGGAATTCATCTCGGGTCGGCCAGATTTGGGCACAGAGGGGGCATGTCTTGAATACGGTTTCCGTGAACATTCCTTCAGCATCACGCCCGGAGTCAAACGATCGGACTCCCTTGGTAGTGGAACGGACAAGCGCGGGGGTCACTTTTTCAGCATCTGAATGATTTCCCGCACGTAACCGCACGAACAGTGAGCACCGCAGGGGTCCAAACACTCTTGGCGGAGGCAGAAGCCCGGGCATTCGTCGCTTCCGGTTTTTGGTTCGGGATGTCTTCGACCGGAGTACAAGTCCGTGAACAGCTCGGCTTTCAGAACGATCACCCCTCCGCAGCCGCACCCCGAGTGGGTGAAATAGAAAAGGCCGTTGTCGAGGTCGTCGAGGTCCGCCTGGTACCCTTCAATGGAAACCTCGTGATCCGCAACGAAGTCCTCTCTGCCGGACCAGACGTGAGAACAGGTGGGACATTTATAGAAAGCAAACGATGTATCCATATTTCCTTCCAAGATCATAACGGGATACACCATTTATCGGAATTTTCCTTTTTTTCTTTAGGCTGCCACCTTATTTCTACCGGTTCGTTTAGCCGTATAGAGCTTCTTGTCCGCGGCTTTCACCACTTCCCAGGGGCTGCGGACGCCGCCCTCGGTCCCCGCCACGCCGATGCTCACGGTAACCTTCACCGACCGGCCGCCGGCGCTTCCCCTGCCGGCCCCCCGTGCGGGGGATCGCTTTGCGGCCCGAACCATGAACGGTGTGGACTCGATGGACCTGCGGCACCGTTCCAGGTGCGTCATGGCGCCTTCCACCGTCTTGCCGGGAAACACGGCGGTAAATTCTTCCCCGCCATAGCGAAACGTCCTGGCGCCGCCGCCGATCTCGTTCAGCCGGACGCCGATCATGCGCAGGACCTGGTCGCCCGTTTTATGGCCGTAACGATCGTTGAATTTCTTGAAATGGTCGATGTCGATCATGGCCACAACGTATCGGCGGCCCAACCGGTTTACCATTTCATTGAAGCCCCTGCGGCCCGGCAAGCCGGTGAGTTCGTCAACGTACGCCAACCGGTGAAATGATTCCATCATGGCCGCCAGCAGCACCAAACCGGCCGTGAAAAAAAACAGGGCGGTCAGGTGGGGCGAGCGTCCCAGGAGATCGGCGGCCGGGATGCAGACGGCGGAACCGAAAAATCCGACAAAAATCGCGTCCCGGGCGACAATCGCGCGGAGCAGGAGCGTCGCGAGCACTCCGCTCCAGACGCCGCAGGATATCAGCAGCTTCGGCAGGGAATCCCAAACGGCGCCGACGATAAGGAAGGGGGTTTGTCCCATCCATTTCGCCCCCCAGGGGTGGATCCACAGCAGCGCCGCCATCGCTTCCACCGACAGGACCACGATGATGAGTGTTCCCGCCTTTCTCTGCTTCCAGCCTCCGTCCAGGGAACTGAACAGGAGAAGGTTGATGGGGGTTATCAGGTTGAGCATCCCGAAAGGACCGGAAACGGGACGGAGCCCCAGGGCCCCCGGCGCCATGCCGACAAGCCAATAGGCAAATCCGAGCCACAGAGCATACAGTACCACGCCCTTGCGCCACCAGCGTATTCCCAGGAGCAGCGACAACCCGAGCGCGGCATACGGCAGGAACGGCAACACTGCGAGGAACGCGGCTTCCGCTGCGTTGCGCCCCGGAAGTTTTCCGTCCGGCCATTTCCAGGCGGCAGCCAGGGCGAGAATCACCAGGAAAAACGGGGCGGAAAACGAGGCGATGTTCCGTCGCACGGCGTGAAGGGATATTTCCGGTCTGAGGTCCAGGGTGTATCTCCAGGTTCATGAGCAATAAAGGCGGACGGCGTAATCCTCCGGCCCCGGCCCTTTGAGGGGGTCGGGGGGAGTCCGGAGGCGCCGCGATCCCCTCCCGGCGTCATGGCTTTCCCTTGAGCAACAACCATGCCTGTTCCGACCGAAAACCCGATTCACTGACGAACAGCCTCAAAGGATGCGGGCTCCGATACTTACCCGCGGCCAACCCCACCCCTCTGTACGGGAAAATGCGATTATGCAGGGCACCGCCTTTTCAATATCAGCAGTGCCGAAGCGTGCGAGGGATTCTCCATGGAGACAATAAGGAGTTGCCGTGGAACATCGAACACCTCACTGAAGCACCATGAAAATCGAGGGAAAAAGCGTTCGAAACAAAGCAATCCGCATTACATTGGACGCTCTTGAAGAAGATGGGCGAGGGAAAGTTTCGGCTCTCTTTCCCCGTTCACCGGAAAAAGGCACGACGCGGATCGATTACTCGACTACTGTCCCCTTTTATTGGACGTCGTTTTTCTATTGTCAAAAAGCGTAATACGTATTATATGGTGTTTCCTCTAAGGTTACATTTCGCTTTGATTATTTCCCACGGTTCTTTTCGCCTTTCTGAAGCGTATCATAGGTATCTATCGGTCTGATGAGGGTGAAAGGCATATCACGGAGCAAGAAGGAGAGACAAATGGCTAAAAGTCTTGTGGAGATGGCGGCAGAAATCGTAAAAGCGCAGGCCGGTGTGGCACGGATGTCGGGAGAAGAGATAGAGACGTGTCTGAAAAGAACCTTTGAAGCATTGAAGAATATCGACGGGAAAGAACAAGGGTCCGTTGTTGAAGAGCAGGTGCATGACGAGCTGGAGTTTTTGAGAAAGAATCCTCTGGAATCCATCCAGCGTAACAAGGTGGTCGATCTTGAAACGGGTCAGGAATTCAAGATCATCACCAATCGCCACTTGAAGAAGTTGGGCCTCACCACCCGGGAATACAAAAGGAAATGGGGCATTCCGCTGAGCCAGCCGCTGTCCGCCAAGTCGCTCACCACAAGACGGAGAAAACTGGCCAAGGAACGTGGCCTGGGCGAGATGCTGAAAAAGGCGCGGACCGCCAAAAAGAAAAAGTAGTATTCCATCCTTTTTCCCCCGCTCTTCGCTGATGGGCCGGTGAGAACCGGCCCATCATGCGCCGTCTTTCGGACAATATTCGTCAACGCCTTGACGTAATAATGCTCTTCGTTCCTCCTCCGTCTTGACGTCGCTCAAATTAGGTGTATATACTCCTATATCCGGACCATACCAGCACGCGTAATTAAGGAGTTCCCCGCATGAAAGAATCACCCAACAACACCCGGATGTCGGACTACATCGCCGCCATGATGAACGGCACCGTTCCTCCCCCGCCCGTGGCGCAACTGGTGGGCTTCACCCTGACCGATTGGAAGCCCGGTGAGGCGACCATGCAAATGAAGGCCGAAAAGCGCCACACCAATCCCATGGGAACGCTCCATGGCGGCATCATGTGCGACATCGCGGACGCCGGCATGGGAATCGCCTACGCAAGCACCCTGGAGGAGGGAGAAACCTTCACCACCCTGGAACTCTCCATCCATTTCCTGCGGCCGGTGTGGGAGGCCAACATCACGGCCCGGGCCAAAGTGGTGAGCAAGGGGCGCACGGTCGGCCTCGTGGAGTGCGATCTCTTCGATGAAGAGAACCGCCTCGTGGCTCAGGCCCGTTCAACCTGCCTTACCTTGCGGGGGAAAGATGCAGCGGGCAGATGAAACGCCCAATGCTTGCCGAAGCGCCGGCGGCGGGTATACACTTCGGTATCGCGTACGCGGCCGTCGGCCGCGCCGACGGACGACCGTACGGACACAATGACCATGAGGAGGACTGACGTGGCATTCCAAGCAGCGGCGAACGAATCGGGGGAGCGGATACGACAGGCGGTCATGGATTTTCTGCGCACCTCTCCCATGAACTCCCTGAGGCTCGAACACCCCGAACCCGCATGGGACGAAGCGGTGGTGGGATTTTCCTCCGGGGCCGATCCCATCTTTCAGGACTACAAGGAGCACGTGGGGACCTTTCATTACACCCCCAAGGAAATTTTCGACCTGACGTACCCCGATACGCCCGCCCGAGCGGAGGAGCTTACGGTGATCAGCTGGGTCCTGCCCCAGCGGGAACCCACCAGGATCGACAACCGCAAGGAGACGTTCTACCCCTCCAAACGCTGGGTAATGGCGCGGTTTCCGGGCGAGGAGTGCAACAGCGCGCTCCGCAAATACATGGTGGAGTTTCTGGCCGCCCAAGGAATCCAGGCCGTGGCTCCGCTGCTGTCGCCTCACTGGAAAATGGAAGAGTCCCCGAAGTACGGGTTCGCTTCCCGATGGTCCGAACGCCACGCGGCGTACGCGGCGGGACTGGGGACGTTCGGCCTGTGCGACGGGTTGATCACCGAGAAAGGCAAGGCTCACCGCGTTGGCTCGGTGGTCGCGCGCATGACGATCCCGCCCACGCCGCGCCCCTACACCGACCACCACGCCTACTGCCTGTTCTATCTCGACGGAACATGCAGGGCCTGCATGGACCGGTGCCCCGTGGGGGCCATATCGGAGAAGGGCCACGACAAGATACGGTGCCGCGAGCACACCCTGGTGGTCTGCGGCAAATACATCAAGGATAACTTCAACTACGACGGCTACGGCTGCGGCTTGTGCCAGACCGGCGTGCCCTGCGAAAGCGCCATCCCTCCCAAGGCCGCGAAACGGCTGGGCTTGAAGCGATAAGGCAACCTTCGCGTCTCCCTCTCCCTCCGGGAGAGGGCGGGGTGAGGGAAGCCGGGCGACGAATCGGCGCGGGCTTCCGTGCCGTAGGGCGACCGGCCGGTCGCCCTCTATCAAATTTTTTCCACTTGCCCTTCGCCCATCCTCTTGCGGTATGATACCGAAGAAAAAACGACCGGGAGACCTCGTTCCGGGTCAAAAAAGCAGCGGGAGGACTTCCATGACACACGACGAACCGAATCCGGGACGGCTGCTGGAGCTGTCGGGGAGCTACTGGGAATCGCTGGCCTTTCATGCGGGAGTGACGCTCGACGTGTTCAGCATCATCGGGGATCGTTCGCTTACCGGCGAAGAGGCCGCCGGCGAGTTGAACGCCGACCCGCGAGGGACGGCCATGCTGCTCAACGCGCTGACCGCTCTGGGAATTCTCGAACACAAAGACGACCGGTACACCAATACGGAAACGGCCAGGAAGTTTCTGGTGAAAACCTCTCCGAACTACCTCGGTTTTATCGTCAGGCACCACCACGATCTGGTGCCCGCGTGGCATACCCTGGACGAATCGGTCCGCCGGGGCGGTCCCGTCAAGGAACGGGCCGGCATGACCGACGACCAGCGGGAAGCCTTCCTCATGGGCATGTTCAACATCGCCTCCACCCTGGCTCCCCGGATCAGCCGGATCATCGATCTCTCGGGCCGCCGTCACCTGCTCGACCTGGGTGGAGGCCCCGGCACGTACGCCATCCATTTCTGCCTGGCCAACCCGCGGCTCAAGGGTACGATTTACGATCTGCCCACCACCGAGCCGTTCGCCCTTGAAACCATCGCCCGATTCGGGGTGTCGGACCGGGTCGATTTCATCGGCGGAGACTATACCGGCGAACCGATTCCCGGAAAATACGACGTGGTGTGGATGTCCCAGACGCTCCACTCCGAAGGCCCCGACACCTGCCGCCTGTTCATTGAAAAGGCCGTTGATGCCATGGAAAAGGGCGGGCTGGTGATCATCCACGAATTCATCCTGGACGATACCATGGACAAACCCCTGCACCCGGCATTGTTCTCCCTGAACATGTTGGTCAATACCCGGGAGGGGCGGTCATATTCGGAAGCGCAGATCAAGGACATGCTGAAGTCGGTGGGGCTGAAGGACGTGCGTCGTCTGGAGTTCGACACGCACGGCCATTCGGGGCTTATCGTGGGGATAGTGTGAGGGGGATGTCGTTTTGCGATCCCGGCAAGCCAACCCGTTCACCCTGCCGTAGGAGGGTGTCTATAAAAGCATGGAAAGGGATAAGTGCGGGGGAGCTTCTTCCCCCGCGCCCCCTGCAGACTATTTTGAGATAACTACTTGCATATTATATAATTATATCAATAGCTTAAAGTTTTTAAGGGAGGGTGCGGGAAGGAACTTTTTTCAAAAAGTTCCTTCCCGCAAACTAAAATCGACAGCCTCGTGGGGAAGGGTGAACGGCCATTCGTCCCGTTCGCGCTTCCGCTCCCTCTTATCCTTCCGATTCCGGGGAGGATCGCAAACGTTTTACCGCTGCCCGGTGTCGCTTGGCATCCATCCGCCGTCTCTTCTGGGCTCGGGGGACCGCGCTGCGGTGTCGGTGGGGGAGGACTTTCAGCGCGTCGCGGAGCAGTTCCGCGAACCGGTCTTCGGCCGCCTGTCGGTTGGCTGCCTGGCTGCGGGTGTCCTGGGAGGAAACCTGAAGAACGCCGTCCCGGTTGATGCGTGAACCGAGGCGGTACAGTATCCTGCGCCGCTGATCGTCCGACAGGCTCGGCGAGTGCGCCACGTCGAAGAAGAGCGTCATGCGGGTGCTCACCTTGTTGACGTGCTGCCCGCCGGGCCCGCTGCTGCGGGAAGCGGTGAAAACCAGTTCCTCTTCGGGAATGGACAACCCTTCCTTGATGAAAATAACGCCCACCGAAAACTCCGACCCTATTCCTTCTCCTGCTCCACCTGAACGGTGTGGAGCGCGCCGATCAGTTCACCATCCTTGCGGAGCGGGGTGAAGGTGACGTTAAAATATCGACCGGCTCGTTCCAACCGCCAGGAATGCGGTTCCGTCCCACCCGACCTGAACTCGTTCAGGATGCGGTCGATTTTGTCGTTGCTCCTCTTTTCCTTATGGCAGGCGCGGATATCCCTCCCGATATACTCGGGCTTGCGGTCCAATATCTCCGCGGCCCTTCGGTTGAAATAGAGCATTATCCCCTCGGGGTCCACCAAGGTCACTCCCACGGGGAGGTTTTCCAGTGCGGAAGGGGCAAAAGCGGCGAGAATCGATTCCCTGGTCATCCTTTCCGTCTCCAATCGTTAGCAATGGGGAACATCGGGCAACCCGACGGAAAGGCTATTGTAGATGGACGGGAGACGGAAAACAAGGCACGCTTCGCCCGGAGAAGGTACCCATGGATGTATCGGTCGGGATGGCGCGGGCCACCCCGACGGGTCGAATCGTTAGCGAACCTGGAACGACGAATACCGGACGTCGCTCGACTGAGGCGACCTTACCTCAAGGGCGACGTAGTAGGTTCCCGGCTGGGCGTTCGACGGCAGCGTGAGGGGAATGTTCGACGTATAGGTTCCGCCCTCCCGCTGCACCGTGATCTGCGGCTCGCCGACTTCCTGTCCGTTGTGCGTTATTTTGCGGCTCTCCACCACATTGATGTTTTCCGAACCGGGCGCGAGCACGGCATAGGTCATGGTCATGTCGACTTGCTGTCCGGGCCGGACGGTCCGCGGAGTTACTGCCGAATCCTCGATTTTCACCTGAGGATTGGTGTCTCTGGTGTAGCCGTGATAGGACGCGGTGGTGGCGGTGTCCCGTTTCTTGTCATAGAAATAGTGGCCTATGACGCCGCCCGCCAAGGCGCCGACCAGTGTTCCGGCCACGATGGCCGAAGCTCCCTGGCCGAAAACGGCCGTTGCCGCGGCGCCTGTTGCCGCACCGATTCCCGTACCGGCCGCGGCTCCCCGATGTTCCTGGGGAATCGTTCCACAGCTCGCCAGACCGGTCGTCATAACCACCACGAGCAGCAGCGCGAGAACTCTCATGCGCATAACTTCCTCCTTCTCTGTAAGGGTGCACCTTATCTTTAATAGTAAATACCCCGGGCCCGGACGGGTATCGGTGCATCCCTGTATTTGAAGGTATGCTTTTGCTTGGTTCCGACCCGGAAAGCGGAAGGTTCATCACCGAGTTCCGTGAAGCATTTCGCCGCAGGAACGACCCGGACCGTTTGTACTTCGATATCTCTCAGCTAACGGCAAAATCCCCGCACAGGCGAGGGCGCCTGTGCTCCACGGATTTGGTCCTGGTTGAACGATCTGCTTGTGGAGCACAGCCGCCCCGGCTGTGCAATTTCCCGTTATCGCTCGATATGACAAATCGCGGATGTACGGACGAGTTGGGCTAGTCCCCTTCGGGCGGAGCTTCCGGCCGGTCCCCGTCACTGCCCCGGTCCGGCCCGCCGGAGAGCGGCAAATTGTAGGTTTCGGCAAGATACGACATCGGCACGTGCGGACCCATATCCAGGTCCTTCAAGAGGATGCGGTCGCGTTCGGCGAGCTGTTTCAGATCGCGTTCGGGCTCCACCCGCCTCCACACCTTGGGGTAGCCCCGGTTGAGCGAAGCCGGAGGGAAATTGAAATCGCACAGCCAGCGCACCACCTGGCGATTGAGCGATTCGCACAGCCCATCGGCGTCGGCTTTGACGATGTCCAGCCGCACCTGGTCGTGTACCTTGCCCAGGGCGTAGGAACCCGTGGAGGACGGTTCGGTGGTGAGGGTCTGTCCGAGGATCACCTTGACGATGGACCGGTTCATGAACTCGCACAGATCGACGTAGGTGTCGACCGAACTGGACCGGGCGGCTTCGAGCAATTCGATACTCATGTCCTGCGGGATGACCACGCCCGTTTCCTGCTGAATGGCGTCGAGCGCCGTGAGGAGACGGTCCCGGTCGGCGTCCGAGGCTGTGGGGGCGTATTTTCCCACGGCGGTGGGGGAGCCGAATTTCTCCGCGAACACCATCCAGAATTTCACCGCGTTTTTCTTGAACCACACCGGCCAATAGAGACGATAGCCGAGGCCCAGCCCATAGGGGTTGTGGCTGGAAGCGCCGTAGCGGTACTCCTGGAACTTGCGCTCCGGCAGCGCTTCTCCCTCGATGGGGTTTTCGGCCGTCAGCAACCGGGGCCGGTCGTCCCAGTCAAAACGGAAACGATGGGAGTCCCTTCCCCGGAACTCCCGTATCCAGACCTGCCCTTCGGATGATTCCCACATGATTTCGGATAGTTTATAGCCGGTAAGCAACCCCTGGAGGAGTTCGTGGCAAGCCTGGTCGAAATTCGTGGCCGCCAGCACCGTGCGCACGAACCGGGCCGCTTCCCGGTCTTCGGGATGTTCGGAAGCGGGAAGCACCTCCCACTCCCTGCCCGTCACCGCCAACCGGCGGCTCTGGAGGGCTGAAAACACCTGGTCGTCGCGTTCAAGGTCTTCATAGACCCGCACTCCCCTGCCCCTGCTCTCGGCGCGCAGCACCCGATCGGGATTCTCGCGCAGTCCGAGCCAGCCCCGGAAAATGTCCACGTCCCGGCGTGCGGAAGCCACTTCCGCGCTCACCGGCGCACTTGCCGCCTGCCCGATTCTGGAAACCATTGCACCTTCCTTTGGCTTCGGGAGAGCCGAACCGGATGGCGAATCCGGTCACCCTCCGTCAATAATTGGTCAACGATCTGCTTCTCCGCCGCCTGCCGCTGGAAAGAACGTCGCCCGCGCCCGCCGTGTCCTTCAGCAGACGTACGGCTCCTTCCAGAGCGTCGGCCCCGTCGTCGGGAACGGAAGGCTGATCCAGGTAGAGAAGCTGTTCCACCACTTTGTCCTGGTCCCCCTGCCCCTTCAGAAACAGCAGTTTTCCCTGTTCCACCAGATGGGAAAGACCCGCCACGATACGGGCCTCTTTGTTGGTTGCGTTGTGGATGGGCTTGATCGGCAGGTGGTATCCCCGCCGCCGGGCGGTTTCGTCGAAGGCGAAATGGAGAAAGTCCTTGAGCGCGTTGTCTTCCACCCCCAGACAGAGCCAGCCGTACTGTTCATGCCGCTCGTAGGCCACTTCGATCATCCGCGCCGGAGAACCCCGGCGTACCCAGGCGTCCAGCACGTAGTAGGTGAGGGTTTCCCGATCCAGTCCCACCGTCACCAATCCCTTTTCATCGCCCGTTTCCCGGCTGGAGGGGTCCAGGAACCCCACCACCGCGAGCTTTCGGCCGGAGAGCATCTCATGGGTGTAGAAGCGGAACCACTCCTCGCGAAACGGTCCGTCCTCGTCCAGCGGGCTGTTCTGCTTCTCCTTGTTGAACGCCACCGAACCCATCATGAGTTTCTGGGCCGCCAGTTTTTCCGGCGGGTGTCGGGAAGGCCACAGCGAAGTGCCGTCTTCGCCCAAGGCGCGGTACACGGTACGGCGCCAGTGGGAAAAAGGCTCCTCTTCACCCCGTACGATGATGTTGAGTCCGGACCGACGGCCCAGGATGGTGCCGATGACGAACAGGTTCCCCCGGGCGTCGATGCCGGGGTAGACGGTTTCGGTGATCCACTTGAGCAGCGCCTTGACCAGGCGCGGATTGCGCACCGCTTCATCGTTTTCCAGATCGTCGAGGATCACCAGGTCGGGGCGGTACTGCCGGTATTTGAGCCCCCTGATGCGCTGCCCGCGCCCCCGCGCCAGCACGCGCACCCCGTTGGACGATACGAAATCGTGGGAAGACCACGTTTCCCGGCCCAGGACGCCGAAATCCCGATGGATACGTTCGTTGCGGCACAATTCCAGCAACACGTAGGAGGTGAGGTCCCCGGCCAGGTCTTCCGTGTCCGAACCGATGATGACAAAACGGCGCTGATTGAAACAGAGCTGATGCAGCACGTATCCGAAGCTGGCGATGGTCGATTTGGCGAACTCCCGCGGCGCGGCCACCGCAACGGGCACCGGCACCTCGTTCCCGCCGGGCCGCCGATCGAGCATCCGGATGAGATCATGGTGAAACGGGGCTTCCGGGTCGGAGAAATAGTGCGGAAGGTAGGTCTGGAAAAAGTAGAAATGATCGTCCCGGGCAAGGGACAAACGGTGGGAGCGGTCACCGTCCGGCAGCACCACGTGGTCCGCCGCCAGCGACTCCACCACTCGCAGGTAGCGGCGCCGGAATTCGGCCCTGGACAACTTTTTTTGTAAGGTGATTTTGACTGCCACGTCATGCCGCCGTCGTTGAAAGCAGGTTCGGGAGGGTCTTTTCCTCACTCCTGCCCTTCCAGATGTTCGAAATAACCGAGGATGAGTTCCCTGTGCCGGGAGAATTCGTCTTCCGGAAGCCGCTCCCTGAGGTAATTGCCGTAGGATCGCATGACCGTAACGGCCGGAATCCTGATGTCGCCGTTCAGCCTCGCCACGCGTTCGATGTTTGTCGTGATCTTGAATATCTCGTCCACGTCCGCCGCACTCATGTGTCCTTCGAGTTCGACGATTTTGCAGCGCAGGCGATCCCGGAGGATTTCCACCATGTCGGGATCGTCGTAGATAAAAGGATCGGCGCGGGTTCCGTCATCGGAGTCGTCTCGAGTTTCGGGATCACTCGGAATAGAGCGATCCCTCGGAACGCCTTTCCGCGTGTTTTGTCCGGCGCCCCGCGCCCAGCCTTCCTTGAGCTTCCACTTCCATAAAGTGTTTTCATGCACCGGCAGGTCCCGGGCGATTTCGACCATGGGATGGCCCTGCTCGTACCGCTTTCGGGCCCCCTCCCGTGTACGGGAGCTTTGAACGGCCCTCTTTTTCTTCCCGACACTCAGTTTTCCCCTCCGATCGGATGTCGCTGCGGAAACGCCCCGGTCCTGGCGATTCACCTTTTTTTGTGGCGGATCAGCGGGAAAGGTACGCCACGGCCACGTTGAAGAGGAACACCAGCACGGAGAGTCCGCCTGCAAAAAAGGAAAAACGGATGTCGAGCCTTCTCAGCCCGGTTTGCGCCAGCGTTTCGCTCTGCCGCAACACTGTCCGCAGTTCTTCGGCTTCCCGGTTCAACCGATCGCCCAGATCGAGCTGATCGTGCTTCACGGCCTCCATGTCCCGGCAGGCGAACCGGTTGAAACGGCGCTGTTCGGCGATGTTCATGCGCACCACGGTTTCCAGCTTGCCGACACTCACCCGGAGATCGGCGATGCCTTCTTTCATTTCCTCCAGCACGTTCGTTGCGTTTTCCGTCATGGTACCGAATTACCTCCCGAATTGTTCATGCCCCTTTCCTCTCAAGGTGGGGAGGGCCGCCGGGCCCGGTACCGAACCCGGCGGCCGGAGAGAGAGGAGGCGGGGTATGTCGGGACTGACCCTACACCCGTTGGTCGTATATCGGTGTCGCACCGGTACACACCATGCACGAAAATTGCATGGGCTGACGAGGGGTGGGTAGTCCGACCCGAGAGTCGTCGGGAAAACCATCACCTTCGGGAAGTAACGGAAGGAATTTCCTTCAACCGAGGTAATTATAAGGATTTTTCCAGAGATATTTTCGATATACGGAAAGGCTTCTTCGGGATGTTCTACATTATGAACTCTCCGGGGAAGAGGAGCAGTGCGAAAACGTTGAAAGGGCCGTCGGGAAAGGGCGATCGGCGGCATGCGTTATACGACGACGACGGGAAGCGATTCGGGCGGATTCACGGAGACCGAATGGATGGAAAATGCGGAAAGGAGCGGATCGATCCTTATGGCAGGCGCAACGGAAACCAGGAAAGCCTCTCGCATGAACGGGCAGGCGGATGACGCAAAGGACGGTCGGAAGATAAAACGGGATTACCCGCCGCCGGAACCGGAGCCGGCCATACCGGCAGTCCCGGAGGCGATTTTGTGCGCCGAAGTCAAAGCGGAGGAAATAACCGATCTCAGGAAGGCGCTGGAAGCGCTGCGCGAATCGGAGGAAAAATACCGGTCCCTGGCGGAAAGTTCCTTCGACGCCGTGATGCTGCTGAATCGGCAGCGCAACATTCTCACCAGCAACAGGGCCTTCCTGAAGCTCTTCGGCTACACCGCCGAGGAAGTCCGCGGCAAGTCGGCGCAAATCTTACATACTTCGGACGAGTCTTTCCATGCCTTCGGGCGGCTTGCCTATCCCTCCCTGGAGAAAATGGGATCGTTCACCTCCCAGTGGAGCTTCAAAAAGAAAACTGGAGAGATCTTCCAGGCCGAGGCGGGCACGTGGCCGATTCCGCACAGCACGGATTCCGACCGTCGCTACGTGTGCGTCGTGCGGGACATCACGGAGCAGAAGTGCGCGGAGAAGGCGATCAAAAGCCGGGAGAGCCTGCTGAAGTCCGTGCTGGACGCCACGGACAACGCAATCGTGGCCTTGGACGAGCAGCGTCGGGTCATTTTCTTCAACGAACAGTACGTCAAAATGTGGGAACTCGACCCGGCGTATCTGCTTTCCGGCCCCACCATCGAAGACATCATCAGGCTGACGTGCCGGCGCGGGATCTATCCGATCGAGCGGCAGGAGCAGCTGGTGGAAAGCCGGATGGCACAGTTTGAA
This sequence comes from uncultured delta proteobacterium, assembly GCA_963826125.1. GTDB lineage: Bacteria > Desulfobacterota > Desulfarculia > JACQYL01 > CAWGVV01 > CAWGVV01. The sequence goes on along the minus strand of CAWGVV010000002.1, from coordinate 2,604,548 downwards.
GACGCCGGGAAACATCCTATCGACACTCCGCGTCTGGACGGAGTCGTGCTGGAAGGATATGCGGAAAAACTCTCCCAGGGGGGATATCTGCTGGCCTTTCGCGACGTCACGCAGAAAAAACTCATGGAGGAAGAAATCCAGCGGGCGGAAAAACTCGAGGCCCTGGGGGTCCTGGCGGGGGGCATCGCTCACGATTTCAACAACATCCTGGCCGGCATCATGGGCAACGTCTCCCTGGCCAAGCTGGACATGGAGGAGGACGATCCCCTCTTCTACCGGCTCGAACAGGCCGAGAAGTCGGCCGTCAGAGCCAAAACCCTTACCCAGCAACTCCTCACCTTTTCCAAGGGCGGATCGCCGGTGCTCAAAGCATCCTCCGTGGCGGCCATCATCCGCGATGCGGCTTCCTTTGCGCTGCGGGGCTCCAACGTGAAATGCAACTACCATCTCCCCCCGGACCTGTGGCCGGTCGAAACCGACGAAGGCCAGATCGGGAGAGCCGTCGCCAATATCGTCATCAACGCGGCCCAGGCCATGCCCCAGGGCGGCGCCATCGACATATTCGCCGAGAACGCAACGGAAGTCCCTGAAATTACCGAAGACCGGCAGGACGGCCGCTACGTCAAAATCCTGATACGGGACCACGGCGAGGGCATTCCCCGAGAACTGTTCAAAAAGGTATTCGATCCCTTTTTCACCACGCGAAAGGGAGGGAGCGGCCTGGGACTGACCACGGCCTACTCCATCGTGAAAAAGCACAAAGGCTCCATTTCCCTGGAATCGGAGCCCGGTGCGGGCACGACATTCACCATATCCCTCCCGGCGGCCGGAACGGACGATAAAGTGCAACGAAAAACCGGGAAAGCACCTTTCCGCAAGGGAAGTTCCGTCCTGCTCATGGACGACGACCCCATGGTGCGGGAGGTGGCGGGCCGCATGCTCGAAAGAATCGGGTTCGTGGTGGACGAAGCGAGCGACGGGGAAGAGGCGGTACTGCTCTACCGTAACGCGATGAAAGAGGGGAGGCCGTTTGCCGCGGTCATCATGGACCTCACGGTGCCGGGAGGCATGGGAGGAAAAGAGGCCATCAAGCACCTCCGGAAACTCGATCCCGACGTGGTGGCCCTGGCGTCCAGCGGCTATTCCAACGATCCGGTCATGTCCAGCCCGTCCGCTTTCGGATTTAACAACGTGGTGGCCAAACCGTACCAAATGGAACAATTGCGCGCAGTAATGGGGGAGGTGCTGTCCACGGAACAATGACCATTCACTTCATCCTTGGCATTTGCTTTCTCCATCGGGTACACTTGGGGAGTTCTTCACCACATCGAAAGATTCCCCATCCCGATGACAGCCCACAGCGAGGAGGCAGCCATGGAGTTCAAGGCCGTGCCCAAGGAAACCGTGATCCTTGACCCGCGCAAGGATATGGCCCGCACGTCCATCCCCAGCGAAATCCGCATCGATCCCCTGACCGGCAGGAGCAGCCGCATCTGCCATTTCATGAAGCTGAAATGGGAAAAGCCGGACTTCGAGAAACTCACGGCCGGGACCGATGCGTGGTGCCCTTTCTGTCCCGACAAAATCATGAAGGTGACGCCTCACTTCCCACCGGAGATTCTCCCCGAAGGACGGCTTTCTTCCGGCGACATGCTGCTGTTTCCGAACATCGCGCCCTATGACGGGGTGAGCGCCGTGCTGTCGCTGGGCGAACGCCACTTCATTCCCATGACGGAAATCGAGCCTGAGCGGATCGCCCGGGCTTTCCGTCTGGCCCGCGACTTTTTCCGCAGGCTTCAGGCTGCAGATCATCCCGAGTCGGTGTACCACCTCATCAACTGGAACTACATGCCCGCCGCGGGCAGTTCCCTGATCCACCCGCACCTGCAGGTGTTCGCGTCTTCCTGGGCGCCCAACCTGCTGCGACAGGAGTTGGAAGCGGCACGCGACTATTTCGCCGTTCACCGCACAAACTACTGGGACGATCTGGTAAAGAACGATCAAGAGGACCGCAGGCGTTATCTGGGCAGGATCGGGCGCACCTCCTGGACGATCCCCTACGCTCCCATGGGGGTGGCGGGCGACGTGCTGGCGGTGGTGGACAACGTGCGCAGCACCCTGGAACTCACCGACGCCGACATGGAAGACCTCGCTTCCGGGCTGGTGAAGGCCATGGCCGCCTACGACGCCATGGGGGTGTTCAGCTTCAACATGAACCTGTTCACCGGGGCCGCGGGTGACGATTTTTCCCGCGTGCACGCGCTGTTCTCCCCTCGGACGTTCTTCAACCAGGCGCTTGGAGCATCCGACGTGGGCGCGCTCAGAAACCTCTACAACGAAACAATCTGCATGGCCTTTCCCGAAGAGGTCGCCGACATGGTACGGCCATCGTTTGCATGAGATTCTCGGCGGATGCGGAAGGAATCGAGTAATTGTGTCGAGGAGCCGTTATGGAAAGATTCCATACCGTCTCTCCCCTTTGGCAAAGGGGGAAGCACAAGCGTGGCCGTTCCTTCGGCGAAGAATGTTTCCGAATAATTCAAAAACCGAATCTTAGGGGGGATAAGCGGAGGCCGCAACATACGGATCTCCGGCCACTTTCGAACGGAACTCCCCCCCAGCCCCCCTCATTGAGGGGGGAGCCGGAGGCGGGGGAGCGCAGAGTCATTGCAGCTTCATCGAAACGAACTTTATCGGGTCAGGACGTTATCCAGGACTGCTCGTCCGCAAGCACCTGGACGGAGTCTCCGTTAAAGAGCAGGGAAAAGTTGTGGTTCCGCGTGGAGCCGAAAAGCGAAGAATACTTCGCCACCACCTGCAAGGGATCGCTGCTGGCCCGGTACTCCTGCTGGAACTGCATCTGCCGAGGCATGGCGTACGCGTGGCTGCTCAGCGCGTTGATCGTTTGGGCCAGCCGCCGTATTTCCGAACTGTCGTTCACGAGTTCCTCGATGTGCTGCGTGTCCTCACGATCTCCCTCAACGGAAATTTTCCCCGTATCGGCATTCACCGAAAGCTTGACCGGGGGATCGCTCGCGACCCCCTGTTCCCGGAAAAAGTTGCTCAGTCCCGAGGACAAGTCGGCAGATAATTCCTTGATGTTCCGCTCGGTGGGCAGCAAGAGCGGCTCGCCGAGCAGAAGCGTGGACCGCGTACAACGGGCCACGTCGAAACGTCCTCCCGAGTCGTAGGATTCCTGTTCCTGTGGAAGCCGGTCGGGAAACCCTTTGGTATTGGTCGTATTTTCGGTTTTCCCGGTCTGTCTCTCCCAAACCCGATAGAGCGCGGGCATGCCCGCCGTCGAGGTAATCACGGTTTTTTCTCCTTTTTCATCAAACCTTCGCGGTTTTGGGTAAGCAAGGAGCGGACCGGATTGTTACGTGAATTCGTTTTCAATGTGAATACTTGAAATATTCGAAAGCTATGCTATAAAAAACACGTAATTATTCGCCAATGCGAAATTCAGCCTGGAGGATTTTACGAGTGCAGGAAAACACCGGACAGCTGCCATACCGGACCACATTGATGATCGTTGCGGCGTCATCGGCTCTCCCATACCTGGGAATGCTGTTGTTCCCCTCCCTACTCGTGAAGACATTCTCCCCAAGCTCATACTTGGTATTTCATAATATCGCCGAGTTCTTCAGTATCATGGTTTCTCTTTCTTTATTTGGTGTAGGTTGGTATACCTTTGATCAATCCGGAGACCGGCATGCGCTTTTCCTGAGCTCTGCATTTCTCGCCATCGGCCTCATGGACTTCATGCACACCCTGAGCAGCGCGGCCATGCCCGCCTTTATAACGCCGAATTCAACAAACAAGTCGACCCAGTTCTGGATCGTCACCAGGCTGTTCGCGGCAGCCGCGTTTTTGGGCAGCGCCTTTATATACCCGAAAAGTCGAAGCAGGTGGCTGACGAGACCACTGCTTATGACGTCAGCAATTACCGTTTCAGGAATTGCCTTCATAGGAATTAATTTCTTTTCACCGTACCTGCCCGCTACGTTCGTTTCTGGAATCGGACTTACCCCTTTTAAAAAGAATTCAGAGTATTTGGTCATCCTGTTGTTACTCATTTCCGGAGCTGCATACTGGAAAAGGATGGTAAAGACGGGGGACTGGTCCCTCATCTACTACCAGTCGGCCTTTATCGTCTGCGTTTTCAGCGAGGCTCTTTTCTCGGCCTACACAAAAGACTTCGGCAGTCACAATGTATTAGGACATATCTATAAAATCGTCGCATTTTACCTTATGTACAAAGGCATATTTGCGACATCGGTAAAAGGACCATACTTACAACTAAGGATAGCAAACGAGCGGCTCATAGATTACAGTCGAAAATTAGAGGGGATGAACCGCGAGCTTCAGGATTTTTTCTTTGTCGCCTCCCACCACCTGCAGGAACCGCTGAGGAAAATCCATACCTTCGGCGACCTGCTTTCCAGAAACTACCATGAGGTTCTTGGAGAGAAGGGACGCGACCATCTCGGGCGAGTTATGGGAGAGGCAAAAAGAATGTCCAACCTGCTTCGGTCGCTGCTCTCTTACGCGCGGCTGTCGTCCGAGACGAAACTTTTCGAGCCGACGGATCTATCCGCAGTGCTGGAAACCACGCTGCGGAATTTGGAACCGCTCATAACAAAGACTGATGGAAAGGTGGAGGTTGGGACCTTGCCGGTTATTGATGCCGATTCCAATCAGATGCAGCAGCTTTTCCATAACCTTCTGAGCAACGCCTTGAAGTTCTGCCCCGAATCGAGAAAGCCCATCGTCAGGGTCAGCGGACAGACGAACGGAAAATCGTGTCTGGTTACGTTCGAAGATAACGGGATAGGTTTCGACGAGAGTTATTCGGAAGTCATCCTCAAGCCGTTTCAGAAACTGCAGAGCAGAACCGGCAAGGATGAAGGCATGGGTATCGGGCTCACCATCTGTCGGAAGATCGTGGAAAGACACAGCGGAGAAATGATGGTGAACAGCACACCGGGAGAAGGGGCTCGTTTTGTCGTCATTCTGCCCCTGAAGCAATCGCGGGAGACGGCAGTCTTCTGAGGCGCGACCGAGGAGTGAGGCCCGGACACTCTTTTCCGGGCCTCCCGATTGCGCACGGATATTTATCCTTCAAGCCAGCGCTTTATGCCTTCCGCAGTTTCGACAACGCCTGATGAGCCGCGTTGATCAGCGGGTGCACCGTGGGCGCGGGAGTCAGCATCGGATGGGTGGCGATCTGCATCATGTCCAGATCGCGGACGTTGAGTTTCATCTGGATGCCGATGGCGATGGCGTTGATCAGTTCGCCCACGGACGGGCCTCCGGAAACCTGCCCGCCCAGAAGCGCCCCGGCCCGGTCGGCAAACACCAGTTTCACCGTGAGCCCCGCCGATCCCGGCAGAGTGCCCGGATGCCGGTCCGGAGCAGTCACGGTGCCTGAAACCCAGCGAAAGCCTTCCGTCGTGCAGTTTCTGCTCGTGAGCCCCGCGCTCCCGAAGGCCATGTTGCCGATCTTCGTGGAAAAGGCGGCAATGGTCCCCTGTATCTGGCGCAGCACGCGAATGCCGAAAAGGTTGGTTCCGGCGATGCGCGCTTCGGCCGTGGCGGTGGAGGCCAGCCACACGGGAGCTTCCTTGCGGGTGAAAAAGTCGCGCTTGAGGGCGCAGTCGCCCACCGCAAAAATCCGTTCGTTGACCGTACGCATGTAGGAATCCACCCAGATGGAGCCGCCTTCGGAAAGGCGCAGACCCGCGGACCGGGCGAGTTCGGTGTTCGGCTTGCCGCCGATGCCGACGATGACCATGTCGGCCGGGATCCGTTCGCCGCCTTCAAGGGTGACGGACGTCACATGGTTTCCACCGTCGATGGAAACCGCGCGCACACCGGTGCGCACCTTGACTCCCGTCTGTTCGAGTTCCGACTGAATCTGCCCGCAAAACTCGTCGTCGAACGCCAGATGCAGTAGATTGGGCAGCATCTCCACCACGTGTACTTCCGTGCCCAAGGTGCGGGCCAACTCGTCCGCGAATTCCACCCCGATGAACCCGCCGCCCAGGATGACCACCTGTTTCGCCTGCTGCGCCTTCTCCCGCAAACGGGTCATGGCGGAAAGGCTCTTCTCGATCACGAACACACCGGGCGTATCCACGCCGGGGATCGGCGGCTTGAACGGAACAGCGCCGGTCGCGAGCACCAGTCGGTCGTAGCCGAGTTCCCGTCCCGAGGCCAGCGACACCGTCGATTCGCCGGAGTTTATGCCGACCGCCTTGCCTTCCAGAACTTCGATTCCCGCCGACTCCAGCGGGCCGTTGCCCAGAATGTTTTGTTTCGGATCCGCCATGGTATGGATCATATAGGGAATGGCGCAGGGGATCACCCCGTCGACGATTTCCTTCACCACACACACCGATTTTTCAGGATACACGCTTTTCGCCGTAAGAGCCGCGATCATGCCCGCCGGACCACCGCCGATGATAAGAACGTCCTTTTTCATACTTTTGTCCCTTTTCGCCAACTATCACTGTTGAGCTTCGTTTTTTATAACGACTGAGCAACCGGTATGCCAGGGGCGCACCTTTACACCCGGGGAAACGGATTCCCCTACGGCCGCAGATGCGCCGCCGGCACTTCTGCGATTTATATGCAATCATTCAATCTACTTATAAATGATGAACGGAGAAAAAATTCTGCAGGGAAAATCGGCGGCGGGGGAAACGTCCCGTTCCTCCGGGGCGCGAAAGCACGGGACGATCACACGATGGTTTCATTCTGCAATGCACCACCGCAACCATGCATGCAACGTAAATGCATTTTGCATCCATGCTCCCCCTCAACCGCGACACCTTCGCCAAAGCCGCGGCACGACGCGATTCGCCTCTGGCATTCCCCTTGCTCTAAAGGGGGGCGTGGCATGTAACGAGCCGAGCGCGTAACAAACATGGAGAAAAGGGGAACTTCTATGGATATTCAAGGCCTTGGGTTGCAGTACTCCTCCATCGGAAAGCAACAAAAGACCCTCACGGACGAGCAGAAATCTCAACTGCAGGACATTCTTGCCCAGTTCGATTCGGAAAATTTTTCCAACGAGGACAAAAAGTCCCTGGGCGATCTTATGAAGGAAGCGGGCATTCCCCGGAGCAGGGAAACCGCTCAGGCCCTGGCCGATGCGGGCTTCGGAACCACGAAGCAGCAGGACACGACGGACCTTTCGGCATACGGGAATTCGAACGATCTCGGATCGATCAGCTCCCAGTTCTGGCAGCTCATCCAGCAGCATCGGGCGGGCGACATCACGGAAGACGATTTCAAAACAAAAATACAGCAATTGACGCAAACCTATTTTTCCAACTCCAGCTCCGGCCTCCTGTTCGACCAGAAAGTGTGAGGGGCGGCGGATACGTTCGGCATGCAAAGGGGGGAGCGTGAGTAGGGCAAAACGCTCCCACGGCATGCCGAACCCGAACCTCTTGCTATCCACCTCATACCGGCAAACACGGGCGACCGGTATCGATTTTTCAGACGTTCGAATACCCGCGTTAGGGTTCCCGAAAAAGTCCCCCTTTTAAAGGGGGGTTCAGGATGATTTAGCTGCAATATGAATAAAATCCCACCTGTCCTCCTTTTTCCAAAGGGGTAACCGTTTCCGGTCGTTTTAATCCGACAATTTAATCCGCAGTGATTATTTCATGCGCCTATGGCCGGTTACGACTCAGGTAGCCGGCTACCCACCTTCTCTCGCTCTTCAGCCGGTCGATTTCCTCCCCCGTAGCCCCGCCCCTCTGTTTCACCCTTGAGGGTATTGACGTGATCGGGAGCATTCATTGTGGTAGAAATAATGTATAAATGACGGAACGAGGTACATTCTCCCGAATGGACATCCAACGGACCGTCGCGAACTTCAAGGCGGGCAGAGGAGAAAGCCGAAATGGCAGGCGAAATCAAACAGCAGCATCCGTACGAAGGGGTGGATTTGCTTCAACTGGACGAGAAATTTCTTTCTCTCCTGACCATTGCAGCCGGACCCGGTCGTTCCGCCGGGGAGGGGCTTACAAATCGTGAAAAAGTGCTCTTCCGTTTCGGACTCCTGACAGCCCGGGGAGAATGGGAGTTGGCATACGGCGCGATCCGCGATGGTTTGGACCGGGGCATCGTCACCGTTCCCGATGCGGATCGGGCCATGGTGGAGGCGGTGTACGTCGACGGTCTGCCGGTGAGCACGCACTTGGGGCCGAAACTCTCGGAATGCGGAGTCCGCGTGCCGGCCGATGTCATGGAAGCCGCCAAGGCATTCCGGGCCGGCACGCCGAATGCCCATTTGACGGAGAGGGAAATCGCGGCCCTCGGACTCGGCCTCGCCTGGGGCGCCCGTTGCTGGGACACCTGAAGCACCTCCCGTATCCTCCGGGGGAGGAAAGCCGGCGTGTTCACGCCCCGGGAGTACGCGGTGGATTTCCTGGCTGAAGTGGTGGCCATCGACGGACGCATCGGCATGGCCAATTTTGCGCGCATCCTGAAACGGTGCGATGAAATCGAGGGAGGCACAACTCCGGCATGCCCGGTGGGCGGCTGCGATTAACGATCATTCGAATCTCGGGGTACGTGCACGTGTCCCGAGGTTGTTGAACGCATTACCTTGTATGCCTCGTCTTTCCGGCGAAAGAGATTGTGTCGTGTTCGATTTACCTCTCTTTTAAGCCCTGTTCGGATCGCGCGCATATCGACTCCCCCCTTCCCACTCATTGAAGGGGGAAGGGGGGAGCACAACGCCAATGGCCGATCCAGCTTGGCCGATCTTTATCGCAACACAATCGCGAAAGCCGGCATTCAGTTTCTTTAAAATACGTCTGGACCCCGGCTTTCGCCGGGGTGACGGTGAACAGGCTTTGTCAAGAAGTCAACGATAGGTAGCGCGGAAACGTTCCTCTGACCATCCACTATTCCCACGTGGCTCCCCCTACCCCACCTTCTTCTCGCTCTTCAGCCGGTCGATTTCCTCCCGGCCGTAGCCCAACTCGACCATGATCTCATCGGTGTGTTCGCCGGGCCCCGGGGCCTTCCTGCGCCAGGAAGCCGGGGTGTCGCTGAAATCCCAGGGGAACCCCACCATCTTCATGTGTCCGGCTTCCGGATGTTCGGTTTCGATCACGTAGTTGTTGGCCATGGCCTGCGGATCGGAAACCACTTCCAGCGGACCCTGGACGGGCGTGAAGATGCAGCTTTCCGCCCGCAGCGCGTCCATCCAGTCGGCGCGGTCCCTGGTGGCGAATACCCGGTCCAGGACGGCCACCAGTTCGCGGGCGTTCTTCCCCCGGGCTTCAAGGCCGGAAAAGCGCGGATCGTCCCGCAGTTCCTCGATACCGAACACCTTGCACAGCTTCGGCCAGTAGCGGTCCGGGTCCAGGTGAGCGATGGCGATCCACTTGCCGTCCTTGCAGCAGTAGTGGTTATAGAGGGGGTTGCCCGCCTCGGCCCGCTTTTCCCGACCGAATTCCTTTCCCAGCACGGCGGGCGCCGCCATGAGGAGGCCCAGAACGGAGATGAGGCTCCCCATGAGGGAGGTATCCACCACCTGGCCGCGACCGGTTTTTTCACGGGCGTAGAGCGCCGCCGTGACGGCCCAGCCGCACATGAGCGCACCGGCTTCGTCGCCGATGCCCGGAAGGACCTGGGCCGGAGGGGTATCGCGTTCGCCCGCGCACATCATGAGGCCCGACCGGGCGATGCCGGTGTAGTCGAAGGCATGGGTGAGCGCGTCGGGGCCCTTGCGGCCCCAGCCCGAAGCCTGGGCATAGATGAGGCGAGGGTTGCGTTCCATGAGCGCTTCCGGACCGATGCCCATCCTGCGCGGCGCGTCGATGCTCATGTTGTTCAAAAAGACGTCCGCCGTGTCGATGAGCTTCAGGAACACGGCCATGCCTTCTTCGGACTTGAGGTCCAGCGTAATGGCGCGTTTGTTCCGATTGCAGTGTTCGAAATAGTAATTGTGGCCGCTGAGGCCCGCCATGGCCCCGATCATACGCATGAAGCCGCGGCCGGGATCGCCGCCTTTCGGTTCCACCTTGATCACGTCCGCCCCCAGGTCGCCGAGCCGCATACCGGCCACCGGCCCCTGCTGAAACATGGTGATTTCCACCACGCGAACTCCGTCCAACGGTCCGGGCATTGCTCTGTTCCTTTCTGTCGGAGAAAAGGAGATCCGATTGCCGAATCTCCGCGGCTCAACTCATCAGGCCAGCCACACCGTGTCCAATGAGGAACCGGAAAAATCGACCATGAGCCTCGGCTGATTGGAATCCAGGTCCCAGGAAACGAAACAGGCCATGTCCTGAAGAACGGGACGGCTGTCGCCGTTCAAGGTCCGGGAAACCAGGTCCATGGCCCGGCGAGCGGTGCCGATCACCAGCTTGTCCAGTTTCATGGCCTTGTTCATGGGCGCGAGGGCCGGGTTGCCCTGGAGCTGTTCCACGGCTTCGTCCCAGTGGATTCCTTCCACCTTTGCACGCAGGATGTAGCCGTTGCCCCGGTCGCCGATGAGCAGGAGCGGCGGGTTGAAGGCCAGCTGCGCGCTTTTCACCTTGACCCCGGCCATCTCTTCGGTCGCCCGTTCCAGAAGAGTCCTCGTCTTTTGCACTGCTTCGATCTGCCGAGCCTGTATTCGTTCGAAGATATAGTCCCGTCCGTCGATGACGATTTCCTTCAGACGGGTGGGGTCGAACCCCATGTCCAGCAGATCGCCGATGGTGAGCCGGTGGTCTTCGGGGAGATTCCGTTCCCGCAGCCAGACGGTGAAGCTGGGACGGCGGTAGTTGGGCAGATGTTCGATGAACTGCGACGGGTCCCGCCTCAGCGCCTCCGGCAGCCGCTCCCAGAGTCCGGGGCCGTCGTGAATGAGCGTTCCCGTTCCGGACAACTCGCGGGGAGAATAGGACTGCACGGACAGCGCCGCAATTTCCCTGGCCAGGGGAACCTGCTCCAGCGATTCGCCGCCGGTGTAGCCGATGAGTTCGGAAATCCGCCTCCGGAAGGAAATGAGCTTGGTGACGAAGCGGGTGAACATGAAACGCATGAGCGGAGTGGCGTTTCCACGGCGGAGGTCGGATTCGAAGTAGGTGTGCAGCGCGGCGTAGAGTTCCTTGAATTCGGTGATGGTCTGGCGCACCATGAGTTCATTGTCGCGCATGTCGATGGCCGCACGCTTGCGCTTGAGATGGTACACGAGCTTACGCAGGGGCCAGTCCAGGTCCTTGTCCCGCATGGCGGGCGGCACGTATACCATGTAGTTGTCGGGGGAAGAACCCTCCGCTTCGCCGTTTCCCTGTTTTGCCGGCTCCCACCCCATCTTCTCGTAGATGGTATAACTCGGGTCGTCCGGCGGAATGATGTTGTCCAGAATGCCCACCGCCGATTTATCGTTCAGGTAATCGCTGAAGTATTGGAGAATTTTTCCGCCGAGCCCCTTTTTCCGAAAGGGCGCCGCCACTTCAACGTAAACAAGGTAATAGCAGGGGATGGGTTTCTTGAGATAGAGCATGTTCAGGTGGCCCAGCTTTTCCCCGCTCTCGGCGGTGATTTCCAGGACGTGGAAGCCTCGACGGGTTTCGGCCGGCTTGAGCCGGTCGATTTTGCTGCCCGATACGGTGGCATGGACCAGTCCCCACAGGTTGCCGAACAGATCGGCCACCATGGGGGAGGCGGAAGAGCTGGAGCGCATGCCTTCGTCGATAAGGCCGATGAGGCCGAGTCGGTCGTTCAGGCTGAGCCGTGATTCCATCGCGATCGATTCCTCCTGCTCTCGTTCCGGTAGACTTGCCTGTTTCATCCGTTCTTCCCTGCTCCGCCCGGTCGGCGGAAATAAAAAAGCGGAGCTTGCGCTCCGCTTGTTTTGTTTACCCCGTTTTGTTCATGCCTCGGCGCGCACTAGGTCATCGGGGTCTCCCCGTAAAATAAAAATAAAATCGAAAATAATAGTGTGCGCCGATCATCATATTTTTTCCTTAACGGATAGTAGAACGATCTCCAATCTCCTGTCAATGATTTATTCCACAGCTCCCATAACAGCGAGCCGAACCGTCCGTCATGCTCGACATTGACAACCTCGCCGGGCTTGGGATAAGAAATGCGGATACAATGCCCCCGGAGCGCTTTCGCAATCCGCAAGAGGATCGGCAGGCGGCAAATAGGCCGGGGAGCGACGAAATAAGGATGGAAATGTACGAACTGAAAATCATCACATCGTTTGCGGCGGCCCACTGTTTGAGGGAGTTCAAGGGAAAGTGCGAATCCCTTCACGGTCACAACTGGAAGGTGGAGGTGTGCGTGCGCTCCCCCAACCTCGACCGAATCGGCCTGGTGATCGATTTCAAGGAAATAAAAAAGGCCACCGAGGAGGTGCTGGACGAACTGGACCACAAGCACCTGAACGACCTTCTTCCCTTTCAGGTGGAGAACCCCTCTTCGGAAAACATCGCCCGTTTTCTTTTTCAGACGCTGTCCAGCCGCATCAACCGCGATTCGCTACGGGTATCCCGGGTAACCGCCTGGGAGTCGGACGACGCCTGCGCCAGTTACTTTGAGGAGGAGTGATTTTTATCACTCTCCGCTCTTCGAACGAACAAGGAGATTCTCCATGAATACATTTTTCACCCAGGAAGGCGTGGGACGCATGATTTTCGGAAGCGGGAGCATCTCCCGCCTGCCCGAGGAAATCAAATCGATGGGCGGGACCCGCGTGATGGTGGTGATGGATAAGGACCTGGCCTCATCGCCCCTGAAAGACCGCGTAATGGAGCCGCTGCAGAAAGCGCGTATTTCCGCGACACTGTACGGCGAAGTCACCCCCGAACCGTCTCCCAAGCTCGCGGACGACGGCGCGGCGCTGGCCATCCAGCAGAAGACGCAGGTCGTCATCGGCGTGGGCGGCGGCAGCAGCATGGACGTGGCCAAGGCCGTGGCGACCCTCGTGAAAAACCCCGGAAACGCCGTGGACTACATCGGCCTCAACCTGGTCAAGAAAAAGGGACTGCCCACCATCATGGTTCCCACCACCGCCGGAACGGGTGCGGAAACCACCTTCACGGCCGTGTTCACCATGCGGGAAACCAAGACCAAGGGCGGCATCAACAGCCCCTTCCTCTATCCGGACCTGGCCCTGCTGGACCCGGAACTGACCCTCGGCCTTCCTCCCACGGTCACCGCCTACACCGGCATGGACGCCCTGACCCATGCGATCGAGTCTTTCACGTCGCTCAAAGCCAACGAGGTGAGCGACATCTTCGCCTACCGGGCCATCGAACTCATCGGAAGGAACCTGCGTTCCGCCGTCTTCAACGGCAGCCGGCTCAAGGTGCGGGAATCCATGCTGTTGGGAAGCTACCTGGCCGGTATGGGATTGGCCAACGCGGGCGTGACCGCCGTGCATGCCCTGGCCTACCCGCTCGGCGCCCTGTTCGACATCCCCCACGGCATCGCCAACGGTACGCTCCTGCCGTACGTCATGCGGTATAACGCACCGGCGGCCATGGAAAAATTCACGCTCGTGGCTCAGGCCATGGGAGTGCAGGTGTACGGCATGTCGCCGCGCGAAACCTGCGAGATGGCGGCCGACGCCGTGTTCCGGTTGGCCGAGGACATCGGCATGCCGGCCGACCTGTGTTCGCTGGACATCCCCGAATCGGCGTTGCAGCAGATGGCCGAAGGCGCCATGAAGGTGGCCCGGCCCATGGAAAACAATCCCCGCCCCATGAATGTGGAAATGGCGCTCGCTCTGTATCAGTCCGCTTATGCGGCATAAGGAGGGTTCTCATGCCTGGGTATGAAATTCTGGGTGAAGAGGAACGTAAGGAAATACTCGACGTGCTCGATCGCGGCGTCCTCTTTCGCTACGAGTTCGACGAGAAACGGAAGGGCATCTACAAGGTCGCCCAGTTTGAAGAGGAATTCGCCCGGATGTGCGGGGTGAAACACGCCCTGGCCGTTTCGTCCGGCACGGCGGCGCTCAAGGTCGCATTGGCCGCCCTCGGGGTGGGGCCGGGAGACGAGGTCGTCACGCAGGGCTTCACCTTCGTGGCCACCTGGGAAGCCATCGTGGACGCCGGTGCGGTTCCCGTGTTCACGGAAATCGACGACACGCTGTGCATGGACCCCAACGACCTCCGGAACAAGGTTACCAACAAGACCAAGGCCATCGTTCCCGTCCACATGTGCGGTGCGCAGGCCAGGGTGCAGGAAATAGAGCTTATCGGGCGGGAGCTGGGCATTCCGGTGATCGAAGACACCGCCCAATCGGCGGGGGGCACGCTCGGCGGCAAATACCTGGGGACCTTCGGTTCCATGGGCTGCTTTTCCTTCGATTCGGTGAAGACCATGACCACCGGCGAGGGCGGCATGGTGATCACCGACGATGACGAAACCCACGTTCGCGCCTCCGAATTTCACGATCACGGGCACGACCATGATCCCACCCAGCCCAGAGGGTTGGAGAAGCGGAGCTTTTACGGGTTCAACTATCGCATGATGGAGCTGCAGGGGGCGTTGGGGCTGGCGCAGCTTCGCAAGCTCCCCTACATCCTGGAGCGGCAGAGAGCCAATCACGCGCGCATCAAGGAAGCCGTGGCCGGTATCCCGGGCGTGACGTTCCGCTCGGTGCTCGATCCCGAAGGAGACACCTGCACCTTCCTGACCTTCCTGCTGCCCGATCAGGATTCCACGCTCAAGGTGAAGGAAATCCTCGCGCGGGAGGGGGCGTCGCCCATCTACTGGTACGACAACACGTGGCACTACTATCCGAAGTGGGAACACCTCATCGGCGGGAAGACCACCTTCCAATCGGGATGGCCGTTCTGCGAGGAGGGCGGAAAGGACCGCTGCACGTTCAGGGCCGAGGCTCTGCCCACCTCGGACATGCTGATGAACCGCGTGCTGAGCTACGCCATCGCCATCAACATGGACGCACAGATCGAAACCATCATCAAGGCGGCGGAAAAAGCAGCCAAGGCAATGAGCTGAAATGAAGATCGTCGCCGTCATTCCTTCCCGCTACGGCTCCACGCGGTTTATTGGAAAACCGCTGGTGTCCATAGCGGGAAAGCCCATGATACAAAGGGCCTACGAGCGGGCCAGCCGATCGACGCTGCTCAGCTCCGTCTTCGTGGCGACGGACGACCGCCGGATTTTCGAGGCGGTCGAATCGTTCGGCGGAAACGCCGTCATGACGTCGCCCGATCTTCGTTCGGGCACGGACCGCGTGGCGGAAGCGGTGGAGAGCATGGACCTCGACGACGGGGACGTCGTCATCAACGTCCAGGGAGACCAACCCCATTTCCCTCCCCAGATTATCGACGAGGTGGCCAAGCCGCTGATCGACAATCCGGATCAGCCCATGGCCACGCTCGTAATACAAATGACGGACCCGCAGGAAATCACCCATCCCAATTTCGTGAAAACGGTTATCGACGGCAACGGGTATGCACTCTACTTTTCCCGTTCCGTGGTCCCGTTTTCAAGGGACGGGATCGAACGGGCCGTGTACTGGAAACATCTCGGTTTCTACTCCTACCGGCGTTCCTTTCTCCGCACCTTTGCGGAACTACCCACCGGGGTCCTGGAAGAAGCCGAAAAACTCGAGCAGTTGCGCGCTCTGGAATACGGCTATCGAATCAAAATCCAGGAAACGGAGTACGACTCCATCGAAGTGGACACACTCCAGGACGCCCGCCGGGTGGAGCAGCAGATTCTGGCCGAAGGGGAATAATCGCTCCGGCGGTTATTCCTCGTGCCGGAATTCCGGACCCCATTCGTCAAATTTGAAATTCTGGAGTACGGTGTGCCCGTTGTAGTCCAGAATCCGCAAGTCGTTGTCTCCCTTCAGGTCGCTCACGATCATCTTGTAGTGGTGCCCGTACCGCTCTTCGCACAGTGAAACAGGTACTTCCGCCGCGATGAACTTCTTGATTCCCTTCTGGCTCATTTTCGTGATGAACTTCTCGTGAGAAAAATCCTCGTAGGTCGTGAGGACGAGGATCGGACCCGTACCGGTAAAAACGATTCCTGCCTTCATGGCATGTTCCTCCTTTCATTCGATGCGTTCCCCGCATGCGTTCCGGCCTTTTCCATTTTACCACACACCCGAAGCGCCGCGGTGCAACCTCCATTCTCTTGCCCGCCCGCTCAAAAGTTTGTATTGATTGGGCGGCAGTCAATGGCACCGGATCGGTTTCGGCGGTTTTTTATATGCCGCTGCGCAGGAACCGCGAAGAACGGTTCGTCCCGGCTTACGCGTCGGGAAGAAGTGAGGGAGCATGAAGAGCAAGACCACGTTCGTCTGTCAGAGTTGCGGCACCTCATCCCCCAAATGGATGGGGAAATGTCCCGCGTGCGGGGAGTGGGGCAGCCTCGTGGAAGAGGCAGTGGAAGAAAAAAGGCCCTCACCGGCCTTTTCCGCGGAAGGCCCCCAGCCGCTCGACGCCATCGCGGTGGACAACGAACTGCGCACCGGTTGCCGCATACGGGAACTGGACCGGGTGCTGGGGGGAGGACTGGTGGCGGGCTCCGTGGTGCTCATCGGGGGAGACCCCGGTATCGGCAAATCCACCCTCATGCTGCAGGCGCTGGGGTGCCTGGCGGAAAACGGATTGAAGGTGCTCTATGTTTCGGGTGAGGAATCGGCCCGGCAGATCCGGCTGCGCAGCGAAAGGCTGGGAGTCAGCAGCCCGTCCATTCTCGTGCTGACGGAAACCAACGTCGAACACGTGCTCAAGGCTGCGGCAGACGTGCAGCCCGGCGTGATCGTGGTCGATTCCATCCAGACCATGTATTCCGAAAACCTCTCGTCGACACCCGGCAGCGTGAGCCAGGTAAGGGAATCGGCGTCGCGGTTCGTCACCTTTGCCAAGCGCGGCGGCGCGGCTACTTTTCTGGTGGGCCACGTCACCAAGGAAGGTTCCATTGCCGGACCCAGGGTGCTGGAACACATGGTGGACACGGTACTCTACTTCGAGGGGGACCGGAGCCACGCCTTCCGTATCCTGCGTGCGGTGAAGAACCGGTTCGGGTCGACCAACGAGATCGGCGTGTTCCAGATGAAGGAGTCCGGACTGGTGGAGGTGAACAACCCTTCGTCGGTGTTCCTGGCCGAACGCCCCCTCAACGTCTCCGGATCGGTGGTGTCGCCCTGCATGGAGGGTACGCGGCCCATCCTGGTGGAGCTGCAGGCACTGGTCAGCTCGTCCAACGGCGGCACGCCGCGGCGCACCACCATCGGCGCCGACGCCAGCCGGGTTTCCCTGCTGGTGGCGGTGCTGGAGAAAAAAATCGGGCTCTGTCTGGGGGATCAGGACGTGTTCATCAACGTGGCCGGAGGCGTGAAGGCGGACGAACCGGCCATCGATCTCGGACTTGCGGCCGCCATGGCGTCCAGTTTCCTGGACCGCGCGGTTCCCCCACGCACGGTGCTCATCGGCGAAGTGGGGCTCGCGGGAGAGATACGCGGCGTGAGCCAGATCGAAAGCCGCCTCACCGAAGCCCGGAAGCTGGGATTCAACCGCTGCATCCTGCCCAAGAGCAGCATTGCCCAGACCAAACCGTCGGTCGACATGGAACTGGTGGGCGTTCAATCCGTGGGGCAGGCGTTGGAGGAAGTGCTTTCGTGAAGGTTCCTCGGTGAATTTCCGGGATAGCTTACTGTCGCAGTGAAGGGCCGGACCGTTCGTACTTCGATACCAGCACGAACGGTCAAAGTTGCCCTCGGTCGAGGGGCGATCCGTTCACCCTGATGTATAGAAGGGCGAACGCAAGCTATTGAAAAGGGATATTTTTCTCTCCAACGAAAGAAAACTTTCTTCCCGAAATTCCTCGAAGAACCTTTCCTGCAGGGTTCAGGGCTGGATTCGGGGAACGTCATGGTCCTGGGGGTGTACGGAACCAGGACCGTATACGCTTCGATACCTTATCACGACTCCCGGCTTGACACCAATTTTCAAAGAGGACACCACCCCGCCCGCGCTAACCCGAATAATTCACGAGATGGGCTTGAAAAGGAAAATGGTGTGGTCTATGTCATTGTTACCGCTAACAAAAACCTAAAAACAGAGCATACCCTTATGAAAACAGTCTGCCATAAAGAGCTCAGCTTGGGAAGCCTTTTCAACAAGGAAATCATCGCGTGTTTCGACGGAGGCCGCATGACCTCCGACGGAGGCGGCCTTCTGCTGAGGGAAATCGACGAGCGGTACCGGGTGACCGCTGCCGTAGCGGCCGCCCTTCATGATTCGCGAGATCCGGAACGAACGGTTCATGAGGTTTCCATGCTGGTGAAGCAGCGTATCTTTTCCATCGCGTTGGGTTACGAGGACGCCAACGACGCCGATACGGCGATGTTTTTTGTTGCACTTGCGGCATTCAACAACGCGCGTAATGGTCATATCGCCCACCTAAAACAATGAGTTGAAACGATATTTTTCCGATTACAACAAAATAACTAAATTTCAGGACTTACCATATTTTGTTGAATTACCTTTATTCCTTGTGCTAATCCTGCTCAAAAGGATTCGATGAGAATCATGCTTTTTCTCGGTCAAATCGTGATGGACGACTATCAGCAGTATCCTAGGAATTACCGATTTCTTATACGGAAACTTTATATCGCCTCGCTCTCGGGCTTGCAGGTGCCATAATGGCATAAAACAACAAGGTTTGTGCCGATTTTGGCACCGGAGTATTATGCCGCTATCTTGCAACCCAAAGGTATTATGAAGAAACTATATACGTATTGTTAGCCATAGGAGAAAGTAATGCGTCAGGATATAGCAATAAGAATGTTCGAGACTGCAAAATCCTATTGCAGGGAGAATTACCCGGATGAGCTTGCTTGGGCGAAATCTATTAGTCCTGAAACGTTCAGAAATCTGAGGTCCAAGCGATTTTTGTCAGAATACTGTTGGGTCGTATATGCAAGTGGCTTCAAAGTGGCAACAGTTGAGTCCATCTTTCCAGACCTGCGAACAGCTTTTAAAAATTTTGAGCTGGCATATTTGGCAAGGATGAGGTCTCTCAAGCCAGTACTTGATGTTTTCAACAATAAACGCAAGGCGAATTCATTTCTCGAAGGTAGCAAGCTGATTGCCAGAGAGGGATTTTCTGCTTTCAAGAAGAGACTTAAGGAAAAAGGTGTTGACGTGCTTGAGCAGTTGCCTGGAATTGGTCCCATCACGAAGTATCACCTTGCAAAGAACATCGGCCTTGTAGATGAAGCCAAGCCTGATATTTGGCTTGTTCGTGCAGCGGATGCATGTTTATCCACAGTTGAAGAGCTTGTCGCATTTCTCAGTGTAAAATACGGTTTATCACGCCACACGGTTGATGTAATTCTTTGGCGGTATGGTGCTGATAAAGGGCTTGCGCTATGAAAGCGACTAACTAGCACGCCATCTGACCGCCATTCCGCTGCGCTTCACGGCGGCAGGCGATCTTTGTCGTTGGGCTGTGTGATAAATACGGGCTCAATTGTCAGAAGCCACGCGTGTTTTTGTCGCCAGCGGTCAGTCACTGCATACCCGAAAGGTAGTCGATGATCCAGTCGGTGTCGATAAGATAGGAAATGTTCACAACTTTATCTCCGGCCGGGTGGAAACCAGCCGGTCGGCATAAATCTCGCGTTTCAGCTGCTCCGCGTCTATCAGACCTTTCCAGGCTCCGGCGCTTCGGCGAAAGCCGTTCCTCTCTTTTTTGGGCCTCCGCTTTCGGAATAGCGTCACCAGCCTTTCAATGGCCGCGACCTGCTCATCGGTTAAGTCTTTCGCATCAATGATGTTTCCCATGTCCCGTGCTCCTTTGATTTTGGGGCGGTGGAAGCGATGAAATAGCATGTTCACCGGCTTTAATTATTAGAAATTGGCTACCATTAATAGCCATAAGTGACGAAATTAACTTACTATTTAATATTAGCAGGGCTTTGAGAGCCTGTCAAAGTTACCAGGAAGCTGGTGCTGAAATCATTGTAACTGGTGATAAGAACCTCTTGCTGATGCAGCAATACAAAGACATTGCAATTCTTTCTGTCGCCGAATTCCTGCCACTCTTGTCCTAATTCATTCGCCAGCATCAAAGAGGTTGGCTCTTTCGTGCCTGATTATTATAGGTTACCCAGGTTGAGGATTGTTCCAGATACTCTTTCCGAACTTCCTCCAAGGTGGCGTGCCAGCAGCGAATTGCAGGCAAAGATAGTGCATTTTTGGCCCTACAATGCCTCTTTCCGGAGGTGAAAGCAATTCATTCAATCTTCGCGGCAACCGTGCTCCCAAACCGCTGAGCCGCCTCCCGGAAAAGCTTCTTACGAAGGAACGGGCGTCGATCCCTTGGGCGGCAACTTTATGAAAAACGTAGTGCCGCTGCCGCGCGTGGTGGAAAACGTGATTTCCCCTCCGTGAGCGTCCACGATTCTCTTGACGATGGTGAGTCCCAGTCCGGCGCCGGTCCCGTGCGTTTCCGGCCGTTCCACCCGATAGAACCGTTCGAAGACGTGCGGGGCATGCTGCGGTTCGATGCCGCAGCCGTGGTCTTCCACGGCGAGCACGAGCGCGGCGTCGGTCTTCTCCGCCTTGAGCAGCACGGTGCTTCCCGGACCGCTGCACGAAACCGCATTGTCGACAAGATGGACCAGGGCGATGACGAGGTGGTCCTGGTCGAATTCCCCCCACAGGTTCTCGTCACATTCCACTTCCAACGTGACTTCCGACTCATCGGCGTGGGGCTGGCTCAGCTGCACCGCGTTGGCGAGCAGTGTCAACACCCGGTGCTTCTGGGACACGATCATTCCGGTTTCGGCGAACTGCTCGATCCGCGAAAGGGTGAGCAGGCTGGTGATGGTGGAATTCAGCAGATTCACCCGTGCTTCCACGAAATCCAGTACATCGTTCGCTTCGCGCGGGTCTTCAATCTCTCCGGCGGCCAGCCGGTCGATGCCTCCCTTGATTTCATGAAGGGGATTCTTGATCTGCCGGGAAACACTGGACACGAAGTCCCGGCGCATGTTGGACAACCGGCGGAGCCGCGTTACGTCGTTGATGACCGCCACCGCCCCTTCGCTCATCCCCTCCCCTCCCCGCAGGGGCATGCAGTGTACGTGCAGTATGCTGCCCCACCGCACCCCCAGGGAGACGTCGGTTTCCTGCTCTTTCCGGTTCCTCACCGTCTCCGCCAGCAGTTCGACGATCCGCCGGTCCCCGACCAGCTCCGTAACGGGCATCCTCAGCACAACCTGGTCCGCGATCATAAACAATCGCCGGGCGGCCTCGTTCACGCGCACGATTTTCAGCTCGCCGTCCACGGCCACCACGCCTTCGACCATGGCGGAAAGCACCGCTTCAACTTCATTGCGTTCCCTGAGCGCCGTTCGGAGCTTGGCATCGATGTTGGCGGCCATTTGTTGCAGTGTTTCGGCCAACCCCCGGAATTCGGAATTGCCGTTGAGAAATATGCGATGTTCCAATGCTCCCCCGGCAAAGGCCAGGGTTCCTTCTTTCAAAGTGCTCAGCGGCTTTGCTATTTTCACGCTCACCCGATAGGCAAGGCCCAGAGCAGCCAGGGCTGCCGTCAGCCCCCCCACCAGGAGCGTCCAGGTCAACTTTTCGGGGCCCGCCCCCGGAGGGACCTCGCCGGAAGCCCTCAGCACGAAAGCGATGCGATTGTCGGCCGTCACCGGAAGGGCGACGTGCATCACCGGTATTCCGAGCGCCGGCCCGGGAGACGTCGAAATCCCCACCATTCCCCGGAAGGCCCGATCCACGTCGGGCTGCACCGGAGTAGTTCCCCCGGTAGTTACCGTCGACGTCGATGCGGATGCGCCGTCCGGGAACACCGCGGCATACCGGACGGCGCCTGCAGCGTTCGCGCGGTTCACGGCATCTTCAACGGTTTTTCGATCGAGAGAATCCTTCAGCGAGCCCAGGCTCAGTTCCACCACCCGAGCCCGGAATTCCAGTTCCTGCGCGTACTGCTTCTCATGAAAGCGATTGTACCCGTATGCCGCGTACCAACCGGCCGCTGCCGAAGTCAGCACACCGACGACGAAAAGCGACAGAAAAAGAGAGGTAATGATTTTATTCGACATGGAGAATGGGAGTACCGCCCGATGAGTGAAGTTCCCCTGCACGGAAGGGTTTCATACACGGTATTTCGGCGAGAGTGGAGTTCTCACCGACGAACATTAAGGATACCTCACCGTGGGATAAAAGGAAAGCTTCATCACCGAATTGAGGGAATCGGCCGTTCCCGGCGGCTGCCCTTCGATACTTCTCAACAAACAGCTTTTCTGTATTGATACCATCAATAGGTTAATCATATGAACTTGGGATGGGTGGCCCGGACAACTCGTTGTCCGGGTCCGAAGGACAAGAGGTGCCGGAGATGCCCGGATGCTATTGTAGAGTTCCAACCTCTTGTCCGGCACCAGCCGGTGCCGGACGCAGACAACAAGTTGTCTGCGCTACCCTTCCCTGCCCTCGTTTGACAAAGGGTGGAGATGGATAATTTAGCAATCCGGTGCAGGTTGTTTCTTGCCTATGTCGTGCCCGCCAACGGCGGGGCTTACTTCGCTCAGGACAAACGGAGCATAGTCACATCGACGGCCGGATCGATTCACCGGGCCTCGTAAAACGCCCGGAACGCCCGGGAGGTCATGAAAACATCGGCCTTGTGGGAAAGTTCGAACGGGGAGTGCATGGAGAGCACGGGAGGACCGATGTCCACCACGTCCATGCCGTATTCGGCCAGCAGCTTGGCGATGGTGCCGCCCCCTCCCTCGTCCACCTTGCCGAGTTCGCCCGTCTGCCACGAAACGCCGGCATCTTCCATCACCCTGCACACCCAGCCCAGGTATTCCGCGTCGGCGTCGTTGGCGCCGCTTTTGCCTCCCGATCCGGTGAACTTGGTAAGGCACACGCCGTGGCCCATGAGGCAGGCGTTGCGCTTCTCGTACACTTCCTGCCAGTCCGGGTCGAGGGCCGCGCCCACGTCGGCGGACAGCGCACGGGAGGAAGCGAGCGCCCGGCGGATGAGGGCATGCCGGGGATCGCGGCCGGCCAGTTCGAACAACCGGGCCGTCACCTGCTCCAGGAAAACGCCCTTGGCCCCGGTGGCTCCTTCGCTGCCGATCTCCTCCTTGTCCACGAACAGGGCAATGCTCGTGAATCGCGGACGCTTCACCGCGCAGAGTGCTTCGAGCGAAGCAAAGGCGCTGCACCGGTCGTCCTGGCCGTACCCGCCCACCATGCTTCGGTCGAAACCGACGTCGCGCGCCGGTCCAGCGGGCACGGCTTCCAGCTCCGCA
This sequence comes from uncultured delta proteobacterium, assembly GCA_963826125.1. Classification (GTDB taxonomy): domain Bacteria; phylum Desulfobacterota; class Desulfarculia; order JACQYL01; family CAWGVV01; genus CAWGVV01. Next base: position 2,581,237 of record CAWGVV010000002.1, on the reverse strand, counting down.
GTGGCGAGATCGCGTTCCGTCAGGCCGAACTTTTCGTGGAGGTGTGCCATAACGGCCAGCTTCACCCGTTCGTCGACGTCTTCGCAGGGATAGGGTAGGCTGCCGACGAGGATGTTCAATTTTTCCCCCACCACGATGTCCGGAAGCTTCTTTTCGTACTGAACCTTCTTGGCCAGATGGGGAAGCAGGTCGTTCACCATGAAGACGGGCTCGTCGGGCTCCTCGCCCAGGGCGACGTCCCTTTCGCTGCCGTCCTTCAGGACCACCTTGCCGTGGAGCGCAAGCGGCCTCGCCACCCACTGGTATTTCTTTATTCCCCCGTAATAGTGGGTCTTCAGGTAGGCGAGATGCGTGTCTTCATAGAGGGGATTCTGCTTGAGGTCCAGCCTTGGACAATCGACGTGGCTGCCGATGATCCTCATGCCCGCTTCCGGTGGCTCGGTTCCGGGCACCGCCAGAATGACGCTTTTCCTCTTGTTGACCGCGAACAACCCCGCGCCGTTTCCCGGAGCGGCGTCCATGTCGACAAAACCCTTGTCCCGGGCAAAGGCGACGATTTCTTCCACCGCCTCCCTCTCGGTCTTGGCCCTGGTGAGGAACCGTTTGTACCGTTCGCCCAGGGAATGGGTTTCTTCGCGTTCCCCTTCGGACAGTCTGTCCCACACCGGTTTCGGGCGGTGAAAAAGCTTCTCTTTCAGTTTCTTTGCTTCATCGCTGGTTATTTCTGCACCCATCGGCGGTCCCCGCCTCCTTTCCCGTCCGCGCCCGGCCGTACCTCCCACACGGACAACCTTGGAATTTTACTCCGCGCCCCTTCCCGATGACAAGCCATTTCCCATGCGCGGGGAGTTCATTTATGCTATGTTCGAGGTATCGATACGCCGGCAGGCAGCAACCATTATTCGCGGACATATGGAAACCGATCAGTCAGCCGTTCAGCTCATAGAGATTCTCCGGTCGTTTCAAACCATCACCGGAAAGATGACCGCCAATGACGATGACCTGGAGCAGTTGCTCCGGGCAATATTGCGGCTGATGGTGTCCATGCTGAGCGTCTCCTACGGTTCCATTCTGCTGCTGGAAACCCGTTCGAAAAGGTTCCGCACCTATGTGACCCACGGAGAATTCCCGCTCCCACTGAATCTCCGGACGGCGTCCGACGCGACCAAGATCGTACGGTGTCCGGCATCCTCGGGCGAGCGGCTGGTGTTTTCGGAGTTTGTGGAGGCGTCCGAATGGGAACGGCTTTCCCCCGAGAACCGGGCCATCCTCGGCAAAGTGCTCTGTTCTCCCCTCATTGTGAACCAGCAGGTCATCGGGTTGGCGTGCGTGTACGGCAGCGAATTCGATCCCGCCTCCCTGGAATCGGAAATGTTCTGCCTCATCGCCAGCCTGGCCGCGATTGCCATTGAGAAGTCGCGGTTGTACTGGGAGGTCCAGCGGAAGCTGGGCACGGTCGAATCGGAACTCAAGAAGGCCCAGAGCCAGCTGATCCGCTCGGAAAAACTCAATTCCCTGGCGGAAATCGCCATGAGCGTGTCTCACTTCATCCGCAATCCGGTCACGGTCATCGGCGGATTGGTGCGCAGGATGCGGAGGGAGTTCAGCGACAGCGATCCCAAACAGAAATGGGTGGATATGATCCTGTCCGAGGTGTCGCGGTTGGAAGGTTTCGTCGGCGATTTCAAGCGTGGGGTCTCGCTGCTGGAGCAGATGTCGTTCAAGCGCGCCGACATCAATCGTATCGCCCGGGAGGCGGCTCACGATTTCCTCGACCGCTGCGGGCAAGCGGAGCGAATCAGGCTGGCTTTACGCATTTACCCGGAACCGCTCTTCTGTTCGGTGGATACCCACCTGCTGAAACGCAGCCTTTTACATCTGCTGACCAACGCCTATGAAGCTTCGGCGGGGCGGGCTCACATTACCATTATCACCTCTCTGAACGGCAGGGAGGCGACGATCAGCGTGGTCGATGCGGGGAGAGGCATGTCCCGTGAGGAGATGAACCATATCTTCGATCCGTTCTTCACCACCAAGGGACAGGGCGCCGGCATGGGGCTTACGTCCGTACACTTCATCGTTACCGAACACGGCGGCCGGGTGGAAATCACGAGCGAACGCGGTGTGGGATCGCAATTCCGCATCCGGCTGCCCATCGATCAAAAGGAATTCGCGTTCCCCTGAACGGCACGGGCGGGGATTTCATCCCCCGAATCCGGCGAAGGCGGCACTCACCGTTGCGAGCGGCTCAATCATGGCGTGGGAATTGTTCTACAGAAAAAGGAGTTCCGGACCGCGGGGAAGTATGGTCGAAACCCTGCGGCGGTTGTTGCATCCGGGACGGCGCATCGACCTCATCGTCACCATGGACCCGGAGGAAGGCGGTTCGGATATCCGTCCGGTCCTGATTCACGACGTTAATCCGGAGAAAGGCCGTATGCAGGTGTCGCAGAGCGATCCCCCGCTCACCTCACGGGGCGGGGAAATCGTCGGAAGTATTGTGGAAGACCTCATCGATTCGGACTCCGGCACCGCCGGGTGTGTCCGGTTCGGATTTCACAGCACGGTCATCTCCCTCTCCACGCGCTACCTGCTGAAGGGAGGACTGGAAACCGACTGCTGTACGATATCGTTTCCCCACGACATCTATGAACTGAATCTGCGCTCGGCTTTCCGCGTCTGGCCGCATCACAGCAAAAAAATTTCCGCCAGTGCGGTGGGGCCGAAACAGATGCCCAGTATGCCCGCCAGGGTGAGCGTGGTGAACATATCGCGGAGAGGCATACAGATTTCGTGGAAGGAGTGGGAAGGGCTTATCGCGGAACCGGGAGACACGGTGCTGCTCGACCTTTCCCTGAGCAACGGGCAAATGGCATCCTTCATAGGACGTGTGGTATGGGGAAGGCGCCATCGCAGGGAAAAGAGCATCTGGCTCATGGGGCTTGAGTTCGTTTCCCCCGGAGCCCGGGAAGAGAATTTTCTCAACGACTACATTGTCGGGCTCGAACGGTTTGAATTGCGTCGCAGGTCGGGCTTGGAATAATTTTCCCCGGACATTCGAATCGGCTGACGATCTAAGGGAAGAAGAAACGCTCATGCACATTCGGTTGTGGGGTACCCGCGGTTCCATCGCCGTTGCGGGAGAAGAGACGATCAGGTACGGCGGCAACACCACCTGTGTGGAAATCGGGCTGGCGTGCGGCCGCACCATCATCATCGACGCCGGCACCGGTATCCGTGCGCTCGGGGATCGGTTGTGCAGCAGAGGCACGTCCGTGGACGTCGACCTGCTGATAACGCACATCCACTGGGACCACGTGCTCGGGTTTCCGTTCTTTGCGCCCATCTTCGATCCCGGCTCCACGATCCGGGTAGACGGTAGCCCAAAGGCGGCCCACGGAATAAGGTCGATCTTTGAAACCGAAAGGAACGACGGGTTCTTCCCCGTTCGCTTCGAGGAGCTTCCCGCCGGAATCACCTTCGCCGACCGCATGTGCCGGGGAGCCGTGGAAATCGGTGAAGCACGGGTGGAGAGCATCGGCATTCAGCACCCCCAGGGGGGACTCGGGTTCCGCATCACCGAGGGCGACGGTTCCGTCGTTTTCATCACCGACAACGAACTCTCCTTTCCGGGCCGCAAGGAAAGCCATGCCTTCGATTATCCGCGGTTCTGCCGCGACGCCGACCTGCTGATCCACGACGCGCAATACACGCCCGAAGAACATGCCAAAAGGCAACGGTGGGGACATTCCGATTACCGGTCCGTCCTGCGGTTGGCAGCCGATGCGGGCGTGGGCAAACTGTTGCTCACCCACCACGACTATTCCCACACCGACGTAATGATGGACGAACTCATGGTTCGTTGCAGAGCGGAGGCGGACGCCATGGGTCTGAAGGCGGAAGTGGACGCGGCCCGGGAAACGGAATACGAACTGTAACGGGCCGGGAACGCCGGGAATTTGATGCAAAACAACCATCTGTAAGTGACGCCCGTCGGGAGCGAACAGGTTCGCCGACCCGACAGGGCAGGATGACGATATTTTATGGATTCACCCTCCGATTTTCATACGCTCCTCGTTTTTCCGCCGGTATGGACACCGGCCACGCCCTATCTGGCGCTGCCGGTACTGACGGCCTACCTCAAGCAAAACGGATGCGACGTCTCCCAGTTCGACGCCGGGATCGATTTTTTTGTCTCCCACCTTTTCACTCCGCGGGTGCTGGCTTACCACAAGGGTCGATTGCTGCAGGCATACCGCTCCGGGAAACTGGACGACTGTACCGACCGCGACCGCTCGCTCGTTCAGCGGCTGGAGAGCGGTGAAAAGGGACTGGAGGAACTCTTCGAAGCGCCGCAGGACATCCTGGCCGTCTTCCGAAAAGACGAAGCGTTCTTCGATCCCCAGTCGCTGATGCTCGCCCAGCGCAAGCTCTATGCGCTCCTGCGGTTCGTCTCGCTGGCCAATCCCCCGCTCCACATGACGTTCAATAAATACTTCCACGGAATCGAGACGTTCCGGCAGATGATCGACCACTGCGACGACGAGGAGAACAATCTCTTCCTCGCTTACTATCGCGACGCCCTTCCCCGGCGCATCACTCCCCGTACCCGGCTGGTGGGAATCTCCATCTCAACGGCGCAGCAGCTCGTCGGCGCCCTCACCCTGGCCCGCCGGATACGAAAAAACCACCCGCACATTCATGTGACGTTGGGAGGCAAGCACCTGCTGCGGCTGAAAAACGGCTTTGCCGCGCAGCCGGGGGCCATGGAAGCTTTCTGCCACAGCCTCATTATGGACAACGGCGAAAAACCGCTGCTCGCGCTCATCGAGACGTTGAAGAGTAGCGGCGATCTCTCCACCGTCCCGAACCTTGTGTACTTCCGGGACGACGGACTCCACGAAACGGCCATGGTGGAGCGCGAGCCCCTGGAGGACCTCCCCACGCCCGACTTCGAGGATCTCGACCTGAAGAGCTACCTCACGCCGTCGCCGCTCGTTCCCGTTCGCATTTCCGAAGGGTGTTACTGGGGAAAGTGCACCTTCTGCGCCCGCTACTATCTGACGGGGTTCGCTACCATTCCGCCCGAAACGGTGGCCGAGCAGATGGAGGAACTCCACCGGAAATTCGGCGTAACCGACTTCACGGTGAACGACGACTGCCTCACCCCGCGCTATCTGGAAGCCCTTTCGCGGAAGATCATCCAACGAAGGCTCCCCGTGTTTCTCTCCCTGTGGTGCAAACCGGTTCACTCGTTCACCGCCGAAAGGTTGCGCCTCATGTACCAGGCCGGCGTGCGCCTCATCCGCTGGGGGGTGGAAACCGGACATCCGCGCATCCTCTCCCTGATGAACAAGGGCACCCGGATTCCCGACACCCTGCGGGTGCTCAGGGACTCCTCCGATGCGGGGATATGGAACCACGCCACCATCATCCTGGGGTTTCCCTCTGAAACGGAAGCCGAGGCACAGGCTACCATCGAATTTCTCACCACGAACCGGGACATCGTTCATTCCTCCATTCTGTATCGGTTCGTGCTGCTGGATCACTCCTATATCCGCAACCGGCCGGAAGAATTCGGCATCACCGCCGTCGAATCCCAGGGAAACGTGTTTTCCAACGTGCTGCACTACCGGGTGGAACAGGGAATGGCCGGGGAGGAGGTCGACCGGTTCGTCGACCGGGCGCGAAGCCGCATGCGCGAGGAAGTCTACGGCAACCCCTTCTGGTACCATGCGCGCATCAGGGAGTACCTGTTCCAGTACGTTTGCCGTTACGGGAAGGAAACGGTCCTGGGGATGAAGGTGGATCCGATTACGCTCACCCCGACGAGCGGCGGACCGGTTCCGGGAAAGCCCGCAACGGGATCATGACGGACCGTTCATGGTTCGATACCTCGCCACGAACGGTTACGGCCGCCCTTCGCGTTGAACGCAACTCCGCCTTCCAAACCTATTCTGTCCGCATGTATGCATAAAGGGAATAAGCACATTGAGCATTCCGTTCGCCCTGAGGTATCGAAGGGCGAACGGACGGGCGAATCCTGTTTGCCTCGATTCCGAATCGGCGGAAACCTACAAGCCGAGCCAGAGGTAGTCGGCGTCTTCCGTCGACACCGTTTCCGGGGTGATCCGCTCCGGCGTTTCCGGCAGGATGGACCGGAAGGAAACATTGGAGCGCGTGCGCAGCTGGCGGGGAATGCCCGGCTTCCAGGCATGGGCGTCGCCGGCCAGGACCACCACGAGTTTCGAAGGGTGGGCATTCAGGTAGTCCAGGGTCCCCACGGCCATGGCGGCGTCCCAGAAGAGCTGCGCTTCGCAGAAGTGCCGGTAATTAAACCCGCCGTGGGCGTGTTCGCCCAACGCCCTGCGAAGGTAGTTTTCGTAGGCGGGGCTCACATCGCAAGTAACCTCCGGGAGTTTCGCAAGCTGCTCCTTCGACAGTGAATTGAATCCCTCCCGGGCAATCTGAGCGGAAATTTCCCGGTCGACGTTCAACGCCACCAGCGGCAGGGATTGCTTGCGGGCATAGAGGAAAATATCGCGGTAGAGGTCCCAGGGAAATCCCCAGTCCCGCAGAAACACCTTCTTCAGCTCTTCTTCGTCCAGGTCCCCCTTCACCCAGTCGTCCAGTACCTTCTGGTCGGTCCGGGGAAACATTTCCAGGCCGACGGCGATGTCGGCGCCCGATTCGTGCAGGGCCTGAATCAACTGTTGCTCCGCCTCATGGTGGGCGCGGTTCGAATGCACTTCTCCCATGAGGACCACCGATACGCTCTTCAGATCGGGCAAAATCTTCGACAGGGAAAGGGTACGATGGTCCGAAAGCCGCAGCATACGCGCATCGGTCGTTTCCGACGCCGAGTTTTGCCATCCTCCCACGAGGGCCGTGAGAAAAACGAGAAGCATTGCGGTTCCGCGCATGGGATCATTCCTCCTTGAACACGTGAATCAGGGGCGAACGGCGAACGGGCCAGATGCCCTTTTCGACGTTCTTTCCGTTACGGAACACGAGATAGCTGTATTTGCCGTAGTGCATGATCTTGGGCACGACCGCGGCGGCGGCTTGCTCCGACAGGGGGAGGAAAATCGCCGCGATCCGTTTCGGGTCGGCGGGATTCCGCACCACGGCGAACAGGCAATCCGCATCGTCATGGTAGTCCTTGCCGCCGATGGAGAATCCCAGGCTTCCCAGTTGCAGTTCCATGGGCGTTGCGGACAGGAGGTCTGTCCTGCGGGGTAAGCCCGCAAAAAATACGTCCTTCCCCGCCAGATCGGTAGGTGTCACCTTCGATTCGGGAACGACTGTCGCCCCGCCCTGCCCCAGGCTCTCCAACAGAATCGAGCATTGCTCATCCAGGGCCGGAACCATGTTTTCCGCCCGGACCACCGTGAGGGCACCGGCTCCCCGCACCGAGTTGACGATGGGCACCATCTCTTCACTGTGCAGGCGGCGGAAAACGTCCGCGTCCGGGTCCGCCACGAGCCGCAGGGGGGCTTCTTTCAGAGAAAAGGAAAACGGTTCCCGCTCCCCCCTGATTCGTACCTTCTCCTCATGCCCGCCGGATACGGTTTCCACCTTTACCGGGACCTCGACGTCGAACGCGGGAGGCGGCTGGACGAGCATTCCCGTAACGTGCCAGCCGTCATCGGTTCGTTCCGCCTTCACCGATTGCAGCGACAGGAGCGGCGCTCCGGTTCTGTCCACCCACTGATGGAAGAAGCTCCCCAGGTCCTCGCCCGCGCGACGGCCGAATGCCGCGGCAAAATCGTCCCAGGAAGCCTCTTGAAACAGCTTTTGCCCAAAGACGTCGCGAAGCCCGTCCCAAAAAGCCTGATCTCCGATGCGCTTGCGTACCATGTGGAAGACCATGGCCGCCTTGCCGTAGCCCACGGCCGAGGTGACCGGGTCGGTCCGGGCGACGAATTCCCGCAGCGGGAAGTCCTTGTCCGGAGTGACCAGGGCGGCGTAGTCCCGGAGGATTTTCAATCGGTACTCCGCGGCCTTGGCCGGTGAGGACAGTTCCTGGTAATAGTGGTCCGCCACATAGGTGGTGAGTCCCTCCGACCAATTGCCGCGCGAATAATCGACGAGCACGCCGTTTCCCCACCAGCAATGGGCGACTTCATGCCCCAGACTGGTGTCGAGGATAAACGGCAACCGGATGACCGTGGCGCCGAGCAGGGTATAGGAGGGAAATCCGTATCCGGTGGGCAGGAAATTCTCCACCACGGCGAATTTGGGGAATGCGTAGCGGCCGAACAGGTTCTCATACATGAGGAGATACCTGCCGGCGGCTTCCAGATAGGCTTCCGACAAGCGGGCGTCGTCGGGGAAAAAATAGGTGAACACCGGAATCCCGTCCGCCTTTTTTTCTCCCACCACGTACTTCCCGGCCGACAACCCGATACCGTCCGTTTCGGGGACGATTCTCCACACGGAAATCGTAACGCCGTCGGCCGTGGTCCGGCTCACCCGTTCGCCAGCGGTGACCGCCTCCTCGCCTTCGGGAGCCTTCACCGTCAGGATCAGAGGGAGCTTCGCCCCCGGAATGCGGGGGTACCATTCCGCTCCGGGGAGCAGGAACGTGCCCTCCTCCCCGATCATCCCTTCAACCCCGGACGAAGGGTTATCGCCGGCATAGCGCCTGGAAGGGGGCCGCTGGGCAAAGCGGCAGCGGTATTCGATGGAAAGGCGCAAGGGGTCGTCCGCCTTAACGCCCGTTGCGTCGACCAGAACCGTCCCGCGTTCGAATCGAAATTCGGCTCTCCGGCCGTTGGCTCCGACGCCGAGGAGTTCCGCCGAGGGGTTGAGCATCAGGACGACGGGGCCCGGCCCCGGCTGCTTCATGACGATGTCGGCCCGGCCTTCAAGAAGGTGATTTTCGGGACGGAGGGTAACGGAAAGGGAATATTCGTCCACTGTAGATGCGAATGATATGCAACAGGGATAAAGTAATAAGAACAAAATGCCGATATAAGTACGAAAGTTCGTTTTCATCCCCAATCGATTTGCGGTCGATGCGTTTTCGGCCCCTAAAGCTGTGGCCATCATGCTAACACGATCCTATTTGCCCCGGCAAACACGCAATTGTTAGCTTTCGGAGAGGAGATGAGCTATGTTAAAAGATAAGCGGTGAAGCGTATACACGAAGCGCAACGAAATAACGCGAAATATTTTTTCCAGATGAATCTTCCGGCACTGGACGGCCAATATGGAATCTCCCGCGAAAAAAATTACCGAATGCCCCGAATGCAAGTCCAGATATCAAGTTCCTGCATCTTTTGCAGGGAAGGCTGCCGAGTGCAAGAAGTGCGGAAAACGATTCACCGTCCGTTTCGGTTCGGAATCCGCGGGGCCGCCCTGCGCGGGCGGAACAGACCCATTCGACGACCTTCTTCAGGGTGATCAATCCCTGCTCCTCGGAAAAATCGCACTCCGTTTCAAGCTGATAACGGAAAAACAGCTCGAAGACGCCCTTACCTTTCGAAAAGGAAAGGAGGCGGAGGGGCGCAAGATTTCCTTCAGTCAGCTTCTCCTCGACATGAACCTCGTCTCCAGCGGCCAGATCGATTTCCTTCTCTCCGTGCAAAGGATGAGTGAAACCCACGGCCTCGACAAGCGATTCGGCGAACTCGCGGTGCAGAACGGGTACGTACTTCAGGACGACATCAAAAAGGCCCTCCTCGAACAGAAAAAATCCTTTCTCTCGAAAAAGAAGATCATATCGCTGGGCGACATCCTCGTGGACCTCGGAAGCATGACCGCGGAGCAGCGCGATACGCTGCTCGCCGCCCAGCACAGAACAAAGAGTCCTCCCCCGGAGGAGGAAAAGGAAGACCGTCCGGAATCCATGGAAGAACCCGAGTCCGCACAGAGTTCTGTCCCGGAGAAAAACGACACCGGTTTCGACGTCACCCTGGACAGCGGAAACGTGAATGCCGCCATTACCCCCTCGGCCTTCGTTTCGGCGGACGTTACCGTTGACAACATCAAGACTCTGCTGCGAAATCGGGGAGTCGTGCACGGCATCGTGGCCGACGACCTCATTCGGCAGTATCTGCAGACGAAGCCCCTGCCCCCCTCGCCGTGGACGGCCGCCAAAGGGACGCCGCCCCGAAAAGGGAAAGACGAGGCCATACAATATTTTTTCGATACGGACCCGCTGAAAATCGGCAAGCTCAAGGAAGGCGGAACGATCGACTTCAAGGATCGCGGGGAGATTCCGCAGGTGAGGAACGGCGCCGTGCTCGCCCGAAAAATTCCCGCCATCCCCGGCCAGGCGGGGGTGGACGTCTTCGGCCAGCCCATTCCGGCTCCCGAACCCAATCGGCTGGAACTGCGAAACGGCACCGGGACCGAGCGATCGGCCGACGGCATGCAGGTTGTCGCCAAGATCGACGGGCGCCCCTGCCTTTCGGCCGACGAAAAAATTTTCGTCTTTCCGTCGCTGGAGATACCGGGCGACGTGGGATTCGAAACCGGACACGTTGATTTCGAAGGATCCGTCGAGGTTCGCGGAAACGTGCAGGACGGCTTCAACGTAAAGGCAGGCAGGCTCTCCGCCAAGGAAATCGGCAAGGTTCACGTCGTGATCGCGGGCGACGTCATTCTCACCGGCGGAGTCATCGGCGGGCACATCGAGGCCGGGGGGAACGTGCGGGCCCGCTTCGTACAGGGTTCCATCATTGAAGCACTCGGCGACGTGGTGGTGGAGAAAGGGATTGTCGATTCCACCATCGAAACCAGCGGTAGAGTGATCGTGGAACGGGAAAAGATTCTCTCCTCGTTCATCGTGGCGAAAAACGGTCTTCAGGTGAGCAACCTGGGTTCCGACGTGTCCAAGCCGTGCGAGATCACCATCGGAGTGGACGCCAGGGTGCAAAAGCAGATCGAAGGTCTGCAGTCGCAGCTCAATGTTAAGAAGAACGAGGTAATGGAACGCGAGGAGCTTCTCAAAGCACTCAATGAGCGATCAACGGTCTTGAATGACGAACTCACCGAAACGACCTCCGTGGCGGACAGAGCGACCTTCAACAAAACGACGCTGGAAGGAAAGCTCCGGGAAGCCGGGGCAAAAGGGGATGCGTCCCTGATAAAAAAGATCGAAAGCAGTCTGGCCATGCTCGACGCCCAGATTGTTGAAGCGCAGGCCAGGATCGATACGCTTCTCGACGAGCAGGAAGCGGGCATGGAACAGATTGTGAAACTCAAGGAACAGATCGCGGCAAACGAAGCGGAAATCAAGGACTTCATCGACGACATATCGGCCCTGGCCGAATGGTCGCAGCAGGAGCGCGGCAACCCCGCCATACGGGTGAAGGGGGAGATCGCCGCGGGAACGAGAATAAAGGGACTCTACTCCAGCCTTACCTTGTCCAAGAATGTGAAGTATGCTCTTATCCGGGAGCTTCGGGTGAACAGCGCCGACGTCAGGGATGCATGGCAGATCAACGTCTCACCGCTGTGAGCAGGGGTGGGAAGCGGCGGCTGTCGGCGAACCTAGCGGGGCTGGGCGAGGATATTCCGGAGAGCGGAACCGGCGTCGGGAAAGGAAAAGGAAAATCCCGCATCGAGAAGCTTCCGTGGAATCACTCGCTGCCCGCCCAGAAGCACGTCCGCGAATTCTCCCATGGCGAGTTTCAGTGCGAATTTCGGTACGGACACCCCCGCCGGCCGATGGAGCGTTTCGCCCAATAGTCGGGCGAATTCCTTGTTGCGCAAAGGATGGGGAGACGTACAGTTGACCGGGCCGGTAAGATCGGGACGGCCGAGCAGGAAGAGCGGAATCCTGCACAAATCGTCGAGGTGTATCCAGGAGAACCACTGATTGCCGCTTCCCAGCGGCCCGCCCACGAATTTCCTGAACGCCGGCACCATCTGGGCCAAGGCCCCTCCCCCCTTGCCGAGGACGATGCCGAACCTTCCCGTCACCACCCGCACCCCATGTTGAGCGGCGCGGTAGGCTTCCGCCTCCCAGTCACGCGCGAGTTCGCCCAGAAAATCGTTTGCAGGCGCCGAACCTTCATCCAGGACTTCCTCGCCCCGGTCGCCGTAATACCCCACTGCGGAACCGCTGAACAGAAAGGGATTCCGTTTCCGGGATCCGGAGAGCGCTTCAACCACCCTGCGGGTAGTCGAAATACGGCTGTCCCTCATTTCCGCCTTCACTCTGTCGTTCCACCGGGCGAAGATGCTTCTCCCTGCAAGATTGACCACTACGTCCGCATCCGCCGCCGCATCCTGCCACGCCCCCGCCTCCGAGGGGTCTCCCTGAACGTATCGAATGGGCCCGGACGCACCTCCCCGGCTTCGCGACGACCGGGTGACAATCGTCACCTCGTGCCCGGCCTGCACGAACGATTTCGTCAGGGCGGTTCCGACAAATCCCGTTCCCCCGGTCAGGAATACGTTCATGCGACACTCCATCCCCGCCCCGAAAGAGGTGCGGATCAGCGGTCTTCAGCGATATTCGCCAGGAATATCTTTGCGTCCTTGAAGGTCGGCTTTATCTTCAGCGCTTCCAGCAGATGTTTGCGCGCTTCCTCCATACTGCCTTTTTTATAGAGCGCGTGTGCGATGTTGTAGTGCAGCACCTCGTCCTTCTTATCGAGAAACAACGCTCGTTTGTAATTCCGCACCGCCTCGTCCAGTTTGTTCATTTTGCGCAGATCGATGCCGAGGGAATTGAAGGTGTGCTTGTATTCGGCGCCGTAGAGTTCCTTGATTTCGGCCAGTTCCTCGAACAGATCGAAGGCTTCTTCCTCGTCTCCGCGTTCCAGAAGCGCCTTCCCCTTGCCGTATTTGCCGCGCACGCTCTTCGGATTGACCTCGAGCGCGTTGTCGTATTCGTACTCGGCGCTGAAAAATTCCTTGCGGTTGAGGTGCTGATCCCCTTTGGCCAGGAATTTGGCTTCCTTGGCTTTTTCGGGAGATTTTTTCTTGAGGTATTCGGGGACGAAAACGTAGTCTTCCTTCAGCTCCTGGGGAGTGACGATGAGTCTCACCGCCGTGGGCTCGTCCTTGTAATCCAGCAGGTTGAGTTCGAGGCTCCCGTCCTCCAGGTCCTTGGCCAGATAGAAACTTTCCGACTCCTGCATCTGCTGGGTGCCGAGCGCGCCGAGCATGAATTTGACCCGCCGACAGAATACGCGCGTTTCCGCCTGGGTTGGAACGTCGGTCATGGCGTTTTCACCGTCCTCCTGAGATCAGAATCGTAGTGGATGCATCCGAGTCGGCTGAAAGCGTTATTTTAACACATTAGTTTCAATTTTGAAACAAAAGCCGAAGGGAGGAGCATCGTCCGAATGGTGCCGATCCCCCATCCCGTTGTGGGAAAAAGCCGCCTCTGCCGCCGCCGTCTACCCCGATTTTTTCTTCAGCACAACGAGGCATTCGTAGGCACGGGTGAGATCGACAAAGGCTTCGTGCTCCCCACCTTTGTCCGGGTGGAGTTCATGCGCCTTTCGCCGGTACCATCTCGTCAATTGGCGGAGGTCCATGGACCGGTAGCGTTCTTCGTCGAGCCCCATGACGGACATCCACTCCCGCGCCGTCTCCGAAGTCGCGGGAGCCGGCGGAGGCGCGTACTTCCGCCTGCGCTCCATGAATATCCTGAGATATTCGTCGAGCGGATTGAGGTGGAGCCCCTCATAGTCGAAGTACATCACGAGGTACCGTTGCAGGTAGGCGCGGCACGCGTAATCGGTGTCGTATTGCCCGAGATATTCCCCGTCCCGGCTCAAATTCGTCATATGTTCCATCACCAGCGCATCGACTTCCTCTTGCTGCTGCGCACCGGGGACGAATCTGGTCATTCTTCGCGACACGTGTTCCTGCAGGTTCAGGATGGTATAGACGTACTGGGGGTATTCCCGTGGACGGAGTTCCGCCTCCATGTCCAGGAAAAAATGTTCGAGTTCGTCGCGGGATTTGTTCAGCAAGCGTCCGAAGAAGCGGTAGGGATTGGTTTCCACACTGCCCTGATCCACACGGCCCAGCCGCAGGTAATGCAAGCGCCGCTTGTCGAAAGGATGAACACCCTTCTGTTCTTCAGACATCTGCTGGTAGGTGGGTTTCGATCCGCGGTTTCCGCTCGATCCCCGTCGATCGAACCAGTACAGCCGTTCCCGAATCTCGGGTTTCACGTAGGGAAGGAAGAGCGATTCGAGTTCGTTCCTGTCGTACCGCACGCCTCGGGACCGGAGCGCGTCCTCGACGACGTCATCCACATAGAACGATGCATCGCCGATATACACAAGGTAGCTTTCCGGCCTCCGGTCAAGCTTCAGCAGTGTCCTGCTTTTCCAGGTGCCGTCCTCCCGATAGGATTCGCGAATCGAAAACAACGGCGTTTCACGGCTTTGTTCAACCGCCAGATACATATGGACCTAACCTTACGGATTGGATTTCACCGCATGGGAAGCCGACTCGGCCTCGGCTGCCCTCTCACGAGGCTACTTCCGGGCGCCGGCTTTCGCCGGGACGACGTTCCGAAGGGCTTTATCGACAGGCTCCGGGGGAGGGGAAACGGCATCGGTACTTCGGGGAAATACATGATAAGCCTTCCCTGCACAAGACTCCCCGAAGCGCGGAATGGTTATATCCGCTCACCGACGCAGGCCCGAGGCGTCTCATTCTTTCCCGTCGGCGGGCTGGACCGGTTCCTTGGGATTTTTCTCCAGCCGTCCGCGGATTCCGTCCCGGACGTCCGCGGTCAGGGCGCGGGAAAGCGCTTCCACTGCCCGGCTCATGGCTTGCACCACGTGTTCCGGGTCCTTTGCCGTGCAAGGTTCGCTATAGCGGTAATTCTTCTGCCACACCACCCACGTGCTGCTGTCGCGCGAGCGCATGTCGGTGAGGGTCACGTTCAGTTCGGCGACGGCGAACCAGCCGTCCGGCCGGTCCACTTCCTCGAATTTCAGGATGTCGCCTTCCACATGGAATCGGGCCCTGCCGGGAGCCTGATACCGCAGCACCGCCCGGAAAATACCCGCGTTCCTCAAATCCCGGGCCACGAAGTCCGACATCATGTCGGGAGGGGAAACACGCCAGCGTTCGTAGTAATAGGAATTCTGCCGATACGCCTTGTCCCGGTAGACGATCGCGGCCTGATTATAGGGCGAAGTCGCGGTGAAGCGATCCACGCGCACCACCGCGTCCACACCGGAGACGTTCGCGATCTCCGGGGATTGGTACTCAAGTATATAGTATCTGATCCGTTCACTGGTGGAAGGTCCCGTCGAACAGCCGCACACGAGCAAAAGAACCGAAACGAACGGCAGCAATCGAAAGCGGGGATTCTTCATCGTTCACTCCTGCTGTTACGGGGTTCCGGAGCGTTGGAGAACAACAGGCTGCTCGGCCGTTCCCGGATGGTTTCCGTGAGCAGCCTCAGATTTTCCAGCGTCTGCTGCAGTTCCGCGATCGCCCCTTGCAAGTCCGTGAACATCCGCTCCGTTCTGTTTTCCACGCCCTGAACGAAGTCCGTCATTTGCTCGGCCATCTCGGAAGTATCCTGATTCGCCTTTTCGATGAACGATCCGGCGTTCTTGGTGACCCCCTGCACGTACCCGAGCGCCGCGTCGACGCGTGACGGCAGGTTCAACGCCTGAACCTGCTTACGCGTTTCTTCCACCAGTTTTCTGCCTTCGGAAATCATGCGGTTCGTTTCGTTCAAAGTGGAATGGATGACCGGGTCCGAAGCCAGCTTCTCCATTTTTTCGCTGGTAGCCGCCAGTTCAGCCACCGTTCTGTCGAGATTGGCGAGGATGGGGGCCCAATGCTCGTTGTCGATAAGGCTGTTCAGGGAGGTCATGGAACCCTTGATCGCGTCCGAGATGCCCTTGAAATCCACTTGCAGGAATTTTTCTTGAAGGTCCTTCAAACTCTCCACCAGTTCCTTGAAATCCGAAGGTTCGGAAGGAATGATGGGATGTTCGACGGCGATTTTCGGTGCGAGCGTGCGCCCTTTCATCTGGGGCCGCCCCACGTCCAGCCCCACATATTTGATGCCGGTGATGCCTGCGGACTGCAATTGGGACGTGATGGAGGGAGTGACCATGAAGTCCGGAGTGAGGCTGAGTTCGACCTCCACCAGCCGCCCGTCGGGAGCCACGCCGATATGGCTGACCCTTCCCACCGTGACCCCGCGGAACTTCACCGGTGCGTCACGCTCCAACCCGTTCACCGATTCATCGAAAAAGGTGACGTAAACGCCCGTCGGTTTGAAGTATTTGGAAGCCCCGAGCCAAACGGCGGCCCCCGCCGCGATGACTACGCCGGCGAGCACGAACAGGCCAACGAGAAACGTATTCGGTTTTGCCATACCTGAACCTTATTCCATCGAGCGGTTGAAAAACCGGCGCACTTTGGGGTCTGGACTGTGGACTTTCAAATCCCGGGGGTCCCCTTCCGCGATGATGCCTTTCGTCTCTCCGTCCAGCATGATGATTCTCTGAGCCACGGCAAAAATGGATTCAAGTTCATGGGTGACGATCACCATCGTGGTGCCGAGGCTTTTGTTGATCTCCAGAATCAGCCGGTCCAATTCGGCCGAAGTAACCGGATCCAGCCCCGCCGACGGCTCGTCGAAGAAAAGGATTTCCGGATCGAGCGCCATGGCCCTGGCCAGACCCGCCCGTTTTTTCATCCCTCCGCTGATCTCCGAAGGCAGATAGTTTTCGAAACCCGAAAGCTTGACCAGGTTGAGTTTGATTCTGATGATCATGTCGATGAGCGGCTGGGGCAGGTTCCGGTATTCCGCGATGGGCAGGGAAATGTTTTCGGCGAGGGTCATGGACCCCATCAGTCCGCCCGACTGGAACAGAACCCCGAGTCCCTTCCTGATCGTTTTCATTTCCGCGTCGTTCGCCTGCGCCAGATCGACGCCCTGAATGACGATCTGGCCGGCCAGCGGACGCTGCAGGCCGATGAGGTGCTTGAGTATCGTGCTCTTGCCGCTGCCGCTCCCCCCGAGGATGGCGAAAATCTCTCCACGTCGCACCTCGAACGAAATATCGTCCAGGACGACGTGGTCTCCATAGCCCGCCTTCACCTGTTCCACCCGGATTACGGGGCCGTCGTTTTCGCTCATATCCCTACCATCCGGAAAAATATTCCGAAAAAAGCGTCGATGACGATGATGAGGAAAATACTGGTTACCACCGACGAGGTGGTCCGCTGCCCCACGCTCTCCGCACCGCCCTGTACCTGAAAGCCCCGCAGGCATCCCACGAAAGCGATGGTCAGTCCGAAGAGCACACTCTTGAAGATGCCCGAAAATACATGGGTGATGCTCAACGCCTTGTACGTTTCCTGAATGTAGGTGGCCACCGTGAGGTCGAGCGAGGTCACTCCCACGATGAGCCCCCCGGCAATGCCCATCAGATCGGCGAAAAGCGTAAGCAGGGGGACCACGATGACGCCCGCCAGCATTCGCGGGATCACCAGGAACCCGAACGGGTCGAAGCCCATGGTCACCAGGGCGTCCACCTCCTCGGAAACCTTCATGGTCCCGATCTCCGCCGCGAACGCCGATCCCGACCTGCCGGCCACGAGGATGGCGGTCATCAGCGGCCCCAATTCGCGGACCATGCCGAGTCCCACCAGGTCGGCCAGAAAAATGTTGGCGCCGTACTGCCGGAGCGAGATGGCGCTCTGGAACCCTATGGTCAATCCCACCAGAAAATTGATGAGGCAGATGATGAACAGCGCGTCCACACCCATTCTCTGCACGACGAGAACGGTGTTCCCCCAGCGCACGGCCCGTGGGTTTTTCAGCGCCCTCACGGCGGAGAGGGCGAGTTCTCCCACGAATCCCACCTGAAAGAGGAGATCGCCCACCACATGAATCACCGCGGCGCCGAGCCTTGAAATCGCGTTCGGGTTCCTTCGTTCGCCGCCGACGGGCTGCCGGTTCAAGGTACTGCGGTCGATGAGTCCCAGCATTCCCCGAAACGTTGCGGGGACGTTCTCCAGGGCGAGAGTCCCGTTCCGACCGTTCAGTTCCAGTTCCACCTCCAGGAGAGCCGCAACTCCCGCGCTGTCCAGATAGGTCACTCCGGCCATGTCCAGTCGTACCGCGGTACCCTGCGGGGGCAGACTGCTTTGGAAGGCGGAGAGGAAGCCGGCGGCTTCCTCCTCACTCAAGCGACCCGAAACGACGAAGGAAGAACCGTTCTCCTTTGTGCTCCGTTCATGAAACGTGAAAGTGGCTTCTCTCATTTTCCTCTCGCCGGCGAGACGGTGGCAAGGGGGACGACGGCGTCCTCCCGGATTCAGGATTTGGGAGCATGGTGCTCGGCCGTCGAGGGGTGAGGATGGAGGGCAATGTCTTTGGATTCTCTCTCGGGCTTCCTCCCGCGGGGGGAAGGACTCACCGCCTCCGTAACCGGCACCAGTACGTACCCCATCTGTTCCAGCCGGGGAACGATGTCCATCAGAACGCGACGCGTATTGGCTTTGGTGATGTGGCCGATGGCTATCGGTATGAATTTCTCACGCCCCACCGCCTGGGCCAGCCACTGTTCGATATACCCCCTGATGTGGTGCTGATCGTCTTCGTTGTCGAGGAAGGGGGAAGTTCTTTTGGCCGTCGGCAATCCCTTTTCACGAGCCACGCGGAATCCCACCGATTTCGGCGTGGTCAGACTGTCGACGTAGAGCTTTTCGTGCTTCCCCAGATACTCCACGATGCTTTCCATGGTTCCGCGATCGGCGGTGGCGATGGATCCCTGATGGTTGTTGATGCCGACCGCCGAGGGTATTTCATTGAACCACCGCGTCAGGAGACCGTTTATCTCCTCGGGAGACGCCCCGTGCCTGATGAAACGGGGTTCCACGTACACGTCGGACCCTTCCAGCGGAGCATGGATGATGACTTCATGGCCGGACTTGACGGCGTAATCCATGATCTTCCGCGAGTAGGGGCGGCTGGGCAGGATGGCCGGCGTGATGTTCGGATTCAAATCCAGCACCCGCTTCATCTCGGGAGTAAAATTATACCCGAAATCGTCGAGGATGAGGCATACCCGCTTCAGCTTCGACGGGGGAACCGTCTCCGGAGCTTCCGGCACGGGGAGCTTCGGCTTTTCCGGCGGAGCCTCGGGAACATAGGCCACGGTCGGTTCGGGAGCGGGCGGAGGCGCCGGCTTGGCCTCGGGTTCCACCGTTTTCACTTCCTGTTTTTCGGGAACCGCCCTCACCTTTTCAGAGATTTTCTTTTGCGTTCCGTTGGCCGCCCCGGAATGTTTGACCACGGGCTGGCGCAGGTAGTAGCCGGCGGCAAAGGAGAGCACCAGGAGCGGTATGGCCGCCAGAATCAGAAACCGTCTGCCCACGGAGGATCCCTTTTTCCGCGATGTTCGTTTGGAGGCGGTCCGCGTCGACGAACCAGCTGTGGAGGAAGAACGTTTTTTCCGGAGGGAAGGTCGTTTTTTTCCGTTTGTCGGTGGTCCTTTTTTTGCCGCCACTTATCCTTCGATCCTTCCTTCCCGAGAAACGTTCTGGGCAGAGTATCTTCATTTACCCCTCTCTTGTAAAGAGGTTATCCTTTTCGGAAGGGGATGGTTTCCCGCATTGCGCGGTTTTTCCGGTTCCGGTCCCATTTTTGCAAACCCATAAACGGGCGGCATCGGCCGCCGGGGAGCGCCCGCCCCATGTTCCCGGTTTCTGTTCGCGCGAGAGGACAAACATCTTTCCCCCAGCGGCGGGTCATGGATGCTCCGAGAAAAAAGTGAAACAGGTTGCCTGTTTGTCGACAGATGTATATAATCAACTGGAAGAAATTAAGAATGTGCTCGGATTGGTTTTCAGAAAGGAAGAGTGCCATTCATAAAGGGGAACTAAGGTGAGCAAAATCCTGCCTGCTTTTTTCGTTTTCCTGCTCCTACCCGCATTCTGCATGGCGGGGCAAGCGTCGTGGCCCTCATTCGGCTGGTCGAAGGAAAAATCGTTCTTCCACATCAAGCCGGTATACTCCCACGCAATCGATTCTCCGTATCTCTTCGAGACCACCCCGGCATACGCCACCAACGATTACTTCGGATGCATGTTCTTCACCACACAGGATATCGGGAAGGATTTCATCCCCGAATTCGATCTTTCCGGCCTCAAAGACAGCCTGAAGTTCATGATGAACGAGGGGATGGATCTGATGGTGCGGTTTTTCAGACCGGTCGATGGAGATCAAACGGACGAGCATTCGGACTTCATGAACGGTTTTCAGGAGCCCGTGGAATCGGAGAACCGCGAAAACTGGTCCACCTTCATCGTGCTGCGCATCAATTTCTGAAAACGCTTTCCGTCTCCTCCCCCAGCGCGTCGGCACGGGCGAAATGACCCCACGGAAGTCCTTTCACCTTTCGCTTTTTTCGACTATCCTTACGGAATACCACTTTCGGAGAAAACGTGAACGGAATCGATACGGTCGTCCCCCTGCGACGGGTTCGTAAAAAGAGGGAATTCGTCTGCCATTTTTGCCGCAAGCAGGTCCCCTATGCATGGAACTGCAAGTGCGGATTCATGATCTGCCCCGACTGCATGGAAGAGAATAAGCCCCTCATGAGCAACAACGTCATCTGGATTTGCCCCGACTGCGGAGAGATCAGGAGCTTTTGAGCATGAGCGTATCGGTCGTCATCCCGACGCTCAATGAAGAACGGAATATCGGACCGCTGACGGCCGAACTCCTGCGTCAGGGCGCCCGCGAAGTTATTGTCGCCGACGGAGGCAGTCTCGACCGTACCGCGGAGACGGCCCAATCGGCCGGAGCGACCGTCGTGGCCGGCCCTCCCGGCCGTGGTCCTCAGCTCAACGCGGGGGCCGCGCGGGCCGTGGGGAGCGTCCTGTTGTTCCTGCATGCCGACGTCCGATTGCCCGACGGAGCAATCGAAGCCGTTTCCCTGGCAATGAGCGGGGGCAATTGCACGGGGGGTGCTTTTTCCGTGGGGATCGACTCGAAACGGCTCCCGCTCCGGTTCACCTTCGCGGTGGCCGACGTGAGGAGCCGCTTGCTGAAACTTCCGTATGGGGACCAGGGGATATTCGTCTCACGCGCAGCCTTCGATGTACTGGGCGGATTCAAAAACATCCCCATCATGGAGGACGTCGACTTCGTTCGAAGGCTGAATCGAAAGGGCAGCGTCCGTATCCTGCCCCAGATAGTCGTTACTTCCGCTCGCCGCTATCAACGGGAGGGCGCGGTTTTCACCTCTTTGCGCAACCTCCTGCTCCTGACGCTTTTTCTGGCCGGCGTCGAACCGCGCCTGCTGGCGAAGTTCTATCCCCACGTGCGCTGAGAAAACGTTCGGCTACGCCTGCTCCTGCGGGTCCGGCACCTGAAGCAGCGCACGTTTGTGCGGGGCCATGATGGACCGAGCCGGTATATACGCCATGAAAATGACGGTGCCGATAAGCAGCGCCCCTCCCCCCACAATGAACGCCCAGGGAAAAGATATCAGGTCCACTACCGCTCCGCTTACCACCGGTCCTATGAGCATGCCCAGACTGTGGGCCATGGAAACGAGGCCCATCACGGCGCCCATGGCGTTGTTCTCCCTGCCCGCGATCACCGCCACCGCCATAACGGACGGCGTAACGGCTCCCAGAGCGATCCCGTGGGCCAGTCCCGCCGTCAGCAGCAGTGTGAAGTTCCGTGCATAGACCAGCGAGAACACGGCGAAGGCCGCCACCACGCCTCCGATGATTACCGCGTAGCGCTTGTCGTACCGGTCGGCCGCGACCCCCATGGGATAGAGGAGGAGCGCGCTGCCCGCGGTATTGAGCATGAGCACGATACCGATGGAGGTGGAACTGAGCGAAAGGTACTTGTCCGCCAGAAGAGGCAGGAAGGCCCATATGGCGCCGATGCTGCACGCGAGGCATACGCGGTGAATGCACAGCGTGAGCACCGTTCGGTCCTTCAACAGCGACATATAGGCCGCGCCGCGCTTGTCCGCGCCGCGTCGCGTCCCCTTCTCGCTCGGAAGGAACAGCAGGCTCAGGAGAAATCCCAGAAAACAGAACAGCCCCATGCTGTAGAACGTCGCCCGTACGCCCAGCGTGTCGTTGACGATACCCCCAAGGATGGGGCCGAAGCTCAGGCCGCCCATCATGCTCAACTGGAACACTCCCATGAGCCGGCCTTCCCTTTCGGGGGTGGAGAGTTCTCCAACGTATGCCCACGCAACCGGAAGAATGACCGCCGAACTCACTCCCTGCAGGAATCGCACGATAACGATGTAATACACGTTGTCGGACAACGTGAAGGCGATGGAGATAAGGCAGTAGGCAAAAAGCCCCGCGGTGATGAAGGGTTTTCTGCCCTTCCGGTCCGAAAGCCTGCCGAAGATGGGAACGAACAGGGTCCGGGAAAGGGAAAAAGACCCGAAGATCAGGCCGATGGCCATGCCTCCCGCCGCACTCGCCTCGGCATAGATCGGCAGGATGGGCACGATGATCCCCACGCCGAGGGTGGTGGTGAAAATGGCGAGGAACAGGGTAACGAGCACTCTATTGTTCACGGTTTTCCTGTCCGGAGGAGCGATCGTTGCAAATAACGGTCCCCTCTCCCGCGATTCCGACTTCAGTTGAATGTGATTGCGGCGGCAGAGAACTCAAGCTCCGGCCCGACACTGAAAGTATCGGGGGGAAAGGTCTTCCAGGATGGCTTCCGCCACGGAGACGAGCATCCTGTTTTCGCCGATGTCGATGTTCGCCTCGAGGGAAAGCATCGTACGCGAGAGTCCGTGGAGCCGCCGGTCCAGAATGTCCATGTTGAGGGTGGGATAACTGATGCCCCGCTCGAACCCGGATCTTCCGCACGTGGCGCCCTTTCCTTTTATGGACCGGGGAATGCCGTAGGTGCGGCAGGTGATGGGGCGATGTTCGTAGAGAACGCACCGGCCTTGATCGTGGAGCGGGCACTCGATTTTCAGACGCGACAACGCCACCATGCGTTCGGGAGAATCCCAGGGGAGAGCCGCACCGCCGATTTCGCGCTCGGCCGCCTGGAGCTTTTCCCTGGAAAGGACCGCCCGCCTCACGGCTTCGCGTCGAAGATCCCCTTGCAGCCCCCGCTCGAACGCCCCCTTCAGATGGACGGCTTCAACCGGGTGCAGCTCGAACACCGCAAAGCAGCAATCGTTGCAGCCCACTCCGCACCGCACGAATCCGGAGTACTCCCGTTGGACGCGCAGAAAGGCTTCGTCCGACTGAGCGACAAAATCCTCGTAAGGGGACAACCATTCATTGGCCGCGGAATTCATTCGCCTCCCGTTCGGGCGGAAAGAGTAATCGCTACAAAGTATCGGCAGTCCATCGGTAAGTCAAACGATTGGCAAGGCCCGTCAGCGATGTTTGGAAAACAGCGCCTTCCGCGCGGCATCTGTGCGTTCTTCCGCCCGAACTTTTGCCCTTGTTTGATTTCGCTTCAGTTTCTCCACGTATGGCTCGATTATTGAAAAGAATAGATCAATTCATTCAAACGCTTTCCTGATCCCCGGAGGATGATTCCAGATGCCGCAAATAGACACTATCAACGAAGTAACGAAAGACATGTGCTACTCCACCAAGGATGTCCTGGAGGCCGCAACCATGTCGACGATTACCTTTTCCCCGACCATACAGAAGATACCCTCTACCCAGATGAGGCCCGACGTGGGGTGCTTCGTCCAGTTCGCCGGCGATTTTTCGGGACTGGTCATAATGAACTTCGCGGGAGCCGCCGCGGTTGAGATTTATCAGAAGTATATGAGAGCCATTGGGTTCCCGGAAGAAGAACTCCGCACCTCCCATACCCATGACGAAGTGGCGGACAGCATCGGCGAACTGGTGAATCAGATCATCGGCAAACTCCGGCGTAACATAGAGAACAGATACGGCATCGTGGTAAACCACAACCAGCCCAAGGTGGTGACCATAGCGAAAACCCTCATGATCTCCATCGCAACGGAAATTTCCCGTCCCAAATGCCGTCGCGTCTCCTTCAAGACGGAGGACAACCATCCGTTCTATGTGGAACTCGGCATGGAACATACCCAATTCATCCCTCTGTTCGAGAAAGTGAAAGAGGAGGAACTCACCCCGGAGGAACTGATGGCCAAACTGGCCGCCGGCATCGATCTATAATAAGGAAGAGCAGCGGAAAAGGGAAAGAAGCACCTCCACGCAGGAACAGACGACGATCCCCGGAGAAAAAAGCCGACGTGCCGGATCGACGGATGTTTCCGCTCGATCCCGTCATGGGTGACGGTCCGGGCCTCCTTTCTCCGTACGCTGTGGAACACCCTGCAAAGAAAGGAAGTCGGCTCGTGGCGACAGGCAAGTTCTCCAAGAGCACGTGGTATTTCATCCTCATCCCGGCCCTAGTGGTTGCTTGCGGCATTTTTGTAAGCCACCGGGTGGCTCACGAAGTCCTCTCCATGGAAACCGCGGCGGTTTCACTGGAAGCGCGCTCCCTCGCGATCTATCTCAACGAAGTTATCGACTTCCAGAGCGACGTGGCGAAGAGCCTCTCAAGCGTGGAACGAGTCGTATCCCTGTTCGTGAATACCGCCCCCGACACCGTGGAGCGCGTCAATGAAATACTCGATGCCTATGCACAGAACAGCAGGGTATCCGTGTGCTACCTGATGAATCTCGAAGGGGTGGTCGTCGCCACGTCCAACCGCAATAAGGAAGACAGCTTTCTCGGGCAGAACTACGGGTTCCGCCCCTATTTCGCCGAGGCAATGGCGGGAAAATGCTCCACCTTCTTCAACGTGGGCGTCACCTCCGGCAAACGGGGCATCTACACGTCGAGCCCCATCGAATCCGAGGGACGCATCGTCGGCGTGACCGTCATCAAACAGAACATCGACGCCATCGAAGTGCTTCTGGAAAGCGCCCATAAAAATGCAATGGTGCTGGACGACCACGACGTGGTGGTGATGAGCACCAGACCCGGTTGGTTGGGCTGCACTCTTTCGCCCATCGAGGAATCGAAACGGAAAGATTTCGTCACATCCAAGAAGTACGGAAACTTTTCCCTGAAATCGTTGAAGATGGTCTTCGACGAAACGTCGCCCGAACTGACCTTCCAGGGGCGACACTACCTCGTTGCCGGACAGCAACTTCCCCTGAAGGGCTGGCGCGTCGTCGTTTTGCATGAAGCATCGGCGGTTGCCCAGATGAGATACATTTCCATCGCCATGGTGCTCCTGCTGGCCGCGCTGGGAACGGTCTTCCTGGTGTGGCACGATTTAAAGCGCAAAACCTCCCAAATAGTGGGCGAATCAGAACGACGCTATCGGACGCTCTTCGACGCCACACCCGACGCCCTGTTCCTGCTGACCGCCGAAAACGGCTTCATGGAGTGCAACGACGCAGCGCTGCACATCTTCGGTTATGCGTCCAAGGAAAACATCCTTTTCAAGAAATTCCACGAAATTTCATCGCCCGTCCAACCGGACGGACGGGATTCGGAAACCGCCGTCATGCACCATCTGGCAATCGCCATGGAGCACGGCGAGGACATTTTCGAGTGGGAATACACGCGCTTGGACGGCACCCCCTTCCCGGCCGAGGTGATCCTGAAACAAATCGAGATTTCCGGCCGCCCCCTGTTACAGGCGGTGATTCGGGACATCGGCAGAAAGAAGCAGGCGGAAGAAGCGCTGAAGGAGGCCGAACGCAAATACCGGGGCCTGGTCGAAAACCTGGAGGAGGGGATCTTCGTGACCACTCCGCGGGGAACCTATCTGGAAGTGAATCCTGCGCTTGCCCGAATCTACGGATACGATAACGCCGACGACCTGAAAAAATCCCTCACGGACATCAGCCGGCAGTTGTACGTCGATCCGAAGCGGCGCGCCATGTTCAAGCAGCTGATGGAAACGAACGACGCCATTTCGGATTTCGAAAGCCAGGTGTATCGACGCGACGGAAGCTGCATCTGGATATCCGAAACCGCGAGGGCCGTGCACGACAGGGAAGGCAACGTTATCCGGTATGAGGGCACCACCGTCGACATCTCCCAGCGCAAGCAACAGGAAGAGGAGCTTGCCAATGCCTACGGCGAACTGGGAGCCACCAACGACGAGTTGAAAAAGGCCATAGAACGGGCCGGCGAACTGGCAAGCAAAGCCGAACAGGCCAATCGGGCCAAGAGCCAGTTCCTCGCCAACATGAGCCACGAAATACGCACTCCCATGAACGGAGTGATCGGGTTCACCGATATGCTCCTCGAAACGCCGCTGGCCGACGAGCAAATCGACTACGCCAAAATTATCAAGCGAAGCGGGGAGGCCCTGTTGACCCTTATCGACGGCATCCTCGATTTCTCCAAGATCGAAGCGGGGAGACTGGACCTGGAAGCGGTCGAGTTCGATCCCGAAGTGCTGGCCTACGACATCGCCGAACTCATAAAACCGAAAGTGGGCGTAAAGCCGGTGGAAGTGCTCTGCCGCATCGGCAATGAGGTTCCTTCCCGCCTGATCGGCGATCCTCATCGTTTCCGGCAGGTCCTGGTGAACCTCATGGGCAACGCAGCCAAATTCACCGAGCTGGGGGAAATCGAACTTTCAATCGACGCCGAGGAACTGCCCGACGGCCGGGTGATGCTGAAATCCCTGGTGAGGGACACTGGTATCGGCATAACCGAAGACCAGGTTCCCCTCATCTTCGAGGCGTTCCGCCAGGCCGACAGCTCCAGTACGCGAAAATACGGGGGCACGGGGCTGGGGCTTTCCATCAGCAAACAGATCGCTCATCTGATGGGCGGAAACATCGAAGTCGAAAGCCGTCCCGGACGCGGCAGCGCGTTCACGTTCACCGCCGTCGTGAAGAAAGGTGCGGACTCCGTCGCCGTCCAGCAGCAGCGGGTGCCTCTGACCGGCAAGAGAGCGCTGATCGTGGACGACAACGAGACCAACCTCGAGATTTTGCGGCACATTCTGGAAGGGGCCGGTATGACGGCCATTCCCCTGACGCGTTCGGAATCGGTGCTTTCCGAAATCAAACGAAGCACACATCTGAATGCGGCCTACGACATCTGCATCCTGGACATACAGATGCCCGGACTGAACGGCTTCGACCTGGCGAAGCGCCTCCGCACCTCCGATCAGGGCTTGCCCTACATTCCCCTTCTGGCCTTCTCCTCCTCAGTCGACGGAGGGGCCAATCAGTGCGAAGAAGCGGGCTTCGACGGATTCCTCGCCAAACCCGTACGCCGGCGCTCCCTCCTCAACATGGTCGAAAGCCTCATTCTGGAGCCCAAAGTGCTCCGTACGCCCGCAAAGCGATCCATCGCCACCCGCCACTCGCTCCGCGTGGCGGCGAAGCAGTCCGTGCGCATCCTGCTGGTGGAGGACAACAAGGTAAATCAGAAACTGGCGGCGGTCATGCTGGGCAAAGCGGGATACCAGGTATCGGTGGCCGCCAACGGCCGGGAAGCCGTCGATCTGTTCGAGCAGAACCCTTCGGACTACGATTTGATCCTCATGGACGTGCAGATGCCCGTCATGGACGGGTTCGAGGCTACGCGCGAGTTGAGGCGGAAAGGGGTCGTCCTGCCCATCATCGCCATGACCGCCAATGTGATGAAAGGCGATCGGGAGCGGTGCCTTGATGCGGGGATGAACGACTATCTGCCGAAGCCGCTCAAACGCGAAACGGTGTTCGAGGTGATCGACACGTGGATCATCGGCGACAAGGATATCGACCCCCCCGTCGCCCGGGAGACGGAAGGCCGGAGACCGGCGACAAGCGCATGAATCCGTTCGCACGGGGCTGTCTCACCGGGGTCGGCCCGCTCTCCCGGTCCCTCCTCCACGGTTGAAGACCGCCGCTTCTCCCCGGAGAACTACGACGGGCTTCACCGGTCGGTTCCGGCGTTCCCGCTCCCCTTGCACGTACTGACGGTGAGTCCGGTGACGTCGCATCGGACCGTGGCTCCGGACCAGCACCCGTTTTCTCCCGCCGCCCGCATCATGTGATCCCAGCCGAAACAGCCGCGGCATTGTCCGGGCGCGGCATCGAGGTCGAGACAGGGCGGAACCGCGCCCGATTGCTCGACCGTGATACGATTTTCAGCCTTCTCGTTCGAATCCGTCTTTTTCATCGTCCCGCCTCCTGAACCACTCTCTGTTTCTCCGGATTTCTCCGGTTTCCCTCCACCTCGCCGCAACCGGCCATGCCGCCGGGAAACGGTCATGGTACGTCTTTGTACCACATTTACGCTTACAGGGGCACAGGAACAACCGGTGTCCTCCTTTACCTTTCCCCGAAAAAAAGATATTGTTTTTTTCGGAGCTGTATACAAGGAGATTGACCGTGCCCGGACTTCCGGTTTCCCTGCCAGACATTGAAGACGCCCGCCGGAGAATCCGGGACCGCGTATTCCGCACCCCCTTGGTGAAATCCATCAAGCTGGGGGAACTCTGCGGCTGCGAACTCTATTTCAAGCTGGAGAACCTCCAGATCACCGGTTCGTTTAAAGACCGCGGCGTGGCCAACAAGCTTGCCACCCTTCCGGCGGATGCTCTGAAGGGCGGAACGGCTGCCGCATCGGCGGGCAACCACGCCCAGGCCGTATCGTACCACTGCGGAAAACTCGGGGTGGCCTCCACCATCGTCATGCCCGAGGGTACCCCGCTCATCAAGGTGCTCTCGACCCAGCGCTACGGAGCCGAGGTGATCCTCCACGGCCAGACGTACGACGACGCCTGCGATCGCGCCCTGGACGTGGCCCGGGAGCGAAAGCTCACCTTTATTCCGCCCTATGACGATCGTCAGGTCATCGCGGGGCAGGGAACCATCGGCCTGGAAATCATGGAAGACCTCCCCGAAGGGGTGCATACCCTTGTCTGCTGCTGCGGCGGAGGCGGCCTGATCGGAGGCATTGCGACGGCATTCAAGGCATTGAGCCCCCGGACGCGTATCGTCGGCGTGCAGGCCCAGGCCGTCCCCGGCATGATCGCCGCCCTCGAGAAAGGGACCATAACGAGGCTTCCCCCGGCAGCGTCCCTGGCGGACGGAATCGCCGTCCGGCAGGTGGGCGAACTCACGTTCGAACTGGCTCAAACCTACGTCGACGAGTGGACGGCGGTAGGTGAGGAACTCATCGCCAACGCGGTGCTGCTCATGATGGAGAACGAAAAAATCGTGGCCGAAGGCGCCGGAGCGGTCGGCCTGGCGGCCCTCGCCAACCGGCAGATCGACGGCATCGAGGGCAAAACGGTGGTGTGCATCGTTTCCGGCGGGAACATCGACGTCAACATCATCGACCGGATCATCATGCGCGGCCTGGCCATCGACGGACGAATCTTCAACTTCAAGGTGCGGCTGCCCGACAAGCCGGGACAGCTGGCGGGGCTGCTGGACGTCATTCGTTCGCTCAAAGCGAACATTCTTGAAATCGACCATCATCGCGAATTCAACTACGCGCCATTCGGCCAGGTGGAAATCGACGTCACCCTGGAGACGCGCGGCCACGAGCAGATCGGTGAAATCGAGCAGGCGCTCGGCGAACGCGGATACCACGTGACCGCCCGGAGTCCCTTGGGGAACATTTAGCAGGACGAGAAACATCCGGAGACGGTTGCTTCATGCTTCCGGAAAAAGGCGGAACAGACTTGCCGAACCCGCCCGGCCCCCGGCTTTTTCCGGAGTGGCGAACCGACGGGCGTGGAGGACGTTTTTTTGTGAACCAAACATCGACTGTGTCCGTTTTCCCGCTTCGCGCGGCAGCGCGCGGGCGGGTTCGGGACCGATTTTTTCGGCCCGGCGGACGCACCCAACCGGCGAACATCGAGGAGGTGGGCATGCAAGACGTGTATGAACAATTGCGGGAAAGGCTGGATGACCTCGCGGTAGGCTTTCCCTCCACCACGAGCGGAGTGGAGCTGAAAATACTGCGCCGTCTGTTCAACCCCGAGGAGGCGGAGTTCTTCCTCAAAATGGCCCCCATTCCCGAGGCGCCCGTGGACGCCGCCCGCAGGATGGGGCTCGACGCGGAACACACGGCCGAACTGATGGAGAAGATGGCGGAGAAGGGACTGCTCTTCCGGGTTCGGAAGGGAGAAAACGTAAAGTACGCCGCAGTGCCGTTCATTGTGGGAATCTTCGAATTCCAGCTCAACTCCATGGACCGCGAGCTTGCCGGGGACCTCAAGGACTATTTCGAAGAAGGCCTCGGGCACGTAATGCAGGGCAACTCGGTGCCCGTCATGCGCTCCATTCCCATCAACCGCGAACTGGTCGCCGAATGGCCCATCGCTCCCTACGAGGACGCCATACAGATCGTCGAAGCCCAGGAAACCATCGCCGTTGCCCCGTGCATCTGCCGCACCAGCAGTAGACTGCTGGACGAAGGGTGCGACAAACCCCTGGAGGCGTGCTTCATGTTCGGGTCACATGCCCATTTCTACGTGGAAAACGGCATGGGGCGGTACATCACGCAGGATGAAGCCAAGGACATCCTGCGGCGCAACGAGGAAGAAGGCCTCGTGCTGCAGCCTTACAACACCCAGAAGGTGGGCGGCATGTGCAGTTGCTGCGGAGACTGCTGCGGCATGCTCAGATCGCTGAAGAAACAGCCTTCCCCGGCTCAGGCCGTCAAGAGCAACTACTTCGCCGTGGTCGCCGAAGATGACTGCATCGGCTGCGAAACCTGCATCGATCGGTGTCAGATGGAAGCGATCGTCATGGTGGACGACAAGGCCAAGGTGGACCTCAACCGCTGTATCGGCTGCGGCCTCTGCATATCGACCTGTTCCGGGGATGCCCTGCGGTTGGTGAAGAAAGCGGAAACCGATCAATACACGCCCCCGCGAAGCGGCGTAGAGCATTTCCTGGCCCTGGCCAAGGAGAGGAAGAAGAACGTCATGCCCCGGCCCTGATCCGGTCAGTCCCCTCTTTTTTGGGTACGTTGCAGCTGCGTGTCGGGAGCGGCGCATTGCGCGGGGATGCGGAACGCCTTACTATTGGAGGAAAAGGAGGCCGCATCCATGAACCGAATTGCGCGTGTCGCGTGGGTATTTTCTCTGATCTTCCTATTGGCGGGATGTGCCACTCCCGCTTCCCGCAGAGACGAACTTTCCAAGGCGTACCCCCAATGGGACACGGAGACGCTTCGTCTCGTGTCGATCGGCGTGGTGCAGGTGGGCATGACCAAGGAGCAGGCGAGCGAAGCACTCAAGGTGCCCCAGGTGTACTACCTGACAGTGCAGGACAATAAATGGAGCTATGTGGACAACATCATACCGGACAGGGATTCACCGCAAATGGAGGGAAAAATCCTCTATTTCAAGGACGATCGCATAGTGGAGATACGCCACTTCGCCTATTTCCCCGAGCAGTTGATTCACCTGGAATGGTGAGGTGAGCACGGACAAGTACGCTTTTACGTTTCGGCCGGGAGTATTTCGATTGCCCATCGATCGGATTCCCGGTCGTACCGCAGCAGATAGTTCCGGCCGTCGTCCGCCAGGACCTTGAAATACGTATGATCGGGGCCGAACCATCGGTCTTTTATCTCCACCACCGAGAGTTTCTTGTCTTCCAGATGGATCACTCTCGGCTGTTCGTTCAGCGTATATCCCGAATAGCTTTCCACTTTTTTCACGGGCGACATGCCGTCCTCATCGTCCACGGGCGCCATGACATGTTCGTCGTTCACGGGCGTAATGCCGTCTTCATCGGAAGTGACGTCGTCCGGGACCGGAAGATCGTCCACCTTGATCGACAGAGGCGTCCGAAAGGGGAGCAGTAGAAAATGATGTATTTTTGACATGTCCTTATCTCTTTAGTGTTCGCCGGCCACATTCTCCGGGACTGCAATACGTTTTCCGAAAAATTGTACCACAACCATGGAAAAGACCTGC
This sequence comes from uncultured delta proteobacterium, assembly GCA_963826125.1. Taxonomy (GTDB): domain Bacteria; phylum Desulfobacterota; class Desulfarculia; order JACQYL01; family CAWGVV01; genus CAWGVV01. The sequence continues at coordinate 2,549,375 of CAWGVV010000002.1, read as the reverse complement.
AGGCTCTTTGTTTAACTCGGACACCGAGGATTGCGCGGCCCGAACTTAATCCCCGTTCCTGTTCCCGGTTGCCTCGTGCCGCTTGAGGAACTCCCGGAGCGCTTCCCTGGCCAGCGATTGGGCCTTTTCACTGTTCTGGGTAAGACGGTTTGCCTCTTCCAGAAACATGACGTACAACTCCTGCTCGCTGAAGTGCCCGCTTGAAGCCGCCGCTGTCCCGGCGTTAATGAGTTTTTCCTTCATAAAACACTCTCCAACATCTTTCTCTTACAACAGCAAAAGCGATGCCAATGATTCTTTTCCGAAAAGTTATCTTTCATAGGAATTTCAATCCGATACTATCGGACATTTCCGAGAGGATTCCCCTCTGCCCTTTCCGTGGAGAAGGTGAACGACGGTTTCCCCCGCCCGTTATCCCGACGGAGCCGAAATCCGCTCCCCGCACCGTTTCCCGCCACGGATTTCGTCGGGCGACGGTCGGAAGGGGTCTATCGACGGCTTCTGTGGGGAGGAGAGGGAAGCTTAATGACAACGGGTCCGTGGTCCGGGGAAATCCGAACGACCACAACCCGCTTGACGGCCCTCCCGGACGAAAAGTCCGGTGGGAAGGAGAACACCGAAACGTTGAGTCCTTTCAGAATCCGAGATACGCCTGACGGATTCGATCACTGTGCAGGAGGTCCTTTCCGCTGCCGCTTTCCAGAATGGCGCCGGATTGAATGACGTAGCCGCGATCCGCGATGTCCAGCGCCTCACGGACGTTCTGTTCCACCAGAAGAATCGTAATCCCCTCTTCCTTGAGGCGGCGCACGGTGCCGAGCACCTCGTCCACCAGGATGGGCGCAAGTCCCAGGGACGGTTCGTCAAGCATGAGGACCCGTGGATTTGACATGAGACCTCGGCCGATGGCAACCATTTGTTGCTCGCCCCCGGAAAGGGTGGCGGTCGCCTGGTGTTTCCGCTCTTCGAGGCGGGTGAAGAGCTTATAGACGAACTGCAGGTTTCGCTGAACGACTTTCCGGTCCTTTATGCTGTAGGCGCCCAGGAGAAGGTTTTCCTCCACGTTGAGCGGTTTGAACAGCATCTTTTCCTCGGGGACATAGACCACTCCCAACCGGACGATCTCTTCCGTCCGCAGAGCCTGGATTTCTTTTCCTTCGAGGAGAATTTTTCCCCGGTAGGCCCGTTGGGACGCCATAACGGCACGAAGCAGGGTCGATTTCCCCGCCCCGTTCGCCCCCACGACGCTTACCGTCTCGCCCTGCTTCACGTCCAGCGAAACGCCCCTGAGGATCGGCAGACCCCGATAACGAACGTGGATGTCGTCTACGCGGAGAATCGTGTGGTCCATCTCAACCCTCCTTCCCGGCGTAATCCCGTGCGTACCGTGCGCCGAGGTACGCCTTGATGACTTCGGGGTGGTTGACGATGGATTCCGGAGGCCCCTCCGCGATTTTGCGGCCCGACTCCAGCACGATCACGTGATGGCTCACCCCCATCACCAGGGCCATGACGTGCTCGATGAGCATCACCGTGATCCCCATATCGTTATGCACCCGGCGTATGGTCTCCATGACCTCTTCGATTTCCGTGGGATTGAGGCCCGCCGCGACTTCGTCCAGCAGCAGGAGCTTGGGTTCGGACCCAACGGCAGTGGCCATCGTCACCAGCTTCTGATAGGCCACCGGAAGTTCGCTCACCAAACTGCCGCCACGATCCCGCAGCCCGAATTCCTCGAGCATGGCATCGGCCCTCTCCCCTGCTTTGCTCCTCGAGCCCGTATGCATGAAACATCCGACCATGATGTTTTCCCGCACGGTGAGGTCTCCCGAGGCCACGTACACCTGGAAGGTCCGGGCCAGACCCTTTCTGGCGACTTCATGGGACTTGAGGGCGGTGATGTCTTCGCCGTCGAAGAGAATCCGTCCCGAGGTCAGGGGATGGTGCCCGGAGATGCAGTTGAAGAGCGTGGTCTTGCCGGCCCCGTTGGGTCCGATCAGACCGAACAATTCCCCCTTTTCGATGGAGAAGGAAACGTTTTCGTTGGCCCGCAGGCCGCCGAAGTCCTTGGTGACGTTATGAAGCTCCAGCAGCGGCATCAGGAACGCCTCCGGGCGCGTACCTTCTCGACGATTCCCCAGATTCCCCGGGGTTCGGCAGCGGAAATCACCATGATGATGAGCGCATAGACGACCAGATCGATCCCGATAAGCCCGGAACCGCCCAGCCAGGCTTTGAGGTAGCTTTTCAGCGGCACCAGCACCGCGGCCCCGATGATGGGTCCCCACAGGGAACCCGCGCCCCCCAGCATGGCCATGAGGGCGATGAGAATGGAGATGTCGAGGCTCATGGTGTCCTCGGGTTCGATGTTCTTGATATAGCACGCATGGAAGGAGCCAACGACGCTCACGAAGGTGGTGGCGATGGCGTAGGTCTTTATCTTGGCCCAATGGACGTTGATCCCGAGGGACTGGGCAACCGTCTCGTTGTCCTTGATGGAACGAAGTTGATACCCGAGTCGCGATTTTCGAAACGCATTGATGTAGAAGAGCCCGATAAAGAAGAAACCGAGAATGACGTAGTAATAGTAAACGTCTTCCTTGAAGATCAGCCGCAGGAAATCCGGCGGTTGATATTTGATGGGGGAAATATCCAATCCCCTGGCCGCGCCCACGAATCCCCACGCTTCGAAAATGTCCTTCATCACGAGAGACATGGCGATGGTGGCGATGGCGAAGTAGTGGCCCTTGAGCCTGAACAGCGGGTAGCCGATGATGAACGACCACATGATGGAGAAGCAGGCCCCGATGGGCATGGAAATCCAGAAAGGGATGTCCCAATAGATGAGAAACACCGCCGTGGTATAGGCGCCGATCCCCAGGTACTGGGCCTTGCCCAGATCCACCTGTCCGCCGTAGCCCCCGATGGTGTTCCACCCCATTCCGTAGAGGGAGAACATGAGGAACTGGATCATGGTGGCCATGGCGAAATTCGACGCCGGGAGCAGGGGAAAGGTGAGGAGGAAAACCGCCACCGCCCAAGCCACCACTTTATCCGTCCGGGGGAAATCCGAAAAATCGAAGGCGCTCTTTATTGCTTCCATCCGAACAATCCCCTGGGCCGCACCACCATGATGACGAAATATGCCACGTACACCCACATGTACTTGAAGGAGGTCATCGGCACGTCGCTCATCCAGTCGAAGTTGAGTTCGTAGGTAAGAAAATCCCAAAAACCGGGCAGTTCCGTTATCAGCCCGACGACCAGCCCGGCGAAGAACGCCCCCGGCACGCTGCCGAAGCCCCCCAGCGCCACGATGGCGAAGGCGATCATGGTGAAGAGGATACCCACGTACGGGTTCACCGACCAGAAGTTGACCAGGAGCGCACCGGCCACCGTCACCGAACCGCCGCCGATGCCCCAGGCTAGGGCGTTCATTCGTTCCGTGGCGATTCCCATGTAGCGGGCACCCTGCGGATTGAGGGCCGTGGCGGTGAGCGCTTTGCCGATGCGGGTGCGATTCATGAGCAGCCAGATGGCCAGAAAGGAGACGCAGGAAAACAGGGCCGCCGCCGCTTTGGTTTCCGGGATGATGACGCCCATGCCCAGCTCGATGCTCTTGCCCACCAGCAGGCCGTGGTGGATCGATCGGTCTTCCGAACCGAAAAGCATGAGGGCGAGGTTGCGCAGGAAAAGCATCAGGCCGAAGGTGCCGAGAAGCTGCGCCACCATGGGTCCCCGGAGCAGATATTTAACCAAGCCGAAGTAGCAGACGACACCCAGCACGAAGCCCACCAGGGCCGCGAAGGGGAGCGTCAACAGCGGGTCCACTCCGGTAGCCTGGGCCGTCAGCAGCCCGGTGTACATGCCGATCATCAGGAATTCGCCGTGGGCGAAATTCACGATGTCCATGACCCCGAAGATGATGGTCAATCCCAGCGCCACGAGGGAGAACACACATCCGATGAGAACTGCGGCCACCAAGGAACCGATCAGAATATCCACGCGGGTCTCCTCACGTCTTCAACCGACGTGCTTTCCACTGTAGTACTCCGACGCCTCTTGATGCGGGCATCGACAACGGTTTCCTGCCTCTTTCTTCCGACGAAAGCCGGAACCCGACATTCGCCGATCGCTTCCGGATTCCGGCTTTCGACGATACAACGACCCCGTTCGCACCCGTCGCATTGCTTGACCGATGGGGGAACGGGGTGCGGAGCGGTTATTCTTTGAAGCCGGCGAACGGATAAATCATATTGGCCGTGGAGATATCGAACGGATAGACGATCTCCATCTCGACCTTTCCATTGCTTCCCTTCTGGTACTGGCCGATAAGTCCGGTACCGAGGATGTTCTGCCCCTTGTTCTTGGCGTCCATGGAGAACTTTATCCCCTTCCAGGGAACGACGAGTTCGTCCGCGGGAACTTCGATGGTGTTCGCGGCTTTCTGGATGGCGGCCGGATTGACCGAACCGGCTTTTTCCAGGACTTCCACCCACGCCTGCAAGCCGGTGAACGACCGGGCGGAAGCGCCGCTCAGGTCGTGCCCCGTCTTGTCCTTATACAGCTTGTTCACCTGAGCGGCCACTTTCTTCACGTCGCCCACCTTGGGCAGGAAGACGGTTCGCGAGCAGATGCCGATGACGTCGTCGCCCAGAGTGGAACGGAATTCCGGGGTTTCAAAGCCGGCATCCTGGCCCCAGATGAGTTTCGGCGATACTTTCTGGGCCTTCAACGTCTTGACCATCAGAATGGCGTCCGAAGTATACGAGGCGAACAGCAGTCCTTCCGCCTTGGTGCTCATGAGGGAGCGCACTTCCGAGGAAAGGTCGGCCGACTTCGCCGAGTACAGCAGCGACTTCTTCAGTTTGAAGCCATATTCCTTGGCATATTTTTCAAGTTGTTCCGAAACGTTGGCGCCCCACTCGGTCTTTTCGCAAGCCGAGGCGAGTATCTCCAGGTCCTTCTTCGGCACCGCGGCGACACCCTTTACTTTTCCCTGGGTGAGCCCCTTCAGCAAGTCGAACAGGTCCTTGGTGAACAGGTTGTCGTCGGGGGTCGTCCGCCAGAACCAGTTAAAACCGCGCTGCGTAAGGGTCGGAGAAGTGGAAGAGCCGTTGATCATGGGAACGCCGTACTGCTCGCACACCGCACTCACCGTCTTGGTGACGGAGCTGTGGTAACAGCCGAGGATGCCGTTCACCTTGTCGTCCAGGATGAGCTTCTTGGCCAGGTCGGCGCCGAGGGTCGGGTTTCCTTCGTGGTCCACGATGATGAGCTTGATCTTCGCCCCGCCCATGCTCTTGATGCCGGCGTTTTTGGCCATGGTCATATCCACACCGGATATCGCACCATTGGCGAGTTCGGCGGCGAGTTCCGCGCCTGCCCGTAATTCACGCCCGGCTGCTGCGGCTCCTCCCGTAAGCGGATAGATGACCCCGATCTTGATCTCATCCGCCGCGGATGCCCCGGCGGGTGCCATGAACATCGACATCACGATGAAAGCCAACACGGCAGTTATCGCCAGACCGAATGACACTCGTTTCATACCTGTCCCTCCTTTTTTTGGCGCCATTTGCGCTGTTCGAACAAGCGGGTATCTGAAACAAAGGACTCTTCCGGCCCGTACGCCCGGTTTTCCGTTACGGAAAACGCTGTCTCTTCGATGTAAGAGATATTGGGTTGGACACGCCTTGACCGCCCGGGGTCGGGTACGTGATTTACTCGCTGGGGCCGACGGCACCGGAACGGCGGGAATGTACTATGATCGTGGCCGGGTGCCGCAACACAAGACGGCGGATTGAGTGAAACGCCTTCCCTCGGTCCCGCATCAGTGCCGATCTACTTGTCCGACCGTGAGGTTCCGTGCCGTACGATTTCAAAACAGCCCGTGCGGGACGGGCATTATGGAAGTATAGGAAAGGGTTCGCGTGGTGTCAAGCCTCCGGAATCGGCGTATATACCCCGGCATTTCCGCCTTTTGCGGAACAGCCCTCCCCGGTGGAGGAACCCAAAAACGTTCGACACGCTCCCCATTGCCATCCACACCGAAGAATGGTACCGTCGATGGAAATATGTGCTCGCGCCCGAGCACTCAAATACCGAGCCGCGAGGAGGATTCGGATGGTTGACAAGCCGGTGAAACTCTATTCCCTCAGCACGTGCAGCCACTGCAAGAGCACCAAACAGCTATTGGGTGAATGCAAGATCAAGTACGAGTTCGTGGACGTCGATCTGCTCGACCGCGAGGAGAGGATGCTCATCCTCGAAGACATAAAAAAAATCAACCCGCAGTGCGCGTTTCCGACCATCATCATCGGGGAAACGGTAATCGTCGGGTTCAAGGAAAAACAAATACGGGAGGCGCTGGGCCTTTGATGAACGAAGTGGAAAAACTCTATGAGATGTTGAAGAAAGTACAGGAACCCAAAGGGTACTTCTTCAACAAGGACAAGCCGAGGACCTTCGAACTGCTGGAGGCCCTTCTGCTCAATAAGAAGCGCTACGGCTACATGGGGTGCCCCTGCCGCTTGAACATCGGGGACCGCGAGGCGGACAAGGACATCATCTGTCCCTGTGAGTACCGGGATCCGGACGTGGCGGAATACGGGAGCTGCTACTGCAATCTGTACGTTTCCCCCGAATGGAACGCCGGCAGCACGCCGCATGAAGACGTTCCGGAGCGGAGGCCGGCTCAGCGCATACCCTTCTAGCCGCGCACCGAACGACCGTCGGCAAATACCGCATTCCGCGGCGACGCGTTATTCACCCACCGGGAGGAGATCTTTCCGACCGCTCTTCGAATGTGAGATGCGATGGTACGGGACACCATCTTATCGTGCCGGAATCTCTCCTTCGCGTATCCCGGGGGGAGCGGGGTTTTCTCGGGGCTGAACGTCTCGATCCGGGCGGGAGAATTCGTAATCGTCCGGGGACCCTCGGGGTCCGGCAAATCCACTCTCCTGCGCCTCTTCACCCGCATGGAGGAGCCGACAGGAGGAACGATTTCCTTCAACGGCCGCCCCATCGAATCCTATCCGCCACAGGAATTGCGCCGGCGGGTATCCTGCGTTCAACAGGTGCCGACCCTCCTTGACGGGTCCGTTCGAGACAATCTGCTCCTTCCCTTCCGCTTCAGGGCGAACCATTCTCTGCCCGCTCCTTCCGACGAACGGCTCCTGACCCTTCTGAACGAATTCCTTGTGGAAGGCGTGAAGCTCGGCGACAACGCCATGACATTGTCGGGCGGTCAGCGCCAGCGGCTGTGTCTGATACGCTCCCTCCTGCTCTCCCCCGAAGTGCTGCTCCTGGACGAGCCCCTGAGCAATCTCGACCCCGAGAGCCGGATGACGGCGGAGACGATCATCGAGAAGGTGAGCCGGGAACGGAACAGCACCCTCGTGGTGGTGAGCCACATCGGGTTCACGACGAAAACGGCCGAGGCGAGCGTTCTGAGCCTCCGAAACGGAGGAACGGTGGAGGTGGAATGAACGCGGGACCAATTGAAATTCAATGGTGGCAGTTGCTGCTGGCCCTCCTCTTCATCGGCGCCGCCGCCGTCACCTCTTTTGTGTACCGCCTGCAGCTCGAACACGATCTCCTCTGGGGCACGCTGCGCACCTTCGCGCAGCTCTTCGTCATGGGCTATGCATTGAAGATCATTTTTCGCGTGGGAACGCCGTGGCTGGTGCTGGCGATTTTCACAGCCATGATTTTCTTCGCCGCCAGGATCATCAGGGGGCGGGTCAAGGAACGGGAGGTGTCCTTTTTCCTGCCGACCTTCCTTTCGATGACGGCGAGCTGCCTGCTTGTGTCGTTCGTCGTCACTACCTTCATTGTCGGGGTCCGTCCCTGGTGGAAGCCCGCGTACTTCATCCCCCTGGGAGGCATGATAATCGGCAATTCCATGAACGCCGCCGCCCTCTCTCTGGAACGTCTGTTCTCGGAGCTTCGGAAACGGCGCGGGGAGGTGGAGATGATGCTCTGCCTTGGCGCCGATTATCGCGAGGCCAGCCAGGACATGGTGAAGAACGCCATGACCGCCGGGATGATACCGTCGATCAACTCGATGATGGGAGTGGGCCTCGTGTCTATTCCCGGCATGATGACGGGTCAGATTCTGGCGGGAGCCGATCCCCTCGTGGCCATCCGCTATCAGATCGTCGTCATGGTCATGCTCGTCGGCTCCACGGCAGTCGGATCGCTTGCGGTGATCCTGATGGCCAGGCGGCTCTGTTTCGGGCCGGCCCAGGAACTTCGTCTGCGCGTTCTCAGGAACCGGGAGGGAAAAACGGCCGCCTGAAAAGTGCCCCCTCCCCTGCTCTCTCCTTCCGCTTCCCCGCCCCCCCACCGCGGAATGAAAGCGTCTTCGGTTCCCGGGCCTGTACCGCATAAATACGAGCATTTTTCCGCTGTCTTGCACGGTTGTTTGATTTTCATCAGGAAGAAGGGCGCTCCTTTACAGAACCAACGATCCCCGCATATAATATCCACGTATCGTGCGGCAACTGAAGCAACGGCAAAAGCCGTTGCATCGATTGGTTCCTGCGCGAGCGGTCGTCACCCAAGTGAAATGCAGCGTGATTTTTCATTCTCCTGCGAAATAACGGACCCTTCACGTCTCACCACGGGAGTACTTCATGAAAGAAGCAGACCTCAGGCGATGGCACAGGAAACTCGGAGTCGTTTTAGCGCTGTTCCTTTTCGTACAGGCACTGACCGGTTTTCTGCTCAGCGTGACATGGCTTGCCGAACCGCATTCCGAGGCACCGGCGGCAACGGCGGCGCCTCAGGAGGAGAGCTTTTTTGAAGAACTTCTGGAGGAACTCCACGTCGGGGGAGAAACGGTCGGGGCCATCTACCGGGTCCTGTTGGGAGCGACAACGGTGCTGCAGGTGGTGCTCGGGTATTTCATTTATACGAGCATGAAGAAAAGAATGAAAAAAGCATAGCACGGCCGGTCGGTTACGACGCCGGAGAAGCCGTTCGACGGCGACTACGCTATTGAGGTGCGTTGATATCCCGCCGGGTCCGCTCAGCGGGAGGCAGTGAGCCGCGACACGTAGCTGGCGAATTCCGCATCCCGCATCAGCTTTTTCGCGAACTTCAGATATTTCGAAAGGATCGACCGCACCGCGAACTGGAGCGCGTACGGGCGGATGGGTTTCTCCAGAAGGTGAGTGATGTTGGACGCCAGGCACATGTCCACCACGTCGGTGCTCGCATACCCGGTGATCATGATCGCGTCTTCATATGCCATGGGAAACTTGTCCGCCACCTCATCCAGAAAGGCGAACCCGCTTTTCCCTTTCTGATAGACGTCTACCACGAAGATAGCAACGCCCATATCCTGGCTCTTGCAGAAATCAGCCGCCTGGTCCAGGTCGGTGAAGCACATTACCTCTCCCCAGGTGTAGAACGAAGCGATCATCTGCCTGGTTAATTCGCATACGCTCGGGTCGTCATCCACCACGATTACCTTCAGATCATATCCCATGCCGTCTCCCCCGGAAAGGGTATCTCCCGGATTCACCCGCAAATGTATTCCCGCCGTACCTATAAAGCCATTCTTTTCTATAACGTCAGGAATATCAACCGAAAAAATTCATTTAAAACTCGTTCCTACCAATTTTCGCCCAGGCTCCGTTCATCCGGTCCATTCCTCTGTCCGCTGAAAAACCTTCTTTGCAAGGAAGCCGCCGAATGATACAGTTCCCGTCTCAAAGCAGACCGTTTACCTGACTCAATCGTGCGGCCGGGAAATCCATCCCCCGCGAGAGGAGCCACGCCACCGACAGACAGGGAATTACGATGTTCGTCGCCGATCTTCACATTCACTCACCCCATTCACGGGCAACCTCCAGCGCCATCAGCCCCGAAACCCTCACCGTGTCGGCCCTGCAAAAGGGTATCTCCCTTATGGGCACCGGCGATTACACCCACCCCCGCTGGCTGGCGGAACTGGAAGAAAAGTTCGAACCCGCCGAGGAGGGGCTCTACCGGCTGAAACCGGATCACAAAAAGGCGGTCGATGCCATCGTACCAAAGAGCTGCCGGGGAGAGGTCCGTTTCATCCTTCAAACGGAAATCAGCACCATTTATAAAAAGACGGGCAAGACCAGGAAGGTGCACCACCTCATTCTCCTCCCTGATTTCGCTTCCGCGAAACGACTCATTCTGCGTCTGGAACGCATCGGGAACCTCAAATCGGACGGACGTCCCATCCTGGGACTGGATTCCCGCAACCTGCTGGAGATCGCGTTGGAGGCGAGCGAACGTGTCATCTTCATCCCCGCGCACATCTGGACTCCCTGGTTTTCCGTGTTCGGGTCCAAATCCGGGTTCGATCATCTGGAAGAGTGCTACGAAGAACTCACCCCCCACATAGCGGCGCTGGAAACGGGGCTTTCCTCCGATCCTCCCATGAACTGGCTGTTTTCCGAACTGGACGCGTTCACGCTGGTGTCCAATTCCGACGCCCATTCGCCGGCCAAGCTGGGCCGGGAAGCGAACCTTTTCGACGTTCCCTTCTCCTATCAAGCCGTCAGGGACGCGCTGGTCACCGGGGAGGGCATGGCCGGGACCATCGAATTCTTTCCCGAGGAGGGCAAATACCACCTGGACGGCCACCGGAAATGCGACGTACGGCTGGAACCCAGCGAAACGTTCGCCCGCGGGGAACTCTGCCCGGTATGCGGAAAGCCGGTGACCGTGGGGGTCATGAACCGGGTGGAAGCCCTCGCCGACCGGCAGGCGGGTTTCGTGCCGCCCAAGGGGAAACCGTTCTACCGGCTCATGGCGCTGGACGAAGTGCTGTCGGAAATCCTCTCCTCGGGGCCGGCCACCAAGACGGTGCAGAGCCGTTTGCGGGAACTGGTGGAAAAATGGGGACCCGAATTGCACATCCTCCGGGAACTGCCCGTGGAACAGGTGGAAACGGAAGGCATGAGCGTCCTGGCCGAAGCGCTGAGAAGGCTTCGCGAAGGGCGGGTGTACACGGCGGCGGGGTATGACGGCGAATACGGCACCGTGAAAGTGTTCGCTCCGGGGGAGATGGCTCTTCTGGAGGGACAGCGCCAGTTCCTCATCGGGAACCCCGTGGGGCGGCCGAAGAAACGGAAGGAACCGACGGGCCGCGTGCAGCGCACTCCGATTCCGGAGAAACAACAAGGGGAGGAACGCGCTCCCGTCGAGAAGGCGAAACCCGGGCTGCTCGACGGCCTCAACCCGGCCCAACGATCGGCAATTCTCCACCGGGGGAGCCACCTCATGATCGTCGCCGGGCCGGGCACCGGAAAGACGCTCACCCTGACCAGACGGGCGGCATACCTCATCGAAACCGGAGAAGCCGCGCCGCGCAGGATGCTCGCCGTCACCTTCACCCAACGAGCGGCCCGCGAGATGGCGGAACGTCTCGGCGCATTGCCGGGTAAGGACGGCGGAACCGACGTTCCGTCGGTCATGACGCTGCACGCATTCGGCTATACGCTGCTCCGTTCCCACGCGACGCTCCTGAACCTGCCGGACCCGCTCTTTCTGGCGGACGAACGCAGCCGCGTGCGCTGCCTGACGGAAGCGGCGCGGGAGGCCGGAATCCCGCTGGGTTCCCGGCGCATGGGCGACACGCTGGAGGAGATTTCCCGCTGGAAGCAGACAAGCTGGAAGAACGACGCATCCGAGAGCGAAATCGGCCGCCTCGGAACGGCGTACAACCGAGCCATGGCCCGATCGGGCAACGTGGACTACGACGACCTGCTCCTGCTGCCCCTGCGGCTGATGACCGACTGCCCCGAAGTCCGGGACGCGGTGCACGACCGCTTCCGATTCATCTTCGTTGACGAGTTCCAGGACCTCAACCCGTTGCAGGCGGAGCTGATAAAACGGCTGGCCGGTCCGGAATGTCTGTTCACGGTGATCGGCGACCCGGACCAGTCCATCTACGGGTTCAGGGGAGCGAGCCCCGAGCGCTTCCCCGATTTCGAGCGCGACTTTTCCGGTGTCCGGGTGGTTCGCCTCGACACCAACTACCGGTCCTGTCCTTCCGTGCTTTCCGGGGCGTGCGACGTGATCCGGCGCAACCCCTCGCCTTTTCCCCGCGAACTGACGCCCGTCAGAACGGAAACCGCGCCGATCCGCCGCTGCGTCTTCGAATCGCCCAAGAGCGAGGCGGTATTCATCGCCCACGAAATCGACGCGCTCATGGGCGGCACCAGCCACTTCGCCATGAACCGGGCAGGGGGAACGGATACTCTCCCGGATCTCTCCTTCCGCGACATCGCCGTGCTCTACCGGTTCCACGCCCTGAGCGGCCCGGTGGAGGAAACGCTTTCCGTGGAGGGAATCCCTTTTCAGCGCTACGGGGACAGTCCCGTCCGCGCCCAGGCCGTCGTGAACGGTCTCCTGGCCGGGTTGCGCTGGATGAACGACACTGCGCGGGACGAAGACCTCCTCACCCTGCTCTCCCTGCCGAACGGAGGCTTCGCCCCCGAAACCCTCGACGTCCTTCGAACCGTGACGGGCGAACATTCCGGACATCTTTGGCACACCGTCAGCGAAGACGGCCGGGCCGATGCTTTCTCCCCCGCCGAGGGAACCCGGCTTGCGGTCCTGACGCTCTCTTTGCGGCGCATGCTTTCCACCGTGCACGTGACCACTCCAGCGCGGCTGCTGGCCGGACTGCTGGCCGGTCTCACCATACCGCTCCCGGACGAAACATCGGCGTTGAGTGCGGCGGACGAACCGCTCCGCCGGCTCCTCCGTTCGGCCGAAGGGTGGAGAGGCGACCTGCTCTCGTTCATCGACGAGTGGAGCCTTTTCCGGGAAACCGATCTGTACGACCCACGGGCCGACCGCGTGACGCTCCTCACCGCCCACGCGGCCAAGGGGCTGGAATTCCCCGTGGTATTCGTGCTGGGAATGGAAGACGGCGTGTTTCCGCACGTTCCTGGGGGGGAGCAGGCGGACATGGAAGAGGAGCGCAGGCTCTTCTACGTGTCCATGACCCGCGCGAAGGACGTCCTCTACCTCACCCGCAGCACTACCCGCACGCTGTGGGGCACGCGGAGGAACGATCCGCCGTCCCGGTTCCTCTCCGAAATCGGTCCGAAGTACCTGATGGAGTATCCGGAACAGGGGAAACGGAAATCCAAACCGGCCCAGCGCCAGTTGAGCTTGTTTTGAGGATTATACGGTTGATTCTGCTGAAGGCGGCGGGACGGTCCACAACGCTCTCTTCGATAGATCATTCAAGGAGAGCCCGCAATGAGCGTTACCTATTTTTCGGATACGGATACGGCTCTTGTGGAATTTACCGATAACACGGTGTCGGAAGCAAAGCGGAAACCGCGATCAGGGATCACCTTGCCGGAAGGACGAAGAAAATTTGAGGCATTTTGCCGCACACTCCTTACATGCGCACCTTGATCATTTCGTTTGAAATCTTCTCCCCCGTTGCAATGATGACGGGGATCAGTTCCTGGATTTTTTTCATGGTCATGCCGAAGATGGACCCCGTAACGCTGACGCTGGCCACGATCTTTCCCCCTGCCCGGATCGGCGCCGCCACACACCTCACCCCTTCGTAGTATTCCTCGTCGTCGATGGCGTATCCCTGCTTCCGGACCGTCTCCAGTTCCCTCAGCAGTTCGTCGAAGTCGCATATGGTGTTCTTGCCGTAGACGCGCAGCACCTTTTCGGGATATATGTCGAGCAGCTGTTTGGGCGATAGTTCCGAAACCAGCACCTTGCCCGAAGCCGCGGGATGCGGCTCGGTGGTCCAGCCCACAAAGGCGGATATGGCGAGGCCTCCGGAGGGATCGTCGATTTTATCGATACATACGAGCCTGCCCTTCCTCAGGATGTACAATTGGGTCGTTTCGTTGCACCGGTCGTGAAGCTGGAGGAGGTAGCGCTTGGCAACCCCTCTCACGTCGAAGCTTTCCAGCATCTTGGACGACAGTTGCAGTATCTGAAATCCGAGGAAGTAGCTCTTCGTGTCAGGGTCCTGCCGTACGTAATCGTGATACAGGAGCGTCTGCAGAATGTGGTGAACGCTGCTTTTGGGAAGCCCGAGCTGAGTAGTTACCTGCGCGAGCGATAAACCGCGGGGATAGTTCCCCAGCAGCTCGATGAGCTTCAGGCTTTTTTCAATGGTGGTGAGTCGCATTCCTCTTTCATTCGCCCCTGTCGGTTTCAATATTTGAAGCTACGTTTCATTATGTGTCTTCAAGTAATAATCCTTATACAAAGTGTCAAGCCCTTGTCATAAAAATATGGAATACGTTGTTTTTATCAATTTACGATGATATTTCCCTGTTTTCCCCGGCAATAACCGATTAGTATTTTATTGGGACTCTTTTTTCAGGGAACGGACGAAGAACGCCCCCCTTCGGCTTCCCCGCCTCTTCAGACGAGTTTCAGTGGCGGAGATGTTCGGATGACGGTTCCACGGCGATCCGATCCCGGAGCGATGTCACGAAAGGAAGCGTCCGAAAACGGAGAAAGAACGAATCGAGGCAACTATGCGGGAGAACGCGGGCAGGCACATTCCGAGCGGCGGCCCCCGAAGGTACCGCCTCCGGGAGCCGCTTTCAAGAAGAACCGCCGAAACAGGTGGGGGGGTTCCGGCCCCCCCACCGATCGTTGAGAGACCATGGTCCGATCTACTTCACGAAGCTCGGTAAAAACGTACTGATTCCGGGCACGAAAAGCAGCAGCAAGAGGCAAAACACCATTCCGATCAGGAAGGGAAAGCATCCGGAGAATAGAATACTCTATAAATATCGCATATAACTAACCGCTCAACAAACTAGTGGAAACCGAGTAATTTGGGAAGTGTCAGAGAGAGCGCCGGTACATACACCAACAACAGAAGCATGATGAGATCGACAATGATAAAGGGCCAGATTTCCTTCACCACGTCTTCAAAGGATACGTTTCCCACGCTAACGGCAGCGAAAAGCGCAACCCCCAAGGGAGGAGTGATAAGTCCGATGTTCAGGGCCACGATCATGACCGTACCGAAATGGATTGGTTCGAGTCCGACCATTTGCATGGCCGGGGCCAGGATGGGAGCGAGAATTATGCAACTGGTTCCAGTTTCTAACCACGTCCCTACAAAAATTAATAAGGCGACGACAAATAACAAAATGTACGTGGGGTTGTCACTGAGCTGAATCAAGAACTGTGCAATATGCTCCGCTAAATGAACCCGGGCGATGACCCAGCCAAGGATGGCTGCCAAACCGATGATAAAAAAGAGCATGGCCGATGTACGCATGGCATTGACGATGGACCGGTAAAGTATCTTAAGGGTGATGGTGCGGTAAACCAAGACACCCACCAACAAGGCATAGAAAACGGCCACGGCTGCGGCTTCCGTAGGAGTGAAAACACCCCCCAGAATTCCGCCGATGATGATGAACGGCATGAAGAGGGCCAACAGAGAATCTTTGAAGCTGACAAGAAACCCTTTTACCTCGAACTTCTGTTCAATCTTCGGAAAGTTTCTCTTCTTGGAGATTGAAAAAATATAGGCACTCATGGCCAAACCGATGATTACCCCCGGAACGATCGCAGCTGCGAAAAGAGAGCCGATAGAGACGCCGGTTACTGCGCCATAAATGACAATAATAATACTGGGAGGAATGATAGGGCCTACTATGGAAGCACCAGCTGTCAATGCGGCCGCGAACCGTCGTGTATACCCCTGCTTTTCCATGGCGGGTATAAACACGGAGCCAAGAGCGGAAACGTCAGCCACCGCCGCACCGGTAATACCCGCAAAAAGAAGGCTGGTGTAAATGTTGGCCTGGGCAAGACCGCCTCGTAATCTCCCAATAATGTAGTTTACGAACGTGATGAGGCGATCGGTTATCCCGCTTTGATTCATGATCTCACCGGCCAGGCAAAAAAACGGGATCGCCATGAGCACGAACTGGTCGATACCGGAATAGAGGCGTGACGCGATCATCTGCAGAGAGCTTTTGGCAAGGAACACCCAAATACCCGAGATCAATCCCAAAGAAATCGCTACCGGTATGCCGAGCAATAACAGGACGATCAGAATTGAAAACATGGCCATGGCCAACATGTCTTTTACCTTTCAGACGTAGAAGCTTCCGTCTCCGGAATATCATGAGCGGTAGGGAATTCCGGCCTGCCGGAGATAACCTTCAGGAACCTCATGATGCTGTAGTAGAGAAGAAATATCCCTCCAACGGGGATAGCCAGATATGGCCAGAACCTTCTGATGCCGCTGGCCGACGATATGAATCGTCTTCCGAATGCGGCATAATCGAAGCCGTAAATGATGAGAAAGACATAGAGGAGAGCCGCCAACGCTATATGGAAAATGGCGATCCACCTTGCATTGCCGAATTTATCAATAAAAAATCTGATAGATATATGCCCGCCTTCTTGATAGACTATCGCAGCTCCCAACATGGCAATCCACACCATCATGTATTTAGATACTTCTTCCGCCCAAATTATTCCATCTCCAAGCACGTAACGATAAAATATTTGAGTCCAAACAATAATTATCATGATCACAAACAATACAAAGCAGAATACCTCAAGAATTTTATTAGTTCTTGTCTCGAGCATATCCAGGAATCGGAGCATTTTCACTTAGAGGCTCCTTTCATTTGAAACAGATTTGGGCGGCACGGAATGCACCGCCCAATTGCGCTCATGAGTCGATTACTTGGTGTATCCAAGACTTTTGTTGGCATCTTTTGCCGCCAGCAGGACCTCATCGATCCATTTTCGATCTGTTACTTGCTTGCGGATGAACTTCAACACGGGCTCCTGCGTCAACTGGCGGAATTGGGCTTTCTCTTCCAGGGTGGGATGATAGATTTCAAGATGCTTGCTCAGGATTTGTTCGCCGATCTCACGAAGGACTCGACATGCACGCTGACCGGCATATCCGGCTTCACGTCCGCCCTGAAGGACGATTTTCTGATACTCCGGGGATAGGCCATTGAACCATGCGTCGTTCATGAGCATATGCTGTTGGGTATATACGTGGCCATCAAGGATGAGGTACTTTTGTACTTCCTGGAGAGAACCGAGAAGAATGGTAGGAATAGCATTTTCCTGCCCATCCACAACTCCGGTCTGCAAGGCAGTGTAGAGTTCAGACCAGGATATCGGCGTAGGCTGGGCGCCGAGAGAGCGGACCAGCGTCATGTGGGCCGGAATATCCATGGTGCGAATCTTCAACCCTTTCATATCTTCAGGAGTATGAACGGGGTGCTTGCTGTTGGTGAAACTCCGGAATCCGCCGTTGTCCCATACGCCGTTCACCCGCAGACCGGTGGCTTTCCGCATGTCTTCGAACAAACGTTCTCCAAAATCACCTCTGAATACCGACAAGGCCTGATCTATGGAATCAAACAGGTAAGGAATCGATATAATTTGGATATTGGGATAAACGATGGCCATCGTGCCTTCACACTGGGACATACTGGCCTGTATTTCACCCTTCATGGTCATTTCTTGGAGCGATGCCGCATTGCCGAGCGCTCCCCCGGGTGAAATATTGACTTTTATGTTCCCGCCCGACTCCGCCTCAACGTATTCCTTAAAAGCGAGTGCAGCCGCCTGCATAAGATTGGTGGGATCTGCTACGTCAGCGTGCGCCAGGGTCATTTCTATGACCTTGCCCTTCTTTTCCGAGGCAGCGGCGGTTAGAGCTCCTGCGAACACAAGGCATAAGCTAATGAGTGCGACGAGAGTGATCGTTCCGATGAGATACCGTTTTCTGTTCATTGGTCATCCATCCTTATTTCAAGAGTAGTCTGCACGTGCTTCCCTAAGGGCTCACATTGCTCTCTTCGCTGCGCATCACCTCCTCGGCGGGGGGAAAACCGGTCCCTCGAAAATTCTTTAATCAGCGGACAATTGGGCCCCTTAGATATCTGAAGGGCTCAATTCGGGGTTACGGGAAATGAGCAGGACAGGGCGATGGTTTCTTCACCTTTCATTACCTCATCGGCTGCCATATCCCTTTTTAATCCACGTCCTGAGTCGACCCCGCACCATGTATGGACTCCGTTCAATAGGCTACTCCACTTGCACCGATGGCAGTTTTCTCCAACACCCGCAGCGATGTCACGGAAGGAAACCCGCCTCAATGCATTTACTTTGGAAAAACGACCCCGTCCTCTTCAAGGAGAAGTCTGATAAACTGACTCGTGGTGTATATCTCGATGTGCTGCTTTCGCAGTTTGGCGTTACTCAGGTTGTGAACGCAGGAATTGCATTCGGTCAGGAGGACGTCGGCCTTCACGCTCTCCGCCTGCTGCAGCCGGAACCGCGCCATGGCCAATGAATTCTTGGCATACGCGCCCCGTACTCCTCCCCCGGCTCCGCAGCAGAGTGCTTCCGCGTGGTGACTGGGCAGTTCGACAAAATCGGGAGCGATCTTCCTGATGATCTGGCGGGGCTCTTCGTAAATGCCGCAATGGCGCCCGAGATCGCAGGGATCGTGGTAGGTGACTTTCAGATCGGTTTCCACCTTGAAGTCGAACTGCCGCAAGAACTGGGAGACGTGCATCACCGCTACGCCGGCGTCCCGAAGCGGCTTGTATTCCTCATTGTGCAGGAACGTACGCATGCAGTAGGGGCAGCCTGTAATGACCGTCCGGGCTCCCGTTTCCCGGATAAGGGCCACGTTTTTCTGCGCCAGGTCCTTATGGATGGCAAAACCCAGGTCTTCCAATGCGCCGGAACAACAGACTTCGTCGATGAGCGTGTAGTCCACCGCCAGGTGGTCCAGAACGTCCAGGGTGGCCTCGACGGCCTCTTCTTCCCGATATTGCCCCACGCACCCCATGAAGTAGACGAAATCCGCCTTGGCGTTGACTCTTCGGCCAAAGGTCTCCCGTTCGTCAATGGAATAGATGTTGGCGCACACGTCCAATACCTTGTCCATTCCCCGAAAGGCGGGGTGGCAGGTACCGCCCTCCGCCATGTCCTTGCGGGCCGCCTTCAGGATTTCAGGCACGTTTACTCCGGTGGGGCACTGGCTTGCGCAGCCGCCGCACAGGGTACATTGAAAAATCGTTTCAACCAGTTCGTCGCAGGTCTCCTGTCTTTCTTCCAGCATGTCCTGCAGGAGGATCATTTTTCCCCTGGCGTTCAGAGCGCTCCGCCGCGTAGCCTTGAAGATCGGACAGGCGGCCTGACAGAAACCGCAGCGGTTACAGCGAAGGATGGCGTCGTATAATTGCCTGGAGCGAGGCAGCCGTTCAGTCATCGCAGGCCTCCAGATTCATTTTTCCAGGGTTCAGGATGTTGTTCGGGTCGAACAGCTTCTTGAGAGACCTCATGGTCGCCATCGCCGCTTTGTCGTGTTCCAGAGTCATGAAAGCCGCTTTGGCCAGTCCGATGCCGTGCTCGCCCGTCAACGTTCCTCCCAGTGCTACGGCGGTCCGATACATTTCCTCCTCCGCCTGCCTCACCCGGACGAGTTCCTCGGGATTGGTCCGATCATAGGAAAAGTGGGGGTGCAGGTTACCGTCGGCCACATGGCCCACCGTGGGGAAAATCAGGTGGTATTTGGTTCCCAGATGTTCCAACTCCTGCAGCATGTCTGGTACTTTGGACAGCGGCACGGTGATGTCCTCTCCGAACGTCGTGTTGTTCAAACTGCTGACCACCGGATAGGCCGCTTTACGGGCTTTCCAGAGCGCTTGGCTTTCCTCTTCGCTTTCGGCCCATTTCACCTCCATGGCTCCGTTCTCACGGAATATCTCGACGATTTTATTCATCTGGAAAAGTGCCTCTTCCTTGATGAAACCGTCCGTTTCCGCCAGGAGGATCGCCTCGACTTCGGGCAGGTTCAAAGTGGTCCGCTGGTTGATAGCCTTGATGCAGGTCTTTTCCACCACTTCCAGAACACTGGGTATCGCCCCCGATCGCATGATCTGGCTCACCGCCCGACCCGCGTCCACCAAACGCGGGAACGTGGCCATGGCCGTACAGGTTTCCGTGGTTTTGGGGTCGACCTTCAGGATAATCTCGGTGATTACCCCCAGCGTTCCCTCTGAGCCCACGAAAAGCTGGGTAAGATTGAATCCCGAGGTGGATTTCATGGTGCGACCACCGGTACGCATCACTTCCCCGCTGGGTAACACCACCTCCAATCCCCGTACGTAATCCATGGTGACGCCGTACTTGCTCGCCCGGACGCCGCCCGCGTTGGTGGCGACGTTGCCCCCTATCGTAGCGACGATGCCGCTCGAAGGGTCCGGGGGGAAGACAAAGCCCAGGGGAACCAGAAGCTTGTTGAGATCGGCGTAGATCACGCCCGGTTGCACCACCGCCACACGGTCTTCCAGACTGATCTCCAAAATGCGGTCCATGCGACTGAGGTCCATCACGATTCCGCCGTTGATCGGCACCGCCTCGCCACAGAGGTTCGTGCCCGCCCCCCTGGGGGTTACGGGGATGCGCTCTTCATTGGCCATCCTCAGAACAGCGGACACCTGCTCGGTGGTGGTCGGGTAGATGACCACGTCCGGACGGTGCCGATAGATCGAGGCGTCGGAGGAGTGGGAGATCAAATCGATCAGCTCGTTGCTGACTTGATCTTCTCCTACCGTGTCCTTCAGAAAATCGATTATTCCCGAGTTCAAATGAGGACTCCTTGTTTTCGATTGCCAAAGGCCGAAGAAGGCGACGAACGGGAAGATGCTCTTTCACGACTGCTCCCGACCGAACGTGAACCCGGTCCTCGGTGCTCGACTGTATTTCGTATACAGGCACTTCCCGTGCTTTTCGGCCTTCCACGCCCTCCCGCGCTTCACCGGGAGGACGGATTGACTATGTATTCTGACCAGATCGAGAAAACGAGCCGGTTACTTCAACTAACCGCGACTTCTCGGGAACGAACCGCCCACTTCGTAATTGTCGTACTCGAATGAACGCACCTGCTGTCGGGACAGCCGTCCGGACAGCAGACAGCGAAGATAAAATCGTCCGTTCAGTCGCTCTGTTTCACTTTTGAGATGACGGTTTCCATCATCGAATTGAACGCTCCGGCGATTATGCTCAAATCCGAGCTGAAATGCTGGAGCTTGACTCCCATGCCGGAAAGCTTCCGGGATTGCTCTACCGTGCATGGATTCACCGCCGCAAGAATCGGAATGCCCTTTCTGTTGGCGCATTCCACAACGGCTTCGAATGCCGTTTTGATCCGCGGGTGGTCGAAATCGTAGAGGAGGTTCAGACCCAGGGAAAGCGCGTAATCGGTGGCCCCGAAACAAACCCCGTCGATTCCGTCCACGGAGAGGATGTCTTCCAGATTGTCCGGGAATTCTTTATCCTCGAGGAGCGGAATGACCATGATCTCCTCATTGCTCTCCCGAATGAACTCTTCCCAGTTGAAATTTCCACACTTGTACTTTGCCGAGCGGACGGTCGGATCGGCGCCGCGGACGCCGCGGAGGGGAAAACGGGCGTACCTGACCGCCTTCTCCGCGTCTTCCCGGGTCGCAACGTGGGGAACGACCACACCCTGAGCGCCGGCTTCAAGGGCGTTTCGAATGTAGTTTTCCGCGTTCTGCTTGACCCGTACGAGAGGAACGATGTTGCTGGCCTCGGCCGCCCGGATGAGGTGCTCCAGTTCCAACCCGCTCTCGATGGGAACGTGCTCCGTGTCGATGAATACCCACTCGAATCCGGCGTACCCCAGCATTTCTATGATAACGGGACTTCTGCTCGTGAGCACGCACCCGCACGCCACTTTGCCCGCCGCCAGTTTTCTCTTCAGGGTATTCTGTCTCACCACCATTGCTCTCCCCCTTCTTCGTCAGTCATTCAATCGAGCGTGCGATACCGGCCGACCATCTCTCCATCCGGGGCGAACTGTCGGCCCGATAAACTTCAACTGTCGCAATGTTTTTCCGCCCCGCGGAAGGAATGAGACTTCTTTACGCGGCTTCCACCCTGTTCTTCAAAATGCCGATACCTTCTATTTCCACTTCCACCAGATCCCCGACCCGCATCGGCGCTATCCCTTTGGGAGTCCCGGTTGTCACGATGTCTCCGGGGCACAGGGTTAGACACTGAGAGAGATATTCGAGGAGCTTTTTGATACCGAATATGCAGTTTTTCGTGCTGTCCGCTTGCATCACCTTCCCGTTCAAAGTGGTTTTCAGCGCAAGATTGTCCCCGTCGAGGTCTGTCGCCACGTAGGGGCCCAGAGCGCTGAAGGTGTCGAAACTCTTTGAAATGGTGAGGTTGAAGGGGTTCTCGGAAGCGAGCTTTCGTTCGGTCACGTCGTTGAAGCAGGAGTAACCGAACACGTAGTTCAACGCTTCGCCGGCCGGAACGTTCTTCATGGTTTTTTTGATGACGACGGCGAGTTCGCCTTCGTAGTCCACCCGCTGCGCCATTCTCGGATACACGATGGCGTCGCCGGGGCCGATGAGCGAGGAAGGCGGTTTCAGAAAGAACAAGGGCACGCTGGGAGGCGTTACTCCTAGTTCCTTGATGTGTTCAATGTAGTTCTGTCCAATGCAGACGATTTTGGTCGGCGCCACCGGAGGAAGCAGTTTCACGTCTGCGATACGATGACTGTTTCCGTTCGGACCATGATCGCCCAACGGGGAACCGTAGAGTTCCAGGAGTTCCTCTCCCTCGACGATCCCGTACCGTTCGTTGTCCCCGACCTGAAAGCGTGCGTATTTCATCTCTCTCCCCTCAAGGAACCTACTGCTTCAACCAGTCGGGAAGGTCAGCTTCCTTCTTTCCGGCAAAGCAGCATTGGTAGCGACAGCTTTCACACGTTCCCTTGAAACCCGGCAGGGTCGGTTCGCCCTTGATCGATTCCACGATCCCGATGGCCTTCTTGACGTTCTCCTCCGGTCCGGAAATGACCAGAATGACCGCCCCCGCCGATTCCCCCACGCCGCCGGAAGCCACGTGTTTGGCCTGCACGCCGGCCAGGATGTTCAGCGCCTCGATTTCCGTCACCACCGTTGCGTTGGGAATGAGGAACATGCCGAAGTCGGCGCCCATGGTGTAGTCGTAGGTTTTCGCCCCGGTCCAGGCGCACGATTCCTTCACGCAGGGAACCAGCTTTTCCAACCCCACCGGAACAATGTATTTCAGCCCCTGCGATACGACCGTTCCCAGGGTGGCCCCCATGGTGCCGCCGTCGAACCCGGAAGCGATGACCGCCACGTTGCCCTGTGCATCGACCGCATTGGCGCCTTTGATGAGCACCGTCTCCTTGTGGAAATCGTTGAGCGCGTCGCGGAGGGTTTTGTCGGATCGTTGCCCTTTTTCGAAGACGATGGGAAAGGGCGTCCGCTTGTCGGCGTCCGTCACGCAGAGCAGCCGGTGAGTGCTGATTCCGGCGGTGAATTTTTGCGGTTCCGGCCGCTGCTCTTTCAGCAGCTCCTGGGCCACGTATGCGTTCGACGTGCCTCCGTTTACCACCACGTAGCCTTTTTCAATGGCGGTTTTGACTTCTTCCGTCTCTATGACGGCCTTGGCGATCAACCTCTTCGATTCCGTCGGTATCAAGGTAAATACCGCTTTCATAATGGCTGCCTCCTGTTGGATAAGAGCATAACCGCCGGGCAACGCTTTGCCGTGATGCGGCTGTTTGGACATGTTTCGATGCCCGAACACGGTTTGTTCCGGCTAATCAATAAGGTTGTATTTTCTGATGTTCGACTCGGCCAGAGCTTCAATCTTATTGATTTCCTCACGGTTTCGCTCAACGTCCGAGAGGTGCCTGAACCGCTTCTGGGCCCGGAGGTACTCCTGCACGTCCACCCGTTTCCGGATCTTCCGTACGCTTGTGATTTCCCCGTTCTCCATTTCGAAAATCGGCACGAGCCCGCAGGCGATCCCGAGCCGCCCGATTTCCAGGGTCCGATCGGAAGGAAATCCCCATACCGAGGCGCACGGGACATCCACCTGGATGTAGCGCGGGCCGTGAATGGCCATGGCCTTCGCGACTTTTTTCTGCAGGTCTTTCAGGTAGGCAACCGAAGCCGTGGCCACGTAGGGCACGCCGTGTGCCGCCACGATAGCCGGCATGTCCTTCTTGAGCTGGGGCTTGCCGCTGGATTTCTTCCCCGCCGGATGGGTGGTCGTCGCGGCATACAGCGGCGTGGCTCCACTGCGCTGGCCGCCCGTGTTCATGTAGGCCCCGTTGTCCATGCAGACGTAGAGGACGTCGTCGCCCCGTTCCAGCATGCCGCACAGAGCGCCGAACCCGATGTCGAAGGTGGAGCCGTCACCCCCCATGACCACCACTCGCGTATCGTCCTTTTTCTTTGCCTTCAGGGTCGCGAGGACACCGCTCGCCACGGACGGGCCGTTCTCGAAAAGGTGGTGGATACAAGGTACACGCCAGGCCGAGTATCCATAGGTCAGCGTGAAGGTTTCAAGGCAACCCGTGGGGTTGACGACCATAACGTTTTTCCCGGTTGCTTTTAAAACGTGGCGAACCGCCAGCGCCTGACCGCAGCCGTGGCAGGCCCTGTGTCCCGAGACAAAACCATATTCCTTCTGTTTCTCCATTTCCTTGGCGAGCATACTGTTCCCTTTACGGCAGAACTTCCCGGTTCAGATTCATCCAGTGCGGATCGAGCGAAGAAACGGACGAAGCGAGCTTCTCCTCCGCCAGACCGACAATCTCGGAAACCGTTTTTTTGTTGACGATTTTGCCTCCCAGACCCGCGATGACGTTGATGACCATGGGGGCGTTCGGCCTGCCGTACAGCTTGGCCTTCAGGTCCAGGCCGACCGCGCCTTCGCTTCCCATGGAAAAGTTGGAATCCAGGACCGCCACCGCCTTTGCATTTCCCAGGGCTTCGATGATGTCCTCATGAGGAAAAGGCCGGTAACAGCGGATCTTTATGAGGCCCACTTTCTTTCCCTGCGAGCGCAGATCGTCCACCGCGTCCTTGATCGTCCCGACGATGGCCCCCATGGCGACCAGAACCACGTCGGCATCTGCGGTTTTGTAGGCTTCGATCAACCCTCCGTGGTCCCTGCCGGTGATTTGGGCGAGTTCGGAAAGGATTTCCTTTATCCTCCCCTTCCCTTTCTGCATGGCGTCATGGATCGAGTACCGGAACTCCATGTACAGGTCGTCGTCGGCGATGGGCCCCCAGCTCTTGGGGTTCTCCACGTCGAGAAAGTGCTCCGGCTGAAACGGAGGCAGAAAGCCGTCCACTTCGGCGGGTTCCAACAACGCCACCCGTTCGTAGGCGTGCGTCAGTATCCATCCGTCCATGCACACCATCACCGGGAGCGAAATGGCCGGGTCTTCCGCGATTTTGAAAGCGGCGATGTGCGCGTCGTATGCTTCCTGGCACGACTCCACGTAGAACTGGATGATCCCCGAATCCCGGAGGCTCATGGCGTCCTGATTGTCCGGCTGAATACTGATGGGCGCCGAAATCGACCGATTCACGCCCGTGATGACGAACGGAAGCCGCATGCCCGCGCTGGCGTAAATAACTTCGGTCATGAGCAGCAAACCCTGGGACGTGGAGGCCGTGTAGGAACGGCCGCCGGCGGAGGATGCGCCCGCCAGGACGCTCGCCGCGGAGAATTCCGCTTCCACGCTGACGTACTGGGATTCGAGTTCGCCGTTCAGGACCATTCTGGCCAGAGCCTCGACGATATGAGTCTGAGGGCTTATGGGATACGACGATATGACGTCGGGGCGACAGGCCTTGACTGCCAGGGCGACCGCCTCCGACCCTTCCATAACCATTTCCGTGGCCGTCGAAATACTCATGCTATTTCACCTCTAGGATCATCTCGATTGCGTCGGCCGTGCATTCGTAGGCGCATAAACCGCAACCCTTGCAATAGTCGTAATCGATGACGTAGTGTTCGTTGACCAGGGATACCGCGTTGTCCGGACAGACCATCTCGCAGATCCCGCAGTTTTTGCAGAGATCCAGGGAGATAACGGGCCTTCGATCCCTCCATCCGCCGGTTTTGTAGGTGAGCGAGGTGCCACCCATTACGACCGCACCCTTCGATATTTTCATGACAATCGCTCCATCATCATCCGGTAACTCTCCCGGGCAATCAGTGCGTTCTTTTCCCCGAGATCGCCCGGAAAGCGGTTCATTACGGCGCTCGTCACCGCTTCAAGCGTCAGGTCTTTCGTGATCCCCGCAAAGGCGCCCAGCAGAGCGGTATTGATGATCGGCCGGCCGAGGATTTTCCTGGCCAGGTCGTCCGCGAAAATGGTGAATATGCGGGACGCCGGTTTGGAGAATCCCATTTCCTGGGGGAGCTTGTCCGTGTTCACCAGGATGATGCCGTTCTCCTTGAGGCCCGACTCCACCTGAACTTCCTCCAGAATGGTCGGGTCCTGGACGATCACGCAATCCGGTTCGTCCACCCTGCAACGAATGCGGATGGGACTGTCGTCCAACCGGCAATAGGCCATGATCGCTTTGCCCCGCCGCTCGCCGCCGCCGCCGAGGAAGGGAAACGCCTGGCCGTACTTCCCGTCTTCCAGGGCGGCGATCGCCATGAACTGCGCCAGCACCAGCGATCCCTGGCCACCCCTGCCGTGAATACGAATTTCTTTCATAACCCTCACCTGGATCTTGATTTCACTATTTGAAATATCGTTTCCATTTCTAGACGTAAAAAAAATTACATGCGTACATTGATCATTTCACTCGAGATGCTCTCCGCGCTCGCAACGATGACGGGGATCAGTTCCTGGATTTTCTTCGTGGTCATGCCGAAGATGGACCCCGTAACGCTGACGCTTGCCACGATCTTTCCTCCCGCCCTGATCGGCGCGGCCACACACCTCACTCCTTCGTAATACTCCTCGTCGTCGATGGCGTATCCCTGCCTCCGGACCGTCTCCAGTTCCCTCTGCAGTTCGTCGAAGTCGCGTATGGTGTTCTTGCCGTAGCCTCGCAGCGCCTTTTCCGGGTAAATATCGATCAGCTGCTTGGGAGATAGTTCTGAGAGCAGCACCTTGCCCGAAGCGGCCGGATGCGGCTCGGTGGTCCAGCCCACAAAGGAGGATATGGCGAGTCCTCCGGGAGGATCGCCGATTTTATCGATACAGGCGAGCCGGCCCTTCCTCAGGATGTACAGCTGCGTGGTCTCGTTGCACCGATCGTAGAGCTGGATAAGGTACCGTTTGGCGACACCTCGTACGTCGAAGCTTTCGAGAAGCTTGGACGAGAGTTGCAGTATCTGAAATCCGAGAGAGTAGTTTTTCGTGTCCGGGTCCTGTCGTACATAATCGTAATAGAGGAGCGTCTGCAGCATATGATGAACGCTGCTCTTGGGAAGTCCGAGCAGGATGGCGATCTGAGCGAGCGATACGCCGCGGGGATGGTTCGCCAGCAATTCGATCAGCTTCAAGCTTTTTTCAATCGTGGTGAGTCGCATGATCGAGCGATGCCTCTGATGATTTCATTATTTGAAATTATGTTTCATTTGTTTAGGAACAATTAATATGGTCCTCTGCCCTGCGTCAAGCTTTATTTTCGGAAAAATGGATGCCGCGAAAGGGAAGCATAGAAACGGCCAAAACGTCGGAGCTTCAGGACGATCGTTCGTCCGGAGGGAGCCTTGGTCCGGCTCGGTATCTCCTCCGACTGCGCACGACGCCGGGAGCATTGGACCAAATGACCGGCACACCGGGGAATGCCGGCCGTTCAGGGCGCGGATCAGCGTCGGGGGATGCGTAGTCTCGTCAGCGGCCGTGTTTCGTCAGCCCCACCCTCTACGCAATGTGCGGAAAATCCGGCTGGAAGCTCGGCATCCGAATAAGGGAGGAGGAACGAAAGAGCAGTTGACACAAGAGCGCAATACGGCCCAAAATACCAACTTGGCCCGAAGGAGCTTAACCACTTCAATGATCTTTGCATGCCGGCTGTCTTGTTGCGCTTTTCTCCCTACCGCACACGAAAGCATTCTTTTATAAAAATGAATTCGCTTACCTGTCGGTGCATTACAAGCTACCGATGGATGGCTTTTTTTGTGGAGGCAAATTTCCGTAATGCAGGAGCAGCACCGATTAAACGTTTCAGTGACCAGACTTTCGCTCATTTTAGGCGCGTTGGCCATGTTCGCGCCGGTTGGTACGGATATGTATCTGGCAGGCGTTCTCAATGTCGCCAATGACTTTCACGCGGACGTCGCCAAGGCACAGCTCACGTTTCCCGTGTTCTTCCTGGGCCTGGCCCTGGGCCAGATTCTCTACGGCCCCCTGGTTGACCGGTTCGGCCGAAGTCGGCCCCTCTGGATCGGAGTTTCCGTATTTGTCGTCTCATCGTTCCTGATCGTCGTTACGCCGACAATCAACGGCATGATTGCGTTACGGTTGTTTCAGGCGCTGGGCGGTTGCTCCGGAATGATCATCGGACGCGCCGTCGTGAGGGACCTTTTCGATTATCGACAATCGGCCAGGATTTACGCCATGCTGAGCGTGGTGCAGGGGTTGGCCCCGATTCTGGCCCCGATCCTGGGCGCGTTCATCCTGACGAGGTGGGGGTGGCGGGCGACGTTCGCAGGTATGGGCGTGTTCGGATTGGGTTGCCTGGTGGCGTCGGTCTGGGGGTTGCCCGAAAGTTTGCCTGCGGAGGCCCGTCGCAAAGCCAACATGCGCCGGATCGGCAGGGACTACTGGGAAATGCTTTGCTACCGGCCGTTTATCGTCCCGGCGCTCGCGGGCAGCATCGCCGGTTCCTTCCTTTTCGCTTACATCAGCGCCTCTCCTTACGTTTTCATGGGCGTTTTCGGCGCCGGCAAGGCTCTCTATACCGCTATTTTCGCATCCAACATGGTGGGAACGATACTTGCCGCACAAGTGAACAATCACCTCTCGCGCAAATATTCTCCGGTCGGAATGCTGACAGGAGCCCTGGCTTTCGCCATGGTGTCCAATGTGGCGCTGGTTGCGGCCGCGGGACGGACGCCGATGCTGGTTTTTCTGGTTCCGCTCTGGCTGACGATCTCGATGCTCCCCGTCATTTTCGCCAATTCCGTGGCCATCGCCATGCGGACCTGCGGCGACAGGGCAGGCATCGCCTCGGCGTTGCTGGGTTTGCTTCAGTTCGGCTTCGCCAGCTTGACCAGCGGCCTGGCCAGCGTTTGGCGAGACGGCACCCCGGCCCCGATGTCGTGGATCATGTTGGCGGCCATCGGGGTTGGTTTTGCGATTTTCGGGGTGGGTATGCGATGCGGCGTTCGGAAAAAGCAGATTCTCTACGATGCGGAAAACGTGTAATCGCTCCTTCACCGTACAGGACGACGCGGGTTGAAACGCGTGAAGCAGCACCTCACGAACGGTTGACCACCGTCGCAAAACCGGACAGGCGGACGGTGTTGGGGAATTCTGTCACGTCACCAGAATGCAGCCGGTCCGATAAAAAAGAAATCCTTCGGTCGGACGGTTCATGCAGTTCGGCTCTGCTCGTTTACGCTTATCCCAGCATCAGGGTCGCATAGATTTTCGCGGCTTCGAACAGTTCGTTTACGGGCACCACGTCTTTGGGCGTATGGGCCAGATACTGGTTTCCGGGTCCCAGTCCGACACAGGGAATGCCCCGTTCATTGATAAAGGTACCGTCCACCCCGAAATACCAGGCCCCGATGTCCCCCGCGCTTCCCAGCACCTTTTCCCGGGCGGCGAGCATAGCCCGGACCACCGGTTCATCCGGACTCGTCAACATGGCCGGAAACCATTTCAACGCTTCCACTTCCGCGTTGAATTCGGGATCTTCGGCGTGAAGAAGGGCGAACAGCTCTCGGAAACCGTCCAGCAGCGACGCTTCCGTCTCATCGGGGAGAAACCGCCGGTCGATCACCAGTTCGCACCGATCCGGCACGATGGGGGTCAAAGCTCCCGGGCTGGCGTTGATGTCCAGAGCGGTAACCGTGGCCCTGCCCAGAAAGGGATGGTCGGGCAACGGGTAGTCCGTCTGCAACGCATCCAGAAAACGGCTCATCTTGAAGATGGCGTTGATCCCCCCCTGAGGGTACCCGCCGTGGGACGTCCGGCCGTGCACCGTCACCTTGGCTTCGAATTTCCCCCGATGCCCCACAAAGACCCGCAGGCCGGTGGCTTCACCGCTCACTGCCGCATCCGCGCGCAATCCGTTGTCGAAGAGATGCTTGATCCCCTCTCCCCGGGCCATCTCCTCCCTGGCCACGCAGGTAACCAGAACGTCGCCGGCCGGTTTGCGGCCCAGCTTTTTGACCATTCCTCCCGCGTGGACCATGGCCGCCACCGCCCCCTTCATGTCCGAGGCGCCGCGGCCGTAAATCACCGGACCGTCGTGGCCGAAGGGAGCACCGTCGATCTCCTTGCCGGAAAAGGGCTCCACCATGTCCCCCACGCCCGCATGGTCGATATGGCCGTTGAACATGAGGGAGCGGCTCATTCCCGAACCTTTGATAATCCCCACGACGTTATGCAGATCGTCGACAAACACTTCGTCGTAGCCCAGTGATTCCATCTCGGCCCGGACCACCCGGCTGATGTCCGCCTCCTCCATGCTCAGGCTCGGCGTCCGGATCAGCTCGCGACAAAAACCTTTCAGCCGCTCTTCATCCAGGGCACGGATGACGTCGTTCATGTGCTTCCCTCTCATTTCCTCGATAGGGTTTCAGGAGGAGGATTTCGTGGAACCCGGACGACGGCGGCCGTCCGGGGAGGTCGAACATTCCGCCCGATCGTCACGACCGGGCGGAAGGAGATCAGACTGACAGGTAGTGTTTCGCCATGAGTTCCCGGTACTTTTCCATGGTCTTTTTGTTGAAGGTTACCGGGGGAGCGATGTCCGCGGGAACGAGGGACCGGAACGTCTTCTCGGGCACGCGTTGGTCGAATTCCGCTTTGGCCGCGGCGACCACGTCGGGCCGGTTCAGGAGTTCCACCGCCGTTGCGGCCAGAGCCTTGGCCGCCGTGACCATGGACTTGTGGCCGATGGAACCTTTCACCAGGGCCGCTATCTGCCAATTGTGCCAGCCGATGTTCGGCGGTGCGGAGACAAGCCAGGTCTGGGCAAGCGGAGCGCACCAACTATATTCCGAGTTGTCGCTCACCGCGTGGGCACCTCCGGAAAACGGTTTTATTTCCACGTTGAGGCCGATTTCAGCCACGCCCATGTCCCGCTGCATGCGCTTGGCCAGTTCCTGGTCCTTTGCGTCGAACGGGGGCACGCCGATTTCCGTCAGGTTCCGATACAGGACTTCCGACAGCGCCTTGTTGGGGATCGCTTCGTGAACGGCCGTAATGAGTTCCCGTTCGGTTCGGGTCCCGGTGGCCAGGGCCGCCCCCTCGATGCATTTGTCCACCCGGGCCATGATGTCTTCCATTTCCGCCGCCGTGGTGATCCGGCCGACCACCCAAAGGGTGGATCTATCGGGGACCACGCTGGGATATTCCGGGCCCACGTCCGAAAAGGTATAGTTGATGGTGTTGGCCGCCTCGGGCGTGCCGGGCAGGATGTGTTCCCGAAGGAGTTCGATGGCATGGCCCGCCAGCACGGCCCCGTCCAGGGCGCTGCGACCGTTCCACGGAGAATTGCCATGGGAGGTGCGTCCGTGAAAGTGATATTTGACGTTGAAGTAGGCGCTGCTGGTTTCATACCCGGCGCCGGAGTAGCTCCAGGGGTGCCAGTCGAGAAACGCGTCCACTCCCTCGAACAGGCCGGCTCGGGCCATGAACGGCTTGCCCATGCAAATCTCCTCGCCGGGAGTGCCGAAGAGCTTGATGGTGCCCTTCCTGCCTTTGGAAGCCATCCATTCCTTGAGCGCCAGGGCGGCGAGACACGCGCCGACCCCCAGGATGTTGTGCCCGCACCCGTGTCCGGGTGCTCCTTCAACCACGGGTTTTTTGTCGGGACGCTCTTCCTGCGAAAGCCCCGGCAGAGAGTCATATTCGCAGCTCAGTCCGATGGTGGGGCTTCCCGAGCCGTAGGTGGCCACGAATGCGGTCGGCATTTCAGCCACCCCCTCCTCGACTTCGAATCCATACTTTTTCATCAGGTCGACGAGTATCCCGGCGGACCGATGCTCTTCACCGCTCAGTTCGGCATAGCTCCAAACCGCGTCCGAGTATTTTTTCAGTTCCGGTCCATGTTGGGCCACCCATGACAGGACGAATTCCTTATCCTGATCAGCCATGTTGCTCTCCTTTCCGTACTCCGGCGAAGTTGCGGCCCCGATGCGCTCAGAGCACGTACAGGTCGGGTCTGCGGTGTTCCAGCGGAGACCGGAGTCGTCGCATTTCGCGTAGGTAATCCAAATCCAGCTCGGCGGTGATCGCCCCCTCCCGATTGGGAGCGACGGCGATTTCAATGCCCCAGGGATCGATCACGGCGCTTCTGCCGAAATAGATAAACTTGTCCTTGATTCCAAACTGATTGACCGCCACCAGGTACACCATGTTCTGGAGCGCGGCCGCCCGGGTGAGGGTAGCCCAGTGATCCAGACCGGGCGAGGGGGAGGCCACCGGAAAGGCGGCCGGGCAGAAAATGATCTCCGCCCCCTGCAGCGTCAGGGTCCGGTAGAGTTCGGGAAAACGAATATCGTAGCAAATGGTGAGGCCCACCAGGGCGGAACCGGTATCGACCAGGGTGGTCTTTTCCCCCGGCCGCATGAACCAGGATTCCTTGAAATCCGGTGTGTCGAAGAGATGTATCTTGTCGTATTCGGCTAGGAGGTCGCCGCCGGGGCCGAAGAGGAGGCTGGTGTTGGTCATTGCGTCCCCCCTTCGGACGAGAAAGCTGCCGGATACCAGATGCGTCTTCAACCGACGGGCGTAGTAAGCGAACATGTCGGCGGTGGGCCCGGTGATCTCCTCCGCCGCGGCCTTCACAGCGGGGATATCGCCAAGGGACGAGGGAAGGTACGTCACCAGTTCGGGCAGGCAGACGAATGCAAGCTCTTCCCCGGCGCTCCCCAGCGAATCGAGTTGCGCCCTGACTCCGGACAGGTTTTCTTCCTTGGAGCCCATCGAACCGATCTGAACGGCCGCAACCTTGATTTTCATCATCAGCTCCTTCCCCGAGCGGCTACATTGTACCGACGTCCGGGGCCACGATCAGTCGGACAGTTCCGGGTCTCTCATGAACCGTTTGCTCAATCCCTGCGGCATGAACATGATCATCACGATCAGGATAAGGCCGTAAACGATGAAACGATAATCGCCCATAAACCTCAGGTACTCAAGGATGATGATAAGGGCGAAAGCCACCACCGCGGGCCCCATGAAGGTGCCCAACCCCCCGATGAGGCAGATGGCGAGAATCTCCGTCATCATTCCCATGCTGAAAACCGAGGTGGGAGTCAGAATGAGCAGATAATGAGCGTAGAAGCTTCCCGCCACACCGGCGAAGAAGGCGCTTCCCACAAAAGCCAGGAGCTTGTAATAGGTGACATTGACGCCCAGGGCCTCGGCCGCGTCCCGTGAATCCCGGACGGCCCTGACGGCCAGACCCACGTGAGAACCCAGCGCGATGTAGAGAACGACCATGGTAACGATGAAAATGAGCAGAATGAGGTAGTAATTGGGAATTCGGCTCGTGGCGAAACTGACCAATCCGATTCCCGGAATGGTGAAATCCGGGAAATTGGGAATTCCCCACAGCCCCATTTCCCCCCTCGTCAGGTCCACCAGGTTCATGGAGGTGATGCGGGTGATCTCGGAAAAGGCCAGGGTCATGATGGCGATGTACGGCGCGGCCCTCAGCCTCAAGCAGGGCAGGCCGATGAGGCATGAAATCACGGCCGCCGCCAAGCCGCCGCAGAGCAGCCCCAACCAGGGCGACAACCCAGCGTTCATGGCCAGCAGGGCGGAAAAGTAGGCGCCGATCCCGAAAAAGGCCTGGTGTCCGAAGGTGAAGATGCCGCCATACCCGCAGATGAAGTTCCAGCTTACCGCAAGCACGGCATAGATCAGGGACATAATCAGGATGTTGAGGATATATGGGTCCTGAACAAAAATGGGCAGCCCGATGAGAACAAGGACCACCGCAACGAATACCGCGTCGCTGCGGGGCTTGAATCTGCCGGGTTTGGTGTTGAGCAGATCAGCCATTTGCTACCACTCCTTGGTTCCGAACAGGCCAGACGGTCTCAGGGTCAACACGAGGATGAATATGCCGAAGGCGATCACGTCCTTCCATTCCGATGAAAAAAGGATAACGGAAAGACTCTCCACCGAACCCAGGATCATGCCTGCGAGAATGGCTCCCTCGAAGCTTCCCAGTCCCCCCAGAACGACGGCAATGAAGCCCTTGGTCAGGGCGGCGTTGCCCATCCAGGGATTAATGGAAAAAATAGGAGCCAGCAGGGCGGCCGCCAGGGCTGCCAGTGAGCAGCTCATGCCGAAGGTAATGGTATACACCCGCTTGAAGTTTATTCCGGAAAGTGTGGCTGCGTCGCGGTCCTGGGACGTAGCCCTCAACCCCATGCCGAATTTCGATCTCTTGATGTACAACCAGAAGCCGATCATCACCACGGCGGTGACGCCGATAATAATGAGCCGCTGGTAGGCCAACCGGACCCCACCTATGTTGATGGTGCCGTCGATGAAATACGGGACGTTTTTAAACCGCTCCCCCCAAATCCGCAGGGCGACGTTCTGTAGGGCGATGGACAACCCCACGGTGGCCACCAGGGGGCTGAGTTCCCAACCCGGCTTTTCCAGCAGTGGATTGATAACCGTCTTTTCCGCCAGAGCGCCCAGGAGAAACATCACGACCACGGCCACGATCAGGGCGATCACCGGGGACAGGCCGAGGACGTTCACGACGAGATAGAGAGTATACCCCCCGAGCATGTAAAACTCGCCATGGGCGAAGTTGAGCATTTTCATGGTGCCCCAGACCAGGGTCAGACCGCTGGCCACGACCGCATAAATGCACCCCGACACCAAGCCGTTGATCAGTTGTTCGACAATGAGTTTGCCCGTTACCATGAACTTTTCGCTTTCATCGGCGTCGCCGGGGGGACAGGCTGCCGGCAAATGGTTTTACAGCCCGAGATACGCCTTTTTCACATGCTCGTTTTGCATGAGATCGCGGGCCTGGCCGGTAAGGGAAATGCGCCCCGTTTCCATCACATAACCTCGATGGGCTATCTGCAAGGCAATCTGAGCGTTCTGCTCGGTGAGAAGGATGGTCTTTCCCTCCTTGCTGATGGTGACCACCACCTCGAAAATCATCTCCACGATTTTGGGCGCCAGCCCCAGGGAAGGCTCGTCCAGCATGAGGAATCTCGGCCCGGCCATAAGCGCGCGCCCGATCGCCACCATCTGCTGCTCGCCCCCGCTTAGCGTGCCTGCGATCTGACTCTTGCGTTCCTCCAGCCGGGGGAAGAGTTCGAATATCTGGCGGACGTTCTTCTTCCGGTCCGCCCAGACCTTCTCGTTGTAGGCGCCCATCAGCAGGTTTTCGAGGACGGTCATGTTGGTGAAAAGGCGGCGCCCTTCGGGCACGTGGGCTACCCCCTGATTGACTACCAGATGGGGTTCGATTTTGTTCAGTTCCACTTCATCCAGACGGATGTGCCCCTTTTTCGGTTTCAGCAAACCCGAAATGACCTTCAGCGTGGTGGTCTTCCCTGCTCCGTTGGAGCCCAGCAGGGTGACGATCTCGCCGGCGTGGATCTCCAAGTTGATATCCCAGAGGGCCTGCGCGTCGCCGTAGTACACATCCAGGTTATTGAGATAGAGCACGGACCGTCCCTCCCAGATAAGCTTGCATCACTTCCGGATTGGCCACGACCTCTTCCGGCTTACCCTCGGCGAGCTTCTGGCCGTATTGCAATACGATGACCCGATCGGAAAGGCCCATGACCGCGCGCATGACATGCTCGATCATCAGGATGGACAACCCCCTGCCCCGGATTTTCCTGATGAACTCGATCAGCTCCATCGTTTCGGTGGGATTCAGCCCCGCGATGACTTCGTCCAGCAGCAACACTTGAGGTTCCGTGGCCAGGGCGCGCGCGAACTCGAGGCGTTTTCTCTCCACCAGGGTCAACTGAGACGCCGGGGTTCGCATTTTGTCCGCCAGCCCCAGACGATGGAGAACCTCCTCCGCCTTGGCCCGGCATTGTTTGAGCCGAACTCTGGGGCGCGCCCCGAAGTAGGAGCCGACCATGACGTTTTCCAGCGCACTCATTTCAAGAAACGGCTTCGTGATCTGAAAGGTACGGCCGATCCCCAGCTTGCAAATGACATCCGCCCTCAAGCCGTTTATGTTTCTTCCCCTGAAATTGATGGTCCCGCCGTCGGGTTTGTGCCCTCCGGAGATCAGGTGAAAGAGCGTGGTCTTTCCGGCCCCGTTGGGTCCGATGAGCCCGAGAATCTCGTTTTCGTAAAGTTCGAAATCCACGCCGTCGACGGCCGTCAGCCCGCCGAAACGTTTGGTCACACCTTTGCCCGACAGAATCGGCGGACCCTGAACCTTATCCGAAGAGGGAACCATCTTTTCCATAGCCCTGGCACTTTCTTTTCGAAGGAGGGGTGGGCCGGAATCCGGCCCACTCCCGGCACTGCGATTCTATCGGCCTACCCAAGGCTGCGCCTTGTAGGTCCCAGCGGCCATGGCCGCCGGCCAGACCACGACGTTCTTGCCGTCTTGAATCTGCGCGGACGAAATGGGGAGGAAATCCTCACCGTCCTTGACGGTGTGAGTGGCTTGATCGAAGACGTAGCGGCCCATGTAGCCTTTGCGGTCCAGCTTGGAGAGCGCCTCGACGATCGCCTTGGGGTCCAGGGAACCGGCCCGTTGAATGGAGTCGAGCACGTTGACCATTCCATCGTAACCCTGCATGTGATCGCCGGTTACGGACACGTTCCAGCGTTTCTCGATCTTTTCCTTGAGTTCCTTGTGCAGGGCGTTGTGCTCGGGATCGAGGCTCAGCGGGCTCCACAAGAGCAGGTCGGCGGCATTTCCCGCCTGCTGCAGGTACTCGGGTCTCAGCGGATAGTAAATGGCGAACAGCGACGCCTTGAGGCCGATTTCATGGAACTGTTTGGTAATGGCCACGCCCGAGGCCAGAGGAGTGAAGACGGTAACCAGGATATCCGGGTCCTTTTCCTTGAGCATGTTCAATTGAGGATAGAAGTCCGTGCTGCCCAACTGGACGGTTTCAAAAGCCACGGTCGACCAGCCGATCTCCTTGAACAGCTCGCTGGTCTTCTTCCCGTTGGACCGCCCGTAATCGGTGTCTTCGACCACGAAGGCGACGGTCTTGTTCTTCGGCTTGAACATCCCTTTATCGATCAGATACTTATAGGTGCTGAAAATCGTGTTGGCGTATCCATCCGAATTCCAGTCGCCCTTCCAGAAACTCCAGTAGCGCTGGGGATTGGCGGCGACCTTCTTGGCGATTTCCGCGCTGACAGGTTCGACGCTCATGATCGGGATGCCGTACTTGGGCGCCAGTTCCATGATGGCCATGGTCACGGAAGAAGCGAAGCTGTCCCCGAGAAGCACGTTGACCTTGTCACGGGTGATGAGCTTTTCCGCCACGCTCATTCCCACGGCCGGCTTGGATTCACTGTCCTCCACGATGAACTTGATCGGGAGAGGCTTGGGCGCCTCTTTCACCTTGATCCCGCCTTTGGCGTTCCATTCTTCCACGGCCAGAATCATGCCCTGCTTTAACGCCGCGCCGGCTTCGGCCGCCGGACCGGTGAGAGGTCCCGTCGCGCCGATCACGATCTCGGTCGGAGCACCGGCCATGGCATGCGGCGCATACCCCATGAGAAGCAGAACAACCAGGCCAACAAGTCCTAATCCTGAGGAAAGTCTCTTCATTTTTCGCATCACCGACCTCACTTTTTGGGTTCTTTATTGAGTCGACAGTCCCGCGATACCTTCTTCCATGATCGCGAGGCCTTTCTCCAGCAGATCGTCCGTCGTGACCAGCGGCATCAGGAGCCTGATCACGTTGCCATACGTGCCGCAGGAAAGGATGAGGAGCCCTCTTTCGGAACAGTATTTCACGAGTTTCTTGGCTTCATCCGGTGCGGGCGTTTTGCTCTTGCGATCCTTCACCAATTCCAATGCGATCATCGGGCCGAGACCGCGGACATCGCCGATAATCTCGTAGGTGTCCCCGAAGCTCTTCAATTTTTTGTGCAGCTTTTCGCCCAGCGCCTTGGACTTGGCGAGCAGGTCTTCCTCTTCGAATATTTTGATCACGGCGAGCGCCGCACTGCAGGCAACCGGGTTTGCTCCATAGGTTCCCCCGAGGCCGCCGGGATGGATTTTATCCATCAGTTCGCTTCTGCCCACCACAACGGCCAGCGGCATACCCGCGGCGAGACTTTTGGCCACCGTAATGATGTCCGGATCGACGCCGAACTGCTCCATGGCAAACATGGTTCCGGTCCGGCCCATGCCCGACTGAATTTCGTCGGCAATCACCAGGATGTTGTTTTCGCGGCAGATTTCGGCAATGCGGGTCACGAATTCCTTGGGCGGAACGATGAAACCGCCCTCACCCTGAACCGGCTCCAAGATTACCGCCGCAGTGTGTTCGGCATCCACCTGGCTGATAAAAACTTCCTTCAGGTGTTCGGCACACGCGATCCCGCAGCCCGGATACTCGAGCCCGTACGCGCAGCGATAGCAGTAAGCAAAGGGCATCCGATAGATTTCCGGAGCAAACGGCCCGAAGCCGAACTTATAGGGCTTCACCTTGCTGGTCAGGGTCATGGTCAGGAGAGTACGACCGTGGTAGGCGCCTTCAAAAGCGATGATACCCGGTTTTCCCGTGGCATAGCGCGCGATTTTCACCGCGTTTTCCACGGCTTCTGCTCCGCTGTTGATGAGCAGGGCTTTCTTGGGAAAGGAACCGGGCGTGATGGCGCACACTTTTTCCGCCACTTCCACCGCGGAGCTGTAGGGAGCAACCATGAAGCAGGTATGGGTGAATTTTTCCGCCTGTGCCTTGATCGCCTCCACCACCTTGGGGTGGCTGTGCCCCACGTTCATCACGGCGATACCGCCGGTAAAATCGATGAACGCCCTTCCCTCCACGTCATAAATCATCGATCCGCGGGCCGATTCCACATGAAACGGGAAACCGCTGGCGTAGCCGGGAGTAATGACCTTCTTCCTCAATTCATCGATGTCCTGGTTTTTTAGAACACGCTCCATTGAAACCTCCAACTCGCATCGTGTCGAAATCGAAAAGCACGTGCATTATTTTGTAAAACGATTATTTGAATAATCCACAAACACGGATAGTAAATATCTGGACATTCGTTTGACTGCACACGGCATCCAAATACAAGATCAGAAATCAATTCCGTTTTTATCAAATACGGGTCGGTGACTTAACGTGGCCATTGTTGTCGCATGGATTGCCGATAGTGTTGAGAGCATTGAAGGGAAATTCGGACGTGGTCAAAGGAACCGTTATCTGTTCCTTGATGCTGTTCTTGCATTTCATCGTGGGGAGGAACCACGAACCTTTTTTCTCACCGATACAACCGAAGGTTCCGCGCCGCAATTCTCTTCTCTGACTTTTCCGTGAGGCCGAATTCATTTTCAGGCTCTTCCAAAAGACTCCGTAACGCAGGTTGCTCGCCCCCCTGGAGGCATTTGGAAACAGGATGCTGTATCAACGTATAACCAGGGCATCAGTCGTCGCATTCGATAGTGGAAAACAGCCGTTGGCGTTACCCAGCTATTGCAGGCATCATGTATAACAAACAACGGCGTTTAAGGCCAGTGTTTTTTCAGAATTCCACTCTTTCGTCAAAACTTAAGTACTACTTTACATTTATACGGCTTTCTCCGGCGCGTGCATGGAAAAATTGCGAAATTCGCCCCATTCATCAAATGCTCTTACTCCTGGATACCTTTACTTTCGCTCAGCGCCTTCGAAGGAGCCGTCTATTGCCTTCCTTTTTGAACCCCTATGAATTAAGCGAGTTAGGTATCGACAGGAACAAGTCCCGCTTCCCAGATGTCATCACAATGAAGGGTACACAGAGATCGGCTGGCTTCTTCCTCAGAGATAGTCGTGCGCGTGTAGGCCGGCGATGTTGTGAACATGAACCAGATGGCCGCAGGCAACGGGCTGCTTGGCCTTACCCATGGGCTCGCCGAATTTGTAAATGACCGAGCCTTTCTCGATGTTTCGGAGAGCCACCTTGAACCCGAACGGTATCTCCTCTTTCGCTTGGAGCGACACCCTTCCCTCGAGATCGGAAACTGTTTCACCGTTTTCAATCTTTCGTACGGCGAATCCGATATTGTCAGTCACTTTCATAATCAGCAATCCGGGGTCCTCTTTCATTGTCTTAAGTTCCTTTTGGCGTTTCCAGCAGAAGCCGCACCACCGTTGGAGCCACCTCGTGCATCCGTCATTCAGGCTTCAGGAATCCCGCCAGTTTGGATCAATCCTTCAGATTGGTCTACCATTCTGTTTTTTGTTCCGAGTTCAGTACCTCCATGGTCTCCCTGGCAATCTGCAACTCCTCGTTGGTCGGAATGATAAGTATCCTCACCCTGCTCTCCGGCGTGCTTATTTCCCCCTTTGAATGGTTCAAGGAAACGTTCTTCCGGCCATTGAGGATAATCCCCAAATCTTCCATCCCTTCACAGACCTTCGCTCGAACTTTCTCCGAGTTTTCGCCAATCCCGGCGGTGAACACAATAGCGTCGACGCCGCCCATCGCGGAAATATAGGCTCCGATATATTTTCGGATTCTGTAACAAAAGGTCTCGAATGCGGCTTTCGCCTGAACGTGTCCTTCCAGAATCTTCCGTTCCACGTCTCGCAGATCGCCGCTTCCGATACCGGCCAGGCCGAGCATGCCGCTCTTCTTGTTGAGCATTTCCCCGACTTCTTCAACGGACATCTGTTTGCGTTCCATGAGATAAAAGATGACCGCCGGGTCGAGATCACCGCAGCGTGTTCCCATCATGAGACCTTCCAGAGGGGTGAGTCCCATACTCGTGTCGATACATATACCCCCCCTTACCGCCGCTATGCTGCATCCGTTTCCCAGGTGGCAGGTAATGATCCTCAAGACGCCCGGGTCCCGATTCATGTAGCGGGCGGTTTCACATGAAACGTACTTATGGCTGGTTCCGTGAAAGCCGTAACGCCGCACACGGTCATTCTGGTAGAGTTCGAAGGGCAAAGCGTACAGATAGGCGCTGGGTGGCATGGTGGAATGAAATGCCGTATCGAAGATGCCCACCTGCGGGATTCCGGGAAACACCTCTTCACAGACCATGATGCCGGCCAGGTTGGGAGGATTGTGAAGCGGCGCCAGTTCGAAACATTCCTCGATCGCCCGCTTCACATATTGGTCGATCAGCCTGGGCGCGGTGATTTTCTCTCCTCCATGGACAATCCGGTGACCGATGGCGACAATCTCATCCGTCGATTTCATCACGCCCAACTTCGCATCGCACAGATGGGATGTGATGAGAACCACGCCCTCACGGGTGTTCTTGACGTCCACCTCCTCTGAAATATTTTCACATCCTTGTCTCTTATATTGGAAAAGCGTTCCGGCAAGCCCGATCCTTTCCACCAGGCCCGAGGCCAGAACGGTAAAATCATCGCTTTTCATACACGTGAACTTAACGGACGAACTGCCGGCGTTGATAACGAGGATGTTCATGTCAATCCTCCCTCGAAAAACCGATCCTGGTGAATCGCTTCCGTTTGTATCTCTGAAGGGCTGTTTACCCTTGGAAATGTTCGCGTTTCGCTGAATGAACCAGCATCCACGGGACCACCCGAAACGGTCCCGTGGACGTGCCGTTTACCCCATTCTCCTTGCAGCGCCGGCTGCGCATTGCATCCGCCGCCTGATATCAATACATCAAACTCGGAAGCCACGTAATTATTGAGGG
The DNA here is from genome assembly GCA_963826125.1 of uncultured delta proteobacterium. Classification (GTDB taxonomy): domain Bacteria; phylum Desulfobacterota; class Desulfarculia; order JACQYL01; family CAWGVV01; genus CAWGVV01. The sequence continues at coordinate 2,507,499 of CAWGVV010000002.1, read as the reverse complement.
AAAGAAAAGCAACATGATAATCATGAACGTATTGACGCAAAAGAATGGAATACAGCCCCGGTATATGTCCCCCATGCTAAGCTCGGGAGGAGCAATCGTCTTCAAATAGAAGGCCGAATAGGCGAACGGGGGCGTCATGTTCGATACCGACAGGGCCGAGCAGAAAAGTATACCGAAGTAGAGCGGATCGATGTTGAGCGTAGTCACCAGGGGAGAGAAAATAGGCACCAGGATAAAAATAAGGGCAATGTAGTCCATCACGAATCCCAGCAGCCATATGATCGCCAGCATGATGATGACCGTGCCGAGTGATCCGAACTTAAAGGAAAGGATAATTCCCCTCAGCGCCTCGTCACCGCCCGTTGCTATGAAAACACCGGTGAACAACTGGCCCGCGAGGACGATCATGAGAACGGAACTCGTGATCTTCAACGCACCGGTGGTCGCCTTCGTGAGCGTTTCCTTATCGAACTTCCCGTTGATGGCAACGAGAATCATTGCCCCCAGTACGCCCATGGCGCCCGCTTCGGAAGGACCGACCAGACCGAAGAAGATCGAGCCCATGACGGCGATAATCAGAAAAATGGGGGGAAGCAGGGAGATGGACACCATCTTCCACAATTCCTTACCCTTGATTTGCTCCTCCTTGGATATCGGCTTTCCTATTGTTGGGTCGACCATCGCCCATATAAGGACAAAGATGAGGTACATAACGCCGAGCAGTATTCCGGGAACCGTGGATCCGATGTAAAGCTGCGAGATGGACACGCCCGAGGCGCCGCCGTACAGAATAAGCAGAAGGCTGGGAGGGATCATCACCCCAAGTCCGCCACCGACCATGATGCAGCCCGAAGCCAGGCTTTTGTTGTACCCGCGGGACAGCATGGAGGGCATGGCCAGGAGCCCGATCAGCACCACGCTCGCTCCAACGATTCCGGTGCAAGCGCCGAACACCGTCGCCATGGCGATGGTGGCAAGCGCCAGACCGGCCCGAACGGTGCCGAGCAGGTGGTAAAACGCTGTGTAGAGCTTCTCGGCCACTCCCGCATGTTCCATAAGCGTCCCCATGTAAATGAACAGGGGGGCGGCCACCAGAGCATAGTTGATGAACATTCCAAAGGCATTGACGGGAAACAGATTGAGAACCCGTTCTCCCATGAGCACGAGTCCAAACAGCAAGGGGATGGCAGAAAGGCTTATGGCAACGTGCAGCCCCATGATGACCGCCAAAACGATTGTTACCAGCATGACCAGTGACCAGAGTTCGAGTGCCATGGTGCCTCTCCTTTCAGTTAACCCCTGTGGCTACAATTACTTTATCGACGCCTGTCTCTTTTGCTTCCTCCGTGCTCCGGAGCTCTTTATATTCTCCGAAGGTGCGCACGATCTCCGAGATACACTGGAGCAGCACCAGGACGAACGCCGCAGGAATCAACCATCTCCACGGCCAAACCGGTTCAAGCCACTGGCTTGTGTTGCTGATCTCTTCAGCAACAGTAGACTGATAGGCAATCTTGCTCCCGTACAATATCATAACGAATGTGTAGGGGAGCCAGAAAATGATGTAATAAACCAGGTCCAGGATCATCTGAACACGTTTCGGCAGCATGTTGAAGAGTACGTCGACCCTGATATGCGACCTTACCAGCGTGACATAAGCCGCGCCCCCTATGAACAGCGCGGAATAGACCATCATGGCCGTATCGTAGGCCCAGATGGTGGGCTTGTTAAAGAGATACCGAGAAGCTACTTCGAACAGAACAACAGCAGTAAGGAGGGCGGACAGCCAGCGTATAATTTTGCCGCTCCAGAGGCTGATGCGATCAAAATGATCCCTGAGTTTCATACGACACTCCCTCTCATACGAGAATCCGAGAATCGACTGAATGCCTGACCGGTTGGACATGGGCGGGCCTTCGGCCCGCCCATGTCCGATGATGTAGCTTTCCAATAACGGCAGGCTGTTACAATGCGCCCTTAATGAGACCCAGACGGTCGCCCGTTTTGCTGAAAAGGTCGATGTATTGGACATACTTTCCGTAGTCCTGCTTGAATTTGGCCCAGGAGGCCAGAACTTCGGCAGTGAGCGGATCCGACTTGCCTTTCTCGTAGTAGTAATCCGCGGCCGCCTCGTCGAATACCTTGACGATGCTTTCCGGCAGGACGAACACTTCGTTCTTTTTCTCCTCCACGGCCTTCTTCAGGAAGATGGTATCCTGCTCGATTCCCCAAGAGATCGAACGCAGCACGTTGTCTCTGCTGGCTCTTTCAACCTGCTCCTTTACGTCGGGAGGCAATTGATTCCACTTGTCAAGGTTCACGCCCCACATGACCATGGATGACGGGGCTTTGAGCGGGTGCAGATAAATGTACTTGGTGACGTCGTGGAACCCGATCGGATAGGTGCAGTTAATACTCGAGAATTCCATGGCGTCGATGACTTTTCTCTCCACCGAGGGGACGATCTCCGGTTCGGGGAGCACCACGACGGCCATCCCCAGTTTCTGCATGATCTCGCCCCTGATTCCGGCGGCCCGCATCTTGATGCCCTTGATGTCCTCTATCGAAGTGATCTTCTTGTTCGAGAACAACCAGACTTCCGCCGTGACGGCCTGGCAATAAAGGGGATAGGAATTGTATTTCTTCGCCATTACGCGCTGGAGTATTTCCTTGCCCCCTCCATTGTAGTACCAGATGACCTTTTCGATGGGGCTTTGCGTTCCCGGAGCATCGCAGAACAGCTGGGCGCCATAGGCCTTCGACTTCAGAAGGCAGGGGCAACCCACGCCGTAGTCGATGATGCCTTGACCGGCCGAATCATATACCTGTGCTGCAGGCACAAGCTCACCCGCCTGGTGAAGCGTGATCTTCACACGGCCATTTGTGTATTTTTCGATCATGTAGGCCAAGTCCATCGCCTGCGAGAACCACAAGTTCCCGCGGCTGAACATGGTCTGGCCTTTCCATTTCCATTGCTGGTCCGCGGAGTGGGCAAGCCGAGTACCCCCCAAAAGCGCCCCTGCCGCAATAGCGCCCGCCCCAGCCGTCTTCATGAAATTCCTTCTCGTCTCACTCATTTGTAAGCCTCCTTGGTGATGGTGCCTTAAGTAGGGATCAGGCGAATTACCCTCGCCCGCAGGTAAAGCTTTCCATTTGGCTTGAAACCTTTTGCATTTACCCGTTTCGACAACACTATCGCACTTGGAGCAACTTCATTTCTCTCGAAATATACCCGACGAAATATCCATTTTGACGACTCTACTACTGCGATCTTCAATGGATTTACTCGTTCATCCCGGCAGATACACTTCAGGGGACCCGGAAAGAAGTCCCCTGAACTGGCCGTTATAGCGAGTGCTTGCTGTGCTCATCGCGCATCTTCGCCACTGAGGCGGAGAGTTTCGCGGTGTCGAGTACCAGCTCCATCATGCTTACCTGCTCGTCCCAAACACCTTGGTCGGCTTCCGTTTTTATTGCTTCATCAAACACATGGTACACGGCGAGTCCCAACGAGACTCCGGCTAATGGCCCTGCGAAAGTCGGATCGCCCACGGTGACCGTCTCGGCATACAGCCCGGCCCCTTCGGCATCCGACGAACCAAGCAGCACAACCACGTTCTCCGCACCATATTGCTCCGCGGATTCAACGATACGCTGCTGGTTCTGCAGGTCCATTGCCCCTGCCGCCGTTCAGACAAAGCATTCGGTGGCCGCAAAGACCACCTCGGCTCCACTGCCGGCGAAGCAAGCCGCCATCGCCGGACTGGGGACACCGTCCCGCTCGCCCAGGAGAATCAGTTTCTTGCCTGCTAACTTACCCATTTCGCACCTCCTCATAGAAATAATTAACCCAGAAGTCGCTCTGCCCCGGCGCGGATGGTTTCAAGATTCACCTGATCGCCGGTGATACGCTCTTTCTGCTCGCCACCGTTATAAAAGAGAAACGTGGGGACCCCCATCACCTTGAGGCCGATGACGAGTCGCCGATTCTCCATAACGTTGAGTTTCGCGAACTTGATCTTTCCCGCGTACTCCTCGGCCAGTACCTCGACATCCGGCATCAAGGCGAGACAGGGACCGCATTTCGGCCCCCACATGTCCACCACGACGGGCTGTTCGCTCTTCGTTACTTCCGATTCAAAATTTTCCGCGTTCACAATCAGCATGACGTTCTTCTCCTTCAGAGATAACTGCTTTTCGTCAAAAGCTCTTTGGATCGTTCCACGAGACTGCTCGAAACCTTGACGACCGGGCCGGTACAGCCCATCCCCGATTCGGCATAGATGCCCGCTTTCCATAGCTCCTTCACCGCAGCTTCTATAGAAAGCACATCGATACCGTGGATCTCGGAATCCGTAGGTTGCTGCGGAGGCGCTTTAACCTCTTCCGTACGGGCGGGGGTGGAAGCCATGGCGGCGATGATCTCGTCGAACCCCGCACTCTTTGCGGCCGCAAGCTCCGTCCGCACGTGTTGAACAAGTTTTCCCCGTATGACGGAGGCCGTGTAACAAAGGGCGTTGGCGATGACCGGCGCGCCCGAGGCCCGAGAGATGATGCTCACGACCCTCCCCCAATTCTCCCCGACCGAGGGGCCGTACCCCCAGCCGAGCGCCTCATAGGCGCCCCCGGTGTTGAAGGCGGAGAAAAGCTTCATAAGCACATTGCCGGTGAGGGTGTCGCAAACGCATACGTCCGCGGCGCCGGCCAGAAGGTCGTTGCCGCGCAGCAAGCTGCCTCCGTCCGCCCTCACGCTGTTCGCGAAGTGGACACCGTAGCCGCCCTCCACCAGCCGTCCCAGGGCACGCTGAACCGATGGAGCACCATCCACATTGAGGACACCCACCGTGGGTTTTCCCATACCGAGCGATTTGGCGACGGCGATCCCATAGATAGCGTTTCGCAGCATGGCTTCTACCCTGGATGTCGCCGACATGCCCGTGGAGGACGCAATAATTAAAGGCCTGCCTCGGCCCGGCGTGAGAACGCGACCGATGGTGGTCACGCCCATGGGAAACGGGTAGTGCAGTGCAACTGCCCCGCCGATACGGCCATCGGTCAGGGCCGATTCCATTGCACCGGCCACGTCCGTTTCGCTACCGGGAGTCTCGATCCACTGCAGGTTGCCGTATCCGGGCGCCTTGGCGCCGATCGCCACCACTTGCAGGCGGGGGTCTTGCTCCATGGCGAGTACCGCCCCGCGCAGGAGTTCCTCCGTGCCGAGTTCGCTCCCCGTGGCCAAGAGGCCAACCGGAACCTTGGGACCACCTGTGCTCGCCTGTTCCACCAGTTCCGCCAAGGCCTCACCGATGAATTTACGTTTATCGATCATGACGCACCTATCAACTTGCCTTCTGAAGGGATTTCGCCACATCCCCCAGGGCATCCAGCAGGACGTTCTTCACTTCCTCACGGGTGAGGCCGCCGCCCAGTTCGCCCGACGCCGGCTCCACAAGGAAGGATGCGCCGTCGGCGAGGTTGGTCAGCCGAGCCAGGAAGAGACTCCCTTTGCCGATGATCATGGCGCGCTTCATGGAGCCCGCGGCGATTGCGTCCACCGCGTGACCGAGAAAAGGGACGCCCGACGGGATGTGCCCCTGCGTGTGGGCAAAACCGACGAGACCGTGCTTGACGACGAATTCGGCGATCGCCCCACGGTCAAGCTGCCCCTTTATGACCGCGAGAGCCGCGATCATCTTGGAGTTGGCCTCCGGGACGTCACCCGCCCCGGCGGGAAGAGTTATCTCGGAAATGTGAAGCTCGGCAGCGTATTTATCCACGTCCGAAAACTTCAGGCCCGCCTTCTGCAAAGGTTCCCAGACCAAAGCGCTGGTCACTGCCTGGGGCGAAGCACCGGCCCCCACTGTGTGTTTGCCGATGGCGTCAAGGCGTATGACCGGGGTCTTTCCGTCATCCGGGGTCAGGAGCACCGCGAAACTGCCCAGGCAATTTTCGAGGGCGGGGAGTTCTTTTTTCACATGGTCCCGTGCATTCATGAAAAGCTTGGGTATCGCGCCGCCGGCCAGCACGACGACGTTCTTACGGGCGCCCGAGGCGACAAGGGCTGCGCCGGTGATGAGCGCATTCACAGGCCCCGCGCAGAAGGAGCGGATATCCAGGCCGCTTGCGTTGACACAGCCGCCAACCTCGGCAATGGCTTTGGCAAAGTTGCCGCCGCCGCGCTGGTTCATGTCACCGGCCGCTTCTTCGGAGCACTCGACCACGAAGTCGACCTCCTCGGGCCTCAGGCCGGAATTCTTGAACAGGTGGAGGAGAGCCAGGAGGCTACTAGCCTTACTGGCCAGGTTCTCCAGAATCACGTGAGCTGAAAGCGCCTCGTCAATCTCGTGACCGCGCCGGCAGCACCCGACCACCTTGTTGCCGAAATACAAGGGCATGGCGCCCTTTGAGGCGACCTCTTCCTGAATGGCGCCAAACTCTCGCCCGGCCTTCAAGCGCTTGATCACCTCGGGGTTGAGAGCGGGATGTGCGGAGAGTTTCTCCCGAACCGACATTGTAAAGCCGGTCTCGAGCCAGATGAGTTCGAAGACGTCACATATGTCTAACAGACCGAGGAACTCATCCTCCGGCATGATCTCGCCATACCTGCCGAAACGGGAGGGGGAGTTCGAGAGGTTGACATGCCATGGTCGCGGCTGCGCCTGCATCTGCTCGATGGTCATCGCTCCGATATAGGCCAGGTTGGGAGCGTAGCTCGCCGCAGCCTCGTAAGGCTGGATGAACTTGGGAAGGTTGGCCAGAAAAGCGGAATCAGGTTTGTCGTGGCGCTCCATGTACGGGGTTGTTCCGTAGTGCAACCCCAGTTCCGGCGTGTGCATGAGACAGTACACAGTGCTCTTGACCGCTGTGCTGGACATGGTGGCTTCATCTCCTGTTCGTCGTCTAAAGGCTTTCCAGATACTTTTCCGCATTGAAGGCGGCGGTCGCACCCTCTCCCACCGAGGCCGAAATCTGCCGCAACCGCTTGCTTACGACATCACCTGCGGCATAAATGCCCGGAACGCTTGTTTCCATTTCCCTGTTGACGATCACAAACCCATCCTTGTCGAGGGTCACGGATCCGTTCAGACATTCCGAGGAGGGCAGCGTACCGACAAAAACGAACACGGCGTCCGTGGCCAGTTCGGATACCTCGCCGCTCTTCACGTTTTTCAGCGTGATGCTCTCGACGAGTTCATCCCCGTTGACTTTGGTCACCACGGTGTCCCAAATAAATTTCATCTTGGGATTATTGAATGCTCTCTCCTGGATTACCTTGGTGGCGCGCAGCTCGCTCCTCCGGTGGATGAGGTTCACCTGCCGTCCGAACCGGGTCAGGTAGAGTCCCTCTTCGACCGCCATGTCCCCACCCCCCACGACGGAAATGATACAGTCCTCGAAAAAGGCCCCGTCGCAGGTCGCGCAGTAGGAAACCCCTTTGCCCCTGAGCCTCTCCTCGCCATCCACCGCGATCTTCCGCTCATGGGCGCCGGTGGCGAGGATGATCGATTTGCATTGAATCTCGCCGTTCTTAAGTACAACGGTTTTTTCCTTCCGGTCCGGGTCGACCTTGATCGAAAGAGCCGCTTCCCTCTCGATCTTCAGGCCGAACCGGCACGCCTGGTCGACCATCTTTTGGACCAACTCCGGCGCCCCGATGCCCTCCGGGAACCCGGGATAGTTCTCCACCGATTCATAGGTCATCAACTGCCCCCCGCAGGCTTTCCCCTCCAAGAGGACCACGTCCATGCGGGAGCGCGCGGCATAAAGGCCCGCGGTCAGCCCCGCGGGTCCTCCGCCCAATATCACCAGATCATGATAGGCCGATGTCATAACGCATTACTCCATCCAAGGCCGGGCGCCCGTTCGGGCGCCGACCTCCCACCGTCGGAAATAGAGATAAAATATTTGACGGGTTACTTATCCACGGTCATTACCGTCGGACCCTCTACTTCCTTTTGAAGAAGTTCCAGGGCCTTCAGGACGAACTCGCGCCGGAGTTCCTTTTCCTTTTCCGCGGGCAGGGAAGGATCGCCCAGAGGATTCGGGACGGCACGACCCTGCACGATCCGGCTCACGCCCACCATTTGTGCGATGTTCGGGATAGCAGTGATTTGAACTACGGGGATACCTAACTTCTCAAGGCTGGATGCGATCGTTGCGCCGCAACGAGTGCTTGACCCTCAAACCGATGTGAGAATGGCGCCGGCGACGTTCCCCCTCCTTTTTATCTCGGCTCCGATCTCTTCGCCCATCTCCCCGCACCTTTTCGTCACCGTGCAGTTGCCGCTGGTCGAAAAGAAGGTGTGGTGCAAATTTCCCAGCTTGCCTTCCTTGACCAGGTCGAGCAGGACGTCCACGGGTATCAGCCGGTCCGGGCTTTGCATGACGTAGTCGTTAAAGTAGCCTGCGTGTTTCACATCCCACTTTTCGAAGAGGTCCTTAATTTCGTAAGCACCCCACTTGAGATTGCTCCGCGTGGCCAACCCATCGGGGTTTCCGTCGGGCACGAGGCCGCCGTCGCTGATGAGCGCGATCTCGCAATTTGTCAGGTCCTTTATGGGAGCGGGCGGCGTCACTTTTTCGAAAACGGGCGGAATCACTTCGCTCTCGAACGACTCTCCCTTGAGCTTTGCCACCAGTTTCTCCACCGCTCTTTCCGCAATGCTCTTCTCGCAGAATTCGTTTCTCAGCAGGTTCCTGGAGAAATAATGGTACTCTTCGGGCTTGGGCAGGCATTCGCAAGCCACCAGGCATGGGGCATGCTCGCCTTCCAGGACCTTGAACGCCAGCGTGACCATGTTCCCGATAATTTCCGGCAGTGCTCTGGCTATGTTCGGGGATTTGCAGATAAATGCATACTTCCGGTACATTTCCACGCCCGGATTTTCCTCATTCATCGCCGTAAAGACCGGGATCCCGAGAGCGGCGCCCACCGCCTTGCACATCGCGCCGCAGGCAACTCCGTATCTGCCTCCCGCAAAGGAAGGACCGGCGAAAAAGAGGTCGGGTTTGTACGCTGCAGCCATCTTCATGCCTTCCGCTGCATTCCTGTCCACGTCGGCCGAGAAATAATCGTCGCCGCAGATAACCGTCGCAACGATTTCTCCCCTGTCGCCCAATACTTTCTGCAACGCCATGCCGGGGCCGACCGGACCTTCCTTGACGCTGAATCCCGTGGAGGCCTTGTCTTCTCCGCCGACCTGTCCGAAAAACTGATTGAGGTAGTGAACCACTCTTAATTTTTTCCCATCCATATCGTTTCTCCTCTCCCAGCAAAGGCTAATATTCCTTGACGATCACTTTGGAACCGCCGGTACAATCGAGAACCCCGGGAAGCAAATACTCTTCGATGTCGATGACCGGGTCTCCGGCACACTGATCTATAGGGTCCGGACAGAAAATTTTGGTCTCCGCCGTCCCTCCGAAATATTTCTCCGCCTTCCAAGGTATCTTGGTCCTTTCAAAGGTGGCCGTGGAGGTGATGATCAGGTTCAATGACGGCGCATTGAACAGGATCGTGTCGCCCAATGTGCCAAAGGGAGTCAACGGTTGAGTGAATATTGCGGTCTTCACCCCCAACTTTTCACATTCTTCGCCGGCAACAGCCAGGTCGATGTGGGGCATCCCGCCGGTGACCTTTGATAAAATGACCCCATCCGCTCCCAGTACATTCTTCACCAGGTTGGCCGCCATACAGGCACTTCTGATCCTGCGTCCGGGCTCGGTGTTGGCGACCATCCCCACCACTCCGACAAAATTCAGGTCCTTGCCGTGGTGACGATAGAGTTCCCTGATGATCCCGTGGTTCTGGATGCTGTAGGTGTCGATCGCCTTGACTACATTCCACCCGACCACGCCCCCATCCAGCACCTCATTCGGGTGAAGAATGGTGGGAGTCAGGTGGCGAATGTCGGACCCGTAAAAGCAGGGATCCGACACGGCGAGATAGTCGAATTGAGGAGTGTACATCTGATAGTAGTAGGCCACACGGGGGAGGTTTGAATTCCGTTCGAGGTTCGGGATGTCCAGGTCGTAAACCTCAACCTCGTCCACCGGGTGCCCCTCGGCCGCCCGAGCGAGATAAATAGCGGTTTTGAAACTGGCGACCTTGACGGCATTTTCAAAATCGCGTTCTTCGATACCATCCGCAATTGTAGGCGCGATGCAGATATTCTTCATTTTCCCGTAAGGGCTTCTCTCCGCCACCGGACCGGTCATGTCCAGGAGGCCGATCTCTTTCCTTTTCGAAGAGGGGCTGGAGACGACCACCGCAACCCCGCGCAGGGATCTTGCCTTCCCTTTTCCGGCAATCTGCATCTTGCCGACGAACCCGGGAAAGTCGGCATCCGCCGGATCGATCTTGCAGCGCGGCTGGATCACATCGACGACGTTCAGTATCCGCACGTTCTCTCCGGGCTTTACCAGAGAGATATCCACCGATTTGATCCTGGGGTCCTCGAGAATAAGCTTTTCGAATTCCGTCGGATTGATATGCAGCACACCTTTCTCTGCGTAGGTCCTGGAGTCCGTCCGGATATCCCCAATGTCTATGGATTCGATCTCTAGTCTCATACGAATCTCTTCCTCCTTTCGTCTGAAAAAACCTTTTGTATGACCTTGATCCTGACCAGCTTCACTTTGGAGTCGATATGTTTTTTCACTCTTTGTCGATTGTATTGTATTTTGTCGACCGAAATTTTTGGGCACCTAGTTTCGTCCCTTGTGACACGGGCCCATCCATGGACGAGTATCACCTATGTTCAGCTGGCTTGCCGGCCCTTGCACCGGTAAGCTGAATCGGATTCGGTCTCCGGACTCACATCTCTTCCTCCTTCAGTGCTAAAACGCCTTGAGTATGACCCTGTTCTTGACCAGCTCCACCGTGTAGTGGATGTGTTTTTTCAACTCCTCCTTTGCCAGGTCGAATTCACCGTCACAGATGAGCTTCAACACCTTCTTGTGGTGGTCTCTCGATTGTTGAGCCGCGTCTTGGATGTGAAAGTAGATGTATTGGTACCTGGTAAGGGTGTAGGTTAGGGAGTTGTATATCTGCACCAGCATGGAGTTTTCCGTTGCCTCCACCAGCAGGCTGTGAAAATCCAGCATGATTCGGAGGTGGTTGATGGACTCCACGGGATCGTCACTGAGGAACGGGGCGGACAGATTCAACGCCGCCTGGAGAGAGGCCTCGACCTTCGGTAAAGATCGGATGTCGGAATCCTTCAAGAGATCGATGGAATAGCACTCGACCATCACCCTGGCCTGTGAGACCTCCACAAAATCCTTCAGCGACAATTCGGAGACATAAGTCCCTTTTCTTGGGATATTCGTCACTAAATGCTCTGTTTCCAATACGCGAAAGGCTTCACGGAGAGGGGACCGACTGATCCCAAGGCTCAGAGAAATGTCCAGTTCATTGAGCTTGTAGCCGGCCTTCAGTTCGCCTATGATAATTTTCTCCCTCAACGTTTGGAGTGCCTGTGAAGTCATGCTTGTCATTTCCATGAGTTCGGTAACTTGTCCTTACTTGAAAGGTGAATATGAGTCGTTCCGGTCGATTCTTCTCTTTGTCTATTGTATTGTATTTTGTCGACCAGATGCCCTGGAACAACCGCAAACTTCATGCCATTGTGACACCACCCCCTTCATGGACGGCAATCGCCGATGTTTGGCAGGTTTGCCGGCATTACGCAGGTAAGCTGAATTGGCTTTCTGTCTCCTGTTGGTTTCATCTGGTGTAACCTGGCGATGTACAAACCCGATGTGGAGATCATGGCGGGCGAATTGAACTGCTACTGACTCCTCGCCTTTATCCCCTTGAGAAGGGAGTTACATTGGAGGACGAATCCGGCGGGAAAAGTGCGTCCTAATCCCCCCTTCTTCAAAGACTTCATACAAGAAAATTGACACCGCCTCGGCAGTGGACCCCATTGTATGGACAGCCTGATGGTTAAGATAAGCTCCGAGCCAATTGGTTTGTGGAGGCCTCATGCAGCCTCCGTGAGCGGATGAGGGAGGCCATAATAAACCTCATCCGGGGTTCTGCCGTCAAGCGCCTGATGGGAGCGCTCGTGATTATAGAAGCCGAACCAGTCCCAAAGGCCGGCTCTGAGTTCCGATCCATCGGCAGGGGTAAATCGTATGCTCCGGATGCGGCCTGCTGGTCCTGGGTCTGGGATACATGGCTTCCAGACCCATCAGTCGCATCAGGCGCTGCATGCGTTTGCGGTTGACGATATAGCCCAGCCTTCGCAGGTGGTTTTTCATTGACCGGGAACCCCACGTGGGGACCTTCAGGTACTGTTCGTCGATCAGCCGCATCAGTTCCAGGTCTTCGGCCTTCACCGGCTTGGGCCGGTAGTAAAAAGAAGACCGATGGAGGTTCAACAGCCGGCACTGTCTGGAAATGCTCGGATTCGGCCGGTGCGGGTCAACCATCTGCTTGCGTTGCTCTCGGCTCAGAGGAGGACAAACTCGATGGCAGAATAGATCAGGATTTTTATGACCGGAAAAGCTCGGAGTGGAAGAAGGAGCAGGACGATATTCTTCTTAAGATCGAACGCCAACAGGAAGCAAACAGGTCGTATCTGGATGAGGGTGTGAAGTTACTCGAACTCGTGCAACGCGCGGTAATTCTTTACGAAAAGCAGAACGAACAGGAGAAGCGCCGAATCATTAATTTCATGTGTTCGAACTCCACTTGGAAGGACGGTCGCCTCTACCCTACCTACCGACAACCGTTTGATATGCTTGTAGAAAAAAACTTGGCTTACCAAAAGAAAAAGGCCGTTTTACATGAAAAAAACGGTTTTCGTCCTTTTTGGCTCCTCGGGCAGGACTCGAACCTGCGACCTAGTGGTTAACAGCCTCAAGGTAGTCATACTATGCATTTCGCTGTACCATGCTAAAGCGCTATTAATAATAAGATTTTTGTCTTGACCTTTCGACCGTACGCGCTAAAATACTCCTCAATTTGATTGCTGGTGATTGCTATATGATTGCTGGAAATCGAGAAGGCTGATTCCTCTCGTGCGTATCATATGCAAACCACTTGGTTCGAAAACAGAGGATACCACCATGAAAGCCAAACTGACAAAACGGAACATTGAGGGTATTACGCCGGGCGAGAAGGATACGTTTTTATGGGACACAGACCTTCCAATGTTTGGGATAAAAGTGACTCCTGCCGGACGGCGAGTGTATATCTTACAATATCGCGCCGGCGGCAAAGTTCGCCGTTACACCATCGGGCTGCATGGGCCTCTCACTCCTGATTTGGCGCGACAAAAAGCGATACAGCTTCTGGCAGAGGTTGTTTCAGGTCAAGATCCGGCCTCAGCCAAAGGCGAAGCCCGCAAGGGACCGACGGTAGCTGATTTGGCTGCCCGCTACCTTTCAGAGCACGCCGAGATTAAAAAGAAAGCTTCCAGTGTGGCCAAGGACAAACAATGGCTGAATAGGTTCATATTGCCCACATTGGGAAATCGGAAGGTAAGCGATATAACCCGAACCGACATAAGCGACTTTCATTATTCCATGCGGGAAACTCCCTATCAGGCGAACCGAACTTTTGAGGTGTTGCGAAAGATGTTTAACTTGGCTGAACGTTGGGGATATAGAACGGATGGAACAAACCCTTGTCGGCATGTCGAAAAGTACAAGGAAAAGAAGCGCGAGCGATTTCTGAGTAAACAGGAATTGGCCCGCCTGGAGCAGACATTAAATGAGGCTGAAGCGAATGGGGAAATGCCCTCTGCGATCCTGGCTATCCGTCTGCTGTTGCTCACCGGTGCGAGGCTTTCAGAAATCCTAACTTTAAAATGGGATTACATTGATTTTGAACTCGGATTTTTATCTCTACCTGATAGCAAGACTGGGGCAAAACTCATTCCATTGCCTACACACGCTATAAAGCTTCTGACCAAAGCGCCGCGTATAGAACAAAATCCATACGTTTGTTTCGGAGTAAAAACGGGTTCATATCTTATCGGACTACAAAAAATTTGGGGACGTATACGTTCTAAAGCGGGTATAGAAGAAGTTCGCTTGCATGACCTGAGGCACTCATTTGCATCTATAGCTGCGGCAGCTGGGCTGAGCTTGCCTTTAATAGGGGCGCTCCTGGGTCATTCTCAGGCACAAACGACAAAGCGATATGCGCATTTGGCAATTGATCCACTCAAGGCGGCTACAGAGGAAGTGGCGAAAAGAATCGATGCTGCCATGAACCAATCGAATGTTATAGCTATAAGGCGAGTTTGAAATTTTTTAGATTAAACGAAACAATATTTCCCTAACCCGCTTAATTCATGAGGGGTTCAAAAAAGAGCGATCGGTAGCGTCGTCCGGCATTTCTTGTATGCGGATTATTGCCCAAAGGTGGGTTTTCGACGAGCTCGTAGCCGAATAAGAGTCGGATGAAGTGATTTTTCAGAGCGAGAAGGCGCAGGTATGCCGTGGGGGTGTTCGGGAAGCGATGGAGATGGCAGGAACGGCTACGCGGGTGCAGCCCTGATGCTATCGACAAGCCGGGCAAAGAGGATTTGATACGGGTAGCCGGAGGCCATGTGGAACCAGACGCGACGGTTGCTCTGGATAACGCGGGCTCCGATTTTGAGGAGCCTGAGTCTGATGGTTCCGGCCTGGGCCGCGCTCAGTTCGGTTCCCTGTAGGTGGCGACGCAGGAGCCAGAACAAACTGTATGCCACGGTATGAAGCAGGAGGCGGAACTGATTGGCCTGGAAGCGATGACAGCTGAGCCGGTCGGCCATGAGATCCAGCTTCAGTTCCTTGATCCGGTTTTCCACCTCGCCCCGCAGAACATAGACTTCGTCATAGATGGTTCGGGGGCCGCTGCGGAGATTGGTAACGACAAAACGCTGGTTGAGTCCCCTTGGCAGCCATTCCACCTTGGCCACGACCCTGCGGGATCGCTTCCACGAGTCGGCCTTATAACCGAAGGAGGTAAAAGAGCGCTGCTTGCAGCTTGTGCGCTCGAAGGCCCGTTGAGCCTGGGCGGTAAGACTCTCGACCTTCTTCCTGAGTCGGTTATTGGTAATCATGCCGATCACATACGAGATACCATGCTTTTCCAGGAAGCGGTAGATCGCCGGGACGGCGAAGCCGGCGTCCGCGCGGAGCAGAATGCTGCTTCGCGGATAGGCTTTTTGCAGCTTCTTGATCAGCCGCTTCAGGATCGAAACGGCCGCTTTCGAGGCGTGCGCGTTGCCGGGGCGAAGCACCGCCGCCAGAGGGAATCCGTCGAGGCCGTCGAAGATCAACAGAGGATGATACATGTACTGGTCATAGTAGCCGTGGAAGAAGCTCAACTGCTGATCCCCATGAGTGGGATCGTCAGTGGTGTCCATATCCAGAACGATCCAGGCCGGGGAGCCGGGATGGGTCCGGAGGTACAGATCGACCAGCCGGTCGGCCAGGCGAAAAAGATCGCGCTCGTTTACCCGGTTCTCGAACCGGGAGATGGTGGGTTGACTGGCGAGATCGGGAGAACTCTCCGGCAACCTTCCCGACAGGGTCTTGAGCGCCGGGTCGCCTTTCAGTGTATCGGCGTCGTTGGCGTCCTCGTATCCCAACGCGATGGAAAAGATACGCTGCTTCACCAGCGTGGAAACCTCATGAACCGTTCGTTCCGGATCGCGCGAATCATGAAGGGCGGCCGCTACGGCTGCGGTCACTCGGTACCGCTCGTCGATTTCCCTCAGCAAAAGGCCGCCCCCGTCGGAGGTCATGCGGCCGCCGTCGAAACACGCGATGATTTCCTTGTTGAAAAGGCTTCCCAAGCTGAGCTGTTTATGGCAGACTGTTTTCATAAGGGTGTGCTCTGTCTTTAGGTTTTTGTTAGCGGTAACAATACCTTAGACCACACCCTTTTCCTTTTCAAGCCTTCCTGATGAATAATCCGGGCTAAGTGCATTCCGGAGGGGTAAACGTGAAAATATCTCGTTACGACAGACTTCAAGCTATAAAGCACTCCACCAAGTACAAAGATGACTACTTGACATATGTACGGCTTCGTGGCGCGGAAGATGGTATCTATGTAGGGCAAGCTTCAGATTATCATATAAAACTTTCAGAGGCAGGCAGGGTTCTCTGTGAAAAATGGAATATTCAAATGCCAATACCGCCCATCGGATTAGAGGCTGAGCGTGACATTCCTCCAGGTGAACCATTGAAATGGGAAACAATATACCCAATTCCCGTCGACTCGAAGTCTGATTCTTCGATTTCACCCGAGTCTTCCGAGGAGGAAGATCTGGAATGGGAAAAATATTTAGCTCTCGCGCCCGTTAGTCACCTTGATCCGCCAAAAAATTGGAAATCATACAAAGGAAACTTTTTTCAGAGCGCGGACAATATTAATAAAATAACCCATGTAAATGGCAAACTGGCATTGCTCGTAGATACGCGATTCAGCTTACCACAAGTTATGAAGGCCGTTGAGGACTTCGTAAGACCTTGGATTACTGAATACAATAGTAGGGTGAAAAATAATAAACTCGACCCTTGGCTAATTTACCGATTGCACGCGATGGAGGGTAAAAATTTCCTTCAGATTGTGCGCGATCTTTTTGGTATCGAAGAAAACCCCACTTATAACGAAGAAGCCGATCGCTATCGCGCCCTCGTTAGCCGTGCGTATGACAAGGCTGATAGAATTATAAGCCACATTGAAAAAGAAGCAGAAAAAACCTCTTCCTCTCCTACAAGATAACCAGACCCAAACCACCGACAATCATATCCCTATCGCTCTAAGTGGACGAATAACGGATCTCTTATTCGTCCATATGCACCCGCGCTGTACCCTGCTATTTTCCCCCCAAGAGTGCATTAACGCTCATTAATTGGAGGAGCAGAAAAGTATTGGACTCGCCCTATTTAACTCAATTAGAGGCGGCCAAATTCTTAAGGTTGTCCCCTCGGACTCTGGAAAAATTTCGGGTTACCGGCGGGGGCCCGGCCTTTTACAAGTTTGGTCGCCGAGCAATGTACGCCGCTGATGATCTACATGCCTGGGCCAAAAAGCAGCGACGCCATTCGACCTCGGATCGCGGACAAATGGAAGAGTAAAACGCATGAACATGCTTGACCTCCTTGAGAGCTGGGGTTGTCCCACCAAACGCGTGGCCAATACAGATGGCCGGGAATACCACGGCCCATTTGAAAGCGAAACCGGCAAAGAACGATCCTGCCTTTGCCAAGGAAATGTCCCGCAGCGGATTCTGAAATGAAGAAAGCAGAAACAAAACAGCATTCAATGCCCAATCGCGATGAGGTGGCAAGAGTTGCCTTGTCACGGAGCAAGGACTTGGTTCCCCAATGGATTCCCGGAGGTAATCTTGATGGTAACGAATATCGTGTGCGGAATCCAACACGTCACGATGAACACATAGGCTCTTTCAGCATCAACTTGTCTACCGGCCGATGGGCTGACTTCTCAACCGGCGACAAGGGTGGCGATTTAATATCGCTCTACGCCTACCTAAAGGTAATCGGCTACGGACAGGCGATAAGGGAGCTTGCGGACCTGCTCGGAATCAAATACGGCCCCGGCAGACAGCCAAAGCCCATGCCGAAGAAGCAAGGGAAAAAGAACAGCGTAAACGATCAAGACCCGTGGCGAGTGATCGTTCCCATTCCCCCGACAGCGCCGCCTCCGCCTGAGTCCCATATTAAATTGGGCACGCCCTCCATGGGCTGGAAGTACCTGAACGAGCGCGGTGAACTCGTAGGTTATGTGGTGAGGTTTGAAACCAAAAACGGCAAGACAACCCGGCCACTTACTTACTGGCAGAACACTGAGACCGATGAATGTAAATGGCACTGGAAGACATGGCCTTTGCCTCGTTTCCTTTTCGGACTCCATAGGCTTGCACAGAATCCACAATTCCCGGTCCTGGTTGTGGAGGGTGAGAAGACGGCTTGCGCGGCGCAAACAATATTCCCTCACCACGTGGCAATCACTTCTCCGAACGGTTCCAAATCAGCGAAAAAGGCGGATTGGACCCCCCTTTGTGGCCGTGAAATTTTCATCTGGCCCGACGCTGATGAGCCGGGGAAACAATATGCCCGAGATGCTGCCGCAATGGCCTATAGGGCGGGTGTCCCCAAAGTTTATCTTGTAAACGTGCCGGCCGACTTTCCAAAAGGATGGGACTTGGCAGATGATCCGCCTGAAGGCTGGACTGTTGACATGCTGCGTGCCCTCATAGAAAATGCGATTCTTTTGAGCCCTGAAGAAGCACTTGAAGGTAGTCCTCAAAAGGGCGAGTCTGAGACTCAAGGTCATCCGGCCGCGGGAACCCATGAAGAGAACCTCCCCCAAATAATCATCACTGGGAAACAGCTTTCAGAAAAGACCTCGATGTCTCTCGAAGCGCTGAAAAGGAACAATGATCCACCTCAGCTATTCGTCCGTGAAGGTGCTTTGTGCAGGATCAGAAAAAATGAAAGAAATGAGCCCTCGATCGATGTGCTGAATGAGTCCGCAGTACGTGGAATATTGGCGCGATCTGCCTGCTGGTACAAGGAGAATGAGAGAGGGGGGCTGACGGACATCTCACCCCCCATGGACGTGGTGCGGGATGTTCTGGCTCTGGGTGATTTGGATTTCCCTCCTTTGATCAGCATCATCGAGACTCCCATCATTCGGCCGGATGGTTCCTTGTGTTCTGAGGCCGGATACGACCCGAAAACACACCTTTTGTATCTGCCGCCCGTGGACTTTCAGCTTCCGCTTATGCCGGAAGTACCTACACAAAAGGAAGCCATCCTCAGCATGCAGTGGGTCTTTGAGGAAATCTTCTCCGACTTCCCCTTCGAAGATGAGTTCAGCTATGCGAACCTTCTCGGCTGCCTGATTAGCCCGATGCTACGACATACCATATTGGGGAATGTACCCCTTGCCCTGATCGATGCGCCTCAGGCCGGAACCGGTAAGTCTTTGCTCGCAACGGTGATCGCACTTTTATCAACGGGACGGGAAGTGCCCATGACCACTGCTCCCGAAGGCCAAAAAGGGAGCGATGAGGAAGAGTGGCGGAAAAGGATAACGTCCTCCTTGATTTTAGGGAATACGATCATTCTCATCGACAACGTTGACGGGACACTGAAGGCACCTTCCCTCGCTTCGGTTCTCACTGCGGATATATGGGCAGACCGCATTCTTGGACGGAGCAAAATCGTCAAAGTACCCAACAAAGCAACGTGGATCGTTACCGGCAACAACCTCCGCCTCGGAGGCGACTTGCCACGGCGTTGTTACTGGATTCGCCTCGACGCGAAGATGGCAAGGCCTTGGCAGGGTCGACGGTTCAAACACTCGGATTTGATAGCATGGGTCTCCCGGAATAGAGGGCAGATTATCGGCCATCTCCTCTGTGTGATTCGGGCCTGGTTTATGGCCGGCCGGCCTGAAGGGCATGGGCCTGTCCTTGGAAGCTTCGAAAACTGGTGTCGCACCGTCGGGGGCATACTGGAGTTCGCAGGAGTGATGGGCTTCCTGGGAAATCTGGAGCAGCTTTATGAGGAGGCTGATGACGAGGGGATCCAATGGATGGCCTTTGCCGAGGCTTGGCATGGCTGCTTTGGGGAAAATGCAATCACTCTGAGCCGGTTGGTTGACGATCTGAACAAATATCGTGACGAGTCAGTGCAGGACAAGGACCTTTGTCAAAAATTGGCCGTTCTGAGGGAGAGCATCCCTGACTGGCTATCGGAGAGTTATGCGAAATCGGCGGCCAGTTTTAAGAAGATGCTCGGCAGGGCGCTTTCACGAAAGCAGGGCGCTCATCTTGCAAACGGGTTTGTGTTCGAAAAGGACGGGCAGGATTCTCACACGAAGGCGGTGCTTTGGAAGATCACCTGCAAGCGAGAAGATTGCGGAGTTTGGAGCCCGCAACAAAAGTGCATTCAACACTATGATATTACGAGTGATTTATCTGGCGTTGCGGAGTTTGCGGAGTCAAATTCAGGCCCGGCGGAAAAACGTTTTCCTTCGCCGTCCCCGTACGTGAATGAGAGGTCTGAAATCAATGAAGGGTCTGGGGAACCGAACTCCGCAAACTCCGCAGAAGCAGAAAATGGCACTGAATATCAGCATGTTAATGTTGCGGAGTTTGAGACCGCTCCCCATACCGTGACGTGCGCCGCGTGTGACCATTACGACGGCCTCAGGTGGTGCAGGAACGAGATTTCGTGGAATGGTGCCCGAGGGCAGAGCAGAGATCTCGAACACGCGTGTGAATTTTTCAAAGGCGCCTGAGACGATCCGGAGGCGTTTCGTGAGGAGGAGGATGCTGATGCTTGCTCCTGAGAGAAAACACCGACAGGGTGTATTGGATTGGGAAACCATCGCTGGGGAATATCGTGCCGGCCAGTTGAGCATAGCCGAGATCGCCCGCCAAAATGGATGTAGCCGACAGGCCATCATCAAACGAGCGAAAAAGGAAGCGTGGGGCAGAGACCTTTCCGAGCAGGTTCGACAGGAGGTTTCCGCACGACTGGTTACAGGTACGGGTACATCCTGCAACACGCATGAGGCGATAGAAACTGCGGCCGCCCGCGGGGTCGAAGTTGTGCGGCAACATCGCGTGCACCTGGCCAAGTTGCACTACGTTTCGACTTTGCTCCTGGATGGGCTGGTCTCCGCACTGGAAGCATTAAAAGAGGGAGGGAAGCCTGACCTGTCTTTTCTCAATAGCCCCAGGGAAAGCCTGAGCGACGTGTTGATGCGGATTTCCCAATGTACAGCCAAGTTGATCCCCTTGGAACGACAGGCCTTCAACCTCAACGAAAAGCCTGAAGCGGACCCCCTGCTTTCCCTGGCCGATTTGCTGAAAGACATGGAGTGAAAGTTGAAGACCTCGGGGATGATCGGGATGAACGGGAAAGGACTCCCAATTTGGATCGAAAAGCCTGAAATGAGAGGAAACAAGAGAGAATGAGAGACGACAGCGCGAAGCTTTCCGTGAGACAGCACCGGCTTATCCTCGCCCTGCTGCAACACGGGACCATACGCGAAGCGGCGCACGCATGCCGAGTCAGCGAGGCAACCGTTTTTCGGTGGCTAAAAAACGATTTATTTCTAACCAGTTACCGAGAAGCAAGGCGGCAGGCGGTGAGCCAGGCCATTGCGGCGCTTCAACAGAACGCGGTCGAGGCGGTAACAACGCTGCAGCAGATTGTGCGGGACGAAAGCGTAGTGCCGGGTGCCCGGCTGACGGCGGCCAGGACGATCCTCGACCTGGCGCTCAAGGGGATAGAACTCGACGACCTGGAAGTCCGGCTGGAGGACTTGGAAAGGCGAGTTATTTCTCACATCGATTGATGAACGAACTTCGGTTCCACTCTACCCTCAGGATGTAAGCCCTGGGAAAGAAAGGCGGTATGGGATGAGAAACCTGCGACAAAGACTCGATGCGTTGGAGCGGCGAATGACGGACGGGGGTAGTGTCCTGGTGTTTACCCAAATCAACAGCGAAGCCGAGCGCGATGCTGTTATGGAAGACCACGAACGCAAAGTCGAAAAGCTGAAACAGGAAGGCAAGGACGTTCTCTCGTTCATCTATGATTTCAGCTCGCTAGGAAAAATGCTCGGAGGTTGAGTGCTCATCGACCAGCCGGGGGAAACAAATGATCGTGCCTTTTTGAACCCTCGTGCATTAACTGGGCTGCATATACTCTGTATTCATTAATT
The DNA here is from genome assembly GCA_963826125.1 of uncultured delta proteobacterium. Classification (GTDB taxonomy): domain Bacteria; phylum Desulfobacterota; class Desulfarculia; order JACQYL01; family CAWGVV01; genus CAWGVV01. Next base: position 2,485,784 of record CAWGVV010000002.1, on the reverse strand, counting down.
ATTTGTGGAGGAATTTTTCTGTGCAATTCTTCCCACCCAGACACTCAAGGTTTTAGGGCCCACAGGTTATTCCATCATTTGGATCGCGCACACCTTATCATCGTGTCCCTTGAGGGACCTGAAATTCAAAGTATTATTCTTCCTTTGCCTGCTTGTGTGTTTGCGTGTTTTCTTCTCTGATTTTTTTCAGAGTGCAATCAAGCTCCGATCCATCTTGCACAGAGTGAGGAGGCCAACCTCGCATCGCAAAATTAGAGTACTGATTTCCCTGAGGTGAGCTCTTAGGGAATTGCCTTCTGATACTAGAAAAATAGATTAATTCGTGTCCATCCGGAAACCCTCATTTTGATGTGGCGAGGGGCCAGCACCGGGGATATTGTTCCGCTGCTGGCTATTTGACGAAGCTTTTGTGGTTTTTTGAGCTGTTCTTCCTCAATTCGAGGCGCGGTACTCCCCATGTTATGCTGATCGCAGCCCGTATGGAGTTTCTCAGGCCGGAATCAGCTTCGTTCTGGCCAGCACCAACAGGTTGTAGGAGACAATCGAGCTCCAGACATAGCGGCCAAATCCCTCCCAGGCCTTCCAAGTGCAGCGGTCGAGACCGAAAGCGCGCTTGAGCGTGGAGATCCCGGCCTCGATGCCGGCCCGGAAGTTGCGCAATGCTTTGTAGACCCAGACATGTCGAGCACCGACAATCCACGCTTCTTGGCGAACACGGCATCCTTCACATGGTGCTCCTTGGCAAAGGCAAGGTTGTTCTTCGAGGCAAAGCCCCCGTCGGCCGACACCTGCCGGGGCATGCGACCATACAGTTTCTTCTGCCTTTGGAGCATCGGCCCGTACTGCTCGGTGTCGGCCGGATTACCACGCACGATCAAACAATCAAGGATCATGGTGGAGCGGCCGCCCGTGAGAAAGATCTTGTGCCCGTACTCGGTCTCACGGCGCTTCTTGACGATGATGTGGGTGTGATCCTCGAAGAAGGAGACCACCTTCTCCGAGGCGGGAACCTGCTTTCCCTTGAAGACCCGCCGGTCGGTCTGGTCGATCACCTTGTCGAGGATGCCGACGGCGCGCGCCAGTTTCTCGGCTAGAACCTTGCCGGCAAAGAGGTCCTTACGGTCTGCCCCCGATGATCGTGGAGCTCCGGGATGGCCGCCAAGGCATACTCCCTGACCTTGCCGGCATACACGAGGAGGTCTTTGTATGCGCCCTGGCGAACCGTCTCCTACTTGGCGTTGAGGATGGTCAAAACCCGTCTCTTGACCACCCGCCGATGGTCGCTATACTGATTGCGGGGAGTCGGGGACAGCTCTTTGCCTTCGGCCAGCCAGCGGGTGATGATCCGGACGCCATCGGCCAGAAGCGTCGAGTCGGTGGGATGGTGAATGTCGGTCGAAACCGCGGTGGCATCGATGCGGACCTTGCGGCCGGACTCCATCTTTTCCTGTTTGGCGTAGCCCATAATCTCCCGGTGGATCGCCTCCCAGGTCTCTTCCCGCAGAGCCTTGATGTTCTCCTGGAGGATCGACTTGCAGGGATACTGCCCCATCTCCAGACGGGAAAAGTCGCGGAAGGAATCCGAGTCTTCCAGATGAAAGGCCAATTCCTCGTAGGTGAGCTGGCGATATTGCTTCAGGATGGCACAGCGCAGCACCTGTTCGGCGGTCATCCCCTCCCGGCCGGTGGTGGGGCGAGCAGTGCGCACCAAGTCCCGAAAGGCCAGTTCCTTCACCTGGGGGGTGGCATCGAGCACCTGGGACATCTGTTGCAACTCTTTGGCGATCTGGTTCCGGGCCATGGTCGTGAACAGGTTCAGTTGCGGGTTGAATTTTCGGCGCATGATTGAGCGCCCCCAAAATATTTACTGAATGATACCAGCTTGTTATGCGCGCATCCTATCACAATGCGCCGCAAAACCATAGCCGAAAATGCCCTATTTTTCTTGAACATCAAAACGTTACAGTTTCCGGATGGACACTAATTCATATCTCTGCCCTTAGGATGTTGGTTGGATCGCTGAGAGAGATTCGCACATTCGCGAGGAAGCCAGCAGTAGCTGCCAGCATCTGGGTAAGAGCTGCCGTTATTATTAGATGCGAGATATTGATCGTGCAAAGGTGTTCGACTCCCTTGAGATGTTGTGAGAAGAGGCGGTCAGCCACTGACGAGCCCGCAAAGTAGAGTCCCAGGGAAACCGCCAGCCCTATGGTTACGATGCCCATACCTTGGGTTACCGGCAGAATGACCAGGCTTCGGAGCGGTACGCCCAGGAGACGGAGCACGCCCAGGTTTCGACGTTTGCGTTCAAGGGAGGCGTAGAGACTGGTGGCCAGTGAGGACAATCCCCCCATGATGGCGACGCAGGCGATGAGCCAGAAGAGTATGCCGAGATTGCGGTCAATGCTGAGCACGTCTTGAATACGCTCGGATTGGGTATACACTTCGATGCCGTTCTTATGAAATAAACGCTCGATTTTTACTACGTCTTCCAATGTGCGGGTGTAGAGACGGAAGGAAGGGTACGAGCGTCGCAAGGGCCTGAGCAGTCCGGTTTTCTTTTCAAATTCGAGAGGACGATCCCGCAGCAGGTTGAGTTGTCCCCCCAGTTCGATCCCCACGAACAGAATTCCCCGAGGTACGGAAGCAGAACCCAGGGTCATGGGAATCGAGAGATCCCTTTTCCCTTCGATTATGTTCAGGTTTGGCGAGGCCTTGGCAATCAGCTCGGCATCTTCGGCCGCAATGTACCCGATCGGTGTAAGGCCGGCATCGGCCCGGCCGATTCCCATCTTTCCCATAATGTCCGCGGGAACGCTTACAATCTCGACGGATTTGCTCAGCTTGGGGTCATTCGTCGTTATCGTTGCTTTCCTTGGCCTTACGAAGGGATAAATCGTGCAGCTCGATTTTCTCAAGCGTGCATTGACGGCCTGCAGCGACGACTCTGTTATGAGTGCACCTGAAGCCGTCAGCAAAACGCACACGCTGTCTTCGGCAACCTCGTAGCCGAGGACGGATACGGCATCTTCGGCCTTTAAAGAAGTAATCTCGGTAAGTCCCGTTCCATTGATCAAGCCGGCTCCCTGCTGCCCCAATCGTTCCCCGCTGCAGACGACGACCCCATCATAAGCCGGTATTGCTTCCCCCGTTGCGCCGTCTTCCCAGGACAAACTCGGTACGGCGAGGCCGTCTTTGTATTGCTCAATGGCTTCTACCAGCGGAAGGCCCAGGTACATAAGGCGCAAAGAACCGGCTTGCTCGGGGAGGATGGCCGCCACTCGAAGAGTTACCGACTGTTCCTCCCCGCCGGAATTGCGGATTCGACCAACCTTCACCTGGACGTGTCCGCCCACCTGAACATCCAAATCGGCCGCGGAAGAAGCGGTGAGAATGCATTCCCTCGGACCGGGGCCGGATGCGCCGTACTCCTCGAGCAATGGGTCTCCGGCAGCGGTCGGCATAACATCGATCGCGGTGAAGGAATGGTTGGAATTATCCCGCCGGGCCTCAATTCCGGCAGCGATCTGCCGGACCTGGGGAATAAGGAAGGCAACGTCGCTTCTTTCCTCCATCTCCCTGAACCAGTCCCTCGGAAACGTCTGCCCGAATTTGGGGCGAATCTCCCGGTTTCGCGGATCCGCCAATAGGCGATGATGCAAAGTCTCGATCGCGCCAAAGCGTAGTCCGAAAAGAAGCAGGAGCGGAGCCAGCACGGCTGCGCAACCGAGCGCGTAGCAGAGCGTCAGGATGTATTCATGGGCAAGGTCCAGCATGGAGAGGCGGACCAATGACAAGACGGGTATTCTTTTTGTGCCTGTACCCTCACCGGACTCGTGAACGACAGGGGGGATACGTAACGGTCGGTTCATATGCTATTGCCCCGGCAGGATTCATCCGCGAGTCGCTGGCAAACCATTTCTTCGGACCCCTGCTGCGCCCGGCATCCTCGCAAAAATAGCCGTAACGGGGAGAATCGTGTGCTAACCGCACGAAGGGATATCTGATTGTGGGTTCGCCCCCCCGGGCCGGGAACGACCCCTCTGAGGAATCGGTCCCATTTCGGCTGAAATATACATCGGCCATGACCATATTTCATTGCAAGCCCCTTCCCCGGGATTCGGGTGTTTGTAAAGTACTTCCCGTCTCCTCGGTATTGGGCGCCATCCTGATGATCCTGTCGGCGACGACCTCCGCCAGGGCCGTATCGTGAGTGGCGAGAATCACCGTGGTCCCCTGTCGGTTTGCCAGGGAGCGAAAGAGGGAGAGGATTGTTTCGGCGCTGGCATGATCAACGGCGGCAGTCGGCTCATCGGCCAAAATGATGTCGGGTTTATGGATCAGCGCGCGAGCGATGGCCGTCCGTTGCCGCTGGCCGCCGGAAAGCGCTTCCGGTTTCTTGGCCAATTGATCGTGGATGCCGAGAGTCCTGGCCAGGGGGGCGGCATCTCCCGCCAGGCCTGCGAGATTCAGGGGTAAAGAGATGTTTTCGGCTACCGTGAGAAAGGGGAGCAAACCGCCCGATTGCAGCACGTACCCCAGATGGCGACGGCGCAAACGTGATAAGACGCGGTCATCCCTGTGAGGTCCTCTGAGATCGAAGGCTCCGATATCCGGAAAGGACATCGTGAATTCAACGGCCGAGCGGGGTGAAAGCAACAGCCCCAGCACATCGAGGAACGTCGATTTGCCGCATCCGCTCGGGCCGACGACGGATAAGAATTCGCCCTGCGATGCCTTGAATCGTGGGATGGTAAGGGCGAAACGGGTATTCCCCTGGCGGAGTTCCACGCGGAGTTCCCTGATGCTGATCAGTTCGCCGTTATGCATGCGCCTCTCATGGAAGCTGACTGAAATCCAGCGGGTGTAAAAAGTCGTCCGGGTCATCGCCGGGAGAAACCTGGACCCACAAGTCCGGCATGTCGTGAATATGTTCGTAGTAGGCGATTTTACCCCTTAGATCGTTAAGGAAAGCGGACTGATCGTCGGCCGCCATGTTTTGCCACTTCTCCCTGGTCATATCCATGACTCGGCTCGTATAGGGCAACCCCTGAAGGAATTCGGGAATCGCACCGCTTTCCGCCAACGTCTGGATATGGGGAAATTGTCCGGGGTCCCTCGCTTGGGTGGCCACGGCTGCCTGCAATCGGTCGAAAAAATCCCGAGAAGGACCTTCGACTCTCTCCGCGTACCGAATAATTGAATGAAGTGCCTCGGTGAGAGCGCTCAACTGCCTTTTTGAAATGAGCAACTTGATGTCCAATGCTTGAATGGCGGGCTGTATGAGATCCTTGTCCGCAACCCACCCCACCACGTCCCTTGGAGCCCGGGTGGAAGTCTCGGATCCGATCCACTCGACGAGAGCTGCCCTGATGGTTTGCTCGATGACATTACCGGACGGGGAATTCAGCACCATTACCGGCTGACCCTGGGCCGTCTGGGAGATGGTGGAAATGAGGCGCTGGGTGATTTCCTTAGTCTGGTTAAGAAAATCCGCGGCATTTGAAGGGACGGAGGTGACGGCCGGCTCCGCGACACCCGGGTTCGCGCTCATGATGGAGAATTGCCTTTCGCCTTTTTCCTGATACCGCTTGGCTCTCTTGTCCACAATGTAGAGCGAGAATACGAACACGTTGCGTTCATCGGCCAGAGCCCTTACCCGTTCCGCATTGAATTTGGAAGCATTCTTGGGGTGCCCGGACTCGTGGCCGGGGGCGTCACCCACGAGTATTACAAACCGGGCGGCTTCACGGCGCCAGCCGGTCCGGGAAATGGCGTCGCTCATTCCGGTGAAGACGTCTTGATCCCACTCGGCGCCGGAAGTGACTTCAGCGGCCTTCACTTTCCGCAAGACGTCTCGAAACGGGCCGATGGGGAGTAATTGGTCCGGCGCGTAGTTTTTTGTGATGTATTCTAAACCGGGTGTATCCTGGATTGAGTCCCTGTAACCCCAAATCCCGAAGTGTATTTTCTCTGACGCCGCAGAACCCGTGGCGGCGAGCTGCGAAGAGGCATGCTCCACAGCTTCCAGCGTCTTGTCTATGTAAGGCTGCATGCTCAGCGTGGTGTCGATTACCCATACTACGTCCATTGTCAGGTTCTGCAGCGTTTCGGGAGCGATGTTCGAAATGCTGCGGCTCGCTTCGTCGCGGTATCGAGGATTGCTTCTGATGTCGCTCTGTTCACGTGCATCTTCTCCGGTCATCACCACCGAGGCCACTTTCAGTAGGCGTCCCTCACGATTCTCAAATCTCTGGGGCGTATATGCGAGAATGGGCAGGAGGTAAAACTCCTTTTCCATATCGACGTAGCGGGAGGGCTCCCGCGATATGACGGGAAAGCCGGCCGGGATGTCGCCGGCTTGATCGATAATGGAGTAGATATTCTCTACGGAAGCTACTCGCTCGGCAGATGAATCGGAGACGATCTTCTCGAGGTTTTCCCTATTCTCGAAGAAGAGCACTGGTTGCCTGCCTTCCGGATGAGAATAGGCCAGACACAGAGTCTGGCGCCATTCGAAAACGTCCTCGGCTTTCATCCATCCTGTGATGGTCCCTCTATCGTCCGTTCCCACTTCATACCATCCCCTCCGAATGTCGGCTTCTGCCCGCGACGGAACGACATACGCATAATACGGTTGGAATGGGGGCACATTACCTTGAACAATCGGACTCTGCTCATCCTTGGCGCTGTAGATAACGGAATGTGGGCGAGTGAGAATCCGTAAGAAAAGGTTCTTTTTCCCCTCGACGAGAACGGGACGTCGAACCAGGGCCGTTGCGTCGTCATGCCATGACGCGACCAACGAAAAGGTGAGCAACACGAGAGACAAATACGCCATACGATTTCCGAACATAGGACAATTCTCCGGTGTGTAGGGAAACTGCTTGTTTCTCCCTTGCCCGCTCCCCTTCATCCGCCCTTTTCGAGCGCTTTCGGAAGGCAGGTCGTCCGGGAGAATGAGCTGAATGTCTAACGCTCATGTGATGGGGGCCGCTACTTGACGTTCGTGAGCGGCGCCGTTTTTGCGACGGCCTCGAAGTCTTTCAGCCACGATTCCGCATCCGCTCGGCCGGAGTTCCGGAGTCCATGGTTGTGCTCGGCCGCTTCGTCTAGTACCCGAATTTGTTTAGGGCCGGCCTTGTTGCTCGTCAGGCGGCGACGGTAGTCGTCGAATCCTTGTTGGATGAAATCGGCGGATATGCGCGCCAACTGACGTTGCGCATCCGAATAAGCTTCGGCGGCCAAGGCTACCGTTTCTTCCAGCTCTTTCAGTTGGCGTCGGTAGTTCGCAATACGTTCCTCGTCCTTCTTCTGCTCTTCTCTGTCGGAATATCCCATGGCAAGCCTGTCCTCCACAAGATGGATCAGGAGTTGTTGCATTGGTACCTTTTGCAGAGTGTTCACAATGAAATAACCTCGTTCGGATGCTATCTTGGTCCAGGCATAGGCTGAATCCCGCGCCGCTTGCTTCCTGGCGGCCACAATATCGGAGAGCGTTGCTTCCACGAGCTTCAACTCGTCGGCCGCCTCACCGGTAAGTTGCCCTTGGTTCTGAAGTATCTCCTTCAGTCTTGCAACATGGACCGCCACATCTTCCTTTTGGACATCGATCATGGATTCGTCGGGGCTCATCGAGAGGGCTGCGGGATTATGCGCTCCGGAGCCCTTACGGTAGCTATCCCAGGCTTCGGACAGGACTTCGGAAGCGTGGGGGGTAGGAATGATAATTGATGCAAGGACCAGTCTGAAACCCATATCGCTCCTGCGATAGGGCGCGGGGGACTCGCCGAGATTTCTTGCCGCATAGAACGGCTGTTCCGATCGCAAGGATGAACGCATTTCACTGTCGTTCGTCATAAAGCTACCGCCCCTGGCCACGAAACCGCCCACACGGCCCTGATAGTATTCCACCTGGTAGAGAGAGGACGTCATTTCTGCTGCATTGCCAAGCATGTCGTGCACGAGCAGGCAATTGGGCTTGAGCTGTCCGATGGGCTGTAGTTTGTTGTGGGACGATGTCGGTCCGGCAAACCATTCATATTCCGCTAGGTTTCCCTTATAGGGAAGTCGTCTGTCGAACTGGTCATCGCTCACCGCGGAACCGCCCCGTGCGGCGAATTCCCATTCGGTCTCGGTGGGAAGGCGGGTGAAAGCCGGAACCCCTTCGTATTGCGGCAACTTGTCCCGTGCATTGGCGTATAGCCACTGATTATAACGGTCAGTGAAGATTTCGGCCTCCTGATGACTTACGTTCACTGCCGGCATTGCGCCACCGCCCTCTTTGGGCCGCCTGCCGTCACGTCCGGAAGTTCCCATAACCGCTTGGTACTGAGCTTCGGAAACTTCATATTTGCCAAGGTAGTATAGCCAATCGGCATGGCCGTTGGATGAAGCGATAAACGCCCCTCCTATTGCAACTGCAGTTGGGTGCTCCTTAAAATTGTCTGCGTTTCCCCCGACGGTTACCCTTTTGATCCCGTAGGGGCCGTCTCCCGTACCTAAAAAAACCGGTCTGAAAACCATGACCAGTCCCCCCGGCATGGGCAGCAGTAGATCTCCCTCGTGGAATGAAGGATTACAGAACGCTTTGATTCGTTCAGCGGGGGTAGAGGCGTGGCATGACGGAGCAATAACAAAATATGTTATAATGAGTGACAATATAAATGCTATCGATATTATCGTAAATAGTAAAATGGACACCCTATTCATCGACGATACACGCGGATGGCGATGTAGGACGGTGCGTAACATATGATTATCCATATGGCAGTTCCCGTTCATCTCCGATTACTGATATACGGTTTAAGAAAGGAGCTGACGGAAGTGGAAGACAGTGAAATTTTTGTCAAAGACGTAAGAAATAATGCACCAACCGGAATTTCGCCGGACTTGTCCACCGTGTGCACGGAGATAAAATTCAGCCTGAAGAATCAGACCTACCTAAGACGTGGCCGTTCATGCAGCTATGCCGGAGATAGCGAGGTAGGTAAACAACCGACCCCCCTTCCTCCTGCGGTGACGAGGTGCTGAAGAATCTTTCCTCTTCCTCTATATGGTGCTTTTTCGACGAATGGAATCCCAAGGTGGACCTCAGGAGAGAAAGATGGGCAACAACGACACGCATGCCTCCAACACCTGTCCTTCGGGCCCGGCTCATTAAAGGGGAAAGCAATGGAGCCAAACACTGTTACCGGGCCATGTGTTAATGGAAAACCGCAAGAGAGTTGCAGGCGACACCCATCTCATCCTGACAACGGGAATGCGGAGAGGGAAGCCGCCATGGCCATGGTTGAAAAGGTCGGCGGTCCCCGTCACACCACGCAAGACGCCGAAAATGAGTCCGAAGCCGGGCGATCTGTCGATTTGCCAGGGGCAATCCTTGACAACTTTACTGCAACTGTAAAAGCGATGGTCCATTTTGGACAAGCTCATCGCCCAGCACGATGGATGTATAAGCGCTTGTCGGCAAGCGCCTGGTGAGATGTCCCGCCGAATCGAGACCATACACCGCCCTAAAAAAGTCCTGCACTGGGACAGAGGAGGCTTAACAATGTATTCTCTTTTCAGTCGCAACTGAACAACTTGAGGGAGATGCGTTTCGGTGGCATGGATCAAGTCGGTTAAATCGACTTCTAAGAGACTGCACGCACCTCGCCCCCCTGAAAATCGTTACGTGTGCTCTGCAAAGGAATAGTAAATCGCCATATCAATGATCAGTACATCTAGCATTATTCCGTCTGAAACGATTGATGACCTGTTCTGATCGTTTCAGAAAGCTGATTATGTGATACTAATCGCTGGTTTTACATGGGTTTAATCGTTATTTCTATGAACATAAATTAGTAGGTTTAATTTAAAGCTTAAGGATAAGGTAGGATATATACCGACTATAGGTTAACTTAGTCTTTGGGTTTTTTAAAATTTACGGCGACCCGTGGCGATATCGAGTCCTGGATGACCATTTTCGACGGTTTCCTCCCTTCAAGCATCTTCTCTACAGTTCATGCAAATCATTCAGTTCACGACATGACATCAATTATGGGGTCGACCGTGGCACGGCCTTCAGAATCTTCATTCATACTGAGAATCATTCACTTTATTGCCTATTCGGTGGGTAAAATTTATACCACCTAATTGATTAACTAAATAGCCCTTTCACTTATGTCTACGTTTTGTTTTTCTGTCTTATAATTTATGATTTTTTAATTTACCAAGTTCTTGGGGCACAGGCATGTAACTCTTTTGCCGAACAGCGAATTAGCCGTATCCTATGGTGTTCCAGTTCTGGGATCAGCATACTGAATCACTGTGGGGATATTCCCTTGAAAGGGCCAGCCAGAGAGCAGTGGACGTCTCCTCAGCCATAGGCGTAATGCCATAAGTTTACATAAATATACTATTGATGAAGTTAGTTAATATAAATTATTTGATATTTATCCATAAAAAATTGCATCAATATAACAGCATAATACCTATCATAACTGAAATTAGTTATATTGCATTATTGATATTTATCCATGCCTACCATGACTAGTGGAGGCAGAGTTCAAGTTTGCCGCGATGCACCAACTCATACGCGGTGATGTGGCGTTCTATTCGGGGCATCCGTGGGTGCCCCGAGTTCACTGGACATGATGGAAAAACACATACGGAGGTGATCATGAATCGAGTCGGCAGGATTATTGCGATTGTTCTCATTGTCACGTGCGTGTGTTCCCTCTTCCTGGGATGCGCCAGCACTCGACGAGGACAGGAACAGACAAAGGGAGCCGCGGTGGGGGCCGGAGTGGGCGCGGTGATAGGAGGCGTTTTAGGCTATCTAGTAGCAGGCGAAAGGGGTGCTCTCATCGGCGCGTCGGTGGGAGCAGCTGCGGGTGCGACCGCCGGCTATACGTATGCCTCTCGAGTCTATGACAACATTGAGAAGTCCTCCAACAAGGTGGATACCATCGAGCAGGCTTCCGTGCAAAACCAGAGCTACATTGACGAGCAGACCAAAGAGCTTGAGGAGTTGGTCAAGAGAAAAGACGAGCTGGATAAGCAGACGGCGGCTCTGGCCAACGATTATCGCGATCGGAAAATCACCGCCGAGACCCTTGCGGCCAACAAAGCCAAATATGACAAAGAATTGGCCGATGCACGAATAGGACTTGAAGCCCACCAGAAAGAACTTGCCTACCTGAAGGATTCAGCGCTTCCGGTGACGCAAAAATACGGCAAGCAAGAACAGATACTGAAACTTGAAAATCAGATTTCGACGGTTGAGAAGCAGAACCAGGAGATGGAAAGGGCTATCGAGGAAAGCGCTTCTTGCTGCCAGAGGCTGGTTTCCGGTTGATGAGTCGAGGGGAAGAGATGTCCGAACAGGGAAAACATTGTTATGGGCTCTTGTTACTCCTCATTTGCCAGATGATGTTGGTGGCGTGCGCCAGCGTTGACGATCCCCGAAAGGCCGACATCTTCACCTTCAGAGAAGAGAAAAGTCAGAAATTTATTGATGAGCGGCAGGCGGAACTCGACGCGCTGGCACAGCAAAGAGCCCAACTTGATCTGGAAAAGGAAAAGCTGCGTCGCGACAATGAGGAAAAGGAGAAAGAGCGGGATGTCCTGCTCGCCAAATTGTCGGGGCTCGACCAGGACTTGAATAGCCTGGCTTCGCAGGTGGCATCGTTGGAGATGTCCTCGGCCAGGATGCAAGCTCGCCGAAAAGAGTTGGAGGCCAGGATCAAGACTTTGAAACGGGAGGTTGGGGAGTGTCAAAAGCAAGCGCGGGAGACTCCGGAAACAGCCGTTCTCCAAAAACGCCTCGAGTTCTTGCGCCGCAAACAGCGACAGCTCGAACAAGAATACTCCATCCTCTCGGGGGCTCGATCCTCAATTCGACCATCGCCGCGATGCTATCGTTCATCATCGTAGCGGTTACGGCCGTGGCTTTGTTGCCGACCGGTGCGGCGCTGGCATCGGACCGGGACGGGAGCGACGTAAGGGGGCAGCGTGTCATTTCCGAACGGCAGGGGCTGATCGGAGCGGAATCCTCAATCACGAGCCGGTTGGAGGAAGTGCTTGCGCTGGTGTCCGCTCATTACCTGCACGGGCCGCCGACTTCCGATGAATTGGCCGCCGGCCTGCGGATGTTTGTTCGTACCCTGGATCCTTACGGGGACTATCTGAGGCCTGAGGTTTTTGCGTCCATGGAGTCGGTTAAATCCCGCCCGTACTGTGGTGTCGGAATGGACGTATTTTGGGATCGTGAAGAGCGTTTCATATGTATTCCCATACCGGGCGGTTCGGCGATGGAGGCAGGCGTGTCGTATGGACAGGAACTGCTGGCCGTGGAAGGGCATGATACTCGCCTTCTCGGGATCGAGGATATCGGGTATCTCCTGAGGGGAGTCCTGGGAAAGACGGCAACCATCAGGGTGCGGGATTCACCCGGCGGTAAAACCAGAGAGATATACCTGAGGAGGAAAACCATCCGCCCTACTTCCGTAGCCATGATTAACGCGGGACCTTTGCCGGGGGTGCGCATATTCAAGTTCACCGGGGATACGCCCCGGGAGGTGTACTCTTTTTTACGGGATGTGGATATCTCCAGGGGTTTGATCGTCGATATCCGCGGCAATCCGGGCGGGGACCTGCAAGGAGCGGTGGATACGGCGGAGTTGTTCCTGGAAGAGGGTGCAGTCATATGCATCCAGCAGAACCGAGCCGGAGAAAAGGTGTTCAGGAGTCACAGGAAGTCCCTGCGCCCGCGCATCATTTATGTATGGCAGGACCACATAACAGCGAGTGCCGCTGAGGTTTTTCTTGGTGCAATCATAGATAATCGTAAGGGAATCGGCATAGGTGAACCGACCTTTGGAAAGGGAGTCTCCCAGAGATTGTTCGAGCTGTCCCGGGGTGGGGCGTTGTTGCTCTCCAATGGGACGTTGCTGACCCCGTCGTGGCGGAACTATGCCGACATCGGATTGGCGCCGTCGTATCGGGTGCCGCCGGAGAAGCGGTGGTCCGATTCGGCCTACGGGGAAATGACGCAGAGCATAATGCGGGGAAGAGAGGAGTCAAGGTCCGACGGCGTGCCGTGGTGGCGCACGATCATCGGTGCGGATTAGGGGGGAGTAAGACGCCGCATGGGGGGCTCATAAAGTGTTGGGTCGGGCGGTTCTTCGAAATCGGGGGATGTGGATGTTGGGGGAGGGAGATCGGCTCAAGAATGCGGGATACGACATGACGGGGAGGTGCAAGCGGTGTGGACAATGGACTCTTAAGGACGGCGACAATTACTGTGGCTACTGTGGAGTCCTGAATCTGCCTTTATCGGTGTCGGAGAGTCGTTTCCGTCTCGTAAGCGGTGTTCTGAACGTGTTTCCGCTTACCATCCGGAACGATTCCGCGGAAGCGGTAAAAGTCGTTTTTCATCCCCGGACCTCCGGCTGCGAACTGGTGAGGGTCTTGCCGTCAAGCGAACTCGAGATCCCGGCACAGGGCACGAGCCAAGTAAACCTGGAACTGGATCTCGATAGCATTCCCGACGGGTTCGTGCGTGAGAATGCCGTTTTTCACATCGTCGTGGCGGACAATGAGCGGATGAGTTTGGCCATCGCGGTGGAGATTCTGGCCGGTCCGAAGTTGCGGGCCGAACCCAATAAAATCCTTTTTCCCTTTCTTGTGCAGGGTTCACAAGCCACCCGTGAGGTCAAGCTTTTCAATGCCGGACAACTACCCTTAACGATCTCCTCCGTTCGGTTGGAAGGCGGATCGTGGCTTTCCATCGAGATGCAGGAACCCGTCCCGGTTGTGATCCTTCCCGGGAAATCCCTGCCGGTAAAGATTATTTTTGAGGCCACGGCTCAGGCGTCGGAAAACACGGCGCCGGCATTGTTGCGCGTCCTTGCCGAAGGGTTGCCCGAGGAGCAAACCCTCATCGAAGCCTATGTGCGGCGTGTGGGCTTGGAGGCCTCTCCCAAAGAGGTCCTCAAGGACCCTTGCCTGTCCCGCCACCGGCACTCGGCTCGAATCTCCCTCCGGAACGTAGGGGCCGAGGATATTTCCGTCGTCGGCATTTCCAGCTCCGATCCGTCGTGGGTCGAGGTCGTTTCGCCCGATACCATCTTTACCCTGGGAGCCGATATCCCGAACGGAGGGCAAGGGTTTCGCGCGCCATCCCAGGCTTCCTTCGACCTTTTTCTCAGAACCGAGGGACTGGAGGCCGGCTGGCATGAATCAACGGTTTCCGTACTCACCAATTCGGAAGACGTGCGTTTGGACATCCCCGTGCGTGTCCGGATCGTCACGCCGTCGGATAAGCCCCACCCCGAATATGTGGGCATTGATTTCGGCACCACCGCCTCGGTCGTTTCATTCCTCGACACGGTGACCATGACTCCCCGCGTCATTGAGGTAAACGATCCCACCGGCGGATTGTCCCCGCTTATTCCCAGTGTGCTCGTCATGACCCGGAGGGATACGGTCAACGGGCGGGACAACTTCGTGATCGGCCATGAGGCCAAAAGCCTGGCGGGGGCTCGTCCCAATGAGACCGTCAGGTCCATCAAGCGCGTCCTGGGCTACGGCAACGATAGAACCATAATGGGCAAGGAATTCACCCCCGAGGCGCTGGCCGCGCGCATCATTCGCAGTCTTGCCGATCTTGCGGAATATGAGATCTACAAGAGAAATACCGCTCTAAGAGGTCAACTGCTCAACTATGCGCCCGTGACCAAGGCTATGGTGACCGTGCCTGCGAATTTTTACGACCTTCAGATACGCGGGGTATTGGAAGCGTGCCGCATGGCCAACCTCGACACGGAGGAGGAACGGACCCGGGCGGAAGCCAAGGCAAAGACCGAAGCCGGAACAGGTACGGCGGCGGGCGTCATCATCGACGAGCCGTCCGCCGCGGCCATTCACTTCCTGGCGTCCCTCAGCGAATCGGGGGATGCTTTGAAAGTGATCGAGGAAAAGGGAGAGGGGGTATTTCTGATCTATGACCACGGCGGCGGCACCCTGGATGTTTCGGTGGTGAGCATCAGGAAGGAAGACCATGATCTCCACGTTCGCGTACTGGCGAGCAAAGGAAACAATCGCGTCGGTGGCGACAGTATCGATCTTGCGATCATGCGGGAGATGGTTGAACGCTGCGGCGAACGACATCCCCAACTCGATAAGGAACTCATTCGGAGCAACTATAAGCACATCGAGACCTTGGCCGACCAGGAACAATGGGATGCGGAAGCCAAGGCCAGTGTTTTCCGTGCCCGTTATGCCTGGAAGGACGCCGCCGAAGGGGTAAAAATCAGGCTCTCCTCCGAAACGGAATCCAAGTTTTTCGTCGACCATCTTTCCATAGGCTGTATTCGCGGCCGCTCGTACATCAGCGAAGACGAGCCTTTCGAGAGTCTGCTGAAAGAGGGAGATATGAAGGATTTCGTCGGTGGGTTGCTGACGGAGTGTCGGAACCTGGTAAAGGGGGCCATGGAACTGGCGGGCATCCAGGTCGACCGTGTGGACTATGTGGTGCATACGGGGCGCACGAGCTACATGCCCCTCATTCAAGAAACCATCAAAAGCATATTTCCGATGCTGCAGCCGGAACGCTTTATCTTGGACCCGGACAATCTGAAGGTCTGCGTGGCCAAGGGGGCGGCTTTTTACGGAGCCATGCGCGTCGCATTGACGGATACGCGGATACGTCTGATGGATGCGGGACATCGGCTTCCTCACTCCTATGGCGTCCTCCGGCATACCGGATTCGTTCTGGCGCCTCAATTCGACGAGATCATTCCTCTCGGCACGGAATGCCCGGCATCCAAGGAACGCCATTATGACACGGACGGGCCTACCCTGCAGATTCGTTTCTACCAGAACTCGGGCAAGAACAAGAGCATAAGGAACAATCCCGAGGTCAAGCCGCTGGGACAGGTGGTCATGGACACGCGGCGGGAAGACGGTTCTTTGGGGTGCGACGTGCGGTTCGTGGTGGATGCCAACAGAATTCTTGAAGTTTACGCCAATGACAGCCTTGTGCCTCTTCAGCCCCAGCGTCTTGAAGAGGATGAGCGTTGGATCGGCTAGCCGCCGATAAAGCCGGATGTCCTAGGGAATGAACGAAACAATCATCATCGATTGCTCTTCGCGCCTCTGGCTTGCGGGAGTTGCGACTCCCACGGGTTGTTTCATCACGGCTCCCGTGGAGTTCGCGGGTATCCGGAATCCCTATCTGTGGGCGGAGATATTGCTCGATAGGGATCGCTATGAGTGCCCCGATGAGGAATTCCTGGCCCGTCTCGCGGAAGTCCCCGCTGAGGGTGAAGATTCCGGCCGCGAACTGGGTTGGTATCTGGATGGCGGGGAGCAGCCGGAAAGGGTGGTCACGCTCAAGGACCCCTTGCGTGTTCTTTCCGAGCCTTACGCCGCCTCCGGGCAAACGCTCATGGTGCGTCTGGCCGGGATCAAGCTCCTGAAGTTCCTCTTGAACCCTCTCGTCATCGCGCTCAGGAGGCTCGGGACCGACCCGGAGAAACGTTCCGCCGTGGTGGTTACGCCGGCATTCCTCGGGCGGATGGGGATGCTGTGTCTTCTCTCCGCGTTGCGGTGCCTGGGGGTGAGGCGTCCACGGCTTCTTCCTCGCTCGTTCGCCCTCGGTCTCTATGCGGCCTTTGTGGTGGGTGCCGAGGAGTCGATCAGCGTGGACTCGGACGAGGAAGGACTGACGCTGCGCCGTGCCAAAGGTCGCCTGACAACGACCTCCGCCGCTCTGACACTGACGCATTCGCAGGAACTGGAGGGGAATGGTTGGCCGAACCTCCTGGACCTCCTTCGGATGGAAGAGCCCGCTTGGAGTCCGCGCGCTCTTCGCAAAGCGATCTTCGGGGTGGGATCCGCCCCTCCGTCACCCGGTCTGTCGTGGAACGACATGGCGGCGTATCTCCGAGGCGGCGGCGGGGAAAAGTTCCGTGAAAGTCTGAAGGTCCGTTTGGTTCAGGCAGCGGAACACCTAGGGTGGCCGGAAGCGGGGCTCGTGATGTCCGGATTGTGCTTCATGGTCCCCGGGGGCGAACGAATCGCCAGGGGTGTACTCGGAGCCGGAGAGCCTTTTGACAATTCGCTGGCCGTGGAGCGTCCGTCCCGCGGTGTCGCGGCCATGACGGGATGGCTGAGCGCGAAATCCGGTCGAACCGTGGAATTGCATAGAGCCGATACCGTTTTCATCGAGGTGGGAGGGCAAGTTCATCGGGTGCTGCCCGCGGACGTGCTGGGATCTCTGAATGGTCGGCAACGGGAGTTCAGACGTTTGGGGCTGGTGTCGATCCCCGAGGGGCTGGACAGGGGGGTCCTGGGCGTCCACGTGGTTCAAGGCGTGGGGGATGCTCGTCGGGACCGCGTGAGTGTCGGGATTCTGACCCAGGAACTCGCCCTGGAGGGTATGGCTTTCGAGGCCGAATTGGCCGTTACTCTCCTGCTCAAGAGGGGCGGCAGGTCCGCTCGTGTGCGGGGAACAATGCGGGTAGATCTGGAGCAAATGGCAGAGGAAGTACCTTTGCGCTTTGTCAAATCCGAACTTGTTTTCACTTCAGGGATTGCGCGGGAAGACAAAATGATCGGGGACGGGGACGACACAGCCACGGCAAGGAGCAAATAATGAGGAGACAGATGCACGCTTTCGTCCTGTTGCTGTTGGTGATCGGACTGATAATGGCGATTGGAATCTCTCTGTCGCACGCAGGAAAACCGGATAAAAATGCTATTCCCGCTAAGAACGATAAACAACCAACAACGCAGGGAACTCATTTTGAACAAACCCAAAAGGAAAATGAAAAAAGCATCAGCACAATTGAACGAAGCAAAGAAAAATCTAAAGAAGTTAATACATCTATAGTTGATAATTATCAAAATGATCAGGAATTATACAATAAAATGATAGAAGGCGATGAAAGAATAAAAAAAACTGATAAAATCATAAAAGAATTACAGGATAATTTAAATGAAAAAAACATAAACAGGAAAAGTTCTTATATATTATTTATTCCATCCATTCTGCTGTTTATTATGGTAGTTGGAGTTGCATTTATTACCTACAAGAACTTCCTCAGAATGAAAAGATACGATTCCAGACTAGATGGAGTGGAAAACATTATGGCTGCAGATAAAAATAGACTACAAATTACAGATCAAAATGATAGTACTAATATGCTTGAGAGAATAAATAATCATAAAAAAACAATTGACTATTTGCGAGTAGGAATAATTGAAATAAAAGGCATAGTTGACGATTTGTGTCGAAGAACCGAGCAACTCGAGAAGGTGATCGGTAGCCCCTCATTCGGGCCATTTGATGCCGTTTCAAATGCCGGCCAGTATTTAAAGGGTTCGGGTGCTATGCGTGAAAGCGTGATCGAGGTACTCGAGGCTCCCGATGAGAACATCAGGCGCATGCTGACCGGGATCGTGGAACAGGTGGCGGGTTCCGCCGCACCCCTCGTTCCCGCGCCGACCGCGGCGGAGGTGTTGCGGGTCGTGGTCGACTCCGAGAGGCGACTTCTCGAGGACAATTGGGTGGGCCTGTACGACGAAGGGGACATGTACAAGCACATATCCGATGCAGTCATCGACCATCACCCGCATTTGGAGCTTATCGAGGCGGTTCGGAAACTGGCGGTCTCGTTGAAGGATATGGAACGCTTGGGGCCTCTGGCGGATGAGGTCGCCGAGCCGTTGTTCCGGTATTGGAAGGCCTGCGGACATCTCCGGAAGATCCGTGAACTAAGGTCCCGGTCGCCGGAAAGCCAAAGCCTGGGATTTCTCGATGAATTGAAAAAAGCGAATCTATTCCTGGGTACTTTGCGGTTTTCCGACCATGCGCGAGAAGTACTTCGCCTGGATATTCCGGGCTGGACCGCGGATCATTTCCCCCGTCTTGCCGATGCGTTCTACAGGGAATACCAATTGGCCCAACGCCGCGAGGGGACTGTATCCAAGCCGATGGAGGACGCCCGTTCCCTCGTGGATACAGTGCTTTCATCGGCTAAACTCAGGGTATTGAAGATACTCCTCGGTCGTACCCAGTTTGATGATCGTTTGCACATGGCGCGCTCGACGTCGAGCGACATGTCCATGCCGAACGGAACCATTGCCGGCGTTATCCGAAATGGGTTGGAGAAGTCCGAAGGAGATTGGGTACTAAAGCGGCAGGCGGAAGTCATCGTTAACCGTATCTGATGGGAACACCGGAAAATGACCAGACGCCAGACTTCACCGCTACGGCAGGAACCGATGCTCGACGTGGAAGGCTTCCATGACATTCTGGGGTTTTTCAGCGCCGAGCCGGCGGGGGGGCATTTCTTTGTGCTCGCTCCGCTCAGCGCTGTTTGTCTGGCCCTGCGCGGCGATGGAGTTCGGGAGGAGGGATCGGGGTCGGGGTTTATCCTGGAAGTTGGGGAGGTGGAAACCGAGGGCCTCACCACTGCGGTTATTCAGGTGGAGAACATAGGCCTGGATGCCGCCACATTATCCGTGGAACATGCCGTCGCCGGGATAACCGCCCGGTTACCCGGGGAGAACGTGCAACTCGAAACAGGGGAGGCGACCGAGCTGCACGTGGGAATCCATGGCCCGGGCGCTCCGGACATTGTCGTTGAAGGTGAAATTTTATTACACGTCCGGCGCAGAGAAAAAACGTTGGAAGTTCCGCTCCGGATCAGGGCTGTTTCGGCCCTGATAGGCCCATCTCCGCGCTTCCATTGCGAGGGCCGTCCCTGCCCCGCGGAGTTCGATTTCGGTCGTATTGAAGCAAGGAACCTCATGGACGCGGAGGGGGAACTCGGCAAGCCGTTTTTCTTCCAATGTACCGTCGAGAATGTGGGGGGACGGTCATGTGCCCTTTCCGCCTCCATCGAGGGTGGGGGCTTTGATCTGCTTCTCGCGGGGCATGACGGTAATGCCGCACCGGATATCCCTCCGGGCGGAAGCGTGGATGTGGTGGTGAAACCCGTCCTCGTGCCCATGGGCCGCCGTTACGCTCTCTTGCGTCTTGTTGTCGAGGGGACGCGGGACGGTGCAGCGGTGGTAGCGGTCCGTCTCGTGGCGGACGTCTATTCCTCGGGACCACTTTTCACGCTTCAGCCGCAAAAGGAACGGGTGGCGGCGATTCGGGGCCGCCGAAGCGACCTCCCGATTACGGTCACTCATTTGGGAAACGAAAGAGGCCGTATCACGGTCTTTCCCGTGGCGGGGGAACGGGTACTCAAAGGAACGGAAATCGATCTTCCCGCCGCCGAAGGCTCCGTGCCCGCCATTATTCAGGCCCCGGTTACCGTGCAATCGGAGGACCTTGACCTCGGCGAGCACATGATCGGATTGGCGACGGACAACGGTCTTCATGGACAGCTTGAAACCGCCGCCTCGGTGCTTCTCCTGGTGGAAGACGTTGACGTGAAGCCGGCCGGACTGGATTTCGGACTGATTCCTCCGGGGGAGGAATCGAAAAGAAAGCTGACGGTTGGCACTCCCTCCAATCTGCCGGTCCGTGTGGAGGTCGCCGAAGAATTGACCCCGGTTATTTCCGTGGACGAAACCGGAAAAGGGCATTTCGTCATTCGGGTGAACAACGCCGCCAAAGCCCCGTACGAGCCGCGAAGTCACAACGGACCCGGTTTAAAGGTCATTGTCCCCGCCTTGGAGCTTGAGCGTGATGTGCCGGTCTCTTTCGGAAGGAGTCGTCCGAGGTTGGAGGTGCCAAAGGAGATCGATTTCGGATCGGCTCCCGCCGGAGGAAAGGTTTCGATAGACGTGACGTTGAAAAACATCGGAGATGCCGAATTGCGGGTCCGAGTTTCCTCGCCGGATGCGAACGTTTCCTTCGCCTCCATGGGGAAACCGGTGATTTCGGCGGGTGCGGAGGAACGCTTCTCGATCGTCCTGAGGCTTCCCGGAGATGGCCCGGAAGTGATTCCGGAGGGGAGTGTCCACACCGCAACAATTGTCGTAACCACGGAACTGCCCCCGGAGAGTCGCCGTATTTCCGTCAAGGGGAGGGTTGTCCATTTCTTGAGGCGAATGTGCTCCGTTTGCAAGGCGGTGAACGAATATCACTTCCAAATTTGCTGGTTCTGTAAGGCATCCCTTGAGGATGCAGTATCGACGCCGGATGACATGATAGGGCAATGCCCTCGATGCGGCAGCCTGTTTTCCCGTGAGTATACGTTCTGTCCGAAGGACGGAACGGACATTGTGCCTTTTGCCGAAAGTTCATGAAGATGCCCATATGCCCCTATCTCGACTGCTATGGTGAATTGAAAGGTCCCGGCGACTGCTCTCAATGCGGACGACCATCCAAATCGTGTGGCGCCTGTGGCGCCAGAGTTCGACTATTTGCTTCATATTGTCACGTTTGCGGAAGGTTGCTGCTTTCCCGCGAGAAGGATTGGCTCACGTTCAAGGGCTCACCGGGCCGGCTCGGAACGAGCAGATTCAAGCTCGGATGGACCTTGTCCCAATTGGATGACGTGAACCCGTTGCAGAGACTGAACAGATTCCTCATCAACGGGCCCTGCTCCAGCCTCCTCACCCATGATGCGCATCTTTTCGCGCTCTCGGTAACCGGCTCTCTCGCCGTGTTGCCCCTGGCGGAAGGCGTGGAACTCAAGTCGTCCCCCTGGCTCTTCGAATTGGGTGCGCCCGTCAGTACCGAACCCACCATCCACAGGGGATCTTATTACGTGGCGGCCGGCCACCGTCTTTTTGCGTTCACTCTATCAGACGCTGCCGTTTCGGGTATGGCCAGACG
The DNA here is from genome assembly GCA_963826125.1 of uncultured delta proteobacterium. Classification (GTDB taxonomy): domain Bacteria; phylum Desulfobacterota; class Desulfarculia; order JACQYL01; family CAWGVV01; genus CAWGVV01. The sequence goes on along the minus strand of CAWGVV010000002.1, from coordinate 2,463,997 downwards.
GTGGGCTTTCAATTTTGGCAAGAGCGTGCCCGTTTGCTCTATCCTGGCGGTGGATGACAGTTTATACGTGACCCTGGCCCACGACCCCCAGTACAAAACCGGCTCGATGGTCAGGCTCGACGGAGTCTCCGGAAAGGAGCCCCCGAAGGCGGTCGTGCTTCACAACGGCTATATGCCGAGTTCCGCGGCAGGGACATCCGACGGCAAGGAAGTTTTGTTTCTGGCGGCGGATACGAAGGATGTCTATTGCGGGATAGTGGCGCATCACGGAAAAGAAGCCGTTTTGCGATGGCGGCGCGTCGATAACCCCCCTTCCCCCGTGGATCCGGTCCATCCCATCGCTGCCCGTAGCGGCAAGATATTCGCTATTTTCAAGCGGGGACAATCCCTCTGCCGCATCGATGCGGAAAGCGCCAAATTCGATGAAATGATTGTACAGAATGCCCGGAGGTTTTCGTTATCCGCCAACGGAAACGTCTTGGCGGTGACGCCCAGCGACATCGTGATGCCGACCAGGAACCTGATCAAGGCGCTGCCTCCCGGACACAACGTCGTGAGCCAACCGTTCATTCTGGGAGACGTCGTCGCCGTAATGGGCCTCGGGGGCGGAGACGTGTGGATGCTGGATATGTCCACTATGACACGATCCATGATGTGGCGGGTTCCGGGGGCGAGCGGCGGCATCACGGTTCTAGCGCCCTATGGCGACCTGCTGGTCATTGGAGATGAAAAAGGCGCCGTTACCTTCGCCAGGTTTTCTGTCAAGAGCACTCAGTGACGGCCCGATTGTTTCCCCGCCGTGGGGGGGCTGTCTGCTGCAAAATGAAGCGGGAAGATAAGGGGTCTTCAGGGCATGTCCCAATATTCGGACGAGGATCGTAAACCGCACGGCTTTCCGTCATGGCCGGTCCAGGGGGGGAGAAGGTGAGCCTTCGTGTCTTCAAGACAATCTCGGTCGGACTAATCGTTCTTCTTTGGTGCTCAACGTCGAATGCCCGGCTCGATTACAATGTTTCGCGGGCTGTTGTCCTCTACGACGCGTCCAGAAGCATGTATCCCGGGTATACCCTTGGGGCACCCGCCAATCCCAGGCCCCCCTATTTTCACGAGCATGCCGAATTCGTGGAATGGCTGCTGCGCCTTTTGGCGTCGCAGGGGGAAAGGTTCGGCGCCCGTACGGTAGAACTCGATGCTTTCTATAACGTGGGGAGGCATCCCAACGTCCGAATCGATACGCTCTACCGTTCCGATTCTCCCGGTGAGCTGGGCAAGCTGGCTACGACCAGGTCCGGCATCGAAAAGGGGCTGGAGTTCTTCCGGCCTATCGCCAATGTCCACCAAAATCCGGAAGCCGGGCAACATACCTATCTGCTGGAAGCCGTGAAAGAGATACTGAGCGGATGGGACGGGATCATCTGGCTGATAACGGATAATATCGTGGAAGAGGCCCCCAATGGATATGGGCACGACTCTCCGGATGTCAATGATTTGAACGGATTCTTTTTTCATCTTCGGGACGACCCCCGCTACCGGTCCGTGCATGTTTATTCGTATCCGTACGAAATGGACGGCAGGAAAGGGGCCCTTGCCGTATACGGTCTGCTGGTGTCGCCGGATAAACCGGAAAGTGCAGTCCTCGAATCCCTTGATTCCCGTTTTTTCGACATGACGGATGTCTTTCCAGGAGGAAAGCACCTCAAGCTTCGCGATCTCAACGTCAGCCCCCTGGAGTTTTCCCCTGTTTTCACCGTTCGACTGATGAACCAAAACGACTATTTCAGTAGTGAAGGCCACCGGCTGGAGATCGATCACTCCGCGACCGTTGCCAGCAACCTCACGCAGCATACGGTGGTTTCGGGGGCATATGAGGTGTTCGCCGACGAGCTTCGGCCGACGGAAGAAGCGGTGTCGGCCTATGGGGTCGCCCCTTTACCCTCCGATTTGCTGACGGAATCCAAAGGAAACCTTCCGGTACTGGTCCCGGAAGGCTCGGTGACAATCACCGGCAGCCTCTCGGGGCGGGAGGCGATCCGCCTGAAGGGAATGGGGTTGCTCTCCAAGATCAGGTGGGCGCTCGCAGGGGACCCCATCAAATATGAATCCGATATTCACATTCTGTTCAGCAACCTGAAACTGAACTTCGAGCCCCAACGGTTGGACGAGGTTTACGGCATGTCCCGCGCGTTGGCTGTCTTCGGGATCAATAGCGGGATAACTACTTTGGATGATCAGAAGGTAACGAGACACATCAGCCTTTCCGTGTCTCCTCCGGCCGCGATCGGCTGGCTGCTGCTGGCGCTGCTTCTCGTCGCCCTGGGGGTGATAGGGCTCGTGTTGTGGCTTCTGCTCAGAAAATCCAATTATCGCGTTACCAAGGCGGGGGAGGCGACGGTGGTTCCCCTTCGGCCGTTGGGAAACCATGATGTACGCCATGAAGGACTCCTCCTGGGACATCTCCGGCGGCGTTTGTCCAGGGATTTTGTCTTCCTTCCGCACAGAGCGGCCGGTCTTCAGGTGGAAGAACAGGGGGATCCCGCGTCCTGGCGGGCCACCCTGCAGTCGTCCGGAGAGGATCGAAGAGTCCTGACGCTCAAGTTTGAGGGTCTGCAAGGCGGCAAGGCTCGACGAGCAACATCGATATCCGGACCAAAAACCGGTTCCGGCCCCGGTCCTGTGTCCGGAGGAAGGCGTCCGGGCTCCCCGCCCCCCCCGAAACAAGGTCCCCCGAGCCCCCGCTGAAAGCGGGGAATGAGGAAAAAAACGGGTTCCACTCACATGCACGGCCATACCGACGAGGAGGAATGCGAAATGGCTTTTCAGGGTACTTTCAAGAAGGTTTCATTTTGGTTGTCGTCGATTGCTGCCTACGCCATCCTCGCACCCGGCGCGACATTGGCTGCGCAGAGGAGTGGTTCGGACGCCACCGGCATCATCCTGCGGGGCAGTCTGTTCGTTCTGGGGCTCGTCACCATCATTTTCATTTTTTACAAGCCCGTGTACGGCCTGCTGGTTCGTTACTACCATCCTTCCTATTGCCGCCAGGTGGTTTTGTCCATGCTTCTGCTGTACGTGCTCGCTTGGCTTTCCCTTGGCGGTTTCATCATCTTCGATGTCGGGTTTCACTATTTTTGGATCAAATGGGTGTTCGTGTTCCTGGGGTCGCTGTGGATAATCACCTTCGCCGTTATCATGCTGCGCGGGAGCAGGGTTTGAAAGGATCATCGTGGAGCACGCGCTGGAGAGAGGGGAATGGCGGCACGAAATGACGGCGATACCCGGGTCTGCCGCACGCATGCGCGACCGGGATAAGGATCGTACACCGCAGGCGAGCGAAAAAACCTCATCCCTCAAGAGGAGTAAAGCGATATGGCTCTCACCAAAGTGCGAACAAATGAACAGGTCGGCGATATTACTCGCGGAGTGGGACCGACGCTCATCCTGGGACTCGGAGGCACGGGGAAGGATGTGCTCCTGAGGCTACGGCGGCTTCTCGTGGAACACTACGGGGCCCTGGACCACCTCCCGTTCATACGTTTTCTCCACATGGATACGGATCAGACCCAGGAAGCGAAGGAACAATACGACATCAAGGCCCTGGACGATCCTCTGTACGAACGAATCGCCTTCTCCCGGAACGAACTCGTGGATTTGCACATCCTGGGGGGAACCGGCCAGATAATGGACAACATCGACCGGTACGAACATATCCGGGACTGGTTCCAGGTCAAGGGCCGCATGGCGAATCTGGGCGACCTCGGCAAGGGGGCCGGCCAGATTCGCATGGCCAGCCGGCTGGCATTCTATCTGAAAGCGGGCGAGATCAAGGACCATATCCAGCGCATAGCGGGCGAACTCATGCAGGCCAACGTAATCGAAAGGGCTCAAGATCATGGCTTCGCCGTCGACCCGCGCATAAGGGACATTTATGTGGTCGGCTCCCTCGCCGGCGGCACGGGCAGCGGGATATTCCTGGATGTGGGATTTTTACTCAAACAAACCATGGACAGTTTCAGCCGATCCGGAGTCTTCCTGCTCCCCTCCGTGTTCAGCGGCCTGACCGGAGAAAACCGGATGAAGGCCAATGGGTATGCGGCCCTGATGGAGTTGAACCACTACTCCTTCGGCAATTCCTTCCTCTGCCAGTGGGGCCAGACGGAGAAAAGGAGCCTGGCTCCCCCGCCCTATGACACCACCTACCTGATCGACAGTGAAAACGGGGCCGGAGTGATGGCCCTGCCCAACGACCTCTACCAGATGATCGCGGAATCTCTGTACCATGAGTTTTCCCTGGGGAGCTTTTCGGACAAGAAACGATCGGTCCGCGTGAATCTGATCCAATTCACCCAGAACGCCTATATCGACCATTTCTGGGAGGGGTTCGAAGGCATTGGCGGCGCCACTCATGCCAATATGCTGGGAGACGCTTACACCCTGCGGTTCAGTTCCTTCGGGCTCTCCGCCATTCTGCTGCCCGTGGACAAAATCCTGGGCGCATGCGCCTGCCGGTTGGGACGCGAGATCATCGATCTGTGGCAACAGCAGGCATTCCAGGGACTGCTGGAGGATCTGTACACGCGCTTCCTCTACCGGGAAGACATCCGTTTTGCCCAGGGCGACATCGACCTGCGGGACGGCAACCGTTTTACCGCCAAACAATTGGAAGAAGAGCTTCTCTGGCAGAACAAAGGCGCCGGCATCACCTACGAGCAGTACTTCCGGACAAAGATCCAGACCCTCATGGGAGAGCTGAGGGCCGCCCCCATGAAAAGAAAATCCGAACGGCTGCAACGTTTCATGTTGGACGTCGAGAGTTGGTTCGGCAGGGAAGACAGCGATCGGGACGAAGAGTGGGGGCAAGTTTCCCGCCATATTGCCTCCAACGCCGAGGAATACCTGAAGCAACTGAAAAAAGCCATCCGGGAGGAATGCGATCGGCTGGCCAACGCCCCCCGATACGGCATAGCCTACGTTCTGGCCCTGTTGCGGGAATTGAAAAAGGCCATCAACAGTGAACTGGAGAACATCTGGTATGTCTCGCATTTCGAAAATGAGCTGAAAAACTGGACCGACTCGACCACATACTACAAAAGCGAACTCGATGTGGTGGCCCAGGAGCTTCATGAGCATGAGTGGAGTTTTCTGTTCAGGGGAGACAACGTCAAGAGAGACCTCTTGCTCCTCTGCGGGGATAACGGCGAGGACAGAGGGCTTATCGACAACTGGCTCTATTCCCGTCTGCATCGTCTCAAGGCCCGTTGGGGCAAAACGATATGTGAGGCCATCGACGACTTCCTCGGCAAGGACAACGTGAACGGCTCCGGTCTGATTGCGGAGCATAGGAAGCTCCTCCAGTTCCTGGATGAGTTCAAGGACCGTCTGGGAAGGCTCCACGATTATTTCAAACGGGAGCAGCCATACAGCATTTATAAAAACCTGCTCGCCCCCGGCGATATTGAATACTGGTACAACATCTGGGTGGGAGGAGACGCCGAGCGGCCCAACTTCACCTCCCGTCTGACCGAATTTTCCAACGACATTCTGGCACACGTGTTCGAGTCCGACAGCGTGACGGCGGCCTTGAGCATGATCCGGGTTTCGACTTCGGGGGAGATCGAGAACCGGATCATGAACCGGTGCAAACACCTTCTGAAGGAACGACCGGAACAGCCGTCCGCTCTACGCGCCCTCTTTCAGAACCGCATGGAAGACCGGACGCGCGAGCAGATCGTCACCCAGGCCTTTAATCAGGCCAAGGCCCAACTGCACCCGCCGACGGACCTCGGGCACGTTGTGTATGCAAGACCGTCGGCCAATCAGAGCCCCTACTACATCGGTCTGGACACCACCGATCCATACGCGAGCCAGCTCGAGGCCATCCTTCGCAAGGTGGTTCCCGCGGGAGATCGGTGGACAACGGTGAGTCTTGGCGCCGACAACAAAGGCGCCATCGTGTTTTTCAACGAACTGAGCGGGGTGCCGGCATTTTACCCCCGTTCCGTAAATGCGGTAAACGGCTTGCGCGAGTGGTACAGAACCTACTTCACCGATCCCCAGAAAATGGACCCGAATAATAAGGAGGTCCTGCACACGCATAAAAACCGCTTCCTTTTCAACGATATCATTCCCAAAACCAGGGAGCAGCAGGAGCGCTACAGGTACGCGGTGCGCTCTTTCGTTCTGGGCCGACTCCTCGACGTCATGCGGACCACCGAGCGTCGGGACGGCATTCTTTTCAGCTACGAGGACGACTCCGTCGCATGGAGGCCCTTGATTGTTGATCTGGGTCTTGGTGAGAACGAAGCAATCGACTTTCTCTACCAGCGGGACCAGAGTCCGCCCGATGGTGCCGTCTATCTGAAGATGAACCGCAAGATAGAGTATGTGGTGGATCGTCTGCAGTCCTCGGGTCTGTTGATTGTCTACATACTGCTCCTCGAATTCTATCAGAAGACCATTTACGTTCCCGAAAACATCAACGAATTGGACGGCTTGGCGCTTGCCAAATATTCTCCGCAGTATGCGGCAATCGCTCAGGAGTTGAAACGTATCGCCAAAAGGTGCGCGGACGCCCGCCTGGACAACGCCTTGAGCGAAGCGCGGGCGAAGTTGACGGGAGGCAGGAAAGAGTTGTCACCGGATGAGTACGTGGAAATCCTGCGTCCATATTGCCGTGTGGAAGGGACCTGGACAGAACGGACGGAGAGTGCGATCGGCGGAGAGCAGATGGTTTCAAGGAAGGCGTTGGTCCTAGACCTCGAGGGATTCAAACGGTGGCTCTCCAGGCAATCGGGGGGGCAGCTCCCGCAATCCGGCCCACACCGGGAAGAACCCCAGCAGGGCGCGGCACAGGGACCGCGGCAAGCAGCGTCTCAGGATCCCACGCAAGGGCCCGACCCGGGAGCAACGGAAGATGGTTTTGCTTTCGGTTCGATGGGCACGGAAAACAGCGGGCCATCCTCTCAAGACTTTTCGGGCGCCGGAGATGGCGGAACCCCGGGCGACCAGAACCCGGGATGGGGTGCCGACTACGGCTGGAGCACGCGGGGTCCGGAGCAGACCTCGGCAGGCAGCGGTCCGGCTCCGGGGGGCGCCGGCTCCTTCGTCGGTCAGGAAGACGCGTCATCCAGATGGGGATCTGATTACGGACGGCAGTCGGAAAACGCGTCATCCGGATGGAGATCTGATCATGGCGGGCAGTCGGAGGACGCGTGGTCCGCTTCCGCCGGGAGGGAATCCTTCTTTGGAAAAACGGGGTGGAACGAAGAAACCGTAACGTGTCCGAGATGCAACCAACGCGTACCCAAGGCCGCAAAATGTGCCAATTGTCAGACGGTGCTTCACATTTAACCGCCTGCAGGGAAAACTCTTCCCCTTATCCCTCCACCCCTGTTGAGAGGGGGAGAAAAGGATGGGGCCACCCCCTTTCGGAGAGTCGCCGTGAAGTTCGGTAGAAGGAGAATCCGACATGGCAATACACCGCGAAGTGCCTTTGAGCATAAAGCTTCTGATTGTGTTCATTTTTCTTGTGGGGTTCGTCGGCTTCGCATTCGTGGTCATCGATGCGAGCTGGACCGGTTTTCTGCTGGGAGCCGCGGAGCCCGAGAGTCCTCCCATGAGGCATGCCTCCTCAACGCAAGGAGTACCCCGCTCCAATCCGCCTGCCGCCGTCTCCTCTCTTCTGGAATCCACGCGCGAATCCATCGTGCAGGTGGCGTCTTCCAAGTGCAGAGGCAACAAGGTCGGGTATGGGACCGGTTTTGTAATCAAACCGGGGTACATCGCCACCAACGCTCTCCTGGTCGACGGATGCGGCAGCTTCGAACTGATCGATTACCGGGGCAATCATCTCAAGGGCACAGTGAAAACAATGGGAAACCCGAAGAGTTCCGAGGACCTGGCCATACTGAAAACGGCCGACACCAACCTGCCCGCCCTCCCCTTGGCGAAGCGGGAAGAGGGCAGGCCGGGTGAGAAGGTCCAGGCGATCGGCTATCCCCTTGCGGCCATGGCTTCAGGCCAAAATACCCCCTCGCCCTCCGAAGAGGGCGTTATTACTCGCTATGATAACAATAATCAGGGCTTTCGCTTCAAAGGCATGAACATCAAGCCCGGTAGCAGCGGTGCCCCCGTTTTTCTGGTATCCAGCCGGAAGGTGATCGGGGTGGCCGTGAACAATAGCTGGGGATCGACGACCACGGGGGACGGCATTTTCATCTCCAGCACTACTCTGGAGGAGATGTTCAGGAAGCGAACCGGCGAGGCGCTGCCGTGACACAGACGTTACGAAAAAAAGACTGGCGCTTGACGGCGCTTCTGATTCTTGTCGCCCTGGTTGGTCTGGTACCTCTTGGGGCCGGCTTTTTTGTCGAACAGCCCGGTCGCTTGGTCGTTCTATTCCGGGATAACGTCTTTCAAAGCGATATCGCCCCTAGGCAGAGCACCCTCACCCTGGACGGAAAAGTAATCCCCGCATCCATTCGCGTTTCGGAGAAGGGCGCTGTTTTCGATCTGGGCAGGGTTGCGGCGTCGTCTCACACGGTGGGGTGGACGATAGAAGGATTCGCCAAGGGAGAAGGTGCGGTGACCGTGCTTCCCACCAGTGTCCAACCGGAAAGCACGATGATCGTAGACCTTAGACCGGAGTTCGGCCGCGTGGAAGTCCGCGGAGCCGACGCGACAACGAACCGGGTGCTGGCCGCTCCTTCACTGGTCATTCTGGGCGCCGACCGGAAACAGATGGGAAGCGGGGTAGTTCTCTTTTCGGACGTTCCCCCGGGTGTCCATAAGGTTCATCTTCAGGCGGATGGCTACTGCCCCGACGAACAAACGGTCCGGGTGAGCGCCGCGGAAACCACGCAAGTCACCCTGACGCTTTCACCGTCCCTGGACGATGACGAAGCGGCAAGAATCATACTTGAGTGGAATAACGCCCCCGAGGATCTGGACGGGCATCTCGTCGTCCACCTGGCCGATGAGAAAACCATACGTCATATTTGCTGGTACGCCATGAAATCGGATAAAGGGGGACGTCCCATAGCGTCTCTCGATGTCGACATGCGTAAACCGGGCGGCTTTGAGACCATCACCGTCAGGAAGGGATTTAGCGGGAGCTATGTGTATTTGGTGAGCAACTATTCCCGGCGAAAGGCCCAGCACGCCAAACTGCCTCTGCCCCCCAACATGGATGCCGCCGATCCGAACGTCCGGCTTTACGTCAATGGCGACTGCAAACCGCGAACGTTTCGGCTTCCGGCGTCTCACAACGATCTCGAATGGATGGTTGTGGAGCTTACAGTGAATAATGACGGTTTCATCTCGGTTTCGTCCCCCCGGTTGAATTTCCGCGCTCCCGTGGAAAAATCATCGCCGCGTAAATAGGTATTGCCATGACAATCGCCAAGAAAATTTCTCCCTCGAGAGAGCCCGGCAGGGTCGCCATGGTCAGCTGTCCGGCAAAGTGTAAAGACAAATTTCATCCGGCAACCATGGCTTTCTGCCCCTACACCAAGGTGCCGTTAAATGCGGCATCCGTCGGAGCGCTACCCGCCACCATCCCCGACGCCAAAAGTCCTTCATCAAAGAAGACCCGAGCGTCCGGAATGAAAATATCCAGGATTTTGAATCCAACGGTCATTGCTCTCGTGTTTTTGTTGATTGTTGCGGGAGGGATTATTTACCTCATTTCGCTGCCCGGTTCCCCAAAAAGGGAACTCGCCGCATTGGACACATCCCGGATGGTGCCCGTCCGCACGCTGCAAGGACGAAACGTGTGGATGGATGTATCCGAGGTTACCGTCGAAGAATTCAGCGCGATCATGGGCAGACGGCCCCCAGTCCCCAAAGGTTTCGGAGAACGGCATCCCGTCGTCAACGTTTCCTATGCCGAGGCCGAAGAATATGCCGGGAAGGTGGGCAAGCGCCTCTGCACGGAAGAAGAATGGCGGGCGGCAGTGGGAACGAAGCTCGATTTTTCCCGAGCGGTAGTCGGACAAACGTCCGGTAAATCCGAAGGAGACGTTCCGCAAGACCGGGATTATACCCTGGATAGGAGTGAAATCGGCGTCTACAACCTCCTCGGCAACGTCAGCGAGTGGATCGCGTCGCCAGGCGGCACTCCGCACTACATAGGGGCATCCTGGAAAGATGAGATGACGGAGGAGACAAAACAGCTTCGACCGGTCGAGCGACAGGGGGGAAGCCCGGCGCCGTTCATCGGTTTCCGGTGTTGCGCGGATGTTGATGAAACAAGGTAGCCTGGAGGGAATCTCCGCTTCCGGCCACCGATGGAAAACCGCGTAGCGGGTACGGCGGGGTGCATGCGCCGATGCTTGGGTGAAAGCTCCAAAGGATAAGAGTGGAACGCGGTTTATCCGGAGACGCCATTCCGTCAAACGGGCGGGTGAGAGGAGAAATCGGTTGCATCCCTACAAATCAATACCCTGCAGGCACAAGTGTGAGATGAAGAATCATCCCCCGGCAGTGTTGTTTTGCCCGAAGACAAAGAAACGCTTGTTTTACAGTTACAAAATACCATTGTTGTTCTTGGGCGCATTACTGTCTTTGTATGGCTTATGTTGTACCATTTACTCTGATATAATTGTGCAGAACGGATCTGAAACCTTATTGTCCCCATATCGTTACTTGAGCAATGATCATGCTGAGTCAAAATTTGATGATTTATTATATTCAGATGAGATTAACGAGCAAAAAAGGAATTTGTATCTTTTTATCATTGACAGGAGTGGATCGGTGCAAGGAAGGATACAGTCACCTTCGCTTCTTTATAGTTATAATGATATCATTAAACATATTAATGATGAACTGGCAACAAGGTATGCTGGAAGGACAAATCCGACGTTAAGAGATTTAGCCATAGCTCAATTATCGTATCTGTTAATAACTCTGCATAAATATCGTAAGGGGAATGGTGGAACTCTCGATTCCTTCGCAATATGGGACATAGGTGATGATGCACTCAAAATATACCCCGAAATGGAATCAATGAAAGATGTTAATCAAATAAATATAAACAGAACCGTGGATATGCTGCTTAGGGAGGCGCAAAATGCGCCTTTGGCGCAAAATACAAATTTTGCCAGTTTGTTTTTGAGATTGCTAAAGCAATACAACGCTGAGTTGGCGGAGAACAGAAAAAAGAACAGCTATGATGGATCACGTATAATAATAACCGTTTTTTCTGATTTACAACATGACGTTGGGCCTATGGTTAACAATAGTCAGCGTGAAATTAGGGAGAGCTGGAATAGTCTGTATTCCTGCCTGACAGAAATATGTTCTTCGAACGTTGCATTCAATACGGTTACTCTCTCCGAAAAAACTATCGATATCGGAAATAGTAAGCTTCTCACGATACTGCATAACAACGTCGAGTGGTATCATCTCAGGAATTGTGCGGTGCCTGATCTGAAATGTGCCGACTTCCCCTATTCAACCGAGATATCAAAGAAGAGCATAGAACTCTACTATGTCAATCCTGCCCGGATACATGATGCTTACTTCGTCATCGAATCTACAAAAAAGAACGAGATTTATATCGATATTCCGGCTGAAACGATTACGTTTTCACCCATTTCCAAAGTGTCCCTCTTCTGCGAAATCATGGATAGGGAAGATAGCAAGAAAAGGCTCGTTTCCGGCGGAACAGGAATCAGGGCGAGCGTTGAGAGAGGAAACAGAATTAAGATTTCTTTCAGCGGGCCGCTTCCTCCTCAATTTTCCAACCCAATGGTGAGGATTTCCGTTCAGGATGAACAACGGCGATTCATCGTTCCCATACTGTTTATCAAACGCCTTCCTTCTTACGGTGCGATTGTTGTGATTGTATTGAGTTCATTCATGCTATTAAATATAGCTGATTTAATTTTTGTTACATTTTATAATAGCTATTGTCTTATGAAAAGCAGAAAAATCAATAAAAACGATCAAACGACGGCCGGCGGCGGCGTTGCCGCATCCGTTTCAACGAATAAACTTGCACCATGATCGAAATTCATAGCTTTCTTGAGGCATCCCGAACCCCGGTTTGGAAGGCTGCATCCAAATCAAAAGTGCGTAAAAATCTGGACACTACCTGTTCAAGGGTACCGATTTTCATCTTAGCTATATTTGGCTGATTCCCGATGAGCCTCACTCAAGGATAGCTTTCATGAATGCGTCCGCCGAGTCCGCGTAGAATACGATATTCACTTTGGTTGCCATTTCATCCGGTAGTTCCAGAAGTTGTCTCCTCGCCGAAATCGGCATGAGAAGTTGGGCCGCGCCTCTCTCAACTGCCAACTCTGCGACAGCTACCGAATTGGGGATCATTTCCACAGAGCCGCCTAGGTTGAGTGAACCGACTATGATGAGACCGCCTTTAGTGCTTCGCTCTATCAGGCTTCCACACAGTGACACCAAGACAGGCAGCCCCAGACCCTGGCCGGATCGGTCTGTGTCCATCGCCCGCAACTGCACCGAGAATTCGTGACTCCGAGGGTCTCGGTCCCCGACCAGCCTCTTGGCCTGCGAGTAAAGATTCTGCTCACCAATACGGACGCTCTCACGGAACTCCGGAGGCACAGGGGCATTGAGAATCTTCACGCCGCTACCCGGCCCGCACGTCGCTTCGATGCGGTAAAGGGAAGGTGGTGTTTCCTGCCCGCCTGGGCTGATGGCCCATATCTGACCAGGTGGAAGCGGATCGGCCTCAATTGCTTCGTCACTGTGTAACTCCGGTGTCGAGACGAATTGCTCCATGCCGTCCACACCTATGAAGTAGCTGAAGTGAGTGTTGCGAAACTCCGTCTTCAGGCACCGCTTCTGCTGTTCTTTTACCCGACGACGTGCCTCTAAAGCGATTCGAATTACTCCCTCCAGGTCCTCATCGGCTATCGGCATCTCCGGGTCGGGGTAGAGCAGCTTGAGAAGGCCGCTGATGGTCTTGTTCGCCGCTTCGATATCACGGCCGCTCAACGCTCCGCCCCAGTGCGTCCGGCCTTGCAAGGTTGATATTCGTGAACTTTCCCGCAACTTCGCCCAACACTCGGAGAGGAAATCGGTTACCAGGCCGAAGTGGTCTGTAAGGTGATCGTCTGCTTTCAGCTTCGGGAAGTCCCAGCCTGGTGCAAATGCATGAATACGGTCCATAAATGCAGTGTCATTGCGCATCTCTGGTGGCAGCGGGCTCAACAAATGGCCTATCCGCTGCTGTTGTTGCACATCCACATCAAAGTTCCCCACCATCACAATGCTGCCTGCAGCCCGTATACTTTCCTTACCTCGTGAGAACTCGCCGGCGGCCATATATCCTTTCATAATGTTGACGCCGTCTTTCTGGTCGAACGAAATGCCTGAAACTTCATCGAAGCACACCACGTCGTAAAGACATACCAAGCCGCGCTGGCCGCTTGACATATTCACGAACATCTTGGCGACGGTCGCCTTCCCCCCCGATATCAGGTGCGAATAGGGAGAGATTTGCTGGTACAAGTGACTCTTGCCTGTGCCGCGTGGGCCAAGTTCTACAAGGTTATAGTTACGCTCCACAAATGGAACCATTCTCAACAGAACTACCAATTTTCCCCGGTTTGACAGCGCCACCGGCTCCAGGCCGACTGATCGGAGCAGAAAGTCTTTCCACTCGGCCGTTGTAAATTGGCTCCTTGCCCTCCTCAATGTGGCCAGCACATCAGATTTGGAAAGCTGTATCGCCCTCAGACTCTCGATGGCAAACGGCCGGCCACGCTTTTCCTCTGCGATAGCCGCATCGTAAGTCAGCGACACCTCGGCATAGAAGCCATCGGTCAACATCCTTTCGTGTTCGTGTACGAGCGTGTCGGCAATCCGTACGTCCTTAACACCAAGGCTCGGCAGTTCCACAAGAAAAGAATCAGTCTTCGCGTCGAGCCGGGCTTTGACAATGTCGATCAACTTCACGGAACCTTTCTCACGTGCCCGTGCCTTGAAGAGTTCCTGCTCGCTAGTGCGAACCGTCCGGTCCTGCAATTGCCGTTCAACGATCTTCAAACCCTCTTCGATTTCCTGCTCATCCACCGTGGCACAGTAACGACCAAGGAGAAACTCGACGACGTAGGTTGGCACCGGGTATTGTCTACTATATCGCCGCACGAGGTCTTTTCGGACGAGATACCCATCGAAAGCAGATGCCGCGATCTGATCCAGATGATCAAGTTCCACGTTAACTCTCACCTCCCACGGTGGTGGCCGCTTTGCAAATTATACGCTCGGACGCATCTACTATGATTACGCTGGCCATCGTGCCTTCGAGGGAATCGTCGGTGATTAACAGGGCGGCCTTGCCGTCGGCGTCCAGAGCTTTGGGTTTGGCAATTTTGGAGTTCGGATCATTGGGTTTCGTTCTCAAGTGTGCAATGAGCCCCTCAATGGCCGGCTCCACTGTCACCCGACAACGGAGACCCACCCACTGAACCTCACTGACCTTAACGATGACCCTACCCTCCGCGGCTGCTAAGGAAAGAACAAAAGACGGAACCACACACTCTTGTAGACTCACACCCCCGTGCGAGTATTCTTGCCCGGCTACAAAGCACCGGACTCCCGGCGCAAAGGCGAATCGTTCCTGCGGATTCCATGACCATCCAGCGACGGGCACATCCACATGGGATCCGTCCTTGATCGAAGCGCACCGCGACCAACGGCTTTCGGCCAAGTATTTCGGCAGTTGGACCTTCGGCATTCCGCCGGGCGCCAGCAGCCAACCATGGTCTGTAACAACACGTACTCTTTTCCAACCGGCTTCCAACAAACCTTGCACCCTATCCACCAACAGTTCCAACTGATTTTCGATCTGTGTCGCTAGTTTTCCTTGAAGGTCGTGTCCAAGCTTGTCAAGCTCTCCGTACTCAGTCCATCCACGGGCATTCATCGCCTGCGGATCGCCCGAATCGGCTGAGCCGAACACCTGGAAGCCCTCTTTTGAAAGCAGCTTGCGAAATCGTTCAGTGTTCAGCCGTTCACTGGTCACGGCGTCTTGAGGGCTGAAATCGGGCTCCAAGTTCCCGCCGTAGAGCTTGCCAGCAATCGGCGACACCGCCGGCTTCGATGTGGCTGTCACCGTGGGCAGGGCCGCCCAGCGCCAAGCCGCAGACACCTCTATGTGCCGCTCGCCTACCATCGCCGAGAGCCGCTGGCCAACGTCGAACCGCAACCCGTCGGCGAACAAAATACAGTCGCCCACCTCAGCTTCGACACCCCCCTGCTGCACCTCCGGTAGGGTCTTTCCAGCCAGGATGTGTTGGAAATGCTGAGCCGTATCCTCCAGCCATGGCAGATACACACATTGTATCGCTCCCACAATGGCTGCGATATCTTCCATCTTTTTGACACACTCGAGCGCCCGCAATACAGCGTCATCGGCAAGGTAACCGCCATCGACGTACAACTGTGCCATCGCACCGTCCGAGTCGCCACCCAGCGTTACCGCAGTTCGTCTGGCAAGCACAGCCATGTGTCCCAAGGCATTCGCCAGCACGCACATGCCCAAACGTGACCAGACCCATCCACGACGCGGCCCATGTTCTTCATCTAATTGCACCAGACGATGTCGCGCTTCGGCCGGCTTCATTGATCCGACCTGCACCAATGCCACACGGAGCGCTTTCTCCATCTTGTCGTTTTCGTCCGGCCACGGGTCTTTCTCAAATATTAACCGTCCTGTCGGCTTAGCCCGCCACAAGAGATCTGGTATTCCCGGATATAGTGTCGGCGACTCAGCAAACCTCTCCCAAGCGCCATACCACGCTCCTTGGCGCTGACCGAGCTTTTCCCCACCTACAATCTCGCCATCGGCATCTGGATCAAAATCGTATTCCCGTCGGCAACGATTCCGGAACGCAAACCACGTACCTTCTTCCCACTGCCCGCGCGTTCCCTCTGGATCGCCCAGCCACAGAAGAAGATCGCGCTGCGTATCTCCGATCATCAGCTTGTCGAAATCCTCACTCTCCAGCCGTCGGTCCAGCAGCCGCGCGATCGGTGTGGTCGCCAGACGAGGCAATGCCCCCAGCATTGCCTGGAGGGTAAGTTTGTCCTCAGCCACATCCAGACCCAACCCACCTTCGTCGCTCACCAGAAAGGCCCGCACCGTCCAATCCTTACCGTTCTTTTGCGCCCAGACAGTTCCCCGATAGAGAAGCTCCACCAGGGGCTTGAGTTCATCGGGACATTCTTCCACGGCTCTCAGCGTCTGGCGACTTACACCCGGGACGTATATCACCGGGACAGCATCATCCGGCCAATTGAGTTCAGCGAACTTCTCATGACGTACCGACCGCTCGATTACGCACCGTAGCCAGATCGCCGGTCCAGTCCGTGTCGTTGTCTCGTAGCCGCCCAGCGTGAGCAGTTCTGGCATCAGTCCTCGCAGTTGTTCTACTAACGGCCGCCACTGGCCGTCAGTGTCCGTCCATAAAACTGCCGCGGGCGCAACCACATCTCCGGGATTGTATCGTGCCGCTTGCGCAAGAGATGTGCGGACCGCCTCAAGTAGGGTCATTTCTTTCCTCGTTTGTAATTCCAACTGCGTCCCACAACGTCTTGAAGAGCCTGTCGCACCACTTGCAATGCGCCCGCACCTTGGCGGGGTCTATCTTTTCAAGCAGTTTCGCTCCGTCTCGGATTTTTTGATATTCCTTGGCTGTCGTATTCCGGGTAGCCTGTTTGAGTGCGTTGGTGATTTGTGCCTTGGTGCGACTTTCCGCCTGGTTTGCGGCCGGGAGCTTCGCGCTGTCAAAGTTACCGCCAAAGTGCTGTTTGAGTCCATCGGGATCGGCAAGAAACCATGCCTCCATGCATACAACCATCATTTGGCACGATGCATCGTTTTTGTCCGCTGGCTTGCACCACTGATCTCCTACCCGATTTCTCAAATGCTCCCAAGGCGATACGGTGCTCACCACCGGGTCCTCCGAATCCACCAGCAGCACGTTAAAGACATCGGGCTCCTTGAGCAATGCGTCGCAGAATGCATCATACGCCTGCTTTCGTCCGCCACAGGGAATTACACGCCATTTCATGCGCTTCTGCCGAACCACCTCCACGACCGGCTTCAGGAAGGTGGTCATTCCTCTACGAAACGGGTCCAGCGTTTGTGCTGTGTCCCCGCCTCCTTCAACGTAGATGGCCAGGCTCTTCACCATAGATTGCCTCCCACCTTGCCCCGCCGCCAAATCTCGCCCAACCGATACTTCTTAAGCCAGAAGGCGAGCTTCTCCATCTCTAACCGCTGAAGGGTCGTGCCGTTCTCCAAATAATCGCATACGAGCACTGACTCGATCTGCTCCGTCAACGCCGAGACAAGCACGTCCGAATGCGTGGTGACGATGAGCTGCGTTTTCTCTGACGCCTCCACCAATAAATCCGCCAGGAGTGAGATTGAATCCGGGTGCAACCCCAACTCCGGCTCCTCGATGCACAGCAGAGGCGCGGACTCGGCATTCAGCAGAATGGCCAATAATGACACGAACCGAAGGGTCCCATCAGAGAGCCTCGTCGCTGGCAAGGGCGTGCTGAGATTGTCCTCGTGCAGATATATTTGTACCGAGCCGCCGCTGACTACTTTTGTTGATACCTTCTTGAATCGCGGCAAAAATTGAGACATCATCTCTTCAAAGCGAGTCCAATATGGTGTATGCTCCAAGTTGTTTAACACAAGCCCCAGATTCTCGAGCTTGGGGAGCAGGGATTCGGTCTGTAGGTCCGCGGGTTGAGGCTGTCGCAAGGTCGCAGACCGGCCGAACCCCCATTCCCGAAAGATCTGAATCTCCTCAAAGCGTTTTGCAGTCTGGAACAACTCCGGATAGTGCTCTGCATCCCGCTTCTGCTTGAGCACTGACTGCTCGGGGTTGATACTCTCACGCTGCAGCTTCCTTTCGACATACCTTCCACCGCTAGATGGCTTGCTACCGAATTCACGGACGTTGATAACCGGCCGACCGTCCCGAAAGCGGTAGTAAAAACGCACGTCGGACTTGCTCGGATCGGTCTTCTCCGCCTCCTCCAATGCCTCATCCACTATCTCCACTCGGTTGCCGGTCTCCGTGAATGACAGACGATAAACCAACTCGCGCAGGTCCCCTTGCGCCGCCAGCCGTGCCTCGATGGCGGCCGTCTGCGAGGGGGAGTCGGCCTTCCAAATCCAGTCCATCGGTCGGCCACCAGCCCTGATTGCCCCCGGCAGGTCTATCGGAGCGGCGTGCAGTAACTCGATGGCCTCCAGAAAGTTACTTTTGCCCACACCGTTTGGACCAATGAGCACATTCAAATTTGTCAGTTCCACCGGGTCACTTCCCGGCCCGAAGGACAGGAAGCTCTTCAAGTGGAGGCTGTTCAGCAGCTTGTTGCTCATGGCTTGCCCTTTCCAACGGTCGCCCGCGCCGCTTGTTTGACCTTGTTCGTGTAGTGGCAATCGTTCCAACGGTTGCCGTCGAAGGTCTCGCCGCCCATGAAGTCCTCGGTCTTTTCGTCCCAGCCCCAGAACCATGGGTACTCGGCCTTGGGCCGGGAAGGTTCCTTGCCGCGATCCTTGGTCCACTTGATAGTAGGCTTGCAGCGAAGTATGCCTGCGCCGGTCCTGCCATTGGGGAGGTCGCTCGCCAGGAACGGCCGGATGTTGATGCGCACGCCGTCGTTGATGTCCGGCTCCCAGCCGATGGATTGTTGGTGCAGTGGTTTCCAACGTACGAAAACATCAAACGGCGGCTCGCCTTGAAGAATTGCCTCCAGCCGCTTCTGGAGTTCCATTGCTGCCGCCAGCCGGTCTTCGGCGCCCCCTTCACCGTGTTTCACGCCATCTTTCTGCCGGGATATCCATTCGCCAAGATAGGAATAGGTGAGCGACTCCAGAAGTTTCCGGCCCTTGCCGCCGCTCTCACACAACTTATGGTAGTTCACCAAGGCATGAAACCCGTCATTCTTGCGGCCGTCCCAGATGTGCCACACGAATGGCCGGTCGTGGAATAGCTTGCAGTGTTCCCCAAAGAAACTGTTCCGTAGCCAGTCGTCCAGATCGGCCCCGTTGGCAAAGTTGCGAATCTTAGGGGGTTCAATGTCGCAGGCATTAAGCAATCTCAGCAACCGTTCGGCCGCGGGTTCCTCTCCACGCACCGACGGAATGCACACAATGCCGTCGCGGTCGGCGTACCTGAGCAGTTCCTCGCACCTTTTGGTCAACTCCCGCGCCCGTTCGCTGAGGCGCATCGATGTGGTCCCCTCTCCCCCGGGGAGAGGGTCGGGGTGAGGGTATTCCGCCGGCCAACGGTAGCCAAGCAGTCGCGCTACCGCCACGTGCAGCGGGGCCGTCGATTCTTCTGGCCGCCCATGGAAAAGCCACTGCGTCGGATCGTCGCTCTCTGGAATTGGCAAAGCGCTGCCCGATTCCTCAGCAGCCACTCGCCAATGGTCAATGTCGACGCCCACTTTTAAAAACGTCTTGTTTGAAACTTTTATTGATTGATCAATATTCCGTACTGCCGCAGCAAATTCTCCCGACCTGCAGAACTCCCAAAGTGGTCGTAGATCGTCTGTTTTCTTCGGTATAAGAACAGCCACATTGTTATCGAACGCATTGCCGCTGTACAAACCCACACCCAGGTCTTGCATCTGCGATACAGCAATCCCGTTCCGTCCCCAAGCATCCAGCCCACGAAGCCATGAACCAAGGTTGTCAGGACCCAAACGTTCCGAAAGAAATCGCAGGAATTCACCTTTACCACCTTCCCATAGGATCGCATTCGTGTAGCCTGAGTAAGGATGGCCATCCCTGGGGGTGGTCATTTGCAGAATCCAGTCACCTTTATTGAATTCTATTTCCCAGAAAAAACTACCGAAACGAGGGTAATCTCCTGTACAGATGCCCTGATAGCAATCGGCGTAGTTTGACAAAGGAGTGGATAAAACCAGTTTCTTGACTGTAATTCGGTGGTCCGGACGCGCGATATAGTCGCTTTGAACAATTTGTCTTACAGGCTGCGAAAGAAGCTGTCTAAGCTTCATCTGAGAGCCCCGGTGACTCGACGCTTGTATAAATCCGAGAAAATGGTCCGGTTGAGATGATTGTTCGTCCATAACAAGAAGTATTGCCTGGACCACGTCGCCTGAGATTGTGTCGAATGCCCCGGGTCCGAGAGGTGCCACCAAACGCCAGCAACGTCTGTCCAGAAGTTGTTTACGCAATTTTCGGTAATAGTTCTGGAATAGTAGGCTTTGTTGCGTGACCAACGCAATGGTTCCACCCTTCGAACCACTCTTAAGCATTCTTACAAGAAAGATAGTGGCTAATTCATCCTGTGACTCAGGACTGAATGAGGTCGAGAATATTTTCAGCGCTTCGCATTGGTTGGCCCTCTTCAGATAAGGCACATTCGTGATGACAAGCGTGTACCCTCCTACCAACAGGTCGACAGCCTTAACCATGCCTTGAGCAGCGACAGCTCGTTCATGCGCATCGTAGTCCAGCTCCTCGGCCTCGCGAATCGCTGCCAGGTAGGGCTGGATGGTCTGGTAGTCTGCTGCGAATACGTCGTTCTCCAGTTGTTTGGGATTAATGAGCGACCCCAGTATGGGGGCCTGCGAGAAAAGCCGGTGCAACTTCAAGAGGCCGTTCTTGATCCTCTCGCGTTCGTCGGTACGCGAGGGCATACCCGACTGTTCGGCCAACTTTACCCATTGTTCTTCCGTACTCTGCGGCCCGATGCCGGTGCAGGCGATGTGCAGGTCCGGCAGCAATCTGTACCCGCCAGCGCTGGGGTACCTCCAAGCGGCAAACGCCAAGGCGAAGGCGGCGATCTGGCAACACCGTTCGTCGATCTCCAGACCGTGCAGGTTCTCGCACAAGACTGCATCTATGGCCTCACGCGCGGACAGACCTTCTTCATTCATACGGATCGGCACAAGGTGGTGCAACGCAGCGACCAGGAAATGGCCCGACCCACAGCATGGGTCGAGAAGTTTGATCTCCTTGGCAGCCTTGGGCCAACCTTCGAACGTTCCCGCTGCAGGACGCCAGGGGCCACCCTGCCCGTCTTCTCCCCGCACGAAGCGCAGATATTCCCAATCCGCTTCGGGAAGCGCCAGCTTCTTCCGCAACTCGGATTCGGAATTCGCCTCCTCGTAGTCGCGGCTCGCGAGCATCTTGCCTGCCCACCATGCTCCCAACGTATTGTGCAGAAGGAACTCCACCATGTACGGTTCGGTGAAGAGCTGCGTCACCGCGGAGATTTCGTCCGCGCCTATCTTTACCTCGGAGCGGTTGATTTCTTCTTTCTTCTTGCTCTGCCAGAATTGATAGACCCACCCCAAGGAGTCGGAGGCTGCGAATACCGGCTGAGGTAGTGAACCGAGCAGCGATTCGAGTTTGACCCGATGTTCCATTGCGAAGGAAACCTGGAGCAGCGGATCGTCCGGGCGGAAAATTTGGGGGAGCATCTTTTGCGCACAGCGAGAGGAGAAAAACCATACGTCCACTCCTTCTTCCTTGGCCAGTTCCTCCGCCTCGGCCAGGCTGATGGCCATGTTCTCCCCTGGCTCGATCAACAGGCCATTCTCGGCCAGGAACCGGGCGAAGAGCATCCGATGCCAATGTTCGTACGCACACTCGATAACGAGGCGATCGATCTCATGGTCCTTCCCCTGGCTGTCCACCCTTGACAGTTTGCGGTCCCCGAGTTGTCGCGCCCTGGCTCGAAGCTTGTTCCGCAGCTCACGTTGCCCCGGATTCATGTGCGGGTAGGGTTCATAATAGTGGACCGCCAGGGCCTCCAGTGCGGCGCGAGCGCCGACCTCGGCCACCTCGCGGGCATCGCTGACCACCCGTTCCAGTTTTTTCCGCAGATCGCTTGCGAGTGTCGGCATCAGATTTCCCTCACTCTTCATCGGGAACAAGGACCCATACTCGCTTCAAGGGCAGTTCGGCCCGGAGTTCCTCGCTGAGTTTCTCGTAGTTGTCCAGAACCCTGCCGACGAGTGTGCCGGCGTCCCACAAACGGACGCGAAAGAACTGTTCGACGGGCTTCTTCCATCGCAGGACGGGTGAAGCCACTCCAGGAGACCAACAGACCTTGGACGGCTCCCCGGTCCTCCATGACACCGCGCAATTCGCGCAAGACCTTGGCGTCCACTGGGGCATTGCTGCTTTTGACTTGAATGCAAAGACGTGGCTCATCAAATCCCATCGGCCCTTTTCCGGCGAGAATGTCCACGCCACCGTCGGGGCCGGGCGAGGATACCTCCATCTGGTAACCTTCGGCCCGAAGCACCTGTGCCACGATCTGGGCAAGCTCATGGCCCTTGAATTTTCGAGCAATGTACTGTCGAATTTGATCAGAGGCATACTGCTCAAGGTCGGGAACAGACGAGATGTCTTCCGGTTCCTCCGGCTTCTTTCCGAGGGTTGGAACGAGGGGGTCTTCCTTTCCGTCCAGTACCACTCGAATGCGTTCCTCTGCATTGTTTCTCTTGATCTGGCAAACGGTCATGAACGCGCCAAAGGAATACAAAAGGTCCTTCCCGAAGGCTTCGCGAGGCACGTCCTCTCGTAGCCAGTGGACTGCACGGGTATGTCTTGCTCCCGGTGGATTTCCCGGCTGGTATTTGTATGGTCCCGTGCACTTCCCGATAGCGATCATTGAGCGGGTCTTGAGCGGCAGGATTATGAGATCGCCCTTTTCGATACTGCTTCTGAAGGCCCAGACCTGCCCGACGTAGTTCGCGATAGCCATCTTGTTTTCGTCAGGGCGGGACTGCTGCATGAGGTCGGAGAGTTGTTCTCGACGTTCAATCGGAGCGAGGTCCGGCAGGTCGTTCCAACCGATTACCGCCAAGCCATTCTCGAGCGCGAAATCCTCACGTTCACCGTTCTTTCCTGCACGCACCAGCCAAACGCTCATCGGTTTCCCTCCGCACGGTCGCTTGCGTCACGAAATCACGACCGGGCCGTTCTTGAGTTTGGCCAACAGGTCTTTCTCCGCATTGGCCAGCCATGATTTAACTTCTTGCTCGTTCCCAAGCGTTCCGCTGGTCAGATGGACGTGCTGTGTTTTGGGTTCCAGCAGCCTGGCAGCGGTCATGGCGGCACGGGCGAACTGTTGAGGCAGCGCGTCGGTCCTGGTCTTCCATGCCGGGAGCGGTGTCTGTTCAAGTGTTCGGATGAGTTCGACTTCGTTATTGACGGTCAATGCCTGGACGGCATCGAGTCCCTCTTTGGTGAGTATGTCTTTCTGCCGGTCAATATTGAGCTTCTTCCAGTTTTCACTCGAGGACAGGGTAACCATCTGTTCGTCGTAAGTCTTTTCATAATCAGCGTGGGCGGCAACCAAGGCAGCTCGCAAAAGGTCTGTGGCTGCCTTGCGGATATCGGGCACGGGGTCGCTTGCCTCAAGAAGCCGGCGCTCCGACCTCACCGATTCAGCCTGTTTGCGTAGATCGTCAGCTCTGGGCGTGGCGTCCAAGTGTTCGATCAACGTACAGAGTGTTTCCCAAGCAGGCCTACGCTTTGTGGCGAGTTCAGACAACTTACTCCACTCCACGGCCTCCTGGGCGAGCGTGTCGTGTTGCTTGAGGATTTCGGCCAATTGTTCGGTCCCACTGAAGCCGCGGAGTACATCAGAGATGAACCGTCCCAGGACGGATGGGCATCGGTGGCCCGCCACCAGAGCGATCAGCTAGTTCCGCTAATCGCGCCAGGTAGACTGAAGCCTTGGCAGTTTCCTCGTTCGGAGTGCAATCCACGCCGGCGTCATGGAAGAGCTTACGGAGCTTCATCTTCTCGCGGGCGTTGAGTGTGACCGTCTCGGCGCGGAAGTCGGTCACCGAGATTTTCGCCTGGTCAAGCTGGCCCTGCGAGAGTGTCAAGCTTTTGTGAGTGGCGCGGAGGTGGCTGGTCGTGTGTAGTATGATAAGCGCGGCGTCAACTGCATCGCGAGGCCAACCGTAGGGGCTGGCCTCGAAGGCATCGCGTACTTCCTTGCCCCGCTTGCCTGAACCGACTTCGGCGAGCACTGCCGCACAAACCGGATGCTTTTCTGGCGCGTCATTCCACTCCACCGCGGATAGGGCGCCTTCGTCACCATTCTTGGCCCGGTTGATAACGCTGGACCAACGGTTGTCGTCTGCGTCCTTGAAGCTTGGGAATAGCCGGTCGAGTGACGCCCGTGCTGCCGCTTCAACTTTAGCCACAAGGCTCAGTTCGTACCGCTCGTTGCCGCCGCCCTGAAAGACCTTTGTGCGATCGATTACGTCCCGGATGATTTGATCGCGAGTGGCTTCGGCGGCAGCCATCCGAGAGGCCATGGCGTTTCGGGCATCTTTGCCGCCATCGCTGGTTGGAACACCCTTAAAATCCAAGGTTGATTTTGCAGCCTCATATTCGACGATAGCATTCTGAAGATCGTCTGCGCTGGCTTTCGGGATGTATATGTAAATGATTGCGCTGCCGCTTCCAGCGGCTCGAGCGTCGTTGAGGATCGCGCTTTCCTTTTCGCCCCAGCCATCACGAATCCATAAGGGGATTCCCGCCCCGCCGCCAGATGGAGCATCGGCTCCGAAGTGAATCAGGAGCTTTCGCGGCTCTTTGCACTTGCCCTGCGTGAGTTTGATGCCTTTAAGAGTTTCTCCGCAGGCGGCGCTTATGAGGGAGCCTCTCTTGCTCGACAAGGAGCTGAGGTCGTTATTTAGCCGGGTCTTGCGGTTTCGGAACTCGCGATCCCACTCGCTGCTCTCGCGTGTCTGGAGGCTGTATTCATCATCCAGCTTGATAAGTGTTCCAGCATCCATCAGTTCTTTGAGGATGAGTGGAATGTCCTTTCGAAGTTGTGTACCGTCGTTGGCCAGATCGGTTACCAAGAGGTCTGCCAGCATCTCCGGTGTAGCACGCACCCCGATGTCAGCCACTGCCTCGCGCGGAAGCTTGCGGATCAGGAAGATCAAACCGCAAAGTCGCTGGGCAATCAGGCCTTCAGCGGTCCCATCGTCCAGGTTACGGATCGTCTCGTCTATCTCTCGGAGCAGAATGCCGCTGCGGAGCAGGTCCGGGTGAAGCTGGCCGAAGATGAAGTCCGCCGGTACGACGGTACCAAGCGCAGCCTCAGCCGTCTGACGGACTGCCTCATGCACGATCTTTAGTTGCGTGCGAAGCTGGCTGGCCGTGCCGGGTACATCAACCGCGCGGAGTACGTTCTCCCAGAAACGCCGACGTACTGGCAGGAGAGGATAGTCATCCACAATGATATCGCGGTCTTCTGCACATGAGGCGATCGGCGTGCCGTTAAGTTGACGATCGATCTCGCCTGCATGGACGTTGAGAATACTTTCGATGTCCTTCTTTTTGTCGGCCTTCTTCGCGAGAACGACACGGCGGGTAACGGTCTCTACGTCCGAATCTGAGAGTTCCAACGGAATAGTGAAACGGTCGGAAAGGCGCTGTAGTAACGGTAGATTACCGGCCAAAGCCGTTTGGCCAGCACCGATCAGGAGCACGCGGCTGTCAAGCTGCTTACAAAGGGCCTCGGCGACCTCCTGTACATCGGTCGAACGGCCGGGGTCGTTGCCGATAAAGAGTTGGATTTCGTCCAGTACGATCACAGTACAGGGGATTTGCCCATTGATCGACAGTACCTCACGGGTCAAGCGGATGAACTCGTTCGTGGAAATGTCATTCGCCATGGGGAACTGCGTTTTAAGCGTTGCGCGGGCTTGTTTAAGATCGGTAGCGAAGTTGGGGTCAGCACCAAGGACGGCTTTGGCAAGAATGGGACTGACGTATAGGTCATGGAGTTCGTCAAAGAACTCCTTACCCGCCGTCTCAACCGTGGATTTCACCCTGTCGAATATTCCATTTTTTTGAAGCCACATGCAAAACCGCGCCTGTGGCAACGATTCGGGCAGGCCCTTGGAGGTGAGGACGATACCCAGTACCGCCAAGCGAGCACTATCTCCGCCGCCCGAAGGCAGGGTCCCCGAGGCCGCATGGAGCCCACCGAATCGCTTGCCCAGCATGTCCAGTTCCCGTAAAAGGTCCTGCACTTCCCGCGTGAGCCGGGCGAGGCCGCGAGCGGTCGCCCCGTCGGTGAAGGGTGTGTTCACCCAGAGGTGGCGGAACATCTTCAACAAGTGCGACTTGCCACTACCGTAAAAGCCACTCACCCAGGCCGCTGGCTGCGTGGTAGAACTGACACTACCGAGGTAGGACTCCAGAATGCGAATCAAGCCGTCTTCATACTGGCCCTCGCAGACGAAGTGTTCAAGCTCGTATCTAAGTGTTTCGATTTCCTTTTCGCTTGATGCCTCGCGCACGGCCGCAACCCCGTCGTTCAGCAGCTTCGATACCGCGGGATCACGTTGGAAAAGCTCTCGGTTTTTCATCAATCGCTTACCCCATTGTGAAGCGTGATAGGCACAGCCAGGTAGTTCCAGCCGTCTCTGGCGTCCAAGAGTCTATAGTTGCTGTCTTCGTATTCGCCGGGGAAGAAAACCAACAATCTGCCTCGAATATCCTTGACCACTTCCTTGAGTACAAGGGAAACACGGGCAAAACCGAGCAGACATGCTACCCCCAAGATGGCAACTACGGTGTCTTCGTCTACGCCTTCGGCAGTGAGGGTTTCGCTCAATCGCCCGGCAATGTACTGCACGAAGTCGCTCCTCAACTTCATCGCGAGTGTTTCCGGCTCCTCGAAGTAAACATCGCGGTATTCCGTGTCCGCCATCCATCGCGCGAAGATGTCAGTAAAATCCAGTAGCCGCCAGGTGTGTCCAGTCGAGGTCGTTGCCATTGCAAATAATTCCATACGCGCCCGCAGCTTCCTTTCGTCTGTTTTCGGATAGACGACAAAGATGGCCTTCTGATCGCCGGCTAGATTGCGCTGCCACGGTGCGCTGACGTGATTGCGATATCGAGTTGCGAGCTTTTCGATTCTCCCCATTCCACTATCGCCTTTCTTCCACGCTCGTGAGCCTCGTAAAAGACAAATCGATCACGCCGCCCGACTGGCTCATGTCCAAGAACCCCAATCTCCTCGCATCCATCGCCAGCCGCATAAGTTCTTCGGGTGGTACGTCGAGCACCTGTGCCCACAACGTCTCGAAAAGCGCTGCTCCCCGGGTGCCAGCGAGATAGCCCAGCAAGAGGGCAAAAGCGGTTGTTATCGCCGTAGGTGTGACACTCTGGCGAACCTTGCGGCCGCGCCCTTTGAGGTGTCCCGATTGCGTCCAAGAGGAAGCCGAGTTCCGCACGACCTTGTCGAGAATGCTCTCGTTGAACCGGCTGCCGACTGCTCGATTCAATGCATCGGTCATCTGCTGTCGTGCAAGTTCTTCGCCTGGTCGCATTCGCAGAATTGGCGTCGCGGTTACCCGAAGAAGTGGGTCGCGCGCCAGGGCCAGCAAAAGTGCGAGGAGCGCCTGACCGTCAGGGTCCGCATACCAGCACCGTCGCATGATCCGGAAAATTGGCACCTGCGGATCGAGGGCGTACAACTCCGAGAGCCGCTGACTCGACAGCCTCCGCGTTGCTGCGGTGCGTTTGCCCAAACAGTTGTCCTCATGGATCGCCGAGAGGTAACTGTCACGTTTTGCATCGGGCCGGCAATTGGCTAATAGGGCTCGAAGTTCCTCAAGCATGATCGTGCGGCTGGTGTGGGTACCTTTCGGTCCCCAGCGAAAGCCGGCCTCACGTAGGCGTGCTTCGTCGTCTTTGGCACTTGGTCCCAAACCGTTTGCTGGTGAGAGCGTATCCATTTGGAGGACTTATAGCACATCGCCGGCCAATTTGCCGGCGAAATTTGGATGTTTTTGGTTCAGCGATTGGAAGCAAGCGCGCCGGAAGGTGTTGGAACTGACCGAAGGAGAAAAATCACACCCAATGCATGTGATGAGGGTAAGGCCGCAAAAAGCGTTGAAATGTTGGAGGCCTAATTGAAATCACGCACTCGCGTGCGAAGTGCCGCGAGTATGCTCTGCTCTGGGCAGAGGAGGGGCGAGTGATGCCCGGAGGCTGGTAAGGCGTTGCGCAGGCATGGTATACGGACAGCGTACCCAGGAAAAAATTGTATCAAATGACGAGTCGAGCCGATGTGTCAAGTTGCCTGGCGCGGTTTAAGATAGCAGGAGTGACTATGGATATTCCCCGAAAGCTCCAGGATAAACAAAGGGAGTTTGACCTTAGCACGTTTGAGGTTATAAGGGAGACGGAGTTCCGTCCAACGTATGACCTTATTGGCCTTAAATATCTTCGGGACAAGGCGGGTCACGAACGAAATCTACGCGAGCTATATAGAGGTCGTCCCTCATATGAGCTTCTCCAGAATGCGGATGATGCTCATTCGCAGAAGGCGACCTTCATACTTGCGGACGATGGTTTGGTGTTTGCGCACGATGGCCACTGGTTCACTGTCGATAATTTTCGTAGCCTTGCAGATGGGTGGAGCGATAAAGACCCGGACAAGTGCATCGGGCATAAAGGGTTGGGGTTCCGGTCTGTCCTCGACATTACGCCCTCGCCCTATCTTGTAAAGGTAGACGAGCGAGGCTTTTTTGCTGTGAAGTTCACGTGGGCCTTGAACAACGGCCACATTCAGGAGTCATTCAAGAAAAATCCAGAATCCCGAGAGCGATACAAAGACTGGACACAACATGGTCAATTGGCGTGCCCCATAATGGCCATCCCCGGGACCGCAAAGAAGAACAATCTGGGGGGCGCGACCAATATACTTGATCGTTTGGTCCGTGGCCAGTACGGGCAGGGCTATACGACGATGTTCTGGTTTCCGGCAAAAGATCCCGAAATTGACCCAAAAGTGCTTCACGAGCTTGCCCCATCGCCCATCACCGCTGGCTCCGAGGGAAAAAAACGTCTACTTCGGTTCATAGAAGACGAAGTTAGCACACTCCTGCCTTTCCTCTCGTCTGTGCGTAGTGTAAGCATTTATGAAGGCAGTAATTCTATCGGCAAAGCCACGTTGCGGAGTATGAGTGGGGGCAAGAATGAGGGTGAGATCACGACTGAAGTAGAGGCTCGGGGTAAGATCAGGACCGCATCTTTTTTCCAGGCCCGCTACCAGTTCGATATCCCACCTGATGTGAAGAGGCTGTCAGATACACCAAAAGCTGTTCAGGAAATGCGAAATGCCGAGGTAGTCCTTTCTGTCCGCCTCAACAAAGGCTGTCCCGAGCATGACCAAACAGGGCGTTTTCATGTCTATTTCCCCACCGATGAAAGTACGGGGCTTGGCTTTTTTGTGCACGGAGACTTCTTCGTAAAACCCGACCGAACACGACTTATGGAGGGGGGTTACAACGAATGGCTGATCGGTCATGCAGCCCAAAAAGCTGCCAACGACTTCCTGAGTAAACTTTTGACGCGGTATGAGCCGAGGGACGCCTTTGCCGCCTTATCACCAGCCGCGGCCGCAGCTACTTGGGCGTCCAAAAAATTCGTCTCGATATTTTCTGCAGAACTTTCTTCCCGTCAGAAACCTTTTGTTCCCGGCAAAGGCAGACTTTTCATGGCCCATGAAGTGGCTGTCCCACCTGAAATCGATAGAGAGGGATTTTGGGATATGCATTTTGGCAGCTATCTGGATAAGGTGCTACCGGCCAGTCAGACTTTCCTTGCTCCTGAGCAGGATAATCAAAGTACGCGGCAGTTCCTGCTACTCGCGGGAATTAAGCCAATAAATCCCGACCTGGCAATTATGCTCACAGAAGTGGGTGGAAAAGAGTCGCAAAACGCCGGATGGTGGTATGACTGCCTTGCATTCATTGCCAGGCACCCCAAGTTATCTCAGATGACCCGGGATGACTTTGCTGGACGACGTCTTGTGCCAACCGACGATTGTGGCGTCGTAGAAGTGCCTACAAGTTCCGGGCGTGTGATATGTCTGCCACCGACCGATGATGCAGAACGCCTCCACGTGCCAGAGTGTTTCTCGTCGGTTTTCGTTTTTCTTGCCCCCGCACTTTCAGAGATTCTTAGGGGTGAGCGGGCAGCCTCAGTGTGCAGTTGGGTCCTCGACCGCTTCCGCGTAGCGAGATTTGAGGCTACGGACTTGTTGCCGCGAGCCGTAGGTGCAGTTGCGCCACGGCTATTCTCGAGCGAGATCACAACATCGGCATTATCACTCGGGGAAGCATGGATGTTCCTTTTCAAAATGACCAGGGCCTCGCGAGGTATAAAGGCGCAGGAATTCTGGCGCAGCATCGGTCGCTTTCCAATCCTCGCCGCAACGACACAAGCGCGAAGTTCCGCAAGACAATGCTGTCTCATCCCAGCCTTCCTCGCCTACTGGCCCGACTCATTTGTGGGCGAGAACGACTGCATGCATGGGGTGAGTACTCTCAGGCGGCTTGATGAGGGGTATGTCAAAGAGCTCGTTGAGAAGTTCGATATTCCGTTTGAGGAATTGCGTCGTTTTTTTGAAGAACTTGGCGTGTCCGCCAGCCCGAAGCTCTTGACGTATCGTCGGTTGGCTGTAGGCGGAGAAGATGTGGAGATATCTCCTGACGGACCTAAGACACTTGCGGAACATGCTTTCACCGGCGACAGGCAGCGCGACGAGAATATTGCGGTTCTACAGACCTTGGGCCATGGCCCATTGTGGAACGGCCTCCTCAATGATGTCAGGCACTGCGATCACAATGCGGCACATGTCCTTGGGACAGTGACACTCCTGCAGGGTCTTGATGCATGTGTCGCGATGGCGAGTGCCGAGTATAGTCACGGCGATAAACACTGGGAAGAGAGGTTGAAGCGTTTGGCGTTTGAGCTCCCCGTGGAATCTATCGAGAGTGTGCAACCTGACAGCGTGTATTGCAGGGGCGGGAATGCTGGCGGCCACTCCTTGCCTGCGGGGTCCTGTGTACGCCGCCAACTTGCCAATTCTTCTTGGCTTCCATCGTCCTTGGGACCGGCAAGCGGTTCCGCTAGCTTTGTTAGGCAGTCAACGCGACGGTTCATTTCGTCCGCTCGAAGTGGTGAGGAACTCGGCGACCTAATTCTCCACTATTTCGTCGTGGATAGCCTGGAGAATGCTGCGCGTTTTGGACGCCTCGGAGTACAGATTCTTGAAGATGCCCCCTCAGCCGAACCTTCAGTCTTAGTGCGCGCACTACACGATCTTGGGGAAAGACTGTCTTCCGACTGGGGCAGGAACGAAATACTCGGCGTTCGCGCTCGTTGGCGTCTCGTGAGGGGCGCGATTCAGGAAGCATATCGTTGCCTCAATCGGGCAGATGACGACTTTGAATTTCCAGCTTCCATGAAGTGGGCGGTCCGTTTAAGGGAGGGCGCGACATTCAAACCGTTGCCTCTCTACTACGCCGAACCAGGCTCAGCGGTAGAGCAGGCATTTCTTGAGGTGCTCCCGTTGCTCGATGTAGACCGAGCCTACCGGCGCCTGTTCGACATTGCGAGAATCATCCGGCTCGAGACTGGCCAAACGGTGGAAGAACATTTACTGAGACAATCAGACTCACAGGAACACGTCTCCCTTCGAGATGAGTTGGTGCAGTCCTTGTCTCCATATCTCCTTGCTACGCTGGTTGCGAAGGCAGAGCAACCCAAGCGCTCGGAGCTCGTTGTTCGGCGGCTGAAGGAGTGGTTTAGTGTGAGAATAATGCCCACACTAGAAGTCTCATTCGTCTTTGAAGACGAAAAAAAATACGAAACGACTGCGAGATTCCCACACTTCTACCTTCAAACGCAACTTGAAAGGCGTGACGGAGCGATTCAGGAGAGACACTATACGCTCTATGTTGCCGGTGACGCCTCTGTCCCCCTTTTTGCATTAGATGCCGATGCGCTCGGTGAGGGGATTACTCCCATCTTCCTTGACGGGATAGGCAACGACCTCGCCGGCCTCTTTCCCAGGATAGTTTCGCGTTTCAAGGAAATTCGTGGAGATCGAAAAGAAATGGAAGACTTTATGTACCTCCGCCTTGGCATTTCAAAAGATGCTATGGATATGGCTCGTGCGATGCTGACTGGAGAGGTCGCTGACGTGCCGCCGCTACCTCCCCCACCGCCTGTTCAGCCCTTGACATGCGAGCCTTTCACCGCCTTGACGGATTGCGATATAGCTGACACGACGAATAAGTTCTCAGACACGTTGAGGAATGCAGAAAACAGCTTTTATGACGCCTTGATGATGACTCGGTCGGGGAAAAGTGGTGTTGCTGGTGTAGGCATCGGCACAGGGTCTCACGGCCAAGACGGCAATCTTAAATTCGATGAACCGACGCCCGAGCAGCGGCGGAGGGGAGAAAATGGGGAGGAAGAGATAAAACGGAGACTGAGCATGCCAGGTGGGTGGGCTGGGATGATACTTGTCACAGATAAGCGGCTAGAACGTTGCGGCTACGACTTCCTCTGTGAGAAGGCTGGAAGCGAAGTGAAGATTGAAGTCAAAACCTTCTCGCGGAACGGACGTGTGATATTTACCCCAGGCGAACTACTGGAGGCGGCTGCGAGCGGTCCCAATTACTTTCTTCTCGGAGTACTCGATGATGGCGGGCCGGCCATTGTTTGGGAAACGATGTTGATTCAAAACCCCTTCCCTGTCCTGGTCAAGAGGGGCAAGTTATCAATCAAGACCAATCTGGAAGCACCTGCTTCAGACCTATTCGATTTGTAGAAGCACTGGCCTCTCGTGTTCCAAGGTATCGTAGTACTTTGTTGGATGAATGCTGGGCCGAAGGACCTGACATCAAGTTGCGGGTTGAGCATAGCGTCCCGTGGCCCTCTGTCCGAAAAGAGGAATGAGCCGGACGTGCGCTATCATTGGCTCGGGGTAGAATCGGAGAGGCCACATTTGGCCGGCGGGGGCGATATCGAATCAACCTTGTGATTGCTATATGATTGCTGGAACAAAACAAGGGGTTAGCTCAATTGAGCTAACCCCTTCATATTTTTGGCTCCTCGGGCAGGACTCGAACCTGCGACCTAGTGGTTAACAGCCACCCGCTCTGCCAATTGAGCTACCGAGGAACAAATCAGGCGCATGTTTAGCAGACATTTCCGCCTTCGTCAACAAAAGATTAACAAAAAACGACGCTCCCCGCAACGGCCTTTTATGCGGGTGTTTGGCCTCTTTTTTGGCAGGCGGTTCCGGCTGACCGCCACGGATTCCCTTGACATTCCGTCCTTCCGACGTCACCATGCCCCGGAATGCGCGAAGCAGAAATCGGGCTTTACTGCGGGGAAACGGAACCATGGGACCAATTTCCGAACAGGAACTCCTGAAGGTGGTGAAGGAAAAGGGTATCGTCACCGGAGCGGACCTCACTGAACTGCTGTCCGGCGATTTCATCTCCCTGTGGCATACGTGCAGAAAATCGGCGAATCTATGCACCCGTACGGTCGGCCGGCGTTATCTGCGCCTGGACAAGCAGGTGGAGGGCTACGCCCGGCTGTCGCCCTCCATCATGCGGGAATTCCTCACCTACACCCTCATCACCGAAATCGGGAACGAAAGCGCGTTGGACGAGAAGGTACGCGAGCGGGAAAACGAAATCCGCAACATAAGCCGGCAAAAACAGGAACTGGCGTTCCTGGCCCTCTCCGAGGTGGTGGCGGACATGGCGGAACGGGAGGCCATCCTGGAAAGTGCGTGCTGCATCATCGCCGGGGACATCGTCTACGACATGGCCCATCAGGCCCCTCGGCCGGAGAGAAGCACCGGGCGCATGGTGCGCGGGTCCGACCTCGACGTGGTCATCATCACCGACGACGACCTCGACCCGGAGGCGGTCCGGAAGTTCGATCGTGCGGTGTACGAACGCAAATACCTTCTGCTGGCGATTCCCTCCTATCAGGAGGAACTGGATTACCTTATCAAGCCCGTCAGCCGGGTGAAGGAACAAATCGGCTTCGACCACTTCGATCGCATGGTAGCCTGTAAGATATTGCATGAAGGAAAATTCCTGCTGGGGAGCCGCGCGCTGTTCGGGTCCATAAAAAAGTTGTTGGCGGAACAGGACATCCCCGCGCGTCTCGCAAGGCTGGAACAGGCCGCACGGCTGCGGCGAGAGGAAGTGGAGAGCATTCTGCTCGAGAAGCCGGAGCTTGTGCATACCCCGGAAATGGACCAGATTTTCTTCTACCGCGAAGAAGGAGAGGAAATATTCTGACCTCGTCGCGATCCCGGAATACCGCTACCCTTGGTCGACTGAAGGACAAACGTCTTTTTCCGTTTGTGGAGCGCCGTAAAAGGTAGTAAAATTTTAAATAATTGTTTATTCTTCAAGGTACATAGAGAAAAAGCGCCGGAAGACGGCTTCCCGGGGCGAAAACAAACGTCAACAAATGAGCAGGTCAAGACCTATGAGCAGCGCTGCAAAACAATGTGTAATCCTGATGGCGGATGACGACGAGGACGACGTCCTCCTCGTGCGGGATTCCTTTGAAAGAAGCAAGCTCCTGAACGACCTCCACGTGGTGGAGGATGGCGAGGAACTCCTCGATTATCTGAAGCACCGGGGGATGTATTCGAACCCCGAATCGTCTCCCCGCCCCGACATTATCCTGCTCGACCTGAACATGCCCAGAATGGACGGTCGGGAGGCGCTCGAAGAGATCAAGGCCGACCCCGAGCTGAGAACCATTCCCACCATTGTGCTGACCACCTCCAAGGCGCACGAAGACATCTGTCGTTCCTACAACCTCGGGGCGAATTCCTTCATTACCAAACCGGTCACCTTCGACAGCATGTGCGAAGTGGTGCAGAAACTCGGAGAATACTGGTTCGAGATCGTTCGACTCCCCGATCGCTGCCCGACAAAATAGAAACCCTTACGGGCCGCTCGCCATTTGATTGCTCTCGACGCACAACCGAGAGCACCCATGTTCCGCGGAATTCGCGCCTGCCGGAGCAATCCGTTCGCGGAATTGCGGAGCATACTGCATTCGGCCGCGTACGGAACAGCCGTGGACACGGCACGCCGGGGTCGGTGAAACCCCGTATGATATTTTGCGGTTCCCGGCCTTCCCATCTCCACCACTTTCCTGCTACGCTTTATTCCTGAACCTCATTTCTTACTCTACGGAGAGAACGATTCATGTCGATTAACGTTACGTTCGTACGTTCGGGCAAAACCATCCCCTGGGAAGACCGTTACGAAAACATCCTTCAGATGGCCGAGGAGAACGACATCGCCATGGACAGCGGCTGCCGTGAGGGATACTGCGGGGCGTGCAAGACAAGGCTCGTTTCCGGAGAAGTTTCCATGGCCAATACGGATGCGCTCGACGAAGACGACGTCAAGGCCGGCATGATTTCTCCGTGTGTCGCCGTACCCAAGACGGACACCGACGTCGACGCCTGACGGAACAAAAAAACCCCTACCGCTTCCACCATATTTTGGACGGCCGGCCTTTCGTTCGGAAGCCCCGCACCTCGGAACAAGGGGTGGCCTGCAGCGCGGCCCGGGGTGAGGTATAATTCCTTTCGGGGCTGTGCGTGGAACGCCGGGAAAATGCTTTCCCAAGAAAGCGTTCCAAGGGCAGTCATTCTCCCTGACTACAGAAAGGAGTCGTCGTATGGCCTTCGATCCGGTATGCGGCATGCGCGTCAACGAAGGACAGACCGGTTTTACTTCCCGTTACCGGGGCACCACCTACTATTTCTGCACCGAGCAGTGCCGGGCCGCGTTTGAGAAGGACCCCGACCAATATGTGCAAAGAATCTGTCCGTCGGGTCCGCAGAAGCGGAAGGTTGCCATCGTGGGCACGGGACAGGTAGGAGCCACCTTCGCCTTCGCTCTGCTGAACAGCGGTCTTGTTACCGACATCGTGCTGATCGACATGTACGCCGAAAAGGCCGAAGGCCATGTGATGGACCTCAATCACGGCCTGCCGTTCACCCAGCCGGCAAGCATCTGGTCCGGAGGGTATTCCGAATGCGAGGACGCGGATATCGTGGTACTGACGGCCGGTTTTCCGCAGAAACCGGGGGAGTCCAGGCTCAACCTGGCCCAGCGGAACGTCGAACTTTTTAAAGACATGATTCCCCGCATCGTCGAACACAATCCGAACTTCCTGCTGGTCGTCTCCAACCCCTTGGACGTTCTCACGTATGTGACGCTCAAGGTATCGGGTTTTCCCATGAACAAAGTGATCGGCTCGGGCACCGCACTGGACAGCGCCCGCTTCCGCTATCTGCTCAGCTCGCACTGCGAAGTGGATCCGCGCAACGTCCACGGCTTTATTATCGGAGAGCACGGGGACAGCGAAGTTCCGGTGTGGAGCCACGTGAACATTGCGGGCATTCCCTTCAAGGAATACTGTCCGGCATGCCGGAGAGATTGCCGTATGGGAGAACGGGAAGAGATATTCGGCAAGGTGAAAAACGCGGCCTACGACATCATTCAGAAGAAGGGAGCCACCTACTACGCCATCGCGCTCGCGCTGGTACGAATCGTGGAAGCGATCCTCCGGGACGAAAACAGCGTACTGACCGTTTCCACGCTCATCGACGGCTACTACGACATACGCGACGTGTGTCTCAGCATTCCCACGGTGTTGAACCTCAACGGGGTGTCCCGGCAATTGCCCATCGCCCTGGACGACGACGAAGTCGAAAAGCTGCGCCATTCCGCTTCGGTGCTCAAGAAAATTCTGAAGGGGTTGGGATATTAAGCCGTAGCCTATCCCGGGGGGGCGGAAGAAACGGGGATGCATCGATTCAGATCCCGCGAATCGAGCCCGCCCTTACGGGAAGGAAAGCGCCGATCGTCTTTTCACCGCGGGGCTCCCGGCGCAACGATTCACGCACCGGGGAAGACGTCCGTCACCTCATAGTGGCGCACGGTGCGGTCGTAGTCGATCATCATGGCCCGGACGTTTTCCGGCACCACGGCCACTTCCGGATCGTTTCCGGCGAACTTCTTTATCGTCTCCAGGGAATCCCATTGCGTGACGATCAGGAATTCCACGCCGTCCCCCATTTCCCGCCGCAGGATGGAGGCGCCGAGAAACCCCTGAATCTTCGCCAGCTTGGGGAACGTGTCGGTTCGCAGGTGTTCGGCATAGTGTTCCGCTTCCCCGGACCGCGCCAACCCCGTCCAGTGTCTTGAAATCATGGTCTCTCCTCTCCGATTATGACGTAGTGGCCTTCACGTCGATTGTTCCCCGTTTGCCCGGAAAAATGCCGCGATTTCCCCTTTTTTCAAACGCCCTTCGGAGACCGCCATCACCAGCTCTTCCAAAGCGTCCTCGTCGGCGCGTACTTCGATCCCGTTCAAGAGGAGGAACACCAGCGCCGCTACCACGCCCACGCGCTTGTTGCCGTCAAGAAACGGATGGTTGCGCGTGATGTGGTAGAGGTATGCTGCGGCCATTTCGAACAGGTCCTCATGGACATATTCCTCTCCAAATCCCGCACTCGGCATAGCCAGGGAAGACTGCAACAATCCTAAGTCCCGGATGCCGGGAGCGCCCCCATAACGTACGATCTGGTCCTCGTGAATATCCAAGACCTCCACCAAGGTGAGGAAAACAGGTTCCATCGATCACTTGGCAAGATGTTCAAGAACTCGCCCATAACGGCGGTTCACGGATGCAAGCGCCCCTTGAAATTTTTCCCGACGCCCCTTGTCCCGAATCGGTGCGATCAGGAGCATCTCCCCGTCGGTGGAAATTTCCAAGGGGGTATCGGCATTGATTTTGAGCAGCTCCAATACGGCCTTGTCGATTACCAAAGCCAGACTGTTCCCGTGTTTTGTCAGGGTCTTAATCATATGCTCTTCCTTTGTTACCACATAGTAGCAATATTGTATGAACGTTCATCCCCACAGTCAAGTCGGTAGCGGCCAAAGAATGGAGCGGACAGTTGCGCCCCATTCCGCGCGGGCGATACAATAGTCACTTGCTTGTTACGAATGAAAGGAGACAACAGCAATGTCCGCCGCAACAGAAACGGTACGCGCCGGCATTCCTTACCGGACACTTGGTCGAACGGGGAGAAGGTTTCCGCCATCGGTGTCGGGGGGTGGCACCTGGGACTGCCCGTGCTCGACGAACAGCTCGCTATCCGCATCGTGCATACCGCCGTGGACAACGGCATCAACTTCATGGACAACTCCTGGGACTACAACTGTGGTATCAGCGAAGTGCGCATGGGGAAGGCGCTCCGCGACGGATACCGGGACAAGGTATTCCTCATGACCAAAATCGACGGCCGCTCCCGGCGGGAAGCGCAACGGCAGTTGGACGAATCCCTTCGCCGGCTCCAAACCGACCGCATCGATCTCGTCCAGCACCATGAAATCATCCGCTTCGAAGACCCTCACCGCATCTTCGACGAAAACGGCGCCAACCAGGTGCTCCTGGAAGCAAAAAAAGCGGGCAAGTTGCGCTACATCGGCTTCACCGGCCACAAGGATCCGCTTATCCATCTGCACATGCTGGAAGTGGCCGATGAATACGGCTTCACCTTCGACACGGTCCAGATGCCGCTCAACGTCATGGATGCCCACTACCGCAGTTTTGGAAAACTGGTGCTTCCGGAAACTGGTGAAACGGAACATCGGCGTACTCGGCATGAAAAGCATGGCCAACGGCATCATCCTCAAGTCCGGGGCCGTCACTCCCGTCGAGTGCCTCCACTATGCCCTGAATCTGCCAACCTCGGTCGTCATTACGGGGATGGACGGCATGGAGATCCTGGGCCAGGCGCTGGAGGCGGCGCGGTCGTTCCGGCCGCTGACGGAAGAACAGGTGAAAAACCTGCTGGCTAAAACAGCGGAGTCAGCCGGAAAAGGAATATTCGAGCCGTTCAAGACATCGTCCATTTTCGATTCCACCGTTCAGAATCCCGCATGGCTGGGCGAGGAACCCGAAAGGCTTCAGCAATTGATCCCCCATTGAAGAGGTGAGAGCGGGGCTGTTCGCTTCCGGCCGGACGGTCACGAGGACCCGGTTCCCCGGCCGTCAATCCGATTGAAGGAACAGAGAGATAAACTCGACGACGTATTCGTGGGGATCGGGGAAGAACATCCCGAGCTGATACTCTTCCTCCTTTTTCGTCACACTGCGGATTTCGGCCGCGATCGCTACCACCTGTACTCCGGTGGGCAGGGTAAAGGTAAGATAGAGCAGTTCTCCCTTCTCAAGAGGATCCCGAACCAGAAGCCCACACCCCTGGCGGGAAATGTCGTTTATAGTGGCGGGACATTTCCCCTTCTCCATAAGGTAGGTGCAGGGAATGCGCAGAGGATACCGCTGATCCTTCCTCAGGCTCCGCTTTTCGATCGCCGTCGGATAGTGCAGGAATACCGCCCGAATGGGATGGTAGGTGGAGCCCATGACGGTGGTTTTGAAACCCATCACCTCCCCATCGTGCACGAAACGCATCACGCATACTTCTTCGTCCTGCAGAAGCACGTGGGATCCCTCTTTTACCGGTGGATCGATGAGGATGTATTCCCTTTCGCATACGCCGCGGATGGTGGTGAGCAATCTGTCCTTCGTTGCCAGTTCGATAGCAGCTTTCGGACCGACGGGAATAAGCGAAGATGCGACTTCTGTCAGGCTCATCTCTTTCCCTTAAATACCTTCGTTGGCTTATTGTTAGATGCATAAAAATCAAGATATTGTGACTTCACTTGAATATATGACAACCCATTACTTATGCAACCATTAATTTCACATTTTGCACGACGGCCTCCCCGGCGGCGCCCGATCATCCCACGCCGCCTCTTCACTTGCCATGAAGGCGCCGGCTGGTCTATACAGGGCTTTATCTTACGCGGAGCCGGTTTTTGTGATTCGCCACGACGTCGAAACCCGAACCATACGCATGGGAGTGAGGGACCTGCTGCTGGAGTGGTCCGGCTCGCCGCAGCCTTCGGCACTGCCCGCCTCTTCCATGTCCGCGCTGGGGCGCAAAGCCCACACCATTCTTCAGGATAAAAAAATCGGACAGTCCCCATTCTATGCACGGGAAGTGGCCGTGCACTGGGAGATGCGGTTCGAGGATTACCGCTTCATCGTGGAAGGACGGGCGGACCTGGTATACAGGAAGGCCAAACGACTGCGGGTGGAGGAAATCAAGTCCGTCGCCGTGCCCGTTTCCCGTTTCAAATCCCTGAACATCGACGACTATCCGGATTTTCAGTGGCAGACCCGTCTTTACACCTACTTCCTCTCCCTGGCGGAACCCGATAAACTCCCTTCCTGCGCCGTGATCCTGGTGAACCTCCGCTCCCGGGGAGTGAGAAAAATTCCGGTCGACTTCGATCGTGCGGACGTCGCCCGCTATCTGGAGAGAAACCTCGCAACGGTCCTCGCCACCATCGCCCGCCGGGAAGCGGAACTGGCCGAAAAACGGGTCCGGGCGGAGGCCATGGCCTTCCCCCTGGGGGAAGATCGGCCGGGCCAGCGGCGGATGATGGAGGAAGTGGCCCGCACCCTGGACGAGGGAGAACGGCTGCTGGTGTCCGCCCCCACGGGCACGGGGAAAACGGCCGGGGCGCTCTATCCCGCGGTGAAACACGTCCTTTCCACGGGCCGGCGGCTGTTTGCACTGAGCGGAAAAAACACGCAGAAATCCATTGTGGAACAGACCGTGAAATCGTTGCAGGAGGCGGGAGCACCGGTGAAAACGCTCCTGCTGGCTTCCTCGGCGTCCCTCTGCGTCAATTCCGTCCACTTCTGCGACCCCTCGGTGTGCACCTTTGCCGCGCAGCACCGTTCCCGCATGGCCGAAACGTCCGTGCAGGATCTGTTCGCGGACCCGCTCATGACGCCCGACAAGGTCCGAAACCTGGGGATAGGCCTCGGAGTATGCCCGTTCGCGCTCTCCCTGTCCCTGGCCATGTCCGCGGACGTGGTGGCCTGCGACTACAATTACGTGTTCGATCCCGGCGTGTATCTGCGCCGCTTTTTCTTCAACCGCGACTACACCGACTGCGTCCTCGTCATCGACGAAGCCCACAGCCTCTACGACCGCGCGCGGCAGTCGTTCTCGCCGGAACTGAAGCGCAGGGATTTCCAGGCCCTCGTGAAATCCATCGGTCCGCGCCGCAAGGGGGTCCACGGTGCGCTTCGCGACCTGTTCGGACGCATCGAGGATGCACTGGCCGAGTATCAGCGGCAGGGGGAAATCGACCACCCCGAACAGGGGATGTATCTGTGCGACCTCGACGTCGATTTCTGGAGCGACACCGCGGAGGAGATGGACCTGCTGTTCCTGGACTACCTCATGGCCGAGATGGCCCAGGGCGGCATCCGGCAGGACGACCCCGTGGCGGCCGCATCCACGGCCGTGAAATCCTTCGGCCGCATGGCGGACCTCTCGGGGACCGATTTCCGTTTTCTCTACCGGGCGTCCCACGGCGGCGTGTTGAAAATCTTCTGCTGCGATCCTTCGCGTCTTTTGGGATACCGCATGGCCGGGTTTCACGCCGTGGTCGCCATGTCCGCCACCCTGGAACCCTTTCGTTTCTATCAGGACGTGCTCGGAATGGGCCGGTCCTGCCGCACGTTGAGCGTTCCGTCGCCCTTCCCGCCGGAGAATCGGCTCTTCGTGATCGCGGATTCCATCTCGACCCGTTTCAAGGACCGCATGAAGAGCTACGACGCGGTGGCCAAACTCATCATGGAGGTCATGGCCGTACATCCCGGGAACTATCTGGCGTTTTTCCCCTCCTTCGAATATCTGCAGGCCGTTCGGCTTTTTCT
The DNA here is from genome assembly GCA_963826125.1 of uncultured delta proteobacterium. Classification (GTDB taxonomy): domain Bacteria; phylum Desulfobacterota; class Desulfarculia; order JACQYL01; family CAWGVV01; genus CAWGVV01. The sequence goes on along the minus strand of CAWGVV010000002.1, from coordinate 2,422,293 downwards.
GGGGAGGGCGGACTGCCGCATCGTGGTGCAGAAATCGTCCATGGCCGAAGCCGAACGATCGGCCGTCCTCAAGGAAATGGCCCAAAACCAAAGGCCCATTCTGCTCATGGCGGTGAGCGGCGGGGTGTTTTCCGAGGGGGTGGACTTTACCGGAGACATGGCGGTGGGGGCCTTCATCGTCGGACCCGCGCTCCCGTCGCTCTCGCCCGAACAGGAACTGCTGCGCGACTATTACGATTCCACGCGGGGAGCGGGGTTCGACTACGCTTATATCTACCCCGGCATGAACAAGGTGATTCAGGCCGCGGGCAGAGTGATCCGTACCGGCACGGACAAAGGCGTGGTGGTGCTCATCGACGACCGGTTTTCCGATCTGCGCTACCGGAAGCTGTTCCCCGAACATTGGTACGATCGGGACAGCGCGGACCTTGTCGCCGAAGACCCCGTGGAACGCGTACGGAGGTTCTGGGAAGGGTCCTGATGATCCGGCTCATGCAGAATGCACATCCACGGACGATTACTCGCTCTTAAGAAAAGAACGATGCTTCCCTTCTTCCTTGCTTTTTCCGACCGGCAGAAATTCAACCCGATCCCGTTGTCTTCCACAAGCATCCGGCAGGCGGCCACGTCCGGCACACGGGAATAGTCGTTGCGCATTAATTGGTGAGGGCGCCAACCTTTCCGAGCGGCTCCCGCCGGTCGCAGGAGGAAGTATTTTTCGATTTATATTACAAAGTACTTTACATAGTCAATCATATTTACTATGTTGGGTCCATGACCAAGCAAGAAGAAATGTCTCACGGGAAAATACCGGAATGGGAAGCAAGCCCGCTGCATCCGGGAAAACACTTCATTGCAGAGTTGTTGCATGCACATCTTGCCCTTGTGAACATCTTCTCCCGAGAAGTGGGGATAGCTCCGGCACGGCTCAAACTCCTCCACGAACTTTCACCTGTCGGTCGGGACGGAGTCGGTCTCAACGATCTTGCTTTGCGCTTGAGCGTCACTCCGGCACTGGTAACCCGTCAGGTAAAAGAATTGGAAGGAGAAGGATGGGTTCAACGCCGTTTTGATTCTCGGGACAGAAGGCGAAGCTTCGTTCATCTTACCCCCAAAGGAGATGCCGAGGTCTTGAAGCTCCACCTGCGGGCACATCGTTTCGAGGCAGCCTTGACCGAAGACATGAACCCGGAAGACATGGCCGTAACCATCGGTGTTCTCTCACGCCTGAGCGAAAAACTCGAATCCTGGCGAAGGACGGGAAGAAGCATCCTCGACATGGATCGAACCGACGATATCGGCTAACCTCCGGAAGGCGGAAGACAATGGACCGTAATAGAAGAATCTTTGACCATAGAACGTTTGTCTCCATGATGGCCGGGCTTATGGGAATTATCCTCTTCATCTCGGGGCCGATTCTGCACACTTATTCGCATCAGCGAGCCGTGGTCGGCGGGCACGTGTGGTTCACGATACATGTCTTTTCCGGCATTCTCTTTCTGATTACCGTTGGTTGGCATATCTTTCTGAATCGCCGTGTGTTTCTGAAGCACCTCAAATCCGGCGCTGCCGGCTCGCTGCCCATAAGTCGTGAAGCATGCCTGGCGATAGCAATAACGGTTACCTTTCTCATTATGATAATTGTCCACTCCGTTTGAGGAGCAAGTTGGATGAGCTTTCCTTTCCCGCTTCCTCGCCATAATCGGACCGTTCATATTCGGGTAGATCCTCGCGTCTCGTTACCTTTTCTTCACATTTTCCGCACTGTTTTCCCACACTGTTCGGCAAAATGGGATAATGCCGTTCCGTCCGATGCGGGGAAAGCACTTGACTCCTACCTACCGGTAGGTATATAGATCGGCGCCTGTCCCTTACGGGGGACCATGGTGTTTTTGCCGTACCGATAGGGAGTCTGGGAACACGTGAAGCATTCAAAGAACGACGAACACGCCACACGCCAGAAATTGCTGGTCGCGGGAATCGCCCTGTTTTGCGAGAAAGGATACGGGGGGACCTCCGTGCGGGAGATTGTGGAACACGCGGGCGTTACCAAACCCGCCCTCTACTACTATTTCGGTAACAAGGAAGGGATGTTTCGTTCCATCCTCGACTGGGCCGCCGAAATGCAGGAAAACGTGCTCGACGAGGTGATCGCCAGCTCCGGTACCGTTTGGGAACGGGTTTTGCTTCTCTACGACTATCTCCTGAAAAGTGTGGAGAAATACCACAACCTCTTCAAACTCATTCACGGACTGCTGTTCGGGCCGCCTCAGCTCTTTCCGGAATACGATCTGGGAATCTATCACCGGCGCATCCTGAAAGTGGTGAAGGGACTCTTCAGTGAGGGCATCGAAAAAGGAGAGGTGATTTCGGTGGAAGCCGAGGAAGCTGCCTATCTAGCCCTGGCGATCATCGATTTCTACCTGCACACCGGGCTCCTGCATCCGGAACTCGCCAACCGCGAACTCCCCGCCAAGCTGCTGATGTTGGCGGCACGGGGACTCTCTTCAAGGAACTATCCGTCATGCGACGAATTGCACTCATCACACTGATCCTCATACTTGCAGCCGCCCCCCTGTATCTGACGGCGTGCAAAAACTCCGACGGCAGCCCGGTAGCCGAATCGGCAGCAGAAACAGCCCGGCTGATTCCCGTGTCGGTGGCGGAAGTGCAGCCCTCCCCCATTCGAGACGTCCTGCTGCTGCCCGGGGAAACGGAAGCATGGCAGGACGTGCGTATATCCGCCGACACGGTGGGGCGGGTGGAGTGGATCGGCCCCCACGAAGGCGACAAAGTGGAGAAAGGCCAGCTTCTGGCCAAGATCGACGTTTCTTCTCTCAAAGCGGGGCTCGACCAGGCGGAAACTTCCTGCAAGCTGTCCCAGGACCTTCTGGATCGCCGGAAACAACTCTACGAACGAAAGTCCATCGCGAGAGAAGACCTGGAACGCAGCGAAAGCGAGTGCAGACTCTCCGAAGCCGGTCTGCGGCGCGCCAAGGTGGAATACGAACGCGGGTTCGTGCGTTCCCCCATCAGCGGTACCGTCGATAAGCTGCACATCGACGAAGGGGAATTCATCGACCGCGGCAAACCTCTGGCGGACGTGGTGAACGTGGACAAAATCAAGGTCAACGTAAACGTGCCGGAAATGGACGTGCGCTACCTGAAGACCGGCCAGCAGTCCATGGTGACCATCGATGCCTACCCCGGCAAGGAGTTGATCGGTGCCATCGACTTCGTGGCCTTCAAGGCCGATCCCGCCACCAGGACCTTCCAGGTTCGCGTGCTGGTGGAAAACAAGGACCACCTCATTCGACCCGGCATGATCGCGCGAACGGCCTTCCTGCGCAGGATCATTCCCGACGCCCTTACCGCACCACTTTCCGCTCTGGTGGACAAGGGGGGAGAACGGCTCGTCTTTATCGAAAAGGACGGGATGGTCCAGTCGCGGACCGTGAACCTCGGCGTGATCGACGGGCAGCGGATTCAGATCACGAAAGGTCTCGAACCCGGGGACCATCTCATCGTCGTGGGCCAGAAACAGGTTGAAGAAGGCATGAAGGTCGTCGTCCAATGATCGTCAACCAGCTCGCACTCAAACGACGCGCCACCGTGGTGGCGCTCATGGTTCTGCTCGTCGTTTCGGGCCTCTACTGCTACATAAAACTGCCCAGGGAATCGTTTCCCGACATCACCATCCCCTATGTCTTCGTGACCACGACCTATGAAGGCGTGGCGCCGGAGGACATGGAGAAGCTCATTACCATCCCCATCGAACGGAAGCTCAAGGGCATCTCCGATGTGGAGGAGATCCGTTCGACCTCGGCCGAGGGTATCTCCACGGTGGCGATCAAGTTTCTGCCCAAGGTCGACATCGACGACGCGGTGCAGAAGGTCCGGGACAAAGTGGACCAGGCCAAGAAGGACCTGCCCGAGGACCTCAAGGACGATCCCTTCATCCAGGAGGTGAATTTTTCCGACATCCCGGTCATCCGGGTGGTGTTGTCGGGCCCCTTCAGCCTCAAACGGCTGCAGACGTTCGCCGAGGATATGGAAGACCGCATCGAAGCCGTGCCCGGCGTGCTGGACGCGCAACTGAGCGGGGGATTGACCAGAGAAATTCATGTGGAGTTCGACCTGGACCGGGTGGCCGCCTACAACGTCCCCTTCAACAGCCTGATCGCCGCCGTCACCAAGGGCAACGTCAACATGCCCAGCGGCAGCATGGACATCGGCTCGTCCAAGTACATGGTGCGCGTGCCCGAGGATTTCAAACATCCCTCGGACATTTTCTCCATCGTCGCCTTTGTGCGGGGCGGCAAGCAGGTGTATCTGCGGGACGTGGCCACCATCGCGGACAGCTACAAGGACCCCCTGACCAGAAGCCGGATCAACGGCGAAAAGTCCGTCACCCTGGGGATTCAGAAACGGAGCGGAGAGAACATCGTCCAGGTGACCGACGGAGTGAAACGCGCGGTGGAGGAAATGCGGTCCATCCTGCCTCCGGCGCTCAAAATAGACCTCACCTCCGACATGTCCAACGACGTCCGACTCATGGTTTCGGACCTGGAAAACAACATCCTTTCCGGGCTTATTCTGGTTCTGGTGGTGCTGTTCCTGTTCATCGGCGGACGGTCCGCGGTGTTCGTGGCAACCGCCATCCCCTACTCCATGCTCATGACCTTCATCATCCTCATGGCCTTCCACATCAATCTCAACATGGTGGTGCTCTTTTCGCTCATTCTGGCCCTGGGCATGCTCGTGGACAACGGCATCGTCATCGTGGAGAACATTTACCGGCACATGCAGGAAGGAAAGACGAGACTGGAAGCGGCGAGTGTCGCGGTGGACGAAGTGGCCTGGCCGGTCATCACTTCCACTCTCACCACGCTTGCCGCATTCCTGCCCATGGTGTTCTGGCCGGGAATCATGGGCGAGTTCATGGGGTACCTCCCCATCACGCTCATTATCGTGCTCTCCTCGTCGCTCTTCGTGGCGCTGGTGATCAATCCGGTGCTGTCGGCCAAATACCAGAACGTAAAGAAAGTGTTCACCGGTGAGGATACGCCCGGTCGCGAACCGCTCGTGCGGAGGCTCTATCTGTTCCTGCTCAACGGGGCGCTCAACCACCGGCTGCTGGTGCTCCTCGGCTCGTTCATCCTGCTCATCGGGTTCATCGCGGCCTTCGCCAAATGGGGAAAGGGGTCGAGTTCTTCCCCGAATCCGAACCCCGCCGGGCCTACGTGCACATCAAGGCTCCCGAGGGCACCAATCTGGACGCATCGGACAACTTGGTCGATCAGGTGGAAAAAATCGTCTCTCCTTATAAAGATATCCGCTACGTGATATCGCAGATCGGCGCCGAGGGCGGCGATCCGTTCAGCCAGGGAGGCACCGGTACCCACATCAGCAGCGTGGCGCTCGATTTCAAAGACTTTCACGACCGTTCCCGTTCTTCTTCCAGCATCGTGAACGAGGTGAGGGAGAAAATCCTCTCCACGGTCAAGGGTGCGGAAATCCAGGTGGAAAAGGAAAAGGAAGGCCCCCCAACGGGCAAGCCGGTGAACCTGGAAATCAGCGGCAACGACATCCGCGTGCTCGGCGACCTTGCCGCCAGGGTGCGGGCCAAGATCAAAGACATCCCCGGCCTGGTGGACCTGAAAGACAATTACGTGGCCGGGAAACCTGAAATACAGGTGCGGGTGGACAAGGAGAAAGCCGCGCTGCTGAACCTCGACACGTACACCATCGCCTACACGGTGAAGGCGGCCATCAACGGCGTGAAAGTGGGCGTCTACCGGGAAGGCAAGGAAGAATACGACATCATCGTGCGCCTGCCGGACAAGGACCGGCACTCGGTGGAGAGCCTCAAGCGACTGGTCATTTCCGGCCCCAATGGGGAAGCCATCCCCCTCACCTCGGTGGCGGACGTGTCCCTCGCCAGCGGCATCGGGGCCATCATGCGGCTGGACCAGAAGCGGCTGGTGACCGTCTCGGCCGACGTTTCGGGGAGGCTCGCCAACGACATCATCAAAGACATCGAGAAACGGCTGAAGAAGGACATCGTCTGGCCGCGGGGCTACTCCTACAAGTTTACCGGGGAGCAACAGGAGCAGACACAGGCCCAGGACTTCCTCAGCAAGGCGTTCGTTGCGGCGTTGTTCCTCATCTTCATCATTCTGGTCACTCAGTTCGATTCCTTCGCCACGCCGCTCATCATCCTTACGTCGGTCCTGTTGTCCCTGATCGGTGTATTCATGGGGTTGCTGGTCACCGGAACTGCCTTCGGAGTAATCATGACCGGCATCGGGGTCATCAGCCTTGCCGGTGTGGTGGTCAATAACGCCATCGTGCTCATCGACTACTACAACCAGCTCACGGACGTCGGGGCTCGCTTCCCGCGAGGCGCTCGTCAGGGCGGGCATGGTGCGGTTCCGGCCGGTGATGCTCACCGCCATCACCACCATCCTGGGGCTGGTGCCCATGGCCACGGCGGTCAGTTTCGACTTCCGCAACATGGCCTGGGACATCGGCGGCGAATCGTCCCAATGGTGGGGTCCCATGGCCGTGGCGGTGATCTTCGGCCTTACCGTCGCGACCCTGCTCACCCTGGTGGTGGTGCCGGTCCTCTGTTCCCTGGCCGATAGCTGGGGGAACAGGAAGAAGCGCTGATTTCGATTTCGATAACCGGGAGACCCTTTTTCAGGATAAGAAGGGGTCTCCCGGACCCTCTCCAAAAAGCCGGGCAGGCCGCCTGCGGCGGCGGGTGCGGGAAGCCCCGGGATTTCCCCCCAGCACTCCTCACTCATTTCCCTTGACCGTGAAAAGTCACCTGTGGCAAGGTGTTAGTGTGCGGTATACAAGGAAAAATCCGCGCATGAGAAAAAGTGCTTCGCCTTTTCCGACGCTCCACAGGGAAGGCGGCACACCATCGACACGCATGTTTTCCGTCGGTGCATGCCGCCCGTAACGAAAAGTTGACTCGTACCGGCCCAATGGGGAGGTCCTCCATGCCGATTCTGTTGTCTCAGCACTGGGATGTTCAGCACGGGAAAGAAGAGCAGTACGCCGACTTCATCCGGGAAGAATACCTGCCGGGAGTCAAGATGGCCGGTTTTTACGTGGCCGGCGGGAGTTACGTGGCGATCGGTCCGCGGCCGCATTTCATCTCGGCTCTCACCACCGACGACCTTCCCACCATGGAAAAGCGGCTGCAGTCGGATCGGTTCCATAAACTCAATTCCCTTCTGCTGGCGTACATTCAGGATTACGGGCGTAAGGTGCTGGAACCTACCGGCCGCATTGCCGTGGGGAAATACCCCATTCAGAAAAACCTGTGGAAGCTCATCCAGTATTACGATCTCGCGCCGGGCATGGAGGCCGAATACGACCTCTTCATGCGCAAGGACTACATTCCCACGTTCGAGCGGCTGGGCGTCATGAAGTTCACCAACGAATGGTCGGTGGTGCACGGGGAGAAACCCGATATCGTCACGGAGTTCACGGGCACCGGTCCCGAATCCATCTGCGGCATGCACGCCGATCCCGAATTTCTGCGGATCACCCGCATCCTCAAGACGTCAATGACCAAAAACTTCAGCAGCCGATTGCTGGTGTCCACGGAACGGTTCGAAGGCCCCAGTATCTGACGGCTCAACGGCGATCGCTCCGACAGCCGGACGGAAGCGGCGGCGTACGGTTGCGTCTCCGGATCGAAAGCGTTAGGTTAGAGAAAACCCCGCCGGAAACTGTGGGAGGAGAGGAAGGAGTCGGTAAAATGAGTGATGAAAAAGGGCAGCTTTCAAAGGATTTCGATCAGGAACGAATGTTCGTCTTCCGAATGCTGCCTCGCGAAGTGATAGAAAGCTTTACCAAGGAAGAAACCCTCGCTTTTTTAAAGGGCGAAGAACTTCCGGAAAGCATGGAAGAAAAATTGAAAGACTACCTGGTAAACGAGTAACCGCGAAGCGGCAGGTTATCCGGGCCGTAACGTCCCGAAGCGATTCGACTCATCCTCCTCTCGCGAATGCCGAGAGGAGGATGTTTTTTTCCGATAACCCCGGAATCGCCCGATTCGATTGTACAGCACTCCACTTTCATCGGACAGTCAGCATTCGTCACGAACATTTTTCCTTCACCATCCTAAGCACAAACTAAGCACAAACAAATTTCGTTTCCCCCCTCCTCATGAAAAACATGCCGGTGCACGATTTTCTTTCTGGTACGTATCTTGAATAAAAATAGAAGAATTCTTCGCGTATATTTGATTCATGGTGTGTCGGTTTCCAGGCCCCGGTACCACCGCGTCGGGGAGGGTCGTTGTCTCTCCTTCAGCGTCGGCAAACATTTTAGTAAAGTAGTTTGCCGAATTGTCGATGAAGGGAACATGGAGCGAGGACTTTCCACAGGAAAAACGGGGGGCGAGCGGAAAGGTCCGCGTTCCGTCGCTCACCTCCACGGATACGTGCGGAAAATGCACACGGAAATAGGGGACGTACGACCTGGTCGACAGGGCTGCGGAACATCCCCGAAGGGACACGATAAACCCGAACTTCCCCTCTTGAAGAAAACGATGAACTCCCCTCTCGACCCGGCCGAAACGGCGACCGGGTTCGTACCGGTGCCGCTGGAAACGGATCGATTTTTCTCTCCCTTCACAATCCGTTTTTCACTGTCCACCATTTTTCCACTATCCCCCGGGAACAACTCCGACGCCGTTCGCACCGGAACGACGACGAAGTATGCGCCGAGGGAGGTAACCCCTTTCGGAAAATTCACCTGTAAGGCCCATATAACATAAGGCAAAAACGTTCAATCCACGAGGTGCTTCGCGCGTTGTCGTTGTAGAAGGAGTAGTTATGAGTTCGGCCCGATCCGTGGAAAATCTCTTTGTACTGGCCACCATAGGACATCAACCCTTTGCATTTCCGATCCATGCGGTTCGGGAAATGGTGCAAATGCCCAAAGTTACCGCCATCCCTCAAAGCAATGCGACGGTACGGGGCGTTATCAACCTGCGTGGGTCCGTGATTCCCGTCATCGACATGCGGGTTCGGTTGGGCATGGTTTCCTGCATCCAGGAGTCGGCCCAGTATATCGCCATGATGAACGCACGAGAGGAGGATCACCGCTACTGGCTTCAGGACCTGGAACTTTCGGTAAAAGACCGCCGGTCATTTACCCTGGCGACCGATCCCCATCTGTGTGCTTTCGGCAAGTGGTACTATTCATACGATTCAACCGCCAGCACGAACCGTTGCATGGCCCTGGACCAGATACTGGTGCAATTCGAAAATCCTCATAATCGTATCCATGCCATTGCCGACGAAGTATTGGAACTGGAAAAAGCCGGAGATTTCGGGAGCGCTCTGGAGATCATCGAAGAAACCCGCACTACCGATCTGGCGAGGATGATCTCCCTCTTCGAGGAAGCACGGAGCGCCATCAAGGAGCGCAGCCGCGAGCTGGCCATGGTGATCGAACTGGAGGGGAAGAAACTCGCGCTCGTTGTGGACGCCGTCGAAACCGTCGAACGCTTGAACAACGACGGCGGGGAAAGGAAGGGCATCGAGGCGGCAGGGCTCGAAGACCCCATCATCGAAAAAATCTGCCGGCGTGCGAAGGACAGCTCCCTGGTGATCACGTTGAACGTGGGAGAACTGTTCAGGGCGGAAGCGGTGAGGGTTCTGCTGTGACCTATTGAATCCTCTTGCGCATTTTTTCCAGGGATTCGTTGGGTCCCAGGAGGATGAGCAATTCGTCTCCCTGGAACACGTAGTTGGCGGTCGGGATGAGGTTCAGCTTCTTTCTGGTGTTCTCCTTGATTGCCACCACCTGCACTCCCATCCGGTTGATGAGGTCGAGTTCCTTCAGGGCTTTGCCCCGGAAGCTCTCCAGCGCCGGAAGTTCCACGATGCTGTATCCTTCTATGAACGGAAGGTAATCGATGATGTTGGGATTGTGCAGCCTTTCGGACAGGGACACGGCGGCGTCCCGTTCGGGAAAGATCACCTCCGACGCGCCGAGCTTTTCCATGATGCGGCCGTGCTGTTCGCTGATGGCTTTCACCAGCACCTTTTCGACTCCGAGGTCCTTGAGGTTCATGGTGGTGAGGATGGAGGCGGTCATATTGGAACCGATGCACACGACGGTCGCGTCCATGTCCTTCATGTCGTAGGCGGCCAGGGTATCGCGATCGGTGGCGTCCGCCACCACCGCGTGCCGCACCAGGTCCTTGATTGCCTGCACCCGAGCGGGCACCCGATCCATGGCCAGAACGTCGTGTCCTTTTTCGGACAGCCGCGTAGCCAGGTAAAAGCCGAAATTTCCGAGACCGATAATTGCGAACTGTTTCATGGATAACCTCAACCGATCATAACGTTTTCTTCCGCATAATACGATTTCGATACCGTATCCCTGCTCATGGAAATGGCGATCATCAGCGGCCCAAGACGGCCGATGAACATCACCGCGCACAGGATTCCCTTGCCCCATGGCGTCAAGCTTGCCGTCACGCCCATGCTGAGGCCCACCGTTCCGAAGGCGCTGACCACTTCGAACAGGAGCTTCAGGAAAAGGGAACGGTCGGTGGCAATGGAGAGGTCGGCGGTTTCCACCGCCAGGATGGCCACGGTGGCCACGATCACCACGAAGACACTCACGATAAACACGTTCACGGACCTGGCCACACTGTCCTCCGGGATGGACCGCCTGAACATCTGGGGGCGCGCAAGTCCCCGGAACCGGGAAACGGCGAGGATGACGAGTGTGGCGAAGCTCCCCGTCTTGATTCCTCCTCCGCAGGACCCGGACGACGCTCCGACGAACATGAGCAGGATAATGAAAAGGAGCGATTCGTTGGCCATCCGTTCGATGGGCAGCGTGTTGAACCCGGCGGTTCGCGCCGTGACCGACTGGAAAAGCGCCCCCAGAAACTGGCTGGACGCCGGCAGGCCGTCGAGGGTTTCGTTCCTTTCCAGCAACAGAAGAACCGCCGTACCGAGCAGAATGAGGATTCCCGATGTGGTAAGGACGATTTTGGAATGAAGGCTCAAACGCGTCCACCCGCGCGGATGAAAGATGCGTTTCTGCTTTATCTCGGAAAGCACCATGAACCCTATGCCTCCCGTGAAAATGAGGAAGCAGATGGTAAGGTTGACCACCCAATCGTCTCGATAGCTCATGAGGCTGTCGGAGAGCAGCCCGAAGCCGGCGTTGCAGAACGCGCTGACGGAGTGGAAAACCGAGAAATACACCGCCTGCCCGAAGGACCGGCCGGGCAGGAAACGGAAAAACAGGGCCAGCGCGCCCGCCGCTTCGATGGCGCTCGTGACCAGAATAACGTCCTTGAGAAGGGACGAGAGGTTTATCTCTCCGCCGTGCGTGAAGGCGTCTTTCATAACCAACCGCCCCCTCAGGCTCGGGCGCAACCCCACAAACATCATGAAGACGGTGGACAGCGTCATAATCCCGAGTCCCCCGGCCTGAATGAGCCCCAGCACCACCAGCTGCCCGAAAATGCTCAGGTCCTTTCCCGTGTCCACCACCGCCAGCCCGGTCACACAGGTGGCGGACGTGGCGGTGAAAAGGGCGTTTACCACGCCGAGCGGCCTGGACGTGGAGGCATAGGGAAGGCACAGCAGCAGGGTGCCCACCACAATCAGTCCGGCAAAAACGATAATGCTCAAGGTGCCCGGTTTCAATTTATCCATGCTTCCTCCGGCGAGGCGGCATGCGGAGATCGATGGGATCCCCTCCGGGGAAAAGAACGATCAAATAGCGGTGAAATCGGGCGCTCATACTCTCCTCATGACTTTTTACTAGGAAGCTGATATACACCTCCCTGATTATCAAGGGAAATATTTTTTTGTTCCGCTTCCCGCGGCATGGCATGGCATGGCACGGAGTGGAGTATGAACGACAAACGAATCTATCTGCTCCCGTTTCTGGGCGCCCTTCTCCTGATCCTCCTCATGGGGGTTCCGGCCCCTGCCGGCGACGATCAGTCCGTTGCTCAGGCCGCGTACGACCGGGGAGACTATGCTGCGGCGCTGACGGAGTTCACCCGCCTGGCGGAAGCCGGGAATGCAGAAGCCCAGCTCAGACTGGGATTCATGTATCTGGAGGGACGGGGCACCGGGCAGGACCCCCGGGCAGCGGCGCAATGGTTCCGTAAGGCGGCCGTGGCGGGAAACGTCGACGCTCAGTTCAATCTCGCCGCTCTCTTGGCAGCGGGCGAGGGAGTAGTCAAAAACCCCGTGGAAGCGGCGCAATGGTTTCAGCGAGCCGCCGATGCCGGCGACGCGCAGGCACAATACACGCTCGCCATCATGCGGTATTCCGGACAGGCGGTTCCCCAGAGCTATCCTCTGGCCCTGCAATTGTTCATCAAGGCAGCCGAGGCCGGAAACGTCGATGCCCAGTTCAACGCGGGCATGATGCTGTCGGAAGGAAAAGGCGCGCCTCCGGATTATGCGGAAGCGGCCAAATGGTTTCGCTTGGCGGCTGAAAAAGGCGACGCCGGCGCGCAGTACAATTTGGGCGTCCTGTACCATCAGGGGCAGGGAGTGAGTCAGGATTCCGCTCGGGCCGCCGAGTGGTTCAGAAAATCGGCGGAACAGGGGAACATGGACGCCAAATACAGCCTTGGCGTCATCTATGCCGGGGGCGAAGGAGTTCCCGAAGATTACGTACAGGCATATTTGTGGCTGCAACTCGCCGCCGTTGACGGGCACATGCAAGCCGTCCAGGTGAGGGAATTGCTGGCCGAGAGAATGACGCCGGAACAGATTGCCGAAGCAAAACGACTGACGGTAAACTGGAAGCCGAAAAAGCGCTGAATTCCGCACACGTGTTTCCTCCCTTTCCTGCCGACGATTGAGAGAGGACCCCATGGTGTTTTTCCGGCCGTCGCCTTTCGGCCCGTATCGACCCGACTGTTTTCCGCCGGGCAGTGCAACCATTCCCCGCCTTGGGAGAAATTTCCGCGTCCGATCGACAGCCATCCGGCATCGTTCTCTTCCCATCATGGAGCCGAACACACAACATCTATGAATTCCATTTTGCTTGTATACCATATATATGCATGGTAGAATTCCACACAAAGTTTCCCGCAGTCTCGTACGAGGGGAATGTTTCACCGATCGATCGGGCAATGCGACGGGTATGTGCCGAGGAGTGCCGGATTTGGTGACGTCGGAGCCCGGGGAGAACGTTTCCTGCGCCGGGCAAAAAGCGTGGAACGAAATTGCACGACCGTGAAGAACAAAAAGAATTTTCCCGGACGACATCAACCGGGTAAAGGGGAATGGCTATGTACGTACCGATTTTTCTGCTCGCCGCCATGGCTGTAACCGGACCTCTTCTGGGAACGCTTTTAGGTTACGGCCTTTCAAACGCGGCGGCCAGCCGAATGAATCGCAAGGGAGAGCGGAAGACGTTGGTGCAATTGGCGATCGAACTGGCCTATCACAAGAATACCCTGTACGCGTACCATCAGTCGCTACAATCGGCCCGGGAAAAAATCATCGGCGGATACGGCGTCATCGACCTGGATATCGACCATCGGAAGCGGCTGTTTCTGGAACACCTGATCCGCAAGCCGTTTCCCACCATGAAAAACGGCGTCATGGGACTCAACTTAATGCATCTGCAGGACACGCAGACCGAGGATATCCTGTGGAAAATGGAACGGTACGAAGGGCTCCTCGAATTTGTTCCCTGCATGCATGACAACATTGCACAGACATTCCGGAAAGAAAGAATAAAAAGTTCAGGGAGCATCGCGGCAACGTCGATGGACGGCCTGCTGAAGGAATGCGAACAATTCATGTCTTCCCTGGAAGAACTGTCCAGGCTGGCCGTGGACCTCGTCACCGGCTTGCAGACGGGCGACGCCGAAAAGGCCTGATCCGGGAAACCGGACGCGGAGGCCGATGCCCGGAGTTCACTCCCATCGGTAAGGGTTCCCGGCCGCCGCATGTGGGCACTTTAGTCCCACGAAACACCCATCTCAAAGTTCCGCGCGGCAGGTGAGCCGCCACGCGGCAAACCATCGACCCCGAACGATGCACGGAACACGATGGACCGGCGGCGGCTGTAAGAGAAACTGCGCACGATTTCCGCACCGCATATTCCTGACTCGCAACGCGTTCATTTTGTTGACAAACGCGTGTGATCCCGCCATCATACCGGAAATTGAATGAGACGAGGCTTGCGCATGGAAAAGGAATCCACACCTGAGACGACAAAGGGCACTACGGGAGCCGAAAAGAACGAACCATCGACTCCGCGTGACTTCATAAGGGCCATCGTGGCCGACGACAACTTCTCGGAGAAATGGGGCGGCAGAGTGGTCACCCGTTTCCCTCCGGAGCCGAACGGGTACCTGCACATCGGGCACGCCAAGTCCATCTGCCTCAACTTCGGCATTGCACGGGAAAACGGTGGCAGGTGTCACTTGCGATTCGACGACACCAACCCGGTGAAGGAGGAGATCGAGTACGAACAGTCCATTATGGACGACGTCCGATGGATGGGCTTCGACTGGGGCAACCACCTCTACTATGCGTCCGATTATTTCGAGCAGCTGTACGACTATGCCGTGCAGCTCATCAGCATGGGCAAGGCGTACGTCGACGACCTGAGCGCCGACGAGGTGAGGGACTACCGCGGCACGCTCACTGAGACCGGGCGCGAGTCCCCTCACCGCAACCGTTCCATCGAAGAGAACCTGGACCTGTTCCGCCGGATGCGCGAAGGCGAATTCGAAGACGGCTCCCGGGTGCTGCGCGCCAAAATCGACATGGCGTCACCCAACCTGAACATGCGCGATCCCACCATCTTTCGCATCCGTCGGGCGCCGCATTACCGCACCGGCACCAGCTGGGTTATTTATCCCATGTACGATTATACCCACTGCCTGTCCGACTCCATCGAGGGCATCACCCATTCCATCTGCACCATGGAGTTCGAAGACCACCGCCCGCTCTACGATTGGGTGCTGGACGAATTGAACGTGTACCACCCGCAGCAGATCGAGTTCGCCCGCCTCAACCTCAACTACGTGGTCCTGAGCAAACGGTACCTGCTCAAAATGGTGCAGGAAAAAATCGTGAACGGCTGGGACGACCCCCGCATGCCCACCATCCGCGGCATGAGGCGCAGAGGCTATACGCCCGAATCCATCCGCAACTTCTGCGAACGGATCGGCGTGGGCAAGCGAGAGAACACTGTGGACATGGCCCTGCTGGAATACTGCGTCCGGGAAGACCTGAACGAACGGGCCCCCCGCGTAATGGGCGTACTCAATCCGTTGAAGGTGATCATCGACAACTATCCCGAAGGCCAGGTGGAGGAACTGGAGGCGCTCAATCATCCCACCAATCCGGGCATGGGCACCCGCAAGGTCCCCTTCTCCCGCGAACTCTACCTGGAACGGGAAGACTTCATGGAGCACCCGGCACCCAAATTCTACCGGCTGGCTCCCGGCCGGGAAGTGCGGCTCCGCTACGCCTACTTCGTCAAATGTGAACGGGTGGTGAAGGACGAGAAGGGCGAAATCGTGGAAGTCCATTGCACCTACGACCCCGCCACGCGGGGAGGCGACTCGCCCGACGGCCGCAAGGTGAAGACCACCCTGCACTGGGTTTCCGCCGCCCATGCCGTCCCGTCTGAGGTCCGGTTGTACGATCGGCTCTTTACGGTCGAAAACCCGCTGGCTGAACAGGACTTCATGTCCACCCTCAACCCCGCCTCGCTGGCAGTGCTCACCGACTGCCGGCTGGAACCGGGCTTGAAGGACGCGGCACCGGCGAGTATCTATCAGTTCGAACGCATGGGATACTTCTGCGCGGACATGGTGGATTGCCGCCCGGACCACTTGGTATTCAACCGCACCGTGCCCCTGCGCGACCCGTGGGAGAAGATCAAAAAGGCGGGAAAGTAGGCAAGGGTTCCCTACTGAAACGAAAAGGGCATTCTTCACGAATGCCCTTTTTTATGGTGAGAGAAGACTCCCCGGCTGCCCAGGCATTTCCGTGTCCGCCACGGCCACCCGGTTACGCCCGTTGTTCTTGGCCCGATAGAGGGCGTTATCGGCCATGCGGACGAGCATGCCAGGGTTCATGGCAGGCCCTGCGGTGGCTGCGAAAACCCCCAGGCTCATTGTGACGGTAATATCCGCCTTTTCGCTGTGGAAGGGCTCCGCCGCCATCGCCTTCCGTATACGTTCGGCGATCCGACGGGTTTCGGCGATTCCCGTGCCGGGCAGGACTATGAGGAACTCTTCCCCGCCGTAACGTCCCACCACGTCATAAGGACGGCAAATGGAACTGATTCTGCCGGCCGTTTCGACCAGGACCACGTCTCCGGTTTCGTGGCCATAGGTGTCGTTGACGTGTTTAAAATAATCGATATCGCTCATGATCACCCCCAAAGGCTTCCCGTCCCGAAGAGAGCGTGCCACTTCCTCACGGAGCCGTTTTAGGACTGCTCCATGGTTGAGGATCCCGGTGAGGCTGTCCGTGATGGCCTGCACGTTCAGCATCTCATTCAGCTCCTGCATCTTCCGTTCGATTTCCTTTTTCTCCGTTACGTCGCGCGCCACGGCGAACACCACCTGCCATGCGGGCAGAGGCATGGACGTCCAGGAAAGCCAGCGGACTGATCCGTCCCTGGCCAGATAGCGGTTTTCAAATTGCACTACCTTCATTCCCCGGCTGAGGTTCTCGGCCTGCCCGACAGTAGATGCGCGATCATCCGGGTGCACGAGGTCCATGTACGGTATGCTGAGGAGGTATTCCGGGGAGTACCCAAGGGTCCTTTCCCAGGAGGGATTGATCTTCTTGAAAAAGCCGTCGAACCCGGCGATGGCCATCATGTCCGGAGACAACTCGAAAAAGTTGTCCAGTTCCTCCATGGCCTGTTGCTGCTTCGTGACGTCCACGTCCGAAATCACCAGTCTGTCCCGTCGCGCCCCGAAAGGGGTCACATACATCACGAACCAGCGTCTCCCCGATGGCGAGTCGCGGGGATATTTCTGAACAAACCGGGCACTCTTCCCCTCGAGGACATCTCTCATTCCCTGCAAGGCCGCAGCCGCCGGGAGTTTACCGGAGCGAGACGATTCTTCCAGGACTGCGAAGTAATTGATTCCCGGTCCAATTTTTGCCGGATCGTTGTTTCCGTTGTTCAGAGCGACTTCGTACCAGGCCCGATTGACCATCACGATGCGGCCGTCTCTGTCCAGAACGGCAATTCCCTCTCTCAGGGAAGACAAAATGCGGATATAGAAGTCGGAACCGCAAGTGAAACTTCCTTCCTCCGTTACCATTTCGTCGATGCGGCATTCGAGTTCCTCAGCCTGCTTGCGAAGAAGCGCGTTTATCTCCTCCGCATGATCGTTAACGTCTCCCGGACCTGTCATGTTTTTTCTCCCAACCGCGCACATGATGGAAACTGGCTGTTGTAACTATGCCGGATACGAAAACTGATGGGAACGATTGCAAGAACGTGTAGTATTCAATGTCAGCAGTGTAGATCGATTGATCGCCATAATTATAAAACATTGCAAAAAAATAGACCAGCCGATATAAACTTCAGTAAAATACCGTCCTGGTGCGATGGCGCGGAAAAGCCTTTTTGTACGACGGCTGCTGGCCCCGGTTCCACAGGAGATAATCCAGGTCCTTGGGGTACACAGTAACCCCCTGTTCCCTGGCCGCCTCGGCCATCAGTTCGACCGAGTGCAGGGCGCAGGCCCGTATTTCCACCTCCTCGGGAGAGCCGGCGGGGATGAGCGTACCGTCGTCGATGCGTGCGGCCAGACCTTCGTCGTACCGCAAGACGCCGTCCACGCGCAGCACGTGCGGCACCAGGTTGTCGGCAAAGATGGTCAGCCGGTGCAGGTCGTCGAAACGGCCGAAGCCTTCTCCGTCGAAGGCCAGGGAAAGATCGGCCGCCAGAATCTGCGCCCGCTTAAAAAACGGAACGTCGAATTCCGCATACCGCTCGCTATCGTTGTAGAACTCGAGCCCGCTCAGCACGTGCACCAACCGTTCGGCCGAACCTTCCGCCGCTTCCACCAGACGTACAAAACTCCCCTCGAATTCCTCCATGAGGTAGCGCCCCAGATCGTTCCACGCTCGGGCAAAAAGGGTCATGAGTTCCCGTACATTGGGGTTTTCGATGTCCTGGCCGAGAATTTCCGCGCACCGCTGCGGCTGCATTCCGGCCAGTTCGTCCGGCGAAAGAGGGCCGTTTTGCCCAAAGAAATCGGTCAGCGAAGATGCGACCGTGAAGTATCCGGACATCCCCGGCCGCTTCCTGAGGTGGGGGAAATACCCCGACCCGAAGTTGACGGTGTCCAGCGTGACCAGGAACGCCACGGTGTCGGAGCCATGCCCCAGATAGTGGCGTTCACCGTCCAATTCGGGCTTCCCCACGCGCCCGAACGGCAGCGACGCCACGTACGATGGGATACGATCGCGAGCGATGGTGACGAAAACGGCCCTCTCGGCCACCTTTCGGCATGCATCGCGTATCTTGTCCAGAAGCGATTGCTCCATGCTGCTCCCGACCTACGTTTCGTTCGCCGTTTGCAACACGAACGGAAAATAGTGCGACAGTTCGTCCAGAAACTGGGAACGGTTGTGAAAAACAATCCCGTGAAGCCCCATGGAGCGCGCCCGGTTCACGTGCCCCTCCCGGTCGTCCACGAAAAGCGTCTCCTGTGGGGGAAGGTGCATTTTGGCCGTAGCCCGGCTGAATGCGGCCGGGTCCCGTTTGGTCACCCCTTCATAATAGCTGTTGAAGACGAAATCGAAGAGGGGAAACAGCCGGTCCCGCTCCTCCAGTTCGTCCAGCCAGTTCGTGTGGTCGCTCAGGATGGCCGTGACCACCCCGTGCTGCCGCAGGGTACGGATCACGTCGAGCACCCAGGGCCTCGGCGAAAAATTTGCCAATAATTCTTCCCGGACTTCCTGCCGGGCGTTGCTCAATCCCGTTTCTTCTTCCACTACCTGCCAGAAGGCGGGTTCCCCTGCCCGGCCGTCTCCGTAGCCCGTGGTATAGAAGGCATTGAGGGCCTTTTGCACGACGTTCTTCGGATCGAGACCGTTTCGTCGGGCAGCCGTTTCGAACGCCCGCTCGAACCCTTCTTCGGCCAGCACCCCCGCGTAATCGAACAACACCGCTCGTATGACCGGGCTTTCCTGCTTTTTCTCCATGATGCAATTCCCGCTTGAGATGTGAGATCAATGTCGTCACTGACCATAAAGGGCGAGGAGGGAAAGGTCAATGGGGAAGACACCATTCCAAAACGACTGCAACGGAAGAGCGTTTCAGGGGATCGAATGAGGATGCGACCGTCGTGCATGCATGGTCCGTTTGTCTTGACTCGCATATGTCCATGAGTAACTTTCTCCCATGGTTGCATTGGCATTCATAATCGAGTCAATCAGAGAACCCAATGGAAAGGAGATGGCAATGAACACGAAAAAACATTCGAGTAATCATACGTTGCCCTTGCTGTTGGGACTTTTTTTATCGGTAATTCTGATGGCGTCCCAGGCGGTTCCGGTGTACGCGGACGACGCGCAGCAAGCCAAACAACTGGTGGATAAAGCGTGCATGACGCTTCAGAACTTTATGACCGATCCCAACATGGGAGAATTCAAGAACCTGCTCAACAAAGCCAAGGCGGTGGTGATTGCACCGAGCTATCTGAAGGGGGCATTCGTAATTGGTGCTTCCGGGGGCAACGCCGTGGCCATGACTCGTGATAAAGGCCGGTGGAGCGCGCCCGCTTTCTACAGCATCGGCGGAGCGAGCTTCGGGTTGCAGATCGGAGGACAGGCTTCCGAGATGATCCTTCTGGCAATGACGGACCGCGGCGCGAGCGCCCTCACGGGAAGCAGTTTTAAGCTCGGCGTGGATGCAGGAGTTGCGGCCGGGCCGGTGGGCGTAGGCGCTGCGGCAGCTTCAGCCAACCTGAGCGCCGACATCCTGAGCTTCTCGCGGTCCAAGGGCTTGTACGGAGGCATCGCACTTGACGGCGCCGTGGTTGCAAAACGGGATTCCCTGAACCAGGCCTACTACAATAAGAAGGTTACCCCCATGGATATTCTCGTCCGCCGCGACGTGAAGAACCCGCAGACGTCCTGCTTGGTCAAGGGCCTGGCGGAAGTAGCCACCGAACAGAAAATGGCGGCCGTACGCGAGCAGTAGCAATCCGACACTCCACGGTTCGGTCCGTGGAGAACATGAGTACACGTAACCATGAATAACCATTTACGCGAGTTCAATTCGAGGGAGGAACTTTTTAGAAACGGCTCCTCCCTCGTTTCTTTCCTTTTGTCCCCACCACCGGGTGCCGGACGCAGAGCAACGAGTTATCCGCACCAACCATGCTTCGATCCGGCAATGTATCTTCGCTCCAACCAACCACACTAAACGTTGTTCTTGACAGTAAACATTGTTTTCCTTACACTGCTCCTTATTCCCCCCACTATTTCCGGAGGCACCCCTCATGCCCCTGCCCGAACGAATCAATCCGTACGGCTTCGACGCGTTTCTCGACAAGGTACGAAGTCTGGACTTCTACCGCGACGATCCCTTTCTGCAAAAGTCCCTGCGCCGCTTTGCCGGAGAAGAATGGCCCGGGGTGCACGAC
The DNA here is from genome assembly GCA_963826125.1 of uncultured delta proteobacterium. Taxonomy (GTDB): domain Bacteria; phylum Desulfobacterota; class Desulfarculia; order JACQYL01; family CAWGVV01; genus CAWGVV01. The sequence continues at coordinate 2,401,622 of CAWGVV010000002.1, read as the reverse complement.
AAGCTGCTGGCCTTCTCGCCTAAAGTCTCCTCCCGGTGGAGGGACATGGCAGATTTCATCGCCCGGCCGGAGCGCCTGCCGCAGCTGGTCCATTACGACGGTCACAATCATCGCGTGGACCGCATCGTGCGCCCGGCGGAAACCCGGCAGCTGGAAAGGGAAATTTTCGCCGAAGGACTCTTCTCTCGCGGAGTCACCCCGTGGGAACACCTGGTCAAGCGGCTGCTGCTGCATCAGATCGGCGAAGCCGGAGTGCTCTGCCCCATTGCCTGTACCGAGGGTCTGGTGGCCCTGGCACGCAATTTCAGCGACTCCGTGCAGCCCGAGGTACTGTCCATCCTGGAACACTGCACCGAGGGACGCGACGGCGATTTCGGCATCGGGGCGCAATTCATGTCCGAAATCCAGGGCGGCTCGGACATCCCCTCCAACCTGCTGGAAGCCGAACCCGCCGGCGACTGTTTCCGGTTGTTCGGTACCAAGTTTTTCTGCTCGGCAATGCAGGCGGACTATTCGGTGGTAACGGCCAAGGTTACCGGCAGCGATCAGGTGGGGACGTTCGTGGTTCCGTCGTGGCTGCCCGGCGACAAGGAACGGGAACGGCGGAACGGCTACCAGATCGACCGCATCAAGTGGAAGATGGGGACCAGCGAACTGCCCACGGCCGAAGTGCAGTATGAAGGCGCAATCGCGTATGCGGTGGGACCGACCGACCGGGGCGTGGCCAATGCGGTGGGTATCGTCCTCACGCTTTCCCGCATCGCGGTAGGCGTGGCCAGCGCCGCTTCCATGATCAGGGCGGCCCGCGAAGCGCTGCTCTACAGCGAGTTCCGGGACGTCTTCGGCCGAAAGATCTGTCAACAGCCGCTGGCTCTTTCCCAACTGCGGGACATGGTGAAAACCACGCAACGAACCACTGCGGGCGCCTTCGCGGTGTACGAACGCTTCGTCCGACAGGGCATGCGGCTCCAGGCCGGCATGTCCAGCCGCGAACCATTGCCGGTTCAGCGCCAACGGTTCCTGCTGCGGGAACTCATCATCATCCAGAAGCTGGTCACCGCCTTCGAAACGGTCGACGTACTGCGCAAGGCCATGAGTATCTTCGGCGGCCACGGCGTGATCGAGGACTTCTCCAGTCTGCCGCGCCTCTACCGGGACGCCGCTGTCAACGAATTGTGGGAAGGCCCCCGCAACGTGCTGCTGATGCAGGTGTACCGCGATTTGGCCCGGGCATCACAATGGTATCCGCCCGCCGACTTTCTGGCCGACATGCTGGCCGGATCCCCCGCCCCTCGCATCGCCGAATTGACGAAGGAGCTGATCGGGTTGCTGCAGGATTCGCCTTTTGAAAGTCTCGACCCCACAGGGCTGGAACGGGCGGCGTCCTGGGAAACGCTCGTGGAGGAGATGTTCCATTGTTATCAGGAAACGGCTCTGGCTTCAGTGGGGCCCGAACCGTTGGTGAGTCCGGACAAACTCACGTTTCCGGAGCTGTGGAGTTGAGCTGCCGGGCCATGCAGTGATCGATACCACCAGGGAGGGACAACATGGAAATCAATCTGGGCGGGCTCCTCGCACAACGGGCGTACCTTTCGCCGCAAAAGGAAGGCTTTCTCGGCAAGGACTACCGGTACACCTTTCGGGAAGCCAACGAACGCGCCAACCGCTTCGCATCCTATCTCGCGTCGTTGGGACTGACCAAGGGCCGGCGCGTCGGGATTCTCTGCAAGAACAACGAACACCTCGCCACGGCGCTCTTCGGAGGGGCCAAGGCGGGGGTCATCTCGGTTCTGCTGAACTGGCGGCTCCAGGCTCCCGAACTGGAATACATCCTCAACGACTGCGGCGCCGAGATGCTGCTGTACGATGCCGAATTCTCGCCGGTAGTGGAAAAGATCAGGGCGGCCATCCCGACCCGACTGTTCCTGCAGGCCGGTGACGACTTCTCGGCGGCACTGGCAGGACAATCCGATCGTGAGCCGGAACCGGCGGCGGGAGGCGACGATCCGGCCGTCATAATGTACACCTCGGGCACCACCGGACGCCCCAAGGGCGCGACACTCAGCCACAACAACCTGTTCTGGTCCACCCTGGCCATCAACCTCACCGTGGAATGGAACTACGACCACCGTTTCCTGCTGGTGGCTCCCCTTTTCCACATCGGCGGACTGGCGCCGCTCGTCACCAACGTACACAAGGGAACGTCCACCTACTTCATGCCCGATTTCGACCCCGTCGCCGTATGGCGGACCATTGCGGCCGAACGCATCACCTCCATGATGTCCGTCCCGCTCATGCTCATGGCCATGCGCATGGTCGCCCAGAAGATGGAAGTGGACGGTTCCAGCCTGGTCTCCATCACCTGCGGCGCTTCCCTGGTGCCCGCGTCCCTTATTCAGGCCTACCTGCAAATGGGAATCAAGGTGCAGCAGGTATACGGCATTACGGAATTTTCCGGCGCGGTTACCTTCTGGACCAACGAAATGGGGCTCGAAAACTGCGCCTCCCAGGGCAAGCCCGTTTTCCACAGCCGGTTGAAGGTCGTCGATCCTGAAAACGGGTCCGAACTGCCCGACGGACAGGTGGGTGAAATCTGGTGTGAAGGTCCCATGGCCTTCCTCGGCTACTGGAACAACCCCACGGCCACGGCGGCCGCGTTTAGGGATGGCTGGTACCGCACCGGCGATTTGGCCCGCCGGGACGAGCAGGGGTTCTACCATGTGGTGGACCGTTTGAAGGACATGATCATTTCGGGTGGCGAAAACATCTATCCCGCCGAACTGGAGGCGGTGATCGCCGACCATCCCGACGTGGCCGAGGTGGCGGTGATCGGCGCCGGTGACGCGAAATGGGGTGAAATTCCGGTTGCCTGCGTGGTGTGCAAGCCCAACAGCCGACTCGCCTCCGAGGACGTCATCGCTCTGTGCCGTAATCAGCTCGCTGCGTACAAGTGCGTGAAAGAAGTCCGTTTCATGGAGGCATTACCGAGGAATTCGGTGGGAAAGGTAGTGAAGACGGCGCTGCGCACATAGCGGTTGTCAGTCTTTCGCCCCCTGCTGAAACGTTCGAGCCAGAAGCGCCGCCAGCCTCGTCATGTGGCGGCGTATCTCTTCGGGGGAACGTCCGGGATAGTTGCAGAAGGTAATGAGGACTCCGTTCAGGGCGGAGAAAAAGGCGTGGGCCAGCAACCGGGGATTGTCCCTCACCCCCAGGCTTCGAAAGCGGCCCTCGAAAACGTCCAGCAGGCGACGCTCGGTTTCGTTGAATCGCTCCAGGGCCTGCAGGCTTATGCCGCCGTCCACCATGAAGTGGGTCATCATCCGGAAAAACGGTTCATGGTCGAGGAGGTACTGCACGAAACCGACCGCCAGTTCCTCCAGCCCCACGTCCCCGTCCCGCTCGATGCGCTGCACCAGATTCCGGCCGATGGCCGTGGCTTCCCGCAGCAACGCTTCCACGAACAACTGATCCTGATCGTTGAAGTACCGGTAGATGCTCGCCGGCGACATGCCGGCTTGCGCGGCAATGTCGCGGATTCCCACCTTGTTGAACGGTTCACGGGCGAACAGAGAGACGGCCGCGTCCAGGATGATGTTGCGGCGGGCTTCCCGTTCCTGTTCGCGCAGTTTTTCCAGCGTGGTTCCGTTTTCGGACATGAGCAAGTTCCCGCTTTCTGGGGAAAAGGAAAACGGTACTATAGCAAACCGGGGTGGGGTGGGCAACGGATACCGGCGCGCGGAATGGTGGGCCGGTTTGCGTTTCGAAACCTGTGGTGAATTTCGGGAAAGGGATTTTCGTGGCAAGGCGTGGAGAACAAACCGCCTACCGGTTCGGCCGGGTCGTTAAATCCCCCCTTTCCCCCCTTTGCCAAAGGGGGGCAGGGAAGAATTCCCACGGTTGCGATATACACTTTGCCTTTTCATAGCTGTTTGGACCTGTTTCGATCATCACGCTCATGTTATTAACTTATTGAAATTACAGTTACAAAAAGACTATTAATTGAGAGAGGTATCGAAGCATGAACGGTCCCCTTCAATCCTCCGGCAATCTCCTTTCCAGGAATTCCGCGGATGGCACAGACAGCTTGCTGCCTGTGTTGCGCAGCAACAAGAGGTGAACCGATGTTCGGAGACCGTACAAGGTTTTCGGCAGGCTCCTCCTCACCCCTTGTTCGTTCCGCCGAAGAGAAGCCTGTCTCCCTGTTACCTACCACCGTTAACGTCGGCCGCCTCTACCTCCGCCAAAGCCTCTGAAGCCGCCTCCAAATTCTCCGCCTCCCCAGCTCCTTCCGCCGCCGGACCGTCCTTCGCCACTCCCAAGGAGACGTTGCTCACCACCCGGCCCAAGAAGGCGCTGTTCGCCACCCGGTCCGAGGAGGCGTTGCTCGCCACCGGGTCCAAGGAGACGTTGTTCGCCGCCCGGTCCAAGAAGGCGCTGCTCGCCGCCTTGAGAGCGTCGTTGTTCAAAATTCTGAAAAGGCCGTTCGCCGGTGCTGCCGCCTTCGCTGGTGCGGCGATCGAACCCGCCTCCCCAACTATTCGATCCCCAGGACGAGGATGCCGACCGTTGGTCTCCCGCCCGGCGCGCCTGCCTCTGGGAGTCGAGCGAATCCGTCGAACTCCGGCTTCCGCCCTGACCTGAAGGCGACGTAGGTTTCTGTACATTATTCCAACTGCCGTCGTCGTATTTTTGCCAGCCGTTGCCGGTGTTTCTGTAGACGTTGCCATCATGGTCTGCATATACGTCGTTGTTCACTTTCGCGGCTGAAGTGCTTTGACCGCCGGGGCCTTTCACCTGCCCCCACTTGGCCGTGTCTTGATTGCCGGAGTAAACATTGCCGCCGGTCGCCTTTCCTCCCCTCGCGGTCACACCGGTGTTCGGATTATAGGTGGCTCCTCGCTTTCCGTAGGCATAGTTGCCGGTATAAACGTTCCCAACCGCCGCCTTCTGGCCGGCGGAAATCCTTCCCGTGGTGGAGTTATACGACCTGGCGACCTTGGTGCTCCAGGCGTTTCCCGTCCATGCATTGTATCCCGCGGATGAACGGGAGACTGCCGTCGTCGATCCCCAATGTTGATACACATTGCCGGTGGTCGCCGCCCAGCCGTTGGGCCCCCAGACCGCAGCGCCTCCATACGGTCCGCGTGCATAACCGGCGTAAGGAGCATACGGCATGGGCCCCCAGTAGGGAGCGGGCGCATAACAATAGTAACCGGTTGTCGCGGCGTCGAATTCCCAGCCCATTCCAAATCCGACGACCCAGCCGGTCCATGGCGTCCATGTCGGATTCGCGGCATACCCATAGGTGACGGGAGGGCTGTACCAGACCGTCCGCCCGATGTATGGCGCATACCGGTATCCGGTGCCGTAGACAACCACGCCGTCGCTGCTCACGACCGCGCCCATATAGCCGGGCGTATAGCCGACCACCACATAATCCGGGGCAGCACTATACACCTTCACATAGGTGGCGTAGTAGACAGGGGAACTCGGCGGTATGGAATAGACAACCGCCGGAACCGAGGTCGCGACAACCCACCGTCCGTTGAACGAGGAAGAGGTGAACCAGACGCCGCTCTGCACGGCATACCACTGAGTGGGCGACACCATGATGATCGGCGTAGGCGAGTTGAAAACATAGCTCAAGGTGGTGTCGGGGATCGGTTTCAGCTCGGGACTCCCGCTGACGTGCGGAGCGAACTCGGCCTTTTCACGGTAGACCCTTGCCGTCTGAGGAATCTCATTGGCAATAACGGCCTCCTGCGCCTGGGGCGTTCCCGGTACCGAGGCCTTCACGTTCTCCTTCGGACTGTCGTCGGGAATAGCGGAGAAGTCCGGAGGAAGATCCCTTCCGTCGACATATTGCCATGGGCCCATGAGTTCGGGTGCCTTGAACCATCGACCGGTGATGAGAACATACGTGTATTGGTCGTTCAGGTCCTTGAAAATAGTGCCCGTGGTGTTCTTCACGTAGAGCAGATTGGCACCGGTGATCTGAACCCAATCCGGCGGGCCCTGGGTCACGACAAGTTCCGTGGGCGTCTTCACTACGATAACCCGTGGCGCGCCGTTTTTCAGTGAAGGCTCCTTTTTCGTCTTCGCGTCGGGCGGTCCCACCATCAAATCGACAACATTTTCCTTGGCAAGCTCCCGGGCAATCTTAGCGGAGCCCGCCGGCTCCTTCATCGCCACCATCCAGGGCCCCGAGAGGGACGAGGCTTCGAGGAACCCGTCAAAAAGGTGCAGGTATACTTTGCCCGATCTATCGCCCAGTATGAGCGCCCGCGTGTTCAAAACCCGCACAAGTTCGGAGCCTTCTACATTGCGCCAGACAGGTTCTCCATCGACCTGGACCAATACTGCGGGGGTTTGGGAAAAAATGAAACTCGGCGGTGCATTGTCCACCGGGACGCCGCGCCCCTTTTCCTCAGCCTTTTCGACGGCGAGTGCGGCCTCCATCCGGTCAAGGGAGGGCGAGAAATCTCTCTTTGAGAGCATCGCCTGCAAAACGCTCTTGATGTGGGTTTCCTTGTCCGGGGCTGAAGGGAAATTGGCATTCACAATCTCGGCATTATAGAAATGCACGATTCGGGAAAGGCGGTCCACCTCGGTAACGGCAGTTACCCTGATTACACCGAAGAGCGGTTCTTGCGCCCCTGCGGAAAGAACCGAGACCGCGGCATGCGCTTCGAAATGGTAACCGTCCCAACTCTCGAGTTGCGGCTGGTATATGGTGTACGTAGCGCCTTCGACCTCGGCTGTCTTGGGCCACTTGTCCGGAGTCACCTCCGCTGCCGGAGGCTGCGCTTCAACAGCCCGTGCAATGGTGGGCAGCGACAATAACGACATCGGAAACATCACCACGATCCAAAGCATAATAATTTTTCTTAGTCGCATGGCGTTCACCGTTCCTTTCGAATTTTGTTTCTCGGGGCTTCACGCCTTTTTAACCGTTGTCTTTCTTTCTCCCTGTAATTTTACCATCCCTCCGGACGGCCGCGACATCATGATCATTGAAAAATGCACCTTCCGGCTTCATTATAAGGATATATTTTATATATTCCATTTAAGCACTGTCCTCGGTTTGTCATTACTACCCGTGAATTGCCCGATCTCTCAGTTGTGGGCCGGAGATGCTGAGGTTCTATTGATCGATGAAAAGCCCCGCAACTTTCGTCGCCTGATTATCGAATAGAGGCAAAGTATGTCTTCACATTCAAACGGGGCCGATGAGTGAAAACCGTCGGCGGCAATGTGAAATCATCCGGTCCGATAAATCCCGCCGCTCTCGTAATTTGACAACATATAAATAATATTCGGCAAAACAGTTAGGTGAGCGTGCCCTGACAATTCCAACCGACAGGTTTCCCTCTTGACACGCTTCCCGATTTGAGCCTACACATACGCATGCTTCGACCCACCCATAACGAACTGAGCGGAAAAATCCGGCAGGCAAAAACCGCCGTGGCGCGAAATCGCATGCGCATTCTCACCCCGGACGTTCTGATAGCCGACGCCCTGCACCTCGGATACCTCATCGAGGAACTTCCGGACATCCTCGGCGCCATCCTGGAAGAATGCCGGCCGGACCACTATTCGGGCGGCCGTCCTCCCCAGCGTTCATATCGGGACGACATCAAGAGTCTGGAACTGTACGCCTTTGCCTGGGTGAGCGGCTGCCTCGGCCACAGCGTCTATTTCAAGTTTGCCACACGCGGGGGAGTGATCTGGGTTGTATCGCTCCATCGCAGCCGGGTTCAGGAAGAACAGGGACGATTATGAAGAAAACGATCAAATGCCCCAACGACGACCACCTCATGGAGGGGCAAATCCTCACCAAACAGCAGAAAGTGCACGGAGTCGACGTCTGCTATACGACGGAACGATATGTGTGCCGTGATTGCGGCGCGGAGGCCGCCGACCTTATTCAGGCGTCGGTCATCCAGAAAGCCATGGCGGACGAGTACCGGAAAAAGGAAGGCTTGCTGACCGGAGGGGAAATCGTGGAAGGCCGCAAACGGCAGGGATTGACCCACGAAGAGCTGGCACGGCTGGCGGACGTGAATGCGGCAGACGTCAAACGGTGGGAGAAAGGCATCATTCAGCCCCGGGAAACGGACGACTCGCTGCGGCGGGTGCTGAAGACGGAAAAACCAGTCAAAGAGCAGTAACGGACGCTACGCCGGAATGCATTGACCGGCGACGGGGATGCCCAAGGTCCGAACTATCCCCGCCCTCCTCCATCGGTCGTCGAGACATCGATTTTCCTGCCTTCCGCTCGAAGCACTTTTGCACTACCCCTCAAGCATACCATTCGAATCAGGTCCGGTGAAGATGCCGGTACCCCGAAATCGGGGTACCTCAAAAACCTCCTTCCCCCGGATGCCAGGACGGGTGTATTGTGATGATGAGAACGAATCGGGCAAGCACGGCGCCAAGTCGTTTTATGAGGGGAGGAATCAGTCATGCCCATACGCACCCGTGCGGCAGTGGTGCATACAACGGGCGGTCCTTTTGTCTTTGAAGACGTGGAGATCGACGATCCGCGGCCGGACGAAGTGCTGGTGCATATCGTGGCGAGCGGTATCTGCCATACCGACCTTGCCGCGCGGGACGGTTTGTTCACCATGCGGCTTCCGGGAGTGTTCGGACACGAAGGCGCGGGCGTCGTGGAACGAGTGGGGACCGACGTCACCCGCGTTCGCCCCGGCGACAAGGTGGTGCTTTCGTTCAGCTCCTGCGGGGAGTGTTCCCAATGCCGGAACGGCCATCCGGCGCATTGTTCGAAAATGGACGACCTGAACTTCGACGGGTTGCGGCTCGATGGGTCCCCCACCATCCGGGACGCCAAAGGTGCGCCGATGGGCGGCCTCTTCCTAGGCCAATCGACCTTCGCCTTCCACGCCCTCACGCGCGAGCGCAGCGTGATCCCGGTGGACGTGTCCGGCGACGACGAACTCGCCCTGCTGGCTCCTCTGGGCTGCGGCATCCAGACGGGGGCGGGCACCGTCTTCAACGAACTGCAGCCGAAGCCGGGGCAGTCCCTGGCGGTATTCGGAACGGGCGCGGTCGGGTTGGCGGCGATCATGGCCGGACGGCTCATGGGCGCTCATCCCATCGTTGCGGTGGACGTCGTCCCGTCGCGGCTGGAACTGGCCCGGGAACTGGGCGCTACCATCATCATCAACGGCCGGAACGAAGACGTAACCACGCGGCTGAAGCAGGAAACGGGACCCATCGACCATGCGGTGGAAACCACGGGGCGGTCAGGGGTTATCGATGCGGCCATGCGGTCCCTCGCTCCCCGGGGCACGGCGTCCATGATCGGCATCGAAATCGACGATCCGGACGGGCCGATCACGCCCCGGTCCCCGACTCCCTCGCAGACGGTCATCTACACCATCGCGGGTGACAGCAACCCGCAGAAGTTCATTCCCTTTCTGATCGAACAGTACCGGGAAGGAAAATTTCCCTTTACGAAGCTGATCCGGCAGTATCCGGCGTCGAAAATCAATGAAGCGGTACAGGATTCCATCAAGGGAGCAACGATCAAGCCGGTACTCCGGTTCGCCTGAATACTCGAACAGACAGAAACCGATCGGGATGCTTTTCCGGCAGGTGAGCGCGCTCGCCGATGCCCTGCGGAAGCGATTTTACGGCGCCGAATAGACCATCGGGATTGGAGCGCAGTGGAAAGAGCCGCGTCAGAAAGTGCAGCGCCGACACCCGCGCCCGCCGAACCGGCGGGAGACCGTAACCCGCTATTCCACGCGCGAGGTCTCACCAAGGTATATCGTCCGGGCGAGGAGGTTGAAGTGCGGGCACTCAGCGGCGTGGACCTCGACCTTTTCGAAGCCGAACTCGTCGTGCTGCTCGGCCCTTCGGGCAGCGGGAAGTCAACCCTGCTCAACATCCTGGGCGGACTCGACGTGCCGACGGAGGGGGTACTGACGTTTCGCGACGAAGATCTTACCGGAGCCGACGAGCAGTCGCTGACCCAGTATCGCCGGGACACGGTCGGATTCGTCTTCCAGTTCTATAACCTCATCCCGAGCCTCACCGCGCGCGAGAACGTGGCGCTGATAACCGATATCGCGCTCAACCCCATGCCTCCGGAGGAGGCGCTGGCGATGGTCGGTCTCGGCGATCGGTTGGATCACTTCCCGTCGCAGTTGTCGGGAGGAGAGCAGCAACGTGTGGCTATTGCCCGGGCCATTGCCAAGCGTCCAGAGGTGCTGCTCTGCGACGAGCCGACCGGCGCACTCGACGTGAAAACCGGCATCACCGTACTCCAGGCCGTCGAACGCGTGAACCGGGACCTCGGCACGCTCGCCGTCATCATCACCCACAACGCCGCGATCGCCGGGATGGCCGACCGAGTGATCCATCTCTCCAACGGCCGGATCACCGACATCCGTCGAAACCCCGAGCGCCGTCCTGTACACACGCTCTCCTGGTAACGCACCATGCGACCGCTTGACCTGAAACTCCTCCGCGACTTGGGCGGCATGAAAGGCCAGATGGCGGCCGTCGCCCTGGTGATGGCCTGCGGGCTTACGATAATGATCATGGCCCGCGGGTTGATCGTTTCCCTGGAAACCGCGCGGGACCACTACTACGCCTCGTACCGTTTCGCCGACGTTTTCTGCGATCTCAAGCGGGCGCCGAACTCCCTGCGCTCCCGCCTTGCCGCCATACCGGGCGTCGCGGTCGTCGATACCCGGGTCAAGGGGGCGGCGATCCTGGACATTCCGGGGATGAACGAGCCTGCGGACGGCATTATGCTTTCGATCCCGGACGAGCGTCCCCAGCAGCTCAATCTGCTTTTCGTTCGCTCCGGTCGGCTCCCCGAAGCAGGCAGCAGCAACGAAGTCGTGGTGAGCGAGGGCTTTGCAGAGGCTCACGGATACCGGCCCGGCGATACCATTGAAGCGACGATCTACGGCGCTCGTCAGCGGCTGAGCATCGTCGGCATCGTCCTCTCGCCCGAGTTCGTATTCGAGCTGGCTCCGGGCACGGTAGTGCCCGACCCCCGCCGATACGGCGTTTTCTGGATGAACGAGCGTGAACTCTCCATCGCGCTCGGTCTGGACCGGGCATTCAACAACGTGATCCTTACCGTGGCCCCCGGCAGCAACGTACGTGCCGTCGAGGCTGCCCTCGATCGCATCCTCGCGCCCTACGGCGGCCTCGTGGCCTACGACCGCTCGGAGCACCCTTCCGCCAGGCAGGTCGACGACCGCATCCGCGTACTGGGGGGTTTTTCCGTCGCCTTTCCCGCGATCTTCCTCAGCGTGGCCGCGTTCATGACCGGCGCCGCGCTCACCCGGCTCGTCCGCCTGCAGCGGGAACAAATCGCCCAGCTCAAGGCGTTCGGCTACTCGTCCACCGCCATCGGCTGGCACTACTTCAAGTTTGCCCTCGTCGTGGTACTGGCCGCGACGGCTGTCGGCGGCCTGGCCGGCCTGTGGCTGGGAAGCGAGGTGGTCATTCTCTACCGCCAATTCTTCCGATTTCCATCCCTGGCCTTTCATCCCGATTGGTCCGCGCTGTCCATCGGGTTTGCGGCCAGCGCCGGCATTTCTTTTCTTGGCGTCCTCAGCGCGGTCCGGCAAGCAATGAAGTTACCTCCGGCCGAGGCGATGCGGCCGGAGCAGCCCGCCGAATTCAGGCCGTCCACATTTGAACGGTTCGGCCTGCAAAAGCTCGTGTCGCCCGCGTTCCGCATGGCCCTGCGCAATCTCGAACGGAAGCCGTGGCAGGCATTTTTCACGGCACTGGGGCTGGCGCTGGCCACGGCGATTCCCGTCGTGCCCGGAGCCATGCGCGACGGCCTTACCTATCTTATGGATTTTCAGTGGCGCCTGGCACAGAGGCAGGACGCGACGCTGGGGTTGATCGAAGCCGGATCGTACAGGGCATTCATCGACATGCACAGCCTGCCGGGGGTTATGAGCGCCGAACCCTTCCGGAGTGTGGCAGCCCGCATCAGCCACGGACACATCCAGCGGCGGATCGGGATTACCGGACTGCCCAGGGACGCCCGTCTGAACCGTCTGCTCGATGCACGCGGAAAGCAGGTCGAGCTGCCGCTTTCCGGGCTCCTGCTTTCGGCAAAACTCGCCGAACTCCTCGGAGCCCGCCCCGGAGACACCATTCATATCGAGATGCAGGAAGGCCGACGGCCCGTACTCGACACAGTTCTCGCGGGCACGATCACCGACTTCGCCGGTGTGGGCGCCTATATGGATATCGATGTTCTGCGCCGTCTGATGCGCGAAAGCCGCACCGTCAGCGGGGCAAGCCTGGTGGTGGATGCGGCTCGCTGGAATGAGTTCATGGTCGCGGTGAAAGGGGCCGGACGCGTCGGTTCCATCACCACGACTCAGGCGGCACGCGAAAGCTTCAACCGTACGGTAGGCGCGATGATGGGCATCGTCCAGGCCATCTATTTCAGCTTCGCTGTGATCGTATCGTTCGGCGTGATTTATAACAGCGCGCGCATCGCTTTGTCCGAACGCACACGCGATCTGGCGACTCTGCGCGTCCTCGGTTTCACAAAGCGCGAGGTGACCTCGATCCTCATCGGGGAGCTGGCCCTGCTCACCTTGCTGGCCCTTCTGCCGGGCCTCTACGTCGGCAGCGAGCTTGCGCGCGCGCTCATCGAAAGCGCGAGCACCGAAACCACCCGACTTCCGCTGATACTGACCAGCCGGACTTTCGCCACGGCCGTTCTGATCGTCCTGCTCTCGTCCGCCCTGTCGTTCGCGATGGTCAGCCGGCGAATCCACAAACTCGACTTGCTCGGAGTCCTCAAGGCCAGGGAATGATGAAAAAAGAAGCCTCCCCTTCCACCGGAACCAATGCTTTCCGCCCCGCCCGGAGTAAACGCGGCAGGTGGCGCAAGACCCTCCTCTTCGCCTTCTGCGGCCTTATTCTGGCCGCAATCGTGGCCGGTCTGTGGCCCAGGCCGATTCCCGTGGAAACCGGCGAGGTCACGCGCAGGCCGCTCACGGTAAGCGTCCTGGAGGAGGGAAAAACGCGTATTCGCCATCGCTATGTAATCTCGCCCCCCGTGGCCGGCTTCCTCAACCGCGTGGCGCTGCGCGCTGGCGCGCCGATACGGGCGGGAGAAACCGTCCTGGCCATCATCGAGCCCGAACTCTCCGGCTTCCTCGACCCCCGGGCTCGCGCCGAAGCCGAAGCACGGCACAATGCCGCCGAAGCGACCGCGATGCAACGCCGATCCGAGGTCGCCCGAGCAAAAGCCGAACTCGATCTGGCGCAGAAGGATTACGCCCGTGCCAAAAAACTCTACGAAAACAAGGTCCTCGCCCGTCAGGCGTGGGATGCCGCCGAAAATCGGGTAAGGGTGCTTACGCGTGAGGTCAACGCGGCCGAGTTCGCCTTACGCGTGGCCGATTTCGAGACCGCGCAAGCCAAGGCGGCTCTGGCGCAGCCGGAATCTCCCGTGCCGGGAAAATCCCAGCCGCTGAAGATCGTGGCTCCGGTCGACGGCTACGTGCTCAATGTGTATGAAGAAAATGCACGCGTTGTCGCAGCCGGCACACCCATCATGGAGGTGGGCGATCCGCACGACATGGAGGCCGAGATAGAGCTGCTCTCCAGCGAGGCCGTGTCGGTCGCTCCGGGCGCGGACGTTTCCATCGAGCAGTGGGGGGAGAAACGCCGCTGCGCGGACGGGTAAGTCTGGTCGAGCACGGTGGTTATACGAAGATCTCGGCGCTCGGCGTCGAGGAACAGCGCGTCAAGGTGCGGGTCGAATTTCTGGACCCACTCCCCCCGGGCCGTGAACTCGGCGACCGCTTCCGCGTCGAGGGGCGTATTGTCACCTGGCACGGCGAAAATGTCGCGCAGATTCCGACCGGGGCTCTTTTCCGGCGCGGAAACGACTGGATGGCCTTTGTCCTGGAGGGCCGCACAGCTCGTTTGAGGAAGGTTGAAATCGACCACAACAACGGCATCGCGGCCGAGGTGCGTTCCGGCCCGGCGCAGGGCGACCGGGTGATCCTCTATCCGCCGGACAAGGTGGCCGACGGCGCATCAGTGGCCCCTGCTCCCGGAGGGGCGGGAAAATAGCCGAAAATGCAGCAATAATGGGCATATACGGTCGAATGACCCCACCCCACCGCAGACGGCCACATACACCATTGCGGGAGACAGCGACCCGCAAACGTTCATTCCCTTTCTGATCGAACAATACCGGGAAGGGAAATTCCCCTTCACCCGGCTCATCCGGCAGTATCCCGCATTGGAAATCAACAAAGCGGTGAACGATTCCGTTAAGGGAATCACCGTCAAGCCGGTGCTGCGGTTCTGATTGAGGCGGAGGAAGAGGGTTGTCCGTTGTCCGGATTACCGGCGCCCGACCGCCTCATAAAACAACAGGATACGAATCCTTGCGGTTAAGGAGCCCTGCCGGGCGACCATCGGCAACGATGTTCATGGGTTATTCTTGACAGCACTCCGGTTTATCGTATAGTAAGGAACCCCTTTATCAAGAGCATATGAAAGAGGTTTTTATGCTTATGAAATCAATGGATATTGTGTCAATCGTTGCCGACAGGGGACCAACCTGCCGATAGCTGATTGATCACGGTTCTGCGGTATCCCAAAAACACTGTTCGGTGTTAAGGACAGAGGTATTTCTTCCCATCTGTTCTCCAGCAGATCTCCGATTGAGCATCTACCGCTAGAGTTGTCTCCTCCTCCGGCAACGTCGCCTACTTCAGGAAATCAATAAGAATCAAAAGCGCCGGTGGGCTGCATGCTTCCGCCTTGTACGGTTTCGTGAGCCGACAAGAACCGGCGGACCTGTAGGCAAAGAGAGGTAGGACTCAACAATGAGTATCGAACAGGATATCAATAAAAACGACGCCATTCGTCACCTTTCACGTATGGGATGGACTTCCCATTTTCAGACACAGCTGGAATCTATTTCCAACGACGGCTTTATCCCGGCCAGAGTGGTTGGGGTAAGGAAAAACAGCTTTCGCGTCGGCAACGGGAAAAGCGAATGGCTTGCCACCCTAGCCGGAAGGCTCAAACATGACGCCGACGGCATGTATCCGGTCACGGGGGATTGGGTCCTCATGACCGATGGTGTGATTTCCAGGGTGCTGGTACGAAAGAATGGTTTGTCCCGAGGCGCGTCGGGCACACGTAACAAACAGGACCCGCAGCCGCAAAGAGAACAGGTAATTGCGGCAAACCTCGATACCGTGTGTATCGTTTCCGGTCTTGACCGGGATTTTAACCTGCGCCGCATAGAGCGGTACCTGACCCTGGTCTACAACTGCGGCCTGAACCCCGTCGTCATTCTGACAAAAGCGGACCTTCACCATGATCCGGAGCATTTCGTCGGTGAAGTAGAAGCGGTAGCATTCGGCGTTCCCATACACCTCGTTTCGGCATCGGACGACACGGGACTGACCGCCCTGGAACCATATCTGTCCCAGGGCCGGACCACTACCATGGTGGGGTCTTCCGGTGCGGGCAAATCCACCCTGGTGAACCGGCTTTACGGAAAAACCGTACAGCCTACCGCTTCCATAAGCGCCCACGTGGGCAAGGGGAAACACACTACCACCTCCCGGGACCTGTTCATGATGCCCCAGGGGGGAATGGTGATCGACAATCCCGGCATCCGGGAAATAGGTTTCTGGGATGTCGATAAAGGGGTCGAAGCTGTGTTTCCCGAGATCGAAAAACTTGGTCTGGAATGCCGCTTTATAAACTGCAGCCATACCAACGAACCCGGCTGCCGGGTCCTTGAGGCCGCCGATGAAGGCGAAATTTCAAGGGACAGGTTGGAAAACTACCGGAAAATGAAACGCGAACTGGAATATCTCTCCCATCGCCTGAACAAAAGTGCCAACCGTGTGGAAAAGGAGCGCTGGAAAGATATCTCCTTGAAAGTGAAAGCCCTGAAAAAAAGGAGATGAACCACGGTAAGATCATGAGTTAAGAACGCATAGCGCCATACGATCCGGCGGGGATTGGAATGTACCCATTCCCCGCCGGTGATAACGCCATTCGCCGGATAATAGGGGCCATTCGCGGCCGAAACGGCAAAAGCGAGAGGGCAAAAAAGGGGCCAGCTTTCGCTAACCCCTTGATTCTACTGATATGCCGGAGGCCGGAATCGAACCGGCACGGTATTGCTACCACTGGATTTTGAGTCCAGCGCGTCTACCTGTTTCACCACTCCGGCGATAAAACGAACTTTTAACGAAACCCGCCGAACCTTGTCAACCAAATTCCGCCGAACGCTTCAAACGCGCGGAACTACCAGGGCGTCAGCACGATCTTGCCGAAGTGGTCGCCCCGCTCCATGATCTCGAACGCTTCCTTGCCCTTGCTGAGGGGCATTACCCGGTCGATGACCGGCCAGAGTGCGCCCGAACGCAGGAGCGCCGTGACTTCACGGAAATCCTGATGACTGCCCATGGTGCTGCCGATGAGGCTGATCTGTTTTCCAAAGATGTACCGGATGTCGATTTCCGCCAGGGGTCCACTCGTGTTGCCGATGATGACGATCCGCCCGCCGCGCACCACCGCCTTCATGCTGGCGGTAATGGTGGCCCGGCCCACGTTGTCCACCACCACGTCGACGCCGCGCTTGTCCGTCTTGCGGAAAATCTCCTTGCCCCAATCCACCTGCGAGCGGTCGAACACTTCGTCCGCGCCTAATTCGTACGCCTTGCGTGCCTTTTCGGCGTCGCCCGCCACCACATACACCACGGCTCCGGCATGCTTGGCGATCTGAATGGCCATGCTGTTGACGCCGCCGCCGGCGCCCACCACGAGGACCGATTCGCCCACGCGCAGCTTCGCACGGTGGATCAACATGCGCCACGCGGCGAGCGTCACCAGGTTGGGCGCCGCGGCTTCCGGATAATCCAGTTCGTCGGGCAGGAGAACGCAGTTTCGGGCCGGAATGGCGATGTATTGCGCCGCTCCCCCGCGCCGCTGCTCGCCCAGTATCTCGTAGCCGGGGCTCAGCGTGTCTTCCCCCCGGCGGGTGAATTCGTCTTCGACGGTACTCACGCCGGGGTCCAGGGTAACCCGTTGCCCCTTTTCCCACCCTTTCACGGCTTTTCCGACTTCCACGATTTCGCCGGCCACGTCGGCCGCCCCCCAATGAGGTTTAGGGAGCTTCAGTCCCGGCCAGCCCCTTCTCACCCAGACATCGAGATGATTGATGGCGCACGCCCGGACCTTTACCACCACCTCGTCCGGTTCCGGCGTGGGATCGGGTACTTCCCCATACTTCATCACTTCGTTTTCGCCGTGCTCCATGAAAAAGAGCGCCTTCATTGTTCCGATTCCTTTCTCATTCCCGTCGCGTTCGTATGGGGCCACGGCTCGTTCTTCAGAGGAGCCCCAACGTTCCCCACCGAACCCGTCAGAACGCCGTGTTGCGGAATTCCGGCACCGGTGAATAGTTGTCCACGAATTCCTTGGCCTCCAGCATGAGAGGGATGAGGCCGCTCCCGTGGGTGTAATTCTTGAATCCCAGTCCCTCCGCAGGGTCTTTGCCCATGATGAGCGCCTTGGAGACATTGTTCCACATTTCCCACTTCACCCCGCGGCCGCCCTTTTTCCACATGGTGACCTGTACGCGATAGATGTCTCCGATGGTTCCGTCGAAGAGTACGTACGTGTAGATTTCGTCTTCCTCGGGGGTGGAGATTTGCCATGAAAACGCAAAGAGGTCGCATTTCTGCTTCGGATCGATAACGAGTTCCTTGAGCATGGTTTTCAGCTGGCTGCATTGCTGCTGGGCCGTGTACTCCTGAACGGTCCCCAGCGACCGCCAGCACTCTGCTCGGGAAAGAGTCGGTACTGCCATCAAAGCCAGAAAACATATCCACACGCCGACGGTTTTTTTCATCCGCTGTCACCTTTCCTGCTCGGCCCTAGGGTCCCGGCGTGCCGAATGGCCGGCCGGAACGGCAAAAGCTTGCACTTCTTCAGGGAGTACTTTACCATACGTCGCGATGAAGCAGAACTGTTTTACGGCGCCGATCGCGAGCGCCACAGAGAAACAATCGGCACAGGAAGGTCGAAAAGCCATGACGGAGAACATTCGGGTGATCGGCACCAAACAGGCTCCCGCCGCAGTGGGTCCCTATTCCCAGGCTATGGAAGTGAAATCGGAATCTCTGGTTTTCATCAGCGGACAACTCGGCCTCGTCCCCGAGAGCGGTGATTTTGCGGGTCCCGATTTTCCTTCACAGGCGAAGCAGGCTCTGGCGAACGTCGCGGCGGTGCTGGAAGCCGCGGGGTGTTCCCTGCGGGACGTGGCGGCGGTGGACGTTTTCATGACCGACCTGAAGAATTTCGGCATCTTCAATGAAATATACGGTGCCTTTTTCGGCGATCACAAACCGGCCCGCGCCGCGGTTGAAGTGAGCGGCCTTCCCAAAGGCGGGCTCGTTGAGGTCAAGGCCATCGCGCGAAAAAACGCGTAAGTCCCGTGGCCGCATGCGTCGGCCATGAAACTGCAAAAAATCCGGCAATGCTCACGATCCGCTCATGGGGAGCAGGCACAATGGGCGGCATGTGACGCTTGATACCCAAGGTGCCGGAAGAAGACCTGTAATGACGATACTACCGAAAGAAATCGCTTTTGACATCGATGGGGTGTTTGCGGATACCTTTCGCGTCTTCGTGCAGAAGGCCAAGGAATGGTTCGGGACGGAACTCGACTACTCCGCGATTCTGGAGTATGAGTTCTGGAGCAACATCGGACTGGACGAAGTCCGCGTGAGAAGAATCATCGACGGCGTTCTCTACGATCCCATCGGTATCGACATACGCCCCATGCCGGGGTCCGTGGACGTGCTGACGCGTCTGGCGGAGTTTTCTCCGCTCATCTTCGTCACCGCCCGTTACGAGAACGACTCTATCTTTCACTGGGCAAAGGCATACCTCCCCGACGTGGACGAAAAACGAATCCGCATCATCCCGTCGGGGGCATCCGAAAACAAGATCCCCATCCTCACCGATCTCGACGTACCGTACTTCGTGGAAGACCGGCTGGACACTTGCTTCCTGCTGTCGAAATCAACGCGCACCATACCCATCGTTTTCGATCAACCATGGAACCGCAAGCCGCACCCCTTCAACGTGGTCACCACCTGGCAGGACATCGACGCCATGATTGGTTGGCGCTGATCCGCTTCGATGGGCCGGTGCGTTCGGCGCTTTTCTGCGTCTAGTGACATTTCTCCTTTTTCTTGTCGTCGCGTATATTTTTCAGCGCCTCGATACTGTCCTTGAGTCCGTGGTACAGCCGCGAAGTCTCCAGCGACATTCCCGTGATGATGGCCACTGCCTGCATGAAGTTGACGTCGTCCAACGTAAAATCCCATGGCTGGGCGGTATAGATGCGCAGGGTGCCGATGCTGTTCGCGTGCACCTTTATCGGTACCGACAGTATGGAGCTGATTCCCTCCTTTTTCGCTTCTTCCGGGTACTGAAGCCTCGGGTCGTCGGCCACGTCGTAAATCGCCACCGGGCCTTCTTCGAGAGACCTCGCGATGGACTTCAAGGCACTCACGGGGCCCTTGTTGAGGTAATCGTCACTCAGCCCGAACGAGGCCCCGAGGCTGAGTTCATGGCTTTTTCTGTCGATCAGGAACAGTGAGCACCCCTTGACGTTCATTGCCCGGGTGACGCTTTCCACCGTAATGAGCATGATCTCTTCGATGTCCTTTGAGTTGGCGATCGATTCCGTCATCCTCAGCAGTGTCTCGTAGTTCAACACCTGCTTTTTCCCGGCCTCTCCTCCATACGAAGCGGAAGCTCCGTCATGGTGAAGCCTTTCCGTCGTCTTTTCCATCTCCGTCCCTCCTCGTGCATTCGAACCGATGCACCGTTTGTGGAAAAATAGTTGGATCTCCCGGATTCCCTTTCTTTTTATTCTAAATCTTATCTCTTCTCGGCGAAACCATCCTGCTTTCATTTTTAATTGTAAAATAATTCACGGACGTTGGCTCCGGAGCGTTGTTGCACCGGTGAATAAACGATGAAAAGTGGACAGATGGAGGAGACGGCGGGAAAGAGCGTGCATTTCCGGGAGAACACGAACGATGTGTTCTCCCGGAATATTCTCAATGGTGCGGCGGGCCGAAAAAACGACAGGCCCCGTGATCGGGGCCTGTACGTGACGCAGCGGACTGAAGCCGGACCTCCCGCACCGCCGGGATCAGCCGTGGCGCGACGTGACCATTTTCCGTACGGACCGGATGAGGAACGGCCCCATGAGAATGAATGCGTTCACCAGCAGGAGGGCCAGGCTCAACGGTCTGGTAAGGAACGTGCTCCAGTCCCCGTTGGACATGATCAGGGCACGACGGAAGTTGTCCTCCAGGATGGGCCCCAGGACGAATCCCAGGATGATGGGAGCGGGCATGATGCCGATTTTCTGGAGCAGATATCCCAGCAGGCCGCATCCCAGAAGCACCCACACGTCGAACAGGGTATTGCGAATGGCGAACGCGCCGATGATGCAGAAGATGAGGATGGAAGGGAGCAGATAGTGGTTGGGCACTTTTATCAATCGGGCGAAAAGGCCGGCGCATCCCAGGCCGATCACCACGAAACACACCACGGAAAGGACGTTCCCCAGGTAGATGGTGGAAATCAGGTCCGGCCGGGAAGTAAACAGCATGGGGCCGGGAGCCAGCCCGTTGATCATGAGCGCGCCGATGAGGATGGCCGTCTGCGGGTCGCCGGGGATGCCCAGCGACAGCATGGGCACGAACGCTCCCCCCACGGCCGCGTTGTTGGCCGCTTCCGACGCCACGACTCCCTCGGCAATGCCGGTCCCGTACTCACGGGAACGTTTGGAAAAGCGTTTCTGGATGCCGTACGCCGCCATGGACGCGATGGCGCCGCCCGCGGCGGGGACCGCGCCGATAAAGGTCCCGATAGCGGAGGAAACGCCGATCATGGGCCCCATGCGCAGGAGTGAAGAAAATTTCGGTATGACGTTGGAGATTTTGGTGGTGAGGACCTGAAAATGTTCCTCATGTTCCAGCTTGATGAGCACCTCGGTTACCCCGAAGAATCCCACCATGACCGGGATCATCTCCAACCCCGCTTCCAGGTCCTTCGAACCGAAGGAAAAGCGCGGATACGCGCTGATGACGTCCTGGCCGATGCATGCCAGCAAAAGGCCGATCACGCCTCCGATGAGTCCCTTGGCGGTGGAGCCGTAGGAGATGTAGCTCACGATGCTGATCCCCAGGAGCGCCACGCCCGTATATTCCTGCGCGCTGAACTGGAGCGCCACACTGGCCAGCACCGGAGCGGCAAAAATCAGAATGACCACGCCGAAGAGCCCGCCGATGGCGGAGGAAAGAGTCGAATACCCGATGGCGCTGCCCGCTTCCCCGCGTTTGGCCATGGCGTAGCCGTCGAAGCCCGTGGCAATGGCGGACGGCGTGCCGGGGATGTTCATCAGAATGGCGGAAATGGACCCGGCGTAGCAGGCTCCCACATAAATCCCGATGAGAAAGAGGATGCTGTTGATCTCGTTCATGCGGAACGTCATGGGCAGAAAAATTGCCATGCCCATGGTGGCGGTAAGCCCGGGTATGACGCCGAAAATGATGCCCAGGACCGATCCCGCAAGTATCATGAAGAGCGAGTATGGATGGGTGAAATTCGAAAGACCGGCGGTAATCAGATTGAAAATATCCATCATTGAGCCTGCTCAGCCAATCAGTATCGATCGCGGCAACTGAATTTTTACGAAAACTTCGAAAACCAAGTACACCAGGAGAATCATGCCTCCGCTAAATGCCACATCGAGCGCTGCGGTTTTCATCGAACCCGGTTTTCGGATGAAGAAAATGGACAATAGTATCAGCAGAAAGCCGCTGATGAAAAACCCGAGATAGTTCATGGCGAGGATGCTCAGGACGGACAAGATGAAAATAACGGAAACCCGCCGGTAGTCAAGACGCGGTCGCTCCCGCCGGGCGGCTGCTTCATATTTCTCTTCGAGCGGTCCCACCTTGATGCCGTGGACGAGAACGATGATTCCCATGGCGATCAACGTGACGGCCAGAACGTCCGGATAGAAAGCCGGGCCCCGGCCGAACCCCTGGCCCTGAACATCGGGGTACCGCAGGGTGTCGGAGAACACGATTCCGGCTGTTGCCAGGGAAACCAAGAACGTAGAGATGCTGCCTTCTTGAACGTGACGCATGTCGTGTTACGCCGTGCCCCCGTTTTGGAAAGGCACGGCGTTCCTCCCTGAAGTTACTTGCCCTGCTTCAAACCGAGCGATTCCACCAAACCTTTGACCCGCTTGTCCGATTCCATCCGCAGCTTGGCGAGTCCCGCCGTGTCCATGTACTCGACGTCCAGGCCGGAATCCTTGATCTTCTTCTGAATGGCCGGATCCGCAAACGATTTCTTGATGGCCCCGTCCAGCGTGGCGATAACCGTTTTGGGCGTGCCCTTGGGCACCACGATGGATTCCCAGAAAGGCATGGTCACGTTCACGCCGCCTTCTTTCATGGTGGGGATGTCAGGGTAGGAAGGATACCGCTTCTCGGCCGCGATGGCCAAGGGCCGGATCTTGCCCGCCTGCATGAGGGGCTTGGCGGGTCCGATGGCCACGAACATGCAGTCAACGTGACCGCCGGCCAGTTCGGTCAGAGCCGGCCCCCAGCCCTTGTAGGGAACCTGGGTGAACTGAACCCCGGCAACCTTGCCGAACTCCGAGGAGTAGAGGTGATCGATGACGCCGGCCCCGGCATTGCCGTTCTTCAATTTTCCGGGATTGGCCTTTCCGAAACCGACGAATTCCTTCAGCGTCTTGAAAGGCGAACTCTCGGGAACGAAGAGGACGAGGGGCGGATTGATGATTCCGGAAACCGGTTCATACTGGTCGAGCATGATCGGGGACACGGAAGTGTACTGTCCAATGGTCGCACTGATGCCCAGGAACCCCATGGTGTATCCGTCGGGGGCCGAGTCCGCCAGCGCCTTGGCTCCCACCATGGAACCCGCGCCGGGCATGTTCTTCACCACCACGGGCTGGCCGAGCACCGTTTCCATGTGGCTGGCCAGGATGCGGCAGGTCATGTCGCCCGAACCGCCCGGGGACCAGGGAACGATCAGGGTAAGGGGCTTGCTCGGGAACTTGTCCGCCGCCGTCGTCGTCGAAGCCATGGGAAACGCCAACAGCATTGCCGCTGCAACAACCAGAAAAACCTTCGCCAACTTCATTCTTCTGCCTCCTCCTTGCATGTGGTCAATCATCGGCTTTCATACGAATACCGCCGAAGCAGTTGCCATCCTGCATCTCTACAGCGGATTTCCGCACGGAAGGCCGAACCGATCAGGCTATCGTGCAACAATCGCACCACGCCTTTTCCGCCCGTGGAATGCACTTCCCGTACTACCCGCCATGATTCCTTCTTACACGAATGTAACACTTCCCTTCGAGAATTACCTGTCCGTAGGATTTTCATCCTTTGAAAAAGGGTACAGGATTTGCCGCCACTGATACATCCGCTTCATTCAAACCGAACAGATAGCTTGTTTCCGTTTCAAAACAATACGTAGCGCAGTGAGAAATCCCGTCACCGAGCCGGGACAATGGACTTTCCCCTGACCAAAAATGACGTCCTTCGTGAAAATCTTCCTGATATAAGGAGTGGACGGTCATCACAAAAGAAACAGTTTTATCAATATTCGGACAAAAGCATATCAATAGGCAGAAAGAAGGACTTTTGTGGACAACATACAGGAATTTTTTTGAAAAATCATGTGGAATCTACGACGAATACCATGGAAACTCAGCGCGGGCGCCATGGCAAGCAGAGGAACCGCCACAGCTCATCCCGCGGGAATACACCCGAGACACAAGGCCTCCGTACAAAAGAAGAGCCGTCTGCGGATGGGGGGGCCACAGACGGCTCGAGAGGAAAAGAGAATGAAAAGGAGATTTTTCATTCGTCTATAAAGACAACGTAATCCACGGTAGGTTTAACCGATAACGGACAAAGTATGGGTACATTCGGAACATGAAATAGTACGGTTCCGCTACGAGTACGGTTTTCCTTGAATGCTGGCCGGTTCGCCCGAAAACTCCGGGATGATCCTTTTTTCGCGCGGACGTTTTTCCTCGTTTCCGCAATCGACGAATGGTTTCTTCACCGGGAAGCCGCATCCCTTTCGGGCGGGGAGTCACTTTTTCCCGAGTACCTTCTGGAGTGCGACGCCGAGTTGCTGCGGTTTGAACGGTTTGGCGATAACCCCCTTGAAACCGTACTGCGCGGGGTTCGACATTACCGGGTCGTTGAAGTATCCGCTAGAAACCAGAGCCACCGCGTCGGGATCTATTTCCAGTATGTGTTTCACGGCTTCCTTGCCGCCCATTCCCCCGGGGATGGTAAGGTCCATGATGAGTGCATCGAACGGCCTTCCTTCGTCCCGGTATTGCCCGAAAAGCCGGATTGCTTCCTCTCCCCCACGGGCCGGGACGGGGACGTATCCCAGATGATCCAGAATGAGCGACACGGTCTCGCGTACCATGCCGTCATCGTCCATTACCAGGATTCGGCCACTGCCCCGGACAGGGCGCGACTCCTCCGCAGGTTTCACTTGCGGGCACCCTTCGGAAGCGGGGAGCAGAATCGTGAACCGCGTTCCTTTTCCCGGTTCCGACGCCACACTGATGTCTCCGTTGTGCTTTTTGATGATGGAATAGGCCGTGGCCAACCCGAGGCCGCTCCCGGAGGGCTTGGTGGTGAAGAAAGGATCGAAGATTTTCTTCATTACCTCCGGGGGTATTCCCACTCCCTGGTCTTGTATGGCGATTTCGACGTATTTCCCCTTCGGCAGGGACGGTTCCTGCCGGCGTTCGTTCTCCCGGACGTTTCGGGCACTGAGGAGAATCGTTCCCCCTTCGGGCATGGCCTGATCGGCGTTGATGAGCAGGTTGCTCAACACCTGGCCGAGTTGGCCCTCGTCAACGTCCACCGGCCACACGTCGTGCGGAATGTCGAACGTACAGCCTGCCTTGGACCCTCTCATGACGAACGTTGCCGTCTCCTTGAGGAGATACTCGATGGAGGTCGTGGTAACGATCGGATCGCCGCCCCGTGAGAAGGTGAGGAGCTGCTGGGTAAGGCCCTTTGCCTTCACCGTGGCCCTTTCCGCTTCCTCCAGCCGTTCGTCCGCCTCGGGATCGTTCATCATCATCCTGGCCAATGAAAGGTTCCCCAGAATTCCGGCCAGAATGTTGTTGAAATCGTGAGCAATGCCTCCGGCCATTATTCCCAGCGATTCGAGCTTCTCCCTCCTGATGCATTCCTCCTCCATCTTTTTTCGCTCGCTGATGTCGCGCGCCATCATGAGGAACCCTAAAAATTTCTGCTGCATGACAATGGGGGAGCAGCTCATTTCAACGGGAATCGTCGTTCCTCTGCCCGTAATGAGGTTGCACTCGCGGATGTACGCGCTTTGCCCGCCGTCACTATGGGGTTTGCGGTCGTCCATGGAAAGCAGGTCGCGGTGGTCGGTGAGGACTTGAGAAACATTCATGGACGACAATTGTTCCCACGAGTACCCCCACGCTTCCAGGGCCGCCCCGTTCGCATAGGTGAACATTCCGTCCACGTTGCAGGTGATAATGATTTCCTTCGCGGTTTCCGCCAGTTGTCGGTATCGCTCCTCGCTTTCCTTCAAGGCGGCGTCGGCCCGCATGCGTTCCTCGATATCGAAGAAAAAATTCAGCGTACCGGGTTCTCCATCCCAGTCGATGGTTATTCCCGTAACTTCAATCCATCTGGCGTTGCCCTCTCGATCAATAACCCGATATGGATAGATTTCCGGAACGTCTTGTCCGGAAAGGCGAGCCATGTGCCGTTCCAGTACCATGCTGCGGTCGTCCGGGTAGATAAACCGGAAGGGGTTGGGATAAGCGACGAGTTCCTCCCTCGTTACGCCGAGGAAACGGGAGATGGCGCGATTGGCGAATACCAGCCTCCCATTCTGCGCTACCAGGATACCCACGTTCACGTTTTCCACGACGTTCCGGTATTGTTCCTCCGAACGCCGGAGCGATTCCTCGGCCTTTTCCCGCTCTTCCATCTCCTGCTTGAGACGTTTGTTCGAATCTTCAAGCCGGGTGACCTGATTCCTGAGGTCCTGAACTTGCCTCTGTAACGTATCCATTTCCGTCAGCAGACGCTCCCTGCCGAATTCGTGACCTTGCATAGAACTCTCCGTACTCTTCACGCGGGGCGGTCGGTTGCCGTATCCGGATCACTCCTTCTGTTCACAATCAAACAAGCCGAAGGTACTATAGGAAGTTCGGGGAGTGATAACAAATAAAAAAACCGTTTCAGTCTGGCCGTTCACCCTTCGAGATCTCAGGTGAACGGAAGCAGGACCTGGAAAACCGTTCGTGCCCAGCGAAGTAAGACCAGCCATTGGCGAGGCAAGGCGTGACGAAGAAAGAACCTGCCGATTCGGCCGATTGTCAAATCCCCCCTCTCCCCCCTTTGCAAAGGGGGGCTGGGGGGGGATTTTCACGGTTACGATATACCGCTTGTCTCTTCGCGGCTGTTTGAACCTATTTGGGTTGGCATGCCAATGCTCTTAACCTATTTATTTTAGTAAGCTGTCTCGAAATTTAGAGATACTCATTCAAGAAGGGCCGGCTGCGTATCCCCGCCGGCATGGCCAAACTCACATACCGTTCGCTGTCCCCGAACATGAGCTTCTTTTCCGTCATCATGTTCAGAAAGGCGACGATCTTGTCCCTCCCCGGCGCGGGAAACCGCTCGGCAATCCGGTCCAGCGTCCGGGAAGATCGGCAAAAAAGGTAAATTTCCCGCGAAGTCCCGGTAAGGCGGTGAGTGAACGGCTGCCCTCCGGGCCGCGGCTGCCGAATAACGAGGAAATCCCCGCCATCCCGGTAGGTAAGATTCGCCCCGCCCCGGTCCTCACTGTGAAGCCGGGCGTAGGCCGCCGCCCATGCTTTCAGCTTGGCCCTCACCGGACGCCATAGCTTCCGCTGTTTCTCAATGCCTCCCCGGTACGCCTGCACCATGAACCGCAGGTCCCCGGTGCTTTCGGGAGGAAAGAGCACCCGGTAATACGGGTGGTTGAAGACCGCCCGGACGCCGAATTCCTCCGGCCGCCGATAGACCGGGCCTTCCAGCGCCAGCCAGAAATCCACAGGCGTCAGCGGGCGGAAAGACGTCACGAATTCGAGCGCCCGCAGCGTTTCTTCCACGTCGTGTTCGTCGCTCCCCGGAAAGTGCAGGATCAGGTTGGCGGAATTCTCGATGCCCAGCCATTCGCAGTTCCGCATGGCTTCGATGTTCTGAAGGACGGTGGTCCCCTTGTTCATTTTTCCGAGCAATTGGCTGCTCAACGCTTCGATGCCGATCTGCACCCGCTCCACCCCCGCGTTGCGCATGGCGGTGAGCGTCTTCATGGGCGTGGTGGCGCGTATTTCGCAGAATATCCGCAGGTCCTTTTCCAGATTCCCGATGGCGGAAAACATCCCGTCCATGTCGCGAACCGGCATCACGTTGTCCATGAAGGAGACGGAAAGGGTTTTGTGCCGCGCCGTGAGTTCATCGATCCGGGAAGCCACACGGGACGCGCTTCGGGGGCGGTAGCCCGACCATTGCAGGTTGAGGTTGCAGAAGGCGCAGCCCTTCCCGCCCTTTTTCCTCCACCAGCATCCCCGGGACGCCTCCACGGGCAGTGTGGGGAAAAATGACCGGGCCGGGCCCAGCTTCCCTAGCAGCGCGAAGTAGTCGTCAAAATCCGGAGCGGGCAATTCATCGAGAGAATCGAGCTGGGAAAAGCCGGCATCTTCGTTCCGGCCGACGGGCTGCCGCGCCATGACTCCGGGAATGGGGCCGCCGTGCTCCGCTTCTTCCATGCCGCACAATCGGCGCACGAGTCCTTCCAACGGGAGTTCCCCTTCTCCGCACACCAGATAGTCGATTTCGGGAAAGGCGGCAAAAACACCGCACGCTTCATCGGCCGCGAACGACGACCCGCCGACCACCACGGGAACATGGGGAAACGATCGTTTGATGCGGCGCAGACCGTACAGCGAAGCGGTGAGCTGGCAGAGGCAGACCGAAAACCCCACGAGCGAAAACCGGCCCCAGTCCACGGAATCCAGATAGCGGTCGGTGATCGCTCCCATGCGGGACACCAGTTCCGGGAAATCCGTTTTCCGCAGAATGGGATGGTTCGCCGTTTCCTTGCGGAACAAGGCTTCGATGGGTTTCAGCCGTTCCGGGAACAGGAGCGCCGCGTACACCGATTCCGCCGGCCAGGTGCGTTCGGAAAGGGGCTGATACCGATCGAACCCCAGCTCCGCGGCCGCCCGCAGGAAGAAATGGTGAGCCTCCACCTGTATTTCCGGCAACCGCTCCCGCAGAAACGCCTTGAGCGTGCCAAGTTGTATGGAAGGGCGGGAATAGAGGGGCCAGGGCATGGACACCAGGGCCACTTCGTGCTTTTCCCCCCGTTTGTTGCCGATCATATCGTTCCTTTTTCTTCCGGGATACCACTCCGCGTGCACGGATGCAAACGACGTCCGTTACGAACCGCGGCGAAAGCCGGACAACTCTTTCCCCCCCGTTGAGGGTGTCGATAAGCATGGAAAAAGGAATACGTGCGGGGGAATCTCTTCCCCCGCGCCCCCTGTAGACTACGATAATTATATCTGTAGCTTTAGGTTTTTGAGGAAGGGCGCGGGAGGGAAACTTTTTCAAAAAGTTCCCTCCCGCAAACCAAAATCGACACCCTCGTTTGGAGGGGCGAAAGGAAAAAAGACCGCCCGTTCGCTCGACATTACTTCTTTGAAGCCGAACGATTGAGCTTAGCTGAAGGGCGCAGCCTTGCCGGCCCGAAGGGACGATTCTCAAGGCGTGACATTTCAGCTACCGCGACTTGTTCGGTCTTTCATTCCGCGTTCAGATTCTTCAAAATCTTTTTCGCCAATGGTTCCTTGATCTTAGGGTTGATCAAAAGGGAATGCGAATCCCTTTCCCGCTTCAAATAACAACCGGCCATTCTCAATTTACGTTCGAGTTCCCGGCGCTTCATTCAATCAACACCTTTTCTTGAATGGCATCCTCGGGTAATCCTCGAAGTATGTCTGCCTTGCGGTCCTCCAGAATGAATTGAATTGCCTCTCGCAGATTATTCTTTGTTTCCTCAATGGTCTCACCCTGTCCGTTCGCGCCCGGCACCTCAGGACAAATCGCCCAATAGCCCCCCTCGGGTGCGGGTTCAATGATAGCAGTAAATTCTCCCTTCATTTCTTCTCCTTTTCCTTTTCAACCGAACACTCAGCATTGGCCGCGGCCGCCCGGAGGAAAAAATGGTGCGCCTCCACGCGGATTCCGTCCAGACGCTGTTGCAGAAACGCCTTGAGCGTACCGAGTTGTATGGACGGGCGGGAATAGAGGGGCCAAGGCATGGACACCAGGGCCACTTCGTGCTTTTCCCCCCGGCTGTTGCCGATCAGATCGTTCCTTTTTCTTACGGGATACCACCTCGCGCGCACGGATGCAAACCGCGTCCGCTACGAACCGGGTCGAAAGCCGGACAACTCTTTCCCCTCCCGTTGAGGGTGTCGATAAGCATGGAAAAAGGAATACGTGCGGGGGAATGTCTTCCCCCGCGCCCCCTGTAGACTATGGTTATTATATCCATAGCTTAAGGTTTTTGAGGAAGGGCGCGGGAGGGAATTTTTTTTCGCCCGCGCTGAACCGTGGCCCGCAACTCCGGATCCACGGATTGGGCGGTCGGTTCACGCCAAGAACTCGACCGACAAACCGGGCAGGTCGATGCCCCGGACATCGGTTCTCCAGCACTCGCCGGCCTGTACCGGCTGCGCGGTGGTAATCGTGCCCGTCGTCACCAGTTCCCCCGGTTGGAGCGGCGGGCAATTGGGCTGGTCTTGCAGCACGGCCACCAGATGCGCAATGGCAAGCAGGGGACTGCCCAGGACGTTGGCGCCGGTGCCCGTCTCTCGTAACGAGTCGTTCCTGAACAGCGATACGGCAAACCGCTCGAGCTTCTCAGGGAGGCTGGGGCCGAACCAATCGGTCGGTTGTTGCCTACCGATGAGCAGAGTGCCGTGCAGTCCCTGGTCCGCAACAGTGTCGGCCGCGCGAAACTTCCAATCGGGAAAGTGTGATTGGACAATTTCAAACCCATGCGCGATCCAATCTATGGATGCAATAATGGTTGCGACATCGCCGCCTGTTGGAGGCGACGTGTGAAAATGAAAGATGATCTCCGGCTCGATCTTGGGTTCGGTGAATCCGCCAAGGCGGCAAATCGCATGTTCGCCATGGACGTGAACGACCGTCGCATCGTAGACGTATCCCCAGATCGGCTTGCGCACGCCGTACAAGGACCACATGTCGGGATTGGTGAAGCCGATTTTTCGACCGACGGGGACAGCGCCTTCCTTGAGCCGCGCCTGATGGACCAGCTGCGCCACGCCGTAGGCTAAGGCCTCATCGAAACCGGCCAGACGTGACGTCAGTGGCGCCATTTGCCGCACCTCGTCCTGTGCGGCCTTTATCTCCTGCGCAATGGCGTGGAGGTTACATGTGTGCTTCACGATGTCTCCCTCTGTTGAAGCCGGATCGTCAGACCGGGCCGCGCCTAACTGAATACGACAACAATGGTGAAACTCCACGTAATTGCAATGATGATCCATATTGTTAATTTGGACGAAAATAACGTCAAAATTACACTGGTCAACAAGATAGATATCATACAGAAAACTATTCCTCTTGCAATAAATGACCAATCTCCCCACTTAGGCACCGATAATGCACCATGAATATTATAAAATAATATCGTAATAGTCCAGAATAGTGATATTTGTACAAACTTACTGTGTTTTTTCGTCATATAGCACTTCTATTTTTCAGGGGCACCCTTCGAACCTGGGACCGGGATTATCATAGAGAAGCAAATATTCCATCGGTTGATAAGTTTGGTCATGAGTGAGCAGATACAGTTGATACTCCTCATCGGAAATTCCCGCATCTATCGGACTCATCACCAAGAAGAAAAAACCGATAGGTGTCATAGGAATGTTAAGACTCCACTCAATGATAGGTCCCACAATATCGTCAGCGCCGACATTACGCTTGAGGGTATTTCTGATGATCCTTATAATGCCTCCCTTTAATCCCAAGGGATCGATCCAGTTCACCGGATCATTCCACACGAACCCATACAGGTTCATGCCCACCGATTCGCCCAGGGGGTCGCGGGACAGCCATCGGCCGGTGGCCGGTGAATAGAAGCGGTACCCGTAAAGGACCAGGCCGGTTTGATCGTCGTACCGTTTGGTGGAAAAGCGGTAGGGCTGACTGATTGTCCCCTCAACGGACTGGTACGTGCCGAAGGGCGTGTAACCATACGCCGCCGCGACTGATTCATTCGGCGCCAAGAGCCCGGTTACGTTGCCTTTGCCATAGTCAAAAAGACTGCACCAAAAAGGTTCCGTTACGTGCACTCGACCAAAAGCCGAACGTGGTTGCGGAAAATCAGGGGCTGATCAGGTCCTCTTCTCACACGATCTGAACAATGGCTTGCGAGGCTGAATCCGGATCAGATTGGGGAAAACTCTGGAGCATTACGATTTTATCCATGTGTCACTCTCCACATACCTGCCTCGGCAATCAAGCGGAAATAGCCAAAGCTTGAATTACGATATAGTTCCTCATATATCGTCTTTGCCGAATCAAAATCGCCATCATTCTCCATTCTAAAAGCATTTTCCTGCAATTTATCCAATTCATCAAATCGTTTCCTGTCTTGCTCATATTCCACCACGAAATCCCGTTTGAGGCTCGGCTTGATCTTGTACAGCTCTTCCCGAAAACCCCACAGTCCGGAGATGAGTTTTCCCACTTCCAACAGGAGCCGCTTTCTGTTCATGGAGTCGGTGGTCTCGATTACTTTTATCTCACCGGACGCTTCCACCAAGCACTCCAATGATTCCCCGATCAATGTATCAAGATGCTCCAGCGAAGGCATCGTGTTCTCCTAAGTTATTTATGGGTAAGTATGACCATGTCTTGCCATACAAGCTCTCATGCAATTAGTATACTCCTACGGACATTCTCGTCCGCCGTGAAACCGAACGATATATGGCGTGAAATAATCCATTGAGACAACACGTACGACGACCCGACAGGAATCACGGATCGATTTTTGATGCGGGGGAAACTTCGAACTGTTCGTGCCGAGGTAGGGGGGGAAGCACGAACGGTTCGGATTGGTCCCGAGGCATCGGTAAGATCCTCCAGCCCCGTTGTTATAATTGAGGCATATTTACGGCAATAACCCATAAGAAAAGATATTAAATGTGGATGAATATGCTATTTATGTTTTGAGCAAAGCGATGCTGGCTGTACTCTTCAATGCGATCTGTTGCGGACAGAACGACCAGCGTCTTTAAGAGGGTGGTTCGTCGATCGGTTAAAACCGACCGAAGACCTGTTGAGTTTGCTCCGCAGCCTTTTAACCGGAAGTGCTCATGGCCTGCGGCCATATCGCCTGTTCTTTCTTCGCCTGAAGGCGAGGGGTTTCAACCATCCCCGAGTGGAGTAATGAGGATCAGGTGTTCGCGGCTAAAGCACATGAATCGCCCGGCTGCATGGTGCATGCAGAGGCCGCTTAGCCTTCATGGGCATCAAAAAGACCAGCAGTTGCGTTATGTATACCTACCTTGGCATGTTACTTCGTATTGAAGGAGAAGGAAAACAATGGATGTTGACGACCTTCTAATTAAAGAGTGCAATAAGTTCCGTGAAGGATACTTCAGGGTATGGGAGCGCAGAAGACAATGGCCCGCATTTGAAAAAAGGGCTGAGCAACTTTTTAACGAACTAATAAATAAATCAAAGCAACATAACTTATTTGAAAATTTATACATAATAACAAACAGTAACGAAGCTGAGTTCAATCATGCACCATTTTTCATTACACTTAAGTGGGGAGGACACCCGGTTGGAGCAAATGTAATAGAAGGCGATAGAGATGCCATCGAGAAAGGATGCGCTTTGCACTTTGCCCAGGATGTTTGTGGGAGAGTTGTATGTATAGTTTATCCTTTTATTTCTGAACTTCATAGTTTAAAAGAAAAATACTATATAATTAAAATATATCGTGATCCTAATTCTATATTTAAAAAGGAGTTAGAGAAAGCCGTCAAGGAAATGTTTTTTTATGCCCAGATATCTAGCTATCTTGGAAATCCGGATTTTTTTGATCATGCAAGACTGCTATGGCGAAACTTGTTATCAAAGCTAAGAGAGCTAAGGTATCATAGTGTTCTGGTGCCTATAATTAGCTTGCTGGCTAAAGTAGCTAAATTCAGTCATACCGCCACTCCATAAAAAGGCATGCCACATCCTTAATCATCATACCAACTTGGATTTGGGAGCGCATAAGAGTTGCACTTTCCCTACTTCAAAAGGTGGCAACAATATGGAAGTCTATCGAGAAGTCCTACTGAAGTCGAAACTGATATCCGATCATGATCTCGTGGATTTTCTGAAAAAATTTGCACAGCAGAATTCAAATTGGAGTTTAATGGGTCCAGAATCTGACGAGTACTCGCTTCACGCCGGTGCAGAGTCTTGTGTACTTTTCTATGAGGATGGACGTTACCATCCCGCCTTCGCGGTTACGAAGAAAGTAGAAGGGATATACTACTTAGCCAATATAGTTCCTAGAGATGAGGAAATACCGATGAGTGAATACAACTCTTTGGCTAGGATGTTCGCTTTAGATTTTCGACGCTTTGTTGCAAAGAATAATATATCAATCTCAGTTATGCTTTCGAACGGACGAGCTAGTCTAAAGAACATCATTACCAGCAAGCTTGTTCTTGAATTGTTCGAAAGATATTTATGCCTTAATCCAACCAGCTACCATCCAAACGATATAGAGCGACTCGACCTTTTTATTTGTGCAGTTTCAAGGTACTCGCGCAAACAATTAGATATCGA
Source organism: uncultured delta proteobacterium (assembly GCA_963826125.1). Taxonomy (GTDB): domain Bacteria; phylum Desulfobacterota; class Desulfarculia; order JACQYL01; family CAWGVV01; genus CAWGVV01. The sequence goes on along the minus strand of CAWGVV010000002.1, from coordinate 2,367,543 downwards.
TGAACTGCGAAGATATCTAATTGAAGAGCTAAACTGGTCTTTAGAAGATGCTGAATGGTGCTATAATAGGATTAGAATTGGTTTGGATGTATTAGCTGTTCACAAGACATTCTGAAACTTGATTCTCGTTCCCAAGTTTAGAGGCTACGAAATAATATCCTTCAAGCAATAAATTAAATATTTTATATAAAAGTAATAATTTAATAAGTTACCCAGGTGAGTATTCGTGGAGATCATAACTAATTTAGGTGAGGAGTTCTCCTTATCGGGAGGGCAATGAGCCGTAAGCCGGCTCCCGTCGTCTAACCGCCTCTCCTTTTCAGCTCCAATTCCCGCCGCAGGGCGACCGTCGCAGCCCGGCTTTCCTCTTCTCCGCGGAGGCGGGATTCGAGCCAGCCGGGAGTGATTTTGCCCTGGACGATGGGCAGGATGGAGTCGCCCAGGAAGCAGGCTTCGTCCAGGTCGTGGGTGATGTGGACGATGGGGATGGACCACTCGGTTTTCAGCGTCTTAAGTTCCGTGCGGAGCGCGCGGCGGGTTTCGGAATCGAGGGCGGAAAACGGTTCGTCCATGAGCAACACCTTGGGGCGTCGGGCCAGCGCCTGGCAGATGGCGCACCGCTGCCGTTCTCCTCCGGACAGCTCCCACACCATGCGGTCCTTCAGGTGCCGGATGCCGAAGAGCTTGAGCAGCCGTTCCGCCTCTTTCCGGTCGTCGGCGGCAAAGGTGACGTTTCCGTACACGTTGAGGTGGGGGAAGAGCGTGTATTCCTGAAAGACGAACCCCACCCTGCGTTTCCGGGGAGGAACGAACAGTTTCCGTTCCACGTCCACCCAGCATTCGCCGTTCAATCGGACGGTTCCCGTGTCGGGCCGTTCCAGACCGGCGATCATCCGTATGAGCGTGGTCTTGCCCGCCCCGGATGGCCCGGTGAGGACGACGAGTTCCCCCGTGCCGCACGAAAAGGCGACGTCGATTGCAAAATGGGGCAGTTTCTTGGCGACGGCGACTTCAAGCATGGCGCTTCTTTTCCCGGCCGAAGAAATTCACCGCCAGCAGCACTCCGTAGCAGACAGGGATGAGCAGCAGGGACATGACGGCCGCGTCATGGTAGCGCAGCGCTTCGACGGCTTCATAGATGGCGATGGACACGACTTTGGTTTTTCCGGGAACGCTGCCGCCCACCATGAGGATGACGCCGAATTCCCCCAGGGTGTGCACGAACACCAGGATGGCCGAAGACGCCAGCCCGCCGAGGGAGTTGGGCAGGATCACCCGGAAGAAGGCGCCGGTGCGCGAGAGCCCCAGCACGTAGGCCGATTCGATGAGCCGGTAATCGATTTTCCCGAATGCCGCCTTCAAGGGCTGGATGGAGAACGGCAGGTTATACACCATGGAGGCGACCAGGATGCCGCTGAAGGAAAAGATGAGGGTCCCGCCGGTCAGCAGTTCCCATATCCTTCCGGCCCATCCCTTGGGCCCCATGACCACCAGCAGATAGAACCCCAGCACGGTGGGCGGCAAAACCAGGGGGAGATTCACCAGCGCTTCCACCAGCGACTTGCCCCTGAACCGGGCAAAGGAGAGCCAGTACGCCACCGGCGCGCCGACGAAGAGCAGGAGCAGCGTGGTCACCAGCGCCAGTTTCGCCGAGAGATAGAAGGGAAACCAGTCCACGAACTACTTGTACCCGTACTGTTCCTTCACCTTGCGGGCTTCCGGTGAATCGAGGAATCGTACGAAGGCTTCGGCTTCGCCCTTGTTTTTCGCTTTTTTCAGCACGCACCCGGCCTGGACGATTTCCGGAGCTTCGGGCACGGGAACATAGCATCCCTTTTTCCCCAGATCGGAGAACACCGACGAGAAGGCGATGAACCCGATGTCGGCCGACTCGGTCTGGGCATACTGGAACGACTGGGCGATGTTCTGGGCGATGACGATCTTGTCCTGCAACCGGTCCCACAGCTCCGCCTTGGTCATGGCCACTTTCGAAGCGGCGCCGTAGGGCGCCGTTTCCATATTGGCGATGGATATCCTCTTTACCGAAGGAGCGACGACGATCTCTTTCCAGTCCTTCGATCCGCACAGCTCTTTTTGCAGCGTCCAGACCACCACTAGCCCTTTTGCATAGACAAAGGGTTTCTCGGCCCATCCCTCGGACTCCAGTTTGGCCGGCCGCATTTCGTCCGCGGAAAGGAACAGGTCGTAGGGAGCGCCGTTGACGATCTGTCCGTAGAGGGCGCCCGATGAGGTAAATGTCGCCTGCACCTTCACGCCGGTCCGTTTTTCATACATCGAGGCGAGTTCCTGCATGGGCAGCATGTAGTTGGCCGCCACCCCGACGATGATCTCAGCGGCGGCATAGCTGTTCAACGGCAGCAGAACGATGGTGGCGAGAATGAGAAGAACGCGTTTCATGATTTCCCTCCGGCAGACAATTCGTTTTCGGTTTGTCGGTTCGGATTCGACAGGTAATCGCCCGCCTCTTTCCGTATCCACTGGATCCACGTTTCCACCGTCCGCACTTTTCATCCGTATTCCAATTTGGAATACGGGTCAAGGGGGCGGTTATGCCGCCCATGCCCCTAAGCCTCAGCTCATACGAAGTTGCGTTCATACAGGTAAATCCCCCTCCCTAGCCCCTCCCACCAGGTGGCTGTCGATTTTGGTTTGCGGGAGGGAATTTTTTGGAAAAATTTCCCTCCCGCGCCCCTCCCTAAAAAACTTTAAGCTATTGGTATAATTATCATGGTCAAGAGGGGGCGCGGGGGAAGAGATTCCCCCGCATTTATCCCTTTTCCATGCTTTTACACCCTCCCAGGGGAGGGGAAACCAATGCTTCCTTCCCCCGCTGGGGAAGGAACAGAGTGGGGGAATTATTCATCTTTGATTGCAACTTGGCATCGGATCCGCGCCGTATCATTATTTTCTGGAAAACTTTTCCCTCGCAGTGCATTATTCGCTCAACGATTGTATTGCGGGAGGAACAGCGATGGGTTTGCCTCTTATTGTGGGCATATCGGGCGCGAGCGGCGTGATCTACGGCGTGGAAGCCCTCAAGGTGTTGAAGGATCTCGGCTGCCCCACCCATCTGATCCTGAGCGAAGCCGGGGCCCGCAATCTGGCCATCGAGACGGAGTACACCCCCGAGCAGGTGGAAGCCCTGGCCGGTTCGGTCCACCGCATCGACAACCCGGCCGCCGCCGTGGCCAGCGGTTCCTTCCCCACGCGCGGCATGCTCGTCGCCCCGTGCTCCATCAAAACCCTTTCCGCCATCGCCAACTCGTACAACAACAACCTGTTGATACGGGCCGCCGACGTTACGCTGAAGGAACGGCGGCCGTTGGTGCTCATGGTGCGCGAGACGCCGCTCCACAAGGGGCACCTGCAACTCATGGCCCGGGCCGCCGACCTCGGCGCGGTGATCCTCCCCCCTCTTCCCGCCTTCTACCACCGTCCGAAAACCATTCTGGACCTGGTGCACCAGTCCATCGGCCGGGCGCTCGAACATTTCGGCATCGAACACAATCTCTACCGACGATGGAGCGGGCAGTAAGCAAGGACGTGCCGTCTTGCGCCTCCGCGAGCTGCTCCATGCGGCCGCACATGCAGAACCGGGTGCCGGTACGAAAAAAGATTCATTCCGCCTTCCTTACCCCTCGTTTTCGTCTTTTTCTCTCCATTGAGAAAACCCGATGCGTTTCCCGCTCAATTTTCCTCCCTTCCATGCCGAATAGCTAAAAGAGAAGGGACGGTTGACGGGCGCTCGGTTTCAGGCCTTCCGACCCGGACAACGAACACCAACAGGGGAGCAGAAAATGGAAGTACGCAATTACCGGGAGAACAATGCCGTGATCGTTGCGGTGAAGGGAAAGGTCGATGCGGCCACCGCGCCACGCCTCGACGCGGGGTTTGCCGAAGCTCTGGCGGTTGAGGGAAGCACCTTTATCCTGGACCTTGAAGAACTCGAATACATCAGCAGCGCGGGCCTTCGAAGCATCCTGAACGCCGGGAAAAAGCTGAAAAGCTCCGGCCGGGGCCTCTTCCTCGCCGCTCCCCAGGACATGGTGAAGAACGTTCTGGAAATATCCGGGTTCGATGCGCTCTTTCCCACCTTCAGCACCAGAGCCATGGCCTTGGCGCAATGTGAGGGCTAGGAAGAGCGAAACCTCCTCCGGCCCGATATTTGAACGGGAGAACGCTTCCGGTTCAAAGGGGTTCCACGGGACCCGTACCCTCTCTGCAGAAAGTTGGACTGCCGGAAAACGCCATTGGACTCCATTACGCTCAAAGCCGTCCTGGAAAACCTCGACTCCCTGATCGACCGCCTTCAGGAGTGCCTGGAAACAACCGACTGGAGCCCCGGGCGCCGGCTCGAAATACGGCTCGCGGTGGAGGAGGCGGTGGTAAACGTCATCAACCACGCCTATCCCGAGGAGCCCGGCGACGTGACCTTGGGGTGCACGCTCGAGGGCGGCCGAATGGTGATCCGCATCACGGATGAGGGCATCCCTTTCGACGTGAGCACTCACCGTGACCCCGACATGGGTGGCGACGTCGACGAACGCGCCATCGGGGGACTGGGCATCTATCTCCTGCGAAAACTGGCGGACTCGATGGAGTACGCGCGGGAAGAGGACCGGAACGTCCTCATCCTGCACTTCAAGGAGGCGGAAAAATGAATCGAACGGTCCGTCTTCTCGCACCATTCCTCTGCGTCTTTTTCTGCGCCGGGATTTGCGCGGCGGAAACCTCCACTCCCCGCCGCGTCACTTTGCTGCCCCTCTGGCTTCACCAAGCCCAGTTTGCCGGGTATTACACGGCTCTGGACAAGGGAATCTACGCCCGGCACAACATTGACGCGACCATCGTGACCGGTGGGCCGCAGCGTCCTCCGGAACAATACCTGCGGGAGGGCAAGGCCGACTTTGCCGTACTGTGGCTCGATCAGGCCATCGAGGCCCGGACATCCGGGCTTGCGCTGGTGAACGTCGCGCAGATAGTCCAACGCTCGGGCCTCATGCTGGTGGCCAAGAAATCGAGCGGCATCGAAGCCATATCCGATCTGGACGGAAAGAAGGTGGGAATCTGGGACGGAGGACTTTCCATCCAACCAAAAGCGTTTTTCAACTGGTGCAACGTGTCGGTGAAGGAGGTTTCACAGTCCGGCTCCGTCAACCTGTTCCTGAGGGACGGGGTTCAGGCCACGTCGGCCATGTGGTACAACGAGTATCACACCATTCTCAACAGCGGGCTCAACCCGGATGAACTCACTACCTTCTTTTTTCACGAATACGGGTTCAATTTCCCGGAGGACGGCATCTATTGCCTTGAGTCCACTTATCGAAAAGACCCCGAGCTTTGCGCGGACTTCGCACGGGCTTCCATCGAAGGCTGGGAATATGCCTTTTCACACCCGGAAGAAGCTCTGGAAGCCGTCCTGAAACGAATGGAAGCCGATCATCTCCCCGCTAACCGGGTACACCAGCAATGGATGCTCGCCAGGATGAAAGACCTCATATGGCCCGAACGGCCGGAAGACATCGGCTTACTCGATCCGTCGGATTTCGAGCGCGTCGCCTATGTGCTGAAGGAGAACGGTCTGATCCGGGAGGCTCCTTCCTACGAGTCCTTTGCTCCGCCCATGAGGAAGTATGAAAAATAGAGGCCTCGCGTTCCGGCTGAGCGTGCTGCTCCTCTCCTGCGCAGCCGTCATTTTCCTTGTCCTCTTCGGGTACAACTATCTCGTGTCCCGAGACATGATCATGAGAGGCGCGGAAGAGAACGCCCTGAATCTCACCATGGGGACCGTCAACAAAATCCAGGTGTCCCTCGCCTCCGTGGAAACGTCCTGCCGCAATCTGGTGAACATGGTGGAGAACCGGCAGTGGACCGAGAACTCTCTCTTCATGCTGCTCAGGTCCTTTGTGGGGAGCATGCCGGAAATCCACGGCGCAACCATCGCCTTCGAACCGTTCGGTTTCGAGCCGGAATCGCGTTACTTCGCTCCGTACGTCTACCGCACACGAGACAACCTGCTCAACGTGAAGCGGCTGGGTGACAAGTCCTACGATTACTTCCACATGGACTGGTACCAGATTCCCCGGGAATTGGAACGGCCCATGTGGAGCGAGCCGTACTATGACGAGGGCGGCGGCGAGATACTCATGTCCACCTATTCCGTCCCCTTCTACACCACAGTGGACGGAAAGCGGCATCTGGCCGGTGTGGCCACGGCCGACATTTCCCTGTCCTGGCTGGCCGACATCGTATCGTCCATCAAAATCTACAAGAGCGGCTATGGGTTTCTGGTTACGAAAAACGGAACGCTCCTGACGCACCCCGACGCCCGGCTCATCATGAACGAAACGCTCTTCAGCGTGGCCGAAGCTCAGTCAGACCCGAAGCTGCGCGAAATCGGGCGACGAATGATCCATGGAGAGAAAGGCTTCATCCCCTTCCGGGCCATGGGAACGGGCAAGGAAGGCTGGTTGGCGTTCGCGCCTCTTCCGCTCAACGACTGGTCCCTCGGCGTCTTCATCCCCGGCGACGAACTCATGGCGGATCTGATCAACCTCAACCGTACCGTGCTGGTGCTCGGCATTGTGGGAATAGCCGTGCTGCTGGCTGTCATCGTCTACCTCACCGGCTCCATCACGCGCCCGCTGCGAGATCTTTCCCAGGTCACCCGCGACATCGCCAAGGGGGACCTGGACATCAGTATCCCCCCCTTCCGCCACCGGGACGAAGTCGGAGCCCTGGCCGAAGCGTTCGAAAGCATGAAAACGTCCCTCAAGGACTACATCGGCAGGTTGACCGAAGCGACGGCCGCCAGGGAGCGAATCGAGAGCGAACTGAAGATCGCGCGGGAAATCCAGATGTCCATCCTGCCCAAGATATTTCCCCCCTTCCCCGACGACCCGCTGCTGGACCTCTATGCTTTCATCCGGCCGGCCCGGGAAGTGGGCGGCGATTTCTATGATTTCTTCCACATTGAGGAAGACCGGCTCTGCTTCGTCATGGGGGACGTTTCCGGCAAGGGCATACCCGCGTCGCTGTTCATGGCCGTCACCAAAACGCTGATCAAGGTCACCGCCACTCCGGAGCATTCGCCGCGGGAAATCCTCACCCGCGTCAACGACGAACTGGCCCGCGACAACGATGCCGGCATGTTCGTCACCATTTTCCTGGGTATCCTGGACAAGAAGACGGGCCGGGTGGTCTTCGCCAACGGAGGGCACAATCTCCCGTTGATCGTCCCCTTGAACCGCGACGTCCGTTTTGTGGAACGCACGCGTGGAGTGGTGGTCGGGGCCATGGAGGAAATGGTGTTTGCCGAAGGGAGTTTCAGCCTTGAGCCCGGAGAAACCATCTTCCTCTACACGGACGGCGTTACCGAAGCCATGAACAATGAGGAAATGCTCTTCGGCGACGACCGGCTCAAGGAAGTGGTACAGACGCTTCGGGGCGGGGATACACGGACGGTCATCGACGGAGTCGGCCGGGACGTGGAACGGTTCACCGAAGGGGCCGAGCAGTCCGACGACATCACCATGCTGGCCGTTCGCTGGCGGGGACCGGCATAGTCGGTTCGACGGGTTTCTCGGGGCATTTGCGGTGGAATCTCTTCCCCCGCGCCCCCTATGGACTATTTCCCCGTTTTGACGACCAAACGACCGCTTCTCTCCCGACGCAGCGGCCTACCCCTTCACGGATCGTTCCCAATCCCCTTTCACGATCTCCACTATTCGAGCCCCCTCATCAAATTCGGTAGTAATCCCTTCCCAGGACGGCCGACCTGCAATCTTCTGCATGAGCATGCCGTCGGTGCCGTACCAGCGTGGCAGAAGGCCGCCGAAGAAATAGCCCTTCCGGCGCAGCACTTCCACCACTTCGCCGACCCACGGCCAGGCGAGGTTCAGCCATGCCTGGATCACCGTCACGTTCCTTTCCCGCAGTTCTTTCTCCAGCGCATCCATCGTATCGGCAAAATCCGATCCCGCCTCCCGGATGGCGAGGCGGGCGACCCCGGCGAAGTCGAACACCTGGTGGGTGAGGTCGGTCGTCAGGTCCCCGGGGATCCGATCCTTCGAATCGACGAGTGTGCGTGCATCGTCCAACCCATCGTAAATCCAACACATCGGGTCCGCATACTGTCCGGGCAGGTAGACGGTGTGGGGAAACGGCACCAAGGTCCGAAAATCGACCAGGGCCGATACCCTTCCCTTGGCGCTCTCTTCCCGGGCATACGCCGCGGCGGGCATGAGGTCCGCTTCGAATGCATATGAACGAAGCTGTAAGCCGTGCGTCATTTTCTGGGAAAACACGTGGTTGCACACGGGTTCCCCGTGAAGGCCCTCCTTGTGGTCATCCTTTATCGCTACTTCGATTCCGTGGCGAACCATTCCGGTGAGGATTCCCGCCCCTCCCCGGTAGAGCATATGCACCACCCCGGAAGCGATCTCGGAAATTGCGGGATTGGGGGAACTCTGAAGCAGCGCGTTATGGCCCACGATGTCCCCTTTTGGGGTCCGGGCCACGCTGGACACGGTCCTGCGCGCCGCGTTCTCTTCGATCAGCGCGGCCGCATCGAAAACCGTCTTTACGGGATACGCTTCCCCATAGACGGAACGGAACAGTTTCACCACTCCCTCGGCGTCTTCGGGGCGAAACAGGTCGAACTCATATCGCTGGCCGGGTTCCACCACGTATTCAAAATGTCGTTGAGCGGCCACGATCAGCTTACTCCTATGCGCGGTTGGTCGGCCCTGGAAAAGTCCATCCCCGCCGCCGGCCCATTGGTGGGATCCGGCATTTTTCTACCCGTTCATCGTCCGTTCCCAATCCCGTTTCACGATTTCCACCATCCGGGCGCCTTCTTCGAATTCGATGACGATCCCTTCCCAGGAGGGGCGACCGGCAATCTTCTGCATAAGCATGCCGTCGGTGCCGTACCAGCGGGGCAGCACGCCGCCGAAGAAATAGCCCTTCCGTCGCAGCACTTCCACCGCTTCGCCTACCCACGGCCAGGCGAGGTTCAGCCAGGCCTGGATAACCGTCACGTTCCTTGCCCGCAGTTCCTTTTCCAGTCCATCCATCGCATCGGCAAAATCCGATCCCGCCTCCCGGATGGTGAGGCGGGCGACCCGTGCAAAATCGAACACCTGAGGCGTGATGTCGGTGGTCAGGCTCACGGGAATGGGATCCGCCGATTCGGCGAGCGTCCGTGCATCGTCGAGCCGACCGTAAATCTCACGCATCGGCTCCTCATATTGTTCGGGCAAATAGACGGTGTGGGGGAACGGCACGAGCGTGAGGAAGTCGATCAGATTCGACACTCTTCCCCGAGCGCTTCCCTCCTTGACGTATGCCGCCGCGGGCATGAGGTCCACTTCCAGGGTGGTGGTGCGACAACCCAGTCGGCGCGTCAATTTTTGGGAAAACACATGGTTGCACACGGGTTCCGTATGAATGGCTTCCTTTTGGTACGCCCGCGCCGCCACCTCGACTCCGTGACGCACCATTCCGGTGAAGATTCCCGCTCCTCCCCGGTAGGCCGCATGCACCCCTCCCGCGCCGCTTTCGGCGATTTTCGGATTGGGGGAACTCTGGAACAGAGCATTATGGCCCACGATGTCGCCCTTGAGGGTGCGGGCAACGCTCGATACGGTCCTGCCCGCCGCGTTCTCTTCGATCAGTTTGTCCGGATCGATGAACGTCTTTATGGGGTATCCTTCCCCATAGATGGAAAGGAACAACTTCACCACGCCCTCCGCGTCCTCGGGGCGGAACAGATCGAATTCGTACTCCTGTCCCGGTTCCACCACGTATTCAAGCTGCCGTTGAGCAGTCACCGTCGGCCGACTCCTTTCGCATGATTGTCCCGCATGAAAAATGCCACCCGGTCATAGGGAATTCGTACTTCCGGGGGATCGTCGCTGTTTCATCCCTTCATGGCCCGTTCCCAGTCCTGTCTCACCATTTCCACAATTCGAGCGGAATGGTCGAAGGCGATAACGATTCCCTCCCAGGATGGACGTCCGGCAATCTTCTGCATGAGCATGCCGTCGCCGTCGAACCAGCGGGGCAGCAATCCGCCGAAGAAATAGCCCCTCTCCCGAAGCACCTCAACTGCCCGGTTTACCCACGGACGGTTCAGATTCACCCAGGCCTGGATCAGCCATATATTCCGGGCGCGCAGTTCGTCTTCCAGCCGTTCCATGCGAGCGTCGAAATCGCGTCCCGTCTCCCAAACGGCCAATCGGGCGATCTGGGCGAAATCGAAGATCTGGGGTTTGATGTCCGTGGCCACGTCGGACGGAATACCCTCCCGTTCCTCGAATAGTGTCCGCGGGTCATCGAGCCGTTCGTACAACCATCGCATCTGCTGCACGTACTGCTCGGGAAGATAGGCGTCGTGGCCGGAGGAGACAACTGCCCTGTAATTGACCAGGGACGCCACTCTTCCTTCGGCGCTTCTCTCCTTGACGTACGCTGCCGCGGGCATGAGGTCCACCTCCAGAGCAAACTCGCGCCAACCGAGTTTAAGCGCCGTTTTCTGGGTGAACACGTGGTTGCACACCTCTTCCCCATGTATGGCTTCCACGCCGTAAAGGGGCGCGACCTTTTGAACCCCATGCAGTATCAATCCGGTGAAAATGCCGGCTCCGCCCCGATAGGCCGCATGCACGGCTCCCGCGCCGCTTTCGTAAATCTTGGGGTTGGGGGAACTCACGAACAATGCATTATGGCCGACGATTTCCCCTTTGGGGGTCCGGGCCACGCTGGACAGGGTGCGGCCCGCACCGTTCTCTTCGATCAGTTCTTGCGGCTCGACGAACGTGCGTATGGGGTACCCTTCCCCGTAGACGGAGAGGAACAGATTCGCCACGCCCTCCGCGTCCTCGGGACGAAACAGATCGAACTCGTACTGTTGTCCCGGTTCCACCACAGATTCAAGCCGCCGTTGAGTAGCCACCGTCGGCCGCCTCCTTTTTGCATGATTGACCGGCCAGGAGAAAGGCCATTCCCGCCGCCGCCAGGCCCAAGCCGGCGCAGGCGTGGAACACCCATTGAAAGCCCGCTACGGAAAGGATGGCTCCCCCGATGAAGGGACCGATGAAGAACCCTCCCTGGAACATCTGCATGCCCAGGTTCGTGTTGAACGGTCGATACCGGGGAGAAGAAACGTCGAAGATCAACCCGTTGAGTACCGGCATGATCACCCCCCACCCAAGTCCCAGAAAGAGCCCCAGGCTGAAGAACACCGTGGTGCTCGGCCGGTTCCCCAGCAGCACGTAACCGATGGAAACGATCACCAGCGACCAGGCCGCCAGTATCGCCTTGTTCGTTTTGTCGAACAGCGATCCGGCGAGAAAACGCACCCCGATTTCGCCCACGGTGGACAGGGTGAAGAAGAGTCCCACCCCGGCGATCCCCACGGACTTCCCGTAGCCGGAGAGGTAGAAAAACACCAGGGCGTAACCGCTGAAAAAGAACAGCATGGCCAGAAGGATGAGTACGATCCTCGGGTCCTTCAGGTTGTCCATGATTTCTCCGCCGCGAAGACGGCTGTTTCCCGTGGCGCATTCCTCAGTGCTCCGGCCGGATTTCGCCGACGCCAGGAGGGGGAACATCAACACCATGATGCCGCCGAACAGCCATAACACATGGTCGTATCCGCCCAACCGGTCGGTGAGGCCGCCCACCACCGGCGGCACCAACGCGTACGGCAGGAGCGTGGCGATGGAGATGATCCCAAAGGCCTGTCCGCTGTTTTCCTTGGGGATGTGGACAATGAGGGCCGCCATGAGGGCCGAGGCCATGACCACGTGAGCGCCGCCGTGAAAGATTCTCACCAGGAGCATGGACCAGGGACCGCGCACCAAACCGTACAGCAGGAGGGCGACGACCACCGCTACACCGGCCGAAGCGGCCCAGCGCAAAGCGTTTCCCGGGTGCAGAAAGGGGCTGACGAGAGGCCGTATCACGAGGGCCGTGGCCGAAAACGCGCCGATGATGACCCCGAACCAGCGGGGGTCCATTCCGAGCGAACGGAGGTAGTCGTAATACTGGAAGAAAACGGCGATGTTGGCAAAGGCCAGGCAAACGGCCACGTTCAACAGCACAAACTGCCGGTTCCATAGCTGTCGGGGAAAGGCCATACCGTTATCCTCCGCTCACGCGCATCAGGGATGTTTCTCGATCAACCGCAGCAGAAGGTTTCCCGCCACGGTGCGGCGATATTCCGCCCCCGCCCGTATATCGTCAATGGGCGAAACCACCTCATGGACCAGAGGGATGACCTCTTCCATTGTGCGGCGGTCGAGGAGTTTTCCCTTCAGGGCTTGTTCGATGGAGGTCGAGCGGACGACGGTGGGGCCGACGCTTCCCCATGCCAGCCGCGCCTCTTCAATGACGCCCCCGTCCGCTATCCGGAGCATGGCCGCCATGCTGACCACCGCGATGGCCAGGGCCTTGCGGCGGCCGACCTTCTCGAAATGCACCAGCGTGGGGGCCGTTTTCTTCACCCGCACGCTCCAGGCAACCTCTCCCCGGCGGAGTTCCGTTTTGCCCGGCCCTTTGATGAACTTCCCGATGGGGATCGTCCGGCTCCCGTTTTTCGACCGCACCTCCACTTCGGCATCGGCCACATAGAGCGGGGGCAGCGAGTCGCCCGCGGGGGAGGCGGTAACGATGTTCCCGCCGATGGTGCCCATGTTTCTGATGGGCGGGGAACCCAGCACGCTCAGACTTCTCGCCAGCAGGGGGAAATGCGTTCTCACCAGCGGATGCTCCAGCGCTCCGGTATGGGTCACCCCCGCTCCGATGGTGAGAAACCCGTCTGCTTCTTCCACCATCCGCAGCTCACTTATCCGCTCCAGACAAATCAGGCTCGTGGGCTCCAACAATCCGTGCCGCATTTTCACGAACACATCGGTCCCGCCGTTATAGAGGATCGCTTCGGGAACAGTGTCCAGGACGTCCCACAGTTCGTCCGGGCTTCCCGGAAGAAACATCCTCCTGTTCATGATTCGTCCTCGCGACGCGCGGCTTCCCGTTCGACGGCATCCACGATCTTGCGGTAGCCGGTGCAGCGGCACAGGTTTCCGGAAAGGGCGTCGCGGATCTGTTCCCGCGAAGGATGGACCGTGCGCGCCAGCAGATCCTCGGAAGCCACGATCATGCCCGGAGTGCAGAACCCGCACTGCACCGCCCCGGCATGGACGAACGCTTCCTGCAACGGAGTCGGGGCTCCGTTTTCCGCCAGTCCCTCGATGGTGGTGACGGCGCGGCCGTCCAACTGGGCGGCGAGCATCAGGCAGGAGAGGCGGGTGGTCCCGTCCACCAGCACGGTGCACGCTCCGCATTCGCCGGACCCGCAGCCCTCCTTGGTTCCGGTGAGGTGCAGGTCTTCGCGCAGGATGTCCACTACCCGTCGGTCCGGGGCAACGTCCACGATCGTTTCCGATCCGTTGAGCGTAAATAAAATTTTCATACCTGCCGCCGTACCTTTCCCGCTAAAGCACGCAAAACCTTTTCCGCGGTAACGGGCGACGTTTCCAGTCGCACACCGCAACCATCCGCCACACCGTTGGCCACCGCAGGGAGGGGACCGTTGATGGGAATCTCCCCCGCGCCCTTCAAACCGTACGGCCCCGTCTCTTCGAATCCCGCTATGGCGACGGATTCCATGTCCGGTACGTCGAGTGTTGAGGGGATGACGTAGGTGGAAAGGTCCGTGGCCAACTGGCGGCCTTCCCGCACCGGAAGTTCTTCGAACAGGGCGAAGCCGAGTCCCTGGGCGATGCCGCCCTGAATCTGCTGCTCGTAAAGCTGCGGGTTGATCACCCCGCCGCAGTCGCTGACCGCCGCGTAGCGCAGGACGTCGACCCGGCCGGTCAGTTCGTCCACTTCCACCCAGGCCGCATGGGCCGCATAGGAAAAAATGGCGTGGGGGATGCCCATGAATTCCGCCTTGCTTTTGATTCTGAGCGTGTCCCGCGCCGTGGGGGCCTTCCAGTATCCGGTGCTCACCCGTTCCGACGGCCCCATGAACGCCGCCAGCCGGGACAGGGGAAGTTCCCTGCCCGAAGGCAGGTGGACGACCTTTCCCGGCAGCAACGCCAGGTCCTCAACGGAGCCGGTCATGAATGCCAGGGCGGCCCGTTGAAGCATCTTCTCCGCGAGCCCCTTCGCCGCCTTGATGAGCGCGTTTGCGTAGGTGTACGTAGTCCTTCCGGCGGCGGCCGACCCGGAGGGCAACGTTTTCCCGGTATCCGGCAGGATCATCGCCAGAGCCGTCGATTCCTGGCGCAGGATGTCGCCCGCGATCTGCACGAAAGTGGACGCGTTGCCCTGTCCCATGTCGGATACGCCGCACGATACCCGGAATGTCCCCTCGGGGGTCAGTTCCACCTGAGCGTTCCCCACGTCGGGAATCACCGGCCCGTACCCGCCCGCTTGCAACAGGCAGGCCAGCCCCACTCCCCTGCGTTTGTGCTTACCGGCTGCGCTCTTCCACGCCTGCCGCTCCTTCCACGCGGGATGCTCCGCCATCTTCTCCAGACACTCGTGAACGGACACGGAGTTGACCAGGGTAACGCCGACGGCGTTGCGGTCGCCGCGCCGCACGACGTTCTTCAACCGGAGGCGCAGCGGGTCCATGTCCAGCCGTTCCGCCAGCAGGTCCACGGCCTGTTCCACGGCCGCGGTGACCTGCGGCACGCCGAACCCCCGGAAGGGGCCGCCCACCGGGTTGTTGGTATAGACGCAGCGCCCGCGCACCCGTGTGTGGGGAAACCGATACGCACCGCCGGCGTGTTCCACCGCCAGGGCCAGAATTTCTCCGCTCAGGTGTTCGTACGGCCCGGTATCCATGACGATGGAGCAGTCCAGGGCATGGAACGTGCCGTCGCTTTTGGCTCCGACCCGGTACGTCATCCATGCGGGCATCCTCTTTACTCCGGCGACAAAGCTCTCTTCCCGGTCCCACCACATCTTCACGGGACGGCCGTGAGAATTGAGCGCCGCCACCGCGAGCAGACACTGCACGTTGCATCCGTCCTTGCCGCCGAATCCTCCTCCCAGGAAGGGCGCGACCACCCTGATGCGGCCGGGGTCCATGCCGAGCGCGTGGGCGATCTCCATGCGGTCCCGGAAGGGCGACTGGGTGGAAGCGACGACGGTCAGTTCTCCGTCCGGCAACAACCGCGCCCAGCCCGTTTCCGTTTCCAGAAACGCATGAGCCTGTCGGGAGGTTTCATACCGCCACTCCACGATCACGTCCGATTCCGCGAATCCCCGGTCGACGTCGCCGTGAAGCACTTCCATGTCGTCCAGGAGATTGCCGTCCGGAAAATCTTCGTGGATCAGCGGTGCGCCGGGAGACAGCGCCCGTTCGGGGTCGAAAACGGCGGGCAGCGGTTCGCAATCGACAGTAATGAGGGAGAGGGCGCGGCGGAGGATTTCCCTGTCCCCGGCAATGACCAACGCCAGCGCGTCGCCGATACGGCGGATTTTTCCGTCCACCAGCACGGGCTGGTCCCGCTTCACGATCCCCTGGCGATTGGGTCCGGGAACGTCCCCGTGGGTAAGGACCGCCGTTACGCCGGGCAGGGAGGCGGCATCCCGCGTATGGATGGCGCGGACCCGCGCGTGGGGGACGTCCGAACGCTTGACGCCCGCCCAGAGAAAATCGTCCCCATAGCGGTCCGCCGCAAACTGTTCGCTGCCGGTCACCTTGGTCCACGCATCGGCCCTGGGGGTGCTTACGCCCACCTGGAACCGGTTCGTTGCCGTCCTGTCCGCCATTATTCTATCCCCGCTCCCGCAAAACACCGTCCAACGCTTCCACAAATGCTTCCAGGGGCTCCATGTGGGAAACGGTCACCCGTATCCAGTTGGGAAAACGGAAGCCGGTCATGCTCCTGACCATCACTCCCCGTGCCATCAGTTTACGGTATGCCAGCGTATCGCTCATGGGGACCTTGAGCATCACGAAATTCCCTTCCCCGGAGATCAGCGGGACCCCCAGGTTCCCCAGCTCCCGAACCAGGAATTCCTTGCCCCGGCGCACCATTTCCCGTGTCCGCTGAACGTGTTCCGTATCCTTTACCGACGCCAGCGCCGCCGCCTGCGCCAAGCCGTTGACCGAATAGACCACACAGGTGCGCCGGACCACGTCCACGACTTCCGGCGACCCGGCAAGATAGCCGATGCGGAGCCCGGCCAGCGCGTACATTTTGGAGAAGGTACGGAAGAGGATAAGATTCGGATACTCCGAAAGCAGCATCATGCCGTTGGGGTAGTCGTCCTTCTCCACGAATTCGAAGTACGCCTCGTCCAAGACGACGATCTGTCGGCCGGCCACCCGGTCGAGAAAAGACCGCAGCCTCTTTTCATTCCAGTAGCTGCCGGTGGGGTTGTTGGGGTTGCAGATGAACAGCACCTTGGTGCGTTCGTCAATGGCGGCGAGCATCCCTTCGTCGTCGAAACCGTTATCCGCGAGCGGCACCAGACGGGCCCGGAAACCGGAGAACTCGGCAACCCATTCGTACACGGCAAAGGTCTTTTCCGCCGTGACGATGTTGTCCCCCTCCTGGCAAAAGGCCTTGATCACGAACCCGATGACTTCGTTCGCCCCGTTGCCCACGAGAATCTGATCCGGGTGCAGCCCGAACTGTTCGCTCAGACAGTAACGGAGGTGGTAGGCGTCGCCGCTCGGATAGACCGATGCCTGGGGAGGCGGGTAGCCTTCGATGATCTCCCGGGCCGCGGGCGGCGGGCCGAGAGGGTTTTCGTTGTTGTTGAGGCGATAGAGACGGCTGCAGCCGTAGAGCTTCATCAGTACGTCGTCGGGTTTGCTGGGAATGTAGGCTTCAAACCCTTTGATGTAGCCGGGGACCAGTTTTTCGAGATTCGGCGTGTTCATTCGTTTTCCGCGATATGCTGGAATATGACCACGTCGCCGGCCCCGGCCGAGGGAACGATCATCCGCGGCGAGAAACCGTTATCGAACAGTGACGGAGTAAACATGGTCTGTTGCGCCTCGCCCAGGTCCATGGCGAAGAAAACGTTCGCGATTCCCTCCCTGTGCATGAGGCGAAGGTGATCGACCAGAACCCGGTCGCCGTCGAGTCCCGAAAGCAGCGGAGACAGGTACACGCTTCCCGCCTCGTGGTCGAATTCGGCGGTGAGGACGGCGTGGCGGGGCAGCTCTTCTCCATGGTGGGTGTACGTACGCACCTCGCGCGGCAGCACCAGCCGCTGATACTCTTTCTGCAGAAAGTCTTCCAGCAGGGGATGGCACCAGGCATGGGAACCCAGGTCTTCCCGTATTTCGCGGAAATAGGCCGTCTGTTCCCGATCGCCTTCCACGCTCTTCAACGAAACGGTACCCAGCGCCTGAAACTGCTCGGACGGCAGCCCGGGTGTGGCGTACCGGCAGACGAGGTTGACGCATCTCGTTCTGGCCAGCGCGTTGAGGCAGGCCTCCAGCAGATCATCGCTCATGGCGGAATCGGCGTCCGGGTCGAAAAGGTAGGGGCCGTACATTTCCACGGTGGTCGCCCCCGTCCAACGCCAGCACACGCCGCCACCCAGGGTTCCCATGGGGCCGAACGCCGCCGCCACCCGGCATTCGTCTCCCGCGACCATGTCCGCCAGCTTGCCGGGGTATCTGAGAAACGACGGAACGGCGTGGGCCGGATAGCAGCTCACGGTCATTTCCGAAAACGTCTTGGTTTCCGCCTGGTCGGGCGGCCGCACGGTGAAATCCGTCATGTGGGGCACGGAAACGGCGGGGATCTTCCGGGCGGGGGAATAGGCTTTTTCCTTTACGATGGACAAGCACATGCGGCCGTTGTTCTCCCGGGAAAACCGGAAACGATCCACTGAACGCGCGGCCAGGAAAAGCCCCATTTCTTCCAGCTGCTCCTCATCCTCAAGGGAAAGGCGGGAAGTGATGTTGAATACCTTCAGGTCCACTTTCCGGGCTTGAAAGAGGAAGTCGATCCGTACGTAGCAGGAGCCTTTCATGCACCGGATTTCCAGATCTTCCTGCGTCCGCAGGATGCCGGTCATATGCATGAAGAGTTCCTCGGCGGCAAGGGTGAGTCCCATTCGCCCGGCCGGGTCCATTCCGAGGCACTCGGACGAATTTTCCACAAACGACGTTATTACCGGGAGAAAGCGGGCCTCCGGGGGAATCTGCAGCAAAAGTGTTTCCATCATGGCAAAGGGTCCGTTCGGAGCAAAGTTCCGTTTGGGAGAAGAAGAAACCGTACATCGCGTCCCTTATCGGGACTGAAGTCCATGAACAGCCTTCACGAGGCGGCTACGGTCGAACAAAGGGGTCTTGTTTTATTATCGGAAAGGATCTTCGCAACTTAAACCGAATTTCGGGCCGCGGCCCTGCAATCCGCGATTCCCGCGCCTCGTAGGGACTTACGAAACGGAAAAAAACGGGCGCCATACGTAAAGAGGGAGAAACGTACGGCGCCCGCGAGACGAAGAAGAGGGGCACGCGGAGAAGCACCACGGTGCTTCTCCGGTCCCTCGTCGAGAGGTTAGAATTTGAAGATGGTGCTCACCTGCAACCGGATTTCGGAATCGTCGGCCTTGATGGCTTCCGTATCGAACAGCTTCAATTCAAGGGTAACCTTCTTGAAGAGCTGATACATAACCATGAAACGATGGCCTCTGCGGTCGGTACCGAAGAAGTCGCCATCGGCGAACAACCCCAGCACGGAGTCGGATTCGATTCTCTTGTACATGTATTCGAACAACCAATCGCCCGGTTCTACGGTCTGACCCACGCTTAATCCCACGCCCCAGGCGGTATCACGATCGCTCGGCACGTCGCCGGCCGTGTTTTTCAGATAGTCGCCCCAGATCGACACGGGTATCTTGTACACGTTGAACTGGAGGTTTGCCATGGCCTCGGCGACCCTGAAGTCGTACGCCAGGATTTTCTTGCCGCTGTTGTCCGGATCGTCGACGACCGTGTTCCCCTTGGATCGGTCCGAATCGCCGAGCCTCGTCCTATCCAGGTTCATGTAGTCGTAGTAGCTACCGGCGAGAGTAAGTTGCACCTTATTGAAGTTCAGAGTGGCCCCCCCCTGCCACAGAAACAGGGAACCGTCCTTGGTCAGATTGTTTTCGCTTATCATGTTCTGGCCGAACCTGAGGAACGGCTGCACGGTTTTCCAGCCCTTGTAGGTGTACAACTCATAGAACCCTTCGGGGTTTACGTCGGGGTCCCACGTAATGTCACTATGGTAGAACGGGTTCTTGTACTTGCCGAAACCAAGTTCGAGGTCGGGGAGCCATTTGGGTTTGTAGTCCGCGTACATCCGGCCGATGTAGATCGCCTTGTTATCGAATTCGGTACCCAGACTCTGGTTGCTCGTCTGTCCGAGTTGTCCTTCGCTGGTGGTCAGCATCACGTGCGCGCCGATCTCGTCCGTGACCTGGCTGTCCGCATAGAGGCGCAACCGCACCCGGAACCGGTCCCGGCTTTCCAGGTCCTTGTCGTTCTTCTCGCGATCGTAAATGCCTTCATATCGTAAGCGCAGGTCGCCGCTCAACTTGATGTTCTTGGCCCAGGCCAGCGGCTTGAACTGCTGATCGACTTCCTGTTTCACTTGTTTCTGGATCGTCTGCTCCTGTACTTTCTGTACTTTCTCCTGGCCTTCCTTAACGTTCGTCAGCTCTTTCTTCAACCGGTCGATTTCCTGCTGCTGCTGTTTGATGGTGTTTTCCATCCTGTCCAGCATCTTCATGATTTCCGCATTATCAGTCTTGGACTGGGCAAAGCAGACGGATGATGGGCCCCCCCACACCACCCATAAAAGGAGCAGCAACAGAACTCCAGTCCTTGCGCAGATGAGCTTTCCCTTCACAATATTCTCCTTTCCCGTTTACCTGTCGTTACCGTTTTACTCCCGGCCGGCACTCCCATACCGGGGGGAGCAGACACCCTTGATTGTCTCCACACCCGAGCATTCGATTGCGGAACGGCACACCCGCCCGCTCTTGCAGAAAAACGGACTAGAATACGATCATTTCCATGCAGCGGAGCGGATGATTCCGGGTGACCGCTCCTTACCACGGCTGACGATACATTCAGAAAGTCCGGCGGAAATCGAGCCCGCCCGAACGGGACATGGGGTCCGCGCACAAACCGCACGTACCGGGGTGCAATCATGCGGTCCGGACAAGCTTGCCGCTCTGGGACGGCACCGGTACGGCGTCGGGGATATGGAACGGAAAGAACAGGCAGAATTCCGTTCCCGTACCCGGTTCGCTGTGTAATTCGATCCGGCCACCCAGCTGTCTTATCAAAACGCTGCAAATGAAAAATCCGACCACGGGTTCTTCCCCGGCTTTCGCGGGAAGGAACGGATCGAATATCCGCTCCTCGCTGCGCGCAGGGGGTTCCGTTCCGATGTCGGCGATGAAGACGTTCACGCCCAGTTCCGCAGGTTCCGTGCGCACCGTAACGGTTCCGAACGTCTTGCCTTCACACGCTCCCAACGCATTGCCGAAAATGGTCAGAAACACCTGCTGCAAGCGGGAAGGGTCGGAGCTGATGGGGGGCAATCCCTCCCACAACCTGAGGTCGAACCTGACGTCGCCGATCCCCGCTTCCCGTTCCATCGAATCCACTACATCCACGAGAAAACCGTTCAGTTCGACCGATTCTCTCGTCGGAACGGCGAGGCCGGAGAGGTGAAGAAGGTTACGGGTGATTTCCCCGCACCGCTGCGCCTGAGCATCGATCTGCTGCAGGGATTCGACGAGCGCAGACCTGAATCCGGGGTCGGCCGTATCCGTTCGTTCGAGCGCACCCAGAACGAGCCGTTGCTGCGCAAGGATGGAACCAAGAGGGCGGTCGATTTCGTGAGCAACGGCCGCCGACAGTTCGCCGATGGCCGACAGCCTTCCCGCCTGCTCGATTTGCCCGTTCATCCGGTCCGTTTCTTCATCCCTTTTGCGAATGGAACGGACCAGGGAGCGCGAAAAAACCGCCGCCGCCACGCAGACGGCCCCCGCGCAGGTGAGGAGGAAAAGGAGCGTCGCGGAATCGGCTTTTTCAACGTCGCTGAACGCCTCGTCGTAATCCTGCCGGATGACGAGCATCCAGCGCGGATTTTCAAGCCATGCTTCGGCCACTATCTGGCGTCGGGGTTCGCCGTGGCCGCTCGCCGCAGACGTCACCTGCCTCACACGAGTGTCCGCATGATACGGACCCACTTCGAAGGAGGCCTTGTCCATGATGTTCGCGCCGAAGCGCGGCATGGTCTGGAAAATGCCCTCTTCGTTCAGGAGATACACTTCCCCCGTATGGCCGATCTTCACGCTTTCCACCAGGGATCGAAACGCCTCCGTATCGACGGTGGCCCTCAGAATCCAGTTTTCGTTGTTCTCCTTGCGGGTCACCGCGATGACGAAGTGGGGCGCCTTGCGGTATCCCAGAAACATATCGCTGATGTAGGTGCCCTTTTCCAGAACCTCCTTGAACCAGACGGTCCGGGAGTAATTTTTATCGAGGAGATCGTACGGCCCTACATATGCCAGGTGTTTTCCCCGCTGGTCGATGACCCCCATGTCGGCGATGCATCCGCACTCCCGGTTCATGGCCGAGAAGACACGGGCGATATTGACGGGTTGCGAAAGGTACTCCCTGGTGAGCGTCTGGGCCGCCAGGTGCAACTTGAAAACGCGTTCGCGTAGAAACAGTTCGAGCAACTGCTTGTGCTGCTCGGCCTCGTTCTCCAGGCTGGTGACGACTTTTTCATCAGCAAGCCGTGAATAGCGGCTGGAAATTACCCAGCCCACGCTCAGAAGAGGAACGAGGGAGCAGAAAAGGGAGAGCAGGAGGAGACGTCGGAAAAGCCCGGCATAATACCTGTTTCGGCCGATACGATTTCCACGGTCCCCTGCCTGTCCGTGCAGTTCCATCACCAGCTCGATTCCCGTATCGAAGTTCCGTGAATGATCGGTCGTGCCGTGGCCGGTCTCCGCCCCGCAGGGCAAACCTTCCGGGTTCCAAGCGGGCTACAAGATGCATGCCAGTCTTTACCGCGGGAAGCAAAAGCGTAACTTATTGAAAAGCAACATCTTTTACTTTAAAAATGGCGCTGCTCCGGGCATGGTGTATACAGAGAGGTGACAAACCGACCAAAGTGAAACTTTCACTTTCCAACGTTCGAAAGTGCTCGCGCCGGGGACAAGCCCCGTCAGCCGGTTCGGTCCGTTTTGCCGCCTTTCACCTGCGTTCGGGAAAGAGCGGAAGAGCGAGGCGGGTACGGTTTTCCACGGGAATCCGTCAGCTCGCCGATCCCACGTTAAAGCCGTACTGGAGGATGAGGTAGGCTATATAAATGCCGAAGAGCCAGGCTCCCTGCATTTTTTTAAAATGGCCATCCACATTCCGGTGGATGAAATAACGGAAGGAGAAAAGGATAAAGAGCATGGTCGGAAAATGGAAGACGTAGAAGTTCGAAGGGACTTCCAGCGGCCGGGCGGTGCAGGAGGCGCCGATGACGAACAGGCAGTTGAGGACGTCGGCGCCCACGATGTTGCCCACGGTGATTTCGGGATGGCCCTTTCTGATCGCGGCGATGGCCGTCATCAGTTCGGGAAGGGAGGTGCCGAGCGCCACCATGGTGGCCGCCACCACGTCTTGCGGTACGCGCATGCGTATGGCCAGCTCCGACGCGGAGGGAATGAGCGCGCGGGCGCCCACGATCACCACAACGAGCCCCCCCGTGAGCAGGAGGCAGGCCCTGGCCAGCCCCATCAGTTCCGCCGTATCCTCCTCCTCTGCCTCCACCCTCATACCCTGCTTGGCCCAGGTGTAGGTGACGAACAGGTATACGACGAGCAGGACCAGGAGAAAAATGCCCACCCATCTTCCGAGGACCGGATTCGAAGGAGCGGCTACCCACGCGCCGATGGCAAGGAGGACCAGCAGCGTGGCCGAACCCACCTGCACCCAGCCCGTGCGGCTCAGGATGAAACGGTTCATGGGGACAACCGCCAGCATGCAGGTGAGCCCGAAAATCAGACCCGTGTCCGCGATGATCGATCCCACGCCGTTTCCCAACGCGAGACCGGGGTTCCCCATAAATGCCGCCATCACGGACACGAAGGCCTCCGGAGTGGTCGTGCCGAGGGAAACGATGGTCGCCCCGATGACGATGCGGGGCAGCCCCGTCCTCTTGGCCAGCCCCACGACGCCGTCGACCATCCAGTCCGCTCCTTTGGAGAGCACAAGGATGGATACGGCGATCAGGATCAGCAGCAGGTAAACCGGACAATCCGCGAGAAGTCCGTTGACGTATGCTTCATCCGCGAACAGGCGGACCAGGATGAAGTCCATGTACTCTCCTCATTGTTTTCCCGGGCCCTTCCCACTCTCGGTTGCGGTATCGATGCACGATTTCTGGGTGGGATATATGGCGGTATGTGGCGGGCCCCGAGCGGGATGCTTGTAAATTCCTTCGAATCGTTCCGTTTAAGCGGCGTCCGGTTGCTTTTCGGTCCGGCTTCCGCCGCTGCCTGTGGACAATGGGAAGAGCGCTCTGTCACCTCCACAGAGACACTCGTGTAACAATAGCACGTTCTTTTCGGAAGCGCCCGCGGTTTTCACGCCCCTATGTGCAGATGTGAAAGGAGAACAAGGCGTTACCGGACCGGGAAAAGAACGGGCTGTGGCTGGCACCGAACTTGCTCTCATCTGAGGCATGGCCCCGTACAGCCGGGCAAATCCGGCGGCCACGAAGGTCGACCGCCTCGGTTTCACCGACCAGCGGTGAAGCAACGGCATTCGCACATGCGCACCGGGTGGGATCATGAGAGGACAAAGAGTGAAAGACATCGTGCTCCCCTATCAGGAAGGTTCACCCTCCTCCCCCTCGGTGGGCATGATGGACAAGATCGTTCATGCCATTGAACTGATGCTGAATCACAACCTGCGCATCATCTCCGTTGTGCACAATGAACGACCCGTCGGCACGGTGCGCCTGACCGATGCCCTGCGTTCCGTGGGCATTCAGGTGCCGTCGGAAAAAATCGACCCCGAAGCCGGCAGAGGCCGGGAATCGCAGTAAGGGATTTCGGTGCGGCGGGAATTGATCGCCCGCAGCTATTGATCGCCGCCCCTGTTTTTGAACTCCTCCGCTTCGATCCCCACATCCTTCATCAGACGATGGAGGTATTGGCGCTGAATTCCCGCCACTTCCGCCGCCCGGCTGATGTTGCCCCCGCTTTCCCGCAGAAGCGATTGAATATAGCGGCGGTGGAACATCTGAATCGCGTTTTCCTTGGCCTCCTTGAAGGATAGCAGTTCCCGGTCCCCGGGACTTTCCCCTTCCGGACCTTCTTCCAGTTCACGTTCCATGAACAGGTCCTTGGTATCGAGAATGTTGCCCCGACAGAAAATGACCCCTCTCTCTATGATGTTTTCCAGCTCCCGTACGTTGCCGGGAAAATCGTACGAGAGGAGAAACTGCATGGACGAGTCGGAAATCTCCACGATCCCCTTTTGATACAGGCTCGAGTATTTTTTCAGGAAGTGATAGACCATCACCGGCACGTCGCCCTTGCGGTCTTTCAGCGGCGGCAGGTCGATGTGGACCACGTTCAGACGATAGTAGAGGTCTTCCCGAAAGGTTTTGTCCTTGATGGACTGTCGCAGGTTGTGGTTCGTGGCGGCAATGAAACGCACGTCGGCCTTCCTGGTCTGAACGCTCCCCACCGGTTTGTATTCGCCTTCCTGCACCAGCCGCAGAAGTTTGGTCTGCAGCTGGGGACTCAGGTCGCCGATCTCGTCCAGAAAGAGCGTGCCGCCGTCCGCTTCCTCCACCAACCCCTTTTTGTCCTTCCAGGCTCCGGTAAAAGCTCCCTTCACGTGCCCGAACAGCTCGCTTTCGATGACGTGTTCCGGGATCGCGGTACAGTTGATGGTGATGAATTTCTTGTCGCTCCTGAGGCTGTTGCGGTGAATCGCCTTGGCCACCAACTCTTTTCCCGTGCCGCTGGGCCCGGTGACCAGCACGGTCGCCATGGCGGGAGCCACCTGCCTGATGCGTTCGAATATCTCCTTCATCACCGGAGTGGTCCCGATGAGAAAGGGGGTGTCGGACTGATCGTTCAGCGCCTGTTTCAACGCGAGATTTTCCCTCACCATCTCCTGCCATTTCATGGCCTTGTCGATGGTAATAAGAATGCGCTCCCGCCGGAAAGGTTTGGTGACATAGTCGAACGCACCCTTCTGAATCGCCTCCACGGCGGTTTCTATGGTGGCGTATGCAGTGATCACGACCACGGCGACGTCCGGCCGGAGCCCCTTGAGTTCGTGGAGGAGGGTTATTCCGTCCATCTTCGGCATTTTCAGATCGGTGATCACCAGATCGAAGTCATCCTTTTTGAACAGCTCCAGGGCTCTGAGGGGATTGGTTTCCGACGAGAGTTCATGGTCCCTCTCCTCGGAGATGATCCGCTCCAGGAGCAACAGCATGTCTTTCTCGTCGTCCACCAGGAGAATCTTGCCCGCCATTATTCTTCAAACCTCTTGGTAAGGAGTTTTACGGTAAAGGTCGTTCCGCTTTCCTTGCCCGCAGCGTCGGCCGTTCGGCTTGCACAGGCAATGGATCCGCCGAACTTGGAGACGATGCCGTAGGAAATGAACAGTCCCAGCCCCGTCCCAGCCCCCTCCGGTTTGGTGGTGAAAAAGGGATCGAAGATGCGTTCCATGTTCTTTTCGTTTATTCCCGTTCCCGTGTCCCGCACCTTCACCACCGCCTTTTTCCGGCCTCTTTCGCATTCGGTTCGGATTTCCAGCACCCCGCCGCTTTCGGTGGCCGCAACGGCATTGTTGACGAGGTTGAAAAACACCTGCTGCAACTGGCGGGAATCACCCCTCACCATGGGGATGCGCTCCTCCAGTTCCGTCACGAGGTCGATGCCCCGCATCTCCAGGGTGTGGCGAAAAATCTTGATCACCTGATCCACGCAGTCGTTGATGTCGCAATATTCCGATACTTCTTCACCGACCCGGGCAAAGCTCAGGAGATTCTCCACCACTTCCTTGCAGTGGAGCCCCTGCCGCTCGATGATCTTCAGATCGGAATACGCCTGTCCCGCCGGGTCCGCTTTCCTCACGAGGAGATCGCAAAAACCGAGGATCACGCCCAGGGGGTTGTTTATTTCGTGGGCCACCCCCGCGGCCAGGGTGCCGATGGAGGCGAGTTTTTCCGCATTGATGAGCTGTCTCTCCAGGTTTTTTACGTCCGTAACGTCACGGGCGATGCAGAGCACGGTGGTGACGGCCCCTTTTTCGTCCTTGATGGGCATCAGGTTGGCGCTGATCCAGATGGGATTGCCCCCCGCCACCAGATTGAATTCATCCCTGACGCTTTTCCCCAGCGCGAACACCTTGTTCACCTGTTTCAACTGCTGGGAAGCCACGCTTTTAGAAAAGAGATCGGACAGGGGCTTGCCGGTAAAATCTTCGGGCCTCCCTCCGAAAAAATTGGCGGTGAAGCTGTTGATGGACCTGAACATCCCCTCCGCATCCACCGTATAGATAAAATCTTCCGCACTTTCCACCAGGGAACGGTATTTTTCTTCCGATCGTTTGAGTTCCTTTGTTCTTTGATCCACCCTGTTCTGAAGCTCCCGGGACCATCGCCACTCCAGAAAAAGAATCGCCAGTGAACTCAGCACCACAAAGGTGATGATCAGAACCTGCACGAAGAGTTGCCGGTTGTTGGCCGTGCGCATACGGCCGTCCACTTCGGCCATGGGCGCCACCACGGCGATCGACCACCTATGCGGAGGGTCGTCCGAAACCGTCACCGGGGTGTAGGCGATCAGTTTGTTGATTTTCCCGGTTATGCCCCTGTGCCACCCGGAGTAGTACGAATCCTTGCCCTCCTGGCCTTTGAGCATGTTTTCCTTCTGGATGAAGTTGATGATGGAGAAGGGAACGTCCGGATATTTCTTCTGGCGGGCGGCAAAGGCGCTCTCCCCGATGAAATCGGCCTGCGGATGATAGAGAAAGTACCCCCGATCGTCGATCAGCCAGGCGTATCCCGTTTTTCCGGACCGTATGTCCCTGACCAGCGGAGTGGCGAACCAGGAGACGTTCATTTCGAAAACCAGGAAAGCATTGGATCCGACAACCTTCGTTCCCAGAAACATGGATATGGAGGAGTCGCGGATGTAGAGCGGCGATACCCATACGGAGTCGGACTGTCGGTTGAATCCGGCGAGGAAGTCGTCCCACGGCAGTTCGCTCTTCTCTTGAAGGTAGGCCGCGGCATGGGGGGAATAAACAAGGGCCGTTTCATGAGAAAAATCGACCAGCAGAATCTTCCACACCCCGTTCTCGATCACGCGGGGAAACACGGACTGAATAAGCGAATCCGTTTCGGGACGCACCGGCCCGTAATTGGTCAGTTCCTTCCTGAGCGAATCGACTTCCTTTTTCAGGTGGGACAATTCCCGTTCGATGGCGGTCGCTACGCTTCGGGCGATGACGAGCTGTTCTTCATTGAACTGATCCACCACGATGCTCTTCATTTCCCGTGAGGACCAGAAAAGCAGAAACATTCCCGCCGCCAGAAAAAGCAATGCAACCGAAGTGACGATCGCCGTCAGGCGAATTTTTGCCTTTTTCCGTACTTCTTCCGTCATGAGAACCGATACTCTTGCTGGTAAAAATCTCGCCCCGGGGGCGCACAGGTCAAAGATTGTGAAGCAATGCTCATGCCACTGCGAACGATGCACATCACCCGCCGATTCGCCGGGCCGAAACGGCGTTCCGTTCGCTCTCCGTCGACGGGCATGTGCTGCAGAGGGGTTAAACCTAGCTCTTTTTTTTACACGTTGTAAAGCATCGCTGAAGCCGTGAACGAATCGTCGGTTATGAAAAACACTGGGAAACCGGTGGTCGGATCACGTCCGGCTGCGGTTGCGGGGTGGGAGAAAAAAACCGCCCGCTCCCCGGGTCGGGGAGCGGGCATCGTGTCGATCGCTGTCTCTATTCCTGTATCATCTTGTTTCTGTTTTGAATGTACGCATCGCGCATGGCCACGTACGGGTCCAGGGCCGCCGCCTTGAAGGCCTCATAGTCTCCGATTCGCAGAGACGTGCTGTTGATTTCGTCGAAGACCCGAATGCCCACCGACAGTTCCCAAGGGTTCACCCACGATACGGGATCGAGGTAATAGTCGCCCACCAGGCCGAAGGAGTCCCGCAAGGTGGAAGGACCGACGAACGGCCATACGAGGTAAAACCCGTTTCCGATCCCCCATACCGCGAAGGTCTGTCCCATGTCCTCCCTCTGGGGAGGCAGGTGGTAATACTTGTTCGTTATGTCGACGAACCCCAGGACGCCCCACGTGGTGTTCAGGGAGAATCGGACGATCTCGTTTTTGGCTTTTTCCAGCTTGCCCTGCAAAAGACAGTTGACGAACCTCACCGGCATCAGGAGGTTGTTGAAAAAGTTCCTTATGCCGATTCGCGCCGGTTCGGGAACCATGGCACCGTAGCCGCGAGCCACGGGCTTGAACACCCAGAAGTAGACGCGGTCGTTAAAAGTGAACATGGCCCTGTTCCATCCGAACAGCGGGTCCGAAACGGTCGCCGGCTCTTCAATGTCTTCGTCCGCCTCCGGAGTTTCCGATTGCCCGCCGACCGCCTCGTTGCCCGGCACCGACCCGAAAGAGGCCAGCAGAATCGGCCCCTCCGAGGAAAAATCGTCGGTCGAACAGGAAGCGGGTTGAGGGAGCAGAAGAAGAACCGCAAGGATTCCGATTATTGCCAGGGGAATGGTCGCTGAAGTCGTCCACGAACGCATACTCACGTCCTTTTCTTCATTAGGAGGCGCTGACTTTTTCGCTGAGTTTTTTCATGAGGTCTTCGAACGAGCCGCCGGAAAGAATGTTCCTGAACTGGCTGCGATAATTGGATACCAGGCTCACACCTTCGATCACGACGTCGTAAATTCTCCATTCCGAGTTTTCGAGCAGCAGCCGGTAATTGACCGGTATCTTCTTCGACGAGGTCGCGATGCTCGTTCGCACTTCCGCCTTGTCGTCGCCCTGCTTGTCCACGCTGTCGTACACGATCTTTTCGCCCGCATAGGAGAGCACCTGGTCCATATACACTTTTTCCAGGAGCTTTTTGTAAAGAGTAGTGAAATCGTTCTGCTGCTTTTCGTTCAATTTCCTCCAGTCCGGCCCCAGGCTCCTCCGGGCGAGTTCCGTCCAGTCGAACATCCGGTCGGTGATGGACCTGATCTTATCGATCTTCACGTCCTTGGATTGTTCACTCTTGAGCGCCGGGTCGGTGAGGATCGCAATCACCTTGTCGATGTTGGCCTTGAGGGCTTCCTGCGGCCCGGCGGCATACGCATGCGTGGCGAAGAACAGCATGGCGACGGCGAACGCCGTCAGTAGGTATCGTTTCCTCATTTCAGCCTCCTCTACGGTAAAATCGATGCAATGCCCGGGCCGATTCGATTCCTCCACCCACGCCCGGCTGTTGCATCGATTCCCCCTCTTGGTTTCCTTCGTGGAAAACCATTCATGAAACCTCTTCACCCATACAAAGTATGTACGAGGAGAACGGCGAGTACAACCCCAATTTTATCTTTGAAATATTAAAATATTTTTTGTGCTGCGCAAGGGGCCGAAAACCATCTTCCTCCACTTTCCGAGAAAGGAAGGCTCGGCTCGACAGACCCGGACCCGACAACCATATTTTATCAAGCGGGAAAGGACACCCGGTGTTTTCATGTCTTGATTTTTTTTTCGAAGCGGCGTATCAGTCGGTTGCGTATGCATCTATTTTTCGGGAAAAAAGCCGTTTATGGAATACACTCTTGAAACATCTTTGGGCTATCTGGTAAACCGCGCCGCTCGAGCCATGGCCAATCGATTGTCCCGAAACTTCGCCCAAGACGCCTACGACATCACCTCGGAACAGTGGATCGTCCTGGTCGACCTGTGGTCCAGGGACGGCCAGACCCAGCAGGAACTCGGCGAGGTGACCGGAAAGGGAAAGGCCAGCATCACAAGGCTCCTTCACGGGTTGGAGAAACACAATTTCGTGGTCCGTGTGCCCGATAGAAACGATCGTCGCCGAAACCTTATCTACCTCACTCGAAAAGGGAAGGATATGCGCACCGATCTCATCGCGGTGGTCCTGAAAACCTTGGATCAGGCACAAGAGGGAATCCGCTTTGAGGATCTTGACGTGTGCAAAACCGTCCTGCGCCGAGTGACGGCCAATTTGTGCCCCCAGACCTGATTTTTACTCCTCGATGTCGTTGCGCATGCAACGGAGTGGTATACTCTTCTGAACCGTGTTTTTGCCCGTTTCGGGAAGAAAGGCTGATACCGTGAACCAGGAAACCGACAACAAGAACGCGGAGGCCGCCGAGCCCGCAAAAGCCCCCGCGCGCAGCCATAAGAAAAAAATCTTTTTCATCGTTCTGCTGACCGTGCTGGCGGCCGCCGGAGTCGCTTATTACGTCATCACCAGGGGGCATGTTTCCACCGACGACGCTTTTGTGGACGGGCACATCTATACCGTGACTCCCCGGGTTTCAGGATATGTGACACAAGTGCTGGTCGACGACAATCAGGCGGTAAAAAAGGGCCAGGTGATGGTAATCCTCGATTCGGTGGACTACGAAGTATCCGTGGCGCAGGCAAAAGCAACGCTTGCCGAGGCGGAAGCCACGCTGACGTCGCTGGAGCTGGGGGTGCCGCTGGAACTGAGCCAGACGGAACAGCGGGTTCGGGCCGCGGAGGCCCAACTGGCCGTGGCGCAGAGAACCGTCGAGGCGGCGTCCAAGGAGGAACAGGCCGCCAAACAGGATTTGAAAAACGCCGAAGTGAACAGCCAGCAGGCCCAGCTCGACCTCCACCGCACCCAGGCGCTCAAAAAGAGCGAATCGGTGAGCCAATCCTCGCTGGACCTGGCCCGTACCCGTTACGACGCCAGCGTCGCCCAGGTCAATGCCGCCAAGGACAAGCGTGACAGTGCGGCCAAACGGCGGGAATCCCTGCATGCCGAACTGGAAAGCGCCAGGGCGAACATCAAGCTGGCCGCCACCGGGGAAGACCAGGCCACGATTCGGGCACGCCTGGTGGAAGCCCAGAAAGCGCGGGCGAATCTGGCCAAAGAGACGATCCGACAAGCCGAACTCAACCTCGGCTACACCAAAATCGTTGCGCCGGTCGACGGCCACATCACGAAGAAGAACGTCGAAGCGGGACGCATGGTATCGGCGGGACAGCCGTTGCTGGCCGTCGTCCCCCTGGACACGAAGGAGCTGTGGGTCACGGCCAACTACAAGGAAACCGACCTCACGGACGTCCGTCCGGGCCAGCCCGTGTCCATTGAAGTGGATACCTATCCGGATCTGAAGATCGAGGGCAGGGTCGATTCCATCATGGCCGGAACCGGCGCGGCGTTTTCCCTGTTTCCACCTGAAAACGCCTCCGGAAACTACGTGAAAGTAGTGCAGCGTATTCCCGTAAAGATCGTCTTCGACGACCACGAAGGATCGCAGAATCGGCTCCTGCGCATCGGCATGAGCGTGATCTCGACCATCCACACCGACAAAGCAATCGTGAATCGAAGGAAATGACCCGGCCGGCGGCGAACAAGTGGCTCATCACCGCTTCGGTGATGATACCCACCATGATCGAGATATTGGACACCAGCGTGGCCAATGTGTCGCTGAACCACATCCAGGGGAGCCTCTCCGCGGGACAGGAGGAAGTCACCTGGGTGCTCACGTCGTATCTGGTCGCCAATGCGGTGGTGATTCCCATGAGCGGCTGGCTCGCCGGGCTCCTGGGCCGCAGGCGATACCTCATCATGTCCCTCATCGTCTTCACGATCGGCTCCCTGCTGAGCGGCACGGCCACCAGTCTGCCCGAACTCATCTTTTTCAGGGTCGTGCAGGGCGTGGGGGGAGGCGGGTTGCAGCCCATGTCCCAGGCCATCCTCATGGAAACCTTTCCTCCCCATCAGCGGGGGCTCGCCATGGGGGTATTCGGCGTCGGCGTGGTCGTGGGCCCCATCCTGGGGCCTCTGCTCGGCGGGTACCTGACCGACAACTACTCCTGGCGCTGGATATTCTACATCAACCTGCCCATCGGTATTCTGGCGATCAGCATGATCATGAGCTACGTGTTCGATCCGCCCTACATGCAGCGCTGGGGCAAGGAACGACGCGTGGACTACATCGGACTGTCGCTGCTCTGCGTGGGTCTCGCCAGCCTTCAGATCGTTCTGGACAAGGGGCAGCTCGAAGACTGGTTCAGTTCGACGTTCATTGTTGTGCTCACCGCCATCGCCGGATTGGCGCTCGTCGTCCTCGTCGTCTGGGAATTACGGCAGGAACATCCCATCCTCGATCTGCGCATTTTCAAGGACAGAAGTTTCGCCACGGGTAACGTGGTGATGTTCCTCGGTTTCTTCGCCTTTTTCGGGTCCATCGTGCTGCTGCCCCTCTACCTGCAGAACCTCATGGGCTACACGGCCTTTCTGGCCGGGGTGGTGCTGGGGCCGGGCGGGGCCTTTACCTTCCTCATGCTGCCCCTGGCGGGGAAACTGACCGAGAAAATCGATGCCCGTATTCTCCTCGGCGTCGGGCTGGTGCTGAACGGGTACTCCGTTTACTTCATGTCGGGCTTCAACCTGGGGATCGATTTCCAAACCGCCGCGCTGGGCCGCGTCATCCAGGGCCTCGGCATGCCCTTTTTCTTCGTCACCTCGGCCTTCGTGACCATGGCCTACGTGCCCAATCCCCAGATGAACAACGCTTCGGCCATCTTCAATCTGCTCCGCAACCTCGGGGGATCCTTCGGGGTGGCCTTCGTTACCACCCTTCTGGCCCGCCGGGCGCAATTCCACCAGAATCGCCTCATCGAACACGCGTCTCTCCTGGACCCCTCCTTCGTCATCCGGGTGAACGAAGCGAAAAAGTATCTGGCGATCAAGATGGGTACCCTTGCCGATCAGACGCAGATGGCCTATGGCCTGATTTACCGGGAACTGGTCCGGCAAGCCACGGCCCTGGCCTTCAACGACGTCTTCATATTGCAGATGTACATTTTCCTGGGGCTGGTGGGGACACTCTGGATCATCCGCAAGCCTCCCATCGGCAAGGGAGGCCCCCGGGCGGTGCACTAACTGGAAAAGGTATGGACGGCAAGCCCGTTTCGCGGGCCGTTCGAGCTTCGATACCGCAACTCGAACGGTCCTTTTCATTTCTTTTTGTAAAATGATCGATTCGGGAACTCAGCGCTGCAGTTCGCTCCGCAAAGCGCGCACCATCAATCGTTCGTACAACGCCGGGCTGATCTTGTTGACGATCCGGGTCAGCCTTCCTACCGTCGACAACACCAACAATCGCTCGTTTCGACGGGCCGCCCTGTAGATCGCATCGGCCACGGCCTCGGGTGTGGCGATCTTCCCCATGGTGGACTGAGGGTGCCGGGTGACGGTTCCGTCCCCATCCAGGGCGCTTCTATAGATGTTGGTATCGGTGAATCCCGGACAGACGATGAGCACACCGACGCCGGTATCGCGCAGTTCCGCGCGGAGCGAATCGAACAGTCCGTGCAGGGCGTGCTTGCCGGCCGAATACCCCGTCCTGCCCAGGAGCGGCGAAAATCCGGCGATGGAACTTACGGTGACGATCAAACCTCTGCTCGCGATGAGTCTGCCCACTGCGGCCTTGGTGCAGTGAAGCGAACCGAAAAAGTTCACGTCCATCACGCGGCGGTACACGGCAACGTCGGTGTCGACGAAAGCGCTGCGGTGGGTGATCCCCGCATTGTTGACGAGGACGTCGATGCGGCCGTACGTATTCGCGATCCGGTCGATGGCCGATCGGCAGGCCGCCTCGTCGGTAATGTCGCAGCCCACGCCGATGCAGTCTATTCCCCGGCCCCGCAAATCCATCACGACCCTGCTCAGCTCGGATTCGTTCACGTCCATCAGCCCAAGTGCGGCGCCGGACGCTCCGAACCGGAGGCAGAGGGCTCGTCCCAGCCCTCCCGCCGCGCCCGTGACCACGACCACCTTACCGTTGAAGTTCCGCATGGTTGTTCTCTTTTCCCGCATGCCCGTTTATCCCGCCCGGTTCTTTACCCCTTTGCGGTCATCCTTTCGCGAGTCCCTCGGCTTCCATGGCGTCCACCTTCGGCAGGGGTTTCCGTGACCAATAGCCCGCCATGCACAGTCCGGATATGATGTGCCAGATTCCCCACCAGGCGGCCACAATGGCCATGCCCCCCAGGCCGCCGAAAAAATTGAAGACCAGTATCAGCCCCAACGCCGAATTCTGAATTCCCACTTCGATGGAAACCGCGCGCGAATCCTTCTCGTTCAACCTGAAGGCACGGCCGGTCCAGTATCCAATGGCCAGGGCCATGGCGTTGTGCAGGAACACCGCGATCACCACCAGTCCCACGTAGTCGAGGAAATTCCTCCAGTTGGCCACCAACGCCAGGAACACCACCGCCATGAACACCAGCAATGCACAGATTCTGAACGGTCTGCGCACCTTTTCCACCAGCCGCGGGTACAGCCGGGCCAGGGTCATTCCCAGGATGAGCGGGATGCCCAGGATGATGAAGATCGTAAAAAAGACGTCGATAGGGCTGAGGCTCACCTGTTTGAGGATGGGGGCGGTGGCCGGATTGAGGTTTCCCCAGAGCGAAAGGTTCAGGGGAGTCATCACCACCGCGGCCGCGGTGGAGACGGCGGTCATGCTGATGGAGAGTGCGACGTTGCCCTTGGCCAGGTACGTCATGATGTTTGACAGGTTGCCGCCCGGGCAGGCGGCAATGAGGATCATGCCCAGGGCCATGGACGGCGAGGGCTTGATGAGGAGCGTAAGAAAGTAGGTAAAGACGGGAAGCAGGATGAACTGGGCGAAGAGCCCGATGGCGGGCCCCTTGGGGGACACGAGGATACGTTTGAAATCCTCGACTTTCAGGTCCAGGGATACCCCCAGCATCATAAGCCCGATCACCGCATTGATCATGAACAGGCTCTGGGGGTTGAAATTGAGGCGAACCGCGTCAACTGTTGCAGCATCCATAGGTCTGCTCCGTCGTTGGCCGTTCAATGCATAAAATGGCGCCGGAACGTCGTTATCCGCTCGGGCCGACTTACCGCACTCCTTTCCGGACGTGCCTGTCGCTCATTGGAAAACCGCCTTCGAATCCTCCATGGTCGGTAGCGGCCGCCGTTGAACCTTACTTGCTCTTGTACCCGCCGAGATTCGCCAGGGCCACGCTTCCGGGACTGATGGTGGACGGGTCCGTCATGACATTGATGCATGCGGTTTTGCCGCACCCGAACGCCTCTTCCAGGGCGGGCCGAACGTCCTCGGGACGCTCCACGAAAAACCCCCGGCCGCCCAGCGCTTCCACCAGCTTGTGGTACTCCACCTTACCGATGAACGTTCCGTTGTCGATGGAGTGTCCCATGCGCAGCGTCTGGCTGTGCCGGATCATGCCCCAGCCGAGGTCGTTGCTGATCACCACCACGATGGGCAGGTTTTTGCGTATGGCCGTTTCGAATTCCATGAAATTGAACCCCGTGGAGCCGTCTCCCGTAACCAGACACACCCGTTTTTCCGGGTAGAGCAGCTTTGCCGCGTTGGCGTAGGGCAGCCCCACGCCCAGGCATCCGTAGAGGCCGGAATCGAAGTAGTGGCCCGGCCGACGCACCGTCCGGGTCATGCCCATCCACACCTGGGTATCGCCGCCGTCGGCAACCACGATGTCTTCTTCCCGGTCCAGGTAATCGTTCACTTCGCGCATCAGCCGAAGGGGATGGATGGGAACGGCGGGAGAATCCCATTTCGGCCTGGCCTGGGCCTTGCCCACGATGTCTCCCTTGTTCAGGTATGCCCTCCAGTCGGCGAGACCGTTCTTCATCGATTCCCCGATGTTCGCTTCATCGATCGACCGGTTCAGCTCCCGCACCAGCGTCCGGATGTCGCTCAGCACGGGCAGGTCGACCGACCGGTTCCGACCGATCTCTTCCGGTTCGATGTCCACCTGCACGATTTTGGCGCTTTTCTGGAATATGTCGCCGAAGATGTAGTAGAGGCTGATTCTGGAACCCAGCAGGATCACCAGATCGGCGCCCATGTTGGCGAACATGGAAGTACCCGGACGGATGCTCAGCGAGGATTCGTAGCAGCAGGGGTGGAGATCGGAAACCACGCCCCGTCCCTGTGACGAGGTGAAAATCGGGATGCCCGTTTTGTCGACGAACTCGTTCAGTTCCGCGGAGGCATCCGAATACCATGCGCCGCTCCCCGCAATGACGATGGGCTTCTTGGCATTCCGCAGCAGCTCGACGATCTGGCCGGCCTTCTCCAGGTCCACTGGGCGGCACTGCACGTCGCTGCTCATTTTCCGTACGTTCTTTTCCTCGACCTTGCCGTTCAGCACGTCCACCGGCAATTCCAGGTACACCGGCCCCGGGCGCCCGCTCATGGCGGTTCGGTACGCCATGTCGACGAATTCGGGGATGCGCTCGGTTTTATGGCAGACAAAGCTTCGCTTCACCATCGGTTCGATCACCGGAGCCTGCCGCATGTCCTGGAGGTCAAGCTTTTCGATGCAGTCGATACCCACGCATCCGGAAATGAGCACCAACGGTGAATTGGACAAGCGCGCGTTGGCGATGCCGGTCAGCGCGTTGGTGAAGCCCGGTCCGGCGGTGACCATGGCCGTTCCGGGCCGTCTCTTCATCCTGCCCCAGGCTTCGGCCATGAATACGGCGGCCTGTTCGTGACGGGTGTCGAAAAGGGTGACGGGGGTGTTTTCCAGATATTGATAGATGGGGGTAATGTGGCCGCCGCTCAAGGTGAAAATGGTGTCCACCTTCTGCTCCACGAGCGCTTGGGCCGCCAATTGTCCTCCGCTGATCATTTCCATGGGAACGACCTCTCCGCGGGTACGGGTTACAGTTCCATCAATTGTCCGCCGGTGATGTTGATCGCCTGGCCCGTGACGTACGAAGACGCCTCGGAGGCCAGGAAGACTACCACTTCCGCCACCTCCGCCGGACTTCCGATCCTGCCCAGCGGGATGGTCTTGCACATTTCCCCGGCGCGTTCCTCGGGCGTGCTGTTGAATACCCTGGCCTCCAGTTCGAAACGCCACTTTTCAAGGTCGGTCATGATCTGGCCGGGGCAAACGGCGTTCACGCGAATTCCCTGTCCGGCCAGTTCCTTGGCCATCACCTTGGTGAGCATGATGACTCCCGCCTTGGCCACCGCATAGGCTCCGTTGAAGAGCGGCGGCACCTTTCCCGCCCTGGACGCGGTATTGACGATGACACCCTTCCTCCCCCTCATCAGAGGCAGAACGGCCCGGGACATTCGGAAGACGCCGTGCAGGTTCACGTCGATGGTCTTCATCCAGGCGTCCTCGTTGTACGTGTGCACGGCGTTGGGCACGCCGAAGGAGGCCCCGGCGTTGTTGCAGAGCACGTCCACGTGCGGAAAGTGCTCCTTCACCAGCTTCATCGTTGCCGCAATCGATTCGTTGCTCGTCACGTCCACGCCCACGGCCAGCGTTTTCACTCCATACGTCGCGCTCAACTCGTCCGCGATACCCTGCATCTCGTCCCAGGAGCCGCACCGTATGGCGGTTTTCTGTTGGGGTTCGGCGCCGAGGTCGGCCACCACGACGTTCATCCCCGACCGGCACAACTGTTCGGCGATGGCGTACCCGATGCCGGTCTTCTTGCCCGAACCGGTAACGATGGCGGTCTTGCCCGCAAGATCGTCAAACATTTTTCCCCTCCTTGTGTGTGCTCCCCTGCCCGGCTCCCGACTCCGGAACCTGTGGCCGCAGCATGGCGAAGACCGCCTCGATTACCCCGTTCACGGCCTCTCGCCCCCCGCCGTCCGCCGCTTCCTCCCGATCCAGGTAAATCCGCATGCGCTCCCTGAATTGCGGGGCCACCAGGGAAACGACGAACATGATGTAGAGGCTGTTGATGAGGAAAGCCGCCATGTTGACGTCGACGTCTTTCCGCACGAGCCCTGTTTCCCTGTCCCTGGCGATGACCATCTTGAGATGGTTCGAAGTGAACGTCTCGACTTCCCGTGAAAGGCTGCCCGCGAACCGTTCCATTCCCGCCGAAGAGAGGTTGAGGTAGAGTCGTACGTATTCCGGGTGTTGCTCGGCGAAGCTGCTTCCCTGCCGGAAGATGTGTTCAATCTGGCGGTAGACGTCCCATTCCGGGCTGATGGCCCCGTAGACGGCCCGGCGGGATCGTTCCATGCCGTCCCGGCAGACAAAGAGATAGAGTTCCTCCTTGCTGACGAAATAGTTGTAGAGGGACCCCTTGGCAATTCCGGCGGTGCCGGCGATCTGGGCCATGTCGGTGCGGGAGAACCCGTTTTCCGAAAACAGCCGGGCGGCCGAACGGAGGAGGAGTTCCCGCTTTTGTGGCGCAATGAGGTCGAACGCATTTTTCGGCATAATTTTGACTGACCGGTCAGTCATTTCAGACTATAAAATAATGAAACAAAAGGCAAGCAAATTCGTACCATATGCCGTATACGTTGTTGAAGAAAGCAGCGTAGGGGCACGGCATGCCGTGCCCCTGCCGGACCGCCTCGATCGTCTGCTCCGCGGAAAAAGACGCGCCCGGTTTTACCGAAACGTTCCGCAGTCGCTTATTCGAATCGCCGCCGGACGGCTGCTTTCTCTTCCAAAGGCTCGCCGCCTTCGCCGTCACCGGGATTCCCCGGAGGGTGTTTCTCCTTGCTTCGGTGGCTGATTCTTTCAATGACGTAAAAGGTCACCGGAATGAAAAAGATGGCGATGCAGGTGGCGGCCACCATGCCGCCGATGACGCCCGTGCCCATCAGTTGCCGCGCCGTGGCCCCCGATCCCGAAGCCAGCGCCAGCGGCAGGCAGCCCAGAATGAAGGCGAACGAGGTCATGAGTATGGGGCGTAGCCTCAGCCGTGCGCCCGCCAGGGCCGCGTCCACCAGCCCCGTGCCCTTCTCGTATTCAACCTTGGCGAATTCCACGATCAGAATGGCGTTCTTTGCCGAGAGGCCGATCAGCACGATCAATCCGATCTGAGCGTAGATGTTGAGGTCCATATCCCGGATCAACAATGCGGCGAACGTTCCCGCCACGGCCACCGGTGTGCCGAGGAGCACACTGAAGGGCAGCGACCAGCTTTCGTACAGCGCGGCCAGAATGAGGAAGACGAAGAGCAGCGAGAGCCCGAAAACGGCTTCCGGCGAAACCCCTTGCCGCGCCTGTTGTTCCTGGAAGGACATGCCCAGATAGTCGTACCCCATGCCTTGCGGCATGGTTTGGCGGAACACCTCCTCCATGGCTCTCATGGCCTGAGCCGACGTATACCCTTCCGCCGGGGTGCCGAATATCTGTGACGATCGATACAGGTTGTAGCGCATGGTGAATTCGGGACCGTTGAGCCTTTCGATGGTGGTCAGAGCCGAAAGCGGCACCGAATCTCCGTTCGAATTGCGCACGTAGAACTGGCCGAGTTGTTCCGCGTGGGTCCGGAACTCGCCCTCCGCCTGGAGGTACACCTGCCATTGGCGCCCGAACCGGTTGAAATAGTTGACGAACAATCCGCCCATGAACGTCTGCAGGGTGCGGTAGACCTGGTCGAGTCCCACCCCTTTGCTCAACGCGCCGGCCCTGTTCACGCGCACGAATATCTGCGGTACGTTGTACACCATTGAGGTCACGACACGTGACAGCTCCGGCCGCTTGGAAGCGGCCTCGATGAACTTCTGGGTGTTCTCCGCCAGGAACGATACGTCGTTTCCGACGCGGTCCTCCAGAACGAAGGTCACCCCGCCCGACGTGCCGATGCCCGGAATGGCCGGCGGAGAAAACGAAAAGGCGATGCACTCCGGTATGCCGGACAACTCCCGGTTGAGCCGGCTCATGATGGCCGCCGCTTTCGTTTCCGCCGATTCCCGATCCGACCACCCCTGCAGCCTGATGAAAAAGAACCCGCCGTACGTGGTCTGCACCAGGCTCAGCAGGTTGAACCCCACCACGGTGGTGCAGTGCATCACCCCCGGGGTTTCCCTGATGATCTTCTCGATTTTCCGCGCCGCCTCGCTGGTACGTTGGAGCGACGCAGCATTGGGCAGCTGCATGCCCACGAAGAGATAGCCGAGGTCTTCTTCCGGCAGGAACCCTCCCGGCAAGCGGTTCCCCAGCACCAGGGCCCCGGCGGAAATCGCCAGCAGCAGCACAATGCTGACCACTGCCTTCCTGATGAGCGCGTGGGAAACGGCGATGTACCCGTCCCTGGCCCGATTGAAGACCCGGTTGAAGCCCCGGAAGAACATGCCGAGGGGGCCTCGGGTCTCCTTGCGGGGGCGAAGCACCAGCGCTGCCAGAGCGGGACTCAGCGAAAGCGCGTTGAACGCGGACAGCAGTACCGATATGGCGATGGTGACGGCGAACTGCCGATAGAGACGCCCGGTGATTCCCGGAATAAACACCGTGGGGAGAAACACCGCGGACAACACCAAGGCGATGGCGACCACCGGGCCGGAAACCTCCCGCATGGTCCTGAAAGCCGCCTCCTTGGGCGGAAGTCCCTCATCCATGTGGCGTTCCACCGCTTCCACCACCACAATGGAGTCGTCGACCACCAGACCGATGGCCACCACCATACCCATCATGGCGATGGGGTTGATGGAGAACCCGAACAGCGGAAAGAAGGCAAAGGTACCGATGAGCGACACGGGCACGGCGGCGGCCGGAATGAGTGTGGCCCGCAGCCCTTGCAGAAAGGCGAACACCACGATGATGACCAGCCCCATGGCGGCGAACAGGGTATAGACGATCTCCTTGGTGCCCTCGGTAATGGGGAGCGTGGTGTCGAGCGCCACGCCGTAGGCAAGGTCGGCCGGAAAGGATTTTTCCAACTGGTCCATGACCGCCCGTACGCCCTGCGCGGCTTTCAGGGCGTTTGAGCCCGGCAACTGATACAAGGCGACGATTGCCGACGGCTGGCCGTCGAATCGCCCCTTCAGGTTGTACAACTGGGCACCGAGATCGATGCGAGCGACGTCCTTGAGTCGGATGAGGGAACCGTCCGGATTGGCCCGCAGAACGATCCGGCCGAATTCCTCCGCCGTCACCAGCCTCCCCTGAGCCCGGATGGCATAGGTGAATTCCTGTCCGGGCGGGGCGGGT
This sequence comes from uncultured delta proteobacterium, assembly GCA_963826125.1. Lineage (GTDB taxonomy): Bacteria > Desulfobacterota > Desulfarculia > JACQYL01 > CAWGVV01 > CAWGVV01. The sequence goes on along the minus strand of CAWGVV010000002.1, from coordinate 2,326,261 downwards.
TCCGCGCCCACCTGACCCGCCGGATTCACGCTGTTCTGGGATTGCAGGGCGGCGACGATTTCCGGCACCGTGATGTTCAGTTTGGCCAACAGGTCGGGACGCACCCAGCAGCGCATGGCGTACTGGCCCGCCCCGAACACAACGACGTTGGCGATTCCCTCCACCCTGGTCAGGGGGTCGTTGAGATGAATATAGGCATAGTTGGCCAGGAAGGTGGCATCATAGGTACCGTGGGGGGAGTAGAGGGCCAGCAGCACCAGCGGAGTGGAGAGCGACTTCCGCACCGTCACCCCGTAGTTTCTCACGTCGACCGGCAGTTGCGATTCGGCTTGGGATTCGCGCAACTGCGTCAGCACCTGGTCGATGTTGGGGTCGGTGTTCACGTCGAAATTGATCGACATGCGCAGCGAACCGTTATTGGCGTTGAGGGAGTACATGTAGTTCATGTTGTCGACGCCGCTCATCTGCTGCTCGATGGGCGTGGCCACCGATGATTCGATGGTCAGGGCGTCCGCGCCGACGTAGTTGGCCTGAATCTGGATCTCGGGCGGGATGATGTCGGGATACTGGGTTACCGGCAGGCTGCGCATGGCCACCAGACCCACGATCACCATTATGATGGAAATCACCATGGCCACGATGGGACGATCGATGAAGAAACGAGACATGGATGCTACCTCGCTTCCTTCGAACGGTCGGTTGTGGGGGGAGAGGCGGGAGAAAGACCGTTCCTTTTTTCATCGTGAAACGGTTCGGGAGCGACCGTCATTCCCTGACGCACCTTTTGGATACCCTCCACGATCACGCGTTCTCCGGGTTTTATCCCCTCTTCGACCACCCAAAGGCTTTCAAGACGTTCTCCCATCTTCACCGGCCTGATATCCACCTTGTTGTCGGTGCCGACAACCGCCACTTCATAGCTGCCCTGCAGTTCGCTCACCGCTCTCTGGGGAACCAGCAGCGCATTCTTCTTCGTTTGGGTAACCGCCCGCACCCGGACGAACTGCCCCGGACGGAGGACGTTGCCGGGATTGTCGGCCAGCGCTTCGACCCTGATCGTACCCGTCCGGACGTTGACCTGGCGGTCCACGCTGGAGAACTTCGCCTTATGGGGATAGACGGTGCCGTCGGCGAGGATGATTTCCAACGGCCGCTCCTTGATCTCCCTAGCGCCCGCCGAAACTTTCAGATATTCCTGCTCGCTCAGGAAGAAGGCGATTTTTATGGGGTTCACCTGCGACACCGTGGTAAGAAGCCCCGTTTGGCCGGGTCCGACGAGGTCCCCCACCTGCGCGGTGGCAATCCCCGCGATGCCGTCGATGGGCGAGACGATCTTCGTGAAATCCAGCTCCAGTTGCGCCTGGTCGACGGCGGCCTGAGCGGCAATCATCGCCCCGTGCGACGCCTGCTCCTGCCCCGTGGCGTCATCAAGGTCTTTCTGGCTTACCGCCTTCTGGGCGGCAAGCGCCTTTATCCGACCGAGATTGCTCCTGGCGTTTTCCCACGTGGCATTCTGCTGGGCCAGTTGCCCCTTAGCCTTTTCCAGAGCTGCGACAAAGGTTCTGGGATCGATCTGGAACAGAATCTGTCCCTTCTTGACGAAATCCCCCTCTTCGTAATTACGTCGAATCAGGTAGCCCGTCACCTGCGCCCGGATGGTGGCATCGATGAACCCTTCCGCCGTGCCCACCCACTCGCTGGTGATCTGGACGTCTTTCCGGATAACGTCCGCCACCAGCACCTTCATGGGCGGCATCGCCGTCGGCCCGTTTGCCTGCCGGTCCCTGCATCCGCCTACGAACAATACAAAAGCGCACACCACGGCGACGACCGCGCATCGATGTCCGAAAGGATAATTCCCGTCGTTCACGCGTTCTCTCATGTGCATTTCCCCGTTCACCGGAGTTCGGATTCTCCGACAAAAGAAAAAGGAATAAGAGATGGAGGATGTTCTCTGTAAAAAGCGGCGTCCCGAACACGCTCAATTGCTTTCCACTTCCGATCTACTGCGCCCGTTTGAACTCGGCACTATTCTAAGCCGCACTCCTTCCCCGGTGCAACAAACGATCCCCATTCATTTCCCGGAAATGGCGAATTTTTCGTTACGGAGCGGTGTGCCCGGCAGACCGGCATGCAGTTACGGATGGATACGGGATTGATGAAGGAGGGGACGACCGTTGAGCACAGCCGCCCCCGGCTGTGCGGTTGAAAAAACGGGCAAGTGTTCTTCTCTTAGCGGGAACCTCTCTCCCCGGCCGTTTCGAGAGATCAGTTACTCCCAACGAAGCGCGGCGAAGAGAGAACTCCCGCACTCCCGCCTGTGTGCGAAAAAAGTTCGCCGGCCGAGCCGGCAGCCTCACGGCTCCGTCTTGAATATTCCTCTTCGTGACGCGGAGTGCACCAGCGTTTCCAGAGGCCCGAGATGCCGCATGAAAAGGAGCCCGCTTGCCACGCAACCGAGTCCGCCGAGGGTCAGGGTCCAGGGTGCGCCGATCCTTTCGGCGACGGCGCCCGCCAACAGGCTGCCAAAAGGGGCCACTCCGAGAAAGGCCATGGCGAACAGGCTCATGATGCGGCCCCTTTTGTCCTCGTCCACGACGGTCTGGAGCAGGGTATTGCTGGAAGCCGCCTGCACCATGATGCCGAACCCCATGATCGCCAGGAGGATGAGGGACAGCCATATTTCGCGGGACCAGGAAAAACCCGCGATCGCCAGGCCGAGCACCCAGGAGGTGACGACCATCACCCGTCCGAGCCCGGTGACGCTCTTGCGGGATGCCAGGAAGAGGGCTCCGAAGAGCGCCCCAGCGCCCACTCCGGCCGTCAGCAGTCCGAGCAATTGCGGCCCTCCGTGCAGGATATCCTTGGCGAAGACGGGCATAAGCACCATGTAGGGCGTGGCCAGGAGACTGATGAGCGTGATCTGTACCACCACGTTGCGGATGGGCACGGACCGGAACGCATAACCCCATCCTTCTTTTATGTCCCCCAACATCCGGCTATGACGCGGCGGGTGCTGCAGTCGCTTCACCCTCATGGCCAAAAGAGCGGCGATGACCGCCAGAAAAGTGAGCGCGTTCACGAGGAAGCACACCCCCTCGCCGGCAACGGCGATGATCACCCCTGCCAGGGTGGGGCCGATCAGCCGCGTGCCGTTGAACATGAACGAGTTGAGGGCAATGGCGTTGGGGAGGTCTTTGGGATCGTCGATCATCTGGATGACGAACGATTGCCGGATGGGAACGTCGAAGGCGTTGATGAGCCCCAGCACCAGGCTCAGCAGAATGATGGAGGTGACCGTTATGGTGCCGGTGAGGGTGAGGATGGCCAGCGTCAACCCTTGAAACATGGCCACCACCTGCGTCCAGACGAGCACGGTGTGGCGGTTGGCCCGATCCGCCACCACGCCCGCAAAGGGGGCGCCCACGAACGTCAGCACCTGGCTGGAGAACCCGACGATGCCGAGGAGCGCTTCCGAACCGGTCAATCGATACACCAGCCAGCCCAGTGCGACCCGCTGCATCCACGTGCCGATCAGCGAGGTTCCCTGTCCGAAGAAAAAAAGCCGATAGTTGCGATGTCTCAACGATCTCATAACACTGCGCGATTGCGAGACCGACTGAAAGAAACTCGAGATTCTGAAATTCATGAAACGCCGCCGCACTGGATTGATTTGTTTCCATATCCCGGAAGTCACAGGTAAAAGGCGATCATCCGCCTTTCCCGTTTCCGGTAAACATTCATTATATCCCCTTCCGTCACGGAAGCACAGCCCGTTTCCGAATTTCAAATCCCGGCAAATTCGGATGCCCTTTCCGCGATCCTCCACGCCGGAATAAATTTCGTCATTCGCCAGCACGTCAAACAATGGATTGACATTGGCGGTGGAAGATTGTTACCTGAGTACCTCGGCTTCGGAAATCGAGAGTTTGTTTATCCTCACGCTACTTTTGTCCGGCAAACATTGTATGATGAAGGCGGAGCCTGAAGTACAGAGACATTTACCTTTCCCCCAGCGCCCCGCCGGAGTTTTCCTATCCGTAAACGCTGTACGACGAGCTACGGGGCAAATATTACGGAGTTAATTCATGAAAGTTCTCCTCGTGTATCCGCAAATTCCCGTTACCTTCTGGAGCTTCACCTACGCATTGTCATTTATCCGCAAAAAGGCGGCCCATCCTCCGCTCGGACTCCTGACCGTGGCCTCCATGCTGCCCAGGGACTGGTCCCTGCGGTTGGTGGACATGAACGTCGAACCGCTCACGGACGAGGACCTCGCGTGGGCTGACATGGCCTTCATCGGGGCAATGATCATTCAGCGCGACTCCGCGAAACTGGTGATTTCGCGCTGCCGGGAGAAAAATCTCACGGTGGTCGCGGGAGGACCGCTCTTCACCGTCGAGCCGGAGAGTTTTCCCGAAGTGGATCATCTGGTGCTGGACGAAGCGGAGATGACCCTCCCCTCGTTCCTGAAGGACCTCGCCGAGGAGAAACCCCGCAAAGTCTACCGCGCTTCGGGCTTCTGCAACCTCCCCCTCACCCCCGTCCCCGCCTGGGATCTGATCCGCATGAAGCACTATGCATCCATGAGCATTCAGTTTTCGCGCGGGTGTCCGTTCAACTGCGACTTCTGCAACGTAACGGTGCTTTTCGGCCGACGTCCCCGCACCAAGACGTCCGATCAGGTGATTGCGGAACTCGACAGCATCTACGCCCAGGGTTGGCGCGGGAACGTGTTCTTCGTGGATGACAACTTCATCGGCAACAAAGCGTACCTGAAAAAGGAACTGCTGCCGGCCCTCATCGAATGGCGAAAGAACAAGAGAGGTTTTGTGTTCTACACCGAGGCATCCATCAATCTGGCCGACGACGCTGAACTGATGGAGCTTATGGTCAAGGCCGGATTCGATTCGGTGTTCATCGGGATCGAGTCGCCCGAGGAAGCCAGCCTTACGGAATGCCAAAAGCTCCAGAACAAAGGGCGCGACCTTCTGGAGAACGTCAAAACGATCCAACGCGCCGGTCTGCAGGTGAGCGGAGGCTTCATCGTCGGTTTCGACAGCGATACCCAGTCGACTTTCCAGCGGCTCATCGATTTCATTCAGACGAGCGGCATCGTGACCGCCATGGTAGGCATGCTCAATGCCCCTCCCGGCACCAAACTTTTCGATCGTCTCAAGGGTGAAGACCGTCTGCGCGGCGTCATGACCGGAGACAACGTGGACGGCACCACCAACATCGTGCCCAAGATGGGCTTCGACCTGCTTCTGTCAGGATACCGGTCCGTCATGGATCACATCTATTCCCCCGAACATTACTACCGGCGAGTCAAAACGTTCCTCAAGGAGTTCCGCGCTCCCGAGGTGAATACCCCCATCAGTTTTCAACGCTTCCTGGCCTTGTTCCGCTCCGGTATCCGGCTCGGCATCATCGGCAGCGAACGGGTCCAATACTGGCGGCTGCTCATCTGGACCCTGGCCCGAAGGCCCCGGCTTTTGCCTCTCGCCATCACCTGCGCCATCTATGGGCATCACTTCCGGAAGGTGTGCCAGGCCCATGAACTCTGACCATGAGGCGACCCCGCCGCGGATCGTCATGGGGGGTCGCGCGTCTTGATACGGTATTCGACAGAACGGCCGGAGATCGACTGGGAGCGCGCAGCCACTGTTTTCGAGCGTGCTCCCCTCGGCCGGGCCAGGCGCGACCCGGCTCGGCTGAAGAGAGCCTTCGATGCCAGTTTCGCCGTGGCGTACGCGTTCGAGGACGACGAACTCATCGGCATGGCTCGGGCGATCTGCGACGGCGAGTACCAGGCCGCCGTCTGTGACGTTGTACTGCTGCCCGAATATCAGGGAAAAGGGGTGGGCAGGGAAATGATGCGTGTCCTCCTCGGTCGGCTCCCCGTGGACAACGTGATTCTGTGGGCCGTTCCCGGACGAGAGGGATTCTACCGGAAGCTGGGGTTCAGGAGGATGCTGACGGCCATGGCCGTGCTGCGGCCGGATATTTCCGTTCCCGGGGCCGGATACCTGGAACCGTAGGTGCCGGATTTTTGGCGGTGCCGGCTGCCGGTGTCGAGCGGTTCCATCGGACTCGAGAACGGCACCCCGTGCCGGGTGTCCGATCCTCCGGGTGATCTCTTTCGACCCCCGCCGAACGGCCGTTGTTCATCCCGTCGATTGTTCTTCGACCCGGAAATGCCGAGTATACGCATTTCGACATGAGAAAAACGAAGTTCTTATCCCTCGACAATGTCCTTCCAACCCTACCCTCACCGGATATTTGCAATAGGCTTCTATCAATGAGCCGGCTGCCGGACAGGGGAACTTTCAGCTCTGATAACGGATCGTTCGAGATCTCGTTTTCCATAACATCAGCGAACAGTACCGTTTCCACAAACAAACAATGATTCATGCCGTATCCCGGTTTCCATGGGAGATTTTCTTTCCCTGCGGAAAGCCGGGAGCAGGCTCGACGGCCCAGACAGTTCGGCTGTCATTGCCCTGACAAGAAAAAACGTTTTCGAAAAACGGTTTCCCCGATCCGAAGAGGGAAGAGTCCGATCCATCCGTCGGACAAGACATTTTTCCCGATTTCGGAACGAAGCATGCACGGTCGTACGGGGTCAGACGCGCCTGCTGGTGTACCGTATGCAAACAATAACCGTTAAAGTCCCACTATGCTCTGCCGATGTACCGCACATAGACTGACATTTCGCGGCATCGTCGATAACACTTTGTACCTATTGCGCATAATCCGGGGGGTTTCTGAAAACCTCACGAGGAAGGCCGTCTTTCATGGGCGAGATGGTAGCTGTTTCCCCGATCACCAGGATCGAGGGACACTTGGGAATAAAGGTGGAAGTGGAGTCTCAGCGGATTGTGAGTGCCCGGAGTTCGGGTGAGATGTTCCGGGGATTCGAGGCGATATTGAAAGGAAGAAGCCCTCTCGACGCCCAGCAGATTACACAACGGATCTGCGGGGTATGTCCAATATCGCACGGCATCGCTTCCGTGCAGGCCCAGGAGGAAGCCTACAACATCCGTCCCTCGGAAAACGGCCGGTTGCTGCGGAACCTCATTCTGGGGCTCAATTATCTCCAGTCGCACATTCTTCACTTCTACCAGCTGTCGGCCCTGGATTACGTGGACGTTACAGCCGTGGCGAAGTACGGGGGGAGCGACCCGCATCTCATCGCGGTCAAAAGTTGGGCGAACCAGCAGCTTTCCTCCCAACCTATTTCGCCGCTGGCCCCGTTCCTTCCCCGTCTTGAGGGCCGTTATATCGGAGATTCCGAAGCCAACATCCAATTGGTGAAACACTACCTCGACGCACTCAAAATGCGACGCCTGGCCCACAAGGCGGCGGCGCATTTCGCGGGAAAAATGCCGCATGCCGCAACGCTGGTGCCCGGAGGCGTCACCGAACGGGTAACCGTAACCAAACTCATCTCGATTCAGAGTATCCTCAGCGAACTCAAGCTGTTCATTGCTTCATCGTACCTGCCCGACGCAGTCGCGCTGACATTGAGCTTCCCCGAATATTTCACCCTGGGCAAGGGCCCGGGGAATTTTCTGGCCTACGGCGTGTTTCACAGCGACGCCGACAGGTCCAAAACCCTGTTCCCCTCCGGGGTGCTCGTGGGGGACACCCTCAGCGATCTCGACACCATGAAAATCGCCGAGGACGTGGGTTTCTCACGGTACTCCTCCTCCTCGGGCCTCCACCCCACCAAGGGGCTGACCGTGCCCGATCCACGGAAGGAAAAAGCCTATTCATGGCTCAAGGCGCCGCGCTACGACGGGAACGTGATGGAAGTCGGCCCCCTGGCCAGAATCGTCGTGGCCATGCACAGAGAGCCGGACGGGGTCGTCGGACGTCAGGTCCGCGACGTACTCGCCATGCTCGGACGCGGACCCGAAGAACTTGTTTCATCCAACGGCCGGCACGCGGCTCGGGCCATCGAATGCAAGGTGGTGGCCGACCTCTGCTCCGAATGGCTTGAAGCATTGAAGCCGGACAAACCCTCGGCGAACGATTTTACCATTCCGCCCACGGGGAACGGTGTCGGCTTGACCGAGGCGCCGCGAGGGGCATTGGGGCACTGGCTGACGATAGCGGACCGAAAAATCGGCAGTTACCAGTGTGTCGTGCCGACGACCTGGAACTGCTCTCCCCGCGACGACAGAGGCAACCCCGGCGCGGTGGAACAAGCTCTTGTCGGGGTTCCGGTTCCGGACGCCAATAACCCCATTGAGGCCGCCCGCGTGGTTCGATCCTTCGACCCGTGTATCGCCTGTGCCGTTCACTAAGGGGGTCCGCAATGCACGATGTCTCTCGTAGAAAGTTTCTGGGATTAAGTATCAAACTGGCGGCCATGATGGGGTTGGCGTCGACGGCCGTTCCGGGGATAGCGGAATGTCTGGCGGGGATAGCCCAGGGGACCGCCCCCGTCGTCTGGCTGCAGGGGTTGAGCTGCTCGGGGTGTTCGGTTTCCTTTCTGGACAGTGAGGAGCCCGGCCCGGACGCAGTGATCACCGAATCCATTTCCCTGCTGTTCCATCCTACGCTCTCCGCCGCAACGGGGCATATGTGCAAGGGAGTGCTGGACAATGCCATCCGCAAGGGGGGCTATCTGCTGGTCGTCGAAGGAAGCGTCCCCGCGTCCATGCCGGAAGCATGCGTAATCGACGACGAATCCTTTTCCGAACAGCTATCCCGAACCGCCAGGAACGCCACGGCGGTGGTGGCCGTCGGCACCTGCGCCGCATTTGGAGGGATCCCCGCCGCGGAAAACAACCTCACCGGAGCCATCGGAGTGCCCGAGTTTCTGGAGAAGGAGAAGATTTCCGTTCCCGTCGTGAGGATACCCGGTTGCCCGTCGCATCCCGATTGGGTCGTCGGCACGCTGGCCTACGTTCTGAAATTCGGGATGCCTCAACTCGACTCCGAACAAAAGCCCACGATGTTCTTTTCAAAGATTCTCCATGAACAATGTCCGCGATTTACCGACTATGAGCGGGAAAAATTCGCCAAGACGTTTGCGGACGAGGGCTGCCTCTTCAAACTGGGGTGTCTGGGCCCCAACACCCGAGCCGACTGCACGGTCCGCAACTGGAATTCGGGGGTGAATTCCTGCGTGCGTGCGGGCGCCCCCTGCATCGGTTGCACGTCGAGTATGTTCCCCGGCAAAGCAGACTTCCCGTTTTTCCGAAAAACCGAAGACCGAACCTGAGGGAAACGTCATGCGGCTGCACACAAAATTGATCATTGTTCTGCTGGCGGGGCTCGTCGTGGTAATTCTCGGGGCTCAAATCTACAGCTATCTGAGCGTCAACGACCTTATTCGAAAACTCTCCCGCACGTCGCTGGAGTCGCTGCAATCGCGGGAGGAGGAGTTCGCGAAAAGCGTGTTCTCTTCAGTGGAACACGCAGTGGCGGGGTCCCTGGAGCGGGGCGAAATGGAGAAATTCAACAAGCTCCTTCGCACTCAACGCAACGTCGCCGGTCTGCTGGAATTTTCCCTCTACGATAAAGATGGAATCGTAACACATTCATCGGACGATGCGTTTTTAAAGGGGCAGCTTCCCGAAAACATCCGTACGGAGTTGACGAAAAATCCGACGACGCTCTTCCTGCACAACAAGGACGCCATCGAAATCTATCAACCCCAGATTGCAAACGGAGACTGTATCCGTTGCCACACCGGCTGGAAGATGGGAAGCATCGGCGGCATCACCCATTTTCGGTTTTCCACGGAGTCCCTGTCAAAGGCCAAAAGGCAAACCGAGGAAATCAATCAGTATCTGAAAAAGGTGCAGTTGAAAAATTCCATCTACGCGCTGGTCTGCATCGTTTCAGTGCTCGTCGTCATCATGTATCTGCTCATGAGAAAATTGATCAGGATTCCGCTCGGAAAGTTCGTCGATTTCCTTCGTCTGTTCGAGAAAAACGAGGGAGATCTGACGAGAAGAATCCAGGTGGGGTCGAACGACGAACTCGGCGATCTGGCGAAGCTGTTCAACTCGTTCATCGGAAAGCTGAACAACATCATCGGACTGGCGCAAACCACCGCCGAGGCGGTGGGAGAGGGCGCAAGGGGACAGGCCGGTTCCGTGGAGGAAACGACCGCATCCATGGAGGAAATAACGTCGATCAGCAGAAAGAATGCGGAGATAGCCCAGGAAGCCGGCAAGCTCATTCTGAACGTCACCGATGAGCTGAATCAGTCGAACTCCATGATGAACGAATTAACGAGCGCCATGACGGAGCTTATCGCCAACAACAACGACACCGTGAACATCGTGAAAACCATTGAAGAGATAGCCTTTCAGACGAATCTGCTTGCGCTGAACGCCGCGATCGAAGCAGCGCGGGCGGGAGAGGCCGGAAGCGGTTTCGCGGTGGTGGCCGAGGAGGTACGAAGACTCGCCATGAGAACCGCCGAAGCCGCGCGCAACACCGCCGACCTTATCAGGGGAACCGTCGGCAAGATCAATGAAGGAAACGAGGTGGTCGTTAAGATACGCACGAATTTCACCAATCTGAACGACCTGAATAAAAACGTGACGAGCTACATGGACAAAATCAAATCATCGTCGGAAGAGCAGAACGAGCGAATTCAGCATGTGAGTCAGGCCCTTTCCGAGATCAATACCACCATCCAGGACAACGCCACGCAGTCGTCGGACCTCACCGAAATGATGGCGATGTTTGTCACGGATAAGAACAACGATTAGCGGTTGCGGGCTTTGCGTGCCCGAGGGGGACTCGGGCACGCGGGGAATCGGTGGTTATCCGCGTCCGCCGTTTTTGAAAACTTCGTCCAGTTCCACCTGAAGGGCGGTGACCAGGGTGTTGGTCTGATTGGCCATGCCGACCACCGCCAGCAGTTCGCCCAGCATTTCGTCGGTCATGCCTTTCTTGCGGGCCGAAGCGGTGTGGCTGTTGATGCAGTAGTCGCAGCCGTTGGTCATGCTGACGGCGACGTAGATCATCTCCTTGGTGAGGGCGTCGATGGCGCCCGGCGCGGTGACCTTTTTGACCCCTTCCCAGGTCCGGCGCAGCAGGTCCGGCTGTACCGCCACCACCTTCCAGAAATTGTTGATCCAGTCGATGTTCCTGGTTGCCATGATGTCGTCGTACACGGCCCGGACTTCGGGGCTCGCATCCTCGTATTCGATCATCTTCGCGATGGCCATGGATCACTCCTTTTTCGGGGCCGAAAGGCCGATCAAATTCTCATAAGCGGGCAAACGATGCGGAACGGGTGGACTCTCTGAAAACTCCCTAGCAGAAAGGGAGAATTTTGACAACGACGAAGCACCGTCTTCTTTCCCCGGAGCTGAAGTGCCGCTAGCCAAAGTCTTCCTTGTACCTATCGGGGGAGATGATCGGACGACCACCCGGAAGGCGACCAGCCGGTAGCCCTCCGGCGTCGGCAGGAACTTCGCAGCCGCATGCATGATCGCCGAATTCCTCATCTCCCCGTGGTACGGAAGGCGAAGGAACCCCTCAATGGACCGTCGGCTTCGGCGATTTTTTCCGCCCTCCGGTTTTCTTCTTCGCTTTTGACGCGGCCTTGGCGCGCCGTTTTTTCGGCGCTTCGACCGTTGGTTCCGGTTCCATCAGTTTCCCGAGGATTTCTTCCTGCCGCGGGCTGAGGTTCTCCGGCGTCCGGATGTCCAGGACGATGACCTGGTCTCCACGGCCCCGCCCCCTCATGTGGGGAAAGCCTTTGTCCCGTATGCGCAGAACGCTTCCCGGCTGCATGCCCGGCGGGACGGACATCTTCTCCCTGCCCCACAGGGTTTCGAATTCCACCCCCACCCCCAGGGCGGCATGAACAAAGGGCAGCTCGATGCGGCACACGACATCGTCGCCGTCCCGTTCGAAAAATTCGTGCGTCTCCACCAGAATCGTCAGATAGACGTCTCCCGACGGCCCCCCGTACACGCCGGGTTCGCCCTCTCCTCGCACCCGCAGGAGTGTTCCGGTCTTGACCCCGGGGGGGATGCCGAGCCGCAATTTCTTCTTTTTCTCGATCCTGCCGAATCCCCGGCAGCGGCGACAGGGATGGGTGATCACCTTCCCCCGGCCGTGGCATTCGGGGCAGGTCGTGGCGACGCGAAAAAATCCCTGCATGCGGACCACCTGCCCGCGACCCTTGCACAAGTTGCAGGTCTCCGGTTCATAACCAGGTTCGACCCCGGTGCCCGTACAGCGAATGCACGGTTCGAACCCGGGCACTTCGATCTCCTTTTCCACGCCGAAAGCCGATTCGATGAAGCTTATGGCCGTTTCCGCGTGGAGATCGTTCCCCTGGCGCGCCCTGGGGTGGCCCCGGAAAGCGGACCCGAAAAATTCGTCGAAAATACCGCTGAACGAGGAAAAAATATCGTCGGCCGAGTGGAATCCATGGACCCCCGTATTACGCAAACCTTCGTGGCCGTAGAGGTCGTACAACGTCTTCTTTTCCGTGTTTCCGAGCACCTCGTAGGCTTCCGCGGCCTCCTTGAAACGCTCTTCCGCCTCACTGTTGCCGGGGTTCCGGTCCGGGTGGTACCTGAGCGCCTGCTTTCGGTACGCCTTCTTTATCTCTTCCGCGGAGGCGGTACGGCCGATTTCGAGTATCTCGTAGTAGTCTTGCTTCCGGGTCATTTCCCCCCACCCGCCCTCTCATGCCCCATAACACGTTTCCGGCCATGCGCCGAATAAAACGCCGGGAACGTTTTTCGGCGGCCCCGGGAAATACGAGGCCCTCGAAAGGACATTCCCTTCCGAGGGCCTCGGCACACTCAGCGCACGAAGGGGCTCTTCAGAAGAGTCACCCGCCGGCTCGTTACAGGATACGATTAATCCTGGTCTTTCTTGTCTTTGTCCTTCTTCTTCGGTTTCTCGGCAACCATCGCTTCCGTTGTCAACAGCAGCGACGCCACCGAAGCCGCATTCTGCAGGGCGAACCTGGTTACCTTGGTGGGATCGATGACTCCCGCTGCGATCAGGTCTTCCCACACACCCGTCTCGGCGTTGAAGCCAACGGCACCGCTCTTTTCCTTGGCCTTTTCGACTTCCACGGAGCCTTCGAACCCAGCGTTGGCCACGATCTGGCGCATGGGCTCCTCAATAGCGCGTTTGATGATGTTCACGCCGAAATGCTCGTCGCCTTCAAGCTTCAGCTCGGCCACCTTCTTCTGGCAACGGATGAGAGCGGTTCCGCCGCCGGGGACGATGCCTTCCTCAACCGCCGCGCGGGTGGCGTGCAGAGCGTCTTCCACGCGCGCCTTCTTTTCCTTCATTTCCACTTCCGTGGCCGCCCCTACCTTGATTACCGCAACGCCGCCCACCAGTTTGGCCAGCCGTTCCTGCAGTTTTTCGCGGTCGTAGTCGGAGGTGGTTTCGTCGATCTGGGCTTTGAGCTGGCGCACGCGACCGTCGATGTCGGCCTTCTTGCCGCCGCCGTCCACGATGGTGGTATTGTCTTTGTCGATGACGATGCGCTTGGCGGTTCCCATATCGTTCAGGGTGATGGTCTCCAGCTTGATGCCCAAGTCTTCGGAGATCACCTGGCCGCCGGTGAGGATGGCGATGTCCTGCAGAATGGCCTTGCGTCTGTCACCGAAGCCGGGGGCCTTGACCGCCGCGCATTTCAGCGTTCCGCGGAGCTTGTTCACCACCAGGGTGGCCAGGGCTTCGCCTTCCACGTCCTCGGCGATGATGAGCAGGGGCTTGTTCATCCTGACGATCTGTTCCAGAAGCGGCAGCATGTCTTTCATGTTGCTGATCTTCTTCTCGTGGAGCAGAAGGTAGGCGTCTTCCAGCACGGTTTCCATTTTCTCGGGATTGGTGACGAAATAGGGGGACAGATAGCCGCGGTCGAACTGCATACCTTCGACGATGTCCAGGGCGGTCTCCATGCTCTTGGCTTCTTCGACCGTAATGACGCCCTCTTTACCCACTTTTTCCATGGCGTCGGAAATGATGTCGCCGATGGTGCTGTCGTTGTTGGCGGAAATGCAGCCGACCTGGGAAATTTCCTTTTTGTCCTGGGTGGGTTTGGACATTTTCTGAAGTTCTTCCACCACCACTTCGACGGCCTTGTCGATGCCGCGCTTGATGGCCATGGGGTTGACCCCGGCCGCCACCAGCTTGGAACCTTCACGATAAATGGCCTGAGCGAGAATGGTAGCCGTGGTGGTGCCGTCACCGGCAACGTCCGACGTCTTGGAAGCCACTTCCTTGACCATCTGGGCGCCCATGTTCTCGAACTTGTCTTCGATATCGATTTCCTTGGCCACCGTCACGCCGTCTTTGGTGATGAGCGGCGCACCCCAGGAACGCTCGATTACTACGTTTCTTCCCTTGGGGCCGAGCGTAACTTTGACTACGTTGGCCAGGGTGTCCACACCCTTCATGATTTTTTCGCGTGCTGCTACATCGTATTTAATTTCTTTCGCTGCCATCTAGCACCCTCCGTCACTTTTCCACAATAGCGAGGATATCGTCTTCTCGCATGATCGTGTGTTCAACGCCGTCAATTTTGATGTCGGAACCCGCGTACTTGGCGAAAAGCACCCGGTCCCCTTCCTTCACCTGAAGAGGCATCCTTTTTCCTTTGTCGTCCAGCTTGCCGGGTCCGGCCGCCAAAACTTTCCCCTCTTGCGGCTTTTCCTTGGCTGTTTCGGGGATAATGATGCCACCGGCGGACTTCTCTTCCTTTTCCACGCGCAGCACAATAACTCGATCGTTCAACGGTTTTACCTTCATACGTACAACCTCCTCATACCTTCTCCCGAAGTCCCTATACGCCGAGCGCATCGGTAGCGCTCTCTGCGTTTGTTCTGTTGTCCCTCATGAAGAGTGGAATTCTCCGTAGAAGAACGGAGCCATAATCCGAAAGAAATCTTTCCGGAACCATCTACTAAAACGGATCCTAGTGAGTGCCAAAATAATCATTTTGACTTGCTTGTCAACTGGACAAGAGTATTTTTCGCGCCGCGGAATTCGTAATTCACCGACGCCGCGAGGCTCCACAATGTGCCCGCCGGGGATAAGGGTCGTTCGCCGCGTTCGAATGGGGATCGAGGCGAAGCACGGGACGCAGGGGAAACAAACCGGCGTCCCGCGAACCCTCCCGCGGCGAGAGCACCGCTTCCCCGTAAAAGGGGAACGGATCAATCGGGGTAAAGAAGATATTTCAGGGCGCGTCCTTCCTCGGAAAGGCGAAACGCATCCTCCCACTTGCTCAGCGGAAACTCTCCGGAAACAAGCGAATCCAGGGAAACCTTTTTCCGTGCCAGCAGATCGACGGCCTTCGTCCAGGTATCGTGATGGTGGGCGAACGTGCCCCTCAGCGTGATCTCCTTCAACGCCAGCAGATCGACCGCGACTTCCGCCTTCCTCCCGAACAGCCCCAGCTGAATAACCGTGCCTTTGCGGCTCACGCATTCCAGGCAATCGTTGAGGCCGGCGGACGATCCCGAACATTCGAACGCCAGGTCCACCCCTTCTCCCGCGGTCAGCTCCCTGAGGGAATCCGGCAGGCTCCTCATGTCCACCCGAACGGAATGCCCGCCCATTCTGGTGGCGGTTTCCAGCCTGGCTTCATCCTTATCCGTGCCGCTGATGACGACCACCGCACCCTCGGCTCTGGCCACCTGCAACACGGTGAGGCCGATGGGGCCGGGCCCGGCAACGAGCACCGTCTGACCGGGCTTGACGGTCGCACATTCCGTCACCGCGTGTACGGCCACTGCCAGGGGCTCGCTCAGCGCGGCCTCGCGAAAGCTCACGTGATCGGGCAAGCGGTGGAGCGCCGTGTCCCGTACTGCCACGAATTCGGCGAACCCGCCGTCCACGCCGTAGCCGAAGGCCAGCCGATCGGGGCACAGGTTGGTTTGTCCGGATTCGCAGTACCGGCATTTTCCGCAGGAGTAGCTTTCGCTCTCCACGGTCACGCGGTCGCCCGGGCGCCATGCCGTTACTCCGGGACCCAATTCGGCCACGGTGCCCGCGAATTCGTGCCCCAGGGTGACCGGCGGCTGCGCCTTGGCGAAATGGCCGTGCAGGATGTGCAGGTCGGTTCCGCAGATACCGGCCCGTTCCACCTTCAGGAGGACCTCGCCTTTTCGGGGAACCGGGTTCGGCACCTCCACGATCTTTACGTTCCCCGCACCGTTTTCCAATTTTCTGAGCGCTTTCATACTCTCGTTCCAGACACTGTAAATGTAAAGAGGACATTACCGGAGCGGGTCAATCCATGAGCTGCCCGCCGTTGACGTCAATGATTTCACCCGCCAGATAGCCCGCATCATCCGAGGCCAGGAACACCACCACCCGGGCCGTCTCCTCGGGTGTGCCGATGCGCCCCAGGGGGATGGCCGAGAGGTACCCCGAATAATCGCCCCCGGAAAGCATGCGGGACATGTCGGTCGCCACCACTCCGGGCGCGACCCCGTTGACGTTCACCCCGTAAGGCGCCAGTTCCCTGGCCAGGGATTTGGTGAAACACATGATGGCTGCTTTGGAGGCGGAATAGTGCGCGCCCGCGACGATTCCGCCCACCTTTCCCGCAATCGAGCCGAAATTGATGATCTTCCCGCTCCGCTGCTCCTTCATGGTACCCATGACCGCCTGCGAACAGAGGAAGGTGCCTCTGAGGTTCACGGCCATCACCCGGTCCCATTCCTCCACCGAAATCGAGTCGATGGGAGTGGCGACGCATATCCCGGCGTTATTCACAAGGATATCGATATGCCCGTGACGATGCAATACCCCCCCTGCCGCCTTTTTCACCTGTTCCCCGTCGGAAACGTCCACACGGTCGTAAAACGGTTCGCCGGATGTGTCCCCGATGGCGGCGACGCATTCCTTCATTCCCTCTTCGTTGACGTCCCAGACGTTGACTACGGCCCCTTCACCGGCCAGCGCCAAGGCAATGGCCCTGCCGATGCCGCTCCCTCCGCCCGTTACGATGGCGATTTTGTCTTTGCATCTCATAATAGCGACTCTCTCAATGGGAGATTAAGGGAAGGCTCGGGCCGTTACCGTAAACCGGCCCGTTGGTCTTCTCGACGGACAGGCGAGGCGCCTGTGCTCCACCGATTATTGCCGTGTGGAACGATCAGACTGTGGGATACAGCCGCCTCCGGCTGTGCCGTTTCCCGGCATCGTATGGAACAACTATCGAAACGGGCTCTCCCAAAGGGGGAGGAAAAGTTCAGGCTTTTCCCGGAGGGGTCCGGGGAACCGCCTTTTCCCGAAAAGGGGGCTCCCCGGTGCATTTCCCCCTCCGTCACCATTTCTCATCCTTCGCCCGCCACGAACGAAAAAACAAACACGGCTCCAGTCGCCGCCCGATGCCGGGAGACGAACGAAGCCGTGTTTACGATTCCGAGACGGACGGCCATCAGGCCGAAGTCCATCCCCCGTCCACATAGAGGACGATGCCGGTAACGTAATCCGACGCGGGAGAAGCCAGGAACACGGCCGCTCCGCCGATGTCGTCGGGTACTCCGTGCCGCTTCTGGGGGATGCGCGACAGCATCCATTCGTACCGCTGGGGATCTTCGAACACGGCTTCCGTCAGCTTCGTCCGGATGTAGCCGGGGCCGATGGCGTTGACACAGATGTCGTGGGGCGCGAGTTCCACGGCCATGGACTTGGTGAACGCCTGCACGGCTCCCTTGGTCATTCCGTAGACCGAGATGTTCTGAATCCCCATAATGCTGGAAAGCGAGGCGATGTTGATGATTTTGCCGCCGTTCCCCCGTTCGATCATGCGGCGGACCACCGCCTGGGTGAAGAAGAAAACGGCCCGGGCGTTGAGCGCCATCACCCGGTCGTAGTCGTCCGGCGTCATCTCCAGAAACGGCTTGCGGATGTTCATGCCCGCGTTGTTCACCAGGACGTCGATGCCCGCGAACGTTTCCAGCGTGCGCGCCACCACGACTTCGGCGGCCCCTGGGTCGATCAGGTCGGCCTTTACGGCCAGACACTTCCGCCCGGTCTCCCGGGCGATGTCGTCGGCCGCGGCTTTTATTTCGGCTTCGGTCCTCCCGGTCAGTACCACGTCGGCGCCCGCGGCGGCGAACGCCCGGGCAATGCCGTTGCCGATCCCGCGGCCTCCCCCGGTCACCAGGCAGACTTTCCCGTCAAGCGAAAAAAGCGGAGTGTTTCCCGGCATCAATACGCCTCTTCGTAAATCGTTTCCGCGTCCTCACGGGAGATGTCCCTGGGGTTGGGCACGAACAGACGCGACTGGAGCATGCCCGCTTCCGCCAGTTTGGGGATGTCCTTGTTCGATATGCCGTAATCCCTCAGGTTATGCGGCACCTGCATGATCTGCAGCAGTTCGAGCACCGCGTCCACGGAAAGCGTGGCGGCTTCCATGGAAGCCAGGCCGAAAACGTCCCTGCCCATCAGCTCGGCGATTTTGGCGTATCGCTGAGGATTGCCGCACAGATTGTACCTCATGATGTGCGGCAGCATGATGGCGTTGGAACGGCCGTGGGGCATGTGGTATTCGGTGCCCAGGGGATAGGAAAGCGCGTGCACCGCCCCCAGTCCGCCGCTGGCGAACGCCATGCCCGCCAACAGGGCGGCGAGGGACATATTGTACCGCGCCTCGATGTTCGACCCTTTGGCCCAGGCGATGGGAAGGTTCCGTGCAATGAGCTGAATGGCCTTTTCGGCGAGGATGTCGGAAAAGGCCGTGGCGCTTCTCGCCACATAGGTTTCGATGGCGTGCACCAGCGCATCCATGCCGGTATCCGCCGTGACTTTGGGCGGCATGGACAGCGTGAGCATGGGGTCCACGATGGCGGTTTCGGACAGGCAGAAGAGGCTGTACACCACCTTTTTGGTGTTGGTGCTCTTGTCCGTAATGACGAACACGCGCGTCACTTCGCTCCCCGTTCCGGCCGTGGTGGGAATGAGGATCTTCGGCGCCCCCCGTTTTTTCACCAGGTCGACCCCGGTAACGTCGAGGACGCTGCCCTCGTTGGCGGCCATGACGGACACGCCCTTGGCCACGTCCAGGGAACTGCCGCCCCCGATGCCCACAACCAGGTCGCACTGCTCCGACCGGAATTTCGCGGCGCCGTTATCCACCGATTCGGCGGGAGGTTCCGGTTCCACTCCGTCAAAAATCGCATAGGGGATTTTGGCCGATTCCAGCGACTTGACCACCGGAGCTTCAATACCCGCCTTCAATACCCCCGGGTCCGTCACGATAAGGACCTTGGTTCCGCCAAGAGCCGCCACTTCTCCCGCAACCGTTTCCGCGAGACCCATACCGAACATGATCTTGTTGGGCGAGAAAAAGTTCTGGGGCATTCCTTTTATCAGTTCAGGCATGAAAATTCCTCCTTGTTCGGAACCGTTGCAGGTGTTGAACCGAATCTCTCACGAGGGTTCCGGCGGCGGCGGCGCTAGCGCGAGGGGGATTTGCGCCTCCGAAAGAGTTCTCCCAAGCTTCCCACGATCCCCTTGGGCAGGAAAATGATGAGACTGACGAGTGCGACGCCGTATAAAATCTGGGATACTCCGACAAACGTGGTCCCATACGCCACACGTATGTACTCGTCGAG
The DNA here is from genome assembly GCA_963826125.1 of uncultured delta proteobacterium. Lineage (GTDB taxonomy): Bacteria > Desulfobacterota > Desulfarculia > JACQYL01 > CAWGVV01 > CAWGVV01. Next base: position 2,306,672 of record CAWGVV010000002.1, on the reverse strand, counting down.
CGCCACGATGAGCGCCGTGCCGATGGTGGGCCCCCACAGGCTGAACATGCCGCCGAGAATGGCTTTGAAGGCGATGTCCAGCGACGGCGCCGATCCGGCAAGGGTATGGGGGTTGAGGTAGGTGATGTATTGAGCGTAAAGCACACCTCCCACTGCGGTAACGAACGCGCTGATCATGGTGATGTACATCTTGTATCGGACAATACGAATTCCCAGCGTGGATGCCGCGATTTCGTCTTCGCCGATTGCCCGGAGCGCCTTCTGCATCTTTGTCCGATCAATCCATTTCCACAGCAGCATGGCGAGTACCAGGAAGCCCAGTGCAATGTAGTAGAAATACACTTTGTGGTCAAATTGCAAAAGCCAGAAAGAAGTGCCGTGCACCCGGTTCAGCGTGAACCCCAACGATCCCCCGGTATAGTCGCGAAACGCGACCAGCAGCAGGGCGACGATCTCGCCCAAGGCCAGGGTAAGCAGGGCGAAATAATCGCCGATCACCCCGAAACGAAAGCACCCATATCCTATCACCACGGCCAGCGCCACCGCAAGGAGCCCGCCCAGGATCATTCCGATCCAGGGAGAGAGGCCCGAGTAGTTGAACAGGAGCCCCGCCGTGTACGATCCCAGGCCGAGGAACGCTCCGTGGCCCAGCGACACGATGCCGAAGCGTCCCATGTAGGACCACGCCGTGGCAATGAACGACCAGATGAAAATGAGCGTAATGATGTGGAGAATGTAGTCGGATTGGTAAACGAACGGGAACAGTATCGCCGCCAACAAAACAATGACCGGAATCGCGTATCTCAAGGTCGTCCCCCTCTACCTGCTCTGCCTGATGCCGAACAGCCCCTGAGGCCTCACCAGGACCACCGCGATGAACATGGCCAGCGCGATGATCTGGGCCACCTCGGTCGTCGTGAGCACCGCGGCAACGGACGTCACCACCCCGATGATGAACGCTCCGATGAATCCTCCGAACAGGTTCCCCATGCCTCCGAGCACCACGATGATGAAAGCCATCATGGTAAAGCCCCCTCCGAACTGTGGATGCACCGAATAGATGGGGGAGAAGAAGGCGGCGATCACTCCGGTCAGTGCTCCGCCCACCCCCATGGTGATGAGGAAGATGGCGGGCGGGTTGACGCCCATGAGACGGGAGCAGGTTATGTCCTGCGCGGTGGCTCGAATGGCCAGCCCGATGTAGGTGCGATGGAGAAAGAAGTAGAGCCCGCCCAGGATGACGAGTGCTCCGAAGAAGGCCACCAGGTTCGACACACGCAGGTAGACGTCGCCGAAACTGAGGATAGGCATCTGAATCTGGATTCCCCGCAGGTCCGCGCCCCAGATGACGTGGGCAAGGTTCTCGAATACGATGATGAGCCCAGCCAGGGCCAGCAACTGGTTCAGCCGATTGGTTTTGAGCAGCGGCGTAACCACCAGGAGGTAAATGAGCGCGCCCCACACGGCCATCACCGGGACGGCTATGACGCAGGAGAGTAGAAATGGAATGTGGTACCACACGGTGAGCGAGTAGATGACATACATTCCCAGCATTACGCACTGGCCGTACGCCATGTGAATGATTTTGACCACCCCGAAGATGAGATTCATTCCGAATACCAGAAGGGCCAGAACCCCTCCCATCAGGATGCCGTTGACGAGCGCATTGAGGAGAAGAAGCGACATAATTTTAAATCCCGATGTAGGCCTGCCTGATGTATTCCTCCCGGGAAAACGTCTCCCGGTCCCCTTCCATTTTCACGCTTCCGGATTCGAGCAGGTACGCGCGGTCGCAGAGCTGCAACGCTTTCCGGACGTTCTGTTCCACCATGAGGATGGAATATCCCCGCTGCCGTATCTGATTGATGAACTTCAGCAGCATGGACACGATCATGGGAGCCAGCCCCGATGAGGGCTCGTCCAGCATGATCATTTTCGGTTCGGACATGAGGGAGCGGGCCACGGCCAACATCTGCCGCTCCCCGCCGCTCAGGGTATCGCCGAGTTGATTTTTTCTTTCCTCCAGGCGGGGGAAAAGGTCGTAGATCTCTTTGAGATTCTTGTCTCTCCCGTTGCGGGATCGTTTGACGAAGGAACCGATTCTCAGGTTTTCGAGGACGGTGAGCTGGGGAAAAATGCGCGCGCCTTCGGGCACGAGGGAAAGCCCCATGTCCACGATCCTATGGGCGGAGGATTTTTCAATGTGTTCGCCCCGGAATACGATGCTCCCCGATTTCGGATGCTGGAGCCCGGAAATGGTTTCCAGCAGGGTGGTCTTGCCGGCTCCGTTCGGCCCCACAGTGATGACGGATTCCTTTTCGCTCACGTTCAGATGAACGTCGAACAGCGCCTGAAACCCGCCGTAGAAGACGTTGATGGATTTCACCTCAAGCATGCTCATCCTTCCCGGAGGGAGCCGCGATGCGCCACGTACAACCGTTTGCTGAAAACGTCTTCCCGATCGTCACCCCGGCGGAAGCCGGGGTCCAGAGGCTCCCGGTAATACTGGATTCAGGCTTTCGCCGAAATAACGGATTGGAAGGCGAAACGAAAGTTTTCAACATCCGTCTAGGTATCCTCCGTGCCCAGGTATGCCTCGATCACGCGCTGGTTGGATGCAATTTCCCGGGGCGTGCCTTCGGCGATGAGTTCCCCGTGCTCCAGCACGACAAGCCGCTCCACCAAGTTCATGACCGCGTTCATGATGTGCTCCACCCAGATGATGGTGATGCCGAGTTCGGCGTGGATTTTCCTGAGCACAGCGGAAGTCTCGGCGATCTCCCCCTGGTTCAGTCCGCTCATGACCTCGTCGGCAAGAAGAAGCCTGGGGCGGGTGGCAAGGGCACGGGCCAGCTCCAGACGCCGCAGGTTTCCGGCGGTTAGCTTGTCGGGCAGCGTCTCGGGATCGACCTTCAGTCCGACGAAGTCGATCAGCTCCACGGCCTTGCGCCGGGCTTCTCTCTCCGGCACACGCACGTCGTCCTTGCCGAAGAGGACCCCCACCATTACATTCTCGGTGACGGTCATTTCGTTGATGGGCCGGGGAATCTGAAACGTACGGGCGATGCCCGCGTGGCAGATGCGGTCCGGAGTCCATTTGGTCACGTCGTTGCCCTGAAAGACGATTTTCCCGTGCGTGGCGGTGTACACACCCGACAGCACGTTGAACAGCGTGGTTTTCCCGGAACCGTTGGGTCCGATGAGGCCGAGGAACATCCCCTCCGTGACGCTGAACGTGACCTCCGACAACGCCTGGAAGTGTCCAAAAGACTTTCGTACGTTGATGACATCGAGCATCTGGTCAGCCCTGCCCGTCGGACGGAACGAACGTCACCCGCCCGCATGGAAAGAAATCTTCGGTTGCATTCGGGGAACGTGCGGAGAGTGACGGCCCCCGCACGTTCCCTTCCGTTCTTCGTCTACTTGGCGGCCAGAGGATTGTCGGCCGGCATGGGGATTTTCGGTTCCATGGTCTCCAGGGCCTTGGGCCACACGATGTGCGCCTTCTCGTCGAACCACTGCATCACCACGGGGTAGGACTTGGTATTCTGTCCCGAATATTCGTCCTCGGGCGGAGCGAATTTCATGCCGTAGCCGCTGGGCGAGGCGCCTTCGGGAATGTCCATCTCCAGGGCGGCCTTGCGGATGTTATCCGGTGTGGGCTCCCCGTACTTCTGGACCGTATAGTCCAGGGTCTTCAGCAGCATGTAGGCATGGCCGAACCCCATGGTGGCATGGGCGGGCGGAACGTCCTGGTTGTACTTTTCCTTGTAGCGCTTCAAAAAGTCCTGGATAAGGGGCTCCATGGCCGGGTCCAGCTTCTTCGGGTCCAGATTCTGGGCCGGAGCGGGGTCGATGTCGTACAGGTACTGGGTGAGTTCCTTGCCCAACTGTTTCTGCAGGTTCATGAAGTCGGCATATCCGGCGCCGTGGCCGATGATAGCCTTGGTCTTCAGACCCAGTTCCCTTGCCTGGCGGATGAAGAGCACGATGTCCGGATAGTATCCGGTGTGAAGGATGGCGTCCGGCTTTGCCGCCTTGAGTTTCAGAATGAGCGAACTCAGATCGTTGGCTTTGTGGTTGTACCCCTCGTTGAGGACCACCTTCAGTCCGAGTTCCTTGGCCTTGGCCATGTTGGCGGCCTGAACGCTCGTTCCGTACGGACCGTCTTCATAGATGACCGCCACCTTCAGGTCCTTGGCGGAGGCGACCCCAAATCTCTTGTATTCGTCGTTCAGCATCAGCACGGAGCTATTGCCCCACTGAGACCCCATGGGTTCGGGACGGAATACGTAGTGCAGATGACGACCCTGAACCACTTTGTCCGAGATGGCGATGGTAACCCACAGGATGGTCTTGTTCTCATCGCAGATCGGGGCCAGCGGCACGGCGATGGAGCTGGAATAGATACCCAGGATGATGGGCACCTTCTCGACCTTGATCAACCGTTCGGCCTCCCGGATGGCGACGTCCGGGCTCGACTGGGCATCGGAACTGACGGGTTCGAGTTCGTACTTGCCGCCGACGCCGCCCTTCTCGTTCCACATGTCGATGGCGATGAGGCATCCCCGGTATCCGGCTTCCGCGCCGGCGAGCGCAAAGGCTCCGGTCAGCGAATTGAGCAGGCCTATCTTCAGCTTTTCCTTGGCCACGGCCGGCGTCGTCACAAGGCAGAGTACAACCAATGCAATCGTCAGAAAAATCCCAGTCTTCCTCATGGCAGTCCTCCTTGGCGAAACGTTAACATCATAAGTCTTCCTTCCCTCGGCACGCATCTATCGTTCTGCGAAGTTCTTTTATCCGTCTCTTATTGGAGATGTTCGACTTATTTGCCATAACGGAAAAATATTAAAAAGGGCAATAATTATTCAATGTCGTGGAAAGAAGCGTCGGCGCATCACTGATGGTTATCCGCCGCTGTTTGCCCGCCTGTCGAACGCACACGTTGCAATGAATCCATCCGGCAGTATCGGCGGGAATTCCTGCATGAAGTACTGCTCCGTCGAACGGAGCCCAGCCTTTGCCGTGATTGCAGCGTGTCTTGTTCGCGGGGATCGATTCACGGTTTTCTGTTGACGTGAATGGACAATGTATACAGTACCCGACGCAAGGGAATCAAGTACCAAACCTTCTTTTATGCCGGGATTTCCTCCACGGCGGAAAACGGAGCGTTCAGGTTGCCCGTTGGGTTCTGACCAGAATGGTGTTGCGGAGTTTGGATACCGCTCGTTCGAAGGAGGAAAATGCTTCACCCGCCTCGGGGCTCCACCCCCCCTTCCCTTCGACGGCCTGCTTCAGACTTCGTGAGGTTTCAAGACAACGGTCGAGAAACGGTTTTGCTTCCGCTGTTTTGACGAAAATGGTGAATTGGGCTTCTTCCAGGTCCTTGACGAGCAGGACCAATTCCTTTGCGTCATCGCCTTCGGCCTTGCCTTCGATACTCCCGGCGTTGGCCAGTATTTCATCCAACACATTCTGTTTCATCGTTTTTCCTTCCGCGTTCATCCGGTCACCACTTTGTAGGAAGCCTCGTCGGAAGCGCCGAGGCCGAATTCAACCGCGCCTTTGATGATGGGAAGTTCCCAGACGGGCATCTGCAAACGGTTGAGGCGGGGGTAGGACTGCAGAATCTTGACGCCCTCCACGTCGATGGCGATCCGGTCGCCGGAGGCCAGGATCAGATTCGGCTCCACGATCTCGCCTGAAGCCGGGCCGTCCGTTACGAACGATTTGCGTGAATCCACAATGATCAGGTCCGGCCCCACGGGGAGGCACAGCTCGACCACCTTCTCCTCCATGGGTTCCTCTTTTTTGCCGAACCGGTAGTCGGCGTGGAGGTACATCATGTCGAGCGGATGGGTGAGCCCCACCACCAGCTTGAGGCTCATGGTGAAGCGGGCCAGAAAATGGTGTTTGCAGCACGGGAGAAACACGATTTTGTCGAACTCTTTGAGGGACGAATGGTAAGCAGCGTGTTTCCACCATTTGGCCCGCCCGTCCATTTCCACGTCCATCCACGGCCCGCTGTCGAAGTCGAGCACCTTTAGGTCGAGACTCCTGGCCGTTTCGAACACCCCCATCTCTTTCATGACCTTGGCGGTGGGCATCCAGGGCCAGCCGGAACGTTCGCCCAGGGTGAGATCGTCGATGCCCTCTTCCCGCAGTACTTCGACCACCGCCGTCAGAAACGTGGGGTCGGTGGATGCCGGGAAGGGGTCGTCGCTGTTGTAGTTCGCCTTGAGCAGCACCTTGTCCTGAGGATTCAGGGATTTCCTCACGCCACCGATGAGGTCGACACTATTGCGCACCGCCGTCTTGAGGTCCCGGTCGTTGGCGGAAACGATGGAAACCAAGGCTTTTCCGTCCTCCATGTATCGGTTTTCCGGCCGATGCCTCCAGAGGTTCTTTTCCTCCACGACGCGTTTCATGGCCATCAGTTCTTCGATTCTCATAAGAGCGTTCTCCTTTCTCCGGCCTGCGGTAGCCCGAAACAACGTACCGGAAACGACACGATCTCACGCGGTCGCATCGAGGTACAAGCGGCGCAATTCTTCCAGGAACTGTTCGTACGAATGGTTCTGATAGGCGAGAAGCGTCTGGGAATCGGCGGTTTCGTACCACCCGGTCCACCCCGGTTCCTCCCTGAAATGGGCGCGTTCCGGCGGAAGATCGAATACCTCGCACATGGCCCGGGAATACTCCCCGCCCGTCATGCGCCAGCCGTTTCCTCCGGCAACGTGCAGGATACGGCCCCGCACGGACGGATTTCCGATGCAATTGACCACTGCTTCCGCCGCGTCTTCGAGGTGCACGAATTCCAGCTTTTGATCTTGTTGAAAAAACCAGGGACGGGGAATTTCCTGGAGGGCGGGTACCGAAATGCCCGAAATGCGGAGGAAAACGTGGTCGATCCCTGAGGCGACGATATCCCGTTCGTTTTGCAGCTTGGTTTCCCCGTAGTAATCGATGGGCGTCTGCGGATGGGTCACTTCCACCACTTCCATACCTGGAAAGCCGTAGGTCGCCACTGAAGAAGCGAATACCAGCAGGGTTCCCGATTGCATGGACCGGAGGAGGGTGCGGGTCCCCTCCACGTTGATGCTCCGGGCGAGGTCGCGGTCTCCCTCGCTGGCGGGCGGCATGACGGCCGCCAGGTGAGCGACGTGGCGGACCCCGTCGCATGCGGCACGCACCCGTTCGGCATCGCGGATGTCGCCGGTCAGCACCTCGCAGGCGGGGAGGCCTTGGGCGAACGCATAGTCCAGCCCGGGAAGATCGAATATTCGTACGCCATACCCTCTGCGGGCGGCCCGAGCGGCCACGGCGCGTCCGAGGTTTCCGGCCCCCCCGGTGATCAGAATCTTCTCCATGGTGCGGGTCGCCCTCCTTTTTCCTGGTTCATAGAGGATTTCGGGAAGAATTTTCTCTTTCATTGGAGAGAAAAATAATGTTTTTCAATAGCTCTTGTATACAGGATTTCCCTGCTGGACGTCCAGCATCGCCAGAGAAATATTGCCGCTGATCCCCACTAAAATGTGAATGCTGCTGCTTCGGAGGGACAAAGGGAAACGGAAAGGGTCCGCGAAGCGCGGACCCTTTCCGTTTCCCGAAACACACCGGGACTGACGCCCGCTGTGTTGAACCGGGGGTCTTACGCCGGGTCCGAACAAGACCGAAGCACTGATCGATTCCCGGCCCGGACCCGGTGGAGGGGGGAGAAACGAGTCGCCGCTTTATCGATCACCGGAGGGTTCCGGACCGGGACTTTTGTCGGTTTGAACGTTGCGGTGCCTCCCAAACGTTTTTTCGATCAGCACGTAAAACAGCGGAGCGAACACCGTCACCAGGAACGTGGAAGTCACCACACCGCCTACGATACCCGTTCCGATGGCTTTTTGCGCTCCGGCACCGGCGCCGGTGGCCAGAGCGAGCGGTAGAACGCCGAACCCGAACGCCAACGACGTCATGACGATGGGGCGCAACCTCAGTTTTGCTCCTTCCAGCGTTGCCTCGATCAGCCCCATGCCCTCTTCCACCCTCGTCTTGGCGAACTGGACAATGAGGATGGCGTTTTTCGTGGTGAGGCCCAGGGTGGTCAAAAGGCCGATCTGGAAGTAGATGTTGTTGGGGAGTCCCCGAAACGTCGTGGCGAGTACGCCGCCGATGGCGCCCAGAGGCAGCGCCAGCAGGATGGAGATGGGGATGGGCCAGCTCTCGTAGAGCGCCGCCAGGCACAGGAAGATCACCAGCACGGAAAGAGCGTACAGCATGCCGGTCTGGGAGCCGGCCATCCTTTCCTGATAGGAGATACCATTCCAGTCGAAGCCGAATCCCCGGGGCAGCTTCGAAACCAGCTCTTCCATGGCCTGCATGGCTTCGCCCGAACTCCTGCCCGGAGCCGGTTCGCCCAGGAGGTTGATGGATGGAAAGGCGTTGAACCGCTCCAGCAATTGGGGTCCGTATGTCCAGTGGCCCGATGCAAAGGACGAAAACGGAACCATCTTTCCGGAGCTGTTGTTCACATACAGCTTCTTCAGGTCGTCGGGTAGCATGCGGTACGGGGCATCGGCCTGCACATATACCCGCTTGACGCGTCCTCCCTGAATGAAGTCGTTCACATAGGCGCTCCCGAAACTCGCCGAAATGGCATTATGGATATTATCGACGGAAACCCCCAGGGCCCCGGACTTTTCCCAGTCCACGTCCACCATGTACTGGGACACGTCGTCCAGCCCGTTGGGACGAACCCGGATCAGTCGCGGGTCATGGGCAGACAGGTCCAGCAACTGCCCGCGCGCCTTCATCAATTCCTCGTGTCCCAACCCGCTCCGGTCCTGCAGTTGAAAATCGAATCCGCCGGAGCGGCCCAGTTCCACGACGGCCGGCGGCGCGAAGGCGAACACCTGTGCGTTGCGGATTTTGGCGAAATGCGCCATGGCGCGCCCCACCAGCGCGCCCACCCGCAGGTCGGGCCGGTTGCGAATGTCCCAGTCCTTGAGGTGGAGGAACGCCATCCCGCTGTTCTGGGAAACCCCGGAGAAGCTGTTTCCCACGATGGTCATGCAGGATTCCACGGTCTCCTTTTCATGGTCCTGGAAGTAGCGCTGGACCTGCTCCATGACGCCGGAGGTCTGCTCGAGGGTGGACCCCGCCGGCAGCGTGGCCTGGATCATGGCGAGGCCCTGGTCCTCATCGGGGAGATAGGCGGTCGGCATCCGCTGAAACAGGAAGGCCATGGCCGCCACGATTACCAGGAAGGCCAGCATGTAGCGCAGTTTCCTCGAAAGAGCGTGGCCGACCACCTTCAGATACAGCTCCCTGCACCGATTAAAGACGCGGTCGAACCATCGGAAAAACGGACGGAGAAAGAAAACGGCACGGTCCGCCGACACGTGCCCCTTGGGCACCGGTTTGAGGAGCGACGCGCAAAGGACCGGCGTCAGGATCAACGCCACCAGCACGGACAGCATCATGGCTGAGATGATCGTTATGGAGAACTGACGGTAAATGACGCCGGTCGAACCGCTGAAGAACGCCATGGGACCGAACACCGCCGAGAGCACCAGGCCGATGCCGACGAGCGCGCTGGTAATCTGGTCCATGGATTTGGCGGTGGCTTCCCGGGGCGACAGCCCCTCCTCGCTCATGAGCCTTTCCACGTTCTCCACCACCACGATGGCGTCGTCCACCAGTAGGCCGATGGCGAGCACCATGGCGAACATGGTCAGCATGTTGATGGAAAACCCGAACAACCCCAGCGTCGCGAAGGTGCCCAGAATTACTACCGGTACGGCAATGGTCGGAATCAGCGTGGCCCGCATGTTCCCCATGAAAAGATACATCACCAGAAACACCAGGATGATTGCTTCGAACAGCGTCTTGACGACCTCCTCCATGGCTACTCTCACGAAGGGTGTGGTGTCGTAGGGGTAGATGACGCCCATCCCGGACGGAAAATATCGGGACAGCTCCTTCATCTTGGCTTTGATGGCGTCCGCGGTAGCGAGCGCGTTTGCGCCCGCCGCCTGGCGTATGGCCAGCACGCCCGCCGGCTTGCCGTTGTAGAACGACTGCGTTTCATAGCGTTCGGTGGCCAGCTCCGTTCGGGCCACGTCCCTCACGCGCACGATGGAGCCGTCCGGATTGACGCGCAGCGGAACGGCGCCGAATTCCTCCGGAGTGCGCAGCAGGTCCTGCACCGTAATGGAGGCGTTCAGCCGCTGCCCCTTTTCGGACGGCGCTCCGCCGAACTGGCCGGCGGAAACCTGCACGTTGTAGGAACTCAGCGCGGTGATGACGTCCTGAACCGTCATCTGGTAATCGGTCAGTTTGTCCATGTTCAGCCAGATGCGCATGGCGTACTGGGCGCCGAAAATCTCCACCTCGCCCACGCCCGGCACCCGCGAAAGGATCTTTTCGATGTTGGATTGCGCGTAGTCCGCCAAGTCGAACGAATCCATGCTGCCGTCCTTCGAATACAGGCCGACGAGGAGGAGGTAGTTGCGGGTGGATTTGCTGACCTTGACCCCTTGTCGCTGGACGACGTCGGGCAGGCTCGCCGTGGCAAGCTGGAGCTTATTTTGAACCTGGGCCCAGGCGAGGTCCGGATCGGTTCCCGGAGCAAAGGTGAGTTCGATTCGTCCGGAGCCGGACGAGTCGCTTGTAGCCGACAGGTAGAGCAACTTGTCGAAGCCGGTCATCTTCTGCTCGATGATCTGCACCACCGTGTTTTCCACCGTTTCCGCCGATGCCCCCGGATAGAACGCGCTGATGGCGATCGAGGGCGGCGCGATGGGAGGATATTGGGAAATGGGGAGGGTGATGATAGCCAATACCCCGAGCAACATCATGACGATGGCGATAACCCAGGCGAAAACGGGGCGCGCCAGAAAGAACCGCGAGATCATGTGGCGCCTCCGCTAATTCTTTGCTTTTACGGGTGGGACTTTTTCGTCGGGACCCGCATGCCGTGCATCCGTCTCGACGAACGCCACCACTTTTACGGTGGAGCCCGGACGCGCCCTCTGGCTGCCCTCGACGATCACGCGTTCGCCGGGGGTGAGGCCGGAACCGACGAGCCACTGATCTCCGACGGCGCGATCCAGTTGGAGCATGCGCTGCTCAACCTTGCCGGCTCCATCGACCACCAGCGTCAGGGGGTTTCCCTTGGGGTCGCGGGATACCGCCTGCTGCGGAACGAGTATCGCCTTTTCGTTGACGCCTTCCATGATTACCGCCCGGACGAACATACCCGGAAGGAGAATCCCGTCCGGATTCGGAAAAAGCACTCTCAGAACGACGGAACCCGTCGACTGGTCCACCGTGACGTCGCGAAACTGCAGCTTGCCTTCCAACGGATACTCCGTACCGTCCTCCAGCATGAGACGCACCACGTTCTGGTTCTTTCCCTTCTGATTGATTTCCCCACCTTCCAGGCGCCGACGCAGACGCAGCATGTCGGTGGTGGATTGGGGCACGTCGACGTAGAGCGGGTCCATCTGTTGAATAGTGGCCAACGCCACGGTCTGATGAGCCGTCACCAGCGCGCCCACCGTCACGTTGGATCTCCCGATGCGGCCGGAGATGGGAGCGGTGATGCTGGTGTACCCCAGATTGATGCGGACCGTTTCGAGAGCTGCTTCGGCCTGCCGTATGGCCGCGTCGGCCACCTGTATCGCCTCCCGTTCCGCTTTCACCTGAGCTTCGGCGGACCGGAGGGTTGCCTGGGCGACTTCGGCGTCGGACACCGCCTGGTCGCGCTCACGAATGGAGACAGCCCCACCCTTGACCAGATTTTCGATGCGCTTCTTGTTGGTGAGGGCCAGGTCCAGAACAGCCTTTTGCTGCTCGACGCCGGCCAAACCCGCTTCCATAGAGGCGCGCGCCTGTCCGGCGCCTTTCTGCGCGCCGAGCAGATTGGCCTTGGCGTTATCGACCGCCGCCTGAAAGGGTGCGGGATCGATCTGATACAGCACCTGTCCGGCCCGTATGTCGGAACCTTCCGTGAACAAGCGCTTCTGGATGAGGCCGCTCACCTGGGGCCGTACTTCCGCCATGAGATACGAACTCGTGCGCCCCGGCAATTCCGTGGTCAGCGTCACCTGTTTCGGCTGAATCTCCACCGCCGCCACTTCGGGCATGGACGGTGCGCCGTGAGAACCGCCCGTGGAGTTCCCGTTGGCTTGAGGAACTTCGTAACGAACCACGTAAAAAACCGCAATGAGCGCCAACACCACTCCGCCCAGTGTCAGCAGCGTTTTTATTCCGGCAAACCCATTTGTTCCGTTTTCCATTACTCTACTCATTGTAAAAACCTCACCACGATGGCTTTGAATAGGAACTGCTGGTCCCAGTCCAGCGGGAAGCCGTTCCGAACCACGTAAACTACCAGAATGGAAGTTAAGAATACGCCGACGATCAGCAGCATCGCTCTTACCCCGGCAAACCCTTTCGCCTCATTTCCTAGTCGACAATTCATGGCAAAAACTCCACTAATTTCCGCATATTTCCCTACAGGGTTCACAAGTTGGTTCGGCGTCCTTGAAGCCACGCGCGTGACGCATAAGTTTTTCGTATATTTCAGTCTTCTGTTTTTTATCGAGCAGCGACAGATTGATAAGATCGTGAAAGTGCATGCCAAATGCCGCAAAGAATAAAATCGCCGTCTCGGTGAAGTTATCCCGGGATGTGATGTGGTTAAAGAAACGGTCCCGTAACACTTCGCGCATGGTGCGGACGAGTTCGGGCTGGTTGGCGGTCACGGCCAGCAACGCGGCGCCCAGGCGATGATCCTCTTCCGACCACCCCTGAAACATGCGTATCTCCACCATCAACTCCGTCGTATGTTCTTCGGACATCTCTTCCCGGGCCTTTGTCCGCAGCCCCTCGAAGCGCACGGCCATCCGCTCGATCATGGCCTGCAGCAGCGCCTCCTTGGTGGAAAAGTGGTACATGAGCCCGCCTTTGCTGATCCCCGAACGCTCCGCCACCGCGTCCAGCGTCATACGCACGGCGCCCGATTCGATCACAATGGCTTCTGCGGCTTGCAGAATAGTTTCCCTTGAACTGGGCCGTGCCATGGCAGTATTTCCTCCGCGTTTAAATATATATACCGACTAGACGGTAAAGTACAACTTTGCGGGGAATACGTCAAGTGCTATTTAGGCCAACATTCGGGTAGGAAAAGGTTAGCGCGAAAAGCCGGGGGAAAACATCATGCCGCGGGAGGAAACAGGAACGTCCAGGCTTCGATGCCGCTCACTGAAAGCGGTGACGACGCGCGTCGGGAGCATACACGGTCTGTCATCTCGAACGGAGCGAAGAGTAGAGAGAAATCCAGGCGCGAGATTTCTCGCTGCCGCTCGAAATGACATGCGGCGGCACGCGAATGGAGAAAACGAAATGGCGGGGCATGGTGCCCGGTCCCTACCCGGCCCCAGCCGTTCCAAAGAGAGCCAGCCGGGTCCGGGCTTGATGTGTTTCCACTGGGATGCCGCGTGCCTACCGTTTATCGAAGGCCGTGCTTGTTCGCCGCCATCAGGGAAACGCGCTGCATTGTCGCCCGCAGGACCACGGGGTTGGCTTTCCCCTGCCACGCAATGTCCGGGGCGCACCCATGGTCTACCGTGGCGAATATGAAGGGAATGCCGATGGCCACGGCGGAGGCGTCCAGGAAGGATTGCACCTTGACCGGGATGTGGCCCTGATCGTGATACATGGCAATGTACGCGTCGTACCGGGGATGCGTGTTGCACTCGTAGAACAGGGCGTCGGCCGGAACCGGTCCCACCACGTGTATGCCCATGGCCTGGGCTTCGCGAATGGCGGGCGTCACGTGTTCCTCCTCTTCGGTGCCGAACATGCCGCCTTCACCGGAGTGGGGATTGACGGCGGCAACGGCGATGCTGGGCTCCTTGACGCCGAAAAGCTCGACCGCCTGAGCGCCGGCCTTGATCGCTTTCAGGACAAGGTCCTTGCTGATCATGTCCAGGGCTTTCCGAAGCGATACGTGCAGGGTCGTATTGACCACCCGGGTATTCCCCGCCACCAGCATCATGAACGGATCGGGTTCGCCGATCATGTCGGCGATGTAATAGGGGTAGCCCACGAAGTTATACCCGGCCTCCTCGGCGGCCTTTTTGCTGTGCGGCCCCCCGACTCCACCGTGGATGCTGCCGTCCTTGAAGTACTTGATGAGTTCGTCCGTGTAGTTGAGCATTGCTCTTCCCGTCACGGCATTGTGCTTGCCGGGGGCAAGCTTTTCCAGGGGGACGTCGTTCAGGTCGATGAGATTGACCTTGTCCGTATTCCAATCGGCTTCCGAAGGGTGACGAATCGTTTTGAAGTCCAGGGAGGCTCCGAACTGTTCCTTGGCTTTCCGCAGTACCTTGCCGTCGCCGATGGCGATGGGCCTGCAGAACTCCCGCATGGTCCCGTCGGAAAGCGCTTTCACCAGGATCTCGGGACCGATGCCGGACGCCTCACCCATGGTGACCCCGATAACCGGTAGATTTTTCATGGGATAATCTCCTCTTTGCTATCAAAGTATGGTTGTCGCGAAAATGTTCGTTCCCGATCGCTCGGGTTTGGACGCAAAGGTATTCCGGCCTATTGTTTTCCGGAGGTGACGGTGATGCTCAAAACGTTCCGGAAACTCGGAAAAAATGGTGGAACGCGCCGCGCTACGACATCTGTTGGGAAAACAGCCTTTTTATCCCCAAACCTCTCTCCAGGGCCGTCTTCAGATGCAGTTCCAGAAGAGCTGCTCCCTTGGCCTTGGCCTCTTCTCCCTCCCGCAATGCGGCAATCACCTGCAGGTGCTCCTGGAGGGCCTGCTGCAGTTGCCGGGCGCTGAACCTCTGACGAAACCGTGCAACCCGAATCTTGTCCGCGTTGGTGCGATATACGGTCGAAATCGTCTGATTGCCGATGGCTTCTATCAACAGATCGTGGAGCCGCCAATCGACGTCCAGAACTTCCTTGACCACATCGAACGCCAGCGGCTCGACCAATCTGTCGATCATTTCCCGGGTTTTGGCCTCTATCTCGATCAGGCCCGTTTCGATCCTGGCTAAGGGAACGACTTTGATGGCGGCCAACTCCAGGATGATGCGCAGTTCGTAAGCCTCCCTGACCATTTGCGGTGTGGGCTCGAGAATGTGGATCCCGCGTTGGGCGATAATCCGCACCAACCCGGCACCATTCAACCGTTGCACCGCCTCCCTCATGGGGGACAAGGGAACTTCCAGCATTTTGGCCAGTTCACGTTGAGAGACGAACTGACCGGGCTCCAATCGGTTCGAAAATAACGCTTCCTTGAATCTCTCATACGCAACTTCGCGTAATAACATGTATTGTTCTTTCTCCGGCAGATCATGTGTAATGATCGAATTGAATGAGCGCCCTCCCCGATAAGGAAAACGCCTTTAGAAAATCTCCCCGACCTCGCCGTTCCGATTGAACGGAACCGGTTGAAAAGGACCGATGGACTCCGCCGCATGGTGAACGTCCAACTCCTCGGCCAGGGGTTCCGAAACCCACATGACTCCCAGATCCAGCGTGGACTTTATGAACGCCATCCTCACGGGTTCGCCTTCCCGCCTCCAGCAGGTGGCGAGTGCCGCCTGCACGGCGGCCTTTTCCGTGGCCAGCACCAGGGGAAGTTTGGCTTTCTCCACGAACGTCGCGGTGAGTGCGTTGGTATAGAGAGATACCAAGTCCAACGATTCCACCAAAGCCTTGGTGGTAAAGTCCGCAACGCCCAAACCCATCGCATTTCCATGGGATTCGGGAGTCAACCGCAGCACCGCGAGCTTGCTCGCGAAGGGGCGGGGGGGGTTGGCCAGGCCGCGTATGTCGGTACGGCCGGTCACGGCGTAGTCCATGCCGATGCCGGAGACGTTTTTACCCATCTGGAGCACCACCAGGACGTCGAGTTGGTCGAACGGCAACCGGGCCATGGATTCCTTGGCTTCCTTCAAGAGCCGCTCCTCGGCCCGGAAGAAGCCCTCCGGCTCGACACCCTCCACCTTGGCTAATTCCTTGGACTGGTTTTCCACCAGTGCTAGACCGTAGGCGATGGGGGCCCGTTCCAACGCTCTTTTGGCCAGGGCCGGCAGGACCTCCGCGAGCCCCTTTACGCCCAACCGATGAACGTTGCGCGCACCCTCCGCCTTCCCCAGCCCCACGGCAATCATTTTCACGAGCCCACTCTCCACCGGCCGATCGAAGCTGGTGTGAGCCTTGACCCGATTGATCAGCAAAACGGCATCGGCAGCCGCTGCATGGCGATCGAAAACACATCGGATATCGTATTCGGTCATACCGAAATCCACGGTTTCCATGGTCGCCTCTACCGGTGCCCCCACCGACTCCGGGGTCACGCCGAGGGAAGCCAGCAGGTCGGCCTGCCCCCGGGCCGTAGCCCCTCCGTGGCTGCCCATTGCCGGCACGATGAAGGGCTTCAGTCCTTTTCGCTTGAGCCAGGATACGGCCGTGGACACCACTTCGACCAGCCCGGCGATACCCCTGCTGCCTACCGCCACGGCCACACGGGAACCGGGGGCCAAAACGGCCAACCGCCGGGACCGATCGAGTGCTTCCTCCACCGACAACGCCGGGAACGGGAGGGATGGTTGCTCTTGAAACGGCAAACGGACCGGACGGAGTTGAGGGACTTCGACCGCCTCGATCCAGGGAAACGTCAGTGAAGGGAAAACCGGCGAAGCCATCTCAATTACCATCCGTTTGCGCCTCGTGGGTAAGGCGGCGGTGACGCCATACCGAGTAGACAATGGAAAGAACCGACAAAACCAAAAGCGTCAGGGAGATGGGCCTGGTTACCAGGTCCCAGGCATTACCGTACGAGCTGTACATCTTGCGAAAGTTTATTTCCACCATGGGGCCCAGGACCAACCCCAGCACGAAGGGCGGGAGCGGGTACCGCAGCCGATCGAAAATGTAGCCGATCACGCCGAATGCGCACATCACCCCGACGTCGAAAACCTCGTTGTTGAGTGCATAGGTGCCCACCGCTGCCAGAATGAACAGGACCGGTAGAAGTATCTGGCGAGGCACCGCAACCACCTTGGAGAGCGGCCGCGATGCGAAGAGCATTACCGCCACCATGGCCAGACTTCCGAAAAACACGGAGAAGTAAATGGCGTAGATCACTTCCGGATTATTGATGAAGAGCTGGGGGCCGGGCTGGAGTCCGTGAATCATGAGTCCACCGAGGAGGATGGCGGTGACGGGATCGCCAGGGATGCCCAGGGTCAACATGATGATCAGGGCCCCGCCGATGGTGGCGTTGTTTGCAGTTTCGGAGGCGATCACGCCTTCGACCGCTCCCTTGCCGAAGCGGCTGGGGTCCTTGGAAGAACTCCTGGCCTGCGCATAGGCGATGAGCCCCGCGGGACCTCCGCCCATGGCCGGAATCACCCCGACGATGGTGCCGATAATCCCGGAACGAAGGTAGTTTACGATGTTGTGACGCATGTCTTCAAGGGTGGGGAGCACTCGGCGAATGGGAGACTTGTCCAGTATTTCGAAGGACTGGTCCTGGCTGACCTCGTGCATGATCTGGGAAACGGCGAATATGCCGATGAGGGCCGGCAGGAGCTTGATACCGCCCGACATCGCCGTAACCCCGAAATCGAAGCGCGGCAACCCATCCACTTCGGAAATGCCGATGGTGGCGGTGAGCATGCCGATCAGGGCGGTTATCAGCCCGCGGGATACCGTGTTGCCCGTGAGGGCCGCTACCGCCGTCAACCCGAATATCCCCACCGCCACGTACTCGGCGAAAAAGAACTTCAGCGCGAAAGAGGCCAGGAGCGGGGCAGCGAAAACCAGAATCACGGCGCTGATGATCGTACCGAAGAACGATGCCACCACGGCATTGCCGATTGCCCGTCCCGCCTGCCCTTGCTGGGCCATGGGAAAGCCGTCGATGACCGTGGCCACGGAAGAAGGCGTACCGGGCATGCGAATCAGTATGGCCGTGATGCAGCCCCCGGAAATGCCGCCCACGAAAACCGCCACCAGGAGACTCATGCCCATCTGCGGCGGCATGGTAAAAGTGAAGGGGATGAGCAGAGCCACCCCCATGGCGGCGGTGAGGCCCGGGATCATGCCGATCACGATACCCCCCACCACACCCGCGACGATGAGCGCCAGCGTAACCGGCTCGGTCACCATCGACAACGCCTGGGAAACCGTTCCCCAATCAAAACTCAGAGATGACACCGTCTCACTCCAAAATCCCGGCGGGAAGTAGCAACTGCAACCCCAGCTCGAACATTGCGTAGATAATTATTGTCCCCAGAACGGCTGTGGACAGGGACTCGACGATGCGCCAGGGAGAACGACGTTTGCTGATCATTATCGAAAAGACAAAGATGAAGATCGGAGTGAGGATCAGGAAACCGATCCATTCCAGTAAAAGGACGTAAGCAAACCCACCTACCGCGGTAATGAACGCCTTGTGGGTGATCTGTTCCCCCGGTTTGTTGGGCTCCAGGTTTCCCTTGATCACCAGGTACACGGCAAAGCATATAAGCAGAAGGATCAACAGGCGGGGCCAGAAGGCCATGCCCAACGCTTCCCACTTGGTTTTACGGAAGGTGTACGTATCGACAAAGAGGACCGTACAAGCAACAAGAATACCGATGCCGACGGCGCGGTCCGGGGATTTCATTGGCAAGCCTCGTACAGATGCCGGCCCACGGGCCGGCATCTCAAAGGGAGTATCAGTACCCCAGTTTCTTGCCGATGCGCAGGATGGTGGAGCGCGCATCCTTCATGGCGGCCGCGAACTCGGAAGAGTCCCCATACTCGATGATGAGGCTCACCTTGGCGGCGGCTTTTTCGAACTCTTTGTTTTCGGCGACTCTTTTAAGTGCCGCCGAGATCACCGCGATCCTGTCCTTGGGGGTATTCCTGGGCGCCAGCAACCCCTGGGTGAACGGCGCCACGACCTCCACTCCCTGCTCCCTTGCCGTGGGGATGTTGGGAGCAAACGGAAGACGTTTGGGGGACAGCATCGCCAGCACCGTGAGTTGTCCGGCCTCCGCCATGGGAAGAATACCGGGCGTGGGTTCGACCATGGCATCCACGTGGTCGCCCAGGACCGCGGACCGCTTTTGCGCCCCCCCGCCGGCGTTGATCAGATTTACATCGACGTCCATGGCTTCGGCCACCTGGGCCGCCACGAACTGGCTCAGCGTACCCTGACCCATGGCCAGGGTAATTTTACCGGGAGCAGCCTTGGCCGCCGCCTGATAGTCTCTCAGGTCCTTGTACTTCCCGCCGCCTTTGCCCGTTACGGTCAGATACACGTTGCCCACCATGGCGATGGGATCGAAGTCCTCCTGAGTGAACGTAGCCGACTTGATTGCCTCGAGAATCGCCATCGCGGGGCTGTAGCAGGTCAGCGTGTACCCGTCCGGCTTTTCATCCTTGGCCTTTGCCCAGCCGACCGCGCCACCGGCTCCGTCGATGTTGATAATGACCACGGGGTGCCCGATTTCCTTTTCAAGGTATTGGGCAATGATGCGGGTGAGCGTATCGGACGCTCCGCCGGGTGAGTAGGGAACGATGATCTTCACGGGTTTGTCCGGGTACCCCGCAAAGCCGACCCCGGACATTCCGAAGGTCAGGCCGCCGATGACCAGAGCCAGAAGAATTACGCGCGCGATGCTCTTCACTTCCTCCTCCATTTCTCCAATGTGGTTCAACGATCTCTGTGTATGTTCGGGCTTGTACCCACACTTTCCGAGCTTCGTCCAGGTTTGGGATGCATCCGTGGGCGAAACCGACTTCCCGCATTGAAAAATAGCACATAAGTTGATTTAATTATTATTTATAGTTAATTTCAGCTGACATGTTAGTAAAATATCAGTGAGATGTCAATCGAGTTTTTTTCGCTTTCTCCCAACGGCCGACGACCAAAACCACGTCCCGTTATCCGGCAGCGCTCCTCTTGCCGTACCGTGTTTTTAGCTGTTCTTACTAACAGGCAGGCTGCCAACGGAGGACGATACCGGGGAACTTCGGGGAAACGTCGTTCGGTCTCTTTTCCGAGTCGGTATCCCGTTGCAACCATTTGACCGGCAGCACAAGCCCGGCAGCCCGGCGCGAGCGTCCGGACGGTAGATCACCGCTAACGGCCCGGACGGTTTTTGATGCCCTTAAGGAAAGATTTGGGGAATGGATGCTACGATGAAAGAGACGGGATCGCTTCACCAACTGCGAATGAACTCAAAAGAAAAAAAAGGGGTGGCCGTAATCGACCAACCCCTTTTAAATCATATTCTGGAGGCGGCAACCGGATTTGAACCGGTGAATCGCGGTTTTGCAGACCGCTGCCTTACCACTTGGCTATGCCGCCGCACCTTTCGATAAGAAAAGTCTTTATATCACCTCGCGCATCTTGAGGCAAGGGTTTCGCCTAAAAAAACGGTATCGGCGGCGCGGAGATCGACGCTTTCCCCTCCCTTACGACTGGTCCATGGGAATCCCGTTTTTCGGGTTGAAATCCTGCTCCTGGATCAATCGTTGTTTCAGCTGCGACAGCCGGTTCGACAGGCTCACCTTGTAGGTGTGAGGATTGGTCATTCGTTTGTGCGTGACGTGCATCGCGGCGAGCTGATCGCGCATGCGGCCTTGAATTTCCTCGATGTTGGGCAGCCGGTAGACCAGTTCTCCGTTCTTGAAGATCGGAACGAGGAGTTCCTCGAATCTGTCCATGCGGGAAAGTGGCACGTTGATGAAAGGGAACTGCTGGTGGTACGCCCTTTTTCTTTTGAATTTGGTGAAATCCTCATCCACCAGGGTCATCAGGTCCAGGTCCATCTCGCCGTTTTTATAGAAACGCAGCAGTTTCTTGAATCCGGGGTTGGTGGTCTTGCTCACGTTCTCGGAAATTTTGATCCTCGGTTCCAGTCGCCCCTTGTTTTCGATGGCCACCAGCTTGTAAACGCCGCCCAGCGCCGAGAAGCCGTGGGAAGTCACGAGATTCGTACCGACTCCGTAAATAAGCTTTTTGATGATGCGTTCCCCGTCGATTTTCTTCTGGCGGCTCATGGACCTGATGTCGTTGTGTACCTGCTCGATAACCGATTCTTCCAGGTTGTTGCTTATCACGATCCTCGCGTCGTCGAGCCCGGCCTCGTCCAGCCGCATGGAAGTTTCCACCGCCAGAAACGCCAGGTCCCCGCTGTCCAGCCGGACCCCCAGAAAGGGGTACCCATCCCTTTTGAGCCGCTGGCCCACCTTGATGGCGTTCGGCACGCCGCTCTCCAGGGTGTTGTATGTGTCCACCAGAAGCAGTGTGGACGATGGATACACGTCGGCATAGGCCGAAAACGCCTCGTATTCGTCCTCGAAACTCATGATCCAGCTATGGGCGTGGGTGCCCATCACCTGCGTTCCGAAACGCTTGCCGGCAAGAACGTTGGAAGTGGCCGAGCACCCGCCGATGAGCGCCGCGCGCGAAGCGGAAAGAGCACCGTCCGGCCCGTGAGCCCTCCTGGCGCCGAACTCCACCACCTGTCCCATTTCCGAAGCCATGAAGATGCGCACCGCCTTGGTGGCGATCAGGGTCTGGAAATTGATGATGTTGAGCATGGCCGTTTCGATCATCTGGGCTTCGGGAAGCGGGGCCTTCACCACCACGAGCGGAGTGTGCGGGAACACGGGGGTGCCTTCGGGAATGGCGTAGATGCTCCCGGTGAAGCGGAACTGCCTCAGATAATCAAGACATTCGTCGGGGAACGTGTGGAGCGAATACAGGTAATCGATGTCGTCGCCGTTGAAGTGGATGTTCTGGATGTACTCGACGAGTTGTTCCAGCCCCGCCATGATGCAGAAGCCCCCATTCAAGGGGACCTCACGGAAAAAGAGGTCGAACACCGCCATCTGGTGCTGCTTGTTCTTGGCGATGTACCCCCCGATCATAGTGAGCTGATAGAGGTCGGTGAGGAGCGTGTAATTTTCCATAGCAAAATACAACGGCAAAAAAAGAAGGCAAGCGATAGGCTTGCCTTGAGGATCAAAACGTGGAGCGGGAAACGGGACTTGAACCCGCGACATTCACGTTGGCAACGTGACGCTCTACCAGCTGAGCTATTCCCGCGTACCTTGTAATCATTTTCTAATACATGAACGACTGCCTTTTGTCAACGAAAATGCTTCCGGACGCGTCCCCCGCGAGGTCTTTTTCACTGGCCGGATTGATAGTTCTGCATCACCCTCGCCACGAAGGTCTTGGTTTCCTTAAAGGGAGGAATCCCCTGATATTTGTCCACATTGTTGGGCCCCGCGTTGTAGGCCGCCACCGCGAGGTCCATTTTCCCGTAACGCTTCAGGAGATACGCCAGATACCTGGTGCCTCCTTCGATGTTATCCTCGGGATCGAGCGGATCATCCACCCCCATGTCGGCGGCGGTTTCGGGCATGAGCTGCATGAGGCCGACCGCACCCTTATCGGAAACCGCACTCGCCTGATAGTCCGATTCAGCCCTGATGATGGCGTTCACGAGACGCGGATCGAGCCCGTGGCGGCCCGCCGCCCGCTGAATATGGTGATCGAACTTCTGGACCGCGAACTTCCCCAGACCGGCAAAGGGGCGATAACCGGAATGGTTGGGGACGTTGGTGAGGTGGAGCGTGCCTTTGGGGTCGACCCACTTATAAATATCGGCCCGTACGGATCCTGCCCAAAAGAGCAAGAAGAACAGCAAGGTAATCCCAAGACCCGTTTTGCGCACCATTGATCCGCCTTTCTTCATCCTCTGTTTGTCTCCGGAACAACCGTACTTTCGAGAGCGATCCCTACACTGTCCGTGGAAAGCCATATCGGAACGGCGCGGCGTGTGTTGATCCGTTCGGGGAATGCTACGTACCGTGAACTTCAGCAAGTTACATACCACACGACGCAAAACGCATTCCCGCAGAGGTTGAAAACGGCAGGTTTCCTCATCCGTTGCTCCCGGAACCCCGCTCAAACTCGTCCTTGCACTTCTGGCTGCAAAAGTAATTAATTTTTCCGTCCTTCAGGAAGGGAATCATATCCTTTTTGGGATAGTATACCCCACACTGCGGATCCTTCACCATTTCATCTTCGACTCTTCCGTTCGCCGTCTTTTCGTCAATTTTTTGACCATGGAAAACGGCGCCCGACAGCAGATTCCTGAGCAGTCGGTAGAGCAGGTAAATGAGGACGCCGAGAATAATCAGTCTCATGACAGAGGATGCACCTGCTTTGTATCGTCCAGTTCATCATAGAGCTGGAGTACCGTTTTCTTGAGGATCGGATGAAATTTGAGAGGATCGATCTCTTTCAGTGGAGCCAGAACGAAGCCGCGCAGGTGCAATTCCGGGTGAGGAACCTTCAGCATCGGGTCGTCGATGATAAGGTCGTCGAAAAAGAGCAGGTCGAGGTCGATGGTCCGCGGCCCCCACCGCTGCAGTCGAACCCTCCCCATCTCGTTTTCGATGTGCTGCATGTGCTCCAGCAATCGGTGCGGCGAAAGGCCGGTCTCCACGATAACGGCGCAGTTGACGAACCAGTCCTGCGCTTCCACCCCCACGGGTTCCGTCCGATAAAGCGACGACATCGCGACCACCCGCGCCGATCCCACCGCGCCCAGCAGATCGACGGCGTGCCGGCACAAAATGGCTGATTTCCCCATATTGGAACCGATCCCGATGTGGGCCCGGGAGAGTATCGGTTCATCCTCTCTTCCCGGACCGTTTTCCTTCCGAGGTTGCATCAGAAACCGAGTTTTCTCATGCGTTCCAGTGCTTCCTTCACGCGGCCCTTGTCCCGGGTGAGAGCCATGCGGACAAAGCCTTCACCGGGGTCCCCGAACCCGTTTCCGGGCGTGGTCACTATTCCCGCTCCGTTGAGGAGCAGTTTTGTGAAGCTCGCCGACGTCTGTCCCTTGGGGACTTTCATCCACACGTAGAAGGTGGCGCGGGGCTTCTCCACTTCTATGCCCATGGACCGCAGCCCTTCCACCAGGATGTCCCTTCGTTCCTCGAAAACGTCCTTCATCTCCTGCACGGTTTTCTGGTCGCTGTCCAGGGCGGTCATGCCCGCGTATTGAATGGCGTTGAAGGCGCCGGAATCGATCTGGCTTTTCACCTGGGCCAGACCCGCGATGATGTCCGCGTTGCCCACGGCAAAGCCGATGCGCCAACCGGTCATGCAATAAGTCTTGGAGAGCGACAAAAATTCGACGCCCACTTCCATGGCACCCTCAACCTGAAGGAAGCTCGGCGCATTGTAACCGTCGAAACCCATTTCGCAGTAGGCGTTGTCGTGCACCACGATGATGTTGTGCTTTTCCGCGAATTCCACCACCCGCCGGAAAAAAGCGAGGTCGGCCACCGCGGCGGTGGGATTGTTGGGGTAGTTCAAAAACATCATCTTCGCCTTGTCCGCGACATCATTGGGAATGGCGTCCAGATCGGGCAGAAAACCGTTCTTTTCCAGAAGCGGCATGAAATACGACGTCCCCCCCGCGAACAGGGTGGCCGTGTGATATACGGGATAGGCCGGGCTGGGCACCAGGGCGACGTCGCCCGGATTGATGAAAGCCATGGGGATGTGGGCCAACCCTTCCTTGCTGCCGATGAGCGTGCACGCCTGGCTCGCGGGATCGATGTTCACGCCGAAGCGTTTTTTAAACCAGCGCGCGGCGGTGATGTTGAACTCCTTCATGCCGGAATACGCCGGATACTGGTGATTCCGGGGGTCACGGGCGGCCTCGTACAGTCGTTCGATGACGAACCCCGGCGTGGGAAGGTCCGGGTCGCCGACACCGAAATCGATGATGTCCACTCCCCGCGACCGTACTTCATCGCGCATCCTATCGATTTCCTTAAAAAGATAAGGAGGCAGTTTCTTGATTCTCTCCGATTTTTCGACGCTGATCATCTTTCCCGCTCCTTGAATCGATTGTGCTTCCCGAACCGCTCCGCCGCCAAACGCGAACGACGCTACGGCCGCAACCCCAGCACGTCCTGCATGTCGTAAAAGCCGTTGGGACGACCCATGACCCACTGGGCGGCCTTGATGGCGCCGCGCGCGAAATTGTCCCTGCTGTGGGCGCGATGGGTAACTTCCATCCGTTCTCCCGGTCCGGCGAAATAGACCGTGTGCTCGCCCACGATGTCGCCACCCCGAATGGTCTGGATACCGATCTCCGTGTCCGAACGCTGACCGATGTGCCCCTTGCGGGCATACACGGCCACATCGTCGAGAACGGTTCCCCGGGCGCGAGCCAGCACGTCGGCCATCTTTATGGCCGTTCCGCTGGGAGCGTCCTTTTTCATGCGATGGTGCGCCTCGACCACCTCGATGTCGTAATCGCTCAACACCCTGGCCATGTCTTCCAGCACCTTGAACATGATGGTGACACCCACGCTCATGTTCGGCGCCAACACCAGGGGAAATCGCGAGGTGAGGCTTCGGATTTCGGCGATCTCGTCAGCCGTGAAACCGGTCGTGCCCACCACGGCGGCCGTACCGTGTTTGGCCGCCACGCGCAGATGCTCCAGCGTGGCCGTATGCTCGGTGAAGTCCACCAGCACGTCTCCGCGCTCCAGAAGCGGTTCCAGATCCCCTATCACCGTCACCCCCGGAGCGACTTCCCGACCGATGTCCGGATGGTTGAGGTGCTCGAAGCCCCCGGCCACGACGATACCGGGAGTTTCCCGCACCAAGGAGAGGATGCGCCCTCCCATGCGGCCGCACACGCCGGCGATGATCAATCTTACCATGACAATCCCTTTTTATGTTCGGCCTCGCCACCAAGTCGAGCCTGGCAACGAGTCTTCCCGATGAAGAGAACTCGGATCTCGGGAATGTGAACGTTCCCCGGCGAGCCCGGGGAACGAGAAGAAAATTGCCTCATCCGTTCGTGCCGAGGCATCGAAGCATGAACGGATCATTTTGCCGTTCACCCTTCGATACCTCAGGGTGAACGGGTACAATCCTATGAGTTTTCCACGACAACCGGAGTTTCCGGAAATCCGTTAGAAGCCCGTTCAATCTCCGTCCTCATCCTTCGGCCGTTCCCCGAAAGACAAAACTCCGTCTTACACCAGCCCGTAGGTTTCCAGAATCGATCGCAGTTTCTTCTTGTTGTCCTCTCCCATGGGGCACATGGGGAGCCTCATCTCGTCCGAAATCATTCCCATGATGCCGAGGGCCGTCTTCACCGCAATGGGATTATTCTCGATAAACATAGCGTTGCACAGGGGAAAGAGGTGCAGGAACTGTTTGCGGGCCGTTTCGACGTCGCCCTTGAGCCAGTTCTCGCACACGTCCGACACCATCCTGGGCGCGACGTTGGAAAGCACGGAAATGACACCCTTGCCTCCCACGGCCAACGTCGGAACGATCATGGTGTCGTCGCCGCTCAGCACGGTGAGTTTGTCCGCGGCCTTCATCACCACTTCGGTGATCTGAGTGATGGAACCCGACGCCTCTTTGATGGCCACCACCTCCGACAGTTCGCCCAGTCTGGCGACGGTGTCGGGGAGCAGGTTGATTCCCGTGCGGCCGGGGACGTTGTACAGGATGATGGGCAGTTTCGCCTGTTCCACCACGGTTTTGAAGTGGCGGTACATGCCTTCCTGGGTGGGCTTGTTGTAGTAGGGACACACCTGGAGCGATGCGTCCGCCCCCACTTCCTTGGCGTGTTTGGTCAGTTCCACCGCTTCCGCCGTGCTGTTTGCGCCCGTTCCGGCGATGACCGGCACTCTCTTGCTCACCGCCTCCACGCAGCATTTGATCACTTTGCGGTGTTCTTCGAACGACAATGTGGCCGATTCGCCGGTAGTGCCCACCGGGACGATGGCCGTGGTGCCGTTTTCAATTTGAAAGTCGATGAGTTCACGATATTTATCTTCGTCGAACGCGCCGTTTCGAAACGGCGTGACAATGGCGACGAGGGCTCCCTGTAATTTCATGACGTCCTCCTCATGAGGAAAATGCCTCAGCGTGTACGTATCCTTGGTACACCAGACTTGTATCACCTTCCAGGAAAATGCTGTCGAATCCGTTTTCACTCCGGCTGAAATGGACCAGCAGGGTTTCACCCCCCCTGGTGACCGCCTCCACCGGCGAAGTCACCATGCCCCTGGCGGCGGCGATGAGGACCGAGGCCACCACGCCGGTTCCGCAGGCGAGGGTTTCGTCCTCCACTCCCCGTTCGTAGGTGCGTACTTCAAGGGTATGATCCGACAGCACGCGAACGAAATCCGCGTTGGTCCCCGCGGGCTTATAACTGGGGTGATAGCGTACGGCCCTGCCGGTCTCCACCACCGGACACGAATCCAGGTCGTTCACAAACGCTATCACGTGAGGCACTCCCGTATTAACGGCGCTTACGGTGAGAGTCGTTCCTCCCAACGGCAACTTTTCATCAAGGGTCAGCCCCGAGGGCGGTACCATCTGGAGCTTGACCCGCCGAGGTCCCAGGATGGTGGCTCGAATGATTCCGGCCGCCGTTTCAAACTTCATCTCGTCGCCGGCGATCCCCCGGCTGTGAGCGAAACGGGCGACGCAACGTCCGCCGTTCCCGCACATTTCCGCTTCGCTTCCGTCGGAATTATAGAACCGCCAGCGAAAATCGACGGTGTCCGAAGGTTCGATCAGGAAGAGTCCGTCCGCCCCGATGGAAAATTTTCGGCGGCACAGCATGCTCGCCAGGTGCGGCACCCGCGGTCCGGTTATGGCACCGTCGCGGTTGTCGATGATGATGAAGTCGTTGCCGCTCCCGTTCATCTTGACGAACTCCCGGCCCACCCAACCCCGAAGGACATCGGTTTCCATGCCTGTCTCATGACGGTCAAACGGACGATTCCGCTCAGGAGCATTCATGTGCTTCTCACCGATCATGCAGTATCGGAGCCCGCGATCGACGGTGGACAATTCCCCTCCCCGGCCGTCCGCGAACATCTTTCCATGTGGCGTCGAACTGCGCCGCCTAGGGGACGTCCGCCGAAACCAAGGCGCCTTCGCTCATCGAACCGTTGTCGTAAGCGGGTTCGACCTTGTAGTAATAACGGTATCCGGGCGTGATGTCCCGGTCGGTGTAGGAGAACCCGCCTCCCGCACCCTTCATGTCGGCCATAGGCGGAGTGTCGAGCGGATGGTAGAACTCATCGCACGACCTGCACACGGTTTCTCCGATCTTCTCAAGCCCCCGGAAGAGAAGAAATCCCGTCACGTTCTTCATGTTTCCGCCGACCCGCCAGTTCAGTACCACCCCTTCGCCCGCGCGGTACTCCGCCAAAAGGTTCTCGATCGTCACAACGGCATGGGGCTTGGGAAGCATCGGGGGGCCCTTCTTGCCACAGCCCGCCACGGCCCCGACGAGAAGGAGCGCCATCGCCAGTCGGAAAACGGTTTTCATTTCCCGCCGAGAGCCTTTTCCACGGCCGCCCTCACCGTTTCCGGCGCGGTGCCGCCGATGAGGGACCTGGCTTCGATGGAGGTGCGCACGTCGATGGCCTGATATACGTCGGAATCGAACAGCTTGGAAAACTCGTTCAGTTCCTTCATCGTCAGGTTCGCGAGATCCTTGTTCCGCGCGATGCAATAGGCCACCATTTCCCCGATCACGTGATGGGCGCGCCGGAAGGGCAGCCCCTTGCGGACGAGGTAATCGGCCGCGTCGGTGGCGGTCATGAATCCGCCGTGCATGGCGTTTTCCATCCGGTCCCGGTTCACCTTGAGGTCCCTGACGGCTCCGGCCGTCACGGCCAAGCAGGCCGACACCGTGTCGAGGGCGTCGAAAACCGGTTCCTTGTCTTCCTGCAGGTCCCTATTATAGGTGAGAGGAATCCCTTTCAGCAACGTGAGCAGCGCGGTGAGGTCTCCATATACCCGCCCCGTTTTCCCCCGCACGAGTTCCGCCACGTCCGGGTTCTTTTTCTGTGGCATGATGCTGCTGCCGGTGGTGAAGGCGTCGGACATTTCGATGAAACCGAACTCGGTGGTGGACCAGATCACCAGTTCCTCGGCCATGCGGCTCAGGTGCATCATGATCATGGAAGCGGTGAAGACGAACTCCACGGCGAAATCGCGGTCGCTCACCGCGTCCATGCTGTTTTCCGAGACGCCGTTGAACCCCAGCTCCCGGGCCACGAATTCACGGTCCAGCGGAAACGGCGTTCCCGCCAGCGCCGCGCTTCCGAGCGGCATGATCTTCACCCGTTCCAGGGCCTGCTCCAACCGCTGCCGATCGCGCCTGAACATCTGGACGTAGGCCATGAGATGGTGCGCGAAGAGCACCGGCTGGGCCCGCTGCATGTGCGTGTACCCCGGCATGACCACGTCGATGTGTTCCGCGGCCAGGTGCACCAGCGCATCCAGCAGGTCTTCCACCAGCCCTAGGACCTGTCCCATGCCGTCCTTGAGAAAAAGCCGCAGGTCCAGGGCGATCTGGTCGTTTCTGCTGCGCGCGGTGTGGAGCTTTTCGCCCACCGGGCCGATTTTTTCCACCAGCCGCGACTCCACGTTCATGTGGATGTCTTCGAGCTTATCTGAAAACCGGAATTCGTTCCGATCGATCTCCCTGAGCACTTCCCCGAGCCCTTCGACGATGGCCATTCCCTCCTCTTCCGTAATGATACCCTGCTTGGCGAGCATGCGGGCGTGCGCGATGCTCCCCCGGATATCATAGGGGTAGAGGCGTCGGTCGAAATGAATCGAGGCCGTGAATTTCTCCACCAATTCATCCGTTTCCTTCTGGAAACGGCCGGCCCAGGGTTTTTTTTCGGACATGGTTATTGTTCTCCGCCCACGAGATTGCGAATCCTCAAGCGAAGACCGTTCAGGCGAATGAAGCCCGTGGCGTCGGCCTGGTTGTACACCGTGTCTTCCTCGAACGTAGCGAAATCCGGCCGGTACAGCGACTGGTCCGATTTGCGGCCCACCACGGAGCAGTTCCCCTTGTAGAGTTTAAGGCGAACCGTGCCGTTCACGCTCGTCTGGCTGTCGTCCACCAGTTTCTGCAGCAGGTCCCGCTCCGGCGTGAACCAGTACCCGTAATAGACCAGCTCCGAATAGCGGGGCACCAGCGAGTCGCGGAGGTGCATGACTTCCCGGTCCAAGGTGATGGATTCGAGCGCGCGGTGCCCGATCTGGATGATGGTGCCGCCCGGGGTTTCGTACACGCCGCGCGATTTCATCCCCACGTACCGGTTCTCCACCAGGTCCACCCGGCCGATGCCGTTGGCGCCGCCCAAGCGGTTGAGGTGGGCCAGCAACGTCGAGGGATTCATGGCCTTGCCGTCCACCGCCACGGGATCGCCATGGGCGAAATCGATTTCCACATAGGTCGAGGTTTCGGGCGCTTTTTCCGGGGAGACGCTCAGCACGTACATGTCCTCCGGCGGCTCCGCCCACGGGTCTTCCAGAATCCCGCCTTCGAAGCTGATGTGCAGCATGTTGCGGTCCATGCTGTAGGGCTTTTCCTTGGTGGCGGTCACCGGAATTCCGTGCTCCCGCGCAAAGGCGATAAGGTCCGATCGCGACCGGAAATCCCACTGGCGCCAGGGGGCGATGATGGCGAGACTCGGGTCGAGGGCCATGTAGGTCAATTCGAAACGAACCTGGTCGTTCCCCTTGCCCGTTGCTCCGTGGCAGACCGCGTCGGCGTTTTCCTTATGGGCGATCTCCACCTGTTTCTTGGCGATGATCGGGCGCGCCAGGGACGTTCCCAACAGATACGATCCCTCGTACACCACGTTGGCACGATAGGCGGGAAACACATAGTCCCGTACGAATTCCTCCCGCAGGTCCTCGATGTACACCTTTGACGCGCCGGTAGCGAAAGCCTTCTTTTCGATGCCGCTGAGTTCTTCTTCCTGCCCCAGGTCCGCAACGTAGGCCACGACGTCACACTGATAGGTTTCCTTGAGCCACTTCAGGATGATTGAGGTGTCCAAACCGCCGGAATAGGCCAGAACGATCTTCTGAACGTTATTTTTCAAAATCTCCTCCCATAACGAAGGCCAGCAGTGCCTTGTGCAGATGCATCTTGTTCTCCGCCTGATCGAAAATGACTCCCTGCGGGTCGTCCAGGATGTCGGCGGTAATTTCTTCTCCCCGGTGGGCGGGCAGACAATGGAGGACGATGGCGTTGGGCTTCGCCTTGGACAGCAGGGTGCGGTTCACCTGGAACCCGGAAAAGGCGGCCAGCCGCTTTTCCCGCTCCACGTCCTGCCCCATGCTTACCCACACGTCCGTGTTGATCACGTCCGCGTCGGCCACCGCCTCTTCGGGATCGTTGGTGATGACGATACGGCCCTCCGCCTTGGCGGTCACCCTGTCCAGAACCTCCCGGTTGGGCTCGTATCCCTTGGGACAGGCCAGAGCCAAGGTGAAATCGACCCTCACGGCCGCATGGAGCCAGGAATGCGCCACGTTGTTGCCGTCCCCCACCCAGGCGATCTTCAGTCCCTCGAGTTCCTTCTTCTTCTCCCGGATGGTGAACATGTCGCTTAGCACCTGGCAGGGATGGTACAGGTCCGTCAGCCCGTTGATCACCGGAATGGACGCCGAAGAGGCAAGGTCCGCGACCATTTTCTGATCGAACGTCCTTATGACGATGCCCTGCAGGTATCGGCTCAGCACCCTGCCCGTATCGGAAATGGTTTCCCCGCGGGAGAGCTGCATTTCGGATTCGGTCATGAACAGGGGGGTTCCCCCCAGCTGGATCATGGCCGTCTCGAACGATACCCTCGTCCGCGTGGACGGTTTGTGGAAAATCAGGCCGAGCGTCTTGCCGCGCAAGGGCATGTCGTTTTTGCCCTTGTACCACCTTTTTTTGAGGTATTCCGTACTGTCAAAGAGATCCTTGATCTCCTTGGCGCTCAGGTCCAGTATGGTCAGAACGTCTCGTTTGCTCATGTTTCCTTCAACGCCTGTGTGAGGATTTCCAGCATAGCGTCCACGTCCGCGGCCGTTACCGTAAGCGGCGGCATGAAACGCAGGGTCTTTTCCTGCACCTTGTTGATCAGAGCGCCCTTTTCCTGCGCACAGCGCACCACGGGCGCAGCATCACGCGTCAATTCCATCGCGCAGAGCAGGCCGACGCCTCTCACTTCCACCACGTCGTCCCGCCGGTCCTTTATGGCGGTGAGGCCCGCCATGAGACGATCGCCCATCTTCCGGCAGTTCTCCAGCACGCCGCCGTTCAGGAGTTCCTTGAGGACCGCCACGGCCGCCGCGCTCACCAGCGGCGTGCCCCCGAACGTGGAGCCGTGGCTTCCCAGCCCCAACGCCGTGGCTACTTCTTCACGGGCCAGCATGGCGCCCATGGGGAGGCCGTTGGCGATGGCCTTGGCCAGCGTCATGATGTCCGGCTCGACTCCGTAGTGCTGATGGGCGAAGAGGCTGCCGGTCCGTCCCATGCCCACCTGAACCTCGTCGAAGATGAGGAGCACCTCGCGTTCCTTGCACAGCTCCGCCAACTCCTTCAGGTAGGTGGGGGACGGGAGGTTGACGCCGCCCTCTCCCTGCACGGGCTCCACGAGGAAACCGCACACCCGTTCGTCGATGGCCTTCCGTGCGGCCGCCATGTCGTTGAAGGGCACGAAAGTGAACCCTTCCAGCAGCGGCTGAAACCCGGTTTTTACCTTATCCTGTCCCGTCGCCGTCAGCGTGGCCATGGTCCGCCCGTGAAACGATTTTTCGGTGCTGACGATGACGTTGCACCCTTCACCGTACTTCATCCCGCCGTACTTACGGGCTAGCTTGATGGCCGCTTCGTTGGCTTCGGCACCGCTGTTGGCGAAGAATACCCTGTCCGCAAAACAGTTGTCGGTCAACAGCGCCGCCAGTTCCACCTGGGGCAGGGTATAGAAAAGATTGGACACGTGCACCAAACGCGCCGCCTGTTCGCACACCGCCTTCGTCACCGCCGGATGGCAGTGTCCAAGGTTGCACACGGCGATGCCCGCCACGAAATCGAGATACTCCCTGTCCTGCTCGTCCCACACCCGGGTGCCTTCGCCCCGGACCAGCGTGAGATCGTTTCGGGCGTAGGTTTGCAGAATAACCTTCTTTTCCAGCGTTTTCACATCCATTTTTTTACCTTCACCCCAGGACGATCTCCGTTCCGATGCCTTTTACCGTAAAAATTTCCAGCAGTACGGCGTTGTCGCGCCGCCCGTCGATTACGTGCGCCTTCTGCACTCCGTTTCGCAGCGCTTCCAGACAGCATCTGACCTTGGGAATCATGCCGCCCCGGATGGTGCCGTTACCGATCATTTCCTCGGCCTGGGTCGCGGTGAGGTTGCTGATGAGTTCGCCGTTGCGGTCGGTCACGCCTTCCACGTCCGTGAGCAGGATAAGTTTGGACGCCATGATGGCCTCGGCTACCTTGCCGGCCACCAGATCGGCGTTGATGTTGTACGTTTCGCCCTTTTCCCCCGCGCCCACGGGCGCGATGACGGGGATGAAGCGATCCCGCTCCAGGGTGTGCAGCACCGCCGGTCTCACTTCCTCCACTTCCCCCACCATGCCGATGTCGAGGATTTCCGGGGGAATGTCCGCTCCCCTATCCTTGTAGATGTGCATCTTTCTGGCCCGGATGAGCTGGCCGTCCTTGCCGCTCAGCCCCACCGCGGCACCGCCGCTGTTGTTGAGGAGACTGACGATTTCCTTGTTGACCCGACCCACCAGGACCATCTCCACCACGTCCATGGTCGGCTCGTCCGTCACCCTCATTCCCTCGACGAAGCTCGTCTCGATGTGCATCTGCTTGAGGACTTTGCCGATCTGGGGTCCGCCCCCGTGCACGATGACCGGATTGATTCCCACGTACTTGAGGAGCACCACGTTCAAGGCGAAACTCTTCTTGAGCTTCTCGTCCACCATGGCGTGGCCGCCGTATTTTATCACCAACGTCTGGTCGTGAAACTTCTGTATGTAGGGCAAAGCCTCCACCAGCGTACGGCCGGTGAGGACTTCCTGTTCCCGCTGCGAATCTCTGTCCAACGTGCACGCCTCCGTCTTGTCGCCGGTGCAAAGGCGAACTTCCGCCCCCCTAGAGGATGTACCTGCTCAGGTCCTCGTCCTGCTTTATGTCCATCAGCCGCTCGCGCACGTAGGCATCGTCGATGACGATCTTTTCCCCTCCGATTTCGGGGGCGCGGAAGGAGATGTCTTCCAGCAGTTTTTCCATCACCGTGTGCAGTCGGCGGGCGCCGATGTTCTCGGTACGTTCGTTCACGTATTGGGCGACGTCGGCGATTTCCTCGATGCCCGAGACGGTGAAGTCCACCTCGACCCCTTCCGTACGGAGCAACGCCACGTATTGCGTCACCAGGGCGTTCTTGGGTTCGGTGAGCACCCGGATGAACTCCTCCTTGCCCAGCGAATCGAGTTCGACCCGTATGGGGAAACGCCCCTGCAGTTCAGGGATGAGGTCCGCGGGCTTGGTCATGTGAAACGCGCCGGCGGCGATGAAAAGCACGTGATCGGTTTTGACCATGCCGTACTTGGTGGTCACCGTACATCCCTCGACAATGGGCAGCAGGTCCCGCTGCACGCCTTCCCGCGACACGTCGGGCCCGTTGCCCTGGCCGCCGCGGGCGGCGATCTTGTCGATTTCGTCGAGGAAAATGATACCGTTCTGCTCGACCCGCTCGACCGCCATGGCCACCACCTGATCCATGTCGATGAGTCGCTGCGCCTCTTCCTGTTCCATCACCTTCAGGGCTTCGGGAACTTTCACCTTGCGTTTCTTGGTGCGCCGGGGGAAGAGATTGCCGAACATGTCCTTGAAATTGATGTCCATCTCCTCCATGCCCTGGTTCGAGAATATCTCGACCATGGGCGTCGAGGGCTGGGCGATTTCGATATCCACGTAGCGCTGGTCCAGCTTTCCCTCGCGCAGCAACCGGCGAAGTTTATCCCTGGTGTGATCGCGCTCGTCGCCGCTCTTCACGATTTCCAGCGTCTTGTCCTGTTTGTCGTCGCCCGTACCTTCGCCGCGCCTCGGATAGAGGATGTCCAGCATACGCTCTTCGGCGATTTCCTCGGCTTTGGCCTTGACCTTCTCCCGTTCCTCTTCCTTGACCATGCTGATGGCAATCTCCAGCAGGTCCCGGACCATGGACTCTACGTCCCGCCCCACGTAACCGACTTCCGTGAATTTGGACGCTTCCACCTTCAGGAAAGGAGACTGCGCCAGCTTGGCCAGACGCCGTGCGATTTCAGTTTTTCCCACTCCCGTGGGTCCCATCATGATGATGTTCTTGGGGGCGATTTCGTCCCTAAGGTCGGGGTCCACCTGCTGTCGTCTCCACCGGTTTCTCAGCGCAATAGCCACGGATTTCTTGGCCTTGGCCTGTCCGATAATGAACTTGTCCAGTTCCGAAACGATCTCTCGAGGCGTCAGGGTGTACGACTGTGCCATGCGTCTACAGCTCCTCCATGGAAAATTCCTCGTTCGTGTACAGGCAGATGGAGGCGGCAATTTTCATGGCCGCGCGCGCTATCTGTTCGGCGTCGAGATGCGACGCATGTTCGATGAGCGCCTTGGCCGCGGCGAGCGCGTAAGGGCCTCCCGACCCGATGGCGATCACCCCTTCGTCCGGTTCGATGACGTCCCCGTTTCCGGAGAGGATGAACGTATGTTCCCGGTCCATGGCGATGAGCAGGGCTTCCAACCGCCGCAAAACGCGGTCGGTGCGCCAGTCCTTGGCCAGTTCCACGGCGGACCTGGTGAGGTTGCCGTTGAACTGTTCGAGCTTTGCTTCCAGCCGCTCGAACAGATTGAATGCGTCGGCCGTGGCGCCGGCAAAGCCGGCCACGATACGGTCGTGGTAGAGGCGCCGCACTTTTCTGGCCTTGCGCTTCATGACCGTTTCACCCACGGTGACCTGGCCGTCGCCGATGATCACCGATTTTCCATTATGTCGAAGCGCAAGTACCGTGGTGCTGCGTACTCGCGGCGGTTTCAGCTCCGGGGATGACAACGGTCGTATACCTCCATGAGTTTGTCCAGACTCACCTGCGTATAACGTTGGGTCGTGGAGAGATCGGCATGCCCGAGCAGTTCCTGCACGGCGCGCAGGTCCGCCCCGGCATCCAGCAGGTGCGTCGCGAATGAATGGCGAAGCGAATGGGGTCCCGCTTTCTTGAATATACCGCTCGCCACGAGGTGTTTCTCCACGATCCGGGCCACGGATCGCGTGGTGATCCGCCCGCCCCTCAGGTTCCGGAAAACGGCGTTGCGGTCCGATTCACGAGACAATGGTGCGGCCGCTCCGGGGCCTGCGTCAAGGTAGGCACGCACCGCCGCCAGGGCTTTGTCTCCAACAGGGATGATCCGTTCCTTTCGCCCCTTGCCCAGAACCCTCACCATTCCCGAAACGAAATCGATGTCTTCCCCGTCGAGGGACGTCAGTTCGCTGACCCTCATGCCGGTCGAGTAGAACAATTCCAGAATCGCCCGGTCCCGCAGGCCCGAGGGGGAAGAACCTTCCGGCTTCTCCACAAGGGAGAAAACCTCGTCCACCGTGAATACCACCGGCACCCTCTTGTCCAGACGGGTGCTGAAAATCAGCTTCGCAGGGTTGTTTTCCAGCCTCCCCTTCCGGATGAGAAAGGAGAAGAACGACCGCAACGAAGCCACCTTTCGGGCCAGGGAACTCTTTTTCCGGCTCTCGTGCAGGGCGGCGAGAAAGGAGCGGATGCAGTAGTGGTCGATCTCGTCGATCCCCACGTCTTCCTTCCCCAGCCGTTGCCGGACAAAAGCCCCGAACTGCCGCAAGTCGGAATCGTACGCCCTCACCGTGTGCGGCGACAGCCCGCGTTCCGATTCCAGATAAACGAGAAAATCCTGTACCGATTCCTTCAACATATCCTTCAATGCGGCATAAAAATTTCTTCTGTACCATATCACAGAGCGAATGAGAAGAAGAAATGAAAAAGCATGGGAAGGGTGGGTCTGATCGAGGCACCGGCACGAATCGCGAGACGGCGGGCGGAGACGCCATGATTCGCCGGGTCGGGAATCCCCTTTCAGATCAGTCGAATCCGCAACACGTCGTCCCTGGCATTGGCCTGTTCCACCCGGACCAGCACGTAATCCCCGGGGCTCAGCGACACCTTGTGGGGCTGCTGCAGGTTGCACTCCATCATGTAATCGGTCAGGAGAATGCGGAAATACTTGGAGAACTTTCTCAGGACGAGCGCCTGCTGGGTCCCTCCGGTCAGGTGTTCGAAGTGCCTGAGCATCCAGTAGCGGAATCTTCGCTGGCGGACTTCGCTGATCTTGCGCAGAGTGGGGCCCACCTCCATGACGATGCGCTTCAGTTCGTCCTCGGAGTACGCGGGCTGTTCCCGCGTCAGTACGGACGTGATCTGGCGCTGCATGACCAAGTCCAGATAGCGGCGTATGGGTGAGGTCATATGGGTGTAAAACTCAACGCCGAGACTGCTGTGCGCGGCGGGAACGGTATCGATGATCATGCGTTTGAGATAACGGCGTTGCTGGAACATGAGGAACGGGTCGGAATCGAAGTCGCCGGAGAGCCTCTCCTCCGGTTCCTCCTGGCAGCGGAAAATACAGGGAAAGTTGTGCTCTTTCAGAAATCTCGCCACCAGTTGATTGGCCAGAATCATGCTCTCGGACACGATGGTCCTGCTGATGCTGTCCCGCTCGATCCGCCGTACGTTCACCTCTCCCTGAGGGTCCACCGAAAGGGCGATTTCGAAGGGCGGTTGAGGGATAGCGCCTTTTTCCACCCTGTTTTTGAGGAAGGTAAGCGCCAGACGCTTGAGATGGTCCAGCATCTGTTCTCTTCCCGCCAGCAGGTCCACTTCCTGGTAGGTCATCCTGCGGCCGACCTTGATGACGCTGGGCATGAAGGAGTAGTCGACAACGACGCCCTCCTTGTCCAGATTGACTACGAGAGAAAGAGCGAGCCGCTCCTGTCCTTCCCACAGGCTGCACAGGTGATCGCAGATTTCTTGGGGAAACATGGGGATACGGTCGTCGGGCAGGTAAATGGAGGTGGCCCGTTCCCGGGCCTGAAGGTCGAGGACGGAATCCTTGTCCACGTGAGCCGCCACGTCGGCGATGTGAATGCCGAGGCGAAAACCGTCATCGGTGACGGTGAGACTCAAGGCGTCGTCGAAATCCCGCGTCGCCGGGCCGTCGATGGTGATCACGAATTCATCGGTGAGGTCCACCCTTCGGCCCTTGTCCCGATCGGTCCTGTTCTCGGACACCGCCAGATGCGTGGCGTTCATCACCTCATCGGCATAGACGACCGGGATGTTGTTGCGTATGAGATCGAGGTTCTCGTCGGGCTTCCATACCCCCAACTTCACCAGCGTTTCGAAGGACTTGTTTGCGCCTTCCAGTCCCGCCCTCTGGAGGAGATCGGTTCCCCACTTGAACAGCGGCAACGTTTTGTCTCCCAGGGAAACCTGCTTCAACGCCTCAATAAGTTGCCGTTTCTCTTCCGGTACCTGTTCGTGTTCGTCGCTCTTTTCCCACACCGACTTCAGCCATCGGGCGCCTTCCTGCAGTTCCAGTTCCTGTTTCGCCTCCTGCTCCCGTTGCAGGCGAATCTGCTCCACTTTTTCGGGCGTATGGGGAAATACCTTCCCGTCGCGGTATTTGAAATAGTAGCTGTCGTCCACCACCGCCCGAACGAGCGCGGCCTCGTGGTCCGGAGAACAGCCGGCCCCGAACACGATTTCCGCCAGAAACGTGACGCCGTAACTCTCGCCGTCTCCCTGCACCAACTCCCACAGTTCCTCAATGTTCAGGTCTTTCCTGAGCCGGTCCCGCAGCGTGCTCCTGTCCTGCAGCAGCCTCCCGATTTCTTCGCGCGACAGATTGAGGGAAAACCGTTCTTCCGAAACGTGTATGAGTCGGGAAATGCCGATATTGATTTCTCGGCCATGCTGGGTGAGGGCGGCGATCCTCTCCCCTTTCACCTGCGTGCACATGGCCATAGTGAAACGACTATTATCTATGAATTCAACGAGTTGCCCCGAATCCATTCCTGATTCGATTCCTTATCCCCGGAAACAGCACCGGATATCTTTCAAGTCCGTACCCGACAAAAAGACACGGCGGTCGAAAGGCACGTTCACTGCAAAGACTCTACAATGTCCTTCACCGGCTTGTATGTCAACTCCCACAATGTTGAAGGAAGGAAAGCGATCGGTTTTCGGAAGAGCGGCCGTGCGGGTCGAATCTTCCACCTCCCGGAATCACTCTCCCACGCAACAGTGTTTCACAGGCGGGGGTATCACTCTTGCCGATGATACGTAATCGTGGATACGGAGAAAGGCGGGGACTGCAAGCTTGGGGATGCCGCCGGGAAATCGTCGCCTCGGATTTCGCGCCCGGCGAGAAGATACACCGGATGACTCTCGAGTGTAAGCCCGGGGGGGATTGCCGCCGCTACCCGCCGAACGTGGCGTCCGCCGCAGTTTCAGTCCGGTTCCGCCACGCATGTTCCCTGCGGCCGGTCGCACGCGTCAACGCCCTATTCGCTGCTGCACGTCCTTCCCCGGTCGGAATTGGATGGTATTCCGCGCCGATTGGAACACCACTTCGCCGGACTTCGGGTTACGCGCCCATCTGGGCTTCTGCCGTTTGATTCTGAAGGTGCCCAGGCCCCGTATCTCGATGTCTTTCCCGTCCGACAAGGAATCGGCCATGCAGGAAAACACCTGGGTGACTACGGTTTCCGCTATTTGCGGTGGCAGGTCTCCATATTTTTCCGCGATCAGTTGTACCAGCTCCGATTTTACCATGACATCCTTTGCGTCCCGCGAAATCGGCTCACGGGATCGCCCGAACTCCCAGGGAACGCACTTCCAATTCCTTCAGCACGGATCGAACGGCCGACCGGAAAATGGAATCCCAAACGGAAGGCGTATCGTTTCCGGACTTCAGAAGTCTCGCTTCCCCCTTGATGTCCGCAAGTTGTTTCGCCACGTTGACTGCGTCCTGAAAGTTTCCCAGTTGGTCCACCAGTCCCAGTCTTTCCGCCTGTCTGCCGGTGAATATCCGACCGTCGGCGATTTCCCTCACATCCTTTGCGTCCAGCCGTCTGCCTTTGGCCACGTCCTCGATGAACTGGTTGTGAACGTCCTCCACCAGTTGGTTCAGCATCTGCTCTTCCTCGGGGCTCATGGGCCGCAAGGGCGAGCCGATGTCCTTGTACTTGCCCGCTTTCACCACCTTCAAGGTGACGCCGATTTTTCGGGTGAGTTCCTCCACATTGGGGAACTGCATGATCACCCCTATGCTCCCGGTGAGCGTTCCGGGACTCGCCACAATCTTGTTGGCGGCCGAGGCCACATAGTAGCCGCCGGACGCCGCGACGTTCATCAGATAGGCTACCGTGGGCTTGTTTTGCCTCACCCGTTCGATTTCACGATAGATTTCCTGAGCCGGCGCCACTCCCCCGCCGGGAGAGTTGATGCGCAGGATGATGGCCTTGACGCTGCTCTCTTTGCCGTAATTGTGGAGAAGCCGGGTCACCGCTTCGCCGTCCTGCAGGGTTCCCTCGATGTCGATGAGGGCGATACGCTCGCCGAACGTGAACCCGGGCATCTGATTGGAGGAAAAGAAAGCGATCGACATGACCGCGGCGCTCATCAGCACCACGATCACGGCGATGACAATGACTGAAAAGAGTATCGGATGATCCTTCATTATTCTCGCAATCCGGAGACGCCACTCCGTTCGGCACGATTTATCCGCTCATCCGTGTGCCGTTCCCGAGCGGCGGATACCGCGGTGCGCCTCCTCAATCCGATTTTTTCTCCGTTCCCCTCGTTTCCCGTGACGATGCTTCCTGTTCCATCTCCCGGGCCTTGTTTTCCAGGTTCTCCCTCAGGATTTCCCCCAGACTGGAAAAAGGAGCCTGTCCGGAGTGCAGGTATTCCTTCACCAGCACCTTATCCGCATCCTCTTCCATCCGCTTGATGGACAGGCCTATTTTGCGATCCTTCTTATTGATGGCGATCACCTGGGCGTCCACGGCCCCGCCCGGTTGAAACATGCCGATAGGCGTCGCGATTTTCTCGTTACTGATTTCCGATATGTGAATCAGCCCTTCGACCCCTTCCTCAAGCTCGACGAAGACACCGAAGTCCGTCGCATTGGTAACGGTCCCGTGGATACGGCTTCCCACCGGATATTTCTTCGGCACGCTCTCCCAGGGGTCGGGAACGACGTGCTTGATGCTGAGCGAGAACCGCTCGTTCTCCTTGTCGATCTTCAGCACCTTGGCCTGCACTTCCTGGCCCTTCTTGAACAGATCGGAAGGGTGCTTGACCCGCTGGGACCAGGAGAGATCGGAGATATGGACCAAGCCGTCGATTCCCTCGTCGATTCCTATGAACACGCCGAAATCGGTGATGTTCTTTATTCTCCCCTCGATGACGGTCCCCTCCGGGTATTTGTCGCCGATGGCTTCCCAGGGGTTGCGACTCACCTGCTTAAGGCCCAGGGATACCCGTTTCGCCTCGGGTTTCATCTCCAGCACCACCGCATCCACTTCGTCGCCCACGGAGAGCACCTGCGAAGGATGGCGAACCTTCTTGGTCCACGACATCTCTGAAAGATGAATGAGCCCCTCGACGCCGGGCTCCAATTCCACAAACGCGCCGTAATCGGTGAGGCTCACCACTTTGCCGTTCACCTTGGTCCCCGCGGGATATTTTCCCGCCGCCTCCTGCCAGGGATCGACCAGGAGTTGCTTCATCCCGAGCGAAACCCGTT
Organism: uncultured delta proteobacterium; assembly: GCA_963826125.1. Lineage (GTDB taxonomy): Bacteria > Desulfobacterota > Desulfarculia > JACQYL01 > CAWGVV01 > CAWGVV01. The sequence continues at coordinate 2,264,880 of CAWGVV010000002.1, read as the reverse complement.
CCGTTTTCGGATCGTAGTGGAGAACCTTGACGGTGACCGTTTCGCCGACCTTCAGAAGTTCGGACGCGTGCTTGATCCGTCCCCAGGACATGTCGGTGATGTGCAGCAGTCCGTCAATGCCGCCCAGGTCCACGAATGCGCCGTAATCGGTGATGTTTTTCACCACCCCTTCGAGGACGTCGCTTTCCTTGAGCTTCTCCAGGGTAGCGTGCCGGAGCGATTCGCGCTGTTCTTCCATCAGGATGCGCCTGGACACCACCACGTTCCCGCGCTTTTTATTGAACTTGAGTATCCGGAATTCCAGGGTCTGCCCCAGAAGAGAGTCCTGGTCCTTCATGGGGCGAAGATCCACCTGCGAGGCCGGAAGAAACGCCTGCACTCCGACGTCGACGGTAAACCCTCCCTTCACACGGGAGAGAATCTTTCCCTTGACGGGCCTGCCGTTGTTGTGAGCGTCGCGAATGTCGTCCCAGACTTTTATTTTGGCGGCTTTGTCCTTGGAAAGGACGACTTCGCCTTCCTCGTTTTCCCAGCTTTCCACGAGTACGTCGATGACATCGCCTTCCTTGACCTTGATGTTGCCCCTGTGGTCCTGGAATTCGTCGATGTTTATCCGGCCTTCCGACTTATACCCGACGTCCACCATCACGTGTTCCTTCGTGATCTTCACCACCCGGCCCTGCACCACCTCGCCAGGTTGGACGGACTTCAGACTCGCCTCCATCATGTCGTCGAGGTTCATCTGATCTCCCTCTTCCGGAACCGCATCGCCAACCGAAGCCTCTTCAACCGGTTCGGCCTCCCGGCTGCTTTCGATCCCTTCTTCCCCCTCCGGGGCCTTGTTCCTCGTGCGCTGCTCTTCCATTGACCGACAACCCCCCTTACGATGTTCATCCGCTCGGCGGAATTCTGCGGACGGCGGCTGCTGCCGCCGGACACGGTTTACAGCTCGTCATCCGCCATTCTGGCTTCAATGACGGACATCATGATTTTCACAACTTCGTCAGCCGAATGACGGCTTGAGTCAATGCGAAAGGCATCCTCCGCGGGCCGGAGAGGGGAAATGCTCCTCCCTGTGTCACGGGCGTCGCGCAACTCGATATCGTTCCTCACCGTGTCCAGGGAAACCGTTTCACCGCGGTCGATGAGTTCGCGAAAGCGGCGCCGCGCCCGTTCGTCGAGGTCGGCTTCCAGAAAAAATTTTACCCGCGCGGAGGGGAACACCACGGTGCCCATGTCCCGCCCCTCGGCGACCAGGGACACACCGGCAGCCATTTTTCGCTGCAGTTCCACCATCAGCTCGCGAACCTCCTCCATTGCTGAAAATCGGGAGGCCAATTCAGTAATGTATGGGGATCTTATCTCGTCGCTCACGTCCCTGCAGTCGATAAAAATCACGGTCTTGCCGTCTTTCCATTGCAGGGACATTCGAAAATCCTTTAACACGGACGCGAGGTTATAGGAACCGAAATCGTCCTTGCCGTGCTCCGCCGCGAGCGCGAAGGCGCGGTACATGGCACCGGTGTCCAGATAGGTGAAACCCAGCCTGCGGGCCAGCAACCTGCTCACCGTGCTCTTGCCCGCTCCGGACGGGCCGTCGATGGTAATGACGATTCTTTCAACCATGGGAATTATGGACGACCTATTTTCCCAGAACCTTGCTCAACGCGCGAACACACCGCTCGTTCTCTTCCGGCAGGCCGACGCTGATCCGTATGTATTCGGGTAACCCGTAACTTTCCATGCTGCGTATGATGACCCCTTCCCGGAGCATACTCTGGTACACTTCCCCCGCCTTGCCCACGTTCACCAGGAAAAAATTGGTCTGGGTGGGCACGCAGGAAAGTCCCATGCTTTCCAGCCGATCCAGGAAGAAGGAGAGCCCCTCCCACACCACGGATTGGGTGCGGCGGAGGAAATCGTCGTCCTCGAGCGCCGCCAGGGCGCCGGCCAGAGCCACCGCATTCGTGGCGAACGGCTGACGGGCCCGGGTCATGAGGGAAACCACCTCGGGATGGGCGAATCCGTAGCCGATACGAACGCCGGCCAGCCCGTAAGCCTTGGAAAAAGTTCTGAGCACCACCAGGTTCGGATACGCTTCACGATAGGCTTCACCCCTCGGGATATCCTTTTCCCGGGCAAAGTCCATGTACGCTTCGTCGAGCACCACCACCACTCCGGCGGGAACGTTTTCCATAAACCGGGTGAATTCACCGATGGAGAACCATGTGCCCGTGGGATTGTTGGGGTTGTTCAGAAAAACGATTTTCGTTCGGGGGGTGAACGCCTCGGCCACTGCGGTGAGATCCACCGCAAGGTTCTTCAAGGGAACGTTCACCATGCGGCCGCCGACCATCTGCACGAACTTCTCGTACATAAGGAACGTCGGGAAGGGCGAAACCGCTTCATCCTTCATGGTCATGAACGTCCGGACCGCCATGTCGATGATGTCGTTCGACCCGTTGCCGACCATGAGGCATTCGAAGGGTATTCCCGTCTTCTCGGAAAGCCTGTGGCGGAGATAGTAGCCGCTCCCGTCAGGATAGCGGTGCATGGCGGCCAAGGCATCCTGCATGGCTTTTACGGCCTTGGGCGAAGGCCCCAGAGGATTCTCGTTGGAGGCGAGCTTTATGGCGCCGGTTATGCCCCATTCCCTTTCCAGTTCTTCCAGAGGTTTACCGGGGGGATAGGGAACGATGTTCTGAATGTGGGGAAGTGCGGATTTTCCGATGACTGTCTTGATGTCCATGGCCGTACCCGAGTAAGAAGGAACCCGATCAAAATCACATGCCCTGTGTCCGAGTCGGGGAGCGGTATCCGGCTTCACACGGCGACCTACTGAAAGGCTGATCGTGGCAGGAAATGTTCCAGGGCAGGTCTTCTATCAGGTGTATTGTGCCATCTGCGTAGGCGACGCTCTCACTTTCTGTCATCCGACAATTTACGAATGATTACGTGTATAGGATACGATTCCGCAAATCAACCCCTTTCCTCGGACGCGAAAAAAAGCTTGACACAACCCCCTAAACTCACTATAAAAAATTGCTTATTGAGATACGGTTTCGATCTTCTTTGCGTAAAGGAGCCTGAATGAACAAGTCACAGCTCATCGAAACCCTCGCCAAAGAAGAGGGATTGACCATCAAACGTGCCGAGATGGTAATCAATACCGTGTTTGAAAGTATCGAAGAAGCCCTTGTCGCCGATGATCGTGTGGAAATCCGCGGTCTGGGGAGCTTCAAGGTGAAACACTACCAGGGATACGTGGGGAGAAACCCGAAAACCGGCGATGCCATCGAAGTCTCCACCAAACGGTTGCCGTTCTTCAAGGTGGGGAAAGAAATGAAGGAACGCGTCGACGGTCTCTGATGCTCCTGTTCGGTCCTCCTCCCTCGCCCTGCCCCGATTTTGCCTTGGTCGTGCTAGATGGGGAGCTAGCGGTGCCTTGTACCCGAAATCCGCTCATGCGGGATCGAATTCCCTTTGGAGGGTTACCGTCCGTGGAAGGGAACGCGGTCTGAAAAAAGGGTGGGAACCTGCGCAACAAACGGTTATGAACCCCGTCAGATCCGGAAGGAAGCAGCGGTAAATAATGCGGTTTGTGTCGTGGGCGCTCTCATTTTCGTTTTTCGATTGCGGAACTTCTTGCGGGCGAACTCGAAAAAGGGTGCACGGCCAAGGTTATTTTCTCAAACCGGCCGACCGGAGCACGGAAGTCCTCCGATCGGCCGGTTTCTTCCTAGAAAAACGGATTGAACTTCTTTTCCTGCCCCACCGTTGTCGGATCGTTGTGCCCCGGATATACCCTGACGTCGTCTCCCAAGGTGAATAGCTTCTCGGTCACAGAGCGTATGAGCGTCTCGTAATTTCCTCCGGGAAAATCGGTCCTGCCTATGGAACCCCGGAAGAGCGTGTCGCCCACGAAAACCGACTTGTCCGTGAAGAGGGAAATACCGCCGCGCGTGTGTCCGGGGGTATGAAGCACCGAGAATTCGATCGTCCCCACGGCAATGACGTCGCCGTCGTTCAGTTCGATGTCCGGCGGAGGCGAATCCTCGACTCTCATGCCCCACACCGCCGCTGCCTGAGACAATTCTCCGAGCATTGGGCCGTCGAGGGGATGAATGGCGATTTGAGCGTTCGTCGCCTCCTTGACTTTCCGGTTGGCGCCCACGTGGTCGAAATGGCCATGGGTGTCGATGATGTATTTGGCCGTGAGGCCGGCCGAGCGGAGCGCTTCAAGGATGCGCGGCGCCTCGTCTCCCGGATCGATTACCGCCGCCTCGTGCGTGCTTTCGCAGCCCACGATGTAACAATTGGCCATGATGGGCCCCACCACCAAAGATTGAATGATCAAAGCAAACCTCCAAAGTCACGCGGAACATCGGGCACGGTTCGGCACGGGATGCGCCGGCAGCGTTCCTCACGCCGCAACGCGCCTGATCACTTCCCGTAACGTCGTTATCTGGAAAGGCTTTTTGACCAGCGCCGCAACCCGTTCCCGGACTTCCTCCGAAAATTCGGCCTGCTGCAGATAGCCGGCGAGCAATACGACGGGAACGTTCCGGAATTCGTCGAGCAGTTGCTGGATCGGGGCGTCGGCCCGGTCCCAGCTGATGAGCACCAGGCGGTAGTTTTCGCCCGGTACCGGCCCCTGATCCCGGTCCCAGAGGTCGACTTCATATCCGAAGTCGTGGAGTACGTCGAGGATCACCGACTGCATCTCCGCATGGGGGCAAATGAGCAGCACCCTGTCGGGTTTCACGGGAGCCGCCGACTGCTCCTCCGTCGAACCATTTTCCCCGGCCTCGTTTCCCGTGGCATCCACGTGTTCAGTAGTATCCGTGTGCGTTTCGTTTTCGTTCATTTCCTGCGGTTCGTATCTCCTCAAACGGACCAGGACGGCTTTTATCTCGTCCACCACCCTTCCCGACGAAGAAGGATCGGGGCATGCGCGCAGGGATTCCGCGAGCGTTCCGATGCGGTCGAGTTCGGGCCCCAGCGGAGTATCCTCCGCCTGTTCCGCGGTATGTTGTTCCTCTTCCCCATAGGTGCGCAGTTCCGGGGGTACGCTGTCGACGAGCGGTCGCTGCTGTAGAAACGTCACCGACTGATCCCAAAACGTTTCCGGGCTCACCGATCTGCCTTTGGACTGCGAATGTTCGACCAGTTTGTCCGCCACGGAGAGGAAACAGCCGGACGCGGCGGCATGGGGGATCAATTCGACTACCGGCCTGCGGCCGATGATCGATTCGTGTACCGCCACGTCCTCGGCGATCCATCCGAGGTAGCGGCAGTCGAGTCGCAGAAATTTCTGCGTCGCCTCCCGAATGCGTTCATACACCGCCATGGCCTGCCGGGGACCCTTGGCCCGGTTGACCAGAATGAGCGGATTCCACCACAAACCGTTTTCTTTCAGCACCTTGATGAGGGCATAGGAATCGGTGAGCGACGTGGCCTCCGGGATGACCACCATCACGATGTCGCGCGAGGCGGAGCACAGGGAGATGACTTGCGCGGATATTCCCGGGGAATTGTCGATCAGAAGAAAATCGTAGCGGTTGAGCCCGGAGAAGTCTTTCACCAGCTCGGTTCGCCGTTCGCGGCTGAGTTCGGCCATGCGGGACACGCCCGAACTCCCGGAGATGACGTCGACCTTGTCTCTGACATTGATCGTCGCTTCCCGCATGGGCAGACCCTGGAAAAGTACGTCCTCGAGTGTCTTCCGGGGATTCAGGCCGAGGAGAATGTCCACGTTGGCCAGCCCCATGTCGGCATCCAGCAGACAAACGTCTTTCTGGCGTTCGGCCAGCGCCCACGCCAGGTTCACCGCCACCGTGGTTTTTCCCACGCCGCCCTTGCCGCTGGCGATGGAGACTATGCAGGTGGGGTTCATGGACATGGGGGATCAGGAAGCATGGACGGTACCCTTGAGCGCGGGCTTGCCCAGCAGTTCAAAGATGTCCTTCACCAGGGATTTCAGGTGGAACGGCTTACGGATGCATTTGGCGGCGTTCAGTGCCAGGGCCTCTTCCATCTGTTCCGGAGTGGCCATACCGGTGATGACGATGACCGGCATATCCTTGACCTTCTCCCGTGCTTCCGCCAGTAGGGAAAGCCCGCTCTGGATGGGCATCTTGATGTCCAGGATCATCAGCTGGTAATCCTTCGCCGCGAGTTTTTCGGCGCCTTCCCTGCCGTTGCCCGCGGTGTGCACTTCGAGACCTTCGGCTTCCAGCGCTTCTTTCAGGATGTCGCGGATGTGCTCTTCGTCGTCGACGACCAGAACCCGGGCCGATATGCCCGATTTTTTCACTTCACGGCTCACCGTTTCGGGCGATTTCTCCGGACGCAAGGCTTCCAGATCGACGGGAAGCTCCACGGTGACCGTGGTTCCCACGCCGATTTCGCTATTCACCGTTATGTCGCCGTAATGATTGTTTATGATGCCGTAGGAAGTGGAGAGGCCCAGGCCGGTGCCCTTGCCGTCCTCCTTGGTGGTGAAGAACGGGTCGAAAATTTTGGGCAGATTCTCTTTCGGTATACCCACCCCTGTATCCGCGATGCCCACGTGAAGGACTTTTCCGTCATCCGACATACGGGAGAAAACCGTCAGGGTGCCACCCTTGCCCTCCATGGCATGCTGAGCGTTGATCAGCAGATTGAGGAACACCTGCTCGAGCTGATTGGGATCGCCCTTGATCTGGGGGCTATCGGCGCTGAAGTCGCGAACGATGGTGATCCGGTGTTTCACGCAGACGGACTCGATCAGGGCCAGAGACTTGTTCAATACTTCGTTGAGCGCTAGCTTTTCCAGTTTGGGGGGTGCGGGTCGCGCAAACCCCATGAGATTGGTCAGGATGGAACTGATGCGCTCGATCTGTTCGGTGATCTGCTCCAGCTCCTTCCGTTTTTTCGGGTCCGTTTCCCTATATTGCAGCAGTTGCGCCCGTGCATAGATGATGGCCAGCGGATTGTTGATTTCGTGTGCGGTGCCCGCCGCAAGCTGCCCCACGGACGCCAGACGCTCGGTTTGCATGAGCTGGACGTTGATCTGTTGATTTTTCCATACCGCCGTGGTCAGCTCTTCGGTACGGTCCTCGATTTTCTGCCAGAGCCGTAACCGGTTCAGGGCCGTCGCGGTCAGATACCCCGCTTGCGAGAATCCGAGGTATTCGTGCGGGGTGAGCTTTCCGCCGCTGGCTCCGTTCCTTCCGATGCACACTTCTCCCAGCAGCTGGCCGTCCATCATCATGGGGATGATCATGAAGGGCTCCCGATAATGGATGGCGTTGTGCATTTCTCCTTCGGTGAATACGGTCGGTATCCGGCGCGGGTAGGTGGAGAGGATTTCCTTGATGTAGGCCGGGAGCGATCGAATTTCGCCGTCGAACACCGGATTGTGGTCCCGGTTGAGGAAGCAGTGGATGGGGCGCATGGAGCCGTTTTTGCTCCAGGTGATTCCCTCCACCGCATGGTTGTCGCGATCAAGCCAGTAGATGAGGCCCTCTTCCACCGTCAGCTTGCTCTTTATGGAATTCCCTACCGTGGCGAACACGTCCTGGGAAGTGGTCGATTTGGACAGCTTGAGGCTTATTTCGTTCACCATGTAAAGAATACGGTTCGTCTGTGTCTGGGTGGCGTTTTTCTGTTCGATGTCCAGCGCCATGGTGCCCAGCGTCGAATTGGCCCTGCGAAGCGCCTGAAAGTAGAAATCCGCCTCCTCGGCCCTCAGCTCGAACAACTCGCTCCGCTGAGCGTAGCGTCGACCGACCTGGGCATGGATCGTCTGCATATCGTCAGGACCGAGGCCCATCATCCGGACAAGCTCGTCGTAATCGTTTCCGAGCGACCGGTACCCGCCGCGATCCGCCGTAACTTCATGGGCTATCATGTCGGCCAGCATCACCAGGGAGACGAGTTCCCTGTTTTCGCCCAATGACGACAGCGTAGTCGCCGGCTGGTGGTGCAACCACACAACGTCCAGCAGGGGGGAAGGCAGGTTCCACTTCTGTACCAACCATTTTCCCACCACCGTGTGATCGACGCCCAGGACATCCCTTTCCACGAGGATCGGCACCGTTCCGCTTTTCTGCAATCTGGCCTGGATGTTTTCGTATTCGGACTGCATGTACAGGTAGACGATAAGCTTGCCCACGTCGTGGAGCAGTCCGCCCACAAAGGCTTCCTCGCGAAGCTGCGGGTAGGTCTTCTCGGCAAGAGCCTCGGCGGTCACTGCGGTGGTGAGGGCATGCTGCAGAAGATGTTTGTACGCATCCTCGTCGGCTTTGGATTCCTTGAGGAAACATTCGCTCACGCTTATGCTCAGCAAGGCGCAGCGCACCGCCTTCATGCCGAGCATGACGACCGCCTGGCGAATGCTGCTCACCGGCTGATTGCCGCCCTGGGAAACGGAATTGACGAGTTTGAGGATTTTAATGGTTAGAGACTGGTCGGATTCTATGGCTTGAACCAGACGCCCCGTTTCCACATCCTCGTCCATGGTCATGGTCATGACCTTGCTCGCCACGGACGGGAGGGAGGGGACTGTGTCGATGTGACGTAACACGCTGCGAAGTTCCTGACGCACAGGAGGATACACTGCGCGAATCAACTTGTCTTCCGCCCGCTGCCGTTCCAACACGTCGCGCCCCCATGTATGCGAGAATCGTATGTTGTCGATTACGTTTCAGAGAAAGCAGGAAATGGTCGCACCCCGAGCGAATCCCCCATGCAGTCTTAGCACATTCGATTCCAAATGTGAAGTAGTGTTCTTGCGGTTCTCACAGCCTTTTTCCTCTACTGCCGCATGCTTGCCGCCCATTGTTCGGAACCGCGGTGAAAGGAACCGAATCCGGTACCTTCGTTTCCGGGCCCGTTCCCCTGCCGGGACGTTCCGGCTTCTTCTTGATCCGGGGGGAAAAATTACCTCCATCCAATTCACCAATAACTATTGCAAACTGCTTGCCTATTTGTGATAATGATTTCAATTTTGAAATTCAGGTTTCTGGAGGCAGCGGTGGCGTATATCCTCATTGCACAAGATCAGGAGAGCTGGAAAGAGATGCTTTCCAGCGTGTTCGGCCGCGATCACGAACTGGAGTTCTGGGAACGTTCGAAAACCATGCAGGACCTGGAGAGGCGCCGCTTTGACGTGGCGATCGTGGACATCGGAATTCCCGGGCTGAACGGCATGGAACTCTTCCAGTCCGTGCGCAAGGCGTCGGCGGAAACCAAAATCATCGTTACGAGCACCACCAGCAGGCCTGAAGAAGTGGTGGCGGCCATTAAAAAAGGAGCCAGCGATTTTATTGCCAAGCCGTTTACCGCGGAAAAAATTCGTCTGTCGGTCGGCAATGCCATCGAATCGATGAGCATGAAGAACGAGATCGATTATCTTCGGCGCAACCAGGACACCATATACGAACTCGACAAACTGACCGCAAAATCGCCCGCAATGAGACGGGTAATTGACGTCATTCGGAAAGTCGCCGCCACTGATTCCACGGTTTTGATGACCGGGGAAACCGGCACGGGGAAAAGTTTCCTATCGGGAACCGTGCATTTCAACAGCCGCCGCCGCAAACGGCCCTTCGTGAAAATATTCTGCGCCAACATGCCGGAAACCCTTCTGGACAGCGAATTCTTCGGCCACGAGAAGGGGGCGTTCACCGGAGCCAACAAGACGCGCATCGGCCGGTTCGAGCAGGCGAACGGAGGAACGGTGTTCCTCGACGAAATCGGCGACATCAGCCCCTCCCTGCAATCCAAGCTGCTTCGCGTCATCGAGGAGAGGGAATTCGAGCGCGTGGGGGGGAACAAGACCATTAGTACGGACATCCGGATCATTGCCGCCACGAACAGAAATCTGGAGGAAGCCATTCGGCGGGGCGAATTTCGGGAGGACCTCTATTACCGAATCAACGTGCTTCAGGTAACGCTGCCGCCGTTGCGGGACCGCACGGAAGACATCGAGGACCTGGCCGACTACTTCCTCCGGCGGCACGCCCGTACCATCCGCAAACATCTCGACGGCTTCAGCCAGGAGGTGACCGAATTGTTCAAAACCTACTCGTGGCCGGGGAACATCCGCCAACTCTCCAACACCATAGAACGGGCGGTGCTGCTCGCCGAAGGGTCTTCGGTCAGCGATCGTTACGTGGTCCTCGGGGGAATTGCGCTGCCGCCCTCGCGACAGCGGCCGGAGCCGGCGGTCAGCGAGGAGGAGCCGGAAAAAGAACCTTCGTCCCTCATCGATCAGGAAAAACAGATCATCATCTCCGCCCTGGAAAAAAGCTTGTGGATTCAGAAAGACGCGGCGGAAACGCTCGGCATCAGCAGGCGGGTTTTGAATTACAAGATCAAGAAGCTGGGCATCAAACATCCCCGCTGGCGGAAGAACATCTGAAGGACGTTCACCGTCCGTTCTTTGCGATATCCGCGGGGCCATTGCGTTATCGGCGATTTATCGCCGCACCGGCGAGCAGCAATCGGGAATTATTGTTCGGCGGGTTATTACGGATGTATCGGCTTGGGGGAGAGCATCATGTCTTTCCTCGTCCCGTCCGATAGGTTTTCAAATATCCTTCTCAATACCGACGAATCGATATTCCAGTTGTATTTCTTCCGAACCGCATTTTTCCCGCTCAAACCGAGCGCCTTCCTTACTTCGTCGTCCTTCAAACGTATTACGCCCTCCGCAAGCGATTTCGACGATCCAGAGGCGAACGCAATACCGCACCTTTCCTGCTCCACCACCCGTTTCAGCGGTCTGGCATCGGAGACGACCACCGGTTTGCCGAAGGTCATGTAATCGAACAACTTGTTCGGCAGCGTAGTATTCACGTGCTCGGATTTGTAATGCGGCACGATTCCTATCGTACTTGCCCTTATATAATCGGGAAGCTTGTGTAAATTCACCCATCCTTCGAAGAGGACGTGGTCGCCGACACGCAGGTCGTCGGCAAATTGTTTCATTTCGATTTCCGCTTGACCGAGCCCTTTGCCGATAATGAGCAGGCAGGCGTTCGGTATGGCTCCGACGATTTCGGGCATCGCCTTGATCGCCACGTCCAGTCCGCGGTGCATGTGTATTTCGCCGATGTACAATATGACGAATTTGTCCGCAAACCGCTCCGTAAGCACATCGTCGGGAGGACGATCCTCCGAAAAAATCGACAGGTCCGGAGTATTGCCCACGATCGATATTCTGTCGGCGGGTACGCCTTTGGCAACGAGCCGCTCTTTGGATTCCTCAGCCACAACAATTACGTGGTCGATGTATTTCAGCGTGATCCCTTCGACTCTGTTGGCCGCCCAAACGTTTCTCACTATCGAGTTCTTCACTCGTTTCAACCCGTGTTCCCAGCTCCGCCAATCCGCCAGAGCCGCAGGGTAATTTTCGGCCATATCGAATATCACGGGGATTCCCAACAGTTTGCCGACGAACTGCGCCGTAAGGGTCAACGGCAGGTCCCGCACCACCAGCGCATCGATGCGGTATTCCCTGACGATCCGGGCCACATGGAGAATCCAGAGGGGGTTAAAGAAAAACGGCATACTCAGTCCATTGCCGATCTTGTCGTTCCCCGGGCGGGGGACGCGCAGCCTGTGCACAAAAAACCCGTCGATACGTTCGTCGTTTTTATCCCGACGTGTGTTCCGACAAGCGATGTGTACCCCATGCCCCGCCTGAACCAGTACCTTGGCGATTTTCTCCACACGTACGTCCCAAGGATAGTTATCCTGGTATATCATGCAAATATTCATGTTCATCCCTTTGCCGCCGCTCGATTAAGAATCCAAGAAAAGCCTCGACAACCGGAAGCGTCCTATTCATAGGACTTACACAACAAAAAGTATTCTTAATCCCCAGGCATTTCAAAAAGAATTGGCTACTGAACTAAGGAGCGTGGCGTTCGCATTTCTTTGTCACGTGTTGGGTTCTTTCGATTCGATTGAATTAGATCTTAGCAAAATCTCCGCGTTTTGCAATCTAGCACCATCCTCTTTAGGTAAAATACCATGATGATCGCCCTCAAGCCCAGCAAAGGAGGCTCTGCTCAATTGTACCGTTTTCTTCTTTAAGAAAGATAAAACCTTTTCCGTCACCTTCGTAAAAGGGATTGCAAGTATACAGGTTATCATCAGAACTAGACTTAGCTTCGCTATAGCATACTGAATGCTTTTCACTCTCGGGTGTTTTAGTCCAATAGTTTCTTCGACAAGATATATCGAGAAGCTGTGCAATAAGTATATAGAAAATGTATGTTTGTATAAAAATACCAAAAAACTTTTTAAAAACCGAATTTTATTTATAATTTCAATAGCAAACCACCGCAGCATTAAAAGTAGTGCAATCGATGACAAGCTTCCTGAAACATAATATATATCCGGCGAAAATGTATGGTATTCATAACTTATATTGATTTTTACTATATGAACTATCAGGCAACTCGTTATAATTCCAAACAATAAAATTGCTAAAGTTAACTTAGGCTGATATCTTCTGTCTAAACTAAAATATAAAAACCCAAATATAAAGAAAATGCTATGGATTATCGGTTTATACATATTATTATCAAAAATATAAAAACGCCAATGTATGTCATTTGCGGTTTGATATGCCGCTAATATTAGTGCAAATGAAACGTAAGTGTACAGCAATGTAATATTTTTTTTATAAAGGAAAAAAAATAAGGGAGATATAAGAGAGATATAAAACAATGTATGTAAAAACCATACTTGTCCTATTGGAAACGGCGATTTCTTTTCAGGCGGAGTGATTTGTAGCCACGATACTAAATCATGTGAATTAAAGTGTGGCCAATGGCGTTGTACCAGCAAAAAAGTAATTAGACATAAAAAACAAAAAAAGTAATATGGAATTAATAGTCCACTAAGTCTTTTCTGGTAATACTCTAGTAAATTATCGTTTCTTTTAAAACTATTGAAAGAAACTGCTCCCGAAATAAAGAAGAATACGGGGACAAAGACAGTTAGGAATTGTGAGAAAGGGTTGTAAAACCAAAATCCCCCTACATGACCGAAAACTATTATGAAGATTGAGAAGCCTCTCAGATAAGCTAGAAACTCAGAATCTTCATTTGTGAGGATAACTCCTCCATCAGCCTGTTGGCGATTGCTAGTAATCGCTGCATCCCGCTGCCACTGCATGCAATCCTCCCTTCAAGCATGTGAAAACTCCTCAGACGATAGCTTTCACTTTCTCAAAACCATTCTTGACTATATATAGTCGCACCCCTAGTCGCAATTTATTATACCAGAGTGTTCTGTCCAAATGGAGTCAACTCTCGCACCAATAAACGGGGGCACTTGCGACGGATGTCACGGATTACCGAGTCCAGAAAAGTGCCCAGCTTCTTCAATTCGCCACCCCCCTATTTGCTTGGCGTGGCTATAGCGCCCGCTCATGACCAGAGTTTGCTTGGAAAGCCGTCGGTAGCTTTGACGCGAACTGATTCCACGCTCCCGGACGGAACGCACCAAGGCTAGGCAGGCCTTGTGATACAACCGGGCATCCGTGGGAAAGGCGATGGCTTTTTCCTGCACCGTGCTGTCCACGTTGACCCGCTCCCTGTGGCGATTGGTCAGCTTTTCCTTTGCGCTTGGCCGTTTCCAGGATTTTCGTCAGCAGCTGTTCCATGCCGCCTGGGCCGATGCGCTTGCGCCAATTGACCAGAGTCGTTGGGTCCAGCGGAAGTCAATGCTGGAAGTACTCGAATCCGCAGAAGTACTGCCAATAGGGATTCTCCAGGAGCCTCGCCACAACGGATTCGTTGCTCTTGTTGAAGGCGTGCTTGAGTTAGTGCAGCCCGACCAGTCGCCAGATAGGGTTTCCGGGATGGCCCACATTCTCCACCTGGAAAGGACCGACTGCCTGCTCGATCACAGTCCAATCAATCTCGCCGGCAAGCACGAAAAGCGGATGCTGCCGGTCGAGAATCTAATCCAGACGGGAGTGAAACAGTTCACCCTGGTCCGTGGTCTTGGTTTTTTGCTTCGTGAAATCAACTGATTGAGAGTCTAGCATAGATTTCTGGTAATTATAACAAACAGAAAACGACTATAAACAAACCATTTCAGCTTCTCGTATTTTCCAGGGACGAATGGTATTAAGATAATTCTTCGCGCTCCAAGTTTCTGTCCCTGCCGAAGACCACCATTTATCTCCCTGGGTGCTACGCCGGCAAAAATTCAGGAACAGACATGGGTGAAAAAAACATTACTCAAGAGACAAACCTGAATCAAGAAAAAAAAGGGCCGGTTACAATGAATGCAACCGGCCGTTCTTCCCAATGCTAGGGACGGTTATGGAAAGATCGAAATTATTGAACCACGTGCAGGTTGGTGGGCGCCGGAGGAGGCGTCGTGCCGGAGCCGCCGCTGCCACCGCCGCTGCTGGTCCCGCCGAGGGTGATTTTGTAACCCGGGCTCGCATTGTTGTTCTCGTCGACCACGAAAAGGTACGCCGTCGAGCCGGATGCAAAATTCCCGTTGTTGAAGGTAACGGTAATGGAGTTACCCGCGGACGACCACACGGTGGGGATTTCCATCTCGAACTTGGTGCACGATGCGAAGTTGGCGTTATTGCCGATCATAACCCGGGCCCAGGTACTGTCGATGTACACGTCATCGTAGTAGGCATAGCTGCCGGAGGGAACCTGAATGCCGTAGTTGGTCAGATAGAGGCGATTGAAGTTTCCCTGGCCCGAGGCCTGGAAGGGCACGTTGGTCCTGGTAAAGAGGTTTCCGCCCGCCCCCTTGTCGTCCCAACGATTATAGGTGAGAACTCCGTTCGACGTTCCCTTGGCCGTCGCATCTTTTATCAGGAACATCTCGTTGTACCAGGCGTTGGGCGTGGGCCGGAGATTGGCGTCGTACCACTGGCCGTTCTCGCAGTTCTCAACATAGTTGATGAGGTAGGGGCTCTGATAGCCGACAATCAAACTGCCGCCCGCATCAGGATAATAACGGAGGATTTTCATCTGGCTTGTACTGTTGAAGTCGAAATTGTAGCGGCGCCAAATGGATACGAACACCTTCTGGCCGAGGCCCATGTTGATGCCGGTCATCAGGTCCTGGTTTACTCCCGTGCCTCCGCACCCTGCCTGGGCGCTTTTGCTTCCGCGCCGGGCGGTCGAAGACTGGCCCGCAGTAAAAGTCGACCATGACCCAACGTCGGCCGATCCATCGGCGCCACCTTCGAACGTATCCCAGATCACCGGTTTGGCCGTTGCTTTGGAACCGAAACCTGAACCGGATATGGTGACGGAGGAGCCGTCGGACAGCGTGCCCGACACTCCACTCACGCTGGGAGCCGCATAGCTTGGAATAGCGATAAACAGTATCGCCGCGAAGACTAGCAATGACTTAGTAAACATGTGTACCTCCAGACTTACGTTTTAGTGAATCACGAACGAATACTCTCATACTCGCGGATAGTTCCGCCTTTTAAAGCATTAACAACGAAATTCAAATCATTTTCCGTTCATTCCACATCGTAAAGGGTGTTCCACCGGTGAAAATCGTCCAGCACTCGTTTGATCGTTGCCATCACTGAGCAAGTTCCATACCAGACCGACTGTCTTGCTTCCGCTGCCTCGTCCGAGTTCGACCGACAAGCCGAGCACCCTCCCTTATGCAACAGACGTACCGACCAACGGCAACTATGTATTATTACCGGCCAAACGAGCATTTGCATAAACCCTTTGCACCGGAGGGCCGGAAAACGCGGTAATTCCCGTGAACCGGGGCGAACGCCGAACTCGGGCATCATCAATCCATCCGCGGGATCACGGCACTCTTGGAGGTATCGGGTTTCAGGCGCGACGTATTCCGGGTTACAGTATGGGGAACAGTCTGTGTCACTCAGCGGGAACCCGATTTCAGGTCGTCCAAAACCTTATCCCGGGTACAATTTTTTTCACTCCGGCTACGGCAGAAACCGGATGCCGTCTGCTTCCACCCCGCATCCGGTACAAAAAGAAAACGCACCATCCAAGAGGTTTCATCGGCGTCCGCGGGGAAACAGGCGGTTATTTCTTGAGAATCGCCGCTTTCAACCATGCCTTCAGCGCCGTTGCTCTCTTCGGCTGGTAGGACATGCCCCGGAGAAACTCCCGCGCCGAATCGAGGTACGCGGCGTTGATCGCCAGCACGCGGGCGCTCCTTATATACAGATGATGGAGCGCCTCCTTCCTGGTTTCAACCGGCAGCAAGTCGCCGTAGTTCTCCATGAACTTCTTTATAATGTATTTATTGGCCTCCATGCGCTTGATTCGGTTGGAAGAGAGCTGTCCGGCCGTCTGCCTCACCCTGGCATATACCCTGGCATCGTAGAAGAACTTGTACCGGGTGCTGTAGCGTAGATAGAGGTCGTAATCGTCCGATCTCGGGAGCGCATCATCCATCCCGCCGAGTTCATCGTAGCACTTGCGCCTGAACATGGCGGTAATATTCGTCACGAAGTTATCCATGACGAGCTTGTCCACGATGTACCCGCTGTAACGTTTCGCTTCGGGGGTGGGGAGGTCGTTCCCGTTTTCGTCCATATCCTGGAAATCGCCATAGACGATATCGAACTCGGGGTTGTTTTGCAGAATTGCGACCTGGGTTTCCAGTTTGTCCTTCACCCACAGATCGTCCGAGTCCATAAAACAGATGAATTCTCCCCGAGCGTGCTGGAGCCCCACGTTCCTTGCCGGACCGGTTCCCTTCTTGTCTTGTTTGTAGCATCGGATCCGGGGGTCCGCCTTATAGCGTTCGATCACTGCGTCCGTGTCGTCCGTGGAACCGTCGTCGACGATATGGTATTCGAGGTGCGAATATGTCTGTCCGAGCACGCTTTCAATCGCTTCGGCCAGATAGCTCGCGCGATTATAGGTGGGAGTAACGACACTCACCAGGCCTTTGACGGTTTCCGACACGCTGTTTTCCTCCGCTCGCCGTTGGCAACAATCAGGAATTAGAATCCAGAGCGAGAATCGATGTACAGATCGTACCATGTCTGGAACATGACCAGCGACCAGATAAGTTTATCGTTGAGTTCGCGCCGGTTGAAGTGGTCGTCCAATATCCTCCGAACGCTGCGCGCATTGAACAATCCGTGTTTGTTGAGGTTGGATTCCTTCAACCGATCCAGGACGAAGGGCTTGAGGTCCGTTTGCAGCCAGATACTCATGGGACCGACAAAGCCCTGTTTCCGGTGTTCAAGCACCCCTGCGGGCAGCAGATTGCGAACCGCCTTTTTCAGAAGGACCTTCTTATCGCGCAGGGATATCTTCATCCGGTGCGGTATGGTGGCGCAGAACTCCATCAGTTTGTGATCGAGGAAGGGGACCCGAACTTCCAGCGCATGGCGCATGCTGATGCGGTCGGTACAGGCCAGGATATCCTCCGGCACATACGTCTTGATGTCACAGTAGAACACCCGGTCCATCGGTTCCGAGGCGTTGGGAGCCTGGAAATAGCCGAGCACCCTGTCCTTGCACCGTTCCATGCCCCCCGCGAAAGCGGCCGGATCGGCAAAGAGTCCGTCGCCGCCGCTTTTGCTAAGCATGGAGAGAAATCCGAAATAGCGTGAGCCCTCGGGAAGCGAAGCCGAGCGCACGAACCGTTTCAGGTGATTCACCGTATAATGTCCGTCGGCCCGCTCGGGGATCTTTTCCACCAGTTCCCTCACCAGTTTTTCGCGCACGAACCAGGGCAGCCGGTTATACAAGGTGCTCAGCTTGAATCCCAGGTAGCGCTCATACCCGCCGAACAACTCATCGCCTCCGAGTCCCGACAGGGCCACCGTCACTTCTCTCCGCGTTTCCTGACACAGATAAAAAGAAGGCACCGTGGAGTCGTCGGCAAAAGGCTCGTCAAAGGAACGGGTGATGTCTTCGATGATTCCCTGAAAGTTCGGCGACACCTCTTTTTCCCGGTGGCGCGTGTGGTACCTTTCGGCGACCTGTCGGGCATAGGAACGTTCGTCCAGGTATCCTCCCACCTGGCCGCCGAAGCCGATGGTGAACGTCCGTACCGGCTCGGTGCTGAACCGACTCATCATGGCGACGACGGTCCCCGAATCCACCCCTCCGCTCAGGAATGCGCCCAGGGGGACGTCGCTGATGAGCCGCAGCTTCACCGCCTCGGCGAAAATTTCCAGGAATCCCTCGATAAAATACTTTTCATCGTGGGCGTAATCCGGCTGGAAATAAAGGTCCCAATACGGGCTTTCCTTTACCGTCCCGTCCTTCACCTCCAGAAAATGGCCTGGCTGCAGCTTTTTGATGTCTTTGTAGATCGTGAGGGGCGCCGGTATGTAGGAGAGCAGGAAGTAGGAAGCGAGACCGTCCCGGTCCATGGACCGGGGGAAATGAGCGTATTGAAGAATGGCTTTCATTTCCGACGCGAAGTAGAAAACACCGTCGACCACGGCATAGAAAAGCGGCTTGATTCCCATCCGGTCGCGCACCACGAACAGCGTCCGGCGTTTCAGGTCCCATACCGCAAAGGCGAACATGCCGCGAAAGCGTTCGACGCAGCGGTTTCCCCACTGTTCGTAGCCGTGGATGATGACTTCCGTGTCCGTATTCGTTCGGAAGACGTGCCCGGCTGCCGCCAATTCGTCCCGCAGCTCCTGAAAATTGTATATCTCGCCGTTGAAAACAACCCAGACCGTTTCGTCTTCATTACAGATGGGTTGTTTTCCCGTGGAGAGGTCGATGATGCTCAGTCGTCGATGCCCCAGGAACACCCGGCTATCGAGGTAACAGCCCCAATCGTCCGGACCTCGATGCTTCAGGGCTTCCGTCTGATTGGGAAGTCCGAATTTCCCTCGGTCGAGTTCCCCGGTTACATCCAGAACGCCGAAAATTCCACACATAGCTCACCCGCGTTTCAATCACCGATAGGGTCCGGGACGGTTCGGTATCGCCGGGCCATGACTTGTCTCAGGAGGGCTTCCAACTCCACCGCCCTCTTCCCCACGTCGAATCTTGCGGCCGCTTGCGGTTGATATGCCCGAGCCGCGGCTTTGGAGGAGTGGAGCATCTCCGCCTTGATGGCCAGAGCCAGGGCACGGCTGTCGGCGGGCGGCACCACGCGTGCCGGAGTGTCGTACAGCACCTCCCGGAGCCCGATGCAGCTCGTGCCGATAACCGGAACACCGGCGACCAACGCTTCAGCGGCAAGTAATCCGAACGCCTCCCACAGGGAGGGCATGACCATCACATCGAGCCCCTTCATGACCGGTGCGATGTTTTCTTCAAACGGAAAAAAGGAAAAATATTCTCCGAGGTTCCTCTTCGCGATGTCGCGTTTTTCATCGCTCAGGAACCCGCCGACTCCGAAGGCCGCCACCAGCACCTTTCCGGGAAGCGAAGGATCGGCCCTCAGCATGTCGACGGCGTCGATCAGATACGTGAAGCCTTTCTGGGACATAAAACGGCCGAAAAAACCTATGAGAAACCTGTCGCCGCCCACGGACAGTTCTTTTCTCAGATCTCTGGGGACGGCGGTAAGGAAAGGCGCCGTATCGATGCCGTGGGGGAGTACGATTGTTTTCCCGCGCGCCAGCTCCAGGGTGGGCGCAAACCGTGTCAGGCTGTCCCGGCTGTCCCGGCTGACGAAATGTATCATGTCCGACGACAGAAATGCCGCCGTGAGCAGCAGCTTCACCCCACCCCGCCAAGAGCCCCGAAACTGATTTTCATTGATGACGTCATGCACGGTAAAGACGTGCGGCGTACGTGTCATGCATGCCGGCAGGGAACAGCAAATACCCGCCGTGAACCCCTGTGAATGCACCAGGTCGTATCGTTCCCGCCGCAGGGTATTCGCTACCAGGGCGAAGAATTCCGGGCCGCCGATGGTTTCGCGGAACCCTATGTACTCCGGGGAGAACATCGAGAGATCGCGAAGGAGGACATCCGTCTCCGGACCTTTCGGCGCCAGCACCGTCACTTGGTAGTCCTCGGCCTCGAACCGACGGTAGTAATAGCGCAGGAAGGTCCTGATCCCCCCTACCGGCCAGCGGATGACCAGAAGCACATGTCGCCGCGTCCGCCTCGTATTCATTCTCCGAAATCCTCGCTTCTCTGAAACGTATCCGTCCGTTCATTTTGAACGTCCATGCCGGTTCTCCGGGGACTGATGCATACGCTGAAGGCAATTCGACAGACATACCACCGAACGGAATCCCAATTCACGCGGTGTCGATTCTCTCCCGATGCCACATCTCCAGAATCATGAGCGTCCAGATGAGATAGCTGTTGTCGCGCCGTCCCCAGCGGTGCTCGGCCATGAGATTGCGCAGAAACGACGGTTCGAAATAGGACCTTTCCATCGCCCGTTTTCCCAGCACCAGGTCGTGGCTCATTTCCGACCATTCGCGCCTGATCCACGCTCCGGCGGGGATGGAAAAGCCCATCTTGGGCCGATACACCGCCGCTTTGGGAACCAGCCGTTCGGCCACCTTCTTGAAAAGGTATTTGGTATCCATCCCGCGCACTTTCATTTCCGGCGGTATGGTGGCGGCGAATTCCACGAGATGGTGGTCCAGGATCGGCACCCTGGCTTCAAGGGACACCAGCATGCTCGTCCGGTCAACCTTGGTGAGGATGTCTCCGGGAAGGTAGGTTTTCACATCCAGGTACTGGCGCCGGGTGAGGGAATCCTTTCCCCGGACCGATGCAAGATGCTCGATCATGACGGGCGAGGGGTCCGACGTTCCGATTTCCCCGAGCAGCCCCGGGTGGAACACCTTGCGGTGAATGTCCGATAATCCTTTGGACAGCATGCTTAGGTATCGTTCGTCATCGCTGCAGGACAGATAACGCACGGTGTGGACAGCGGGAAACCATTCGGGGAAGAGGCTGCCGAGCCTGCCCAGGACCCGTTTTCTGGCTCCGAGCGGGAAGCGGTCGGCATATCGGCCGAGCCGACTGGTGCGGTAGCGGTCGTATCCTCCGAACAATTCGTCGCCGCCGTCGCCGGAAAGGGCCACGGTGACTCGTTTTTTGGCGATTTTCGAAACGTAGTAGGTCGGGATCATGGACGAGTCGGCGAACGGTTCGTCGAATTGGCGCACCAGATCGGGAAGGATGCCCTCAGCATCCGGGGTGACGATTTCTTCGTGATGGTCCGTGCCGTACCGCTCGGCCACCATGCGGGCGTAGCGAAACTCGGTGAAGCGTTCGTGGTCGAAGCCGATGGAAAACGTCTTCACCGGTTCGGCCATGTTTTTGGCCATAAGCGCTACGACCACGCTCGAATCGATCCCGCCGCTCAGGAAGGCTCCCAGGGGCACCTCGCTCATGAGCCGGATTTTCACCGCCTCGCTGAGTATTTCGATAATTCTTTCGATGTAATGTTCTTCCGGATACACCTTCCCGACTTCGAACGTTATGTCCCAGTAGCGGCGTACTTTGAGCGTTCCCTTTTTCAGGGTGAGTACGTGGCCGGGGGGAAGCTTGAATATCTTTTCAAACATCGTGAGGGGATCCGGCACATAGCCGTAGGCCATATACGTCACCAGCGACGGTTTATGAATTTCGCGGGGGACATCGCATTCCAGGATGGACTTGATTTCGGAACCGAAAATGAATCTGCTTCCATCGAAGTAGTAGTGCAGGGGCTTGATGCCCAGGCGGTCCCGGGCCAGGAAAAGCTTCTCCTCCTTGCCGTCCCAGATGGCGAAGGCAAACATTCCGCGCAGATGCTGAACGCAGTCCTCCCCATACTCTTCGTAGGCGTGGAGGATCGATTCGGTGTCGGAGTTAGTGGCGTAGCGGTGCCCCCGCTTCTCCAATGCGGCCCGCACGTCGCGGTGATTGTATATCTCGCCGTTGAAGACCACGCACATGGTTCGGTCTTCGTTGAATATCGGCTGGCTTCCTCCGGAAAGGTCGATGATGCTCAGCCGCCTCATGGCGATCCCGACGTTGTCCCGATGCCACATGCCCGTCTCGTCGGGGCCGCGATGGTAAATAACATCGCACATGCGCTGGAGAATTTCCCCCGAAACCCGAAAACGGTCGTCCCGGCTGTGAATGCCCGCTATTCCACACATGGTCTTCGGCCCACTCTCTTCACGATACATTTCTCTTTCTTTGTCGGCATGGTGCGAATTCCGGCCTGTCAGTGTTGCGAGGAAATCCTTTCTCTTCCGAAGAGAACCTGGAGGGACCTTACCGGGTCGAGACAGGCCGCGGAAAGAAAACGAACGGCGGCGGGCAGAAATTTTCGTTCTTCCAACATACATTGTCCCAACCTGAAATGCAAAACGGCGCGGCGTTTCCTTCGGGCGGCAGCCGAATAAGGGTAGCGTTTCACCGCCTTGTCCAGAATGGTAAAGCCGTTGACCCAACGAACGCTTGCCCTTTTGTGGCTTATACTGTCCTTGTGCCTTCGATAGTAGAACACTTCTTCGTCGATGAAGGCCAGCTTGGCCACCTCCGCAACCCGTATGGCCATGTCGTGATCCTGAGCCGCCCTCAGATGCTCATCGAATCCGCCGGTTATTTCAAATATGGAACGGCGCAGCAAAGCATTGTTCGGCAGGAGGAAATAACAGTCGATCAGCACCCGTTCGGGGTTGCTTTCTTCCCTGTGGGACGAATCGTACATTCTGTAGAGTTTCCGCTCCGATTCGTCGATCGCATACCCGTTCCCGTACACCAGACCAACCTCGGGATGGGCTTCCAGAAATCTTACCTGCTTTTCGATCTTCTCGGGCGCCCACAAATCGTCGCTGTCCAGAATGGCAACGTATTCACCGTCCGCTTTTCGCAGCCCTACGTTGATAGCCGCCGATTGTCCCTTGTTCACCCTTCCCGGATGTTCGAGAACGGTGATTCTGCTGCCGTAGCTTTCCAGGATATCGCGCGTCGAATCGGTCGATCCGTCATCCACCACAATGACGTCGATATTCGGGTACGTCTGGGCCAGGGCGCTATCCAGCGTCCGTGCCACGAAATCTTCCCGATTGTAGCATGGGATGACAACGCTCACCTTGGGATTTCGTTCATCCTCCGACATTTGACCTCCCCGTCCAGTACACGGGAACTCTTTCGGGTTCGCGGACCGACTCACTCTCCTCCACCGCCATGCCGGTTACTATCTGTTGCGCGGCGGCGGTTATTCCTCCGAAGAGATACCACTCCCAACTATTCAACCCGAAACACGCGAGTCCATAGATAATGTTCATTACGCTCCACGCCAGGCACGTATTCGCCAGGTTCACGAAGAAAAGATTTTCCATCCTCAGGGCGTCCGCTCTCAGCTTCGAAAGCACCTTGAAGATGACGAAGACATAATAAAAGAAGATCAGGAAACCGACTACACCTACCTCCTGCAGTGTCTCCACGTAGATGTTGTGCGAGAGTTGGGGATGGCGACTGTTACCTACGTTGGCGTTGGTCTCCTTCGAGGAGCCCAGCCCATGGCCGAAAATCGGCCGGTGGAGCACCGTGACCAACTCTGCCAGGGTCGAACCAAATCTCGCGTCCATGGTTTCGCGGTGTGCGCTTTGCGTATTGATAAGGGAATCGTAGCGGTCCTGAAGGGAGGGGCTGAGGTATTTCATGGACAGGAAAAGCCCGGGAAGAATGAGGAAGAGGACTATCGCCAAGGCAACTTTTCTCCTGCCGCTGTATACCGCCAGCGCAATGATCATGACGACCAGACAGATCAGGCCGGTCCGGGAACCGGTGAGCAGGAGCGCGTACGCGAGCAGCGGCATGACGGCAAAACTGCCCAAACGAAGAATCGCTCCCTTCTGCCAGCCGAAATAGTACAGGAAGGGCACGATGGTCACGATCACCCACGCCAGTTGATTCGGGTTGATGACGTCATGAGGAGAACCGCTCAACCGCTGAAGGCTTTCGCCGTACTCGGCGGAGGCGACGCTCCCCCAGTAGCCGCTCGTTACGTGCATAAGCGCGGGCTCAAAAATGCGGAAGAGCTGACTGGCAATAAAGACCCCGACGAATATTTTCAGCCGCTTCTCGGTGTCCACAAAGGCCACGGTAAAGAAGTACCACAGCACGGCATGCGGATAGCGGAGAATGATATCCCGGGCGGCGGATCCCGGCCAGTATACCAGGGGAATCGTAACAATCAGGTAGAACAGAAAGCCCAACAGGGCCATGGTCGGCTTGTTGATGTCCTTGCCGAATATTCTGGACAGACGGGTAACCACCATGAGGCAGAGGAGGAGGGAGGCCAACGCCAGATCGATCCTCACCGCGCCCAGTGCCGGAATGCGGGAACCCAGGTGGAAGTAGAAGCTTATGGTATAAAGTAAATACACGGCAAACATGGCGGCAACCCGCCTCCTCAGGCTCCAGTGAAGCCTCTATTGGGAGCCGGAGACGGGATGAGTAAAGGTCGGCCTTTTTTCCCATAATGCCTCATCGTGACGGGAATCCTCATCTCTTCTCAAGCAAGGTTTCGTAAAGCAGTTCATGTTTCCGGACCATCGCGTCCAGCGTGAATCCCTCTTCGATGGCCCTTCGGGCATTTCCGGCGAGTGCTCCACGCAAGGACTCGTCGGTGAGAATTTGGAGCACGTCACGCACTAAGGATTCCACGTCACGCGGCGCAAAGAGCAATCCCGTTTCGCCGTGCCTGACGATTTCCGGATTTCCCCCGGTTTCCGCGGCGACGACCGGCTTGCCGCAGGCCATCGCTTCCACCAGGGCATTTGAAAAACCTTCCGTCTCCGAGGGAAGAACGAACACGTCCGAAAGCGACAAAAAAGGCCAGACGTTCTTCTGTTCCCCGGTAAAGGTGAAGTACGGCTCCCCTCCCCACCGTGCAATGCGTTTCTTCACCTCAAGGGCGTATTCCGTCGTATCGTCTCCCACCATCACTACGTGAATGCGGTGCCCCCGTTCAATGATGACGCGCGCGGCATCGGCCAGGTAAGCCTGCCCCTTGATCGGCCGGAAGGAACCCACGGTCCCGATGACGAACGATTCGCGGGCGATGCCGTACTTCTCTCTCAGGCCGGCGGTATCGGTGTCCTCACACCCCACACCGTTGAGGTCGATACCGTTGTGGATAACCGTTATCTTCCTTCCGGGTATCCTCTCCCGCTCGGAAACCGTTCTGCCGACGGCATGGGAGACCGTTATGAACGAAGAAAACAACCCCTGACAGTACCGATAGAAGTGTATGTGTTTCCTCTCCAGCTGATATCCCATGTCGCGACGGCTGGAGATCACCACCGGAACGCCGGCCAGCCGGGAAAACACTCCGCCCCAGATATCCGCATCGTGGTGATAGGTGACAACCACGTCCATCCGGTTCCTTCGCAGAAAGCGCATGAACTTTTTCCCTTTGGCCGCCGCTTCACCGCTGAGGAGCTTACTGACGCCGTTCACCTCCACCGGAATGCCCTTCTCCGACAGGGACCGGGAGACTTCCCCCCCGACAAACGCCAGCACGAACGGCTGGAATCGCTTCCGGTCGATGTTCAATACGACGTCACAAAGGTTCTTCTCGGCGCCCCCCATCTTGTCCAGAAGGCTCGTTACGTAAGCAACCCTGATCATGGCCGACGCCCCATTCCCCGCCGTCATTTCACCATCCTGCTCTTTCCGGGACCCGCAAGCCGGTTTACCCTGTCCGGGGCGTCCACAGCGCCTGTTTTTTCCCCAGCAGGAATTTAACACATGCATGGGCGGCAGCGACATTGATCAGGGTAAAGTAGTAGGGGACGTATAACGCGGTTATCCGCTTTCCTTTTCGTTCCAGCACTGATGCGGCCGCGGCGGCCGCATAGAAAAGGATCTGGAGGACAAAGAGAAACGCGAAGAACCCGCTTTGCCGGGCTAGGGCCATGTTGGCGAAAAAAGCTCCCAGGAGGAAGACGAAGGACAGGTAACGCAGAAGCTTATGTGATATCAGCTCCCAGGCAAAAACGCCGTAACGCCTCGGACTCAGGAGGTATTTCATGTCCTTCAAGGCCCACAGCGCACGCAGGGACACGCGGACCCGCATCCGGTACTCGTCACGGGCGGACTTCAGCGCCGGCTCGCCGAGCAGGGCCTCCGGTTCGTACACCACGCGATAGCCTTGCTCCACGACCCTCAACGGAAGGATGAAGTCCGGCAACTGATCTTCGTTCATGGGACGGTACAGGGCGGCCCTGACCGCGTCGACGCCGCCGTCCACGCCCACCACCGACCCCAAGCGGGTTTCGATCTCCCTCAGTACGTTTTCGTAACGCATGTAGGCGGTGCATCCCGTCCCGACGACGGAACCGTCCGGGTTGGTATACACCATCTTCCCCGTAACGTACCCCACGAACCTGTCGTGGAAGTTCCTCACCAGCTTGCTTACGGTATCCGGTTCGTAGATCGAGTTGGCATCCGAAAATACGATAATGCTCCCGCGGGCATGGGGGACCGCCCTGTTGAGCGCGGCGGTTTTTCCCCGCCGCCTTTCCTGACGGATGAGCTTCACCCCCTCCGCTTCGAACTTCCTTACGATCTCATCCGTTGCGTCCGTCGAAGCATCGGAAACGACGATCATTTCCAACTGTTCCCGGGGATAGTTTTGGCGCAGCTTGTTCAAGATGGTGGCCTCGATGTTCTTCTCCTCGTTGAACGCTGCGGTGATGACGGTCACGGCGGGCGTGTACGAGGACTTCAAGACCTTCTTGTTCATCACGAGAGACGCCAGGAAACCGGCCAGCGGATAACCGAAGTACACGTAGACCAGGGCAACGAAGCAGAGCCAGAACAGAAAGAGTGCTATCCACATGGTATGAACCTAGCTTCGAACATAGCGGATGAAAACAGGGTAAAAAGACTCAATAAAATCGAAAACGGCCTGACGGCTTTGTTCCATCGACTTGTCCCCCATGATCATGCTCATCCGCACAAAGGCGTTGTCCTGTTTTCCATGGGCGAACTTCTGCATGAGCAATGCGATCTTCTGCTGAATCGTGTCCGCGGTCGTTTCTTCGTCCGCCTGGAACCAGTACAAAACGAACATCCTGGTGGATCCGCGTTCGATAACCATGTCGGAGTAATGAATGGTTTGTTTTTCTCCCCCTCTCAATGCGGCATCGCCTTCCCCTCTTTGGGTGATGTTCCATCCCTGACCGGGAAGACACACCAGCGGGTCGTGCGCAGCTCCCACCTTTTGACGGGTGAAGTAGTATCCTATGTAGAGGGAAATCATACCCGGTTTGCCGGCGTACGTATTGTTGACGTATTCGTCCAGGCTCAGGGTTTCGACGATGGAAGGGTCGAGGGGAACGATGTCCGCCAGCCGCCACCCGTCGATGGAAGCAAGTGCCTGTTTGATCCTTACGGATTTGGCGGCCGGCGGGGCGTCCGAGTTCGAATAAACGAACGCGGAGGTTGCGGCGAACAGCACCGCCAGAATGATCACTTTTTTAAACATCTGCCGTACCCCGTCACCAGGAGCGCACGGAACAAGACGACCGTTCCGAGCGCGGAGAAAAAGATGACGATCCCGAATACCGTGTGAACGATCCCCTCGGTAAGATCGAAGTTCAGGTAAAAATAGAACAGAATAATGAAAACCACCCTGATGACGTTGGCGACGATGGCCGCGGGGATGCTTGAAACGAAGAGCAGCACCCGCAACAGGTTCGAGTCGAGGGTAAGATAGGCGATGATGGCACTCAGCGCCATGAGGGAGGCCAGCGATCGCAACCCGCTGCAGGCCCTCACCACCTCGAGTGTCCGCCCGGGCAGATTGATCACGTTTCCCTCCCGGAATATGGGGACTCCGAGGAGGGAACAGATCAACGTGCTGACCTTGGTTACGAACAACTGCAACACAATGGTAGCCGACGAATAGATCTGTCCGGGGATCGGTATCATGAAAACGAGCAGGAACAGAGGGTAATAGAAGTGCCGGAGCATGGGAAAGCCGTAAAAATAGACCACGATGCCGGCCAGCGTGGAGATGATGGTGAGCGAGCGCAGCGTGATGATTTCCGCCAGGTCTGAAGCCACGTAGATCAGAAGCGAAAAGACGACGATCGCCAATCCCCAGTTGGAGGGTTTCACCTCTTCGGCGGCAAGTTCGTGCCTCTTCTTGTAGAGCATGTACAGGCAGATGGGAACAATGAAAAATCCGTGAGAATACTCCTCCGAGGTGTTCCAGACGCTGACCAAGCTGCTCCAGACCGGAAGATAGGCCGCCACAAAGAAGACCAGTGCGATGCCGATGCCGGCTACGGATTTCTGTTCCACTTCAAGGTCGAAAAGCTTCATTCCTCCGGCCCCTCGATGCTGCTGCACGTCCGGCACATAGTGTCCGCCTCTGAAGGTGGGTATTTCCGAAGCTTCCGATTCGGCGCCAATAGGCGATATATTTCTAGCAAGTTGTACGCCATTTCTTCGGTAATTTCTGCCGCGAACGCTCAGGAGAGGAGTGTACGATAAAGTTCCCCGTATCGTCGAGCCGTCTTCTCCACGCCGTACTCCTCCAGCACGTGCTTTCGGGCCCTTGCCGCCCGCTCGTAAGCCTCATCCGGGTGGTGGTACACGTCGTCGAGCGCCTCAGCCAGACTATCCACATCTCCGGGAGGCACCAGTCGGCCGAATCTTCCCCCATCCAGCAAATTCGGAATTTCCCCCACCGCGGAGGCCACCACGGGCACCCCCGCCTGCATTGCTTCCAGCAGCGTGATGGGCAGCCCCTCGGTAAGCGAGGAAAGGACGAAAACGCGGAAAGAGGGCATTGCGCCATACGCACGGGGACAGTACCCTGCGAAATGCACGCGTCCGCTGCTCTCCTCCCGTTGCGCCACATCCTGCAGGTGTGTTTTTTGCCCCCCTTCCCCCAGAAGGACCAGCGACCAGTCCACCCGTTTCGCCGTGAGGCGACCACAGGCGCGGATGAGCAGGTCGTACCCCTTTTCGGCGGAGAGCCTCCCGACGGACACGATGGAAAACGTCTCCCGGGTTTTCGCCGCGATCTCGGGAAAAGCGCCCGAAAAAAACGACGGAGGAAATTCCAGGGGCGGAATGCCGTTGGGAATGTGCATCGGGAAGATGCCGATCCGTCTGAGTCGCGGATGTTCCAGGAGGGGGCGGGAAACGACGGTGACGGCGTCCACGTTTCTGAGGGCCAGCGTCTGGGCCCATTCGTAGATTCTCATTTTGCTGAATGCGCGGGTCGAGGTCCAACCGTGGAGGGTGGAGACGACAGGCACCCGCCTCACGCTTTTGGGGAGACCGCCTGCGAGGATGTCGCTTTTATAGCCGTGAGAGTGAATCACCCGCGCGGAGAGCGTCCGGACGGACCGCAAAATGGCGAGCATGCCCGCCGGATTGGGGCCATTGCGAAAGCGCAGCGCAATCACTTCCAGCCCCCGGCTTCGTGCTTCTTCCTCCAGGGGTTTGGTGCCGACTCCCTTACCGCCGATACTGATGAGTACGGGCCGTTCTCCCGCGCTTCGCTGGGCATCCATGAGATTCACTACCACGATCTCCGCGCCGTAGAACCCCTCGCTGTCGATGAGGTGGACGATGTTCATTCGAGTTTCAATGCTTTCGTTTCAGGGCACGGGAAAACCACAAGTCAAATGGTGGTCCTCAAATCTCCTTGACCTTCCACTCTTTTGCGGCTCGTAGAGAGCGGTTGCCGTCCTGAGGAGCCGATTGATGTGGAGGTTTCCATGGTCTAAGCATTTTAGTATGTATCAATTTTCGTTCATGTAATGTTCAAATATTGTTCCCAATAAATATAATAGTTGTAGTTCTCTATAGAATTTCTTTGGTTTATCTGTTCCAGGAAGTGCAATTAAAAGACGCAACATAGCAATTATAGCATTTTTTATCATATACATTGGTATTTTTGTTTGATTATTTTTAGCGGTTTTTGCAACTTTGCTAAGGACTATTTCCCGCCCCGACCCCCAGTAATAGCGCTTGAAATACTGTTTTTCGAGACGCTCCGCGGGCACAGGGTGATGTACCAGGATAGATGGATCGTATAACAGCATTTCTCCCTTGGCCTTTATGCGATAGAAAAACTCCTGATCTTCGCCCCCGATGCGATCCTTCCCTCGGCTCATTCCGAGACTTGTATTAAATAACCCATGTTTCTCAAATATTTCCTTGCGGACCATTACATTGCAACCAAATGGAGCATTCATCGATTCATCATATTCCTTCACTTTGTCTCCTCTGTCATGTCTGACAAATGGTCCATTCATGGCTCTGCTATTAGGTCCTTCAATCGTAAGCCATTCAGGCAAAGCGGTGTCTAGAAGGGGCAGAGTCCGCCCTCCAATGACATTGTGCTGGTATTTACGGGAGGCTTCATAAAAAGAGGAGAGCCAATGCACATCTAAGACAACATCGTCATCTGTAAAGACTAATAATGGACTTCTTGCCTCTTTTATTCCAACATTTAGAGCAAACGATCTACCTTGTCTTGGCTCAAAAATATATCTAATAGGAAGTGAACCTTTATTTTTCCATTCCATTACGACATTATTAGTTCCATCGCTTGAGTTATTATCGACAATTATCAATTCCCAGTTTATGCTTTGTGTATCTATTATCTGTTCTTCCAAATTACCCAAGACCTTGGACAAGGCTTCAATGCGATTATAGGTAGGAATAATCACTGACATGTCTAGAGTAGCCATCGTAATTCTCCTTTTGGTCCAGAAATCCCCATTATGCTATTCGTTTTGCACATATTCGTGTGAGGAGCCTTTTCATTAAGACTGAGCTTTGAAGTGACAGCTTTGGGACTGAGGTCTTCCGGAATTCTTGGTGCGTGCAGTTCCAGGAGGCATTTTCCCTATCTCCCTAATTGCCCCATGCTCTGATTCCGCCTCCGTTCCGAAATCGGTTTTTTTCTTCCTGTTCTTAAGCCAGCCGAGATTTCTTCCTCACACTTGTTTGTTCGATCTCAATTTAATATTGTTTCCTTTTTATAATTTTACATATTATTGTCTTCTAAGGCTTATGCCGCAGCGCAAGTAATCGTTTGAGAAGCTCCTTGTTCTCCAACATTGAACTCACTAAAAAACTCGGCACAAAGGTTATAAGGAAAAATAACAATGGTCTTAATCTTGGCTTCTTTCGTAAACTTATGGACATACAGCTTCTGGCTTCTTTCATTTTCAGCATGTCGAGATACAATCTTCCGGCCGTTAATGCCTTTTTCGAATACATGTCGCAGAAATAATCCAGATGCGGCTGAATTATGGCATATGATCGGTCATACAATTTCTTAAATATATGGAAGGTTGCAAGATTGGACCGATTTCTTTGGTGTGAAAGATTGGAGTCATGCCTCATCTTATGGACCAATACATTGGGAATGTATGCAATCTTGTAGTGGATGGCGAGGCGGAGAGCGAAGTCGACATCCTCGTCCCCTATCAATAATTCATCAAACATCCCGATATTCTCAAAGCATTCTCTTTCCAGAATTAACGTGGAAGGGAACATGAACATCTCATCAAGAAGAAAGAGAAAAGCTTCCTTTACGTGCTCCTTTTGCTCGAGTATTTCTTTGTAATGATTTTTGATTCCTAAAAAAGAAGGAACTGCCGTTTTCATTCCCTCACGGATTTCAAAATCTGTGAAAATCACATTGGTATCAGGATGTTGTTGAAAATAAGACAACTGCTTTTCGAGTTTTTCCGAGAGCCAGAGATCGTCGGAATCCAGAAACGAGACGTACTTCCCCCGTGCCTTCTTTATTCCAGTGTTGCGTGCCCTCGAAGGCCCCCCGTGCGACTGATAAAAATAGGCTATTCTCCTGTCATAGAGATATGACTTTACGATGTCCGCTGTGCCATCTGTTGAACCGTCGTCCACGATAATGAGTTCAAAATCATGAAAAGTCTGACCCAGTACGCTCTTAATGGAGCCAGCAACATGCTTCTCCGCGTTATATGCGGGGACGATAATACTTACCGCAGGAACCGACAGAGCCGAATCATTTTGCACCCTTGTCTCCAATGCGTTCGAGATCTCTTTTTAAACATTCATGACCGAGAACGAAACTCCCACTTTGTAAATAATACCAAGCATTTCTTCAGCATAGACAAGGTTCATGACAGTTAAAACAGTGGGCCGATTCTTTGAGAAACCTAGGGGGAGGGTCTGCTGGCCCGAACCTGCCACTATTTCCCCTATTTGTCCGGATTGATATCCACAAAATATTCAAATGCCCCGATATCGTAGAAGATGTTCAGGAACGATATTCCTTTCGATCCGCGCCGCAGACGGCGACGCGTTCCCACCTTCTTCAGCTCTTCGAGTTCACGCCTCCACTATTCTTTTCGGCCATGATATGTCAAAAAATGGTGCTCACCTGCATCAGATAAGTTGGGGCCTTCCCTGAAGGAGAACGCTGAAATAATCGATGGTGTCTTTCAAGCCCTCTTCGAAATCGATCTTGGGTTCCCATTTCAAGAGACTCCTCGCCTTCGAAATGTCGGGTTTCCTGCGCACCGGGTCGTCCTGGGGGAGTTCCCTGAATACGATCCGGGAAGCGGAATCCGTGAACCGTTTGATGTCCTCCGCCAGTTGAAGAATAGTCCTCTCCTGGGGGTTCCCCATGTTGATGGGCCCGATACATTCGTCGGCCGAGTTCATCATGCGCACCAGACCGTCAACCATGTCGGATACGTAGCAAAACGACCGCGTCTGGCTGCCGTCGCCGTAGATGGTAATGTCCTCGCCTTTCAGGGCTTGCACAATGAAATTGGACATCACCCGGCCGTCATCGGGCAGCATGCGGGGACCGTACGTGTTGAAGATGCGTACGATCTTGATTTTCAGGTTGTGCTGCCGGTGGTAGTCCATGAACAGCGTCTCGGCGCATCGCTTTCCCTCGTCATAGCAGGCGCGGGGACCCAGCACGTTTACGTTCCCCCAATATTCCTCTTGCTGGGGATGTATCTTGGGGTCGCCGTACACCTCCGACGTGGACGCCTGGAGGATTTTTATGCGCAGCCGTTTGGCTAGCCCCAGCATGTTTATCGCCCCATGGACGCTGGTTTTGGTAGTCTGGACGGGATCGAACTGGTAGTGAACCGGCGAAGCGGGGCAAGCCAGATTATAAATTTCATCGACTTCCGCATAAAGGGGAAACGTGATGTCGTGGCGAAGGATCTCAAAGTAAGGGTTTTGCATAAGGGGGACGAGGTTTGCTTTGCGCCCCGTATAGAAGTTGTCCAGACAGATGACTTCACAGCCGTCGCGGAGCAACCGTTCGCAGAGATGACTCCCCAGGAACCCCGCCCCGCCCGTTACGAGAACTCTCTTCATCCGATCCCCTTTTCTCCTTGGAACATCGGCCGGGGTTCACCCGGATTGCCGGCTCCGGCGTTCCCGAAATCCGACCGGCGCCCGAACACCCGGCCATGAAAGCTTATTTCATCCGATTCCATCCGCTTCGTAGAGGGCGCGAATCTGATGGCTCAAACCTGCCGCGCCGTTTGCCTGCATGGCCCGCCCCCGGATTCCCATTCGGTAACGAAGACGGATACGCCCCGACGCGGACGCTCAGACAGCTGATGTACGAAGAATCTTTTTAAGAGATTTTCTCTTTTCAAACAACCCATTTATAAAAAACGTCGGCATGAAGGAAGCTATCAGGAGGAGCAACGTCCTGGCTCGGGGCTTCAAGCGGAAACTGAGGGAAAGGCAGCGGCGGGCCTTCCTTTCGTCTGGCACGACCAGATACAATCTTCCCGCGGTGAGCGCCCTGTCGGCGAAGATGCGGGAGAACTTTTCCCAATACGGCTCAAGGAACTTTCGAGAGTGGTCGTAGAGCTTCTTGTACACCACGTAACGGTAGAAAACGGCTCTTTCGTAGTCGGACGACAGATTTGCCCCGTACTCGATCTTACTCACGAGTACTTCCGGAATGCAGGCGATGCCGCAGTGCATGGCCAGGCGCAGGACCAGGTCCCGATCTTCCACGGTGGGGATGTCTTCGTCGAACATTCCCGCGAGGTCGAAGCATTCCCTTCGGATCATCAAAGTGGAGGGAATCATGAACATTTCTTCCAGGAGAACGGGAAATGCGTCCTTGAAATCATCCTTCTGCGCGAGCAACAGCCGATAGTTCGCCTTGGTGCTCAGGTAGGAACGCGTCACGACATCGTTTTCGTCGCGAATTTCGCAATCGGAAAAAACCACGCCGATTCGGGGGTATCGATCGAGATAGGCAACCTGTCTAGCGAGCTTCGTCGGAAGCCACAGGTCGTCCGAGTCCAGGAATGCCACGTATTTCCCAGAGGCGGCATGAATACCAGTGTTTCGGGCGCGCGAGACGCCGCCGTTCCTCTGCCGGATACAGGTAATTTTCTCATGCGGCAGAAATGTGCCGACTATTTCGGCCGTACGGTCCGAGGAACCGTCGTCCACAATGATGAGCTCGTATTCCCCGTATGTCTGGGAGAGTACGCTGCGTACGGTGGCGGCAATGTGGCACTCCGCATTGTACGCGGGAATGACGATACTCACCAATGAAGACGGCGCCATCGGATCGTCACGCATGCCGGGTTGCCTGGCGAAACCGCGAAACCGCGTCCGTCTCCTCGGCGTCGATCCCCCGCACGATGGATTCGGCTTTCCAGGTGCAGGGCAGGAAGATAACCCCGCTGCTGCTGTGCAACCCTCGCCCGGACCCGTAATAATTGGATGACTCCACGTTCAGAACGGCAAAGTTGTCCACGACGTCATAAAGGATATCCATACCTCCTTTGACCCACATTTTCAGGTAATAGCGGGCGGGCTGAAGATTCAGGAATTCGATTGCCAGGTCTATGTGTCCCTCGCCTTCCACGAAAGGGATTTCCTGGCCCGTATCCCAGGTGGACACCAGGGTCACCAGCGTACCGAAATCGGTACGGATTTCAAAACCGAAGCGGGGATTCACGACTCGTTCCTTGGCCCGGTAATGAAATCTCACCGTGAGGCGATCTCCGCTCCTGACCACTTCTTTTGTTTTTCCATTTTCGTCCAGATAGGCCATTTCCGTGAACCTGACCACTCCGTTTCCCCGACGGTCCGTGGTTTCCTCAAGGGAAACAACGTTCCCCTCGGCCGCTCCAAAAGTGGCCAGATAGTTGGTTATCACCTGAGTACACGGACCGTCTTCACGAACCCGGCTGTTGTCGATCCAGATGACCCGCGGGCAGAAGTTCTCGATGGCCGCCATGTTGTGCGAAACGAAGAGTACCGTACGGCCTCCGCTGCGCAGGTTGCGCATTGCCTCGATGCACTTGCGCTGAAAACCCGCGTCACCTACGGCCAGCACTTCATCCACCAGCATCACGTCCGGGTCCAGGTGCGCCGCCACTGCGAACCCGAGCCTCAATCGCATGCCCGAGGAATATCGTTTAATGGGTGTGTCCATGAACCGCTCTACCCCGGAAAACGCGACTATGTCATTCATCTTGCGGTCTATTTCCTTCTTTTTCATCCCCAGGATGGAGCCGTTCAGATAAACGTTTTCCCGGCCGGTCAATTCTTCGTGAAACCCCGTCCCCACTTCAAGAAGGGAAGCTATTCTCCCCTGGACGGAAATAGACCCCTCGGAGGCATAGGTGATTCCGCTCAGCAATTTGAGCAAAGTACTCTTGCCTGCCCCGTTCCGGCCGATAATCCCGACGACCTCGCCTTCTTCCACTTCAAAGGACACATCTTTCAGCGCCCAGAGCGTTTCGCCGGTTTTCCGCTTTGTCCATGTTGAAGGCCGAAACATATTCATGATCGTCGAGCGGATCATGTCCTCCTGACCAAGCGCTCCGAGTTTGAATTCCTTGGACAGGTTTTTCACTGATATGGCTATGCTCATGGCGGAAACTTCCTGTTATATGATATCGGCGAAGTAACGTTCCGTTCTCTTGAAGTACCAGAGGGCGAAGATGAAAATGGCCACCGTTGTCGCCGTGGAAATCAGGAGCAACGTCCAATCTATCTGTTTGGTACCCAGGAGGCTCGATCTGAACGCTTCAATGATACCGCTCAGGGGATTGAGGGCCAACAACGGCCGGAAACGTTCGGGCACCACGCTGCCCGGATAGATGATAGGCGTCACAAAGAGCCAGATTTGCAGAAAGAAAGGAATGGCGAATCTTATATCCCTGTATCTGACGTTGATGGCGGAAAGAAACATCCCCACTCCCGTGGCCAGAATCACCAGGACGAACAGCAGCGGGATCCACAGCAGCATGCCCCATGTAAAGGGAAAATGGTAATAGATCATCATCGCGTACACCACGACCGACGCGATGGCAAAATCCAGAAGGCCCGCCAGGACGGGAGCGGACGGCATGGTGATCCGCGGGAAATAGATCTTTTGTATCAGGTTCCTGTTGTTGACCAGGCTGTTCCCTGACATGGCGATGGCCCCCGAAAAATACGTCCAGGGCACCAGGGCACTGTAGAAGAACAGGGGATAGGGGATGCCTTCGCTGGGCATCTTCGCCAATTTCCCGAAAAAGAGCGTGAAAACCACCATGGTGAATATCGGCTGGATAAGCGCCCAGAGTGCGCCGAAGACCGTCTGCTTGTAGCGGATTTTCACGTCCCTCCAGACGAAAAAGAAAAACAATTCCCGATAGGCCCAAAATTCCTGCACCGACTTCCAGTTTCTCAACTTCGACTTGACCTCCCCTCATAATTCCGGCGGCTGACGCTGGGCTCAGCACAGTTCCGTGGGGTGTTTATCCTCATTACCCGTTTCGACATTACCGTTACATTGTGAGCCGTCCGTGAGTAGGAACCTTTTCTCGCGCTTTCCTTTATTCTGAAGTCACTCCATCGGCGTAACCATTATTCACCAATCGGGCGACGACGGTCAACCTGATGGTGAACGATCGCACCCACCAAAAAGCGGGTACCTTTTCGTAATCCACGCATTCACAGCGGTATTCCGACGACGCTAGCTTCGATGAACAGCTGGAAACTATATGCCTGCGCTAACTTTTAGCGTGTACCTTACGAAACGCACACATTGCTCCAGCTATATACGCTATCCGCAGTTGCCGAGTGAAGGCGCCATCAGGGCCGGATATCAGAACCTGCTTGGCGTACTCAAACATCACCTTCATCATCTCCTTAAACATAAATAGAGGGATCCTTAAAAACAGCCTTCTGAACCGATTGCCACTCAGTATAATTCCCTGATACCCCCTATTGAATTCCAGCACGCGGAAAAAGTGCCTCTCCAGCTCATGGGCAAGCACCTTGTGATACACGATGGCTTCCGGCGCATAATCTATTTTTCCGGATGCATCCGCAATTCTATGGGCCAGTTCGTGCTCTTCGCCCTGAAAAGACTCTTCCGGCTTCCGCCCCTCCCCCTTGGGACCCAGGCGTACGTCAAAAAGCCCTACCCGCTCGAATATGCGTCGATTGAAAGCCATGTTGCCTCCGAAAAAAAATCTTCTGCGCCCGTCGATGCTCAATGGTGCATCGCCCAAATCCAGGTGCCCCATATCCCCGCGCATGTCGGCTGTCATCCAATGCGGAATTTCCCTCGGACACCTCAGCCATATTCGTCCGGCAATGGCATCACTGTCTTTTTCCTTGAAGGTCGTATAAATCGCTTTCAGCCAGCCGGGTACGACCAGTATATCATCATCAATGAATACCAGATAGCGGCTGTCGGTCGAACCAATCCCCCGGTTGCGTGCCTGACATACACCTTGCTTGGGTTCGAATACGTAGCGCAGGTTGATGGAGTGTTCATTCTGCAACTTCCGTACGGTCTTTTCCGTCCCGTCGGTCGAATTGTTGTCGACAACCAGCACTTCCCAATCCACGCCATCCATCCCCTGCTGATTCGCGAGGTACCCGATGCTTTCGGCGAGATTGTAACAGCGATTGAAAGTCGCAATGATGACGCTGAGTTCCATTGGCTACGCCCCGACGATCGAACCCGCGATGGAGCGGTGCCAATAATATTTCAGGGGGAACATCCAATTGCCGTCGTTCACGCCGAACCATGTTTTTTGCCACAATCGCCGAACCGAATCGGTGCCCTCGACTTCGATCCGACGGAGAACGAACGGGTCGGTCGTTCGATTATTGAAGCCGGGGTATATGCTGCAGCCGGTAAGGAAACCGGCCTGCTCGACCAGACGGCGAACCTGTTCGGACATGGCGCCATAGGGATAGGCGAAATGTTTCACTTCCTGGCTCAACCCATCTTCCAGGGCCTTTTTACTACCGACGATCTCTTCTCGTGCCCGCTGCTCGTCGACTCCAGTCAGGTATGGATGGGTGCAACTGTGGCAACCGATTTCGATACCGTGATCCCGAATGGCCCGCACCTGCTCCCAATTCAGCAGGGGACGGGTCGGATACCCTTTTTTCACGTCCCATTCGTTGGTTTTGCCGATCAGGCCCGAAACCAGAAATATCGTGGACGGAATCGCAAATTTCCGCAGTACGGGAAAGGCGTTTTCATAGAAGTTCACAAACCCGTCATCGAAGGTGAGAGCCACCGCTTTGGGGGGCAGCGGTTCACTTCCGATGAGATGAGCATGAATGTCCGAGAGGCTCACGAAACGATAGCCGGCGGACCGCAGAAACCGGACGTGTCGTGAAAACATTCTCGCGGGACAGGAATAGCGGGCGTCCTTGCTGCTTTTCGGTTCGGTAATCCCATGGTACATCAGGATCAAAAAAGGCGCATCGTTCAGTTTCCGCATGAGGTTGAATCTCCGCTTTCCACATGAGCATGGCGAACCGCCGGTTGTAAAATGTGCACGATCACGGGCTACCCTCTCCTTTTCACTCGGCGCAACAGGGGAAGATAGACGGCTTTCCCCAGATAATTGACTATGTTTCCAGTCCCCAACGGCAAACGCTGTATCACCCCCTGTATCGATCGTCCGATGCTGTTGAGCCGCAGCCATTTTTCGTATTCGAGATCCCGCAGCGGCTCGGGCGACCGCTCCAGTTCAGCCAGGAAGGCGTCCTCGTCGTCGGTGGGACGAGTCAGTTCCGTTTCGGTGGGAGGGTCGAAAAGCGGCCTGTCGTCAACGAGGTAGCCGCATATATGGTCCAGCGTGTCGTCCCGTCCGGGGGCCAGCGCTTCAAGGCCGGTATAGTTCAGCTTCGCTTTCATCACGTTGGACATGGTAACCAGCGGGAACGGCAGCTCAAATCTGAACACATTGTAGTATGCCAACCGGAAGGCTTCCCTCTGCCGCTCCCGGACGGGAAAGGACTCCAAACTCTTTTCCAGAATTTGCGGGAGGGACTCCCTGGAGCGCACGGTGAGGATGTGCGCTCCATTCTCGTAGAACGCCCTTGCGCCCAGAACCACCGGCTTGCCCAGCAGCGCCATCTCAATGCCGACCGTGGAGCCGAAGCTCAAGCACACGTCCGCTTCGATCATCAAGGCATAGCTGTTCAGCGATTCATCCGGCATGATAATGCGGATGTTGGTGGGCAGCGCCGATTTCAGCGCCAGATAGAAATTGTATTCGTCGACGGCCTTCCCCAATCCGGTGTTGCCGGCCAGGTGCGGATGGACCCTGATGAGCAGTTCGACGTCATTCCGTTCCTTCACCCACGCAACCACACTCCTGACCCACTCGTTTTGCGATTCAAAGGGGCCTTCAAGCTCGGGATCACCGGCCGTTTCGTCCGTCGACGAGGTGAAGAGCGCCATCAGGCGCTTTTCCGGACTCAAATTCAGCGTGGATCGTATCGAAGCATTTCCGACCAGCGGCGCGTTGAACGCGAACCAGCTCAGCCCGTTCGCGTAGCGACGGTTCCTCAGCCATTGCAGGGTCTTTTCCAGCGAGTCCCGCGTGAGAGGCACACTCCCCCACATCCGCCAGAAATCGGCGAAAGGTTCGAGGCTCCAACATCGGGCATTGGGCTTCACCATTAGATGGCCGCGTTTGTAGAAAGGGAATTCGTGCGTCAGGACCCGTATTCCATGACGCCGGAAGATTTCAAAGGCAACTCTGGTGATGGATTGGCGTCCATTGAACAGCAGCGCCGCATCGACCTCGTGGGACTTCAGATAATTCGTTAACCCGATCGCCACAAGAGCCGCGCTCAGGAGGAACCCTCGATACACGTTCACCACGCGCCAGTTTTCCATGTCGGGTGGATATTGGCGGAAATAGGACGCCATCGTGGACAGTACCAGGTCACCCATCGGATATTCCATGAACGATGCGTGTCGAATTTCCGAAAGCGGAACGTTCTGCGCCCACGCAAACGCGTCCGATCTCTCCGCCTCGCTCACAAATTCACCCAACCACCTGTAAGGAAGGGCGAATTCAGCCATTTTTTTCTCCGCTCTGGTCATGCAGCTCTGGCAAATATTGAAGGGGCGAGGAGCGTTGTCAGGGAAGGAGTCCCAGTGCATGTCACACTCGGGCAACATGCCATCGCATAGCATATATTCAATGGTCGCACCCCGAATCTGACAAGCCTTGGCGATTGTGCCTTCATACGCAGTTAGATGATATCGACAGGCATAGGGTGAAAAAATCAAAATGCGGGCCATATCCTTAATTCCTTCCAAGTGCCTCGCTCCGGCAATAAGATGTCGTCAAAATACCGACACTCCACGCCCGAAGAATTCAATTCATTATGACGTAACCGGGGAATGTTCGGTTCCGCGAAAAGTCAGCAGATCCCTGACCCTCTCGTATGCACTCCAACTCGACTCTATCTGGCGAAGAGCGGCTTTTTGCAAAGGCAGCCGCACCGTTCCCGCCGACAGCCAGGCTCTCTCCATGGCCGTCGTGAGCTTCTCCATCGCATCCGGATCATCCAGGACAATTGTTTCACAACCCGTGCCAAACTGGTCTTCCAGCCCCAGGAACTTGGCGGTATAATAGGGAGAATTGGCCAGGCACACCACCGGAATACCCTGGGCGAGGGCGAACACGGCGGTATGGTATGCTCCGGTAACCACGATGCGACAGCGCCCGGCTTGCTCGATGATCTTCAGCGGAGTGTCCAAAGAAAGGCCGCCGTCGGATTGGTCGTCCATTCCCTCCATGAGCCGGCGGATGGTTTGGTGGTCGGCTGCCCAGGGGTGAAAGGCGATGGGCAACGGGATCAGCGGCGCACGGTGTCGCCCTGCGAACTCCTGTACAACGGGCCTGAGTCTTTCGACGAAATCCCCTTCCACGTCGGCATAAAAGGCAACCCGCAGGTTTATTCCCACCCCACGGCCGATTTCCTTCGACCGCGCTCCATAGGCAAGCTCGACCGCCTCGTCGCCCGTAGTCAGCACACGAGAACCCTCAACTCCCAGCGATGCAAGCAGCTCCGCCCCTCCACGGCCTCCCCGCAAGGTGATAAGACTCGCCGCAGGAAAAAGGTTCCTTGCCCTGGACAACACCTCGGTGTCCGTCAACGGTCCCATTCCCTGGCCGAACATCACTATCGGGATGTTATGGCGAACGGCAGCTTCCAGTGTGTTCAGAATAGTGAAATTCCACCTACGGCAACTGTCGGCGAATCCGCCGGCCCCGGCTATGACGAGCAGGTCCGCGTTTTCCATGGCATCCAAGAAGGCGATGAGGTTTTCCTTGTAGCGCTTCGCGTTGCCGAGGACCGGACGCATGCGGATCAGGAATTTCAGAAGTCCCGGCCGGTGCACCTCAAGGTATCGTACCAGATCGTTCAGCCGGGACGAGAGCCACCCGGGCAGCTGAGTATACGCTCGAGTGAAAAAAAAGCTGTTCAAACTCTCGCGATCCTGACACCAGAGGGTACGACCGTCACGGGGTAATGGTACCGCGTCCGGGCAATATTCAGCCAAACCGGCCGCGGAATCGGTAAGCACCTCAACACGAGCCTCGGGCCAGAGTCGTTTCAGCCGCGTGACGGCCACCTGCAGCATGGCGACGTCGCCCATGTTCTGATATTCGGCCTCGCCGCTGTTCAAAGCCGTATCTACAATAATGCGCATCGGTTCTATGCCTGTCCGCTCATCGGCTGAATCCCCCATGTTACATTGGAAGCCTTTATTAGGAATGATCGAGGAATCCAAACGGAAGATCGGTGTATCCTCTCCCAAGCGGCCCAGCACCGGGTACGTTCACCAAATGGCAGAAGGCAACTATTTTTAATATTTGGATAATCAAAATCCATCCCAATCGCCCCACTGAGTATGCCATCTACTCCCAATTATCTGTTTTAAAAAGGGATCAGGCTTTGCA
Source organism: uncultured delta proteobacterium (assembly GCA_963826125.1). Lineage (GTDB taxonomy): Bacteria > Desulfobacterota > Desulfarculia > JACQYL01 > CAWGVV01 > CAWGVV01. Next base: position 2,222,687 of record CAWGVV010000002.1, on the reverse strand, counting down.
TACAGCATCAGCACTTGTTTCTTGGGAAGCATGAAAGAAGGAACCGGAATGAACCCGCTTATTATCCCCCTGACAAAAGCCATTCTATTGTCCTGGAATATGAGGTATTTTTGACTATTCTCGTTCATCCATACTGTTATCCTCCGCAAAAGAGCCCGGTGGATTAAGAAATCGTCACCCCATAATTCCATGAGCATTGCCATTTCCCTGCCCATGGTTTGAACAATACGAACGATGGCGAAGCCGCATTTTTCTTCACCACGTGAATAAACGAATATGTTGTATTTATGGACCGGATGTTGGACATAACGCCAATTGAGATAATCTTCCGTACGGTAAATCATCGTATCGCCATTTGAGGCCAGACGTTTTGCCAGTGCGTTTATCCCTTTGTCAAAGCTATCCACTTGTGAAACTTCAGTCGCAAGTTTATTGCTACCTGATAAACAAGGTTTTACCCAGGTCGTTATAGTCTCTTTTACACGGACTCCAATGGCAGTAGTTGCACTTATTGAGGCGCTGTTGGGATAAACATAGAATATTTCATTCTTATCAATCGAGTCCATCAAGGCTTTGGCACACCTGGGAGAATACCGCTTACCGCGCGCATTGGGGTGTGTTGCCGCATCGCACGCCTGCCAGCCTTTCAATATAGCACCTTCAAACGCAATATTCACAGGGATCAGCGAGTTTGTGGAAAGGATTTCATCGCCCCGGCGAAAAACTGCTATCCTGGCTGGGCCTGCGGGGGGATGAAACTTCCACCGGTAGAAATCAGCATTCATAAATGAGTCTGAATTCCTCAATTTCGTCAGTAGCTCAGCATATGCATGCCTTTGCAGCTCAGCTAATCGTTCGTAGTCAATCTGCTCAGCACTCAATATCTCTGCGTCGATCTCCATTTATCTTTCCTTTTTTAGCGAGCCTCAGAAAAAGTAAAGACCGGAGCAGTTAGGACTGGTCGGAGCCCAGCGTCTCTTCTCTCTTCAGTGGATATGGGGACGCGTTATAATCTCTCCTATCTTGCCCAACATAAATGCCGCTCACACAATGATATCGCATTTGGAATGAATGTAACCGTTAATTTGACTTTAAATCATTAAAAGTTAGAAGTTTGATATTCTTGTACTGCGAAAGAGCAGATACTTCAGGGTCTGCCAAAGCAGCCGTTTCTTGTGCACATTGGTAACCCCAATAAGCATACTTGCTGTCCGGGTCATCCATTCCTGGATGGCACATCAACTCACATACCCCCTGCGATGGTAAATGTTCTAGCATAAGAACAAGTTTTTGCTTATCCAATTTCCCTGAAAATAAAAAACCCATAAAATGATCGGTACGCATTCCTTCTAAATCCTTTGCCATTCGGCAAAATCCATTTAACATTTTGGCTTGAACATATCTGGTCAGCGATATACCCTGTTTGAGCATCCACTTCTGAGTAGTTTCTCTCGGATAGCGAATGTATGGTATGTGGTATTTTCTTGCGAGCCTTACCGTTATATCGAGAATCTTCGGCAGCATGTGCAGGTGTTGGTGGCTATCCAAATGGCTGATCCTCAGTCCGTGGTCTAGGGTTTTTTTGATCTGGCCATCTAATTCTACCTCCACCTCATTCATTGTAATTTTTCTTAAAAAATACTTTCTGGTAAACTCAGCAGCGTTGCAATGGAACCTCCCTTGATCATCCACTAGACTTGGAATGGTCTCGGGAGGGACAAAAGGTCTTTCTTCTACCAGCGTCAAATGGACCCCAAGATCAAGGCTGGGCAAGTCACGATAAATTTCAACCGCATCGTCAAACGCCTCTCCATTTGATATGATTGAAGTAGACGTCAAAATCCCTTTGGTGTGCGCTCTCTTAATTCCCTGATTGACTTTTTGCGTCAATCCAAAATCATCAGCGTGTACTATTAGCTTTACCACCGTACTAAATACCCCGTTAGTTAATAGACAATCATTGTCTGTTTATACTTTAACGTTTATATCGCGGAACTCCCTAAATATTAATTTAATTCTATTTGGACACAATGGCCGCAACCAATTTTTTCTTCTTTCTACTTAAAAGCCCAGTAGTAATTAATAAGGAAATTGGTTGGGGGTAGCACTAAGGTTGAGCCGATAAGCCCCCACATGTACCATAAACCCATGACCCGAACTGTTAAAAACATTATGCCACTGTTCAGAATGAGTGAAACAGCGCCTGCAACTAGAAATTTAGGAATCGTCACATCGTGTTTTCCCGTCGGATCATAAACCCAAGTGCTATTAACTATATATGTATAAACTAAAAGGATTAATACGGAGATTGCCGCCCCCAAAGTCGGGGCCAGTTTCATCCATTCAACGAAAATTATTACTAAAGCCGTATAAAGACCAGTTCCAGTCCCTCCAGCTATCAGATGACGAAGAAACCTTGTCCGCATACCGATGTTAGCTTTGCGGTAAAAAAATGAATGGACATATTCATTTATTACTGTAACAAGTCCTTTATTGTTCATCGTAATGCCGAGCTACCACTTTTCAACCTATAGATTTTCATTTTTTCTCTTCATCTCCAAACCAATCATTTCGACAACAAGGTATCTTGGCCTTGCTCTTACCTCCATAAGAATCCTACCTATATACTCTCCTATCAACCCCACTAAAATAAAAAGGATTCCGAACATAAAGGTAACAACTGTTATAGTTGTAGCCCATCCGGGGAGCGCTTCATGCGAAACCAGTTTTGACCACAAGGCTTGTCCCATGAGCACGAATGATAATAAGCTCGTTAAAAATCCAACGATGATGCCAAGTTTTAACGGAATCGTAGAGAATGAAGTAATACCGTCAGCCGCAAATTTCAACATTTTCTTCATACTGTATTTGCTCCCTCCGCTGAACCTCTCGCCGCACTCATATTCCAATCTTGTATTTTGAAAACCGAGGCACTGTATTATGCCTCTTAGGAAGAGGCTGGATTCTCCGAATGTTAATATGTTATCCACAACTTGTCTATCCACCAACCGGAAGTCGGACATACCTGGATCAAGCTTCACTCCGCTTAAAAATGTGAACACTTTGTAGAATAGTTTCGATGATTGTTTTTTGAACCAGGATATGCTGTCCTGTTCAATTCGGATGGTATTGACAATTTTTGCGCCTCTTCGCCATTCAGCCAACAACTTGGGGATAACTTCGGGTGGGTGTTGGAGGTCCGCGTCCATCATGATAATTGCTTTCCCCGACGCATCAGATAAGCCCGCCAGTAAAGCATATTGATGCCCAAAATTTCGAGATAAACGAAGCCCTTTTACCCTGACATCTTGCTCACTCAACTCTCTGATTATATTCCATGTACCATCGCTACTCCCATCATCGGAAAATATTATTTCCCAATGCATTTCCGTTGTAGATAGAACTTTCAATAACTCTTTGTAGAGTTGTATAATGTTACCCTCTTCATTGTATGCTGGAACGACAACTGACAATACAGGAGAGTGAGGGTCTGCATTCATTTTTAAAACCTCGCTTCATAAAGTGGTCGCATCTCGGCTCGCTTCGTCTTCGCTATAGATATTGAGAGTACAAGTTTATCAAGCCCTAACCGCCCACCACTAACTTTGCATACAAACTCAATGCAACTCAGGCCGTTAATCTTCTGGCCATAATTTTCAATCACTCAGACCCGAGGCCCTGTTCTGACAAAATCAGCTTAGAGCCAAGAGCATCTAACACTTTACGATAGTTGGTTGATCCCGCTCCTTCAGCATGCAGGATTCTTCTCCACATATTTGACAACGCGATTAATATACTGGGAGATTCAGCCAGTGCGCCCTCTGTTAATTTTATGGCAACCTCATACTTGCCAATCTTGGCGTAACCTTCGATAAATGGAAACCACTCGGAGGGATCATTTGGTTTGAGGCCCATGTCCCTTGCCTTATCGCCCAGCCCAGCAACCTTATCCCACGAACCGAATTGCCGCTCAAGCTCGGCTTTTTGGTAGAAGTATGGCCACCCATGCTGCGGTTCGGGACCAAATAGTGAGAGTAAACAGCCCCTAGGTACCCCGTCTTTCTTTTCTACTACTTTTGCGATGTTTGATATGTTTGCAACAGACCTGATTGACGGCGACAAACAGGGGATCTCATCGACATACCGACTGTCCACAATCCTAATTGTTCCGGAAGGAGAATTCAACACAACCACGCTTTGGGAGGTACTGCCGTAAAAGGGAAAGTGACGAAGACTGCCCTCAACTGGCTCTCCAGTTTTGAAAGCCGGTACAGAAATACTAGTCATTTTCGATTTATTGAATCCAGGGCTTGTCAGCCAATCCAAGTCGAAAATAAAATAATTCAACCTTCCGGCAGAGTCATCCGAGTTATAGAGCAAATTCATGAGCCCTGCTGAATGGTCATGTGCAATTGTAAAAGGTATGTAATCAACAAAAACGCTTGTGCCTTGTTTCATGGACGGTAGGCGCCAAGCAAATTGCCATAAAAAAGCCTTTTGTTTTAGCCATTCATCTCGGTAAATACCTTCATTCCTGACCTGAAAAGAACTGAATAATAACAATATTATCGATGCCAATATCGCTTTCTGCATGCTAGTGCATCGATAGCCGAGTAGCAATCCAGCCAGCAGCAGCGAAGCTCCCAACATAAATGAAAGTGTATATCTATCTAAAAAGCTTTCTATCCTATAGCTAATAATAGACCCTTGATACATAAGAGGCAGAGCTCCAACAATAAGAGCAATAATTCCTAAAACTATTATAGGTATTGATAACCTTCTGTCATACGCTGTCGACGTAATTTCTTCTGTTCCATTACTCCAGTATTTGAGTACACGGAGTGTGATAACTGAAATGAATGCGACCAAAATTCCTGATACCCAAGATATTTGAACGAATCTGTCACCGAGATTAAAAATTCCCGGGTCTATTACCCTAGCCCAAGCCACAAATGTCGCCTTCAATATGTTTTCTATCAGCCCGGCTAGACGAATCAGGAGGTCACTAGGCTTAAGATTTGATAGAATAGATACTCCATCGTAGGATGGCGCTCCAGACTTGAAAATAAAAATTCGCCATACGACGTAAAGAAGAAAACCAATTGCATAAGGGCAATACTTTACTAGCACATCTCTAATTCTGATTGAAACTCTTGGGTGGTGGTCACCACGGAGGGTCATGAGGATTATTAGTGGTCTTAAGAGTTCCAAGCCCGCAAAGTATTCAATGACCAAGTACCCAAGTAAAGCGGTAACGACCGAGATGACCGTAAAAAGTAACCAGTACCGCGTTAAACGAATCGACAATATTGTTCCCGTTAATGAAATCGAATAGAAAAGAAGCGAAACATACTGTGGTATATAGGTGATCGCCATTGATTGCTGCGTAAAACCAGGGTAGAGCAACAGAAAAACCGATATCAACCAAGAAGTGCCTGCCCGCTTAGGCCAAAGAGTACGGAATAGAATGTATATTAAAGCTGAACAAAAAAAACGCAAGAATAATGCCGTTAAATGCCATCTGATGGATGAAATGCCTAAATAAGGAAATATCAGCGTATATAGCAAGCCTGCGCCCGGTCGGTTGCCACTAAAATAACTGTGCAACCCTTTTACCCCCATAGACTTGTAAACCCAGACGAGAGGCCAATCGTCCCAGTAAAAGCCCAATTTTCCAACAAAAATTCCATACACAATTATGCTAATTGCGACTAAGGAAAAAATTGGCAGGGCATATGTTATGATTGTCTCATTACTTATTATAACAGGACCTAATGATTTTTCTTGACCACTAGGCAGTGAATCAGCCTCGTTGTTCATATACATTCCGTTCGGTCTCAATTTGTTTGATTTCACTGGCTTCTTGCCCGAGCGTGGCGAAGGTTCAATTCGTCCGCTAATAACGCTTATTCTCTGAACTTCGCTTGCTCCATAACTGCTCCGGCTGGGGGGTCAGTCGTGGACCAGTTTCATCCGCTGAAATTTCCCGTACGCCAACGACCTCAAAACCCATTCCACTGGACCGTACTGATATCTTTTCAGCCACCAACTGCTGAGAAGCGCGAGAAAAACAAACACACTCAGTGCGAGCACCTCACCGGATGCGCATCCCAACGTGCCATAAAGCGCCAAACCATAACCATAGAATATTGTTGTTCCAATGAGTGAGTGTAACAGATAGTTGCTGAGTGCCAATCGGCCTACATTGGCGAGGAGCCGAAAATATTTTCTCACCGTATCTCGCTGCAGAAGGAGAATGACGAGACAGATGTAAAACAGAGACAGTGCGTGGTGAAAGTAAATCTTGGCAAGCACCTGCAAGCTCCATCTGCTCATGAAATGATAGAGAGGTGATACCCAGGCAGGACCGAGCGCGGTCACACGTCCGAGTTGTCGAAGAGCAGAATCCCAAAGCAAGCCAACCAGAGCAACTGTCAATGAGCAGAATGCGACATTACGTGCGAGGCCGATATTTCGCGCCATATCCTGCAATACGCCACGGCGAGCTGCATAAAGCCCCAGCAGAAAGAGTCCAATTATATCCAGACCCCTTATATAGGCGTCCGGGTGTGCATGCTCTCGCATAAAATAGTACACATGCGCACTCAGCGCATCGAGGTAATGCGGCGTAACAAAAAACTCCAATTCACCGGGAATGCTGTGTCCATGGCCATAGTATGCAACTGGCTTGACAAACGTGCCTACCAATATGTACCCCCAAAGAGGGGCCGCAATCATGATCACGGCGGCGACCAGAAGAGCTTTATTGGGAAGCTTATCAAAAGCTAGTAAGAAAGCGCCATATATTGCATATATATGAATAAAATCATACCTGTACCAGAACAAGGAATGTACTATGCCTATAAACAGCAAGACCAAAAGCCTGCGTAAATATGAAGATACAAATGGCTCGCCTAGTGATCTGCACCGAATCACCTGCATCGCCAATCCCCAGCCGAAAAGAAATGAGAATATGGGATAAACAGTATCCGAGACATCAAGAGTTGCTATTGTGCCGCAAACCATGCGGTCGATGTCCCCCTTGATATGATAATTGCCCATAGACATTGAGCTGAAGTTCCAGATGACCATACCAAGAACCGCAAATCCACGAAGGATGTCGACCTCAACGATACGCTCTCGGGATTTTGTGGGTTCCATCCGTTCGGCCTCAATTTGCTTGATTTCACTGGTTTCTTGCCCGAGCGTGGCGAAGGTTCAATTCGCCCGCTGGGGAAACCGAGAATCGATGTTCATAAGGGGCTCCTTGCTAGGAGGCCTTGTCCTGTTCCACGAGCAGGCCCGCAGCCGTCAGTTTGTCCAGAACCGGGTAGAGACGCCAAGCCGGAACATGGGTAACGGTACTGATGTCGATCAGGTCATGTTCCCCATCGGCATAGGCCAGAAAATCCAGGATGTCGTTTACGTGTCGGTGCGATTCCCGCGTTCCCAACGTGGGATATAATCCGCGCCCGCCGAGCTGCGGTTCCCCCAGGCATGACGCCTTGTAGAAACGGTTCCTTTCCAGGAGCTCCAGGCAATCCCGGAGCACCGAAAATCCTCCCTGCAATCCGTCCGGCGTAACCAGGGACAGATCGTCCAGGGAAGTGTGATATTCAGGGTATTCGCGATACTTCGAGCGCATGACGGACGCCACTGGAAGGTCGACCCCCGGGCTGCAATACTGGCGTTCGTCGCTCCCGCGATCCAGATAGGTATAGCGGATGAAATCGGGGTGTCTGGCGGCCAGGATGGTGAGCGCCGCCCTGTCGGCGAGCGTGGAACCGTTTCGCGACGGCAGATAGGAATAGGAACGATCGTCTCCGATACACGTGAGGTTGAATCCCGCCACGATGTTTCGTTTCATCCGCTCCAGGTTCCTGCTCAGATAGGTGATCGACCCGATGGTTTCGGGGATGACGATGATGCGATACGTGTACCTTCGCGGCGCGCTTGCTATCCACTTTGCCAGAAAGGTCGTCACGACGGGTCCGGACAGCTCGTTGTTGGCCATCGACGGATGACAGGCATACGTCGACAGAAAGACTTCTTCCTCGGATGCCCCCGGTATGATCAGCTCTCCGTAGGTCAGGGAGCCTTTCGTCAGTTCGCTGTCGATCACCACCCGATAGACGCCTTCCTTCAGACCGGTCCTCTGCTTATGGGTGAGGCAAAAACCCCACCGCTCCTTGTAGTAGGAAGTGACGTACGGAATGGCGTCGGGCTGTTCTTCCAGCGAATACAGATGCTCCTGCAGCTCGGCAAGCGTCACGGTTGTGTCTATCGGCGTCGAATACCCCACCACGTGCAGGTTGTTCCGCTTGAAATCGACAATTTTATTGCCCTGCTCGTCGAGGATATAGGCGTCCCGTATGTTCCACTCCTTCGGGACCGTCCAATCGAATACCTTTGTTCCCGTCGGCACCTCATTGATGGTCAGCGGAACATGGCTTTGAAGGATCCTGAGCGTTTCGCGAATACCGTTTCCCGTAATGCTCCGACAGAGCGGGAAGAGTTCGGCCACAAGCTGATGCATGGCGCTTCCGCAATTCTCGAAATCCGGCAAATCATTTTTCTCTTTCATACGGGGCAATATGTCAGACCTCTCCAGAGGAGTGCGTTACACGTACTTCGTCTCGACCGAATATGAAGATTGCCGTTGTCTAGAGAACTACGCTGCTGGGAATGTTCACCACCCGCTCTTCCAGCCATTGTGCATTCGCCAGTTCATCCGTCCGGCAACCCTGGAACATGGGAAGTTTATTCATCAGCTTCCAGATCGGGCGGGTCATCACTCCGCTCCTATTGGTGAACTCCAGGAATCGGTCCCGTGCTTCGAGGTCCTCCAGAATTACGGCATTGAGCCAGTAATTGGAGCGCGCGTCTTCGGGTTCCACAAAGAAATCTATTTCGAGGTCCCGGAAGAAATCCGCGTACTTGCGGGCCAATTCCCGTTTGTTCTCAACGAATTTCCCGAGTTGTTCCAGTTGAGCGCAGGCTAATGCGGCATTCAGGTTGGGGAGTCGGTAATTGTATCCCGTTTCATCGTGGACATACTCATAGGGGTGAGGGATCTTTGCCGTAGTGGTCAGATGCTTGGCGTGCCTGGCCAGCGTTTCGTCGTTTGTCACGATCACCCCTCCCCCTCCGCAGGTGATCGTTTTGTTCCCGTTGAAGCTGTAGATTCCCGTGGTGCCGAACGTGCCGGTATGACGTTCCTTGTAGAGGCTGTCCAACGACTCCGCCGCGTCCTCCACGACCGGGACGTTGAATTCGTCGCAGACCCGCACGATTTCGTCGATGCGGCAAGGGTGCCCGAAGGTGTGCATGGGCACACAGGCCGCTATTCGTCTTCCGGTGGATCGATTACGACATGAGCCGTCTTTCCCGACGGTGGTTTCGTTTTCCAGAAACTTGCGAATCGCATCCGGACTGAGCCCGAGCGTATCCCTTTCCACGTCGAGAAAGACCGGCTCCGCTCCGCAGTAGGCGATGGCGTTGGCCGTGGCGACGAAAGTGAGGGGCTGGGCGATCACTTCCGTGTCCGGGCCGACGCCGACGAGCTTCAGCGCGATGTGCAGCGCGGCGGTGCCGTTCACGGTAGCCACTGCGTGGAAGGCGCCGGTAAGCTCGCAGATCATCCTCTCAAATCGGTCTACGTACTCGCCTACGGACGAAACGAACGTGGAATCTATGACGTCATTGAGATACTTTTTCTCATTGCCCGCAAATCTCGGCTCGTGCAGAGGTATGAACCCGCTCTCCCCGAAAATGCTCCTGATGTAATTCACGATGTTCTGGTACATGTAGCCCTCAATGAGGAATGTTGTAGAATTTCTGATCTTCAGGGTCGTGAATAATGCCCATCGATATGAGGTCCCTTATCTCGCGTATTCCATCGGGGACTCTTTTCGTTATTTTAAATCCGAGAACTTTGTCGATCTTGCTGAAGTCGACCCGGTAGTCACGCGGGTCCTCTGTTTTCTTCACATATTTGATGCTGCAGCCGGGGATCTGCTTCGCGATCTCGTCCACGATCATTTGCTTGGTGTAATTTTCACTGGTATCGCCCACGTTGAAGACCTCATAGGCGACCTTTTCCCGCTCCGCCCGCAACACCTTCAGCATGGCGTTGGAAAAATCGCTCACGTGGCAGTACGGGCGCCAGAACTGCTCGCCGAACACCACCAGTTCCTTGCCGAGGGCCAGGTCCTTGGTAAATTCGTTCACGGTGAGGTCGAAGCGCATGCGGGGGGACATGCCGTACACCGTGGAAAACCGCAGCGAAGTCGGGGAGAATTGATCGGATTTCGGTATCCCTTCCAGAATCAATTTCTCGAACTTCACCTTCAGTTCGGCATAGAGCGACACCGGGGCGAGCGTGGAAGTCTCCTTCACGTAGCCGTTCGGGTCCTCCATCTTCCCGTAGTTGCTGCAGGTGGAGGCGAAGATGAAGCGGGAAACCTTCCGCTCCATCGACTTTTCGAGCAGATGGACCGATGCGTCCCAGTTGACCTTTTGGGCCAGCTCGGGTTCCCGTTTGCACGCGGGATCGCCCACGATGCCGGCCAGATGAATAACGGCCTGGAAATCTTCATTGTCCAGGATCGGGTCCACCGCGTCGGGATCGGTGATGTCGATCCGACTGAAAGAAAAATTGGGATCTCCCCAGATGCCGAGAAGGGACTCGCCGCCGAAATTCAGGCTGTCGATGCACTTCACGGAATAGCCTTGGTTGAGCAGGTATCGCAACAACACCGAGCCCACATAGCCCGCACCGCCGGTAACCAGAATCTTCATATCAAATCCTTCCGTTTCGAACGTCTTCTTGTGCACGCTGATAATCTTCGTGTCGGCCCACATCCAGCCAGTATTCCACTATGGGGAAACTTATCACCGGTCGTCCGGCATCCAGCAACGCCTGTATCAGGTCCGTCATGTCGAAGCGCTGCCCCTCCGGAATGTATTCGCACGCGGACGGTTCCAGCAGGTAGAGGCCGGCGTTGATGAAAAAATTCAGCGAAGGCTTCTCCTGCAGACGCGTCACCCGGACGTCGTCGCATTCGATCACGCCGAAGGGGACTTTGACCTCGTATTTGCGCACTCCCACCGTCAGTTCCGCGCCGTACTTTCGATGGTACTTCACCATGTCCTCGAACGACACGCCGGTCATGATGTCCCCGTTCATTACCAGGAACGGCCCGGCAGCCTTCCGCATGGACCTCAGCCCCCCGGCGGTCCCCAACGGCGCGTCTTCCTTCAAGTAGTTGAGCCTGACCCCGTACGCCTCGCCGTCCCCGAAATGGTCGACGATCTGCTCCGCCAGATAATTCGTGGTCAGGTTCACTTCCTGGATCCCCGAGCGCCGCAGCTTCTGGATGGTCAGTTCCAGGAGCGGCTTGTCGCCCACGGGCAGCATGGGTTTGGGCACGTGTTCCGTCAGGGGAAGCAACCGCTTACCGTAACCGCCTGCCATGATGACCGCTGAGAGGCCGAGTTGGCCTTCATGAACGAGATCTTTATGCAGAAAAAATTCGACGACGTTTCCGTCCGCGTCTAAAACGGGCAGATGGTTGATGTCGTGTTGCCGCATCAGACGCAGTACTTCGCCGGCCGAAACGGGCGTTCGGGCGAAAACCGGAGTTTTCGTCGCGATCGTTTCACAGGGCGTGTCCATGGAGAGGCCATGCAGAATGGCCCGTCGTATGTCGCCGTCCGTCAGGAGGCCGTCGAGCTTTCGGCCGGTCGAACAGAGCAGCAGCGCCCTGGTTCCGGCCTTGTCCAATTGCGCAATGGCTTCGGCGATCGACGCAAGGGGGGAGATAAGCACACTGTCGACTCGCTCTCTGGCCGCGTTCTCGAAGTCTTCCTCCGCGCCCAGGTCTTTCCGCAGAAGGAAATTCCGGAGCACCCCCTCTTCGTCGACAACGGGAAGATGGTTGATGTCGTGCCGGTTCATCAGGTGCAGGGCATCGGCGAGGGAAAGGGAACCGCGTGCGGTGACCGGGTCACGGGTCGCGATGCTCTCGCAGGCGGCATCGAGCGATATCCCGTTCATGACGGCCCTGCGGATGTCGCCGTCCGTAAGGAGGCCGACGAGCCGCCCTTCCGTGCACAGGGCCAGCGCACCGGTCCCTGCCTTGTCCAGGCTCGCGATAGCTTCCGTGATCGTAGCCAGGGGCGAAATCGTCACATTGTCGAGTCGCTCTCTCACCTTGAGATCCATCTCAGCCTATCCTTGTTTTCGGCGCTCCCGCCGTTCGTCCATGAAACCGATTCCCCGAATCGAAAACTCTGCCTCTTCCGGGGAGAAGACCTCCCTGAGCCCGATCCGTCGGACGGAAGCGGATTCCTGCCTTTCCTTCATGCCGATCGAAAAACGTTTTCCCCCGGCGCATTCCAGTGCCGTTTGGAAATTTTCCCCGTTGCGGGTTCCAGTACCGATACGGTGGTGATTCCGAACGCATTGTTGGCGGCAACCCCGATGGCGCTCAGGGCGTTCAGGGGGAAGGTTTCCTCATCGAAAACGTATTGCCACCGGTGAAAGGGGACATCGATATCGAAATTGTCGTGATGATAGGTTCCGGCGCAGGTCTTCAGCGCCAGCCACGGTTGAGGTCCGAACGTGGGGGTTTCCGACCGCACTTCCAGTACGCGCGTGGACTCCCCGATGGAGTTCAGCGTTATGTCGAGATCGCACGGCGGATCGGGGGTCAGATCGAGCGCGCTGCGCATCGCCTCTATGGCTTCGGAAAATTTGAACGATACCTCCGGAAAATCCGCGGCCACCTTTCGTATCAGGTTTCCCGTTTCTTCTATGTCCGGACGCATGTCCCGAAAGTCGTGGTTGGTAAACCCCAGGACCACGGGCTTCCCCGCTTTTGCCTCCTCGAACGCCTGTCGCACGTCGTTTTCCGCCAGCAGCCGGTACCTGGTGCCGATATTGAGACAGCGGGCGATCCACCTGCGGCAGGCTCCCTCCACCTGGTAGTCGTCGGCCGCCGGATGGTAGGGCTGCCACTTCACCGGCGCCCGTCGCCAATCGCCGAAGCGCCCCCCACTGAGGCCGAACTGCGCGCTGTCCACTTCCGTGGGAACCGCAGCCTGACTGGCGTAATCGAAGGGGATGAATTGCTCCAGAAACCAGTGGCCGTCCGGACGGATTACGTGGAAGCCGGGACGGTGTACCGCGGGAAACCATTGTCGATCGATTACCCGCCGGGAAAGTATCTGGTGCAGACAACCGGACGACTCCCACCAATGAGTGGCACAGCGATGGGCTTCCTTGCGGAACGAGTGGGGATGAAAGTGAAAGTGCAGGCTGTCCCGCGACGAATTCGTGTCGCGCAGAACGCTTCGATAATGATCGAAGACGTTGTGGTACCCCATGTCCCGCCGCCGCGGATTCACCTCGTAATCGACGTGATCCACACAAAACCAGTTATAGACCCAGCCGTTTCCCTCGGAATCCGTCACCCGGTTCCGAAAGGATTCGGAAAGGATTTCAGCCAGCATGACGTCCACTTTGTCCCAGGTGTCGTTATAGGCCAGCAGGTGGGGGTCCAGCACCTTCTTCACGGCGGCTTCCAATCCCCCCAAGTTCACTTCACCCGCCTGCAGACGCCGCAGCGTCTCGACACCGGGTTCCAGCTCCAGGCCAAAAATATCCTTTAAGCGCCCGAAGGTGGCTTCAACCGATTCGTAGAGTGGGCCCTCGGTATCTATACAATGGACGACATAAACGGTGTTGGACAACGCACCCTCCGCACTATTTCGCTTCATTCCTTCTGATCACTTTCCCCGGAACGCCCACCACGGTGACGTCCCGCGGGACATCATGCACAACAACCGTGCCCGCGCCGACAATGCTTCTCTCGCCGATCGTCACGCCCTGGATGATCACAGCCCCCGTACCGACGTGCGCCCCCTCCCCTATGTGAACACTCCCGGAAAGGACTGCTCCCGGCGCAATGTGGACGTGGGCTTCGATGGCGCAATCATGATCCACCACGGCGCCGGTATTCAGGACGGCATTGGCCCCCACGCGACTGCCCGGCTGCACCACTGTTCCGGCCATGATCTGGACTCCCTCTCCCAACCGGACGTCCGGAGCAATGACGGCCGAGGGATGAACGACCGTTGCGAAACGATAGCCTTTCCTCTGCAAACGCTCATATATCTGCATACGCAGCGTCGTGGCCCCGACCGATCCCACTCCGTTCACGAGGCGCACTGTTTCCGGTTCGTGGGCCGAAAGAATCCGGTCGTCCCCCAGCCGGGGTATTCCCGAAACCGATGTGCAGTCCGCGCGGAGGTCGGTGTAGCCGAGTATCCGCCTGCCCTGTAAAAGCAGAGCACAAATCAACACCTTGGCGTGCCCCCCACCTCCCAGTACGATGACCGGCAGATTCGGCTCGGTTTCCCTTTCATCGGTCACTGCAGATACGTCCAATGGATGACTTCGTCGGCTCCCACGTCCCGAGTCAGCGTTCGGCCGACGACATACGAAAGTTCGGTCGGCGAAATCCCGGTCCCCGGCCTCTTGGCCCCAAAATCCTCTTCGCTCAGGACATGGCCCTTCTGGAGCGGTCGGCTTGCCACCAGGCTCCGCCGAAATTTCTTGCGCTTCTCGATCTCCGCTTCGCTGACGATCCGCCTGCTGCTTCCCAACGCGGTGAAAATGTTCTTCCCTTCTTCCACAATAGTTCGCATTTCACCGGTATCGGCGGATATGGCGTGGTCCCACCCCGGCATATCTTTGTCCAGGGTGAAGTGCTTCTCGATCATGCAGGCGCCCAGGGTGATGGCGGCCAGAGGGATGGCGGTTCCCAGTGAATGATCGCTGAATCCCACCGGCACATTGAACGCCTGCCGGAGCATCTCCATGTTCCGCAGATGAATCGTATCGTATTCCGGGGGATAGATCGAAATGCAGTGCAGCAGGACGATCTGGTCGTTGCCTTCTCCGCGCACGATTTCGACCGCCTGTTCGATCTCGGCCAGGGTGGCCATGCCGGTGGATATGACCAAGGGTCGGCCGGTGCGGGCCGTGTATTTGAGCAAGGGCGGATTAACGATGTCCATGGAGGCGATCTTGATGAACGGTACGTCGAGCTTGTCGAGCAGGTCGACTTCCTCCGTGGAGAAAACCGAGGAGCAGAAGGCAATGTTCTTTTTCTTGCAATATTCGGATGCTTCGAGGTGTTGGTCGGGGGTGAACTGGTAAGCCTTCACCATTTCGCGAAGCGAGCCGAAATGCTTCTTCTTGTCCGTATAGTCGGTATTCCTATCGTATTCTTCCTTTGCGATGAGCGACTTCTCGGTCCATGACTGGAACTTGACCGCATGGGCGCCGGCTTCGGCCGCCGCGTCGATCAGCCTTCTGCAAAGGTCCATATCGCCGTTGTGGTTGGAACCGACTTCCGCCGCAATGTACGCGGGATGTCCCGGCCCGACTTCCGTAGTGCCAAACCTGACCGTCTTCATAGTTTCTTCCTTAGTTTTACGTCCACATGTGCTTTAAAGGGGGATAGGCGACACTCGACCACCAGAGCGGCGCCGGTTCCAATCCGTTCAAGGCTTCAACGTAGCGTTCAAACTTTTCGGGTTGGAGAACGACGCGCTCGTGAAATGCTGCAACGTCAGCCGAAACGTTCTCCATCCGGGCGACGCGCTCGGCCAACCAATGCTCCATGGGAGCGGATCGCAGGAGTTGAAAGTGCTGCATCACTCTTCCGGTATCCCGAGTTATCTGCATGGGATCGAAAGGCGGCCTGATCCGCGCCATATTTGCATCGTGCTGCCGGTAGTCCATCCGGACGGCATCGTCGAAGACCAGTTTTGCCCCCGAAAGCCACGCCCGCGTGGCGAGAAACCAGTCCACCAGCGCGACGTCGGCCGGGATGGGCAGACATTCCCGGAGCAGCCTCGACCGAAATGCGGAATTCGAAAGACCGAAAACGTTGTTTCTGGGAAACACGTCGTCGGGCCCGGCATGGTTCGGCAGGCCGTAAGTGAAGCCGAGGTCCCGGCCCCGCCGGTCGACCAGCCTCAGGGCGCATGCGGCGAGATCGCTCGTACGCAGCGTTTCGCGGGCCGCCGCCACTCGGGATTCATGCAGCACGTCGTCGCTGTCCACCAGTACCACGTCGTCGTAGGATTCCACAATCCGGGCCCAGGCCCGCTGCCGGACCAGCGCCGGGGTGTCCCCCGCGTCGGCGATAACCCAAGTCGCTTTCGGATCGCCACCCATGGCGTCGATCGCCGTTTCCACATCCAGAGCATCCAGCCCTATCCAGAGATCGTAGTCACGATCCGTTTGTTCCCGCACGGATCGATACCAATCGGCCAGATAGTTCTCGACGCCCGGATAGACGGTCGTATACAACGCAAGTGTCTTGATACGCGCTCCTCGCGGGAATTCAATGGCCGGCGGCCGCCCCTCGGGTCGGAATCCCGGGAACGATTTCCCAACTATTTCGTCAACACAGGGCCTTTGGCGGGCTCCGGGATCATTCGATCCGGACCGCCGCGATTTCAGGTATTCTCAAGTAATCAGGGATTTGCTTTGGCTCAACAGCACTTCCGCCATACTCCAGTCGTCTTCGGTATCGATATC
Source organism: uncultured delta proteobacterium (assembly GCA_963826125.1). Taxonomy (GTDB): domain Bacteria; phylum Desulfobacterota; class Desulfarculia; order JACQYL01; family CAWGVV01; genus CAWGVV01. The sequence continues at coordinate 2,206,069 of CAWGVV010000002.1, read as the reverse complement.
CACGCCGCGTTCCCAGGGGATTTCCCATCCCGTACGATGTTTAACGTGAAAAGTGCCGTGAAGCTTCAAAACGTCGGCTCCCGCCCACCAGACGGCGCCGGTCGGGCAGAACAATTCCGGCAGGTCCTGGCTTCGCGCCGTAATGCGGTCCTTGAAAAGCGGTTCCAACGTGAATTGTTCATTGCGACGCATCGCCCACCAGGGGTTCTGCCAGCCGTACCGCACCACCGATATCTGGGACCCGGCTCCGGTTTCGGTAAACTGTCGATAGCTGTCGACAATGTCCTCGAAGGTCCGGAGGGGGCAGTTGGCCATCATCTGGCAAACGGAGCCGAAGACGTCGCCCGCCGGGTCCATACGCTGCAGTGCATCGACGGTGGCGGCGGAAACGGGAGTGATGTCGTCCGCCAGGCGCCCTTCGCGGAGAAACGGCACCTCGGCTCCATACTGCCGCGCAATCTCGGCGATGGAGGGGCTGTCCGTGCTGACGACAATCGCCTCGAAGAGTCCGCTCCGTCGGGCTGCCTCAATGGTATACGCGATCAGGGGCTTATCGCCCAATACCCGAATGTTTTTGTTCGGGATTCTTTTCGATCCGCCGCGTGCCGGGATAACTGCCAGATTCGACTTCACTATTGTACCATTGATAAAATGATTAAAATTTCTTTTCCCTGCATTCCAACCTATCATGTCCTTTTGGACCGGTAAAGTGGCAGAATCGCCATTTTCACAAGAAACGCACAAAAAATCTCTTCATTGCTCCCCAAAGTCGGAACGCCGAACAGTGTGCTCTCCCGACCGATCTATCGCATTCGGGTATTCGAACCGGCTTCCGTTCACCGGACTCGTTCGATATCAGAGATACCCCAGAGACTTGAGATGCCGCAGTCTCAGCTCCTCGTCTTCTTCGGAGTAGGACACCATGTCCGCTTCGCACCCCTCCCAAAGGTATCCGGAGCGCTCAAGAAAGCAGAGTACGTTCGAGACACTCTCGTCCACGCTCTCCGCGTCCGTACGCAGGATGATCTCCGGGTTCGGGGGTTCTTCATACGGATCGGAAATGCCGGTGAAATTTTTTATTTCTCCGGCCCTGGCCTTTGCGTACAACCCCTTCACATCCCTGGCTTCCAGGCAGGAAAGCGGGCACGAGCAGAAGACTTCCACATAGCGCCCGATCAGCCGCCGATTGCATTGACGTATCGCTTCGTAAGGGGAAATGGCGGCCACGATGCTCACCACGTCGTTCTTCGTCAACAGATAGCTCATGAAACCCATGCGACGGACGTTGATGTCGCGGTCCTGTTTGGAAAACCCGAGGCCCAGGGAAAAATTGGTGCGTATGACGTCGCCGTCGAGAAGTTCGGCTTTTACGTTGCGCCGTCGTAATTCCATATACACCCGTCGAGAAACGGTGCTTTTGCCGGAACCGGAAGGGCCGGTGAACCAGAGGGTAAAACCCTTTGTTTCTCTTGTATTGATATCGGTCACCGTTCACACCTCTTTAGAAGTATTCCCCGTTCGGCATCCCGTTCGTTTACTTTGTTTACATCGTGACGGCGGAGAGATGACCTCGGGGGGGAGCAGTCTGTTCCGGCACTTGTCTTCTTCCATACCGTCTTATTCCATGCCGAGGAAAAAACGTACGATTTTCTCGGCGGCATCGCCCGCGCCGAAAAAGGGTTGCTGCGGAGGGTGATCGGTTTCGGCCATGGTCTTTGCGAGTGAAACGATGCGCTCACGGTCCGTCCCCGCGATGGCGTTCCAGCCGGATTGGGACGTTTCCACCCACTCGGTCTCGCTGCGCGCGGTGACACAGGGAGTCCGCAGGAAATAGGCTTCCTTCTGGACCCCTCCCGAATCGGTGATCACCACCGATGCGTGGAGCAGCAAGGCCATCATGTCAAGGTAACCGACCGGTTCGATGACGGTCAGTCCCCGGCCCGCGGGATCGATGCGGTGTCGCTGCAAGGCCGCACTCGTCCGGGGATGGAGCGGCAACAGCACCTTCTTCCACGCGGAGACTTCGGAAAGCGCATTCATTATTTCGGAAAGGACGTAGGCGTCGTCGGTGCTCTCGGCGCGATGAACGGTGGCCAGCACGTACTGTTTGGGCTTCAGTCCGTATCGGGCCGGAACTTCCGTCCGGTCGAGGATGGCGGGGTAGTAGTAATTGACCGAATCGAGCATTACGTCGCCCACGTTCATTACCCAGCGCCTGTCAGGCTCGTGAAAGATCCCCTCCCGTTCGAGGTTCCTTACGGCGTTTTGTGTCGAGCAGAAGTAGAACGTGGTCAACCGGTCGGCGAGAACTCTGTTGATTTCTTCCGGCATTTTCAGGTTGCCGTTCCTCATTCCCGCTTCCACGTGCGCCACGGGAATAGTCAGTTTTGCCGCGGCCAGAGCCCCTGCCAGGGTCGAGTTGGTATCTCCGTACACCATCACCACGTCGGGACGTTCCCGCTGCAGCACTTCTTCTATCTTCTCCAGCATGGCACCCGTCTGGCGTCCATGAGGACCGGACCCCACGCCGAGGTTATATGCGGGGGTGGGCAGGGAAAGCTCACGGAAGAACACTTCGTTCATCGCATAATCGTAGTGCTGCCCGGTGTGGACGACCACCTCCTCCACTCTCCCGGCTCTTTCGGCAATGAGCCTCGACACCGCCGATGCCTTGACGAACTGGGGGCGTGCCCCCACGACTGTGCATATCCGCAGCATAGTTTATTGTCGGGCCGTTGACGTCTTATGCGGTAAATTCTTCCGGGGATCGCAATACGGTTTCAAAGGAGGTTATCCCTTTCATCCGATTCCGGGAAGTCTTCCAGCGCGTCCGCTATGCGAACGGACGCCCGACCGTCCCCGAAGGGATTGTCCTCACTGCTCATGCGGCGGTACTCGTCCCCATCCTGCAGGAGCTTCGCCGCCTCATTCACTATCCGATCGAGATCGGTTCCCACGAGCCTGGCCACGCCCGCCTCGACGGCTTCCGGCCTCTCGGTCGTCTCACGCAGGATGAGCACCGGCTTGTGCAATGAGGGGGCTTCCTCCTGAATACCCCCCGAGTCGGTGAGAATGAGGTGGCTGTGCGCCATAAGGTGAACGAACGGTTCGTATTCCAACGGTTCCATCAGGAATACGTTCTCCATTCCCCCCAGGATATTGAACACCGGCGTGCGGACGTTGGGATTGAGGTGGACCGGGTAGACGATCTGGCAATCCGGAAACCGCAGCGCGATCTTTTTCAGCGCTTGGCACAACCGCAGGAACGGTTCCCCGAAACTCTCGCGACGGTGTGCCGTCACCACGACAATCCGCCGCTCGGCGTCCAGAAACCCCAAGCCGTTGTTCTTGAAGTCGTATTTGCGCCCGGCCACCGAGAGCAGCGCATCGACCGCCGTATTCCCGGTTACGCGTATGAACCTGTCGGCGACACCTTCCCGGAGAAGGTTCTCCCGCGCCTTTTTCGTGGGGGCGAAGTGAAGGTGCGTGAGCTGGGTGGTGATCCTCCGATTGATTTCTTCGGGGAACGGGCTGTAGCGGCGATAGGTACGCAATCCCGCTTCCACGTGGCCGACGGGCGTCTGGAGATAGAAGGCCGCCAGCGCCCCGACGAACGTAGTGGTAGTGTCTCCCTGCACCAGCACCCAATCAGGCCGTTCCTTCAGCAACACTTCCTTGAGGCGGTTCAAGCCGTGCGTGGTCACATGAAACAGGTCCTGGTTCGACTGCATGATATCGAGGTCGTGGTCGGGAACAAAGTTGAAGCACTTGAGTACCTGATCAAGCATTCCCCGATGTTGAGCAGTGACGCAGGATACTGCTTGAAAACGGTCATCCCGCCGCTGCAGTTCCTGCGCTACCGGAATGAGTTTTATCGCTTCCGGCCTGGTTCCAAAAATCGTCAGGATTTTCTTTCTCTTTCCACCCACCACTCGTACTCTCCGCTTTCTGCACGCACATCGATAAACGGCTCTCCGGCAAACCATAACGCCATGCCCGGCCTCCGCTCGGACGACTTCCGAGTCGCGCAGGCAGACCGAAACCGCCCCACCGGCCCCATCGGGAAGCCGACGTCCCTACCGCCCTATTGGGGGGAAGGCTTGTGCCCGTAGCCGTAGCCATAGCCGTAATTGCCGTACTTGTAGTGGGCGCCGTGATTCATGTCCCGTTCGTCGGCAAAATTGAAGATCAGCCCCTTTATCTTGTCCTTCCCCAGCAGGTGGACCGACTCTTCAATAATTTTTTCGCTGGAATATCCCGACCGCACCACGAGCAGGATCGCGTCCATGACTTCCGCCAGAACGCTTGGGTCGGCGGTTGCCTTCACGGGAGGGGTATCGAAAATCACGAACCGATCTTCGTAGCGTTCGCGAACCTCCGCAATCAGGCTGCGCATCTTTTCCGAGGAGAGCAATTCCGAAGCGGCGTTGGGTTCGCCGCTCCCCGCGGGGAGAAGCGTGAGTTTTTCCACCTGAGTGCTGTAGAGGACTTCATTCAGACTCATGTCGCCACGCATGAGGTAATCGGCCAGCCCGAGGTCGGTCTCCACCCCCAGGAACCTGCTCACCGAAGGCATGCGCAAGTCGGAATCCACGAGAAGGACATGCTCCTCCATACCCATGGCGATGTTGATTGCAAGGTTGACCGAGGTCATGGTTTTGCCTTCTCCCGGCAACGCGCTCGTGACCATGATTGTCTTGGGGGGCGGCCCCTTCTCCGAACGATGGATCAGGAACGTCCGCAGCATCCTGAACTGTTCCGAGAAGGTGTAATTCTGCCCCTGGCTCAGCAGCGATAGCTTGTCCGGAGGAACCACCCCGGAGCGTCTGGACTTGAGCTTCTTGGCGATGGGCCCCGCCACTCGCCGAGGAGCCGGACTCGGTTCCCTTTTCGGGAGCGGCTGTGCCACCTCGGGCCATGACTTCGGTAAAGCAACCTGTTGCGTCTCGTCGGGCCGGGGAGGAGGTGCGGGCACGTTCCTTGCCCTGTTGACGGGCTTTTGCGTCTCCGGGAGGAGAACGGCGGCCGGTCGCGGCCCGGACGGAACGGGTACGCTTTCCACCACTTCTTCCGGCTCGGGTTCCGCAACGGACGGTTCCTCAACAATCATCCCGTACTCTTCCCTGTCCGCCAGAAAGGGATCTTCTTCACCCTCAAAGAGTGCCGCCTTTTTCCTGCGTATGTCACGTTCCTGTTTTCCCGCCTTTTCCAAGGCATCAGCTATTTTTCCCATCGGCCCATATTCCTCAATCGAGGGTTCAAGAGAATTATGTTGTATATCCCTTTTCCGCGGTACATCGATTACGGGTTAGAAAAAGGGAAAGTTCAATTTTATGTTGTTCGTCCGGACGAAATGCATTCCTGCCGCATATCCCCCCAAGATAAGAATCGACAGGACCGTGGCCGCCGCCCTCTTGAGAAAAGTTCTTCTGCGATACTCGGCGGTGGGGATAAACGGCAAGGACGCCAGTACGGGCAGCCCTATGCTTTGAGCGAGCGACTCGCTGCTGCGGAAGGAACCGTCCATATATTCGAGGGCGAAAGCCAACCCCGCACCCCCCATGATCCCCAGCCCCAGGCAAAACAGGAACAACTTCCGAAGGTCGGGCGAGAGCGGAATCCTCGGGGGAATCGCGGGGTCGAGCACGATAAACTGTTCACCCTGCTGGCGTTTCTCCAGGTTCTCGGCCATCTTGGCTTCCACTTGCCGGTTAAGCAGCGACTGGTAATTCGAGCGGGTGATTTCATAGTCACGGGTCAGGCTCAGGAGTTCCTGCTCCCGTTTCGGCGTATCGTCCACCCGCGCCTGGTATGACTTGATCGACATCGTCAGTTCGTTTTCCTTCGACTCCAGACGACGGATTTCCAGTTGCAGGCTTTCCAACTCGGTTCGGAGCTGTGAAATAAGCCGGGCGCGCGGGGAGAGCGGAGTGCCGGCGGCCTGTCCTGATCCGATTCCCGCCTGCTTCGCCTGGTCGTCCGCCTCTTTCTTGGCCATTACCTTGGCCCGCTCCACTTCACTCTTCAAACGAATGACGTCGGGATGACGATCGGTGTATTTACTTCCGAGTTCATCAAGCTGCGCCTGAAGCCGCGCCAGCCGCATGGCCATCGGAGTGTTGGAGAACGCCTCGTAGTTCTGCATTCCCGCCACGGGCATTTGTACCTGCTCTGCTTCGGCCATCTGTCTTTGCAGTACGATTTTTCTGTCCTTGGTCGAGTTGATCGACTGCTGAACGGCTGCGAGTTCACCCTGCATCCGGTTGAGCGAGCTTATGTTGGCTTCCAGCTGGCCGGGAAGCTCACCCATGTGCCCCTGTTTGTATTGTTTCAGTTTCTCTTCCTGCGCTTCCAGTTGCTTTTTCAGGGAAGCGAGTTCCGTTTCCAGAAATGCAGTGGTGCCCCGTGCCTGCGCTTCCCGCAATTTCAGGTTCTCTTCGATGAAAAAAGAGGCCAGGGCGTTCACCACCCGAGCAGCAAGCCTCGGATCCGCATCCGTAAAGCCGATGGTGAAGGCGCTGGAACCGGGGCCTCCCCGGCTGTCGCCGATCTGGATGTTGATTTTCTTGCGCATTGCATCAATGGCGACTTCCAGCGGCTGGGTAGCCCGCAATTCCGGATAGAGATTCAAATCCTGAGCGACTTTCTCCAACCGCGTTCTACTCATCACCTGCTGACTGATGGCCCTGAGCCTTTGTCCGACATCAACCGTGACCGTCGCCTTCACAAATTCCTGGGGAACGGACTGTTCCTGCACCAGAATCAGGGAGGAAGCCCTATAGATGCGCGGAAGAACAGTGAACAGGAAAAGGGCGCACATTGCCGAGAGCACGAACGGTACGATGAGAAACCATTTCCTGCGTTTCGCGATTAAGACCAAGATATGGGGCGTAATTTCCTTTGGGAGCATATTTCCCTCGTCACTATGGGGAATGACAAAATCCCCGGTTCCGGCAACCCCGCCGCGTGGGCGGTACTGGATTGGATTACCTATCGCGAGCCGATGCGCAGCATTACCACTTTGGCGGTTTTCAGAACCACCAGCACGTCCAGCATCAATGATATATGTTTGATGTAGTAGAGATCGTATTCCAGCTTTTCAATGGCATCCTCTACGCTGGCTCCATACGGATAATTCACCTGGGCCCATCCGGTGAGGCCCGGCTTCACCGCGAACCGTTCCACATAAAACGGAATCAGCTCTCCCAGTTTTTTCACGAAGTGAGGCCGTTCGGGACGGGGTCCCACGAAGCTCATGTCGCCCTTCAGTATATTGAAGAACTGAGGAATCTCGTCGATCCTCAAACGGCGAATGATCTTCCCCACTCGGGTGACCCGATCGTCGTCCGTCAGTGCCCACACGGGGCCGGTCAGCTTCTCCGCGTCGGCACGCATGGATCGGAACTTGTAAATCGTGAAAAGCTTCTGTTTCTCGCCGACCCGCTTCTGGGAAAAGAACGCGGGGCCCTCCGATTCCATCTTTATGGCCATGGCGGTGAAGAGGCAGACCGGCAGACTCAGGACAAGCAAAATGCACGCCAGCATGATGTCCATGAACCGTTTGGACAGCAGCATGAGTCGCGACATGTTGAACCCGCCGGAAAAGATTACCCAGCTGGGATAGAGGCCATGCGTGATGATCTTCCCCGTCAACTCCTCCAGAACGGTCTGCATGTCGTCGATGATCACTCCCTTGAATTTACAAGAGACGAGATCTTCAGCCGGCAGCCGACCTCTCCGGTCGTCCAGGGCCACAACGATCCTGTCCACCTTCATCTCGTCGACCATTGTGGAGAGATCGGAGTAACACCCCAGTATTCTTATGGATTCAATTTTCTGACGGCTTGCCACCGGTATCCTCGAAGCGGTATTTCATCGGCGAAAATCGTCTGACTGATGTTCCACCCATGACGTATTCATTTCTTCAGCCGTGGGACGCTTTTCATCTTCGTGTCCATGCCCAACGCCGCTTAATGTCGGAAACGTTTCCGGCTCCCGGTTCGGGTTCGTCCGCCCCCGGCTCGGAACCGGTGATCAGCGTCAGCACCGGAGCGGTTTGTGAAGACGATACACGCTGTTTGCGTGCGGTCCATTCCTCGTCACTCTCGACAAAACCGAGCAAAGTATATCCGCTGTCTTTTTTTTGCGCAATGAGTCTCGCCACCTCCATGGCCCGGCTTCCCGTTCCCACGATGACGATTCTCTGACTGAACTTGCCGTTTCGGAAGAAGTAAATCTGACACAGGCGTTCCGCGCACAACAGCACCGCACAGGTGGTGAAGCTGACGGCGAAATAGAAGCGACCGATCATGATCTGCGGTAGTGCATAGTAGGCCACGGTGAGGACACCGGACGCTATTATAAGAGAGGCCGCTACTTTTACGGTCACTTCCACCGCGGTAAACGATGCCTTGTCGTACAATCCGTTGTAGTAAAACGTTGTCTGCACCACCAATGCGATGGCACCCATGGGAATAAGCAACGACCAGAGCACATTTTCCGGCGTAATGCTATTGGGCCAAGCCAGGCTGCGCGAAATCCAGACGGAGAAGCAGATCAGCAGCGACTCGAAGGCGAAGAACTTCGAATTGTCAGCACTCAAAAAAGGTCTTGCGCCCCCCAGAATACTCATTCAATCACCTTCCCTGAACCTGACGCATATACGAAGCGGCCTTAGAAAAGGCCTTTTGCCGAATCGACAATGTCATGCACCCACGGCACCTGACTACGGTAGAGGATGAGGGTCATGATGACCACCACCAACACCATGGAAATCGAGAAAAAGAGCATGTCGCTCCGCCGGGAGTTTCGGCCGCCGTTCTTCGCCATCGAGAAGTTCAACGTGGCTTGGCCGATATCGTCCGAATAGTCCAGCTCCGACGCGCATTCCCGGATGTAGTCTCCCACCACCTGCTTCTTTCCCTTGGCGTACGCGGTGAGAAGCGCATGATCGCACAGTATGTTGACCACGCGCGGGAACCCCCTGGAATAGGAGTGAATCATTTTCAGCGCCTTCCGGTCGAATATTCCGTTTCCGTGCGCGCCCGCCACCACCAATCGGTGTCTGACGTAGTCGTCGGTTTCCTCCTGCGTCAGCGGCTTTATGTGATAGCGAAGGCCGATACGCTGCCTCAGCGCCCGGCTCTCATCCCGGGAGAGAATTTCCAGTACTTCCGGCTGCCCCACCAGCAGGATGGAGATCAGTTTCCTTTTGGGGGATTCGATATTGGATAAAAGACGAATTTCCTCCAGCAGTTCCTGGGAGAGTTTCTGCGCTTCGTCCACAATGAGCACCACCTTGGTGCCGTCCCGCGAGAACTGGAAAAGGGTTCGTTCAGTCCGAATGAGGAAATCCGCCTTGTCCGTGCCCCCCTGAATCCCCAGCTTCCGCCCCAGATACGTCCGAAACTCCGGGGGAGTCATCACGGGGTTTGCCAGGAAGACGATTTTCACGTCTTCTCCGATTTCGTTGATGAGGGAATGGAGCAGGGTTGTTTTGCCCGTTCCGACTTCACCGGTGAGCAGCACAAACCCTTTATCCGAGAGCACACCGTACTTCAGGTGCGCCAATCCCTCTTTGTGCGTTTCGGTCAGGAACAGGAATTGCGGATCCGGCGTCATTTCGAACGGCTTCCGATTGAGGCCGAAAAATTCCGTGTACATGTGAATCACCGAGTCCCTTTTGGCTGTTGCCGCAGTCCTTCCATGGTGGAGGATCGAAGGGCGGAGTTATGCGGGTTACGGGACGACAATGATATCACCATCTTTCATGAGTACGTTTTGTGTCGGGTCTTTTCCCGATATTATAGCATCGTAGTCGACGAGAAATCTCATTTGTTTTCCGTCTATCGTACGTATCAAAATTATTTTCGATTTTTTCGCCCATTCGGTAAACCCGCCCGCCTTGGTAATTACTTCAATAAAGCGGGTTCCGTACGTGATCTCGAATTCCCCCTGAGTCTTCACTTCTCCGTTGACGAAGACGCGCAAAGCGCGGGCCTGCGACAAACCCACCGACACCACCGGGTATTCTATGTACGTTTTCAGCAGGGTTGCCAACTTTGCAGAGAGTTCAAGGGTGCTCAACCCCGCCACTTCCACATCGCCCATGAGCGGCATGGTGATTTTTCCGTCCCGTCTCACAAGATGCGGTCCGGAGAAGTCGGGCTCCTTCCACACCTTGACTTCGATGGTGTCCAGGGGCCGTATTATGTAATCGTTCGGTTTCTGAGCCTGGGCATCGCCCGATTTTTCCGATTGCATCTCCACAAGTTTCCGCACGGACGGCGCATCGGAGGCGCAACCCGCGACCAGAAAGGCAAGGATGAAAAAAATGCCCGCGTACCAGGTGCTTTTCCACAGATAGAACGATTTCACGATCGGCTCCTCTCTTCCAGTCCATACCTGATAATCTTGTTCAACAGCGACTTGTAACTTACACCCAATATCCTGGCGGCCTTCTTCCGATTCCACCCGGTAAAAGCCAATGCCTTCAACAGTGCATCCGTTTCCGCCTCTTCCACTTCCTTCCTGCGAATCTCCTTCAGGGGAATCATGGCGGGTACGGGCGAACCGACGTCCAATGCGGTCATCTTCCCGTTCCCGTATATTTTTACCAAAGCAGCCACGGCACCGGTTCCCCGCTTGGCAGCCTGCTTCCACAGGATGTCGACGACTTCGTCCTCATTCCCCAGCAAGACAATTTGTTGCACCGTGTTTCTCAGTTCCCGGAGATTGCCGGGCCACTGATAGACGCGGAAGAATTCCATGGTTTCTCTTTTCAGCTCTTCGACGGGACGGGCGCCGTCCGGGTTTCCGGCTTGTATGAAATAATCCACCAGCAGGGGGATGTCTTCGCGCCGTTCCCGTAACGGGGGGACTTCCAGGGCCGTCACGTTGAGACGGTAATACAAGTCGGCCCGGAACACTCCCGCAGCCATCATCGTCTCGAGATTGGCATTCGTGGCGGCGATCAACCGTGCGTCCATCGAAGTTGTCCGGATCCCCCCCACCCGGAAGAATTCCTTGTCCTGAAAAACCTGGAGGAGCTTGACCTGGGTTTCCGGGTTCAGGCCTCCGATCTCATCCAGCAACAGCGTGCCCTCCCGGGCAAGTTCGAATTTTCCGGGTTTTTCATTCACGGCCCCGGTAAACGAACCCTTTTCATACCCGAACAACTCGCTTTCGATGAGTGTCTCCGGAATAGCGGCGCAATTGACCTTGACGAACGGTTTCCCCCTTCTGGTGGAGTAGTAGTGAATACAGCGAGCCACCAGATCTTTTCCCGTCCCGCTTTCCCCTCGAATAAGCACCGTCACGCTGGAATCCGCAAGCCGCCGTATCAGGGTACGGAGCTTTACCATTTTCTCACTCGCCCCCAGCAACTGCGGTTCCTCGTGATTTTCCTCCGCTCCGATCTTTCTTACATAGTCGTCCAAAAGGTTTTTCAACTGGAAGGGCATGACGTTCCTGGGAAGTCTTCCGATTTCGGTTCCCCTGACATGATTCGTCTCTTCCGATTCGTCGCCGATCACCAGGATCGGCAAGCCGTTTTCGCTCCGGTCGCATGCGGCGTCGATGCGGTCCTTCTGCGAACGATACATCGATGCCTCCACAATGATCAGACTCGGCTGCACGATACCCAGGCAGACCTCCAGGTGCTGAACCGAATTGAGCACACTGGGTCGGTATCCGATAATCTGGATCATCTCCCCCAGAAAACGGGAATGTGTGGGAGATTCCTCAATGATCAGTACGCTGATCTCGCGCATTCCGATAATACCGCCATGCAAAAATTCCGTCGAATATTCAAGCAACTTTGGTGCCACATAGTCATGGCGGCGCGTTCGGCTACTTTCCGATCTCCCTTGCCCCGTCCAGGCATCACCCACGCCCGGTCGAGATCGACGCGACGTTCGGATCCCGCCATCCGCATACGGAAAAAGTGGAAATTATTTCCCACTTAACGGCCGGATTTTTCTTCTTTCGACTCGAAGACGGGTCTGTCAGTCCGCATCGATATTGAAATCTTTGATTTTGTAGAGCAATGCCTTGTAGCTGATCTGGAGGAGGTCTGCGGCTCGTTTGCGATTCCAATGGGTTTTCTGAAGGGCTTCGAGAATTGCCCGACGTTCGGCACGGTCGGAGGCCCTTCGTTTCACTTCTTTCAGCGGAAGAAATTCGTCCGTGGTTCCCACACCATGCGGGTCGGTCGGCACCGGCGACGCGCCGGCGGGATGCACCTCCTTTTGATTGGGCTTATATATGGAAGCCCTGAGCTTCAGCTCTTCCACGATGGAATCGGCATCCCCCAGGATCACCAGGCGCCTGAGGGTGTTCTTCAGTTCCCGCACATTGCCCGGCCAAGGGTATTCGAGGAGAAACGAATAGAGGTCGAGGTCCGGGGCGATGGCCCTGTCCTTATACTCGTCCTGGAGTTCGTTCAGAAAATGACGGATAAGGACGGCAATGTCCTCCCTCCGTTCCCGGAGAGGCGGAAGCCATATTTTTACTATGTTGAGCCGGTAGTAAAGGTCCTCACGAAACGATCCCTCCTGAATGTCGCGCTCGAGATCGTGGTTGGTTGCCGCCATGATCCAGGTATTCACCCTCACTTCGCTCTTCCCGCCGAGCCTTGTGAAACAGCCGTCCTGCAGAACCTGCAGGAGCTTGGCCTGGAGTTTGGGGGACATGTCGCCGATCTCATCCAACAGAAGGGTCCCGTTGTCGGCCAGTTCGAATTTTCCCGGCTTGGCCTTATCCGCCCCGGTAAAAGCGCCTCGTTCGTATCCGAAAAGCTCGCTTTCCAGCAACTCGGCCGGAATGGCGGCGCAGTTCACCTTCACGAAAACGCGGTTGACCCGACGGGACTGAAAGTGGAGGGCGCGAGCCACCAGCTCTTTTCCGACTCCGCTCTCTCCGCAAATCAGGACGTTGAGGTCGGTGTCCGCCACTTGGGCAACCAACTCTCTGATCTTTATAATGGACGGGCTCTCGCCCACCATGAAATTGTCGTCGGTTTTTACCATGGCCTCAGGACTGTCGGTTCGGCTCTGCAGCACAGCTTCCTTCGGTCCGCCCTTCGCTGCGCCGGGCGATATGTTGTATCCCCTCGTCCAGGGCCTGAAGATCGAAGGGCTTTTCCAGAAACCAGTCCACATCCGTTTCCCGCACAAGCCCTTCCACTTTTCGTCCGAATCCGGTCATCGCAATGACCGGAAGCCCGGGAAATTCCTTACGAACGATCCGGATAAGCCCCACTCCGCTCACGTCGGGTACGACAATGTCCGTGAGGAGGAGATCGAATATTTCCGTCCGCAGCAGTTTCAATGCCTGCAACCCGCTTTCGGTGACGGTAACGTCGTAGGTCTTTCCGCGAAGATAATCTCTGACGAAAGACAAGATGGTTACGTCGTCATCGACAATAAGTATTCTCATATGATACGTACCTGTTCAGACGAAGCAGTGTGAAGGCCGAAGAGGGGAATAACAACTCTCGCAGGAGGGAACGCAAACGACGAAGTCATAGAAGGTATGATCGAGCGCTTCCCCTACGCAGTCCGGTTTTACCCGCCATGACCCCCCAATGCGCCAAGGCTCGATCAATTAACTCTGCTTGCAAAGGTGTATAACATATACGTCGAACTGCGCGCAATACCAAAACCCGGAAAAGTGGTATTTTTTTTCATACATGGAATTATTTACCACATTCCCCTCCAACAGCGGCAGCCCTTATGAACCGATTTCTCCAGTCAAATTTCGGCGTTTGCAGGCAAAAATCGCCTTTCGTTATTGCTTTTCAGGAGCCGGTATGCGATGGGAAACAAGGGCGGTTTGCAGGTTCACTCCGGAAGTGCCCGGTGCTCACGGACGGAAGGAAAATGTCCACTTTCAGGCCCGGATAATGCATGAGTACCTGGAATTTCTATAGGGGTCACGACATGAAGTGCATGAAAAGGATTTCGGTTCTGCTTTTCGCTTTTTCCCTGTCTCTGTTTGTGCCTTCCGTGCATGCCGCCGAGATGATCGTCGACGGCGGGTTTGAATCGGGTGACCTTTCATCGTGGACGCAATGGGGCGCCGATAGCGTCACTTCGCCCACCGCCGCGGGCTCCTATGCAGCACGCATGACTCCGGGCGCATTCCCCGCATACGCGCTGGGGATGAGCGGCATCACTTCCTTGTTGGGGCAGGAGATCGATCCGGAAGACGGTATGACGCATTTCGACGTTTCCTTTTCCTACCAGATCGTGGACGACGGCACCGGCGGATCGACCGCAACGTCTCCCGATGACGGCCTCTTCTTCGGAATCGTGAGCAAGGAGTATAAGGTTCAGTACCTGGGAGAAATTCCCTGCGCCATGGAAATTTTCACCCCCTTATGGACGGTGGAGCTTCTGGGGGGGACCGAAGTCGACGGGTGGCGTACCTACTCCGGTTCGTTCGATCTGCCCGGGGAAATCGCCGGCGATCTTTTCGCGGGATACTGGGTGATGGACCATACCAACGGTTACGGTTCCACGTCGCTTTATCTCGACGAGGTATCCATATCCGCTTCCGCGTCCTCCCTCCCCGTTGTTCCCGTTCCCGAACCGGGTACCATTTTGCTCCTGGGGGCGGGCGTCCTGGGTTTCGCGTGCCGCAACCCGAAACGCATCGGGAAAGCAGTCGGCCGATGGTTGGCACGGCTCAACTGAAGGGAATTTCTCCGCCGGTACATGAACGGCTCTTTGGTTAAGGACCCACCGTGATTGCCCGGATCCTTCCTTATTTTCTGTTCGGTCTGGCGGTTTCCCTGAAGGATCGGTTTCTCCCGGACCCGGTGTGGGGTGCCGTGCTGCCCTATGGGGCAGCTGCCGCGGCGTTGCTGTACTTTCGCAAGTCTTACACCGAATTGAGGTTTCCCCGCCTCTCGTTCCGCGAAATCGTTATCGCCATGGCCGTCGGAACGGTCGGTATTATTATCTGGGTGGCACCCTACCACTTTTTTCCCGATCTTCACCGGATCGACGGATTCTTCGGGCTTCTGGGGGGGCCGCGAAACGCCGTCCTGCCGACTCGGTCCGGTTCGCCTCATGGGTGGACGGCATACGTTGCGGCAAGGTCAATCGGATACATACTGGTTACGCCGGTGTTCGAGGAACTCTTTATCCGGTCGTTTCTGTTCCGCTATCTGATTCGTCCTCAATTCACTTCGGTTCCATTTGGCGCGTACACGCACCCGGCGTTCTGGGTCTCTTCGGCATTCTTCGCGTTGACCCACCCGGAATGGATAGTGGCGTTCATCTACTCGACGCTCCTGAACCTGTTGCTGGTGCGGAGAGGGATTTTTTCTTCCTGCGTCATTGCGCACGCCACGTCCAATGCTATATTAGTGGTGTTCGTGCTGCTGACCGGGGAGTGGATGCTTTGGTGACAGCAATAGACAATAGTGCTCGTGAGGAATTCATTGGGCGGGACTGCAACGACACCATGGGAAATACTACCGAATGAGCGACAATGTACATGCGGGCATAACTCACGCCCTTACTTTTGATGTAGAAGATTATTTCCACGTACATGCCTATCACGATGTGATAGCGGCTTCCGCATGGAAAGGCCTTCCGGAAACGGTGGCGGGCAACCTTCACCGGCTTCTCGACCTGCTGGACATCCACGGGATGAAGGCCACGTTCTTCTTTTTGGGATGGGTGGCCGATCGTCATCCGGAATTGGTGAGAGAAACGGCGGCAAGAGGCCACGAGCTGGCTTCGCACGGCTTTCAGCATCAAGCCATTTATCTGCACGATCGGGACTATTTTCGAGCGGATATTCAACGAGCAAAGCGGATACTGGAAGACATCGGCGGACAACGGGTTTACGGTTACCGCGCCCCCACGTATTCGATCATTCCCGAAACGTTATGGGCTCTCGATATCCTTGCCGAAGCGGGTTTCACCTACGATTCGAGCATCTATCCCGTCCATCACGATCTGTACGGAATTCCGAAGGCGCAGAGGAAACCGTTTTTCATAAGCCTCGATGGTCAATCAGTGTGGAATCAAATCGTCCCGGACGGACGGCAACTGCGCATCCAGGACCAAGGCGGGCACGGCAGGGGGATCGTCGAGTTTCCGCTCACCACGCTGCGCGTGGGGAGAATCAATCTTCCGTTGGCCGGAGGAGGATATTTCAGGCTGTTTCCGTACCCGTTCACCCGATGGGCGCTGAAGAGGGTCGAACGGGAAGAGCGGCCTTTCATTTTTTACCTTCACCCGTGGGAGATAAGCCGTTCCCTTCCCTACCGGCCGAAGGCTTCGTTAAAGTCCCAGATCAGGACCAACCTGAACCTGCGATACACCGAGGGCAAGCTGCGGCGGCTCCTGACGGACTTTTCCTTCGGGCCGGTGAGGAACGTCCTTCAGAACCAGGGATATACCGTCTGATCGAACGGTATTCGGTGTATCCCACGATTTATACTTCGACCTTACGGTCCATGGCGATCGAGTGCTTCTTGATCAGGTCGTGGAGCGTGGGACGGCTGACCTGCAGTTCCTCGGCGGCACGGGAAATGTTATAGCCGTGCCGGGCCAGGACCCTTCTCACCACGTCCAGCTCCGCAATGTCCCGGGCATCCCTGAGCGTCATAGGCTTCTCGTCCGGCGGCATCAGGTCTATGTCCTTCTCCGATATTTCCCTGCCCTCCGAAACGATGATTCCTTTCTTGATTCTGTTCTGCAACTCCCTGATGTTTCCGGGCCAGCCGTATTGCATCATGGCGTCCATGCACGATGTGGAGAAACGTTTCGCACCGGACTTCACTTCCGCCGAATATAATTTCAGGAAGTAACGCGCCAGCAGGGGGATATCCTCCCGCCTCTCCCTCAGGGGGGGGATGACCAAGGGAACCACGTTGAGACGGTAGTACAGATCCTCCCGAAACCTTCCCTCCTCCACGGCCCTTTTCAGCTCCACGTTTGTGGCCGCAATGATGCGCGCATCGATGTGGATCGGCGATCTGCCCCCCACCCGCTCGATGGTTCCCTCCTGCAGGAACCGCAGCAGCTTCACCTGGAGCTGCAGAGGCAATTCTCCGACCTCGTCGAGGAAGGCCGTACTCTCGTGGGCCATTTCGAGCTTGCCCGGCTTGGTCGTATACGCGCCGGTAAAAGCGCCTTTCTCATGGCCGAACAGCTCGCTTTCGAGCAAATGTTCCGGGATTGCCCCGCAGTTGATGATCACCAGCGAGCGCTTTCTTCGCCCGCTGAGATTGTAGATCGCATGGGCCATGCGCTCCTTGCCGGTTCCGCTCTCGCCCTGAATCAACACAGCATAGTCGGTTTGGGCGACTTTACGGGCCGTTTCAAAGAGCCTGACCATGCCGTTCGCGGTCCCGATCATCTCGTTGAAGGCGGTCTGAGCCACTTCCTTCTGCCGCAGCGTCTTGAGTTCTTCCTCCAGCTTCTGCAGGCGCAGAGCGCGCGCGAGGATGACTTTGAACTCCTCCAGATCGATAGGCTTGCGGTAATAGTCGTAGGCTCCCAGTTCGACGGCGTGCAGGGCGCTCTCTTTATCCGTCGCACCAGTGAGCACCACGATCTTCGTATGGGGGCTCTTCCTGATAACCTCCTCCATGAGTTTGAAACCTTCCTCGGTGCCGTCGGGATTCGGGGGAAGGCCCAGGTCGAGCGATATAAGCTGGGGAGATTCCTTCTCCACGATTTTGAGGGCTTCTCCCCGATTGTAAGCGAGAAATATTTCGTAGTGTTCCATCAAGCCCCACTTGAGTTGTTTCGCCAGACCGACTTCATCTTCGACTATCAACAGCTTGTTTCCGGCACTTCTCTCCATCTGCCACCCTTTTTTCGTTGGTCGATTCCGGATGCGTTACCGCTTCAGCGCGGGAAAGGTAAGGAAAAACGTAGTGCCGCGGTTTTCGCCGCTGTCCACGTCGATTTTCCCTCCCATCGATTCCACATAATGTTTTACCTGCCAAAGGCCGATGCCCAGTCCCTGCTCCTTGGTTGTCTGGAACGGCCTGAACAATCTTTTTTCCACGAAATCAGAGGACATGCCTTTCCCGTTGTCCGCGACCTCGAGCACGACCTGTCCCGTACGATCACCGAGGGTTACGGAAATCATCCCCTTTCCGTTCATGGCTTCTTTCGCATTGAGGAACAGATTTTCCAGTATATCACGGATATAATCGGCCGAACCGCTCAGCTGGACATCGGGAGCAATCCGGGAACGTATGGTTACGCCGCTCCACTGATTTTCCAGCGCACCACACACGGAAGCGACCACGTCGCTCAATGAAAACGCCGCCTGCTTCTTCTCTTCCAGGGGAGCGGCGAACTTCAGCCGCTTCATTACCTTTTCCAGTCGGGCGTGGGCGTTTGCGATGGCCTCCAACAAATCCTCCTGAAACTCGGGATTGGCGATGTGCTTGGGAGCGCTTTGCAAAAGGAGGGAAAGCATGGCGGCCGCGTTCTTCAGATCGTGCAAAACAAAGGCGCCCACCCTGTTCATGAGGGAAATCTCTCTTGCCTCGCTCAAATCCAGCCCCAGCTTGATGGTCATAAGCGATATGGCCGCCTGAGATGAAAGCGCCGAAATAAGGTCGACGTCGTCCTGGTTGAACGCGTTGCCGGAAATCTCCTCATCGACGGCCACGAATCCGAAGAACTCGGTAGTGCAGGAAAGCGGCGCGGCCAGATTGACGTTGCACTCCTGCAGGAAGGGCGTCGAATCCCGTATGGCGGATTCGAGTGTTTCGTCCCACCCTATCTGCGACCGGGAATTCAGGAAATATGGGTGGTCTTTCAAATATTCTACCAACGGCGCATCGGGACTCACCACCGACCTTGAGTTCCCGGCGTCCCATAGCGCGTATCCCTCCACGTCGCTGCCCAGCCAGATGCTTACGTTTCTGACGAACATGCTTTCCTGGATGAGGTTTTTCAGACTGTTGAGCACCTCCTTCTTGCTTGTGGCCTTGGAAAGAAGGCTGCTCATGTTCACCCACTCGTGGCGATAATCGTATTTGTTTTCATAGAAATGGGTATTGATGAAATACTTCACCCGCGTCCGTATGTCGTGCGAAAGGAGCAGGACGACAAGGAAGAGCGCGGAGACAAAGATAAAGAGCCACTTAATGATAAAGGGGAAGGTAAACCCCATGTAACGGATGCCGACCCCGATGATGCCCAGGCCGAGCAGGTACAACCCTATGGAAGCCAGGGCCACGGAGTTATACACCACGTATCGGGAAACGAAAATCCGCATGTCGAAAAGCTTGTGTCGAACGGCGAAGAAGAGAAACAGAGAGAGTCCGCAGAAGGTCACCGCCGAATAGAGCGGAAGGTGGTCAATCTCTATGAGGTTATAGGTAAGGCGAAGCCCCGCCTGCCAGATGATGCATCCGGAAATGATCAAAATACCGATGAACGGATACTTGAATGACCACCTTTCGTGATGCGAGGCGCTACGGAATATCGTCTCTATTCTCCAAAGGAGAAACACTGAGGGAAAGAGCGTCAGCAGGGAAAGCAAACGGCCTCCCCTCTGGAGAAAAACCACATCCGGTTCGTCCGTCGAAAACGCAAGGAAACGCGAGGGAAAGAGGACGACCACCACGAAGAGCAGTCCGGCGACGATGAGGTAGGACCAATAGGCGTTGATGAACCTCTGGCCTCCGCTCGAAGCTCGGGCGAAGGACGAATCCAGGCCGAAAAGCCAGCAGGCGGCGAAGACAGGTTCCAATCCGATATAGACGACAATCCAGCGGCTCGATTCCCTGAGGAAAAAGAGGAAAATACACGCTTCGGTCAGGGACAGGAGAAGCAGGGACGCGGCAAGAAGAAAGGTGGTCTTCCCTTTGGGCGCTCGGAAGGCGACGAGCAGGCCGCCAAACATCCCGAAGACGGAGGTAACGAGGGGGATGACCATTTCAAGATAGAACAATGACACGTTGGTTCGATACTCCGCTTCGTTCAAGAACCGTCGGCGCCATCTTTCAGGACGGGGAGTTCGCTATCTCCTGCAAAGTCTTCCTCACGCTTTCGGCTTCGGCAAAACGAGGAGAAAGACTGAGAACCTTTTTCAACGCCTGCACCGCCTTGTCTTTCTCTTTGTTCACCAACAGCGCCATGCCCAGGTGATAGTTCACATACGGGTCGTCTGGCAACTTCGCGCTTGCGTCCTGAAGATAGGAGAGGGCGAATCCGTACGACTTCTTGAGATAGTATATCCAACCGATGGTATCGTTGACCCGAGGATTGTCGGGCAGGAGCTTTTTCGCCTGTTGCGCAAAGGTCAGGGCTTCATCGACGTTTCCCCCCGTCCTTACCAGGAGCCACGCCAGGTTGTTGGCGGTTTCTCCCGACTGCGGGGCGATCTCGAACGCTCTCCGGTAGTTCGTCAATGCATCGGCGTCCCGGTTCTCGCGCTCATAGATGGCGGCGAGCAGCAGGTATGCGGACGCCTCATCCGACTTGCGGCTTATGATTTTCCCGTATTGCTCGATGGCCTGCTCCATGCGGCCTTGCGCGGCGTACAGTCTCGCCAGCGAGTAATATGCCGGCAGGTAATCCTCGTCCTCATGGAGGGCGTTCATGAATTCCTTTTCCGCCTCCGGATACATATGGGTCGACACGTATATCCGGGCGAGGACCTGATAAACGGGAGCCTTGGAAGCGGACTTCTCCAATTGCGATTCGGCAATCCGAATGGCATCCGACGTCTTTTGCTGTTGCACGAGAAGAAGGGACAGCTCACCGAGCGCCTGTTGGTTGCCGGGATCTTCATCCAATGTTTTGCGGAGAAATTCCTCCGCCCGTTTCCGGTCGCCGGACGCGGCGAAGAAAGAACCGACTTTCAAGGTTACCTGTGGATTATCCGGTTCCACCTCCACCGCCCGATCAAGCGCTGCACGGGCCGCTTTCCGGTCACCCTTTTTCAACGCCACATCCGCGAGAACGAGGTAAGCGGCTGCCGATCGCGGCGCGATTTCCAGGACTTTATCCGCCATTCCGGCGGCACGTTCCGTATCGTCCATGTGCAGGGCGAGTTGGGCCATCAGTATCTTGGCGGGAACGTAGCGCGGCATTAGATCGAGGGCTTTGTTGAGGGGGGCTATGGCCAGACTTTCGTCTCCGAGGGATGCCCGGGCCAGTGCCTGATAATACCAGGCGATTCCCAGATCGGAATTGATCGACACGGCTTTGTCAAAGGTTGCCAATGCCTGCTCCGTCTTCTGTTCGCCCATTTCCAGCTTCCCACGTACCAACAGGAGGCGGATATTGTCGGGATGGGCTTTGAGGCCCTCGTCGATCCATTTTCGCGCTTCGCCAAGCTTCTTGAAGTTGATGCAGAGGTCCGCAATCGCAACTTTTGCATCCAGATAGTCGGGCTTCTTTTCAAGCGCCTTCAGAAACTGTTCACGGGCGTGTTCGAAATCCTTCTCCTCCGCATAGAAACCGCCCAGAGCAAGATAAGCTTCCGGATCGTCCGGCAGGATCGACGTGGCCCGCTGCATCGTTTTTATGGCCTGATCCTTGCCGCCCCGCTCCAGGTTCATCCGGGCCAGCGCCAGGTAGTGGCCCAACTTCTTCGGCTCAAGAACAATGATCCGGTTCAGTTCCTTTTCCGCTGCGTCGAATTTCCCCTGCCGCCGATAGAACCCCGCGAGAGCATAATGCGCCTGAACCGAATCGGGATCCTCCTCGGCGATTCGGAGGAGTATTTTTTCCTCGGCCCCATAATTTTTTATACGCTGATAATAATCGGCGAGCACAAAAGCGGGCATGGTGGCGTCGGGGTCTACTTTAATGCCTTGCTGATAAGCCTCGAGCGCCTTCTGCGGCTGGTTTTTCTTTTCCAGTACCGCGCCCATTCGCATGTAGCCGTTCGGGTCCCGCGGCTTCATCTCGATGTATTTCTTCAGGATTTCCTCGGCGCGGTCCCACTCGTCCTTCTTCATGGCCACCATGGCGGCTAGCATAAGGGCCTGATCGCGGTTCGGGTCCTTCGCCAGTATGGCATCGGCCTGTTTCAAGGCTCCGTCCGTGTTGTTCGATGCCAGATAGAACTCTCCCAGTTTTTGCCTGGCATCCAGGTTCTCAGGGTCCACATCCACCGTGTAAATCAGGGACTTGAAGGCCTCCTTCGGTTTTTTCAATCCGATATAGCTGAGCGCGAGGTGGTAATGCGCATCGGCGTTTTTACCGTCGAGAGCCACCGCATTTTTATAGTAGACAATCGCGTCCTGGTACTTCCCCGAGTCGAAAGACTCTTTCCCCTTTTGCAGGTACCCCGCCAGTTTTTCCTGATCGTTGCTGCATCCCCAACACAGGACCAGCAGCAATAAAAGCGTAGCGGGAACAATGAAACGACGACGATTCATACCAACTCCGTACTGGACTCTTGCGATCACCGGAGGTACCCGGCCCGTTCATCCGGGAATGCTTTCCGTCTTCGAAATACCCATTCCCCGATGGAACGAGTCCCACCGCCCCGCTTCCCTAGGGCTTAAGCCCCCTCATGGAGGGAGGCCACGTATAGGAAGCCGTGAGGATGACGAAGATACGGTGATCCGTAAATTCGTCCGTCGCAAGGTCGCTCGTTCTGTCCAGGTAAGCGTACCCGGCCGACGCCGCAAGCCAAGGAAGAATGGGGTAAGTGATATCCGCGGTAAGGTCGATCGAATCCCTCTTCGTTCCCCCTTGCTCCTTCAGGTCCTCCCACATATAATCGCCCCTGAAGGTAAGTATCGCTTTGGACGTCAGATTGTAATTCAGCGTACCCGTAATCTGATTGACCGTTTCAAAACCGACGTTCTGCCGGTCGAAATAGGATGATTGTGCAGTCCTTCGATAGGCCAGTGACGCTTTGTACCGCCTACCGGTCTTGCTGGCGCCGGCATTGATTTCCAGACCGCCGTTGGTTCCTCCTTGATCCACGGTCCGCCAATAGTAGCCGACGCTGAAGTTCGCCGAGATGTCCCGGGTAAATTGATGGTTCGCTCCCACAAGAGTCGTCACCAGGGAATAATCAGCGTTTTGGCCGTTCTGGGAGTCCTGGGAGTCCTGGGAGTTCTGGTCGAAATTATATTTTGTGTATTGGGCGCTGAGGAAGCTGGAGGTATGTTTGGTGAAATTATACGTATACTGCGAACCTGCATCATAGCCGGTGAAATTGGGGGTATTGGAGGATACCGCGCCGTTGGTTCCGTTGGTTCCGTTGGTTCCTCCCCCATTGGAAAAACTGGCGTCGAAGTAGTCCGCGAAAAAGGTTAGAGCGTTCTGGGCGTTGAACTGATATGCCACGTCCGCACGGTACTGATTTTCCCTGCTATCCTGTGCCTGACCGCTGGAATCGGTATAGTAGATGTTCTGGTAGCCGAGGGTGAGTGTGCCCTTCTGCGAAAAATTGAACTCCATGGTGGGGTTGACGGTATTTCTCGAATATTCGCTCCGGCCCTGCGAATAGCGGATTTCGGTGTCGGAATACTGGTCCCGTGGATCGTTCGATCGGGTGTAACTGTCGGTCACCCCGAACCTGATGAACCTGGAGAGCCGATACCAGGCCGATAAGTTCCCCTGGTGGCCGATGTTGTCGTTGGTTGTTTCATCGAGGAACCGGATGAGGTTCAGGTGGTAGGCGAGTTCTATTCCGATGTTCCTCTCCGCCAGCAGGAACGTGACACCCGGAGCCGTGGTGATGATGAAATCGGATTTCTCGTTATCCTTCGTGAGGTAGATGTTGCTGTCGTACTCCCCCCGCACCATTATATCAGGAGTGATGGAATACGCACCGAAAGAAGGGGGGGCCGAAAGTGCGAACAACAGCACGACCAGAGCACAACCCAGTAACCTTTCCGCACGGCACAGGGATCCCCGCATAGCGTCCTCCTTGGCACAAGGGCCGGTAGGTCATTCGTCCCATGGACGAATGAAAACAGCCGCATTACGATTGGGAGGGGAAGAAATGAGGCAATCCCGTCCGATCATCCGATCGAAACGAACAGCTCCCCCCGAACTTTAACCGAATTGTTTTCAAGGTTGTCGGCGCGAAAAAGCCGACAATCGGCAAACTTTTTCAGACTATACCAAAAACAGCGATTATTTCCTAGTATTAGATTAAATATTCACCTAATATAGTATTGGCGGTACCATTCAATGAAACGGGCCACTCCATCTTCGATACTGGTGGACGGTTTGAACCCAACCGCTGCTACCAATTCATCCACGTCGGCGTACGTTGCCTCGACATCTCCCATCTGCATGGGAAGCAGTTCGCGTTTTGCGGATTTGTTGAGGCATTTCTCAATCACTTCGATGAAGTGGTTCAATTCAACCGGCTCGTTATTACCAATGTTGTAGATTCGGTAGGGAGCCTTGCCCACACTCGGATCGGGATGATTCCCGTCCCAGGACGGCGATGGCTGGGGAATGACGTTCATTATGCGCGCCACTCCTTCGACAATGTCGTCTATGTAGGTAAAATCCCGCCTCATTTTTCCGAAATTGAATACCTTGATCGGCTGACCGTCCAGGATTGCCTTGGTAAAGAGGAACAACGCCATGTCCGGTCGCCCCCAGGGGCCGTACACCGTGAAAAACCGCAGGCCGGTTGTCGGAAGGCCGTAAAGATGGCTGTAACTATGCGCCAGCAATTCGTTCGCCTTCTTCGACGCGGCATAAAGGGAAACCGGATGGTCCACGTTCTGCCTGACCGAGAAGGGCAGGAGCGTGTTTGCACCGTATACCGAGCTGGAAGAGGCGAAAACGAGATGCCCTACCTCCGAATGGCGGCAGCCCTCCAGCAGGTTAACGAAGCCCACAATGTTTGCATCCACATAGGAGTGGGGATCGAGGATGGAGTGACGGACACCCGCCTGAGCGGCGAGGTTTACCACCGTCGAAAAACGGTAATCCCGGAAGAGCTGTTCCATACCCTTCCGATCGGCGATGTCCATGCGAAGGAAAGTGAAGCGGTCCGACTCCTTCAGCTGGGACAGACGGTCCTGCTTCAGTTGCGGATCATAGTAGGGGGAAAGATTGTCCAGCCCTACGACCACGTCGCCCCGACCGATGAGTTTCCGGCAGAGGTGAAAACCGATGAATCCGGCGGCTCCCGTTACCAGCACGGGACCCTCCTTCCGTTGGTTGCTCAACTCCATTTCCTCCCTCCCTCTCTTTTCTTCGACAAACCGTCCGCCACGCCCCCCGCCCCGCAAGTCCGGCTTCAGTCGGCCAGCGGAACCGCGTGCATTTTTTCCCGGACTTCCTTCTTGATCCGATTGATATGGCCCCGGCCCAATCCCTTTACCTCGCACCCGAGTTCGAAGTAGCGCCGGATGGCATTGTCGTCGAGAATACCGAAGCAGTCGATGATCGCCGCCGGCCTTCCGACCATTTCAACAACCGCGTCCGGAGTCAAAGCGAGGTACGGCTTATGGCGCACGACGAATGCGACGGCATCGGCACCTTCCAGGGTACGAGCCAGGTCCTGCTCCATCTTCAGGTTCCCCAGCTCCTCCTGATTGCGGAAAAACCTGCTGCGGCTCTGGCCGACGGCCGGGTAGCTTTCCTGCTTTTCGAATTCCCACCAATGGAGCACATAGGGGTCGTGGGCGCGGATTTCCGCCCCCATTTCCGTCAGCTTCCGCACCAGAATTTCGCTGCCGCTGTACCGGGTATCGCCCACGTCCTCACGATATGCCGCACCCAGAATGGCAATCCGTGACGCCGCTACCACGCGTCCCATATTCCTGAGCGCGTCCCTGACCACCTGGGCCGCCTGCAGCGCCCTGGTGTCGTTTACGTTGATGGCCTGGGGGGTGATCCGGAAAATATCGTCTTCAAATCCCATGAGGTGCCGGTAGGACCACATGCCGAGCCCGCCGTCCTTGGGCAGGCAGTATCCTCCGATACCCGGCCCCGGAAACATGATGTTGCTGTGCGTCGGACGCTTGCGGATGGCTTCCAGAACCTTCACGAGGTCTACTCCGTTCCGCTCGCAAAATACCGACCACTCATGGACGAACGCCAGAATGGAAGCACGATAACTGTTTTCCACGATTTTGCATGTTTCGCTTTCAATGGGCTTGTCCAGAACAGAGAGCGGATACTCCTTCACGTTGAGTATCTCCGAGAGAAATTTTACCACCCGCTCCCGGCTCCGCTCGTTCACTCCGCTGCACACGCGCCAGAAATCGCGGATGCTTCGCACATATTCCCGCCCCGGCATGACTCTTTCAAAACTGTGCGCGAGAACCGGTTCGCTCTGTATGCCCCGGCGTTCGAAGGCCTTCTTCAGGATGGGGTACGCCACGTATTCGGTGGTGCCCGGAGCTACGGTCGTTTCGATAAGGATCATACAATCGGGGGGAATCCGTTCGCCCAGGACTTTGAAGCTCTGTTCCAATGCGGCCATTTCCGTCGTGCCGCTCGCGACGTCACCGAGCTTCTCCTTGATGAAGTCGCACTGCACGTCAACCACCACCACATCGGCGAAGCGCAGCGCTTCATAGGAGTAGGTGGCCATGAGCGTTTTCTTTTCGTTCACGGTTCTGGCGACGATCTCGTAGACTTCCGGGTCTTCAGCCTGGACCGGAGGAATCCCCCTATTGAGATAGTGGATCTTCCAGTAACTGCGTACCGACGGACGCTGCATCCCGACCACGAACTTTCCCGGCTTTCCGGTCTTTTCATCAACGGAATCGGCAATGACGGCGGCCATGACCGCGCCGACAAAGCCGACGCCCATCACCACCACGATCTCCTTTCCATTGGCGCGTTCCTCGGCGATACGCTTCTCCAGCCGCTGCACTTCCTGTTCGATCTCCTCCCCGTGAGGAAGGGGGAAAGTTTCGCCATTGGGGCAAACCGAAAATTCTCCCGACATCGAATCCTCCATTTTCCGTTCTCCAAGTCGCCGCCCCTGCCGAGCGGGTTATCTCATGGTCCGACGGGATCGGCCGATGACATGGTCATTCCACACACCGCACGCTCCGCGGAACGCAACCTATCGCAATTACAAAAAGAAAATCAAGCAGGAACCGTGCCGATCCTCAATCGCCGCTTCACGTCGTTCGGGTGGAAACGGCCGCATGCACGTGGGCATCCCGGTATGGTCGCGGAACGTGCTCTCGCTCCGAAAAAAAGGGCGGCCTGAAATATCAGACCAGCCCTCATTCGACCAATGCATTGCGAGGGTAACCACTGTCCAACGGTACTCACCATCTCCCGCTCCGGAGGAGAGTATCCGTCAGGTTCTGCTTCTCAACTTTCTACCGAAAAGATGATTGAACGCAATACCGAGGGTTATTAGGAAGAGGCCCATCGTGAGGCTTCCCATTGTCTGAAAAGGATTTTTTTCCCCCGCCGACTCCTTGGGAATAGCCACACCGGCCGTTGAGATCTGAGGATCGTCGGCGCTCGACCAGAGACTGACCCACAGGTCGTCGTATCGTGTCTGTGCTGCATTCGATACGGGAAAGAACGACAATCCTCTCTCACAATCCCCCTGGCCGCACTCGATCTGGGCAGCGAAAGTAACGTTCGCCGTCACAAGGAGCGCAGCCGCCAGGGCCACCACCAGTATAATGTATCTTTTCCCTTTCATTCCCCCACCCCCATTTCCTTAGCTTGTTCCAGATTAGCATAAGAGCAAATTCCAAGCCACCGGAGCAGCTACTTTTTTCACTTTTCCCCCGGAGCCCTTCCGCACGACCGCCAATCATAAGTCTCTGGTATAGTTAGTTTAT
The DNA here is from genome assembly GCA_963826125.1 of uncultured delta proteobacterium. GTDB lineage: Bacteria > Desulfobacterota > Desulfarculia > JACQYL01 > CAWGVV01 > CAWGVV01. Next base: position 2,178,321 of record CAWGVV010000002.1, on the reverse strand, counting down.
TCTTCCGGAAAAGAGCAGTCCGTTTTGTACGTACACGAGGGATTTAAAATGCCGCGGCAACCGGGGGTGCGCGCGGTTCCCCGGATGTAGTATTTTCTGTCCCGTAGTGGTATTTATTTTCACATTAAGGGAAAATAGTTTGACGAATAGCGACGGCATGCGCCCCGATACTACGAGGCGAAAGACGGGAACATCGATTTCCCGGCGGGAAGGACTTTCCCGCCGGTGGTGAGAGCGAAGCGCACTCCTGGTTGAAGAGGGAAACGGCAACGAGCCTCAATCCACCGGAACACCGCTCGTTACTACGCAATCAACCCCGCCGAACCTTTCAGCGCTTCATCGGTATCGAGCAATAGCTTCAGGCCGCTGTCGGTCTTGGCCATGCCCAGGATGAACCTTGAATCGACTTCGGAGTCCATGGAGAGATCGGTTTCTATCTGTTCGCCCCGGATGGTCATGACCTCGGAGACGGAATCCACCACGACGCCCACCAGCCCTTTTTCTCCATCCTCGATGGCCTCCACCACCACAATACAGGTACGTTCATTATACTCCTTTTCCTGCAGTCCGAGCTTGATGCGCAAATCAATGACGGGAATTACTTTGCCACGCAGATTGATGACGCCCTTGACGTAATGGGGGGCCCGCGGCACGTGGGTGATGTCCAGCATGCCGATGATTTCCCGCACCTTCAGTATTTCGAGTCCGTAGGCTTCCTCACCCAGCTTCAAGGTGAGATATTTTCCGGTGAGGTCTTCCCCGCTGCTCTTCAGTTGGTTCAGGTCTTCGACCGTTTTGTTGTTTTCGGATGAAATCGGTGACATCAGTATCTCCCGCTTCTTTCAAATATTTTCCTCATTCAGGGTGCGCATACCCGTCCCAACGCCTGCACCATATCCCTGAATCTTCGCCCCATGTGGGACATCGCTTTATGGACGTTCCTTGCCGTTGCACCGCCCGGTCGTCCCACCATTCCCGCCGGATCGGATCCGCCCGTATCGAACCCGATCGGGTCCCCCTCGAAGGAAACCGGAACATCCACCGAACTTGTAACCACTCTCAGCACGATACGGTATTCCCCTTCGGTCGCCTCCTCGCTCACCACCTCAATGCCCTGATGCACGAGTATGCAGCGATCGACATTCACCCGTTCCGCATCGATCGTCCCGTTCTCCACGGCGGTTATGCTGCTCACCATGCCGCTGGTGCCCCGGTCCGGATCGAAAAGCGAACGCAAACCGTCGATGACGGCTCTTCGCCGGCATGCGTCGGCATCCGCGGCCCCGGCGCAATCGGCGCTTCCCGACACCACCACGGAAGCGGCGGGACCTGAAGGAACCCCTTCATACGGTACGACGAACATCGTTCCCTTCAGGATCTGTCGTCCGTCCGTGACGTCGCGGCTGAGAAGGACGAAGCTCCGGGGAAAAAGGTCCGTCACATTCGATGCGCAGCCGACCCCCGAAAGGACAAATGTCCCCGTACCCAGAAAAATACCGAGGAAAAGCGCTCTTTGCAGTGTTCGGATTCTCGGCATATTCCCGGTTGCTCAGGACAGCTTTCTCGCCCGCACCTCGACCACGACGTCGAGTCCCAGGCTGCGATTCACCTGCTCGGAAATAGTCCGGAATATTTCCTTGGTCGGCGGGCCTTCCTTTTCGTTTTTCCGCAGGGAAGAATAGATGATGCCCCGCACCGCCGGCAATTGTTCCTCCATCGATCTTCGCAGGGAGCTGTTCACCACCATCTCCAGAAACACCAAGCCGGATTTGCCGGCGTTTTTTGTCCCATGGGGGAAGAAAAAAGGTTGAAGCTGCACGACGGCCCTGTTCCCCGAAAAGAGCGGGGTCCGGCTCTCCTGCCAGCGCGTCGGCGTCAGCCGTTCCAGAAAGGAAGGCAAACCGAACAAGTATCCGTAGGCACCCGCAAGCAGCACCGAGACGAACAGGACCGTAGCGGTCAATGCAATTCTTTTCCCGGATCCGGCCTCGCGACGTTCGGCATCGCCGTCACCTTCCTCCCATTCGAGAACGTCTTCCATGGGTTCGACGGTTTGGAATACGCGTTCGGGTTCTTCTTCCCGGGGGGACGGCGTTCCGCCCCGGGGAACAATGATCCGGTTGCCGGACGGCCTCTTCCGGGCAGCCTCGGCGGAAAACTCCACATGGTCGGAAATGTGTGCATCGTCAAAAACGATGGCCTGTTGACTGACGTCATCCTTTCGTTCGGTGCGGTCTGAAGGTGTCTTTCGCTGTCGGGCCATGAAGTTTCCGCGTTCTCCGTTCCTCGCTGAAAAATGAACCTTCCGTCAATCCGTCTGCCGTCAACGTCAACCTAAGACCTTCACGGAGGGAAACCGGGCCTCAGTGTTTGAGGATCGCTTCTATCTTCGCCTGCAGGACGTCGGCCGTGAACGGCTTGACGATGTAGTTGCTTACGCCCGCCTTCACCGCTTCGATGATGTTCTCCTTTATGGCTTCCGCCGTTACCATCAGAAACGGGATGTCCTTCAGGGCGTCGTTTGCACGAACCTCCCGGAGAAGTTCGATACCCGTCATGTTCGGCATGTTCCAATCGCAAATAATGAAGTCGAATCCCTGGCTCTCCAGTTTACGGAGGGCAACCACCCCATCCTCCGCCTCCTCGATGCTGGAATATCCCAACTGCCGCAAGAGGTTCCGAATGATTCGTCGCATGGTGGCGAAATCGTCAACGATCAAGAACCGCACATCTGAAACCGACATGGTCTTCCTCCTGAACTCCTAACTGTATTTTATGCTTTTTATCTTTTTACGTAGTACTATCATGCACTTGGCATGAATCTGACTGACCCGTGACTCGGTGATGTCGAGGATTTTCCCGATTTCCTTCATGTTCAAATCTTCAAAATAGTAAAGCGACAGAACCAGCCGATGCTTCTCCGGAAGGTCCTCGATGGCCGTTGCCAGGGCTTCCTTCAGCTCGCCGACCTGGAGGTGTTCCAGCGGGTCGACGGAGTTTTCGTCCACCAGGGATTCGAGGAGTTCCTTGTTCTTCACTCCCACGAGGTTGCCCACCATCTGATGAAGGCTCAGCGTCATGATCGAGTTCACCTGGGAGAGGATCTTGTTGTACTCCTCCAGGCTGACTCCCAAGGCACGAGCCATTTCCTCGTCGTCCGGTGTCCTGCCGAGATGCACTTCAAGTTTGGCGTAGGCCTCCTCCACTTTCTTGCACAACATCCTCACGGACCTCGGCGTACGATCCATGAGCCGAAGTTCGTCGAAGATCGCCCCCCTGATGCGGAATTCGGCGTACGCTTCGAAGGGAACCCCCCGGTTCACGTCGAACTTGTCGATCGCGTCGATGAGTCCGATGATCCCCGAACTGTGGAGATCGCTTACGTCGATGTGGCTCGGGAGGCGCATACTGATCTTGTTGGCGATGTTCTTCACGAGCGGAAGGTACTTGACGACCAGGTCGCCCCGCTCCTTCACCGCACGTTCGCCATCATCCCTAAGTGCCTTCTTCTTGTAAGCGTCAATTGCCGGTCTCATTGCACACACGCCTCAATTACTGTCCCATCTCCATTATTGAGAAAAAATTTCGTCGCAGGGTTTTCATACCAGCATTATCCTGGCTTTGGAACAGTTTTTCATCGATCTTTTTCGCAAGAATGTGAAATTTCTGGGCGGCTTCGCAGTGTGGATACGTTTCGATGAGCAGCTTTTGCTGCCGTACGGCCATGGGAACATGCTCGTCGTTCGGAATGTATCCATACGGGTCGAGGGAGATGTTCAGAAACCGCTGCGTCACCATGCTGAGCCGCTTGAATATCTCCATGGCCTCCCGCTCGCCTTTTACGGCGTTACAGAGGATCTTGTAGCGTTTTCCCGCGTGTCGCTGCGAGTGCACTTTCATAAGGGCATAGGCATCGGTCAGCGAGGTCGGCTCGGGCGAAACAACGACCAGGATCTCCTGGGCGAGAGAATTGAAGTACATGACATTGGATGAAATGCCGGCACTCGTGTCGATGAGCAGTATGTCGACCAGGTCGAGCAATTCTTCCAGCTGTGCGGTGAGGTTCATCTTCTGCAACGGTTCCAGAGAGGTGAGTTCCTCAATGCCCGAACTGGCCGGCAGGATAAGCACTCCCCCCGGGCTCTCGACGACGACGTCCTGGAGAAGTTTCTCTCCGCTGATGACGTGCTCGATGGTGTATTTTGTCACCAATCCCAGCAAGAGGTCAATGTTCCCCAGGCCCATGTCCGCATCCATCACCATGACTTTTCTGCCGAGCAGTGCCAGGGAATGAGAAAGATTGGCAACCACGTTCGTCTTGCCCACGCCTCCCTTGCCGCTGGTAACGGTCATGATGAATGGTGACGCGTCTTTCCGCCGCTTGTTTTTCTTCACCATTTCTCTGAGGGTTTGTGCCTGATCCATATTCGTTTCCTTTTGCCGTTTAACTCTTGAGGTCCGAGAACCCTCACGTCGCATGCAATCACAGGGACCTGAACACCCTCTTCAGAATCCCGTCTATATGGGCGGCTTCCATGTCGTCGGGAACCTTTTGCCCCGTGGTGAAGCACACCAGCGGCAAACGGCTCCTGAAAGCCATGTTGAACATCGCGCCGAAACGCGTGCATTCGTCGAGCTTGGTGAATATCAGGCCGGCAAGATCGACCGCCGAGAAGCGTTCCACGGTGCGGATCATGTCCGGTTCTTGAATGCCCGCGGTCACCAGCAGATAATTCACGAAATTGGGATGGCCCTCCAACGACTTCTTGAGGTCCATGAGGTGCCCGTCATGGTTGGGGCTTCTCCCCGCGGTGTCCATGAGAATGAGATCGAAATCCCGAAAATCTTCCATGAGCCGCGTTATGTCCTCCGCGCGATGGATGACGCGGAGCGGTAAGTCCATGACGTTGGCGTACACCTTGAGCTGTTCCACGGCGGCAATGCGATAGGTATCGAGCGTGGCCAGCGCCACCTTTCTCTTTTCTTCCAGGGCGAAGCGCGCCGCCAGTTTCGCCAGGGTCGTCGTCTTGCCCACTCCGGTGGGACCGACCATGGATATCACGGTGGGCCCCTGCCCGCCGGCCGTCCCGGGCGTGACGGTCGCGATGTGCTCTTTCAGCAGACTCCGCAAGAGGGTGAGCACGGCGCGATAATCCGCGGGCTGTCCGGTTGCGCTCACGGCCGTACGGATTTTTTCCAGAAGGCTCAGCGATATTCTGCTGTCCACCCGGTGTTCCTCGAACCGCTTGTACAGGTCCAGCAGGGCGGCATCGAATCCCAGTTGCGACAGGATGAAGGAAAGACTCCGTCCCTCGGCGCCGATATCCTGCACGTGGCGGGAAGTTTCCGAAGAGGGAAATGCCCGCATCACCGGATCGGGCGCATTCACGTCTTCGAATCCTTTTCCCACGGCGGGGACCGGATGCACGGCTTCGGCGTAGGAGGTCGTTCCCTTCTCACGGGGAGCTTCAGACGCCGCCGTGACTTCGAACCGGTTCCCCACCCCGTGGCTCTGGGCCGTCCCGGGCTTGAGGCTTCTGCTCGACACGATGAGCGCGTTGGGTCCCAACTCTTCTCTCACCCTCGCGAGCGCCTCTTTCAATGACCGTGCTTCGTATCGCTTGTAGTGCATAGCGCAATTCCTAGATGTTCAAAACTCCGAGTGAATGAATCCGTGCTTCCGGTGTAATCTCGTTATGCGAAATTATTGCCAACTGGGGGAAGAATCTCTCCGTCAGCCGTTTCAGATGGCTCCTTATGGCCGGAGAGCAGAGAAATACGGGCTGAAAGTTCATCTTTCCGAAGACTTCCATGGCCCGGCTGATTTGCGTGATGATCCTCTGAGCCATGCCCGGTTCGATGGCCAGGTACTGTTCGTGGTCCATTTCGCGCAAGGAAGACGAAATAACGTCCTCAACCTGACGGTCCACCGTCATCAACGGGATGGAACCGTCATCAAGCTGATATTTGCGCGTGATGGTGCGGGCGAGCCGCTGCCGCACGTACTCGGTGAGGAGGTCCTGGTTCCTGGTGCCGGGGGCGTAATCGGCCAGGGTTTCCACCACGGTCAACAGATCCCTGACGGACACTCCCTCCTTGAGGAGATTCTGCAGTACCTTCTGGACGCCGCCGAGCGACAGCAGGCCGGGTACCAGTTCCTCCACGGCCTTGGGGTGCGTTTCGGCCAGCTTGTCCAGCAACCCCTGGACCTCCTGCCGGCCGACGAGTTCCGCGGCATGGGTGCGGACCAGTTCCGTGAGGTGGGTGGCCACCACCGTGGACGAATCGACCACCGTATACCCCGCGGCTTGCGCCCGGTCTTTATCCGAGGAGTGAATCCACTTGGCGGGCAGCCCGAAGGCGGGCTCCTTGGTGTCGATGCCTTCGATCGGTATGTCCGTCTCACCCACATGCATGGCCAGATAGTGATCCGGCAGAATTTCCCCCTTCGCCACCTGGATACCCTTGATCAGGAGGGCATACTCGTTGGCCCCCAACTGCAGGTTGTCCCTGATGTGAATGGCCGGGACGATGAATCCCATCTCCAGGGCGAACTGCCGACGAATGGATTTGATTTTTTCCAGCAGCACGCCGTCCTGGGAAGAATCGACCAGAGGAATGATGCCGTAACCCACTTCGAGTTCCAGGACGTCCAGCGGCAGCAGGGCTTCCACCTGCTCTGGCGCCGGCGGCACCGCGGCTTTCTCCTCTTCGATCACCTTCTCGGCCTCGGCGCGCTGTTTCTTTCCCTTGAACCCCAAGTACGCGACCCCCCCGGCGATCAGCGCCAGCAGAAAGAACGGCATCTTGGGCAAGCCGGGGATGAGGCCGAAGCAGAAGACGATCAGGGCCGCCACGCCCACCGCGCGGGGATTGAAGAACAACTGCCCCATGATGTCGGCGCTCAGGTTGGTTTCCGATCCCGCCCTAGTGACGATGAGACCCGCCGCGGTGGAGATGATCAGGGCGGGGATCTGGGAGACGAGGCCGTCGCCAACCGTCAACAGGGTGTAGTTCTCCGCCGCCGTGACGACGGGGAGCCCCCGCTGTACCACGCCGATGATCAGGCCGCCGAATATGTTGATGAGCGTGATGATGATGCCGGCGATGGCGTCGCCCCGGACGAACTTGCTCGCACCGTCCATGGACCCGTAAAAATCCGCCTCCCGGGCAATGTTCACCCTGCGTTTGCGTGCTTCGGATTCGTCAATAAGGCCGGCATTCAAATCGGCATCGATGGCCATCTGCTTGCCGGGCATGGCGTCCAGGGTGAACCGGGCGGCTACTTCCGCCACGCGGGTGGCGCCCTTGGTGATGACGATGAAATTGATGAGCACCAGGATCATGAAGACGATGAGGCCCACCACGTAGTTTCCCCCGACCACGAACGAACCGAAGGACCTGATCACCTGGCCGGCGGCCGACGTGCCTTCATGACCGTTGAGGAGAATGAGGCGGGTGGAAGCGATATTGAGGGAGAGGCGGAACAGGGTCGACACCAGAAGAATGGACGGGAACACTGAAAAATCCAGCGGCTTGCCCGCGTACATGGCGACCAGCAGAATCACGAGTCCCAGGGTGATGTTCAGGGAGAGCAGCATGTCCAACAAAACCGACGGCATGGGCACCATCATGACTACCAGGATGCCCACCACCCCGAAGGCAAGAGCGAGATCAGTATTCTGCGTCAGCGACTTCACGATTCGTTTTCCATGCCTTAGAGAGGTGAAAAGCGTCTGAGCGATCTATCGACCGTTCTTCCCCCTCAATCGGTATACGTGTGCCAGGATCTCGGCCACGGCCCGATAGAGACTTTGGGGAATCTCCGTTCCGACGTTACAAACCTTATACAAAAGTCGGGCCACAGTCTTGTTCTCCACCATGGGAACTTTGTGTTTCTTTGCGATTTCCTTAATCTTTTCAGCAATGTGCCCTGCCCCTTTCGCCAAAACGACCGGAGCGCCCATGTCCTTTTCATATTTCAGGGCGATGGCGAAATGGGTCGGGTTCGTTATGACCACATCGGCCTTGGGAACCTGCTCCATCATCCGCCGGCGCGCCATCTCTCTCTGTAATCCTCGGATGCGCGACCGCACCATGGGGTCGCCTTCCGTCTGCTTGTATTCGTCCTTGACTTCCTGCTTGCTCATCTTGAGGCCCTTCTCGTGCTCCCATTTCTGGTAGGCGTAGTCCAGGACGGCCAGTACCAGCAGGACCCAGCAAGTGCGAACGAGGATGGTGAAGCTCACTTTGCAGATGAAGACGAGGAGAGTCCAGATTCCGACGTCCACAAGCGGCAATATTTCGTCCATCTCCCCTTTGACCGTCAAAAAAGCCACGCCCCCCACGATGACCAATTTGAAAACCGATTTGACCATCTCCATTACCGAACGGAGGGAGGCCAGCTTGAAGAATCCCTTGATGGGGTCGAGCTTCGCCAGGTCCGGCGTCAGCGACTCGCTGGAGAAAACGAACCCCGTTTGCACCAGGTTGCTGAAAAGGGCTCCGGCCGCCATCAGCCCCAGGATGGGACCGACGATAACGGCCAGGGTGAGCAGGAGTTCTTTCATGAGGTTGAGGACGCCGGCCTCGCTGAGTTCAGGTTGGTTCAGGTGGGACAGGCTGAACCGCGTGAACTCCATCAGCTTGCCGAACATTGCGCCGCCGACGAAATGGAAGCCGAGAAGCGCCGAAAGCAGTACGGCCACGGAGCACAGTTCGCGGCTCTTGGCAATCTGCCCTTTTTCCAGGGCCTCCTGCCGTTTTTTCGGTGTTGCCTGTTCGGTTTTTTCCTGGTCGTTGCCCGGCGGCATGCCTACCTCCTACATAGCCTTGAGGAGGGCAGACATGTAGGTGCCCATGGTGATGAAGGTCTGTCGGAAAAGGGCGCTCCAGAAAGGAGCCGAAAGCCCCAGGGCCAGCAGCCCCACTCCGATCTTCAAGGGGAAACCGACCATGAATACGTTCATCTGGGGAACGGTGCGGGCCACAACGCCCAGCCCCACGCTCACGAAAAGGTCGATGGCCATCACCGGCGCGCCGATCTTCAGGGAGAGGACGAACATTTCCATGGTGAGTTTGGTAAACAGAACGAGAAGCGGTTCGGATATGGTAAATCCGCCGATGGGCACCAGCTGGTAGCTGGCAGCGACGGCCTGCAGGAAGAGATGGTGCATGTCCAGCGTGAAGAAAAGGAGCATGGCGATCATGTTCTGGAACTGGGCAATGACCGAGGACCTGGTCTGGGAGACCGGATCGATGAGACTCACGATGCTTAAGCCCATCTCCGAACCGACCAGTTGTCCGGCCACCTCCACGGCCGAGAAAATGATCCGGGAGCCCAGGCCGAGCACCAGCCCGATAGCGGCCTCCATCATCATGGCGACTCCCAGCAGCGGGACCGTCGTGCCGTTGAATCGATACCCGATGAGGGGAAACATGAGAAACGCGAAAACCGCGCTGAAGCCGATCTTCACCTGCGTGGGAATGGCCCGTGATTCAAAGATCGGTGCGGAAAAAATAATCCCGGCGATCCTGGCCAGTATCAGCAGGTAGGTTTGTGCATCGGCGATGGAGACGGTGAACATGGCGCGCGGCCGTTACTTGATGTAAGAAGGAAAATTGACCAGCAACGTTCGGGTAAAATCGAGCATGGTGCTCATGAGCCACGGCATGAAGAACAGGAGGCCCAGGAGCACGATGACGATTTTCGGAACGAAGGTGAGCGTCATTTCCTGCACCTGCGTCATGGCCTGAAGAATGCTGATGATCAATCCCACAATGAGGCCCAATCCCAGCATGGGGCCCGACAGAAGCAGCGTCACTTTGATCGTTTCCTTGGCGAGGCCCACCACCATTTCCGGGGTCATTCCCGTTCTCCTTTCGCTACTGAAAGCTCCTGACCAAAGACCCCACCATAAGATTCCAGCCGTCCACCAGTACGAACAGGAGCAACTTGAAGGGCAGCGATATCATCACCGGGGGGAGCATCATCATACCCATGGACAACAGGACCGAGGAAACCACCATGTCCAGCACCAGGAACGGAATGTAGATGAGAAAGCCTATCTGAAAGGCCGTACGCAATTCCGAGATTACGAACGCGGGGATCAACAGCGTGGTCGGCACGTCCGCCTTGGTGTTGGGGCGCGGTTTCTTACTGATTTCATAGAACACTGCCAGGTCCTTCTCCCGCGTCTGGGAGAGCATGAACGTGCGGAGGGGCTGTTCCGCCTGCTTGAAGGCGTCTTCATACCCGATGTCCTCGGCCAGGTAGGGCTGAAGGGCCTTGGTGTTTATCTCCTGCCACACCGGCGTCATGATGAACACCGTGAGGAACAGGGCCAGGCCGATGATTACCTGGTTGGGCGGCATCTGCTGGGTTCCCAACGCCTGGCGCAGGAACGAAAAGACCACCACGATTCTAGTGAACGAGGTGAGCAGGATCAAAAAGGCCGGAGCCAGCGTGAGGATCGTGAGCCCTATGAGAATCTGGAGCCCCAGGGTGATCCCGGCGGGATTGTTCGTCTGTCCGATCCCGATCTGGAGGGTGGGCAGGGTCTGCGCGTCCGCCGGCGCCGCAAGGAGGAGGAAGAGCAGGCCGAGCATGCAGGCCGCCGCGCTTTTCCGAATGGTGTTGACGGCGTTCATGACCTTTTCCGCCCTTGCCGCCCGAACGAACCGGTGATGGTCCCCAGAATACCCGCGAAGGAAGTTCCGGCCGGAGTTTCGGAACCGACGGACGTCTCCTGCGGAAATTCGGCGGAATCGAGTTTGTCCAGCATGGATATTCCTTCTCCGCTCAGCCCCAGAACGAGAAATTCGCCCGCGACCCTCACCACGACCAGACTTTTCTTGGGCGCCAGGGGTTGATGGGCCAATATCTGGATCAATCTGCCCCCTCCCGCCATACCGCTGCCGCGCAGGACCGTCTTGCGCACCAGTACATAGACCAGGAGCATCACGCCGAGCACGATGGCCAGGGCTGAAATCATCTTCATGAGGCTGAAAAAAACGTCGTTTTCCATGCGGGCGGCCTTTTCTTTCCCCTTTCGGTCCCTTCCGTCAGCGCAGTGCTTTCATGTGTTCGAACGGACTGATGATATCCGTGAGCCGAATGCCGAATTTCTCGTTCACCACCACCACTTCCCCGCGAGCCACCAGTCGTTCGTTTACCAAGATTTCCATCGGCTCGCCCGCGAGTTTCCTGAGTTCCACGATGGAGCCCGGTCCCAGTTGCAGGAGGTCCTCGATGATCATGGAAGTGCGGCCGAGTTCAACGGTAACGTTGAGGGGTATGTCCATGATGAAATCGAGCTTCGAGTCTCCTTCGAGCATTTCCGGCAGCGGTTGTCCATGACGTCCCTTCCCCTGATCATCGGGCATTTCTCGACTCCCCTATTCTTTTCAGAATCTGTATCCCGTGCGCGCCCTTTATCACTCCCGGAACTGCGGTGAACTTCGGAACTCCTTCAACTTTCACCGTGACCGGCTCCTTGGCATATTCGTACAGCGTCAGGACGTCTCCCACATTGAGGTCGACGAGTTCTCTGGCCTTTATTTTCGTGTGGCCGAGTTCCACCACGATGCCCACTTCGGCCTTCCGCAATTGCGTGCTGAACCTTTTGATCCAGGCATGGTCGACTTCCAGCTGATCGCTCTGGTACCCGGCGTGAAGCTTTTCCTTGATCGGTTCCAGCGAAGAGTAGGGAATGCACATGGTCATGCTGCCGGAAGCGAATTCCATCTCCACGTCGAAGGAAATAACAACCACCACGTCCGAGGGGGGCACGATCCCCACGAATTGCGGGTTGATCTCCGAACGGGTGTATCCTATCTGCACCTGGTGCACGGGCGACCACGCCCTTTCCATGTCGCGCATGGCGTCCCGCAAAACCTTGCGGATGATCCGGCTCTCGATGTGGGTGAATTCGCGGCCCTCCACCTTGACCGTGGTGGTGCCCTTCCCTCCCAGAAAGAGGTCCACCAGGGTGAACACCAGTTTGGACTCGAATACCATCAGCGAATTTCCCCGCAGCGGATCGAGCCTCAGGATGTGAATGCTCGTGGGCACCGGCAGGGTCTTGAGAAACTCTCCGAACTTCATCATGTCGGTGGCCACAGCGCTTACGTCCACCACCTTGCGCAGCGCCGTGGAAAGCGATTCCCGGAAAAGCCGCGCAAAGCGGTCGTTGATGATTTCCAGGGTGGGCATTCGCCCACGGATGATGCGGTCCTGGCTGGTGAGGTCGTAGAGGAGTACTCCCGAATCGTCGACCGGCTTGTCTGACTCGGTTTCGATTTCCCCGCCGGACACGCCCCTCAACAGGGCATCGACTTCTTCTTGTGTAAGTATCTGGCTCACGGCTGCACCCTACTGAATCACGAACTCCGTAAAGAAAACCCGTCTCACTCTTCCGGTACCGATGAAGCTGTTGATCCGGGCGAGAATTTCCTTTTTCAGCTTTTCTTTGCCTTCCGATCCCATGACATCGGCGAACGCCTTGCTGCTCAGCAGAATGATGACCGCATCCCGGAGCTGGGGCTCCTTCTTGGTCACTTCATCCAGGGTCTTCGGATCGTCGAGTTCCATGTTCATGGTAACCTTGAGATACCGTTCTCCCTTGTCACCCACCAGATTGACGATGAACGTATCGAGCGGCTTGAGAGGGCCCATCTCGTTTCCGTCTTTTTTCGCCTGCTCTTTCGGCTTTTCGATCTTCTTGTCCACCATGCCGAGTTGAGTGAACGGCCACAGGGAAAACTTCCAGGCCGCGAAACCCGCCCCGCCGCCCAGCGCCAGCACGGCCAGGAGAAGAAGGACGATCAGTTTCATGAACCCCTTCTTCTTGGGAGGAGCCTCGGTTTCTTCCTTTTTCTTTACTTCTGTCTCTTCATTCGCCATTGAATCCGCCGTCTTGTTTTTTCCCGATGAGTTTGATTTCCACTCTTCTGTTGAGCGAACGATGTTCCGGGGTGTCGTTATCCGCTACGGGCATGGACGGGCCATATCCCGAAGCCATGAAACGCGATGGTTCGGCTCCGCTCTCCTTCACCAGAAGCCTGAGGACCGTCGAAGCCCGCGCCACCGAAAGTTCCCAATTGGACGGGTATTGAGCCGTGTGGATGGGCTGATCGTCCGTGTGGCCGAGGACGAGCACGGTATAGTTCGCGTTTTTGGCGATGAGACGGGCCACCGACTTGAGCGTCGGGACTCCCGCCGATCTGATGTCGGCTTTGCCCGTTTCAAAGAGCACCCTTTCGGGGAGTCCCAGTATCAGGTTCTTTTCGGCGTCGGTCCTGACCGTGAGCCCCCGGGTATCCACGTCCAGTCCTTCGACGTCTTTCTGCAAGGCCTTGTCTTCCAGCTGCGGGATGCTTTTCTGCTCTTCCTTCGTCTGACTCTTGACGGAGTTGTCCCGTTTTTGCTGCTCTCCATTCTCACCGACGAAATCGGCGGCGCCGTTCCCCGCCTCATCCGCCCCTTCCCGTTCGACCGGCTTGCCCTTTTGGGCCGACTCGTCGATCGGCTTGGTGATGTGGTTCGTTTCCGTCTCTATCTCCTGATCCTCGGCACGGTAGAGGTGCTGGACCTCCTTGTATTTCTTTCCGTAGAGGAATACCCGCATGATCGGCGTGAAAATCGGCATTTCCGAATGCTTGGGCGACCCCAGCACGCCCATGGAGGCGCTCAGCTCGCTGACCATGGTCCTGATCTTCCCCCCCTCAAGCGACGACATGGTGATGAGCAGGACGAAAAAGGTCAGCAGCAGCGTCATAAGGTCGTTGAAAGTGGTGAGCCACTCGTTGGTCGCGCGCTCGTAGCGAACTTTACCTTTTCGGCCCATTCGCTTCCTCCGTGAACCGGGTAAGCATGATTTCCACCCGTCTGTTCTTGGCCCGTCCCTCGGGCGTGTCGTTCTTCGCCAACGGACGGAAAGGACCGCAGCCTCTGGCTTCCATCTGCTTCACGGTAACCCGCAGTTCATCGTGCAGGTACCGGAGGACCTCCACCGCCCGCATTGTGGACAACTCCCAGTTGGAAGGGAACAGTTCCGTACTGATCGGAACGTCGTCGGTATGTCCGGTGATGACCGCCTTGGCAATGGACATTTTTATGGTGTTGGCCACGATCTTGAGGAATTCGTGCGACTCATCCTTGGTTTCGGCTTTCCCCGACGGGAAAAGGAGGCTGTCGTTGAAGGTGATGCGAACCCCCTGATTCGTCACCTCCACCGAGACTTCCTCGCCCCCACCCGCCCGCAGCAATTGTTCCTGCAGTTTCTGCACTTCCTTCATGTTGGGGTACGACGTCGGCACCTGTCCGGAAGTGAAGCTGTCCGGCGTGGGAAACTCCAATTCCACCCCCTGGTCCGGATATACGCTCCCCGGCAGCGTGGTGAACGCGCCTCTGAAAGAACGGGCAATGATGAGGAGTTTGCCCTCCTCGGTGCTGCTGTAGGAGAAAAGCATGACGAAAAACGTGAGCAGCAGAGTCATGAGATCGCCGAAGGTGCAGAGCCACAATGGCATTTCGGCCCTTACAATTTTTGTCCTTTCTCTTTTTGCCACCGTTCTCCCCTTGACCTTCCGTCAACAACCCGACCTTATCGCCCCGGGAATACCCAATCGCCGCCTTCCGCGCCGTCAGTTGCTGAAACGGCTCGAACGGAGCTTTGGTGCGATGAAGGCATGCAGCTTGCTCTCCACGATTCTGGGGTTGTCCCCCGCCTGAATGGAGCGGATGCCCTCCATGACGAGCTGCTTGATGAGCAATTCCTCCCTCGAACGCGCCTTCAGTTTGCCCGCCACGGGAATGAAAACGATATTGGCCAGAACCGATCCGTAAAAGGTGGTGATGAGCGCCACGGCCATGGCGGGCCCGATGGCTTTGGGGTCATCCATTTTGGCGAGCATCTGCACCAGACCGATAAGCGTTCCGATCATTCCGAACGCCGGCGCGAAGCTCCCCATGGTCGTGAAAATGTCCGCGCCCTGGGTGTGGCGCTCCTCGATAAACTGCAGTTCGGTGTCCAGAATGGTGTTTATGACGTCGGGCTCCAGACCGTCGATGGCCAGAGTGATTCCCTTCTTCAGGAAGGGATCCTCCAGGGTGTCGGCTTTGCTCTGGAGCGCGAGGATGCCTTCCCGACGGGTGACCTGAGAAAACTCCACCAACTGCTGGATGATATCTTCCGACGATTGGGGCCTGGCGAAGACGGCCTTCTTCGCAACGTTCACGATGCCCGTGATCTCCTTGAGCGGATAATTGACCAGCGTCACGCCGATAGTCCCGCCCAGCACAATGAGCATCGAAGGTACGTCTATGAAAAGCCCGAGGCCGCTTCCCATGAAGATGGCCATGAGCGTCAGGCCGAAGGCGGCAGTCACACCAATAAGAGTCGCTAAATCCATTACAACCTCAAGACGATACCGGTTAAATCATGCACCCGGAGGTTGAGCAAGTACCATGCCAAGGGGTCGGCAAAAAGCGGCGCCCAAAGCTGCCTCCCGGCCTCGGGAAACCATTTCCGCAAAAGAAAATATGCAAACACGGCAATTGCGGCGAACCGACGGCAAGCTCTACTCGTCAGCATATTGACGAACAAAAACCATCGCGCCATCGATGGAGCGAAGGGGAAACCGCGGGTCCGGAAGTGCCGGGACGTGACGGACCGAATCCCTTTTGCATCCTCCCTGAAAAACCATGATTGTATCGTAAACTCACCCTAACGACTTGATTGCGTTTTCCTGCAATATAAATACTTCAACGTTTAATCATTATCTTTCATATTTATTATCAAATACATTTTTAAAACTATAATTGTAATATTAGCATGGATTTGTCCGTCTATTATTAAAACTATTAAAACCGAACAAGGGGAGGCTCCGCTGAACATGGACAAATCCGCCGGACGTTTTTCTCCCGCAACCGGGCTTTGCATCGTGCTGATTCCGTTTCTCTTCCTGACGGTCTCGTCCTATAATCTTTTCTTTCCTTTCCCCACGGGCCCGGCCGATAACGGCGATTTCACAAGGATATTCGCCTCTTTTTCCACGGGGCCCATACACTGCAAGTTCTGGCCTCCCCAGGCGGAACGGCAGGAGTTCCGCGAGCGATTCTTCAACTACTACCATCGATTCTGGCGTCACGACGAAGGAAAGAGCGGCTTTGTCCATACCTCCTCCAGCCGCTTCTGTTTCTGGCCCGGACGACTGTTCGGAACGAAGCCGGGAGCATTCGACCTCGCCTGGAACGCTTTCCTGCTGCTGCTCGCAACAAGTGCCGTCCTCTGCGTCTGCCTCAGGAAAACGAAAGACCTCTGTGCGGTACTTTCCCTGGGAACGTTTGCGGTGCTCATGTCGGACGTGAATATCGCCGGGTACGTGAATTCCTTCTATCAGGAGTCTGGCCTGTTCCTTTCCTTTCTGATCCTGATTTTCGCCCTGCACGTGTTTTTCGTCCGCCGCAGCCGTCTTGTGTTGTCCGTTGTCTCCGTTATCACCCTGATGCTCGCCGCAACAAAGGTCACTTCAGTCCCCTCCGTTCTTGTCTGCGTTCCCCTCATACTGACGGGGATCGCCTTTTTGTCCCCCGGCGCCGCGCACCGGCGCCGCGGCAGCGTCGTCGCGGCAATTATGATCGTCATTTTTTCGCTCCTCGTGGTGAAAATCACGATCTCCACGCCGGGGGACGAGCGGCGTGCAAACTGCTACCATCTCGTTTTCGCCGGCGCGATCCCGCGTCTCGACCCCGAACAGGGAAAGGTCTTCCTGCGCCGTATCGGGCTGGACTCTTCGCTGGTAATACTCGGCGGAAAAAACGCGTACGAAGCCGACAGCCGGTACGGAACGCTGCGCCCCTTCCTCACCACGAACCTCCAGGCGAGAGCCGTCACGGCATTGGCCGTTCATTACCCTCGGGCCTTCCTCGATTTGATGGGCTACGGCTTCTCCCGGGCAGGCTATTATGAACTTCTCGCCGATCCGCCTCTAAATGTTCCGAAAGATACGCAACCCCCTTTCAAGTGGGACGGATGGACCAGGCTGCACCGTTCGCTCTTTCACGGCGGTGCATCCTACCTAACGGTTTCATTTCTTATGGTGATTCTGGGAATTGCGGTTCGAGCGAAACGGGAATCGGGGTGGCCGCTTTTCCACCTGATCTTGGCCGCGAGTTTCTTTCCCGCCGCAATCCTTCAAATATTCATCTCCGTCCTGGGAAACGGCCCCGTGGACATCGACAAACATCACTATTTCGCGAACCTGCTGCTGGACGCGGCGCTGATCTTCGCGGTTGCCGGCCTCGTGGAGTTGGGAAGTGCGTACCGGAAAAAGCGGGGTGGTTTACAAGAAATAGATGTTCCGTCGGACAGCTGCTCCCACGGTTCGGTTTCCCGCCCGAACGGGAGGCCGTAAGGCATTCCACGACACGGTCGGGAACGCGTGACTCATGCAACCGGAGGGATCGATCACGGGTAAGCGGATCGGATATGTCTTGGTTTTGAGCGGCAGGGGGCCGCATGGGGGACAAACGCACCGCCGGGCGCCGCGGATACGGCGCCCGGCGGATTTCTCGGGCCGGTGAGATGCTGTCGTGCTTCGTCGTTACCTCAGAAGCTGCATGATCTGCTGCGGTATCTGATTGGCCTGGGCCAGCATGGACGTGCCCACCTGCTGCAGAATCTGCTGCTGGGTCATTTCCGAGACGGCCTTCGCCATGTTGAGGTCGCGGATAGTGGATTCCGCTGCCGTCTGGTTCTCCTCCTGCACGGCCAAGTTGTTCAGGGTGTACTGGAGGCGATTGATGTACGCGCCCAGGCGGGCTCGTTCGGAGGAGACTTTCTGGATGGCCGTATCAATAGAACCAATGGCTTCTCCCGCCTTCTCCTGGTTGACGGCCAAAACTCCCTCTACCCCCAGACCTTTGAGGGTCATTTCCCCGACATAGGCGGACATCACCTGGCCCTGGTTGGCCCCAACCTGGAGGTCCATCGACTTATCCACCAAGTGAAGGTACTGAGTTGAATTCGAAGCGGTGAACTCGATCTTGCCCGTGGAGTTACTCCACTCCGCGGTTACTCCCGATGTGGCGTTCAGGTAGACGTCGGTGCCGGCAATGGCGTTATGCAAAACATTGTCGCCTACCGTCTCCTGGGCGAGAAGGTCGGAGGTATGGGCGTCATAAATGTCTACCGACATAGTGCCGTTTTGTGCCTCGCGAATAGTGGCCAACCCCAGGGCATTGAGGACCGATTCGTCCCCGTTGAAGGTAAGACGCGCATCGATGCCGGTCTGGGTGGCGCGGATGACAATCGTTCCCCGAACCGCTTCATCTCCCGTGCTGGGGGTCTGGACGAAGGTGGCCGCCTTGCTTACATCCCCGTCCTTCACGTCGCCCAAGCCGAGGCCCGCCCAGCCGTAGGTGGTTTCCTGCTGGCTTATGGCCTGGGCGATCTTGTCCGTCAATACCGCGAGCGTATCCGAGCCCTGTATGAAAAGAGACGCCTTATTCCCGGCCCCGTCATAGAGATCGATCCACTTGCCGTCATTGCCCAGAATGAAATTCCCGTTCACGTCGTAGAACCGGTCCACATCTTCAAGTTTCGTGTTGGAGTCCGCCGGACCACCGCTACCGGTGATGCTCAAATTGTGAGTGATGTTGGAGGTCTCGTCGAAATCCTTGGCAATGTCCACGGTGACGCTCCCGAAATGTGCCTGACCCTGATCGTCCATCCAGGCGGCGGTCAGCACATGCCCGCTCGTGAGGGAAGCGTCGTCCGTTCTCGTGTCCACCCACAGTCCGGTCTGAACGTGATTGCTGTCCGTACCCATTGTGACGGCGGCGGCTGAAAGATTCGTGAAGGAACTGGCCGGTCCCTGCAGATAGAGTACATCATTCGCCGCGCTGACCGTATTCTGAAGTCCAAGGAGCAGCTTGTCACCGGAGGCGAAATCTCCGGTAAACGAGAGGGAGAAGGATTCGGTGCCCGCCGGACCGCCGAAGGTGATGTCGGCGCCGCTGGTGTAGTCCTGGACATACTCCCAGTTCTGGCCCTGGTCCCAGGACACCCGCAAATCGACCGCGCCGGAACCGCCGCTCTGTATGGCTTCCGCGATGACATACCGGTTGGAGTCGACTGTGGCGCCCACCCCGGTGATACTTACCGTTCCGGTGGGGTTCATGTGGGCGCCCACGATGGACCCGGTGTCTGCCGCAATGCCGGGGTTGTAGGTATTATCGACCGTAACGACGTCCCACTGTCCGTTCTGCAGCCCTTCGGGATCATAGACGCGATCCAGGACAGTGCTGTTCCCGTTCCCCGGACCGCCGAACATCTCCCGATCACTAGCGGTGGCGCCCAATGCCGCGTTTTCGAGAACGCCGCCTATGAGCAAGCCCGCGGTGAATGCGGCGGTACCGTCATTGCCGGCCCAGTCCGTGATGCTGCCGGCGCCCACCCCGGAGAAGGTGACCATATAGCCGTCACCGGCGCTGCCGGCGTTCTTGGCCCTGATGATGATATCCCCGTCGTTCGGCCCCAGCACCGCCTCGATGCGGCCCTTGTTCAGGTCGTTGTTATTGATGGCGTTGACCAGCGAATTTGCGGTCCCTATTGTGGTGGCATCGCCGAACGCGACGGACATGGTTTCGCCGTCCATGACGATAGTCATGGTAGCCGCGGCATCCTGGTGGAGATTGAGCGAGAGGTAAGCGGGAGTGCCGTCGTCCACGGCGCCTATGCGGCCGTCGGCGATTTTGAAAATATCCGTTTTCAAAACCTGATTGGTGCCGGCCGTCTGACTCACTTCCAATCGATAGTTCCCCTCGCGGACCTTACCTGTGATAACAGCGGAAATATCCGAACTGCTGGAACTCCATAACGCCGCACCGGAGCCGTCGAGCAGTTTACGGGTATTGAATTCGGTTGAATTGGCGATGCGATTGACCTCCTCCTTCAACTGATCCATCTCCTGCTGCACTTCCTGGCGGTCGTTCGATGTCAAAACACCGTTGGCCGACTGGACCGCAAGCTCGCGCATCCTTTGAAGCGCGCTGTGCACTTCATTGAGGGCGCCTTCCGCCGTCTGGAACATGGAGATGCCGTCACTGGCATTAAGCGATGCACGTGCCAGGCCGCGAATCTGCGTCCTGAAGCGTTCCGAAATGGCCAAGCCCGACGGGTCGTCCGCCGCCGAATTGATTCTCTGGCCGGTGGAGAGCTGCTTAAGAGCGTTGGACAGATTGGTGGTAGAAGACCCCAAAGAATTTTGGGCTTGGTACGCCGCCAGATTGTTGACTACTGACATTTCCATTTTTATATCCTCCTTGATCTTTTCTTCCTTGATCGGGGAATCCCTTACCTCGTGAGCGTCGTGTTGCCTCGGCCTTGCACGCTCCGCCCGTTTCCGCAAACGGGGGGCCTTCGTTCCTTCCTCTTTTCCTCATTCCTTTGCAGAGGCCTTCAAGTTCTCTTTCGCCGACGCTCGTCCTATCCCTGTGCGAATCGTACGAAGTCTATTCTTCAGCCCTGCGGGCGGTTTTCCGATTACCTCTTCATATTCATGAGGTCCGACAGCATCGAATCCGCCGTGCTCACAACCTTGGTGTTAGCGGTGTACGCACGTTGTGCGGTAATAATCTTGACGAATTCCGAAGCCATGTCCACGTTCGCCTGTTCCAGTGAATAGGAGTCGATCGTGTTGAGGCCGGTACCGGGCACGTTGTGGATGGCCTGTCCGGACTCCCTGGTGGCGACATACCGAGTTTCCCCCACTTTGCTGAGCCCCTGGGGACTGCGGAAATCGCCGAGGAAAAGCCTGGCGATATCCTCGGATAACCCGTTCGTGTAATGACCGGTAATGTACCCTTCCTTGGAAACTTCGATACTGCTCAACTCGCCCGCCCCGAAACCGTCCTGCTGGAGCTTTTTCGTCGTGGATGCGGAAGCGTATTGAGTCATATCCGTGACATCCACGTCGATGGTCTGCTGTGTAGCGGAGCCCACGGTCAGGTTCAGTGTCACCGGGAACGAACTGGGGGGGACCGCCGCACCGTTGAGGGTGGCCATGTTGCCCTGAGCGTCAAAGGTTACGGGTATGCTGTAGCCATCCGCATAGTAGGAGTAGTCGACGTCCACCGTCAGGGCTCCGTCGAACACGCCGTCCGCGGCGGCGGGAGCTGATTCCAAGAAGGGAGCCGGCTGAGCCGGGTTGAAGGTCAGGGTAGTGGTTCCGGCCGCAGCCCCATTGTCCGTTACCAACACTTGTCCCACCGTGGGAGTACCCGTGTGGATAACGGTGAACGTCTGTGGAGCGCCGCCCACCGTAAAGGTCATGGTCGAACTGTCAATCCCGTCGTTGGCGAGGGTGAACACATTCGTCGGCGGGCCTCCCACCGGCGTAGCGGATTCGGGAGCGGCAACCGGAGTATAGGCGCCGAAACCCGCGGACCCGAATGTATCGGGAATAGATGGAATGATCTCCCAAGCGTTGGTGCCGGTCTTACGGAACGTATTGGAGAGGGGTATTTCCCGGCCCTGGGAGTCGTAGATGGAGAGCGTGGTGCTATACTCGCCCGCTTTGCCGATGTCGGAGTCTGCGTCGAGGTTGAGACCCAACTCGGCCGCAGCGGTCGTCCTTGATTCGGTGAGAGCATTGGCGAGCTGTATATCCGCTTCTTGGGTGTAGTCGATCAAGCCGGTGCCGGAGTCGATCATATATCCCTGCACCCGCATCCCGTCGGTAGACGTCAGATACCCGCCCTTATCGATGATGAACTGGCCGTTGCGCGTGTAGTAAGGGCGGTCGTCGGTGGGAGAAGGATCACGCAGCACGAAGAACCCGTCACCCTCGACTGCCAGGTCGGTCACACTCTCGGTCTGCTCGAATGCACCTTGGAGGAAATCGGTCATGACCGTCCCCATATAAGTGCCGCGGCCTATCTGCATGCTGCTCCCGCCGCCGACGAGGTTGGTGCTTAGGATATCGAAAAACGTTCCGTTGCTTTTCTTGAAGCCGACCGTGTTAAGGTTGGCGATGTTGTTGCCGAGAATATTCATAATGTCGCCATTTGCCTGGATCCCGGTAATTCCCGAGTAGAGTGCCCCCATCATGATCGTGGTCCTCCCGCTTATTCGTGTTCAGTGACACGGACGATGTCTGACAGTGAAACTGCCGAGCCGTTGACCTGGAGGAGGGTTTCCCCATCCTGGGTGTAGACTCCCGTGATCTGGCCGGTAATGTAAGGCTGGGAGGCGACACTGTTTCCATCCAGATCCGTGGCCGAGACGCTGAAGGAGTAACGGCCCGCTTTCACCGCCTTGCCGTCGTCGTCCTTGCCGTCCCAGGGGATCGTGTTTTCTCCTCCATCCTGGCTTCCCGGTTCCAGGGTCCTCACTACCTTGCCTGCATCATCCTTGATCATGATCTTTACATCCGAGGCCTTTCCCTTTAACGCATAGTCGATTGTGTAGCTGTCCTTGCCATCTTCAACCGTCATAGCGTTTCCGGCATACGTGATTTCCTTTCCGATGTAGCTCACCGCGATGGCGCTTTGGGTTTGCGTTTGTATGGAAATAAGGTTGTCGAATTTCGTATTTGCCTCCTTGAGCTGCTCCACGGTGGAGAACATCGCCAACTGGTTGGTGAAGTCGTTTCCTTCCATGGGACTCATCGGATTCTGGTTTTGCAATTGGGCCAGGAACATTTTCAGGAAATCGTCCATTCCCATGATGCTGCTGGTATCCATACAGACTTCTCCCTCAGGCCATTATATTCACGAGTTGTTCACTGCCGGATGGCGCCATCGTCGCCATGACCGAAGACTGCATCAGATTGATCGGTGCGGTGGAGGAGCCTTCCCGGCGATTCTGCCGTTCCCGCTCCCGCGATCCGTTGGAACGATCGTCGCGTACGAACACGTCGATATCGCCCTGTCCGAATCCGGCGTCGGAAAATGAGTTCCGCAGGTCGGCCATGCTCGAATCCAGAACGCTTTTCACCGCTTGGGACGACGCGACGAAAGTCGCCTTCACATGGTCGCCCTGAACTTTCAATTCGATGTCGATTTTCCCCAGATTCGGGGGCTCCACGGAAATGGTGGCTCGATGAACACCGTAAGAACCCATGTTCGAAAGGTGCATCTCCATGTATTCGATAAACTGGGCCGGAAAGCTGGAAGGCGTCATGCGAACGGCCGCGGCGGCACCGGAAAGTCTGGCGGAAGAAGAAGCCGGGGTGGCACTCGATTGCGCCGCGTCGGTACTCGTCTCTTGCGTCCCCGTCGACGATTCGTCCGCTTCCCTCTTGCCGGTGAAAACCGCTCCCCGGATACCCGCTTCGTGCTCTTTCAGCCCCGCAGCCGCGTTCGTTTTCGCTTCGGCGGCCGGAACTTCCGATCGGGGGGCCGCGGTTTCGGTTTTATCCGAAGTCGATTCCTGCTTTCCCGCGATCCCGGAAGCTTCGGGCTTGTGAAGTATCCGCTTATCGCCCGCGACGTTCCGGTTGAAAGCGTCACCCTTCTGTAGAGCCGCCCCTTCCTGCGTTGTGGCGAGGGACGCCGTTTGTTTCATGGACGCGTCGTCCGTTCGTTCGAGAGATTGTTCGAACGATCCGCTTTCCTTCGCCGCGTCGCTTCCCGCCTTGATCGCGAACGTTTCCTTTTTCACGGCGCCGGAGGATTTGCTCTCCGAGTCCGTTTTCGCCAACTCGGCGGCAGCGGATTTGTCGCTCGTAACTTTCCCCGATGCGACGGATGATTTTTCTTTTGAGGTGTGGGCAGTCTCTCCGGATTCCGCAGCCGCGGTTTTCGCTTCCGAAGTCGACCGGGAAACGCCGTAGGGAGTCCTCGATTGAACGACCGATGAAACTGATTCCCTTCCCGCCTTGCCCTGCGTGCCCGTATCGCTTCCGGCAGCGGCCTTGCCGTTACCGGCTGCCGCCGACGGCACCGCCAGCCCATGCTGCATCCGGTCCTTCAGTCCGCGAACCGTCGCTGCGTCGGATTGTCGGTCTTTCTCTGTTTCGGAACCGAAGACCCCCTTGGATTGAGATCCCTCGGCTCCCTTTTTCGTGGTTCCGGCGACCGATTTCATCCCGCTGCTCATCAGACCCGTCTTTCGTACCTGGCGGGCAAGTTGTTCGATATTCTGCAAGGGGTCCGTGCCGTCTGTCGATGACCCCTGGTCGGCCGTACCGGTTATCCCTGCCAGGGCCGACATCAGGGCGGCAAAGATGTCGACGTTTCCGCCTTTGCTCTTTGCCGACGCCACCTGTGTGGAAGTGGTGGCCGTTTTTCCCTGTGCAGCTTCCGTGTTTTGTATGACCGACAAGGTGATGCTCCTTTTTTCCTCACTTATTGCCGCACTAGTGAGCAACGTACGTGCCAATTCGAAGCATAGATTATTTCTTTCTATTTTCAATTACTTACAAGAGATATTTTTTTCCCGTCTCCCTGAGCCCCGTGAAATAGGCAGATTTAACCGGGTCCTTCCGGGGCCGCAGAACTTTTTTTCCCATCGCCGGCAGGTTTGTTTTTGCCGGGTGCACCGGTTGTGGGGAGGGAAAAAATGCACGCACGTTTCAGGGAGAAGAGGCGACGGCATGCGGGTGAGCAACCGGTTTGTCGTTTCGGACTGAGCGAAGCGGGAGGGAAATCTTGGGTTTCAGGCTGAAAACCGTGGGCGGGCGTGGTATGTTGGGAAGCACACTACGCAGCGAGGGCAGAACGGTGAAACAGGGTTCGTATTCGTCCGATCTCCGGTCGGGGCAGCGGGTAACATGGGCTGGAATGCTCGTGAACGCCGTCCTCATCATATGCAAGTTTCTGGCGGGGATATTCGGGCACAGCAATGCCTTGATTGCGGACGCGGTGCATTCCTCGTCCGACTTCGTCACCGACGTTATCGTCCTCGTGGGTATCCGCATCGGCCGCAAGGCCCCCGATGCGTCCCACCATTTCGGCCATGCGAGGATCGAGACCATTGCTTCGGCCCTAGTGGGGGGATGTCTGACGGGGGTGGCGGTGTTCATCGGGTATCAGGCCGGAATCGACATCTACCACCACACGGAAAGCCATCCCACGTGGCTGGCGCTCACCGCCGCCGCTCTTTCGATCCTGGCCAAGGAGTCGCTCTATCGATACACGGTGAAGGTGGGCCGGAGGATCAAGAGTTCCGCGATCGTGGCCAATGCGTGGCACCATCGGTCGGACGCCTTCTCTTCGGTGGCCGTGCTGATCGGAGTTGCGGGAGCGCTGATCAATCCCGACTGGCACATACTGGATGCGTTCGCGGCGCTGTTCGTCGCCGTCTTCATTCTGAAAGTGGGGTTGGAAATACTCTGGGGCGCCATGCGGGAGATGGTGGACACGGCGCCGGGTGAAGCGGAAATGGCCAGGATTCATGCCTGTATTCTGAAGGTCCCCGGAGTAATGGAATCGCACGACGTAAAGGTACGCAGCTCGGGAGGATTTTTCCTGATGCAGGTCCACGTAGTGGTGAACCGGACGCTCACCGTGGCCCAGGGGCACAGGATCGCCAAGGAAGTTGAACAGTGTCTGGCGTCGGAGTTCGATTCGGTGGGCGAGGTCATCGTTCACGTGGATCCGTCGAATGACGGAGGCGAGGCATGAGGGAGCCGGTTTCGGCAACGCCGCGAGCGGGTAAAATATATTGTGTAAATTGCCGCCAAGGGCTGGAAGTTCGGGACCCGAAGGAGAAATACTAAATCAGTTTAGTATCGTGGTTGAAGAGCGGCCGCCGAATTTTCGGGTCGGGACAGGAGTGACATAATCCTGTGCAAGATTCCATCAAGAGGTCTATTTTCCATGAATGATATGCGGGAACGAATCGCCGGCAGCTTCAAATCGCAAGGTCTGATGGCGACCCTCGGCGCGCAGCTTGTCTCGGTTGCCGACGGTGAGGTGCAGATAGCATTGCCGTTTTCCGAGCACCTTTCCCAACAGCACGGTTATGTCCACGCCGGTGCAATAACAAGTGTTGTCGACAGTGCATGCGGATATGCGGCGTTGACCAAGGCACCGCCCCAGTATGAGGTCGTCACGGCCGAGTTCAAGGTCAACCTCTTGCGACCCGCGATTGGTGATCGTTTCCTGGCAACAGGAAGGGTCCGGAGTTCGGGCAAGCTTCTCACCGTCTGCACGGGAGAAGTCCGAGCCTTCACGGGAACCGCCGGTAAAGTAATTGCCATCATGCAGGCAACATTCGTCACTGTTCGTTCGTGACGCCCATCGGGCTGAGCGGGACCTGCTCCGGCGACTGACCGGTCAATTTCCAACGTTACAAAAATGCCGAACTTTTGAACTTCGAAAAGTCATTGGCACAATTTTCTTTCCACTCCCCGCCGCAAGCGTAGACGGTTACTCCCCCTTCAGCTTCACCATCTCTTCGCTTATCTTCACCCCCTCCTCGGGCTTCACCTGTCCCCATATTTTCCCCGCCTTGCGGGAACTCATGCGCATGAGAATCTGCGCCGCCATCTGGGGAGTGAGTTTGGTGAGCATGGGGCCGGCCTGCTCGGGAGGCGTCTCCTCGAAAACCTTGGCCAGTTTGAGCATCTGCTCTCCCCCGAGGTCCTGCATTTCCTTCATCTTTGCTTCGATTTCCGACAATTTCTCGTCGTACTTGCCGCCGAGTGCGTTCATCTGGCTCAGGATCTTGTCGAGTTCGCCTTTCGCCTCATCGAGGCGGGCCTGTTCCTGCGTCGCCAATCGGGTTTGAGTCCTCGCCTGTTCCTCCCTGTGCTGAATCTCTTCCGTTCTCCGGCGTTTGATTTCGGCGAGGAATTCATCGGCGGGCTGCGCCTCGGGTTGGACGTTCTTCGCGGCCGTGTCCTTGCCCTTTTCTTCCTGGGCAACGGCTTCCGTAACAAAGGGAACGACGAAGTGCGGTCCCTGGTCCGAGAAAAGGAAATACCATCCCAGGACCGCGCATTTCAGACCGATGAGCGCAATGACGGCTCCCAACAGCAGCTTTCTACTCTTCGGTTTCATAGTGGTAGCCCCTTATGGCGATTTCGTCCATGAATGCGTTTTCGACACGGGTTTCCTTTTCCCGGTATGCCTTCAGCTCATGTTCCCTCAACCGTTCCATTACCTTTTCCTGCTGCGATGCGATTACCAGCGCTTCCATCTTTTCCGCCAGCTGCTGTTCCAGCAGGCGGATAACGTTTCGCTGCTGCGCGATCATGGCTTCCAGGGCATCGAGATAAGCGGAAGCCATGGCCAGATCGCTGACGTTGACCATGTTTCCCACGGCTCGTGTCTGAAGCATGACGCTTTGCTGCTTCTTCTCATCCTGTCTGTTCTGGAGTACGGTGCGCGCCGCCCGCATGGAATGCTGCACCAGACGAACTTCGTTTTCAGCTTTTTCCCGAAGCTGTCTTCTGAAGTCGAGTACACGTTGAAGTGAAAACTGAAACATGTTTGTCGATCGGTCCTCCGTTCCCTTACGACGCCGGATACAATTTCAAAAGCTCTTGCACGGATTGTTCCAGCGTGGCTTTCTCTTCCACGTCCTGGCAGACGAATTTATTGATGTTCCCGATCATGTTGATGGCGCGGTCGATTTCCGAGTTGCTCCCGCGCTGGTACGCGCCGATGTTGATGAGGTCCTCCGACCTTCGATAGGTGGCCACTGTCGCCACGAGTTTCCTGGAACCGGCGCGATGAGCCTTGGAAACCACGTCGCTCATGCAGCGGCTGACGCTCTGCAATATGTCGATGCTCGGGTAGTGGTTCTGTGCGGCGAGTTCGCGGGTGAGCATGATGTGGCCGTCCAGAATGGCCCTGGCCGCGTCGGATATCGGTTCGTTGAAATCGTCGTTCTCCACCAGGACGGTGTAAAAGCCCGTTATGCTTCCCCCGGATTCCCGTGAACCCGCCCTTTCCAGCAGCTTGGGTAGGAGGGTGAAAACCGAGGGAGTGTATCCTTTGGTGGTCGGGGGCTCCCCGACGCTCAAACCGATTTCCCGCTGGGCCATGGCGAACCGAGTGAGGGAGTCCATCATAAGAATGACGTCCCTTCCCTGATCGCGAAAGTATTCCGCTATGGCGGTTGCGACATAGGCCCCTCGCAACCGGATGAGGGGAGGCTGGTCCGAGGTGGCGACCACCACGACGGAGCGCTTCAGCCCCTCTTCGCCCAGGTCGCGCTCGATGAATTCCTTCAGCTCGCGTCCGCGCTCGCCGATGAGCGCGATGACGCTGATGTCGGCTGCGGTGTTCCGGGCCATCATGCCGAGCAGAGTGCTCTTGCCGACGCCGCTGCCCGCGAAAATGCCCATGCGCTGGCCTTTTGCCGCGGTGAGGCAGGAGTTGATGGCCCTGATTCCCACGTCCAGCGGCTGGCTGATGCGAGCCCGGTTCATGGGGTTCATGGGATCGGCGTACAGAGGATAGTGATGGGTGGGGCCGAGGGTTCCCTTGCCGTCGATGGGCTCGCCGAGACCGTCCAGCACCCTGCCCAGAAGCCCCTGACCAACGTCGACGGATGCTTCCCGTCCCACCGTACACACCCGGCTGCCGGGGCCGACACCGCGCAAATCGCCCAGGGGCATGAGGAGGACGCGGTTGTCGCGAAACCCCACCACCTCCGCTTTGCACAACACCTGATCGCCCCGCTCGGGATAGATGTGGCAGATGCTTCCCACACCGGTCCCGGGGCCTTTTGCTTCTATCACGAGGCCCACCAGCCGCGAAACCCGACCGTTGACCGTGATGGGACGGGCCTTTTCAATGGCTTGAAAATAGGGTGAAAGATCAATCTGCACGGCTGTCCGGTCCTTGCGTGCGTTCCTGGATGGTGCGTCGCA
This sequence comes from uncultured delta proteobacterium, assembly GCA_963826125.1. Taxonomy (GTDB): domain Bacteria; phylum Desulfobacterota; class Desulfarculia; order JACQYL01; family CAWGVV01; genus CAWGVV01. The sequence goes on along the minus strand of CAWGVV010000002.1, from coordinate 2,149,488 downwards.
CGCTGCTTTCGATTTCGTCGAGTTGCCGATCGATACAGGCGTCGAGTTCACCGAACTCCGTCACCACCATGGCGCCTCCGCGCGCAATGGCGGCGTCCGGTTCGAACACCAGATTCTTTATGCCGCCCGCCGTTTTCGATATCCCGTCCGCAAAGGAAGCCGCGTGCTTATGATCGGACGGATTGAGGCGCACGGTCACGACGTCCCTGGACACCAGATACTCGGTGCAGGCCCTCAGGTTCTGGACGATCACGTCGGGGTTCACCAGAATCTCGCCGTGGACCACTTTCCTGGCCAGACACAGGGCCAGTTCCACCATCATGGGTTCCATGCGGGCGAGCGCGGAGGTTTTGGTCTTCACCATGTCCTGAAAAGCGGTTTCCACGCTGCGGATGGCCGAGGCGAACTTCTTTTTCCCGATTTCCTCTCCGGCCACCTCGCCCTGTTTGTATCCCTTCTCGTAGGCTTCTCGTTCGATCAGTTCCCCGTTGCGCCGGGCGGATTCGACTATTTCGGCCGCCGCCTTTTCCGCCCGTTCGCGTGCTGCCTGCAGGCTTTCCGCGCTTACGACGTCATTTCTCTCCTGCGGCGGGCTTTCCTCGCTCTCGCTCCAGAGTAATCCCTCGGCGACAAGCGGTTGGAATTGGCCGTTCGACATCGGCAAATCGCCTATTACCGATGGTTCGAACGCCTTGAAAACAAACGCTTCGCCATTGTCGGGAGAGCCTTCGTAACCCTCTCCCTCCTTGAGGATGTCATACAAAGACTTCATCGCTTCCCTTACCGGCTACAACAATCTTGCCCTCTTCTTCCAGCCTCTTGGCGATGCGAATGACCTCCTGCTGACTGGTTTCGATCTCGGAGAGCCTCGTGGGTCCCATGGTTTCCATGTCTTCCTGGAGCATTTCCCCAGCGCGCTGGGACATGTTCTTGAGGAACTTGGTCTTGACGTCGTCGTTGGCGGCCCGCAGCGCAATGGCCAGCGTCTTGAAATCGATCTCGCGCAGAAGCTGTTGCATCCCCCGGTCGTCGATGTTGGCCAGGTCCTCGAACACGAACATGAGTTTCCTGATCTCCTCGGCCAGTGCGGGGTTTTCCTCTTCCAGTTGCGTCATGACCTGCTTTTCCGAGGCCGAGTCCATCTGGTTCAGGATTTCCGCCACGGGTTTCGCGCCGCCCATTTCCCGGGCGGACGCCGAGGAAATCTGCATCTCCGACCTCAGCACGTCGGCCAACTCCATAAGGATTTCCGTGGGTACCTGCTTGAGTTCCGCAATCCGGACGAGTATTTCAGATTTCATTTCCTGTTTGAAATTGTTCAGGGTGGCGGCAGCCACATTGGGGGGAAGATTGGCCATGATGATGGCGATCGTCTGAGGATGCTCTCCCTTGAAAAAATCGGCCAGGACCTTGGGATCGAGGTCACCCACCGATTCCAGCATGGCGAGTTCGAGGGAAGGACCCGCCGTGTCGAGGTTCTCGATGTAGTAGGTGGCGCCCTCATGCCCCAGGGCCTTATTGAGGATGCTTTTGGCCCGATCCATGCCGGCCAGGATGTGCGTCTCCCCGCTTTGCACCATGCCGATGAATTCCGTGGCGGTCTCCTTCACCTTGGAGTACGCAATGTGCTCCATTTTGGCCATCTGGTGCGTGATCAGCTGTATCTCCCGAGGGCTTAGATTCCTGAGCACCTCCGCCGCCGCGTCTTCATCCAGCGAGGAGAGGATGATCGCCGCCTTGTCCAGGCTCGTGATATCCTTCTTGGTTACGGTCATCGATGGGGTTCCCTCCCGAACGTCTCTGTGCAGGCAGGCCATCCCCGGCCCGCCCTTCCTGCTTCATTCCGTCCGCTGCGAACGGAGAAGTAACGTTCTCCGGCTTTCTATGTACCCACTTCACTGATCCAGGTACGCAACCCCTGGGCGAACTGTTCCGGATTCCGCTTGGCCAGCTCCACCAGCTTTTCCTCAAGCGTGTGCTCCGGAGCCTCGATGGCCTGGATATCCGTCTGACCTTTGTTCTCCAGTTGCGGCACGCCGCCCACCGTCTGGGCTTCCGGTTTCACCACCGGGGCGGAAAGTATCTGCTTCATGATGGGGCGTATGACGAACAGGAACACCGTCAGCGCCAGAACCGCCATGATGCCGTACTTGATGTACGGAGCCCAGAACTGGCGGCGTTCGCGGGAGGACAACCAGTCCCGATCGGATTTCGACATCTGCATCTGCTCGAAGGGCAGGTTCACCACCTCGAGCTGATCCCCGCGCACCTTGCTGTACCCCATGGCTTTCTCGATGAGGGCCCGCAGCTTGGCCATCTCTTCTTCCTTCCTGGGCACGTACTCCTGGGTCTGAACGCCCTTGTCGTCGGTGACGGTTTTGGACGTTCCGTCCACCAGAACCGCCACGGAAAGACGCTTGACCTCGCGGACGGGTTCGACGACGTTCTCGATGGTTTTCGAAATCTCGTAATTGATCGTTTCGCCCCCTTTCTTGTAGCGGTTCGACAGTGCCTCCGGAGTCGCCGGTTCCTGGCCGATCACGTTGGGTTTCACCCCCGGGACGCCGGAAGGATTCTTCTCCGAATTCTGCGATTCCTCACTGTTTCGCTGTTCGCTCCGAACCGCCGAGGAATTGGGGTCGTACAACTCGCGGGTCTGCTTCAGGTCCCGGATCGTCACGTCGGCCGATACGCGCACCATGCCTTTGCCCGGTCCCACCGCCTGTTCGATGATGGACCGCAGTTTGTTCTCCATTCTCTTTTCGATCTGCATTCCGAATTCGTCATGGGCGGCGGAGGCCATCTGCATGGGGGATTCGCTCTGGCCGGCAAAGAGCATTTCTCCACTCGTGGTGACCAGGGTGATGTTGTCCTTCTTCAATCCCTCCACACTGTTCGCCACCAGGTTGACCACGCTCTTCACCTGCGACGCCGTGAGCTGCATGCCTTCCCTCAACTGCAGCACCACCGAGGCGGTGGTGGGCGTTTGGTCCTCGGCAAACAACGGCCGTTCGGGTACCACGATGTGCACCCGCGCGAATTTCACCTCGTTGAAATGGGTGATGGTACGGGCCAGTTCCCCCTGCAGAGCGCGACGGTAATTGAGCTTCTGAAGATATTCGCTCATGCCGAGGGTGTTCTGGTCGAACAGTTCGAATCCCACCGATCCGCCCTGCGGGAGCCCCTTTCCGGCCAGATCGAGTCGAACCTCGTTGATCTTGTCGGCGGGAACCATGATTTTGTCGTTGCCTTCCAGTCGATACGGGACTTTGGCCTGCTTGAGGTAATCCACGACCGAAGATGCATCCGAAGAGGAAAGATCCGCGTAGAGCATGCGGTATTCGGTGTGGTTGCCGATGATGATGATGGCGGCGAGCCCTCCGATAACCATCGCCAGCAGCACCACCATCCCGATTTTTCTGCCCAGGGACAGTCCGTTGAAAAAGGCGGATAATTGGGCAAAGAATCGACTGAAAAAATCCACGGTTCACCTCGTCAGGACGTGTATTCGAAAAAGAACATCAGCAGAAACGGCAGGTAGCGTTGCTTTCGGACCACCGGTTTGCGCCGGGGAAACCGATCGCACGCCCCGTCGACATCCCTAGACCTGCATCCTCATCACTTCGCGGTATGCGTCGAGTACTTTGTTTCGTACCTGCATCATGAGTTTGAAGGACAGGTCGGCCTTCTCCATGGCGATGAGGGTGGAATGGATGCTCTCCGCTTCTCCGGTGGCCATACCCGTAATCGTCCGGTTGGCCGCCATCTGCTCGTTATTGACTTCGTTGATGGAATTTTTGAGCATATCGCCGAACGATCCGGCGCCGGTGCTGTTTTTCTTTTCGTTCTGTACGGACTGGTCCTGAAGTTCCCGGCCCAGTATCTTCCCTATGTCGATCGTGTTCATGAAAGCTCCCTCTGCCGACCGGATGATGTCGGCCTATGCCGAGCAACCGGTTCTTTAACGCGCCAGATCCAGGTCCTTGAGTGCCATGTTCTTGGTGGTGTTGAGGATCGTCAGATTCGCCTCGTAGCTTCGGGAGGCGTCGATCATGTCCGCCATTTCCTGAATAAGGTTGACGTTGGGCATGCGCACGTAGCCGTTGGCGTCCGCGTGCGGGTGAGAAGGATTGTAGACCAGGCGGAACGGGGCGTTGTCTTCCTGCACGCGCGTGATCCGGACCGTGCTCAACTTGTCGTCCATGGCGTTTTCCAGCGCGCCCCGGAACGATTTTTCCAGAGGCTCGGCGGCGAAGACGACTTCCCGCCTGCGATAGGGTCCCCCCTCGGCGGTCTGCGTGGAATTCGCGTTGGCCAGATTGCTGGATATGACGTTCATCCGGCGTCTCTGGGCGCTCATGCCGGAAGCGCTCATCATTATGCCCTTCAGGTAGTCCATTTACTTGCCTCCTTCTCTGATGGCGTAGTCCACCGACTCCAGCTCTTTCCGCAGAACCGTGACCAAAGCGTTGTACATAATGTTGTTTTCATTCATTTTCATCATCTCATGCTCCATGTCCACGGAGTTGAGGTCGTTGTTCATGGCCGCCTGGTTGGGGGTCGTAAAGGTGGGTCGAAATTCCCTCAGTGTCGCGTTTCCGTGCACGTGGGCGGGATTGGTGGTGTAGAGCTGCCCCTCGGGATGTTTCGACGCCCTGCGCAGTTCGTCTTCGAACTCGATATCCCTGGACTGGTATTGAGGGGTACTCACGTTGGCCATGTTGGAGGCGATCAGCTTCTGCCTCGCCTGGCGCATGTCCAGGGCTTTCTCCGTTACCTGAAAGTGGATGGCATCCAGTAAACTGCCCATAGCGTTCCCTCCTTCCCTGTGCAAACGATAGCAAGGGGCATACCAAAGCATCGTCGGAAAGACGGCGCCCCGAATCCGGGCTGAGGACAACAACGGAATTGTTCCGCGCGGGGAAGGAGGGAACAAGAGGTGACGGGGAGGGAATCAGATGTCGGGAAATTCTTCCCGTAGTTTGTATTCGTTAATCTTGTTTCGCAGCGTCCGGATGCTGATCCCCAGCATCTTGGCGGCGTGGGTGCGATTTCCTTCAAACTGCCCCAAGGTCTGGATAATGAGCGTTTTCTCCATCTCCTTCATGGAAATGTTGCCCATCGGCTGCACCGGGGCCGGAGTACCGGGGTGCGCGGCAGCCGGCAGTTCGTCGAACATGGTGAGGGTGTCCCGTCCGATCCTGCCGTCGGGCGAAACGAGGACCGCCCGCTCGATGGTGTTTTCCAGCTCCCGAACGTTGCCCTTCCATTCCCGGCGCAGGAGGTACTCCTCGGCGTCCGGCGTCAATTCATTGACTAATTTTCCGTTTTTCTTGGCCGCCTTTTCCATGAAGTGCCGCGTCAACGGAATGACATCCTCCAGCCGCTCCCGAAGCGGGGGAACCTTTATGGGAATCACGTTCAGCCGGTAGTACAGGTCCTGGCGGAACCTTCCCTCCTCGATTTCCACGCTCATGATCCTGTTGGTGGTGGCGAGCACCCGGACGTTGAGCTTGACGGGCTTTCTGCTCCCGATGCGGTCGATCTCGAATTCCTGGAGGACCCGCAGCAGTTTCGCCTGGAGGGGCATGGTCATCTCGCTTATTTCGTCCAGCAGAATCGTACCGTTGTTGGCCTGCTCGAACTTTCCGATGCGTTGGAAGGAAGCGCCGGTGAAGGCCCCTTTCTCATGACCGAACAGCTCGCTCTCCAGCAGATTCTCGGGAATGGCCGCACAATTCACCGCAACGAAGGGATTTTCCCTGCGGTCGCTCGACTCGTGAATCAAACGGGCGAACAGTTCCTTTCCGGTGCCGCTTTCCCCCTGAATGAGGACGCTGGCCTGACTGGGGGCAATGGTTCTGGCCAGGCTGATAAGGTTGGCCATCCGCTCGTTGCGGGTGACGATCACCGTGACGCCGCGCGGTCCTCCGTTGGAGGACGGAGACGGCAGGTTCTGCATGCGCTGGAACACGTTTCGTACCAGGACTTCTATGTCCTCGAAACTGAACGGCTTCTGGATGAAATCCACCGCTCCCATTTTCATGGCTTCCACCGCCGTGTCGACGGTCCCGAAAGCGGTGATAATGATAACGGGAGGTCCCGATTTTTCTTCATTCAGGCGACGCATCAACTCCATGCCGTCGACGACCGGCATTTTGATGTCGCTGATAACCAAATCAAAGGTCCCCGCCTGGAGCATCTTGAGCGCCTCGTCGCCGTTCTGGGCGGAGGCCACGTCATGCCCACATCGTTTCAAGACCTCGGATAAAGCGAGCCGGATGCCCGCTTCATCGTCGACAACAAGCACTCTTTTGGACATTCCCCGTTCCTTCTTCCTCCGCATGCACCGGAAAGTCCGGCATATCCGCTACTTTTCCCTTTGCCCCTATCCGTTCTGCGCCGCATCACGGTCCGAACGGCAAACGTTCCGAATCCCGCCACCGGTCCCCGCGTGCTCTTAGAACGTGGTCCCGGTCAAAGTACCTCGGCCGAGCGTTTGTTCGCCTCGTCCATGCGCAGCATGGTTTCGCCGATCTTGGACCAAGTGGACGCCTCCTTGAGGCCGCTGAGCTGTTTGAGGGCCTCGGCCCTCGCTTCACTGTTGCCGGTCTTCCCCTCGATCATGGCGAGCCGATAATACGCCCACGCCCGGTTCTGCGAATCGAGGCTCCCTTCGAGGCACTTCCGGTAGCTGTCCTTTGCCTCGGCCACCCTGCCTTGCGCCAGAAGGCTGTCCGCCATGGCAAGGCGACACAGCCCCTGAAATTTTGCCGCCTTTTCTTTCTCTTCCGCGGGGGGAAAGAGTTCCTCGGCTCGTTTCAGGTAGAGGAGGGCGTTGGCGGGAAAATCCATTTCCTGATACAACCGGCCCAGCTCCAGGGCGGCGTTGGCCGCGAGCACATCGGGAGGCTTGTTGTCCGGGGGGAGCAGTTTCAGAAAAAGGGTCGCGGCTTCCGTATATTTCTTCTGATCGTAGCGCCAGCGGGCGAGCTTCATAAGTATGGAGGGCGAGACCTTGCCCTCGGGCACTTCCTTCATGAGCGCGACAAGCCAATCGACGGCCTCGTCCAGGAGGCCGGCCCGATACCGCCAGTCCGCCCCCGTTTCGAGGATCATGGGCCGCAGGGTGTTGTTTGCCGACGCATTTTCAAGAGCCTTGGAGCTGAGGCCCATGGCTTCTTCGATAAGGTCCAGCGCCGCGTAACGGTTTCCCAGGTCCATCAGGTCCTTGGGGTCAACCAATACGTTGCCCGCGGCCCGGAAGGAGGTTTCATAGGCTTTCACCACGTTGTAGGCATCGTCCTCCGGCCTGCTGCGAGCCAGCAGCCTCTGCATGGATTCCACCGATTCGCGCCGATACGTCTCCTTGCGGGCCGAGGCGGGAAATTCCAGGAGGGCCTGCCGGAAGAGGGTCAAAGCCTTGGGGTAGTTCTCGCGCCGCATGTTCGCCCTGGCCAGTTCATGCAGGGCATCCTCCCGAAAAGGATACATCGGGTCCTGAAGGAGTTTTTCCAGGGCTTCCACCGGCTCGTGATAGTAGGCGGCGATTTCGTCGCCTTCGGGCAGATCGAGTTTTACCTTCTTTTCACCGAATTCGGCAAGCTTTACCTTGGCCCACTGGGCCTCGTCGCTTTCCGGATAGCGATGCAGCAACAGGTAGTACGTGGTGCCGGCGTCGGCAAAATCCTCTCTGGCTTCGTACACCTCGGCCAGTTCCTTCAGCATGCGGGAGGCCAGATAGCTCTCGGGATACATATTCACCCCCAGCAGGAGCATCTCCTCCGCTTTGTCCACGTCCTTCTGTCCCATGTAGTGATCGGCGAGGTTGATGTAGGAATCCGCGGGCAGATTGGAAATGAGGTCGGGCCATTTTTCAAATGCCCGCTTCAGGATGCGGTCCGCTTCCCCGGGCTGGTTGAGACGGGAGTAACATTCCGCCAGCCTGACGGTGGCCCGCTTTACAAAAGGACTGTCCGGCTGAGTATTGATGAATTTCTGCAGCAGGCCTCGCGCATCGGCATATTTCCCGAGCTGAAACGTGCTTTCCGCCACCCAGAACTGGGCCTCCCGGCCGTATTGTGTGTCGGGATATTTGGCGGCGAGAGTGGAGAACTGGGACAGGGCCTCATAATAGAAGGTCATGTCCAGATAGAGCCGTCCGGTGTTGTACAACGCCAGGGGAACTTCGGGCGAGTTGGGATAATCGGCCAGAACCACCGTGTACTTGCCGACGGTCTCCTGCTTCTCCTGCAGGGAGGCATTCTTCTTGATCTCATAGAGGCTGTGGACCTGGAGATAGGCGGCTTTGTCCATGAACGGGCTGTCGGGATACTGCTCCCGGAACTGGGTGAAGAGCGCGTACGCTCCCGCGAAATCTTTCTCCTTGTAACGGCTTTCCGCTCGGTCCAGGAGTATCTTCTGTTCCACTTCCACATTGGAGAGCGGCTGGTAATCCCCGATCTTGCCGGAGATACGGCCCGTCGGGGAGGAGGGCTGCGCCGCCTGCGCAGGTTTGGTCGATTCGGCGGCGGAAGGGGCCGCGGGTTTCCGGTTCTCGACGGTCGCGGCGCCTGTCGGCGGCTGTTTTGCCGCCTCCGCCGGAGCGGAAGGCTTCTCGGATTTCACCGACGACGACTCCGCCGGCTGGTTCTGCTGCCCGGACGCGCCGTTCGCCTTCGTTTCGCCCGATGCGACGGTCGGCGCGGCAGAGGCACCGGCGAGCCGTTTTCTCAGCTCTTCGACTTCCTTCCGGATGCCGGCGGGCAATGCGGGTGCGGGCTCCACAACGGCAGGTTTTGTTTCCTTCTGCTCCTTGGGGGCGGCATTCGGAGGCTCTTTCGGCTCGGCCTTCGGAGGCTCTTTCTCTTTCTTAGCCTCGGCTTTGGGGTTCTCCTTCCGCTCCGCCGTGCCCGACGGAGTTTTCTCCTTTGCGAGGTCGCCGGTCGGACTTTTCGCGTCGGGCTGCTTTTTTTCCGCGGTTCCTTTTTTCCCGAAATCGAGGAATATCCGGTACGGCAGCGTATCCGTCACCAGTCCATGGGAAACAACGGACACCTCGGGTTCAAGCTCAACGGTTATGGTGGGCAGCGTCTGGAATTTACCCGCCGTGCCCGCCTTGATCCAGCCTTCGTAGCGGATGGAGGGAAGCACCTTGGAGAGTGTCGCGGCGTTGAGGCGGGGAATGGAGAGGGAGACCTTCCCATCCCTGGAGGCGACCGAGTAGGTCGGTCTGTTCTCGAAGTCCAGCACCATGCGTAATCGACCTTCGTTGAGGCCGAACCGCACGTTCTTGAGAACGACTTCCTTGGGAGCGGAAAAAGCCGCATTCGCCGGGAAGAACGAGCAGAGCGAAGCAAGCAGAATAATAATGATGCGCTTCATAAAGAAAACAGATCGGGCTGTTCGCCCGTCCCTTGCGTGTTCTCGAAATACGTGTTGACCGTCGTACGCATGGACCAGCTTGAGCAAATTACGTGCCACCCTCTGCAATTGTGCTCGGGACGCAAGGGGAAGGCAAAAAGCCGGGAATTCGAGAGGAAACAACGATTATGCGAGGAGAATTCGGTATTCTCCCTCGATCGTTCGTCATCGTCTTGACGTCAGCCGCCACTTTCCGCGCCTGATCGGTCGAGATTGATCCTTTTCATCTTTTCGACGAGAGTGGTTCGTTTCAGGTGGAGAAGCTTGGCGGCTTTGTTCTTGACCCAGTTGGTCTTGTTCAACGCCTGCAGAATGAGCTGACGTTCATATTCGGTGACCGCGGTATTGAAATTGACCCCTTCATCCCAGGAAATGTCCATCTCCGGAGCGCTCAGGCTGAAGTCCTTCTCCACCAGGTTGTCGGGAAGGTCCTCCAGATCCATCATGCCGCAGTCCTTGAGGATCACGGCCCGCTCGATGATGTTTTCGAGTTCCCGCACGTTCCCCGGCCAGGGGTAATCCATGAAAGTCCTTTGCACTTCCTCGGAGATCCCCGTGATCCGGTGTCCGCGTTCGGCCCGGAACTTCTCCAGAATGTGCTTGGCCAACAGAGGAATGTCTTCCTGTCTGTCGCGAAGGGGAGGCAGCGTGATGGGAAAGACGTTCAGCCGGTAGTACAGGTCTTCCCTGAATCTGCCCTGCCGGATGGCCTCCTCGAGTTCCTGGTGGGTAGCCGCGATGATACGCACGTCCACCTTGATGATGTGCCCGCCGCCCACGCGCTCGATGGTTTTCTCCTGGATGACGCGGAGCATCTTCACCTGGAGCGAAAGCGGCATGTCTCCGATCTCGTCGAGGAAAATGGTACCGCTGTTGGCCAGTTCGAACCGCCCCATGCGGCTTCGTACCGCGCCGGTGAATGCTCCCTTTTCATACCCGAAAAGTTCGCTTTCCAGAAGTTCGTGCGGAATGGCCCCGCAGTTGATGGTCACCAGGGGTTTGTTTTTCCGGTCGCTGTTGTAGTGAATGGCCTTGGCGACGAGTTCCTTGCCAGTTCCGCTTTCACCTCGGATGAGCACGGTGGAATTGGTCCGGGCTACCTTCCGGACCATCTGGAACACCCGTTTCATCTCGTCGCTTTCGCCCACGATGTTGTCGAAAGTGAATTCCTGTTGCAGTTGGTTGCGCAGCTGCGTGTTCTCGCGCACCAGCCGACTGAATTCAATGGCCTTTTCAAGAACGATGGCCAGCTTCTCGAAGTCGATGGGTTTCTCGATGAAATCGAAGGCTCCCAGCTTCATGGCGGTCACTGCCTTCTTCACGGTGCCGTAGCCCGTCACCATGACAATGACCGCCTGCGAGTCGGTGCTCTTGATGATGCGTAGCGCCTCCAGCCCGTCCAGGTTGGGCATCTTGAGGTCGCACAAAACCAGATCGTAGGTATTTTTTACGTACTCGTCCACCAGTTCCCGACCGTCAGGAACACAGGTTGCGGAATATCCTGAGTGTTCCAGAAAGAGAGTTATCTGCTCGGCGAGTTCCCCATTATCTTCAGCTATCAGAATCGAACCTGTGGGCATCGGCCGAATAACCTCCCTGTCAACCTGCAAAATGTCGCTGCCGTTTCTTCTTCCTGCCGGGTGAACCGTGACCAAAGGCAACTTCAAATCCTGAACAGTCGACTTACTATACTGTATTTATTAAGATAATGTCAATTTTCCTTCCAATCCGTCCCGACAAAAAATACCATAGCGGAAACTATACGATATTAAAAGTAAAATAGCTCTTTTTCACCCGAACGCAGGGCTCCGAATATTCCCCTCGGGCGGGAAAGGCGCACTACGTTCGTGAAAACGAGAAACCGATATATTTAGCTATTATGCGGTCGCGAGCCGCGCGGTTGCGCGGAGTACCGCCCCGGTTGGAGGGCAAAGCACCGTCGTGGAAGGAAAAATTCCCGGCTGCGCCATTTTTGTGAAATATGGCGAGGGTTCAAAATTTTCAACACCGCGAAGCGGGAGCGGCGTTTTATACCTTGGTGAGAATTCTGGTTCCTTCGGCTCTCTTATCTCTCAAGTCGAAATCGGTTCCTTCCTCCCTGTCCGACTCCCGTATCTTGATGGGGGTGCTGGGATTCAGGAGAAAGGGAAACCGGTGGATGAGGGCGCTCAGATTGTGCTCGTAGCCGTTCAACCGTGCCCTCGTCTCTTCAAGCTGCACGGCGAGTTCCTCTCTTTCCGTCCTGAGTACGTCCATCTCCAGGCCCAATTCGTTCAGCTGCCGCTGAAGTTCGCGGTTGGTGCGAACGAGAAGGATCTTGTCCTTGGCGTTCTTGAAAACCAGCTGCAGCTCTTCCAGCTTGAACGGCTTGGTGACGTAGTCGTGAGCCCCGAGCCGGATGGCCTCGATGGCGGTCTCCAGGGTGCCGAACCCCGTAATGATGACGACAAGCGTCTCCTCGTTTTTCTCGTGCGAGACGCGGAGCACCTCTATCCCGTCCTTGCCGGGCATCATGAGGTCGGAGAGGATCAGGTCGTAGTCGTTCGACTGAATCAGCTCCACCGCCATGTCGCCGTTGTCGACGGATTCGACCTGCATGCCTTCCTCCATCATGAGGTCGGCAAATATTTCCCTGTGGGTCTGATCGTCGTCCGCCACGAGAGCCTTTATGAGAACGCTCATTTGCCGTATCCTATTGGTTTCATGCTCATTTTCTTCACTTATCCTTCCCTCTGGAAAAAGGCTCATATCTTGCAAAAGTGACGGCCTGACGTTCTTTTCCTCTGAGCTATACTTTGTGTGCAGCCTGCCGCGCACATAACCAAAGGCCCCGGAAACGAAAGTGGAGATATGCCGAACATATCCCTTAAAGAGATAATCGGTAAAAACCTGCTTCACTTTAGTATTCTCAGGGGACGTTGTGCAAGTGTCCGGCCCGACGGAGCCGCAAATGCGAGTGTCTCCGGGATTCGCTCAAGTTTCCCGGGTAAAATGCCGATTAATACCGGTGATGGTGGACGCTTTCCACCGCCGGAGCCGCGTTGCCGCGGCCGAATGGAGGGTTAGTTATGCAGCTGGGGGGTCTGGTGTCCGGAATGGACACCCAGGGCATGATCGACCAACTGATGCAGACTGCACGACAGCCGCTCATAAAGCTGCAGCAGAGTTTGCAGAAGCTGGATACCAAGAAGTCCACCTTCAAGGAAGTGGACGACCAGCTCTTTACCCTCAAGAAATCTCTCCTGGACCTGAGGCTGGAGTCCACATTCAAATCCAAAAAAGTGCTGTCCAGCGACGATAAGCTGGTGACCGCCACCGCCACCGTGGAAGCCGCACCCGGCCTGCATACGGTTTCCATCACCCAGACCGCACAGGCGGCCTTTGTACGCAGCCAGTACACCAGGGCCACCCTCAATTCTTCATCGGGAAACAGCACGGGGATCGCCTCCCTTACGGGGCGTCCCGACGAAAGCAGCCTGAAAGGCTCCCACGAGATCAGCATCACCGGTGAAGGTTCTCTGTACCGGGCACGGTCCGTCTTCAAACCGACCGGGGGAGGAAACCTCACAACCCTCAGCAGCGCCGCGGCTGAAAGCGGAACGGTGGAAGGGACCATGGGGTCCGCTATCGACGCGAGCAACAACCAGCTCACCGCCACCGTGAACGGGCAGACGGTAACCGTGACGCTTGACAACGCCAACGCCGACGCCACCAGCATGTCCAGGGTAGGCGCCGATGTCGAGGACAAGCTGAACGCCGCACTTAACACCGCTCTTAATACCACCGATGTGACCTACGTGGCCGTCCGGGCAACCCGCGACGCGACCACGGCAAAGGACTCGTTCGTCCTTTACAGCACAAACGGAGGGGCAATTTCAGTTGATAACAGCGGCGCGGCATCCGCTCTGGGGTTCGCATCCGGAGGAACCTCAGGCTCCGTCAGTTCCATCGTAACGGATGTTACCGCATCGGACCTCAACTCGCTGCTTATGGAGATGAACGAACCATCCACGGGTCTGATTCGCGGAGTGAGGTTTGCCGCGGACAGTGGAGGGTTGCAGGTGGGAAGCACGACGGTGTACGTCAGCAATTCGCTGAACGCCATCGGACCTTCCAAAAGCAAGATCACTGGCGCAGAGGACGTTTCCGGTTCCGGATCGTTGAACACGAGCGTAAAAAACCTGGCGAGCGCGGGGTTCGCCACCGCCGCCGACGAGAAGACGAACGGGACGTTCACGATCAACAACGTGCAAATCGCCATCGGCGACTACACCAAGCTCAGCGTCAACGACGTACTGGGACTGATCAACGGCTCAGGCGCAGGGGTAACCGCGACCTATGATTCCGCAAGCGACCGGTTCGTCCTCACGTCCAACGAAAACAGCAGCACTGCTATCACTCTCGGAGACGCCAAGGATACGAGCAATTTCCTCACACTGGCCAAACTCACCTCTTTGCAAGGCGCTGCGTTCACCACCGGCAGTGCGAGTTCGGCCATCAGCTCTACCTCACCTCTCAGTTCGGCGGGTTTCTCCCTGCCCCCCACTTCCGGTACGTTCACCGTCAACGGCATCGCCATATATTTCGATGCGTCCACGGACAGCCTTCAGAACCTCATCTCCAAGATAAACAATTCGGGGGCCAAGGTCACCGCAAGCTATGACAGCAAGTCGGACCTCTTCACCCTGGCTTCCACCACGGGCAAGGTGGACTCCAACGCGGAAAAAATCACTCTGGGCAGCGCAAACGATACGAGCAACATCCTTTCCGCCCTGAATCTGGTAACGGACCGGTACGCCACTGCCACCACTTCCCTCGCCCCTGCGGGCGACCGGGGCGCCGACACCATCACCGTTACCCCCACGGGAGCATCCTCGGCTAGAAGCGCGACCATTGGGGCGACCGTCGGATCGGGGGCATATCAGGAGAACGCCGGCCTCGTGAACTGGAGCAACGGGATAGCCGCGGGCGCCGTGTTCAACGTCCAGGCCGGAAACGCGGGAACCGACGCATTCTCCTGGACGAACAATTCCGGGAAAACCATTTCGAACATCGATGACTTCGTGACTGCATGGAACTCCACGGGCAACTGGAGCAGCGGCCGGGTGGAGGTCGGGGTGGTCGAGGAGAGCGACGACTCGCTTCGCTTTTTCAGCAGGGCCGATGACGCGAGCGGCGGCGCTGCCGGTTTCACCATCGACGGCGCTTCGGTAGGTGACCTTTACGAACTTGGACTGGCAACCGATCCGGCGAGCGTGACCGAAACCGTCAACTACGGCACGGCGGCGACGGCCTCGGCGGAGTACAACGCCCTCAACGTCGCCTTTTCCGTGAACACGACCAGCGGCCTGGGAGTAAAGGCCTCCACGGACGGCTCGGGCGGTATTACCTTCACCTCGTCCACCGCAGGGTACTCGGGCGGATTCACCCTACAGGACGAGGCATCGCAGCCGGTCAACACCATCGCCGACTTTTTCGGTTCGTCCTCGGTTTCCGTTGCGCTGTCGGCCACGCAGGAAGCCGGCTACAGCGGACGGGACGCCGTCTTTTCGGTGGATGGCGTAGGGTATACCCGCAGCACCAATGCGGTTGATGACGTGCTTGCCGGAACAACGCTCAACCTCAATGCACCGACCACTACTCCGGTTACCATCACCATCCAGAACGATACCGACAAGGCCCTCGACAAAATCACCACCTTTATCGTTCAGTACAATATAACGATCAGCATGCTCAACCCGCCTCAACTCACGGACGAACAGAAGGCTTACCTCGACCCCCTCACCGACGACCAAAAATCATCCATGACTTCCACGCAGATCAGCAACTATGAAGCCTACTATGAACTCTACAACGGCTATCAGGACATTCAAAGGGAAAGTTCCCTGAGAACGCTCACTTCGTCGTTTCGGCAGATCACCACCAGCCCGGTACGGAATGCCACCCCGGCAATGAACCTGCTCGCGCAGCTTGGAATATCCGCCGGGTCCATCGGAGGCTTCGAAGACGCACGGGACGGCTACCTTTTGGAAAAAATTTCGGATGGTGCAAGCCTAGACGACTACACAAAGACCATTCGTGAGGACCTCGCGGAGAATTCCACGCTTGCGAACGCCTTGGCCAACGACGTGGACGATGTGTATCGACTTTTCAGTCTCCAGGGAGGCAACGATGAGGATTACGGCATCGCCAGATCTCTCAACGATCTTGTCGATAGCTATAGCGGCACTGACGGAATTGTACAGCAGCAGATTAAGAACAATGGTTCCATTGACCAACAAATAAGCGATTACAATGACAAAATAGATACCATGCAGACGAGGCTCGACAACCAGGAAAACCGGTTGTGGGATCAGTTCAACACGATGGAGCAGGAATTGGCCAAGCTGAACCAGAACAGTTCGGCTGTTTCCTCGTTGCTCGGCCAAAGCAGCAGCAAGAGCTAACCGGCTCGTAACCCAGCATGCCCGGAGGACACGGATAATGAACGCTTCCCAGCATCTTCAGCAATATGTGAAAAGGAACGTTGAGGGCTCGAGTCAATGTGACTTGATCATTTTGCTGTATGATGCGAGTATCAACGCAATGTGTGCGGGAAAGATGAAACTGGAACGGCAGGACATCGAGGGTGCGCACAATGCCGTCACCAAGGCGACCCGCATCATTGAGGAACTCATCAGCAGCCTGAATATGGACAAAGGCGGGGATATCGCTAAAAATCTCCTACGCCTGTATGCCTTTGCGAAGCGTCGCCTTACGGAGGCAAACACGATAAAGGAGCCCGGTGGCATAGACGAGGCGCTTCAGATAATGGAAGGTCTCCGGACGGCCTGGAAGAAAGCGTTCCTTCAGCTTCAAGGGGGAAAGCCGTCCGAAGGGGAACGCAACGAGGGGGAAGCCGCACCGCGAAGTTCCGCCAAGGTGGCGGCGCCACCCCAGACCAAACCGCTGAGCATCTCAGTGTAACTCCAAGGAAGGAGAGAAAACGCCATGACGGTGAGCAGCATTAACAACGTCATCTTCCTGAAGGAAACCAAACCGGAGGAAACCGGGACGAGGAAATCCGGTGAGCGCCGAAAATCCGGGGAGGAAAGTGCATCGAATGTAACGGCCGAGTCGAAACAGGCTCAGGAAGTGGCCGAGGAAAATCGTACGGCCGGCAGCCAGCCGCCCATTGAGGATTTCGCTCAAGCGAGGGACGTGCTGAAGAGTGTCATGGACATGATGGACCGGAACGGTGAGAAGGGGCTGGCGTCCCACTCCGGGCAGGCCATCGACCCGAGTATCGTTTAAGGGCGCCGGAATGGATATCAATGCCTTCATTCCGGCAGTTTATTCGCAGATGAAACAGGCGGAGGCAAGGACAGCATACGGTGTGGAGGTGATGAAGAAGAGCCTCGACGTGCAACGGTCCACCGGAGCCTGGGCTGTGGATTTGCTCACCCAAAATCCGGTATCCGCCCGGATGTCCGCTGAAGAAACGGGAAAGGGGCGCTTTATCGACGCCTACCTTTAGCCGCCCGGGCGTACCCGGCATTCCGGTCCGTCGTATACTGTTTTAAAAATGGAAGAAGCTGATAGTCCTATGCTTTTCCATTGAGGAGGGAACGTTTGCCCGCGCGCGGGTCCGAAGGACGATATTCCTTCTTCAGTTTCTTCGCCGCGCGCGTTTCTCCCAGGCGGCGTGCGATGTCTCTCTTACGAACCTCTCCTATTTCCATACATCTCCGGTCGATCTCCAGGACATCCTGCAGTCGTCTCCTGTTCGCGACGATCAGTTCGGTCACCACCGGTGGCAATTCCCGGCCGTCCCGGCTCGCCGTTTGTTGAAAACCCTCGAGTCTGGTCTGATTTTCCTGGAGCCGAACGAAAAGACCCTGCCGTACCGCCAGCTCCTGCGAAAACCGGTCGATGTCGCTTGCGGAGAGCGCCGATTCCATTCTCCGCGTTATGTCCAGGAGGTTCTCGATAAGGTTCTGTTGGAGTTCAGCCAGGACAACGGATTCGTGGGGAGGCGTCATATAGTCCGCTTACTCCGCTTCGCCGCTCACGGCGTTGATCATTTCCGGTAGAATGCGTTTCCAGGTTTCGAAGTGAGGGACGAGCTTTTGTTCCAGGAGATCGGCGACCTCTTCCCATTCCTTGCTCTCCTGTTTCAGGGAAATCTCCCGAACGATGTCGCCCAACTCCTTATAATGGTCGGCGATCGTCCATTGATGTACCTTTTCCTTTCGGTACTTCAACGTGCTGTAACGTTCGCCCATGGATATCAGGGAAGCGAACCAGTGAATGCCTTCTATTGCCAGAATGAATCGATGCACGGCGTCCGGGATGTCGTCCCGGCGATAGAGTTCGGCGATCTCGGTGAGTCCGGGGATGAGGCGATCCATGTAGCCGAGGGCGTCCTGCAACCCTTCGCGGGTGATCTGGGCGGGATTGGCCGTGGCGATCTCCAGTTTGGCGATCCCCTCGGTGGTCCTTCCGCTCAAGGCAGGCTCATCTTCCGAATTGAGAACCTTTCCGTCGACGACAAATTCCGTTATCACTTCGTTCAACGGCACGTATTCCCGAGAAATGCGGTGAATGAAGTCCGGCAGATTTTCGTTCCGCGGACCATCCAGGCCTACCTTCTCACCGTTTATGAAGAGTTCCATCCCGGCATCTCCGTTTACTTGCGGACGTGGTGGGCGGCTCTGCGGCCGGACGGCTGGGCTATCGGCGCGCCAACTCCGTCCTACATCAAAGCCGTCATCTTTCCAAAGAGAAGGATTACGGATTGTTTCAGAATTACCCATATCACACCCCTGTGCATTTTCCAAAACAAAAATAATTAGTTAATGGCCAAAGAGCCAAATTCCTCCCCGAGCATGGACTGCAGTTCCTGCAAATTCTCCCTGGCGGTGGAGTTGCCGGGATCGATTTCCAGACATTTGTGCAAACACGCCACGGCATCCTGCAACTTGCCTTCGCCCGCCAGCAGAACCGCCAAGTTGTTGTAGGCGGAGGAAACGTGCGGGAACCGTTCGATCTCGGCCTGAAAATAGTCTCTGGCCTTTCCGCCGTCCCCCAGGGAGAACGCCATTTCGCCGATCTTGTTCCTCAATCCCTCCACCTGCGAGTTGATGGAGTTCATCTGCTCGAAGGCGTTGAGCGCTTCCGGTATCTTTCCGTTGTGTTCCAGCACGAGCGCGAGTTCGTTGTGCAGATCCGCGTTGACGGGATCCAGTTCCGCGGCCCGGGACAAGTGCTTTTCCGCTTCCTCGAAACGGTGCCACTTGAGTTCTATCTTCCCCAGATAGTGGTGAGTCGATCCGTGGTCGGGATTTTTTTCCACAAACTTGGTGAGCAGAGCATGGGCTTCCTGGTACCGTTCCAGAGTCAAAAAGCATCTTCCCTGATGATACGGCAGGTCGGCGCGGTCCGGGTCCAGCCTCTCGACAACGGCCAGGGCTTCCAGCGCCTCGCGTCCTTTTTCCTGTTTGAGAAAAATTTTTGCCGCCAGCATGTTGAGCGGGGCGTTCTCGGGGGACGCGGCGAGCGCTTCCCGGCACTGTCGCAGAGCCTCATCGTAATCGTTCAATTCATAGGAGGCGGTGGCTACATCCAGCAGGATTTCATGTCGCGAGGGATGTACGACACACATGATCTGCGTCTCGCCCCGTTCGAATTGTTCCAGATATTGGAGGGACCGGAGCCCGTACTCCCTGGCCTTCTCGTAATGCTTCTCCCGGCCTTCGACCTTCGCCATGAGAAAATAATTGTCGGGATAATAATGACAGAAGGCGATCCCGTCTTCACCGTATTTCCGGGCCTCGTCGAGGCGCCCCATGGTCAGATGGAGCATCCCCATAAGGTAGTTTACTTCCATGCGGAACAATCCGTTCTTCGGATCGTCCTGGCTCAGGGCAAGTTCGAGAAACTTCTCGCCGAAGGCTATCGCGCGTTCTTTTTGGTTGTGCCCGGCATACGCCTTGAGGAGATAGAAGTGGGCGGGCGCATTCTCCGGGTTTTCCTCGATCACCTTGTGGAGCAATCCGGAGGTGCGCTCGAACTTGGCGGCCTTCCCCTTTTCATCCAGATCGTACCCGTAATGGTTGAGGCGTATGGACGTGACCAGCACGGGAGGGCCGATCACCAGATCGTTGTGGACGATCCCTTCATAAAGGATCTCCCCGTTGTTTTTAAACAGCCGTACGCTCCGGCCCTTGAAGTCGTGGCCCGCCTTGGCGAATTGATTATGCACAATGAACTGGAAACCGTTGACGGACGTATCCATGGAAACGTCCCGCACCAGTTGCCTGTCTTCGGCCACCAATTCCTCGTCCGCATCAAGAATCAGAATCCAGTCGCCCCGGCCATAGCCGATGGTGATGTTGCGCATGCCCGAAAAGTCCTGGAACCACGGATGTTCGTAGAGACGCACGTGGAAACGACGGGCGATGTCAATGGTGGAATCGGTCGATCCGGTATCCACGACGACGATTTCATCCACCGCGCCTTCGACGCTTTCGAGCAGCCGGTCCAGGTTGTTTTCCTCGTTCTTCACCATCATGCACAGCGAAATCGTGGGCTGGCGGTTCGTGTCCCGCCGCGCCGCTTCCAGCGCCTGACGATAGCTCTCGTTGGCCGGCTCAAGAGTGATCGCCTTTTCCAGATAAGGGGTGGCCTGCAACCGGCGGCCTCTCCTCCAGAAACCGATCCCCATCAGGTGATTGGCATGAGGGGATTCCGGGTACTTCTCCACGCATTCCAGCAGATAGTCCAATGCCGCGGGAAATTCCTCCTTCTTCAAGTGGATTTCCGCCATTGCGAGCAGCGCGAGTTCGTTACGGTCGGCCTCCAGTGCTCTTCGGGCATGCTCCAGGGCCGTTTCCGTTTCTCCCCGTCCGCAGGTCAGCCGGGCAAGCCAGCCGTGGGCGACCGCTTGCGTCGGATCGGCGTTCAGCACGTCGCGGAAGATTTGCATGGCCGCCAGGACGTCGTTCCCCTGAAGCGCCGACATTGCTTCCCGCAGTTGTGCGCCGATCCGTTCCGGCGACGGAAGGGGGATGATCTTGAGATTTTTCCGTTGCGGATCGAGTTGGCCGGCGACAGCAAGCGATTGCCGTGCTTCCTCGGGTTTGCCCTGCTTCAACAGAATCCTCGACCGCAGCAGGTGATAATCCGCATTCTTTTCCTGTTCTTGTATGGCCTCGTCGCAGCGTGCCAGTCCATCGTCGCATTCGCCCAGTTCACAATGCGCCGCAGCCAGGTAGAAGAGCATCTCGTGCCGGGCATAGTGATGCATGTAGTGCAGCGAAACCTGCCCTCGGACGTGCCGGTCCAGCTTTTCGAGGGCCGTCCGCGCCAAGTGCTTCACCTCCTCGAAATTTCCCTGCGATCCGCGAATCTTGCCCAGGAGATGGTACATGTCCGCGTAATCGGGATCGAGGTCCATTCCTTTTTTCACGTACTCTTCCGCCTTTTCCAGATCGCCGGACGCAATCCAGGCGGCGCTCAAAGTCCAGAGCGCTTCGTACCAGTAGGTGTCGGTCAGTTTGAGATTCCGGCCGCGGGCGAGTTCCAGGAACCGTTCGCCGTATTCGATGGCCTCTTCCTTCTTGCCCGCCGACCCGTAGCTTTTCATGAGGTAAAACATGGCCCGGGCGTCATCGGGAGTTTCCGCAAGCACCTTTTTCAGGAGCGACGTGGTGCGTTCGAATTTCGCCGCCTTCTTCTCCGCATCGAGGTCGTAACCGTAGTGGTAAATGCGGATGGGCGTCGTCTGAATGGGAGGGGAGATGACGATGTTGTTGTGCACGATCCCTTCGTAGCGGATATGCCCGTCGTTCTTGAACATGCGCACGCTTTCGCACACCCAGTCCTTGGCGCCGTTCTCCAGCAGGTTGTGTACCTGGAAATATTTGCCGTTGCATGAAGTGTCCGTGGCCGCTTCGCGGATCAGTTCCCCGTCCCCGGCTTCCAGTTCCTCGTCCCCGTCCAGAATGACGATCCAATCCCCTTGAGCGTAGCCGATGGTGATGTTCCGCATACCTGAGAAATCGTCGAACCAAGGGTGTTCGAACAAAAGAACATCGAATGCGCGGGCGATGTCCATGGTCCGGTCGCGGGAGCCGGTATCCACCACGATAATCTCGTCCACGAAGCCCTGTACACTTTTCAGGCAACGTTCGAGGTGGGCTTCCTCGTTCTTCACCATCATGCACACCGAAATGGTGGGACGGGCTCGGACGTCCTCGCGCAGCTCGGCGAGCGCCGCGGCGTATTCACGGTTGGACGGGTCCAGTCCGACGGCTTGCTCCAGCAGAGAAAGCGCTTCCAGCCTGCGTTTCATTGCCAGCTTTCCTTGCGCTTTCAAGGCGAGTTCTTCCGGCGCATGATCGTCGGTACCCGGGAAGTTCCGGTCGGCGGGCGGCACATTCCGGCGAGGTTCGGTTTTCGTGAGGGGAAGTGGGGCGACCGGCAACGTAACGGCCTGGCGTTTCCGTTTTTTTTCTCCGGATTTCTTCTTTTTCATGAAACAATTCTCCGCTCAAATTCGACAAAGCCCGCAGTGACGGAATTGCGGAAGGCAAACTGAAATCAACGGAAGAATGTATTCAAGAATTGTTCCAGAAATGAAACGGAATGCGGAAGGAAAACACGAAATAATGAAAACAACTACCCGCGGCCCGCGAAAAGAACCGTTTCGACCATGCTCACCTCAGCAGGATCGAGGGGGGGGTATCCTGTATACAGCGCATGATCGTGCCGAGACCAGCCATGAGAAAGCTCTCCCCTTTCACACAACCTTCTCGAACAGAGCGCCGCTTACAGCTTCCAGCACTTTCGCCACTCTCAGCAATTTTTCCGCAGGGATTTCTCGAATCATCTCCCCGGTCTCCTTGTCGTAGAGACGGACGTAGACTCTTCCCAGTTTGTCGATTACCCGATACTCCCTGCCAACCGATGACAGATCCAGGTCCTTCTTGATCTGCTCCAGGACCTTCTCGTCCAGCTTCGGCGGTGCCGGAGGGTCTACTTTTGCCGGTTTCTCCGCGCCCTTCCGGGCAGGCTCGGACTCCTTGGCCTGGACCGGGCCTGACGGCTCGGCGGATTGCTGAGATTTGCGGAGCGCGGACAATGAGACGGCCGTTGCGCCGTTGGTGATTGCCTCGATTGTCATTTCACACTCCCTGCCTCTCCACGGAGAAAAGGGTATCTCCGGGGTTCATCGCCCCGGAGATACCTCCCTCTGATGAAGAGGGGTCTTCGTTACCGCAGCAGCGACATGATCGACTGCGGCAGCTGGTTGGCTTGGGCCAGCATGGAGGTGCCCACCTGCTGCAGGATCTGCTGCTGGGTCATCTCCGAAACGGCCTTGGCCATGTTCAAGTCACGAATGGTCGATTCCGCGGCCGTCTGGTTCTCTTCCTGCACGGCCAAGTTGTTCAACGTGTGGTCCAAACGGTTGATGTACGCACCGATTCTGGCCCGTTCGCTGGACACCTTCTGTATTGCTCCGTCGAGCTGGCCGATGGCGTCCTGCGCCAGGTCCTGGCTCACCACCAGGGAGTTCTGGATGCCCAACCCTTCCGTCGACATCTCGCCGATGTACGCCGTCATGGTCTGGCCCTGGTTGGCGCCGATCTGCAGGTCCATGGACTTGTCCACCACGTGCAGGAAGTGCGACGCATCATCCGCGCTGAACGTGATCTTGTTGGCGCTGGCATCCCATGTGGCGTTCACGTTGGCCCGGGAGTCGAACTTGACGTCGATACCCTGAATCACGTTGTGCAGGATATTGTCGCCGGTTTCTTCCTTGGCCACCAGCCCGTTGGTGTGCGCGTTATAGACACTCACGGTCTTCACGCCGTTCACCGCGTCCTGGATGGTCGCCAGGCTCAGCGCGTTCAGCACCGATTCGTCCGCGTTGAAGGTGAGCGCGCCGTCGCTGCCCGCCACGGTGGAGCGGATCACGATGGTGCCCGCCACCGCTTCGTCGCCCGACTTGGGCGTCTGCACGTAGGTGGCCGCTTTGCTCACGCCGCCGTCCGTCACGTCGCCCATGCCCAGCCCTTCCCAGCCATAGCTGGTGGTCTGCTGCGTGATGGCCTGCGCGATCTTGTCCGACACGTCGCCCAAGGTGTCCGATCCCTCGATCAGGAAGGACGCCTTGTTGCCGCCGCCGTCGTAGATGTCGATCCACTTGCCCGAGTCGCCCAAGAGGAACGTCCCGTTGGCGTCGTAGAACCGGTCGATGTCGCTCAGCTTGGTGTTGGCATCCGCCACCCCGCCGCTGCCCGTGATGGTCAGCTTGGTGGAGAGAGCAGAAGTCTCGCCGAAATCGGACCCGAAGTCCATGGTGACCGATCCGAAATGTACCGCGCCGCTGTCGTCCATCCAGGCCGTGGTCAGTACGTGGCCCGTGGTATCCGATGCATCGGCTTCCCCCGTATCCACCATCAAGCCGTTCTGCACAAAAGCATGGTCGGCCCGCATTGTCCCGGCGGCTGCGGTAAGGTTGCTGTAGGAACTGGCCGGGCCGGACATATACACCGCGTCGTTCGCGGTTTCCACCGTGTTCTGGAGACCGAGCAGCAGTTTGTCCCCGGCGATAAAATTGCCGGTGAAGCTGAACGAGAATGATTCAGCGCCGGCCGGACCGCCCAGGGTGATGTCCGCCCCGCTGGTATAATCCTGCACCAACTGCCAGTTCTGGCCCTGGTCCCAGGATACCCGCAGGTCGACCGCGCCGCTGGCGCCTCCCTGCGTCACTTCGACCATTGCATAGCGATTTTCACCCACGTCAGCGCCGACCGCGGTGATATCCGCCGTGGAGGTTGTGTTCATGTGCGCGCCCATGATGTAGGCCGCATCGGCGATCGCCGCATGGGCGGTATTGTCCATGGTGATGATGTTGTAGTCGCCCGCCACTAGGCCGGTGGGATCGTACACGCTACCCACGGACTCGCTGTTGTTGTTCCCGATGTTGGCCAGCTTGGCGGCCAACGTGGTATTGGCGTTTTCGCTCAGCGCCTTGAAGGTGGCTCCTCCGGTAAGAGCGGCCGTCACGCCGACCTGGCTGAAGCCGTCCCACGTGTTGTAGGTGGCGCTGCCGGCCATCTGGATGGAGAAGTCCTTGCCTGCGTCGCCCTTGGCCGTGGCGCGAATCATAATGTCGCCGGAATTCGGACCCACGACCGCTTCCAGTCGCCCGTTGATGTCCTCGCTGGTGTTGATGGCATGGGCCAATGCGGTGGCCATTCCTGCCGTATCGGCGGCGGAGAAGGCGATGGAAATGGTCTGGTCGTCCAGCACGAACGTCGCGGTCTGGGAAGTGCCCGCACTGCCGATATTGAACGCCACATACGAGGGCGTGCCGTCGTCCACGGCGCCGATTTTCCCATCGGCGATGCGGAAGATGTCCGTCTTCAGTACCTGGTTCACGCCCACGTCCTGGCTCACGTCCAACCGGTAGTTGCCCTCGGCCACTTGGCCGGTCACCACCGCGCTGATGTTGCTGTCGCCGGCGCTCCACAGAGCCGAACCCTTGCCGTCCAGCAGCTTCCGGGTGTTGAACTCCGTGGTGTCCGAAATACGGTTGATTTCGTCCTTGAGCTGATCGAATTCCTTCTGGACTTCCTGCCGGTCGCTCGCCGTCAGGGTACCGTTGGAAGCCTGCACCGCCAGCTCGCGCTGCCTTTGCAGGATGGAGTGCATTTCGTTGAGCGCGCCTTCAGCGGTCTGCAGCATGGAGATGCCGTCCATCGCGTTGGACGTGGCTCGTCCCAGGCCGCGGATCTGCGTGCGGAACCGTTCGGAAATCGCCAGACCCGACGGATCGTCCGCCGCGCTGTTGATTCTTTCTCCCGTGGAGAGCTGTTTCAGTGAATTGGAAAGCTTGCTGGTGGAAGCGCCCAACTGACTCTGGGCAGTGATTGCAGTGAGATTGTTGACAACGGAAAGAGCCATTCTTCAATCCTCCTTGATTGATGATTTCGGGAATCCTTTCCCTATGAAATCAATATAATGTGATTTGTTAGCTGTGTCGTTCTCTCCCTCTTCCTTGCGCCACCTCCTTATCGAAACGGGTTACTGCCCCCCTTGTATCGTTCTTACCTTGTTCACTATGGTTATCGGGAAGCGAGCGGGGAAACTTGAGAAAAAATTTTTACAGGGCGAAAATCGGCTCTCGAGCCTATAGGAAAGAGTGCGGGGGAAAAATCGTGTCGCGGCGCACGGCTCTGGAGAAACGTGCTCCCGTCGTTCGGCGAACGGGGACCGCGGTGACGAGAGGCCTAAACGCTCAGGGAAGCATCTCCGGGGCTCATGGCCCCGGAGATGCTTGTGTTGAAAAACAGTACTTGGTAGCGTTCGTCATTCCGGCGAAAGCCGGAATCCAGCAATTCCAATTACTTCTGGACCCCGGCTTTCGCCGGGGTGACGGCCGGGGTTGTATCGAAAGTCTGTCTCCGGGGTGCGCCCCGGAGACACTTCCTTCGCTGATATTCGTTTTTCTACCGCAGCAGCGACATGATCGACTGCGGCAGTTGGTTGGCCTGGGCCAGCATGGAGGTGCCCACCTGCTGCAGGATCTGCTGCTGGGTCATCTCCGAAACGGCCTTGGCCATGTTCAGGTCGCGAATGGTCGATTCCGCGGCCGTCTGGTTCTCTTCCTGCACGGACAGGTTGTTCAACGTATGGTCCAAACGGTTGATGTACGCGCCGATCCTGGCCCGTTCGCTCGACACTTTCTGGATTGCTCCGTCGAGCTGCCCGATGGCGTCCTGGGCCAGGTCCTGGCTCACTACCAGGGAGTTCTGGATGCCCAACCCTTCCGTCGACATCTCGCCGATGTACGCGGTCATGGTCTGGCCCTGGTTGGCGCCGATCTGCAGGTCCATGGACTTGTCCACCACGTGCAGGAAGTGCGACGCGTCCTCCGCGCTGAACTCGATCTTGTTGGTGTTCGAATTCCACGTGGCGTCCACGTTGGCCCGGGAGTCGAACTTGACGTCGATACCCTGAATCACGTTGTGCAGGATGTTGTCGCCGGTTTCCTCCTTGGCCAGCAGGCCGTTGGTGTGCGCGTTATAGACGCTCACGGTCTTCACGCCGTTCACCGCGTCCTGGATGGTCGCCAGGCTCAGCGCGTTGAGCACCGACTCGTCGGCGTTGAAGGTGAGCGCGCCGTCGCTGCCCGCCACGGTGGAGCGGATCACGATCGTGCCCGCCACCGCTTCGTCGCCCGACTTGGGCGTCTGCACGTAGGTGGCCGCCTTGCTCACGCCGCCGTCCGTCACGTCGCCCATGTTCAGACCTGCCCAGCCGTAGCTGGTGGTCTGCTGGGTGATGGCCTGCGCGATCTTGTCCGATACGTCGCCCAGGGTGTCCGATCCCTCGATCAGGAAGGACGCCTTGTTGCCGCCGCCGTCATAGATGTCGATCCACTTGCCCGAGTCGCCCAAAAGGAACGTCCCGTTGGCGTCGTAGAACCGGTCGATGTCGCTCAACTTCGTGTTCGAATCCGCAATGCCGCCGCTGCCCGTGATGGTCAGCTTGGTCGACAGGGCCGAAACTGCGCCGAAATTCGACCCGGCGTCCATGGTGACCGAGCCGAAATGGGTCGCTCCGCTGTCGTCCATCCAAGCCATGGTCAGCACGTGGCCCGTGGTCCCGGTGGCGTCGTCGGTTCCCGTGTCCACCCACAAGCCGCGCTGCACCTGGTCACTGTCGCGCCAGGTACTTCCCGTATCCGGAGTAGTGAGGTTGCTGTACGAACTGGCCGGACCTTCGAGGTACGCAATGTCCGTTCCGAGAGACATACCATCTTGGAGGCCGAGCAGCAGCTTGTCGCCGGCAACGAAGCTTCCGGAGAAGTCGATCTTGAAGGATTCCGTTCCGTTCGGGCCACCCAGGGTAATATCTGCTCCCGAACTGTAATCCTGCACCAGTTGCCAGTTCTGGCCCTGGTCCCAGGATACCCTGAAGTCGACCGAGCCATCGCCGCCGCCCTGCGTCACCTCCACCATGGCATAATGGTTTTCACCCACGTCAGCGCCGGCCGCGGTGATATGCGCCGTGGAGGTGGTGTTCATGTGCGCGCCCGCGATTTTTGCGAAGTCCCCAAAATTGGTTTCGTTATCCTTGGTTATGATGTTGTAGTCACCCGCCGTCAGCCCGACCGGGTCGTACACGGAGGCCACGGACTCGCTGTTGTTGTTGCCGACGTTGGCGAGACTGGAGGCCAGGGTGGTGTCGGCGAGTTCGGTCAGTGCCTTGAAGGTGCCGCCGGCGGTGAGGGCGGCCGTCACAAGGGTCGCACTGTAGCCGTCCCACGTGGTGTAGGTCCCTCCGGCCATGCGGATGGAAAAATCCTTGCCGGCGTCTCCCTTGGCGGTGGCGCGGATGATGATTCCTTCATCGCCGTTTCCCAACGCCGCTTCGAGCCGTCCGTCGATGTCCTCGTTGGTATTGATGGCGCGAGCCAGGGCCGAGGCCATGTCCCTTTTGTTACCTGCGGAGAAGGAAATGGTGATGGTCTGGTCGTCCAGCACGAACGTCGCTGTCTGGGCGGAACCCGAGGAGACGAAAACGAACGCCACGTAGGAGGGAGTACCGTCGTCCACGGCGGCGATCTTGCCGTCGGCAACACGGAAGATGTCGGTCTTCAGCACCTGGTTCACGCCCACGTCCTGGCTCACGTCCAGCCGGTAGTTGCCCTCGGCCACCCGGCCGGTCACCACCGCGCCGATGTTGCTGTCGCCGGCGCTCCACAGGGCCGAACCCTTGCCGTCCAGCAGCTTCCGGGTGTTGAACTCCGTGGTGTCCGAAATACGGTTGATTTCGTCCTTGAGCTGGTCGAATTCCTTCTGAACTTCCTGCCGGTCGCTCGCCGTCAGGGTGCCGTTCGACGCCTGCACCGCCAGTTCCCGCTGCCTTTGCAGGATGGAGTGCATTTCGTTCAGCGCGCCTTCAGCGGTCTGCAGCATGGAGATGCCGTCCATGGCGTTGGACGTGGCGCGCCCCAAACCGCGGATCTGCGTGCGGAACCGTTCGGAAATGGCCAGGCCCGACGGGTCGTCCGCCGCGCTGTTGATGCGTTCTCCGGTGGAGAGCTGTTTCAGCGAATTGGAAAGTTTGTTGGTGGAAGCGCCCAACTGACTCTGGGCGGTGATTGCAGTGAGATTGTTGACAACGGAAAGAGCCATTCTTCAATCCTCCTTGATCGACGAACTCGGGAATCCTTTCCCTTTTCAGATTCAGATGTGATTGATCGTCTGTCTGTTTGTCGGATGTTCCTTTTACAGCCACCTCCCCGGTGCAATGGGTTCAATACTCCCCTTTTCAGACTTTACCTGGTCCTGAATTTTTATCGGAAGACCTCGGGCGAACTTGAGCAGAAATGAGAAAAGGATTTCGGCCGCAAGGAGCGAACCCGCGGCAAAAAATCTTTCCGGGGAAAGAATTGGAACATTCTTGACGAAACAATTGAAAAATGGGCCGAATCAAGCGGAAGGACAAACGACGGATTTCATTGGGAACGATATATGAAAAAAATCCCGCGAAGCGCCGAGCCGCTCGCGGGATTTTTTTCGAACCGTGTCGGCTCTCTTATCGTACTCTCTTTAGGTAACCTTCCGGCGCCACGCTGATCAACAGCTTATGGTCGACCCGTCGATCCGATTCGAATTCCGGATGATTTTCCAGGAATGCATGCACCGCCGTTTTGGGGTTGTTGCCATGGTCCCAGGGCCGGTCGGCGCTCAGATCGGAAGGCATGTCCTCTATGATGGTATCGAAGGCCACGCAGTAACTGCCGATCGACGTCAGCGGCGCATAGGCTTCCAGTTCGGCCAGCACATGATCGTGGGTGTGATTGCTGTCCAGACAGACCAGAACGCGACGTTTCGACTCGGCTTTGGCCCGTACCCGCGCGACGATTTCCGGATCGATGCTCGACCCCTCGATCATTGAGATCCGCCGGAACAGAGGGTGTGCTTCGATGGCTTCCCGGTTGTGAGCGCGGATGTCGATGTCCACCCCGATCACTTCCGCGTCCCGCGGCCCGCCGCAGGCGGCGTTCAATTCCAGCATGGACGCGGAGAATATGATCGAGCCGCCGTGGGCAATGCCGGTTTCGATGATGAGGTCCGGCTGCACGTTCCAGATGATTTCCTGCATGGCCATGATGTCCTGCGGGTACTGGATGATGGGGCGGCCGAGCCAGGAAAAGTTGTAAGAATACTTTGTAACGAGCGACTCCCGCATAAAAGCATCTGCGCTCGCACAGAGGCCGGTGTTCCGACTGTTTGCAGCAACACGTTCTTTTACTTCCCGTTCAAATGCGTTCATGCTCCACCATGTGGTAATCGAATTGATTATCCGTTAGTTGCTTTATTTCATTGAGATAGTTGCCGTTCATCACAAAAACGTCCGCACCCGATACCATTTGTTCCATTGCCTCTTGCGGCGAGGAAACTCGTAATCCCGTAACGGGAAGGTACTTGCCCTGTTTCGCCGGATTGATATCCACCACGAGGTCCATCGTGGCACCTGCGCGTGCAAGAAGCAGAGCGAAGATGACGCCTTTCGACGCGCCGCCCCATATGACGGATTGTTTGCTCGGTTCGTGTCTCCGGCCGCAGGGGGTGAGCATCCGCACGTAGGAGTCGACCGAGCCGAGGAAGTCCCGGGGAAATTCGAAGACATCGCCGGCATTACCGGCCGGTTTCCGGAACGATCCGAGATCCGCCAGTACATAGAGATACTGTCCGCCGAAACAATTCCCCGACTCGTACACACGCCCGAACATACGATGGAAATCGGCCATGCGAAAATAGTTCACGTGCTCGTAGAAGACATCGAACCACGCGCGATGTCGACAAATCCAGTCAAAGCAGGGCACTTCGATATAAATTGTTCCTTTCCCGCCGTTGGATTCGCGAATAGTGTCCAGGAAACCGACCGGGTTCGGAACGTGTTCCAGGACATGGCGAAGAATAATGCCGTCGGCGTGCAGGCCCGTGTCGGGAGTATAGTACTGCCTTATGATCCGGGGATTCGATCCCTCATACGTCGGATCGATGCCGGTGACCTCCAATCCGAGACTCCGGAGGTGTTCCAGGAAAAAACCCTTCCCGCAGCCTATTTCGATAAGCATGCAATCCTTTAAATATCTTCCTATAATTTCGGACACATCGTCGAGGTGCTCCCGAAATACCGAACTCAAGGCTTGCTCGTTTTGGTATTCGCTGTCATATTCCACGAGTTCCACCCGGAAAGCCTTATTGAAAATCAGGCCGGTTTCCTCGTCCTGCGCAAGGAGGACATCGCCTTTAACGCAATTTCTTGCTTCCTCCGGTGTGCGAAACAACCGATTCTGCAAGACCGGAAACTGTTCGGCCCTATACAGTTCTCTGAAACGATTCATCGATTTCCCAGGTAGTTGTCCAGTTTGCCGCGGTCCCCCCAAAAAGCCATGGGCTCATAATCCGGATACGGGTAGTAGCCACGGTTGCATTCAATCGCCCAATCGTTCTCCTCAATCCAATCCTCCACCAGATTTCGAACGGAAACGGGCTTTCCGGAACAGATGTTTACTATACAGATGTCCCTTTCCAGGAGGGCCAAATATACGATGGTTTCAACGACCTCGGTCACGCTCAGGTAGTCGCGCAGTTGTTCGCCCCCGGACATGTTGAAGATCGTGTCGCCCCGTTCCACCGACTGCCGGAGCTGACTGAAAAGCGACTTCTCGCCTTGTCCCTCGCCGTAGAGGTAGAAAAGCCGCGCCCAGGTCAGGGCGAAGGGATGAAGCTTCTTCAGGTACTCAAGCTGGCGACGAAGCATGTCCTTGGCACAACCGTAGGGATTATTCGGATGTGTCTCCATGTCTTCATTCAACGGTCCATACTGCATGCCATATTCAAAGCACGTACCCGCTACGAACAAGGACCGAAGACCCGACAGTATCATTTTTTTCAAAAATCGATACTGTATGGGAAGCTCTTGCTCGAAATGATGCAAAGACTTGTAGTCCGGCAGACCGCCCCATGCAAGATGGATAAGCACATCCGGCTGCGACAGCAGATCGAAAGTATCGGGAGCCGCGTCCATCAAATCGAGCCGGATGGTTCTCATCTTCGGGATTGCGGGCAACCCTTCGGCCTCTCGCCTCGTCACCGCAATAATCTCTACGGGATACTTCGCCAACTCGGCGAGGACACACCTTCCTATAAACCCGTTGGCGCCCGTAACCGCAACCTTCAGTATTCGACGTCCGTCTCCCCCAATCGGATGAACCGACGTGGCTGACGGGTGAACGGAGGCCGGACGCTCAAAGGACTGCATAGGAAACATAGGAATCGAACGTAAAGCGTCTGATCTCGAGATTCCTCAACCCGACAACCTCGTTCACCGCAATCGTCTCGCCGGGAAACATTCTCGCATTGAGTTCATCGAAAACGATCACCGCACCTTTTGGCATCCGCGGGGCAAAGAGTTCGAGCGCCCTTTTCGTCGGCTCGTACAGGTCGAAATCGAGATAAAGGAGGCTCACCACGAGATGGGGGTTCTCATCGAGATATTGGCCGGCGGTCAGAAGGAAGTCCCCCTTGACAAGCTCTACTTTCGGGATGTGCTGCAGCGGTCTGTTCAGGTCGTATACTTCCACCGCTTTTTGGACCCCTTCATAGGTTGATCCTGTGAGCCCTCCCGGCCTGAGATGCGAGGAATCGCCGGTCCTGGTGTCGGCCTCGTGAACGTTGGGGAATCCTTCAAACGAGTCGAACCCGATGATTTTCCTCGTATGATTCACCGGTTCCAGAATACTGCTCAGTTTTGCCCACGCCAGCAATCCAGCCCCGTGCAGAACCCCGCACTCGATGATCGATCCGTTCACATTGAGAATCCGCTTGAACAGTTCGTACTTGGTTAAAAACTTGGCGATGCTCTGCCGACTCGTATATTTGGGGAACGCATCGATCTTCTCGACGAGCTTGATGTTGTCGTTCTCGAAGAGCCGTTCTATCGAATCAAACTGCTTCAGGTCGTTGCCGCTCTGATTTTTTATTTCCCGACTCCGCATTGCCGATTACCTCCTGCTGGCTTCTTTTCGGACATCGTTTTGCATAAGCGTTTCGATCTTTTGTGCTCCGCTGTGAACGAGTATATCGGAGGCGCCGATCCTCTCGGCGGCGTAGCGCCGTCTCCGTTCGGCCTCCTCGGGAGGTATGGAGGGCAGGCCCATAGAGTAGATCGGCGTTTCCTTCTTCATTTCGAAGATATAGAGCGCAACTTCCGAATAGTGACGGACCACGAATTCGATGCTTTCTTCCAGTTCCTGAACGGTTTCGGTGGGAAAGCCGATCAGGAGATCGGTCCTGAGCATGACCGCCGGGTTTGTCTTTTTCAGAGACGATAGGAAGTGGTCCAACGTGTCCGGACAATAATTTCGGTTCATGAGCGAAAGGAGTCTTCGACTTCCCGTCTGGATGGGCAATTGAATATCCTTGATCCTGGCGTCGGACCATAGTTCGAGCATCATGTCCGGATAATCGGGGGTAATGAACAACCCTTCGGGATTGAACTGGGCGATATGAACGTTGATTCCTTTTCCGAGTGCCCCCAATAGTTCCTTGAGCAGAGCGTAAAAAGACGTACCTATTTCAAGCCCGTAGCAGGCGGTGTCAATGCCGGTAAGGACAATGGTTTCGGTGGTGGCGGCGTCGAACTCTCGGAGCATGTCCATGATGTCCGGACTCGGTATGCTCCGGATGCTGCCCGCACCTTTTCTGTGCGGGCAGTAGGAACATTCGAAGGAACACCCCGTACTGATGCCGATGAATTTCTTCCGTGGATTATAGACGCGATAATCGCTCCGGCGCCTGAACGTTGCGGGGAGCGATTGCCTTTGCGGAAAAATGGCGTTCCCATCCAGCAATTCGCGAAGCAGGTCATCCGCCCGCCACGAGGCGAACTGTAGGGGGGTAGCAATCTTTTCCGGGTTGACCTTCGTCATGCATCCGTAGGCATAGAGTGGCCTGCCCGCCCCTCGCAGTCTCTCCACGATTCCAGCCGAACGTTGTTCGTCGGCCGTGAACGCAGCACACACTCCGGCCAGGCAGAGGTCGGCGTCATTCAGGTCGGCGGCCAGTTCATATCCGTTGTCGAGAAGTATGTTCTGCATCCTGTGCAGCATGAGTTTGTAAACGGTGCACATGTTGTCTTCGATATGTATCTTCACTGTCCCCGTTCCCTCCATCATCCCCAAACAGCCGAATGGGCAAGTGGTTTTCCCTTGTCATTCAAGTGCGGACGTATCTCCTCGGAAGACCGGTGTCCCGGGAAACCGGCATTTTTTTCTCTCCGAAATGGCCCGTTCGAGTCAAACTTTGGGAAAAGACTGCCAACAGGCATCCTTTTCCGACAAGATCGGGTTCGGCAGGGGCCACTCGATACCGAACGCCGGGTCGTCCCACCGGACGCCGCCCTCGGATGAGGGGTGGTAGTATTCCGTCACCTGATAAAAGATTTCCGTGTCGTCTTCCAACGTCTGATACCCGTGGGCAAACCCTTCCGGCACGTAGAGCATCGTATGGTTTTCGGCCGACAACTCCACCCCGGTCCAGCGGCAAAAGGTCGGCGAATCGCGTCGAAGATCGACGATCGCGTCGAACAGCCTCCCCTTGATACAGCGGACCAGCTTGGCTTCGGCGTGGGGTTCGTGCTGAAAATGCATGCCCCGCAGTGTTCCTTTGTGGACATTGCAGGACATATTGCACTGCACCAGGTCGGTATTGAGATTATGCGCCCGGAACTCGCGTCGGCAAAAGGCGCGAGCGAACCACCCCCGCTTGTCTTCGATGCGTTCCGGACGAATGACGAAAGCGCCCGGAAGTTCGGTTTCGGCGAAGATCATTTCTGCAACCGCCCTTCGCCCGCGCGCAAGTCCGTACTGCCGCTTCCGCGCGTACGACACCGCATGTTCCCGTTGTGGGGCTTCACGCGTTCAGAAATTCGCGATACCATGTCACCGTCCTTTGCAGTCCTTCTTCGAGACTGAATTGCGGGTGCCAGCCCAGCAGGTTCCTCGCCTTCTCGGCCGAAAGGAGTTGATGCCGCATCTCGTGATTGGCTTCGTTTTTGACGTCGGGTTCGAGGTCCGATCCCATGACACGGGTGACCAGTCCGACCAGATCGAGGGCCGTGAGTTCCGTTTCGTCGGAAAAATTGAAAGCTTCACCCCCGAATTCCGGGTTCTCCGCCAACTTTTCGACCAGCAGCAGATATGCCGCGACACCGTCTTCCACGTAGAAGTAATCCCGCACGAAGAGGCCGTCCGATCGGATGACGGGACGTTTGTTCCGGATCAGGGACCGTATGGTGCCCGGAATCAACCGGTTCCAGTTGAGGTCGCCGCCGCCGTAAAAATTACCGCAACGGGTCACCGCGACCGGCAGGTTGTAGGTAGCGGCATAGGATTGAGCGATCAGGTCCGCGCACGACTTGCTCACGTCGTAGGGAAAACGGCCCTGCAGCGGCATGTCCTCGCTGTACGCCCGGCCGTTCTGATCGCCGTACGCCTTGTCCGAGGAAGCCAGCACGATCTGTTTCACCGCCGGACTGCGCCGGCAGGCTTCCAGCAACGACCACGTTCCGGCAACGTTGGATTCGAAAGTGGACACCGGATTGCGGGCGGCGATTCCCACGATGGTCTGGGCGGCCAGATGAATGACGGTGTCGATTTCGTATTCCCCCAGCACCCGTTCCAGCAGCGTCCGGTCCGTGACGTCACCGGCAACGACCTTCACCCGCGAGGCCAGGCTTCTCCGCGCGAACTCGGACTGCGGCACGTGGTCCCGCACCAGGCACACGACGTCCGCGCCTTTGTCCAGAAGGCTGTTCACCAGCCAGCCCCCGACGAGTCCCGTACCGCCCGTCACGAACGTCGGCCGGTCCTCCCAGAAACCGTTTCCGGAAGGTCCGTTCAATTCCACAGCTTCCAAGGCGCACTCCCCTTTTCCCAGAGGGTCCTCAACAGGTTGACGTCGCGCATGGTGTCCATGCACTGCCAGAAACCGTGGTGCCGGTACGCCATAAGCTGGCCGTCCGCAGCCAAAGCCTCCAGGGCGTTCGCCTCCAGGCTGCTTTCATCATCCGACAGGTAATCGAAAACTTTCGATTCGAAGACCAGAAAACCGCCGTTGATCCACCCTTCGCCGATCTGCGGTTTTTCCGTGAAGGTGACCACCTCGTCGCCGTTGAACACCAGGCCCCCGAAACGGGCGGGCGGGCGGACTGCCGTCACGGTGGCTACCCGGCCGTGACTGCGGTGGAATTTCAGCAGATCGTCCACGTTGAGATCGGCGACGCCGTCTCCGTAGGTGACCATGAACGTTCCGTTCTCCAACCACTCCCTCATGCGGCGGACACGGCCGCCGGTGTAGGTGGAGAGCCCGGTGTCGATCAGGTTCACGCTCCACGGCTCGCAACATTGGCCGAAAGATTTGATTCTCCCGCTGACCATGTCCACGGTCATACTGCCGTTCAGGTTGTGATAGTCGACGAAAAACCGCTTGATGAAATCTCCCTTGTAGCCCAGGGCGATAAAAAAGTCCTTCACTCCGAAGGAGCTGTAAATCTTCATGATGTGCCAGATAATCGGGTATCCGCCGATCTCCACCATGGGCTTCGGCTTCACTTCGGTCTCTTCGACCAGCCGTGTTCCGAACCCACCGGCAAGAATAACCGTTTTCATCGCATTCTCCTCGTTCAGGAAGCGGCCGCTTCGCCCGGCATGAAGGCCGGTGCGTGAAAAGATGTCCCGGCCCGCAGGATTTCCCGACATTCGTCGCACACCTTCCGAATTCCCGGTTCTTCCGGGAAGAGGAAGGAAACTTCACCGAAGCGCTGCAACAGTTCATTGGCGTGGAAGGTCACGTACGTCGACAGCTTCGTTTCTCCGCCTTCTCCCAGGTCTCCCCGGTTCCAGGTGTGAAGAATTCTGCCTTCCCTTACCAGCGTCACGGCACGCTGCAATTCGTTCAGCATCCGCCCCCCGAACCGGTTACGGAAACAGTGCAGCGTCTCTTTCATCAGCCGATCTTTTCTTTCGGGATCCAGTTCGGAACGGCTGACCAGCTGCAAGTGGGCGTACGCCAGCCGGCAGAGCGGCATGGTGACGCCGTCCAGCATCTTGGCGGGATCGATCGACTCGATCAGGTCCGCGTACCGTTCTTCCTCGGGCAAGTCGTAGTTCCTGGTCAGTCCCCGGTTGAAGAGCACGTCGCCAATCTGCACGATTTTGCCCGTCAACGCCATCTCGGCCAACAGAAGGTGATCGTGGGACCGGTAAAGGTCCGCGTAAAAAGCGGTGGAACGGACCAGGAATTTTCTGCGGTACAGGCCGAGGAGCGCGTTGCACATCCCCAGTTCGCGGATGACGTTTCCATACCGCGTGCCCGGATCGTCCATGTCCGCGTTCAACCGGTCGTTGGCCACTCCGTGGCACCGGCCGTTCCGATAGACGTTGGCCCGGGGGTAGACCAGGGCCGTCGTCCCGTCGTCCTCCTCGAACCTTCGGACGCAGGCGGCAAGGTGATCCGGCTCGTGCCAGTTATCGTGCTGAATCCACATGAAGTACTCGCCGCGGGCCGCGCCGAGCACGTAGTTCATGTTCCTGATGATCCCAAGATTCTTGGCCTGCCGTTCGTACCGGACTCGACCGTCGGCCCGTTCGTACGCCCGGCAGCGCTCTTCGGTATCGTCCGTGGAACCGTTGTCGGAAATAATCAGCTCAAAGTCGTCGAAACACTGTTGCAGTATCGATTCGACCGCTTTGGCGGTGGCTTCTCCGCCGTTGTACACGGTAAAGCCGATGCTGACGGCAGGCGTACGGCCGGCTGAAGAGATGCCGGGAGGAGTCCCCTGCCGCGGTGCGGGCTCCATCGTTTCCGTTCGTGCTTTTCCCGGTACCGCGCCGATGCGCAGACCGCCACCGGTCGGCGAAGGGCTTGCCGCCGCAGACGGCTTGGACAGCCGGAGCCCTTCGGAGGCAAATCCGCCCCCCTTTGCCGAAGGGGCGGGAGGAGCGGGAGGTGTAACGGGTTCGGCCTTGGGACGCTTCTTCCAGCATTCGTGCCCTTGCGGATAGAACAGCCGGTAGAGTTGCCCGCATTCCCGCATGAGCTGTTCGGTAAGTTCGGCCGGCCACTGCGACGGTTTGGGGAAATCCACTCCGCCCACCTGGGCGTTCAGTTTCTGCCCCAGGACCTGCATCACCTTTGCTTCATCGAACCCCTGCAACCCGAGGGAAGAGAATATCTCCCCCGCCTTGGACGTGCCTTCCACCAGCTCCTCGAACCTGACCAGGAGCACGCGGTCCGCCGGAATGGTCTTGGTGATGATGAGGATCCGGCTGTAGGTTTCCCGCCACAGCCAACAGATTTTGCCGAACTGGTCCAGGGAACGGAAGCGTTCCCCTTCCTCCGTATCCTCTTCCGGGCGGAGCCTGCCCGTATCCCAGGAATGTCCGACGTAGTAGTTGCGCCGCATGCCGGAACGAACGAATTCCATGGGGTTGCGCACCAGCACCACGAATTTGGAATCGGGAACGTCCTGAGCGACAACGTCGCAGAAGGGCGTCATGTTGTGATCGGTTTCCCCGTGAATCAGACCCTCGGCCCAGGTCCGCCGCAAAAACGGATAGCGAGCCTGCCAGAACACCTTCCGTTTGTCGATGGTGTTCCGGTACGCCTGCAGGGTTTCGTTGATCAAAAAGGGTTGGGGATGGTGCCACACGCGGGCGTTGGTCGCGATGTCCAGCAGCGCAGTAAGCGTTTTGGTCCCGCAGCGTCCCGCCGACAGCACGAAAAAGGCGCGGCAGTCTTCCTTTCGGGACGTATACCCGCCGTAAAGTTTTCCCGGCGACGCGGCCGCTGCCGACACTGATTCCTTCACCGCTCCGGTTATGGCCGCTTCGCTTCCGCTTCCCACGGGCGACGGCAGAAGGTAGTAGTAGAAGGACGAATCGGCTTCGTACCCGCCTTCCCGAATCATACTGTCCGTGGGCAGGTACCCCAGCAGGCCGTTGGTGTACCCCAGGACGAACGTCGCTTCCGGGTTTGGTGTACATTCCCGGATGTCCCGCGCCAGTTCGGCCACCGGTTCGCCCGAGACGCCGACGAAAGACACCCTGCCGCCCACGGAAACGAACTGGACCTCGCAGCGGTGAGTCGGGGGATTGTTTCCCACCGGATACCGCTGAAGCATGGCCGCGGCCCATTCCCGAACAACGATCGGGATGTTTGCGTCGTCGCGCAGATGTGCCAGCTGCTGAGCCGGCGGCAACGGCCGCCCCGGCAGGGATACTTCGCGCCGGGCACAGACGAAATTTCCGGTCAGGGGTTCGGTCCCCTTGTTTACCCCGGCATGAACGGCATCGGCCAATCGTTCTCCCAACGAGCGGGCGTCTTCCGCACCGGCGGCGAACCGGACACGGTCGTCCGCGGCCATGGTTCCCTTGGTGCTCCCGGCGCCTCCCTGCAGGAACATCACCGCATCCGCCGTTCCCTTTTCCAGGAGGGCCTGCCGGAGACAGCCCGGATAATCGGCCGAGATAACGTTCTCCGCACCGAGAACGGTGGGGTGGCAGCCGTGGTTGACGAGCAGAACACGTTTGTCGCTTTTCTTCAGGCGCGCCAGCAGATAAGGAGTGTGTTGGTCGTAGAATCCCCCCGGATTGGGAGCGAATGCGATCTTTTCCCCCCGGGGCAGCCGCCTGCTCATGCCGATCCCGGCCCGTACGCTGCCCCACGACAGATCGGCTTCCTCCAGGGAGTCGAACAACAGGGGAAGCGCCCGGCCGATACTTTGGATGAGAACCCCGGCGTATTCCGGCTGGAACGGCCCCAGGGTTTGTGAAATTCCCGCCACGGTTCCCGGTCCCGAATGGGTGTGGGACGCATTGAGGATCAGTCCTTCCGGCTGAATGGACCAGTCGGCCGCCACCCGGCGCACGTGTTCCACGATTTCCGTACCGAACCCGAAGATGTCCGCCGAAATCCACAGCACGCGGGTATGATGGTCGTCCTCCACCAGAAAAAGCTGCATGAGCAGGGGGTCGGAAACGACGGTCGCCGGCCGGGCCGGACCGGCCATGCCCTGGAGGGGAATGGGTTTGTCGGGGGAAACCGGGGGAGTGATGTCCAGTTGAATGAACGACGCCCGAAAACTGTTCGGCTCGGGAAGGGCAACCTCGGGAGGAGGAAACAGACCGTCCAGACGCGCCTTTATGTCTTCCCGAGAAGCATCCAGGGACAGCACGGCCCGGAGAAGTTCCCCGGCCGAATGGAGCTTGCCCAGACGTTCGTAGGCGGTCGCCAGCAGTTCGAGCGCCCGGGGTGAAGGCGTATCGAGGCTGAGCCGGCGCTCCAGCATCCCGGCGGCCGCTTCCCACTGCTCCCTTGCCAGGTGGAGCTGCGCCAGGTTCATGATGCTGTCGGTGTGTTCGCCGTCGATGTCGAACGCCCGTGAAAAATAGCGCTCGGCCCTCTCCATGTCGCCCCGTGAACAGGCAATCACTCCCAGATTGCACAGGGAGTCCGAGTCCCGCTCGTTTTTGTTCAGCAATCCGAGAAACCACTCTTCAGCCCGATCCACTTCCCCGTCGAGGAAGAGTTTCTCGCCTATCCGTATTTCGTCCCGCATTCGCTCAGGCCTCCCCGCCCTACTCATCGTCGCGCAACAGCCCCTTTTCCTTGAGTATGTTCATCACGTTTCGCACCGATTCGGCGGGAGATTCGCAATGGGACCGGAGAACGATCTCCGGATGGTCCGGCGGCTCGTAGGGATCGGAAATCCCGGTAAAGTTCTTGATAACCCCGGCTCTGGCCTTCTCATAGAGGCCTTTCGGATCGCGCTGTTCGCACACGTCCACCGGGCAATCGAGGAACACCTCGAAGAATTCTCCCTCGGCGAAAAGCGAACGCACCCGATCGCGATCGCACCGATAGGGTGATATGAATGCGGCGAGGGCAATGACACCGGCATCCACGAAGAGTTTCAACACCTGTCCGATCCGCCGGATGTTCTCGGCCCGGTCTTTCTCCGAAAATCCCAGGTCGGAACAGAGGCCGTGCCGGATGTTGTCTCCGTCCAGGATGTAGGTGGAGTATCCGTTCTTATGGAGTTCCTTTTCCAGAAGGCTGGCTACGGTGGATTTGCCAGAAGCCGAAAGCCCGGTGAACCATAACGCATAGGAAGGATGCTTATGGAGTCCTTCTCGATCCTGCCTTCCCACACATCCTTCAAACCAGGTAACGCTCTTGTCATTGTCGGCGCGGTTTTCCCTCTCGGGTACCGAGGTGCCGTTCGGAGTTTCCATGGTCGTTGTGTCTCCCGTTCCCCTCGGTGGAGGAACCATGATGAATTGCTTCTGAACGAAGAGATGAGTGTCGCACGGGCACACGTCTTTCCCGGAGCATTTGCAAACTCCGTGCCCTGGAAAAGCGGAGCGTTCTCCTTTGATTACGGGCGGTCGCGACAGGTGTCGATGAGAGGTGACGGAAAAAAGGGGGGATGAATCTTCCGGGTACTTGCCCGGAAAAGAGGACTAGGAGAGAAGTTTATGCCGGGCGGTATAGATGGATTCGGCCAGCACCACCTGGCGACCCTGCCCGTTGGCCGGATTGATGATGATCGGGCCGAGCAGGTTGGCCGTGACCTTCTGCGGGTCCTTGTTGAGGGTGACGATGGCAAACACGAGCGAACCGTCCAAATCCTTGATGTCCAGGGTGTCAATTATATCACGCTGAACCTCGACGCGATACGACGGCTCCACCAGCCTCGGATCGACGACCACAAAAGCGAGTTCCGCAGCTTCGGCGGACTGCAGCCATTGAAACGGACTGTCACCTCCGGCATTGACGAGGACGAACTTCTCCTGTCCGGGAAAGCCCAGCAACCCGCCTTTTATGATGATGATCCCGCTCTTTTCGATGGTGAGGTCCCCGAAACGGGAAGTTTTAATGGTCGTGCTATCCGGCATCTGCATCTTTTCTCTTTTTCCAGGCCCGGGTAATGTTCTCCAGATCCGCCACTCTGGCGTCGGCGGCAGCCACGTTTTCCTGCTGAATGCGCTCGTAGATTTCCTGGCGGTGGATGGTAACGTCCCTCGGGGCGTCCACTCCCAGCTTCACCTGCGTCCCCCGCACCTCCATGATGGTGATCCGGATGTCATCGCCAACGGTGATGGTCTGACCAACCTTTCGGGTCAAAACGAGCACAAATGCCCTCCGCTCCTCGTCCGACTTTCACTGCCGGTAATGACGGTTCGACTTTACTTTCGGGGGAAGCCTCGATCACTCCTTACTACGACTCGTCGGCTCTCCGCAACCATTTCTCTTCGTTCATCGCGGAAAAGTTGAAAAACCACTCTTTTTCGCTCGCTTCCAGCTCCGCAATCACTTCAGGTAGTCGAGCAGACTCACTTCCGTCACCTTGGCGGCGGCGGCAAGCGCCGTTTCAAATGCCTGCTGTTGATTCATGTATTTCATGATGGCCTCGGTGATGTCCACGTCTTCGGTGTTGGAGAGGAGTTGTTTGGTGGTCAGGGTGTGGTTTTCCACGAACTTCTGCATGTCGTCCACGTTCACCGTACGCGAACCGGTATCTCCAAGAACCTTGTTTACCCGATCGATCGCTCCCTGCAGATTGGACATCACGTTCTGCAAGGCGTCCTGGTCGTTGTCCAGGAGGGCCTGCTTAAAATCCTTGAGCGTACCCAGAATGTCGTTTCCCGCCTGGAGTCCCAGCAAGGTTCCGGTCTTCTTCGAATCGGCGTCCATCACCACCGGCGACGTACCGGGAGAAAGGGAGTAGATTTCCAGGGAGGCGCCGGACCCGTTCACTCGGGCCGCCACGCCGGCCCCCGAACCGTTGATGAGTTCGATGACGTCCTGCACCGTGCGCGCCGTGCTCAGATCCACTTCCGCCTGCTGTTTTCCGTTGGTGATGGTGATTTTCCCCAGGCTGACGCCCGCACCGCCGTAGAGCTGCGATATCGAGGTATACCCCATGACCAGGGGGTCGAGGTCGCTCCCCTTGATGTTGTTTCCGTAGCCCTCGGTCCCCGCCACCTGATCTCCGTGGAAACCCGTGCCCACGTCGGAGGTGTGATTCCTGGTGAACCCCAGAACGGACGCCGCGGACGATCCGCCGCCGTTCAACCCTCCGCCGGTCCAGTTGAAGAGGACCGTGTCCGACGAGTCGACGATGGACATCTGTCGGGACACGGGGTCGTAGGAGGCGTCGAAGGTGAGCCTTGATTTGTTCCCCTGGTCGTCCACCGCGTAGGTCAGGGCATCCTGAATCGCCTTGACCATCTGGTTGCCGTTGTAGGAGCCCGGCGCGATCGTCGCCCGGTACATGGTGCCGGGCGCGACGGGAGGCGGCCCGGCGGCGCCGTTCACATCCCGGAAGTAAATGGTGTTGTTGGACGGCGTAACGGTCATCACCGTATCCCCGGAGAAAATTCCCAGGTCCCTGGCCGTATCGGTGTCGTAGATCCTCAACGGCTGCACTTGGGCGCTCGCCGGGTTGGTATCGATGATCTGAATGCCGTTGCCCTGTTCGTTGATGGCGGCTTTGAGGCCGTAGGTGAACACCGAACTTCCGCCGTATACCGTACCGCCGTCCTGTTGCCCCGTGAATCCCAGGGTCAACGCCATGGCGGGCTGGCTGTCCCAATCGATTCCGAAAACCGTCCCGCCGGAGTCGATTTCGAATCCCCCGGGCGTGGTCGCGGTATCGTATTGCATCGTGTATCCCGCGGGCCACCCTGCCTCGGTGGGCAAAAGAGCCGCCAGGGCCGCCGGCGTATAGGTGCCGTAATCGGCGGGCGGGATGGTGACGGTGACTTCCCCGCCCGGTACCGCAAAGCCGTCGGTATCGATCACCAGAGAGCTGTTGCTCGGACCGATGGTGATGGTCCGGTTGTTGATTGAGTCGATGATGTCGTTGACGGTCCGGGCTTCGCCGGTGTAGACGGAAACGTTGTTCCCGGCCCGGTCCGTCATGACCAGTCCGCCGTCCAACCGAGCGCCTTCACCCCGGTGCAGGTCCGAGAGGAGCACCGAGTCGGTGCCGTCCACGGTAATGGGAGCTTCGTCCATCCCGGTCATGCGCAGAAAATCAGTGGCGCCCGGGGTCAGACTGATGGACGAGTTCGGGCCGGTCGAGCCGGAAACGATGGAGAACAGGCCTGCGTTCGTCTCGCCGTAATCGACCGACACGAATTCCGGCGGAGGCCCTCCGGCCAGGGTGATTTGCGCGTTGATCCCGTTTTGCAGTTCCTGCGCCAGAGTTTCGGACGTGTAGGTCCCCGGATTTACTGTGACGGTCATGGGCGCCGATCCGTCCACCGAGATGTCAAAGGTATCGTTTATCCCTGCCAGCACGTTGAAGTTCACCGCGTAATCGCTCGTATCCGACTGGCCGGCGATGACCGGCGACATGGGCGTGGCGGGCGCGGCGTTGCTGAACCCGAAGGTCTGTCCGATGGTGGTGAGCGGATCGTCCCACTTGAAGTCGACCGAGGCGCCCTCTTCCAGGGAATTCACCCCCGTGAAGGACGTCGCGGTGGCGGTGTCCGCCGTGTCGAAGCCGAGCGTGCGCGCCAGGTCCTGACGCCCGGCGGTGGTCCAGGGAATGTCGAAATCGGCGACCCCCGCCGCGGTGCTGCCGATGGTGAACTTTTTCTGATCCGCATCCCAGCCCACCGTATAGGTGCAACCGGAAACGGATGCGTCGGTCATGCTTTGCCCGAGTTGCTGGGCCAGCGATTCCGCGGAGTAGTCTCCCTGGGGAATGGTGACGTCGATAGTGGTCATGGTGCCGATTTCTTCCACCGTGATCACGTTGTTGTCCGGCCCGATGGTGACGGTGTTCGAATCGGCGTTCGCTTCATCATTCCCGATGGTGAACCGGTCGATGGAGGAATCGTAACCCACTGTCCAGGAGAGGTCCTTGCCCATGGCGAGGCTGCGCCGTTCCAGTGCCTGCTCCAGAAAACCCGCCGCTTCATCTCCCGTGTAGACCTGGCCCGCCACCGCGTCGCTGTCCCGGAAGATGTCGATGTCCTGATCGATGCCGTTGATGGAAAACTGAAGAGCGTCGTTGACCCCCGCCGCGAAGAGGAACCCTGAATCCAGCTTCGAAACGGTGCCCGTAAACTGGAGATTTTGCGACGCATTGGTGTACGGAGTGATGGTGCTGCCCACCCGGTAGTCATTGGCGGTGGTATCGGTGGATTTGGCCGTGAGGGTGATGGTCTTGGCCACCGTGTCGTACACCGCGCCCACGTAGCGGTTGAGAGATTTATCGGCGTTGATGGAGTCGGCCAATCCCTGGCCGAGTTCGTCCTGTGTGGCGGCGGCTCCGG
This sequence comes from uncultured delta proteobacterium, assembly GCA_963826125.1. Taxonomy (GTDB): domain Bacteria; phylum Desulfobacterota; class Desulfarculia; order JACQYL01; family CAWGVV01; genus CAWGVV01. Next base: position 2,104,640 of record CAWGVV010000002.1, on the reverse strand, counting down.
TGGTGAAGGTCACCTTGGACCCTCCGTCCGCCCCGAGGTCGAGTTTCAGGTCGTAGGTCGTGTTGTTGACGGGCACGGCCATGACGTCCAAGGCCAGTTGCGCCGCCGGCCCGGTGGCGTACCCGGCAGAGGGAATGTCCAGAAGTCCCGTGGTGCTGGAACCGGAAGCCAGATTGGGGTTGAGGTCCGTCACCAGAAAGCTGCTGCCGGGCACGTTATACACCTGATAGTTGTTGGGGCCGATTTCAGCCGAAAGGTCCCGGTTGTTCCCGTTGTAGGTACCGTCGTCGTTAAAGGGTTTGACGTGCGAAAGGCTGCCGGCGAAGATGTACTGATCGCCCACCATGGTGTTTCCCACCTGAATCAGCCCCTGGATCAATCCTTCGACTTCCTCGACCGCCGCCTGGCGGCTTTCGGCGCTCATGGACCCTGTTGCCTGCTGCAACGCCAGCGTTTTGGCCCCCTGAAGATTGTCCATCAATTCCTGAAGCACCGAGTCGGTGCTGCTGAGCCAGCTTTGCGCCTTGTCCATATTGCGGGGGTACTGGTCCAGCTTGGCCAGGGTTTCGCGATACCCCAGCACCTTGGTCGCCCCCAGAGGATCGTCCGAAGGATTGTTGATGCGCTTCTCGGTGGAGACTTGCTGATCCAGGTCGAGCAGTCGGCGCTGATTCTTGAAAATGTTCTGAAGCGTCGAGTTGTACATCATGTTCTGCGTTACGCGCATGAATCATTCCCCCCGTTATCGCTTCAGTGCGTCGAGGATGTCCCCCATCATGGCATCCACGGTGGTAATCAATTTGGCGGAGGCCTGATAGGCCCGCTGGTATTGCATGAGATTGATCATCTCCTCGTCAATGGACACACCGGATATGTTCTCCCTCATCATTTCCATGTGGTTCAGCAGATCCGTATAGTGGGTTTCGTTCATCCCGGCGTCCTGCTTCTGGACCCCCACGTCTCCGACCATCCCGCTCAGATACTCCTCGAAGGTCGACGCCCCGCTGCGCATCGTCCGCGCGGTCTGGAGGGCCGCAATATCCAGGGCCGCCTGATTGTCCCCTTCGTCGCCGCTCAAGGAAGCCGCCACCTTGTCGTTGTCGTTCACGATTTCGGAAGACACGGCTATATCCTCCGCGGCGGAACGGGTGCTGCTGAGGTTGAAGCTATCGCCCGCCTTCATGGTTCCGGAGAAGGTCAGCTTCAACCCTTCGAAGTAGGTCTCGGGGCCGTCCACTGTGAGGTCGTGGGTGAGAACGTCGAGGTTGGTTTCCTTGTCCCGGATGGTGAACTGGGTGGGCGAGGTGAACACCGCTTCATAGTCGTGCAACGTGAGCTGGGACTCGTCGTACACGGTGGCTTCGGCAATGCCGTCCCCGAGGTTGGTGTTGTCTCCCCAGGCCGACGCGGTGAGCGGCTCGAAGAAATTATTGCCGGAACTTCCGTCCTTGCCGTAAGCCGCGCTGTGAACCCTGTTGACTTCCTGCACGATCGTCGCCGCCAGTCGATTGATGTTGTCGGTGAGTTCCGGGAGGTTTTCGTCGCGCTGTTCGATGTACGTCTTGAGCTTTCCGCTCTCGATTGTGTCCAGAATGCTGGTGCGCTCCCCCCCCACGTTCTCCCATTCGAGGTCGCAGGAAGTTGAGTCGGGGAGCAGCGTGTCCGTCTTGAGTTCCCAACTGCTGGAACCACTCACCAGGGGCTTTCCATTGTTGAGCTGGACGTTGTAATTGCCGTCCTTGTCCACCACCACATCGTAGTCCAGGTATTCGGACAGGTCTTTCAGCGCCTGGTCGCGCTGATCGTAGAGGTCGTTGGCTTTCTGGCGCACGTCGGAATCGTTGGCCGCGATCATACCGTTCAGCTCGGCAATGTGCTTGGTCAACCCGTTGATCTCGTCCGCGGCCGTTTTGACGTTGTCGTTCAGGTTGGCCTGGAGTTTGTCCAACTGAGCGGGAATGTCCTTGAACGCGTCGGTCAGCCTCTGGGCGATGGAAACCACGGAGCTTCGCTCGGTGGAACCGTTCGGTTCGTTGGCCAGGTCCGCCCAGGAATTCCAGAAATCGTTGAGCGTTTTGCTGAGGCCGTAGTCCTCGTTCTGCGAAAACGCCGTTTCGACCTCGGCCAGGATGGAATTCGCCGACTCCCATCGGCTCTTGTCACTGCTCTGATCGTTGATCTGGGCCTGTATAAAATCGTCGTGCTGGCGGATGATGGTCTGTATCTGGACCCCCTGGCCGATGGTGCCCCCGTACGTCGGTATTCCCTTGCGATTGACGAAGATGGTCTCCTGCCGCGAGTAGCCCTCCGTGTTCACGTTGGAGAGGTTGTTGCTGGTGACGCTGATGGCTTTCTGTTCGCTCAGCAGGGAATCGCGCGCCATGTAGAGAACCGCATTGATGTTCATTGTCTTCTCCTACGCGCCTTCAGACGCTCCGGGATATGAAAAGGGGGTTGGGATTGGCTTTTCCCGTTCGGCCGGCCTGGTTGTAGAGGGGAGGATTCTGCCCCGCGAACGCAATGAGGGACATGAGATGATTCATGGAGTGGGTGGCGCTGGCGATCAGTACACGATTGCGATTGTTCAGATTGATGATCTGCCGGGTGGCGTCTATGAGGTCGTCACGGATTTCCAGCAGGCGGGACCGGTAGGGTTCCTCAGAGTCGTCGGCGATGGCCGCCAACGTGGGTTCCTCCGCTCCGGCCCGGAAAATCGTGAGACGGGTGACCAGATTCCGGCGGGATTCCTCCACGGACCGAATCCGGAAAACGAGCTTCTCCTTTGCCCTGGAATTGTCTTCCAGCTCGGAGACGGCGAAACGCCTGAGGATCTCCAATTCCGCTTGGAGGACGGTCAGCAGTTCTCGATGAAGACTCGCCTCTTCATCGAGAAGACGGACGAGTTCCGCAACCTGATTGTCCATGTGCTACCCCCGGAGAGGGGGCGGTAAGGAAGGAAGAGGTGTTACCGGTCAGACAATGGAAGTGAACATAGCCTCCTGGATAATCCTATTGGCTATACCCTTGCTGTTTGTCTGGTAAGTCCCGTTGGCGATCTGATCTTTGATCGCGTCCACTTTCTTCTGGTCGACGTCGGGGATTTTTTCCAATTCAGCCTTGGCAACGGCCATAAGTTTGCCGCGTTCGGATAGTTGAACGGTTTCTCCGTTTCTCTGGCGCGATTTTTCCGATTCCGCCTGGGACGCGCGCACTTCCTCGGTTCCACCCGATCGGGTCGAACCAAGCTGCTTGACCATTGCCGATTGATCGGAGCTTTCGATTTTCATGGTCATGATTTTCACTCGCCTCCCGCTTTTTACCCTTTGATTGGCTCATCGGTATCCGCTGAAAATAACTTTAGCGGATTTTTTTAACTTTCGCCAGAGAATTTTGCGCTGCGTCCGCTTCCCGACTACCGTTCGCCGACGACACGTCTTTCCCGGGTTCGGGGACTACCTTCTTGCCCGTGTCCGATCCGCCCGGCAGTCTCTCGGAGAGCTGTTCATACATCATGGCCGCCAGCCCCAAGCCTTTCTGCTTGGTAAGCTCTACGGAAATTTCCTGGTCGTACAGAGAAGTGTACATTTCCTCTTCGCTTCGATTTCCCATTAAATCGCTCTTGGGTACCGCCTTCCTCATGACGCTGAGAAGTTGCTCGACGAAAATCGACTCGAATTCCTGGCATGCCTTTTTCAAGGCCTGTTTCTTCCCGTTCCCGTCGGCGCCTTTTGCCGCCGGAAGGTCGGGGTTGAAATGGATGAGAAGATCCCGGCTCATTCCGCGCTACCGTCTCCGGGTTCGTGTCCGGACAGTTTGTTGCTGGAGACGTCGTTCATATGATCCGTTCTTCCTTTCCACCGGTTCTTGCCTTTTCTATCTTGCAATTGCGGTGCCACTGTTTCTTCGATTCGGGAGTACTCGAAATCAGGGACTTTTTTCTCTTTCCGCCGCCTTCGTATTCTCTCCGCTGGGAAAAAGATTCCCGGAAGGAAGTTTTTGCCTCCCCCCGGAAAGCAGGCCGTCGCTCTTTTGGTTCCGCACGCGGACAACGGGAAACGTTTCGACTGGGAGAAGGGGTGGTCGGGACTGCACACCGCAAGGGGGGAGGTCCCGCCTTGCGGTGTGGAAAACCTAACGACTTATATGATCTTCAACTCGGCCTGCAGGGCGCCGGCAGCCTTGATGGCCTGCAGCACAGCAATGAGATCGCGGGGGGAAACCCCGATGGAGTTGAGCGCCCTCACCACCTCGCCGATGGTCACTCCCTCCGGCATGAGCAGGAGTTTGTTCTTTTCCTCTTCCACATAAATCTGCGAGCGAGGTACTACCGTCGTTTGTCCCTGGGACAGCGGTGCGGGCTGCGAAACCTGAGGCGTTTCCTTGATCTCGATGTTCAGATTGCCGTGGGCCACGGCGACGGTGGAAATGCGCACGTTCTGGCCCATCACCACGGTGCCGGTCCGTTCGTTGAGCACCACTACGGCCTTCTGATCGGGCGTGACGCTGAGGTTTTCCAGTTCGTACACCATGCGTACCGGGTCTTTGCGGTAACGGTCGGGAATTTCCACGCTGACGCTCGACGGATCGACGGCCTTGGCCGCCTTTTCCCCCAGATAGGAGTTTATCTGATCCGCGACCCGATAGGAGGTGGTGAAGTCCGGGGAATACAGATTGACGACGATCTCGTTACGACGGGAAAAACCCGCCGGCAGGTCCCGTTCCACAATGGCCCCGCCCGGAACGAGCCCGGCGGTGGGATGGTTCTGCTGCACCGATCCCCCCTGCCCCGAAACGGAGAAACCGCCGATGGAAACCGGCCCTTGCACCACCGCATAGATTTCACGGTTGGGGGCCCGCAGCGGAGTCAGCAGCAGCGTGCCACCCTGGAGGCTCTTGGCGTCCCCCAGAGAAGACACCAGCGCATCGATTTTGATACCCGATTTGGCGAACGCGGGCAGCTCGGCCGTCACCATCACGGTGGCGGAGTTCTTCACTTTCACGGCGTTGGGGTCAACCGTGACCCCGAGACGGTCCATCAGGTTGGAAAGAATCTGCTTGGTGAATTCCACCTGCGTCCCGTCGCCGGTTCCGTTCAGCCCCACTACAATGCCGTAGCCGATGAGCTGGTTGGCCCGGAACCCCTCAATGTTGGCGATGTCCTTGATGCGTGACCCGAATGCGTCGCCCGGAACCGCCATCGTGATCAAACACCACCCGCACAGCATCACAATCGACCACAAACGCATGGGGCTCACGTTCCTCACCTGTCTGCCTCCTTGTCGCACCGTCGGCGCCTCAACTCGCCCCCACGGTCACCTGAATGGTGGCCGTGGCGATAGCGCCGTTGGCGTCGATGACCTGCAACACCAGGGACGAGGGCAAAGACGCCGATGCGCTGCTCGCAATGGCGACGGTTACCTGATTTCCGGAAACGGAAACCGTGCCGCCCTGGCTGACGTTGAGCAATGCCTGGAAGGGCGCCGTCCCGCCCGCTATGGTGAAGGTAACCGAATCTCCACGGGACGCGGTGACGGTGCTGGGCAGAAGGTCCAGGAACTGCGTGATGATTACTGAAGCGGTGGCCGCATGCCCCGTGTTGTCCTGGGCGGTGACCGTCGCGGTACCGCTGGCTGTGCCGAAAGCGGTGAAATCTGCGGTGCGTTGGGTAGTGGGAACGATCGTGCCCAGATCGGGCGAGTCGTTGGTCCACACGAAGGGCAGAGTTCCTCCCTCCACCCGCAGGGTCAGGGTTTGGCCTCCCAGCAGATACGCCTGGCTCGGAATGATGGAAGGAGTCACCGGGGTGAGACGTTTCACTTCCACCAGCGCCCGTTCCTGGAGCCCGGCCGAGTCGGTGATGGTCACATAGGTGGTTCCCTCCTCGGTGGTGGAGGCATCAAAGGTGACGGTTTGCCCCTCGGTGCTGGTCACCGCGCTCAGGCTGCCCAAAGTCTGGTCGGACAGTTCCCACACGTAGGGGGCCGCCCCCTGGAAACCGACCATGTCCAGGGATTCGCCCAGTCCGATCACCGCCTGCGAAGGACTGATGCGCGGATGGGACGCGGTGATGGTGACGGTGGAATAGGACGAGGCGTTGCTGTCGTCGAACACGAAGACCCGAGTGGAGCCGATCCCCCGGGCGGTGATGGTGACCGTATCGACGTTCACCGATTCCGAGGAGATGAATGCCACCGAGGGATTGTCGACACTCCACGAGTAGGGCGGAAAGCCCCCGGACACCCGCAGCGTCAACGTCGACGGGGTGTCCCCTCCCGAGAACTGCATGGCGGCCGTCTGGGGTACCGTCCGAGGCGTGCGCCGGGTGATGGTCACGGTGGCCTGGACGCCTTTCCCGGACTTGTCCAGTACGAACACCGTGGCGCTTCCCGTTCCTATGGCCTTGAATACGGCAGTGGCGCCGTTGGAGGAACTTTGTTCCGGGACGAAGACGATGAGTCCCGTGTTGCCCGACGTCCATGAATAAGGGCTCGATCCCCCGGACGCGGTAAAGGTGATCGTGTCGTCTACGAACGCCGCTGCCGGCGAGGGCGCTATCTTCAGGCTACTGACGTCGATCGTGCTCGATCCGCCGCCCCCGCCGCCGCAACCGGCGATCAGGAGAAAAACGGCCGCGATGACGCCCACAAGAGAATATTTCCTCATAATCGATTCCTCAGAGGTCCGCTGGTCAGAGTATTCCGGTTAGAGTATGTTATAGAACTCGATGAGACCGCTGTAGACGATAATGGTGCCGAACGTCGCGGTCACGGTGGCATTTCCCACGTCTGTCGTATTGGCGGGACTCAAGGTCGTCACGGCCGTGCCGTCCGCGCCGGTGGTAAGGGATGATGCACCGAGCTTTCCGAAGGTTGTGGTGAGCGTAACGACACTTCCTTGGGAAGGCGCGCCGTCTAGAAATAGACTTACCCGGACCACGGCACTGCCCCCGCCTTCGATATTGATGCGGTCCGGCACGATGTCCAGAATCAGACTGTAACCATCATTGCTTCCCGAGCTGTTCGAAGACCCGCCTCCGCCGCACCCCGCGAACAGCGCGAGGCACAGGAGCGCCACCGCAACGTACTTCCACGGCGCCATCACAATGCTTCCCCCTTCTCTGGCAAATACTTGCCGCGTACCTTTTCTCAGAACGGCCACGCCCAATCCACGGCCCGGGCCAGCCACCCGGGGCTGTTCTTGTCCGCCAGCACGCCTTCCCCATAATACTCAATGGTCGCATCCGCGATGGAATCCGAGCGGATGGTGTTGTTGGGCAAAATGTCTTCCCGGCGGATAGTGCCTTTCAGCACGATATATTGGGCTTCGTTGTTGATCGTGACTTCCCTGGTCCCGACGATTCCCATGGTTCCGTTGGGGAACACGGAAACGACCCGAGCCGTTATGGTGGCGGACAACGTGTTCTTACGAGCGGTGTCGCCCGAGCCGTCGAAGCTGTTCTGGGCCGATCCGCCTACTTTTGGTTGAAAGGGCGCTCCGCTGCCCAGGAAATTGCTCATACCCAGACTGCCCGGCAGTCCGAACAGCGACGAGACCTCAGCCGCACTGGAGGAGTTCCTGTCGGTTTTGGTGCTCGTCGAACCCGTGGCCGCAGCGCTCTCCGTGATGATGACCGTCACGATGTCGTTCACCTTGCTCGCCTTGCGATCGGCAAAGAGGAGCGCCCTGGAATGCTCCTCCTCCCAGAGGGACCCCGGGTAGTGCTTCTGGGGAAGAGTGCTCACCGGTTCGGGAATGTACCCCATTTCCGGACGGGACCGGGGGCCTTTCGACGAAGCACAGCCGGCCGATATCAGTACACACACCACCATCACGGTTAATAAACGATTTTTTTTCATCAGTAAACCACCTTTACCAGCGAAGCCCCCATCACTTTCCCCATGATTTCCTTTTTCGACGAAACGTTCACCAATCGTATCGTATCCCCTTTGCATCCGTCCTCCCTGGCCACCGCCTTAGTGCTGATGCGGAGCTGCTTCGATTCGGCGACCACGGTGATGGTATCCCCACGTTTGACGAGCGCGGGCTCTTCCACGCTGCGGGAAGTGATGGCCTGGCCGGGCCTCACGCTTCGTTTCAATTCCTTGCCGATGACCTCTTGGGCCGTCAGGACCTCGCCCCGATGGGTACGGTCCATGGTCACTTTCCGTACGGTGATATCCGCTTCGGTAATGATGTGGCCGCGTTCCAGCGAGCGGTTCACCACCACCACTTCCGATTCGACCCGTACTTCACCTTTCCACCATACCTGCTTCACCAATTCGCCGTTTGACCGGACGGAAACGAGGAGCATCATGTCGCCGAGGTATTCCTCGTTGCGCTGCGGCGTGATTTCGAAGTCGTACTCGCCTTCCGGGATCAGCACTTCCTCAGCGCGGAGCGGGATAACTTCGGCCCTGCCGGGGTCCCAGGGCATGTTGCGCTCCACGAAATCCTTGCCCACCTGTTTGATCTTTTCTTCGGGAATGCGCACGGCCGCCCGCCGGATTTCCACGCTGGACGCACCGTCGAGGACCACTCCGTGGGCCCATATACGGCTTTCGAGCTTGCTCCTGATGCTGGAGGTATCGACGATGTCCTTCCGCCCGAGGTCCGGGGCATATCCCACCGCCAGCGACCCGAGCTTCACCACCAGATCGTTGTCCGGCCCGGTGATTTCAGACACGTCGCATAGACGCACAACGTTCTGGTGCACGACGGCGGAAGGCTTGATCAGAATCGTCGTGAATTCAGGTTTGGAAGAGGACTGCGCCGGGACGACGGTGAGGAGAAGAAAGAGAACGAATACGAGTCCCGCCCGCGCCGCCGTTGAGGTCCTGCTCGGTTTTACCACCCATTCCTCCAAACTACCGTTTGAGGCCGTTGACGATGCCCAGCATCTGGTCAGCGGTGGAAACCGCTTTGCTGTTGGCTTCGTAGGCCCGCTGTCCCACGATGAGGGCTACCATTTCATCCACCACGTTGACGTTGGACATTTCCAGAAACCCTTGGGTAAGGGTGCCCAGTCCGTCCTGTCCGGGGGTGCCGACCACCGCGTCGCCGCTCGCCTGGGTGGGCCGATAGAGCGTCCGCCCCATGGCGTCCAGACCGGCGGGATTCGGGAAATATGCCGTTTCGAGGATACCGAGCTGCGTGGGAGCGGCATTGCCCGGCTCGGTGACCGAGACGGTTCCGTCGGTTCCGATGTTGACGGTGATGGCGTTCTGCGGGACGGTCATTTCCGGGAGCAGCACGTAGCCGTCGGAATTCACGATGCGGCCGTTGGCGTCCATCTTGAACGCCCCCGAGCGCGTGTACGCCGTTTCTCCGTTGGGCAGCAGCACCTGGAAAAATCCCTTGCCGTCCACCGCGATGTCCAGATCGTTGCCCGTTTGCAGATAATCGCCCGGGATAAACATCCGCTGGATGGCGGCGGTCCTCACGCCGTGCCCGATCTGCATGCCGGTGGGCACCATGGTTTCGGACGACGACGACGTACCCGGAGCCTGCAGCGTCTGGTACATCAGATCGTGGAAATCCGCCCTGCTCTTCTTGAAGCCCGTGGTGTTGACGTTGGCCAGGTTGTTGGAGGTGATATCCACATTGAGCTGCTGCGCCTGCATGCCCGTTGCGGCCGTCCATAAACTCCTTTGCATAGCACGTGCTCCTTTTGCTCGATCACGACTTTATGTTCTGGTCGATGAGTCTGCCCAGAAGCTGATCGTGAATCTGAAAAATCTTCTGATAGGTCTCGAAGTTTCGGGAAACCTCGATCATTTTGACCATCTCACTCACCGCCGATACGTTGGAACTCTCGGTGTACCCCTGTTCGACGGTGAATCCGTTCTGCGCGTCGGGAAGTTCTTTCCCATCGGCGCTCATAAACAGACAGTCGCCGGTCTGGACCACCGACATGGCGTCGTCCGCGCGAGCGATGCGGAGTTTGCCTATATTTTGACTGCCGTCAAAAATGTTTCCTTCCTGATCGATCTTCAGTTCCTTGAGCATGTTGTTGTCTTCGCGGTCGTCGAACTGTATGGGACCGCCATCGCTCAGGACCGGATAGCCCTCTCTGGTGACCACCTGCTGCTGGGCGTTGAACATGAACTGGCCGTTGCGGGTGTACCTGATGCCGTCGGGCGTTTCCACGACGAAGAATCCCTTGCCATCGATGGCCAAGTCCAGGACGTTGCCCGTGTGATAGAGCGGCCCGGCTTCCATGTCGGTCGTGAGGATGGTATTGGTGCCGTTCTGTCCCTGATTGGAGAGGCGATTGGCCAGCATGAGAGCGTTGCGCGCCGCTTCGTTCGTGGCGGTCGTGGCGGAGGCATTTTTCATGAACACCGAGAAATCCGTGCTGACGCTTTCCTGCCGCTTGAATCCGGTGGTGCTCACGTTGGCCAGATTATTGGTGAGCGCATCCATCTTGCGCTCTTCGCTGATCATCCCCGATATAAGCGAACTGATTCCCCGGTCCATGTTGCTCCCTCGTCTCCTTTGCCTCCTCAACGAAGCAAGGAATATGCCAGGGGTCCGGAGAGGGGGAAACCGGGGGAGAGGCCTAATTCCGCCGCTTCACGATTTGCAGCGAAAAGATGCTGGGGGAGGAAAAACATGCCCCGGGGGGGCAGAAAATACCGGACGGGAGGGCGGTTCAACCCGCCGATTGATGGGTTTCGTACTGTTTGTTCAGAGAGTAGACAAAGGCGAAAATTTCGGCGACCACGGTGAACAGGGCGGCGGGGATTTCCGATTCGAGGTCGAGCGCATGCAGCACCTGCACGAGGTCGGGGTCGTTCTTGATGGGGATGTCGTGCTCCATGGCCAGCTGGATAATGCGATCGGCGATGCCGCCCTTCCCCTTGGCCGTTACGCGAGGGGCACGGTCGTTCTGCGCCTGATAGCGCAGGGCGACGGCGGTGCGCAGCGATTTTTTCGCGCCTTCGTTCATTACGCCACCACGTTTATCCGCGTCTGGAGCATTCCGGCCCGCAGCTCTTCCTGGCAGACCTCCTCAAGTTTGGAGCGCGGAGCGGAAACGGCATTCATGTATTCGATGCCGAAACCGAGCGCCTCCAGCCGTTCCCCGAGTTCCGGCAGGTGTTTGTTGACGAACGGCAGCACTTCCTTGTCCTCCGTCATGACGTTGATCCTGATTCGCTCGTTTTTGCCGATCGCGGCGTCGACCCTCAATCCGCCCAGGTTGGTGAGGTCCAGGAAAAACACCACCAGGAACTCGCCGTCGCCGCCCTTCCCCTCCTGCTTCCGTGCGGGGAGTTTCAGTGAAAGGTACCCGGTGGACACATGATTGTGCAGCCCGAAGGGGATATGGAAAAAGAGCGTGTTCTCGCCGTGAAAGGCGGAGCTGTTCGCGACCTGCCCCGACTCCACCGAGTCCCTGAACGCTCCGGCGGCGGCCGTGAGGTGTTGCAGATCGGTGCTTTTGGCGGCCCCGGAATCGGCATTGCCCGCGGTATGGACGATGTCCTGTACGAGGCTCCGTACGTTCTCCGGATCGGGACCGTTCTTTACGGGGTGCTGCCCCCCCTGTTCCAGCATCCGCGCCAGCGCAGGCTCAAGCGTCTGGCCCGTCCTCACCAAAAAGTTGCGGAAGAAATCCGGCCGGGCTTCATCCGGACCGGAATAGACGGATTGTCGCAAAATTCCCGCGAGCGCCGTCAGCTTGGGACGAAGGGGCGAATCCGGATCGGTATTTCCCAGCGCCTCCTTCAGCGCGTCCGCGAGCTGCTTCCAGGCATCCCCCAGGGGCTGTCGGGGCGAAGCTTTGTCGAAGCCGGACATCAGCTCCGTTCTTGCCGCGGTGGACGCCGGAACCGTGGCCGGGACCGCGCGCCCGATGATCGACATTTCGGGAACGGGTCCCGTGGAGACGACCCGGAAAAGATACTCCCGGCCGGTGCTCCCTTCTCCACTCAGGTTCACCTTGACCAGCCGTCCGCCGAGGTCCACCACGGCGCCCTTGAAAATCCCCGGTTCCACGATCCTGGCCGAAACCTTGTCGCCCGCCAGAAGGGGCCGTTGTTCGGCCGTCTCGCCGGGCAGCCCGTTCCGCGCCGCCGTGAACGGCGGATTTCCGCCTTCCTTGGACGGGGCCAGCAGGAGCGCGGGTTCGGTGCGGACAACGGTGAACGTCTGTGCAGTCTTGAGGATGGCTGCCTCCGCCTCGGAAAAGAGTTGGCCGGCCGATGCTCCCGTCAGCAGGACGGAAAACTTTTTCCCCCCGATTTCCGCCATCGCCTCTCGCATCGGCCCGGGGTCGAGGAGCGTGCCCTGCACCACTTCCCCTTCGGTCAGCCGCAAGGGGCCGGAGGATGCAACCTGTGTCCGCATGAGCATGGCATCCGCAGCTTTGAACGCGTACTGCTGCTGCAAACCCTGGCCGGGAATCGACGGTTCGCGAAGCAGGGATTCCGATCGTTGGGAAGGGTCGTATCCGTTGACGGCCGATACCCCCGGCCGAGCCGTTCCGCCCGCCCTGTCCCCCGCCGGCTGAAGTTGTTCGGTAACGGTCGCCAGGTCTTTCATGGCCGCGTTCGCTACCTTGTTGGGAAGGTAGAGGCGGGAACCCTCCTCATCGCTCAGCATCAGCTCGATCTGCGCGCCGACGCGCACCACCATGAATTCGATTTTGGCGCCTTCGGCCCGGGGTTCGGAAAAAACGAGCGCCACGTCACGGTCGAGAACCGAGACGAGGGCTTTGTTCTGGCTGAGTATTTTGCGCACGATCCCTTCGATCAGGTCCCCGGCCTTCATTTGGGGAGCAGCTTGATCGGTGGAACGGACGGTCTGATTTTCTGCGGAAGAGTGCGGATGACGGGAAACCCCCGCCTCGAACTCCTTGACCGGGCGGTCCCGTGAAGCCGCGACTACAACGATTTCGGTCATTTGCGGATATCCAACACCAACTGTATTTCCTGAGGTGAAAGGCCGGTGGCCCTGCCGATCTCATCCGCGGAAAAGCCCCGGGAGGAGAGTTCGATTACCTGCCGGTATTGCTCCGGGGACGTCCGTTGGGCACCGACCACGGTTTCGGTTGCGACGCTGCGGACCATCTGCGTTTTCCGGATTTCCGATTCCCGGAGTTCCGAACCCAGCCGGACCGCCGCCTCGTTCGACTTCTTTATGAGTTCCCGAATCTGCGCCCGTTTCTCGTCCTGGAGCGCCACGAGATTTTTGAAACTCTCCATGTCCCTGCCCAGGGCGTCCCGAAACTCCGCCGTGGCATGGTCCGACTCCCGTATGGCCTTACGCAGGGAGTCCATGTAGGTGCGCAACCGCTTTTCGTCCTGTTTCCTCCGGAAAAAGAGGAGATAGACGATAATGAGGATCAACGCCAGGTCGATCACCGCCTGGATGGGCATGATGTACGGATACAGCGTCATGAGCCGTCACACCGTGATGTCGATGAGCCCCCCGGTCGACGGCCGGCTATCGGCCTGCGATTCCTTTTCCTCGCTGTTCCGCCTGTCCTGTTTCTTTTTCTGGGAATGGTTGGCATCCTTATCAATCTCGTTCTTCACCGTACCCGACCCGTTGGCGTCGTTCACGAGCGACTTCTGCTGCAGTCTCATTTCCTCCGACAACAGCGCGAGGTGTCGTGAATTCGTCTCCTGGTTCTGCAATTGGGCTTGGCCTACCTTCTCCACCGCAGTGGATTGGGCCACCACAGACTGCATCTCGAGTGCGCGAATCATTGCCCGTCATCCGCCTTTCATCCCCTTCTTATCTCTGTATCGGCGGTACGGATGAATATCTTGAGTGCATACGACAAGAGGCGCCTCGAAAATATGCAAACCACGTGCCGATACCCCGCTCCCACTGACGGACAGCAGCGCCGCGCGGAATGCGAATCTTTCGTTTTCCCGCTCCCGGAAATCCCCTGCAAAAAAAACGGTAAAGTTCTCCCGAGAGTTTCCGATGAGTTCTCACAGACACGAAGGAAAGGAGGAGTTCAGTGCCCGTCTCTCAGACTACCATTGAGAATATCCTGCGCGCCTACTCCCAGCATGCAAAATCGGGACGGGGAACCTCCATTCAGGAATCCGACAAGGGACCGTCATTTGCAGACACGCTGCAATCGTCCATGACCACGCAACGGAGGAAACGTCTCGAACAGCTGGCCCTTGAAAACATGGCGCACATCACCCGAAAACACCCGAGCCCATCCGAATAACGGACCTTCTTACGGTTAGGCTGGCGAATGCGTGGAATCCGATGCCGCATGGTAACATTCTTATAGCCGAGGACTCCCCCGACATACGGGAAGTGCTTCAAGCTTACCTGAGCGCCAAGGGCCATTCCATCACTTTGGTGGACGACGGGCTGAAAGCCGTCGATGCGCTCGACGGGAACCGCTTCGACCTGATCATCAGCGACATCAACATGCCCGGGCTCGACGGCCTCGAATTCCTCGGCCGTGCAAAAGAAATCAGCCCCGACACGCCCTTCATACTGATCACCGGCTTCCCTACCATGGAAAACGCCATCCAGGCAATCCGTAAGGGGGCTTCCGACTACATCACCAAGCCCTTCAAATTCAAGCAAATCGACCTGATTCTGGAAAAATTCATCCACCGGCCGGTTTTGCAGGTAGTGAAGCAGCCGCCGGAGCAATCCGAACAACCGTCCAAGACCGACGCAGTCGATACCAAACTCGACCGCAAGGTACACGAACTTTCCAAGCTCTACCACATCAGCGAGTCCATTTCCCACATAACGGACGAGGAAACGCTCTTCCGGAGGGTGGTGGAAGTCGCGGCGGAAGTGACGCAGGCTCAGAATTCCTACCTGCTGTTCAAGGACAGCGAATCCAGCGAGTTCTTCGTCAAGGAAATCAAGGCGGCGGACGTCGAGTCCATTCGGCCGGAAGAAACCTACGTCGAAGGGCGGGCACTGGACGCCCTGCTGCAGACCAGACAACTGGTGGAGGGGGGCCGCGACCTGAAACTCGTGGTGTTCCTCGGATCCGCGACGCATCTGCTTTCGCGTTTTCTCCTCGTTCCGCTCATCGTAAAACGGGAACTGTTCGGGGGCATTCTGGTTTCGCGGGACGCGGGGGGGGAAAAGTTCACCAGGGACGACGAACTGGTGCTGGTGGACTTGAGCCACAAGGTGACGCTCACCCTGGAGAACTCAATCCTGTACCATACCTTGTACATGCACGTGGTGAGTACGCTTCAGTCCCTGGTGGCCTCGGTGGAAGCCAAGGACCCCTACACGCAGCGACATTCCTATCGTGTGACTCAGATGGCGAAGAAGATCGCCGGGTCCATGGGATGCAGCGACCAGGAACTTGAATCCCTGGAATTCGCCGGTTTGCTGCACGACCTGGGGAAGATAGGGGTGAGCGACGTGGTATTGGCCAAGAAAGCACCTCTCACCGACGAGGAATGGCTGCAAATCCGGAAGCACCCCGAGATCGGGGAATCCATCGTGCGCCCGCTGAAGCTCTTCAGCGAGGAGGCGGCCATCATCCGGCACCACCACGAACGTTGGGACGGCAAGGGATACCCCGACGGATTGAAAGGACAGGAAATTCCGTTCCTGGCCCGAATCATCACGGTGGCGGACGCGTTCGATGCGATGGTTTCCAACCGCCCCTATCGTCCGGGAAAGGAAATCGGAGAAGCACTCGAGGAAATCAACCGCTTTCGAGGGACCCAGTTCGATCCGGCCGTGGTGGATGCATTCCTGCGTCTGGCCCATGACCAACTGGAACAGGAGCGATGGGAAACGATGAACGTTTCCGACTCTTCCCTCACCGTGCTCGTCCCCTGAAGTCGTCCTGAAGAGCCCTCAGGGCTTACGGAACACCCGCTCGACCACGCAATCCCAATTGCCCTTTCTATTATAAGGTGTACGCGCCGTGCGAATGCACAGCCCGTAATTTTCCGCCCGCGGAGCCGCCGGACACCGGGTGCCGCCAAAGTGTTTTCCTGGCACGTTGTCTGCAATGCAAACCGGCAACCTTTGAAGCACCAACGGAGACCATATGCGTAATGTCTTGCGTTTTCTCCCGTTCCTCGCGGCTGCCGCGGCGGTGATCGCCGTTGCCCTTCCCCCGGAGTCATGGTGCCTTTCCCCCGGCGATATCATCGAACTCAAGAAGGCCGGGGTGGAAGATCAGACGATCGAGCTCATCATCAGGGAACAGTCCGACCTCACCGGCTCGATCAGCGTGCCGGAGGTTGTTCGCATGAAAAAGGCGGGCGTTTCCGACTCCGTCATCCGGGCGCTGGCCACCCCGGCCTCGCCCCACAAGGAAGTACGCAAATACGGAACGCACGTGGATCAGATAAAGGAAATCTCCACCAAGGACCTCATCCGGCTCAAGGAGGCCGGTTTTGACGATTCTCTGCTTGAAGCCGTCATTCGTATGCAGCAGAACGACCTATTCCCCTATCTGTTCGACATGGGAATCGTCACCTGCCCGTAAAATTCATGCCCTCGCCCGCATTGGGAATATCGTTTTTCATCGTCCCGGGCGGAACGCGCACGTGTATGTATCAAGTTTTGAGTCAGACTGCCGATATCTTCCATAGTTTGACGATAGCAACCAACAGACGGGGACGGCGCGTATCGGTTCCGAGCCGACGACCACCCCGGCACGGATAGCAAGAAAGAGGGAACGGCATGGCTGATGTGTCCTACGAAGAAGCCCTGAAAATCATCGAAGACTTGGCATTCAAGACGATGAGTACGGAGCCCGACGACGTGGGCGGTCTGGGCGAACTGCTGTCCGAACTGGAGAGGGTGGGGGATTCGGAAGGACTGCCTTCACCGCTGGTTTCGG
Organism: uncultured delta proteobacterium; assembly: GCA_963826125.1. Lineage (GTDB taxonomy): Bacteria > Desulfobacterota > Desulfarculia > JACQYL01 > CAWGVV01 > CAWGVV01. The sequence continues at coordinate 2,087,830 of CAWGVV010000002.1, read as the reverse complement.
TGGTCGCGGGATTGAACCAGGGGATCGAAACGCTCATCATGTCCCAGAGCGATGATCCGCGGGGCCTGATGGATTGCATTCTGGAAGGGGTGGCCCTCCTCCAGGAGCACGCCAAGGGAGAAACCGGCGAGGCCGGACTGGAAAACATCCTGAATCCTTACTTTCAAAAACTCTCTTCCCTGGGTGTTTCCGTATCCGTGGGCAAGCAGGAACCCGAAGCGATAAGTGAGGAGGCGCAGAAAGCGGCCGAAGCCAAAGCCCGGGAGTCGACGCAGGAAGTGAACGTCATCGTCGATGCGGAAACCTGCTACGAGTTCATTGCGGAAACGCTCGGCAATTTCGACGAAGCGGAAACCACCCTCGTGGAACTCGAGGAAGATCCGGGAAACAAGGAATTCATCAACGCCATTTTCCGTTTTTTCCATACGGCCAAGGGCGTGTCCGGTTTCCTCAACCTCAAGCGCATGAACCATTTCGCCCACGAGCTGGAAAATCTGCTCGACGAACTCCGCAACGGTCGGTTGCAGTTCACCCATGCCATCATCGATTTCATCTTCAAGGCCATGGATTTCATGAAATCCATGCTGGGAGAGGTAAAGGCTTCGCTGGACGGCGGAGTGTTGGAAGAGCCGACCTACGATGTGGAATCGATCATCCGGCAAACGGCTTCGATACTCAGCAAAGGAAACGGCGACGATACGTCCCAGGGAACGAAAGCCGAACCGTTGGGTGACATCCTGGTCGATATGGGTAAGGTGTCGGCCGACGACGTGAACGAAGCGCTGGCCCAGCAAAAGCAGACCGGGGCGGGGGAAAAGATCGGCGACATCCTGGTGCGGTCCGGAAAAATCGGCGACGCCGACGTGAACGAGGCGTTGAACCGGCAGAGCAGTTCCTCCCAGGACAAGGCATCCAACGTAAGGGTTTCCACATCGAAGCTCGACAACGTAGTGGACCTGGTCGGCGAACTGGTGATCGCGGAATCGCTCGTGTTCCAGAACCCGCTCATTCAGGCCATCAACGATCAGAAGCTTTTCAAGGACTTCTCGCAGATGCATCGAATCACTTCGGAACTCCAGAAAACGGCCATGAGCATGCGTATGGTGCCCATCCGGCAGACGTTCCAGAAGATGGTTCGGTTGGTCCGCGACCTTGCCCAAAAATCGGGAAAAGGGGTCAACCTGGTGATGAGCGGGGAGGAAACCGAAATCGATCGCCACATGGTGGACGAAATCTACGATCCGCTGGTGCACATGATCAGAAATTCCGCGGACCACGGTCTGGAACCACCGGATGAACGGACCGCGGCGGGCAAGGACCCCAAGGGCACGATTACCCTGCGGGCATACCATCAGGGCGGGCATCTGCTCATTGAAATCCGTGACGACGGGCGCGGGCTGAATCGGGAAAAGATCTACAGCAAGGCCCTGGAAAAGAAAATCATCAACGCCAACGAGTCTTATACCGACCGGGACGTGTACAACTTTATCTTCCTGCCCGGCTTTTCGACCGCGGACAAAGTCACCGACATATCCGGCCGGGGCGTGGGCATGGACGTGGTGAAGAAATTCATCGACAAGATCCGGGGAAGCGTGGAAATCGATTCCAGGCCGGGACAGGGAACGATCTTCACCATCAAGCTCCCGCTGACCCTGGCCATCATCGACGGGATTCTCGTGACGGTGGGACGGGAGCGCTACATCATTCCGACCATGGCCGTCAAGGAATCCATCCAGCCCAACGAGAAGGACCTTTTCACGGTCACCGGCAAGGGTGAAGTAATAAAAATTCGGGGGCGCATTCTCCCCCTGGTCCGGCTGCATCACATTCTGGACATCAAGCCGTCCGCCTTCAGGCCCAGCCAGGGCATCGTGGTGGTGCTCGAACACGAGGACCAGGAGTTCGGACTGCTCATCGACAAACTGGTGGGCAAACAGGAAGTGGTCATCAAGAGCCTGGGGGGAAAGCTCAAGGACACGAAGGCCTTCAGCGGCGGCGCCATTCTGGGAGACGGCCGGGTGGGCTTGATTCTGGACGTAAAGGGAATGTTGGAACTCTACTTCGAAACCGGCTCTATGGCGTACCAACAGGAAGAATCGCAACCTGAAACGGACGACGATGTTCAGTGCGCGGACGCCGCGACTGGGGTCCTGATAGCGGAGGCCGAGGCTGCAATGCCCGGAATGTAACAAGGCAGCCGATTCCCTTATGGAAATAAGCGATCAGGAATTTCGACAATTCAGCGATTTCATCTACTCCGCCTGCGGGATAAAACTGCACGACGGCAAGAGGGAGATGGTCAAGGCCCGGGTGGGCAAGCAGGTCCGTTTGAGGGGGCTCTCGGAATTCAAGGAGTACTTTGAACTCGTGAAGAGCGACAGCTCCGGCACGGAAATGGTCAACCTCCTGAACGTCATCTCCACCAACCTCACCTATTTTTTCAGGGAATCGAAGCATTTCGATTACCTGCAGAACGAAGTGATGCCCGAGATCAACAGCAACGGCCTCCGGCGGGTGAGAATCTGGAGCGCCGGCTGCTCGACGGGCGAAGAACCGTACACGCTGGCCATGGTGGTGAGCGAACACATCGATTCCTCCATCACCGACTGGAAAATCCTGGCCACGGATCTTTCGACCAAGGTGCTTTCCATCGGCGCCCAGGGGTTGTACGGCAGCGACCGGATGCGCGGAGTTCCCGTCGATTACCAAAAGAAGTATTTTCAGAAGGGGTCCAAGGAGAAGTCGGGCTTTTATCAGGTCAGACCCGAGCTGAAGCAGAGAATCCATTTCGGCCGACTCAACCTCATGGAGCCGTTTCCGGTAAAAGGGCCTTTCGACGTAATTTTCTGTCGAAACGTAATGATCTATTTCGATCGCCCCACGCAGGAGGCTTTGGCGAAAAAGTTTCACCAGGTAATCCGCCCCGGAGGATTCTTCTTCGTGGGCCATTCCGAGAGCCTGCTGGGCGTCCGTCACGATTTCGCATACCTCGGTCCGAGCATTTACCGGAAAAAGTAGGGTGAACGCACGACAATCGTTTGGGAGAAATTGGGGTGATCAAGGTACTGGTAGTGGACGACTCAGCGGTTGTCCGCAAAATCGTTACGCAGGAACTCTCAAAATATCCTGATATCCAGGTGGTGGGTTCCGCTCCCGATCCGTTCGTCGCAAGGGATATGATCGTTCAGCTGCGGCCCGACGTGATAACTCTCGACGTGGAAATGCCACGCATGGACGGCATCACGTTTCTCCGGAAGCTGATGAAATATTTCCCGCTCCCGGTGATCATCCTGAGTTCCCTGACGCAGCGCGGCAGTCAGACGGCCATGGAGGCGCTCCAGGCCGGTGCCGTGGAAGTGCTGTCCAAGCCGGGATCGTCTTTTTCCGTGGCCGAGATGGCGGAACAACTGGCCGATAAGGTGCGGGCCGCGTCCCGGGCCAAGGTGACTGCCGCCCCCGCCGTCCAGAACGGACCACCTCCCGAAACCTTGCGCTATTCGGCCGCCATGACCGAAACTACCAACAAGGTGATCGCCCTCGGAGCTTCCACCGGCGGAACGGAGGCCCTCAAGCGAGTGCTCATGGAAATGCCGGCCAACGTTCCCGGCATCGTCATCGTGCAGCACATGCCTCCGAAATTCACCACCGCCTTCGCGGAACGGTTGAACGGCATTTGCAAAATCGAGGTCAAGGAAGCAGAGGACAATGACACGGTGCGGCCGGGCCGTGCGCTCCTTGCTCCGGGCAACTTTCACATGCTTCTGAAGAGAAGCGGCGCCAGGTATTATGTGGAGGTGAAAACCGGTCCCCGGGTCCATCACCAGCGCCCGGCCGTGGACGTGCTCTTCAGGGCCGTGTCAAAGTACGCCGGAGCCAATGCGGTGGGAGTGCTGATGACCGGCATGGGTTCCGACGGAGCCCAGGGGCTCCTGGAAATGAAGCAGGCCGGAGCCCGGACCATCGCTCAGGACGAAGCTTCCAGCGTCGTGTTCGGCATGCCCAAGGAAGCCATCAAACTGGGCGCCGCCGACAAGGTGGTGGGTCTGGAAAAAATCGCGCAGGAAGTGATCCGCCTCCTCTGATCTCCTCCCGGCGACACACGACAGAGTGCTTCGGCCTCCGGAGTGTTGCCCAACGTACCCCGGCACTCATTCCTAGAATCCGGCGAAAAACCGTAATCCGGTAATTTCAGACCCTTCGGGACTCCGGTTTCCGCCGGGGCGACGACCCGGGAGGTCCGCGTCACCATTCCCGACCGCTTTCCCTCCTTGTTCTCCGACCGAGGGTCCCCGCTTGCAGTGGGCATGCATCTTGCTTCTTATGGGCCCGACGGGCAAACTTTTCCCCTCCTTCGTTTCATCACGTCCAACGACGGGTTGCGGCGCTTCCGAAGCGAAGGGAAAACCCGCCGGGAACAAAGGGGAATGCGTTCTTATCGAGAACCCGAGGATCGATGGAAAGACGCAGCGGCGGATGGAAGGCCGCTACTCCGATCGGAGGGTATCTTTCAACTTGGAAAGGGATTCATTGACTCTGTCGAGGCCTTCTTTAATGCGCTTCATGTCTAGTTCGGGCTTCAAGCCCATGGCGTGAAGGTCGACCAGAGCCTTAACCCCGGAAAAATCGTTGGACAACTGGTGTACGATGGTGCGCAGGTTTTTCATCTTTTCTTCCATTTTCCGTATCTCCGGAGACCGGCCGCTGCAAGCATCCCGGTCGTTGCAGGTAAGTTTCAGTGAGAGAATGCCCATGCTGAACTTGAAACTATGTAATTGTTTATTATATCTTCCCCGCAGGAAGAATTCAAAGTGAGGGATTGGCCATGAAGATTACCGACCCGTCAATCATTGCTCAGCAGCAGGAAATCACGCTACGGAAATCGCAGGAGAAGGCAACCACCCCCTTCGACCAGATTCTCAAGCGGAGCTTGGACAACAAAGCTTCCGAAACACAGTCGAAAACAAGTGCTTCGGCCGTTTTCCGTTCGCAGATGATCGACCCCACGTTCGGACTGAACCCCGTTTCCTCGGTTACCTCTTCGACCGGCAATCAGGCGCTCGACGAGGCGGAATCCGCGTTGGACCTGGTGCAGAGCTATCAGGAGAAGCTCCAGGATCCCTCGGCCACCCTTAACGACATTTCACCGCTCGTTCAGGCCATGGACAAGGAGGCGGATAATCTGACCGCCATGATGTCCACCATGGGCGAAGGCGACGAGGCGAAATCGGTCGTCAACGACGTGGCCGTACTCATGAAGGTGGAAGCCATGAAGTTCAACCGAGGCGATTACCTCTAGCCGGGTGCCGAAAATTCCCTCCGTGACGTTTTCCGTACCCCGGCGCGAGCCGGGGTACTGTTTTGGAAGCCCTCTTCAGTACCCGCCGGACATGGTGCAAAAACTACCTCCCACTCGGCAATAGTTGCATCGTTCACACGAACTCGCGGGTTGCTTTTGCCCAAGTCGACAAAGAATGAAAGCGGACCGCGATTTTCACTTTATTTTTCTTCCGCGAAACGGTAGATGATGGTTTTCGGTCTTCGTCAATTTATCAACGGGAAACCATGAAATACCGCAACCTTCTTGTCCTGGGCATTGTTTACGGATTACTTTTCGCGTTTCTCTATTGGCTTGTTCGTGATTATCCCGGCGCCTCACTGAACGAGAAACTCCGATACCTCATCCGTCTCCTGCGGGAGGACCAAGGGGTCCTGCTGAAGGCCACCCTCGTCTATTCCGTCTGCCTGTCCATACCGTACATCCCCGGCGGCCTGGGATGGGTTATCGTCGGCGTAACAGGCCTCAAGGGCGTGTTGTATTTCATGCTCGGCAGCCTGCTCTCGTTCGGCACGAACTTCATTATAGGTCGCCGTTTCCCCTTCATCATGAAAATTTTCAAACGGGAAATCGCCAGGCGGCTCCACCGGAAGGAGTGGTGGCCCCAGGACGAAAACGTGGACATCTTCCGCATCATTCGCCACTACTTCGAAGAAGATCGCGTGGGATCGAAAATCTATTCCGCGCTGCGCCGCATTCCCATCGGATTCCGGTTCAACGAACAGACCATCGTCTTCCTCACCATGCTTCTGCCGGTGAACGTCATTGTGGGCGGCGGCGGCGGCGTGGGGCTGGTATGCGGCGAAGAGTGCACGCTCTCCTTTTTCTCGTTTATGAAAATCGTTTTCCTCGCGCACATCATTTTCGCCGCAATCCCCTACGCGGCCCATCTCCTGCTCAGGTGAAACCTTCGTTCAATCGCGGGAGTTGATGAGACCGGCCACGTACCCCGCACCGAACCCGTTGTCGATGTTCACCACGGTCACGTTCGAAGCGCACGAGTTGAGCATGCCCAGGAGCGCCGCCAGGCCGTTGAAGCTCGCTCCGTAGCCGATGCTGGTGGGCACCGCGATGACCGGCCTGCGCACGAGTCCCCCCACCACGCTCGGGAGCGCCCCTTCCATGCCCGCCACTACGATAAACACCGTGGCCTGCTCGAACAGGTCTCGGTGGGCGAGAATACGGTGCACGCCCGAAACGCCCATGTCGGCCAGCAGCTTCACGTCGTTACCCAGAAAACCGGCCGTCACGACCGCTTCATCCGCCACGGGAAGATCGGAGGTTCCGGCGCAAATCACCAGAATCATCCCGCGCCCCCTCCGGACCACCTCTTTCACCTCCACGGTCATGGTACGGGAAAGAGGGTGGTAGAGTGCGTCGGGAATTTCCGCCCTGACCGCCAGGGCCTTTTCTTCACTGAGGCGGGTGATCAGCACGTTGTCCTGCTGAGCGGTAATGCGTTTGACGATGCCGACGATCTGTTCCGTCGTTTTCCCTTCGCCGAACACCACCTCGGGAGCGCCCTGCCGGAGCGGCCGGTGATGATCCACCGTGGCGTACCCGATGTTCTCGAAGGGGTACCCCTTCAGTTGTTCCAGTCCTTTTTCGACCGATTCACTGCCGTCTTGTATTTTTTCGAGGATGCTTCTCAGTCTCGTTTCGTCCAACCTTTTCCTCCTGGAAAATCCCTCAGTCTTTTCTGCAAATCCTTCTCCAGCGTGGTCCGAAGGAGGTGTCCACCACCTCGACGTCTATTTCCCTCAGCCGCGCCCGGGTCCGGTCAGCCGCTTCCCACTGCTTTTCGCGGCGTGCTTCTTCCCGTTCCCGTATCAACCGCTCCACTTCGGGGTCCCGCTCCGCCTGCTCCAGGTCCATCACCGCCAGCACCGAATCGAACTCCCGTAATAGTTCCAGGATGTGGTCCCGCTGCTCGCCGCCGAGTTCCCCCGCCGGATGAGCGGGTTGACCTTGCGTATGAACTCGAAGATGGCGGCCAGGGCGCCGGAAACGTTGAGGTCGTCGTCCATGGAGTCGGAGAACCGCTGTTTCACATCGTACAAAAACTGCGTCGCTTCCCTCGATCCCGGCCCCGATCCCACGAAGAAGACGGCATTGACGAATTCGTCCACCCGCCGGAGCGAATTGCGGGCCATTTCCAGCGATTCCTCGGAAAACCGTACCGGTTTGCGGTAGTGGGTGCCGATGAGCCAATAACGGACTTCCCTTCCCGTATACCCCCGTTCCAGCAGGTCGCGCAGGGTAGTGGTGGGACCGGCGGCCTTCTGCTCCCCGTCCCCTTCCGTCATGACCGGTTCGGAGTGCATCCAGTAGCGCGCGGGTTTTTTCCCGGTCAGGGCCTGGCTTATGGCGATTTCATTCTCGTGGTGCGGGAAGATCAACTCGCTCCCGCTGGTGTGGATATCGAACTGCTCGCCGAGGTACTTCATGGACATGGCCGAGCATTCGATGTGCCATCCGGGCCTCACGTTGCCCCAGGGGGTCTTGTAGAAAATCCCCCGTTTCAGTTCGGCCAGCGTGGAGCGCTTAAAGAGCGTGAAGTCCCGCGGATTATCCTTTTCGTATTCGTCCAGGTCGACGGTTTTGCCCACCTTGATCTTCTTGAGGTCCACCCGTGAAAGGTACCCGTATTCCTTGAAACGGGACAGGTCGAAGTAGAGGGAGCGGAATTTCTCGTAGGCGTACCCCTTGTCCTGCAGGTGTGAAGCGATGTCCACCATCTCTTCCACGTGGTCGGCGGCCAGCGGGTAACGGTCCGCCCGTTTCACCCTCAGCGTGTCGACGTCCTTGAGGAATTCCTCCGTGTACTTCCGAGTGAAGGATTTCAGGTCCATCCCTTCCCGTTCGGACCCCGCAATGGTCTTGTCGTCGATGTCCGTGATGTTCATCACGTGGTTCACCTTGAATCCCTTGTATTCAAGGTACCTGCGAATCAGATCGGCGAATACCGTCCGGCGGCAGTAATCGAGATGAATGTACCGGTAGGCCGTGGGGCCGCACGAATACATCCCCACCTCGTTCTCGCGCAAGGGGATGAAGTCTTCCTTTTTCCGGCTCAGGGTGTTGTGGAACTTGAGGTTCGACGTCTTGCGGTCCTGGAACAACACCGTGCTCAGATACCGCTCCCCACCGTCGGGGAACAGGGTTACCACCAGCCCCCCGTCCATTTTCTGCGCCACCCTGTAGGCAGCCGCCATGGCGGCCCCGGAACTCATCCCCACCAGGATTCCTTCCTCGCGAGCCAGCCTCCCGGCCATGTCGAAGGCTTCGTCGTCGTCCACGTTGATGACTTCGTCCACCGCCCCGCGATCGAAGATGCCCGGCTTGTAGGACTCCTTCATGTTCTTGAGTCCCTGAATCTTGTGTCCCATGTACGGTTCCATGGCCACAATCCGGATCCGGGGGTTTTCTTCCTTCAACCGTTTGCTGATCCCCATCACCGTGCCGGAGGTCCCCAGCGCGCCGACGAAGACGTCCACCCGGCCCCCGGTCTGCTCCCATATTTCCAGGCCGGTGCCGTAATAGTGCGCCATGATGCTCATTGTGTTGTTGAACTGGTCCGCCAGAAAATACGCATCGGGATTCTCACGCGCCAGCCGGTATGCCTCTTCGATGGCGCCGTCGGTGCCCAGGTGGGCGGGGGTGAGCAATATCCGTGCACCGTACCCCTTGAGGATCTTGCGGCGTTCCTCGCTGGCCGATTCGGCCATTGTGAGCAGGATCGGGTAGCCTTTCACCGCCGCCACCATGGCCAATCCGATCCCGGTGTTGCCGCTGGTGGCCTCGATGATGGTCTTTCCCGGTACGAGTTCGCCCGTTTGTTCGGCATGTTCGATAATGGCCAGGGCTACCCGATCTTTCACCGAGCCGCCGGGGTTGCAGGACTCCACCTTGGCCATGATGGTCACCGACTTGTTCGGCTTCAGACGTCTGATCTCCACCAGAGGGGTGTTGCCGACGAAATCCAGTATGTTTCCACGATCCCTTGCACTACGATCCATGTCGCGTCGCTTTCGAACAATGCCGGTGAACAGTGGACAATTCTTACCCGATGGGGTACCAAATAGCAAATCAAATGGGAACGAACTCCCCGCCGGAAGTGGTGTCCGGAGCCCGTCCCCGCCGATCGGGCGAAAGGGCTTGCCTGGGGAGGAAGCATGCTATACCTCTAGCGGATGTTTTTTATTGACAACCTTGATCGGCATCTATAATAATTACATTGTAGCTAAAAAGTAGTTAAATTATCATCGCGGATATGAGTCATGGCCCCTGAGAAAAGCAAGCGCAGCCAGAAGCAGGACATTAAACAGGACGTGAGGGATGAGGAGCGGGGGAAGGAAACCGAGCCCAACGGCGCTCCCCCGACCGCCAAAGTGCGCTTCGAAGTATACGGGGAAGAGATGGTCGAAAAGGAAGTGAAACTGAGCGGCAACAGCGGAAGAGTTTACCTGCCGCCCGATTGGGTCGGCAAGCAGGTGAAAATCATCCGAATCAATTGATCAGGAACGGCGATCCCTTGAAAAACCTACTCATCCGAAACATTGAGCGTACCGACTTCCCGGCCGTGCTGGACATCCAGTCCCGCATAAAGATCAAGCAGAGCAATGCCGTGGAGGGAAGCGAGGTACTGGAGCACCAGTTGAAGCGGCCAGGTTCGGCGGGGTTCGTGGCGCTTCTGGACGGCCGGGTCGAGGGATTTCTGCTGGGAGAGGTGAAAACCGGCGACTTCGGTCTCGAGAAAAGTTTCTGGATTATCAACTTCGGGGTAAGCCCCAGCCACATGGGCCAGGGCATCGGACGTTCCCTCGCGGAATACGCATTCGGCTATTGCCGGGAAAGAACCATCACCGACGTTTATTCCGTCGTCCGCTGGGACGCCGGCGACCTTCTCTCCTTCTTCAAATCCCTGGGATTCGATCGCAGCAATTTCATCAACCTCAAGAAAAAGCTCTGACCTTCGACTTCGGCCCCCCTGAGGCAATTTCCTGCCACGATTGCACGCAAGTGCTTCGATGTCTCCGAACGGACAGTGACGGCATTCGGCGGGCGGAGCGGTTCGGCTCACGGGCGAGGGGCGCCCATGCTCCAAGGACGATTGGTTTGGTCGAACGACTTGCCGTGGAGCACAGCCGGACCCGGCTTGTGAGATTTCTCGCTGTCGCTCAAAATGACAATGCTCGGCCGGGAAGTGACGGAATAGCGGCGGTCCTCAGGGATGGACGGGAAAACCGGGCCGGAAAAACAGCAAAGCCGGACGGAGCGCACGGCTCTTCCGGCTTTCATTCGGGGCAGACCCTTTCCGCTACGACTCTTCGTCCCGGTCGGCTGCCTCTTCCCGTTCGGCTTCTTCTTCCCGCTCGGCTGCCTCTTCCTCTTTGGCCTCTTCCTCCTGTTCCGGCACGTACTGCGTGAGGAATTCGGCGACGATGTCCCGCGCTTCCTCCTGCTGTTCGTCTTCCACCCAGATGGCGCCCCATCCCTTGCCTGCCGCGTAGATGCCGTCATACGCGGTGTCCATGTAGCTTTTGATCCAGCAGACGATCCCTTCGTTCTTCAGGGCCTGCTCGATCTGTTCGGCTTCGAACCGGTTTTCAGCCGTGTGAACCTTTACCATCCGCTCGCCTCCTTGTGGCAAACGCCGTTCGACCTCGCCGCCATGAGCCGATCCAGTTCCTGCCAGTTGAGGGAGTTCTTCACACAACTATTGTTGGCCAGGAGTAGTCCCTGTGGGACCACGACGGTTTTCTGCGAAGGGGTCTTCACTCCGCCCCGGGCGATTCCGGTGTTTTTCATGTATTTGGTACGGAAGTCCCTGCTGCACACCGCCCCCAGGGCAGCCGCCGGGCCATGCTGCTCGATCTTGGCCCAGATGAAATCCTTGCTCGGCAAAAGGTCCCTTCCGCGCAGAATCCTGCTGCTCGGTACGATGTACGCCCCCATGAACCCGAGTGACCGGGCCCTGCCCAGGCACTCGCCCAGCCGGCAACGGCCGCAACTCTCCGGACAGATAAGCCCCTCTTCCCGGGTGACTTCGGTGGGGCAGGAGCGGTCCCGCAGGCAGAACGGAAGGAAGAGCATGCGTTGTTCGTAAGGGGCATCGAGGTACTTCTTGCGGAAAAACCGGTTCCCCAAGGCGGCGAACACTTTGGTCCATCCGTCGGAACCGATTCCCAGCTGTTTCGTTATCTGTAGCGCAAACCAATACATGGCGTCGTTTTCCCGTATCAGCTCCCATTGTCCGTTTCCCTGGAGGAGCGAGTGGTAATCGTATCCCATTCGAGTCCGGATTACAACACGTGCCGCCCGCGGGTCGCTTTGAACTGGCAATTCGTAGGCCCATGCGAGGAGTCATGTTCTATCAAAGGGGCTGAAAACCAACCGAACAAGAGAAATAGTCCCTCAATCATCCCAAGCCCCCGCGTTCTCTTGGCCTCACGGCCGGGCAAAGCCCGTTGACGGTCGACAAACCATTACAGGTTCGATTCATGATTCCGACACGGCCGTATGCACTGCGGAGTTCATGCCCTGATAAAGGTACAATAGTATTTGTCCGAATAACTTGTTCGACACCGATTCCGGATCAATGAGTGTTTCAATCCCCAGTCCGTTGGAAAGTGCCAGTATCACGGTAGCAAGCTCTTTGCCTCCGATCGGCGGTTTCAGATTGAACAGTTTTGCTTTTTCTTCAAGGTACTTACCTATTTGGTCTCGAACCTCCGCGCGTTTGCCGGCGAATCGTTCGCGAGCCGTAGGCATCCGTACGGCCCGAAGCCAGTATTCCAGGAAGAGTATCTGCCATTGCCGGTCTTTGGTACCTATTGCAGAGAGCAATCTCCCTATCTCCAGACCAACGCTCTCCATGGAACCGTCTTTCACTTCCGAATCTTCCACAATTTGCAATCGTTCCGTAATATGACCTTCCATGAGGGTAAAGAACAGCTCATCCTTGTTCTTGAAATTCGAGTACACGGCGCCTTTGCTGAAGCCCGCGGTTTCCGCTATCTCTTCAAGCGTCGTTCGTTCGAAACCGTTCAAAAAAAACAATCTCTCGGCCGCCCGGAGCAGCCTTCTGCGTACATCGGCCCGTTTAGGCCGCCGCATGCGGGGCGTCTTTGTTTCCATATCCCTTTCCTCTTTCATTGAGTTTCCCACCTCCACGTTTTAATTAAATACCAAAGGTATTGAAATGGCAAGCGGCTTACACTATACTATTGGTATTAAGTACCTTTAGTATGGAGATAAACCATGGTCCTCAGCTTCGGTTTTCTTTTTCTGGCGGCGGTCTTCAACACGGCCTCAAGCACTTGCCTGAAGTATACATCGCTGGTGCATGGCCGTTTGAGGGCAACAGTGGTCCTGATTATCGTCGGGTTGACCCTCGCCGGCGTAAACACCCTTTTTTATACAAAATCGTTGCAGAAGGTACAGATGGGGATCGCCTATCCGATCCTTGCAGGGCTGAGTATGGTTCTCATGACCTTCGTCGGGTCACGGTTTTTTGGCGAGATGTTGAGCGTGTCAAAGATGATGGGCATCTGTGCGGTGGGTGCCGGAATCTTTCTTCTCTCTCGATCCTGAAGATACTTCAACCGTTTCGAGGGAAATACTCAGGATGAGCGGCCGCTTACCGGTGCGCGTTGAACGTTCGGTGTCACTTCGTTACAGCAATGCCGCATGCTGTTTTCAGAATTACGCCGCCCCACCGTCCTCCCCCACTCCTTTACAAACAGCGGGAAAAGCTCTAATAAAAAGCCCATATCATTCCTCCAGCGGAAATGGAAAGGATCGCCGCCGATGACCGACGTCCCTGAAACGGACCGAAACCCGCCCCTGTTCTCCCGTCATGGGGAAATCGACCGACTGCTCCGTGAGTTCACCCGGAAAAAAGTGCTGGTGGTCGGCGATTTCATGCTGGACCGCTACATCTGGGGCCAGGCGGAACGTATTTCCCCCGAAGCGCCGGTTCAGGTGGTGCGCGTGGAAAGGGAAACCGCGACACTGGGGGGCGCCGGGAACGTGGCCAACAACCTGGCGGGGCTGAACAGCCGGACCTTCGTGGCCGGGGTCGTGGGCGACGACGAGGCGGCCGACCGGATGGTCCGCTTCTTCAGGGGAATGAACGTCGATACCGACGGTCTGTTCCACGATCCCGAGCGGATCACCACCCAGAAAACCCGTATCTGCGCGGGTCAGCAGCAGATAGTGCGGGTGGACCGGGAAGAGGTGCGCGACATCGGCGCCCGTTTCGCAGAGCGTATCGTATCGTTCGTGGCCGAACGGGCGGACGTTCTCGACGGCATGCTCGTTTCGGACTATGGCAAAGGCACGCTCTCCCCCGACCTCACCACGAAGCTGATCGACCTGATGCGGTCGCATTCCAAACCGGTCGTGGTGGATCCCAAAGGGGTGGCGTACGAAAAATATCGCGGCGCGACCATGATCACGCCGAACCTGAAGGAACTCGGCGCTGCCGTCAACATGCCCGTTACGGACACCGACGGAATACGCAGGGCCGTGCAGGCGCTGAGGGAACGGGTGGGGGATTGCATGATCCTCGTCACCCGGGGCAAGGACGGCATGACGTTGTTCCGTCCGAACAAGGAAGAGCACCACATACCTGCGCGCACCAGGGAGGTGTTCGACGTGTCGGGGGCCGGCGATACGGTGCTCGCCGTGGCGGGACTAGGGCTCATCGCGGGCCTGGACCCCGTCGAAGCCGCCCGGACGGCCAACACTGCGGCGGGCGTGGTGGTGGGGAAAGTCGGAACGGCCCCCATATCGGCGGAAGAGCTGCGCGAAGCCGTATGGAGCGAGACGTATCCCGGGCTGAGGAAGTTCCGCGGCCCCGAGGAAATGGCGACCCTCGCTTCGTCGCTCAAGAAGCAGGGGAAGGAGATCGTTTTCACCAACGGCTGCTTCGACCTGCTGCACGCCGGCCACATCCGCATTCTGGAGCTGTCCAAATCATTGGGGGACGTGCTCATCGTGGCTTTGGACAGCGATCGATCGGTGCGGGAAGTCAAGGGGCAGGGGCGTCCGGTGCTTTCTGAAAACGAACGGGTGAAGATTATCTCCGCGCTTGACACGGTGGACTTCGTCACCGTGTTTCCCCCGGACGGTCTCAAGAGTCTCCTGGAAGCGCTGCGTCCGGACGTCCTCACCAAGGGCGCCAACTACGCCGAGGACCAGGTGGAGGGGAGAGAGATCGTGGAACTGCACGGCGGCCGGATACGGCTGATTCGTATCGAGGACGAGCTGTCGGTTTCGGGGCTCATCCGCCGCATTCTGAACACTTCCGACCGGAACGGGTCGAACGATTGAATCATCCGTGATGGCGCCCAACCCGGGAAGCTTCTCTTTCACCCTAAATCCCCCTCAATCCCCCTTTTTCAAAGGGGGACTTCATTTCCTCGCCTCATCTCACACATTCGAGAGCTTGAAGGCTTGGCCTGGGGTTTTCCTGTTGGCATTACCCGTTGCAGCGGTACAATGATGCCGATGGTTGTCCGTGGTAGGGGGCGACCTGCTGGTCGCCCCCGTGTTGCAGGCGGGGAAATCCCCCCGGCCCCCTTTTACTAAATTGTCGATAAAGCCTTTCCAAACGTCACCCCGGCGAAGGCCGGGGTCCAGAAGTGCCTGAAAAGACTGGTTTCCGGCTTTCGCCGGAATGACGAATCATGGAGAAACGCTCTTTTATCGACACCCTCTGACGAGGGGGGGAGATGACGAGGGCCGTCGGTCCGTCATCCAAGGGTTCATTCTCGACCGGACCGTTCGTACTGAAGTAATAGAGCGCGAACGGCCCGCTCGCTCCTGTGCAGTGTACCTTCCCGAAATACAGCAACAATCCAAAAACAAGGGGCCGTCTGTTCGACGGCCCCTTGTTTTTGTCGGTACTTTGGGAAAAACTTATTTGAAGTATTCAATCACCTTGTCCGCAAGCCCTATGGAGTTGGTGGCTTCGAAAAGGATCACTGCAATCTCGTAGGCGTGAGCGGTGATGCGATGTTTTACTTCCGGACTCAGGGCGTTCATTTCGTCCGCGAACTGCTTGTTGGCGTTCTTGATGTTGCCGCCGATGTTGCCCGTTTCTTCCGCCCATTTCCACATCTTGGCCCACAGCTCGTCCGAAATGCCCCGATAGCTGCGTTTGACGTAGCCCTTTTGCGGGGTGGTGACGGCGTTGAAGTTGGTGATCCATGGCCATGCCGAAACTGACGTTCTGCCACAGGGTACCCACGTTGCCCTTACGGATGCCGTAGTTGATGAATGCGCGTATCTTTTCCGGATTGGTGCCCGTGATGCCGTGCTGGGCGATGTCCACGTCCCATTTCTGGACGTTATCGTAAATCTGCTTGGTCAGATCGAGCTGGATTCCCTCATGCTCGGTCCCGAAATACGTACCGTGGATGCTCCCGTTGTTGATGGCCAGCAGGTCGGGCTGAATGCCGTTTTCCACCAACGATCCGATAAACCAGCGCGCTTCCTCGGGCCGCGTGAACCCCTCGGAAGTGCCCTTCTTGGCGCCGATTTCGCCCAAGCTCCACTTCCAGGCAGAGTCCAGCGTCGTTGATCTTGCGGCCCAGTTCCGTGGTGGCCTTGAGGTTGTGTTCGTTCTCCATGTGGGACGCATCGATGGCGAACGACGTGAAACCCGCCTTATATTGCTTGCCGATAAGTTCGTCGATGGCCGGAACTTCTTCCAGCTTCTTGACGGTGATGTGGTCGGCATGAACGCCGAAGGGCACGTTCCGGTTGCCGATGCGCTCGTTCACCTCTACGATGTAGTCCACGAAGGTGTCGGGCGTAAACTCGGTGTATCCGAGTTCCGATTTGGCGATTTCGTACATGACCGGAGCACCGGTGGCCATGGACGCGCGGGCGATCCCTTCAACCGGCAGTTTGCAACGCATGTTGACGGCCATGATCATGGCGTTGTTTTTTTTGGCGGTCTTTATGAGGGCTTTCCCGTTCAGCAGGCAGGTGTTTATTTTCCCGAAGCGGGCTTTCACGTTCTCCGGTACGTATTCCGACAAATTTGGACATCCGACCCTCCTTTGAGAGAAGATCCTACAGATACTTCTCTATTAAGATTTCCGCGATCTGGACGGCGTTCGTAGCCGCTCCCTTTCTGATGTTGTCGGCGACGATCCACATGTCCAGCCCATGCTCGACCGAAATGTCCTGCCGAATGCGCCCCACCAGGGTGTCGTCCTGCCCCGCCGCATCGATCGCCAACGGATACCCGTTCGCCAGCAAGTCGTCCACCACCTTCACGCCCGGGGCCTTGGAAAGTATCTCGCGCGCCTCATCGGGGGTGATGTCCCGCTCAAATTCGACGTTCACCGCTTCGGAGTGGCCGTAGTACACGGGGACGCGCGCCGTGGTGGCGGTGACCTTGATGGAATCGTCTTCCATGATCTTCCGCGTCTCGTTCACCATTTTCATTTCTTCCTTGGTGTAGCCGTTCGCCAGGAAGACGTCGATGTGCGGGAGCACGTTAAAGGCGATGCGGTAAGGATACACCTTATTCTCCGGTTCGCGGAAGCTCATGATTGCCTTGGTCTGCTCCGTCAGTTCTTCCATTGCCTTGCGGCCCGTTCCCGAAACCGCCTGGTAGGTGGACACCACGATCCGTTTTATGCGGGCCGCGTCGTGGAGCGGCTTGAGCGCCACGACCATCTGGATCGTGCTGCAATTGGGATTGGCGATGATACCCGTCTTGGTGTACCGCGCGATGGCGTGGGGATTCACCTCCGGAACCACCAGGGGAATGTCCGGTTCCATGCGGAAGGCGCTCGAATTGTCGACCACTACCGCACCGGCCGCGGCGGCGATGGGGCCGAACTGCTTACTCACCGACGCCCCGGCCGAGAAGAGCGCGATCTCGATGCCCTTGAACGAGTTCTCGTCCAGGCGCGCCACGGTCAATTCCTTACCCTTGAAGGTCACGGTTCTGCCGGCCGACCGTTCGGACGCCAAGGGTCTCAGCTCCTTGACCGGAAAGTTTCGCTCTTCGAGGCAGAGCACCATCTGTTCACCCACCGCTCCGGTGGCGCCGACAACCGCAACATTGAACTGCCTGGACATCCTCTTTCTCCTTCACCTTGCTCAAAACCGGGACAATGCCTCCCCAGCTCGGGAGGAGGAGGCACCCTTTATTATAAGAAATCCACGACCCAATGAAAAGGGCCGTGGAAGCCGGGAATGAAAAAACTCGCTAAATTTTCGTGAGGAAAGTGCAGCAGGTCACTGTTTCGGGACGGACTCCTCCATCCTGACATCCCGTGCCATCGATTTCTGCGCTCTTTCCCGCCTGCGTTGCCTCAACTGGACGTACGTGACCACGGGGCCCGACACCACGAAGGCGAGCATGATCACCATCATCATGATGTAGGGTTTGGCGGCCACCACGATAAAGAGCAGGATCGCCGCCACCAGGGTGTTGAAGGATTTCCTGCGGAGGAAATCCATATTTTTGAAGCTGATGTACCGGAACGTGCTCACCATGAGGAAAGACAGGACGTAGACCATCACCAGAAGAGCGATTTGCCCCTGCCCCTCGATGTTCATGTAATTTGCGAAAAGCACGGTGGTAGCGATCATGTAAGCGGCGGCAGGAATCGGCAGCCCCTTGAAAAAACTGCTGTCGGTGGCTGCCTTCTGGACGTTGAAGCGAGCCAACCGAAGCGCCCCGCATGCGGTGTACAGAAAAGCCGCCAGCCAGCCGAACCGTCCGAAGGGACTGAGCGCCCACAGGTAGGCGAGCAGCGCGGGCGCTACGCCGAACGAAATCAAATCGGCCAGCGAATCCAACTCCACGCCGAAACTGCTTTCTGTGTTGGTGAGACGGGCGATACGTCCGTCCAGCGCGTCGAACAGTCCTGCCACCAGAATGGCCAAGGCCGCCGTCTCGAACCGACCGTCGATGGAACTCACGATGGCCAGGAAGCCCAGAAACATGCTGGCCGTGGTCATCAGGTTGGGCAGGATATAGATGCCGCGCCCGCGTTCTTTTTTTGCCTTTTTCCTTCTTCTCATGGCACAACCCCCAGTGTAGTCTGGCCGGCGCGCACTCTATCACCCATTCGTACCCACGGCGAAAACTCCATCGGCAGCAGCAGGTCGATACGGGAACCCAGCCGGATAAGCCCGAAGCGTTCCCCCTGCTTCAACCGGTCGCCCGGTCGAGCCCTGCACACGATCCGGCGCGCCAGAAATCCGGCGACCTGTGTCAGGACCATCTTCCCCCCGTTGTCCAATTCGAGGAACAACAGGTTGCGTTCGTTTTCCCGCGACGCCAACTCCTTGTCCGCGGAAACGTAACGGCCCGGAATGTACTCCACGCCCATCACCGTGCAATCCAGCGGAATGCGGTTCACGTGCACGTCAAACGGGCTCATGAAGATGCTCACCTTAAACCATTCGCCCGTCGTGCTGCCGTCTCCGACCACGGGACCGACGTGAACGATACGTCCGTCCGCCGGTGAGATGACCGCGCCTTGCTGAGTTGTAAAAGAACGTTCGGGGTCGCGGAAGAAAAAGAGAAAAAACAGCGTGGCGATTACGAATAGCAAAGCCAAAATCGGCGTCCCGCACCATGCGGCGACGACGGCCAGAAATGCCGTTATTCCGAAGAAAGGAACCCCTTCCCTCGCCAGAGGAATACGTTCCGCGATCATGACCTTCGCCTCAATCGTCGGTTTTGTACCGACTCAGAATCTGCTCCATCTTGTCGCGACCCGCAAGTTTCAGCTTCTGCAGCCGTTTCCGCTCATATTCCTCTTCGGGAGTCAGGTACACTTTTTGGTTCAGCTCCTCTATCTGCTGTTCCAAGGCCAGGTGCGCTTCAACGCATGTTTTCAGTTCTTCATCCTGGTCCTGGTACCTTTCGATCAATTCCATCTCCCAAGCTTCCATTCAATTCTCCGTTTCCGCTTTGCGGCCTGCATACTCGTTCGGAAATTGTTCAACATATGTTTGAAGATTATGTTTTGATTATAAGGTGGTCGTTCGTTTTGTCAACCGAATTGATCTCTTAGGCGATCCCGCGCGATTTCCGCGTCCGATCGGCGCAGGTACCTGGGAACAAGGGCTGCCGGGTCGTCGACGTCTCCCGCGCGCAACCTGCCGTACGCCAGCCGGCCAACATTGGATGCCCGTACGGGATGGAAGGTCGCAGGTGCAAAGAGCGCATCGGATTTAAGTATTTCCCGCAGCAAAGGGCCGTACGCTTTCACGCCCTCCCCGATGAAAACCGTGGGTTCGATTATGAGTCCGGCCAGTTCTTCCGGTCCCGTAAGCCGATCCCCGAGCACCTCCGCCAACATTCCTTCGCCGGAATCGCGATAAAGTCCCCAATATACCTGCTTCTTCTTGGCGTCGAGCAGCGGGCACACCTGATACCGGCAGAACGGCAGATTATGGGCCAAGGCTTCCAGGGTGGAAACGGACACCAGCGGTTTGTGCGCCGCGTAGGCCAACCCTTTCACCACCGAAAGGGAGATACGCAAGCCCGTGAAGCTTCCGGGGCCGATGGTGACGGCAAAGCCGTCCAGCTGCGCATACCCGGTTTCGCAATCAGCGAGCGTCTTTTCGATGGCCGGCAGCAGTCGTGCGGAGTGAGTGCGCGGGACGTTCAGGCAGGTTTCCGCCACCACCTCGTCCCCCCGGGTCAGGGCGACGCTTCCGGCGAACGTCGAGGTATCCACTGAGAGAATCAGCATGACCGCATCAGAAGAACCGCAGAATGTCGTTGTAGGTGATGAGCATCATCAACGAGATGAGCAGCACCATGCCGATCTGCTGCGCCAGTTCGCGTTTGCGCACGCTGACGGGCTTGCCGCGGACGAATTCGACCAGGAAGAAGAATAGATGGCTGCCGTCCAGCGGGGGAATGGGCAGAAGGTTCAGGATCGCCAGGTTGATGCTGATGAGCGCCATAAAGAACATCAGGTTGGTGAATCCTTCGCGCGCCTGCTGTCCCGTGATGTAGGCGATCATGACGGGGCCGCCCATGCTCTCCCTTACCGATACCTTTCGCTCGACAAGCTTGACCACGGAGAGTCCCGTGAGCCTGATGATGGACCACGTCTGGGAAAGTCCCTGGGAAAACGCCTGTCCGGTATCCAGGTCTTCCACCACCTGATGGTTCGAGGCTCCGATCCCGATCATCGGGACCTCCACCTCCTCACCGAAAAGATTCTTGGTACGGGAAACCTTGGGCGTGATTTCCAGCGTCACCTTTTTCCCGTCCCGTTCCACTTGCAGAGCGACCGGTTTTCCCGCCGAGTTGCGGATGGCGGTGGACAATTCGTCCCATTTCGTCACCTGGACGCCGTTGACGGCGGTAACGCGGTCGCCCTCTTTAACGCCCGCAGCCGCAGCGGGAAATCCCTCCTGAACGGTGCCGATGTCCGACGTCAGGCTCGGCAATCCCACGGCGAGAAAAATGACGAAAAACGTCACCACAGTGAACACCGCGTTGGCCAAGGGTCCGGCGAACACGATGGCCATCCTCTTCCAGACTCCCTTGTGCGAAAAGGAGACCGGTTTTTCTTCTTCAATCAGTTCGTCTGTGGGGCTTTCCCCGACCATTTTGACGTAGCCCCCGAGCGGGACCGCCGATATCCGGTAATCGGTCCTGCCGCGCTTCACTCCGATAAGGCGGGGTCCAAAGCCGAGGGAGAAGACGTCCACCCCCACCCCAGTCATCTTGCAGACCAGAAAGTGGCCGGACTCGTGAATGAAGACGAGAATCCCGAAAACCACAACGGATACGAATATCGTATATAGGTGCGACAGCATGTGAGGTTTACCTCTGCTTTTCCACCATGCGGCTCAGTAGGTCCCTGGTTTCCCGGTCGATGGCCAGGAGTTGTTCCAGCGACTCCACCCGCTCCACGTGATGGCGTTCCATGGCCTCCCGAACGAACCTTGGGATGTCCAGAAAGCCGATTTTTCGCTCCAGAAAGAATGAAACCGCCATTTCATTGGCAGCATTGAGCACCGCAGGCAAGGTCCCCCCGGTACGGCCTGCTTCAAAGGCCAGTCCCAAACAGGGAAACCGTTCCCAATCCGGCTTTTCGAACGTCAGCGATCCCACGGAAAAGAGATCGAGCGCCGGAAGTTCGAGCGGCAACCGCTCCGGGTACGCCAGAGCGTACGAAATGGGCACACGCATATCCGGGATGCCCAACTGGGCGACAATGGAACCGTCCCGGTATTCCACCATGGAATGCACGATGCTCTGGGGGTGAATATGGACATCGATGGTTTCGATGTCCACTGCGAAAAGCCAGCGGGCCTCAATTACTTCCAGCCCCTTGTTCATGAGCGTGGAGGAGTCGATGGAAATTTTGGCGCCCATGTTCCAGGTGGGATGCGCCAGCGCCACCTCACGGGTGATGTTCACCATCTGCTCCCTGGGCGTCGTTCGGAACGGCCCGCCGCTCGCCGTCAGGATGATTCGTTGTATGTCGTTCCGGTTATGGCCCGCCAACGATTGATGGATGGCGCTATGTTCGCTGTCGATGGGCAGGATGGCGGCATGCGTCCGCGCTGCCTCCTTCATCATCAACTCGCCCGCCACCACCAGCGTCTCCTTGTTGGCCAGCCCGATGGTCCGGCCGGCACGTACCGCAGCATACGTAGGCTTCAGTCCCGCCGCGCCCACCTGGGCGGATACCACGATGTCGACACCGTCGGTGAGCGCCAAGTCGACATATCCGTCCTCGCCGTGGAGGATTTCCGTTCCCGCGACGGACCGTTTTAAATTCACCGCGTCTTCATGATGAAGCACGCACGCGCGCCGGGGTTTAAAACGTTCGATCTGTTCCTGCAGCAGGGACACGTTTTTCCCCGCGCCCAGTCCTACCACGGTGAACTTGCGAGGAAAGCGGGATACGACGTCCAACACGTTCACGCCGATGGAACCCGTGGAACCCAGAATCACGACACGCTTGGGCGTCAGATGGCTGTCGGTTTCCATGCTGTTCTTCCGTTCTTTCACCGAAGGTGAAAACAGTGCAGATAAATACTGAGGGCCGGGATGGCGAACAGCACTCCGTCAATGCGGTCGAGTATTCCGCCGTGCCCCGGAAGCAAAGTGCCGGAGTCCTTTACCCCGGCCGACCGTTTCAACAGGGACTCGAACAGGTCTCCCGTCTGCCCCAACACGTTCATTATCAGCGCCAGCACCACAATGCCCACGGTTGATGCCTCGGGCAGCGCAAAAACGGAGAAGAGCACCGCAAAAATTTCACTTGCAACAATGGAGCCGATGGAACCCTCGACGGTTTTTTTGGGGCTCACTTTCGGAGCCAGCGGCCGTCGGCCGAAATTCCTGCCGGCGTAGAAGGCGCCCGTATCGCCCATGAAGACCGTACCCAGCGCCAGAATCAACCACAATCCCGCGTCGGCGACGCTCCAGATGGGGATGAACAGCGAGATCATAAGCGGTGCGTAGGCCAATCCCAGGAGAAACCGGGACGTTCGGGTGAAGGCGCTCTCAACGGGTTCGCTCCGTATCACGAAGAAGCAGAAGGAAAGGACGAACAGCCCTGCGGCGAAAACAATTCCGGGAGTCCCCGCGAACATCGGCCAAACGACGACCGAAGCGGCGAGGATGAGGCCGAATACCCGCAGCTCCGCATATCCAGACCCCGGAAACGCCATGGACAGGTATTCCCATTGGGCGAGGCAGGCGACGGCGATGAGGAGGAGATAAAAGGGAATGGTCCAACCCGACAGGAGGAGTCCTACGACGAGGGGTGCGAGGACGAGCGCGGTAAGCAAACGTTTCAAATGCATGGTTATGTACTGTTTCGCTTCTTGTCCCGAGAGGAGGCGTCATGCTCGTTCCCGGCCTTGCGGAGCTGTTCGCTTGTCTTGCCGAAGCGCCGTTCCCGCTTATGGAAATCGGCGATGGCCGCGTTGAGTTCTTCCTCTCGGAAGTCGGGCCAGTAATCCGACGTGACGTACAGTTCGGTATAGGCGATCTGCCAGAGGAGGAAGTTGCTGACGCGATATTCTCCGCCGGTACGGATGAGGAGTTCCGGATCGGGAAGTGAAGCGGTATAGAGCTGTTCGGAAATCACGGATTCGGTAATCGCCTCGGGGTCGAGGTCCCCGCGGACACATTTTTCGGCGACGGCCTTCACCGCTCGGGTAATCTCCGCTCTCCCCCCGTAGCTGAGAGCGAGATTCAGCGTCATTTCGCAATTATCCCGTGTTTCCCACATGACTTCCCGGAGAAGAGCGGACAGGCTCTGCGGGAAACGTTCGATTTCCCCCAGCACGTTGAACCTGATGTTTCGCTCCATCATCTCCCGCCTTTCTCCCTTGAGAAAGCGGGAAAGGAGCTTCATCAGGGCGTCCACTTCCCTTTTCGGCCGCTGCCAGTTTTCGGTGGAAAAGGAGTAGAGGGTGAGCACCTTTATGCCGAGACGCCGGCATTCCCTCACCACTACCCGTACCGACTCCGCACCCTCGCGATGCCCCCGAACCCTGCTCAATCCTCTGGATTGAGCCCATCGCCCGTTGCCGTCCATGATGATGGCAATGTGTTGCGGCAGGACCGCCGTGTCGATGTTCGGGTTCTCCTTCATCTTTTCGTGACGTTTTCTCGTTAAAAGCGAACGTTCGTGAGGGGAAACAATGTGCCGAATTTCATGGGGCGACGTTTTCCCCTTGAACTCACGCACCGCAATGGTTCGGAAGTTCGCGGGGAGTTCCGCCGCTCCTGTGGCGAAGAGGTGCAGCGCGAGCTACACCTCCATAACCTCTTTTTCCTTCAGCTTCAGGATTTCATCCGCCTTTTTGATGTATTCGTCGGTGATTTCCTGCACTTCCTGCGTAGCCCGGTATGCGTCGTCTTCCGAGAGGTCCCCGTCCTTTTTCAATTCCTTGAACATCTCGTTGGCGTCGCGGCGGACATTGCGAATGGCCACCCTGCTTTCCTCGGCCATTTTCCTCACCAGCTTCACCAACTCCTTGCGGCGTTCCTCGGTAAGCTGGGGGATGGTGATCCGGACGATCTTTCCGTCGGACATGGGGGTCAGCCCGAGTTCGGACTTCATGATTGCCTTTTCGATCTGGGAAAGTACGGAGACGTCCCACGGCTGGATCGTCAACAATCTGCTTTCCGGCGAAGAAAGCGTGGCCACCTGGTTCAAGGGGAGCAGGCTCCCGTACGCTTCCACTTTTATGCCGTCCAGGAGGGAAGTCGTGGCCCTGCCCGTGCGAACGCGTTTGAAATCACGCTGGAGAGAGGCAAGCGCGCCCTCCATCTTCTCCTTTAACTCGGCAATAATGTCGTCTTTCATGCTGACCTCCGCGCGGTCTAGTCCAGGGATTCTCCAAGCTGGAAACGGGCGAAACGCCGCACCGATATGTTTTCGCCTATCGAAGCGATGACTTCGTTCAGCACATCCCTGACGGTCTTGTCCGTGTCCTTAATGAAAGGCTGTTCCATCAGACACGCTTCGGTAAAGAATTTCTTGAGCTTCCCCTCAACGATCTTGTCCAGCATCTTCTCCGGCTTTCCGGCTTCAAGCGCCTGCTGCCGATAGATTTCCTTCTCTTTCTCAATGAGGTTCGCGTCGAGGTCTTCCGCTTCCACGGCCAGGGGGTTGGCGGCGGCAATCTGCATGGCGATGTCGTTGGCAAACTGCCGGAACCGGTCGTTGCGCGAAACGAAATCCGTCTCGCAGTTCACTTCCACCAGCACGCCGAGTCGGCCTCCACTGTGGATGTAGCTGTGGACGACTCCTTCCTTGGTTTCGCGGCCCGCACGCTTGGCGGCCGTGGCAAGACCTTTCTTACGAAGATAATCGACGGCCTTTTCGAAATCGCCACTGCTTTCCGCAAGCGCCTTCTTGCAGTCCATCATGCCTGCATTGGTCTTGGTGCGTAAATCCTTCACCATTTGCGCCGTGATTTCCAATTCCGCTTCCTCCTTCATTATAAACGGCCCTCGCGAGGGCCGTTTGTCTGCGCTTTCATGCTACGGGTTACGCCGATCTCCGGGTTCCCGCATCATTCCCCGGTTCCCGCTTCTCCGGGCGCTTCTCCGGGCGCTTCTCCCTGGGCTTCGTCGCGTTTGAGGATGACGACTTCGGGACCGCCTTCATCCTGGCGTTGAACCACTCCGCTCACGTCGCCGGTCTTGCGGGCTTCCGCGGGTTCGCCTTCAGCCACGGCGGCGTCCTTGAACTCGTCCTTCCGGGCGTGCATGGCATTTTCGCGTCGTTCCTTGCCCTCGAGCACCGCGTCGGCGATGCGGGAGGTGATGAGGCGGATGGCCCGTATGGCGTCGTCATTGCCCGGAATGACGTAGTCGATCTCGTCCGGGTCGCAGTTGGTGTCGACGATGGCCACGGTGGGGATCGACAATTTCGCCGCCTCCAGCACCGCGATATGTTCTTTCTTCGGGTCAACCAGGAAAACGATCCCCGGGAGGCCGTTCATGTCTTTGATGCCGCCGAGATTGCGGTTGAGTTTGGTCATCTCCTTTTCCATGGAAAGAATTTCCTTCTTGGGGAAAAGAGCAATGGACCCGTCCTGCTTCATGGCTTCAAATTTCTTCAGCCGGCGAATGGACTGTGAAATCGTCTGAAAGTTGGTGAGCGATCCGCCCAGCCAGCGATGGTTCACGAAGTACATGCCGCAGCGTTCGGCTTCTTCCTGGATTGAGTCCGCAGCCTGTTTCTTGGTGCCCACGAACAACACCGACTCCCCGTTTTCCGCTTTCTGGGCCACGATGTCGTAGGCCGTCTTGAACATGACCACGGTTTTTTGCAGGTCGACTATGTAGATGCCGTTTCGCGCTCCGAAGATATACTGTTTCATCTTCGGGTTCCAGCGGCGGGTCTGGTGTCCGAAATGCACACCGGCTTCGAGAAGCTGTTTCATCGTAATGTACGCCATTGCTGCTCCTTCTTTGGTTTTACCTCCGTCCCTCGGAGCCCTTTACCCGCTGAGCGGGCACCAAAGGGGCACGGGACGTGCGGATTTTGAAAAGGTTTTAACAAAAATGGTCGAATTTAATCTTATACCAGACAAACTCCGGTGTTTCAAGTAAAAAGAAAACCTCACCCGGCACGCACACCATGGGGGAAGGCATCGAACCGCAGACTCAGCTTTTCGTACAGATCGATGTAGTCCCGCGCCGACCGTCCCCAGGAAAAATCGGCCGCCATGCCGTTCTTCCGGAGCCGTTCCCAGACGTCCCTTTGCCGGTACACGGCCAGGGCCTCAGCACAGATTTCCTTCAACTCATCCGCCGTGTACCCCTCCATCAGAAAACCGTTTCCGTCTCCCGTCTTCGCATCGAAGGGGAGTATGGTGTCTTTGAGCCCGCCCGTTGCCCGGCCGACGGGTACGGTGCCGTACTTGAGCGAATACATCTGCGTCAGCCCGCAGGGTTCGTATCGCGACGGCACCAGGAAAAGGTCGCTTCCCGCGATAATGCGGTGGGCCAATCCATCGCTGAACCCGAAGACGAGTCCTATTTTTCCGGGATGTTCCGTGGCGGCGTTTTCCAGGGTTTCCTTCAGTTCCTGGTCCCCTTCGCCCAGCAGCACCAGCCCGAATCCCATACCGATCAGATATTCCACCGCTTCCGCCACGAGGTCGATCCCTTTCTGCACGGTGAGGCGGGATACCACTCCCATGAGCGGTCGGTCGATCATCTCTTCGTCCAGATGGAATTCCCGGATGAGCGCCTTCTTGCACTCCCGTTTTCCCGCCATGTTTTCCGGCGAGAACGTGCGGCTGAGGTTACGATCGGTCGCCGGGTTCCATACTTCGTAATCCGCCCCATTCAGAATCCCGGACAGCTTTCCGCTCATTTCCCTCAGCAATCCGTCCAGTCCGTAACCGAATTCCGGATCGAGTATTTCTCGGCTGTACCGGGGGCTCACGGTGGTGACGGCGTCGGAATAGACGATTCCGGCCTTGAGGAGGCCGATCTTGCCGTAGTATTCGAGGCCACCGGGGTTGAACAACGAGTAGGAAAGCCCGGTCAGCGGCAGTTTTTCGGGCGCGAAGAGACCCTGGTAGCCGATGTTGTGAATGGTGAACACCGACGAGGTTCGCGCGAAGAAGGGATCGCGCGCATAGAGGCTCTTCAGGTAGGCCGGCACCAGCCCCGTCTGCCAGTCGTTGCAATGGATGATGTCCGGCCGGAAATCCATGCGTTTGGCGAACAGGAGCGCCGCTCGGCAGAAATAGGTGAACCGTTCGAGATTGTCGTAGTACTCGCCATCGGCGCAGGCGTAGAGGTTCGAACGGTCGAAAAGGTCTTCCCGCTCGACGAAGAACACCTTGGCCGGCTGGGAAACCATGCATTCGCTTATCTGCCCGTTGAGCACTTCCGGTCCGATGAGGACCTTCATGTCGTCCATGACGACGGTGCGTTCCCACGGCCCTTCGAGGGCCATGCGGTAGGCGGGAAGGAGGAGCCACACTTCCGCGCCCATGCCAGCCAGTGCGTTCGCGAGCGCCCCCGAAACGTCACCCAGGCCGCCGGTCTTGGCGAAGGGCGCCGCCTCCGACGAGAGGAACAGAATTTTCCGTTTTTTCTCCATACCCCGTCCTCTCCTCACTTCCGGCCTATGAGCATGATGCGCAGGTCCATGACGTTGGTGTTCGTGGGCCCCGTCTTGATCAGATCGCCCAACTGTTCAAAGAAGTGATAGGAGTCGTTGTTTCGCAGAAACTGTTTGGGGTCCATGTCTTTGGACAGGGCACGGGCCACCGTGGTGCCGTCCGCAACGGCCCCGGCCGCATCGGTGGGTCCGTCGGTGCCGTCGGTGCCCGCACTCAACACCACCACGTTGGGCCACCCGGACAAGTACTGCGAGCAGGTCAGCACGAACTCCATGTTGCGGCCGCCGAGGCCGTTGCCGCGAATGGTCACCGTGGTTTCCCCGCCGGAAAGGATGCAGGCGGGCGGAGCGATCGGCATGCCATTTTTCCAGGCTTCCTTGGCGATGGCGGCGTGAACCATGGCGACGTCCCGGGTTTCGCCCTCGATCATGGTGGAGAGGATCATGGTGTTGTAGCCCAGGGCTTCCGCCCCCTTCCCGGCTGCGAGCACGCATTCCATGTTGCTGCCCACGATCAGGTTTTCGGTCCTTGAAAAAATGGGATCGCCGGGTTTCGGCGTTTCCGGCAGCCTGCCCTCGGCCCCGGCGATCATGGTGTCGAGGACGGGGCGGGGGATTCTGTCCCGAATGGAGAACTTGTCGAAAATTTCCAGGCACTGCCCGTAGGTGCTGTAATCGGGTACCGTGGGGCCGGAAGCGATGGTGTCCAGATCGTCGCCCACCACGTCCGACAGGATGAGCGACACCAGCATGGCCGGATACGCCGCCCCGGCCAGACGGCCGCCCTTGACCCGTGATATGTGCTTGCGAACGGCATTGATTTCGTGAATCGTTGCGCCGCAGGCCAGCAGTATCTTTGTGGTTTCCTGTTTCTCCGCCAGGGTGATGTTCTCCGCCGGAAGCGGCATAAGAGCCGAACCGCCGCCCGAGAGCAGGCAGATCACCAGGTCCTTTTCCCCGGCTCCTCGCGCGATGTCCAGGATTTTCTCGGACCCTGCGAGTCCGGCTTCGTCCGGCACCGGATGGCTCGCCTCATGGATGGCAACCCTGGAGGTCGGAAGCACGTGCCCGTATTTCACCGTAACCGTGCCCCCGCTCACCCTGTCACCCAGGACTTCCTCCACGGCGGCGCTCATGCTCGCGCCGGCCTTGCCCGCGCCGATCACGTAGATATGCTCGAAGGAATTCAGATCGAACGTCTTCTTTCCCATCCGAAGCGTATCATTCTCGACTCGCAAATACCGAAGGATGGAGTTGCGCGGGTCGACTGCCCGGAGTCCGAGACGGAGAATGTCCATCGCGTCGCCCCGCATTTCCTTCACGTCTTTTTTCATCATTGTTCCCGATTCCCCCCTGGAAATTCGTAGTGTCGCCCTCCGGCGGGCGGGTTTTCTCCCCCCTGTTCCATAGTGGAAACAACCATCCTCTCCGGATTCCTACAATACGTATATATATAGCATTGTTTCACCACACCGTGTAAGGATATTCCCTCCGGAAACGATCCTTTTCCGCGTTTTGGACACGACTGTTCACCTGGAGGAACCGTTCATTCCCATGGAAGACGACTTCATGAAACCGGTTGAAATTCCCATCGACGGAGAACTGGACCTGCACACCTTTGCGCCCGGCGATGTGAAAGCGCTGGTGCCCGACTACCTGAGGGAATGTTTGCGACGCGGCGTCCTCGAAGTGCGCATCATTCACGGAAAGGGTACGGGCTCCCTGCGCCGGACCGTACATTCGGTTCTGGAAAAGGATCCGCTGGTGGCATCCTATCGGCTCGATGCGGGACCCTCGGGATGGGGATGCACCGTGGTGACGCTAAAACCAACCGGGGAATCTTTCTAGGGGCACGCCTTGCGTGCCCCCGGAGTGTCGCTTCGGACCCCGGCTTTCGCCGGGGCAACGCGGGCTGAGTTTGCAACGGAGCCACGGCGTTTCCATGTCCCGTCGTTTCGGCCCGATCCCGGATGATTGCTAGAAGGGGCTTTCGAACTGGGCCGCTCCGCCAAGTTCGTTTTCGATTCTGAGCAGCCGGTTGTATTTGCAGACGCGTTCGGATCGGGAGAGCGACCCGGTCTTTATCTGCCCCGCGCCCGTGGCCACGGCCAGATCGGCGATGAACGTATCCTCGGTTTCGCCCGACCGGTGGGAAATCACGGAACGGTATCCGTTGGCGAGACCCAGCTTTATGGCGGCAAGGGTTTCGGTCACGGTGCCAATCTGGTTCACTTTGATCAGGATGGCGTTTCCCGCCTTTTTCTCGATCCCCTGGCGGATGCGTTCGGTGTTGGTAACGAAAAGATCGTCGCCCACCAGCTGCACCGTGCTTCCCAGCTTTTCGGTCAGAGCGGTCCAGCCGGACCAATCGTTTTCTCCCAGCCCGTCCTCAATGGACACGATGGGGTATTTTTCCGCCAAACCGGCCAGAAAATCAACCATCTGCGCCGCGGAACGTTTGGATCCGTCGGACTTCTTGAACACGTAGCTCCCGCCCTCGTAGAACTCGCTGGCCGCGCAGTCCAGGGCGAGGACCACATCCGACCCGGGGGTGTACCCAGCCTTCTCGATGGCCTCCAGGATCACTTCCACGGCTTCCTCGTTCGAGGCGAGGTTCGGCGCGAAACCGCCTTCGTCCCCGACGGCCGTGACGTATTTCTTCGAGGAAAGCACCTTTTTCAGCGAATGAAACACTTCCGCTCCCATGCGCAGGGCCTCGGAAAACATTTCTCCGCCCTTGGGGATGATCATGAATTCCTGAATGTCCACGGAATTGTCCGCATGGGAACCGCCGTTCAGAATGTTCATCATGGGCATGGGGAGCAGCCGGGCGTCGGCTCCGCCCAGGTAACGGTACAGCGGCAGGTCGAGATACTCCGCAGCGGCCCGGGCCACCGCCATGGACACCCCGAGGATGGCGTTGGCGCCCAGTTCCGCCTTGTTTTCCGTGCCGTCCAGGTCCAGCATGGCCCTGTCGACGCTGTACTGGTCCAGCGAGTCCATGCCGCATACCATCGGAGCAATGCGGTCGTTCACGTTCTCCACCGCCTTGAGCACCCCTTTACCGTTGTAGCGGGACTTGTCCCCGTCCCTCAGTTCCAGGGCCTCGTGTTCACCCGTGGAGGCCCCGGACGGAACGGCGGCCAGCCCGACGACGCCCGAATCGAGCGTCACTTCCACCTCAACCGTGGGGTTTCCCCGTGAATCGAGAATTTCCCTTGCCTCGACATCTGCGATCAATCGCATGAGCTTTCTCCTCTTTGTGATGCTCGTTCTTTCCGAAACACTTCTATCTTTGTAAGGTACCACCCATGGTCGGGAAAGAAAAGTGCCGTTTCACGACCGCGGCCGCAGAGGGACGCGTTCCCGCAAACCCGATCTTTCCTCCCCCGCGCACAGCTGCACGATCACCGATTCCACCAGCCGTTCGGGCTCCAGCCCGCCGCTTTTCAGCCGTATATCCACTTCCAGCAGCCGCTCCATCGCGGCCGCAAGTTCGTCCAACGTGAACCGGGCAGCCTGCTGCACCAGACGGAACGCGGGATACGGAGCCATGGCCCCGGTCACCGTCCGATCGGCGTCCGTTATCTCCTTGTAGAGCGACTTCTGGAATGAACCGTAGGACATTCCCGACGCGGACTGCGCCCCGGCGTGCGCTGTCGTGAATCCCTTGGCCCACAACAATTGGCGCACTTTCCTTACCACCACCGAATGAATGGCAAGCAGATGAACGGATTGTTCCTGCAGCCGGGAGACGAGACGCAGGGCGCCGGAGCCGTCCCGCTCCCCCACCGCGTCCATGATTTCATAGATGGCCTGCTCCCGGCTCAGACTGACCACTTCCCGCACGTCGCCTTCATCGATGCGGTCGCGGTCCCCCACGTAGCACACCAGTTTGTCCAGTTCCCGGCTGATGGTCTGGAGGTCGTCTCCCGTCCGCGCCGTCAACAGGGCCAGGGCCCTGGGGTCGATCCGTTTGCCTTCTTCCTTCAGCACCCCGTTGATATGCCCTTCCACCGCGCCTTTTCGGTCTTCCCTGGCCTGACGGCCGCTCCCTTCGGCCAGGGAAAGATCCACCACCGCGCCGATGTCCGAAATAAGCTTGAAAAGGGTCCGCCTCCGGTCGACGGCGAGGCAGGTGAGGACGAGAACGTTGCCGCCGGCGAACCCGGCCCCGAGGGTCTGCTCCAGAAGGTTTTCCCCCCCTCCCCGCCCGCTTCGATCCCCTGTTCCGCAATGAGCGAAGCCAATTCTTCCAGCCACCGGATGTCCTCGGCGTTTTTGCCCACCCCGAGGACGCTCTGCCATTCCGCGTCGCTCATGGTCCGAAGCCTCCCGGAGGTAATGTCCTCGCCCGTCCAGCCCAGGGAGCCGAGGACGCGGGCCAGGCTACGGGCAGCCTCGGCGTGGTCGCCGTCCACATATGACTGGCGCGTGTGTTGAAGGAGGTCCTTGGCCGTTTTTTTTGAGTAAAAAACACGTGAGTTTCTGACCAGCACGATTTTGGCGGGTTCAAACAGGGAAAACGTGTTGAGGGTGTCGATGGTGGAAGAGATCCGTTCGCTGTCGCCGTCCACCACTTCCAGGCCGTAGCCTTTCCCGCCCGTCGATAGCGTGTCGACCAGACGCGAGGAGGCCTCCCGGACCAGAAAACCGTCCCCGAACAGCAGGTACACCGGGAAGTGCTTTCCCTGAACGATTTCCTGGTAAAAGACGGACAGGTTGGATTGGTTATAAAGCGCCATGGGTGGGGAGAGCCCTCTTCGGGAGAAGGTTGTTCGACCGTCGCCTGCCGATCAGTCCGGAGCGATGGTGATCATTTTGCCGATGTTGTCCTGCGACCCAACGTGCAGCGTACAGCCGTTCAGGCGCGGCCCCAACGCCTTCTTCACCGCGGCCACCGCATGGCCGGGGAGATTGTTCTGCTCGCTCAGGTGGGCGAGGAACACGTGTTCGAGTCCGTCGTGCATCACCGCCGCCAGCAGTTCGGCCCCCTGCTCGTTGGAAAGATGGCCGTTCCTGCTCCTGATCCGCTGTTTGAGCGACCAGGGATAGGGTCCCTCCTCCAGCATTTTGGGGTCATGGTTGGTTTCCAATATCAGGAGTCGGCATTCCTTCAGGTTTTCCCGTACCAAGTTGGATGCGTAGCCCAGATCTGTCGCCACGGCCATTTTCACCCCGTCGCACCGCAGCACGAAATTGAGGGGGTTCGCGGCGTCGTGCGTCACCTCAAAGGGAGCAATTTGCAGGTCCCCGACGGCAAACGGAACACCCGCTTCGATGGTGCGCACCCGGCCGATTTTGCCGACGGAAGAAGGCGCTCGGGCGAGCGTGGGGCCCGAAATGCATATGGTGACGTCGGAAGAGCGGGAGAGCACCCCCGCGCCGCGGATGTGGTCGATGTGTTCGTGGCTGATGACGACGGCGTCGAGGTCGGCGGGCGAACGTCCGATGAGTTTGAGGCGGCGGGTGAGTTCCCTGGCGCTCAGCCCGGCGTCGAGAAGCACCCTGGCCCGGGGTGTTTCCAGGTACACGGAGTTTCCCTTGCTGCCGCTGGCCAGCATGCAGATGCGCATCATTCGGACTTCCCGTCTCCGGGGGTTGCCCCGGATATTCTCGGCCACGCATCTTCCCCACGCGCCGCTCGCTGGTTCTATCGTACTTCCCCTCCCGCTTTCATCGAAAAACGGCGGAGGGGGAAGGAACACGGAATGTCGACAAACGCCCCCCTTCGCGGGCGGCGTTTAAAATCGATGCATAGTGGAGCGATGCAGCGGGGTTTGTCAAGGCATGCACGGACAAAGAGCGGTGGAGAACCGCGGTCCCGGGTTATCCGAAAACGTCCAAGTCGCCTTCCCACGGGCCGTACGTTACGGCGGACATCCGTTGCGGCTCGAACCGGGTCCGGGCAAGCTCGATGATGGTCGGCACGGTGACGGCGTCGATCTTTCCCAGCACCTCGTCGAAGGGCACGAAACGCCGGAAAGAAAGCTCGTTCCTGGCCAGCCGCATCATCCGGTTTTCGGAACTCTCGGCGTTGAGCAGGAGGCTTCCCTTGAGGTATTCCTTGGCGGCGTCGAGTTCCTGCGCTTCGAGGTTTCCGTCCCGCAGGTTCTTGAGTTCGGCGGCCAGGAGTTCCATGGAGGGCAGCACCTGGTCCGGACGTACGGCCAGGTAGAAACCATGCATGCCGGTGTCTTCGTACGTGTTGACGTAGGAATAGACGTTGTAGGCAAGACCCCGTTTCTCCCTTATTTCCTGGAAGAGACGGGAACTCATGTTGCCGCCGAGGATGGTGGTAAGGAGAATGTCCGCGAAGCGCACGTCGTCCACGGCCGAAGGTCCGGGCGCGCCCAGGCAGAGGTGAACCTGTTCGATGGATTCGGAATAGCAGCGGATCACGCGACCGAAGACCGGCGGCTGACGCTGAACCAAGCCGTCGCCAGGGATCAGATCGGCGAGGCTGGCCCGGACGAGGTCCACAAACCGTTCGTGTTCGAGGTTGCCCGCCGCGGTGACGATGACCCGCGAGGGTACGTAGCTCTTGCCGATATAGCCCACGATTCGGCCGTGATCGAAGCCGCTCACCGTTTCCGCAGTCCCCAGCACCGACCTTCCGAGGGGGTTGTCCCCCCAGAAGTCCCTGCTGAAGACCACGTGGGCGTATTCCTCGGGCGTGTCCTCCACCATGCTGATCTCCTGCAGAACCACCTGCTTTTCCCGTTCCACGTCGTCGACGGAGAAGAGGGAATTGCGGAAGATGTCCAGCAGGAGGTCCACTACCTGGTCGAGGTGTACGTCCAGGACCTTGGCGTGAAAGCAGGTTTGTTCCTTGCAGGTGAAAGCGTTGGACATGCCTCCGATGGCATCGAGTTCCTTGGCGATGTCCAATGCGCTGCGCCGCTGGGTACCCTTGAAAAACATGTGCTCCAGCAGATGAGAGATGCCGCTTTCTTCGGCGGCCTCATCCCTGGAGCCCACGTCCACCCAAATGCCGGTGGTGACGGACCTGACGTTGGGCATGGCTTCCGTCACTACCCGAACGCCGTTGGGCAGGATGGTTTTCCGATATTCGGAATCGATCATTGGGCCGCCGTTACTTCTTGGCCGATGGCGTCCTTGCGGCTCAATCTGATCTTGCCCTGGGTATCGATATCCAGAACCTTGACCAGGACCTGATCGCCTTCATTGAGGACGTCGCGTACGTTCCGCACCCGCTCTACATCGAGCTGCGAGATGTGGACCAGGCCGTCCACTCCGGGCAGGATTTCCACGAACGCGCCGAAATCCATGATCTTGCGCACGGTGCCCTGGTAGATGTGTCCGATCTCAGGTTCCTGGATGATCTTCTTGATGAGCGACATGGCCTTGTTGGTAGCCTCGAGATGCGGTGAGGCGATCTTGATCGTGCCGTCGTCTTCCAGGTCGATCCGCAGTACTCCCGATTCGGCGGTGAGCTGCTTGATCACCTTGCCGCCGGGTCCGATGATCTCCCGGATTTTCTCCGGTTTTACCTTCATGGTGAAGATGCGGGGAGCGAATTCGGAAATGCCTTCCCGCGGCGTGGTGAGGACGCTGTTCATGCGGTCCAGGATGTGGAGCCTTCCCATGCGGGCCTGTTCGAGGGCCTGGTGCATGATCTCCTTGGTGATCCCGCCGATCTTGATGTCCATCTGAATGGATGTGATGCCGTCTTGTGTTCCGACCACCTTGAAATCCATGTCGCCCATGTGGTCTTCGTCACCGATGATGTCGGAAAGCACCGCAAACCGGTCGTCTTCCTTGATCAGCCCCATGGCGATACCGGCCACCGGGGTCTTGATGGGAACGCCCGCATCCATGAGCGCGAGACTACCGGCGCATACCGTTGCCATGGAGGAGGAGCCGTTGGATTCCAGAATTTCGGAAACGAAGCGGATGGTGTAGGGGAATTTCTCATTGGCCGGCAGAACCTTGAGCAACCCTCGTTCGGCCAGATGGCCGTGCCCGATTTCCCGGCGTCCGGGACCGCGCAGCTGCTTGGCTTCCCCCACGCTGAAAGGCGGGAAGTTGTAGTGCACGAGGAACGGCTTGAACGAATCTCCGGCAAGCGACTCGACTCTCTGCTCGTCCGACGAAGTCCCCAAAGTCACGACTCCCAGCGCCTGCGTTTCGCCTCTGGTGAAGAGCGCCGAACCGTGGGTGCGGGGCAGGACGCCGACTTCGCAGGAGATGGGACGCACGGAGGTGAAATCCCGGCCGTCGATGCGCCGTTTATCCTCCAGAATCATGCGCCGCATGAACTTCTTTTCCATACCGTCGAGTATCGCCGAGGCCTGTTTTTCCTGTCCGGCAAATTGTTCGCCGAGGTTTTTCACCACTTCCCTGGTGAGCGCATCCTTTTTGCCGTAGCGTTCCATCTTGGGAGCGGTGGTGAAGATATCCTGAAGCCGGTCGCCGGTCAGTTCCTGCACGCGAGCGGCCAGGGCTTCATCCACTTCCGGCACTTCCAACACCCGCTTGGCCTTGCCGACGAGACGCTGCAGTTCCTCCTGGGCGGCGATGATGGGCTTTATGGCTTCGTGGGCGAAGAAGATGGCGTCGAGCACCACGTCTTCCGCCAGCATCTTGGCGCCGCCCTCGACCATAACCACGGCATCCCTGGTGGCGGCCACCACGATGTCCAGATCGCTTTCGGTCATCTGCAACTGGGAGGGATTGATCGCAAACTCGCCGCCGATTCTGCCGACGCGCACTCCGGCGATGGGCTGCGCCAAGGGAATGTCCGACACGGCCATGGCCGCCGACGCGCCTACCATGGCGAGCACGTCCGGTTCGTTTTCCTGGTCGACTGAGAGAACCGTGGCGATGATCTGTGTTTCGAAATGCCAGCCCTTGGGCAGCAAGGGACGGATGGGCCGGTCGATCAGCCGCGAGGTGAGGGTTTCCTTATCGCTGGGACGGCCCATTTCGCGGCGGAAAAAATTTCCGGGGATTCTTCCCGCGGCATAAGCCATCTCCTGATAGTCGACGGTGAGCGGCAAAAAGTCGATGCCTTCCCGTACGGAGGTGGTAGCCACCGCCGTCGCCAGGACAATGGTGTCTCCATATTTGACCAGAGCCGATCCGCTGGCCTGCTTGGCCACACGACCGGATTCAATGGAGAGCGTCCGCCCTCCAACTTGTACTTCTACGCATTCAGGCATTCATGACCTCATGAAGAAGAGAACGATACTATTTTCTGATACCGAGTTCCTGGATCACTTTCTTGTATCGTTCCACATCCTTTCTCTTTATGTAGTTCAACAGTTTTCTCCGCTGTCCGACGAGTTTCAGAAGCCCACGCCTGGAATGATGATCCTTGGTGTGGGTCTTGAAATGTTCCGTGAGCTGGCGGATGCGTTCGCTCAACAACGCGATCTGGACTTCGGGAGAACCCGTGTCCAGCTCGTGCAGTCTGAATTTGTCAATGATCTGGAGCTTGGTCTGAGAATCGAAAGCCACGTCATAACCTCCCTTTACAGGTTGATCTTTTCAACTCGTTGAAAACGGTCCGTCCGGTGCGTTCAAAGGGATTCACAGTGAAACACACGCAACGACTGCAGTCCCACCGCCCGGCGTTCATGCTTGTCGAATATAGGTCCCATTATGGCCACCAGACCGCTGTCGCCGGTGACCACCCGCACCTTTTGTCCCTGCTGCAGGTTGAGGGATTCAATGCAGGTCTCATCACATATTTTCTGGCCGTTGCGCACCGTTTTTGCCGTCCCCTCGTCCACCACCAATTCGGGCCAATGCCCCAGGGCCTCATTCAGCGGCAGAATTCGGTTCTCAATGCAACCGGTTCTCATTTCCTCCTCGACATCATCCAGCGCCATCGCCCGTTCGATCGTGAAGGAGCCGCTCCGGGTCCTTCTGAGCGCTGTCAAGTGGGCGCCACACCCGAGTTTCCTTCCCCAATCGACGGCAATCGATCGTATGTACGTCCCCTTGGAGCAACGCACGCGGAACGTCACTTCCGCCCCCCGCACCGATACCGTTTCCAGTTCGGAAACGGTCACCGTTTTTACGGGAGTCGCAAGCCGTTCTCCTCTGCGCGCCGCCTTGTACAGCGGTTCTCCGTCCACCTTCACCGCCGAAAAGAGCGGGACTTCCTGCCGTATGGTGCCGACGAACTCCATCCCCGTCCTGCGGATGAGTTCCTCATCCCCGGGGATGTCTTTTACTTCCGAAACCACGTTTCCGGTGCAATCGAAGCTGTCGGTTTCCACCCCCAGCAGCATGACCGCACGGTATTCCTTCTCTTCTTCCAAAAAGTACTGGGCCGCCTTTGTCGCCTGATTGAGGCAAACGGGGAGCACTCCGGTGGCGAAGGGATCGAGTGTTCCCGTATGTCCGGCCTTGGCCGCGCCGAGAAGCCGTTTCACCTTCTGCATAGCCTTGAAGGAACTCAAACCTACTGGTTTGTCAAGTACCAGAATTCCGTTCTTTTGGTAAGACTTCATTGGCGAAACGATTTTTCCACAAACGGCTCGAGCTGCCGCAAGATGCCGAGCCGGGATTCGGACAAGGTCCCCGCATAGGAATATCCGGCCGCGTTCTTGTGACCTCCTCCGCCCATCGTTTCCGCTACGCGGGCTACGTCCACGTCGCCTTCCGCCCGGAGGCTCACCTCCACCCCGTCGTCCGTTTCCCTCAGCAGCACGGCCACTTTGACTCCGGGAACGCAGGTGGGAAAATCGATGAATCCCCTGACGTCCTCGCCTCGTGAATTCGTCTCGGCAAGATCGTTGACCGTCACGGCGATCACGGCCACTCTGCCGTCCATGTAAAATTGGACGCTCTCGAGCGCCCGCCGCAACAGATCGAGCCGGCCCGGCGGATAGCTGCGATAGATCGATGAGGCGATGAATCCCGCATCGGCACCTGCTTCCACGAGGTTGGCGGCCATGGTGAAACAATTCTTGTCGATGTTGCCGTAACTGAAAGACCCCGTATCCGTCAACAGTCCCGTGTAAAGATTCGTCGCCACCGCTGCATCGAGCGGCAGCCGCATTTCCCGCAGAATACGGTACACTATCCCCGAAGTTGCCGGGGCATCCGGATCCACGAACCGGACATTGCCGAAACCGGTGTTGGACCGATGGTGGTCGATGTTGACGACCGTCGGTATCGATTCGATACGCTCCGCCTGACTTCCCACCCTTTTGATATCCGAGCAGTCCAGCACCGCGGCCACGTCGAAACCGTTACCGCTGAGAGTGTGCGCCGTATCCTCGGACCCCGGCAGAAACCGCAGAAATGCCGGCACCTCGTCCTCAAAATACATGCACACCCGCCTGCCGTCTCCCGAAAGCGCCCTGCCCAACGCGATCACCGAACCCACGGCGTCCCCGTCGGGAAACACGTGGCCGGTGATAAGAATATTTTTGGCCCGGGCGAGGGCGTTGGCTACGTCTTTAATCCGTTTCATCAACCTTCAGTCGATTAATAATCGTTTCTATCCGCTCGGCATAATCGAACGAGCCGTCATAGAAGAATTCGAGATCGGGAGTATACTTGAGCCGCATTGCCTGGCCGATTTCCTTGCGCAGGAAACCCTTGGCGCTGTCCAGCGCGTCTTTCGTGCGCCCTTTTTGCTCGTCGTCTCCCCTGACCACATAGTACACCCGGGCAAGCCGCAGGTCGGAGGTGAGCTTCACTCCCGTGACGGTTACGGAACCCATGCGAGGGTCTTTGGTCCTGTTCTGGAGAATCTCGGCCAGTTCCCGCTGGATCTGGTCGGCGACTCTCACCGCTCGTGCGACGCCGGCGCTCATAAGTGGATCATTTCCATTTCGCTGTCCACGATCTCGGCCACATGCATCTCTTCGATGTGGTTCATGATCTTGTCCAGGCGCGCGTTGACCAGCCGTGCATCGTTGCCGGTGGTGCTC
The DNA here is from genome assembly GCA_963826125.1 of uncultured delta proteobacterium. Taxonomy (GTDB): domain Bacteria; phylum Desulfobacterota; class Desulfarculia; order JACQYL01; family CAWGVV01; genus CAWGVV01. Next base: position 2,047,952 of record CAWGVV010000002.1, on the reverse strand, counting down.
ATCCCCAGTTCCGCCCGCTGCCAGAGATCGTTGTCCCCTATTTCGGAGATGGACACGTTAAACGTGTTCCTCACCCGCTGAATGATGCTCTTTATGACTTTGCGTTTGCCCTTCAGCGAATGATTCTCCGGAATCAACAATACGACTCTCGCCACTCCCACGACCATTACACACGAACATCCGTTCAATCAAGAGTGGGACGGATCTCTTCCAGCATATAGCTTTCGATGATGTCGCCCACTTTGAGGTCATTGAAATTGCTCACCTTGATACCGCATTCGAAGCCCTGGGACACTTCCTTGGCGTCGTCCTTGAACCGCTTGAGGGTCTCGAGCTGCGCTTCCGCCACGACCACGCCGTCGCGAATCACCCGCACGCGGTCCGAACGGGTTACCTTTCCGTCCGTCACCTGACATCCGGCGATTGCGCCCACCTTGGAGATACGGAACACTTCGCGCACTTCCGCCTGTCCCAGCACTTTTTCTTCGTAGGTCGGCTTCAGCCTGCCCGCCATGGCCTCTTTGATTTCGGCGATGACGTCGTAAATGACGTCATAGAGGCGGACTTGCACGCCCTGTGCCTCGGCGAGCTGGCGAATCTTCACCGAAGGCCGCACGTTGAACCCGACGACGATGGCTCCGGAAGCCGAGGCCAACATAACGTCGTTCTCGGAGATGGTCCCGGGACTCGCCAGAACGATGTTCACGTGAATTTCCTGGTTCCCGAGCTTTTGCAGCGATTCGCTCAAAGCTTCCACCGACCCCTGCACGTCCGCCTTGAGGACGATGTTGAGTTCGTTGGTCTCCCCTTCCAGAATCTGCTTCTGCAGTTTCTCCAGGGTCATGGCGCCGCCCTGGGAAAGTGCCGCCAGCCGTTGTTCCTGCTGACGCCGGTCGGCAATCTGCTTCACCATCTTCTCGTCGGCCAGCACGATGAACTCGTCACCCGCCATGGGCACGCCGCTCAGCCCCTGGACCTCGACCGGAATGGAGGGACCCGCATCGTCCACGGGCCTGCCGAGATCGTCGGTCATGGCCCTGACGCGGCCCGATTGCTGTCCGCAGATGAATGCGTCGCCGACCTTGAGGGTCCCCGACTGCACCAGTACCGTGGCCACGGGGCCCTTGCCTTTGTCCAGCCGCGCCTCGACCACCGTGCCGCGGGCGTTCACCGACGGATCGGCCTTGAGTTCCAGCAGTTCCGACTGCAGGACCACGTATTCCAGCAATTCCTCGATGCCTTCCCGTTTCTTGGCCGAAACCGGAACCAGCACCGTATCTCCGCCCCACTCCTCCGTCACGATCCCGTATTCGGCCAATTCACGCTTGACCCGGTCCATGTCGGCGTTGGGCTTATCGATTTTGTTTACGGCCACGATGATGGGAACGGCCGCCGCGCGTGCGTGGTCGATCGCTTCCTTGGTCTGCTGCATCACGCCGTCGTCCGCGGCCACCAAGAGGATGACGATGTCGGTGACTTTTGCCCCGCGGGCACGCATGGCGGTAAAAGCTTCGTGGCCCGGCGTATCCAGGAAGGTGATGGCTCCATCGCCGACCTTCACGTGGTAGGCGCCGATATGCTGGGTGATTCCGCCGGCCTCCCCTTCCACCACGTTGGTTTTCCGAATGGCGTCAAGCAGCGTGGTTTTCCCGTGGTCTACGTGTCCCATGACGGTGACGACGGGCGGGCGGAACCGCATGGATTCCTCCCGAACCACGTCGGGCGCCAGGATTTCCTGTTCCTGGAGTGCGGTACGTTCGATTTCATAGCCGAATTCGCCGGCCAGCAAACTTGCCGTATCAAGGTCCAACGATTGATTCACGTTGGCCATCATGCCCATGGCGAAGAGTTTCTTAACCATTTCACCGGCCTTGACTCCCATCTTTCTCGCCAGCTCCCCCACCTGAATGGTATCGGAGGCAATCTTGACCCGGCGTTTGATGGCCTTGGGCATGGTCACTTCGGTCTTCTGCACCCTGCGCTGGGTCTTCCCGCCCTTTTTGCCCTTGTAACCCCGAGACCGGGATTCGTCGTAGAGATCGTCCCGTTCCAGGATTTCCTTACGCTTCACGAAAGCGCGCTTGGGCAGCCCCTTATCCTCTTCCTCGCTCTTGACGGTCTTCTTGAATTTCTTCTTTTTGGCCTTCCGGGCGAGTTCCTCTTCGGTCTCGGGCGTAGCCTGTTCCTGCGGACGGAAAGGAACCACCTTGGCACCTTTTCTGTCCTGCGGCGACGGGGCAGCTTCCACCACGGCGGCGGGACGCTTCACCTCCGGATCGGGCATGCGAATGATCCGCGCCGGTTCGTCGCGTCTCCGTTTTTTGGGCGCATCTTTCCGCGGCCGCTCTCCGGTCTTTTCCTCTTCCTTTTTCACATCCCGTTCGACGATCCGTTTACCGGTCGTTTTGGGTTTGGATTCGGAGCGAGGCTTTTCTTCGGAAACCGGGGGTTGCCCCGATTCGGATTCGTTCGGCGGGAGAGGTTCTCCCTCCAGCCCGGAGGGAGTCTCGGCTTCGGACGGGGCGGACGCCTCGGCTTGCACCGGCGCTTCGGGCTGGGGCTCCTCGGTCGGCGGTTCTTCGCTTACCGTTTCCTGTTCGGCCTGCTCCGGTTCCGAGGGCTCGGGTCGGGAAATGACCCGGGCGACTTCCCTTGCCCTGGGAGGCTTTTGTGCGCTCTTCTCCTGAGGCTTGGCTTCCATGTCGACCGGCTGTTCCTGCGCGGACTGAGGCGGTTCTTCAAAGGGGGCTTCGGGCTGGAAGGGGACTTCCTCATCGGACGCGGCTTCAGCGGAAACGTCCGACTCCATCTCTTCCTGTTCCTGCTGATGTCTTTTTCTTCTGCGGATGATGGTGGTCCCCACCCGCTTTTCGGTATACCGGTTCTCCCTTGGAGAGCCTACTTCCATCTTTATCTGTTGAACCTGTTCTTCTTCCAATGCGCTCATCTGGGTCATGCCGGTCATGCCCATAGACGTAAGCCTGCGCAGCAGATCTTCATCTGCCAGTCCCAATTCCTTTGCAAGCTCAAATACTCTGGCTTTAGCCATAGAATGAAACCCCCTGCCTTACATACCCCTTATATTGGTAAGAGCAACCTTCCTCCGAAATGATCTGGAAAACGCTTTTCTCTTAACTGCCGACTCCAGGCATTCCACGTTGTCGCAAACATACGCACCTCGTCCCTCCAGCCTCTGGTGGTGGTCCCAGACCACCTCGTCCCGAACCGTCACCGTCACACGCCTGAGGAGGTTTTTCTCCTCCTTCCGACCGCAGCCGAGGCACGTTCTGATGGGGCGATGGCTTTCCCGTTTCATCCCTGCTTCGAGTCTCCGTTTTCCGTCACCGAAGAACGTCACTCTTCCTCTTTGATTTCTTCGTCGGAACCCTTTTCGTCGTGCCCCTGCACCAGCAGATTCCTGGCGGACTGCACAAGCTTTTCCGCTTTTGCGTCGCTGATGCCGGGAATCTGGGCCAGGTCCTCAACATTGGCCTGCGCCAGTTCGTCCGCCGAAGAGTATCCGGCGTTGGACAAGGCTTCGGCGGTGACATCGCCCACGCCTTCAATCGACATGAGAGAGTTGTAACCTTCGCGAAGGGCATTATTGTATCGCGTCTCACTGGTGACGTCGATACGCCAGCCCGTCAGCTTGGAGGCCAACCGGACGTTCTGTCCCTTCTTGCCGATGGCCAGGGACAATTGATCGTCGGGGACCACCACTTCCATGGTGCGGTTCCCCTCGTCGATGATAACGCGCACGATCTCCGCCGGGGCCAACGCATTGACGATGAATTTTGCCGGGTCCGGGTTCCACTGCACAATGTCGATCTTTTCGCCGCGCAGTTCCTGCACCACACTCTGGACGCGGGAACCCTTCATACCCACGCACGCACCCACCGGATCGATGTCCTTGTCCTCGGTATAAACCGCGATCTTGGACCTGCTGCCCGGCTCGCGCGCCACGTTCGTAAGCTTTACGAGTCCCTCGGCCACTTCGGGGACTTCGATTTCAAACAACGCCTTGATGAAGTCCGGATGGCTGCGGGACAGAATGATCTGCGGCCCCTTGCCCTCACGTTCCACGTCCAGCACGTATGCCCGTACGCGGTCGCCCGCGCGGTAACTCTCCCTGGGCACCGTTTCGTGATGGGGGAGGAAAGCCTCGGTGCGCCCGAGGTTTACCACGACGCCGCTCCGATCATGCCGCTGAATGATGCCGTTGATGACTTCACCTTTGCGGTCCTTGAAATCCTCGAACACCATTTCCCGCTCGGCATCCTTCATCCGCTGAATGATCACCTGCTTTGCCGACTGGGCGGCAATGCGTCCGAATTCGGCCATATCCATCTTGATGCCGAGGCTGTCGCCGATTTGGCAATCGGGGTCCAGTTTTTGCGCCTCCTCGAAACCGATCTCCACGTCCTTGTCGGCTATCTCGTCGACCACTTCCTTGAACTGGAAAACTTCCACCTCACCGATCTCGTCGTTAAAGGCGATTTCAAGATCGAAACGGCTGCCGTACTTTTTCCGTGCAGCGGAACGGATCGCCTCTTCCAGCGTACCGATAAGGATCTGCCGGTCTATACCCTTATCGCGGCTGATCTGTTCGATGGTTCTCTTGAGATCAGTTATCATGGCGCTAACGCTCCCTTTATCAAAACTTTATATTGAAACGCGCCTTGGCAACCTTGTTTAACGGAATCCGATATGAGCCGTCCGAGCAGGAGACCACAAAACTCTCTTCCTCGACCGACGCAACGGTTCCGTCAAAACCGTTTTTCCCTTCGACGGGCTCGCTTGTAGAAACAAGCACCTCCTTGTTCAGGGCACGTTTGAAGTCTTTTATCGTCTTGAGCGGACGGTCCAAGCCGGGGGACGAAACCTCAAGGATGTAGGCGTTTTCGAAAACGTCCTTTACTTCCAGAATATCCCCGACCCTCCCGCTCACCTGGGCACAATCGTCAATCGTCACTCCGTTTTTCGTATCGATGAAAAGGCGGAGGATCCAACCTGCTTTTTCCCGTCGGTACTCGACGTCGACCAGTTCTATTCCTTCCTGCTCCAGCGCCGGCTCAACGAGTTCCTTCACCTTTTCCCGAACTGTTTCGCTAAGTTTGCTTGCCACGGCACTCCAAATATTCTTCTATCCCGAAAATAGCAAAAAAAAGAGCGGGTTGCGACCCACTCCCCACTCCTCCTCGTTTCCGGGAATGACGGCCTGAATGTCCCGCCCTTCTCCGGATACGACGATTTTTCCCGAAGTAGGACACTGGAGCGGGCAACGGGATTCGAACCCGCGACACCGAGCTTGGGAAGCTCGTACTCTACCAGCTGAGCTATACCCGCTCACCGGGAAGTTTAGCAACGGCATCGAGGCTTGTCAATATATTTTCCCTCGGCCTCGCGCTGCCCCCAAAAAACTCCCCACATCTTGCTTTTTCTTTTCCTACTGTTTCTCCTCTTTAACCTTTTCCACGCTCAAACGCAAATAAGAATCTTTCGAATCCTTATACGATTCGTCAATGCCCAAAACCCGCCCATAATAATCGCGCGCTTTTTTCGCGTCCGGAAGGGACTCGTAGAGCTTCGCAAGGGAATAGAGCACCTGCACGTTTTTCTTGTCCGACTCCGCCGCTTTTTCAAAATAGGTAATGGCGGCCCGCGTATCGTTCTTCTCCATGTAGATGAGCCCCAAGTACTCGCTCGGCCTGGACGCCCCCGGAGAAGCCTCCACCCCTTTTTTCAGAAGCGGAATGAGCGAATCCCTCTGCGGAGTCTCGCTCAGCTCGTTGAACAGCACGTCGTACATGGCGCCGTTCCTCGGGTTGATGGAGACGATGGTTTTGGCTTCCTCGATCATTCGACCCCGCTCGCCCAGCGTCCGGTAAATCTCGAAGAGATAGGTGTGCACCTCCTCGTCGCCCGGCTGCAGCTTGTTGAGCTTCTCGAAAGCCGCTGCGCTCTCCCGGTATTTCTCCTGCTTGTACAGCAACGCGCCCAGGTTGAACAACACCACCCGGTTTTCGGGCTCCAGTTTCGACAGCTTCTCGTAGATCGAAGGCAGTTCGTCCTGCTTGCCCAGCTTTTCCGCCACCACCGCCAATTTCTTATAGAGGACGGGATTGTCCGGCTCGGTCTTCACCATCTCTTGCAGGTGGGCGGCCAGCGGCTCGTATTTGCCCGCGTCTTCATAGTAGTTTATCAACCGGATACGCGTTTTTCTGTCCTTGGGATCGAACGCCAGCACCTTTTCCAGACACTCGGCGTACCGGTCGCCCCGTCCCTTGGACTGGTACAGTTCGGCCAGATTGTAGTACACGTTGATGTCGTTGGCATCGAGCTTCAGTGAATCCTCGTAAGCGCTTATGGCCTCGTCCGTCATGCCCGCCGAAACGAATGCGTACGCGGCCCTCTTCAGCCCTGCCGCCTTTTCTTCGGGCTTCGCGTTGTCGGCCGCCCGGCGGTAATACCCGGCCGCGCGGCGCCAATCCAGCACCTCTTCGGCGAATTTTGCCGCCTCCAGCAGATGATCCCAAGTGGGCTCCGCCTGCGCCCGTTTATCGAGGGCTTTGTTCAGAGCGTCCCGCTCCCCCATCTCATGGTACAGCCCCACCAACCGGTCGAGCCACTGCACCCGGGGGTCCTTCGCATAGATCATCTCGTAGTAGCGGGCGGCCTCTTTCCTGTTTCCCACTTCTTCCAGGAGGTTGGCGATCTGGATCTTTATCAGGATGTTTTCGCCGTCGAGCGCTTCGGCTTCCTTGTAGCAGACGATGCTCTTCTCCTTGGTGTCGGCCGCAGCAGCCGCCCTGATCCAGAAAAGCGTCGTCGGCCTCACCTTCACGGAGACGAACCCAACCGCTTTGCCATGGTAGCGCGCAGTGATCTCGCGCTCATGTCCGGAGTTCCAGTCCGGATTGACGATCGCTTTCTCCACCGTTCCACCCTGCCGCAGGAGCGCGACCGAAAACAGGTTGGAGGTAACGTCCACCCCGTAGTCGAAGGGAGCGGTGGTATCCACGCTTTCCAGACGGAGGGAGTCGTCGGTGTTGACTTCCAGCACGTTGCCGTCCTGCACCGTCACCCGCTCGTCATTCACCAGAAAAACCATGTCTTTCATATGCACGGTCAGCAATGCGTTCCAGGGATACATATCGTGGGCGTAGGAGTAGACCAGCGCCATTCCGAGCACGACAAAGAAGAGCACCACAAACCGCATGCGGGTGGTTCGGCGCTTGCTCTTCAGACGTTTTAGTACGATGCTGTCTTCTCTCAATCGTCGCATATCTCCGAGCGTCCATTTTCCCAGCGTCCGTGGAGGCAAGTGCAATCTAACAGAATTGCTTTGAGATCGAAAGTTTAAACTCGCCGCCCCACCTGAGCCGGGCACAAAAATCTTGACAAAATCGGGACCGGTGTAGTTTAACGGGGAAAGTATTTCCGGTTAATTTGATATTCGCAAGGCTAGGGCGCGCGGAACAACCCGGGGGGTCCGGGGCTATTGACCGCGAGAACGCATTTGGTTTATTCTTACTGCGAGATCGGCATACATCAGGGAAGAGGGAGGAGAAGGTCGTATGAAACGAACGGGAACAATAGCGGGCCTCGTGATGGCGGTGGTGCTCTGTTGGCTGATACTTCCGGCGGTTTTCGCCGATGAAGTGAAGCTGCCCAAGGACGAATTCACGATCGACAACCGAGCGGAGTTCAAGAAATCCATCAAACCGCCGGTACCTTTTACCCACAAGAAGCACGAGGCCGACAACAAGATCGCCTGCAACGAATGCCATCACACGTACAAAGACGGCAAAAACGTATGGAAGCCCGGCGATCCGGTACAGAAATGCATTACGTGTCACCCGGCCGACAGGGACCTCGCCAAGAAGAAGTCCGACGAAATGGGCGTGAAATTGCTCGATCTGAAGAACGCCTTCCACAAGGACTGCAAAGAGTGCCACGAGCAGGTCGACAAGGAACAGGGAAAGAAGGCTCCCACCCAGTGTAACGATTGCCACAAGGGGTAGTTCGGCGGGTATCGGTTCGAAATGCAAGGGGAGAGGTCGATGGTTGCCTCTCCCCTTTTTATGAAAAAAGGCCCTTCGGTGTTGCCAAAGGGCCTTGCTGCTTTTCTTCTCCCGAAGGGGCCCGAAAGCCTCTCCGGGGCGTGCTCTTACTGCTCCGATACGGTGATGGCTTCCTGCTCGCAAACCTCAACGCAGCTTTCGCAGCCGAGACATTCTTCAGCATTCACGGGAACCGCTTTGCCGTCCTGCATTTCGTACACGTCAACGGGGCAGACTTCCACGCATTCCTCATCGCCAATGCACTTTTCGGTATCGACTTCCACACTGTATGCCATTGAAAATTACCTCCTTTTGAAATCATGCCGAACCTGAGGCTCAGCTTTTCTTGGTACCTTCGGACGCAACCGCCCTCTCGCTACGGTACGGGCGGCCTTGTAAGAAAAAAAACAGTGTCGTAAAGATGTTCTTCCGTGGGGATTTGGAACTATGGTGTTCGTTAATAAGGTGTGCCGCAAATCTTGTCAAGGAAAAAAGGCCTCTCGCCGAACATCAACAAACGGCGGCCGATGACCCCACCTTCGACCGCTTTTTCCCACCGCCCGATACCATCCGGGCGTAACCGACATAGGCCGGTCAGCCCTTATTCCCTCCGGCATCGGGTGAATCCGAACCATCCGCCGTCGGAGAAGAGGAGAACGCATGAAATCGGATTCGCTGCAATTGCCGACAAGGCTCAGACGGCGTTTCAAAACACACTTCACTGAGATCGCCGTGGAGGGAAAGAAGTTTAAATTTCTGGAGATCGACAACCTCGATACGGTCTTGGGCGAAATCGTCTCTCCCCCTAAAAATTCGGAAATGGGCAGGCCGTTCTGGGTGAAGATATGGGAGAGCGCCATCATCCTCGCCTATCACCTGGCCAGGATGCCGGTGGCGAGCGAAAGGAAGATACTGGAAATCGGGGCCGGAATGGGGGTATCGGGCATTGTCGCCGCCTATTTCGGGCACGACGTGGCCGTCACGGATATCAATGAAGACGCATTGGCGTTCGCCCGGGTCAACGCCGCCGCCAACGGCATGCCCGACCTGCCCGTCTTCTCCCTCGACTGGAACAGTGCTCCCGCGGAAGAGAAATGGGACATGATCATCGGGGCCGACGTGGTCTATCGGGAGAGCGGTTTCCACGATCTGGTCGCCTTCCTCCGCACACACCTCGCCCCGAACGGAGTCATCTATCTGTCGCTCTCTGGGTTCATCAAGGGGCAGGCATTTTTCGAAGAGATGGCGCACTTCTTTGTTCTTCAGAAAAAGACGCTGGTAATGCGTTCGGAGGACGAAACCATTCCGATCAACCTGTTCTCGTTGCGCTTCCGGGAAGACCTTCAGTGACGGCGGGGGCCCCCGCCTTTCCTTGCCACTGAAAAAGAAAACGGCGCGCCACCGGTTTCAACCGGTTCATACGCGCCGCTCTCCCTGAAGTCCCTCGCAAAGAGAGACTCAGATTTTCCCACGTTGGATCAGATCAGACGCATCCGGTGGGCTTGGGCAAGCCGGCCATTTTGCAGGCGCCCTTGCCGGGTCCCGACGGGAACAATTCATAGATGTACTTCAGTTTGTAGCCGGTGACCTTGGAAAGGATGCGGACCATGGGGGCGATGCCGTTCTTCTTGTAGTAATCCTGAAGAACGTTGATCACCTTCCAGTGTTCGTCCGTCAGCTGATCGATGCCTTCCGAACCTTTGACGTAATCGACCCAGCCTTCGTCCCAGCCGGCAAAGTTGTCGATGAAGCCGTCTTCGTCAACGGAATAGCTTTTGCCATTGTGTTCAACAGTGGGCATAGCAATCTCCTCCTGCATTATTTAAGACTTTCTCAGCTCAATACTACGGCGTTTCTCCACATGTGTCAATCACATCCAAATCGACGGGAAACATTTTCCCTGCACTCCCCCCGCTCAATCGGCAGCGGCATCAGTGTAAGCCGCTTTTTTTCGCGATATGCCGTTGCGCGGCCGTGGAGCGCCTTAGCCCACCCTTCACTCCCGGATGAATGGACATGGGAGTAAGTAGCCAGGGTGTTCTTTGTCACTAGTCCGTCTCGGCCGTCGAGAAACCCTGCTCCTCTGACGTTTCGAAACGCCGTTACGATATTCTTCTCATCAACGGCCACGGGTTTTGAATAATGGAATTCATGTCCCTTGAGAACGGCGCCCCGGGTGAAATAGGGATTTTCGTTCTCCACTTCGAGCAGTGTGTAGCCGTGCCCCTGCGGCCGTTTTTCCACGGTGAAGCTTACCGGAAACGCGTTCACCATCGGATATTCCGCGCCGTCGATCAGCAGGGAACGGCCCAGGTACATCAATCCGCCGCATTCGGCATACACCGGGACCCCGTCTTGAATCGCCCGGAGCAGCGATTGCCGGAACGCACGGTTTGCCGCCAGGTCCGCGGCATGGGTTTCCGGGAACCCTCCCCCGATGTAGAGTGCGTCTACCCGGGGAAGTTCCTCATCCTTCAGGGAGTTGATCTCGACGATTCTGGCGCCGAGTTTCTCCAGGTCTTCAAGGTTCTCGGGATAGTAGAACCAGAAGGAGCTGTCCCTGACGACGCCGATCACGGGTGATTCCCCGCGGCCGACCGCTTCGTCGGACCAACTGGAAACCCGGGGAATCTCCGATTCAGCTCCGACGGCTATCTGCCAGACCGCATCCAGGTCGATGGAGCGGGCGACGATCTCCTCGGCTGCGGAAACGGACGCCGCCGCGTGGGGATGTTCCTGGGGAGGTACAAGGCCCATGTGCCGTTCGGGCAGCGAGTTATCCCGAACCTTGGGCACCGCGCCCACCACGGGGATACCGCAGCAGTCTTCCACCGCCCCGCGAATCAGCTGTTCCTGTCGGGCGGTGCCGATCATGTTGAGGATCACTCCACCGACGTTCACCGCCGGATCGAGGGCGAGACACCCCAGAACCATGGCCGCCACGGTTCGGGTCGATTTCGTGCAATCGACGATCAGCAACACGGGGGTCTTCGTCAGCTTAGCCAGTTCCGCCGTGCTGTGTGTACCCTGCATGTCCATGCCGTCGAACAGGCCGCGGTTTCCCTCGACGAGGGAAAGGCCGTCCGGCTCGGCGTGATGATAAAAGGAACGGACCGTCTGTTCGGCCCCCACCAGAAATGAGTCCAGATTGTAGCACGGTCGGCCCGCCGCATAGGCGAGCCACCCTGCGTCGATGAAATCCGGACCTTTCTTGAAGGGAACGACTCGTTTTCCACGACGACGAAAAGCGGAGATCATTCCCAAAGAAATGGTCGTTTTCCCTGATCCGCCGCGCAGTGCGGCAAGCACTGCGCGGGGATACATTGTGTTCATAGCCAGGACACCACCCTATTAATACTTGAATTGCGTGGTGGTTCTCCAGGTAGTCATCGCCAGGCGGTAATCGTCGATGTGCTGGAACGTGAAATCGAAACCGGTCTTCTCGAAGAAACGTTCCCAACCGATGCGTTCGATCCATTCACCGACGCGTTCGTACTTCTTGGCATCGCCGGAATATACCTCAACGATCTTCTTGATGGCATTGACCGTGGTCGGCCATCTCGGCGGCTCGTTGGGAATGAAGGGGATCGCCAGTTTGGAGAATTTCGGCGCGCAGCGGCTGTTGGACACCTTGCCGCCCACCCACAGAGCGATACCGTCGCCGTCTTTGTCGGCCAGGGGCATGGCGGGGCACATGGTGTAGCAGTTGCCGCAGTACATGCACCGTTCTTCGTTCACGGATACGCTCTTCTTTTCGTCGACCTTGGCCGGCTTGATGGCGGCCGTCGGACACGCGGCGATGGCCAAGGGGATCTCGCACACGTTCCCCAAACGGTCATGCTCGATCAACGGCGGCTTGCGGTGAATACCGAGGATCGCGATGTCCGAGCAGTGAACGGCGCCGCACATGTTGAGGCAGCAGGCCAGGGAGATACGCACCTGGGCGGGCAGCCGCATGCCGGTGAAATCGTCGAACAGCTCGTCCATGACGGACTTCACGATACCGGAAGCATCGATGGCGGGCGTATGGCAATGGACCCAGCCCTGGGTGTGGACGATGTTCGTCACGCCCGCACCGGTACCGCCTATGGGGAACTTGTTGCCACGGGACTTGAGGTCCGCCTTGAGACCATCGAGTTTGTCTTTGCTGGTTACCATGAACTCGATGTTGTTCCGGGTGGTGAACCGGAGGTGGCCGTCGCAATACTTATCGGCGATCTCACACATCTCGCGGATGTGTTCGATGCTCATGAGACGCGTGCCGCCAACGCGAACGGTAAACACTTCCGCGCCGGTTTCCGACTTGTGCACCAGAACGCCCGGCTCCAGGATTTCATGATAGAGCCACTTCCCGTAGTTTTCCTTGATGACGGGCGGGAAGAACTGTTCGTAATGGGGCGGTCCAATGTCGGTAATTCTGTCGATCATTGGGTTTTGAGGATCATAAGCCATAGAAGTACCCTCCTACTACGCGTAGTGTCTCGAACGGAACTCGGCCAGATCGCGCTTCCAGCCGCCCTTAACCTCATCCTCTTTGAAGAAGATGTAGGGGTTGAACCGTGGAGTGTTGACCATGCGGGGATCGGGATCCAATCCGCATATCTCCAGGAATTCACGCACGCCCTTGCGCTGAATGGTCTCGCCGAGGCGTTCGCGGTTCTTTCCTTCCTCCATCCACCAATCCCATACCTTTTCGATCAGACCCTTGAACTCTTCGTACTCGCCTTCCATCTTCATGAACGGCACGGTGAGCATGGAGAGCTGAGCGCCTTCCAGAATCGGAGCCTTGGCGCCGAAAAGAATGGACGCGCCGGTATCGGTGCCGGGCCGCAGCGCCCGGGGCATAGCGTTGATGCAGTGCATGCAGCGGGTGCATTCCTTATTGTCGATCATCAACTTGCCGCCTTCCATCCACATGCAGTTGGTGGGGCACAGGTCGATGACTTCCTTCTGAATGTCGAATTTTCCCCAGTCCCTACTGCTGTGGGCGCCGCCCGAGGACTTGATGTCGCCGTCGACGTAGCCTTTCACGGCATCCTGATCAATGCGGATGTCGTCCTTCCACGTGCCGATGATGGAGCAGTCGGCCCGGGCGATGGCCGCAACGCAGTCGTTGGGGCAACCGGAGGTCTTGAATTTGAACTTGTAAGGAAACGCCGGGCGGTGCAGTTCGTCCTGATACGTCTGGGTCAGGTTGTAACAAATGTTCTGGGTGTCGAGGCAGGACCATTCGCAACGGGCCTTGCCCAGGCAGCAACTGGGGGTTCTCAGGTTGGAGCCCGAGCCGCCCAGGTCCATGTTTAGGTTGTGGGTCAACTCGTAGAATATGGGTTCGAGCTGATCGGTGGTGGTTCCCAGGAGGATGATGTCTCCCGTGGAGCCGTGCATGTTGGTCAGGCCGCTGCCCCGTTTTTCCCACAGGTCACATATGTTCCTGAGGACTTCGGTGCTGTAGAACTTACTGGCCGGCTGGTTCACGCGTATGGTGTGGAAGTGGGCGACGCCGGGAAAAAGGTCGGGACGATCGCAGTAGCGGCCGATAACGCCGCCGCCGTATCCGAGCACGCCGACGATACCGCCGTGCTTCCAGTGACCTTCCGTATCCTTATAAGAAAGCTCGAGCACACCCAGAAGATCCTGGGCTTCGGCCTTCCCTTTTTCGGCCATCCTTTTGATGTCCGAGACGAAACTTGGCCACGGTCCCTTTTCAAGTTCGTCCAGGAGAGGGGTTTTGTGTTTAAGAGCCATTCAATCTACCTCCTTGCGATGTAATAAGCATCTTGAGCAGGCCTCTCGGTTCGACCGAGTTGTAAACTGCGGACGGGTATTCACCTCCTTCCCGTATTCACTTTTAAAGCCTGTATTCACTTTAAAGAATGATCGCGCATCGGCGCAAAATGATCACTCTTTGGCATCACTGATCTGCAGGGAATGTCTGAGTGGAAGAAGAGTCTGCACGTGAAAATATTCACCTATTGAGCAACGATCTATAGTTCGTCCACCGTTCGTTGTCAAATAAAAATACCGCTGCGACAACGAGTCCTCCGGTTGCCCGGAACTCTATTCCCTTTGCCGTTGACTCGTCCCGCGTCGTCCGCGGTGCGCAATTCCCGCATGCCGGATACCGACGCAATACACGTCTCGAATGACCTTCCATTCGGCTCGGAGGAAGGAAAAACGCCGACAGGAGCCGGCGCCGGCGTTTTCAAATACGAGAATCGAAAAATTAGTGACGAAAGAAAAACCGAGATATTGCGACGGTCGCCTTAGCTTTCCTGGGTTTCGTCCATCGCGGATTCTTCTTTGGCTCGTGCTTCGGCATCGGCGAGCATGTACATCGTAGTACTGCCGCTGGACCAGTAGGTCAGCAGCCCGTCGGTGACCATTTGGTTGATCACCTTCTTGGCTTCCCGCATTTTGAGGTCGGGAACCGCCTTGCAGAGGTCGTTGAAATAGTGCTTACTCTTGCCCTTTTTCTCTCTCATGAACTCCAGAATTGCCTCTTTGGGGTCTGCCATGAAATAATTCCTCCTGATCCCGATCTCTTTCCCCTTTACTGCCTAAAAGGGGAAAGAACGTGAATAATTTCACTGCGTATACTATGGTGTATAGTCCTGCGTTCAGAGATTTGTCAATGAAAAAACAGTGTTTTTTTCACTATGTATCACACCCGGCGGCTGGGGAAAATCCTTTGACCCCTGAACCCGTTTATGCTACCCCTTCGGCATGCGCGGTGTACCGAAGGTGCTTGCCAACGCCTTTTCAGTAAAAATCATCCCCAAAAAGACGGATTTCTCTCATGTCGCTTGCCGAACTCATGGAAGAGCTGGAAAACTGCCGACAGTCGGAAAACTGGGAAGGAACGGCCAACGCCTCCTTCAAGATCGGAGATCATCATCTGAAAAAGGGACAGTGGCAGGAAGCCGCCGTTTATTTTCAGGAGGCCATGGAGCTGTGCCGGGACCTGGGCAACGAGAAGGGCTCGATTCTGGCCGGAGTCGGCCTGGGGGAAGCGCTCATGATCGGCAAGGAATGGGAACGCGCCGTTGAACTTTTCGACTCCGCCTACCGTCATTACCGGGAAGAGGGCGACGAAGGCGGCGTGGCGAACATAGCGGAACGACTGGGCGATATCGCCCGGCAAAACGGCGACGCGGAGCGCGCCCTCGCTCATTACGAGGAAATCATGCGCATCTGCCGCGCACACGACGACCGTGTGGGCATGGCCGCCATGGACATCAAGCTGGGATTGTCGAAGCTGGCCCTGAATCGCGAAGAAGCCGCGCTCTCTCATTTCGAGACCGCCCTCGCCTTCTACGACGAATACGAAGTTCCGGACAAACAGGCGTTCGTGCTGGCCGCCATCGGCAACATCATCGGGAAAAAGGAACCGGAACGCGCGCTCAGGTTCTTCAAGTCCGCCCGGGAACTCTACAAACGGCTCGGCATGAGGACGGCAATGTACGCGGTGGAGCGGGCCATGGAACAACTCGGGACCCCGGCGGAAGAAGAAAAGAAGGGAAAACCGTGACCGCGGCGGCACTCCCTCGACGGTCGCATTTCCTTATCATCAGGACGATACATCATCGAGAAAGAGAGTGATCGATGACAACGCGAGAACTTTCCGAAGACGCCATTTTCAACGCATTGAGAAAACAGCTACTGGCCACCCCAGACAGCCCCAATCTCCACTATAACCTCGGGCTCCTCTACGCCAAACGGGGGCTTCTCGAAGAAGCCGCCACGGCTTTCAAGAACGCCGCTGCTCTCAAGCCGGACATGGTCGAAGCATACGTGAATCTGGGAGGAATATTCCTGCGCATGGGCGACATGGACAGCTGCGTACTGGCCAACCGGAAAGCGCTGGAAGTAAAACCCGATTTCGCACTGGCCCACCTCAACCTCGGTTTCGCCTACGAACAGAAGGGGGACCCGGACGCAGGCATCGAGGAGTACCAAAAGGCCCTGGCGATTCAGCCGAATCTCCCGCAGGCCCTGGCCAACATGGGGCGGGCGTACCTGGCCAAAGGAGACCTGGACCGGGCCATCGAAAGCAATAGCAAGGCACTGGAAAGCAATCCCGATTTTGTTCTGGCTCGCAACAATCTCGCTCACGCCTATGCCCGCAAGGGCGACTACCGGAACGCCATCATCCATGCGGACAGAGTGGGGGAACTGGGGCTCCCCATCAGCGCCGACCTGAAGGACCTGCTCGACCGGCACCGGTCGCAGGATTGAAAAGACCGACATCAGAGGTTTACGAATGGTGATCGAAGAAAAAAACTCACGGGTGGGCCTCCTCTATACGGTACGGCTCTCGAACGGTGAGATCGTGAAGGGCGCCCCGGAGACGGGCCGGGAGCACATGGACTTTTTCACCGGCTACGAGCAGGTGCTTCCCGGACTGGAAACCCGCCTCATCGGCCGCCAACAGGGCGAGGACGCGGAGTTCACGGTGCCTGCCGCGGAAGCGTTCGGCGATTACGACCCGTCCCTGGTGCAGGAAAAGTCGTTCGACGAAATGCCCGAAGCGCGTTCCTTCCGGGAGGGCGGGTGGATGGTGGCCCGGAACGAGGAGCATAAAATATCCTGCGGCTTTTTCGTGCAGCAAAAAAAAGCCGACGGCGTGGTGCTGGATTACAACCATCCCCTGGCCGGAAAAGACCTCCGCTACACCATCCACATTTCCGAAGTCCGTCCCGCCACGCAGGAGGAGTTGGAAATCCTGAAGCCGTGCAGGTACGATCCCGACGCCCAGATGAACGAAGAGGAACTGTAGGAACCCATGACGGAGACCCGGTCGCAATGAGCACGCTCACGCCCGACGAGGAAAAGCTCAAACGGTCCATCTTCGATTCCATGTCGCCGCGCATGCGCAAGCGGGTCGAAAAGATCGGCTACGAAGATTGGGACCCCTTCCCGATGCCCAAGGAGCCGCCCTTCATGAAGGGGTTCGATCAAAAGCCGGGGTTGCCGGAAAACCCCATCGAACTCTATCACACCTACATGAAACAGCTCCTGCAGGACAAGGCCGAGGGCGAAATGAAAGAGTCCTACCGGCAGGGAGTCATGGAAGCATGCAAGGCCGTGAGGATGGCCGAAGAGTGGGTGCGTGGCGTGTACGAATTCTATGAATGGTATTGCCGGGAGAAAAAGCGGCTCGAGGAACCGGGTTCCGAGGGATAAGGTTCACCCCGCGCTCCATCGGGGAAACGGTCTTTCCACCCGTTTTATGGTGTTCACCCTTCGATACCTCAGGGCGAACGGTACTTCTTGCCCTGTCGACGGGGATATAAAAGCAGGTGGGCTGTGGCGTTTGCCTTTCGATGCCCTGAACGGCCTTCCTCTCCGTTCGGGCTGAAGTATCGAAACGCGAAACACCGGGAGAGTACAACATATTGGAGAATACCGCGAACATACCGGCTGAAACCGAAGACCAATCCTGCCGCAGATGCGGCACCTGTTGCCGCAAGGGCGGCCCCACCCTGCATTGTGAGGATTTGAAACTCTTTCTGAATGAAACGCTCGCCCCGCGGCATATTTACACCATTCGCAGGGGCGAAACCGTCTATCACAACATCTCGGGAACGTTGGTCCGGACTGACCGGGAACTCCTCAAGATAAAGGAAGGGGACGACGGCAGGAGCTGTAGTTTTTTCCTCCTTTCCGAAAACGCGTGCTCGATGTACGACCGTCGCCCGCTGCAGTGCCGGGTCCTCAATTGCAGGGACACCACGGAACTCGAACGGGTGCTCGCCACGCCGGTGCTCGGCCGAAAAGACCTCCTGCCTTCCGGCTCGTCCCTCACGGACCTGCTGCGGACGCATGACGAAAGGTGTTTGCCGGAGGAGCTGGACGACATGGTGAAGGAATTCAGGCGATCCGGCGAGGACGTCATCGCTCGCCGAATCGCCGCCCTGCTGCACAGGGACGACGCGTTCCGGAAGCTTGTTGCGAAACGTTTGTCCATCGATCCCTCGGAAATGGACTTTTTCTTCGGGCGGCCGCTTTCGGTCCTGGCGAAACTGTCCGGACTCGCCATTATGGAGGAGGTTGACGAAACGAGGAAAGCCTGAACGACTCACGATCGCTCGCGCTTTCACACATCCCATCGGAAGGGAATCGACGTTTGCCCGCTCCCCCTCTTTCCCTCTCCTCACCGTCTTCACTCGTTTGCACTACTTGGCCCCGAACCCCATAATCGTCTGCTCCGCCCCGACGATCGACGCCCGCGTCAACCCGAACACGAACCCGAATCTGGTTGGGGCGTAGCCGGGCAATTCCGGCGAAACGCTCATGGGCGACAGCGGGATAATGTACCCCTCATTGAACGCCAGACCCTGAATCGATTCGACGTCAATGACGTTCAGTCGCCGTGCGGCAGTGGGAATCTGAAGTCCCTCCAGTGTCAATCCGGTGGGGCTCACTGCGGCAGCACTGAAAAGGGAAGGCCCGTCGCCCGGCGTGAAAGTCACCAGCAAGGTCCTCGGGTCGCCGCCGGGCCCGGTAAGAAATCGTACGTAAACCGAGAAGAGATCGTTATGCCCGTTCACCAGTGACAACAACGCATTCGGCGGAAAATGCAGCAGATCAATGTCGCTGTTCGCGAGGTCGGTTCTCTCCAGGGGAATAACCGGCAGGAAGACGGCATCGGAATCGTTCAAATTTACCAGAAAGGCATTCGCATCCAAAACTCCGGAGGTTTCATTGGTCTTGAGCACGCCGTCGTTATCATCAATTATTACCAGATAGCCGGGGGACACCCTTGCCCACTCCGGGCGTTCCGCCGGCCCCCTTCAGCGCTGCGGAGAGGGAAAAGGAATAGACATATACCTTGTCGAGAACGGTGATGAAATCATTGGCCAACAGGTTACCGTTGGCATCGATAAAAGCCCAGTAGATTTTCCTCCCTACCTGGGGACTGTCGAAAATGCCGACGACCGTGTCCCTTCCCGTGTCGTCATAGATCGCATAGGGAATCACTACCCCCAGTGCAAATTCATACGTGGGAACCGCCCCTGCCGGGGCGGCAACCACTACCATCAGGATCGCCGCAACACCGGCGAAGGCCATCGATCGAATTCCGGTTTTCATTTCACGCCCCTCTTCGTTTATCTTTATAAAGCAACCCGCAACAAGCGCTTCAACCAAGTAATAACCATGCGCAAGGCTTTGCGTTCATCACTCGATGCCGATGACGGTCTGCGCCGCTCCAACCGCCGATGCCCTGGTAAATGCGAATACCGCCCCAAAGTCGGTGGTCGCCGGTAAAGTCAGGGAGAGGTAACCTTCGTTGACGGCGAGTCCCGAAATCGATCCCACGTCGATAAGGTTCAGCCGCCGTGCAGGGGCGGGAATTTTGAGACCCGTCAGGACCGTCCCGTCGATGCTGTACGCCTGCGCTTCGAAGCTCGAAGGGGCATCGGTCGGAGAAAAAACGACGAGCAGCGTGCTCGGGTCGCCGCCGGGTCCCGTGAGAAAGCGTATCCATACACTTACGGAGTATTCGGCGCTGAACAGGTGCAATAGTGCGTCCGGCGGAAAGTTCAGCAGGTCGATGTCGGCATTGACGAGATCGTCCCTGCCCAGGGGAATCACCGGTAGAAACACAGCATCGGAGTCGTTCAGATTCACCAGGAAGGCATTGGCGGCCATGGATTTCGCCATTTCGGTCGTCTGCAGGGTGCCGTTGTTGTCACGGATCATTACCAGATAGCCCGATACCCCCTTGCCGACATCGGGCGCACCATTTCTCCCGCGCAGCGCCGCGGAGAGGGAAAAGGAATAGGCGATCCCCGTGGTCATTAGGGGGATGGAATCGGAGGCCAGCCGGTTGCCGTTGGCATCGATGAATGTCCAGTAAATTTTGCCCCCCGGGTTATCCGGGACGATAATGCCCACTACCGTGTCCCGGCCCGTGTCGTCGTACAGCGCATAGGGAACCACCACGCCCAGTTGGAGCGATTCCGTGACAAACGCCCACGACGGCGCGGCAAGCAACATCATCAGAACCGCCGCCGCAAAACCGCTCGCCAGTGCTCTTTTTCCGGTTTCCATTTCATGCCTCCTTCCCTGCCGTGCCCGCCTCGCCCATGGATGAGGAGCGGGCTGTCTTGCGCTACCTTGTGAGGCGCAGAACGGTCTGCTCCGCTCCGACCACCGAGGCTCTGGTAAAGGCGAATACAAGCCCGAACCTGGAAGCCGTCGACGACACCAGGTTCAGATATCCCTCGCTGAAAGCGAGTCCCGGAATCGATGCCACGTTGACGACGTTCAGCCGTCGCGTAACGGCGGGAACCTTTAAGCCCGCCTGAGACGTTCCGTCGATGCCGAAAGCCTCGGCATCAAAACTCGAAGGAGCATCGGTCGGGGTGAAAACGATGAGCAACGTCCTGGGGTCGTCCCCGGGGCCGGTAAGAAAACGCACATACTCGTTCGTCGAGTAATAATCCGCATTGGTAAGGCTCAGGAGCGCGCTCGGCGGGAAGTTCAACAGGTCGATGTCGCTGCCGGCGAGGTCGCCTCTTTCCAGCGGAATAACCGGCAGGAATACGGCGTCAAAATCGGACAGGTTCACCAGAAAGGCATTGGCCGCCATGGCCCGGCTCTTTTCGCCCGCCTGGAGGACGCCGTTGTTGTCGTAAATCATGACCAGATAGCCGGGCGCCCCCTTGCCCACATCGGGCGCGCCGCCCGTCCCTCGCAATGCGGCGGAGAGGGAGAACGAATACGCCACCACGTTGTTTCTCGTGGGGATGAAGTCGCCGGCCAGCCGATTGCCGTTGGCGTCGATGAATGCCCAGTAAATATCTCCGGCGGTGGTATTGGGCGCGAGAATGCCGACTACCGTGTCCCGGCCCGAGTCGTCGTACATCGCGAAGGGGATCACCACCCCGACGTCCAATCGCCACGCGTCGATGGCCCATGCCGGTGCAGCGAACAACACTGCCAAGATCGCTGCAACACCCACGCCCACTCTCGATCGATATCTGGTTTCCATTTCACGTCCCTCTTCGTTATTGGTTCTCTTGCCCTATTGTCCGATGCCGATAATGGTTTGCTCCGCGCCCACGACCGACGATCTGGTCAAAGCGAACACGAACCCGAATTTTATTGGAGCATAACCCGGTGAGGTTGTCGGGACATTCGACGGCTGGGGCATGAGGATGGACCCATCGTTGAACGCAAGCCCCGGGATGGACCCGACATTGATGATGTTCAGCCGTCGCGCCACGGCGGGCGCCTGAAGACCCAGCAGACTCGCTCCGCTGGTACTGAACGCCTCAAGCTGAAAGGTCGAAGGTGCGTCGCCCGGGGTGAAAACGATGAGCGAGGTCCGCGGGTCGCCGCCGGGTCCCGTAAGGAAGCGTATCCACACGGAATTTGCACCGGAGTGCCCGTTGCTCAAGGAAAAAAGCGTGTTCGCCGGGAAGTTCAACAGGTCAATGTCGCTGTTGACGAGATCGGTTCGGTCAAGAGGAATAACCGGAAGAAACACGGCGTCGAAATCGTTCAGATTCACCAGAAAGGCATTGGCACTCATGTAGGGAATATTTTCGTTCATACGAAGGACACCGTCGTCGTCGCTGATCATGACCAGATAGCCGGGTACCCCCCTGGCCACACCGGATGTCCCGCCGCCCCCCCGCAGGGCAGCGGAGAGGGAGAAGGAATACACGGACACATTATCTATCGTGGGGATGAAATCACTGGCCAGAAGGTTGCCGTTGGCATCGATGAACGCCCAGTAGATTTTATTGAGGCCATAACTGGCCGTAATGCCGACTACCGTGTCCCTGCCCGTGTCGTCATAAATTGCATAGGGAATCACAACCCCCAGAGTGAACTTGTTCAGAGCCGCCCATCCCGGCGCGGCGAACATCCCCGTCAGGGCTGCTGCGACGGCCACACCTACTACCGATCTCTTAAAGGTCTTCATTTCGCGCCTCCTTCTCTCCGACGTCCCCGTCAGCCAAGGGCAGGGGAGAGGAATTACATGCTATTGCCCTGCGATGCCGATGATGGTCTGCTCCGCTCCAACGACCGACGACCTCGTCAGCGCGAACACAAGTCCAAACCTGGCGGACGGCGGCGTGAACACAAGAAGGTATCCTTCATTGAAGGAAAGCTCCGAAATCGAACCTACGTCGATCACGTTCAGCCGTCGTGCGGTGGTAGGAATGTGGAGACCTGCCAGGGTCGTTCCGCTTGGACTATACGCGTCGGCCTCGAAGCTCGTAGGTGCATCGGTGGGCGTGAAAATAATGAGCAAGGTCCTCGGATTGCCGCCGGGTCCGGTAAGAAACCGTACAAACGGAGCTTGGCTGTAATGGCCGTTGGTGAGAGAGAGAAGTGCGTTCGGCGAGAAGGTTACCAGGTCGATGTTGCTGTTCGCCAGATCGGCTCTGTTAAGGGGAATTACCGGCAGAAACACTGCGTCGAATTCGCTCAGATCCACCAGAAAGGCGCTGGCGGCCATGAAACCGACGTTTTCGCCCGTCTCCAGGATTCCATCATTGTCGTCGATCAATATCAGATAGCCGGGTACCCCTTTGGCCGCATCGGGCACACCGCCGGTCCCCCGCAGCGCCGCGGAAAGGGAAAATGAATAGACAAGCACATTGACTGAAAGGTTGATGGTATCGCCTGCCAACAGGTTGCCGTTGGCATCGACGAATGACCAGTAGATTTTCCTGCCGGGAGCAGGACTCACAAGGATGCCGACCACCGTGTCCCTGCCAGAGCCATCGTAAATTGCGTAGGGAATCACTACCCCGACACCATACGTCTCGGTTACAATCGCCCATGCCGGCGCAGCGAGCAACGCGAGCAGGGCCGCCGCCGCGACGATACCGACTATCGATCTCGTAAAGGTTTTCATTTCACACCTCCGTCGTTACCGTGTCCGTATCCATAGGGCGGGTGGATGGTATCAAAATTGAAATCCATCTCCGAATGGACGCCGGCCACCACGCATGCCCTGCACGTCGTTCATTCTTTCGTTTCTTTTTCCTCTCCAAAATTTCAAGGAATCAGGTGAATAGCCCTCTCTATTTTTAGTAATGAATAATCACCTTTTATTGCAACGCAATTACATTTAATACCTCCTTAGGACTCCGTTCTGCCCATAAAAAAAAGGAGAAACGACAATTGCCGTTCCTCCTTCTTCACTTCTTTTTCCGAAATACGATTATGATGCTTGTATTAACTTCCGAGACCGATAATGGTCTGCTCCGCTCCGACGATCGACGACTTCGTCAGTGCGAACACAAACCCGAACGGGACGGACGAGCCCACGATAAGGTAGCCTTCGTCGAAGGTGAGGGCCGAAATCGAGCCTACGTCGATCACGTTCAGCCGTCGCGCAGTGGTAGGAATTTGAAGACCTGCCAGGATGGTTCCATTGGGACTGTAAGCATTGGCCGCAAAATTCGTCGGTCCGTCGGTAGGAGTGAAAACAATGAGCTCGGTCCTGGGATCGCCGCCGGCTCCGGTAAGGAACCGTACAAACGGACTTTGATTGTAATGGCCGTTGGTGAGGGTGAGAAGCGCGTTGGGCGGAAAATTCAACAGGTCGATGTTGCTGTTCACAAGATCGGTCCGGTTGAGGGGTACGACCGGCAGAAACACGGCGTCGAAATCGCTCAGGTTCACCAGAAAGGCGTTGGCGCCCATGAGGGCGGAGTTTTCGGCTGGTGTAAGGGTTCCATCGTTGTCGTCGATCATCACCAGATAGCCGGGTACGCCCTTGGCCACATCGGGCGCACCGCCGGTCCCCCGCAGTGCCGCGGAAAGCGAAAAGGAATATACCAGCACATTGTTGGTTGCAGTGCTGATGGTGTCGCTGGCCAGCAGGTTGCCGTTGGCATCGATGAACGACCAGTAGATTTTCCTCCCGGCAGCAGGACTGGCGGCGATACCGACCACGGTATCCCTGCCCGAGTCGTCGTATAGTGCATAGGGAATCACCACTCCCACAGCGAACTTGTCGGTTACAATCGCCCACGCCGGCGCGGCAAGCAATGCCAGCAGGATCGCTGCGGCAACGGCACCTATCACTGATCTTTTCATGGCTTCCATCTCACGCTTCCTCCTTTTAGGGTGTCTGGGAAAATAAAGAACACGGAGTTCGTTGCACTACGGGGACGGGCTGTGGATATCGCATCCATGCCCTGGTCATGATAACGTATACAGTTTACCACACCGAGGCTTTCGGCGTTGCCCGCCGGAAAAAAATGGTACTCTGCCAAAAGAATGGGGGCGGTGATTACCGCCCCCATTGCATTCATTTTCCCGATTACGAAGATGATGCTTGTATTAATTTCCGAGACCGATAATGGTCTGCTCCGCTCCGACGATCGACGACTTCGTCAATGCGAACACGAGCCCGAACTTCACCGTCGAGCCCAGGATAAGGTAACCTTCATTGAAGGTGAGCGCCGGAATCGAGTCTACGTCGAACACATTCAACCGTCGCGCAGTGGTAGGAATCTGGATGCCCACCAGGATCGTGCCGCTGGGACTGACAGCCTCGGCATCGAAATTCGCCGGTCCGTCGGTAGGAGTGAAAACGATGAGTTCGGTCCTGGGATCGCCGCCCGCTCCGGTAAGGAACCGTACAAACGGACTTTGATTGTAATGGCCGTTGGTGAGGGTCAAAAGATCGTTGGGCGGGAAATTCAACAGGTCGATATTGCTGTTCACGAGATCGGACCTGTTAAGGGGTACGACCGGCAGATATACGGCATCGAAATCGCTCAGGTTCACCAGAAAGGCGTTGGCGGCCATGATCGGCGAGTTTTCGCCCGTCCCCAGGGTCCCGTCGTTGTCGTCGATCATCACCAGATAGCCGGGTACTCCCTTACCTACATCGGGCGCCCCACCGGTACCGTGCAGTGCCGCGGAAAGTGAAAAGGAATATACATACACATTGTTGGTTGAAGTGCTGATGGTATCGCTGGCCAACAGGTTGCCGTTGGCATCAATGAATGACCAGTAGATTTTCCTCCCGGTTGACGGAGTGGCCGCAATACCGATCACCGTATCCCGGCCCGCGTCGTCGTAAATGGCATAGGGAATCACAACCCCCACGGCAAATTTGTTGGTGACAATGGCCGAGGCCGGCGCGGCAACCGCGAGAATAAGAATTACCGCAACAATAGTTCCTACCATTGATCGCTTCGTGGCTTCCATTTCATGTCTCCTTTTATCAGGTTCGGAAAAAACGGGAACGAGCAGGGCGTTTCACCCGAAAATTAGTTTATGGACCGTCGGCGATCATGGGTGGCTTATCCGGTGTGAGGGAATCCTTCCGGCGTGATGCGTCGAATACGACGGAACCGCTCTCCTGACGGAGAGAGACAAAATAATCCCCCCGCGCCACGTCTGGAAAGTATGCGCTTCCGAAAACCGCATTCATATTCTCTCCCTCCCGCTTCAGCTTTCCCACCGCAGTCGAACCAACAACAGCTTGCCCCGTACTTCCGTTCTGCTTGTTTCGCTTCTCAGTTCTGCATGAATCGGTTTACGTCATCCGTATACAGCTACATTATGAATTATAAATAGTCATGTAATTATTGAAACGCAATATCAATTATTGGCGAAAAAGGATATTCTCCCCCTCAGAGCAAGAAACAGGGGGCGAGAGACCGGAGTGAACCGTTTGCGAAAAAAACAGCCCCGGTTCAAAACCGGCGAAGGCCGGTCTTGAACCGGGGCTGCAAAGGAGAGAATGATGGAAGGGAACTTCTCGACGGCGGCGTTCCGCCGGTCTTTTTCAGCTTGAATAGGCCGTTTCGCTGTGCTCGCTCAAGTCCAGCCCCCGTACTTCCGTTTCGGAATCGACGCGCAGGCCGACTACGGCCTGAATGACTTTCAGCAGAATCCAGCTCACCACGAGGGTATAGCCGCCGACCACCACCACCCCCAGCACCTGGCTCGCCAGCAGGGAAGCGTTTCCCGCCAGCAACCCGTCCGCTCCGGCCGGGTTTACCGCCTTGGAGGCGAAGATGCCCACGCACAGCGTCCCGATCAATCCGCCCAGGCCGTGGATGCCCACCACGTCCAGGCTGTCGTCGTAGCCCAGCTTCATTTTGTACGATACGCCCATGTAGCAGCATATCCCCGCCAGGAACCCGATGATCACCGCGGAATTGGGGCCCACGAACCCGGCGGCGGGCGTGATGGTGGCGAGGCCCGCAATGGCCCCGGAAGCCGCGCCCAGTGTGGTGGGCTTGCCCCGGTGGAGCTTTTCCACCAACACCCACATGGCCATGCCGGACATGCCCGCCAGATGGGTCGATACGAACGCGGTGGCTGCGGTGGCGTTCGCCGCAAGGGCGCTGCCGCCGTTGAATCCGAACCACCCGAACCAGAGCAGGCCGGTTCCGAGGAGCGTCATGGGCAGGTTGTGGGGCATGAAATTTTCCTTGCCGTACCCGATTCGCGGCCGGGTGACAATGGCCGCCGCCAGCGCGGCCGCCCCGCAAGTGAGGTGAACCACCAGCCCGCCGGCGAAGTCCAGCACGCCCCGGGCCGCCAGCCAGCCGCCGGAACCCCATACCCAGTGGCACACGGGATTATAGACGAAGATGGACCAGAGCACGGTGAACGCCATGAACGGCCCGAAGCGCATGCGTTCGGCAAAGGCGCCCGTGATGAGGGCGGGCGTGATGACGGCGAACATGCACTGATAGATCATGAAAACGATTTGCGGGATGGTCGTCGCGTACGTATCGCTCGGGGCGACGCCCACCCCCCTCAAGCCGAGCCAGGAAAGGTTGCCGATAACGCCGCCCACGTCCGGTCCGAACGACATGCTGTAGCCGAGGTATACCCACTCCAGGCTGATGAGCGAAATGAGGATGAAGCTCTGCATGATCGTGCCCAGAACGTTTTTGCTCCTCACCATCCCGGCATAGAAGAGCGCCAGACCGGGTGTCATGAGAAGCACCAACGCCGCCGACATCAGCACGAATGCGGTATCCGCCGCCTGAATCTGTCCCATGTGTCCGCACCTCCGTGGACAACCGTTGCAATACACACCCATGCCGTCCCGCCGCGGTGAGGGACCGTGAATGGAACAGTCCCGTGCCGTTACCGCCGGCTGGTATTCGGCGGCAGGATTTCGGATAGGTAACCAAGTTTGAAGAATAGCGGAAGAGATAGCAAAACGCGTGCGTGGTTACAACATCTTTTCTCTTGTTAAGGAGAAAAAAAGAAGAGTGCTGTTAGTACGTGAGCAGATTCATATAGCAGAAATTATTTTAAACATCATTTTACATCACTACTAATAACAAACTTGCTGTCATTTTTCCAAAAGAGAAGTGAGTACAATCGTTGAAATCCGAGCATAAAGGGGCACAGCGTCGGGAGAAGTTAAAATTTTCACCCGTTCTATTCGGCAGTCTCCGGAACACGCGCGGCGACCAGACTGCCCAGGTTCCTCTGCTTCAGATAAATCACCAAACCGCTGCAAAGGGCCAGCCCGGCCAGGAGAAAGATGGTGCGATACCCGGTCCACTCCCCCACGTAACCCAACGACAACGAACCGACAAACGCACCGAAGTCGATGCCGCCGGTGAAGATGCCCGTGAGTTTTCCCCGGATGCCGATGGGTTCGTCCCGCACGGCCATGGCGTTCAGACAGGGGTAGAGCAGCCCGTGGCCCGCTCCGGTGAGGATGCCCGACAGGGTCAGCACCACGATGCCGTTCAGGAAGATCAGCGACAGCAGCCCCCCGCCGGTCATTCCCAGTGCATAAGGAATCACCCTCCCCTCCCCCACCCGGTCGGCGATCTTGCCGCCGAATACGCGGACGGCCACCGCGGCGGCGGAATAGGAGAGGAAATAAAGGGAAATGAGCCGTATGCGTTCCTCCTTGGCGAACGGGGCCACGAACCCGTTGGAAGCGGCGAGGCCGAACCCGAAAAGGAGGGACAGGGCCACGACGAACAACGTCCGCCTGCGCAGCAGAATCGCAAAGAACCGACGCGCCGATCCGTGCGCCACGCTGGTAAAGGATTCGGGAAGCCGGAGGTGAAGCACCAGGCCGAGGAAGGCGAGCACCGCCACGCCCACGAAGTATCCCTCGAATCCGTACCGGTCGATGAACGCCTCCGCCATAACGGGGCCCAGGGCGATCCCGGTAAGCCCCGCCACGCCGAACATGCCGATGCCCTCGTTGAACCGCTCACGGGGCAGAATATCGGCGATGTAGGTGAATGCGGCGGTGAAACAGAAGGCCAGGCCGACTCCATGCAGCAAGCGCACAGCGAGCAGCGGCGGGTAGAACTCCCGGATGCTCCCGTGAAGAAAGAGGTAGAGCAGGGGCGCCACCGTCATGATCACGCTCCCCACGGTATAGCTCTTCTTGCGGCCGAGACGATCGATGATTTCCGAAATCCAGGGACGAAAAAGCACCGACGCCAGGGTGAATGCGCCCATGATGTAGCCGATGTCCACCTTGCCCCCGCCGTGTCCCGTCACGAAAAGGGGAAAAAGAAACAGCGCACCGTAGCTCGCCGTAATGAAAAAATTGGCGCAGCCCATGGTGATGAAAACGGGAGTAAAAAGTTTTGTCGTCGTGGGCACGATGAACGAACTCCGGGATCGGAAAATGAAAAAGGCCGCCGGGTCCCCGGCCCCCCTCCGTTCTTCCGGTAAAGTTTTTTCTCGTTGTTACGGTTTCAGCAAACGGTCGTAGAGGTCCGGGCGGCGATGAGGCAGAAAATACCGCATGCGATGCGACCGTACTTCCAGGAGTTCCTTCCGGCGGAGCGTTGTGGTGAGCATCGTTTCACCGTCGCCGGGGAGCCGGTCCGTTACTTTGCCGGAGGGAGAGAGCACCAGGGCGATTCCCGGGAAGGTGAGCCCCTGCCCGTTTTCCCCCTTCTGGTTGCAGGCCGCCACGTACACGCCGTTGTCGTACGCCCGCGCGGTGAGATGGCGCAGCCAGCTTTCGAATTTATCGTCCGGCGAACCGTTGGGAGAAGCGTGCGGCATGAAGATGACGTCCGCGCCGTTCAGGGCATAGACCCCGCTCATCTCCGGAAAGTGTGCATCATAACATAATTCCACTCCGAAGGTGAGGCCGCGGGTGTGAAAAAGCGGCAGCTCGTCGCCCGCCGAAAAAACACTCTTTTCGGGCGGAGCCAGATGCACTTTCCGGTAAAATCCGACGGACCCGTCCGGGGAGGCGACGAAATGCGCCGCAAAAATCCTGTTTCCGTCCCGCTCGGCCATACCGGCCAGAATGGCCATCCCGAAGGTTTTTGCGAGGTCCGCGACATATCGGACCTCCCGGCCGTCGCGCTGAAGAGCGGTTTCCCGGATGACCGGCCGGGTCGAATATCCCGTGATGCACAATTCGGGGAAACAGAGGATTTCGACGTTCCGGTCGGCCGCGGAGCGGACGATTCCCTCCATGCGGGCCAGATTCCCGTCCGTCTCCCGGACGGGAGCATGCATGACCGCCATGGCAATGGTTACGTCACCGGTCACACGGCACCAGTTCCCTTAGAGGATGAATTCGGCGCGCAGCTTGAATATCTTCACGGCGGGCATGTTCAGGATGGTCGCGACACCCGTCTTCCGCTTCACCTCTTCCAGGAAGCTCTCCACGTCGGCCAGGCTCGGCGCTATGATGGTGAACCAGACGTTGTATTCATGGTCGCGCTGGTAATTGTGGGTAACCCCGGGGTGTTCGTTGATCACGCGGGCGAACTCGTCGATGCGGTCGTTCGGCACCTTGGCCGCGCACAAGGTGCTCGTGTATCCCATTTTGCCGGGCGACACGTTGGCTCCGATGCGTCTGATGACGCCGGACCGCTGCATCCGTTCAAGTCGGGCGAGGACTTCCTCTTCGGTAATGCCCAGCATGCGACCGATGGTCTCGTAGGGCCGGACGTCGAGGGGGAAGTCGGTCTGCAGGCGGTTGATGAGTTCCCGGTCCAGCGCGTCCAAGCCGGGACCGTCCTGCTCCGGGTTCGAAACAGGCACCAATTCTTCCGTCGCCTCTCCCTTGTGAGCGGTCATCAACCCTGCACCCATTTGAGTTGAACCTTGCGGTTCCTCGGCCCGTCGAACTCACAAAAAAAGATGGACTGCCAGGTACCCAGCACCGGCTCGCCGTTCTCCACGGCCACGAACTGGCTGGAGCCGACCAGGGTCGATTTCACGTGAGCCGGAGAATTGCCTTCCGAATGCCGGTAGCCGCCCTCCCAAGGAATAACCTGGTTGAGCACCATCAGGATGTCCGACTGCACGGCCGGGTCGGCTCCTTCGTTGATGGTGACCCCTGCCGTGGTATGCGGAACGTACACCATCAGGATGCCGTCCTTCAGCCCTGCCTTCTTCACCTCGGCCGCCACTTTCCGGGTGATGTCGATCATTTCGGTTTTCTTGCCGCTGGAAAGGCTCAGGGTAATCACCTTACCTCCTTCGCTTCAGGTAATGATGAGTCCGGAATCGGTCTTCTTTTCTTCCTTCCGTTGCGTCCGCTCCTCCCAGTAGGCAAGGGACAGCCCCACCAGCGCGGGAAGAAATTCGTTCTCCTGCAGCACTCCCGGCTCCGTATCCACGTTCAGCGCGGCGGCCAGGGCCGTTTCGGCCTCGGTATCCATGCCCTTCAAGTGCAGGAGATAAGCACTCTCTTCCAGTCTCCTGCGCAGGAGCATGCGGCGTTCCGGCGGAAACAGCTCCGTTGCGGCCTTGCGACGCACGTCGTCCAGGAGGGACGCCTTCTGCGTGGGCGCCAGCACCAGCCTGGTGTGGCTCGCCTCCTCCATCTTCTCCAGATAGGGTATCACCTTTTCGTAAGGAAGTATCCACCCGTTGAAAGGCGGCATTTCAAGGAGGGAACGGCTCCGCGCCATAAGTTCCGGACGCTCGCTCACGTCGGATTCGTTCAGCACGGTGTAGACCATCGGTCTTTGCAGGGGTTCGCAATTCTCGCTGATCCACGGCTTCAGTTCCAGGAATTCCGACGGCGGCTCGTCGCCCTTTTTCCTCATGCCCGCGGCGCTTTCCATGAAGAGCGAACAGACGTGTTCCGCGCTCGTCCGCAGGAGGGCGAAAGCGGAGTCCGGATCGAATTTCTCCAGAAAGTCGTCGAGTTCGGATCGGGTCATCCGGTTGAAGACCATGTTGCGCAGGCCCAGATCGTCGCCCGCCACTCCGCCCACCAGTATCCATCCCGTGGGCTGCAGCGGAAACGCCAGAAACGCCATGCGGTCTCCCATGGCGTCGATGGCGGACACCATGCCGAAGGGCTCGGGCCGCTCCGCAAGCCGGAATATCGGCTGCCCGTTTTCTTCCTCCAACAGCCCTTCAACCGGAACGTGCTTCTGCTTGAGCCGGAACAGGGTCTTCTTCACCATCTTGTGCAAACCCTTGTCCGGGAAAAACCTGCCGATTTCGACGGCCAACCGGGCCGCCTCCGGGGAAGGCTGCGACGCAAGTTCCTCCACCGCGGCCATGCTCAGGGGCAGCGAGGACCGCAGCATGGACAGAAACTCCTGTTTCCGGTCACTTCCCGAATGTTCCGCGTCGGCCGCCCCTTCGCGAAAGCGCATCAATAGTTCGCGCTCTTCGGCACTCAGAGTAGAGAGTGTGGATTGCCGTTCCTTGTCTTTTTTCTTCGCCATATATTGCCCGGAATATCCGCTGTCGCTCAGTATTGAATTTCCACCCCGGCCGTTAAGCCCAAGCCGCCAAGATCGAAGTCCTGGCTTCCCAAACGGTCGATCCGCGAGTAGTTTCCCTCCAGGAAGAGGAAGACGTTTTTCGCCCCCGTGTTCCGGGAAAAATCGGTCATTCCCTGAGGCGTGACGGCCATCATGTTCAGCCTGCACCCCGCCAGCCCTTCGATTCCGTACGTAAAGCCGTCGTTTTTCGATCCGCCCTCCAACGTTTCCTTGTAATAGCCGCCCACGAACCCCACTCCCAGATAGGGAATGAACGATTGCAGCGGTTGAAACTGGAACCGGTAGCGGATGTTGAAGTCCGCGGGGATAAAAAGCAGCTCGGCATCGGTTCCGGAGATGGGACTCCCCTCCGCATCCAGGGCGGACCCGTGCGACTGGGTCAGCCCCAACCCCAGCGCCGTTTCGAAGTTGGTGGCGTTCTTCCAGAGAAAACTGAATTTTCCGGTGAAGCCCGCATCGTAGGCATCTTTCACCTTGTCGCCGGTGGGCTGGAAATAGCCCGCCTGCACCGTCCAGGAAATTCCGGTGGCGTTCAAGTCCGCTCCGAACACCGGCACGGGCACAAGCACCGATGCGGCCGAGCCTCCTATGATGCACAGCAGAACAAAGATTGCCCTGGCGCCCGGTTTTCGCCGTAGCAGCAACAGCACGGCACCGGCGAGCAGGAAAAGCAGCACCGGGCCCGCCCATCCCCGGCCGTCGCCGTTCTCCGTCACGGTGCGGATGAAACACCCTCCCCCGCCGGTGGAACCGTACACCGCTACGGGCGATCCGCTCACCTCGGCGGACATGGCGCTCTCGTTGCCCGCGCCATCGACGGCGGAGACGGCCACGTAGTAGGTATTGCCGTCGGAGAGGCCGCTCAGCGTCGTGCTCGTTTTATCCCCCGCGTCCACTGGAGAGGAACTACCGTCGTACACCCCCGGAGACGTACCGAAGAAGACGCGGTAGTTGGCTACCCCCGAACCGGTGTCTGTGGAAGCCGACCAGGAAACGTCGAGCCGGCCGGTGCCTCCGGGTCCGAGCTTCACGTCCTGCGGGACGGTAGGGGGCACGGTGTCGAACACGAGCGGCGTGGAGGTCCTGCCCACGGCTCCCGTGGAACCGGTGACATAGACGAAAATCTCATAGGTCCCCTCACCCGAGCTGAGGCTCGAGGCGGGCACCACGGTCGTTATCTGCCGGTTGGCGTCCGCGTTGCCCGTGGCGATCAGCGTTCCGGAACCCAGTGTACCGTCACCTCCGGCCTCCACCTGGTAGCTCCCTTCCATATCGCTCTGCCAGGTGAGCGTGGCCTGATTGGCTCCCGAGCCGTTGAGGGCCGAAGGCACGAGCGATGCGATGGTGATGAAGGGACCTTCGGTAATCACCGAAACGGTATTGTCCCCGCGATTGGCCACCAGCACGTACCGCCCGTCGGGCGTCGCCGCGATACCTCCCGGATTGTCGCCCACCGTGAGGTTGCTCTCCAGCACGTCGTAAGTAACCGCGTCGAAAACGGTCACGGTGTTGGATTGCGTATTGGTGACGAACCCCACGGACCCGTCCGGGGTGAGGGCGATGTCCTGGGGGGCGAGCCCGGTGGGCACTTGCGCTTTCAAGGTGAACGTATCGGCGTCGATCACGCTCACCACCTGCCCACCGGACCCCACCACGTAAATCAGCTTGCCGTCCGGACCGGCCGCCAGCCCGACGGGCAGGGTACCAAGGCCGATCGCATTAAGAACGGCTAGGTCGGTTTGATTGAGCACGACGAGTTGATCCTGGGTGGTGAGGTCGACGTAGAGCAGATTGTTCACCGGTTCGTAGATTACCCGGGACGCCCCGAGCCCCAGGGTGAGGGTCTGATCAACGGTGTTGTTGGACGTTTGGACGACGGAAAGAGTGCCGCTTAACGAAGTTACGTAGAGGAAGGAACCATCCGGGGCAAGGGCCATTCCCTGCGGCTGGGTTCCCACCTTGACGGTGGTCGTAACGTCGCCGCTCACAAGGTCCACCGCCGAAACGGTCGCGTCATTCTGGTTGGTGACGTAGAGGGTCGATCCGTCGCGGTTGGTGATCGCCCCAAAAGGGCTGTTCCCCACCGATATGGGATCGCCGACCACCGTGAAGCGGAAGAGATCGATCACCGAAACCGTATCCGCCCCCGAATTGGTGACGTACGCGTACCGCCCGTTCGGGCTCACGAACACCTGCTGCGGCGTGTCGCCCACCTTCACAGCGGCCGCCTGCCGGTCCGGATAGGCCTGCGCCGGAGCAATCGGATAGCCGGCGCATACCAGACAGAAAAGCACGAAGCTCCATTTCCAGATTCGCCCCATCACCGTTCCCCCCATTTCAGTTTGTCCCTGAGAATCTCGAAGTAGTTCGTTCCCGGAGACTTTATGAGGCATATCCCGCACTCCTCGCTCCCCACCCTGACGATGTCCCCCGGGGAAAGGCTGAATCCCACCTGGCCGTCGTAGGTGAGGGTCACGTCCGCCGCACGCGGACCGATTTCGATTTCCACCACCGACTCCGCGGACAGAATGATGGGCCGGTTGCTCAACATGAACGGGCAGATGGGAGTGAGTACGATGCTGCGCATGGTCGGGTGCAGAATGGGTCCTCCGGCGGCCAGATTATAGGCCGTCGAACCCGTCGGGCTGCAGACGATGAGTCCATCCGCGCGAAACACGTTGAGGAATTCCCCGTTCACGCGAACCAGAATTTCCACGATGCGGGCCAGGGCTCCCTTGTTGATGACCACGTCGTTGAGAACCCGGCAGCTGAACACTTCCTCCCCGCCCCGACGGACGGAGCCCCGCAGCATCATGCGCTCCTCGCACACGTAGTCGCCGGCCAGCACCGATTCCATCATCGGGTAGAGCCCTTCCACGCCGATTTCGGTGATGAACCCCATCCTCCCCAGGTTGACGCCCAGAATGGGTATCCGCCTAAGGGCGATGTGCCGGGCCGCGCTGAGGAGCGTACCGTCTCCTCCGAGGACCACCACGACGTCGATATCCGTGGAAAATCCGGAACAACCGTTGGACCATTCCTCGGTTTCGTACACGTTTCCGTGGACCTCGACCTCGATCCCCCGGTCCCCGAGCCATCGCTCGAGTTCCCGAAAGGTCCGCATGGCCTGGTCGGCGGCTTTGACCACCATAGCGATTTTCTTGACCAAACTGCCAACCCCGCAAACTTCTTTATGATTCAGGACGATTTATAGTATAGAGCGAGCAGAAAAGTCAAGAATGGCGCGCGTTTCGACGGTCGGGCTCACGGCTGGGCGGAAATCCGGTCGGCAAACAGGGAAACGAAATCGAACCGGTTCACGTCCACCAGCCCTTTATCGGTGATTTTGAGCGCCGGTATGACCGGCAAAGCGAGGAAGGAAAGTGCGATGAACGGGTCTTCCCGGCAAACTTCCGGATACCCCACCGCGCGGAGCAGTTCCCGCTGCGAAGCGATGAGGCGGTCGGCGGGAAGCGTGGAAATGAGGCCGGCGACGGGTAGGGGTAGGACCGCCAGCACTTTCCCGTTTCTCACCACGGCCTGGCCCCCCTGCATGTCCGCTACCGCACGCACGGCAGCCATCATGTCGGCGTCGTTGCTTCCCGCCACCACGAGATTGTGGGAATCGTGGGCCACCGAGGAACATATGGCCCCGTCACGAAGACCCAGCCCCTGAACGAACCCCAAGCCAACATTCCCCGTGGACTTGTGGCGTTCCACCACGGCGATCTTCGCCACGTCCCGTTCGGGGTCCGCGACCGCCCGGCCGTCGCGAATGGTTGCATCGAGCACCCGATGTTCGGTGATGATCTGTCCCGGAATCACCCCGATGACCCGCACGCATTTTCCCTCGGCCGGAATGAGAAAAACGTCCTCCCGCATCTCCGGGAGACGTACGGTGGACCGCATCCCGGCCGCATCCGCCGCGGGCGGAAAGGCTTCCAGGCAGCCGTCCCGGCAGACGATCTTTCCCCGTTTGATCACCGTCCGCGCGGCGAAGCGGCTGAGGTCTTCCAGGAGGACGATGTCCGCCCGGAAACCCGGCGCAACGGCGCCCCGTTTTCGGAACCCGAAATATTCCGCCGTGTTGAGGGTAACCATCCGGACTGCCGTGACGGGATCGAGCCCCAGGGAAACCGCTTCGGCCAGTACGTCGTTCATGTGTCCGC
Organism: uncultured delta proteobacterium; assembly: GCA_963826125.1. Classification (GTDB taxonomy): domain Bacteria; phylum Desulfobacterota; class Desulfarculia; order JACQYL01; family CAWGVV01; genus CAWGVV01. The sequence continues at coordinate 2,012,015 of CAWGVV010000002.1, read as the reverse complement.
GGGTTGCGAGGTGCACGGCGGTGCGGTCGTCGGTGACCAGAAGGGTGCGGCGCTCGTTGTACGGCGTCACCAGAGGAAGCAGGTCCCTCATATTGCGGGCGAGCGTGCCCTGGCGGATCATAATCCGCATGCCGCGCGAAAGCTTCTCCTCCGCTTCCTCCCGCGTCGTGCATTCGTGGTCCGAACCGATACCCGTCCCGATATAGGCGTTGAGGGGTTTGCCTGCCACCAGGGGAGCGTGCCCGTCAACTATGCGACCCGAAAAAGCGCGTATTTTCTCCAGGACGTCCGGGGCCCCCGCAATCACTCCGGGAAAATTCATCACTTCGGCCAGCCCCAGGACTCGCGGGTGGTCGCCGAGGGTCAGCAGATCGGCCGCGGTCAGTTCGGCCCCCGCCGTTTCCATGTTGGTGGCGGGTACGCAGGAAGGGAGCATGAAAAAGAAGTCGAGCGGCAGCCCCTCGGAAGCGTCGAGCAGAAAGCGAATGCCTTCGACACCGCGGACGTTGGCGATCTCGTGCGGGTCGAGCACCACGGCCCCCGTCCCGGCGGGAACGGCCACTCGTGCGAATTCGGACGGCATGAGCATGGAGCTTTCCAGATGCAGATGGCCGTCCCAGAAGGAGGGGCAGACGATGAGGCCCGAAGCGTCAAGCTCAGTCTCCCCCCGGTAATCGCCCAACCCCGCCACCACCGATCCGCTCACGGCGACGTCGGTTCTTTCCAGACGACCGGACAGGACGTTCAACAGGGTGCCGCCCCTGATCGACAGGTCCGCCGGGACATCCCCCCGTGCAACAGCCAGGGTCCGTTCGACGGTTTCGTGTGTTTCGTTATCCATGATAAGTCGCGTCTTGAGCATCGGTTCAGATGAACCGGTCGGCAATTACGTGGACCGTCTTTTCCGGTGGGAGCGTGGAATCGACGAAGAGCAGCGTTTCCAGCCCCTCCAGCCCGCCATGGTCGAACAGCTGCTTCTGCCGGAGGTACACTTCCCAATCGGCATCGGACGAGCCTTGTTTTTTCGCCGCCCGTTCCGTCAGCCGTTCCCGAATCACTTCCGAAGGACACTCGCACAGGAGGAACCACGTCTCGCCGTCCGCCCGTTTGGCCGATTCGACGACGGCGTCCCGTTCGACCCGCGAACCGAACGTGGCATCCAGGATCACCGATTGTCCCTCCTCCAGGAACGCTTCCGCCCGCTCCCGCATGGCGGCGTAGGTTTTCGCCGTCATTTCGGGGGAATAGATCCCTGCGGCGAATTCCTCCGGATGGGGTTCCAGGGGAGGCAATCCGGCCAGTTCCTTGCGCAACGAATCGGAATTGATCGACGGCCAGCCGAGTTCCTTCGCCAGCTGGACGGCGACGGTCGATTTGCCCGTTCCCGACAGGCCGAAGACCACCACGATTCTGGGCCGGTGGAAAGCCCCCGTGTAGCGGTGGGCCAGGGCGAAATATCTGCGTGCCCTGCGCAAATCCGCAGTGCGGTCCGCTTCGTCGCGTTCCTGCTGGAGGGCCGCGAACATTCCCACCTTCCCCCGCACATAGGCCCGGTAGCACTTGTAGAACGGCATCATGAGCGCCATGCCCGGATCGTCGGAGCGCTGCGAAATCTCGCGCACCAGATAGTTGGCCAAGTCCGCCCGGCCGCGGAAATCGAGATCCATGGCCAGAAACGCCACGTCCGCCGCCACGTCCGAATAACGGAAACGGTGGGAAAATTCAATGCAGTCGTAGACGATGGTCTCCTCGGCGAGGCAGATGTTTCCCGAATGAAGATCGCCGTGGCAGTCTCGTATTCTGCCCTGGTCGATCCTGTCCGCGAAGAGCTTCCCGTTGCGCAGGAACGCGTCGGTGTATTCCTCGATGTCCCTGAATCGCTGTTCGGTGAGTGCCGTGCTCACGAATTCGCGGGTTTCCTCGAAATTTTCGTCGGTATTGAACTTCACCTTCTCCACGGAGCCGTATTTGTCGATGTGCGTCCCATGTTCGGCTTCTTCGTAGAAGGGCGCGAGCACCTCGACAATTGCGCCGATGTGGCGCCGGGTCACCTCTCCCCGGTCGAGCAAAACGTTCATCATACGGTCCTGGGGGAGGCGTCTCATCTTGACCGCGTATTCCTCCACGTCCCCGGCCCCTTCCACAGCATACCCCCCGTGGCGGGAGGTTATCTCGACCACCCCCAGGTAGGTCGAGGGGGCCAGACGCCGGTTGAGGGCCACTTCCCGGTGGCAGAACCCCAGGCGCTTCTCCAGGGTGGAGAAATCCAGAAAACCCAGATCGACCGGCTTCTTCACCTTGTAGGCAAAATCACCCGCCACGAATACGTACGAAATGTGGGTCTGGAACAGTTCGACGTTCTTTGGCTTGTGCGGGTACACGGCGGGATCGCACAGGGCCTGAATGAGAGGTGGCAGCATGATCGAATCCGTCCGGAGCGGGATGTTCCGCCGCTGGTTGTGCAGGGTTCCCCGATGGTCGGCGCCCCTGCGTGGGGGATTGTCGACTTGTCCGGTGAAGCCGTTGAAAACCGGCCCCGGTTCGGCCGTTCTTATTTCTTATCCAGCGACTGAATGGACTGCAGCACCGGGCCGTGGTTGTGGTGTTCGTGATGATCGTGCTGCGATCCGGAGTTCATTTCGCAGGCCCCGCTGCAGGAGCAGACGGCGGCCTTGCCCTTGATGAGCCGGGCGGTCCACCTGCGGCCCACGATGAAAAGCATGTACGCGAGCAGCGTCGCGCCGATGAGGTTTTGCGTCAGGCCGGAGAACAATTCCTGCTCGCGTCCCATGAGCGGGTTCACCGGAATGGAGAATCCCTGGTAGATCGCGTCCACGGCCAGGCCAAGGAGGACCGAGCATACCATGATCGAGGCGAGGTAAATGGCCATGGTTCTTTTGCCCAGGATGCCGCCGATCATCGAAAGGGACGTGGCGTTGGTGGCGGGGCCGGCCAGCAGAAACACCAGCGCGGCGCCGGGGCTCAGCCCCTTCAGCACCAGGGCGACGGCTATGGGCGTGGCCGCGGTGGAACACACATAGAGGGGAATCCCCATGACGAGCATGGCCAGCATCGGCAGAATCCCGCTTCCGAGGTAGCGATGCACGAAATCGGTGGGCACGAAAAAGGTGATCAACCCGGAAATTACCACGCCCAGCAGAAACCAGCCCGCAATGTCGGAAACCAGCTCCACCGTGGCGTATTTGAACGCCGCTCGGACCTTCTCGCCAAGAGAGTGGTGCCTGCGGTGGAGTTCCGGCGGGCAGTCGACGCCGCTGCAACAGTTATCCACGCGGCAGGGGTCGGTCGTGATCTCCTCCCGCACCTCTTCCTTGTGGCCGCGTTTCAGGAAATTGACCCCCAGCCCGGCTACAATAGCCGTAACGATGGCGGCGATGGGCCGCACGGCGGTCATGATGGGGTCGAAAAGCGCGTAGGTGAGGGCGATGGAGTCGAGCCCCGTTTCGGGAGTGGCGATCAGAAATGCGGCCGTGGCTCCTTCATTGGCGCCCTGTTTTTTCAAGGCGACCGCAGCCGGAATCACTCCGCAGGAGCACAGGGGAATGGGTGCGCCGAGCAACGAAGCCATGACCACCGATTTCACTTTTCCCTTCCCCAGATATTTCCTCACGATGGACGGACTGAGAAAAATGTACAAAAGTCCGGCCATGCCGAAACCCAATAACAGATACGGAGCGGACTCTTTCACCACGTACCAGCATGCTCCGAGAATTCCCACCAGAATATCCATCATCGACTCCCGTGAATAGTTACCCTAAGTGTAGATACGCCGTTCCGCCGTGTAAATACAAGGCCCAAAAAAACCGCGGGCGGGCGGGACGACGCATCCGATGCTCCATGCCGTCCGCAGGGTCGGGACGCCGAAGCGATCCTCATTCATGAGGTAGCATGACGGCAGGTGAATTTCCAGCAGTGCGAGCGGGGCGGGCAGGGCTCCGGAGGGCCGAAGGAAACGGACGCGGCGGAAAGGTTCCACCGGAAAGAGTGTTGCCGTTCCGGCGGAAAAGAGCGGCCGGAACCATACCGACGGTTCTCCGCGAATCACCGATCGGGCATCGTCACCACGGGCGTATCCGCCCCTGCGCGCTTGGGCATCACCAGCCTGATCTTCACCAGCGCCGTGACCACCTCGTCGGGACCGTTCTCCAGGTTGACCACTTCGACGCCGCGTATCCGCGCCCGGCTGGCCACCGTGATGTGGTCGGAATTGACGGACATCATGTCCACGCGTCCGCTGCTCTGCACGTACACGCCGTTGATCTTTTCCGACAGCCGGCGGCAGGCGTCTGCTACGGCGGCCCGTTCGGCCAGGATCTTCGCCTGCCCGTCCGAGGCGGCATAATCAGGCGGGACCCCCTTGCCGGTGGCGTACACGGTGATGGTGTTGAGTTCGTCGTCGGTGCGGTTCAGTGTTCCGTACGCGGGCGGATCGGCCACCGTTCCGGAGCCGAAAAGGCCGTTCAGGGAAGTCGAACACCCCGTCGCAAGGATCGCGGCGGCGATCAGCGGAAAGAGGAAACGATTCTTCATGACGTCGATTTCTCCCCCGTGTCCCGTATAAGGGTGATTTCAACCCGGCGGTTAGCCCTTTTGTTGTCCGGCGAAGTGTTGACCACCAGGGGATGGTATTCCGAGTATCCTTCGATGGATACCCTTCCCGCATCCACCCCGTGGGTGATGAGAAAGCGGGCCACGTTCACGGCGCGCGCCGCCGAAAGTTCCCAGTTGGAGGGAAAACGGGCGCTGCTGATGGGAGTGTCGTCGGTGTGCCCGGCCACCACTACGCGATAGCGGCTCTGGGTGGAGATGGCGGTCGCGATTTTCTGAAGCGCGGACTGGAAATCTTCCAGAAGGTCCGCATCGCCGTTGTTGAAGGTAACCCGTTCCCCGAGCACCAGTACCAGCCGTTGATGATCCCAGCGTGCGGAGAAATCCTTCTTCAGGGTCCCGCTCACGCTCTCCACCAGTTCCCGCCTCACCCGTTCGAGCGATTCGTCGCGCGCGGGGGCGACTTCTTCGTCCCGAGCGGCGGGAGCAGGGTCGGAATGGGCGGGTACGGTCCGCGATATGGAGGGATAATCGACGTATGCCGTGACCGTTTGCCGTACCGGTTCCTGTTCCTGCGCTGACGCCTTTTTCGTGATCGCCTGCGAGTAGAAGAGGATGAAGAAGAGCAGCAGCAGGGTCATGAGGTCCGCCATGCTCCACAGCAGGGTGTCATCCTCCACCGTACTCTTTGCCAGCAGGTTCTGGAGCACCCTGCGTTTGCGCTCGGAATGCTCCAGTTGCCGATTCAGTTCTTCGCGGTCGGGCTTTGCCACGCTAGTTCCTCACGGCGGCCCTGTTCAGGGAAGGGACGCGCAGGGTTCTCGGACGTTTGGGCTCCTCCTTCTCCCTGGGAGCGTTCACGCTGTGCATGCCGCCCACGTTGAGGTAGGAGTTCAGCCGATAGGAGATGGATTTGGCGTTTTTCTGATCCGCGATGTCCAGCACGCCTTCCAGGATAACGTGAAGGAGCGTGGTTTCGTACTTGATGCTTTCGGTGAGTTTCCGGGAGAGCGGCATGAAAAGGAAGTTGGCGAAAAGCAGGCCGTAGAAGGTGGTGAGCAACGCCAGGGCCATTCCCTTGCCGATCTGAGCGGGCTCGCCGATGTTGCCGAGCACGTCGATGAGGCCGATGATGGTGCCCACAAACCCGAATACGGGGGCCAGCTTGGCCAGCGTATTGAGGACGCTCACCTGCGACTCCTTGCGCGACAGATAGAGTTCGTATTCCTTCTCCATGATGTTGCGGATTTCGAACCGGTCGTAGCCGTCCGTCACCAGTTCGATTCCCTTGCTCAGGAAGGGATTCCGCACTTTCTTTCCTTCTTCCTCAAGGCTCTTTATCCCCTGCTGCCTCCACACCCGTGCCAGGTCTTCCACCTGACGCACAAGCGCTTCCTGATCCGCTTCCTCTTCCCTGAAGGCGGCCAGGAGGCTCCGGAACAAGCCCTTTATGGTCTTCATCGGGAAGGCCAGAAAGGTGCTCATCATCGGTCCGCCGATGACGAGAAGGGCACTTTTCAAATTCACGATCACCGACGTGTCGCCGATAACGTTTCCCGAAATGAGCAGCAGGAACATGGCGCCGATCAGCACGATCAATTTCTGAATCACGGGTATCCTCCTTGATGTTGAAGCCTCTGCCCACTTTTTGCAGATAACATGCCACCGACCCGGAACCGCCGGAATCGGCACCCCTCGTCGGTTTTCCGCTCGGGGTGGGCTTAGCCCGTGAAAAATTTGCCTACCTGAACCCGTCTCGGGGACGGTTCTTCCCACCGCGGCCGGGTGCACCGTTGTCCGAGCACCTGCCGAAGGAGCGGACCGCCGCTATCATTGAGGATTCATCCCCGTTGTGGTATAGGAGGGGGTATTGCCGTTGCTATGGCAGTCGGTTTTGAACCGCCCATTTCAGGGCCGGTCCGGAACCCTCGCCGCCTCCGGAGTGCGGTCGCCGTTCACCATCCTAATGAGAAGAGGTTTCTCGGAATGAGATGGACCCATGGCCTTTTTGCCCTCGTTTTGTTCTTCGCTCTCGGCTCGGCTCGAGCGGCGGACCGGGAGCCGCCGTCTTCGCGGGTAACCAATTCCATCGGAATGGCATTCGTACTGATCCCCGCGGGCACCTTCAAGATGGGCAGCCCCCCGGAAGAAAAATACCGGGACGAGGATGAAGTTCTGCACGAAGTGACCATCGCGCGTCCGTTCTATCTGCAAACCACGGAAGTAACCCAACGGCAATGGAAGGCGGTGATGGGGGACAGCCCGTCGAGCGCGCAGGACTGCGGCGACAACTGCCCCGTGGAGCGGATTTCCTGGCAGGACTGCCAGAATTTCATCGCCAAGCTCAACAAGAAAGAGAAGGCCAAATACCGCTTACCGACGGAAGCGGAATGGGAATACGGTTGTCGTGCCGGAACCGCCACCCCCTATTTCTGGGGGAGGGACATCGACTGCACCCGTGCGATGTTCGGGAACAACACCTTCAAGGGACCGGATACCTGCGTCGCTTTCGTGAACAAAAAATCCCTGGCCACCGATTCCCCGGCCCCGGTGATGACCTACCCCCCCAATGCGTGGGGCCTTTACGACATGAACGGCAACGTGTGGGAATGGTGCCAGGACTGGTATGGAAAATACAACGTCAACGATCGAAACGACCCGGCGGGGCCGTCCAAGGGAAACATGCGGGTCCGCAGGGGGGGCAGTTTCTATAAGTACGGATGGTATTGCCGTTCGGCCAACAGGAACCGGGGCCATCCCTTCAGTAGATACAATACCCAGGGGTTTCGCCTGGTGAGAGAAGTTCCGTAAGTGGACGCGACCGAGACAAAAACCGTTTCCGCCGGAATCGCCGGGGGGAAACACGGACGCCGGAGCGTGAATCCGACGGCGCCGGGACCGAAGACGACACCCGGGGCTGGAAAAGGACCCTGCCCGATCGACGCAGGCGGCCCACCAATCCGTTCAGCTTTTCGGCACACAAGGGCCGCCGAAAAAGCATCCGACGGAAAGAGGACCGCCGCAGGAACCCCTACGTGGAAATTTACAGCCCCCGGCTGTTTCTTTTCTGCGTCTTCTTTCTTCTTCTCATCGTGTCCGACGGGTTGCTCACCGTCATGCACGTTTCCCACGGCACCGCCCGAGAGGCAAATCCTCTCATGGGAGGTCTCCTCTCCCTTGGGAACTACCCTTTCTTCATCATAAAATACGCTCTGTCCTCCCTGAGCCTGTTGCTGCTGGTGGTCTACCGGCACGTTCCCATGGTGATCTCCCTCTTCATAATTCTGACCGCGGCCTATACTGCCTTATTTTTTTATCATATTTATCATCTTTTAATTTAACGATTCGACGATCCCGGCCCGCTTTCGTTGTATCGCGTTAACTTCGAACTCTTCTTCTCCTTCTAAAAGGGTGAAATCAGACGGAATCGAAAACGCAATGCCCGGCGGTCCGCCGCCGGAAACGGATTGGACATCATGAATCAAAAAGACCAGGAGACGAAACGGACACACCGGGGCCTCTACATCATCATGGTGGGCTTGCCCGCCCGCGGGAAATCCACCACCGCGCGCAAACTCATGGAGAATCTGCGCCGGGACAGAATCAAGGTGAGGGTCTTCAACAACGGCGACCTCCGTCGGAAGCTCAGCAAGGACAACACGGTGATCGCCGAGTTCTTCCACCCGGACAACGTCCAGGGTGCGGCCTTGCGGGAGAAGTATGCCCTGATCAACATCAATCAGGCCAAACGGTTCCTGGACCGCGGGGGGCAGGTGGCCATCCTCGACGCAACGAACGTGAGCAGAAAAAGACGGCAGATGCTGGAGGACGTGCTGGACCCGCATTCCATCTTCTATATCGAGTGCATCAACAACGATGAGGACATCCTGAAGGCGAACATCGACCGAAAGGCCCGCCATCCGGAGTTCGCATCGTTGAGCCACGAAGAGGCGGTGGAAAGTTTCAGGAAACGAATTTTCTATTACCAGCAGATATACGAACCGCTGGCGGCGGAACGAAATTTCATTCGGTTCGATTCGTTCAACCGCCGTATCCTGCGTGAAGAGTTCAGCGACGTGATCCCCTATTACGCGCGAATGCGCGACTTCCTGGTAACGGAAAACATTGAAAACCTCTATCTGCTGAGACACCCGGAAACGATCTACAACCTGGTGGAACGCATCGGAGGGGACCCTCCCCTCACCATGAAGGGCAAACGGCAGGTGGAAGACCTGGCCCGTCATTTTCAGCACAAACGGGTGCCCCTCATCTTCACCAGCACGTTCCAGCGCACCATTGAAACCGCACAGGCCATCGCCTCACTCCAGGAGCATTGCACCATCATACCGCTCAAGGAGTTCGACGAGATCCACGGAGGGGTCTGCGAGGAGATGACCTATCACGAAATCCTGGCAATGATGCCGGAAGTGGCGAGGGCCAGAAAGAAGGACAAGTACAATTACGTCTATCCACAGGGGGAAGGGTATGCCACGATGGAGCCCCGGGTCGAACGGGGCATCAAGAAGGCGTTTTATCTGAGCGAAAACGCCGATACGGTCATGATCGTCGGCCACCAGGCGGTGAACCGGATGATTCTCTCCCACTTCGTGTACCGGAGGACGGAGGACGTGCCCTATATCTACGTTCCCCAGAACAAATACTACCACATCGTCATCAATCAGAACAAAAAGCTGTTCAACCTCAAAAAATTCTAGCGACGTCACGCACCGAAATCGAACGAGGGTCCGAGAACTCCCGTTAGGCTTCGGTGCGGGCCGGCTGCTGTCCCCTCGTCAATTCGAATACATGAGCCCCATAAAAAGCACCACGAAAAAGAGGGTCCCCGCCAGAACATAGGGAATCCACAGCATGGGGTTCCTGGATAACCCCTCCATGAGCAGGTTCATGTTCTGCATGACCCCGAGGTTCAGGGCGAAAATAAACGACGTCACCGCGATTCCCCGCGTGCTTCCGATGATAAAGAATACCAGCAGAAAGAACGCGAAGAGCAGCACGTGGCTCATGGGCACTTCTATCGACAGATGGGACATACGGCTCATGGTGTCCATGGCGACCGATCCGATGTGGAGCACTCCGCTGATCAATTCCATATCTCTCTCCTTCCGGGACTGAACTGGGCTTACCTGCCCAACCAAAAGGGCAAAACGCGTGCCAAAGACGACCAGCCGTCTTTCCGTGTGAATAACTGTCCGATACCCTGAGCAAAAGCGATGATCGGCGTTCATTGCCGACCCGGGAAAACTCCGGACCGCACCGCGCAGAAAATTTCAAAATCGTAATCGCTTTTCGAAATTGTAAGCGGCTGCCTCATACCTTCGTTCTGAGAATCGCAAAGCCGAACCGGCAAAAGGTGCGTTGACCCTCCATGAAAATAAGAGTATTGTATACAATATAAAGGCCTGTTTCGTTAAAAATCCAGCGATAACCGAGGTTTGCAGAGATTTTGTCACGCATTCGCGCACCCTGCGCAATGCGCCTGCGAACCTCCTTCACATCCACACCATTAGGAGGGGACATGAAGAGAACGCTCATCGTTGCTGTTTTCCTGTCCGTAGCGGCCCTCGCCCTTTTCCCGGGCGTCTCCCTGGCGGAACGCGGAGTTACCGACACGGAGATTAAAATCGGCCAGTGGGGGCCTCAGACGGGCCCGGCCGCTCTCTGGGGAGCCGTGGCGCGCGGGGCGGGCTGCTACTTCGAAATGCTCAACGAAGAAGGGGGAATCGCAGGCCGCAAGTTTAAATACTATAATCGGGACGACGGGTATCAGCCTCCCAAAACCAAGGCCATTGTCAAGGAACTGGTCGAGCAGGAAGGCGTGTTCGCCTTTACCGGCGGTGTGGGGAGCGCTCCCGGCATGGCGGTGAAAAGCTATCTGCTGGAAAACAAGGTCCCTTGGGTCGGCCCTTCGGCCGGGTCCACTCACTGGTGTTACCCGCCGACCCCGTACATCTTCGGAGTATATTCGCTCTACTGCGACGAAGCCGCCATCCTGGTACGGTACGCGGTGGAAAAGCTCGGCAAGAAACGGATAGCCTTTTTCTATCAGAACGATGACTACGGAAAGCTGGGACTTTACGGCGCGCAGCTCGAAGCGGAAAAGCTGGGAACAAAACTGGTGGCGGAAGTTTCGGCCGAAATCATGGACACGGACCTGAGTTCCCACTGTCTGAAACTCAAGGAGGCCAAGCCGGACGTGGTAATCCTGTGGGTGCTTCCCAAGCACGGAGCCATCATGCTCGGGACGGCGGCCAAGCTCGGTTTCAAACCCCAGTGGATGACCTCCACCACCCTGTCCGACTACGCCCTCATGTACGACATCACCAAGGGGTTGTGGAAGGACATGATATTCGCCAACTACGGCGAACTTCCCGACTCGCCGAGTCCCCTCATGATGAAATACCACGCGGCCCAGAAAAAATACGCGCCTCAGGATCGATGGGGCGCCTTTTTCTACGCCGGAATCATCTTTGCGGAACCCATGGTGGAAGCGATAAAACGGTGCGGCAAGGACCTCACGGTGGATCGCTTCATCAAGGCCATGGATTCATTGAAGGATTTCCAGGGGATTGGGCCCAAGCTCACCTTTACGCCCGAACAACGCCAGGGGGGTCGATCCGTGTTCCTGGCGAAATGTCTTGAGGGGGGCAAGGTGGAGCGGCTCACCGACTGGACCGAATCGGACATCGATCTGAACCGGGTGCTCAAAATGATGGGGCAGAAGTAGCACCATCCGCACGCGCTTCGTACATCGAACGGCCGATCCCTCACGGGGTCGGCCGTTTTTGTTCGAACATCAGCGGCGGTGCCGTTGCCGCTCCTCTCAACACATCATGGGTAATTGCCGTGGTCGGCATCGATACGCCCCGCAGCCGAAAGATGTCCTTCCGTCATTTTACTGACGCAGTATCCCCTTTTTGCCGCTCGGGAAGAGAGAATTGCCTGCTACCCGCCGCCCCTCAGGTCCTTTTGTTCCGCGGCGGCCCTCAGCAGTCCACGCTCCATCCGGATGATGTAACGGGTAAGCTGATCCCGGCTGTGCTCCGATATGGCCGAGAACCGCACGGCGGTTTCCCATTTGAGCGGATCGTCGGTGGGAAGCACGTGTACCACCTCTCCCAGGGCGGGCACCACCATGACCGGCCATCCCGGCAGAAGCAGATGAATCTCGATCAGGTCGCCCTCTTCGAACTTTTCCCGCGCCGCGAATTTTGCGCCGCTGCCGCTGATGTTTATTTTTTCGGGTTTGCGCAGAAGAAGATTCTCCTCGCCTTTGCCCTCGAGCCGATTGATTATGTATTCGAGTTTGAGGTCCAGAGAATAGAGATATTTAATTATCCCCATCATGCAATCCCTCATGGGGGAGTCTTCTTCCAGCTCCCACAGCATCTCCTCGAGGGGCGGGGGAAGAGTGGGCACGCCGATGACGTGCAACGTCCCGGAAACGTACTTCTTTTTCAGGAGTTGAGGGTCTTCGTCCGTAACCCGTCGATACACGAACGGCAACAGGTCGTCCACCCGGTGATACTGGCGTTTTGATTTGTCCTCCATCGACAGATCCTTTCAATCCTCGTTCCGGTCTCCTGAAGGGGCACACTTTTTCGGAAAAGGCCGTTTCATGGACATGCATTGACAATGCCATACATTCATCGGACCCCGAAGTCGGCTCCAGCCACGGATACCACCCGTTATTGCGAACATTTATTCCCTGAATTCCTGCGGCACGCGTAAAAGAGGTAAAGAAATTGCTCGATCTGAACGATATTCTAGGTGATATGAAACAGACGAATCGAAGAAAACGAACTCGCATCACCTGCCCGGCTTCGGCCATGGTTCGGTCCGGCTCGTCCCCGGCATACGAAGCTCAATGCCGCGACCTCAGCGCCAACGGAATCTTCCTCATCGGACCGCTCGACCTCGACCTCGGAGACGTGGTGGAGATCGACATGCTGCCGGAGCAAGGGAGCGAGTGCCATAGGATTACGGTGAAAGGCAACGTGGTCCGTCGCGATCCGGAAGGCATCGGGGTGGTGTTTTTGGAAATGGACGAAGAGTCCTTCCACAACCTCAAGCTGCTCCTGGAATACCGCAGCGGCGATTCCGACCGGGTGGAGAAAGAGATGATGTCGCCGGCCTTCGGGAAGGGATGGAATGATCCTTCCTGAATCGCATAAGGGCAGCAACCCGTCCACGAACCATGCTTACGTGGAGGTGGATGACCGACGGTTCCCGAGAGGGAGGTACTTTTGAAGATTATCGTTGGCATGGCCGATATGCAGATCTCGAACGATCCGAGTGCCGTTCTCGTGACGTACTCTCTCGGTTCGTGCATCGGTATTTCCATCTACGATCCCGTGGAAAAAGTGGGTGGAATGTTGCATTACATGTTGCCGGAAGCAAAACTCGACCCGGTAAAAGCGCGACAGCGCCCTTTCATGTTTGCCGACACCGGAATTCCGCTTCTGTTTAAATCCAGTTACGAACTCGGGGCCAAGAAGCAGCGCCTCCAGGTGAAGGTGGCCGGCGGTTCGCAGATACTCGACGATAACGGATACTTCAACATCGGCAAACGGAATTACGCCGCCATGCGCAAGTTGCTGTGGCGGAACAACGTCATGGTAGCCGCGGAGGATGTGGGGGGAAACGTTAACCGAACGATGTTCCTCAACCTGGAAGATGGGGCGGTGCATCTGAAAATTTCGGGAAAAACGGAGAAATCGCTATGAGCAAAGTAGACAATATTCTGACATCTATCGATTCTCTACCTCCTTTCCCTGAAGTGGCGCAGCGCGCGATGCAGGTGCTGAACGATCCCGATAGTTCGACACGGAACCTCGTCCAGATCATCGAATACGATCCGGGGATCACCGCCACCATACTGCGTATCTGCAATTCGGCGTATTTCGGATTGCCCACCAAGATCAGCTCTCTCCATCAGGCCGTCTCCTACATGGGCCAGAAGCACCTGCTCACCGTCCTTATGGCAGGAAGTTTGCTTAGGTATCATCAGGGCAGAACGCCCGGATACGACCTGGAACAGGGAGAATTGTGGCGCCATTCCGTATCCTGCTCCATCGCGTCCCAGATTCTGGCCCGGAAAACCGGACAACACCAGATCCACGAACTCTTTACCGCGGGGCTGCTCCACGACATCGGCAAACTCGTGATAAGCATATTCGTGGAACAGGAGTTCAAGGAAATCGTGGCTCTGGCCCGCGACTCAGGGATTTCGTTCCTGGAAGCCGAACGACAGGTGCTCGGCATGGATCATGCGGAAGTCGGCGGACGCATCGTTCGAATCTGGAATTTCCCCGAATCGATCTGCCGCTGTGTCGAGATGCACCATCGTCCCAATGAAGCTCCCGAGGATGATACGCTCACTCCGATCATCTACCTGGCCGATATTTGCAGCATCGCTCTCGGCATAGGGGTCGGGGAGGACGGTCTGATGTATCGCTATTATCCACAGGTGGTGGAGCGGTTCGGGCTTTCGCAGAAGGACACCGACCACGTCATCGCCGAGCTTGACGAAGAAATGGGCAAAGCCGAAGAATTATTCAAGATAGAGTAAGGGAGGTTGCAAGGGGGAATGCTATGTCGTTCAATCTTCTCATCGTAGATGATTCGTCATCCATGCGCTCGATCATCCGGAAAACGGTCCTCATGTCGGGATTCGATTTGGGCGAGTGCCTCGAATGCTCCAATGGCGAAGAGGCGCTGGCCCTGTTGAAGGACAGTTGGGTGGATGTAATTCTGAGCGACGTCCATATGCCGGTCATGGATGGGCTGACGTTCCTCAAAAGACTGAAGGAGGATCAGCTTCTGCAGACGATCCCCGTGGTCATCATCACAACCGAGGGACGCGAGCAGAAACTGCAGGAAGCCATGGAAATAGGGGCGCGGTCGTACATCCGAAAGCCCTTTACCCCGGAACAGATCCGATCAACCCTCACGGAAGTATTGGGAGTGGCGCATGTCGCAGCCGATCAGGAAGATTTTGGCGAATGTGATTTTTAACGTCCTGGAAACCATGTTCTTCGTGATTCCCGAACGCGGAGAAGAAGAAGCCCTGATACCCTGGGAAATGGAAGGCGTGATCCGCATCACCGGCGGAAAGGACGTGACGGTTCGGCTGCTTTTGCCCCTTTCGCTCAGCGTGCAACTGGCTTCGAACTTCCTGGGGCTCGAACCCGAAGAGGTGGGAGAAAACCAGCTCCTGGACCTGGTGCGGGAACTCACGAACATGGTGGGCGGAAATCTGCTGACCAGCATGGAAAACGGCGACCTGTCGCTCAGCCTTCCCGAAGGCCTGTTCCGGAGAGATTCCTCATGGGCGGAAGACCCCGCCGATCAGGGCTTCACCGTCCGTGTCGATGATCATCTTCTCGGCGTGGTATGGAAGGAAGCCCTCGCGTGAAGGATGCCGCACATTCACGTCACTCGATAACCTGATCCGCCTCTTTGATCAGCTCGTCGGGCAGGGTCAGCTTCAGCGAGCGGGCAATCTTTTTGTTGACGACGATTTTCAGCTCGTGAAATTCCTGCGGCTCCATCTTCCGAGGGTCTTCGCCGGCGAGGACCCTTAAGGCCGTTTTTCCCGCCGCCTCACCCCAGCCCCGATTGTCGAACCCCACGTCCAGCAGCGCCACGTCCCGCGCCGCGTCCAGCCCGTTGCTGACCACCGGGATGGAGGCATTGTGCAGGAAGTCGGTGATGGATTCCAGTCCCTTCGTAATCACGGGATCGGAGAAAAGCACCAGGACGTCCGCTCCGAACGCCTTCAGTTCCCCGATTCTTTCGAGCAGGGTGTTCGCATGCCGCACGCGCGCTTCCACGATCTCCAGACCCGCCGCCTGCGCCGTTCGGCGCATAGCCAGCATGTTGTAGCGGGACGCGAAGTCGGAGGGGTTCCACACGACCCCCACGGTGTGCAGTTTGGGGATCGCCATGCGGGTGATCCGGATCAGCGCCTCCATCGGGGGCTCCACGTACCACCCGGTAATGGGCCGGTTGGATTCCGGGTCCGAACGATCCAACCCCAGAATGAACGGATCGATGGTCATGGCGAACACCACCGGCTGGTCCATGGTCACCTTGAGCGCCTGCTCCAGGCAGGTCGTGGAGAGGGTGATCAGCAGGTCCGGATGCTGACCGGCCACATTGTCGATGACTTCCGCCGCAGCCAGCTGCTCTCCTCCCACCGATGCCCAATCGATGCGGATCTCGGACGTGCGCGCCAACTCGCTGTCCCGCAGCGTCCGGACGATCGCTTCCCTGGCCTCATCCATATCGGGAACGATGTCGAGCTGCACGATTTTCACGTTGTAGAATGCCTTGGCCTTCTCTTCCCCCGTGCCGGCGCACCCGGCCAGCACGAGCATGGCCGTCAAGGCCCCTGCGATGATTGCGTAGTATCCGCGGATTCTCATTGCGTTCTTTCCCGCACCGTCCGCCGCCGGTCAAACGTTTTCAATACTTTTTCCCTCTTTATGAATGGCGGCGGGAGCTGTGTCGTTGCATTTCGGCTGTGATGATAGTATTTTAACCTTCAGTTTGCAACCAATGGAGGTAGTCGACGTGGAATTGAAACAAAAGGTGGAATCGGCATTGTCGAAAATCCGCCCCGCCCTGGTGGCGGACGGCGGTAACGTCGAACTCGTCGATATAGTCGGTAACGTGGCCAGGGTGAAACTCACCGGCAGATGCGGCGGATGCCCCATGTCCCAGATGACCCTCAAGATGGGCGTGGAAAAAATCGTGAAAAACGACGTACCCGAGATCGACCGGGTCGACGCCGTGTAAACACCGGCTCAACGACCGGACCGGAATGGGAGCCATGTGCTCCCATTCTCATTTATGGTACTTTTCGCCACGGTCGATGGTCATGGCCCGGTAGATCTGTTCGAGCAGCACGAGGCGCGCCATTTCATGGGTCAACGTCATGCGGGAAAGCGATACCGTCCGGTATGCCTGCCGCACTACTTCCCCGCTCAGCCCCAGCGGCCCCCCCAGAACAAAACAGGGACGATTGAGCCCCCGCTCCTCCATGTCGCGGAGGAAACGGCTGAATTCCACACTGGTGAAGTCGGTACCGCGTTCGTCGAGGGCAATGAGGGTTTCGCCGGGCTGCCTTCGGGCCAAAATGCGTTCGCCTTCCCTGTTCTTCACGGATTGCTCGTCGCTTCCGGCGGAGATGCGTTCCCCCCGCACCTCGACGATGTCCAGGGACGCATAGTGGGACACCCGTTCGGCGTAAAAGGCCACCCCCTTGGCCAAAAACGATTCTTTTGTTTTTCCCACCCAGACGACCGTGATCTTCATCGGTCCGGTTTTCTCAGCGTAACTGTGTTCGAGTGGCCGGCCTCTCCGCCTCGTTCGCGACGGGAAGAAGATCGGCCGAGTCCTGCCCGGGGGCCATGCCGATCTCCCGTTCATGCCCCCTGACGAAGGGGAAGGCGTAGTCCAGCAGGCTCTTCACCACCGCGGCGATCGGTACGGCGAAAAACAACCCCCAGAACCCCCAGATGGCGCCGCACGCCAGCACGGCGAAGATGATGGCCGTGGGGTGCAGTCGCACCGAAATGCCCAGAATGACGGGGGCGAGGATGTTGCCGTCGATGATCTGCAGAATGCCGTAAGCAATAATGGGTTTCATGGAGGGCAGGGTAAAGAAGCCGTATTGGGCGAAAGCCAGAAACATCACCGGCAGGGTTACCACCGCTACCCCCAGATAGGGGATGAGCGTGGACAGCCCCGTGAGGATTCCGAGCAGTACACCGAAGCGCGTGTCCAGCATCAGGAAGGCGACGGTGCTCGAACTCCACATGATGAGCACTTCCCAGAACTTCCCGCGGACGTAGTTGCCGAGCTGCCGGTCCACGTCCACGAAGATCTTCATGATGAGGTCGCGGTCCCGGGGAATGAACCGCTGCAGCCAGTCCAGGATGGCGTCTTTGTCCTTGAGGAAAAACACGATCAGAAAGGGCACCAGGATGAGGTAGACGAACAGCCCCAGGAGACCGGGCAGATAGCCGAGCACCTGCGTGGCGAATTTCCCGAGCCACATTTCGAACTCTCGGGTGATTCGAGGAAGGGTATCCCTGAGGTACTGCGATTCCACCCCCACGAGATATCGCTGCTGCAGGTCCAGAACGTACTGCTGGGTGTTCTTCATGATTTTCGGCAGCTCGACGACCAGGCTCGTAAACTGGTTTACCGCCAGGGGGATAAGCCACACGAAGAGCAGGACGAAGCCGGCCATGAAAATCCCGAAGACGACGAACACGGCGATAATGCGCGGAACATGCCGCCGTTCCAGGAAGCGGACCAGTCCGTCCATGAGGTACGCCAGTATGACCGCGGCAAAGAACGGGAAGAGCGCGTGGCCCAGGTAGGCGGTGAGCACCACCAGGGCGGTTACGATAACACCCAGCACTACAATCTGGCGGTCGATGAGACGCTGCCAGATGTTACCCGTCACTCGGTTCATACAGGCTCCTTGCGAACGGTGAACATAGCACCGTCCGGGCCCTGAAGCAAAGAATTCGGCTCCCGTTCGGCGGAGAGCCGTTTCCTTACGGGAGGGGGAGATGATGCGCCGAAGCGGATACGTTCCGTAAACGAACGGGACGTGCCCGGTTCTATTTCCTTCCCCCGAGACCGAAAAGGGTGAGATTCGTCTCGCGGCGGGAAGCCGGTGAGACGTTCTCCAGGATCCTGGCGATCTCGTCCACCGTGAACGGAAGCGCACCGCCGGCCGCGGCCGCCCCCAGCAGAACCACGTTGGCCCCGCGGGGCGCACCGGCCTCGAAGGCCAGCGCCGTCGCATTCACGCAAATGACCTTCACACGGAAATCGCGAAGCACGGCTTCGGCCTCGGGAGAGAGGAAATCCGTCCCTGGAGCGTTGACCGCCATCTTCCCGCCTTCCGCCAGAAAATGCACGTTCCTTACCGCTTCTCCCGCATCCAGGGCGAACAACAGGTCGGCCGCCCCTTGGGTCACCAGCGGCGACGAGAATCCCCCCGTCTTGAGGTGGCTCACCACGGAGCCTCCCCGCTGAGCCATGCCGTGCACTTCACTGATCAGCACGTCGCCCGTGGACGTTCGGGCCGCCTCGGCCAGAACCCGCGTGGCGAAAAGCACCCCCTGGCCACCCACTCCGGCGATGACCGCCTGCCAGCGCAAATCGTTCACCGGGACTCCTCCTTCCGTATGGCGCCGTGCGAACAGACGTCCACGCACACGCCGCAATCCACGCACCAGGTGCGGTCAACGGAAACGTGTCCCCGCGCATCGGCCGTCAGGGCCGGACAGCCGAACCACCGCTGGCACAATCCGCAGGCCGTGCAGCCGCCCGCCGGTTCCAGCACGGCCGTTCCCGTGGGGCACACTTCCGCGCACAGCCGGCACCCGGTACAACGATCGGCGTCCAGCACCACGCCATCCTCTTCCATCTTGAGCGCCCCCGAGGGACACAACGCCACACACCGGCCGCATCTGGCGCACGGATTGGCTTCGGTATCGAAAACAGGCTTCTTTCGTTCCGCCGCCCCGGCCACGGCCACCTTTACCGGCTCCGCCACCGCCGCGCGCAGGTTATGGGCGGCGCAGGCATGGCGGGCGATCACCACGGAGACGGAACCGTCCTCTTTCTTGGTTTCGCGCCGCGCCTTGCGCAGGGCCTTGGATAGATCGCCCAGCCGGTACGGATCCACTTCCTCCACATGGTGCACCCCGCAGCCCTTGATGAGATTCTCCAGGTCGATCGATCGGCCCGGATGGCCGTCCGCAGTGACGCCGTTTTCCGGAGTGGGCTGCATCCCCGTCATGCTGGTGGTTTCGTTGTCCAGAACCAGCAGCACGAAACGTGCTCCGTTGTAGACGGCGTTGATCAGTCCGGCCGTGCCCGAGTGGTAGAACGTGCTGTCGCCGATGGTCGCCACCACGGGAGTATCGATTCCGTCCAGGGCAAACGAACGGCTGAAGGCGGTGGCGAAGGTGATGGACGCGCCCATGTCGTGGCAGGTGTCCACCGTCCCCTGGTTCATGCCCAGCGTATAACAGCCGATGTCCCCCGGAAAAACGCCGTCGGGAAAGGTCTTCTTCAGTGCGAAGAACACCGCCCGGTGCGAACAGCCGGGGCACAGGTTCGGCCTGCGCATGGGGGGGTTGTCGGGCACGCTCACCACCCTGCCCCTGGGCCGCACCGGCTGCATATGCGATGCCTCCAACGCTTTTTCGATCACCTCGGTCATGCGTTCGGGCGTGAGTTCTCCGGCGGACGGTACGAGCCCGGTCAAACGGCCCATGATCCGCCCCCGTTCAGGCGCCAGGAGTTCGAGCAGCGGTTCCGTCTCTTCCAGCACCAGTACCCGTTCGCACGATTCCAGCAGGCGGCGTACGGGCGCATCGGGAAAAGGAAACGGCACGGCGACCTGAAGGAAAGGAATGGGGCCGTCGTGGGGGTCGAATCCCATCTCCGCCAGCACGTCCAGAGCCAGCGCCGCCGCGAATCCGGACGCCAGTATCCCCAAGGGCGCGCCTTTATGCGGCGCACAGTGCCAGACGTTCAGCGATTCGTCGGCTTCCACAACACGGGCGATGTCGTCGAGCTTCCGGTTCAGGGCTTCGTGGAGCGCGAGCCGCATCTTGGGGATGGCCGCCCAGCGGAAAGGATCGCGGACGAAACGGGCCGGCCGTTCCGGTTCCTGCGGAACGCGCAGCTCGATGTTCTGGCGGGCATGGCAGACCCTCATGGTAGGCCGCAGCATGACCGGAATCTGAAAACGCTCGGACAATTCGAAGGCCGGGCCGATCAGATCGCGCGCGTGGGACGGGCCGTCCGGATCGAACACCGGCAGCTTGGCGAAATGGGCCAGCAGTCTGCTGTCCTGTTCGGTCTGGGACGAATGGGGCCCGGGATCGTCCGCGCTGATGATGATGAACCCGCCGATCACGCCGATGTAGGCGGAACTCATTACCGGGTCCAGGGCCACGTTCAGCCCCACCTGCTTCATGGCGCAGCTGCTGCGCTTGCCCGTGTAGGCGGACGAAAGCGCCACTTCCACCGCGATTTTCTCGTTCACCGACCATTCGCAATAGGGGGCCGTACGTCGTTCGCGACCGTGCTTCACCACGGCGGGAAGGATTTCCGAACTCGGCGTTCCCGGATACGCGGTCATCACGTGCACTCCGGCTTCCACCAGCCCTCGCCCGATGGCCTCGTTCCCCAGAAGTATCTCTTCCCTTTTCGAATCTTGTTCGCTCACGCTTTGTTTCTCCTACGATTTCCGGGAAAAACCTTTTTGAACAAAAAGGTTTTTCCCGGACCCTTTTCCAAAAATCTTTCACCGGCTGCCTTCGGCAGGGGGCAGTTTTAAAAGGTTTGGGAAGGGGGCCAGCTGAAAGTCCCCCCTTTGTCAAAGGGGGGCTGGGGGGATTTCAGGGTTTCCCCCGTTTTCTGTTCGCGGACCGACCGCAACCCGTCAGTCGGCCAGCACGAACTTGCCACCCTTCACCTTCAGCATCACCATGGAATCGGTCCCCAAGCCGTTATGGTCCTTGGGGGAGAGGTTGTAGATGCCGCTCACTCCCACGTAGCCTTCAGTCGTTTCCAGGGCGTCGCGTACTTTTTCCCTGTCCGTGCCGGCCTTCTTCATGGCTCCGGCCAGCAGCATGACCGCGTCCCAGGCATACCCCGAATGGGTGTTGATGGGGTAATCCTTGTCGTAGTGGTACACGTCGTTGTAGAGGTGCACGAATTCCGCAATGACCTTCTTCTGCGGATCGCTGTCCGGAAGCTGCTGCCAGGCCATCAGCTTAGTGGAGGGCATCAGGTCGCCTTCGGCGCCCGCCCCGGCGAGTTCCAGATACTTCGGCCCCGGCAGCCCGTGGCACTGCACGAGCACCGCGTCGATCCCCAGGGCGTGATGGTTCTTGGAAACGATGGCGCCTGCGGGCCCGATGGTCCAACAAACGATCACCTGGGGCTTCAATGCGGCCAGCTTGGTCAGCTGGCTGCTCATGTCCACGTCGGCGGGATTGAACTGTTCGCTTCCGAGCACTTCCACGCCGTATTCGGGGGCGAGCTTTTGCAGCCAGCGGCCGCCGTCCTTGCCGAAACTGTCACCGGCCGTCAGCAAACAAATTTTGGTGAGTCCCTTCTTCTTGAGGTACTCAAATACCTTCCGAACCGCGACGGAGGAGCGCTGCGGGGCCTTGAACACATAGCGCGCGGTACCGAAATCCATGTTCCCCATCTTGCCTTCCATGATCACCGGGTCTCCGCCCACGGTCATCACGGTGGGAATGGCCGCGCTCTCCACCTGTTTCTTCACCGCCATGCCCGTATCGGTACGGGTCGGCCCAATCACCGCGTCCACCTTGTCCACGTTCAGGAACCGCTTGAACACCATGACGGCCTTGGTGGATTCGCCTTCCGTATCGCCCAGGACCAGTTCGATGGGTCGCCCCTGAATTCCGCCCTCCTTGTTGATCTTGTCCACCACCATCTGCGCGACCAGCTTGGTGGGGGTGCCGATGGAGGCGGCGGGTCCGCTGAGTGCGAAAAAAGCCCCGATCTTGATGGGTTCCGCCGACCATGCCGGATTCGCCCCGACCATCGTCAGCAGGAGCAGCATTGCCGCCGCGCAGAAGATCGACTGTTTCACCCTTTTCATCGCACCTCTCCTTTTCTGTGGGGGGTTGGCGTTCCATTCTCGTCCCGTGCATAAGGACCCGGACGGTTTTCCCTCATTGATCGTATCGGTTGTCGTAGACTCTTTTGGATTTCCGTTCCGAACGGGGGAGCGTGCCGTGGTCCACCACCTGAACCTCCGCGCTCACCATGATGTGCGATTTCACCGCCCTGCCCAGGGAACGGATCAGCTCCCGGTCATCGTCCCGGGAGCCGTGCTCCGACCGCTCCACCCGAACGATCATGTAGTCCCGTCCGTCTTCCCGGTGTTCCAGGATGATGTTGTACTCGGACCCCACCCCGGGATTTTCGCTCAGCACGTGGTCGATCTGGCCGGGATAGATGTTGACCGCCCGGAATTTGATCATGTCGTCGGTCCGGCCCAGAATCCGGTCGTGACGCGGAAGAATGTTGCCGCAGGGGCACGGTTTTTCGATGAGCCGCGTAAGATCGCGGGTCCGGTACCGGATGAGCGGCGACGCCTCCTTGCAGAGGGAGGTAACCACCATCTCCCCCAGTTCACCGGGAGCCACCGGCTTCAGGGTCACGGGATCGAGGATCTCCAGGATAAAGTAGTCCGCCCAGTAGTGAATTCCCTGGTGAGCCGAACACTCGAGGCCCATGCCGGGGCCGTAGAGTTCGGTGAGGCCTGGAATGTCATAGAGTTCGGCGTTCAGGGCCTTGCGGATTTTCTGCCGCATGGCTTCGCTGGTCCGCTCGGAGCCGTAGATCACCTTCTTCAGCCGTATGCTGTCCCCGATTCCCCGGCGGCGCACTTCCTCGCTCATGAGCAGCGCCATGGAGGACGTGCTGCACAGGACGGTGGTACCGAAATCCTCCAGGAACTGGCATTGCAGCTCCAGATTTCCCGGCCCTATGGGAAGGGCCATGGCGCCGAACGTTTCGCAGCCTTTCTGGAACCCCACCCCCGCCGTCCACACGCCGTACCCCACGGCGATCTGGACGCGGTCTTTTGTAGTCAGGCCCGCCATCTCGAAACAGCGCGCCATCATGATTCCCCAGTCGTCCACGTCCTTGGCCGTGTAGGCCAGGACCTTCCGCTTGCCGGTGGTGCCGCTGCTGGCGTGGATGCGCACCACCTTCTCTTCGGGTACCGACAACAGCGGCAGGGGGTATCCTTCGTGAAGGTCCTCGGCCGTGGTGAAGGGGAGCAACCGCAGATCGTCCAGGGTGCGGACGTTCTCGGGACGGATTCCGCTCGTATCGAATTTCTTCCGATAGAAGTCGTTATTCCGGTAGACGTGGTCGACGGTCCATTGCAGCCCCGCGAGCTGATGCGCGAAAAGGGCCTCCCCGTCGGAAAAGGAGGGCATGAATGTCATTGGTTTCTTCGCTCCCTGGCGGCCGGCATCTTCCATGCGTTCGGCCGGTAATGCACCCGCGCTTTCTCCATGCGGAAGAAAGAAGCGTTGTGGTAAAGTTCCGGGGAGGGTTATTGAAAACCCCGCCCTATTTTTCTTTTTCCTGCCTGACCAGCCGCGCCCGGTCGGGGCCGAGGAACGCTTCCCGCAGGAGTTCGTCCTCCAGGATGTCCTTCGACGTCCCGCTCAACCGGATATGGCCGTTGGTGATGACGTAGGCGTAGCTCGAAATCGCCAGAGCGCCCAGGGCGTTCTGTTCGACCAGCAACACGCCGCAGTCCGATTCGGGCAGTTTCCTGATGACGGAGAACAAGCCCGCCGTGATCATCGGCGCCAGTCCGAGGCTCGGTTCGTCGAGCAGCATGAGTTTCGGCCGGGCCATGAGCCCCCTGGCCATGGCCAGCATCTGCTGTTCCCCGCCGCTCAGGGTGCCCGCGTGCTGCTGCAGCCGTTCCGACAGAACGGGAAAAAGCTGCAGAACCCGCTCGAAATCCTCCGCCACGTCTCCGGTCTGCCGGCGCCGAATTCTGATATAGGCCCCCATCTCCAGATTTTCCTTCACGGTAAAGGAGGCGAAGAGCTGACGTCCCTCGGGCACCTGGACCACTCCGGCCGCAACCACCGAGGAGGGTTTCATGCCGCTGATCACCCTGTCCATGAAGAGAATCCTGCCGCTCGATGGCCGGAACAAACCGCTGATGAGGGAGAGCAGCGTCGTTTTACCCGCCCCGTTCATGCCGAGCAGACTGACTACCGACACCGATTCCATGGACATGGAGATGTCACGCAGGGCGGGCACCTGCCCGTATCGGTAATCGATCGCCTCAACGCTAAGCAACGGCGCCAAATTCTTCTCCCCCGCCCAGATACGTGCGGATGACGTCGGGGTGGTTCTGTATCTCGTGGGGGACTCCCCTGGCGAGTATGCGCCCGCCGCTCAACACCACCACGCGGTCGCTCACCCTCATGACCAGCCCCATATCGTGCTCCACCAGGATGATGCCGATCCCCTGCCCCCGGATTTTCCGGATCAATTCGCCGATACCGTCCGTTTCGGCGATGTTGAGGCCCGCCACCGGCTCGTCCAGCAACATCATTCTGGGCCTGCCGGCCAACGCCCGGGCCAGTTCCACTTTCTTTTGATCCCCGTAGGGCAGCTGTTCCGCCGGTTTGTACGCCCGGTCGGCCAGACCGAAGAATTCCAGCATCTCCCAGGAGCGTTCGCGGATGCGCCGTTCCTCGCGTTTCAGCCGGGGAATCCGCAACATGGACGCCAGAAACTCACTCCCGGTGACGCCGTGCATGCCCACCATGACGTTTTCGAGCACACTCATGCGGCCGAAAACCTGAATGTTCTGAAACGTGCGGGTGAGGCCCAGCCCCGCCAGCCGGTGGGCGGGCAAGCCGAGAATCTGTCGGCCGCCGAAGACCACGGCCCCGGTATGGGGCTGATACACGCCGGTGATGCAATTGATGGCCGTGGTTTTGCCCGCTCCGTTGGGGCCGATCAGCGACGTGATATCGCCCGCGTGCGCTTCGAAATTCACGTTGGCGAGCGCGTTGATTCCGCCGAAACGGATACCCAGATTGACCACCGAAAGCAACGGAACCGTCACCGTACTCTTCCCCGCGTTCCCCGCAGCCGGTCTTCGCACCAACCGACCACCCCCTGCGGCAGATAAATGAGAAGCACCAGGAGGATGGCCCCGAAGAAAACGTCCTGATACTCTTCGAAAAAATGGAGGAGCTGGGGAAGCGGCGTGATGAAGGCCGCCCCGAACAAGCCCCCCCACAGGGAGCCCATTCCTCCGATAATGCACATGGTCACCAGTTCCACCGACTTGAAAATGTCGAACGTCTTCGGCGTGACGATGCCGAAGTAGTGCGCATAGAGCGACCCGGCCACTGAAGCGTACATGGCGCTCAGCATGAAAACCTTTACCCTGGTGCGTTCTATGGGCACGCCCAGCGCCGCAGCCGCGAGCGGCGACTCGTGAATGGCGCGAAGCCCCCTTCCCACCCGGCTGTGCACCACGTTCCGGGCCAGCAGCATCGAAACGAACGCCGCGCCCCAGGCCAGCCAGTAGAAGCGGTAGTCGGTGTCCAGCGCGTATCCCGGAACGGAAAGAGGCGGAATTCCGCTGAAACCGCTGGGTCCTCCGGTGACGACGTCGAATTGAACGAGGAATACCACCACGATGATGTTGAATCCCAGGGTGGCCATCACCAGGTAATTGCCCTTGAGACGCAGGGTGGGAATGCCGATCACCATGGCGAGCATCCCCACGACGACTGCCGCGAAAACCATTGTGGGCCAGGGGGACCAGCCGTAGCTGGTGGTGAGTATGCCGCTCAGGTAGGCGCCGAGCCCGAAAAAGGCGGCATGGCCGAGGCTGATGTGCCCCGCGAAGCCGATGAGGAGATTGAGCCCCGACACGATGATCACGTTGAGCGCGACCACATTGAGCACATTCAGATAATAGGGGTTTGCCACCACCAGGGGCAGCACCGCCGCCGCCGCCGCGAGGACGACGAAGACGAAAAGGAAACGCGCACCCTCCCTGCTCATACCCGCTCCGTCGACCGGCCGCCGAACATTCCCTCCGGTCGGAAGAACAGGACCGCCAGAAGCACCACGAAGGCGAACACGTCCTTGTACGCGCTGGAGACGAGCCCGGCCGCCAGACTTTCCAACAATCCCAGGCATATCCCTCCGGCGATGGCGCCCGCAAAACTGCCGTAGCCGCCCAGGACGGCCGCGGCGAACCCCTTGAGTCCGATGAGGACGCCGATGTCGTAGGACAGCGAAGTGATGGGGGTGATGAGTACGCCAGCCAGGGCCCCCAGACCTCCCGCCAGTCCGAAGGAGTACATTTTCATGCGGTCGGTGTCGATGCCCATGAGCGCGGCGGCGGCGGGGTTGATGGCAGTGGCCCTCATGGCCTTGCCCGTGACCGTGCGGGAGAAGAAGTACATAAGCATTGCAATGGAGAACAGCGTGATTCCGATGACCCACAAGTTCTGGGGAGTAAAGGTGGCGCCCAGCAGGTGGAGAGGGACGTCCGCCCCGAAGGGAGGGAGCGCCATGGCCTGTTTTCCCCACACGTGCTTGAAGATGCCGCGAAGCAGGATGCTGGCGGCGATGGTAATGAAGACCAGCACCGTGGTGTTGCGGCTCACCGCGGGCCTGAGGCATACCCGCTCGAGAAGGCAGCCCACCGCGGCCACCGCGGCCACCGACAGGGGAAAACTCGCGACCGGCGGAAGTCCCGTCACGGTGAGGAGGGAGTACGTCACCAGTCCGCCGAGGCTCAGGAAATCGCCCTGGGCGAAATTGACGATGCGCATGGTGTTGTGGACCAGGCAAAACCCGAGCGCCACCAGTGCATACACGGAACCGGTAGTACATCCGCTCATGAGGTATTGTGCAATCTGGCTCCACCCTGACATGGCGGATGACTCTCCTTGTGCTGCTCGTGCCGGGAAGCGTTACCGAATCCGCGCGCGAAAATCCCGTTTGCGCTTCTGTACGGCGGACCCCGACACCGGCTTGCGGGGCCGCGGACATAAATGGTGAAATTAGGCGAATGTTCGGGGAGGTGTCAAGCGAATGAAGTAAAATAAGGAGCGGCCGAAAGGAATTCATCCTCCCGGCCGCACGTTTTCACAACGAGGGGCGCTGCGGCGCCTCTCCGGTCAGGGGGAGCCGAGGACTTTCCTCGCTTCGTCCGCGCCCTGAAAAGTGTTCGAGAGGGACAGAGCCTTCTGCAGATTCGTCTTCGCCGAAGCGGTGTCGCCCGTGGCATTGAGCGCCATTCCCAGGTGGAACAGAATCACCGGATGGTTCGGCGCGGCCTTGACGGCCTTATTCAGTATCGGAATCGCTTCCTTGTAATTCTTCTCCCGGTACAGAATCCAGCCCAGGGTATCGAGCACCAGACCGTTGTCGGGCGCCTTGGCCAACGCCTTCTGCGCGAGCCCTCTGGCTTCGGCGAAATTTCCCTGTTGGGAGACGATTACGGCGAGGTTGTTCGTCGCGGCGACGTTGTCGGGTTCCTGCGCCAGAATCTCCCGGTAGAGCTTGACGGCAACATCGGTCTTTCCCGCCTCCTGGTAGAGCGTCGCGGCGAAAAATTTTACATCGGGATCGTTCGGTATCCCTTTGAGCGCCTTATCCGCAACCCTGAGCGCCTCTCCGTTCTGCCCCATTTTATTGTACACGGCGCTTATTGCCCTCAAAATGGACACGTCGTTGGGTGCGAGCTTCAATCCCTTTTCAAGCTCGGCGATGGCCTCGTCGTACCGTTTCTCACTGGCGTAATAGAGTCCCAAACGATAGTAGGGCTGAGCTTCCTTGGCAAATTTCTTTTCCCCCTCCTTCAGCGTTTTTTCCGCCAAGTCCTTTTTTCCGGACTTCTGGTACGCCATGGCCAGGAGGATATACCCTTCGTAACCCACGTCTCCGGATTTCAACGCCTCTTTATACACATTGGTGGCGTCTTCGAATTTTCCCTGTTGGAGGTACAATTCCCCAACCCGAATTCTGATCAGCACCGGATTGGGACTGTATTTTTCCGCCTGGCCATACACCGCCAACGCTTCGTCGGTTTTCCCCATGGCCTGGAGCGTCTCGGCCTTCTGGAAATATCCGGTGGACCATTCCGGCTTGAGACGGATCACCTGATCCAGTTCGCTCAACGATTGTGTGTAGTCTTTCTTGTGGCGATACGCGATTCCCAACGCCAGAAAAGACCGTTCCGTGTCCGATTCCAGCTGTTTGGCCCGTTTGAATTGTTCAATGGCCTCGTCGTCGCGGTTCAAGCTGAGGTAAGCGGAGCCCAGGACCAGAAAGGCCGTGGCGTCCCGGGTTTGCGGATCGACCGCCTTTTCCAGCAGGGACACGGTCTTGGAGAATTCACGCATGCCGTTGTACACTCTTCCCAGGCTGACCTTGAGTCCGAGGTAGTCGGCGGGCGCATTCTTGAGGGCTTGCTCGTACTGTACCCTCGCCTCCTGAAACTGTTTCTTTCGTTCGGCGAGCCACCCCATGCGTTCATGGGTCAGCCAGTCGTTGGGAGCGATGGCCAGTGCCCTGGAATATGCCGTCCGGGCTTTTTCCGCGTCCCGACTCATCATGTACACATCGCCCGTGCGGATGATGACCGACAGGCGTTTCGGATCGATTTCCTCCGCCGTCCGGAACTCCTTGAGGGCCTGATCGAAATCTTTCTTTTGCAGGAGGGCGATTCCCATGATTTCGTGCGCGGAAGCGATCGGCTCCTTTTCATTCAACGCCGTCTTCACCTTCTGGATGGCCTCGTCCGGCTTTCTGTCGTTCAGGAGCTGCAACGCCGCGATGAGGATCGTCCGTTTATCGAGGTCTTTGACGTCGTTCAGATTGAAAGGGATGGCGCCGGGATTATGGGGTGCTTCCAACTCGTGGGGGAGCATCTCGATGCTTGTGGCTCCGACGCTCCCCGCCAGAAAAAGGAAAAACGCTATCATTGAGAACACGATTGTCTTGCGTTTCATGACCATTTCTCGCATATCCTCCTTGCATCCCCCGTTACCGGCATGATCCTCGGGAACCTTTCCCGCCATTCAGTCTGAAGCAAATAAACGGTTTATTCACAAAAAAGCCCTTCGGAATTTCCTTTCCGCCGCTTTGGCCTTGAAAAAACGTATGCTCCCCATAGTTTGCCGTAAAACGTCCCAACTGTACAAGGGAAAAAATAAACAATGGTTCGGGAGCGTGCCCGATACGCAAAAGCGTGACCGGCTCTTGCCGGGCACGCCTGAGGTGGGGCCGTCGTTTCTTCGTCCCGCGACTCGACCCCGGGAACGGAAAACTTCCGTGAAAAGGTCGAGCCGCGATCGTGAATGATGATTTTTCTTACTCCTCCAGTTCCTTCAATCCCTTGTACAGGTCCAGGGACTGCGGGTTCGCCAGAGCGTCCTTGTTGGTAACGGGCTTGCGGTGAATGACGTTCCGCACCGCCAGTTCCACTTTCTTCATGTTGATGGTGTAGGGAATTTCATTCACGCCGATGATTTTCGACGGGACGTGCCGGGGACTGCACGATTCGCGGATGGCTTTCTTCAGCTTGTTCTTCAAGACGTCGTCCAGTTCGATCCCCTGGGTCAGTTTGACGAACAGGATCACGCGCACGTCGTTTTGCCAGTCCTGTCCTACCACGATGCTGTCCTGTATCTCGGGAAACCCCTCGACCACGCGGTAGATGTCCGCTGTCCCGATGCGAACGCCGCCGGGGTTCAGGGTGGCGTCGGACCTGCCGTAGATGATCACGCCGCCGGTATCGGTGATTTCGATGAAGTCGCCGTGGTGCCACACGCCCGGAAAACGGCGGAAATAGGCGTCCAGGTACTTTTCGTTGTCGGGATCGTTCCAGAAGTAGATGGGCATGGAGGGAAACGGCGCCTCGCATACCAGTTCGCCCTTCCGGTTGTACACTTCGTTGCCGTCCTCGTCGTACGCCTTCACCTTCATGCCCAGACCTCGGCACTGAAGTTCGCCCGCGTACACCGGGCCGATGGGGTTGCCCAGGGCGAAGCAGCCGTTAAGGTCCGTACCCCCGGAAATGGAGGCCACTTGCAAATCCTGCTTCACCTCGCGGTACACGTATTCGAAGCCCTCCTCCGGCAGCGGAGAACCGGTGGAACAGATGGTCCGCAACGCCGAAAGATCGTACTCCTTGCCGGGTTTTACCCCTTCCTTTTCCAGTGCCGCAATATAGCGCGCGCTCGTCCCGAACACGGTGATCTTCTCTTCCTGCGCCATTTTCCACAACACGCCGGGATTGGGATGGAAGGGCGAGCCGTCGAAGAGCACCAACGTTGCTCCCACCCCCAGGGAACAGGTCAGCCAGTTCCACATCATCCATCCGCAGGTGGTGAAGTAGAAAATCACGTCGTCCCGCTTCAGGTTCGTGTGCAGGATCAGTTCCTTGAGCTGGTGCACCAGAATGCCGCCCACGCTCTGCACCATGCACTTGGGTTTTCCCGTGGTGCCCGAGGAATACATGATGTAAAGGGGATGGCCGAACGGCACCTGCTCGAATTCGATTTCCAGCCCTTCCTTATCTGAAAGGAAGTCGTCCCAGTGAACGCTCCGGGGAACACCGGAAATGTCGGCCCGTTCCCTGGTGAAGGGCACCACCACCACTTTCTGCGTGGAGGGGAGTTCCTTCAAAATGCCCCCCACCCTTTCGAGGGAGTCGAGCGTTTTTCCGTTGTAGTAGTAGCCGTCCGCGGTAAAGAGCACCTTGGGTTCGATCTGGCCGAAACGATCGAGCACGCCCTTGATGCCGAAATCCGGCGAGCATGAAGACCAGGTGGCCCCGATGCTCGTGGCGGCCAGCATGGCGATGATCGTTTCCGGACAATTGGGCATGAACCCGGCGACGCGGTCGTTTTTCGTGACCCCCGCGGCCCGCAGGGAAGCGGCGAGGCGCGCCACCTTGTCATACAGTTGCCGGTAGGTCATTCGCCTTACCTTGCCGACTTCGTTCCAGAAAACGAAAGCCTCGCGATCGTCGCGGAAGCGCAGGAGATTTTGGGCGAAGTTCAGTTCGGCGCCTTCAAACCAACGCGTCCCGGGCATTTTCGTCGCATCGTCCACCACGGACGTATAGCTTTTGGAATGGATGATTTCGGCGAAGTCCCACATCGTTGCCCAAAAATCCTGTATGCTGTGTACAGACCACTCCCAAAGCTCCCCATAGGTGGAGAATTTTTTTCCAAACCGTTCGTTCACCGTCTCCATAAACCGAGTCATGTTCGCGTTGCGAATTTTCTCTTCGGACGGCGTCCACAAAGGGACTTTGCTGGTCATGGCTCCTCCCTCCCCTGAATCTTCACGGTAGATATCATTATGCGCTTTTTTCGTTCTGTCAGGTAGTATCAAAGCGGAAACGCAACCGTCAACCGAAAATCCATGACGGAAAATCAGCCGACGTCTCCCGCATCACCCGATTCGACGGATCCGCGGAAAAAGCGGAATCCGGAAAGGACCTCCGTTCCGTGCCGGACGGGTTGTTTCTCCGCACCGGTCGGGAACCCTTGGACGAGCATCCCCAAGGGACGAATCAGGGTTTGAAGGGCTCGTCTCTCAGGATACCATGATGGAGATACATGATGCGGGTGGTCATCTTCCGCAGGAAATCGGAATTGTGCGAGACGGCGATCATGGCCAGCGGCAGGTTCCAGAGGATTTCCACCAGCCGCTCCACGTTTTCCTCGTCGAGTCCGGTTTCGGGTTCGTCGAGCAGCAGTACGTCGGGCCTCATGGCCAACACCGCGGCCAGCGAGACAAGACGTTTCTGTCCGCCGGACAGGTGGTGCGTCACCTTGCCTTCAAACCCCTTAAGCCCCAGAGTTTCCAGTGTTTCGGAGGCAACGGCCAGAGCCTCATCGCGGCTCATCCCCAGGTTGAGCGGCCCGAAAGCCACGTCCTCGACGACCGTGGGCGAGAAGAGCTGGTCCTCGGCGTCCTGGAAGAGGAGCTGCACGCGTCGGCGCACCTCCACGAAATCCTGCTCGGTTTTACGAACCTTCCCGAAAACCTCTATGACCCCGGACGACGGGTGCAGAAGCCCGACGATGAGGTGCAGGAGGGACGTTTTCCCTCCCCCCGTTGCTCCGATGAGTCCGATCCGGTCTCCTGGATTGAGCGTCAGATCGGCATCCAGAAGGACCGGCTGCCCGGAATCGTAATGAAAACGTATTTTTTCCAGACGAATAAGCGGTTCGCTCACGCCCACCCCGCCCACACCAGAATTCCGGCCGCCACCAGGGCACCCAGGGAAAACGCCACGTCGCCCCCGGCCAGTGCCAGGTTCCTTATCACATAAAATCGCCCGTGAAAACCGCGGCACTTCATGGCGGCGAGAATTCTATTGGAGCGGTAGTAGCTCCTCACCAGCAGCATGGCCACCAGGTAGGCCAGGCTGCGATAGGAATGGCGGTTCATGCGCGGCTGGAAACACCGCACCTTCATGGCCATGGAGAGCCGCCGGTATTCGTGTTCCAGCACCGTTACGTAGCGAACGGTGAAAAGAAAAAGATGGATCAGCTTGTCCGGCACCTTGAGCATGCTGAGGGCGTGGCCCAGCCGGACGACGTCCATGGTGGTGAGCATCACCGTCATCATGAGGGCGATGCCGTTGCCCTTGGCCGCGATCAGGAGCGCCTGGCGCAGCCCTTCCCGAGTATACATGATCGGCCCCAACGAAAAGAGCGGCGTTCCCGGTACGGAAAAGGGCAGAATCACGACCAGCATGGCCATGAACACGTTCACTTCCCCCAGCCGTCGCAGGACGCCTTTCAGGGGAAGCCGGGCCCACAGGCAGAGCAGCACCGAAAGGGCCAGACCGGCAAGCGGTATGACGGGGCCCGGCCCGACGGCGATAATGATGCAGAAGACGAACGCCGTCACGACGCGGGTGCGCGGGTCCAGGCGATGAATGAACGTATCTCCGTCGAGGAAATGGTCGCAGGACATACGTTGCTCAGGAAGAAGGAGCGTTGGTGTTGCGGGGAGCGTTCGCCGCGCCGCCGCGCGCACCCCGTGATTTTACGTAGAGCACGAGCCCCATTGCCCCGACGATGAAGCCGATTCCGCCGAGGATGTCGTGGAGCCGAACCTTTTCTTCATACCGATCGAGCTGTTCGCGCAGCGGCCGAATCTGTCTGCTCACCGCCTGCTCCACCAGTCCGCTCAGTTCTTCCCCGCTCAGCCCGCTCTTTACGGCCGTTGGCGCTTCCCCCTTGCCGTTGTCGCCGTTGTTCGCCGGGGACACGGCCGCGGAAGAAGGTGCGGCTCCTCCGTTCCCACAGGGCGGCAGGTCCGGCGGAAGGTCGTTCCCGCCGATCAGGTAGGAAGCCGCGTGCCCATCGCCGAGGTCAGCCACGAGATGATAATCGCAGCGCGCGGTCACCGGAAGCGTGAACTCCCCCTTCTCGTCGGTGGTGCTCTCCGCCAGCATTGCACCGCCCGGGTCCGTGGCGACCACTTTCACGTTCCTGGCCCGCTCTCCGCCTGAAAAGTAGACGTACCCACTGATTGTTTTCCCTTCGCTCATGGCGAACAGCTTCACCTTGTGGGCTTCCGCCCCGGTGGCACCCAGGGAAAGCAGGAAAAACAGACTGAGAATCACGACCGATACGTTACGCATGGACGGTTTCTCCGGCCGCCACGCAGAGGGAAGCCCCCAGCAGTTCCGGGCACACCTTGCGCAGGAACGCCACCACCGCGCCGGTAATGATCCCCTCGAGCACCATAACCGGAACGTGAGCCGCGAGTATCAGCTCGACCACGTGCAGAAACTTTCCGGACGAGAAGAGCAGCGCCGTCGAAAGGACGAGCGCGCCGACCACGATACCCAGGACGCCCGCCGCAAACCCCATGATCATGGCGGTCCTGGGCGAACGCGTACGAATGGGGGAATTGAAGAGATAATAGCAGACGATTCCGGGGAATGCCATGACCACGGTGTTCACCCCCAGGGTGGTGATTCCCCCGAATCCGAACAGGATTGCCTGGAGAAACAGGGCCACCAGCATGGCCGGGAAAACCGCCCAGCCGAGGATCACTCCACAGAGTCCGTTCAGGATCAGATGGGCGCTGGACGGCCCTATGGGCACGTGAATGAGGGATGCCACGAAGAACGACGCCGACAGCACCGCCACCTGGGGAATCCGGTCATATTCCATCTTGCGCAGTCCGACGGCCACGCCGGCGGCCGCCAGGATCGCTCCGGCGACCAGCGTTTCCGGGGACAGAGTTCCTTCCGCTATATGCATACCGCACCTTGTTTGTAAAAGAAGTTTTTTTTATCCCTGCGGGTCGATCACTTCATGTCGACCACGCGAATCCACATGAGGCCGCCCAGTTCCACGTCCACCGGCTTGCCCTCGGGGTTCTTCATTTTGACGTCGCCGTCGATGAGCGCCGCGAACGCCCACCAGCCGGCCCTGGGCATGGCGTAGGCGAACGTGCCGCCGGCATCGGCCTTGATCACCTGGGTGATAAAAGCATCCGCGGGGACGTCCACCTTTTTCCCCTCGTTGAGGTATTCCACTTCGATTTCCGCAAAGGGCGCGGGCTTCCCGTCCTTCATCACCACTCCGCGGAAAATGTTGTTGGTCCACAGTCCGTAGGGTCTCACCAGAGGCATGATTTCCACCGGGAAGCCCACCATTTCGTCCCAGCCTTCCTCTTCGCCCAGGGCATCCACCACCACCTTGGTGTAGTGGACGATCATTTTCTCCTCGGCCGGTTCCCAGTAGGGGGCGGGTTCGAGGTAGAACACGAGATCACCCGGCTGCTTCACGGTGTAGGAGGCGGTGTAGGCGGATTTTCCCTCAACCTTCCGGGGCTTGAGCGCTGGGGAGAGGTCCTTCTTCTCCCCGTGCGACAGGACACCGAAACGGACCGGCTTTTTCATTTCCATGACCGGCCCGCCTTCCATGGGATGCGTGAACAGAATGTCCAGGTCCACCTGTTTTGAACCCTGGGCGGTGACGATGTCGGTGGAGGGTATCAAGGTCTGGAAATGGGCCGAGGCGGGAAGTGTAAACGCCAATGTCGAAAAGAGAACCGGGAATACGAAAACCGCGATGGATTTCAGAAGGCGCATGGTCAAAACCTCCGAGAATGAAAGTGTTTCCCAAGACCCGGCCCGAAAATAAAAAAAGGCCGGAGCATCGTGCTCGGCCTTCATGACCCTGCTGCATACAAACTGGACGATGTATACGGATCTTCTGATCCGCAGCGCCCTTCCGGGCTCGGGCTTCATCCCGCACCGCCCTTGTAAAACATCACTCGTCTTCCTGTCAAGGAGTTCGCCGAGTGTTCCTTTGCGTGAATCCGGGCCTCTGGGGCTGCCCGAACAACGCTTCGGCATCGGATTCAACCAGACGCTCTATCCGGGATTCATTCTGTCGCTAGGGTACCTCCACGACGAATACCACGACGACGATGCGGACGGACGGGACAGCCGCGACACCGTATTCAGCCAGATGGCGTTGGTATTCTAGCCCCCGCTTCCGGAAGGTTCTCCGTGCCGAGGCATCGAAGCACGAACGGTCCTGGTCGTTCCCCCGGCAGGACGCTTTCCCGGAATTCCGTGATAAGCCTTTTGGAGAGGGGGAAATGGGCCCGTCTTTGAACTCGACGCGAGCTTCCGCATACCGATTCGGAACAGCAGTGCTGCTCGGCTGCCTTCTTGTAGTAAGGCCGGAAGATCGCCGTCATCCTCATTTTCTGTTTTTTTCCTTCATCAATTGGTATCCGCCCCGGAAATGCGTGTAATACGATAAACGGAAGCAGGAGGAATATTCCTGAATGTGCCGCCGATGCGAACCGCCTCCAGTCCAAGCCGTTCCAGCATGGAAGGTGGGATCGAACAGCGGGAGGAGTAGGTAAACTGATAGAAGGCGCCATCGGGTTTCATATGGTCGAAGGTGCCTTTCAATATCGTCATAATTCTTCTAGGCGGCATGGAGAGAAACGGCAGACCGCTCACGGCGGCACCCGCCTTTTCTCCGTTCTCATAATAGCTTCTTCTGTTCAGGCGCGTAGCGCAACCGGGCACAATGCGCGCCTCGGGGAATCTCGCTCGAAGCAGAGAGACAAAATCAGTATCGAGTTCAAAGAGCATCAAATCTTTTTCGTTCACCCCCCGCTCCAGGAGTGCCTGCGTGAACGATCCCGTACCGGGGCCGAGTTCTATCACGGGGCCCGTATCGCCGGATATCTCGCAGGTGATCAATTCCGCGAGCGACTTCCCGGAGGGTGCGACCGCGGCGATCCGAAGCGGATTGAACACCCAGGCTCTCAAGAACACCAATGCATCAGGAATACTCGTATTCATTCCGATTTGTTCTCCTACTGACAAGCATTTGTTAATCTACTGTTTTCCGGGAACCCTCGGGCTGACGACACGTCGAACCACAGGCTCTTTCCCGCCGTCCACCGACCATTATGCCCCGATGGTATTCACGGCAACAACTCCCATCCGTATCGCAACCTT
Source organism: uncultured delta proteobacterium (assembly GCA_963826125.1). Classification (GTDB taxonomy): domain Bacteria; phylum Desulfobacterota; class Desulfarculia; order JACQYL01; family CAWGVV01; genus CAWGVV01. The sequence goes on along the minus strand of CAWGVV010000002.1, from coordinate 1,975,297 downwards.
CCCGCGTCGGCATGGAAATGCCCGAGCTGCCGCTTTCCGGATTGCTCCGGGCGACGGTTTCACCGATAACCGCTGTAGAGACTCGGCATTGCACTCGTTTGTCAAATGCCGTTTCCGCCTTTATCGAGCGAGGCGCCCTTTGCATTCCTGACCGGGCGCGGACGAATATCATCCCCAAGATCGAATACCGAAGTCAAGGCCGCAATTCCCGAAAGCTCTATCAACCATATATTAAAAAAATAATAATGCGACATGAATACCCCAAAAAACAGACCGGCTCACGGGTGGGAGGCCGGCCTTTACCGGTTTCAGTCCGGGAGATTCCGCGGTGTCCGGAGATACCGGGTTCCGGCTTACGCCGGAAAGAGGAAGAAAGGCGTCTCTTCCTGTATCCGGATTCAAGAGCTTGATGCTACAGGCTTTGCACATGAGCGCTCATGCTCTGAAGCGAAGGGAGTGCTCTTCCCGTTGGGGAAGAGGCAGGTGTGAACGAGCAGGGATGCCCTCGTGCCCGAGAATACGGCATCACTTCACTTTTTTTGTGCGGCAGATACGCCGGACAGCATAAATCTTCTTCCCCTGCGATTCGAAGTACACCCGAGTCAGAATCTCCCCCAACAGGCCGATGGCCAGGAACTGGGCACCGGCAAGCATGAGCACCGCTGCGAGCAGCGTAAGCGGTCCGTGCTCCTGGAAAATGTCCACCCCGCCGAATATCTTCCGCACCAGTAAAAAGAATCCGATGAGTCCCGACAGTCCGCCGAAGAACAGAAACAGCTTGCCGAAGAAATGGAGCGGCCGCGTCATGTAGCGCAGCAGGAACCCCACGGTGAGCAGATCGAACATCACGCGGAACGTACGGGACAATCCGTAGTGAGATTTGCCCTGACCCCTCCCCATGTCCGAAATGGGGATCTCCGCGATCCGCGCTCCGTTGAAGGCCGAAAGGGCCGGGACGAAGCGGTGCAGTTCGCCGTAGAGCTTGATATCGGCGAGGATTTCCCGGCGGTACGCCTTGAACGTGGTCCCGAAATCGTGCACGGAGACACCCGAAACCTTGGCCATGAGCCAGTTGGCGATGCGGGAGGGAATCTTGCGCGTAACCAGGGCGTCGGACCGGCTGGTGCGCCACCCGGAAACCAGGTCGTATCCTTCGTCGATCTTGACGAGGAATTTTGGAATCTCCTCGGGAGCATGCTGCAGGTCGCCGTCCATGGCCACGATGCATTCGCCCCGGGCGTTGTCGAAGCCGGCCACCAGGGCCGGGGTCTGCCCGTAGTTGCGCCGCAGATGGACCGCCACCACGTGGGGGTCTCTCCGGTTGAGTTCATCCAGGATGTCACCCGTGGTGTCCGTGCTGCCGTCGTTCACCAGAACCATTTCCCAGGCCCGGCCCAACGGTTCGACGGTATTGCGGATGCGGACGTAAAGTTCGAGCAGCGTGTCGGCCTCGTTGTGAAGAGGCACCACCACGGAAATCTGGGGAGCGTCTGCGTGGGATTCGGGCAGTTCGCATACCGGCGCGAATCCCTCTTGAATCGGATTCATAAGATCAAATCTCCAAACGATATCAAGTGTATCCCCCGGCGTTCCAACGTGTCCCGGAGGGAGGGGTCGAGGAGCAGATCGCGCTCCTGTTCGCGCTGCCGCAGCAAACGCGTCGATTGCGCCGTAAGGTCCGCATCGCAGTTTCCCGGATGCACCATGATCTCGCTGACGCCTACGGGAAGCTGTTCCAGGAGCGACAGCAGCACGTCCCGATTCCATACGCCGGTGAGCGCGACGCCGTAGAAGAAATCGGGGGAGCACAGCCCCGCCCGGCGGATACGGCTGACGGCATGGGACCGGAAGAGTTTCAATGTCGCGGCTTTGGTCCGCTGCTTCCGGAAGACGGTGCGGCATTCGGGAGAAAGGCTCACGGCCGTCGAGCGTGTCGGGGTTCGGTCGAATGGAGTGCGGACCCAGCGAATGTTGTGCAGGCAGGCGAGTTCCGCCACGATGCCGATGACGCCGGGCAACACATGGACGTGTTTATGGCCGTCGAGGTGGGTCGGAACGATACCGGCGTCCCTCACCCGTGCGATCTGGGCGTGCAGCTCTTTCCTCACGGACCGAAGGGAAATGCGGCCCGTACACAATCCCCTGACCAGATCGGACGGAGCTTTGGGCAGAAGCCCGTTTTCTCCCGCCAGGTCGGGGATCCGGTCCGGGGGGCTCACGGGAGCTATTTCCGTAAGCGTCAGATGCACGCCCACACCGAGCCGGGGATCGGCTTTCGCCAGCGCCACCGCTTCGTTGAACGCCGATCCCGTCGCCATGATCGTGGCGCTACGCAGGCAGCCGTTTCGCGAGCATTCGCCGATAGCCGCGTTCACGCCGCTGGTGTAGCCCAAATCGTCGGCGTTAATGATGAGGCGGCGTTCCATGCACTCCCCGATTTACAAAATCCCCGCCGTCCCTTCCCCTCATCCGCCGCCGAGAATCATTGAACGGGCGTCAGAAAAAATGAAGAAACGGGTGAAATAATATTTGCCCTACTCTGCACCGCGAATAAAAACGCCAAAAACGGCGTTGTCGGGAGTGGCCATTATTATCGACCGTAATTTGGCTGACAAGAAAATTCGGAAGCGACGAAGGGAAAAAAGCACTCCGGCCATTTTTCCGCCCGGCAGCCGGTCGGTATACGATCATTCTTTCTTCAGTGCGACGTAGTACTGCATCCGTACGCGGGATTCCGATTCGCGGTTGTTCCCTTCCCGCATGATCTCGAGTACGTCGGCGGGCGTGAGGTTCCGGTATATGTGGCCGCATTGGCGGACCGTATAGCCGGAGAGGTCCAGGGCGGCCTTCGCCTTCTCGGAGAGGATCAGCACAGGCCGTTGCAGAATGTCCGGCGGCAGCGAACCTTCGAAGTTGCTCTCGACGTCCAGCTGCGCGTGGGAGAGGACCCGCAATTGTCCGGCATATTGATCGTCCACCCAAGCGGTGGCGACATGGCGCACCCCGTTGCGTGCTTCGCCCTTGAGACAGTTCCAGAAGGCGGGCGCCGGGGACACGCTGAACACGGGTTTTACCAGACCCTCGGCGGCGGCGAACACCAGGAGCAGATACACCCCCATGCCGACCAGTACGGGAATCGACCGTTTGCGCAGGGCGAACCGGAGGAAGCAAAAGGAAATCGCGGCCAGCAGGGCGCCACAGACAACGATCCGCAGGTCGATCATGGTCCCCAGGGGAATGAGCAGCAGCGCCGCAACGCCGCCCACGATCAGCATGGCGCGAAACAACCATCCGGCCGCACGGGAGAACCTCTGTTCCTCCTCCTCGAAGTGAAGCATCAACCCGGCCGCAAGAATGGCGATCCCGGGATAGGCGGGAAGGAGATACCGGGTCCGGTTGATGTTTCCGCTGAGGAACAGCACCAGCAGCAGCAGGTACCAGCCCCCCAGAAACACGGTTTCCAGCCGGTAGGTCCGGAAAAAGGACCCGATCCGTCGGCGGTCGATGAACAGCGCGATCGCAATGAGCAGCGTCCACGGCAGAAAGTGGCGCACAAGGCCCCACGTGTAATTACCGATGTTGACGAGGATGTAGTACTTGGAACCGGTAAACCGCTTTCCTACCTGATCGATAAAGAAGCCCCACAGTGCGTCGGGGCCGTTCATGAGCACCAGCAGAATGAACCAGGAGATGGCCACCAGCACCGAAACGGCGATGATCCTTACGTGGATGAGCCGCCTCCACAATCTGAAGCGGAGGGGATGCACGGCGCAGAAGGCAAAGGCGAAGCACACGGGCAGAATGCCGAGGATGCCCTTGGTTTCCACGGCCAGGGCCGCCCCCATGTAGGCCGCCCAGTAGCACCTCGCACGCCGGTCGTCCGTAAAGAGAATCTGCATGAACCCGTAGAGGCTCACGCTGGTGAACAGGGCGAGGAGGATATCCGTGGTCGAACGCAGCGAGGAGGTGAAGAGCGTCATGTTGGCAAGCATGACGGCCAGGGCGGTGAGGGCCACTTCTTCGCGTTTGAACAGCAGCAGGGCCGTTTTATAGGTGATCCAGAGCGTGAGGCAGCCCGCGATGAGAAAGGGGAAACGAGACGAGAAAAAGTTGATGCCCAGCAGCTTGTAGCTCAGCACCAGGACCCAATAGATGATGACCGGCTTTTTCGACCGGATTTCGCCGTCCGGATAGTAGGGGGTGATGTAATCCCCGTCCTGAGTCATGATAATCGCCGCGTCGGTGTAAAAACGCTCGTCGTCGTGGTAGGTCGAGGGCTGCGGCAGGATGGGCGCCAGCGCCACGAAAAAGAGGAGAATCAGTGCCGCAGCGACGTGGCGGCTGTGGGCGGGCGTAACGACCGAAACGGAATGTGCTGAATTGTTGTTCGACATTGCGGTTTATCGGACCCGGTGGTTTTTCGGCGCAGGAATTTCGGTTTTCGTTTCGGCCGGGAGTCTTCCTGTTGTCCGACAGATGAAGTGAAGCCGCTTTTTTCCGGCAGTCGTCGCCTTATACCTTCCCCTGTTTTTTCCGTCAAACATATTACAGTGTCGTGCGGGCGGTCCGATTGCCCCGGGTAGCGTTGCTTTTTCAGGACGGCTGTGGCAAGCTTGTTTCCCACGGAAATGGGGTTTCTCCATTCCATGGGGAGAATCGCGTCACCGCGCAAGCGGGCACGGCTCGATTCGTAGTCACGGTGAAAAAGGCGGAAGGCTAATGACAATGACGACCAATCCGGCGCAAAACCCGCCGGTCGAACTTTCCATCGAAACGCAAGGGACGACCGTCGACGTTTCGGTGGTGATCCCTATCTATAATGAGGAAGAAAACGTCCCGACCCTGATCGACCGCGTCCGGGAAGCACTGGAAGAGTTGGACCGGACCTGGGAACTCATTCTCATCGACGACGGCAGCTCGGACAGGAGCGGAGAACTGATCGAATCCGCGTGCAGCCTGGACAGCCGCATCAAATTCATCCAGTTCAGGCGAAATTTCGGCCAAACGGCGGCGACGGCGGCGGGATTCGAACATGCGTCCGGGACGGTGATCGTTCCCATGGATGGCGACCTGCAGAACGATCCCCGGGACATCGGCATGCTGCTGGAAAAGCTGGACGAAGGGTACGACGTGGTCAGCGGCTGGAGGAAGGACCGCAAGGACGCCTTCCTGAACCGGAAGCTGCCCTCCGGCATCGCCAACTGGCTCATCGCCAAGGTGACCGGCGTACCGCTGCACGACCTCGGATGCAGCCTCAAGGCCTATCGCAAGGAAATCATGGAGGAAGTGAAGCTCTACGGTGAAATGCACCGTTTCATCCCGGTCATTGCGTCCTGGTACGGAGCGCGCATCTGCGAAGTGGTCGTGCGACATCACCCCCGCGAACGGGGCACCACCAAATACGGCATCATGCGTACGGCCAAGGTCCTGCTGGACCTCATGACGGTGAAGTTCCTGGGTTCCTACTCCACCAAACCCCTGTACCCCCTGGGCGGCATCGGCCTTGCGAGCATGGCAATGAGCGTGATCCTCACCACGCTCGTGGCGATAAGGAAATTCATTTTCGACGTGAAAGTCCACCGCGACCCGTTCATGCTGCTGGCGGTGATGCTGTTCATCGTGGGGATTCAGTTCATCGCCATGGGGCTGCTGGCTGAATTGCAGACCCGCACCTACCACGAGTCGCAGCGAAAGCCCATCTACACCGTCAAAAAGCGGGTCAACATGGACAAGTGACCGGGGGACGTTGCTCCCGTTTTCACACAGCGATCTCCAGAGTGAACTTCTGCTCGGGAATGGCGCCGCCCCACTTGTCCACGCCGTGCTCCTCGGCCAGGGTGAACCCGCATCTTTCGTACAGACGGCGGGCGGCGTCCAGGCCCCGGAACGTCCAGAGATACACCGTGCGGTGGCCGGCCTTTTTGCAGAACGCCATGGCCGCTTCCATCAACAGCTTCCCCACGCCCCGTCCGTGAAAATCGGGATCCACGACAAACCAGCGCAACCGTGCCCCCTGTTCCGGGGTCGAATGGCCGTCGATGACGATGGCACCCGCGAACAGGTCGCCCACCATGGCGACCCAGAACCCGTCACGTTTCGGATCGAACGCGGCCATGAACTCGGAAAGTTCCCTCCCCACCTGGGCTTCGAAGGAGAGATCGAGTCCCCAGAACCGCGCATAGTAGGCCCCGTGCAGTTCCACCACCTTCCCTATGGCGCCGGGAAAATATCCCGCCAGCCTTACCTGTTCGCTGTCCGTCATTCCGCTGTTTCCCCTTTTTCCCGACGATTCGGTTGCCCGTTTGGGGCTGTCGCAGCCCACGACCGAACCCCACTATACGCGATTTCGCAGGCCGCGCGAAAGCATCTCCGACCCCACGTCGGGATATTTCCTCCGGGCGTTGTCCGGGAAACCGGACAACGCCCGGAAATCTTCTCACGTATGTCGCCATTGCTGATATATACTATGCCTATCGTTTCAGCCGCATATTCGCGCTGTTTTCCAACCGCCACCGACAAGGAGAAAAGCATGCCGGTCAAACCGTGGCTCGGAGCAAGATGGCCCAAGGGAGTTGCTCACGAATTGAACGACTACGACCGTCCATTGTTTTCCATCCTCGACGAAGCCGCCCATACCTATCCCGACAAGACCTATACGATCTTCAACGGCGCGACCCGCACCTTCCGCAAGGTGAAGGACACGGCCGACCGCGTTGCCGATTTTCTCGCCAACAGGGGTATCAAACCCGGGGACCGGGTGGCGGTCTTTCTCCCGAACATCCCCCAATACCCGGAAATCTTCTTCGGAATCCTCAAGGCGGGCGCCGTCGCCGTCACCTGCAACCCCGTCTACAAGGCTTCGGAGCTGCATTTTCAGCTCAAGGACTCGGGCGCCAGGGCGGTGTTCGTCATGGACCACCCGGTGTTCTACGCCACGGCCCTGGAAGCCGTTCCCGAAACCGACATCACCACCGTGGTGATCTGCAACGTCAAGTCCTACCTGCCGGCCATCAAAAGCTTCCTCGGTTCGCTGCTGGGGAAAATTCCCCAGGCGCCCGAACATCAGACCGGCCACATCGAGTTCGATTTCGCCATCCACGTGTCCAGGCCGACGCCGCCGAACGTCACCGTGTCTCCCTTGAGCGACCCGGCCCTTATCCTCTATACGGGCGGCACCACGGGCGTACCCAAGGGGGCCACGCTCACCCATGCCAACCTGTTCGCCAACGTCATGCAGTTCGACGAATGGGTGCGGGTGGCCGCGGGGACGGACGGTGAGTACCATAAAACGGAGCGGGGCGGAAAACACACCTTCCTGGGCGTGCTCCCCTGGTACCATAGCTTCGGCCTGACGACCGTCATGTTGGGGAGCTGCTACACCGGCTCCCGGCTGGTGTGCATCCCCGATCCGCGAGCCGGCAAGCCGCCATTCACCGACGTGCTGAAAGCCATTCAGGACTACAAGGTGACCATTTTCGTGGCGGTGCCCACCATCTACTCGGCCATCGTCAATCATCCCCTGACCGACAAATTCGACCTCACCTCCGTGGTGGGCTGCGGTTCCGGGGCCGCACCCCTGCCGGTCGAGGTGATCAAGCAGTTCGAAGCGCGAACGGGGGCGGTGATTTTCGAAGGCTACGGGCTTTCGGAAACTTCTCCCATGGTCACCATCAATCCCACCAACACCGAACAGCGCATGATAGGCTCCACGGGGCTGCCCCTGCCGGGGACCGACATAAAGATCGTGGACGTCGATACGGGCCTCACGGAACTGGAACCGGGAAAAGACGGCGAAATCGCCGTGTCGGGACCGCAGGTGATGCAGGGGTATTGGAACAACGATGAAGCGAACAAGGAGGTGTTCCGGGAATTCGAGGGACGGCGCTACATGCTCACCGGCGACGTCGGCCACCTCACCGAAGACGGTTTCCTGGTGATCACCGACCGGAAAAAAGACCTGATCCTGGTGGGCGGCTTCAATGCGTACCCCAGGGAGATCGAAGAGATCCTGTACACCCATCCCAAGGTGGCCCAGGCGGCGGTCATCGGGGTGCCGGACCCCAAGTCGGGAGAGTCGGTAAAGGCCTTCATTCAGCTGAAACCGGACGTGCAGGCGACGCCCGAGGAGTTCATCGAGTTCTGCAAGGGGCGCATGGCCGGCTATAAACGGCCCCGGGAAGTGGAGTTCCGCGACAGTCTTCCCACCTCCGTGGTGGGAAAGGTCCTGCGCCGGGTCCTGCGCGACGAGGAACTCGGAAACGGGTGACGCGGGCACGCGTGTCCGCGCCGTCCGAGCGGAACGGGACGGGAATGAACGGCCCTAAGGTTGAAGTTCCCGTTGCTTTCCATTAGAATTCAAGTACGTAAAAACCTGCGACCCTTTCATCCGGAAACCTTTGCCCTGCGACTGCCCGACGGGACGCGGGCGGAAGGAAGGGTACCGTCCCGAGGTGCGGAGCTGTCGAAAACGTGCGGCTCATGAAAACAGAAGCAATGGTCCATGGAATGCTAACATTCGTCTTCTATCGTCATTTTCATAACCGACAAAGACTCGAATCGTCGTGAATGCCAAGAGAATCGGGAATGGAGACGCTGAAATATGATCGGTGCAAATGGCGAACATGAACCTCTGAAGCTCAGCATACCCTTCAAGGAGACATGGCAGAAGAAGCTGTTCTCCACCGTCGAACGCCCCCTCATGAAAATACTGGCTCTCAAGCAGATCAACGAGGTGTACAGCCGCTCGGCCCAGATAACGGACCCCATCTCCTTTTGCGACAAGGTCCTTCAGGCAATGCATACCCGGTATGAGGTCAGCGAACGGGATCTGGCCGGAATCCCCCGGAAGGGCTCCGTTGTGGTGGTGGCCAATCATCCCTTCGGCGGGATTGAGGGCATCATTCTGGCGTCGCTCCTGCTTTCGGTACGCCCCGACATCAAGATCATGGCAAACTTTCTTCTGGCCCACGTCCCCGAAATGAGGGACATTCTCATCTTTGTGGACCCCTTCGGACGCGACAGCTCCATCAATTACAATTTCAAGCCGCTCAAGGAGAGTCTGGCCTGGTTGCAGTCCGACCATATGCTCGGGATGTTTCCGGCCGGGGAAGTGTCCCACGTCGACGTATCGCGCAGGGAGATTACGGACCCCCAGTGGTCCCCCATGATGGCCCGGCTGGTGAACAGGACCAAAGCCACCGTTTTGCCGGTGTTCTTCAAGGGCGCCAACGGGCCGCTCTTCCAGACCCTCGGCATGGTGCATCCGCGGCTGCGCACCCTCCTGCTGCCCCGTGAAGTGATGAAGAAAAGCGAGAAAACCATCAAGGTACGGATCGGCTCCCCGATTCCCCACAAGAAGCTCGAACGGTTCGATCGGGAAGAGGACCTCACCGCCTACCTCCGGATGCGCACCTACATGTTGAGGAACCGGGACGCCAAGCAGCACCACACCAAGGTGTTCTCGTTCATGAAGCCGAAGAAGCAGCAGTTCGAGCCCCTGGTTGCGGCCGTGGACCCGGCGCTGCTCAATGCCGAAGTGGAACGTCTGACCCCCGACCACCTGCTGGTCGACTCGGGCGAATTCCGCATCTATCAGGCGGCGGCCGAGGAGATTCCCGCCACGCTGCGGGAAATCGGCCGTTTGCGCGAAGTGACCTTCCGGGACGCGGGCGAGGGCACCGGCAAACCGACCGACATCGACCAATTCGATGCCTTCTATACCCATCTCTTTCTCTGGAGCACGAAAAACAACGAACTGGTGGGGGCATATCGCATCGGAGAAGTGGACGCCATCATAAAGCAGCATGGGGTGTCCGGCCTCTACTCCAGCACGCTGTTCAAATACCGGCCCGACTTTTTCCGGCAGGTTTCGCCCGCCCTGGAGATGGGAAGGTCGTTCATCCGCCCAGAATACCAGAAAAACTATTCCTCGCTCCTGATGCTCTGGAAGGGCATCGGCCACTTCGTGATGCGCAGGCCGGACATCCGCTACCTGTTCGGTCCGGTGAGCATCAACGATGCGTACCAGCCCATCAGCCGGGAACTCATGATCGGCTGCCTGACCGGGAACGAGTATGTATCGGATGTTTCCAACCTCGTGATTCCCCGCAGGCCTCCCGTACGAAAAAAGATCAAGGAACTCGACTCGCAGCTGGCGAAAACGGTGATCCGGGAACTGGAGGAAGTGACGGCGCTCATCGCCGACGTGGAGAAGGACCAGAAGTCGCTCCCCATCCTGCTCAAGCAGTACCTGAAACTGGGCGGGAAGCTCCTCTGCTTCAACATCGACCCGGCGTTCAGCTACGTCCTCGACGGCCTCATCCTGGTGGACCTCACCAAAGCCGAACCGAAGATCCTGGAACGGTACATGGGCAAGGAAGGGACGACGGCTTATCTGAACTACCAGAAGGGAGTTTCCGGGAAGCAATAGGCTCCGGGCGCAGAGAGTATGACAAGAAGGGCTTTCTCCTTCGGGGGAAGGCCCTTTTTTTAGGTTCATCACTGAATTTCGGGAAAGCCTTCTGCCACAGAACCGGACCGTTCGTGCTTCGATACTTCTCAACTAACAATTGTTGGGTTTCAATACAATCAACCGGTTAAGAACATTGGCATGACAACCAAAATAGGTTCAAACAGCCGCGAGGAGACAAGAGGTATGTCGTGACCGTGAAAATCCACCCCTCTCCCCCCTTTGCAAAGGGGGGAGAGGGGGATTTGGCAATCGGCCGAACCGGTAGGCTGTTTCTTGTCTACGCCTTGCATGCCAAAGGCGGGGCTTACTTGGCTCACCACGAACGGTCAATTGGCTTTCAGCCGAGGGCGTATCTATCTATTTGCATTTAAAAAGCCCGTCATGAGGTATTCATCTCGATGTGGATAATAGTATTGAAGTCAAATCCTCGATTTTTGTATCCTTGACAACTTCTTTGCCCTTGCTATAATTAAACTGAACTCATCACTACACTAATTAGTTCGCTTACAGGAGTGCCACGTGGAGATTGATATCAAACCTATGACTCGTCTCATCGATGCGCTTTCCGCGCGGACCCATTTCGGGGAAGTGATGGAAAAAGCAGAGAAAAATAAAGTACGTTTTTTGGTGAGCCGGCGTGGAAAGCCCATGGTGGTCATCCTGGGCGTGGAAGACTACCTGAAGAATGTGCTCAAGGAGCCGGAGCTGCTTACAAAAATTCAGGTAACCGCTCAACGGGCGGGACTGGACCAGCTTGATGGTGAGGAGATCGAGGCCGAGATTGTTGAGTACCGGAAAGCCGATAAATAAAGCCGCCTCTCCATGATTCGAGTCGTAGTTGATACCAATGTAATTGTTTCCGCGCTCCTGAAAGCGGGAAGCGACCCGGCGCTTATCGTTTCGCTGATTCTGGGTGAAGAGATTACCCTCTGCCTTTCCGAAGAGATTTGGAAAGAATATGGAGGGGTTTTGGCTCGGAACAAATTCGCGCGGCTGGACCGGGCGAGCGTGGCAGAGTTCCTCGACCGGCTCAAAGCATCCGCTCTTTGGGTTGAACCCCGGATAAAGGTGAACAGAATAATAGAAGACCCGGCGGATAATGCGTTTTTAGAATGCGCGCTGGCGGCCGAGGCCCATTTTCTCATCACCGGCAACCGAAAACATTTCTCTTTCCCGAAGTTCAGGAAATGCCGGATCGTGAGCCCTCGGGAAATGCTTATCTTGCTGGTCGGAACCTTTTAAAGACACTTCATAAAAAAACCGCAGAGGGGCATCCGTGGTAACAACCATCAGGGTGCACCTTTCCCCTCTCCGGTTGAACGGTTCACCCCCTGCATTCCCCTTCTTCCCGGGCGATAAGCCCTTTTATGGCGAGGAAGCAATCACCCGCAAGCCCCACTCAAACGCACTCCGAAATATCCTGCCAGAGCGGCTTGCCGCGCACCAGAAAATACGTCTGTTCCGCGAGGTTCTTGATGTGGTCGCCCGTTCGTTCCATGCTGCGGGCCATGAAAAGCAGGTCGGTGCAGACCGCCACCTTGCCGGGATCGCGCTGCATCTCCCGGCGTAATTCCTCGATCACGGACGTGTAGGTTGCATCCACCACCCGGTCGCTGCACCACACCTTGACCGCGCCATCCGCATCGTGTTTTCCATAGGCGTCCAAGACGGCGCTCAGCATCCGGCGCACCATTCGGCCCATTTCCAGGACCTTCTCCATGACGCTCACCGGCTCGAGGGGACCCACCTCCACGATCCTCCGCGCGGTGTTCGCCGCGTAGTCGCCGATGCGTTCGATGTCGACCGACATGCGCAGCGCGGTGATGACGGAGCGCAAGTCGTCGGCCACGGGCTGACGGAGCGCGAGCATCCGCACGCTGAGCCCGCTGACGGACTCCTCCATCGCGTTCACGGCCCGGTCGTCCTCCACGATGCGGCTCGCCAGTTCCCGGTCGGGCGATTGGATCACCATCAAGGTGTCTTCCAGCTGCCGACCGACCTTTTCCCCCATTTCAAGGATCATGCGTTTGAGTCGATTCAGCTCCTCGTCGTACGTTTTGACCACATGGTCTCCCTGCATCGCTCGCCCTCTCGGTTTGATGGAAATTGCTCTTTAGCCGAACCTTCCCGTCACGTACTGCATGGTGTGCTCGACCCGCGGAGTAGTGAAGATGTCCTGCGTGTCGCCGTATTCGATGAGCCGCCCCAGGTACATGTACGCCGTGTTGTCCGAAACCCGCGCCGCCTGCTGCATGTTGTGGGTAACGATCACGATGGTGTATTGCCCGCGCAGCACGTCGATGAGGTCTTCGATCTTGGCCGTGGCGATGGGGTCCAGCGCCGAACAGGGTTCGTCCATGAGCAGCACGTCGGGGTCCGACGCAATGGCCCGGGCGATGCACAACCGCTGCTGTTGCCCTCCTGACAACCCGAGGGCGGACTGGGTGAGGCGGTCCTTCACCTCGTCCCAGAGGGCCGACCCCTTGAGCGCGCGTTCGGCGGTTTCTTCCAGGACCCGCTTGTCGCGAACGCCGTCCACCTTCAGCGGATAGGTGACGTTGTCCATGATGGACATGGGGAACGGATTGGGCTTCTGGAAAACCATGCCCATGCGTTTGCGCAGGCTGATGACGTCCACGTCCGGGCCGTAGATATCCTCACCGTCGAGGGTCATCCTCCCTTCGGTTCCCAGCCCGTCGATGAGGTCGTTCATGCGGTTGAGGCACCGCAGGAGCGTCGACTTGCCGCATCCCGAAGGACCGATGATCGCCGTCACCAGCCCCTTCTCCACTCCCATGGTGACGTCGAAAAGGGCCTGGGTCGCGCCGTACCACAAATTGAAGTCCGCTATATCGATCAAGGACCCGTCCGGGCCTTTTTTCAGGTGGTAGACGGATTCCTTGGGTATTTTCACTGCGGCGTTGAGGGCTTCCGCTATTTCGGCCATGCATCCTCCTTAAAAATGGCCCACGTAGAATTTGCGCTTCAGTCGGTTGCGAATGACGATGGCCAGCGCATTCATGAGAAATACGATGCCGATGAGCAACAGGGTGGTGACGAACACCATCGGTTTTCCCGCCTCCGAATTGCGGGACTGGAACCCCACGTCGTAGATGTGGAACCCCAGATGCATGAAACTGCGCTCCAGGTGAAAGTAGGGGAAGAACCCGTCGATCGGCAACGCCGGCGCCAGCTTCACCACTCCCACGATCATCAGCGGGGCGACTTCGCCCGCTCCCCGGGCCATGGCCAGAATGAGCCCGGTCATGATCCCCGGCATGGCGCGCGGGAGGATAATGTTCCTTATGGTCTGCCATTTGGACGCCCCGCAGGCCAGGGACCCTTCGCGCATGGAGTTGGGGACCGCGGCCAGCGCTTCCTCCGTGGAGACGATCACCACGGGAACGGTGAGCAGGGCCAGGGTGAGCGAGGCCCACAGCAGCCCGCCGGTGCCGAAGGTGGGGTTGGGCAGCCGTTCCGCGAAGAAGAGTTTGTCGATGGCGCCCCCCAGGACGTAGGAGAAGAACCCCAGCCCGAATACGCCGTACACGATGGAAGGCACGCCGGCCAGGTTGTTTACGCAGATGCGGATGGCGGAGACGAGCTTCCCCTGCTTGGCGTATTCCCGCAGGTAGAGCGCGGCCATTACCCCGAAGGGGGCGACGGCCAACGCCATGAGGACCGTCATGCAGAACGTGCCGAAAATCGCCGGCCACACTCCGCCCTCGGTGTTGGCTTCGCGGGGCTCCTCCGTCAGGAACTCGGCCCAGCGTGAGAAATAGACCCCCATTTTGCCCCAAAGCGAAAGATCGTTCGCGGGGTAGAAGCGAACGAGTTCGGAGAGCCTGATCGTTTTCTCCTTCCCGTTCACGTCGGAAAGGGTGATGGTGTATTTGGCGTCGTTCTTCTTCACCGACTCGGCCTGGGCGGAAAGAATCGTGTATGCAGCCTGGAGTTCCGCCGACTTCTTTTCATATTTCGTCCGGGCCTTGCGGTACTGTGCGCTCCCTTCCCCGTACTTGATCGCCGCCCGCTTCAACTTCAGCCGTTCCTCGTTCAGGGAATAATTGACCCCGCCGATCCGGTCCTTTTCGATCTCCTTCAGCCGGTTGCGCCGATCCGCCGCCTGGGCGTGGAGTTCGTGCAGTTCCTCGAGATCCATGGCCGACAGGGGAATCGTTTTCCCGTTCAGGGTGACGCCGTCGATACTCCCGATGAACGGCCCCCACTCCTCCCGTTCGATGTAGAACATCTTTCGGGGGGTGGAGCGGTCCAACACGTTGAAGTCGGAAACCCATCGAAAATCTTCGTTGTAGAGATCGTAGTTGCCGATGTGGTAGAGCGTCCGGTGCGAATAGCCCTCGTTCGCCGCCACCTCCTTGCGCGCGTCGCCGCCGAGTTTCAGCAACGCACCGGGTTCGAGCTTGTACTTTTCCGACCTCCACGGTTCCCCGGCCACGATCTTGCCGTCGCTGAGGCGAACGACCCGAACTTCCTTCGGGTAGAAGGTGACGATTCCGTTCCAGAGGATCAGGACCAGGAAGCCCGCCACCATCAGGATGCCCAGCGACAAAGCCCCCCCCAGCGCCCAGAGGAAGGGCTCCCCGCGCGAGGATATGTCGGAGCCGGTCGCGACCGCTTTGGTTCGCACCTTGGTGGCCGCCCTGCTTACGATCGGCGTGTTTTTCATTCCGTCCTGCACTGTCTCATTCGTTGCCAGCATCGAACACTTTCCTTCTAAAGCTGCATGGCCCTCTTTCTGAACCGCTGCCGCACGATCTCGGCGATCGTGTTGATGATAAATGTGGCGGCGAACAGAACGATCCCGCAGAGAAAGAGGGTGCGGTAGAGCGTGCCGCCCTTCACCGCTTCGGGGAGTTCCACCGCGATATTGGCCGAGAGAGCCCGCAAGCCGTTGAAAACGTTCCAGTCGATGATCGGGGTATTGCCGGCGGCCATGACCACGATCATGGTTTCGCCCACCGCCCGGCCCATGCCGATCATCACGGCGGAGAAAACGCCGCTCAGTGCCGTGGGCAGGATCACCCATATTGCCGTCTGCCAGGGAGTGGCGCCGCATCCCAGGCTGGCGGCGCGCAGATGTTCGGGAACGGCGTTCAGTGCGTCTTCCGCAATGGTGTAAATGATGGGGATCACGGCGAATCCCATGGCGAAACCGATCACGAGCGTATTGCGCTGCACGTAGGTGCCCATGAACCCGCCTCGCACGCTCACCCCCATCGCCCCCAGAACGTTTGCGGCGGCGTAGGCGAGGACAATTCCCCCTCCGCTCACGGCAAACCAGCGCAGCATGTCCATGAAGGCGGCCCGGGACCAGCTCAGGGTGCGTACGTAGGAACGAAATTTTTCACCGTAAAAGCGGCTGAGCATATAACCGGCGAAAAGAATTGAAAACGGCAGCAGAAGGAGAAAAAGCACCGGAGCGTCGCTGCCGAAATCGCCGTTCGCCCAGGCTTTGAAATCCCCGTTGAAGAAGAAATTCTCGAAATGGGGACCCAGCAGATAGGCGAGGTAGAAGCCCAATGAGACGACCGCCATCATGAGGAAAAATTTGGAGTAGCCCTGGTAGCGGATGATGAAACGCAGGGGCAGCAGCTGCCAGAGATAGGCGGCGATGATGAGGCAGAGGGGGCCGACCACGAAGGCCAGCAAAACGGCCGCGATCCAGTTTTCCACCACCGGGGCGAGCACGAGGGCCGCCACGAAGCCCAGCACCACCGAAGGCAGGGAAGCCATGAGTTCCATGGTCGGCTTCAGGACCGACCGTATGCGGTAGTGCACGAATTCCGAAGTATAGATCGCGCTCAGGAGCGCTATGGGAATGGCGAACAGCAGTGAATAGATAGTGGCCTTGAACGTACCGAAGATGAGCGGGATGAGGGAATACTTGGACTCGTAGGAGTCGCTGGCCGCGGAGGATTGCCAGGTGAACGTGGGCGCGGGGTAGCCTTCGTACCACACCTTGCCGAACAGGGTGCGCCATGAGGTTTCCGGATGGGCGATCTCGAAGTCCCAGAAGTCGACGGCGCCGTTGTCCTGTATGGCGATGAGGCCGTTCAATCGCGGCGCGAACGAGAGGCCCGCGTAGCGGATGGGCTTGTCGCCCGCGCCGCCGGCGTGGAATCGCAGCAGCGTCTTCTGGCTGGTGCCGTGCCGAACCAGGATGTTGCCCCGATCGTCGGCCGTCACGAACCCCTTCCCGCGCTGGCTGGCGTCGAAAGCGGTCACGGCCGAAGGCTGGGATTCGTAGTTCCTGGTGTGTACGATCACCTTACCGTCCGCCGTACCGGCATCCTTGCGGTCGAGGACGAAGAACACGTTCACGCTTCCGTCCGAACCTCCCGCCATGATAGAGGTAGCACCGAGCAGGTAGCCGAACGAGTCGAGTTCCACCCCCGGGGGGACGATCTTCGCCGTTTCCACCAGACGGGCTTTTTGCAGATTGAGCAGATCGTACCGATACACGGTGCCGTTTTTCTCGGCGAACATCAGCCGGTCGAAATTATCGGTCAGCAGGACGTACGCAGGTTTTACCCCCTCCCGCAGCGAGGGGAGTTTCTCCGTGGACACTTCGGTTTGCAGGGCGTTGGTCAGCAGGTTCAAGGTGGATTGCGCCAGAACGGCTTCCACTTCGCCCGATTCGCTCACCGCGATGACGGCCTTGGTGGGCCGCTCGGCTTCGCCGCCGATCTTGTACGCCAGGGCGATAACCGGTTTGCCGGAATGAAAGATGGGAACTTCCTCTTCCAGCTTCGTTGAGATCGACACCTTGCGTATCTGGCCGCCCGTGGTCCTGGAAAAGATGGACGAACCGTCGGTACTGTCGCGATCGTCGATCTTCCGCAGGGAGGATTCGTTCACCGCGTCGGCGGGAAGGAGTTCCGCCGTCATGTCGATGCGGCCCGTACGCACCGTGCCGTCGGAAAAACCGAACGCGACGTGCTGCCGGTCCACCGTGTGGGAGAACGCCGTAACGGTCTTGTTGTTCAGGGAAAACGTTTTTTGCGCGAGCGCGGTGCCGCTTTTCGCATGGAAAACTTTAACGGTGCCGTCCCGGAGCACCATGGCGGCGATGGTCTTGTTTTCGTCCATGATGACGTTGAGGGGTTCACTCGAACGGTCAGGTATGTCGTAGGCCGTATGTTCCTTGATTTCGCCGCCGCTGAACAGGGGAACGACCTGTTGCACCAGGAAGACCATGATAACGAGAACCGCCATGATCACGGCAATGCCGCCGATGGTGATGGTCCGGTCCGCAAGCTTATCAATGATCAGAACCGAACGGCGTGTCGTCTTCGCTCTTCTCACCGTCGTTTTTTTTGCGCTCTTTTCTCCGGTGGTGTTCGGTTGTTTTCGGTTGTCGGTATGATTCGCCATGCCTGCCATTTTCTCCGGGGTGCGGTAAAAAGCGACAGGGTGAGGCGCAAGCACACAGAACCCGCCCCACCCATAACGGTGGTTTTGTCGTTTTTCATTTTCGGTCAAGCGTTTTCGAAGTGTCCCGTTTCGGACGGGCCTCCTTCCGCCGAGCCTACTTCATCAACCCCAGCGTTTTCAGGTCGGCATCGGACAAGGCCTTGGAAACCGGATAGAAACCATCCTTCAACACTATCTGCTGGCCCTGCTTGGAGAGCACGTACCTGATGAATTCCGCGCGGAGCGGGTCCAGGGACTGATTGGGATTTTTGTTGACGTAAACATAAAGGAAGCGGGCCAGGGGATACTTTCCGGAATACGCGTTCTCGGCATTGGCTTCGTAATAGTCGCCCTCTTTCTTCCCCAGGGGAACCGCACGGACGTCGGCCGTCTTGTAGCCGATTCCCGAATACCCGATGCCGTATTTGTCCGAAGCCACACCCTGCACCACGGCCGAAGAGCCGGGCTGTTCTTTCACCGTGTCTTTGTAATCGCCATGGAACAGCGCCACTTCCTTGAAATAACCGTAGGTGCCGGACACCGAATTACGGCCGTAGATCGAAATCGGCTTGTCCGCCCATTCGCCGGTCAGACCCAGATCGCCCCATTTGGTGATGTCCTTGTCATGGCCGCCCTTGCGGGTTTTGGAGAAAACGGCATCGAGCTGCTGAAGGGTCAACCCCTTGATGGGATTGTCCTTGTGCACAAATACGCCGATGGAATCCACGGCGGTGCGGACGCGGGAAGGTTTGTAGCCGAACTTCTTCTCGAATTCGTCTTCTTCCTTGGATTTCATTTCGCGGGACATGGGACCGAACTGGGCGGTTCCTTCGATGAGCGCGGGCGGAGCGGTACCGGAGCCCTTGCCTTCGATTTCCGTTTTCACGCTCGGGTAAACGGAACGAAAGCCTTCGGACCACAAGGTCATGAGGTTGTTCAGAGTGTCTGAACCGATGGACTTCAGGTTGCCGGATACGCCGCTCACCTTCTCGTATTCGGACAGGCCCGGGTCTACCGATACCGCCAATGCGACGGTCGCCCCAAAGAGGCAAAGAAGCATCGCAATGAGTAAGACCTTCTTCGACATGTTGTCCCTCCCTTCGTTTACTGCAGCCGTTTGCCGCAGACCCGCGCAGCGGGTGGTTTTCTATATGGGCGATTTTTAGGCCCACCATGTTAGTAAATTGTTACGACGCAATGAGTTGTTGGAGAAGCATGTTACCGGTCCGTCGCGCCACGGAACACGCGGCTTTCGCTCATATCGAACGGCGCCGGGCATCCTCGTTTTCGTGTCCCGCCGATGCAACGCCTTTCCTTCAATCCGTTTTTCTGCTATCCGTCGTCTGGGATTTCGAGGGAGGAGCCGTTGCACTTCCCAAGTTCGATTTCCGGACTGCCGGAATTCCGGCGAGGATAACAGCACCATGATCGAAACACTTCCGTCGCGTTACGACGCCGTCGCCGGGATCGGTTCACACCGTCCAGGGCCGTCGTTCTTTTCGAAAAGCTATCTGCTCTACGCTCTACTCGCCGTTCTGTCGGTCTTCTTTTTCGTCGGAGGTCCGGACTCACTCTCCTCGCGCTCGTTCAAGCATGCCTGGGACACCGGCCATATCATCTACTTCTTTCTCTTTACTTTCCTCGCGACCACGAACGTTCTTCGCCTGTCCCGAATGTCCGTTCTCCGCCAGTGGGGGGCGATCCTCGCCGTCTCGTTCCTTTTCGGCGTTTTCATCGAACTGCTCCAGACCGGCGTGAACCGGATACCGGAAATAGGAGACGTGGAACGGGACGTCCTGGGGTGCGCGGCGGCCCTCGCCTTCGTCGCCCCTTCGCGTTTCAGGCTGCCCGGACGCCTGCTCGCCGCGCTGAAGATCCTGGTGGTCCTCCTTGTGGCGGCGTCCTTCATTCCCCTGGGCAGGGCCTTCTACGACGAGCGTCTGTCAGTTCGCCAGTTCCCCGTCCTGGCGGGGTTCGAATCGCCTACGGAAATCGATCGATGGCACTCCGGGGGAGAGCTGTCCGTAAGCGGCGACGTCGCGGTCGAAGGTTCCCATTCCCTGAAAGCGGTGCTGACTCCCGACCATTACGGATTCGGCCTGAGAGATTTTCCGCAGAACTGGAGAGGGTACTCGACGCTCCAACTGCACCTGTACGGCACGGCGGACCATCCCGTTCCATTCGTCTGCAGAATCCACGATGCGGAGCACGCCGGGCGGCAGCAGTACTACGAAGACCGTTTCAACCGCACCTTCCTCGTTTCCCCGGGTTGGAACGATATCCGCATCCCGCTTTCGGACGTTGAAAGCGCACCACGGAACCGGCGTATGGACATGAGCCGTATTGTGGCGGTGGGACTCTTCGTTCCCGGACTTTCCGAAACGGTGACGGTCTATCTGGACGGGATGAAGCTGACCCGGGACCGTTAGGCCACGGAGAAAAACTGCGCCGGTTTCCCGACGACTTCGTTGCATAATCGCTTTTTCTGTGCAACGATCACCGCACACGAATCAGCCTTCATTTCTTTTCCTTCAAAGCCTTTAATCGCCGGATCGACCGTGAGCGCGAACATTCATCCGCCAATCCGTACCTCCTGGTTCGTTTGGAGCCTCGGGGCCGCTTTCTACTGTTCAGGGTTCTACCTGCGCGTTGCACCCGCCGTCATGACGGACCGCTTGATGGCCGACTTCAACATCGGCGCCGCCGCGCTGGGCAACCTGAGCGCCTTCTACTTTTACAGCTACGTGGCCATGCAGATTCCCACGGGCGTGCTCGCCGATACCTGGGGACCCCGAAAGCTGCTCTCCGTGGGCGCGTTCGTTGCAGCCATGGGGACGTTCCTTTTCGCCGCCGCTCCCACCGTGTTCTGGGCGTGTGCGGGCAGGCTGCTCATAGGGGCTTCCGTGGCGGTTGCCTACGTCTCGGTGCTGAAGCTCACTTCCCACTGGTTTTCGCCCCAACGCTTCGCCTTCGTTCTGGGCTTGGTTCTCCTGGCGGGCGTGCTGGGCGCGGTCTGGGCGGGCGTACCGCTGCGGTTTCTGGTGAACGTGTTCGGCTGGCGGCCGGTCATGTTCGTTTCCTCCGCCGTCATCCTGGCCATCTGTTTCGGCATCTGGCTTTTTGTCCGTGACGACCCGTCCATGAAGGGGTACGCCAGTTACGCGCGCCGATCGACCGAACCCGTCGGCCCCACGCAAAACATGGGATTGTTGGCCGGTTTGCGCGAAGTGTTCCGCTACCGGAATGCCTGGCTCCTCACTCTGGCGCCGGGCGGCATCGTCGGCCCCATCATCGCCTTCTCCGGGCTGTGGGGCGTACCCTACCTCTGCACCCGCTATGGACTCACCCAGGAGGAAAGCGCGGCCATGGCTTCCACCATGCTGGTGGCGTGGGCCGTGGCCGGCCCGCTGTGCGGCGCCTTGTCGGACGTCATCGGAAGGCGCAAGCCGCTCTACCTGTGGTTCTACGCCGTAGGTATCGTGGCCTGGTTTCTTCTGATTCTCGTGCCCGGCCTGCACATATGGACGCTGGTACTGCTGGTGGTGATTGCAGGGTTTTCCGGCGGCGGGATGATCCCCGGCTTTGCCTTCATCAAGGAATCGGTCCCCACTTCCCTCGCGGGCACCGTGTCCGGGGTGTGCAACATGGGGGTAATGACGGGGGCCATGGTGCTGCAGCCCGTGGTGGGCTGGCTGCTGGACCTCCAGTGGGACGGGGTGATCGATCACGGGGTGAGGATCTACAGCGTGGAAGCCTACCAGACGGCCTTCGTCATCATGATGGCCTGGTCCCTCGTCGGAGTGGTCCTCCTCGCCCGTACCACGGAAACCCACTGTCGGCAGATGGTGCCCTGAGCGTTCGGCGTCGGATCAGTCCCGAAGCGTTTCGCGCAGCCTGCGGAAGAACAGCATGAACTCCCCCCGGTCCCGCATTCGCGGGCGGGAAAGCACCACGTCGATTTCCTCCCGAATTTTTCCCGGGTTCTTTTGCATCACCAGGATGCGGTCGGCCATGACCACGGCTTCGGTGACGTCGTGGGTGACGAAGAGCACCGTGTGGGAAAACCGGCCCCAGAGGGAAAGCAGGAGGTTCTGCATCTCTTCGCGGGTCTGAGCATCGAGGGCGGCGAAAGGTTCGTCCATCAAAAGAACCTTGGGGTTGAGCACCAGCACCCGGCCGAGCGCCACCCGCTGTTTCATTCCCCCCGATATTTCCCTGGGCAGATATCCGCGGTAGTCCGTGAGGTCCACCATTTCCAGCATCCGGTCCACCCGGCGGCGGGTATCCCGCTTGCCCACACCGGCGTTGCAGAGACCGAAGCCCATGTTTTCCTCCACTGTCAACCAGGGGAAGAGCGCATCTTCCTGAAAGACCACGCACCGGTCGGGACCGGGGCGGCTCACCGGCCGCCCTTCCAGCAGGATGGATCCGGCGGTCGGCTTGAGGAACCCGGCGAGGATTTTCAGCAGTGTGGTTTTTCCGCACCCGCTGCGGCCCAGGATGCAGATGAATTCACCCCGGCGTACCCCGAAGGAGAGGTCGTCCAGGACGGTCCTGAAACCGTCTTCCCACGGAAAGCTCATGGTGAGGGTCCTGGCTTCCAGGAACGACCTCTCGTCCACAGGACGATCCGCAACGTGACGTGATCCGGTTTCCCGCATCATACCGATCTCCGGGCGCTCTTGAAGAAAACCCTCAGCACCCCCTTCAGCAGATGGTCGCTCAGCCGGCCCGTAAAGGCGATGATGATCATGCCCACCACGATAATGTCGATGCGTCCGAGCATCCGGGCATCCATGATGACCGCCCCCAGGCCGTTGGGCACTCCGGTGAGTTCTCCCAGCACCAGGTACGCCCAGGAAATGCCCAGTCCCAGACGCAGTCCGGTCATGACGTGCGACATGGCCGCGGGCAGCAGGATGGAGAACGTGCCCCTGACCCTGCCGACCCCCATCATGGCTCCGGCCTGCAGAATGGTCGGGTCGATCTGGGCGGCGCCCGCCGCCGCGTTCAGATAGATGGGGAAGAAGGCGGCCAGGGCGACGAGGAACACCGTGGTCTTGAACCCTATGCCGAACCAGACCATGGCCACCGGCAGCCAGGTGATTCCCGGCACCGCACGCAATGCGTTGATGGTGGTTTCAAGCAGCCGGTTGACCCCGGAAACGCGGCCCGAAACGATCCCCAGCGGCAGGGCCGCCAGCACCGCCAGGCCGAACCCCGCTCCCACACGGAGGATGCTGGCCCCGGCATCCTGAAGAAAGCGGCCCGCATAGGGCGCGTCTCCGGAGGCGCCGAAAAGATAGAGCGATCCCGATCGAAGGACGGTCATGGGCGAAGGCAGGAGATACGGAGGTACGGCTCCCATGCCGCTAACCGCTGTCCAGACAGCCAGCACGCCGATGGGTACCAGCCACGGAAGCAGAACTCTTCCCTTCTTACCCACAGCCCTTCCTCCGGCTCCACGTTTCCGGGATGTATCGATTATACCAGGGACGACCGCGAAGCTGAAGACCCGTTCCCATGGCTTTTCGTCAGTGGGCTTCCTTGATCTTGCGGACGAACGAGAGATCGAACAGCTTGTCGTAATCCGGTTGATGGTCGATGACTTTGAGCTTTTGCATTTGCGCGCCCAGGGCCTTGGTCTTGCGCACGAAACTTTCGTCCATGTCCCAGGATAGCTCCATGTTCTCCGATGCCGCCTTGAGGATGGCCGGGTCCGTCCCGAACGAACTCGCCCGCTTGAGCCATTCGCCGGGATGGTCCGTGAGATACCGGGTCGCTTCCGCGTGGGCCGCCACCAGCGACATCACCGTGTCGGGATGCTTCTCGATCATGGCCCGGGTCGTCAGCATTCCCGCATTGATTGTCCCGATGGAATCGTCGAAATAGGGATAGGCCAGAATCAGGCCGTACCCCTGCTGCCGGGCCAGTGTCGGAAACGGCTCTCCCGAAAGGAAGGCCTGGATGGACCCCCGTGCCAGGGCCGTGCCCATGTCGAAGAAATCCACACGGGTGAGCCTTACGTCCGTTTCGGGGGACAACCCGTTGCGGGTGAGGACTTCACGCAGGAGTATCTCGTGCATGGTCCCCGGCACGTATCCGATGGCCTTCCCCTTCAGGTCCCGCACAGTTTCGATCCCGGCGTCCTTTTTCACCACCAGGGCCGAACACTTGTTGCACAGTGCCGCCACCAGCACCACCGGCTCGCCCCTGGACGCGGAATGGATGGCATGGGCCAGGGTGGTGCCGCACAGGTCCAGGCTGCCCGCCAGGAGCGCCGCCTTCTGGTCGGCGGGATTGGTGAACGGGAAAACGGTTACCGCGTTCGGGGCCTTGAGGAATCGATCGTAGAAGAACGGCTGGATGGTCTGGGCGGTTTTCCAGGTTCCCACGCGGAATTCCGCGGCCGTGGCCGTACACGCCGGGACCGAAGCAATGGCGAAAAGAACAAACAGAAAACATACCGCTGCGATGCGTTTCACGACGTATCTTTTCTTCACTCCGGCCTCCCTTTTGTTGCGGTTCAAGGAAAACAGTTGGACGGCAGGTCCGGGTCCCAGTGCATTTCCCGGAACATTTCCCGACACCGGCCCGGCCGTTTGCCTCTGCCTTCCCCCGTGTCCGCCTTCCCGTCCCGGGGACTGGCGCCGACTTCCGGAAAAAAGAGGTTGGCTCCCGCCAACAGGGACAGCGAATACGGCTCATGGACGCAATGGGCCCGTGCCACGTTGCCCATGATCAGCCGGCTGACGGCCAGAAGTTTGGACATCTCGATTTCGGTGATCATGCCGTACCCGGCCATGGGAGAACCGGGGAAATTTATGCGCCGCATCACTCCGCTGTAGGTGGCCCCGTGTTCCCGCGCGAGGTACATGAGGTCGAGAATTTCGTCCGTCGTGTGTTCGGGCCCCACGGGTTCGATGCAGTTCGCCCATTGGAGGCCCACGTCCTTGATGACCCGTATAGTGCCGATGCGCTTCTCCGGGCTGAGCGGCGTCACCTTGCCCTCCCCCAGCCGCAACGCGTGGTAGGCACCCACAAAACCGGCCTTCAGGAGTGCTTCCCCTTCCTTGTGGCTGATGTCCCGGGTATTGGCGACGAGCGGAATGGAGGTGTTTCCTTTGAGAAGTACGCCGATTTCCAGCAGCCGCTTGAAGGAGTAGGTGCCGGTGGTCATGATGTTGAGCGCATCCACCCGGGAATCTTCCGCTTCACGCACCCAGTGGAGGATTTCCTCCTCGGAGAATTCAATCCGCTCCGTGAAAATTCCCGCACTGTCGGCGAGGGAACAGAATCGGCAATTGACGGCGCAGGGCTCCACGTTGATGCCGATGTGGAAGTGGTTTTCGCCCTTGTTCCCGAACGATTCACGGGACAGGCGATTCGCGGATTCCAGCAAGGCGAAAAACTCCCGGCTGTTGAGTTCCACGTGCATGAGGTGAACGGCTTCTTCCCGGTCGATACCTTCTCCCCGTCCGCCTTTCTCCAGAATGTCCGCAATCCGCGGTGAGAGCATCCACCCCATTGTGCCTGCCTTTCTTATCGACAATTTTCAATAAGGGTTATTTAAGTGTCAAATAGTTTGCATGCAAAGTCAAGGATCCCACACCCGGCTTTCCGTCGGCCATCAGGTGCGACCCGGCATTTCGCCGACGGATTCGACTCGATTGTCACGTGGTGGACGCGGGGCAAGGGATCAGGATGCTCTCCCGGCGGAACGCAGTATGTTTTCCATCTCCCTCAAATCCCCGACAACGTAGTCGGCTCCCGCTTCATGGAGTTCCTCCCGCGTGTTGGCCCCTCTCGCCACGGCGAAGATGCTTACGCCCGTCGCCTTGGCCATTTCCACGTCGAGAAGGGAATCCCCCACGTAACACACGTCGTCTTTCCCCATCCCCAGCCGCTTGAGCAGGAGATGGAGCGGTTCCGGAGAAGGCTTGTTTTCCTTCACCTCGTCGGCGAACACCGTGGCGGCGAACAGGGCCGAGAGGCGGGAGGGGAACACCTTGTAGAAGTAATCCGCCGGGGTATTGGTGAGCAGGGCTAGGGCGAAGGATGAACTCAGGGAGGAAAGGACCTCGGAAACATCAGGGAAGAGAACGTCCGAACCGGTGGCTTTTTCGAAATAATACCCTTCCTTGAGCTTCAGTATCTCGGCCCAGCGCTCGTCGCTGACGTCGCCGAAATAGAAACTCCTCTTTCGATCCAGCGAGTAGGCGATGTACTTCCGCACTCGTTCCCGGGTAAGATCGATCCTCAGCCGTTCGGCCACATGGAGATAGGAATCTTCATGAATCTTCAGGTCGTCGGCCAGAACGCCGTTGTAATCGAAGACAATTGCTTTGAACATGGGATGATGACCGCCGTCGCTGTCCGGTTGAAAAGAGATTTTTTCGTTTCCCTAGGGTAAGGTGGTGTGGAGGGGTGTGTCAAGGAAGAGAGGACGACTCGTCCGGGGAAAACGTTCTCCCCGGATCGTTTTTTTACGGTGGGGCGGGATGGTTCAACATGCGATGCATCCCGGTCGACGTCGGCTATTTTTCTTTCCAGGCCGGCTGTCGTTTTTCGAAAAACGCCTGCACGCCTTCCTTGGCATCCTCGGTGGTGCAAAGACGGGCGAAGGCCTCGTTCATATAGTCGAACTGCCGGGAGTACTCCATGTCCTCCGAATTGTAGAACGCGCTCTTGGCGATCTGGGCCGCAATGGGACTTTTCTGTGCCAGAGAGTGCGCCCAGCGGCGCGTTTCCGTTTCCAGATCGGCCTTGGGAACGACCCTGTTGATCAGGCCGAAGGAGAGAGCTTCCGCCGCCGAGATCAGGTTCCCGTAGAGCAGGAGTTCCAGGGCTTTTTTTCGGCCCACGGAACGAGCCACCGGGACGACCGGTCCCACGCAGTTGAGGCCCACGTTAATGGCCGTGAGGCCCATGCGGACGTCGTCCGCGGCGATGGCCAGGTCCGCCGCAGCGACCAGTCCCATGCCGTTTGCGGCGGCCACGCCGTGCACCTGCGCGATCACCGGCTTTTTCATCCGGGAGATGGTCAGGAGCGGGCGCTCCATGAGTTCGATCCAGGACCGGTATTCCATGGCGGTTTTTCCGGCCAGTTCGTTGACGTCGATGCCCGCGCAGAACGCTTTCCCCGCTCCCTTCACGAGCACCACCCGGACGTTTTTATCAGCTTCCGTCTTGAGGAGCGCGCCATGCAGCTCCTCCGCCATCTGAGAGTTGAACGTGTTCAGACTCTCCGGACGGTTCAGAGTGATCTCGGCGACGTACTCCTCTACGGCTTCGAGGATCAGCATTTCATAGTGCATTTCCCGACCTCCCCTTTGTCGTTTTTGGTGGGCGAACATCCGAAAACAGCCGGCCGGCCTTCCGGTCCGGCCGGGAATTTTGTCCCGCTTCCATTATTAGCTCGTATCTATTGAAATCGGCAACCATAAACGGGGACGGGAACATCCCTCATTTGCCCGCTATCTTCAGGTCGGGGTAGAGTTCCTTCACGCATTCCGGGCAGATGCCGTGGGTGAATTCGACTTCGGAATGTGTTTGTATGTAGGACTCAAGCTGATTCCAGTAACCGTTATCGTCGCGGATTTTCTTGCAGTGCGAGCAGATCGGCAAAAGCCCGCGCAGCGTTTTCACTTCGGATACCGCCTTCTTGAGTTCGCTGATGACCTTGTCGCGCTCGCCTTCCGCCTTTTTCCGTCGCTCTATCTCCTGGTGCGCATCGGAGAGTTCGCGTTTGATCTCGGCCACCTGTTTCAAGATTGTCAACACAGGACGATTTTCTATGGTGACGTCCTTTTTCTGACTTTGCAGATGCAGATAGACATAGAGAAACGGCAGTGCGAAGATCGTTATGACGAAACGGCTTATCAGCGTGCCCTTCATGATGGACCAGTAGACGGGAGTTCCCGCAAAAGCGCCGGTGGCGAAGAGCAGCACGTCCAGCCACATGACGCCGAGAAGCGTCAGAAACGCGCGGAGCCACAATTTCAGGTTGAGCACCGGCTTGCCGAAATATTCCCATGCCATGGCCAGGAAAACCAGATCGATCAACGTGGCGAGGACGGAAGCGGTGTTGATGCGCAGGCTCGGCAGCGGGATATAGGGAATGCGCGCGTTGCCGATCAGATCCATCTGCATGTGGAGCAGAGCGGCGATGAGGGGAACCATGGCGGAAACGCCGCCAATGGTGGAAATTGCAATCCGGGTGGCACGGGGACCGTCGAACACGTATACAACGAAAACGCCCAGCAACAGAGACGTGTAGAAAACGGTCGAACCGACGACAAAGGTGATTCCCGCGAACCGGATGCTGACGCCCGCATCCGTCACCCAGGACATGATGGCCGTGATTCCGCCGATCAGTGCGTAGAAATGAACGGGTCCGAATCTATGGCGCAGGGAGTGAGACCACAGTACGAGAAAATAGACTACCATTGCTTCCAGGATCAGGATGACCACATCATTTCCCATCTCATTCGTTCCTCGATTGACGGACAATAGAACGTTTGGATACCATTCAGGCGGTGAATCCTTGCATTTTACTTGCCATTACCATCGCGATTATTTATATCTAGCAATCTTTTAAGAAAAGACCACCCGATTTCAGACCTTTCCCCTCTCCGGCACAGGAGGGAGTAAACTATATCTCTTGACAACTAGACTAGATTCACATAATCTCGATTCAGCCTTCACGAAACGGATCGATTCCGGTAACTATATGAAAAAAAACGAATTAAGCCCTTTCCTGAATATCCACAACACGATTGATCGGAACAGCCCCGTACCTCTCTACTACCAGATCAGTGAAGCCATACTGGGGTTCATCCGGAAAGAGCAACTCGAAATCAACGCCCGCATCCCTCCCGAAGAAAAACTGGCGGAACTCTTTTCCGTAAGCAAAATGACCATGCGCCAGGCCCTGGCCAAACTGGTGAACGACGGCGTCCTCACGCGGCGCAAAGGTTCGGGCACCTTCGTGGCCGAAAAGAAAATCGAACGCCGGGCGACCCGGCTGGTAAGCTTTCATGAAGACATCAAGGAAAAGGGGCTGGACCCCGGATCCCGGGTGATCGAAAAGAGAGTCGTCACGGCCACGCCGAACCTCATCGAGAAGCTGGGGGTCACGGCGGAGGAACCCATTATCAGGATTATCCGGCTGCGGTTCGCCAACGACCTGCCGCTGGCTGTCAACTATGCCTATATCCCCGAAAGAATGTGCCCCGGCTTGCTGGACGAGGACCTGACGCAGCGGTCCCTTTCGGCCATTATCGACAACAAATACCACCTGGGCATCGAATATGCCGAACAGAACATCCAGGCCGTCAAATCCACTACGTATGAAGCCACTCTTCTGGGCGTAAAGACCGGCGACCCCCTTCTTTTCATGGAACGCATCATGTACGACCGCGCAGGCAGGCCGGTCAGCTATTACTACAACCTGTTCCGCGGGGATAAATACACCTTCAGCTCGGTCCTTTACAAGTAGGCCCCCGCCCGCCAGCGCAAACATCGTCCCCACAGCATATTCGCCGAGTCGCCCGCCGGTGCGGAAGATTTCCCGCTGTGCCCCCGCACGTACGGCACCCCCACTGCCCTCTCCGTTGGGGGGGGTGGCGAAGCCGAGGAGAGCGTGCACGTCCTCGCCGAAAAACGATGATCGTCCTTCCCGACGGTTAAACGCATTGATCGCTGTTCCTGTCATTCTGATTGGAACAAAGCGCGGCGAGTAGTCTCATTCATGATCGCCGATGTTCGAAACCACCATTATCCGATAGGCTTTGCGCAACGGGCGTATGTCGTTTCTCATGAAAAAATAGGTTGAAATTTCCGGCCGTTTCATGCTCATATCCGTACATGCGCTCAGATGGTGCGTTTCGAACGTATCAACACCATCAAGGCAAGGACAACCGATCGATAGGACTCAGTATGCGAGAAATCGAAAAACCGCTGATTATTCTCATGGCCGATGACGATCCGGATGATTGCCTGCTCGTTCAAGACGCTTTCCTGGAAAACGGTATCAGGTACCAGTTCCGCAGTGTCGAAGACGGTGAGGCACTTCTGGAGTATCTCCGCCAAAAGGGAAAGTTCTCCGCAACCGTGCAATCCCCTCGCCCGGACCTGATCCTCCTCGACTTGAACATGCCCAGAAAAGATGGCCGCGAAGCGCTCAAGGAAATCAAAACCGACGAATTCCTCAGGGTGATTCCGGTGATCATCTTCACCACTTCCCGGGAAAGCGAGGATATTGCGCAATGCTATCGAATGGGGGCGAACGCCTTCATCACCAAGCCCTCCTCGTTTGACGAACTCGCCGCCAAACTGAAGAGCATCAATCAGCACTGGTTTCACACGGTGGAACTTCCTCCCAAAGAGTAACGCTCGCCCCTTCCGGCGTGAGGCCGACAACAGAGGGGCGACCGGCCGCAGACTGCCCCAATCCATGCCCATGGGGTGACGGCCGACAGAAAAAGCGACCGATCGCCCACATGCGATTTCATCATCCCTCGTTCATGATTTCTTAAGACCCAGAATGTGGCGGGCTTCGTCGGGCGAGGCGATTTCCCTGCCGTATTCTCGGGCCAGACGGACGATGCGTTCCACAAACTGGGCGTTCGTTCGTGCCGGCACTCTTCTTTCCAGGAAAATCGCATCTTCCATGCCCACCCTGATGTGTCCGCCCAGGATGAGACCCATCATGGACATGGGCAGATAGTGGCGGCCGATGCCGATGACGGACCACGTGGCGTTGGTCGGTAGGGTTTCGTGCAGAAAGAGCAGGGTCTTGGGCGTCGCGGGTGCGCCCCAGGGCGTACCCAGTACCAACTGCACGTGGAGCGGGTCGTCGAGCTTGCCGTCGTCGCGCATTTTGATCGCCGTCATGAGCATGCCCAGGTCGAACACTTCTATCTCCGGCTTTACGCCCATTTCCCGCATCTTTTCCGCCGCCCTGTCCAGGAATTCCGGCGGGTTGCTGAAGACCCCCCCTCCCAGATTGATGGAGCCCGCGTCAAAGGAGGCGAGTTCCGGCAGGAGTTCCAGCGGCGCGAGCCGCTCCTCGACGGGGAGGTTCCTGGCGGCGATCCCCGAAGTGGTGAGGCAAAGCACCAGATCGGTCTTTTCCCGCAACGGCTCGACCACCCGTCGGAACAGCTCCGGGTCCTGGGTGCCCAGCTCAGTCTCGGGGTCGCGCACGTGGATGTGCACGACGGATGCGCCGGCGTCCCGGCACTCGATGGCCGACTGGACGATTTCCTCGGGAGTGATGGGAATGTAGGGGGCTATTTTGCGCGTGTTCCGGCTGCCGGTGATCGCGGCGGTGACGATGAGCTTCTCCATTGACATTCCTCCTGGCGGTCCTTGCGGACGTTTACCTTTCCGCTTCCGTTTTGACTGTGGGAATTCCGCCACGATAGCATTTTTCCCCGTCGGTGAGGACGTTTTTTCCGCCTGTCCGGCGAGGGTATAGTATAATGCGCCTTTGTGAAGCAGGAACCAAACGTGAGCGTTTCTCAGGAATACTGTTTCAGGGGAGGTGCCGGTAATGAGCGATAGTTCGGATTCCGCAAAGTGGATCACATCCGTCGTCACCGATTTCATCGACGGGTCCCCGGAAAACACTTTAATGAACGCGGCGGGCGAAAAGGCGTTCGATCATCCGCTGGTGGGTTTTTCCGGCGGAAACGATCCGCTCTATGAAGAATACAAGGAGCACGTCGGCCCCTTCCACTGGACTCCGCTCGAATTCTTCCGCCTGGCGTTTCCCGAAACGGACGCCGCTTCGGCGGACCTCACGGTAATCAGCTGGGTCCTGCCGCAAACCGGCGCAACCAAAGCCGACAACCGTAAGGAGAAGGAATTCCCTTCCGAGCGGTGGGCCAGGGCGAGGATTTTCGGTGAGGTGGTCAACGAAAAACTCCGCAAGCATGTCGTGGCTGCCCTGGAAGAGCGGTCCATACCGGCGGCGGCCCCGGTGCTGCTCCCCCAGTGGGAACGGATCACCTCCGAACGGTGGGGGTTCGCCTCCAGCTGGTCGGAGCGTCATGCCGCGTTCGCTTCGGGGCTGGGCACGTTCGGCCTGTGCGACGGCCTCATCACCCGTGTGGGCAAAGCGATGAGGGTCGGGTCCGTGGTGGCCCGCATAGGGATTTCCCCCACGCCGCGCCCCTACGCCGACCATCACGAATACTGCCTGTTCTTCAGCAAGGGCATCTGCGGGAAATGCATCACGCGCTGTCCGGTGGGAGCCCTATCGGAAAAAGGCCACGACAAGATCAAATGCCGGGCTCACCTGCGGCCCCGCACCGCCGGGTACGTGAAGGAGCATTACGGCTTCGACGGCTTCGGCTGCGGCTTGTGCCAGACGGGCGTACCGTGCGAGTCGAAAATTCCGGGAGTGAAGGACGTGAGTTCGGGAAACGGAGAGACGGAAAGGTGATGCACATCGTTTTCTCACCACATTCGCGTTCGGGAAAACGGGCCGGCAACTGTTCCCGGCTTGGCAAACAGGAAAGAAGGAGTCGCCATGACGGTTGAAGACACACTGAAAAAGAGAACGTAGCATCCGGGCGTTCGATAAAAAGCCCGTCCCCCGCGAACTGCTGAAGCACGTCATGGAGAACGCGCTGCTGGCTCCCTCCTGGGGAAACACCCAGCCGTGGGGATTCACCATCGTCGCCGGCGCGACGCTGCAACGCATCAAGGACGAGAGCCTTCGGTTGGTGGATCAAGGGGTGGATTTCTGCCCGGAAATCACCATGCCCGATTCCTGGAACGAGCAGCAGTCCCGGCGATACAAGGGACTCGGCAGGGACCTTTTCGCCGCTCTCGACATCAAGCGGGAAGACAAGGAAAAACGGGAAGAGCACAACCGGCGCATGACGCTCTTCTTCGACGCGCCCTGCGTGGCCTATCTCCACCTGGAGCGCGGGTTCAACCATTACGCCCTCATGGACTGCGGTCTTGTGCTGCAAAGCTTGGAGCTGCTGGCCGTGGAACAGGGGCTCGGCACCTGCATCCTGGCTCGCGCCGTGCGTTATCCCCAGGTGGCGAGGAAATACGCCCCCATTCCCGAAGAACGGACGCTGGTGATCGGCACGGCCATCGGGTACCCCCTGCCCGACCACCCGGCCAACGTCTTCCGCAGCAAACGGGGCGCTCCGGACGAATTTCTGCAGTGGGTGGACGTGGAGTAGGGTTCCGGCCGTAAGTTCTCCCGTCGATAAGTCTTTCGAACGTCACGCCGATGAAAAGCCGGGTCCGGAAGTATCTGAAAAGACCAGATTCCGACTTTCGCATGAATGACGGGAGGGGGAATTGTTCAATTTCCCTCCGATCCGATGCGGTGGGGACGTCTCTTTCCCTCGCTTCCGGGGTGTGTGGAAAACCGGAACCGCCAAGCGGCCATACCAATGAGGCGGCGCTACAAAGTCCCCCTTTGGCAAAGGGGGATTTAGGGGGATTTCCTTCCGAGGACTAGGGGAAATCTCCACACTTCCCATCACGTACACGAATCAGTTGGACGCCGAACCCTGCGAAACGTTCAGCCCATCCACAGCATCGACCGACAGCGGCCCCTTCAATTGGGCAAGCGCGGCGTCGATGAACGCACCGTCGAACGTATCCCCCGTTTGGTGCATTGCGGAGGGCAGCCGCGTCCAGGGGAGGGTCGGGTTGTGATGATGGCAGCGGTGGCAGTAGAAGTTGAGGTATAGGAGCATCAGGGGCAGCGGCAGCCGCAGATTCAGCGCGTAGGAAACATCGGACCTCGGGGTTCCGTAGTGGGCCGCGTTGTTGGCGAAGCTAACGAGGAAGCCCCTCGTGAAAAAGAGCAGCACGGCCCAGCCCCAGTAGTGTCCGTAGCAGATGAGGGACGCACCGAAAACCGCGTACATGATACATCCGTCGATACGTATGCTCCGGATCACCCCGTCCCTGGAAAACATGGACAGCGCGAACTTCTTTATCTCGGCCGATTTCTCGTCCTGCGGCTGCATCAGTCGCGAGATGACGGCGAGGATGGTCTGTTTTCCGCAGAAGAACAGCGCCGCCGAGAAGAATTCCTGTAAGTACAATCCGCCGAACAGCTGCAGATAGTACGATGCCCGGACCCAAAGCCCGTTTGCCGCGCCTGGAACGTACAGATCGGTGCGGTCAATGAGCGCTCCGTTGAAACGGTGGTGCATCAGGTGGCCGAAACGGATGACGTGGAAAGGCGCTCCGAAACAGATGGAGAGGATGCGCCCCGCGGCGTCGTTGATAGCGGCGCGGGGATGAAAACCGCGGTGAAACGTTTCGTGGATAAGGAACCAGTGGGAATTGGCAAGCGCCGCGCAGGGAATAAGGGAAAGAAGCCAGAGGGGATGGAGCGGCAAAAGAACCAGGGGCAGAAGAAAAAACCGGTAAAAGGATACGGTGATACCCGCCGCTGCCAACGCGAGGTTCAAACGATAGGGGAAACGTTCTTCCATGACAGCCGGAAATGCCATACGCTGGAGTCGCACAATAGTTTCGGAAGGCGCCCGCTTCGTCTTTCGGCTGAGGAACGCCCGTCCGGTCCGGTGATCGATCGCTGAGCTATTGTATCAGATTGCGGCGCTCCGGCGATGGGGGACAGTTGAAAAAATCATGGCCGCCAAGAGAGGAAAAATCACGGAATGGTTCGTGCGTACCGCACTCCCCTACCCCCTCAATGAGGTTGTCGATAAAGCCTCGTCAAACGTCGCCCCGGCGAAAGCCGGGGTCCAGAAGTACTTGAAAAGACTGGATTCCGGCTTCCGCCGGAATGACGAATCATGGAGAAACGCTCTTTTATCGATACCCCCCATTGAGGGGGACGGCGTAGCCGGGGGGAGCAACACCGCGCGCCGGCGAAAAAAGTATCTCAAACCGCGCCCACGAACTCCGGCACCACCAGAATACGGTTGTCCACGCTTTTGATGCCTCTGATGTTCTTCAGCACCTGTTCCGCCTGCTCCTTCACTTCCTGCTCCTTGACCACCCCCGTCAGCTGAACGATGCCCTGCTCGGGGGTATCGACGAAAACCGTCGTGAGCTTTCCCGAAGAGAGGCCCGCCTCGATGATGGCGGCCTGAGCCCTGTTCTTCAGTGCCATCCTGTCCAGAATGGCGAGCGCCTCCACCGAGCACGCCTTGATTTCGTTGGAACGCGCCATGGAGACGATGGTGTCCACCGCCAACTCCTCGCCCACCTTATCCGTGCTCAGAATCATGTCGTAGAGGGTCGGGTTCCCCCAATCGACTCCGAAGGCGAATTTGATGAACGAACTCCGCTCATGGTCGCTGTGCTCGATGGTCTTTCGGGCGACGTCTTCAGTGTAGCCCCGTGCCATAAGCGTCTTTATGCGGGCATCCTCGGAAGCGATGATGCGTACGTGGAGCGCGCAGTGGAAGGATTTCAGCAGCACCTGTCCGCCCCGCCCCACGAAGACCGCATCCCCCTTTTCCGCCATCTCGAAGATCACGGAATTGAGTCTGTCCCGGTTGATCTCCGGGCGGTGGGAGAAGTACCGCTGGAAAAACGAAGGCGTTTTGCCGTCAAGCTCCTCCACGCTCCTCACAAAACCCATTTCGCGGGCGGCCGCGTCGATGACGGCGGTGTCGTTGTATGAATACCCCAATGTGGTCGCCACCTTCCTGGCGATTTCCGTTCCCTTGGATCCGATGGTTCTTGAAATCGTGATGAAATGCATGGTCTTCCTCCAGCTCAGTAGCCGCTTGTTCAACGTTTGCCTGGTTCAATGTTCACTCGATATCGACGACCATTCCGTCTTCCGCCGATTCGGTTTCAATATCGGCTCTTCTCGACAACATGTCTTCGCTCATGTGCGTCAGGATCACCCGCTTGGGGCGCACGGTCCCGAGGCGACTCATGAGCGTGGTGTAGTCCAGGTGGTATTTCACCCGCTTCTCGAAAAAATAAGCTTCGGCCACGAGCAGGTCAACTCCATCGGCGACGGCCGCAACGTTTTCCGTCCACTCGGTATCCCCGGTATAGCCGACGATCCGGCCGGCGCATGCAACTCGAAACGCCAATGCCGGATCGCCGCTGGCATGATTCACCTCAAAGGGGAGGACGGTAACCGTTTTGAACGGGAACGCTTTCCCCGGATCGAGTTCGCGCACGTCGACCGTGAATTTGCGCTGCACGGAAGACGATCCGGGGAACATCGTTTCCATGGCGGCTTGCAGCCTGCGGCCGGTACCCCACGGCCCCGCGATGAGCAACGGCGTCGTGCGCTTGCTGTGCAATTGAGCGTCGAGGATGAAAAAGGGCAGGCCGCCGAAATGGTCGCCGTGCAGGTGGGTGACAAAAATTGCCTCCACCGCGTTGGGCTGGACGCCGTAGCGGTGGAGGGACGTCATTGCCGTGGCGCCGCAATCCATCAGGAAGGCGCATCCCGGTGCGTTCACCAGAATGCAGGGCTGAAGACGGCCGCCGTGCCCGAAAGCGTCGCCGGAACCGAGGAACGTGAGTTTCACCTTTTTTCCATTCATCCGCCGGGGCCCCAGTGCGAAGGTAACCGGCCCGTGTCTCTTCTCGGCGGTATTATATAACGGAAACGGTTCCGCGGAACAGCGGGGAGGGTGTCTATAAAAG
This sequence comes from uncultured delta proteobacterium, assembly GCA_963826125.1. Lineage (GTDB taxonomy): Bacteria > Desulfobacterota > Desulfarculia > JACQYL01 > CAWGVV01 > CAWGVV01. The sequence continues at coordinate 1,938,756 of CAWGVV010000002.1, read as the reverse complement.
CATGGAAAAGGATAAGTGCGGGGGAATCTCTTCCCCCGCGCCCCCCGTAGACTATTTCTCCTTCGTTCGAAATAACATCCGCTTGCACATTATTATACCGATAGCTCAAGGTTTTTGAGGGAGGGCGTGGGAGGGAACTTTTTCCAAAAAGTTCCCTCCCACAAATGAAAATCGATAGCCTCGAGTATGGACGGTGCGGTTACTTCTTCTGCTTCAGTTCCGCCAGAAGGGTGGTGAGTTCCTTTTTCATGTTCGCGAACATCTTGATGCATTCTTCGCGGTTCATGATGAGGACGGGGCTTCCGGAGTCTTTCATTTTGCTTTCGATCTGCTTGTCCTTGAACATCTTGGGGACGATGTCGGCACACTTGTCGATGATTTCCTTGGGCGTTCCCTTGGGCAGGGCAATACCGCGGTAGTTCACGCTGGAGTTGTCGATGTCCAGCCCCTGCTCCTTGAAGGTTTTCACGTTCGGCAGATATTCGTGGCGCTTCACGTCGGCGATCGCCAAAATTTTGACCTTATCCTGGCTGCGGAACGAATCGGCCAGATTGTTGAACCCGGCCTTCACTTTTCCCGACATGACCGACTGCAGGGCATCCACGCCGCCCTTTTCGGGGATGTAGGTGAGCTTGATTCCCGCGGCCTTTTCCAACTGGAGGGTGGCGATGTGGTGCCCCACGAACATTCCGGCGCCGGAGACCGTCACTTTGCCGGGATTTTCCTTGGCGTACTTGACCAGGTCGTCAACCGTATTGAAGGGGCTGTCCTTCCCCACGATGAGCACCGCGGGGTCCGCGCCCCAGTTTCCCACCGGTTCGAAATCCTCCACCTCGAATTTGGTATCGTAGACGATCGACTGGGCGATGAAATGGGGAACGTTATAGGTGGCCATGGTGTAACCGTCTTTGGAACCCTTCTCCGCGAACCAGTTCCATCCCACCTGTCCGCCCGCGCCGGGCTTGTTGATGATGACGATGGGCTGGCCGAAATACTTCTCGTCGGAAGCCAGCATGGTGACGATACGAGCCTGGAAATCCGTAGCTCCTCCGGGTGAGTAGGTGACGATCATGCTTATGGGCTTGTCCGGAAATTGGGCCTGAGCATTACCGACGGCAAACGAAGCCAACAGCAACACCGCCGCCACCGTGCCCGCGGCCTTCAGAAACGACTTACATCCAAACATGTGTGCCTCCTTCGTTGATGTGAGTGATACGGTGCGCTCGCCGAACTTTACGACCTTTTTTCGTTCCCTGCAGCCGCGCGCTTCTTTCAGAACAACATGCCTCGCGGCGTTTGTACCTTCAGCAACACATTGAAGAGCAGGAAAAGAATCGCGGTAAATAATGCCGATTGCAAAACTCTTGCCGTGGCTTTTGAGGTGGTAAGGTCCACCCGTCCCACGATAAGGCCCACCGCGACAAAAAAGAGAAACGCCGAGACGTAGAATCCCAACGGCTGCATGACGATGAAATACACGATGATGATGGCCAGGAGGAGAAAGAACCTCCCCCAGGGAAATCGTTTTCCCGCTTTCACGACCCCCCTTTTCAGCACGATGCCCTGGATCAGCAGAAGTGCCGAGAGAATGATGGAAATCACGATCACCACCCTGGGGAACGTCCTGGCTGTTTCTTCCGAGATGGTCCCCAGGGAAAAATAGAGCGCGATGGAGCCGATCAGACACACCAACGCGACAATCACGTCTTTTTTCATGACAGCTGCTCCCGGGCCTTGGCCTTTTTCTGATGAGCGCGAATTTCGCCATATACCGAATAGCCAACCGATGCGGCGCACAGAAGGATGATGATCACGTTGATGGTGCCGGTGAAGAAGTAGTGGAACATCCCCACGTCGGTGTCGGCGATCATCTTGCCCTTCAGGTAATTGTCCTCGGCAAGACTGCCCAGAATGATTCCCAGCACCACCGGAGCGGGCGAAAACCCCACCTTTCTCCCTATGTACATCAGCGAGCCCAGGACGAACATCACGATCACGTCGTCGAAACTGTTCTGCACGCTATAGGTTCCGAACACCGCCAACACCATGACGGCCGCGATCATTTGCAGCTTGGGCACCAGCATGACGCTATACGAATAGCGCGACATCATGATGCCGAAAATGCACATGGCGAGCTGGGCGAGCACCAGGCTGGCGATGAAGGTGTAGACCACGTCTCCGTGGGCCTGAAACAGCTCCGGCCCCGGAAAGAGTCCGTGGATGAGCAGCCCGCCCAGCAACACGGCCGCCGTGGGGGAACCGGGCACGCTCAGGGTGAGCAGGGGGATGAGGGAAGGCCCGACCATGGCGTTGTTGGCCGATTCGGCCGCGGCGACGCCCACGGGATTCCCTTTTCCGAAGGAACTCTGGTCCTTGGAAAATTTCCTCACCTGATCGTAGGAGATCAGCCCCGCCACCTGCCCTCCGGCGCCGGGGATGATCCCGATGATCGTCCCGACCACCGAACCGATGCTCAGCGCCTTGACCATCTTGAGGGTTTCCTTGATCGTCGGGAGCAGAATCCCCTTCTTGGGCCGGTAGTCCGCCTTGGTCGCCTTATCATACATATCCTCCATCAGACCGAAGATTTGCGGGACCCCGAACAGGCCGATCAGGGCGGGAACGATGGTGACGCCGCCCGTGAGGACGTCGCTGAAAACGAAGCGGGGGACCCCCAGCACCGGGCTGTAGCCGATGATGGAAACGAGGAGCCCGAACATGCCCCCCAGCAGTCCCTTGAAGATGGAGCCCGAAGCCAGCCCCGCCATGACCGTGATGCCGAAGATGGCGATCCAGAACAGTTCCGACGGACCGAATTCAATGGCGATTTTGGCCAGCGGCGGCGTGAAGAGGATCATGACAATCATGCCGAAAAGGCCGCCGATCAGGGAGGAGATGAAACAGATGTAGAGCGCTTTCTGGGATTCCCCCCGCTGCGCCATGGGATATCCGTCAAGCAGCGTGGCGATGTTCGCGGGCGCTCCGGGAATATTGATAAGGACGGCCGAGATGGCCCCTCCGGCTACGGTCGACGTATAGACCGCGCCGAGGAGAATGAGGCCGGTGGCCGAGTTCATGTGGAAGGTGAAAGGAACGAGCAGCGCCACGGCCATGGTGGGGCTCAGGCCGGGGGTTGCTCCGAGGAAGAGACCGCCTATGGTGCCCAACAGGAGCACCAGCATGTTCATGGGGGTCAATGCCTGCGTGAAGTACTGGAAGAATTCCGCCATGCCAACTTCCCTTCCGGAAAAGCTCCATGTAGGGACGATTTGTCAATGTTCACCAGTGAGAATGCAAAGCCAACCTCGTCAACAGTCGAAACCGCACAATTTGGGTAATTTCAGGCGCTGAATCTTTCCCGACGGCCCCTTGGGGAGGTCCTCCATGAAAACAATCCTCTTGGGGGTCTTGTACTTGCCCAGCTCCCGAAGACAGTGAGTCAGAAGGTCTTCCTCGGAGCAGCATTCACCCGGTTTCAGACAGACGCAGGCCAGGATTTCCTCCCCGTACCGTTCGTCGGGGATACCCACCGCCGCGGCGTCCAGGATGGCCGGGTGCTTGTAAAGGGCCTCGTCGATTTCCCTCGGCGCGATGTTTTCTCCTCCTTTGATGATGAGTTCCTTGAGTCTTCCCGTGACGAAAACGAAGCCGTCCCCGTCCATGTAGCCCAGGTCCCCGGTGTGGAGCCATCCGTCCGGTTCTAGGGCCTTGTCGGTGGCTTCGGGGTTCTTGTAGTAGCACTTCATTACGTTGTCGCCCTTGATCATGATCTCCCCGACCGTGCCCCGAGGAACTTCCTTTCCCTCCTTGTCGACGATCTTGGCCTGATTCCCCACCGCGCAGCCCGGCGAACCGTATTTTCGTCTTTTGGGGTCCATGGGATTGGAAAAGACCGGTGCGGCGGTTTCCGTGAGCCCCATGGTTTCCACGATGCTGACGCCGAACTTCTCCTCAAAGGCGTGGTGCAGGGACGGAGGGAGCGCGGACGAGGCCGAGCGTCCGAAACGAACCTGGTCCAGACAGTAGCCCTTCCCCTCGATTTCCGATCCGGAAGCCAGGTAGGAAATGATGGTGGGCACCACGGAAAACCAGGTACACCCGTACATGGACAGGTATTCCCAGAAATTGGACACCGAGAATTTATGGGGGACGACCACGCTGCCGCCGCTCACCAGCGGAGTCACCGCGCTCACCACTTCGGCATTGATGTGATACAGGGGCAGGGAACAGAGTCCGCGGTCCTCCGGGGTGAGGTGGTGGGAGAGCGACGTGTACTCCCCGCCCGCCACCATGTTGCGGTTGCTCAGAATCACCCCCTTGGGGACCCCCGTAGTGCCCGACGTATAGAGCAGCAGGGCCGGGTCGTCCTCGTTCACTTCCGGCAGCGTATAACCGGACAGGTCGTCGTCCGAAAAAATCCGTTGGGCATCGATGTCGACTTCAATGACCTTCACTTCGCGGCCGGCGGTTTTCAATGCTTCCCACAGACGTTCCATCTGCTCGTCGATCGCGAATACCAGCTTCGTGTCCGAATGGTCGACCACGTAGGCGAGTTGGGACGGCTGGGCCTGAAGGTTCAGGGGGGCCGCAACCATCCCCGAGTACATGATGCCCAGAAAGAGCCTTGCGGTCTGAAACCCGTTGTGCATCATAAAGGAGACGTGGTCTCCCTTTTTAAGGCCCATCCTGAGGAGCTGTTTCCCCAGAGCGATGGATTCATCCCGCAATCGGCCGTACGTGAGTTCCAGTCCCGGCTCCGGGGCGATCAGGTAAATTTTGTCCGCCTGGCTTTCGGCATGCTTATCCACGTAATGACGTATGGTTCTCATCCCCTCTTCCCTTCTCTTCCGGACGGCGTTGCGACGGCGCAGCGGTGCCTTCCCCGGTGCGGCAGCACGGAATGGCTTTCCCTGAATACCCGGAAGAATCGGTGAGTTGTCGATTATTTGCGGATTTTGTGAAAAGAAAAAAGGAAGGGCATGCCTTCCTTTGAAAGACCGGGAAACGCGAGGTGTTGCCTATCGGGTGTTTCGTTTCGGCAATCACGGGATATGGTCCTTTACCGCCGCACGTCTTTCCGGGGACGTACGGTTTCCGGCCCACCCTTTTTTGGCTCACGGTCAGCCGCGAGCCAAACACATGTTTCGCGTCGCCCGCCGTTTCAGAACGGCCGGCGGCGCCGCGAACGCCCGATTGTCATGGCGGACCGCCCGAGGCGGACCGCGTTGTCTTCAGCTATCTGCCCGCCCCGCCGGGAAGGCGGAGCGGGAATTCCGAGCAAGGCGTCAGACCGAGTCGAAACCCACCTGGAACGCCCGTTTGTTGTCATCCTGATACTTGGGAATGATGGACAGCAGACTCCCCAGGATCATGTCTCTGTCGAGTCCCTCCACCAGCTTGGCCATGGCCCCCAGCACGATGGAGTTGGCGAATATGGCCCGCCCGAAGTGCTTCATGGCCAGATCCTTGGCCGGCAGCGGCTTCTGCACGCACTTCATGGATGCATCGGTTTTTTCCACGAACGAGGGGTCGTAGATGACCAAGCCGTAATCCGGGACCGTGTCCTTGAACCGGTTGTACGCCGAGGAAGAGAGGGCCACGAAGTAATCGGGGTTTTCGCACATGGGGCTGTCGATCATCTTCTGCGAGAACACCACCTGGCTCCTCACGTAGCCGCCACGCATTTCGGTGCCGTGGCTTTTCAGCATGGTCACGTGCAGCCCCTGCTTGACGGCGGCTTCGCCCAGGATCTGCCCGAGACGGACGACTCCCTGGCCGCCGAATCCGCTGGCCACGATTTCGATTCGTTCTTTCATATCTTTCCGGTCCTCCTGATCTTCTCCACGGTATCCCATATGTGCTCGGAAAATTCCGGCCGGGAATTGCTGGCGTCGTGCCAGACGCCCGTGGCCCAGATGGTATCCTTCTTCTCTTGTCCCAGGGGGGCGGCGTGATCCTTGATCCAGCGGTAAATGTTCACCTGCGTCCGGGTCCCGAGATGTCGCGAGCCGAAGTTGGTGGGGCAGGGATAGGGCATGTGGACCAGCGAAAACCCTCTGTTCAGAATGGCTTTCTTTACGCTCTCCACCGCCCGGGGACCGTCCATGGCCACGTGCCGCGCCAGGAACGTCGCGCCCGCACCCTTCAGGATGTGCATGACGTCCATGCCGTCGCTCATGAGGTTGTGTTCGAACATCCCGTAGGGGCTGGAATCGGTTTTCGCGCCCTGGGGCGTGGTGAAACCGAACTGGCCGCCGGTGGATTGATATCCCAGGTTGTCGTTCACGATGACCGTCATGTCGGCGTTGGAACGGGCGGAATGGATCAGGTGCATGAGGCCGATGCCGAAGGCGTCGCCGTCACCCACCGTGGCGATGATCTTCTTTTCCGGGGGAAGGGCGATCCTCAGCCCACGGGCGATGGCATAGACCCGGCCATGCGTGCCGGCGAACCCGTCACCTTTCCAGGTGGCGAAGGTCTGGCGGCCGGCGCAGCCGATGGAGGTGCCCCACACGATGTCCGCCGTGGCCAGTCCCAGCTCGCTGATGGCCTGGATCACGACCTTGTGGTTGATGCCCAAGCCGCATCCCGAACAGGCCGTGCTGGGAATCTTCCGCGACCTCAGGTATTCGTTCGTCAATTGAGCGGACGAGTACTCCATATCACCATTCCTCCGATACCCAGCCATTGCGCTGGAGAGGCTGGTTCTTTAACAATTTTTCGAATGATTCGATCAGATTGGGGATCGTCGGCAGGTCTCCGCAGGTGCCTATGAAGTGCACCTCTGAATCCTTGGGCGCCGATCTCTGGACTTCCCGCACCAGTTGTCCGTCCCAGTTCAGCTCGACGACCACGTATTTCGTTTTCCGGGCAAAATGTTCGTCGGGGAAGGGCCACAGGTTGATAAGCCGAAGCGCTCCCACCTTTAGTCCCATGGAACGCGCCTTGTCCACGGCGGTGTTCACCACGCGCGAAGGCGTGCCGTAGGAAACCACCACCAGGTCGGGGTCGTCGTCCATGTGGCGCTTCTCGTAGAGGTGGTTGAACAGCTGCCGGTTGTTGCGCACCTTGTAGATGAGTCGGTAGGCATGTTTGTGATGGGCTTCCACTTCCTCGATGTCGTATCCCTGCTCGGTGGGGGTCCAGTCGGAACAGAGCGCCCCGGTGTTGTACCCCATCTGCACGGGGGGAATGTCCAGCGCGTCCGTGTAGGGATAGAAGTCCGGTCCCTTGTGATAGGTCCTGGGCCAGATGCGGAATCCCATTTCCTTCATTTCGTCTTCGTTTTCGGGCACGGTGATGTCTTCGAAGCCGTCCGTTATGAGCTGGTCGCCGAGCACCGTCACCGGCATGCGCAGCCGTTCGGAAAGATGGAACGCCTCCACCACCATGGCCATGGCTTCCTGCGCCGAATTGGGGGCCAGGGTAATGGTTTCGAAGTTGCCGCCCTGGGTGGGGTAGCGCGTCAGATAGAATTCGCCCTGTCCCGGCGCCCCGGTGATTCCCGAGACGGGTCCCACGCGGCCGGAGTTCATTACCACCACGGGCGTTTCGCAGCCCAGGGCCCACCCCATGGGGTCGGCGTAAAGGATGTAGCCGGGACCGGAGGTCGCCGTCATGGTTTTAAAGCCGCCCAGGCTGGCCCCGATGCACATGTGCATGGCCCCGCATTCGTCTTCCGCCTGCAGGTATACGCCCCCCACCTGCGGGAGACGCAAACTCATGGCTTCGGCCAGTTCCGTCGCCGGCGTGATGGGATAGCCGGCGAAGAAACGGCACCCCGCGATGATCGCGCCTTCGGTGATCGCAAAATTCCCTGTTTCGAGATATCTTTTCATATCCTGTATCTCTCCTCTATCTCGGCTGGACTTCCCGCACGTCGATGGCAAAGTCGGGACAGGAGAAGAAGCATTTGAAGCATCCCACGCACCAGTCGGACGACTTGCATTCCATGGGCCGATAACCCTTGACGTTGAATCCCTCAGCCGGTCCGAAGGTGTCCACCCCGCACACTTCCACGCAGTATCCGCATTCTTTGCAGTTTTCGGTATTCACGATCACTTCGAACTTGCGTGCGTCGCAGTTCAGGCAGCGGGCGGATTCCTCGGCTACCTGGGCGTCGGTCAGCCCTTTTTCCACCTGGTCGAAGTTGCCCGAGCGCTGCCACACCTTGAGGTGAGCCATTTCCCGGCGCGGCTGCACCAGCCCCGCGAATTCTTCCAGTGTCACTTCGTTTTCCGGTTCGGCCAGGGTTTCGGAGATGTCGCCCGTGCCGCCCAGATACACGTCGATGGCCTGAGCCGCTTTCCGCCCCTGGGCGATGGCGCCGATAACCGATGCGGGACCGGTGACCACGTCGCCGCCGGCGAATACGCCCGCTTCGCCCGTGGACTGATCGTCACTCACCGCCAGCCGGTTGCGCTGCACCGCAACATTCTTCTCGCGGGCCAGGAAATCGAGGACCGAGGCCTGGCCGATGGCCAGGATGACGGTATCGGCCGACACCTTGTGCGTGATGTCTTCGTCGTACACGGGATTGAACGTGCAGGCCTTGTCGAAGACCGACATACATTTGATGAGACCCAACCCGGCGACCTTGTCGTCTCCGAGGATTTTCTTGGGCGCCCAGGAATTGTTGATGAAAACGCCTTCCTCTTCGGCCAGGGAGACTTCCCACGGATGGGCGGGCATCTCTTCCCGATTTTCCAGACAGAACAGATCGACCCGCTTGGCCCCCAGCCGCTTGGCCGTGAGCGCCACGTCGATAGCCACGTTTCCGCCGCCGATCACGATCACGTTGTTGCCCAGGTCGAATTTCGTGCCCATGGAGACGTCACGGAGAAATTCCCATCCCCACAGGACGCCGTTCTTGTCCTGGCCCTCCAGGGGAATACGCGCGCTGGAGTTGGCGCCGGACGAGATGAATATCGCGTCGTAGTCATTCTTTATGTCCGGAAGGGAAACGTCCTTGCCCACAACGGTGTTGCCCTTGAACGCGATCCCCTGCTCCAGGATGTCGTCCACGTCTTTTTCCAGCCGCTGCTCGGGAACCCGGTACTTGGGAATGCCGTAACGCATCATTCCGCCGGGCTTGGGGAAGGCGTCGAACACGGTGACGTCATGTCCCCTGACGTTCAGATAGTAGGCTGCGGTGAGTCCCGCCGGGCCGGAACCGACCACGGCCACTTTCTTTCCGGTTCCCGCCGCTTTTTTCTTGTTCTTTTTCCAGGAGTCTCCCCCCTTGTCCACCGCGGCCCGCTTGATGGCTCTGATGGCAATAGGGTCTCCCAGCTGCCGATAGGCACAAACGTCTTCGCAGGGAGCGAAGCAGGCGTCCGCGCAAACGGTGGGAAAGGGAATCTTTTCCCGAAGAACGGCGACGGCTTCATCGTACTTGCCGTCTTTCACGGCCCGTATGTATCGCGGTACATCCACCCCGGCGGGGCATGCTCCGGTGCAGCGCGGGACGATGAAATCCTTTCTGCTCACACGAAACTGACTCATAAAGGTCCTTTCCTCCTTGGCTTGGCCATCGTTTGCCACGGCCGTTTTTCGTGCGCGTCGTTGTGGAGTGATCGCCTTCAATAAGAGCAAGATACATGCCACGTTTCCGGGCGAAGGAGCGAGAAGAGACGTCACGTAACAGCTTGAATACTTTATATTTTCTAATCGAAGAGGTGGAGGAGAATCCGAGTGGCCAGCGAAGAAGTGTCCGGAAAACAGGACATGTAATAATTTCCGGACAAACGAGCTTAACCGCGTTACAGCAACCCGTACCGATGGCATTTTTCGTAGAGGGTTGAACGAGATATTCCCAGTATTTTTGAAGACTTGGCCATGTTCCCCCCGGAACGGGCAAGCGTTCTGGCCAGCAATCCCTTCTCGAAATCCGCCATCTGCTCGGCCAGACTGGTGTCCGGAGAACCGGACACTTCCGCGTGCGAACAGGGACTCAGGCCGATTTCATCGGGCAGCTGATCCGCGTCGATGACGTCGCTCTCGGTCAGGCTCACCGCCCGCTCGATGACGTTGCGCAATTCACGGACGTTTCCCGGCCACTGATAGCTCTGGAGGATCCCCATGGCCAACTCCGTGATTTTCATGTCCGGCCTGTCCAGCGCGATCAATACCTGGCGGACTATGGGGGGAACGTCTTCCACCCGTTTGGAGAGGGGCGGGATGTTCACCGTCATGGTATTCAGCCGGTAGAAGAGGTCTTCCCGGAACTTGTTCTGGCCGATCATTTCCCTCAGGTCGCGGTTGGTGGCGGCCACCAGCCGGAAATCCACTTCCACCGATTTGACTCCGCCCACCCGGTCCAGACTCTTGGTTTCGAGCACCCGCAGCAGCTTGGCCTGGGCGTTGAGGGGAAGGTCCCCTATTTCGTCCAGGTACAACGTACCCTCGTGGGCAAGTTCGATCTGCCCCTGTTTTCCCTTGGGCGACGCGCCGGTGAACGCCCCGGACTCGTACCCGAACAGTTCGGACTCCAGCAGTTCCCGGGGAATGGCCGCGCAGTTCACGCAGGCAAAGGGGCCTGATGCCCGGGGAGAAGCGTTGTGTACGGCATGGGCGAAGAGTTCCTTACCGGTGCCGGTGGCGCCCAGGATCAGCACGGGGGCTTCCGTCTGGGCGTATTTTTCGGACAACCGCTTGGCTTCCTGAATCGTGGACGAATCGCCGATGATGGAGTCGAAGGTGTACCGGGCGGACAGCACCGAGGTGAGCCCCTTCTTGTAGAATTTGACCTCCCGCTCCAGCAGGTTCAGCCGGGTCACCAAGTCCGTAAACGCCTTGTAGTCCCGGAAAATGGTCTGGAGGATCACCCCGATGGTTTTGCCCTTGTGCATGAGGGGGATGCGGTTCACCAGCAGCAGCGGCGTATCCGTGCGCAGGCTGCACTTTTGCCCGAGTTCCGCCTGCCCCGAAGCCATGACCTTGGAAAGCCGGGACGCGGGGAAATATTCCTTGATGTGCCGCCCCGTGGCCAGATTTGGATCCACGTTCAAGAGCTTGGCATACACCTGATTCATGAAAACGATGCGGCAATCCGTGTCGCACACGATAATGCCGGAGTAGACGTTGTTCAGTACGAGTTCAAAAAAATCCAACCACCCCTGGAGGTGGGTGGGGAGCCCCTCACGGATTTCGATGCTGCTTTCCGGTATCTGCCGTCCGTCGGCGGAACAGGGAAGCGGAGGGTACCCCGTATTGGCGCAGGAAGTCATGATTTGTCCTTCTTACGTGCGAAATGGTCGTTTCCTTGCATACATGGAGAATTCCGTGCACTGTAGCATCGGGGACCCCGAAGATCAACTGATCGTACCGGAGGGGCAAACGGGCGGGCGTGGTGGAGACGACACCCCGATAGCGATCGCTTCCGGCAATAAGGCAGATTCACCATCGTGTCAGGCGGGGACGCCTGCGCTCAAGGTTGATCGCCTGCCGGAACGGTCCGCATGGAGCACAGCCGCCCCCGGCTGTGTTATGAACAACCGGTGGGCATTCCGTTGCATCATGAAAGTTCCGTTCGGGCGGGCCGTCCGTCATTTCGAACGGAGCGAAGCGAAGAGAGAAATCCCGACCGATTCCGTCGTTCCCTGAGGTTTCTCGCGGTCGCTCGAAATGACACGCTCGCACCCCCACGGAAGGGGACCGACATGACCGGCCATCACAGGCATCCGTTTCTTGTACACGCCTCGCCCGCGCCGACGGGGGGCTCACCTCGCTCAAGCAAAACAGGTTAAAAGGAGTAACTTCATGTCCGACCGCACGCTGAACCCCGCATACGTGGAAGGTGTCAAGCAAATGCTGGCCGACACGCCTTACTTCCAGCTACTCGGCATGGTAATGGCCGACATGGTACCCGGCAGGGCCGAATTCGCCCTTCCCGTCCTGCGCAAACACCTCAACCCTTTCGATCGCGTGCACGGCGGCGTTTTCGCGTCCATTCTGGATGCGGCGATCTACTGGGCGGTCTATTCGACGGCGGACGAGGGGATGTTCATGACCACGGCGGAACTCAAGATCAACTATCTGGCTCCGGCCGCCGCGGACAAGACGCTGCGCGCCGTGGGAGAGGCGGTAAAGGTCGGCAAGATCCTCGGCGTGGGCGAAGCACGTCTGTTCGAAGGGGATTCGGATCGTCTGGTGGGATTCGCCACCGCCACGTGCATGCTCATCAAAGCCCCGTCCCGGGGACCCGTAGCAGCGCTTCCGCCGAAGTTCGTCACACCCGCGCGATAAACAACCGTTGTCCGCCGGCCGTCATCGGCCGGCGGATTCCCCGCCTTCGACGCCGGTACCCTCCATTGTCGAAAAAAATACTCAAGTCCGTATACGGAATACCGATCAAAGAGGCAGTAGGGAGATCTCCACGGTGTTTATGGAAATAAGTATTCAAATCGATAATGGAGGAAGGGAATGAGGAAATTCGTATTGCTACTTGTCATTACATTCATTGGATGTTCGCTCATATTGCCCGGTTTCGCCGCTGCCGCTCTTGAAGATGCCAAGGCAATGGTGGAAAAAGCCGAGGCCTTCTACAAGGCCAACGGTCCGGAAAAAACGCTGCAGGAATTGAACAATCCCAAGGGACAGTTCGCGAACAGCGAACATTATGTCTTCGCCTATGATGCCAAGGGCACCGTCATCGCCCACCCCATCAACCCGAAACTGATCGGGGTAAACACCGTGGAAGTCCCCGACGTGAACGGCAAGGTCTGGAGAAAGGAAGTTCTGGAGAAGGTCGGCAAGAGCGGCGAGGCCGTGGTGGACTACAAGTACAAGAACCCGAAAAGCGGCAACATAGAGCAGAAGACGAGCTACTTCAAGAAAGTGGGAGACATCATCCTAGGATGCGGAACCTACAAGTAATCGGACTTTTGGACGATTCCGTCCGCACGTACACACGTACCCGTCGATCTTCCTTGATGAAGCCGCAAGGATCGCCGACCCTGCGTCGAAACGAAGATTCGGTCTGCTCATCGAACGATCTTTCAGCCCCCTGTCGGGAAATCTGTCTGCTCGCCCAGGGACCGGCCGGAACTTTTGCCGTTAAAAAAAGCGCTAAAGTGCACTGAAATGAACGCCGATATCTTTACCGCAAGGACTGAGAAACCGCAACCAGAGAAAGAATCATAAAAAAAAGCCCTGGAGGATGAAAATGAAGAAGTTGTTAATTTTGATTGTCGCTGTTTTTGTTGCCGGACTTTTCATTGCGCCGAATTTCGCCGGAGCTACTTTGGATGAGGCCAAGGCCATGGTTGCGAAGGCGGAGGCATACGTCAAGGCTAACGGCAAGGAGAAAGCCCTCAAGGCTTTCAACGACCCCAAGGGCGAGTTCGTCAAAGGCGAATTGTATGTCTTCGCGTGGGACATGAACGGTACCAGCATCGCCCATATCAATCCCAAGCAGGTAGGAGTCAACCTCCTCGAAGTGCCGGACGTCGATGGGAAACTGTTCCGGAAAGAGGCTATGGAGAAGGCGAAGAAAGATGGCTGGGCCATCGTGGACTACAAGTTCAAGAACCCCAAGACGGGCAAGGTCGAACAGAAGACCAGCTACGTCAAGAAGATGGACGACTTCATCATAGGGTGCGGCACTTACAAATAAGCAGGCTTCTATAGCCGAATCGTCGCTCACCCCAGCACCAAGCACTCATGTACGATCCCCCGTACGGCCACGGGGGATCGTGGCATAGGAGACGGAATGAAACGCTTCCTCGGAAACCTCCGGATGAGTAAGAAGTTGATGGTCGCACCATTGATCGCCATGCTCTTCCTATTGCTTCTCGCGGCGGCTTCGTACAAGGGGTTGTCCGAGCAGAAAACCGCAATCGACGACCTGACCAATGTCCGATTCAAGATGTACCGGGACACATCCCAGCTTGCCCGCCAGTTGACCACAGCCCACAAGGATATATTCAAGTTGTTGGGATTTGCCGATGCCGGAGCCGAGGACAGCAAGATACAGGAGCTTTCTAAGGAATCATTAGCAGAGCTCGAGCAGATCAAATCCTTTGTAGCCAATGTGACTAAGACCGCCCAGCTTCTCCCCAAGGAGAAGGAATTTTTCCTCTCCTCTCAGAAAGAAATCGAGGAATATGATGCCACGGTCAAGAAAGTGATCCAGGTATCAAAAGCCGACGTGACCATGGCGTTCACCATGATGATACCTCTAGAAGAACGATTCCAGACTCTGATCAAGAATATGAAGCAACTGCTGGATTACGAGGACTCTCTGAACAAGGAAAGCTACGATCGGTCGGTGGACAACTACCGCCTTCTCATGAAGTCGTTCGGCGTGCTACTGGGGGTCGCGATCCTGCTTTCATTGTTCACGAGTTTCTTCATGGCCCGCATCGTCACTTCGCCCGTCAAGAGAGCCATGAGAGTGGTCAAGATGATGGCCGACGGTGACCTGACTCAGGAGATCGGCGTGACGTACAAGGACGAGATCGGGCAACTGGTCGAGTCGGTCGATACTATGAGGGAGAAAATGGCCGGCGCAGTGGGCCAGTCGGTGAGCATGTCCATGAGCCTTTCCGAAGCGGCGTCCCGCCAAGCGGCGTCCCTGGAGGAAGTCTCCTCGTCCATGGAGGAGATGGCCGCCATGACGAAACAGAACGCGGACAACTCGGCCCAGGCCAATCAGCTTATGACCGAAACGGAAGCGGTGATCCGCAGCGCGGATACGTCCATGAGCGAACTCACGGGATCCATGAGGGAAATCGCCGAGGCGAGCAACAAGACGCAGCAGATCATCAAGACCATCGACGCCATCGCCTTCCAGACCAATCTCCTCGCCCTCAACGCGGCGGTGGAAGCGGCGCGGGCCGGGGAAGCCGGAGCGGGGTTCGCGGTGGTGGCCGACGAAGTGCGGAACCTGGCCATGCGCGCAGCGGAATCCGCCAAGAACACCGCGTCGCTGACCGAGGACATCGCCGGCAAGGTGAAGATGGGCGAAAGCCTGGTGTCACGGTCGTACGATGCTTTCCAAACGGTGACGGAGCGGTCGTCCAAAGTGGTGAAGCTCCTGGCGGAGGTGGCGGCGGCGTCCCAGGAGCAATCCGACGGACTGGACCAGATCAACCGGGCAGTGAATGACATGAACACCATGACGCAGGAGAACGCGGCCAGCGCCGAGGAACTGTCGTCCATCATGGCCATGTTCAGGACCGGCGAAAGCGGGGAATCGGTCGACGCGGAGAACGAATTCCGGCCCGCCCGCACTGTCGGACGGATTTCCACAAACGGTCGGGCGTTTCAAGCGGAAGCGCTGATACCGATGGAGACAGATTAAACACCGACGTCCTCAAAACTCATCTCCTGTTTTCCTGAAAATTCATGCCGGCGGTGGGCCCTTCCGGTCCACCGCGTCTTCCCGTCCCTGCCGAAGTCTCCCCTTTTTTCCGCCACGGTCGACTCTGTTCGAACGCACTCCGCGAGTGTATAGTGGAAGGGACGCAGTCCCTCCTTCGCCGCGAACACTGCGGTCGTCCGGCCGGGGAAGGAGTGAGGAAGAACCCCACTGCGTTTTGACGTCCGCATTCGCCTCCCCACGCGGTAGAGGCGGATCGATTCACTCTTTTTCCCATTGATTTTTAACGTTACGGGAGATCCATCATGCCCAGAGACATACCCGTGGGAAACGGCAGGCTCCTCGTCTGCTTCGATTCGGCATACCGGATTCGCGATCTCTATTATCCTCACGTCGGCCAGGAAAACCACGTCGGAGGAAACCTGTGCCGTTTCGGCGTATGGGTCGACGGACGGTTTTCCTGGGTGGGGCAGGATTGGAAGATGGAACTGCGCTACGAGACGGATACTCTCGTCACCGCCGTGGACCTCCGGCACGACGGGCTGGAACTGGCCGTCAAATGCCGCGACGCGGTGGATTTCCACGAGAACGTGTACCTGCGGGACATAGAGGTGCGCAATCTTTCATCCCGGAAGCGGGAGGTACGGCTCTTTTTCTGCCATGAATTCACCATTCTGGGCAACAGCGTCGGAGACACCGCCGCCTTCGATCCGCCCTCGGGGGGCGTGGTGCACTACAAGGGCGACCGCTATTTCCTGGCGAACGGCCACGTCCGCGGTTCCCTCCGGCTCTTCCAGTTCGCAACCGGCTTGACGGGCGTGGGGAACCGGGAAGGGACTTTTCGTGACGCCGAGGACGGCGAGCTTTCGGGGAACCCCATCGCGCAAGGTTCGGTCGATTCGGTGATATCCCTGCGGCTGGAGCTGGAAGCCGCCGGGCGTGAAAAGGCGTACTACTGGATCTGCGCCGGAAGGAATTGGGATGAAGTCCGCAGCCTTGACGCCCTGGTCACGCAGAAGAGCGTCGAAGTGCTCATCCGGCGTACCGGGGACTATTGGCGGCTGTGGGCGCACAAGGAAACCATCCCTCACGATCGTCTCCCTGAAAAAGTGACCGGGGAGTTCCGGCGAAGCCTTCTCGTGCTGGCGACGCAGATCGATTGGCAAGGCGGGATCGTTGCGGCCAACGATTCGGATGCCATCGAGTTCAACCGGGACACCTACAGCTATGTCTGGCCCCGGGACGGCGCCCTGGCGGCCAACGCCCTGGACATGGCGGGCTATCCCGGTCCGGCCCGGAATTTCTACAGCTACATGTCGGACAGGATCGAACGCGAGGGATATTTCCTGCACAAGTATAATCCGGACGGCACCCTGGCTTCGTCCTGGCACCCGTGGGCGCGCAACGGCCACCCCCAGATTCCCATCCAGGAAGACGAGACGGCGTTGGTGATATGGGCCTTGTGGCACCATTTCATCCGCTATCGGGACCTGGAGTTCATCAAGCCGTTCTACCGTCCGGTCATCAAGAACGCCGCCGATTTCATGTGCGATTTTCGGGACGAGGCGACCGGCCTGCCGGACGCCACCTACGATTTGTGGGAGGAAAGACGGTGCATTTCCAGCTTTACCGTGGGGGCCGTTTTCGGAGGGTTGCTGGCCGCTTCTCTTTTCTGCACCGTCTTCGGTGAAGACGAAACGGCCGTGAAGTACCGCCACGCCGCAGCGGAAATCCGCGACGCGGCGAGCCTTCACCTGTGGCGGCAGGACCTGAATCGTTTCTGCCGTTCCCTTTCCCGAAACGAAAACGGCGCGATCGAAGTGGACGGCAGCTGCGATTCCAGTTTGTGGGGACTTTTCGCCTTCGGGCTCTTCAAGGCGGAAGACCCGAAAATTCAGTCGACCATGGCGGCCCTCAAGGAAAAGCTCTGGGTGAAAACCGACGTGGGGGGCATGGCGCGGTATGAAAACGACGGGTATTACCGCGCCTCCGGAGACGTTACCGGAAATCCCTGGTTTGTCTCCACCCTCTGGTACGCGGATTATCTTGTGGATCGGTGCCTGAATGCGGACGACATGCGGGAACCGCTGGAGATACTGAACTGGGTCGCGGAGCATGCCCTGCTTTCGGGTGTGCTGGCCGAACAGGTGCACCCCGTCAGCGGCCAGCCTTTGTCCGTTTCCCCGCTCTCCTGGAGCCACGCCACTTTCATCGCCACGACCCTTAAGATCCTGAACCGTCTGAGCGACATGGAGGTGTGCCCCACGTGCGGCCTCTCACTGGTTCCCGGCGCCAGGCTGGAACACTGGATGGAAAAGCTTTTCGTGGACGCCTGCGTCAACGTCCACGGCATGTGCCGGGTAGGTTGAGCGAATGATTGATAGGGGCAGGTTTGAAACCTGTCCCCACGTACTTTCCATCAAAACCCGTTGCCGCTCAAGACGATCTCCACATACTCTTCTATCTCCTTTTCCAGTTCGCTTCGGGCGATCAAACCGTCCTTCAGGCGACTGGGGAAGGAATCCCCGGCTCCGCCCACCACCATGCCCAGCAGCATTCCCCGGTGCACGTTGTCGCCGCCCGCGTCGGCGTTGGCCAACAACGCCGATTCGACGTCGAAATCGTGTTTGCGCGCCAGGTAGAACAGCAGCGGAACGCCGTGTTCCGGATAACACGCGGTCGCCAGCATCCGATGGGCCACTTCTCCCTCGGTCCGGGTCCGCACCCACTCCTCAAGGTCGAAAGGCTCGGGAGAAAGCCTGGTGTGCAATTGCCACATCTCGTCGCCGGGAATGTTTTCCGGACCTTTGTGGTCCCGATACGCGGCGAACAGTTCCTCCCCCGACACCAGGGGAACCCGCAGACGTTCCCCGTACAGCGTCACCGCGGTGCGGAGGTCCGCGCCGTTCAGCAGGTCCTGCAGCAACGGCACCAGCACGGACAGGGCTGCAACGTTGTTTTCCGAACGGTGGGTGAGGTTCTGGTGCTCCACGGCAAATCCCAGCCCCTGATAGCCGCTCGGCATGAGCAGGGAAACGACCAGCGGCCTGATCACTCCCCCATGGGCGGCGATGGACCACACGTCGCGTTGGAAAGCTGCGCAGCATCGCGGCGGCAATCCCTTGCTGTAATTTTCGAACCAGCGCCGGAGGTAAATCTCCGTGTAGGGGTCCCGGTTCCTGCCCGGCGTGGTCAGGTGTTCAATGAAATCGTCCAGAAAAGCATCCGGGTCATAGCGCCCATCCCGAATCACCGACCGCATCAGGACCCGCACCAAGTGCGCTCCCAGCGTGTTTTCACCGGCCTTGAGGCCGTGGTGGTAGTGGAAGCGTTCCTCGAGTTTGGGGACGGTGTGGCCGTGCGCGCCCCCGCTTTCCGTCAGCTGAATGTCCTGCGAGCCGTAGCTCGTTCGGTAAAACCGTCCGTGCCCGTGGAGGATGTCGTAGGGACGACCGAGCTTCCCGGCGTTTTCCACGTCGGGATGGTAGCCCATTCCCACCATGAAGCTTTCGGGGTGGGGATGGGGCGGCGCTTCATAACCGCGCACTCCGCCGTTGAAGTCCTTCTTAATGTTGTCGGGATTGTAGTACCAGTGAGCCGGCATGGCCAGCGCATCGCCGACAAACAACCCCCACAACGCATTGTGCAGCCGCAGCCGTTTCCGTTCTTCCGAATGCATGTTTTCCCCTCCTGACGCCGCCTTGAAGGTAGTGTCTCTGTTTGAATTTCCGCCCTCTGCTGTTTGCGGGCCTTCCGTCAGCCGGCGATTGAACGAATGACCCTCGCCGGGTTTCCTCCGACAAGAGTATTTGGGGCAACGTCCTTGGTGACTACGGAACCCGCCGCAACAACAGAGTTCTCGCCAACCGTCACTCCACCGATGATCGTTGCGCCGGCTGCGATCCAGACGTTTCTTTCTATCACGATGGACTTTGCGATTACGCAGGCGCGCCGCTGAGAAGGTTCAATGGGATGGCCGGACGTGATGATGCTCACGTTCGGTCCGATCATCACATCGTCGGCTATGCCGAGCCCGCCAAGGTCATAAAACGTGCAGTTCTGATTGATGAAAACATTGCGCCCGACGCTGATATCGACCCCGCCGGTCGTGTAGAACGGTGGGATCAATAAAAAGCTGTCGTCCACCTTCTTGCCGATGAGATCGCTGAACAAGGCCCGGACTTCGTCGGCATCGTTGAACGTCAAACGGTTGAGGTTTGCGGTGATCGCCATCGCTCGTTTGACGTTCGCCAACATAGCCGCTGATTCCGGCGTTCTCCCGGGAATCAGCTTGGCGCGATCATTTTTCGCCATTCGTTATTTCCTCCGGTGTCAGGCGCATTGAAGTCACCATAGTCAAAATTCATATTGAGACACTACCGCCCGGAAGCGTTCGTTTGCAATTTTTACGGATTCAGCTAGAATGAAAACACAGAACGAATACGTAAGGCAAGGACCCGGCATGAATGAGGAAATCCTCGAGACGTTGGATGTCACGGTACGTCCCGAGCATTGCAAATTTATTCTCGACCATCTGGCCCATGGAGTTTTCACCGTGGACGAGCACCGGAGAGTCACGTTTTTCAACAGCGCCGCGGAGGAGATCACCGGATACGGGAGAGCCGAGGTCATCGGCCGCCACTGCTACGAAATTTTCAAGAACCGAAACTGCAGGGACTACTGCAAGCTGGACGAAGCCGTGGAAGTGGGCCGCCGCATGCTCAACTTCGATCTCCACATCGAGAACCCGGAAGGCTTGAGTATTCCCATCAACATCAGCGTGGTCCCCATTCTCGACGAAAACGGAAAACTGATCGGCGGCATCGAATCCTTCGAGGACCGGTCGCTGGTGCACGAACTGCTCCGCAACATCCGGGCCAGCAACGACCGGTTCAAGATGGTTCTGGACACCATGCCGCCGGCCGTCGTGACGCTGGACACGAGCCGCCGCATCCAGAGTTTCAACAAGGCGGCCGAACAGCTCACCGGCTACAAGCGGGAAGAAGCCATCGGCCATTTCTGCCGCGACATCTTCAAGGCCGCCCGGTGTAAAAAGGATTGCCTTTTCGACAATCTTCTCCGCGAGGGAGACTGCCGCGCCAACAAATACGAAACGGAAGTGACCGATCGGAATGGGCACACCATACCGGTGCGCGTGGCGTGTTCGCCGCTGCGCAACGATTCCGGAAAAATCGTCGGGGCGGTGGAAACCTTCGACAATCTTTCGCTCATCCACGAACTCCAGCGCGAGATCAAGGGCCGCTACCGGTTGGGCGACATGGTCGGCCAGGGCCCCAAGATGCAGAAAATTTTCGAACTCCTGCCGCTGGTGGCCCAGGGCAACTCCACCATCCTCATTACCGGCCCCACCGGAACGGGCAAGGACGTACTGGCCAGAATCATTCAGGGACTGGGCGACCGCGCGGACAAGGAGTTCGTGAAAGTGAACTGCGCGTCGCTGCCGGATACGCTGCTCGAATCGGAAATGTTCGGCTACAAAAAGGGAGCGTTCACCGGAGCGGTTTCCGACAAGCCGGGGCTCTTTCAGCTGGCCGACAAGGGAACCATCTTCCTGGACGAGATCGGCGATCTGCCCCTGTCGCTCCAGGCAAAGCTGCTCAGGGTGTTGGAGGATCAGGAGTTTTTCCCCCTGGGCGGACGAAAGACCGTGCACGTGGACGTGCGGATACTAGCCGCGACGAACCAGGAGCTGGAAAAACTCGTCGAGGAAAAACGGTTCCGCGCCGATCTTTTCTACCGGCTGAACGTGGTCAATTTCCGTTTGCCCCCGCTGGTGGAACGTCGGGAAGACGTGCCTCTGCTGATCCAGTACATGCTGGAAAAGTTGAACCTGAAGAACAAGAAAGCCATTACGGAAATCCGCCCCGAGGCCATGCAGGTCCTCCTGAACCACGACTATCCGGGCAACATACGGGAGCTGAAAAACATCCTGGAACACGCCTACATCCTGTGCCAGGGCAGCAGCATAGGATTGCACCAGCTACCCCTCTACATCCAGGAGTCCGTCCAGGAAATCCCCCCGGTCGAAAGCGAAGCTCCGGCGGAGGCGGAAGCGGAGAACGGACTGGACCAGGCGGAACGGCAAGCCATTCTGTCGGCGTTGCACCGGCACCAGGGCAACAAGAAAAGCACTGCTTCCTCGCTCAACATAGACCGCACCACACTATGGCGGAAAATGCGGAAGTACGGTATCACGAAATAACGTACCCCTTCCGGGAAACGCCTCCGCTCCAAAGATCATCCGGGAAGCGGCCACGGTTTCCCCGATGCCGGAATTCCGAACGGCGCGTTCTTCGTCCGCGGATCGGTCATGTGGCGAAAGTGCAACACCATGTTGCAGCCGAGCGATCACGGCCGGAACACGCTCCGGGATGACGCGCGTAAAACAGATCACTATATCAAATACTTATGCTTGGCATATTCTGTGCTTCCCCAGGGAATGTGAGGCGTGCGGCCGTGCGGGTGCGCCATTCGGGAACGCCGCGACCGGTCCGGTGTGAGGGATGAACACGCAAATGTTTCGCAGTTTGAGCTTCAAGCTCAGTTTTTTCGTGGGACTGATCCTGCTCGGGACGATTCTCGCGTTCGCCTTTCTCGTCATCTCGCACCAGGAAAACGCGGCCACCAAAGACGTTATCTACAACCTCAACCGCTTCAGCGACACCCTCATCCGCAGCAGCAAATATGCAATGATGACCAACCACCGGGAGAACATCGAATCGATCGTCGAAGCGGTGGGCCGGCAAAAATGGGTGGAACGCATCTGGATCGTCAATAAGGAAGGCATCGTCTCCTTCTCCACGGACCCTTCCATGGTGGGCAAGGTGATCCATACCGACGAGCCCGCATGTGTTCAATGTCACCGCAGCGCAACCCCTCCTCTCGAGCTGCCTCTTTCGGAAAGAAGTTGGGTGGTTACCTCCGGCAACAGCCGGTTCCTGGGGATGGCGAGCCCCATTTTCAACGAACCCGGTTGCTCGGCGGCGTCGTGCCACGCGCACACGCCGGATCGGAAGATGCTGGGCGTACTCAGCGTCCTCATGAGCCTGGTGCCGGTGGATGAAGCGACCGCTCTGAACAAGCGGAATTTCTTTCTCCTGGCCTTTGCGCTTTTCTTCGTCACCACCATCGCCATCATCATCTACATGCACTTCGTCCTGGGAAAACCGGTGGCCGTGCTGGCCGCCGCTACCCGCCGCATGGCGGCCGGCGACTACAAAGGCGACGTTCCGGTGCGGGGGCACGACGCCATCGGTGCGCTGGCGGAATCGTTCGACCTGATGCGGTCCAGAATCCTGGAGAAAACCATTCTCCTGGAAAAGAGCCGGGACGCCTACCAGGACCTTTTCGAACGGGTGCCGTGCTACATCACCGTCCAGGACCAGAACCTCACCTTGATGACCTTCAACCGTCTGTTCGAAAAGGAGTTCGGCCCCGTTACGGGCGAGTATTGCTACCAGGCGTACAAACGCAGGAGCACCCCCTGCGAGAACTGCATGGTGTTGCAGACCTTCAGGGACGGAAAAATCCACAGCACGGAGGAGGAGGGAATCAGCCGGGAAGGGGAAAAACGGTTTTTCCTGGTCCAGACCGCCCCCATCCGCAACGACCGGGGCCAGATCACCTCGGTCATGGAGATGTCCACCGACATCACGACGCTGCGCTATCTGCAGGACGAACTGGAAAAATCGGAACTGAAGTACCGGATCATTTTCAACAACGTCCCCAACGCCATATTCGTGCTGGAACCCGAAAAGTACCGCATTCTGGACGTCAACGACCGGGCGCTGCCGGGATACGGATACCGGCGGGGAGAGTTTCAGACCATGACTTTTCTGGAGCTGAGCCCCCGGGAGGAACGCGAACCCATGAGCCGCCGGCTGGCCGTCGGGGGAAACATCGACCGCGTTCTCCACCGAAGGAAGGACGGCAGCGCGCTTTTCGTCAACGTACAGGTTTCGCCGTCGGAATACGGCAATCAAAAGGTCCTCATCGTGGCGACCCACGACATCACCGCCAGTCTGGAAACCGAACAGCAGCTCATCCAGGCTGCCAAGATGGCTACCCTGGGAGAAATGGCGACCGGAGTGGCGCATGAGTTGAACCAGCCCCTGTCCATCATAAAAACGGCCGCCTCCGTTATGATAAAACGGACCGCCCGGGGCAGGGTGCTGGAAGAAGAAGTGCTGAAGGACCTGACCGGGGAAATCGATTCCCAGGTTGATCGGGCTTCCCTCATCATCAACCACATGCGCGAGTTCGGGCGTAAATCGGAGATCAAAAGGCAGCCCACCCTGCTCAACGAAGCCGTCCGGGACGCTTTCATGTTCCTGGGCCAGCAGTTGAAGCTGCGCAACATAGAAATCGACATCAGGCTTCAGGAGGATCTGCCGCCGATCATGGCCGACAAGCAGAGGCTGGAACAGGTTTTCGTCAATCTTCTCATCAATGCCCGCGACGCCATCGAGGAGAAAAGAGAACACCATCCCACGGCGGGGGAAACGGACCGTATCACGGTCCGGTCCTTCCTGGAACAGGCAAATGTGGTGTTGACCCTTGCGGATACGGGCGCGGGCATGACCGAAACCATACGCGAGCGGGTGTTCGAACCGTTCTTCACCACCAAGGCAGTGGGGAAGGGAACCGGGCTGGGACTGTCCATCAGCTATGGAATCATACGGGACTACGACGGGTCGATTGAAATCGAGAGCGAAGTTGACCGCGGCAGCGTATTCACCGTGCGCTTGCCCGCAAGGGAGGTGGAAGTATGAACCGCCTGCTGCTCGTGGACGATGAAGAAGGAATCCGGAAAGTGCTCGGGCTCTCCCTGAAGGACGAGGGATACCGTGTGGATACCGCGGAGGACGGCGGCCGGGCGCTTTCCCTGTTCGAAGAGAACGAATACGGGATGGTCATCACCGACATCAAGATGCCCGGCATGGACGGATTGCAGCTTCTCAGGGAAATCAAACGCAGGCGGCCGGACACGGAGGTCATCATCATCACCGGGCACGGTGAAATGTCGTCCGCCATCGAAGCGCTCAAACTCGAAGCCTCCGACTTCATCACCAAGCCCATCAACCCCGACGCCCTGACCGTTGCGCTGCAGCGGGCGGAAGAGCGGATCCAGATCCGGGAAAAGCTGCGCCAGTACACGGAAAACCTGGAACAGATGGTGGAAGAGAAAACCGCCCGGATCAACCACATGTACGAATTCCAGAAAAACCTCATCGAAAACGCCCAGGAGGGAATTCTGGCCATCGACGTGGAGGGGAAGGTCCTGGTGGTAAACCGGTACATGGAAGAGCTGACCGGCATTCCTCAAAAGGAAATCGAACAGCGCTCCCTGCAGGACGTCTTCCCGGAAAACGTCTTTCACGAACTGGAAACCCGCATCGGGAACCTCCGGCAGGACAACGGCCGGACGTTTCTGATGGATGAAGCGGGGATCCTGTCATGGGAAGGGACGCCGATACCGGTGCAGATCAGCGCTACGCTCCTCTTTGAACAGGGCCGCTACGTGGGGTTGCTCATCAACGCCCACGACCTGCGGCAGATGAAGAAAATGCAGAAGGAACTGGTGGAATCGGAACGCCTCGCCGCGGTGGGGCAAACCGTGGCCGCGCTTGCCCACACCATAAAGAACATCCTGGGCGGCCTCAGGGGCGGCATCTATGTGGTCGACAAGGGGATGGAACTGAACAACAGCGAATACCTTTCCCAGGGATGGGAAATGGTGAAACGCAATGTGGACAGAATCAAAAACATGGTGGTGGACCTGCTGGCCTACGCCAGGGAGCGAGAACCGGAATTCTCGCTGCTGGACCCCCACGAACCGGCGGAAGAGGTGTTCAATCTGTTCGATGCAAGCGCCAGGGAACAAGGCGTCTGGCTGGTGAAGAATTGGGACACCACCCTTCCCAAAGTGAGCATCGACCCCAACGGAATACATGCCTGCCTCTCCAACATCGTCACCAACGCCATCGAGGCGTGTTGCGATCCGAAAGCCCCCGAACGGGCCAAGTGCGTGGCCATTGAAACGGGACGCGACGAAAAGGGCTATTTGCTTTATCGAGTCACCGACAACGGATGTGGCATGGATCATGAAACAAGAAAGAAACTCTTCCATCGTTTTTTCAGCACAAAAGGTTTTGGCGGTACCGGACTGGGATTGATAGTGACCGAGAAAATCATTCGGGAACATGGCGGATCGATGGAAGTATCCAGCGAGGCCGGAAAAGGAACTACCGTCATTCTCAAGATTCCGTGCTTAACGGAACACAACGTGCAAGAGCATCGATAAGACGGAAGGTCGAAAGCCCGGAACATGTATCCTTCTTCGATGGAGGGGATTTCCGAAGAAGAGAATTGGTGTACATCCATTGAGTACCGAGGAGGAACGGATATGATCCAATACAAGAATATTTTGTTCGGCACCGATTTTTCAGAAGATGCGGAAGTCGCCTTCCTGCATGCTCTGGATATGGCACGGAAATACAAGTCTTCGCTGCACATTATTCACGTACTGCATTCCGGATATAAATATTCGCGACACATCATCAACGAAATGACCGATTCTCCCGACGGGGAAGCCTTTGTAAGCAAGGAAATTATCGAAAAGGCTGATGAACTGTTGAGGAGCAAGTACGGGCAAAAGGCAGGGGACGTCGCCGATGTACGCATAACCACCATTGCCGGCGTACCCTTTGTTGAAATAGTCAAGTACGCGAAAGACAACAACATCGATCTCATCGTGCTTGGAGCCAAGGGAAAATCGGAATTCGACGACATCAATTTCGGCAGCACCGTCGCCAACGTCGCCCAGCGGGCCCACTGCCACGTGACGGCAATCCGCAGCCCGCGCACCGCATTTGTCCTGCCGGGAGCGATTTGATTACCCCTTGCCAGCGCACGCATGTAAACCGTTAAGGAGGAAGTACGATGAAAAAGAGGATACTGGTGGTCGATGACGAATTGGATATGCGAATTTTTCTCAGCACATTGCTGGAAACGAACGGATATAAGCCGGTCGTGGCGGAAAACGGCGAGAGCGGCTACGCACTCGCCAAGGAAAAGAAGCCTCAACTGGTCGTGCTGGACGTGATGATGCCCAAGGAGAGCGGCATAAACCTTTATCGCCAGCTGCGAACCGACCCGGAACTCAACACCATTCCCATCGTGGTCGTTTCCGGAATCGCCAAAAAGACCTTCCTGCACAGCCAGAAGGTGCTGAACGAGTACTCGGGCATGATCGTAACCGAACCCGAGGCGTACATCGAAAAGCCGCCGTCGGCCGAGGAAATCCTCCACCATGTGGCGCTCCTCACGAACAAGTAAAGTGATGCGGTTCGTAGGAATTCGGATTGGCGCTTCCGCGCCCGTTCCTATCGCGGAATCGGTTCCGGTTGCACCGGGGGGGAGAAAAAGGGGTGCTACGAATCGAAGGGACCATCCACCGGTCCCTTTGAACCGCCGCCTGCAGGAACGGACGTTTCTTACAGTTTTCCACAGAATTTGAACATGTTACCCGTTTCCATTCCTTTCTTTTCCCGGCGTTCTCGGCGGGCTCCGCTCCGTAGCCGCCCCTTCGCCGTCCCCGCTTCTGCCGCCTCAATCAAGCGTTGAACAGCACCCATCCGTGCTCCTTGCTTTGTTCCCACGAAGCCGGAAAGCGGTGGTCCGGATGCGGACGGCTCCGATACCGTCGGACGGCGGCGGAGAAGTGCGTTTCCGTCTTCGATCGAACAGGATGCATGTTGCATTTATGCTACAATGATGTTGCATATCTTTAACATGCTGTTGCACACCCCTTTCCGCACACTGAATTTTCCCCTGTCTTTTCAGTATTTTTTCGTTGGCACATTATGTGCTCATGTTCTTTGCAAACAACAGCGGAGAGCAGCATATGGGTCAGGAACAGGGAATGCTTCCCGATATCGGGTTTATGGAAAACGTCCAGGAACGTTCCGGGATCGCCGTTTCCTCGTGTTATCAGTGTAAGAAGTGCACCAACGGCTGTCCGGTAACTTTCGCCATGGACATCTACCCCGATCAGATCATTCGCCTCGTGCAACTTGGACAAAAGGAAAGGGTCCTTTCCAGCGCCACCATCTGGGTCTGTTCTTCCTGCGCCACCTGCACTACGCGCTGCCCCAACGGTGTGGACATCGCGGGCGTCATGGACCACCTCAAGGAGCGGGCCATCAAGGCGGGAGTTGCCATCCCCCAGGAGCGCACGAAAATCCTCCACACGGTCTTTCTGGACGAAATCCGCAAGCGCGGCCGCATCTTCGAGGGCGGTCTCGTGCAGAACTACCTGTTCAAGAGCGGCGATTTCTGGCGCAAGCTGAAATCGGGCGAACTGCTGGAAGAAGTGGAGATGGGCATCACCATGTTGCGCAAGGGACGCATGCCTCTGTTGCCCAAGGGTATCAAAGGAAAACGCGAAGTTCGCCAAATCATGAGCTGAACGGCGGGAAGCGACGCATATGAAAATATCCTATTTCCCCGGATGTTCGCTGGAAGGCACCGCCAGTGATTACGCCATGTCCATCGAAGCGGTGTCCAAAGAGCTGGGCATCGAGCTGCAGGAGTTGCCGGACTGGAATTGCTGCGGCGCCACCGCGGCCCATGCCATCGACCATCGGTCGGCCGTCGGCCTTCCCGGAAGAAACCTCTCCATAGCGGAGGGACTCCGGCAGGACCTGGTCATCCCCTGCCCCATGTGCTTCAACCGGATGAAATCGGCCGAAAAGGCGCTGCTCGCCGACCATGGAAAGGAATACGACGTTTCCTACGGCGGCTCGGTAAAGATCTACGACCTCGCCGACTTCATGGCCCGCCCGGAAATGCTCGAATTGATCGAAAGCCGGGCGAAACGGTCCCTGGGGGGACTCAAGGCGGTCTGTTACTACGGCTGCATGTCCAGCCGTCCGCCCAAGGTTACCGATGCGGGCGATTACGAAGACCCGACCAGCATGGACCGCATCCTCACCGCGCTCGGCGCGGACGTCAAACCCTGGTCGCACAAAACCGACTGCTGCGGCGCCAGCCACGCCCTCGTCCGGAGGGACATCGTGTACACCCTGGTGGAGAACCTCTACGCCAAGGCGGTGGAAGCGGGCGCCGACTGCATCGTGGTGTCGTGTCAGATGTGCCAGGCCAATCTGGACATGTACCAGGGTAAGATATCCCATCAGTTCGAAAAGCAGTACTACCTGCCCGTCCTCTATTTCACGGAACTCATCGGAACGGCGCTCGGGATGGAAAAGGCGCGGAGCTGGATGCACAAGCACTTTGTCCGGCCGGACCACCTTTTCAAGCGGATCGGACTCGGGGGTTAGCGGGGGAGTCGAACGAGTTTCCCTCACCGTCAGCCCTGCTGTTGCCGGGATGACGAAACGACCGCCAAGACGTTTTCCAACGCCCTGTCGGGCGGCAGAAACAAGCACGGAGTGGTTATGGATTCCATCATACCTATGAAACCGGAAAACCGGGACCAGTGGGAAGTGTCCACCAAGACGGGAGCCGTGGCGGTGATCGGGGCCGGGATCGCGGGCATGCAGTCGGCGCTCGACCTGGCCGAGTCCGGCTACAAGGTCTATCTGCTGGAAAAGAACACCAGCATCGGCGGGGTCATGGCCCAGCTCGACAAGACCTTCCCCACCAACGACTGCTCCACCTGCATGATCTCCCCCAAGCTCATCGAAGTGGCGTCCAACCCCAACATCGAGATCGTCACGGGCGCCGGCGTCGATTCCCTCCGCGGAAAGCCCGGCGATTTCACTCTCGAAGTGACGGTGGCTCCCCGGTTCATCGACGAGTCCAAGTGCACTTCCTGCGGCGAGTGCGCCAAGGTCTGCCCGGTGCACATCGAAGCCCCGTTCAACGAAGGGCTCAACGAGCGCACGGCCGTGTACAAGCATTTTCCCCAGGCGGTCCCCGCGGCGTTCTCCATCGAAAAGAAAGGCACCGCGCCCTGCAAGGCCGCCTGTCCGGCCCACATCAGCGTCCAGGGGTACGTGGCCCTGGTGGGACAGGGCAAATATCAGGAAGCCCTGGACCTCATCCGCCGGGACAATCCCCTGCCCGCCGTGTGCGGCCGCGTGTGTACCCATCCCTGCGAAGACGCCTGCGGGCGCAACGAGGTCGACGACCCCATCGCCATACGGGAAATCAAACGGTTCGCCGCTGATTACGAATTCCGGTCGGGGAAGAAATCCCTGCCCAAGCCCGCGGCCAAACGCGACGAGAAGGTGGCCGTCATCGGCTCCGGTCCGGCCGGGCTCTCGGCCGCCTACTACCTGGCCCTGGCGGGATACGGAGTCACCATCTTCGAAGCGCTGCCCGTGGCCGGAGGCATGCTGAGGGTCGGCATCCCGGAATACCGGCTGCCCAAGGACATCCTCGATTATGAAATCGACCTGATCCGTGAACTGGGCGTCGAAATAAAACTGAACTCTCCCGTGGGGAAGGATCTTTCCCTGTCGGACATCAAAAATCGGGGATACTCGGCGGTCTTCCTCTCCACCGGCGCCCACAACGGCGTACAGCTCAACATCGAGGGCGAGGACCGCAAGGGCGTCCTGAGCGGGGTCGATTTCCTGCGCGACGTGAGTCTCGGCAACAAACCGGCCGTCGGGAAAAGAGTCGCCGTCATCGGCGGCGGAAACGTGGCCATGGACGCGGTCCGCACGGCGCTTCGGCTGGGGGCCGAGGAAGCATCAATCATCTACCGGCGCAGCGAAGCGGAAATGCCCGCCTATTACGAAGAGGTCGAGGAAGCTCGGGAGGAAAACATCCGCTTCCATTTCCTGGCCGCTCCTTCGCGTATTCTGGACGACGGCAACGGCGGAATCCGGGCGGTCGAACTCATCCGCATGGAACTGTCCGAACCCGACTCCAGCGGCCGACGCCGCCCCATCCCCGTGACCGGCTCCGAATACGAGATGGAGGTGGACACGATCGTCAGCGCCATCGGCCAGTCGGTATCCTCCGAATTCGGCGCAGGGGACCTCAGCCTGAACGTCACCCGAAGGAACACCCTGTCGGTCGATCCCGTGACCCTGCAAAGCGACGTCCCCTGGATTTTCGCGGGCGGCGACATGGTGACCGGACCGTCCACCGTGATCGAAGCCATCGCCGCGGGCAAACAGGCCGCCGAATCCATCGGCCGCATGATCCGAAACGAAGATCTCACCCTGGGCCGGGAACAGGAACCCGTTGTGGCCCGCCCCGATTCGGCCGGTGCGGAGAAGCGGCCGCGAGCGCACGTTCAGCGCAGAGATCCCGTCGAACGCGTCCGCGACTTCTCGGAAGTGACGTTCGGCCTCACCCCGGAAGAGGCCAAAGCCGAAGCGGAACGCTGCCTGAGCTGCGGGGTCTGTTCGGAATGCTACCAGTGTGTGACCGCCTGCCAGGCGGGGGCCATCGATCACTCCATGCAGCCCATCACGCGCCGCCTCAACGTGGGCGCCATCGTCATGGCCACCGGCTATCGCCCCTTCGATCCGAAAGGACGGCCCGAATACGGCTACGGCCGGTACCCGAACGTCATCACCAGCCTGGAATTCGAACGTATCCTCTCGGCGGCAGGACCGTACGGCGGCCACATCCGCCGGGTTTCGGACCCGAGGGAACCCGTACGCGTGGCGTGGATTCAATGCGTGGGGTCCCGCGATTCCTCCATCGGGCAGGACTACTGCTCGTCCGTGTGTTGCATGTACGCAACCAAGCAGGCGGTCATCGCCCGCGAGCACGACCAGCGCATCGAGCCCACCATTTTCTATATCGACATCCGTGCCCACGGAAAGGGGTTCGACCGTTACTACGAGCGGGCCAAGGAAAACTACGGCGTGCGCTACGTACGCAGCATGATATCGCGGGTAACGGAAAACCCGATTACCCACGACCTGTCCATTCACTTCATCGACGAAAACGGGGAATTCCGGGACGAACAGTTCGACATGGTCGTTCTTTCGGTGGGCCTGAAGCCCCATCCGGACACCATCGAAACGGCCCGCAAGCTGGGGGTACAGCTGAACGGATTCGGGTTCGCCGAACCCAAGCCCTTCGACCTCATTTCCACCTCCCGTGAAGGCATCTTTTCCTGCGGCGTGTTCCAGAGCCCCAAGGACATCCCCGAAACGGTGGCCCAGGCGTCCAGCGCCGCGTCCGAAGCCCAGAAGCTTCTGTTCGAAGCGCGCGGCACGCTCATGAATCAGGCGAGCTACCCCGAAGAGCGGGCGGACTTATACGACGAACCCAAGATCGGCGTTTTCGTCTGCCATTGCGGGATCAACATCGCTGGGGTGGTCGACGTGGAAGAGGTCGCCGCCTATGCGCGGACGCTGCCCCATGTCACCTTCGCGTCCAACTATCTGTTCACCTGCTCCTCCGACTCCCAGGAAGCCATGCGGGCCGCCGTCGAGGAGCACGGGCTCAACCGGGTGGTGGTGGCTTCCTGTTCCC
Source organism: uncultured delta proteobacterium (assembly GCA_963826125.1). Taxonomy (GTDB): domain Bacteria; phylum Desulfobacterota; class Desulfarculia; order JACQYL01; family CAWGVV01; genus CAWGVV01. The sequence continues at coordinate 1,906,943 of CAWGVV010000002.1, read as the reverse complement.
CCCGCACCCACGAACCGCTCTTCCAGGACAACATCCGCAAGGCCGGCCTGAACAAATACCTTTTTGAAATGGCCAACATCCGCGACCAATGCTCCTGGGTGCACCAGCAGAATCCCAAGGAAGCAACCGAAAAAGCCAAGGACCTGGTACGCATGTCGGTTTCCCGAGCCGCGCTGCTCGAACCGCTTCACGAGATTCCCTTCACCGTGGACCAGAAGGGGCTTGTCGTCGGAGGCGGCATATCGGGCATGACGGCGGCGCTGTCCCTGGCCGACCAGGGGTTCGAAACCACGCTGGTGGAAAAGACCGATCACCTGGGAGGCGAAGCGTCCAAGCTGAAGTTCAACGGACGGGGCGAAGACGTGGCCGAGTACCTGCAATCCGTGGCAAAACGGGTGCGGGAACATTCCCGTATCCGGGTGCTCACTTCGTCCGAAGTCATGGAAACCAAAGGACACGTGGGGAAGTTCTGGACCACCGTCAAGACGGGAAAAACGGTCGAACGGATTCAGCACGGCGCGACCATCGTCGCCACCGGGGGGTCGGAATTCACGCCCGATGAATACCTGTACGGCCGCAACGACCGGGTAATGACCCAGCGCGAATTCCACGGTCTGCTCGGCAGCAATGACAAGCACCTGAAGCTCTACAAGAAAATCGCCATGATCCAGTGCGTGGGTTCGCGCGACGAGCAGCACCCCTACTGCAGCCGCATCTGCTGCACCCAGGCCATGACCAACGCCATACGGTTCAAGACGATCAATCCCGAGGCGGAGATTTACGTACTGTACCGCGACATCCGGACCTTCGGGCTGAACGAACTGTATTACAAAAAGGCGCGGGAAATGGGCGTGCGTTTCGTCCGCTACGACGTGGACCGCAAACCCGAAGTTTCCGCCGAAAGCGCCGGGTTGTCCATCGACGTCCACGACCGCAGTATGGGGATAGACTTGAACTTCCCGGTGGACGCCCTGGTGCTGAGCGCCGCCGTGCGCCCCCACCCGGAAACCAAGTCGGTAGCCACCGCGTTGAAGCTCCCGCTTGACGCCGACGGCTTCTTCCTCGAAGCTCACGTGAAACTGCGCCCGCTGGATTTCTCCAGCCCCGGCTATTTCCTGTGCGGACTGTGTCACGGTCCGAAATTTCTGGAGGAATCCATTGCCCAGGCCAAGGGCGCGGCGGGGAGAGCAGCCACGATTCTGTCCAAAGAGCAGATGTTCGTGGGCGGTCAGGTGGCGGTGGTGGATCGGGAAAAATGCGTAGTTTGCATGACCTGTGCCCGAACGTGCCCCTACGGAGTACCCAAGGTGGCCGAGGACGGCTTCATCAACATCGATCCCGCGGAATGCCAGGGGTGCGGCAACTGCGCCAGCGCCTGCCCCCGGAAACTCATTCAGGTTCAGCACATGAGGGACGATCAGGTCATGGCCAAAGAGATCGCCATCCTTTCTCCGGATGATTTCATGCGACAAATTCAAAATCTCCTGTGAGGAAAGCATGAATACTTTCGAACCGAAAATCGTCGCCATGCTCTGCACGTACTGCACCTACACGGCGGCCGACATGGCGGGCTCCATGCGGCTGCAGTACCCGCCCAACGTACGGGTGGTGAAACTGCCGTGCACGGGCAAAGTGGACGTCATCCACGTCCTCAAAACCATTCAGGCCGGGGCGGACGGTGTTCTGGTGGGCGGATGCGAACTCGGCGACTGCCATTTCCTGGAAGGGAATTACCGGGCCAAGGAACGTATCGAGTACGCCAAGGACCTGCTGGACGAATGCGGCATCGGAGCGGAGCGCGTGGAGATGTACCACGTGGGTGCGTCCGACGCGCCGCTGTGGGCCAAGCGGGTGGCGGAAATGGTGGAACGGGTAAAAAAGCTCGGCCCCAACCCTCTCGGTGAGGCGAGGCGGAACAGGGAAACGGAAAAACAGCAGCTCAGCGTCTGAGCGCGGGATGGAGGAACCAAAACTATGATAATCGCCAGGCGCAAGCCGTTGCAGGAAATACGGAAAGGTATCGGCGACCGCCGTAAGGTGCTGCTGGTGGGATGCGGAACGTGCGTGGCCGTGTGCCTTGCCGGGGGGGAGAAGGAAGTGGGTCTGCTCGCCTCCCAGCTTGCCATTGCGTCCGAACTGGCCGACCGGCCTCTGGAGATCGGCGAATTCACCGTCGAACGGCAGTGCGACCGTGAATTCCTGGACGAACTCCGCAATGTGGTGCCCGAATACGAGGCGGTGGTGTCGCTCGCCTGCGGCGTGGGCATCCAGTTCCTGGCCGACCGGTTCCCGGAAAAGGTGGTCCTGCCCGGCGTGGACACCACCTTTATCGGCGCCAACGAAGAAGTGGGCTACTGGACCGAACGCTGCCGCATGTGCGGCCAGTGCTATCTGGGGATCACTGGCGGTGTCTGCCCGGTGACCATGTGTCCCAAAAGTTTGCTGAACGGACCGTGTTCCGGCACCCGCGACGACGGCATGTGCGAAGTGGACGAAACCAAGAAGTGCGCCTGGGGGATGATTTACGAACGGCTCTCCGCCACCGGCCGGGTGGACCAGATACGAGAGATCGAGCCGCCCCGCGACTATTCGGTAACCACCACTCCGCAGACCCAGATTCACAAAGCTTACAGAAGGAGATATTCCGCCGATGAGTAAATTTCAGGAAGCGCTGACATCCGGCAAATTCGTCGTCACCGCGGAGATGAATACTCCCCGGGGCGCCGACGCGGAATCTTTCCGAAAATCCGTGGACATTCTCAAGGACAAGGTCGACGCCTTGATCGTCCCCGACAACAAGTCCGCGTGCATCGAAATAGGGTCCGTTCCGGCAGGCATCATGGTGAAACAGCAGGGGGGAGAACCCATCTGCACCCTCACCTGCCGCGACCGCAACCGGCTGGCCCTGTCCTCGGACCTGCTGGGGGCGTCCGTCTTCGGCATCGACAACATTCTTCTGGTGAGCGGTGATTACTTCACCTTCGGCGACGTGACCCAAGCCAAACCGGTCTTCGACCTCGATTCCGTGCAGGCCATCCGGATGGTCCGCCTCATGGAGCAGGGGAAGGATGCCGGCGGCAACGAACTGCCGAGCCCCCCGTCGTTTTTCATCGGCGGCGTGGCCAACCCGCAGGCCAACCCCCTGGAGCCGCAGTACAACAAGTTCCTGAAGAAGGTCCGCGCCGGCGCCGACTTCGTGCTCACCCTGGACATCTACGACGTGAAGCGGCTGGAAACCTTCATGGCCCAGGCCCGGAAGGAAACGGTGAAGGTCATCGCGGGCGTGCGCATCCTGGGCAAGAAGGATGCGGAGAACCAGCGGAACCGCAAGCTGCCCGGCAACCGCATCCCCGCCGAATGGATGGAGAAGCTGCTCTCCATGGACGAAAAGCAGGCCCTCGATTTCGGCCGTGAACGCTGCGCGGAAACGATTCGCGCCATCAAGGACAAGGGGCTGGCGGCGGGAGTACACATCGGCACGGGGCATGACGCACAAGTGGTGGCCGACGTAATCGCCGCCGCGGGAATCTGACCATGACTGCGGGTGAACCCATGAACGCAAAAAAACAGGTGCTCGTTCTGGGCGGGGGTATCGCGGGGATCACCGCCGCGCTCGAACTGTCTCGGTGCGGAGTCGAAACGATCCTGGTGGAGAAAGGCCCCTTTCTCGGCGGGTATGCCGCTCAGTTCGCGTGCAAGGCGACCGACCGGTGCCTCAGGTGCAACAACTGCCTGGTGGAGCAGAACATGCGCGACCTGACCGGCGCGGACGGAGTGGAAACGCTCCTGCTGACCGGGCTCAAGGGAGTGGAACGGCGTGACGGAGGGTTCACGGTTACGCTGGAACACTCTCCCCGTTACATCGATGCCGAAAAGTGTACTAACTGCGGCGTCTGTTACGACAAATGCCCGGATTCGGCGACCGGAGCCATTCTGCGCTCGCCCTCCCGCCACAATCATCCCTTTTACGCGGTCAATCCCGAGGCCTGCCATTACTTCACCGACCGCAAGGCCCGCATGTGCCAGGAAGCCTGTCCGGAGAACGCCATCGATCTTTCCCGCACCGGTTCCGAGTCCCGACGCGACGTGGACGGCATCATCGTCGCCACCGGTTACGCGCCCTTCGATCCCCGCCGTAAGGAACGGTTCAATTTCGCCGCCTACCCCAACATGATCACGGGGTTGGACCTGGAACGGATGCTCCGGGAAAACGGCACGATCAAACGGCCTTCCGGCGACGAACCGCTCCGTTCGGTGGCTTTCGTGCAGTGTGTGGGCAGCCGGGACGCTTCGCTCGGGAACAATTTCTGTTCGCGGGTATGCTGCGGATACGGGCTGCGCATGGCCATGAGGATAAAGCACGAACAGCCCGACGTGTCCGTGAGCGTGTTCTACATGGACATCCAGAACCTGGGGCCGGACTTCGACCGGTATATGAAGGAATCCGGCGGTTCGCTGGAACTGGTGAGGTCCATGCCCGGCGATTATTACGCGGCACCGGACGACCGCATCAAGGTACGCTATTTCGAAACCGAACAGAGGACCGTCATCGAACGGGAATTCGACATGGTCGTGCTTTCGGTGGGCATCACGCCAGACGCGGCCAACGCGGGGCTGGGGCAGATGCTGCAGCTCAACACCGACGAATTCGGATTTTATCAATGCGGCGAGGATGACGACAACGCGGGCGTCTTTACCGCGGGCACGGTGGAAGGTCCCCGGGACATCGCGGAATCCATCGCGCACGCTTCCCGAGCCGCCGAACAGATGGTACGGCATTTGAGGCAAACGGTATGAAAGAAGAGCGAAGGATAGGCGTGTTTCTGTGCAACGGCGGGCAGGTGCTGTCCGAGGAACTCGACTTCGACGTTCTGAAAAAAGCCGGTAAATCGAGCGACGCCGTACGGGTGGTGAGGGAAATCGGGAAGATCTGCACCGAGGAGGGGCTCTCGGTCCTCCGGGAATCCATCCGCGAAAACAAGCTGGACAGCTTCGTGCTGGCCGCCTGCGACCTGTCCAAGTTGCGCAAGCCGGTGGAAGAGATCATGAGTACCGCCGGGATGGAAGCGGACACCTTGGCCGTGGTGAACATCCGCGAATTGCCCACGCGGGAAGGCAAGCGGGAGCTGATCGAACGGAAAGGCGCCCAGTCGATTCGTGTGGCCCTGGAGAAACTCCTCAATCTGGACGAACTGCATACCGAACAGAAAGACGTCGCCACCTCCACCCTGGTGGTCGGCAACGGCTGGACGGCCATGAAGGCTGCCGCGGAACTGGCCGACCTCGGCCACCGCGTGATGCTCGTCTGCAATCAGAACCGGATGGGCGAAAACCGCGATTCGGACGGCTACACGTCCGATACGGCCTCCTTGCTGGAAAAAATCCGTTCCGACCTCACGGCCAAGGAAAACGTCTCGGTCATGCTTTCCAGCCAGATCGTCGATTTCGACGGCAAGGCGGGCGGCTACCGGGTGACGGTGAAAGACCCCAACGACGTTATTACCACGTCCACCATCGGAGGCGTCATCCTGGCCCCCGAACTGCGCTGGACGGCGCACCTCGAACCGTGGGGACTGTCCGCTTCCGAACGGGTGATCCCGTTGTCCGATTTCGAATCCAGGATCCAGTCGGTCGAATACGCATCCAAGCTGACAGGCGCGTCCGGCAGAACCGGAGGATGGGCCGTGTTCCTGGTGGGTTTTACCCATCAATCGACTCCTCTCTCCCAGCGGAGAATCTTCCAGGCGGCCGTAAAAACCGCTGAAAAGACCGGCCTGAAGCCCCTCGTTATCCTCGATAACTACAAGGTGGCCGACACCGGCCTGGAAGCCCTGGCCCAGAAGGCGCGGAAGCTCGGAGCGGTGGTCATAAAGACGCAGAGCGCGGGTCCCACTGTGACGGCGGCCGGCGACAAACTGAACGTTCGCGTCTACGACGATGTGCTGGGGGAAGAAATCACCCTTCCAGCGGACATCATCGTGCTGGAAGAAGAAGCAATCCCGCGCCGGGAAGCGGGCCGGCTGCAAACGCTCATGAAGGTGGCGTCCGCCGGCAACGGCTTTTACCGGGCCGGCAGCGTGTACGGGCAGCCCATCTTCACCAACCGCACGGGCATTTTGGCCGTGGGTCCCGCCAAGGGCCCGCTGCCGCTCCTGGAAAACCTGCAGGAAGCCCGGGAAGCGGCCCTTTCCCTCCACGAACTGCTGGAAAACACCGTTCGGCCCACTGCCGCGGATCGGGTGAAGCTGGACCGGAAGAAATGCACCATCTGCCTCACCTGCTACCGCGTATGTCCCCACGGCGCCATTTCGGTGGTCAACCGCCGACCGGTATTTTCCGAACCCGATTGCCAGGCGTGCGGCGTGTGTGCTGCCGAATGCCCCATGGACGCCATTCAGATCCACAACTTCAACGACACGCAGATGCGGTCACAACTGAAAGCGGCCACCGCGGGAATCAAACCCGCCGCCGGAGGGTCCTTCGTCCCCTCCATCGTGGCTTTCTGCTGCCGGAACTCCGCGGCGGAAGCGGCGCACCTGGCGTCGCTGCGCAAACTTTCCCTGCCCATGGGCCTTGAAATCATCGAAGTGCCCTGCGCCGGAAAGGTGGACATGGATTACGTGCTGACCGCCTTCAAGGACGGCGCCGACGGCGTGATGGTCATGGCTTGCCATCCCCAGAGCTGCAAGTCCTACCATGGGAACACTGCGGCCTCCATGCGCATCGACGAATTGAAGGACTACCTTTCCGAAAGCGGCCTGGAAGAGGAGAGAATCGTTTTCGGGGGCTTCGCCGCGGGGATGAGTTCCGAATTCGTCCGCTCCACAAAGCAGTTCGAAGCGCTGTTGCTCCGGTTGGGAGAAAACCCCATCCGCACCTCCCTGCGCTTCAAACGAATCGCCTGACAACCCGGCCCCGCGGGGCCGGTTCTCCGCAAGAACGGAGGATACTATGCTTGACCTGAATCTGGCCGCCGGGATTCCCGAAGGGCTCAACCTGGAACACGCCTGCTACGCGTGCAGCACCTGTTCGTCCCGCTGCCCCGTGGCCGGGGTGGACGGGATGGACCCGCGCAAGGCCATCCGCATGATTGCCTACGGCCTCGGCAAACAACTGGTGGAATCGCGTTTCCCCTGGCTGTGCACCCTGTGCGGCCGCTGCGAGGAAGCCTGCCCCATGGACGTGCCCATTCTGAAGCTCCTGCGCAGCGCGCGCGGATTGCGGGATCGCGCCAAGGTGCCGGGCCCCATCCACAAGGGCGTGGTCATGGACCTGGAACGCGGCAACAACCTGGGCATCCCCGAAGAAGACTTCCTCTTCCTGCTGGCCGACATGGGCAAGGAAATGGAAGACGAGGGGTTCCCCGGCTTCTACGTGCCCGTGGAACAGGAAGGCGCCAATTTCCTGTTGACCATCAATTCAAAGGAACCCTTCGGCGAACCGGACGACATGAAATTCTGGTGGAAGATTTTCTATGCCGCCAAGGAAAGCTGGACCGTTACCCCCAGCAAATGGGAAGGCGTCAACTGGGCGCTCTTTTCCGGCGACGACGAGTCAATGAAGACACTCGTCGGCCGCATCGTGGAGCACATGCAGCGGCTCAAGATACCGAATCTCATCCTCCCCGAGTGAGGCCACGCCTACTACGCGACCAGGCTTGGTCTCGAAAAGTGGTACAAGGAAGAGATGAAGAGTTTCAAAATCTGGAGCATCCACGATGTCCTCAAGATGTACCTGGAAACCGGCCGCATCAAGGTGGACAAGTCGGCGCACGAAGCGCTCGCCACCTACCACGACCCGTGCAACTACGGCCGCAAGTCGCTGAAGACTTTCGGCCACGGCTACTTCGAAGAGCCCCGCTGGGTCCTTTCCCAATGCGTGGAAAACTGGGTGGAGATGTACCCCAACCGCACCGAACAGTTCTGCTGCGGAGCGGGCGGCGGCTCCTGGGCCATGCCCTACGAAGAAGAACGGATCTTCTACGGCCGCATCAAGGCCGAGCAGATCAAGAACACCGGGGCGGAACTGGTGGTCACCCCGTGCCACAACTGCCGGGACCAGATCATGAAGAGCCTCACCAAGGAATACAACCTGGGCATCGAAACCATGTATCTCTGGGAACTGGTGGCCGAATCCCTGGTGGTGGAACCCTGGTCCGACGAGGAAGTGGAAGAAGCCCACGCCAAACGCGACGAGCAGTTCGATCGGTTCGGCGTTGCGCTGGACGAAGAGGAAGAAGAGTAGCGTTGCTTCAGCCATAACAGCACAGGATTTTCGCAGGCGGCGAACTCCCGGATGAGCCGACTGCGTTCCCACTCCCCCCGTGCGCCCTCCTCAAACGAGAGAGGGCGGCACGGGGGGAGGATTTTTTGCGAGGTTTTGAAGAAAATCCCCCTGAATCACCCTTTTTTTCAAAGGGGACTTTCATTTTCCACATCATTTCATGGGTGTCTCTGTTTGAATGCCCACCACTGAAGTCCCACGTCGGCGCTTCATCGGCGGCCAAAGCGGGCATGCGGTTTTCCCGTGTGAGACCGCCATCCTATGCATTCTTCGGAGAAACGCGAAGGAAACACCGCCGTCTTCCCTCAAAAACACTAGTTCATTTTCGGGTGAAATACGGTTTACCACATCATCCCTCCCTGTTTTTCACAATACAAAAAACGATATAAAATATTTATCTTTCCATAATGGCGTTTATTTCACCTATCTTGCGCTTAAAATAAATTCAGCGAACAAATAAGACTCAAGTTCCAACCGCATATGGCCGAATAAATAACACGTGGCGAACCGGCGCCGACGGCGGCTCCGTACGACATACCCCCCTGCGGGAAGCACGGCGTTTTGCTGGGCAAGGAGTAGAGAGATGAAGGTTTCCAGGTTGACGGTAGGCAAACGATTGGTCCTCGGTTTCGGCATTCTGCTGGTTCTTTCGATTGCCATGGGAGTGACGGGATACTACAGCGCCGAATCCATTTCCGAAGGTTCCATTGCCGCGTTCAGGAACCTGTTGAAGACGGACGCCGCCGTTCTCGAATATTCCCTGAGGGCCCGGGCCGACGTGCTCGGCTTGAGGAGATTCGAGAAGGACATCTTTCTGAACATCGACTCGAAGGAGACCGTGGCAAAGTACCTGGAGTCGTGGAAGAAGGAGAAGGAACACCTCATTGCGCGTCTGAACGACGTGGAAGAGGCGGCCACTCTCGATCAGGACAAAAAGAACGTCGGGGTCATGAAGGCCAGCCTGGTCAGCTATGAAAAGGGCTTTCAGGAGGTTCTCGATCGAATCCGGGAAGGAAAGATAAAAACGCCCCAGGAGGCCAACACGGCAATCAGCAGCCATAAGGACGTCATCCACGCTCTGGAACAGGCCACAAAGGATTTCTCCAGCGAGAGCAGCAAGAAGATGGCTGCAACGGAAAACGAAATCCGAAGACTGGCGAACCGGGCCAAACGAACCGCGTCCATCCTCATGGTTGTCTCCGTCCTTCTCGGCACGCTGAGCTGCATTGTCGTCATACGGGGAATTACCCGCCTCCTGAAGAACATCATCGCCACGCTGAACACGGGAGCCGGACAGGTTTCCGTCTCGGCGGGCCAGGTTTCTTCGGCCAGCCAACAACTGGCGCAGGGGACGTCCGAACAGGCGGCGTCCATTGAAGAGACGTCCTCCTCCCTGGAAGAAATGGCCGCCATGACCCGGCAGAACGCGGAAAACGCGACCCATGCCGATCAGCTCATGGCCGCCACGTCCAAAATAATGTCCACGGCGGATCAATCCATGGCCCGGCTGACCACCTCCATGAACCACATCACCAAGGCCAGTGAGGAGACCTCCAAGGTAATCAAGACGGTGGATGAAATAGCGTTCCAGACAAACCTGCTGGCTCTCAACGCGGCGGTTGAAGCGGCACGGGCGGGCGAAGCGGGCGCGGGATTCGCCGTCGTTGCGAACGAAGTCAGGAACTTGGCACTGAGAGCGGCCGATGCGGCGAAGAATACCGCGAGCCTCATCGAGGGCACGATGGTGAAGATCGAAGAGGGCTCCGGGTTGGTGCAAACGACCAACGCCGATTTTTCCCGGGTCGCGACGAGCGTCGGTAAAATGAGTGAATTGATCGGCGAGATAACGGCTGCGTCCGCGGAGCAGTCGCAGGGAATCGAACAGATCAATCGGGCGGTGTGCGAAATGGACAAGGTTGTCCAGCAAAACGCCGCCTCGGCGGAAGAATCCGCTGCCGCTTCCGAGGAATTGAGCGCCCAGGCCGAACAGCTCAAGGGGGTTGCCTTCGTCCTCTCAGCTATGGTAGGCGGCCGCAATGGGGAAGGAAAGGAACTGTCCGTTCCCAACGATGGGGACTATGGACGCGTAACCGTCCACAGCTCCCGATCCGTGAAGTTACTGCTTCCTCTCGCATGAGCGGCGGAAAAGGGAACGGTTCCGCCCGTCCCGATTATGCACCCGGAATGGACTAAAGAGAAAACCGGCAGTGTGCGACGCGTTGTTTCAGAAATAAAATTCCCGACTGCGGAACATTTTTCGAACAGGTGGTATCATTTAAAGAGGTTCGTCTGAGGAGAGCGGTCGGCCCCCTCACTATGGTTTGACGGGGGTACCTTAAAAAAACCTACAACCACAAAGGAATTGCTCATGAAGGAAGCACGTACGAAGAAAACGATATTCACCAAGGGAACAATGGTTTTCGTCCTTTCACTGTTGAGTTTATTTCTTATCGGCGTGTGTTCTTCCTTTGCCGCCGACGCGGTGCCGGACCTCAAGGGTACCTGGCAAGGTAAGTCACACTCGGTGGCCGTAGGCAAATTGGGGCACAGGGAGCCAACGGAGAAACCCGTATTCACCTCCGTGGAGTTTACCCTCCGGATAGACCAGCAAGAGGATATGCTGTTCCATGGCGTCAAGAAAAGCAAAAAGGGAAGCGAGCAGATTTTGGGCGTGATGAAGCCGGACAATAAAAGTATCTACATGTCGGATCATGACGGCTACTACATTGGTACCCTGCTTTCACCGGATGAGATGGAGATGATTTACCTGGAAGCCGGCACCAAATCGCGCGTCGCTTCCTACACGGTCTATAAGCGGATGAAGTGAGCTTGATTGAGGGATCAATTCCGGGCCGTACCCCTCGGGAATGAGGGGTACGGCAGCTATTTCCATGAGGTGAAGACCGCTTTCCTTATCGATTGAACTCCAATCCGCAGACGTCCTCCAGCGTACTCGTTTCGCCATTTTCCGCGTGCATCGCTTCTTTTCTTTTCCCGAATGAGTCAGGTTCCTTTATAATGGCCCAAATTTGCCGGCCCGTGGGGTCGCGCGCGGATCATTAATCGGGAGAGGAGAACAGGCATGTTTAAGGCGAGTATTATGTATCCCAACGAAAAAGGCGCTCATTTCGATCACGAATATTATCGCACCAAACACATGGACTTGGTGAAAAAGCATTTCAGCCCCTTCGGCCTGATAAAGTGGGAAGTGGACAAAGGGCTGACCGGCGGCGGAAACGAACCAGCGCCCTACCTCTGCGTCGGGAACCTCTATTTCGACTCGGCCGACGGATACGATCGCAGCATCGCCGCGGCGGGGTCCGTTCTGCGCGGGGACATCCCCAATTTCACCAATGTGAAACCGGTACGGCTCATCAGCGAAGTTCTCGATTGATGTTTCGGCGCGAGGACAAGGCCGGCGGGTCTCCTTCGCGCCCCGAACTACGGCGGGGAGCGAGCGATGGGCCGCACGGCCACCTCCCGCTCCCGGAAGAAGCACGACGGAGGTCCCATGCGGAAAGGTATCGCGGTGGTTGCGATCATTGGCTGCCTGGCGGTTATAATCCCTGCGGCTTTTAAAGCGGAAGCCGGCGACGAGGGTAAGCAGGTGACGTATCGATGCGAGGGAGGCCGAGGGTTCGACTTGGTGTACTCGGGCGATGGCAGCAGAGCGATCCTCATTCTGGGCTCCAAAACCTACCGGCTCTCACGCGTCGCTTCCGATCCGGCCCTCCAGTACGTCGGTTCCCGCGCCAGCCTTCGGTTCCGGGGGAAGACCGGTTTCCTGGAGATCAACGGTAGACCGGTGCTCAATACCTGCCGGGCCCTGCGCAAGCCATAGTGGGGTGAGCGGAAACCTGACCGGTGGCTCGCGGGCTGAGCGTACGTTTCCTATGCCGGGAGCAAGCGGCCCGTCATCTCGAACGAAGCGAAGCGAGAGAGAAAGCTCGGGGCCGCGCGGGAGTTCCGGCCGTCGCCCGAAGCATTGATTTATAATTGACAATCATCACTCATTTCCCAGCGGCCGGGAATACCGGAAAGCATCGGCATTGGTGTGAGTGACAGGCGGTTCCGGAGGCGAGCTTTTCTTCGGCAGGGCCAATTGAGATGGTAAGGGAGGGGACACGTAGCAACATGCCCCTCCGGCGCCGGTCGCGATCGACAGACTTCCTTCCGATGCTAGCCGAAACGGCCGGTAACGTAGTTCTGCGTGCGTTTGTGGCGCGGATTCATGAAGATGGTTTCGGTTTCCGCGAATTCGATCAGTTCCCCCAGATACATGAATCCCGTGTAGTCGCCGATGCGCGAAGCCTGCTGCAGGTTGTGCGTCACGATGACCACGCAGAAATCCTCTCGCAGTTCGACGACCAATTCCTCAATCTGGGCCGACGAGATGGGATCGAGGGCCGAAGCGGGCTCGTCGAGCAGCAGGATTTCCGGCTGGATGGCGATGGCGCGTGCGATGCACAGCCGTTGCTGCTGGCCGCCCGAAAGGCTGAGGCCGCTCTTCTGCAGGCTGTTCTTTACTTCATCCCACAGAGCGGCCCTTTTCAGGGCGCTCTCGACCAGCATGTCCGTTTCGTCCCGGGAATGCTTCTTGTACAGTCGGAGCGGAAACGCGATGTTTTCGTAAATCGACATGGGGAATGGCGTCGGCCGCTGAAACACCATGCCTACCCTGGCGCGCAGGAATGCGAGATCGCCCTGCCAGTTGACGATATCCGTGCCGTCGACCATCACCTTTCCCTCGGCCCGCTGGCCGGGGTAAAGGTCGTATATCCGATTGAGCACCCGCAGTAGCGTCGATTTGCCGCATCCCGACGGGCCGATCAGGGAAGTGACTCGGCGGTCGAACACGTCCATGTTGATGTTTTTCAGCGCTTGCACTCCGTTATAGTAGAAACTGAGGTTGCGGATTTCGATTTTTGTCTGAAGGTTTTCACCGGTGTTCATTGCCGAGGACCTCGGGAGACGACGCTGCGCGCGAAAATGTTGAGGGCAAGGACGCTGACCGTTATCACCAGGGCTCCCGCCCAGGCCAGCGCCTGCCAGTCTTTGTACGGACTCATGGCGAATTGGAAGATCACCACCGGAAGGCTGGCGATCGGCGTATTCATGTTTGTGGTCAGAAACTGGTTGTTCAACGAAGTGAACAGCAGCGGAGCGGTCTCCCCGCTGATGCGGGCCACCGCAAGCAGAATACCGGTGAGTATGCCCGGTTTGGCGGCCCTCCATTCGATGCTGACGATCATTCGCCAGTAGGGGCACCCCATGGCCACCGCGGACTCGCGCAGCGACCCGGGAAGAAGGCGCATCATGTCTTCGGTGGTGCGCACGATCACCGGGAGAGCGATCACGCCGAGTGAAGCGGCTCCCGCCCAACCCGAAAAATGACCCGCGGGCAACACCATGATGCCATAAATGAACAGGCCGATAATGATGGAAGGGGCGCTGAGCAGGGTGTCGTTGAGGAACCTCACGACGCAGCCCAGACGCGAATTACCGCCGTATTCGGCCAGATACGTTCCCGCCAGCACGCCGATGGGCGTGGCTGCGGCGATACCAACGATCGTCATCGCCGCGCTGCCCAGGATCGGGTTGAGCAGGCCGCCCTTTCCCCCTGGCGTGGGAGTGCTCTCGGTGAACGTCTTGAGTGAAATCGAAGATAATCCCGATTGCAACAGTTTCCAGAGGATGATCGCCAGCGCTCCCACCGCGATGATGGTGGCAACGAAAAAAAGTCCGGTCATCACCCGGTTCGTCATCCTGCGGCGCAGCATGAGGCGGGGATCGGGTTTCATATGGACGCCTCGCGGCTCACCGTGCGCAGGATGTAACGGGCCAGGAACAGAACGGCAAAGGTGAGTATGAAAAGGATCAACCCCAGAGCCAGGAGCGACGAGAGATACATGTCGCCGACCGCTTCCGTGAACTCGTTGGCCAGAGTGGCCGAGATGGTGGTTCCCGGAGCTAGGAGCGAAGAAGAAATTCGATGGGCGTTACCGATGACGAAGGTCACCGCCATGGTTTCCCCGAGGGCGCGGCCCAGTCCGAGCATCACCCCGCCGAGCAGTCCGGTCCGGGTGTAGGGGATGAGGACACGGATGCACACTTCCCAGGTGTTGGCTCCCATACCGTAAGCGGCTTCGCGCAGCACGGGCGGGACCGTCGCGAACACCTGACGGCTGATCGACGCGATGAACGGCAAAACCATGATTCCCAGGATCAGCCCGGCGGTCAGCATGCCGATGCCGTAGGGAGGGCCCTGGAAAAGCCGGCCGATAACGGGGATAGGCCCGAGCCAGTCGATAAGCAGCGGCTGCACGTGTTTGGCCATGAACGGCGCGAACACGAAAAGGCCCCACATGCCGTAGATGATGCTGGGGATGGCGGCCAGCAGCTCCACCGTTACCGTGAGCATGGAGCGCAATCGATAGGGACAGAGTTCGTTGAGGAAGAGCGCCACGCCGAACGCCAGGGGCACGCCGATCACCATGGCGAGCAGGGAGCTGATGAGCGTTCCGCAGACCGGGGCTAGCGATCCGAATTGTTCGGTAACCGGATTCCAGGAACTGGTGACGAGAAAGGCCAGGCCGAATTTGCGCAACGCGGGCAGGCTGTCGACCAGGAGAACGACGAAAATGCCGACCAAGACGAGCAGAATCACGACGGCCGAGGCCCGCGTGATCCAGACGAAAGCCGTCTCAAACCGTGCTCCGCGCGGTCCCCGCGGGGGAGTGTCTTCTCCCGCATGCTTCAGAGTCGGCAGCCCCGGTGTCGCATGCAGGTCGTTATGAGCGCGAGCTTCGTCCATTCCACTCGTCCAATGAACACCATCGGGCGGTTGCCCGCCCGACAGTCTTTCACTGAAAACCTTCCTTATTTAAAGCTGACGACTTTCCCGTCGGCGCCTTTGATTTCCTTGCTCCACATGCCTTCCACCATTTTTACCACGCTCTCGGGCATGGGAACATAGTCGAGTTCCTCCGCTATCTTGGCGCCGTTGGCATAGGACCACTTGAAGAACTTCAGGACTTCCGCCGCACGGTCGGGATGCTCCTGGGTTTTGTGCATCAGGATGAAGCTCGCGCCGGTGATCGGCCAGCTCTCTTTGCCCGGTTGATCGGTCAGCACGAGGTAGAAGCCGGGGGCCTTGGCCCAATCGGCATTGGCCGCAGCCGACTGAAAGGTCTTGCTTTCGGGTTTTACGAAGGTGCCGTCATGATTTTGCATCATGCAGTACGCCAGCTTGTTTTGCAACGCATAAGCGTATTCGACGTATCCGATGGAAGCGGGAGTTTGGGCGGTAAAGTTCGCCACGCCTTCATTCCCCTTGCCGCCGAGGCCCACCGGCCATTCCACCGAGGTATTGCAGCCCACTTTGTCCGCCCATTCCTTGCTCACCTTGGAAAGGTAGTTGGTGAAGAGGAAGGTGGTGCCGGAGCCGTCGGAACGGTGTACCACGGCGATGGCCTGCGAGGGAAGCTTCAATCCGGGGTTGAGTTTGGCAATGGCGGGGTCGTTCCAGGTTTTTACTTTTCCGATAAAAATGTCGGCCAGCAGGGAACCGGAGAGCTTCATGTCGCCGGCCTTGATTCCCTCGACGTTGATCACGGGCACCACACCGCCCATGATCATTGGCCACTGAACCATGCCGTTCTTGGAAAGGTCTTCAGCCTTCAGGGGCATGTCCGACGCTCCGAAATCGACGGTTTTGGCGGTTATCTGCTTGATTCCGCCGCCGGACCCGATGGACTGATAATTGAGCGCAACGCCCGTTTTCGCTTTGTACGCTTCCGCCCACTTGGCATACACGGGATAGGGAAACGTAGCGCCGGCGCCGGTGATTTCAGCGGCCATAACGCTTCCGCCCATGAGCAGAAGTCCGGCCGCACCAACCGCCACCGATTTGAGTACTTTCGAGAACAACGTCATTTGACCTCCTCCTTTTTTGTAACGTTTAGGAATTATCGGCTTTTCACAGCCGCGGATCCGCTCCCGCACTCTCTCTCATTCTACCTCCGCCGGTTCCTCCACGCGAGGGGGGGAGCGATCGCATTTGTCCGCCTTTCCTGTTACAGGGGTATTTGCTTTGTTAATGAAAAGTTAGACCTGCATTATGTTTTCGTTCTAAACGCGGAACCGCCCGTCGGACGCGGCAAACGGCGGAAGAAGGGGCGTCGCTTTTCGTATGGTTTGCCTTCGGGGAACGTCCCGACCTTTCGCCGGTGCGCCGAGAAAAGAACGGCGGACACTGGCGGCGGGCATGGGGGGCTGATAGAATTTTCCGAGGTGGCGTCTTCTTCGTGCGGTCGGATGTCCTTTGGAAACGAAAACCGTTCGCTGCTCATCTTTACATCCACTGTCGCAAGGGAAGCTCCTTCCCGGTCGGGCCTGGCCGGGCGGGGTTCGATGACGCCGAGGAATTATCTGATTGGAAAAGGAGATTGATCATGGACGGGAAGAAGCTGTTTGCAGTGCTGGTCGGGTTGCTTATGACGGTGTTCATAGCGGCTCCCGCACCGGCGCTCGTTACATCGTTTTACGAGAAGGCATGTGTGGTGCCGTACGCTTTTTCGGACGGCGCCGGAGTGGACACATCGATAGGTGTGCAGATTTCCGATCCCTCCCTGGGCGGAGCCATCTACTGGTCGTTCTTCAACGCGGATGGTGCGCCGCTGCTCAGTCGGTCCATACCGGTACAGGCGGGAAAGCAGCAGTACGGCATATCGCTTGGCGGAAGCGGCGGCAGCACGGTGCTGAACCAGACCGGCTGGATACTGATCACCTGGGACAACGACGGGACACAAACTCCCGGCGAGACGGGGCAGAACGTGGCGGCCAGCTGCTTCCTCATCGACCTCGCCAACAACGATGCTGCGGTTATTCCCGTCGTTCCCGTGGATCCCACGGATTTCCAGAACACATCGATCGATCTGCTTGCACCTCCCGTGGGACCGCTGGTCTTCCTGGTGAACGGTGCGTATACGCCCAATCATCAGCTTCTCGTCAACCGGTTCCTGATCAGCCCGTCGGGAGACCCCTCCACCACGCTGATCATCTTCACGGCGGTCGATGCGCCCACCCAATACAGTGCCTCCATGATCACCGCGGACGGCACGGTACAGCCGGGCATTTCATTGCCGGCTGCGCACACCAAACTGAACATCTACAATGTGCAGAGTTATGCACCTTCGGGATTCACGGATGGAGCCATCCGGGTGGTGAATCCGAGCGACGATACCAATCCCATCGGCGTGATGTTCGCCATCATAAAGTGGTCGGTGGTCGGTGCAGCCCAGACTTCGACCGCCTTCGAGGACTAACCCGCGCAAGCCGGGGTTCGTCTCAAAGCCGGCCGCGGAATGGACCGGCGGACGGCGGAACGGCTAAACGAGATGTGCTCAAGGGACGGGGAGCTGCTTCTTCGGAAGGGGGTTCCCGTCCCCCTTATTCCGCTTCCTGCCCCTCATCGCCGTTTTCCTCTTCCAACAACCCGGGGGATTCCTCCGCGGGCAGCTCCTGAACCGTGCGAAGCTTGCGTTCGATGGCCCTGGACCGCCGTGAGGCTTCCTCCATGGTGTTGGATGCCTGGTCGAGCTTCTTCTTGACGTTGTCCAGGACGGTCCCGAACTTGCCGAATTCGGTCTTGACCGCCCCCAGCAGCTTCCATACTTCTCCGGATCGTTTCTGAATGGCCAGCGTCCGGAAGCCCATTTGCAGACTGTTCAGCAGGGCGGCGAGGGTAGTGGGTCCGGCCACGACCACCCGATACTCGCGCTGAAGCGACTCCAGCAGTTCGGACTTCCGCACGACTTCCGCGTAGAGGCCTTCGATGGGCAGGAACATGATGCCGAAGTCGGTGGTCCCGGGGGGGCACAAGTACTTGTCGCAAATCTGTTTGGCGCAGCCCTTTATCCGCGTGGAGAGCATTTTCGCCGCTGCGTCCGCGGCCTGCGCGTCGCCGTTTTCCTGTGCTTCCAGCAGCCGCTGATAATCCTCCATGGGGAACTTGGCGTCGATGGGCAGCCAGACGATCTCCCGGACGTCGCCGTCCCTGCCCGGCAGACGGATCGCAAATTCCACCACTTCACCGCTTGCCGGGTTCGTCTTCACGTTGCGGTCGTACTGGTCGGGAGACAGTATCTGCTCCAGCAGCGATTCGAGCTGGATTTCCCCCCACGTTCCCCTGATCTTCACATTGGCCAGCACCCGCTTGAGGTCTCCCACGCCGCTGGCCAGCGCCTGCATTTCCCCCAGCCCCTTGTGCACCTGTTCGAGCCGCTCGGAAACCTGCCGGAAGGACTCTCCGAGCCGCTTTTCCAGCGTTCCCTGCAGCTTCTCGTCTACCGTGGCGCGCATCTGTTCGAGCCGCGCGGCGTTATCGTCCTGGATGTGCTTCAGCTTTGCCTCCACCGTGGTTCTCAGCTCTTCCAGTTTTCGTTCGTTGGTCCGGGTGAGCGCCAGGAGGTTTGCAGCGAAGCTGTCCAGTTGGCCTTTCTGGAGGTGCGCGATGCCCACCAGTCGTTTGTGCTGGGAATCCTCGTAGTTTTTGAGTGCGGCGGCCGATTCCTCGCGGGAACGGGCAGCCCCCGCGGCTGTTTCTTCCCGAAATCGAGCCACCTCTTCGCGCACGGAGCGTTCGATCCGCTCCTGCCCCCGCTCCAGGGACTCCATCAGTCCCCGCAGCTCCGCCTGGCCGGTCGCCACCTTTCTCCGCAGCAGGAGTACCGCAGCAAGCGCGACCACCGTCGCGATGAAAATCACCGCCGGGAGCACTTCCGAAAGGCCGGCGTTCTGAAAAACTTCGATGAAATGAGACATCCAATTCCCCTTCTGGCGGGTGGGCGGCGAGCCTTCGGCCGCTTCGCGTCCCGGTATGCACCTTGTTCGCCGCAGGCCGAAAGGATACCCCGCGCCGCCGGAACGATCCCTTTGCATTTGTTTCTGTACGATCGTTCCGACAAGCAGTACAATAGAAAAATTCAACCGTCCTGTTCGCCCGGGGTTAACGTCGCCCGCGGCATCATGGAACGTGGCTGCCGCGGCCCAGAGTCACCTGTGCCGGAGTTCCAGCGGAGTCGACTGCACTAATGAAACGGCTGAATCCCACCTCCCTCACCTTTTTCCTCTTTTCCGCCGTCATAGGGCTGCTGGCCGGGCTGGGAGCAGTGGGCTTCCGGACGCTCATCGAATTGTTTCAGCGACTGTTCTGGCTTTCCGGCACGAATTTCATCCAGCAGGTTTCCCGGTCCCCCTGGTGGATGACCGTTTCGATCCCCGTGGCCGGAGGGCTGGCGGCAGGACTCGTCATTACCCGTCTCGCCCAGGAACTACGCGGTCCCGGCGTGCCCGAAGTTATCGTGGCGGTGGCCGCCAAGGACAGCATTATTCGCCATCGCGTCACCTTCCTCAAGGCGTTGGTCACCGGCATGCTCATCGGCAGCGGCGCATCGGTAGGGCGGGAAGGTCCCATCGTGCAGATCGGGGCGTCGGTGGGATCCTCGCTGGCCCAGCTCTTCCGTCTTCACACGGAACTGCGCCGCATGTGCGTGGCCTGCGGAGCCGCTGCCGGAATCGCCGCCACTTTCAACGCGCCCATCGCGGGCACCATGTTCGCCGTAGAAGTCATCCTCATGGACCTGGAGGTGGTCTACCTGGGCCACATCGTGGTGGCCGCGGTCATCGGTTCGGTCGTCTCGCACGTGTTCTGGGGGGACCTGCCGTACATCGCCGTGGTCGCGTTTCACCTCATTCATTACTGGGAAATGATTTTCTACCTGGTGCTGGGCGTGGCAAGCGGCCTCGTCTCGGTGTTGTTTATCCGTCTCATCTACGGAACGGACACCCTGTTCCGTTCTCTTTCCATCCCCGAGTGGGTAAAGCCGGGGATCGGCGGACTGTTGTTAGGGGTGCTGGGGCTCAAGATTCCCCAGATCATGGGCGTGGGATACGAAACCCTGAACATGGCGACGGCCGGAAGCCTGGCGCTCGGAACGGCGGCCACTCTCATGGCGGCCAAGCTGGTGGCCACCTGTCTCTGCCTGGGATCGGGCATGAGCGGAGGCATTTTCGCGCCGTCGCTGGTGATGGGTTCCACGCTGGGAGCGGCCCTGGCGCTTGCCGCCAACACCGTCTTTCCCGGCGTCGCCCTAGTCCCCGCCAACTATGCACTGGCGGGCATGGGGGCCATTGTAGCCGGCACCACCCTTGCCCCCATCACGGCCATCATCACCGTTTTTGAACTCACGGACGCCTATGAAGTCGTTCTTCCCCTCATGGTTGCGTGTATCGCCAGCACCGTGGTGGTAAAGCTTCTCTCCGGGTATTCGGTGTATGAGATGAAAATGATCCGGCAGGGGCTCAACATCGTGCGCGGACACGACGTCAGCATGCTCCGTTCCCTCAGGGCGGAGGAATACATGAGTACCGAATTCGCCACGCTCAGGGAATCGTCTCCGCTGGCGGAAATCATCCGGTACGCCATCGAAACGGTCTATCCCCACTTCGTGGTGCTCGATGACCGGAACGAGCTTGCCGGCGTCCTCTCCCTGAGCGACCTCAAGCCCTCCCTGGACGCCTTCGCGGAACTGGACGGAGTGATCGTCGCCGCCGACATCATGACCCGCAACGTCCAATCGCTTCCGGCCGACGAGAATCTTGAGAAGGCGCTCCATCTGTTCGAGCGACACCACATCAGTTTTCTGCCGATCACCGATCCGCGCCGTCACCTGCGGGTGGTGGGAATACTGAAGAAGGACGACCTGCTGCACGCCTACCGCTACCGGGTGCTCAAGGAGAACGTCCTTTCGGTGCCCCTCAAGTAGGAGAGCGGGCGGGCAGCGCCCTTCTTGTGCGGCGGGAATGAAAGGAACCACCCGACGGCGTCCGGGAAACGATGGCTAGCCGTTCAGGAATCCCTTGATGATGCGTATCATGGTGCGGGCGCTCGATGCCGCGCCTTGGCGGATCTGATATTCCGTAAGCGGTTCGTCGACCAGTCCGTGGCCGTAGTTGTCCAGAGAGCAGAGTGACGCGTAGGCCATGTCCAGTTCGCAGGCCACGGCGGCTTCGCTCCCCAACGTCATGCCCACCATGTCGGCGAATCCGCTCATCATGCGGATTTCGGCCTTGGTTTCCAGACGCGGCCCCGAATTCTGCCAGTACACCCCTCCGTTGTGCACGTCCACGCCCGCATCGCGGGCCGCCGCGACCAGGTCCCGGCGCAGGACGGCGTCGAGGACCGGGGCGATGTGTCCCGGACGATCCTGGTAAATGGAGGGGATGTTGAAAAAAGAAATGAAGTCCTCGGGTACGGCGATGGTTCCCGGTTTCAGGTTCAGCTTCAGGCTCCCGCAGGAGTTGATGCCGACCACCCGGTCCACTCCCCACTCCCTGAGGGCCGTGAAGTTGGCGGCATGGGCGATGCGATGAGGCATGACGTAGCGGTCTTCATGAAGACCGTGACGGGGGATGAAAACGATGTCGTCGGACACCAACAGGAGCGCTTCGCCGAATTTGGTGACCACGGTATGCTGTTCCGCCTCGGCGAACCACTCCTGGCCGTAGAACACCGTGCCTCCAACGAGACCGATTCGTGACATGGCCGACTCCTTGGTAACGGTCCCGCCGGAGAAGTGAGCGGCAGCGGGGCCCGGGATTCAGACGGGGAAAGACGGTCGGAGGACGGTCGACCGGAAAATCACGCTTCTCCCTTTTGCTTGGGCTGTTTTAGTTCCTTCTGTTGTATTTTCTGATCGCACCGGCGGATAAATTCCAGCGCCTCGTTGTACTGGCCGAGGTCCGGGAAGTTTTTTACCACGCCTTCGAACCGGAGTTTTGCCGCTTTGTAGTTGCCTCTTCGGAAGTAGAACCTCCCGACGTAGAGTTCATGCAGCGCAAGATTCTGCATGCAGGTAGCCACCCGGTTCTCCGCTTTGACCCGGAAGGTGGAATCGGGATAGATGCGGATGACGCGCTGAAATTCCGTCACGGCCTTACGGGCGATGTCCTGATCGCGGTCGATGGTCCTCATCTGCTTGAAGTAGCACATTCCCGTCTGGTAGACGGCGTACGGCACCGCTTCGTTGTTGGGGTGCAGCTTGACGAAATCCTCGTATGCGTAGATGGCCTCGTTCCACTTTTCGAGATTGAAGTTGGCATCGGCGATTTTCAATTCGGCCAGCGGAACGTAGGGGCTGAAAGGATACTGATCCTTCACCGCCTGGAAGGATTCGATGGCTTTCTTGTAGTCGCGGCTGTTGTAGTCGTCCACTGCCTGTCTCATGAGCCGGTTTTCGGTGTATGGGCTTTTCTCGTGGTGGAAGAGCGCACACGAGGAGAAAAGGAGGATCAACAGCAGGAGCCCCAGGCAGGGCTTCAGTCGAGGGGATCGAAGACGGCTGAAAACGGGGGTCATCCTTTTTGTTCCTCCAGGCTTTCGAGGTACCGCTCGGCGCTGGCCAGGGCGGTCGCCCCGTCGCCGGCCGCGGTGCAGATCTGGCGCATTTTTTTCATTATCACATCGCCGGCGGCCATTACTCCGGGCACGGACGTCTCCATTTCCAGGTTTACCTTAATGAATCCGGCGGCATCCCGTTCGAGGTGCCGGCCCACGAATTCCGTGTTGGGCTTTACTCCCACGAACACGAATACGCCGTCAACATCCAGCGACGAATCGGTTTCGGTTTTCAGGTTCCTCAGCTCGATCCGGTCCACCTTGGCGGTACCGACAATGCCGCTCACCACGGAATTCCAGACCACCTCGATCTTTTCGTTGGCGAGGGCGCGTTCCTGGGCGATCTTGGCGGCCCTGAGCTGGCCCCGCCGATGGATCAGATACACCTTCCGGGCGAACTTGGTGAGGAAAATCGCCTCCTCCACCGCTGCATCACCGCCGCCGACGGCCGCTACCACCATGTCGCGGTAGAAGGGTCCGTCGCAGGTCCCGCAATAGGAAACCCCCTTGCCGATCAGCTCCTCCTCCCCCCGAACCTTCAGTTTGGTGGGGTTGGCGCCGGTGGCAATGATGAGCGAGCGGCAGCGTATCACGCCGTCGCTCAGGATGATTTTCTTTATCGGTTCTCGCAGATCGAGGTCGACGACCTCGCCGTTGACGATACTCAGTCCGAATTTCTCAGCATGCTCTCGCATCCGGTCCATGAGGTCGAAGCCGGAAATGCTTTCGATGCCGGGCCAGTTCTCAACGCAGTCGGTGTTCAGCACTTGTCCGCCCGGCGACATTTTTTCAAGCAGAACACAGTCCATTCGGCTGCGGGCCGCGTAGAGGCCGGCGGTCAAACCGCACGGGCCCGCACCGATAATGATCAGATCGTAAACTCTGTTTTCCAATGAGGAGGCCCCGGCAGTTAGATGACTTTTTTCAGTGCTTCCTCGATATGGCTCTTGGAAACCGCGCCGGTGATCTGTTCCGCCACGTCTCCGTTCTTGAAGAAGATGAGCGTCGGTATGGCGCGAATTCCGTATTTGCCCGGTGTTTTGGGATTTTCGTCCACGTTCATTTTCGCGATGCGCACGGTTCCGGAATATTGGCCTGCCAACTCCTCGATGACGGGAGCGATAGCCCTGCAGGGTCCGCACCATGCCGCCCAGAAATCCACCAAACACGGCTGCGGTGATTGCAGAACTTCGGTTTCGAAATTGTCGTCAGTAACCTGAATAAGATTCCCGGCCATGCTCGAGCTCCTTTTTTTAAGTCGTTTAGCGCGCGGTGTGGGGATAAGCTTAACAACACCACCCGAGTGTGTCAACTCACTGCTTCTGAAGGAGCCATGGTTTGTCAATTGGTTTCATGTGAGAATTTCATTGACAATTTTTTCGAGATAGTTAATTTAAGGGATTCTTAGACATGGGGTAAAGGAGGTGGAGAATGAGCAGCGTAGTCAAAAAACGGCGCAAGAAGATGTCCAAGCATAAGCATCGGAAATTGCTGAAAAGAACGCGCCATCAGCGCAGGAAATAGTTTCCGCTCGGAACGGTTGCTCCCGTCGGGCGTTTTTCGCCATTCTTACCGGACCATTCACCGTTGTTTTCGATCGTCCGCCTTACGGACTGGTTTATTCGCACCCGGGCACCCCGTTCAGCGAGGGTGGTGTTCGGGTGCAAAATTTTTCGTTTGCTCGCGGCAAGGCGGCGGTGCGTCAGTTCTCGATGATCTCGCGAAAATCGATCACGGGGAAAAAACCCGGGTGGTATTCGGGCGGACGGCTGCCGCATGACCCTGCCTTGATGAAAACGTAGCCGACCCCGAACTTCCGCGCCGATTGGGCAACCTGGGGACGGTCGTCGATGAACAGGCTGGTCGATGGGTGGAATCCGATTCTCGACGCGGCTTCCTCCCAGAAACACCGCTCCTGCTTGATGCATCCCAGGTCGAAGGCGCTCAGCACCGAATCGAAATACTTTTCCAGCGGTACGTATTTGAATTTCGTGGCCAGCGTTCCCGGATGGGCATCCGTGAGCAGGTGCAGCGGCTTCCCCATTCCTTTGACGAATTGCAGAAAAGCGACGGCATTGGGGAGCGTCCGGATGTTGTCGCCTTCCCGTTCCTGCAGGGCGCGGATGTCCAGTCCGAATTCAGATCCCCAAAAATCGATGTCGAACCAGTTCAGCGTCCCCGCTTCCCGGTGGTATACCTCAAGCAACCGTTCGCGCGCTTTCGACAGAGGAATTCCCTGCTTCTTCGCATATTCCCCCGGTACCGTTTCCAGCCAGAAGTGGTCGTCGAAATCCCGGTCCAGCAAAGTGCCGTCCAGGTCGAGCAGTACGTGCGTGATGTTTTCCCAATGAAAGCCGTTGTTCATATTCCTCCTCCGCAGTGGGGAACGTAATACCTTCATCGTGGAATCGCAACCCGTGGCGTCGCTTTATCGCCGGGCCGGGGGATTCCCTCCCGGAGAAGCGGTGAGGGGGCCGGTCAGCCAGCGCGGAAGCTGGCTCAGCAGCCGGTTATCCACCGCCAGTCCGCATCCCAGGGGCTCGCTCCGGTAGGTGAGGATCGCGTACCCGTCGTCGCTTACACCGGCGGGGGCCGGGCAGAGAGGAATTCCGTCCGCCAGGAGTTTCAGGGAAGCATCGTCCAGGTCCACCGTGTTGCGGCGGGCGAAACGGCCGAACAGCTGCACCGCGGTGGTGGTGGGTTTCAGGTAGCGGCTCACCCTGCGCAGCACTACCATCCCCACGCCGCTCACCCGCAGGGGCGCAAAGTCGTCCAACCGTTCGTTTTCCCTCACCACGCCCCAGGCGTCTTCCTTCCTCCACCAGCGGTACTCCCGGAACGTCGACGGGTCGATGCCGAACCGCTCCTCGAGGTAGGAAAGGTGCGGATCACACTCCGTGGGGCTTATCCACTCGGGCCATGAAGAATCCCACGGTGTCGATCCGGTGGGGATAGATTCTGCTGCATTTGGCGAGTTCGGGTCCATAAACGTCATCCTTCCATTGGGTCAGCCCCGGAACCGTTCCTTCCTTCAGGGGTATTTCGCGCAGAACGGCCGGCCGGTTGTTCAACAGGTACGCCACCACCGCTTCGTTTTCCTCGGGGTCGTAGGAGCAGGTGGAGTAGAGCATGGTGCCGCCCGGCCTCAGGAGATCGAAACCGCGGAGAATGATCCGCTTTTGCACCTCCATCAGGAACTGTTTCACGCCGCCGGAAAAATCGAGCGGCGCACGGTTGTGCATGCGGTGCCTTCCCTCCCCCGAACAGGGCACGTCGGCCAGCACCCGATCGAACGATACCTTCATCGGGAAATGTTCTCCGGGATAGAGCGTGGTGACGCAGTTGGCCACCCCCAGCCGGTTCAGGTTGGCAGCCAGGGGAGCGAGCCGGGCGCGTTTCTTTTCGTTGGCCACGATGAAACCCGTGTTGTTCATCATCTGGCCCAGGTAGGAAGTCTTGCTCCCGGGGGCTGCGCACATATCGAGGATGCACTCCCCGGGCCGGGGCTCCAGGGCCGTCACGGCCAGGGCCGACGAGAGCGCCTGTACGGTATAGTGGCCAAGCGCGAATTCCAGGGTGTTCCCCGGATGGGTAAGCCCTTCCAGGACGAAAACGTGGGGCGTGTGAAGGCACGGCGTGAGTTCCCCGCCCAACCGGTGAAGAGCGGCGGCGCACTCCTCCATCTTCGCCTTGAGCGTATTGATGCGTACGGTTCGTTTGTGGCGGGATGCCAACGCGCGGAGAAATCCCTCGTAGTCGGGGATCATGCTCTCGTAGTGAGCAAAATAGCTCCGGAACCGTGCCTCTTCCCCCTGCTCGTCGGCCGGGTCGCCTCTTTTGTCGCGGTCTTGTCTCATTTTACCGTCCTGAGGTGTACAATAAAGAGAGACTATATGACACGGCCGGGCGGATTGCGGCAAGTCATTCCCGAAAGAGCGACACTTAAGCGTGGATTTCGCACCGTCCGTGGTTACCATTTTTCTGGAACAGCCGGAAATTCACGGCTGCAATGACGGGTACCTTCTCGGCCGGTGTGCGGGAAGGAACGGAGGCGAGGAAATCATGAACATGGAGAAGACGTTTGCCACCGTGAGTCCGGGCGACCTGAAAAAGTGGCTGGACGAGAAGCGGGACGTGGTCCTCATCGATACGGAAATCGAGGAGTTGTACGAAGCACGACACCTGCCGGGAGCGCACTGCGCGTGCGTGTTCAAGGTGGTGTTTCCCAGGGAAATCGAGGCGATCATAGCGGATCGCGACCGGGACGTGGTGGTGTACGGGTCGAGTTCGGCCTCACGGGACGCGGTCACGGCCGTGGAAAAAATGGAGCGGCTCGGCTACCGCCGGGTGTACGTGCTTGACGGGGGGATTAAAGCGTGGCGGGAAGCGGGATTCCCGCTGGAGGGGAAAAATCCGGAAGGGGAGGAACCCCAAGCTCCCTCGTTGCGTCCCGAAAACAGGACCTACGCCCTGGATGCCGATGCCAGCATCATCCATTGGGCGGGCCGCAACAACAATCTTCGGCACTACGGGACCATGAAGCTCAAGGCCGGAGAGTTCACCATCAAGGACGGAGAGATCACGGGATCGTTCGTCATCGACATGAACTCCATCCGGGACGAGAATCTCAAGGGGGACGAACTCCTCCCGGTATTGGAATCCCATCTGAAATCGGACGACTTCTTCTTCACCGAACGCTACCCCACGGCGCTTTTCACCATCCGGAAAGTGACGCCGAACGCAAACGCCTCCCCCACCACCCCCAACGTAACGGTGGAAGGCGCCCTCACCTTGCTCGGCACCGAGGGAACCCTGTCCTTCCCGGCGAATATCGTGTCCAGGGAGGATGGAACAATTGCAGCCAACGCGCAGTTCGACGTCGACCGCACCCGCTGGGGTGTAATGTACGGGTCGGCTCGATTCTACGAACACCTCGGCATGCATCTCGTGTACGATGCCGTCTCGATTTACGTTCACCTCGAGGCGCGGTAGGGGAGGGAATGCAGGAGGGACCCCATTGGCGGAACTGCCGCAGGAGTCCCTGCAAAACCTGCGGGGAGGCTTGGGTCCTGCAGGGCAAGGCGAAGAACCTCTGGAGTATCGCAAAGACGGTAAATGAGATTTCTCGCTTCACTCGAAATGACAAGGGCTCGTACAGATTCTCCCTCGAACCCGCTTTCGCCTGACAACGGCGGAGACTTTTCTCTTCACCCCGGAGCAAGACCGAGGGGCGGTCGCGCCTGCCGTTTCAGGCCCCCGGTTTCCAGGCGGTGATTTTGGCGGCGCGAATGTAGTTTTCCAGCCCGCGTCCCGGCGCCCATCTGAGGATGAACTCCTTGCTCGCCTCGTTGATGTCCACATCGATCCGGTCGAAACCGGCGTCGGCGATCATACCGCGCAGGTCGTCCAGCAGCAGCGCGCCCGCTCCGCATCCGGCCCACAGTTCCAGGTCTTTTTTCATGGATTCGGGCATGGGGGCGATGGCCACCACGTCGGAAACGGCCAGTCGGCCTCCTGGCTTGAGCACCCGGCAGGCGTCCTTGAACACCATGCGTTTATCGGCGGAGAGGTTGATGACGCAGTTGGAAATGATCACGTCCACGGTCCCGTCCGGCACCGGAAGGTGTTCAATCTCCCCCAGACGGAAGGAAACGTTGTCGAACCCGGACTTGGCCGCGTTCTCCCTGGCCTTGAATACCATTTCGGGAGTCATGTCCACGCCGATGACCATGCCGGCCGGCCCTACCCGGCGGGCGGCCAGGAAGCAATCGAATCCCGCGCCGGAACCGAGGTCCAAAACGGTTTCCCCCGGCTGCAGAGCGGCGATGGCCTGGGGATTGCCGCAGCCGAGCCCCAGGTTGGATTCCGCGGGCACGGTGTCCAGTTCCGCGTCGGAATACCCTACGGCCGAACTGATTTCGCGGGGCTGCAGGGATTGGGGACCGCAGCAGCCGGGTGAGCAGACGTCGGCCAGGGGAATGGGGGAGCCCTGTCGCACCGCCTGGCGATAGCGCGTGAGCACGGCTGTTTTGGTATCTTTGTCTTGTTGATCCATAACTCCTCCGAAGGTATTACTGTTCTAGAATTGTAGAAATAAAAGAGAAAAAAATTATGCGCCATCCGGGCGCAGCGTCTCGATTCCCGCGCAACAGTCCTCCATGAGGAAAGCGAGCACGTCGCGTACGGCGACGTAGTCGATCCGGCAGCGCAAGATCCTCCCTTCCCGCGTCTGGGAGACGAGCCCGGCCGAGACGAGGTGGGCCAGGTGGTGGGAAAGGGTGGAATTCGGTATGGCCAGATACGCCTGAATATCCTTTACCGCCAATCCGTCGGGTCCGGCCTGAACCAGGAGCCGGAAGGCAGACAGCCGCAGGGGGTTGCCGAGTTCGGCCAGACATTTCGCCGCTTTTTTCACATCCATGCGTCAGGATAACCGTACGGGGAGGAAGTTGTCAACCATATTACTGGAAATATCGAAATATGGATCGGGGAGGATTATTATGCGGCGGGATTTTTCTTGTCGATCAGGTCGCGGATGTCCCGGGCGATTTCCCTCATGTTGAGTGGCTTCATGCGAAGTCTGCCGATCCCCGCCTCGGCCAGCATTTCCGGGGTGATCCGTTCATTGAATCCCGTTACGAGGATCACGGGTATTTCCTGGCGGATACGGTGAATTTCGCGGGCCAGTTCGTCACCCATGACGACGGGCATGGTCATGTCGGTGATGACCAGGTCGAAAGCGTCCGGGTTGCACCGGAACAGGTCCAGCGCATCGGTACTCGAAGTGAGCGCGGTGATGCGATATCCGTACTTTGACAGCATGTGCTGC
This sequence comes from uncultured delta proteobacterium, assembly GCA_963826125.1. Taxonomy (GTDB): domain Bacteria; phylum Desulfobacterota; class Desulfarculia; order JACQYL01; family CAWGVV01; genus CAWGVV01. The sequence continues at coordinate 1,877,373 of CAWGVV010000002.1, read as the reverse complement.
ACGACGTCCACTAGGGTGGGCTCGTCGTCCACCAGGAGCACCCGCTCCGTTCCCTCCGGGACGGACGGGAATTCCTCGCACTGCTGTTCGACTTCTGATCGCGGCAGGGCCGGAAGAAACACCTGGAAGGTCGTACCTTTTTCCGGTTCGCTGCGGACGCTTACGAAGCCGCCGTGGCTCTCCACAATGCCATGCACCACGGAAAGCCCCAGCCCGGTCCCGCGTCCCGGGCCCTTGGTGGTGAAGTACGGCTCGAAAATGCGTCCGAGCGTTATTTTGTCCATGCCGTGGCCGGTGTCCCTCACGGTGATTCTTTCATAATAGCCGTGTGCCTGGCCGGGGCTTATCCCGGCCGTGTCCCCATCGATGCACACATCGTCCAGCGCCACTTCGAGCCACCCGCCCTTGGCGGACATGGCATGGGCGCTGTTGGTGCACAGGTTCATGAGAAGCTGATGAACCTGGGTGGGATCGGCCATGACGGGACGGGATTTCTGTCCGAACTGTCTGCGTATTTCGATGTTGGAGGGCAGGGTCGCCTTCAGAAGCTCGATGATTTCGTCGATGACCGGTCCGAGCGACAGCGGTTTTCGTTCGGGGTCGTCGCGGCGGCTGAAACTGAGGATCTGGCTTACCAGATGGCTTGCCCGGTCTCCGGCCTTGAGCACCTGTTTCATCGAATGGCGGGCGGGATGTTCGGCGGGCAGGTTGTGCATGGCCAATTCGCTGTGGCCGATGATGGCGCCGAGGATGTTGTTGAAGTCGTGGGCGATCCTTCCGGCAAGGTTCCCGAGGGCTTCCATCTTCTGGGCCTGCATGAGACTCTTTTCCAGACGCCCCCTGGCTTCCTCCTCCTCCCTCTGCTGGGAAAGGTCGGTGAGGATTCCCACTATGCCGGCGATGGTGCCGTCGCCGCGCCGGAAAGGGGCCTTGTGCAGCATGGTGTGGCGCACCGTGCCGTCTTTCCTTTCGCTCGTCGTCTCGTACACCAGGGTTTTCCCGCTGGAAAGAACCTCCGCATCCCGGTTTTCGCTGATTTCCGCTATTTCCCGGCTGATGAACTCGTGCGCCGTTTTGCCGATGATCAGCGATTTAGGCTGTTCTATGTACTCTTCATATGCGGCATTGCACTGAATGAACCGGCCGTTCGTATCCTTGCAGAAAATGGGATTGGGGATGGTTTCAAGGAGCGCCTGCAGAAACAGAAACTGCTCCTGCAATGCATTCTGATTTCGGTCCACGTAATCTATAATGGCGCCGTAATGACGGCACCGGTTGAAAAATTCCAGCATCTTTCTATACATGCCCGGTCGGGAGTTCCAGGTGATGATGTATCTGCATTCGGCGCTTTTATCCCTGGCGGCGCACCGTTCCTCGCTGAGGACGACTCCCTTGTATCCCTTGAGGTTAAGCAGCGTCACGGCCACACCCCTGATGAAGTTGCAGGTCGATACCGTGTAGGTTGAAGGATCGATGGGCCGAACCGATACGATGGCTTCTTTCCCTTCCTTTACCTTGACTTGGATGTCGAGATTTCGATCGAAGAAATTCCGCACGTGCCGGTTGATGGTTTCGACCATGAACGCTACGGGGGCGGTGCGCAGGAAGAGAAATTGGAAGCTCTCGAAATCGCTGGCGAGTTCGCAGCCGATGTCGTAGGCGGTTGTTTTCTTCTCTCCCCCGTGCTCGATGATGTTGCCGATCATCCTCGTCCAGGTCGGGGCGTCGGTCCATTCGAGCTTATCGGTGAGAAGTTCGAGGGGGGTATCTATTCCCCGAAGTAACACGGGCAGCGGAACTCCATGCCTCTCCGCATAATCCACGAGCATCTTCGTATTCCAGCAGGATATCACGCTTGATCCTTATCCGACAGCCTGCCGCATTGAAAGAAACGCCCGGCGTCGATCAGATGTCGAGTCAATGAAATGACGGCCCGGCACCATTCTGTCAATACTTTGTTTCAATGAGAAGCCATCTTTCCTCGAAAATGCGAGAAAAGGGCTGCTTACGGAAAATGTTTCTCAACAGAGGGATTCTTTCAGAATCAATAACAACTATCATTGCCGGAACTTTACTGCGATCCAAAGCCCACGGAAGCGCCTTCGCTCATTGCCGAATCGTGGCTCTCCCGGGGGTGATGGCCGAAAGTTCCTTGTCGATTCCCTTGAAGAGGAATGGCCCTCGTCGAAAATCCCGTCTGTGAGACGGCCCCCCACCGGTCCGGACGAGATTGAAGATTCCCCGCTCCGTTTCAAGCGCGGGAAAGTCTTCTGGAATGAAAAAGCGGCCTGCCTCTCCGTTTCCGGCTGCCTGCCGGAGCCGGTCTGGAAAATGCTGATGAAAGTCGATGGCTGCGATCCGTGCATTCAGTTCCCGTGCCAACATAAAGACCGCGCTACCGGTACGGAAGACTCGACCGAACGTCCGGGGATCGGGCGAGTGCCGATGTGAACGGCGAAACGGTTTAGGGAAAAACACTGCCGTGCCGATAGCCTGAAGTGGAAGAGTCTCGGGGTGGGGAAGGCATGGTTTCATGTTCGTCACGTCCCTTTTCGTGCAGATGCAATACCGGGGCAAGGAATGCTGAAGAACATAGCAGTGTTTGAGCGGAAAAACGAGAAAAAGTGTACCTAATCGGCGAACATTCGGCAAAGGAAAAATGCAGCGTCCGCAGAAAGAAAGGAAAGGAACGGACGATTCACGGGAAGGCGTGGGCGAAGTTGCTTCCGGTGAACGGGAACCCGGCAACGGCGGGAGGAACGGGGAGGGTGAGCTTTCAGAAGCTTCTGCCGTGAATTTCGGGAAGTGCTGGTTCCGGTCGACCGAGTGAAATGAATTTTTGCCCTTCGCGTGGGGGGAGCGAACGGGAAACAATAAAGTGAGCGCCTTTTGTCGGGCGCCGTTTCTCTCCGCTGTCCGGAGCTGCCATTTCGAGCGCAACGAGAAATCTTGTTTGGTTCGAGATTTGCCGCTTCGCTATTTCCAGATGTCACGCGCGGACCTCCGTACATTCGTACGCTTGGTTGAAGGGGGAAACGTTCGCTTCCTGCCGAACCGGCCGGTACTCTGGAAAGATTCGGAGCAGATACGGAAGGTGCTCTCTTTTCAGCCTCGCAATGGAGCAACAATTAGGAGTGATAATTGTCAATTATAAATCCGGCAGCAAGGTGGGCAAATATAACTGATGAGGGTAATTCTTGAATCAGTTGAATGGTAGCCATCCTGCTCTGTAAGGCTCTGTTTGCAGGCCTTCCATCGGCCGTTCGCCGTTTTGCCCGCAATGCAAAAAGCAGCATGGCTTCACCCCTTTAGAACACGCTTCCACGCGCTGCCATCAGCGCCGCAGCATCATGATTAATGATTGTCAACTATGGATTAATAGCCTTCTCGAACAGCGAGGACAGGCCGGGGAGGTGGTAAACCTTGCGTACGTGGACATGGTAAACACTTTCGTGCAGCCCCCATCAGCCTTGAGTTGAGACGGACGGTCTGAAGAGTGTGCGCGATATCGTGCAGAATGACGTTCTTTCCCATGACGGCACGATTCCCCCCGCTCCTATGGGCATCAGATGGGCAAATGAGTGATGATTGTCAATTATAAATCAATGCTTCAAGCGACGGCTGAAATTCCCGCCTGGCCCCGAGATTTCTCTCTCGCTTCGCTTCGTTCGAGATGACAGGCTGCTTGCTCCCGGCATATCGGATTGACAGAGGTACGGAGAGTGCGTGCTTTCCCGGAATTCCATGATGAACCTTTGAATAGGGAATAGTCTCCAGCCCGGTCCTGCACAATTCCCCGTCAGGTCCCGCCGTTAAGCGCCCCTCCAAGAGCGGTGCAAAAGTATATTCAATGTGATGCAAGCAGGGATCGTTCACGGGATCACTGACGGCAGAATTGAAGAAAAGGAGCATAGGCGCAAGCGGTTTTGACGCGAAGACAGGGCCTCACTTTCAAAGTGCCCGATTACCGGGTCTCCCCCAAAACGAGGCCAACCGACTAGTCTTTTCCCCGGAGCGAAACCGCTGCGGCTGGATATCGGACTAATCGGCCTACGAATTCAAATCTGATATAACCTCCGCGATTTCCGGACCACATATACAGCATCTATCGGGCTGACGGCGGGTCGGGACACACATGCCCACAACAAGCAGAGGCAAGGACATGGCCGATAAAACAGCGGAAAAAAATCCCAACGATTTCTGGGGGTGATTTTGTCCGTGGCGCTGGGCTTGATGCTCCTGATCGGACTCATCGCGGTCGTGCCCCGGATTACCAGACGGGTGTTCTGATCGTAAAAGCGACCGGCGTCGCCCTTACGGGGACAAAAAAACGATCGCCATGCATTCCGCATCCGTCCGGTGCCTGTTTCGATTCGATCCGGGAAACGTGCCGGCAGCTTTGGCCAGCCATCTTCATCGACGAAAAAACCCGCAGCGAATCACTCAAAAAGATACTGACAAAAACCCCGAAGGGTGGATACCCCTCGGCCGCCCGAAAACGGCAACTCCCCGAAATTACGGTCAGAACCGTATCACGGCAGCGTCCGGTTCACCATCTTCACGACCGTCCAGTCCGGATAGTAATCGATGACGTTGAGGCAGCCGTAATCCTGTTCGATGCGGAAGGCATGGGCGGGGTCCATGACGAGCGCCCGTGTGAGGATGATGCGGTTCACGCCCCCATGGGCCACCAGGGCTATGGTGCGGCCTCCTCCCTTTCCGAGGATGGTGTCCAGAGCCGCCCCGACCCGTTGCGCCACGTCGGCCAGACATTCGCCTTCGGGAAGGCGGCAGTTCAGGATGTCTTCGCGCCACGCGCGGAAAACCTCTCCGAACTCCTTCATTACCTCCAGGGAACTTCGCCCCTCGAGTATCCCGAAGTTCATTTCCCGGAGAGCGGGAAGCGCCACGGGTTCGATCCCCCGGCCCCTGGCGATGGCCCCGGCCCCGTACATGGATCGACGAAGATCGCTGCTGTAGATTTCGTCGATCTTCTCGCCGGCCAGGTATTCGGCCGCCGTGTCCAGTTGTTTGCGGCCGAGTTCGGTCAGTTCCACGTCATGGTGGCCATGAAAGGCAAAACGATCGTGCCCCTCCACCTGTCCGTGCCGTACGAGAAACAATCTGATACGCTTATCCCGCTCCGTTTTCGGGATCACCCGTTCACGGCCGTCTTCCTTTACCACCGCCACGAAGCCTGCTCCTTACCCACTGAACGATTCATCCCATGTTCCGTCCGGTCCGCCGTTGCGGCAAAAGCAATTGCACCGTCCGGAATTCCCTGCTTTCGCGGGAACGCTTCCCTCTTCTGTCCGGCGAGCCATTTCCGAACGTTGTCCAGCATGTTTCCCCGTCCGTCCTCCACGAAATCGCGGAAGAACAGAAGAAACGATTTGAGGTCCCGGTCCTTGCGGAGATAGACCTCATGAAAAAGTCCGAAGTTGCGGTGATACAGCCCGGCGCTCAATAGCCGGGCGTTGTTCACGGGCCCTTGGCCGAAGTTCCGGTACAGATCGGTTTTGAACTCCGATTCGCTCCGGCGCAATTCCTCCAGCCCCTGTGCGTACACCTCATCGCGCTTGCGCATTTTCTCTTCGTACGGCAGTGAGGAGTCGTACACCGCCTCCAGCCGGCCGAGGAGCAGGTCCAGAAACATGGAGAAGATCGCTTCGTCGTGCGCCACGCCCGCAGCCAGCTTCGTCTGCGGATCGTCCGGCCCGCGTAAGGCTTCGAAATAGCGCACCGCTCCCATGATGCCCATGAACTCGGCCAATCCCTCATTGAAGGCGGCCTGCCCCTTTACGTACACCGTGGCGTGGGTCAGCTCGTGGATGATAACTTCCGCCAGCACGGCCGGCTGATACCGAAGCATGTTCATGGTGATGGGGTCCCTGAACCAGCCCAGGGTGCTGTAGGCAGATGCCCGGCGCACCACGACGTCGTATCCCTCGGACTCGAGCTTTTCGGCCCTCTCGTCCGCCCGGGCTTTTTCGAAAAACCCGAGATAGGGCATGTTCCCCACCACGGGAAACCACCAGGTTTTGAGCGTCAGCCGATCCCGAGGAGCGGCGGAAAGCGCCCAGATCGGATTTTCCAGGGGCCGGGGATAGATGGTGGAGTAGTTCTCCGTCTGCTTTATGCCCAACTCCCGTTCGGCGAACGCTTTCACCTGTCGGATGAGTTCCACCCGCTCGGCCTGTTCTTCGTTCAGCGATCCGGCGGCCTTGGCGATGTCCTCGGCCCCGGCCAGCAGTTTGATTTGTCCGGTTGCCGCGTGAAACAGATAGGCGATCCTGCATCCGCCGAGGCCGGTGGCCATGAACAACACCATGGCCAGAATGGCGGCCCTTCGGGCGAAATCGGATTGCAGCCGACTGGATGTGGCGATTTTACTCCGCAGCGAACAGCTCCTTGAGCGACTTCACGTAAGGAGCACGGGCGATTCCCTTCTCCGTGATGATGCCGGTTACGTACGTGTCGCCGGGCGTAACGTCGAAAGCCGGGTTGCGCGCCGCCGCGCCCTCCGGCGCGATCCGGTGGCCGAACACCCCGGTCACCTCTTCGCTCGAACGCTCCTCGATGGGGATATCGTCCCCCGAGGGAAGGGACATATCGATGGTGGAGAGCGGAGCGGCCACATAGAAGGGAATTTTGTTCTCCCTGGCCAGTACCGCCACGGAATAGGTGCCGATCTTGTTGGCCACGTCGCCGTTGGCGGCGATGCGGTCCGCGCCCACGATGACCATCTGCACTTCGCCTTTCCGCATGAGCGATCCGGCGGCATTATCGGTAATCAGTGTGGCGGGGATATCGTCCTTCATGAGTTCCCAGACGGTGAGCCGGGCACCTTGCAGAAACGGACGGGTTTCGTCGGCCAGCACGGCGATTTTCTTGCCCGCCTCCACCGCCGCCCTCACTACCCCCAGAGCGGTTCCGTACCCGCCGGTGGCGAGCGCCCCAGCATTGCAGTGCGTAAGCACGGTTCCGCCGGCGGGCACCACGCTCTCTCCCGCCCTGCCGATCATCTTGTTGATTTCCACGTCCTCGCGCAGGATTTCCAGTGCCTCTTCATCCAACAGGAAGGAGATTCTCTCCAGAGGCTGATCGTTCAGGCTACGCGCGAGCGTGCGCATCCGTTCCACCGCCCAGGCCAGATTCACCGCCGTGGGACGGCTCTTTTTGAGCCCGTCGCAAATGACGTCCAGACGCTTCAGATAGACGCTCATCCGCTTGGCTTTTATGGTCGAAGCGCCAAGGGCCACGCCCATGGCGGCGGCGATTCCGATAGCCGGTGCGCCGCGAATGACCATTTTCCTTATTCCCTCGGCTACGTCTCTCCACGTCCTGCAGACGTAATAGGTTTCCACCCAGGGAAGTTTCCGCTGGTCCAGCATGAGCACTCTGTCGCCCTTCCAGATGATTGTGTCGAGCATGGTTATCCCAGTTTCTTCTTGAGGAGTTCATTTACCAACTGCGGGTTGGCCTTGCCTTGGGACTTCTTCATGATCTGCCCCACGAAAAATCCCATCAGCTTGGTTTTGCCCTGGCGATACTGCTCCACTTCCTTGGGGTTCTCCGTCATCACCGTGTCCACCAGGTCTTCGAGCGCCGTCGCGTCGCTCACCTGGAGCAGCCCTTTTTCCTTTACGATGACGCCGGGGTCCCTGCCTTCCGCGTACATTTCCTCGAACACCGATTTGGCGATTTTGCCGCTGATGGTGCCGTCGGCGATCATGCGCAGCAGGGCGGCCAACATGGCGGGGGTAACCGTGGATTGATCGATCTCCCGCTGGTCCGCGTTCAATCGGTAGCTGAGGTCGCCCATGATCCAGTTGGCCGTAAGCTTCGGATCGTCGAATTCGCGGAGGCAGGCTTCAAAGTAGACCGCCACGGGTTTCTGCGCCGTGAGCACGGAGGCATCATATTCCGACAGTCCGTATTCGGTCGTGAACCGGGACTTCTTTTCTTCGGGCAGTTCCGGCATGCGCGAGCGTATTTCTTCGACCCATTGGCGATCCACCACCACGGGCACAAGGTCCGGGTCGGTGAAATACCGGTAGTCGTGGGATTCCTCCTTGCCGCGCATAGCCTGCGTCCTGCTGCGGTTCGGGTCCCACAGCCGCGTCTCCTGGACGATCGCCCGCCCCTCCTCCAGTTCCGCCTGCTGGCGAATGATTTCGTATTCCAGAGCCTGTTCGACGTTGCGGAAGGAGTTCATGTTCTTGAGTTCGGTGCGCGTGCCCAGCCGGGTTTCGCCTCGCGGACGGATCGAGATGTTGGCGTCGCAGCGGAAACTTCCCTCTTCCATGTTCCCGTCGCAGATTTCCAGATAGCGCAACAGGTTGCGCAATTTCCGCAGGTAGTTCCCGGCCTCTTCCGGGGTCCGCAGGTCCGGCTCGCTCACGATCTCCAGCAGCGGTACGCCCGTTCGGTTGAAATCGACGTAGCTCACCGGGACGAATTCGTCATGGATCAGCTTGCCCGCATCCTCTTCCATGTGGATGCGCCGGATGCCGATTCGCCGCACGCCGCCGTTGGACTCCACGTCTACATACCCGAATTCGGCCAGTGGCAGTTCGAACTGGGAAACCTGGTAATTCTTGGGAAGATCAGGGTACCAGTAGTGTTTACGGGCAAAACGGCTGTAGGGCGCCATCTCGCAATTGGTGGCCAGGGCCATCATGATGGCGAATTCGACGACCTTCCGGTTGAGCACCGGCAACACTCCGGGCATTCCCAAACATACCGGGCAGGTATGCTCGTTAGGCTCGGCCCCGAATCGGGTGGAGCAACCGCAGAAAATTTTACTTTTCGTCAGAAGTTGAGCGTGAATTTCCAGACCGATTACCGATTCGAAATCCATGTTTGGCCTTTCGGTGAGAACGATGTGAGCCGCATCCGCGGCCCGGACATATTTTTTTATACCCCAGGTCACGGGAGTGTCAAGCTACTCCCTGAACGGAAACAACGACTTGTCGACAATGGAATGGACCGTTCTCGCAGGAGGGAAAGGTCCGGCCAGGAGCCGCGCCGAAAAAAACCGAACCGTCACCCGACGAAGACAATTGGACGGAGTAGTGCAAGCGGCAAACGCTCGGAAGCGGACGAACCTACACCGGGAAGTCCGCCGGCCACGGCACGGATCAGTCTTCCGTGTCTCTGTTCTGTGTATCGGTTTCCAGGAGCGGCTGCCATTTCTCGATAAGCCGCACGATGCGTTCTATGGTGGTGGTGCAGTAGGCGAGTTTTTCCTTGCTCTCCATGGGCACGGGCCGGGTGAGGCCCGCTTCGAGGGCGCTCAGGCTCTTTCGCACGTCCTTCAGCGGGAGAACGACTTCGTGACGGATCATGGACAGATAATAGCGTGTCGCGTCCGATTTCTCTTTTTTGGCGGATTCCGCCCGGCAGTACTCGTTTCTGCGGTCCAGCGACCTACTCACCACCGAACGCAGCTCATCCGGAGTAAAGGGCTTGGGCAAAAAATCGTATGCGCCGTAGCGCATGGATTCGATGGCCATGCTGATGGTGGGATATCCGGTGATGACGATGGTGGCGATGGTGTCGTCGTAACGGCCGATGCTCTCCAACACCTCCTGTCCGCTGATGCCGGGCATCTTCAAATCGATGAGCACCACGTCGGGGTGGTATTCCTCCACCATTTTCAATCCGCCGTGGCCGTCGATGGCCGAGCGGATGTCGTAGCCCTCCTTGAGCAGGGCCTGAGTGCAGGAGTCCCTCATGGCTTCTTCATCGTCGATGATGAGCACTTTGACCTGACCTTGTTCGGACGGCATGGCTAACCTCGGGATAAAAAGTAGAACAAGACACGGGCGAGGAAGAAAGAATCGGCCATCGGCAGCCGACCATGGCGATACTATACCATATTTCCGACAGGAAGCGAAAGGGCGAGGATTCGCGGCAGGAGTAGAGGCCGGCTACTCCCCTTCAACGAGCGCTGGAGAATGACGATCTGCTCAATCGATCCAAGGCTTGCTTGAACGGTAGCTGCAAGTCACAACGTTTTAGAGCCCTTGGAGGATAGAGTGAGAACTCCCCCGTCGTGGAAATGTATAAGAACGGTTTTCATCGCAAACTTAGCCGGTGCAAAGCACCTGTCCGACAACGTTACGCCGGTGGCAGGTGATTCAGTATCCTGCGGAGGTCTTCGTCCGAAACGTCTTTCTCGTAAATATCCCGATAAAAGGTTTTCATTTCTTCCGGCATGTTCCAATCCTTGAACAGGTCCGGATGAAAAATTTTGGCCAGATGGATCATCAGCAGCACGCTTTCGTTACTGGCGTGGTCCCAGGCATACACACCCTCGGGCGGCAGATAGACCCGGCCGTTTTTCACCGCCTTCAGCAACGCCCATCTAGGATCTTTGGTGACCAGTTCGGTGGAATTACAGTAACCGCTCAGGAGGATGATGTCGGGGTTCCACGACGTGACCTGTTCCACGGTCGCCTGCGCATGGTTGTCTTCCAACGCTTCGGGCAGATAGTTGCCGCCCGCCACTTCCGTGTTCCACTGCATGACGCTCCCCTGGCCCTGACTGAACAGCAGAGAAGAATGCAATCCGCCGTAATACACGGAAGGCCTGTCCTTTTTGTCGATCTTCGAGGTAATGGAGAGGATCTGTCGCACCTTCTTTTCAAAATAGCGGTTGTATCTTTCGGCTTTTGCCTTGGCATCCGGTCCCAGCAGGTTGCCGAAGAAGGAGACCTGGCCGGTAAAATTTTCCATGTATGCATCGAGGCTCATCGGCCTTGTGTCGGCGGAAAACGCACATACCGTTTTCAGCCCCGCCGCGCTGTACGTTTCCTCCCTAGTCATCCCCGGAGTATAGAGCACATAATCGATGTGCATATCCAACATCTGCTGCGGAGTCACACCCTTGCCGCTCTGCGCACTCTGAATCTCCGGAAAGAGCTTGTATGCCCAGGGGGATTGTTTGGCCATCAGACGGATCACGTTGCCTTTTCCCAACGTCATGATCTTCTCCGGGGAAACGCAGTGCATGCAGGCGATGCGCTGCGGATCGACCGGTACGTCGACGGTCTTGTCGCACATGTCCGTTATTGTTTTCTCTTCCGCCGCAATCGACTTTCCGGCTCCCGTCCCCACGACATACGAAAACATGGACAGCATAGCGAAAGCTAAAATCGAAAGGTTTCTCGGCATTTTCTCCTGTCCTCCGGCAATATGCGATGTTGTTCCATCGACGGTGGTCCTTTGGTACAGAGCGACACCGCCGCTTCCACCTACCGCCCGCGAACTTTTCAAGATTGAAGATGCTCCCATGGATTGCCCCGGAATAGACGGTAATCGTGAGGCGACAAAATCTCCCTACCGTTATATTCTTTGAAATATAACGAAACCGATTCCGCTATGCAAGCGAAAAGCTCCGCCGGTCGGCACCTTACGCCGGATGGCAACACGCTGTACGGGAGATCCACACCCCTGAGTGCAAAGGCGACGTCTGAGGGGGCGACCGGCCGGTCGCCCCGAGTATCGTCGTGGAAGATTGCGAAAGCATATTCGCAACAATGGAGGGCGCCGGCAATGCCCGGAACAAGCGGTCCGTCATTTCGGATGGAGTGAAAGGGAAAGAGAGAAATCTCGGGCCGAATGGGATTTCCCGTTACTGCTCACTTCTTGCGGGAATGTTTCCACCTGAGAACGACACGGGTTCCGCCGTCCCCGGTAACCGTTACGCTGCCGCAGAGCTGTTTTTCCACCAGGCCGATCACCAGACGCAGCCCCAGCGAATCCGTTTGGTGGATGTCCAGCCCCTCGGGCAAACCGATCCCGTTGTCGGCCACCGCGATTTCGATCTCATCGGGTTCGACCGGGTTCATTTCGACAACGATCTCGCCTTTGCGTCCGCGCGGAAAGGCATGCCGGAGAGAGTTGGCCAGAAGTTCGTTCAGCACCAGTCCACAGGGGGCGGCCTGGTCCAGCCCCACTCGGACGCTTTCGGCCTTCACGGTGAACGTCACCCTTCCCTGAGACTTGGAATAGGCCAGAAACAGGGAACTCCCCAACCGCTCTATGTAATCCTTGAGATCCACCGAAGTGAGGGAATCGGAACGGTACAGCGATTCGTGCACCATGGCCATGGCCTGGATGCGCCCCTGGCTCTCCTCGATGGCTTCGCGAATTCGTCTGTCCTTGTACCGGGCGGCTTGCAGGCTCAACAAACTCGAAGTGACCTGCATGTTGTTTTTCACCCGATGATGGATTTCCGTGAGCAGGACTTCCTTTTCCTCCAGGGCAACCCGGACGGCCTCCTGGGCCCGCAGGTGTGCGACGGCCATGGCGATGCTGTCGGCGATTCTTTCGAAGAAATTAATCATGCGCGGGGTGAACATTCCCGGCCGCTTGTCGCAGAATTGAATGAGGCCCAATATTTCCCTCCGCGCGTTCAGCGGAACGTAGGCCAGGGATTCATACCCTTCGCTTATACATCTGCCGCGCAGGTTCCCGATGAAGTCGTCGCCGTTCGCAGTTTTGAGCAGGGAGGAAATGGAGTTGGTCCAAAACGTGCCGTTCCTGGTGAAATACGATTTCGCCGGGTCGAAATGTCCCTTGATGACGCTGGTGCATATACATTCCCCAGTCCCATCCTCCGCCCGGTCCTGAACATCCCCCCAGCACAGATTGCTCCCGGCCATGACGAATTCCTTGGAAAACCCCTTATGGGCCAGGTAGCGATAGCCCTTGCCGCCCGAAAGCCTGATGGCCACCGCCTCAAAGCCCATCCTCCGGCTGAAGAACCGAACGATGAGTTCCGTCATTTGCTCCAGGCTCGCCGAGACGGTAATGAGTCTCAGGATATGAATGGACCTTCGCTGTTCCTCTTCAAGTCGTTTCTGTTCGGTGATGTCCCGACACGTGCCTCCGACGGCCCATACTTTTCCGTTGCGGAAGACCGGGTAGAGCGTGTCCTCGTGGCAGCGGGCTCCCTCCACCCCTTGAAAATCGTGTTCGAACTGCAGGGATTGTCCCGTCCGTATCACCTTCCGCAGTTTTTCCATTTTCAGGGCGGCGGCCCTCGGCGGCAGGAACTCCTTCAGATGTCTTCCCACTACCTTCCGGCCGTCGGTGAAGCCCAGGTGGGACACCCGGCCGTTGCTGCCCAGAAAGGTGCCGTCCGCATCAAGCATGTAGACATGATCCGTCGATGCCTGGACGAGTCCGCGCAGGAGTTCCTCGCTCTGCGCCACCGTCTCCTCCGCGCGTTTGCGTTCGGTGATGTCCATGATGGTGCCGACGATCTTGACCACTTCGCCCTGTTGGTTCGTCGTCGGGCGTCCGGCGCTGAAAATGTGCTTCTCCGCGCCGTCGGCCAATACCACTCGATACTCCAGGCAGAACGGCTCTTTTTTCAGGATGCTCCGCGTTACGGTGTCCGTGAGGACCTTTCGGTCTTCCGGGTGCACGTACTCCATGTACCCTTCCACCGACGGTGGACTGCTGTAGGGGTCCATGCCCAGGATGCGGTACGTTTCGGCGGACCATTCCACCTCTCCGCCGGGAACCTCGAATTCATAACTCCCCAGGTGGGCGATCCTCTGGGATTCCACTAATCGACTTTCGCTTTTGCGGAGCGCCTCCTCGACGTTTTTACTTTCGGTGATGTCCACAACCACGCCGTCCCAGAGAATGCCGCCGTCGGGAACCTTGCGGGGAGTGGACTGCACGTGCATCCAGCGGGTTGTTCCCGCGACGTCCGTGATTCGGTGGTCGATTCGGAAGTCCCGCATGAATTCCGCCGACTCTTCGATGCTCCGGAGCAGGGTGGCCCGATCATCGGGGTGAATTCTCGAAAAGAGGGATTCGACGTCGTTTTGGATAGCTTCTGGAGTTGTACCGAAAACCCCGATAATGCTGCCGGCGGCAAAGGGAAATGAAAAGCTTCCATCCTTCTTCCGGAGGAACTGGAATACCGCGCCCGGCAGATGCGCGGCCAGCGTGGAGAACCTGGCCCTGAACTCCCGCAACTCCTCCTCCATCCTGCGGGTTTCGGTCAAATCCAAGGAACTTATGGCCACGAGGGAGACGTTGTCGTCCTGGTCGATGACGGGAGTAAGCGTGTGCCGATAGGTGCGGCCGTCTCGTTGGTCCTCGAAAACGATGGGTGTGCGTTGATCCACCGCCTGTTGAACCTGCAGTTTGCGGCGGACGGTGGTCCCGTCATCGAGGAGCCCGTAGGCGGATGTGCCGAGGATTTTGTCCAGGTTCACGTTGTGGTGGACGGCGAAATTCTCATTGGCCGCTACCAGGGTTCCGTCCGGTTTCATCAGGAATACGGATTCGGGTATGGTCTTTAGTACGGCCTGCAAAACGGCGCCGTAGTTCGTGCTGCATTCGTTCATAGCATTCTCTGCGCATCATGGAACCATCCGTTGCGGGCGCCCTAGCGGCAACCGACCATCCGGCGGAATTCCGTCCGCGCATGATTGAAGGGTTCGCTCACTTCATGCAAGCGCGGAACGGACGGCTTCGAGCATCTCTTCGACGTGATACGGCTTGTGAATAAAGCCCTTTGCGCCCGGAGGAAGGACGTTGTGCATACCTTCCCCCCCTGTATATCCGCTGGCCACAAGCACCCGCATTTTCTCATTCCTTTCGAGCAGCTTCTGCAGGCATTTGATCCCGCCCATGCCGGGCATGACGATATCCAGAATGACCAAATCCACGGGCGGATCATTCCGCTCCACAAGGTCGAGGGCGCTCTCGCCGTCAGTGGCGGTGATAACCGTGTAGCCGAAACGTGAAAGCACTTGTCGGCCCAACTCCCGGATGGGTTCTTCGTCGTCCACCAGCAGGACGGTTTCATCTTCCTCCGGAGAACCCCGAAGAGCGGGCTCCGTCAGCGCTTCGGTTTTTTGATCGGTCAAAGCGGGCAAGCAGATTTTGAACGTCGCCCCCGCTCCGGGCTCGCTTTCGCAGGCCACGCTTCCCCCATGGCTCTGCACGATCCCGTACACGCTGGCCAAGCCGAGGCCGCTGCCCTTTCCCGTTTCCTTCGTGGTGAAGAAGGGCTCGAATGCGTGTTCCCGCGTCTCTCTGTCCATGCCCGCTCCCGAGTCGGAAAACGTCAGCATAACATAGGGCCCCGATGGAAATTCATTTTTCTCGCCGACAAATTCCGGTTTTTTGTCCGTCCGCTCCGTCCGAATGAGGATCGTACCGCCATCCTGCATGGCGTCGCGGGCATTGAGGGCGAGATTCATCAGCACCTGCTCCATCTGGTTGGCATCGGCATTCACGGAGGGGAGGTTTCGGGCGAGTTGAAGATCGATGCGGATCATCTTGGGAATGGTGCGTTCCAGGAAATTATGCATGCGCCTGACCGTGTCGTTCAGGTTGAGGGGTTGTTTTCTCACCTCCGTTTTTCGACTGAACATGAGTAACTGCCGTATCAACCCCGCGCCCCGCTGAGCGGCCTTCTCCACCTGCAAAAGCGAATGGTGTCTGGGGTCCTCCGGCGGAGTATCAAGCAGGACGAGCTGCGTGTAGCCTTGTATGGCGTGAAGGAGGTTGTTGAAATCGTGCGCCACACCGCCCGCCAGCGTGCCGATGGCCTCCATCTTCTGCGCATGGTGAAGCGTTTTCTCCATCCGGTCCCGCTCTTCTTCCGTCCTTTCCCTCCGCAGGGCCAGAGCGTAAAACTCCGCCAACTGGCTGACCGCGGTGAGGTCCCTTTGGGTATAGTCGCGGGATGAATTGGCCAGAGCAATCTGTCCGATCAGTTCATCGCCATAACAGACGGGAACGTTCAGAAACCGTTTGATCGGAATGTGTCCCTTGGGCAGCCCGGTTGCGGCAGGGTGTTCCGTTGGATTGTTGGAGATGAAAGGCTCCTTCGTATTGAGGCCGTGCCCCCAAAGAGACGGATACCTTCCGTCCCGGCCCCGACGCAACCTGACGTCGCTGGTTTTCACCTCGTCCATCCGGCATTGCGTGCGCATGGTTTCCGTGAAGGTGTGCCTTATCACATCCCCCGTCGCCTCATCGATCGAGGCGACGAACCCGTGTTCGCTTCCGGTAAGTTCCCGGGCGTAGTCGAGAATCATGCCGGTTACGCTCCCCATGTCGTATGAAGGGGAAATCATGACGTGGGACAGGGCGGAGAGCGCCGAGTTCACGGACGACTCCCATTGGAGTTCCTGTTCGGCAAGTTTGCGTTCGGTGATGTCGGACCACAGGCCGGTGACCTGGGTCAAACGGCCCTGTTCGTCCAACCGGGGCCGGGCGGACACCGAAGCCCAGCGGCTCGTTCCGTTCGGCGCTCCATAGCGAAACTCGAATTCCTGAACCTTACCGCTGGCGAGCGCGGAAATCTTTTCCCACAGGTTGGGCAGATCGTCGGGATGGATGAATTCCCCGAAGTGACGTCCGATGAAATGATCCGGCTGCCGCTCAGTTTTCCGGCCGACAACCGGGCTTATATAGGTGAAACGTCCTTCGCCGTCCAAGGTGAAGGAAACTTCATTGATGTTTTCCACCAGATCGCGGTACTTTTTTTCACTCTCCCGCAACGCCTTCTCCGCATGCATCCGCTCGGTAATGTCCAGGGCCGTAAAGGTCACGGATGAATCCAGGTACGTGGCGCTGAGCAGCACGTCGAAGATGGTACCGTCCTTTCGCCGCCACAGGGTTTCCACCACTCCGGTGCCTTCCTCCGCCATCTGCCGATACTTATCCCGCACCACTCGCCGGTATTCTTCATCGTCGGCATACAACATCCCGACGCTTTTCCCCAAAAGCTCGTCCGCCGAATACCCCAGCATGTTACACAGCGTATCGTTCACCCGTTTGAAGACCCTGTTCTCCATCAGCCCGATACCGATGGGCGAAGCCCGGAAAATGCTTTCCAGGTTTGCCTTGCTTTTCCTGAGTTCCTCCTCGGCGGCGCTGCGGCTGGCTTCCGATTCGCCTATGCTCAGAGCCATTTCGACGGCGATCTTCAGTTCGCGGTCTCTCAGGGGTTTTACCAGATATCCCAGAGGCAGGCTGCGCCGCGCTCTCTGGAACCACTCATCTTCCAGGTGGCCGGTGGTGTAAACGATGGGGGTGATTTGTTCGGACCTGATTTTTTCCGCTGCTTCGATGCCGTCCATGTCACCGTTCAGAAAGATGTCCATCAGGATCAGATCGGGTTTCTGCTTCCGCGCCTCGTCCACTGCCGCGCCGCCGGAGGACACGATCGAACAGACGGAATAGCCCAGCCGTTCGACCTGTTCCTTCAGATGCAGCCCGATAATGTGTTCGTCTTCCACTATCAGAATGCGTGAAGCTCCCATGCGAAGGCAATCCTCCATGCTGCCACGAACGACAGCTGCCGTTTCCACGAATGGACGTGGCGGGAACGACAACGTCGCGGCCCGAGGGCGAGCCGAGCACTATTTACACGGTGCGGAACACTCCCGACCGCCACGAAATAATACGGGCATGAAAGAAGTGCGGAAACGTATGTTTATTCATCTTTGTCTTTTCAAAACAATAAATCCCCTGTTTCTTTTTCAGCACTTCCTATTACACACATACTCTCCATCATTTGCCGTATTATCATTGATACCGGGTATTATCAATGTTTATAATCCACTTGGAGTGGACCGATACGGGAGGAATCGATTCGATTCCTTTCCCCGCGCGCCGCGTTCGCAACCACATGGACGAAAATCGTTCGACCTCATCCAAACGGCATCGACTTTTGCGAAGCGTCACTGTAATCCCCTATCGACATTTACAATTTTACCTGAATGGACTCTCATGTCTTAATGAGAAAAAATTATGCCGGAAGAGGATGAAAAAATGGAAACCATCGATTGCGTGGGACTTGCCTGTCCCAGTCCGGTCCTCAAGACAAAGGAACTCATCGAATCGAAACCGCTCGACTGTCTGAAGGTCCTGGTGGATAATGAGGCGGCGAAGCAGAACGTGTCCCGTTTCCTCGGCTCGCGGGGATTCACCTGTCGGACGGAAACGGCCGAACGTGGATTCGCCGTGATCGGCGAACGGACAGGGGAAGCTGCCGGCTGTGAAATAATGACCGACGAGCAGCTCGGCGTACGCGAAGCCAAGACCCTTCTCATGGTAGCCTCGGATCGCATGGGTTCGGGCGACGATACGCTCGGCCGGAAGCTCATGTTCAACTTCCTCTCCACTTTGAAGGAAATGGAAGGGCTCTGGCGGCTGGTGTTCGTCAACAACGGCGTCAAGCTGACCGTTGAAGGCGCCGACACGCTGCCGGTCATCCGGGAGCTGGAGAAGGCGGGCGTGAGCGTGCTCGTCTGCGGCACCTGCCTGACATTCTTCGACCTGATGGACAAGAAGCAGGTGGGCGAAACGACAAACATGCTGGACATCGTCACCTCCCTGCAGGTGGCGGAAAAGGTGGTCACCTTCAATTGAACGATTCGACGGACATACCCGCCCCCGTGAAACTCACCTCACGGGTGCGCGCGTCGGGTTGAGCGTCCAAGTTGCCTCCCGGGGAACTGGAGGCTCTTTTGGCCGATCTGCCCATGGAGACGGACCCCAACCTGCTGGTGGGCCGGGGTACGTCCGACGACGCGGGGGTGTATCGAATCAACGACACCACGGCCCTCATACAGACGGTCGACTTCTTCACCCCCATTGTGGACGATCCCTACCATTTCGGGCGGATCGCGGCGGTGAACGCGTTCAGTGACGTTTACGCCATGGGCGGCAAACCGCTCACCGCCATGAACATCGTGTGTTTCCCGACCAAAGAGGTGGACCGAAACATCCTGAAACGCATCCTGCAAGGGGGGATCGACGTCATCCACGAGGCGGGGGCCGTGCTGGCCGGCGGACACAGTGTGGAAGACCCCGAAATCAAGTACGGGCTTTCCGTGACCGGCGTCGTGCATCCCGACCGGGTCCTCACCAACGCAGGCGCCCGGCCGGGGGACCTTCTGATCCTGACCAAGCCGCTGGGCACGGGCATCGTTTCCACGGCCATCAAGGCCGATCTGGCTTCCCCCGAGTTGGAACGGAAGGTCACCGAACTCATGGGGACGCTCAACAAGGCGGCCGCGGAAGTCATGGCCGATTTTCCCGTCCATGCCTGCACGGACGTCACCGGCTTCGGTCTCCTGGGCCACACCCTCGAAGTCGCCCGGGCCTCCGGGATGGAACTACGGATCATGAGTCGGGAAGTCCCCGTCCTGCCGGAAGCCGTGGAATTCGCCGGCATGGGGCTGGTGCCGGAAGGTACGCATGCCAACCGCAACTTCTGCGGCCGCTCCCTCCGCGTGGACGAACGTGTGGACCCCGTATTGCTGGACCTGTTGGCCGATGCCCAGACTTCCGGCGGACTGCTCATCGCCACCTCCCAAGGCGAGGAACTGTTGCGGGCCCTGCACCGCAAAGGGGTGGCGGAAGCGCGCATTATCGGCACCGTGGCCGGTCCGCACGAGAAGGGACTGCTGAGAGTGCTGTAACCCGCGAATTTCGAAAAGAAAGAACAAGCCCCGAGAAACTGCCTCCGAGTACGGAGGTGAAACAGGCCGCGGAGAGGCGAGCGGAGGGAAAATCCTTTATCCGCCGTCCCCGCCGGTATACTCCATCGCCCTCAACAGCGCCTTCTTCAGCACCGCTTTCTCGTAAGGCTTGTGAAGAAACCCCTGATAGGGAATGTCGGGATGTTCGCCGATTAATACCTTTGACTCGTCGTGTCCGCTGGCCAGGACCACCGGGATGTTCGCACGGATTTGGCGCAGGGCCGAAATCGTTTTCCACCCGTTCATGCGCGGCATGCTCAGGTCGCAAATGACGACGCGGATTTCCGACGGCTGTTTCCGGAATACTTCCAATGCAGCCGGACCGTCTTGTGCTGCGAGCACGTTGAAGCCCAGACGCTTCAGCATGGCGGTGGCCATCTCGCGCACCATTTCCTCGTCCTCAATCAGAAGCACCGTACCGTTGTAGGCCGTTGACGGTTCGACCTTTCCGACCGACCGACCGGGGACTGTTTCTCGGGAAACCGGCAGGAAAAACCGAAAGGTACTCCCCCGTCCTTTCGTGCTCTCCACGGTGATTACCCCACCGTGGGCCTTGGCAATTCCCAGGACGACCGCCAGTCCGAGTCCCCGTCCGGTGAATTTGTGGGAAAAAAACGGGTCGAACAGTTTCTCGATGTCCTCCTCGGCGATCCCGCACCCCCGATCCGCCACTTCGATGCAGGCATAGGAATCCGCCTGTGGCCGCCAGTCGACAGGGAATCGATTCGTGGTGGAAATTTCCGCGGGAGAAACCAACTTGACGGTCAGGTCAACGGTTTCCGGCCGGTCTCCGACCGCTTCCCAGGCGTTGGTTACGAAATTCGTGAGGACCTGTTGCAACTGGCTCGCATCGGCGTTGACCATCAGACCCCGCGGTGCCGGATTTGTCCTGACGACAACCCCTTGCGGAGCGGCGGTGCGGAGCAACGGCAGGCTTTTGCGACAAACTTCCGACACGTCCAGGACCGTACGGATACCGGTTTTCTGTCCGAGATAGGTGAGCATCGAGGTGCTCACCTCCACCGCCTTGCGGGCACTCTGCATGGAGGCGGTCAGGAGCCTGACCGTCTCTCCGCCCGGGGGCAGGTCTTCGATGGCCATCTCCAGATTCCCCATCACCGCTCCCAACTGATTGTTGAAGTGGTGGGCGATGGCTCCCGCCATGCTGTTCAGGCTGGTGGCCTTCTGGAGTTGCTGTTGCTGCCGCTCCCATTTCCTTTGTTCCGCCTCCAGCCGTTTCCGCTCCGCCAGTTCGTTCTGCACGGTCTGATAGAGCAGTGCATTCTCGATCGCCGCGGAAACCTGCTCCGCGTAGAGCGTTGCTATCTGTTGGGTGCCGGAGTTGAAGGAAATGGGTGAAAAACGAATGGCGAACAGCATCCCATGGATGAGTTCCTTGCGGTGAATCGGAATCGCCAGCAGCGCCCCCTCCGGCAGAGGGCGCGGAGGTTTCGGAGAAAGCCGCGCCAGGGCCGTTGCCATATCGTCGGTGCTGTACAGCTCGCCCTTTCCGACCTGCATACCCTTCACAAGGGATTCCCCAAACTGCACAAGCGCGGGTACATACCGCGAACCCGGATCGGTGTGTGCCGCGCAATACACGCCTCGTTTCGGATCGTTCAAGACCAGGACGGACGCATCCGCGTTCACGATGGACGGCAGCATTCTCGTCGTCTCGCAGGCAACGACTTCCGGGTCGAGGTGCTGACTTAACTCACGGCCGCTCTGAACGATCTTTTCGAATTGGACACTTCGCTGCGCTTCGACAAGGGTCCGGCCGATCCGGTAGGCCATGGTTTTCAGCAGGTCTGTTTCGGCATCGGTAAAGGGATTGGGACTGCAACGGGCCAGGAACAGGGCACCGCCGACACCGGAAGCGCCATCCACCGGCAGTCCGACGATACTCTCCGCGCCCAGGTCGCGAAGCTGGGAATCCACGTTCCGATCCGCGCCCGCGTTCCGAATCAGTACTGGTGTCTGAGTGTGCATCAGGCGTTTCGTATAGCCGTTTTCCTCATCGGAAAACGGCACATGCAATACGTCCTCGGGCAATCCGATCGCCGCCAAAGGGGAAAAAATCCCCGTTCCAACCGGGTCGAGCAGCACGACGATGTCCGCCAGGAACAATTCCGAAAGCGTCGACAGGACCCGTTCAAGCAGAAGATTCAGAGGCCCGGAATCATTCAAGGCAGTGATCAGGCGGGTCAGGCGGGTGGTGTCGCGAACGGCCTCCCGGGCGGCCTGCAAGGCCGCGTCCCGTGCCTCACGCAGATGAAGAAGTCCGTCTTCGCCCGTTGGGGACGACTTATTTTCCGGGTCGTGAACCAAGCGTTCCGGCATTGCGGTCCTTACAGTGCCAGAGCGGTGAGCGTGGCGTTGTGCGTTCCAAGAACGCCCGCGGTGCGGGCGAATTCGCCGCAACAGTAGAACCCGAAGGTCGGCGTTGCTCCGGCGGTTGCCTGCATCCGCTCCGCCTCTTCCGGAGTGCGATCCCCAAAAATCACCGCTCTTGCCGCGCAACTGAAGACCAGTAAAACACCCGCTTCCCGCAGACCGTCGAGCGCTTCGCGTGCCACGTCACTGGCGACAGCCAGAAGATCCTCGGTTGAACTGCTCATCACCTGGACGGCGCTGCCCGTGGGCGGCACACAGCCTTGCACGCGAAGCGCCCCCTGCTCCGTCTTGGATCGGGCAACCCGGATCACCGTTTTCCCATCCGATTGGAGCAGGCCGAACGGATGAATGATGGACGTGCTCCAGAAATCGTCCACGCTCAACTGGCCCGGGGCAAGCCCCAATTGTTCCTCGTAAGCCAGGGCCGCCGGGCGGCCGCCCAGTTCGATGATCTCCGTGCCTTCGGCGCGGGTGACCAACATCGGGATGCCGATCGGTTCCCAGCCGTGTTTTGTCACGACGGGTAACGGCTTCTCGCCGGCGATCCAGAGGGCAACGGCTCCCCCTTGAATGACCCGGTCGTCGTGGAACACGAAGGTCCTCTCAAACTTCAATTCATCGCCCGCGGCTCCTCCGACGATCGATACCTTCGGCCCGGTGATTCGATACACCCCCTGCACCAACTGTTGGAGGTCACCGGCAAGACAGTCAGCCAGCAGCATCACCGCCGCGTGAGGGCTGGGACCCGCCTCATCCCTGCTCGACCGGGCGATGTCCTGCCCGACGCGGTCGAGGTTGCCCCTGATGTCGGTTGCCGACGCCAAACCGAACCGGTACGGCCCGGCCGTCAGGACGAGCACACCGACGCCGACGCCGAATCCCAGATGGCGCCCCTGCACGATCTCGCCGGAACCCGTGGCTCCCACCAGACGGGTTGTTCCCGTGACGGAACGGATCCCCGCTATCAGCGCGGGAAGTTCGTAAAGGGGAGTCGTGAAGACGATAACGAGAGCGGGGGCTTCACCGGCAAGCCCCGCCATTGCCTCGACCGCGGCTTCCCTTCCGGCATCCGCCGCGTTGTCGCGGTTTCTACTGTATCCTACACCCGCCCTGATGTTCATCTGTGTTGTGCTCCCTTCGACAATCCTCAAGGATCATGACGAAACTTGTTCTCATGATCCGTCGAATTTGGTTGAACCGGTCCGAGGCTGCATATTGCACGTGCATTCCGAAACCAGGAAGAAACTAATATTTGAAATATATCCACCATAATAGAACCTAATCGCACTTTTCAAGGGCTAACTTGAGTATTTTTTTAATCTTTTCTTCTCGACCGCGAGGCCGTCCCGAGGTTCATGAGTAATGGTGTTCTTGTTCTCGTCGGGTTGCAGGGAAAAGGTCGTGGTCCGGGAAACGAGGGAGAACCTCCACCAGCGGATGGGAAGGCCGAGAGGTCATCTGGGGCAAGGTGGTTGCCGTGGAGAGGGGTGTTTCCGGGGGGGCAGCTACGCCCGGAACGGGCGGGGAGCCCGTTCCGGTAAGGGTTGTTGTTTCATTCCCCGCAGAGTCCGCTGAAAATGGAGCGCAGGACCTTGTGGTCGATCTTATCCATGAGCAGGTCGTCGTAATCCGCCTCCGCTTCCGGGTCGTTCCCTTCGAACTCTTCCGACTCGCTTTGCTCCGAACGCGCGATGATCGTCTCCGCGGATTCTTCTCCCATGTGCTCGAAATCCAGGCCGGTATTTCTCCTCAGCCAGCGGGCCGCTTCGTCGTGCGTACCCACGAAGAGGAAAACAATCGTCTCTTTCCCGGTCACGAAGATGACCCGGTAGCCGCGTCCGAGATCGTACTTCAGGCAGCCCCTGATGCGCTTTTCGCCGAACCGCGTCAGCCGCCCCGCATCGTCCAGGCTGCCGCACCCCTCGCTTACGAGCGTCTCCACGATGGCTTCGGCCCGCCGGGCCGCGACCGCGGCTTCTCCGCCCGCCTGATGCAGCGATTCCAGTTTCTTTTTGAACTTCAGGGTGAGATGGATCGTGGTACTCATGGTTTCACCCGCAGGTCGGAAGCATGCAACCTCCCGCCCTCGCTCCTTTTATCGAAATTTCCGCGCCCCCCGTCGAAGGTTCGGGCGCGCGGAATTCGTCTCTGTTGTTACTATAGCTACCGAATCGGCGGCTTCCTAGTATTCCTGGTCCAGGTCGACCTCCAGCCGTTCCCACTGCTCAGCGGCTTCGGCTTCGGCGGCGGCGATTTCCTCTTCCGTCCACGGGTCGATCACCAGGCTGTCGGCCAACAGTTCCCAGATATATTTTACTTCGAAGGGATAATCCGTATAGTACTTGGGGATGCGCTTCATGAGCTGGTCGTGGCAGTTGGAACAGCCCACCACCACTACGTTTGCTCCGGAATTCTTTATGGATTCGTACTTCTTGCGCCCGTGCCACGCGGAGTCTTCTTCATAGGGAAGCGGCCAGTTGCCGCCGCCCGCTCCGCAGCAGTAGGAATTGAGGCGGTTGGGCTCCATGTCCACGAACTCGTCCACGCACTGCTGCAGGATCCAGCGCGGCTCCTCGTAATACCCGTGGCCGTAGTGCCGTTCCAGTTCCCGTCCGTGCTTACAGGAGTCGTGCCAGGTGAAGACCTTGCCGGCATTGACGCTCTTGTCCAGCTTTATCTTTCCCGCCTTGATGATCTCTATCAGATAGTCGTAGAGATACACCCAGTTGACCACGTTGTGCGGGTCGTCGATGGCGCAGATCTTCATGCCCATGCGGCACCCGTAGGAACCGCCGCCGCAGTCGGGCATGATCATCCTCTTGATGTTGAACTTCCGCATGTGTTCCATCTTGCGCTCGGCCAGGATGCGGGTGGCCTCATAGTTGCCGGTGAAGAGGCCCCAGTCCACGGCTTCCCAGTTTTCCGAGGGGATGCACCAGTTTTCGCGGGCGGCGTAGAATATTTTCCACCACCATTTCTGGTCCTCGAAATCGGAAAACACTTCCTTGGAATTGGGAAAAAAGAGGATGTCCGCGTCCTGCTTGTCGATGGGCACGTAGAATCCCGGGCAGCAGTCCTCGGCCATTTCCTTTCCCATGTCGGCCATGGTGAAAAGATAATCGTCCCGGGGAATGCCCATGTTGTTGCCGGTCTTGAGCACCATTTCCACACCCTTGTGCAGAACTCCCGGCACCTTGTCCCGGGGGCGGAGGTGTTTCAGGTAGCCCATGATGGCGGGCATGTCCAGGTCCATGGGGCAGGCCGCCGAACAGCGGCCGCATCCGGTGCACAACCAGGGGAACTTGGAATCGACCACTTCGTCGATCATGCCCAGCACCAGCATTCTGATCACCTTGCGGGTGTCCCAGCCTTCCATGCCGGGATTCCCGGTAATGGGGCAGCCCGCCGAACAGGTGCCGCAGGTGAAGCACAGGTTAAGGTTGAGTTTGGCGAGTCGTTCCTTCGCCTCTTCGGGAAGTTGTTTCGGTGTAAGGGCTTCTTTCATGCCGTCGCTCCCTTCAATACTCCTCCGGCCGGTTGATCGGCCGGTGCATGTGTGTTGCGGGCATAGATCGGACCGAGTTCCCTGATGCGTTGCGTAAAATCCCTGCAGGTCTGTGCGAAATTGGGACCCATGCCCGACGAGTTGAAATACATTTCGACCCGTTCGGGTTCGATGCCGAGTTCCTCGAGCATGCGACGTGCGTACGCCACTCTCCGCTGCGCCTTGTAATTGCCCGACATATAATGGCAATCGCCCAGCAGACATCCCGAGAGGAAGACCCCGTCGGCCCCGTCCTCAACGGCACGCAGCAGATGGAGGATATCGACTCTGCCGGTGCAGGGAACCTGAACGATCTTCACGTTTGGCGGGTAGGATATCCTCATGCTGCCCGCCAGATCGGCGGCGGCGTACGAACACCACTTGCAGCAAAAGGAAAGAATGACCGGTTCGAATGTACCGTCCATGTGCAATCCCCTCTTTCGTCGCGTTTTGACGTCGTCTGACGCCGCGCAACTGCGAACAGCCGAGGGGACGGAGCGGTACGACGGGTACCGTACCGGAAAGCGATTTTCTTGGGGCTGTCCCCTCTTCACCTGAACCAGGCGGCATCGCGGCCGTTGCGTCAGGTGAAGCCCGGGAAAGCGGGGAGCGGTCCGGACGGGGCCGAGGAGAGAAACGGGGTGCCGTGCGGTCCGGGAGCGGATGCACGAAACGGAATGTTTTGTTTGCCGGTCATTTTCCTCCCGTGGACCGGTGCAATCACCGGGCATCCTTCAGGGCGTGCACCGCGGCGCCCAGCGCTCCCACCATATCGGGCTCGTCGGGCACCAGCAGGTTTTCGTCGAATTCGGCGCGCAGAAACGAAGCCATGCAGGGATTCTTCGCCACGCCGCCCGCAAAGACCAGCGGATACGCGGAAGACACTCGCTTCAGCATGGAAATGGACCGGCGAAACACGGAGGCATGCAGGGCCAGCGCGATGTCTTCCGGCCGGTGGCCGCGCGCCATGAGGGAAGTAGCTTCCGTTTCGGCGAACACCGTGCACATGCTGTTGATCTTCAACCCCGGCTTTCCCTCAAGAGCGAACGCGCCGAATTCCTCGATGGGGATACGGAAGCTCCCGGCCATGAATTCCAGGAATTTTCCCGTTCCCGCCGCGCACCGGTCGTTCATTTCGAATTTGCCGATCTTCCCTTCGGCATCGAGCGCTATGGCCTTGGTATCCTGGCCGCCGATGTCCAGGATGGAACGGCATTGGGGGAAGAGAAGCCTCCCCCCCAGTGCGTACGCCTGTATTTCCGTGACGACGCCGGCCGAAAAATGTTCCGCGACCAGCCGCCGTCCGTAGCCGGTGGCGACGAGGCTGTCCGTCCGGACTCCGTCCAGCAGCTCCCGGCATCGCGACACGGGGTCGAAAGTGGTGTCGCCACGTCTGCGCTCGACCACTTCTCCCCCGTCCACCACCACCAGTTCGATACTCCGGGAACCCACGTCGATTCCCGCAACACGCATGGAAACATCTGCAAAACGGGGCACGATCAGGACTTTATCCTCTCCAGAAACGCTTCCACCCTGGTTTTGAGCTGTTCCACGTCTTCCATGCTGTAATCCGTGTCGATGCGCAGCGTGGGAATGCCCCTCTCTTCCAGCGCCTTTTCCACGGGGATGGCTTCCATCTGGTACGGCTGGCAAAACTGCAGCCCGTAGTGGATCACTCCGTCCGCCTTGTACGATTTGACCATTTCCTCCACGTGGCCCAGCCGGTCGGGATTGGGCGTGAAGATCGCACAGTCCACCTGGAAATAGCGATCGACGATGTTTCCGATGAGCCCGTCCACGGTTTCGGCGGTGTCGTCCACCATGTTGCGCGTTCCGCGTTCGCCCACGCACGATTCCTCGCCCACGATGACCGCTCCGGACGTTTCCACGATCCAGGGAAGCTTCCAGTTGGGCACCGCCATGGGACAGCCGGAGAAAATGAGGCGCGGCTGTTGCTTGGGAGCGACCCCGGTTCCGGCCTTGATGTCGGCTTCCAATTCGTCGCACAGCGCGTTTACCGAAGCGGTGAAACGGATGGGGTCGTCGTAGAAGAAGACCTGGTTCACCAGGAGACCGTCCAGACCGGAGATGGGGCTCGGCGAGGCGCTCCGCAGCTGCGCGAGCCGGTGCACGGCCTTTCTCTTGTCGTTGACGATACCGATTCCCTTTTTCAGCCGGTCGACGGTGATCTCGACGCCCGTGAGCTTTTCCACCGACTCCTTGAAACGAAGATATTCCGCCTTGAGCAGTTCCTTGCCCTGCTCGGATTTCACCTGGGGCAGGTCCATTACATAGAGGTTGGGCACCATGGCGTCCATGGTTTCGTACGCCTTCTTCTTGCCGTCGCAGGTGTTCTCCCCCACGATCATGTCGGCGCTTTCGATGAACGGACACACTTTGCCCAACTTGAATCCGAAGGCGGATTTGATGAGCGCGCAGGTGTTGCGGGGCAATACCTTCTCCACCTCCTCGGTGGCGAAATCCGCGCCGGTACACAACCCCACCAGCGTGGCGTCGGCGGCCCGGACGATCTCTTCCGGAACGAACACGCAGAAGGAGCCGACTACCTTGTGACCTTCTTTCTTGCCGTCCACCAGTTCCTTCACCCGCAACCCGTGGACTTCGCTTATGACGAAGTTGAAGTAATCCATCCCCTTGGGGCGGTCTTTCTGACTGAGAAAGATTTGCTGATATCCTTTCCCGAGGACATCCAGAAGCTGATCGTGGGCTTTGAGGTCCAGTCCCAGCTCTTTCCACATGGACTCATAACTCATGAGGCGGTTCTCCCTTGCCGGCGATAGTGATGTTGTAATATGCCATAATGAACCGCAATCTTCGATACATCAAATAGATAATTTCAATAGCTATCCTACTCCATAATTCGGGAACGGTATCCGTGGCCGCTCCCGCTAAGGGTTCGTTTTTTTACACTTCGTAAAAGAACATGGCACCTTTTCGACCCCGCCAACCAATGCCTCTCCACACTTGTGAACAAATTATCAAGGAAAATGAGCGCCCTATTGCACCACGACCATCCGCCGGAGCCGTGGCATGTCCCTTGCTCAAGGGTCTCTGCGGCGAAGGACGTCCTGAAAAAGGACATGAAACGGGGAGAAAAAGTCCATGACGTAACGGAGCAGTGCGGAAAGCGAACAAGGGAAATTCCCGAAAGACGGGATCGACGCAATGAATGAGTTTCGCTGTGGCGATACGGAGAGCGGTATGGCGAATCCTTTGAAAAACAAAATGTTCCAGCTTTGTCTTGGAGTGGCCCTGGGCATAATCGTGATGATGCTCCCCCGGCCGCAGGGCACCCAATTCATGGTCAAGGGCGACGTCGCAAAAGTGGTTGCGGCGAAAGTGAGCGACACTTTCCGGGAACTCCCCCCCGCAAAGGAATTGGGAGCAAAGGGGAAGCCAGCCGCGGGATACCTGCTGGAGGTAAAGGACCCGGCCGGGGTGCAGTCCCCCGAAACCGTCCTGAACAGCGCCATCGGCGCGAGCGGTCTGTCGAAAGTAACCTACGACAACCTGAACGGCCTTTCGGCCAAATCCATGCGCTTTCTGGGCGTCCTCGTGATGCTCGTCTTCCTGTTCGTAAGCGAGGCCATCCCTTTGGAGATCACGGCCATCCTCATCGGCGTCCTCCTTACTCTTATCGGCGTGGCGGACGTGAAGGAGGCGTGGGCCCCCTACATGAACCCGGTGGTGGTCTTCATCATGTGCTGCCTCATCTTCGCCATCTGCCTGGATAAAACCGGCCTCACCAAACGGCTCGGCTATTTCATCATGAAAAAGGCGGGCAACGGCGTGGTGGGCTTCACCTTCACCATCTCCATAGGGTTGGGCATCGCTTCGTCGGTCATGCACGACGCGGCGGCCACGGCCATCGGGCTCGGCACCATGCTTCCCCTCATGCGCGCGGCGGGAATCAAACCCTATTCCAACACCGGAAAATTCATGGTGCTTTCGCTCCCCTTCGCCGCTTCCTGCGGCGGCATGGGCACGCTGGTGGGCGGGGGGCGCTGCATGGTGTCGGCGGCCTTCCTCAAGGAGTTCACCGGCATGGAGCTTTCCTTCCTGGACTGGATGCTCTATGCCTTCCCCGCGGCGCTTGTCACCGTTCCCGCGGCGGTGGCGGTGATCTACTTCGTGTTCCGGCCCGATAGGTCGATCCGGCTGCCCAACGTGCAGGAAGACGCCGGCCCGCTCACCGGAGACGAGAAGAAAGCGCTCATCGTCTTCATACTGGTGTTCGTCTCCTGGTTGACCTCCGGCCTGCACGGCATCCATTACTCCATTACCGGCATGATCGGAGTGGCCGCGCTGGTGGTCATGGGCGTACTCAAATGGGAAGACATCCACGCCAACCTGGAATGGGGCACGGCGCTCTTCATCTTCGGCGGAGGCCTCTCCCTGGGGCTCGCCATGGACTCTTCCGGCACCGCCCGCTACTTCGCCAGTATGTTCATGCCCTACATCAAAGGCGGCGGATGGCTGCTGCTCTTCGTGGGAGTGGGAGTATTCGGCGCACTGGTGACCAACGTTATGGCCAACGTGGCGGCGGCGGCGCTCATCATGCCCATCGTCATCCCCATGGCCCAGGCCCAGGGGGTGGACCCCCGCATCATCGCGCTCTGCCTGGGCATGGCTACCTCCTTCGCCATGCTGCTGGTCATCGGGTGCCCGCCAAACGCGCTGGCATACAGCTATCGCTACTTCAGGGCATCCGACCTGACCAAGGCCGGAATCGTGGCCACGCCCATCCTGCTGGCACTCCTGGTGCTGGTCGCCGCGGTGTGGTGGAAAATCCTCGGCTTGGTGTAACGGGAGAAGGTCAGGGGGCCGTTCAGACCGATCGACGGTCCGCACAACAAGAAGGCGCGTCCGATAGGAGGGCGCGAGGGAGAAGCAGACATGCTCAACGTACCCATCAATATTCTGGTGGTCGACGACGAACGGGACTTCGTTCAGATGTTTTCCCTGCGGCTCAAGGATGCGGGCCACAACGTGATGGCCGCCTACAGCGGGGAAGAGTGTCTGAAGGCGCTGGAAGGGAGCGACAATCTGACGGACATCGTGATCCTGGACATCAGGATGCCCGGGATGGACGGCATGGAGACGCTGCGGGAAATCAAACGGAGGAATCCGCTGGTGGAGGTCATCCTGCTCACCGGCCACGGCGCGGTGGATACCGCCGTGGAGGGCATGAAGTTAGGGGCGTTCGACTATCTGAACAAGCCGGCGGATTTCGAAGACCTCAAGGAAAAACTGCGGGGCGCCTATCAGCGCAAGTGGGAGCATGAGGAGCGCATCCGCAAGGCCATGGCCAGGGACACCCTGCGCAAAAGCGGCGGGTTGTTCTGAAAAGAAAACATGATGGTTTCGCTTCGCTCTCCCCATCCTGCGGGAGCCGCGGGGGGGGTGTGCGGACCATCGAAAAGACGAGGGGTTCCGGCGGGGCATCGGGATTGACCGGCCCTGCCGGTGATGGCAAACCGCCATCGGCGGCAAAACGTTCGTTACCTAAGGATGAGGACAATGAGGATAAGGAACGGTTCCACGAGGAGACGCGTGGTGCAACAGATGAGCTTCGCCGTGAAGCGATCCGGAGAAAGGCATGACCAATCTGTTGAAGAACAAAATGTTTCAACTGTGCATTGGGGTGGCCCTTGGCATAATCGTGATGTCGCTCCCCCGGCCGCAGGGGACTCTGTTTTTGATCAAGGGCGACGGAGCCGGGATCGTTGCGACGAAAGTGAGCGATTCCTTCCGGGAACTCCCCCCTGCCAAGGAAGTGGGATCCAAGAGCAAGAAACCCGCGGGATACCTGCTTGAAGTAAAAGATCCCGCGCGGGTGCAATCCCCCGAAACAATTCTGAATGAAGCCATAAACGCCGGCGGCACGGCCAAAGTAACCTACGACAACATGAACGGCCTTTCGGCCAAGTCCATGCGCTTCCTGGGCGTGCTGGTGATGCTGGTGTTCCTGTTCGTGAGCGAGGCCATCCCGTTGGAGATCACGGCCATTCTCATCGGCGTCCTCCTCACCCTCATCGGCGTGGCGGACGTGAAGGAGGCCTGGGCGCCCTACATGAACCCGGTGGTGGTCTTCATCATGTGCTGCCTCATCTTCGCCATCTGCCTGGACAAAACCGGCCTCACCAAACGGCTCGGCTGTTTCATCATGAAAAAGGCGGGCAATGGCGTGGTGAGCTTCACCTTCGTCATCTCCATTGGGCTGGGCATCGCATCGGGGGTCATGCACGATGCGGCGGCCACGGCCATCGGTCTCGGCACCATGATCCCCCTCATGCGCGCGGCCGGGATCAAACCCTATTCCAACACGGGAAAATTCATGGTGCTTTCGCTCCCCTTCGCCTGCTCCTGCGGCGGCATGGGCACCCTGGTGGGCGGGGGCCGTTGCATGGTTTCCGCGGCCTTCCTCAAGGAGTTCACCGGCATGGAGCTTTCCTTCCTGGACTGGATGCTCTATGCTTTTCCAGCAGCGCTCATCACGGTTCCCGCGGCGGTGGCGGTGATCTACTTCGTATTCCGTCCAGACAGATCGATCCGGCTTCCCAACGTGCAGGAAAACGCGGGCCCGCTCACCGAAGACGAGAAGAAAGCGCTCATCGTCTTCGTGCTGGTGTTCGTCTCCTGGTTGACCTCCGGCCTGCACGGCCTCCACTACTCCGTTACCGGCATGATCGGAGTGGCCGCGCTCGTGGTCATGGGCGTACTCAAATGGGAAGACATCCACGCCAACCTGGAATGGGGCACGGCGCTCTTCATCTTCGGCGGAGGCCTCTCCCTGGGGCTCGCCATGGACTCTTCCGGCACCGCCCGCTACTTTGCCGGCCTCTTCATGCCCTACATCAAAGGCGGCGGATGGCTGCTGCTCTTCGTGGGAGTGGGAGTATTCGGCGCGCTGGTGACCAACGTCATGGCCAATGTGGCGGCGGCGGCGCTCATCATGCCCATCGTCATTCCCATGGCCCAGGCCCAGGGGGTGGACCCCCGCATCATCGCGCTCTGCCTGGGTATGGCCACCTCCTTTGCCATGCTGCTTGTCATCGGGTGTCCTCCCAACGCGCTGGCGTACAGTTACCGCTATTTCAGGGCATCCGACCTCACCAAGGCCGGACTCGTGGCTACTCCCATCCTGCTGTGCATCCTCGTGGTGGTTGCGGCGGTATGGTGGAAGATCCTGGGACTGGTGTAGGGCAATGCCGGGAACCGGGCGATCCGGTATACTAGAAGCGCGCCCGAGAGGAAGGCGCGCAGGGAGGAGCAAACATGCTCAACATACCCATCAATATTCTGGTGGTGGACGACGAACAGGATTTCGTGCAGATGTTTTCCCTGCGGCTCAAGGAAGCGGGCCACAACGTGAAGGACGCCTACAGCGGGGAGGAATGTCTGATCGCGCTGGAGGCGAACCTCAACCTGATCGACGTTGTGATCCTGGATATAAAAATGCCGGGCATGGACGGCATTGAGACGCTGCGGGAAATCAAACGGAAGTATCCGCTGGTGGAAGTCATCCTGCTCACCGGTCACGGCGCGGTGGACACCGCAGTGGAGGGCATGAAGCTGGGGGCGTTCGATTACCTGAACAAACCGGCGGATTTCCAGGACCTCAAGGAGAAACTGCGGGGCGCCTATCAGCGCAAGTGGGAGCATGAGGAGCGCATCCGCAAGGCCATGGCCAGGGACACCCTGCGCAAAAGCGGCGGGTTATTCTGAGGAATCGGGAGGGTGTCGTCCCCCTCCCGGGGCAATCCATACGCAAAGCGGATGAAATCCATCAAACCGATGGGTTTCGCTTCGCTCTACCCATCCCACGGGTCCTCAAGACATATGACCCGTTCGCCCCGATGTAGAGAAGGGCGAACGCAAGGTGTCGAAAAATATCTATTTTACTCTGCTTAACCAACAAATGCCTCCCGAAAACGGAGGCATTTCCTCCTCCTACCGGTACACCAGGCGCGGCAAAAACAACACCAGGTCCGGAAAGAAGGTGATGAGCAACAGCACCGCCACCAGGGGGATGAAGAACGGAAGGGTACCCACTAAACACCGTTCGAACTTGAGCCCCGATACCCGCGAAATGACGTAGAGGACGGTGCCCACCGGGGGAGTGAGCAGGCCGATCATCAGGTTCAGCACCATGATGACTCCCAGATGGATGACGTCCAGGTGGATTTTCTCGGCCAGGGGCATCAGGACCGGGACCATGATAGTGATGGCGGCTATGGGTTCCAGGAAACAGCCGATGATGAGCAGAATGACGTTGATGGTGATGAGAATCGCGAACCGGGAAGTGAAATTTGCCATCACAAAATCTGCGAATTTCACGGCAATCTCGTTGCTGGTGAGAATCCAGGCGAATACGGCGGCGGCGCCGATGATGAGGAGAATCGTGGCGCTGGTGTCTATGGTTTCCATACTGACGCTGATCAGCCGTTTCCAGGTGAGTGTCCGGTAGAACAGCCCCAGAAGTAGGGCGTAGGCCACGGCGGCGATGGCCGCCTCGGTGGGCGTGAAGACCCCGGTGAGAATCCCGCCTACGATGATGCCGGGGGTCACGAGGGAAAGAAAGGAGCGCTTGAAGTTCACCGCCAGCAAACGCCAGGAAAACCGATCCGAACGGGGATAATGACGCTTATGCGCAATATAGGCCACCGCAATCATCAGAGCGATCCCCATCAAAATGCCGGGAATAAACCCTGCGGCAAAGAGTTGGCCCACGGAACATGACGCCATGACGCCGAACGCCACCATGGGCAGGCTGGGCGGGATGATGGGGCCGATGGTGGCCGAACTGGCGGTAATGCCCACGGAAAATTCGTCGTCGTACCCCGCGTCCCTCATGGCCTTGATTTCAATGGCCCCCAGCCCGCCCGCGTCGGCCACCGCCGCTCCGCTCATTCCGGCGAATATGATGGAGGCCCCCACGTTGACGTGGCCGAGCCCGCCCGGTAGCCAGCCGACCAGGGCTTTGGCGAAATCGAACAGCCGGCTGGTGATTCCCACCGAATTCATGAGCACTCCGGCCAGAATGAAGAAGGGAATGGCCAGGAGAGGAAAGCTGTCCATGCCGTTGATGATACGATGGGCGATGACGATGTCCGGCGCAATCCCGGTGAGCTGCACGTAGGCATAGGCTCCGCCGGCCAGACAGAATGCCACCGGCAACCCCAGAATGATCAAAAGGAAGGTGGCGGCGAACAGGAAGAGTATGTCATCGCCGAATATCAGCGTCCAGATGGTGAAGCCTGACAGGGTCGCAATGATGAGGGGAGCGATCCATTCCTTGCGGGAAGGCCGGTAGTCGGGGTCTGCGACCACCGGAGAGGTGAGGTTCAGCCGGCTCCCGCGTGCGCGAAAGTGCCGGAAAGCGATCTGGACGGCACGAAGAAAATTGAAAAAGATCATTGCGTTGAAGATGAAGTAGAGTTCCCGTTTGGGGAAATTCAACGAGGTCAGCGCCCCGAACGTGCGGGAGGCCAGCCGATAGCAGGCGATGGTGAGGAGACCGAAAAAAACGATTCGCGCGATGTCCACCACCATGGAACAGAGAATACCGCTGCGGCGGCTCAGATAGCGATAGAAGAATTCCACCATGATGTGGGAATCCTTCCTCACCGCCAGCACCGACCCCATGAGAGATGCGGCGATCAGCAACACCCGGGCGATCTCCTCGGTCCATCCGAGGGAGTCGTTGAGAACGTAGCGGGTGAAAAACTGGAGAAATACCACGATCGCCAGCCCCCAGAACAGCACTAGCGAGACATAGTCCTCCGCTCCTTCGGGCCGGTAGTAGTTTTCGTCCACGAGTTCCCGGAAGGAGTCTTCCGTGAGGGGCGTCGTTGGTTCGACCATAGCGTGCCTGTTTCCCTGCTGCTGATGGTGAACGTCCGGCCTCCCCTGTGAAAGGCCGGACGTCGATGCGCGGGGCGGAAGTGCCGCCGCCGGATAGATTCCCCTACTTGAGGGCCTGCAGCCGTTTCCACATTTCATCGTTCCAGGGCATGTCTGCCTTGTTCTTCGCGTAGTATTCGGCAACCTTGGCCCGCATGGCGTCCCGATCCACGTCCTTGATCACGACGTTGCCCTGCTTTTCGAACCATTCCACCAGTTCGCCTTCGGCCTTCTGGATGTCCGCATTGATCTTCCCGCTCATTTCGAGCATGACGTCGGTGAAGATCTTCTTGTCCTGATCGTTCAGCTTCTTCCAGGTCTGTCCGCTGACGATGGTGACCAGGTTGTCGAGCATGTGCTGGGTGAGGCAGATGTATTTCTGCACTTCGTAGAACTTCTTGAATTTGATGATGGTGAGCGGGTTTTCCTGGCCGTCCACGACCCCCTGCTGCAGGGCGAGGTACACTTCAGCGAAGGCGATGGGCGTGGGGTTGGCTCCGACCGCCTTGGGAAAGATGACGTACGCAGGCGCTTCGGGAACCCTGATCTTCATGTTCTTCATGTCTTCCGGTTTTCTCACCTGGATCTTGGTGGAGGTCACGTTGCGGGCGCCGTAGTAACTGGTGCACACCACGTGGCTGCCGGTGATTTTTTCATATCCGTCGGCCAGTTCCCGGAAAAGGTCGCTTTTGGAGTATTTATAGTAGTGGTCCAGATCCCGGAAGACGTAGGGGTACGTGGACATGGCGAGCGGAGCGTAGGTTCTGCCGGTGAACGCCGCGGAAGTATGAATGATGTCGATGGTGCCCAACGTAAGGCCCTCGTTGAGGTCCACTTCCTTGCCCAGCGAGGACGCGGGGTACACCTTGATTTCATAGCGCCCGTTGGTGCGTTTCTTGATCTCATCCGCCGCCCACAGCGCCCACGTGTGGTACGGGTTGTCGGTTTCGTAGACGTGCGCCCACTTGAGCGTCTTCTCCGCCGCCTGGGCATGCCCGACGGCGAAAACGCAGGCGCAGAGCGCCAGAAGTGCAAAGAACAGCCCTGCTTTCAAGAATCCCCTCATGGTACCCTCCTCCAGTGTGTGAGATGAGATTATTGCCGTCCCGGACGGCATTCGTTCCCTTGGATTGCACGCTTTCGAAGCATACGGTACCCCCTCTCCCATACGGGCGGGATGTCGAACGGCGCGTTGAGGCGGCATCTCCCTTGTGAGAGTGACGCGCGGTCGGAGCATGGTTCCCCCTCGTCGACGGACGCACGTTCATAGTACACAATTGAGTTTAAAAAATGAGGTAAATAGCAGACGGAAGCTTGATTTATCGTTTTGAAGTGTATACACTTTTGTATATAAATGTCAACGGGATTGAGTACACGTATTCGCAAACTATCCCGGTCATGCTCCCACTTACCGCGACAGAAGGTACGAGCATGGACAGCGACGGCCGACTCCCGTTAACGCTCCAGGCATACCACATCCTGAAAAAGAAAATCATGGACCTCCAACTCCGTCCGGGAGAAATCCTCCTGGCCAAAGTCCTCGCCGCCGAACTGGGGATCAGCAGGACACCGGTGAGGGAGGCGTTGGTCCGCCTGGAACGGGAAGGGTTCGTCGAGGAGGCCGAAGGGAAAAAATTCCGCGTCTCCGAACTCACCCTCGCCGGGGTGCTGGAGATTCACGAGCTGCGGGAGCTGCTGGAAGAACACGCCGTGCGTAAGATGGCGCGGTCGAGGTCCGAGGAGCAGATCGAGGAGCTGCGGAATCTTGTCCGGCAAATGGAACAAGCGCTGACCACGCGGGACCACGATTCCTTTTATGCCGCGGACCTGGTGTTCCACGCCACCATTGTACACTACGGAGGCAACCGCACCCTTGAGGGTCTCATGGCCCTCCTCAACGAGAAAATTCAGCGTATCCGCTACCTGACCCTCCACATCTACGGCCGCCTCGACGAAACCATCGGCGAACACATGCAGGTGCTCGACGCCATTGTGCGGAAAGACCCGGAAGGCGCGCGAAAAGCCCTGCACGAACACCTGGTCAACGTGAAGAGCGGCGTGGAGAAGCTCTTCACCGAACCGGGGATCGGTCTGCTGGGCGCGGCCTATCTGAACAGGTCCTGAACCCTATTCGATTCCGTATCTTCGCAGTTTGTCCCGCAGGGTTTTCCGGTCGATACCGAGAGCTTCGGCGGTTTTGGAGCGATGCCCGCCGCATTGGTGAAATACTTTCAGGATGTGGGCGCGCTCCATGTCCTCCAGCTTCACGGGCTTCTTGGAGCTTTCCCCCGCGGCCGACGTGCCGGCGAAGGCGAGGTCTTCGGGCAGGATGACGCTGCACTGGCAGAGAACGGCGACCCGTTCGATGGTGTTCTTGAGTTCCCGCACGTTTCCCGGCCAGTTGTATTCCAGGAGCTGATCCATTGCCGCGGGAGAAATGGACATTTCGGCCTTCTTGTCCTTGGCGGCGATGCGCTTCAGAAAGAAACGGGCCAGGTGTTCGACGTCCTCGGGTCGTTCCGCCAGGGGAGGCAACACGATGGAAACCACGTTGAGCCGGTAGAATAAATCCTCCCGGAAGCGTCCCTCCTCGATTTCCTGCTGCAGATCCTTGTTGGTGGCGGCGATGATGCGTACGTCCACGCTGATTTCCCGGTGGCTGCCCACCCGGGAGATGGTGCGTTCCTCCACGGCTTTGAGCAGCTTGGCCTGGATGTCCAGATGGATGTTGCAGATTTCGTCGAAAAAGATGGTGCCGCCCTGGGCCAGTTCGAACTTGCCGATCTTGTCGCTTTCGGCTCCGGTGAATGACCCCTTCACGTGGCCGAACAGTTCGCTCTCGAACAGCGTGGGCACCAGCGTGCCGCAGTCCACCGAAACATAGGGAGCGTTGCGGCGCAGGCTCGCCTCGTGAATCTTCTTCGCCACGAGCCCCTTGCCGGTGCCGCTGGGGCCGGTGATGAGCACCGTGGCGTCCGACGGGGCCGCCCGCTTCAGTATTTCCTTCACCCGGTCCATGGAAGGGCTCTCGGATACGAGTTCCATCTCCCCTTCCTTGCTCTGCAGTTCCTGGCGCAGGTAGAGGTTCTCAAGGGAGAGTCTCTTCTGCTCCAGGGCCCTGGTCACCGCGGCCCTCAGTTCGTCGGGATCGTAGGGCTTGGTGAGGAAATCGTAGGCCCCGAGCTTCATGACCTCCACGGCCTTCTTCACCGTGCCGTGCCCGGTTTCGAAGATGACCATGGACTGGGGATCGCGTTCCTTGATCATCTTCAGCACTTCGATGCCGTCGATGTCGGGCATGCGCAGGTCCAGGAGCACCACGTCGTAGGAATACCGGTCGAACAGCTCGATGCCCTGCTTGCTGCTGGAAGCCCAGTCGCACATGTGTCCGAGACGGCTCAGCACCTGGGTGCAGGAGTCGGCGATATGGTAATCGTCGTCAACAATGAGAATACGGGCCGGTTTGATCACGCTGTCTACACTCTCGCAACACTTTGTGAAAAATCGGATTAATTATAACAGCCTGTTTTCTGAAAAGCCACCTGATTCGGCGGTGATTGTGAAATATCGAGCAAACAAAACCACGATACCGGGAAACGCTGAAAAGACGCCGAATGACTCCGTTCGCCCCGTGGCTCTCCGTTTTAAAGGCCCGTATTTTCCGTTCGTCCCGGGGTATCGAAGGGTGAACGGAAGCCCTTGCCGATCATGCTTCGCTCCCTCGGCACGAACGGACGGCCTGTTTCCATGTTCACGATGGGAACCGGAGAATCGGGATGCTCCCGGAAGACCGTGCAGGGCGCATCGCAGCACTTCCTCGCCTTGACAAACCTCGGCCCGGAATTCTACAAGCCGGAGGAGGGTTCCCGCTTCCGGGACCCGCGTCCGCCCGCCATACTCTCACTGCAAGGAACCGCGACATGCCGGAACAATCCACCGCCGTTTACCTCATCGACGGCAGCTCCTATCTTTACCGGGCTTTTTTCGCCATCCGGGGCCTCACCAACCGCGACGGCCTGCCGACCAACGCCGTCTTCGGTTTCGCCAACATGATCTTCCGCATCCTCAACGAACGGCGTCCCACTCACCTGGCGGTGATCTTCGATTCCAAAGGCCCCACCTTTCGCAACGAACGCTACGCCGATTACAAGGCCCACCGGCCCCCCATGCCGGAAGAGCTTGCGCGGCAGATTCCCTATATTCACCGGTTCCTGGCGGACATGCACATTCCCGTGCTGCAGATCGGCGGGGTCGAGGCGGACGACGTGATCGCCACGCTGAGCACCCAAACGGAGAAGATCGGAATTTCCACGGTAATCGTCAGTTCGGATAAGGATTTCTACCAGATTCTCTCCGACCGGATATCCATGTGGGACACCATGAAGGACGTCACTCTGGGTCCGAAGGAGATCGAGGAGCGCTTCGGCGTGCCGCCCGAACGGGTGGTGGAGGTGCAGGCCCTGGTGGGGGACGCGAGCGACAACATTCCCGGCGTTTCGGGGGTGGGCGAAAAGACGGCGGTCAAGCTCATCGCCCAATACGGGGACCTGGAAACGCTGCTCGCGGCGGCGGGGGAAATCAAACAGCCCAAGCTCCGGGCGTCCCTCGTAAACGACGCGGAAAAGGCCCGTCTGGGCAAGGAATTGATGCGGATTCGCTGCGACATGGACCTGCCCGTGACCCCGGAAGACATGCACCTGGGCAAGCCGGACACCGATGCCCTGAGCCGTCTGTTCCTGGAACTGGACTTCCAGCGCTTCCTGGACCAGCTTCACCCCGTGGAGGAAGAGCCGGAAAACAAGCACGAAATCGTGGTC
Source organism: uncultured delta proteobacterium (assembly GCA_963826125.1). Lineage (GTDB taxonomy): Bacteria > Desulfobacterota > Desulfarculia > JACQYL01 > CAWGVV01 > CAWGVV01. Next base: position 1,837,153 of record CAWGVV010000002.1, on the reverse strand, counting down.
GACGAAGACCGGCTGCGGGAACTGGTCGAAATCCTGAAAACCGTGGAGGTGCTTTCGGTGGATACGGCAACCACTTCCCGGAACCCCATGGAGGCGGAAATCGCGGGCATATCGTTGAGCTGGAAGACTCACAGGGCAGCGTACATCCCCGTGTGTCATACCGGCGCCGAGAAGCAGATTCCGCTCGAAACGGCCCTGACCATCCTGAAACCGGTGCTGGAGGCGGAACAGCCCGTGAAGATCGGCCAGAACGTCAAATACGACTACGTGGTGCTCAAACGGTACGGCCTGGAAATGAACTCCATCGGATTCGACACCATGGTGGGTTCCTACCTCATCAACCCGGACCGGTACGCGCACAGCCTGGAGAACATGGCCCGGGAGTTCCTGGGGGAGAAACTCATCACCTACGACGACCTGACGGGCAAGGGCAAGGCGGCGACGTTCAAGGAAGTGCCCTTGGACCGGGCGGCGGCCTACGGCGGCCAGGAAGCGGACGTCGTTTTCCGGCTGCACACCATCCTCAAGGACGCCCTGGACGAACGGAAACTCACCCCGCTCATGGACAACGTGGAGGTACCCCTCATTCAGGTGCTGGCCCGCATGGAGATGTGGGGCGTGAAGATCGACTTCGATCTTTTGAACGACATGTCCAAGGAATTCGAAGGTCGCATGAGCGAACTGGAACGATCGGTGTGCCTGCAGGCGGGGGAGCCATTCAACCTCAACTCGCCCAAACAGCTGGGGGCCATTCTTTTCGAAAAGCTCGGGCTCCCCACGCACAAGAAAACCGCCAAGAAGACCGCCTATTCCACTGATACCGAAGTGATGACCTCGCTGGCCAGGGACTATCCAATCGCCGGGGAAGTCCTTGCTTACCGGACCCTGGCCAAACTCAAGGGGACCTACATCGACGCTCTGCCCCGGCTGGTGAATCCCGCGACCGGGAGGGTCCATACCTCCTACAATCAGACCATCGCCGCCACGGGCAGGCTTTCCAGCAGCGATCCCAACCTGCAGAACATCCCCATCCGGGGAGAGGAGGGGAGGAAAATCCGGACGGCTTTCATTCCCGAACCGGGCTGGAAACTCATCTCCGCCGACTACAGCCAGATCGAACTGCGCGTGCTGGCCCACTATTCCAACGACCCAACGCTCATCCGCGCCTTTCTGGAAGGAGAGGACGTGCATACCCGCACGGCGAGCGAGGTGTTCAACGTGAACCCGGCCTTCGTGGACCCCGAGATGCGGCGGCGGGCCAAGGTGATCAACTTCGGCATCGTCTACGGCATGAGCGGTTTCGGGCTGGCCAAGGAGTTGGGAATCGGGCGCAAGGAGGCCGACCTCTACATCAGGAATTATTTCGCCCGGCTGAAAGGGGTGGAGCGGTTCATCAAGGAAAACCTCTTGCTGGCCCGGTCGGACGGCTACGTCACCACGCTGCTCGGCAGGCGGCGCTATCTGCCCGAGATCAAGAGCCGGAACAAGGCGCTCAGCAACGTGGCCGATCGAGTGGCCACCAACACGCCGATCCAGGGGTCGGCCGCCGACATCATCAAGCTGGCCATGGTCCGGCTGATGAACACCATGGACGAGCAGGGGCTGCGGACGCGCATGATCCTCCAGGTCCACGACGAACTGGTGTTCGAAGTGCCCGAGGACGAACTGGACCGGGCCGGGGAGATCATCCGGGACGGCATGGAGCACTGCATCACGCTGAACGTTCCGCTGGTGGTGGACATGAAGACGGGCAACAACTGGGCCGAGGCGCACTGAAAGAGCGCATCGGGACAATTCAGGAGAACCGGGAGCAGGCTGTTGCAACCGGGGACTTGACGCATCCGGGTAAACGGGATAGTATGGGGATAAATCGGAGTAAATAGTTTTTTTCCTCAAAGGTGAAGCGTGCCGAAAGGTATTCACCGAAAGAGAAGCGTTTTCGGCCTCCAGTTGAGCAGCGTCTCGATGGGAGGCTTTTTTTGTTTTTCTCCTGAATCGGGACAAGCGTGGACACAGCCGAACAGTGCCCGGATTGCCGTGCGGCGGTCCTTCCGGGCGCCAAGTACTGTGGACGGTGCGGCCGGAAACTGGAGACCATCTGCCCCTCTTGCGCTTCCGGCAATCCTTCTCACTTTCGCTTCTGTGGAGAATGCGGCCGGTCTCTGACCCCACCAACCGAAACAATCGTTCCGGGCCTTCCTCCCCCAGGGCCCCTGGCGCGAATGGAGCCCTATTTCCCCGCGGGCCTCACTCCGAAAATCCTGGCCCACAACAGCAAAATCGAAGGTGAGCGGCGCCGGATCACGGCGATGTTCTGCGATCTGCAGGGATTCACGTCCCTCTGCGAAAAGATCGGTCCGGAAGAGGCGTACTCCCTCATGGACCGCATCTACGAGCTGCTGATCCACTGCGTGGACAAATACGAAGGGACCGTGAACAAGATGACCGGCGACGGCATCATGGCCCTGTTCGGCGCCCCCGTCGCCCGTGAAGACGCACCGCGAAAAGCCATTCTGGCCTCCCTGGACATCCATCGGGAAATGGCCGAATTCAGCCGGCGGCTGCGCCGAGCCGACGCCGGGGCGAGCGAGCTGAAAATGCGCATCGGCATCCATTCCGGGCCGGTGGTAATGGGGACAGTGGGGAACGAAATCCGCGTGGAATTCACGGCATACGGCGACACGATCAATCTCGCGTCGCGAATGGAGGGGCTGGCCGCGCCGGGAACCACGTACGTGACGGAGGAGATATTCAACCACACCCGGGGATTTTTCCGTTTCAAACCGATGGGAGAAGTCACAGTCAAGGGCAGGCGGCAGCCTGTCAAAACGTACCGGGTCGTGGCTCGGAGCGGACACCGGACGAGGCTCGACGTGCTCTCCGAGCGCGGCCTCTCGCCCTTCGTGGGCCGCGAACGGGAGAGCGAACTCCTCCTCGACTGTCTGGACCGCGCCCGGTCGGGCCAGGGGCAGGCCGTATCCATCGTTTCGGAGGCGGGGTTGGGCAAGTCTCGCCTTCTCCTCGAATTCAAACGGACGGCTTGCAACGGAAACGTCGATTTTCTGGAGGGCCGCTGCTTCTCCTACTGCCGCGGCACCCCCTACCATCTGGTTACCGAGGTATTGAGGTCCGCCTTCGGTATCCGTTCCTCCGACAGCAAACGTGCCGTCGACGAAAAAATCACAAAAGGCCTTTCCCTCCTTCGCCTCGATACGGGAGCCGCCCGGCCGCTCCTTCTGGACCTCCTCTCCACCCGACGCGCACCGTTCAATGCACTGGCCATGAGCCGGGAGGCGCAAAAGGAAACGATCCTTTCCACCCTGCACCATCTCGTGGCGCTCAGTTCCCGGAACACTCCGCTCGTCATCGCCATGGAAGACCTGCACTGGATCGACAAGGGGTCCGAGGACGTGCTCGCCTACCTCGTGGAGAACATTCCCGCCCTTCCCGTCCTGCTGGTGTTCACCTGCCGGCCGCAGTGGTCGCCTCCCTGGGGGAAAAAAACCTATCACCACCGGATCGGGCTCAACCGGCTGTCAGACGGTGAGGTTCGCTTCCTGGCGAATTCCCTTTTCGAGGGCTGCGGCTTGGACGAGGACATCCATGAATTGATCCTCAAAAAAGCCGAGGGCGTTCCGTTCTTCGTGGAGGAATTCGTCAAAATGCTGCTGGACCTGGGGATCGTCCGGAAAGAGCACGGCTGTTTCCGGCTGGTAGCGGAATCGAATCAACGGACCATCCCCTCCACCCTGCAGGAAATGATCATGGCCAGGGTGGATACCCTCTCCGAGGAGGCCAGAACCGTCCTGCAGGTGGGAGCCGCCATCGAGCGGGAATTCAGCTATCCGCTGCTTTTGCGATTGACGAACATGGAAGAGGACACGTTGCGCACCAACCTGAATCTGCTCAAGGAGGGGGAGTTCGTGTACGAACGGGGGGTATTTCCCCGCTCCACCTTCGTATTCAAGCATCGCCTCATGCAGGAAGTGGTGTACGACTCGCTGCTCACCGACCGCAAGAGGAAGCTGCACGGGGAAATCGGCTCGGCTCTGGAGGAACTCTACGGAAACCTGGTCGAGGAGCAATCCGAACTGCTGGCCCGGCACTACATGGCCGCCGGCAATTATACCAAGGCCGCCGACTACTCGGAGCTGGCCGCGAAAAAGGCGGAGAAAACCGCATCCCTGCGCGACGTCATCTATCACAAAAAGAACCTCGTCGAATGTCGGGAAAAGCTTCAGCCGTGCGGCGAAAACCTGCGCGGCGTCATCGATGCCCGGACCTCCCTGGGATTGTTCCAGTACCTTATGGGAAACATCGCGGAGGCACGGGAATCCGTTGAGCCGGTGTTCCGCCGGGCAGTGAAACTGCGGCTGAAACCGCGGCTTTCCCAGATCCATACCATTATGGGCGCCTACGCCTGCATGGTGGAGGAGAACTTTGCGAGTTCCCTTCACCACTTGCGCAGGGCGCTTTCGCTCTCCGAAGAAACGCGGGACATCGTGTCGCTGCTCTTCGCCAACTACCTGCTCGGGCTCTCGCTTTCGTGGACCTGCGATTTCGACCGGGCTTCCCATTATCTGCAAAAGGGGCTGGACATCGTCACGGCCATGAGAATTCCCTGGAGCATTTCCGTGCTCAAGACCAGTCTGAGCATGTATGCGCACTGCAATCGGGGGGACGTGGCCAAAGGGTTTTCCATCAGCGAAGAGGCGCTGTCGCTGGCCCAGGAATCGGGGGACGTGTACTCCAAGGCCTTGGGCTTCTGCGGACACGGCATCTCGCTCTATTGCCGGGGCGACCTCGAGGAAGCCCGCGACCACCTGCGCAAGGGTGTCGAATTCAACGAGCGGATCAACCTCGTCTCGTTCGCGGCGGTGTCGAACCAGTGGCTCGGGCATGCCTGCCACTCCCTCGGCCGATACGACGAAGCCGCGCGCCATTACTCCGGGGCCATCTACCATCGTGAGCGGAGCGGGCTTTTTCCCTCATCCATCGAGATCCTCTCCCTTTTCCTGGCAAGGAGCCAAGTCGCCGCGGGCATGGACCATGCCGACGTCGCGCCCCTTGCGGCACGAGCCGGGAGCGGCAAGATTCCGCTCTATTGGGGACAGATGCACCGGACCATGGCCGAAATACTGATTGCGCTCGGAGAGGGCGACTCGCCGGAGGCGGAAGGCCGGGCGGCAAGAGCATTGAAGTCGCATGAAGCCGACGGCATGCAATGGGAAGCGGCCATGGACCTGGTCTGCCTGGGCAAAACGGCCCGCTGCCGGGGAAACCGCGAAGAGGAACGCGGGTACCTGCGCAAGGCCTGCGCACTTTTCAACGCATGCGGCGCGCCGAAATGGGCGCAGCGATACGAATCCGGGGCTGAAGATGACCGCGAAAAACGTACCCGTCCGAAGGCCGCCGGCAAAATGCACCGGCCGGTAAGTTCCGGCACAGGAGTCCAGTCCCCATAACCGCCACAATGGGAGGGGTTGTCATGCCAAAGGTAGCGCAGGTGTTGCACCTCAAGGACGGCTATTCCTGGTTTGCCGTCATCTTCGAATGGGAATCTTCAATGGACGGCGTTGCCATGAAGAAACTGATGGACTATCCCGAGGAGATTTTTCACGGGATCGACCGGGCCACTTTTCTTCCCTTCTACCTCACCGGAGAGAGGACCATGCTGTTGCTGGGCCAGTCGAAATCGGGGGCCGCCATTCAGCGTCTGACCATGGCCGCCACGTTCGGCACCGACATCAGCGCCCGCGCCTACCACGTCATGGAAGCCCACGACCTGATGCGCATGTTCAATGCCGGGGCCGCCGGAGCATCGAAGGACGCCGTCGAACGGCAGGAACCGATGAACCGGCACGACGCGACCTGACGAAAAGAGGCGAAATGAACCACGGGGCAAGGCGGGGTTGAGCCGCGAGTCCGCACCGGCTCCCGGCGCGTAATTGCACCGGTTACCTGATCCACGTCCTCAGGATGGTGCGCAGGAAATAGAGGGCGTACATCATGTCCCTGCCTTTCTTGCTCTTCCCGCTGATCCTGGAGGTGCCGCACCTGCGAAATCCCCCGACCCGACGGGTCGGAGGCTCGGCGGGAATGTTCTTCGCTGCGGTGCTATCCCACCCTCACGTCAACCGCCTTGTAGGGGCAGACGTCCACACAGGACAGGCAGACCACGCACTTCTGCTCGTCGAAGGTAACGACCCAGTCGTTCCGGTCCACGCTCAGGGCCCCGGTGGGACAGATGGGCACGCAGGCGGTGCAGCTCGTGCACCGCTCCTCCAGGTGCTGTATCTCCTGCGCCATGGGCTCCACGGTGATCCCCATGCGTTCCAGATAATTCATGCCCCGGGAGAGCTGGCTTTCCTCTCCGGAAAGTTCCACCACCATCCTGCCCTGTTTGCGGGGGTCGATGGAAGCGCGCAGGATGTTGACCATGAGGCCATAGTCCTTCACCAGGTGGTAGATGATGGGTTCTTCCACCGCACTGGGGGGAAAAGTGAGTACGCGTCTCTTGTTCATGCGGCACCTCCTTTGGGCGCCTCGGGGCCGGGGAGCGGCGCGACGCACTGAGTGAGGAAAAACGCCTTGTCCTCGATGGCATGCTTCAGATATTGGGCGATTTCCCGGGCCTTGGAATAGCTGGAAAAACATCCGGTGGGAATTTCCTTCCCGTTGAACCGGATGGTGCCGCTCCGCAACTCCGCATAGGTGACTTCGCCCATCACGGGAGCACCTTCGCCGTACGGATAGGCCCTGCTGTAGTCCACCACCGGCGCCTTGATGTCCTCGTTGGTGACCGACACGAATTTCATCATGTCTTCGTCGATAATGGGAATGGGGATACCCACTCCCAGCCCGAGGCTCACCCCGTACCCGGTGAACGACACGGCCCGCACCCACTTGGGGCTCATCTGCTTGAGGTCGCCGATGATGGCCAGGGTCGCCGCTCCTCTCGTGGGCACGCCGTTGTCCAGACGGGGAGCGTTGGGGTTGTGCTGGGTGCCGTTCCAGGTCACGTATCCCGTTGCGCCGCCGACGAACAGCCGGGTCCCGATCCCGATGGTGCGGCAGTAGGGGTCGTTCATCAGAGGGGAGAGCAGTCCGGCGCTGCAATAGTTGGCATTGCCCATGTTGGCCTTGAGCTTGCCCATGTAGGTGTAGATCGGCTTTTCGGAGACGTTCACCGCCACGTTGTAGTTCTGGTAGCAGTTTCGCGGATTGAAGAGAATCGCGTCGTTCATGTCGTCCAGGCCGATCCTCTGCTCCCGCTTCACCTTGGGATAACAATCGGTGCCGTAGGCGGTGGCGGACAGCAGCACCTTCTTTCCGGACACCAGTTCCTCGATGACGTGAGCCCCGCCGTAGCGGAACGCTCCCGGATGGTTGGTGTTGCGGGGATCGCCGTCGGGAAGCGCATTGGCCCCTATATAAAGGTCGGCCGCGGCAAGCCCCGTATAGGCGGGCACGGTGTTCAGCTTGGCCGTGCCGCCTCCCAGCTTCATCTTTTCCTTCTGCTGCTTGATGTTCAGGAAGGCTCCGGACGAACACATGGGACTGAAGGTGCCGGTGGTGACGACGTCAACCTCCCGGGCCGCCTGCTTGACGCCTTTTTCGCGTACGATGTCGATGATTTCTTCGGCGGTGAAGACCACCACCGTACCGGTGCGGATCTTCTCGTTTATTTCTTCGATGCTTTTGGGCATGAATGTACCTCCTCGCGTGTACATGAATGGAATAGCGGAGTCAGCGCAGCACATGGATCAGGCCCCCGAAGGAGCCGGGGCATTATCCATAAACTGGCTCCGTTATATTCCCCCGCGGCGGGAAGTAGCATGGATTGTAGCGTTTTCATGGTGCGGTAAACCGGTTCCTTATTTTTTACGGTTTCGAGCCGCTTATACTAACTGCTCAGCCCCGCTCTGGCAAGCGTTATTTGCAACGGATGCACCCTCACGGTGCAGTATGGCGACGGGGTCTCCCGGACGCAGCGTTCCCCCCCGCAGCACCCTGGCGAACACGCCTTCGCGGGGCATGATGCAGTCGCCCGTGCGGTAGTAGATGGCGCATTTGGAATGGCATACCTTGCCGATCTGCGTGATCTCCACTTCCACGTCCCGACCCAGCATCAGGCGGGAACCGATGCCCAGCGACACGAGGTCGATGCCGCGGGTGACTACGTTTTCGCCGAAATCCCCGTAGCCGAGTTCCAACCCCTGGGCCCGCGCCTTGTCGATGCTCTCCTCCGCCAGCAGGCTCACCTGCCGGTGCCACGGACCGGCATGGGCGTCGCCCCGGAAGCCGTGTTCTTTTTCCACCACGGCTTCGTCCACCGGACTTTTCACGGTGCCTTTCTTTTTGCTCACGGCCACGGCCACGATTTCCATAACGGCTCCTTTCGGGAGGATGAACGGGTCGGACGAATCCGCCGATCATGTCCATTATTATTTCCATACACAATAATGCCGATTCATGGCAAGCGGTCTTTACTTGCGTCATCCATCTCCCCGGTGCGAAGGCGGAACTCAAGAAATTCGTTCCCCGTCCGAATTGTAGGGGCGGGTTTCAAACCCGCCCTTACGCCCGATCCTTCTTTAACAAGGAAGCCAATACCTGAAAAGAACCCAATCAACCATCCTTCTCCCCGTGCGAAACGACATCCACTTTCGGAAATAGTGCGTGCACTGAAAACGTTCTCCGCACTCGCATCAACTCCCTTCGATCCGCTCCCGGTTGGCCGGTGTGGCAACGCGGCTATTATGAACATGTCCTCCGTGACGATGAATCCCTGAACGCCCGAGCCTACATCGCCGACAATCCTCGGAGGTGGCACGTGGACCGCGAAAACCCGGACATAGGGCGATAGATCGGCGAGAAAGGCACACCGCGTAGGGGCACCGGCCGGTCGCCCGCCGGGAATTCCCGGCGGTACGAACCCGGAAATCGTACGCCCGCGCAAAAATCACGCCGCCGTGTCGAGCTAGCCGTTTGACTGCCGAATCCCCCCGTGATATGAGAGTATCCTTTGCACCAGAATCCAAAATCGGCGTTTCGGAGGATAGTTGTTCATGCTGAGCATCATGCGTAAACACGCCCAGTCCTGGCTAATCAAGATACTTCTAGGGCTCATCGTAGTCGTCTTCGTACTCTATTTCGGCGTGAGCCGCTACGGCAAGGAAGCGGTCAATGTCGCTACCGTCAACGGCGAAAATATCAGCATGCTGGAATATCGCGAAACGTACAACAACCTGCTCAAGAGGCTCCAGGCCCAGTACGGCGACATGGTCAACGATAAACTGATCGAAAGCCTCAACCTGAAGCAGCAGGCTCTCGATCAGCTCATCAACGAACGGCTTCTCATGAAGGAAGCCGAACGGCTCAAGTTCACGGTAACGCCGGAAGAACTGACCGCCGACATCCGGACTCTTCCGTATTTTCAGAACGGCGGAAAATTCGACCAGAACCTCTATGTGCAGGTGCTGAGGGCCAACCGGATGGAGCCGGGGCAGTTCGAAGACATGCAGTCCAGAAATCTGCTGGTGAACAAGGTGCGCGACTACATCACCGGCAACGTGGTGCTCGACCGGGACGAGGTGCTGACCCGGTATCTTTTCGAACACGAAAAGATCGTTCTGGAGTATCTCCCCTTTGCGCCTGAAAATTACCTGGACAAAGTGTCCGTGTCCGACCAGGAGATCGAGGATTTCTTCAAAAAGAACATAAAAAACTACGCAATTCCTCCGCAGACGAAAATGTCGTATCTCCTCTTCCCCATAGCCTCCTATATGGATAAGATCAAAATCTCTCCCGAGGAAATTCAGGACGAATACAACGCCAACCTCGACCACTACAAACAGCCCGAGCAGGTGCAGGTGGAGCACATCCTCATCAAGGTGAAGCCGAACGATCCCAAGAGCGACGAAGAGGCGAAAGCCAAAGCGGAAAAAGTGCTGGCGCTGGTCAAGGAAGGCAAGGACTTCGCCGCTCTGGCCAAGGAGTATTCCGACGATCCTTCCGCCGCGCAGAACAGCGGCGATCTGGGATTCATCACCAAGGGAACCACGGTGAAACCCTTCGAAGACGCGGCCTTTGCCATGAAACCCGGTGAAACGAGCGGGCTGGTCAAGACGCAGTTCGGATATCACATCCTCAAGGTGCTGGCCAAAAAGGAAGCACGTACCCAGACGCTGGACGAAGTGAAGAACGATATCGAAACCTCCCTCAAGAAGGTGCAGGCGTCGGACCTGGCCTACCAGAAGGCCGATACCTCCTATGACGAAGTCCTGAAGGGCCGCACCATGGCCGACATCGGCAAGGAAGAGGGCGTAAAATACGTGCAGACCGACTTCTTCCCCACGGGGCAGCCGATCCAGGGGCTGGAGGGGGAAGAAAAAGTGGCGCAGACCGCCGCCACGCTGGAGCCCGGCGAGCCGTCTCCGGTCATGGAAACCGCTCAGGGATACGTCATCGTTCGCCTGGACGAGCGGAAGCCGGAACGGGATGCCGAGTTGAAGGAAGTTAAGGATAAGGTCGAACAGGACCTCAAGATGAATAAGGCGGGGGAACTGGCAAAAGAGGAAGCCAAGAAATTCCACGATATCCTCAAGAACTGGAAAGACCTGCCCAAGGAAGCGAGCAACGAAAAGTTCGAGGTCAAAACCACCGAACCGTTCGTTCGGGGCGGCATGGTCCCGCCCATCGGGTATGCCCCGGCCATCTCGGAAGCGGCTTTCAGCCTCACCGAGGACCAGCGCTCGGCCCCGGAACCGCTCGAATACAACGCGACCTGGTACCTGATTCGGCTCAAGCAGCGGATCCCCGCGACCAATGAGGACTTTGAAAAGGAACGGCCCGCTTACACCTCCAGGATGCTGAGCCAGAAAAAATCGCAGGTGTTCTCCCACTGGCTGGATACGGTTCGCAAGCGAGCGGAAATTGTCATGCACGAAAAATTGTGACACCGTCACGGAAGGCCCGGCTGCCATGACTGAACTCAAACGATGTGCAGTTGTTCGGGACGATCGGTACAAGAATCACGTGGCAAGCTTCGGTCATCCGGAATGTCCGGAGCGTTTGGCGCCCATCAACAGCGCCCTTGACGACCCTTCCCTGAGAAACCGGCTGGTGGCCGTTCCTCCGCGTTCGGCCACCAAAGAAGAGCTGGAACTCGTCCACACCACGCGGCACATACGGGAGCTGCAGGAAACCTCCGGCCTCCCCCTCACCTACCTGGACCCCGACACGCAAACCACGGAACTCTCATTTGAAACGGCGCTGCTGGCCGTGGGCGGCCTGCTCAACCTCATCGAGGAATCGTGGTACGGCCGGAATCCGGCCGGGTTCGCCTTTATCCGCCCCCCGGGCCATCACGCCGAACGCGCCCGCGCCATGGGCTTCTGCCTTTTCAACAACGTCGCCGTGGGCGCCCGTTTCCTCACGCACCATCTCGGCGCCGAGAGGGTCCTCATCGTCGACTGGGACCTCCACCACGGCAACGGCACGCAGCACATCTTCTGGTCCGACTCCGACGTTCTTTATTTCTCCCTTCACCAATTTCCCCATTATCCCGGCACCGGTCGCTGCGAAGACGTGGGGGACGGCCCGGGAAAGGGGTTCACCGTAAACGTCCCGCTGCCGGCGCTGGTGGGCGATGAGGCCTACCTTCAGGCTTTCCACCGGGTGCTCAAACCCATCGCCCTCAAATTCCGGCCGGACATGATTCTCGTCTCCGCCGGGTTCGACGCCCACTACAGCGACCCCCTGGGAGGCATGCAGGTTACCGAGGTGGGCTACCGGGCCATGACCCGGGTGCTTGTGGACATTGCACGGGAAACCTGCAAGGACCGGCTGGTATTCGCTCTGGAGGGAGGGTACAGCTTCGAAGCACTGTTTTCCTGCGTGAAAACGGTTATCCGCGAAGTGATCGATCCCACGCCCGCAGACGATCGGTTAGGCGAAAATAGCGGGGAAACCACCCTGCCCGAAATCGAAAAAGCGTTGGCTGCAATCCGTCCCTACTGGGACATACCCTGACAAGACGCTTCGCCAATCGTTGACACCGCGCCGCCCCATGGTTACAAATATCAAAGACTTTGCGAGCTTATCCTATTACCGTAAGCGATGGAAATAATTGGGCGGATAGAAGATACCTATGGCGAAGGATTACTATAAGATTCTGGGCGTCGAAAAGGGCGTCGATGATAAGGCGCTCAAAAAAGCCTATCGAAAGCTGGCCATGCAGTACCACCCCGACCGCAACAAGGATGACAAGCAGGCCGAAGAGAAATTCAAGCAAATCAGTGAAGCGTATGCCGTGCTGAGCGATTCCGAGAAGCGCAAGCAGTACGACAGCTTCGGCGCGGAAGGTTTCGAGCGGCAATACAGCAGCGACGACATCTTCCGGGGCGCTGATTTGGGCGACATCCTCCGTGAATTCGGAATCGGCGGAGACGCTTTCGGCCGCATGTTCGGGGGAGGAAGGACCGGTCGGCGGACCTACGCGTATCGTACGGGCGGAAGTCCGGGATTCGATTCAGGCCAGGATTTTTCGGGGTTCCAGAATGCCCGACAACAGGAAGTGAAGGGGCAGAGCCTCTCCTACGAGATGACCGTCACCCTGCAAGACGTGATGGAGGGCAGCCAGAAGACCATTGCCCTGCACGGTGAGGACGGCAACTACGAAAAAATCACCGTGAAGATTCCAGTGGGCATCACCACCGGCCAGCAGCTCCGCCTTTCCGGCAAAGGAAATCCGAGTCCCACGGGAGGCCCGGCCGGCGACCTGCTCATCAAGGTGAACGTGGCGCCGCATCCCGTTTTCGAACGTGACGGCGACAACCTCGTCATGGAGCGGGAAATTTCCTTTTCCCAGGCCGTGCTCGGTACCACTCTGGAAGTGAAGAACCTGGAAGGCAAAATATTTAATCTCAAGGTCCCTCCGGGAACCAACGGTCAGACCAAGCTGAAGCTCAAGGGCCAGGGATTGCCCAAGTTCAAGGGCAGGAGCCGCGGAGACCTGCTGGTGCGCTTCAACGTCGCGGTGCCCCGTAAACTCACCGAGAATCAAACCAAGCTCGTCGAGCAACTGGCTGCCGAAGGGTTGTAGGGCAGGCCCGGGACGACGCGCACGGACGATAGGACGATCCATGGGAATCAAGGGCAAAACCATCGTAGGCATGTCTGTTGCGGTGGTGATTTTTTGCGCCGTTTTGTGGGGCAGCTACTCCGTGATGGAGGATCTTGATCGGGGAGTAAGCCGCAACTGGCTGCTGGTCGAAAACGAGATGGACTGCCAGATAAGCCTCATCAGGCAGATGACCAGCCTGGTGGACCGGCACAACATGCCGGAACTGAAGGAAACGTCCGTTTTCTACGACGCCCTCGTGCAGTGGGCCCTTGCGCGCACCAGGGCGGAACAGATCGAGAGCAGCCTGCACCTTCAGGATGCGCTGGACGGGATGGTTTACCGCAGCGGAACGAGTCCCCGGCTTCGATCGGTTCAGAATTACCTGACGCTGGTTGAGGAAATCGCCGGAATGAAGTACAGGCTCAACGTGGCGCGTGCCCTGTACAACAGGACGGTGGAAGAGTACAACCGGGCGCGGAGCATGTTCTTTACCGGAGCCATGGCGCGCCTCCTGGGGTTCTCACCGCGAATCGCCATCTGAACGATTCAACCCCTTTGGTACGGGAGTGAACGATACGGCGGGTAGGGTTCCCCCTTCCGCGGTGGAAGAGTACCGATTCCTGCTGGAACGGGGCTATCCCCGCGACGTCTCCCTGACTATGGTGGGAAACCGCCACACGCTGTATACTTCTCTCCGCCGCCTGCTGCACCGGGCGGTTTCTTCTCCCGCCGACGCCCGCCGCAGACAAAGCAAGCTCATCCACCCGTCGGAACTCGCCGGGGCCAAAGTCGCCCTGGACGGATATAACGTCCTCATTACCCTGGAAAACGGCTTTGCGGGCAAACAGATGGTCCTGGCCGACGACGGCGTGCTGAGGGACATTGCCGGTGTGTCGTCTGGCTACCGTGCGTCCCGTGCCGCCATGAACACCTTGGCGCGCATGGCGGACACCTTGGCGGAACTCAAAACCGCAAAAGTAGTCTCTCTATTCCTCTCCTCCATGAGCAGGAGCGGCGAACTGGCCGCGGCCTTCGCGGAGATGCTCGCTGCCCGCGACATATCGGGCGTCTGCCGAACCGAACGAAGCGTGGAAACCCTGCTTTCCCGCGAGGCGGAAATCGTCGTTACCGCCAACTCGGCCGTCATGGACAGGGCCACGCGAGTGTTCGATCTCGCCGGGTACGTGCTGCAAAGGGAACCCGGCAGCAATATCATGTCCCTCTGACGGAGTTCTTCGGGTTCACACCAGCTCCTTGCCCACCCACACCACACGGCCGATAATCAGTTCGCTCAACCGCATGCCCGGCGTGATGTCCACCGCGTACTGGGAAAGCGACCGGTTGTCCGGCACCAGCAGAAGCCGAGGCCTTCCCTCTTCCGTCACCGCGTAGAGCCGTTTGATTTCGATGTCGATCTGCCGGTTGCGCACTGCGTAAACGCCGCCGTTGTCGATGGCCGACCGCTGTTCCTCGTTGCAATTGACCAGAATCAGTTCCCCCTCGGTGATGGTGGGCAGCATGGAATTGCCCCGCACCTCGACCAGGTAAAGGTGCTTCCGTTTCTCCGCCGTGGTGCCGCCCACCTTGTGAATGAACTCTCTCTTGAATGGGTAACGGTCCACGATGTTGTCGAAAACCACCTTGCCCGGGCCTCCGGAAGCGGCCCCTTCGGCCTTGCCGATGAGAAAGTAATCCTCGGGCCGCAGGTCATGTTCCGGGGAAGAGGAAACCGCGGGAAGCGAAGCCGTCGGACGCTCCCCGCTCAACAGCCAGTCGACGTTGACCCCCAACAGATCGTGCATGGCCTTGAGGGCCTCTCCGCCGGGCAACACGCCGCCCGATTCCCAGCGTTGCACCGTGCTTGCATTAACGCCTATTTTTTCGGCAAACTCGATGCGACTCCAGCCGCTTCTTATGCTTTTTATCCTTTCACCGATTTCCATGTCCCCGCATCCTTTCCGGAAGCACCGGCACTCCAATCCTTCCCAGCACCGCAAATACCTTACAAAATAAGGAGCTTTTGCGGATATTCCCGCATGTCACAATTTCCCTTCCTGCGTGGATTTTGCGTGTTGACATGACCGGCCTTTCTCCATTACCTTGCATTTATGCATGTTGATACCATGCAAATAAGCCGTGGTCAAGGGGGAAGTTGCATAAAATCATGCATTTCCCGGTTTTTCTCGCGCTGAACGTGCCGGACAACAGCAATTCTGCAACGAAAGGAGTGCTTTTATGCATGCGCAGGTGATCCGAATCGAACCGTCCATCCGGTCCTGGAACGATGTTGACGCCCATCTGCAGCGGCTGGGCGACCTGTCCCGGGACCTGACCAAGTGCCGCTGCCGTTATGAGTCCCGAGTGGAATCGCTCAAATCGACCATGAAAAAGGAATCCGAAGAACTGGCGCGGGAAATGGACCTGCTGGCCAGGGACATTTATCTCTTCTCCCTTACCCGCCGGGACGACATGGAGGGCAGAACCATGAAGCTGGTGCACGGCGCCGTGGCCTTCCGCCGTTCCCTGCGGCTGAAACTGCCCCGCGATCACCGGCAGGTGATCCAGGCGTTGAAGCGGCTGGGCAAACAGGCCTGCCTGGAAACCACCGAACGCATCAAGAAAGTCGTTCTGAAAAAGGAGGAACCTTCACTCATCGAAGCCGTGGGAGGCCGATTGGAGGAACGGGACAATTTCCGCATCGAACTGCCCGGCGGCCTTTTCGAGTACGATGGAAAATTACGGCCGGCCGACGCCGAGTAGCCGGGGAGGATCGAATGGGACACGCTACCGCCTGCGCAAACAAGGGATTCCCCAACAAGCAGTTGCTGCGACCGGACGAGGTGGCGGGATTGCTGGGGCTCAACAAGAGAACCATCTACCGCATGGTCGCCGACGGAAGGCTGCCCAAGGCGGACATTCCGGCCCGGGCCATCCGCATTCCCGCCGAACCGGTGAAACGCATGATGGAGGACGAGGACGCGCTTTTCGACATGGAGCAGTACCGGTCATGACCACCCTCTTTCACCTGCCGGCGGGGGAGGGTTCGGACGGGGGAAAGGTGGGCTCACCCGCCCGGAGACGGCGACACTGGAATGATGGTGCGGATTTCGTCGATGTGGAAGCTCATGTTGAAAGTCCCCTTGCTGTACACCCTGGTCAGGGCGATGATGCCGCCGCTGTCTTCCGTCACGAACCCTTCCATGCTCCTGCCGTCCCTGGTGACGATGCGGACACGAGACCCTATCAGGGAATCGCCGATAGCCACGTCGGTCGAACCTTTTTCGACACCTTTTGCCGGAACGTTCACCGTTTTCGCGGCCGCGGCAGGAGTTGCCACACTCGGCTTTACCTGACTCTTTGCCGGTTCTTTCCGCAACGGAACCACGTCCGGAACAACGTCGTGACTCGAACCGAACATCTGTCCCATGAGCTTGCGGAGCACCTCTTTGGCGGCGGACGGCGCGGGGACCTTCACTTCGGGGCTCTTCTCGTGCGTTACCGCTGTGGCGGGGACGGACGATGCGCCCGGCATGGGCGCGTAGAGCTTAATGGCCGGCAGGAGAAACATGAACAGAGCACCCAGCAACGCTGCAGCCGGCAGGGCCTTGCTCCAGTATCCGGGCAGGGAGAAGAAGGAGAGACCTTTCCGCTTGCCTGCGGCGGACCTTTTTCCCAGCCCGGCGATTTCATCCTCATCGGCCGGTACCACGGGGAATCCGCACCAGGAACACGGCCGTTCGGCCGGTCCGTTTTTACAGCTCATGCATTCCACCCGATGGCACTTGGAACAGACAACGCCGCCGAAGAGGGTCGGCAGTCGACCCGACACGTGAGCATAACTGACCTCGTATACCGCCAGATCGTTTCCGCATCTATCACAGGTCGGCGCTTTGGCGCTCATACCGTCTCATCCTCTCCACTCGTTTCGTCGCAAGCCGGTGTTAAAGCATCCGGCGGGGGTACCGAACGTTTGCGGGCAAAAACTGCGCCGTCGTCGTTCTTCGCCCGTTGGGTATTTCTTTTCCGTTCCATTCCGGTTAAGCTGGACCGTGGTTGGAAGCGGGCCGAACGTTCGGGACGGCTCGGAGGCGTTTTCCGCTTCCCATAACCATGCAAGTACGATGCCTTATACTTGGGCGGAAACTGCAACCAAACCTGGTTAAACTTCCATGGCCGCGAAGACTCCTTACTGTCGAACGCGAAAAGCATGGTGAGGGAGACGTTATGCGCCCGGATCGCGACATTCCTCTGACGCAACTCGTCACTTCGGGCGGTTGAGCGAGCAAAATAGGTCCGGAGGACCTTCGCGCAGCCTTGAAGGACGTTCCCGTATCGACCCATCCCGACCTCCTCTACGGAACCAATCCCGGTGACGACACCGGCGTGTTCCGCATCAGGGAGGACATGGCGCTGGTACAGACGGTGGACTTTTTTACGCCCATGGTGGACGATCCCTTTACCTTCGGCCGCATCGCCGCGGCCAATGCCCTGAGCGACGCCTATGCCATGGGGGCCAAGCCCATCACCGCGCTCAACCTCGTATCGTTTCCGTGCTCCCTGGGGATGGAGCGTTTGAGCCTTATCCTGCAGGGCGGGTACGACAAAATCAACGAAGCGGGCGCGGTCATCGTGGGCGGCCACAGCGTGGACGACAAGGAGCCCAAGTATGGCCTGGCCGTCACCGCTCTGGTGGACCCGCGCAAGATGATCACCAACACCGGGGCCAAACCCGGCCAGAGTCTGGTGCTCACGAAAAAAATCGGCACCGGCATCATCTCCAACATGCGCAAGCTCGGTTCCGGTATCATGGGCGGCCTCAAGGGATTCAAGGCATTGCCGCAAGAGGTGGAAGAAGAGAGCATCCGCTCCATGATCACCCTCAACGATAAGGCATCGGCCCTCATGCTGCAGTTCGGCGTCACGGCCTGCACCGACATCACCGGTTTCGGGCTGTTGGGGCACGCCAGGAACATCGCCGAGGCCAGCGGGGTTGCTCTGGAAATCCGGGGGGCCGACGTTCCCCGTTTCGACGGCGTGCTGGAGATCGCGGTGAAGGGCACCGCGGGCGGGGGGCATCGCAACCGCGACTACATCGCTCCGTTTGTGAAACGCGACCGCCGGGTGACGGACGAAACCTTCCACCTGCTGTGCGACGCCCAGACCTCCGGAGGCCTCCTCATGGCGGTGGACGAAGAAAAGGCCGCCGATCTCGTTGCCGCTCTCCACGGGGCCGGATATGACGCCGCCGCCGTCATCGGCACGGTGACGAACGGACCGGCCGGCGTTCTCTTCCTCGCACCCTGAAGGAGTCCGATCCTCTCGTGAACGCACCGTCAACGCGCAACAGAGTGGCCGAAGGGTGTCGGGAATGCGGTCTGTGCCTCACCCGCTGCACGTTTCTTTCCCGCCGCGGCACTCCCGGCAAAATCGCCCGCACCTTCGAACCCTCCGGCGGAACCGGCCTGCCCCTCCCCTTCGAATGCAGCCTATGCGGCCTGTGCGACGCCGTCTGCCCCGAGGACCTCAACCTCAAGGAGTTTTTCCTCGACCTGCGGCGCGAAAGCGTGGCCCGCACCACGGACTGCCTTTCCGCCTACCGCCGGCTGCTGGCATATGAAAAGCGGGGCATGTCCCGGCGACACACGCTGCGGCTGCTGCCCGAGGGGTGCGACACGGTGCTCTTTCCCGGCTGTACCCTGCCCGCCATCCTGCCCGAAGCGGTGACCGCCGTCTACGGACGCCTTTCCCTCGTCATCCCCCGACTCGGCGTGGTCCTCGACTGCTGCGGGAAGATATCCCACGATCTGGGCAGGACCGACTTCTTCCACCACGCCTTCTCCGAGCTGAAGGACCACCTCGTGGCCCGAGGGGTCCGGCACGTCGTCACCGTATGCCCGAGCTGCACCGAGATGTTTCGATTGTATGGGGAACCCCTGACCGTCCGGTCCGTTTATCCGGTGCTGGACGAATACGACCTCACCGGTCCCATAACGGCCGGACGCACCGTGCAGGTGCACGACTGCTGCGTGGACCGTTTCCAGGACGAAACCCTGGCGGCTTTTCGCTCCCTCCTGAAAAAACAGGGACTGGAGATCGAGGAAATGGCGAGTTCCGGCCGGTTGACCGTCTGCTGCGGCGAGGGCGGGATGGTTTCGAGCAGCGCTCCGGAGTTGGCCGACATATGGCTGAACAAACGGAAGGACGAGGTGAGCCGCACGCTGGCGGCACCCTGCGCGGGGTGCGTGACACGCCTGACCTCCCACATGGACGTTGTGCACGGGCTGGAGATCTGGCTGGACCCCGACCGTGCGCTTTCCCGCAGGAAATCCCCTCCCCGCTGGCCGGTGACTTCGTGGAACCGGCTGCTGCTCAAACGGAAGCTCAAACGGCTGCCCGGCCGATTCCGCGTAGCGGTAAGGAAGAAGGGGGAAAAGTGATTTTCCGGGGCCGTTCTGACTGAGCGAAGTAAACTCCACCGTTGGCGTGGCAAGGCGTACGCAAGAAACAGCCTGCCGGTACGGCCGGATTGCCAAATCCCCCCTCCCCCCCTTTGCAAAGGGGGGCAGGGAGAGATTCCGACGGTTACGACATACATATTGTCTCTTCGTGGCTGCTTCCATCATCAAGGTCTGTCATTCCGAGCGACAGCGAGGAATCTCGCTCAACTCAAGATTTCTCTTTTCACATACATAGATATCCATACGGACCTCGGTATATCCTTCGCATGACTGAAGGGGGAAAATGTTCGCTTCCGTACCGGCCCGTACTTTTCGGGGAATCGGAACGGATAGGGAAGGTGCTTCCTACTTTTAAGGGTCAGCAAAGATGATGATTGATGATTGTCAATTATGGATTAATAGTCTTCTCAAACAGCGAGTACAGACCGGGGAGGTAGTAAACCTTGTACGTGGATGGGGTAAACACTTTCGCGCAGCCCGATCGGCCTTAAGTGGAGACGGACCCACGGCCTGAAAAGTGTGCGTGGCGTGCAGAAGACGTTCTTGCCCATGACGACACGATTCCCCCCGCTGCCAGGGGCATCGGATGGGCAGATGAGTGATGATTGTCAATTGTAAATCCGGCCAGTAGTGGCGCAAACATAGCTGATGAGGGTAATTCTTGAATCAGTTGAATGGTAGTCATCCTGCTCCATAAGGGGCCATTTGCAGGCCACCTTCCATCGGCCCCGTTCCGCCCGCGATGAAAACAGCAGGATGGCTTCACCCCTTTTTGGACACGCTTCCATGCGCTACCATCAGCACCACCGCATGATGATTGATGATTGTCAATTATGGATTAACAATTTTCTCAAACAGCGAGTACAGACCGGGGAGGCGGTAAACCTTGTATGTAGATGGGGTAAACTCTCTTTCGTGCAGCCCGATCGGCCTTGAGTGGAGACGGACCCACGGCCTGAAGAGTGTGCGTGGCGTGCAGAAGACGTTCTTGCCCATGACGACACGATTCCCCCCCGCTGCCATGGGCATTGGATGGACAAATGAGTGATGATTGTCAATTATAAATCAACAGGTCTTGCGACGGCTGGAACTCCCGCTCGGCTCAAGATTTCTCTCGCCGCTTCGCTCCGTTCGAAATGACAAACCGCTTGTTCCCGGCATCCGTTCTATTCAGTGAGAGTATGCTTTCCCGGAATTCCACGATGAACACTGCCAAAGGGGGCAGGGAGAGATTCCCACGGTTACGATATTCATCTTCTCTCTTCGTAGCTGTTCGAAC
Organism: uncultured delta proteobacterium; assembly: GCA_963826125.1. Classification (GTDB taxonomy): domain Bacteria; phylum Desulfobacterota; class Desulfarculia; order JACQYL01; family CAWGVV01; genus CAWGVV01. The sequence continues at coordinate 1,816,287 of CAWGVV010000002.1, read as the reverse complement.
CTATTTCGATTATCATGCTAATGTTCTTAACAAGTTGATTTTGTAAATATAAAAAACTGTCAGTTGAGAGTGCCTGCCTACACCGGCACCACCACCGGCACGATGAGGGGCCGTCGGTCCACGGTCTTGAGGAAGAACCGTTTGAGCGCCCGGCTGATGGCTTCGGTGGTTTCCGGCCAATCGGCGGGCGGATTGGCGCCGGCGTCGCTGATCATCTGCAGGACCGTGCGCCGCGCCGCTTCCAGCAATTCGCTGTCGTGATTTTCCTGCGTCACCCCCCGGCTCACCATTTCGAGCGGCGCCAGCAGTTCCCCGGTTTTGGCATCCACCACCGCCAGAAACGACAGCATTCCGTGTTCGCTCAGCCTTCTCCGGTCCCGGAGCACGGGGCTATCCACATCGCCCACTCCTTTTCCGTCCACCAGAACGCGGCCGCACGGCACGGTAGCCCCGCGCCTGGTGCTTTCCGGGCAGAGAAGTATCTGCTTTCCGTTCTCGGCCACCACCACGTGCGCCGGGTCCAGGCCGCACTCCACGGCCAGCCGGGCATGGCGCACCAGGTGCCGGTATTCCCCATGAACGGGGATGAAGGAGCGCGGCCGCACCACGCGGATGAGCGTGCGCAGTTCGTCCCGGTAGGCATGGCCCGAAGCGTGGATGTCCGACACCGTCTCGTACACCACTTCCGCCCCCAGGCGGTAGAGGGTATCGATGACCCGGGTGATGGCCCGTTCGTTGCCGGGAATGAAACTGGATGAGAAAATCACGGTATCCGGTTCGCGGATGGCGATCTGCTTGTGCTGCTGCATGGCCATGCGGGACACCGCCGACAACGGTTCGGCCTGGCTGCCGGTGGTGACCACCGTAATCCGGGCGTCGGGGTAGCGGTCCATGTGCGCGATGTCGATTTCCACGTCCCGGGGGATGCGGAGCAATCCCAGGTCCTGGGCCATCCGCGCGTTGGCCATGATCGACTTGCCGTTGAAGATGACCTTGCGTCCGTAGCGTTCCGAGAGGTCCACCGCCTGTTGAATCCGGCGGATGTGGCTGGCAAACACGGTGAGGATGATGCGGCCCCGGCATCCCGCGAAAATCCCGTCCAGGGTCCGCTCCACGTCCCGTTCCGAAAGGGTGTGGCCCTCGCGCTCCACGTTGGTGGAGTCCGAAAGCAGCGCCAGGACCCCCTCTTCGCCGTATTCGGCAAACCGTCTAAGGTTCGTCCGCATCGTTTCGGGAAGCCCCGGATCGATCTTGAAATCGCCCGAATGAATGAGCACCCCGGCGGGAGTGGTGACGGCCAGACCCGCGCAGTCCACGATGGAATGGCTCACCCGGATGTATTCCACCGAGAACGGCCCCAGTTCGATCGGTACTCCCGGCGTCACTTCCCGCAGGTCGCAGCGCGGCATGTCCCGGACCTCCCGCAGCTTGAGGCGAACCAGTTCCAGGGTGAACCGAGTCCCGTAGACCGGCACGTGCAGCTCCTTGAGGAGGAATGGGAGCGCGCCGATGTGGTCTTCGTGGCCGTGGGTGAGGACGATGGCCCGCACGCGGTCCCGATTGTTCCGCACGTAGGTGGTGTCGGGTATGACCACGTCGATGCCCAGCATGTATTCTTCGGGGAACATGAGGCCTGCGTCGATGACGATCATGGACCCGTCGCACTCCAGGGTCATCATGTTGAGGCCTATTTCCCCCAGCCCTCCGAGAGGAGTGATGCAAAGGGTGTCAGGCGGGCAGGTCGAGGTTTCGGTAGTGATCTCCATAGCGATCCCGGACGGAAATTATACGTTCCCTCGCATGGCGGGCAAGGTCCTGTCTCTTCATGGCGTCGGCGGCGATAGGACGGGTAATCACGATTTTCACCCTGCCGGGCCGGACACTGAAAGAACCCTTGGGCTGCAAACGGTCGGTGCCGACAATGGCAATCGGAACCACCGGAAAGCCCGATTTTTCGGCCAAAATGAATGCTCCCGATTTGAACTCATGCACCCTACCGTCCGGCGTGCGCGTTCCCTCGGGAAAAACAAGAATCGAGTCCCCGGGCCGCATTTCCGCAAGCGCCCGGTTGAACGACCGGATTGCACTGCGCGGGTCGTTCCGATCAACGGAAATTGACCCGATACTCCGCATGCCGCGCCCGAATACCGGTATCCTGAAAAGCCCTTTCCGCGCCACCCAGCGGAAGGGCACGGGAAAGTGGGCCATGATCGCCGGAATGTCGAAAACTGACTGATGGTTGGCTACCAGGATATAGGGCCGGTCGGGCTCCAGGTGCCCGGCCCCCACCACCTCCACTTTCGCCCCGGTGATCAGGAGCGCGAACCGCGACCAGGAACGGGCCGCCCAACGGGCCATACCCTCCCTGCCGCAGGCCGCCAGAAAGGTGAAAACGACGGTGGCCGGAACGAAGAACACCCACATGAGCAGCGTTCCGGCCACGGCGACCGACGTTTCCCGGCGATTCATGACACGGCCGCCTCAGGATCGGTAGTCCGCGTTGATGCGTACGTAGTCCAGGGAGAGGTCCGAAGTGTACACCACGGCTTCCCCGGGGCCGACCTTCACATCCACCGTGACGCGGAACGAACGTTGCTTCAGGCAGGCGGTGGCCGCCAGTTCCGCCTCAGGGCCCGTCCACAGGCCGTCCTTCACCAGGAGCACGTCGTCGAAGGAAACGTCCATTTCCGGATTCGCGTCCATGCCGCTGCGTCCCACGGCCGCCACGATGCGGCCCCAGTTGGCGTCCTGGCCGAAAAAGGCCGTTTTCACCAGCTTGGATTCGGCGACGGTGTGACCGATCCGGGCCGCTTGCTCGTTGTCGCGCGCGCCCGTTATCACCAGCTCCGCAAACTTGGTGGCGCCCTCGGCGTCCATGACCATCATGCGTGCCAGTTCGTCGGTGACGCCGTCGAACGCCCGCTGTACCGCACCTTCGCCCTGCCCGGATGCGGCGAGTTTCGGATCGTTGCCCGCCTTCCCGTTGGCCAGCACAAAGACCGAGTCGTTGGTGCTGGTGTCGCCGTCGATGTTGATGCGGTGGAAAGACCGGTCCACGGCTTTCTTGAGGACGCGGCGGAGCGTATCGGGGTCCAGCGACAGGTCGGTCATGATGAACACCAGCATGGTGGCCATGTCCGGACGCATCATGCCCGCCCCCTTGCCGGTGCCGCATACCGTGAAGGAAACGTCCCCCACGATCCCGGTGCGTTTGGCCAGCTTGGGCACTGTATCGGTGGTCATGATGGCGCGGGCGACCTTCGGCAGGCCGTTTTCGTCCAGGGACGAAACGAGCTTCGGGGCGGCGTCTTCCAGGCCGGCCACGTTGAGGCGCTTGCCGATGACCCCCGTGGAGGCGGCGAGCACTTCAACGGGATCGACGTCGAGGAGTTCGGCCAGCCGGGCGGTGACCAGACGGGCGTCTTCCATGCCCGCTTCACCGGTGCAGGCGTTGGCGTTGCCGCTGTTGGCGACGACGGCGCGCGCGCTCCCCTGCTTTATGCGCTGTTCGGAAAGAACGACCGGGGCCGCCCTCACCTTGTTCCGGGTGAACACGGCTGCGGCAACGGTTTCCGTTCGGGAGAAGATCAGAGCGACGTCGTCGACGCCCGGCCGCTTCTGGCCGCTTTGGGCCGTGGCGAAAACAAAGCCCGGTACTCGGTAGGTATCTTCACTGCCCGCAGCATTTTTTGTACTTTTTTCCGCTTCCACATGGGCATGGGTCATTTCGTCCAACCTTTTTCTGCTTCCGCTGCTGGGGTTGCTGGGGTTCGTCGCCGCCTCGGCTCATGACCATTTCCTGCTCCTTGGGAGCAAAGGTTTCCATGACGTCCGTCTGCCTGGCGGGCTGGATACGCATCAGGTGGCTCAGAGCCTCCTCTTTAATGTGGTCCACCAGCGAACTGAACATTTCAAACCCTTCGCGCTTGTAGGCTCGGAGGGGGTCCTCCTGGGCATAGGCGCGCATTCCGATGCCCTCCTTCAGGTGGTCCATGGCCAGCAGGTGGTCTTTCCAGAGGGCGTCGAGCACCTGAAGCATCACCATGCGTTCGAGGTAGCGCATGGTTTCGGGCCCGAATTCGGTTTCCTTTTTATTATACGCGTCCCGAATCATGGAGCCGAGCGAATCCTTGAGGCCTTCCTGCGTCAGGTCTTCCTGCTCCTCCTTGCTGAACTTGAGCTTGAGGAAGAACTGGTTGAAAACGGCGTCGGAAAGTCCCTTGAGGTCCCATTCCTCGGGATATTTGTCCGCATCGGTGAACTGGTCCACGTACCCTTCGGCGATCTCGCGGGCGAACCCCAGCATTTCCTCCTTGAGGTCGCCCCCCAGAATCTGCTTGCGCTGGTCGTAGATCACTTCGCGCTGCTGGTTCATCACGTCGTCATATTCCAGGAGGTGCTTGCGGATATCGAAGTTGCGCGCCTCCACGCGGCCCTGGGCGTTCTCGATGGCTTTGGAAATGAGGGAGTGCTCGATGGGTTCGCCCTCCTCCATGCCCAGCCGGTCCATGATGCCGGAAATGCGCTCGGACCCGAAAATACGCAGGAGATCGTCTTCCAGGGAGAGGAAGAAGCGGCTCGACCCGATGTCGCCCTGACGGCCCGAACGGCCGCGCAGCTGATTGTCGATGCGCCGGCTCTCGTGGCGTTCGGTGCCCAGGATGTGCAATCCTCCCAGATCGGTCACTCCCGGTCCCAGCACGATGTCCGTACCTCGGCCCGCCATGTTGGTGGAAATGGTCACCGCGCTCATCTGCCCCGCATCGGCCACGATGGCGGCTTCACGTTCGTGGTGCTTGGCGTTGAGCACTTCGTGCTTCACGCCCCGCTTCTTGAGCATGGTGCTCACCAGCTCGGATTTCTCGATGCTGATGGTGCCAACCAGCACGGGACGGCCGATTTCGTTCAACTCCACGATCTCGTCCACCACCGCGTTGAACTTCTCGCGCTCGGTCTTGTACACAGCGTCGGGATGGTCGATGCGGACCATCTTCTTGTTGGTGGGGATGACCGCCACGTCCAGATTGTAGATTTTCTTGAATTCGGCTGCTTCGGTGTCCGCCGTACCGGTCATGCCCGCCAGCTTTTCATACATGCGGAAATAGTTCTGGAAGGTGATGGAGGCGAGCGTCTGATTCTCCCGCTCGATCTTGACCCCTTCCTTGGCTTCCAGCGCCTGGTGGAGCCCCTCGCTGTAGCGGCGTCCGGGCATGAGGCGGCCGGTGAACTCGTCGACGATGATCACTTCGCCGTTTTTGACGATGTAGTCCACGTCCCGCTTGAAGAGCTGATGGGCTTTCAGCGCCTGGTTGATGTGATGGATCACCTCGATGTACTTGGGATCGTACAGGTTTTCAATGTGCAGAAGCTTTTCGCAGTGGGTGACGCCTTCTTCCGTCAGGAAAATGGTGTTGGTCTTCTCTTCTTTGTCGAAATCCTTTTGGGCGACGAGACGGGGCACCAACTGGTTGAGGCGGTAGTAGAGTTCGGTGGATTCTTCGCTGGGACCGGAGATGATCAGCGGCGTACGCGCTTCGTCGATGAGGATGGAGTCCACCTCGTCCACGATGGCGTAAAAGTAGTCGCGCTGCACCAGTTCTTCCAGGCTGAATTTCATGTTGTCGCGCAGGTAGTCGAACCCGAACTCGTTGTTGGTGCCGTAGGTGATGTCCGCCCCGTATTCCGCTTTCCTTTCGGAGTCGCTCAAACCGTGGACGATGACTCCCACCGACATGCCCAGAAACCGGTAAACAGCCCCCATCCAGTTGGCGTCGCGGCGGGCCAGATAGTCGTTGACCGTCACCACGTGCACGCCCTTGCCGGCCAGGGCATTGAGGTAAACGGGCATGGTGGCCGCCAGGGTCTTGCCTTCACCGGTCTTCATTTCCGCGATGTTGCCTTCATGAAGCACGATGCCGCCCAGAACCTGCATGTCGAAGGGCCTCTGCCCCAGCATGCGTATGGCCGCTTCCCTCACGGCGGAGAACGCCTCGGGCAGCAACTCGTCCAGGGTCGCGCCGTCGGCCAACCGTTGTCTGAAAAGCGCGGTGGCGTTGCCCAGCTCCGCGTCGCTTTTCTTCCGGAATTCGGGTTCCTTTTCGTTCACGGCATCCACCAGGACCGAGAGCCGTTTCAACGTCCGGTCGTTCTGGCTGCCGACGATTTTCTTTATGAAAGTACCAATCATCGCAGGTAATTATCCTCGCTGTCCGCGGGTGCGGAATCCTTCATTTTTTTGCCCTTCCCCGCTCAATTGGAACGCATCCCTTCGCGTGTCGTTTAAACCGGGTTGCTGAGATCGCCCCGGCCGGGAAAAAACAAGGATGTTTTCATCAGAGTTTGACGATGAGCGCCACTTCGTCGCACTCGGGAAATTTCACGCATTTGACGCAGTCCGCCCAAATCTTGTGCGGCAGCGCCGATTTGTCAACTTCTCCAAACCCGAACCGGAGGAAATAGTCCGGCCGGTAGGTGAGAACGAAAATATGATAGATGCCCAGAGCAATGGCGTCCGACAGGCAGGCTTCCACCAGCAGGGTGGCGACTCCCTTTTTCTGGTGCGACTCCAGAACGGCCAGCGAGCGGATTTCCGCGAGTTCCTCCCAGCAGATGTGCAGAGCGCACACGCCCACCACCTGCTCGGTCACGTCGTCGGCGTAGACCAGGTAGTCCCGCAGATGGTCGTAGAGTTCGCTCAAACTCCTGGACAGCAGTTCGCCCTTGGTGGCAAAGTGGGTCAGAATCTGGTGAATGGCTTTCACGTCCGCGATGGTCGCTTTTCTCAACATTCCTCGAACTCCGGCAGCCCCCCTAATGAAGTTTCACGGCCAGGGGCTTCAGACCGTACTTTTCCTGCAATTCCTTTACCATGGACCGGGCGCTGTCCAAGTCGTCGAACCGGCCCGTGCGTATGCGGAACCACTGGACGTCACCGGCCTTGGCCGGGGACATGTAGCAGGTGATGTTCTTTTCCGCCATCTTCTGCAGGTACTCCTGAGCTTGCGCTCCGTCCTTGAAGCTGGCCAGCTGAACCGTGTAGGAGCTGTCGTCTTTCTTCTGGTCCTCCACCACACGGGACAGAACGCCCGGCACCTCCACTTTCTTTTTGTCCAGAACGTCGGGAAAGTGCAGCCGTACTTCCTCTTCAGGCGGCGCGGGAGCCGGTTTCTTCTTCTCCTGTTTCGCGGCTTCCTCCTCCTTGGCTGTCGCCAACGATTCGGGAAGGATCACCTTGGGGGGGTCCTGCTGGAGGGTCGTCCAGTTGAACCGCGCCAGAAAGGGAAGCTGAAAGGGGTCCGGAATAGCGCCCCTACCCACCAGTATTCCCAGAATGAACATCCATACCAGTACGAGGCACCCCAGCAAGCAGAATGCCGCCAGTCTGCCGTATCCGAACTGGATGGTGAACGACTTCGTTTTTTTGTTACCGGGGTTCGCCATACCTACATGGATTCCGGAGCACTGACTCCCAGCAGGTTCAAGCCGTTTGCAATCACCGTCTTCACCGCCTTGATAAAAAAGATGCGGGCTTGCGTCAAGCCGGGGTCTTCGGAAAGGATGCGGTTTTCGTGATAGAAACGATGGAAGTCGGCCACCAGCTCCGTGAGGTAGTAGGTGAGGCGATGCGGCTCGAAACTCGCCGCGCAGCCACGCACTTCGTCGGGGAACGTGTTAAGGCGTTTTATCAGCTTCATTTCCTCCCGGGTCCCCAACAGGGCCAGGTCCACCGAGTCGGCGTCTGCGGCGGCGACTCCCCGTTCCAGGGCCAACGCCAGAACGCTGGCGATACGCGCGTGGGCATACTGCACGTAATACACGGGGTTGTCGTTGCTCTGGGCTTTGGCCAGCGTGATGTCGAAATCGAGGGAAGCGTCCGACTTGCGGGTCAGAAAAATGAAGCGGGTCACGTCGGAACCCACCTCCTCGATAAGTTCCCCCAACGTCACGTACTGGGCCTTCCGTTTGGACATGCGTTCGGGCTTGCCGTCCCGGAACAGATTGACCAGCTGCACCATCACCACGTGGAGGCGGCCGCCGTAGTTTCCCAGGGCGTCGAGGCTGGCCTTCACCCGGGGAACGTAGCCGTGATGATCGGCCCCCCAGACGTCGATGAGCCGGTCGTAGCCCCGCTTGATTTTATCCCAGTGATAGGCGATGTCCGTGAAGAAGTAGGTGACCACGCCGTTGGACCGCACGAGCACCCGGTCCTTTTCGTCGCCGAATTCGGTGGCCCGAAACCACAACGCCCCGTCCTGTTCGTAGGCCAGCCCCTTCCGTTCGAAAACCTCCCGTACCTCCTCCAGCGCCCGCTGTTCCACCAGTTGCCGTTCGCTGAACCAGGAGTCGAATCGAACTCCGAACATTTCCAGGTCGCGACGAATGCCTTCCAGAATACGCTCCGAGGCGAACGTTCCCAGCTGCACTACCGCCGCCTCCTCATCCCTGAGCAGGTCGGTGACGTCGTACAGGGAGAGGAACTCCGCGGCGAGGTCCTTCACGTACTCGCCCTGATAGGAGTTCTCCGGAAAGGTGATGGTGTCGCCCCGCAGTTCCCTGACGCGCAGCACCATGGAACGCCCCAGGGTTTCGATCTGCGTCCCCGCGTCGTTGACGTAGTATTCCCGGTGCACCTCGTATCCGCAGGCGTCCAGGATGTTGGCCAGCGCATCCCCCACGGCCGCTCCACGGCCGTGGCCCACGTGCATGGGTCCGGTCGGGTTGGCGCTCACGAACTCCACCTGCACCCGCTGTCCGGCGCCCACGTCGCTCCGGCCGAAATTGGGGCCGCCGGCCACGATGTCGCGGAGCGTCTTCCGCCAGCTCTCTTCCGCCACGAAAAAATTGATGAACCCCGGCCCGGCGATCTCCACCTTTCCCACAACCCCCGCGGGGTCTTCGAGATGGGCCAGGATGGCCTCGGCGATGTCCCGGGGTTTACGCTTGAGCGGCCGGGCCAGCACCATGGCGACGTTTGTGGCGAAATCGCCGTGGGATTCATCACGCGGAAGCTCCACGCTGAATTCCGGAACGTCGCAGGGAACAAAAACGCCTTTTTCAAAAAGGCGTTTTAACGTCAGATTCAGTACTGCCTTGATTTGCTCCTTCATATCCGCAATGTCCGCTCCCTCACGCTTCTCCGTTGCGGTACGCCCGGCGGTTGCGATTGCCGATGCCGCAAAGGATTTCGTACGATATGGTGCCGGCCGTCAGCGCCAGTTCGTCGGCCGTGATTTCCTCTTCGCCCTGCACGCCCAGCAGCACGACTTCATCCCCCACCTCGACGTCCGGGACGTCGGTAACGTCGAGCATGGTGAGGTTCATGCAAATCGTTCCCACCACCGGCACCCGGCGGCCGTGAACCAGTGCCTGTGCCCGGTTGGAAAAACGCCGGTCGTATCCGTCATTATACCCCAGGGGGATGGCGGCAACCACCCTCTGCGAAGGGGTGATGTAGGTGCGGCCGTAGCTCACGCTCTCCCCGGCCGCCATGGGCTTGATCTGCATGATGCGGCTGGAAAAGCGCATGACGGGCTTCAGGTTCAGCTCACCCGGTCCCGCGAACGGCAGGGAACGGCAGCCGTAGAGCAGCAGCCCCGGCCGGACCAGGTCGCCCACGCCGCCGAGCCGCGCCAGCAGAACCGCGCTGTTTCCCGCATGAGTGTGGCGGATGGGCAGCCCCAGTTCCCGTGCGAGCGCCACCGAGCGCTTGAAATGGTCGAGCTGCGCCCGCGTGTATTCCTTGTCGGTGACGTCGGAGAGGTGGGACATGATGCCTTCCACCCTGAGCCCTTCCATGGAGGCGAGCGACTCCAGGTATGACCGAAGCCGTTCGGGCACCACGCCGAGCCTGCCGAGCCCCGTGTCCACCTTGACGTGCACGGCCACGGGTTGCTCCCGCTTGATGCCCTCGTCGTTCAGCAGCTCCGCCACATGCGGGTCGTAGAGGGCCGGGGTGAGCCCCCATTCCGCACACGCAGAAACCTGCGGGACTCCGATGCCCTTCATCACGAGGATGGAGCAGCGAATTCCCGCATCCCGCAGCAGCACGCCCTCCTCGAGGTTGAACACCGCCAGGTATTCGCATCCCAGGTGCTCAAGCTCGCAGGATACTTCCACCATTCCGTGGCCGTAGCCGTTGGACTTTACCACCGGCATGATGTGCTGGCCCGGCGCCAACAGCCGCTCGACGGCCAGGTAGTTGGACCGGAGCGCCGCGAGGTCGATTTCCACGATATTTTCCGAAACGAAGGCCGGGCCGACCGCGACGTGCGCCGCCGAATCGACCTCTCTCCGCCGGTTGTTCCACAACGGCGACGATGCCGTAAGAATGTTGTGTTTCTCAGCCATGATATTCCGCTACTGGGTCCCGCCTTAAAGGTTGCGGTGACAATACCAGAAATGGCCGGTGAAAGAAAACACTAAACGGGAACACCGGCAGCGGTCCAAAACGCTTATTTTCAACCGGAATGAAAAATGCTACAGTGTTTTCCTCTTCTCCCCCCTCTCCGCTCCTTGTTCGAAATGGTTTTAACGCTGGACAAGCTTAACACAAAAGCACTCGGGTGAGGACACGGGAGAATGTGTTGTTGTGAAAAAAAGAACCCGTGATTCCTCTTGCAATATAAGGTGCCATGGAGTACCAAAATTTGGAAAACGTTGATGAAAAGGCCTGAAGTGTGCCCGCTCAGGTCCAAAAAGACACCCCTCAAACGAAGGTGTGCAGCATGAAGATACATGAATATCAAGCGAAAAAATTGATGCAGACTTCTCATGTTCCCACTCCTCGAGGCGAAGTGGCCTTTTCCCCCGATCAGGCTGCAGACATCGCCGGGAAACTCGGTGGCGGGGCCTTTGCGGTGAAGGCCCAGATTCACGCGGGCGGCCGCGGCAAGGGCGGCGGCGTAAAAGTGGTGAAATCCATTGACGAAGTCAAATCCGCCGCAGCCAGGATTCTCGGCATGACTCTCGTGACCAGGCAAACCGGCCCCGAAGGCAAACTCGTCCGCAAGGTGCTGGTGGAAGAGGTGGTGGGGATCAAGCAGGAACTCTATCTGGGCATCACCGTGGACCGCAGGACCGCCATGCCCGTCATCATGATGAGCAGCGCGGGCGGCATGGAGATCGAGGAAATCGCGGCCAAAAGCCCGGAACTGATCCTCAAGGAACCCGTGCATCCGATCACCGGCCTCATGCCCTACCAGATCCGCCGCCTCACCCTGGGGCTGGGCCTGGGACCGTCCATGTTCAAAGCCGTGGGCGACTTCCTCAACCCGCTGTATAAAATGTTCGTCGCGTACGACTGCTCGCTGGTGGAGGTCAATCCGCTCATCGTCACCACCGAGGGTTCCATCCTGGCCCTGGACGCCAAGGTGACGTTTGACGACAACGCAATGTTCCGCCACAAGGACCTGCTCGAACTGCGCGACCCCGACGAGGAAGACCCCCTGGAACGGCAGGCGTCCGAATACCACCTCAACTACATCCGCCTGGACGGCAACGTCGGCGCCATGGTCAACGGCGCGGGACTCGCCATGGCCACCATGGACGTCATCAAGCTGGCCGGGGCGGAACCGGCGAACTTCCTGGACGTGGGGGGCGGAGCCAATGTGGAGATGATCACCAACGGTTTCAAGATCATCCTCTCCGATCCCCGCGTGAAAGCCGTACTCATCAATATCTTCGGCGGCATTCTGCGCTGCGACGTTCTGGCCGAAGGCGTGATTCAGGCGGCCAAGATTGTCAACATCACGGTCCCCCTCATCGTACGCATGGAAGGGACGAACGTGAACGAGGGCCGCAAACTGCTCAAGGAATCGGGATTGGATTTCTCCGTTGCGGGAACCATCGTGGAAGCCGCCGAGCTCGTGGCCCAGGCGGTGCGCTGACACCGCATCGAAGGCTGAATGCCGAGGAAAGGATGAGTAGATGAGCATACTGGTGGATGACAATACGAAGGTGGTAGTACAGGGTTTTACCGGCAAGGAAGGTTCCTTCCATGCCGCGCAGTGCAAAGCCTACGGAACCAAAGTGGTGGCCGGCGTCACTCCGGGCAAGGGCGGCCAGACCATCGACGGGACCCCGGTGTTCGATTCCGTGTCCCAGGCGGTAAAGGAAACGGGCGCCAACACTTCCCTGATATTCGTTCCCCCGGCATTCGCGGCGGACGCCATGATGGAAGCATCCGCGGCGGGCGTGGGGTTGGTGGTGTGCATCACCGAAGGGCTGCCCACCCTGGACATGGTGAAGGTGAAGCATTTTCTGGACAGCCAGGGGACATACTTCATCGGCCCCAACTGCCCGGGCATCATTTCCCCCGGCAAGTGCAAGGTGGGCATCATGCCGGGACACATTCATCGGCAGGGCGTCATGGGCGTCATCTCCCGCAGCGGAACGCTCACCTATGAAGTAGTGGACCAGCTTACCCGCGAAGGGCTGGGGCAGACGACCTGCATCGGCATCGGCGGCGATCCCATCATCGGGCTGGCGTTCATCGAGCTGCTGACCCTGTTCGAACGCGATCCGGAAACCAAGGGCATGGTCATGATCGGCGAGATCGGCGGATCGGCCGAGGAAGAGGCCGCTCAGTTCATCAAGGAGCACGTCACCAAGCCGGTCATCGGTTTCATCGCCGGGCAGACCGCACCTCCCGGCCGCCGCATGGGCCACGCGGGCGCCATCATCAGCGGAGGCAGCGGCAAGGCCGCCGACAAGATGAAAGCCATGGCGGCCGCCGGCATCCACGTGGTCGAACACCTGGGCCACATCGGCGCCAAGGCGAAAGAGGTCGTGCACTCGAATTAACACATTGAATTAATGAGGACTCACTGAACTCAGAAACCTCTACAAGAAAAGGCAGAGAACCCCTGCCTTTTCTTTTTATAGCATATTTGACGGGCGCTCATTAAATCCATGAGAGAAATTCCTTTAAATATAATCAGCTTCTCGCAGACAAACACAATTTAGATTGTTGGCGAGATTGGTTTAATCTCTCAGTGCATAGCAAACGCACCTGCTGATAAAATCCTAGGGTGATGTCGATCCCTTATTCGGCGCCTCGTGCATTTTGCGTTCTAGTCTTTCTACTCGCTGGCGCATTATATTAGCGAATCGATAGTTCCCCTCCCTTTCGTTGATATCAATTGACCTTAAGTAAGCATCCTTCGCGTCCTGTAAACGACCCTGGCGCTCATACAACTCCCCTAAGGAGTTATTCACCATTGCCCTATGCCTTTGTAACTTCTTACGTTCGCCGATGTTAAGGCTTTCCAATAGCACTGTTTCGGCTCGGGAGAGCAGACCCTCTGATGTTAACACTCTACCCAATTGATTTAAAATCTTAGATAACTGCAAGTGATCGCCTCTGGCACGATCCAGCTTTTCCGCATCCTCAAGAACACGGATCGCATCTTTCCGCCGTCCTTCCTTTTCGTACACGCCCCCAAGCGTGTTCAGCACAATTGATAGGCTGGCATTGTCTCCCATGCTCCTGGTCAGCTTTTCCGCATCCTCAAGAACACGGATCGCATCTTTCCGCCGTCCTTCCTTTTCGTACACGCCCCCAAGCGTGTTCAGCACAATTGATAACTGTGCTTCGTCGCCTCTGGCACGATCCAGCTTTTCCGCATCCTCAAGAACACGGATCGCATCTTTCCGCCGTCCTTCCTTTTCGTACACGCCCCCAAGCGTGTTCAGCACAATTGATAACTGTGCTTCGTCGCCTCTGGCACGATCCAGCTTTTCCGCATCCTCAAGAACACGGATCGCATCTTTCCGCCGTCCTTCCTTTTCGTACACGCCCCCAAGCGTGTTCAGCACAATTGATAGGCTGGCATTGTCTCCCATGCTCCTGGTCAGCTTTTCCGCATCCTCAAGAACACGGATCGCATCTTTCCGCCGTCCTTCCTTTTCGTACACGCCCCCAAGCGTGTTCAGCACAATTGATAACTGTGCTTTGTCGCCTCTGGCACGATCCAGCTTTTCCGCATCCTCAAGAACACGGATCGCATCTTTCCGCCGTCCTTCCTTTTCGTACACGCCCCCAAGCGTGTTCAGCACAATTGATAGGCTGGCATTGTCTCCCATGCTCCTGGTCAGCTTTTCCGCATCCTCAAGAACACGGATCGCATCTTTCCGCCGTCCTTCCTTTTCGTACACGCCCCCAAGCGTGTTCAGCACCTTCGATAACTGGTCTTGGTCGCCTCGGGCACGGGCCAGCTTTCCCGCTTCCTCAAGAACACGGATCGCATCGTCACGACGTCCAGCCTTGTCGTACGCACCACCGAGCGTGTTCAGTACATGGGTTAGATGGACTTTTTCATCCAATTCACGCCCCAGAGACTGACTTTCTTCGAACGCCTGTCTGGCTTTGTCCAATCGACCTTTGTCGCGATAGATCACTCCCAAAAAATGCGTTGCAATCATCAGTGTGGAACGACGTGAACTCTTTTGCCTTACTTGTTCCAGCAGTGGCTGCGCTTGCTCGTAACGCCTCAATAAGTAGAGGTGGCGGGCCTCGAAGTAGAGCCCCTCCTCCTTCCATGGTGCAAGGTATTCAAACCGCCGATCAAAAACATGTGTAGCGGCGGCAGCATCTGCCGTTTGATTGACTTGGTTGGCCTCCAACACCAATGAGTGCAACTTATTTAATCCGCCCTCGGGGTTGGCTGGAATAGTGTGGTAAGCCTCTCGGACACTAAGTTCACGGGGCCGATGGCCCATTCGGTCAACACTCTTCGCCAACAGTAGCTTTCGCTCGCGCGAGAAATAGTTGGCAATTATTTCATTGAGTGCTTCATACGAGGTACCCTCGAAACCTAATGTTTTCGATTGTTCTTCGAAATAGGCACGCGCAGCAGCCCCGAATTCGTAATTTCCATTGAGGTCCTGAAAGACGAATGGTTGGTTCGTTATTTTGGCGAGGACATTTTGAGAGTCGCCATTGCAGTCTATCGCTTCGTGAAGAATAAATAATGCTAGATCATTGGTGAAATCAGTGGGAATGGCCAAGGCCCTCGTCGCCCTTGACAGTGGGCTTTCTTCCCCGCCAGCATGCTTTTCGAACCAGATGAATGGATTCTGTTCAGTCGATAGTTCTAACAATCTTTTTGCTCCCAAAAAAAATTATCTAACATCAGGTTGTCAATTAAGTTAATTATAATCCCACTAGATTGTTTGCACAAAGTGGTGCTCAGTGGGTCTGCTTGTCCTATCGTGCAGCCCCATTTAGATTGCAAATGGCTAGAGATATCATTTTTTGTATATTGCCCCAGTTCGAATTTATTTTTTGAACTATATTTCTCGATAATAGCATCTAGTTGTCCATTACAAAAAAATATTGCTGTATTACTTCTATCGTCACTGGTATTCAGCAACCTTGGCAAAAAATCATCACGCAACCATTCCGCTAGGCTTTCTTCTAAAACTTCAACAAAGAAGATCAGAACACCGTTCATATCACTTTGCATTAGCTCTCTTGAACTTTCAAGGATATCGGCTGGCGACCACGAGCTATCAACTGTTAACTTTATTTCCCTACAAATGATCGACGAAGCGCGGTTCTTGCATGCATTTATTAACCATTGTCTCACATATGCAAGGTCACTTTCTGTGCTTCCCCATATAATGAAAACATTTTCATCAGCGCCGTGTCCATTGATGTAATCTTCGAGCTTACCAATCAGGTCATCCCTATCAACCAGCATGTGGTAGGCAGCCATTTCTCGTAGTAGGGGCATAGCATCTTGTGGCAAAGGCGCTATTATGTTGGGTTTTCCGAAAGTTTCTCGATATAGTATTTTGTCGTTCCATCTTAAGTTTATTCCATCAGATCCGAATATTTCCTCAGTGGCTCTGCACTGCCTTCTCAATTTGCTTAGAACCCATGTCTTCATTTCACGTGCCAATTTCTCAGAACCCCTGGGGAAATGGAATTCAACTGAGATAGTAATAGTCCTATACACATCGATTGACACTCTAGCATCGGTAATATAACTATGCTTGTAAAGGTGGAGGAGCGATTCCTGTGGATAAGATCTCGCATTTGCTTGCGCAGGAGATAGCTGGTCTTTTGATCGCCTGCTATCAAGATCCAGTTCATCTCCCATTAGGAGAAGTGCAGCTAGCAATTTACACCGGAAAAGTCTACCGTTGGCATACGAAGGGAGCTGATCCATGTGCCCAAGTGCGGTCTCCCAATATTTGGAACCATGTGCTAAAACCACTAAGGACGTCTGTTCAAGCACTGTACGAGGGATATTAAAAGGGGAAACGAGCTTGCCGTTTTGATTGAGGATGGAACTGTCTCTAATAATTATTGATGAGGTTTCAGGATGGAGATCGCGGATTAATTCATAGTCATTGGGGGTGAGTTGGTTCGAAGACCTTCCGTCTGACGTCCTTACATATTGCATCCCCACATCGTGCAGGTAACATGCAGCCAAAAGCACAAATAATT
This sequence comes from uncultured delta proteobacterium, assembly GCA_963826125.1. Taxonomy (GTDB): domain Bacteria; phylum Desulfobacterota; class Desulfarculia; order JACQYL01; family CAWGVV01; genus CAWGVV01. The sequence continues at coordinate 1,799,834 of CAWGVV010000002.1, read as the reverse complement.
CCTCAGGACTGAAGAAGCGTTGATCCCCAGAGAGAAGGGGTGCAACTATTTCCTCTATATGGTTGATTATGCGGCGAGAGTGTTCAATGCCGTGATCGGTAAACCAGTAGAGAGCTGTATTATTCCAGATTTGCTCTGCGGCTATCTTTATGGAATTGAGGTTCTCAGCTAAAAGTTTGCTTTGACACGACAGTTCTTGCTCAAGATCAACCACCCTTGACCTCCAACCTACACTCGATGGAGAGCACTCGGTGGTGGCACCTCAATATCCGAGCGTTCCCCGTTCCAATGGATCGACGAAGTGCGACCCATTGCTTTCCTTTCATTCTTTCATCAAAAACATCGAATTATTTAGCACTAGTGAGCATAAAAAATCAATGTTTTTCCATGGGGAACTTAAAACCCTTGACACTATTTGACAAGTCTTTTGCCCCCAACATTTAGACTTGAGAAGCAAACCTGAGTACAAACTACCATCCTAAAAAATGGGGCATGCCTGCGTCTGGCCAGTCATCCTCACAGACGACCCCTTCCGCTCCCCCCTACCCCTTGGAAGCCGGCAGCGTAATGGTGATGGACAGGTTGCCCAGCGCATCGAGTTTCACCTCGATCACCCCGCCGTGCTTGTCCACCACGATTTTGGACATGGGCAGGTCCGCCGCTTCCACGGCGAGCTGCGTGGTGGTAAATGGGTAGAAGAAGTGGTCCACGTCGTCGGCCGACATGTGGCGGGGATGATAGTGCAGCCGCATCCTCACCAGCCGGCCCACCTCGCGGGTCGAAACCGCCAGCCATGACTCCTCCTCCACCTGGTACAGTGCATTCTTCAACAACGTGGACAGCACCTGCTCCATTTTCGGCCGGTCCAGAGAAACCGTCGGCAGTTTCGGTGCGGGCCGGAATTCCACGCGGATGTTCCTCCGCCTGGTCTCCTCCTCCATTTTGAACAGCACCGATTCCAACATGGCGTTGACGTCGGTGGGGGACCGGTTGATTTCCACGGGCTGGATGTAGTGGATCACCATGCGCAGAATCCCCTCCAGCCTGCGCACTTCTTTCACGATGATCTCCACCTTGGCCCAGTTGGGGTCGTCGGGGCTCATGGAGGCCAGAAGCCGTCGGGCGAACCCGCCCGCCGACACGAGCGGATTGCGGATTTCATGGGCCAGACGGGCGGAAACCTCGCTGATGGTCTTGATCTCCTCGCTTCGGACGAGCTTTTCCTGGAGCTGCACCCGGGAGGTGACGTCCATGATGATCCCGTCCACGCTGGTGACCGATCCGTCCGCCGAGCGAAAGGGAATGGCGTGGTCCATGACGTAGACGATGTGGCCCTGCTTGTGGCGCACGCGGTACTCGGCCACGAACTCCTTCCCGGACTGGAAACTGTCCCGCCGCAGCACCACGACGCCGTTGCGGTCCTCCTCGAAAATCCTCTCGGACCACAGAGCGGGGTTCCGGAAGATTTCCGTGGGCGTGTAGCCGAACACTTCCTCCACGAACTGATTGATGAACACGATCTCGCCGTCCGGCCTGACCCGGTACACCACCAGGGGTACGTTCTCCACGAGCGTCCGGTATTTTTCCTCGGATTCGATGAGATCGGCGGTGCGCTCCTGCACGCGGGTTTCGAGCACCGCCGCGTAGGATTCGATCTGCTCGCGGGATCGTTTGAGCGAGGAGAGCATCACGTTGATCGATTCGTTGAGTACTCCGATCTCATCCATGGGAATGGGTTCCAGAAAGGTCTGGCGCTTCTCGTCGGCGATGGCCCGGGCCTGAAAAATGATGTGTTGAATGGGTCGCAGGAAGCGGCGCGTGGCCCACATGACCCCGGCAAAGGAGAGCAGGATGCCCACGATGCCCACAATGGTCATCATCTTGAGGGCGTCTTCGTGCAGACGCATCGCCTCGGAACGATCCACCCGTATTTCCAGCAAGCCGATGTTCCGCCCGGAGAAATCCCTGATGTGTCCCAGCAACACTCCGGAATGAGGATACTCGGGGGGCGAAATGAGAATCTTGGGCCTGTCCCGCTGAAATGCCTGCCGCAGGAGTTCCTGGGGCAGGGGCGCCCCGGCCTCGTCGGTGGCTTGGGTCCGGGAGAAACCGCCGTCCTCTTCCCTGATGTAGATTGCGTAATCCGCGCCGGTGCGTTTCCTGAGCTTTTCGATGAAATACCTGCCGAAGGACGATCCCACCTCGACGGTGCCGACCAGCGAATTGTCGTGGAAAACCGGGACCACGCCGCGGATACCGTACCCAAGGGTGCCTTTTTCAAGGCCGGACGCGGGTTCACCCGTTTGTACGGCCTGCAGGATGGTATTCCGGTAGCCGGACATGTCTTCGCCGTACTGTTCGAGCCGGTGCAGCCTGAGGAACGACGTGGCGGGCGGCACGTGAAAATGGAAATAACGGATGCCGAAATCTTCTTTGAGCACGAGGTAGGTGGGATAGAGCAGCTGAATGAGGCGGTCCCTATCGCGTTGGGCCAGGGCCTTCTGCACTTCCGGGTTGCGGGCGGCGGTTTCGGCCAGTCCCACCACGAATTGCCGCGCATCCACCATTTCCGTGGCGAAATCGACGTACTGCATCAACATTCTGCGCTGTTCCTCCTTGTCGATCAGCTCCCAGCGATAGGCGAGCCCCACGTACGCCAGCAGGACAGTGCCCGTGAAGGAAAGCAGAAGGAACGGAACGGCGAGTTTCCATCTGATGCTTATGCCGCTAAACCGGGAAAAAAGCATAACTCTCTTATTTTATTAGAGGTAATAATTCATGGCGACCATATACCATCCCGGATGGAGAGTCAACGTTCCTGACCGTCGTCCTTATTGAGCAAAAAGGCCGCTTTCGGTTGACATCGCTCCCCCTTCATGGGAATGAAATCGGTACGAGAGTAATGATACGAATGAAGTCCCTCTTTGATCACGTCTTCGCCGCCTGTAAGGAATATTCCCTCGTTCCTGAGGGGGGCCACGTTCTGGCCGCGGTTTCCGGCGGACCCGACTCCACCGCCCTATTGCTCATCCTGAGTCGCCTCTGCCCCCTGTTGCACGCCCGGATGACGGCAGCCCATTTCCATCACGGCATACGCGGTGCCGATGCGGACGAAGACGCCCGGTTCGTGGGTCGGCTGGCCGCGGAACTGAACGTTCCGTTCGTCCTGGAGCGAGGCGACGCGCCGGCGCACAAAAAGCGGCGGGGAATTTCTCTTCAGGAGGCGGCGCGCGAACTCCGCCTGGAGTTTCTGGAACGCACCCGCCGGGAAGTCGGCGCGGACCGCACGGCCTTGGCGCACACCCGGGACGATCAGGTGGAGGAACTTCTGCTGCGGCTTCTGCGCGGCGCGGGCCCCGACGGATTGGCCGGCATGCCGGTTCGTTCGGAACCCGCCCTGATACGACCGCTGCTGTTCGTCTCCAAGCGGGAACTGCTCGCCTTTCTCGAGGAGAACGGCCGTTCTTTCCGGGTCGATCCGTCAAATAAAGAGGACAAGTACTTGCGCAATCGGGTGCGCGAACACATAATCCCTTTATTCCGCGAGGAGAACCCGCGCTTCGACGAAGCCGCGGAACGTCTCACCGTCATGGCCGCCCGGGACAGGGAGTATTTCCGGACCCGGACGCTCGAATTATGGCCGCAGGCCGTCAGGTACGAAAATCGGCAAATGGTCATCCTCGATTGCGCCTTTGTGGCGGGGTTGCACCCCTCGTTGGCTTCCCGGCTGGTACGCCGGGCGCTTGAGGTGGTGGCGGGAACCGTCTTCACCTTCTCGGCGCATCATGTGGAAGAGGTGCTCGGCGCGCTGGGCAACGTGCGGGAGAGCGTCCATTTCGACCTGCCGAGTGGAGTGGCGATTGAGATTGGACAGGGGGAAATGGCGGTGCTGCGCCGGGACGCCTTCGGGCAGCAGCAGCCCAAGCCGTTTTCCGGGCCGGGCACGATCGTTCTGGAGGAAATCGGCGCGCGGGTGGACATGCTTGCCTCGCCGTTGCCGGACGATCCACGAACCGGTCCGTGGTACGGGTTCGTGGATGCGGACAAACTTTCCTGGCCGGTGGTGGTGCGGACGTTTCATCCCGGCGATCGCATGACGCCCCTGGGAATGCAGGGGACGAAAAAACTGAAGGAACTCTTTATCGACCGGAAAGTTCCGCGCTGGAAGCGCAGGACAATGCCCCTGATCGAGAGCCGTGGCGAAGTAATGTGGGTGTTCGGGTTGGGACCTTCCGAAAAGGTCCGAATTGAAGCGGAAAGCAGGAACGTTTTGCAGATACGCTGCCGGGGATGGATGATACCGGGCCGCGCAGGAGAATGAGTAAGACAATTCGTTTGAATATACGACCATTTTCGGCTAAGATAACACGTTCATAGTAATTTCCTCGGAGGACTACGTTGAGCCCTTTTTATAAAAATCTCGCACTCTGGCTGGTCATCAGCCTTCTGATGATTTTCCTGTTCAATATGTTCAACAAACCGCAAGAGAACCTTGAAGGGGTAAGCTACAGCGAATTCCTCGCCTCGGTCGAAAAGGGAATGGTCGCCTCTGTTACCATTCAAGGCAACAACATCAGCGGCAAATACGTGGATGGACGCGGCTTCAAGACCTTCTCGCCCCGGGACTCGGAACTCATCAGCACCCTACGCAAGTCGGCGGTTCGCATCGATGCCAAGCCCGAGGAGGACTCCCCCTGGTACATGACGGTGCTCATTTCCTGGCTCCCCATGATCCTGCTGATCGCCGTATGGATATTTTTCATGCGCCAGATGCAGGTGGGGGGCGGCAAGGCGATGGCTTTCGGCAAGAGCAGGGCCAAACTGCTCAATGAGGAGAACCAGAAGGTGACGTTCGCCGACGTCGCGGGCGTGGAGGAAGCCAAGGAGGAACTGAGCGAAATCGTCGAGTTCCTGCGCGATCCCAAAAAATTCACCCGGCTGGGAGGCCGCATTCCCAAGGGCGTGCTGCTCATGGGGGCTCCGGGCACGGGCAAGACCCTGCTGGCCCGTGCCATCGCCGGTGAGGCGGGGGTGCCGTTCTTTTCCATCAGCGGCTCCGACTTCGTCGAGATGTTCGTGGGCGTGGGCGCTTCCCGCGTACGCGACCTCTTCGTGCAGGGCAAGAAGAACGCCCCGTGTATCATTTTCATCGACGAAATCGACGCCGTGGGCCGGCATCGCGGCGCCGGACTGGGCGGCGGCCATGACGAACGCGAACAGACCCTCAACCAGCTTCTGGTGGAAATGGACGGCTTCGAATCCAACGAAGGCGTCATCCTCATCTCCGCCACCAACCGGCCCGACGTACTCGATCCGGCCCTGCTGCGCCCCGGCCGTTTCGACCGGCAGGTGGTGGTGCCGGTTCCCGACGTGCGTGGCCGGGAACTCATCCTCAAGGTGCACGCGCGGAAAACTCCGCTTGGCGAAGACGTGGACCTGTCGCTGATCGCGCGCGGCACTCCGGGATTCAGCGGGGCGGACCTCGAAAACCTGATCAACGAATCGGCCCTGATGGCCGCCAAGCAGAACAAGGACAAGATCGGCATGGCGGAACTCGAAGAGGCCAAGGACAAAGTTATGATGGGGGCGGAACGCAGGAGCCTCATCATCAGCGACGAAGAAAAACGCATCACAGCGTATCATGAAGCGGGCCACGCCCTGGTGGCCAAGGTCATGCCCGGAGCCGACCCGTTGCACAAAATGACCATTATTCCACGAGGCAAAGCCTTGGGGCTCACCCAGCAACTGCCCTTGGACGAACGGCACACACAGTCCAAACGGTACATCACCTCCATACTGACGGTGCTCATGGGAGGCCGCGCGGCCGAGGAACTCATTCTGGAAGACATCACCACCGGAGCGGGCAACGACATCGAGCGGGCCACGGACATCGCCCGCAGGATGGTGTGCGACTGGGGCATGAGCGAAAGTCTGGGGCCGTTGACCTTTGGCAAGAAGGAAGAACAGATCTTCCTGGGACGCGAGATCGCCCAGCACCGCGATTACAGCGAAGGAACGGCCCAGAAGATCGACGACGAGGTAAAAAAGCTGATCCTGTCGGCACACGAAAAGGCCAAATCCATCCTGTCGGAGAATGTGGACGTGCTCAACGCCTTGGCCATGTCGCTGCTGGAAAAGGAAACGCTCGATTCCGCCCAGGTCGACGAACTGATCCGCGTGACCAAAGGGGCACGGGGCGCGGCCACCGCTGCTCCGAGCGAACCCGGGGAGGGTTCGTCGCCCACGGTATCATGAAGCGGTTCGACGAAAGAAACGAGGAAATCGATCCCGTGGGGCCCGTCTTCGACATCGAGGCCGTCGATGGCCCGGTGATCGTCATGGGAGTCCTGAATGTGACTCCCGATTCTTTTTCCGACGGAGGGGAATTCTTCGACCGGTCGACGGCCGTGGAGCACGGGTTGCGCATGGTCGAGGAGGGGGCCGGCATCATCGACGTGGGGGGCGAATCGACCCGTCCCTACTCGCAGCCGGTTTCGGACCAGGAAGAAATGGACCGGGTCGTGCCGGTCGTCGAGGCCATCGCGTCCCGCACCGGAGCGGTGCTGTCCGTCGATACCACCAAGGCTTCGGTGGCGTCGGAGGCCGTCAAGGCCGGAGCAACGGTGGTCAACGACATCAGCGGGCTGCAATTCGACGACCGCATGGCGGACGTAGTTGCCCAAAGCGGTGCCTACGTGGTGCTCATGCACATACAGGGCACGCCCGAAACCATGCAGATTCACCCCGAGTACGGGGATGTAGTGGAAGACGTCAAAGCGTTCTTCCGGGAACGAACGGCCTACGCCTTGGAACGGGGAATTCCCGAACGCAGGATTATCCTGGACCCCGGGATCGGGTTCGGAAAGACGGCGGCACACAACCTGGAACTTCTCGACAGGCTCGAAGAATTCCGGATGCTCAACCGTCCGTTGCTGCTCGGAACGTCGCGGAAATCGTTTATCGGCAAAATAACCGGAGTGGAGAAGGCGGAACTGCGCGACTACGGAACCGCCGCCACCGTCGCCATCGGAATCTATAAGGGAGTGCGCATCGTCCGCGTCCACAACGTTCAGGCCGCACGACAGACGGCCGCCGTGGCATGGGCCGTCAGACGCCGCACCATCGGAACCTCATGAGCGGATTCCTCACGAGCATACGCTGGCAGGACATCGTGGACATCATTGTGGTGTCCATGCTCATTTATTGGCTCCTGGTTTTCATCAAGGGCACCAGAGCCGTACAGATGCTCACAGGGCTCGCCATCCTGCTGCTGGCCTTCGTCGTTTCCGACAAGATGGAGTTCCTCACCCTGCGCTGGCTGCTCAACGGCTTCCTCAGTTCGATCATTCTGGTCATCATCATTCTCTTCCAGGGCGACATCCGCCGATTTCTGACCCAGGTCGGCAAGGGGACCATTTTCCGCGTTACCCGCGAACGGCTGCAACTCATCGAGGAGGTGAGCCGTTCGGCCGTGTCGCTGGCCAGCAAACGCATCGGCGCGCTCATCGTGCTGGAACGCACCACGGGGTTGAACGACTATACGGAAACGGGAACCATTGTTGATGCCTTGGTAAGTAGAGAACTCATCATGAGCATTTTTCACACATCCTCTCCCCTCCACGACGGGGCGGTGATTATTCAGAAGGATCGCATCAGCGCGGCGGGCTGTTTTCTGCCGCTCACTTCCAACCCGCTGGTGGACAAGGCCTACGGCACCCGTCACCGTGCCGCCATCGGCCTCACGGAAGAAACCGATGCGGTGGTAGTGCTGATATCGGAAGAGCGGGGACAGGTTCACTTGGTGGAACAGGGGTCCATGGGCCCCAGCCTGGACAAGGCGGCGCTCGAACTCACCCTGCGGGACATGCTGACTCCGCAGCTTACCGTGGCCAATTTCCGCCGGACGTAACGGAAAGGCCGGTGTAGGAATCTCATGGTTTCTCTGCGGGTTTTCTTTACCAGAAACATCGGCATGAAGATCATCTCGATCATGCTGGCCGTTGCCCTGTGGATGTACGTGGTGGGTGAGGAAACCGCGGAAATCGGGATCACCATTCCGCTCGAACTCGTCAATCTGCCGCAGGACCTCATCGTGGTCAACGACGCCATCGAAGACCTGAACGTACGCATCCTGGGCCCGAGAAGCATGATCCGCAGACTTGCCAGCGAGCGTCTCAGCAAAACCATCGACCTCAAGGGCATCGCCCCCGGCCGCATCACGTTCGAAATCCTGCCCGAAGAACTCCCCCTGCCCGGCGGCATCAAAGTGACCCGGCTTTCCCCTTCCAGCATCACCCTTGACGTGGAACAGATCACCAGCAAGAAACTGAGCGTGCTGCCCATCCTCCAGGGGAGCCCCAAGCTGGGGTTCGAAGTGGTGTCGGTGAAATTCACCCCCGAGAGCGTGGTGGTGAGCGGTCCGTCCAATGTGCTGTCCAACATGGACGCCGTCTGGACGAAGCCCATCAACGTGGAAAAGAAGACGGAATCGTTCCGCCAGCCGGTGACCCTGGACATCGGCGGCGATCAGGTGGCGTTGGAACTCAAGGAACAGGTCTCCGTGGACGTGACCATCGACGAAAAGGTGGTGACGCGCTCCTTCCCGGCCGTTCCGATCAAGGGAAGGAACAGCAGTTTCAGCTACAGCTTTACTCCGACGGAAATCACCGTTCAACTCATCGGTCCCATCATGACCCTGGACAAGATCGAGAAGGAAAAATCCGTGGAAGCGTACGTCGAGCTGATGGGGTTGATGCCCGGCGATTACGAACGGCGGGTGCTCGTGAACGCTCCCAAGGGGGTGACGGTTTTTGAAATCAGTCCTTCCATGGTAGGCGTGCACATCCGGAGCCCGCAAAAAGGAGAGAACTAGGTGCGTACTCTTTTCGGTACCGACGGTATTCGCGGAGTGGCGAATGTCTATCCCATGACCACCGAACTGGCCATGCAGGTGGGCAGAGGCGTGGCCTACGTGGCCAAGAAAACCAAACGCCGGCACAAGGTGCTCATCGGAAAGGACACTCGTGTTTCCGGCTACATGCTGGAAAACGCCATTGCCGCCGGGGTCTGCTCCATGGGAGTGGACGTGATGCTGGTGGGCCCCCTGCCCACTCCGGGCATCGCCTTCCTCACACAGAGTATGAGGGCCGATGCGGGCATCGTCATTTCCGCTTCGCACAATCCTTTCCAGGACAACGGCATCAAGGTGTTCGGACCCGACGGCTTCAAGCTCCCCGACCAACTGGAACAAGACATCGAGGAACTCATCTTCAGCGACAAGATGGACGCGCTTCGTCCCACCGCGGCGGAAGTCGGCAAAGCCTTCCGCATCGACGACGCCCACGGCCGCTACATCGTGTTCCTGAAGCACGGCTTTCCCTCCTCCATGACTCTGGACGGCATGAAGCTGGCGTTGGACTGCGCCAACGGGGCGACCTACCGGGTGGCTCCGAACGTCTTCCAGGAACTCGGCGCGGACATCCACGTTATCGGAAACGCTCCGGACGGCCAGAACATCAATGCCGGGTGCGGAGCGCTCTACCCCGAGAAGGTGGCCGAACAGGTGACGGCCAAAGGAGCGGACGCGGGAATCGCCTTCGACGGGGACGGCGACCGGTGCATGATGGTGGACGAAAAGGGAGCCATTGTCGACGGCGACGTGATCTGCGCCATCTGCGCCAAAGACCTGGTGGACCAGGGAGCCATGCGCAACGGCGCCGTGGTGGGCACGCTCATGAGCAACATGGGGCTCGAGGCGGCCCTCACCCGTATGGGATTGAAACTCGTGCGTACCAAAGTCGGCGACCGATACGTGGTGGAGGAAATGCGCAAGAATGGCTACAACCTGGGAGGTGAGCAATCGGGCCACGTGATCTTCCTCGATCTCACCACCACGGGAGACGGGATCATGTCGGCGCTCCAGGTACTGGCCGTCATGCAGCGCACGGGAAAACCGTTGTCCGAACTCTCGAAGGTCATGGAACGGTATCCGCAGGTGCTCATCAACGTGAAAGTGAAGGAAAAACCGGCGCTCTCCACCATACCCGCCATCAAAAACGCGGTGGCCGAGGCAGAAGGCACGCTGACCAACAGAGGCCGCCTTCTGCTGCGCTACTCGGGCACCGAAAACCTGGCCCGCGTAATGGTGGAAGCCGACGACCAGAAGCTGGCGGGCAGCGTGGCGGAGCAGGTGGCAGACGTGGTAAAGCTGCAACTGGGAGAATAGCATGGCGGACCGTCTGTTAGCCATCGACGTGGGAAACACCAACATCGTTCTGGGCGTGTACCGGGGAAAAAGCCTGGAGTGCAGTTGGAGGATCCGCACGGTGCGGGATTACACGCTCGACGAATTCTCCATCATCATTTCCGGTCTGTTCACGAGCCGGGGGTTGACCTTCTCCCTGGTGGACGACGTGATCATCTCCTGCGTGGTTCCCCCCATGCTCAACAACCTCGAACAGTTCTGCCGGCGTGAATTCGGCAAAAAGCCGCTCATCGTGGGCCCGGGAATCAAAACCGGCATGCCCGTGCTGTACGACAACCCGAGAGAAGTCGGCGCCGACCGGATCGTCAATGCGGTGGCCGCCTACGAGAAGTACCGCTCCTCCCTCATCGTGGTCGATTTCGGCACCGCCACCACCTTCGACGCCATATCCGCCCAGGGGGAATACCTGGGGGGCGCCATTTCCCCCGGCGTCATGATTTCCTCCGAAGCGCTCTTCCAGAAGGCGTCCAAACTCCCGCGGGTGGAGATTTTCAGCAGGCCCAAATCCGTGGTGGCCAAGGACACGGTGAGCAGCATGAGCGCGGGGATCATTTTCGGCTTCGCGGGCATGGTGGACGGCATCATCACCCGCATGAAAAAGGAAATGGGAAGCAATCCCCGTGTGATCGCCACCGGCGGCCTAGCCCCCCTCATGATGAGCGAGGCCACGACCATGGATGAGGAGGACCAGAACCTCACCCTGGAGGGCCTCAGAATCATCTACGAACGAAACCGCTGATCATGCGTGACCGTTCATGAGAAAGCCCCCTCCCCTGCGCGCCGGCGACACCCTCGGAGTGATCGCTCCTTCCTCGCCCTTCGATGAGGACCAGTTTCAACGAGGCATCGCGGTGCTCCATTCCATGGGGTTCCAAACCATGGAGGGCGAACATCTTCGCGCCCGCAACAGCCACCTCGCGGGCACGGACCGGCAGCGGCTGGCGGACGTGGAAGCCATGGCCGCCAACGACGACGTGGCGGGGATCATTGCCGCGCGGGGAGGCTTCGGCGCGCTGCGGTTCGGTTCGCTCCTCGACTGCGACCTGTTCCGCCGCTCTCCCAAAACGTTCATCGGCTACAGCGACCTCACCGTGCTGCTTTCCGCCCTGAACCGACGCGCGTCCCTCATTGCTTTCCACGGACCCATGGTTACCTCCCTGCCGAGAATCACGGACGCGGCCCGCGCCTCCTTTCTGGCCATGATCACCGCGGAACAATTTCCCCCGCTGGAATGGGACCTGACCGTGGAAATCAGGGGCGGCACAGCAGAGGGAATGCTCGCCGGGGGCAACCTCACCACCCTCTGCCACCTAATGGGAACCCCGCTGGAACCGTCCTTCGACGGCTGCATCCTGCTGCTGGAGGACATCAACGAACCGCTCTACCGGGTGGACCGCATGCTTACCCAGTTCCGGCTGGCGGGCAAGCTGGCCGGGGTGAAGGGTGTCCTGCTGGGGGAGTTCACCGGCCTGAACGATCCGGAAAAGCTGTGGGAGCTGGTGCTGGAATCCGTTCCTCCCCGCGTGCCCGTGTGGGGAAACATGCCCGCCGGCCACGGAGCTGACAATCACACCTGGCCCCTGGGGGCCACGGCCCGCATGGAACGCCGGGGGCTCGTCCTGTTTTCCCATGAAGGGTGAATCGAAGCGAAGGAATAAATGCGGGGGAATCTCTTCCCCCCGCACCCCCCTGTGGGAGATTTCTCGCTACGCTCGAAATGACCTCTACTCGCATACTATTATGATGATATCAATAGCTTACAGTTTTTAAAGGAGGGCGTGGGAGGGAACTTTTTTCAAAAAGTTCCCTCCCACAAACTAAAATCGACAATCTCAATGAAACCGACACCACAAACAGCATCCCCATGGCGCATCGTGCATTCCCTCATGGAAGACGGTGTTTCCGGCGGAATCTTCCCCGGCGGCGTGCTGCTGGCGGCGCGCGGAGGTGATGTGCTGTTCCGGGAAGGGCACGGTTTCACCGACGTCACGCCGGGTTCAGCGCCGGTCGCCCCCGACACGGTTTTCGATCTGGCGTCCCTCACCAAACCGTTGGCCACGGTGTTGGCCCTCTGTCTGTTGGTGCAGGACGATAAACTCGATTGGGACCTGCCTCTCGGTCAGGCACCGGGAATGGACCCGACATCTCCGCTGGCCTCTTCCGGCATAACGATTACTCACCTGTTGACGCACTCCTCGGGGCTCCCGGCATTCCGCCCCCTCTTCCACCGGCTGGCAAGGAACCCTCAGACCGATCCGTTGGCATGGGCCGCGCGAACCATCCTGCATGAACCCCTCGCCCACCGGCCGGGCGAATCCACATGCTACAGCGATCTGGGGTTCATCCTCCTGGGATGGATCGTGGCAACGGTGGCCGGATGCTCCCTGGACCGTTTCCTGGCGGACCGGGTGTACGGCCCGCTCGGCCTTGAAGACACCGGTTTCACGGGCGCGGGGGGAATGCGCTTCTCCCCGGAGAACGTCGCCGGTACCGGGTGGTGCCCCTGGCGAAAGAGGAGACTAACGGGGGAAGTACACGACCGGAACGCGTACGCACTGGGAGGAGTGGCGGGCCACGCAGGACTCTTTTCCACGGCGGACGAGGTCCTGCGCATCCTCTCCGTACTGCTCCGGACATGGCACGGCGAACAAACCATTTTTAGCCCGCGAGAAATCCGCCGACTCTTCACGCCGGCGCGAATTACTCCGGATTCCACCTGGGCGCTCGGTTGCGACACCCCGAGCCCGGTGGGCTCCAGCGCGGGCCCGCTCTTTGCCCGCAACAGCGTCGGGCACCTGGGGTTTACGGGTACGTCGTTCTGGATGGAGCCCGACAGCGGGCTCATCGTCATTCTGCTCACCAACCGGACGGCCGCAGGCCCGGGAACGGCCCGTATGCGCGCGTTCCGGCCGCAGATCCACACACTTGTCCATCAGGCCGCACAACACGAGGAATTTCTTCATGAACAGTGAAACGACCACGGAATATACGGGCATCATCCCCGAAAACCTCCACCGTATTCATATTCTCGGTATCTGCGGCACCGGCATGGCCGCGCTGGCCGGCATGCTCAGGGAACGGGGCTACGCCGTGACCGGTTCGGACAGCAACGTGTACCCGCCCATGAGCGACTTTCTGCGGGAGCTGTCCATTCCCGTGTACGACGGCTATCGGCCTGATAATCTGGACAGCCCCCGGCCCAGACCGGACCTGGTGGTGGTGGGCAACGTCATCCGCCGGGACAACCCCGAGGCCGAGCACATGCGGGAACTGCACCTGCCGCACGTCTCCTTTCCGCAGATACTGTCCCAACTGTTCATCGAGGGCAACCAGTCGCTTGTGGTGGCGGGAACCCACGGCAAAACCACCACCTGTTCGCTCCTGGCCTGGGTGCTGGAATACGCGGGGCTGGACCCGAGTTTCATGATCGGGGGGATCGTCAAGAATTTCATGAAGAACTACAAGGTGGGCAACGGGCCCTATTTCGTGGCCGAAGGCGACGAATACGACACCGCCTATTTCGACAAGGGACCGAAATTCCTCCACTACCGGCCGAACCACGTCATTCTGACCAGCGTCGAGTTCGATCATGCCGACATCTACCGCGACCTGGATCACGTAAAGAGTTCCTTCCGCCGGCTGCTGGAAATCGTCCCACGGGAAGGGCTGCTGCTGGCCCGTGCCGAAAACGAAGGGGTGGCGGACGTCATCGCCGGCTATCCGGGGCTGGTGCAGAGTTTCGGCGGCCCCGACTCGAATGCCCGCTGGACGGCCTCGGTGCTCGACCTGGACGGCGGCATCTGCCGTTTCCGTGTTTTCCATGAAGGCAAGTCCGCAGGCGATTACCGGATGTCCATGTGGGGCAGCCACAACGTCATGAACGCGCTCTCGGTGGTGGCCCTCACCCGCCATCTGGGAATCGATCCCGAAGCGGTGAGGGAAGGGATCGCCGATTTTCAGGGAGTGAAACGCAGGCAGGAAATCCGGGGCGTCGAGCGGGGCGTCACGGTCATCGACGATTTCGCTCACCACCCGACCGAGGTGAGGGAAACCGTGGCGGCGGTCCGTTCCGCCTATCCTTCGTCGCGTCTCATCGCGGTATTCGAACCGCGCACCAACACCAGCCGACAAAAGGTATTCCAGTCGTCCTACCCGGAATCATTTACCGGGGCGGACCTCGTGATCCTGCGGGAACCGGCGGACCCGGAAAAGTTTCCCGAGTCCAACCGCTTCTCCTCGCGCGCCCTTGCTGTGGACATCAACGCGCGAAACATTCCTGCCCGCTGTTTCGGCTCCACGGACGAAATCGTGCGGACACTCGCAGCGGAAGCACATAAGGGCGACGTTCTGCTCATCATGTCCAACGGCGGTTTCGACAACATCCACCTGCGCATGCTCGACCTGCTGAGACCCTCCGTTTGACGGTGGTGTTCCGGGGAGGCACGGGAGCCGCCACACGGTTCCCCCATCCCACATGAGAATTCTTCCTAAAGAAAATATCTTTTCGCCCGATGATATATGAAACTATTCATACAATTACGAGAGGCGTGAATCCATAAATGGACCTAAGGGAGAAAAGCCATGCTCTGGGTTTGGAGCGAAAAGCATTTCGTGTACGTAAACCAGATCGACACCCAGCATAAGAAAATCGTCGACATGCTGAACAGCATGAACGAGGCCATGAAGCAGGGCAAGGCGAACGAGATGCTCGATAAAACCGTGGGTGAGCTGCTCGACTACACCAAGACCCATTTAACCTTTGAAGAAGGGCTGATGAAGCGGCACAACTACCCTCAGGCCGTCGGCCACCTGGATTTTCACGCTAAATTCATAAAAGAAATAAATGACTTACATGATGGCTTCAAGAAAGGCAATGTCGGCTTGGCAATAAAGATCATGAATCTCCTCAAGGATTGGCTCAGCAACCACATCATGGAGACCGACAAACGATTGGGAGCTTACCTGAACAGCGTCAACGTGCACTGACCTCGGCGGGTTTCCGCCGACGACACGATGCGGGAACGATGGCCGGACGCGGAACAACCGGCCACCCTCACCGGAAGATATCTGCTCAACTCCGTCAAAAGGACGCTTCCCCATACCGCGGGGCCGATACCGGACTATCCGATACGGCTCCGCTTCCTCGGCAGGAGTTATCCTTCACTTCAAGAAACGCCTGAACGGTTAAGAATTGCCCGATTATACCGATAACAGTTGTAGCGATACCACGCGTTCGGTTACGGAACTTATTCTGGAAGGAAGAAAGCCATGCTCATGACCTGGAGCGACGCCCTCTCGGTGCATGTGAATCACATCGATTCGCAGCACATGAAACTCATCTCGCTGCTGAACGACCTCAACGAGGCCATGAAAAGCGGCACGGGCAACGAAGCCCTGGAAAGAATTCTCCGGGAACTCGTCACCTATACCCGTACTCATTTCGCATTTGAAGAAAAACTAATGCAGCAGCATCGCTATGGAGACTATCCGGCGCACAAGAAGGAACACGACAAGCTCACGGCGGAAGTACAGGACCTTCAGGACAAATTCCTGGGAGGCAAAACCATGATCACCCTCAAGGTGATGCAGTTCCTCAAGGACTGGCTCAGCAACCACATCCTGAAAATCGACAAACGGTTCGGCGCTTTCCTGAATGGTATCAACATCACCTGATCCGGTTCGCTCCGGTACGATAAAAAAGGGCGAAGTGCACCCATCCACGATGATCGGAGTTCACTCCGCCCGTCTGGTTCCGGAAGTGGAACCTCCCCGCTCAGACCGAAGCCCGGGCGAAATAGTCCTTCACTTCCGCCATGTCCGGAAGCCGGTAATCGGAAAGATAGCGCTTCTTGGCTTCTTCGATGCGCATGTTGGACAGGTTGAGACGGTCGCGGAGCGCCGGATCCCCTTCGACCGCGGCCACTACTTCCCGGTGGCAGTCGGGTATCTGTTCCAGCTTGCTGCAGATCAGAAGGATATCCGATCCGGCCCGGAAGGCGTGGGCCGAGCATTCGGGCAGGGTGAATTTTCTCGACACGGCCCCCATTTCCAGATCGTCGGTGATCACCAGTCCGTGATACGCCAACCGCTTCCGCAGCAAACCGTCGATGGCGGCGTGGGACAGGCTGGCCTGCCAGTCGGGGTCGAGGGACGGATATACGGCATGGGACATCATGACGGCGGCCACGTCCTGGGCAATGGCGCCGATGAAGGGGATCAGCTCCTGCTCCAGGTCGCCGTCCACCGTGGGGAGTTCCACGTGGGGGTCCACCCGGGCCCGGCCGAGGCCGGGGAAATGCTTGGCGCAAGCCAGCACGTTATTGTTCTGCAGCCCCCGGATGAGCCCTATGCCGAGCATGGCCGTGCGGTGGGGGTCTTCCGAAAAGCTGCGCCAGAAGTTCTTGGTGTCGTCGTCCGGCCTGCGCACGTCGAGAACGGGGGCCAGATTGACGTTGATTCCCACCAGGGTCAGTTCCTCGGCCATCTGCGCGCCGCGCCGGAACACGTCGTCATAGTGGGCGTCCTTCAATTCACCCTGGGAGGGAAATTGCCTGAACGGCGCGGCCAGACGGGTCACCACGCCGCCCTCCTGGTCGATGGCGATGAAAAGCGGCCCGGCGCCGACGTCCAGGGAGATGCGCTGCATTTCCGCGCACATTTCCGCCAGCTGAACGGGGTTCTCGACGTTCCGTTTGAAGAGGATCACCCCGCCGGGACGGACCTGTCTGATGACTTCCTTCAGTTCTCCGGTCACCTCGGTGCCATGGAACCCGATCATGAAAAGTCGACCCACCGCATGCTCAATGGTCATTTGCGTTTCTCCTTCCCGCCTTCTTTCGATTTATCCGGATCGCGATCCAGCATCGGCCGAACGACGAACAAACGGATTCGTGACAGTCAACAAACGCATTAATAAAGAAAATTATTGTAGATGTTCGCGTGCGACGTTATAGTGAAAACCGCAATCGAGCCATAATCGACGAAAATGAACAATGGGGACTTCCTGCCCCGTTCTCCCTGCGCAAGGAACCAACAATATGAAACCCATTCTGCAATTTCAGATTCTTCCCCACATACCAGAACGGCTCCTGCCGCTCAAGCGGCTGGCATACAATCTTTGGTTTGCATGGAACACGGACGTGGCCAAGGTGTTCATCTGGCTGGACCGGCAATTGTGGGAGGACTGCGGACACAATCCGGTGGCCATGCTGAACCGGGTGGATCAGTCGGTGCTGAAGGATGCGGCGAGCGACGAAGGTTTCCTGGCGCACATGGACCGCGCCGTGGCTCAGTTCGACGAATACATCAACACCAGGACCTGCCCCATCCTCACCATTGAAGACCAGCCCGAGCTATTCAAGGTGGCCTATTTTTCCATGGAATTCGGACTTGCCGAGTGCTTGCCCATCTATTCCGGCGGTCTGGGAATTCTGGCGGGGGATCACCTGAAGTCGGCCAGCGACCTGAACCTGCCTCTGGTGGCGGTGGGGCTGCTCTATCAGCGGGGCTATTTCCACCAGTATCTCAACATCGAGGGATGGCAGCAGGAATACTACCCCACCAGCGACTTCAACGCACTGCCGCTCCACCTCATGCGCGACGGCACGGGCGCCCCCATCACCATATCGGTGGACTTCAAGGGAACCGAAGTCAAAGCGCGCATCTGGCGGGTGGACGTTGGCCGTATTCCGCTCTACCTGCTCGACACCTACATCGACGAAAATCCGCCCGAATACCGCGACACCACGGCCCAGCTGTACGGCGGGGACCGGGAAATGCGGCTGCGCCAGGAAATCCTGCTGGGAATCGGCGGCATGCGGGCGCTCAAGGCCCTGAACGTCCAGCCCACCGTCTATCACATGAACGAGGGGCATTGCGCATTCGCCACCCTGGAACGCATTCGCCAGCTTATGGAAGACCAGAAGCTGAGTTTCGACGAGGCACGGGAACTCACCATCGCCGGCAGCGTCTTCACCACGCACACTCCGGTTCCGGCCGGCAACGACTATTTCGACAACGACCTCATACAGGCCTACTTTTCCAATTACGCGCCCCGTTTGGGAATCAACGTGAGGGTGCTCCTGGGGCTGGGCCGGAAAGAGCCGCGAAACGAACAGGAAATGTTCTGCATGACCGTCCTGGCCCTGCGGCTCTCCTCTTTCGCCAATGCCGTGAGCAAGCTGCACTCCCGGGTGTCGCGCGGCATGTGGGAGCAGGTATGGAGCCATTTCCCCACCGAGGACGTGCCCATCACCAGCGTTACCAACGGCATCCACATCCCGTCGTGGATATCCGACGAAATGGCCAGCCTCTACGACCGCTACCTCGGACCACGCTGGATCGAGGATCCGGACCACAGCAAGATATGGGAGGGGGTGCTGAACATCCCCGATTCCGAGTTGTGGCGGGCGCGTGAACGGCTGCGCGAACGGTTGGTGTCCTTTGCACGGAAACGGTACCGGGAGCAGGTCGAAAAACGGGGAGCGTCACGAGCGGAAATCAACGAGGCGGCCGAAAGCCTGAACCCCGAACACCTGACCATCGTGTTTTCCCGCCGCTTCGCCACCTATAAGCGCGCCGTGCTCCTCTTTCGCGACAAGGAACGGCTCGCCCGGATCGTCAACGACCCCAAGCGGCCCGTGCAGTTCATTTTCGCCGGAAAAGCGCATCCGCAGGATGTGGAAGGCAAGATGTTCATCAAGGAAGTCGTCCAGACCTCATTGATGGAGCCGTTCCGCAAGAAGATCGTCTTCCTGGAGGATTACGACTACGGGTTGTCCCAATTCCTGGTGCAGGGGGCCGACATCTGGCTCAACAACCCGCGCCGGCCCAACGAGGCGTGCGGTACCAGCGGCATGAAGGCGTCGGCCAACGGCGGCCTGAACATGTCCATCCTGGACGGTTGGTGGGATGAAGCCTACGCGCCGGAGAACGGCTGGGCCATCGGCAACGGCGAAGAGTACACCGATTCGGTCTACCAGGACGACGTGGAGAGCAGGGCCATGTATAATCTGCTGGAGAAGGAGATCGCCTCCCTGTTCTACGATCGCGGAGAGGACGGCATTCCGCGCGGCTGGGTGGGGAAGATAAAAACCTCCATGCACAACATTTGCCCGGTATTCAACTCCAACCGGATGGTGGAGGACTACACCGGCAAGTGCTACCAGCCTTGCGACACGGCTTACAAAGGGCTTATAAAAGCCGACTTCGTCGGCGCCAGGGAACTGGCTACCTGGCGGAGGAACGTGCAGCTCGCCTGGCAGGGGATAAAAATCGAGTCGGTACGGTCCAAGAGTCCCAACGTGCTCGTTTCGGGAACTTCCGTGCAGGTGGAGGCCATCGTCCGACTGGGTGAACTGGCGCCGCTGGACGTGGTGGTGGATATTTATTACGGCCGGCTCGACCCGTCCGGCGAATTCATCGAGAGGGACACCCTGCCCATGCAACATCTGCGGCTCGATCCCACCACCGGATGCCATGTTTATACCGCCGATCTGAGGTGCGACGATACCGGAAACGTGGGAGTAACCGTGCGAATCATGCCCGACAATCCGCTCATGGGCAACAAATATGCGATGGGTTTGGTAATCTGGGGTTCCTGATCGATCACTACTACACAGAGGAGGGTACATCATGGCGCTGGAGAAACATGTCTGGGAAGTAATGGAATCGTCCTTTCCGGTGATTCAGCCGGATGCCTCCGTTGAAGAAGCCATCGGCATGCTCAGCAAGGAGATGGACAAGAAGCGGTACGCGCAAGGCATTGTGGTGATCGATTCCGCCAAACGGTTCAAGGGCATCGTGACCATCAAGGACATCCTGGCCCACATGAAAGGCCTCTTCGATGCCACCTGCCAGACCGAGGAGGGCCCCACGATTCTGGACAAATTCACCGACAAATGCAGAATGGACGCCGCCAAGAAAGTTTCCGAGATCATGAAGCGGGAGTCCGTTTCCGTCGCGCCGAGCGAGCGACTGGTGGACGCCCTACGCAAGGCCATGAGCGACCAGGTGCGTATCCTCCCGGTGGTGGAGGGAAACCGCGCGGTGGGCGTGCTCTATCTGCACGACATTTTCTCCGTGATGAAGGAACTGATGAGGGTCTGAGGGAATCGCATGGATCGCCGTCCGCTGGTAAGAAAACTCTGCGAAGCCGTGGGCGTCTCCGGGTTTGAAGAAGACGTCCGCACGCTCATTCGCGCCGAAGCCGAACCCCTGGCTCACGAAGTGCGCGTCGACCGATTGGGCAACCTCATCGCCGTCGTCAATCCGGGAGCCGACTTCACCGTTATGGTGGACGCTCACATGGACGAAATCGGCTTTCTGGTAAACCACATCGACCCGCAGGGGCTTCTCCATTTCGCTCTGATCGGCGGATGGGACAACCGGGTGCTCCCCGCCCAACCGGTGGTGGTGCGCTCCGTTACCGGCGAATACCTGCACGGCTCCATCGGCATGGCTCCCCCTCACGTACAGAAAAGCGACGAACAGAACCGGGTCATCCCGCCCGAAGACCTGTTCATCGACCTGGGAGCGTCCTCCGAAGAGGAAGCGAGAGAACGTGGAATCGAAATCGGCGCGCCCGGAACGCTCTTCGTGCCCGCCGAGGACCTTTTTCCCGACGTGATGAGGGCCAAAAGCCTGGACGACCGCCTCGGCTGCGCCGTCGCCCTGGAGCTTTTGCACCACTTCTCCCGCAATGTGCCCGATTTCACCCTGGCGGTGGCGTTTACCACGTGTGAGGAGGTGGGGCTCCGCGGAGCTTCGGGCGCGGCATACACCATTCACCCCGACCTCGCGCTCGTACTGGAAGCCACCATGGGCGACACGCCGGGGTTCCCCGCGCACAAACAACCCACCCGGCTGGGAAAGGGTGCGGCCGTCACCATCGCGGACAATCGCATCATCGTGCCTCGGCACCTGGTGCGGTTCCTCCAACAGACCGCCGTGCGCGAGAACATCGACCATCAGTACAAGACTCCCATCTACGGCGGCACGGATGCGGGCGCCGTGCATCTGTCCCGGGGAGGCGTCCCCACGGCGGTGCTCTCCGTACCCTGCCGGTACATTCATTCGCCCGTCTCCCTTTTCCGCTGGACCGACTACGACGCCGTGGCCAGGCTGGCCATCGCCTTTATTCAGGGTGCACGGGAAGCAGCGGACGGGGTGGGACGGGAGTAGAACCATCGGCGGGTTTCGTTTCACCTACAGCCGTCAACAGCCACTTGACAGAACGGCTACGGAGCACCATCTTATAATCGTGCTCGACGAAGTTTGATCGGGCGAAAGTCCACCGCAACGGTGGCCATCGTACAAAGGAGATAAAAATCCGGTACGGTGTCGGCAAAGGCAAAGCGCTTCATGCTCAAGACATGAACACTTTGCCTTTTTCGTTGAGTTGGGCAAGAACGGCCAGTGGGTTTCGTTTCACTCTACCTACCTTACAGCGAACGCCCTCTGCATGGAACCGGCTGCAACTGTTTCCATATTTACTACGACCATGCTTATTAAATTACACGCTCAAGAATGCTATTTTATGTGCTTGATTTCTGAATTTATCTATCATATATTGATTCTAAGCGGCGAAGACTTATTAAGCTATAGCGTAGTAAAAAGATGACATTTCTCCTCTTCTGAGCGCGCCGCTTGGCTTCGGGACATGTCGGCCAAAGCGGATCGTGCGGCCAGCCGAGCCTGTCCTCCGTCTCCGGCTTTTCCGATTGCAGATCATTAGGCTGGAGATAGCTTCTGTGGACAGCTCTCCCGCCTCCTTCAGAGTGAAGAATATCGATATGAATGAATCCGGATTGTATCCCAAGGGCGTGTTGAATACGGCGAATATGCTTCGGCGAAGCATTTCTGCGCTGACACGAAGACTACGGACCATGAGGTCAGACCACGGTCTGAGTCCCTCCAAACTCATGGTCCTAGGACGGATTGAAGGAACCGCTCGGCCGATGATGACAGCTTCAGATCTTGCCAGACTGGAGCGGCTGCAGCCGCAGTCGCTGACGCGCATCATTGCCGACCTGGGTGAGCAGGGACTCATTCATCGCAAGCGAGACGAAGTGGACCGACGCCAGTTCCTGATAGAAATTACAGAAAAGGGGCACGGCCTGCTGGTGGGAGACGCGCGTCGGCAGAATGCGTGGCTCGCGCAGGCCATGGCTGAAAGGCTTACAGACGCCGAGCGCAAGGTTCTCCGCATTGCAGCCGATCTGTTGGAGCGGTTGGCCAACGAGGATGCTGAACCCGCAACGGCTAGTCTCCAGCACAAGGGAGATCATGACTCATCTTGCTAGCGACAGCACGATTGGGCAGGTCAACTCCGTCCAGCACATTCCGGGAGAGCGAAGACTACACGAAGACTACACATCTCATCGTGCATTGAGCCCGGCGAGCGGCCTTCTGGGGGACTTTCATGAAGAAAATTATGCTCTTCGTCATTCTGATTATCATACTCGTTCCGGCTTCTTTTTTGGTTGTCAGGACCTATAACGATGGACAGACCTCCGGGCAGGAATACAAGCTGGCTGCGGTCGGAAAAGGGGTTATCCAGGCGACTGTTTCCTCGACAGGGAGACTGGAACCTTTGAATACGATCAAGGTCGGGAGTCAGGTCTCGGGTAATATCAAAGAACTCTATGCGGACTTCAACAGTATGGTCCAGAAGGACGCGGTGATCGCACGAATAGAACCCGACATCTACGCCGCCCAGGTGGAACAGGCAAAGGCTCAGCTTCTCATGGCAGAGACGCAACTTCAGGAAAGCCAGAAGGATATCATGGTAGCCGAAGCCGGGGTGGAGAGCGCCGAAGCCCAAATATTTTCAGCCAGGAGCTCACACAGGGAGTCGGAGTTAAATTTGAATCGGCTGTCCGCTCTTGAGCACAAACAGGTAGTATCCAGGTCCGAACTGGATTCTGCCTCGGCCAGACGAGATAACGCACAGGGAGACCTTTCCATGGCCGAGGCGAGGCTGCGAACCGCCAAGGCCCAGTTGAACAAGGCCATCGTTCAGGAAAAGACCGCCGAGGCGCTGATCGCGGACAGAAAGGCATCCCTGAATCTGGCGGGAATCAAACTGAAATACTGTACCATCATCAGTCCCATAAACGGTGTGGTGATCTCCCGGGATGTGGATGTCGGTCAGACGGTGGCGGCCAGCCTTCAATCCCCCACCCTTTTCACGATCGCAGAGGACCTGACACGCATGCAGGTGGAGGCGGACGTAAGCGAGGCAGACGTGGGACGGATCCAGCCGGATCAGGACGTTATCTTCACGGTCGATGCCTTTCCGGAGAAAAAATTCAAGGCCAAGGTTCGCCAGGTACGAAATCTGGCCACCAACATTCAAAACGTGGTCACCTATGTGGTCATCGCGGACGTTACGAACAATGAACTGTTGCTCAAACCGGGCATGACGGCCAATGTGACCATTGTAGTGGCTAAAGTGAGTGAGGCACTGAAGGTGCCCAACGCGGCCCTCAGATTCAAACCTCCAGAGGAGAGGGCGGAAGAGCGGCCCGAGGGTACACGGCCCGTTAAGGAGAGGGAATTTTATAAGAATGCCGTCAAGAGGGTGGGGCTCGACTCCGGCCAGGCCGATCAGTTCGTCAAGATCATCGAGCAGGCCGGGCAAAAGCTGAAGACGGCATATGCCGTTCCCGGTGACGACAAAGACCTCACGGAGGCATGGCATGGTTTTTTTACGCAGGTCTATACGAACCTCTACAAAATCCTTCGGGAAGATCAACATGGAGCATTCAGGTCTTATCTGGAAGAGGTGAAGGAGGCCGAAAAAAGACGGAAGATGTATAACGGGCGGCCCGCAAAAGTTTATGTCATGGCGGAAAACGGCCGACCCGAGGTCAGAAACATCATGGCCGGAGTGACGGACGATACCGAGACCCAGGTCATTTCGGGAGGGTTGGAGGAGGGGAGCAAGGTTATCGTGGGGCTCGGCTCCGTTAGCAAGACCCCGAAGAACGGTCGAAACCTGCTCTCAAGCATCTTCGGCAGGAACTGATATGGGCGTCCCCGTTATCAGATTCGAGAGTGTAAAAAAGATTTACCCCATGGAGGGGGAAACCGTTCATGCACTGAATGGGATCGATATCGACATTCAGGCGGGTGAGTTCGTGGCAATCATGGGGCCTTCCGGATCGGGGAAGTCCACCATGATGCACATCGCGGGGCTTCTGGACAGTGTAACGGGGGGGCGATATGAGCTGGAAGGGGAAGATGTCTCTTTCCTCTCCATGGACAAGAGCGCGGATATCCGGAACCGAAGGATCGGATTCATCTTCCAGAGTTTCAACCTTCTGCCCAGATGCAACGCCCTCGAGAACGTGGAACTTCCCATGCTCTACCGCCGTCCCGGAGAACCGAACCGACGTGAGCGGGCCATGGAGGCACTGAAGATGGTCGGCATGGCGGAGCGGGCCTTCCATCTGCCCAAGCAACTGTCGGGTGGGCAACAGCAGCGTGTAGCGGCAGCCAGAGCTCTGGTGAACCACCCGGCCCTCATTCTTGCCGATGAACCCACCGGCAACCTGGACACCAAGACGGGCGGCGAAATAATGAAGCTGCTGGAATCCCTGAACGAAAAGGGGATCACCGTCATCATTGTCACCCACGACCCGGCCCTGGGCGACGCCGTTCCCCGCAGGATCGTCCTTCGCGACGGTCTCCTGGAAAGCGACGAGGTGGATTGACATGGAAATGCTGTTCATCGTCGTCCAGTTGGCAGTCAGGGCGCTCCTCGCCTACAAGGCTAGGAGCGTTTTGACCATGCTGGGAATCATCATCGGCATCGCGGCGGTAATCGTAATGATCAGTGTGGGCCGGGGGGCGAACGCCAGCATCCAAGCCCAGATCAACGACCTGGGCTCCAACATGCTCATGGTCTTTTCGGGCTCATCGAAGAGCGGCGGCATCAGCAAAGGTTTCGGATCCAAACCCACTTTGCGGGTGAATGACGCGGAGGCCATCGCCAGGGAATGCCCAGGGGTCCTGAACGTGACCCATGTCACGGTGCAAAGTGCCCAAGTCGTGGTCGGCAAGAAAAACTGGAATACTTCAATCTACGGGACGACCGCCAGCTACAACCTGGTCCGCGACTGGGCCGTTCAGGAAGGGGAGTTCCTCAATGAGAGCCAAGCCAAATCGGCTGCAAGCGTGGCTGTGCTGGGAAGTTCCGTGGTCGAGAATCTGTTCGAACCCAGCGAAACAGTCGTCGGCCAAAATATCAGAATAAAGAACTTCCCCTTTCGGATCATCGGGGTCCTTTCCCCCAAGGGAAGCGATCCCCGCGGAAGGGACCAGGACGATGTGGTCTTTGTCCCCTACACCACCTTTTCCCGCAAGCTCAGCGGCAGCCAATTCCCGGGGTTGGTTCACTTCATTGGTGTCTCGGCCCAGTCCAAGGATCTCGTGAGCGCAGCAAAAAGCGGAATCGAAGATCTCCTCCGGCAGCGCCATCGGATCCTCCCCGGTGCGGATGACGATTTCAACGTACGGACCCTGAACGAATACGCCGCCATGGCCGACAAGACAACGGGCATCATGACTCTCCTGCTCACCGCCGTGGCCACGATCAGTCTCATGGTGGGGGGGATCGGGATCATGAATATCATGCTCGTCTCGGTTACCGAACGTACAAGGGAGATCGGCATACGTCTGGCGGTAGGTGCCAGGCGGAGGGACGTACTGATTCAGTTCCTGGTGGAAGCCGTCACCATGAGCATTATCGGCGGCATCTTCGGTACCCTCGTCGGGGTCTGCGCCTCTAAATTGATCGGAGCGGTGGCCGGATGGATGACCATCATCTCCGTCGATTCCATCCTCCTCGCGACCTTATTTTCCTGTGCGGTAGGGGTCTTCTTCGGGTATTACCCCGCCCGGAAGGCCGCCGCCATGAACCCCATCGAGGCATTGAGGTACGAATAGTTTCCTCGTCCCATCCCATGTTTGATCCAAAGCCCACCCCCTGATCCTTGACACCGGTTTTCCTTTGTGGTTTTACTCAGGTTTCACGCATTATCCGTTCCGTGGAGGAAAGCATGGACTACAAAGAGACCTTGAATCTGCCCCGCACCGATTTTCCCATGAAGGCCAACCTCGTTCAGAAAGAACCCGAACAGCTCGAAAAATGGGAAGAATCGAGGCTTTACCACCTGATACGCAAGGTCTCGGAAGGGCGCACCCGCTATATTCTGCATGACGGCCCGCCTTACGCCAACGGCCACATTCACATGGGCACCGCGCTCAACAAGGTGCTCAAGGACATCGTGGTGAAATCCCACCAGATGTCCGGGTTCGACGCCGTTTACGTTCCCGGCTGGGACTGTCATGGGCTACCGATCGAACACCACGTGGACAAGGAACTGGGACAACGCAAGGCCCAGCTCTCCACCATCGAGATCCGCAACCATTGCGCCGAGTACGCGCGCAAATGGATCAATACCCAGCGGGAAGAATTCAAGCGACTGGGGGTCCTGGGGGAATGGGAAAATCCCTATCTCACCATGAACAACCGGTATGCCGCCACCATCGTGCGGGAATTCGGCAAGTTCGCCATGAACGGCAGCCTGTTCAAGAGCAAGAAGCCGATCTACTGGTGCACCTCCTGCCGCACGGCGTTGGCCGAGGCCGAGGTGGAATACCACGACCATACGTCCCCTTCCATCTACGTGAAGTTCCCCCTGGTCTCCGACCCGGCCGAACTGTCGCCCGCGCTGGCGGGCAAGAAGGTTTCGCTGGTCATCTGGACCACCACCCCGTGGACCATCCCGGCCAACCTGGGTATCGCCATCCATCCCGATTTCGACTATGTGGCGGCGGAAACGGGCGGGGAGGTGCTGATCCTGGCCGAGGGACTGCTGGAAGCCTCCATGAAGGCGTTCGGCATCTCCGAATATACCGTGCTCGACCATATCCCCGCGGCCAAAATGGAAAACAAGAAGGCGCGCCATCCGCTGGAAGACCGCGATTCCCTGGTGATGCTGGCCAACCACGTCACACTGGAAGCGGGCACCGGGCTGGTGCACACGGCGCCGGGCCACGGCCGTGAGGACTACGAAACCGGTTTGCAGTACGGTTTGGACATCTATTCCCCGGTGGACGACGGGGGCTTGTTCACCAAGGACGTGAAATATTTCGCCGGCCAGTTCGTGTTCGACGCCAACAAAAACGTCATCGCCAAGCTCAAGGAAGTGGGCGCGCTGCTGCGGGAAGAAAAGATTTCCCATTCCTACCCCCACTGCTGGCGCTGCAAGCAGCCGGTGATCTTCAGGTCCACGGCACAGTGGTTCATCAGCATGGACGCCACGGGCTTGCGGAAGAGGGCTTTGGAGTGCATCGACCAAGTAACCTGGATTCCCTCGTGGGGGCGGGAACGCATCTACTCCATGATCGAAAACAGGCCCGACTGGTGCATATCGCGTCAGCGCGTGTGGGGCATTCCCATCACCGTGCTCTATTGCAAGGAATGCGGCAACTACGTGGTGACTCCCGAGATCATTGAAAAGGTGGCTACGGCCATGGAGGCGGAAGGTTCCAACGTCTGGTTCGAACGAGAAGCGTCCGCCTTCGTCCCCGAGGGGTTCGCCTGCTCCTGCGGTTCCACCTCCTTCACCAAGGAGACGGACATTCTTGACGTGTGGTTCGACTCGGGCGTGAGCCACGCCGCGGTGCTCGAACTGCGCGACTACCTCTCCCACCCCGCGGACATGTACCTGGAGGGGAGCGACCAGCACCGGGGATGGTTCCACAGCTCGCTGCTCACCTGCGTGGGCACGCGGGGAATCGCGCCCTACCGGAGCGTGCTCACCCACGGTTTCGTGGTGGACGGCGAAGGCAAAAAGATGTCCAAATCCTTGGGCAACTTTATCGCTCCGCAGGAACTCATCAAAAAGTACGGTGCGGAAATCCTGCGGCTGTGGGTGTCCGCTGAGGACTACCGGGACGAAATCCGGCTTTCGGACGAAATCCTGGCCCGGCTCACGGAAGCGTATCGCCGCATCCGCAACACCTGCCGCTACCTGCTGGGCAATCTGTCCGATTTCAATCCCGACACGGACGCCATGGAATATGCGCAGCTTTCGGACATCGACCGCTATGCGCTGCACCGGTTGCAGGTCCTGATCGGCCGCATACGCAAGGCGTACGACGAATTCAACTACCATGTGGTGTACCATTCCCTGCACAATTTCTGTACTCTGGACATGAGCGCCTTCTATCTGGACGTTCTCAAGGATCGTATCTACACGGAACCGGCCCATTCCGACAAACGGCGATCGGCGCAGACCGTCATGTACCAGATACTGGACGCCATGGCCCGCTTGATGGCCCCGGTCCTCTCCTTCACGGCCGAGGAAATCTGGCAGTACCGCCCGACCAGCTCCCAAACGCCGGAAGAGAGCATCCATATGGCGCTGTTCCCCAATATTGAAGACGGGTTCATGGATGAACAGCTGGCCGACCGTTTCGGCCGCATCCTTGACGTGCGGGCCGAATTGACCAAGGCCCTGGAGCGGGCCCGGAAAGAAAAAACCATCGGCCATCCCCTGGAGGCCAAAATTACCCTGTATCCTCCGGACTCGCTGAGAGCTTTTGTGGAGGAGAATCTGGACGAACTCCGCATGGTGACCATCGTATCGGAGATGGAAATCGGAGAAGGCCCGGCGCCGGAAAACGGTTTCCCGAGCGAACTCCTTCCGGGGCTCGCGATCGGCATCGGGACGGCATCGGGACAGAAATGTCCCCGGTGCTGGAAACGGCGCAACACCTTTGGGTCTTCGGCCCGCTTCGCCGACGTATGCGGCGAATGTGCGGGACAGCTCGAAGCGATCGAAGCGGCCGGAAAGAAGTAGGGGGGAGATGCGCAAGGGAATCGTCTTCATCGGAACGGCCGCCGTCGTGGCGGCCCTCGACCAGTTCACCAAGTGGCTGGTGATCAAGCATCTGGCGCTGGGGCACGCCGTTTCCGTCGTTGACGGGTTCTTTCAGCTCGTGCACGTCCGCAATACCGGAGTGGCCTTCGGGTTTCTCGCCTCCGCGAACATTCCCTTCCGCACCCTCTTTTTCGTCGCCACCTCCGCCGTGGCCATGATCATTATTCTCACGTTCATCCGCAACCTGCCGCCGGAGAAGCTGGGCTGGCTCATCAGCCTCGGGTTGGTGTTCGGAGGAGCCTGGGGAAATCTCATCGACCGGGTGATGCTCGGCGAGGTGGTCGATTTCCTGGACTTTTCCGTTGCAGGCTTTCACTGGCCCGCGTTCAACATCGCCGATTCGGCCGTTACGGTGGGCGCCATATGGCTGGGCATCAACATCATGCGCAAGAAATGAACACGGCAGTGGTCATCCCTGAGTGCATATCGGAACATCATGAGTATTGAGGAAGCAAAAAGAGTACTCCGCCTTGAAGCACAGGGAATCCTCGACCTGATTCCCAGGCTGGACGGCAACTTCACGAACGCCGTGGACCTCATCTACCATTCCACCGGACGCGTCATCGTGTCGGGCATCGGCAAATCGGGTCTTATCGGCCGCAAGATGGTGGCCACCTTCAACAGCACCGGCACGCCGTCTCTTTTCCTCCACCCGGTGGAAGCAATGCACGGCGATCTGGGCATGGTTTCCGGCAACGACGTGCTGCTGGCCATCTCCAACAGCGGCGAAACCGACGAACTCAATGTGCTGCTGCCCTGCATCAGGCAGGTGGGGGCGCCGGTCATCGCCTTTACGGGCAATTTGTCGTCGACGCTGGCACGAACCAGCGACGTGGCCATCGACGTGGGAGTGGAACGGGAGGCCTGTCCGCTCAATCTGGCTCCCACCACCAGCACCACGGCCACACTGGCCATGGGGGACGCGCTGGCCGTGGCCCTCATCACCCGGAGGAACTTCAACGAAGACGATTTCCAACGGTTCCATCCCGGGGGAAGACTGGGAGAACGGCTGCGGAACCTGTGCGTGCGCGACGTGATGTTCGCCATTGACCGCATGCCCGTGGTGGTTCCCGGAGCGAGCATCAGGGAGGCGGTGGAGATCATCGACCGCCACAACATCGGAGTGGTGCTGGTGGTCGGCGACGACACGGTGCTGCACGGCATTGTCACCGACGGAGACCTCCGCCGGGTGCTCAAGAACCGGCTCGACGTCGAATCGTGCACGGTAGAGGACGTGATGACGCGCAATCCCGTTGCCATTCGCGAATGCGCACCGGCGCTCGAAGCCCTGGACCTCATGGAACGAAAAGAAATCACCTGCCTCGTGACCGTCGACGACGATGGCCGCCTTCGCGGACTCGTGCATCTGCACGACCTTCTGGGACGGGGAACCTTCCGGTTTACTTCCTTCTGAAATTCGCGGGACAAACATGGTGTCCCGCCCTACGGCACGACGGTTCCACGGCCATTCGAAGGAACAAAATCCCCCTAAATCCCAGTAGTGTCCGGTTAGGTTTTTGCAGGGCCCGGGATTTTTAGTTCTTTTAAAATTTGGCAATCATCCTGGTCCTTCCAGATGGTTTGCAGTTCATTACGGATCTGGATTCTCAATTGTCTGACCCGTTTAATGCTGACTTTTTCGCCAAACTCGTTATGGCAATAGATAGCAAGAAGAAGATAGGTTATCAGTCCGGCCAGTAGTTGAACGGTGAGGCCGTACCTGCTTCTGGCGATGATATGATAGACTTTCAGGTGGCGCTTCCACCATCCGAAGAATATCTCTATGGCCCACCGAGCTTTGTAGATTGCCGCGATCTGTTCGGCGGTAAAATTAAAATGATCTGTGGCAATCCAGTATTCTTTTCTGTCAACAAGGTAACCCACAACTCTGACAGGTCTTTTGGTCCGGTTGTTTTTATTTGAGCCAAGCAAAACCACTGCGTCATAGAAAATGATGTTTTCTTCATTGATGGGATTGGAGGAAATAAGGGTTTTTTTGCTGTCAAAGCGAATGCGGCAGACAAAATGTTTGCCATCGGCTTGCCATTGATCGAAGTCTTTATAGTATTGATAGTTGCGATCCATAATGCCGGTTTGTCCGGGGGAAAGCAGCTGTTTGACATAAGGACGCTCATCAACTTTTCCGTCCGTAAGGACTATTGCCGTGGGGATCGACCGATTGACATCGAAGGCCAGATGGGCTTTGGCTTTTCGTTTGAGGTCGCTGAAGTCGGCCCAATACATGGAAAGCACCGCGTCGATGTAGGACCCATCAATGGCTATTAATTCACCGAACTCCGCATGCTCATTGGGCAAAATCCTGGTGGCTTCGCTTTGAAGTTCTTTAAAGACATAGAAGAGTTGTTCAAGGCCGCGGGAGTTGATGGCTTCAAAAAAGGCGCTTTTCTTTATGCCATCGGGAGGAGCTATGACTTTGCGGGCAAATTCGTCCTCCTCCAGGAATTGGAGCAGATGGCGACCTGAGGAATGCTCCTCAAGATGAAACGCAACCAGTGCCTTGAGTTGATGCATGAATTCCATCTGTAAGGGCCTGTGCCCCTTCGATTCCATGGGTGGAACAGAGGGAGCGAGTTTTTCAATCGGTCGAAAGACTTTTTTATACGACAGCGGCTTCTGATTTTTCTTGTGTTCAAAATTGCGCGGCATTCTCGTAACTCATTGTTATTTATAGTAAATCACGAGAAAGCGTGCGCAACACACTTTCAGAAGAAAGTCAATAAAAAATCATTCTTAGCCACCTGTCGTATTATTTTTTGTTGCATTATGCAAAAACCTAACCGGACACTACTGCCTAAATCCCCCTTTTTCGAAGGGGGACTTCCGTACCCGGCCTCACCGCGCAGACAGCCTCCGAAGAGGAAACGATGGGCAATCGCCGCCCACAGCTCCCCCCTTTGCCAAAGGGGGGCCGGGGGGGATTCCACGCCATGCACCGTGTTCCTCGGCGGCTGTTTGACGGAGGGTGACCAGTGACCGGCGATAACCGATACGGGTGTTCCCGGAAGTATCGAACCGGGTGTTCGCTATTGGACGGTTTTAGGGCCGCTGTCGCCAAAGTAGACGGCGAAGCAGGTCAGCACCCAAGCCGCGGTGTAAAGGTTGGTGTAGAACTTCACCGAGAATTTCCGCTGAAAGAGCAGAGAGAAGACGAGTGCCAGCACCACGAACGCGATCCCGGCAATGCCCATGATGCCGAGGGTGAAACCGAAGATATAGAAAACGTCGCTCGCCGAATGCCGTATGTCCTGCATCGTCTGAAGAATGGAGAGGACCACCGAGGAGACGGAAAGCGTGATGAGCCGCTTCAGGCAATTCTGCCGGACGGACGAGCCCGGCTTCCATTTCAGGTAATCAAAAATCGTTTCCTGCGCCGGTTCGGCCGACACCGCCCGGTCTTCCCGTTCCTCCGTTTGAGGAGAACGGCCGGCGATTTCCTCATTGATGATCAGGCCGGCCGCTTCCGTGACCCAGCCGGAATCCCTGACGGTTTCTAGTTCCTCCACCGTCAGGGTGGCCAGGACTTTTTTCAGCTTGCCTTCATCGGGCTCATTGGTCAAAACGATTCCGCCTCACGCGTATTTCACTTCCTGCCCGACCTTTTCGCTCAGGGACTGCAATTCCTTCGAAACCCTGGGCTGGGTGAGGACCACCACAAGGTCCACGTCGGTGATCGCGGCTTCCGGG
Source organism: uncultured delta proteobacterium (assembly GCA_963826125.1). GTDB lineage: Bacteria > Desulfobacterota > Desulfarculia > JACQYL01 > CAWGVV01 > CAWGVV01. The sequence goes on along the minus strand of CAWGVV010000002.1, from coordinate 1,766,909 downwards.
TCCTTGTCGCGGAAGAGCACCTTCAGTCGGGCGCCTTCCCCATCTTCCTTCACCGCGACCGGTTCGGACTCGATCAGGCTTAGCCCGTCCATCTCACCGATCCTGGCGCGCTCGTCCGGCTGGAGGAGTACGGCAGGCGGGGAGATGATAACCGACAAGACGCCGGGGGCCGAACGACGCGCCAGCAGGGCTTCGTTGGCCGCCAGGTAGAGCGACGAAAGCAGGTGCTGATCGCCCCCCTTGGGCCTGCTCTGCACGAACACGATCTTCGCCGGCAGGTCGCCGCTCAAGGGGGAGAGCACCATTCCTCCGGTGGGTCCGGAGGGCGCGAGCATGTTTTCGAACTGCAGATCGGTCATCACGTTGCTGAACGTTCCGTAGCCGAGCGCGGAATCGATGTTCTGGAATCCGTTTTCCTGGCCGGGAGTCACTACCACTTCATCGAATTCCAGGGAGTAGCTCACGTCCGGAAGCTCGAAGTTGATGGCCTCGGGCTTGCACTCCGCCCAACAGAGGGCGCACCCCAAACAGCGCCGGCAGCTCAGGCAACGCCTGGCTTCCATCTGCGCCTGTTCCTTGGTGAAGCCGGTTTCCACCTCCACGAAGTTTCCCTTGCGCTCCTCGACGGGCAGGGCCGGAATACTCTGACGCTGCGCGGGAACGTCGTTGAAACCGATGACGTAACGTTTTTCCTTTTCGTAGGTCATTTGCCACCTCTGAGGTATCGGTGGATTCCCTCGGCCGCCCGCTTGCCGCCCGCAATGGCGCGAATGGCGATGTCCGGGCCGGTGTCCGCGTCGCCTCCCGCGAACACGCCGGGGACGTTCGTGGCGCCGGTTTCCCCGTCCACCTGGAAGGTTTTCCAGCGAGTGATGGAAAACTCATGGTTCTCCGGAAGCACGGCGAGGTCCATTCCCTGGCTGATGGCCGGGACCACCACGTCCGCTTCCACCACGAATTCCGAGCCCTCCACGGGCACGGGCCGCCGCCGTCCACTGGCATCCGGCTCGCCCAGGGCCATCTGGACGCATTTGACGCCCGTGACCTTGCCGTTGCTGCCGACGATTTCCAGGGGCGCGGCCAGATACTTCATTTCCACCCCTTCCAGCTCGGCTTCATGGACTTCCCACGGGTTGGCGGGCATTTCCTTCTTGGTCCGGCGGTAGAGGATCGTCACCTTGTCGTATCCCAGACGCCATGCCGTGCGGGCGGAGTCAATGGCCGCGTTGCCGCCGCCGATGACCGCCAGTTTCCCCTTGCCCTCTGAAATGCGGCCCAGGACAACGTCACGCAGGAAGGTTACGCAATCGATAACGCCTTCCAGATCGTCTTCTCCCGGCACGCGCAGTTTCAACCCCAGGTGGCATCCAATGGCCAGGTAGACGGCGTTGAAGTCCTTGCGCAACTGCTCCACCGAAATGTCTTTTCCGATACGGACGTTGTATTCGATCTTCACGCCCAGGTCGGCGATGAGGTCCACTTCGTATTGCAGGATCTTCTTGGGCAGCCGGTACTCGGGAATCCCCACGTAGAACATGCCGCCGGGCACCGGGAGCGCTTCATACACCGTAACCTGATAGCCCAGCCGCGCAAGGTCGTGGGCGCAGGTCAGGCCGCTGGGTCCGGCCCCCACCACGGCCACTTTCTCGGAGAAACGAGTTTCGGGCAGCTTCACCTTGGGCTTGCCCGTGCCGTACAGTTCGTCGTCGGCCACGAACCGTTTCAGCCCGCAGATGCTGATGGGCTCGTCCAGATACTGCCGGTTGCAGGCCGTCTCGCAGGGGTGGGGACACACCCGGCCGATGCTCAACGGAAACGGCAGCCTCTCCCGGATGGTGGCGAGCGATGCCTCGTAGTCGCCGTCGGCCACATGGCCGACATAGCGCCGGATGTCCAGATTGACGGGACACGTGCGCTGGCAGATCGGCATGTCTTCCTTGAAGATGTTGTATTCGCCGGTCAGCGGATTACAGAAATCCACGGCGGTTCGGAAACCGAACCCCTCGTTGAAATCGTCGAACATGTTGACGGGGCACACCTTGATGCACGCCTTGCAGTCGTTGCATTTGCTGTTGTCCACCCGTTTGGTCCGGGCCAGCAGGTCGGCGGCGAAACGTCCGTCGGTCTTTCCGATTTTCCGGATATCGCAGTTGGTAAGAACGGTTATGTTTTTATGGGCGCGCACGCGTTGGAGATCGGGGGATACCATGTCCTCCCCCTCGGCCAGCAGATGATTGCGGGGGATTTCTCCGCCCCCCATGGTGGGGGCTTTCTCCACCACGGTCACTTTTTCTCCGGCGTCGGCCCTGGCCAGGGCTTGCCGTATTCCCGGCAAGCCCGCGCCCACGATCAGCACGTTTTTTTCGGCCACTGATGTAGTCCTCTCAGGTCAGCAGATAGATCGGAGTACGGCCCTCGATGGAGGAAACATCGGCCATGCCCTTTCGCCGCAACGCCGTGACGTACCGGAATACGCGCTGGACGGGTATGTTCAGGGTTTCGGCCAATTCCTTGACCGATTGCGCCTTCTCCCTCATCTTCCTCATGATTTCCTGCAACTCGAACTCTTCGATCACAATCATGTCGAGCGTCCGGTTGAATTCATGATCGGTAAATTTCTCGCCGTACTTGTTGCCGTGTTCCATGAACTCGGTGCGCTTTCCCACCACCCAGCGCATTTTCTCGCCGGCCAGCACGCCGTGAGCGGACTCCAGCTTCCCGCCCAGCTCCGGCTGCCGGAGTGGGTCGCCCCCCTCACCGAGAGGCCCCAGCTCCTGAATACGATGTGTGAATTCGGTGACCAGTTCCACGAAACGGGAACCTTCTGCGGAGGAACACTGCCTGAATGCCAATCGGTCTTCACTGATGCCGATATGTTTGAACAACCGGCGGGTTACGTTCATTTTAGCCTGCGCCTGAAAGTTGCCGGAAATGTAGTGGCAGTCACCGAAGTAGCACCCCACCAGCATCATCCCGTCCATTCCCTTCTGGAACGCATGGACGACGATGGCCGGGTCGAGGCGCCCGGTGCACATCAGGCGAACAATCTTGATCTCGGTCGTATATTGTAGTCTGGAAACTCCAGCGAAGTCCGCGGCGGAGTACCCTCACCACGTGCAGCAGAACGTCAGGATTTTCGGCGCGAAGTCTGCCATATGGTTACCTCCTTTCCGTGCTTGTGCCGCTCCGTTTCCTACTGTCCCAGGAAGGCATCGATTTGAGCGACGAGTTGGTTGTCGGTGTAGGAATTGATGCTCAGGGCATGCTGATAGCAAGTAGCGGCGCACACGCCGCACCCTTTGCACGCCACGGAAACCACGTGCACTTTCCGGCCCTTTTCGGTCTGACGTACTTCCAGGGCTCCGTAGGGGCACAAGGAAACGCATAGTCCGCACCCCCGGCAGGCATCCTCGTCCGTCAGGCAGGAAACGATAGGCTCCACGGTCACCGCGACCTTGGAAAGGGGGATCGCCGCCCGCAGACCGGCTCCCATTCCCTGGGCCACGGCCTCACGCACGTTGGCCGGATACCTGGCGCTGCCGCACAGATAGATTCCGTCGGTGGCGAAATCCAGGGGCTTGAGTTTGACGTGCCCTTCCAGGAAAAATTTATTCTCGTCCATGGGCACGCGCAGAAGTTTGGAGATGGGCTCGGCGTCCGGGCCGGCCACCAACGGAGTGGAGAGCACCACCAGGTCCGCGGGGAGCACCACCTCTTTTCCCAGGAGCGGATGATACACCGTTACCTGCCCTTGCAGCACCTTGGGCGGATCGGCGGGATCGTAGGCCAGGAACCGCACACCCTTGGCCTTGGCCTTCCGGAAGAGGGTTTCGTTCTCCACACCGTACATCTGCATGTCGCGGTAAAGAATGGTCACGTGAGAATTCGGCTGACTTTCCTTTACCAGCAACGCGTTCTTGACGGCGGTCTGGCAGCAGATGCGGGAACAGTATTTCCGCTCCTCGTTGCGCGATCCCACGCACTGGATCATGACGACATTCTTCGGTTCGTCGAACCCCGCCTTGAGCAGCGCCTCCATCTGGAGCTGGGTGACGACCCGCTCTCCGTCGTATCCGTAGAGTCCCTCCGGCACCAGGACCTGGGCGCCCACAGCCACGACGATCACCCCCAGCGCGATCCGCTTCGTTCCTCCCGGTGTTTCCACGGCGGCATCGTATTTCCCGATAAAGCCGTTGACGTCGGTGACCCGGCTTTCGAGCAGCACCGTGATGAACGGGTTGCCCTCCACTTCCCTGATCTTTTTGGCCGCCACTTCCGAGGCGTCCTGGAAGTCCGGTCCCAACCGGTGGAGATAATTCATCATGCCGCCGAGCCGATTCGACTTTTCGACCAGGACCACTTCAAACCCCATCCCCGCCAGGGACGAGGCCGCGTTCATACCGGCGATTCCGCCGCCGATGACCAGCGCGCGGTGCTCCATGGGGCTCTCGATGGGCGTCTGCGGAACGAGAAGGGTGGCCTTGGCCACTCCCATCCGGATGAGGTCCTTGGCCTTGGCGGTGCCCTCATCCGGGCTACCCATGTGCACCCAGGAACACTGATCGCGGATGTTCACCATCTCGAACAGATAAGGGTTCATGCCCGCTTCCTGGCAGGAACTGCGAAAAAGAGGCTCGTGGGTGCGCGGCGTGCAGGAAGCAACCACCACCCGGTTCAGGCTCTGTTCCTGAATCGCCTTCTTGATTTCGTTTATCCCGCCTTCGGAACAGGTGTACAGGTTCGGCTGCACGTACACCACGTTCGGCAAGGTTTTCGCGTACTCCACCAGATCGGGTATCTTGAGATACCCGGCAATGTTGGAACCGCAGTGGCAAACAAATACGCCTATCCTCGGATCATCCGTTTGTGACGACACGGGCTGACTCCCGCCGGAACATCGCTGGAAATTTTTCCGAAGTGCCGGCTGTTGTAAGAAAAGGTATTGTTACTTGAAAGTACGGGGTTTCATGCGGCAATACGCCGCTCATTGCATCCTGCCCTTCATACAGGGACCATCCGGACACCCGGAATGCCGCGGTCCCTTGGGCGGACGTATCCCCGGCCCGTCGCCGTGACGGACAATTCGGCTTTCCTGCCTTTTGTGCTTTTTCGAATCGAATGCCGTTCAAACTACTATCGCTTGTTCTCTTTAATGACACCCATCGCCGGTCTCCGGGTCCTGCCATGAGTGCCTGTCGTGCTCTCGATCCGCTTTTCCCGCCTTTTACCGAACGGCTGTTTCGTTCTTTCCGTTCCCAAAAAAAGCGGACATCGAGAAGGTTCGTTTCGTTTAATCGAGAGGCCAGAAGCCCTGGTCGAACCAGAACTGCTCCTTCAACTGCTCTTCGATCTTCAAGAGTGCCTCAAGGTGGCCCTTCTCCCAGGTGATAAGCCACTCGAACAGTTCCTTCAACTCCGGACTGTCGGTCTTCTTGCTCTGTTCCTCATAGAAGTGAATGGCCCGCTCTTCCAGCATGATGCCGATATTCAGCGCGGAGCTGTCGAACCACGTGGTTTTGAGGCTTTCCCTGAGTTCGTTGCCGATGACGGGGTGGTCCACCTGAATGACCTTGCTCGACTTGGGGATTTCCAGCTTACTGTCCCCCTTGAAGAGCTTCTTCATCATGGACTCGAGCATGTCCTTGTGCTCCACCTCGTCCTCGGCCAGCTGCCGGAACATTTCCCGCGCCTTCTTGGCGGTGGTCTTTTCAGCCGCAGTGAGGAAAAACTGCAACCCCGCGATTTCCATGATGATGGCTTGCTTCAGTATTTCCATCCGCGGATCGTTCAGATCACTCATAGCAAACACCTCTTCTCCTTGAGCGCTCCCTGTTCCGTACGACGGGCACGGTCCCCCAGAAGAGCACGTCTTCCACAACCAATAATAATATATCTGCTGAAAAATCACAATTCTGATTCGATGTTCCTAGAAAGGCGCCACCTGGTCGCGCAGGACCTGACTCGTGGCCTCGGCGGCGGCGTTACTCAACTGCGGGTGCGTCTCCCGCAATCCTTCGAGCTGCCGCAGATGGTCCGCCGTTCGATAGATCAGCATGGCCAGGTCTCCTTCGTCCAGTCCCGACAATTCCACCAGACGATCCCAGTCCATTCCACGGGCCCAGCGATAGAGCGTGAGGGCCGCGCTGAACGGCATGGGGGGTACATCGAAGCCCGCCTGCTGCAGTCGTGTCCGCAGGGGGGCGACCGCTTCGGAGACACGGGTGCATGCCTCCGCAAGCTTCCCCTCGCCTTCAAGGAGCTTCGTCGCCGATTCGAGATCCGACGACCGTTCGGCCACGAAGAGCGCCATGAGGCCGGCAAGTATCTCCGGGCTGTCGTGAGGGAAGACTGATTCGCGTATGCCCTGGGCCACCATAAGGGGCTGATCGATCCGGAGGTTGGCCGCCCACCTCCCCTTGGGGGAGAGTGTTCCCGGCGTGTCGGCATACCCTTCCTGAACAATGAACTCGAAATGGCGCAGAAATTCCTTCCACAACCGATCCCGAAACCGGCTCACCGACCGCGCCAGCTGGATCGCCTGGCCCAGGGCCCGCCGAACTTCGGCGTCTTTTTTCTTCAGACAGGCCTGCGCCTGCGTGCAACCACGGCAAGGGAGGGTTTTCTTTTCCTTGAGCAGCGCCTCTCTCTGCGCTTCCAGTGAATCCAGCCGTTGCTGACGCTCCGGGCTGATGCGCGAACGGGGATCGAGTTCCTCATACTCACCGCCCGCGGCATCGGAAATGAGCCGCGCGATTTCGTCCGGTTCATCGTCCGAAGGCAGATCGAGACGGAAGTCGAGGATGAACCGTATCCGTTCCAGGTTGATATCCCTGAACTTGACGCCCGTGCTCCGCACCTTCACCCGCTGCTTCACCTTGGCGGCCGGTACCTGCAAGGTGTCCGGATCGAGCCGTCCCAGGGCGCAATAGAGATTTCCCTGGGTGGTCAGGAAAAGCCGCCCGCGCGTCATATGGGTGAGCGCAAAAAATATCTCCCTGTCCCGGCGCAGCAGATAGTCGATCTTCCGAACGGATTCGTCCAGATCCTGCCGCTGGATGGTGGTGTCCAGCAACGTATCCACACTGTCGCATTCCGCCCCGTCCAGCATAGGGGAGAGCGTCTTCTTGAGCCGCTTCAGCTCTTTGTCCAATGCCCCCATTTCCGGAGCGCCCTGATAGGTGGCGAAGGAGAGTTCGAAAACCCTCCGTATGTCGGCCGGGTCGTGCGAAAGCAGCAGGTTGAGGGTCATTGAAAAGTTGACCCGCATGCGGCTCATCACCGGGTCGGGCGGTGAATCGAGCAGGGAAGCGATGAGCTTCGGGTTCTGGAACGGTCCGGGGATGACGACCGCGAACCCGATGTGGTCCATGCCGCGCCGCCCTGCCCTGCCCAGCATCTGATGGAGTTCCGTGCTGCTGAGGTCCGCGAACTCCCGGCCGTTGAACCGGTCGCTTTGGAGAATCACCACGGTCCGGGCCGGAAAATTTACCCCGGCCGCCACGGTGGAAGTGGAGAAGATGGCGTCCAGTTGGCCCGCTTTCATCATTCTCTCCACCAGGATTTTCCAATAGGGGAGTTGCCCCGCGTGGTGCGAGGCCACCCGGCACTGCCGCATGTGGTGGAGCTGGGGATGGTCCTTGAGGAAAGGGTACGCCTCCAGAAGCTGATGCAGTTTTTCTTCGGATTCCTTGCGCTGGGCCATGGTGAAAGGAGACGAATGGCGGCAGGTCAGCAGGGCGCGGTTGCAGTCCGCCCGCGATTTCAGAAAAAAGATGGCGGGCAGCAGGTCCAGTTCCCTCAACTGCTCGAGGATGGTCCCGAAATTCACGTCCTGACGACCGAATCTCCTCCGCTTGCTCTTTTCCTGCTCTTCATACCGCTCCACCGCCGGATTCAGCTCTCTGCGGGACTTCAGCGGAACGACTTCCCCGTAGGGAAAGAGGAACAGCGGGTACAGCGGCACCGACCGTTTGAAGGAAGCCACCACGGTGCAGGGCACCCCGCGGTTTCGTTCCAGCCAGGAGGAGATTTCAGCGCTGTTTTCGATGGTGGCCGAAAGGAGGAGCAACCTGATGCGGGGCGGAAGATAGATCATTACCTCTTCCCACACCATGCCCCGATCTTCGTCGCCCAGATAATGGGCTTCGTCCAGCACCACCAGGTCCACGGGCAGATCTTCACCGTGGTGCATGGCGTCATAGAGATGATTGCGCAGGATCTCAGTGGTTCCCACGACCACGGACGCGTTCGAGTTCTCCTTGCGGTCCCCGGTGAGGATGCCCACCCGCTCTGTGCCGTACATCCGGCCGAAGTCCGCGTAGAGGATATTGGACAGGGCCTTGAGCGGAGCAGCGTACCAGATGCGCTTTCCCTCGCTCAGCATCTTTTCCATGATGGTTGTGGCGATCCAGGTTTTACCGGACCCCGTGGGCGCGGTAACGATGACGTCGCCCCGCTCGATCTTCGCCACGGCTTCTTCCTGAAAAGGGTCCGGAACAAATTCCGTCTTCTCCGGTACCCCGATCAGGTCCAGTGCCTGTCGTGCGCGCGGATGCACTTTCATGGTAGTTCGCATGTCGCTTGTCCATCAGATGGGATTTCCGGTCCGGAAATACCGCACGTTCGCAAATTGTGGTTCGGGGGGTCGGGCCACAGCAGGGGAAGACCGTCCGAACGGAGCATTCCCTCCGCTGTGGGAATCATCCGTGTTCCCTCGATCCTCACCCACCCCGAGGAACACAGTTCGTTCATGAGCCCGGCGGGCTCCACGGCCGGGTTCCAGCCGAAACACCGCTCGAAGTCCTCAAGGTCCAATCCCCGGGCGGTACGGAACCCGAAATAGAGCGTTTCCAGCATGAATTCCTCGTCGCCCAACGTTTCTCCGCCTTCCACGGGAGAACGGCCGGCTTCGGTCATCTCATTATACCGCCTCAGGGAACGGACATTCCACCACCGTCTGTCCCGGTGAAAGGAATGAGCTGACGGCCCCAATCCGAGATAGGGACGGTGGACCCAGTAGCCGCTGTTGTGCCGGGAGACGAGCAGTGGAGAACGGGCGAAATTGGACACTTCGTAATGGAGGTACCCCGCCGCTTCCATTGTATCGTGACCGGCCAGGAAAAAGGAACGTTCCTCCTCTTCCCCGAGGGGTGCGAACCGCCCTTTCTCCCGGTCTTTCCCCAGCGGGGTCGACGGTTCCACCGTGAGCGAATAGAGGGAGCAGTGCTCCGGTTCGAGTTCCAGGACCCTTTGCAGTTCCGCCCGCCACGAGTCGATTTCCTGCCCCGGGATGGAGTGGATCAGGTCCACGCAGACGTTGTCGAATCCCTCATCCCGGGCCGCCTTTACGGCGCGGATTCCCTCGTCCGCCGTGTGCCCCCGGCCCAGAAACCGCAGAATCCCGTCGTCCAGCGACTGAACCCCGATACTCAACCGGTTGATCCCCATCCCACGGAGAGCCCGAAGGTATTCGCGGGTCAACCCTTCCGGATTGACCTCCATGGTGATTTCCGCATCCGGCACCACCGTGAAACCATCGAACACCCGACGGAGGACGGCTTCCAGCTGCGGTTCGGACAGCAGCGAAGGGGTCCCGCCTCCCAGGTAAACCGTAGCCAGGGGACCGGGAACGCCCCTCTGCACGGCGATCTCGCGATCGAGCGATTCCAGGTAGCGGGGAATCAGATGCGGCGCCGCATACGAGGGAAAATCGCAGTAGCGACACTTGCGGCGGCAGAAAGGAACATGAATATAGAGCCCCCAGTACGGGGGAGCCGGTACGATATATGAACCCTCGCTATTCATCCGATTTGAGCACCGCGATGAAGGCGCTTTGCGGGATCATTACCTGTCCCACCATCTTCATGCGTTTCTTGCCTTTTTTCTGTTTTTCCAAAAGCTTTCTCTTTCGCGAAATGTCGCCGCCATAGCATTTCGCGGTAACGTCCTTGCGGAAGGGCGAAATGGTGGATCGGGCGATGATGGTGCCGCCGATGGCCCCCTGTATGGCGATTTTGAACATCTGGCGGGGGATTTCGTCCTTGAGGCGGTCGCACGCCAACTTGGCCCGCGCACGGGACTGCTCCTTGTGCACCAGCATGGACAGGGCGTCCACCCGTTCGCCGTTGACCAGTATGTCCACCTTCGCCAGGTCGCTCGGCCGATAGCCGATGATTTCGTAATCGAACGACCCATATCCCTGGGTGATGGTCTTCAGCCGGTCGTAGAAATCGTATACCACTTCCGCCAACGGCAGTTCGAAGGAAAGCTCCACCCGGTTGGGGGACGGGTAGGACAAGTGTGAATTCACCCCGCGCCGTTCGTGGCACAGGGACATCACCGCTCCCAGATAACGTTCCGGCATCATGATGGTTGCGCGGATGAAGGGTTCCTCGCCCAGCGTGATGTTGGCCGGGTCGGGGTAGTGGGCCGGGTTGTTGATGATCAGCTTTTCCCCGGTCCGCATGGTGAAGTGGAATTCCACGCTGGGAAAGGTGAGGATCAGGGAGACGTCGAATTCCCTTTCCAGCCGTTCCTGCACCACGTCCATGTGCAACAGCCCCAGGAACCCGCAGCGGAACCCCTGGCCCAGCGCGGAGGAAGTCTCCTTTTCGTAGCTGAAGGCCGCGTCGTTGAGCGTGTATTTCTCCAGGGCCTCGGCCAGGTCTTCATAATCGTCCGAGGCAATGGGGTAGAGGGAGGAGAAGACCACGGGCTTTACCTTGCGGAAACCGGGCAGAGCCTCCTGCACCGGGTCGTTGTCCAGCGTGATGGTGTCGCCGGTGTGCACGTCGTTCACCGTCTTCACCCCGGCGATGACGTATCCCACCTCACCGGCGGCGAGACTTTCCTTGGGCTCGCGCTTCAACCGGAAGATGCCCACCTCCTCCACCTTGTAGGTGGAGTTATTGGACATGAAGCGGATGATGTCTCCGGCCTTCATGATGCCGTCCATCACCCTGACATAGATGACGGTGCCTCGGAAAACATCGTAGTGGGCATCGAAGATGAGGGCCGACAACCGCTTGTCCGCGTCCCCATCGGGCGGGGGAACGCGCCGGACAACGGCTTCCAGCACTTCGTCCACACCGGTGCCGGCCTTGGCCGAACAGAGCAGCGCGTCCTTTTTGGACAGTCCGAGTTCGTTCTGGATGCCTTCCAGAGCCATGGGAATATCGGCCGCGGGCAGGTCGATCTTGTTGATGACCGGGACGATCTCCAGGTCGTTTTCCATGGCCAGATACATGTTGGCCAGCGTCTGCGCCTCCACGCCCTGCGATGCGTCGACCAACAGCAGGACCCCTTCGCATGCGGCCAGCGCCCGCGAGACTTCATACGTGAAGTCCACGTGGCCGGGGGTATCGATGAGGTTCAACGTATAGGTTTCCCCGTCCTTCGACTTGAAGAAAAGGGTAATGGCCTGGCTTTTGATTGTGATTCCCCGCTCCCGCTCTATGTCCATGCTGTCGAGAAACTGGTCGCGGAAATCCCGTTCGTTGACCGCGCCCGTCAACTGGATGAACCGATCCGCCAACGTGGATTTGCCATGGTCGATATGTGCGACAATACTGAAGTTTCGTATCTTTTCCATAAATTGTTGCGCGCGAACACCCGTTTTGCTATGGTGAACGAATCTCTCCAATTCTTTATTGATTCCCGAAAAACACTGTACCGTAGCGTAATTTCAGTTGTTTTGCAACTCTGACGGCACCGATTCCCCGGTCCGTGTAATTTCAAACGGAATGGACACCTTGATGAACATTCGGATAGAACCCCTTAAACCCGAACATTATGACGCGGTTATGGATATCCACTCGACCATCCTGAAGCGGGTGACCAAACCGCAGTGGAAGAGCCCGGTCTTCAGCCGGTTGAGCCAGGAAAACACCATCGGATTCGTGGCCCTTCTGGAAGACAAGGTGATCGGATTCATCATCAGCGCGCTGCGTCAGGGCGACTTCGGCGTGGATCGGTGCGGATGGATCGAAGTGGTGGGGGTCGATCCCAGGTACATGGGCCACGGCATCGGTCGGGACCTGGCCCGCCATTTGCTCGATCACTACCGTTCCATCGGCGTCGAGGACGTTTATTCATCGGTCCGATGGGACGCCGCCGACATGCTCTCCTTTTTCAAATCCCTCGGGTTCGATCGCAGCAATTTCCTCAACCTGCGGAAAAAACTGGATTAACGTCCCGCCTTCCGCGCGCCGGGGGTAGGCCATACTAAGGGGGCCGAACGAATAATCGAGGAGCGTAACCCGGTAGGGGCGGGTTTCAAACCCGCCCCAGCCACGAAAAAACATCCGCGTCACGGTTACCTTGACGTGCTCACCCCGCAAGGGATTCGAGCTTCTCCAACTCCCGGACAATCCCGTCGAACACGCCGGTCCAGGAATGAGTCTCCGCCGCCGCAATCCTCTCCCGACGTTTCTCTTCGTCCCCTGCCTCGGCAAGGGATTCCTCGATGCGGGCCGTAAACTCCCGTCCGTCCCCGGCCGTGCGGATCAGCCCCGGAGGCAGCAGCCTCAGTTCGTGAATCGGCGACGACACCACCGGCAGCCCCGCCGCCAGGTACTCATACACCTTGATGGGATTGCTGCACATGGCGACCGACATCCCTCCGAAGGGAACGATGCCCACGTCGAAATGAACCAGGTAAGGCAGCAGGTCCTGTTGTGGTCGGGGACCCAGCAGATGGACGTTGGGGGGAAACATCGACCGGTCCAGATCGCAGGTCACCGGCCCGATGAGCACCACCTGCCAGCGGGGACGGGATCGAGCGATCTCCCGCACCAGGTTCGCATCGAACCACCGACCGATGGTTCCATGGTAGCCGATCACCACTTCGCCCCGCGGCAAGTCCCGCGGCCGGACAACAGGATAGTTCGGCCGCCTGAACCGTTCGATGTCCACCCCGTTGGGCGCCGTCGCCACCCGGCCGGCCGTCTCTTTCGCCCGTTCCTGAAGAGCGGCGGAAGCCGCGAACACGATATCCGCCCGCCGCATGATTTCCCGTTCGGCGCGCACGATCCGTTCCGCCCCCCCGTGGAACCCGGGGAAATCGTCCATGCAGTCGTAGACTGTCGCCCCGTGGGGGAACCGGTCGAGGAGATGCACGGCCAGAGGAGAAGGAACGCCGATCCACAGCAGCGGCCTGCCCTGCCCCAAACCGCGCGTACGGCGCTCGAGCGAGCGGCCGAGCCGTTGGAACAACCGCCGGTTGATGCTTTCCGCCCAGTGGAACGGTACGAAGGCGGGAGTCACCACTCGCGCCCCCTTTGCGTCCCCACTCCGGCTCCCGACCCGTCGAATCGCTAACAATTTATTGACGATACGTTCAATGTCTGATATCCGGAACGTACGAAGCCCCACCGGGTCGACGTAGAACACCGGTGTCAGCTCCGCAAAGAAGTCCATGATTACCTGCGGCCGCTGGCGAAGTCCGCTGTACTCCACCGGCGCAATGCATATAATGCACGGGATGCTGGAAATGCCCGTCACGGCGTCCGAATGCTCCTCATGAAACAGTTGATGCTCAAGTGGTTGGTAACCTTTGTTGCCGTTCCCATGACGGTCAGGAGAACTGCGTCTGTTTCTATCGATTTTTTCCAATAACTTCAAGGGGAGACGAATGCACGGAAGGACGAAACTCTTTCGCTTGGCGATCCTGTCGGCGGCTTTACCGATTTTAATGCTTCTTTTTATCGATTCAGCGTACGCCTATATCGATCCCGGTACCGGGAACGTCATCTATACCTCCCTTGCCACCATCATCGGCTTCGGCGCGGGGATACTCGGTATCCTTTTCTGGCCGGTGAAACGGTTCATTCGCCGGCTGCGCGGCGACCGGTCTTCCGGCCGCGCCACCGGCATCCGGTAACCATTCGACCGATCCGGACCACAAAGAGGATCATATGGAACGCAGGGAATTCGTGAAGCTCCTGACGTGGGCGGGAGCGAGTCTGCCCGCCGTCGGCGCGCTTTCCGGCCGACGCGGCGGTGCATACGGCGCAACGGTCGGAAAAGAGCGGAACGTCGCTTCAAAGGAGAAGAAGTTGAAGGGCGGTTACAAGCGGGTGATCGTGCTAGGCATGGACGGCCTGGACCCGGTCGTTCTGAATGAGTTGATGGCCAAGGGGCAGCTTCCGCACTTTTCCCTGCTCAGGGAGCGGGGCCATTGCGGCCCGCTCGCCACCAGCAATCCGCCGCAGAGCCCGGTAGCGTGGGCGGACATCGCCGTGGGGGCAAACCCCGGGCAACACGGACTCTACGACTTCATCCGCCGCAATCCGAAAAACTACCTCCCGGACCTCGGCATCCTCTCCCTGAACCGGAAAAACCTGCTGGGCAGCAGGGAATCGATGTTTCTCCCCGTACGCCACGGACGTACCTTCTGGGAAGTCGCCGCATCGGCGGGCGCGGACTGCACGGTGCTCCGCTGGCCCGTCACCTTTCCCCCCAAGGAGGGGCCGTCCAGGGTGCTGGCGGGTCTGGGCACGCCCGACATCACCGGCGGCCTGGGCCGTTACGGTTTCTATACCAACGTCGAGCCCGGCCCCCACGAAGAGGGCAGGGAAAAAGTGGTGGTCCTGCCCGCGAACCGGGGACGAGTGGAAACGACGGTCACGGGGCCCATGACCCAAAAGTTCATGTCCCGCAAACCCTCCACGGTCCCGCTCATCCTGATCATGAAGCCGGACGAACAGAGCATCGTCCTCGAAGTGAACGGACAGACCCACACCCTGCGCAAGGGTGAATGGACCCCCTGGATCGAATTCACCTTCGACGTGGGTCCCTTCAAGAAAGTGACGGGGATCGGAAAATTCTTCCTCGGGCAAATGGATTCCCGCGTGGCCCTCTACCTGACGCCGCTCCAGATCGATCCGCAGGCCCCCTGCTACCCCATTTCCAACCCCGACGGCTACGCCCCGGAACTGGCGGCCGTCGTCGGACGCTTCCATACGCTGGGAATCCCCGAAGACACCAAGGCGGTAACCGAACTGCGCATGAGCGAAGAGGCGTTCCTGGAGTCATGCGACGAGATAACGGCCGAGCAGGAAAAGATGTTCTTCCACGAACTGAGCCGGTTCAAGGAAGGAATCCTGTGCAATGTGTTCTTCACCACCGACCGTATCCACCACATGTTCTGGGCAACGCGCGACCCGCGCCACCCGCTCTATACCGAAGCCTATGCCAAAAAATACGGGGACGTCATTCCGGCCTGCTACCGCAGGATGGACGCAGTTCTGCAAAAGGTGCTGTCGGCGACGGACGACAAGACGGCCCTCATCGTCTGTTCCGACCACGGCTTTTCCTCCTACCGCCGTTCGTTCCACCTCAATTCCTGGCTGGCGGAAAAGGGGCTTCTGGCGCTGAAGGAACCTATCGATCCGGCGGATGTCGAAGGCGCGCCGCTGTTCCGCGCCGTGGACTGGAGCAAAACGTCCGCTTATGCGCTGGGTTTCGGCAGCGTGTACATCAACCGGCAGGGCCGCGAGGGCAAGGGTACGGTGCCGGCTTCGGAAGCCGATTCACTGGCCGGAAAAATCGCCGGTGAACTGGAAAAGGTCAGGGACGGCTCGGGCAACGATCCGGTGATTTCCAACGTGTACCGGCGCGATGCGATCTATCGCGGTCCGTATGTGGGAAACGCTCCCGACCTGGTGGTGGGGTATCACCCCGGCTACCGCGCTTCCTGGCAGACGGCCATCGGCGGCATGCCTCACGGGCTGTTCGAGGACAACGTGAAGAAATGGTCCGGGGACCATTGCATCGATCCCCTGGCCGTGCCCGGCATCCTGCTCTCCAATTTCCCCGTGTCCCGGCCGAACCCGACCAACAAGGACCTCGCCCCCACTATTCTCTCCGCCCTGGGCCTGGACCCCGATCCGGCCATGGAGGGAACGGTGCTGGGCTGAGCGCCTGTCCTGGTTCCCTTGCCTGTCATTGCCGTTGGGCGGGATTTCCCGCCTTCATAAAAGGCTCACCAATTCCTCCCGCGCTTCTTATCCCCAAGTGGCTTGATGAATTTCGCCTTGCAAACGGATTCCGTTCTCCTCTCCGTTCGGCCGCCTTCTCCTGAGCATGATTCCCGCGGCAACGTGGGGGGGACGCTGCCGAAATCCATCGCATCCATCGGGAAAAATGGTAGTATGGCCACGCTGTTTTCCCGTTTCATGAAGGAGGATGATCCATGAAGAGCCGTATCCATCTAAAAAGCGTGTTCGCCCTGTTCGTCGGCCTTGCCGTTCTGGCCGCAGCCGTCGGCGCCTGGGCCGAACCCTGGAAGTTCGGCGTCATCGCCGATACCCAGTGGACCATCGGCGACGACGGCAAGAATCCCAACACCTGCGCCGCCGACATCATCCGGCAGGTAAACCGGCAGTTCATCGCCGCCGGGGTCAAGCTGGTCATCCACGTCGGCGACATGGTGAACGTCGGCAGCAGCGTAAACGACTTCACCCGCGCGCTTTACGCCCAGGAACTGTACAACGCGGGCATCGGCTTCTACCCGCTGCGGGGCAATCACGAAGCGGCCAATAAGAACAAGTACGTAGGCTCGGGTGAGGATTTCCGGCATGCCTACCCGCAGATCGTGCCCGGTCCCGGCGCGGGGGTGAACAACAATACCCCCGGCGACATCACGACGGCCCTCATCCCGGCAAACGACATGGACCCCGCCAAAGGGAACCCTCCGGCGGCCAAGACTCGGCCCGACACCTTCATCATCGGCACCGATTTTTCCGCGCCCGAAGCGGTGAACAGGACCACCGGAGGCGTTTCCTACTCCTTCCGGTACAATAACGCCACGTTCGTGCTGGTCGATCAGTTCAAATCCCCCGACTACTTCACCAGTTACGTCACCGGGCAACAGCCGTGGATCGACAAAACGCTCTCCGGCCGACCGGCTCAAACCCATGCCTTCGTCTTCAGCCACAAGAACCTGCTGGGCGGCAACCACAAGGACAACCTGTTCGGCGGTCCCGCCGATAAGGAAGACCCCGGCGACGGCGACGGAATCGACCCCGGCGCGAAACTTCCCAACGACCAGGGGAGCGTGACCACCGTCGCGGAAAAGCAGGCCGCCATGAATGGTTTCCTCGCCTCGCTGCAAGGGAACAACGTCCGGTACGCGATCTCCGGCCACGACCACAATCACTATCTGTCGGTGGTCACCAGCCCGGACCGGCGAAGCACGGTCCACCAGCTCATCCTTCAGTCCGACAGCACCAAGTTCTACACCCCGCGCACGCCCGCATCGAGGAACGACGTACCGATCGAACAGGACCTGGAGCGAATCGGGTACTACCTCTTCACCGTGGACGGCCCGCGCGTGACCATCGACTACTACGCCGACGATCACGGCAATTGGCAGTCGGACGGGAAGTTCCCCGACGGGGACGGCCCCCTGGTCGAAGGAACCACCCCTGCCTTTCGTTTCGTTAAGCGGTCCACCATGGGGTACAGCCTGAACGGCAGGGAACACCTGGCGGCACGGGGCGAATCGTACGCGATGGCCGACGACACCACTCTGGCCGCCTCCCTTGGAAAGGGGTTCAACCACACGCAAATGGCCATTCTCTCCGGGACCAACGGCAGCACCGCTCAAACCAACTACGGCAAGCCGATGCAAAAAGCCGTCAACACCGGCTGGTCCCCGGCCGAAGCGACCCTTGCCAGCGACGTCCTCACCCTGTGGGGCATGGCCGACCAGGGGAGCGATCATGCCGACACGTTCGTGCTCTCCTTGACCTACGCCGGGAAGGCGCGGACGAAGGATGGTTCCTTCGGTCTGGCCCGCCGGGACGCCAAGGGCGCGTGGATCAACGCCGTGAAGGGAAATTCCGGCGGGAAGACAACGTTCGTAAAAGGCCCCTGGAAGGATGGCTACAAACTCGGCACCTATGGGATCGACCCCGCCACGAACACCGCCTGGGCGGTGATCGACCGCGACGGTGAGTTCACGGTTACGGAGTTCGGGGGCAAGTAGGAAGGAAGGACTACGAAAAATCGCGCGAAGGGGGATACCCTTCCCCTTCTCAGGAAAAGAAAAAGGGTGGTCTGCCTTTAGCTCATACGAGAAGTAAGTGGGAGAATTGGTATCGCTGCTTTCGGCAAGAGGTCGCTATGTGGCGATTTGAATCCATACTTTTCATTGCGACCAACGAACTAATAAAGAAAATCACTCTTTCGAATTTGTCTTTTCCGCATCAACCTTTCCTTGCCAATCGTCAGCGACTCCCTTCCAATCTGCCTTACGTACGACCTCCCTCCCTTCGCTGTCTTTGCCTATCCAAACGTCCCAGAAATCGGGATCGTCCGAGTGCGGCTGATGGCTCTTGGGCAAATCGTCCATTGTAACCAAAACCGGCAACTCGGAAGCCCATCCGAGGAGAATAGCGCGCTGAGAAGGCAGAGACGGAAGCTCCCTGAGCAAACCGCGCAGGTTGTCAGGCACAAGGCGATGGACTAGCTCCTGATCGCGATCATTGCTAATCCTGTGCAATAAAAACGTGTTGCATTGCGAAAGCACAGTAGGTGAAAGCTCTGAAGGCCGTTGGGAAGACAGAACAAGTCCAAGCCCAAACTTTCTTCCCTCTCGCGCGATACGCTCGAATACCTGGCAGCAAATCTTAGCAGCGTCATAGTCTTCGATATCATCTCGATATCGTTTAATAAATGTATGTGCCTCTTCCATCACGAGCACTGTCGGTAGCACTGTACCATTAATTTTTCTGTAGCGTTGGAGTGCCTCGAATATCATACGAGCAATAACCGCTATTGCCACATGTATTATTTCTGATGGAACCAAGGAAAGATCCAAAATTGCAAGTGGAGAATCATCAGTTTCGTAACCACCAATATATTCTGTTAACCATTTCTCAAGACTTGAAATAGCATTATCAGTAATTATTGAATTAATCTTATTATCAGATAGCAAAGATCTTATTCTTGAAATAAGGAAATCTAAATACTGGCTTACATTTTCTTGCATGGAAATAATTTGCAAGTGATCCGCTAAATCAGCACCATTGAAAGGTAGTGGTACATCATCATCTGGGCCTTCCTGATAAATGATTCCGCCCAGTTCATTCAACTTCTTAGTTAAAGATTCTTTAATCCTGTCGATCCCCATTTCACTAAATGCTCGATAGTAAACCACATTTTGGCCAGTTTCTTTGTCTTTAAAAGAGGAGTAATTATTGCTTAAAGCAGATTTAATTGTTTCCTGTATATCAGTAAATTCATTTTCATCAATTTTTCCATTTTTATTTTCCAAATCTTCGTAAAATGCCTTTAACCGGAATCCGAATTTTGTAGGATCGGTTTTTATAGCCCCGGAACGATAATCCTGTTGGATCGAAATAAGCATAGATGTTAGATACCGGCGTAATTCTAATTTTTTTTCTTCTTTAGACTGCACTTCTACACCAACTCTTCCAGACTTCACCTCGCGCAGGGCACGCTTAAGTAAGGGCCTTTGTGTTTTAGCAGTCGCTTGCGTGAAAGAACACCACTCTGCGCTGTTCCAAAACCATAGGGGGATTCGAAGATTTCGCTCATCGGCCGCTGGATTCAATTTAAAAATCCTAGTCTTAAACAACGTATCACAATGATAAAATGCTTTTGAATATTCCCCGTTCGGATCCAAAATGATGAATCTGGCATTCGGCCTTTCTCTGCTTTCCTTTTGTACTTGTGCTGCCTCAAGAGACCAACGTATCAACCCTGCGACAGAACATGACTTGCCACTCCCGGTATTGCCAAGAACAGCAAGATGACGTCCAAAGAGTCGATCCGGATCAATGCTAACTTCCGCGTTTCCTGCCAATGGACTGGTACCTATGCGGACCCGTCGTCGGTCGTTCGATTCGACTATTGAACGAAGCTGCCGTTCGGTCGGTAGTAATACAGGCGCCCCAACTGAAGGAAATGCGTCTGCCCCTCGTCGAAATCTGTAGCAATCACTTTGGCCGGCCTGTTTACGTAAAGTGCCCAGCGGGTTCAGACTCATCTTGCGCAAAGGATACGGCAGATCCACCAAACCGAAGTCTTGAACCCCTCGTCGTTTGGGAAAAGCCGACCGTTCTACAGTCAACCACTCAATTTGCCCTACAAGGTATCCATCATCTACCGGTATCAGCACATATCCATTGACTCGCGGGAAGGGACGCACACCTCCTGCATTCAGCGCAACCGATTCAGGGGCTTCGATTTCCAGCATCACTTTCACTTCATCGGGCGAAATAAAATCTACGGTTCCTATCCGCAGGCTCTCAGCATGAGCGAATGGAGTCTGACTCATGTCCTCTCCCCTTCCCCTGAAGAATGGTCAACAGGGTCATCCTGAACTTCACTCCGATTGGTTCCCCATCGAGCCTTGAGCAACTCCGCCATCCGGAACGTCGTTCGGTCAATGGCGGGTTTCGGGAGATAGTGGTCGACTAACGATCGAAATTCACCGACGTGGTTACCGATCAACAGACTGATTTGGGCGTGCCTACCAAGCTTCTCATACGTTTTCATTATTCGGTCTAAAGGATCGTCGTATGAAATGACAACAAGGTGCGTTGATGGAATGGTTAGCATATCCTCAATGATGCGGTTGATATGATCATCTCCGAAACTGTAGCCAAAGGTTACCAGAGTATGGTTCGGTCGGCATGCCGCAGCGGCAAAGTCCCTGAACAACTCTACGTAAGGATAGAGCGATGTTTCTCTATCCTTTGCTGCATTAGGATAGATCATCAACCGTGTTGCGTCGACCTTCATATTTGCAGGTGAATTAAGATATTGCTCAATTGAGTCCGCACCAAAAGGTACACCCACACGGCGGATGCTCCATTGGTAGTCTACCCAATCTAGTGATCCATGAAGTTTCGTAAACCGTGCGACCCCCTCAAGATACCGTGGCTCGCCCCTAATCCCTGGAGGGTTGTAGTGCATATCCAAATCGAGTCGCGAAGATCGGAAAATGGGAGCAATGGAGCCAACAAAACGATCCAACAGATGTAGACCGGCAGTTTCCGCACCTGCTTCGATAAAACGATCATAGTTAGTCGTGAAAATATTTAAGCGTTCACGAGTGCCCGTACGGCTGGCAAAGCTCATTAAGAAGCTAACAAGGTAGTTAAAGGCGAGTTCACGGCTTACTTCACTACTATTGACCAAACCTTGCTCTCCGGACAAAACGTCATTAGCGAAACTCTTAAGGACTGTTACCAACTTCTTTTGTAACGCGTCCTTACGGCTTTTTATCTCTTCATCTTTTGAGCCAAGAATCTCCAGGCCACGAAGCAATTCGTTGCTTACACGGATTTGGTCTTCAATATTGCCCTCGCCGCGTCCGGAAGCAATCGCCGACTTTTTCGCTTCATTTATTATAATTTCGTTCTCGGCTCCAAAATTTCCAACAGACATACCGGGAAGCGTTTTGCCAGTCCCAACTACATGAACTGCATTCGATAATCCTGAGCCAAGTAGTAGTGAGAGATGTTCTGATTGACATAGAGCCGTTAGCCACGGTTCTATGCGAGGACGCAAATTTTCCGGACCTATTTCATCTTCTGGGTTCGCCCAAACGCAGGTTGAATTGTCGCTTAACACAAATTTATCATTTTTATTTTCTTTTGAAATTTTTGAACACAGAATTACAGGTTTCGGATCATCCCTACATTTAAGGATGTTTGTACTCACAATATTTCTGTTTTCCTTTTCTTCCACCATTTCGACCTCCCACCGGAGTCAGGAAGATGCGCGATCAACCTCAGCTGATCATCTACTTTACTGCTTGCCCTTGAATTGTCGATACATTATTCCTTTGAAACTAGCAGGTCAATATTTTTTAAGATATTGGAATAATCATGATCATTTATTTTATTGAATATTTTTACGTATTTTTGCACTGAAGGAGATTATCCTTAATCGTTCCATCCAAAAAACGCGGAAACGGCCTAGTACATGTACCGATCACTGGTACACTACAGGTAGTGAGAATTGACACTGCAGCCGTAAGCTTCATGTAGGTATTTATGGGCTTGCGGCACCTCATATAAATGCTTTTATCTAAAGGAGAACCACATGCCGCTCAAGACGTGCGAAGAAATACTCAATATTCTGAGGAGAGAGAAACCCGCGCTTCAGTCCCGCTTCAAAGTAAAAAGCATCGGGCTCTTCGGTTCGTACGCCAGGAGTGAGCAGACCAAAGCGAGCGATGTGGACATCCTCGTTGACGTGGACCCTTCCATCGGACTCGATTTTGTCACCTTGGCGGCGAAATTGGAGGAAGCTGTCGGCCTTCCCGTCGAACTCGTTTCGCGGCGTGCAGTGAAACCCCGGCATTTGAAAGTGATCGAACAGGATTTGCTGAATGTCTAGGCGTAGACTTGGTATCGGCTTCTTGCCTCGATATTCGATGGAACCATTAATGTCTCATGGGTGAGACATTAATGGGTTTTTGTCTCATTTTTTCCGTTTTGTGAGACACAAAGTGAACAACGTCTCACAGGTAAGATTCAGGAACACGTCCCTCGCCGCCCCTCGTCATGTGGTTTGCCGCGTTTCTCACTTCCCGGCGGGATGGGGCGCGAAGTATTTCCTGGCCACCTGCGGCTCCAGTTCCATGGCCTTCCGGTACGCCTCTCCCGCCTTTGCGGTTTCCCCCAGGCTCTTGTAGGCGAACACCAGGTACACGTAGGGTTTGGCCTTGTCGGGTTCAAGCCTGGTGAGTTTCTCGGCCTCGGTTACCGCATCCCGGTAGCGCTGCTGGGCCATCAGGACTTCGGTCAGCAATTCGCGGCCCTTCACCGTCTCGGGTTCGGCTTTCACCAGCTTGGTAAGATGCTCTTCGGCCTGAGCATATTTGCCCTGCATGGCCAGCGCCATGGAGATGTTGAGGCGCGTGCCGAGGCTCCGCTTGGCGGACTCCTCCGTGGGAGACTTTTCGTCCAGCAAGAGGGCGTTGGACAGGGCCTCTTCGGCTTCGGCGGGCTTGCCCTGCAGGATCAGTACGTTTCCCAGGTTGTTCCATATCTCGGCCTGCGTGGGGTCCATGAGCAGGCTCTTTCGATAGTAGATTTCGGCCTTGTGCCAATCCTTGCGTTGCAGGTGATAGTGGGCCATGTGGTTGAACGCGAGGTCCGTGTTCGACTTTCCGGACATGTCCTCCCAGAGCGCCTTTTCGCTCTTCCACACCCCGCTGCGTGATATGGTGGCCGCACCGAGCACGATGGCGGTGAGGATCAGCAGGCAGGATACCCCGTACACGACCGAACCGCGCACCCGTTTCCCGCGTCCGGCCGGCACCGTCCATTCCAGGAGAAAAACGATTACGATGAGGATGATCCCCAGCAGGCCGAGATACAGGTAACGGTCGGCCACTTTCGTGGAAATGGGAATCAACCCCGCCGTGGGGAGCCAGTTGAAGAAAAACCATGCCGCTCCGAAGGAAACCAACGGACGCCTGCGGATGTTCCACAGGAAAAGGCCCAGAAGCAGCAGGAACAGCAAAAGACCCGCGATCACCCCGGGGTCCAGCAGCGATCTTCCCGGCGAGATGAAATACATGGCGGACAGCCGGAACGGATAGAAGATCATCTCCGCATACTTCACCAGCGCCTTGAGGGCGGTAAGGACGTTCACGCCCAACCCCACCTGCGCCCACACGGTTTCGGTGGTTCCGGCCAGCTTCACGAAGTACGCCGCCGCGCCGAGCAGGGGAAGCCAAAACGGGATGTGCAGCAGCAGTCTGCGTTTCCATTGGCTGCGGGAGGGGCGCAGCAGGATGAGGTCATACGCCAGGATGATGAAAGGCAGGGAGGCCGCCGAGGGTTTGGAGAGGAGCGAGAGTCCGTAAAAGAAGAACGAAGCCAGGTAGACAACCGCCGCCCGGTTGCCGGCCATGTTGTCCCGTTTTACCCAGCACAGGAGGGAAACGGAATAGAACAGGCCGAACAGCACTTCCTTGCGGGCCGCGAGCCAGGCCACCGCTTCCACGTGCACCGGATGAACCACGAAGAGGAGCGCCGTTGCAAAGGCCGCCGACGCGGACGCGACCGTGACCGTATCATCCGTCAGCTCCCGGCCGTCCGATTCCCGTGGTACGAAACGGAAGATGTGCAGGAGGAAAAGGTAGAGGCACACCACGTTCAGAGCGTACAGCACCACCGAGTGCAGCCGGAACCAGAACAGGTCGGCGCCGAACAGGGCGTGGTCGAGTATGTGGGACAGATTGCGTACGGGCTGGTAGCTGCCGCTTACGTGCAGGAATTCCTGCACCAGGAGGGAAAGGGAAAAATCCTTTTTCCAGGCGCTGGTGACGATGGAATCGTCCCAGTTGACCATGCCTCCGCCCAGACTGTCGGCATACAACGCGCAGGCGATAGCCACCAGCAGCAGCGCCGCCGGCCAGAAGGCGATGACCCCGGCGGGTCGATCCGCAAGAGGAACGGCAACACCGTTCGCGGACGGCGGAGCCGGTCGATTCGCTCTTTTCTTCGTTTTCCGACCTTGTTGTTTCGCCACAGCAGGAATCCTCGTGAGATCGACTCACGCGCGGCCTTCGCGGAGCGACCGGCGCTTCGCTGTCTATAGCTCATCGAATGCGGTCCGTGCAAGGCGAATGGGCAGGGAAAGATGCGGGATGGAGCGGGAAGCGACCCTTCCGGATCGCCTCCCTATCGGGTTGATTGAGGAGGGGGTATTACGCGACGGCAGTGTTCTTTGCCGTAAGTTGGTCCGCCTTGGCCTGGGCGATCTGGTCGTCCGACAGCCAGTAGAGCGTGTAGGGGTCCTTACCGCCCGTCCATTCGAAATCTTTCGTCTCGCCGTTCCAGGTGAACCCTCCACTGATGTCCAGGGGGATGGGTTCGGGCAGTTCGTTGCCGCAGGAGTCAAAGGAAAGGGCGTAGCTGCCGATCGTCTTGGCGGGGTCTCTTCCCATGGCCTTTTCAGCTGCGATCTGCTGAATGAGCGACTCGAAGTATTGCGGTCGGAACTTGTAGGGGGAATCCTTGTCCCAGGCGATCCTTCCCCGCTCCGTGGAAGTTTCCCCGGTTTCCCCGGTTTCGGTCGTGGTCCCGGAGGCATCCGTGGTGTCCCCGGCCGCAACGTCCTGGGTGTTTCCGTCGAGCCAATAGAGATCGTACGGGTTTTCGCCCCCGGACCATTCCCACTTGCTGGATGTTTTGTCGTATTCCCATCCGCCCGAAATGTTCAAGGGGATGGGCTCGGGGAGTTCGTTTCCCACCGAATCGTAGTTTCGCCACGACCCGTCCAAGGTGACTTCCGGGTCCCGGCCCGCGGCGATTTCGTCCTGTACCTGCTGCTGCAGGGCTTCGAAAAATCCGGGACGGAACACGTAGGCGCTCTTGTCCACCTCATCCCCGCTCTCGGTGGAAGAGTCGGTCTGCGTTTCCGTGGCGGACGTGGACGTGGCAGTGTTTGCCGTGCTTTGGGACCTGCCCGTTGCCGCGTTTGCCGATCGTGTGGTCCTGGTCGTCCTGCATGACCCGGTCGTTGTCTCGCTCTCGGCGGCTTTCCCCGATGTATCGGTCGATTTAGAAAGCGACGCCATAAGGTCGCCGAAATTGCCGGCGGATTCCGTATCTCGGTTCCTGTAGAACATCGAGAGAAACGACGATCGATCCTGAATAGCTACATCGTTCATAGACCTTCCCTCTTTCTCGTATCGTAAGCACCGTGAGGGAAACGGGGGTCGCGCCGAAACCGTTTTTCCGGCCCGGCCGCGAGAGGAGTAGGCAAATTCTTCCCGGCGACGTTCGCTCTTTTCCTCTCCCCTCTCTCACTGCCCTGCCCCCATTCCTTGAATTCTTGTAGCCGATCCCGACGAAATGCCGCAATTTCCGCGCGTCTTCCGTGTTTTTTCATCCAAACGTTCGGATGCTTCCACGGCTGCCGGGACGGCTCGTCATTGATAATTACAAGAGGCATACCAAAACGGTGAAAGCGAGGAGGGGAGGCATTAATGGAAGGTTGAGGGAGGAGCCGGCGTCCGGCTATTCCGTTCGCGGGACGGCCTTCATAATGAATTGATAGGTGGAGGATTCGGGACGGTCGAGGACGAAACGGAGGGCTTCCTCGGGGAACGTCTTCGTGTCCACGGCGAGGTCCAGGTATTTCACGTCCACCACGTTGCGTTCCAGCCGATCGATTCGATACCCCGCCCGTTCGAACATTTCGGTAACCGAAGACAGGGTGAAAAAGCGCAGATGGTTTCTGTCCAGCAGTCCCAGGCTCCGGTAGCGGAATTCTCCGCCGAGAAGTTCCAGCAGGACGGACGCGTGACCGGCGTTGGGGATGGTGGCGACGATGCAGCCGCCGGGAGCGAGAAGCACCCGCAGCCGGGGGAGGAACCCCCAGGGGTCGATCATGTGTTCCAGGACGTCCAAGCACATGATCGCGTCGAAGGATCGCGGTTTGAAATGTTTGCGCAGATCGATGTGTTCGGCGTCGCCGTCCACCACTTTCCAGAGCCTGCTTCCGGCCTTCCGGCATGCTTTGGAATCGACCTCGACCCCGGCCACCCTGCATTGAAAGTGGGCGGTGAGAATCGCGCCCACCTGTCCCGAACCGCAGCCGACGTCGAGCACGGTTTTGCCGTTGCCCACCAGGGTGACGATCCTGGTGTAGAAGTCGTTCGGGTCGTTCAGATTGATGGCGTGATCGTACCGGTAGTCCATGTCATTCATGCTCCCATATGTGGTGGAGCGCCGGCCAGAACCAGTATTCCTGCGGCCGCGCGATGACCTTCCCTTCCAGGATGCGTACATAGCGCTCCAGGCACTTATGGTCGTCCGGTCCGGAAGGTTCGGGGGCCGGTTCGAATTCCACCACCAACCGTACCCCTTCCTGAAAGGCAAAACAGCCCACCACCGCGGACCGGTTCTTGTGGGCCAACCGGAGAATGCCGTCGGGAAATCTTGCCCGACCGTTCAGAAACGGAAGCACCACCCCCTGGTCTCCGCCGCTGAACACGTCGACGGCCAGGTAGGCCAACCCGTTCTCTTTCAAAAGCTGGTAAAGCCCTCTCAGCTGCGGCACGTTGCCCACCCGGGCGAACACTCCCCCCGCATGGCGTTCGATCCGGTCCGATTTCCGCTGGATGTGGAGCCTTTCGCATGCGCCCAGGTAGGGGTTTTTCTGAATCTCCATGGTGATGCCGCCCACGCGATACCCCAGATGGCCGAGGCCCACAAAGGGCATGGTGACCCGGCCGTAATGGCCGATGAGCAGGATGACTCCCCTCCCCCGGGCGTGCGCTTCCTTCAGCACTTCCAGGTTTCGGAATTCCATGAAGTCCGAAAGGGGGAAACGAACGTCGATGTCGTCGAGGTAGTAGGGGTCCAGGTTCTCCAGCGCCCGCATGGCCAGATGTTCCCGGATGATACCGTCCGTGTCCGCGTCGGCCCCCAGCACGGCCCGCAGATTTTGGCTCATCATGGCCCGATCCGAAGGATCGGTGAGGCCCAGGAGCGAGCCGTACCGGTAGGCCAACCCATAGGCGAATCCCCTGGGAAGGGCGCCGAGCCGCGGATAGAGAAAGCCGTAGCGGTACCGTTTGGCGAAACCTTCCTTCACTCCCGTCTCTCCCACACGTGTTCCATGTAGCTGATGCCCATCTCGCGCCCGCCGTAGGAGACGAAGAACGGACACACGTACTCGGCCAGATCGAACACCCTTATGCCGTGTTCGTCGGTGGCGTATGCACAGAGCTGGTATTCGCCGGCCAACAGCGTGTTGCGCGGAATGGTCAGGTGGAATACGCAGCGCTCGCCGCTCTTCACCACGGTGGCCGGCATGTTGTCCAGATGGGTTCCCGTCAGAAAAATGTTCACCCGGTCGGACCGGGTCACAATGACGGAGAAGTGGCAGCCGACTTCGGGGGCGACGCCTTCCGCGACCAAACGTATGGTCAGGGGATCGAACGTGCGCACCCGGTCGGTGGGGGAGCCCGCCCGGTCGACGACTTCCACCGATTCGATGCGCACCTCACGGGCGTAATGTTCGTTTTTCGCGGCCGCCTTGGGCAAAGCGTCCCCGCCGTCCGCGCTTTTCGAGACCTGATAGGCTTCGTATGCCGCAACCACCCGTTCGGAGTCGCCGATGGCCGCAACGCTTCCGTTCTTCAGCCACAGGGCCCGCTTGCATAGGTACTTTATCTGATACATATTGTGCGTGCAGAAGATGATGGTCCGGCCCTCGGTGCGGAATCCCATGAGCCGGTCGATGCTCTTCTTCTGAAAATACTGATCGCCGACGGACAGCGCCTCGTCGATGACCAGCACTTCGGGATCGACCGAAGTGGCGATGGCGAACGCCAATCGGACATACATGCCGGAAGAGTAGATGCGCACCGGACGATAGATGAAATCGCCCAGTTCCGAAAAGGAGGCGATGTCGTCGAACCTTCGTTCCACTTCTTTTCGGGAAAGGCCGAGCAGCGCGGCATTGAGGTAGACGTTTTCCTCTCCCGTGAATTCCGGATGAAACCCGGCCCCCAGCTCCAGAAGAGCCGAGGTGCGTCCCCGCACCACGCATTGGCCCGTCGTAGGCGTGAGGGTCCCGGCCAGCACTTTGAGCATGGTGCTTTTTCCGGCCCCGTTTTCCCCAATGATGCCGAAGGTTTCGCCTTTCTCCACAAGGAAGGAGACGTCGCTGAGGGCCGCGAATTCCTGGTGGTGCACGGTCTTGAACAGCAGCTCCTTGAGGCGGTCCTTGGGATGCGCATACAACCGGTATATCTTGCTGACTCCGTGTACTTCGATTGCGTACATACCGCTACACCAGATCCGAAATGCTGTCTTTCAACCGGCCGAAAAGCGCCGTCCCGGCACAGAATACTATCACGGTCCAGACGAAGAAGCCCACCAGGTCATAAACGGAAATCCGGTCCCGCAGGAACAGCCCCTGGTACAACTGGGTCAGCATGGCCAGCGGGTTGAAGTAAAGGGACCACTTCAGCGCTTCCGGTATCATGGAGGAGGGATAGAGAATAGGGCTGGCAAAGAACCAGATCTGGAGAAATACCTGCACCCCCTGGGCGATGTCCCGAATAAACACCGCAAGGCCGGACAAAAGAAAGGCCAGTCCCATGGTGAAGACGAACTGCAGGGCGACCACCACGGGGATCAGGAGCACGCAGCCGATGGCCAGCCCTTTGATGAACGCCGCCAGCACCGCGAAGATGGCCAACCCCACCAGCGGCTGAAAGAGCGAGGCGATGGTAATGTAGGCGGGGAGAATTTCCAGCGGGAACGCCACCTTCTGCACCAGAACGGACTGGTCGACGAACACGGTGGTGGAGCGCGCCAGACCTTCCGACATGGCTCCCCATGGCAGCAGACCGCTCATGAGAAAGAGGAAGTACCCGGTGGCTCCCGGAGCATAGGGAACACGCACCTTCAGGAAAAACGAGAAGATGAAAAAGTAGGTCGCCATCATGGCGGCGGGAAAGACGGCGGCCCAGAGCCAGCCGCCCGCCGAGCCTACATAGCGACTGCGGAGGTCCTTCCACACCCAAACACCGATGAGGTAGCGACCCGTCAGTATGGTGCGGGCACACGAGAGGGGAGTAAGCATGGGGGGCTACTGAAGGATCTCCGCGTCGAATTCCTTTTTAAGACCGTCGTAATATTCCGTCCGCTTTTTCGCGGTCAGCTCCGTTTGCATATCTTTCCTGATGAAATCCTTGAGCGTATCGAAAGGCTCCAGCAACGGTTCCCTGCGTTCGACCACGTAAGTGAGGAAGACCGCCTCGCCGGTGTGGTGAACGACCGACTGTCGAGACTTCAGCGGAACGATGATCTCCTGTCCCTTGTAGCTGCCGTCGAGAAGAATGTATCCGAAATCCTTCATCGCCAGGGCCGGGACGTCCTTTTTCGTTTCCTCATACACCTGTTCGAACTGCCCGCCTTTGTCAAGTTTTTCCTTTGCCGCTTTCAGTATCTTCTCGGCGGCTTCCATGGAGGGACCCTTGGAACCGGCAGCCAGGGCATAGGACATCTGCTGCACGTACACCCGGGCCGGAACCTCATACTTCTTGGGATTGGTTTCGTAGGCACGGCGCGCGTCTTCATCGGTGACCGATACCGGACCGGGCATCTCATCCCTGAACGTCTGCGTCGAGAGCTGAGCAACCTGGTCGTCCGACAGCTTCTTTATGGCCTCTCGCGGGTCGAGCCCATCTTTCTTCAGTTGCCGCATGGCCGCCGCCCGTTCAAGGACCCATGCTTCGACAATTTTTCCACTTCCCCCGGGCATCCCCAGGAGGGTGAGGAGTTGCGGTTTGCCCTTCAGGTATTCGTGGAGTCCGCCGGCAGTCAGCGTCTGGCCGCCCACCCGCGCCACCACTTCGTCCTTCCCCTTTTCGGGGCCGGCATTGCAAACCGCCGGAGGAAAAGACAGACTCGCGAACAGAGAAACGGCAACTACTAGGTAAAGAACACGTCCCACGCCTTACGTAACCTCCGTATAAAATCGTTTTTCTTGGCCTTGCCGCGATAGCGGACGAGGCGGGCCGGGTTACCAATCACGATCCCGTTGGCCGGAACGTCGCAGGTGACAACCGCTCCCGAAGCGACAACGGCCCCGTCGCCGAGGGTGACGCCGGGTAATATGATTGATCCCGCTCCTATCCAGACGTCACGGCCGATAACGATACGGCCGTAGGTGAGCCCCTGGTGCTGAATGAGCGTTTCCGGATCGTCAAACTCGTGGCCGGCGCTGAGCACGCATACGGAAGGCCCGATGAGCGTATAATCGCCGATGGAAAGGCCGCCTTCTCCCGAAAAATACCCGCCGGCGTTCATGAGCACATGATCGCCCAGCACCACGGTGGCTTTGGTATTGACGTTCAGGTCTCCCAGAACGAACCGATTGCGCGGGTAAACGATGCAGGACGAACCGACGAACATTCCGCGGCCCTCTGCCTCACCCTGACGAAATACCTCGACGCTGTCATGGATGAGCGTGTGCTCGCCAACCGCATCGAATTCGGACCTTGGACTACCTTGCATAACGGATAAGCATACCAAAGTCGGTCAACCGGAAAAATCCTGGGCCCGGAGCCCTCGAGTGTAGGATTCCCCTCTCGTTCCGGAGCGGAGAAGGGACTGTTTTTTTCACGGGATGAACGCGACCAAGTGGATCGATCATTGTTTGAAAAGACTCATAACGTCCCAAATGACTTGGAATTCGTCGTCCACGCTATTCAGAAACACCACATCGAGCTTGCCGTCTTTATCGAGGTCTTCGAAGCGGAACCGCCACGGTTTGCCGCCCGCCTTCACTTCCTTGAGCGGAGACCAGGAAGTATCGCCGACCTTCTTCATGGTGAAAAACACACGCTTTTCCTCACCAAACCCGATCAAGGTCTTTTCGGCGTCCATGTAAACGTTTCCGTAGCGCAATCCGAACGAGGGAGCGGCGATCGTCTCTCTGCTCTTCTCCATGCCGGTTCCGTCGTTGTAGATGATGAGTGCGATTTTTCCTACTTCATAAGGCAGGAGATAGTCAAGGGTTCCGTCCCGGTTGAGATCGGCAAGCTCTACTTCGCGTGCCACCCCTTTCGGGGTTGAGATAAGCTTCTGCTCAAAATTTCGGTCGCCTTTGTTGATGAATATGGACAGCCGGGAGGTATCGGCATTCATTACCACGATATCGGGTTTTCCGTCATTATTGACGTCACCGATCTTGGGATACAGCGTTCGCCAATGGCTGGTCTTAAGGACCGTTATTTTCGGTTCGCTGGTGGTCGCCCCATACACCACCACCACTTCGTGTGCTATTCCGCCGGGCCCCGTACCCATCACGGCATCGATGTTGCCGTTGCCGTCCAGATCGGCGATTTCCATGCTGTAGACGGTTATGCCCACCGGATGTTCCGAAACAAAAGAGAGTTTACCGTCACTACCCACGGAGTAGACCTGATAGGTGTGTTTCCCTTCGCAGGAAACGAGCACTACATCCGCGCGGCCGTCTCCATTCTGATCGTATGCGCGCACCCCGTTGGGGTGAAACCCAACTTCCTTGACTTTCTGTACGCACTCGAATTTCCGGTTTCCCATGTTTTTGTAAACGTCGAGTTCGTTGCCGCCGTGACTCATGATGAGGAGGTCCTTGAGTCCGTCGCCGTCCAGATCGCATACTTCCAGGTCGAACGGATAGGAGCTTACACGTTCACGAAGCACATCGACAGGGGAAAGAGGGGTTTTCGCCTCGGCAGGTTGCTTTGTGCCCGCCGCGTTTCTGTTCATCGCAACCGGTTGCCTGGTTTCGGCAACCGTTTGCCCGGCCTCGGAAACGGTTTGCTTGGTCCCGGAAACTGCTTGGTCGTTTGTTGGGGGAACGCTGCTGCAAGAAAAAAATACAACGCATGAGATCACGATGAAGAGGGTATTTTTTTTCATATCCACTCTTTGCAAAAAAAGGGGGTTGGTAAGGAACCAACCCCCTCTTCTTTACTATTGGTTAAGCGTTTTCCCTTACGGACCTCACTTGATTAAAGAACAGGAGCCGCTTCGGTGTAGTGAGGAGCGATCAGGGTCTGGATTTCAGTCGCGATGGACGCGCCATTGGGGAACGCGGACACCAGCGTGAACACGATACCGCCGTTACTCGGCCAATCCCTGAATTCAACAGCGCCTTCCGTGTAGTTCGGGTTGCCCAGAACCGTGTTGCTGTAAGGATCGAGGATCACGAGTTCGTTGCTGGAGCTGAACTGCAGGGAGGTGTTGTCTTCCGTATCGGTATTCCAGAAGTTGACCGCACCAGCGCCAACCACACCCTTGTCGGGCTTCCAGATGCCGATGTAGCTGTACAGGTTTTCGGTGGGGCCGCCGGCAAAGCGCGGGACAACCGTCTGGCCGAACTGGATGCCGTTCCATGCGGTGTTCGGGCTCACGACTATCTGGCGTTCGGTGCCAATGGCCTGGATTTCAGCAATCTGCGTCGTAGGAGTAACAGCAGGAGTTTCAAGTCTGATACCACCATTCACACCCACAGCCGCGACCCATGTAGTATCCACGAGGTCCTGCTGAGCAGCCGAGAAACCGTCAAGGCTACCGGTCGGGGTGACGACGCCGGTGGTAGCATCCACCGTACGGGCATAACCGCCGCGGAGCTGAAGGACCGGCACATAAGCGGCCGCTTCAAAGCCCAGAACCTGCAGGGCGTTGGCGGTCAGAGTCGTGGTAGCCAGAGCGGGATCGGCAAACACGAGGTAACCGGGAACTCCGTCCAGATTCACGTTGTGCTTTACGGTGTTCCAGCTGTACAGATACGCCATGCCGGGGGTGATGGGGAAATCGTTGTCCAGGATGTGGTTGCTGTTGGCGGCGCCAAAGAACGTCCACACGACCTTGGTCGACGAAGCGGTAGCAGCCGGGGTCTGATACACACCGACAACCGTATCCAGCCCGCCCGTGGTGTCACCTTCCACCCACGGCACTACAAACCCGACGCTCGGCTCGGCCAGATTATCGATAGCCGCGGCATTCATGGCGAACCCGAAAGCCATCGCCAGTGCCAGAAAAACTGTTAGAAAACCCTTCCTCATTCTATTCTCCTTTCCATTCCTATTTAGTTGCTCGTACGTTGCTTACCCTAACCGGTTTCTGAAAACTCTTGTTTCCTCACCCCCTTCCAGTTTTTTGTTCAACTACCCCAAGTTTTCTTGCAGTCGTATGAAATCGTCACTTCTGCTTTTGCAGAAGCGAACGAAACTTATGATACCACGAATTATCGATCTTTATCCACTTGTCCGTCGTAAACGTTGTCTCTTCCGTTCGAGGAAGACCGCCCAAAAGCCAACGGTGTTTCACCTCCAACACCACATCGGCCTCCTTGTCCCCCTCCTCAAGCCGAACTTCATCAATCCGGTACCCGAGAATTTCAGCCACGGGCTTGCGCCGGAGATACTCAATCAAACTGGCGCTCTTCGTCACGGAAACATCGCTCAACTTGTATTCGGTTTCCGAGTCGCCCTTCATGCGGGCATTCCAAAAAACTTTCACCCGTTCTTCCAACCGGGCCTTGTCCTTCGCATCCGGCGTCGCACCGTATACGAAAGATGTGGACGCAATCAGAAGGAACATGGCGCAAGCTATCGACTTTACTGAGTATTTTCGCATAGATACCACTAGCTCTGGCCCAGCCTTCCTTTGCCAAAGAACAAGTTTCTGATTTCGTAGCATTTCCGTCGTCTGATTGTCAAGATAAATAATTCAATCCAATAAAGAAGTTGGAATTCGAAGTGTACTAATAAATCCGCCCCGGAAACTTTGTCAAGAAAAAACGTGCCGCGCAACATCCGGTCTTTTGCTATGGAGGAATTCAATATAGTAAAGTACTTCAATATGATATGTCGAGTCATCCCGGTCGGGAAACACCGGTCCCTCTTCCCGTTTCTCCGGCCCGTAGAAACCTTTGCCGAAGCCCACGCACACAATGCAATTACTCTGCCATAAAGTTACCGAAAGCGCAACGACTACCGTGGCCATTCGTTTCGTTCCACTTCTCAATGGGAGTGGTCCGAAATAGGTCCGCCGGCCCCGTCGGACCCATGACTGTAGAATAAGTATCGGCACGACGTGGGCGTACTTAACAAGGAAAAGTGACTTTTCGATCAAAATCCTCATGATTGTCCATCAGCTACGGCCACTTCTCGGTCCAACCTGCTTGACACGGACGAAGCAATCTGCGAAAGCCTGCCATAAATCAGGGGCTTTGCCGAAAGTGCATCGGCCCGCAGATTATAAGGAGGATCACAACTCATGAACGCTCGCAGCCGCTTCGCATGGTCCATGGTGTTTGCAGCGCTTTTTCTGATGGGGGCGGCATGCACCGGTGTTCAGGAAGGAACACGCAAGGAAAGCCCGACAGTGGCGCCCGGAGACGTCACCGAAACCTTTATTCGGGCAGTCAAGGAAAACGACATCGGCGGCGTCAAACGGTGCCTGGCGCAGGGTGCAAACCCAAGTGCCGAGGACCGGCGTCAAAAACCGGTGCTCTTCATCGCCTCCTACCGCGGCTACACCGACGTGGTGAAGGCGCTCCTCGCCGCGGGCGCGGACGTAAACATGGCGGGCGAATTCTACAAGGACAGCGCCCTCATCAACGCCGTGGCGGGAGGCCGGCTGGAAACCGCCCGAGCGCTCATCGAGGCCGGCGCCGACGTCAATCATCAGCAGACCGGCAGCATCTCCCCGCTGATTCAGGCCGTCATGGAGAACAACGCGGACATGGTGAAGCTTCTCCTCGAAAACAAAGCCGACCCCAACTCCTCAACCAGGGACGGCGTTGCGGCCATCATTCAGGCGGCGGGCCAGAACAACCTCGAAATCGTCAAACTGCTCGTGCAATACGGTGCCGACGTCAACGCCCGCAGCATGAAGGGATACAGCGCCATGAGGTCCGCCATGGCCAACGGGAACGAAGAGATGGTCAAGGTGCTCAAGGACGCCGGCGCCAAGCGCCCCACACGGAGAGAGCTGATGCTGAGGTGATCGGCCGGTCGACAGGCAAAAACTGAAGGTCCGTGGCATACTGCCCCTGCTGAACATCGACGTTTCCCGCGTCGCGGCAGGAAACGGACCCGTGGGGAAGCTATGCTTCCTGCACAATCCGGTCGGTACGTTTCTGATCAGAACAGCGCGTAGATGAACGGAGCGATGGCGGACCCCTCGGTGAAAACGACCACTGCTCCCAGCAGCAGCAAAAACAGCAGAATGGGCGCGAGCCACCACTTCCTCCGGACACGCACGAATTCCCAGAATTCCTTTACGATCCCTATTTTCCCCACAATTTCACTCCGTCCCCGATAGTCTCGATCCCCTCATGGGAGAATTTCCCCGCTCGGCGCCCCGGGCGACGCTAGAACTGGGTTTCATACCGGCGTCCTTCGCTTGGCTCGTCCGGCCTGCGCACCCAATAGCTTTCCCGGTTTCCCGCGAGCTTCAGGTCCAGCGGGTCCCGTCCCGTGAGCCTGGCGAACAGGCCGATGGGAGTAATGACGGCGAAGTAGAGCACCGTAAGCACGACCCTTGTCGTCAGCCACCCAAGGACAAGGGCCAGCATCATCCACAACCGGTGCACAAAGGCCAGTCGCTGCGGGGAAAACAGCCCTCCGGCGGCAAAAAGAACCGCGACACCGGCCGCCACGGGAAAACCGGCCTTCCCCCTCCACAACAGCAGCCCAGCCAGGAGCGCGCATGTCACCGCCAGAAGGAAGCAGAACCGGCGCACTTCCCGCTTTCCGCTTCGAATGTTCTGAAAATCGTCCTTCAGCATTGTTCCGTCAATCCAGCACGAATTCGCGCCGCCAGTCGACCTTCTCCTCGAACGGCGGCTGACCGTTCTTTTCCAGAAGGAAAGGACCCAGCACCAGATAATCCATTTCCGTGCGCATGAAGCACCGGTACGCCTCTTGCGGCGAACACACGATGGGCTCCCCCCGCACGTTGAACGACGTATTGATGATCACCGGGCAGCCGTGGGCGCGTTCGAATTGGGCGAGCAACTCATGGTAGAGGTGATTATGGTCGCCGTCCACCGTCTGTATGCGGGCCGAGTAGTCCACGTGCGTGACCGCGGGGACCGACGAACGGACGGTTTTCAGCTTCTCCAATCCCCTTGCCTCACCTACTTCGCCCGGATCGTGTTTCACGCCGTTGCCCACCGGGGCCACCAGCAGCATGTAGGGGCTCTCCCGATCGATGTCGAACCATTCGGATACCCGCTCCCGCAGTACCGAAGGCGCGAAAGGGCGGAAGCTCTCCCGGAATTTTATCTTCAGGTTCATGACCTGCTGCATGACCGGGGACCGGGCGTCGCCGATAATGGAGCGACCGCCCAGCGCCCGGGGACCGAATTCCAAGCGGCCCTGGAACCAGCCGATCACCTTCTGTCCGGCTATGAGGTCGGCGACCCGCCGCACCAGTTCTTCCTCTTCCAGCTCCCGGAAGGGTATCTTTCCCCCTTCAAGGAAACCGCGGATTTCTCCGTCCGTGTATTCGGGCCCCAGGTAGCTTCCGAACTGAGCGTCATGGGTTCCGTCGGCCGTGCGCGGGTTTCCCAGATATTGGTACCATCCGGCGAGCGCCGCTCCCAGGGCGCCCCCGGCGTCCCCGGCCGCAGGCTGAATCCAGAGGTTCGCAAAGGGACCTTCCCGCAGGATACGGCCGTTGCTGACGCAGTTGAGCGCCACTCCCCCGGCCAGGCAAAGGTTGGACGATCCCGTTTCCCGGTGGACATGTCGCGCCATGCGCATCATGGCTTCCTCCACCACGTCCTGTACGCTGCGCGCCAGGTCCATTTCCCTCTGGGTGAGGGGGCTTTCCGGCGTGCGAACCGGTCCGCCGAAGAGTTCCGCGAACCGCGCGCCGGTCATGGTCAAACCGGTGCAGTAATCGAAATAGCGCATGTTGAGCCGGAACGATCCGTCTTCCTTCAGGTCGATCAACTCGGAAAGGATAACGTCCCGGTATTTCGGCTCCCCGTAGGGCGCCAGTCCCATCACCTTGTACTCGCCGGAATTCACCTTGAATCCGGTGAAGTAGGTGAAGGCCGAATAGAGCAGTCCGAGGGAGTGGGGAAAGCGGATGTCGGCCATGATCTTCAGGTCCGCTCCACGGCCGTAGCCGTAGCTCGTGGTGGTCCACTCGCCCACGCCGTCCACCGTGAGGAAGGCCGCTTCTTCGAACGGGGAGGGATAGAAGGCGGACGCCGCGTGGGATTCGTGGTGCTCGGGAAAAACGACCTTTCCTTCGTACTCCAGCTCCCGCATGATGAGGTCCTTGATCCACAGCTTCTGCTTGATCCAAACCGGCATGGAGGTGACGAAGGACCGCACTCCGCGCGGCGCGAAGGCGAGATAGGTTTCCAGCAGCCGCTCGAACTTGAGGAACGGTTTGTCGTAAAAGGCCACCAGGCCGAGGTCTGCCCCGGCTATTCCCGCCTCGCCCAAACACCAAGCCGCCGCCTTCGCCGGGAACGAAGGGTCGTGCTTCTTGCGCGTGAACCGCTCCTCCTGCGCCGCGGCCACAATGACCCCGTCGCGGACCAGGCAAACCGCGCTGTCGTGGTAGAAAGCCGATATGCCGAGTACGTACACGGTCACCGCCTCATGGCGAGCACTGCGCTCTTGATTTTTTCGCTGACGATCCGGTTCTGATACGGAGTGGGATGGCCGTCTCCGGCCAGAAAATAGTCATCGAACTTCTTCCCGGTACGCTCGGCGTCTTCCCGCACGATCTCCCGGGTCGACAGGAACGGTAATCCCTTTTCCCGAAGGAAGTCCAGGGAGAACTCTTCCCGCCAGTCGAAGTTGTCGCGTTGCAGAATATCACCGGTCCACCGGGGATGAAAGACCAAAAAGAGACAATCGATTCCCCGCGCGCTCAAATCCGCCGAAATATGTTCCAGGATGGCGCGGGCAACATCGATTTTACTCGCTTGTTTCCGCTCATCCCCCCGCAGAAAAGCGGCCGGCCCGGCGGGCAAAAGCCGGCTGTAGAGCGCCATGCGCGCCAGATAGGAGAACACCCCGGGCGGGTGTTTCGCAAAATAGGAGGCCGGATCGGGATCGATGGGCACCCCCTTGAGCACGAGCTTTCCGCGATCGAGGACAAAGTACGGTTTCTGTCCGCCCCGCACCGACAGGACGCACCGGTCGATGTCGTCGGTCATGAAACTCATGACCACCACGGGGTGAGCGTACAGGTCGACCGTTTTCTGGAAGAGCAGGAAAATCTGGTCCAGGCCGTAGCCGCCGACTCCGTAATTCAGCAGGAAATAGTCCGCGCCGAACTCCGGGTCCGCATTGAGAATGGAATGGAACGAATCGTCACGGTATTTGACGTAATAGGCGAAGGAGTCGCCATACAGCAGGACCGGACGCCGCTTACCGATTTTGGGTGCATCCTTGTGTTCGTAGGTTTGCGGCGAAAAGTCGGCCAGTAGCGTCCACCCCAGGAGCGGATGGGGTTCCTTGGGGGCCAGGTGCTGCCCTCCGAAACGGTAGAGCAGCTTCCAGTAGTCGTCGTCCGAAGAGGCGTCGGCGTACAGTTCCGGTTTGCGAAACCGCTCCATGAACGGCGCCTTGCCGAACAACAGGGCGCGAAAAACGATTTCGCTCGCCGCCGCGACCGCCACGAGCGACAGCCCCATGGCCACGATGCCGAAAAGCAGATGTTTGACCCTCGTGGTCATTCCCGCGCCGCCTTCGCCATATCCACCTCTAAAATACGGCTCTCCTCAACGGGGCCGATGGGTCGTTTCGTCCGTAAAGAGTTCCTCGTACGCCCGAACGGTTTTCTCGATGCGGTAACGCTCCCGGACCGCCGCTCCGCCCTGCTCTCCCCGTTCCCGCCAGTAGTCCTTCCGGTCGTAAAAGTCTCTCATGGCCTCCGCGATGGCCTCTGTGTTGGCCGGTGCTTCCTCGCCGCAGTACTTTCCGAAATCGTCCCGATCGAGCTTGAAAAGGTTGCCGTAGCTCGTCGGCAGGACGATCCCGTTGCCGGTATCGCGAACGATCTCGGCGTTCCCCCCCACGTCCGTCAGAATCAGCGGCAGGTTGAAATACATGGCTTCCATGACCGAGATGGACCAGCCTTCGATTAGGGAAGGAAGGAGGAATGCATCGGCGCAACGATAGAAGGATGAGACGTCCTCCACGTAATCGTGCAGGATCACTCTTCCCTCCAGTCCGTAGCTCCGGATGTTCTCCTCCAGTTGAGCGTAGTATGCCGGGGCGGCGATGTTTCCCACGCAGACCACTTTCAGTTTCGAATATCCTTCTCCGATTTTCCGCATGGCGCCGACGAGGGCGTTGTGGCCCTTTCTCCCGTCGAAGGTGGCCACGTTGAGAAAAACGTAGTCGTCGTCCTCGATCCCCAGCTTCGTTCTGACGGCTTTTCGCTCCGTCGTTTCCATTTCCCCGAGCTTGTCGACATCCAGTCCGTTGGGGATGACCCGGACTTTTTCACGGCCGATTCCGAATCGTTGCGTAAGGTAGCGGCCGACGTTTTCAGAGACGCACACGTAGTGCGAAACGTACGGATCGCACGCCTTGAAACGATCGATCTCGTCCCGGTCGAACCAGACATAGGTGTTGTGGATCACGGGAATTACCGGAATGCCCATCTCGTGCGCGATGTTCATGCCGAAGGAGGCATAGTGGTAATTCACCACGTCGATGGAATATTTTTCGAGGATGTTCCGATACTCCTCTTCCCCCCGGAACGTCTTCACCATGATCCCCATCCGCCTGCACCGGTCGGCGACGTCTCCCCCACGCTCTTCGCACAGGACGAGAACGTTCACCCGTCGGTAGTCGAAATGGCGGAGCAGGTTCAGGACCACCTCTTCAAGGCCCCCTTTGTCGAGGGACCGCACCTGGACGAGCACGTTGATCTTGCCTTCGTCGGGCCGGTAGACTTCGGGCGCGACGCTCGGGATTTTCCGTTCCTTCTTGATCGGTTCGCGCGTCTTGCGATAGAAAAGCCGGTTGTTGGCGATGGCCGGAAACCATTTGGCCGCCTCCGCCCAATCGTTCTTCCCGAGCCATCGATCGGAGACGTTCCGGTCAATTCCCAACTGGGGGCAGAGGTCCAACAGGTGCGAAAGCGCGGCCGCATCGTGAAACGGGAAGACGAACGGGATGTCGGAAACGTCCACCGCGTCCCCGATGATGAGTGGCCGCCCCGCCAGTCCCGCGATTTCGATCAGCTCTTCGACGGTATCTTCATGGCTTCCATCCGCAAGCACGGATCGCTTGAGGGGCGCCCAGACGGCGGCCACATGAGAAAGATTCTGGTAGAGATTCCCGCTTTCGTCGCCGGGCTTCCGGCCGACATAATATACGTTCCTCAACCCTTTCAACTCGGCGACGAGATCGTTTTCCACGCTCCCCTGTTTCCCGATGAGGACGAAAATCCAGTTCTTTTTACGGTCGACGATCTCGCGAAAGAGGTCCCCGTCGAACATGGCCCTCTTCAGAGGACCATAGTAGAGCGCGATCAAGCCGTTGTTCAGGGGATACTCATAGGGGCGGTAGAAATTGTCCCGCGCTTTCTTGAAAATCTTCCCGCCGCGCACCCCATCCCCGATCAGGTAGGAATTCGTTTTATGACGTTCGTTCAGTGCGTTCAGGAGCGCCCGCGATTTCGTGGAAACACCGTCCACCAGTTCCAGTGAGGGATTCGCCGCCTCTTCGGCCGTTCTCACATCCAGGAAGGAAAACGTATCCTCCCCCTTCAGGGCTTCCATCAATCGTTGGTCCGCATAACCGGCGAAGATGAGCAATGCCTTGGGATGCTGTCGTACCCCAACGATTTTTTCCCTGATCGTCTCCGGTTGTTCGTTCCCCACGAACAACCGAATCATTCCTTCACGCCTTGTCTTGGTACCGGCTCTGCCCGGATTCAGGACGCACCGGATCACATTGTGGCCCATGTTTCTGAATTCGTCGGCTAAACGAAGGTACCTCTCCTCCTCGATACGGCCGGTATCGCCGACGAGCACAACGTCGAATTTCGCCCCGTAATAGCGTTCCCGCTCTTTGTTGTAGCTGATGAGGCGGCCCGCATTCTCGAAAATGTCCGATTCTCCGAACCGATCGCTCAGGGAATCCTTGTGCACCCGGTAGCGATAGAGTACTTCGTCGCTGTCGATATGTTCGATGCTGAAGAGACTGTTGATCCTCAGCCAGTAATCGTAATCCTCGGTTCCGAGGAGGCATGGGTCGTATTCTCCAATGACTTTTCCCACTGTGCTCCTGTAGAGGAAGCTCGCATTGATGAAATTATCGGGAATCAAACCCAGGGTTTCGACTTCGTCGGGGAGGCGGAGCCGGTTGGAACCGGGCGGGTTCTGGTTGTGCTTCCGGTAATCGGAATGGAGGACCGGCGCTCCCGCCTCGTCAATGATCTCCACGTCGCTGTAGGCCATGTCCACTTCAGGGTGCCGCAGCAGGAAATCGACCAGCGTCTCGATTTGATTGGGGAGCAATATGTTGTCCGCGGACGTCCAGGAGAGGAAGGCCCCGGTCGCCTGTCGGAAGCCGTTCGTCAAGGCTCTCGGCAGCCCCTGGTTCTGCTGGTTGAGCACCGTCACCTTCTCATGAAAGCCGTATCGCGGAAGAATATCGTTGACGCGGTCCGTGGACCCGTCGTTGACGACGATCAATTCAATGTTCGGGTAGGTCTGGCTGAGGATGCTGCCGAGGGCCTCCTCCAGCAGGTAACTCTGATTGTACACCGGGAGAACGACGGTGACCTTGGGCTGCTTGATCCCGGCGAGGCGCAATCGAGCGGCGACCGAACTCGGATCGCAGGCGACGAGATACGAGTTGGGGCGCGACGGCCGACGATCCGCTTCCGTCTCCGGTTGATTGCCTGAAACGGCCTCCGTTTCAACCTGATCGACCTGCATCGGCAGCAGCTTTCCCTTGAGCCGAACCCGTATGGGTTTCTTGATCGTCTCGGGGAGGAGTGTCCAGACGCTCTTCAGCCTCCGGTAGGTGAATCGCAGCACCTTGATGTGCGGTCGGCTGACGAAAAGGTCGAATTTGGCCTGCGACAGTTGAACCTGGTTTTGCCACTCCTGAAGGAAAAGGTGCCTCTCGTTCTGTTGGCGGGCCACATCGGCAAAGGCCGTTTCCCGCTCCTCGATCTCCTTTCCCTTTTTCTCCAGTCTCTCCGTCCACTCCTTCAATTCGGCTTCTTTAGCGGCATT
The DNA here is from genome assembly GCA_963826125.1 of uncultured delta proteobacterium. GTDB lineage: Bacteria > Desulfobacterota > Desulfarculia > JACQYL01 > CAWGVV01 > CAWGVV01. The sequence goes on along the minus strand of CAWGVV010000002.1, from coordinate 1,724,159 downwards.
CGTCTTTATCTTTTCTTCGACATCCAGTATCGTCTTGATTTTTTCTTCATTTTCTTCAATTAATTTCTGCCGGTTTTCCAAATCCCGCTGCCGGTCCTCGACCATCTCGGCCTTGTGGTTCAAATCCTCCTCAACCTGATGAAGACGATTCAACCTGAACCGCAACGATGAGGCCTCTTCATTCAATTCGCCGAGTCTGCCGTCTCTCAGTTCCAGGAAATGAGGACGTTTTCGCAACAGTTCCTGTATTTCGTCGTCGATTTCAAGGCTCGGTGTCAGCCGCCGCGCCTGCTCGATCATGGAATAGGCGACGGGGACGAGTTCATAGAGTCCGCTGTTGAGAAGATACCGCGACAATGTCCGGTACGCTTCCGAATACTCCTGCGGAAAATCGCTTTGATCCAGTCCTTTCAGCCGCGGAAAGACATCCGTTATACTCAGATTTCTCGTTGCCTTGAGCAGCACCACCGCCCGCTCGAAATCGGCTCGTTCGCTTTTCGTGTAAGTCAGGTTCCTGCCGTGCCATCGATATTTGATGAGTCTTTTGTCCACCAGTCCGATGTCGCCGAACTTCAGCATCCGGAGCCACATGTCGTAGTCCTGGCAATAATTGATCGACTCGTCGAAGGTTCCCACCCGGTCGAAATAGCTCATTCTGCACATCACGCTGGGAGCGGGCAGGAAATTACGCTCGAAGAGGGCCGGGAATATCTCCTCCTTCGTGCGGAAGGGAACGTCGAACCAGTTCAGAATGGGACTGTCGGTAACTTCATTCCCTTCGTCGTCGACCACCATCTGTCTGGTGAAGACGATCCCCAGGTCGCTTCCGCCCTCCCGGAACGCCTTGACCTGGTGTTCGAGTTTTTCGGGCTGGTACATGTCGTCCGAGGGGAGGAAGCAGAAGAACTCTCCCCCGGCGAGTTCGATGCCGCGGTTCAGCGTGGCGCTCAGGCCACGGTTCTTCTGCACGTGAAAATGGACCGTTACGCCGGGATTTCGTTCCAGGGCCGAGGAAATGACTTCCGGAGACCCGTCCGTGGACCCATCGTCGATGATAATGACCTCGAAGTCGCGAAACGTTTGTTGAAACAAGCTCTCCACGGCTTGCGCCACATAATGGGCGTGGTTGTAGGAAGGGATGACGATGGTGACCAGTGGGGTTGAGGAAACCATGTATTTTTCTCCGTTGCGGTACCGTTCCGGCCGAATTCCGTAATATTCAGAAACGACGGCTTCTTACCATAGCGATCTCGTGTTTGTCATGTAATCCGCGAATCTCTTCCGTCAGAGGATCGGCTCGCCGTAAACGTCGATGTCCACCGCTTCACCGGGGGTTCCCTCGATCCTGACGCGTATCCCGTCCATGCAGGGAGGATTGCACTGCACGCGGAGAATGCGCCCTTTCACGAACAGGAGCGAATCGATCTCCCGGCCCACGGAACTCATGGAGGTACTGGAAAACAGGGACACGGTGCACTTCACCGGAGGGGCGGCGCTGTCGGCCTGGGAAACGAGGACCACATATCGGAACGGGACCTTGCCCGGCGAATCCCCCGGCCGGACACGGAGGTCCAACGGACCGGAGAGTTTCACCGCGCGCGGAATGGAGAGTTCGTATTTTCCCGGATCGACGGGCGCCCAGGTGGGAGTGCGGCGGCCGGTTCCGTCCTCGATGAACCCGGTGCAGGGAACGGCGCGGCGAATGAGCCAGGGGCCGGCAAGGGGGATGTCGCCCGGCTGCACGGGACCGTCGCCCGACCGGAGCACATAGAAATGATCCCCGGACGGCAGCCTCCCCGATTGTGCGGCCCCCTCCGTGACGCCGTTTCGCACCGTTTTTTCGACCGAAGCGAGCCGGGAGAGGATGAACCGCTTGTTTTCGTCCAGGAAAAGGAGCCTTCCCGCGCCGTGCAGCCGGGTAAGCACGCCCTCCTTCGATCCGAGCAGTTCCAGCAGCCGCCGGTTGGCCCGTATCTGCATTCCGGCGGGGACCGACTCCACCAGCGGATGGTCGAAGCCTTTGAGGTTGGAAAGGTTCACCATCGAGGAACGGTAGAGGCGGATGATGCCCTCCGGCCGGGTGTGGAGTTCGTCCATGGTGACCAGGAAGGCCAGGTTCGCCCCCACGACCGCGAGAACGGCGATGGCCGTGAAGTTCCGCAACCGGGGACGAAGTGACCGGCACACGGCGGCGATCAGAATCATGGCCCCGGGGTGGATCACGTCGACGTAGTTGTGGTTGAGCCTCGGGTAGAGCGGAAAGAGGAGAAGCGGAAAGAGCACCCACACGAGCAGCGCGATGACCGCCATGCGATACCTGTCATCCCACCACCCTTTCCTCACCCCCCGGATGGCGGCCGCCGCCGCGAAAAGCACGAGGAGCGATCCCAGCAGCAGGAACGGCTGCAGCGACCGAACCGCCGCGCGCGGCAGCAGCATGGCGCCCGCCACCGGGTCCAGCAGCAGCGCCCCGGCGAGCCGGCTCAGGTACCCGCCCCCCTGCCCCGTTCCCACTTCCCGGTGCACAAGGGAAAGGGCGCTTCGCACGTTTTCGAATCCGTTCCGCACTTCGTACACGATCAACGGAAGCTGGGCCACCAGCACGAGGAGTACGCATACGGCCAGTATTTTCCATGCCCTCCGCCCGAAACGCAGCGCCACCAGGAAAAAAGTAATCGGCAGGAGCACGATCACTGCGCTGTGGAACTGAAGCGCCAGTCCCAGCAGAAGGAACGACGCGATCATCCACTTCTTGGAGTCGGTTTCCAGAAACCGCAGCAGGAGCCAGACGTAGCCGATGACCACCAGGTGCACGTAGCCGGTGTTGCCGGGATACCTCCCCACGAAAACCGCCTCGAAACAGACCGCGTACAGAGCGGTCGCCAGCAGGGCGGGGCCTCGGCCGAAATAGCGGCGGGTGAAAAAATAGCACAGCAGCACGCTCAGCGTGTCGGCGATTCCCACCTGGACGTAGGGCCCCAACAGGCTGGGGGAAAACAGGAAGCTGAGCGAGGTCACGTAGTAGAAGAGCGGCCCCAGGTGGAACGCCTGCTGCTGGCCGGGGCCCAGCAGCGGAAAACCTGTGCCCGTAGCGATGCGCAACCCCTGCCAGCAGTCCCGGGCGGTATCCAGGGAAAAGAAACTCAAGGTGCAGTTCCAGATGCGAAAGTAGGCTGCAACCGCCAGAATCAGGGCCAACCAGAACCAGTGGAACATGGCCCCCTTTTCCTGTTCACTCCGATGGGATTCTTTCATGGCTTCAATCGCCCGCGGTTTTGCAAACCGGTTGACACGCCGGTTCCGTTTTCGGACTATGCGCCCCACACAGGAAGAACATGGGGGTATTTCTCACCTTGAAACGACGCATTCTCTTTCTTTCCATTCTCTTCGCCACCGTCCTTGCATCGGTCGCCGTATGGCAGGCGGTGCAATGGTATTCAACGCCGGTCAACGTCGTGCTTATCGGCATCGACACGCTCCGGGCCGATCACGTGGGTTGTTACGGCTACGGGCAAAACACCACGCCGGCCCTGGACGAGGCCGCCCGCAACGGAGTGCTTTTCAAAAGCTGCACCAGTCAGGCCCCGTGGACGCTTCCGTCCTTTGCCGGCGTCTTCACGTCGTTGTACCCTTCCCAGCACGGCGCGCAGATCAATCGCGAACTACGCAACCTGGCCGTGGACGTACCCCGGAAACTGAAGGATGTTACCACGCTCACGGCGCTCCTGAAAGGAAAAGGGCTCCTGACCCGCGGTTGCGTATCGAATCCTTTCACCGGCTACGGAATCGACGCCGATTTCAACGAATTCACCTATCACTGGAACGGCGCCGACGAGGTAACGGACGCGGGCATCGCTTTCGTCAAGGCGAAGCGGAAAAAGCCCTTTTTCCTCTATCTCCACTACAACGATCCGCACGAACACCACCTCATCGTACCCGCCCCCTTCACGAAACGGTTCACCCCGGCCCGTACGTACTCCCGGCTCGGCGGGCTGGAGAAATTCCCCTACGAGTACATCCGCCCGAACTTCGGATTCGACCTCTACGACGCCCGCATCGCCTTCACCGATTATGAGGTGGGACGGTTCCTGGACAGCCTCAAGTCGCTCGGCCTGTGGAGGAAAACGCTGGTTGCCGTCATATCCGATCATGGGGAAGAATTCTGGGAGCATGAAAAGGAGCAGCATGACTACGGTTACGACCCGCGCGGCTTTTTCGGCGTCGGCCACGGCCACAGCCTGTACCGGGAAGTGGTGGACGTGGTGTTCATTCTCACCGGCGGCGGCGTGCCCAGGGGAAAGACGGTAACGGACAACGTGCGGCTCATCGACGTAATGCCCACCGTACTGGACTACCTGCACGTCAAAACCGATACTCCCATGGAAGGCGTGTCCCTGAAACGGGCCATCGACGGAGAGGCCGTGCATTTGCCCGCCTACAGCGAAGGAATCGCCTACGGATACGAAAAAAAGAGTATCCGGCTGGACAACTGGAAATATATCTATTCCGCCTACGGGCAGGTGGAAGAACTCTTCGATCTGGCGAAAGATCCTCTGGAAAAGAACAACCTCATCGAAACCGAAACGAAACAGGCTCAAGCCATGCGCGAACTGATCACGCCCTTTCTCGAAAAGAGCCGGGAGGAATCGTTCGCCGACGAAGAGCAGGAACCGATCGACGAAAGCGTCCGGCAACGCCTCAAGGGTCTCGGGTACCTGAACTGACCCCCCGCTTCCGCGGAAGCTCCCTCTTCACCGCCGCCGTTCCCCCGGCGCCCGGGCTGAGGCGGCTGTCCGTTTTCCTCCGGCCTCCGCCTTGTCCATGGCTTCCAGCACGACGTCAACCCGCCGCGCCCAGGAGTTTTCCCCGGCCACGCGGCGCATCTTGTCGGGAGTACACGGCTGTTTCCCCATTTCCACCGCCTGTTGCAACCGGTCCTCCCACTGGGAGTACGTTTCGGCTCGCAGCACTTCCGGGTAGCGGGCGATTTCCTCCAGATCCCGCGCGACAACCGGCTTTCCCCCCGCCATGTATTCGAAGAGCTTCAGCGGCGAAACGGCGTGAGTGGTCCGGTCGATGCGGAACGGAATAGTGGCCACGTCGAAGCGGTAGAGGTAGTATTTCAGTTCCTCATACCTTTTCGGCCCCAGCCAGTGGATGTTTTCGGCTCTCGGCAGAGATGCCGCCGCGCCGTCCAGACTCGGACCGATGAACACGAATTCCATTCCGGGGAGCTGCTTCACGGCGTGCGCAATGAGGCCGTAGTCCAGCCAGGGCGAGATGGCGCCGTAGTAGCCGATGACCGGCTTTTCCCGAGCGAGCACCGGCGCGAGGTCTTCGGGAACGGGGGCGCCGTTGCGGCAGGCAAAATCCCGCATCGCCACGCCGTTGGGCACCAGAAGCGCGTCCGGCCGCTCGGCCCGCATGCTCTCGTGGAGACGACCGGCGCTCGCCATGACAACGTCGGCGGCCGAAACGAGCTTGCGATGATCGCGTTCCATCTCGGTGCAATGGAAGGCGAGAATCTCCAGGTCGTCGATGAGTTCGTACATCAGCCTGGCGTGGGGAAAACACGAAACGAGCGATATGGCAGGCGTCCAGCCGACCCACAGCCACACCGGAAGGTCCCGGATATGGGCCGTCAGGGCCGGTGACCCGACCAGGAAGAGGTTTGGTTCGATTTCCCGCAGGTTTTCCACCCGGTCCCCCACCGGATCCGGCGTGATGAAAACCACCGTGACTCCGCGCCGCGCCATCTCCAGGAACATCTGGTGGGGACGTTGGAAGAGGTAGTGGTCCCAGGCCATGATCGAAGGATAGACGACGATTCTTTTTTCTTCCGCGCGTTCGATTACCGGGGCCATGACGCAGGCCGTTTCGGGCGCATTGAGCCCCCGTTCGAACCTGCGGGCGTACCGGTTGCGACGCGCCCGATAACGAAGACCGTCTATCCCTTTGATGTGAAGGAGAGCTGGCAACACTTCTCCGGCAATTCCCCCGTTTTGCTCTCCTGAGAAAGAGATCGCACGCTGTTTGCCGAATCTCGGTGCGAGCCTCTTCATCCGGGTGTTCCGACCGGTTCGGCTCACCGCGTTCACCCCGGAGGCGGAACGTTCCCTGAACAGAGAAAACGAGGTGAACGAATTGTCATTGTAAAAGAATAGACGAACCGGCGGCGGCGAAGTTACGTGGAAATCGAACGGAAGGAGAAAAGATACCTAAAAAAAGCGCGTCGTGTTCCAAGAAACCGGATAACACAATACCTCTCCACGCATGTTGCATGCGCCCGCCATTCCCCACGCGCGGTTGCGCCCGAGGGAGACCGAGTAAAGGTCCCCTCAGAGGCTTTTGTGGGCGACCCACGGCCTGCCCCATTTCTGTTCGAACCGTTGCCGGTTCCTGTTGAACAACGTTTTGTATTCCTTGTCTTCCATGCGGGAGAACGACGCACGGCCGAAGTGGTGCACGAAGACGTCCTGCGCGCAGATCAATCGATACCCGCGTTCCCTGACGCGCAGCGCATAATCGTCGTCCTCGAACATCCCGACTTCATACCGCTCGTCCAGCGGTCCGATTTCCTGCCATATGCGGCGCGGAATCACCGTGCAGAAGAACGCCAGCACCCCGATTTCGAAGAACCTGCCCTGGTTCTGCCGCATGTAGTCCGCGGCGAACCGTTCCATGTCCGCGATATCCGTGTAACTTACCTTGATGCAGGCTTCGTTGCCGCAGCTGTTGGTCACCGGCCCCACCATGCCGACCGAGGGGTTGTGGAAATAGCGGAGGAGCTTCGTGAGCCACCCCTTGGGGACTACCACGTCGTCGTTCAGGAGCACGAGATATTCGCCCTTTGCAATTTGGGCGGCCTGATTGTTGGCCCCGGCGAACCCCGCGTTCTTTTCGTTCAGGATGAGGGTCAAGCGGTCCCACCGGCGGTCCAGTTCCTTGAGGTAGTCCACGGTTTCGGGATTCGACGCGTTATCCACCACGATCACTTCCAGGTTCGGATAGAAGGAATTCTTCCGGACGCTTTCCAACCCCAGGCGAAGGTAGTGCAGGTTGTTGTAGCTGGGAATGATGATGGACACGAGGGGAAAAAGGTCGCGAATGGCGGAAAACAGCGTCCGGTACCTGTTCTCCCAGTGGTTGGTCCGCCCCTCCTCAATCCGTTTGCTCCTCAGCTCCGGGTTGTTTTCCGAAAGAGCTTCTTCCACCCGGCGCACGAAATCGTCGGGATTGTCATAGCGATAGTAGAGGTCGGCGTAGGGACGCAGCTCCGGCAGATCGGACGAGACGATCGGCTTGCCGCTGCACAGATATTCATAGAACTTCACCGGATTGGTGGCCTCGATGAGCGGCGTGAGCCTCATGGGGATGAGGCACACGTCGAAGTGAGCCAGGTATCCCGGAAGGTCCTGATACGGCACTTCCCCGGTAAGGTGCACGTTCGCACACTTTTTAAGGCTCTTCACCTCGCCGCTGTGATGGCCCCCGATGAGCAGAAAATTCCAGTCGGGATGCTTGTGCGCCGCATGCACGATGGCGTCGAAATCGAACCATTCGGCGATGGCCCCGAAATACCCGATCACGGGGTGGCCGAGTGTGACCTTCCTGTTCGCTTTCGGTTCGGCAAACCTCTCGTATTCCGTTCCATTGGGAACAAGGGCCACATTCCCGTTCATGCCGCGGGCCTTTTCCAGGAGTTTGCTGCTCGAAACCGAAACAAGGTCGCTCCGGCGCAGCAGCTCCTCCTCCTCCAGAGGCAGGTGGCCGCCCACGTTGTTGAATCCCGCATGTTCGTCCATGCAGTCGTAGACGACTTTCCACCCGCGTTCCGCCGCCAGCCTGAGCGCCAACGGCCTCCACGAAGGAAACTGCACCAGCAGCACCACTTCGTATAAGCCCTGCTCCTCCGCCAGCCGGTACACTGCCCGCGCGATGTGGGCGACGACGTCCTCGTCGAGTATGTCGTTGTAGATGTTGATATACCGGGGTGTTGAAAACTTCACTTCGTGGACGTTCTGCTTCAGGGACCTGAGGGTATACCGTTCCGGCATTACATCCATGCTGACGGTGGCGTAGTACACCGGATGGCCGTTGGCGGCGAATCCCGAAAGGAGATGCTGCGGCCGCTGATAGCGGTACTCCCAATCGATGATGGGAAAACAGAGGACGGCGTACTCGTCGGCCCGTGATGCATTGCGGTCGGACTGAGCGAACTTCGCTCCACCGGAAGACACCGCTTCCGACGAAACCGCGGAAAACTCGCCGGCCCGTATTCCCGAACGGACCATTTTCCTCCAGAAAAGGGGACGGTACGAAAGGAGCTTCCGCTTGAGGGAAGCCGCTCGCTTCCGGAAACTCATCCGATCCAGAACGAGGTGCTGGATCATCATGACGTCGAAGAGCTTCTGGTTCACCACGGTGATCTGTCCGGTGAGCGTGCCCACCAGCGATTCTATCTGCGCGCTTCGCGCGGCAAGCTGATCGGACCGGGCGTTTATTTCGTCGCGCCACTGAAAGAGCTGGGGCAGGCGCGACTGATATTCCGTCATCCAGTCCTGGAGGAGTTGGTGTTCCCGCGACACCATGTCCTGGAGCGTTTGCAGGTGTTCTTCCTGGCGGGCGGCTTTTTCCCCGATGAGCTTCTCCGTCTGTTCCAGCACACCGGCCACGGTCATATGGTGGTTGTGAATTTCCCTGAAAAGGTGTTCGAACCGGACGTTCAGGTCTCCCCCACCTTCTCCGCGCGAGTTTCTGCCCGCCTCACCGATCACCCGGAGCATCTGGCGCTCATAGGCGGCGACCATGCCGTCCAGGGAGAAACGGCGGGCGCGGGAAAAATCGGGCATCCTCGGGGGACGCGGCCTCCGGATGTTTGCGGCGTGCGTCCTGAGCAATCCGGCCAGAGCGTCCACGTCGCGGGGGGTCGTCTCCCTCGACAGGCGTAGGATGTCTTCGTTGCCCACCCCCTTCATCCCTTCGGGGAAGAGGTCGAAGACCGATACGTTCGCACCCGCGCGGGCCAGGTCTTCGGAACTCCCGACTCCCGTGAGGATCATGGGCAGGTCGAAACAGTAGGCCTCGGTGGCCGCAAGACTCCACCCTTCGATGAAAGAGGGCAGCAGGAACACGTCGGCAAGGCGGTACAGATCGTAGATGCGATCGGTGAATTCGATGAACCGGACGGCTTGGGAAAGGCCGTGTTGTTCGACTTTTTCCTTGATGAACCGATCGTAGGATTCGTTAAGGCTTTTGCCCACCACCAGGACCTTCAGGTGGGGGACGTCCGGAAGGGCTTTCTCCACCGCGTCCAGAATGAGGTTCTGGTTCTTTACCGGGTTCACCGCCGCCACGTTGAGGAAAACGATGTCGTCCTCGGTCAGCCCCCACTGCCTCCGGTCCGGCATACCGGCGGATGCACCGTACGATTCCAGGGCCGCGACGTCGATGCCGTTGGGGATGATCTCGATTTTTCCCTTTTCGACCTTGAAACGATCCATGACGAAGGAAGCCACGCGCGACGATACCGCGGTATAACGGTGCACCAACGGGTCCTGTCCCCGCAACGGGGAGAGGACGTCCGAATCGAACCAGAAGTACATGTTGTGGAGAACGCTCAACACCGGGATGTTCATGCGGTGCGCCAGGGGTGCTCCCACAAAGGAGTGGTGGGAAAAAACGAGATCGACGCGGTAGCGTTCCAACAGCACCATGAACTCCGCATCCTTGTCCTTGCCCAGCACCTCTACCTGAATGCCTTCGTTTTCCAACCTGTCCGCCGTATGCCCCCCGGATTTCGCGCATACCGCCAGCACGTTGAAAAGACGGCGATCCAGATGAACGGCCAGATCGTACACCACGTTTTCCAGCCCGCCCCGATCCAGCGTGTCGACCTCGAAAAGAATCGTAAACGGCGCCCGGTCTGTGTTTTTATCGATGGAAACTACCATGAGGAACGGGATCCCCTCTCTGCAGAGACGTTTTGGCGAAATAGACGAATCCGTTGGAAAAATATTACGGAAAAACCAACGGGAAGGAAAACGGTATGAGAGGGCCGGTAATGTCAATAAAATCCCGGCATTTCCGCCCCCATTTCGCGGATTACAGAGGCCGCATACGTCCGTCCTCCCGAACACGCCAGAAATGATACATGACGCCCACCGCCATGACGCCCGGCAGGAGCAGACAATGAAAAACGTAGTAGCGGAGAAGAGCCGTCTGGGTCTCGGCCCCGCCGCCGGCTGCAACGGCGGCCAGCCCCGGACCGATGAAGGGAACTTTCTCCACAAGGTTCAGCCCCACCGTCGCGGCCATGCGCCCCACCGCATCCCAACGCAGGATGTACCCGGTGAAGTCCGTCAGGACGGTGAACACGAACAGGCCGAGCCCCACCAGCCAGTTGAGCCTGCGCGGAGCAGTATAGCTGCCCGTGAGGACAACGCGGATCATATGGAAAAGGAGAGCCATCACCATGCATTGGCCGGCCCAGTAGTGGAGATTGCGGACAAGCTTCCCATACGGGACGGCGCTGTCGATGTCCGTGATGCTGCCCTCCGCTCCGCTCGGCAGGGGTACGTAGTGAAACATGAGCATCCCCCCCGTAAGGGACAGGAGCAGAAAAAAGAAAAGGGCCGCCCCGCCCAGGCAGAAGGTGGAAGCGAACCTTACCCTGCTCGGGTCGATGCGTGACGGGTGGAGATGGCGGATAAATGCGAGTTTCACGGTGGGGATGTAGCAGAAAACTGCGCCGGGATCAAATACCGCTCGCCGCGTGCGGCCGTTATTCCTCTTCCCGGTACGGAAACCAGTCGCTCTGCCGCAATCGATCCACCTTGAGCAGGGCTATCTCGTTGGTGGAGGTGTTATAGACGATTTTGCGGCCTTTTTCTCCCTCCACGTCCTCGGCGACGATACGGACCCGCTCCGCGCCCAGGATTCTCCTGGCCACGGAGACGTTCTCCCGGCCGATGTTACGGCCGGAAACCGCTGAATTGTGCGCGCCGCCGAAAACCTGGGCTTCCAGGTTCCTTGAGACGGATCCCTCCTTCAGCAGCATCCTCACCAGTGCGTGCGTGGAAACGTCTCCGAAGCGGGCGGTAGGCTTTTCCTTCGGGGGAAGCGAGGGGAAGCGGAAATGGTTCATGCCCCCGATTTTCCGCTTGCGGTCGTAGATGCACACGGCGACTGAGGAACCGAGCACCGCCGAGATCTGTGTCGGTTCCTCAGTAACGTAGATGTAGCCCGGATCGATCAGATATTTGGTGTAGGCGAGAGCGCCGGAGTCAATCAAAATTCCAGGACCTCACGGTTCGCAAAAAAGCACATTCCGGCAGCTGGGCCGCACCACAAACAGGGGAAAAGAACCTTACGCGGCGTCGAACGAAAAACGGACGAGCCGGTCCACTGCCGCAAGCCCGGCTCTCCTACTTTACCACACGGGAAAAGGCCGTCAACCACGGGACAAAACAGTGTGCCGCCGGGTCCCCGGAACGGAATCGTTTCCGGGGAAGGGAAAACTCATCGTTATCCTTCGGAACCGGAATGGTCCGGTACGAATACTTTGCCGCCGCTCTCTAATCAGTTGGCGGCTTGAAGCATGTTCACTTCGCTGGCGGTCAGCACGCGATCGATGTCGAGGAGTATCTTGACCGATCCTTCCAGCTTGGCCATTCCCAGAATGAAATCGGTGTTCACGTTGGTGCCGAAGGAAGGCGTATGCTCGATGTCGCCGCCCTTGATGTTGATGACTTCGGACACCGAGTCCACGACGATACCGATGAGGAGCTGACTCCTTTCGGTTTCGATTTCCACCACCACGATACAGGTGCGGTCCGTGTAGTCGGCGGTTGCAAGTCCGAAGCGCGAACGGAGGTCGATAACCGGAATCACCTTGCCCCGAAGATTGATGACGCCTTTCACGTAACTGGGTGTCCGCGGCACGGGGGTGACGTTCATCATCCCGATGATTTCCTTGACCTTCAAAATGCCGATGCCGTATTCTTCCTTGGCCAGGGAAAAGGTGAGATACTTGCCCTCGAGTTCGTTCATCACCAATTCGGCTGCATGCGCCTCGGCGCCGGCATGTGTTCTTTCGCTACTCATGGCGTTCATGTCCATCCTCCCCACTCTCTTCATTACGTTCCGAAAACGTTCGCCGGTCGATTCGGCGTCCGAGGATTTTGGCGTCTTACAACCGCCATTCTCTCTACATGCATTAATATCGACAGACGGGGGAAAAACTGTAGCGAAAGAAATTGCTTCGCCGATATATTGCTCCTTCGGACCGGTCAGGGGGGAGTGCGTCCGCTAATTGCGCCAAACCGGAGGCGAGGCGGAAAGATCGACTTTCTTCCCACGAACTTCCGGTTCCGGGACAAGAATTTGAACCGGGCAGGCATCGAGTTCCCTTCGATAGTGAATGTTTCTCCCGTCTTTTTCAACGGTTAGTGCTCTCCGCAACGGCTTCCGCCATTCTCCGAAGAGAATCGACCATCCTTTCGAAGAGCAATGAAGCGTGTTTTCACCAGGTTGGGGGAAATGCTCGTTCGTGCGGTTCAAAATCTTGTACTCACCTTCTCTTTGCCCGATCCGCCCCTTTTCCTGAATCCCGCGCCCACCCTCCCTCCGGCCTCTTTCCGCCTGTTGGCACACGCGTTGCTGGGTAATAATCGATTTTCACCGTTAAGAAACGCCGGTTGGAGCAAACATGGAGTTAAAAAACTGGGGGGCGTGCCCATATTGCGGAAGCAATGACGGGTATCTCAATGTGGGCAGAACCCATTGGTTCATTTGTCGCGAGCACAAGATACGATGGTGGGTCGGATGTAACATCTGGCCCACGTGGAAGCACGAGACAGAGGAAGACTGGACAAGAAACGCGGCACTGTTGGCTGACTACGCTCAGGTGGAACCGCGCGCCAACGGACGCCGTTCCGTCAGGAAATCACTGACTCAATCGGCTGCGCAGCACGCTTAGCGGCCCCCTATAGGGAAACGTTCGTACAAAGAATCGGGTACGGCCGTTTCTTCATTGAAGGCATACGTCCCCTTTCCATCATTTCAACCGATAACGGAAAAGTCCGAGGAGCGCTTGCGGCGCTTGGGGATTTCCGGAGACGACCCTACCGCTCCGCCCGGTTGACCGGCCCGGGGAGGTCGTTATGTTCAAGTTGACGCTGGAAACGAATGTTTTTCGGGGGCTGATGCCAATTCTGCCCCGCTTTCCGGCGGCCGAATCATTCTTGGAACATCGGAGGCGGAAATGGACGCGAAATCGTATTTCGAGCACACAAAGGGAATGGGCGTTCTGGCTACTGCCGGCAGCGACGGAAAAGTGGACGTCGCGGTGTTTGCCCGGCCGCATTTCACGGATAACGGCGAAATGGCATTCATCATGCCCGACAAACTGACCCGCAAGAACCTGCTGGAAAATGCTCACGCGGCGTATCTGTTCGTGGAAGAAGGGCCGGGCTACAAGGGAAAACGGTTCTATCTGACGAAGTCGAGGGAAGAAAAGGAATCGCCGCTCTTATACGAACTGAGGCGAAAATCCTACGGCGCGGCCGAAGAGGAATTGGAAGGCTCGAAATATCTCGTCTTCTTCAGCGTCGAACAAGAACTTCCGCTCGTGGGAACGGGCGAGAAGGGCGCTGCATAGCATAACGACGGTTTACCCGACGGCCATAGGGGGTGAACGACGACGGTGCCGAGAGTTCCGTCGGGTTGTTCGTCCCGGCCGACGTAGAGTGCTTCGAGTCCGCAAAATCGGTTGTGGTGAAGGGGGGATTCTTGCGGAGATTGGGCCAAAGCGCAACCCTGCTGCTGTGCCTATGGATGGTCATGAGTGTTCCTGCGGTGCAAGCGCTCGTCGGTCCCGACATCGACGCGGTGAGGAACATCCTGCGGGCCAGAGTCGAAACGATCGGCACGTGCCCGGTCATCGCGGCGGGCGGCGAAATTTGCCACTCCTCCCCCGTTCTTCCAGTATTTTATGAGAAACGTCTCTACCATCCCGCCTGGGTCGGGGACTCGGGAATTTCGCCCCAGGCCCGGACTCTCCTGCAGGCGATTCGGCAGTCGTCCCGCGAGGGGCTCAACCCGCGCGACTATCACCTCGACCTTATCGAAAGCCTCATGGAAAAGTTCCGCCGGACGTGCGGGACCGACCCTCCGGCCTCCGCCTCCCTTCTGGCCGACATCGACCTGCTGCTCACCGACGCCTTCCTGGTGTATGGAAGCCACCTTTCCATGGGAAGGATCGATCCCCTGACCATACAATCCACCTGGTTTTCCCAGCAGCGCCAGTTCGACCTGCTCTCCGTGCTCGACTCGGCGCTCCTCGAAAACCGGATCGAGGAGTCGCTGCTCGGCCTCCGTCCCGCGGACCCTGCCTACCGGGCGCTGCTCGACGCGCTCCCGCGCTACCGCGCCATCGTGGAGAACGGCGGCTGGCCTGCGGTTCCGGAAGGGGCCGCACTCAAGCCGGGAATGACGGACGAGCGGGTATTGACGCTGCGCATGCGGATTTTTGCCGAACTGGGCAACGCGCCGGCCGACGTCATGGTGCCGTCCTATTTCGACCGGGGGCTCGAATCGGCCCTGAAGGAACTCCAGCGCCGGTACGGTCTGGACCACGACGGCGTGGCGGGCGGAAAGACGATCGCCGCCCTCAACGTCCCGGCGGAGGCGAGGGTGAACCAGATAATCGCGAACATGGAGCGATGGCGCTGGCTCCCCCATACCATGGAGGATCGTTACCTCCTGGTGAACATCGCCGATCAGAAGCTGGCGGTGGTGGAAAACGGGGCGAACAGGCTGGAAATGCGCGTCGTGGTGGGGATGCCCTACTGGAGCACGCCCGTTTTCTCCTCCGTGCTGAGCTACCTCGTATTCAATCCCTACTGGAACGTGCCCCCGCGCATCGCCCGGATGGAAACGCTGCCCAAAGCCCGGAAAGACCCTTTCTACCTCGCGAAAAACCGCTTGAGGATCGTGTCGGGATGGAAGAACCCGGAAATCGTCGATCCCTCCACCATCGATTGGGCTACCGTCCGCGTTTCGCAATTCCCCTACCGGTTCCGACAGGACCCCGGCCCGGACAACTCATTGGGCCGCGTGAAATTTCTGTTTCCCAACAAGTTCGACGTCTATCTGCACGACACGCCGGCCAAGGAGCTGTTCGCCAAGACGGGCAGGGCTTTCAGCCACGGCTGCATCCGGCTGGAAAAGCCGTTGGAACTGGCCGAATACCTGCTCCGGGACCCCGACAACTGGTCCATGGAGAACATTCTCAAAGTCATCGAAACCGACGAACCCACCATTGTCCGATTGCCTCGAAGCATCCCGGTCCATATCCTCTACTGGACCGCCTGGGCGGACGACTCCGGAGCGGTGTGTTTTCGCGACGATATTTACGGACGAGACGAAGCGCTCATGAAGGTAATGAGGGAGCAACCTCCAACCGCATAGGCCACACCGGACTGGTTTCGGACGGTAAGACACAAGGACGATTCATGAAGAAGGAGTTCCCCATGGTATCAACCCGTAAATGCAGGCCCCTGACGATTCTCATGGCGGTATGCGCCCTGCTGTCGTACGTCGGCACGGCCCCCGCCGCAGGAAAAGCCGCCGCCTCTTCCTTTGTGCCCGACAAGGCGGGATTCAGCGTCATGTACAAGGACGAAACCTCCCCCTACCGCATCACTCCCCTTTTCTGCCTGCCGGGGCAGGTAATCACCATCCGAGCCGTGCACGAAGACCCTTCCCGCAAATTTTCGCTCAGCGCGAAGAACGGCAAGGTCAAACAGGTTTCCGATGCGGCATGGGAGTGGCGGGCACCCGCTGGGGTGAGGCTTGCCCCGGTGATTGTCAGCGACGTGAAGTCCGGAGAGACGATCACCCTGAACGCCTTCGTCATGGCGCCCTACAAAGAGATGAAAAACAGCTGCATCAACGGGTACCGCATCGGGAAGTATCCCAGCTGCCCGCCCAGGAAGACACCTCTGCACGGAGCGACTCCCCAGGGGTTCGTCGAGATGGATGAACAGACCGGGGAAGAGTACGTGTCCCCCCATTTTCAGCTCAAACAGTTCCTGTGCAAACAAGAGAGTAACGGAGACATCAGGTACCTCGTGCTGCAGGAACGGCTGGTGCTCAAACTCGAGCTGCTGCTGGAAGAAGTGAACAAACGCGGCATCCCGGCGGACACCTTCTACATCATGAGCGGCTATCGGACGCCCGAATACAACCATGCCATCGGCAACGTGAAGTTCAGCCGGCATCAGTACGGAGAGGCGGCGGACATCTTCATCGATCACGACGGCGACGGCGTGATGGACGACATCAATCACGACGGAAAGATCAACCAGGAGGACGCGTTGGCGTTCTACAAAATCATCGAATCGATTTCCGCGAAAGAGTGGTACCAGCCGTATATCGGAGGACTCGGAGCCTACAAGCGGAGTGCTTCCCATGGGCCGTTCGTCCACGTGGACGTGAGGGGAACCTTCGTTCGGTGGGGCATCGGAGTGCAGACCGCCAAGGGGGAATGATTCGGGTCGGCCCCGTGCTTCCTTCAAGGATCTCGGGGACGGGCTTTTCTCCACCGGAGCGACGATTGAAACGGCGGGTATTCTCGGGGCGGGTTTTTAACCCCGCCCTTTTTTATGAAGAGACGCGGTAGGGGCGGGTTTCAAACCCGCCCCTACGGGGAAATCGCAAACGTTCACGGGCACGCCAAACGGCTGCGCCGGTCGGATCGTTCCGATACAACGAGAGAAAAACGCGCGCAGGGAATGGTGTGCCGAGCAGATATTGATGGAGCGGAACGAAACCCGTCATCTTCTCAGGCGGAGACGCTACTCTCCGGCGGCTTCGAAGACCAGGTCCAGCGCCCGCTGGATGCCCACCGTGGGGATGATGGCGCAGGCGGAACTCGGCTTGATGTGCCAATCCTCGCCGGTCCAGGAAATCTCGACGAAAAGGTGCTGCACCAGGCCGTCTTCGGCGGCCACTACCTGACACAACCCCTTCTTCAGCTGCGGATCGTACACCAGATCCCGGAAAATTACGCTCACCGGGCCGCTCTGGCTTTTCGGCCGGAAGCGGGCGGGATCGAAATGCGGAATGCGATGAGTGTTCACCTGCACATCCTCCTTGAGCGGAACGGCCACGTGGTTTTCCTTGGTCAACGACAGTTCGAAGAAATCCTCCCTGCCTTCCCCTCTCCACTTTCGCTCGTATTTGGTGTCCACCCCCGGTGAAACGGTCTTCAACCGCCCGTCGAAACCGGTCCCATCCACCTGTCCCAGCACCCAGTCGGCGTATGCGCGGTCGTCGGTGACGATCCTCGCGCTTCCGCCGTCCACGAGCCTGCTGTTCAGGAGCAGGAGAAAATCGTGGGAAAAGAGCCGGAAACGTTCGTGTTTCTCCTTGGGCCACGGCGGGGGAAACAAAGCGTAGGCAAACCCGATGGTTTTCGGCGCGATCAACCGTTCCAGCGCCAGACGGGCATTGACCTGCAACACCCGCACGTTCCCGGCGCCCGTTTGGGCGATTCGGCGCAACCCCCGCTTGACGGACGGCCACTCCAGTTCGATCCCGATGAAATCCGCGCGGGGAGTTTCGAGGGCGTTTCGCGCGAGGAATTCGCCGTTGCCGAACCCTATCTCGACGTAAAGAGGTGCGCTGCGGCCGAACCGCCGGGCCCAGTCCACCGGACGTTCCACGTTCTTCCAGGGAACGAACGATTTCAGCGACAGATAGAACGATTTCATGAACGGGAACGGAACATGATAAAAAGCGGTTTTCCCCTTGTCGAGAATGAGGTGCGGTTCCGCGGACGATCCGGGAACGCAATCTTCGAAACGAGTGCTCGCCGTATCATGGGAGAAAACGATTTTCAAGAAGATTCACTCGGCTGCAAGGGAAAAAAGACGGCGTTTCCCCACGCCCTGCGGGAAACGCCGCTTCTGATCTCTTCGGTGTGGCGTACCGGCGGCCCGTGCCGGCCCGCACCTTACAAGTGCTTAGAACTTGGTAACGATATCGAGCTGAATGACGTCCTGGTCCACGTCGCCGCCGATCTGCTCGGCATGGTAGTAATCGATGCCGAACACGACGTTCTTCGTGAGACCGAAGTTCAGGATGGCTTCATGTCCCTTAACGCCGGTTTTTCCGTCATAGAAATCGCTATCCGGGAAGGTGTCGAGCCAAGCGTCCTTTTCCAGGTTACGATAGTTGTAGACGAATTCCCAGTCGCCCAGCTTTTCGAGCTTCTTGTCGCCGAACTTCAAACCGACCATCCAGCCGTTATTGTTGTCGTCCGGATCGAAGTTGTGCACATAAGTACCGAACAAGGCGATCCGCTGAACGAAGCCGAGGCCGCCGAAACCGATTTCGGCGCTGCCCGCCAGAGAGTCGAATTCGTACTTGAGAGTATCGCTGTCCGGATTCCGGGTGTTGGTTCCCGCGGAGTATTCCGGCACCAGATTTTTAGAGTCGCCGAAGTAGTAATACGTACCGGCCACTTTGAAATCGAACTCTCCGAATTTGTACTTCACGCCCGCCTGGATGGGAACCATGAAGGGATCTTTACTCGAGTTGCTGTACTCATCCAATATCCAGAAGCCTACGTTGGCGAAGAAGGGGTCGAAATTGATGACCGCCATGGCGCCTTCGGGGTTGATGTCGCCGTCCCACATAAGATCGCCGGGTTCCCACACGTAGTTCTTGAACTTCCCACCGACCAGGGTCAGGCCGTCGACCAGTTTGAACTCGGCCCACGCCATGTCGAGGCGGATGTCGGGCGTGTCGAAGAAGTTTTCCAGTGTCTGGTTGGTGGAACGGGGGTCGCTGGCGCCACTGGCCAGTCTCGCGCCGACCTTCACGTTGTCGGTGACTTCGCTTTCGATACCCAGACGGAACCGTATTCTTCCCCTGTTACGGTCTTCCGGGCTCTTGTCATCCTGCCACTGGCCCTGGTAACGCAGACGCATGTCGCCCTTGATCGTCGTTTTTCCCACCCATTTGGGCAGCCACGCGTGCTTGCCTTCTTTTACCGACTTTTTTACTTCGGCGGTGGTTTCCTTTTTAACGGCTTCCGCTTCCTCGGTGGTGAGAACCTTCTTCTCCACCAACTTCTTGAGGAGAACATCGATGTCGCTGGCCCCAGTTTTTGAATCCGCCCAAACCATGCCGACGCTCGTCAGGGCCAACAGCGCCGAACAGAGCACAATTGCGATAACCCTCTTCATTCCTCTTTTCTCCTTCTCTTTTCCTTCTCCTTGTGACGGTTTACTCCCCATTCGCCGTTCGGACGGACGCCCGAGTGTCAATCCCAGACATCTCAACGGAGAATCATTTGAGACGTGGACGAACAGGGTGTATCCTATGGCTGGAGTCCGGCCGGGCCTTTCCGGACCCGCGCTCGCTCCGTGACCGTAGGCGGGAAAAGCAAACCCGTGTACGGTGGGTCGCAGCGCCGCAGGGGGAGCGCGATCGAGCGAATACTATGACGACGAACGTAAGCGGGAAATGA
This sequence comes from uncultured delta proteobacterium, assembly GCA_963826125.1. GTDB lineage: Bacteria > Desulfobacterota > Desulfarculia > JACQYL01 > CAWGVV01 > CAWGVV01. The sequence continues at coordinate 1,704,619 of CAWGVV010000002.1, read as the reverse complement.
ACGTGGGGTTAGGAGTTCGCTAGGAGATCCGCCTCAGGGGACGATCCGTTGCACGACCGTTGCGGTCCGCGGTTTGAGGGAGCGGCCGCGTGTTGCGGAGAAAAACCGGGAGAAACGGGCGAAGCACGGATGTTCTTTACACTGAATATTGATGGCGCCCTCACGGTCTCCTAACATCCGACTCCCAAAGTCCACCCAACACATCAGAAACGTTGGGAATTGGAAACATGGCGAAAGAACGCATTCTCGTGGTGGATGATGAAGAGGACATTCTGGAACTCGTGCGGTATAACCTCCTCAGGGAGGGCTATCAGGTGACCTGTGTGGCGACCGGCGAGGAAGCGTTGCGGGCGGCAAGAACCGAAGTACCGGATCTGATCGTGCTGGACCTCATGCTGCCCGGAGTGGACGGCCTCGACGTCACCAAGCTGCTCAAGAACGACCCCAAAACGGAAAACGTCCCCATCGTGATGCTCACGGCCAAGGGAGAGGAGCCGGATATCGTCACCGGCCTGGAACTGGGCGCCGACGATTACATCACCAAACCCTTCAGCCCACGGGTGCTCATCGCGCGGGTGAAGACCGTGCTCCGCCGCAGAAGCAGGGGGGAGCAGGAGGAGGGGGCGGTCATCAAAATTCACGATCTCATGATTCATCCCGGCCGGCATGAGGTGATGGTGCAGAACGAACACGTGAACCTCACCCACACCGAATTCCGGGTGCTCTACTTTCTCTCGAGAAGGCCGGGCTGGGTGTTTACCCGAACCCAGATCGTGGATTCGGTGCATGGAGACGACTATCCGGTGACCGACAGGTCGGTGGATGTGCAGATCGTCGGACTCCGTAAAAAGCTGGGACCGTGCGGCCATTATATCGAAACCGTCCGCGGGGTCGGATACCGGTTCAAGGAGTAGATCGCCATGGCCGCAAGAAAACGGCTATTCTGGCAGCTCTACCCCTCCTACCTGATCATTACCCTCGTCTCGCTCTTCGCCGTCACCTGGTACGCCGTCGCATCCTTTCGCCATTTCTATTTCTCCGAGATGGCAGCCCGGCTGGAACAGCGTGTTCGGCTGGTGCAGCACGACCTTCTCTTCGGAGGAACGCCTCTCCAAAGCTCCCGTGAATGGGGCGGTTCCCTTTTACACGGCGAGGAGGAAACGCTCACCCGTTTGGGGATGACCTTGGTTCTGCCCTCGGGGGACGTCATCGGGCGGGACGAAGCCGAAACCGGCGGGAACGTGTTCGCGCAGCTGCCCGAGGTGGTCCAGGCGCTGGCGGGCCGGGTAGGCATCGCCAGGCGCTACAACTATCCCCAGCAGGCGGATACCATGTTCGTGGCGGTGCCCCTGGAGCTGGGCGGAAAACCGGTGGCCGCGCTTCGCGCTTCGCTCTCCCTGGGAGACGCCGAGCAGGCATTCGACCAAATTCGGGTGAGAATCGTTCTGGGAGGACTGGCGATCGCGGTGCTCGTCGTCTTCGTCAGCTACTTCGTGGCCCGCCGGATCACGCTCCCCCTGGAACAGATTCGCGGGGGGGCCGAATGTTTCGCCCAAGGGGACCTCACCACCCGGCTGCCCCGTTATCGGTTCGAGGAGATCAACGGGCTAGCGGAGACCATGAACCAGATGGCGGCCCAGCTCGACGACCGGATCAGGGCGGTAATGCACCAGCGCAACGAATTGGAAGCCGTGCTCTCCAGCATGGTGGAAGCCGTGCTCGCGGTGGACAATGAAGAGCGGGTCATCAGCATGAACAACGCGGCCGGAGTGCTTTTCGAAACCGACCCGTTGGCGGTGCAGGGGCAAAGCATTCAGGAGGCGGTGCGCAACCCCAACCTGCAGGCGTTCATCACCCGCACGCTTTCCAGCCGTCAGCCGATGGAGGACGACATCATCGTACGGCGGGATACCGAACGTATTCTGCAAGGCCACGGCACCGTCCTGAGGGACTCCGACGGAAGCCGCATGGGCGCGGTGATCGTGCTCAACGACGTGACCCAGCTCCGCCACCTGGAGACGATCAGGAAGGATTTCGTGGCCAACGTATCCCACGAAATCCGGACTCCCATCACGGCCATCAAGGGATTCGTCGAGACGCTGCGAGAAGGGGCCATGGGCGATCCCGACGACGCCGAACGGTTTCTCACCATCATTCAGAAACACATCGACCGGCTGAACATCCTCATCGAGGACCTGCTGAACCTCTCACGCATCGAGCAGGACAAGGAGAACGCTCAAATCGAGCTTTCGACCTCCTCCATTCGCGACGTCCTGGCCAATGCGCTTCAGGTGTGCCAGGCACACGCCGAAACCAAGGGCATGAAGGTTGAACTCTCCTGCCCCGAAGACCTGAACGCGGAAATCAACCGGCAGCTCCTCGAACAGGCCGTAGTGAATCTGCTGGACAACGCCATCAAATACAGCGAGGACGGAACGCCCATCTTTCTCAGCGCTTCGCCCTCGGAGGACGGGGTGGTCATCCGGGTGCAGGACCTGGGGCGCGGCATCGAAAAACAGCACCTGCCGCGGCTGTTCGAAAGGTTCTATCGGGTGGACAAGGCCCGCAGCAGAAGATTCGGAGGGACCGGCCTGGGGTTGGCGATCGTGAAGCACATCGTCCAGGCCCATGGCGGAAAAGTAAGCGTTCAAAGCACAGTGGGAAAAGGAAGCACTTTCGAAATACGGCTGCTGCGGGTTGTCGGGCGTCCGGAGGCGGGAAAGGCCGACGAAGGAATTCCGGGCTCGAAAAAGGACTCTTCATCCTTGATCTGAATTTCCAATCATCCACTGCCGCACAAACGAAAAAAACCGAAACCGCTAACGGTGACGCCGGAATCACACCCGCATCCTCGGTGACGGCCTCACACCGGATTTACATAGATGGGTAGGCATCTGGAACGCGAAATCGTCGGTTTGAAACGACTCATTCTGGCCCTGGGAGCAGTGGTGGAGGACCGGCTGGGAATGGCGGTGAAGTCCATCGAAATCCGGGACCCCGACTTGGCGCGGCAGGTGATAGAATGCGACGGGGAAATCGACGACCGGGAAGTGGAAATCGAAGAGGAATGCCTCAAGGTGATCGCTCTTCACCAGCCGGTAGCGGTGGACCTGCGGTTCATAAGCACCGTCATCAAGATCAACAACGAACTCGAACGGATCGGCGACCAGGCGGTGAACATCTCGGAACGGGTGATCAACATCTCGCGGCGGAACGTCGTGGAGTGCCCCTTCGATTACAGCGAAATGGCTGAAAAAACGCGTAGAATGTTGAAAATGAGCCTCGATTCCCTGGTGAACGCCGACATTGTTCTGGCACGGAGGGTGATCGAACTCGACGATGAAGTGGACGCCATCAAGGGCGACATCTACGACAAGGTGAAGAGCACCATTGCCCGTTATCCGAACCACGTGGGATACCTCATCAACTTTTTCCTCATTTCCCGCCACCTGGAACGGATCGCCGACCATGCGACCAACATCGCCCAGGAGGTGGTTTCCCTCATCGACGGGATGAGCCACCGCTACGACCGCATCTGAATATCCCGGGTGAAGGACGGCGCCCACGCCGGCTCGCCTCCGGGAGCGAGGCTGCGTCCTCCTTCCGGGAGAGGGTTTTATTCCGGGATACTCGCGTCCCGGAGGGTTTTTCCCTCCGAAATCCCCCGACCCGCGGCCTCCCCGGTTCGCCCCCGCCCCCCATGTCGATCTTTTTGCTTTGCCATTCGAGGCGATATGGGGTACGGTTGAAGGATATGTCTACGTTCAATGAACCACGAGGTCCTGCCATGGAACAGTTCGCGACACTTACACTGGAGGGAAAAACCTACAAACTCCCTATCGTCGTCGGTACCGAGGGTGAAAAGGCGATCGACATTTCCTCCCTTCGCAAGGACACCGGGTACGTCACCATGGACCCGGGCTACACCAATACCGGGAGCTGCACGAGCGGCATTACCTTCGTCAACGGGGAGGAAGGCGTCCTTCGTTATCGCGGCATTCCGGTGGAGGAACTTGCCGAAAACTCCACCTTCGTCGAGACCTCGTTCCTGCTGGTGAACGGCCGCATGCCGACCCGGCGCGAACTCAACCGCTTCTCGGTCACGTTGAACGACCACTCGCTGGTCCACGAGGACATGCGACGGTTTTTCCAGAATTTTCCCCGCAGGGCACACCCCATGGGAGTACTCTCGTCCATGGTGAACGCGATGCAGAGTTTCTATCCGGAACTGGAAGAAGACGAGGACCCCAAGGAGTTGACCAACATCACCGTGGCCCGACTTCTGGCCAAGGTCAGGACCATGGCCGCCATGTCCTACAAAATCACCCGTGGACATCGCATCATCTATCCCCGGCACGATTTCACCTACTGCGCCAACTTCCTCAACATGATGTTCGACTCCCCGGTGCGCCCCTATATCATCGATCAGGACATGGTTCGCGCCCTGGACGTGTTTTTCATCCTGCACGGCGATCACGAACAGAATTGCTCCACCTCCACCGTGCGCATGGTCGGCAGTTCGCGGGCGAACATCTACGCCTCCATCTCAGCCGGAATCTGCGCCCTCTGGGGCCCCCTCCACGGAGGGGCCAATCAGGCCGTCATCGAAATGCTCACCATGATCAACGCCGCCGGCGGAGACCCCATCCCCTTTGTGAAAAGGGCCAAGGACAAGAACGATTCGTTCCGGCTGATGGGCTTCGGCCATCGGGTGTACAAATCCTACGACCCGCGGGCCAAAATCCTGAAGAACGTGGTGGACATTCTGCTGCGGAAACTCCACCGCAGAGACCCGCTGCTGGACATTGCCCGCAAGCTGGAGGAAATCGCCCTGAGCGATCCGTACTTCATCGACCACAATCTCTATCCCAACGTGGATTTCTACAGCGGAATCCTGCTGCGCACCATCGGCATTCCCACCAATATGTTCACGGTGATGTTCGCCATCGGGAGACTCCCCGGATGGATCGCCCATTGGCGGGAGGGCATGAACGATCCGGCCGCCCGTATTCACCGGCCGCGCCAGATATACGTGGGTCCGGGGCCGCGCCCCTACCCGAGCATGGGACAGCGGCTGCCCGATCGGCCGGAAAAAAAGGACGACTTCCGCATCACGCCGTAGAGACCGCGGCCGGCGATGTTTCGGAGCGGGTTCCTGAGGAACCTCCTCCGCTCAAAAGAAACCGTGTCCCCGCGAAAGTATGGCGGGAACACGGTTCCGTCGTTTCTACGGTATACGGAATAGCGAAAATCGCCGAGCGGCGGATGAACGAAATTTCTCGCTCCGCTCGAAATGACAATAATCCTACCTGCGTCTCGCTTTTCGTTTCGACCAAGTGCAGCGACGGGGAAATCCCGCCGAGATGGGCGTTGACTACGTCTCAATCAGGCAGAAGGTGCTCTGCACCTGGTTGCGTCCGCAGTCTTTCGACTTGTAAAGCCAGGTGTCGGCCTGCTTCATGAGGTATTCCGGCGAAACCACTTCCCCGTCGGAGAGCGGGTTGTAGCAGGCCACCCCGAAGCTCGCCGTAACGCGTATGGAATTCTCTCCATAGCAGAAGCGGTGGGTTTCAATCTTTATCCTCAGACGTTCCGCCACCGTATGCGCTCCGCGCAGATGGCTTTCCGGCAGGACCACGAGAAATTCCTCTCCGCCGATACGGGCGAGCCAGTCGACTTTTCCCCGAATCGCTCCTCTGAGCACGCCCGCGAACTCCCTCAGCACCAGATCGCCGGCCTCGTGGCCGTACCCGTCGTTAATGCCCTTGAAGTGGTCGATGTCGCACATGATGATGGAGAGCGGCCGGTTGTAACGCTGGGCGCGGGCGATCTCCTGGGGAAGGCCGTCGTTGAGAAAACTGCGGTTGTAGGTCTGGGTGAGCGGGTCCGTGACGGAAAGATGCTTGATTTCCTCGTTGGCCTTTTTGAGCGAACGTTCGAGATTCAGGATTCTGCGGCCGCACTTGAGGCGGGCGAACAATTCCGCCTGATTGAACGGCTTGGTGAGGTAGTCGTCGGCTCCGGCCTCCAGCCCGGCGATGATGTCGTTGGTGGAATTAAGCGCCGTGAGAAGAACGATGAATACGTAGCCCGGAGAATTGTGGTTCCGGATGGCCTGGCACAGGTCCACTCCGTTCATCTCCGGCATCATCCAGTCGGTGATGACGATGGGCCGGTACTGCTTCTTGAACAGTTCCAGTGCGATCCTGCCGTTTTCAGCGCAGGTCACCTCATACCCGGCCTTCAACAACCCCTTTTCCAGGAGCTTTCGAGAAACCACGTTGTCTTCGGCCACAAGGACGCTTACGGCTTCTCCCTGCTCTTCGCTTTCTTCCGGAACGGGTTCTTTGTTTACACCGTCTTCGGGTTTGCACTCCATAACGGATCCTTGGGCACCTTTCGGCGAAGCTGCCGGCTCGACATCGGCTCTTGCATTGCCCTCTTCGTCCTCGAAAAAGGGGTATCCGTTGACTGTCACAACGCTTGTGTAAGCGTGTCTAATTGCTGCGTCAACACTTTCAGGTCGCTCCCGACGGTATCGAAGCGCTTCTCTTTCCCTTTTTCTTCCACTACCCTGGCCGTTTCGTAGATCTCCATGAAACCGAGATTGCCGGCGGCGCCCTTGATGGAATGGGCGCGCTCCATGGCTACTCCGTGATTGCCTTCCGCAACGGCCGAATTCAGCACTTCGAGGTCCTCCCGTGAAGTATCCACGAAGAGTTCCACCAGTTCTTTGTACTCGTCTTCCTCGAGTCCCAGGTTCTCAGCAAGCTCTTTGAGTACCATGTCTTCGCATCCTCATCTGTTCAATGGAGCGAAACGCCGCGCCGTAAGGGTTTTCATTGACGGCCCTTCCCCGGATATTTCCCCTGGGGAATACTCCCGGCGCATCGTTGTTCTCCCCGTTGTGTCGGTCCGGGCTTAACAATTATTTCCCCACCCCGCACTCCAAGTGTCCCGGGTTCATGGTATCTATCGGCATATCGGGAAAAAAGTTGACGCCGGGAAAACCGTCTAACACGATCCTCATGTCAATTTCTTCCGGCGCATCGTTTTTTTCCTCCCGCAACCGATTCCACGCCGTTTCTATGACACTGTCGTGAGAGGAGTGTTCGTTCGGCATGAAAACTATGAACATTTCATGATTCTCGTTTCTTCCCTTCCCAGAAGCCCCCGATCCTCATTTCGGCGCGCCATGGATCAATACCACGGATGGAGTTCAGCGGAAAAGAAGATTTTCCCATAGCGAGCACGTTTTGACGGCATCCTCGAACCCGCCGTCATAGACCGAAAGGAGGCATCTCCTGCCTGCTTCGAGGTGCCGGCCGCAGTTTTCCAGGATCTTTCCGTCGGTAAACACCACGCGTACCCGGTATGATGCTTTTGCCGCCACGGGAAACCGAACGAAAGAGCGCTGCCCAGGGCTCACGGAAGCGAGTTCGTGCACGTTGCGGCCGTCATCCACGGAAATCCGTTCTATGGGGCGGGTTGCGCGGTTCAGTACGCTGATGTTGACGTACTCGTCATCCAAAACGAACGAAACGACGGACATGGTCACAGCCACTCCGACGATAAGACGCACCAGGATTCCGCATAGCCCGGAAATCATTATTCTCGACCCGAAAAACAGTATTTGTGAAGCGTATTCCGTGGCGAGGGAGAATCGTCCGCGAACGTTTCTTCCTTTCGGCACACGTGCGAATTTCAGGTTCCGTCTTGTTCTTTCCGGAAATTTTTCACTTACGTCACACCATACTATCGACCGAAACGAGGAATAACTTGAGCACACCGGAACAATCGTACGGTGGGGAGATGGCGCGCCCATAAAAATCGGTTCTGTTTCCGCGGGGCGGAAGAACGGCACACGGGGGATAGATGAACGCGGACTATCTTCAGCTTCTTTTCGGCAACGGTCGGATCGGCTCTTTTTCGGGGATGGGTTTTTCGGTCGTAGGGCAGGGATCGGCTTCGGAACGGGAGGATTCCTTCAGCTCTTTCCTAATGCGCAGAATGGCATTTACTGTATTGCGAGGCAGGTTCCCGTTCATTCGTCGCATTCCTTCTCTCTACACTTTTATCGGAACGAACCGAGGGAACTTGAGCGAAGAATTGCACTTTTGTCGGGTCAGGCGGGTGCGCCGCCGTTTTCCTCTTCCGGAAGGTCCTCGTTCTCCTCTCCCGACACCTGGAACTTCCGCATGAACCGCCGGTCGATGTAATCCTTGAGGAACATGGCGCTCCTTCCGTACCACGAAAAGGAGCCCCGCCAGGCGATCCCCCGGCCGTCACCCAGGTTGGCGATGCGCAGATACGTTTCCCGGGGCTTGTACCGGGACAACTTCCCGCCCCGTATCGCCGCCGTCAGATTACGAAAGAGCACCTCGCCCTCCTTGACGGCGTGCACGCCCGATCTGCTCAGTGGCTGCTTACCGAACGTCACGCAGTCTCCCCCTCCGAACAGCATGGGATACCGGTTGTTCTGCAGGTGCTCGTTCACCGGGAGCCCTCCGTCCTCCGCCACGACCATCCCGGATTTCCGGAACAGGTCCGGCGGCTTCACTCCGGTGGCGGAAAATGCGAAGTCGAAGGAGAGCGACCTCCCGTCGTCGAGCAACGCTTCGTTTTCGGAAAAACGTTGGACGTACACCCCCTCCAACACCTCGACGTCTCTCCCCCGCAGCGACGCCATGGCCGACCGGCGGACGGTTTCCGGCACCGCGGAGAGGAACGTCTTTCCCGCCGCTATGGTTATCGCCGCCTCTCCGTTGTTGTCTTTTGCCAGACGCCGGAGGTTGCCCGCCACTTCCAGGGCGGCGATGCCGCCCCCGGCCACCAGGAGCTTGACCGGCCCGGACGCAAAGCGGCCGAGCAGCGCCTCGCGGGCGCGAAGGAAATTCTGGATGGGCTTCACCGGAAAAACGGTTTCGGACTGCGATTCCCCTTGCGTTGGGACCACGGTGCTGCCGATGTTGAAGGAAATCGCGTCGTATTCCACTTCAAGGCCCGAATCCAGTACCAGCAGGTTTCGGCCGGGATTCACGTGCATCGCCGACCCCCGCAGAAATCGGGCTCCCCGGTCGGTTGCCATGCGCGCTACGTTGAACCGGAGTTCACGGGCGCGATACAACCCGGAAAGCATACCCGGGCCCATGCCCGAATAGTAATGGCTGGGGGAGGGGGAAACGAGCGTGGCCCGGTGACCGCCGGTGAGGATTTCCTCCAGCCGCAGAAGCGTGTTCAGATGCGCGTGGCCGCCGCCCACGAGCACGAGATGTTTTCCCATGGCCGCCTCCCCTGTTTTTCCCGCCGTACGGATTCACGACTCCAACGTCCGGATTATCATACCATGGCGGCGCCGAGTGCGTTCGGAAGATATGCATCGCAAGGCACGCGGCTCGGGTACGTGAGCCGGACGATTATTGTTGCGGCGGAGAAAACGAAAAAAGGCGGACCCTTTCGGGACCACCTTGTGTTTTCTCGTTTGACGATCGGGTGAAGCTTACTTCTTCATCCGTTTCCGGCCGTAGGCCACCATTCCCAGCAACCCGGCACCGAGGAGCAGCATGGTGGACGGTTCGGGAACCGCGTTGGGCACCGGAGCGCTGTCAAGCGTCACGGTAGCCCATATTTGGGCGCCGTTGGAATAATTGCCGTCGGGACCCATCCAAAACCCCTGCGAGAAGGTAGCATTGCTCAAATCGACCAGAAGACTGCCGCCGTTGCCGAAGGGTACGGTTACCGGGTCGGTCCAGGTGAGGTTCCATCCCTGCGTGAAATCGGCGATGGTGATAAAACCACCCATAAGAACCAGAGGCTGCGAGTATCCCTGCACGCCGCCGGGAACATTCGCATCGACGTCCGGCGCTTCGAAGTCGAGCGTCGCGGTCAGGGGCGCGACAACGGTGTCGTCGGCGTTGATCCAGTCCTCTTCGGTCCAGACCGTGGCGAAAAGAATATTGAACGACCCCCCGACTTCAAGAGACTGGGCGTATCCGTTGAGCGCCGGATTGATCGTCCAATTCAGCGTGAGCCCGCTGTCCGTGCCATAGCCGAGCGCAATGGACGAACCGCCTCCCAGCTCGATCATCTCGGCTGCCGAAGCCATGCCGACCAAGCCGAACACCAGCCCCACGCACAGCGTCATGTAAATAAACTTTCTCATCCCTTTTCCTCCCTCTTTGGTTGCGAGCATTTCAGCCATCTCCATGCATATCTCTTGCCATACGAGAGGGACTACTGTTTTTGCTAATAGTTATGCAATGTTAGAAAGACTTTGGTGCCCGGAGGCATTGCTTCTCGATCCGTCGATTGTAAATCTTCCCGACAGGATTAATCCTGATAAATCTACCTCTTAACCCGTAGAAAGTCCTCAGGTCAAAGACGACGGGGGAGAGATGAGCGATTAATATCAAAGAGTTGGGAGTGTCGCGCACGGGGAGGCTCACTGTAAATCTTTCCGACAATCCAGTCTATTTACCGACATAGTGGCTCTTCCTCTGCGGTTTTGCCTTGAATTTCCCTAGGATTTAACCTTATTCGATTGTCGGTTACTGTCCGAACTGTTTTCTAATCCCTACGACTTTCTCCCGCCGACCCGGTGCAACGGGCCGGCCGTCGGCTTCACGCTGCGCGCCTTACGCCTTCCGGGGCGGACGGCAACGGTCACTTCTCGATCCCTTCCCGCGCCCGAACGCCCCGGCTCAGATAGTGCTTCACCTCTTTCATTTCGGTGACCAGGTCCGCCCGCTCGACGATCCGTTCGTCGGCCCCTCTCCCAGTCAGAACCAGCTCCACCCCTACCGGTTTCATCGCCATCAATTCCAGGACTTCCGCGACCCCGATGAGGCCGAACGACGTGGCGATGTTGGCTTCATCCAGAACGACCACGTCGTAGAGCCCGGAGCGCACCGCTTCACTCGCTCGTTCCAGCCCTCTCCGCGCCGCCGCAATTGCCTCGTCGTCCGGCTTCCCCTTGATCCAGCCGCCGCTGCCGAACTGTTCCACCGTAACGAGGTCGGAAAACCGGGCCAGGGCACCGACTTCACTGTAGTCGCCCGCCTTGGCGAACTGGCCGAAGAACACCCGCAGCCCCGCACCCGCCGCCCGCAGGGCGAGACCCAATGCGGCCGTGGTTTTTCCCTTGCCGTTCCCTGTATATACCTGCACATATCCCTGCATCGTCGCCTCCGTCTCGTCCGTCTTCATCGCGTCGTTTCCAGTCGTTCCAGGGCCGATTTCAAATGATCGATCCAGATGTCCGCCACCTCGTCGCATTCCGCGGCCCCTTTCAACACCGGCACGCATGCGAACCCCGCTTCTTCCAGCGTACCCGCCCAGGAACTCCCGTGGCGGCCCGCCATGTCGGCCCGTATGTGCATCCCGGCAGCCGTCATGAAGGGAATGAGCCATACCCTAGCCACACCCCTGCCGCGTAAAACATCGCAAATCTCCCCGAGCGTCCTCCCTCCGCCGAGCAGCCCCACGAACACGAGAGAGTCGCTTTGCCGCAACTGCTCCTCAAGCCGTTCGTATTCCACTCCGCCGGGGTGGTCCTGCGTGCCGTGTCCCATGAACACCACACCCTCTTCGGGGCGTCGCTCCGCCGGTATGCAGCGCAACAGCGCATCGGCCGTCCGGCGAACGTCATCGGGACCGGCCAGCAGGGGAGTTCCGATCTCGATCCCGGCCGGGGCCGCGCCTCGCGCTTTCGCCCTGTCCACCTCCGCCCGCAGACCGTCGAATTCCTTTCCGGGGATCACGTGGAGCGACTGCACCGCCGCGTGAGTAATCCCCTCCCCCGCCATGCGCGCGAGCGCCTCCTCCACCGAATCCACCATCGTTCCCCGCTCACGGAGGATGCGGCGCACTCTGTCGGAGCTGTAGGCGCGGCGGATCGGCAGGCCGGGGAAGGCTTCCGACACCCTGCGCTCCACGGCGTCGTAGGCGCGTCGGGCTTCCTCCACCGTGGACCCGTAGGGAACGAGCAGTACGGCGGCTTTCATGGCAATCCTTTCTCCCCGGCCGTCCGTCGAAATCAAAGCGGCGGGAACTTGGTTTTCCCTTCACTTCCTGCTATCACCATCGGCAGCCCTTGTTCAAGGAAACTCCGAACCCGGAGCGGAAACAGGACTTTTTGCAAGGAAAAACCGTACCGCGCACCTTGCCGCCATTCATGGAGCCCCCTCGCCATGCTGAAGAGAATCCTCCCCCTGGCCGTCGCCATCCTGCTCTGCCTGCTCCTGCTCGCTCCGGACGGCCGGGCCGCAACGCACGAAATCCACACCCGCGTCTTCGCACGCCGAGGCCATCACCTTCACCGGCCGGAAAATTCCCTGGCCTCCCTGCAGGCCGCCATCGATCTGGGACTGCTCGGCTCGGAAGTGGACGTGCTTTTCGCCCCCGAATGGCATCTTCCCCGGTTCGGTTTCGCCGAGGCGCGGGAAGCCGGGGTCGAGATACATACCTTCCTCTACGGCGTCAAGGACCTGGTCCCGCGGTTCCGCAAGGCGGTGGAACTGGGGGCCGACGTGGTTTCCTGCGACCGCCGGACCTGCTCATCCCGCTGGTGGCCAAAACGGGGTATACTGAACAAAGACTTCGACAAAAAACATCGGTCGCCAGATGACGGACATGGGGAGGATGAAGATGCGAAGCCGCTTTTCGTGCAATACGGACCGTTGGGCGTTCCTCTTTGTTTGTGCCGCGCTCGTTTTCGCTCTCGCGGGCTGCGCCACGTATGAACAGCGGCTCGCGCGCATCGGCGCGGCTCATCCCGACTGGGACAAAAGCGACGTCGACAGGGTCGCGGCCCGTGTCGTGGCGCCGGGGATGACCATGGAAATGGTGAAAGAGGCGTTGGGAAGGGAAGGCGAAACGATGGACGACCAGCGCACGGGCATGGTTGCCTGGGTGTACTACAAAGAGGAAATGGTGGGCTGGTCCCCTCTATGGGTGCCCGTTTATACCGTGTACTTCAAAGACGGCAGGGTGGCGGGAATGGAGGGAGACAAGCGGCCCGTCATTGCCTGGTAGTACGTCGATGGTGCGTTCAGGGCATCAGGGCGTGGCGGATCACCCCGACTGCCGCGCCCGCCGACAGCACCGGAATGATTCCCGCTTTCCCCACCTGGATGGCAACAAATGCCGCTATGCAAAGGAGGGTCCCGAAAAGGTTGAACGGTTCCTGTTTCGGGAAAAGCACGTTGATTCCGAACCATACGGCAAGATTGAGTACTACCCCCACCACGGAAGCGGTGATCGCCGAGAGAGCGCTGCCCAGCTTTTTATTGCCCCGGAACTTCTCGATGTACGGCCCCCCGAGAAAGATGAAGAAAAAGCAGGGCAAAAAAGTGAAATAGGTGGCCACGAAAGACCCCAGAACCGCTCCGGTCAGAGGGCTGAACAAGCCGGGCCGATTCCAGCCCGCCATGAACCCCACGAACTGAACCACCATGATCAGCGGGCCGGGGGTTGTTTCGGCCAGCCCCAACCCGTCCATCATCTGGCCACCGGTCAGCCATCCGTAATGGCCCACTCCGGCCTGGGCGATGTAGGCCAGGACGGCATAAGCGCCCCCGAAGGTGAGGAACGCCGCCTTGGTGAAGAAAAAGGCCTCATCGAGAAATACCGAAGAATTCAGAATAAAGGCGAGCATCGCGGCAGGCGCGCCCCACAAAAGAGCGAACACCGCGAACAGCATCACGTTTCTCCTGCCCGACAAGTTGATGTGGCAGACAGCGGGCTCATCGCAGATCGTCACGTACCCGCCTTCCTGCTCGGCTCCCCCCTTTCCCCTCAGGATGTGAAACGTCCCCGGAAACAGGATGCCCCCTGCAAACCCGATGATGCCCGCTCCGATCACGATGAACGGGAACGGCGCCCCGAGCAGGAATATGGCCATGAAGGCGGAGGCCGCGATGGCGGCCATGGCGGGATTCTTGAGCACCTTCCTGCCGATGGTGATCACCGCTCCCGCCACCACCGCCACGACCACGGGTTTGAGCCCCGCGAAAGCCGACGATACCCATGAAACGTCGCCGAACGCCGCGTACACGTAGCTCAACGCCAACAGGACGAAAACGGAAGGGATAACGAACAATGCACCGGCCGCAACGCCGCCCGGAAGGCGATGCAGCAGCCAGCCGATGTACGTGGCCAGTTGCTGGGCCTCGGGACCGGGCAGCAGCATGCAGTAGTTGAGGGCATTGAAGAACCGCTCGTCGCTCACCCACCGCCGCTGTTCCACCAGTTCCCGGTGCATGATGGAAATCTGGCCCGCCGGTCCGCCGAAACTGATGAGCCCCAGCTTGAGCCAGAAAAGGACCGCCCGGCCGAAGGAAGGGTGCTCGACCGGGGTACCCGGGGCCGGGCCGTGTTCTGGCAAGGAGTCCGTCCCCCTCGATTGTCCATCACCCGGCGTTCCGGGCCGCGCGCTTCCCCGTTCCATTGGTTCGTCCCTCTCCCACGTTTTCGGACTCACCGGAAAAGCGCCGGCAAATGCCGCAGGCCGAAAACGAAAAAGTATACGGACAGCAGCACGAGGCCCACGGCGCATCCCCCGGTGATGATGCGGTAGATGCGATCCGTGAAGAAACGCCGTCCCCCCGACACCATGGCCGATACCAGGGAAAACCAGGTGAAATCCGAGAGAATGTGTCCCGTGTAGAAGGAAGCGACCCCCAGCATGCCGTGTTCCGAGGCCATTATCAGATAGCCCGCGCCGATGGTAGCCCACCAGACGCTCCAGTACGGGTTGGCCGCGCTGGTGAGAAGCCCTGCGGCCACGGGATGCATGCTCTTCTTCCGCCCGGAAAGGCTCAGATCGAGGGAAATGGTTTTGACCGAACGAAACATTGACACGGCCATGAAGAGCAGGATCGCCGCTCCCGTCATGCTTATGGAGGCCACCACCGCATCGTTCCGGATCAGGGGGCGCAGCCCCAGCAGCAGCGCGGCCACCAGCGCCAATTCCAGCACCGCATGACCCGCCACGACAAGGGGACCGGCCATAAATCCGCGTTTGGCGGCCTCGTTGACCGTCACGGTGAAGACCGGTCCGGGCATGATGGCTCCGGAGAACCCCAGGGTGAACGACGTGAGGAAAAGGGAGAGAAAAATCATGGCGACCGCCCGTTTTGATAGTGTGATGAAGATTTCATACCATTGAATGTTTTGCGATGCACGCGCAAGCGCCGATGACGAATCTCCTCCTGGAGGGGCATAGTTTCGTTCCCGTGAAGGTTTTTCAGGAAATTTCGGGAGACATGGCGGGGGCGCATTGCAATACGCCGCCCGTGCAACGGACAGCCTCCACAACCGGGCCTCTTTATGATTATTGTGATAAGAAAGAGGTGAACGTCATGTACCGTGCGTTCTTTCGGATCGCCGTGATTTTCCTCTCCACCCTTCTGGTCATGGGCTGCGCGACCGTGGCTACGCGTGACGCCGTCCTCCGGTCCGCTCATCCCGAGTGGGACGAATCCACCGTTCGCCATGTGGCCGAGCGGGTGGTGACCCCCGGCATGACCCCGGAGATGGTGAAGGCGGCATTGGGCAAACCCACCGACGTCACCCCCGGCCGTCCCGGACAGGAAGCGTGGACCTACGAACTGGGCGTATGGGACTACGATCATCCCGCGTGGATACCCGTTTATGTGGTCTATTTCCAGGACGGAAAGGTGAGCGGCACCGAGGGTGATCGAACACGCGTGCCTACCTGGCTGCGTCGGCCGTGAACCACGTGACCGCTAAAAAAAGCCGTACCGTGGTTACGGAACGCTGATTCCCGCGCCTACGGTGCCCATTACTTTTTTCTCACTTTGAACCCGGGCTGGTTGAAATAGCCGATCTCCAGGTGAGGGAACGTCTCTTTGAGCGTTTGGGCCACACGGCGGATTCCCATGATCGGGGACGTACCGCGCGGCTCCATGGAGGAGAGGTACAACCCCGGATCGATGCAGAGATTCTTGAAGTGGACGAAATTGACGCCGGTCTGTCGTATGAGGTCGATCAGCGCGTTTACTTCGTCTTCCTGATCGGTCACTCCGGGGAAGATGAGGTAATTGATCATGGTGTAGACGCCCCGGTTCACGCACCCGGCGATAGTGCGCACCATGTCGTCGAAATCGAAGCCCTGGGGGCGGTAGTAGGCGCGGTAGAGGTCCGGGCGGGCGCTGTTCATGCTGACGCGGATGCAGTCCAGCCCGGCATCCACGATATTCATCACCCGGTCGGTCATACTGCCGTTGGTGTTGAGATTGATGGATCCCTTGGACGTCCTGCGGCGCATTTCGGCCACGCTTTCGGCAATGAGTTCCCCCTCGGTGAGCGGTTCCCCTTCGCATCCCTGCCCGAAACTCACGATGGGCCCCGCCGCCGTTTCCAGGTGGTCCACGGCCAGTTCCGTGATTTCCCGCACCGTGGGGGTAAAAGCGATACGCTGGTGCGAAGCTTCGCACGTCCCCGGTTGCTGATGGCTGATGCAACCAAGGCAACCGGCGTTGCAGGCCCGGCTCACCGGCAGGGGCGCTTCCCAACGGCGCCAGAAAAGGTTCTTGGCCGCGAAGCAGTGGTTGAGCGTGGCGCAGTCGGCCAGGTGCCGGGCCAACCGGTTTTCGGGGTAGCGCTTGAGCAGTTCGTCCACGGCGGGGGGGAGGATACGGTCGTCGTAATTCTTGGGGTCCCAGGTGGGGTTGTTTTCCACCTGAAAGCCGCAGGAGACGTAGCGGTCGTCGCCGAACCCCACCGCCGTATAGGCCCACATGGGAAGGGTGTAGTTCTTCTTGTCCCAGCGGGCCGCGGGAAGCAGACTGCGGGCATAGCCCGGCTCCATGAAAGCGGCCACTCCGTGGCACCGCAGGTTTCTGCCGTCGATCCGGGTGCGGGTGAGGGTGACGAACCGTTTGGCCCGGGCGTCGTATCCCACCGGCGCGCAGTCGGGGAGGAAGAAGAGGCGGCTCATCTCCGGCAATACGATCAGGTCGTCGATGGCGGGAACGACGTTCCGGGTCCCGTCGAACCCGGCCATGAGCAGGGTGGGATGATCATAGATGTTGCCGTGGTCGTCCGCAAAAAGCAATCGGGGCGGTTCACTGTTCCCCGTCTGTGTTCTTCTCCTCGCCACCCGTATCCTCACTTCCGCCGTATGTGGATGGGACCGTACCAGGCGACGGCCGATCCGCCGGTGTTGTCGGTGTCGGTCATCACCGCCACGCCGCCCGCTTCGGGCGGGTCTTCGCCGAACGCCCGCCGGTAGTCCTCATACACGTTTCGCCGTTCGTTCACCCAGCGTCCGGCCTCCGCATTGCCGCTCCGCACCGCGATCATCCTGGCGTTGGAGGTGAAGGCGTTGGGGACGATCTCCCCGACCGGCAGCCGGTTGGCCCACATGTAATTCACCGCCTTGGTGCGCCAGAAAAAGACCGAGGGAAACACCACATAGACGCGGGCCGCGTAGTCGTCGCCCTCCTTGGTGTGAGCGTCGCCCTTTTCCAGCACGGAGGAAATCTTCCAGGACCACTCCAGAATGGGAAATTCCTTCACGTCGAAGCTGACTTCGCAGTAGAGCGCACTTGCCGTCCCCCGGCTCTCCGCCTTCAGGACGCGATTTCCGTTCTCCGTCACCACCGTGTAGACGTTCTCCCCCTTGAACGACTTCTGTTTCCACTGGGCATGGGGACCGGGATCGTAGGGGGGAAGAACGATCTCATCCGCGGCCGCCGCGGTGGCACTGCAAAGCGCCAACCACACGGCCGACAGCACCAGCAGCCGAACCATGGCCGAAGCCCTGCGGCTGTCCTTTTCCCTTTTGTTTCGTTCGTCATCGCGCATCGATGCTACTGCTCCATCAATTGATTCAGGTAGGGCTCGTTTTCCAACTGGTACAAATAGAGAAGCACGCCGCACACCCCAAAAATGAGGGGACCGTAGAGCAGGCCGATGAACCCGAATACCTTCAGCCCGCCGAGGATGGCCAGCAGCAGGAGCATGGGGGACATGCCCATTTCGCCGCCCATGAGGTAGGGGCGGAGGAAATTGTCGATGGACCCCACCACCAACACGTTCCAGAGAACATAAAAAACGAGATACCCCCAGTCCCCGCTGAAACCCAGGTAGATGGCAACCGGTATCCAGATGAGCGCGGTGCCCACGATGGGAACGAGGGAGGCGAACGCCAGCATGGTGCCCCAGAACAGGCCGGGGAGGCCCACGATCGCCAGGGCGATTCCTCCGGCGACCCCTTGCGCCAATGCGGTAATCAGTGTCCCCATGAGCACCAACCGAGTGATGCGCAGCACCTGGCTGTTCAACCGGTTGAGCTGGGAACGGCTCAACGGAGTGAGATACACCACCCGCGCGGCCATGGTTTTCCCGTCTTTCAGCAGAAAAAAGAGTATGAATATTGTGAGGAAAAACTTTATGACGATATCGGTCAGGTTGGAGACGAAATGGGAACTCCTGGCCAGAAGGAACTGTCCCGTCTGTTTGGACGCATCCATGATGGCAGTTTTGAGATCGAATTTGGAGAGATCCACAAAAGCGAGATACTTGTCCAGGTGCTGCTTGGCGCTCACCACGAGATCGAGCTGCAACGCCCTCTCCAGCCCTCCGGCCTGCACCCAGCCCTGAATGGCGTTGAACGAATCGATGCCCTGGTTGATGAGCGATCCGGTGATGAAGAAGAGCGGAACGATAAAGAGAAACACGATAATGGTACAGGAACACAGCGCGGCGAGCGTGCGTCGATGGAGTCCGATTCGCCCCTGTATCCAGCGGTGCACGGGTGCAAACATGAGCGAAAGCACGATTGCCAGGATGATGGTGTTGAGATATTCCGACAGGACCAGATACGCAAGGTAGATGGAGGCAACGAGCAATGCGATGAGAAACAGCGTCCCCATGCTCCAACTGGCGAGCGGCAGTGTCTTCGTGCTCGCGTGCCCTTTCCCGGGTGATACTTCTTTTTCTTCCATGGCGTCGTCGTTTCCGTTCAATGGACAGTTGCGCTCAACAGCAGCATCAAACAAGGGTAGCATGAAGCACGGTATCTGGAAACGGCTTTTTCTCGCGTGTCCTTGCATACCGGCACGGGAATGGTAAACAGTAATAGAACGAAATCCGATTCGAAGGAGGCGCCGGGCACAAGCATGATATGGAAATTATTTCTGGCGTTCACGATCATACCTTTCCTTGAAATCGCCCTTCTCATCAAAGTGGGAAGCAACATCGGCATCTTCAATACGCTCCTCGTGGTGATCCTCACGGGGGTCCTGGGTGCGGCCCTGGCCAGGCACCAGGGGTTTCTCACCATGCTCAAGGTACGGGAAGCGCTCAACCGCGGGGAGATGCCCGCCGAGGAACTCATGGACGCGGCCATCATTCTGGTGGCGGGCGTGATGCTCCTGACTCCCGGCTTCATCACCGACGCATGCGGAGTACTCCTGCTGGTGCCGCCCACGCGCAACGCGTTCAAGCGGTGGCTGAGGAGAAGATTCGACGAGTGGATATCCGATAACCGTCCGCACATCAACATCTATCGCGGGTGAGGGAAACAACGTGGCGGAAGATCGAGACAGGCGTGAGGAATCCGGGAGTCAGATGAAAAGCATGGCGGGCGCCATCAGCGACCTGCCCTTGTGGATGTGGGGTCTGGCCGGACTGCTGGCCGTGGCGCCGGCAGTCGGTCTTCACCTGATCGTGGCGCCCTTGGCCCGGAATTCCCAGGCGTCGTTCATCTTTTTCTACTGGCTGGGGGCTCTGTACTTCTGCGTGCGCAAGGCCGCGACCTTCGAGGGGGTCGTCCGGCGTACGATCATACTTCTGGCATGCGAAGCCGGAATATTCCTGCTGATAAAGGGCGCCCGTCTACTGGGATGAGACGAGCGCCCCGCGGGGAACTCAGTCTTCGTGTCCGATGGGCTGCACGTCCACCCGGACCGACTTTACGCCGTCGAGGGCCGAGATGTGCTTCTTGATTTCCTGGGAGATGATTTCGGTGGCTTCCAGTGGCCCCTCGGCCACCACAATGACCTCACCGTTATGCGCGGCCACCGATACGTAGGGGTGCTGGCCGACCAGCGCCGCTTCCGCCACGGCGGACAGGTAGAGGTCTTCAAGTATCTGGCGGGATTCGGGCGTGGTCCGGAAATGAGGGAGTTGAACCGTATGGGCCAGAATGTCCACCGAGTCGCTCACGCGCAACGTGTGGATGTGCATGGTCATGTCATAGAGCCGCGGGTCCCAGGGGTCCGTCCCGTAAAACTGCTCGCTCCATTTTCGCCGCTGCTCGTCGTCGTTTTCCAGGATCCTGCGCGCCTCGTCCGCCGAGATGTTTTCCCGCTTCATCTCTTCCTGAATCCGATCTTCCAGGTCCGCGATGATCCGTACCTTGAGTACGTGCGACACGCCCGGCAGAAAATAGTGGCCCGCCAAGCCGTGGTAAACGACATTGTCCTTCCGCATGCGGCTCAGCAGCGCGGCGCGGATGTAGGCCACGTACTTCGCCTTCTCGCCCGAAAACCGTTGGAAGAACGTCCAGGGATCATGAAGTGCTCGCACCAGCTTGATCTCGGGTGTATTATACCGTTCCGAGGCTTCAAGAAGGATGTCCCTCGATATGCACTCATATCCCAATTTTTCCGCAACCTTTTCCGCCACCTCTTTGCCGCGGCTGTACGAGCCCCGCGATATGGTAATAATCGACATTCCGTCCTCCTCCCGGCATCCTGAGCTAGTGTGCGATCGAAAACAGCATAACGTCGCCCGCACGAGATGGCAAGGAAGTATTGAAATAGAGAGCATTCCGTGAGACATGGCACTGCATCGACGAAGCACTTTGCGGAATGCCGGAAGAGGAAAACGGTGAGCTTCGCGATGTAACGGGGAGTGGACGGGCACTGAAACGGCGTATTCCACACTGCAATCGGTCTTTTAACCGTGACCGCCGGAAGAGGGAGCTATGGGACTGAGGCTGAAAATTTTATCCGGTTTTTTGATCCTGACGTTGATGCTGTTCATTGCGGGTGCCTGGTCCATCTATGAACTGCGGTTCGTGGGGAGTTCGGTTCAGACCATGCTCCATGAAAATTACCGGAGCATCAATGCGGCAAAACAGATGACCGAGTCGCTGGAGCGCGAGGACAGCGCCATCCTCCTGCTGCTGTTCGGGCAGTGGACCGAGGGAAGAAAAATCATCGAGGCCGCAGATGCGGCTTTCCTCAGTGCCTTTGAGACGGCCAGGAACAACATCACCATTCCGGGAGAAGAAAATTTCATCTCCGACATCGAACGGAAATACAAGACATACAAGGACCTGTGGGAGCGGCCAATCGTGGGCACGAACCGGGAAGGCAACCTGAAGTGGTATTTCGAGGAGGTCCACGGGGCCTTCGCGGAAGTAAAGGCGTCGGTCGCGTCCCTCATGGCGGTCAACGACGAAACCATGTACAAAACCGCTTCCGGCCTGAAGGCGCGAGCCCAGCGGGTGATCATGCCCGGTATCGTGGCCGTCATCGCCTCCTTCCTCTTCGCCCTGGTGTTCAACTACTTCATCAACCACTACGTGGTGGGACCCATCATCAGGATCACCAAGGGCATCGAGCGGTTCCTGACGACCAGGGAACCTCCCGACTTCCACGTTGAGACGTCGGACGAATTGTATCGATTGTTCAGTTCGCTCCAGCAGCTTTTCGCTCATATCCTGAGGTACGAGGACAAGCAATGAGACCGCACGTCGTCTTCCGTTACATCAGCTATACCCTGCTGATGTGCGCCGCGTTCCTGCTCCTCTCCGCGCTGGTCTCGCTGGTTTACCGGGACTCCGGTCTGCTGCCGCTGCTCTACAGCGGGATCGTCACCGCTTTCTTCGGCATCTTCATTCTGCTGTTCGTTCCCGCGGGAGAACCCATCACCAACCGCGAAGGGTTCCTCATCGTCACCGGCGGCTGGGTCCTCACGTGTCTGGTCGGGGTAATGCCCTACGTGCTGTGGGGAGGCGAATTCACCTTCGTCAATGCCTGGTTCGAAAGCGTTTCCGGATTCACCACCACGGGTTCGACCATCCTGGCCGACATTGAGGCCCTTCCCATGAGCCTGCTCTTCTGGAGGTCGGCCACCCACTGGATCGGGGGGATCGGCATCATCATTTTCGCCCTCTCGGTGCTCCCCGGCATGGGCCAGGCGGGAATGGTGCTCTACCGTTCGGAAATTTCGCCGCTGGCCGCCGACAATTTCAACTACCGCACCAAGACGGTGCTCAAGATACTGCTCTACACCTACCTGGCTCTCACCCTCGCGGAAACCATACTGCTGCTCCTGTGCGGGATGAATCTGTTCGATGCCCTCACCCACTCCTTCGCGACCATCGCCACGGGAGGATTCTCGCCCAAGAATGCGAGCGTCGCCTATTACCATAGCATCCCCGTGGAACTGGTGATCATCCTGTTCATGGTGCTCTCAGGAATGCACTTCGGGCTTCTTTTCATGGCGATTTCCAAAAAGCGCGGTGACATCTGGCGGTCGACCGTGGCGCAGTACTATCTGATCGCCATGGCGATCGGGACGACCTTCGTCGCCATCAACATCCACGGAAAGAACTTCACCGGCTGGGGGGACGCCTTCCGCTATGCCGCGTTTCAGGTGGCGTCCATTGGGACGTCCACCGGTTTCGCCACCACGGACAGCTCCATCTGGCCGCCCCTGGCCCAGCTTATCCTGATCTTTTTCACGCTCCAGTGTGCCTGCGCCGGGTCCACGTCGGGCGGCATCAAGACGGACCGGGTGGTAATCATGGCAAAGGCGGTGATCCGGCGGATCGAAGCCATGGTCCATCCCCATGCGGTAATCCCGGTCAAAATGAACAAAACCAAGGTGAACGACGACGTGATCGAGGCGAGCGTGCTCTATATCGCCCTGTACATCAGCATCGTTTTCATTTCCAGCCTCATCCTGTCCGCTCAGGGCGTCGACGCCCTTTCGGCTTTTTCAGGCTCGGCCGCGGTCATGGGAAACGTGGGGCCGGGCCTCGGATCGGTGGGGTCGGTGGGAAACTTCGGGGCGCTACCCGAACTGAGCAAGTACGTGCTTTCCGCGGACATGCTCCTGGGCCGGTTGGAAATATTCGGCCTGCTCCTGCTCATCATGCCGCGTACCTGGAGATGATCGCTCCTATTGGAAGGGCAGATGTTTGATAATTGTAAAAATATTGCGCGTCGATTGAAGAGCAACTTTGACCTCTATCGGCGAATACTGGCGGATACAAGGACACCACGGGCGGCCCGAGTTCTCCTCTGGCTGGCAGTGGGCTACACTCTGATGCCGTTCGATCTCATTCCCGATTTTCTTCCGGTCATCGGACACCTCGACGACGCAATCATCGTACCCCTCTTAATCCTTGTCGCACTGAAGCTGATTCCTCCACGCGTCGTGCAGGAGCATCGAATGGCAACGCTCGGGACAACATCCTTTTGACCGCTCTCTTCGACATGCCCGACCACTTTGTGGAAACAGCACAAGGAGCACAGGATACCCTCATCCCGTGCTCCATCCCCGTCAGTAGATAATCGACCCCTTCTCGATCTGGTTCTTACGGGAATCGTATTCCTGCTGGTTGATCTTCCCGGACTTGTAATCTTCGTTCAACTGATCCATTTGCCGCTTGTTGTTGTATTCGTACGCGGCGCCCGCACCGGCCACACCGAGCGCGGCCCCGCCCAGGAGTTTGCCGCTGCATGCGACGGGGCCAAAACCAAGTGTTAACGCCACGAATAATGCCATAAACGCTCTTTTCATGATTGATTCCCTCCCTTTCGACGCTCCTTGTTTCCCCCTTTGTGAGGAAAGAACTATCCGGCACTGGCGACATAAGTCGCTACAAAACCGCTTTTATTGACGATAGTCATTGTATGGGGGGAAGCCAAGCGGCCATGGACCGCGAAGGATTATAAGGAATGACGGAGAAACGTTGCTTAGGGGTATAATGCACAATGCACGAGCCATTGTCGAATATGCCATCCCCGCCGGGGGCATGCAAAGCTCCAAGAATCGGAATCCCCCCTCTTTGACAAAGGGGGGGAAGGAGGATTTCTCGAAAAATCAGCCGCTTTCACTCCGCCGGGCGGGTAAGCACTTCCCGGGAATCACTGATGGGCCTTACCGGGTGACGCCTCCTCTCCCGGTTCGGGCATGTCATTTCGAGCGGCAGCGAGAAATCCCGTCCGGCTCGAGATTTCTCACTTCGCTTCGCTCCGTTCGAAATGACAGCCTGCTTGTTCCCGGCAGGTACCGGTGACCGCTGTCCAATGAGCGTAGCATATACTTTCCCGAAATACCGCGATGAGCCTTTTTCTAGAGGGACTCCGTTACCCGGCCGATTTCACGGATCTCGGATTCCGACCGCTCGAAGAATGAACGATCCGTCACGCAAGAGGAAGTGCTCGTTCACGATACGGCACGTCCCTCCCGCCGGGGGCATGCAAGGCTCGGGCAACTGGAATCCCCCCTTTGCAAAGGGGGGAAGGGGGGATTTCTCTATTTTCCGGACGAAATGCCCCTAAGTACCCGGCCGTTTGCGCAGATTCGAACGTGCTGTAGGGCAGGTTTGAAACCTGCCCCGTTATTTCCGCACCGCTATTATTTCGTTCGCGCTTGTATGGTGGGGGACCGATCGTTTTCCGGACACTCATCCGTCACTCCGGCGAACGTCCGCTGCTACTCTTTGGCCGGCGGTATGGCTTCGGGAGCATGCTTACTCGCGTCCGCCTGCGGCTGTTTCTGAAAATCGCTGCCCAACTGGCAGGAGTTTTTCATTCAGGTGGATATTCCCATCTTGGGCAGAATATAGCCCTGCAGGAGCACCCAGAACACCACGATCCCAATGACGACAAGAAATTCCATTCGTTTTTTCACTCCCGTCGACTCCCGGCCGACGAACTAGTGGCCTCAGGAAAACCCGCCACCGGCGGGGGCGGCGCAGCCTTTGCCGCCGGAAGACGACATGGCAAAGGAAGACAACAGCCTCTCGACCTTATCCGATCCGCAACAGGGGCAAAGGACCGGCTCCGTGGAACTCAGCGAGACGATTTGTTCAAAACAGGCTGAGCATTTTCCGCATTGGTATTCGTACAGGGGCACTATCGGCATCCTTTCTCGGTTTGAAGTAGTTTCAATTCAGTTTTCCTATAATAACCACCGGCGCCCCGTTCTTCAAGCTATCGCTTCAAACGAACCCGGACCGCTTCCGGTCGGCGTTTGCGCAGGAAGAGGAACGCCGCCCCGGCGATCAGGAACGCCATGGTGGCCAGAAAATGGGTCCACACCGTTATGAATGCCGTCAACGGTGCGAGGCTCGCGCCCGACATGTTACGTACGGCCAGCAAAAAGCCGGAA
Organism: uncultured delta proteobacterium; assembly: GCA_963826125.1. GTDB lineage: Bacteria > Desulfobacterota > Desulfarculia > JACQYL01 > CAWGVV01 > CAWGVV01. The sequence continues at coordinate 1,679,236 of CAWGVV010000002.1, read as the reverse complement.
CCCAGGATGAGCGCCAGCAGCACGCCGCCCAACAGAGATCGCCCGCTGAAGCCTCTTTTCCGGGTGAGGTAAAGGGTGAGGTAGTAGACGCACAGGAACACGAAGACGGTACCCGCTACGTAGTGGATGAATAGGGTGGTGTAAAAATCGGCGCTCCAGGCCATGCCGGGAATGCTCGAAATGTAATATCGCTTGAAGAGGGGAAGCTGGCCGAACCCGGTGAAGACGAGCACGATAAGGCTCAGCAGATAGATGCGGCGTCCCCAAACTCCCATGATGCGCGGACTTCGCCCCGCGACTTTCGTTTGCTCTTCCATGTCACGATTCCTCCTTGTCGTCCCGGCCGAAGAATCCCCACAGCTTTCCCGCTCCGGCCGCCACCGCGGCGAGCGGCGCGATGAACAGCGCCTTGACCAGGTTGTCCTCCGAAGCCATGGTGCTCTCCACGGGCTTCAGGTGCGGCTTGCCGGGACCCTTTTCCACTGCCTTGTTGAGTTCCCCGAACGGAACGGGCGATACGTAGATGGTGTTGGTGCCGCCGTTTTCCTTCTCGCCGTAGATGTAGCCTTTCATCTCCTTGGCCCGCTTGTGCGCCTCGGCGATGATCTGGTCGCGGGGACCGATGATCTGCGCTTTTTCAGGACAGATTTCGATGCAGGCGGGGATTTTCCCCTCCTTGAGCCGAGAGTAGCAGCGGTCGCATTTGTACATCACTCCGTTGCCCGCCAGCGAGGGCATGAGGTCCAGGTAGAGGCCCACTCCGGTCTGGCGCTGGGGGATGTTCCAGGGGCACACCTGCTTGCACTTGGCGCCTCCCAGGCAGAGCTTGTCGTCGATGCGCACCACGCCGTTTTCCTCGCGGGTTGCCGCGCCCCAGGGGCACAGGTTGGCGCAGGGCGGATTCTGGCAATGCATGCAGCGGCGCGGGATGGTGATTTCCCGGGGTTTCCCGTCCACCGTTACTTCGGCCCGTTGAATGTAGAGCCAGTTGTACGGCGTGAGCCGGTCCATTTCGTCCCTCTTGTCGGACCAGTCTTCCGCCTTCACGCTCGCCGGCACCATGGCGGGGAAGGGTTTTTTCGGTTCGGGATACCGGTCGGCATTGGCTTGCCGGCACGCATCCACGCAGGCTTCACAGCCGACGCATTTGGACAGGTCGATGAGGGTAGCCAGTTCCTTGCCTTCGGACGCCTTCACCGCGTCGGGCAAAACCACTCCCGATGCTGCAAGGCCCCCCGCGGCGGCCAACCCCGATGTGAGAAAAGCTCTCCTGGAAAGCTTCCTTGACATGATTCCTCCACTGGGTACGAATGAATGGCGGGACTCACGGTCCCGCATGGATTACCGTCAGGAATAGCCTCGCCCGGACCCGCATCCGCCGGAAGTGGGGCTGGACGTCGCCTTCAACAGCCACCGGAGAAAGGATGACTTCACGACGGTCCGGTTCAGGTTGGTGCTCCGGCAAAAGGGACATTCCGGCCCAGACTCGCCGGGCTTGGCGTCGCCTTCTTCGAACACCGTTCGGCACGACCTGCATTCGAACATCTCTTTTTTCATAGTCTCTTCCCGTATCCTTCACCCCTAAGGAGCCTGGGGCGGATAAAAGGTTTCAAGGGTGGTTTTCTTTCGTAACCGCAGCCTGCAACCTTTAATCTGCACGTTATAAAATTTTGCTATTTTCCTCTTGACGTATACTACATGTAGTGGTTTAATCGTTTTTGTCCACCAAATAAAGGAGATTAAAGGATGCTGGCCAGTGAGGGAAAAGATAAGGTACGACCTTTGTTTCAACCGCAGGAAACCACGGACATGGCCCTTTTCGTACGCACTTCCGGGGAAGACATGGACGGCTGGGACAGGGAAAAAATCGTACAGGCGCTGGTCCGTGAAACGTTCGTAGATGAAACCACCGCGCAGGACGTTGCTCTCGACGTCGAAAACCTCATCCGGCAGTCCAATATCTCGGTTATCACCGCCCCGCTCATCCGCGAACTGGTGGACGCCAAACTGATCGAACGCGGATTGGAAAAAGCGCGCCGGCTGCATACCCGCCTCGGTGTGCCGCTCTACGACGTGGACCAGATGATCCTCCGTCCCAACAAGGAAAACGCCAACGTTCCGCACGGCCCGGAAGCCACCAACCTGACGCTCGCCGAGAGCATCAAGAAGGAATACGCTCTCCTCAGGGTGTTCTCGCAGCAGATCGGCGACGCCCACATGAAGGGCGACATTCATCTCCACGACCTGGGCTTCATCGACCGGCCGTATTGTTCGGGCCAGTCCTTGGAGTATATCAAGAAATTCGGCCTGAGCCTCCCCAATTCTCTGGCCATGGCCAAGCCCGCCAAGCACGCCGAAGTGCTCTTGGCCCACATGGTGAAATTCGCCGCGGCGCTGCAGAGCAACTTCGCGGGAGCCATCGGCTGGGACGCCATCAACATCTTTTTCGCGCCCTACCTGGAGGAACTGGACGACCGGCAGATCAAACAGCTCGCCCAGATGCTCATTTTCGAATTTTCGCAGCAGGCGGTAGCCCGCGGCGGGCAGGCGATCTTCACCGACATCAACCTGTACTGGGAAATCCCCAAGCACTTCGAAACCGTTCCGGCCATCGGCCCCGGCGGTGTGTACACGGGCAAAACCTATGCCGACTATATCGAACTGTCCCAGAAGTTCGTGTGGATGCTCTTCGACGTCTATAAGGAAGGCGACGGTTCGGGACGGCCGTTCTTCTTCCCCAAGCCGCTGGTGCACATCACGGAGAAATTTTTTCAGACGCCCGGCCACATGGACTTCCTGCACCACATTTGCGACGTGGCGGCGGAAAAGGGCAACACCTATTTCGTTTTCGACCGCGGCGAGACAGCCAAGATTTCCGAATGCTGCCGGCTGAGCTTCAAGCTGGAGAAGTCCGATTTCGAGGACGCCAAGGAACCGTGGAAGATGCGCTATTCCGCGCTCCAGAACGTCACGCTCAACCTGCCACGCATCGCCTACGAGGCGGACGGCAGCGACACGAAGCTGTTCGAAATCCTGAGCGACCGCATGGAGCTGGCGGCCGAGGCTCACAAGCAGAAAAAGGAGTTCCTGCAGAAACTGCTCAGCCACGGCAAGCAGGGTCCGCTGGCGCTGCTCACCATGGACTCCGACGGCAGCCCATATCTGCGGATGCACCGGGTCACCTTCCTGATGGGCATGGTGGGGTTGAACGAAATGATCAAGGCTCATCGCGGGGAGGAACTGCACGAAACCACCGAGTCCATGAAGTTCGGCCTCAAGGTGATCGCCCGCATGAACCTCATCGCCGACCGGCTGGCCGAACAGTACAACATGCGTTTCGTGCTGGAACAGACGCCGGCGGAGAGCACCGCCTACCGGTTCGCCAAGCTGGACCTCAAGCATTTCCCTAAACAGGCCAGGGAAATGGTCCAGGGAAACGTGGAGAACAGCGAGGTGTACTACACCAACTCCACCCTGTTCAACGTAGGCGCGCCCATGAATCCCATCGAGCGGGTGAAGTTCGAAGGATTGTTCCATCCGCTCATCGAGGCGGGCTCCCTCACCCACGTCTGGCTGGGCGAGTCCAAGCCGTCCAAGGAATCGCTGGCCAACTTCGTCATCAAGACGTTCAAGAATACCAAGAACGACCAGATAGCCTTCTCGCCCGAACTCACCACTTGCCTGAAGTGCGGCCGGACCGCCCGGGGCCTCAACGACACCTGCACCTACTGCGGGTCCGACGAGGTGGAATGCATCACCCGCATCACGGGCTACTTCACCAAAATATCGAGCTGGAACAAGGGAAAGCTGGCGGAGCTGCGGGACCGCTACCGGAACACCGCGTTCTTCGCCGCCGAAGAACAGAGCGATCAGCTCCCGCACCTTACCTGGTCCGACTCCGCCGGATTCAAGGCGTAGTTTCGAACCGGAAAGCCAAGCGGGACCGAACAATCTTTCGTCAGGAGCGCCGTGGCAACACGGCGCTCCACAGCATGAGGAGAAAGGGTATGACGCTTTTCACCAAAGTGGGATGCCAGAAGTGCGACTACATCAAGGACCAGTTCCGGCTCAGCGAAATGGGAATAAACATCGAAGTGCTTTCGCCGGAAAACCCGGAAGCGCTCGCGCATCTGGCTTGGCATGAACTCGTGGAAAAGGCCAAGAAGGAGCTTCCCATCCTGGTGCTCAACGACAACTCGGCCATTACCGGCGCCATTCCCATCAAGAAGTACCTCACCAACGTGCGGGAGAGCGCGAGCGTTCACAGCTCAAATTGACATGGCCTCCCCCGCGCTTGAGATCAAAGGGTTTCTGGAAACCTCGTTCGTGGACTGGCCGGGCAATATCTGCTCGGTCGTTTTCACGCCGGGGTGCAATCTCAGATGCCCTTTCTGCCACAACCACGACCTGGTGCTCAATCCCGGAAAGTTCGAGTCTTTTCCCCGGGAATACGTGCTGGAGCGCCTCGCGGCGTTCAAGGGGTGGATCGACGGGGTGTGCATCACCGGGGGAGAACCCACGCTCCAGGAGGGGCTGGAGGATTTTCTGCGCACGCTCCACTCCCTGGGGTTCCTGGTGAAGCTGGACACCAACGGCACCGACGCGGACGCCCTGAAGAGGATGCTGGACCAGGGGATGCTCGATTACGTGGCCATGGACGTCAAGGGGCCGCTGAACGACGTGGACTATTGCCGCGCCGCGGGCAAACCGGTCGATCTGGAACACATCCGCCGGAGCATCGATCTGCTGAAGCAAAGCGTCATCACGTACGAATTCCGCACCACCGTGGTTCCTTCCCTGCACGGCGAACAGGATATCCTCTCCATGGCCGGAGCCCTCTCTGGCGGAGCGCTGTGGCGGCTGCAGCCCTTCCGGCCCGACAACGCCCTCAACCGGTCGTACCGTTCCATCCGGCCGTACGACTCATCCGTGCTCGAACGTTTCGCCCGCCTCGCGGAATCCCTGGTGCATACCGTTCACTGATAGTCGTACTCGCCGAAAAGAAGGTGGAAATGGTGGGTTTCGCTGCGCTCTCCCCACCCTACGGGATTGTAACAAGATAATATAACAAATAAAAACTGAAGTCCCCCTCCCCTTTCCCCTCCCACCGGGGGAGGGGAAACCCGTTGTTCCTCGCCCCGTGTGAATCCGCACCGGGCGTGCCGAAGCATTTTCATGATAACCGGTGACAACTCCCACAAAATGTGCATACTTAGTACGGGAGTCACGATAGGATGCACATCATGAATGCGGAACGGCGCAGGGAAGAACGAACGTTCAGAATTATTCCCATCCGCTACCGAAAGGACGGCGAGTCCACGTTTACCGTGGGAGACGTGATCGACCTCACCGGTAGCGGGTTCTGCATGATCATGCCCGTGGACCTTGACATGGACCAGCAATTCGAGTTCGAAGCCTTTGACGGCGGCACGAGTATAAAGGGTGAAGCACAGGTCGTGTGGATCAACGAAGGCCACGTGAAAGCCGGCTGCAGGTACACCGTAAGTCAAGAAACCGCGAACCTCGCGAATATGTAGTAGTCTCCCCTCGTCTCAAACACACCGTAGAAACACGTATCCCCACGCTTGCGGCAAAATATTTTCCGAGAACTGGGTAGAGGCTCGTTACAACGTGTCCTTACCGGGTCATCTCCCCTCCTTCCGCCCCGGTACGTCGGCACGAACGAAAAACGGTTTTCTCTTTACGTAAATAAGGGGATCGAGTAGAATTCGTCCCCAGCACCGAAAAAGGGCCACACGTGCGGCAGGTCGTGCCCGAGGACGCGGCGCCAACGCGTCCCGGAGCAACGCTTCGAGCTTTCTCCGTCCCCGTCCCATCCGATGCCTGCCTCGCCCTCATCATTATGGGACGCACCGCCATGCGAACAACCGGCAACCATCCATACGAGCAGCTTTGCCGCAGCGGATTCTCCGCTCCATGAAATGCTTCGTCTGCGGCGCCGATAACCCGGAAGGGGACCGGTTCTGCCGGAAATGCGGAAATCCGCTGGAACTCCAATGCCCGGAGTGCGGCGCTGCGGTCTTTCCCGGCGACCGGTTCTGCGGTTCCTGCGGCCATCCGTTGGAAAACGGGGCCGGAAGCGACGGCGATCCCTACCGGGTGCGATCGGAGCGCAAGCAGGTGTCGGTGCTCTTTTCCGATCTTTCGGGGTACTCCTCACTGGCCGAAACCATGGACGCCGAGGAACTCCGGGACATGATGGTCCGGGTGTTCGGCGAGATCGTCAAGGTGGTGACCCGGTACCACGGGTTTGTGGAGCGGATCATCGGGGATGAAGTCATGGTGCTCTTCGGCGTGCCCTGGGTGCATGAGGACGACTCGCTGCGAGCCGTGCGGGCGGCGCGTGAAATCCACGAGACGGTGGAATCCATGAGCCCCCGGTTCGCCGACAAAATTCCCCGGCCGCTCGCCATGCACAGCGGCATCTGCTCGGGTCTGGTGGTCACCGGGGAGGCCGACGTCCTCGACGGGTCCCACGGATTCACGGGTGACACCGTGAACAGTGCCTCGCGCTTGGCCCGACTGGCCGAGCGGGGGGAAATTCTGGTCGGACGGGAAACGTTCCGCCAGACCGAGGGGTTCTTTTTCTATGAATCGCTGGGGCCGCGGAAAGTCCACGGAAAGCAGGAAACGCTGGACGTCTATAAGCTTCTGAACCCCAAGGGGAGGACCGGGCGCATAAGGAGAACCACGGGGTTGCGGGCCGGGTTCATCGGGCGAACGGCCGAAGCGGCGCTGCTCGTGGATGCGCTCGAACGGTTGCAGGCGGGCCGGGAAAGCATCGTTTCCGTGGTGGGCGAGGCGGGGACCGGCAAGAGCAGGCTCATCGAGGAATTCCGTACGGTGTGCGCCGACAGAGGGGTGCACTGGTTCGAGGCAGTGGCGTATCCCTATTCCCGGATCATTCCCTATGCGCTCATGGCCGAACTCGCATCCTCCTTTTTCGGCCTGGACCGGGACGAGCCGCCGGACGCCAAGCGCTCCCGGATCGAGGCGGGACTGAAGGGGCTCACGGACAACGAGCAGGAAGAGTCGGCCGCCGCGGAGACGTTCTCCTCCCTGTGCAGCCCCCAGTCCCGGCAGGTGAATCCCGAAGCGTGGAAAAGCCGACTCGCCAAGGCCGCGCAAACGGCGCTGAAAGGGTTGTCGCACCGTAGCCCCACGGTCGTATGTTTGGAGGACCTCCAGTGGGCCGACCACCCTTCGCTGGAAATGCTGAGGCACCTCTTTTCCGAATTCCGATTCCCCGCGCTCTTCCTCTGTTCCTACCGGCCCCCGTTCCGTTTGTTCGACGATCCGCAGTCGTCGAACCTGGAGCGGATCCACGAACGCATTGACGTGGTGGACCTCGCACCCGACGAAGCCGAGGTCATGCTCGAATCGCTGCTCATGTCCCGGAAAATTCCCGACGAGCTGAGGAAATTCGCGCGGGAACGAGCGGGAGGAAACCCCTTCTTCCTGGAGGAGATCGTCAACAGCCTCATGGACTCCGGCGTTCTGGTGGCGGCCGAAAAGGGCTGGAGCCTCACGCGGGAAATCACCGGGGAAGACATCCCGTCCACGGTGCAGGGCGTGGTTTCGGCCCGCATCGATCGGCTGGGGAAAGAAACCAGGCGGGTGCTCCAGGAAGCGGCCATCTGCGGACGCACCTTCTCCTGCGAGATTCTGCGCAGGATTTCCAGCCAACGGGACCAGTTGGACCTGCACCTTGACGAACTCGAAAGCCTGGGCCTCATTCACGGCACCTCCCTGAACATCGGTCCGGCGTACGTCTTCAACCATTCCCTCACCCAGGAAGTGGTCTACAACAACATCCTCAGGAAGGAACGGCAGGAGCTTCACGAACGTGTGGCGCAGGCCATGGAGGAAGCATTCCCCGACCGGCTGCTGGAGCTGTCCGAAGCGCTGGCCCTGCACTACGAAAAGGCGGGCATCGCCGCCAAGGCGGCGTACTACTGCATGAAATCCGGGGAAAAAAGCATGAAACTCCATTCCCTGGAAGAGGCCCACCAGGATTTCCGGGAGGCGTACGATCTGCTCCGAGGGCTGGATGACCCGCAAAGCGAGGCGTTACGCCTGGACCTCCTCCTGAACTGGGCGCCGGTGTTCCACCGTCGGGGAGAATACGGGGAGATGCTCGACCTTCTCCAAGCCGCGGAAAAGACCGCCTCCGCCGACCAGACGAAGGCGGGGATGCTTCAGGCCTGGATCGGCTGCGCTCTGCTGCACCGGGAGCGGTTCCGGGAAGCGCGGGAACGTCTGACGTCAGCCGTCACAATCGGCGAGGAGCGGAAAGACCCGTCGACCATCGCCCTTGCTTCCACCTGGCTCGTCTGGACTCTCACGGAACTCGGCCTGCTGGACGAAGCCGTGCGCCATGGACAGTGGGCCGCCGACCTGACCGGGGAAAACGGAGACGATTCGCTGCTCCGGGTGAGTGCGCGCGCCGGGCAGGGGTATGCGTCCTGGGCCCGGGGGGACAGGGAAGCCGCCGTACGGATAGGGAACGAATTGGTGGAGTCCGGGCGCCGGGGATCGGACATGGGGAGCATGGCGCTGGGCTATTGCTGCAAGGGGCTCGGCCAGCTCGCCGCGGGCGAGGCCACCGCCGGAACCATGTGCCTGGGGATGGCCGTTCAGGTCGCCGCCGACCCGCGGGACACGCAGTTCGCCCGATTGGTCTACTGCTACGGACTTGTGAGCGCCGGCCGGGGTGCGGAAGCCGAGGAGCATCTGCGGGAAATCCGGGCTTTCGGTGAAAAGAACGGCGCGGAATTCATCTCTACTCCGTCCGCCTGCTTTCTCGCCGCCGGGGACATGGCGAACGGCGACGTTCCCGGCGGACTGAAGATGCTGGAAGCGACCCGCCGCCGCTGGCAGGAAAACGGGGCCGCGCTCCGTGGTCTGCTCCTTACCCGGTTCCTGGCCGGCGTCTACGCGCGTATTGCCGACGAGATGCCCCGTGGCGACATGCGGCTGCTGATGAAAAACGCGCGTTTTTTCTTCAAAATGGCGGCCGGAGCGGGCAAGAAGGCGGCCGCTTATTACCGGGAAACCATCGATACGGCGCAAAAGATGGGCGCATGGGGCGTGGCGGGGGAAGCGTGCCGGGAATGGAGCGGTGTGCTGGCCCGGAAAGGAAACGCCGACGAAGCGGAACGTATCCTCCTGGAAGGTCGGAGGTGCTCCGAAGCAGCCGCAGCGGACCGGCTTGTACCGGAGCTGGAAGAATCCCCGGAATCGCGGACGAGCGAGGCACAAAGGGACCGATAACGCAGCTTCACTTCCAATGCCCCGCGGTGGAGGGGAAATTCCGGACTTGACGAACCGGTGGCTTTTGCCGTTACCATGACCCCATGAACGGACAATCGACCGCAAACACCCGACCTGAAAAGGCGCTGCTGCGCATCGTCCGCAATCCCCTGCCCGTTCTCCTGGCCGTGCTGGCCGTGACACTCCTCTTCGCCTGGCATCTGCCTTCCCTCTCCTTCAAGACGTCCATCTACGATCTGGCGGTGGAAGACCTGCCGGAAACAGCCAATTACGAAGCGTTCAAGAAGACGTTCGGTTCGGACGAAATCATTCAGGTGGTGGTGAGGTCCGGCGAGAGCATCTTCGAACCGGCGACGTTCGCCAAGGTGGGCGCCATCGCGGAGCAGCTCGCAGCGGTCCGGGGAGTGCGCCAGGTCGTCAGCCTGCCCCACATCAAGAAAGACCTGGACAAGATGGGGAACTGGAGCCTGCCGGAATTCACCACCCTGGTGGGTCCGGTGGAACTGTTCCGCAAGAACCTCATCTCGGACGACCACAAGGCCACCGCCATCACGTTGATCCTGTCCACCGACGCCGATCCGGACCGGGTGATAGAGAAGGTCGGCGAGATCATCGCCGCGACCCCCAAGACCCTCAGCCTCTACCAGATCGGCATGCCCCTGGTTTCGCAGGCGCTGGTGCATTTCACGCAGCGGGACTTCTTCCGGTTGCCGCCCATCACGTTCTGTATCATTGCGCTCCTGCTGCTGCTTCTGTTTCGGAACATCGTCTGTCTCATCGTACCGGCGGTCTGCATCGTGACGGCGCTGCTCTGGACGTTGGGCTTCATGGCCTGGACCGGAGTTCCCCTGTCCATGCTCACCATGGTGGTTCCCATTTTCCTGATCGCGGTGGGCACGGCCTACTGCCTGTACCTCTGCGCGGAATACATGGCCTGTGCGTCGTCCTGCCCATCGGCCGCCGACGCCGTTTTTTCCGCTTTTTCGAACGTCACCCTGCCCACGATCCTGGCCGTTTCCACCACCGTCGTCGGCCTGGGTTCCATTGTGGTGAACCGTATCGCAGCCATTCGGGAGTTCGCGCTTTTCTCCTGTTTCGGCATGCTGAGCCTTCTGGTCATCGTCCTGACTCTCTTTCCGGCGCTGCTTGCCGTGCTGCCTCTGCCCCGGAGGAAATCGGCGGAAGGGAAGCACACGCCCGACGTGTTCGACCGCATCGTTGCGTGGCTCGTGGACCTCAACCTGAACCGGCAGAAGCTGGTATATTCGCTCGCCCTGGCCGTCGCCGTTTTCTGCGGTATAGGCGTGTTCTTCATCCGGGTCGAAACCAACCCGGTCAGTTACTTCAAGGAGGATACCCCGGTAAGCCGACACTTCCACGACGTGTACCGGGACCTGGCGGGAAGCTTTCCGCTAAATGTTGCGGTGAAGGGCGAAGGTCCGGATTTCTTCGAAAAGGCCGTCAACCTCAAGGCCGTCGCCCGATTGCAGGACTACGTGGCGACGCTGCCGGACGTGGACAAGTCGGTTTCGCTGGCCGACTACCTGAAGCTGGTGAATTACGCCACCAACCGGTTCGATCCGGCCTATTACCGGCTGCCGGACGAAGACTATGAAGTGCGCATGCTGTTGCGCAGCATGCGGCAGCTGCTCGGTGACGGTATTTTCCTGCGGTTCGTGAACAAGGAATTGTCCGCCGCCAACATCATGCTGCTCACCCACATCGAAAGTTCACGCCGGTTTCTCCACACGCGCGACCTGATTCTGCAGCACGTGAGGCAGGGGTTCCCCGCGGACATCGCCTGGGACGTCACCGGCCTGGGCATCGTGATCTCGGAGAGCGGCCACCTGGTGACCACCGGGCAGGTCGAAAGCCTCTCCATCACCGGCATTCTGATTTTCCTCATCATGCTGGTGCTGTTCCTGTCGGTAAAGGTGGGGTTCGTGGCCATGGTGCCCAACATTTTCCCCATCCTGGTCAATTTCGGGATCATGGGCTGGCTCGGCATCGAGCTTTCCCTGGTCACCAGCCTCATCGCCAGCATCGCCATCGGCCTTGCAGTGGACGACACCATCCACTACCTGGTGCGCTACAACCGGGAGTTCCGCAAGGACCTCGACGAACGGAGGGCCCTACGCGACACGTTGACTCACATGGGCCGCCCCATGATCTTCACCACCCTCACCATCGCCCTGGGGTTCTCCATCCTGATGTTTTCCAGTTTTCAGCCCACCGCGATTTTCGGGTTCCTGATGGTGGTCACCCTGGTCACGGCCCTTATGGGCGATCTCGTCCTTACCCCTTCCCTCATGCTCCACGTGCAGATCGTCACCCTGTGGGACCTCATCCGCATCAAACTGGGAGTGCAGGCGCAGCTCATGCCCCTCTTTCGCGAACTGTCGCGGAACCAGATTCATTTCATCCTGCTGGCCGGGGTGCTCAAGAAATTCCCAGCCGGAGAAGTCCTGTTCAGGAAAGGGGATTACAGCGACACCATGTACGCCGTGATCTCCGGCACGTTGGATGTGCTCGATCCCCTGATGGGAGACGAAGCGGGCGATGGGGGCGCCATGTACCGACGCATACGGCAGCTTACGGCGGGGGACGTGGCGGGGGAAATGGGGCTCGTCCGTTCGGCGTCCCGATCGGCCACCGTCGTGGTGGCTCAGCCGTCGGAGCTGCTGGCCATCAACTGGAAGATGCTGAAACGCCTCAACCTGATTTATCCGCCCGCGGCCCAGCAGTTCTTCGTCAACCTGCTCTCCGTCATCAGCGACAAGCTGGAACGCACCACCAAGGCGCTGTCCGCGTCTTCACGGCTGGACGATCTCACCGGCCTGCACAATCGTGAGGGATTCACGGAGATACTGGAGAAAGAGGTGCAGCGGGCGCATCGCTATTACCACGGCGACCTCTCCCTGGGGCTCATCGCCATCGACACGGGAAGCGCGCGCACGAACGGGGGGCGGGAGGTCCGGGACCGCATTTTACGATCGGCAACGCGGCGGGTCACCCGGCTCAAACGGGAAGTGGATGTGCTGGGCCGCCTGGACGTCCGCACGATCGGCGTGCTGCTGCCCCACACTTCGGGCCCCGGAGCCCAGATCATCTGCAGCCGTATGCGGCAGGAGGCGGAACGGGAAACCCTGCGCATGCCCCGTTCGGACGTTCGGGTGAAGCTGGGGTTCGCCCATCTCATCGCCGAACCACGGGAAACGGCCGAACAGTTCCTGGCCCGCTGCTTCCGGACCCTCGAACAGGATCCGACGGAATAGGCCGACTTCCGGCCGCCCACGGGGACCTAGGTTTTGTCCGGGACGTCCTTTTCCGACTTCTCGGCGCCCCGGTCCGACGGCGAGCCGATCGCCTCCAGAAACGCCTGCACGACGGTGGGATCGAAATGGTAGTTGCGGCCGCTCTCGATGAGCTGCACCGCCTCTTCGTGGTCGCTCGGGTCCCGGTAGCACCGGCGGGAAGTGAGGGCGTCGTAGACGTCGGCCACCGCCACGATCCTGGCGGCCAGCGGTATTTCCTCGCCCTTGAGCCCCGTTGGATACCCGCTGCCGTCGTACTTCTCATGATGGTAGTAGGCAATGTCGCAGCCCATGCTGATGAAGCTCTCGTCGCCCAGCATCCGGTCGATGTCCCGCAGCGCTTCCCCCCCGATGACGGCATGCTGCTTGATGACCTCGTATTCGCCGTCCGTCAGCCGGTCCGGTTTCAACAGCACCGCATCGGGGATGGCTACCTTGCCCAGGTCGTGCAGCGCGCAGGAGTCGGCCAGGTTCTCGACGAACTCGTCGTCGATGATGTCCCGGTATTCTTCATAGGTGCGCAGCTGTTCGGCAATAACCCGGCAGAGCGAACGGATGCGTTCCAGATGCTCGCCCGTGTCCTTGTCCCTGGACTCGGCCAGTTTGGCCAGGGCATGAATGGCCGCGCGCTGGGTTTCCACCAGGATTCTTTTCCGTTCGTCCAGTTCCTCGATCTTCTTGACCAGCTCCTTCTGCTTTTCCTCAACCATGTCCTCCAGGTGTTCGGAGTAGTGCTTGAGTTCGCCCTGCAACCGCTCCAGGTCGACCCGCAACAGGTACTCACGCCAGCGGAGGCGGTAATCAACGTGGGCGGCCGTCACCACGATGACCAAGGTGGAGACCACGAACATGTTGTTGGCGAGGAAGAGCATGATGTTTTCCGGCCAGTTGATGAGCAGTACCGTGCAGACGTAACAGAAATAGAGCACTGCGCAGTGGAGCAGCAGCCGGCCAGATTCCACCGGCAGCACGGCGCAGAAACCGATGAACACCAGATTGAGCCCGGCATAGTAGGGTGTGGAATATCCCCCCAGGTCCACGACCATGACCACCAACGACAGCCCCACTAGGTAGAATGCCGCCGCACCGAGGTAGAAAGCGTTCCGGCCGATGTCCCTTGTCCGGTTGAACACGTAGAGCACGAGGCATCCGGCCGCAGCCACCAGCCGATACGTTATGAACGAAGCGAAAAACGTGGGATAGAGGTAGTAGTCGATGATGCCGAAAAACGGGACGAGGAACACGCCCATCAGGATGATGTAGTTCACCCTGCTGCGAAGCAGCGGGGTGATGTCCTCTTTGAAACGAGCCTCTGCCGGCGGTTCTTTCGCCTTCCGTTCATCGAAGCTTGCCGCGTTCATTCACCTCTACCTTCCCTTCCAGCAGATAGCCCGGGTGCCCTTTTGTTCAGGCGCCGCCATTGCCCTCTTCCCTCGTCGCAACCGCGAAGAGGTTTACCCGAGTGGCCTCACTGATGATATTCGCATTTTTTCCGAACGGCGTCGCGGAGAAAATGCGTTTCAGCTCGGTGCCCTGGCGATGAATGAGCTTCCATTGCAGCAGGTGGTCCATGAAGGCGCGGTTGGGGTTGTGGTCCCCGAAATTGCCGACGATCAGCACTCCGCCTTTCGACAGATGCTCGTAACACCGGGTGATGAGCGCCTCGAAAAGCCTCCGGTCGAGGTAATCGGTGAGTCCCGAGCTGTAAATGATGTCCATGGGTCCGAAGCTGTGGCGCACCCGCCCCAGCGCCCATTTGACCACGTTGTCCTGCATGAGCCGGATGACGGCCCGGTGGGGAAACACGTTCACCTCGCGGTTGGTGAATTCGAGCGCTTCCGAATCGGCGTCCACGCACAGCGCCTCGACACGTTCGGTGGCCGGAAAACTCCCGAGGAAGTCGAAGAGTTCCCGGTTCGATCCGCACGCCAGGTTGAGGATACGGACGGGCCGGTCCGGTTTCAGCAGCCGCTGGCACCACGTCCCGAGGAGCGTGCAGAGCAGTTCCCGCCGTTTCCGCACCGCCTCGGCGGCGGAGGTTTTCAGACACCATTCGTCGATGAGCCTGCCGATTTTGCCGTCTCCTTCGGGAATGTTCCGATAGATCATCTCCATCATCAGAAAATCTCCGGCATACCCCTTGGGTTTGTAAAAGGCCCGCTCGGCGAAACGGCTGCGCATGAAGTAGGGAAAGATTTCCTTGAAGATGAAGCCCCAGAAATACTCCGCCATGGGTGAGTCGCCCATCATGTCCCTGAATTCCTGCAATTTTTCATTGAACGTCGACAGGAGTTCGTGGCAGCGCTCCCGACGGACCGGAGCAACTTCCTCGCTGGTGTCCCGCTGAAGCTCATACGTCAGATCGAAGAAGGCGGACTTGAATTGCTCCACCATGCGGCTCACCGTGGACCAGTGTTCGCTCTGGGTGAAATTCTCCGGCAACTGCCTCGATTCCATGAAGGTACGACGCCCCGTGGAGAGAGAAGCGGCGTACGCGGTGAGGGGTTCGCGTTCCTCCAGCACCCGCCGGAACTTCACGCAGATGGATTGGGCCACCCAATGGATGAACTTTCCATAGAGGGCCGGTTTGTCCTCCCGGATGCTTTCCACCACGTCCCGCTCCCACACGCGCAGGACCGAAGCCTCCGTGGCCTTTACGGTCCTTACCCGGGACACGCCGTCAAAGAACGCCGTTTCGCCGAACAGTTCGCCTTCACCGATCAGCGCAACCACGATGCGGGTTTCTCCCGTCATGTAGGAAACCTCCACCGCCCCGCGTTCCACGAAGTAGACGGAAAGCGGCTGCATGCCTCGGTCCATCACCGTGTCGCCTTTTTTAAAAGCGATGGAACGGGATATGGTGCTGATTTCCTGAAAATCGACGGACGAAACGTCGGAGATCGATACTCGAGAGGCAAACTCCCGACCAGCTGGATGATTCGACATACTCCGCTCCTGCATCAAGATTCCAAGAGTCTCGGGAACCGGTCGAAAAGAAAGAACACTGCCGTGCCCGTCGGGCCGCACTCCCCCCGTGGTTTCATGCAAAAAAACGACCATACTTATCAGTCCCCGCTTCACCGGGCGGATGTTTTTTTATCATGCAATGTCTACGCGAGACGATGAACAATTGCCTCGGCCCGTGAACGGGAGTTCAGGCTTCCCGTACATGATTCCCCTTCCGCAATCGCGGGGCCTCCATAGGCGATAAATAAGCGTTTTTTTCATTTCGAACATCAAAAGGCATCGTTGCAAAGAGAAATTCATCCGCCTCCGTCCCATTATACGAATAATCGTCCGAGAACGTATTTCCCCATTTTCTTAACAATCGTTTTGTACTATGCTGAACAGGCGGTTTTTAACGACTCTTGCCCTGAGTGAGGAATCTATGGTCAAGGATATTCAATCGATTATGAGCCCCGGGTCCCTGGCGGTGGTCGGCGCCACCGACCGGCCGGGAAGCGTGGGGAGAGCGGTATTCGACAACATCCTGAACGGCGGCTACAAAGGGGTGCTCTATCCCGTCAATCCGAAAGCCCGGTCGGTGCACAGCGTGCGGGCTTACCCCAGCCTCTCCGAAATTCCCGAACCGGTGGACATGGCGGTCATTATCGTTCCCCGGGAGGCTGTCCCGGGCGTTATTGAAGACGCGGCGAAGAAAGAAGTCAAGGGCATCGTGGTCATTACCGCCGGCTTCAAGGAAGTGGGCGGAGAAGGTATCGAGCTGGAAAACAGAATACGGGAACTGGCGAAAATGCACGGTATCCGCATGGTCGGCCCCAACTGCCTGGGCGTCATGAATACCGACAAGGAAGTGAGCATGAACGCCAGCTTCGCCCCCCAGTCGCCCCGGCCGGGCAACGTGGCATTCATTTCCCAGTCGGGCGCCCTCTGCACGGCGGTTCTTGCCTACGCGGGCACACGCAACGTGGGGTTCTCGAAATTCATCAGTTTCGGAAACAAGGCCGACGTGAGCGAAGTCGACCTGCTGCGCTACCTCAAGGACGATCCGCAAACCGACGTCATCCTCATGTACCTGGAAGAAATTTCCGACGGCCGGGAATTCATCGAAATCGCGCGTGAAATCACCTGGGACGCCAAGAAGCCGTGCCTCGCCGTGAAATCGGGACGCTCGGCCGAAGGCGCCAAGGCGGCGTCGTCCCACACCGGGTCCCTTGCCGGTTCGGACATCGCCTACGACGCCATTTTCTATCAGTCGGGCATTCAGCGGGTGGAGTCCATCAACGAACTCTTCCACTACGCCATGGCCTTTTCCCGTCAGCCGGTGCCCAAGGGAGACCGCATCGCCATTCTCACCAACGCGGGCGGACCCGGCATCATGGCCACGGACGCCGCCATTCGCCAGGGCCTCAAGCTGGCCAAATTTTCGGAAGACACCAAAAAAAAACTGCGGGAACACCTCCCCGTGACCGCCAGCGTCAATAATCCCGTGGACGTCATCGGCGATGCCGACCACGCCCGTTACGAGAATGCCCTGAACCGCATCCTGGAATCGGAGGAGGTGGACGGGGCCGTTGTCATCCTCACCCCTACCGCCCTTATCGATATCATGGAAACAGCGGAAATCGTACCCAAGGCGGCCCGGAAAACCGACAAACCGATCCTGTGCTCCTTCATGGGCATCGTGGACGTGTCCGAGGGCGTTCAGTACCTGGAAAAGAACGGCATCCCCAATTACGTCTTCCCGGAATCCGCGGTGAGAGCCATGTCGTCCATGGTGAACTTCGGGAACCTGCTGCGACTGGAAAAGCGTATGGTCCGGCGCGTGGCATCGGACCGGGAATCGGCGGCCCAGATCATCAAGCGCCACCTGGCCGACAAGGAAGAAGTCTACCTGCCGGAACTGGATGCCAACGAAATCCTGCAATGCTACGGCTTCCCCACACTCAAGAGCAGGCTCGTGCAGGAAGAGAAGGACCTCAAGTCGGCATGCGACGACGTGGACTTCCCGGTGGCCATGAAAATCTGCTCCCCGGACATCGTACATAAGTTCGATGCCGGCGGCGTGCGGTTGAAAATCAAGTCCATGGATCAGGCACGGGTCGCCTTCACGCAGATCCTGGAGAACGCCCGGAAGTTCAAACCCGATGCCCACATCAAGGGCGTGGTGGTGGAAAAGATGGCGCGCGGCGGGG
Organism: uncultured delta proteobacterium; assembly: GCA_963826125.1. Classification (GTDB taxonomy): domain Bacteria; phylum Desulfobacterota; class Desulfarculia; order JACQYL01; family CAWGVV01; genus CAWGVV01. The sequence goes on along the minus strand of CAWGVV010000002.1, from coordinate 1,661,472 downwards.
TGGAAGTAATCCTCGGGGCGACGCGGGACCCCAAGTTCGGTCCCATCTGCATGTTCGGTCTGGGCGGCACCTTCGTGGAAGCCCTGAAGGACGTCACCTTCCGGCTGGCCCCCATGTGGGAGGTGAGCGCCGAAATCATGATCCGCTCCATCAAGGCCTACGAAGTGCTGAAAGGCACCCGGGGCAATCCGCCGTCGGACATCGACGCCATCAAGGACTGCCTGCTCAGGCTGAGCCAGATGGTGAGCGACCATCCGGAAATCGCCGAATTGGACATCAACCCCATGATCGTCTACCCCGAAGGGGAAGGCTGCGTGGTGGCCGACAGCCGGATATTGCTGAGAAAACCAAAAGGATAACGATTTTCGGAAGTGGAATCGGATCGGTAATTGGAATAATCTGAATAATAAAGAACGTGGGAGAAACCTTTTTGGACAAAAAGGTTTCTCCCGCACCCTCTTCCCAAAACCTTCCACTGGCCGCCTTCGGCGGCGGATTTGTGCCCAATCCCCCGCCTTTGACTTTTTCCTCATTCCCTACTGAAAGTTTTTTGGGGGAGGGTTCGGGAGGGGTTTTTTTTCAAAAAAGACCCCTCCCGACAGAAAAAATCTTCTCACATCTCATCCCTCTCCCGTTCCGAAAACTCCGCGGCGCTGAACGGGCGGTCACCCGTGAACGCATCGATCATCCGCGCGGTGGCGCGGACCTTCCGGTGGTTCATGTTGATCATGGCGTAGGTGAGGCCGCGCGCGGCCAGCATGGAGAGGTACACGGACTGCCATTCCTGCCTGTCCAGAGTCCCCGCCGCGCGGGAGGTGAGATTGGACAGGGCGGCGAGGGTCTTTATTTCTCCTTCCATCACCTGGGGCAGCAGGTCCAGAAAACGAAGCGTTTCACGGGCATAGCGTTGTCCGTCTCCCCAGGGCAGCGGCACGAGGATGGGGTCGAAGATGAGACGGTCCACGCCTATTCCGCGCAGGGACGCTTCCTTGACCAGCAGTGAGGCGACCGTGAGTTTGTCTTCGGCGGTGAGGGGGACCTGTTTGTCCATTACCGCGGCCACGGCGGACACGTTATACTTTTCCAGAAGGGGAAGGAAGGTTTCCAGACGCGACGCTTCGGCGGAGAGGAAATTGATCACTGCGGTGGTTTTGCACGCCTTGAGACCCGCTTCCACCACATTGGCTTCGGGGGCGTCCAGAAACAGCGGCAGGGAAACCGCTTCCTGCACCGCTTCCACCATGAAAGCCATGCGGCCTTCCGCACCTTTCCGGGAATAGCCGGGGTTCACGTCCAGTGCGTCGGCGCCCGCATCCCGGTATTCCAGGGCCAGACGCTGCAGCGTCTCCGCGTCTTCCCGCTCCAGCGCCCGGGCCACGACCGGATTGAGGCCCTGCAGATTCTCGGCGACGATCTTCATCGGATCGGTGTTGTCAGAGCGCCCGCATCCACTCGGGCTTGAGGCCCACCTCACCGCGCAGCGCGGAGTCGATGAGGTCCAGCGAAGACTGCTTCTGCCGGGGCAGCCGCGCCTTGATGGGCAGGTAGTTGGATGCGTGGTTGGAGAAGAAAAGTCCGCCGGAAAGATCGGTGTGGGCGATCATCTCCCGCAGTTCCAACAGCAGCTCCCGCTGGTCCGGTACTTCGAACCGGCCGGTTCGGCTCTCGTCGTACAGGGGGGTGCCAGGGACGAGCATGAGCGTGAGGGCGCCCACGTAATCGGGGTCCATGCTGCTCAACAGCTCCCCGGTGGCCTTGGCGTGTTCCAGCGAACGTTCCTTGCCCGCCACACCCAAAAGCACCGTTACCGACAGTTTGATCCCCGCCGCCTTCACCCGCCTGCCCTGCCCGATCAGGTTTTCCGCCGTCGTGCCCTTGGTGATGCGCTGCAGGGTAACGTCGTCGCCGCTCTCCACCCCGAGATAGAGGATTCCGAGTCCCAGGTCCCGGAGTTCCGCCAGGTCCCGATCCGTTTTCATTTTAATGCTCTTGGCGTTGGCGTAGGCCCCCACCCTCTTCACCCAGGGCAGATACTCCCTGATGCGTTCCAGCAGCCACACCAGCCGTTTCTGCGGAATGATCAGCGCGTCGCCGTCCATGAGGAACACGCGGTCCTGACGCTTCATGTGCTGCGAGGCGAATTGCAGGTCCTGCAGGACGGTTTCGTTGTCCTTGATGGTGAAAAGTTTGTCCCGGTAGGTGCCGCAGAAGGCGCACTTGTTGTGGGAACAGCCCAGCGTCACCTGCAGCAGAATGCTGAAAGCCTCGCTGGGCGGCCGGATGACCATGCCTTCATAGTGCATGCCGTCGTATTCGGTGGAGCAGTCCATCTTGTATCCCTCTCTCGTCTCTTTGGTCCGGAAGAAAAGGTCCGAAAGAAGGATACCTTTTTCCCCGCCGAATTTCATCCCGAACGGGTTTTCCGGGTGTATGAAATTTTCCGCCGAATCGGCCCCTACTTCATGAACAGCTTGGATGCCGCGCCGAACACCGTGTCCATGTCCAGGGACATTGAACGGCCGCTCAGGAGGTGTTTGACCGCCAGTGTCTTGCCGTCCACATTGCTCAGCTGCATCTTGTCTCCCATGTTCACACCGTCCAGACCTTTATTGGTCAACTTGGTCGGGTCGGCCACTTCGCCGGAAACCGTCCGCCCGGGAGACAGGAGGCCTTCCGCATCGGCGCTGTCCGTCCTTACTCCCAGATTGTCCATAAGCATGGATTCCACGTTGGGTTTTCCCACGCCCATCATTCCGCCTATCTCGCTGAGCCCCGCGGCCGCCGTCGAGCCGTGAAACATCACCGCCGCCATGAAGACCCCCGCCAGGACCACTGTCCACTGAAAACGCCGCTTCGTCGCCATGAACTTTTCCTCCCGTTTCGCTGCCTTCGCTTCCGTCGCTCCCGCTCAATCGGTGATTCGCCTCCGGGAATGAATGGAAAGAGGTCGAGGACCGTTTTTCATCAGGCCCGGAAACTTCCACTATTATAGTCGGTACGGCGGAACTCTTGTCGAGAGGCGGACACCGATATTTTCGTGAGGAACGGGTGAGCGGCGGGAGGCGGGAATAGGAAGGATGAACGCCGGGGAGACGGCGAACCCGCGTCCCCGGCATTCGAAAAGACGGAAATGACGATTATTCCGAAGGAGTCACGCCTCGGGCCGTCACGAATCGGCGACGAACCGCGCACCCGCTTCCAGCGCGGCGCGGTTCATGGGGAGCATATGTTGGAGCCGCTCGGGAAGCGTGTGTTCCAGCGCCTTCACCACGCTTTCCAGTTTCACCACGCCGTTCTTTGCCACCAGCGCGCCGAGCATCACCATGTTGGCGAGTTGGTCGCGGCCCGCTTCGTTGGCCAGCTCAATGGCCGGTACGCCCAGGGTCGTGATGTTTTTATACTTTACCTGCGCCATGTCCACCAGGGACGAATTCACCAGCAGCAAACCCTTCTTGTGAATGCACGGCCCGAATTTCTCCGTGGACGGCAGGTTCATGGTGATGCCGGTCACCGGATTCTGGATGATGGGCGAACCCACCTCCCGGTCGGAAACCACCACCGTGCAGTTGGCGGTTCCGCCGCGCATTTCCACCCCGTAGACGGGCATGTAGGTGGTGTTCTTGTTCTCTTCCATGGCCGCCAGCGCGAGGAGGTTTCCGATGAACATCACTCCCTGGCCGCCGAATCCCGCTATGATGGTATCGAAGTACATGCCGCTCCTCTATTGCGCATCGAGCTTGTCTTTGAACACTCCCAGGGGGAAATAGGGAATCATTTCCTCGGCCACGCGACGGTTTGCCTGCTGGGGAGTCATTTTCCAGTTGGTGGGGCAGCTGGAGAGCAGTTCCACGAACCCCATGCCCACGCCTTTGATCTGGGCGTCGAATGCCTTGCGGATCATCTTCTTCGCCGTCATGAGGTGCTTGGGCGTATGCACGCTGGCCCGGCCGCAGAAGGCCGTTCCTTCGAGCTGCGCCAACACCTCGCTCATGCGGATGGGAAACCCCGCCACCGCCGAATCCCGTCCCCGGGGGGAGGTCGTGGTGAGCTGCCCGATCAGGGTGGTGGGGGCCATCTGGCCGCCCGTCATGCCGAACACGGTGTTGTTCACGAAGATGACCGTCAGCGGCTCGCCGCGATTGGCCGCGTGGAGGATTTCCGCGGTGCCGATGGCCGCGAGGTCGCCGTCGCCCTGGTAGGTGAATACGAAATTATCCGGACGGGCGCGCTTCACTCCGGTGGCGACCGCCGCAGCCCTGCCGTGGGGCGCTTCCAGCACGTCCACGTCGAAGTAGTCGTAGAGGAAGACCGAACAGCCCACCGATGCCACGCCGATGGTCGATTCCTGCAATCCGTACTGATCGATGGCTTCCGCCACCAGCCGATGGATGATGCCGTGATGGCAGCCGGGGCAAAAGTGCGACGGTACGTCCTTGAGGCTGACCGGATGCGAGAATACCTGCTTCATGCTATCCTCTTGTACACTTTTTGAATTTCGGTGAACAGCTCGTTGGGCGACGGTATTGAGCCGGGGGGCCTCCCGTAGAAGTGCACGTCCGCCGTCTTCATCACCGCGAGCTTGACGTCTTCCACCATCTGGCCGGTGTTCAGTTCCATGGCCAGGAAATGGTTGACCGTGCCGGCGATTTCCTTCAACCGGTCTTCGGGGAACGGATAGACGGTGATAGGCCGCACCAGCCCGACCTTCATACCCTTTTCCCGCGCCATGGCCACCGACGTCTTCACGATACGCGCCATGGACCCGAACGCCACCACCACCAGCAACGCGTCGTCGACGTGCAGCGTTTCGGAATCCACTTCCTTCTTCATGCGCTGGTACTTCTTCCACAGCTCCCAGTTGCGGTCCGTCAGCTCGCCGTCCGCCAGATAGAGGGACTTCAGTATCCGCTGGGATCGCCCCTTGGCGCCGGTGAGTGCCCATTCCTTCTTGAACGTTTTCACCGCCGGTTTGCGCAGCACGACCGGTTCCTTGATCTGCCCCAGGATCGAATCTCCGAGGATCATCACCGGGTTGCGGTACTTGTCCGCCAAGTCGAAGGCTCGGATGGTGAGGTCGTAGTTTTCCTGCACCGAATGGGGCGCGAGCACGATCAGCCGATAGTCGCCGTGTCCCCCGCCCTTGGTGGCCTGAAAGTAGTCGCCCTGGGAGGGGGAAATCCCCCCCAGACCGGGGCCGCTCCGGCTCATGTTGACGATCACCCCGGGAATCTCGCTGGCCGCCATGTAGGAAATGCCTTCCTGCTTGAGCGAGATGCCGGGGCTGGACGAAGACGTCATGGCCCGCGCTCCGGTGGCCGCCGCGCCCATCAGCATGTTGATGGAAGCCACTTCGCTTTCGGCCTGCACGAAAACGCCGCCCACGTCGGGCAGGTGTTCGGCCAGGTATTCGGGGATTTCGTTCTGCGGGGTGATGGGATAGCCGAAATAGTACCGGCAGCCCGCATCCATCGCCCCCATGGCAATCGCTTCGTTTCCTTTGACCAGCAATCTTTTGGCCACGTTCACCTCCCGGTTCACTTCCACACCGCAATTACCGTGTCCGGGCACATCTCCGCGCAGAGAGCGCATCCGGTACACAGTGCTTCGTCCGAACACGCCGCCACCCGGTACCCCTGGCGGTTCATTTTTTCGGTTATCGCCACGATGTGCTTGGGGCAGGCGTCGACGCAGAGGGAGCACCCTTTGCACCGTTCCTCCCTGAATGCTATTTTCGCCATCTGGTCTTTCCCCTCGCTGTTCATTGTATAAAGTATACAACGTATACCAGTTCTTCACTCGGACGCAAGCTGTAATCCGGAATGTCCGAAAACACCGGATTTCGGCTTCCGCCGGGTCACGCAGGGATGGCCGCGCCGTGATTGCGTCGGCCGGGAACTACCGCTCTTTCAGGAAATTTTCCAGCGTCTTTGGATCTTCAATGCCGAATATTTTCGATTCCTTCGGGGCGGTTTTCTTCACCAGCCCCTGAAGGACGTTCTTCGGTCCCACTTCCACGAACGTTTCAACGCCGTCTTCCACCATGTTGCGGACGATGTCGTACCACCGCACGGGCTCGCACATCTGGACGGCCATGATCTCTTTGATCCTGGCGGGGTCCGTTTCCTTGCCCCCGGTGACGTTGAGGAAAACGTCGCAGGAAGGCGCGTTGAACGTTATGGGCGCGATCGCTTCCCTGAAATCGTCTCTCGCTTTGGCGATGAGCCGGCTGTGCCACGCGCCGCTCACCTTGAGCGGGATCACCTTGGCCCCTCGTTCGGCCGCCAGTTTGGACGCGGCGGCCACGCCTTCCCGTGAGCCGGATATGACGATCTGATTGGCGCTGTTCTGGTTGGCGGGAGAACATTCGCCCTGCTCCGTCGCGGCCGCGGCGATCTCCTTCACCTGGTCGAAGGCGAGTCCGATGATCGCCGCCATGGTTCCGGGGTTGGCTCCGGCATCGCGGTCCATGAGGTCCCCTCGACCGTTCACCAGCGCGATGGCGTCGTTCTGGCTCAGCACGCCCGCTCCGCAAAGCGCCGGATATTCGCCCACGCTGTGGCCCGCTACGGCGTCGGCCGTAATGCCCTCCGCCTTGAGGGCTTCGAAGGCGCAGAGGGAAACCACGGTAATGGCGGGCTGAAGGTTGGCCGTGAGGGTGAGTTCTTCCATGGAGCCTTCGAAGCACAGCCGCTTCAAAGGCTTCTTCGTGATCTCCTCAGCCCGGTCGAACAGGTCCCGCGCAAAGGGAAACGTTTCGTAAAACTGCATGCCCATTCCCACATATTGCGATCCCTGGCCGGGAAACAAAACCGCGGTTTTTCCCATCTGTCTCTCCCTGATTGTGATGGAACCATTTCTTATAAAAAGGGCGTTCACTTTTTTCAAGTTCTTTCTCGGGAATCGCGGCATCTCGATTTATGGGGCTGCGGACGGCCGGAGAAAGACCGGGACGGGCGGCGTAAGCTCCTGAATTTTCATGCGCTTCGCGCGACAGATGGGACATCTCCCGGCGGTAACGATTTGATTTCAAATGCCTTTTCGACATATCGCCTTGACTTTCGCCGGATGCTCTGTTAGTGCTTTGTTCTATTCTTCAAGGAGACGGCGCAGCGAACGAATGAAAAAGATTCCGCTCTACATCGTTTTTTTCGTCATCCTGGCGGCATGGCCGGTGGCGGCCCAGCAGGGGGAACGGCAGTACGTCACCGACCAGCTGACCATCAACGTGAGGTCCGGCCCGAGCCTGGAAAACCGCATTCTGGCCATGGTACCGGTGAATCAGGCGGTGAAGGTAATGGAGGCCCAGGGGGAATGGGTCAGGGTCCAGATGGAGAACGGCACCGAGGGATGGACCCAATCCCGGTACCTCACGAAAACCAAGCCGGCCGCCGTCCAGGCCGAGCAGTACCAGCAGAATTACAAGCAGGCCAAGGAACAGCTTACCGCCGTCACCCAGGACCTAGCCTCAACCAAGGACAAGCTGCAGAAGACCGAATCCAGACTGACCGAAACCACGTCCCGGCTCGACAGCACGGAAAAAAGTTATACCCAGCTCCAGTCGGAGTCCGAGGATTTCCTCAAGCTGCAAAAAGAGCATGAGGAAATGAAGGCCGCCAACCAGAAGCTGACCGAGGAAACGGGAAAGCTGCAGTCGGCCAACGACAAGCTGCTGATGTCCCAGCGGGTCAAGTGGTTCGTGGCCGGTTCGGCCGTGTTTCTGGTGGGTTGGATCATCGGCTACACCGTGCGGCGCAGTTCCCGCAAGAAATCGTTTTCACTCCGCTAGTTCAGGGGTCGGTTCTCTTCCGCCGGTCAATCACGGACCCGGGCCAGCGATCCGAGGTAAATGCCCGTCAGCCCCAGCACCGCGCCGCATATGGCCGAAACGCTGATCGAACGTCCAAAGAAGAGTACGTCCCACACGAAGGAGAGCATGGGCTGCAGGAGCAGTACGAGTCCGGCCCTCCATGCCTCCACCCCCGTAATCCCCTTGGAAATGAGCACCCATCCCGCCCCCTGGCACACCACGCCCAGGGCCGCCAGCACCACCAGACTCTTGACGTTGGGGATGGAGAACGATTCCCCGTGCCCGGCGGCGATGAGCGCCATGAACGCGGCCGCCACAAAGGAAATGAGCGCCATGTTGGCCGTGGGTTCAAAGGGGCGTCCGCAGGACCGGGAAGCCTGCAGAGTGAGGATGTAGGCCGCGTACCACACGGCGGTCCCCAGCCCCAGCCATATCCCGCCCCGGTAGGAACTGTCCAGCCGCGACCAATCCACCCCCACGATCAGGTAGAGTCCGGTGAACGCCACGAGAATGGACACCAGGAGTCTCCCGGTGAATCGTTCCCGGTGGATAATCACACCGAAAGCAGCCAGAAAGAAGACCTGAAAATTGGACAAAAGGGTGGAGAGCCCCGGCCCGATTGCCCTGATGCTCGGGTGCCAGAACGCCAGGTCCATGGCAAAGAGCGCACCGCAGCACACCGCCAGCCACCGGGCGCGCGGCCCTGCCAGGGAGAGCTTCCCGCGCGCCAGGGCAAACACGCCCAGCGCCAGTCCGCCGAACAGCGTGCGGTAGAAGCCGGCCATGAACGGCCCCACGTCCGCCAGATTCACGAACACGGCGGAAAAGCTGATCATGAACGCGCCGACCAGCAGATTGGACATGCTGCCCGCCTTGAAAGACGTCCGAACCGTCACCCCTTTTCTCCCTTCCGTAAAAACAGCGTATCCGAGAAAAGGCACCATACTCCCGCATCTGCCAAAGAACAAGAGACCGCGCGAGCATGATTTCGGGCGCTTCAGGAGGATCGGTCGTCACCGATTTGTCGCGGAGGGACGAAAAGTGTAACTGGAGGTACGTTTGACGCGACTGAACTGCCGGGGAATGAGCAGAGGAATTTTGGTTTTCGTTCCTAAGCTGCGCTTGGTAACGCCACTCTAAGGCTGGAGAAGCTTAGATTCCGGTTTCGGTAGACGCTCCCGAGTGCTTCCTGCAGCGAGAAGGAAAGGGTTCTTTTCCCTCACCCGGCCTTCGGCCACCCTCTCCCAGGGGGAGAGGGTAAATGCATCGTCGCTATTCAGCCCAACTGTAGGTATCAGAGAACTTTTTCCTCTGTGATAGGAAAGAGATTTATACGTCGATTTTGCGGGAGGGACGGATATGTCCGCTTCATCCACCCTCTCCCATCGGGAGAGGGAAAGCGGCATTCCTGCCATCAGGGGCAATGAAATGGACGGGTGAACTGCTTTCCCCATTATACGGGGGGAAGATCACTCATCGATTTACTGAATGGACGACGGGTCAATCCGGCTCTTCCGTCCCTCTCATTCTGAGGGTGTCGATTAACGAGCGTTTCTCCTTGGTTCGTCATTCCGGCGAAAGCCGGAATTCAGTCTTTTCAAATACTTCTGGACCCCGGCTTTCGCCGGGGTGACGTTTGGACTGGCTTTATCGACACCCTCTTCTGGGAGAGGGAAAGCGGCGTTCAGTTGCAATCAAATGGACTATGAACTGCTTTCCCCATGATACGGTGGGGAGATCAATTGTCGATTTACTGAATAGACGATGGGTAAGACCGGCCCGTTTACCCTCTCCTTCTGGGAGAGGGTGGCCGCAAGGCCGGGTGAGGGCACAAGTTCCCCTCGATTTGGCGAATACTTCTGCCTTGTCAGGTGGATAGGCGTCTGATAATGATAAAAGAAGAAGCATTACTCGGCGGAGCGGACAGCGATGCTGTCGGACGGGACAACCGCAGCACAACGACCATTCACCGCCGGTACATCAGACCGGGTGGAGGAAAGCGCAGCGAAAAGCCGCCGATGCGGGTGAAGAATAATATGGTATTTTGACATGGTAATGTCAATTTTCATGTGTGAATTCTTTGAAGAAGGGTAAATTAGGACGCACTTTCCCCACTGGATTTGCCCTCCAATGTAACTCCATTTTCAAGGAGATAAAGGCGAGCAGCCTGTAGCAGCTCAATTCACCCGCCATAATCTCCATTGGTCTCGTTCTTCTTTTAAACTCCTTGTTCAGCCGTTCTATGATGTTTGTGGTGCGCAAGGATATCCATTCCTCCTGGGGGAAGTGGAAAAAGGTCAAACAGGACTCCAACGCCCTCTCCAAACAAGCCACCGCTGACGGAAGCTCTTTCTCCCAACGCTCATGAAACGCCTGGAAAAGCTGCATCGCTTTGGCCCTGGAAGAGGCGTAAAAGATGGACCGCATATCGTCGGCCACCGCCTGTTTCAGTTTCCTTGGGACCTTGGCCAGAACATTCCTTGCCACATGGACCTGGCAGCGCTGGACCTTCGCCTTTGCAAACTCTTCCTTGAACACCTTTTCCAGGCCACTCAACCCGTCCATGATTCCCAGCGTGATCCCGGCTCCCTGCAACCCCCGCTGCTTCAAGTCCTTGAACAACTCCCGCCAGGTTGAGGCGGACTCCTTGTCACCCGCCTGCATCGCCAGAACCATTTTATGGCCCCGGCCGCTCACCCCTATGACCACCAGAACGGAGATTTTCTCGACGCTCCCCTCCACCCTCATGTCGAAGTTCACGCCATCCATAAACAGATACCTGAGGGACTCCCCTGAAAGATCCCTGCTTCGCCACTTCTCCACCGCCTCGCTCAACTCACGAGTCGTGTTGCTGATTTCTCCGGCTGATATTTTTCGGCCCAGCAGATGGGTGGAGATCATGGAGAGGCTGCGCGTGCTCATGGCGGTGGTCCCCGAAAACTGGACAATGTGTTAAGCTCTGGGTCAGCCGAATTTGAAAGGACCTGACACATGAGCAAGAAGCGCACACGCTACACAGCCGAGTTCAAGGCCAAGGTGGCTTTGGCGGCTCTGAAGAACGAAGAGACGATCTCTGAGCTGGCAGTCCGTTTCGGAGTTCACCCCACGATGATCAGCAGCTGGAAGCGCGCTCTGGTGGACAGCGCGGCCGACATTTTCAGCAAGGGACAAAAGGCTCATAAGCAAACCGAAGCCCAAGTGGATGATCTTTACCGACAGATCGGGCAGCTGAAGGTTGAAAACGATTTTTTGTCCAAAAAGCTCAGTCTCTGAGCCGAGAGCAGCGCAAGCAGATGGTTGATCCGCGCCGGCCGAATCTGAGCATTGCCAGGCAGTGTCGGCTGCTGAACCTCCAGCGGTCTTCTTTTTACTACCGGCCCAAACCGGTGAAGGCCGAAGACCTGGAACTGATGCGGCTCATTGACGAACAGTACCTGAAGGTCCCCACGTGGGGTTCCCGGTCAATGCGAAACCACCTGCGAAGGCTGGGCTATACCATCAACCGCAAACGCATGCAGCGCCTGATGCGACTGATGGGTCTGGAAGCCATCTATCCCAGGCCCAGGACCAGCCGGCCGCATCCGGAGCACGCGATTTACCCCTATCTGCTCAGGGACATGAATATCGAAAGCCCCAACCAGGTGTGGAGCGCCGACATCACCTACGTACCGATGAGTCGTGGGTTTCTGTATTTGGTGGCGGTCATGGACTGGCAGAGCCGCAAGGTTCTGTCCTGGCGGCTGTCGAACACCATGGACGCCGACTTCTGCGTTGAGGCCCTCCGGGAGGCCATCAGGGACTACGGGCGTCCGGATATCTTCAACACCGACCAAGGCGCCCAATTCACCAGCGGGGCCTTTACGAAGGTGCTGAAAGACAACGATATCGCCATCAGCATGGACGGTCGCGGACGCATGCAGGATAACATCTTCATCGAACGACTCTGGTGGACACTCAAATACAATTACCTTTACCTCCGATCCTTTGCCGATGGATCGGAACTCAGAGCCGGCCTTCGGGACTGGTTCGGCTTCTATAATCACGAGCGCTCTCATCAGGCGCTTGACGGCAGAACCCCGGATGAGGTCTATTATGGCCTCCCTCATCCACTCACGGAGGCCGCCTGATGCCTCCACAAACCAATTGGCTCAGAGCTTATCTTAACCATCAGGCTGTCCATACAATGGGGTCCACTGCCCATGCCCATCAGGAACATCATCGACAAATCCCTGGCCACTGCCTCTTCAAACTGTTTCCTCTGCGGTAACACAGAGGTCTGAAACGTATTCTTGCGATCCCGGGGAATCTTCACCGCCACCTCCCCAATCCCCTTGAGCGTGAACCGGCGAGGATAGGAACCGTTGCGATGGTTGACTTCAATGCGGCATCGGTCGTAGCGATCTCTGCCCAGATGGATCGTCAGCTCGGCCTCCATCAAAGAGGTCAGATACTCCCCGGCGATCTGGCGGATATCCAACCTCATCATTTCAAAGAGCTTTTCCGGTGCCTGCTGAATCTCGTTGAAAAGTTCCACCACCTCGGTTACGCTTGCCTCCAGCTTCATGGCGTATCTCCTCTGTGACTGTGTTCGGGAAAACCCAGTCTACGGGTGATACGCCTTTTTTTATACCCTCTCTTTTTGACCTCAAAAATTCACACAATTAAATTTACACCACCTAATATTTGGAACAAAGCGTAAGGTATTTGCAAATCTCAGAGGCTCAATCCTTGAACCGGCAATTGAAGTAACCTTAGATGAAGAAAAGTACAAAAGAGTCATTTCTAGAATTATCAGGGGCCTCTATTGGATGCAAACTGGTAGAGCCTTCGGATATAAGGCAAAAATAGATATTTTCCAGACTCAAAAGATGAAACCAGACTTTGTCAGATCAATGATGGACCTAATGAATTCTCTTGAGCCGTACAGTCTAAACAAAGGGACATTTGTTTATAAGTATCAGTTTTGCGAAGATGGCTCGAGCGTCTGGGGGATGCAGTTTTTCAAAAGGCATACGGCATTTGGACATGCAAAATGCCCAGAATATCCAAAGGCCGAAGAATAGATGCTTAGGCTAACATTTTACTTTTGTTACCAAGTTGCACTTGGTAACGGCTTCTTTTTCGGGAGCTTAGCTCCCTGCGATATTTGTGCTCCCGAGTCCAACTTGGGAGCGGGACGGAAATTATCTCGCCGAATTTTCCTATCGATTCAATCGTCGCTTCAAGCAGCGCCGGGAGCCTATCTTCGATCGCTTGGTGTCCGCCTGCTGCAGTGCCAAAGCGGTACCTACAAACAACTCATGCTGTCATGAGTGGATATGCCTATTTGATTATATTTTTCTTTATTGCCAGATTACTTATCTTAAGGTAAAATTTTAATTATAATTTTTAAAGCTAGCCAAGCATCTGATCACGGGAAGGCGCGTCCCAATCTTAGTTTTCTTTGAAGGATTCACACAAGAAAATTGACAATAGCGTAGTTTTGCAAAGGAATTAATAATGAAAAATATTAAAGAACTACTTGAAGCAGTTGCTGCGATATCGTGGCCTTTCATCGTTATTTTACTTATATTGCTTTTTCGCTCTGAATTATCATTATTTTTAAAATCAGCAAGAACTCGAAAATTTAGCATTAAGATTGGCAATCAGGAATTGACGATGGAAGAAGCCAACAAGCAACAACAAACCATTATTACTGATCTCCAGGCACAGGTGGTAGAAATTAAAAAGAGAATTGGGGCAGCGGTATTGCCAGTACCGCCTGAGCTTCCTCCCCCGACAGCGCTCGCTCCTATCAGAAGCGTTCTCTGGATAGATGACAGCCCGAAAAACAATAGCTATTCCGCACAGCAGCTCACAGACAAAGGTGTTAATGTCGATCTGGCCTTATCAACGTCGGACGGTCTCCGGTTGTTTGGGGGCAAGGCATACGGCGCTGTAATATCAGACATGGGACGAACGGAGGATGGGAAATACAAGCCGACCGCGGGGCTGGAGCTACTTCGTCAAATACGAGGAAGTAACAAAACGATACCTTTTATAATATCCACTACCTCTCGAGGAGTAAGTGAACATAGGGAAGAGGCGATAAGGCTTGGCGCAACAGCGATAACCTCTTCACCAACAGAGGTGTTCGGAATATTACAAACAGTTTTCAAGGACATCAGGGCGTAAAAAAGGAACAAGCACGGCAACCTTGAATTTGTATAGCAGCCCATTCCGCCCGAAAACATCCTAATTTCGTGACGTATTCTTCATGGTATAGGCAACTTGTGTAGGTGGCCTCTGAGGTCCTGCACAACCTTTTTACTCTCGCTACCAAGTTGCACTTGGTAACGCCTTCTTTCTACGGGAGCTTAGCTCCCTGCGGAACTTGGGAGCGAGACTGAAATCCCCCTCCCCTTGCCCCTCCCGCCGGGGGAGGGGAAGCCTTTTGTGCCCGGTACGAGCCCTTCTCCCGTCATGAGAGGAGAGGATGCTTTTTCCCCGGGCTCCTCGCCCGGAACAAGCACGAACGGGAAGTTATATTCCCTCACCCCGACCCTCTCCCGGAGGGAGAGGAAGACCGAAGGGTTTTTGGGAAGGGGTGCGGGGAAACCCTTTTTGCCGAAAAAGGGTTTCCCCGCAGCTTTTCAGAACTCGCTACCAAGTGATAATTCTCATGTCAGGGAGTTCAACTCGCTGAGGTATTTGCGCTCCCAAGTGCAACTTGGGAGCGAGAAAAATCCCCCTGCCCCCCTTTGACAAAGGGGGGAGGGTTGAGCAGGTTTCCCCGCTCTAAAGTCAATTATCGCCCTATTTTCCTTTTCCCGCCGATCTACTCTTCTTCCGCTTCCTGAACCATCTTGATGGCGCCCTTGGGGCAGAACTGGGCGCAGAGGCCGCAGCCTTTGCAGTAGGTGAGGTCGATGACCGGGCGGCCGGTGATTGGGTCCTTGCAGATGGCCTGGTCGGGGCAGAGGAGTTCGCAGATCTCGCAGCCGGTGCATTGGTGACGGGACAGGCAGCGTGCCGCTTCGGCCATGGCCTGTTCGCGGGTGAGCGGCGGGGCCGGCTGGTCGGTGTGGGAGGGCTTCCGTTCTTCGCGGGTTTCCTCGGGCAGGGGACAAGCGGGGCGTTTGATCATTTTGCCACCTCCCGCAGGATGGCTTGAGCGCAGATGGCTCCGGCGGCCATGGCTTCCACCACGGTGGAAGGTCCGGTCACCAGATCGCCCGCGCCGTAGAGGCCGGAGGCGAGGCGTCCGTCGCGGTCGGGCGTGATACCGTCCATGTCGGCGGCGGCCGCCCAGGCGGGGGCTTCGGTTTCCTGGCCCAGCGCCAGAATGATCGTCCGGGCGGGGATTGTGGTTTGTTCGCCGGTGGGCGTGAAGACGACACGTTCGCCCCGCGGGGTTTCCGAGGGGGTTGTTCTCGCCACCACGATTCCGGCCACGTGGTCGTGGTCGTCCGCCTTGATGGACACCGGCTGGGTGCGGAAAGCGATCTTGAGGCCCTCGGCGATGGCCGCGTCCACTTCTTCGGCGTAAGCGGGCATCTGCTCGCGATCGCGGCGGTAAATCAGGGTGACGTCGGACGCCAGCCGGAGCGCCCAGCGGGCAGCGTCCACGGCCACATTGCCGCCGCCCACTACCACCACCGGCCGCCGCAGTTGGGGTTCGGGCCCAAGGGCCGCCTGCTTGAGGAAATCGAGGCCCGGCCACATGCCGTGCAAGTCGCCCCCTTGCAGGTCCGAAACGCGGGAACGCCG
Organism: uncultured delta proteobacterium; assembly: GCA_963826125.1. Classification (GTDB taxonomy): domain Bacteria; phylum Desulfobacterota; class Desulfarculia; order JACQYL01; family CAWGVV01; genus CAWGVV01. The sequence goes on along the minus strand of CAWGVV010000002.1, from coordinate 1,645,916 downwards.
CGCGCCACAGGCCAGGATCACCGCGTCGTACTCTCCCCGCAGGTTTCTGAGGCTTCCCGGCAGGAGCGGAGTATTCAATCTGAGGTCGATGCCGTGGGCCAACACGTAGTTCAAGTCCTGTTCCAGTGCCCGGCGGGGGAGGCGGAAAGGCGGTATGGCCCAGGCGAGCATGCCGCCGGCCACGGATTCCGCTTCGAATATGGTGACCGCCACTTTATTGAGGGCCAGCGTCCAGGCGGCGGTGAGCCCGGCCGGGCCGGACCCGATAATGGCCGCGCGGGCGATGGCCGGTCCCGGCGGGACCGTGACTTCGGGGCGCGGAGCGAGAGCCGCGTAGCGTTTCAGTTCCCGAATGGACGGCGGGTCCTGCACTCGGGAAGACACGCAAGACTGTTCGCAGGGATGGTGGCACACGTGCCCGAGCACGGCGGGCAACGGATTGTCCTGCAGAATGACCTTGAGAGCGCCTGTCTGGTCGCCTTCGGCCAGGCAGGCGAGGTAGCCCTGGATGTCCTGCCCCAGCGGGCACGCGTCACGACAGGGAGGGATACCATCCTTGGGGCGGCCGGTCACCGCCGAGGAGAGGATGCCGCGCACCGTGTCGTTTTCCGCCGCCAGATCGCCCAGAACGAGGCTCGGGCACATGCCGCGGCATACTCCGCACGGCCCGCATTTCTCCTCGTTCACCACCGGTTTGTGCGTTCTTCCTTCCATTCATTCTCCCCGCAGAGCGCGACCAAGTTCGAAACCGCGATCGAGCGCCTTGCGATTGAGCGCCAGAAACCGTTTCGGAACGTACTGCTCCACGGCCTTCATGAGATTTTCCTTGTCGAACCAGCCGGTCAGTCCGGCGACGATCCCCACCCAGACGACGTTGGCCGCCTGTTTGTTTTCCAGTTCCTTCATGGCGACTGCGGTGACGTCCACGCCCTTTTCGTCCGGCCCGCCCTCGGACTTCACCATTCCCGTATCGAACAGGATCGTGCCGCCCCGGGCCGTTTGCGCGGAGAAGCTGTCGTACGCCCCCTGGCTCATGGCCACGAAGACGTCCGGGGATTCCACGTGCGGGTAGTCGATGGGTTCGGTGTCCAACACCACTTCGGCCTTGCAGGCCGATCCACGGGCCTGGGCGCCGTAGGAATTGGACCCGGCGGCGTAGAAGCCTCCGTTCACGGCAGCCTGCCCCAGAAGGACTCCGGCCAGCACCACTCCCTGGCCTCCCAAACCGGCCAGCCTGATTTCCCTGCGTTCAGTCATGGTTGTAACTTGCGCTCTCCAACTAGGGTATGCGTCTACCTTTGTACATTGGCATCGGGAAGGACGTACGTTTCGTCATTCCGGCGAAAGCCGGAATCCAGTCATAGAATAGTACGGTACAAGTCCTGCCAATGGGGGTTGGTGCTTTCTATCAAGTTCAGTTTCCATTCCCTCTTCCAATTTTTTAACCGTTTCTCCCTCAGAATGGCGGACTCCATGGTGGCATGCATTTCGTACCAAACCAGTTTATCGACTCCATAGCGTTCTGAAAATCCTTCCACTACCTTATTTTTATGCTGCCATACTCTTTTGACCAAATCCGAGGTCACACCCACATAGAGGGTGCCGTTTCTATTGCTTGCCAATATGTATACCGCAGGTTGCTTAATCAATGCCTTTCCTGGATTCCGGCTTTCGCCGGAATGACGAGGAGACCGTCCCATCGTATGTCTCAGATGCGAATGTTCTCTCTATCGCGGTTTTACAATAAGCATCTGATCCATTAACCGATGGCCGATCCCTTCACTCATCGATAAACTCCCCCAACGCGATGAATTGTTCCACGTCCGGGGCCAAAGGGTCGATTTCCGTGCGCGCCTTGCAGGCGGAGCCCAGGTGTTCGAAGAGCACGGCCGGGGAATCGTACCGGTTGCGCCTGCCGTACTGAGTGGGGCAGGGGCTCATCACTTCGACGAAGGAGAACGACGGCGTGGAAAGCGCCTTGTCCAGGTAGTCCATCAGCTCGTAGGGGCGGGTGACGCTGCCCCGGGCCACGTAGTCCGCGCCTGCGGCCCGGACGAGCCGGCACAGGTTGAAAGGCTTGGCGGTGCTGCCTTCGGGCGTGGTGGCGGTTTTGGACCCCGTGGGGGTCGTCGCGGCCACCTGTCCGCCGGTCATGCCGTAAATCATGTTGTTGGCGCACACCACGGTGAGGTCCAATCCGCGCCGGGCCGCGTGGATGAGATGGTTGCCGCCGATGGACGACAGATCGCCGTCACCGGAGATGACCATGACCTTCAGGTCCGGATTGACCAGCTTGGCCCCGGTGGCGAAGGCGATGGCCCGCCCATGCAGGGTATGCAGGGTGTCCGCCTTAAAATTGGGATTGGGAATCCAGGCCGCGCAGCCGATGCCGGACACGAACAGCATCTTGTCGATGTCCAGCTCCGCCCGTTCGATGACCCGTAGAATGAGGCCCAGCAGAACGCCGTGGCCGCATCCGGGGCAGAAGGGCGTGGATTTGACCTCCTCCCGGAGGTATTTTTGCAACGCTCTGGCCATTACGGCACCTTCCGATTACTTTTTACGATCCCGCGACGGGACAGATCCAAGGCCGTCACCCCGGCGAAAGACTATTCGAAAAGACCGGGTTCCGACCTTCGCCGGAACGACGATACGCCTGTTCGGCTTCACATTAAAAAATCCAAGGAAAACATTCCTTCCGTTCGCGCGGCCCCTGGTACGGCAGACCATAAAAAACATCGATCGGCCGCATGCTTAATCCCCCCTTTGTCAAAGGGGGGAAGGGGGGATTTTTCCCCGTTGGCGACTGTGCCAAACCCTTAGCCCAGTGCCTCCCGTATGGCCGCATAAATGGCCGCGGGTTCGATCGTCGACCCGTTGGCCTGGGCGAGCGACCGGACGTCCATACCCAGCGCCGCGCTCTTCACCAACCCGGCCACCTGCCCCAGGTTCATCTCGGGCACCAGAAACCGTATGCCTTGTTGGGCCAGCCGCGAGATCGCTTCCTCGTTGAACGGCCAGATAGTGACGAGCCGCAACAGCCCCACGGCCAACCCTTGGGCCCGGGCCTTGCGCACCGCCCGCAAAGCGGCCCGCGCGGTGAACCCGTAGGCCACCACGGCCAGTTTCGCATCGTCGAGAAAGTACGATTCGGTGCGGCATATCTGATCGCGCCGGGCGAGCACCTTTTGGTTCAGACGGTGCACCAGCCGCTCGTGCACCAGAGGGTCTTCGGTCTTGCGGAACCCCTTGGCGTCGTGAGTCGACCCGGTGACCATGAGGTTCTCGCCCATGCCGAACGCGGGCATGGACGGAACGCCGTCTTCTTCTTCGGTGCCGAAGGGCGGTTCGCCCGGCCGGTAATCGCGCACGTACCGTTCGACCGTCGCCGGCAGGTCGACGCGTTCCCGCAGGTGCCCGGTAGCCTCCTCGGCCAGCACGAATGCCGGGACCCGCAGCCGTTCCGCCCAGTTGAAGGCTTCCACGGTGAGGGTGAACATCTCTTCCACCGACCAGGGGGAAAAGGCCGCCACCTGATAGTCGCCGTGGGACCCGTATTTCACGGCCATGATGTCGCCGGCGCCAACGCGCGTGGCCTGGCCGGTACATGGCCCGGCCCTCTGCACGTCGATCAGCACCACCGGCGTTTCGGTAAAGGCCGCGTAGCCCAATGCTTCCTGCATAAGGCTCAACCCCGGTCCGCTGGTGGCGGTCATGGCTTTGGCCCCGGACCACGAAGCGCCGATCACCGCCGAGATGGAGGCAATTTCGTCCTCCATCTGGATGAAGTTGCCGCCGAACCGGCCCAGTTCCTGGGCCATGTACTCCATGATCTCCGATGAAGGAGTGATGGGGTAGCCGGCATAGAACCGGCATCCGGCGGCGATGGCGCCTCTGGCCGCGGCGTCGTTGCCCGAGAGGTAATGATGCCCGGGCGTTATGGGATTATCGACCGTTTTGAACGGCATGGATGACAGACACCTTTCACATAAGGAACATGGAGACGATCATGACTCCCAGCAACCCCGCCAGCGTCGGCACCAGGTTGCGCCGGGCCACTTCCACCGGGTCGGTGCCGGTAATGGCCGCGGCCGGGATCAGTGCCCAGGGGATGATACAGCCGCCGCCCACCGCAATGGCGAAGAACTGGCCCAGCGCGGTAAGGGCCGGGAGGCTGAGGTGTTCGGGACCGCCCAGCACCTGAGCCAGGGAACCCACCAGCGGCAGGCCGGAGAACCCGGAACCGTCCAGTCCCGTGATACCGCCCACGATGCCCTGGGTGATGGCGGCGGTGACGCTCCCCACGGGAACCACCGAGGCGAACGCATGGCCCAGGTCGAACAGCAACCCCTTGGCGCCTTCGCCGAATATGGCCTTGGCCGTTCCGGGAGAGCCCATAAAGAAGAAGCTGGCGATGAAGAAGACCGGAGCAAAAATGCGCACGCCGAACATGAAGCCCGACCGGCCGTGGTCGGTGAGCTTGGAGAGTCCTTCCTTGCCGTACACGCCGATGCCCACGATCACCATGATGAGCGCCACCGTGCCGCCCAGAAGGGCCGTGGCGTCGCCGCCCCGCAGCTTGTAGATCAGCATGGCCGCCAGGTCCAGCAGGAACAGGATGGCGATGAGCCAGATGGCGAACCGCTTGAAGCCGGGGGCTTCGCTGGCCCACCGTGCAGCCTCCTCCTTGTCCACGGAGACGAGTTCGGTGTTTTCCCATTCGATGGGCCTGCCTCCCTGTGCTCTCAGTTCCTTGCGTACCGCCAGGTAGGAGAGCGGCAGGGCGATGGCCGCGAACACGATGACCAGCGGGACGCTGCTCATCATAACGTCACCGACTGAAATCCCCGCGGCCTTGGCCGCGATGCTGGGCGCGCCCTGGATGATGAAATCCGTGGTGAGCGCACAGCCGTAGCCGAACATGCTGATGGCCATGGCGGCGCAGATGGGCGGCAGCCCCACCTCGACGGCCCCGGGCAGCAGAAGCGCGCCCACCAGGGCGATGGCCGGGGAGGGCCAGATGAGCCAGGCGACGATCATGATGACCCCGCCCATCACCCAGTAGGCCGTGCCGGGCGACTTGAGCATCTTCTTGACGGGGTTGAACATGGTGGCCGCGATGCCGGTTTCTTCCAGCATCTTGGCCATGGCAACAATGAGGGAGATGATGACGACGATTCCCAGCAGTTCCGAGAAAGCTACCACCACGGAGTTGAACACGGCCTGAACGGAGGAAATGAGCCCCTTGGTGACGAACAGCGCCAGGATGAACGAGAACACGATACAGACCAGCGGAGTTTCACGCCTCATTACCATGGTCGCCAGGACCACGACGATCCCCAACAGATACACCCAATGCGCAGCAGTCAACTCTACCATCCCCAACCTCCTCCGTGTGGAAAAGCGTTACCTTTCGTATCCATGCATCAGCATGGCGTTTCTGCGGAACCGGAAGGAAAAAGCACCTCTTCAATCAAGCGAATACACCGGCCAGACCGGCCTGGTCCACTCTTTTTTCAATGGCTTTGGTGTCGGTGGAATAGAGATTCCTTTCCTTCATGCGAGTGAAGAACACGGAACCGGAGAAGGTATATTTGAGGCCCAATCCGGCCTCGGTGGCCATCTGCTCGCGCACGTACGTAATGGCGTCGCCGACGGCGATCGAGTCGGGGAGCACCAGGAGCTTTTTCTTCCCGACGTGCCGCACCGCGTTGTATCCGGCCAGGGTCCCCGTGCAGATGGCTTCGGTGTGCCCCACGAGCAGCCCGGCCTTCTCACCGGCGCAAAAGAGGTTTTCCACCCCCTGCACCTTCAGGCTGTCGTCACGGGGGGCCATGCCGATGTAGCGGATGGAGTTGCCCATTCCCCCGGCATAGGGGTCTTCATACCGGGCGTTTTCAAACCCGGGGATTTCGCGCAGCGCATCGAGCGGGAAAAAGGGGCTCATGAGTTTGGCGTGGCCGGTGTCCAGCAGAACGATGTTCTCCTCGAATTCGGGGATGGCGTACTGCTGACAGGCCTTGATGGCGAGCTTCCCCTTGATCTGCCGGTCTTTCGGCAGCGGTATGACCGCCATGCCGGTGCTGTTGAGCATGGAGACGATTTCGGAAGAGAGCGATTCCTTGAGGAGCTTGCACGAACCGCTCATGGCCCCCACCTGGGACTGTTTCCGGCCGATCATTTCCTCCACGCCCGCCTTGGCGGTGATGCTCACCCGGCCGCCGAAGGAATGGCAGCGCAGGATGCACATGGCGCATCCGTTGCCGTACTTGTTGCAGTTGGCGGGGCCGCCCGCCGTGCCGCTGGTGTCGATGAACACGTCGCCTTCGAAACGCACGTCGTCCTGTTTTTTCTTCCCGACCACGGCCTTGATGGCGCCGCCGCTCATTTCCACGTCCGTAATGCGGGTGGACGTCTCCAGGGCGATGTTCATTCCCAGCAGATACCGTTTCACCACGGGTTCCATGGTGGCGACATTGTAGAGCCAGGAATGGCGGTGTCCGGGAAAGTCGATGCCGGGATGGAGGGTGTTTTTGTCCGTCAGGTGGAAAATGTCCCCGCCTCCCATGGCGATCATTTCCTCGGTGGCGGTGTGGCGACCGTTGTTGCGCATGATCCCGCCCACCAGCCCGGTTCCGAGCAGCATGTCGGTACGTTCGATTAGGGTGACTTCGGCTCCCTGTTTCCTGGCGGAAATGGCGGCTCCACAGCCGGACCATCCGCCGCCGACGATGACGACTTTCATGATATCCTACCCCCTACCGCGTGCAGTCTGTTTCGGCCAAACCGAACATCAGGAGTGCACCACGGGTTTCTTATGTTTCTCCGCCGCCTTCAGCCATGAGTGGACCGGCGGCAGATCGGTCACGAGTTGTTCGGCGGTGATGTCCAGGAAGACCGGCGATCCGCCCGCGGCATGGGCGAAGGCCTCATCCATGGCCGACGTGAGTTCGTCCACCGTTTCCGCATGGAGAGCTTTGAGCCCGAATCCCTGCGCCACGAGCGCCGGGTTTCCCGAAGTGAACTCCACCGAGAAAAATTTTCCCTTGCTATGGAGAGACTGGAGCGCTTTGATCCAGCCGAAACTGCCGTTGTTGAAATGAATGAGCACCACAGGGATTTTCAGACGGGCGACCGTTTCCAGTTCCCCCGCCGACATTCCCAGGCTGCCGTCCCCGAACAGCCCCACCAGCTGCGCATCGGGCCGTGCATAGTGCGCTCCCACCACCGCGGGGATGGCGTAGCCCAGCCCCCCGTAGCTGCGGGGAATGATGAACCGCGAACCGTTGCCGCCGAGCTTGAGGAACCTCGTGATGTACGGCGTGGGCGTGCCGGCGTCCGAAATGACCACCGAAGGCGATGAAATCCGCTTGTTCAGTTCCGCGATGACCCGCTGCGGCTTCAAGGGCGTGACGTTCGAACGGAGAGCGGGTTCCGATTCCTTCCAGAACGCGCTGCGCGCGTTGTTGATTTCCTCCAGCCAGGGCGAAGGCGTCCGGGTCCGGAGCCGTCCCATGAGTAAAATGACCAGGTCTTCCAGCACCAGCTTGGCGTCTCCGGCCACGCTCACCGTGTTGCGCGAGTTGTTGGAGAGCAGTTCCGGATCGAGATCGATCTGGACGATCTTGCGGTCCGGACGGCTGGAAGGGAGCGTCCACTTGAGGGTGGAAACCGATCCCATCTTGCAGCCGACGTAGAGCAGGAAGTCCGCTTCTTCCACCGCCCGGTGGGCGTGGGGGTGGAATCCGTTGTCGCCGATGACCCCCAGCGCCAGCGGGTGTTCGTCGGGCATGATGCCCTGCCCGGAAATGGTGGTGACCACGGGGGCGGCCAGCCGTTCGGCCAGGGCGATGATCTCCTTGCCCGCCTGGGAGTGGTTGGCGCCGCCTCCGGCGATGATCACCGGGCGACTCGCGCCCAGCATGAGGTCCGCCACCGCCTCCAGCACGCGGCGGCTTCCCCGCGTTCGATAGGCGGGGTAGGCGAAGCATTCCTCTTCGCCGTAGATCGAATCGTCGCTCCCCTGAAATTCGCTGGTGAGCGTTTCCTGGGGAAATGCCAGGTGCACGGCCCCGGGCCTGCCCGTGGTGGCGATGCGGAACGCGCGCCGTATGGTTTCCGGAATCTTGGACACCATCTTGACCGTGCTCGACCATTTGGTGACCGACTCGAAAAGCCCTGCGCAGTCCAGCTCGGTGATGGTTTTCTTGCCTTCCCCGGCCAGAGCGATGTCCGAGGTGATGAGGATGACCGGAATGGAGGAGGCGTTCGCCTCCGCCACGCCGGGTACCGAGTAGAGTGGGCCTGCGCCGCTGGGGCATTCGCATATTCCCGGCTTGTGGGACAGTCGCGCGTAGGCGTCGGCCATGAAAGAAGCGGAGCGTTCATCCCTGGCCATCACGTGCCGTATGGACGGTCCGGCGTCGTAGAGCGCTTCGTACAGTGGAATACTCGTATCTCCCGGTACGCCGAACATGACGTCAACCTTGTATTCCTGAAGCATTCGGACAAGAACGTTCGCTCCGGTCATGATGCGTCTCCCTGTTATTTGGCGGTGAGGATCTCCGCCATCTTGGTGCCGTAATCCTGAAGGTTTTTGTCGCCCGCTTCGGCGATGGGAACCGCCGTCACGCGCTGTTCGATCAAAACTATTTTCGCTCCTGGGAGGAGCTTCTGCAAGGCGGTCCCGAGCGGGATGCCGTTTTCATAGACTTCCTGGGCATGGGAATTTCCCAGGATGAAGTTGAGCTTCAGTTCCTTGGCTTTGGCCACAATGGCGCTGTCGGGCCGGACGCGGCTGATGGAGCATACCACGGTATCGGTGTCCGGATAATCCTTGACCAGCTGGTCAAGATGTTCGGGCTTGAATCCCGTGTGCGGGAAGATGTGAACGACGTTCTTCACTTTGCTTTCGGGAGTGCCCAGCAGGATCGTCGGCTTGTTGGAGGTGAACGATTCCCGGATATCCGGCTTGTGCCAGAATTCCTGCTCCACCTTGAGGAACTCGTCGTATTTGGCGCCCTGCATCACGTCGTTCAACCGTTTCACGATGTCTCCCAGGGTTTTCACCTCGGGAAACGCTTGGCCGACGAATACGACGTTGCCGTGGTCCCCGCCGTAGCTCAGGTACGCCTTGTTCACCTTGTACCCGTGGATGTAGGCGATCCCGGGATGGCGTCCGTGAAAGGCTTCGTGCGCCTCGAAAAGGCTGAGGCCGTACAGGTCGCAGTAGTCCTTGATGCGCACGCCCCCGAAATTGGTGGCGTCGGCGAAAGGATGATGGGCCACCAGCACGTTGATGCCCATGCCGCCGGCAAGTTCGATTACGCACTCGTTGATGGTCATGACGACGCCGATGGTTTTTACTTCATCATCGAGCTTGCCGTACACGAGTCCGGGGGTTTCCGTGACGGCCTTTCCGGGAATGCCGGAAGACTTGGTGATGATGAAGGGTTTTTGAACGGCAAAGGGGTTTTCGTTCGGTCCGATGACGCGTCCCTTGGTGATCACGCTCATGGCATCGAGCACGTCGCGGACCTTGTACACTTTTTTCTCCTCCGCGCTTGGCGACGCGGAGAGGACGAACAGTAAAGCCACGGCCAACAATACACTGATGCAGGTTCTCCTCTTGCTGCTCATAACTCCTCCCTCTTGGTTGATAATTGTCTCTGAGAGGACTCCAGGTCCTCATTATCGGGAAGACGAGCGAGCTTCATGGCATCTCAACAGTTGCGAGCCCCGTATCGCAGCCTGCCGCCCGTTTTCTCACGCATGCGTCTTCCCCTATTTCAGCGGTCTAGGATGTTTTCAGCGGAATTGCAACGTTTGTTTTTCATTCAGTACACGTTGCATTCCTTCCACCACGTGAGCCCTTACGTTGCGCAGGTGGCGGGCCAGCACTTCCTCCGCCCCGTCGCTGTTTCCGGCGCACACGTGAGTGAAAATATCTTCATGTTCGCGGCCCACGTCGTCCATGGGGCTGGCGAACAGCACGTCCGCTTTATACTTGAGGTAGAGGATGTCGAAGAGGTCCTTGAGCATCTTCACGGCGATGGTGCTGCCGGAGAGGGAGGCGAGGCAGAGGTGGAATTCCATGTCGGTCAGGAGGCGCTGCTTGAGGAATTTCTTCCTGCTGACCGCCAGGTGGGCGTCCAGCGCGGAGCGGAGCCGCCGGGTTCCGTTCTCGTCCAGATGGAGAATGGAGCGGGATACCAGCGAGCGTTCCAATACTTCCCGCAGCATGTAGACTTCCTCCACCTCTTCCACGCTGCTCGGTTTCAGATAAAAGCCCCTGTTCCGTTCATGGCGCACCAGTCCCTGGAATTCCAGCCACTTGAGGGCCTGGATGACGGGCGTGGGGCTCATGCCGAACTGTTGGGCGAGCGCGCGGTAGTGGAGTTTCTGGTCGGGGGAGAGTTCGTTGAGGAACAGCATGCGACGGATGGACTGGTAGGCCTGCAATGTGAGGTCTTCAGCCGCCGGGGGCGAAACGTTGAGGGAAGATGTTTTTTCGTCGTGCATGCGATCCTGCCGCAAGAAGTGAATTGCATACTGAATTCAGATTTGAATACAAAAAAATCCGGGATGTGTCAACCGGAAATATTACCTACCATTTCGTAGGAAAGGCAGGGGAGCGAAAAATGAATGCTCTCCCTGCCTGAAAAATGAGTTGCCTGTCCGGCCGCCCCGCCCACGGCGCGCACCGAAAGCACGTTGACAGCGGGGGTTGCCGCACCAATCGCGTCCGTTACTCGTCGCTCATACCGCTCTGCTCGATGGCGATCTGCGCCACGACGATGGTGGCGGCGTCGGTTTCCTCTTTCGATTCCTCCGTCACTTCGTGCTCCGGCTGGGGGTCGACCGCCCGTTCCGGGCGAACCAGCTTTTCGTATTCTTCATATCCCGAGAAGCCGCCGGCGATGAGGGCGTCCCGAACGGTCCGTTCCCAGTCCCAGGTGGCATAGATGAACAGCTTGTCCAGTTCGCACAGAGTCTGGTAGTTCTTGCGGGCGGAGTAGCTCACGCTTCTGCCCTTGGGGTCGAGGATCTTGCGCAGGTGCTCGGTTTTCTTCTGTTCGTGTTCCCGATAGAGTTCCTCGACCTTCTTGTTTTTCGGATCGATGCCGTTCTGCCCGAGCACCTCGAAGAGGCGGGATTTCATCTCGTTCCGAATCCACATCCCCAGCTCGGAAAGGGGGAAATCCAGCGATTCGGTGTCGGCGATTTCCTTTTTGGCCTGGAAGTAGGTGTCCGGCACCACACTGGCGTCGATGATCCCGGCGATACTCACCACGCCCCGCAGAATCCTGCTGTTCGCTACCCCCTGGCCGCAGAAACCGACGCTCTTCTGATGGCGGCGGGCGGCGAAGATGGTGCTGAGGATGGCCCAGATGACCGCCGGATCTTCCTCGTCGTACGTTTCCTGCAAGTGGGAGTTGTCGCGGTCCACTCCCAGCACGAGCTGGGTCATGTCGTTGCTGCCGATGGAGAATCCGTCCACCTCCCGGATGAATTCCTTGGCCAGGATGGCGTTGGCCGGAATTTCCGACATGAGGATCACCTTGAGACCGTCCTTGCCGCTCTCCAGGCCGTGAGCTTCCTTCATGTAGGTAATCACCTGCCGCGTCTGCTGAATCGTGCGCACGAAGGGGAACATCATGTGCAGATTTCTGGCGCCCAGACTGTTGCGGGCCACCTTGAACGCTTCGAACTCCCAGTCGTGGACCCCGCGCCCCACGCCCCGGAACCCGATCATGGGGTTGTCTTCGCTGAACTCGAAGAGTTCTCCTCCCACCAGGTTGCGGTATTCGTTGGTCTTGTAGTCGGTGGTGCGGTAGACGATGTCCTTGCCCTTGAAGCAGAGAGCAAACAGGGCCAGTCCCTGGGCCAGGGTCTGGATATAGAGTTCCTTGCCGCTCTTGTAGCCCCGGTTGCGAACGATCCGGCCGATGGTGTCTTCCAACTGTTCGAGCCGCAGGATTTTCTCCTTCAGCCCCGATTTCAGCGCCACGTCCTCCCGCGCCTGATGGATCCGGAGAAGGACCTCCCGAACGTCCGGGTTGTCTTTCAACTCCTCCACCATTTCGTTGAGGCTGTGTTTCATCTTGGCGATGAACGTGGGGGCTTCGGGGTCTTCGCTGCGCTCCCAGGTGTCGATTTCTTCCTGCATGCCGGTGATGAGCGCCACGTGCTCGCGCAGATCGGGACTGATCCTGAGGCGGGAAAGGTGGAACCTGGCCCGTTCCAGCCGGGTTTCCAGCAGATTGATGATGCTCACCGGATGGTGCCGGGTGAACATGGCGCTGGACTCGTCGTAGTCGCCGTGGCTGATCATGCCGGTCATTTCGTCATAGATGCCGCTGATGACGGCGACGTGCTTGCGGAGGTTGAAATCGATGGACAGATGGCCGGTGCGCAGCAGTTCCATCACCAGGTCGTCCAGTTCCCTGTTGAGCCGCTCCAGCCGCTCTTCGATCTTCACGTGGAGCGTCCCCGTGTCGTGGCCTTCCAGGGCCGCCGGGTGTATTCCGATGTTGCCGAGCATGAATTCCGCCCGCAGCAGGCCGACCTTGAAATCCGGAACCTGCCGTAGACGCGACAGGATCATGGCCTGCCCCACGTCGGCCAGAATGAGTCCCACGCCGGTCCTGGTGGCGGGCACCTGGGTCACGTCGAAGTCTTCGCCGAACTCCTGGAGAGAAAGCGTATCGGCATAGATGCGCCCGCGGGACCCGTCCACGGTGACTTCCTTGCCGTCCAACGCCTTGAGGGCCTCGCTGCTCTGAATGCCGATGACCGCCGGGATGCCCAGTTCGCGTGACGTGATGGCCGCATGCGACGTGTCCCCGCCGGCCGAAGCGAGAATGGCCGAGGCGATGCGCATGCCGGGCACCATGTCGGGGTCGGTCCGTTCGGCGGCCAATACCTCACCGGGCTGAATCTTGTTGAGTTCCAGCGCGCTCTGGAGGTACCTCACCGTGCCCGTCCCCGCGCCGTGGGATGCTCCGTTGCCTTCCAGGATGACCCGGGCGAATTTAAGTTCGCGGGGGTCCACTTCCATGCGGCGCATGGAAATGGTCGTGGGATGCAACTCATAGAGCGCGTTCCACTTGGTTTCCGGGCGGGCCTGCACGAACCACAGCCGCTGCTGCTGATCGATGACGAACTCCGTGTCCATGATGATGCCGCCGTAGGCCTTGCTGATGAGCCTTACTCCCTTGGCGACGGCTTCGGCCTGGGCGATGGAAAGCGTCCATTCGAAGGTCTTGGCCGTGGGGACGTCCACCAGCACGGTTCCGTTGGCCACGGGATCGTAGGCATACTGCTTGTTCTTGTAGCCCATGGTGCGCAGCACCACTTCCCGTCCGTCATCGCGCTGGTACACGTAATATTTGTCGGGAGTGACGATTCCCCCCACGATGGCTTCGCCGATGCCCCAACTGACGTCGATGGAAACGAGGTCGTTTTCGTCGCCGCCCCTGAACCCGGTGGCCGTGTCCGCGCTGAAGGCGGTTCCCGCGATGACGGGATCGACCATCCTCATCAGGCAGACCGAGAGGGACGTGTGTTTGATGTCCCAGTCCCGACGGGCGGCCACGGCGATGGATTCGTCGCCCTTGCTTTCGGCTTCCCGGATGGCGTCCAGCACCGCTTCGCGCCGATAGGTGAGGCAGCGGAAGGTATACGCGGAAGCGCAATCCCATTGGTAGGCTTCCACGGCCGCGTCTTCCGTGCGAATGTTCAGATAGGTATCCTGCAGCCCGGCGAACGCCTTGCGCCGGCTGTCCTCGCCCGCGGCCGAACTGCGTACGGCCAGGTTGAGGTCGCTCACCCCCGCTTCCGCGGTCATTTCCCGATGGGCGCGGCGGATGGCGTCCACGACGTTCTCCGGAAGGGTGACCGAAAGGATGGCCGCCTGCACCAGGATCGATCGCATGCGCAGGGAATCGATGTCCTCCTTGGAAGTGGTGAACCCCTCCACGGTGTTGTCGATAAAGGCACGCAGACTGATGGTCCGCTCCCTGCGGGACGGTTCCTTTTTAACGACTCCGGCCACGCGCCGGACGAAATCGCGCAGGAAGTCGGGGTCCTCCACCGTGGATTTGGCTCCCCAGGTGACTTTTTCGTGTTCCCGCCGGACAATGTGCCGTATCAGTTCGGCGTCCACCTGGCAGGAGTCGAGGATGATGTGGAAAGCATCGGACGAGACCGCGCGGAAGGATGGCACCCGGATGCCCTTGATCTGGCTCAGGATGGCCATGTTGTAGTTCTTGCCCCCCACCAGGAGTTCTCCCGCCTCTCCGAGTTCCAGAATTTCCTTTCCGGTGAGGATGAGCTTGTCGTCCTGTCTGCCCTTCGCCTTGGCCATGCGTATCTCTCCTTTTCCGTGCCCGAAAATCCCGACTGCCCCGAATCCGGGGGGCCGATTATTTTTTTCGCCTCTCTGAAAAAGCGGATGCGACGGACCCGACCCTTTTGGTCGCGCTGCCTGAGCTGTCGGAGGATCGGAAGAGCGTGTTCGGTGTCGGACTCGGTGGAAGCCCGGTCGGCCGTCGTTGGCGGTCCATGGGATGAGGACCGCTGTTCCACATTATGATAGCACACCGTATACAGTCTGCCTAGAGAGAAGCCTGAAACTTCGTGCGGATAGTGGATATGATATCGTTCAAACGAAGATTGAAAAGGCTGGGTGGGGATGCGGGGAGCGTGAGCAGATTGGAGTTACCGTCGGCTCCGGCGGCAAACCGGTTGGCGACCGGAATCCCTCACCCTTCGAGGTGTTCAATCAATATTCCATAGTATTCTTTTCATGCATCGGTGGGTTTCGCTGCGCTCTCCCCACCCTACGGGACTCTGCCGACGAATGGAACGGCCCTGTATTATCGCCTCGATCAGGCAGGCACCCAGTCACCGAATCTCTTTCCCGCAATGCGGACACACCTGTATCACTTCCTTCTTTTTCTGCATCGCCTCGACAAATCCCGCTCCGAGTATCCCGGTCGGGAGAGCAAACATCCCGATTCCAAGGACGGCGATAATACTCGCCAGGAATTTTCCCAGCAGCGTTATGGGGTACATGTCTCCGTACCCGACGGTCGTCAATGTGGCGACCGCCCACCACATGGTTGCCGGTATACTCGAAAATACGTCCGGTTGGACTGCATTCTCACAGTAGAAGAGAAGGCTCGAAGACAGGACAAGAAGCAGTCCCATAATGGCCGAAGTGAGTATCAGTTCCTCCTTCCTCGCCCGGAAGACGTGCTTGATAAGATTGAGCGAGGAATAATATCGTCCCACTTTGGCGACACGAAGAATGCGGAAAAGCCGGAGCGCCCGGAGCGACCGGAGGTCAAGCACGAGAAACGGAAGATAATACGGCAGGATCGTCAGCAGATCGACGATAGACATTGCCTTTAAAGCAAGTCGAAGACGACCGCGAACAGGACTGCTGAAACGTGGGTCTATCGTGCAAGACCATAGCCGCAATACATATTCGACGGTAAATACCAGTACCGATATGGTCTCGAATAAATCGAAAAACCCGTCCAAACGGTCCTGAAAGGATTGAACGGAGCCGAGAATGACGGCGATCACGTTCAGAAAGATGAGGGTCAGAATGAAGATGTCGAATACCCGGCTCACGGTATCGCCCGGCCTTGCTACCTCAACAATCTCCCACGTGCGTCTACGGAGATTCACGGATCACCTTCGTATGGATTTCTCTCGCTCCCAAACAGTATTTGGGAAGCCGTAGCAGGGCCGGAGTGAAACGAAACCCGCAACATTTTTCATCATTGTTCAGAAAACCGTTATGTATAAGGAAACAGACTCTGCTCTCCCGACGGTATCCTGTGTCTTCACGGCATCCAGGTGATGATTCCTTCGTCGGGGTTTTGTCGTTTCCATTCCCAGAAGGAATCCATGTCACGGACGCCATCGGCGATGACGGCTTTGTATACCTGGATGGACATCACTTTTTTCTCGGGCGGGATCGTGCTCTTTATCCTGAGGATAGCTTCGCGGGTTTCCCGGGTAAGAGCATTGGAAATGCGCTCTGCAACTTTTTCGAAATATCCGGCATAGGGGGATTCGTTCAAAATGTGGATCATGTCCATCTGCCAGGTTTGCCCTTCCGGATCGTCATAAAATGCATGCCACTCGATGCACATATCTTCCGCTTCAAGGAGGTTGGTATACTGAATCGATCGTATGCGCTTGTTCCCGGCAAGCTTCGCCATGGCCGCAAAGCCGTCTTCAAGTTTGAACGGATCGGTATAGATATGAAAGTCGATATCGCAGTTGCTTATCAACAACCCGGTTTTCAATGATCCCACGACGTTGACGGTTGCTCCAACGGAAGTCCAAACCGGAACGATTTTGGTATCTTCCATGACTTTCCACGCTTTCATCTGCATGCGTTCCGCGTCTTCCATAATCCGATTCATTTTCCATCGCTCCCGTTTCGGTTCACGGCGGAACAGTGATCATCCCACGAGCATCGTGCTGCGGTTTTCATCAGTATCAGACACCTATCCGCCTGACAAGGCGGAAATTTCCGCCAAATCGGCAGGGACCGTGATGCCCTCACCCCGCTCCTCGCCCAGAGGGAGAAGGAGAACGAGCCGGACCGGTCCCCTCTCCCTATCCCTCTCCCACAGGGGGAGAGGGGGATGCAGCGACCGATTCCACGATACAGCGGTCAAAGGCTGATCTTTCCTCTATTGCCCGAAAAACAGCTATCGTCCGGAAAACGGCCCACTCCTCCCGGTTCCTTCGCGGTGAGGATGCCGCTTTCCCTCTCCCTTTGGGAGAGGGTGGCCGCAGGCCGGGTGAGGGAAAAGGCGTCGGGTTCTCTCCGAAACGCAATCCGGATCAACAGCAACCGAAGTTTGGGAAATGCTTCTTGTTTTCCTCTATATCTTCTTCGGTGTTTTGTTGGGAAATCTCTTGTTCAAAGGCGCTTCGGCTTCGGCTTTCTCCAGAACATATACGGTTTCTTCCCTCTCCTGCAGCGGCTTCACGACCGTATTCACGTACTCTTTGGGATTGTCCAGAAACGACCCGAGCACGTCGATTCCCGCAGGACAGACACTCATGCAGTAGCCGCAGCGGTAGCCGCCGCCGTACGTCAGGCTTTGCCAGACCGCCAGGGTTTCGCCGTCGTCCCTTTTCGCGCGGTATTCCTCCATGGAGTTGCTCGTGACCAACGCCTCGACCCAATTGATGAACCCGCCAAGGCGGTCGCGGTAGGCGTGGACGAGGCACTGCATGAAGGCGAACGAGCCGTCCTTTTTGATGGCGCCGGTGGGGCACACGTTGACGCAGAGGTTGCAGCCGATGCAGGGGCCGTAGTCCAGGGGGCGGTCATGGCTGTCCACCGCGGTATCCATGACCATGGTCCCGAGGCACAGGTGGCTGCCGAACATGGGGTGGATCAGGAGGCGGTGGTGCCCCATGCGGCCCAGCCCCGCGGCTTCGGCCACCGGTTTATGGGACACGGCGAACCGCGCGCCCGGCTTCCTGCTCATGTCCTGCGGAAACCCTTCGGCGGGAGTAATGGCTTCAATGTTGTTTTCCCGTAGCACCCGAACCACTTTGCGGGAGATACGAAGCATTTCCTCGTCGAAGGCGATGAATTCTCCGTCGGCCAGGGAACGGTCGGGCGAGGTGAATTGTGCCCGATTCATGCGGCACACGAAGCTGATGAAAGTTTTGGCGCGGGGAAACGCCGCCAGCAGCGCCGGTTTCCAATTCTCAAGCTCCGGCCGGCCGACTTCCACCAGCCCCACGTCGTCGGCCCCGGCTTCCAGGACGATCTGTTTCACCCATCGGCCGGATACGGTTTCCGACCTTTCCTTTTTGGGACGCTGCCGGTAGGCGATCACGCCCGGATGACGTTCCAGGTCCATGTCATTGGTTCCTTTCATGGAAGGGGTTGTCCCCAATACGAAGGCCGTGGCCGGGGACAGCCCGTTTACCGTGTAGGCACACCTTATATTTGTTACGTGTAGTTACACGTTTTTACCGCCAAGTCAAATCCTTCTCAAAAAGGCACGTGGAAGATGAATGATAATTGTCAATGATAAATCAATAATTCGAAAGACGGCGGGAGCTTCAGTCCAGTTCCAGGAATTCTCTCTTCGCTTCGCTCAGTTCGAAATGACGGACCGCTTGTTCCCCGCAAGGGTGTTGCCGGCTGTCCGGCGAGCGTATGTTTTCCGGAAATTCCGCGATGACATTCGCTTTGGGGGGGTTCGGGAAGCTTTTATGCTTTTTTTGACATAACGAAAACGGGCTACAGTATTCCCGTCGGAAGGCACAAAAACAACCGGCCGGCACGACCCGGCTCCATTGTCGCCCTTCAATAGGCGGATACAGTTATGTTATTTTTAGCATATACCATGAAACGTATAAGACCTTGCGGGACGAACAGCATCAATTGATGAGTATATACCGTCAACGACTCCCGTACTGCAACAGTGACGACGGCCGAAACGACTATGTTGCCGTAGTTTATTTTGTTGCCAACATCTGAGGTTTTTGCCATAATATGATGTGTCTTTTCCGGCTTGAGTACTCCCATCGCATTGGTGACTCGACATCCGACAGAACATTGCATCTTCGGGAATCGAGCGATCGTCGCCGTCCCGATTTGTTATAACATTACGAAAACCTTTCAGGAAAAAGAGCGTACGATCAGGCGATTCGCGCCCGGTGCGGATGTGTGTTCACCCCAAAAGGAGGGCAGAAATGGTTAAAAGGACACTGAAAATAAACGGAATCAACCGAATGGTAGTGGCGTCGTCCGACGAATCCCTGGCCAACGTGCTGCGCGGCCAGTTCGGCCTGACCGGCACCAAACTCGGTTGCTCCCAGGGACAGTGCGGGTGCTGCAACGTCATCCTGGACAACAAACTGGTCCGTTCCTGTGTAACCAAGATGTCCAAGGTGAATGACGGCGCCACGGTGGTCACCATCGAAGGAGTCGGCACGCCGGAAAACCTGCATCCGGTGCAGCTGGCGTGGATCACCCACGGCGGCGCTCAGTGCGGTTACTGCACCCCCGGCTTCGTCGTGTCCACCAAGGCCCTGCTCGACTCCAATCCCAACCCCAGCCGCGAAGACGTGCGGGACTGGTTCCAGACGCACCGGAACGCCTGCCGCTGCACCGGCTACAAGCAACTGGTGGATGCGGTCATGGACGCCGCCAAGATCATGCGCGGTGAAATGAAGGCCGAGGATCTGATGTACCGGCTGCCGGACGACGGCGTCATATGGGGCGGCAAATATCCCCGTCCCACGGCGGTGGCCAAGGTCACGGGTACGCTCGATTACGGCACCGACCTGGGGCTCAAACTGCCCGCCGACGCCCTGCACCTGGCCCTGGTTCAGGCCAAGGTATCCCACGCCAACATAAAGTCCATCAACACCTCCGAAGCCGAGAAGATGCCGGGCGTGTTCAAGGTGGTCACCCATAAGGACATCAAGGGCAAAAACCGCATCACGGGCCTCATCACCTTCCCCACCAATCTGGGCGACGGCTGGGACCGCCCCATCCTGTGCGACGAGAAGGTGTTCCAGTATGGTGACGCCATGGCCATCGTCTGCGCCGACACTCCGGCCCAGGCCAAGGCGGCCGCGGAAAAAGTGAAAGTGGAACTGGAAGAGCTGCCCGCCTACATGAGCGCCCCCGCGGCCATGGCCGAGGACGCCATGCAGATTCATCCCGGCACGCCGAACATCTATTACACCCAGAAGATCGCCAAGGGCGGCGACACCAAGCCGGTCTTCGATTCGGCGCCCGTGGTGGTGGAAGACGACTTCTACGTGGGCCGCCAGCCCCACATGCCCATGGAACCGGACGTCGGGTTCGCCTACCAGGACGACCAGGGAAACCTGTGCATCCACTCCAAATCCATCGCCCTGCACCTCCACGCGGCCATGATCGCGGAAGGCCTCGGCGTGGACCTGGCGAAGATGATCATGGTGCAGAACCCTGCCGGAGGCACCTTCGGCTACAAGTTCAGCCCGACCATGGAAGCGCTGGTGGGCGCGGCCTGCATCGCCACGGGCAGACCCGTGTTCCTGCGCTACGACTACTATCAGCAGATGACCTACACCGGCAAGCGGTCCCCCTTCTTCATGAACATGAAGTTCGCCGCCGACAAGGAAGGCAAGCTGCTGGGCATGGAAACCGATTGGTCGGTGGACCACGGCCCCTATTCGGAATTCGGCGACTTGCTGACCCTGCGCGGCGCCCAGTTCATGGGTGCGGGGTATAACATCCCCTCAATCCGGGGTGAAGGCCGCACGGTATGCACCAATCACGCCTGGGGTTCGGCGTTCCGGGCGTACGGTTCTCCGCAGGCCGAATTCTCCTCGGAAGTGCTCATGGACGAACTGGCGGAAAAGCTGGGCATGGACCCGTTCGACCTCCGCTACAAGAACATCTACCGTCAGGGCTCCACCACCCCCACCGGGCAGACGCCCGAAGTCCTCTCGCTGCCCGAGATGATGGACATCCTGAAGCCCAAATACAAAAAGGCCCTTGATAAGGCCAAGGGTGCTTCCACCGCGCAGGTCAAGAAGGGCGTGGGAATCTCCATCGGCGTGTACGGGTGCGGCCTCGACGGCCCGGACGGCTCCGAAGCCAAGGTGGAACTCAACCCGGACAACACGATCACCGTTTACACCTGCTGGGAAGACCACGGCCAGGGCGCGGACATGGGCACCCTGGGCACCGCTCATCAGGCGCTGCGTCCGCTGGGGATCAAGCCGGACAGGATCCGGCTGGTCATGAACGACACCAGCAAGGCGCCCAACAGCGGCCCCGCCGGCGGGAGCCGGTCCCAGGTAATGACGGGCAAGGCCATCCAGGCCGGGTGTGAGCTGCTGGTCAATGCCATGCGCAAGAGCGACGGGTCCTTCCGCACCTATAAGGAAATGGTTGCCGACAAGGTCCCCGTGGTCTATGACGGCAAGTGGACCGCTTCGGCCACCGCCTGCGACGGCAACGGGCAGGGCTCCCCCTTCTCCGTGTACATGTACGGCGTATTCATGGCCGAAGTGGCGGTGGAGGTAGCAACCGGCAAGGCGTCCGTTGATAAGATGACCCTGGTGGCGGACATCGGTAAGGTCAACAACCGGCTGGTGACCGACGGCCAGCTCTACGGCGGCTTGGCTCAGGGGATCGGACTGGCGCTCACGGAAGACTTCGAGGACATCCAGAAGCATTCCACCCTCGTGGGTGCGGGTTTCCCGTACGCCAAGATGATTCCGGACGACATGGAGCTGATCTACGTCGAAACTCCACGGCCGGGAGGACCGTTCGGGGCGGCCGGCGTCGGCGAACTGCCGCTCACCTGCCCCCATGCCGCAGTGATCAACGGCATCCACAACGCCTGCGGCGTTCGCATCACCAAACTCCCCGCTCTGCCGGAGAAAATTCTGGCGGGCCTCAAGAAGTAAGCAGCGCTCAAAACCGGCGGCGGTTCGCCGCCGGAGGATCAATCCGTATCCATGGTGCAGTCAAAGAGGACGGTTTCCCCACCCATGCCCTCCCCCGGTGGAGGCTGTTGATTTTAATTTGTGGGAGGGCACTTTTTGAAAAAAGTTCCCTCCCACGCCCTCCCTCTAAAACCCTAAGCTATTGGTATAATTATAATGGTATGCAAGTGGATGTTATTTCGAACGAAGTGAGAAATAGCCTACAGGGGGCGCGGGGGAAGAAATTCCCCCGCACTTGTCCCTTTTTCATTGCTTCCTCCGCAATGTGCCGCAAGGCCCCGGCGTAGTGGTTGTTGCAATAGCGGGTGATAATCGGAGGGGCCTTCTGATACAATGAACAAACTTTCCCCCTCCTTTCCTTTTCAACAGTTCGTCGGCAAATGAACGGCCATCCCGGTTCGGCGGCAGCGCAAAAACCGCTGTCCTGGGAAATGACGAGAAATCTGGAACAATGGATCAGAAAGAATTACGCGAGCTCGAGTGGCACTGCATTCAGGAAGAACCACCCGAATGCACCGCCGCCTGTCCCATCCACGTGGACGGGCGCGCTTTCGTCGGCCAGGCAGCCTCGGGCAAATGGGACGATGCGTGGCGCACGCTGCGCAAGACCATGCCTTTTCCGGCCATACTGGGGCGCATCTGCGACGCGCCGTGTGAGTTGAAGTGCCTCCGCAAGGATGCGGGAAACGCCATCCGCATCGGTATGCTGGAAAGAGCGTGCGTGTCCAAACCCGCGCCCCGGCAGCGTGTCCAGAAACTGCCCGCCCGGGACAAAAAAGTGTGCATCGTGGGGAGCGGCCTCGGCGGACTCACCGCCGGTTGGGACCTGGCCCGCAAAGGATATCCGGTCACGGTTTTCGAAGCTGGGGACCGTCTCGGCCGGCAGCTTTTCGGCACGTATCCTCAACTCCCGGACGACGTCATCGAAAGCGAACTCGGGGTGCTGCCGGAACTCGGCGTGCGGATCGTGCTAAACGCGGTAATGGACAGAGCTTTTGCGGAATCGTGTTTGAACGACTTCGACGCGGTCATCCTCGACCCGCACGAAGAAATCAACGACGTCTGGGGGTTGGAACGAATCGAAAGCGGCGGTGTCCGCGTGGACTCCCCCTTTCAGACCACCAGCCGCGAAAACGTGTTCATTGCCGGTCAGCCCGGCAGCATCACCGCTTCCCCCGTATTTCAGGCGGCGCAGGGGCGCTGGGCCGCCACGTCGGCGGACCGGCACATGCAGAAAGTGTCCACAAGCGCCGGCCGGGAAAAGGAAGGCCCATTTGTCACGCGTCTTTTCACCAGCCTGGAAGGCGTCGAACCGCGTCTTGCGGTGGTTCCCACCGATCCCGACGCGGGATACACCGAAGCCGAAGCACTGGAAGAAGCACAACGCTGCCTGCAATGCGAGTGCAAGGAGTGCGTGAAGGTATGCGCCTACCTGGAAAAGTTCGGCGCATATCCGAAAAAATATGCCCGGGAAATCTACAACAACGAATCGATCGTCATGGGGACGAGAACGGCCAACAAGCTCGTCAATTCATGCAGCCTGTGCGGGCTGTGCGAAGAGGTGTGCCCCGAAAACTTCGCCATGCAGGACCTCTGCCTGGCAACGCGGCAAAGCATGGTCCGCAAGGGGAAAATGCCCCCTTCGGCGCATGAATTCGCTTTGCAGGACATGGAATTCAGCCTGAGCGACCGGTTTGCCCTCACCCGGCACCAGCCCGGCCACTCCTCCAGCCGCTCCCTCTTTTTCCCCGGCTGCCAGTTGTGCGGCTCTTCGCCGGACCGGGTTCGCCTCGTCTACGACCATCTGGGCAAGACGCTCTCCGGCGGCGTGGGATTGATGCTCGGCTGCTGCGGCGCTCCGGGCCACTGGTCGGGCCGCGAAGAGAAAACCGCCGAGGTCTTGACACGATGGCGGGAATCCTGGGAAAACATGGGAAGACCGGAAGTCATCGCGGCGTGCTCCTCCTGCTACCGTATATTCAAGGTGCACCAGCCGGATGTCGCCGTGACTTCGCTCTGGCAACTGCCGGTCTTCGGCGAGAGGTTTTCCGGATCGGCGAATTTCGCGGGGCCGGTCGCCCTGCACGATCCCTGCACCACCCGGCGCGAACCGGCCATTCAGGAAGCGGCCAGGACGCTGGCGGGCAGGTTGGGCGTCGAAGTGCGGGAACTGAGGCTCAGCCGGGAAAAAACCGAATGCTGCGGCTTCGGCGGCCTCATGGCCAATGCCGCTCCCGAACTGGCCAAGGAAGTGGTCGGGCGCAGGGGTGCGGAAAGCACTCTCGATTATCTGACCTACTGCGCCATGTGCCGGGACAATCTGGCGTCGGTGGGCAAGCGGGCGGTGCACATGCTCGACCTTCTCTTCCCGCTTCAAGGAGAAACGGACCCCGCCGCCCGACGTGTTCCGAGCTGGGACCTGCGCCGGGAAAACCGGGCCCGGCTCAAGGAACGACTGCTCAAGGAACTGTGGAACGAGGATTTCCAAACCATGGAAGAGCACCGGAAGATCAAGCTCGTCATTTCCCCCGAGGTCCTGCGGCTCCTGGAAGGACGGCGTATCCTGGTTGAAGACGTGCAGAAAGCCATCCTCAAAGCCGAGCAGACCGGTGAAACGCTTTTCCACCCGCAGACGGGACACTACAAGGTGGCGGCCCGGCCCTACCGGGCCACTTTTTGGGTGGAATACTCCGTCACTCCGGAGGGTTACGTGATTCACAACGCCTATTCCCACATGATGGAAGTGGTCGGGGGCGGCCATTTATGAAAGAAGCATTCGTCAGGTCCGAAGACCTGGAATGGAAGTGCGGGAAATGCGGCGAGGCCATGGTGGTCGGCACGGTCACGGTGGAATACCTGGGTAACCAGTTTACCGCCGAATTGCCGAGGTGTCCGAGTTGCGGCCTGGTGCTCATCACCGAGGAAGTGGCGTTGGGGAAAATGGCCGAGGTGGAGCAGATTCTGGAAGACAAGTAGCACTCCATCCGTCTCTGCCCGGCGGGGAGGGAAACCGAAATGGACGACGTCGCCATCAGCATGCTGAAGCTCGCTCACAAGGGCTACTCATGCAGCCAGATCATCATGCTGCTGGATCTCGATGCGCGGGGGGAAGCCAATCCCGCGCTGGTGCGCGCCATGGCCGGTCCGGCCTACGGGTGCGGCGGCGGCCGGGGGAACTGCGGCGCGCTGACCGGCGCATGCTGCCTGATCGGGCTGTACGCCGGCAAGGGCGCCGACAATGAAGAGGAATCTCCCAAGCTGATGCCCATGTTGCAGGAATTCTCGGACTGGTTCCAAGAGCAGGTGGGCGGCCGCTACGGCGGGATCGTCTGTGAAACCATCGTCGGAGATGACGGCCCTGCGGCGTCCCGGCAAAAATGCGGGACCATCGTGGCGGAATCATATTCCCGGGTCCTGGAACTGCTGGCGGAGAACGGTTTTGACATTGTCTGATCCCCCCGAATTCGACGATTCCCGAACGGAAAGCGTCTGCCCCGTCTGCCTGGAACGGATTCCGGCGCGGAGGGAACGGGAAGCGGACGAGGTGCGGCTGGTAAAAACCTGCCCCCAGCACGGGACTTTCAGCACTCTACTATGGAAAGGGATGCCCGGTTTCGAAACGTGGCGTCGGCCCAAGATACCCCACCACCCCGCAGTGACCTATCATGAAATCGACAGGGGCTGCCCGTACGACTGCGGCCTGTGCGCCGAACACCGGCAGCGTTCCTGCACCGTCCTTCTGGAAGTGACCCAATCCTGCGACCTCGGCTGCCCCATATGCTATGCCGATTCCCGTCCCGGGGGATCGAAGACGGAGCAGCGGGATAGCCCGTCCGTGCTTCGATATCTCGGCACGAACGAATCGGTCGAGCCTCGATACGGCGCCGACTCGTTTTCCTCCCCCCTTTGTCAAAGGGGGGTTGGGGGGGATTTCCCTCCCCTCGAGCAGATCGGCGCCTGGTACGAGTCGGTGGCCAGGGCGGCCGGCGGGTGCAACATTCAGCTTTCCGGCGGGGAACCCACCCTGCGGGACGACCTGCCCCAAATCGTGGCCATGGGCAGGGACCGGGGGTTTCCCTTCCTGCAAGTGAACACGAACGGCTTGCGGCTGGCCCGCGACCACCGCTACCTGGCGGACCTCAAGGAGGCCGGACTCTCCTCGGTGTTCCTGCAATTCGACGGCACTGACGACGCGATTCATCAAAGGCTGCGCGGAAGGAGGCTTCTGGAAACGAAGCTCGCCACAGTGGAAGCGTGCGGCAAGCTGGGAATCGGGGTGGTGCTGGTGGCCACGCTGGTTCCGGGGGTGAATACGGACAACGTAGGGGAAATCCTCAGGCTGGCCGTGAAGCTGTCTCCCTCGGTGCGGGGCGTCCATTTCCAACCCGTCAGCTACTTCGGACGTTATCCCCATCCGCCGGCGGACCGGGACCGTATCACCCTGCCGGAGCTGATGACGGCTATCGAAGCGCAAACCGGCGGAATGTTCCGTGCCGACTATTTCGCTCCTCCGGGCTGCGAAAACGCTCTCTGCTCCTTTCACGGAAACTTCCTGGTAAAATCCGACGGGTCGGTGCAACCCTTCGGTTCCGGCGGTTCCCAATGCTGCGGCCCGGCCGAACCCGCCGAACAAGGCGCGATCAGGACCATTTCCAGCGTGGCGCGGCAGTGGTCGGCCCCGGCCTGCCATGTCCCATCGGATTCCCCCGAACGGTGTGACGACCCCGCGCCCGAACGCGGACTCAGCGGGTTCGTCAGCCTGGACGATTTCATCGCCATGGCCCGCACGCATACGCTTTCCGTGTCCGCCATGGCCTTTCAGGACGTCTGGAACCTCGACCTGGAACGGGTGAAGGACTGCTGCATCCACGTGGCGGCCCCGAACGGATCGCTTGTTCCCTTCTGCCTCTACAACCTCACCGCAGCGGGCGGAAAAAGGCTCTACCGGCCATGAAAACGATTCCCCTCACCCCGCTGGAACCGTGGATCGCCGACAAAATCGGACTCGCCGAAGGCAGCCGTCTCCGGATTGACGATCTTCGCCGCTTCCAGTTGGAACGGCTCAACGATACGCTCGGTTACGTCCGGGAACGCAGCCCCTTCTATCGGGAACTGCTCTCCGGAACGTCCCCGGAGCCGCTCGCAAGCCTCCGGGACATACGTTCGTTGCCCTTCACCACCATGGACGATCTGCGACGCCATCACGCGCGGATGCTCTGCGTGTCCCAAAGCGACGTGGCCCGGATCGTCACCCTCCGCACGTCCGGCACGACCGCCGAACCCAAACGGCTCTATTTCACGGACGAAGACCTGGAACTCACCGCCGACTTTTTCCAGCACGGCATGTCCACCATGGTCCGCCCCGGCTGGACCGTGCTCATCCTGCTGCCCGGGACGCTCCCCGACAGCGTGGGGAACCTGCTGATGAAGGGATTGGCGCGCATGTTCGTGAAAGGAATCGTGCACGGCCCGGTTACGGACCCGGAACGGGCGCTCCAAGACATCGAACGGCACCGCCCGGACTGTCTGGTGGGTATTCCCTCCCAGGTGATGAGCCTCGCCCGGCTCGACTCGTCCCGTCGCGATCAGGCAACTCGCACCATCAAAAGCATTCTGCTTTCCACCGACTACGTGCCCCGGGCCGTGACCGAGGAACTGAGCCGCGTGTGGGGCTGCGAAGTGTTCGAACACTACGGCATGACGGAAACGGGGCTCGGCGGGGGCGTGGAATGCGCGGCCCACGACGGATACCATTTGCGGGAGGCGGACCTCTATTTTGAAATCGTGGACCCCGACGACGGACAACCGCTGGACAACGGCGAATCCGGTGAGGTCGTCTTTTCCACCCTCACCAGGAGGGGCATGCCGCTGGTGCGGTACCGCACCGGGGACGTGGCGCGTTTCCTGCCCGACCCGTGTCCCTGCGGCAGTGTGCTGCCCCGTCTGGACAAGGTGCGGGGACGGCTGCGGGACGGGATTTCGTTGCCCGGCGGGTATCTTGCCATGCCCGAACTGGACGAAGCCGTGTTCACCGTTTCCGGGGTGCTGGACTACCGGGCGGAGATCACGACTGAACAAGGAAGGGACCGGTTGCACCTCACCGTGTCCGCCGATCCGCAAGCCGTCGGTGATGTCCCGGCCGACGTGAAAAACGCCGTGGAACGTCTCTGCCGCGCCAAGGGAACCTCACCGGACGGGTTGGTGGCGGTGGAACTGGTTTCGGCCGGTGACCATAGGCTTCCGACCACCACCGGCACGGCCAAAAGGAGTATCGTGGACCGGAGGGGGTGAGCGTTGTCCACAAGAACGAAGAGCCTTTGGGATGAGGCCAAAATATTTGATGCCCTCACCCCTCCCCTCTCCCAAAGGGAGAGGCAGTCCGTACCGAACCGCTTCCCCGTCCGCCGCGGCAGCACCGTTTTTTCATTCACAAAATTGACGGATACCTAGTCCCCTTCACAAAATTGACGGATGCCTTCTCCCCTCGCCCTCCGGGAGAGGGGTTGGGGGTGAGGGAAAAGGGCATTCAATCCGGGAATTTTTCCCCCTCGTTACCAAGTTGCGCTTGGTAACGGTTCCCTTCTTCGGGAGCTTGGCTCCCTCCGGTACGAACGCTCCCAAGTGCCACCCGCGACTGAGAAGAAAATCCTCCCTTCCCCTTGAGAACGGGCGAAAAGGGATTATCCGCTGACATGGCCCGGCAACGGCTGGGGAATCCCTGCCGCGTAAGCGAAGCGGGTTCTCATCCCTCTTGCGGGAGGAGGAGGAGAGGAGTATCTTCCCTCGCCGGGGAGGAGAGAAATGAAAAGCAGAGGAACCCGCGATTACCCCGGTGAAAACGCGAACGGTGCGCTTCCGGTTCTGGTCCGCGACACGACCGAGGCGGACATGGCCGTTGTCCGCGATATCTACGCCCACCACGTGCTCAACGGATTGGCGACCTTCGAGGAAGTGCCGCCTTCGGTTGAAGAACTCCTCTCCCGCCGGGCGGGAGTGCTCGGCCTCGGCCTTCCGTACCTCGTCGCCCAAACGGACGGACGCATCGTCGGCTACAGCTATGCCTCACCGTACCGGCCGCGCGCGGCCTACCGGTTCACGGTCGAGGATTCGGTATACGTTGCGGACGGGTTCGGCGGACGCGGGATCGGGACCGCGCTGCTGACGGCGCTCATCAGTCGCTGCGAAGCCGGGCCGTGGCGGCAGATGCTGGCGGTCATCGGGGACAGCAACAACGGAGGATCCATCGCGCTGCATGGCCGGTTGGGCTTTCGGCCGGTCGGTACGTTGCCGTCGGTGGGATTCAAACTGGGCCGGTGGGTGGATACCGTTTTTATGCAGCGGACGCTGGGCGCGGGAGACAGCCTGCCGCCGGACAACGGCACGCGGAAAGCATGAATGGTCTGGCGGCCCGGACGATTCCGGGAAGCTTCTTCCCCACTTGGCCCGCAACGATCCGGGAGTATCTTCGGAGGGGAAAAACGTAATAAAAAAAGCCGGCTGTTATGACGACGGCTGTGAAAAAAGAATGGCGGAGAGGGTGGGATTCGAACCCACGTGCCCGGCTATTCACCAGACAAGTCGATTTCGAGTCGACCCCGTTACGGCCACTTCGGTACCTCTCCGCACTTGACGATCAGCGTTTATCTGCAAAGAACGACGTGAGGGCCTGAGCACACTCCTCTCTTAAAACGCCCCCGGTCACTTCCAGGCGGTGGTTGAGCCGCCGGTCGGAAAGCGCTTCGTAGAGCGAATGCACGGCCCCCGCTTTCGGGTCGGGAGCCCCGTACACCAAGCGTTTCAGCCGGGCGTGCAACAGCGCTCCCGCGCACATCAAACAAGGCTCTATTGTGACATACATCGTGCAGCCATTCAACCGATAATTGCTCAAAACGACAGATGCCTGACGAATGGCGACGATTTCCGCATGAGCCGTGGGATCGTTGAGGGAAATGGGGCCGTTGAAGGCCCGGGCGACGATCCGGCCGTCGGGCGAGACGATAACCGCCCCCACGGGCACCTCGTTCGCTTCCCGCCCTCTTTCGGCTTCCGCCAGCGCATCAAACATAAAGGCCCGGTCCAGCCGGGCCTGCAGTTCTTCCATTTCGGGTTCGTTCCGTTCGGGCATCGCCATGTCCCCTCACCCGTTAGCGGGGGGACGAACCGGGCTTGGGCAGATAGACCGACCCGCCTTTTCCCTGATTCTCCATCTCCTTGCGGAGGGACCCAACCTTGCGTTTGAATTCCGCGGTCACCAGGTCGGCCTCCTCGATGTGCTCGATCACCCGAGGAGTGAGCAGGAGCATCAGCTCCGAACGGGAAACCTTTTCCTCATAATACCCGAAGAGCCACCCCAAGGCGGGAATCTGACTGAGAACGGGCACACCGCTTTTGATATGCGACTTGTCCGTGCGGATGAGTCCGCCGATGACTACCGACTGCCCGTCCTGGACCGTGAGCACGGTGGTGGCCACGCGCTTGGAAAAGATGGGGGAGTCGATCCCCGAAATCGTCTGCGTGTCCACGTTGCTCACTTCCTGATTCAGTTCCAGCTTCACCAGCCCTTGGTCGTTGATGTGCGGGGTCACCGTGAGGATGATACCCGTGTCCCGATACTGGATGCTGCGGTCCACGGTTTGCGGCACGCCCACGTTGGTGGTGCTGGTGGTGGTGGTTTCATTGGTGATGGTCGGCACTTCGCGGCTGATGTCGATTTTGGCTTCCTGGTTGTTCGAAGCGATGATGTGGGGGGAAGCCAGCACCGTCACCTTGTTGTCCGAAGCGAGCGCCTTGAGAGCGGACACGAATTCGCCGGTGTAGTTTATGGTGTAGACAAGCCCGCTTGTTATCCGGGCATTGTCGCCGGTCAGATTGCTGAGGACTCCGAGCTGCGATCCCGTGCCCTGGGCGCCCAGTTTACTCCACTCCACGCCCAGCTGGGTGGAATCGTCGAGGGTGATTTCGGCGATCAGCACTTCGATGAGCACCTGGCGCGGATAGACGTCAAGGCTCTTGATGGTGTTCAGGATGGCCCGGTAATCACGCGGCGTCGCCCTCACCAGCACGGAGTTGTTGGTTTCGTCGAAGACGAACTTCACTTCCGCCGTGAGCGTAGTGGTTTCCGACCCCTGGGAGGACTTCTGGGAAACGGGCGTGGCCGCCGGCGTTGTCGACGTTCTGTTTGAATTGGAACGTGAATTGGAGGACGGCGTTTTGCTCAAATCGGTTCGTTTGGTGGACGTACGCTGGGACGGCCCTTCGCTGTAGATGTCCTGGAGAACGCTGACGATGTCTTCCGCCTTGCCGTTCTGGACCCGATAGACGAAAACCTTGACCACGTTCTCGCTGGCCGCGCTGTCCAGTTTTTCCAGGAGCGTTTCCACTTTCTGGAACATCTCGGGCACCGAACTCACCACCAGTATCGAGTTGATGCGCGGGACGGGAGTGAAGTTGAAAATGATGCTGCGGCCCCCGGCCGACTGTTCCAGTTTGGTGGAGTCGAAAGCTTCCTTGAATTCCTGCCCCACGTCTTCCACGCTGGCGTTCTTCAGCGAATAGAGGCGGAAATGGATGCGATCAAAAGTGTTGACGTCGAGGGAGGCGATAATTTCCGAAACCCGCTGCACGTTGTCGGCCGTATCCACCATCACCAGGGCGTTGAGCGTGGGAAATTCATACACCGCCCCTCCCTCCGAGAGGAAGGGTTTTACGATGCGGGCCATTTCAACGGCCGAGACGTAGTTGAGCGGGACGATAGTGATAACGCCTCTGCCGGTGATGATGTGTTTGGTCCCCGGCTTGCCCGCGTCGATCACGTCTCCCCGCCTGCCGACTTCGGAGAGGGGAACGATCTGATAGAAACCGTTTTTGTCCACGGCAGCCACGCCGTTGAGTTCCAGAATGGTGTGGAACACCCCCATCAACTGCTCGC
Organism: uncultured delta proteobacterium; assembly: GCA_963826125.1. Taxonomy (GTDB): domain Bacteria; phylum Desulfobacterota; class Desulfarculia; order JACQYL01; family CAWGVV01; genus CAWGVV01. The sequence goes on along the minus strand of CAWGVV010000002.1, from coordinate 1,614,481 downwards.
GGTTGATTTTCCCCGAGGTGCGGATGGTTACGGTACCCTTTACGCGCGGGTCCACGATGTAATTGATGCCCAGAATTTCGCTGAAAACGTTGAGCACCTCATAGATGTCGGCATTGTCGAAATTGAGGACCACGTCCGAAATCGGCTTCCCGTTCTCCGTTTGCATGGTTTCCCGGGAGGAAAGCTGCATGGGCAGAGCCGATCGAAGCGGTTTGGGCGCCGGTTCGCGTACCGTGACCTTGGGCGGCGCTTCCTTTTCGGCGAGTTCGTTCAGCACCGATTCCCCGGTGGCCGAAGGCTGCTGCACGGGAGTACCCGTCCGAACCCCGGCCTTGTAGGAGTAGGGGCTTTCATTGACGGTCACGCCCTGCACGGTGGGAATGGGTTCAACCTTGGTCTGGTCTTTGACAGGGGCGCAGCCAACCACGAGAAGTACTGATATAAGGATGATTCGCAAAAGCATGGCCGGATCGTCTTTCAATGGTTATGGTGCCCAGGTTCAATTTTTGTTTCGAACGAACGCAGAGGTTCTGGATTCCACCGGCTGCACGGCTTGCGGCTGTGCGGCCGGAGCGGGCGCCGAAGTCTGGGGCTGTGCCGAACTTCCCGATGTCTGCCCGACCGAAGGCGGCGGTATGTTCCTCACCGCCTGAGCCGTCCGTTCCTGTCGGCGTACGCCCGGTTCCTTGGCGTCGTAGACTTTCAGCAGGAGGGATTCCCCGCCGGATTCGAGCTTCAGGCTCGTTTCATCGATTTCTACGACCTTGTTTCCCTCGACCTTGTCTCCCACCTTGACCATTCGGACTTTTTCGAATCGTTTCCGCGTTGTGGGATCGCTCCCCTGGTACCCTATGAGAGCCAGACGCTCATCGCCGTTCACGGCGATGCCGTAGAGCGTAAACCGTATGGGACCGTTTTTACCGGCCGCCTTTTCATCTTCACCGGCTTCGCCCTTGTCGTCGGTGATGTTCTTCCGATCGGAGGTGAAGAGGTTTTTATCGACGATGTCCTGGTACGCCGAGAACCCGCTTTCCTGTTTCCGGTTGAGCAATCCCTGCAATGGCGATTGCGTCACGGGCTGCCCTTTCCGAACATTCCTCTCCACCACCTCAGCCACATCCGGACGGATTTCTCCGCCGGTCTTCCAGTGCGTGTAGAGGCTGTAGCCGAGGATGCCCATAACGACGATAAGCACCAAATTTAATATGCGTACGTAATTCAACATGCCGACCGCCGACCCTTAATGCCGCATCGTACTGTATTTTCCAACATTTTGTAAGTAAATTCAACAATTTTCTTTTTATCCACCCATCGCTCCCTTGTTCCAACGGCGTCCGATTTCCTCTATTTCTCTCTCATGAATCCCACAACGGTCAGACGGGCCCGGATGTTATTGGCCACCGCCGTGCCCGTGGAACGCGCGTCCATTTCAGAAATGAGGAATAAAAACGAATGGTTGCTCAACTCGTAAACGATTTTTGATAACCCCTCCACCGAGCTGACCATGTCCATGTTGATGCTGATCTCCTTGTAGGGGCCCACGTCCTTCACTTCCAATACCCGCGTCTGCTTTATGTCCGCGCCGTTGTTGAGGCATATGGTGTTGGTGATCTCCTGCATCCGGGCGCCCACCGACGCGGGGGTTTCCCCCTGGAACATGGCTCCTTCCAACGCCTTTATCGACCCTTCCAACTGCCGCAATTCCTTGTTGAGCGCATCCTGCTGCTCCACCAGTTTACGCGACCGTTCGAGTTTCGATTCGGCGACGTCCGCCTGCTCAACCGTCGAACGATACGACTCGTAAAGAGGGGTCCATACCAGGAAATACAGCAGCAGCCCCGCCAGGGCCACGCCTCCGAGCCAGACATATTTCCTGTATCGATAGCTGACTTTCAGCACCATGCTATTCCTCGAGCGACATTTCGATGAAAAAGATGTCTTTTCCTCTCCGCTTCACGACCGGAGAGGAAAACTTGACCCCCTGGAAATAACGGGAATTTTCCATGAGGGCGATAAGGGCGTTGGCATTGTCGGATTCGCCGCGCACACTGACGCGTCCCCGCTCGATGTCGCATTGGCTGAGCCACGAATCCTGCGGAATGATGTCGGTCAGCTCCTTGAGCAACGCCAGCATATCATGCCTCTTCCGCGTACTGACCGGCTCGATCTGTTTCTTGAGTTTTGCAATCCGGTCGCGGGTCTGTTCCACCGCCTTTACCTGTCCGGCGATGTCCTCCAATTCCTTCTCCACCCGATTGTAGTGCTGGCGGGCATGGAGGAAGGGGGTCACCATGAGCGCAACGGCCAGCAGAACACAGAAGGCCGAAAGCACCCCGAAACCGTACACCGCCGCTCGGCGCTTTTTTCTCCGTTCGGAGCGGGGGAGGAAATTAATGGACGCCGACTTCCGTTCGATGGCGGAAAGGGCGGCGCCGAAGGCATGCATGACGTTGCCGGAAACTCCCGCCAATCCGAGTTCGGTAAAAATTTCCGTCTGGTCGGCCGGGGGGAAATATTCGCCGAGTTCGTTGAGCAGATTGTCCGGCAGGTTGGCTTTGTCCAGGCAGAAGAGAGGGATTTCCAGGGCATCCTTGTTTCCGGAGTTGTCCTGTCGCGCATCGGCTTCCCATTTGAAGCACCATTGTCCCACCGCTTCGTTCAAATCGGGACCGGACAGGAACGACTTGCATTCCCATTGTCCGGGGAAATAAATCTCCGCGTCCATCCCCTTTTCGCGGGGATTGAGCACCAGCAGGTGAGCGGGGGCCAGCTTGTGGGACTGAAGCCAGCGGAAGAGCGAACCGCGGGCGGTGAGCGGCGGCTCTATGCAGGCGAGATGAAGTCCCATGTCCTCCACCATCTGCCGATAGGCACTCAACCGGTCCCGTCGCATGACGCACACGAGTACTCGGATGTCTTCCTTGCTCTTGCGTCCGTTGAGTACCGCGTGATCGAAAAACACGTCGTCCACGGAAAGGGGGAAATGATTTTCGAATTCGTATCCGATGACTTGCGGGAGGTTTTCCAGCACGGCATGGGGAAAGGTAAGGAACTTATAGAGGACGTCCTCCTGACGGGCCACGGCGCATACGTCGCGGGTACGAACTTTGTTGGTCTGAAGAAATTCCTTCACCTTGTCCGCGGCCGGACCCGTGACGTCCAGTACCGCATCGCATATCACCCCACCCCACGCCTTGCGGATGTAGGCGAAGTGAGCGGTGCCGTTGCCGAAACTAACGCCGAGACTTTCCTGCACAATACCATCCTTTGCGAAACTGTTCCGCCAAACCGCGGTTCAGCTCGCCCAGTCGATCCATTTCACGATGCGGGCAGGCCTGGTGCCGCCGGGAGCCACCTCCACCAACGCCTTTACCTTGGCCAGAAAACCGCTTTCGGTGGTTGCCTGAGCTTCGATGGAAAAAGTATTCCCGGTCGAACCGCCCGTTTCCGCCATCGAAACATACCCCTGCAGCCCGTTATAGATTGTATCGCCCACCGCTGTTCGCACGGTGTCGGCGGAGAGGGTTTCTCCTCCGGCTTTGTCCCTGGCCTCAATGATCCGGTCGGCGATGCCTTCGGAGGCGAGCGGCAACGATCTGATCACCGCTTCGGGGGCATATCGCAAATCGATCCTGCCGCCTTTGTTATGCACGGTGAGGCAATCGATGAGGCGAAGCCGGGGCGGCGGGTTCTGCTCGTCATCCTGGTTCGCCTGGTCTTTTGCCGTCTTCCCGTTTTTTCCACCGGTCGTCGTACCCTCCTGCTCCGGCAGCAGAGCAAAGAGCAGGTCCGCGGACATTCCTCTCACCCGCAGCAGTTCCTCGACCGAAGTAAAATCCGCGTTCCTGGGACGGTAGGGCGGATTCAGCGTCTTGTAGTACTCTTCCTCGGCCCCGTTCTCCCTGTGAAGATTGTCGCCGTCCCGCCAATCGGCTATGGAATCCACGATAATGTCGACGTCCTGCTGTTCCAGGCCGCACAACCCCAACAAATTGCGCAGAATGATGGGGTTGGAGTTGTTCAGGTCGATTTTGCCGTTTTCCTGGGTAATAAAAACGTTGAGCGTGGAATTGTCGTAGTCCATCGGATTGGGCCGCCCATCCACCTTCCACAGTTCGGAAACTTCTTCGTCGCCGTTTTCCTCCACTTCCAGCGGATGGAGGTTGGAATTGGCTCCCCTGTTCCAGGAAGCTCTCGATCTCTGGGCTGCCGAAACTCTGGCCGGGTGTCGAGCAACGTACTGTTCCCTTTGCAATATTCTGGCCATTCCCACCTGAATTCCGGCCCGCGCCGCGTAGTATGCCTGAAGCTGGTCCACCTGATTCCGCGTGACCTTGGCCTGCACCCGCACGCCTGAAGCCAGATTGGTGGCCAGTACGGCGAGGAACACCAGCGCCCACAGCACCAGGACGAGTGCAAACCCGCTTTGCCGGTCGGATCCGTTCATCGCTTCGATTCCGCCTGATACGCCATGATGGGGATAACCAGTTCCCTCTCCCATCCCTTGTCGGACACCACGATCCTCAAACTGCGCGGAAGACCATTATCGTCTTCCTTCCATTCCTGTACCCATTCCGCTGTTTCCTCGTTCCCCAGTTTCGCGGGGCCGGTTTTTTCGAACATCAGGGTAATGTCACCGTCCACGGCGGTGAGTTCCAGGAAATCGTCCGGGTTTACCTTCCCATCCAGCTGGTCGTCGTCCAGGAAAGGTTCTTCGTACACCATCAACCGCGTCAACTGTTTATCCGAGCGGTCCAGGAAGTACACAACGCGGACCAGCCCGCTTTGGTCCGCCGTAAACAGGGAATAGGCCGAAATGAAGGACATGCCGTCCTTGTCTCCCTGGAAATAAACGTTGTTTCCCTTGCCCTTTTCCGGGCAGGCGGAACGTATCTGACGGGCTGCGAGCATCAGGTCGAAGGTCTTCTGCTGGTTCGTTTCGGCGATCTGATCGCCCCGCTCCCATGCTCTCACGCCGAGGCTGAGGGATTGAAAAATGACCACGGCGATGAGGCCCATTATGGCCATTCCCACCAGAAGCTCCAAAAGCGTCAGCCCTTCGTTCCGTTTCACCTTACGACACCTTCGACGATCGGGAGATGCTCTTGATGCCGTGCAGCTCCACCACGCGGCTACGGGCCCCTTCGGTCCAGGAAACGTTGACCGTTACGTCGAAAAGGAGCATGGGCGACGACTGTTCGTCCTCCGGTTCGAAATCCTCGTAGGGCGAAATGGTCACCTCCCACGTATACCGATCCAGGGCCTGGCCGCTTTCGCTGTAGGAATCCCCGCCCTGCGGCTCATTGGAACTCAGCGCCCGGCCCATCACCTGATCGGCCAGTGAAGCGGCTTTGTTGTAATGGCCGCTCATTCCCGCCAGTCTCAGCGATCCCGAAAACAGCTGGGAAATCACCGTAAAGGTGATTGCCATGAGGGTAACGGCAACCAGAATTTCAATGAGCGTAAACCCGGAGCCGTTATTTTTTGGCAACGGTTTTCTCAATGACTCTCACTCTACCGTGAAAGGGGTTTATCTGTATGGCGTAGGTGCGATTCCTGCCGTCCACGATCTCGATCCATCCTCCACTGCAGTTCCCCGCCGGATAGAAGATAATCTCGGTCGGTGCGGCTCCGGCTTTCGACGTGGTGGGGGGAGAAAGGAATGTTACCACTTTCTGAATGGAGAGTTTGCGGGGCAGAGAAAACGTTTCCGTCTTGTCCGATTCTTCTTCCCCCCGGGACGGTCCTATCAGGGCAAAGGAACCTTCCTCGTCGTTCACCACAACGTGCCATTCCTCCCGGTTGAGGATGGAAAGCGCTCGCGCCCTGCGGAAAAGGTCGCATGCGTCGCGGACCGCCGACCGGGCGGAAATCGTTTCCAAGCCGGCGGCGAAACGCGGTATCGCCACCGCCGAAGCCGCGGTCATAATGGCCATGACCACGAGAAGTTCGAAAAGGGTAAACCCCCTCGCATTACTTAGTGGTTTCTTGCGTCCAGCTGACGATATCCTGGTTGTTGCCGTCACCACCACTGGCTCCGTCCTGACCGTAAGAAATGACGTCATAGTCTCCGTGTTCGCCGGGGAACCGGTAGACATAGTCGTGTTTCCACGGATCCTGGGGAAGTGCTTTCTTGAGATAGGGACCGTTCCAGTTGTCCGCTCCCGACGGCTTCTCCACCAGGGCCCTCAGCCCTTCTTCATTGGTGGGATAACGCCCCATGTCGAGGCGGAACATGTCCATTGCCTGTTCGAAATTGGCGATCTGCACCTGGGCGGCCTTCTGCTTGCTCGAGTCCACCTTGCCGATGACGTTGACGCCGACCACCGCGGCAAGCAAACCCAGAATAGTGATGACCACCAACAGTTCCATCAGAGAAAATCCTGCCTGTCGACGTGCCCCTTTCATATCCTCCGAACCCTCCTTCTCGTTACTACCCGAATCGACAACTCAACTGGAGCAGAGCGTTTAATGGAATCGAATGACCCGGTTGCTTTTTCTCTCTTTCAACCGTCCCGTGCCCGATCAGAGGGCAAGGTCGTTGACGCTGAAAATGGCCGTCAGCATGGAAACCACCACGAACCCGATGACGAGCCCCATGCCGAGAATCATGACCGGCTCCAGCAGAGCGATGAACCGTTTGATGGAATACGATATTTCCCGATCATACGTGTCCGCGACCTTGAGCAGCATCTCGTCGAGCGTGCCCGTCTCCTCCCCCACTTCGATCAGGTGCATCGCCAGAGAGGGAAAGACGCCGCTCATCTTGAGCGGCTCGGTGATGCCCTTGCCGCCGCGAACTCCGCTGGACACTTCCCGAAGTGCGTCGGCCATGACCCGGTTGCCCAGAATCTCGCGTACGATGGTCAGAGCGTTGAGGATGGGAACGCCGCTCGTGATGAGGGTCCCCAGTGTGCGGGTGAAGCGGGAGGTCTCGACCTTCTGCACAATGTCGCCGACGAGAAACATCTTGAGCTTCATTTTGTCCACTGCCAGACGGCCTTCTTCCGTCCTGGCGTAGTAGAGCAGAATGAACACCAGCAGAAGGATCCCTCCGGCCATGGCCCACCAGTAGCCTCGCACCATGCCGCTCACCCACATGATGAAGGCGGTGGTGGGTGGCAGCGCCTGGCCGAGGTCGGCGAACATGCCCGCGAACTTGGGGATGACGTAGGTCATCATGAAGATAATGGACCCGGTACCGAAGGTAACCAGGATCGAGGGATAGATCATGGCCGACAGCACGCTATCCATCAGTTCCTGGGTGCGCTCCAGGTATTCGGCCAACCGCTTGAATATGGGGGCGAGCACGCCGCCCGCCTCGCCTGCCCGGACCATGTTGACGTAGAGCTTGGGAAAGACGCTGGGATGGGCCGCCAGGGAGTCGGCGAGCGAGGTCCCGCTCTGGACCCCGGCGAGAAGCTGACGGGCCACCAGCCTCAGCCGGTCGTTTTCCGTGACCTCGATCAATATCCGGAGGCACCGGTCCAGGGGCAATCCCGCGGCGAAAAGGGTGTGGAGTTCCTGGGTGAAGAGCAGGACCTCCTTGCGGGAAACCCTCTTGAAGAACGAAGGCATCCGGACGTCGCGCTGCAGAAGGCCGTTCGCGCCCCGGCCGGCCTCGGTGATTTTGATGGGAATCTGGCCCTGGGCCTGAACGCGCTCGATGGCCTTGCGTTCGTTTTCGGCCTCGACCTGGCCTTCGGCGATTTTTCCATCGCGCGAGGTTGCTCTGTAATGGTAGACGGGCAAGGTGTTACTCTTCCAGCGTTACGCGAATGAGTTCGGAAACGGATGTAACGCCCTGCTTGATTTTTTTCCAGCAGTCCATGCGCAACGTCCGCATGCCGTCCTCCACAGCGACTTTCTTGATCTGGCCGGAAGGGGTTCGTCGCAGGATGAGATCGCTGATTTTCGGTGTCACCCAAAGCAGTTCGTGAATGCCGGTCCGGCCGCGATAGCCGGTATGGGAGCATGCTTCGCACCCCACCGGTTCCCAGACGTTGGACGGCTCGTCGCCGCCTCCCATCTCCATTTCTTCCAGCAGGCCGGGGCTGATTTCCGCCTCTTTCTTGCAATACGGGCAGAGCACCCGGACGAGGCGCTGGGCGAGAACGGCCAGCAAACAGGAAGACAGCAGGTAATCCTCCACACCCATTTCGAGCAACCTGGCCACGGCGCCGGAGGCATCGTTGGTATGGAGGGTGCTGAACACCAGGTGTCCGGTGAGGGCCGACTGCACGGCGATCTCCGCGGTTTCGAAATCGCGTATTTCGCCGATGAGGATGACGTCCGGGTCCTGCCGGACGATGGAACGCAGTCCCGAGGAAAAGGTGAGACCGATCTGCGGCTTCACCTGAATCTGGTTGACCCCGCCCAACTGGTATTCCACCGGGTCTTCGACGGTGATGATTTTGCGGTCCGGCGTGTTGATCCTCTCCAGCGCCCCGTACAGCGTGGTGGTTTTGCCGCTGCCGGTAGGTCCGGTAACGAGGATCATGCCGTACGGTTTCTGAATGAGTGTTTCGAAGACGCGCAAATTGTCCGCGGGGAATCCCAGCTTTTCCAGGTCGAGCACCACGTTGGACCGGTCCAGGATACGCATGACCACGCTCTCGCCGTGCAGCGTGGGGATGGTCGAAATACGGAAATCGACGTCTTTTCCGCCCACCACCAGCTTGATGCGTCCGTCCTGCGGGAGGCGCCTTTCGGCAATGTCCATCTTGGCCATGATCTTGACGCGGGATATGATGGCCGCCTGTAGTCGGCGGGGAGGAGCTTCCTGGTCGTGAAGCACACCGTCGATACGGTAACGGATGCGGAAGCGGTCTTCGAAGGGCTCGAGGTGGATGTCGCTGGCCCTCGTTTCGATGGCTCGGGCGATGATGAGGTTCACCAGTCGGACAACCGGGGCTTCCGACGCCATGTCCCGCAGCATCTCGACGCTTTCTTCCACGATGTCCTGGGCGATGTCTTCACCGTCGATGGTGTTGACGATGCGCTCCATGCTGGACGCCCCGTCGCCGTAAAGGCGTTCGATGGCGTCCATGATGTCGTCCTCCCGTCCCAGTACCGGGACCACTTCCAGCCCGGTGGACATCTGCACCGCCTCGACGGTTTCGGTATCGTCGGGACGAGCCATGGCCAACATAAGCCGGTTGCTTTCCTTCTCCAACGGCAACAGCATATTGTGGCGCATGAAACGGAGGGGAAGACCCGCGAGCATGATGGCGTCCTGCGGGTATTCTTTCTGAGAGAGTGGGGTGGCGGCCCGTTCTAGCATAGTTTCAGGGGGTCCACGGATTCCTTTACATCCCGTTCAAAGAGAGAATCACCGGGATGGTCTTGAGGAGTATTTTGAAGTCCAGTTCCAGTCGCCAGTTGTCGATGTAATCGAGGTCCATGCGCATCCAACGTTCGAAATCGATCTTGTTCCGGCCGTTCACCTGCCACAGGCACGTGAGCCCCGGCTTCATGGACAACCTCCTGCGCTGCCATCGTTCGTATTTCTCTACTTCTTCAGGCAGTGCGGGGCGCGGCCCAACCAGCGACATATCACCTTTTAACACGTTCAGCAACTGCGGAAATTCGTCGACGCTCGTGCGGCGCAGCCATCGGCCGACATGCGTCACTCTCGGGTCTTTCCTCATTTTGAAAACAGGGCCGTCCATTTCGTTTAACGTGCAAAGGTTTTTCTTCTTCTCCTCCGCGTCCGCCACCATGGACCGGAATTTGTACATGACGAACCTTCGTCCGTTCAAACCGCACCGTATCTGCCGAATGATCACCGGCCCCCGGGACGTGAGCCGGATCAAGAGCGCGACCGTGAGAAAGATGGGCGAGAGCAGCACCAGGAGGCAGGTGGAAACCACCTTGTCCATAACCGTTTTTACAAACAGGGAGACGGAGTCCCTGGGAATGGTCGAAAAGCTGAGCAGGGGAATGCCCTTGAGGCTGGAAATGTAGGTACGCGCGATGACGTTGGGGAAAAAATTGAGCGCCACACGGGCATTCACTCCCACGTCCTCCAGGAAAAGGAACAGGTCCTCCAGGTCGTCCAGCTTTTTGCGGGTAACCAGAAACACCACTTCATCCACCACTTCGTTGAGCACGATGTCCCTCAAGTCGTCGATGGACCCCAACAACCGGTAGGAACGGGCGATTCCCGGGTCAGCCTTGCCCCGCTCCAGGGTGACGAATCCGAGGATGCGATATCCCCAGTCCCCGGTGGACTGCACCATCTGCGCGAATTCATAGGCGCGGCGATCGTCCCCCACGATGATCATGTAGCGGGAGTTGAACCCTTTCTTGCGCAGGAACCGGGCCATGGTCCGGATGAGCACCCGCATGAAAATCATGAGAACGGCGTTGATCACCAAGAAGAACACGAAGAAAAGACGGCTGATGATAAGGTAGTCTTTGAAGAGGAAGATGATGAAGCCGAGCATGATCCCGCTGGCGATCACCACTCTGAGGATGGCCGCACATTCGCGATAGATAGTGGATGTGCGGTACGACCGGTACAGGTTGGTGAACCGGAAGAGGATTCCCCAGACGGGAACGATCGCCGGCAGCAGGTAGAGATAGTGTGACACGGGGAGGATGGGCGCCAGGTCCGGCCCCTCCATGGAATTCCTGATCCACCAGGCGAGAAACAGCGACGCCGTGGCCGCCATTACGTCGGCGAAAAACAGAAGAGCTTCAATAAGTCGCGCGCGTTCCCTCAGCATGGCCGATCTCCGTACCGCTCAGCGGCAAAAATCTCCCTAGGCATCGGCTTCACGTTCTCTCCGGGCCGAGGCAACCGTGTTTGATTGCAAATCGAAGAAAGCTCTTGGCATGTTCCCAGTTGGCCCTGCTGAAAGGTTTGTTGGCGCTGGAGCGGACGTGGTGGTGCGTCATGACGGCTCGCGGCAGATAATAGACGCCCCATCCCCGTTCCTTCATGGTGAGGCACAGATCAACATCCTCCATATAGAGGAAAAACCGGTTGTCGAAAAGTCCGCTGCGGCCCAACGCCCCCCTCCTCACGAGAAAAGCGGCGCCCAGCGCCCAATCGACCTGTCGCACTTCGCAATGGTCCCACTCTTCCATCAGGTGTTTGCGCACCTTTTCCGCCCCGCACACTCTCCCCAGAACCGTCCTGCGCAACAGAACGGTGGGCAAATCATAGTAGGTGCGGCAGGAGTATTGCAACGAACCGTCCGGATTGAGCAGCTTGGGAAACGCAATCCCCGCTGCCGGCGATGCTTCCATGAACCGGACCATCTCTTCCAGGGCGCCTTCGTGTATCCGCACATCCGGGTTCAGATGCAGCAGATAATCTCCCTCGGCGTGGATCAACGCCTGGTTCGCGGCTCGGGCCAGCCCCCGGTTGGACCGATTGGCAACCAGCCGCACGTCCAAGTCGACCCGCGCGCATACGCGCTCCACTTCTCCCAAATGCCGGGAGCCGTTGTCCACCACGATCACCGGCCCCGAAGCCCGGGAACAGCAGCGTTGCAGCGCGCTCAGGCATCCGGCCAGGTGAACCGGTTGTTCATAATGGACGATAATCGTGGTAAACCGGTGCATCCGTGCCCGCCCAAAATACCGAAGTCTTGAATATAAATAGTAATATGTCGGTTCGGCCCTGTCAAATTGGTTAGGGAAATATTTCCCCCCGTTTCCTGTGGCAATAGACGTATGCCGCCGCGTTATCTTACCGTTCAAAACGCTTGCGAAGATGTCCCGGAAATCTTTCAGCAGATGCCGCAGCGACGGCAGTGGCCGGGTTCGCACGGTCTGGTTCTTCTGCCCGCCAGAGCGTTCCGGTACTCCTCGATCAGATACTCCTTGCGTATGCCGTGATCGATGAAATCCCAGGGCAGCAGCTCGTCCGTATCGCGCTTCCGGTAAACGTAGAATTCGGGGTTCACATCCGTACGGGAGAAGGCTTCCTTCCAGCGCCCGTTTTCGGAAGCGGCTTCCCGGATAATCCGGGACACCCTGCGGTCGCCGGTGGAAAGGAGCGATTGGAGGAAAGCCCATTTGGGCGGCTCGTGATTGAACTTGACGCCCTTGATTCGGGCGAACGCCGAACGGAGCACGGCGAGCTTGGCCTTCAGCGACGCCACCCGTTCCATGGGTTCCCACTGGAAGGGGGTATGCGGCTTGGGCACGAAACAGGAAACGCTCACGCTGAAAAGCGGCATGCCCCACCCGGCGGCGCGGTGTTTCAACACGTGGTGCCGCATCTGCTTCACCAGCTCCGGGATGGCCTCCACGTCTTCGGGCTCCTCCGTGGGCAGGCCGATCATGAAATAGAGCTTGATCGTCTTGAGGCCCGACCGGGCCATGGCCAGCGCCGCGTCCAGTATCTGTTCGGTGTCCAGGTCCTTGTTGAGCACGTTGCGCATACGTTGCGACCCGGCTTCGGGCGCGATGGCCAGACTCTTCTGGCCCAAGGCCGAAAGCCGTAGGAGCATCTTGTCGTCCAGACCGTCCGCGCGCACCGAGGAAAGGGACGCGGTCGCTCCTTTCCCTTCGATGAAGGTCAGAACTTCATCAAGATAGGGAATGTCGGCAAGGCCGGGGCCGATGAGGCCGACACGGGACACCGTGTTCAGCAGCGAGTCGATTTCGGCAAGCGCCCGGCCGGGGTCGATGGAACGAACCGGACGATAGACGTACCCCGCGGCGCAGAAGCGGCACCCGCGTCCGCACGCCCGCTCCACTTCGATGAGCGCCATGTCGGAGAATTCAGTATCGCTCGTGGAAAGCGAGCTTGCCGGCCGTTCCCGCCGGCCCTCCGTGGCTCGGGCGCGCACCACCCTGGGGGGAGCCCCGTCCGTGGGGGTGAAGGAGTCGATGCGGCCCTGAGGGTCGTATTCCACCCGGTAGAGAGACGGCACATAGAACCCGGGCCGATTGCAGACGCTTTGCAGCAGTTCTTCCCTGGCCGAACGATGATCCCGGAATTCCCTGAGGAAGGGGACGAGATCGTCCAGCAACGCTTCGGCTTCGCCGATGAGGAACAAATCGAAAAAGGGGGCAAGGGGTTCGGGATTCAGAAAGGTGGCCACCCCCCCCGCCAGAAGGAGGGGATGGCCTTGAAGTCTCGCCGTGTTTTGGGAGGGGATTTTGGCGAGATCCAAAAGAGTAAGTATGTTGACGTAATCGTTTTCGAACGAGAGCGAAAAGGCCACGACATCGAACGAGGAGATCGGTCGCTGCGATTCGAGGGCGACCAGTTCGGACCCGCTCTTTGCATAGAGTTCCGCCTCTTCTTCGTCGGGCAGGAACACCCGTTCCGCCACCACGTCCGGAAAATCGTTCAGCCACCGGTAAAGGGTAAGGAACCCCAGGTTGGACATCCCCACATAGTACGTGTTGGGGTAGGCGAGGGCCACCTGCACCCGTCCGCCGGGGTCCTTGAACACGGTCCCTTTTTCCCGGGCCAGCCTCTGCTGGCACAGGGCATTAATACTCCAGGTCATCGAGCGTCAGTCAGCCTGCTTCCTCAGGAACGTCGGCTTGTCCAGCGCGCCGTCGGCCACTTCGTCGAACAGAAAATCGTCCTGCGAGTCGAGGTGGTGCGACATGTAACCGCCGCCGCTCTTCACGGCATTGCCGATCTTGTACTTCTTGCGCGTGACCGGCGGCCGTTCCAGTTCCCGTTCCTGTTTCTTGGTGAGGTTCTCCAACGTCACCGGTTTCAGGTTGGGATGTTTGTCCGAGTCCCGTTCCCTGATTCCCGTGGCGATAACGGTAATGCGGATTTCGTCTCCCACGGTGTCGTCGAACGCCGTACCGAAAATAATGTTGGCGTCTTCGTGGGCGTTTTCCTGGATGAAGCTGCTCGCCGTCTGCACTTCGTCCATGGTGAGGTCGGGGGAGGCGGTGATGTTGATGAGAATGCCCCGGGCGCCCTCAATGGAGATATCGTCCAGCAGCGGACTGTGGATCGCCGCCTGGGCCGCCAGCATGGCGCGGTCTTCTCCCGAAGCCACGCCGGTACCCATGAGGGCCACTCCCATTTCGCTCATGATGGTCTTCACGTCGGCGAAATCCACGTTGATGTGGCCCGGAATCGTGATGAGGTCGGAGATACCGCGCACCGCGTAGTAGAGCACTTCATCGGCTTTCTTGAACATGGACAGGAGCGTCGCGCCCTTGGCCGCAAGCGCGATGAGCCGGTCGTTGGGAATGGTGATCAGCGTGTCCACCGCTTCCTTGAGGGCTTCCACCCCTTCGTCCGCCTTCTTCAGCCGCTTTTTCCCCTCGAAGGAGAACGGCTTGGTGACCACGGCTACGGTGAGCGCCCCCAGCTCCTTGGCGATCTCCGCCACGATGGGACTCGCGCCCGTCCCCGTGCCGCCGCCCATGCCCGCGGTGATGAAGATCATGTCCGCGTCCTTGAGCGCCTCGCGGATCTGGTTGCTGTCTTCCAGCGCCGCGTTTCTGCCCATGTCCGGGTTCGCGCCCGCACCAAGTCCTTTGGTGAGGGAAGCGCCCAGCTGTATTTTCACCCCGGCCTTGGACCTTGAAAGCGCCTGCATGTCCGTGTTGGCCGTAATGAAATTCACGCCCTGCAATCCCGACTCGATCATGTTGTTGACTGCGTTTCCTCCGCCGCCGCCCACACCGATCACTTTGATTTTCGCCGCCTTGTCCCCGTACTCCATCAGTTCAAATTTCATACCGTCCCTCCCCTTGGGTTATACAATGTCCTTGAACCACCGTTTCATTCTGGCGATGACCCGGTGAAAGATGTTCTGATCCCGTATCCTGAACTTTTTATCCGGCATCGCTCTGCTCCCATAGATGACCAGACCCGCTCCGGTCGCGTACATGGGGCTGTTGACGATGTCGGTCAGACCACCGAAACCGCGGGGGTAGCCGATACGAACGGGCATGTTGAATACCTGTTCGCCCAGTTCCGTCATGCCTTCCGCCAGCGAAGAGCCGCCGGTGATAACCACCCCCGAAGCACAGTGCTCCGCATATCCCGATCTCACCATTTCCCGCTGAATGAGCGTGAAGATTTCCTCCACCCTCGGCTCCATGATTTCGCCCAGTATCTGCCGCGATACCTGTCGGGGCATCCTTCCCCCCACGCTGGGCACTTCGATGGTCTCATCCTTGTGAATCAAGGAAGTGAGACAGCACCCGTACCTGCGTTTGATGATCTCCGCTTCGCTTAAGGGGGTTCGCAGTCCGACCGAGATGTCGTTGGTGAGGTTGTTGCCCCCCAACGCCAGCACGGCGGTGTGTTTGATGCAATTTCCCTCGAAAATCGCCAGGTCCGTAGTGCCCCCTCCGAAGTCGATGAGCGCCGCTCCCAGCGCCCTCTCCTCCTGGGTGAGGACCGTTTCCGCCGAAGCCAACGATTCCAGCACGATGTCGCAGACGTCCAGCCCCGCCCGGTTGGCGCATTTGATGATGTTCTGCGCCGACGTGACGGCCCCGGTGACGATGTGCACCCGGGCCTCCAGCCTCACCCCCGACATGCCCAGAGGATCGCGGATGCCGTCCTGCTCGTCCACGATGAACTCCTGGGGCAGGATGTGGATCACCTCTCGGTCCGGAGGAATGGCCACCGCCTTGGCCGCGTCGATCACCCGTTCCACGTCCCGCTGCGTCACTTCGCGCTCTTTGATGGCGATGATGCCGTGGCTGTTGAATCCTTTGATGTGTCCGCCCGCGATCCCCGCGTATACCTGGGTGATCTCGCACCCGGCCATCAATTCGGCTTCTTCTATCGCCTTCTGTATGGATTCGACCGTGCTCTCGATGTTGACCACCACCCCTTTGCGTAGTCCCACGGAAGGGTGAGTGCCGATGCCGATGATGCTCACGCCCTTCTCGCTGGATTCTCCCACCACGCAACAGATTTTCGTGGTCCCGATATCAAGGCCGACGATCAGTTCAGATTTCATAATATTTCCCTACGGTTGAGTGAACTTCAGCTCACTAGCACCCGGTTTCCCAGATCAAGATTGATGGTCTGTACTTTTTGCCAGCGTCCTCTTTCGATCAGGTCGTCGTGCACGAGAGAAAGCCGGTGAAATTTCTTTTCGTAGGAGGCGGTTCCCAGGACGACTCTCATTCCGCCGTCAACCAGCAGCGTGACGGCGTCGTTTGTTCCCACGTTGATTTCCGATACCTGGTCCAGTCCGAAGGGCGCCTTGTTCGCCGCGATGAGCGACATGACCGTGCGCACCCGCCCCAGAACCTCCTCGGACCGCACGCCCCCGGCAAAAAAGAGTTCCTTGGCGATTCCCGTGATGATGGGGTAATCCCGGCTCTCTCCGGCTTCCACGGTCTTGAAGGGCATGCAATTGCGATCCACGTAGTAGAAACGGTCCAGGTGAATCACGGCCCAGGGTTCGTGTTCCCAGATACGGATGACCAGATGATCGGGCAGCCTCCGCCGAACGCTCACCCGTTCCACCCAGGGCATGTTTTCCACCGCACGGGTGATCTTGCGCAGATTCACTTCCAGAATGCTCATCCCCGGCCTGATTCCCATGGCCTTGACGAGTTCGTCCCGGTCGACCCGGCCGATTCCGGCGATCTCCACGCCTTTGACCGTAAAATAGGGAGCCTGAACAAGCGCGTAGTATCCGATCACCAGGGCCGCGCTCACGCAGGCCACCGTGCCGGTCAGCAGACTCACCTTCAACAGCGCCACGATATTGCGCCGCCAGGAGTGCAGCCGGTCACGAACTCTTCTTTCCCGGTTGTATCGGTTCGCCTTCCGCGCCATGGTCATTTAACCTCGAAACCGAGCAATACGATTTCAGGTTCCAGTAACACGCCGCTCTTCTCGAAGACCGTGTCTTGAATCTTCTTCATGATCGCCGCTACGTCCCCGGCCGTGGCCCGAGGTTCGGTGACGATCCAGTTGGCGTGCTCCTGCGAGACAACGGCCCCGCCTTTGCGAAACCCCTTGAGTCCCGCCTGTTCGATGAGGCGTCCCGCGTAATCTCCCTGTGGGTTTTTGAAAACGGATCCCGCCGTTCCGCCTGCCCTGGGCTGTCCGGCCCGCCGGCGCAGATAGTCCCTCACCCCGGCCCGTACTGTTGCCGGCGTGGATTCGGTCAGCCGGAAAACGCCTTTTATAATGATGCCCGCCGGGTCCTGGGACAGGGATCGATACCCGAACCCGAGCCGGTCGCGGGAAAGGGACAGGACCTGTCCGGTCCCGTCCACGAACTCCACGGAAACCGTTATGTCGGCCATGCATCGGTCGAACGCCCCGGCGTTCATGGCGATTGCGCCCCCGACGGTCCCTGGAATTCCCGCGGTGAATTCCAGGCCCGAATAGCCCTCGTCCCCGCAACGGCGAAGAAGCGAGGAGAGCACCGCGGCGGCCCCGGCTTCCAGCCGTATCTCCCCGCCTTCGCGCCGGACACCGCTGCCGCCGAAGCCGGACGCAAGGCGAATCACCACTCCGGAATACCCGCTGTCCGACACCAGTACGTTGGAACCGTTGCCGATCACGGTCCAGGGGACGGACCGTTCGTGCAGGTACTGCAGAACGGCTTTCAATTCTTCAAGGGTGAGCGGGTCCGCCACGACCCCGGCGGGTCCCCCCACCTTGAGCGTGGTGAGCGTGCTCATGGGCGTATCGAACGCCACTCTGCCGCCCAGCAGAGCGGACAGCTCTTTTTTAACGCCGTTCTCCATCCGCTCCCTTCCGCGCCATGAATTCCTTTCCGGTTTTCCACACGTCCCCGGCTCCCAGGGTGATGAGCACGTCATTGTCGCGAACGATCTCCTGGAGACGTTCCAGTGCCTTCTCCCTTTCCGGAATATAGGAGACGTCCTTGTGGCCGTGGTCCCGAATGCCTTCCACCAGCCATTCCGCGGTCACCTCCGGTATGGGTTTTTCCCCGGCCGAGTAGATGTCGTTCACGATGAGCACATCGGCCTGATAGAAGGCGGTGGTGAATTCCTCGTACAGGAATCTCGTTCGCGAATAGCGGTGGGGCTGGAACACCACCACCTTGCGCCGTTGCGGCCAAGCCTGGTTCACCGCGTCCAGCGTGGCCTTGATCTCCGTGGGATGGTGGGCGTAATCGTCCATGACCAGGATGTCCCCCACGCGGCCCAACACCTCGAACCGGCGGTGCACCTGGCTGAGGTGGTACAGCCCGTCGGCTATGGCGTCGAAGGGCAGTTCGAATTCCAGCCCCACGGCCAGCGCCGCCAATGAATTCATGAGGTTGTGGTTGCCCGGAACCCTGAGTGTCACCCGGCCCACTTCCTTGTCCTGCAAATACGCCCGATAGGTCGTCGAGGTGGACGAGAACTCCACTTCCCGGGCCTGGAGGTCGGCCTGCACCGAGAGGCCGTAGGTGAGGAACCGCTTCTGGAAACGGGGAATCAGCTTCTGGATGTGAGCGTCGTCCAGGCACACCACGGACAAACCGTAGAACGGCACGTTGTTGATGAACTGGACGAAAGCTTCCTCCACCCGGTTGATGTTCCCGTAATAATCGAGATGTTCCACGTCGATGTTGGTGACCACGGAGACGACCGGGTTGAGCCGGAGGAAAGAGCCGTCGCTCTCGTCGGCCTCCACCACCATGACGTCTCCCGCACCCAACCGCGCGCTGCTGCCCAGACTCTCCAGCCTGCCGCCGATCACCACGGTGGGGTCGAGGTTGCCCCGCGTGAGGATGGTGGCGATCATTGAGGTGGTGGTGGTTTTCCCGTGTGCGCCGGCCACGGCCACGCCATACTTGATGCGCATGAGTTCGGCCAGCATTTCCACCCGTTTGATGACCGGCACCTTGCGCTCGCGGGCCGCGATCACTTCCACGTTGTCATCGGGGACGGCTGAGGAGATGACCATGACGTCCGCGTCTTCCAGGTTCTCCGGAAGGTGGCCGAAACTGATTTTCGCGCCCAGACCGGCAAGCCTTTCCGTCACTGGGCTTTCCTTGAGGTCGGAGCCCGTTACCTGGTATCCCATGGTGAGCATCACTTCGGCGATGCCGCTCATGCCGCTCCCGCCGATACCCACGAAATGGATCTTGGAAAATTTTCCGTACATCATGTCAGGTACCCCCCCAGGGCTTCGGCGATCTCTCCCGCGGCGTTCGGCCTGCCCAGCGAACGGGACCGCTTGCGCATCAGCGCCAGTTCCTCGGGATGGTTGAAGCAGTAGCGGACGGTGTCCGAGAGGACGCGCCGATCCGTGTCCTTTTCCAACAGCACCATGCATGCGCCTTTTTCCTCCAGGAAACGGGCGTTCTTTTCCTGGTGGTTATGGGTCGCATGGGGAAAGGGGATGAAGATGGCGGCCTTGCCCAGGGCCGTGATTTCGGCCATGGTCGTGGCTCCCGCCCGGGCGACGATGAGGTCTGCCGCTGCGTACGCTTCGCCCATGTCGTCGATAAAGGCCATCACTTCCGCATCCACCCGCTGTTCCCGGTACCGTTTCACCGTTTCCTCGAAATCGTTTTTCCCCGTCTGGTGCACGACCCTCAGAGCCGGCCGCAGATCGTTCATGTCGGCCAGGGCGGAGGGCACGGCGGTGTTTATGAACCGCGATCCCTGACTGCCTCCCAGCACCAGGACGGAAAAGATGTCGTCCCTCTTTTCGGGGCGGGCGGCGAGCAGTTCCGGCCGCACGGGATTGCCCGAAAGTCGGATCTTCTCGCGTGGAAAATACCGCTCCGAACCCTCGAAGGAGACGAAGATCGTTTTCGCGATCCCGGAGAGCAACCGGTTGGTGGCGCCCGGCACCATGTTCTGTTCCTGCAGCACCAGCGGGATCCCTTTCATCCAGGCCGCAACCCCCACCGGACCGGCCGAATAGCCGCCCAGGGAAAACACCAGCCGCGGCGTCAGCCGTTTCACGATAGACCGCGATTGAAACATCCCCTTGGCCAGCGGGTAGAGCCCCGCTATCTTCTTCCACGGCGCGCGTCCCACCATGCCCGCGGCATCGATGGGAATAAAGGTGAATTCGCCCTCCAACACCCGCTCTTCCAAGCCCCGGCGCGTACCCACGAAGACGATTTCCGTCTCCGGATACCGCTCACGGACCGCCCTGGCCACCGCCAGACCCGGGAAAAGGTGGCCGCCGGTCCCACCTCCTGCGAAGAGAAGCGTCATCGTTTGGGTATTTTCCTGTTCTGGCCGTTGATGTTGAGCATCACTCCCACGGCCGCCATGTTCAGAACCAGCGACGATCCTCCGTAACTCATCAGGGGCAGCGCCATGCCCTTGGTCGGCATGAGGCCCAGCACCACCCCCAGGTGCACCAGGGTGGGGAAGCCCACCAGGAAGGCGATTCCCATGGCGAAGTAGTAGCCGAAACGGTCCGCCGTCTGCCGGGCGATGATGAACATCCGGTAAAGCAGATACCCGTAGAGCGCCAGAACGACCACCACCCCGATGAAGCCCAATTCCTCGCCCAGCACCGAAAAGATGAAATCCGTGTGCGGTTCCGGCAGGTAGAACAGCTTCTGCTTGCCTTCCCCGATGCCCGCGCCGAAAAGCCCGCCCGACCCGAAGGCGAAAAACGAATGGATGATCTGGAATCCGCGTCCCAGGGGGTCCTGCCAGGGGTCCATGAACATCAGCACCCGATTCATGCGCCACGGCGTGTAGATGATGGTGTAGACGAGCCCCGGGACCACGGCCAGCCCCGTCACCGCCAGGTGCAACAGATTCGCGCCGCCAATGAACAGCATGGCGGCCGTAATGGCGCAGATGATCACCGCCATGCCCAGGTCCGGCTGCGGCAGAATGAGTGCCGCCAGTACGCCGCACACCACGAGATGCGGCGCGTATCCCCGGGAGAACGAACGGACGTACTCGGCCTTTTTGTCCAGGGAATAGGCCATGTAGAGCACCAGAGCCAGCTTGGCCAGTTCCGAGGGCTGAAAGGACATGCTCCCCAGATTCAACCAGCGGCTGGCGCCGCCCACCGTGCGGCCCACGCCGGGAACCTGCACCAGCACGAGCAGGGCCGCGGCCAGCCCGAGCGCCGGATAGACGAAGAGCCGGTAGCGCTGGTAGGGGATGTATTTCGCTCCGAACAGAACGACGGTCCCGAGCAGAGCCGCAACGGCCTGCCGCTTAAGAAAGTACAACCCATCCTTGTAATCCTGCTGGGCCACGGCCGAACTGGCGCTGAACACCATCACCAGCCCCAGGGCCACCAGCGCCAACACGGCGAGCACCAGCGCGGAATCGTAAGGATAGATGAATTTCTGTTTCTCAGGCACGAGCCGCCAACCCCTTCACCAGTTCCTGGAATACCCGGCCCCGATGACCGTAGTCGTGAAACATGTCGAAACTCGCGCAGCCGGGGCTCAGCAGCACCGCGTCGCCCGGAACGGCCAGACGGTAGGCCGTGTCCACCGCGCTTTCGAAACTTTCGGCCAGCCGGCTGTCCACCACGTTTTTCAGGGCTTCGTGAATTTCCGGCCCGGCTTCGCCCACGGTAACCAGACTGCGCACCTTCCGACGCACCACGTCGGACAGGTAATGAAAATCGCTCCCCTTGTTCCTACCCCCGAGAATGAGCACCACGGGACGGTCCATGCCTTCCAGGGCCATGGCCACGGCCCCCATGTTGGTCCCCTTGGAGTCGTCGTAAAAAGAGATCCCGTCGACGTCGGCCACGAATTCCACGCGGTGCGCCAAGGGCCGGTACGTACGGATGCCTTCTATCAGGCGCTCCCCGTCCATGCCCGCATCCCGTGCCATGAGCAGCGCGGCCATCATGTTTTCATGGTTATGGGCTCCGATGAGCGCCGATCCGGCCGTGGGCACGCGCAGTTCCGCATGGAGTTCGTCGGCCGCGAGCACCACCGTGTCGCCGTCCATGAAGGCCCCTCGTTCGACCCTGCGCAGACGGCTGAAGAAAAGCGTGCGGCCCGCGAGGCCGTCCGCCATTGCCCTCACCACGGGATCGTCCAGGTTGAGCACCGCCAGATCCTTCTTCGTCTGGTTGACGAACACGTTCCTTTTGGCTTCCGCATACCCCCGGATGTCCGGATAGCGGTCGAGATGGTCGGGGGTGATGTTGATCACGGTGGCCCAACGGGCATGAAAGTCATGCACGGTTTCGAGCTGGAAGCTGCTCAGTTCCACCACCGCCAGATCGTCCGCCTGGGGACCGGACACGTAGTCGATGAGCGGGGTTCCGAAATTGCCGCCCACGAAGGCGCGCAATCCCGCCGTTTCCGCCAGATGGCCCAGGAGGCTCACGGTGGTGGATTTTCCGTTGGTGCCGGTGATCGCCGCCATGGGGGTGGTGAGGAACCGCGCCGCGAGTTCGATTTCTCCCATCACCGGTACGCCCCCGGCGCTCGCCGCGGCGATGGCCGGGATGGCGATCGGCACGCCGGGGCTCACGATGACGAGGTCCGCTCCGGTAAACAATGCTGCGGTATGGCCGCCCAGGTCCCACCGCACGTTGTACGGTTCCAGAGCGGTGAGTTCCGCGCCGAAATGTTCTTTCGGACGACGGTCGCTCACCGTTACCCGGGCGCCCCGGGCGGTCAGAAAGGGAACGAGCGACCTGCCCGTCGTTCCCAACCCCGCGATGACCACTTTTTTCCCGTTTAATTCCACGGCGTTCCTATCGTAATTTCAGGGTGCTCAGCGAAATGAGCCCCAGAATGACGGCGATGATCCAGAACCGAACGATAACCTTGGGTTCCGCCCAGCCCTTCAGTTCGAAATGATGATGGAGCGGCGCCATGCGGAAGATGCGCCGGCCGTTGGTGAGCTTGAAGAATCCCACCTGAAAAATGACCGACAACGCTTCGATCACGAAGATGCCCCCCACGAGCACCAGCAGAATTTCCTGCTTGGTGAACACGGCCACGGCCCCCAGGGCCGAACCGAGCGAAAGGGCTCCCGTGTCCCCCATGAATACCTGCGCGGGGTAGGTGTTGTACCAGAGGAACCCCATGCCGGCCCCCACCATGGCCCCGCAGAAGACCGAGACTTCACCGATCCCCTTGACGTAGTTGATCTGGAGGTATTCGGCGATCTTCGCGTTCCCCGCCAGGTAGGAGAAGAGCAGGTAGGTGGCGAAGGCGACGATCCCCGGACCGATGGCCAGGCCGTCCAGACCGTCGGTGAGGTTCACGGCGTTGGCCGAACCCACGATGACGACCGTGGCCAGGATGATGTAGACCAGCCCCAGGTCGGGATACACCTTCTTGAAGAAGGGAATGGTCACCGTGGTGTCGAGCCCGGCCACCAGGATGACGAAACTCACCGCCAGAAAAGCCGCCGCCGCTTCGATGAGCAGCCGCTTCTTCCCGCTCAGCCCCTTGCTGTTCTGATGCCTGAGTTTGGCATAGTCGTCCATGAACCCCACCACGCCGAAAGACACGGTGACGAACAGGACGGCCCAGATGAAGGCGTTGGCGAGACTGGCCCACAGCAGGGTGGAGAGCAGCACCGAAAAGAGGGTGAGCACCCCGCCCATGGTTGGGGTTCCCTTTTTGGAAAGGTGAGTCTGGGGGCCGTCGTCCCTGATGTATTGCCCGACCTTCAGTTCGGTCAGCTTCCGGATCACCCACGGCCCCATGAGGAACGAGAAGAGCAGCGCCGTCAGCACGGCCAGACTCGTCCGGAACGTGAGGTACCGGAACACGTTGAATACCGAGTTATATTGATGCAGCGAATAGAGGATATGATACAGCACTAGCGTTCCCTGCTTTTTCGTATGGCTTCGGCCACCCGTTCCAGTCCTACCGCTCGGGATGCCTTCACCAGAATCCAGTCGTTTTCCCGTATGTCCGCGACGAGCGCGTCCGAGAGGGATGTATGGTCACCGAAGGCGTGAATGCGCCCCGGCGCCGTGCCCCGCTCTTCGGCTCCCCGCGCGAAACGATCGGACATGGAGCCGAGGTAGAACACCTCGTCCACGCCCGCGTCGGCCGTTTTTCTTCCCAAAGCGGCGTGAGCTTCCGCCGCGAATTCGCCCAGTTCCCCCATGTCTCCCAGCACGGCGATGAAACGGCCCTTGTCGGCCCCGCGCATCCCGGCCACGGTGTCGATGGCCAGCGCCATGGCTTCGGGATTGGCGTTGTAGCTGTCGTCCATAAGCCGGACGTTGCCCGCCAGCCGGTAGAGCTTCATGCGTTTGTCCACCGGGCGGAACCGTTCCAATCCGCGTTTGATGATATCGGCGTCGATGAGCAGCGCCGAGGAAACGGCAGCGGCGGCCAGTGCGTTCATGACGTTGTGGGCACCGTAGGCGTGCATTTCAACGTCCACCGATCCGTCGGGGAGGGCCATCCGCACGATGCCGCCCTCTCCGCCCCGCTCCCGCCACGACTCCAGCCGGACGTCCGCTCCTCGGGACGTCCCGTACGTGACGGTGCGGCCTTTCCTTCCTTCACTGCCGCGCACCACCCACTCGTCGTCCAGGTTGCGCACGAACGTGCCGCCGTTGGCGAGTGCGGGCAGCATCTCGCACTTGGCTCGGGCCACGTTTTCCATGGAACCCAACTTCCCCACGTGGGCGCTCCGGATATTGGTTATGATCCCGATGTTGGGCTGGGCGATCTCGCACAACCGGCCGATTTCCCCCGGCATGTTCATCCCCATCTCCAGCACGGCCGTGCGATGAACCGCTTCGAGCCGGAACAGGGTGAGGGGCAGGCCGATGAGGTTGTTGAAATTGCCCTCGTTTTTCAATGTGGTGTGGGCAAGGGATACGATGGAGAAAATCATCTCCTTGGTAGTGGTCTTGCCGCCGCTGCCCGTCACCGCCATCACCAGCGGATTCACCTTCCGCCGCCACGCCGCGGCCGCATCTCCCAGCGCCCGCAGGGTATCGTCCACTTCCACCACCGCGACTTCGGGCGGCAGACCGTTCATCCGGTCCCGGCTCAACCGGCCGTAAGCCGCCACCACGCCCATCGCCCCCCCGCGCACGGCCTGCTCGATGAAATCGTGGCCGTCGAACGTTTCACCCGACAGGGCGAAAAAGAGCGCACCGGGAAGAGCGGCCCTGGAATCCGTGGAAACGGAACTCCACTGCGTGGACTCATTCCCTCTCGCCGGCCTGCCGTTGACGGCCGCGAGGATTTCGGCGGTGCTCAGTTGCATGCGCGCTCCATGTCGCGTGCTTCCGGGTTCGGGGAGAAGCGCCGGCCATCGGCGGGTCCCAACGATCGATCGATGCGTACGTCCTTGAAACGTTTATGCAAAAAACTTGGGGTATTCTGCATGTACGCACCGCTCACCGATGTATGGGCCGTCCGTTTCATTCCGGCGCCTCTCCCCCAAACCGGGGGTCTTTCAAAGTGTTTGGCCCAGGGCCTTGCGCGCCTCGACCACGTCGTCGAAATCGCGCACCGTGGAGCCCACGATCTGATAGTTTTCGTGCCCTTTTCCCGCAATGAGGACGATGTCTCCGGTCCGGGCCCATTCCACGGCCCGCGCTATGGCCGCCGCTCGATCCTCAATGACCGCATACCCTCGTCCGGACGGCCTCCCGCCCTCGAAACGCGCCAGGCCGGATTCTTTCACACCTGCTTCGATTTCCAGAATGATGTCCATGGGACGTTCGTTGCGCGGGTTGTCCGACGTCACCACCGCCACGTCGCTCAGGCTCCCGGCGATGCGGCCCATGACCGGCCGTTTGGTCCGGTCTCGGTTGCCTCCGCACCCGAACACGGTGATCACCCGGCCGGAGGCCATGGCTTTCACCGATTCCAGCGTCTTTTGCAAGGCGTCGGGCGTATGGGCGTAATCAACGAACACCGTGACGCCGGTCGCGCCCCGTACGGGAAAGAGCCTGCCCGGCACCGATTCCAGCGCCGCGATCCCCCGCGCAACCGTTTCGGAAGAGATGCCCAGGGAAAGCGCCACTCCGGCCGCCGCCAGGATGTTGTAACCGTTGATGCGCCCCACCAGCCGGGACGAGACGGAAAACGTCCCGCTCGGCCCGATAAGGGTCGCCGACAAGCCGTCCGCCGTGGCCCGGACGTCCTCGGCCCGAAGGTCAGCCGGGGAAGCGAACCCGTAGCTCAGGCAGCGTCGGCCGCACGACTGCACGATGCGCCGGCCGTACGAATCGTCGACGTTGACGACCGCCGCCGGGGGTTCCCCGCCCTCTTCGGACGAAAGGGTGAAGAGACGGAACTTGGCCCGGAAGTAATCTTCCATGTCGGTATGGTAATCGAGATGGTCGTGGGTGAGGTTGGTGAAAGCCGCGGCCTTGAAGTCCACTTCATCCACGCGTCGCTGCTCCAACGCGTGGGAGGAAACCTCCATGACCACGTGGCTCACGCCCTCCTCCCGCATCTCGCGGAACATACGCTGCAAATCCAGGGACTGGGGCGTGGTCGTGGGGGCCTTGAACGTCCTGCCGCCGTAGCGATAGTTGATGGTCCCGATGACGCCCACCGAAAACCCCGCTTGCCGCAGAATGGACTCCAGCAGGAAGGTGGTGGTGGTTTTGCCGTTGGTGCCGGTGATGCCCACCACGGTCAGCTCCCGCGAGGGGTGTCCGTAGAACCTGGCCGCGCAGCGGGCCAGCGCCAGCCTGGTGTCCGCCACCCGGATCATGGCCGCCCCCGGTCGCACGGGGATTTCCCTTGAATACACGACGGCCGCGGCTCCGGCTTCCAATGCCCGGTCGATGTAGTCATGGCCGTCCGCCGCCTGGCCCGGGGTGGCCACAAACAGGCAACCCGGCTCCACCCGGCCGGAATGATACGCGATTCCGCTGATGGGCAGGTCACCGGGCCCCGCCCACTCGAGCGCTTCGCCGGCATGTATCAGTTCGGTCAGCTTTGCAGACCTTTGCTTTGCGACAGCCATAACCTGCACTTCTCTATTTTAGTAAGGGACTGGCCGGCCTGCGGCTGTTGCCGCACCACGTATCCGCTCCCCTCGATTTGTACGTCCAATCCCAGCTCGTCCAAAGAGGAAAGCGCGGTGCGCAAATCCATTCCCACGAGGTTGGGCATGGTTTCTTCTTCGTCGTCACTGATGGCTTCCACCTCCGCCGCCTCGGCCGAAGACGGCCCGGCGCTGGGCGCGGGCTTCTTCAGGTCGTCCTTCACCTCCTGCAGTGCCCTCTCCAGGTGCTTCTGGGCGAGGAATACTTCGGTGGGTCGGATGCCGAGGTAGGGGATGGTCTGTTCGCAGATGGTTTTGAACACGGGCGCGGCCACCAATCCCCCGTACGACCGTTTTTTGGGCTCGTCCACCATGACCAGCACCGCCAGTTGGGGGTTGTCCGCCGGCAGAAATCCGGCAAAGGAGGATACATATTTGGATTTTGCATATCCCCTGGTTCCGGGATTCACCTTCTGAGCGGTGCCCGTTTTGCCCGCAACCGCAAACCCTTCGATGGCCGCCTGCGTGCCGGTACCCCCCTCCAACACCACCAGTTGAAGGATGGACGCCATCTGCGCGGCGGTTTCCTTGGAGATGGCCCGGTCCAGCACCTGGGGTTCGGTCTGCCGCAAGACCTTGCCGTCCGGAGAGACGATCCGGTCGACGAGGTAGGGTTTCATCAACAAGCCGCCGTTGGCGATGGCCGAAATGCCCATCATCACCTGCAAGGGGGATACGGAAATCCCCTGTCCGAAACTGATGACCGCCTTGTCCGTCATGGACCAGGAAGCGCCGTTCCGCAGGATGCCCGGCGATTCGCCGGGAAGGTCGATGCCGAGCTGGCGGCCGAACCCGAATTTCTTCAACCCGTCGAAAAACACGTCCGCATCGAGCTGCTGGCCGATCTTCAGCGCGCCGATGTTGCTGGAAACCTGAATAATTTTCTGCAGGGAGAGCCAACCGTACTTGTGGGTGTCGTGAATGGTGTGTCTGCCCAGCCGAAAAGCTCCGTTTTCACAGAAATACATGTCGGTCGGCCGTGCCGCGTGATTCTCAAGTACCATAGACGCGGTGAACACCTTCATGGTTGAACCGGGTTCGAAGCAGTCGGTCACCGTCTTGTTGCGCAGCACCGCGGTTTCGTATTCGGAGAAGATGTTGGGGTTGAAGGTCGGCTGCACGCTCATGGCCAGAATCCTGCCCGTGCGTGGATCGGCCACAATGGCCATGGCCGCCTTGGCTTCCTGCTCCGCCCGCACCTTCGCCAGTTCCTTCTCCACCACATACTGGATGTACTCGTCCAGCGTGAGCACCAGGCTCGCGCCTTCCAGACTGTTGTCCCCGTTCCGGCTTTCCCGCTGATCGATGACCCGTTTGCGGGCGTCGAGCACCACCTGTTCGGTGAGTTTGCGTCCCCGCAGCCATGAATCGTATTTCAGTTCCAATCCTTCGAGACCCCCGCCGTCGAGTCCGACGAAGCCCAACACGTGGGCCGCCAACGTGAAGCGGGGATACACGCGCTTGGTTTCCGGCAGGAACCCGATCCCGGGCAGCTTCGCTTCCCGCAGCGCGGCTTCCTCAGTGGGCGCGATCTTCCGCTTGATCCACACGAACGACTTTCCGGAGCGAAGCCTTTCCAGCACTTCGCTCTGGTTCAGGGTGAGGATGCGGGCCAGCCCACTGGAGACGGAAAGTACGTCCTTGATTTCCTTCGGTTGGGCATAGACCGACTGCACGTTGAGGCTGGCGGCCAGCTTGCCCCCGGAGCGGTCGAAGATATCCCCCCGTTTGGGCAGGATTTCGATCGTTCCGTAAATTTCGTTTTTGGCCAGAGCATCAAGGCGGCCGGCATCGATGACCTGCAGATACGCCGCCCGCGAGCCCACCCCCAGGAACGCAAAGACGAAGAAGGCCAAGGCGATGCGCCACCGCCATACCAGCCTTCGTTCGATTTTCTTTTCGTCCGTGGTCATTGGTCCTTCATCTTGACGATCTGCTCGGGACCGGGAGCCTTCATCCCCAGTTCCTTGGTGGCGATTCGTTCGATACGCATGGGCGACGACAGATTGGCAAGTTCCACCGTCATCTGTCGGTGCGATTCCTCCAATGCCCGTATCTCCTGCCGCAGGGCATTGATCGAGATTCCCGTCCTCACGGTCTGGTGACTGATCCAGGTCTTAATGAAAAACCCGCCCAGGCACAGGGAGATGATCAGGACGGCCAGCAGCGTCAATCCGAACCTTCTCGTGGGCTGCGAAACGGTTCGTACGCGCGTGACCAGGGTTTTCTTCTGTGCGGCCACCACCGAGGCAGACATACGTCATATCCTTTCCACGGCACGCAGCCGTGCGCTTCGGGACCGCGGGTTTCGTTCCGTTTCTTCGATGCCCGGTGCGATCGGCCGCGGAGTGAGCACTCTGACCACCGGCTGCGCCCCGCAGACGCAGCGGGGAAGGTCCCGGGGGCAGCGGCACGGGGAAGCCAGGAAGCGGAACGCATTTTTCACCGCGCGGTCTTCCAGGGAATGGTAGGAAATCACCACTGCTCTTCCTCCCGGTTGCAGCCATTCGGAGAACCCTTCCAGAAACCTGGTCACGTGGTCCAGTTCTCCGTTGACCGCGATGCGCAGCGCCTGAAACACTCTGGTGGCAGGATGTATCCTGCCGTATCGCTCCTTGGGGGGGACGGCGCTTTCCACCACCTCCGCCAACTCGCTCGCCGTTTCGATGGGGGAGCGGCCGCGCCGCCGGACGATGGCTCCCGCAATGGACGACGCCCGATGTTCCTCTCCCCACGTACGAAACAATTTCTTCAGTTCTTCCTTCGACAGGGTATTGACCAGCGTGCGGGCGTCGGTTTCCTGCTCCCTGTCGTATCGCATGTCAAGCGGCTCCTTGCTGTGGAAGCTCATGCCGCGCCGGGGGTCATCGATCTGGAAAGAGGAGAAACCGAGGTCGAGCAGGATACCGGAAACCGACGGAATCGAACAGCGGGCGAGGATGCTCCCCAGATCGGCATAGCTGCCGTGGATGAACGCCACCCTGTCCCGGTGTTCGTCCAGCCTTTTTTGGGCCGCGTCGAGCGCCGACTCGTCCCGATCGATGCAAATGAGGCGCGTGTTCGCGGGCGTATGCCCAAGAATATGGAGGGAGTGGCCGCCTTGCCCAGTAGTACCGTCCACATACACGGTACCTCCTTTTACGATCAGGTGTTCGAGCACCTCGCGAACCATTACCGGTTCGTGGAAGGGCTGGATCAGTCTTTCTGCAGGCACGCCGCCAACTCTCTCAGCGACTCGTCGTCCCCGGTGAGGGTGAGCGCTTCCGCCAAATCCTTGTCGAATGCCTCCTTGTTCCAGATTTCAAACCGGTTTCCCATTCCCACGAGGGCCACGTCCTTGGTGAGATGCGCGTAATCGCGAAGGGCGGGTGGGATGAGGATGCGGCCCTGCTTGTCGATATCGAGTACCTCGGACGAACCGACGAGAAAACGGATGAATTTCTGCCTCTGCCTGTCGAGGAAGCTGACGTTCTTGTTCAGACTGTCTTCTATCTCCTGCCAGAACGGCAGAGGGAAGGCCACGAGATAATCCGAGTAGTTCGTGACCACCACCTGGGATTCCCCACTATTCCTGAGCGGCTCGCGAAAGCGGGCGGGAACGGCAATTCTGCCCTTTTCGTCGATAGTATGATATGATCGTCCTCGGAACATGACCGCCCGGAATCATGTCGCCCCGGAGGGGGCGAGCCATTGTGCTTCGTGATAAGGAATTGGCGATGAGAGGGAATCATCCCCCACCCGAAGGAGGTTTTGAAGAGCTGACCAGCACTACTTATCCCCACCACACACCACATGCATCCACTTATCCCCATTCTGGGATAACACTCCGAATTTGTCAAGAGGAAATCGTATTGGTCCACGGGGAGTTATGTCCATCCGCAGGTATCGGAAAGAAGGGTGCTTTTTCATGAATGTTTCCACCGGGAAAAGGGCGATTCGGACGGCGTTTCACTTCTTCGGGTCGGTATCGCAATCTGCTTGACCGCAACCTTGTGCATTCGCGTTTTTCAGCTGCTAATCTTGCCTCTTCCCGCAAGTTCTGAAAATCCGGATGATCGGCGGCGGGAGTCATCTGCGTTCGATTTGCGGAAATAACAGAATTCGGCGTTTAGGGATATGAACAAAATAATGTTCAGATAATAAAGTGTTGACATAGGAAGGGCGAATAACTATGCTGTACAAAATAGTGAACAATGCTTTTTTCCTATCCAAATCTAATATCTTGCCCTCTCCCGGCTCAACGGATACTCACTCGAATGACGCTGATGACCAGTGAAATGAATCCGATTCATCTCGTGCGGATTCCATCGAGTGCCGGTAGACCTTGTCGCCATTGGTGGAGGAAAAACTCACACCGACGCGGTGAGTTTGAGGATACCCTGCTATGACATTCTCAGAGTTTGTGGAAGGACCCTTGCTGTGGATCGCGTTCCTCGTGTTCATTCTCGGTACGATCCTGAAAGTCGGCATGCTTATCTCCATGAGCACCAAGCGCGATAAAATCATTTACAAACATTTCAACATCAAATGGGTGCTGCTCACCATCTTCCGCTGGCTCCTCCCGTTGAACCGGGACCTGAGGAAAAATCCCGTCTACACGGTGGCCGGATACGTCTTCCATTTCTGTTTATTGATGGTGCCCATTTTCTATGCCACCCACGTGAGCCTCTGGGAAGACTCGCGCTTCGGATGGTCCTGGTGGACCATGCCCGACGCGTGGGCGGACTGGATGACTCTCATCGTGCTGGCCGTGGTCGTCTTCTTCATCCTTCGACGGATGATTTCCCCCGACGCCCGCATCATCACCACGGCGTCCGATTACCTGGCCCTGGCGGTTGCCGGTCTTCCGTTCCTCACCGGCTACCTGAGCGCACACGGAACACTCGGATCGGTCATCGATTCGGGCACCATTCACCTTATCCACGTGTTGAGCGGGGAGCTGATGCTGATCCTTATCCCGTTCACCAAGCTGATCCATTATGTCCTCTTCTTTTTCTCCCGCGGCGCGGCAGGAATTGAATTCGGAAGGAGGGGGTACTCCATATGAGCACCGAACAGATCCAAAAAGAAACCGGGGAAAAGCCGAAGCCGCCCGTCGACGTTCAGGCCATCAAGCAGTTCCTGAAGGAAAAGAAGAACGCACGGCTGAAGATGTGGATGGACATGTGCGCCCATTGCGCCCTGTGCGCCGATACGTGTCACTACTACCTGGCCCACGATAACGACCCGAAGATGATCCCCTCGTACAAGGTGCGGATGCTCACGGATCTTTATAAAAAGAAGGGCGAAGTGGACGAAGCTTTCCTGGACGAGTGCTACAAGCGGGCCTTCCACGAGTGCACCATGTGCAGGCGCTGCACCCTGTTCTGTCCCTTCGGCATCGACATGGCCAGCATGATCTCCACCCTGCGGTCCATCCTGACCGGCATCGGCCGCGCACCCAAGGGCCTCACCGCGGCCATCGCCAACTATGTCGCCAGCGGCAACCAGATGGCGGTCACCGAAGAGGAATGGGTCGACACCATTCAGTGGATGGAAGAGGAACTCCGGGAGGAAATCAAGGGAGCGACCATCCCCATCAACAAAAAAAACGCCCGGATCATGTACACGGTGAACGCACGGGAACCCAAGTTCTATCCCATGGACATCCAGTACGCGGCCAAGATCTTCAACGTGGCCAAGGAGAACTGGACCGTCCCCACCTACGGCTGGGACGACACCAATCTGGCCATGTTCGCGGGCGATACCAAGACGGCCAGATACATCGTGGAACAGACCTTCAATGCCGCGACCGAACTGAACGCGGAATACGTGGCCATTACCGAATGCGGCCACGCCTACCGGGCGGTCAAATGGGAAGCGCCCGCCTGGCTGGGGTACGACCCCAAACAGAAGGTCCTCCACTCGGTGGAAATTTTCGCGGACTACGTTCGGACAGGGAGGATCAAGCTCGATCCGTCCAAGAGAGTCACCGTGCCGGTAACCTATCAGGACCCCTGCAACGTCTCCCGGAGCGGCGGGCTTGAAGAAGATGCCCGGTATCTGGTGAACCAGCTCTGCACCGATTTCCGCGACATGAACCCCCACGGCAACCTCAACTTCTGCTGCGGCGGAGGCGGAGGCGCCATGCCCATGGGCGGCGAAATGCGCAAGGACCGATTGGCGTCGGGCAAGGTAAAGGCCGACCAGATACGGGCCACGGGAGCCAAACTGCTGGTCGTTCCCTGCCACAACTGCTTCGACCAGATCACCGACCTCAACAAGGAATACGACCTCGGCATCAAGATCGTCCAGTTCAAGGAACTGATCTGCGAAGCCATGATCATCCCTCCGGAAATGATCCCCGACGAAGATGATGAGGGCGGCGACGAGGAATAAGAATAGTCGTCGTTCCTGTAGGTAATCGAACGGAAAAGTATATCGGGAGGACCCTTTTTCGACAAAAAGGGTCCTCCCGAACCCTCCCCCAAAAACTTTTCAGAATTTTCGAACGGCATTCCAGGCGATTCTTTTGCGTTGTTCGTGGGGGTACGGCATGCCGTGCCCCCACAGGGCCTCCCCATACGAATTCTACCGTGCTATTCATCGTGAAAACAAATAGTTACTATGACAGGGGCGTATTGCAATACGCCCCTACCTTCCTTCCGTGTACCCCGACTGTGCCTTTTTTCGGCTTTCATTTTAAATAGTTCCTTCCCGATCCATGGTAGGGCGACCGGCCGGTCGATATCGCGGGCAGGAAAATCCCTCCTAACCCGAATTCAATTTCGGCAGCGACCACACTCCACTCATTCCATACAGCAGCGAAGGAGGGACGGAGTATGTCATTTCGAGCGGCAGCGAGAAATCCCGCCGCCAAAATTTTCGGTCGTTTTTGCGAAGCAGCCGAGAAAGTTTGGGAAGGGGGTGCGGGGAAAACCCTTTGTCAAAAGGGTTTCCCCCGCCGCATTATTTCTTCTTCCCATCACTTCCCCTCACTTTTTTCTTCTCTTCCCTTCCTCTTTCCGCTCCCGCTTTCCGTTCCCTCTTTTGTCTCCCTCTCCCCTCTCTTCCTCCTTACTCTTTCGCCTCACCTTTCCTCTTTTCGCTCTCTTCCTCAATTCCCGTTGACACGGTCCGAGCCGTGTGCGACAAAAAAGCGCCGGAGTCTCGGCCGAATACGGAAAATCGGAGGAACATCAAATGAAGCTCGCACTCTGCGGCATGCCGGGTGGCGGGAAGACGACCATTTTCGCCGCGCTCACCAGCCGCCGCCTGTCCGACGGGCGGGGAAGGGACGAGAGCAATCAGGCGTTGCTATCCGTGCCCGACGACCGTGTGGACCGTCTGTCGGCGCTCTATCACCCGAAGAAAACCATCCATGCCCAGATCAACTACGTTGACCCGCCGCCGGTGATGGTCAAGGCCGACGACCCCACTTCCAAGCTGCCCGACGAACTCCGGACGGCCGACGGACTGGTGGAAGTCGTACGCAACTTCGACGCCGGTCTGGGAGATCCGTCCCCCCTGTCGGACCACCGCAGTTTCCAGGACGAACTGATCCTCAACGACCTCATCACCATCGAACGAAGGTTGGAGCGGATGGAGAAGGAGCGGCAGCGCGGGAGAAAACCCGACCCCGAAGAAGCGCAGATGGTGGAAGAAGCCCATCGGCTCCTTTCGGAAGAAAAGCCGCTCCGGGAGTCTCCGGAACTTGCCGGCCACCCGCGCATGCGCGGGTTCGGTCTGCTGTCGGGCCGTCCGCTGATCCTGGTGGCCAACAACGAGGACGAAAACCCCGAACCTCCCGACCTGGGTGGTGACGACGCCGTGGTGATACGGGCGCGCATCGAAGCGGAACTGGCCGAACTGGGACCCGAGGAGCGGCAGGAGTTCATGGCGGACCTGGGGATCGAGGAGAGTGCGCTGGATCGTCTCATCGCCGCCAGCTACCGGGCACTGGACCTCATCAGCTTCTTCACGGTGGGCGAGGATGAAGTGCGGGCCTGGACCATCCACCGGGGCGCCCAGGCCGACGATGCCGCCGGGACCATCCATACGGACCTCAAGAGAGGGTTCATCCGGGCGGAGATCATGCGCTGGGAAGACGTGCTGTCCCACGGATCTGAAGCGGCTTTGAAAAAAGCCGGGCTGATGCGCGTGGTAGGGAAGGATTACATCGTCCAGGACGGCGACATCATGAACGTACGGTTCAACGTATAGAAAGCCCTCCGGCCTTTGAGGGTACGGGTATTTCCATGCATATGACGTTCTACGGAGCGGCGCGGGAAGTGACCGGCTCCATGCACCTCATCACCACGGAAGAAGATCGCATTCTGCTGGACTGCGGCATGTACCAGGGCCGCCGGAAGGAGAGCGAACTCAAAAACAGGACCCTGCCGTTCGATCCGCGCATTCTCACCAACGTGGTGCTCTCCCACGCCCACGTGGACCATTCGGGCCGCATTCCCCTGGTGACCCGGGAACGGTTCAACGGCCGTATCCTCTGCACGCGGCCCACCGCCGACGCCGCGGGCTACCTGCTGCAGGACAGCGCCAAAATCCAGGAATCGGACGCCGCCTACCTCAACTACAAAACCGTCCGGTCCCTGCTGTACCAGATGAAAACATCGCCCCGCACCGGGCAGGTTTCCCACCGCCAGGTACGCCGGATAAAGCAGCTCCTGAAAAAAGGCCGGCACGACCTCAACAATGAGATCATCAACGATCTTCTGGCGGAATACCACCTGGAAGCGGTAAGCCCGCTCTACACCATGGAAGACGCGCGAACCGCCTTGGGATTCTTCGACGGCTATCCCTACCGCTACCCGGTCACCTGCGGCCGGGGCGTCCGGTGCACGTTCTACGAGGCCGGCCACATCCTAGGTTCGGCCATCTGTATCCTCAACGTCCGGGAAAACGGGAAGCAATATACCGTCGGCTACACCGGGGATCTGGGCAGGATAGGCAAACCCATCCTGCGGGACCCCGCGCTCGATTTCGCAGCGGAAGACCGGAACCTGGACCTCCTCGTTATGGAGAGCACCTACGGAAACCGGCTGCACGAGCCGGTGGAAGATCTGAAGGACCGGCTTGCCCGGGCGCTCGTGGATACGCTGGGCCGGGGCGGCACGGTGCTTATCCCCTCCTTTGCCTACGGCCGTACCCAGGAACTGGTGTACGTGCTCCACGAACTCTACAACAACAGGGAAGTTCCCCGGGTGCCCGTCTACGTGGATAGCCCGCTGGCCACCAAGATCACGAGGGTGTTCGGCGAGCATCCCGAAGTCTACGACCGGGAAACGCAGGAAACGTTCCTGAGCCGGGGGCAGAATCCATTCCAGTTCGAGCAGATACAGTACGTGGAATCGGTGGAAGACTCCATGGCTCTCATGCGGAAGGAGGGCCCCCACGTAGTCATCTCCTCGTCGGGCATGTGCGAAGGAGGCCGTATCCTGCACCACCTGCGCTACAAGGTGCACGACGAGCGCGCCACCATCCTCATCGTGGGTTACATGGCGGAGAACACCCTCGGGCGCCGCATCCTGGAGAAGGGTCTGGAATACGAAGAACACGGCCGAAGCGGCCCGGCCCCGGAAATCAGGTTCCTCAACAAGACCTACCCGTTGAAGGCCCGGGTGGTGAAACTGGACGGCTTCAGCGCTCACGCCGACCGGAACGAACTCCTCGGCTTCCTGAAAACGTCCAATCTGGAGGTAAAAAGGATCGCCGTGGTGCACGGCGAAGAAGATCAGGCCACGGCCTTTGCCAAGTTGCTGGACCGTGAAGGTTTTCCGGCTTTTGTGCCCCACGCGGGGGAGCAGGTTTCGATTCGCGAGTGAGGGAGGATTTCGGAATGGGAGAAAAAACGGACAAGAACCTAGGATACGCCTTTGCCGCCGAATCAAAGGCCGCCGAACGGAACAAGGCATTCGCCGCCAAGGCGGACCAGGAAGGATATACGCAGATCAGCCGGCTGTTTCGGGCGGTGAGCGCCGCCGAGTCGGTGCATGCCCGGCGCTATCTGATGCTCATGCGGGGCAAAATCGGTTCCACCGAGGAAAACCTGGACGCGGCCTTCAACAGTGAAATCAAGGCCAACGTGGACGAGTACCCCACCCTCATTAAAACTGCCTCGGACGAGGAACAGAAGGCGGCCGTGAACGCCTTCAGCCAGGCGCGGGACGTGGAAAACCGACACGCCGACTTGTACAAGAAAGCCATGAACGACATGCTCTCCGATCGGGAAACCGAATACTGGGTGTGCGGCGTGTGCGGCTACATAGCGGAGGACGAGGCGCCGGACAACTGTCCGGTATGCGGCGCGGTGAAGGCCAAGTTTTCCCGCGTCGACTGACGGAGCGGCATTAACGCCGTCCGCATCAATCGGGAAGAGGAGGACCGTACCATGCCGGGACCGCTGGCCGGATTGAAAGTCCTCGATTTCACCACCCTTCTGCCGGGGCCCTACGCCACGATGATGATGGCCGATATGGGTGCGGAGGTGCTGTGCATCCGCGCGCCCGACCGGCCCGCTTTCAACAATCTCGCTCCCCCCTTCATTCCCGGCACCGAAATTTCCTCCACTACCGCATGGCTGCGGCGCGGCAAGCGGTCCATGCACCTGAACCTGAAGGACGACCGGGCGACCGGGGTCGTGCATCGGCTGCTCGCCGGCCACGACGTGCTGGTGGAACAGTTTCGCCCCGGCGTCATGGCCCGGCTGGGGTTGGACTACCCCGCCGTGCGCAAGGTGAATCCGGCCGTGATCTACTGTTCCATCACCGGATACGGCCAGACCGGACCGCTCGCCCATCGCGCCGGGCACGACATCAACTACCTGGCGCGCTCGGGCATCATGTCCTATTCGGGACGCAGAGCCGGAGGCCCCGTCCTGTTCGGATCCCAGGTCGCGGACCTGACGGGCGGTTCGTGCCATGCGGTCATCGGTATTCTGGCCGCCGTGGTCCATCGCACCTTCACCGGGCAGGGACAGTTCATCGACGTTTCCATGGCCGACGGCATGGC
This sequence comes from uncultured delta proteobacterium, assembly GCA_963826125.1. GTDB lineage: Bacteria > Desulfobacterota > Desulfarculia > JACQYL01 > CAWGVV01 > CAWGVV01. The sequence continues at coordinate 1,576,591 of CAWGVV010000002.1, read as the reverse complement.
CGCCTTGAACTGCATGCGGGGGGCGGCCTTTCTGGTGGACGAAAAAGTCCCCTGCTACGAGGATTCCCGGCTGAACGGGGGTTCCCTGTACGATTTCTACGAAACGCTGGACGGCAAGTATCTGAGCGTCGGGTGTCTGGAGCCTCAGTTTTTCGCTTCCTTCTGCGATGCCGTCGGAAGGCCGGACCTGTCGAGCGGTTCGGTGATGCCCGGCGACGTGGACGGAGTGAAGGAACAGCTGCGCGTCGTCATCGGGACGAAGACACGCGACGAGTGGGAGGCCGTGTTCGCGGGGACGGATGCATGCGTGGAACCGGTGCTCGATCTGCGGGAAGCGTACGCGCAGCCTCTGGCGCGGGAGCGGGAATGGATCGTGGAGGTACCGCTGTCTGACGGCACGCCGGTGAAGCAGCCGGGCGTGCCGATCCGTTTTTCGGAAACTCCCGCCCGCCCGACAACGGCCGGCGGCCGGGCGGACGAACACACCCGTGAAGTGATGAGCGGGTTGGGGTACACCGAGGATGAAATCGGGGAATTCCAAAAAACGGGACTCTTCGGAAAATGCGCTTGACCCGGCCGGAAACGGCCTTATCTTCAAGTCAAGAAAGTTATGGGATTGCACGTGAATCGTGCGTAAGGGTGGTGCCTTCCACCTGACAATTATGGAGTGGCGATCCGCTCGAGTACGGAAAGCGCGCAATCCCGAGATCTCAATAAAAGGCGTGGCGTTCTCAACTCCGTCCGGAGGATTTCTTCCTTCGGGCGGATTTTTCTTTTTTGGTCCGGGGTGGAAGCGACGCAGCGTAGGACAGGGACCGGGCCATCCACTGCCTGAGCAGCCCCGGGTCGACCATGAGCTTCGGCGGCGCAACCACGTATTCGCGCATGGGGCGGCCGACCAGAGGTTCGAAATGGCATGAGCCGGGCAGATCGAGGATCACTTTCCGGTCCTCTTCCCCCAGCCGCATGAAGATGTTCTCCTGGTGCACGCCGGTGAACAGGTTCCCGTTCACGAACGCGCAGGGACAGCCGAACATCCGGCGCGGCTCCACGCCGTAATCGTTGGGAAGACATTCGTAAAAGAGATCGATCACTTCCCGGGGCGGTTTCCGCCACACTCCCATGGACCTTTCCTCCCGCAGTCTGTCGGTAGCCGTTCGGGTTTCGAATTTTCAGGCGGGCGTCCGCCAACCATCGTTTTTACGGGGCGGCCGGTATACCGAATGAGATTTCTCGCTGTCGCTCGAAATGACATGAGAAGGAAGCCCCTTGCTTCGTCATTTCGACGAAAGCGGCGAGTCTTTTCAAATACTTCCGGACCCCGGCTTTCGCCGGGGTGACGTTCGTTTGTTCAACGGCTTACAGCAACAGCAGAATCCCGCCCCGCGGAAAGCGGGGCGGCCTGAACATTTTCACGGAGGGGCTCGGGGAACCGCCTTTTGTCAAAAGGAGGTTCCCCGACTCATTCCATTCTCCATCATCTCCTACGGACAGATCATCACCTGGTCGCCGAACCGCGCTTCCAGGGCGGCGGCCAGCCGATCCGCGGCCTGTCGATCTTCCAGTTCCACCATGAGTTCCCCGCCGTCGCCCACCACCAGTTTTCCGTGGGCGGCGACCGTTTCGTGCACGCCGTCCGGTTCCACCGTCCACCAGCCGCGGGTGCGCATGAGCAGTTCCTCACCCTTGAGCTTGCGCGGGGTCACCAGATCGATGGTGCGGAACCACGCGTCCCATCCGATCTGAGCCGGCGCCCGCAGCACGGGGCTCACCGGATCGTGATAGATTCTGCATCGGCCGAAGAGGCGAAGACGAATCACGAAATCACCCCCCTGGTTCCGGGGAACGGCACCGGGTCCGTTGAGAGAAGCTCGGGGGGGACGGCTATCCCCTCGTTGCCGAGGGCATGGGCAAAGCAGCGGCCGTAGAGGACGGCGGAGTCGGATTCGGCCGGCCGCTCTCCTCCTTGGACTTTCCGCGTCAGGGCCAGTTCGTAGAGCGCGCGAGCGCGGTCCCGCACGCGGCGCAGCCTTGGGTCCAGCGGCGAGATGCCGAGGGCGCCGAGCAGATCGCGCTGTTCCTTATCCATGGCGGCAAACACCCGCCGCATGGCCTGCACCGAGGGGTCTTGTCCCCAGTCGTCGGTCACGTCGTCCTCCGTTTTCCAATCGAGAGCGGTCTTAAAAAACGATGAGCCACACGAAGGCCAGGATCATGGACAGCCCCAGGATCAGGCGGAAGAAACTGCCCGCCACGAACCCCAGGAAAGCGCCCCAGCCGGAACGGATGGAATCCCGCAGGTTCCTGCCCGCCAGCAGTTCCCCCGCCAGGGCCCCCACGAACGGCCCCGCCACCAGTCCCACTACATTGAAGAAGATGGCGCCCAAGATGCCGCCGATGAGCGCTCCCCAGACACCGGCCCGGGATGCGCCGAACTTGCGGGCGCCGATGGCTCCCGCGTAATAGTCGAGGACCTGGCTGACGGCGGTGATCACGCCCAGCACCACCATCACCCACAGGCCGTACCGGCTCCAGCCGGAAGCGAACCCGTAGATGAAGTACCCGGCATAGATCACCGGGATTCCCGGCATCATGGGCAGAACCGTCCCGGCGAGGCCCGCCAGCATGACGATCAGGGAAAGGATGAGCAGCGTCGTTTCCATGTTCAAGAGCCTTGTGAGGGCAGAAAAAAAGCGCCGTCACCGGGAATCGTGTACTGGCTTCGCGGCGGACGGCGCTGTTGGTTCGGCTTTTGCGGTCGGCCGGAAAGCGGAGTGCGCGTCCGGCCTGCCTGACGCTTTGTTACATATCCTGCATGAAGTGCGATTCGTAGGAATCTTCCATGCGCTGCAGGTCCGCCGAATCTTCGTTCCTCAGCTTGGAGAACAGCTTTTCCATGGGACTGCCGGAACAGCTGTGGAGCATTTTCTCGTAGATGTCGATGCAGCGCCGCTTTTCCTTCATGGCCAGGATCATGGCGTCCTGCATGCCCAAGTCGGCCTTCATTTCGGGCGTGATGAGGAAGTCCTCGATGCGCATGGTTTCCACGCGCTTGTCCAGCCCCACCGTTTCGGCGTCGCCGGTATAGAGGGCGCTTTCCAGGCTGTGTATATGTTCAAGGTCCTTGACGGCCAATTCCTTGAAGAACTGGGCCACCTGCTTGTCCTTGATCCTCTCCGCTCCGGTGATAAAGGTCCTGAAACAGGCCCTTTCCTGATCGATCGCCAGTTTCATGGCTCCTTCAAAACTGTAACATACGTTCTCTTCGGCCATTGATGTCCCCTTTTCGAGTGTCAAATCGCGGGCAAGCGATTAGCGGGCGGTTTCGACGGAATAATAGAAAGCGATTATACTATGGCCTGCCCTTGGTTTCAATGGTGAATGTAAGCACCTTCAGAATATTGTTTTCCGGAGAAAGCACCGCCACGCTCCATCTTCCCGTCCACTCCTCGTAGATCGTGATGGTGCTGTAGGTCCTCCAGGTGGAATAGGAAACCGGCAAGGTGATACGAGCCATCTCCCGATTGCCGTAGTACCACACGTGGATTATGCTGGTGGGCGGTTGAGCGTTGACAATGCGGGTGAAGCAGTAGACCTGATGAGTATCGTAAGGGAAAACATTGCTGATTCCCTCGGGATTCAGGTCATTCACCTCACGGCAGATCACCGCGTCTTCCACCACCATGGAAGGTGATTCAGCCCAAGCCCCGGGCAAAGGGGAACAGATGAATACCAAAAAGGCAAGCGTGGCCCATCCCGCGCGCACCATCACGACAACCCCCTTATCGTGGATGATGATGTGAGAAAACTCCCCTCTCCTTATCATCCGGCATAATAGCGCACGAAGGCGGAGGCTGTCAGTAAAAATATCGTTTCGTTTATTTCATTTACAAAACCGAACGAGTCGCCGGTCACTCCCCCGAGCTTCCGCATGAACATGGCACGCACGAGCAGCGTGATCAGCGTCGCCACCCCGAGCGCAATCAGCCCCATGGTCCTCATGAGCAGGGAGGAAACCGTGAACGCCGTGACCAGCGCGACGAGGACTTCTCCCGAACCCAGCCGGCCGGCGATGCCGCCGCCCAGCCCCTTTTCCCTGGCATACGGAGTGCGCCAGGCAAGCTGCGTCATGGACCAGCGGGAAACCACCGGCATCACCACCAGCACCTGGTATTTGATGAACGACGGAATGGCCGTGAGGAGCATTACCTTGAGCAGCAGTACGCAGACGATCCCCGCGACGCCGAACACCCCCACCCGGCTGTCCTTCATGATTTCCAGAGAACGCTGCCGGTCATAGGAACCGAGCAGGCCGTCGCAGGTGTCGGCCAGACCGTCCAGGTGAAATCCGCGCGTAAGCACCACCAGGAGGACCACGGTAAGCGCGTCCGCCACGATGGGCAGCCACAGCCGGGAAAAGAGCGCATACGCGCCGGCCAGGATAAGCCCGATGATGAGCCCGATCAGCGGGAAAAAGGCCGCGCTGCGAACGAGGTCCCGAGGCTCGGCGTGCAGATCGCGTTTCACCATGATGACGGTGAGAAACTGCAGGGAAAGGAGGAATGCTTTCATTGATCGGGCCTTGAGAATGACTTAGGGTTCATTACAATAGCCAAACCGTGCGATCCCGCTTACTAACGCCCATCTGAACCTTACGATGTCCAGCCGACAGGGAAGAGGTGCGGGCTTCTTCCTTATGGAATCATCACGAACGCTCGCCCACGGGCTGTCATTTCGAGCGCCAGCAAGAAATCTCATGGCAGATTATCTCGACCCAAGGGAGAGGCTGCATACCATGTATCGCTTAAATCAAGATACTCAGGATTCACGGTCCTTACGAGATTATCTTTCTTCTCTCTACGCCACTTCTTGATCTCTTTTTCTCTTTCTATAGCCGCGTAAACATCATTGGTCTCTTCAAAATACACCAGCTTATTTACATTGTACTTCTTGGTAAAACCATCTACCAGCTTTTTCTTGTGCTCATAGACACGGCGTAAAAGATTGCCCGTTACTCCAACATACATGACTTTGTCGTACTTGTTCGTCATAAGGTAGACGAAATAACGATACTCTTTTGGCACGAGATTTCCCCCTTCGGTCGAAATGACAGACAGGCCGAGAAATCGTGTCAGCCGATCAGAACAATCAGGGTCTGCCGGGCCAAGGCGCCGGAAATCCGCTCTCCCCCGTTTTCAAAGGGGGCCGGGGGGGATTTCCACGCCTGTGGTGTACAGCGTTTTATTCCTTGTCACTCACCCCCGCCTCGTCGAACGTCGCCATTTCGTTCATTATTTTCAGGCTCAGCTCGATCATGTCCATGCCGATGGCGGCCCCGGTGCCCTCGCCCAGCCGCAGGTTGAGGTCCACGAAGGGGATGAGCCCGATCCGTTCGAGGATGGCGTGGTGGCCGATTTCCACCGAACGGTGGGCGGCGAAAAGGTAGTTCGCGATTTCCGGGTTCAGTTCACGGGCCACCAGACCGCCCGTCGAGGAGATGAATCCGTCCAGCACCACCGGCACCCTTCGCGACGCGGCGCCGATGATCATGCCCGCGATTCCCGCAATCTCCAACCCCCCCACCTTGGCCAGCACGTCCAGCCCGTTGGAAGGATCGGGTCGATTCAAGGCGATGGCCCGTTCGATCACTTCCACCTTGGCGGCCAGCGCCGCGTCGTCGATTCCCGTGCCCCGTCCGGTGACTTCCTTCACCGGCCTGCCGGTGAACACGGCGGTGACCGCGCTGCTGGCCGTGGTGTTGCCGATGCCCATTTCGCCGGTGCCGAGGATGTCCGCCCCGTGATCGATGGCTTCGAATGCCGTGACGATGCCCACTTCCAGGGCCTTCACCGTCGTTTCTTCCGACATGGCCGGACCCTTGGCCATGTTGGCCGTACCCGGCGCCACCTTGCGCATCACCAGTCCGGGCACGGGTTCGAAATCATGGTCGACCCCGATGTCCACCACGGTCACCTGGGCGTTCACGTGGCGGGCGATCACATTGATGCCGGCGCCGCCGTTGAGGAAATTGAGCACCATCTGATAGGTGACGTCCCGCGGGTAGGCGCTTACGCCTTCCTCCACCACGCCGTGGTCCGCGGCGAAAACCAGGACTTCCTTGCTGTGGATGGACGCGTTCAGGTCGTTACGCATGGAAACGTAGGATCGGGCGAACTCTTCGAGCCGGCCGAGGCTGCCTCGCGGTTTGGTGAGGTTGTCCAATCGGGCCTGGGCCTTTTGGCCGACGGTCGGATCGATGGGCGGTATGGAACGCAAAGTATCGTGAAACAGAGACATGACGGATTTCTCCTGTTATCGTGATGGGATGTTTTGGTTTTCACTGGGGCGCGGGCGGACTCTTCACCTCGAGGGGGATGCCGGACACCATGAGGATGACCGTTCCGGCCACCGAGGCGATGGCCTGGTTGGCGGAGCCCGCCAGGTCGCGGTACAGACGGCTGAGGCTGTCCCCCGGCACGATGCCCATACCCACCTCGTTGGTGACGACGATCACCGGGCCGGTGCAGGCGGCGAGGACGTCCCGCAGCGTTCGAACATGGGCGACTACGGTTTCCTCGTCGTTGCGATATTTCATCAGCAAGTTGCTGAGCCACAGGGTGATGCAGTCCAGGAGCACCACCCGGCCGGGGCCGGACAGCCGCACCAATGCGTCGGCTATTTCCAGGGGCTGCTCGACGGTGCGCCACTCGGCGCCCCGTTCCTCCTTGTGCCTGCGGATGCGTTCCGTCATCTCGTCATCCCGCGCCTCGGCGGTGGCCAGGAAAATCTTGTTTCCCTCGTGCCGGTTGCACAGAGCCAGCGCATGGCTGCTCTTGCCGCAGCGTGAGCCGCCGGTGACGAGCGTAACGTATTTGTTGGATGACTGCTTCATGACGGTACGGATACTCCGGACGGAGGATTTCTCGCGGCGGTGTGCCGGAAGACGTGTGCGGACTATAGGGAAAAAATACTCCCCGGTCAACCGCGCGCCGGGACGGGCGGCAATGACGATTGCGCATTCGGCGTTCGTACCGTATACTTCCTCTCCATGAAAATCGGCTCTCTCATTTTTGAAACCCCTCTTGTGCTGGCCCCCATGTCCGGCCATACGGACCTGGTTATGCGCATTCTGGCGCGTGAACAGGGCTGCGGCCTGGTTACGTCCGAAATGGTGAGCGCCGACGGGCTCTTGTACGGCAACGGGCGCACTCTGGGCTATCTTGCCACCTCGCTGCGGGAGTCGCCGCTCTCGGTGCAGATTTTCGGCGCCCACCCCCTGACCATGGCTCGCGCCGCGGCACTGGCGCAAAAATACGGAGCAGCGCTGGTCGACATCAACATGGGCTGCCCGGCGAAAAAAATAGTGAAAATCGGCGCGGGGGCGGCACTCATGCGCACTCCCGCCGTCGCCGGATCGATACTCAAGGAAGTGCGGCGCGCCGTCTCCTGTCCGCTCACCGTAAAAATCCGGACCGGGTGGAACCAGGGACAATTGAACGGGGCGGAAATCGCCCGGCTGGCCGAAGACTGCGGCGCGGACGCGGTGGCAGTGCACGGGCGAACCGCCGCGCAGGGGTACGAGGGAAGCGCCGACTGGGATGTCATAGGCGAAATCAAGCGGTCGGTCTCGATTCCGGTCATCGGCAACGGCGACGTGACGCAACCGGACGACGCACGCAGGATGCTGGATCAAACGGGGTGCGACGGCGTGATGATAGGACGGGCCTCGATGGGGAATCCCTGGCTTTTCGGACAGTGCCGGGCCGTGCTGGAACAGCGCGTTCCGGTGAATCCCTCACCCGATGATCGATACCGCATGATACTGCGCCACCTGCAACTCACCGCCGAATACGCACGGGAAAACATGGTGATACCGAAAATCCGCTATCAGGTCATCCGGTACATCAAGGGACTGCACGAATGCTCGGCCCTCCGCAAACGGGTGCAAAATCGCACGACCCTGGAAGGGTTGCGGGAGGCGGTTTCCGACTACTTTTCCACTCTCAACGGGAGCGATTCTCCGCATGAAAGTTAAGCTGGCCAAGACCGCCGGGTTCTGCATGGGCGTGCGCCGGGCGTTGGAAATGGTGCTTCGCGTGTCTCACGAGCATGCGGGGCCGGTGACCACCCACGGACCGCTCATCCACAACCCCCAGGTCCTGGGACTGCTGGAAACCCTGGGCGTCCGGCCCCTGGCGGAGGACGAGGAGTGTTCCAGCGGGTGCGTGGTCATTCGGGCGCACGGCGTGCCGCTTCGGGTAAAATCGGAACTCGAGAAAAACGGCGTGGACATGGTGGACGCCACTTGTCCGCACGTGATCCGGGTACAGGTGATCCTCAATAAATACACCGGACAGGGCTACCGGGGCCTTATCGTGGGCGACGCGGACCATCCCGAGGTGGTCGGGCTGCTGGGACACAGCAACGGGCGGGGGATGGTGATCGGCGAACCCGAGGAACTGGACGCGCTGGACCCCGACGGTCCCGCGGTCCTGGTCGCCCAGACCACCCAGCACGAAGGCAAGTACCAGGAAATCGCCGCCCATGCCCGCGCCCGGTTCAAGAATCTCAAGGTGTTCGACACCATCTGCGGGGCCACCCACCGGCGGCAGTCGGAAGTGCAGGCACTTGCCGAGCAGGTGGAATGCATGGTGGTGGTGGGGGGCAAAAACAGCGGAAACACCCGAAGGCTGGCGACCATCGCCGCCGACACCGGCGTCCCCACCATGCACGTGGAAACGGATGAAGAACTGGACGAACAGATGCTTTCCGCGGTGGGCACGGTGGGCGTGACGGCGGGAGCATCCACGCCCAACTGGATGATCAAGCAGGTGGTGCAGCGGCTGGAACGCATCCGGGGACGGGACGAATCCTTTCTGCGCTACGGCGCCGTCCGGCTGGTGAAGTTTCTCATGCAGAGCGATCTGTACGTGGCGCTGGGAGCGGCGGCCCTGTGCTATGCCAGCGTGTCGCTCATGGGGTTGAACACCAGCCCCTCCCTGCCCGTTTTTCTCGTGGTATCGGCGTTCTACCTCTACAGCGTGCACATGCTCAACCGGTTCCTGGACAAGGAAGCCACGCGGTACAACGACCCGGATCGCAGCCGTTTTTTCGACCGCTACCGGAAAGTCCTCATCGGCACGGGATTGGCGTCCGGGGGGTGCGCCCTGCTGCTCACCTGGTTCCTGGGACTGCTCCCTTTTCTGTTCCTGCTGCTCTTGAGCGCGCTGGGATTGGTCTACAGTCTGCCGGTCATTCCCGCCTCCTGGTTCCGCCGCAGGCGCATCCGGCGACTCAAGGACATTCCGGCATCCAAAACCCTCTCCATAGCGGCCGGATGGGGCGCGGCCACCACCGTGCTTCCTGCGCTGGCGGTCGCTCCGGACTTCGACCTTACCATTCCGGTCGCCCTGGTGTTCGTCGTCGTCCTGGTATTCATGCGTTCGGTGCTCATCGAATTCATGGACATCCAGGGCGATCTCATCGTGGGGTCGGAAACCACCCCGATCTTCCTGGGCGAAAAAAATGCACTGCGGTTGTTGTTCGGCCTTGGTGCGCTGCTGCTGGTGCTGATGCCGCTCATGTGGGTGGCTCATCTGGGACCGAGCCTGTTCATCCGGCAGGTCATCCCCTGCCTCTTCGCCCTCGGCTACGTGGCCGCGTTCGAACGAAAGGACATACTGCTCAGCGAACGGTTCGTTTTCCTGGTGGAATCGAACTTCATCGTCGCCGGGCTAGTAGCATACTCATGGAACCACTGGTTCTAGAAAGGTACGATCATGGATGTTTGGGAAGTCGTGCAAAAGAGAAGGTCCATCCGCTGTTTCACTCAAAATCCCATCGACCGGAAAATCCTCACCCGGATGGTGGACGCGGCAAGGCTCGCGCCGTCCGAGAGCAACACCCAGCCGCTGAAGTGGCTGGTGGTGGACCGGGAGGATCTGCTTCCCCGGGTGTTTGAGCACGTAAAGTGGGCGGGCTACATTGCGCCCCGGGGCAACCCGCCCGAGGGAAAACGGCCCACGGCGTACGTGCTGGTGCTGGTGGATACCCGCATCAAGGATTCCGGCTATCAGCGCGGGCTGGGGGCGGCGGTGGAAAACCTCCTCCTCACCGGAGAGGGCGAAGGGGTGGCCGGCTGCTGGATCGCCACCGTCAACGTCAAAGCGCTGTCCGGGCTGTTCAACCTGCCCGATCACTTCGTCATCGACAGCGTGGTGGCGCTGGGATACCCCGACCAAACGTCCCTGGTGGAGCCGTTGCAGGAGAGCGTGAAGTACTGGCTGGACGAAGACCGCGTTCTTCACGTGCCCAAACGCGTCCTGGCCGACGTGCTGTTCTTCGACGAGGTGAAAAGCTGAACCGCCCGCTCGTTTCCGTCATCGTTCCGACCTGGAACCGGGCGCGAATGACGGCGGAGGCCATCGATTCGGTGCTGGCCCAGACCTTCACCGATTTCGAACTCATCGTGGTGGACGACGGGTCCACCGACGGTACGGCCGCCGTGGTCGAACGCTACGGCGGCCGTGTGGTTTCCCTGCGGCAGGACAACCGCGGGGTGAGCGCGGCCCGCAACCGGGGATTGGACGAAGCCCGGGGCGAATTTATCGCCCTGCTCGATTCGGACGATCTGTGGATGCCCGCCAAGCTCGAAGCTCAGATGCGTTTCTTTCGCCAAAACGAAGACGCGGTCATCTGCCAGACGCAGGAAACCTGGGTGCGCGGCGGCCGAAGGGTCAATCCCAAGGCGTATCACGCCAAACAGTCGGGTGACATCTTCGCCGTATCGCTGGAACGGTGCATGGTGAGCCCCTCCGCCGTGATGTTCCGCCGCTCGCTCACCGATGTGGTGGGACGGTTCGACGAACGTCTGCCCGCCTGCGAGGACTACGACTTGTGGCTGCGCGTGAGCTGCCGTTTTCCGGTGCACCTCATCGACGAACAGCTTATCGTCAAACGGGGTGGCCGCCCGGACCAGCTCTCGGCCTGCATCCCCGCCCTCGACCGCTACCGTATCGAAGCCATCCGAAAGCTTCTGGCGGAAGGGGTGCTCACTCCCGAACAGCATGCCCTGGCGCACGGCATGCTGGTACACAAAGCGCGCATCTACCTGAACGGGTGCAAAAAGCGGGGAAACGTGCAGGAAGCGGAGCGGATCGAAGCGCTAATGAAAGAGGCCCCGGTTTTCGCCGGGGCGGCGTACGGAAAATCCGTCGACAGCATCAATGGATAGCCTTTGGGCACGATGTTTACCGGTTCGCTTCCCGGAACCATACCCTCAGAACATGCTGAGTCCGTCTTCCTCCAGGGGGATCAGCGCGGCGGGCTTCGCCTTGCCGGCGGACGACTTGAAAGCTTTCTTGCCCGGTCCGCCGGAAATCCCGGCGAGTTCCTTCGTGGGTCCGCCTCCGCTGTTTTCCAGCAGCACCGTCTCGATCTGCGCCACGGCTTCGCTTACGTGGTCGATGCCCTGCGACTGTTCCCGTGCCGAATTGGCGATGTTCCCGAACAACTCGGAAGCCCGGCTGATGACGCCCGACAATCCCTTGAATTGCTGGTTGTTGTTTTGCACCTGGGCATGGCCGTCGTTGATTTTCCGGACAGTTCCTTCAATCAGTTCGGACGTGTTCTTGGCCGCATCGGCGGCCCGCATGGCCAGATTCCTCACTTCTTCCGCCACCACGGCGAAACCCGCGCCGGCTTCACCGGCCCGAGCCGCTTCCACGGCGGCATTCAGCGCCAGCAGATTGGTCTGGAAAGAGATTTCGTCAATGGTCTTGACGATTTTGGAGGTCTGCTCGCTGGCCTTGGTGATGTCGTCCATGGATTCGGTCAGCTTGGCCATGGCGGCGCTCACCGAGTTCACGGTGCTGTTCGCTTCTCCCATCAGCGCATCCGCCTCGTCCGCCGTGGATGCCGTCTGTTTGGTCAGGGAAGCCATCTCTTCGAGGGAAGCCGACGATTCCTCCATGGATGCGGCAATGTTTTCGACCGTGTGCCGCAACCGGTTCTGTGCGTCGATATTGGTGACAATTTCGATATGGCCGATCCGATTGCCCTTGCGGTCGTGAATGTAGCTGGTATCGACCTGCATGTAGGTGGACGCCTTGTCCGGATACTCCTGGTGGTAATTGGTTTGGGGCCTTCCCTGACGCAGGCTGTGGACACCGCAGTTTTCCGTTCCGCAGATGTCCGCTTTCCAGTTGGAACAGTGGAGGCCGAGGCAGCTTTTCTTGTCCAGACCGTTCATGGCCAGCAGGCTTTCGGTTGTCTTGTTGATGAACACCCAGTTCATGTTCATGTCGGTTGTCGTGATGGGCAATTGCACCGCATCCAGCGAACCTTCCAGGTAGATCATCCGCAAGTCCCGTTTGGCCGTCATCCGGCAGGCATAGAGACCGGAAAGAATCGTGAACGCCGCGATCCCGGCCCAAAGGTACGGGATGGTAAACCTGGCCCCTGCAATTGTCCCTATCGCGATGACGAGAAAAATCATGCCGATTTGAGTCTGAGGCTTCATGGTTCTCATTGCTCGATTACCTTTTCCCGTTGTCGAGATCGGCTCGACGTTGTAAAGAGTCTCGTTTTCAAAAAAGACGGTGATGCACGCCCCTTTTTCTCCTGCGAAACCGGAATCTGTACACGCCGTCACTGTGCTTCTTATTCATCGACGCCTTGAGGGAACAACTTTAGGGGCAATAATATGCACTCCCATCGATTTCGGGAGATAGTGCCGAATTGGAAACGCTTCGCCTGAAAACGAGGACTCCGGCATGGGGGAGGGAACGTGTTTCGCCTTCCTCCGGAGTCCGGCACGGCCAGCAAAAGACCTTTACGATTGATCGCGAAAACGCTAGGCTTGCGGCACGAAATTTGCGGGGAATCACCCGCGGGAATTTTTCCGTCTGAAGTGAGGGGTTTAGGGATGAATATACGGACAGCGTACTCCAGACATCGCGAGTCCATACTTTTCTGCGCCAAATTTCTGGCCATTCTGGTGGTCTTTCACCTGCTGGTGACCGAGGAGGTTCTCGGCCGTTGGCTGGACCTCTGGGCCATCTTTGCCGGATTTTCGGCGAAGGCGGCCGGTCTGCTGCTGTCGCTCTTCGGCTCCGCGGTGCGCGTTTCGAACGACCTGCTCACGGGAAACGGCATAAGCGTGCGGGTGTCCAAAGGCTGCGACGGCCTTACGGCGAGCGTCATCTTCGTGGCCGCGGTAGCCGCCTTTCGCGCTTCCTGGAAAGCCAAAGTGCTGGGAGCGACGGTCGGGTTCGCGGCCATTCAGATATTGAACGTGCTCCGGGTGGTGGCGCTTTTCCTGACCCTGGCGTATTTTCCCCACTATTTTGAAGACATGCACATCTACGTCATGCAGGCGCTGGTCATCGCCTTCGGCGTGGTCCTCTGGTTCGTATGGGCGCAGCGTTATGCCGAAATCCCTTCCCGCTAAAGCATTCCTTTTTCTGGTATTGTCCGGGGTGTATTTCACCGTCATTCTCTTTTTCTGGAAACCGCTGGCCGGACCGTATATCGGTGCGGTAAGCGGACCCGTAACGTTTCTGGTAAACATCACCCAGCCCCGGGACCCCATATCCCTCACCTTGCACCAGCACGGCATCGTAGTGGAGCCCGAGGCGGAAAAGGTGAAGAACGACCCCGACAAGCGCCGCTACTTTTTCATCTGGAGGGATTTCCAGGCCAACGTCGCCATCACCGTGGCGCTGATCCTGGCCACCCCCGGCATCGCCTGGCCCCGGCGGTTCAAATTGGCATCGATCGCGCTCCTCCTGCTGGTGGGCCTCCATGTCCTGGACATGTTCGCCGAGGTCAAACGGATCTATTTCATGTATTACGGAACACGGGCGGTGGCGACGTACCCGCAGTGGGAGGTAGCGGCGGTGAAAGGACTGAACCGCTTCTTCCTCGTGTTCCGCATGGAAGCCATGCCCTTCCTGCTGTGGGGTGCGTTGTGCCTACGGGATCTTTTTTTCTCCCGTCCCGTTATCGACAAAGCCCGTGAGGTCGGCCGCAACTCCCCCTGCCCCTGCGGCAGCGGCCGCAAGTTCAAACACTGCTGCGGGCGCTGAGGATCGATTCGGGCAATTCCGGCCGTTTCCTCGGCTCCTTGCCTCGGCGAATGTTTCTTCAATTTTTCCCGAACGATTCCGAACTGATTTTCACGCACCGCCGGGCGGTTCGCGCGTTTACAATGGCCGCTCTTTACGGTATACGGTATACATTACGTTTCGGCAGAGTGGAAAACCATGAAACAAAAAGTCCTCATCATGCGCTGCAGCGAATACGATCCGGCGAGGATCGCTTCCATCGTCCGGGAGGGAATGGAAGAACTCGAGGTGCGTCCGCACGGCAAGGTGCTGCTCAAACCGAACGTGGTGCTCGCCCATCCCGAAGTCTTTCCCCATGCCCACACACGCCGGGAATTTCTGGAAGGCGTCATTACTGCGGTCAGGGAAAGGGCGCCGGACCTGGACGAACTTGCCGTGGGAGAACGGTCCGGCATCACCATACCGACACGGTTCTGCTTCGACAACGCCGGTTATCCGCCCGTGCTTCGACGGCACGGCGTGAAAACCTACTATTTCGACGAAACGGAGCACGTACCCGTAGCGCTGAGCGGGACCGCTCCCCTTCGGAACGTCATCCGGCTGCCCCGGCCCGTGGCGGATTGCGATTTCTTCATCAACCTGCCGAAATTCAAGGCTCACCCCTGGACGCGACTCACCCTGAGCATCAAGAACCTGGTCGGCCTCCAGGACGACCGTCACCGGCTTCTGGACCACAACACCTTTCTGGAGCACAAAATCGCCGACCTGCAGCAGGCGGTCAATACCGGTTTCATCGCCATGGACGGCATCACGGCCGGACAGAAGATGATGCTCACCCCCACCCCCTTCCCTCTCGGCGCAATCGTCATGGGGACCAATCCCTGCGCCGTGGACAGCGTGTGCTGCCGCATGGTGAGCGTGGAACCGGGAGACGTAAAACACCTGGCGCTCGCCTCCCAGAGAGGGCTCGGCCCCATGGATGCGGATGAAATCGAAGTGCTGGGCGATTTCCCGCTCGACGAGGTGCGGGAAAAGACGAAAAACTTCCAGTTCGTGCTGGAACGGGTGGACCGTTACTTCAACGGCGGCAATCTGCGCTGTACAGTGGGGAGTTTTCCGGAAAGCCACTCGGCCGACTACTGCTGGGGCGGGTGCCCCGGAGCGTTGCAGGAGGCGGTTCACATCCTGAAGGGCTTCGTCCCCGACGCGCTTCCGAGGATGAAAAAAATCCGTTACGTCGTGGGCCGGGTGGAAGGGCCGTTGGATTTGGAAGACGACGAACGGGTGATCTTTGCCGGCGCATGCACCTCCTGGGAAGGGACGATCCAGGGCCGGAAAGTCACCATCGAACCGTCCTACCGTTCATCGCGGACGCTCGGCCCCGACGACACGCAATCCAACGACATGCTGCTCAAGACCGCCCATGCCCTCCGGCGCTGCTTGCAGAGCACAGGGCCGCGCTACCTCCACGCGCCGGGGTGTCCGGTATCGGTAGCCGACCACGTCAACTACCTTTCCTTCCTGGGAGGTCTTCCCAATCCCAATTTCGATCGCCGCATGTTGCTCCCGGTGAACGCCGCCTATCTTCGGATGCGGGTCCACCGGGCCTGGAACAGATTCCGGGGACGGTAACCGAAAGGCCGATCAGAAGTCCTCAAAGTCCTCCTTTTCCAGGGGGATGACATCCTCCGGAGACAATGCCTTTTTGTTTTGTCCGCCGCGCCCTTCCGGGGCCGCCTTTTTCCCGGCCGATCCTTCTCGCGGAAGGGTAGCGAGCTGTTTTTTCGACGCGTTCGCTCCGGCGGGCAGACCCGGCGAAGCGGTTTCCTTGCTCCGGCGATCCTTCTTACCGTTTTTGTCGTTGCCGACGAGCGTCACCAGCTCGCCCACCAGGCCGCGGAGTTCCCGTGCCTGGGAATTGAGTTCTTCCGAGGCCGACGCGGATTCTTCGGCATTGGCCGCGTTCTGCTGGGTCACGCGGTCCATTTCGGTGATGGCCTTGTTCACCTGTTGGATGCCCTGCGACTGTTCGTTGGAGGCGGCGGCGATTTCCGCCACAATCTCGCTCACCTTGGACGAACTTTCCGCCACTCCGGAGAAAGCGTCGTTCGATTGCTTCACCAGTTTGGCGCCTTCGTCCACTTTTTTCACCGTTTCCTCGATGAGGCCGGCGGTGTTCCGCGCGGCATCCGCCGCACGCATGGCCAGGCTGCGCACTTCGTCCGCCACCACGGCGAAACCCGCGCCCGCCTCCCCGGCCCGAGCCGCCTCCACTGCCGCGTTGAGCGCCAGGAGGTTGGTCTGGAAGGCGATTTCGTCGATCGTCTTTATGATCTTGGACGTCTGCTTGCTGGCATTGGAAATTTCGGTCATGGAAGAAGTGAGCGCCGACATGGACCCGTTGGCCTGATTCACCACGCTCTTTGTTTCCTTCATGAGCGAGTCGGCGTGATTGGCGTTGTCCGCGTTCTGTTTGGTCATGGAGGACATCTCCTCCATGGAGGAAGAAGTCTCCTCAATGGACGCCGCCTGTTCCGAGGCCCCTTCGGCCGACTGCTGGCTGGATGCCGAGACCTGTTCCGAGGCCGAAGTCACCCGTTCCGCCCCCCTCGCCAAACCTTGTATCACCCTGTTGATGGGCTTGGTGATGGCGCGGGTCGAGAACCATGCAACAATGATGATGGCTCCGATGCCGATCACGGCAATGAGTCCGATAAGCCACTTAATATGCTGCACCGCGAGGAACGCTTCGGTCTGGTCGATCTGAGCCACGAGCGCCCAGGTGCGACCTCCCACGGAAACGGGGGTGTAGGAGGTGAGCGCCTCTTCGCCGGAATAGTCCCTTATGATCGCCTCACCGGTTTTTCCCGCGAGCGCTTGACGCGTGGCCGGCGTGTCCACTTTCCCCTTTTCCGGGTTCGTGAACGATGCTTTCACGGAATGCGTTTTCGGATCGAGCATTGAATCGGAACGCATCAACTTGTCCGGGCCGATCAGGTAGGTTTCGCCGGTTTTTCCCATTCCTTGCCGCTGGTGCATGAACTTGTTCATTTGGTCCAGGGGGAGATTAAGTGCAACCACCACTTCCACCTTGTCATTGACGACGATGGGCTGGGCGATGAAGGTGGCCGGTTCGTTGCTGCTCGGTTCGTACAACTGGCAATCGGAAACCCCGAACAGCTTCGTCCTTATGACTTCCTTGAAGAGCGATCCCAGTTGCGATGACGCGTACTTGCCGTCGGACATGTTGGTGCCGTAGTCGGCCGCGTGCGCCACCGTGTAGAACACCTTTCCGTCGGGGTTGATCAGGAGCAGGTCGCGATAGCCGAATCCCTTCACATACTTGGCATAATAGTCTTCTTCTTCTCCGACCAGTTTCGGTGCTATGGCTTCTTCCATATCGACCTTTGAAATGCAACCCCACGTCAGACCCGGAACATTCAGAGGCTTGTAGGAAACCAGACACGGATTACCGAGCGAATCGAGAAAGACGCCGCTTCCGGTCTCTCCCGCAAGGGCTTTATCCACATACGGCGTGGATATGGAAGCTCCGATTTTGTACTGGGCGGATTTGTCCCCCATGTTGATCAAGTCGCTGCGGAATACCGGGCCGTTTTGGCCGGCTCCCACCAGATACGATTGACCTTTTCCCATGCCCGCGTTCGTCTGGGTGATGGCGTTGATCGGATCGACCGACAACCTTACTATCACCACTCCCACCACGCCCTTCCTGCCTTCCTCAACGGGGGCGCCCACAAACGCGGATTGCCGGTTCATGGCCACTGCGTACGGTTCGAAGTCCTGGAGGGAAATCTCTTTCAACGATTTGGCGAAACATTTGGCCAGCGGAGAACCTTTCAGTTTTTCGCCGGCGACGTTCTCGGTTAACTCCGGCCCCTTGTTGGTCGAGTAGACCACGTCGCCCTTTGTTGAAATCAGCAGGACATCTTCGTACCCGTATTCCCGCTTGAACTGCTTGTAGCTGTCGTCGTATTGGCTCGCAGCGTATTGCCACAAGGCCGATTCGGTCTTCATCTCATCGTTTTCGATGGCCGCCTGGAAGCGGCCCAGACTGGCCCCCGTGCTGCTGCTTTTGGACAACACCGAAATGTCGGTCAAGCATCTCCTCAGGTATTTCTCCACCTGCGCCTTTTTTACTTCCTGCACCATTTCCAGTTTGGCGAAGGCAGCCTGCCGCAGGCTGGCTACGGTATCCTTGAGCACTTGCATGTCTTCGCCCAGCCCGGCGAAGAATTGCTCGACCTGCGCCTTCTTGATTTCCCGCACGCTCTCGAGTTGATCGAATGCCTGTGAGGACAAGGCGCGGCTTGCTTGCCAGAGAGACATGGCCGACACGACCGCGAAAGGAATCACTCCCACGAGAAGAAAGGCCGCCACCAGTTTCGTGCCGAGCCTCAGGTTCCCGAACAGATGTTTCCCGGTTTTCCTCTTTTTGACCTTCATTCCCCTTACCCCCGTTTGACGTGGTTGCTCCGTCCGGCGCACCCGATTTTACCGTTCCCTGGAAAGATACATGAGCCGCTCCCGCTGAAAACGCTCCTTCGGCACATCCGCCATCCATGCATGCAGTGTACGCGGATGAAAGTGGTTAACCTCGCTTCATCGTTCCCTTCTCCGCGGTTTGCCCGATGGATAACCTAATGAAATTATCGGTCACTTACGGTGGAACTTTAATAAATATCTTCTCGAATGCTCTCTAGAGAGCATGCACGAATTATGATAAAACAATCAGTTATTAGCGCCACCGTATTCTTTTGAAGATCCGTTCGACGCACAACCGGCGTCCTTTCCGTTCCGATGCATGAAAAATTTGTTCAATCGACGCTGCGCGGTGATTTCCCGCCTTTCCGGAGTCGGCTGTTACACAAGCTCGGCATTGAGGTCCGTGCCCGGGTATTGAATGACGCGGGAAAAGACTTGATTTCGGGTTCTTCTCCTGTTTTTGTTATTTCAGGAACGGCGTTCATCGGCGGCTTCCACGAATTTCTTCGGCGGAACGGGTTTTCCGCAAAATGGAGTGCCGGCCGTTGCCGTATCGTCTTCAAATCAGGAATCCGATGCTCGATGCAAATATCGGCGCTCTATGGCAAGATGTTAACGGAATTTTTCCGGACATGGCATAAAGCGGGAAAATCTCGTTGATTTTGGGCAAGAGGCCGCCTGCGGGCCTCTCACGGCCCCGTCAACGGTGGAACGAACCGGGGAAAAAGAACCGTCCCTTCCGGTACGGTCAACTTTTCCGGAAAACGGCCGATAGTATAAGGGGGAAGCCCGGCCGAAGCGGGGGATGCCGTTCAACGCGTGTGAATCGTTCGGTCGGGTTATCGCCGAGAAGGCAGAAGAAAAGAAAACCGCTCCGAAACAAACGGCGGAGCGAACCTCACTGGATGGAATAATGGGACTAATTGAGCAAGTGGTAGCCCGGGCTCTGAACGATAGCGACCCCAACGTGATCCGCTGCGGAATCCGACTGGCCGGTATGCATTCGATCGCGGGAAGCATCGACGCGGTCATTTCGCACCTTTCCCACCAGGCGTGGCAGCTGCGTGCCGCCGCGGCCGAGACGTTGGGGAGGCTGAAAGCGGAAAAGGCCCGTCCCCTGCTGGTGAAGAAGGTCGGGGGAGATGTGCCGAGCCTGCGCCAGCGGGTGCTCTCCTGCGCGGCCCTTTCCTCCAAGTCCGCGCCCGAGCAAACCAAGGGCGGGACCAAGGAAGAAGAGGTGTGGCAGGTCAAGAAAGCCGCCGCGATCGCTCTGAACCGCATCGATCCGTCCATTGCTGAGAATCCCCTGCTCCAGGCGCTGGACAACGACAATCCCCAGGTCATCATCGCGGCCATGAACGGACTGGTATCGCTCGAATCTTCCCGGGCGGGCGAACGGATCGTGCCGTTCCTCGACAGCGCCGACGCCGAAGTAAAAAAAGCGACCGTGGTATTCACGGGCATCCTGCGCATCACGGAGGCCGCCCCCAAACTGATGGGACTGCTGGAAGACAAGACGGAGACCATCCGGCGGGAAGCCATCATCGCCCTCAATCATGTAAAATTGAACGACGCCATTCCCGCCGTGATGAAAAAAATGACCGATCCCCATCGAAGCGTCCGAACCGTGGCCGCGGTTTTCCTCGGGAACACGGGGAAACGGGACGAAAATACCCTCTCCGTTCTGCGCGCGGCCCTCAAGGACCCGGCGGCGGAGGTACGCCAAGCGGCCGCCGATTCCCTGTCCAACCTGGGAGCGGTCGAAGCGTTGGAAGATATTCTGGGGCTGCTGATGGACAAGGACGAACGCGTGCGCCGATCGGCGGGCGTGGCGGTCAACCAGCTTCTGGCGGCCCAGGAAATGTCCCGCTACGAATGACGGGGCGCCGCTCCTTCCCCGATTCTGCTCACACGTTGTGCAACGGAGGTTCCGCCATGGCCGGACGCAGCTATGGACCTTTGATTCTCCGCGCGGCGGTCCTGTTGTTCGCGGCATCGCTGATCCTGCCGGTGCCCCGCTACCTGCAGGGACTGGCGAGCGGGGAATTTGTCGTCTGGCTGGCGCGGCTTATCTGGGTGGTGGGGTTGATCGCGGTGTTCTTCGTGGTGCTGCTGGTCGGCTCTTCGGTGCTGAAGAGGAAGAAGAAATGATTCACGCCCCGGCGAATGCGTTCCGTCGGAGCGTGCGTCGTACGGGGGTACGAAAAAACCGTGTTCAGGACCTGAAGCGTTTGAGCCGCAGGGAATTGCTCACCACGGACACCGAACTGAACGCCATGGCCACGGCGGCGAAAACGGGTTTCAGCAGGATACCGGAGAAGGGAAAGAGCACTCCCGCCGCGATGGGGATGCCCAAAGAGTTGTAGATGAACGCCCAGAACAGGTTCTGCTTGATGGTGCGCATGGTCCGGTGGGACAGATTGATGGCCGTGACCACCGAACGCAGGTCGTCCTTCACCAATGTGATGTTCGAAGCCTCCACGGCCACGTCGGTGCCCGCGCCGATGGCGATGCCGATGTCGGCCTGAGCCAGCGCCGGCGCGTCGTTGATGCCGTCGCCCACCATGGCCACGATTCTGCCTTCCTCCTGAAGCCGCTTGATCTCGGCGGCCTTGTCGCCGGGCAGCACCTCGGCCAGCACGCGGTCGATGGCCGCCTGCCGGGCCACGGCTTCCGCGGTGCGCCGCTGGTCGCCGGTGATCATGATCACCTCGAGACCCATCTTCTTCATCATTTCCACGGCCTCGGCCGAGTGTTCCTTCAAGGTGTCGGCCATGGCCAACAGCCCCTTCAGCTCCCCGTTTTCCGCCGCGAAAATGACCGTCTTGCCATCGCTCAGCAGCTTTTCGGCGTCCTTCGCGAGTGTTCCGGCGCTCACGCCGCGCTCGCTCATGAGCCTTCCGTTCCCCAGCAGAACGGAGGTGCCGTTCAGCCTGGCCTCCACACCGAACCCCGATATTGCGTTGAACTCCTCGGGTCGGGCGAGTGTTATGTTCCGGCTCTCCGCCAGCTGCACCACGGCTTCGCCCAAGGGATGCTCGCTGGCCTTTTCCACCGACGCCACCATGGCGAGCAGCGCGTTTTCGTCGAATCCCTCCACCGTGCGGATGTCGGTTACCTGGGGCTTGCCGCGGGTGAGGGTTCCGGTTTTGTCGAAGACCACCGTGTCGATGCGATGGGCCTGTTCCAGACTCTGGGCGTCCTTGATGAGGATGCCCAGCTCGGCGCCCTTGCCCGTTCCGACCATGATGGCCGTGGGTGTGGCGAGGCCCATGCTGCAGGGGCAGGCCACGATGAGCACAGCCACGAAGTTGAGCATGGCGTAGGTGAGCGCCGGCGCGGGGCCGAAGAAATACCAGACGATGAAGGTTACCACGGCCGCGCCGATGACCACGGGAACGAAGATGGACGCCACCTTGTCCGCCAGCCTCTGCACGGGAGCCTTCGAGCCCTGGGCTTTCTCCACCAACCGTATGATCTGGGAGAGAGCGGTGTCTCCGCCCACCCGTTTGGCGCGGAAGGTGAAACTGCCCGTTTTGTTGATGGTGGCGCCGATCACTTCGTCGCCGACGCTTTTGTCCACGGGAATCGGTTCCCCGGTGAGCATGGACTCGTCCACGGAGGAACGGCCTTCCTCGATCGTCCCGTCCACCGGGATTTTCTCGCCCGGCCGCACCACCACCAGGTCGTCTTTACTCACCAGGCTGACGGGAACGTCGGTTTCCTTGCCGTCCCTGATCACTCGCGCCGTTTTGGCTGCCAGCCCCATGAGCTTGCGGATGGCGTCCGACGTCTGGGACCGCGCCCGAGCTTCCAGCAGACGACCCATCAGGATGAGGGTGGTGATCATGGCCGCGGTGTCGAAGTAGACGGCGGCTTCCATGCCCGAAGACGTGAAAAATTGCGGATGGAAGGTGGCCACGGTGGAATACGCCCATGCCGAGAAGGTGCCGATGGCGATGAGCGTGTTCATGTCCGAGGTGCCGTGTTTGGCCGCGCTCCAGGCCCCGCTGAAGAAGCGCCTGCCCGAAACCGTAAGCACCACCGTGGTCAGTACGAAGAGCACCACGTGCATGAGCCCGTGCGGAACGTCCCTGAGGACCGGGAACATGTGCTGCATCGACCCGATCATGATGAACGCCGTGAGCACCGCCGAAAGGATGAACTCGCGGGTGAGCCGGCGCGTTTCCTGCTGTCGCGCTTCCCGTTCCCGGTCGGCGGTCGCCTCTTCGTGCACTCCGATGAAGGAGTAGCCCGCGTCTTCCAGCGCGGCGCCGAAAGATTCAAGGGAGGCCGTCGAAGGATCGTACCGGACGGTCGCCGTGTTGGCGGCGAAATTGACCGCGGCCTCCGCTACGCCGGGAAGCGAACCGAGCGTGTTCTCCACGCGGCGTACGCAGGCGGCGCAGCTCATTCCCCCCACGTTGATGGTGACTTCCTTTTCGCCCCCGGGAGTGTCGTCCTGGACTCCCCGTACCTCGTAGCCCAGTTCCCGCACCTGGTCGCGGATAGTGTCCAGCGAAACCGCTTCGTCGTCAAAAACGACCGTGGCCCGTTCCGAGGCGAAGTTCACCGCCGCATCCTCCACCCCTTCCAGTTCCCTAAGGCCGTTTTCCACCCTGCGCACGCAGGCGGCGCAGCTCATGCCGCCGATGGACACACTTACGCTACGAATATGATTCTGTTCCACGCTTCCACCTCCCCGAGGACTTTCCCGCATGTGCCGCCGGCCGTTACACCACCTGGTAACCGGCCTTGGTGATGGCCTGTTTCAACGTGGCGTCGTCGACGCTGTCTTCCACTTCCACCACGGCCTTTTTCGCCTTGTGGTCCGCCTTGGCCGAAACGACGCCCTTTACCGCCATGAGCGCCTTCTGGGTAGCCATTTCACAATGCATGCAGCTCATGCCTTCCACGCTGAACTCTTTTTTCACCGTTGCCATCTTCCCTGCTCCTTCCTTGTGTGGATATGTGGGTTATTTGTTCATGTATTCCATGAGAGAAACCACTTCCTCGATCTTCTTCTCGATGTCCTCGGAATCCCCTCCGGAGAAAGCTCCCATCACGCAATGGCTCAGATGGCGACGAAGGATGTTCTTCTTCACCTGGTTGAGAGCGGCGGTCGCCGAGTTGCACTGATGGATGATGTCGATGCAGTAGCGGTTTTCCTCGACCATTTTTTTAATCCCGCGTATCTGCCCTTCGATTCGATTGAGACGGACGATCTGGTCGTCGTGGCTGGGGAACATCAGAGAACCTCCGTTCGTGGTACCTTTATACCTATAGCCCCTATGGGTATATTTGTCAAGACGGCGCCGTGTGCGAAGAGTGGGAACCGCCGCCCGCCCTCTCCCGCCCCGGTCGTTTCCGAACGCCTTGACGAAGGGAAAAATACGGTGGTAGGATAGCGGGACAAAGGACAATTGAAGAATTTCACTATTTTCCGTTTCTTTTTTACCATGAGGTAACCGACATGGCAGGGATCATCGACCTGTCGGACAAACTCGCGCGGGCCAAGACACAGCGTACTCAGGAAAAGCTGGAAGCCGCGCGGAAGGTGTTCATGTGTATCGGATGCCCTTCCCGGTGCGCCAAGTGCGGAGCACAAATCGAGTCCGACCACAACTGCTGCGTGGGAGTGAAAGATTTCGTTTTCCGTTTCTGCCCCGAATGCTCGGAGGAATACAGCGAGTACCGGTTGCGCAAGGAGGGAAAGCAGAGCAGGGAAATGTATTGGCACAACGAACAGTGGATGTTGTTGTGGGATGCCTGGATCGGTTATCAGGAATCCCTTGTGGAATACCGCAAGTCCAAGGAATTTTCACAACTTCTGGAAGATCTTAAGTCTTAGGGAACCTGGAGGCCCTTATCGATGTTTGGACTGGGAACGAGTGAACTGATCATTATTCTCGTGATCGTGCTGATCATTTTCGGGGCCGGGAAACTGCCTCAAATAGGCAAAGGCCTGGGAGAGGGAATCAAGAACTTCAAGAAGGCCACGAAAGCCCCCGACGAAATCGACATCACGCCGGACGAGGAAACGAAAACGGCCAAAAGGGACAAAACCGAAGACAAGTAAGCACCTATTTTCCCGATAAAAACGAAGCCTCAACGATTCTCCCGTGCAAGCCGTGACGGGGGAACGGTTGAGGCGTCGTTTTTCAGTGGAAAACGGAGGCCGATCGCCTCCGTCCCGATTGCTCAGAAAGGAATGTCGTCGTCCGGCCCCATGGAGCCGGGAGGTCCCGGGGGCTGGGATTCATAGTTTTTTTCCTGACCCTGACCCTGACCCTGACCCTGACCCGCTCCGCCGCTCAGCATTTGCATCTCCTGAGCCACGATCTCCGTGGTGTACCGCTTGTTCCCGTCACGGTCTTCCCACTGGCGGGTCTGAAGGCGGCCGCTCACATAGACCAATTTGCCCTTGTTCAGGTACTTCCCGCAAATTTCCGCCAGTTTTCCGAAGGTCACGATGCGGTGCCATTCGGTGCGTTCCTGCTTGTTGCCGTCCGCGCCGGTCCAGTTTTCGTTGGTGGCCAGGGTGAAATTGGTCACCTGGCTCCCGCCGCTGGTATAGCGCACCTCGGGATCGCCCCCGAGACGTCCGATGAGCATCACTCGATTGAGCATGGAGTTGTCGCTCCTTGTCGTGCAGAGTGTTCCAAGATTGAGTCCGGCAGGGGAGTGAAGACTTCCGCCTCTTCTTGCATTCCGTCATTCCCACGAAATGCGGAACCCCGTATTTTCAAGCGCTTACCACCCGTGTTTTCGTCGGGGCGGCCTTTGGGAAGACTTCTTCGACAGCCTGCCGGGGGGGACACTCTTCAATACCACGGATGGGTCCGCCGGGCAAGCCCTAGGACGAATCGGAAGAGCCGACCGGTTGACTCGGCCGTGGAAATTGGTAGGATAGGCATACCGACAAGGAGGGGCCCGCACGGCCCCCATGCACCACCGGACAGCATTTCGCCGCCATGAAGAAACGTGACACGCAAACTTTTTCGACAACAACGGGCAGCGGCTATTTAGCCATTTCCTGTTTTCTGCTGTTTATCGCCGTCGTTCTTCTCCTGGCCGACTTCAGCCGCTTTATCCATTCCCCCGCTTCCCCCCGGGGCGAAGCCCTGATCGTCTCCATCCCCTCGGGACTGTCGCTGCGCGGAGTGGCTCGTCTCCTTGAGGAGAAGGGCATCGTCTCCAACGATTTCCGCTTCATGGTGCTTGCGCGCTGGCGGGGAGCCGCGAGGTCCCTCAAAGCGGGCGAATATGAATTCAGCCCCGCCATGACTCCCGACACGGTCCTTTCCGAACTCGTTTCCGGCCGGGAACGGCTGGTGAGCGTTACAATCCCCGAAGGGTTCACCATGGTGGAGATCGCCAGGATACTGGAACAGAAGGAGATCACCGGAGCGGACGACTTCCTCCAGCTGGCCCGGAACCGGGAAAAATCCGCCATCCCCGGCGTGAACAACGAATCGTTGGAAGGATACCTCTTCCCTGATACCTATCACCTGCGCCGTTTAATGAAACCCGAGGACGTGGCCGCGATCCTGGTGAAGCGATGGCGGGAGGTGTTTTCCTCATTGGGAGGAGAGACCGCCGGCGAAGACATGACGATCAACGAAATCATGACTCTGGCTTCCATCATAGAAAAGGAAACGTCCTCGGCGCAGGAAAGGCCGCTGGTGGCTTCCGTTTTTCTGAACCGGTTGAAGAAAGGCATGCCGTTGGGCGCCGATCCCACGGTCATTTACGGCATCGACCACTTCGACGGCAACCTCACCCGAATGGACCTTCGTACGGACACCCCCTACAACACCTACGTGCGCAAGGGGCTCCCCCCCGGGCCCATCGCCAATCCGGGACGGGAATCCATTGCCGCCGCGCTCAATCCGGCGCACACCGATTATCTCTATTTCGTATCGAAAAACGACGGCACTCACCTCTTCTCCACCAATTACGAGGCACACACCCGGGCGGTACGAAAATATCAGAAGCCGAAATAAGCCCGATTCTCCAAATGCCCGCGCGTACGGGAATTCGATTTTCCCCGTTCGGCCGTCGGCGCATCACTGTTCTTTCTCTTACAATGATTTCCGGAGGAAATTCGAAATAAACGGATACTGTGACAGTGGGTGGCCCGGACGGAATACATTTTTCTTTTCTTGACAAGATTTTCTCCGATACATTAGTGTGCACCTTCGTCGACGACTTCCCTGTTCGGCCCCGAGAGGGGTATCCGTCAGGGGAACCGGCGCGCCGTTGCACGATAATCCGACCGATCAGGCCATGCCGCTCATATTTCCCGAATATCATTGAAGGAAATCACGAAACAGGATTCACCTCGGGCAAGGACTCTACCGGATACTTCGTCATGAACATACTTTTCGCGCCTCCAATGCCCTCGACAAGAGGGTCAAACACCTTGAAGTGGGTCTTGCGCCTTTTCTTCACGGCCGGGATACTCGTGTGTCTCCGGTTGACCAGGAACCACAGCTATCTTCTGTTCCACTCGCTGGTGGAACTGTTCAGCGTCATCGTCGCCGTCACCATCTTCGTAGTGGTTTGGAACACCCGCCGGCTCATCGAGAACAATTACCTGCTGTTCCTGGGAATCTCCTTCCTTTTCACCGGAGGCTTCGATCTGCTGCATACCCTCGCGTACAAGGGCATGGGCGTGTTCCCCGCCTATGATGCAAACCTTCCGACGCAACTGTGGATCGCGGCCCGTTACCTGCAAGCGTTTTCCTTTCTGTTGGCCCCCATCTTCCTTTCCCGGCCGCCGCGTCCCCATCTGGTGTTTGCGGGGTATACGGCCGTCACCGTTCTGCTCATCTTCTCCATCTTCTTCCGGGACCTCTTTCCCGATTCGTTCATCGAGGGCAAGGGGCTCACCGCGTTCAAGAAAACCAGTGAATACGTCATCTGTCTGTTTCTGGCGCTCTCGGCGGTCCTGCTCTATCGGAAGAAAGAGTACTTCGACGGAAAGGTCCTTTGGCTGCTCATCGGTTCCCTTACGGTAAGCGTGGCAGCCGAACTGTCGTTGACCTCCTACGCCAGCGTCTATGGATTCGCCAATGCCCTCGGCCACTATTTCAAAATCCTGGCCTTCTATCTCATCTACAAGGCCGTGGTCGAAACGTCCCTTATGAAGCCCTATTCCCTGCTGTTCCGCGACCTGAAACGGAAAGAAGAAGACCTCCGGGAGTTCAGCAGCCGACTGGAAGTCATGGTGCACGTACGAACGACCGAACTGGCCAATGCCAATGCCGAGTTACGGCAGGAAAACCTGATACGGAGAGAGACGGAAAAGGCCCTGGCGCAGCAAAAGGAACTTCTGGAAGCCATCGTGGACAACATCCCCGCCATGCTTGTCACCTGCGACGACGCGGGCACGCTACGAACAACCAACCGACAGTTCGGGCAGATGTTCGGCACCGCCGGAGACGCGCGGGAAGCGGCCGACGCCGTGCAATGCCTCGACGATGAGGACCGTCCCCGCCGCTTATGGGAATGCTTGAAAGGCGCGCATGCGGGATGGCACGACATACGGCTGCTCGAGCGGAACAACGGCGTGCTGGAAACTTCCTGGGCGGCGGTCCGCTTGTCGGACGGCACCCACGTGGGGATCGGCATCGACGTCTCGGAGCGCAAGAGAGCGGAGGACACCCTGCGCAGGTACGCGGAGAAGCTGGAGTGGAGCAACCGGGAGTTGCAGGACTTCGCCTTCGTTGCGTCCCATGACCTTCAGGAACCGCTGAGGAAAATCCAGACTTTCGGCAGTTTGCTGAAAACCCGGTACGGGGCTTTGCTGGATGAAACGGCGTCCGACTACATCCAACGCATGCAGAATTCGGCCGAGCGGATGCGCAGCCTCATTCGGGCCCTGCTCGAGTATTCGCGGGTGAACTCGATGGAAGAGACCTTTTCGCAGGTGAATCTGAACGAGACGGCGGCCGAAGCCGTTTCGGACCTTCAGTCGCTCATCGAGGAAACCGGGGCAACGGTGACGGTGGGATCGTTGACCACGATCGAGGCCGAGCCGCTGCAGATGTACCGTTTCTTTCTGAACCTCATCGGCAATGCATTGAAATTTCACGGTTCCGAACCGCCGGTCATTACCGTATCGGGGGAACACGTGGGCAGGGACGCCGCCTCTCCCTACGCTCAAAGGGGATGGTATCGCATTCGCGTGAGGGACAACGGCATCGGCTTCGATGAAAAATACCTGCACATCATCTTCACCCCGTTCCAGAGACTGCACGGCCGGGACTCCCACGACGGCACCGGCATGGGGCTCGCCATCTGCCGCAGGATCGCCGTGCGGCACGGCGGAACCATTACCGCGGAAAGCAGGGAGGGGGAAGGCTCCACGTTCATCGTCACCCTTCCGGTGAAGCAGCCCGTCGCCATGCGCCCCTGATCCGCATCCCGGAACACGTACCGCGATCACTTCCCGTCGATCAGTTCCCGCACCGTTTTGACCAACGCCTCCAGGTCGTACGGCTTCGAAAGAAAGGCCACCGCGCCCATCTCCATCAGGTCCTGCACCTGCTGCCGCTCCGCGTAGCCGCTGGCGATCATGACCCTGGCGTTGGAGTCCAGCGCCAGGAGTCTGCCCAGGCAGCGGTGGCCCCCCATGCCCGGCATGCTGAGATCGAGAATCACCAGATCGATTCCCCGCGGATCGGCCGCATAGAGTTCGATGGCCTCTTCACCGCTTCGGGCGGTGAGCACGTGGTATCCGTAATACTGAAGGGCCTGGGTGCAAAGATCGAGGATGGATTCTTCGTCCTCCACGATAAGAATGGTTTCGGTGCCGCCTTCCAGGTCCATCAGTTTGCCCGCCCGCTCTCCTTCTCCGTTGGGCGGATTATCGAGGGCGGGCAGCAGAACGGTGAACGTCGTTCCCGCCCCCGGAGCGGAATCGCAGGTGATTGCGCCCCGGTGATTGGTCACGATGCCGTACACCATGGCCAGACCGAGACCGGTCCCCCCGCCCATCGATTTCGTCGTGAAGAACGGCTCGAAGATGTGTTCCAGGATGAACTCGTCCATGCCGTGGCCGGTGTCCGACACCTTGAGTTCCACGTAATCGCCGGGATCCACGCCGTCATCCTGTCCGAACATCGGACGATAATGAACGTTCCTGGTGGAGAAGGTGAGCTTTCCGCCGTCGGGCATGGCGTCACGGGCGTTGTTGCCGAGATTCATCATCACCTGCTGGATCTGGGTGGGATCGGCAAGGGTCATTTTCAGGTCCGGAGCCAGATCCAGGTGAACGTCGATCATCCTGGGGATGGTCCGTTTCAAAAGGCTTCCGATCTGTTCCACTTCCGAATTCAGGTTCAGCGGCAACCGGCGGCTTTCCACCTTGCGGCTGAACGTGAGGAGCTGGGTGGTGAGTTCGCCGGCCCGACCGCACGACTTCTCGATCTGCCGCAGTGCGTTGTAGTCGTCGGCCGTTTCTGTTTTCCCTATCAGGAGGAGCTGCGTGTAGCCCGAAATGGCCTGCAGCAGGTTGTTGAAGTCATGGGCTATGCCGCCGGCGAGCGTTCCCACCGCCTCCATCTTCTGGGCATGCCTGAGCTGCTCCTCCAGTTTGAGCCGCTCCTGCTCCGCGTGTTTCTGCTCCGTGACGTCGTGTAAAAATCCCTCCACGAAGGGCGGCGCTCCGCTGCCGTCATGCACGGCCACGATGTTGAGAAGCCCGGGGAAGCTGCTCCCATCCTTTCTCTTGAACACGTGTTCGCGGGGCGAGGGGGAAGGGTTCTTCGTAACGAGGCTCAGGATGCTCGCGGGGCGCGAGCTTTCTTCGAAAAGCGCCAGCGACGAATTTTTCAGTTCGGTACGCAGTTCCCGGGACGACGCGTAGCGGAACATGGAGACGAAGGCCGGATTCACGTTGATGATGGAACTGTCCGCCGCAAACTGAAACATGCCCGTGGCCGAATGTTCGAAGATGCCCCGGTATTTCTCCTCGCTCGCCTTGAGCGCTTCCTCGGCCTTGCGTCGTTCGGTGACGTCTCTGATGTTCAGCACGACCCCTTGGACCGCGGGATTGCCGAGCTGGTTGGAGGCCATGACCTCCACGTGCCTCTCCACCCCAGTCCCCCCGGAGAGACGGCAGGTGAGGAAACCCATGTCGCACCCATCTTCGATCCAGGCGCGGAATTGCCGTTGTATTCGAGCACGGTCTTCCGGATGGATGAACTCCATAACGTTCTTTTCCATCATCTGCTCCTTGGTGAGACCGAGGAGCCGGTCGGACTGGACCGTGGAGAAGAGGGTCTTGCCTCTGACGTCCATCAGGAGAATGGTATCCGCGGCGTTTTCGTTCAGTATGCGAAAACGTTCCTCACTTCGCCGCAACGCTTCTTCCGCGGACCTGCGCTCCTCGATTTCCTCTTTCAGCCGCCCGTTGACCCCCTTGAGTTCGGCGGCGAGGGTTCGCTCCTTGCGCAGCCCCGATTCCAGCCCCCGCAGCAACACCCCGAGCGAGATCGTCACCACCGTGCACACCATGATGAACGAGACGCTCAGCGCCTGCCAGGCCTGATTCATGTCGAACGACCAGGGCGCCAGGGTGGCGTGGCCGGCTTTGATGAGTTGGCGCACGGTGATGATGGTAACCACGTTGAGCACCAGCGCGGCGAGGCTCCAGCGGAAGCCGAGCAGGAGGCAGGTCACTATGGTGAACGTAAAAAGCCAGAGACGGCCCGAACCGTAGACGCCCGCTTCGAGGGCGCCGACGACTCCCAGGACGTAAAAGAGCAGCACCACGGTGACGGCGCGAACGGTGTAGGGGATTCTCCTCAGCAGGGTAACGGCGATGGCGACGGCGTATACAACGGTATAAACGCTGGTGGAAGTCCACAGCCCGTGTTGTATGGTGATCCGCACGCTGGAAAGGTAGGCCAGCCCCCCGAGGACCACCGAGCTGATGCTGATGATGGCGAAGATATGCTCACGCCAGGCACGGCTGTCCCCTCCCCGCGGCCATGGGGGGAACAGAGACTTGAAACGCCCCACAAGACGCGCGGGTATTTGGGAGAGGGGGGAAAACGGTCCTGCCACGCTCTGGATCGCCTCCTTGAGCAAACGGTTGCCTACCTTTCCGATGCGCGGGATACGTTTTTGCCGCGGCGTAAAAAGGGGAGGAGTTCAGCTGTCATCATTCTACCGTCTCCCAGGATGCGCCACATACGACCGGGGACGGAGGGGAGTTCTTCACTATCATCGACAAAATTGTGAAAAAATAAAGGAGAAAGGGTTCCCGCGAGGGGAATTCCACCGGCATTGGTTCACCGACCGCACCGCGGCGCGGGTGGTCGAATCGAATGTAGTTCAACAATCTTTGACATTTATCGTGCGATATGAAAAAAATCGAACCGCTCCGCCGGACAGCGAAGGCATTTCGCGAAATGCCCTGAGGGTATACTGTGAAAAGGGGGTAGTCTCCGCCCGTGAACCACATGAAAATGCTTTGCGATTTTGCGGAAATTCACTGGACGTTCTCGGACAGCGCCAGCATAGAAGGTTTCCTGCAGAAAATCGTGGCCATGGTTGCCGACCACATGAGGGCCGACGTAAGTTCCATCTACCTGTACGACGAAGAAAAACAGGACCTGACACTGGCCGCGACCTACGGCCTCAATCCCGAGGCGGTGGGGAGAGTGAGTCTCCGGCTGGGCGAGGGACTCACCGGACTGTCCCTGAAGGAACTCCGCCCGGTGTACGAACACGTGGGCAGCGAACATCCCAACTTCAAGTCCATTCCCGGCATCGACGAAGAAAAATACGAAGCGTTCATCGCCGTGCCCATCCTGCGGGGGATCTCCCGCATCGGCGTGCTCACCCTGCAGCGGAGGAAGGAGAATCCCTTTCGGGAAGACGACCTCATGGCCATGCGGGCCGTCACTTCCCAGTTGGCCAACATCCTGGAGAACGCCAAGATGCTCATCACCGGCAAAAGGAAGGGTGATGCCGCTCCGGACAAGTCCCTGGAGGAATTGAAATTCGTCAAGGGCAAAACGGCATCGGAAGGATTCGCCTTCGCGCCGGCCGCCATTCTGGACAGAAGCTCCACCTTCGCCACCCTCTCGCGCAGGGAGTACCCGCAGCGTTACACGCGGGACGACTTTCGCGCCGCACTGGCCGAAACGGAGCAGCAGCTGGTGGCTCTGCAGAAAAAGGTAGGCGAGCGGCTTTCCGACGCCGCGTCGCTGCTTTTCACCTCCCATCTGCTCATGCTCAAGGACCGGGCGTTCGCGGAACCCATTGAAGCGCTTATCGAACGGGGAACCAATGCGCCGCTCGCCGTAATGGAGATTGCCCGCAAGTACATGGACGTTTTCTCCCGCAGCGGCAACCCCTACATTCAGGAAAAGGCGGCCGACGTGGAAGACCTGGTGCTGCGGCTGGTGGGAAACATCACCCGCGACCCGGAGGTGTCCTCCACCTACGAGGGCCGCGTCATCGTGGCCCGGGTGCTGTTTCCGTCGGACGTGCTCATGCTCTCCTCGGAAGGGGCCGGCGGCGTGGTGCTGGTGGGAGGAGGAGTCACTTCCCATCTCTCGTTTCTGGCCCGCTCCCTGGGCATGCCCATGGTCATCACCGACGAACACCGGTTGCTGGGCATACCGGGCAGGACCCCCGTCCTGCTGGACGCCGAACTGGGGAACATCTACGTCAATCCTTCCGACGACATCGTAAGCAGCTTCAACAAACGCAACGAGGCGCGAAAAACGATCACCGCCGAAATTTCCTCCGTTGCGCCCGAAACGTTCACCCGGGACGGGGTGAAGATCAAGCTGCTGGCCAACATCAATCTGCTCACGGACCTGAAGCTGGCCAAGGACTTGAAATGCGAGGGAATCGGGCTGTACCGCACCGAGTTCCCGTTCATCATCCGTTCCGATTTCCCCGTGGAAGAGGAACAGCTGGCCGTCTACCGGCGGCTGGTGGAAGGCATGACCGGGAAGGAGATCACCTTCCGCACCCTGGACATCGGCGGCGACAAGATATTGTCCTACTTCCCCGACTCCAGCCAGCAGAACCCGTTTCTGGGCATGAGGTCCATCCGGTTCACCCTTCACCACAGGGACATATTCGAATCCCAGATTCGGGCCATCCTGCGCGCCGGGGCCGGAGAGGAAGTGAAGATCATGTTTCCCATGATTTCCTCCGTGGAGGAATTCGTGGAAGCGCGGCAGATGGTCTCGTCCTGCCTCAAGGCGCTGGGGAGGGAGGGGCTGGAACACAACGCTTCCCCCCGCATCGGCATGATGATCGAAGTGCCCTCGGTGCTGGACATGGCCGACGATTTCGCCGCCGAGGCGGACTTTTTCTCCATCGGTACCAACGATCTCATCCAGTATCTCCTGGCCGTGGACCGCACCAACGAAAAGGTGGCGGGCCTCTACATTCCCCATCATCCGGCGGTGCTGCGGGCGCTCAAACGGGTGGTGGACGCCGCGAACCGGGCGAGCATCGACGTGTCCGTCTGCGGGGACATGGCTCGGGACCCACGGTACCTGCCGTTTCTCATCGGGATCGGCGTACGGGTGCTCAGCGTGGACCCGCTCTACCTCATACGAGTCCAGCGGGCCATTTCCCGCATCACCGTGGACGGGGCGAAGCTGGTCGCCGAGAAGGTCCTCGCGCTCAATCGGTCGGACGCCGTGCTGCGGGTGTTGGAAGAGGAAGGGTTCGGCAGCGGCAACGGATTCACGGCGACGCTGCGGGCGTGATCCGGCGGTTCGGGATGTGAGGAGTGATACGAGCCGGAAAGACGGAACCAAGGCGCAGGTGGTCGGCATTTCCGGCCGGATTTCGCCTGAAAAGTGCCTCGCCCCAAATAAGGACTCATGAAGAAATGGACGGGAAAGAAGTCCCCTTTGAAAAACGGGGATTGAGGGGGATTTCATTGGGTTCTGGTCGGATCACGCGCATACCTACTCCCCCCTGCCCCCCTCATTGAGGGGGGTGGCGAAGCCGGGGGGAGCACAACGACAACGACCGATACAGCTCTCTTTTTTTCAACAACCTGTCGGGCAAGCGGAGGCGCTCCAGTGACGTTGCATGAAATTCATGAAGCCATAAAAAAGGTCGGTTCGCTCTCAATGACGACCCTGGACGGCGAAACCATGCACAGCCGGATCGTCGGCATCATTGGCGGCGATGACCAGGGCATCTACTTTCTTACCATGTATGTGAAGCCGTTCTATCGGCAACTGAAAAACAACCCTCAGGTGGCCCTGTGCGGCATCTACCCTTCCAGCCGCAAGACTGGGAAGAACGCGGTAGGGCAACCCACCTTCGCCCCCGGGTTCACCCTGCGCATCACCGGGGAGGCCCGCGAAATTCCCGAAGACGAGGTAAAGGAAAAAGCGGCGGCCGGAAGCGCGGTTCACCAATACTTCCTGAAAGACGCGGCCCGGTACCCTGCCCTGCGGTTGTTCTGCATCTTCAAGGGCAAAGGTGAAATCTTCGACTTCGATTTCGAGATGGAGCACCGCGACCACAAACTCCTGCGCACCCGTTTCGGTTTCGGCGGCGAAACGTTCAACGAGGCCGGCGCCCGCATCAACCCTGAAAAATGTACTGCCTGCGGAGAGTGTTTCGATGCGTGCACTTTCAAAGCCATCGTTCTCGGCGATCCCTACCGAGTGGACGGTTCACGCTGCGACGAATGCGGAAGCTGCTTTCTGGTGTGCTCGCAGGAGGCTGTCGAGCTATCCAAGACGATCTGAGATGGGCAGATACGTTTGACTTGGGTGGGGTCGAGCGACGCAGCGCATCCTACCGATTTAGACGCGTTGCGGAGGTTTGTCTTGAAAGATTTAGGTTATGATTCGTCTACTGTAAATGCACATGGACGATTTCTCTCCGTTACCATTTTCATTGCTTAATATGCTGTTTTAAGGTAATAGCCAAGCATGGTTAAATACGATACTTGTTGTCGTTCCCTCACCACACACCTGCTGGAAACGGGTTACTCATCTAAACGGCCCGGGATTCCTTAGGCCGCAATGATGTCAAGGCGACAATGATCCCTACTCATGTTCTCAACGGACAGATAAAATTAAATTTCATTGGATATATCTAATTATTGTTAAGTGATTCCGAAATTGCCATATAAGCTATAGAGAGAAAAATGAACAATGAAGATCAGGACTTGTGCCGTCTTCCCAGGAAGCGAACCGGACTACGCATAAGGTGGCTCGCCTCTTGGCCGATGTGGTTGATCGCCGTTGTCGGATTGGCGCTCTACGTCTTGGTGGTTGCAGCCATTTCAGGCATAGAGTGGTATTTCTCCGGTCCTGATCACACTTGGGTCAAAGCTACTGATTGCTCTGCAGTGGGTTTGTGGGATATCGTTTATTTCAATTTCATCAGCATTATGACCATTGGCTATGGTGACTACAGCCCGGACGGTAATGGCGCTCGTTTCATCACGGTCTTAGAAGCGATTTTTGGTACAGGCATTCTGGGGATTACTCTTGCGGCGCTCACTGCAAAGTTTCTTTCGCCCCCTAGGAATGCGGTAGTCTTTTCAAGATATGCCTATTACTGCACAGAAGATGAGAAATTTCTTGTGATATATATGAACACCACAAGATCACGGTTAGTGAACGCAGAAATATCTTCCTATTTCAAGTTAGGGGGAGACTGGAGAGTTCGCCCTTCCTTCAGGAGTCCGTTTATAACTCTAATGGTGCAAACATTCTTTACTGACTTAGTGCCTGAAGGCGAATTAGTTAGTTTGCTTAACGAGTCCTCAGACGTATTTCGCTTCGGCATCAGTGGTCAACTCGGTGCGACAACAGTTTCTGTGGCTATAGAATACAAACCTACGGACATAGTCGTGCTGCCCAACCGCGATATTCTGACCGCGTACTCCGGCTTCTGGAATGTTGATTTCCACTCTGTGGAGTTCCTGAATATGTTCCACTATAGGCCGGTAAACGCGCGTACTCTCTCTGAACACGTTAACAATCTCAGAAAGCAACAAACGCTATAGCACGTTAAACAGGAGCATCAGCAAAGTTGATTGCTTGGTGGGACGGCAATACTCAAAAATTTATAGTATAACAATGCTTTACTGTCAGATTGTCTGTACGCTGTGCGCCTCGCAAACCTCTGAGGGTAAGCGTTGGTTTTTGCAAATGAGAAGGAACAAGAGGTAGACCATGGCATATACAGATGCGTTTAGAGCGCAAAACTCCCTGATATTAAAAATTGGTGAGAGTAACGCTCACCTCGTGTGGGCACTCGGTCTTTTACTGCAGGAGTCAGACCTTGAGGCCCTCGCCTCGGAGGCTTTGACAGACGGAAATGACGACAAAAAGATCGATTTCATCTATCTTGATCGTGATGAGGGTCGGATAGTGCTCGCTCAAGGCTACTATGCGAAATCTCTCAAGGACACGGCACCCTCAAACAAAGCTGCCGACCTAAATACAGCAATAGCCTGGCTTTTCTCTGGCGATACAGAAAAAATACCGAAAGAATTGAGGGCGGCTATCGAGGAATGTAGAAACGCCCTTCATGAAGGTGAAATCAGTAGTATCCACCTTTTATATGTCCACAATCTACCTGAATCTGTGAGCGTATATCGAGAGCTACAAACTGTGGTAGCTCACTTAAGGAACTTTTTAGGTACTGCATCTCCCATCACTTCAAACGCGAAAGAACTTGGTGCGCCTCAGATAGAACACTTGTTTGCCTCTCAAGAATCGCATATCGAAGTTATGGACGAGGTGACCTGTCCAGCTAGAATAGCTTTTATGGAAAGTGGCCCGGAATGGGAAGCAGGAATTTTTTCAGCTCCTGGTTCTTGGCTGCACGCAATGTTTAATAAGTACGGCGACGCGTTGTTTTCTGCTAACTATCGAGGATTTCTTGGTTTTAGTCGTAGGCGTAAGATAAACACTGCAATTCGTAGCACAGCAGAGACAACCCCCGCAGACTTCTGGGTATATAATAATGGGGTGACTGTTGTCACTCTTGGTTTTTCCGAAGTGGGTTCTGGTACACGCCTTACAGGTGTATCCGTAATAAATGGTGCTCAAACGACAGGTGCAATTGGAAGCGTTGATTTGAGTAAGCACGACATCAGAAATCTACGCGTTCTCTGTCGAGTGATACGCTGTCAAGATCCTGAAAAAATAGGAACTATTGTCCGTTTCAACAACACACAAAATGAGATAACCACATGGGATCAATACAGCGGTGACCCGGAACAGGTTCGCATCGAAAAAGAGTTTCATGACTTGGGGTATTCTTATGAGCGAAAGAGAGGGTTTCGTCCTTCAGCAGACTCAATCAGCATTGAGGATGTAGCCCAGCCGCTAGCAGCTTTCGTAGGTCGATATTCCGAGGCAAACCGCGGGCGGAATCGTGTATTTGAACGTGGTGCGGTCTATAAAACCGCGTTTGACGGTAAGAAGGCACGTCATATTTTATTTGTATACTCTCTCGCGCGGGCCATTGATGAGCGTCGTTTGGAACTCAAGAGAAAGGCAGCAGAAATTGGTGGGCTAATGAAATTAGAAGAGCAGCAACTAATACTTTTAAGAAATTTGCGTTTCAAATTCTTCTTTATGTCGATACTTGCAAAGTCATTAGAGCCGATCATTGGACGCCGAGTCGATATAGGTACTATAGCATATTCACCTGAAAACGCAAATATAGCCAATTATACATTCACAGCATTGGTCGCTGCGGCTCTTCCTGTAGTAACATCTATCTTGAGCCTTGTCTGTGCTCAATTACGACCAGAGAGCCTCTCCGAATGCATGGGAAAAGATGACGCTGTGGAATCTATTTCGAGGACGGTGTCTGCCATAATGCTATCGATGAACGTAGGAAATCAGTATTCAGATTGGGCCAACATGGTTAGCCCATCTTGACAAGAATAACAACGGCGTAGGGTGGGTTGAGCGCAGCGGAAACCCACCAATTCATATGCAACCAATAAAAAAATGCCCCGCTACCTCCGGAACCGTGCACGAGATTGATTGGCCCGCATTCCACCAATGGAATAATAATACTCGCATGGTGGGTTTCGTTTCACTCTACCCACCCTACCGGATGTGATGAACGATCCCAATCAGTGTCAAAAGCGGACGGCCTCGCCACAACACCCAACCACCCGTCCGATTCAGAGTCATCGAATTAAATAAACAAACACCGGGAACTTACTCTGCATTTTGTCTCCTCGATCAGCGGCAACAGTTCCCGCTTTTTGGGGCTATCCTTGATCGGGGATAGGTAGAAGGTCCCTTCACCGTATCTTGCGGGGACCGGCGCATCTCGGAGCAGCTCTTTGAGCAATAAAATGATTGTTGGCAATCCTTTTCCGCTCTGTATTTCTCTCAACACTCCATCACCCGTTCCAGAAACCGACGTGTCAGTTCCTCGCCGGGCTCGCTCAGCACCGTGGCTGCCTGCCGTCCAGCCACGCGGCCCCCGCGTCCGGATATCCCGGCCCGCCGGCGGCACGGGTTTTTAAACGGGAAAAAATATTCGGCTCTTGGGGGGAAGTCTGCTATACTGTCGAAACGTTTCATTTTCATTCGTATTAATTACCTTTTTTACATCTAAGAGTGACGGAATCAATTGAATTCCACCGTTCCTGGTCAGTGTGCCCGACGTGACCCGGTTGAGGCCCAATAGCTCGCCACAGCGAATTTCCGGTCTGCTTTATGTAGGAATGCCCGGTCCCTTTCACCCGAACTCGCGCGCGGATGCAGAGACCCCGGTGACCGTAACTGTCGCCCTACTCCCCGGAGACATGAAACTCGCCGAAACGGACCTTCGGTGCATGGAAAAATCGTTTTCTCCACGAGGCCGAGGACTTCGGGCGCCAAGGAACGGTCACGTTGCAGTACCCCCGGCGGAAGAAAGCCATGTCCATGAGAGATACCTTTTCCCCATCCTCCCCTTCCCCTTCGCCCGCCCCGCGGGCTTTCTCCCCGCGTCCGGCATCGTCCGCCGGTTCCTCCGGCCGGAAAAACCGTCCCGGCCTTCCGGGGATTCTTCGCGTCCTCCGGCGCTGTTTTCCGGCCCTGGTCTGGTTGACGCTTCTGGCAACCGCTACGGGGTATGGTGCTTCCCCGCGGTCGACGGGCAACGGCATCGGGTTGACTCCGGAGGAGACGGCCTGGCTCGGGGCGCATCCGAACCTGGTGATCGCGCCCTCTCCCGATTTCCCGCCCATCGAATTCTTTGACCGAAAAGGCCGCTACAGCGGCATAGCCGCCGATTATGTCGAACTCATGGAGAGGAAACTGGGCGTCAGGTTCACGGTAAAACATCTGTCCAGTTGGCGGGAAATCATGGAATACACGGAGAAAGGCGAGGTGGACGTCTGGGGCGCCGCCACGGAGACGGTCGCTCGCGCCGCCACCATGCTCTTCACGCGTCCCTACGTGAGCTTTCCCGCCGCGATCGTGGTGAAGAAGGGCGCTTTTCACGATCTCACCCTGGACAAACTCCGCGGCCTCAAGGTGGTATCCCTGGCCCGGGACGTTACCGACGACTATCTGAACGAGCACTACCCCGACCTGGACAAGGTCCTGGTGCCCGATGTGCCGACCGGGCTGAAAATGATCTCTTTCGGAGTCGCGGACGCCATGGTGGTCAACGAGGCCACGGCGTCCTTTTACACCGGCCAACTGGGGCTTACCAATCTGGTCATCGCCGGTCAGTCGGAGGTAGTCTGGCCGCTGTCGTTCGCATCCCGTCGGGAGTGGCCGCAGCTTCATTCCATCCTGCAGAAGGCGCTCGATTCCATTTCCCTTGAAGAGCATGACGCTCTGGTTCGGCGGTGGGTGAACCTGAAAAAGGAAGGATATGTTTCCTCCCACCGCGCGCTCGGCTTGATCATCCTGGCCTGTACCGGGGTGGCGTTGCTGGCGGTCGGTTTTGCCATGCTGCTGAACCGTTCGCTCCGCGGCATGGTGCGGCAGCGCACGGCCGAACTAGCCAAGAGCGAGGAACGGCTTTCCCGGTTTTTCGCTGCCGCTTTTGAAGGCATTTTCTTCCACGTGGAGGGAAAGATCATCGACGTCAATCCGGCCACGACGGAACTGCTGGGCTATCGGCCGGAGGACGTCATCGGGCGGAACGTCCTGGAGTTCGTGACTCCGGACTCCAGCCTGCCGGTACTGGAGGGAATCCGCAACGATGCGGTCGGGCCGTACGAAGTCACCGCCATCATGCGTGACGGCGTCCGGATTCCGATCGAAGTGCGCGCCCGGTCCATCGATATGGGAGGCGAGCCGATTCGCGTGGTCGGATTTCGCGATATTTCGGAACGAAAGAAGACGGAAGACCGGTTGCATCGGTACCAGGGAGAGCTGGAGGCCAAAACCGAATCCCTGGAAGCCATCCGATCCATCGCCGACAAGATCCACCGTACCCTGGACATGAACACCATCGCCGAGCAGGCGGTGCAAGCCATGATTCTCCGCAGCAACTCGCCGTCGGTAGCGATATTTCTGCTGGATGAGAACGGCGACTCTCTGAACCTCATCCATGCCCGGGGATTCACCGATGCCCTGCTGGAGAAGTCGAGGCGGCTTCCCGTCCGCGCCAGTCTTTCCGGCCTGGCGGTAGAGAACCGTCAAGTCGCCGCCAGTTGGAATGTGGAGGATGACGACAGGATCGATGGTGTTGTCAGGAAGGCGCTTCACGATCAGGGGTATTGCGGCGCCGTGTCGGTGCCTCTCCTGGCCGATGAAAGGGTGCTGGGCGTCCTGAATTTGCTCTACCGGGATTGCCGCATGCCGTCGTCGACATTGGAGAACGAACTGATGGTGATCGGCCAGACGGTTGGCTTGGCCATGTCGAATGCCGTCAATGTCGCTCACCTCCGCCGGGAAATGGAGGTGCGGCAAAAGGCGGAACAGGAATTGCAAAGCCTGAACGTGGAATTGGAACAGCGGGTCGCCGACAGGACCGCGGAACTTGAAGTGGCCAAGGAAAAGGCCGAGGAGGCGGACCGGCTCAAATCGGCGTTCCTGGCGACCATGTCGCATGAATTGCGCACTCCGCTCAATTCCATCATCGGTTTTACGGGCATCCTGCTGATGGGGCTGGTGGGTCCGTTGAGCGGAGAGCAGGAAAAGCAACTCACCATGGTGCAGGACAGCGCCCGCCATCTTCTGGAGCTGATCAACGACGTGCTCGACATCTCCAAGATCGAGGCGGGCCGGGTGGAACTCACCCGCGACTCGTTCGATGTGCAGGCGGCCATACGGAAGAGCGTCGAAAAAATCGAGCCGCCGGCCGGGAAAAAGGGACTGGCGGTGACCGCCTTGATCGATCCGGCAATCGGCCGGATCGTCGGCGACCGGAGGCGGGTCGAGCAGATTATCATCAACCTGCTCACCAACGCCGTGAAATTCACCGAGCGGGGAGAGGTGCGTATCGAAAGCGGGATTGAGGACGGTCGGCTGATCACGCGGGTCATCGACACCGGGATCGGGATTCGGCCGCAGGACATGGGTACGCTCTTCAAGCCGTTCCAGCAGGTGGACACCGGGATCACCCGCCAGTATGAAGGCACCGGCCTGGGCCTTTCCATCTGCAAGCGGCTGGCGGAGGCGATGGGCGGCCATATTCGGGTCGAAAGCCAATGGGGCAAGGGAAGCGTCTTCGAGCTGGTGTTGCCCTTTGAGGAGAGCCCGTCATGAGCGCCACTGTTTTGGTGATTGAGGACAATGAAAAGAACGCCTACCTGGTGACGTTCATCCTGGAAAAGTACGGGTACCGGGTCATACATGCTCGGGAAGGGGGGGCCGGGATCGCCATGGCCCACCAGTTCAAACCCGACCTGATCCTGCTGGACATCCAGTTGCCGATGATGGACGGATACGCCGTCGCCCAGGCACTGACGGACGACGGGGAACTGCGCGCCATCCCGATTGTGGCGGTTACTTCCTACGCCATGCCCGGCGACCGGGAACGCATTCTGGCCACGGGATGCTCGGGGTACCTTGAAAAACCGATCAATCCGGCGACGTTTATGGCCGAAATCGAACAATTTCTGCCGTCGGAAAAGAGGGGCAAGACGTAAGGAGAGTTCCATGACCACGCTACTCATCGTGGACGACAACGAACAGAATCTGTACCTGTTGAAAATCCTTTTGTCCGCCAACGGTTTTCACGTGGAACTGGCTTCGAACGGGGCCGAGGCCCTGGAACAGGCTCGACGCACGGTTCCGGACATGATCGTCAGCGACATCCTGATGCCGGTGATGGACGGATTTTCCCTGTGCCGGGCATGGAAAGAGGACGAACGGCTCAAGGATATCCCGTTTGTCTTTTACACCGCCACCTATACGGACCCCAAGGACGAAGCGTTCGCGCTCAGCCTGGGGGCGGACAGGTTCATCGTCAAACCGATGGAACCGGACAAACTGCTGGCCATGCTCAGGGAAACCTGGGCCAACTTTGTAGCCGGCAAGCCGGTCAATCCTCCTCCGCACGCTGAAAAAGCGGAATTCCACGAACAGTACAATGCGGCGCTCATCCGCAAGCTGGAAGAGAAAATGTTGCAACTTGAAGAAACCAATCGCCTCCTGGAACGCGATATTCGCGAACGCAAGCGGGCCGAGGCGGCCCTCGGAGCGAGCGAGGCAAAGATCCGCAGTATATTGGACAACATCGGAATCGGCGTGTCCGTCATCAGTCCCGGGATGGAGATTCTCGAGCTGAACAACCGGATGCGGGAGTGGTTCCCGGATATCGATCAGAGTCAGGCCCCCCTCTGCTACCACGCATACAACGACCCGCCGCGCGAAGTGGTGTGCGACTACTGCCCAACCTGCCTGACGCTGCAGGATGGGTTGGTCCACGAAGCCGTGACGCAAACCCCGCAGGCAGGCGCCGTACGCAATTACCGCATCGTTTCAACCCCGATTTTTGATGCGCGGGGCAAGGTCACCTCGGCGATCGAGATGGTCGAAGACATCACCGAGCGGCTTTCCCTCGAATCCCAGGTCAGGCAGTCCCAGAAAATGGAGGCGATCGGCCGGCTGGCTGGCGGTATGGCCCATGATTTCAACAACATGTTGAGCGTGATTCTCGGCCACACGGAACTGGCCCTGTGTGAAATCGATACGACCCATCCGCTCCACGGCCACCTCAATGCAATCCTGGATGCTTCCGATCGCTCCTCGGCCATGATCCGTCAACTGTTGGCCTTTGCCCGTAAACAGGAAGTCACCCCCGAGGTGCTCGACTTGAACGGGGCCGTGGACGGCATGTTGAGGGTGATTCGACGGCTGATCGGCGAGGACATCGATCTGGTCT
The DNA here is from genome assembly GCA_963826125.1 of uncultured delta proteobacterium. Taxonomy (GTDB): domain Bacteria; phylum Desulfobacterota; class Desulfarculia; order JACQYL01; family CAWGVV01; genus CAWGVV01. Next base: position 1,532,696 of record CAWGVV010000002.1, on the reverse strand, counting down.
GGCTCCCGTCGTCCGACGTATGGCCGATCAAGATAGACCCCTCCCAGATCGAACAGATTCTGGCCAACCTCTGCGTGAATGCGCGCGATGCCATCGTCGGTGTCGGCCACATCACCATCGAAACGGAAAACGTTGTCTTTGATGAGGACTATTGCGCCGATCACGTCGAATTCGCACCCGGGGAATACGCGATGCTGGCCGTGAGCGACGACGGTTGCGGCATGGACAGGGAAACCCTCGGCAGGATTTTCGAACCCTTCTTCACCACCAAGGGGGCGGGGCGGGGGACCGGCCTGGGGTTATCCACTGTGTACGGCATCGTGAGACAGAACAACGGTTTTATCAATGTGTACAGCGAACCGGGGAAAGGTACGACCTTCAAAATATACCTGGCCAGACAGGAGGGACAGGCCGCGGATATCCGAAAGGAAAGCAAGGCGGCCCTTCCCCTGAGCCTCGGCGAAACGGTGCTGGTGGTGGAGGATGAAGCCCCGGTGCTGGCCCTCGCCGGCGGAATCCTCGAGAGACTGGGCTATACCGTATTGACCGCGGCGAGCCCGAGCGAGGCCGTGCGGCTGGTCGGGGAGTATCCCGAAACAATCGATCTGCTGGTGACCGATGTTATCCTGCCCGAAATGAACGGCCGGGACCTGGCCGAACGGCTCAAGAAGATCCGGCCGGAACTACAGTGCCTTTTCATGTCCGGCTACACGGACGACGTGGTGGCCCAACGCGGCATGCTCGAAGGGGGCGTCCAATTCATCACCAAACCCTTCTCGATGAAAGGGTTGGCCGACAAGGTCCGCGCGGCGCTTGCGTAGACGGCCTACGCCGTACTGGGGGGCTGGGAGAGGAAGGGTTCGGAAACGTAAAGGATACCCTTCGTTCTCATCCTGCATGCTTTAGTGTCCGGTACGATTGTAACCAATTCAAATAGCCGCGGGGACCGGATACATTTCCAACGAAACGTTCCTGAGGTCCTTTTTTTCGGCGTGTGATCGTTCCAGTGAAATCAAATATTTTTTTCTTTCCAAGCCGCTGGCGAATCCGACGAGGCCCCCGTCGGTACCGATGAGTCGGTGTCAGGGGACAATAATAGACAGCTTGTTCTTTCCGTTGGCATTGCCCACCGCCCGGCAAGCGGCCGGATTTCCGATGGCGGCGGCCAGCTCCTTATAGGACCGGGTCGTCCCGTACGGGATGCCCATCAGCGTTTTCCAGACGCGGAGTTGAAAATCGGTGCCCGCCAGCGAAAGCGGGAGGGAAAACGCGCGGAGCTTTCCCTCGAAATAGGCCGTTAATTGCCGGCGAGTTTCCCGGAGTAAGGGGTCCCCATCGGTCCGCAGCCAATCGCCACTATCAGGCAACGGTTTGGCGCTGCCGAGAAAGTGCACCCGGCTGACGCCCGTGTCATCGCGGGCGAAAAGGATCGGGCCGAGTTCCGAATCCATGACGTCGTAGCGCATGTTACTTCTCCTCATTTGGTGCGCATCATCCACAAGAGCATGGCCGCGTAGGAACGGTAGGGACGCCACCGTTCGGCCATTTTGCGAATGAGCGCCGGCGTCAAAGGATGCCCGGCGGCGGCCAACGATTTCACGATCCCCAGATCGCCCGCGGGAAACGCATCCGCGTCACCCAACCCTCGCATGGCAATGGTTTGAGCGGTCCACTCGCCGATGCCGCGCAGGGCCGTGCACCGCTTGATAAAGTCGTCCGGATTGCAGGCCGTTTCCAAGTCAAGATCGCCGTCCACCACCGCCCGGGCAAGCGTCGCTATGGCGAGCGCCTTGTTGCGGGACAACCCGCAGGACTGCATTTCGATCTCCAGCAGCCGGTCCGGACCGGGGAACACCTTTTCAATACCTTCCGGCGGTGCCGGGGAAAGGTTGTCTCCGAGCGCCCCGGCAATGTTGCCCACGAGCTTCGTGGCAACGGTGACCGACACTACCTGGCCCACGATGGCGCGCACCGCGAATTCGACGCCGTCCCAACACACCGGGACCCGCAGGCCGGGGTGGCGTTGCCAGACGATCCCCAGCAGAGGATCGTTACCAAAAAAGGTTCCCAAAGCCAGCGGATCGGCGTCGAGATCGAGCATCCGCCGGACGCGCCACACCACCTGCATCAAACACGACAGATCGGATGCATGCACTCCCAGCCGTATAGCATTCATCTGCGGCACATTTTGCAGAGCGAACCAGCCCCGGCATCCGTGCAGGCTGAAGCTCCTCCGGTACGTTTCATCCGTCACCGTTTCCACCCCGGTAATGGTACGCGCACGGAGAAAACCGAGCAAAGCGGACCAGTCGAACGGGGGGCGGTAGGACAGCATCAACGCACACGATTTCACGCCGGGATACGTCTGTACCGGCAGGGGACGCCGGAAAGCGAGGGGATCGCGCCCATGGAGGCGGGACAAGACGTTCAGCATGGTTTCCGGCGTGTCGAACCCGGCCGCGACGGCAACGTCTTCCAAGGGGAACGGGGTATCGGTGAGCACCATTTTGGCGAAGCCCGATTGAAACGTTTTCGCATACTGTGACACCGTGGCCCCGACAACGGCGTGAAAATCTTCGGGCTCCCGGTCCGGCGACGCGCCGACGAGGAGCGATTGCACACCGGGCAAATCGTCGTCGGGGAACATCCCCCGGTGGATTCGGCCAAGTGCACATCTCACCTGCCACCCGGCGACTTTTTGCAGGGGCGGGTCAGGAGCCAGTTCGGGACGACAGCGCAGACACGGCCGAAACCCCGCCGCTTCGGCTTGAGCCCTGCTTTTAAAAAAGACAGTGTTCGACTCAAGAGGCGGTTTCCCCGGGCAGGTCGGACGGCAATAGACTTTGGTGCTTGCCGCCCCCGAGAAGAAAAGACCGTCATACCGCGCGTCCCGTGCAACCCGCGCCGCGCGGCACACATCAAAAGAGAGGGGAGGATTTATTGTTGTTTGATCGGTCATAACGAAAACAGGAGTCCCGAACAGATTTGAATCATCTTCTATCATAAGCCTTAATTTCATCAAACACATCGAGATATCTTTTAAATAAATCAATGCTTGTTTCAGCAGGCGCGTTATCAACCGAAATATTATGAAAACGAAAAAAAATCATTGAAGCAAAGCAAGCTATCTGCCAGATATAGTCAAATGATTTTATATCTTTCCCTAGATATTCTAAGCAGTTACTTATTCTAGTATCAATATCTGGATGATTTCTACAGGATACCGATTGAGGATTTTTTATAAGAAATAACAAGGAAACGTTGGCCAACATAACAGCGAGGCCTTTAATTAACTTCTTCTCGTTATTATTTGCATCGGTAAATAAAGAGTTTATTGCAAAATTATCGGCATCATTTTCAAGTTCTTTGAGAATCAAAAGATCATTTTCAGCAATGTCTATATGCTGTTTTTTGTTAATTTCCTTAACTAATTCAAAATGTCCATTAACTAAATGGCAACATTCATGTAATAATATGAAATTAAGTGCATCGAGAAACAATGCATTTATTTTTAAAATGTAGTATTCTGTAGTCCCTTTTTTTATTATTTCTGGATTAGGTAAATCATATCGCCAGTCCGAGTATTCATTCGCTAAACTTACAGCCCAGTTGAATAATAAAGCGGCGTCTTTGAGAATTGGGCTATCGAACCTTATCTTACCATCAAATGTTTTACCACTAAGTCTAGGTTGAAATCCTTCTTCGTTAAGAATAATAAAGAAATATGTTATAACCCATAAATATGAAAGAAACGTATCTTGAACAACTATTTTCCTTGAATTAGAGCGAACATAAGGAGTTCTAACTCTATCTTTCCCCAGCAAGAATACTATAGCGGGATTAATAAGGCCTTTTTCCACCCATTCCTTATGTCTATTCATGGAGTCTTTGCCAAAACTTTGAAAAGAAGAAAGAATGTTGTTCCTTAATACTCTTATCGGCATGTTGCCAGGGAACGTTTCTCGTGGATATCGATCTTTTATCATTTCATTAATCTCCATAATCATGAAATAACAATGAATTGCATTCAATCAGTATCTACATGATCTGATGAACAATATCGATCAACGTCAAAAGCGATTGCTCACCACAACAACCCTCCTCTCTCAGCCTTTGAATCAAAATAGACATACCCGGGCGGTTTGCTCTGCTGTTTTATTTCTTCGCTCAGCAACAACAATTCTGCTCCCTGAGCGATTCATGCTGTTTTATTTGGCAGTCCTTCCCCGCCTTCTCCATCTCTCAATACTTCATAACCCGTTCTAGAAACTTCCTGGTCAGTTCCTCTTCCGGTTCGCTCAGCACCCTGGCCGCCGGGCCGTGTTCCACCACGCGGCCTTCGGCCAGGAAGACCGCTTCGTCTCCGGCCGCCCGGGCGAATCCCATTTCGTGGGTGACAATGATGATGTTGCGCCCCTCCTCCTTGATTTCCGCGATCATCTCCAGCACTTCCGCCGTCATTTCCGGGTCCAGGGCGGACGTGGGTTCGTCGAAGAGCAGCACCCGGGGCTTGATGGATACCGCGCGGGCGATGGCGACCCGCTGGCGCTGGCCGCCGGAAAGCTCGTACGGCTTTTTGGCCGCGTGCTCACTCAGGTGAAACCGTTCCAGGAGCGCATGGGCGATCTGTTCAGCCTCCTCCGGGGGAAGCCCGTGCACCTTTTCCAGGGGCAGGGTGATGTTCCGCAAAGCGTTCAAGTGGGGAAAGAGGTTGTAGGCCTGAAACACCGTGCCCACGGACCGCCGGTATTCCCGCAGAAAATTCTCGTCGCACGACAGCCGTTTGCCGTCCAGCGACACGGACCCCGCGTCCGGGCATTCCAGCCCGCCGACGATGCGGAGCAGCGTGGATTTCCCCCCGCCCGATGGCCCCACGATCACCAGGCTGCGCACGTCGCCCGTGGAAAGGCTCACCGAATCGAGTGCCGTGTGGCGCAGATAGACCTTCCGGAGCCCGTCGAGTTCAAGTCTCATAGGAGAACCTTCTCTCCAGAGCGCGCGTCCACAGGGAAATGGGCAGGGTGATGATCAGATACCCCACGGCCAGCGGCAGGTAGCTTTCCAGGGTGCTGAAGGTGAACGCGTTTACTTCCTGGGCGTTCAGGGTGAACTCGCTGATGGAGATGATGGAGAGCAGCGAGGAGTCCTTGACCAGCGAGACGAACTGTCCGGCCAGCGCGGGCAGCACGCGCCGCAAGGCCTGGGGAAAGATGACGTAGCGGTAGGTCTGCGGGGGGGTGAACCCGACGGCCCGGGCCGTGTCGATCTGGCTGCGGGAAATGGATTCGATGCCGCCCCGGACGATCTCGCAGATATAGGCGGAGCTGAAAAACGAAAGGATGAGGATGCCCGCGAGATACCGGTTCTGGATGCCGAACGCATTGGCCACGACGTAGAAAAAGATGAGGATCTGCACCAGCAGTGGCGTGCCGCGGACCAGTTCCACGTAGAGCGTGCCGAACATCCGCAGGGGCAGCAGCCGGGACCGCCGGGCCAGGGCGAACAGAACGCCCAGCACGGAACTCACCGCCAGCGACCCAATGGAAATGGCCAGGGTGGTGAGCCAGCCGCGCACGAACATGGCGCGGTATTCGTACACCGCTTCCCAATTCCAGTGATAGGTGAGACGGCTGAAGGCGAAGGTGAACACCGCACCCAGCACAACCAGCACCAGGAAGAGGTTCAGGATGAAAACCGGGGCCGACATGCGGCGGCCGTCGCGCGAGGGGTCCCAAAACAAGGTGCGTATCATGATCGGCTCATTGGTGCGCGCCGGACGCGCGGCCGGCCGGTTCGTTCATGTCGAAAAGAAAGGGGCTCCCCAGTTGCTCGAATGCTTCCTTCTGCTCCTTCAGGTAGTGGTCCGCCAACCGATCGAACCCTTTTTCCTTTCGGAACGTGGCGAGAAAATCGTTCACCTTTTTGCGCAGGTCGTCGTTTCCCTTGCGGATTCCCACGGCCCAGTATTCCACCTTGAAGGGGGTAAGGATGGCCCGGGTGGTGTCCTTGTTGCGCTGCCAGTGTTTGTAGACCGACATCTGGTCGTAAATGAAACCGTCCGCCTTCCCCTGCACCACTTCGAGCACCGCGGCCGCCTCCCTGTCCAGCACCAGGATGCGCGCGTTCTTCAGGTTTTCAGCGGCGTAGGCGTGGCCGGTGGTCCCCTTTTTCACGGCGATGGTCTTGCCCGGGCGGTCCGCGTCGGCGATGGTATGGACATCGGACGTACGGCCCACCAGCAGGCAGAGCCCGGTGCGTACGTAGGGATCGGAAAAATCGATGGATTTCCGCCGTTCGTCGGTAGCGGTCATGGAGGAGATGACCAGATCGATGCGGCCCGTCTTGAGGGCCGGGATGAGGCCGTCGAAGGAAATGTTTTCTATCTTCACCTGCCGGTGCAGGAATGCGCCCAACTCGCGCGCCATGTCGACGCTGATCCCGGCGGGATTCCCCTTTTTGTCCGTCATCTCGAAGGGCGGATAGGAAAGCTCCATTCCCACCTTGAGGTCATCGGGACGCGACGATGAACAGACCGCTACGGTGAAGCATAACACCAGCACCATGCACAGTCCGGCGAGCCGGACCAAGGGTTCCTTCACACGTTTTCTCTTTTTCCGCGCACTGCTCTTCATGCATCCCCGATCCGGAAGTAACCGTTACGGAGAGCATAGAGACAACATCGCACGACTGTCAACGTGCAAACCTGCTTTCACCCCCGAGGTTCCCCGGCCGGACCGGCAGGTTCTTCCCGCTTTTTTATCGCTGCCAACCATCGTATCCACGGAACACGAACACGTAATCCTGGTCGTTCACGTCGACCGCCAGGTCGCCGCTCTCGAACGACATGCAGGTGGTGCACTCGGGTTCGTTCTCCGGGCACGTCTTCTTGGGACTCCATATCCCGGTGACGTTATCGTAGGAGCCGATCAGCATGGGATTGCACTTGCTGCTCTGCGCAATGGCTTTCGCGATCTCCATGGCGCAGTGAAAATCACAGTGCGGATCGCTGATCGTCACGTGCACCGGCTCCGCCAGCTTTCCCCGCGCGGTAAACTCGCATGCTCTCATGGCGTCACCTCTTTTCGTTTTCTTTTCATGCATAGAATAACCACCGCGCGAACGATGCGCCAGACGCAGCGGGAGCCGAGGCACGCGCCGGTGCATGACAATCCCCGACTTTCCGTGGTATGATTATTTGGTCCAGGCGGGATGAGGATATCGGCCTTTTTTCTCTTCCCGCCCCTTTCCCCATCTCATGCGTCCCAGATGGAAGACTCCTATGCGCATCCTCCGGAAACTGTCCGAAAAACTCCGTCTTCCCTTCCCGGGAATCATTCCGGTTCTCACTTTGGCCGGCACGTTCGTTCTCCTTGGTTGGAGTCAACCGCTTCCGCTGTCCGGCACGGGATGGTGCGCCCCCGCCGTTGAAACGAACGGGGAACCTTCAACCATCGTGAAGATGGCGTCGATCCCGGTCATTTTGCGGGTAATCAGCGAACCGGATGCGGGAAAAGGCGAACCTGTCGGAGTGAACCCGAACGAGGGTTCCCCGGAGGAAAACGACCGGGACGAAGGCGCGGTGGAGAACGGCATGCCCGAGACTCCCCACCCGGACATCGGCCGGATGCCGTTGTTTCAGCTCTGCGCCCGTTACGGCCTGAATCTCCAGACGGTGCTCAAAACGCTGGCCGACAATGAAATCGAGGCTTCCGCGAGCATGAGCATCACACAGATCGCCGACAAGAACGACCTCACCCCCCTCGACGTGTACGAACTCATCCGGGAGGTGGCGGAGATGAATCCTCCGTCTTTGCCGGAACCCGGTAAAGACAAGTAAACCGCCGCCGTGTAGCAGGGTGTCGATAAAAGCAGGGAAAAGGGAAAGTGCGGGGGAATCTCTTCCCCGCCGCCCCCTACGGAGATTTCTCGCTGCGCTCGAAATGACATCCATCGCCTTACCCGGGCAAACCCAAAGATCCTTCCATGCATTTCGGAAAGTCTCGTTCCGGTCTGCCGCGTGAAGTGAACTTTGTTCTTCGCGTGGCGGGAGCGATGAGGAATCGAAAAGCATGAGTGATGATTGTCAATTATGAATTTTCATGCCGAGCGACCGCTGGAACTCTCGATCCGACTCCATAAAGGCGGGTTTCAACCTGCCCTTACGGCCGGATGTCGATGGTGGGATATATCCCCTTCATGTCCCCTTCGGTATAGGGCTGAATGGTGTTGAGCGAGATGATGACCCCCTTTTGGGCGTGCCCAACCTTGCGCATCCCGTCGAAGTAGGCCCCGTTGGCTTCCAGAATGTGCTCGATGCGGGAGAGGAAGGCGTTCAGAAATGCACTTCCGCTTCCCCTGAACTTCATGCCGCCCAGTTCGAACTTCCCATCCAGCCGGAGCAACGCTTCGAAGGACAGGCTGTTGGTGAGCAGGTCTTCCTGTCTGCGGATGTGTCCCCACACCAGCCGATCCGCCGAAATGTTCACGGGCTCCTCAATGTCGATGATCGTGTGGGGCATCACGATGGAGTTGTCGCCGATGGTGAGCGGGTACTGTGCGCTTCCGCGCAGAAAGGCGTTGAATCCCACGAACACCTTGTGGCCCAGGTGGGTATGGACGACCTTGCCGCCGTGAGCGGTGACGTTTTGGCCTTCGAGCCGTGAATTGATGATGAAGCAGTTTTCCTGCGCATTGGCACCGCGTTCGAAGTGCGAGTCCTCGATGTACGCCCTCTGTGCAATGAGGACGTTCGACTTGATGAAACAGTTGCCCTTGACCACGGCATACCGACTCACGTGGGCCGCGGGCGGGACGTCCAGATCGCCGTGGGGGTCCCTGGAATCGAACACCTTCTGGAACTCGTCCTTCCGCCCCTCGGCAAACTCCACGAACTCGCCCTCCACCGGCCTTCCGGCCTTGAGCCGCACGTAGCGTTCCAGCACCTCTTTCGAGAAACGATAGGAGAAATCGAAGGAGCGGGGCGATGACACCCACACCTGCCCGGCCGGCACGTTCTTGTGGTTGAGTTCGCCCACCTGCACGTAGGAAAACGGCCCAAGGACGCAGTTGTGGACGGTAGTGACGTCCACCGTGGCGAAGGGGCCGAGGAATCCCCCCTCGATGGGCGAGCCGTGGATGTTGGCGTAGGGCATGGACACCACGTTGTGAATCTGAAACTCCTCGGGACTCTCCGGATTGTGGGAATAATTGTGCACCAGGGTCTTGATGAGGTAGCTGTCCTGTATGTGGATGGTTTCGTCATCGTGGAGTTTTATTTCCCACCCCTTGTGCCGGAAGACGTCGTCCCTTGACTTGAGTTCGTCACCCCGAATGTCGCTTTTGTAGACGATGGAATGGTCCACGATGCACTTTCCCAGGAAGTAGCTCCCGGCAAGGATGGACCGGCGGAAATGGAAGTGCAGCGGATAGAGGAAGGTGAGCCCGTAGGAGGCGTAGAACCTGAGGAATTTCTCCGGGTCGATGAAGTTCTTCACGTAGGGGCCCACGTCGAAGGCGGGTTCGCGAAGGTTGATGTTCACCCGCGCGATGATACGGTCGATCAGTTCTTTCATTCCGGGCATGGGCGCACCTTTTCATGGAGCGGGAAGCCGCGGGGTGGCGGCTTCGGGAAGGGGGCCGCGACGGGCTACCCGCCGCGCCCCCCGTTGTTCCGTACGTCCCTAGGGAATCGTCACCGGCATACCCATGAGCGGCCAGAGGAAGTATGCGGCGAATCCGATCACGACCATGAGCATAATGCTGGCCGGGATGCCGTAGCCGAAGAACTCTCCACTGGTGAACTGCCGGGAGTTGTAGGCGATGGCGTTGGGAGCCGCGCCCACCAGCAGCATGAAGGGCATGCCCGCGGCCATCAGGGAAGCGAACAGAATCACTTCGGGCGCCACGTGCAGGTACGGCGCGATGACCAGGGCCACCGGGAGCGAGATGGCGATGGCTGCCACGTTCATGATGAAGTTGGTCATGACCATCACGAAGAAGGCTATGCCCAGGACGAAGATAAACCAGTTGGCCTTCTGAAAGAGGACCAGCCAGTTGATGGCCAGCCATTCGGCCGCGCCCGTCTGCCACAGGCAGAAACCGATGCTCATGGCCCCGCCGAAAAGCAGGATGATGTTCCAGGGAATCTCTTCCAGGTCCGTGATGTCCAGTATGCCCAGAATGAAGAAAAGCAGGGTGGACACCAGAATGATGCCTTCCTTCTCAAGCGGCTTGAGCGCCGGAATGAACGACCGCAGGGACAGGGTCAGGATGACCAGCCCCACGATGACGGCGGTGATCAGTTCCCTGGACGTCAGGGGGCCGAGTTCCCTGCTGAGTGACCTGGCCCGTTCCCGCAATCCCGGAATCACCTTCTTTTCGGGTTTGAGTACGAAAATGAAGAACGCCCAAAGAAGGAAGACCATAAGCCAGCCGACGGGCAGGAGATAATAGCTGAACTCGAAGAAGCTGATCTCCCGGTGAGTGGCGGTCATGGTTTTGAAGAAACCGACGGCCACGGCCCCCCGCGCGGCTCCCAAAAGGGTGATGATGCTGCCGGCGCCCGCCACGTAAGCCATGCCCATGAACAATCCCTTGCCGAATTTCGTGGGCTTGTCACCCTCGTCGTACAGGCTGTAAATCGTGAGCAGCAGCGGGTACACGGTGGCCGCCACCGCGGTATGGGCCATGATGTGGGTGAGGGCGGCCGTGACGACGAACACGCCCAGGTAGATCATGCTCGTCTTTTCCCCCACGATTGCCAGCATTTTGTAGGCCAGCCTCCTGGTGAGGCCGGTTTTGGTGAACACCATGCCGATCACGATGGAGGCGAAGATGAAGAGGACCGAAGGGTCCATGAAGTCCTTGAAGGCCTCCTTGGCCGGCCGGATGAAGAACAGCACCTGCAACACGCCGATGGCGATGCTGGTGATGCCGATGGGCAGCACTTCGAACACCCACCAGGTGCCGGCCAGAAGGAACACCGCCAGCGCCCCTTTCCCCTCTCGGGAGAGCGTGAAATGCTTGCCCATGGGGTCTATGGCGTCGGGCCAGGGGGGAGCGAAATACACCACGGCGAACAACACCACGCCGAGAGAGAGGAATATCCATTTCCGCCAATTGATGCTCTGCTTCTGCGAAACTGCCCAGGAGTCAGCAGCCATTCGTGTAACCCTCCTTTATCATCATCATCGCGGGCTGGTCCCTCGATTTACTGAATATTGCAAGTCTTTATCCGCTCGCATACTTCGCGGAAGATGTCGGTGAGCCGCAGTATGCCCACGATCTCGTCCCCCCCGGTGACCAGCAGCGACTGATGGTGGCCGACGACGAGCTGATGGATGGCCTGGTTGATCGACGCCTCCTGAGAGACGTACTCCCCCACGGTCGGCGCGTACATGATGTCCTTGACCTTGAGGTTTCCCGCTTTGCGGCAGATGTCGTCCAGCGGTTTCTCCCACAGATGGTAGTGTTCCATCATTGATTTCAGGAACTGGGAGGAGAGGCCCCAGCGGGGGAGGTTCTTCACGTCGCCCATTTCCAGATATTTCGGCTCCAGCCCCCGGATTACGTCCAGTTGGCTCAGTTTTCCCACCACCTTGCCGTTTTCGTCGAGAGCCAGAATGGCCCGGTGTTTGTAACGGTCCTTGGCAAAGCCCCGTTGCGCCTTCTCCAGGGCCATGACCGCCTCGTAGAGGCTGGCCTCCTGCGAGACGGCCGCATATTCCGCCAGCGGGACCATGAGATCTTTTACCTTTAACTCCGCCATACGTTTTCCGTCCTCCCACTCCTGGATTGATATGCGCGTAAGCGCAGGGCTTTCGGCCTCCGGGCCGCGCGGCGAGCGGCGACGGGAAGCACGAAAATGTGAAAAAGGGCACAAATATCAGTCAAAAATAACCCGTTCCGCCCCCGCATTCCCATCGGTTCCCGCCGTTTTCCGGCCGTGGTTCACTTCAATATCCCCGCCGCTTGATGATGTGCTCGATTTCCGCCTCCCGAATGCGGGATTCCTGCTCCGATTTCCGGGCAAACGCCTTTTCGATCTTCCGCACCAGATCGTTCATTTCCGTGGGCTTCATGAGGTAATCGAACGCTCCGGCCTTCATCCCCTCGATGGCCGTTTCCACGGTGGCGTGCCCGGTAAGCATGATGACCTCGAGCAGCGGATGCTCCTGCTTGATCCGGCGGAGCGTTTCGACGCCGTCCATTTCCGGCATGAGCACGTCCAGGACAAGCACGTCGAACACGTTCTCCTCCACCATTTTCATCGCTTCCTTGCCGCTGTGCGCTGTGAACGCCGAAAAATTCCTCGTCTTCAACCGCTCGGCCAGCGTGTTCACAAACGGCTCCTCGTCGTCCACCAGCAGTACCCTTATGCCCATAGCGCCACCTCCCGTCACTTTTTCTCTTTCTTGTCTTCCGTCAATATTTCCCGCGCCGTCTTGAAATCACCCGCCTCGGCGAAGGTGGCGGCCACCATGGCGTCTTCCATTTTGGCCTTGTAGGCTTTGCGCATGGTGTTGATGAGGTGGTCGATGTCCACCGGCTTGCTGAGGTAATCGAACGCCCCCAGCCGCCGGGCTTCCTTTTCGTCATTTTCCGACCCGTGGCCGGTCAGGATGATGACCTGGATCTCCGGATTGGACTTCTTCACCCTGCGGAGCACCTCCATGCCGTCGATACCCGGCATGCGTAGGTCCAGCACCATGACGTCGGGAAGCCTGTCACCGACTTTCTCCAGGGCCTGGGCCCCGTTGAGTGCGATCTCGGAGTCGAGTTGCCGCATCTTGATGCGTTCCGATAGCGTTTGTACGAAGCTCTCCTCGTCGTCCACCAGCAATATTTTGAACTTGCTCATGCGATCCTCCTCCCCTCGTTTTTTCCGGCGGTTTTTCTCATCCTGTACATCATTCCCGTTGCAATTTCGATGAAAACCCTCCCGCTCCCGCAGGATGTCCCGAGCGATGTCGTGTTCGCCCGCTTCGGCGAAACTTACCGCCACCATCATGTCCTGCGCCCGCCTGAGGAGAGTGCGCAACGCGCCCTCTTCGGCGCGCTTGCAGTCGAGCGCCGATCGGATGCGTTCCGCCAGGGTATGGAGATCGAAGGGGACGAGCAGATCGTCAAACGCTCCCAGCTTCATCCCCTCGATGGACAGGGAGAGCTGCTGGGAGGAATTGATCAGGATGGCCTCGGTGAGCGGGCGTATCTTCTTTATGGTCTGCAGCAATACGATGCCCCCCCGCCGCAGCATGCGGAGATCGAGAACCGCGACATCGATATTGTGCTTGCGCACCACATGCTCCGCTTCCTCCGCGTTATTCACGCCGAAGATCCGGTAACGGAAGGGAGCGAGGCTCTTGACGAGGTTTGCGTGAAGAGGTTCGTCGCTCCCCGCGATGAGCAGTTTTGCCGCCATTTCGAAGATGCCCCGGCAAAACGGCCCGTCAGGCGTTCACCACGCCGTAATAGACTTTGACCCCGCCCAAACCGACCGATTCCAGGAAACCGGGCAGCGAGGACCGGGATTTCTTAATGGGCGGCCGTCCCATGATTTCACGGGCCATGTCGGCTTCGTCGGCTTCGGCAAAGGCCACGGCCGCGAAGGCGTCGCTGATGCGGCGGAACAAACCGGCCGTCGCGGTGCGTCCCGCGGGGCTTTTCCCCGTCATTTCCAGGGCGGTAACGTCGTCGTCGGCCTCGGCAAAAGCCGTGGCGGCGAAAGTGGTTTCCAGGATATCGCGCAACTTTTTCATGACACTCTCCTTTGAGTGGAGTCTTTGTCCTTCATTACAGCAAAGACAGTGCCACAGCAGGAAAAGCCATGTTTGAAGCCGTGTTACGACTGGCGGCAAAAGAATGGAGGACAGCTATTGTCCCATTTTGTTCCTATTTGAAACGAATGAAACGTTCCATTATGTTTCATCTATGAAACGTAAGACCCGCCTCGGGGCAGCCGCATCGTCACCCGGGGAACCTCCGCCGACAGCTCCAGATTTCCCCCCATGCCCACCACGATCTCCAGTGCCTTCAACCACGCCTCGGATACCGCCGACTCCGACGCCTCCCGTACGTGCGCTTCCGTGTCCCCGTCCCATTCCATTGCGATCGCCGCCTCGCTCTCCCGTTCCGACAGGGTGAAGCGTATCGATCCGCCGCTTTTCACCTTGGCCAGGGACAATTCGAGGCAGGAAAAAAGCGCCACCATCAGGAGCATGGGATCGGCCACAATGGTGACGGCCCCGGCGCCGTTCACGGCAATGGTTGCTCCCTTGAGGCGCGCGAAGCGTCCGGACAGCGCGGCGAACTGGTCCAGCAGCGGTTTGAGGTCGAACGATCCCACGGCCGCGTCCGGCCGATGCGCAAAGCCGTTGAGCATGGTCATCATGGCCACGCCGCGATTCACCTGTTCCTGGACGATGTCGAGGGTGGAAAGGAACTTTTCCCGCTGCGGAATGTTCTTGGCGTCGCCATAGGTAAGCAGGTCCGAAAGCAGGCCCGACGTTTCCCTGATGGTGGCCAGTACGTTCTTCATCTCGTGAGTCACCCCGGCGGTGATCCTTCCCATGAATGCCGCTTTTTGCGCTTCCATTAAAGAATCCTTCCTATCGCTTTGCGCCGGACCGCGTGCTCTCCACGGCCTCTCGCAGCTTCCCGATCAGATCGTCGATCTCCAGCGGCTTCATCAGATAGTCGAACGCTCCCAGCCGCATCCCATCGATGCCGTCACGGGTGGTTGCGTGGCCGGTGAGCAGGATCACCGGAAGATCGGGGCGGCTCTCCCTGATGTGCTGCAGCACGTCCAGCCCCCCCAAACCGGGCATGAGGACGTCCAGCACCACCACCTGGGGAGGATCGGATTCGATCATGCGCAGGGCCTCGTCGCCGTCCGTGGTCGTACTCACGTTGATCCCCCGGAGCTGAAGACGCTCTCCCAATGCCGTAACGAATTCCTCTTCGTCGTCCACCAGGAGCACCTTCCAATTCTCCATCTCATCCTCCCGTCGCTTTCGACCGTATCGGCAGGTACACGAAAAAGGTGGTGCCCTCGCCTTCCTTGCTCTGCACTTCGATGTCTCCGCCCAGCTTCTTGACGATGCCGTAGGTGATGGGCAGCCCCAGTCCCGTTCCGTACCCCGTCTTGGTGGTAAAGAACGGCTCAAAAATATGCTTCAGTATCTCCCCGGACATGCCGCATCCGTTGTCCTGGACGGCCGCGCCCACAAAATCCACGTCCTTTTCCCACGTGGTGATCACGATGGTTCCCCCATCCTCCACGGCGGCGAAACCGTTATTCAGGATGTTGAGGAACACCTGCTGAAGCTGGCCGCGGTCCGAGGCGATCTTCGGAAGGTCCTCGGCCAGGTGGAGATGAATGGTGACGTTGCGGAAGAGGGCTTCCTTTTCCAGGAAACCGAGGACCTCCTTGAGCACGTCGTTGAGGTCCAGCGTTTCGATGGTCACTTCCATCCGCCGGGCGAACCCCAGCAGCCGGTGGGTGATGCCCCGGCAGCGCTCCACCGATCCCAGGATGGCGTCGGCCAGGGAGACGAATTTTTCCCTGCGGGGAAACTCCGGCTCGATGTTGATGAGGTCCTTCATCAGCCCGGCCTTTTCGTTGATGATGGCCAGCGGATTGTTGATTTCGTGAGCCACGCCCGCGGCGAGCCGCCCGATGGAGGAGAGTTTGTGCGTATGCTCCATCTCCCTGAAGGCCGCCTCCCGCCGCTCGTCAGCTTCCAGCACCCGGTGGACCAGCCGGTCGGTGAGCCTGAACACCACGAAAAAGATGACGACGACGCTGACGATGAACACGAGGAACAGTTCGCTCTTCAGCGTATACCACGAACGCATGACCTCGCCCCGGGGCTTCACGGCCATGAGTACGTAGTTCGGGTTCACCAGATAGGTGTAGGCCAGAATGATTTCCCGGCCCGAGGGATCTTTCGTTTCGATGACGTTGGTATCGTAGGTGAGGGGAGGCAGCGGCAGGGAGCACTTCTGCAACACGCTGCCGTAGAATTTGGAATTGGTCTGAAACACCCCTTCCCGGTTGAGCAGAAAGGCGTCGCTCTGCGGATCGAGCCCCATGGAGGCGATGAGCGTGTTGAATTTTTCCGTGTCGATGGTGGCGCGGACGATGAAGCAGTCGCCTTCGTCGGAAAGGCGGTTCACCGCGATGACGATGTGCGGAAACTGGCGGTATCCCAGGAATACGTCGCTGACGTATACGCCCCGGAGCTGCACTTCGTGAAACCAGCTCTGTTCGGAGTAATTCTTTCCCAACAGGTCGTAGGGCCCCGCGTAGGTCGATTGAACGCCCTGCGCGCTGATGACGCCCAGATCCACGAACCCCCCGAATTCCCGCTTCATGGCCCGGAAAATATGGTTGAGGTTCCGTGCGTCGACCAGGTCTTCGCAAGGATAGGCCGAAGAGATGAAACTCACCGCCGAGAGCCGTTCGGCCAGAAAGAGTTCGAAGGAATGCCTGGTCTTGCTCACCAGGGAACGCATGGGGTTGACGATCTCTTTCTTCAGCGCGCTCTGGTACTGCACGTAGTTTATGACGGCCATGGTCAGCAGGGGCACCAGCGTGACCACCGCCATGAGGATGATCATGTTCCGCCTGAGGATGCGGTACCGCCTCGGAGACGTCTCGTTCTCGGGGAATTCGAGGAGCATTCCGGGGAACCTGGACAACCACTGAATGAGCTTCATGGTCCGCCTCTTCTCACCGCGGAAAGAGAATGTCGCCGGCTTGGAGGGCGCCGGCCGCATACCGGGCTACGGCCGCGCTGCCGGGGCCGATGACGGAATCGACCACCTCCACCCGTTTCCACTTCAGGTACTGGTAGTACTCTTCCTCGATCCCCCCGCACACCACCGCGTTCACAGACTCCGTCAGGACGAGGTGGCACAGCCCCTCCGCCGACGCCTGCGGAAGCACCAGCGTCTTTTCGCTCTCCACTCGTCCCTCTTCGCCGATCGTCACGATGAGCACTTCCGACGCCAGATCGAACCGGGGGGCGATGTCGTTTCCCTGCAAGGGGATGAGGAGTTTCTTTCCCATACCATATTCGCGAGGACGGAAAACAGAGGGAAATGAATCCCTCCACGGGAATCTATCCCGCCCCGTCCAGGTCGTATTGTTTCATTTTGCGCCAGAGCGTGCTTCTGCCCCACCCCAGCAGGTCGGCGGCCCGGCTTCGTTTTCCCTTGGCCTTGACCAGCGCCTCTACAATCATGGTTTTTTCCAGATCGGACCACTTGGTGTGCGCCATCGCCGAGGGGGAAAGGCCGAACGTTTCCTCTCGGGGCGCGGCTTGGTTTTCCGCCGGAGCCACCGGCGACGGCACGTTCTCGGTGAGGTACGACGGCAGGTGGACCGGCTGAATCGTTTCGCCGTTGCACACGTTGACGGCGTATTCCACGATGTTCCTCAGTTCCCGGACGTTGCCGGAATAGCCGTGTGCCGTGAGCGCCGCCAGCGCGGCGGGGGAAAACCCCCGAATCTTTTTCATGAATCGGGCGGAAAGGGTGTGCAGATAGTGGTCCAGCAGCAACCGGACATCGTCGCCCCGCTGCCGCAGCGGAGCCAGATGGATGCGCACCACGTTGAGGCGGAACAGCAGGTCCGCGCGGAAGGAGTCTTCGCGCACCATTTTTTCCAGGTCCCGATGGGTGGCGGCGACGATGCGTACGTCCACCTTGAATCCCTTGGTGCTGCCCAGCGGATGAATGACGCGGTCGTCCAGAAAGGTGAGCAGCTTGACCTGGAGGGCCAGGGGCAGGTCTCCGATCTCCGTCAGGTAGAGCGTTCCGTTGTGCGCCAGCCGAAACCTGCCCGGCTTGTTTTCCACGGCCCCGGTGAACGCCCCCTTCTGGTGGCCGAAGAGTTCCGATTCCAGCAAGGTTTCGGGCAACGCTCCGCAGTTCACCTTGATGAACGATCCCTTGGCCCTTCCGGACGCCCGGTGGATGAATTCGGCCGCCAGGTCCTTGCCCGTGCCGGTTTCGCCCGTGATGAGGACGGACGAATCGGTCTGGGCGATTGCCGGGATGATGGAGATAATTTTCTGGACCTCGGGGCTGCGTCCGATGAAGCCCCCGAATTCGTCTCCCGCCCGGCCGCTGGGTTGCAGCGTCTTGAGCAGGCTGAGGTCCTCCACCGTTTCCAGGTACCCCGCGGGACGGCCATTCCGATCGAGCAGGAGGGAAGCGGTAATGCGCACGGGCAGCCTCTTTCGGTCGCGATTGATGATGTCCCCCTCCACGCACACCGACTGGCCGTTCTCCTTCAGATCGAGCACCGGGCAGCGCTGGATGCATACGTCGCTGCGCACTACCTGGGAGCAGGGGATACCGGCGGCGCGTTCACGGGGGAACCCGGTGAGGGCCTGGAGGCCCCGGTTCATGAGCACGATGTTCCGATGCATGTCCAGCAACGCGACTCCCAGGGGAATCTCGTCCAGGAACGGAAGGAAGGGAACGCTGCGGGCGAGGAGCCCGGCGATCCTGGGGTTTTTTAGCTCATTCACTCCGAAATCGGCACCATGGTGACGACGGGTGTCGTCGGGTTCGGGAAAGGAAAGAAATGCTGACGGTATTCTGAAGGGATTTCGACCGATTGTCAATCATTGGAAGCAGCGGGCGGGCGTAGGGGCGCGAATCGTATTCTCGTCGCACGCTCGCACTGCCGTAACAATTGCGGCGTGAAATAGCCGTTGTCGAGCCGAAGAAGCACGCGCGGAAGTGCTCACTCCCATATCGGCTCGCGCTCCTTGCGCATCTCACTCCCTTCTAACCCCTATCCCAAGTAAAGGGGGCTGTCCGACGGCGGAAATCGGACGGCCCCCTCCCCCGTTTTTTTAAGCAACATCATCGCCGTTCGATTCGATCGACAAGAGATGACGGCGGATTCGGCTCCGCCGACGAACGATGGGGATCGAACCGCCGGTGGATAAAATTTCTCGCAGGATTTGTACCGGGAAAGATGGGCAGAACCCCGTACCTGGCGGAATCCCCCGTTCGTGCTTCCTTCCCCCGGAGGGGAAGGAATGAAAAATGCAATCTAGACATCGAGGGAAACCCACTTGCGGACCATGGAGAGGAAACGTACGGCTTCTTTTCGTTCGTAAATCTCCCGTATCAGGTCCGCGGGTCCCACTGCCCGGCCGTTGTATGCGTAGACGATCGCCTCCGCCGCCCGCGCGGCCGGGTCGCTGTAGCCGAATTCGGATTTGCCGAACTTCGTCAGAGTATTGAGCAGAAGGGCCAGGGTATTGACGCCCTTGCCGGTCCACGTGTCCGCGCACGGATCGTAGACCGCCGTGTAGCCCAGGGCGCTTACTTTCAATATGGCGATGGTTTCACCCCCTCCCGAAGGGATCATGAGCGGTTGATTCTTCATCGACAGGAACCGGGCTTTTCATGAGGTCATTCTCTTTCTCCTTCCCGGTCGGCGGCCGGGCGGGAAAAAAGAGAAAATGCAGGCTTTCCAGGACGGCGAAAAAACGCTATAAGTGCGGGGTGATCCCGGATGGCGGAACGTTCCGGGACGGCGAGGAGAGACGAATGGAAACGAAGTTGCGGACCATGGCCACTCTGGCGGCGCCGCATTTTTCCGCGCACCTCGACCAGGTCCGGTTGTCGTCGGGGAGAATAAGCGAACGCATCCGTATCGAACATCCGTTGGCCTCGGCCGTGCTGCCCGTTACCGAAGACAACGAAATCATTATGGTATGGCAGTATCGCTACGCGCTGGGCAGGGAATCCCTGGAGATTCCGGCGGGCAAGGTCGATCCCGGCGAGGACCCGATCGCTTGCGCCCACCGCGAACTGCGGGAGGAAACGGGATACGAGGCGGGAAGGCTCGAGGAGATTTTCGAGTATTACCCGGCCATCGGATATTCCGACGAGACGATCAAAATCTATGTGGGAAGGGACCTGCGGAAGGCCTACGACGACATAGACGAAGAAGAGATCAGCCGAGTGGTGCTCATTCCGCTGGAGGAAGTGAAAGAGATGATTTTCAGGGGCGAGATCCGGGACAGTAAAACGGTGCTGGGGGTCGCTCTTCTTTCACGGCTTCAGTGGTAAGAACCACGGCCCGGCGATTCGCGATAAGGGGAAGCGCGGAACGTACGAGTGGAAAAGGGGCAGTTAGGGGTGTCTCACCCCATGCCGGCTTTTCCACTTAAGATATTCTCTTCCCCTTCCGATGTATTACATTGATCGTCTTATTTTTTATTAAAAAAAATCCAATAATTGTCGAAGGTTGACTTATTTGAGGCGCCGTGGTAAAGAGGCTGGGACAAAGAGAATACGACCCTGACGTATTTTGTGTCGCAGCGATGACCACCCGGGTTATACGGATAACCCCCGGCATACTCCGTATCCTTCATGATCGTTGCGGGAAAATGATGATCGGCACGGGTCGAGAGTATCCGCGGAGTTCCTTCCGTAAAACGACAATCAGAGCAGTTCTCTGTGAGCGCTGTAGCGTCCGTCGAGGACAGAGGCCATACTCGACTCGACGATGGTCGAATGGGCGTGTAGAAACAACAAGCGGGGGACAAAACCGTGAGGCGCCGACGATGGTCGGGCGCCGGATCGACAGTTCCTGTATCCTCTGTCCCCCACCCTCTGAGGGAGGGTCGTCCATGCGCAAATCACAAGAGAAGATGCACCCGGTGGATAGGTCGGTCCGGCGCCTATCATTCCATCCACAGCTCGACCGTATAGGGTGACAGCTCATGGATCAGCATCTTCCTCGTGTCATTATTGCCCACAGCAATCCCGAAATGGCCAGAACGCTGGCCAATAGCCTTGCTCCTTCGTTCGACGTGTACACGGCGCGCGACGTGCAGAAGGTATTGCATCTGGTGGAGGATACGGAAGTCCACGTAGTGGTGGTGGACGCCCATCTTCCCGGCATGCCCTGGACCGATCTCTTCGCGAAACTCAAGGCCATCAGGCCCTCGGTTGCGCGCATCCTCATCACTCCTTCCCTCAATCTCCAGGTATCGGAAGCCATCAACGAGGGCTACGTTCATCGGTATCTCATCGAACCGCTCACCAGTTCGAGCTTTATCGAAGTGGTGAAGGGAGGAGTGAAACTGTACGGCATGCTCCGCGCGCGCCAGCAGGGGGAAGCCGCTCATACGCCCTCGACGGAAGACCATGTGAGCGAAGCGGAAAAACTTGAGCGGGCCAAGACCCATCTGGAGGAAATCTCCCGCCAGTCGATGACGGAGAAGACATCCAACGAAGAACACGAACAGTTGGTCCAGGCGCTCAGGTCCCTTTCCGAATCCCAGGAAGAAACCGAAACGCTGCGCGCCAGACTGGCCGAAGCCGAAGCTCTGAAGGAACAGAACGAGAAGGATCTTGCCTCGGCGCGGCAGGAAAATTCGGACCTGCAGGAACGCGTGGCGGAGTTCGATCAACGCTACGGCGCACTGGCGTCGGAAACGGCGGCCCTCCAGGAACAACTGAAGTCCATGAAGGAGTTGCAGGAGGTGAAGGAAGTCACTCCCGACGAACTCCGCAACCGGATCGTGGGCGGCGAAATCTACGACAGGGCCGCCCAATGGGCCAACCGCGCAGCCAAACTGTTGAAAATGCAATCGGTATTTGAAATAGAGCTTCAGGAAAAGGAAAACGAAGTCCTGCGGCTGGAAGAAGAGCACAAGAGGGTGATGGGCGAACTGGAACGCGGGGGGCGAATGTTCCGGGAGGAATCGAATCTGCTCAGACTCAAATGCAGCGAACTGACGGAGGCTCTCCGGGAGAAGGAAGAGGAACTTGCCTCGTGTCGGCGGAAGTCCATGGAATATCAGACGCTGATATCACAGATGAAGCAGCAGTGGAGCAATTTTACGCCCATCGGGGAATAAGCGTCCTGCGATGACAGGGAGGGTGGTCTCATGACCGATGACTTGAGAGAAGCTGCTCGGGGAGTCTCCGAGGCTACGGTGATCAGTGCCGACAAGGAGTTGAGCGAAAAGCCCGATGAGCCCGCAGGGCCCGTTGGATTGGATATTGGAACCTGCAATATCGTGATGAGCCAGAAAAAAGGTTCCACGGTGGAATCCAAGCGTCAGCTCAACGCCTTTTTTACGGTACCGTATATCCAGTTTGCCGTAGACATCCTGAACAAGAACAAAGTCGACTATTTCGCGGACGACGGGCAATTGTACATTATCGGCAACGCAGCCGAGAAATTTTCCGTGATGTTCGGCGCTCAAACCCGACGGCCCATGCACGAAGGGCTGTTGAATTCCCAGGAAGAGAAGGGTCAGAAGGTCATAGAGAAAACCATCCAGACCCTTATCGAAAAACCGCGCACCCTGGGCGAATCCATTTGCATGAGTCTGCCGGCCGCGCCCGTGGACGCGCCCGAGAAGCTCATCTACCACGAAGCCATCATGAAGAATTTCCTCATCGGCATGGGCTATCGGGTGAAATGCATCAACGAAGGGCTGGCGGTCATTCTTTCCGAGCTGTCCGACAATAACTTTACGGGGATCGGTGTCAGCATCGGCGGCGGAATGTGCAACGTCTGCCTGTCCTACTTGTCCCTGCCGATTTTCTCCTTCTGCGTGCTGAAGGCGGGCGACTACATCGACACGTCGGTGGCCGGCGTCATGAACATGGTCCCCACCAACGTCAAAATCGCCAAGGAAACGGACCTCGACCTGCGCCGCAGCCCGCGCAGCAGGTTGGAAAACGCGTTCCACATCTTCTACAACGAAATCATTCACAACCTGATTTCCAGCCTGGACAAACGGATGCGGGACGAGAAAAAGATGCCAACTTCCCTCACCGCCCTGCCCATGGTGCTGGCGGGGGGCACCGTGTGTCCGAACGGCTTCCTCGAACAGTTCGAAAAAGTCTTGGCTGAGTATAACCTGCCGATCCGGATTTCCGACATACGAGTGGCTCAGGATCCTCTCACGAGTACGGTAAAAGGTGCACTGATCGCTGCCATGTCCGAAGAGGGAACGTTCGGACGAATGGATGGATAGCATGAAAAAAATGACCTTGGTGATACCCGGTTCGGGCGAACGGGCTACCAGGATCGTGTACATCCCCCAACTGGTCCTGCTGCTCGCGGCTTTCTGTCTTCTATTCACCGTTGCGGGGGGACTTCTGCTGGTAAAATTGTTTTCGGATAACCGCCATCTGAACCAGGCGAAGCTGCAGCTCAAATCCCAACTGTCTTCAATGAACAACGAGGAAATGAGCGCCGTCGAGAAGCAGCTGCGGGGGGAACTGGTTGCCAAGGAAATGACACTGAAGGGGGAAATGCAGGCCAGGGAAAAGATTCTTCGCGAGGAAATCGAGGCGCGCGAGGCGCTCATCCGTTCCAAGGACGAAGAACTCGCCACCCAGAAACAGCATTTGACGCGACTGGACGATCAGTTTTCGGCGGTCAAGAACAAGCTCGACGGCATACGGGAAATGGACGCCAAGATACGGCAGTACCTGGGGCTGGAAATCGAAGACCCGGAACCGCTCAAAACCGATCCGCCTCCCAACAGCCATCAGGGCGGTATGGACCCTCAGTCCTTCTCTTCATTGGAATACCGAGACGAACCCCAGAACACCGATTCCCGGTCGAGTACATACGGGAAAGACCCCGAATCACTGCTTCGCTATACCGCCTACGTGGGCGACCTCGTTCGGACGACGCTGGATCATTTCAACAACCGGAAGATAAGGTTCGATCACGTTCCCTCCATTCTGCCGGTCAAGGGAGGAGACCTCTGGCTTTCCTCCAGTTTCGGCTGGCGCGCCGATCCGTTCACCGGACTCCGTTCGTTCCATAACGGACTGGACATCGCCGGTGCGGTGAAGGAGCCCATCATCGCCCCCGCCGACGGGAAGGTGATCGAAAACGGCAAGGACCGCTATCTCGGCAAGGTACTCAGGATCGACCACGGAAACGGCTTGGTGACGATCTTCGGGCACCTCCACGATATCGCCGTGAAAAACGGACAAAAGGTGAAGCGTGGACAGGTGGTCGCGTATCTGGGCAACACGGGGAGAAGCTCCGGACCTCACCTGCACTACTCCATCTCGAAAAACGACCACTACCAGGACCCGATGGAGTTCATTTGGGATTACACCGTACACGGCATGAGTTTCGCCAAGTATGACACACAGTAATACAATGGAGAGCCATGGGATTGTTCAGCGATAAATCGGGCCGGTTCAAGGACGGCACGAACAACGAATTCAAGAAAGTGGATACGGTAATCGGCCCGGATTGCGTCTTTCAGGGGATCATCCTGCTCAAGAACAGCATCGCCATCGAAGGAAGCGTCAAGGGAAAGATCGAGAGCAAGGGCGCCGTGGTCATCGGCCGGGACAGCATTGTGGAAGCCGACATCATCGCGGACAACGTGGTGGTGAACGGTGCCGTGAAAGGCAACATCGCGGCCTACGAGCAGCTCGATATCGGCAAGACCGGCCGCATCCACGGAAATGTCGAAGCCAAACACGTCACCATTTCCAAGGGCGGCCTCCTGGACGGCTTCTGCCACATGATCAACGAAGAATCGGAAAACGAACGACTCACCGACGGCGCGTCCGCCGAACGGGCTACCCTGGAACCCGGCAGCAATGGACGCTGGGAGGATGACGAAGAAGTCGTGGTGCTGGAAGAAACCGTCGACGACCGGTAGAACGTCGGCTTTTTCCTGTTTTTCCTATTTCCCGCGCATACATCCTCCGCCATACCCCGATTCCTCAGTCCCGGCTCGTCTCCGGGATACCCTCTTTTCGTTCGCCGCTTTTCCCCATCGCCGCATTTGTCCATGGTGCATTCCGACCTCATAACATGGGCGGCAACGTCGCTCGACCGCCGGGGCCGGTGGCGTGGGACCATCTCCCCGATTCCTTCCCCACATCAGGACAGTGTCGAGGCTTCCGTTAAGTTCCCTCCCCCTGCGGGGGAGGGCATCGATAAGGATGCCTCCTTTTCCGGAAGGAGAGGAATGCATGTCACCGCCGGTCAGCCGACGTTCCGTTTCGCCTCTGCATGGTGTTCATCTTTGTTCTTGCAGCACGATGATCCTTTTCCGCAGCCGCCGTTCCCGCAGCGGGCGGCCTTGCAGGAGCATGCGACCGGTTTCGGGACGAGCACCCGGTAGCCCTGGGGCGCCAGGTCGAGCGTCCTTTCTCCCTTGAAGAACACCATGTCGGGCGCAAAGGCCAGCCGTTCCGAATGGCGCAGGAACTTCTCCCCTCCGCCGGGGGTGATCCGGGTATGTTCGTCCACGTTCACAAACACGCGGGTGCCCTGCGAAGCATATCGATGGATCATTTCGGCGACCATGCACGCGGCTTCGGCGTCGAATTCGCCGGAGAGGTCACGTGAGCGGCCCCGTTCCTCAGTCCGATTTCCGTGATAAACGATGCTATCATGCAAATCCCCTTTCCTGATTCGGTCTTCCGTAAAAGTATTGTTGCGGCCATCGGTTCGACCTGTGGTGATTACCAATAACGTAAATCCCCCCCGCCCCCCTTTGCAAAGAGGGGAATTCCGTCTGCGAAGTTCTCGCATGCGCGCTCACCTCTGCCGGAGAGGTGCCGATGCATGAGCCTTCTTGTTTGTGATGCATGGTTTGCGATGCGGGTGATGAACGTTAGAATTGTTTTGTTATTGTGTCTCATTTTCTTTTACATACGGTTCCGACCCCGTCAAGGGGGAGAATGAAACAGTCCCAATCCCGATACACCGTGCGCCGGTTCCCGCTGCGCCGGAACCATCGGTACCGCCGTCTTCCTTTCGGAACTCTTTGAACCACGTCTGACTCCAGGTTTCGGCCCCGGGCTTCGAGGGAAATAACGCGCAGGGGCGACCGGCCGGTCGCCCCTGCCCACGGACCCGGTGAAAACGGGTTCTCGAATGGCCTGCCCGGAGGGTTCCGAGACCGGCGAGCCTATCCTCCCGGAGACGGCGGACGCCACCGGACCGTCCCCAACGAACATTTCCCGAAATTCATTGAAGGGAACTTCACCGGACCGTCCGCTTCCGGCCATGGTGTTCCACGCCGTTCCCAAACGATCTGACGTCCTGCCCGCTTCTCGTGACGCGACCGGGGAGCGTCTCCACGGGTGGAGAACTTTTTCCCCGGTCATCTTTTTTGTTGACACTGCGTCGCAATAACTATATTTGACCGTAACTGTACCTCAATTGCAATTAACGTGGACGGCGGAACCATCGCTGTCGCCCCGAAACACCAACACCGAATGGACGTTACCGTACATCACACACACCAAGGAGAAAGGAGTCAGGACCGTATGCTACACAAGGGCGTTACTCTGCTTCCAACCATCGCCTTCTTCATTCTGCTCACACTTACCTCGCTGCACGCTCAAACCCTCTCGCAGGAAGAACTGGACAAGCTGAAGGAACAGATCAAGCAGGAAATCCTTCAGCAGCTGCGATCCGGGGAACTGCCCCCGTCGGCCGAAACCACCCGGGCGCAGGCCCCGTCGACCATGCAATCCGAACTGGACAGGGCCAGGGGCCACGACCTGCGGAGCATCGTCCGCGACGACGTGCTCGAATCGTCGCGCACGGGAGACGGATTCTTCGCCAAGGCCATCGATCATTTCGCGTTCGACCTCCTGGTGGAGACCGGGGCGGTGTCCGAAAGCACCAAATACAAGAACGGCGAAACGCGGGACAGAAGCTCCTTCGCCCTCACCACGGTGGAAATGGCCCTCGGCTTCAAGCCGATCGATTGGGTGGGGGCCGATGTGGTGCTGCTGTACGAAGACCCCACCTTCGATGAGGCAAGCGGCTTCGACGTGGATGCCGCTTCCATAACCATTGGAAACACTGACAAATTTCCTCTCTTCCTTACCGCGGGCATGCTCTACGTTCCCTTCGGGGCGCTGTATACCCACCTGCCTGACGACCCCCTTATCGACTCTCCCCTTACCCTCTCCCTGGGCCAAACGCGCGCGGCGGCCCTGCTCCTCGGCGCCCGGTGGAGAGGGCTCTCCTTCTCCGCCTATGTTTTCAACGGAGATGTGGATAAAGCGGGAAGCGACGACAACATCGACAGCCACGGGTTCGATGCCAATTATGAATGGGGGGATAGCAAGGACGGAGGGGTTGCCCTGAAGGTCGGCGCATCGTATATATCGGACATCGCCGATTCGGACGGTATCACCGACGTTCTGGGCGCGGACATTCGCCGCTCCATCGGCGGTTTCGACGGGTACTTCCACGCCGACTATGCGGGGTTCTTCCTGCTCGGCGAGTACATGACCGCCCTGCGTTCGTTCGATTATGAAGAGCTGCCGGAAAGTGAAGGGTCCGGGGCACAGCCTTCCGTATGGACGGTGGAGGCGGGATATGCCTTCGATTGGTGGAACACGCTGGAGCTGGTGCTCCATTATTCGGGGTCCAGGGAAGGCGGGGCGCTGGGGTTGCCGGAAAGCAGACTGGGGTTCGGCTTCAACCAGACGCTCTTTCCGGGAGTGGTGATCTCCGTGGGCTATCTGAGAGACACCTATCACGACAACGACGTGGACGAGCGCGATTATCGGAATCTCGTCCTCAGCCAGTTATCATTCGTTTTCTAACGGGGGCGGCGCAGCGGGGCGCTCCCGCTTTGCCCGGCATAAGGAGCAAAAAGTTATGTCGCGCATTTTCCTGAGATACATGAGCCGGCATCAGACCGGTGTCATTACCCGCATCACGGCGGACGGCGAAAGGGGGCGCCGCATCCGCGAAATGGGACTCACCCCCGGCGCTTCGATTGAGATCATGGGGCGGGCTCCTTTGAAGGACCCTGTGGCGGTCAAGGTGAGAGGCTGCACCATATCGCTCCGGAACAACGAAGCGGACTGCATCGAAGTCGAACGCGCGGAAACCGCATAGGGAGGTTGCGGCACATGGCGAATACATTCACCGTGGCTTTGGCGGGAAACCCCAATGCCGGGAAAACGACGCTGTTCAACGCGCTCACGGGCGCTCATCAACACGTGGCCAACTGGCCGGGAGTGACCGTCGAGAAAAAGACCGGCTCGGTGCGCTACAACGGGAACGAGTTTCACGTGGTGGACCTGCCGGGTACCTATTCGCTCACCGCCTATTCGATGGAGGAGCTGATCGTCCGCCGTTTCTGCATGGAGGAGCACCCTGACGTCATCGTAAACATCCTGGACGCCAGCAATCTGGACCGCAACCTGTACCTCACCCTCCAGTTCATGGAACTCGGCATGCCCATGGTGGTGGTCCTGAACATGATGGACGAAGCCGAGAAAAAGGGATTCCGCATCGACCACGTCAAGCTGTCGGAGATGCTCGGCATACCCGTGATACCGATGGTGGCCCGTTCGCGAAAGGGCGTCGACGAGCTGATCCGGGTTCTGAACGGCATGACGAGCGGGCATCTGGAAACCCGCGCCCTGGAAATCTCCTACGGGGCGGACATCGACCAAGCCCTGGAGGAACTCTCGCAGGTACTCCGCAAAGGCAACATTTCGGCCGATTCCGTTCCCCGGCGCTGGATCGCGTTAAAGTTCCTGGAGGAGGATGCGGAAATACAGGGCATGATTCCTCCCGGACACCCCATCGACGGAGAGGTGCGGTCCATCGTCACCAGACTCGACCGCCATATGAACGCCACGCTCGCGCAGGAACCGGCCACGTTCATCTCCGAGCAACGCTACGGCTACATAGCGGGAATTGCCAAGAACGTGATGAGCAGGACCTTTGAGAGAAGGCGGGAAATATCCGACACCATCGACGTGGTGCTCACCAACCGGCTATTCGGCCCGCTCCTCCTGTTCGGGGTCCTCTACCTGCTCTACGAGTTCGTGTTCTGGGCCAGTGAAATCCCCGTGGGATGGTTCGAAAGCTTTTTCTCCTGGATGGGCGACATCATCTCCACGGTTGTCCCCCAAGGACTCATTTCCTCCCTGCTCGTGTCGGGAATCATCCATGGAGTGGGGGGAGTATTCGGGTTTGTGCCCCTGATCGCGTTCATGTTCTTCGCCATCGCCATACTGGAGGACAGCGGCTACATGGCCCGGGCGGCGTACATGCTGGACCGCGTACTGCGCATATTCGGACTGCACGGCAATTCGGTGATGGCCCTTTTCGTGAGCGGCGGCATTGCCGGGGGCTGCGCCGTGCCTGGCGTGATGGCCACGCGCACCCTGAGGGACCCGCGCGAACGCATGGCCACGCTCCTGGTGGCGCCGTTCATGAACTGCGGCGCAAAGATTCCGGTGTTCGCGCTGCTGGTGGGGGCGTTCTTCACCAAAGACCGGGGACGAGTGATGTTCCTCATCACGCTCGCCGCGTGGGGGTTTGCCCTGGTGGCAGCGCGGGTGCTGCGCAGCACCGTGCTGCGAGGCCCCAAAACGCCCTTTGTCATGGAACTCCCGCCGTACCGCGTCCCCACGCTCAAGGGATTGCTCATTCACACCTGGGAGCGCACCTACGGGTACATCCGGAAAGCGGGCACCGTCATTCTGGCCGTCTCCATCATCATCTGGGCCATGCTTACCTTTCCCCAGCTTCCCGAAAGCAAACGGGGCGAGTTCAGCGCACAACGGGAAACGATGAAGGCGCACTACCTGACGATCCCCGCCGCGCATTCGTTGTTCGAGAACGAGCAGGCGCTCGACCGTTTCGACGAATACTACGTTGCCTCCCGCAGGGAAAAGCCCACGGCCGAAGCGAGCGGGCAATGGAAGCGTTTCGCCGGGCTCGTTCCCTCGGGGAAATCCCAAAAGACCGAGGCGCACGCGTCGGAAACCCCCGAATTACGCCAAGCGGCGGCGGAATATGCCAAGTTGCGTGGCGAACTCAATGCGGTGGACTCGGCGGAGCGCGCCGAGGAGGTACACTATTCGCTGGCCGGCAGGATCGGTTCGGGCCTGGAGGTCATTACCCGGCCGCTGGGATTCGACTGGCGCACCAACATAGCGCTTGTGGGCGGCTTCGCGGCCAAGGAAGTCATCGTTTCCACGCTCGGCACCGCCTATTCGCTGGGAGCGGTGGACCCGGAAGAGAGCGAGTCGCTCCGCGACCGGTTGCGCAGCGAGCCGGGATGGACGACGCTCACCGGCATTACGCTGATCCTCTTCGTCATGCTCTACTCGCCCTGCTTCGTCACCCTGGTGTGCATCGCCCGAGAGAGCAGCTGGAAATGGATGCTGTTTTCCATGGTGTCCACCACGGGAACCGCGTACGTCGTCGCCCTGGTATTTCACCAAACGGGCCGACTCCTGGGATACGCAGGCTGATACACTCCCGCCGGGTCCGGCGCTTGTCCGGACTCGGCACCCTCCCCCGACTCGCCGCGAAGAAGGTTTGAGCTTCCATCCGAACCGACACGCTTCGTTTTATTATCATTTTCTATGCCATTTCACGACAATGGAACTGCCTATCAGCTTTAAAGCTGCTTCCTTCTCGTCATTCATTGTGCAACGTCATATATCCCGTTTTATCTCAAAAAAATGACCAGAGACGATTGCGCGCCGCACCCGCGATGCTTTACCATTTTCTCCTGGAAGCCTCGGAAAGGTGGTGGTGCCGCCGCAGCCTTCCTTCGAAACCATCCCATTGAAGCACTCGGAAAAATTCTGAGGCCGATCATGATAATGAGCAGGAGAAGATCTGATGAAAGAACAGGCAAGCCGAGAACGGAACGTTTCGCCGACCGATAACGAGCAGAGCGGAGCAGGCAAATACCTCACCTTTTCCCTGGCCGCCGAAGAATACGGTATTGCCATCATGAAGGTGAAGGAAGTGGTCGGGATGCTGCCCATCCGGCCCCTTCTCCAGACTCCCGAATTCATACGGGGTGTGATCAATCTGAGGGGGCAGGTGATTCCGGTGATGGATCTGCGGCTTCGTTTCGAAATGGAGGAAAGGAAGTACCACGACCGCACCTGCATCATTATCTACGAAGCGCAGGCGGCGCAGATGATCTCCTGCTGGGACACCCTGAGTTGCGGCAAGAGCGGCTGCCCGGCTTTCGGGCACCGGGACCGACGCTGCTGGATGATGTCCGGAACCTTCTGCCGGGATGAAATCCAGGGGTCCTACTACGAAAAAATCAGCGCCTGCCGGAAGTGCACCTTCCATCAAAACGTGGAGGAAAAGCGGCTCGTGTTTCCCGCCGGGATCATCGTGGACGGCGTATCGGAGGTGGTGCTGTTGAAGGAGGAAGACATCGTTTCCACGCCCCGGCTGGGGAACCAGTCGGTGGCCGACTTCATCCTGGGCGTGGGCAAGAGGAAGGACCGGGTGATTTTCCTCCTGGATATGGACGGACTCCTGAACACGGGCCAGATCGAGCATTTGCGGATGGCGCCCGTGGAGAAGTCGGAACCGAAGGTCGTGCCCGCCTGAACGAAATCCGGGCATGGAGCGGGAGGAGAAACCGTATGGTTTTCCCCTCCCGTGTTGGCAGGGAAGGAGCACAGACCCTATTTCGGCAGATATACCCGGACGTTGGGGTACCCGAGGGCTCTCAGCGTGAAATAGGTGCAGGCCGCCTCGGAAGGTTCCTCGGAATAACAGGCGATTTCCGCGTACTTGACCACTGACGCTTTTTCATAGCGATCGATGAGCTGGGACGCGAAGGCGATGGTTCCGTCCTGGCTGAAATTGTCTTTCCAGGCCAGATGTTTCGCCTGCACACCGGGCTCGTTGAACGGCAGCGGCTTGTCGTCCGCGGAAGCGGTGATCCACAGGCGCGGATAGCCGAAGAAATCGACCTTCTGCCCGGGGTCCGCCAGTCGGATGTTTTCCTGCACGGCCAGGGTGCAGGTGACCGGGCTGATAGCCACGTCGTACTTGGTTTTCGGCGGAGCGATGACGGTTTCGGCGGCGGTCGTTTCCAGATTCGTGTTCTTCCACGCGGCCATGCCGCCGTCCAGAATGGACACCCTGGGATAGCCGAAATACTCCAGCAGCCAGAACATCAGGGCGGCGGACGGATCGGTGGCGTCGCTGCAGATCACGATTTCCTTGTCCAATCCCGCACCGTTGGCTCCCAGGACTTTGGCCCACTCGTCGGCCTTGGTCCCCGCCTTTGCCATGGTCTCCACAACGGGAATGTTCACCGCGTAGGGGATGTGGCCGGCCTTGTAGCTGTTCGACGGCCTCACGTCCACCACCAGCACCCCGGGATCGCTCACCAGATACTGGATACGTTTTCCCGCCCACCAGCGCACCCACAGCGGGTTGCGGAGCAGTTGCTGATTCTGGAAGGTGTGCAGCGGCAGGTCGCGCCGATCCTTGAGCCAGGCCACGGTCGACCCCGTGTAATACTTCACGTTGGGATAGCCCAGCACGTGGTGCATGGTGAAGTAGAGGGACGAAGCCGCCGGATTGCCGCCACAGTAAACGATGCACTCCTTGTCGGGCGTTACCCCCTGGGCCAGGAACATCTTCTTCAGGTCGTCCACCGACTTCCAACGCTTGTCCTTCTGGAAGTAATCGGGATAGGACACCATGAGCGATCCGGGAATGTGGCCCGGTTTGTCGTAAGCCAGCAGCCCACCGTAAAACCAGTTGGAGGTGACGGCATAGACGATCCGGGTGTCCGGATTGAACTGTTTGGAAATGACGTAGTCCGTGGACACCACCGGAGAAGGCGACACCTTACGAATGGCGAAGTTTCCCTTTTTCACTTTCGGGGCTTCCTGAACGACCGGCAGCTTTTCTTCCGTCCATTTTGCCATGCCGCCGTCCAGAATGTAGGCGTTCTGCTGCCCGTTGGAGGTCAGCGTCCAGTAGAAACGGGTGGCGTGGAAGTGGGCGCCCTCGTCGCACACCACCACGGTGGATTCGTTATTCACTCCCAACGTCTGCATGACGTTCTGCACGTATGCGTCGGGCCCGTCTTCCCAGGGAATGGTGGTGTCGGGATCGTTGATGAGATCATTGCCCCCGTACGAGGTGTCGATACCGTAGGACATGTTGTCCTGCGCACTGAAGGACCCGCTCACCGCGTTCTTGATGTGGCCCTTCAGGTATTCCTTGGTGGGGGAAACGTCGATGATCACCAGGTTGGGATCGTCGATTTTCTCCGCCAGCCATTTGGCGGTCACCAGGCGGCCGGGCTCGGCTCCGAAAGCGGCTGCCGAGCAAACGAGAAAAATCGCCGTTGTCAGAAGCATACAAAACAAGGGGATGGATCTTTTTCTTCTCACAATCATTTTTTCCTCCGAAAAATATGTTTACTCAGGGTACTGCCTCTCGTTGTGATTTTCTGGAGTTGCGATCCTGTACGTACGAGACATGGCGCAACCGCGCATTGGGAACACCGTAATAAAGGCAAGAAAAATGCCAGGAGATCGGCCAAGAAGGGAGAACTGTCTACAGTAGACGATGAAACTTCCTGTAATTGCGCTTCCGTCGCCGCTTTTCCGGAAAACACCGGCGGGGAAAAAATCCCGCAAATATACGAAACCGGGAAAACGGGACCGGACCGGTTTTCCGTCTGCATGGGCGGCAACGGAAACGAACAATGGAAGTAGCTATCTGAAATGAATTGGATTTTTATCCGGAGAGGCGGGAATTGCCGTGGAATTGCGCCGATTTTCCCCAAAAAGGTTTCGATGAAAGGACAGGCTGCTGTCCACTCTTGGTGGACAGCAGCGTAAACAGAAGAGGTCCCGAAATCCGGAAAGCCGCCGCCCTCGATAGACGTACCGGGCGCCGGTCCGGCTGAAGGATCGCTAGCGTACGGTCATGCAGGAGCAGGCCGCGGTGTTGCACACCTTTCGCGAGACGCTGCCCATGATGAGCCCCTCAATAAAGCCAAGCCCGTGGGTGCCCATGACGATCATGTCCACCTCGTGCTCCTCGGCATATTTTACAATGGCGTCCGCGGCGCTGCCGCGCAGCAGGGCGGTCTTCACATTTGCTATCCCGAGGTCCCGGGCCTGTTTCTCGGCCTCGTGGATGATCTTCTCCCCCACCACGTTCATGTACAAGGTGCCGGGTTCCTCTTCGATTTCTTCGCCCTTGATATACTCACGGATGCTTTCCGGTATCTTGTAATGCTCCACCACGTGTACGATATGCAACGTCGCGCCGTACGTCGTCGCCAGTTCGCATGCCGTGGCGATTCCCTTTTTCGCGTAATTGGAGCCGTCGGTCGCCACGAGAAGATTCCTGACCATGGTCGTTCCTCTCCATTCTCCGTCATTCGCCAATGACCGGTTTCCATCCTTTGGCGCGTCGTTTCGCGGAATCCGTCCCCGCACGGCACGCTCCATTTCCGATGTGCTATCCATAAAATTACTCCCATTCCCCGAGAAAGTACACCGGATTCTGGACCTTCCACGGCAGGAAAACGATGGCAAAAGAGGAGCCGTTCTGTATAATCCGGGAGGACACCGGAACTCGACACGACGGGAGGCTACACATGGAATATCTTCTTACGGACGTTATCGTGATCGGAAGCGGAGGCGCCGGATTGCGCGCAGCCATTGCCGTGCGTGAAGCCGGTCTGGATTGCTGCGTGGTATCGAAGGGGCCCATCGGCATGGGTTCTTCCACCATCATGAGCGTGGGACGCTTCACCGCCGCCCTCGGGGGCGGAACGGCCGAGGAGCATGAAGCCATCACCGTGGCTTCCGGCAGGGGCCTCAGCGAACGCCGTCTGGTGGACGTTCTGGTGGGAGAAGGTCCGCAGCGTCTGCGGGAACTCCTGGCGTGGGGCATGAAGGGCATCGAAGGCCGCAACAAAATCTCCACCAAGGGCAATCCTCCCGCTTGGGGCAGGGAAATCATCCGCTGCCTGTACGAAAAGGCGCGTGCCGTGGGGGTGCGTTTCGCGGGAGAAACCATCGTTTGCGAACTCGCCTGCCGCGACGGCAAAACGGCGGCGGTCGGATACGACGCGAAACGCAACGTCTGGCGGGTGTTCGCCGGGCGAGCCGCCATACTGGCCTGCGGAGGGGCTTCGGCCCTCTATCTGCGGCACGACAATCCCCAGAGCATGGTGGGCGACGGTTACGCTCTGGCGCTCTCGGCGGGCGCGGTCCTGCAGGACATGGAGTTCGTGCAGTTCTATCCCGTGGCGCTGGCCGAACCCGACGCTCCGCGCATCGTCATTCCGCCCGCGGTGCTCGAACTGGGCGATCTGCGCAACACCAAGGGCGAGGAACTGCTGACCAAGCACGACATTCGTGAACGCCCCGCGGCGGAACGATCGCGGGATACCCTGTCACGGGCGCTCTTTCTGGAAATGGTTCGCGACGGGCAGGAAGCCTTCCTCGACCTCCGCCGCGTTCCCGCCGAATGCTGGAAGGAAGACCCTCAATCGGGCGAAATGTGGGACCTGCTTAAAAGCCGCTTTCGGGCGGATCAAAGGGCCGTCAGAGTGGGCCCCGTTGCCCACCACACCATGGGGGGAGTGAGCATCGATCCCCACGGCCGAAGCTCCGTCAACGGGCTTTTCGCGGCCGGAGAGGTCACCGGCGGCTTGCACGGCGCCAATCGACTCGGCGGCAACGCACTGACCGACACCATCGTGTTCGGCGCCCGGGCCGGAAAGGCCGCGGCGCAATGGGCGCGCACGATCGCGGCGGGAGGAGAGCAGTCGTTGGCTCGCGACGCGTTCGCCGTTTCCCCCGAACAGACCGAATCGTCCGGCCCCGTCACTCCCGGCGAAACCGGAAAGCTCAAACAGGACCTGCGGCGAATCATGTGGGAGGACGGCGGCGTGGTGCGGAGCCGGGAGGGGCTGGAACGGGCACTGGAGGAAGTACGGCACCTTCGCCGGCGGGCACGTTCGCTGGTTCCCCGGCCCGGTAACGAAACACGGAGCGTTCTGGAACTACGCATGGGGAGCACCGTTGCGGTGCTGATTCTGGAAGCGGCCCTCAGGCGCGAGGAGAGCCGCGGAGCCCACTTCCGCGCCGATTTTCCCCGCCAGGACGATGAAAAATGGCGGGGGCATCTTACCGTTCGGCGGACGGATGAAGAAAAACGGGAGTGGAAGTTCGTTCCCGTGCAACCGTGAGCCGAATCAGTTCTTCACCGGTTGAACTTCCAGCGTGGCGGTGCTGTTCCATATTCCTTTGTTCACGCCGTCGAGGTCGGCATCGACGGCGATGTGGAACGTATAGATACCGGGAGCCGGCGCCCAATCGGTGAGCACGGGACAATCGTTCAGCTGCAGCAGCGGGTTATGGATGGGGGAAAGGCCGTCCACCCACTGGCCGGGCACCACCCACGAATGACGGCCCGAAGCGTCTTCATACCAGATCCACCATTCATAGGGCTCCGTAAGGGACTGCTGCACGGGGTCCAGACTGACGGCCACCGTGACTTCATTCCCCGCATCGGTCCGAACGATTCCCCCCCGGCCGTTGATGGTGATACGGGGGACAATTCTGTTGCGTGGCGACACGGAGCCGATATAGGCAACGGCATATTTGGCAAGCTGGATTCTCGGGTTCCCCACCATGGAATAATCGATCCGGAAGTAGCCCTGCTCTCCCCAATCCGTACCCCATGAATTTTTCGCGATGAAGCACTGGTCGTGATCGTCGTACCCTACCAGGAGCACCGCATGTCCGCCCATGAACTCCCCTGACGTGTAGGTGTAAACCCCGCCCTCATAGTAGCGATAGAGGTCCTCGTACACCTGGAGCGATGCCACCATCGAGCCGGTGGAGACAAGCAGGGATTTTATCATGGACAGCTGTGGAGTCAGCGTATCGCTGCCCGCATACACCCAGTTCCGGATGGTATAGGCCTGTGTCAGCGACTGGCTTCCGGAACAGATGCTGCCGCAGGGAGAATCGTCGGCGCGGTAGGGATAGCACTCCTCCGGGGGAATTCCCGATCCCTTGAAATAGTCGGCCGGGCCGTCGACCGAGCCGCCCTGCGCGCAGCTGCCCGTTCCCAGGCAGGAGACGAGCGCCTGCTCGGACAGATCGAGATCGATGCCGGGAGTGTCGAGTTCGATGAGCGTACGGGATTCGAGCGCCGCCGTCGACGCGAATGCCCAGCAGCTCCCGCACGTGCCCTGGTCGCGTACCGGAGTGACGTAATTTTTCCCGCCGACGTTCCGCCAGTCAAGATGATCGGGGAGTACCGCCTCGGGGGCCCGGTGGTACACCTTTTCCGGATCGAAGGAAGCCGGGGGGATAAATCCCAGCCCCTTGTCGAAGGATCGAATGTCGCCGGACCGAACCATCCAGCGCGCCCCCGTCTGTTGGATGGCTCTCTCCACCTCGTCGGCGGTGATCGCGGGGGCGGGGCGCGCCGGCAGGAGCACGGTGGCGAGGACCATGGAAAGCAGAATGAACGTCTTTTTCAATGCAAGGCTCCTTTTTCCTACATACCGCTTCTCATACGTGCCTGTTACCATCCCCGGAGGGCTGTTTTCAAGAAAAACGCGAAATTGCTCGAATTGCACGAAAGGAAGATTTCGGCTGCTCGTATAATGCCCTTTCCGTGGAACGAAAAAAAGAGCGGGATTGAATGTTCATTCCCGCTCTTGCATGAAACGCGATTGTCCGCTATTGGTCGGTTCGTTTCAATTGGCCTTTTTTACGACCTCCAACGTAACCGCACTGCTCCATGTATCGTTATACGTGCCGTCCTGTGTTGCGTCCACCGCAATGTGGAACGTGTAGGTGCCGTGGGGCAGGGCTGTGGTCAGCACGGGATAATCGGTAAGGGGCAGCAGCGGATTCACGATGGAGTGCAACCCTTCCACCCACTGGCCGGGCGTCACCCAGGAATGCTTCACGCCGTCCTCGCCTTCGTACCAGACCCACCATTCAAAGGGTGTGGCCAGGTCCTGCTGTACCGGGTCCAGGCCGATAGAGACCGTGATTTCCTTGCCTTCGAGCGCGTAGGTGAACCCGCCCTGACCGTTTACGGTGATGCGCGGCACGATTCGATTCTGCGGAGCGGCCGGCCCCAGGTATGCCACGGCTTCATAGGCGAATTTGACCTTCGAATCGGTAACCATGGAGTAATCGATCCGGAAATAGCCCTGCTCACCCCAGTTCGTGTCCCAGGAATTCTTCACGATGAAGCATTGGTTCGCGTCGTCGTACCCAACCAGCAGCACCGCATGGTCGCCCTCGTATTCACCCGTGGCGTAGGTGTACACGCCGCTCTCATAGTAGAAGAAATCATTGTACAAATGGAAGGCCACGGGCATCGGGCCGGTGGTTACGAGAAGGGACTTGAGAATGGTCAGGTCGGCCACGCTTTTGCCATCCGAGGCGTACATCCAATCCCGAATGGTGTGCGCCTGCTCGAACGATTGGCCCCCGGAACAAACGTTGCCGCAGGGCGAATCGTCCGCGCGGTACGGGTAACAGCTCTCGAAGGGAACTCCCGCCTTTTTAAAAAGGTCGGCCGTATAGTTGAATTCGCCACCGTCGCAGCTGCCGTTCCCTATGCAGGACACCACGGCCTGCTCGGAAAGATCGAGGTCGGTATCGGGGGTGTTCAGTTCGATGAGCGTAAGGGATTCGAGCGCCGCAACCGAGGAGAAGGCCCAGCAACTGCCGCACTGGGCCTGGTCCCGGACCGGCGTGACGTAGTTCTTCCCGCCGACGTTGCGCCAATCGAAGTGGGAGGGCAGGAGCGCCGCGGGTTTATGACTGAACACCTTGGCCGGATCGATGGCGGCGGTCGGGATCAGGCCCAACCCCTTCCGGACGGGTTCGACGTCCCCCGGGCGCACGTTCCAGCGGGCACCGGTCTGTTGAATCGCTTTTTCTACCTCGGCACTGGTAAGCGCCCAACCCATCTGCGGCAACAGCAGTGCTGTGCAAAAAAGAAGCATGAACAAACGTTTCATCACTACAGTCCTTTTCAGCGATGGAGGTGCGCGGACGTCCCCCGGGAAAGAAGTTCCCTTCGGCGCACCCGCGAATAGAGAATTCAAAAATGTAATCGGCTGAAAAGGGAAACGGCTTGATCTTTTTTCACAAGTTCCTTGGATTCATCCGGAGAGGAAAAGAAAAAATTCCGGTAAGGATAAGAAAGGAGGGGAGAAAAACGACAAGACCTCCAGTGTGGCGGGGTTCACCCGCCGTACACCCTGCCTGTCTTCCGTTTCTACCGGGGGATGATAGGGGGAGGCCCCCATCCTTCGCCCGATGTTTTCTCCCCTCCTCCGGGCGGAATCAGTTTTCCGCTTTGAGAACGTCGAGCGTAACCGAGCTGCTCCACTGATCTTCGTATATGCCGTCAATGGTCGCGTCAACAGCGATGTGGAACGAATAGATGCCCGGGGCCAGGGTGGCGGTGAGCACGGGGTAATCGGTCAGCGGCATGAGCGGATTCACAATGTAGTGCAACCCTTCCACCCACTGGCCGGGCGTCACCCAGGAATGCTTCACACCATCCTTGTCTTCATACCAGACCCACCATTCATAGGGCGTAGAAAGGTCTTGTTGCACGGGGTCGAGACCTATGGCGACCGTGACTTCCTTGCCTTCGTACACGTAGGTGAACCCGCCCTGGCCGTTGACGGTGATGCGGGGAACGATTCGATTTTGCGGCGCGGCCGTGCCCAGATAAGCTAATGCCGTGTTGGCGAATTTGATTTTTGGATCGGCAACCATGGAGTAATCGATGCGGAAATAGCCTTGTTCGCCCCATCCCGTTCCCCAGGAATTCTTCACGATGAAACACTGGTCGGTATCGTCATATCCCACCAGAAGCACCGCATGA
This sequence comes from uncultured delta proteobacterium, assembly GCA_963826125.1. Lineage (GTDB taxonomy): Bacteria > Desulfobacterota > Desulfarculia > JACQYL01 > CAWGVV01 > CAWGVV01. Next base: position 1,492,984 of record CAWGVV010000002.1, on the reverse strand, counting down.
CCGCCCTCGTAGTTCCCGGAAGTGTACGAATAGACGCCGCTTTCATATTCATAAAAGTCGGAGTAGACCTTAAAATTAACCGGCATCGGTCCCGTGGTCACGAGAAGCGACTTGAGAACGGTCAGATCGGGCACGCTTTCGCCGTCTGAACCATACACCCAATCCCGAATGGTGTGCGCCTGCGAGAACGACTGGCTTCCCGAGCAGTTGTTGCCGCAGGGCGAATCGTCGGCACGGTACGGGTAACAGCTTTCGTAGGGAACTCCCGCCCCGGTGAAATATGCCGCCGAATAGTCCACCCATCCGCCGTCACAAGAGCCGAGCCCCAAACAGGACACCAGGGCTTGCTCGGATAGATCAAGGTCGGTGTCGGGGGTGTTCAGTTCGATGATCGTATGGGATTCGAGCGCCGCCACTGACGAGAAGGCCCAGCAGCTTCCGCATTGGCCCTGGTCCCGGACCGGCGTGACATAGTTCTTCCCGTTCACGTTGCGCCAGTCGAAATGCGACGGCAGGAGCGCCGCGGGCGTATGGTGGAAAACCTTGTCCGGGTCGATGGCGAGCGTCGGTTTGAGACCCAGCCCCCTTCGAAATGGCTCGACGTCGCCCGATCGTGCGGTCCAGCGTGCCCCGGTTTGTTGAATCGCTTTTTCTACCTCGGCACTGGTAAGAGCCCAGGCCAAATGCGGCAACATCAAAGCGATGCAGAAGAGAAGCATGAACAAACGTTTCATCAATACAGTCCTTTCCAGCCATAGGTATGCGGGGGCGTCCCCGGAAAGGAGTCACCTTCGGCACACCCGCGAATAAGAGAATTCAAAAATGTAATCGGCTGAAAAGGGAAACAGCTTGATGGTGAAATGACGATTTTGATTTCGAGGTGGGCGATAGAACTATTTCAGGACGAAAAAACAACTCCGGACGACCTGCCTGTTGTTTCTTGAAATTGCTTCGCTTCGCCCGCAAAAAGGGCACACGGGGGGATGTTTTTTGGAGCGACAGCGGAAAATCCTGCTCGGCTCAAGATTTCTCTCTCCGCTTCGCTCCGTTCGAAATGACGGACCGTTTGTTTCTTCCATATGCCGACGACCGCTTTTGTTGCGGATACGCTTTCCCGGAATCCCGCGATGAACCGAATCAAAAACCGCTGTTACGCGAAACGGCCGGGGCGCTTCAAGACGTTCGTGCGCACAGATCGTTCACGATCTTATCCCGGAAGTAATGCCAGGCCATACGCATTTCTTCCAGAATAGGTTTACAGTCCACGACGCCGGGATTACTGAATGCCTTATATGCGCACCCCCCGGCACAGATAAAACGCACACGACAATCGGTACACGCCTGCAGGTTCACCAGGTCTTTCTTGAACCATTCTTCCAGCTTGGCCTCATCGATCTTAAACGTGGGCACGTAGGAACCGACTGCCAGGTGGGGAGAGCCTGAAGCTTCCAGGCATACGTAGACATTTCCCAAGGCGTCGAAAATGTGCATGCCCAGAACCGCTTCGCAACGATACAACACGGGCATCTTGGGCTCTTTTTCCTCCACCAGTTTACGAACGTAGTCGAATCCTCGGAAGTGTTTTATATCGAATATTTTTGCCAGATGCGGATCGGAATCGTGCAAGGCCAGTATTTTTTCCAGAAGCAGGCTTTCATCCGTGATTCGCTCATATCCCCCAACGCCGCTGTTGTCGGTAACCGGCGACACATAGCAATGAAAATTTTCCGCCTCCGGCCACCCCGAGGCAACGATGAAAGTCGCCAGCTCTTTGAGGTGATCGACATTGGCGCTATCCAGGTTGACCCGCAATGAGAGCGGCAGCTTTTTCTTCAGCGCAGCGTTTACTCCGCGCTCGATGCTGTGAAAAGTGCCGCGGCCGTCGGCGAACGGCCGTCGTTCATTGTGAATGTAATCAGGCCCGTCAACGGTGACCTGGATGTCGGTGATCATCGCGGTGCGATCGAAAAAGTCAACGAAGTTTTCAAGTTCGACGCCGTTGGTGGTAATGGAGTATTTAAAATTTCTCTCTTCCGAAGATTGCACGATGCGCTCCAGCACTTTTCGCTGGCGGGGCGATCGCAGAAGGGGTTCGCCTCCCGCAATGGCAATGCCCGGGATCGGCGGCTTCTGCGCCGAATCTCCCTTGAAACTCGGTACCTTCGACTCCAGCTCATCGATGGCGGCAAAGGCCAGATCCACCATCTCTTCGGTCATGACATGGTTTTTATCGTCCAGTTTCCGCTGGAAACAGTAGGGACAGCGCAGGTTACAGGTGTAGGTCGGCAGAAAACCATACTGGCTGCCACGATGGCGGGAAATGATCAGGTCGCGCTGCCCCGAGGTCTCCACATATTTTTGCACCAACCGTTCCTCTTCATCCGCTTCACGATACAGATACCCTTTTTCCATCAGGTACGGCAAAATGGTGGATTTCGCTCCCTCCGTAACGTCGATTGCGGTTGGATTTTGCAGATGTTCAAAGAGTGAAGGAATGGGTGGAGAAAAGAAATCGACCTGGCCATGGAATAGATTCTGCAACACGTAGAGGGCTTGGTCTTGCCGGGGATGCACATGAAAGAGCACGTTATACTTGCTCGGCCATACTCTCATGGGATGATCTCCTTGCCAAAAGGCATGCCCGATTGACCGGTAACAATCAGGCCTTTAGTTCACGCAACCGGGTAAAAAAACTTGTCAGGTTATGCGAACACAGCAGAAGCTTACGCAGCAACCTTCGAAGCAGCAGTTTATGGCCGCAAGCTGCTCGCGCAGCAGGCTATCCATCTTAGTGCGGAACCCCTCGATCGACCCTCTGATGACCGGGTCTCCTTCCAGCGTCAGCCGTATCTCTCCAAGCTTCGTTTCGCCCACTGAAGCGCGAACGCTGAGTTTTTCCTTACCTTTGTTGCTTGGATCCTTTTCCGACATAATCCGTTCCTCCTTCCCGGTTGCGTGAACTAAAGAACTGATTTCCCCGTATCATCCGTTGGTTACATTGAACCCCTCGCCGTAGAGCCGTCGGATGCAGCGACGTCCCCTGCTCCCGCACATGTGTGGATTGCCGACAGTCTATTCCTCCTCAACGGGGCACGCGGGCGCCATGAAGGAGGGAACATCCGTTTCGGACACTCGGTTCCGCTGGAGGAATGGAAGCGCGTAAACAGGAAGCGAATCGTTCGGAGGTGGAGGTGGCTGGCGCAGCTTCAGATTCAATCTGAACACTGACTACAGTATATCACAAATTATTGATTGCTAACGATCATTCTCATTTAATTTTTTTAGATAATGAAACGTAAATTATTTTTACTATAGATATACAAATTGATTTAATTTTTCACTCCGGCAAACACGGCGTTTTGTAATTGCCGGAAACCGACGGAGGACCCTCAAAATGCGGTGATTCATAAATCCGACACCCGGCGTGCCGTTCCCTCAAGTAAGAGGACATATCCGTGAATAGGCAGGGAAATGAAGTCCCCTATTGGAAAAGGGGGGAACTCAATTTACGCATAAGTCCTGAAGCAGCCTGTTTGGGCAGTTGCTCGGTCGTCAGCTATTGTATGGTACCAACCGCACGAGACGCTAGTCGGCCCGGCCGTCCGCTCTGAACACTTCGATCAGTCCGTCTCGTTCCTCGGCCCTCAGCGCGAAGGAAAACAAGTCCCGCTGCAAAGCGATCAGCGGATCTTCCCTGGGCAGGTACTGCTTGTCTCCGCGCAGGAACTTCTGCGCCGTTTCGTTGAAAACCACCCGGTTGAGCGTGTCGAGGTGGTCGTACACCGTTCCCTGCAGCAGGCTCTGGAGGTAGTCCGCGCAGGTTTCGTCTTCCGGCGCGGGACTCTCCCCGCGGATTCCCATGGGGACGATGGTGACGACCGGGGGCTGCTTTTCGCGGATGTACGACGCGACCGCCCGTGCGGTGAGGAAGCTGCCCAGGAGCACCTCCTCCGCTCCGGCGCTGACTGCCGCGCGCACGCCGCGCACACCGGCCGTGGTGCGGTGCACTACCGTTTTCCCCGCAAAAAAACCGCGGCCCCTGCGCATGATCTCCGACGGCGAATTTCCCAGGTCGAATCCTTCGATGGGCACTTCGTTCACTTCACCGATGAGCACGAATTCGGGCCCGGTTCTCAGAGCGAGTCCCCGGGCGGGATCGGGTTCCAGAATGTAGCGTTCGACCCCGAAGGAGAACAGGATGGGGGCGCAGGTGAAGGCGCGGAAAACGTCGATGATGACGGTGAGCCCCTCGGCTCGTCCGGCCCCCGCCATGAGGTTCTCTCTTTTGACGATCGGTGAATACATGGCGCGACGACTCCCTGGTGTTCGTTTACGAGGTGTGTTCCTCGGGCAATGCGCACTGTCAGTTGGGCTCATAGCACCAAGGCTTGCGAAGCGGCAAGGGGAATCACCCGGCCGACCGTTTGTTCAAATCCGGATAAAAAATAATATAAATAATATACGATGTTATTTCACATAGTTATACCGTATACAAAAGCACTTGACATATACTGTATACAATGGCTATAAGTAGAACGGCCGTTCGGTCAAAAAAAGCCTGCGGAGCCCCTCATGCCCCGACCCAAAACCTATAAACGAAAGCCCGAAATCTATCGCACCATCGCACGCCTGTTCGCCCGCGACGGCTACGAACGCACTTCCATCCGCGAAATCACCTCCGAGCTGGGCATGAGCAAATCGTCGCTCTACTACTACTTTTCCAGCAAGGAAGAAGCGCTCTTCAACCTCATCGACGACTGCCTTGACGAAGCATTGGAAGAGATCGAACGCATCTGCGCGGCCCCTATGGGGCCGCTGGAAAAAATCCGCGAGGTGTTCCGTTTCTACGCTTCCTTCTATCTGAGCGACATGGACCGGCTCACCCTGCTGGTGCACGAACTCAATTCCCTGGGGGGCGCCTACCGGGACACGCTGGTGGCAAAGGAACGCAAACACGTGCAGCTGCTCCGGGGGATCCTCAAGGAACTCGAAGGATACGGGGGACTCAGGACGGTGAACCCCACCACGGCGGTTTTCGCCTTCTTCGGAATGGTCCACTGGACCCAGCGCTGGTACGATCCGCGGGGCACCATGACCGCCGACGAGCTGTCCCGTGAATTCCTGGAAATCTTCACCCACGGGGTGCTTTCCGACCCCGCTTCGGAAAAGAAACGGAAGGGCAAGGCGGATGGGAAACCGCGCTGAAGCCGAACCACACGTTTTCCCCCGGCCGTCTCGGACGGCCGTGCCACTCCTTTCATCCGGGGACGGACGATGACGCGCGAACAGTTCTGGAACATACCCCACAGCGGCCTGTTCTATCTGCTGGCGACGGCGGCCGTGGCCGTATTCGTTCTCGGAGTGCTCCACCGCCTGTCCGGCTGGCGCGGTTCCACTCCCGGACACCGGCTTTCGCCCACTCGATCCGGCATCAGGGCGCTTTTCGCCGAAGCCCTGGGTGGCCGCCGGCTGCTGCGCGGCGATCTGCGGGCCGGCATCATGCACCAGTGCATCATGTGGGGATTTCTCGCCCTCTTCCTGGGGACGATCCTGCTGGCCATCGATCACTACTTCTACCGTTTCCTCCGGGGTGCGCCCTACGGGCTGTTCTCCTTCCTGCTGGATACCGCGGGGCTCGCCCTCATCGTCGGCACCGGCTGGGCGCTGGTCCGTAGGATCGTCATCCGCGTGCCCCGGCTCGACCTTGGCCCGGGCGACACGTTGCTCCTGGTCTGGCTCCTGGCCGTGGGCCTGAGCGGCTTCTGCGTGGAGGCTTCCCGGTTGGCGGTCGCGCCCGACGGGGAGAGGACGGTTTCCTATGTGGGGTTCGCCCTGGCTTCCCTCTTCCCCCACGGACCGGCCGCTCCGACCGTTCACCGGACCGTCTGGTGGGTCCACGCCGTCCTGAGCCTGGGGTTCATCGGTTGGCTGCCGTTCGGCAAGCTGTTCCACGTCCTCACCGCCCCCGCGAACCTGTACCTGCAACAACAGCCTTTCAGCCTTGAGGTCGAGGAAGCACGGACTTCGGGCCGTCTGTCGCTGGAATCGCACGTGGCTGCCGACGCCTGCACCCGCTGCGGCCGCTGCGTGGTGGAATGCCCGGCCGACATGGCCGGGGAAACATTCACTCCCCGCTCGGCATTGCAGCATGCCTCGTTGGAAGCGCGAGCGGCTCGTTCACCGTTGTACCGCATCCCGTTCCTGCGCGGCCGGATCGAACAAAAGATCGCCAAAGCCGCTCCCGGCGATCCCGTCGGCTATCCCTGGCACTGCACCACCTGCGGCGCCTGCGCCGAAGTGTGCCCCAGCCGCATCGCGCCCCTGGACTACATCAGGGAATTGCGGGGGCTTGTGGTGGAAGACGGCCGGAGCATGCCGGGCGGGGTCATGGACGCGCTGGAATCCCTCTACAAGCAGAACAATCCCTGGAACGCACCCAAGTCCAAACGGGGACGCTGGGCCAAGGATCTGGGGGTAAAAGATTTCACCAAGGGCGGCCGAGCGGATTTGCTCTATTTCGTGGGCTGCACCACTTCGTTCGATACCAGGGCCCAGGAGATGGCCCGGTCGCTGGCCGCCATACTGTCCCTGCTGGAAGTCGATTTCGGCATCCTGGGCAAGGACGAACCGTGCTGCGGAGATGCCGCGCGGGTGCTGGGAGAAGCCGGGCTCTTCGGAGAACTGCGGACCAACAGCCTCAACATCTTCGAATACTACTCCGTACGGAAACTGTTCGCCACCTCGCCCCACTGTTTCCACACCTTGCGCAAGGAGTATGCGCGCAGCGGGACCGATCCCGAACGGATGCCCGAAGTCCGCCACTATACGCAACTGTTGGCCGACTACCTGCGCGACGGAAAGCTCGCGTTTTCCCGCAAAATCGAAAAAACGGTCACCTTCCACGACCCCTGTTATCTGGGACGGCACAATGACGTGTTCGAAGAACCTCGATCGCTCATCAACGCCATCCCCGGTGTCGAGCTGCGGGAAATGCGCCACCACCACCGTAACAGCCTCTGTTGCGGCGGCGGTGGGGGCCGCATGTGGCAGGAAATCCAGGGGGAGCGCAAGATATCCGAACTCCGCATTCAAGAAGCGGTCGAAACCGGTGCGTCAACGCTTGTCACCGCCTGCCCCTACTGCCTCATCATGCTGGAAGACGCCCGAAAAACGGCCGGAGTGGAAGACCGTATCGTGGTGCAGGACCTGAGCGAACTGGTGGCCGAGGCGCTCGGCGGCTGACGGAAGGGAAAGCGGACAGGCAAGTGGGTAGCAGGCAGGGAGGCGGATAGGTAGGGAGTAGGTATAGAGTAGGTAGGGAGAAAACAGGAAATGTATCGGGGAACCCCGTTTTCGGGGAAAAGGCGGTTCCCCGAACCCTTCCGCCAAAAGCTTTCCAGCTCCCTCCGGGAGAGGATGGGATTGAGGGTTCCTTTGCTTCCCCCTCTCCCCCTGGGAGAGGGCCGGGGTGAGGGACATATCCTTCTCCCCCAGGGAGAGGGTGGCCGGAGGCCGGGTGAGGGTTTTAAAGGCGGCAAGACCGATCAGGACAAAAATAACACGACCTGCTTTCGCCCTTCGAGCCTCAGCCCGAACGTCTTGTCCAAATGAGCAAACGAGCTGCTCCCCCCTTACCCGCCTCAATGAGGGGGGTGCCGGAGGCGGGGGGAGTGTGTCCCGCAATCCACTAACCCGGGAGGGTGTATGGACATCGTCGTGTGCGTGAAAAACGTTCCCGAGACGGCGGACGAAGACCTCGAAATCAACGACGAGGCCACCGACGTCGAACGGGAAGACCTGGTATTTTCCCTCAACGAATGGGACGGTTTCGCCGTGGAGGAAGCGGTGCGCATCAAGGAGAAGCACGGCGGCAAGGTGACCGTTGTCACGGTGGGTGAGGAAAAGGACGAGGACATTCTGCGGCGCTGCCTCGCCATGGGCGCCGACGAGGCGGTCCTCGTGAGCGACGATGCGCTGGAAGGATCGGACGCCGACAGCCTGTCGCTCGTACTGGCCAAAACCGTCTCCGATCTTCCTCACGATCTTGTTTTCACCGGCGTGCAAGCAGGCGACGACGGCTACGGTTTCGTGGGTCCGGCCCTGGCCGAACGGCTCAACCTGCCCTATGCCACGCTGGTCACCAAAACGGAGATAACGGCCGGCTGTATCACGGCGGAGCGGGAACTGGAAGCGGGCATGTACGAAACCGTGGACCTGGCGCTGCCCGCGCTGCTCACCATCCAGTCGGGCATCAACGAGCCGCGGTACGTTTCCATCATGGGCATCCGCAAGGTGCGGTCCATCGAAATCGGGACACGGGACCTGGAAGGATTGGGCATCGGAGCGGACCGGGTGGGCCGGAATGGGTCTCGTTTTGAAACGATTGAAGTGAGTCTGCCGCCGGAAGGCGAAGGAGCGGAAATCCTCAAGGGTTCCCTGGAAGAAGTGTGCGGCCGCGTAGCGGCCCTTATCCGCGACAAGGGAGGGCTGGCATAATGAACACTATCTTCGTACTGGCGGAACACCGGAACAACGCGCTGCGGGACGTCACCTTCGAAATGCTGCACAAGGCGTCCGTGCTCGCCCGGGAAACGTCTTCCAGGGTGACGGCGGTGCTGCTTGGGCATGATTGCAACGTCATGGCCGAAGCCCTTTGCCCCTGGGCCGACGAAGTGATCACGGCGGACCACGAAACGTTCGCCGCCTATAACGCCGAACCCTATCTGGCGGCTCTGTCTTCTCTCATTGCCGAACGCGCGCCGTCGGTGTTCGTCATGGCCCATTCTGCAACGGGCATGGACCTGGCCCCGGCCCTCAGCGTGCGGGTCAACGCACCGCTCGTGACCGATTGCATGGATTTTTCCCTGGAAGCAGGCACCTTCACCGCACGTAGGCAGATGTACGGCGGCAAGGTGGACGTTCGAGTTACGGCAAAGCCCGCACCCACGTACCTCGTCACCCAGCGGGGGGGGAGCTTCCCTGCGCAGCAGGCCGAACCCAAATCCGGAGAAATCGTGCCCTTGCCGCTGCCTCCCCTGTCGGGTCTGCGCGACCGGAAGTTCGTACGCTACACCGAAGCCGAAACCGGCGGCGTGGACATCTCCGGTTCCGATATCCTGGTGTCCGTGGGCCGGGGGATCGGCAAGCCCGAAAACCTGCCCCTGGCCGAGGAACTGGCCAAGGCCATCGGCGCGCCGCTCGCCTGTTCGCGCCCCGTGGCGGACAGCAAGTGGCTGCCCAAGAGTTGTCAGGTGGGGACATCCGGCAAGACCGTGCATCCCAAGGTGTACCTGGCATTGGGGATCAGCGGGGCCTTTCAACATCAGGCGGGCATGAAAAACTCGGGCACCATCATCGCCGTCAACAAGGACGGCCGCGCACCCATCTTCAAGGTGGCCCACTTCGGCATCGTGGAGGACCTGTTCAAAGTGCTGCCCGTGCTCACGGAAAAGGTAAAGGCGCTCAAGGGGTGAACCGTCGTGCGGGACGGCTGTCTTCCGCCGTATCCGGGGACGAAAGGAACGTTTTGCTCACGCTTCCGCGTTGCACTCGGGAACGAATGTGGTACAAGAGAGCATGGCTTCCCGGCCGAGGAATAAAAGCCCGTCCCGCAATGATAGTGCGCATGGGCGGATGAACCCTTCGTCAAAGGAAAACCCATGAACCTGTATCGCACCATCGCTTCGCAAGAAGAAATCGACCAGGAATACAACGTATTTCTGACGGTGCCGGACGCGCAATCCTTCGTCGACTTCAACACCACGGCCAGTATGGCGGCGCGTGAGGAATTGCAATGCGTTCTCGATGAACGCTACGGCCTGATGTTCGACGAAACCATCGACATCTTCCCCTCCGAAACGGAGGGTTCGCCGGTGGTGGTGTTCATTCACGGCGGCTATTGGCGGAGCAGGAGCAGCAGGGATTTCAGCATGGTTGCCCGGGGGCTCGTTGCACACGGGATCACCGTGGCCCTGCCGAACTATTCACTCTGCCCCAAAGTGACCCTGCCGGAAATCACCAACCAGAATCGTGCGGCGTTCGCCTGGATGTACTATCAGGCCCATCGGTTCAACGGCGACCCGAACCGTATGTTCGTCTGCGGCCATTCCGCGGGAGGCCACCAGGTCGGCATGCTGGCCTCGACGGATTGGGCGGGAGATTACGGTTTGCCCGGAGACGTGATCAAGGGGGGCATTGCCGTGAGCGGCATCTACGACCTCTCGCCGCTGTACTTCTCGTGGCTGCAACCGATCTTGCAGCTCAGCCACGGCGTCATTGCCGGTCAGAGCCCGCTCCTTCAGATTCCGGATAGCGGCCCTTCCCTGCTCGTGTCCGTCGGTGAGGACGAAACCGCCGAGTTCAAACGCCAGTCGGCCGATTATTTCTCCGCATGGACGTGTAAGGGACTCACGGGATCACTGCTTATACAGCCCGGCAGGAACCACTTCACGGCGATCCGCGATTTGAACGATCCGGAAAGCGAGTTCTGCACGTCCGTGGTTGAGTTCATGGAGTCGTGCGAGACCGGGTAAAACCGATGAATCCCTTAATCTCGCTCCCAAGTTGTACTTGGGAACGTATACTTCATCGGGAGCTGAGCTCCCCATGGACGTTCTTTCATAGCGCCTTCAAATGTGCGGAAGACGACAAACCCGAGTCGTGCAATCACGATTCAACCACGTCCACGTCCAATACGCCAACAAGGCCCAGGTAATTACGGGCGCTGGAGTAGCGCCAGTGTTCGGGTCGATCGACCAAGCCGCGCTTCACCGGATTATAGTGGATATAGTCCATTTTCTGCCGCAACATATCCTCCGTGGTAATCGCCTGGGGATGCACGCCCTCCTGCCAGATTTGATATGTACTTTCGGTTTTGTAGCGTTCTTTTAAGAACGCAAACTGCCCGAGAAGCAATGACTTGTTATCCAACTGGGCGGCTGTAACGATTTCCTTGGCGGTATGCCTCTTGAAGTCCCGAATCACTTCTGAAAGGTCATCCGAAGAGACTACCAGGTGAAGATGATTGTCGAGAATAACGTACGCGTGAAGATGCAGCCCTTTTTGTTGGCGGCAATAGGCAAGGGAAGAAGTGATGATATCCAGATATTTTTGTCTGGTGAACACGGGAACCCAGCCCACGACCGTGCAGGTTATAAAGTGGGGGGCCTTGCGCTCTATGATTTTGTAACGATTGCGCATGATGAACGTGAAGGTAAAAAGGTTTAAAGCAAGGAATCAAAGCACAGCTTCGATAACAAGGTGCGTTCCCAAGTACAACTTGGGAACGAGGTGAAGTGCACTGGCTATCGTGCTCCTTGAGTAATTCGCCAAACCGGAGGGCCAGGACGGACTGGAAGTCCTCGTATGATTTCTACAAACGCCTCCAATTCACTTTTCGGTGTCTTCCAAACAAAACGCCGTAAAAGTGGCGGGATGTTTGCTTCAGTTGCACCATCGAGAAGAATACTGACAATGGAGAGACGTCCTCCTCTTTCCCTTTCTTCATTAATCGCATACTCAATCTCTTGTTTTATAAATCCATCATATTGAAACTTTGGTGTAACAAAAAATATAATTGCACATGATTCCTTAAGGCCTTGTAGTAAAGCATGATCGAGATGTGAGCCTGCTGATAGTGCATCTTCGTCAAGCCACGGATCAAATCCAACTGCTCTTAGAGCAGACATTTGCCTTCTCACCATCGGCTTATCGCAGCTTTTATGGCTTAAAAATATTCGATTTGTATCTGCTGGATCGAACTTTGCTAGAACGTTGTCCAGCCTATCTGTAATATCTCCAAGGAAGCCAAGTACTTCATCTATTTGCTCAGGCATATTCTCATGACGCTCATGCCTGCGACCTTCTTCCTCAATCATCCAGTCCTTCACCCTACCCATAAGCTACCTTTAATCTCGTTCCCAAGTTGTACTTGGGAACGCATTAATCTTGGGAGCTGAGCTCCCGCCATGCGAGCAGGCCTTATCTATCCTCCGGATGCTACCTTGGAACGAAGGGAGCAAATTTGATTCATTCCTTCCATAGCATTCGCGAATATGCCAATTCTGTCAACTAGAATCAGCAGGCACAGTGCACTTGGGCATGAAAGTAATAGCAGAACAGGAAGGTTTCAAAGCACAGCTTTGACCTAAAATGCGTTCCCAAGTACAACCTGGGAACGAGGAAAAACACCCTATCACCTGATGTGATTTCGTGCATTCCCGATGTTGCGTGTGTTGTGGGGGCGGGTTTCAAACCCGCCCCTACCCTGCCGCCCAGACGACGCGGATACCTCGCGGGGTGGCGGAATGCGGCGAAACCCGTCAACTCCTCTCGCCTTCCCCGCTTCCCCGGAAAAAGCCGACTGCTTTTTCCAGCACAAACGCGCCTGCGTAGAATACCCCCAGCAGAACCACGTCGGTCGGTCCCACGGGCAAGTCCCACAGGTAGGCAAACCAGAACCCCAGAAACGCCGACGCTCCGCCGATGAGCGAGGCAAACAGCGCAAACCGGCGCATGTTGCGGGCGAACGAATGTGCGGTGAGGGCCGGGACCAGCAGAAAGCCGAAGGCGATCAACGGGCCGACGCTGAGCACGGCGATGGAAACGGTCATGCCGATGAGCACGTAGAGCAGCACGTCCCAGAAGAGGACGTTCTTGCGCAGCGTGACCGCCATGGTGCGGTCGAACGAAACGAGCAGCAGCTCCTTGTGAAACAACCCCAGCACCGCCACCACCACCGCGAGGGAAATCGCGGTCAAAGCCAGATCGAAGTTGGAAATAGTAATGACTTCGCCCTTGAGCAGGTCGAGCCAGCCGATCTCGGCATAGCGGTTCTTGGACAACAGCAGCATGCTGAGTGCCGCCGCGACCACGTAGCCGGTCCCCAGCCGCCCCTCGCTCAAGCCGCGCCCGCGTCGTTCCAGAAAGGCAAGGAGTAGTATGGCCGAGAGCGAAAACACGAGGGAGCCGATGAACGCCAGGGTGTGTTCGCCGTGCGACGTGTGTCCGGCGGGTGCAAGTCCCAGCCAGAAAGGCAGGGAGAGAGCGATGGCCACACCGGTGGAGGAAATTTGCGGGAGCGCCACCCCCATGAACACCAGCCGCCGCATCACCAGAAACACACCGACCAGCGGACAGCCGAAACCGATGAGCACGCTGGTGTAGACCGAGTTACGCAGCAGAAAGTCGGGCGAAACGATTTGAAGAAGCGATTCCATGTCAACCAATCTCCGGGCCGAAAGATTCGGCCATGCGGTCGGGCCGAAGCATTTCCGTTGCCGGGCCGTGGAGCACTTCTCCTTCGCGAAGCCGGATGACGTGCTCCACGTGTTGGTGCACCGGGGCCAGGTCGTGCGTCACCAGAAGGACGGTGATGTGCTTTTCCTCGTGCAGCCGGGCAACGAACGCCAGCACGGCGCGGGTGGTGACTCCGTCCACGCCGGCAGTGGGTTCGTCGAGCACCAGAACGTCGGGACGGGCGACGAGCGCCCGTGCGATGAGGATGCGTTGTTTCTGGCCGCCGGACAGTTCCGCGAACCGCTTGTGCGCGAACGGTTCGGCCCCCGTGGCCGCCAGGCACTGGCGGGTGAAGGCGCGTTCGGCCGCGATGACCGGGCGGCCGGGCCGGATTCTGCCGTACGATCCCATCACCGCCACTTCGAAACCGGTCAGCAGGTAAATGGGATCCAACTCCATGGCCTGCGGCACGTAGCCGAACAGGGGCGGGGCGGCCGACGATGCGAACCGGACGGCCCCCCCGGTCGGGGGGATGATCCCCAGCAGAGTCTTTACCAGCGTCGACTTGCCGGAACCGTTGGCCCCAAGGATCGCGGTGTAACTCCCCTCGGCGATTTCGAGCGATATGCCGGAGAGGACGGTGTGGCCGTTGTAGCCGATGCTCACGTTTTCCAGGGTGATCAGTGCTTCATTCATGGGCGGTAGCTTCCAGGCGTTGGAAGGGGTGCCGGCCGCTGCCGGCCGCCCCCTTTCCAGCGGGTTATTTGTGGTTTTGCAATGCGTTCACCATGGAATGGACAATGTAGTCCATCATGGCGATGTACGTGTCCGTATTCGGTACGCCGCCCGGCATGATGGGGAGGGTGACCAGGGTTGCGCCGGTCTGTTCCGCAATGAGCCTCGGCGCCTTTTCGGGAAACTGCGGTTCCCGCACGACGATGGGAACGTGAGCACCCTTCATTCCGGCGATCAGTTCCTCTATGTGGCGCGCTGTGGGGTCGATCCCGGGCTTCAGTTCGATCGTGCCGAAATAGTCCATGCCGAAGCGCGCCGCGAAGTACGGCCAATGGTCGTGGTAGGAAACGAACTTCGCTCCCTTGAGCACTCGGGCTTCCTTCTCCCACTCACCAATTTTCGCGTTCAGCTTGTTCAGGTAAGCGTCGCGGTTTCGGGCAAACTCGGCCTGATGCCCGGGATCGTTGGCGGCCAACGCCCGATAAATGTTGGCAATGGCGGTCTTCGCCAGCACCGGATCGAGCATGTAGTGGGGATTGCCGTACGCGTGCACGTCACCTTCCGAATGTTCCGTGGATGCCGGCACTTCCAGGGGATCGATCCCCTGGGAGCAGTCCACGTATCCGGGATGTCCGGGCTGAATGGCGGGATTTTTCCCTGCTTCCAGCAGCGCGGGCAGGAAAGCGTGTTCGCAGTCCAGACCCACCAGCAGCAGCAGGTCCGCTCGGTTCAACAAGGGAACGAAGCTCGGCCTCATGGGCACGCCGTGCGTATCCTCCACGCCGGTGGCCAGACTGCGCACCTCGACGAGGCCGCCTCCCACGGCACGAGCGAAATCCGCCAGGTCGGTAAGGGTGGCGACCACGCGGATTCCGGCGGCGTGAGCCGGCAGGGGCGCAATGAAAAGCGTTGCCAGAAGCGGAAGCAACACCAGTAATGGGAACAGTTTCGATTTCATATTCCATTCCTTCCGAATGCTAGCGCTGCTGCCAGCCGTGTGAGTGCGAGCCGATGATCCAGGTCCACTGCAGGTAGACGGCGTCGTCATCCTTCAGGTCGGACGATCCGTCCCGCGCCGTATGCGTATACTGCAGGCGCAACTGGTTCCAGTGGCTGAGGGCCAGCGTGACGTACGGCGAATAGGCATAGGTCTTCTCCGAATCGTCCTGTGGGTTCTCCGCATAATCGAAGAGAAATCCGAAGGTCCAGGAACGATCGTACCGATAGGCCAGATAGGAGTATCCCCCCCAGGCGTCAACCGAACGGTCGGAGCCGGGCACGTCGGGATTCCCGTCGGGGGCAACGCGATATTCATTGTCGCTGTAAAGAATTTCCGTGCCCCAGGTCAGGCTGCGGAACTGGTTGTTCCTCAAGGGGAGATACCTCAGGGAGAAGTCCAGGCCCGCCATTCGACGCTTGCGTTCGGTGAGCGTGCTGCCGTCGGCAAGCTCAAACGGGTCACCGCGACCGTCCGTTTTGGGGTTCAAAAGGGCCGACAAGCCGGTTTCCGCCTGCCAGTCGGGCGCCAGGTCGAAAGAACTGGAGAGCCGCCCCCAGAAGTTCAGTCCGTTGAAGTTGCGGAACCCCCCCACTCCGTTCGGCGTGTCGCCGAACTGGTCGCCCGCGCCCACGGTGAGGCTCACGTAGTGCTTCAGCGGCAGCAGCCAGTTGATTTGCAGGCCGTCGGTCTTGGATTCCCCGCCGACGAACTCGTCCAGGACCAGGGGGCGGTTGACGAAGGGAAGCTCATGGTCGTGAATGTAGGCCAACCGTCCGAATTCGCCGAAGAACCTCCCCCCCTGAACGGTCAGGTTCCAGGGCAGTGAAGTGGTGAGGATGGAGGCTTCCTCAACGCTGGCGTCCGCTTCTCCGGTGATCGGGTCCGCTTCCGCGTTGATCACCACGTATCCGCGCGCAAACGGGTCCACCGACGCGGAGAGGTTCAACTCCAAGGAACGCTGAAACACGTCGAAACCGCCGGGCCGTTCGCTCCCGGTATCCTTGGAGTCCTTGGAACGATAGGAAAATATCGTCTCGCCCACCACCCCGATGGCCGGGTTGAACTCGCTGGGTAGGACCTTCCTTTGCGCCTCGGCCACC
The DNA here is from genome assembly GCA_963826125.1 of uncultured delta proteobacterium. GTDB lineage: Bacteria > Desulfobacterota > Desulfarculia > JACQYL01 > CAWGVV01 > CAWGVV01. The sequence goes on along the minus strand of CAWGVV010000002.1, from coordinate 1,476,913 downwards.
CGGTCCACCTTCTCGTTCAACTGCTTCCATTCCTGCTTGGAAACACCTTCGGCGGGGGCGGATGACGGCGCGGCCGCAGGCGGGGCAGCCTGCTTCCGGGCTTCGAGTTTTTCGATTTTGTGCTGCAACGATTGCATCTGTTCCTGCATCTGCCGCATTTGTTTCTTCAGTGCCTCCAGCGTGACGTCCTCGTCCGCCCGAACGGGTCCGACGCCGGCTAAGACTATGGTAAAGGCCGCCAAAACGGCCGGGAACCAATTCTTCTTCATCCTTTCTTCCTCCCCTGGGGAAAAGCTGCAACACTACGCCGACGATCCCGGTGGATCGATGAAAATTGACGTAAGATCAACGGCACGGTTGCGGAACGAAGTCCGCTCCGCAAAGGTGCTCGACCGCGCACGCGTCCGTGCCGTCCGGCTTCCGGACGACGGGCGACGAGCCCTGCGTTCTACCTTGCGAGGTGAGACATCAGCTCATGCGGGGAGGCGATCGGGGATTGCCGGGGGCCAGCAAATCGCCGGCGACGTACGGAGGAGTGTTTTCAAGGGAAACGGACCTTACGGGCAGGAACGGCTGGGAGCCGTCCACATGTGACCCGTCGAGGAAATGCTGCGCATTGAAAATGGCTTGGCAGACGGGGCATGAATCGGGATTGTGGTGGTGGCCGCAGGGAATCCCGGGATTGTCCGTCGTCAGTTGCGATGCGGGTGATCCGGCGAAATGCGCCGTGCGGATGACGTTCCGAAGAGCATGACTCTCCTGAACGTGAACGGTGGTGAAGTGGACGAGGGGCAGGAATACCTGCAGGAGAAGAGCGCCGAGGCACAGGAGTGTCGCCGTGGAGGCTCGGCCGCCGACTTTGGCCCCGCTCCCCCGCCGTTCGGGAAGCATGCTCTTTTTCCATTGGTAACCGGGCACTGATTGGTTCTTTCCCCGAGAATCGTTTCGGTGCAACTATGGGCGGGATGCTAACAGGTTTTCCCGGGCCGCGCAACGGATACCGTGTCAGTGCCTGCCGCGCTCCAGACACCCCTTGCATATCCCGTCCAGCAGGACCTGCACGGTATCCACCCGCCCGCACTCCACGTCCGTCAAGGATTCGGTCGCCACGTAAGGACAGTCCAGGCATGTCATCCGGCCGCATGACGTACAATAGAAATGGGCATGGGGAGGGTGATGGACCTTTCCGGCCGGACAGTAGCGGTCCACCCGGTCGGGGGCCGCCAGACGATAAACGATGCCTCCGGCCACGAACTGGTCCAGAATGCGGTAGATGGTGACCCGGTTGAGGTCCAGCCCGGCCAAGGCGTCGACGATCTCCTGGGCGCTGAGCGGCCTTCTGGAACGGGTCAACGTGTCGAACACCAGCAGCCGCTTGCGCGTTTTCCTGAGCCCCGCTTCACGCAGCACGGTTGCACTGTCGCATTTCTTGCACACCGTCGCTTCCTCCGGTTGCTCGAAAAAGGTCATTTGGCCGCCTCTCGAAACTCCTTTGCCACCTTCAGCAGGTTGTTCGCCCAATCCGCTGCCAGCGGGTCCGCCACCACCACGCGGCCGCCGATGGACCGGGCAATAGTTTCCGCGCTCTTGCGCGAGAACTGCGGCTGGACGAAAATCACTTTGATCTCCAGTTCCTGCGCCTCTCCGATCAACTCCGCCAGCTCCGCCGGAGTGGGTTCCTTCCCCTCGAGTTCGATGGGCGTTTCTTCCAGGTCGTAGGCCTCGGCGAAATATCCCCAGGAGGGGTGGAACACGATGAAACGGTTTCCCTGCCGGTCCGCGAGGATGTTCCGTATGCGGGCATCGAGTTCGCCGAGTTCCTGGAGAAACGAGCGGTAGTTCTTCTCAAACGTTGTGGCGGATTCCGGCCGCGCCTGCACGAGCCCCTGAAGAATGTTCTTGGCCTGCACCTTCACCAGGGGGGGAGAAAGCCAGATGTGGGGGTCCATGCCCCCGTGGTCGTGTTCCTCTTCTTCCGACGCCGCGGATTCCGAATGTGCCGCATCGCTCCCTCCCTCTTCGTCTCCATCGTCATGCTCGGCCATGGGAATTTTCCGGATGCCCTGATCGGTGGCCACGACCTTCATGTTCTTGTTGATCCCGAGAAATCGGGGCAGCCAAACCTGTTCGAACGGCACTCCGATGGAAAAGTAGATACTGGTTTGTGCCAAGCCGGTCATCTGGCTCGGTTTTGGCTCATAGTTGTGCGGATTGGCTCCCGGCGCGACCATCACCCGCACGTCCACTTCATCGCCGCCGATCCGTTCCACGAAATATTTCTGCGGCGCAATGCTGACGAACACCTTCAACGGCTCGGCCGATACGCCGTACGCCTGGACCAACAGGAGCAACAAAAACAACGGCATAAACCGTTTCATGCACCACCTCCGATGGTAAAAATATACAGATCTTTCTCGCGTTAAAAATGCAACTGAGTTGCATTTTTGTCAAGAGTTTTTCCCGCCCGGACAAACTCCATGACGGTCAGATCAACCAGTGAAGATCCCCGTGTGAAATTGGTGCCGGACCTTCGGGGATATCCGCGCCCGCACGTCGCGTGAACCATCAAACATGACGCCGCCCAAATCCACATTGCGGAGACTTGATCGGTAAAGCATGCTCCTCGCGCAGCTGCCGGTATTGCATATTAATAATTGTCAATTATAAATCCAGCGTTACACCGAGTAGAAGGGAAAAGTAATCAAGAGAGTCAGTTCGTAATAGTTGAGAGGATCCCCTTACCCCCTTCAACGCTATTTTCGCAGGACTTTCTCCGTCGCCCACTGAGACGCTTCAAGCATCCGGGAGTAGACTCACTCCGCGAATATTCACATCACCTGTTCCGCCGGCAGCACTGGAGGACCACATGAGTGATGATTGTCAATTGCGTATCTATAGCGCTATCCACAATGGGGACAGACCAGGGGAGGCGGTAAACCTTTTGTACGGGGACATGGTAAACACTTTCGTGCAACCCGCTCGTTCTTGGAGGGCATAGGTAACAGAATGGAAAGTGTGGGATATCGTATCGAAAAGAAAAGCACCGATGGCTTCCTCTCCCATGGCGGCAAGATTCCCCGCGCCGCTATGAGGTTTCGATGGATATGAGTGATAATTGTCAATTATAAATCCAGCATTACCGAGTTGGAAGGAAAAGTAATCGAAAAGAGTCAGTCATATCGGTAAGAGGATCCCGCTATGCTTTCAACGCTCTTTCGCAGGACTTCTCCATCGCCCGCTGAGACACTTCAATCATCCGGGGATGGGTTTCACTCCCGCCGAAGATTCACATTCCCTGTCACGCCGGCAGCACCGGAGGCCCGCATGAGTGATGGTTGTCAATTATAAATCATAAATCGACAACTTTCCCCAAACTGCGATGTACAACCGAAGAGGAGGTAACCCCGTGTACGGGATATGGTAAACACTTTCGTGCAGCCTGTTCAGTCTCATGGTCTGGAGAGTGTAGCATATCGTTTCTTTATGAACAGAAAGCAAAAATGGCTTCCCTCACATGACGGCACGGTTTTCCAGATGCAATGGCAGCGGATGATAAATGAGTGATGATTGTCAATTATACACCCATGGCTGCCCAAGCAGCTGAAGGATAACAGGTGAGCGTAAATCTTGAATTAACTGTGGGGGGAGGTCTCCGCGCCTTAACGATATCTCGCAAGACGTTCTCCCTCGCTTTTGGGTTTCTATAGCCGAAAGTATCAGGGTGGCTTTACCCACTGCGAAGACTACTCTCCGCGCGCCGCCATCGATGCAAGTGGAGAATCGTGAGTGATGATTGTCAATTATAAATCCAGCGTTTTCCACAAGAGCGTTTCCGCCAAAACGATCGTTTGTAATCCGACCATAGTCGTCGAGTTCGGCTTAAGCGGCGGAGGTGTTCCCCTCGCGGTGAGAACTCCTCGTTCCGCATGGCAAGCATGAGGAGATTCTCCGCTGCGCCCCTACGTGATGCTCCATGAGAGCACGGTTTCTCAGGTCTCCGTGACGCCGAGGCCAATGAGTGATGATTGTCAATCATAGGTGAGTAGGGCACGAACCGGACGTTCCACCCAGCCGGCGCACAAGTGCTTGCCTCCACCCGATGGAGTTGTTAGAAGCACTTCTTGCATCTCTTACCAACCGACCGAGACGTGACAAATGGCTTTTCTACCAGACATTCGAATAGTGGTATCCCTCATTGTGGCCGTGGTGCTCGAAGGCGCACCCTTCCTCCTGCTGGGCTCCCTGCTGGGCTCAATTCTGGAACTCTACGTATCGCAGGAACGCATTGCGCGGTTCGTTCCGTCGGGAACGGTCAAGGGTGTCCTGTTCGGGCTCGGCGCCGGGTTTCTCCTGCCCACCTGCGAGTGCGGAGTGGTCCCCGTGGTGCTGCGGCTGCTCAAGAAAGGCGTAAAGCCTCACGTGGCCATTACCTACATGCTGGCGGCCCCCAGCATCAATCCCATCGTGCTCGCCTCAACGCTGGTGGCGTTCCGGGGGAGCGTATGGTTTGTGGTGGGGCGGGTATTGATGTCCATGGTCCCCGCCATCGTGGTGGGGCTCATATTGGCCCGTATGGACCCCACGAAGGTGCTCCGAAAGGCTCCCGCCAACGATGAAGCGCTGCCCATGGCGTTAGCCCACGAGCACGGACCCGATTGCGCGGCGGGATGCGGCCACGAAGGCCACAATCACGGCTCGCAGTCAGCGATCATGGCCGTTCTCATGCACACTTCGAGCGAATTTCTGGAGATGGGCAAGTACCTGGTTTTGGGCGCGACGGCGTCCGCGCTGTTCAAGCTGCTCCTGCCGTTCGACGTTTTCATGCTGCTCGAAAACGATCCCCTGCTCTCCGTGGGGGCAATGATGCTGCTGGCCGTGCTGTTTTCCGTCTGTTCGGAAGCGGATGCCTTTGTGGCGGCCTCCTTTGGCACCTTTCCCGCCGCGGCCAAACTTTCGTTCATTTCCATAGGCCCCATGGTGGACTTAAAACTCATGGCCATGTACGGAGCGGTGTTCCATCGAAGGGTAGTCACTCTCGTTCTGGTGATGCCCACGCTGATCATTTTTGTCCTCTCCGTACTGCTTGGCCGCTATCTCGGGTGAAACATGAACAGAGCCGCAACGATACTGGAAGGTCTGATCATTCTGGCGATGGCGGCATTCATGCTGCTGCTGGTGTTCGTGGGCGACTACACTTCGTTCATGAACCCGAAATTCAAACTGCTCACGGCAATCACGGGAGCGGTCCTGGCGGTGGTGGGCGGAGCCACGTTCCTGAGGCCGCCGTCTCGTCCGGGGATATCGCGGATCGTCATCTTCCTCATCTTCATCGGCATGCTCGTTGCCGTCAATAACGCCGTTCTGGTTTCCCCCGAGAGCGTGGCCTCCCTCCGGGCGCCGACCGAAGAAGACGCTCAACCGGAAATCGAATGGCAGGGGCACCACTACATCAAAATCAATCCCGCGGAGCTGCAGGCGCTCATCGAGCGGGACGACCCGAAAGAACTCGGTGGGCGGTATGTGACCCGGGGAATCGTGAAAAGAAACTCCGAAATGGATGCCGACGGGAGCTTTGCCCTGGTCCGTTCGACGATCTTCTGTTGCCTGGCCGACTCGGTTGCGCTGGGGTTCCGCGTTCCCTACGCCGAGGTGAAATCGCTTCAAGACGGCCAATGGGCGCAGGTCTACGGAACACTGAAACAACAGACCACCGGCAAGGAGTTTCAGGCCGCGGTGCAGACCAAGGGGACCGTTTTCACCGCTCTGCAACCCGAGTACGTGTTCGTGCCGGAAAAGGTGGAACCGACGGATCCCCACTCCTCTCCCCATATCTTCGAGATACGGGAAAAGGAGCCCTTTGCGTATTAACCACGCGGCAAGCGTCGCTCAAAACCCGCCGGGCCCGACGGTTCGCACGACTTGCGCGGCGGGTTGAAGTCCGGCCGGAACGACGTACCGCGACCGCCGGAATGTCCCTCTCGTAGCCCTCCATGGCCTCTCGATTGTTCGTCTTTGCTTTCCTCCACGAGAAAATATCTTTCCAATTTCATCGACACAGCTTATAAAGTAAAGAACGAACGTCTGAACGGGGACGAGAACCAGTATTTTTATTAATCGGCATGTACAACGCCCATATTTAAAAGAGGAGTACGTCCGTGTCGGGAGAACGCATCTTAATCGTTCGCAAGCATCCCACCGGAAATTCGATCGAGTCGATACTCGAAAAAACGACGTATTCCGTCTGCGGCATCTCCGACTGGGGCGACGAGGCAATTGATCTGGCGAGAAAGGTATCGCCCGACGTGGTGCTCATGGAAATCACGTCCGACGCCGGGCCGGAACTGCTCGCGACGGCCAGCCGCATCCGGGACGAGTTGCACATTCCCGTCGTTTTTGTGGTACCTCTCCGGGACGATGTCCTGCTGAAGGCGAAAGAACTCGCCGGTCCGTGCGGTTGCCTCACGCTTCCGTTCGGTGAAACCGAAATACGATGCGCCGTCGAAACAGCTGTATACACGGTTGAAGCGGAGGCAAGACTACGGGAAAGCGAGCGGCGGCACCGGGCGATCATCGACGAGGCCGGGGCCGGATATTTTTTTATCGATACGCAGGGTTTCATCCGGGAAATCAATACCTCCTGGCTGGCCATTCATGGATATGAACACCGTGAAGAGGCGGTCGGCAGCCACTTCCTCGAAATGCACCCGCGAGAGGACCGGGATCGGATTCGCCACACCATGAACACCCTTCTGCGGGGAGAATCCATCCCCACCAAGGAGTGCCGGCACCTGCACCGGGACGGCACCACCGGCTACCATACGTGCTCGGCCCACGCCGTATATCGTGACGGAGAAATAATCGGCGCCGAGGGGTTCATCATCGACGACACCCGTCGCAAACTCCTGGAACAGCGAGGGGAAAAGGAACGCAGGCTTCTCGCGGCAATCCTGGACACGGTGGGAGCGCTGGTGGTGGTGGTGGACCGCAAGGGACGTATCGTCCGTTTCAATAAGGAATGCGAGCGGGCCACGGGCTACCTGTTCAAAGAGGTGAAGAACGTCCCCATCTGGGACATCCTTTTGCCTCGGGAAGAGATCGAGCCGGTGAAGAGGGCACTTGAAGTCGCCTGCGAAGGGGGGGCGCTGAAGAGCCACTTCCGGAATCATTGGGTGGACAAGAGCGGCTTTCAACGGCTCATCGATTGGACCAACAGCACGCTCACCGATGACACCGGAGCGGTGGAGTACGTCATCTGTACCGGAGTGGACCTGACAGAACGACATGCCATGCAGGAGGCCCTGCGAATCAGCGAGGAGCGGTTTGCGCAGGTTTTCAGGGTGAGTCCCATGGCGATCACCATCACTACCTTGGAGGGCGGGGTCTACATCGACGTGAACGACGCCTTCACTCTCTCCACAGGATACACGCGTGAAGAATCGGTCGGTCGTTCCGTCAACGATCTCTCCATATGGGCGAACCCCGAAGACCGGCGGAGGGCGGTGCAGGTCTTGAGGGAAAACGGGCGTCTCCAGGATTTCGAACTACCTTTTCGTAAGCGGTCGGGAGAGGTACGAACAGCGTCCTGGTCGGCGGAGATCGTCGAATTGGACCGGAAGCCCTGCCTGATTTCCGTGTTCAACGACATCACCGAGCGGAAACGGGCCGAGGAAGCGCTGCGCCTTTCCGAGGAAAAGTGGTCCAAAATGTTCAGGACCAGCCCGGGATGGCTCGCGGTTACTACCTTGGAAGAGGGGACGTTCCTTGCGGTGAACGAGGCATTTTGCACGGCTTCCGGGTATGCCCTGGAAGAGCTGCTGGGGAGATCGGCCCCCGATCTGGGAACAATTACCCTACAGGATCGGGAGCAGTTGGTCAAAATTGCCCGAGAACAGGGAGGGTTCAGGGATCGGGAAGCCAAGTTCCGAATGCGAAACGGCGACATCCGGTTTGTCCTCTGGTCTGCCGACGTGATAGAATTGGAGGGCAAAACATGCCTTATCAATGCATCCACGGACATAACGGAACTCAAGAAATCCGAGGAAGAGAAACGTCGTCTGGAAGCCCAGTTGCAGCACGCCCGGAAGATGGAGGCCATCGGAACGCTGGCGGGCGGCATCGCACACGATTTCAACAATATTCTTTCGGTAATCATCGGATACACGGAACTGAGCATCCTCGACCTTCCCGAAGGAACAAAGACCAAAAGCAAACTGGAACAGGTCCTGACTGCCGGCCTGAGAGCCAAGGACCTGATCAACCAGATTCTGGCCTTCAGCAGAAAAAGCGACCAGGGAAACGTGTCCATACAAATGAGTCCCCTCATCCGGGAAGCGATGAAACTTCTCCGGGGTTCGCTTCCCGCCTCCATCGAGATACGTTCCGACATTGCACGGAGTACGGAGTGCGTAGAGGCGAACCCCACCCAGATCCATCAGGTGCTGTTGAATCTGTGCGCCAACGCCGCGCACGCCATGCGCGAAACCGGGGGGGTTCTGGGGATATCCCTCTCCGAAACCGAACTGGAAACAGGCGACGCCGAAGTCGCGTCGCACATGGCGCCCGGTCGTTACTTCAAGCTTGAGGTGAGCGATACGGGGCACGGCATGCCCCCCGACGTCATGGCCAGAATATTCGAACCCTACTTCACGACGAAAAAGCTGGGCGAAGGCACCGGCCTCGGACTCTCCGTGGTGCACGGCATCGTGAAGGGGTTGGGGGGCGACGTGACGGTGACGAGTGCGCCGGGAAAGGGTTCCACCTTCACGGTGTACCTGCCCATCACTAAAACGCCCGCGGCGGAATCGAGCGAAACGGAAGAACCGCTCCCGTCGGGAAGCGGAAAGGTACTGCTCGTGGATGACGAAGAGCAGTTGGTGAGCATGGGGACGGCCATGTTGGAGCATCTGGGGTATACGGCAACCGGCGTCGTGGGCGGCGCGGAAGCGCTCAACCTGTTTTTGGCCGACCCCCTGCGGTTCGATCTCGTCATCACCGACCAGACCATGCCGGGCATCCTCGGTTCCGATCTGGCAATGCAAATCCTGAACGTGCGCCCCGACATGCCCATCATCCTCTGCACGGGATACAACGAGTTGATCGACGGGGACACGGCACGGGCCATGGGGATACGGGAATTCGTCATGAAACCGCTGGAAATGAAGAAGTTGGCCGGAATTCTGCGAAAAATCCTCCAAGGCGAATGACGGAGCACTCCGGCGTTCCCCCCTGCAACTGGCGTCCTCTCGCCTGCCGCAAATTGTGGTATACTGTCGTTCGAGTCGCAAAGGAAGTTTACTCACAATTGTACAAGAGGGAGGAACGGAAGTGTCGGTAAAAAAGATCCTCATGCTGGTGGGCGACTTCGTGGAAGATTACGAAGCCATGGTTCCCTATCAGATCCTCACCATGGTGGGCCATACGGTGCACACCGTCTGCCCGGACAAGAAAGCGGGAGACACGGTCAAAACGGCCGTGCACGACTTCGAGGGACAGCAGACCTACAGTGAAAAACCCGGACACAATTTCGCCATCACGGCTACCTTCGACGAGGTAAAACCCGAAACCTACGATGCGCTTGTGATCCCCGGGGGCCGCGCGCCGGAATACATCCGGCTGAATGCGCGGGTGCTGGAAATCGTCCGGCATTTCGCCGACGCCAAAAAGCCCATCGCCTCCGTTTGCCACGGCCAGCAGATCCTGGCGGCGGCGGGCGTCGTGAAGGGCAAATGTATGATCGCCTATCCGGCGGTGAAGCCGGACGTGGTGAACGGGGGAGCCACCTGGGGCGAACTGAACGACAGCCTCTCCAACGCCATCGTGGACGGCAATCTGGTCACCGCGGCGGCCTGGCCCGGGCATCCGGAATGGATGCGGAAATTTCTGCAGGTGCTCGGCAGCAGGATCGAGCCCTGAGTATCCCCTCGGTCGGGGCTCGGATGCTCGTTCGAGCCCCGCGAACGTCCCGCTGTTTTTCGACGGCGGGGAAAAATTTCTCCACCCCCTCCACCTGCATTTAGTAGTTGACCAATCAAAGGGATAGCATTTATTGCTATTCACTGGCACTCGTCACCGATGGAAGATGAATCAATATTCCGCCCAAGGAACGCAGGAAATGTCTCCAGCCCAATTCATCGTATGGAATGACAATTACAGCGTGGGAAACCGTGAACTCGACGACCATCATAAGGCGATCGTCTCAATCATAAACGATCTCTACGTTGCCATTCAGGAAAAGTCGGCCCGGGCCCGACTTAACGAAATACTAGACCGTTTGTCCGAATACACCGAGTCACATTTCCGCCGGGAAGAAGAGTTGATGGATAAGCTCCAGTATCCCGGTACCCCCCACCAGAAGTCCCTTCATACCCAAATGGTGCAGAAGACGAACTCGTTACGGAAAAGCAGTGCATGCCTCAAGGACGAGGTCGCGAGGGATGCCCTGTCGTTCCTGAAAGACTGGTGGCTACATCACATCGTGGCCCTGGACTCGCAATATAAACCCTACATGGAGGGAAAGGAAGGCAACACTCCCGGCTAGACCTTCCCCGCCGGCGGCCTTCGTCACACATGGATCCATGAGGGCGCGTCGCCGCGCTTACTCTCCGGATTCGGAACCGCCGTCCCCCGAGGGTAATCGCCGTTGACGTGATATCTCTGCAGACCGGACATCCGTCAGAAATTCAAGGTCAGGAGGAGAGATGATCGACCAACGTCCTCCTCAATGAATTCCCTGTCGTCTCTTTCCAACAGATTTTGTCCTGCCGCAGCCTTAATCATTCGAATCGCTTTTTGCAGATGGCCGATGAACTCCCTGGCCGGCAACATCTCCCCATACGTTCGGGTGAAGGAGTAGATGCAAACGTGCTCCTTTTCCATTGCGCCGGCCTGCGGAGGCGGCCATTGAAGCGGCAAGGCATGCCTTCGACAGGGGGGATTGGAGCGGCCTCGCGCCTGAAGCCAGAGCGCAGAAGATTTACGACTTTGCGGACCAGATCACCCAGCAGTCCCTGCGTCTGGCGATCACCGAGGCCATGGATGCCGGCCAGGTCATCGGATTGACCAAATACTGGGGGATGCTCGGCTCACAATTGCTGCGGAACCTGGCCTACTATGCTGCTACCGGCTTCCCCTGGGAAGAAGAGATCCCCTATGCCGGAAACGTCTTCGCTCCAGGACGCGACTTCATCCGAAGAGAGCCGGTGGGTGTATGCGTGGGTATCATTCCCTGGAACTTTCCGTTGAGCATGGCCTGCTGGAAGATCGCCCAGGCCATTGTCATGGGCAATACCGTGGTGCTCAAGCCGGCTTCCTCCACGCCGCTCAGCGCCCTGATCATGGGAGAGGCCGCAAAGGCCGCAGGAATCCCCAAGGGGGTCATCAACATCCTGACCGGATCGGGCGAGGAGTTGGGAAAAATCCTCTGCACCCATCCCGATGTGGACAAGATTTCCTTTACCGGCAGCACCGTTGTGGGCCGGGAGATCATGAAACTGGCGGCCGATTCGGTAAAGAAGGTGACGCTGGAGTTGGGTGGCAAGTCGGCCAACATCATCCTCGACGATGCCGACATGGATCTAGCGGTAAACGGAGCGGTTTTCGGCACCTTTTTCCACCAGGGCCAAATCTGCGAATCGGGCACCAGGGTGCTGGTTTCGTCGCGAATCTACGAAGAATTCGTCGACCGGATGAAGACACGTACGGAGAACCTCCGCATCGGATATCAGCTTCAACCCTCAACCCATTTGGGGCCTTTGGTCAATGAGACACAGCTAGCCACCACCGAAAAGTACGTGTCCCTGGGCAGGGAGGAAGGGGCGGAACTCCTCACCGGCGGGAAACGCGTGGAAGTGCAGGGAATGAAGCGCGGCTTCTACTATGCGCCTACGATCTTCACCGGCGTGAACAACCGGATGCGCATCGCCCGGGAGGAAATCTTCGGGCCGGTGGTGTGCGTGATCCCCTTCGACGGTGACGAAGAAGCCGCCGCCATCGCCAACGATTCCATCTATGGGCTCGGAGGCGGGATCTTTTCCAGCAACACGGCCCGGGCAGAACGGTTGGCACGGAAAATCAAGACCGGAACAGTCTGGATCAATAACTACCACGCCTTCGGCGACTTCTGTCCCTTCGGCGGGTACAAGCAATCCGGCGTGGGCCGGGAACTCGGCCACAGCGGTCTTTCCGAGTACACCCAAGTCAAGAGAATGCACGTGAATTCCTTTCCCGCCACGGAAAGCAATTTCAGCATGGCCATTCTGTCGGATCGGACCAGGATCGCATCCGTTCAGTACAACTGCCCCACCAATATCATTTCGGGCCACGGCTGCCTGGCTTCCATCTACAAGGAGATGGTCAACCTGGGATGCCGCAGAGCGCTGATCCTCACCGACCCGGGAGTGAGAAAGGCGGGCCTTGCCCAACTGGTGCAGGACGCCCTGGTGGATTTCTGTGTGGGCGTGTTCGACAATATCGCTCAGGACACCGACCTGGACACGGTGGATGCCGCCGTGGCCGTGGCCCGGAGTCTCCAGGCCGACGGCATCGTCAGCGTAGGGGGCGGCAGCGTAATAGACACGGCGAAAGCGGTTTGCGTGACACTGAAGAACGGCGGCCGGGCCAACGACCATATCGCCCTCTTCCGGCTGCAGGAGCCGCAGACGCCGCATATTGTGGTTCCCACCACCTCGGGAACCGGGAGTGAGGTTACCAACGTGGCCGTCATCAAGAGCAAGACGGCCGGTCGCAAGGTCTATATCGTGGACACGCGCATCATGCCCAACACGGCCATTCTCGATCCCCGCTTTACCATGACCCTGCCCCCCGCCTTGACCGCTACCACGGCCATGGATGCCATGACCCATGCCGTCGAGGCCATGACCAGCACCATGGCCCAACCCATCTGCGACGGTCAGGCCATGCAGGCCATTCGAATGATCCGGGAACACCTGCCTCGGGCAGTTTCCAACGGCCGCGATGAAAACGCACGCGGAAACCTCCAGACAGCTATGCTTCCTCGCCCGCTGCGGGACTTTCCCATGGCCACCAGAGGATGTTGGGGATTGCCATGGCTCTTACCGCCAAGCCTAAAATGCTTCTCCTTGACGAGCCGACCACGGGTATGAACCATGAAGAATCCTTGTTCGTAGTTGAAAATATCAGGAAGATCAGCGAACAGGGCGTCACTATTTTGCTGGTCGAGCACAACATGAAAGTGCTCATGAATGTGGCCACTCGGGTGGTGGTTCTGAACTTCGGCATAAAAATCGCCGAGGGAAAGCCCGAGGAAGTGATGAATCAACAGGAGGTTATTGAGGCTTATCTGGGCACGGAGACGATATAACCAATGCTGGAACTGAAAAATATATGGGTTTATTACGGCAAAATTGCAGCAGTAAGAAACCTGTCTCTATTGGTGGAAAAAGGAGATTTTGTCGCTCTCCTGGGCTCAAACGGAGCCGGCAAGTCATCCACCCTCAATGCCGTCAGCGGAATCGTGAAAGTGAAGAAAGGGGAGATTCTCTATAGAGGAGAGAAAATCAGCGAACTGACACCGGCAAAGATCGCCTCAAATGGTGTTATCCAGGTTCCCGAGGGAAGAAAACTGTTTCCGCTTTTAACGGTCAAGGAAAATTTGCTGATAGGAGCCTATCTGCGGAAAGACAAGAAAGCAATACAGGCGTCACTGAAGAAGACGCTGGTCCTTTTTCCCGTTTTACAGAGCAGGCTGAATGCGAAAGCCAGAGAGCTGAGCGGCGGACAGCAGCAGATGGTTGCCATCGCCCGCGGTTTGATGGCTGAGCCGGAGATGCTTCTCTTCGACGAGCCTTCCTTCGGACTGAGTCCCTTGTTGCGCCAACACCTGGCGGAGATTATAAAAGCGATCAACCGTGACGGTATCACCGTAGTCCTGGTGGAGCAAAACGCACGGCTCGGAATGATGCTCGCAACCTACGGCTACGTAGTTGAACGTGGCGAAGTGGCCCTGCAGGGCAGGACATCCGACCTGATGAACAATGAAGACGTGAAGAGAGCGTATCTTGGGGTTTAGAGTCAGTCGCGCGCCTTCCCCGCCGATTCAATCAAACGAGATATCTCGCTCGTCAATCGCAAGGCCGGGATCACAGGCCGCTCGACGGCGAATCGTCATTGCCGTTGAGGAAACGTTTGCCGGTGAAATACCGGGCCGTCAGGGGAACGAACAATCCGCTCATGGCGACCCGTGTGAACCACCTTCGCCTGATCACGCCCGCCCGGGTCAAAGGGATGAAACGTTTCGCAAATATTTCGGCCCGATGTTGCCGTTTTTCGATGTCGGGCTTCAGCAATGCTTCGTACTGCCGGAATGCGGATGCCGGATCGTCCGGAGAACGGCGAAGAAACCGCGCCAGCAGGTACGATTCGAGCATGGCCATGGATGCTCCCTGTCCGGCAATAAGCGTGAGGCAGGCGCAGGCGTCGCCCGTGAGCACGACCCTTCCCCTACTCCAGTGGGGAAGCACGATCTGATCGAGCATGTCGAAAAACGTGATGTTCTCATCCGGCGTGGACGCAATCACCTCCTCGACGATCCATCCGGCCCCACGATAATGTTCGGCCAGCACCTCCTTTGCCGTTCTCCCGGTAGCTTCCGATTTGTCGGGAAGACGAAAAACGAACACCGCATCCATGGTTTCGGCGGAAAGAGGGTAGAAGCCTGCCTGTCGATCCGGCTCCTGATAGATTTTGAAACTTTGTCCGACCGGGTAGCGGTTCGGAGCACGGAACGCGGCCACGGCGTAGCCCAGGAACCGGCTGAAGCGGGATTCCGGGCCGAATGCCAGATGGCGCACGTTGGAATGAACGCCGTCCGCTCCGATCACCACGTCGAATCGGTCTTCGGTCCCGTCGGAGAAGGTCGCCACCGGGCGCCTGCCCGCGTTCTCTTCAATGTTCGTGATGGAGGTATCGTAGCGGATATCCACTCGCTCCCCTTCGGCGGCACGGAGCAGTATGTGCTCCAGGTCCGACCGCAGCAGGAAGGTGTAGCGGCGGTCGAATCCCCGCCGCAATCGTTCGATGGGCACCCCGAAAAACGGTCGGCCCGATTCGTTCACGAACTGCATGTTGCTGATCGGGTAACGAACGGCTCGAATGCGGTCCAGAAGGGACATTCGCTCGGCCACCAGCCAGCCGTTGCCGAAAAAGTCCATCATGTACCCGCCGGTCCGCTCCCGGCCGGCCTTTTCCACTACCAGCGGCCGCTCCCCGTATCTGGCCAGCCACCAGGCGCAGGTGAGACCCGCGATACCGGCTCCCGAAATAAGGATGCGTCTCTTCATGCGGTGCTCCTCCCTCCCCCATTGTACCTCAGGAAATGGTCCGGAGGGAACGGTGTTTGTCCGGTACGCTACGCCGTCGCGTTCTCCGCTCGAATACATTGACAGGTCGAATAAATTGACAAATGGAGGAGAACGCATTATAAAGGCATAGATACGGGGATCCTCAATGCCGGACGTGAAAGACGGCGGCATATCCGGAAAGGAATAAAGGAACGGCAAGAAGCGCGCTGACCCTTTTCGTATTAGAAGCGTCTTTTCTCTCCTGCTCTCGCGTGAAGTGAATTTTCTCTCCTAAACGATTATTTCCACTCCGTCATAACGCCCCTTTTGTGGGCTTCATCGGCCTTTGAACTGGCTTTACGCGTATTTCGCGTCCGAAGTCGTTCCGGCCTTCTTCTATCTTCGTTCCGAAAACGGATCAGAGCGAGAGAAAGAGAGTCATATCTTGTCATTCAGTGAAATGAGTATTCATCCCAAATGTTTGAAACTTTTGGCTTCCCAGAACATCACCGAGCCCACGCCCATCCAGGCGAAGGCGATTCCGGCCGCCATGGAAGGACGCGACGTCGTGGCAATCGCGCAGACGGGCACCGGCAAGACGCTGGCCTACGGGCTTCCGGCCCTGATGCGTCTGTCCCAGCCCGACGCCCGAAAAACCACCATGCTGGTGCTGACGCCGACGCGCGAACTGGCCGTGCAGGTGCACCAAGTGCTGGACCCCTTGGCCCGGGCACTGAAGCTGCGTTCGGTTTGCGTTTACGGCGGAGTGAGCCTCGACCGGCAGACCCAGGCGCTGCGCCGGGGAGCGGAAATCGTCGTGGCGACCCCCGGCCGGTTGCTCGACCATATCGTCCGGGGCAACGCCCGGTTCAATTCCCTGTCGATCCTCGTACTGGACGAGGCCGACCGGATGCTGGACATGGGATTCATGCCCGATATCAAACGCATCCTGGGAGTACTTCCCGCCGAACGTCAGACGCTGATGTTCTCGGCCACCTTTCCGGCCGAAGTGGGCAAACTGGCGGCCGGCATGCAGAACAACCCGGTCCGCATCGAGGCTTCCCCCACCGCTACCCCTCCCAGCGCAGTGAAGCAGGGAATTTATACCGTCGCCCAGGAAGGGAAAATGGGGCTGCTTTCGAGGATTCTCAGCGAACCGCAGGTACGGTCCGCTCTCGTCTTCATCCGAACCAAGCATCGTACGGATCGTGTCGCCAAGTTACTGCAGAAAGCGGGCTTCAAGGCCAAGGCAATCCACGGTGACCGTTCGCAAAACCAGCGCCAGCAGGCCATCGACGGTTTCCGGCGGGGACTCTACACCGTCCTGGTCGCCACCGACGTGGCGGCCCGTGGGCTGGACGTGGCGGGCATCACTCACGTCATCAATTTCGACATCCCTTCCACGTCCGATGACTACATCCATCGCATCGGCCGCACGGCTCGCGCCGACGCCCAAGGAGACGCCATCACCTTCGTCTGTCCGGACGATTGCGAAGCCCTTTGCGCCATAGAACGCGCCTTGGGGCGTCCGTTGGAGCGGACCGAATGGGAAGGGTCCGTGGTGGTGGAAACGCGCAGGCGGCCTTCCTTCCAGGTTCTCCCGGCCGCGGCCCGACGGCGTTCGGACCAATGGCGCAAGCGCAGCAGATCCGGTTCCGGCCGGCAGTAACCCCCGCGAACACTACCGCGTATAAATAAAGGCCCGTTGCTTCGGCAACGGGCCTTTGTCATGTCCGATCCACCGTTGCACAATGTCCGGCGTCACCCTTCGGCCGCGATCACCGGGGTGCTGGTCAGGGTTGCGCTTTCGGGGTCGATGGTCAGGCGGCGATCATGGAACTTGGCCACGGCCGCTCGATGGGCCACGGAAATCAACGTCATGCCGGGGAATCTCTCCCGCACCAGCGCGTAAAGGTCCCGCTCCGTCGGTTCGTCGAGCGCCGAGGTGGCCTCGTCCATGAAGAGCCAGTCCGGGCGATAGAGGAACACCCGGGCGAAACCGATCCGCTGCTGTTCTCCTCCCGACAATTCCAGGGACCAGTTGGTTTCCTCGTCCAGACGATCGACGAGGTGGGAGAGCCGCGCGTCGATCAACGCCTGCCGGAATTCCTCTTCCGCATGTCCTCCCGGTTTGTCCGGATAGCACAGCACTTCGCGCAGGGTGGCGATGGGCAGATACGGTTTCTGCGGCAGAAAAAGGACCCGCCGCCCCTTGGGCATGCGGACCTCGCCGGACCCGTAGGGCCAGATTCCGGCAAGCGCCCGAAACAAGGTGCTCTTCCCCGAGCCGGACGGGCCGCTCACCACCACGCGGTCCCCCGCCTTTATGTCGAACGAAACGTTGTCGAGGATTTTCTTCTGGTCGGGCAGACGGATGCTCATGTCCCGTACCGCCAGGTCGGATTCCACGGTCGGCTCCGCGGCGATGGCCGCGCTCGACGATTGTATCCGTTTCGCCTCAACCAGTTCCTCGCCGAAGCCCATGAGGCGGTTCACGCTGGCGGACCACTGGGCGATGCTCGGATAGGCGTCCACAAACCAGCTCAACGCCGACTGCACCTGTCCGAAAGCAATACCGGTCTGGGTCAGGCCGCCCAGTTCGATGGCACCGGAAAAATAGCGGGGGGCCGCCACCAGGATCGGAAAGATCACCGCCATCTGGCCGTAGCCCGCGGTGAGGAACGTAAGCCGCTTCTGCGTCTTCATCAGTTTCCACCAGGTCCGCCAGATATGGCCGAAGGAGGATTCCAGCCGTTGCTCCTCGTCGGATTCCCCACCGTACAACGCCACGCTTTCGGCGTTCTCGCGAATGCGAATCATGCGGAAACGAAAGTCAGCGTCGTATCTCTGCAGGTCGAAGTTGATTTTAATAAGCGACCGTCCCACATAATGCGTGGCAACGGAGCCGATGGCCGAATAAATAATGGCCACCCACACCATGTATCCCGGGATGGACCATTCCGTTCCGAAAGCATGAAAGGTGAAGCTCCCCGAAAGGTTCCACAGCATGATGAGGAACGACGCCAGGGTGACCACGGAGGTAAGCAGGCCGATGCTGAGGCTCAACGTCAGATTGGCCACGATGCCGATGTCGTCCTGGATACGCTGTTCCGGGTTTTCAGCTTTGGATTTTTCCAATTGGAGCACGTAATAGGAACGATCGTGCAGCCAATCCCGGTAGTACTGCTCGGTGAGCCAACGCCGCCATCGGATCTGGAGCATCTGATTGAAGTAGAGCCCATAAGCCGCCACAATGATGTAGATGGCGGCCAGAACGGTGAAGTAGCCAAGCAGGTAGAGAAAATCGTGATAGTTCTTTGTCTGCAGTGCGTTGAAAAACCGGCGGTTCCATTCGGCCAGGAGCACGTTCAGGAAGACGGCGCCCAGGTTCAAGGCCACCACCAGAGCAAGCAGGCCGCGTCCGGGCCAGCGGTCTTCCGAAAACCAGTAGGGTTTGATGAGGGCCCACAGCCTCACGAAATACCCTCGCTCTCGCAGAACGTACTGAAGGGTCGGCACATCGGGATCGGTACTCATGTGTCCTCCTGCATCGGATGTGGAATGTGCGTGCGGCCGGGTGGGTCTGACGGCGACGGCACCACGCGCGGATTCGCGGCGGACGGCTTGACCGCATCATGGTATTCCCCGGAGACGACGATTTCCAATGGTACCACAGAGGCCGCATTCACGGAACGTTTGGTGCGCGATTGACGGGATGTTCCATGAGAAGGGAAACCGCTTCGAAGTTTGACGGGCGCCTTCGAAGGCAAGGCAAACTCGACCCTTACGTTTTCAAGAGCCTTTTCAGGATGCTTTCGACATGAATTTTCGTCGTGTCCAGGAACGGTATGTCGTTAGCATCGGGTTCCTTCAGGATCAAGGGAAGTTCGGTTCCTCCCAGTATCAGACCCTGAATCATATATTTTTTCCGGAGCGCCCCGGCGATGTCGAGGAGTCGCTTCCTGGTTTCATCGCGGATTATCCCCTTCACCAGTTCACCCATGTATTTTTCATGAATGAACTCACGGTCGGAACCTTCCGGCACGATCACTTCGATGCCATGCTCAGCGAACACCGCATGGTAAAAACCGCTCTCCATGGTGAACCGGGTTCCGAAGAGCCCCACGCGGTCGTACCCCATATCTCGGGCTTTTGCACAGGCGCATTCCACGATGCTGATGAGCGGGAGTGAGCACGACTTGCGTATCCGGTCGAAGACGATATGAGGTGTGTTGGAGGCCAGGAGACCGAAATCGGCCCCGGCGGCGGCCAGCCTGTTTACTTCCCCGACCAGATACCCGGTGACTTCATCCAGCCGCTGCGCGCCGATCAGGTCCAGCATCTTCTTCATGTTGATGCTGTTGATGATGATTCGCGGATAGTCGCCGTCTTTCCTTCCCGCCAGGTAGGACGAAACGATAAGGCGGTAGTATTCGACGGTCGATTCCGGCCCGATGCCTCCCACAATACCCACTACTTCCATCGCGTCTCCCCAGAGGTTTACTCTCTTGCTGCGTTCATGAAAATACATGCCTCGGGAACGGTTCAGTCGCCCGCAGGGCGAAAACCGCCTACACCTCGCTGACGGCGGGGAAGGTGAGGAGAAACGTTGATCCCTCCTGAGGCGTGCTTCTGGCGGTGATGGTTCCGCCGTGACGTTCCAAAATTTTGCGGCAGACCGTCAGTCCCATGCCCATTCCGCACGATTCCGAATGGTTCTGCAGCCGCTGGAACGGTTTGAAGAGCAGGTCCAGATACTTTTCGTGGAAACCGATGCCGTTGTCCTCGACGGCAATTACCACGCACCGGTCTCCGCCGTCCACGTCCCTTTGGCCGTCGGCAGGGTAGATCCGTATGACCGGATCGCGTTCCGCTCGGAACCGCAGCCCGTTGTCGATGAGGTGCCTGAAAAGTACGGATATCTGGCCGGGGTCGCCCTGAACGGTCGGCAGGTCCTCCACCTCGACCGTGCCCTTTTCCGCCTCCAGGCGAAGAGTGAACGCCGCCACCACGTCGGCGACCACTGAGTTCAGTTCAACGGGCTGAAAAAGCTCGGCTTTCATAGTGAGTCGCGCGTAATCGAGCAGAGCGCGGATCTGGTTTCGCATCCGTTCCGCCGATACCTGCATCCGTTCCAGCAGAAAGCATCCCGCTTCGGTAAGGCCGTCGGCATCCTGCCGTTTCAGACAATCGCCGAGGAGCTGTATCTTTCTCAGGGGTTCCTGCAGATCGTGGGAGGCGATAAAGGCGAAATCATTTAGTTCCCGATTGGCCCATTCGAGCTTTACCAGGGAAGAGGTGAGATTTTCCTCGGCCTTCTTGCGCTCCCCGATTTCTTTCCGGAGGGATTCGTTGATCCGGGAAAGTTCCGCCGTACGCTCCCTGACCCGTTCTTCCAGCAGATCGTTCGCCTTGCGCAGGTCTTCTTCCGTTCGTTTGCGCTCCGCGATTTCGGAGGCGAGTTCCGCATTGGCGCACTGCAACCGTTCGGCGTCTTGGCGAATCCGGTCGCGAGCCTCGGCCAGGCCCTCCACCATGGAATTGAAAGCCTGGGAAAAATCGCCCATGAAATCGACCCGCCGATTGAAATCCCCTTGGGCGATCTTCTGGGTTTGCCACGTCAGATGGCGCAGGCTGCTCTGCAGGGCCTTGAAACTGCCGGCCACCATCCCGCGGGCCCGCAGTGAAAGGGAAAGATCGCCTCTGGATATCGCCAGTGCAAACTTCTGCACCGCGAGAAGGTCCGACAGCAGGTCAGAAAATCGGATTTGAATGTCACGATCACCCGGCAGAACGTCGGGAGGGGCGGAATTGTTGAACCAGGAATCCTCGAACACCTGAAGGGCGCGGGCCAGATCGTCCTCTTGGGTGGACGGCTTCGGGTGCTCGCCCCGCGCCTCGTCAAGTACCGTTACAAGGTTTTGCGCAAGGGCCGTGTACGCTTCAAGCGTGCCGCATGCAATGGCCGTTTCGGCTTGCCGTCTGAGCATCAACCGGCTCTCTTCGTCCATCCCTCGCCGTCCCGCCCCGGCGCCATGGCCGCCGGGAGCTTCCGAAGCCGACTAATCGATTCGACTGACCGTGAACCGGCAGGTCCGATCGCCCGTGCACCAGCAGTCCACTTCCTTGACCTTGAACTGTTTTCCGGCAAACGACTCCATCAACCCGGAGATAAACCCTTCGTCGTAGGTGCACATCTCATATTTGAGTTCCGGGAGCCCCGAGCAGTCCAGGTCCTCGGATACGGTGAAGGTGAACGATCCGCTCTGGATGTCCGCTTCCTCCACCCGAAACAGACCGATTCCCATCTCCCAGAGCGTGCTCTGCAACAGTTCGACGAATTCGTCGAATTCCCCGACGCTGCCGAGGACATTCCCGTAAAACTGGATGCCCGCGAGTTTGCCCGCCCGGTAAAATATCTCGTCGGCTTTTTCCGTGCCTACTTCCTGCTCCAGTACGTCACGCATGCAGAACTGCATGAGCCGGTACACTTCCACACGGGTGGAAGGCCCCAGGTTGGGTCTCCCCTGCTCCAGGTTCCCTAAGAGATTCCATGAAAACCGGTACTTCTGTAGATCTTCCACGTCTCATTCCCTTTCTTTCCCGAAGCGACGATCCTTCTTATGCCATAAACGGCTCCGAGAGCATACCACTTTCGTTTTACCGTTACGACAAAGTCGGGGAAATCGGGCCGTTTCTCGAAAAAAAGGCCGTAAAGTTACATGAAAACGGTCGAAAGAATGGAGGGTGTCGTCAGAGGAGACGAACGGATGAATCTGAAGAAATGAAAGGAAAAATCCAGCCCGATGAATATTACAACGGAAAAACCGAGGGTACGGCATGCCGTGCCCCTCCGGCGTTCATTCCATCACGTGTTCGAAGCGGACCGTTCGAACTTCGATACTTCAAACGGTCAAAGATGTCCTCGGCCGAAAACCGATCAGTTCGCCCCTGCGGAGAGAAACCTGCCCCGAGGTATCGATGGGCACATCATGAGGATATCGAAGGGAGCCAACGTGCGTTCCTGCAATGGCGACTTTCACACCGCAGCACGGAAGAACGTTTCCCGGCATCCTCGGAAGAATCATTTGTTCCATGAAGCCACCGAACCCGGTTCACGCCCTCAGCGACGCCTCGATGTCCAGCAGCCGGTTGTATTTGGCGATCTTTTCCCCGCTCACCGGCGATCCGATCTTGATGCCGCCTGCCGGCAGCGCCACCGCCAGGTCCGCGGCGAAGGAGTCGTTGGTGTCGCTGGACCGCACCGAAACGATCACTTCGAATCCGCTGTCCAGGGCGGTTCTTCCGGCATCCATCGCTTCCGTCAGGGTCCCGATCTGGTTCATCTTCAGCAGCAACCCGTTCCCCGCACCCTTTTCGATGCCTTCGGCCAACCGCTTTTTGTTGGTGACAAAGAGATCGTCGCCCACGATGGTGACCTTGTCGCCGAGGCGTGACGTCAAACGGGTGAAAGCGGCGAAATCGTCCTCACCGAAGGCGTCCTCCAGGAAGTCCATGGGGTAGGCTTCGGTCAGTTTTTCGAGATAGCCGATGTACTCCTCTTCGGACAATTCACCGTGGTTGATGGTGTAGCGGCCCGTATCGGGCAAGCAGAGTTCCCCGCCCACGATGTCGAGTCCGATGCCGATCTTGTCCTCCACCCCCAGGTCGCTCGCGGCCCGCATCATGTAGTCGAGCGCTTCCTCGTTGCTCCGCAAGGGCGGCGCCATGGCACCTCCCCCCACGGACGGCAGGGGGCCGTACTTCTGCCTGATGGTTTCGGATAGCCGGTAATAGCAGCCGACCAGCGCCTCCAGGCTGTCGATGAAACAATCGAAACCGTTCATGACGTACAGGTAGTCTTCGAAGTCCAGTTCGGACGGCGAAAATTTTCCCCCGGCAATCACCGTGGCCGCGGCAACGGGGAGCTTGCACCCCTTCCCGCCGCCCAGATACCGGAAGAGCGGGACGCCCGAGGTCTTGGCGCCGGCACGGGCCGAAGCCAGGGACACGGCGAGCAATCCGTTGGCTCCCAGCACGGATTTGTTTTCAGTGCCGTCCAACCGGATCATGGCCTCGTCGATGGCCCGTTGATCGCGAACGTCGAAACCTTTCAGGGCCGGTGCGATGACCGTGTTGACGTTTTCCACGGCCCTGGTGACCCCCGCCCCCTGAAACCGCTTCCCGCCGTCATACAGGTAATGCGCTTCGTACTTTCCCCGGGAAGACCCGATGGGGACCGAAGCGGTCCCGCGTACGTTGTCATCCGTCTCGACGGTGGCCCGTACCGTGGGCTTTCCCGAACTGCTCAAAATCTCCATTCCCGTGATCGATCGTATCTTGCCGGGCAAGGCTGCTGCTCCTTTTCGTTCTGTCGGTAACGTTGGTACGCGGCGAAGATCAGTCCTTCGGTCCCACCAGCACGACTCTCAGGTTCAACACGTTGGTGCCGGTATGGCCCGTGACGATGTGGTCGTTCATCGCTTCAAGGGGCTCGGAACTGGCATGTTCCTTGAGATATTTCAGTACGTTTACCCCGGCTTCCATTGCTCGCGCAAAGGTCCGGCCGTCACTGACGCCGCCGGCAATGTCGGTGGGGCCGTCCGTGCCGTCCGAATCCACCGCCGCGCAGGCAAAGCGTTCCAGCGGTTCGATTTCCGAGGCGAACATCAGTGCGAACTCCTGGTTCGGCCCGCCCCGGCCCGCCCCGCTGCTCAGGGTCACGGTCATTTCCCCGCCGGAAATGAGCGCGCAAGGGGCCTTGAACGGACGGTCGCGCAGAATGATCTCCCGCGCCATTCCCGCCATCACGCGCGCCACGTCGGCCGCTTCGCCCTGGATACTCGTGGAGAGGATGTGAGGTTCGTAGCCGAGTTCCGCGGCTCGTTTGGCCGCGCTTTCGCACATCTTGATCTGGTCGCCCACGCTGATCAGATAGGCCTTCATGTCGCCCAGGGACTTCAACGTTTCCCATTCGGGATGCTGCAAGCCATCCTTGAGGTACGACCTTACCGATGCCGGGGTCCGGTCCCATATGCCGCGGTCATGCAGCACGTTGAGCGCATCCGTGAAGGTGGACTGGTCCGGCAGGCTCATGTCCGGCCACAGCATCCCCTTGGGCTGCGTGTCGAGGGTGAGCGTCACCGCCATGGCCGGCTGCACCCGTGCGACGAAGCGCCCGCCCTTGAGGCGGCACAGGTGCTTGCGCACCGCGTTGATGTCCCGGATGATCGCCCCGCTGCCCAGGAGGAGATCGGTCAACCGCTGGTATTCGGCCAGCGTCACGCCTTCCGGAGGGCAGATGGACAGGGCCGAACAGCCGCCGGTGATGGCCAGGAAAACCAGGTCGTTCTCCCCGGCTTCGTCGGCCAGTGCCAGGAGGCGCCTGCCTGCATCCATGCTGTTTTCATCGGGCAGGGGATGTCCGGCCTCCAGCACCTCGATCCGTTTGAGCCGCCGGGTTTCCCCCTTTTTCACCGCCAGAAACCCTTTATGGATACGGTCGCCCAGGATGTTTTCAAGGGCCTCGGCAATGGGGAACGACCCTTTGCCGGAACCGAGCACGTATATTTTGTCGATGGAAGCCAGGTCGAATTGCAGCGTGCCCACGTGCAGTCGGTTTCCGTCGAGACGAACCGCCTTCAGCGTTCCCCTTCCCGGATCGCCTCCCAGAATTCCGTGATCGATCACGTCCAGGGCGGCCTGCCGCAACCCTTTTACTCCATGCGAAAGCAGTGCGTCGCC
This sequence comes from uncultured delta proteobacterium, assembly GCA_963826125.1. Classification (GTDB taxonomy): domain Bacteria; phylum Desulfobacterota; class Desulfarculia; order JACQYL01; family CAWGVV01; genus CAWGVV01. The sequence continues at coordinate 1,451,852 of CAWGVV010000002.1, read as the reverse complement.
GTTCTTGATATAAGCGAAGTCCGGCATTTCAGTTTTCCTCCTGAGCGGCCGCCTTATAGCGGCGAAACAAGGTTGTCCTCTTCATCGAAGGGAAAACGGAACGGCTCGCCCAGCAGTTCGAGGTCGTCCCTGCCCCGGGCCTGCTCCGCCAGCACCCGGCTCAAACACACCCGTTCGAGGTGGGCGGTGTCCCGAATCCAGACAATCCGAAGCTCGCCGGGTTCATAGAGGCCGATGGAGTTCATGCAGGCTTCCAGCCCTTCCCTGTCGGTCCCGACGGCGGGCGGGAGCATGATGGCTTCCGGATAACAGGTGGACATTCCGTTGATGAAGGTTTTTTTCAGGTCGAGATGGTCGATGAGCCTTTGGGTGGTGAAATCGGCTAACCCGAGTCCCACTCCGTTGCCGCGGGAGATGGGCGTGATGTCGCGAACGAAGAGCCGTTTGATCTTCTGGTCGGAATACCACCGTTTCATGATGTCCCGGTTTCTTCCGGTGACGTTGGAATCCATCCCGGCGCCGCTGATTTCCTTGCCCATCCAGTCCACGACCAGGAAATCGATGTCCTTGAACGGGAGCCGCGGAATGTAGCGCTTGGACAGGTCCAGCAGTTCCTTTTCACGGCTGACGATTTCTTCCCCCGGAATCGCTTCCAGCACGGCGGTTCGGTCGTAGCCGTCCTCGACGATGGCTAGGCCGAAGGGAACGGATTTTTCCCGGATAATGACCGTGGATACCGATTCCAGCACTTCCGGAAACCCGTCCGCCAGCGCGCAATGATGATAGTACTGGGCGCCGAAATACTTGCCCAGGCCGATGTTGATCATCTTGCACAGGCCGCTTTCCAGCTCGCCCTTGTACTTGGTGTGCGGCTTGATCCGGTTGATCGGCACGACGTGGTCCGCTTCCCATGCGTACCGATCGATATAGACCTTGATGCCGCGGTCGGCGGTTACGCCGATTTCCCGGACCTCCATTGTGGCCCGGATGGACGCGCCGACGGCGGCTTCGGTGATGCCGAGTTCGGCCAACACTTCCACCTGCCCCTGGGCTGTTGCGCCTCCGTGGGAACCCATGGCCGGGATGATGAACGGTTCGGCGCCGAGCGACCGCAGATAACCGATCGTTTCCCGCATGATCTCCACCATGTTGGCGATGCCCCTGCTCCCGCCCGTCAGCGCCACGGTCTGTCCGGGCTTGATCTTGTCCGCGAGTCCGATTCTTGCGAACTCATGCAGCAGGGTCGCCTTGATGTCGGCGATGGGTTCGGAAACGAGTTTCTGCGCCGTCATGAAGATTTCCGGTAATTCTGAAGCGGAATAAGTCACGTTGCTCTGTCCTCGTGTGTGTTTCCGGTTTGGCTCGGTCCGACTGCATTCCACGTGACAATCAGGACTTCAGGGGCGTTCCGCGCTTCTGCAAGGTGCGATGCAGGTAGAACCCCGCAACCACGGACAGCGCGCTCAAAATGAGAAAGGCCAGGGATATGGGCCGGGTGAAGATACTCATGAAATCCCCGCCGCTCATGGACAAGCCTTCCCGCAGTCCTTTTTCCACGATGGGTTCCAGAATGTAGGCGATCAGGATCGGGAGCAGGGGAAACCCGATTTTTTTCCAGAAGAATCCGAACAACCCCAGCATCAGCATGAGGGTCACGTCGAACACCCTGTTATTGCAGGAAAACGCCCCCAGGATGCAGAAGACCGTGATGAGCGGCAGAAGGTACTTCTTGGGGAAGCTCAGAATCCGGATGAAAAACTTGATCATGAAAATACCGATGATCAGCATCACGATGTTACCGAGGATATTGGAAGCGAACACCGCGTAGACCAGGTCGGCGTTGTTCTGGAATAGCAGGGGACCGGGCTGTATGCCCTGAATCATGAGGGCGCCCAGCAGGATCGCCGTGATGGCGTCGCCCGGAATGCCCAGGGCCAGGAAGGGAACAAAGGCCCCGCCGATGGAGGCATTGTTCGAAGTCTCCGAAGCGATGATGCCTTCCGGAGTTCCGGTGCCGAATTTCTCCGGATGTTTGGAAGTGGATTTTATGAACTGATAGCTGATGACGTTGGCGGTGGTACCGCCGATGCCCGGCAGAATGCCGGTAACGAGGCCGATGAGATAGGAAACCGCATAGGCGAACTTGTATTTCAGAAGCACGCCGCATTGGGGAACGAGGTCCCTGATGCGCACGGCATTGGCCTGCTCGGGGACGATAACCGTGGTATCCCTGGCCACGTCTTCGATCAACTGGGGGATCACGAAGAGCCCGATCATGAACGGAAGGACCGATACTCCTCCCTCGAGTTCCGTGAATCCGAAAGTGAGACGGGAAACACTGGTGACGTTGTCGGCTCCGATGCAGGAGAGCAGCAGGCCGATGCAGATGCCGACCATGTTCTTCCAGAAATTCCCGCCGAGCAGTCCGCACACGCACAGGTAAGTGAAGATGCCCAGGGAAAAGTATTCGAACGGGCCAAGCTTCAGGGCCTGCCAGGCGATGAAGGGAGCCAGGCCTATCAAGACGACTGTTCCGGCCAATCCGCCGAATACGGATGAAAAGAGCGCCAGCCGCAGGGCTTCACCCGCTTTTCCCTTCTGGGCCATGGGGTATGCGTCGAAGGTAGTGGCCACGGATGAAGGGGTACCCGGCATGTTGATGAGCGTGGCGGAAATGAACCCCCCCGATATGCTGCCGATGTATATGGCGGTAAGCAGCGTGATGGATTCGATGGGAGGGAGAAAAAACGTGAACGGAAGTGCGATGGTTACGGCCATTACGGCGGTGAGCCCAGGAATGGCGCCGAAGATCATACCGCCCCACACCCCCACGAACAAGAGAATCAAAGGAAGGGGGTGGAATAATTTCAATAGTACCTGGCCGAATACCTCCATGGGCTTTCCTCCTGATCGAACAGAACCTTTCCGGTTGTTTATTCTCGAGTGTCTAGGGAAGAATCAGTTGAAATTCCTTGGTGAAAAGCAGCCATAACAGGTACGTGGCGATGAACGCGAAAAACACTGCGGCGCTTACCCCGACCACGCTCATACGGTCGATCAGGAGCAGATAAATGATCAACATGAGGATCGTTGTGGAGATCACAAAACCGACCGACGAGAGAAAAGCGACGTAGAGAAAAAGGGAAAGCAAAAAAATGGAAATCTTCCAGAATTCTTTCGAGGTGTAGCCCGAGGCTTTTTTAGGGATTGCCTTCTCCCTCGCCGTCGTGAGGAAAAGGATGGCGCCGAAGAGAATAAGCCCATAGGCCGCTATCTTCGGAAAAAATGAAGCCCCCAAGGAATCGAACGACCAATCGGCAATCGAATAGTGGACATAGACGAGAATCAATACCCCCCCGGCTAGTGTCCCCAATCCGGCCGCACTATCTTTATTCAGTGTCATGTCACTACCTTCTCCCAAGTGGAACGTGCCCTTTTTCAAGGGGAGTCGCATGAAGTCCGCGCAACCGGCGGCGACGGCGGAGGTGGAAAGCGGGGGGCTTCCATCCCCCCGCCGTATCGTTTCGCCGGTCCGACCGCGAAGCCTACTCTTTCTTCGTCAGGCCCGCCTCTTTCGTCACGCGCTTATACAGGGCATCGTCCGCCTTCAGCCAATCCAGGGTCTGTTTGTTGTCCAGGTAATTGATCTCCACCATATATTTCTCCAGTTCCTCAATGTACTTTGGGTCGGTAGAGATTTTCTTGCAGGCGGCTGCGAGCGTGTTTACTATGTTGGACGGGGTCTTCGGAGGAGCGTAGATAACCATGTCGAAAGCGAAGTCGCCTTCCAGCCCCAGATCGCCCCAGGAGGGAACCTTGGGCAGGAAACGGCTTCGATCTTTGGAAGCGATGAAAAGCGGTTTCAGCTTCCCGGAATCGATGTACGGCTGAGCTGCGGGAAGACTGGCGGAAGTCACCTCAATATGCCCGCCCAGCAGTTTGGTGATGCGGTCCGTGTCGCCGCCGGCTCCGGCCGCCATCTGGAATATTCCACCGGCGGCGTTCTGCATCACCACGAAGCTCAGGTGAAGGGGCGAACCGACGCTGCTGGCGATACGGATGGAACCGGGCTTCTTCTTTCCGGCTTCCACCATGTCCTGGAAGGTGTTCCAGGGGGAATCGGCTTTGACCAGATAGACGTTGTCGGTTTTCGCCATGCGGCATACGGGAGTGAACGCATCGTAGTTAAAGTCCACGAGTCCGGTATGGAACGAGGTGAGCATGGACTGGTGGTGGTACAGGAGCGTATAGCCGTCTGGGCGGGCCGCCAAGGTTTCGCGGCATCCCAACGTTCCCGATGCTCCGTCGATGTTGACCACAACCAGTTCCACTCCGAGATATTCCTTGGTGTATTTGCCGAGCACCCGGGCGAGAATGTCGCTTCTTCCACCGGGCTTGTAAGGGACGATCATCTTGATCGGTTTGGAAGGATACGTATCCGCAAGGCACGTTTCCATGGTGAACGCCAACGAGAGAACCAGAATCAACCCTGCCCAAATCGCCCTCTTTAACATGAATACTTCCTCCTTGTTGTATTGGCTGACAAAACACCCTTATCGGCCGACGGGGCTCGGAACAAAGGTGCGCATACCCGTACGACTACCTGTCCTCGTCATCTCTCGCCTTCGGCCTGTCGCTCGCCGGTTCGGATCGAGTCGCCGGGAAGGCGGTAAGATTTTTCAGGTTTTTAGGGTCCACCAAATCCTTGAAGACGTTCTCCATGTGTTTTTTCATGTATCTTTCGGCCCCGTTGCGGTCTCCCGCCAGAATCGCCTTGGCGGTTTTCACGTGTTCCCTGAGGGACCTGTCCACCCGGCCGGGAATGAGGGCGGCCTGAAACCGCACCCACATGAACTGGGCCTGAAGGGTGGTGATGATGTTCTTCAAGCGCGCGTTGCCGGCGGTATCGGCGATGAGGGCGTGAAGCTCCATGCCCGCCTTGGCCTTTTCATCGAGATTTCCCGCCGTTTTGGCGAGTCCCTCGAGCCGGTCGTGAATCGCCCGTATGCTTTCATGGGGAATGAAGTCGACGCAGCTTCGCGCCGCAAAGCCTTCCAGAAGGGTTCTGAGTCTGAGGATTTCCACGATGTCGGTGATGGTGAAGGGGGTGACGAAGGCGCCCTTGTTCTTCACCAGGGTAACGAGGCCGTCCGCCTGGAGCCGAATGAGGGCTTCCCGGATGGGAGTGCGGCTCACGTTCAGCTGTCCGCTCAGCCATTCTTCGGTAATCGCCTGCCCCGGCGGGACTTCACCCTGGATGATCTTGTCGCGGAGCAGCTCGTAGACATCGATTCGTTTATCCATGATTGTTCTATCGTTACCTTAATTGTATACAATTATTATACAATCTTTATACAATTGCAAACCGCTTGTCAAGAAATTATTGACAAACCGATCGGTGAGCTACCCATGCCCGGAAAGAAAAAAACAACCCCCTTCAAACGGTGCTCTTCCCTTGTGCAGAGGAGTCGTGGATAATGGAAAGGGATTCACTTGCCAGTGGTGAAATTTCGTCAGCACCGGAAAATACCTTTGCCGCACGCATCATCAATCGCACTCGCTTCTCTCCAGAGGGAATTCGAAATCGGAAAACTGAAAAGGAGCACATGATGGCTGACGAACAATGGATGCCACTTTTGCAGGCGCCGGGGATCAGCGTTTGGTGGCGGATACTGCTGACGACGTTGCTGGCCTTTTGTCTCGGGACCATGGTCATGGTCCTGACCCAAAACCCCATCCTCTTTCCCACGGTGCTCATGCTCGGCACCCTTGCGGTGCCGTCGGCCTACGTAGCCTTTTTTTTTGACCACCGCCGCCTGAGCGGACTCTCCCTGAAGGCGGTCGTCCTCAGTTTTGTTTACGGAGGCGTGCTGGGCGTTTTTGCGTCCGCCATCCTGGAGCCGATTTTTATCGCCCGGCTAGACCCTGCATCAAGCCTCGTGGTCGGCCTGATTGAAGAATTCACCAAGATTCTGGGCGTGCTCCTGATCGCCCGGCACCATCGTCACAACGCCGAACTGGATGGCCTGATTCTGGGGGCAGCGGCCGGCATGGGATTCGCCTCGATGGAAAGCAGCGGTTACGCCTTTGTGGCATTCCTGGGCAGCGGGGGAAACCTTTCCCTTATGGTTGGGGTGACATTACTGCGAGGAATGCTCTCTCCTATAGGACACGGCACCTGGAGCGCGATTCTGGCGAGCGTCCTTTTTCGCGAGAGTCGTGTCGGGCGCTTTCGGGTCAACCACAAGGTGATAGGTGCCTATCTGACGGTATCGATCCTGCACGGTTTGTGGGACGGGTTGCCCCCGGCCATTGCAGTAGTGCTTTCACCGGGCCTCGACGTGTTCATCGGTCAGGCATTCATCGGCGGCATAAGTCTGTTTATTCTACGGCGGCGCTGGTCTGAAGCCAAGCGGCTGCAGATGCAACAGATCGCCCTACAGGGAAACAACGCCGGCTGATCACCATGGCCGCCAGGCAGAAGAGGGATGATCCTGTGGCGGGACTAAACCAAACGAATAGTTCATGAATTGGTAGTCCAGGGTGGAGAAATCCAAACCGTCCGCCTCCCGTTAGTGAAATGCTTCCGTTCCGGTGTGTCCGGTTCGTAGAATCGGTCCAGCACGTCCTCGGCCAGCTTCGCTTCGGGCGGACCGGATGTTTCCGTCCTTCATCAGAACCACGCGGACGCACATGGCGGCGGCGGTGCGATGGGCATAGGTCACCTGAGGGTCGTCAGCCCGCGTGCTGGATGAATGGACTGCACGAGGTTCCTGATTCCGGTCCGGTCGTGGGTGCCCTCCACTGCGAGCTGGCTGCAGGGAAGCACCGTTACTGTTTTTCACCGGCAGGCACAAGTTCGACCTGGGTATCGATATGGCCGCTTAGGCGGCTTTCCGGCTCCGGGCGCAGCCCTGGGGGGTGAAGCTGGAAGTGACGGCGGGCGAACTGGTCGGGATCATCGGACCCAACGGCTCGGGCAAAACCACCATCCTCGCCCTGGTGAACGGCCTCGGCATACTGCTGACCGGGAAAGCGGACCTCAAGGTGGATTTCACCAACCGGCTGACGCACCTTGAGCTGAAATGATCGTTCGGACGATCCCGCCCGAGCGTCGGCGGTTCACCCGGCGCGGAAGCAGGACAATGGTAGGGACATGAAGCACCAAAGCCGCCTTGCGGGGCGGCTTTTTCTTTTTTGGGACATGACGATGGTGCGAACTCTGCAATAGGCGGACCCGCTCTCCCGCTTACTTTTTCTCCTCGGCCCACTCCTTTTTCACCAGCCGCAGCCGGGAATAGAACTTCTTGTCCCGGTCCCGGCGCATGGCGTCGGCCGCGCCCGATCCGTACTCGTAGAAGCCGGCGGACGTTTTGAGGCCCAGTTCGCCTGCCGACACCCGCTCGGCCAGCAGCTTGGGCGGCTTGAAGTGGTCGCGGGGCAGCTTTGAATAGAGGTATTGGTAGACGCTCTGGTAGGTATCCGCGCCCGCCTGATCGATAATTTCGAAGGGGCCGTAGGCGCCAAGGCGGAACCCGAAGCTGGTCTTCACGATACGGTCCACCTCGGCCGGAGTAGCCAGCCCTTCCTCCACCAGCGCGATGGCTTCGGCGGCCATGGCCATCTGGATGCGGTTGGCCACGAACCCCGGCGCGCTTTTGCAGGGGGTGGGGGCCTTGCCTATGGCGGTGAGGAACTCCATCATGAAAGCCACGTTTTCCGGCGCGGCTCCTTTGCCGGGAATCACCTCCACGCACGGGGTGATCTGGGGCGGATGAAACCAGTGGGTGCCGATGATGCGCTCGGGACCGGCCACACCCCGGGAAAGTTCGTTGATGTCGTAGGAGCTGGTGTTGGAGGCGAGGAGCGCGCCGGGATCGGCCTTGTCGCTCAGCACCGCCCACACCGCGCGCTTGAGGTCGAAGTCCTCGGTAATGGCTTCCAGCACGTACCCCGCGCCGGGCAGACTTTCCGGCAGGTGCGCGGAATAGGTGAGGTTGGCGAGGACCGTATCCACCTTCTCCGGCTCCAATTCGCCGAGCTTGACCATGTACTCCAGGTTATCCTTTATCCAGGCTTCGGCTTTCTGCAGCAAGCTTTCGTTCTTGTCCACCAGATGGACGGCGACTCCATGCTGGGCCAGCAGTTGCGCCACGCCGTGCCCCATGATCCCGGCACCCACCACCACGGCCTTCGTTATCGCTCTCTTCATTTCCCGTTCTCCTTGGTTCGTTGGCCACATTCGAAGGATACGCTTTCCGCCGGCGGTCGGTCAATTCTGATTCAGTCCTTCTTGCGGGGATCCAGGAAACCCGGATCGTGATACTCGGGATCGGGATAGGTATAGAAACCCCGGCCGGCCTTCACGCCCAGTTCACCGCGTTCGATCATCTCATCCAGTGCCCGGGGAGGACGGTCGCCGGGGTCCTGGGAATGGTTGTAGTAGGACATTTCGATGTCGCGCACCACGTCCAGTCCCACATTATCCATCATTCCGAAGGGGCCCAGGTCCATGCTCGTGAAGACCATCCAGCCCCGGTCGATGTCCCTGAAATCGGCGACGCCGTCGGCCCACATGTGGAGCACCTCTTTTTTCACGGCGCGCCAGACCCGATTGAAACAGAACCCCAACACCTCTTTGTTGACCCGCAACGGCAAACACCCCAAAGAGCGCAGGAAGGCATCCCCGATCTCCATGATCTCCGGCCGGGTGCGGCTGCCGCCCATGAGGTCCACGTGATTCACCCCCTCCAGGGGGCGGGCAAAGTGAAGGTTGAGGCAAAGTTCGGGGCGCCCGCTTTCGTTTTCCACCCGGGAAACAGGCAGGCTTGAGCTGTTGGTGGCTAGGATGGCGCCCGCCGGAGCGAGTCGGCCCAAATCGGCAAACACGACTTTCTTGAGTTCCAGGTTCTCGTTGACCGCCTCGATCACCATGTCGGCTTGCGCCACCGCCGATTTCAGGTCCGTCGCTTGCTTGATTCCGGCAAGCAAGCCTTCCCACTTGTCGAAGGGAACGGCGGGCCGATGATCCTTGGCGAGCAGGAAGTTCTTGATCACCGTCAGGCTCTTTCCGAGTGCGCCTTGCACCGTGTCGTAGGTACTCACCTTGTATCCGGCGGCGGCGGCCACCATGGCGATCTGGGAGCCCAGAATGCCCGCTCCCACCACGGTCACGTTTTTGATTTCCATAGTTGCTCTCCTTGCAGGCGTTCCTCCCCTTCCCCTTCAGGAAAGGGGAGGATGGCTTTCACTTTTTATGGGATAAGAAATGCTATCGGGTTCCTATACGCACAGCAGCTTCTGGCGCAGCGCGCCGTCGGCGGTGAGTTCTTCTGCGGTGCAGGCATAGGCGTTGCGGCCGTCGTCCAGCACGTACACCCGCGTACACACCTTGAGCGCCATGGCCGAGTTCTGTTCCACCAGCACGATGGTGATGTTGCTTTGGGTAAGCTCAAGGATGAGGTTCATTACCTCACGTACGATGATCGGGGCAAGCCCTTCGGAAGGCTCGTCCAGCAGCACCAGATCGGGATTGCCCATGAGGGTGCGGGCGATGGAGAGCATCTGCTGCTCGCCGCCCGACAAGGTGTCGCCCTTGCGTTTGGCCAAGTCCTTCAGTTTGGGAAAATGCTGATACACCCGTTCCAGCGTCCAGCCGTCATTGATGACGTTCTTTCCCTTGCGGGCAATCTCCAGGTTCTGCTGCACGCTCAGCGTGGGGAATATTCGCCGGTTGTCGGGCACCCAGCCCAATCCCATGTTGGCGATCTCGTTGGTGAACCGATGGGTGATGTTCTGCCCTTTGAAAACCACGTCGCCGGCTTTGGCCGGGGTGAGGCCCATGATACTACGCAACGTGGTGGTTTTGCCAGCGCCATTACGGCCCAGAAGTCCCACGGTTTCGCCCCGGTGCACCTCCAGGGAGACGTCGTGCAGCACGTGGGCTTCGCCGTAGAAGGTGTTGATGGCCTCGATCTTGAGGATGGGATCTTGCGCGGGAATCACTCTATACCTCCCAAATAGGCTTCCTGAACCAGAGCGTTGGCTCTGATCTGGTCCGGAGAACCCTGGGCGATGATTTCACCCTGATGCAGGACGATAATGGTGTCGCTGATGGTGAACACGATGTCCATGTCGTGCTCGATGATCACCACCGTGAGCCGGCCGGAAATCTTCTTGATGAATTCCTTGATGCGGTCGGTTTCGGAGGCGGGGAGCCCCGACGTGGGCTCGTCCATGAGCAGGAGTTTCGGCTCCGATGCGAGGGCGATACCGATTTCCAGGACACGCTTGTCGCCGTAGGAGAGATTCTTGGTGGGCAGGTCCTTGACGTCGGTGAGCCCGATCTCTTCCAACACCTGTTCGGTCTGCTCGTTGGCGTCGGCGAAGCCGCCGGCCGGGTGAAACCAGGCGAAGCCCCTCTTCTGACGGGAAAGTACGGCCAGCCGTATGTTTTCCGCCGGAGAGATCTCATTGAAGATATTGAGTATCTGGAACGACCGCACGATGCCGAGCCTGACGATCTTGTGGATGGGCCAGCCCGTGATGTCCTGCCCCTTATAATGGATGCTGCCCGAGTCGGGGTGGTAGAAACCCGTGAGGATATTGAAGAACGTGGTCTTCCCCGCTCCGTTGGGACCGATGATCGAAGTGATGCGGCCTTCTTCTATCTTGCAGTTTATGTTGCGGCTGGCCATGAGCCCGCCGAAATTCTTTACAATACCCCGGGTTTCCAGCATAACCATGGCTCACCCCTTCTCCGCCGCATTTTCGGCGGCCCCGGAAGCCCGAGCCTCCTGGACGCCGGACCGTCCCACCCGTACGTACCCCAGGATGCCCTTGGGGATAAACAGCACGATCACGACGATCAAAAGTCCGTAGAACAGGTACCAGTTCTGGGTAATCGTGGAGAAGACGTCTCGCAGGGCGATAAAGATGAAGGCTCCCAGTATCGGACCGAAGAAGTTGAAAAGTCCGCCGCCGATGATGACCATCATCACCACGTCGCCCGAGCGGGACCAGTGCACGGGGTCGGCGAAGGCGCCATGGGTGAGCATGGCATGCAGTGCTCCCGCCAGCCCCCCGAAAGCACCCGAGATTACCCAGGCTATCCACTTGTACAGTGTGGTGTTGTAGCCCAGGTATTTGGCCCGCACCTCGTTCTGCTTGATGGCATAGAACACGCCGCCCATGGGTGAGTGCACCAGCCGCCAGAGCAGAATCATGCTCAGGGCCAGCAGGAAAAAAACGAAATAGTAGAAAGACAGATCGCTCTTGATGGGGATACCGAGGATGCTGTAGCGCTCGATGCCCATCAGGCCGTTCTCGCCCCCGGTTACGGCGTCCCACTGAAAGCAGATGAAGTAGAACATCTGGGTGAAGGCGATGGTCAGGAGCGCGAAGTAGATACCGCGTTTCCTGGCCACAAACAGCCCGAGAAGTCCGGCGACCAGCGCGCAGCCCGCCATTGCGGCAAAAACCGAAAGCAGGCCGTTGTGCATCAGATTTTTCTGGGCAAGTCCGCAAAGGTAGGCGCCCACGCCGAAAAAGAGGCCGTGGCCGAAGGAAGACAGACCGGTATAGCCCAAGAGAATGTTGAAACCCAGGGCGAAAATGGCCCAGATCATCACTTCGGTGGCCAGCGCCCTGCTGCCCGCCAATAAGGGCGCCAGGGCAAATATCAGCAGAATGATGAACATGGGGTGTTTGACGATCCTCACGGCGTGCCCCCTCTACTCTTCCAACAGGGATTTTTGGCCCATAAGGCCGCGAGGCCGTAGCAGGAGGACCACGGCCATGATGAAATACATGGCCAACTCGGACATGCGGGGGTACCACAGCACGCTCAGGGTCTTGGACAACCCCACGATGATGCCTCCGAGCACCGCCCCCCAGAAGCTTCCGATACCCCCGATGACCACGACGACAAAGGAGGGCATCAATACCTCGGTGCCCATGGTCGGTTTGAGGCTCCACATGGGGCCGGTGATGACTCCAGCGATCCCCGCCAGCGCAGCGCCCATCCCGAACACCAGGTTGCGGATCAACCTCAGGTTCTTCCCCAACGCCAGGACCATTTCACTGTCCGATACGCCCGCCTTGATGATGGAACCGTACGAGGTCTTTTCCAGAAACCACCAGACCACGAACAGCAGGAAGATGGAGAGCACGGCCATGAAAAGCATATATTTGGAATACCATGTGATGCCGAGATTGATCGGGCCCATGGCGAAGCTCGGCGGCGCCAGGGGGTGGCCCGCCTTGCCCCACACGATGCGGATGATCTCTTCGAACGCCATGGCCATGCCGAGGGTCATGAGGAGGCCGAAAAGCGGGTCTTTACCGTAAATTCGCCGCACCATGGTCTTTTCCATGGCCAGGCCGATGACCCCTACCAGGATGGGAGCGAAGATGAGAGCGGGCCAGTAGCCCACCAGTTTCTGCAGGGAGAGGGCAAAGTAGGCTCCCAGGGCAAACAGGGCCCCGTGGCTGAAGTTGATCACTTCCATGACGCTCAGGATCAGCATGAACCCCAGGGCCATCACCCCGAACAGCAGTCCCTGCACCAGTCCGTTGAACAGTTGCGCGTAAAGCTCTTGCATGGTCGATCCACCGGTCCTCGCGTGGCCGGCCGGAAATCACGGGCCTCTTTCGAGGCCCGGATTCGGCCTGCGGGTTTATTCCTGATACGGTTCGAGCTTGCAGGGGTTCTCATCGCGCGTTCGCACGACGTCGGCGCCCTTCATGAAGCCGATGACATGGTAAAAGTCGGTTTTGTCACCCTTGGCCAGCTCTTCGGCCGTTTTCATCCTGGCGATGACCACATCCGAAACGAATTGATGGTCCCACTCGCGGATGGTGGTGGGATTGGGCTTCATGTTGTCCGAGAAGGTGTGCCCTTCCAGGGCCTTGATGACCTTGGTGGTTTCCACGCTCTTGGCCCGCTCCACCGCGCGCAGCAGCTCCCTGGCGCCTATGTATCCGTTGTAGCAATTATTTTCCGGAACGGGAAAGATGGGTTTCTGAAAACGTTTCTGATAGGCGGCCACGAATTCCTTGACCCCCGGCACATCGATGGTGTGGTACCACTCGCAGGCGAAGATGCCGAGCGCTTTTTCCGGACCCACCGACCAGGCGTCGCCGTAATCCATGAGGCTGAAGCCCCATTTGAAATCCTTGTCCATGCCGAACTGGCGGATCTGCTCGAACATGGCCGAACGGTCCAGACCGCCGATGGTGCACATGATGATGTCCGGCTTGGGATTGAGGTTGCGGATTTTCAGAAGGTAGGAGCTGAAATCGCGGGTATTCATGGGGATGAGAGATTCGCCCAATTCCTTCCCGCCTTCCTTGGCCAGGATTTCGCGGAACACCTTGGTGCCGGAACGACCCCAGCTGTAGTCATGAGTGATGAAGTACCAATTCTTGCCGAAGTTGCGGGCCACGTAGGGCGCCACGCCGTACACCAGCATGTGGTTGTTTGGGCCCACCCGAAAATTGGTGCGATGGCAACGCTCGCCCGTGCACTCGTCCGAATTGGTATTGGTGTTGAAGTAAATCTTGTAGGCACGCTGAGCCACCTCGGAAATGGCGATGGCCACCGAGGAGGAGATAGCGCCGATCAGAAAATCCACCTTGTCCTGTTCGATCAGCTTACTGGCCTTACGGGCGCCGACTTCCGGATTGGTTTCCGTGTCCTCGACGATCATCTTGACCTGTTTGCCGAGCACGCCGCCCTTGGCGTTGATCTCCTCCACCGCCATGGTGATGCCCAATCGTTCGGCCGCACCCAGGTCGGAGTAGTTGCCGCTGGCCGGGCTGATGACCCCCAGCTTGATCACGCCCTCGTCGGCCGCCCATGCGGGCATGGCAAACAGAACCATGAGTATAGCCACCACACCGATTACGCCCGCCAATCTTCCTCTTAAGTGCATACTGTATACCTCCCTTCGCGTTTATAAGTCAGGTATGAATTCCCCACGTCTGCTTCTGCCGCTTGTTCGACCGGACACATTTCGCTCCGGCGGCCCTTGCCCACAGTGCAGGGTCCGTCGGGCTCACGCATGACGATGCGCCCGATGACTTGAGGGAAATGGGGCCAACGAACCGGCCCGGGTAGGTATATCTCCATGGTAAAAACGTGCGTCGATAAAAGCAGTGTATGACAAAAAGCCCTGTTGCTGTCAAGGGAAATGCCGTTTTTTGTGTACAAGAATACCGTATACAATTTTATGGGGCGGATCGGTCGAACGTCTGGCCAAAAGAGCCATTTTCTCCTTTATTTTGCTTAATCTGGTTTATTTGGCCATATCTGAAACGAAGGCCGCCACACCGAGTGCACCCTTTCCTTCCCGCACTTTCCACCTTCCGGTCGTGAGGACCGTTCTCCTCTTTCCTAAACCCGGAACGATGGGGATTCCGCTCCGGGCGGCTGGGCGATCATTGTCGATCGATCCGCAATTCCTCCAACTTTCTTTCACGGCTGCAAAATGTCGCCACGGACTTGTCAGAAGGAACCAACCCGTGTATAACCGCCCCAGGCTGACGAGGGTTCGGGCAATACACGATGAACCTTCTTGGCACGAAACGGGAAACGGTCCGGTATCATTTTGTCCTTCTCCCTTTGACCTTGGCCGTTTTTTCCTTTAGAATAGAGCGAAAAAGCAGCCGATCTTCTTTATGAACGGCAGGCTGGGTGGAGCGGGAAATAACCTTGACAACGGCCGTTCGTTATGTAATATAGGCGCACTTTAGAAACCCCGAGGAACACGATGAAACGGACTTTTCAGCCAAGCAATATACGACGGAAGCGGACACACGGCTTTCTTGTGAGAATGCGCACGAAATCAGGGCGGCAGGTTATCAGCAGGAGGAGGGCGAAAGGCAGGAAGCGGCTGGCAGTGTAAACCTGTACCAGCGGGTCATGGCGTCTTTCGAATTTCCCAAAACGCTGAGATTGACAAAAGGCTCGGAATACACCCGAGTTCTTAAGAACGGAAAACGTATTCAGTTCCGTCATTTCGTTCTTATTTTGTGCCCAGCGGAACAAAGCGCGACGCGAATAGGACTTATCGTCAGCAAAAAGGTCGGAAATGCGGTGAAACGAAACCGCGTAAAACGCCTCATCCGGGAATTTTTCCGACGAAACAAATCCCTATTCCCCGCTTCGTGCGATATCGTTGCCATCGCCAGGCCAGGCGCACACCAGTTGACGTACCTTCAGGTAGCCAGCGAGCTTGAAGAGCGTGCGCCCTTCACGATGTAGGGTAGATGCTTAAAAACTTTTTCATTGGGCTCATAAAGCTGTATAGGTACTTCATCTCCCCGCTTTACCCTCCCTGTTGCCGTTTTTACCCCTCGTGCAGTGAGTATGCGGTCTTGTCCATCAAGAAGCATGGGGTGGCCAAGGGTCTTTGGTTTTCCGTGCTTCGCATTCTCAAGTGCCATCCGTTTCATCCAGGCGGGTACGATCCCGTGCGGTAGTTCCCTCGATGAGGAGTTCGTCTGATGGAGAAGAACGCGCTTGTTGCAATTGTCATGTCTATGCTTGTGCTCATCTTGTGGAGCGTCTTTTTTTCACCAAAACCTCAACCGGTTCCCGTCCCCACGGAAAAGGCGGCAGGCTCCGCCGAAACAGGGAAATCCGCAGCCGCGCCGGCCGCGATTGAAAAGGGAACGGTAGCCGTTCCCGAAACGCCCGGACAAGTCACGCCCAATTCAAGAAAGGCGGCGCGGGACGTGGTGGTGGAGACTTCCCTTTTTCGGGCCGTTTTCACCGAAGACAAGGCGGCTCTGAAGAGTTTCGAGCTGAAGGACTATCGCCAGTCGGTGGAGAACAACTCACCCAGGCTGGACATGATCAAAAACGAGAAACCGAACCTTATCCTCGGCCTGTACCGGAATTCGGTGCCCGGTTTCAGCGACGCGGTCTATGAAGCCGATACGCTGGAACTCAAGCTGGGGAAAGACAAGGAGACCGGATCCGTTCGGTTCCGCTGGACGTCTCCCGACGGCGTCGTTTTCATCAAGACCTACGATTTCAAGAATTTCGCCTACGATTTCGGGGTGGAAGTGACGGTGGAGAACCGTTCGCAACGGCTCTTCGAAGACAACATTGAGATGATTTTGCAGGGAGCGCCCTTCGAAGCTTCCCACGGCACCTACGCCCTGCACGGCATGGTGGCGCTCCGCGACGGAAAATTCGAAGAAAAGGAAGCGGGCAAAATCAAGGACCAGGAAACCGAGGAAGGCTCGTTCACGTGGTTCGGGTATCAGGACAACTACTTTCTGGCCGCCATGGTTCCATGGGAACCCCTGAAGACCACGCTGTTGATGACGTCCCCCGAAAAAAACGTCGTGCGTCTCGCCCTGCTCAACCCGCCCCTCAAGCTGGACCCCATGCAGAAAGGCGATCTGAAGTATCACGCCTACTTCGGACCCAAGGACCTGAACATCCTCAAATCCACCGGATACCAACTGGACAGGGTGGTCAACTTCGGCTGGTTCGACATCATCGCCAAACCGCTCCTGTATTTCATGAAAGCGATCTATCGGGTGGTGCACAATTACGGCGTGGCGATCATACTCCTCACGGTCGTGATCAAAATCCTTTTCTGGCCGCTCACCCAGAAGAGCTACAAGTCGATGAAGTCGATGCAGCGACTGCAACCCCACATGCAGAAGCTCAGGGAGAAGTACAAGGACAATAAGGAAAAGCTCAACCAGGAGATGATGTCCCTCTACAAGTCGCACAAGGTGAACCCCTTCGGGGGCTGCCTCCCCATGGTCATACAGATACCCGTCTTTTTCGCTCTCTATCGGGTGTTGGGGTATTCCATAGAGATCCGGCAACAACCGTTCATGCTGTGGATCAACGACCTGTCGTCTCCCGACCGGCTGAACGTGGGGTTTCAACTTCCGTATGTGGGAGGGTTGCCGGTATTGACACTGCTCATGGGAGCGAGCATGTTCATTCAACAGAAGATGACGCCTACCACCGGCGATCCGACACAGGCCAAAATCATGCTCCTGATGCCGGTCATCTTCACCTTTATGTTCATCAACTTTCCGGCGGGACTCGTCCTCTACTGGTTCGTGAACAATCTGCTTTCCATCGGCCAGCAGTACTTCATCAACAAGAGTAAATAGACCGTCGGATATCGGAGGAATGAATGGCAATCAAAGGGAAAGAATTTGAAGGGAAAAACACGGAAGAAGCCATCAAAGCCGCATGTGCCCACTTCAATGCTGCCCCCGATATGCTCAACATTGAAATCCTTTCCACCGGGTCCACCGGAATATTCGGCCTTGTAGGCAGCAAAAAGGCCAAGGTAAGGGCATCCTTGAAGGAGGAAGAACCCGTCGCCGCGGTGGAGGAGGAATTCGAGGAGCAGGTCGCGGAAGAATTGGAAGAGGAAGTGACGGTCTCCCTGGACGAGGAGGAGGTCGAAGAGGAAGTCGAAGTCGAGGAGGAGGTCGAACTCGAGGAGGAGGAAGAAGAAGAGGAAGAACCCCTCCTGGCGGAAGAGGAAGAAGAGGAAGAAGAGCCGGAAGAGTCCTATCCCATCGAGGCAGAAGCCGAAGCCGAGGTTGAGGAACCCTACGAAGAGAGGGCGCTCACCGAGGAAGAAACCGCGGTGCTGAATACGGCCACGAGCACGCTGGAAAAAATCATTTCCTATCTGGATGGACCTTTCATCATTAAATCCCGTGTACGGGAAAATTCGGTTTCCCTTACCATCGAAGGGGAATCCAGCGGCGTCCTCATCGGGAAAAAAGGCAAAACGCTCGATGCGCTCCAGTACCTCGTCACCAAGGTCGTGAACAAGCAGGCCGCCAGAAAGATTAAGGTCCTCGTTGACACCGAGAATTACCGCCAGCGGCACAAGCGATCCCTCGAAGACATGGCGCGCCGTTTGGGCGAAAAGGTCAAACGAACGGGCAAACCGGTCACCATCAACCCCCTCAATCCGGCCGACCGGAGAATCATCCACTTGGCCCTGCAGAACGATCGCGGCGTGAAGACTCGGAGCAAAGGGGAAGGGGTGTTGAAGAAAATTGTGATCCTTCCCCAGCGCGGATCGTCCGAAGCGCGGGGAAATTCCAACAACAATAACCACTGACGTTCGGTGGGGCCGGCCCCTTTATGGCCTCCGAAACTTTCGACGACACCATCGCGGCCGTCGGTACGCCGACGGGTGAAGCAGCCATCGGCGTGGTACGCGTCAGCGGTTCCTTGAGCGAGCAGATCGCCCGGCGACTCATGAGAGCGCCGGGCGATGCATTTCCGCTCGAATCGCATCGCTTCCGCTACGGGCACGTGATCGATCCCACCACCGGAACCGTGGTGGACGAGGTCATGTACGTTCTCATGCGGTCCCCCCGCTCCTACACCCGTGAAGACGTTCTTGAAATCCAGTGCCATGGCGGCTCTGCGGCCGTAAAACGCGTGCTCGAACTGGTACTGGAATCAGGAGCGCGGCCCGCCCAGCCGGGCGAGTTCACCAAGCGTGCGTTCCTCAACGGACGCATCGACCTCACCCAGGCCGAGGCCGTTATCGACGTCATCCGCGCCCGCTCGGACGAAAGCCTCGACGTCTCCTCCCGAATCGTCAGCGGCGAATTGCGCCGCACCATCCTGTCGCTCCGCGACTCGGTGACCGATCTCCTGGCTCAGGTGGAGGTGGCCATCGACTTTCCCGAAGACGACGTGGAGATCGCTCCCCCCGAACAAACCCTTTCCGTAATCCAAGACACGCTGCGCGGCGTCGACGGACTGCTGCAGACGTTCCGGTTGGGAAGGCTCTTCCGGGAAGGATTGGACATCGTCATCGCGGGCAAACCCAACGTGGGCAAGTCCAGCCTCATGAACTGCCTGCTGCGGGAAAAACGCGCCATCGTCACCCCTCATCCGGGAACCACGAGGGATTTCATCGAAGTCCCGCTCACCCTCGACGGGTTGCCGGTTCGGTTGGTGGATACGGCCGGAATACGGGAGACGGAAGACGAAATCGAGCGGATCAGTCTGGACGTCACGCGGGAGCGGCTTGAACGGGCGGACGCGGCGATCCTGGTGCTGGACGCCGGCACGGGGCCGGACCGTTTGGACGACACCGTCTATGAGCTGGTTCGCGGGAAAAGAGGGATCATTGCGGCCAACAAGCGCGACCTCAACCCCGATGCTCCCCTTGCCCCGCTGCGCGAACGCTATCCCGAACTGCCGCTGCTGGGGGTTTCAGCGCTCACCGGCCAAGGAATCGACTCATTGAAAAAGGCATTGCGAGAATCCATCGGAGACGGGGGAACGGAAAAGCTGTGCGGCCCCGTGGTCACGCGGCTGCGGCACGAACGTCTGCTGCTGCGGGTCCGGGAAGCGTTGGAAGCGGCCCTGCCCAACGCCGGGCAGGGATTTCTGGACCGTCTGGCGGTGGACCTGCGCGAGGCCCTCGACGCGCTCGGGGAAATCGTGGGGGCGGTGACCACGGAAGACGTGCTTGAAACCATCTTCAACGAATTCTGCCTCGGGAAATAATGGACCCCAACGACCAGTTCCTGCAAACGCTGAGGGAGGGATGCCATAAGGCGGGAATCGACCTTTCCCTCCCCATGGCCGAACTCCTCGGCCGCTACTACCGGCTGCTGCTGGAGTGGAACCGCCGCATCAATCTGACCGCCGTGACCGACCCGCGCGAAGCTGCGATAAAACTGTTCATCGACTCCCTGTACGTGCTGCCTCACGTCAAGCGTGCCGGAATGCTGCTGGACGTCGGATCGGGGGCTGGATTCCCCGGCTTGGTGCTCAAAATCGCGGCCCCGGAACTCACCGTGCACCTGGTGGAATCCGTTCGCAAGAAGGTGAGCTTCCAGCAACAGGTGATTCTGGAGCTTGGGCTCAAAGGGGCACACACCCACTGCGCCCGATTGGGCGACCTCATCCCCGGTCTTCCGTTCCGGGCCTTCGACACGGTCGTGTTTCGGGCCGTGGGCAGCCTGCGCGACCTGGTGGGGCCCGCCCTTCCCTACCTTGCGCCGGCCGGGGTCATCGCGGCCATGAAAGGTCCGGCGGTGCGGGACGAACTTTCCGCCTCCCCGGTTCCCGAAGCCGAAATCGACCGCATCGTCCGTTACCGGCTCCCCCTTGTGGGGCACGAACGAACCATCGTCCTGCTCCGGCAACGACCGGAGCCCACCGACGACGACGTCAGCAGGGAATCGGGCCTGGACGGGTGAACCCCTCCTCCATGGCCGTATAGTCCAGCCGGATGGAGGCCAGATCGTTGAGGGAGGCGTCTTTCGACGGGAAGTGGGCCGAGCGGTCGGCCGCCTTGAGGTAAAACCCCGATCCGGGACACGCTTCCGCCCAAACGTTCTCTACCGCGGGTGACTCGATCCGTACCGCATGCGGTTCGTCGTCCCCGCAGAACGGACAAAGACCACCGTCCGTTTGCCATTGCAGACCGCACAGGGAGCAGCAGAGCGTCTTTTCCGCTTTTTCCCCGTCCGTATCCGTATAGGCAAAGTGCGGAAGCGACCCGCACACCGGGCATTGTCCCCGCCGCCAGTCGTCGAAACGTTTTCCCTCGCGCGCCGCCCGATAATACGGCGCGATCACCGCTTTCGCCGCCGAATGCACGACGAACCGCATGAGGCCGTTGTCCAGTAGCCTGTCCAGCGCCAGTCGGTCCAGGGTTTCGTACTCGCCCGCGACCGCCTGCCGGAAAAAGGCCCCGTCCTCAAACACACCCTCATTGAAAAGGACGCGCATTCCGTTGAGCTGGTCCCTGAGCACCGGGTGCTTGCCCGGCTTCACGGCCAGAATCTTTTCCAGCGCCTGCATGCAGCTGCCGACGTCGATGGCCGGAAGCCCTTCCGACGTCGGGGATTCGAAACGCTCGACCTCCGGCGCCGCGCCATTGGCGGATCGAAATCCGTCCCTTACTTCCAGGACCTTCACGCAATAGTCGATGACGGGCCTGGGGAGCTTCGCCATCTGCACGATGTGCGCTACGAGTACGCGCCGTTCTTTTTTCGATATTTCGTTCTCTTCCACGTTTTCCTCCGAGGAATCTCTCCGACTATTATATCGTCACCGCCCTTCACTTTCCAAGCATGGCGCGCCGGGAAAGAATAACGGAAAGGCCATGCCCCTCCGCGTGGAAGGTATCGGCAACGAACGGAGGCGATTACACCGGCTCGTTTTTCCACGGCAGCGGGGGTGTGGAGACGGGGAGTTCACAGTCCGAGGTATATTTCCTTGATTTCCTGATTGGCCAGCAAATCCTTTGCGTTCCCCTCCATGGCGATTCGTCCGGTGGACAACACGTACCCGTTGTGTGAATTGTCCAGGGCGAGTTGCACGTCCTGTTCGACCAGCATCACACCGGCGCCCTGCTGATTGATCTCCTTTACGATGTCGATGAGGTTGTCCACCACGAGCGGAGCGAGGCCCAGCGACATTTCGTCAATGAGAAGAAGGACTGGGTCTCCCATGAGACCCCGGGCGATGGCGCACATTTGCTGCTCGCCCCCCGACATGCTTCCGGCCTTCTGCTCCCTGCGCTCGCTCATGCGGGGAAAAATCGAGTACACTTTGTTCATGTGGTCTCGTACGTTTCCGGGCTTTCGCCGTCTGAAGGCCCCCATCAACAGATTTTCCTCCACCGTCATGTTGGGAAAGAGCCGCCTGCCTTCCGGGACCTGGATAATTCCCTTTTCCACGATTTCCGTGGACGGCTTGTTGGTGATGTCTTCTCCCTGAAAAAAAATCTTCCCACTGTACGGTTTCACCAACCCGGAGATAACCCTCAGCAGACTCGATTTTCCGGCGCCGTTGGCGCCCACCAGGGCGGCGATCCGTTCCTCCTCCGCACTGAGGCTGATGTCCCACAGTACCTGGACATCGCCATATCCCGCATTCAATCCCTTGATTTCCAGCAGCACTCGCGTCCTCCTACTGGGTCAGTTCCCGATATCTTCGGCCCAGGTACGCCTTGATCACCACCTCGTCGCTCAGTACCGCGTTGACCGGACCGTCGGCAATTTTCTCCCCGTGATGGAGAACGAAAATGCGATCGCAGACACTCTTGATGGCGCGCATGACGTGTTCGATCACCAGAATGGTGTTGCCCTGTTCCCGGATTTTCTTTATCAGTTCGACGGCCTGGTCGATTTCCCGGAAATTGAGTCCCGCCATGACTTCATCGAAAAGAACCACCTCGGGTTCCATGGCGAGCGCTTTCGCCATTTCCAGCCGTTTGCGGGATGCCACGCTCAACTGATCGGCGCTCTTGTTCATCATGTCCGCCAAACCGACGAATTCCAGAATCTCCTCCGCGTTTCGCATGGCTCGCCTGGCCGACTTGCTTTTCCCCTTGGCGCCGAACATGGCCCCGATCGCCGCGTTTTCCCTGACGGTCATGCCGGGGAAAGGCTTCACGATCTGGAAGGTGCGGCTGATGCCCATGCGCCCGATCTGGTAGGGCTTCCGGCCGGAAATATTTGTCCCTTTGAAGTATACCGCGCCCTCCGACGGAGGGTAAATGCCGGTAATGACGTTCACCAGGGTTGTTTTACCGGCCCCGTTGGGACCGATAAGGCCGACGATCTCATGCTCGTTGATGGAGAAATCCACCTCGTTGACCGCGATGAGGCCCGAGAACCGCCGGGTGATCTTTTTTCCTTCGAGGATGGCCATAAGCGGAACCTTCCTAGATTCGGTTTTCCCGTATGTTCTGCAGGAAGTACGCGATCCCGAATTTACGCTGCGAAATGAGGTCGATCATTCCCTTGGGCGTGAAGATGATGGCCATAATGACCACCACGCCGAAAAACAGGGTATGGGCCACCAGAAAATAATTGGAAAGTATCTCGGATATGGTCTGAATGCAGAAAGCGCCCAGAAGGGGTCCGAAAAGCCTTCCCATTCCTCCGAATACCGCCATTACGATCAACTTGACGGTGGTTCCCACCGAGAAGACCGGTCCGGGCTGGATGAACGCCTGCTGATACGCGTAGACGCTTCCGGCCAGTCCGGTGAACAGGCCGCTCAGGGCGAAAGCGATGGTTTTGGTCGCGGTCGGGTTGATGCCCACGGAGTTGGCGGCGTCTTCGTTTTCCCGGATGGCGATCATGGAGTAGCCGAGTTTGGACCTGAACAGAAAGTACGTCGCCGCCAGAGTGAGTATCAGGGTGCCGAGCATGGTGTAAAAGAAGAAATAGTATTGATGCTTCACGGCCAGGTCCAACATGGGAAGGTAGATGCCCGCGTTCCCCTCCGTGATGGTGAGGTTCTGTACGAGGGCCTTCATCGCTTCGGCGACGCCCAGGGTGGCGATGGCGAAGTAGTGTCCCCGCAGCCGCAGAACCGGCAGACCGATCAACACGGCGAACAGACAGGCACCCCCGCCGGCCGCCAGGTAGGCGAGCACGAAATGGAGGTGGGCCTTCTCCATGAGGATAGCGGTGATGTAGGCCCCGATGCCGAAGAAAACGACATTCCCGAAAGAGGCATATCCGGTGAAGCCTCCGATGAGGTTCCAGGCACTCGCCATGATGGCGAACATGATGATGTCCGTGCTGAAGCGGATGATGAAATTGTCGCTCACCAGGGGAAGCAGGATGGCCACGATCAATGCGCAGCCGGGGATCAAAACCGATGTCGAGAACTGTTTCTTCATGTTCAGTCCGTTCCTCCCAGAATCCCTTTCGGTCGGAAGATCAACACCGCCACCAGGATGGTGAAACTGATCAGGTCCGCATAAGTCGACCCGAACCAGGTGCTGCCCAGGGCTTCGGCGATCCCCAGCGCCAGACCTCCGATAATCGGGCCGAGCATACTCCCCAGGCCGCCCATGATGACCACCGCGAACGACTTGAGCGTGAGGGTCCCTCCCATCATGGGGCTGATGGGGAAGAGAATGGACCAGAGGGTCCCGGCCGCCCCGGCCGCTCCGACTCCCAGCCCGAAAGTGATGGCGTAGGTGCGGGCCACGTCGACCCCCACCAGCCTGGCGCCGTCGAGGTCCTGGGAGGTGGCCCGGATGGAACGCCCCAGATTCGTTCTGTTCAGAATGAAGAAGAACAGGAGGCTGATGACGATGACCAGGAGGAACGCCAGCAGTCGCACCGTGGGGATGGTGATCAGGTGCCCGAAGGCGAAGTTCGATGCGCCGTAGGAGACCTCCACCTTCCGAACGTCCGCCGTCCAGGCAACCAGGGCGCTGTTGTTGATGAATATTTCAATCCCGAAGGCCAGGATCAGGGTGATAAAGGCGCTGGCCCGAATGACGTAGTTGATGAGGAATTTCTGCACTGCGTAGCCCAGGAGGAAAAGTATCGCCACGGAAAAGAAAAGGCTGAGGAAAGGGTCCATGCCGGAAAACGAGAAGAACCAATACGTGGTGAAGGCCCCCAGCATGATGAAGGAACCGTGAGCGATGTTGATGATGTCCATCACTCCCCAGATGAGCGACATGCCGGTGGCCATCAGGGCGTAAAGGCCACCGATGAGAATACCGTTTACCAGTATTTGAAGCAGCATGGGTAAAAATCCTCACTCCTGGACCGCTGGGTTGAGACGGGGCAAAAGGATGGAGGTTTTCCCCACCGCCCCCAGCTGTCATCCGGTACACCGCGGAGCAGGCGAATTTGTATCGCCTGCTCCGCGGGATGGAAACACGGCTAAGGGAAACCCCGGTGTCGAGCCGGGTTGAGACTCTTTCCGATTCCGCCGGCTACTTTCTTTCCCCCCAGCAAGGGAAAGGATACACCGGTTTTTGTTCGCCCGTGGGGAACACCTGATGCACTTCTCCTTCAAGAATCTGCAGGACCACGCTGGTTCCCTTGATCTGGCCGTTTTCACTGAACTCCACGCGTCCGTAAATCGTGTCGAGCTTTGAGGCCGCAATGGCGTCTCTCACTTTTTGGGGGTCAAGAGAACCGGCCCGCTCGATGGCATCCTTGAAGACCGCTACGTCCGCAATCCCGCTGGCGTTGTGGTAATCGGGGTCGTATCCGAATTTTGCCTTGTGCAGATTTACGTATTCCTGATTGTCCTTGTACAGGTATCCCTTGAATTTCATCTGAGGCGACCAGCTCGCCACGCCAAAGATATACTCGGCATTTTTTCCCAAAGATTTACGGAAATCCGCTTCGGACGGCCCCACGGTCATGTTGATCAGTTTGGGACAGACGTTCAGCTCTTTCGCCTGCTGGGTAAAATTCAGGGATTCTTCGGTATGGCCGGCTACCAGCACGACTTCGGTTTTCAGGGACTTGATTTTGGTGAGAATCGAGGTGAAATCGGTCGCTCCCACTGAATATTTTTCCAGCAGAGCCACGGTGAACCCCATTTTGCCCGCCAGTTCGTTGGTTCCATTGGCGACGCTGACGTCGAATTTATCGTCGGAGTAGAGAATGGCGATCGATTTCGGGGCCGGGCTGAAGGTGTTAAGCATTTCCAACGTCGATTTGAAATACTGTTCGGCGGGGGGAAGCGTTCCGAAAATATATTTGTTGTTTCGGCTGAATATCGTTCCGGACGCGCCGCCTCCCTCGATCATGGGAATGCGATAGCGCTGAGCCACGAGGCTGTCGGGTATGGTGATGCCGCTGGAGTAGGGTCCCAGAAGGAAGTTGACTTTGTCCTCCGAAACGAGTTTTTCGACCAGTTTGGAACTTTCCGTCGGATCGCTCTTGTCGTCATAGTAAACGATCTCCACGGAATAGGTGTTTTTCCCCACCTTTATCCCACCGTTTTTGTTGATGGTCTCCACCGCCATGTCGTAGGAATCACGGTAGAGCTTGCCGGTGCGGCTCTCGTTGCCGGTGAACGACATGGCGCACCCCAGTCGTATGGTCTTGCCTTCCGCGGCCTGTGTCGCATTTCCCAGGAAAACGATGACGGCTGCGACCAGAAACACACTCAGCAGACCCCTCAGCAATGCTTTCATGCTATTCCCTCCGGTTAAAAGGTGATGAAATATAATGAACGAATAAGCGGGTTCTGTAAAACTGAAAAGGCCCTGCGGCGCATGCTCTCTCCCGGCTGAAAACAAGCGGGTCGACCCGCACCGGCCTCGGCGATGCGTTTTTCCCCATCGCAGACAACACGATTTGGGGAAACCGCCCGATCAGTCTGCCGTGAGTAATCGGCGCGATAGTAAAAAAGCTGTCTTTCCCCGCGAAGGGGAACAAGTGATAAATCGGCAGTCTCTACTGGCAGTAAATTGAGTGTAAACGAGTCTCGTATACACCGTCAACCTCTGTATACTATGCTTTTCCCCGTTTTTACAAGGGAAATTGCATTCCTCGAATTAATCGGATACGCTGCCGCGGATTCAATCGCGGCATGGGGAAAGGGAAGTCGATACGTCCGAACATCGTGGTATTCTTCCAAAAAGGAGAAACCGACCGAAGGGGCGCCTGAGGGGAAAGGTTCATCACGGAACGCGGGAAAACATACTCGTAACAGCAGCGGTCAAGCGGCATATGTCGGGACCAAACAGGCTGTCGTTTCGAACCGTGCGAGGCGGGAAATCCCGAGCGAGCGGGAGTTCGGACAGTCGCTCAAAGCGTTGATTTATAATTGACAATTACCACGCCTTAAAGGGGAGCGCCTACCGGATCTGTTCCGATTCTCCGCAAAGCAACCGGCCTGTACGACGGCAAGCGAACGCTACCCCCTTCACTCATGCCCATGCGCACGATATACCCACGATATACCGATGTCCGCACGGGATAACTAAATATGCGATGAGAGAAAACCTCGAGCCGCAGGGGAGTTCCGGCCTCGCTCGAAACGACATCCCTGAACATGCAGGGAGGGGGGAGACAAACGGCGATCGGTACCTGCTCCCGATCGCTCCCGCCACGCGAAGGGCAAAGTTTCCTTCACCCGGTCGACCGGAACAAGCACTTCCCTGAAGAACCCCAAAAAGCTGCCGGACATTTTTCTCCTGAGACGGTCCGCAACGCTCAGGAAGAAGATTCCGCCCTCTTTTTCCGAAGCCTGGAAGCGGGCACGGGCGCATCGACGGGGTAAATGGGGTTCTCCAAAGTCCACCACCCCTGCTGCTTTCTTTTGCTGAATTCCACCCGCGTCACGAACTTGATGCTTTTATAGGCCAGTTCGTAAGGGGCGATCACGCGCAGAGGAGCCCCGTGGTCGTGATCGAGGGGTTTGCCGTCCCTGGATAAAGCCAGCAAGCATTCCTTTTCGGGATCGAGGAGCATGGCGACGGGGAACGTTTCCCGATAGTGATCGAGCCCCTCGGGCCAGGAACTCGTCTTGCCCAGCGAATGAAACACGGCGTACTTTGCTTCCGGCTTGGGCTTCACCCTTTTGAGCAGTTCGGAGAAGCGAAAGCCCGTCCACTCCAGGTCCGCCACCGACCACCCTTCCACGCAATGAAAATCGGAAACCTGCGTCACCTGGTTGAATTTTTTCAGATCGTCGTAGGTGAAGACCGCCTTCTCCTCCACCTCACCGTCGACCGTCAGTTCGTACGGCGTTTCCCCCCGCTTCGCTACTGCTACCGTACCCTTATCGGGTTGAAAGCGAAACAGTCCGACCTCCACCGTGCGGACAGGAAACTGGTTGACGAAGAACGACCACGCTCTTCTCGGCGCCCAGCCGAGGGCGAAAGCAATCCCGGAAAAAATCAGCGAGGACGACATGAACCGTCGTCTGGTCACTTTCCCCTCTTCCCGTACGGGTGTTCTTTTCATACACGGCTCCTCCCTCTTCAAAGGGTTCCATACAAATAATGATTTATCTTTTTCGATTCCGAAGAGCTCATTTCGGTTTATCTCTGATATACTTTATTCTCGTGCATCTTGACTAAGCACACCTACGGTCCCAGAATTGGATATAAACCGTTCATTACCGGGAAAAGGGAGGGAGACGATGGAAGATAAACGGAATCTGCACTTGAAGGTACAGGAAATGTGCGATTGTTACGTCACAACGGACCCCCTCAAGGGCATGTCCGAAATACCCTCTGATTCGAACACCGAAGAAGCGGCCATCAAATGGCTGGCACTGGCGGCCATTCATGCGGTAACGGACGGCGCAAAGAAAATCTCTCTGCACAAAGGGGCTGACGGAAAAGTCACTGTTCTGGCCAAATACCGGGAAGCGGAACTTCCGTCGCCGGGTCCCGAGATCGGAGAAAAGGTCATCGAGATTCTTCGCCGGATCACCCATATGGAAGGCGAGAAGAGTAAGAGCCCCCTTGCTCTGGGGATTCGGAACGACAGCCTCGAGATCGACATCAACATGGAGACGGACAAGCAGGGCGAAACCGTTCAGTTGAAGTTTCCCGAGTAGCGGGATCGTGTCCATTCGCCCAATTACTTTTTTGTTTACTTTTTTTCCGGACTCTCCGATAATGTGAGAGTAAATGTTTGGTATTATTTCGATGAAGCACTTCACCGCGAATAGAGAATTCGACTACTTTTTGCCGTGAAAAGTCGGCCGAAAACCAGAGGAACAGGGAGCGGGAAGACCGGGAGGTTGTCCCGCTTTTTGCATATCGATGCGAACTATGGGTATGGAAGATGGTCGTAGTCGTAGAAAGAGTTTTTAAATACCTGTTGTTCATCCGGTCAACATGTTCTCCTTTCCTTCTGAACGCTGAGGAAAACTACATACTTACAATACTAACAACCCCGTCGTGATCAATCGGTTCCCGGCGGTATCGCGCAGTGGTTCCTTCCCGTTCCGGTCGGCACGGGACCCTTCTTATCCGGAGCGTAGCAATACGGGAACAGGGGAAGGAAGCCTGCTCGTCAGTAAACTCCAACCGTGATCGACCGACAGCTCAAACATAGCCTCGATAAACGAGGAAACGACACGTTGCGTCCGAGGAGTCTTCTGGTTATGATGAAAGAAGGTACGGCAGTTACGAAATTTCCGATTCGGGTGCCTATTTTGTCCCTGCTGGCGTGTTTAGTGGGGATTGCGATGATTGCAAATTGTTTCATACTTCCCTCCGCGTTTGGAGCACAGGCGCAGGCTCCCGCTCAGACACCTTCGCCAAAGGCCCAAGCTCAACCGGCTCCCGTTCAGACACCTTCGCCAAAGGCCCAGGCTCCGGCGCAACCGGCTCCCGCTCAAGCACAGCCCGCCGCGCAGGCTCCGGCCCAAACGCAGCCCGCTGCTCCGGCTCCCGCTCAACCGGCACAGAATCAGCCGCCGGCCCAGAACCAAGCCCCTGCCCCGGAGCAAGCACAGGCCCCGTTCACCTTTCAGAATGTTATCGACATAGCGAAAAAGACGGCAGCCGATCCGTACAAGAGTACCGAGGGCAACATACCGCCGTTCCTGCTCAACATCACCTATGATCAGTGGCGGGACATCCGTTTTCAGCCCGACAAATCGCTGTGGCGTTCGGAAAAACTCCCCTTCGAAGTACAGTTTTTCCACGCCGGATTTTACTACAACCGGACGATCCAGCTGAATGTTGTCGATAAGGGCGTTTCCACCCGCTTCTCTTTCACCCCCGACCTGTTCCACTACGGCATGAACCAGTTCAAGGACCAGATACCCAACGACCTCGGGTTCGCCGGATTCCGCATCCACTATGCCCTCAATCGCCCCGACTACATGGACGAAGTTGCGGTTTTCCTCGGCGCCAGCTATTTCCGGGCCCTGGCCAAGGGGCAGCATTACGGATTGTCGGCCCGTGGACTCGCCATCGACACCGCTCTTCCCTCGGGCGAGGACTTCCCGTACTTCAGGGAGTTCTGGCTTGAGAAACCCGCCCCGGACGCCAAACAGATAACCCTCTATGCGCTCATGGATTCTCCGTTCCTCGCCGGTGCGTACAAGTACACCATCAAGCCGGGAGAAGCGACGGTCATGGACGTGGAGAGCGTGCTGTTCCGACGCAAGGACATGCAGAAGCTCGGCGTTGCGCCGCTCACCAGTATGTTCTTCTACGGCGAGAACACGAACATTCGCCCCATCGACGATTTCCGGCCGGAAGTCCACGACTCGGACGGGTTGGCCGTGGTCACGGGCACCGGGGAATGGATATGGCGAGCGCTCAGCAACCCATCGACGCTGCTGGTCACCTCGTTCCAGACCAAGAACCCGGCCGCCTTCGGCCTGTTTCAGCGGGACCTCAATTTTTCCCATTACCAGGACCTGGAGGCGTACTACCACAACCGGCCGAGCGTTTGGATCGTTCCCTCGGGCCAGTGGGGGGAAGGAAGGGTTGAACTGGTACAGATTCCTTCCGACAAGGAAATCAACGACAACATCGTCGCCTATTGGGTTCCGGCAAAGATGCCTCCGCTCTCGGAGCCGATGACGTTCAATTACACCATGACCTGGACCTACCCCGACAAGACCAACCAGCCCGAAGGCAAGGTCGTGGCCACCAGGTCCTCGGCCGCCAAGGAAAAGTCTTCCCGGCGCTTTCTCGTCGACTTCGCCGGACCCAAGCTGGAAGCGTTGCCCGCCGATACCCCTCTTCAGGCGGTCGTTACCGTGGAGGGCGCGGCGGCGCTGGAAGAACAACAACTGGAGAAAAATCCCTTTACCGGCGGATGGAGGCTGGTGTTCAAGCTCAAACTGCAGGCCAAGGGCACCCTGGAACGGGTACTGCCCGACACCAGAGAATTGAAACCGATAGAAATGAGAGCCTTTCTGCGACAGGGCGACAACGTGCTCACGGAAACGTGGAGCTACCTGTATCGCCCTTGAAGGATTGAATATGAGCCCAAAACAAACTGTTCTGGCTGTAGCCCGACCGTCTTCTCAAAGCACGGTTTCCGAGGATGCCGCCGCGCCGCAGGGTCCCGAGTGGCAGGCGGCACTGGAGCGGGTGGTTCTCTACCTGAAAGTGTTGAACGTTCCTCCGCTGGAGGCGTCGGAAATCACGCGCGAAGCACTCAAGCAGGCGGCGGAAACCGTTGAACGCGACCATCGTCCGCCGGTGGCGGCCGCCATGCTCCACGTTCGCCGGCTGATTTGCGGCCCACGGTTTTCCATGGGCGAACTGAAACCCGCGCAGTCGGGGTCCGCCATGGAAAAGGAACGCCAATGCGTTCTGCCGTTCAGCGGCATCCAGGAGATTTCGCCCTGTGTCCCCGTGTTCGACTATCAGCCGGGAGCGGAACAATCCATGCCGCTCATCGGCCGGACCAACATGGTGCCGGGCGATTTCGAACGAAGCCCGTGGCGGTTTCTGTGGACCTTCATCTCCGTTTCCCCTGCCGTTCCCTGATGCGCGACGGGGGATAGTTGAAACGGCATCGCACAGCGCTTGCAGGATACGAAAATGCTCAGGGATTATTCTCCCGCATCGTGGCAGAAGACGGCCCGTTACCGACGTGTTCTGCTGCTCTTTCTGCTGATTTCCAGCACGACCGTGGCGACCGGTTTCATGGCCGACGCCCTGCCCCTGAAGGGCGGATCCGTACTGGAATTCAGCATCGTCGTTCTGTTCGGCGCTCTCTTTGCCTGGATTTCCATCGGCTTCTGGACGGCGTTGGTGGGTTTTTTCATCCTTCTGCGAAGGTATGACCGTTACACCATCAGCCGCACGCTGCACGAGGAGAGAACGGACATTGGGCCGGATACCCGCACGGCCATCCTGCTGCCCATCGCCAACGAAGAGGTGGACCGCGTATTCGCGGGCCTTGCCGCCACCTACCTTTCCCTGAAGGAAACGGGGCAACTCGACCATTTCGATTTCTATGTGCTGAGCGATTCCGGGGACCCCGACAAATGGGTGGAAGAGGAGGAAGCCTGGCACCGCACGTGTCTTACCCTGGACGGCTTCAACCGCATTTTCTATCGCCACCGCAAAGCCAACGTGCGGCGCAAGAGCGGCAACGTGGCGGATTTCTGCCGCCGTTGGGGCACCAGCTACGAATACATGATCGTTTTCGACGCGGACAGCGTCATGGCCGGGGACACCATGGTCAGGATGGTCCGCATCATGGAACTGCATTCCGACGTGGGCATTCTCCAGACACTGCCGCTGGCGGTGAACAAAGACTCCCTCATCGCCCGCGTCCAGCAGTTCGTCAACCACATGTACGGCCCCATGTTCTCCGCCGGCCTGCATTTCTGGCAGCTCGGCGACGCCCAGTACTGGGGACACAACGCCGTTATCCGGGTAAAGCCCTTCATGGATCACTGCGGTTTGCCCACCCTTCCGGGCAGGCCGCCGTTGGGCGGAGAAATCCTCAGCCACGATTTTGTCGAATCGGCCCTTATGAGGCGTGCCGGGTACGGCGTGTGGCTGGCCTACGACCTCGGGGGCAGTTACGAGGAAATTCCGCCCACGCTCCTGGACGAACTGAAGCGGGACAGACGATGGTGCCAGGGAAACATGCAGCACCTGCGGCTGCTGTTCACCAGGGGGCTTTTCCCAGCTCACCGGGCGCTTTTCGTGAACGGGGCGATGTCCTACATCTCGGGGCTGCTGTGGTTCATCTTTCTGTGCCTCAGCACCGTCACCGCCATCTACGAAGCCATCGTGGAGCCCAATTACTTTCCGGCGGAGCGGAACCTCTTTCCCGACTGGCCCATCTGGAATCCGGGCTGGGCCGTGACGCTCCTCGTTTCAACGGTGATCATCCTGTTCCTGCCCAAGGTGCTGGGCCTTCTCCTCGTTATGTTTCGGGACAAAGAAGCCGATTCCTTCGGCGGAAAGCTCCCGCTGCTGGGGAGCTTTTTCGGGGAAATCCTCTTTTCCACGCTGCTGGCCCCCATCCGGATGATCTTTCACAGCAGGTTCGTCTTCAAAACGCTCCTCGGACAACAGACCCACTGGACATCGCAGGAACGCGGGGAAAGAGGCACCACATGGATCGAGGCGCTCCGCTTTCACTGGACCAGCGTGGCGCTGGCGTTTTTCTGGGGAGCCATCGTGTATCTCATCAACCGGTCCTTCTTCTGGTGGCTCACCCCCATCATCGTTTCGCTCCTTTTTTCCATCCCTTTTTCCGTCTGGTCCAGCAGATCTTCGGTGGGACGGGGGTTCCGCTCCCTGCGGCTGTTCCTGACCCCCGAGGAAATCGAGGCTCCGCCCGAGCTGAAAACCATGAAGCTCCTGCTTGAATCGCCCGCCACGGTAAAAGGGGAACCGATCGCCGGCAGGTCGCGGGGCTTTGTACGGGCCGTGGTGGATCCCTCGGTCAATGCGCTGCATCTTTCCTTTCTGCGGAGCGTTCGGAAGGTGAGTCCGGCCATTGCCGCGCGGCGGCGTCAACTCTGCGCGGAAGTGCTGTTGGCCGGACCGGACAGCCTTTCCCCCAGAAAGAAGAAGGAGCTGTTGTCCGACCCCCTGTGCATGCATCTGCTGCATGAAAAAGTGTGGGAACTTCCTCCGGGAGAGGCGACAAATTCCTGGGGGCTTACCTGACATTCTTTGGGGAAGGATGACGAACCCGCCCAGCCGCGGGTTCGGGCATGGGAGCAATCAAAACAACACCGCCCCGGCGTGAAGCAGTCGACGACCGCTTGCGACGTCGGGGCGAGGCAAACGTCACTTTTCCAATTCGGTCTTTATCTTCAGCAGGTCCATGATGTCCCGGCGGGCGATGATGCCCCGGAGTTCTCCGTTTTCCACCACCAGCAACCGGCCGTGGACGCTCTCCAGCAGCCTGTTCAGCACCTTGGAGACCTCCTCCCGGGGTGAAACGCCGATATCCGGGCTCAGATCGAGCATCACGTCCCGTACGAGGAGCTTTTCCCGTTCTTCCCTGCTCAGCAGTTTGATGCGTTTGAGATCCACCATTCCCACCAGCGTGTCATTGTTCATCACCGGGTAGGCCACATGATGGTAGTGGTAGAAGTAGTCCTCCACCAGCCGGGGAATGGGCAGGTCCGGGGTGACGGTCACGGGATTCGCGGTCATGATCCGGGCAACGGTGATTCCCCCCAGTTCGCGTTCGAAGGAAGTGTGGCGATACCCCTGCTCCGCGGCCGAACGCATGAAGATGCCGATGAACACGAACCACATGCCCCCAATGACGTTTCCCTGGAAAAAGGAGAGGATGCCGAAGAGGATAATGGCCAGACCCACTCCCTTGCCCGCCTGGGACGCTATCAGAGCCGCCTTGGGAAGGTTGCCCGTTTTCATCCACACGATGTCCCGAAGGATCCGCCCGCCGTCCAGCGGCATTCCGGGGAGTGCGTTGAACACGGCGAGTGCGCCGTTCACGTAGCCCATGTAGACCAGCATGTAATACAGCGGAGTATCGGTGGAAGCCAGCCGGCTCGCCCCCAGGCTCAACACACAGAGGGCCACGCTGCACAGGGGGCCTGCGGCGGAAATGTACAGGTCATCCTTGGGGGAATCGGGGTCCTTGGGCATGTTGGACACGCCGCCGAAGATGAAAAGGGTGATATGCGTCACCGGCACGCCCAGCTTTCGGGCGGTCAGGGAGTGCGAAAATTCGTGCAACAGAACGCATGCGAACAGAAGCAGGGAGGAAACCATTCCCATGACCCAGAACTGGGTGGGCGTGCCTCCCCGAAAACTGCCGGGATAGTAGAATCTGGCCAGGCTCCAGGCCACCAGGGCAAAGATGATGATCCAGCTATAGTTGATGTAGACGGGAATTCCCAGAAGGTTGAAAATGCGCAGGCCTTTTACCGTTTTTTCCTCATCCATGGGGGGCGCCTCTTCACTGTTACGGGGAGATGGGTCGTTTGATTTTCAGGGTTCCATAGCCGATTGCAGCTGTTGGATACGCAAACGCGATGCTTTACTTTAGCATGGGGGGGAGTCAAGAGGCCATATCCCACCCATTGGAAAGGCAGCCCGTCGGGAAGGTGGTTTTGCGGTGACAAGGCTAAGTCGCCGCGCGTCCGCACGCCGACACGGGCGGACCCGGCTCGCCCGTGTCGGCATTGGCCCCGGTTACACGTTGAGGTAGGGAATCCCCAGGGCCTTGCGTTTGTTTTCGATGTGCCGCCTGATGAGGACGGCCGATTTCTCCGGGTCCGGCTCCACGGCGAAACAGGCGCCAAAGACGTCGGTGAGCCCGCTGGTGAGCAGGTTCACTACGTTCGCGCTGCCGGTCACCGGCGGAGTGGGCCCGAGCACCGTGTACACGCCCGAAGCCACAAAGTAGACGCCGATGGAGATGGCCTTTTCCGAATACCATTCGGGGGCGGCCCCGGCAATGGGCAGATCGCTGATGTCCACATTGAGCGCGTTGGCCAGCGCGGAGGCAAGAATCAGAATACGCACATTGTCCACGCAACTGCCGAAGTGAAGCACGGGCGGAATGCCCAGCGCCTTGCAGATCGATTTAAGACCGGGGCCGGCCAGTTCGGCCGATTCCGGCGTCTTCAACCCTGCCTTGGCATTGGCCACCGCGGCGCACCCGGTGTCCACCACCAGAATGTCGTTTTCGATGAGCCTGCGGGCCAGGGTGACATGGCCGTAGTCATGTTTGATCTTGGGATTGTTGCAGCCAACGATGCCCACCGCCCCACGGATGGTGCCCGCCTTGATGGCATCCAGCAGGGGAGCCGGAGTTCCTCCCAGGGCATTCACCACGGCCTCCACGGAGAAGCCCCCCACCATGCTCACCGGCTTTACGGGAATGGACACCTTCGCGGGGTTGCGCATTTCAAACCGCTCCACTGCTTCCCGCACCAGAGCCTCGGCCAGGGACGCCGCATTTTCCGGCGTGAATTCACGGTGCTCCATGCCCGGAAATTTGGCCTTGTCGCTGGTGGAGATCAATTTGGTGTGGTAGCAGGAACCCACTTCCCCCAGGGACGGCATGATACACTGGTAGTCCACCACCATCATTTCCACGGCCCCGGTGACCAGGGCGAGTTCGGTCATGAGGTGGTTGCCGGCTATGGGGATGCCGTGGCGCATGAGCAGTTCGTTGCCCGTGCAGCAAACGCCTACCAGATTGATGCCCTTGGCCCCCTTGGACTCCGCGAACTTGAGGAGTTCGGGCGACCGGGCGGCCCTCAGTACCGTCTCAGATACGATGGGGTTGTGGCCGTGCACCACGATGTTCACATGGTCTTCCCTCAGCACCCCCAGGTTGACCGAAGTGGGGGCCGGTTTGGGCGTACCGAAGAGGATGTCGGAAATTTCCGTAGCAATGAGGGAGCCGCCCCAGCCGTCGGAAAGGGCATTGCGCACACCCTGCAACAGCAGGCTGATCCAGTCGTTGTCCACGCCCATGTGGGTGCGGTGCATCATTTCCGAGGTTTCCCGGTCGATGCCCCGCGGAGTTACTCTCGTCTTCTCCCAGACGTCCCGGCGCTTGCGCGGTGCCCGGGACAGGAGCTGCAGCCCCTCCTTGCGGGTCCCGTAATCTTCTTGCATGGCGTGCGCCAGTTCACGGGCGAGCGCAAGGTCGTCTTTCCCATCGGCCGGCAACCCATATTCCGCCGCCACCAACCTGAGTTTCGCCGGGTCGGTGATCGAGTAGCCGGGCGCCTTGCCCTCCCCCACCTTGGCCAGGACCTCCACCAGGTCCCGTCCGTGGTCCGAGTGGGAAGCGGCGCCCGCGGCGATCATGCGGCCCAGGTTGCGGGCCACAATGATGTCCGCGTCCGCCCCGCACACCCCTCTTTGAGGTCCTTCTCCGAAGGGGTCGATGCGGCAGGGACCCATGGTGCAGATGCGGCAGCTCAGGCCCATCTCGCAAAAACCGCATTGAGGTTGCTGGGCCGCATGGCGGTCCCATACGGTGGTTATCCCCTCCTGCTCCGCCTTGGCCAGCATGAGCCGGCCGTCTTCCGTAATGGTATTGGCAACAAATTTACTGGCGTCCATCACCGATGCCTCCTTCCCGGATGCGTTACTTTCGGGCGGCCTGGAGTGAGTACTGCGCCCGCTTGAGGACATTGAGCAGGTTGAAACCGGGCGCCTCCCGGCCTTCACGGTCCTGCATGCCGCATGAAATGCGCCGGGCCATTTCGTCGGTCTTTCGTTTCATGGCCGCACCCGATTCTTCGAACGTAAGAGCGCCCACCTTGCACATTTCCACACAGGCGGGGATCATCCCCTTGGCTTGGCGTTCCACGCAGTTGTCGCACTTGACGGCCACCGACTTGCCTGGCTGAGCCATATAATCCTCATGATAACGGATCACCCCGAAGGGGCAGGCCATGGCGCAGGAGGCGCAGTTGATGCACCGGTCCGGGTCGATGAGCACCGACGCGGTTTCCGGACTCCGGTAGATGGCGCCGGGCAGGCAGGCGAGCATGCACGGGGCGGGGTCGCAATGACGGCAACGATTGGGAAACCCCTCCCCGTACAGCCCCGCACCCACGTGTACCCGCGGGCGCGGCTGCGGCTTTTCCAATGTCGCCGTGACGAGGTTTCCGGTGTGGGAATGGGCGGTGGCGCAGGCGGGCATACACTGCATACACCCCACGCACCGTTCCGGATGGACGATGACGGTTTTCATGCCTGTGACCTCCTTGGACACGTTGCAGGGAAATACTTCAGTTTCACGGGAAGAGCTGCCGGACGTTGAAGGAGGGGTCCAGCAACCGCTCCCTCCGGGCGGCGATCTCCACCTTCTGGCGGATGAGATGCATGAGCACTCCTCCCTGTTCGATGCGATTGACCAGGACCATGCCCACCGGGACGTTTTCGCGAAACACGATCTTGCGGTACCAGCCGTTGGCGGGATTTCGGCGGACCAGGGTTTCATAGGCCCCGTCTTCGGGTGGATTGACGATGCCCGCGGTCATGACGTCGAGACCGTAGATACGGATGACGTTCCGGCCGAGGCTCCCCCGGCAGACCACCTTCCTGCCCGCCATGTTCATGCCGGCGATCCTGCCCTGTTCCACCGCCACGGGCCAGATGGCGTTCACCCAGCGGCATTGACGGGCGACATCGAAGTGTTCGGCCACATCCCCGGCCGCGTAAATGGACTCGACACCGGTCTGTAGATGGTCGTCCACCACTACCCCTAAATCCACCTTTATCTTGTCGCGGGGAATAAAGGAAACGGCGGGATTCACCCCCTTGCCCACCACCGCGATGTCGCAGGCCACGCGGGTACCATCGGACAGAGATGCCTCACGCACCGTCCCGTTCCCTTCGAAAGTTTCCACTTCGCAGTCCACCCGTACGTCGAGGCCCCGTGCCAGCAGTTCCCGGAGGATCATGCCTCCCGCTTCGGGGTCCACCTGCATGACCAACGGATATGACGATTTTATGAGCATGGTGACCTTCAGGCCCCTCTTGAGGAAACCGTGGGCCGCCTTGAACCCCACCAGCCCTCCTCCCAGCACCAGCGCGTGTGTTGCTCCGTCGAGGGTGGCGACCATCCCGCGCACGTGTTCCTGGGAGCGCAAAGGGAATATGTTCCCCAGACCGCTTCCCGGGGTTTTGATGCGCCGGGGGTCGGCGCCGGTGGCGATGAGCAGCGCGTCGAAGGGAATCACGGTGTCCCGATCGGTGACCACCGTACGCGCCTCTACGTCTATCCGCCGTACCCACTGGCCGAGAAGAGGCTCGATCCCCCAGGCTTCATAGTAGTCGGAAGGCCTTATGGGGAGGGCTCCCATGGGAATCGAGCCTTCGAGGACCATGCTGATCATGGGACGGCAGTATGGGGAGAACGTTTCCCCGGCGATGATAGTGATGGAAGATTCCCTGTCCAGCCCGCGGATGGACTCCGCGGCACTGATACCTGCGATGCCGTTGCCGATGATAACGTAGCGCATGCGCTTCACCTGAAGTTTCGAGGAAGGGAAACTACGACGCATGACGCCGGCTCACCCGGGCGTCCATGGACTGACGGTATGTTCGTTGGTCCTATTTTACACCAGGAGGGAAAAACCGTGGAAAGAAAGTGTTTTCTTCAGTGATATAAATATCTTGTGATGCTCACTCCCCACGGGATTCAAACCGAACAACAAAACCGGGAACGCGACCGTGGGGAAACCGGCCGGACGCTCCCGTATCACCCTTTCTCGGAGACTTTCATGGTGCGGGGTTCGACGGACTATTCCCTCTTCTTTCTCGCCTCCTTCTCCATTTCTTTCTGAA
The DNA here is from genome assembly GCA_963826125.1 of uncultured delta proteobacterium. Taxonomy (GTDB): domain Bacteria; phylum Desulfobacterota; class Desulfarculia; order JACQYL01; family CAWGVV01; genus CAWGVV01. The sequence goes on along the minus strand of CAWGVV010000002.1, from coordinate 1,412,844 downwards.
TCATGCGTTCCTTGATCAGGGACCCCGAGGAAAATACGAATACGCTCAGGGCGTGAAACACCACACCGATGCCCCATCCGAGCAGGGGCCACTTGAACCAAAGATAGGAAGAGGACGTACTCAGGTTGATGATGAGGAGGAGCATGTTCACCACCACGTAAACACCCAGATGGATATAAAATCCGAGCCGTGCTTCAACCTTCTTCTTTGCGCCCTCGTAGGCCGATCTCTCTTCCGCCATTTCGCCTCCCCTCATGATTCCCGCTGCAGCCGCAGCCTGACGTTGCCGGTTCCCCGAGGCGTCGATACGTCCTTCCCCAATTCCCCAGTCTTTTTTTCGGGCGATGCGGCTCTCATTCTCAAGCTCGTCCGCCGATAGCCGTCAAACGGCGAAATAAAACGTGGCGCCCTTTCCCACTGACCCTTCGGCCCAGACGCGCCCTCCGTGACGGTGTATGATTCGCTGGACCGTGGCCAAACCGATACCGGTGCCGGGGAATTCCTTTGCCCCGTGCAGACGCTGAAACGCTCCGAACAGTTTTCCCGCATACGTCATGTCGAAGCCCGCCCCATCGTCTCTGATGTAGAACGCCGTTACCACACCGCCATTGAGCTTGCCGGGATCGGCCACCTCCGTGCGGCCGAATTCGATTTTCGCTTTCTCCTGTTTGGCCGTGAATTTCCAGGCATTGTCCAGTAAATTTTCCAGGGCCACGCGCAGCAGCCGTGGATCCACCGTGGCAGTGAGTCCCGGCTGAACTACGAACTCGACCTGCCGCTGCGGGTCGCTCTCCCGGAGCAGCTCCACGACCTCGCCGGCAAGGGCGCTCAGGTCGGTATGTTCCAAGCGCATTTCTCCCCGTGTAGCCCGCGACAGCTTGAGGAGGTCGTCGATGAGCTGCCCCATGCGCTGGCTGGCCCCCCGCACCCTCCGGAGATAGTCCTGCCCCCGATCGTCAAGTTTATCCGCGTAATCTTCCAGGACGGCACGGCTGAATCCGTCGATGGACCGCAACGGCGCCCTCAGGTCATGAGAGACGGAATAGGAGAACGCCTCCAGTTCCTTGTTGGCCGCTCCGAGTTGCGCCGTGCGTTCAAAGACCCTGCGTTCCAGTTCTTCATTGAGCCTGAGAATCTCGGTCTCGGCGCGTTTCTGTTCGGTTACGTCGACGATCACCGTAATGGACCGGACGATGTTTCCTTCCTCGTCCCGCTCGGCGATGGCCGAAAGCAGGACGTCCATCAGCTCTCCGTTGCGCTTCACCACCTGATAGGAATAATTGAACGCCCTTCCCGTGGCGAAAAAACGGGGAATGCCGACTTTATGCGCGTAATCGGCCGATTCCCAGGTGAGGAAATCGCTCCATTTCCGTCCGATCACTTCCTCTCTCGTGTAGCCGAAGGTTTCGAGCCAATGCTCGTTCACGGTGACCAACCTTCCCTCTGGATTGATGGAGTGAAGCATGACCGGCGTTTTTTCATACAGATTGCGATAGCGCCGCTCGCTCTCCCTGAGCGACTGCTCGGCGAGAATGCGGTCGGTGATGTCCTTGAAGGTGGAATAGACCTGATAGGGCGTGCTCCCTCCGTCTTTGAACTGGGGCACCGCATTGATGCTTATCCAGCGGTACCGGTTTTCACGCTCGTTAAAAATTCCCATGACCTCGTTGGTGACGATCTTCCCCTGTCGGAGGGCGACGATGGCCGGATGTTCTTCGGGCAGGAAAACGGTCCCGTCTTCGTGAATGTTCTTCAATCCCGAGTGAGAACACGCCTTGCCCGCAAGCTCCCGCATGGAGAGGCCCAGGATCTCCTCGGCGGAACGGTTCATGGCGAAGATGCCTTTTTCGTTCTGGTAAATGACGCCCTGGGTCATGGTTTCGAAAAGAGCGCGATAATTCGATTCGCTCTCTCTTTGCCGCCGTAGCAGGCCGGCGACGAGTATTCCGCCCACCAGAAACGCCGCCATGAATGCCAGCCGGTTGTAAAGTTCTTCCGGTGTGAGGTTCAGGAGGAATGCATCGAGGAGATTCCGGTGGCCCTCCCCCAAAAAAAGGTAATCGAGAAAAGTGTCGACCACCCAGTAGATGAGCCCGAAGAGGATCGCCACGGCAACGATGGAGCGGCCGCCCAGTTTCGTTCCGGAGAGGAGAAGTCTTCTCGACATGCCGTACGCACCTCTTTCCGCATCCGTCGCTTCAGTGCGGTCCGCCTCCCACCGGCCTAACCTTCGTTCACCGGCAGCTCCACAATAAAGGTCGTGCCCTGTCCCGGGAGGCTCTCCACCCGGATACTGCCGTGATGCTGTTTCACGATGCCGTGACTGAGGGAGAGCCCCAGACCGGTTCCCCGTCCGCGCTGCTTGGTGGTGAAGAAGGGCTCGAAAATTTTTTTCATATTCTGCTGCTCGATCCCGTGGCCGGTGTCGGCAAAGAGAACTTTTACCCGCCGCGTCTCGGGATCGTACATGGTGGAGACGGTCAGCCGGCCGTTGTTTTCCATGGCCTCCGCTGCGTTCACGATGATGTTGAGGAACACCTGTTCCAGTTTCACCTTCACCGCCCAGATGATGGGGATACGTTCGGCCAGGTTCAGGGAGATGCCGATTTTCCTCAGGATCATGTGCCCCTCCATGAGGAAGAATGTCTCCTTTATGAGCGTGTTGACGTCGACTCCTTCTTTCTCGTCGGACTCGTCGCGGGCGAAATCAAGGAGCCCCTTGACGATGATGGTACACCGGTTCGCCAGCTTCAACGTTTTCTCCACGTTGCGCCGGACCGGGTGGTTCTCGGGGAGGTCCTCCAGCACCAGATGGGTATACGTGATGATCCCCCCCAGGGGATTGTTGATTTCATGCGCAATGTCGAAAGCCAGTTTTCCCGCCGCCGCCAACCGTTCCGACTGGATGAGCTGCTCCTCCAACCGCTTTTTGTCGGTGATGTCCCGGAACATGAGCTGGTGGGTGAGTTCGTTTCGAAATTCCAGGGGAAACGACCTCACCTCCACCCGGAATTGGGAACCGTCCTTGCGGAGCGCCGTGCCTTCGAACACTCCCTGGATGTCTTCGGGCTCGTACTGTTCGTGCAGGACGGAGAGAAAGCTGCGCCGGGATTCTTCTTCGATGAGATGGAGCACGTCGACTTCCACCAGTTCATCCTGTTCCCGGTAACCGAACATTTCAAGGAACGCCCGGTTCACGAACAGGAATCCCCGGCTCCCGAAAATGCCGATGCCGTCCGTGGAATGCTCCACCATCGCCCGGTATTTCGCCTCCGACTGGGAGAGCTTCTTCATGAGCGTTTTGTAGGGGGTGATGTCGCGCATGATCCCTTCGTACCCGATCACTTCTCCCGCTCCGTCGCGATGCACGTTGCCGGTGATGGAGACTTCGACTGGCTCGCCGTACTTGGTGACGAAGGTGGTTTCGTAATCCTTCACGAACCCTTGCCGTTCTATGGTGTGCATGAAGACGTCGCGGTCGTGGGGACGCGCGTACAGCGAAGCAATGGACCCGTGGGTAAGCAGCTCCTCCCGGCTGGAGAACTGAAACATCTCCACTCCGGCCTGGTTGATGTCGGCGAATCCGCCTCCCCTGGTGGTTTCATACAGAACGTCCTTGGACTGCTCGAAAATCCTCCGGTAGCGTCGCTCCGATTCCAGCACTTGGCGTTCGAGCCGCGCGTGTTCGATTGCGCGTCCGACGGTCCGGGAGAGGTAGGAGCAAAACGCCGTCCCCTCAACGGGAAGGGAAGACGGCTGCATCGGCAGCCGCAGGAGCGCCACGCCCAAAAGGCCGTCCCGGCCCCGGATGGGAAAAAGGCCCCACCGACACGATTCGCACGACAATCCCAGGATGGAGACGGTTTCATCCTCGGGCGCCAGAATCTGAAACCGGTCGATCGCTCTGAGACGGCCTTCCGATTCGGCCAGCCCCGCTTCCCCCACCACCTCGTTTACACGGGAAGCGCCCACCACCTGCGGCGGGCCGTTTTCACCGAACATGAAAAGGTAGCCGCCCTCCGCTTCCGTTATGGACATGAGGTTTATCAGCGCTTTTTCCTGGATGTCCGCCAGACTCCCGGCTTCATCCAGTGTTGCCGTCAGCTTGAACAGAAGGCATGATTCCCGGTCCCGACCCTTCGAGCAGCCGAGCAAGGACGATGGATCGGATTGGCGGTCAAGGGTTTCCATGGAACGCTTCACTCCCCGATAGGCAAAGGGTTTGTCCGTCCGGACTCACCTGCGCGAGAGCGGCGGATTTTCGGGCATTTCGCCCCGTTCGCGAAGGCTGTACCAGTTGTCACCGCCGATAATGAGATGGTCGTGAACCTCTATGTCCAGTTTGCGGGCGGTTTCGGCAATGAGGCGGGTCAGATGGAGGTCGTCCGGCGAAGGGGACGTATGGCCGGAAGGATGGTTGTGAACCATGATGATACCTGAAGCCTTGTGCCGGAGGGCCCTTTCCAGCACCTTCCGCGGGTACACCGCGGCCTGGTTCACGGTTCCCTCCTGCAGGGTTTCCACGTCGATTACGTGATGGCGGCTGTCCAGATAGATGACGCGGAACTGCTCTTCCTTCATTCCGCTGAAGTACGCCCGGCAATAGCGCACGAGTTCCGGGGTCGAACCGATGTGAGGCCGTTCCCTCATGGACTGGTCCAGGCTTCGCACGGCGATTTCCTTCACCAGTCCGATCAGCAGCGAACACCCCGGCCCCGATCCCTCCACCTGCTCCAGGTCTTCCGGCCCAGCCTCCATGACTCCCTTCAGGCCACCGAATTTCCTGATGAGTTCCTTGGCCGTGGGTTTCACGTCGCCGCGCGGAACGGCATGGAACAGCAACAACTCCAGCGCCTCGTAATCCTCAAGAGCCCCGGGTCCGCGCGTGCGATATTTCTGCTTCAGTCTCTGCCGATGTCCGGTATAGTGCGGCTTTTCCCCATCCATAGACACACGATGCCTTTTCGATCGGAATACACCTCCCTTATATCTGTCCGGACAAGCGTTTGCAATATTCATTACGATTACGAGGGAAATCGGATACGCGGCCTTGAATCGAAGATGGTTTCTCCCCTAAAAAAAGAGGGCTTCCCCTTTCCGCCGCCCGGTTTTCCCCGGTTCATCGGCGGTCACACGAGACGGAAAAATACCCCAAAACAGCCCTCGGCCGGAGAAGCGGTCCCCGTCCGTTTCGTCCGACCGTCGGGATCAATCCCCGGAACGGTCAATCACTTTCGAGCTGCTCCCTGTGCTCATGGCGTTTCTGCGCCTCGATGGAGAGGGTGGCGACGGGTCGCGCTTCGAGTCTCTTGAGGCCGATTGGTTTGCCCGTTTCTTCGCAATAGCCGTACGTCCCGTCTTCGATACGTTGGAGCGCCTCATCAATCTTGGCGACCAGTTTCCGGTATCTGTCCCGGGTACGCAGTTCCAGGTTGGTGTCTGTTTCCAGGCTCCCACGATCCGCCAGGTCGGGCTCCCTGAAATCTCCTCCCAGCATCTTTTCAAGCGTTTCACCCGATTCTTCAAGCAAATCCTGACGCCAGACCAGGAGCTTTCGCCTGAAGTATTCCTTCTGCAACTCGTTCATGTATCCTTCATCCGGCGAAGGCCTGTATGACCGAGGAAGTTCGACGTCCATTCCTCCCCCTCCTTTTCTTCCGGTGTTGTTGAATCCACGCCTTATCACTACCGGAGAAACTAATACCGCAGCGGGGACGGTGCAACAGGAGGGCGGGAATAGAATCCAGCTGCCCTGCAGGCAGTGTTTATGATTCGTCGACAGCAACAAAAAGTCTCCAAATACCATGCAAAATATAAATTTTTCTTTACTATTAATGATTTTTGAGCGTATTGAATAGGACGTCATCTGTTCCTTTATACAGTATACATGAGGGGAATAACTCCGCTTCCAAGGATCCCCTGCGGTACTCTGCATGCTTTCGGCGGTGGAATTCGGAAACTTGCGAAGGCCCGCCTCCCGGCAGGACAGCGTTTCGACTCGCATCGGTTGTGTTTCATCGGAGAACGCAACGCATGACGGCAAAACGCGCCAAAAGACCAATCGCCCTCCGTTGGATTTTGCTGTTCATCATTACGGCCGCACTGGTTCCCACCTTAATCGTGCAGGCGCTGCTCCATGTTCGCCATTTTCAGGCAGAGCGACATCGGGAACTGCAATTACACACCGACGTTGCCCGTGTGGTCGCAGAAGCGTTTCGCGTGAGTATCGACGACATGGCGAAGGAAGCCGCCGTCATGGGATACGCGATACTGCATCTTCCTCCCGCCGACCACAACGCAGTGCGCCGCTTCCTCTCCTCACTGCTGAAGGGGCGGAACTCCGTCAGGGAACTCGCATGGCTCGGCCCGGACGGGAGGGTAATCGCGTCCTCCGCATTGATTGCCTACCTGCCGGCTTCTTTGGGAGAGCAGCTGTCGCGCCTCGGATCGGAGCACCCGTGGGTGCTCGGACCCGTGCAGCCCGGCGGGGAAGAAGAGGCTTTTTTCACCATCGTACGCAGGATCGAAGATGACGCAGGTACCCTTCGCGGTTTCGTACTCGTTACCGTCGGCACCGAACGATTCGCCGATTCACGACTGAAAGTTCTTCGCACCGGGGGCTCCGGCTTCATCCTTTTCGACGAGAGGGGCATGGCCGCTTTTCGACGTCCGTTCTTCCCTTTCAAGGAATGGGGAAAACGGGACTTTTCGACGGAGCAGTACGTTTCGGCGGCGCTGGCAGGCCGGGAATCGGCCGGAATCCTGCACATGCCCATCACGGGCAAGGACTGGCTCGCCGCGCGCACTCCGGTGCCCGGCTTGGGATGGGTGGCGGGAGCGGGGAGCGAGTACTCCGCCGCCATGGCCCGATCCAGGCGGGACCTCGCCCTCTGGGGTGGACTGAGCCTGCTTACGCTTTTCCTCTCGGGTTTGATCGCCATGCGCTACGGCCGGATAATTCTTACAGACCTGCACCTTCTCAACGATTCAGTGAGGGCCTGGGGAAAAGACGATGGAACGGGGGGAGGCGCGGCAAAGCAGAGAATCTCCGAACTGAAGAGCATCGCGCTTGCCTTTGAAAGCGCCTCTCTCCAGAAGGCTGGAGCGGAACTGGCTCTGCGCGAAAGCCAGGCCAAGCTGGAAGCGGCGTTGGCCAGCATGACGGACGCGGTGTTTATTTCCGATGCGGTGGGGAAGTTCATCCACCTCAACGAAGCGTTCGCCACGTTCCACCGATTCAAGACCGGGGAGGAATGTTCCAGAACGTTCACCGAATACCCTGCTATTCTCGATTTGTTCATCGCCGACGGAACGCTTGCGCCCGTGAACCAATGGCCGGTCCCCAGAGCGCTACGGGGGGAAACGGTCACGAATGCCGAGTATGGGTTGCGGCGCAGGGATACTGGCGAAACCTGGACGGGAAGTTACAGCTTCGGCCCCATTCGGGATAAAGACGGGGTCATCGTCGGGTCGGTGGTGGTGGGACGGGACATTACGGAAAGCAAGCGTCGGGAAATGGAATTCCAGCGGGTCGCCCAACTGCGGCGGGTCGCCCTGGACGCCGCCCACATGGGCTGGTGGCATTACGATCCGGCATCCGGAGTTTTAATGTGGGACAAACGCTACAGGAAAATATTCCAGGTGGAAGGCCATCAATCGCATAACGACGAAATCCTCAAGCGACTGCACCCAGAAGACCTTCTCGGTGTCCGGGCCAAAGTGGCGGCGGCGCTGAACCCCTCGGACCCACGGCCCTACTCGGCGGAGTACCGCATCTTTCTCCCCGACGGTTCCCTGCGCTGGATCGAAGCATACGGCATCGCTCTGTTCGATGGGGAGGACGAACACCGGCGCGCGGCAAGCTTTGTCGGGACCGTCGCCGACATCACCGAGCGGAAACAAATGGAAGAAGAGATCCGCACGTCACGCGACGTTCTGGAGGTTCGGGTGGCGGAACGCACTGCCGAACTGGAAACCTCTCTGAAGCAGCTCAGGGAAAGCAACCAGGCGCTTCGGGATTTCGTTTTCATCGCTTCACATGACCTGCAGGAACCTTTGAGAAAGGTGATGGTCTTCGGAGACAGATTGAGGAAGAAATATCTGATGTGTCTGGGGGAAGAGGGGACGGACTACCTCGAACGGCTGCTGCGTTCCACGGATCGCATGCAGGCGCTTCTTTCATCCCTGCTCGATTATTGGCGCGTTACCGCTCAATCCGAACCTTTTCAGCCGGTCGATCTTTCCGTTCTCGCCGCCTCCATCCTCTCCGACCTGGAAACGAGGCTCGAACAAACAGGCGGCGAGGTGCATGTCGGCGCCCTTCCGGTTGTTTCCGCAGCACGGATGCAGATGCGCCGACTATTGATCAACCTTATCGACAATGGACTCAAATTCCACAAGGAGGGGACGCACCCGCTAGTACGTCTATGGAGCGAAGAAACGACAGACGGTTACCGGATAATCGTAGAGGATAACGGTATCGGCTTTGCCGATAAGTACGTGGAGAAAATCTTTACCCCTTTCCAGCGGCTTCACGGAAGGAGAAGCCCCTACGTCGGAGTCGGCATGGGCCTCGCCATTTGCAGAAGAATAGCGGAACTCCATGGAGGGAGCATTTCCGCATCCAGTCAGCCCGAAAAAGGTTCCACGTTCACCGTCACCCTCCCGAAGAAATCAGTTGCCTCTTCCGCGGTCGTTTAACACGTCACTAACGGAAGAAGACTGCTGACCCGTTTCACTCAGAACATTTCCATCCACAGGCCGTCGTCCTTCTCTTTCTCCTCCGGCTTCTTTCCCTCTTTGGGCAGATCTACGCCCTCTTCTTCCATGAGGCACAAATCGTCCGGGCAAAACATCCTCAGCCAAGACCCCAAGTTTTCGTGTTTTTTCTCGTCCATAATCATTACCTCCCGTTCACACAAAAATTAACTACTATTCCCGCAATGTCAAACGGGAGGAGCCGGCGAAGCGCTCTACGCGGAGTGGACGTGATCCCGATAATAATCGCACCAGGGAGGAAGGGGGCACTTGCTGCATTTCGGTTTGCGCGCCACGCAGGTTTCCCTGCCGTGCAGGGTGAGCTGATGCGAGAAACGGGTCCACTTTTCACGGGGAATGATCTTGTTGAGATCGAATTCGATTTTCACCGGATCGGTATTGGAGGTGAGGCCCAACCGCTGCGAAACCCGCGATACATGGGTGTCCACCGCGATGCCCGGCAAGCCGTACGCCCCGCCCAGCACCACGTTGCCCGTCTTGCGCCCTACTCCGGGAAGCTCCACCAACGCGTCCAGGTCCCGCGGAATATCCCCGCCATGGTTTTCCACCAGAGCCTTGGCACATCCCAGCAAACTCTTCGTTTTATTGCGATAAAACCCGGTCGACTTTATCTCCTCCTCAAGTTCCTCCCGGTCCGCCTTGGCCAAAGACGCCGCATCCGGGTATTTGGCGAAAAGATCGGGGGTCACTTCGTTGACCCGTACATCGGTGCACTGCGCCGCGAGAATGGTGGCCACCAGCAGTTCATAGGCATTGGAAAAATTGAGGGCCAGCCTCGGGTCGGGGTAACGGTTGTCCAGTTCCTCCAGAATGTGTTTCACCTTCGTCTCTGTTTCCACTACGGCTCCTTTCCCCTTCAGTTGCTGCCCGCGCGCGCCGATCGGCTCCGTTGACTTTTCAGTATCTCGGTTACCGAATCGAGAGGCAGCGTGTTGATCACGTCCTGCGGTTCCAGCCACCCTTTCCGTGCGGTCCGAATCCCGTAGAAGACGTCCTCCAGCCCCTCCGGGCTGTGCGCATCGGGATTAATGGCCGTTTTTACCCCCAGTTTCCGCGCCAGCGGCAGCAACCGCCAGTCCAGATCGAGCCGCTGGGGATGCGAATTGAATTCCACGATCACACCGGTTTCCGCCGCCTTTTTCAGCACCTTTTCCAAATCCAACGGATACGCTTCCCGCGCCAGAAGAAGCCTTCCCGTCGGGTGTCCCAGCATGGTGGTGTAGGGATTCTCCACCGCCTTCACCATGCGTTCGGTCATCTCCTCCCGGCTCATGTCGAAACGAGAATGGACCGAGGCAATCACGAAATCGAACAGCTCCAGCACCTCCACCGGATAGTCCAGGTCTCCCCCGGGAGAAATGTCCGACTCGATGCCGAAGAACAGATGAACCGCCCCTCCCGAGGAGTTGAACGCATCGACGTCCTTCCGCATGCGCTCGACGGCTTCGACCTTGAGGCCGCCGGCATACGCCGCGCTCCGGCTGTGTTCGCTTATGCCGAGGTAGGAGAAACCGAGCCTTTCGGCCGCTTCTGCCATCTCCTCCAGGGACCCCGAACCGTCGCTGTAGCGGGTATGCATGTGGAAAACGCCCTTTATGTCCTCTCGCCCGATGAGGGAAGGAAGACGATGTTCCTGCGCGGCCTCGATTTCACCCATGGCCTCGCGAAGTTCGGGTTCGACGAGGTCCAACCCGAGGGCGCGGTAGATGTCCTCCTCGGTCCGGCAAACAACAAGTTCTTCTCCCCGGAACAATCCGTATTCATTGAGCTTGTAGCCCATCTTCCGGGCGAGTCCCCGCAAATCCTCGTTATGCGCCTTGCTTCCGGTGAGGTACTGGAGCGCATAGGGGAACTCTCCGTCCTTGACCAGCCGAAGATCGAGGTTCACTCCGCCTTTCATGGTCACGCTGACCTTCGTTTCTCCGGCGCCGATGAGCGACTCCACAAAAGGCCGCTCCGAAAACCATTGGGCGATCTTCGCGGGCTCGTCGCTTGCGGCCACGATGTCGATGTCCTTCACCGTCTCCAACCCGCGCCGCAAGGAACCGGCGACGGAAACGCGAAGTATCTCGGGTCGGGAACGCAGGTCTTCAAGAACGGCCTGAGCTAAAGGCTCGCAGTCGGCCCTCAACCGGCGCTTTTGATACCGTTTCACCTTTTCGATGCCCTCGATGATGTTTTCCTGCGATTTGCTGCCGAAACCCCGCAGGGAAGCCAGCCGGTTCTCCCGGCAGGCATACTCCAATTCGCCGATGGTGCGGATGTTGAGCTGCTCGTAGAGATCCTTGATCCTTTTGGAGCCGAGACCGGGGACGGAAAAGAGTTCCATGATGGTGGAGGGAAACTCTGCTTCGAGTTCTTCCAGGAGGGTAAGTTTTCCGCTCTCCATCAGCTCGCCGATGTCCCGCGCTATGCTTTTGCCCACCCCGGGAATGGAAGTGAGCTGCCCTTCCCGGTGGAGCCGCTCGACGTCCTCATCCGACGTCCGCAAGGCGAGGGCGGCCCGAAAATAGGCTCGTGCCTTGAAGGGGTTATCCCCCCGCAGTTCCAGAAAGAATGCGGTGCGTTCGAGCGATTTTCCTATTTCGTGCTTGTCCATCGGGCGCATTCTCCCGTCCCCGGTACGTTCGCGATTAGCGGCGCCATGAAACTTCGCGGCTCGGCAAATGCATAAAAAATGCTCCTCGCCTGCCAGCTTCCGCCCGGCGTATTCGGACTCTCCGTGCCGGTTATGATACCACATTTCCGGAAAGAGCGATTCTCTGCGAAGGGAAAAGCGCATCGAGTCCGATGCGGGCGGATTGAATCCGGAATCAGCGGACTTGTTCCATTGTAAATGGACGAATGGCCCGCGGAAAGGGTGTGCCTCAGGGGCGACCGGACGGTCGCTTTATGCCGAACAGCCGCCAAGGAATAGGGTGCGCGGCGTAGGGGGGAGAAGCCCCCGACCTCCCTTTCCCCCTGTTCGCTTCGGGCTCTCGCGGCCGAACGAAACGAGGGCTTCCCGAGATGAAATTCCCGGAGGCACAAAAAAAGCCCCCCACCTTTCGGTGGGAGGCTTTTTTTTCAGGTGATACGGGTCTTAGAAAATGAACTGGAACTGGAAGCCGGCCAACCACTCGGAGCCCAGGTCCACGGTGTCGGCGGTGTTCTTGCCGTAATCGTAGTAACCGAATTCGGGGCTGAGGGTGAAGTTCTTGGCAACTTTCCACGCGCCACGGGCAACCAGGCCCCAACGTTCCTGATTTTTCTGATACAGGTCGTTGTCGGCAACGGAGATACCGCCGATCAGGTGAAGTTCGAAGGGATCGCCGCCGATGGTTACATCAACATAACCGCCGTAGCAATCGGTGTCTTTGGTCTTGCCGGCCGCGTCGATCACGACCTTGTTAGCGGCGTCCATGAAGCCGTAGCCCAGGTTAGCAACGTTCTGGCCATAGTAAGGATGAATACGGGCTTCCAGCATACCAAACTTCAGGTCGATGGGCAGGTTGACTTCCCACGCGGTAACGCTGTCGTCGGCGCCAGCGGGTTCATCATCGGTAGCATTGTAGGAGATCATGCCGCCCAGGGTGGCCCACACCATCTTGGTGCGGATACCGGCAACGCCGGTCCATGCCCACGTCGGGGCATATTCCTGACCCTGCAGGCCGATCCAGTTGGTGTTGTTGGCGCCGATGCCCAGGTAGAGGATGCCGGCGCGGTATTCCAAGTTGACCTGCGAGGTACGCTGATAGAGGTTACCAAAGCCCATCATAATGATGTGGCTCTGTTCCAAGCCCAACAACTGGCTGGCGTTGTAGCGGGCTGCTCCCAGAGGTTCGGTATGACCGGCGGTGATGGTCAGGTTGCCGATCTTGTAATCGCCGTACAGTTTCCGGAAGTTGACGTTTTCAGCGCGGTTGCTTTTGGAATAGGTGGAATCGTTGTCGCCCATTCCGATTTCAAGATAGCCGCTCATGTTCTCGTTGCTGAACTTGCCGTACAGACGGGAGTGATGCGGCTCGTCCACGAAAGCCGAAGTTTTGTCGGAACCGGTACCGGTCCTGTCACTGTTCTGATGGATGTAGCCTATGTCGGTATAGGACATGATGCCCATGCTGAAATCGGCCATGGCGGTACCGGCGAACATGGCAACCATCGCCACCGCCAAAGAAATAGCGAGCAACCTTTTCATTCTCTCTCCTCCTTAGAAAGTTTATCTCAATAAGAAACGTGACTATTCCTCAAATTACAGTATACCCTTCCTCTCACCTCCTTCCGGCCCAGGATTCTCTCTAACTATCACATCTTTCTAGATTTTTACTTAAAGGAACAAAATTGTAGCAACGCTAACACTAATCAAACATCGTGTCAAGCTTTTTTTCCCCTAAGTACTACCGGTCAAATGAGAAATATGCTTTCGCCTCCCCCTGAATCGGCTATCGAAGAGCAGTTTCATTCGGCAAAAGCAGCCATCCCATTCCGGTTTTTTTCTGTCCAGCAACACATGCAAAATTGAGGCCACCTTCCCCACAGCCGCCGCTCCAAGTCCCCTGATACCTGCGCTCCTCGGCTGCGTCCGTCCGAAGACGATGTTCCGCCCTTTCGCAGTGTGTCCGCTTCCTTATGCATGTGTTTGGCAGTTTACTCGTGCCAACCATATCCCGAATAGGGAAATTTTGCAAGCTTTTCAATCGGAACCCGCGCCGGTGGCGGGTTCCGAGGCATCAACCCGGCGCCTTAACCGGGGAAGCAGCCCGCGTCGATAGGCCAACCGCACGGCGATGTAACACAACAACAGCCCCGCCGGCCAGCCGACCCCCAGTCCGAACAGGGGAATCTTCAGTCCCCCGAACCGCATGTCCATCCATCCCGCGGCGAAAAACAGCGGCCACAACGACCCCATACCCGTGGCGGCGCTCAGGAAAAACGACCGGCCGAACGACTCGTTCGCCAGTTTATTGATGGCCTTGTACGATTCCTTGTCCCCGGAGCGCAGTGCGTCCATGGATTGTTCCTGATAGTGCTTCGCCTCGTCGCCGTGGAGGGCGATCGGGTCCCTGTTCAACCGCCTGGTAACGGCAAGCGTCAGTTCTCCCAGAAGAAGACACTCCGCCGCCAGCACAATCGTGCCGAACCACCATGCCGGGATGGGAGCGGAAAACAGCCGGTAGGGCGCAATCAGGAACGGATCGAGGACCGTCAAAAAAGCATCGAGGGAATTCATGGACATTCGGGGAGGCATGCTCCTCCCCCTTCGGGGAGGAGCCGCAAACCGTTATTGGGGCGGAAAAATGGCAACGCCAAAAAAGCCTTTGGTGAAATACCGGAGGCCGACGTAGAACGCGAGCACCACGAATATCCGTTTGAGCCAGATGTCGGGGATGTACTTGGAAGTACGCGGCCCGATGATGGAGCCGACAAAGATACCGACCAATTCCAGCCCGATGAAGCTCCACTGGGTCACCACCGTCTGCCCCACCATATAGGAGAAGATGGAGGCGATCATGCTCACGAACACGGCGATAGCGCTGGTGCCGGCCACCAGAAACATGGGCAGCCCCGCGATGGAGGTGAGGTACGGGACATAGAGGAATCCGCCGCCCACGCCGATAAAGGACGAAAGGGCCGCGATCACCAGACCGCCCAGCACCGGCAGATAGGACTTGAAGGAGAACTCCACCCCGTAAAAGGTAAACCTGGTGGTGCCGGCGAAGAAGCTCGCCACGAGTCCGATGACCTGCAGAAGGTATCCCACCCACGGCGTCTTGCCGACGAGGCTAATCCAGAGCGCGCCGGCGATGACCAGGGCCAGGGCGGTATACATGATGGCGGTGGACCCACCGATGATGGTCACGCCTACATTCGTCTGGCCCCCTTCTTTCACCTTTTTCTCGAAGGCCGCGGCGGCTTCCTTGGCTTTCTTCTTTTTACGCTGTCCCATGGGCGTGGTATCCCACAGCAGCACAAAGCCCACGATGAGCACCAGCAATCCGAAGTAGCCGATGTACGCCTTCAGGTTGATCTTTCCGGCCGTCAGCACCGGGATCATGGTGCCGCCCACCATCGATCCTATGGCCAGAAACGCGCCGAGCGGAAACACCAGGCGTCCCATTTTATAGTAGTTGAAGCTGGAGACGAACGAACTGAGGCCCACCAGCCACTGGTTGGAAACGCGGATGGAGTCGGTAAGGAGCTTGTTCATCGGGTTCTGTTTGCCGAAACTCGACGCGTAGTTGCCGAGCCCGAACACGGTGATGTGCCCTACGCCGGCCATGATGCCGCCGAAGGCGCCCACCGTGGAGAATATCCAGCCCACCCACAGGGCCCAGAAAAAAGCGCCGATGAGATTCGGCGAAGGCGCACCCGGAATGCCCAGGAAACCGGCCGGCTTACTCGGGTCGATCGCCTTCATGGTGCCTTCGGCCGTCTTCGGATCCTGAAGGCTCTTATTGATGGCATCCTTGACCTTTTCGGGCATTTTGTCGGTCACCAGCGTATTCGCGGCAGGCGGATTTTCCGCTGCCAGCGAAATGACGACGGGTGCCACAAGGAACGAAAATGTGAAAAACAGTACAATAAGAAGCGCAAACTTCTTCATTGCCACCTCCCTGAAATATTTTGGTTATTCGCGACCTGTCTCCCCCGTTCGGTCATCTTGCGGCCACGGGTGGCTCATGTCGCCGAGGCGAGTACAATCCGTACCTTACCATACACGTCGAAAAAATGACAAGGCGTAAAATCAACTGCTTACCCTGCCTTTTTGCATCTGCTCCACGATACGGTCGGCTATGGCCGTATACGCCCGCCCCGCATCGCTGTCGCGGTCCTTGAGCATGTAGGGGTTGCCCTGGTCGCCCGATTTCACCACCTCGGGATCGATGGGAATCTTGCCCAGAAAGGGAACTCCCATGGCCGACGCCATCTTTTCTCCGCCCCCGGCCGGAAAGAGATCGATGCGGTCTCCGCAGTGAGGGCAGGCGAACCCGCTCATGTTCTCCACCACCCCCAGAATGTTCAGATTCACCTGTTTGCAGAAATTGATGGATTTGCGTACGTCCGCCAGAGCAATTTCCTGGGGAGTGGTAACCACGATCGCCTGGGCGCCACCGACTGTCTGGGCCACGGTCAGCGGCTCGTCGCCGGTGCCCGGAGGCGAATCGATGACCAGGTATTCCAGTTCGCCCCATTCCACGTCCGAAATGAACTGCCGCACCATGTTGAGCTTGAGCGGCCCGCGCCAGACGATCGCCGCCTCCTTGTCCCTCACGATGGATTCGATGGACATCACTTCCAGCTTGGGACTGTACGATACCGGGGAGATGTTGCGATCGGCGTCCACCTGGGCGTTGACCGTGAGCCCCAGCATGCGGGGGATGCTCGGCCCGTGCAGGTCGATGTCCAGCAAGCCCACCGTACCGGTGGTGCGTCGGGATAATACCAGCGCCAGGTTGACGGCCACGGTGCTCTTGCCGACGCCGCCTTTGCCGCTCATGACGAACAGTTTGTATTTGATCTTATCCAGCACCCGCTGGATTACCATGTCCTGGAGCTGCCGCATGCCGCTCCGTTTCTTCTTTTCTCCGCTGTCTTCATTCATCGCGTTTCCGTCCCTCCAACGTTCTCCCCCCACAGTCGATGGGAGCAGCAGGTCTTCTGTCGTGAAATTTCCAGCCCCATGTCCAGGGCCGCCGTTTCCGCCCGGTCCGACGGGACCGCCATCCTGTTGACACCCGATCGAAGTACAAGCTCCTCCAGAACGTATCCGTCCCGGCTCCGCGGCCGCTCGCATCCGAGCGACTGAGGGACGTCGGGCATCACCTCGCGGCAATACAGCATCACGTTCGCCACGTCAACGGCCGATGGGGGAGTAATTGCCGCCATGGGAGTATTCCTGAAAGGAAAGAGTACCACAAAAACAACGCACCCGGGCGCATACTCCCGCAGCAGCTCCACTGCGCGAAATTCGCCGCGAACCCGTCCGAAATCCACACCCGCCACGATATGGGGCACCGGTTCCATCTCCGCCGTCCGCACCGCGTCGAGGGTCCGCCGGACCCGTTCCGTTCCGTTTTGCAGATGGAAAACGCGCTCGTAGGTATCGTCGTCCCCCACCACGTCCATCAGGGCCTGGGACACCCCCGATCGCTTCAGCGCGAGCGCGGTTGCTTCATCGAGCATGCCGCTGTGCACCGAAAGCACCAGGCCGGTTTTTTCCCGAATGCGCCGGATCGTGTCCAGGAAAGGCTTCCAGTCGATCCGCCCTTCCCGGTCCGATCCTCCGGTGAGGAGAATTCCCTGAGCGCCGCGTTCAGCCAGCGCCACGGCCCGGGCGTGGAGGTCTTCGGGGGTCGATGCCGCGATCATGGGTTTGAGCAGCTCGCCGCGGCAGTGGTCGCACAGAAGATCGCAGCGGTCGCCCGTCACCGACAGGGCGGGATAGCACCCCCGCTCCCGGCCGGAGCGGATCATTCCCGGAAGGTAAAAGGTGACGCGTTTCCCCAGGTGAAGCCGGGACTGTGCGGCGGCTGCCGACAAACGGCCGGCGAACGCGGGGTCCGCTTCCAGGATTGCGGCCACGGACGTTCCGCCGTCCCGACGATGGGGGTGGGTTGTGGGAAATTCGCGACGAACGGGACACATGAAAGGAATCCAACGTAAAACGTTATGCGCAGAGCGCCGGGGATTTGCTATCCGAATGTAGCCATCACACCTTCAGCTCCCGCCGGATGAGGTCCATTTCTTCCTCGTTGGGGAGATATGGATAGTTCCACTGGCGCGGTCCCGGCAGGCAGTTGCCGAACGGACGGTTGCAGGCCACGGTGCCGTCCCTTGCCGGACAGCCGGAAGTGACGAACGGCAATCCGGAAGCCGTTTCGGCTTCCAGCTGTTCCCTGGGAACGCCGAAATCCTTCACCCGATCTTCCCCGTCGAACCGAAACCGTTCGGTGCGGGAGAGGTCCCGCTCGATGAAATGCCGGGCGAGCTGCATGCGCAGGTAGCGGTCCCAGGGAGGCGGAGCCAGCGACGCGAGGGCCGAGTTCGGTTCGGCGAAAAAGGAGAAGAGATGGATGAGCGCCCCGGCGTCGTGGGCTTTCTGGAATGTCTCGCACATCCGCCGTTCGGTTTCGCCCAGTCCCACGATGAGATGGACGCTCACCTTATGACGCCCGAAAACGGCGACCGCTTCGTCCAGCACCTGCCAGTAGTGAACCCAACGGTGCGGCCCCTGCACTCCTTCGCCCCGGTAGCGGCCGAAGAGTTCCTCCGTAGCCGCGTCCACCGCCACCCCCACCATGTCCGCCCCGGCTTCCCGCATGCGCTTCAGGTCCCCGGGCTTCATGACGGTCGGGCTTATGAGCACCGACAACGGAAGATCGACCTTCCCGCGCACCGATCGCGCCACGGTGACGGCGTCGTCCACGCAGCGGGGATTGGTGATCATGGAGATGCACACCCGCTTGAGCACGTTGCTCCGTTCG
Organism: uncultured delta proteobacterium; assembly: GCA_963826125.1. Classification (GTDB taxonomy): domain Bacteria; phylum Desulfobacterota; class Desulfarculia; order JACQYL01; family CAWGVV01; genus CAWGVV01. The sequence goes on along the minus strand of CAWGVV010000002.1, from coordinate 1,394,602 downwards.
GCCATCCGGTCGGTCAGATCGTCGATGGACAGGGTGGGCCAGGAGACGTGGATGAAGCTCTTCTCGGCCCAGGCTCCGGGCCGCTGCCTCGCCAGACCGCAGTAGGCGCAGTTGGCCGCGCAGCCCCGATCATAGGTGAGCAGCAGGTTGATGCAGGGGTTTTTGGCTCCCCGATAGAACCGGCCGTGCTTGAATCCCAACGCCATGGCCGACGCGGTCGAAATCTTCAGATACTCCGGACTTTCCATGCAGTACACCCGAGTAATAAGACCTGCCCCCGGAGGGAAGCTTAAAAAGCTTGGGAAGGGGGCCCGGGGGAGAACCCTTTGTCAAAAGGTTCCCCCCGTCTTCTTTCTCAACTTGTTTCGATTTCTTCGCTCCCCGCCGCGCGCATCTTCCGACGGGCCGTCAGGATAACCTCCGCGATGTCCTCCGGGGTCACACCGTAGATGATCCCGTCCCGCCATACCGACGAGAGGTTTTCGACGATCCGTTCCCGTGTGGCGGCGGTCCATTTGAGGGCCGATTCGATGCGGTGAATGTCCGCGCTGGTGGAGAAGAAGTCGCCGGTGACGACCACCTGGTCGATGACGTTGCCGGCCATGGCGAGATACACCTGCAGCAGTCCCCCCGGCGTCTTGTGGACCGCCTCGCCCATGCGGCTCCTCGGGTGCTTGTGGGAGAAAATCCAGGCCGGGTTGGTGTAGCGGGTTTTCTCGATCTCCCCGATCGATTGCAGCTCCCACTCGTCGGGTTCGCTTTCCGCGAATTCGACTCCGAATTCCTCTTCGAACGAAGCCGCCACCGCCTGCATCACTTCGTCCATGGATACCGAACGCCCCAGTTCCCTCTCGATGGTGGTGAGCCGCTCGCTGAAACAACTGTACCCTTTGTCGTAAATCTTTTCCGAGGGCGTGTTCATGATGTCCAGCATGAGGTTCACGTCGAAATCGACCAGCAGGGAGCAGTGGAACAGCAGGGCCGCGCCCGTTTCGGCCGAAGCCGACAGCCCGGCGATTTTCCGGCCGTTCACTTCCAGGTCGTTCTTGGGCCGGAAGGTTGCCTCGATTCCCAGGGTGGAAAGGGTGCGAACCAGGACGCGGCTCATGACGCCGAACACGGCGTCGATACCCCGCCCCATGGGGCCATGGTCCAGCGGCACGCCGAATCCCAGGGCCACCGCTCGTTCCCCCATGATCACCGTGCCCCCACCCGTGGACCGGCGGTTGTATTCCACTCCGCGTTCGCGGCAGCGATCGATCTTGAGGGCCGCCTCGATGTCCTGGTACTTGCCCACAATGGCCGCGGGAACGAACCGGTACAGGTGCAGGATGGGCGCCGATCCGTGTTCCGCCACGGACCGAGCGGCGGTGTCGTCCACCGCCAGCCCCCGGGCCGACGAAACCATGCGATCCCACCCTTTGAACAAACGCCATGAAGACATGGACTATTCCGCCTTGGCCCTTTCGTCCTCGGCCCGCTTGACTTCCGCCTCGATCCAGGGCGCCACGGCCGGTCCGAGCATCAGGTTCTCCAGGTCGCTGTCCAGATCCGAAGGCTTTATTTTAACGATCCAGCCGTCTCCATACGGATCGGTGTTGATCAGGGACGTGTCGTCTTCCATGTCTTCGTTGACGGCGATGATTTCTCCGGATACCGGGGCCACCAGAGTACCGATCCACTTGCGCGACTGGATCTTGCCGCACACTTCCCCCTGCTCCACCTCGTCTTCTTCCTCCGGCAGATCCACGAAGACGATGTCCCCCGCCTCCTTCTGGAAAAAGTCGTTCATGCCCACCGTCACGGTGCCGTCTGATTCCACGCGGGCCCAGCTATGGTCTTTGTGGTAGTACAGTTCGTCCGGCAGATTGTAGTCCCCGATCATCCCCATAACCTTCCTCCGTTCATAATTTGGAACCGTTTCAGATTCGAATGCGCCCCGGGCGCGTTTCCCATTATACCGCGTGAACGAGGTTTCTTTCTCCCGCCGTCTCGGGCAATGGCTCCAGCGATTCAAGTTCCCTGCGGAAATCCTCGATCTCCCGGCAGAGCCGGGCTCCCATGTTGGACGCCAGCGAGAAGAAACGGATGCGTTCCGGTTCCCATCCGATGGACTCGAGGAGATCGCGGACCACCTTCACCCTGCGTCGGGCGTACACCGTGCCCGTGGAAGACCGGCAGTTGTCCGTGTGGCATCCCAGGACCAGCACCCCCTGGGCGCCCGGACCGAGATGGAACGCATTGAGCATGAAGGCCGTCTTGATGTTCCCCGCGCAGGGGAAGGTCACCGTGGTGACGTTGAGTTCCGTACGGCGGTGTTCGTCCAGGGAGTTCAACGCGGCTCCGCCCGATTTTTCACAGCACAGGACCGCGATATGCGACCCCCTGCCGGGTTGGCGGGTTCCCGCCGACGAAGCAATTTTTCCGCGGATGTCTTCGGGAGCGAACCCGAGCAGGGTGAGTGCTTCCGCCGGGCATTCGGAGGCGCAGATACCGCATTCCTGGCAGGACCAGGACGAAAAGAACGGCTTTTGATCCCACAGCACCGCGCCGTGAGGACACATGCGCAGGCAGGTGAGGCAGTGGGTGCAGCGGTTCCGGTCCACTTCCACTCTGGTTGCGGGAGAGAAACGGTCGCCGTCCCGCAGGAGCCTCATGATCTCTTCCGCTCCGGCCGTTACCGCCGTTTCCATGGCGGCCGGCGCGATAGGGCCGGACGTCGCGCCGATCACGAACAGACCCACTCGATTGGTCAATGATGGGGTCCTGAGCAGGTTGTCCTCCTGCAGCCAGCCGTGCGAATCTTTTGTTACGCCCAGCACCTCCCCCCACCGCGAAAGTTCCGGCGGGGCAACGTCTTCATTGCCCACCACGACCATGTCGGGGGTGAGTGTCACCCGCGCGTCCAGCAGGGGATCGACAAACGAAACCGTTACTTTGCCCTGCTCGCATTCGAGTTCCTGCGTGTCGGGCCTCAGCACCGCCACTCCCTGCTCCCGCGCCGTGCGATAGAGCCGTTCGATGCCCCGGTCGGCCACCTTCATCTGGGGCGACAGCAGATAACACTGCGCCGTGCCCCGGCTCTGAAGGTCCGTGGCCAGCGCCAGCAGTGCGCTCGTTCGCCACGGTTGGCCCGTGCCTTCGGGATGGTCGAGCAGCAACACGGTGCGGACGGTATCGTTGAGCGGCGAATGGTTCTTCATGGCTTCCACCGTCAGGATGGTGGACGAGGGTTCCAGCCCCCAGGAGGAAAACAGCGGCCGCGAGGCCGGTTCGGAAACGGCCGCCACCGCGCCCACGGTTCGTTCCAGTTCTTCGCCGTTGGCGCGCAGGGTGGCGCGGAACCGCCCTACTTCTCCCGACAGTTTCACGAGCGTGGCGCCGTTGATCGCTTCCGCCGGTTCGTACGATCCGTCCGTCGCCCCGGCTCGTTGGAGTTCCCTCGGCGCCTCGGAAGCCAAAACGACCGGAAAGCCGAGCATGGCCAGTTCATGGGCCAGCGCAACGGCATGGACACCGCTCCCCAGAACAAGCACGGTGCGGTCGGGCGGGTCTGCATAAAAATTCGGTTCGACGACGGACATCAGCCCTTCTCCTCAAGGTATTCGACCAGTTCCCGCACCGCCCGGTGGGCATCGGCCACGCACTCCCATATGTGCATGGGTCCCGTGGCGCTTCCCGCCGCGAAGACGCCGCCGGCCGCCTTGGGGCTGACGAACCCGTCCTTGTCGGCCGTGAGTCCCAGCCGCTCGGCCCAGAGGGACATGTCCAATCCCGGCGTCATGCCCACCGACAGCACGAGCAGGTCGAATATTTCCTCACGAGTCCCTTCCGGCAGGGGAACCAGCACTCCCACCCGGTCGCCTTCCGTCCGGTAGTATTCGGCGGGGATTTCCCGCACCAGCCGCAGCTCCTCGCGCACCTGCGCCCAGGAGTCAGTAAAGTCCTTTCCGAAGGTCTGGATGTCCATGTAGAAGATCGTCACTTCCGTATCGGGATGATCGCGTTTGATCAGCCTCCCCATCCTCAGGGCATAGGCACAGCACACCCGTGAACAGTACACATGGTTGATCGATGCGTCTCTGCTCCCCACGCACTGTACGAACGCCATGCGCCGGGGAGTTTCCCCGTCGGACGGGCGCGCCACGTCCCCTTTTTTCCTCAGCATGGACTCGAGGTCGAGCCCGGTAATCATGTTGGGGATGCGCCCGAAGCCGAAGTGCGGTTTTTTTTGCGGATTGAACGGTATAAAGCCGCTGCCCAGAAACACCGCGGGGAAGGCGGTGCGCTCTTCGTGTCCCCCTCCGGCCAGGGTGGCCGCCAATCCCTCTTCAGTGGAAACGATTTCCTTCACTTCGGTGGAAAGGTCGAACCGGATGAGGGGCTCTTTCAGAGCCCTGGAAAGGTTTTCGTCTACCAGGCAGGCCCCGCACTGACGGCAGCGGTCCGTGGCCTTGCAGCAATAGTGAGCCGCATATCCGCCGGCTTCCGGTTTTTTTTCCACGACCCTCACCGGCCTTCCCAGCGCGGCGAGGTCGAGAGCGGCGGTCAGACCCGTGATCCCGGCGCCTACCACAAGCACTTCCTGCATCTTCAGGGACAATTCATCCTCCCGGCGTGAAATCTTACACCCGGTCACGGATGTAGCTACATTGTGCATGGTATATAGCTAGTCTGTATACACCATGAAACCGGTTCTGTAAACGACCAGGAATATCCCGGAAACGCTATCTTCGATCGTCTGGTGACCGCCTGCTGCAGTACCAATGCGGTTACCTGCAAACAACTTGTGCTGTCCTCACTTGATAAGTCCGGAATTTTTTTCTTGACATGTTGTATACAAAAGATACTATCTTTAATATATTAAGTATTGAGAGGCTGGTTCATGACTCAAACCTATGGGCATTTTTGCCCGGTGGCCCGCGCCCTGGGAAAAATCGGTGACAAATGGTCCCTGCTCATCATTCGCGATCTCCTGCCGGGACCGCAACGATTCACCGATCTCCTGGCCTTGTTAAATCATATTACCCCAAAATGGCTCACCCAGCGCCTTCGACAATTGGAATCATCAGGGATCATAGAACGGAACCACATGCCGGGACGGCGCCAGGTCTGGTACCAGCTGACCCCGGCTGGGCGCGATCTGAGCCCTATAGTTGATGCGCTGGCCACCTGGGGCTTTCGTCATGCCATGGGGCCTCCCCTGCCGGGTGAGGTCGTCCACCCTGATCGGCTCATGAGAGCCCTGGCTTTGTCCCTCAACCAAAAGGGCAAACGTCTGTCACGGCCGGGCAAATGGGTAATACAGTTCCCTCAAATGCACTATGTTCTCTCCTATCATGATGAGAAATGGTCCAGTCGCCGGGAGGAGGACCCCAAGGCCGATCTTACAATAACCACGACGCCTGAAATGTGGGCCACCGTTTTTACGGCACCGCGTTCGGACCGAAACCGCTTGGCCCGGGGCCTCCGGATTGATGGGCCCGCGGATCGGATAGAGGAATTTCGACAGACTTTCGGCCTTCAAAACCAAAAGGAGAAACCGGTTTCAGTTTCCGACGATACCGTCCATAAAAACCAAGGTTGAAGGGACAAGTCGAATCTCCGCGCTGAAGGGTAGGTAAGGTTCAATGGGAAAATCATTTATTGTGGGGGCTCCGCAGTCGGGCCAAGAGCGTTTAGATGGAAAAGGAGAAAATCATGTCAAAGCTATTTGAATTCAGCACCATTAACGGTATGCAGCTAGCCAACCGCTTTGTCCGTTCGGCCACCTGGGAAGGAATGGCCGGAGATGACGGCTCGGTTACGCCGGCCCTGATGGCCTGCATGGACAAGTTGGCCGAAGGGCAGGTAGGGCTGATCCTTTCCAGCCATACCTACATCAGCCCGGAGGGACAGGCCGGACCGAAACAGTTGGGTATTTATAAAGATGACTTGATAGATGGACTTAAACAAATGACCGATGCCGTTCACCGGCATGGGGGCAAAATTGTGGTCCAACTAGCCCATTCCGGTTGCATGGCCAATCCTAAGATAACCGGTCTGACGGCTGTTGGGCCTTCCAGTGTTGAAGGTATTTCCCCATCGGTCTGCAAGGAAATGAGCGCTGATGATATCGAGAATCTCATTGAGGCCTTCGGGCGAGCCGCGAAAAGGGCCAAGGAGGCCGGATTTGATGGCGTTCAACTGCATGCCGCCCACGGCTATCTTTTGAGTCAGTTTCTCTCGCCGTCATTCAATAAAAGAACCGACGCCTATGGCGGTTCAGTGGAGCATAGGTACCAGGTCGTAAGAAAAGTCCTTAAAAAGATACGATCCATAGTGGGGGAGAGTTTTCCGCTGCTGATCAAGCTCAATTCCCAGGATTTTCTGGAAGGGGGGCTGACCTTGGAAGATTCTTTATTGATTGGAAGCATGCTGGCAAAGGACGGCATCGATGCCATTGAACTCAGCGGAGGAACCCTGCGATCGGGGAAAAACTCTCCTTCCAGGATGGGTATCAGCAGAAAAGATAAAGAAGCCTATTTTTCGGAAGCGGCCAGGGCCTTCAAAAAAACCATTGAGGTTCCACTGATACTGGTTGGGGGAGTCCGTTCCTTTTCCGTGGCGGAAAGTATTATCGACCAAGGGTGGGCGGACTACATCTCCATGAGCCGTCCGTTCATTCGAGAACCGGGGCTCATCAAACGCTGGAAATCCGGGGATCGTCGGAAGGCCTTCTGCCTTTCCGATAACCTGTGTTTCGGTCCGGCCATGGCCGGCGAGGGGATCTATTGTGTTGTGGACAGAAAGGAAAAAATGAAGTGAAGCATGCCTGAAGAGAAAGCAATCAGGCCGGATATTTTGTCCCTCTTCAAATCTTTGGCCGTTCGCCCTGAGGTATCGAAGGGTGAACGGCCGTGAGCATTCCGTGCATGCCTTTCGAGCCGCCTCGGAACATGCCTCGATACCTCGGCACGAACGGGATAGACAATTCCCGAAATTCCGCGCTGAACCCCTGCCAAGGGGGGCACGGGGATTCATGAAGCATCCGGCACGGATCCCCCCTTCCGGCTTGGCTACGACAGCTCCTGCAACGCCCGCTCATACGCCCGGTAGGACTGATCGCCGAAGAGCACGAAACGGACCAGTTCGAGCGACGGATGCTGTTCCATGAATTCCTTTACCGTGGAGAGTGCTATTTGGGCGGCTTCGTTCAGGGGGTAGCCGTAGGCTCCGGTGCTGATGGAGGGAAAGGAGACGGAAGAGAGGTTCTTTTCCACGGCACGCTTCAGGCTTTCCCGGTAGGCGCCCGCCAGCAGCTTGGGTTCCCCCCCGGTGCCGCCCCGATAGATGGGACCAACCGCGTGGATCACGTACCGGGCCTTGAGGTTCCCGCCCGAGGTGATCACCGCGTTGCCCGTGGGGCAGCCTCCGATGGCCCGGGACTCCTCATCTATCCTGGGACCGCCCGCCCGATGGATCGCACCGTCCACGCCGCCTCCCCCGGCAAGCCGCGAATTGGCCGCATTCACGATGGCATCGGTTGTTTCCTCGGTGATGTCGCCCTGCACCAGTTCGAGAATACGCCCGTTGATGGACAGCTGCATATCGTTCCTCCCCATGGTGAGTCTCCTTCCCGCGAAGCGAGACGCCTGAAAAAGAAGATTCCCCGCACGGCGGCATGCGCCATGGAGGTGTTCAGCTCTTTTTTCCTCCGAGCGAGAAACGGTTTTCGCGTCCGGCGGCCAACCGTCGGAGGTTGTCCTTATGGCGCACGACCACCAGCAGGGACACGATGCAGGACATGACGATGAAAACGAGCGGGCGGCCGTAAAGCGCCAGGAAGAACGGGAACGATACCGCCCCGACCATTGAGCCCACGGAAATGTAGCGAAACACGAGGACGGTGACCGCGAACAATGCCACGGAGGGGAGCACGGCCGGAGGGGCCAGAGCCAGAAACACGCCGAGCGCGGTCGCCACGCCCTTGCCTCCCTTGAAGCGGAGGAAAATAGAGTAGATGTGGCCCAGGAATGCGGCCAGGCCGGTGGCAGCGACGAAGATCATGCCGGTTTCGTCCGTACCGGCGAGGGATTTCGCCGCCAAAACGGGAATCGCTCCCTTCAGAACGTCCCCCGCCAGCGTGATGATGCCCGGCAGCTTTCCCACGGAACGCGTGACATTGGTGGCCCCGATGTTGCCGCTCCCCACATTGCGGATATCAACACCGGACCAGAACCGGGCCACGATCATACCCACCGGTATGGACCCCAGAAAATAGGATGCAATGACCAACAGGAACAGAAGACCCATACCGCAAACTCCACTTCGTTGTCCACAGACGGAAAAAGGAAATCAGACGGGTTCGATAAGTACCGAAGTGTACCACGAAGCCCTTCAAATGCCAAATGCCGGCCGAACCTCGCTTGATTCCCTCCGGACGTTGATCTATAAGAAGGCTGAAAGAGACAACGTTCCGAGAAAGGGAAAACCCCGTGAAAATATGCGTCATCGACGGTCAGGGTGGGGGAATCGGCAGCACCATTATCAAGCGGATAAAGGACGAATTCGGTGAGAGGGTGGAAGTGATCGCTCTGGGCACCAATGCCATTGCCACGGCTCAGATGATGAAGGCGCGGGCCAACAAAGGGGCCACCGGGGAAAACGCCATCGTGCGCACCGTCACCACGGCGGACGTGGTGGCCGGCCCCATAGGGATCGTGCTGTCTCACGCCATGATGGGCGAGGTCACCCCCCGCATCGCCGAGGCCGTGGCCAGTTGCGACGCATGGAAACTGCTTCTGCCGCTGACGCAGGAGAAAGTGCAGATAGTGGGACTTCGCCCCGAACCTTTGCCGCATCTGGTGGAAGCGATGGTGACGGGGAGAATCAAGGAGTTGATGGGATAATGTGTGAAGCCAACGCATACGTGGTGAGGGGCGGCGAGGAAGTCCTGATACTGGACAACGTGGACCTGCTGGAACCGTCGGACGGGAAGATTAGGCTACTGAGCCTCTTCGGTGAGGAGAAATTCATCACCGGCCGAATCAAATCCGTTTCCCTGGTAGACCACAAGATCATCATCGAGGAAACCTGAGGGACGTAAGCTCTTGCATCTCCCTCTCCCTCGGGGAGAGGGGCGGGGTGAGGGCTGAAACGAAAGCACCCTCGAAAACGGGCTCCCTTCCCTCCTTACAACTGCCGCCTTCCCGGGATTATCGAGCCGGCGGGATGCCGGTCCCCCTTATTCTCCGTTACTTCAGGAAAACGGCTTCCGGCGGCCGCGGGATGTCCGCGGCCCGATTCATCCGTTCCTGCCGCTGCCTCCGGGCCACAATGACACTGGCCCTCACGCTCCGGAGATGCTCAGTCAGGAGGTCTCTGGCCTTTTCAAATTCCTTTTCGATCAACGCGGTGAGAATGGCCTTGTGTTCCTCAATGGCCAGCGGAAACCGCTGTGGGGAGTGGCTCACTTCGTGGCCGCAGATTTCTATCCGCTCCCGCAGGTTGAAGTAGAGCTGCGTCCAGTATTTGTTGCCCGCGGCCAGGATGAGGGAATCGTGCAGGGAGCGGTCCACCTTGAGGTACTCCCGGCGCTTTTCTTCCCACCGTTCCGGGTTGTCCCGGTTCTCGTGCATCTGGCATTCCGCTTCCACCATTTTTTCGCGCGTCCGGACAAATTCCTCACGGGGGATGTTCCGGACGGAACGCATGAAAAAGGTGGTTTCCATCACCTCACGCACTTCGAACAGGTTCTCGATCTCTTCTTCCGATAACTCGATGATGCGAGCGCCCTTGCGGGGAACGACGTCGATCAGGCCGTCGCCCTTGAGCCGGTTGAAGGCTTCCCTGAGTGGCGTACGGCTAATGCCCATGGCCTGGGTGAGCATTTCCTCCTGGAGCCAGGTGCCGGGGTCAAGGGTTCCCTGGACGATGGCGTCCTTGAGGATGGAATACGCCCTGTCGGCCAGAGGACCTCGGGACGGTATCCGTTTCAGTTTGAGGGCCGGCTTTTTATTGGGCATGCCTTTATTCCGCATCGGCGATGGGCGCCGCATTGATGGTACGGTAAAGTTGTTGACAAAGTCAGTGTATATGTATACATGACTTTCATGTACACATATACATAAACGGAAGAGCTGTCAACCCGATTGGAAACGGCGCTTCCCGCCCATCTCAGGGCGGACACACGGGAACTTCCTCCCCCGCGTCCGCCAAACGGCTCAAGGGACCAGGAAAAAGGAGCACCACGGCACCGGTTTTCAATGCAAGGAGGAGTTCATGGTTGAATTGAGGTTTCACGGAAGAGGAGGACAGGGCGTGGTCCTCGCCTCTGAAATTTTGGCCCATGCACTGTTTCTGGAAGGCAGGGAAGTACAATCCTTCCCCTCCTTCGGGGCCGAACGGAGGGGAGCGCCGGTCATGGCATTCGTCCGGTCCGATTCCAAACCCATCCGCACCCGCACCGAAATCACCACTCCCGACCACGTCATGGTGATGGCCTCGGCTCTCATCAAGATGGGAGTAAACTTCACCAAGGGGCTGAAAGACAAAGGGACCCTGCTGCTCAATTTCTCCGGCGATCCCTCCGCCCTCAGCGACTTCAGGCCGTTTTCCTTCTATATCGTGGACGCCGTTTCCATTGCCGTTAAGCACGGTCTGGGCAGGGTCACGGCGCCCATCGTCAACTGCGTCATGCTGGGCGCTCTGGTGGGTGCCACCGGTTTGGTGAAACAGGACACCCTGGCCGAGGCCATCCGGATCCGGCTGTCCATACGTCCCGAAGACAACATCAAGGCCGCGCTGGATGCAGCGCAGAACGTGCGGCTCGTTTCATGGGAGCAGGAACATGTCCGATGAAAGAAAAGAGAACGGATTCTACCCGCTGGCCCGTGAAGGAATGCTGGTCAACCTCACCGGATACTGGAGGGAGACGCGGCCGTACCGCGAAGAGCGGCTCTCACCCTGCCGTGCGGCCTGTCCGGCCGGGGAGGACATCCCCACCTACATTGCTCACGCGCTGGCCGGGGACTTCGAGCAGGCGTTCCTCACTATTTGCGAAGAAAACCCCCTGCCCGCGGTATGCGGAAGGGTCTGTTATCATCCCTGCGAGGGAAGTTGCCTCCGCAAACAATTGGACGAAGCGGTAACCATCCACTGGATCGAACGGTTCGCCGGTGATTACGGCCTCACTCACCTTGCCTTCTCACCCCCCGAAAAAGAATCCGGAGCGCGGGTAGCGGTGGTGGGAAGCGGTCCGGCCGGATTGAGCTGCGCCTACCATCTGCGACGGCTGGGCCACGGGGTGACCATCTTCGAAGCGGAAGCCGGCTTGGGAGGCATGCTGCGGCAGGGCATCCCCCCGTACCGTCTGCCAAGGGACATTCTGGATCGCAACATCAACATGATCCTCAACATAGGCGTGGAGACGCGCACTTCCTTCCGGGTGGGGGACGAGTCGTCCCGGAACGCTCTTGAAGGATTCGACGCGGTGTTCCTGGCCCCCGGCGCACAGCGGTCCACGATTCCCTCCATCCCCGGCGTGGATCTGCCCACCGTAACCAATGGGCTGGATTTTCTCAAAAAGGTCAACAACGGAACGCTCAGCCGCATCGGCCGGCGCATCGCGGTGATCGGCGGCGGCAATACCGCCGTGGACGCAGCCCGCGTTGCCGTACGCATGGGTGCGGAGGTCATGCTGGTGTACCGCCGCTCCATCGCCGACATGCCCGCCTCGCGGGAAGAGGTGCAAGATGCGCTGGACGAGGGCGTGCGGATCATGGATCGCATGGCGCCGCTTTCCATGGCATCATCGGATGAAGCATTGCGGCTGACGTGCGCTCGAACCGTCGCCGGGGAAGCCGACGAATCGGGCAGGCCGAAGTATACGGCCGATAGCGGCTCGTCGGTGGAGATCGGCATCGACTCCGTCATCCTGGCCATAGGCCAGTCGGTCGAAGCGCTCGGTTTCGAGGGAGTACCGGCAGGGTCGGACACCATTTCCACCACAAATTTCCTGCGCATCGGAAAGGACAAGTACTTTGCCGGAGGCGACGCCGTTCCCGGCCCCCGCAGGGTGTGCGATGCGGTGGGATCAGGCAAGCTGGCCGCCCTTTCCATCCACTCCACGCTTTCGGGTTCGGACATGAAATCGATCTGGCCGCTGGTGCAGCTCGGAGACGGAATCACCTTCTCCATGCGGGCATTTTTCCGGGGCGACACATCGCCCGACCCACGCCTCGGAAAGCCGGTGCAGCCCGAAGAGGTGAAGCCGGACCGTTTCACGATATCCCCTTCGCCCCAGCCGCCGAAGCTTGCGCCCGAACGGGCAGTGGAAGGTTTCGACGAGGTGAGCGGGAAGCTGGACCGCAATCAGGTGAAAGAGGCCGCCGAGCGCTGCTTCTCCTGCGGGACATGCACGAAATGCGACATCTGCCGCGACTTCTGCCCCGATATGTCCGTGCGGAAACTGCCCGACGGCTACGAGTACAATTACGATTACTGTAAGGGATGCGCCATCTGCGCGGAAGAGTGTCCGCGGGGGGTCATCCATCTGGAAGCGGAGGAGTCATGAGGATTTTCACTGAAGGCAGTCACGCCGTGGCCGAGGCGGTGGCACGCTGCCGGGTGCAGGTCATCGCCGCCTACCCCATCACTCCCCAGACCCACGTGTCGGAACGACTGGCCGAACTCACCGCCAGCTGCGAAGTCAACGCCAGGTTCATCATGGTTGAGTCCGAACATTCGGCCATGGCCTGCTCCATCGGAGCGTCCTCCACAGGGGCCAGGGCGTTCACGGCCACGTCGTCGCAGGGGCTCGCGCTCATGCACGAACTCCTGCACTGGGCATCGGGCGGACGGCAGCCCATCGTCATGGTCAACGTCAACCGGGCATTGGGGCCGCCCTGGAACCTGTGGGCCGACCAGACCGATTCCCTGTCCCAGCGGGACACGGGCTGGATGCAGTTCTACTGCGAATCCAGCCAGGAAGCGCTGGATACTGTCATCCTCGCCTACAAGATATCGGAACAGGTGCAGCTCCCCTCCATGGTCATCATGGACGCTTTCGTGGTGTCGCACATGAACGAGCCGGTGGAGATGCCGTCGCAGGAAGAGGTGGACAAATACCTGCCCCCGCGCGTGTCGGCGTTCAAGCTGGACGTGAACGAACCGATGACACTGGGACTCATGACCGGCCCGGACCAATACATGGAGCTTCGACATGAACTGCAGAAGGCCATGTCCCATGCCGTGGAAGTGATCGGTAAGGAGTTCAACGACTTCGGCCGACAGTTCGGGCGGAACTACGAACTGGTGGAAAGCTACCGGGCCGAAGGGGCCGACACGGTCATTGTGGTGGCCGGCGCCCTGGCCGGAGTGTGCCGCGACGCCATCGACGCGCTACAGGATCAGGGCAAAAAGGTGGGCATGGTACGGATCAAGGTGTTCCGGCCCTTCCCTTCCGCCGAGATCGAGCGGCTGCTGGGCGGACGCAAACGGGTGGTGGTGGTGGACCGGAACTTCTCTCCCGGCATCGGCGGCATTTTCGCCCAGGAAATCCGGGCCGGTTTGAGCCATCTCCACCAGCGTCCGGACATCTACAGCGTCATCGCCGGGCTCGGCGGGCGGGACGTCACCGAGCAGGATTTCTCCGAAATCGGAACCAAAGCCCTCAACGGGGAGTACAACGAGCGAGGTGTGGAATGGATCAGCGCGCAGCCGCGGTGAACGATCTGATGGAAAATCTCATCACTCCGGGGCACACGGCCTGCGGCGGCTGCTCCGCCGTGCTGGCTCTGCGCCACACGCTGGAGGTGCTGGGCAAGGATACGGTGCTGGTGCTGCCGGCTTCCTGTACCGCCGTCTATGTGGGGCAGTTCAACCGCACCAGCCTCAACGTGCCCTCCACCATGGCGGCTTTCGAAACCGGAGGCTCCATGGCCGCCGGGGTCCGGGCGGGGCTGCTGGCCCAGGGGCTCGACCACGTGCAGGTGCTCTCCTGGGTGGGTGACGGCGGGACCTTCGACATCGGGCTGCAATCCCTGTCCGGCGCCGCGGAGCGGAACGACGACATCATCTACGTCTGCTACGACAACGAGGCGTACATGAACACCGGAGTCCAGCGGTCCTCGGCCACCCCCAAGGGATGCTGGACCACGACGACCCCCGTGGATTCCACCAAGCGGGAGATCAAGAAGAACATTGTGGAAATCATGGCCGCCCATCGTATTCCCTACGCGGCCACGGCCACCGTGGCCTTTCTGGACGACCTCCGGGCCAAGGTGGCCCGGGCCAAGGAAATCCGCGGCACCCGGTTTTTCCACATCCTCTCGCCCTGCCCCACGGGCTGGCGCATCCCCACGGCCAAGACGGTCCGCTTCAGCAAGCTGGCCGTGGAAACGGGGCTTTTTCCCCTGCTGGAAATCCGGGACGGTCTGGACTGGAAGCTCACCTACAAGCCGGAAAAACTCACGCCCGTGAAAGAGTACATCAAGCCTCAGGGCAGGTTCAAACACCTCAAGGAGGAAGACATCACCGCCATTCAGGACGAGGTGTTCCGGAACTGGGACCGTATCGTGAAAAAGTGCGAGGAGCACTGAACGGAAGCGGGATACAACGAATGATTACGAACGCCGGGGTGCGGGAAAATCGCACCCCGGCGTTTGGTTGTCGTTTCGGGGAGGTAACGGGGGGTCGGAGCATTCTGCACTATTGCGTTCCGGAGCTGAGCCCCGAAGTCCCCCTTTGAAAGGGGGGATTTAAAGAAATATACGGCAGGGAAGAGAGATTCCCTATTCCGGCTTATAAATGCAGAACACGCACTTCAGGTCGGAATCACCGACGTTGGTGATGTTGTTCTCCATGTCTCCGGGAGTGTAGAAGGCGGTGCCGGAAGCGATCTTCTGCTGCTGCACTTCACCCTCGTACTTCCACTCGGCCAGCCCTTCCCCTTCGATGAGAAAGAACACCTCGTCCTCTCCAGCCGGATGAATGTGCCAGCCGCGGCCTTCCCCCGGCTTGATGGTGCCGAACCCGAAGATGAGCCCCGCTTCCGTATCCGTGGAGGTGATGAGCCGCCGCCAGAACCCGCCGCCGTTGGGCGGGGTTTTTCCATCGATCTGCGTTATGTTGACGATCTTCGCATTCTTCATGGTGAGTTTCCTTTCCCGTGACACCGCGGTCAGACTTTGGCCGGATGTTCGTCCGCCCCCAGGGGCTCGGAAGTCTTATAAAACATCCCCCGAAATCTCACCAGCGGAGATTTAAGCGTGTTCTCGTCGTAGCGGAGAATCTCCCCCACGAAACAGGTATGATCGCCGGTGAGTACGTAGCCGCGCACCTTGCACTCGATGTTCGCCGCACAGTTTTCAACCAGGGGAGCGCCGATAAGCTTTGCCGGCCGGGTGGCAATACACTTTTCCCTGAACTTGTTCACGTCCCTGCCGGAATTGTTCCCGCAGTAGACCGCCAGGTCCATCTGATCGTCGGCCAGGAGGTTGATGGCGAACTCGCCGCTCTTCATGATGAGATCGTGGGTGAACCGGCTCACGCCCACACTGACGTTGACCAGCGGGGGCTCAAACGACGTGGGGGAACTCCACGCCAGCGTCATCAGATTGCTCACGCCGCGGTGAGCGGCGGACAGGAGCGCGATGGGCACGCAGAGGTTGCCGCGCGCTTTCTTGGTTTCTTCCAGGTTATCGGACATGACACTTCCCTCTTTTGCTTTTCGACGTCTGGTTCCCGTTTCCCGCCTGCGGGGCGGGATATACCGCTTCCCCGATCGGCCGGTCGATGCCGACACGGCCCCGATCGTCCCGCATTATCCTTTCATGGCGCCCGCGGTCAGCCCCTGCACAAAGTGCTTGCTTACAAAGATGAGCAGGAGGAGCAACGGCACGGAGATGAGAAAAGCTCCGGCCATGATGTCGCCCCAGTTCATGTCGTGAGCGGCCACCATGGTGGCGAGCCCCACGGGCAGGGTCTTCTTGGCATCGGACGAGATCATGATGAGACCGAAGGTGTAATCGGTCCAGGACAGCAGGAAGGAAAAAATGGTCACGCTGAGCAGGCCCGGGAGCGACAACGGAAGCACCACCAGGAAGAACGCCTTGGCCCTGCTTGCTCCATCCACCATGGCGGCCTCTTCCAGTTCGAACGGCATGGCCTTGAAAAATCCCAGCAGTAGCCAGAGCCCCAGGGGGAAGGCGATGGTGATGTGCGAGATGATGAGGCCCCACAAACTGTCCACCAGTCCCAGCGCGGCGAAGATGTAGTAAAGGGGAATGGCCAGCAGCATGGGAGGGAACATATAGGCGAACAGAATAGAATTCAGGATGGCTTTCTTTCCCCGGATATTGTACCGCGTGAGCACGTAGCCCATCAGAATGGAGCAGACCAGCGTGACAACGGTCGTCATGAACGCCACCCACAGGCTGTTCTTGAAGTTGATGAGATAGTGGGTCTGTTGCAGCAGGTTGACGTACGATTGCAGTGTGTAGGTTTTCGGGATGAGGCTCGCGCTGGAAAAAAGTTCGCTGTATCCCCTGAAGGAAGAGATGAACATCCAATAGACCGGGAAGAACGAATAGACGGCGATGCCGATCACCAGAAAATAGGTGATGAATTTTCGTAACGAACTCTGCTTCCGCGCCATGTTCGTTCCCCTTAATCCTTCACGAGCAGCTTCTGGTATATGGTCACCACCACCACCAGGATAAGAAAGGACACGGTTGCCACGGCGGTTCCGCCGCCGATGTCGTACGTCTGAAAGACCTTCTTATACGTCAGGATGGGCAGGTGCGTGGTGGCGTTCATCGGTCCGCCCCTGGTCAGAAGCCAGATAACGTCGAACTTATTGAACATCCAGATGCCGCGCAGCAGGATGATAATGGCCAGAATCGGTTTCAGGATGGGAATGGTGATGTAGATGAACCGCTGCC
Organism: uncultured delta proteobacterium; assembly: GCA_963826125.1. Lineage (GTDB taxonomy): Bacteria > Desulfobacterota > Desulfarculia > JACQYL01 > CAWGVV01 > CAWGVV01. The sequence continues at coordinate 1,377,677 of CAWGVV010000002.1, read as the reverse complement.
GGGCCGAGGTGCCGTCCACGAGCGCCGCGTCCAGCAGATCGATGGGTATGGTCTGGAGCGCGGCCAGAAAACAGGTGGTGACGAACGGCGTCCAGGTCCAGACGCTCACCAGGACGACGGTGAACATGGCCATGCGCGGCGTTTCGAGCCAGTTGATCTGCCCGAGGCCCAACTTGAAAGCTCCCAGGGTGAGCACGCCGATGGTGCCGTCCATCATCCACTGCCAGGTGAGCGCCACCACCACGGTGGGAAGAATGTAAGGGAGAAGGGTGAGCCCGCGAATAAACGCTTTTCCGCGAAACGACTCGTTCAACACCAGGGCGAAGGCGATGCCGAGGACCACCTGAAAAATGATGGTCACGATGCAGTAGAAGAACCCGATCCCCAGTGCATGCCAGAACTCGGGATCGGCGAAAATGCGGATATAGTTGTGGAGGCCGGCGAATTTTGGAACACTGACAAACGATTGCATTTCATAGAAGCTCATCTTTATCGCCATGGCCAGCGGGATAAGGATGAACACTACTATGATGACGATCCCCGGCGAAAGAAAGGGGATTATCAGGCGCTTATCTTTCACGGCGTGCCTCTGTGCTGAAACGACGGGTGAGGAGGGAGGGGATTACCCCCTCCCTTGAAATGCACTAGCCTTCTTTGGCGATCTGGGCGATTTTCGTAGCCGCGATGTGGAGACACTCCTCGGGCGGCAGCTTCTTGAGCACCAGGTTCTGGAACATTTCCGGCATCACGAAATCCCGCGGGATTTTCCCTGCTCGCGGGTCCACCTTGGGGCCTTGCAGATCCACGGCATCGATGATGATATCCTTGCGGGTGAGGAAGCTCTTCTGCACTTCCACGATGTTCCAGTACTTCTTTACCATGGGGAGCGATTTCCACCTGGGGTTGTCGTAAATGGACATCCGGGTGGGCTGGTAGTGAATAGGAAGCGTGGCATAGAAGTCGATGAGCTTGTCCGTGACCATCCATTCCAGCAACTTCATGGCCTCTTCCGTCTGCGGGGTCTTGGTGACGACCCAGCCGTCGTAGCCCATGTTGATGGCGAAGTCCTTTCCGGTGCTGCTCGGATAGGGGAAAAGGCCGACCTGGTCCGCAAGCTGCGGCGCGAACTTCTCCACGTGGTGGATGAGCCGTCCCGAATAGGTGGTCATGGCGATACGGTCGCTCACGAACAGCTTGGTGTAGTCTCCCCAGCTTATCTGGGTCATTCCCGGAGGCATGTACTCGTAAATCTTTTTGAAGAAATTGAGGAAAGCGATCATCTTCGGTTTCATTTCAGGCGATTCGAGGATCACGTTCCATTTGTCGTCGAAAAACTTGATGCGCTCCGCCCACATGAATGCCGTGTCCGTCCAGTCCACCCAGAGGCCGTTGCCGATACCGAGCGCCATGCCGAACATGTCGTTGATGCCGTCTTTGTTTTTGTCGTAGGTACAGGCTTTGGAGCATTCGGCGAATTCATCCCAGGTCTTGGGTTCCTTCAGCCCCTTCTCCTTGAAAATGTCCTTGCGGTAAAACCAGTGGGCGAAATTGTAGTCGTAGGGATACCACCACACCTCCCCATTCATGGGATAGAGGATGTTGGGGCCGAAGTCGTCCATGCCGATCTTCTTGATGAGACTGGTGAGCGGGACGATCCAGCCTTCCTGGGCCATGATGGCGATGTTGCCGATAAAGAGTTCGTTGCCGATGTGGTAGGGGTTGCCGCCCTTCATGGAAGCGGCCATCTTGGGAAACATCTCGCCGCCGGGTACGGTATCCATCAGCACTTTCACGCCGGTCTTGTTTTCCCACTCCGCGAAAGCCTCTTCCAGCATCTTCACGGTGCCGGGGTCCGGTTCCTGATTGATCATCCGAAGAGTGACGTTGTTCTTGGCATGGACGAACGGCGCCGGCACCATGGAATAGCTGAGCGCGGCGGCGCCGGCCGCACCCGCAATTTTGAGAACCTGCCTTCTGGTTACACCCTTTTGACTCTCGTCCACCGCTCCCTGTTTGTCCAGATCCTTCTTCTCCGCCATGGTCCCTCCCCTTCCTGAATGTTCAGTAAGCGTTTTCGATCATGTGCGTCTCGTTCAACGACGGATGCCCGGCTGATTTCGGGTCAGGCATTCGCCTGTTTCACTATCGAAGAGATGGGCTCCTTCGAGGTCGAAATGTAGGATGACGGCATCGCCGAACGATACGTCGGCCACACCGGGTGCTTTGGCAATGAGCAGAGATTCGGCCACGGTAGCCGTCACCAGGGTTTCCGAGCCGAGGGTTTCCACCAGTTCCGCCTTGGTGGCGACGCTTCCCTCTCCTTCCGGCTGAGATCCTTTCATAATGGAGATATAATCCGGTCGGATTCCCAGAGTCACCGGCTTGTTTATTTTCCCTTTCACCGCGGCGACCTTGGCTTCGGGAAGGTAGAGCAGCAGATCCGCCTGCCGGAAAACCAACCGTTCCCCCTCGGCCGTCAGGGTTCCCTCCAGAAAGTTCATGCCGGGGCTGCCCACGAACCCGGCCACGAACAGGTTGCTCGGGTGTTCGTATACTTCCAGGGGCGTTCCGACCTGCTGAACGAGACCGTCCTTCATGACCACGATACGGTCCCCGAGGGTCATGGCTTCCACCTGGTCGTGCGTGACGTAGATCATGGTGGTGCTGAGCCGGTGGTGGAGCTTTGCCAATTCGTTGCGCATCTGGATGCGCAGCTTGGCATCGAGGTTGCTTAAGGGCTCGTCGAAGAGAAACACCTCCGGGTCCCGTACGATGGCCCTGCCTACCGCCACCCGCTGCATCTGTCCGCCGGAAAGCTGTTTGGGCTTGCGGTCCAACAGCTTTTCCAGCCCCAGAATGGCGGCCGCGTTGCTCACACGGGCTTCGATCTCCTGCCGGTTCACCTTGCGCAGCTTGAGACCGAAAGCCATGTTCTTGTAAACGTTCATGTGAGGGTAGAGGGCGTAATTCTGAAAAACCATGGAAATGTTGCGGTCCTTGGGCGGGAGGTCGTTGACCAGCCGGTCGCCGATATGGATTTCCCCCTCCTGGACGTCCTCCAGGCCCGCGATCATGCGCAGCGTGGTGGTCTTTCCGCACCCGGAAGGACCCACGAACACCACACACTCGCCGTCCCGGATTTCCAGATTGAAATCCTTGACCGCTAAAACGTTCCCATATCGCTTGGTGAGATTCCTGATGGATACGCCAGCCATTCGTCTGTGCTCCACATGGCGGATGGTGATTAGTGGTCCAATAAGGCACCCTTGCCCCCGAAAAGTCAAGGCAAAAAGTGCTATATTCCGATATATCATGCAGAAAGGTGATTGATTGCTGAGCACAAATCGTTCAAAATTGAATCCCCTTGGCGGCATCCACCCTCCGAATGCAACAGAGAGAACACGACGGTCCCAGGGGGCGGAAGAGCTTTCCAGCCTCGGAAGCGTTGCTCGCATGAGCGGGAGAACCAGCCGCATCGGGAAAACCGGTGAACGTCGAGCGATAAAGACTGATGAGTCTTTGCATAAAGGTGATGACAAACCACATATTCTCGTTCATGCTGATAAAATGGTTCCTATTTAACCATGGAATCTCCCATATTTGCGCCGCAAAGTGCCGTCACGGCCTTCCAGTCCATAGTCCCATAGCCCGGATTTCTCCCCCCGGGATCGGCGGGGGGAAAGAAAACCGGGGCAAAATACTGCACGCACGCCGGGCGGTCGATGAGAATCTTTTGCGCCGGTCTGGACAAAAAAGACATGAAGTGAGAAAATTTGATTGATTGTAACACGGATTGCTATATAATGGGACAGCTTGTTTTCAGGGATGAAGCAATGTCAACCGCCGGCCGCACCGAACGGGGCGCCATCGGCACAGAGAGAAGGGTGGACGTATGAACGAGAATCTCCTCTTTGACGTCATTAAAAATGAACTCATCGATATTGCCGGGTACGAAGACGTTACCGTGCACGAAGCGGAGAAGCTCGCCTACGGTGTCGACGTGTATCTCGTGCCCCAGATCTGGATGGACAGAGGGCTCAAGCCGACCACTCCCGACTGGATCGTCTTTCCCGAATCGGCCGACGAGGTATCCAGGGTACTCAAATTGGCCTCGCGCCATCGGGTTCCGGTGATCCCCTACGGAGGCGGTACCGGAAGCCAGGGCGGCTCGGTGCCCCTCTACGGGGGCATCCTCATGGATCTGAAAAAGATGGAAAAAATCATCAAGATCGATGAAGAGGCTCTGACGGTTACCGCCCAGTCGGGAATCAACGGCATGCAACTGGAAGCAATCCTCAACCGCAAGGGGTTGACGCTGGCCCACTATCCGGCCGCTTCCGTGGGCGCGACCCTCGGCGGTTACGTGGCCGCCCGCGGGTCCGGCACCCTGTCTTCCAAGTACGGCAAGGCCGAGGACATGGTCATCAGCCTGGAAGTGGTGCTCCCGTCGGGCGAAATCATCCGCACCCTGCCGGTGCCCAACCATGCCTGCGGCCCCAGCCTGCTGCAGCTCTTCACCGGGTCCGAGGGAACGCTGGGCGTCATCACCGAAGTGACCATGCGGCTGGACCCCATGCCCGAAGTGCGCCGCTGGCAGGCATTTTTGTTCAAGGACATCAGGGAAGGCTTGGAAGCGGGCCGACGCATCATGACGCGAAGGCTCAAACCTTGCACCATCCGGCTCTACGATGAAAACTCCACCCAGCGGGTCGTTAAACGCGTGCTGGGCCTCGATGTGCAGGGTTCCTATATGGTCGTGGGCTCCGACGGCGATCCCCGCGCGGTGGAACTCGAAATGAGTATCATTCACGAAATCTGCACCGAGCAGAACGGCAAGGACCTCGGCCCCGAACTCGGCGAGCACTGGTGGAAACACCGCTACGATTTCTACTATCCGCCGTTGACCTATATGCTGCCGCAGATGTTCGGCACGGTGGAAACCACCACCACCTTTGACAAGATCTACAATCTCTATCGGGCGAAAAAGCGGACCATCGAGGAAGATTTCAAGGATTGGGGAGCCTCCTACATAGGGCACTTCTCCCACTGGTTCCCCTGGGGAGTCATGGTGTACGACCGGTTCATCATCGAGCGTCCGCCCAGGGATCCCCATGAGGCACTTCAATTGCACAACGAAATATGGGCGGCTGCGGCCCGCACGTCCATCCGGAACGGCGGCGTGCTCAACGACCATCACGGCATAGGCTTCAAACTGGGCTGGCTCATGCCGGAACAGTACGGCCCTGCATGGAAAGTGATGCAGGGCATCAAGGACTCCATCGATCCGCAGGGGATCATGAATCCGGGAAAGCTGGGTTTCGCTCGCCGCTAGCCTTTTTTCCGGGAACCATAAAAGAAAGGATGCCGCTATGTTTCTCACCAGCGAGGAACGATTGGAAACCATCAATGCCTGCCGCTTCTGCCCCATGTGCCACGCCGCGGATCGGGCTACCAGTCTGGTGCGTCGGGAATCCTACAGCCCCCGCGGACGCTCGGCCATTGCTTTCGCTCTGGAAACGGGATTGCTCTCACTCGACGAAACGGTGGCCGATATTTTCTACACATCGCTCAACGACGGATTGCTTGCGGAATGGTGCGTGGGGAATTACGACCATGAAGAACTGGTCATCGACACACGGGCGAAGATTTTTCAGAAAGGTCTTGCCCCGCAATCCGTGAAGGATTTCACGGCGGAACTCGCCTCCAAGGGCTCGACGCACGAAGGTCCGAAGAAGTTTCTGGCCGACGCCGGAGTAGGGGTGGAAGCAAAGGCGGACACGCTGCTCTATTGCGGCTGCTCCACCCTCAAGACCTCCGCTCCCACCATCGTGGCCATGGGCAGGCTGCTCAACAAGGCCGGCGTACCCTTCCAGGTGCTCGAAAACGAACCGTGCTGCGGCTGGGCGCTTTACCAGCTCGGCGATTTCGACGGCGCGGGCAGATTCTCAGTGTCCGTGGCCAAAGCCATTGCGGAATCGGGCGCGAAAACGGTGGTGGCGGTGGATGCCGATTGCTATCGCATGCTTTCCACCCGCACCGTACGTTTCGGCGGGGATCTCGGCGGGGCCGCCGTGGTGCATGCCGTGGGCATGCTGGCCGGCCTGCTCGACACCGGGAAACTGGCGGTGAAAAAGAAGATGGAAGGGGTCGTCACCTACCACGATCCCTGTGCGCTCGCCCGCTACTGCGAAGACAACGAAAGCCCCCGCAAGATCCTGGGCGCCGTTATGTCCGGGGAAATCGTGGAAATGGAGACGACGGGGAAACGCGCCAACTGCTGCGGAGCCGGCGGGATGATGGAAGTGCATCGTCCGGAACTCGCCGCACGGGTGGCCCGGTTGCGGCTCGATGAGGCAAAACTGACCGGAGCCCCGCTCCTGGCCACCGGATGCCCCCGGTGCGCCGACCTTCTTTCCCGATCCGCCGCTTCCGGCGGAAACAGTGAAATCAAAATATCGAACCTGGTGGATATTCTGGCGGATGCCGTCTTGTAGCGAAACGGCGGACAACCGGTGTTCGATGAATTGTCGTGACGTTTCCAAGGAGCTGAGAGAATGGAAAAGTGTGAAATCGACGTCAAGGGTCGAGTAGCGGTTGTGACCGGAGGGTCGCAGGGTATCGGCAGGATGATCGTCGAATCCCTGGCTGCGGCGGGCGCCAACGTTATCGTAGCCGATGTGTCTCCCCTGGCCGGCGATGCCGGCCATTCCGGCGTGTCGTGCATCCGGACGGATGTCACCGATCCGGCCAGTGTGGCGGACATGGTGAAGGAAACCGTTTCGGCTCACGGGAAAATCGATATTCTGGTAAACAACGCCGGAGTGATGTACAAATCCCTGGTTGAAGACATCGACATCGAGCAGTGGAACCGCGTCATGACGATCAACGTCACCGGCGCCGTGGTCTGCACCGGCGCCGTGGTTCCCCACATGAAGAAACAGCAATGGGGCCGCATCGTCAACATGTCTTCCATGCAGGCATTCCTGGGTTCGCCCACCTACAGCGCCTATACCGCATCCAAGGCGGGATTGAGCGGTCTCACCCGAGTATGGGCGGCCGAACTGGCGCCCTACAAAGTTACGGTGAACGCCCTGTGCCCGAGCTTCGTCAAAACCCCCATGATGGACGGCTCCGTGGCCCGGATGGCAGGCGAGAAAAACATCTCAAAAGAAGAGGCGCTGGCCCGCTTCGTCGAACCGATACCGCAAAAAAGAATCCTCGATCCCGAGGAAATCGCATTTTCCATTCTGTTCCTCTGCTCCCCGCTGGCAAGGGGGATCACCGGCCACGATATGGTGATAGCGGCCGGCATGGTAATGCACTGAGTTCCGGAATACGCTGCTGCGCAGACGGCCGGCCCTGCCCGAGGCGGTCGTCACAAAGAACGAGAGGAGTTGGCAATGGGACTGAAAGAAACCTTTCTCCTTGGTGTTGATATCGGATCGGGAAGTCTCAAGAGCACCCTCATCCGGGGAGACGGTTCGGTAGTATCGAGCGCTTCCAAAGACTTGTTCACCGCTTACCCTCACCCCCGATGGTCGGAACAGAATCCCGAAGACTGGTACGTAGCCCTTTGCGAAACCGCAAAAGGCGCGCTGACCAAGTCCGGCCTGAAAAACATCTCCATCGCCTCCGTGTGCATCACGGCGGCGGCCCACACTCCCGTACTGCTGGACGAGAACGACGCCATCCTGCGGCCCGCCATCCTCTGGACCGACCAGCGGAGCGTAAAGGAAGTGGGCTGGCTCAACGAGAACTACGGCGACCGCATACTGGAAATCGGCTATAACCGGGCCAATCCCACCTGGACGCTTCCCATGCTGTTGTGGGTAAAGAACAACGAGCCCGAGGTGTTCGCTCGCATCCGCAGGATCATGGTAGCCAAGGATTACCTGCGCTATAAGCTCACCGGCACGTGGGAAACCGACTTGATCGATGCCCAGGGCACCCTGCTCCTCGACTCCAAGAACCGGTGCTGGTCGAATGAGTTGTGCGGCTATATCGGCCTTCCCATCGAGACCCTTCCCCCCATCGTGGCCCCCACGGCCGTGGTGGGCAAGATTTCCGCCCGGGCGGCCAGGGATTCCTCCATTCCCGAAAACACTCCCGTGGTGGCCGGCACGTCGGACACGGCGGCCGAGGATTACGGAGTGGGCGCGGTAAACCCCGGCCAGGGAATCATCAAGCTCGCGACGGCGGGCAACGCCAACATCATGACGGAAACGCCCCATCCCCACCCGTTGCTCATCAACTATTACCATGTGGTGCCGGGTCTCTGGTATACGGTGGCGGCCACCAACTCCTGCGCCTCGGCTCATCGCTGGCTAAGGGATCAGTTCTTCGGCGTGGAGATGGAACAGTCGGAATCGGCGGGGAAAGACGCGTTCGACGTCATGGATGAATTCGCGGCCCAGGTGGAGCCGGGATCCAACGGGCTCCTTTTCCACCCCTACCTTCTGGGCGAACGTTCCCCCTACTGGGACCCGTTCCTGAGAGCCGATTTCGTCGGCATCACCATGCAGCATACCAGACGGCACTTCGTGCGGGCCCTTTATGAGGGGATATCCTTCTCCATCGTGGACTGCATGATGTCCATGCTGGAGGTGGGCGAAAGCCTCAAGATGGAAGAAGTCCGCCTCATCGGCGGCGGGGCCAGGAGCGGATTGTGGCGCCAGATCGTGAGCGACGCAACGGGCCTTGAAGTGCTGAAGACCGCCGTGGACGACGCATCCTACGGATCGGCCATGATCGGGGGCGTGGGCACCGGCGTGTATGCCGACGAACGGGATGCGGTGGCAAAATGCGTGAAGGTCGTGAGCAGCAACAAACCGGACCCGGCGCGGCACGAGCGGTACCGGCAACTTTTTGCCATTTACAAGAAGGCGCAAAGCAGGCTCGCGGACATCAACCACGAACTGCATGCGTTTGCGGAAGGCTCCTGATGCGGTGAAGAACTTCGGTTTCATTGAAATCGGTAATAGCCGGCCGGAGTCCGTTCGCCCTGAGCGAAGTAAGTCCCGCCGTTTGCGTGGCAAGGCGTGAAGAAGAAACAGTTTTCCGTGTATCCGCGATTTGTCATTTCGAGCGATAGCGGGAAATTGCACAGCCGAGGGCGGCTGTGCTCCACAAGCGGATCGTTTCACCAAGACAATTACGTGGAGCACAGGCGCCTCGCCTGTGCGTTGGGGAAACGACCCCTGCCATTGGAAGGATTTCGCTGTTAGTTGAGAGCGAAGTAAGCCCCGCCGTTTGCGTGGCAAGGCGTAGGCAAGAAACAGCCGGCCGGTTCGGCCGGATTGCTAAATCCATTGCTGGAGGGGGCGGGAAAGGGTAGCGCAGACAACTTGTTGTCTGCGTCCGGCACTGGCTGGTGCCGGACAAGAGGTTGGAACAATACAATTGCATCCGGGCATCTCCGGCACCTCTTGTCCTTCGGACCCGGACAACGAGTTGTCCGGGCCACCCATCCCCAAGCCCATATGATTAACCGGTTGATTTTATTAATACGCGAAAGCTGTTAGTTGAGAGGTATCGAAGGGTGAACGGCGTGAGTTGCGGAATTGAACGGTTGAAGGCGGAAAACCGGAGGCGGCGATGAAGATTTTCGGAGCGCCCAACAGGTACATTCAGGGGCCGGGCGTATTGGACCGGATCGGCCAGGTACTGGACCCCCTGGGAGATCGTTTGTTCGTGTTCGCCGATCCCATGGTGCTCTCCATTGTGGGGGACCGAATCTCCCGCTCGCTGCAAAATGCCGGAAAAACCGCGATCTTCGAAACGTTCGGCGGGGAATGCTGCTATTCGGAAATCCACCGCCTCAGGGACGCGGCCCAAAAGGCCGGCGCCCAGGTCATCGTCGGGGTGGGCGGCGGCAAGGCGGCGGACACGGCCAAGGTGCTGAACGCCGAACTCGACCTTCCGGTGGTCATCGTGCCCACCATCGCCTCCACCGACGCGCCCACCAGCCACAAGGCGGTCGTTTACGACGAAACCCACGCCAAGGTGGGCGTGGTCGCCATGAAAACCGGCGCGGCGGCCATAGTGATCGATACCGAAATCATCGCCCGCGCCCCGGTCCGCGCGTTGGTGGCCGGCATCGGCGATGCCATGTCCACCCGGTTCGAAGCCGAAGCCTGCTGGGAATCGGGCGCGACCAATATGTTCGGGGGGAAATCGACCCGCACCGCGCTGCAGTTGAGCCGGCTCTGCTACGAGATCATCAGGGAGAAGGGAGAGGCGGCGGTGCAATCCGTGCGGAACGGAACCGCCGACGATGCCCTGGAACAGGTGGTCGAAGCCAACGTGCTGCTGAGCGGGCTGGGATTCGAAAGCGGCGGGCTGGCAGCGGCGCACGGCATCCACAACGGGCTCACCCTCATCGAGGAAATGAACGGCTCGTTGCACGGCGAAAAAGTGGCCTTCGCCGTACTGGCGCAACTGATCATGGAAAAGCGGGATCGGCCCTTGTTGCTGGATCTGCTCGTTTTCTACCGGAAGATCGGCTTGCCCACCACCCTGGCCGAACTGGGGCTGGCGAAAGCGAACAGGGAACGGCTCGGTGTCGCGGTGAAGAAGATGTGCGAGCCCGGGTCGTACATACACAACATGCCCTTTGTGGTGGATGAGAAGATGGTGACGGACGCCATTCTGCAGGCGGACGATCTCGGCCGGTCCTTCGCCGCTTGACTTCCTCCGGCGTTAGCAAACCCGTCCTGGACCCCGGCGAAAGCCGGGGTCCAGGACTGATTGAATTTACTTGATTCCGGCTTTCGAGGCTGTGTCGCAATAAGTCTTCATTGTGTATTAAAACCTTCTTTAAAGCATTAAAACGGTATGTTATTAGGATGAATGAACCAAGCGGGAGCAAGTAATGGCATACCGATATGGCGATGATCGCAAGCAAATGATTCTGTTTCCGGAGAGCATTGATCAATACGTTTCCGAAGACCACCCTGCGCGCGCTTACGACACCTTTGTTGATGCTATGGACTTTAACCATCTGGGCATTCAGGTGGATGATGGCAAAGTGGGGAACAGCACGTATGATCCGCGTCTGATGCTCAAGCTCATTCTGTATGGTTACAGTTATGGCGTTACAAGCTCACGAAAAATCGAAAGAGAAACTCACAACAATATATCCTTTATCTGGCTGATGAAGAATTTAAAACCTGATCATAAAACCATCGCCTAATTTCGCCACAACAACAAGGAGGCGCTGAAAAATGCTTTAAAGCTATGCGCCCGGTTATGTCTCAAGTTGGACCCGATTCAGGGCAACATCTTATTTGTAGACAGCACCAAAATATGGGCTAATGCCGGCAAGTCTCAACAGCATCAGAAAAAATGGTATCAAAAGCAGCTGAAAAAAGTTGACCGGCGCATTGAACAGATTTTAGCCGAAAGTGAACGCATCGATCAGCGAGGAGCAAAGCAGGACTCTCTGGTAAAGACGCCCGGGGAACTCAAAGGTCAGCAGCGATTAAGGGCCAGAATCGAATCGGCATTAGCCGAGTTTGACCATGCAAGCGAGCGCTCCAAAGACGGCAAACTGCGGGAAATCAATCGGGTGGACCCTCGAAGCGCTCAGATGAAAAGCTCCCAGGGCGTCCATCCGTGCTATGCCGTTCAAAGCGTCACCGATGATAAAAAAGGTCTGATCGTGCATGTGGATGCAGTCAACGACGCCAACGACAGCGCTCAGCTGTCTTCACAGATCAAAGGCGCTGAAGACAATGTGGGGCATGAATGTCAGATCGCCTGCGCCGATTCCGGGTATTCAAACATTGAAGAAATTGAAAAAGTCGAATCTGAAAAGCGCAGCGTTCTGGTTCCCTCACAACGCCAAGCCGGGGAGACAGCTCGAACTTGTTGTCTGCGTTCGGCACCGGCTGGTGCCGGACAATAGGTTGGAACAATACAACGGCATCCGGGCATCTCCGGCACCTCTTGTCCTTCGGACCCGGACAAACCCTCTCGTCAACGTCCCCCATGGCGACGCCTCAATGAGGCGTGCCGTCCTTCAGTTTCAATTCCGTTGTAAGACGCGACGTCAGATGTAGCTGGGATATTCCGGTTCAAACATCAATGACTTGATGTGTTCCCGCAGATCGTCGGGTCTGCTCACCGTCGCCAGCCCCAACCGATACGCCTCTTCGGCTACGGCTACGGCTATGGCGATGGACACCTCCCTGATGCGCGTGAGCGGCGGGAGAAGTCTTCCCTGATCGCGATCGGATTGCGAGGCGAGCCCGGCCAGGGTCTTGGCGGCGGCGGAAAAGATTTCGTCGGGTATGTGATTGGCCCTGGTCGCCAATATGCCCAAGCCCACCCCCGGAAAAATGTAAACGTTGTTCCCTTGAGACGGCACGAACGTCCGTGCTCCCATGGTTACTGGATCGGACGGGCTGCCGCTGGCGAAAATGGCCCGCCCCCGAGTCCATTGGTACGCTTCTTCCGCCGTACATTCGGTGTTTGAGGTGGGGTTCGACAGGGAGAGCACGATCGGCCGTTCGTTGAGTTCGGCCATCGATTCCAGTACCTGACGAGTAAACATTCCGTGCTTTCCCGAAACCCCGATGATGGCGGTCGGTTTGATCGCTTCCACGCAAGCCGCAAAATCGGTGACTGTTTCATGCTCATGAGCATACCGAAGCTTGTTCTCGTTCAGATCGGTTCGGCTCTTTACGATCAGTCCCTTGGAATCGAAGAACCAGCACCGCAGGGCTGCCTCCTCTGCGGACAACCCTTCCTCCATCATGGCGGAAACCGTCAGATCGCCGGCCCCGATACCGGCTTCTCCCGCTCCCAGGAACAGGAACTTCTGCTCCTTGAGGCTTCTCCCGGTGATGTGCAGGGCCGAGTAGAGACAGGCCAGGGTGACGGCCGCCGTTCCCTGAATGTCGTCGTTGAACGTGCAACAATCGTTTCGATACTTCTGCAACAACCGGAAAGCGTTGCTGTTGCCGAAGTCCTCGAATTGGATGACGGCGCCGGGGAAGACCTGCTGCACCGCCAGGATAAACTCCTCAATCAACTCATCGTAAGCTTCTCCCCTCAGGCGCCGCTTTCTCCGACCGATATAGAGAGGATCGTTCAGGAGCTTCGCGTTTTCCGTTCCCACATCGATGGTGACGGGAAGGCTGTGAGCAGGATGGATACCGGCGCAGGCACTGTAGAGGGCCAGCTTCCCTATGGGAATCCCCATGCCGCTGGCGCCGAGGTCGCCCAGTCCGAGTATGCGCTCCCCATCCGTCACGACAATGATGCGTATGTCCTTGTAATGCCAATTCTCCAGGATGTCGGCTATCCTGCACCTGTCGTCCGCCGTGATGAATATTCCACGGGGCCTGCGAAAAATGTTGCCGTATTCCATACACGCCTGACCCACCGTCGGCGTGTACACGATAGGCATGAGTTCCTCGATGTTTTCCAGCAGTAGCCGATAGAACAGGATTCTGTTCCGATCCTGGAGGTCGATCATGAAGTTGTATTTTTCGAGGTCTGTCGGTAATCGCCGCAACCTGCTGAGGACCCGGAAGAGTTGTTCTTCCATTGTGTGCACGTGAGGGGGCAGGAGTCCTCGAATACCCAAGGCATCCCGCTCTTCTTCGGTGAAGGCGGTCCCTTTGTTCAGGTCGGGATTTCGAAGCAGAGACAGGCCGGTGGGCAGATCCCTCAGCTTGCTCTGAAGCCTCATTTTGTCCATTGCCTCCGGACACGATCTTTTTTTCAGAATGGACTGCAGATTTATCTGGCTGAGAAACCTGGAGAGAGTGTCCTCATTGGCGAGGTCTTTGTTGAAACGAATGACTATTTCGTCCTTTTCATACGCAATTTTGTACATTTGCAGTCCTTTCGTTTTCTCACGTCAGGAAGAATCCGGGGGCTCTTCCTCCGAAGCCTGAAACTTCGGTCCATCGAGTATAATCGATGGATATGGCGTTGCCAACAACTCAATCGTGCAGGGCTCCGTCATGCGCCACGGGTCGGCTGGGATGGACCCCGCTCGTTGTGGTGATCGGAGCGGGGGGCTCGCACAGCGGAAATGCGTTTTGGGAACATTCTCATTTTCAGGGGAGCGTGCCACGGGACGGCGGGAAACGTGGATGAAAAACGGAGAGGACGGACTCAAAACATCCGCCCCGTGCTGTCGACAAAACCTCTCCACCGTCACTCCGGCGGACGCCGGGGCGACTGAACCGATTGAAACCGTCGGGTTCCGGCTTACGCCCGAATGGCGAATGATCGTCGGAATACCGTGCTTCACCACGCCGAGGGCAGGTTATACCCGCCCGATTCATGCCGGGAACCCGTTGATACCCGCCGGTTACAAAAGAGCCGGACTGAAGACGTCGAAAATGAGCAATTCTTGCGTTACGTTGGAGATGCCGTGTTTCGTCCCCTTGGGAACACGCACCGCGACACCCGGCTGCAAGGTGAAATCGCCGGTCCCGTCAACCCACATGGTGGCTTTTCCCGCCAACGGATAGAGGATGTCGTCCTGCTTCTCGTGGATATGCACCTGCACCGTTTTCCCCGCGGGGACTTTCACCAGCATGCAGGTGACATCCAAACCATCCTCTTTTTGGGTGATGAAGGGCTTGATCTGCACGCCTTCGGCGGTGGGGTGGGGACGCCATGCGATGTTTTCGACAATACGGCAAGCTTCCACGATAAACCTCCTTGCTGGTAGGTGAACAAACGTACCGTTTACCCGTGCGGCCGAGGCATTCGGCGCACGATGCGCCTCGACGTATTACCTTGCACTGTCCTGAACGATTTTATTCCATAAAACCCTGGACGTATAGCTCAGATGGTTCAGCGGGCCGTCCAGTGCGTCGTCGTAGTTCCCGTTTTTTCAGCCCGCCTGACCCGGCAGCGGATTCCCGTCCCCGTCGAGCACTTTATAGTCGTCCTTCACGTTGTGTACGTGGACCCAATCGCCTTTCTTTATGTCGCTGGTGGCGCTTCCGATGGACTCCCCGTATTTGACGACCTTTTCGCCCCGGGGAATATCGGTTATGGCGATTTTATGGCCGAAAGGGACGCTCTGATTGATCGTGTAGGTCGTCTCGTCCCCCCTGAATCTCGTTGTTATCCTCTCTCCGGCCTCGAAGTCCGCCAGAGCGATCATCACGTTGTCCTTCTCGTCGATTCGTTTGGCGATCTTTTCCATGGTGGATACTCCTTGTTACATCACGGGTCCGTTGGTGAGAATTTCCATGCTGCCAGCGAAGTTCAGAATCTCCGCCTTGGTCATCCTGCCGTTGGCGATGTCGACGTCGATGTGCTCCTCCATGGTCACGTTGGTTCTCTCGTTTTCGCATATCTTCAAGGTGGGAAGAAGCGGATTGCCGTTGGGGCCCCCCGTCCGGTAGTGAAGAGGTGAACGATCGCTCCGCCGGCAGCCAACCCGGTAAGGTTCTCAAACCCGTGGCCGGGAATGTTCATGAGGTGTCTTCCCGGTCCCGGCGGAATGATTTCCGAGGGTTACGATCCATGGCGAAGCATCGTCTTGGCGGGTGAGGGGCTGTTCAATCGCAGCAATAAGTATATTGTCTTCAGACTATTGTCGACAGTAGAGGGTGTCAAGAAAAACCGTCGCCTTCCGGCACGGGCTTTCGTTCATTCCATAAGACCTAAATTCCAGGATTTCGGTGCTTCCGTGCCGCGGCTTTCGAGAACACGGTTTGAACGGCTTTTCCAACGCCTGCGCGGGCTCTCCCGTCCGTTTTGCCCCCGCCCGTCGAACACCATCGGCCGCCGATTCCCGGCAAATACAAAGGGTCGCGAATCCCGTTGGAAATCACTCTGTTAATAGAGCACTTGTGACTCTTCAGATATCTCGGCGTCAGCCGATTTTTGCCTTTAGTAATCACTCCGTTTTGACGATACATCCTTTAACGAAGAGACTTTCTCGTCGTTTATCGATCCGTGACTTGTCTTCCGATTCCCGCCGGATCCGAAGACACTACGCAGCATCTCGGCGTTACCATGGAATGCGCAAGGGGAGTGTCTTATGAAGAGGCAGCAGGGTAAGAAGAGTACGAAGAAGAGCATGAAACTGGGCACGAGGATCAGCTTTGGGTTTGGCCTTTTGATACTCATCGCGCTGGGGCTCGGGGGAGTGGCTTTCTGGAACATGTATCAGGTGGCGCAAGAATCCGGCATCCTGGCTTCGGAGTACATGCCCGAAGCGGAACTGGCCATGCAGTTGGATTCAGCCGTCCTTTCAACCATGATGAACATGCGTATCTACAATCTCACCGAGGATGAGTCGTATCTCAATGAGGCGCAGACTCGGGTCGAGCAGGTGAAAAAGCATCTCGGGGAAGCCGGAAAGCTTTCCGCGGCGTCTCGACGATTGGAGGATTTGAAAACGCAGACCTCCATGCTCCAGGCTCAGGTGAAGGAGTTCGAAACAAAGACCGCCGCCGTCGCCACGAGAAACGCGCGGGTTACTTCAAGCCGTAATTCCATCCAGACCGCGGCCATGACCTACATCGGCAATTGCGAGGAATTCCTCCGCGACCAGTACTCGGCCATGAAACGGGGCGTAGCGGCTGCCGAGGACCCGGAAATTCTCATGCAGCGCATCAGCAAGATCGACCTGGCGACCACTATCATTAACTTGGGGAACGAGACGCGGGTGCTCACCTTCCAGGCCCAGGCCAAGCGCGACCAGAACCTCATGGATTACGCCATAGCTAATTTTAAGGAGATCAACGAGAAGCTGGAAAGCCTCCGGTCCATTACCCGGGAAGAGGCGAATATAAAGCTGCTCGAAGAAGTACAGTCCGCGGCCGACGAATACAAGAAGGCCCTGGCGGACATGTCGGCCAGTTGGGTGGACCTGGTAAAAATCGGGGAAGAACAGACGTCGATCGGCAATTCGATGCTCGGTTCCGCCAAATCCCTTGCCCAGTCCGGCATGAGCCAGACCAAGGAAATGGTGCAGAAAGCCGATACGAAACTGGGGCTTTCCGCCAAGATAGTCCTTATAGGGCTGGCGGCGGCCTTCCTGATAGGCATTTCGCTGGCGGTGACCGTTACCCGCAGCATCACCAAACCCATGAAACGCATCATTGACAGCCTCACCGTCAGCTCGGAACAGGTAGCGTCCGCGTCCGGCCAGGTGTCGTCCGCGAGCCAGTCGCTGGCGGAAGGAGCCTCGGAGCAGGCGGCGTCCCTGGAGGAAACGAGTTCGTCCCTGGAGGAGATGGGTTCCATGACCCGCCAGAACGCGGACAACGCGAGCCAGGCCAACGTCCTCATGGAACAGACGTCCAGGATCGCCGACGAAGCGGTGGCGTCCATGAAGGAACTCACCGATTCCATGAAGGAGATATCCAAGTCGAGCAGGGAAACTCAGAAAATCATCAAGACCATTGACGAAATCGCTTTCCAGACCAATCTCCTGGCGTTGAACGCCGCAGTGGAAGCGGCTCGGGCGGGAGAAGCCGGAGCAGGGTTCGCCGTGGTGGCCGACGAGGTGAGAAACCTGGCAATGCGCGCCGCCGAAGCGGCCCACAACACCGCGGAACTCATCGAAGGGTCCGTGTCCAAGATCAACGTGGGGTCCAATCTGGTGTCCAAAGCGGACCAGGCATTCCTCAAGGTAACTCAAGGGGCTCGAAAAGTAGGCGAACTGGTCGGCGAAATCGCCGCTGCCTCACAGGAGCAGGCCAAGGGTATCGAGCAGGTGGGCGGTTCCATGAACGAAATGGACAAGGTAACCCAGCAGAACGCCGCGAGCGCCGAAGAGTCGGCCGCCGCCGCGCAGGAAATGGGATCGCAGTCCTACGTGATGAAGGGAATCGTGTCCGAACTGGTGACCATGGTGGGCGTTTCGAACAACAAAAAGAACAACGGGAACAAAGGGAAGACGAAGTCGCTTCCCGTCCGCGAAGCGGGCGCTCCGGCCAGATCCGGCGCCAGGGAAATCTCTCCGCGCCACATGATCGAGATGGATCCGGAAGATTTCTAGCCGCCGTCCCCCGGTGAAACGAAAAAGGCAAGGCACACCACGTGCTCTTGCCTTTTGCCGTTCCGATGATCCGCAACGGCAAGTCCAACCTGCCTTCCGCCCATCCCCACGGACGGGTGAACTCCACAGTCTTCCGCATCTCAGCGATACCTGTGCCGCTCCGCCGTACCCCCCTGTCGCACCTTCTCTTTGCGGGACCCGCGTTAGGTCTTTCGTAGGAATATGAGAAAAGGGTTTCCCCTCTTGAGTAACTATTTTCACTGTACGATTACCTAGTTGTCCCAGGTGCGTTCGCCGCGGTTCCGCCCTGGTCGATTCTTGGACTTCGGGACCGCGGAGCACCGGAAGGTTCGGATTTTGGTTCTTCTTAAGAGGGAGTGAGAGATGAACGGCACGAAAGGCGGGAAGGGCAAGAAGCGGAGCATCGGTCTGGGCATGCGGATCGGCCTCGGTTTCGGGTTTCTCATCGTCGTCACGCTGGTGCTGGGAGCCGTAGCCGCCTGGAACATGTACCGGGTGGAGCATCAATCGGCCGTCCTGGTGAACGAAAACATGCCCACGGTCGAACTGACCGTTGAGCTGAACGCGCTGGTGCGCACCGCCATGCTCCACATGCGCATCTATGCGTTGACCGAGGACCATTCAGCCCTCATCGAGGCACGAACCAACATGGGGGAGGTGAAAAAGCGCCTCCAAAGGGCCGCCGATATGGCTGCATCCTCTTCCCGGCTCGACACGCTGCAAAACCAGATCGGTCTGCTTTCGTCCCAGGTGCGGGAATTCGAAGAGAAATTCGCGCAAGTCGTGGAGAGGTACGGGCGCATCGCTTCCAATCGGGAGGATATTGCGGCTGCAGCGAAGACGTATGAGGACAACTGCGAGGAGTTTCTGCGCGACCAGTACCGCAGTCTCGAACGGGGCATCTCCGAGGCCGACGATCCGGCGCTCTTGATGCACCGTCTCACGGAAATCCGGGTGGCGAACGAAATCCTCAAACTGGGAAATCAAACCGGGGCTCTCACCTTCCGCGCCCGTGCGAAGCGGGATCGGGGCCTCATGAATGTCGCCGCAGGGAATTTCAGTGCCATCAACGGGAAACTGGAGAGCTTGAAGTCGGGCACTCTTGATGCCGACCACAGGAAGTTGCTCGAAGCCGTGCAGTCCGCGGCCGAAACGTTTCACAAGGCCCTGGTGGAAATGGCGGAGAACTGGAATACCCTGGCGAAGCTCGGAGGAGAGCAGAACATCACGGGCGATTCCACTTTGGACACCGCGAAGGTCATCGCAATGACGAGCATGGGCCAGGCGCGGGAGACGATCAAGCGAACCGACTCGACGCTGAAGCTATCCGCCAGGCTGATGCTGGTCGGCCTAGCGGCGGCCTTTCTCCTGGGGATCGCGCTGGCGGTAACCATCACCCGCAGCATCACCAAACCCATGAAACAAATCATCGACAACCTCACCCTCAGTTCCAAACATGTCTCTTCCGCATCCGGCCAGGTGTCGTCCGCGAGCCAGTCGCTGGCCGAAGGAGCCTCGAAGCAGGCGGCGTCCCTGGAGGAAACGAGTTCGTCCCTGGAGGAGATGGGTTCCATGACCCGCCAGAACGCGGACAACGCGAGCCAGGCCAACCTCCTCATGGAACAGACGTCCAGGATCGCCGACGAAGCGGTGGCGTCCATGAAGGAACTCACCGATTCCATGAAGGAGATATCCAAGTCGAGCAGAGAAACTCAGAAAATCATCAAGACCATTGACGAAATCGCTTTCCAGACCAATCTCCTGGCGTTGAACGCCGCAGTGGAAGCGGCTCGGGCGGGAGAAGCCGGAGCAGGGTTCGCCGTGGTGGCCGACGAGGTGAGAAACCTGGCAATGCGCGCCGCCGAAGCGGCCCACAACACCGCGGAACTCATCGAAGGGTCCGTGTCCAAGATCAACGTGGGGTCCAATCTGGTGTCCAAAGCGGACCAGGCATTCCTCAAGGTAACTCAAGGGGCTCGAAAAGTAGGCGAACTGGTCGGCGAAATCGCCGCTGCCTCACAGGAGCAGGCCAAGGGTATCGAGCAGGTGGGCGGTTCCATGAACGAAATGGACAAGGTAACCCAGCAGAACGCCGCGAGCGCCGAAGAGTCGGCCGCCGCCGCGCAGGAAATGGGATCGCAGTCCTACGTGATGAAGGGAATCGTGTCCGAACTGGTGACCATGGTGGGCGTTTCGAACAACAAAAAGAACAACGGGAACAAAGGGAAGACGAAGTCGCTTCCCGTCCGCGAAGCGGGCGCTCCGGCCAGATCCGGCGCCAGGGAAATCTCTCCGCGCCACATGATCGAGATGGATCCGGAAGATTTCTAGCCGCCGTCCCCCGGTGAAACGAAAAAGGCAAGAGCACACCACGTGCTCTTGCCTTTTGCCGTTCCGATGATCCGCAACGGCAAGTCCAACCTGCCTTCCGCCCATCCCCACGGACGTCGCAGCGCCGTTTCGGATGATCCCGCGTGCCGTCGGCGAAAGAACGCCGGCGGCGCGGCGCGATTTCCTTCATCCAAACCTTTTCACCGTGCAATCGGCTCCGTGCTCACCGGCGTGATTGTAGCGGTGCAGCGCTTGAAGCCGGGATCGAGGAACTTGTGGATTGCCTCCATGCTATCCGCTTCGACAATGTAATAGATCACGTGCTGGGGATAAGCGCCATACACCGCCAGGAGTTTCACGGCTTCAACCTTGGGGTTGTACAGCGTTTTTGAACCGCCCGCGTCCGCGGGGCAGTTCTCCGGAGTGTGAGTCTGAGTGATGTGGAACAACATGGTTTTCATCTCCTTTCAGCCCGGGAGAATAAAGAAAGACGCTCCATCTTCATTTTAATTGCTCCTATTCCCCGCCTGCATTTTTAGGTGGAGGTCCCGCTCAGTTCATTGCGATAGATATTCAAATCAATTTATTGTCTCATGCCCGTAATATGGGTGCAACGGCGGAGCGGAAATGGTTTCAATGCTATGAATAATGAAGGCAGGCTGCGGCCAAGTGATATCGTTCGTCGATTTCCCGTAGGAGCAGACCGCCGCCGTCGGAGGTCATGCGACCACCGTCAGAACATCCTGATTTCCCTGTTGAAAAGACTTTCGAAGGTGAGCTGTTTATGGCGGATTGTTGAGAAGGCGGACGACCCGCCGCACGCAGCGACCGTCCGCCGGCATGGGTGCAGTCGCCGAAACCGGGATCCCCCGGGATTCCGGCTTTTTCCCCGGAGAATGGGACGGACAACGGCGAACCCCGCGGGGAGCGGGATACGTCCGGATCAGACGATGATCTCCGGGCCCTTTTCCAGGATCCTCGCCTTCAGGGATTGCGGTGGCGCTTTTTCGGTGAAGATACGCACGGCGGATTCCAGCGGTGCGATCTGGAAGGTGCCGATCTTGTAGAACTTGGAACTGTCGGCCAGTATGTTTACTTCCTGCCCCCGGCTGAATATCTCGGCGAAAATTTCATGGATGAAAGGCATCTGTGTCATGAAGCCGTTCTCGACGGAAATCGCGCCGACCGATGCAAAGATTTGGTGCAAGTTGAAATATTTCAATGATTCGAGCACGAGTCTGCCGGACAGCGCCTGGAACTCGTCCTGCACCACTCCGCCGGTGAGAATCACCTGCACTCCCGATTTTTCGGAAAATTCGGCCGGGATCTGCAGTGAATTGGTGATGATGATGAGATTTCTGAAGTTGCGCCTGCTCAGCTCCCGAGCCAGGAAAAATACCGACGTGGAGTGATCGAAGAAGACGGCCGTGTCGTCCTGGACGAATTCCGCAGCCCTCTGGGCGATCTTCTTCTTTTCCTCCACCATCTTGTTCCTGCGTATGTCGAAATGGGTATTGTACTCCAGCCCTTCCCGCAGGACGGCTCCTCCCCGCACCTTTTCGATTTTCCCCTGCTTCTCCAGCCTATCCAGGTCCCGGTGAATGGTGGCATAGGAGACCCCGAGAAGCTCCGCCTCCTCGCTCACGGTGATCTGCCCCGTGCTGCGAAGTTTCTTCATCAGCCTGTCGGTTCGTTCGAAGGGATACATGCGTTGAACCTGCGCACTCGTTAGAGATGAATGAGATAAACTGATACAAAATGATGGTTCATGCTTGACTTTCAGCGCGATACTATCCTATCATGCAACGCAATTACAATAAAAAAATGAGATATCCCTATTGTGCCCCTTCGCTTCACGGCCTTTCCCCGTTCGTCGTGCATCCGTTCCAGGATGCGCATCGTCGTTTCGCGACAACCCGCAGCTATGATTTCACCAACGCGAGGGTGCCTGACATGACTATCGTTTTTCAGATGGATCGGGAGTGAGCTGACATGAAAACTTCCTTGATGATGGGCGTGGATATCGGCTCCGGCGGGTGCAAAGTCACCATCGTCGACGAGCACGGCAAGGTGGAAGCCTGGGGATACCGGGAATACCCGACCTACTACCCCCATCCGGGGTGGGCCGAACAGGCGCCTGAGGAATGGTACGAGGCCCTGCGCCTCACCCTCGGCGACGTCTTTTCCAAGGGGACCGTTTCACGGGAGAATATCGTCTCAATCGCCGTCGGCGCCGCCACCCACACGCTGGTACTGCTGGACAGTGGCAACAACGTGCTGCGGCCCGCCATCCTGTGGAGGGACAAGCGGACCATCGCCCAGGTGGAGACGCTCCGGCAACTGCACGGCCGCGAAATCTTCGAGGAAACGCTCCATGCGCCCAACGTTAACTGGACCCTGCCCTATCTGGTGTGGATCCGGGAAAACGAGCCTCAGGTGTGGCAGCGGGCCACCCGCATGCTGATGCCCAAGGACTACATCCGCTACCGCCTCACCGGCGACATCGGGACCGATTACATGGATGCGCACGGCACGCTCCTGTACAACGTGCGCAAAAGGCAATGGTCGGAAACGGTCTGCGGTCTGGCCGACATTCCCATGCACCTTCTGCCACCCGTGTCTCCTCCCGAACGCGTGGTGGGGGGATTGTCGTCGAGCGCCGCTCGTGACCTCGGACTTCTGGAGGGAACCCCCGTGGTCACCGGGACCACCGATCAGGCGTCCGAGGCGTTCGGAGCGGGGGCCGTCGAATCGGGCCAAGGCATCCTCAAGCTGGCCACGGCCGGCAACGTGGCGGTAGTCACCGACGAGCCGCATCCCAGCCCGCCACGGGTGTACGCGTATTTCCACATTCTGCCTTCCAAATGGTACACGCTGGCAGGCACCATTTCCTGCGCCGTCTGCTACCGTTGGCTGCGAGACGCCCTCTGCGACAGCGAAACGAACGCCGCCCGCCAATGGGACGTCAACGCCTACCGGCTCATGGACCACCTGGCCGCCAAGGCGCCCGTGGGAAGCGAGGGGCTCATTTTTCATCCCAATCTGCAAGGCGCCATCGGGGACCCCTATCTGCGGGGCGATTTCATCGGCATCACCTCCCGGCACCGCAAGGAGCATTTCATCCGGGCCGTGCTGGAAGGAGTGGCCTACTCGCTCTATGATTGCGTCCGCGAAATGGACCGGTTGGGAGTGAACGTGCGGGATTTCCGCATCATCGGCGGAGGGGCGGCCAGCCCGATGTGGCGGCAGATCGTGTGCGACATGGTGGGGACGAATCTTCTGCGTCCCACGGTGGACGATTCTTCCTTCGGTACCGCGCTGGTGGGCGGCCTGGGGGTGGGAATTTTTGCCGATGTCGCGGAGGCGGTCAGGTCCTGCGTGCACATTGCCGACGAGGTCCGTCCCAACGCTGAGAATCATGAAGTCTACTCCCGTTTGTTCGAAATATACCAACGGGTTTCCATCGATCTGGCCGAAACGTCCAAATCGATGCATCACATTCTCGAAGACCTGGAGAAACGGACGGCCGGGAAACAGTAAAAGGGGAAGCCATTCGGCGGGAAAGAAAACGGCGCGGAGCGTTGAAAACGATATTCTGTGCGTATTCGTCATTCCGGTGGAAAGCCGGAATCCAATATGTTCGGGCGTTTCTGGACCCCGGCTTTCGCCGGGGTGACGTTCCAATAGATCTTTTCGACAACCCGAACAAGTTGCCTGCGCTGCCCTTTCCTGCCCCCTCCGGGAATGGATCAGCAATCCGGCCGAACCGGCAGGCTGTTTCTCGCCTATGACTCGCACCGCCGAAGGCGGAACTTGCTTCGCTCGGCACGAACGGTCGTAGGTGCCCTTGGCCGAGGACCAATCCGTTCGCCCTGATGTGGAGAAGCCTGCCCTGAGCTTGTCGAAGGGGGCGAACGCAAATGACCGAAAAACTGCGGTTTTCATCCTGCCTAACGAAAAAAACACTTCCCGAAATTCACTGAAGAACCATGCCTTTGAGTCCAAACGTTCGCGGGGGGGGAGTTCCGGGATGCTTTTTATCCCCGCCGCAGGTGAACCCAAGCCCCCGACAACGGCGCGGGTGTGCATTTTCCGCTGATGCGGCAGTCGCAGAACGGCCAGATTTTTCTATTGAGAGAAAGCAAACAGAAAGGTATTGTTCCAGAGAATGACTGGAACGAAAAGGAGTGGATTGAATCCAGGGGATAGGGGGATCCCGAAAAGCCGCCGCGGAAGCGGCTTTTCGGGAAAGTTCCTTACCGGCTTAAAGCTTTTTCACCTTCATGGCGGCAGGACCTTTTTGCCCCTGCCCCACTTCGAAGGACACGCGATCCCCTTCACTTAAAGTTTTGAAACCCGGCATATCGATCGCTGAATGATGTACGAAAATGTCCCCGCCCCCATCCTGCTCGATGAAGCCATACCCTTTTTCATTACTGAACCACTTGACTGTACCCTGTGCCAAAGCTCTACTCTCCCTTGAAAAAATTATAATGGAAAAACCTGCGTCGGATAATTTGATCCTGCCTGCATACAGGCCGATTTGTCAAATAAAATTTTCAACTTGTTGATGAGAGAACGCTTTTTTCTTCGTTCAGCGGCCCTTCAAGCCCATTTTTCACCCTTCCGGAGCAAAAAAAGGACCCCCGCCGCGGTGCAGGAGGGTCCTCCCGGTACTTCGGCCCCATGTTAGCGGGCCTGAATAGGTACTATCTCGTGGCCTTCGCCCGTTCCTCCTGGCTCATGCCGGCCAGCTTTTCCACTTCGGCCACGTCCAACCCCACTCCCTCGGCCACACGTCGTCCGTAATCGGGGTCCGCCTTGAAGAACAACGCGGCCTGGCGGAGCCGTATCCGCTTTTGCGCATTGCCCAGATGATCGACGATGTTCGCGACCAGGTGCGCGCAGAGTTGTGTTGTTAATTATTATTAACAAATAATAATTATCCGATAAGACGAAAAAAAAATCGTCACTTCCCCGCTGTCTGGCATTTGGGGCACACTCCGAAAAAATCGAGCCGATGGTGAGTGATTTGGTAGCCGGATTCCCTGGCCATTTCCCTGGCGATCTCCTCCATGGAGGAAAACTCCGGGTCCATGACCGCCCCGCACTTCGTGCAAATGAGATGAGGGTGCGGGTATGGCCTCATACCGTCGTAGCGGCTTCCCCAATCGGAAAATCCCAATTCGAGTACCTCTCCCATTTCTTTGAGCAAATGGATGGTTTTGTAGGTTGTTGCCAGACTGGTGGTGGGAAAGTCCTTTTTGACCCGGCGATAGATGTACTCGACGCTGGGGTGATCGTCGCTTTCCGCCAGTATCTTCACGATGGAAAGTCGTTGAGGCGTGATCCGGTAACCGCGCTCCTGAAGGACGGACACCATACGTTCAAGGCGTTGCTTTGCACCGGATTTCAGATTGGTCATTACGCTCTCTTCCCGGACCTCGACGATCAATGAGCCGCTTTCACAATTTTTCTTGAGAATGGCATAGCATGCGCCGCTTTGTCAATTGCTTGTACTTCAAAAAATTTGCCGGGAAACCGTTAAAAATGATATTTTCGAATTAAAATACAACAGTCTTTTCAGCTTAATTATCGCTAAACAATATTACTTAAAATAAAATATAATTGACAATAACATAAGAGTATTCTTACAATATAATCCGGAGTTACACTTGACATGGTCATATTCTTCAGGCGGAACGGATGCGCGGGGAAAATTCCTTTCCATTCGTTCGGCTTGATTTCCTTGCCCGGATTCAATAGCTGACATAACCATCGCCGCCCGAATGGGCTTTTGCCGTAAAACGAGCATCTCTTCCGCGGCTACCGGATTCAGACCTTCCCGGAGTTTCGTGGATCGGGTACACGGGCGATTCATGCACTGACTTCATTGCGTCAGTATTCATACATCACCATGAACAGGCATCAAACTCAGGCAGTCGCCGGGGGGAAATCCATGTGGTCCACACTCCAAGCGTTCGTGCGTCTCGAAGTCTGGCTTCTCCTGATTGGATTCTTCTCCGTCGTGGGAAACCAGATGCTAACGGGGAAGATCAACATGAGGGGGTTGCTCGTCGACAAGGAGGAAGGAGGATTGAGTCCCGGCCGTGCCCAGATGTTGATAGTCACCCTTGTGGGGGCCATGGTGTTTTTGGGGGAAGCGGTGAAATCAGCGGCCCAATCTCCGCCGGCGCTTCCCAATGTTCCAAACGTGCTGTTGTGGGCTACCGGGGGAAGTCAGGCCATCTATCTGCTGGGAAAAGCGAGGAACATCATCAAGAGGCTTTTTAAATAACCAAGCCTGAAACGAAAACCAAGGAGGTGGACCAATGGCAGCAACTATTTCCCTTAACGCGCCCGTTTTGGCCGTCAGTTGGGTGCTGGTGGGTTTCATCGGACTCGTGGGTGCCACCTTGATCTGGAACATGTGGACGGGAAAAATCGATTTGAGCAAACTCATCAGCGAACCCCCACCGACCAGCAACGCCAGTCTTTCCCGTTTCCAGTTCCTGATTTTCACTTTCGTGATCTCCATCAGCCTGTTCCTGGTGGTGATCGGGGACGGGACCCATCCAAGTTTCCCCAATACTATTTCACCTGACGTGTTGATTCTCATGGGGATCAGCGGCGGCTCGTATGTTGTTTCAAAGGTGGTCCAAGTCGATCGTGACACGAATATGGAAAAAATGAAGCGCCAACCGCCGACCGGTTCGAATCCGCCGCCGCAAGGCACGCCGCCGCAGAATGGTTGAAAGCGGAATGTTCGCAGGGGATTCGGCGCGCGTGCGCCAATTGCGCCTGATGAACGGAGAGGAGGTTTCATGTGTCTTTTGTCCTCTTCCCGGCTGCACTTGGCCGCACTTTCAACAATGTACCCGAGAGGAGACCGTATGGAACGAAACCGTATGCGAATCATACAACTCCTGTGCTTCCTGGCTTTTCTGGCCGTACTCGACAGCTGTGCCGTGCTCACGCCCTCCCAGGTGAGCGAGGTCAAAACGTTTGTCAAAGCGAGTGATGGATACACCGAACTGCCGGGCGCGCTTGCCAGGTCGTACGGAGTCCTGCTGCGGGACAACAAGCTGTTGCAGGTTTCCAGTGAAGAATTCGGGGTCAAGAACAGAGAGGGGAAAGTCGACTCCTCTCAAGCCACCCGGGCCTGGCAGGAAATCGACCGGGCCTACGAACTTGAAACCGCACTGAACGAGACGGGCGAACGCATGGACGGCGCACTTGCCGTTCTTAAAAGCTATTCGGCCATTCTTACCGATCTCGTATCGGATACCTACACCGATGCATTAGGGGAAAGCGCGGCGAAACTGGGCCAATCGCTCGACAACGCCACCGACAGCTATAACAAGCAATTTCGCGCCACCGACCCGTTGCCGAAAATCGGCGGACAAATCGCTCAGACCATCCGTGCCGCCGGCGGTATCTACATGCGACACCGCCAGTACGTGATCCTCCGGGAAACGGTGGAAAAGGCGGATCCTCTCATTAAGGATCTCATGTCGGATGTAGAAGACATCGCTCTGAAGCAAATGAAGCTCGATTTCACGCGAAGAAAAATCGTCCTGGAGACGGCGTTTGTTCTATCGGCGAACAAAAGCCGCCGGATGGAATACCCGGCCGTCCTGGCGGTGTACGACGATCTGAAACGGATCAGAGAATGTATGGACCTTTGCGATAAGGTCGGAAAAGCCGCCGCCACTTACCGGAGCGCACACGCGCGTCTGGTGGAGAAGACCCGTACCCCAATGGATATCCCGGAGGCGATCGACGAAATCAGGGCGCTGGCCAAAGAGGTGGATGCCGCCCGCAAGGTCAAGGCTTCCGTGGAGAAGTAGCATTCCGTTGCATTGTGACGGGGCTGAACTGCATGAAACGGGGATTTGCACCCCGCGAGGGAGGACACGGAAATGGCGAACACCGAGATACGCAATGCGCTCAGATTGGTGCACGAAGCGGAAACCGCCGTCCGCGAAGCGCTCAATCAGCCGTTGACCGAACGGCAACTGGACGACCTGACCGAGCTTTTCAAGCTTCTGGTCGATCTCGACGACACTCTGGTGATCATCGACCTCAACACAAGCATCGACCAACTGGAGCAGAAATCCAAGGGATTGTCCGAACTCATTAAAAAGACAAAACAAAGTTTGGAAGAACTCAAACATATTGCAGTAGTGGTCGATAAGGTGGCCAAAGCCATCGACGGGCTGGTGCAGGCGGTAAAGATTCTTATCAGTGTGGGAATCTTATAGAAGCGTCTCACATCTGCCGGCTAGGCATCGTCGTAGGCGTTTGCAGAAAATTGCAGTCGAACATCAAGAATTGGGAGGAAACCACGCCGGAGTCCGGAAGCTGTTGCATCATGCAGGATTCCGGCCTTCACGTGAACGAAGGAAACAAGCGTCAAGGCATATATTACTCATCCCGGAGGGTGGCCCGGACAGCTCGCTGTCCGGGTCCGCAGGACGAGAGGTTTTCCCTTCACGGGAACACATGCTCCAGCAGGAATACCGTCGTTCGTCCTCTTGTCCGGCACTGATCGTGCCGGACGCAGACAACAAGTTGTCTGCGCTACCCGATCAGAGCAGGCCGGCGATAATTCATAAGAAAATTCCGCACAGGATATCACATGATGTACCATCCCGCCGCATGCCTTCGTGATGACAGCAGTAACGGAGGGTAACGCGGTTGTGGGAGCCTTCTTCCCCTACCCCCCCGTGGTCAATACGGCCAGGATTCTGGTGATGGTATCGCCCTTGGTTTTCACTAGGTGGGGAAGGGTGGAATCGTAGTAGATGCAGTCGCCGGGGTGCAGTACGTGGGTTTCGTCGCCGATGCGCACTTCCATTTCCCCGTCCAGCACGAAGATGAACTCCTCGCCGTCGTGGGTGGAAGGCTTGGGTTCCTCGTCCGCGGGTTCCAGGGTCACCAGGAAAGGCTCCATGGTGCGGTCTTTCTTTTCCGGAGCGAGGGATTCGTAGGCGTAGCCGTACTTGACGCCCTTTTTGGACGCATAGCGGGAGATGGGTTTGCGGTCTTGCTTGCGGATGATGCTGTATTGCTTGTCGCCGCTGGAAATGAGGGTGCCGAGCTTCATGTCCAGCGCCTTGGCCAGACGGACCATGATGCCCAGCGGCGGGGAAATCATGTCGTTCTCGACCTGTTCCAGCATGGCCGTATCGAAGCCGGTGCGGGACGCCAGATCCTCGATGCTCAACCCGCGCTCCTCGCGCAGGGCCTTGATCCGTTCGCCCACCGGAACGGCCTTGCCCGGAGTTTCGGAAAGGCTCGAGTATTCGCTCAGACTATCGAGGAAATCCCGGCCTTCCTGTTTTTCGGAGAACTCGCTGATGCTCTGGAGAAAATCTTCGTAGGAGTGGCTTTCCTTGTCCTTCATGTGAATGCTCCTGACTCCCGGAAGGAACTGCGGGAGAGGGAATACGCGGGTGGGGTGGGGTGCATCAATCCTTCTTAGCTGTCACCTTATAGGAAAAATTGATGCCCATATCCACGAGTTCCGCCACCATGAGCCGACCGACGGTCTCCTTGGTGGTGCTCACGACGACTTTCCTGACCGACTCCTGAACGTCCACGAACTGGAACAAGAGGGTGTCTTTGAGCACCTCCAGAAATTCATGGCCCTGACGGGGCGTGAGAGTGACATAGATGATGCAGTCGCCCTCTTCCTGGCTGATCTCGTAGAGTTCCTCAGACCATTCTTCCTCAAGTTCCGCTAGAAATTCCTCGCATTCGTTCACCATGTTGCATATAAGACAGAAGCCGCCGCACGGCTCCTGGACCATCAGCTTTTTCTTGCGATGTTCGAGGAGTGATATGACCTTTCGGGCTTCGAGCGCCCGCGTGGGCTCGACGGGTTTCTTCTTCGCCATATTGATGATTGTCCTTACTCGGTAAGTATGATACCTTCAGCCTTTCCGCGATATCGATTTCCGGTTTAGTCTCTTCCGGCTTTTGCCTTTTCTATCATTCTAGTGGTTTTATTGCTACCATGAAAGATAAAATAAAGCAGATTCTATCAAACAGCAAACACTATGTTCCGACCGCTTCGGGCTTTCGTTCAGCCGCCGTGCTCATCCCGCTTTTCTGCAGGAACGGTACCGACCATATCCTTTTTACCCGCCGAACGCAAACAGTCCGTAATCACAAGGGCCAGATATCCTTTCCCGGAGGGGTACAGGATACTCCGGACGAGCCGCTCTCACAGACGGCGGTCCGGGAGACGTTCGAAGAGATCGGGGTGGAACCGCACCACATCGAGCTGCTGGGTTCGCTCGACCAGACCCTCACCACCTCCGGGTACATGGTCACTCCCTTCCTGGGGATCATTCCCTACCCCTACCCTTTCCAGGTGAACCCGGACGAGGTGGACGAACTCATCGTCGTGCCCCTCGACTTCATCATCGGGCCCGATCACATAGAACCCGAGCCCTTCGAATACGAAGGCAGAACCTACATGACCGAGAAATACGTGTGGGAAGGCCACGTCATCTGGGGCGCCACGGCCCGCATCATCCACATTTTCCGGGAAACCCTGGGCTCCGTGCTGAGAGGAACCGACGGCTGCACCGTGTAACGGCCGCTTCCTCCCCATTTCCCGACAAGCAGGCTCTCTTCAAGATGTACCCCGGAGCGTACATGTCAATAGGGTGCCAAGGTCCGTTACCGGACAAGGCGCCACCGGGCGCAACCCGGCAACGGGAGGATACGGCCTTTTTCGGTGAACCTGCCCGATGCTACAGCCGGTACCCCTGCGGGGCTTCCTTTCCGTCCACATACACTGTTCCCTGCTCGTCCAGTCCGAATCGTCCCTGGGCGATCATGAGAATGGTGAGGGGAAAAATTTCCCAGTCGCCCACCTTTTTCAGCCGATCCTGATGGATGTCGGCCGTCTTCCTGAGGAGGGCCGGGTCCTCCTTCAATCGTTCCAGGGGCACGGGGAGTTCCACGTTCAGGGGACGGGAAACCATGAGCAGCGGTCCGGTGTCCACCCCACGGTCCGTCCAGAGCGTACCGGCGCGCAGTTCGTTCCGCCCGGCGGAAATGGCGTCCAGCACGGCGTCATCTCCGGTAAAGCGCCGCCGCCCTTCTTCGTCCAGGAGCGAAAGGTCGGCCGGATGCACGTTGACGCAGCGGTCCAGCGTGGTAACGCTCATGTACCCCCCGAGCGCCACCACGTCCACGTTGAACGATTCCACGAGCGTGCGGGCGATCCGGTCATATTCCCGGCGCGCGCCCAGCCCTTCTTCGGAAGCCATGGTGCGGCGCAGGCCGCGGAGTTCGTGGAAGCGGCGGATGTCGTAGCTGAAATAGGGGATGCCGGCTTCAAGGGCAATGGCCTCCCCCCTGCTCTTGCCGTCGCTGCGGTCGCTGTAGATGAACACCACACCGAAGGGGCACCGCCCGTCTTCCTTCTCCAGCCGATGCTGGAGGTCGAGCAATCGCGTGATGTTGGTACCCGACCCGGACATGAAACCGGCGACCCTCATGGTTCGCCCGGCCGCAACGGGATCGAAGAGTAGTTTCGGGGGCATGGCGCACCCTCCTCCCCATGGTGTAGGATAGATGAGAAAGTCCGGATTATAGGCAAGGCCGGGCATCGTTTCAAGGCTGCAAAGGGCCAAAGGGCAAGCCGCCGTGGTACCGGGGCGGAAATCCGAGTCCGGGCAAAAACCGGTTGTATCGTATGTTGCTACAGAATCGTAATTGTGACTTGATACTACAGACAGACTCGTTTATGATTCTCCTATTCCCCAGCAAGAGAAGACGAACCGGGTGTACTATCCGTGGGCGGACAAGACGGTTACTCGGATGTGCGTTGAGCATGTGGACGAGGAGGAAGAGGAGATGCTTGCGGGAGAAGCATGCATGCATCCGGGATGCATTCAGGATGTTACCACGATGAGCACGGCAGGCATTGATGCGGTGGGGGGAAAGCGCAATATCCTCCTGGTGGCCACTCATGGAAACATGAGAGACGACATGGGAACCACGGAATTCACACTGGCCATACGCGAACGGCTCGATTGCTTTGCCATCACCAACAGCCGGTTCCATAAAGGCGTGAAAACCGCCATCGAACAGGACATCGCGGACCTCTACAAGTCGGAGGTATTCCTTCACCCGAGCATCAAGGGACTTTTCTGGGACCCGTTGAACGGTTTCCTCAAGGAAATCCTGGCGGACCACCAAAAGGCGCTCGTTCTCCACATCCATGGCATCAAGGACAGCAACATCCTGAAGATCGCCAAGATGATGAACGGGGACCCGCTCAATCCCAAGCACGATGCGCGTCTGGTCCTCGGCTACGGCCAGCACTACAAGAATCCGCGTTATACCGCCGACGTAAAGAACGTCATCGCTCCCCTCATCGATTCATTCACCCGAAAAGGCCTCATGGCCCTTCCCGCTCCCGTTGACCCGATCAGCAACAACGGCCACCGCACATGGTACTGCGGCAACGATCGCAACCGCATGAACCAGTACCTGTATAACCTCAGGGAGTACCGTCAGCGGGTGGAGTCCCTCCAGGTGGAACTCAAATTCACCGGGGTGCGGGACCAACAAAGTCTGCCCGACGCTGCGACGAGGTTTGCGGAAGCGGTGCTCGCCGTCTGGAAATCGTAGTTCCTCCCCCACCCCGCCGCGTTACTCGGATTGCGTCTTGATCCAGAGTTCGCAGAAGTCCGCCTTTTCGGCGGGGAGGCACGTTCGTTCCACCATCCATTTCAAGGTGATAGGCGCCAGAATGGTGGTGACGAATGCCATGAGAACGAGGGCGGAAAACTGATCCCCGGTCAGCAGTGGTTCGCCGATAACGTTCTTGTTCATCAGTTCGGCGCTCAGGTTCAGAACAACGCTCGCCACCACCAGCTCCACGGCCCCCCGGCCGTTCATTCCGAATCCGATGATGGTCGATTCCCAGAAATTATAGCGGAAAGCGAGTGCGCCCAAGCCGCAGCCGACGAGTTTGCCGACGATCGCAACCACGACGATCGCCAGGACGAAAAATAAAAAGGCCCAGCTCATGGCGAGGTGGAGGTGGAACGAGAGGGAGGCGAAAAAAATGGGGACGAGGAAACCGTAGCTGATACCGTAGAACCGGTCGGCGATCGTTTCATAGACATGCTCGTCCAGCACGTCCTTCCTCACGAACTGTCCCGCCAGGAACGCCCCGATGATCAGGTGCAGCCCGGCGATTTCCGCGAAATACGCCATCAGGAGCGCCGCGGCGACCGCGAAGGTGAACGCCTTGCCGCCCTTATCGGTCAATTTGTGCGTGAACCGGGGCAGGACGAAATATCCCAAGCCGATGGTCAGCGCGAAAAAGAGCGCCACCTTGCCCAGTATCTTCGCCACCTCCAGGAGCTGGACCGTGCCCGTTTCGGCCAGGCCGAGCAGGGTGGAGAGGGCAATGAGCGCCAGGATGTCGTCGGCGATGGCCGCACCGATGATGATGTGTCCGAGTTCGCTCCGGTTGATCCGCATGTCGTGCAGAATAACCGCCTGAACCGCGATGGCCGTGATGGATACCCCCATCCCCACGAACAGGGATTGTAAAACGGTGCCGCCGAAAGCAATGGTGACCGCATAACCGAGGCCGAAGGGGAGAAGAAACCCTCCCAGAGCGACCGCCATGGAAGGCCAGATATGGTCCAGAAGCTCCCGGGGGTCCATTTCCATGCCGGAATGAAACATGACGAAGAAAATACCGAGGTCGGCCAGCAACTCTATGGGGGGAGAAGGAGAAATAAGCCCCAGGATCGGCGGCCCTAAAATGAAACCCGCCAGAAGTTCCCCCAACATGAACGGCAAGCCGAAACGGGAAAAAATCACTCCGAGAACCCAGGCGACGGTGAGGATCAGCAGGAGGCTCACAAGGATTTCAGGCGTGATCATCGTCGAATACCCCTTTTCGGCGTTGTTTTCGCGGCCGCCGGTCCTCATGCTGTTTTCCGAGCAATGCAAGATGGTTAACTTCATTTTATCGTGCATGACTATCCCGTTGTTGTCAAGAGAGGCGCGGCTTTTCGGATGTTCGACCGAATCAGGCAACATCAAGGCCATCGATAATTCCTTTCCGTCCGTTAATCCGGAACGGATGAACCAGCGGAGCGACAGATGAAATCCGATTCCCTGCACGCCGACATCCGCCGAGCGGTAACCATGATTCCCCGCGGGAAGGTGAGCACCTACGGTCGAATCGCCCGGCTGGTGGGAGGATGCAACCCCAGAATGGTGGGCTACGCCATGGCCGGTCTGCCCTCGGACTCGGGAGTACCCTGGCATCGGGTGATCAATCATCAGGGGCGCATCAGTCTGCGCGAGTCTTCCTGCTACGAGATTCAGCGCATTCTGCTGGAAGGGGAAGGGATTGAATTCGACCGGAGCGGAAAGATAGACCTTGCCCGATACGGCTGGCCGGAGCCCGACGGAGTGCGATAAGAACGCATCCACTCGTTTTCCCGGTCCGACCACACAGCCGCCATTCGGCGTTTTTCCCCGACAAATGAGAGCAAAACCGAACCGGCGTCTCCGGGGGTGGGGCGAACGCTCTTTTTTTTCACGGCAACATGAAATCGGGAGCAGTGCGGGAGGAAAATCGTGGTAAAATTTCTGCCGAAATGTGGATAATCGTTCATGGCATGGGCCGGTCCGTTCGGCGGTGGGAAGCCCGGGCCAGGCATAAACGTACCGATAAGCGTCTGTCGTTGTGGCGGAATCATGAACCGTTTCAATAAAACGTCTCTCTTGCGGATATCCGTTCTGTTGGCGGCGCTTTTGCTCTGCGCCGCCCTGGAAAGTTGCTCGACATCGATGCCGAAGATAGACGATGTCATAGTGAAATCTTCGGAGAAGCGCATGTACCCCGACATTGTGGGGGCGCACGGGCCTCTGCCTCCCGCGAAGGCAAAGGCCCTCTTCCAGAAGCTGGAAAAACAAGCCTATTGGACGGATATTCTTCAACGCCAGATATTTCTGACGGAATGCATCAGCGACTCCAATCTCACCGCCGGCAATAAAGCGACACTGCTCGTCAATGAGCAAACCGCTTACGCGGCCATGCGGGAAGCCATCGGGAAAGCGAAGCACCACGTCAACTTCGAAACCTATATCTTTGCAGCGGACAAAACCGGCAAGGAAATGGCGGACCTGCTGTTGTCCAAACAGGCCGAAGGCGTGGAGGTGAACCTGATTTACGACGCCGTCGGCTGTCTGGACACCCCGGCGGACTTCTTCGAACGGCTCAGGGCGGGCGGAGTGAATATCCTGCCGTTCCGTCCTCTCGACCCCCTCGCGGAAACGGCCAGAACCCGAAGCCTTATTCAGCGGGACCATCGCAAAATCCTTATTGTCGACGGGGAGGTAGCGGTCACGGGAGGAATCAATATCGGGAGCAGTTTTTCCGAGAGCATGCAGGGCGAGTTTCCGAGTCTGTCATCCGAAGAATCCTGGAGAGACACCGACGTCCTTATCGAAGGGCCCGTGGTGGCGGATTTTCAGAAACTCTTTCTGGAAACGTGGGAAAACGAAAACGGTCCGAAAATCGACAAAAGCACCTTTTTCCCTCCCTTGAAAAAGGCGGGAAACCAACTGATACAGGTGGTGGGCAGCTCCCCCGAACACTACGCGCCGACCATCTACCTCCTCTATATGGGGTCCATCCGGTTCGCCGATACTTATATTCATTTGACGAACGCCTATTTCGTGCCCACTGAAGACCTGGCGGAAGAACTTTCCAACGCGGCGAAACGCGGGGTGGACGTCAAGCTGATTCTTCCCAGCGCGAGCGATCATTCGCTGGTGCTGAGCGCGGGAAGGTCGTACTATACGGACCTGTTGAAATCGGGCGTCAGGATTTTCGAACGTCAGAATCGGTTACTCCATGCCAAGACCGCCGTCATCGACGGCGTGTGGTCCACTGTCGGATCGACCAACATGGACCTCTGGAGCTTCAAACGAAACAACGAAGTGAACGCGATCATCCTCGGCAGGGAATTTGCCAAACAAATGGAGCAGATGTTCGAAGATGATTTAAAACAGGCGAATGAGGTCAAACTGGAGCAGTGGGAAAAGCGGCCGTTGTCGGACCGGTTGTTTCAGCTGTTAGGGCGAATGTTCTCCCATTGGTTGTAACAGAACAGTCTAAAGCGGAAATCGCAGCTTCTCTCTCTTGAGAACGCCACCACAAAGGAGGATGCAATGTTCAAGAAGATACTGGTTCCTCTCGACGGTTCTCTGGTTGCGGAAAGAATCCTGCCCAGGGTGTGCGAACTGGCACGATTGAGTAATGCGGAAATTGAATTGCTGACGGTGGTTCTTGCGCATTCGTTTCCCGGAGTCGACCCCACTGAAATGGAGGTGAAGGTGGTACATGCCGCCGAGGAGTATCTGGAAAAGGTGGCAAAATACCTGGACGACCAAAAGGTGACGGTGAGTACCCACGTGCGCTACGGCCATGACGTGGAGGAAATCCTGTCCCATGCCGAAAGGGAGGACATCGATCTGGTTGCCATGGCGTCTCACGGCCGCACCGGCCTCGGGCGCTGGATCATGGGGAGTGTTTCCCGGCGGGTGGTCGGGCACAGCACGAAACCGGTTCTCATTCTCCGGGTGACGCCGGAGGAAGTGGACGAATGAGAAGAAAAACGACCGCGGGGCCGACGGTTTGAACGGCCCGGCGGCCGGACCCGAATGACGGAACTTCATGAGTGCGTGTTGAAAATGAAGGAACTTCGTTACCATCCGAGCGGGGATACGTTCCCCGCTCGCGCCGCGGCCGAATCGCGGCCTTAGCGTTCAATACCCGCCGTCCTGCCCCGCCTCCGTGATTTCGGGGGGCAATTCCAGCCAGAGGTCCTCCTCGGTGACGGCGAAATCCGACCGTTCCCCGGTGATCTCCCGCTCGATCTCCATGAGAATCGAGCATACCCGTTCGAGCCTGCCGTTATCCAGTTGACGCGCCTTGGCGGTGTAGAAACCCCGTTCCACTTCCTTCTTCTTGTCCTTTATCTCCCGTTTGAGGAGATCGTCCACGGTTTCCCGGAATTCGCAGAGGATTTTTCCCGCAAAGAGAAAATAGACCAGTCCCGCTTTTTCCAGCACGTCGGCATCGTACAGGATTTTGGCTTCCAGGCTGCGGGGCAGGTTCCTGCCCTTGTGGACTTCCACGCAGTGGCATATCTTTTCCACGGTTTCGGCGTCGTAGCCGATTTCGATGAGAATCTCCCTCGCGAGGATCGCTCCGGCCACGTCATGA
This sequence comes from uncultured delta proteobacterium, assembly GCA_963826125.1. GTDB lineage: Bacteria > Desulfobacterota > Desulfarculia > JACQYL01 > CAWGVV01 > CAWGVV01. The sequence continues at coordinate 1,340,049 of CAWGVV010000002.1, read as the reverse complement.
CCCAGACGTTCCCAGTCCGGCCCGCAGAACCCGATGTCGTGCAGAAGCACGGCCGGAACGAGCACTCCGTAGTCAACCCCTTCCTCTTCGGCGGCGATCTGCAGTGCGCGATTCATGTCCCGGGCCACGTGCTGGAGGTTATGATGGAACAGACCGGCTGCCCGGTAACGTTCCCGTGCGGCCCGGTAGACGCCGCCGATTCTGAGGTCCCTTTTCACGTGTTCGTCGATCGTCATCTTCATTTCCGCACTCCTCGCAGCCTCCGGGCCTCTTGAAAATAAAAAAAGGGCCGGCCACGCGTGGACGACCCTTTCTTCGCACTGCACCGAATGGTGGTCAGGCCGGAAGCCCCGTCTCGCTCAGCTTGTCCAAGTTCTTTATGATCCGGTCCGGGACCAGTCCGCCGACTGCATAAAGCCGCAACAGCTCGGGCTTTATCTTCAACTGACCGGCTGCGTCGCTCAGGGAAATACCCTTGTCTTCCAGCTTCTTCATGACGGCTTTCAGGTCGTTCGAATCCATGAGTCCTCTCCTCCCAGATTTTCCTACCAAATATGAGAAAACAGGTACCAGATGGGAATACTCCTTGTCAATACTAAGGCCTCCCGGCGGTTGACTCCGGTGCACTTCCCCTGCTAGAGCTTAAATCCCATTCAAGCCACGAGAGGACGACGGAGATCGGGAATGCAGTGCGGAGCGACGGGGGGCATTTCGGCTTCTGGAATTATTCTGGCAGGCGGCAGAAGCAGCCGGTTCGGACGGGACAAATCCCTGGAACTCCTGTGCGGCGAACCGCTGATCCGGCAGGTCAGGGACCGGCTGGTCCCCCTCTTCCCGGATATCCTCATCATTGCCAACGATCTCCGGAAGTACGAATTTCTGGAAGAAGAAGTGCGGCCGGACGTGATTCAGGGCCTCGGCCCCTTGGGCGGCGTTTACAGCGGGCTCCTCAACATGAAACACGATTGGGGCTTCTTCGCCGCCTGCGACATGCCGTTTATCCACGACAATCTGGTCAGGGCCATGTTCGATCTGCGCGTCGGCCACGACGTGGTTGTGCCCCGGGTGGGCGATAAGATCGAGCCCCTGCACGCCTTCTATCACCGCCGTTGCCTGGAACCGGTAAAGAGGCTCTTTGAGTCGGGCCGCCGCCAGATATTTCTCTTTTACCCGGAAGTGCGGGTGCGCTACCTGGACGAGGAGGAGCTTCGATCCTTCGACCCGGAAATGCGCTCCTTTTTCAACATCAACTTTCCCGAGGAAATGCCGGGGAAAGGAATAGCCAAAATATGAGCTTCGACACAGCGCCCCTGACCGAACTCCCCGTGTGGCTCCAGCGAGGGATCAAAACCCACGTGCGCGCCAGGGAGCATACCTTCTTCGCTGCCTGCCCGCCCGGCTTCGAATCCGTCGTTTCTTCGGAACTGAACGATCTGGGAATTTCCGAACGACGGGAAACGGCGGGCGGCGTTGAATTCACCAGCCGCATGGAAACCCTCTACCGGGCCAACCTTTTTCTGCGCAGCGCGGGCAGGGTGTGGATGCGGGTGGACGAATTCCGGGCCGGGGCGATTTCCGAACTTTTCCGCAGAATAAGGACCATTCGCTGGGAAACGCTCCTCCTGCCGGGTACGCCGCTGCACATCCAGATGTACCTGCGGTCGTCGCGCATCAACCATTCGGGCCAGGCCACGGAGACGGTGATCGATGCCTTGCGCACCCGGTGGCGGGACGCCGCGCACGAGCACGGCCACGGCGGGGAGTTGCTCGGGATGGGCACGGAGGCTCCCGAGCAGATGGTCCTGGTGTCCATCGAGAACAACCGCTGCCGCATCAGCCTGGATAGTTCGGGAGAGCATCTGCATCGGCGCGGCTACCGGTTGGAAACAGCCAAGGCGCCCATCCGGGAAACCCTCGCGGCCGGTCTGATCCTCGCTTCCGGATGGAAAGGCGAACCCTTTTTCGACCCCATGTGCGGGTCGGGTACGTTCCCCATCGAGGCCGCGCTCATGGCGCACCGGGTTCCACCGGGAATCGGAAGGCGTTTCGCCTTCATGAACTGGCCGGTGTACAGCGATCCCCAATGGAACCATCTGCTGCGCTCGGCGCGTGAAGACAGGGATACCTCGAGCGAATTTCTCATCGCGGGCCGCGACACCGCGGCCGGAGCGGTGCGGATTTCCACCGCCAACGCCGAGCGGGCCGAAGTGGCCGAATCGATCCGGTTCGAACAGGGAGACTTCTTTTCGCCCGACGTACCGCCGCCTTTTCCCGAACCGGGATTCCTTTTCCTGAACGCACCCTACGGGCATCGCGTGCCCAAGCCGGGAGGGGGAACGTCCTTCCTCGCCCGTCTGAAACGGTTGCTGGCCCGTTCGTACCGGGAATGGAGGGTCGTCGTGCTGGTGCCGCAGGAAACGCCGGAAAACTCCCTGGGAGCCACTCCCGCCCGGGTCATGCACCTTGACAATGGGGGCATTCCCGTGGCCGCGCTGTTCCTGTAACGACGCACGGGGACGGCCAAATCCGCCCGAACCTTGTCGACGAGGCCGGAAGGATTTTTCCGGCGTACTCTCCGGTACTCGCCGATCTTCCCGCCGGCGGAACCCGTCTCCGCCGGAGCGGCCCGGATTTTTCGACAACACTCCGCTTGCGCGATCTGCCCAGCTTCAACTAAACTGTAGGGTATGGATAGCGTTTCAGGCCCGGACCTAACTACCGGATGCGTGCCGTAATCCATACGACCGCCGCTTCCCGATGTGCGGAAGCCGTTCTTTGTCAGCCGATTCCCATTCCTTTCGCCGGTACTCCATCCGGGCTTTCAACCGTAAGGCTCTCCGGAGCCGCAACCCTATGGAGGACGAAAGATGCAATCGTTCAGCAAGGTGGAAAAATCGATCGCTTCCCAATTCAGGGCTAAACTGGACCAGGTTGAAGGTATGCCGGAACTGGCCGACCTGCTCTGCTCCACACTGGCCACGGTTTGCAGCGAAGCCGTGCCGATCATGGACTTCACGTCCGATGACTTTTCCTTCGATCCCCTTGCGCCGCCGTACTTCAAGGTAGACCGCAGTCTCCTCAGGTCTCCCGCCTTCCGCCTAGTCTGGGATAATTCCGACCTCAAGGCCATCGGATGCCGATTGGCTCACAGTTGTTACAAGCGCACCCGTCGCATGGAAAGACACTGTGAAAAAACCAACGCCAAAATCCGGCAGGGAGTAATGTAGCGCCATTGCTCCCCGTTCGGCCGCTTGCGATCGGCCGCCCGCGAAAAAGAACGGTTTTCGCGGGCGGTTTCCCGACTCCGAAAAAAACCTCTTTCCGGCGGTTTTCGGGTGAAAAATCGAACAATCGCGAAAAATAAAATGCCGACACGCCGTTTCTCTGGTACTATTGTATACACCTCACATGGTTTTCATGAGGAAACCCTCTAAATCACGGCAAAAACGGAAATTCCAAAGAATGACCGGAGGGGCCGGAGGAGGTTGACCCATGGGTGTCGTCACGATTTCCCGCCAGTTCGGTGCCGCTGGGCGTACACTGGGAAAAATGGTGGCTCAGAAAATGGGCTACGAATTCTTCGACGAAATGCTGATCCAGAAGATCGCCGAGGATGCCAACGTAACGCAGGCGAGTGTCGAATCGTTCGAAAAGCACGAGAGGGGAACCTCGCTGGGCAAGGTTTTTTCGACCGTCGTAAGCAGCGGTTTCCTGGAAAGACTACTTGACGAGAAGGGCTACCTGGACCAGAAAGTGTACGTTCAGTCGTTGACCAAGGTTATGAACGAACTGGCCGACCAGGGCAACAAGGTGCTCCTGGGGCGCGGAGGACAGTTTATTCTCAAGGACCGCGACGACGTCCACCACGTGCTCCTCATCGCCACCTTCGAAAGTCGCGTGCAGTTCATGTGCGACAACTACATGATGCCGTTGAAGGACGCCGTAAATCTCGTCAATCGGGAGGAAAAGCGGCGGGCCAACTTCTACAAGGACCTGGGGAAGGAAGACTACGAAGATCCCAGGCTCTACGATGTGGTGATCAACCTCACCCGGGCGGGCCTCGGCCGTGCCGTCCGCATGGTAGTCGATCTCGTCTCCTGATCCTTTCCTTCACCCCATGAAGCCCGCTGTTTTCTCTCCCGGAGGGAAGACGGCGGGCCGTTTTTCTCTCCGCGTTTTACTTGTGCTTCTCGTGCTGTTTCAGGCGGAAAAGTTGGCAGGACTGTCCGGAACTGCGGAACACTTCGAGGTACGGCATGTGGCGGGATTTAATGCCGAACCCTTTGCATCCGTGCGGGAACGCGGGTACCCACGTAACGTAGTAGTGGGTGCATTGCATGCAATTGGGTCGTTCGATTTTTTCCATGGTGAAGAAGGATGGAGTTGGAAAACGTATTGTTCAGTGGGAAACGCAGGACTCGCTTTCCCGTGAGCGGCGCAGCTCTTCCAGGGCCGCCCGCGCCAGACGCAACGCCTCCCGGTGCGGTTCGGGATTTCCCGCACGGGCCGCCAGCTTCTCCTGGTCCCTGACCACCCGTTCCAGATAGGCGATCTGCGAGTCGACGCCCGAATCGGTTCCGCAATGTTCGCACATGGTCGATGCTCCTTTCGACTGTTTTCCCTACGCGGCCCGGACCTTCAGCGGGCAAGACTCCTCGCCAGTTCCGCCACCCGCTCCCCGAGCCGCCGGGCGTCTTCCCGTGCCGAAGCATCCGGCGAACCCACGCAGGACACCCCGTAATGGCCGCTGGCCGACAACGGCTCGCCCACCACGATCATCCCGTAGATGAGCAGCGCCTGGATGATGGAAATCATGGTGGTTTCCTTGCCGCCCGACAGGTCGCCCGAGGTGGCGAACGCCGCTCCCACCTTGTTCTCCATCTTTTTGCGCACGCCGACGAACCGGTCGAACACGTCCTTGAGTTCCGCCGACATGGAGCCGAAGTAGACGGGGGAGCCGGCAATAACGGCCGAGCACTCGACGAAATCGTCTTTGGTGACTTCCTGCACGGAGCGAAGCACCGGTGTGGTCCCCTCCACCTGGAGGACGCCTTCCATTATTGCTTCCGCCAGCCGGCGGGTATTGCCGGAGCGGGAATGATAGAGGATGAGGACCTGCATGGCTTACCCCCTGGAGTCGTGGACATGGCCTACGCCGGAGAAAAAAAGACCCGCCCCCGGGGCAGGTCTCGTTTCGGTCGCTGGTTTCGAGGACCTATTCTGTCGTTCCGGTGCTCTTGGTTTCGGCCTTGCCGATCGACGTATCGGTGTTCGGCTTGGAACCCTCGTCCCCGGATTTCTGCGGACCCGCCGAACCCGCATTCTTTCCCTTGTAGTCGGTCACGTACCATCCCGACCCCTTGAGATGAAAACTGCTATGGGAGACAAGCTTTCGGAGCGGTCCCCGGCACTCGCACTGGCAGAGCGGGGCATCGGAAAACTTCTGTATCACTTCAATAATCTTACCGCATTTTTCGCATTCATATTCGTAAATCGGCATTCCATCACCTCAGATAGAGATTCTCACTCGGAATATAAACCTCTTGCCTGATTTGTCAAGAGGAGCTTTCCTCCGTCCGTTCGGTACAGTCAGTACAGTACCTCGTCGATTTTCCTGAACGGAGCGTAGGAGTCGAGCACGAACTGCAGGGAGGGCCATTTCCTGTTGCGGAGGATTTCGTAGGTAATGGCGTGCACCTGCTTTTCCTCTTTGTCCCTGCCGGGCGCCGGTACGTCGAACATTGTTTTGAAGTTGGTGAACCGGACCACGTGCACCAGTTCATGGGTCAGGATATAGACGGCGAACGCGGGAAGGTCCAACCGTGACTCCTCCTCCACCGCTTCCAGGATTTTGTGGTCCATCAGGCAGATGAGATAGAAATCGTACCGGCGGTCCAGCCGGGTCAACTCTTCCCGGCTCCGGGAATACTTGACCACCTGGGCGAACGCATCGTTGGTGAGTTCCTCCGGGTGGAGGTTCATCAGCGTCTTGACTTCATAGCGCATCCTGCGCCAGGAGGAAGTCGATATTTTGTAATGATTGCTGATGAGGTCCTCGGCGATTTCCACCGCCTCCTCGATGCGGGCAAGCTGTTCGTCGCTGAACTGGCGCTGTTCCAACGCTACTTCTGCCTTTTCAGTTTTCGCGCGGCATTCCTGTCCGTTTTGCTTCGCCTGTCCTTCTCCCTGCGTGCATGCTTCTCCTCTTTCCCCACTCCGCCGCCGAGGCCCATCATGGAGGGGTCCAGATAGAAGGAGCCCGCTGGTACGGGCATGGGCTCCGGTTTCGGTTTCTTCGATTCCGGTTTCTCCTGTTCCTTGGGCGGAGGCGGACCCGTCAGGCAATCGGGGGGAACGGCGTCGGTCAGATAGAGGAGTTCATGCACCCTGCGAAAGACGACGCCCCTGTCCCGTGCCTTGTCCGTATGCACCTCCAGCAGGATCGGGGACGGGTCGCGCCGGTTGCCGATCCTGAGGGCCATCTCTTTCATGGTGCTCAGGACCACCGGACGCGCGCCCGCGGTGCTGAGGCCGTTTTCCAGGATGCTCGGGTAGGCCCGGCGTCGGGCCGCATGGTAGACCACCCGGGGCGGAACGTCTTCGGGATAGACCACGGGAACCGGCGAGATCTCGGGGTCCGTGACGCGTATGATTGTTTCGTCCACCGTAAAGCCGGGCTCCGGGTCCACCAGGAAGATGTCCAGCAGGTGTGCCCTCCGCACGTACCGCCAGTCGGGTTCCTCATGGAGGGCCTGGAGAAATTCCTTCAGCTCGACCGTTCCGTTCTCCCGAAGGGAGAGGCCGAACTCGTCGGGCCGCCGGCCCAGGACGTAGCGGACCATCCTGTGCAAAGAGACGATCTTCTGTTTGGCGTGCTTGTCCAAAGGGTACTCCCCTCGCGCTGTTTCATTGGACGGTAATGGGTAAATTTATCATAGGCGACGGGCACGGGCAATCGGAATGGAACGAGGCGCTGGGCCGAGCGTACGTACTTGACGACAGCGGCGCTAAAACTATTGACAAACCCCAATCGCGGGTGCTAAACGTCTGGCTTCCAACGGGATGTAGCGCAGTCTGGGAGCGCACCTGAATGGGGTTCAGGGGGTCGGAGGTTCAAATCCTCTCATCCCGACCAAAAAGTCCTGTAAAAAGCCGGGTTTCCACCCGGCTTTTTCTTTTGTCGCCGCCGCTACGCCGCGCTCCTGACGAAATCCATGACGATCCGGGGCCATCGAGCGATTTCATCCGGATTTTCAGCCACGATCAGCCGGGACTCCGGCAGCCGCGCCTTCAGCTCCTCCGCCGTGGCCATCGGATGTGTTTTGTCGTCAACCCAGGCGAGAATGAGAGCCGGCATGGTGATCTTGCTCAACTCCTCGCGAGGCGGCAGATCGCAGATTCTCGCACCGCGCAGGACGTGCGCCAAGGCACGGGGAGGCATCGCCCGGACCTGGCGCAGGTTGGCCTCGTTGACTTCGGGCCGTACCCGGAGCATCCAGTCCGGCCACAGCGGTTTCTGCCGCAGCATGTCCTCCATGACTTCGGAACCCTGCGCCTCCACCTTCGCGGCCATTTCGTCGAAGACCGCCGCTTTTGCCGCACGCGTCTCCCACGCCGTGGGAGGATTGACCAGCACGACGGCCCTGACCCGCTCCGGGGCCGCCAGAGCCGCGTAAATCGACGTGGCACAGCCCATTGACTGGCCGCCCACCAAGAACGATTCGCACCCCAGGCCGTCGGCGACTGCGACCATGTCCCCGGCCAGGTGCGACCAATGGTAATCCCGGGGCACGTAGGTCGCCTCCGACGCTCCGTGGCCCCTGGCGTCGTAACGGACGAGTCGGGCCCCGCTTCCGAATTCCGACCATCGGAACCAGTCCACCGTATCCTCGAACGCCATGCTCAAGGTGAGGCCGTGTCCCCATACCAGCGGTACGCCCTCGCCGACGTCCTTCACATTGAGTCGTACTCCGTTGACGTGCATCGTTTCTCCCCAAAACAGCGTTAGTCGGAATTTCCGTCGCTCAACACCGTGCGAACGAGCGTGGACAACTCGGACATAGTGACCGGTTTCATAAGAAATCCGTCAATATTCAACGATCCTACCGATTCCTGATTGATCTGTTCGCTGAATCCCGTACAGAGAATCACCTTGACATCCTGCCGTATTTTTTTCAATTCCCGCGAGAGCTGCAGCCCGGTCATTCTGGGCATCGTCATGTCGGTGATCACCAGGTCGAACTTGTCGGGCGCGCTCCGGAACCCGTCGAGGGCTTCAACGCTGCCGGTACTGATGGAAACGACATACCCGAGGCGTTCCAGCATGGCCTGCTCCATGGCGACGATCTGCGCCTCGTCGTCCACCAGGAGAATGCGCTCGCTCCCGCCCGAAAGCGGCTGCTCGTCGGCGGGTGGATAGGTATCCGATACCGGAGCGATGGCCGGAAAACACACCGTGAACACCGATCCCGCCCCCACCTCGCTATGCACCTTCACTTCGCCGCCGAATTTTTTCACGATACCGAGCACCACGGAGAGGCCGAGCCCCGTTCCCTTGCCCCGCTCCTTGGTCGTGAAATAGGGTTCGAAAATCCGCGACATGGTTTCTTTATCCATACCGTGGCCGCTGTCCTCGACGGTGAGACAGACGAAATCGCCCGGAGCCGTGGCCGCGTCCGTCAACTGGTGCGCTTCCAGCACCATGTTCTCCAGCCGTATGTCCATTTTCCCACCGTCCGCCATGGCGTGATAGGCGTTGGTGATCAGGTTCATGGCTACCTGATGAACCTGGGTGGGATCGGCCATCACCATGCCGCATTTCGGGTCTATGGTCTGGCTGATCTCGATGGTGGCCGGAATGGTGGAGCGCACCAGCGTGAGCACTTCCTTCAGAATCGCCTGAACCTTCAGCGGTTTGGTTTCGGCGTTGGAAATGCGGCTGAACGTGAGGATCTGCCGGACCAACTCTCCGACGCGAATGCCCGCCGTCCGTATTCTCTCGGCGTTTCCATGAGATTCGCTGCCCTTGGGCAGGTCTTCCAGGAGCATTTCCGAATACCCGATGATGGGGGAAAGGATGTTGTTGAAATCGTGGGCGATGCCGCCGGCCAGGGCGCCGATGGCCTCCATTTTCTGCGACTGGAGCAGACGGTGTTCCGCCATCCTGGTGTCGGTAACGTCCCTGGCGTGGACCACCACGCCGGTCGTGCGACCGTCTTCGTCGATGTAGGGGAAATACGAAACGTCCATGTACCGTTTCCCGATACCCCGGAAATCGAATTCATGCTGGTAGGAGACGATCTGTCCCGAGAAGGCCTTGTCGAGATGGGACTTGATGGTTTCTTCGAACGCCGCCTCCCCGTTCACCTCGGCCACGGAATGGCCCACGATCTCGTCCCGCGACCGCCCGTGCGCCTTCAGGTAGCTGTCGTTGACCGCCTCGTAGCAGTAGTCGACGTTCACCAGGGACATCTGGTCCTGTGAAGTGCCGACGATCCGTTCGTACTTCCTCAGCTGCGATTCGTATTCATGGCGCATCGTGATGTCTTCGACGTCGCCCACAAGGTACAGCGGATTCCCCTTTGCGTCACGGACGAGTACGTAGAATACCCGCGCCCATACTCCCTGTCCGTCTTTGCGGAGCATTTTGAGTTCGAGGTGCATGGCGGGAATTCGACCGTCGACCAAATCCCGGATCGACTCCTCCGTTTGTTCCAGGAAATCGGGGTGGATGGTGTCCTGCCACACTTTGGAGGACAGTGCGTCCGCAGTCATGCCCAGAATGTCCAGAAAGGCCGAATTCGCCTGGAGGAAGGGGCCTTCGGGAAGAACGATCGCCTTGCCCACCATCGCGTGGTTGAAGGCGAGGCGGAACCGTTCCTCGCTCTCCCGGAGTTCCTGTTCCATCCGTTTTCTCTCTTCGATGTTTCTGGTGACGGAGAGGATGTGCGGCTCCCCGTTCAGATGGATGAGCGAAGCGGACATGAGGCCCGTCTGCACCCGGCCGTCCTTCAGCCGGAACCGGGCTTCGAGATTTGCCACCTGCGACGAGCGCAACAGTTCCCGAACCAATTGTTCCCGATCTGCGGGGTCATACCAGATGTCTATATCCAGAGAAGAACGTCCGATCACTTCGTCGCGCGAATATCCCGTAAGCCCGGTAAATCCGTCGTTTACATCCAAATAGAGGCCATCCGAAAACCGATTGATGTTGATGGAGTCGGGGTTGGTGCGAAACGCGCTGCGAAACCGCAATTCGCTTTCGGCCAGCCGTCTCTGCGCCAGGGCGCGATCCGTAACGTCCACGGCCACGCCGATGGTGCCGGCCGGGGCTCCCGCTTCATCCGTATCGGGAACGGAGCGGGTTTCATAGAATCGGCCTTTGAGTTCCACCACCGCATCGAACGTTTCGCCGTTCAGCGTACGGCGGAAGTTTTCGACGATTTGCGGGTTGTCGGCATAGAGGTCGAACACGCTCCGGCCCGTTATCCTCCCGGCCTCCAGCCCCATGGCGGCAAGCGATTTTCCCTCGGCGAAGGTAATGATTCCCTTTCGGTCCAAGGTCCAGAGCACCATCGGAGCACTTTCCAGGATGGCCTGAAAGCGCTTCCGGTTCTCTTCGAGCCTGCCTTCGGCCTCGTTCCGTCTGCCTACCTCCGCCACGAGGCGGTCATTCTGCTGCTTGATCTCCCCGGTTTTGGCATACACTTCCCTGCGCAGCAGGAAGACAAAAAGAAACACCGCCACCCCGGCCGCAGCCAGGCCGCCGGCCACCCAGCCGATCCATCGGGGAAAAACGTGGATGTGCTGCACGATAAGCCATCGGTCCATGGACCGGTGAAAGGTGGAATCGGGATCGGTTTTCATTGCCGAGAGGTAACCGTCGATGGCATCGAGGTACCGCCGCTGCCCTTTCGGAGCGGCGAACCTTACTTCCAGAGGATTTAAAACGATCGGGGTTTGAATGATCGACGAGGGAAACTTTAATTTGTTACTGTAAATGCGACTGAACAGCCCCGCCTCGATCTCCCTGATGCGGAGAAGGTCCTGAATAGCCTCATAGGAATCCCTTTCGACATACCGGCAGTCGACCTGGAAACCGGCGAGCAGTTTCTGCAGGGCTTCATAGTAAATGTCGCCCCTGAGTACGCCCACCGTCTTGTCTTTCAGGTCGAGGAGGGAGTTTATGTGCTCCCCTCGCTGCGCAAAGACTACGCCGTAATTGGTGACAACGGTTTCGTTGCTGAATTCGTAGCGTTGAGCCCTTTGCTCCGAGTAGGCGATAACGGGCAGGATATCCGACGCACCGGTTTCCAGGGAATTCAGACAATCGGGCCAGGAAGCCTGTCGATATTCGAGTTTCCAACCTTCCTTCCGTGCGACGTCATTGAGAATATCGATGAACAGCCCCCGAGGATTTCCGCTGCGGTCGAAGAAACCGAGCGGAACGTTGTCATAAACGCATGCTCGCAACGGATCCCGGCTGTCGCCGCTCCCGGCCCCCGTGTCTCCGGCCAAGGCAAGGAACACGGTGAAAAGCACCATGAACCCGGCAATAATTCTCATGCATTCCTCCTCTTGCGTCGGCGGGTCTTGCTCCGTACTGCGGGCCTGTTGTCGTAAGAAAGAGACAGAAAGAGCCTTTTGAACTATTGCCGGTCGTCGTTTCGGACGTGCGCGGCCTACTCCTCCAGGGCCTTACGAACCTTTTTCGCCAGGGTGTCACGTGAAAAGGGTTTCGGCATGAATTGAACCCCTTCGTCGAGTACCCCGTGGTGCGTTATGACGTTGGCGGTGTAGCCCGACATATAGAGGCATTTCAAGTCGGGACGCTCCGCGGCGAGCTTTTCCCAGAGATCGCGTCCGCTCATTTCGGGCAGCACCACGTCCGTTACGAGCAGATGGATGGTCCCCGCGTACTCCTGGGCCGTTTGAATCGCCAGAACCGGATTCCCGGCCTCCAGCACGGTGTACCCCAGCTGTTCCAGCAGCCTCTTACCGAGCTTGAGAAGGGATTCTTCGTCCTCCACGATAAGAATGGTTTCCGTCCCGGTCGGGATCTCTTCGAACGCGTCTTTTTCCCCGATCGCCTCGGACTCGGCCTCGTGGGCGGGCAGGTAAATCCGGAAGGTGGAACCCGTCCCCGGCTCGCTGTACACGTTGATGAAACCGTTGTGCTGCTTTACGGTGCCGTACACCGTGGAAAGGCCGAGGCCGGTGCCGCTGCCGCGCGGTTTCGTCGTAAAAAAAGGCTCAAAAATACGTTCGACGGTTTCGCGATCCATGCCCGTCCCGTTGTCGCTGACCGCCAGCAGCACGTAACGACCGGGAATGAAATCGACGTGATTCTCACAGTATTGTTCGTCGAACTCCGTGCGGGCCGTCTCGATGGTGATTTTCCCCGCCGCCGTTATGGCGTCACGGGCATTGACCATCAGGTTGGCGAGAATCTGATCCAGCTGCGCCGGGTCCATTTTTACCCGCCACAGGTTCGCCGCCGGCTTCCAGAGCAGATCGATATCTTCACCGATGAGCCGCCGAAGCATCTTGAGCAATCCGGCTATGGTGTCGTTGAGGTCGAGGATGCGGGGCGCGATGGTCTGCTTGCGGGAGAACGCCAGCAGCTGCCTGGTGAGGTCGGCCGAGCGCCATGCGGCCTTCTGGATTTCCAGAAGGTCGTCCCGCAGCGGGCTGTCGGGATCGATGTCTTCCAGGGCCATCTCCGTGTGCCCCCCGATGACTGCCAGCATGTTGTTGAAATCGTGGGCCACGCCGCCCGCCAATCGCCCCACCGCCTCCATTTTCTGCGACTGGAGCAATTGATCCTCCAATGATTGCCGCTCCCGCTCCGCTTGCTCCCCGGCCTCTCGTGCCGTTATGCCGTGCAGGGCAAAAGCCAGGTCCCCCGCCATCTCGGTGAAAAGGTCCTGCTCTTCGCCGTCCGGAGCGGCGCTTCGTTCCACCGCAACCATCAGATACCCGAACAGTCGGCCGCCGTGAGTCAGGCCGATGCACATGGTATCCATTTCCGCGCATGCTTTCGTCATGGGGCAGTGTGCACAGACTCCCGGTCGATCCGACAAGAAGATCACTTGCCCCGTCAGGCGGGCACGTTCGCAACAAGGAGGAAGTTCCCCACGCTCCAGGAGCAGGGCCATCGGCGGAAAGTGCTCCTCCAGCCCTTCATGCGCGTAAACGGCCGGTTTGTTGTGTTTGTCCACCAGAACGATGAGAGCGCATTCGTAGCTGCGGTATTCCACGAGCAGGCGGCAACCGCTCCGGATCAGCTGTTCGCGGTCTTTCTCCCGCACGATCAACTGATTGACGTTACGGAGCGCCCGCAGCACGCGGTTGAGGTGTTCCACATGGCGTTCGGCCTGTTTGCGTACGGTGATATCGCGCCAGATGGACCGACTGTAGATGATTTTTCCCTCCTCGTCGCGTACGGCCGACGAATTGAGGCTGACGTCGATGGTGCAGCCGTCCTTGCGAAGCAGCTGCAATTCCACGTCGCGGAGGAAACCTTGTGAGACGAACGACTGAAAGACTTCATGCACTACCTCCCGGGAGTCCGCATGGTACATGTCGAAAATCGGTCGTCCGATGAGTTCTTCCTTCGAGTAGCCGGTAACTTCCACCAGCGTTTGGTTGCAGCGAGCGATACGGGCCGTCGAGGAATCCACCGAAAAGTACATGTCCGGGGCGTTTTCGTAGAGATCCCTGTACCTTGATTCCGATTCCCTCAACGATTCGGCGGCTTCGTACCGTTCGCGGTAGAACCGGGCATTCTGGTTTCGCCAGAGAAATCCGGTAATCGCGCCGGTGCCGAGAAGCAGGGCGCCGATCAGGCCCAATATGCTCCACAGCCTTTCCCGCATTGGCGCATACACCTCGTCCGCGTCCATGCGCGCCACCAGGAACCAGGGCGAATCGGGGATGGCTCGGGTGGCTGCCACTACCTGCATACCCCGGTAATCCGTCCCGTCCACCACCCCCTCAATTCCCCGTATCGCCATTGCCGCCGGCAGGTCCATTTTTGCCATGGGCATCTTCAGGTTGAGGGCGGCGTCCTGCTGAAAACGAAGTTCGTTCAGGAACAGGACCTCGTTTCCGTCCCGGCGGACGAGCAGGGTTTCAGCCGTCTCACTGTGCGTGGGCCATCTTCTGAGCAGCGGGTAAAGATACGTTTCGGGATCGATCCGCAACACAAGCACGCCCATCGGCCTTCTTTCGGTCGATTCGTCAAAGAGGGGAATCAGAAGCGCCAGATGAATGGGGCCTGCCGCGGGATCACGGTGGAAATCTAGGAAACCGATTTTCCCCGAACGCAGCACTCCGGCCACGTCTCCCGTAAGATGAGGATCGGGCTCCTCGACCGACTCAGGGGCAGCGATCATTTCCACTCCCCGGTCGTCCAGGAGAAAGACCCGGTCGTATCGATACGCGGTCCGAACCTTTTCCAGCCACATGCGAATTCGAGACTGCAGGTCCGCGTCGCCCGGATTCTCAAACAGTCTTCTCACCAGTCCGATAAAATTGTCGTTGTTGTGGAAAACCTCCGCGTCCCCCAATCGTTCCTTCCGCCATTGCACCAGTTCGCTGACCTTCAGGTCCGCAACGGATGAAAGCTGCCGGTCCACTTCCAGTCGAAACAGTTTCTGATAGTTTCGAAAGGAGAGATAGCCGGCGAAGACAATCGACACCGCCGCCAGCATAAAGATGAGGAAGAGCACATACCCCGTTCGTACGGACGAGGTATCGGATTGCGTATCGCGCGGCCGGTACCTGCTGCCCGCCGCTGCTACGAGAGCCGCTCCCAGCGCCAGAAACGCCAGGGCGGTCGACTGGGCGGGCGGAATAACGCCGCTGCCGTACAACAGGGGGCCGCCCATCAGGTAAGCCATGGTAAGAACAGCGTTGAGGAGGAGGACGATCAGCGCGAGAAGGAACGCCGCGTTCGTCGGTCGAACATTATCGGGTGAGGGGGAAAGCAGGGCCAGGAACGCCGCGCCCGCGAGCACAAAGCAGCATGCCGTCAACGGAGACATGTGACCGATGACCGCTCCGTTCACCGTTCCGGCGATGGTTATTCCGAGGTGTTCGGCCTTGGAATGTATTTTCAGCAACGAAAGGATGAGGAGCAGCAAGGCGCAGCCCGTACCGAACCAGCCCAACGCCGCGCCCGTCCATTGTGTTTTCCGCTTTTGCGCCGTTCCCCCGGCCAGGAGAAGTGCCGTTCCGAAGAGCAGGAAAAGCAGCGCCGTGCTCGGGGCCATGGGTATCTTGTCCGGACCGAAGGAGGTGAGCAGGGGGTATCCCCCGATCCATCCCAGGAGCGCGGCAAGTCCGAAGCCGACGGTGCAGGCCCCGAACGTCCGGGATATTCCGGATTGAACATCGACCGACCTTGATGGTTCCATATCTTTTCGCAACCTGAATCGATGAGCGGAAAAACATACGCCGTCATGTTTCGTCCGCTAACGACATCTTTCCGTCACTATTGCCCGTTTCCGGTAAGCATTGATTTATTTAATACGCCATATTCCGCCGGCTTCCCTAAATCGCCGATATGGGGCGGCAGAAGGGAATGAGAAGCATAGCAAGATAAGAATGTTCTTACAATGATTAGATATGCCTCAAATCTACCGTTTTTACATACTCTCGCCCGCGCGGAACACAAAAGGCATGCATTTGCAGTGCCAGCTCCCCCCTTCTTTTAAGGGCGGTAACGGCGCGCCGGGCATTCCCGCGGCCCTGCAACCGGCCGGGAATATGGGTGCATGCGCCGGACCGAAGGGGTATAGTATTTCCGTGAAAAACCGTTCATCGGACGATTGGAAAAGAAGGGAGTTTGAGAAGGATGTCCTCGTATATGAAGGCGGATGAGGTTCGGGACAGGCTGGTGGGAGCATGGCACCTTGTGTCCTGGGAAGCTTGCGACGCACAGGGGGCGGTGACCTACCCCTTGGGTCCGGATGCCGTGGGACAGATCATGTACGCTGCAAACGGCCTGATGTCGGCGCAGATCATGCGGAACGGCCAGGCTCGTTTCGAGAACGACAAGCCCACCGCGGAAGAGAGGGCTCGCGCGTGGAGAGACTATTTCGGTTACTTCGGCCCTTACACGATCGATGAAGAAGCGGGAGCGGTCACCCATCACATCAAGGGAAGCTGGTCCCCCAATCTCGTCGGCACCAAGCAGGCACGGCACTATCGGTTCGAGGGGAACCGATTGATACTCAAGGCGGAATTCGCCGGCGGCAACGTGCAGATCGTGTGGGAAAAAGGGAACGGATAGCGCCCGAACGATTCGCCGATACCGTGGCGGGGAAGCGATTCGGGACGGAGACGAAGTGTATACAACGGGCCGGCCGGGAGCCCGGAGCTTCCCCCGCCGGCTCAAGCAGCGCAATTTACCGGGCGGCCGGATTCGGGTATTCAGGCATCACCCTGGGCAGCGATACGGTGAATACGACACAGCCCTCCTCCTGGGCAAAGGCGAGGAGCCCCCCCATGTTCTTTACCAGCAGGTAGCTGAGGGGAAGGCCTATACTCTCTCCGCCTTCATCAAACGGAGTGAACAACGACTCCTGGCTCTTGATGCGGCCTTCGCGGATCGGGTTCCTGAATTCGACATATAGGTTCCGGTCGTTCGTGTAGCTCCGTATGGAGAGGATTTCTCCGTCCTTCATCGCTTCCAGTCCATTCCGGACAAGATTGATGAATACCTGGCCGAGAGCATCCCCATCCCCGATGAACACCGGCTGTGAGGGATCCAGATCCAGAAGGCAGGTGACACCCCTGCTTTCCATTTCCGGCCGGAGAAGATCGATGGCGTATGTTATGATGGGATTGAGCAGATGTTCCTGCCAGGTGATGTGAACGGGTTTCAGATAGTTCCTGACTCGATCGAGCAGTTTTTCCAACCGCTTCGATTCACTGAGGATAATGCGGACTTCCGGTAACTCGGGGTATTTATTCTCGAGGCGCCGCGCAAATCCGCCGATGGAAACCAGCGGATTTCGTATTTCGTGAGCAACTTCCGCCGCGATGGCCCCCAAGGTCTTGAGCTTTTCTTTTTGGACGAGCGCCCCTTCCAGGAAAACCCGCTCCGTGATGTCCAGAATGATCCCTTCCATGCATTCGATGCGTGAAGCCGATCTGCAGCCTGACGAGGAAATGGATTTCAGGAGAGCATGGACCGGATGGCCTCTTTTGTGCGTCAGACGGCACTCGGTGGAAAACGACGTCCCCCCCGATTCGAATGCATTCCGGATCATAGCTTCAATCCGCTGCCGGTCCTGGGGATGAACCCTGTCCAAAAACCAGCCCGGAGTGCCGACCGCCTCCTGGGAGCCGTACCCCAGGATAGGAAGACACGCCTCGTTCACGAAATCGAGTTCCAGGTCCTTGCGCAAAACATAAATGATGAGGGGGATGTTCTGTACGAGGTCCGTATAACGTTTTTCGGATCTCCAGATGGCCTCCTTGAGCGCCGTTCGTTGCTGATACCGCCTTACGCAGAGCGTTAATTCGCTCATGCGGAACGGTTTCCGCAAGTAATCGTAGGCCCCGAGCTTGATGGCCTGCACCGCGTCGTCAATTATATCCGAGCCGGTGATGAAGACGACCTCCAGTTCGGGGACCAGTTCCTTCAGTTTGGCGGCCAGGTCCAGACCGGGTACGTCCGGGAGTTTGATGTCCACGAAGGCCAGGCGAAAGGTCTCCCTGAAGGACGCTTCCAGTGCGCTTCCCGAATCCGCGCAGAGTACCGATTCATACCCCTCCCTCTGCAGCGCCCCCTCCAGGAGCCGGCGAACGGCACTATCGTCGTCAACCACCAGTATGCGTTCCCGTGGGATGTCCCTGCTGGTCGCCATCGGCTCGCCCCTTTTACGCAAGGGTTATGGGTTGTGGATCGCGAAACGCGGCAGGAGGGAATCGATGACATGAAAAAGGTACCTGAATTTGTACCGGTAAGCGTTTCGATATAAATATACTAAAATTAAGCGCTCGGATCAATTGGTAGCATAATCTCTATTCACTGTGGCATTTTCTATCATGTTTTCACGCGTTTTTTATTCTCAAAACGGCTTCAGTGGGCCGTTGACACGCCGTCCGCTTTCTGACCATACTTTCGACGGGAGCGGGAAACTGATTTTACCCCTGGTTGGAGGGAGTTCACACATGGAAACAAAAAAGTTGGGAGGGACCGGCCTTGCCGTTTCGGCCATGGGGCTCGGCTGCATGGGAATGTCCGAGTTCTACGGCCCGTACAACGACGACGATTCAGTTAAAACCATTCGGCGGGCGCTCGATCTCGGGATCAATTTTCTCGACACGGCCGACATCTACGGCAAAGGCAATAATGAACGGCTGGTCGGACGCGCGGTAAAGGGCCGGAGAGCCGATGTCGTCATCGCCACCAAGTTCGGCATCGTGCGGGGCGAGGACGTGAGCCGTCACGGAGTGAGTGGAAAGCCTGAGTACGTGCGCTCCGCTTGCGAAGCCAGCCTGAAACGGCTGGAGGTGGACTACATCGATCTCTATCTTCAGCATCGGGTGGACCCGGCCACTCCCATTGAAGAAACCGTGGGGGCCATGGCCGATCTCATCAGGGAAGGAAAAATCCGGTACGTGGGGCTCTCCGAAGCTTCGGCCGAAACCGTTCGGCGCGCCCATGCGGTGCACCCCGTCACCGCCGTCCAGACCGAATATTCCCTCTGGACCCGGGACGTTGAGCGGGACATCCTGCCCGTCTGTCGCGAACTGGGCATCGGGTTCGTGGCGTACAGCCCGCTGGGAAGGGGCTTCCTCACGGGCGGCATCAAGAAGACCGAGGACCTGGCGGAGGATGACTGGAGGCGGCTGTCTCCTCGTTTCCACGGCGAAAATCTGGAACAGAATCTGGCGCTGCTCCATCAGGTGGAGGAAATCGCCGCGCAGAAAGGGTGCACGTCAGCGCAGCTCGCCCTGGCCTGGGTGCTCGCCAAGGGGAAGGACATCGTTCCCATTCCGGGCACCAAACGGATCAAATACCTGGAAGAAAACGTCGGCGCGAGCAAGGTGACGCTGAGCCGGGAAGACATGGACCGGCTGGAAAAGACGGCGCCCGTCGGCGCCACCGCCGGAACACGCTACCCCGAAGGCGGAATGCGGCTGTTGAACGGCTGATGGTGTTCCCCGACGGTCGATCGAAAGCGGAATTGAAAAGAGAGAAGAAGGAAGAAAGATAAAAAACTACCGGGGAAAACCTTTTTTCCGAAAAAAAGGCTTTCCCCGTACCCCTTTCCAAAAAACGTGAAAAAGGGGGTGCGGGAACCGCATGATGGATGGATCTGAATTTCTTCTCGTTCCCAATTGCACTTGGAAACGCATGCTGTCGGGGAGCTAAGCTCCCCATCGTAACGTCGCCCGGGCCAGTCTGGTATGGGAGTCAATCGCGCCGATTAACTCACCGAAGCCCTCTCCCGGAGGGAGAGGCAGTCCCGAGGTTTTCCCGGAGGGGCGCGGGGAACCGCCTTTTTTCGAAAAGGGGGTTCCCCGCCGCATTCTTCATCCACCTTTATCGGCCGGCCGTCACGGCACGTAAATCGTCCAGCCCAATGCTTCGCGTGCCGCTTCTGAAAGTGACTCGGAGATGGTCGGGTGCGGCATCGCGGACCGCGCCAGTTCTTCCAGCGTGGCTTCCATCTGCACGGCCAACACTCCGGCCCCGATGATTTCCGTGGCAAACGGCGACATGATGTGCACGCCGAGCAGTTGGCCGTACTGCTTTTCGCCGACCACCTTCACCATTCCGCCGGTGGCGCCCTGAATCATGGCCATGGGGCTGCCCCCCAGGGATACCGCGCCGGTCATCACGTCCCAGCCTGCTTCTTCGGCCTGCTCTTCCGTCATTCCCACCGATGCCGCCTGGGGTGAAGTGAACGCCACGCGCGGAACGATGTTCGGGTTGAATTTCAGATTCGCGCCGAGCGCGTTTTCCGCGGCGATGATGCCCATGGTCGTCGATTGATGGGAAAGGAACGGCTCCCGCCCGACAGCGTCGCCCACCGCCCAGATTCCGGGCGCTTTGGTCGCCATGCGTTCGTCAACGGAAAGATCGGAGAGCCCCACCGTTTCCAGCCCCAGCCCCGCCAGTACGGGCGCGCGGTCCACATAGATCACGCGGTCGAACCGGCGGGTTTCCTCGACGCCCTTGACCGACAGCACCACCGTCAGTTCAACTCCGTCCTCGGCTGCGGAAACCACCCGGCAGGAATTGAGGATGTCCAACCCGTCGTTCTTGATCGTACCGCGCAGCCGCTGCCCGATCTCCTGATCGAACCCCGGCAGGATATCGCCGCCGGGTGCGGCCAGAACGACCCGGCTGCCGCAGATGCTCAGGAACTGGGCCAGCTCCACGGACCACGGGCTGTCCCCCAGGATCAGGGCGCGCGCGGGGATGTGCTCCTCTTCGAGGAACCGGCTGGAATGGATGACTCCGGCGAGATCGGCGCCGGGAAACGACGGCTTGACCCACTCCGCTCCGGTAGCCATCACGATGGATTTTGCTTCGTAGGTCGTATCGCCCACCGACACCTTCCCCGGACCTGCCAAGCAGCCTCGGCCTTCAATGGGGGTAGTGCCCTTTACCTTTGCCAGCCCCTTGGTGCCCATGGAGAAGTAACCGACCAGGTCGTTTTTCAGCTTGAAAACCTGGGCCGGATCGACAACGCCTTCCGCCTTGGAAAATCCCATGGTGCCCGCCGTTTGGATCGTTTTGGACCGGTCCACGGTGGTGGTGAACAGCTTGGTGGGTACGCAGGCGCGGTTGAGGCAGAAGCCGCCCCAGTGGATGCTTTCCACAAGGCCCACTTTTGCGCCGAGCTGGACGCCGCGAACGGCTGCTGCCACACCGCCGGGACCGCCGCCCAGTACCAGCAGATCGAATGTATCGGACATATTTTCCTCACGATGTATCGTGGTGGTGAATAATTCGGAAAGGCAGAGGGGAACCCCCTTTTCAGGAAAAGGCGGTTCCCCTCACCCCTCCGCGAAAACCTTTAAATCCCTCTCCCTTTGGGAGAGGGTTGGGTGAGGGAAACATTGAACCATCGTAGAACTCGCCACACCGCAGCTAGAGCATCAGGGTCGGTTCCTCGATCATGTCTTTTATGCTCTTGAGGAATTCCGCACCCGGCGCGCCGTCGATAATCCGGTGGTCGAAGGAAAGCGACAGCGCCATGCGATGTTCGGGCAGCACCTTGCCACCCCTGACCACGGCCTTTTCCACGATCCGCCCCGCCCCCAGGATGGCGCTTTCGGGATGATTGACGATGGGAGTGAAGTCGTCGATATCCCACGCACCCAGGTTGGTCAGCGTGAACGTGCCCATGGTGAGGTCGTCCAGTCCGAGGCTTCCCGCCTTGGCCGCCTCGACCATGCGGTCCACGTCGGCGGAGATTTCACGGACGGTCTTGGTGTCAGCGTATCGCACCTTGGGCACGATGAGTCCGCGTCCCAGGTCCATTGCCACCCCCACGTGGATTTGATGCCACACCTTGATCGCCTCACCGTCCACACTGGCGTTGATCAACGGGTGCTTTTTCAGCGCGCAGGCAATGACCTTTATGAAGATGGCGTTGTAGGAAACCTTGGCGCCGCCCCCGGCGTTCATCGTTTTGCGCAGCCGCATGAACGGTTCGGCCGACGCTTCGGTGTGCAGGGTGAGCTGGGCCTGCGTGGACAGGCTCAGGTGCATATTTTTGAACACGGCCCTGCGCACTCCCGTGATGGGAATTTCCTGCGCGACGGACAACAGTTCCCCGGGTACGGGGGCCACGGGAGCCGCTTTGGCCGGAACGCCCTTTTCCAGCGCCGCAAGGATATCGGCGCGGATGACCCTTCCGCCGGGACCGGTGCCGACAACGGCGCCGAGATCGATGTTGTGCGATTGGGCCATTGCGCGGGCCACGGGAGACGCTATTACGCGTCCGCCCGGTCCGGCCTTGGGGGCAGGCTTTCCTGCATCCGGCTCGGGCTTTGCCGCGGCTGCCGCGGGTTTCGCCGCTTCGGCTCCGGCGGTGGGCTGTTCGGCCGCCAGTTTCTCCAGTTCGGCCTTGTCGGCGGCCAGGTATCCCACCACCTGGCTCACCTTGATCCGTCCCCCGGGCGCCGCGACCGGGTGCAGCAGGCCGTCGCCCGGCGAGGGCATTTCGTGGGTGACTTTATCGGTTTCCAGCACCAGGACGATCTGGTCCTTGCGGACCGCGTCGCCTGCCGCGAATTTCCATTCCACCAGTGTAGCTTCTTCCATGGTGAGGCCCAGTTTCGGCACCTGAATCTCGATCGCCATAACGAGCCCTCACTTTCCGCGGTAGCAGACGGCTTTGGCCGCCCGTACCACGTCCGCCGGTTTGGGCAGCACGAAGTCTTCCATGGGCGGCGAAAAGGGGATGGGCACGTCCTTTGCCGCGACACGGAGGATGGGCGCGTCCAGGGAGTCGAAAAGCTCGGCCTGGATGCGGGCCGCGAGTTCGGCCCCGAAGCCGCCGGTGAGGCAGGCTTCGTGGACGATCACCGCGCGGAATGTCTTCCTGACGGAAGAAGCTATCGTATCCATGTCCAGCGGCTTCAGGCTGCGCAGGTCGACGATTTCCGCTTCGATTCCCTCCCCTGCCAGTTCCTGTGCCGCTTCCCTGCAAAGTAAAAGGCCGGAACCGTAGGTGAGGAGCGAGACGTCCTTTCCTTCCCGCTTCACCGCGGCCTTTCCCAGCGGGATGATGAGGTCCGGGTCTTCCGGCACTGCTCCTTCACGGCCGAACAGCCGTTTGTGCTGGAAGAACATCACCGGATTGTCGTCCCGGATCGCCGCCTTCATCAACCCCTTGACGTCCGCCGGTTCCGACGGAACCACGACCTTCAACCCCGGAGTGTGTACGAACCATGCTTCCAGGGACTGGCTATGTTGCGCCGCGGCGCGCAATCCCGCGCCGTCCGGGCACCACAACACCATGGGCAGCTTTACCTGCCCGCCGAACATGTAGCGGATTTTCGCCGCCTGATTGACCAACTCGTCCATGCCGCAGGTGACGAAATCGGAGAAGTGAAAGTCGACGATGGGGCGCATGCCGGTCAGGGCCGCTCCGACCCCGCACCCCGCGATGCAGCTTTCGCTGATGGGCGTGTCGATGATACGTCCGGGGAACCGCTCCGGAATGCCCTTGAACTGGCCGAAGATGCCGGAGTGAGCCGTCAGGTCCTCGCCCAGGATGAAAATCGTTTCGTCGCGGGCCATTTCTTCATGAATGGCTTCCGCCAGCGCAGCGGATGCGCTGATGATTCGGTCTGACATGTGGGGCCTCCTTCATGCGGTCGCATAGAGATCCAGCAGGGCGTCTTCGGGCGCGGGGAACGGGCTGTTCTTCGCGAATTCGAGCGCGGCGTCGAGTTCCGCCTGCACTTCGTCCCGGACGGACTGCGATGCCTGGGGAGTAAGGATCCCTTTTTCGGTGAGCGCCTGCTCGAAACGGGTGATCGGGTCGTTGGTTTCCTGCCAGGTTTTCACGTCGGCCTGGTCGCGGTACTTCTGAGGGTCTCCCTCGAAATGCCCGCGTATGCGGTAGGTCCTGTTCTCGATCATGGTCGGACCTTCGCCCTTCCGTGCCCGATTCACCGCTTCCGTGGTCGCTTCACGCACGGCGACAACGTCGTTCCCGTCCACGCTGACTCCCGGCATGCCGTAACCTGCGGCCCGTCCGCAAATGTCCCGGATGGAGCAGGCATAGCTCTGCGGCGTGGTGGATGCCCACTGGTTGTTTTCCACTACGAAGAGTATCGGCAGCTTCCAGATGGAAGCCATGTTCATCGCTTCGTGTACCGGACCGCGGTTGGAGGCCCCATCTCCAAAAAAGACCACGGCCACTTGATCCGTCTTGCGGAGTTTGATGGAGAGTCCCGCTCCGGCGATGAGCGGCAGACCGCCCGCCACCACGCCGTTGGCTCCCAGTATGCCTATGGAAAAGTCGGCGATGTGCATGGAGCCGCCCTTTCCCTTGCAATATCCTGTCGCCTTTCCAAAAAGTTCAGCCACCATGCGGTTGAGGTCCGCCCCCTTGGCGATCATATGACCGTGTCCGCGATGGGTGGTTGCCACGTAGTCGTCCGGCCGCAGGCAGGAGCACACCCCCACGCTGGAACCTTCCTGACCGATGGACAAATGGATGAAGCCGGGGATCTGCCCGGCCGCAAAATACTCGCCTGCCATGGTTTCGAACATGCGTACGGTAACCATGGTGCGGTACATGGCCAACAGGGTCTTATCGTCTGTGGACATATACGTCTCCCTTAGTGAGTTTTCCTGCTACGAATGGCCTCGTTTCATTACAACCCGGCGGGACTGAGGATATTCAGCTCCACTTCCGGATTGTACTTACGCGCGAGGCGCAGCCCCTCAACCACGCTGATCATGATTTCGCAGGTGACCAGGATAGGACACGCGCCTTTGACCAGGTGGCCCCCAAAAGCATTTCCCTTGCCGTCGCTCAGCATACCGTGCAGATGGACGAAGTATTCGCCCTCGTCGTCAGTGCCGATGAAACCTTGCGCCGTAACCAGTTCGATCGGTCCCTCCATGACAATGGGGTCGCTGTAGCCTGCCCCTATTTTGTTTGGCATGGGGACCGCAACCATAAACGATGCACGCTGAAAGCTGCCGATGCAGGACGTGATGCAGCCGCTGGTGATTCCGAGATTCCTGCATATCTCGATGATTTGTTCGGTGATATCGGCGCCCGGATGGACCCTGATGATCACCATCTTCGTGACGGTACCCTGCTGATACGTCGCTTTCACGATTCCTTCTCCTGCTGAAAAGTGGAGACTGCCCTGCCGCGCCTTGTTGCGCGGAAAAACGTCAAACCATCAATGATCCTCCATTGGAGTCGATAGCGGCTCCGGTGATGTTCACCGCCGCATCGCTGAGCAGGAATCCGATGACCCAGGCATGCTCCTCGGGGCTCGCCCAGCGGCCGCGCGGGATGTTGCCGGTCACACGGTCGATTTCTTCCTGCGGCGTGACGGTGACGGTCATCGGGGTGAGTGTGGCTCCCGGGCAGAACGCGTTGACCCGGATACCCGACGGTCCGAACTCGCGCGCCAGATGTCGGGAAAGCCCTATGAGGCCGTGTTTGGCCGTGGTGTAATGGGCTCCGCCCAGAATGCTGGAGGAGCGGCCGGCCAGGGATGCCACATTGATGATTACTCCGCCGCCCTGTTGTTTCATGAGCGGAAGCACCGCCTTGCAGAACAGGAAACAACTGCGGAGGTTCACGTTCATCATGAGGTCCCATTCGGACGGTTCCATGTCCAGAAACCCGGTGCGGCGCAGGATGCCGTGGCTGTTCACCAGGAAATCCACTGTCCCGAATTCGGACGCGCATTTGTCGACAACATTTCGCACCTGGTTCTCGTCGACCGCATCGGTCCGGACGGGGATAACTCTCGAATTACCGCCTTCCCGGATTTCCTGCACGCAGGCGGTCAAACCGTCCATGCTGATGTCCGCCAGCGCCAGGGACGCTCCCATCCGCGCCAGGTGGATCGCCGTCGCCTTGCCGATGCCGCTGGCCGCGCCGGTTACGATGCCATTTTTTCCTGAAAGGTCTATTTGCCAACCCATACGTTTTCTCCTGACCGATAAGAAGAACCGGGTTTCACCCCGCCATCAACCGCCGAGGGTTACCCGGGGAAGCCACATGATGATTTCCGGAAAAAAGATACAAATGGCTACTCCCAGGGCCTGTAGGAGGACGAAGGGAATCACGCCACGATAGATGTCCGAAGTTTTTATTTCAGGCGGCGCCGCTCCTTTGACGAAGAAAATGGAATAGGCAAAAGGCGGCGTCAGGAACGACATCTGGAGATTCACGCAGACCAGAATGGCGAACCACAGGGGATCGAATCCCAGGCTGGACGAAACCGGCAGAAAGATGGGAACGACGATGTAGAGGAGTCCCTGCCAGGAGATGAAAAAACCGCCCACGAACAGGGTGAACATCATCACGAAAAGAACGAACCAACGGCCGAAGGGCAGCCCCATGAGCAGGCTCTTGATCAACTCGCCGCCGCCAAGATAGAGGAACACCGAGTTGAACACCCCGGCGGCAATAATGATGAAAAAGACCATGGAGGTGACGATGACGGTCGTGTAGGCGGCATCCTTGATGCTCTTGTAGTCCAGCTTCCGGTAGCACGCAGCCAGGATCAACGCCGCCAGGGCCCCCACGCCCGATGCTTCGGTGGGCGAGGCCACACCGCCGATGATGGACCCCAGCACGGCCACGATCAAAAAGAAGGAAGGCAGCATCTGCCATCCGAGCTTGAGCCAGAACTTGCGATCGCGCTTGGGCATTTCTTCCGCCGAAATGGCTGGGGCCAGCTTCGGATTCAACCAGCATCCGATACCTATGTACAGGACGTATAAAACGGAAAGCAGAATTCCCGGGAAGAGTGCTGCGGCAAAAAGCTTGGCCACGGACAGATTGGCCATGGGGCCGTACATGACCAGCATGACGCTCGGCGGGATGAGAATGCCGAGGCTGCCTCCGGCACAGACCACGCCGGTCGCAAGCCCTTTATCGTACTCGCGTTTCATCATGGAGGGCACCGCCAGCAGGGTCATGGTGGTAACCGTGGCCGCGATGACTCCGGTACAGGCCGCAAAGACGGTGCAGGTGATTATCGTGGCGAAAGCCAGTCCGCCGCGTATGGGGCCGAACAGTTCGTAAAGGGCCTGGTAGACGTTCTCGGCCACCTCGGTCCTTTCCAGAATACATCCCATGAAGACGAAGAGCGGGACGGCTATGAGTTCTTCACTTTCCATTGTCCCCACGAACGAAAGCATCGACATGGGGAAGATCATGAGCCCTTCGTAGACCAGCCCGAAGGCGACCGCCAGAAAGAGAAGGGAGAAAGCGAGATGCACCCCCCCGATTACCATGACCAGCAGCAGAGCCATCATGACGAGCGAGGCAATCTGTTCGGGTGTCATTTCCCTCTCCTTTCAGCCAGCGCCTTGAATATGCGGATGATTTCCGCCAAACTTTGCAGGGCGATCAGAAAAAAACCTAACGGTATAAGAGTCTTGCAGGGACCTGAAGGGAAAAGCCAGTTGGTGGTGGAAAGGCGCTCGTCCGACATCCACGCTTCGGCGGCGAAGAGACTGCCGTACCACGTAAAGAGGAGAGCCGGGATCAGAAACACGATAATGTAAATCAATAGATCGTAAATCATCTTGGCTCGCTCGGAGAGCGTATTGTAGACGATATCGATGCGGATGTGCCCCTTGTTCAGAAGAGTATAGGCACCCCCGATGAAAAATTGGGCGGAGAACAGCATCCACGAGGTGTCGTACCCCCAGTCCGAGGGGCTGTTGAACACGCGTCTGCGGAACACCTCGATTACAACCACCGCCAGAAGTGGAATGACCAGCCAGGCGGAAATGGCGCCCGTCCACTTGCTGATCCTGTCTATGCACTTGTCCAAACTCATGACCGCCTCCGTGCGCGGTGCCGGGCGCTCCTTGTCTCTAAGGAGTGCCCGGCCGGCAGATACTCAAGGACCGTAGTACTTAAAAATCAAACTTGGTAAGATCGTAGTAAGGCCGGTATTTCTCGATAAACGCCTTCTGCGAATCCCACACCTTCTTGAAGTAGGGGTCCTTGGCGGACTTTTCGTTCAGGATTTCGAAGGTGAGCTGGCGAGCCTTCAGTTGATCTTCCCTGGACAGTTTGGTCGTGGTGATCCCCATGCCGTTTATCTTCTCGTTGGCTTTGATCGTGTCCTGCCAGAAGTTTGCGTACCCCTGGATCGATGCGGCCAGAGCGGCTTTTTCCACAATCTGCTTGAGGTCGTCGGGCAACGCCTTCCACGATTTGGTTTTCACCAGCAATTGGAAGATGTTGTTGGACATGTGGATGGGCGGTCCGAAACGGTACTTGCACACTTCGGGGAAGCCCAGGCTGAGGTCGTAGGACGCTTCGAGCATTTCGGCGCCGTCGATCAGACCGCGTTGCAGAGCGGGAAGCACTTCGCCGCCCGGCAGGAGAACCACCGAACAGCCCAGTTTTTCCCAGAGTTCCATGCTCAAACCCGCCGAACGTATTTTCATGCCTTTGAGATCTTCCAGCGTTTTGACGGGCTTTTTGGTCCATACTTCTTCCGGCGGGGTCAGACCCAGCGGGAAAACGATCAGTTCGTCGCCGTACATTTCCTGTTCGAGTTCCTTGCCCCCTCCGCCATAGAGCCAGCAGATCAGGTCGTTGAACTCCAGGACGCCGCCGGGCAGCGTATAGAAAAGGTCACCCGCCGGATACTTGCCCTTCTGCCAGGCCGGGGTATTCAGGCCGAAATCGAGCATGCCGTCCTTCACCGCATCGTAAATCTTGGTGGGAGGCACGATTTCTCCGGCATCGTGAAGGGTGATCTTCATCCGCCCGCCACTCATCTCCTCGACATACTTCTTCCAGAGGACGATGGTGTGCACGCCCAGGGGAGAGGCGACGCCGAAGCAGCTTTCACCCTTCCAGGTAATGACCTTGTCCGCCGCGAACGTACTGCTCCCAATCATGGTCAGCGCCACGATCAGGACCCCAATGGACACATACCACCTCTTACCCATGTTGCTTCCTCCTTCCTGTTGCTTGGCCGTTAATGGTGAATGGGAAAATCCCGCTAATCGAACACTACCGCCGCCTTGATGAAGCCTGCGGGAGGTCGCTCGGTATCCGCCAATGCCCGTTCCAGGTCCTGGAGCCGGTACTGGAAATTGTTGATCTTCTCGAAGGGATACTTGCCGGAATTGATCAGACGCGTCGCATCGACCACGTTTCCCGCCTGTCCCTTGCCGCACATCACGGTGACGTCACGCCAGATAAGATCGTCAAAGGCAATGGGAGTCTGCTTGCCGCCCGACAGGCCGATGACGACCACGCGGCCGGAGCGCCGTACCAGCTTGAGGGCGGTCTGGATGGCCGCCGGCACGCTCGATGTTTCGATCACCACATCGGGCGGCCCGCCGATCAGATCGGGAACCGCCTGCAGCGCGTCCACGCGGTCCACTTCCACAATGTGGTCGACGCCAAACTCCCGAGCCAGCTCGAAACGGGCGCTGTCCGAGGCCAGCCCCATCATGACGATGGGTCCCACCCCGGCATCGCGGGCCGCCGCCAGGGTGCAGAGCCCCTGCGATCCCGCTCCGCTGATCACTAGGCTTTGCCCCTCATGCATCTCGCCCAGGGTCTTGACCCAGCGCACTCCGTTGCCGACGACCGAGGAGAGACTCACCGCCAGGTCCGGAGCGGCGGGCGCCGCCTTGTGCAGCTTCGACCCCGGAATCAGGTAGACGTATTCCGAGTAGCCGCCGAAAAGATGAGGTGGTTTGTCGCAGGACAGCGAAATCCCGTAGGTATTCACGTCGGGACAGTTGTGATAGTGGTGCTCCGTACGGCACCAGTCGCATTGGCCGCAGGGGATATACGGCTCCGGGGTGACACGTTCGCCGACGGACACCCCGTAGAGCGCCGCCGCTTCCGCCCCCATTTCCACGACCTCGCCGACGAACTCATGTCCCATGATCACCGGAAAATGGGCGGCGCTCACCTGACCGTGGAACACCTTCACGTCCGTGGCGCAGACCGAGGTGACCCTCGTCTTGATAAGCAGTTCCCGTGGAGCCGGGGGCCGCAACTCGAATTCACGAAATTCGAGACGACCTGGCTCCGCCACCACCATGGCTTTGGCGCGCATATAGTTGTCCTCTTGCGGGTTGTGCGGACCGGGAGAGCGTACTCCCGGGGTTTATTGAAGATCTGGGTTTTCCAGCGGCTTTTCCCATTCCGCCGGGAGGAACCCCATCATCACTTTGGTAAGTATGTCGTCGGTGCTTTTCAGTCGTGAAAGAACAAATTCCTTGGCGCTGGTAATGTGTTCTTCCATAATCGAAGCGGCTTTTTGAGAATCGCCGCGGTCCAGGGCATGAAACAGTTCGAGATGTTCCGGATGTGCCCTGGAAAGATGATCCGTCGTGAGGAGATTGATGTTCTGAATGATCCAGATACGGTCCAGTATGGCCTGGCCCATTTCCACCAGCGAATGATTGCCGCTGGCCTCGAGAATGACCACATGAAAGTCCTGCGCCAATTCCAGGATGCGTCCTTTGTTTTGGGCCTGGGAGACCTCAACAAACTCTTCCAGAATGGAAGAGAGCTTTTTCCGGACAACTTCGTTCATCCGGGCGGCCGCTTTTTTGGCCGCAAGCACTTCCAGGGCGATACGAACGTCGTAGGTGTCCTCAACCTCTTGCAAGTTGAGGGATGTTACCCGATAGCCCTTGTTGGGTTGACGTTCGATCAGCCGTTCCCGCTCGAGCATGCTTAATGCTTCGCGCACGGGGGTCTGGCTCATGTTGAGGGCGTGTGCCAGGTCCTTAACATTCAGGAGCGTACCCGGCCTCAGATGATAGCGGATGATCCAAAGCTTGATCTGCTGATGCGCTTTATCGGTGAGGGAGGACTTGAGCATGTTCCCTTTCCAAAAGGATTGGTGAAGAAACTCAGTCAGTATACACCAACCGTAACAAGGCGCTCATGAGAAGTCAACAGGAAAATATTTTAGAATATATCACATAATATTTTATACATTTCCGAGATGCATGCACTTTTAAAACAGTAGCGAAGAAGAGGAAATTCTCAAAAGGCCGCCCAGATAAAAACCGAAAGAGTTTTGACGATGCGGCGCTTTACGGGTATATACAGCGAGGTTTGGGGGCCAAACCCCACCCGTCGGCTGTCGGCCCCGGCAACCCGGAATGATCGGCGGAAGCGTGCAGCGGAGTGTATCTGATGCGGGAGCACGTCGCGATCTCTTACCCGGCGACGGCGACAGGCCGGTAGGCGTGCAAGGCTGGTAAAATGCTTTTCCTGATAAAATCAATTGTTTCCATTGTGGCGGTCATAGGGCTTTCCCTGGTGGTCGAGTATGCCGGACCCCGTGTCGCCGGGGTGCTCTCCGGATTTCCCACCGGGCTCGCCATCGCGCTCTTTTTCTACGGGTACGAGGTGAGCCCTCAATTCGCCGCCGACAGCGGTATTTACACGCTCGTCGGCCTCATTGCCAGCCAGACGTTCGTGTACGCATATTACCGCGCCTCCAGCTATTTCAGACGGTGGAACATCCTGCTTTCCTCGATCTGCGCCACCCTGGCCTATCTCCTCGTCGCCTGGGTCCTCCACCTTTTCCACTTTTCCGTCTTCCTGGCCGTGGCGCTCCCCATAGCGTCGATCTTCCTTTTCTACCGTCTCTTCCAGAGCATCCCCAACACGTCCATGGAGAAACGCATCGACATCAACTTCCGGGTCATTCTCCTGCGGGCGCTTTGCGCGGCCTCCCTGATCCTCGTCGTCACCGGCATCGCCAAGCTGGTGGGATCGACCTGGGCCGGGCTCTTTTCCGCCTTCCCCGTGAACCTGTTCCCCTTGTTGGTGATCATCCATTTCACCTACGGGAGTCGGTACGTTCACACCATCATCAAGAACTTCCCGCTGGGCATCGGATCGCTGATCGTGTACGCGCTCTCGGTGTTCTTCTTCTATCCCCTGCTGGGAATCGCCACCGGCACTCTCCTCGCCTTCGCGGCGGCGATTCTGTATCTGGTGGTTTTCAGCCTGGCGTGGAAAGCCATGCATACGGCAAGCGCCGTCAAATCCTGACAGGCACATACGTTCCGTTGCGGAAGCCTTTCGGCGATGTTCCGCCGGTTCGAGATACCTCCGCCTTTCGCCTCCAATCATCTCACCGTCAGCGAAAATGTCTTCCCAACCTTTCCCCCCGGCGGCGACCTGGGGTCCGCACGCGCTCGAAAATAACGGGCTCCTGCTTTCGACCGCATGGCGGAATGAAAGGGTAGCGGCATTTTTCAGCGCCTTGCCCCACGTCCGGGATTGTTTCGTTCCCGACGTCGACGGCGTGTGGCGAGGCTCAGCGACTTTTCACCTTGACAACTCTGTATACAAAGCCGTAGTATAAAAATGAAATTGCATTCCGGATTATGAAATTTGAGCGCTTCTCCGAACGCATCACGTTACTATCCCGATTCTCGCAACCGACATTCGTTTCTCCCGGCCGGTATTACGCCGTTTAGCAACGCCACGGACTCATGGCGTCCAATACGACATTCAACGGACAAGGAGGGAAACATGAAGAAGGCCCATGCTCGGACGTTTTTTCTTCTGTCGGCTGCCGTGATAATCGCGGCGGTTTCCTACGTTCACCAGGCCTCGGCAGCCGATACCGTGACGCTCGTGTTTCAGAACAACTACCCCACCAAACATTCGAGGCTGGGAGTCGTCACCATCGGTGAGTGGCTCGATGAGGTGGAAAAGACGAGTAACGGCAAGATCAAATTCGAGCGGCACTGGGCCGGCGAACCGGTGCCCGCGCAAGAAGCATTGGACGGACTCGCAAACGGCGTAATCGACGGGTTGTGCGCGTTCCCTTCCTATTACTCGGGAAAGGTCGCCATCGGCGACATCTGCGCCATTCCCCAGAATTTCAGGAAACCCCAGGACGTATACGACCTGTGGTTCAATACCGATCTCGGCAAGCTGATCGATAAGGTGTACCAGGAGCGTGCCAAGGTAAAAGTGCTCTTCCCCGTCATCTTCGCTCCCGAGAACTTTCAGGTATCAAAAAAGGCAAAAAAAATCCGTACCTTTGAAGACTTCAAGGGCATGAAAATCCGGGCCGGCGGCGGCATGCTCATGCAGACGGTCAAAGCCATCGGCGGCTCGCCGGTATTCACCCACGCGGGCGAATACTACACCGCCATGCAGCGCGGAACCATCGACGCGGGTTTGATGGCCACCTATTCGCTCGAAACCTACAAAATGTGGGAAGTGGCGGACGAGGTGGTCAATCCGCCGATCATGAACAACTGTTTCGTGCTCGTGTACATGAATCTGGACAAATGGAACAACCTGAGTCCCGAGCTGCAGAAGGTCCTCGTGGACACGGCCAAGGGACTCTTCCCGAAATGGATCAAGCACATGGAGGAGGACGACGCGCGCATCACCAAGATCGCCAAGGAGCACGGCGTTGAATTCTTCGTGCTGCCCGAGCCGGAAGCGGACAAGATGTGGCAAGCCACCGAGGATGTCTGGGACCTGTTCGTCGATACCTGTGCCAAACAGGATTCCGGCGAGGAAGCGAAGCAGGTCAGGGCCATCGTCAAAAAAAGATTTTCGGCTCGATAGCGGAATCGAATCGCCGGCCTCACGGTGCGGATCGTGAGGCCGGGCTTTCCTTTTCCCACGGCAGAAGGGGGCCGCATGTCTTTTCATCATTCCGGGTCCGAGCAGCAAGAAGACAGGCTGATGCGCCTGGGAGGAATTTCGGGATGGCTGTCCGGCAGTCTCATCCTGGTGATGATGGTAGCCATCCTGCGCGAAGTCGTGGGGCGCTATTTTTTCAATGTCCCTTCGGACTGGTCCCTGGAACTGAGCGGGTACCTGCTGGTGGCGCTCACGTATCTCGGCGCTCCCTACACCGAATTGAGTGAAGCCAACATCCGCATCGATTTCCTCTACTCACGTTTCTCCCCCGGATTGCGCGTCTGGGCCGATACGATCATCTATCTCATCTGTCTGTGCTGGAGTGCCATGATCGTCTGGCAGGGATGGATGCTGGCCTGGGGATCGTGGAAGGTGGGCGCCCGCTCTTCGGAGGCAATGGCTTGGCCGCTCTTTCCTTCCCAGGTACTTGTTCCCATCGGAGCGTTTCTGGTGTGCCTGATTCTGATACAAAAAATCTACCGTAAGGTGCGCCTGCTGACGTCGGGAAAGGTAAGCTGAAATGGAATGGTACTGGTCCCTTCTTCTATCCGGTGCGGCGCTGTTCTTTTTGATGATGATGGGCGTACCCATCGCGCACAGCCTTGGGTTCATCGCCCTGGCGCTCGGCTACGCTTTCGTGGGGCCCCGTATCTTCTTTCTCTTCGGTACGCTGGCCTACGGCAAGATCAATTCATTCAGCCTTGTCGCCGTGCCGCTCTTCATATTGATGGCCGAGATCATTATCGTTTCGGGGGCGGCGAAAGACGCTTTTTCCATGCTGAACAAGTGGATCGGGGGGTTGCCCGCCGGACTGGCCATCGCATCCCAGATGGGGTGCACCCTGTTCGCGGCCGTGTGCGGCGCAAGCACCGCCACCACTGCGGTAGTGGGCGGCATGTGCGTGCCGGAGATGTTGGAGCGGGGCTACGACAAGCGGTTGGCCACCGGCTCCATAGCGGCAGGGGGGGCACTGGGCGTGCTCATTCCCCCGAGTATCCTGCTCATCATCTACGGCATCATCGCGGAAACCTCCATCGGCCGGTTGTTCATTGCGGGCATCATTCCGGGGATCCTCCTGGTCGCATGGCGGGTGGCCTACTTCCTGGTTCTGGCCGTGGTCAAACCCGAAGTCGCCCCGAGGATGCGGGGGGTAACCTGGCACGACCGCTTCAGTTCCATGTGGATGATCCTGCCGCTTCTCGGCCTGGCCGTTTTCATGTTCGGCTCGCTCTATACCGGCATCGTCACCCCGAGCGAGGTGGCCGGGGTGGGAGCGTTCGCCGCCATTGTGATCGGGCTGTGTTATCGCAAACTGAACTGGCCGGTCATGCGGGAAGCATTGCAACAGACCACAAGGACCACCTGCTTTATTCTCTGGATTCTGGTGGCTGCTTCGGCTTTCGGGTACGTATTCAGCTTCCTGCAGATTCCCCAGAACATGGTGGCGTGGGTGACGGGTCTGGAGATCAACCGTTACATGGTGATTGTCGGCATAAATCTTATGCTGTTCGTGCTGGGCTGCGTGATGGACCCCGCTGCCATCATCATGGTCACCGTGCCCATCTTCGCCCCCATGGTCGAAGCATTGGGCTTCGACCTCATCTGGTTCGGCATCATGTTTGTGGTCAACATGGAACTGGCCGAAATCACTCCCCCGCTGGGCCTGAATCTCTACGTAATGAAGGCGGTGGCGCCGAAGGAGGTATCCCTCAACGACATCATCCGCGGGGCCGTTCCATTCATGTTGCTGGATATCGTGGGGCTGGTCATGGTCATCATCTGGCCGGGGCTGGTTCTTTGGCTCCCGTCGATGATGATGTGAACGAACGCGGGTGCCGTCGGATTCGAATAACGTTCGCTTTGACAGGTATGGAGACTGCTTTGCCATGAAGATGTATGAATACGAAACAAAGGAACTGCTTTCAAATGCCGGGATACCCGTCCCGCAATCGGGGTTGGCGCGCACCGCGGCGGAAGCCGGGACCGTCGCGGCCCGGCTCGGGTGCCCGGTGGTGCTGAAAGCGCAGACGTTGACCAAGGCCCGGGGAAAGGCCGGTCTGATCCGGTTCGCCGATTCGGTCGCGCGGGCCGAGGAAGAGGCAGCTTCGCTTTTGGGAAGCGAACATCACGGAGAAACGGTCTCCACGCTCCTGGTGGAAGAGAAGGTGCCCTTTTCCGACGAGTGGTACGTGGGGATAACGGTCGATTACACCAACTGTCGGCCGGTAATACTCGCCTGCCGGACGGGGGGCGTCGAAATTGAAGAGACCGCCGCCGTCGATTCCGGACTGATCCTCAGGGAACCGGTGACGCCGTCCCTCGGCCTGCTGGCCGGACAGGCACGGCGGGTGGCCGGGTTTCTGGTGGGCGAGGGTTCCCGGAACGATGAAGCGGAGCAGCTCGGCAAGGCGGTTTCGGCCCTGTATGGCCTGTTCGTGGAACGCGATCTGGAAATGCTGGAGGTAAACCCTATGGCTTACGTTCCCGGACGCGGCGTGCTGGCGTTGGACGGTGCGGCGTCACTGGACCCGGACGCATTGGGACGCCAGCCCGACCTGGTCGTGCCGCGCAACCAAACGCAAGCCGATTTCGACCGGGAAACGGATTTTCGGGAACGGGGCTGGAGCTACCTGCAATTGGACGGCGACATAGGGATTCTCTCCAGCGGCGCGGGTATCACAATGGCCATCCTGGACCTGATGCGGATGCAGGGTGGACGCCCCGCCAATTTCCTGGACACGGCTCAGATGGACCGTAAGGGGATCCACGACGCCTTCCACATCTTCAAGGACGACCCGGCCATCAAGACGGTGCTGGTCAACATCTTCGCCGGCCTCAATCGGTGCGATCACCTGGCGGAGGGAATAAAGGATTTCCTTACTGAGGCGCAACCGGGGTTCCGCGTGGTGGTAAGAATGGCGGGCAATAAGGAGGAGGAAGGCAAGCGGATTCTTGAGACGATCGGCGTGGAGCCCATCCGGGAACTGGAAGCGGCGGTGGAAGAGGCCATTAAGGTGACGGAGGCCCGCTCATGAGCATTCTGGCCCACAAGGATACCAACGTTCTGATACAGGGGATCACCGGCCGCGCGGCTCGGCACCACACGGAGAACATGCTGGCCTACGGCACGCGTGTCGTGGCCGGTACCCGTCCCGGCGCAGGGGGGCAGGAAGTGGCGGGCGTGCCGGTGTACGATTCGGTTCCGGAAGCCTGCCGGGCGCACCGCATCGACGCCTCCATCCTCTTCATTCCGGCCAAGGGCGTCAAGGACTCGGCTTTGGAAGCCCTCCGCGCCGGTATCAAGCTTCTGGTGATCGTGACCGAGCACGTCCCGCTCCACGACGCCATGCTCATTATGGAGGAGAAGACAAAGCACGACGCGGTAATCATCGGCCCCAACACACCGGGAATGATCTCGCCGCCCGAAAAGACCATCCTGGGGTTTGTCCCCACACGATACTTCGTTCCGGGGCCCATCGGAGTGGCTTCCCGCAGCGGTACCCTGACGTATGAACTGGTGAGCCGCCTGACTGCGGCCGGACTGGGCCAGAGCACGTGTATCGGCGTGGGCGGGGATCGCATGGTGGGACTTCGTTTCGCCGACGCCCTTCCGCGTTTCGAACAGGACCCCGGCACCGAGGCGGTGCTGTTGGTCGGAGAAATCGGGGGCACCATGGAAGAAGAGGCGGCCGAACTGGTAAAAGACGGCCGCATCACCAAACCGGTTGTCGCCTATCTGGCTGGACATACCGCGCCCGAAGGGATTAAGCTCGGCCATGCGGGGGCTATCGTGGCCGGGGGGCGGGGCGCAATGAAGACAAAAATCCAGGCCCTCCGGGATGCGGGAGTGCGGGTGGCCGGGCAGCCGGCCGAAGCCATCGAACTGGTGCGAAGGGCGGTGAAGTAGGCTTTGTCACCATCGGACAACGACAGGGTGAAATCACTCGAAAAGGGGCTCAACCTGCTCATCCTCTTGAGTAGGGAAAAAAACGGCGTGAGCCTGGACGAGCTGACGAAATCGTCCGGTTTGAACAAGACCACCTGTTTCCGTTTGCTCAAAACCCTGCACCTTTTCGGGTTTGTGGAGCAGGAACCGGACAGCAAATACTACCGGCTGGGACCCCGTAACATTTCCTTGGGCGCGGCGGCGAGGAACACCATCTCTCTGCGCGAACTCGCCCTGCCCTACATGCGGAAATTGAAGGACCTCACCCAGGAGACGATCAACATCTCGGTCCTGGACGGTACCGAAATTGTCTTCGTCGAACGTCTCGAGGCGGGCCACATCGTCAGCACGCAGCACCGTATCGGGGATCGGCTCCCGGCCCATTGCACGTGTATGGGAAAGGCCATTCTGTCCCATTTGCGCGAAAGCAGACTGACGCCCATTCTGGACAGGATACTCTTTGAACAAAAAACTCCCCAGACCATCTCCAACCGCGGAGAATTCCTCCAAGAACTGGAAACCATCCGGCGGGAAGGTTTGTCCTACAATCTCGAGGAACTGGAAAAAGGCTTGTGCGCGGTGGCCGCTCCCATTCTGAACCACTCGGGAGAAGCCGTCGCCGCCCTCAATGTGGCGTTTCCGCTCATGCGGTATGACCTCAAGGAGGCGCTGGCTCGTTTCGGCCCGGAGGTGAAGAAGGCCGC
Source organism: uncultured delta proteobacterium (assembly GCA_963826125.1). GTDB lineage: Bacteria > Desulfobacterota > Desulfarculia > JACQYL01 > CAWGVV01 > CAWGVV01. The sequence continues at coordinate 1,302,028 of CAWGVV010000002.1, read as the reverse complement.
TCGGGAAATCTCCGGCTTGCTCGGTTTTTTCGGGGAGAAACCGGATTGGCGGGATGAAAAAATCTCCTGACAGAGGCGTAGAGATGAACAACTCCCCCCCTCAAGAGAGCATGCCATGAAAAACGACCCGGTTGTTATCGTGGAAGTCGGCCCCAGGGACGGGCTGCAATACGAATCGGTCTTCTTCCCCACCGGGAAGAAGGTTGAACTCATAAATCGTTTATCGTCAACCGGGCTGAAGCGCATCGAGGTCACCTCCTTTGTCCATCCCAAAATGATTCCTCATCTGAGCGACGCCGTGGAGGTGATAGGGAAGATCGCGAAGAAGCCCGGAGTTACCTACAGCGCCTTGGTCCCCAACGTAAAGGGCTGTCAAAGAGCCGTCGAGACGGCCATCGACGAACTCGCTCTTTTCGTATCGGCCAGCGAAACCCATAACCGGAAAAACGTGGGCATGTCCATCGCGGATTCCCTGCACGGGTTTTCGGAAATCGCCGCCATGGCGCTTCAGGCCGGTAAAGCGGTCCGGGGATACGTGGTCACCGCTTTCGGTTGTCCGTACGAGGGAGCGATTCCCCTGGACAGGGTTGCGGACATCGTTCGATCCTATGGCGACTTGGGCGTCCACGAGGTGTCCCTGGGCGATACCACGGGGATGGCCAATCCCCGCCAGGTGGTGGAAACATTCGAAGCATTGTCGGCCAAGATTGCGGGGCCGGCCCTGGCCGCCCACTTCCACAACAGCCGGGGGCTCGGACTGGCCAATGCCATGGCCGCCTACCAGGCCGGCTGCCGGGTCTTCGACAGTTCCGTCGGCGGGCTGGGGGGGTGCCCAACGGCCGTCGGCGCCATGGGCAACGTCCCCACTGAAGACTTGGTCAACATGATGGAAGAGGTGGGAGTCCCCACCGGAGTGGATTTCGGCCGTTTGATCGCGGCCGCCGATCTGGTTCGTGAAGTGCTGGGGACCGAGCCGGCCAGTTACACCTATAAGCAGGGGCGGCCCGATTGGCATCCTTCTCCGCGCTGAGGAAAACCCGGCCATCCCGCCGGGCGGCCGTCTCTTTCCATGCGTGAACCGGATTTCGTTCGGACGGCGTTTCGATCCCGTAGTTCTTCAGCCGGTCCCACTGGGTGACCCGGCTGATGCCGAGCAGGAGGGTCGCCTCCTCCTTGCGAGCCTTGTTCAGCCTGGCGTGGAAAGCAGTGCATACGGCAAGCGCCGTCAAATCCTGACGGGCGGTTGCCGTTGTCCCGTTCGGGTAGCTCTGCCGTATGTCGAGGCTTTCGAGGGCTTCCTCCATAACAGGCGATGCCCGATGCCGCCTCGTGGAAGCGGACACCAAAGCCCGTCGACTGCGTGAACGGCATATGCGAGGCCGCCGGCCGTCGTAACGGCGGCGGCTCTCCCGGCTACCCGGAAACGCGATCGTTCCGTTATCCGGCGTACTGCTTCCGTATCTCCTTCTTGTTCAGCTTGCCGACGCTCGTCTTTGGAATAGCGTCCGTGAAGATCAACCGGTCGGGTACTCCCCACTTGGAAATGACGCCCCGTTCCACGTAGTCCTTGAAGAACCCCTTGAGTTCATCCTCGGTAACCTTGCCCCGGGATTCCTGCCTCAGCACCACCATGGCCAAGGGGCGTTCTCCCCATTTATCGTCGGCAACACCCACCGCCGCCGCTTCGCTCACCGCCGGATGCTGGGTGAGGATGTCTTCGATCTGGAGGGAAGAAATCCATTCCCCGCCGGTCTTTATCACGTCCTTGACGCGGTCGGTCACCTGCAGATACCCTTCCGGATCGATGAAGCCGATGTCCGCGGTGTGCAGATAGCCGCCCTGCCACAGTTCCTCCGACCGCTCGGGCTCCCGGAAATACCCCTGCGTGAGCCACGGGGCCCTTACCACTACCTCCCCGACGCTGATTCCGTCGTGCGGCAGTTCCTTCCCGTCGGGATCGACTACCTTGAGGTCCACCAGGGGAACCGGGAGGCCGGTCCGGCACCGGATTCCCGTCTGTTCGTCGATGCCGCAGCAGAGCATGCCCGGTTTCAGGTGGGCGATGGTCAGCACCGGGCAGGTTTCCGACATTCCGTAGCCCGTAACCACGTTGATTCCCTTCTCCATGGCCTTTTTGCACAGCCCCTTGGGGAGTGCCGACCCGCCGATGATCACCTTCCATTTGGAAAGGTCCACCTGGTCGACCGACGGAGTGGACAGCAGCATGTGCAGAATGGTGGGCACGCAGTGGGAGAAGGTGACCTTTTCATCGTTCACCAGCTTCAGAATGGTGTCCGGCACGTAGCGGCCGGGATACACCTGCTTTACCCCCAGGAGCGTCGCCAGATAGGGGAGCCCCCAGGCATGGACGTGAAACATGGGGGTGAGCGGCATGTAGACGTCCTCGGCGGTGAAACCTCCCTGGCAGGCCACGCCGGCCATTGAACCCATGGAGGCCAGGGTGTGGAGCACCAGTTGGCGGTGGCTGAAGTACACCCCCTTGGGCAGTCCCGTCGTTCCGGTGGTGTAGAACGTGGTGGCCTTGGAGTTCTCGTCGAAATCCGGGAAATCGTACTTCCCCGACTGCTTCGCCAGCAACTGTTCGTATTCGCCGGCGATTTCCAGCCCGGTCGCGGGCACCGCCCCGGTGTCGGTCAGGACGACGATCTTCTTGACCGTCTTCATTTCTTTCCTGAGGCTTTCCACCACGGGCAGGAAGTCGGCGTTCACGAGGATCACGTCGTCCTCGGCGTGGTTGATGGTATAGAGGAGCTGTTCCGGGGAGAGGCGGATGTTGACCGTGTGCAGGATGGCCCCCATCATGGGCACCGCGTAAAAGCATTCCAGATACCGGTTGCTGTCCCAGTCCATCATGGCCACGGTGCTCCCGGCGGTTACCCCGATGGATTCCAACAGGTTCGCCAACCGCCCGATACGGTCCGCCAGCGTAACGTAATTGTATCGCTTGTCACCGTAGACGATTTCCTGTTGCGGCGCGTGAATCAGAGGTGTTTTCAGGATGTTCTTGATGAGCAGCGGGTATTCGTACGCGGAGGGGGTTTTGTCGATCAATTTCGTGGGCATGGTTTTTCTCTCCCTTGTCGTGTTCGTTGATCACAATAGGTGGGTCCGGGCCTATTTGTATACAGTGGACTATTATGAGCTTAACATGAAGAAAACTCAACCCGTGTTCAAAGAAACGGGAAGATGCGGAGAAGAAGCCCAAAAAGGGGGAGATAAATTGACGGGGAGACAAGAAGCGGCGGGTTTGGGTCGCGATGAGCGGGGGGCGGTAGGGCGACCGGCCGGTCGCCCTTGGGTTTGCCGAATTGTTGGGGGCCAAAGGATTTGATGGGTTTCGCTGCGCTCTACCCATCCTTGTATTGTGAAAGAGTAATTGCTTTACTCGGGTGCCCCCGAAGCACCTGACCGCAGCACGGAAGCCACCCTTGGTCATCATCGGCGCCATGATGCGTAAACTCGTTCATGTCGTCTTCGGTGTCCTTAAATCCGGCAAACCCTTTAACCCGGAACTCCATCCCTCTTGACTTGGACAATGGTACCATTACGGGAAGGTGAGCGGCTTCCGGCAGGCCCGCCCGGCTGAATACGCGCGGCGGTCAGCGTTTTTTGTCCTTCCACGGCCCATAGACGAATCCCCCGACCAGGGCGGTAAAGGGGGCCACGGTGATCACCCCGAAACTCCCCACCAGGGTGTTGAACACTTCCGCCGCCACGAAATTGATGTTCAGAATGTTTTCCAGGGGCACTCCCTGCCCCATGAAGAGCATCAACATACAGGTGGAGCTTCCGGAATAGGCCAGCAGGAGAGTGGTGGTCATGGTGCCGATCACCGCGCGGCCCACGGCCAGTCCCGAACCGATGTGTTCCTTCAGCGAGATGTCGGGGTGCTTTTCCTTCAGTTCGTGCATGGAGGCGGAGACGTCCATGGCCAGGTCCATTACCGCGCCGGATGAGGCGATATAAATGCCCGCCAGAAAAATCCTCGTCAGGTCGAGGTAGTAGAAGCCCGAATAGAGCAGCTGCTCGGCAAAGGGCCGCACCGCCCCGTGGATCATGAACCCCTTGGAGAACAGCAGCGCCACCGCGCAGGTGGTGGCCAGACCCATGAAGGAACCGAGAAAGGTAACCAGTCCCTTGCGGTTGAGACCCCCGATGAGGAAGCTGATGGAAGCGGTAAGCAGCGCGGCGACCCCGAGCGCGATAAAGGTGGGATCGTACCCTTTGAGGAAAAGGGGAACCAGCACTTTCCAGAGCATCAATGCGGTAAAGACGAAGGAGAGCAACGCCTTGACGCCCGTGAAGCCTCCGACCAGCAGCAGCAGCACGGTGAACGACGCCATGAGAAGGGCCTCGGTCCCCAGCCGGTACCGGCCGCGGGCCACCGCTCTCCACGGCTTGTCGTCCTTGGTGTTGAATTCGAGCAGCAGCCTGTTGCCGGGGGCGTAGATTTCGTCCAGTTCCAGCTTGCCTTTCAGGTAATTGTAGGCCGTTACCGTTCGGCCCTTGAATTCGCCCTCCAGGATCCTGACTTCCAGGGTCTGGCTGCCGCTCTTGAGGATGACGTTACGGCGCAGGTCCGAGTCGTCCACGGACAGGACCAGGGCTTCGGCCCGGTAATTGCCTTTTTGGGCGTTTTTTTCAAAACCCGTGGGCAGATACACCAGGATCGCGCAGAGGACTGCGAAGAGAAGGACAAATCCGACGTCGCGTTTCTTGAGCAGAGATGCCAATCGGAGAAAATAGTTCCACATACGTTCGTTTTTCCCGGAAAACAGAGCGGTCGTTGCAGCTTCGGACCGAAAGGAGGTCTGTTGCCGTAGACCAGCGCAGAGAGAAAGAAAAGAGGGCAGGGCCTCCACCGGGGAGGTCCCGCCCTTTCCAGAGATGAAGGAGAGCTGGGCTCAGTTGTTGTTCAAGGTCACGTTCATAACGGTGGCCAGCTTCTTGGCCAGGTCCGTATTGTCGTAGAAACCTGCGAAGATGGTGGAGTCCACACCCTTGGCCATAACGGGAACCGGCACTCCGGTGTGGGCGTAGGTCGTCCAGGCGATACCGGCCATCTGGTCCAGAAGGTGCGTGAGGGTGACGACCAGGGGTTCATAACCGCCGTACAGCAGATAATCTTCATCGGCGGCCTTGATGGCTTCACCCTTCATGCTGCGGTCGAAAGAGTCTTCCAGCTGTTCCTTCTGATAATCGGTGAGGTCCTGATAGACAATCCCGAAGGAGTCGTAGATCATGGTGATGAGCGTGGCGTCGATGTTGTCCTGTTCGCCGGCCCAGGAGGAGGTCTTCTTGTATTCTTTGAAGTCCGCGGTAAAGGCGTCAAAAGACTTGGTCTGGTTCTTCAGGAGTTCGAACGCCGTGTCGTACTGCGTTCCGGCGAAGCCGATAGTCATACCGCCGGTTTCATGGTCGCCGGTGACCACGATGAGGGTTTCATTGGGATGTTTGGCCATGAAGTTGATGGCTTCCTGTACGGCGTCGTCGAAGGCGATAACGTCGGTGAGGGTCGCCTTGGCGTCGTTGGCGTGGCAGGCCCAGTCGATCTTGCCGCCTTCCACCATCATGAAGAAGCCGCTGGGGTTATCCAGAAGTTCGATCCCCTTGGCCGTGAATTCGCGCAGGGAGATGTGGTCCGCGGGGCGGTCCATGTCATAGTAGAGGGCCTTGCTGCTGTCCAGGACGTTGTTGTAAGCAACCGCCTTGGTTCCGGGAGCCAGCGCATTCAACTGGTCGCGGGTGGTAGCAATGCTGTAACCGGCCGCCGTAAGGGCGTCGAACACGTTGCCGTCGGGTCCATCGGGAGCTTTGAAACCGCCGCCGCCGAAATAGTCGAACTCGCTGGCGGGAATCTGCATGGCGATATCATGGTAGCTGTTGCGGCTGGGCTGATTGGCATAGTAGACGGCGGGCGTGGCATGGTCGATGGACACGCTGGAAATGATGCCGACCTTCATGCCCTTGGACTTGGCCAGCTTGGCGATGGAGGTATAGGCGACCTTGCCTGCCGGGTCCATGGCGATGACGCCGTCTTTGGTCTTCATTCCGCAGGAAAACGCGGTCCCCGCCGAGGCGGAGTCGGTGATCTGACGGCCGTAGTCGTAGGTGGTGCAGATTCCCAGTACGGGGAACTGCGTCATGTCGAGGTGCACCTTCTTGATTCCGCCGGCCGTGTCGCTGGGATTGACGAGGGAAGCCTGATACGTTTCCGTCGCGTCGATCTGCACGGAAGCCATGCCGTCACCCAGGAAGAAGAATACGTACTTGACTCCGCTGGTACTGCTGCCGCCGGATTTGTTGAATGGCGAGGCCGCCATGGCGGTCGCGCCGCTGAAGGCGACGAGCAGCGCACACACCGCGATCATCCGCGCCACTACCAAGAACCTGCTTTTCTTCATCATCTTTTCCCCTTCGTTTAATGAATAAGTAAAAAATCCCCGACGACATCCTTCCGGCGTGCCCCATAAGCGTGCCGATCACCCGCGTGATCGGAGGGCACTGAATGTGAGGATGTCGTACCGTCCCGGATCGTCGGGAAGGTATCGCGCGATTGATTGGGGTTCGTTGGGGAAAAAAGAGGAAAAGGTTAGGACCCTGTTTTGGAATCGTTGCGGGGGTTACCGGGAAACGTGCTCGAAAGAAAAATGCGGACAACGTCGGTAAGAAACCGACAACATGACGACCGACGAATTATTGACCCCATGAATTTGTTTTATTACCGATCATCTCATTATTGTTTCTTTAAATTAACGGCATTTGTTTCCTTCATTTCCCTTTCGGAAATATGTGGTGCCACAACAAAGAGACAAGTATTTCCTTGAAGAAGAATTTAGTTAAGTTACTCATAGTTACGGCTAGGTGGACCATTTAAGGGTTATCCATGATGATGACTCTTGGGGTTTGCTTGACAATGTTTATGATAGCAAATACAATATAAAATGTGATTATTTGTCTGCTCTAAAAATAATTCACCGTTTCGGAAACGGCCAGGGATTTTTTGCTCAATACGATCGGTACGATGAAGATGAACCATTGATTCCGATCACAAATGAAATGAGATCACGATCTCGTTACGCTGATGAAACAAACAACAATGGGACCTTTTAAGGAGGAAATATGGATGATGATCTGAAATTTGAAGTCGGGTCGACCTATGAAAATATGAAAGGGCTCTTTACGGTGGTTTCCGTTCATGATGAAAATATGGTTATTCGTTGGAATGACGGCGCGGAAATCGATACTTCCATGGTAATGCAGAGGAAAATAATCGATAGAATAACAAAAGAAAGAGAAGTTGAAAAAATAAAGAATACCGAAAAACTGAGACAAGAATTATCGGCCAATTTTGGAGGATTCAAGGAAAGCGATTTCAAGAACAGTTCCAAAAGCACAACGTGGCGCGGAAGAACCGATATTGGAAACCCTGTTATACGAGGACTCCGTTCGGGAAAACTGGAATTTAATTCCTGGGCCGTGTCGGCGCAGCCCGAAGTACAATGGATGGATATCAAACGACACAACAAAAAAGATGCTTATTCCGGCATCGCTTTCTTTGCGCGAGTTAACCACGATGACCTGTATTACGGTATATCCGTCCAGTTTTCCTCTGCCTCCGATAAGAAGAACAAAGCTGAAGGATGGGATAACTTCAACGCCTGGCTCTCGAAAAAGGAAAACGAGAACTGGCTGAGAAAAATGGCGCTAGACCACGATCTCACCATTCACGACGCTTCGAAAAATGCGTTCGTGCAGCGGATTAACGCAGCTGATTCAAACTGGGAACTGGAAGAAGACGAAACGCGCAGCAAGCTGAAGTCGCTCTCAGCCTTTATGGTTCCACTCTCCGACGTGAAACGAATCGATCTGCGCATAGAGAAGGTGATAATCAAGGAGGAAGCGCTGTCGAAGGGCGGAGCAATCGTTAAGGACATATCCGCACTTTTCAATTGTTTGATGCCCATTTATCGGGTGGCTCCCACGTCCTCGAAATGAAAGCAAACACCCCCTTTGGCAGATTGAGTTTTTCCGCCGTATGTGACGCTGTCTGAACGAACGATTCGCTTTCCGTCACCTCCTGTCCTCTCCGCACCGGGAACTGAAAGGGGAGCGCCGGTCTACTTCACCGGGGTCTTCTTCCATTCCCGCGTATTGTATTCTTCATAGCGGTTGGGGTCGAAATCGTTCTGGTCGGTGTAGAGCACGTCGCCCTCGTTGTTGACCCACCGATACCGGTAGTAATTGGTGTCCCGTTCGATCTTTCCGGTGAAGGGGTTCCGATATTCGTCCTGTCCGGAAATAAACAGCCAGTCCTGGTGACGGATTTCGGCGTTGGTCCGTCTCCGGTTCTCCGCGATTTCGCCTGCCACCCGGTTGATGTATTGCTGGGTTTCATTGGCGGCCCGGATACGATCCCCCACCGCCTTCGTTACCGCCTGGACCCAGGCGGGGTTCATTTCCTTGCTGAGGCGGATGGTGTCGAGCAGGGGCTTCATGCGGTCGAACCGGTCCACGGGCGCCCGGAGTTGGAACGTGTCGCCGTTGGACCACATGAAAGCATTTGCCCGCGCGTCGACAATGCCTGTGGAAAGAACTTCGCGGTAGCTTACGCCGTCTTCCGTGTATTCAACCACCACGGTCGCCGCGTCGACCCTGGTCGGCCCCACGCCCATCTGCTGCATCCGGGCGTTGGTCTGGGCTAACTTTTCTTCATAGATTTTCACTATTTCGCGCATGGGGTCGGTCGCCACGACCCTCACGCCCGCGGCGCGGGGACGGGTCTCGCGCAAGAGGTCTCCCAGATAGTCCGTGGGCGTCTGGAGAACCCGGCAGGGCATTCCCCGATACTGCATACCCGGCCGGAACGCCCCCCAGCCGGTCGGAGTCTGGCTCAGGTCCCCATAGTTCCAACTGGGCACCCACCGTAGCGATACCGTGCCCCGCTCGTCGGATTTCACGGTCAAATCCAGCTTCGGGCTCACGGTGTTGCCGGGTCCGTTCATCTGAAAAGGATTGACGTTGAAGATGCCGCCCGTGGCCGTCCACCCTTTGGGGAGGAGGTAGGAAAACGCCTTCTCGTTCTGTTCCCAGCTTCGCTTCAGCAGCCAAACCTGCGGGCCTGCGGGTTGACCGGCGGCTGCGGCGGGAGCATTACTCCGGACGGAAGGTGGCGGACCGTAAGGACTTGCGTCCCGGCGAGCGGGCGGGTTCGGCGCGGGCACGGACGGTGAGGTCGCCTTCGTTCTTTGCATCCGAATCTCCCCCATTTGGGGGTCCTGGATCGCAAGAATATCGGGCGACAACAGCCGGCATTGCCGGTACAGCGGTTGCGGCGCGCCGCTGGGCATCAGTGTGAGCGTTTGCCCGTCGAACCGGAAACGTCCGGTGTTGGTTTCCTGCTCGGTCTTGGTTCGGGCTGTCTGTCGGAACGTTCCGTCCGCCGAGAATTCGACGAATACTTCCATTTCGGGGCTGGAAAAGTGCCAGGCCCCTTCAATGGTCCTGGTTGTTTGCGTCGCCGAAGCGGGGGTGTGGAAAACCGCGCCCGCAAGAACAAAAACGATGCACATGAAGCGGACACTGCGACCCGACATGGCTGAAACCCCCCTTTTCCGATAAAAACGGTGAGGAACATCGCCTTGCCGCCGGATGTCCTTCCACGCTTCCGCGGGAAAAAATACGGCCCTTTGGAAGGATCACTCCATGAAAGCGCCACCTGCTGCGTGGTGACGATCGATCAAGCCGTCGGATTTTCCAGCAGGATCTCCCCCAAGGCGTAGGCGGCGTCTCCGACGACCTGGACGCAGACGCTTCTTCTGCTTTCGGGGTCGTTGTAGAATTTTTTCACCTTTTCCTTGTCGCGCCAGTCGATCCGTGCGATTTCGCTGCAATTGATACCGCCGTGCTCCTCGGTGATTTCGCGGAATTTCCGGGTGAACCGGGAACTCAGCTTCCACATGAGCGGCGAATCCGCCTCATCGGTGGTGGATTTGCTGAAGAGGCTGGAAAGAAAAGCCACACCGCCCAGCATGGCGCCGCACACGTTTCCGGAACTGGCGATCCCGCCGCCGAAAGCGCCGACCGCCCGAACAAGGGAAGGATCGTCTTTGCCCAACATCCGCTGGCCCACGGCCAGCACGGCCTGACCTCAGTGAAAACGCTTCAGGAACAGCTCGATCGCCTGACGGCGCATTTCGTCCGGAGACATACGGGAACTCCTTTGTCGATTGGGATAACCGAGCCGATCACGGCCGGTTTTCATACAGCGGTTTCGGACCCGCCGGAACGGCGGCCCCGACGAACGGTATTGTGGGACCTTTCCCTGCATGCTGAAGAACATCGCCTTGTCTTGTCAAGCGCTTTGCGGGCGGGCAACTCCGGATGCACCCTTCCGTTCACGTCACTTCGACGGTGGCTTCGGGATCGAAAGGGTTCAGCCGGACGGCCAGGGAGAAGAGGTAGGGGTAGTTGTTCTTGAGGTAGCGCATGTATTCGAGCCATTCGGGGATGAGAAATCCGTAGACCCTCCTGATGTCCCCCGCCAGATGCATCCGGTCCGAATGGGGCAGGCCGGCCAGGTTTTTCCGGCTGACCAGTTCCTCTTTCAGATGAAGAATGGCCCTCAGCAGTTCGGTGAACGATTCATGTTCCAGCAGATACGGGTTTTCCAGCAACCGCAGGACGAGGACGCTTTTTTCCTGCAGATGATCCCGCATGGCCGGAAGATCGACATTGTCCATGACGAGCAGATGCGAATCCACGCTCAGTCGCTTCCCGGCCTGGAAAAAGTCCTTATCCAGCCAGGTGCCCTTTATGATGAGCCGGCTGCGGATATCTTCCACGTCGGCGTCGATCCCCGAGAGGGAGCGGAGAAAGGCGGTGCCGAATTCGCTGAAGAAGACTCCCACGATGACGTGGAGCTTCTTCATTTTCTGTTCCCGCTCCCGCTTGCTGAGCATCATCTCCGTCAGGTTGGCGATGAGACCCAGAAACGTCCCCACCCCCGTGACGATCAGGAGCAGGGACATCATCTTCCCGGTGGCGGTGAGTGGATGAATGTCGCCGTAGCCGACCGTGGCGATGGTCACGACGCAGAAGTAGAACGAATCGAGTGTGGAAATGTGTTCGATCCGGGCGAGGCCCACCGTGCCCAGCCCGATGATGACCAGCAGAATGAGGATGAATACCTTCAGCCTGAATTTAATTGCGTCCATACGCTCCGCGATCGGCCGACCGACGATTCGTTAAAACACCATGATAGCATGGAATCGTTCGCCGAAGGGTGGTCACGAGAACCGGACGTTGCGGGCATTCATGTGCGCCCGGATGGTACGGACCACGATGGGAACCCGCGCCGCGTCGGCGAGCCCCAAACGCGACAGGACCCGTTCGGACAGCTCTTCGGCCTTGAGTTCCGGAGCCCGGTTCAACTCTTCACCGACCATTCCGTGGATATCCCGGATGTACTGGGCGGCGCTATCCAGCAAAGGCGCGATTTCTTCGCCCCGTCGGGGTTCGTCCCACGAAGAAAGGATGATGTTCCAACCTTTCATATTCCGGATGGTTTCCAGTGTGTCGAGCGAACCATCCACTTCGTCGTAGATGGGAACGGCTCCCTTGAAAGGGACGGCGTCTCCGGAAAACAGTACTCCCTCTTTCGGATAGAGAAAACAGAGGTGTCCGGCGGAATGCCCCGGCGTATGGCGCACTTCCAGGAACGATCCGTCGCCCAGGTCGATGCGGTCCCCGTCCTGCAGGAGGGTATCCACCTTCACGTTGCCCTCCACCAGTTCGCCAAAGTTGGGTATGGTCCGTTCCCTATTCTGCCGGTCCACGTCCTCCACCCAGGGAACGTCGCCGGAATGGGCGGCCACGCGGCAACCCGTTGCATTTTTCAGTTCCAGCAGCCCCCCCATGTGATCGGGATGGGCGTGGGTGAGGAGCACTATGGCGATGTCCCGTGGATCGCGTCCGGCTTGCCGGATGTAATCGAGCAACTGGGTACTCGATCCTTTTACCCCACAGTCGATCAGGTAAATTTTCTGGCCGAAGACGATGTACGCGTAGACGAATCTTTCTATGGTCTTGCCAGGTCCCGCCTGGAGTCGGAAGGAAATTCTCACTGCGTGAACATGCGGTGTCACCTGCATCGTTTTTCTCCTTTTTTCGTTTGCGGTCGCCGCCGAAAGGCCACAACGACCCCACGGAAGGGTAAAACAACGGACGGGGCTAGTCAATAGGCAATGGGTGGCGCCTCATCGGAAGGAGAACGTCGGCGGACACTGTCCGGCAGGTGAGGTTTTTCTCCGCGCTCCGCTCGAAATGGCACACCGGTCGGGGGAATTACTTCCCCGGCACGTATAAGCTTGTCATCTCGAGCGAAGCGAGAAATCCGCTTTCGTCGCCGAGCCGTTCCGTGCGTTACTTCAACCCGGCCCGGGCCAGCGCATCGGTGAAATGGGTCAACGTTGCGTCGTTTCTGAAGGGAAGCCGCTCCTTCCAGATATCCAACGACATTCCCGGATTCACGCGGAGGATTTCCCGCACCTGGAACTGTGCTTCGTCCATGCGTTCGATTTCGCTGTACGCTGCGGCCAGCAGCATCCGGCTTCCCACGAACTCGGGATTCCAGTCGATGGCCTTCTTCAGGGTGGCGATGGACTCCTCGGCCTTTCCTTGGAGAATATATGCGTAGCCCAGCGTGTAAAGGTAGTGCACCGGGTAGAGGGGGTTCAACCGCATGGCCTTTTTCACCATTTCCACCGCCTCTTCCGCCCTTCCCCCCACCCACACCAGTACTTCGGCATAGTTGGCGAAATTATCCGCGTCAGTGGGATTCAGGGCTATTGCCCGCTGCTCTTCCCGAACCGCTTGTTCGAACTGTTTTTTCCACAGGTAGGCGTGGCCCAGCAGGCTGTGGGCGACCGCCAGTGTGTCGTCCAGCCCCACCGCCTTTTCACCCAGTTCGAGCGCCTTGTCCAGCGCCGACGCATCATCGTTCCACTGGTTCGACCACTCGGAAAAGTAGCAGAAGCCCAGCCCGGCGTAGGCGGGAGCGTACCGCGGGTCCAGTTCGATGGCTTTTTCGTAGAAAGCCCGCGCCTGGAGAGAACCTTCCCTGGTGAACTGGTGCGAATGGTACCTGCCGCGCAACACGCATTCGAAAGCGTTCAGGCTGCCGGTATCCTTGTGCAGCACCCGCGTCTGCTCCATTTCGATGACCTTCACCCGGAGCGCCCCCACGATCTGCCGCGTGAGTTCGTCCTGCAGGTCGAAGATGTCCTTCAATTCGCGGTCGTACCGTTCGGCCCAGATGTGCCCGCCGGTGGAAGCGTCCACCAACTGAGCGGTGACCCGCACCCGATCTCCGGCCCGGCGCACGCTTCCTTCGACCACGTACCGGACGCCCAGTTCCCGGCCGATCTGCTGCACCTTCACCGCCCGGCCCTTGTAGGTGAACACGGAATTGCGGGCGATGACGAACAGCGCCCCCATTTTGGACAGATCGGTGATCAGGTCCTCGGTGAGGCCGTCGCTGAAGTAATCCTGCTCGGCGTCGCCGCTCATGTTCACGAACGGCAGGATGGCGATGGACGGCTTTTCCCCGACCTCCACTTCGACGGGCATTCCGGACGAAGCGTCGTCCTGCGCGGTCACCCGGTAGGCCCGGATCGGTTCGGGCATGTTCTTGACCGTCTGTTCGCCCAGGTATTCGAAATCCGCGGCCAGCTTGTTTTTCACGTGATCGTAGGCCGTTCCCGATATGCACACGCCTCCGGCTTCGGCCAGACCTTCGATGCGGGCGGCGATGTTCACCCCGTCGCCGTAGATTCTACGCCTGTCCTCAATCACGTCGCCGAGGTTTACTCCCATGCGGAAGGCCATCCGGTTGGGTTCGGGCAGTTCGCTGTTCTGCTGCTTCAGTTCCTCCTGTGCCTCCAGTGCGCACTGCACCGCGTCGACGACGGACCCGAATTCGGCCAGCATGTTGTCGCCGGGCGAATCGACCACGCGCCCCTGAGCCTTCTTTACACATTTTGCGATGATCGACTTATATTCCTTCAACGTGCGAATGGTCGCCTTCTCGTCCTGACTCATCAAAAGGCTGTAGCCCTTCACGTCGGCACTGAGAATGGCGCTCATTTTTCGTTTTGACCGGTCAGACCCCATAATGGTTACTCTCGGTTAAAGTTCGAACGAATACGCTTCTTTCTTTCTATCATATTCATAAAATGGATGGGGAATCAATTCTGAAAAGTCCGATGCGCTGAACCATGCCCCCCATGGCGCTCGGCGAACGGGTTTATTGAATCTGACGTGCGGGGGAAGGAAAGCGTTTAGCGAGTAAAGTAAACTTGGCCAAGACCGCTCCGCATTGAGCATTTTATTCGCTAGGTTAGGACCGATCGATTTGAAGCAGAAGTTTTAATAATAACCTGATGTAGGATAATTTTGACTAAATTATAGATATAATATTATTTATATTTTATATGTTAAGTTGTTTCTCTATCTTGGCCGACTTCCTCTAGTGTTGTAAACGATGAATTACGAATTTTTTATGTTACTTGATGAGTCATTCAAATGGCTTTAAGGAGCTTCAGATTGGACGACACACAGGCGCCCGGTATTAATAACGTTTCGCACTTGACCCTCAAGTCTTATGTAGCTCCAAACCAGTATTCGCTTGGCGTCGCCTGCGCAGGCGCGTTAGTTCACGGCATCCACTACAAAGAGATAAAGGTGGGAGCCGGCAATTCTCGACCGTATCTGCAAGCCTGATCATGTTCTCGCCGAGCATTCGTGAAAACTTTGACGCGCCGTCCAGGGCCCTGACTCTCATCCACCCGAGATCAAACGGTTCCGACAAGACGAGTACGTCGCAAGTCATCTACGGGAATTCGATGTGATAGGTTTTGCCCGCTTCGAGGTAGCTGTCGGCCGCCAAGAGTTTCATCGGCGCCAGCAAGACCAACGCCAGTACCAGCGGGAGCGCAACGATCAAATCCGATTACTTATTTCTGTTCATGCCCGGCCTCCGTTTGCTTGGCGGTGTGGACACGTATCAGCATAAGGTTCTGTGTTTCATTTTTCGTACGAAAACGGAAAAGTAAAGGACCGCGAGGAATTGCGGGAATTATTCGTGCCGGTGCGGGCCTTCCAGGAGAACGATGACGAACGGGTGAAATCCATGTGCGGTTGGGCTCTGGGTCGGATCGGAGGTTCGGCGGCCCGAAAGGCTTTGGAGTCCTTCCGCGGATCGACCAACGGCATTACCGTCGAGGAAATGGAACACGCGCTGACAATGTTCCCTTAGGCTCCCTTTTTTTCCGCTTTCCCGTATTGGCGGAATTCGGGGAGCACGAGGGAAATCCGATTCCTGCCGCAGGTTCCAAAGAAGTTCGACAAAGCGTCAAAGGGGGTTCTGATTTTTCAAATACCCCGCGAGTATCTGCTCGAGCCATTTTGCCACGGTGATTCTCCCTTGCGGAGTATCCACCTCATACGCCTTGTCCGAGATAAGACTCTTTGTTGCACAAAGACGGATGAAATCCTGGGGGTTTTTTATCCGGTCCCGGAAATACTCATACTTTCTCCTGATGTGAGCGGCAGCCTCGACGCTCGAATGGCTTTCCCCGTTCCTGATGAAGGTTAAATCCGATTGTGCAACCGCATCGATCAGATTGGTGATCACTTGCTGCAGATCTTCCCCCTGGTTGCTTTGCGCCTCCGCGCGCATGAGAAGGAAAAAAAACGAAGAAACGAGAAGGACCCAGAAAACGGTCCTGTAGATTTTATGCATATCCTATCCTCACCAATAGAGCCGGTCGCCCAGACGAGGAGTGGCGATGAACCGGATTCACTTCTCCCCGAGTGGCGGAGGCCGTCCGCGAAGTTGAAAGACGCTGCAACCCTCATTTTAAAAGGAGAGACAGCGAGCCTGTCGCCACCGTAAAATATTCTCTTGAAATTTCCAGAATTCCACAATTCACGACACCCTTCACTCTTTACGGTCCGGTCACGGAGCTCTCACGAGACTGCCTGAGAAAGTGTCCAGGTCTGCTCTTGACTCTGAGTGTGGCAGCACCCACATAAATGCAGCATGCGGCCCTTGAAAAGAGGACGGGCATGGCGCGGGGCGAAGCAGCAGGGGTAACTTGATAATAGCCAAGTTATTGATGAGCAGAAACACGGGATAGAAGAGTCTGATGAAATCCAATTCTGCATTAACCGGGAGTCAAACGAAGAACTTACCCCTTTTCCGCAAGGTTGCCGACGCGTACATGATTCATCGTAGTAACTTAATCTTGTAGTATTATAGCACGTGTTTTAACAGATGGGATGACCATTCCTTCAGGCGATTTTCGAGTGACCGCTTTTCCCATTTTTCCAAAGTTATCTGATCGGATTCTTTCAAATCTCTTTCGAACATTGCTTGCATACTATCGGCGAAGTCCCGGCCGAGGATCACAACATTGGCCTCGTCATTGGTAAGGAGGCTTTCCGTGTCTAGGTTGCTCGATCCGACAGTAGACCAGACATCATCGATAACTGCAGTTTTTGCATGCAGCATCCCTCCCCGCTTCTCAAACAACTGCACGCCTGCTTTTAACAACCGTGTAAAGTAGTATTGGCTTGCGTAGAAGACCAAATTGGAATCACTGTAGCCGGGAAGCAATATCTTCACCTCAACGCCGCGCTCTGCAGCTTCGGTGAGCGCCTCTATCATTTGTTCGTCAGGTGTGAAATAGGCAGTAGTCAAGTAAATTGAGTTTTCCGCATGAGTGAGTGCCGACATGTACATAATAAATATGAGTCGATTCGTTTCACCCGGCAAACTGCCGACCACCCTGACCAGCGTGGTTCCGGCTTGCTTCACATGGGGAAAATAGTCCCTGCCGGGCAGTGCCGGTCCCTTTTGCCTTTCCCAGGTGTTCATGAATAGCCTTTGGAGTTCTGCCACAGCCGGACCCTCGATTCGAACGTCTGTATCTCTCCAGGGTTCATCCTTCTTCTCATCACGAGACCGAACGGTTGAGCTTCCGGAATAAACACTGCTGATGTTGACTCCGCCGGTAAAAGCGATGGTGCCGTCAATGACCAGAATCTTACGATGATCTCGATTGCGTAATTCCCAATCCTTTCCCTTGAGTACGTTCCCGGGATTCATAGGATTGAATTGAAGCACGAGAACCCCACCATCGCGTAATCGCTGAAAAAAACCGACCGGCGTATACATCGATCCAAAACTATCGTAAATCAGGTTCACTTGTACGCCTTCAGCACTCTTCCGGATGAGCAGATCGGAAAATCGTTTGCCGACCTCATCATCTTCAAGTATGAACGTTTCGAAATTGATGGTATCTTTAGCGCGCTCGATGGCCTCAAACATCGCCGCGTAGGTAGCCTTCCCGTCAATGAGCAGGGTGGCCTTGTTGCCGGCCACTAAAGGGCTCCCACTGATGGACTGCATCACTTGAACCTGCTGCTGCAGAAGTTCAGTCGCATCGACCTGCCTCTCAAGCCGTTTGATCATGGCTTTACCTGACTTTGAAGAAATCTCTCCTTTAGACCCCATGATCTTTGTCGGTTCGTCAGAGCTTGAGAGTTCATGGTCCATCTCTTCTTGTACATTCGGCAGGGACGCACAGCCGGAAACGGTGATCAGACAGAGAAACGCGACTAATAAAAAAAGAGATCCCGTTAGCGGGCCGGCGCTGAATTTTTTCATTGTATCATTCCTCGTAAAGCCACTTCCCTGACGATTATCGCATTGAGCAAAAAGAACTACACCCTAGCGCAACGATGCCAGAATAACGATTAAACACTCTCATTTTACGCAAATACAACAAAATCTGAAACCTTTACTTACCCAAGCTCTTTATTGGGATCGGTTTCCTCGCCTGTCTTACGTGAGTCATGACCTTCGTGAGTCATGACTTTATCATAGCATAATCATTCTCCTGTTCTCGGGTAGTGAGAGTCATTTGACACGCGCACAGGTGGGGCTTTGTCGATTTACCCGTGCCCCTCTTTCCGGGGCAGGTTCCCGCAGGGCGCATGCAGCCTCCGCGGACTGCCCATATACGGGATTTAGATTGATCTGCTGCCAGGTAACTCAAGCTCCACCCCCTTCGCCCATGATGAAGGAAGAGAGGACTGTCGCCTTTATTTATAAGAGGTTAAACCATATATAATACGTCAAAAGGGGGTCCCCCGCCGCGTTCCGAATCAGTCTCTCCGATCACCATCCCAGGAAATCCGCCACGTACTTCATCGCCGTGAACACGATGATCGCGCCGAGCATGCCCTTGATGACCTTGGCCGGGACGAATTTCTGGCAGCGGGCGCCGAGGTACATGCCGACCATGCCGCCGATGCCGAAGAGGATGCCCAGCAGCCAGTCGGGTGCCACGGACATGGTGGGGTAGAAGGGGGCGATTGCCTGATAAAAAGCCACCCCGGCGATGGAGGTGACGAAGGTGCCCATGAGGGACGCGCCGGCCACGGTATAGACCGGCAGGCGGAAAAAGGAGACGATGAAGGGGGCGATAATGGCCCCGCCGCCGATGCCGTACACCCCGCCCACGATGCCCACGATGAAGCTTAAGGTGAGGACTCCCCACACCGGGAACTGGAACCGTTCCCCGTAGAATTCGTATTCGATCCGGCTGAAGGAGCAATTCAGTATCCGCACGGAGGGGAGAACCGTGCGCTTCGCGTCGGCGCCTTGTTCGCGGTTGGTTCGCATCTGCTTCATCAGTGTTTCGAACCGTTTTTCGCTGAACGATTTTCCGGGCACGGCGGCCGGCTTGCGAATGAGGTCCCGCACCATGCGGGCGCCGATGTAGAGCAGGACCAGTGCGGCGAAAAGCTTGAAGTTTTTGGGGTTGGGGAGGTAGGCCACGCGCAGGAAGGCCCCGATGAACACTCCGGGGAGCGTTCCGATGACGACGACCAGGGTGAGGGGCCACACCATGCGGCCTTCGCGGATGTAGCGGAGCACGCCCGCGGGGATGGCCACGATGTTGAAGAGCTGGTTGGTGGCGCTCACGGAAGGGTGGACGTATCCGAGAAAGGACATCTGGAAGGGCAGCAGGAGGAAAGCGCCCGACACTCCCCCCATGGAGGTGAAGAAGGAGATGACGAGGGCCACCAGCGGCGGCAGCCAGGGGGAGACTTCGATACCCGCGGTGGCGAAGAACATACCGTCCTCCTGAAGCGAGTGTTTACTGTCACGAAAAATAAAATTAACGTGACACTACTCATAGCACGGGATGCGCGCGTCCGTCAACCGGAATGCGGTTGGTTCTCCTCCCCGTTTGGACTATGATAAATACCCACCCCGGAGCATGACCAATTTATCGCCCTTGGCACCGGCAAAGGACCTCGCATGAAAGACGAACTGGAAACTCTTCTTCAGGAACTGGAAGCCTCGGGCTGGCGCAACCGCTTCAATCCGTCCGGAATTTTCACCGTGCCGCGGGACACCAAGTATCTGGACACGGCGGACCTGGCCCGGTTGGAGGAAACGTTCCGGAAATGGGCCGACAAGCCCAAACGGGAAGACGTACGCGTATCGCGAAAACGCATCCTGGCCGTGTTTCTCCTCATCCGCCACACCGGCGCCCGGCTGGGCGAAGTCCTGGCCCTGGACGACCGGTACGACGTCGACCTGGACAATCTGCGGGTGCGCATGGGGAACAACGGTACGGAAGATCGCGCCGCCGCCCGTGAGGTCCCCATCCCTCCCGAGCTGGGGCGAGAATTGCGGGAAATGTTGGACGGCCCGGAATACGATCCCCTGCGGGGGGTGCTGTTCCACATGGACCCCGGGTATGTGCGGCGCAAATTCTACGAACGCGCCGAAGCCGGCGGCCTGCCCCGGGACATGGGGACGCCCAGCGCGCTCAGGCGGTCGCGGGCCATCGAACTGCTGCGCAGCAACCTTCCGCTCCCGGTGGTGCAGAAAATCCTCGGCCATTCCACGGCCAGCCTGACGGCGTCCTACCTCGATTTTTCCGAACCCGACATGCAGCGCGTGGTGAGGCGCGTCATCGACAAGGAGAGCCGCAAGACGAGCGCCCGCAACGTGTTCTTCGGGCGGGTCAGCAACGTGAAGCGGGGGGATATTCAGTCGGTGGTGGAACTCACCACGCTGACCGACTTGCGCATTTTCTCAATCATCACCAACGAAAGTCTGGAGCGGCTCCAACTCGATGTGAACCGCTTCGCCACGGCGGAAGTAAAGGCCCCCTGGGTCATCGTCTCCCGTGACGAGCACGAGCCCAAGGTAAGCGCGGGAAACCTCTTCCGGGGGGAAGTGGTAAGGGTTATTCGCGGCGCCGTTACCACGGAATTCGTGGTTCGGCTGCCGGACGGCACGGAACTCTGTTCCCTGGTAACCGAAGAGAGCCGGCGGCGGCTGGAGGTGAAGGAAACGGACGTTGTCTGGGCCATGTTCAATGCGTTCGCCGTTATCCTGAACGTGGACTGAGCAAGCGCCGGAAGCAAAATACGCCCTCTGTAGCCCCTGCTACAGACCTGTTCTCCGTTTTGCGGTAGGATATAATAAACAAAACGGAGAAGGACTTTTTCCTTCTCGAGGAGGAACGGTATGCAGGTCGATCAGAAACTTGTGGATTCGGTAAACAAGGAAGGAAGGGTGGGCGTTCTGGCCACCGCCGACAAGAACGGGCAGCCCGACGCGGCCTATTTCGGCAGCCCCCGTTTGAACCCGGACGGGACGATGGTGATGGGCCTCATGGAGAACCTGAGTCTGGCCAACCTGGAACAGAACCCCCTGGCCGTCTTCTTCACGGTTGAATCGGCGCCGGTGGGCTTCCAGACTCCCGGCTGGCGGCTCTACCTCAAGGCAAAGGAAATTCAGCGCCAGGGCGCGGTGCTCGATGCGGTCAAGGAAGCCATCGGCAAGGTCGCGGGACCCCAGGCCGCCCAGATGATAAAAGCCGGTGTCGTGTTCGAAGTCACCAGGGTACGTTCATTGACCGAAAAAGCGTAACGGTTCCACCGGCCCGGATGAGGAGCGGTTCCCGCGGCACGGGGCCGCTCTTGTTCAGCGCTCGTCCAGCACCGCCCTGACTTTATCGGCGAACCCCTTGAGTGAAAAGGGTTTCTGCAGAAAATTGACACCCGCGTCCAGAACGCCGTGGTGGGCGATGACGTTCTCCGTATAGCCGGACATGTACAATACCCGGATTCCGGGCCGGACGTCCGCGATTCGGCGATACACTTCACGACCGTTCATGCCGGGCATGATCACGTCGCTGATCACCAGATCGATCTTACCGGGATGGGTTTTGGCGATTTCCATTGCATCCTGCCCCAACGCCGCTTCCAGAACCGTATAGCCTTGGCGCTGGAGGATTTCCGACGTCAGGCTGCGCACCGAATCCTCGTCTTCTATCAGGAGTACGGTTTCGCTGCTCTGCTGCGGAAGTTGATCGGCTTCCGGAACGTCCTTCGCTTTCAAGTGCTCTTCCACCTGCGGGAGGTAAATCTTGAAGGTCGTGCCGTGGTCCGGCTCACTGTAAACCCAGATGTTTCCGCCGTGCTGTTTCACGATGCCGTAGACCATGGCAAGGCCGAGCCCCGTTCCCTTGCCCTTCACCTTGGTGGTGAAAAAAGGCTCGAAGATCTGGGCTCTCGTTTCCTCGTCCATACCGAAACCGGTATCGCTCACTGCCAGCATGACGTAGGCGCCGGGTTTGACTCCGGGGTGCTGCGACGCATACTCTTCATCCAGGTACACGTTGGCGGTTTCGATGTTGAGGGTGCCGCCGTTGGGCATGGCGTCCCGAGCGTTCACCGAAAGATTGAGCAGTACCTGTTCAAGCTGAGACAGGTCCGCCTTGGCCGTGCCCAACGATTCGTCCAGATCGGTAAGGAGCTTGACGTCTTCGCCGATGATCCGCTGAAGCATTTTCTGGAAATCGAGTACCATGGTGTTGAGGTTCAGCGTGGTAATTTCCAGCACCTGTTTGCGGCCGAAGGCCAGGAGCTGACGGGTGAGATTTTTGGCCCGTTCTCCCGCTTTCAGAATCTCATTGAGGCGACGATACGACGGCGCGGAAGCGGGTAGCCCCTCGATCAGGATTTCGGCGTACCCGAGGATGGCCGAAAGCATGTTGTTGAAGTCGTGTGCCACACCTCCGGCCAGTCTCCCCACCGATTCCATTTTCTGGGCCTGCATCAGCTGTGCTTCCAGGAGACGGTGTTCCTCCTCCGCCCGTTTGTGCTCCGTCATGTCCTGGCCGATGCCCACCCTGCTGCCGTCCGGAAGGCGGAGATTGAACCACGACGTGTCCAGAATGCGGCCGTCTTTGGTCCGCGTCTTGAAATCCGTCCATTTCCGCTCGGCTTTCAGTATCCCGTCGATGGCACATTGATGCTGCTCCGAATCCGGATAGAATTCCGCCAGGATGTCCGTTTTGCAGACGTCTTCCAGCTTCCACCCCAGCGTGGTTTCCCAGGACCGGTTGACCCAGCGGTGGGTCCCCTCCCCATTCATGAAAGCGACCATGACCGGGATGTTGTCCAAAATCTTCTGAAAGACCTCCTTTTGCGTGAACAAATCATCCTGGGCCGTTTTCCGGTCGGTAATATCGAGCACGATTCCCTGAATGGCAATAATGGTTCCGTTTTCATCGCGTTCCAGGCTGGTTCGGTCGTCCACCCACCGTGTGCCGCCCGATTTTGTAACGATGCGATACTCCTGGGTGAACCGGTCTTGTCCCGCTGCCATGAACCTCCGGATTTCGTTCCCCACTCTCCACAAGTCTTCCGGATGGATAAGCGACGCGTAGTTCACGGATCCGGAAACCAGTTCCTCGGAAGTGTAGCCGAACTGGCTGACGTTGCGGGACACGTAATCCACCGGCCAACCCTCGTCGATTTTACAGCGGAAGAGCACAGCGGGGCTGTTCTCCACCACCAGGGTGGCCCGCCGAAGGGCTTTTTCGGTTTCTCCATGTTGTTTTTTCCAGCGGTCTTTTCTCATGAGAATGGAGAAAAACTCCGCTGTCTCTTTCAAGGTTTCGATTTCGAGCGCACACCATTCGGTCGCCACGGGAGCACTCAGACAGAGCAGCCCCACGAGTTCCTGCCGGATATTGATCGGGACGTGGACGGCGGCCCGGATACCACACTCCGCGAGGACTCGTTTCAAGGACGACAAACGGGGGTCGTCCTCCATGTCTTTTATGACGAGAGGCGTAAGTTTTCTCAGTGCCTCAAGATAACCGGGATACTCGGAAAGCTCCACCGATAACCCCGCAATGGGCGGCATGCCCGGCGGCTCGACCGAATGGACGATGTGTATGCGGCCGATGGCGTCGATGACGGAATACGCGGCGCGGTAATCGGGAAAGCGTTGTCCGATTTTTTCCACCGCGCCGGAGATGATTTTGTCGGTCGGAATTTCCGATAGCGCCTGCCGGGCAATAGCGTTCATCAATTCCAATCGAAAACGATTTTCCTCTGCCTCCCGTCCGGCTGGGGACGGGCTGTTGCTCGGTAACATGATGGTTTCTCTCGTTTCTTCTACTCACATGGGACAGGTGAGAATATCAGTATAACCTTCGGCACAATCACAATTTATGCAAATGTCCCGATGTTAGAATCTTTTTCCGTTTTTTTAGCTTTATCTTATGTAAATAAGGAATATCGAAATTTTACGCCAAAATATGTGCTTCATCAATGCAAAACTCTCCCCTGATGTTTGCCGGTCGCCTCGAAAAGAATGAAAACGTTCGCCACGTCGCTCGACGCCATCTTCCGCGGACGCCGTTTCCGTCGTCCGTGTCGAGGTGCTTGAACCCATCCGCCCCGATCCGGCGACCAGTTCGGACCCGCCGGCATCGTGCCCGATCTTCCGGACGAACCGTGTCGCCGTCCAATCTCTCCAGAAGGGAGCAGGGGCAGTTTTACTTGGCCACCCTGCCGGCCCGAACGCTACCGAGCCCTAAGCCCGTCGGTTATTTTGACCTGGAGGAGATGCGGAAGGTTTGAACGGCCAGAGAGGGGGGTGATGTCCGCGTTATTCACCAATGAGGCAGGCGCGCCCCCTTCGGTCCTGGGTCTGTCAACTGATCCAGGACCGAAAGGGTCACGCCAAGACGCGATGAACCGATGGATGGATTTCCCGGAATCTCCACCCATCCCGGAAGCTATTTCCCATGCCGACACGACTTATTGAGCCGGTCGAGAACCCTTTGGTTCCGCTCCCAGTAAAGGCACGTCAAGGCCGGCGGCCCAGGAGCGTATGGCGTCCCAGTTCCGGTAGTCTCCCTCGGATATCCCTCTCTCTTTCATCTTTTGTTTCATCACCATCCGCATCATGAAGGACAGCTTTCCGTAATCCAGCACTCCCGCGAAAAGACCCTTCGCCACCGGAAGGACTTCGGGCACCTCTTGGATCAGCGGGTCTAAAAAGGTCTCGGCTTTGCGCCGTGCCTCCGCCGCCGGATTGCACAGCGTGAGGCAGGTGAGGAAGTAGGCCACGGGCTTTCGCGACAGCACCTCGCGGTTCGTCTCCACGAATTTCCTGGCAGTGGGCAGCCACCTTTCGCCGCGAATGGCGCTGCCCATCACCACCGCGTCGTATGCGCTCACGTCCCGGACGGTATCGACCAGACGTATATCCACTGCCGCGCCGGCTCCGCACAACGTTTCCCCAATGGCCTGAGCCACGCCGCCGGTCGATCCGCTCATGCTCGCATAGGCGACGAGCACTCTTTCGTTCGACTTTCCGCCGTTTCCGCAGCTTGGTTCCGGAACCCCCCCTTTCGAGGCATGCGCGAATCGGGCCGGCGTCAGGAAGGAACCAAGCATGGCGAGGCCCATCGCACCTCCAACGGCTGTTACACCATCCGCGATAAAATCCCTGCGTGTCATCATTTTCCCTCCTGTGCTACGATTCATCCATGAATCGGTCGATCCTGTTGAAGCGCTTCTGGACCTTGGCCATTACCCTTGCCTGTTGATTCGCATCGAGGACGTTATAGAATTGCAGGAGAATATCCATATTCTGATCCACAAAGGCCGACAATTCCTGCACCCGGCCTTTCAAAATGGCGGTAATTCGGTTCGGATCCGGGTTCTCGTTGTTGATTTCTTCCCGCAGCCTGGAAAAGGCCAGCTTTCGCTCTTCTCCCTGTTCGATGAGAGCCGTTTCCATTTTCCCCCTCAGTTCCCGGTAGCTTTCCCTCTGTTCGTCGTTCAGGTTCAGAGCATCCGCCCAGTCGTCCAGACGTAACAGGACGTGTTGTGCAAACGTTCCGTCATGGAATCCGTGGGGTCCACAACCCGAAAGCAGCCCCACGGCAAGGACGGTGGCGATC
The DNA here is from genome assembly GCA_963826125.1 of uncultured delta proteobacterium. GTDB lineage: Bacteria > Desulfobacterota > Desulfarculia > JACQYL01 > CAWGVV01 > CAWGVV01. The sequence goes on along the minus strand of CAWGVV010000002.1, from coordinate 1,276,646 downwards.
GCGAAACCCAGTCTGGTGAAAGCTCTCATTTTTCTTCTCCTTCTTTTTGATGAACGGTTGGAACGCTTTTCCCTGTTCCCATGGTCTGATGGTAGCCGGGGGCCTTCGTAAATGCTTTTCGCGCATGTAAAAAAGTGTAAAGAAAAGGTAAAAAATCTCGTGAAAGCATGCATGTTTGTTACAATGGCGCATGGCGAAAAGGATCTCGTTGATGGACGAAAAAGTATTGCTGGTTGATGACGACGACAAACTCCGCAATCTGTTACGGGAGTATCTGGAGGGATACGGCTATCAGGTATTCACTCTTTGCGAAGGGACCGCGGTTCTGGAGACCATCAGGGAAGAATCGGTCCAGATCGTCATTCTGGATGTCATGATGCCGAAAATGGACGGCCTCGAGGTGCTGAGGAATATCCGGATGCAGTTCAACCTTCCCGTCATCATGCTTACGGCCAAGGGGGAAGAGGCCGACCGCATTGTCGGTTTGGAACTGGGCGCCGACGACTATCTCCCGAAGCCGTTTAATCCCAGGGAGCTTCTCGCCCGAATGAAAGCAGTGCTTCGCAGAACGGGTTTGCAGGCGCAAACCGTGACACCGGCGGACGTAGTCGGTTCCCTCAAGGCGGGCGGTCTGGTGTTGAACAGGGCCAAACGAACCCTCGTAATCGATGATCGGGAAGTGGAACTGTCGCTCACCGAATACAAGCTCATGGAGGCGCTGATGAGCCGGCCGAATACGGTGCTCAGCCGCGACGATCTGATGAATTTTGCGCGCGGTAAGGAGTTCATGGCTTTTGAGCGGAGCATCGACGTGCACATCAGCAAAATAAGGGCCAAGCTGGATCCCTCTCCACGTTTTCGGAACGTCATCAAAACCGTTTGGGGAACCGGCTACATGTTGGTGGAAGAGCCATGAACCCGGGCAGACTCTATCTGAAAATATTCCTCTCCTTCCTCGCCGTACTCATTGTCACCGAGATACTCGTGTTCAGCATGTTTCTTCTTTCGGCGAGAAGGGTATTTCAGTCCCATTTAGTCCAGAATGTGGGCTCCAAGATGCTTGTGGCCAGGGACTATATGCAGGAAACGATCGACAGAACCCCCGGGATGGACCAGGCTGCCGGCAAACCGCTCCAAAGCCTCATCGACCGGTTGGCAAAAATCTATGACGCCGATGTCTGGCTGACGGGCCCGACCGGCACGGTGCTCGTAAAATCGTTTCAAGGGGACGTTCCCGCCGGGGTTGAGGATATTGCCGCGCGCGAGGGAAAGCTCCCGAAAAGGCGCGGGTTCTTCTCGGATTTCAGCCGGGAGGAGGACTTTGGAGCGTACAAGCTGTACCATCGGTTCGGCAGGAATTCGGTTTCCTATGCCGTTATCCCCCTGCGTATCGGAAGCGGGGGGACGGGCGACCTGCACGTCCTTTTCAACAACAGAAAATGGGAGCGCATCAGTCCCGAAGCGAAATTTGCCTTGGAGCTTCTGGCGATCGGAGTGGTTATCGCCCTGCTCATCATTCCCGTTTCGCGCCTCATCACCAAACCCATCGACCGGCTGAAAAATTCGGCCCTGCACATCGCCGGGGGCGACCTGTCGTACCGTGCGGACGTGACGGGCAAGGATGAAATCGGGGAACTGGGACGTTCCTTTAACCATATGGCGGATAAACTGGAGCGGATGATTCGGGGAGGCAGGGAGCTTACGGCCAACATATCCCATGAATTACGAAGTCCGCTGGCCAGAATCCGCATCGCCGAGGAATTGCTGAGGGAGTGTATCGACCGGGACGATTATGGCGAGTGCGCGAGCCATCTGAACGCCATCCAGGAGGACATAGAGGAAATGGATCGGCTCATCGGACGCATCCTGGTGCTCTCGAAACTGGATATTCACGAGCAGCCCTTGAAAAGAGAGCGCTTCGACCTCCGGGGGTTGATGCACGATCTGCTTGAACGGTTCAAACCGGCCATGGAGCGGAGCCGGCTGGCCGTCACCGAAGACCTTTCCTTCGACGCTCCCTTTTCCGGCGACCGCGAGGCTCTTGCCGGCGCTCTGTCGAACATCCTGGACAACGTCGTCAAGTTCGCCACGCCGGGCGGCGACGTGCTGGTGGACATGCATTCCGAACCCGGCGGTGTTGAAATCGGTGTTGCCAACCCCTGCATTCCGCTGGCTGAAGGGGACCTTGCCGGGATTTTCGAACCGTTTTACCGGGCGAACGATTCTCCCGCCCGGGGATCGGGTTTGGGCTTGGCCATAACCAGGAAAATCATCGAGAAACATGGCGGAAGCATACACGCCGTGGGGTTGGCGGAAGGACTGAAAATTCGGATTTTCCTTCCCGTGTGATCACCGGGATGATGATTCACGCCATGGCTTCGGTAGCGTTCGTCATTCCGGCCCCGTACGCGGTACGGGGATAAACTCCAGCCGGATTCCGGTCCCGCCGACGGCGGGATTCATTGTTCCGAACCCCGGCTTTCGCCGGGGTGACGGCCGATTGCTTTGACGACAGTCTGACGGGGGGCATGACATGTCCCCATGCGTTCTCCCGAGTGCTCCGCCTCCCTCAGCTTCCCTCCACGGCGGTGATTGTAATGTCCGGCGGGTTCAGCAGGTGCTTCTTGACCATGCACATGTCCATTACCCGCAGGACGGCCTTCCGGTACTTTTCCGGAAACCCTTCCGGCAGGTGCAGGGATATGTCCAGAGTGTCGTACCGCTTCTCTTCCTCGTTCCACCGGCAGTCCATGGCGAGCGACATGCCCTCGGTGGACAGCGACCGGGAACGGCAGAACTCCATGGCGTACACCGCCGAACAGGTGGCGATGGAAGCCAGAAAAAGCTGCAACGGTTCGGGCGCGGTCCCTTCGCCTCCGCTCTCCGTGGATTGATCGGTATGGATCACCATGTCTCCGATGCGCGCGTCGATCCTCTTGTTGCCGGGAAACGTCACTTCCAGTCTGGTGCTCATGGGTTCCTCCTCTTTCCGGGGCTTCGGCTCGCCCTGGTGGAACCTTTTTCTACCACATCGAAGAGGGATGGGGGGAGTTGTTTTATCGAATTACGGGGGATCGACATTCATGAATGGACGGGGATTTCATCCCAAGGGATAGCGAGAAATCCCGCTCTCCAGATTTTTTTCTTCGCTGCACTCCGTTTGGAATGACAATAGCGTGCTCTTTGCCTATGCGGCCAGCGCTTTAAACGGTCAATCTTTTGCCGAAAGTCCCGAAAAAGCCCTTATCCCTTATGTCCCAGCGGATTAAGGAACCCGGACGCAGTGCGGCGGGGTGGCGGCGTGAGACCTTTCCCCGGCGAGGTCAGGAAAACGGGAAAATGATGGTGCCGAACAGCCTTTTTTCTCAAGAAAGCCTCTCTTCCGCACGATGTAACGATATATTTCCCTACACTTTTCTCTTCTTGCGGAGGGTACCACTCTATGTCGCGTTCGAATCTTCGTCTGTTCATCGCATCGCTGATGCTGTGCCTTTTCGTACTCGCGGGTTGCGACGGCGGAAGCAGCAGCGTTTCGCTTCATTCCCAGCAGATCGGCCCGGAGAACGGCATTGCCGTCGGAGGACTCATGCCGCTCACGGGGTCCCTGGGCAGGATGGGCACCGCGGCATTCGCCACTCTGGAACCGGCCCTCGACGACGTGAACGGCCAGCTCTCCATCCGTGGACTGGCGCAGCGCATGAAACTGGTGATCTACGACACGGAAAGCGCCCAGGACGTTGCCCTGCGGGCGCTGGAAGCACTGCACGGCGCGGGCGTGCGGTTGGTGATCGGGCCGTATGACAGCGAAACAGCCGCGGCGTTGCTGGATTACGCCAACAAAAACGGCATGGTGCTGGTGAGTCCCAATTCCACGGCGCCGAGTCTCGCCATCGCGGGAGACAACCTTCTGCGGCTGCTCCCGGACGACGGAGTGCAAGCCCAAGGGCTGGCGAAACTCATGTGGGATCAGGGGCAGCGCGTGTGCGTGCCCATCTATCGCGACGACATGTGGGGGCGGGAGTTTTCCGCCGCGCTGGCCGACAAATTCACTGCCATGGGCGGACAGATGGCGGAAGCGATCAGTTATTCCCCGAACACCGGGAATTTTTCCACCGTGTTGAGCACGGTGACGGCGCGGGTAAACGCGCTCCTTGCCGCTCGGCCGGCGGGCGAAGTGGCGGTGCAGCTGTGCTCCGCCCAGGAGGGGATTTCCCTGCTGGCGGAAGCCCGGGGCCACGATGTGCTGGCGCAGGTGCATTGGTACGGATCGGACGGTCTTGCCCGGGCGCCTCAGTTGCTCCAGGACGCCGACGCCTCGCAATTCGCGGCGACCACCGGTTTTGCCTGCGCCACGTTTTCCCAGGACCCCGCAGTGCTGACCACGCCGGCCCTGGTGCTGCAGGACATGGCCCTGCGGGAAACCCTCTACAACCGGGCCCAAAGCACGGCTGATTCCTGGATTCTCACCACGTGGGATGCCGTGTGGCTCATCGCCACCGGCATGGTGGCCACGAATTTTCCCCAGGACGGACTTCTGGTGCGCGACTCCATGCTCGCGCTCAGCGCCAAGCATCTGGGCATTTCGGCTCATTTGAGGCTCGAACCCACGGGCGACAGAAAGTACGGCGACTACGGCATCTACCGGGTGCATGAAAACGCCGGCGGGAACCCCGAATGGGAGTTGTTCGCCGCTTATAACTGGGTGTTCGGCGTGGAGAGTTTTCGCTACGTCCAGGAAACCGCGCCGGAAAACCTGACCGGCGGTCCGGAAGTGCTGGAAATCGGCGCGCTGCTTCCCCTCACCGGCGAAGGGGCTTCCAGCGGAGCGTCCGTTCAGGCCGGTTTGCTGGAAGCCGTGGTCGACATCAACCGTCATCTGGCGAGGTCCGGGTACGTGAGTGCGTCGGGGAATCCAACACAGGTGAGCGTAGTGGTTGAAGACACCGCGTCGGACCCGGCAACGGCGCTGTCCAAACTGCAGCAACTTCACAACCGCGGGATTACGACGGTCATCGGCCCCTGCCTCAGCTCGGTGTTGGCGAACGTTCTGGACTACGCAAACCGCAACGGAATGGTGCTCCTGAGCCCCTCCAGCGACGCGCCGTCTCTGGCCGGTGCCGGGGACAATCTCTTCCGCTTCGTGCCCAACGCCGTCCGCCAGGGCAAAGTGGTGGCGGAAATGATGTGGCGTGAAGGAGCGCGCGTCCTAGTACCGTTGTGGAGAGACGACGTCTGGGGGAACGGGTTGAAGGCTGCCACGGTCGAGGAATTCACCGCCCTGGGCGGCCAGGTCCTGGCCGGAGCGTCCTACGCGCCGGGCACCACGGACTTCAGCTCAATCCTGGAGGAAGCGGCAACGCAGATCGCCGGAGCAGCGGCCGGGCAGGTGGCGGTGGACGTCGTTTCCCTGGACGAAGGCGTAACGATCCTTCATCAGGCCGCCGGATATCCGCAGCTTTCCGCCGCCGTATGGTATGGGTCGGAAGCCCTGGCCAACAGCGGTGCATTTACTCAGGACCCGACGGCGGCGTCCTTCGGTGAGGCGCAAGGATTCCTGTGCCCGGCATACGCCCTGGAAATCCTGGGCATGGCCGATTCCATTCCCCTGTCCATACCCCGCTATGCCCTCATGACGAGGATTCAACTGCGGCTGCAACAGAGTCCGGGCACCTACGGTTATACCGCCTGGGACACCCTCTGGGTGGCCGTGCTGGCGAACATCCGTGCCGACTGGTCGACGGATGCGGCAACGCTGGACCAGTCCATCATGACGCTCTCACGGGGACTCATCGGCGTATCGAATTCGCTGGCCCTGGACGCTGCCGGCGACCGGGCCGCCGCCAATTACGACTTCTATCTGCTGCAACAGCAGGATTCGGGCCCGGGATGGAAGAAATACGGCACCTACTTCTCCAATCCGTTCGGCGACGAACCGAAGTGGTTCCTGTATTGAGGAAACGATTTACGGGAAGGGGTGAGGGCAATCCTCACCTCTTCCTCCATAAGAATCACTCAGGACTTTCGGCACCGGACTCCACCTTTTACACGGGGGTGAGAAACGACTCCCCGCGATACTGGAAATCCCCCTAAATTCCCACTTTTTCAAGGTTCTTCCGTGAATTTCGGGAAGCTCGATCGGGTACCTTGCGGGGAATCGAAACAGCTACGAAAGCTGTCCCTTGCAAGCCATGCCAAGCACCCTGTTTTTCGGCGACTGTTTGACATAAGGGTGATCGGCCGATCACCCCTACGGCACTGAAGTGTGGCGGACATCCGGAGGAAACCCGCGGGACCCATGCAAGGTAAGCCCCGCCCTTGGCAGCGGCAAGGCTTCGGCAATGTAAAATGAGTGATAATTGTCAATTATAAATTAGGGTTCGAGTGGTGGCGAGAAATCTCATTCGGCCCGAGATTTCTCCCTCGCTTCGCTCCGTTCGAGATAACAGCCTGTTTGGTCCCGAAATAGGGTATTGACAGTGCTCAGTGAGAGCATGCTCTCCCGGAATTCCGCGATGAACCTTTGCCAAGGGGGGCAGGGAGAGATTCCCACGGTTACGACAAACATCTTGGCTCTTCATGGCTGTTCGAGCCTGTTTCGATTATCATGCCTATATTCTTAACAAGTTGATTTTATTGCTACATAAAACTGTTCATTGAGAGGTATCGAAGCACGAACGGTCCGGCTTGTTCTGCTGCAGAACGCTTCCCGGAATTCGGTGGAGAACCTTCGGAGAAACCATGAGGCGAGAACCTCCGGTGTGTTCTGCTCACACCACCGGAAGACTCACCGCCCCGCTTCCCCAGCCGGACCGAGCCGCCCGGGTCACGTGGAGACGCTGCGGGGAATCGATAACCGTTTCCCGTCCCCCCTTTGCTTCCGACCGCATCGTCGCCGATGCTCCCACGGAAATAACAACGGGACGAAGCACCTCCGCGGTGTCCCGCCGGAAGGCTCGCGTCCCGTTCGGACGTCTTCGAATTCCCCCTAGTAGAGGAACATCGGTTTTCCGGTAATGTGCTGCACCTTCGGCCGATAGTTCTTGATGTCGTACATCTCCCTCACGTCCACCCGCTTCTGGCCCATGGAGAGAATGGAGATTGGAACGTCGGTATAGAGCCCGTTTCGGAGCGCCGCCATGCGGCCGCTGGTCTGCTTCAACAGCAGATCGATCACCAGATGGGCGTAATTCACCGCGATCATGATGTCCAGGGAGTCGGGACTGCCACTGCGCATCAGGTAGGAAAGCTGCTGGAAAACGATTCCCGAACCGGTAAGCCGCTTCAGCTCCTCGCCGGTGATGGCCCCGATCCCCCCCAGCTTGCGGTGTCCATAGGCGTCGACTTCGCCGGACTGGGTGATCAGATCGCCTTTTATGTTTTTGGCGCCTTCACTGACGAGCACCATGGCGTAGTTGCTCGGGTTGTCTCTTTTATCCTTCATGATGAGTTCCGCCAGGTGTTCGGTATCGAAAGGCACCTCGGCGATGAGGGTTCTGTCGGCCCCGCTCAGATAGCCGCTTACCAAAGCGGTTTCCCCGCAGTAGCGGCCGAACAGTTCGACCACTCCGATGCGTTCGTGGGACCCGGCTACCGTGCGGAGATTGTTGACGAAATCGACGCTGCGGGATACGGCGGTGGAAAATCCGATGCAGTAATCCGTGCCGTACACGTCGTTGTCCATGGTTTTGGGGATGGCATTTACCGGGAAGCCCGCCTTATGCACCTTCTCGGCGAAGGAAAGGGTGTCGTCGCCGCCGATGGGCACCATGGCGTCGATGCCCAGCAGTTCTAGGTTCTTCAAAATGTGCGCCGTAAAATCGGTGGTGCGCGTCTGCGTGTCCAGCTTGTCCCTGAGGTGCTCCGGACACATGGAAGCAGTCACGGCGCTGGGATTCGTGCGCGAGGTGTGGAGAAAGGTGCCGCCCTGCCGATCGATGGTGCGGGTGTTGGTTTTGTCCAGCTGCAGAAAATTTTGATCGAAGCTTTTCGGATCGTCATGCTGATATTCAAGCAACCCCGCCCAGCCCCTTCGCACCCCCAGGACTCTCCATCCTTCGTCGACTCCCCGATAGGTGAGGGTTTTGATGCATGGATTGAGACCGGGGACATCGCCGCCGCCGGTGAGGACTCCGATAGTGAACTGTTTTCCCATTCCTCGTCTCCCCTTTGCCTCTGTCAGATGGCTTATCACATGGTGGCAGAATAGCACAATCGGCCCGTGGGAAAAAACCCAAATCTTGAATTAGCATAGTACTCTAGAGTTAAAGTCCGTCAAGGAGAAAAACGAAGGCGACCGCTTTTGTTGCTGTACTTGAACCGCAACAACAGCGTGATTACGTTTCACTTGATTCGGGATTTCAGGAACAAGATTACATGCCGATCAAGCGATCGGGAGGAGAGTGGTTATGGAAAGCAAAACGAGGACCAGAGGCAGAAGGCCTTCCTGGATGACCATCTACGGAGACGAAGGACAGGGAGACGTGTTTTCCCAGTTTTTATGGAATGAATATCCGGTTCCCTCTTTTACCTACGACGCGACGAGCGACAGGGTTACCGGCGGGAAGGCGGAAGCAAAATAACCATACGCGATTCAGCTGCACGATGCAGCTCATCCGTTCGCCCCTTCGAAAATCCCGGAAACGGGCTTCTCGAAGGGGCGAACGTTTTTTCTCAAGACCCTGCGACGTCCACCGTCACCCCAGTTTTCCGATCCTCTCCAGGTCGTCAGCCGCGAAGGCCAACCCCAGGTCGGTGAGCGTTTTCCGGGTGGGGTAGCTCGTTTCGCTGTTCCAGCCGTGAATTTCGTAATACTCGTCCAGCATCCGGTTGTATTTTTCCTCATCGATCTTCCACCCGGCCAGATTCCCCGAGGGGATGGGTTCGGCGAGGTCCCGGGGAGTGGGCATGTCGTCCTTGCGGTCGAAGTCGGTGAAACGCAGATTGAAGGCCTTTTCCAGGTTGAGCTGCTTCATGGCCATGCGCTTCAGATCGTCCACGGAGGTATCCCAGCCGGTGGCGTCGGAATAGAGGGCCGCCATCTGCGGCAGATCCGTCTGTTCCACGTCCCAGCAGGTGGTGCTGTAGAGGCAGACGCCCAGGCAGTTGGCCATGCGCGACACGGCCTCCATGTACTGTACCATGTCCGCCTTGCCTTCGTATTCCAGGGGCTGGTCCACGGTATCCGCGCCGTACACCCGGCGGGCTTTTTCCGCGTCCATGTCGGCCACCGTTTCCAGCACGATGGCGCCCGAGGTGTGGCCTCCGCCGCGCGTGGAGGTGGTGGTGCCCAGCAGCCAGCCGTTGGCCCCCCGGCACGGTTCGTACAAATCCTGCCCCTTGATGTGCATGGCGTAATAGCGGCTGTCGTGTCCGAAGATATCCGCCGCGCGGGCGCAGCCTTCGGCCAGGAGGTTGCCGAACCCCTGGCGATGGGCGATTTTTTCGATCAACGTCAGGGCCACTTCGGCGTCGCCCCAATTGAGGCTCATCCCGTCGGTGTCCTTCTCCGTCAGGATGCCCCGCTGGTAGCACTCCATGGCCCACCCGATGGCCCCCCCGGCGGCATCCACGTCGATGCCCATCTGGTTGCAGAGGGCATTGGCCTTGAACAGAAAGGTGGGTTCCCACATGGCCAGCCGGGTCTGCAGAGTACCCATGGCTTCGTGCTGGCAGGCTTCGGTTTGCAACCCCGCGTAGGGGCCATCGGTGATGTGGAGGTGGCGGCCGCACCCCACGACGCAGCCGGGAAAACTCTGCGGGGCAACCTGGTACTTTACCAGTGACTTCCGGGGATCGATGGCTTCGAGCATTTCCTCGGGCAACGAGCAGTCCTGAAAATTCTTGTAGGACAGTCCGCACACTTCCTGCTTGCGGGGCAGGCACGACAGCGTCCCGTATTTGCGCATGTTTTCCACGGACTTGGCGTTGCCGAACATCTTGCGGACCGCAGCCACGGTTTCCATGAAGCGCTCCGGCCGGGCAACCTTGACGGACCCCGTGCCGCGGGCCACCATGGCCTTGAGGTTTTTGGAACCCATAACCGCGCCGATGCCGCACCGGGCGAACGCCCTGCTCCGGTCCTGGATGATCGCGGCTCCCCGGACCAGGTTTTCTCCAGCCGGACCGATGGAAACCACGTGCAGGGACGGATCGCCGAGTTCCTCCCGGATCAGGTCGAGCGTTTCCCAGGTATTCTTTCCCCACAGCCGTGAAGCGTCGCGGAGTTCCACCTTGTCGTCGTCTATCCTCAGATAGACGGGAGTATGGGCGCGGCCTTCGAAAATCACGCCGTCGAACCCGGCGCATTTGAGCTGGCCGCCCACGTAGCTGTCGCTGCACCCGGTGGCCCAGCCGCCGGTCATGGGGCCCAGGGTGGAAACGTTCATCTTGCAGGCCGCCGGGGACGGCGTCCCCAGCAGGGCGCCCGCGCCGAAAACGAGCTTGTTGGCGGGCTCGTACGGCGTCACCCAGTCCCGAAGTTCGTCGTAGAGGATTTTTACGGCGATTCCGGAACCGCCGATCCAGTCCCGGGCATACTTCATGGTCGGTTCCACGGTAAAGGAGCCGTCCGAGAGGTTGACCCTCAATATCTTACCGGCATACGCGAAAATGTCACTCATAATACTGCACCTGTCCGTTCGGGAGAGAAAGCGGGAAGGCGTCGCCGCGGCTCGTGCAAAATCCGTCCGCGGAGAACCTCCGTTTATGCCTTTTCCTCTTCCTCGCGTTTCTTTTTCAGATATTCTTCAATGATTTCTTTTAGCTCCTCAGACCCCTTGCAGTAATCCATGCAGAGATAGGCGGTACGTCCCGCGCACCCGTCGCAGGGCGCCACGGACCCGTCTTCCACAAGGAGCACCTGATAGCCGGCACCGTCCTTTTTTTCCACAATCCTGATGGCGGAACGGGCCGGCGAGAATTCTCCCGTGTGATGGAACGAGCAGGCCATCTCGCAGGTCCTGCAGGCACCGCACTGGGACATGTCACGAATCATAACAAAGACTCCTCATCTGGACCCGTGAGGCATTTCGGACAGAAGCCTGCCGATGAATCCCGTTCTGGCGGTTTCTTCAAGAAGTTCCGCCAGATTCTGGGCTTGCCGCAAATCGGCGCCCGCGGCAATGAGCCCATGGCCCGCCATGAGCGCGACATTCACCGTCGGGTCCGAAAAAACGTTGCCCACCCCCCACGCCAGGGACTCGCTCCCTTCGTTGTCGACCGGGATCACGGGCAACCGCCCCAGTATCCTTTTGGCATGAACCGTCAGCAGCGGCAGCTTGGCGCCGGACACGGCATAGGCGGTGGAGTAGGGCGAATGGTAATGGACAACTCCCCCGACGTCGGGCCGGACCTTGTAAACGGCGAAATGGGTGTTGATTTCCTTGGTCGGTTTGCCCGAACCCTCCATCGCTTTCCCGGAACCGTGAACCACGAGGAGGTCGTCCTCCCGGAGATCGTAGAGGGAACTGCCGCTCGGTTTTATGAGGAACAGGTCGTTCTTCAGCTTCATGCTCAGGTTTCCGCCGGTGGACATCTGCATTCCCATCAGAACCGAACGCTGGCAAATCCGTATGAATTCCTTTCGCTCTTCAGGCCAACTGGACATCGAAAGGCTCCCTTCGTTTTAAGGATACACCGTCTGCCCGGCAACCGCTTCACCGTGGCCGGTGAGGATGTGGTTCGCCCGCCCGAAGATATCCTCCATGCTGGCGAACATTTCGAACACGTTGACGAAGCGTCCCATGGGGGTAAAGGGAAGGTTCCGGTGCTTGTCCGGTTCCAGGTTGGCGTCGGCGAACACCGCGTCCCCGGCGATGACGTAGACGCCCTTGGACGTCTTCACCGCCACGGACTGATGGCCGGGGCAGTGGCCCGGCGTGGGGAACAGGGTAATGAAGCCGTTGTAATCGTATTCGCCGTCCACCGCGACGAAATCGACTCCCTCAAAGGGAGGATTGCCCCCGATTTTCTTGGATTCATAGGATTTATAGTAAAGCAGGTGGGGGTCCAGGGCAAATTCCAGTTCCCGGCGATGCACGAAAAAACGCGCCTTGCGGAACATCTTCATGTTGGAGCAATGGTCCCAGTGCAGGTGCGTGAACAGAACCGTATTTATGTCGTCGACCCCCACGCCGAGCTGGTGCAGGCGTTCGTCGATGCGGTAGCCTTCGGGCTGGTGGGAACCGGGATGATGCCAATCGGCGATCTTGGTTTCGCTCATGCCGGTGTCGACCAGAATTTTTTCCTTGTCGGTGCTGATAAGAAAGGCCCAGGTGGGGACTTCGATCTCCGTCCCGTTTCCCTTGCCGGGCGTCACATATGCGCCTTTATCCAGCGTGATAAGGCCTGTGTTCAGGGGGAAAATCTTTACGTCCATGATATTACCTCGCTCTTGTGGTTTGGCTTTCGTCAAGCATGTACATCATAAGATCGACCGCTTGCCCTATGAAGGCATCGTCGTTGATGTGAGCGTCCGCTTCGATGACCTCGATGTCGCTCTTCAGCCGATCCTTGAGCGTTTTCACAAAAAGCCGGTCGGTGACCGGGTCGAAAAATTGTTTGCCCTCGGCGTTGGGTTCGGAAAAGCCCCGCAGAGGGATCATGATCTTCACCGGTCCGACGGCCCGGTTGGCCTTGGCGGCCAGGAACGCGGCCGCGCGGGTCATTTCCCGCGCCGTGGCCCTCACCAGGGTGATGTTCCGGTTATGAACGATGTAGTTCCGCTTTTTCCAGGTCGGAGTCATGGCGACCGACGGCCCCTTGCACACGTAGTCGATGGCCCCCATGCCGATGATGTAGGGAATTTTCGTTTCCGCCAGTACGTCCAGCCGGGTCTTGCCCGGCGCGAAAATTCCGTCGGCCATCTCGTCCACGATTTCGTGGGTGGTCCAGTCCATGACGCCGTCGAAATACCCCACCCGGACCAGCTCCTCCATGGACCGCCCCCCCATGCCCGTGGCATGAAAGAGGATCATTTCGTAGCCCAGACGGTTGAAGAGCGGCTTCATTTTCATGAGCCCCGGAGTGACGACGCCGAACGCCGTGGCCCCGATGGATTTGGTTGCGCCCTTTTCCAGGGGCCGATAATGGGACACCATGCCCAGAAGCGCATGGACGGCGTTTTCCAGGATGTGGATGAACACCGAATTGATCCCGAATACGTCGGTCACCGAAGGAAAGACGGCGATGTCCTTGGTCCCCAGGAAATGGCGCATGTTTCCCGCAGCCACCGTGGAAACCATCACCTTGGGGAAGCCGAGCGGCAGGAACTGCATGGCCGCGGTGCCGATAGCCGTGCCCTGGCCCCCGCCCACGCCGATCACGCCGTGAATTTTCTTTTCCTTGAACAGGTCGGCCGTCCAGAGGCATATCCCATCGGTCATGGTCTGGATGATCCTGCCCTTGTCGCGGGTGTCGACCAACTTTTTCAGGTCGCTTCCGGCCCTGCCCGCCACGTCTTCCCTGGAGATGTCCCCCTTGGACACGGGCGCGCCCATGGGGCCGGTATCGGCCAGAATCGCGCCGAAGCCGTTCCGCTGCACCATATCCTTTATGTACAGACATTCCTCGCCCTTGGTATCAAGGGTTCCTATGATCAGGATTGTCTTCTTCTCGTCCATTCGGCCCGTAAACCCCGTTCGTCTTTCACCGCTTCCGGTTCATCGGTAAGGAATACCCCCTCCCCCAAGTCCATCCCGACGGGAAAGGTCGGGGAGGGGAGCCCCCATTTCCACTACTGCCGTCAGATTTTCGCCCCCAGACACTGTACCACCGAATCCATGCAGCAATTCAGCTCGTCCAGCGTTCCGGTCATGCGAATCTGTCCTTTTTCCATGATGTAGGCCCTCTGGTTGCTGCTGAGCCGCATGGCCATGCCCACGTGCTGCTCCACCAGGAGAATGGTCACGCCGTCTTCCTGCAACCGCTTGATGATCGACATGATTTCATGGACGATCTTGGGGGCCAGCCCTTCGGACGGTTCATCGATGAGCATGAGTTTCGGCTTGGCCATCAATCCGCGGGCGATGGTCAGCATCTGCTGCTCGCCGCCGGAAAGCTTTCCGCCCTCCTGCTTCAGACGCTCCTTGAGGCGGGGAAAGTAACCGAAGATGACGGGGAGGAGCGCTTCCCGCTCCTTGGGATTGTTGCGCACCAGGGAGCCGAGCCTGAGGTTTTCATACACGGTGAGATTGGGAATCACCCGGCGGTCTTCCGGAATGAGGGAAATGCCCCGCTGAGCAATCCGGTGCGGCGGCAGTCCGGAGATGTTTTCGTCCTGAAAAATCACCCTGCCCGATTTGGGAGGCTGCATGCCCATGATGGTTTTCATGGTGGTGGTCTTCCCCACGCCGTTTCGGCCGAGGAGCACGACGATCTCCCCCGCTTTCACCTCCAGGGAAACTCCTTGCAGGATGTGACTGTAACTGTAGTAGGTATTGATGTCTTCAAGCCGCAACATGGTCTTCCCCCAGATACACCTGTTGAACCTCTTCGTTGTCGCTCACCTGCCGGGGAGTGCCCTCGGCCAGCACGCGGCCCTCGTTGAGGACGAGAATCTCGTCCGAGATAGACATGACCACGCTCATGTCGTGCTCCACGAGAACGATGGACAGGCGGAGGGTTTCGTTGAGCTTCTTGATCAGGTCCGCGCAGAGATTCGTTTCGGCGCAGCTCATCCCGGCGGTGGGTTCGTCCAGGAGCAGCACTTCCGGCTGGGTGGCGAGGACGATACCGATCTCCAGGTAACGCCGCTCCCCGTGGGAAAGGGTGGAAGCCGGCCAGGACCGTTTGTCCTTCAGCTCCACCTGTTCCAGCACCGCGGACGCCCGGTCGTTGATCTCCCCGTAGGAAGCGGCGGTCTTCCAGAAATTGAAGGAACTCACCCGCGATTGGGCGGCGATGCGTAGATTCTCGAATACCGACAACCGGGGGAAAACGTGGTTGATCTGATAGGTCTTGGTGATCCCCATCCGGGAAACCTTGTGCATGGGCATCCGGGTGATGTCCCTGTCCTTGAAGATCACCTTTCCGCCGGTGGGCTGGAAAACCCCGGCGATCAGATTGAACAGCGTGGTTTTCCCGGCGCCGTTGGGACCGATGATCGATTTGAGCTGCCCTTGCTGCAGGGTAAAGTCCACGCCCCCCAGGGCTTTCAATCCACCGAAATGCTTCGATACCTTTTCCGTCCGCAGGAACATACGACTCACCTTGTTGGAGAATGATGATTGGCCGCAGTCATTTGCTCTGTCGAGCCATTCTGCGGGAGGCGATCTTCTCTTCGATGGTGCCCATGATGCCCGCAGGGAACACGAGGATGATGACGACGAAGATGAACCCGACGAAAAGCTCCCATCGGGGGGTGAAGAGGCTGATGGTGTTCTGCAGGAAAAGGAACACCCCGGCTCCCAGAAGGGGCCCCAGAAAAGTCCCCTTGCCCCCGAGAATGGTCATCATGACCATGGTGCCCGAAGTGAGCCAGAAGAGCGTGGTCAGCGGCACGTACCCCAGATAGACGGTATTCAGCGCCCCGGCGAGCCCCGCGTAGAATGCCGAAACGACGAGGGAGAAGAACTTCACCAGGGTGGTGTTGTACCCGCAGGCTTTGGCCCGGTCCTCCTGCTCCCGAAACGCCTGCAGCAGTTTCCCGAACGGGGATTCCAGGATGCGCCAGGTCAGGAGGAACATGAGGGCGGTGATGATGAAAACGAAATAGTAGAGATGAATGGGCTTGTTCAGGGAAAAGGAGAAAATTTTCATTATTGGGATGTGGGTGAGGCCGTCCTCGCCCCGGGTGATGTCCTTGAGCGGGGAGAGCGCCATGAAATAGAGCATCTGGCCGAACGCCAGGGAAATCATGGCAAAGTACACGCCGCGCTTGCGAATGGCCAGCGCACCGATGAAACATGCCAACACAATGGGACCCAGGATGCCCAGGAGGATTCCGGTGAAGATGCTTGCGTGCCAGTATCTGAAGGCCAGGCCGGCCGCATAGGCGCCCAGTCCGAAATAAGCGGCGTGGCCGAAGCTCAGGACGCCCGTGTAGCCGAGCAGGATGTTGAAGCCGAGGCCGAAAATGGTCCAGATCAGTATCTCGGTGGCCAAAGGCGCCGAGACAACAAAAGGAAGAAAAATGAGGAGCGCCAGCACCCCCCAGACTACCCTGGGGCTCGATACCGAATCGACCCCAGCGGGTACCGTTTCCTTGCCGTTCAGGTTTCCCATGGATGCTCTCCTATTCCCTTCCCACTTCCCCGAAAAGGCCGCGCGGCCGGACCAGAAGAATGACCGCCATGCAGAAATACATGGAGACGTTGGCGTATTCCCCGGCGACGAATGCCGCTCCCGCCACCACCAGCCCGATGAACAGCCCCCCCACGATGGCGCCGCCCAGACTGCCCAACCCGCCGACCACGGTCACGACAAAGGCCACCATTGTCATTTCCACGCCCATGTCCGGAGTGGCCGACATCATGGGCGCCGCAATGGCCCCCGCCAGCGCGGCCAGACCAATCCCCATCGAGAACCCGATGGTCCAGATGCGGGAGACGTTCACCCCGAGCACCTGCACCATGCCGCTGTCCCGGGCCGAGGCCCGTATGATCATTCCCAGATCGCTTTTCTTGAGGAACAACCAGAGGGAAATAAGAATGACCATGGTGAAGATGATGATGAACAGCCGGTAATTGGGGAGGATAAACGGGCCGATGAGCGTCGCGCCGGTCAAGGCCTTAGGGTAGGCCACGGATTTGCCGATGAGGCCGAAGATCACCTTGACGAGGTCCGGAATCCCGATGGATAACCCGAAAGTGAGCAGGAGCGGCAGCAGCGGATCTTTCCCGTACAGCGGTTTCAACAGGAAAATTTCGACCAGAGCACCGATCAGCCCCACGATGATGACGGCGCTCACCAGTCCCACGAAGAAATTGCCGCACAGGGAGACGGACAAAAACACCGCATAGGCCCCCAGCATGGCGAAGGTGCCGTGAGCGAAATTCACCACATCCAGAAGACCGAAGATGATCGAAAGGCCGCTCGACAACAGAACGTAAACCGATCCCAGGGCGAGCCCGAAAAAGATCTGAAGCGCGATGACGGTCCAGGGAATATCCGAAAACATGGGTAAACCTTTCTCATTCCGACGTGTGGGGATGGGGGTCCCCCCTTCCCCGCCTGTCACATAAGCGCTGACCTGTGTACCGCGACATGGGCACGGCCGCCCGGTTCGTCATTTCGGCGAATGCCGGAACCCGGCTTTTTCTGCGCTCCCGGACCCCGGAGTTCACCGGGGCGACCTTCCGGGTGGCGTTATCGACACCCTCCGCAAGAGGAGGGCTGCGTTTTTGTTCCCCCTCGCCCACCCCGTGGGCGGGGAGGGGGCGCCGTTCTACCGATACCCGGCCCGATCATGCTTCAGCGTGCCGGCATGAACGGGATTCTCTCCGTTCGTCCTTGCGCTACTTCGGAAGCTTGATATTGATGAACGGAAGCTTTTTGGCGTTGTCTTCACAGGACATGATGATGGAATCGCCGGGGACTTCCGCCACGATATCCGCAAGATCCCAATCCTTCGCCTTATCGCCCTTGCCCTGAAGGATCAGGTAGCTCTGGACGCGCTGATGGTCGCAGGCCCGAACGTATTCGGGTCCCTTGGTCAGCTCGTATTTCATGCCTTCCAGGGCGTTCATGATCTTTTCCTTGTCGGAAACCGTTCCCGCCTTCTCGATGGACTTGAAGAGAAGGTTCGTGGCCACGTATCCGGATTCGCCGTCCTGCTCCGGCGGACCGCCGTATTTTTTCACGTAGGCATCCACGAACCGCTTGCTGGTGGCGTACTTGTCTTTCAGCTTCCAGAAGAAGGTCATGCCGCCCAGGACGTTTTCGGTGTAGGCGGGGCCTACTTCCTTGATGGTGCTCATGGCGGTCTTGGTACAGATGATCTTCATTTTCTTGGTGAGGCCCAGTTCGGCGGCCTGCTTGATGGCGGCGGTCTGGTCGGCACCGAGGTTGTTCATGACCAGGAAGTCGGGATTGGCGGCCATGATCTTGGCGAAATAGGTGGAGAAGTCGGTGGTTCCCAGGGGAGCGTACACGTTGCCCAGAAACTTACCGCCCATCTGGTCGCTCTGCCACATCCAGCCTTCCAGCAGGCTCTGACCCCAGCGGTAGTCGGCGGTGAGGGCGTACCATTTCTTCCCGATGTTCTCGAAGGCGTACTTCGACACGGCAAGGGACGCGGAGTAGGGAAGAATCATGGCCGACATCCCGTACTTGCACTGGTCGGAACCCAACACCATGTCCGACATGCAGTAAGCGAAGTAGGGGATCTTGTTCTTGCAGGCGAATTCATTGATGGCCAGGGAAATGGCACCCGAAAGCGTGCCGCCGATGAAATCGCATTTTTCCTCCTCCACCAGTTCCTTGGCCCTGCGCAGAGCGACGGCGCCGTTGAGCTGATCGTCACGATGGACCCATTCGATTTTATGGCCCAGAACGCCGCCCTTGGCGTTCCATTCCTCAACCGCCAGTTCGGTGGCCCGCATCTGATCGCGTCCTAAAACCGCATAAGCGCCGGTCAACGGATGCATGGTGCCGTACTTGATGGTCTTCTCCTGGGCGTGCGAAACGGCCGGAGTGATCAGGAGCATGTTCACGGTCAACAGGCAGAGCACTAATAGAGCCAGCCCTGCGATTCGATGAAACTTACCAACTCCCATGCCTTCCCTCCTTGTTTGGTTTCACGGACTCGGTTACGTAGATCGCTCTCCCCGCTATTTAATGGTCCATCCTCCATCCACCGTCAGAATGTGTCCCGTGATGCAGTTGGAAAGATCGGATGCCAGGAAGAGCGTCGCGTAGGCAACTTCATTGGGTTCGGCCATCCGACCCAAGGGGATGCTGTCCAGCACGTACTTCTTGAATTCAGCGTTTTCGAACATCCCCTTGGTCAAGGACGTCTCCACGAAGGTCGGTGCAACGGCGTTGACCAGCACCTTGTAGGGCGCCCACTCCACGGCGAGGGTCCTCGTGAGCTGATTGACTCCCCCCTTGCTCGAGCAGTAGGCGGCTCGCAGCGGCAGGGCCACCAGACCCGCCTGCGACGAAATGTTGATGATCTTTCCACCTCCTTTCCTTATCATTTCCTTTCCGGCCGCCTGGGACATGAAGAACGTGGTTTTCAGGTTGATGTCCATCACGTCGTCCCAGTTCTTTTCCGTCACGTCCACGGACTTCTCCGGCCGGTTGATCCCGGCGGAATTCACCAGTATGTCGATGGTACCCATCTCCTTCACGGTCGCGTCCACGAGTTCCCCGGACGCGCCGGAAACGGCGATGTCGATGGCTTTGTAGGAGACATCCACCCCTTCCGCCTTCAGCGCCGCGGAAAGTTTGGCCAGCTTTTCCTCCACACGTCCGGTGAGAAACAGCCGCGCGCCCGCAGCCCCGAAAACGTTGGCCACCGCTTCTCCGATGCCTCCCGCCGCCCCGGTGATCAGGGCAACCTTGTTCTCAAGAGAAAGCTGCGCCTTCTTCATTTCGCGTATTTCTCCTTTCTCACCTTGCAGGAGATGCCGTGAGCCAGCATGTTTTCATAGTTGCATGCCCGTTCGCACACGTCGGCGACCTTGTAGGACGCTTCCTTGGTGGCGTATTGATAGGTGACCGTTTTGACGAACTTCCCCACCGCAAGCCCGCCGGTGTACCGCGCCGCCTTCATGGTGGGCAGCACGTGGTTGGTTCCTATGGTCTTGTCGCCGAAAGCGACGGTGGTTTCCTCACCCAGGAAGAGCGAGCCGTAGTTCTTGCAATTGTCCAGGTAGTATCGCCAGTCGGCCGTCTGAACTTCGAGATGTTCCGGGGCCCATTCGTCGCTGAGCTTCACCGCTTCTTCCTTGGAATCGACTACGATCACTTCGCCGTTGTCCCGCCAGGAAACCGCGGCCACGTCCCTGGTGGGCAGGTCCACCAGCTGCCGGTCCACTTCCTTCATGGTGGCAATGGCGATAGTGCGGTCCAGGCAGATGATCGCCTGCCGAGCGTTGGGGTCGTGTTCGGCCTGGCCGAGCAGATCGGCCGCCAGGATGAGCGGGTCCGCGTTCTCGTCCGCGATGATGAGGATTTCGGTGGGACCGGCCAGAATGTCGATGCCAACGGTGCCGAAGAGCTGGCGTTTGGCTTCGGCCACGAACTTGTTTCCGGCGCCTACCACCACGTCCACCGGCTGCAACCCCTCGATGCCGTAGGCCATGGAAGCCAGGGCGTGAACGCCTCCCATGCAGTAGATTTCATCCGCGCCGCCCGCGGCCATGGAATAGAGCGTCGCAGGCCAGAGCCCCTGGCCCTTGACGGGCGGAGAGCATGCCACCACACGGGAAACCCCCGCCTCCTTGGGCGTGATGACCGTCATGTGGGCGGAAGCGAGCATTGGGTAGCGGCCGCCGGGGATATAGGAGCCGCTGGACGCGACCGGAATGATTTTCTGGCCGAGATGCACGCCCGGAAGCGTTTCCACTTCGAAATCGACCAGCCGCTTCATCTGCTCCCGCGCAAAATTACGCACCTGGGCCTGGCAGAAATCGATGTCTTCCTTCTCGCCGGCGGGCAGACTCTTTGTGGCGGCTTCTATTTCGTCCCGGGAAACCCTGAAGCTTTTGGGAGACCACTTGTCGAACTTCTCGGAGTAGTACCGAAGTCCCGCCTCCCCTTCTTTTTTCACCTTTCGAAGGATTTCCGCCACTGTGTCCCGTACCGAGGTGACGTCTTCCTCCGGGCGTTCAATGGCGTTTTTCAGATATTCTGCCATGGCGAATCCCCCTTGCTGCGTGAGAGCGTTGTTGTGGCAAACGAACGGGGCGCCCCTGCTCGCGCGGCAGGGGCGCCCACGGTCGTTTATTCCTGGTCCATTATGGCAACCGCTCGCAGGGGAGACCCCGTGCCGCCACGAATTTTCAGCGGAAGAGCGATGAAGGTGAACCGTTTGCCGATGAGTTTGTCCAGGTTGCACAGGTTTTCGATGTGCGTGGTTTTCCGTTCGGCACAGACGCTGTGGCAGGGATAGGTCTTGTCGTACCACATGTCCGGGCTGGCGGAGTCCACGCCGAAGTTGACGCACCCCTGATCAATGATGAACTCGGTGGCTTCACGGTTGAGGCCCGGATAGTCCGTCATGTACTCGGGCTTTCCGTAGTAGCGGTCGTACTGCCCCGTGTAGAAGAGCAGCGTGTCGCCCTTCTCGATCTTGAGCCCCCATTTGTTCAACTCGTCCTCGATTTTTTTCCGGCCGAACTGCGTCTTCTGCGGGATGTCGCTCACGTCGATACAGATACCGGAGGTGATGCACTTTTCCAGGGCGAGTTTTTCAATGGACTCCGCCTCGGGGTCCCGGGACAGGTGGCTCACGGCGTCGATGTGGGTGGGGCCGTGATCGCAGAACATGATCCCCTTGGTTTCGTAGGAAAAGCCGGTGCCGAGTTGACGCTGGCACTCTTCGTGACTCATGTGAGTCCAGACAACGGTTTTGAGGTGTCCGGGATAGACCGGCATCCCCTCATAGATTTCCTGGCTAAGGTCGATGATCTTTCCTTTGAACATGTCAAACCTCCTTCTAAGAACGACTGCCTGCAATGATGTTTTTCTTTTTTTCCGGAACTACGTACCCGGATGAAATCGAGAACCCGCAACTCCTTCTGACGATGAGTTTCGGCTCCAAAACGATATGGAAAGGCTTTGTGTATCCCTTGTTCTTTTCGATCCTGTCGATCAGCCGTTTGGCCGCCAAACGCCCCATTTCCTGTTTGCGCTGTGAAACGGTAGTGATGTCGATGGCGCGGAGTGCCGTGGTTTCCACGTTGTTGTACCCGACCAGCGCCAGATCTTCCGGCACCCGCAACCCGGCATCCAGAACGGCGTCCAGGGCACCCAGCGCCATGTCGTCGTTTCCGGCCAGAATAGCGCTGGGACGGTCGGACGGCGCCATTTTGAGAAACTTTTTCGCCGCGGCATAGCCGCTGGCCTTGAAGTAGTCGCCCTGGGCCACGAGTTCATTGGCGAGAGGAACCCCGTAATCCGCAAAGGCTTTCATGGCGCCTTCGTACCGCTCGCGACCCGTCGAGGTGTTCTGCGGCCCCTTGACGACGCCGATCCGCACGTGGCCCAACCGGATCAGATGTTCGGCGGCCAGGTATTCCCCCTGCACGTTGTCCACGATGACCGAATCCAGCTCGTCGCATTCGTATACCCGGCGCAGCAGCGAAACTGCCGGGTAGCCGGAACGGGCGAGTTGCTTGAGGGTCCGGCTGTCGAGAAGGGCCGCCGAGGTGATGATGCCGTCGATGCCCCTCGCCTTGATCCGTTCGATTTCCTTGGCCTCCACCTCGTCGTCGTCATAGGTGGAGATGACGCTCAGGGAGTACCCGTGCTTCTTCAGGACTTCGTCCACACCGGCCGCGGTTTCGGGGAAAATCGGATTCAGCGTGTTGGTGATCAGCATGGCGACGGTGTAGGAACGGCGTTTGACGAGCGAGCGCGCCACCAGATTGGGCGTGTAGTTGAGCGCCTCCACGATTTTCATGACCCGGTATCTGGTTTCCGCTCCGACACCCGGTTTGTTGTTCATCACCAGGGAAACGGTGGAGGCGGAGACGTCGGCGATCCGAGCGATCTCTTTGATAGTGATTGTTTTTCCGCCGGCGCGCGGGTCCAATGCCATAGGTCAGGGCCTGTGTGTCAGAGTGAAAAAATATGGCGCAGTGGGTTTCTAAATCCGGTTAGTAAAACATTTTACTAATTTTGTCAAAATATGGTTGCTCATTCAACTAATCCTGCTATCTATCTGTTATATTTGTGTTTCAATGGCATCAATCGAACGACAAAAACAATAAAAACGATTTAGTAAAATAATTTAGTATACTGAAGGCGATGGGTCACGCCCGCACCGGGGCGACGACGCTCCCGGTGAGAGCATGGGAAGGCATCGGGCAGAGGGGAAACACGACCGACCGGCCGGAGACCGTGACAAGGTTTCACGGATATGGTACATGAATACCTTACTGTTCATAGGTATTGTAACCGGAGAAGCGAAGGAGCGTGCCCCATGTTTGGATTGGGCGGAACCGAACTGATCGTCATTGCGGTGGTGATTCTCCTCTTTTTCGGGGCGAAGCGGTTGCCCGAAATAGGAAACGGCATGGGGAAAGCCATCAGTGAATTCCGCAAAGTGAAGAAGTATTCCGAAGAAGACGAGAAGCCCTCGAAGAAGAAGGAAGTTTCGGAAACATCCGAAGAGAACTTTCTGGAAAAGAAAATGAAGGAAAAACTCGTCGATTCGATCCCCGTGTTGAAGCAGGCCCGTAATCTGAAAGACAAGGCGGACAAGATCAAGTCGGTCGTCGGCTGATTCCCCCTCCCGCAGTCGACTGTTCCTTCGACCGAACACCGATCGCCATGCACTGACACCACGCTACCGGGACCCGCGACACTCCTATGGACTGCTCACGCGAATTCATCGACGGGATCAACGACAATCCGCTTTACCGCACCATCGGCATCGCCATGGAGGAAGCGGGCGGCGGGACGGCCAAGTCCACCCTGCGGCCGAATCCCGATGTCTGCTGGCCCTTCCCCGGCCAGCCGCACGGTGGCATGCTCTTCACCCTGCTGGACACCACCATGGCCTGGGCCGTCGTTTCGGAGCTGGACGAAGGTCTGAACTGCACCACCATTTCCCTGGAAATCCAGTATCTGCAGCCGGCGCGCGGAGCACGCTTTTCCTGTTCGGCCCGGACCATTCACCGGACGGGCCGCATGAGCTTCGTGCGTGCGGAAATCGAGGACGAAGAAGGGCGCATGGTGGCATCCGCCCAAGCCACTTTCCGCATCATTCCGTACGCCATGAAGTGAACGCCGGCGCGCCTTCCGTCCCTCCGGCCGCTGCTTCGTTTCGGGGGGCCGGGAACCTACTTCGACGGCCGTCTCAACCGGGCGAGAAACCGATGGATCGTCCGGAAATACTCTTCGCCCGCCTTCATCAATATGTCGTTGTGATCGGCGCCCGGGACCACGACCAGTTGCCGGTTGTGGGCGCCGGACGCCTCCATGAGGAGTTCGGCCTGCGCCAACGGAATGAGTGAGTCGTACTGGGCGTGAAGAATGAGGGTGGGGCCTGTATATTCCCGGATCTTATCCCGATTGCGGAAGCCGTTCTTTTCACCGACCTTGAGTCTGTCGGGATCGATCCCCAGCAGCCTGAGCAGCGGCATGGTTTCCGCGAAACCGCTCTCCAGGATCAGCGCCCGTATCTCGTCCGATCGCGAAGCGGCGAGTTCCAGGGCCGAGGCACTCCCCAGGGAACGCCCCATGACCACGAGAGGAGCGGTGCGTCCGTTCTCCTTCAGCCAGTCTTTCACGTAGTCGAAAACGGTATGGGCATCGCCGAGCATGGACCTGCCGGAAGGAACTCCGCCGCTCTTGCCGTAACCCCGGTATTCCGCCACGAAAAAATTCATGCCGTATCTGTTGTAAACGGGACCCACGTCGTCGTAATCGGCCGCGATTTCGCCGTTGCCGTGAAAAAAGAGGATGGTGATTCCGTCTTCTTCCACCGGATGCACGCGCAATCCGATTCCCACTCCGTCGCCCGAGTCGATCATGCGGTCGAACGCCTTTTCCGGCAGCGGGTACCCGGGATCGGGCCGGGGATGGAACACCAGTTGCGCGACGTCCGGCGAATCCAGGGGCGCGAGGTAATCGAAGCTGTTCGGCATGGAAATTCCTTTCGGTTTTCGGCGCTGCGAGCCGCCGTCCGTCGGTTCCCCGGCCGGCTTCCGGCCCTTCGGGAGTCGCAAAAACCGGGCAGTACGGGTACGGTGAAGTTGCTTTCTTACTCCACTTCTATCTTTGAAGCACGTTTGGGCCGCGGCTCCATTTTCTCTTCGATGGAACTGATGTGCCGGTCGACCATGGAGCGGACCGCCTTCAGCAGTTCCACCCGCGACTGCATCAGATGCCGATACGTCTCGGATTCCCGGTCGAAACACGAACCGAAAACGGACAGGAGCGAGGATACCGGACATTTTTCACGGCACCCCTGTTCTTCCCGACGATCGTTTTCTTTTTCGGCAGTTTCATTCATGATCGTTCCTCCGCAATGAAATGATGAGGGCGTCTCCCTCGAAACGGGCGCTTGCCTTCTGGTGGGCGGCCGCCTGGCGAGGAAGAAGGAGATGTCGTTTGAAGCCCCCAATGCGCACCACCAGTTCATCCCCGACCCGGTGGACGTCCACGTCCCGTTTCTCGATAAAGGGGAGCTTCATGGTGATCCGGTAGGATGCATCGTCCTTGGAGATGTCGTAGGGCATCTCCCGGTAGAACGTCTGCGTCGGGTCCTTGTCTCCATAGATGGATTCACCAAGGCGGGCGAGCGCTTCGGTGCCCACGATTTCTTCTTGGAAAAGCCTGGCTTCAAAGAAGGGGACCGGACTGAAGTACTCCTCGGCCTTCTCAACGTACCCCTTCTGCAGCCGCATCCATTTGCTGAAAAAGTCGTCCTGCAAGGTCGTGGGCAGGATGCGGTTCATGATGATGCCGTCGATGCACATGTGGTAGAGGCAGAAGTACATGAACGCGCGCTGCGTCTCCTTGATGACGATTTTTTCCGGGTTTGTCACCAGCCTGACCGTGGTGATGTCGGGGTCGGTCAGGAGGGTATCCACTCCCCTCAACCGCTGGAAGAGACGTTCCAGTGCCGCGAAATAGGAGTCTTCCGGAAGCGGTACGTCGGTGAGATGGCGCGCCACGGGACGGATCACCTTGGCCATGGTGCGTTCCAGGGAAAAAATTTTCTTGATGTACCATTCCAGCGCCGTGGGAATGCTGATGAAACGCAGCGATTCGCCGGTGGGAGCACAGTCGAGCACGATGACGTCGTACGTTTTCTCTTTGACGTAGGAATTGATGTACAGGAGGGAGCTGACTTCCTCCATGCCGGGAATGATCGCTAGTTCCTCGGCCAATACCTCGTCGAATCCGGTGGTGTTGAGCAGCGCGGCGAAGTAGCGGTATACCTCACCCCAGTGTTTCTGAATCTCTTCCTGCACGTCGAGTTCGCGGATCCAGAGGTTGTCCTCTATCGGGATGGGCTCCCCGCGATTGTGGTCCATCAGCGACCGTTCCAGATCGAAAATGTCGGCGAGGGAATGCGCGGAGTCCAGGCTCATGACCAGCGTCCTTCTGCCCAAACGTGCGGACCTGAGCCCCGTGGCCGCCGCCGCGCTGGTTTTCCCCACCCCGCCCTTCCCCGCGAACAGAATGATGCGTGTTGAGTCCATAGGATACGTCTCTCCCTCGTTTCACACTCCCACAATGGTACGAAAGATTCAACTGCGTCGCAATGAGTTCCTGCGGCGGGAGAGAAAGCCTTACCTCACGGAAGGACGATCGTCCGGGGAGGAAACAGGAGAACGCGGCGAAGGTTGTCCTCCGCCGCGGAAAAGCGGAATTGTACCCGTGCGTATCAGTCGGTGTCGGTCTTCACGTTGATTTCCACTGTAAAATCGCCGTGTGCCGTGGTGAAAGGAAGCGCGATGCATGGTCCTTCGTGAACGTGTTTGATCACATGGGCCTTGCCTGACACCACGCTGGGAATAGCCGCCCGAATTGCGTAGCCGTGTTGCTGCAGCTTACGCCGGGCATCGCCTGAAATCATGTTGGTGAGTTCGCCGACTGCGTCGCGAACTTCTTCATTGAGTTCCGTCACCTCTTCCCCGAACATGCTGGACACGATTTTCGTGATGCACTCCTGGGGAAAAGTGATGGAAAGGGAGCCGGTAGCTTCTCCCGAAAAACTGATGATACCCGTTACGTCGCCTACCGCTTCCTTTGCCTGCTTCAGATATGGCTTACCGCCGGTCACGTCGGTAAAGGCCATGGTCTTCAGCACATTGACAGTTGCTTCCAAAAAAGGATTGATAAGTCGTACATCCATCCGTCCGCCACCCTTTCGCTTACGTCCACCCTTTCCCGCCGACGGTCACCCCATATCGCCTCAGTCTTCACCTGTCGCATTCCTCGCGGACCGTCCCTATGGAAAGATCGATATGTATATTATCGGTTGAAGTCAAAATTTCCTAACATAGAAATGCGCAGATATCATAGAGAAAAATTGGAGCACCATTCATATTCATTGAAATTTAGCATTGTACTCAACCATTTTGCCGTTATCCCCCCTCGTCTTGGGAAGTTTCCTTCGAGGCCTATTCCATCGCCCGCCCTTCCTCGAAACCGGTCCACCGCCCCCGGCTGAGGGGAGCACGGAGGAAGGAAATTCTTCGACAGGGGTCCTTAGCGCTTGACACGGGCCATCAAGATCGAAAAAAGTAGAGCATACAATTTCTCCCGAGCGGCCGAAGCATATGGCCGCGAATTCTTTTTATGAGAGGACATCGATGAGCCAGGTACCCATTACTCCCGCAGGGAAAGAAAAGCTGGAGAAGGAACTCGAATATCTCATCAAGATCGCGCTGCCCAAGAATATAAAGGACATAGAAGAAGCCCGTTCGCACGGCGACATTTCCGAAAATGCCGAATTCCACGCCGCCAAGGAGACGCAAGCGCTTATCCGCGCCCAGATGAATGGTCTGCAGACGAAGCTTGCCACCTGCGAAGTGGTGGACCCCGCCAGTACCCCCAAAAACCGTGTGGTGTTCGGCGCCCGGGTTCAACTGGCGGATATCAATACGGGCGAAGAGAAGTGGTACCAGATTCTCGGCCCCTATGATGCGGACCCCAGCAACGGTTCCATTTCCTACACCTCCCCCCTGGGGACCGCGCTGCTGGGAAAGGAAGTGGGCGACGATATCGTGTTCAAGACACCGGGCGGCATTCAGGAGCTGGAATTATTGAAGATCGAATAATCCGGCTTCTCTCTTAGCATGCATGCGTAAAAGCCCCGTCCAGCCGAGGGGCTTTTTCCTTATGGCCGCTTCGGGTCATGAAAGAACGTGCTCCTGCCGGCCATTCCCACAATTGCCGCTTCCCCCGCGCGGAGCGATTCCACCGAACAAGGGGATCGTCCGGCGGATATCGTCGAACACGGTATCGCCAAGGCATGCACCTCTCCGCATGTCACCCGACGCCGCTGCCTCCACGGGTTGGTACGACGACCTTTCCCGAACCGGGCTTTGGTCGTGAAGAAGGCCGGACCGCCGTTTTCGACAACGTTCCGGAAGGTGATATGCGGTGCACCGCTTTGATAAGCTCCAGGCAGCACTCCCAATCGTCGTCCAGGGGAGCGTGTCGAAACACGTGGCCGCATGAATTGCAGGAAAAGGTCCTCCAGTCTTTTTGTGCCGCGAAGTCGAGGCAGGACTGATAGTACGGACAACGGATGTTCCGGTGCCCCGGCAGACGCCGGGGGGCGAGGCCGGTTCCGAGTTTCTTCGTATCGACCGCAGCGCCTGGACGAACGTTCGGGCGATCTTCCAATTGACAATTATCACTCATACGCTTCTCTCTTTCTTTCCAAAATTGTTTCCCGTTCAAGGGACAGAAGCCCTGCCCTCTCCTGTTGCGAAGTGCTGCTTGCCGTCGGAGCCAAATGCCGGCCATGGGGAATGGTGACGTTCCGCGCCGCATAAATGTCCGGTAACGGCGTGAAGGCCAGGCTCGGGCGTTTTCCGGTAACGGCAGTCGCTATCGTTTGCAGGGCCGCCAGGGAAGGCCATCCGCAGAAGGCTTTCATGCTCATTCGGCCCGGCGTTTTTTACCGCCCGGGGCCTCCCGAAAAACAACTTTTATAAATGACGATCATCACTCATTCTTCTCACATTATCGACAATCTTCCCTGCCCCCCTGATACGCGGCACCTTTTCCCGGCGGTTGACCTACCTTTCGTAAGAACCCGATTTAGCGGCATAAGAAGGGATGGTTAACCCAATCTGTAGGAAGAATACCCGTTCGCCCCTCCGGCAGCTAAGTCTTTCAAAACAGCTTATCCATAATTGACAATCATCACTCATGCAGTCCTATTTCATCTTCCGGGCGTAAACACTTTGGAGTTCCGCTACCTCCCTGGCATCGCCTCCAAGTGACACCCAGCGCCACATCAGTGGGCATAGCTTGATTGCGGACGAATCGCCCACGAAGGAACAGAACTTTTATAATTGACAATCATCACTCATAAGAACTCCGATTTTATCCTCGGCAGAGTACGCATACGGGAAAGCACACTGCATCTTTTCCCCGGCGGTCACCCTCCGGGGCTTAGAGGAATCGGCTTATCGGCAAGATGCGAAATGCTTATTTCCCTCAAACCGCTCCTCAAACATTCCACGAAGCTTCCAGGGAACCTGGAATTAATTGATGATTGTCAATTATCAATCAATAGGGACACACTAAAACCCGAAGCGCGCGCCAAGCCCCTGTTGGCGAAAGCTATCGGTGTTTTTCACCGAAGTGGCGGGAGTCAGGGAAGCATCCGTTTTCCATACCATTTATCCGGGCGTATCGGCACGGCGACTTCCGCCCGCCGGGATCCGCCGCTTCCCGCAAAACGAACGGCAGCCGAGGCAGCCCCATAATCCGTGCTGTTTTCGGGCAAGGGATACCACGATTACGTTCTATTTGTGGCGGCAGGTTCGCCCGGCTCCATCCTCGGCACTACCAGATGGCGCACGATCCAGGAGACGTTCACCAGCATGGCTCCCGGACGGTCGAGCAGGGGAGTTCCGATATCTCCGCTCGATTCATTCAGGGTCAGGATGCGGAAAAACGGCTTATCTCCCATTCCGGGATAGAAGATGATAATCATCTCCCCGGAAGAGGAAGCAATAGCCTCCGGGTCCAGTACTCCCGACCGGTACGTCTCATGGATGCCATCGAAAAAATCGAGGATGAAGCGGCGGGGCAATCCCAGGTCCATAAGGAACTTCAGCAGGCACGCTTCCAGCAGGTTCCGGGCCGAAAAGCGGCGGTGGGAACCCCTGCCTTTTGCGGGCTGCACGTCCGGGGTAAAAGCCCCCCGTTGCAGGTAGTAGTGGAGCGTGTTGGTCTTGAGTCCGGTGATGTGTTCGATGTCGGGGGAAGAAAAGGAGCGCATGTCGTTCCTCCTGATTGATGATTGACAATCATAAATCATATTCTCCGATCCCTCAACTTGTTTGCCGCTCCCATCCCATGATTTTGTGACACGGCCGCCGAACGACGGAAGAAGTTTCCGCGATTACGCCCCGTCGCGTGGGGTACTTCACCCGGAAGATTCGAATTCCCTTCCCCAACGGATTGCAGTACCATCGGGCCGTCTTCACCGACAAAAGTGCATCGCGGAATTTCGGGAAAGCACACTTTCAATGAACGGTGATCACCACCATATGCCGGGACCAAGCTGTTTATCATTTCCGGACAGGGAAAGAGGGCGACACTCGATAAACGGCGACCGTACCGTTTCTCGATGGCTCCCGTAGCATGAATAGTGACGTTCTCTTCACTCGGCTGAACGGAACACCACTTGCCGAAGTTCATGGAAGAACAAGAAGAAAGGTACTGCGGCCATGGAACGAAAACGCGTGGGCATTCTGCTTTTTCCGGACGTGGAACTCCTCGATTTCTCGGGGCCCTACGAAGTATTCGGTGCGGTGCGGTTGAACCCGCAGCGGCGGCGCGAGGAACCGTCGCCCTTTGAGGTGCTGGCCATGGCGGAAACCGCCGATCCGGTGAAAGCCGCCGGGGGGCTGCGCATCCTGCCGGACGCGACGATCGACGAACATCCGGTTCTCGACGTGCTGGTGGTACCCGGCGGATGGGGCACGCGGCGGGAAATGCGCAACGAACGGCTCATCGGCTGGATCGCCGGGCAGGGGCGGCGCGTGGAAACGTTGGCATCCGTCTGCACGGGAGCGCTGCTGCTGGCGGCCGCTGGGCTCCTGGACGGACGCCGCGCCACGACTCACCGGGCTTCCATCGACCTCCTGCGCGATTCCTTTCCCCGCGTGCAGGTGGTGGACGACGTCCATGTGGTGGAGGAAGGACGTCTTTTTACTTCCGCGGGCATTTCGGCGGGGATCGACCTGGCGCTCCGCGTGACCGCCGCCTACTTCGGCCTGGAGACGGCCAGGGCCACGGCGCGCCACATGGAATATGATTTCAACGAAACGAATGAACGGCGGGGATGAAGACATCGATGGCGACCAGGGAAATTACCGAATATATTGAAGTCTTCTACAGCCGGGAGCGGCGTCAGAACGGCTTAGCTCTCTATCCCCTGCAGCTTACGAGAGGAAATGCCGGGAGGGTTGCGGCATAGAGAGCATTGGTGTCCACTATTGACATCAGGGATCAAGGCCTTTCTCGCTCATCTATGGAATTCGCATTCGTTCGAATGGACGAGATAAACTGATTTAAATTTATGCGTTTTCTTAGACGCTGTCCCTCATGGTGGTGGTGTCGCAGAGATGCAAGAAGAAAAGACGCCTTACGGCTCCAAGATGATGTTTGTCGGCTCGCTTCCAGCCTTCTCCGGCGGGTCGTTGTCGCTCGTCACGGAATCCACTCCTTCACGTTCCTTGGAATGGTCCCGGGCTATCAGCATATAGATCGACGGGATGACGAAGAGCGTAAAAAGGGTGCCGATGGCCATCCCTCCGACAAGCACGAGCCCGATGGAATTACGGGCGGCGGCGCCCGCGCCCGTGACCAGGGTGAGGGGAAAGTGGCCGGCTATGGTGGCCCCACTGGTCATCAGAATGGGGCGCAAACGGGTCAAAGCCGCCTCGTGCACAGCCTCTCGCTTGGATCGTCCGCGGAGCTGGAGTTTATTGGCGAACTCGACGATCAATATGCCGTTCTTCGACACCAGGCCGACGAGGGTCACCAACCCTACCTGAGAATAGATGTTGAGAGTGGTGGTCCAGCCCTGTGTCCAGAATGGAATGTTTGGGTTCGGCATTCTCAGGAACATGAAAACCAGTGCGCCGAACATTGCCAGCGGTACCGAGCCCGCAAGGATGACGAATGGATCCCGGAAGCTGTTGAATTGAGCGGAGAGAACGAGAAATATGAAGATCACGGCAAGCCCCAAGGCCGGCAAGAACTTGTTGCCTTCGGTACGGAGCTGTCGAGATTCACCTGTGTAGTCAATGACGTATCCCTTGGGGAGGATCTTGGAGGCTTCGTCCTCGAGGTAGTGGAGCGCTTCATCGAGAGGACGGATGGCCACACCGCTGATTGTGACGGCGTTCAGCTGCTGGAAGCGGTTCAGCGAGCGTGGCACGGTTTTGTTCTTGATCGTGGCGACCGTTCTGAGCGGGACGAGTTGACCGTTCGGTCCTGTAACATAAATGTTCTCCAACAAATCCGGGGTGAGGCGGTCCCGTCGCTTGATCTGCGGAATAACCTTGTAGCTGCGACCTGCAATATTGAACCGGTTCACATAATTGCCCCCTACCATCGCCGCCAGGTCGGCTCCAACCTGCTCGAGGTTGAGGCCGAGGTCGGCCACCTTGTCGCGATCGATGACGAACTCCGACTCCGGTTGATCGATCTTGACGTCGATGATCGGAGGAAAGGCAAACATGCCGCTTTGCGTCGCCTTGAGTTGGATCTGTTGAGCAAAATCGAGGACCTGATCCAGCTCCGCCGTGGATGCCAGGATAAATTCCACCGGGAATTGGCCTCCACCGGGCAGAGCAGGCGGCAGGACCGGGAACATACGGATTCCCGGTATATCATGCAGCTTTTGCTGCGCCTCCGGCAGGATCTGAAAGACGTTGCGGGTGCGTTGGTCCCAGGGTTTGGTGACCATGCCGCCGAAGCCGGACGACGGAGACGTAATCTGGAAGGTGAAGTCGGTCTCCGGAATGCTGAGAAATGCCTGATTGGCCGCTGCCGCAAAACGGCTGGTCTGGTCGAGCGTGGCGTCGGCCGACGCCTCAATAATACCGAAAATTACGCCCTGGTCCTCGGTGGGAGCAAGTTCGACCGGGGACATTACGAACATCGGCACGGTGAGCAGGCTCACGACGACCCACACTGTGTAAACAGCCGGGCGGGAATCGAGCGTGGTGTCGAGCCATCGACCGTACAAGGCCCTGAGGCGCTTGAAGTCACGGGCGATTTTGCCGGCAAAGCCACGCTCTTCCAACCCCGGCTTCAGCAGCCGGGCCGACATCATGGGCGAGAGCGTAAGTGCCACGACGCCTGAGATGGTGACCGCTCCGGCAAGCGTAAATGCGAACTCGCGAAAAAGAGAGCCGGTCAGGCCGCCCTGCAGACCGATGGGAGCATATACGGCCGCCAGTGTTATGGTCATGGCGATGATGGGGCCTATGAGTTCGCGTGCGCCGAGCAAAGCGGCGTCGATCGAAGACTCCCCCTTGCTCAGGTGCCGTTGGACATTTTCGACCACTACGATGGCATCATCGACCACGAGACCGACAGACAACACAATAGCGAGCAATGTCAGCAGGTTTATGGTGAAACCGAACACCTGCATCAGAAACACCCCGCCGATGAGAGACAGGGGAATTGCCACCACGGGGATGAGTACCGAACGGAACGAGCCCAAAAACAGGAAGATCACGATCATGACAATGATGAGGGTGTCGATCAGGGTTTTGGTAACTTCGTGTATGGCAGTAGTGATGTAGTTGGTTGCATCGTAGGCGATGCGGGCTTGCATTCCGCCGGGCAACGCTTTTTGAATCGATTCCATCTCGACGCGTACCCGTTTGATCACGTCGAGCGAATTGGCGTTCGGAAGAGGCCAGATGCCCATAAACACCGCGGTCTGTCCGGAGAAGTGCACCTCCGTGTCATAGTCCTCAGCGCCCAGCACGACATCGCCGACGTCTTCGATTCGCACGATGGCGCCATTTTGGTCGCGGATGACGAGTCGTTTGAACTCCTCTACCGAATGCAGGTCGGTGTCGGCGGTCAGGTTGATCTGGACCATTGAACCTTTCGTACTACCGACGGCGCTGATGAAGTTATTAGCGGCAAGCGCCTGCCGTACCTGTACCGGACTAATGTTGAGGGCGGCCATCCGCTCCGGTTTAAGCCAGACCCGCATGGCAAACGTACGAGCGCCAAGGATGTCGGCCCGTTGAACCCCTTCGATGGCGGAAAGCCTCGGCTGAACGATACGCACGAGGTAGTCGGTGATTTGATTTTGCTGCAGGATGTTGGATGTGAAACTGAGATAGGCCGAAGCAAACTGGCTGTCCGCCGATTGGACGCTGATAGAGGGTATTTCCGCGTCCGGCGGTAAATCATTCCTGACCTGGTCTACCTTGGAGCTGATTTCCGAAAGAGCCTTGATCGGGTCGTAGTTGAGCTTCAGGCGCACATTGATCGTGGAGACGTTCTGAGCACTTTGTGACTGGATATAATCAATGCCGTCTGCGGCCGCGATAGAACGTTCCAGCGGTGTTGTAATGAATCCACGCACCAGGTTGGCGCTGGCGCCCACATAGACGGTCGTTACCGTGACCACGGAGTTCTCGCTGCGGGGGTATTGACGCACGTTGACCGAGTGGAGGGCCTGCAGCCCCGCGATGACTATCAGAAGATTGACCACCAACGCGAGAACGGGGCGGCGGATGAAAAGATCGGTAAAGTTCATGGGGTGGAATCGCTCCGGTCGAGCCTCAACAGTTCAACCACATACGTGGCGATTGCGCTCGCTTGTTGACGTCAAAGGCCACTCACCTCGCGAATGCGAACACCCGGAACCACCCGCAGGTTCCGCGGGGGACGGGACTTCCGCCGGAATGCCGCTTCGGACTGCTGCATTGAAGAATAGCACACGTACGCACCTATGGATCATCAATTGTCTTCGGGCTTGGGCACAAGCTTGAATTCGGGAGCGAGAGAGTTGTTCGCCACAACGGACTGACCGTTGCGGAGCTTAAAAACACCGGTGCTTACGACTGTCTCCCCTTCCTTTAGTCCTAATAGGACGGCGATCAAATCTCCCCGCCTCTTCCCGAGTTGCACAAACTGCTGCCGCACCTGCTTGCCGGCGATTTCATCTCCCTTGCCTTTCGTTTCCTCCACGATAAACACCGAGTCGCTGTAAGGAGCGTAGAGGATGGATGTGGCAGGGATGACGAGGACCTTCTCCCTGGCGGGCAGCACGACTGCCACGTTAACGAACATTCCGGGGCGCAGTCGTTCCTGTGTGTTTTCCACCGTCGCTTGCATCTGGACATTCCGCGTGGCGTTGTCTACCAGAGGATTAATGGTGGTGATTTTACCCTCAATCACCTTCTCGGGAAATACATCAGTCGTCACCTGAACAGTCAATCCTGAATGCACCAACGAGAGTTGCTGCTGGGGCAAAAGGAAATTCACAAAAAGCGGGTCGAGCGATTGGAGCGAAACAATCGCGTCTCCCTCATTGAGGGTCTGGCCAAGGTTCACCTGGCGGATGCCCAGCCGTCCGGCAAACGGCGCTCGAATTGTTTTTTTTCGAATGGCTGCCCGGATGACGTCGGATTGGGCTACTGCTTGTTTGAACTGCGACTCGGCATTATCAAAGTCCGACTGGGACATCACCTTCAGAGACAGAAGCTTTCCCGCACGTTCGAGATTGACCTTGGCGAGCGCGACCGTGGCTTCCAGCGCGCGCAGTTGAGCCTCCTCCGCCGAGGTGTCCTGCCGTATGAGAATATCTCCCGCCTGCACCACGGTGCCGGGCGTGAAAGCGATGTTCACGATCTTACCCGAAAGCTCCGCCGTTACGGTTACCCCCTGAACCGCCACCACGCTTCCCACCGAAGTAAGCAGGGACTCCCACGATTCAATATGCGCCGTGGCGGTAGTCACGGTCTCGGGTGGAGGCACAAACTTCTTTCCCTCGGCGATCATGCGGCTGATCTGCAGACCTTTTATTCCCCCAAGGACACCGATCAACGCCACCAGCCCGACGATGGCAAGAATTATTCTCTTCTTCATATACTTATTCGCTTCTTCATATACATCGATCATTCCAAATCGATGATGGATTACCTCTGTCCGTCCAATTACCCCTCTGAGGCGTACCGAAAAAGCCGAAGGCCCGGTCCCTCCTCCCGAGGAAGTGAAGGTAATCCCGCTCGAAGCGATGTCAATGCAATGAGATGCCATACATAGGCGGAGACCAGGGAGGCCGCCGATTACATTGAAGTCTTCTACAGCCGAGAGTGGCGTCAGAAACGACTTGGCTATCTATCCCCTACAGCTTACGAGAGGAAGTTCTGATATGGAGAGGGCTCGGCATAAAGAACAGTGGCGTCCACTTTGAACCGGGGGGCGGAATTCCCGCTGCCGTTCATCGGGCACGATGAGGCTCAACGTCCGGCAAAGGAGGTGGGCAATGCACCTGGAAAGCCCCCTTCCGTCATCTCGAATGGAGCGTAGCGGAGAGGAGAATCCCGACAAATCAGGAAAAGGCACGCTCCGCATGAAGGGATCGCTGGATCGTGTTCTGCAGCATTCCCGAGAAAGGGCTGCCTAGATCAGCTCCACCGGATGAACGACGCGGATGCGACTTCCCTTGAGCCCCCGCCGCAGGGTGATGCGGCAGGAGGGGCATCCGGTGGCCACAACGTCGGCGGAAGTCGCGAGGATGCTCCCCACCTTTCTTTCCAGGATGCGGTTCGAGATGTCCGGGTGGTCGAACTGAAACGTGCCGCCCCCGCCGCAGCAGCCGTCCGGCTGGCTCATTTCGACAAAATCCACTCCGGGGAGCCGTTGCAGGAATCGCCGAGGTTCTTCCTTTACCTTCTGACCCTTCAGGAGATGGCAGGGGTCGTGATAGGTCACCGTCACATGATCGTTCGAACGTCGAGATCCACGGGGAGCCTCGGCCAGCAACTGGGTCACGTCCCGGACTTTCATGGACAGCTCCAGGGCGCGATCGCCGTTTTGCCCCAGGGCATCCAAAACGCGCGGGTATTCGTTCCTGAGCGTCGATCCACAGGTGGCGCAGTCCACCACCACCGCATCGTACCGGTTCGACGTCAGAAGCGATACATTGCGGGAAATGTTGCCCACCGAGGCCGCATAGTCGCCGCTCATGAGGATGGGAACTCCGCAGCACATCTGGCCTCGCGGCACGTGCACTTCGAACCCGGCGGAAACCAGGGACCGCACCACGGCTTCACCCACTTCGGCAAACAGGAAATCGGTGGCGCAGCCGTAGAAGTAGGCTACCCGTCCCCTCGGCTTTCCCTGCGGATGCACCACTTGGGGAACGCGGTAGCGGAAAAAGGGCGAGCTGAAATCGGGAAGGGCCGCGGTGTCCAGGGGTCCGGAGAGCAGCGAGCCGGGCACCAGGGATTCCATCAGCGGGCGGGCCAGCCGGGCGAAACGGGCCGTTTCCTCCAGCGGTCCGGGATGGGCGAGCAGTCGGGTCATGAGCTGCTTGCGCCAGTCCAATCCGGCGGAATGGAGCGATTCACGACGGAGTTCGGAAAAGACGTGGCTCCCCTGCACGCCGCTGGGGCACACCGACAAACAGCTACCGCACAGCAGACATTCGGAAAGGATCTCCCGCATCCGGGGGGTGAAGGTGACGTCGCCCGCCACCAGATGGCGCGCGAGGGCCATTTTGCCCCGCGGGCTGTTGGCTTCCCTGAGTTCCACCGAATACACCGGGCATGCCGCCAGGCACGACCCGCACCGGTTGCAGGAACCGATCTGTCGTTGTGTTTCAACCTTCATGCGCCTTGCCCGTCTCCCTTAATGCTCGTTTCCCGTGTACTATAAGAACAGTTCGCCCCTCTTGCACGTTTAAAAACCGAATCCCGTCGGAAAGCAAATTTATTGACAAGCCGGGGAGCGTTGGTATTCTGCTTGCCTCTACATCTCCGGAGGAAACGGGAATGATCGTCGTCGCGCTGACCGGGGGGATCGCCAGCGGCAAAAGCACCGTGGCCCGGATGTTCTCCGAGCTGGGGGCCGTAATCATCGATCACGACCGCCTCGCCCGCTCGGTGGTGGAACCGGGCAAGCCGGCATGGCGGGATATCGCGGACTGGTTCGGCCGCGAGGTGCTCAACCCCGACGACACCGTAAACCGCGCGGCGCTCGCTTCCGTGGTCTTCACCGATCCCACCCGGCGGAAGCAACTGGAGAGCTTCGTCCACCCCAGGATCCTGCGGGAGGAGGAAGCGCTCACCGCGGAAATCGGCGAGCGGGACCCGCACGCCGTCGTGGTGGTGGATATTCCACTCCTGTTTGAAGTCGGGTTGAACAGCCGCTTCAGCCGGATCATCCTCGCCTATGCTCCCGCCGATGTACAACTCCGACGACTCATGGCCCGGGACGGACTCAGCCGGGAGGGCGCTCTGAACAGACTCAAGGCCCAGATGCCTATTGAGGAAAAGGTTTCACGGGCTGACTACGTCATCAACAACAACGGGAGCACGGCGGAAACGCGCATTCAGGTGGCCAAGGTTTTCGAGGAACTTGTTCGAATTGAGGCGCAATAACATGGCTCATCGTCCGGAATCACCTTGACAAAAAAGGGGCCGAACGATTACCGTGATGTGATCCCCAATGATCAGGCGGCAGGTGAAGATGTCTTCCGGTGAACTCGACGTTTTTCGTCGCTACATAAAGAAGAAGGGGCTCAGGTACACTCCGGAGCGGGAAACGATCGTGCAGGAGATATTTTCGGCGCACGACCATTTCGACGTGGATACGCTCTACCTGCGCCTCCGCAACAAGGGAGCGGACATTTCCAAGGCGTCCATCTATCGCACCATCCCCCTCCTCATCGAGAGCGGCCTCATTCAGGAAGTCTTCTATGAAGACGGCCACATGCACTACGAGCACATCTACGGCCATCGGCACCACTGCCACCTGCGCTGCGTGGAATGCGGAAAGATCGTGGAATTCACCGAGGAATCGATGGAAGCGCTCGAACAGAAGCTGGCCGGCCGTTTCGATTTCGAAATATCGGGCCACAAACTGGAAATGTTCGGGCGCTGCCCGGCGTGCAGATCTTCGGAAAAAACTCCGCGGGACCCCCGTTAGTCGCCCGGGGAAGGATGACCCGCTGGCCGCCTACTCCTGAACTTCCGAAAGCTTCTCCAGCAGGAAACCCGCCTCGCGGGGGCTCAGGTCGAATTTCTGCTCGGCCTGCAAGATGAATTCGGAACGTTTTTTATCAGGGTGCTTGCGGCACATCTCGGATATCCAGCTCACCGCCTGCCGTATTTTCTTGCCTTCTTCCTCTATCACGGTAGCCATATTTCAGTGCCTTTCCTTGGGTCCGGCTCTCCGGGAAAAGACCTCCGTTGCACTACGTCAACAGGGTCTGCCGGATAAAGGAAACCGCGTTGCGGAAAATTTTCATCCCCTGCCCTTCCTCGTTTGCCCCCGATCCTCTGTTCCTGGTCCACAAGGGGTGGTTGGTCGCATGGTTGTGCGCTTCGGGGTGAGGCATCAACCCGAGCACCCGCCCGGTGGGATCGCAGATGCCCGCGATGTCCATGAGCGAACCGTTGGGGTTGTAGGGGAAAGCTCCCTGCGCGGGTTTACCGTCCGGGCCGCCGTAACGGAACACGATCTGGTTCTGCTCGGCAAGCCGTCGAAGAACATGCTCGGACGCGTAGAACTTGCCCTCGCCGTGGCGAATGGGCACTTCGAGGAACTCGATCCCGGGGGTAAAAACACAGGGCGAATCCGGGTTCACCGCAAGCCCCACCCAATCGTTGCGGAAGTTGCCGCAATCGTTCGTGATAAGGGCAACTTCTCGCCGGGTGTAGTCGTTGTCGAAGCCGGGAAGCAGTCCTAAATTGACCACGGCCTGAAAACCGTTGCAGATGGCCAGAATCAGCTTGCCGTCATCGACGAACTTTTTGATCTGCTCTCCCAGGTGGACTTTCATGCGGGAGGCCAGGAGCACTCCGGCGCCGTGGTCGTCTCCCCAGCTGAATCCGCCGTCGAACACCACCATGTGGTAGTCTTCGAGATTCCGGCGCGCGGGCTGTCCTTCATGGGAAATGAGATCGTTGATGTGCACCCGTTCGGATTCGGCGCCCGCCATGCGCAGGCAGTAGTCCGTTTCATAATCGCAGTTCAGGCCGTAGCCCGTGAGTACCATTGCTTTCGGCATGCCGTTCATCAGATGAGATCTCCAAACGTGCTCTTCCACGCGCTCTTGAGGTCCGCCGTCGAAGCTTCCAGCCAGACCTCACCACCGAGTCCGTTCAGGCGAAGAACGGGTTCCTCCCGCACTTCCCCCACCAGCGCCAGGGGCATGTCGCCGAAGAGCGCTTCGAACGATCCGCGACGATCGGGGGGGACCGTAACGATGAAACGGCCCGCCGATTCCGAAAATGCCAGCCGGTCTTCCCTCAGTGTCGCTCCCGCGGGAACGTCTTTCAGGTTCACCGTGGCCCCGGTTTCTCCGGCCATGGCGCACAATGCCAGGTGAACGGCAAGACCGCCCCGGTAGACACCGTGCACGGAAGCCGCGAATCCCGTGGTGATGGCTTTGTACAGCGCGTGATACGCGGGCAGGTAGGCATCCGGCCGCACCTTGGGGACATGAAGCCCCGTATAGCCGAACATGTCGTAGTATTCGGACCCGCCCAGTTCATTGTACGTCATGCCGAGCACGTAGATAAAATCGCCCGGCTGTTTGAAATCCATGGTCACGCAATGGGTAACGTCCCGGACCACGCCCGTGGTGGTGAACTGGAGCGATTCCGGTCCGGACACCTTGTGCCGCTCCCCGAATTGCCCCTCCAGGTTTCCGTCGATGTACATGCTGTCCTTGCCCGACAGAAGCGGAACCTTGTAGGCCAGGCACATGTCGCGCATGGCCCAGCAGGACCGCACCAGTTGGGCGGCCTTGAACTTGCCGTCCGGGTTGTTGACGGAGTCGTACTGGATGGTGGGCCAGCAGAAGTTGTCCACGCCCCCGATGCGGTCCGGGTCGGCACCCACGGCGATCACCCGTCGCACCGCTTCGTCGATGGTGCAGGTGGTCATGTGGTAGGCGTCGATTCGGGAATAGGTGGGGTTGATGGCCTGGCTGACGGCCAAGCCCACGCGTGAATCGAGCACCGGCCGCAGCACCGCCGCGTCGCTGTTCACGTCGCGGTTCACCCCCGTGAGCGGTTTCACCACGCTGCCGCCCTGTACTTCATGGTCGTACTGCCGGGTGATCCACTCCTTGGAGGCGATGTTGGGACGCGCCATCATGGCGGTGAGCAGACCCGCGGTATCGCGCGGCACGCCGAGCACCGGCTCCTGCAGCCCCCGCATTTCCGGCGGGGTCCATTCGGCGAGGAACTCCCACTTGGGAAAATCGCGTTCGAGCAGCGTAAGGTCCATGTAGGCGCAGGTGGCGCCTTCGTAGCGGATATGGAGCTTGCCCGTATTGGTGTAGCGGCCGATGACCGTGCTTTCCACGGCATGCTTGCGGGAGAGTTCCATGAACCGTTCCAGGTGCTCCGGTTTCACCGCTATGGTCATGCGCTCCTGGGACTCGGAAACCCATATTTCCCACATGTCCAGACCGGCATACTTGAGCGGCACCTTTTCCAGATCCACTTCCACCCCGTTGCTCGACAGGGCCGATTCTCCGATGGAGGACGACAGTCCGCCGCCCCCGTTATCGGTGATAAAGCTGATGAGCCCCTCGTCACGGGCTTCCAGCAGGAAGTCGTGCATTTTCTTCTGGGTATACGGGTCGCCGATCTGCACGTGCCCGGCGGGCGTATGCTCGTCGTAGGTGGAAGACGACGCCGTCACTCCGTGGATGCCGTCCTTGCCCACGCGGCCTCCGCTCATGATGAGCAGATCGCCCGGCGAAACGGCCTTTTCGTAGCTGCGTTCGGACAGGACCTTCGCCGGCATGATGCCGACGGCGCTCACGAACACCAGACATTTTCCCAGGTAGCCGTTGTGGAAAAAGACCTGCCCGAACGGCGTGGGAATGCCGCTCTTGTTGCCGCCGTCCTTCACTCCTTCGATGATGCCGTCCAGCAGGCGGCGGGGGTGGAGGTGGGGCTTGAGCGGGCCGGAATAGTCGAGCCGACCCACGCAGAATCCGTAGGTGCCGGCAATGAGTTTCGATCCCTTTCCCGTGCCCATGGGGTCGCGGTACACGCCGACGATTCCGGTGAGCGAGCCGCCGTAGGCTTCCATGTTGGAAGGGCTGTTGTGAGTCTCACCCGTGATGACGTAATAGTAGTCGTCGTCCAGCTTGCCGACTCCCGCATTGTCCCACAGCACCGACACCACCCAGTCCTTTTCCGCCTGGATCTTGAGGGTCGGAGCTTCGATGCAGGTCTTGAACAGACTGTTCACCATGGTGGACTGCCCGCTGATAACGTCCCGGTACCGGAAGATTCCCCGGAACGTATTGTGATTGCAATGGTCGCTTCGGGCCTGGGAAATGTATTCGATCTCCACGTCCGTGGGTCGCGACAACCCCACCACCTTGCGGCTCTTGAGCACCGCCTTATCCATGAAGTAGGCCCGGATGGTGGGGATGTCGCTGCGGGTTCAGGAAGAGGTTCCGTTCGTTGCTCACCCGCAGCAGGTCTTCCTCGCTCGCGATGGGTATCTCGTGGAATTCCGGGGTGTGGTTGAGTTTCACCACGGGGATTTCCAGACCGATGCCTTGTTCCGGGTCCCACTCCCCGCGGGAAATCACCTTGCTCGCGCTGCATGATGTCGTTGGCCAGCAACTCCTTCACCAGCAGATGAGCCCCATCGGAATCGAGGTCCGGCGCGGACACCAGAAACAGTTTGGAAGTGTAGACGGCTTCGCCCTTGGCGAAAACGGATTCCCAGGAGGTCCTCCACCGCTTCCACGGCCGTGGCCCCGGCGGTATCCATGACGCCGGGCCGATACCCCACCCAGAGCGCCCAGTCGAAATCGCCGGCCAAGGGGCTGTAAGAGGACACCTGGGTCACGGGATTGGTGAAGATTTCGGTACGGATACGCTCCAGTTGCTCCGCTGAGAGATCGGCGTCGATGGTCAGCACGCTTATGGCGCGGACGGACTCCAGCTCAATGCCGAAATAGCGCCGGGCCTTGGTGCGCACGGATGCGCCTTCGGCGTCGAAAAGTTCCGGCTTGAGAGAGATTTCCAAACGGTACGGCATGTGATGATCCTTGTCTGATGTTCTGCGCCGCACGGAAAGGCGGAATAAACGACGCTCCGGAAGGAACAATTCCCCCTTGTCCGCCGACGGGACAGCGGCCGCCGCGCGGCCGCATTGTTCAGCATTTTATACAATCAGGTTTTCGATCGGAATTCAAGGCACTATCGATGATCCGTCGGCCGGGCGGAGCGGTGTTCCGGTCAGAACCGGTCCACCCGCATGCCGGCGAGGAGCTTTTCCAGTTCGTCGGGATACTCCCGGATGAGTTCCCTCACGGTAAGATCGACGCCGCAGGACCTGCAGCGAAAGCGAATGGCCTTTCAGCCCCGCTCAATGAGCAAATCGGCGCCGCAACGGGGGCAGACAAGTTTCGGATTATTGAGCATCGGTATGCGGAATGCGCGGACTGCTCGGTTTCCGCTCGCCCCGCAGTTCCCTTATGGACTCGATGAAAGTGCGGATATAGTCCTTCAGCTGGTCGGGAGGCAGCATGTCCCCCGCCCAACCGTAGGCCTGGATGAGGCGGTACAGGCCGCTCCACATGGTTTCTTCCTCATCCTCCAGCCCCTGGCAAAGCTCCGTCACCGGACACAGGTCGCACCTGCCCCGGCTCGCATACATGCGGCAAAACGGAATGGACACCTGACATCCGGCAAGAAACGTGCTGAAATCGTCCAGGGTGAATGCGGAATCGAGGAATTTTTCCAGCCGTTCCCATTTCTCGATCACCAGATCGAACGGGTCTTCCTTTTGTTCGAACCGCTCTTCCATTTCTTCAGCGGTCATTATGGTCGAAAAGTTGGCCATTTGTTCTTTCAGCGTTCAATAAACACGCAGTTCGTCGAAATGTATGGTTTTATCTCCTCTGGCATAAGAGGAAGGATTATTGTATATTCACTTTCCGACCTTGTGTCAATCGGTGCGGTCGCCCGTTTTCCAGAGGAGAAAAGGACAAAAATCGTGGTTGTCGACGCGCATACGCACATCTTTCCAGCCGACGTCCGCGACCGTCGCGAACGGTTCTTCGACCGGGAACCCGATTTCCGGCTCATCTACGAAAATCCCAAGTCCTCCATGGCGAGCGCCGAAGAGCTGATCCGCAGCATG
This sequence comes from uncultured delta proteobacterium, assembly GCA_963826125.1. Taxonomy (GTDB): domain Bacteria; phylum Desulfobacterota; class Desulfarculia; order JACQYL01; family CAWGVV01; genus CAWGVV01. The sequence continues at coordinate 1,232,441 of CAWGVV010000002.1, read as the reverse complement.
GACACCGACGGGGTGGACGTGTCCGTGGTGTTCGGTTTTCCCTGGCGCGATCCGGACACGGCCAAGCGCCACAACGATTACGTGCTGGAGGCGGTATCGCGGTATCCCGACCGGCTGTGGGGGCTCGCCTGCGCATACCCTCTGGCGCCCGGAGCGGCCTCGGAATTCGAACGCGCCTTGGACGCCGGCATGAACGGCATCGGGGAACTCGCGCTGTACGTGGAAGAAGGAGTGGACGACCTGTACGAAGCCATGGCGGACGTGGCCGACCTGGTGAGGGACCGGCGCGTCCCCCTGCTGCTCCACTGCAACGAAACCGTGGGGCACGAATATCCGGGCAAGGCGGACATGCGCATGAAAACGATCTACCGGTTCGTCAAGCAGATGCCCGACACGCCGGTCGTCCTGGCCCACTGGGGCGGCGGCTTGTTCTTCTTCGAACTGATGAAACGGGAAGTGGCCGAGGTGATGCGCAACGTCTATTACGACACCGCCGCTTCCCCCTTCCTCTATCGGCCCGACGTGTACGACACGGCGGTACGCATCTGCGGCGAGGACAAGGTGCTCTTCGGCAGCGATTATCCGCTGCTGCCCCCTTCCCGGTATTTCAAGGAACTGCGCGAATCCGGCCTGGACGAAACCCGGCTGAACAAGATTCGCGGCGAAAACGCCGCGCGGGTCTTCGGCCGGTAGAAAAACGGTTTGCCGTTGCGAACGCAACGTACGGTTGCCATTTCGAACGGAGCAAAGCGAAGTGAGAAATCTCCGGCATACTCGACGGAACGAAGAACGAGATTTCTCGCGTTCGCTCGAAATGACATCACCACCTACACCGGCTACAGCATCCGCGTAACCGTCAGTCCTTTTCCCGCCAGATTGGCCTTCTCGACGGCTTCCGGCGAAGCCACCACCTTCACCAGCCCCTGTTCGGCCACGGCGCACAGCGGATCGACGAAATCGCGGAACTCCTTCAACCCGCAGGAGAGCACCTGTTCCCGCATGACCTGCCGTTCCTCCTCGGTGTCGCCGCTCAGCCGGCGAGCCAGGGAGGCATAGCCCTTGGCGTCCGGCAGCAGATAATCGTCGATTTCCCCGATGGTTCCGATGATGTTCTTGGACAACTCGTCTGCTCCGAAGTCGGTGGTGCGCAGGTAGTCGGCCGCTTCGTCGAACGCCTTGAGCGTGGACGCCAGGTGCGGGTCGCGGTAGGAGACGAAGGAAAGCACGCCCGACATGCGGTCCAGGGAGCAGAACGCCCCGTATGCCCCGCCCTGCACGCGTACCTTCTGCCACAGGTAGCCGGTGCGCAGATGGCGCAGCACCACCAGTGCGGACCCGTGGAAGCGGTAGCCCCCGGCGTAGACGTCCGTTCCCTTGCCCACGTAATTGACCTGCGTGGGTACGGTCAGCGCTTCGTTCCGGACGAGTGAACCCGGCGTCCATTGGGCCGTATACGCCTGCTCCGCCGGAAGCGCGCGGAGGAAGGTTTCCAGGGATTTCTCCACCCCCGGGCGACGGCTGCCGTCGACGGTCATGTTGACCACCAACGCATCCCGGCTGACCAGGACGTTCTGCAGCGCCCGCAGGACGGCCAGCACGCCCGGCCAGTCGTTGTCCACCTTGTCGGCCAGCCCCCGCAGGAACTGCAACTGGCTCACTCCGTGCAATTGCTCGGCCGCCCATCCCGCTCGGTCGAAATGGGACTTGATGCGCGAGACGACCACCGAATGGCCGGAGGTGAGGAGCTTCTCCTCGTGCCGCGCCCTCGATTCCAGCAGCATCTGGCGGAAACGCTCCGGGTTGTCCAGCTTCACGGTGAGCAGCGCTTCCCTGATGATGTCCAGAAGTTCGTCCGTTTCCTCTGCAAGTGCCTTGCCTCGAAGCATGAGCCATGCGGTCGGATCGTCGGTGTTTTTGACCGTCGAGGTGAAAAAGCTCCTGCGGATACCGCCTGTCTTGCGGCTGATGCGCTGGTTGAAGGTGACGAAATCTTCCCGCGCCGTTCCCATTTCCAGGAGCGAGCGGGCGAAGAGAGGCACGTAGGGGAGGTGGGACTGCGGAACGCGTTTGAGGTCCAGCCCCAGATCGAAATACACGATGCCGTTGGTGGGCAGGTCGTGGGCATGAACCGTACAGCCTTCCAGTGTGAATTGTTCCGCGGGGATGAGCCGGTTCTTTCGCGGCATGTCGTCGAGGTCGAGCATGGGGAGGGTCGCCAGCGCTTCCGGCGGGTCCGGCGTTTCCTGCAACCGTTTCAGCGTGCGCGCTTCCTCCACCACCCTGGCTACTTCGTCGGATTTCATGGAGGCTTTCAACCGTTCAAGCCCGATGCGTTCCTCTTCGTCCTTTTGCGCCGACATTTCGGGGTCGGGTTCCAGCACGAGCCGAACCCGGTGCGGATTTTCCAGGAAATACCGCTTGAGGATTTCCTCGAAATAATTCTTCTGCGTGCGGGCCTTCTCCTTCACCGCGTTCAGCGGCGCTTCGAAGGCCACCATGGAGAGTGGGTCCGCGTCATACAGCCACGACGTCAACGCTCGCAGCATGACCACCAGTCCTCGGGGAAACTGGCCGGTGTTGTTCTCCCGCAGCCCGAATTCCACCGTGTTGACGGCCGCTTCCACCGTATCCGGATGGATGCCCTCTTTTACGAGGCGTTCCAGGGTTTCCAGGATGAGGCGCTCCACCCGCTCGCCGTCGGCCGGGTCCATGCCCTTGAGGCCCACTGAATAGTACATCTGCCGCAGATCGCTCTCCAATCCGACACCCACCACGTCCCGGCCCAGGCCCGAATCGATCAGCGCCTTGTGCAGCGGCGAGGCGGGCATGCCCAGCAGCATGTAATCGATCATGGTGAGGGCGAAGTTGTCTTCCACGTTCGTGGCTTCGGGCAGCAGCCAGTTGAGGGTGATCAACCCCTGCGGCCCCTCGCCCTCCCCGGATGCCACGCGCCGAACGATGGTTCGCGGCTTCGTGAAAGGAGGCTGCAAAAGGATTTCCGAGTGGACCACCCGATGGTCGAAGTCCCGCAGATATTCGTCCACCACGGCCAGCCGCCTGTCCGGATCGTCGTTTCCGTAGAAGAAGATGCGGGCGTTGGAGGGATGATAGTACGTTTCATGGAACGTTTTGAATTGTTCGAAGGTGAGCGAGGGGATGACGTCGGGCCGCCCGCCCGAGTCGTGAACGTAGGGTGAATCGGGAAAGACCGCCTGCTGGGAATACTCCATAAGCGCCCGTTCGGGCGAAGAGTACATGCCCTTCATTTCGCTGTAGACCACGCCCTGATAACGGAACGGCCGATCCGGCGCCCCGGCTTCGATCCGCCACCCTTCCTGCTGCAGCAGCTGGGGGGTGAGGCGGGGATAAAACACCGCGTCCAGGTAGACGTCAACGAGGTGATAGAAATCCGTTTCGTGCTGGCTGGCCACGGGGTAGCAGGTGCGGTCCGGGTAGGTGAACGCGTTCAGAAACGTCTGCAAGGACCCCTTGAGCAATTCGACGAACGGCTCCTTGACCGGGTATTTGCGCGACCCGCACAGCACCGAGTGTTCGAGAATGTGCGGCACGCCCGTGGAGTCCGACGGAGGCGTGCGGAACGTGATACCGAACACCTTGTTCTCGTCGGTGTTGACGAGCGACAGCATCTCGGTTCCGGTCTTGCGGTGCCGGTACAGCCGTGCAGTGGTTTCCAGTTCCTTGATGATGCGTTCGCTTACCGGTTCGAATCCATGAACGACAGGCATGGCGATTTCCTCTCTTCCCCGTGGGGGCAAAACTTGTGAAAAATCCGTTTCAAAGGCGGCCGTTCGACGGGCCGAACAACGTGGCGAGCAGCGGCACCAGTTCCAGATGATCCTCGATGTGGGCCCGGGCCGGTAGCGACGGGTTCTTGTACGCCACGAACGCGACGCCCGCCGATTCCGCGGTGCGCCGGTCGACGTCCGCGTCGCCCACGTATAGGGCGTCACGGGGCTCGGCGTTGAAACGGCCCATGATCTTGAGCAGACACTCCGGGTCCGGTTTGGGACGTTCCACCTGGAGGCTCGTCACCACGTGGTCGAACATCTCCTCCAGCCCGAATTCCCTGAGCACCTGGGTGACGCTGCGCCCCCGGTTGGTGGCGATGGCCGTGTAATGGATTTGTCGCACGGACGCCAGCGTTTCGCGCAGATGTGGCTCCATGTCCATGAGGGACAAGAAGGGATCGTTGTTCAGCCCCAGGGCGTAGGCGTAGGCTTCTTCCCTGGAGGAGGAATCCTTGAAGAGCACTTCCAGGGCATCCCTGGTGGTGCTGAAATAGCAGAACGCCGCCTGGCGGTCGGTGAGGACCGGAAGGCCGAAGCGTTCCAGTATGGAATCGTAGAAAGCGCGTGTGGATCGTCTCGAGTCGAAAAGCACCCCATCGCAATCGTATATGACAACGGTCTTCCGTTTCACCCGTCCACACCCCTCTTGGTTTCGAAAAAAATCCCGTCTCCCCGAAAGGGATTTTGTACTCCAGGCAAGTGTTGCTCTTCAACTCGTTATGGCCCGCATCGATTCGCTTCCGGGCCGACTCGATTTCGACCGGGTTTCCCCGGACCCGATCACTTGGCGATCTTCCGGGTCAGTTCCATGGAAATGGTGACGAACACTTCTTTCCCCAGCGCTCCCATTTGGTAGTACTTCCCGTTGCCTACATTGTATTGCAGCCGGTCGAGCGTTAAATGAGCCTTGAAGCCCGCCACCATGGTATCCGGCACAAGAGGACTCTTTACCTCGCCCAGAAAGGTGAAGGGGAGTTCTACATCCTGGGTGACGTTCTTCATGGTCAACTTTCCGTGGGCCAGGTACTTTCCGTTCCCCCGGGGTATGATCTTGTCGCTCTTGAAGGTGATCACGGGATACCTGGCAACGTCGAAAAACTCCGCGCTCATCATGTGTTCGTCCCGTTTCGCCACCCGCGTATCGAAGCTCTTGACGTCGATGGTCACGTCGATGGAGCTGTGGGCCACGTCCCCGGGATCGAAAGCGACCGTCCCCTCGTAGCTTTTGAAATAGCCGGACACGGTGCCGAGGATGTGTTTCACCTCGAATGCGATCTCACCGTGCGGCGGGTCGAAGGACCACTGTTGTGCCGCCGACGACATGGCGGGAATGAAAAGCAGCACCGCGAGAACAATACCGGCCGCTGAAAGTTTCTTCATGGTACACCCTCCTCTGTTTCCACGATAGGCATGACCGGGGATACACACGTTCGGCTTGTGGAACCGCAATCCGTGCGTCCGTTAAACACCAAGTGACAGCAAACTAATCACAGGGCGAAAGCAGTCAATGAGGAATGGCGGGACGGAACGGACAAGCGGATTCCTCTTTCGGTTCGTTCCCACGCTCCCCGTTTCTGATCGGCGACTGCATCATAAAGGCTTGACCGGGTATTCGGTTTTGATTTACCTATGTTACCCATAGATCATACATGCTTGTCGCCTGTTTTGTCTTAGCTCTCCGAACGATTTTCCCCGGACGTTTCGGGTCGGGATGGTTTTCTGATGCTTTCACTGGAAGAACGAATCGGATTTTTAAAAAGATCCAACCTCTTCGAATCGCTTACCGAAGACGAGTTATCTCCGATCGCCGAAAAAGCCCGCGAAGAATCTTATTCCGCCGGAACCTACATCTTTCGGGAGGACGATGCGGGCGGAGCGCTGTATGTCGTGATTAAGGGAGCGGTGAACATCATCAAGCAGGGCATTTTCATCCGCTCGCAGTGTGAAGGCGACATTTTCGGCGAAATGGCGTTGCTGGACGGACGCAACAGGAGCGCATCCGCGGCCGCCGCCGTGCAGACCGAACTGCTGCTGGTCGACCGGGACGACTTCGTTCGAGCCACCGAGGGGGAGTGGAGCACGGTGCCGAAAATTCTCGCCGCCCTCTCCGGCATTTTCCGGCAGCGCTCCGATTCGTTCATCAAGAGGGCCGTGGAGCACGAAGAAGCGGTGCGCAGGATGGACTATACCATCAGGCTCAACAAGTACATGGAGATCGGCAAAGCGCTCACTTCGACCCTCAACGTGAACGACATCCTCACCATCCTGCTGGACCGCTTGAGCAGCGTCATTTCCGCCACGGGCATGCTCGTTTACATGATTGCTCGGGACAATGAAGCGATGCTCCTGCGAAATTCCGCGGGCTTCGAAGCCCTCGATCCGGCGGTCCGTCTCATTTCTCTCGACAAGCGAATGAACGAATCCGTCTGCGAGCGGCTCAAGCCGTTGGTGGTCGAAGACATCGCTTCCCACAAAATAAAGGATTTCCTTCCGCCTCCGCTGGTCAATCTCATTGAAAAGTCCGCCCTGTTCGTTCCTCTCGGCATCCGGCAGGTCCCCAAGGGGCTCCTCTGCGTCATCGATCCGAAAGAAGCTCACCTTTTCCAGCAGGAACAGCGTCCCTTCCTGGAAATTCTGGCGGATTACGTGTCCGTGGCGCTGGCCAACGCCACCAATTTCGAAACCATCGAACTCCTCTCGGTCACCGACGACGTGACCGGCTTCTACAACACTCGATTCCTCCATCGCTACCTGGACGAGCTGCTCGTCCAGGCGCGAAAACTCGGCCGGGAAATCTCCCTCGTCTTCTTCGACCTGGACAATTTCAAACGCACGGTGGACAGCCACGGCCATCTCCTGGGCAGCAAGGTGCTGAAAGAGGTGGCCCATTTCGTCGATCTATTCCTGGACAGAGAAGACCGCATCGTCCGCTACGGAGGGGACGAGTACATCGTCATCCTGCCGTGGCAAACCAGGGAACATGCGCTTACCAAGGTGGAGGCGATCAGGACGGGGCTGGAAAAAGCGCGGTTCTTGCGCGATGAAAACATCAACGAACACGTGAGCGCGTCTTTCGGCATCGCCACCTTTCCCCACGACGCCATCGATACCAAGGAACTACTCCGCCAAGCCGACCGGTACATGTATCACAGTAAAAATACCGGCAAGAACAGGGTATCCGCCCGAAAAGCGTAACCGGACAAAAGACGTACCCCCCCAATCCCGCCGCCGCATTTTCACCCTTCGGCGGCCCTTTTCGCTGCCTTACGGCTCAAGTCGGTCCGTTTTCTGACGATGTAATTCCCAGAACCGGAACCGACGGCATACACCGCTCCCGACGAACGGACACCCGTCATCAGATAACCATTCCGCACCGCCTTTGGAGACGATCGATGAAACGCACCGCTGCGATCCTGCTCGTGAGCGCGTGGGCCGTAACCGCCCTGTGGGGTTGCGCTCCCGCTCCCTACTTCCCCGACACGCAGTCCGGCTCCCCCTACATCAGCCCGCTCAAGCCGGCGAAGTCGCAGCGCGTACTCGGCCGCTATCCCGGCCACCCCGACGAGGACGGCATCATGACCGTCCGCGCGGTGGGCAAGGGCATTCCCCCGGAAAACGCCCGGAGCAAGGCCCAGGCGGTCCTGCTGGCCGAACGGGCGGCCGTTATGGACGGTTACCGGAACCTCGCGGAAAAGATACACGGCCTTTACCTACAGGCGTACTCCGGCATGGGGAACTACTCGGTTTCGAGCGACATCATACGGGCCGAAGTGGAGACGTGGCTGCGCGGTGCCGAAGTGACCGACCTGCACTACGGTCCCGACGGCCTGGTCGAGGCGACCATGACCATGCTGGTCCACGTTTCGCCCGACCACGTGCTGTATCGTTCGATATTCGCCCAGGAGCCCCGTCCCCAGCCCTGATTTGAAGGGTGCCCGCTAGTTCCGGGACATTCTCCTGCCGCGCCCGAACGGGCACACCTTGATGCAGATGCCGCAGATGGACTTGCCTATCGCCGGGTCCCCGGAAAAGGACACGACACGATCCCTGCACCGGGAAAAGTGAAGCGCGTCGTCCCGCGTGTCGTAGCTGTCTTCCGTCGAAACCCCTTTGATGGCCTGCGCGGGGCAAGCGTCCCGGCACTGCATGCACGTCCCGCACCGGTTCCTCATGGGCCCGTCCACCTCCAGCGGAGCGTCGGTCAGCACCGTAACGAGGCGTATGCGCGGCCCGAATTTCGGGTTGACCAGCAGGAGGCTCTTGCCCTGCCAGCCCACGCCGGCCATTCGCCCCACGGCTTTGTGGCTGATGGCCCCATGCCACTCCCGATTGTCGAGCACCTGCGAGGCGGGTACGGGCAGAGCGAGGAAACCGTCGTCCTCCAGCAGTCGGGCCGTACGGAAAGCAATGTCGTCCAGCATTCGGTTGGCGGTGAGATAGACGTTGACGTACTCCGGGGTGGGGCCTTCCCGGAGCTGTTCGAACACGGTGCGGGGCAGCCGGACGGCAATGGAGATCGCCCGGGAAAAAGGGGCCAGCAAATCGGGCGGATCGAGGCGCAACCCCCTCAGCGGTTCGGCATCGGCCACCCCGACCACGTCCGCTCCCGATTCCATAATTTTCTGTTTGAGGTGAAAAGTGTACCGATTCGACTCCACGTCCGTTTTCATTTCCCGTCCTCCGTTTTCCTGCGGCGGCTCCATCCCGGCCTCCGTTGGGAGAAAAGCGTGAACGTCGGCGGCCGGTGCAACGGCCGGTCGAACCTCACCGGTCTACCTTCCCACCGCGGCGCTCCAGCACCGCCCCACGAAGGGGAGTGTGCTCTCCGTACTTTTTTTCACGTATGGGTTGCATAGTGTCGAAAAGATTGAGACAATTGTTCGGCAAACCGAGAATGCGGTTGCGTTACTTGTGCAAAATATTGTACAAGTAACTCCGTTCTGGGGAGTCCGCATTGGCGGTCCACGTCCTTTAATGGAGCGGGGCGCTTGACTTCATTCCCGTTCTCATTTAACGTCACTGACCACCGGTATTTTCTCGGCGATCATCGTTCCAAAGAAAGCGACCAATTATGATCTATACGCTCAGTCTCTACATCGCTCTCGCTATTTTCGCAATCGGCCTCGTCTACCGATGCAAAACATGGCTTTCCTACAAGATAGGCGACCTCGCTCACGAGCAGCAAGCCTCCGGCCGCTTCGGGTCCGCCGTGAAGGGCATTTTTTCGGTCCTCTTCAGCGCCGGTATCCTTACCCTAGCGAAGGAATTTTTCGTGAACGTGATCTTCCAGTGGAAGGTGTTCAAGGAAAATCGCCTCCGCTGGGTAATGCACATGCTCATCTACGCGGGATTCATGCTGCTGTTTTTCTTCCACGCCCTTGCCGCGGTAAACGGCAACAGCCATCCCTTTTTCTCCGAATTCCATTCCACGGCCAACCCGTATCTGTTTTTGCGCAATCTGTTCGGATTGATGCTCATCGCCGGGGTGGCGATCGCCATCTACCGGCGGGTGAAAATCAAGGGGATGCGCCGGACCACTTCTCCCATCGATCGGTACGCCATCGTGATCCTGGCGGTTATTCTGATATCGGGGGTATTGCTGGAAGCGTGCAAGATCGTTTCCTATCGCAGCTTTGAGAGAATGGTCCACGAGTACATGGACCCCGGAATCAATATCGCCGACTACCAGAACGACGAAGAAGTCAAAGCCCTGATGGCCTACTGGCAGGAAGAGTATCACGTCGTTTTCCCCAAAAAAATCGAAGCCGATAACGCGCTCCTCGAACAGGGCGCGGCGGTAAGCAACGATAACCAGTGTTCGGCTTGCCATGCGGCACCCCAGTCGGCTTTCATGTCCTATGGCGTGGCGAGCGTCATCACTCCCGTGGCCAATCTGCTCACTGCGGCACGGGCGGCGACTTGGCTGTGGTACATCCACTTCCTGGCCTGCTTCGCCGGTCTGGCGTACCTGCCTTTCAGCAAGTTCGTTCACATCTTCTCCACGCCGGTGAGTTTGCTGGCCAACAGCGTCATGAAGAACCCCGCGGAAGCACCAGCCGCCAACGTGGCGACCCGCAGGGCCATGGAGCTGGATGCATGCACGCACTGTTCGACCTGCAGCATGCGCTGCTCGGTGGCTCAGATCTATGACCGCATTTCCAACATCACTATCCTGCCGTCGGAAAAGCTCGTCGCGCTGAAAGCGCTGGCCGAGGGGAAAAACCTGGCCGACGAACAGTTGATCGCCCTCGCGGAAGGTTCGCACATCTGCACCAACTGTTTCCGCTGCACCAAGGTGTGCCCGGCGGGGATCAATCTGCAGGACCTGTGGTTCAGCATTCGCGAGGAACTGGCCCGGCGGGGCTATCCCGAACCTTACGTGGTTGCACGCGAGAAGATCACTCAGAAATATTCCGAACGCGCCCAGGGAGTCATCCGGCCGTTCAATTCGGACGGCAAGGAACTGCGCCACATCCTGGACCTTTCCGCCCAGGCCGATACCTTCGCCTACTGTTACGAATGCCAGACCTGCACGAACTCCTGCCCGGTGGTGATGAACTACGAGAATCCCCGGGAAACACTCGGGTTGCTTCCGCATCAGATCATGCACTCGCTCGTGTTCGGGTTGAGGGACGAAGCACTCTCGTCGCGCATGGTATGGGATTGCGTCACCTGCTACCAGTGCCAGGAAAGCTGTCCGCAGGGGGTCAAGGTGGCGGACATTCTCTACGAATTGAAACAAATGGGGTATGCCGACCTGAAGGCCGGAATGTCGACGGATGCGGCTGCCCGAAAGGTCGCCAAGGGGTAGAAAGAAACCGCCGTCGGCGTGCCCGCACCTGATTATGGAGTATACGATTCTATGAAATACGCTCTGTTCCTGGGATGCAAAATCCCTTACTTCGTTCCTCAGTATGAGACGGCGACCCGGCTGGTCTGCTCGAATCTCGACGTCGGTCTGGCGGATATCGAATTCAACTGCTGCGGCTATCCCATCCGTTTTCTCGATTTCAGCGCCTACCTGCTGTCGGCGGCCAAGAATCTGGCTCTGGCCGAGCAGCAGGATCTGGACATCATCACCCCCTGCAAGTGCTGCTTCGGGAGCCTCAAGAAGGTACGGCACCTGTTTTCGGAACGGCAGGACATCAAGGATTCGGTCAACGGCCAACTGAAAGAATTGTACGGACTCGAGTACTCCGGCAAAACGGCGGTGAAGCACCTGCTGGAGGTCCTCTATCACGACGTGGGGATCGACGCCGTCAAGGCGAAGGTCACGCGGCCGCTCACCGGAGTCAACATGGCCGTGCACTACGGCTGCCATGCCCTGCGTCCGAGCAAGGTGATGGAATTCGATGATCCGGCAAAGCCGCAAAAGTTCGACCGGCTGGTGGAAGCCACGGGCGCCACGAGCGTGGACTGGTTCCTGAAAACCCAGTGCTGCGGCAACCCGCTGTGGGGGAAAAATCCGGAGCTTTCCAAGGATCTCACCAGGAAGAAACTCGACAACGCCCGGGAAGCCGGGGCCGACTATCTGTGCGTGGCGTGCACGTACTGTCAGATGCAGTTCGACGGAGTACAGAAAACCATTATCGAATCGGAGGGTGGCGATTTTCTCCCGCCGGTCCTCTATCCCCAGTTGCTCGGATTAAGCATGGGGTTTTCGCCCAAGCAGGTGGGGATCGACCCACAGGAGCCGGCCATGGAGAAGCTGCTTGCCTCCGGGCAACCATCCGAGTCGGAAAAAGCTGCCTGAAAGCAGGGAAGATGGGGAAACACTATGTCTGAAAAGAAAATCGGATCGGTCATGGTAGTGGGCGGGGGCATCGCCGGCATGCAATCGGCGCTCGACCTTGCCGACTCGGGCTTCTACGTCTACCTGGTGGAGCGTTCCAGTTCCATCGGCGGTATGATGTCCCAGCTGGACAAGACGTTCCCCACCAACGACTGCGCGATGTGAATCATCTCGCCGAAACTGGTCGAGGTCGGCCGGCACATCAACATTGAATTGCTCACCTTGTCCGAGGTCACCAACGTCTCGGGACAGGAAGGCGATTTCCAGGTAAACATCACCAAATCTCCCCGTTACATAGACATGAGCAGGTGTATCGCCTGCGGTCTCTGTGCTGAAAAATGCCCCAAAAAGGTGGATGACGAATACAACGAGGGGCTCGTCAAGCGCAAGGCGGCCTACGTGAAGTACCCCCAGGCCGTGCCGCTCAAGTATGTTCTGGACCCCGAAAACTGCATCTACCTCACCAAGGGCAAATGCAGAGCCTGCGAAAAATTCTGCCCCTCCGAAGCCATCAACTTTAACGATCAGTCTCAGGAACTCACGCTCAACGTGGGGGCCATTATCCTGGCCGGCGGCACTCAGGCGTACGATCCCGCCGTGCTCGACACCTACGGCTACTCCGACCATCCCAACATCGTCACCAGCCTGGAATTCGAGCGCATGCTGAGCGCCTCGGGCCCCACCATGGGACACCTGGTCCGGGCTTCGGATCAGAAGGAGCCCAAGAAGATCGCCTGGATGCAGTGCGTGGGTTCCCGCGACACCCACCCCGGCTCCAAGGGATACTGTTCCTCCGTCTGCTGCACGTACGCCATCAAGGAAGCGGTGGTGGCGGTGGAGCATTCCAAGGGGGGGCTCGATGCGGCCATTTTCTACATCGACATCCGGACCCACGGCAAAGACTTCGAACGCTACATGAACCGGGCGCGAGACGAAGCCGGAGTGCGGTTCGTCAAGGCGAGGACCAATTCCATCATGCCGGTGGGCGATACGGGCAATCTCCAGATCAACTACATCGACGAGCAGGGGAGAAAGGTGTCGGAGGAATTCGACATCGTGGTGCTGTCCGTCGGTTTGTGCGTCTCCCCCGAAGCGTCCGCCTTGGGCCGAAAAATCGGGCTGTCCTTCAATGACGAGGGATACCCGGTAACGTCGAGCTTTTCGCCCGTCTCAACCACGGTTCCCGGCGTGTACGTGTGCGGCGCCTTTGAAGCGCCCAAAGACATTCCGCAGTCCGTGGTGGACGCCAGCGCCTGCGCCGGAGCGGTGGGAAGCGTACTGTCCGAATCGCGCAAGAGCCTGACGAAGGTGAAAGAAGCGGTGCAGGAAAGGGACGTGACCGGACAGGAACCCCGCATCGGGGTGTTCGTGTGCCGATGCGGCATCAACATTGCCGGCGTGGTGGACGTGCCCGGCGTGGCGGAATACGCACGCTCCCTGCCTCACGTGGTGTTCGCGGAGGACAATCTGTTCAGCTGCTCCCAGGACACCCAGGAGAAAATCAGCAACATCATCCGGGAAAAGAACCTCAACCGCATCGTGGTTGCGGCTTGCACCCCGCGCACCCATGAGCCGTTATTCCAGGAAACGGTTATGGCCGCGGGGCTCAACAAGTTCCTGTTCGAGATGGCCAATATCCGCAATCAGTGTTCCTGGGTCCACTCGGGCGAGCCGGAAGCGGCTACCGCCAAGGCCAAGGACCTCGTCCGCATGGCCGTGTCCCGTGCCGCGCTCCTGGAGCCGCTCCCCAAGCTTTCACTGGACGTGCAGCGCGACGCGCTCATCGTCGGCGGCGGCATCACCGGCATGACCACGGCCAAAACGCTGGCCGATCAGGGATTCACCATTCATCTGGTGGAGAAAAGCGACGCCTTGGGCGGCAACGGCCGCTTCATCCACGACACCTGGAAGGGCGAAAACGTCCGCCAACGGCTCGAAGCCATGGTGAACGACGTCACGGCCGACCCGCGAATCAACGTCCTGCTGAACACGGAAGTGAAGAACGTGGACGGTTTCGTGGGCAACTTCGAAACAACGGTGAGCACCAACGGGCAGGATACCGCCATCCATCACGGCGTGGCCGTTCTGGCCACCGGCGCCCAGGAGTGGAAGCCCGACACCTATCTCTACGGACAGAACCCCAAGGTCCTCACGGCGCTGGACCTGGATAGCCGCATCATGGCCGCCGACGCCGAACTGAAAAAAGCCAAGACGGCCGTATTCGTCCAGTGCGTGGGATCGCGCATTCCAGAACGCCCCTACTGCTCCAAGGTGTGCTGCACCCATTCGGTGGCCAACGCCCTGAAGCTGAAGGAACTCAATCCCGGAATGAACGTCTTCATCGTGTACCGCGACCTGCGGACCTACGGGCTGCGCGAATCCCTCTACCGGGAAGCCCGGGCCAAGGGAGTGCGTTTCCTGCGCTACGTCCATGACAACGGACTGGCGGTTTCCGAGGAGAACGGCGCGGTAAGCATGCGGTTCACCGATTACGTGCTCCAGCGCGAAATCGAACTCCGTCCCGACCTGCTCGTCCTGGCCACGGCCATCGTGCCGCCCAAGGAAAACCCGCTGGCGCAGCTGTTCAAGGTGCCGGTCAACGAAGACGGGTTCTTCGTGGAGGCTCACGCTAAACTGAGACCGGTGGAATTTCCCACTGACGGCATCTTCGTGGCCGGACTGGCCCACGGTCCCAAGCCGATCGACGAAGCAGTGGCGCAGGCCCAGGCCGCTGCGGCGCGGGCGGCAGTGGTGCTTTCCAGAGACTTCATCGAAGTTGAAGGCGTGGTGTCCAAGGTGGACGAAGCCATTTGCCGGGGATGCGCCCAGTGCATGGACGTCTGTCCGTTCAAGGCCATCAACATGGTGCAGGTGAGCAAGGACAAGGTGGTGGCGCGGGTCACCGAAGCCATCTGCAAGGGGTGCGGCAAATGTGCATCACAGTGCCCAACGGGCGCCGCATCCATCTGCCACTTCACCGACGAAGAGATCACCACCATGGTCGATTCCGCCTTGGCGGCGATCTGACCGAGCGTTACGGCCGAAGATGAAAAAGACACCCTCGCTCGCACGAGGGTGTCTTTCTTTTTGGTTCATTGCGAAAATTTCGGGAAAGCTTTCCGGCGCGGAACAAGCCGGACCGTTCGTGCATCGCTACCTCGGCACGAACGGTCAACGATTCCCTCAGCCGAAGGCCAACCCCTTTGTCCGCCCGGTAAAAGCCTGTCCAGAGCTGTCGAAATACCCGTACTTCCCGGCTGCGGAAACGCAGACCGCCGTTTCCGTTTTTCCCGATTCGTCAGCAGAGTACGTCGCTGATGGCTTCGCGTACGGCCTGTACGGCGTTCAGGAGCCGCGTGTAGCGTAGCGCCAGCCCCACTATCTCGGCCAGCGTATGCAGGGAGTCCACGTCCCGCGGCGTGACGTCCCACACGTCCCGATGATAGAGGCGAAGGTCCCCCAGCGTTTCTCCCGCCAACACGATGGGGATGGAGACAATGGCCCTGATCCCCTCCTTTTTGGCTTCCTCGGGATATTGAATGCGTGCATCCGATTTCACGTCCCGAACGATGATGGGTCCCGTTTCGCTCATGTTCTTGTCCGCCAGGACCGGCCCCTTGGCCAGGTAAGCGCTGCTCAACCCGAAGCTCGACAGATTTTCCAGCTCGTTGGTCGCCGGGTTGAGGACGAACAGGGCACAGCCCTTGATCCCGAGAGCCGCGATCAGGAGCTGGCAGAAATGACCCGCCATCAACTCCAGACTTTGGGAGGCGGAAATCGATTTGGCCACGATCTTGAAAAGTTCGACATCTATCTTGTCTTGTCCGTTCATCTGATCCCTCCTCGCCCAGGTAACGAAAGCGAACGGTTCTTTCCGTTGATGAAGCCAGCCCCTATGTTACCACACAGATCGCCATGTTCTTCAGGCTGGTGATTACTTTATCGTGAACGCTGCGTACGAAGAAGCGCGTCACCCTCTCCGGCCTGCAGGTGAGGACGACCACAGTGTATTCGCCGCTCTTCGCTTCCTCGGCGATTTCATCCGCAATGTCCTTGCTCCGGGGCCTGAACACGTGATCCAGCCGGTCCCCGCCGAATCCGCCTTCAATGAGCGTTTGGCAGGCGGCCAGCAGTTCGGATTCCCGTTTCCGCACCTCGTCGGCCAGGAACTGGACCCCGGTCTTCAGCCTTCCCATCACCGTGGATGAATCGGTTTCCACTTCCGGGAGCGCGGTATACGTGTTGAAAAGCGTCACCCGAGCTTCGGTGTCGGTGCCAAAGACCCGCACGACGAAGTCCAGCGCCTTGCGATCCATGGCGGTGAAATTGTAGGGAACGAGAATCTTTTGCGGTGACATGCCGTTCTCCTTTGCTGTGAAGGATGCGGGACCGAACCGGTGTTCCGTTGCACCTGCCTCTTCATGGAAGGACCGTGGCGTTGCTGCGCTGCGGTGCTAAGATCGGCCCGGTTGAGCATGCGGTTGCCGGAAGAGGTTCAGCGACGGCGATCTCGGCGAAGGAACATGAAAAAAGAGAGAAGGAGCCACACTGTTGTTGCCGTCACGGTGCATGCGATCGAGAAATGATTTCCGGGAAAAACGACAATGAACGTTCAGCGCACGATAGAGATGAATACGCTTCCGTTGGGACACACCCCCGAGGAAAGAATCCCCTCGAAGGATGCATCAGGGGAATTTCCGGGCGCGCTCGCCACGGTCTGCCTCTTGTGGTGAAAACGGTGAAGATGAGAAATATGTCTGCATTATAGATCGAACGGGGGGTTGATGGGAAGAAAGAATTTTCTTCCCCTGTATGGCGCCTTGCCAAGCCGCCGTTCGCCTTTTATAGTAGAAAAACACTTCCTGAACCTACCGGGGGGAAATTCGAAAGCGGAGAGGCGGATACCGTGGCACGCATCGACGATTACGAGAAGGCGTTCGCTCTGGCCCTGGAAGAGCTGAAAAAGGGCAACCTGCATCACGTGGCATCGAAAAGCGGAGCCCGCGTCGTGGAAAAGGACGGGGGGTTGGGCCTGGAGCTGCCCTTCATCGACCGGTTCGTGCGAATCGGCGTGCCCGAAGGGTCCTTCAGCGACGAAAAGACGGGCGGCGACATTCCCATCCAGGAAAAGGTCCTCATCCTGCACTACCTGAACAAGGCGACCGGCGGCAAGGTCATGCAGGATTGGGTGACCTACCGGGAAATTCCCGACGGCAGCTTCTATTTCGCCGCCTTTGCCGGCCGGGCCATCAACCCCTTCAAGGCAACGTTCGGGGACAAGCCCGACGTGTTCGACCAAGTGGCGCCGCTGCTCGGCGGCACGCCGGTGGAGGAAGGCGATACGGGATTTCTGTTCGTTCCCTTTCCCCACGTCCCCATGAAACTCATTCTGTGGAGAGGCGACGACGAATTCCCGGCCGAGGCTAATATCCTTTTCGACCGCACCGTGTCCGAATACCTGTCGGCGGAAGACATCGCCTGGACGGCCGGCATGGTGGTGTACCGGTTGATGGCGCTGTCCCGACAGAAAGGGTGACCCCCCGAATACACCGTTCACCTTGCGCAACGTTCGTTTCGACTTATCATATATGGGCGGGAGGCGGAACCGTCGGTTTTTTGCTGTCCCGTAGCCTGAGGCTGCGGCTTCGAGAAGGAGATTAGGTATGAAAATCGCGGTCAGCGGAAAGGGCGGCGTCGGCAAGACGACGTTTGCCGCCATGTTGATACGGACGTTGAGCGAACAGGGAAGAAGGGTGCTGGCCATCGATGCTGACCCGGACGCCAACCTTGCGGGGGCCTTGGGAATTCCCAACGCGGACAAGATCGTCCCCATCTCGGATATGAAGGACCTGATCACGGAACGTACCGGGGCTCAACCCGGCTCCGTGGGACAGATGTTCAAGCTGAACCCCAAGGTGGACGACCTGCCGGACGAACTCTCCATCAAAATGGACGGTGTGAAGTTCATGCGGCTCGGCGGCGTGAAAAAGGGCGGCGGCGGGTGCATCTGCCCCGAGAGCACGCTCTTGCGCGCCCTGGTGTCGCACGTGGTGCTGCTGCGTGACGAAGACCTGGTGATGGACATGGAAGCCGGGATCGAACACCTGGGGCGCGGCACCGCGTCGGCCATGGACATGCTGGTTGTGGTGGTCGAGCCGGGCCGCCGGAGCGTCGACACCGCCCAGAACATCAAGATGCTGGCCGCCCAGATCGGCGTGCACGACATCCGGCTAGTGGGCAACAAGATTCGCGGTGAGGGCGACCGGGAGTTCCTGAAAAAATACGTTACCGAATTCCAATGGCTGGGCTTCATCCCCTATGACGAACGGATCATCGAGGCGGACCTGACCGGCGCTTCTCCCTTCGATCTGGAAACCTCAGCCAAACAGGTGATTCAAGAGATCGTGAAAAAACTTCAGAGTGGGGACGGCCGTTAAGTCGGGCGTTCCCCGCCTCGTTTCGTGCCGTTTGAGAACATGCCTGATAGGCTCTCCCCCCTGCCCCGTTCGCAGCACATGCGGGGGAGGGGTTGTTCTTTCTGCCGACCGACGGGCGAGTGGCTCCTTATCCTCCCGTTGAAATGATTCCCGACGTTCCATCTTGTCTATGAAAGAGTGAGGGATTTCCCCGCTTGGCGCGGCGCGCCTCTCAATCGGTCATCTATCGACTAATACTGTTCAAACGGTCTCTGCGTTAGAGAATGAGGGAAAATCGTCGCCTTACCCGGGCGACAAGATTGAGCTGAGGAAATCTCAGCACATCAAAAGGAAAACATGGGCAAGAAGCGTATAAGTGATAATTGTCAATTATACATCAACACGACTCTTTTCGCTGGACTTTGAGCGACGATCGTCAATCATGAATCATTTTCGCATAGCCGTTCACTGTCGGCTGAAACCTGTCACAGGGCTTCCCTGCATTCCGGGTGCGAACCGATCGAAATTTACGGGCGTTCACCGCTGCAAAGTGAGGGGACAACGAAGTGCGAACGGCTCCTTGCAATTGTCGTCCGCCGTGATCATGTTGGGAAGGTTATCTTTTTACGGCCTCGTTATCGTCGGTGCGGGCGGTATGCAGGTGCGCAAGCAATTGCGAAACCACCGGAGGCTATGGTAACAATTCATGTTTCCTCCCGCTCACGGAAACCGCGAGGAGAAGCAAACCGAACAGGCCAGATATGCACCGGTAAAGGGGGCATTCACTATGGATTTGATGGACCTGCACTCACACTCAAATGTTTCGGACGGCTCCCTTCCCCCGCGGGAAGTCGTGAAACTCGCCCGTGACAACGGCATTCGCGCGTTGGCTCTCACCGACCACGACAATCTGGACGGTTTGGTGGAAGCCATGGCCGCCGCGGAGGAGTTCGGCGTGGAACTCGTTCCCGGAGTGGAAATCAGCGCTGAATTCCCCAAGGGAACCATGCACATCGTGGGACTTTACGTGTGGGAAGGCCGGGAGCATATTTCCCGCCCCATGAAACGACTACAGGACGCCCGAGCGGAACGCAACCCGCGCATGGTGGGCAAACTCAACGATCTCGGCCTCCACGTCACCTTGGAGGATGTCCAGAAATTCGCCGAGGGCGGTCAGATAGGCCGGCCTCACATGGCCCAGGCCCTCATGGAGAAGGGATACGTCAAAACCTTCGCAGAGGCGTTCGACCGCTATCTGGGCAAAGGGAAGCCCGCATACGAGGAGAAGTTCCGCCTCATGCCCCGCGATGCCGTGGCCATGATCCGCCGGGCGGGTGGAGTCCCCGCGCTGGCGCACCCATTTACACTGGAAATCGACCGGGTCGACCTGGAAGTGCTGGTGGGGGGAATGGCAAAGATCGGGTTGGAAGCCATCGAGGTCTACTCGCCGGAGCATACTTTGCACCAGATGCAGGTCTATCGTTCTCTTGCCGCAACGTATCATCTGGCCATAACCGGAGGAACAGACTTCCACGGGGTAAACAGCCCGGGCATACAGCTCGGGAGGGGCAGAGGAAATTTCCAGGTGCCCTATGCGCTGTTGGAAGAGATTAAAAAACGACGGGACACGGTACGGCGGGAATTCCCAACGGGATGACCGAGGAATGGACGTCGTCAGTTTTCCGCATGAAACGAGGAGCCGAAAGCACCAATGACCATTGAGCAATTTCCCCACTTTACTCCACTGGCTCTGGAGCACAAGGACCGATTCGAGGAACTCTTCCGCACGACGCAGCCCCGCATTTCGGAGTTCACCTTTACCAATCTGTTCATGTGGCGCCATCACTACGGGATCGACGTCGCCTCCTACGGCGACGGGCTCCTGTGCCTGGCAAAGCCGAACGGGAACGGCCCGTTCTTCTTTCCCCCCATCGGCGTGGAAAATCCTCCCGAGGCCGTAAAAGCAAGCCTGAAGTACCTCGAACACGAGGGGCATGTACCGGTCATGAAACGGGTGGATCAGACGCTCGCCGACCGGTTGGCCGCCGACTCCGGTCAATGGACCGTCGAGTCCGACCGTGACCAGTTCGATTACGTCTACGCGGTGGAGGACCTCGTCAGCCTTTCCGGGCGCAAGTATCACCGCAAGAAGAACCACCTGAACAAGTTTTTGAAGAACTATCCTTTCGAGTACCGACCTCTCGGTGAAGAACTGCTGGAAGGATGCTTCAAGCTGGTCGAGGAATGGTGCATCGTAAGAAAGTGCGACGAATACCCCGCATTGGCGGGAGAAGAACGCGCCATTCGAGAACTATTGATGAATCTTGACCGGCTGTCCTGCCGCGGCGCCGCTCTGATGGTGGAAGACCGGGTGGAAGCCTTCACGCTGGGCGAAGCACTCAATCAAGACACGGTGGTCATCCACATAGAAAAGGCCAATGCCGACACCGAAGGCGCCTATGCGGCCATGAACCAGCAGTTCCTGGAACACGAATGGAGCGGCTTCACCTCCGTGAACCGAGAACAGGACATGGGCGAGGAAGGATTGCGAAAAGCCAAGGAATCATATCTTCCCACCGCCATGGTGGAGAAGTATTCCGTGCGTCCCGCCTGGGAGGTCGCCGAGAACACGCCGTGACCATAAAGCCTTTCCGTTCCCGACCCCGATGAAAGCCGGGGTCGGGAAGTTGGTGAAATTACCGGGTTCCGGCCTTCGCCGAGTATGAGGCAAGCAAGAGACACTCGCCCCCCCTCGATGGGCATGCCTGGATTTCGTAAACGGAGTTTCCCTCTACGAGGAAAGTGAGGGGATACGAATTTCGGATTCGGAATGAAATCCCCCTTTTCCAAAGGGAGACTTCATTTGCTTACGGTTCGAACGCTCGGCACATCCGTTTTTTTCGTTATCGTGTAAGGAGAAAACCTATGGCCACGTTGACCATCCTCGGTTCGGGGACAGGCATCCCCTCGGCGGAGCGGGGTTCTCCCGGCCATCTGGTGGACGGTGACGGCACCCTGATACTCATGGATTCCGGCCCCGGAGTGCTGCGCGCCTTGTGCCGGGCCGGGCGGGCGATTCACGAACTCGACTTCATCCTCTATACGCACTTTCATCCCGATCACACCCTGGACTTTCTCGCCCTCTGCTTCGCGCTCCGCAACCCGGACCTCAAACAGCCGGAACGTCCCATCCGCGTGTACGCTCCGAGAGGGTTCCTTCGGCTGCAGCAACAGCTGCGGACCGGCTACGGGCACTGGATCGAACCGCCGGAAACCGCTCTGGAAATCCGGGAACTGCCGGTGGAACGATCGGAAATGGAACTCACGCCGAGCCTCCACCTCCGTTTTCTCCCCATGAACCACACCCCGACGAGCCTCGGCTACCGCATCGAGAGCGCTTCCGGCTGGTCCGTGGCCTACACCGGGGACACCGACGATTGCGGCGAACTGGAAGAACTGGCGCACAACGCGGACGTCTTCCTGACGGAGTGCTCCTTTCCCGACGAACTCAAAAAGGAAGGCCACCTCACTCCCTCCCTGGCGGGTGCGGCGGCGCGCAGAGGCGGGGCCCGCCGTCTGGTGCTCACCCATTTCTACCCCCCCTGCGAGGGACAAGACCTTGCCGGTCAGTGCGGGAAAGAGTACATTGGCCCCGTGACGCAGGCCGTTGACTTCACGGCCGTGGAACTGGGACGAGGCAAAAGGGGAGCAGTCGGAAAATGAAAAAAATTGCAGCAATCATGCTGTTACTGATGAGTTTTGCGTCCTGGCCGGCTTGGGGCGAGGAGCCCTTTCCCGCCTTGGAGCAGAGGCTGATACGGGACGGATTCGACGCCGACTTCGTGACCGGCGTGTATTCCGAACCGAACGTGACGTTCGATCCGCGGCATATTCTGTCGAATTTCACGGTCAAGGAATCCAAGCTCAACTATGGGCAGTTCCTGGAGCCGAAAGCCGTCGAGTCGTGCCGGGCATATCAGCGGGAACACGAGGTTTCGCTCGAAGCGGCACATCAGAAGTACGGAGTGGCCCCGGAAATCATCGTGGCCGTCCTCATGGTGGAAACGCGGCTCGGGGCCTATACCGGAAAACGGCAGGTCGTGAACGTGCTCTCTTCGTTCGCCGTGTCGGCGGACCCCGGAGTGACACAAAGCCTCTACGACGAGCTGCCACCCGAGGCGCAAAAGGAGTATTCCTACTCCCAGTTCGAACGCTATTGCCAACGCAAGGCGCAGTGGGCCTATGGCGAACTGAAAGCGTTCCTCCGTTATGCCCGTGACGAACACTTGCCGGCTTCCTCCATCAACGGCTCCATGGCCGGCGCCGTCGGATTTCCCCAGTTCATGCCTTCCAACATTTCCCGCTACGGACGCGATGGAGACCAGGACGGGAAGGTCGACCTTCTCAACCACGCCGACGCTCACGCCAGCATCGCCAATTACCTCCAGGATCACGGCTGGAAGGACGATCTGTCCATCGGCGATAAACGCAAGGTGCTGCTCACCTACAACCGCAGCGGCCCCTACGTCGATACCATCCTCAGCCTGGCCGTGGCCATGCACTACTGAAAAATGGCGTCCGCCGAGCGGAATTACCGGGATTTCGGCAGCTTTCTGCGGGAAACGTTCGGTGGCCGTGTGCAGAAGGTACCGCTGGACGCCGGATTCACCTGTCCGAACCGTGACGGCACCAAAGGCCGGGGCGGGTGCATCTACTGCGGCGGCCTGGGGTCCGGCACGGGCGCCCGCTTCACCGTTCCCGACGTGGCCGAACAGATGCGGCGGGGCATGGAACGGTGGGGCAAGCGGTACAAGGCGGGGAAATTCATCGCCTATTTCCAGAGCTACACCAACACTTACGGACCCGTGGAACACCTCGAACGACTCTACCGGTCCGCCCTTCTCGACGATTCCGTGGTCGGCCTGGCCGTGGGCACCCGTCCGGATTGCGTGAACGAGGAAGTGCTGGCGCTCATGGGGGACCTGGCTCGGGAATGCATGGTGTGGGTGGAGTACGGCCTGCAGAGCAGCCACGACGAAACCCTGGCCCTCATCAACCGGGGCCACACCTTCGCCGACTTCAGGCACGCCGTGGGGATGACCAAAGGCCGGGGGGTCCTCACCTGCGCCCACGTCATCATCGGCTTGCCCGGAGAAGGGACCGATCACGTCCACGCCACGGCCCGCCGGCTGGCGGAAACGGGGATCGACGGCGTAAAGCTCCACGTCCTCTACGTGCTCAAGAACACTCCGCTGGCGGCCATGTACCGGGACAATGGTTTCCGGACGCTCGACATGGCGGAGTACGCCGACCTCGCGGTGGACTTCCTGGAACGGATCCCGTCATCGGTCGTGGTGCAGCGGCTGGCCGCGGACCCGAGCCCCGCGGCCGACCTGGTGGCTCCCGCCTGGGCCGTTGAAAAACGGAAAACCGTCGAACTCATCGAACGTCGGTTCCGCGAGCGCAACACCCGGCAGGGAAAGTTGTGCGGCATCTGATTTCTCTTCTTTCGTCACCCGCTTCCGGGCCCCCGCCTTCCCCCCCATAAGCCCCCCCTTGGAAGCGGGCCATCGGTTTTTTCCGGAGGTCCTTCGGTCATTCGAGGCAATGTAAAAATATCTTGACATTTCAATATTAGAATGTATCAATACTGTAAAATTAGGAAGGTTGTGGGTTATGGACGACAAGCGCGTGGAAGAAGCGGCGGCAATGTTGAAAATCATGGGGCACCCGGTCCGGCTCAAAATCGTGGAGGCGCTTCAGGAAGGCGAACGCACGGTAAGCGATATCTCCGATGTGGTCAGCGCTTCCCAGTCGGCCACTTCCCAACATCTCAACGTAATGAAGATGCACGGTATTCTGGATTCGCGGCGCGATTCCAACTGTGTGTACTACTCGGTGATCCGGCCGGAGGTGTTCAAGATCATCACCTGCATCCGGAACGGGCAGAAAAAATAACCGGCGCGCGCGCCCGGTAAGCGGTGCGCCAATAGCGAAAACGGAGGAATCACCCATGGACAGCGAGATCAGTGCTCTCATCGAAAAGACCGTCAAGGAGACGGTGGAACGTGAAGTCGAGAAACGGGTGAACGAGGCCATGAAAGAAAAGGGACTGGAACCGCGGGCGGCCTTCATTGCTTCGAAAGGCACGCTGGACATGGCCTATCCGCCCCTCATCCTGGCGTCCACCTGTTCCGCTCTCGACATCGAGTCGGCGATCTTTTTTACGTTTTACGGCCTGGACATCATCAACAAGAAAAAATACCGCAACCTCAAGGTGCCGCCCCTGGGAAACCCCGCCATGCCCGTGCCCATGCCCAACATTGTCGGGGCGTTGCCGGGCATGACCGCCATGGCCACCATGATGATGAACAGTTGGATGGGGAAACAGAACGTTCCGTCCATCCCCGAACTCGTCGACGTATGCCTCGAATCCGGCGTACGGTTCATTGCCTGCCAGATGACCATGGACGTCATGGGCATCAAGCGGGGAGACCTGCTGGACAACATCGAAGTCGGCGGCGCGGCCACCTTCCTGGAATATGCTTCTCGCTCGAACATCACGCTTTTCATCTGAATAGGGGTCTGCGTCCCTGAAGTGAGGGACACACCTTTCCACCGCATCGTTCCGTCTATGGGAGGACGGAGCGGCGGGGGAAAGCAGCGGAAGGGGAGCCGTGCTCCCCGTTTCCGTATACTGAGTGCAGGGTTCCGCTTTGCCATGTGGGCCCGCGAGGAGCGCTCACGGCCGGGCCGTGGGCGAAGGACACTGGGGAGAAGGGAGAACGGGATGAGAAGAGTGGCGTTTTGGGCGGCCGCGGCGGTCATGTTCCTGGCCTCGACCTCGGCCTGGGCGACCAACGGAATGAACATGATCGGCACCGGCGCCGTATCGTCGGGAATGGGCGGCGCGGACGTGGCGGTGCCGGCGGGATGTACGGCCATAGCGGGCAACCCCGCGCAGTTGGCCACAACCTGTAATAGGGTGATCTCCGGCGGAGCCGGGCTCCTGATGCCGGACATGGACGTGCAGCTTTCCGGGCAAAAGCGTAAGGACAACGAATTTCAGCTTTTCCCCCTGCCGTTCGTCGGGTATGCCCAGCGGTTGGGCACGAGCCGCTGGTCCGTGGGAATCGGCGTGTTCGCCCAGGGCGGCATGGGCGTCGATTTCCAGGACGTACAGGTGGCGCCCGGAGTGAAGGACAAGCTTTTTTCGGAAGTGGCCTACCTGAAGCTTTCCCCGACCGTGGCGTACAATCTTACCGACAAGCTCACCCTGGGAGCGAGCCTCTATGTCGGGTACGCAACCATGAAATACGATTTCTTTCCCAATCTGCCGCAAGGGCAGAGCGTGGAAGGCCTCGACAGTTTCACCTTTTCCGGACGATTCGGACTGAATTACCGCATCACCGACAAATGGGCCTTTGGGGCTACCTACACGTCCCAGAGCAGCATGAATTTCGACGGGGGAACGCTTACCCAGAATTTCGGCCCGGGACTCGGCAAGGTAAAGTACCGGGATGTAAAAATGGAAGACTTCACCTGGCCGCAGCAGGTGGAAGCGGGGTTTTCCTTCCGTCCCATCGACAAGCTGATGCTGGCGTTCGACGTAACCTGGATCAACTGGAAGTCGGCCATCAAAAGCGTGACGGTCAAGGCTTCGAATCCCGACGGCCAGGTTCCCGCCGGGTATGAAACACTGGAAGTCCCCTTTGCCCTGGGATGGGACGACCAGTATGTATTCGCCATCGGGGCGGCCTATGAGTTGACGGACTCCGTTACGGTCCGCGTGGGGTATAACTACGGAAAGAACCCCGTGCCGTCCGAAAACCTGAGCCCCCTGTTCCCGGCTATTGTGGAGCATCATGCGACCGCGGGCTTCACGTACACGTGGAAGGAGTGGGACTTCGACTTCGCCTATGAACACGGTTTTAAAAATACCCAGACCAACGACGGAGCGCCGAGCCAGCTCAATCCGTTTGCGGGCACCACAGTGTCGCACAGCCAGGACACCCTGCATTTCATGGTGAGTTACCGGTTCTAACCTCTTTGTCGCTGCCGGGTTTCCGGACCGGTTCTGCCGACCCGGAGCCGCGCGGAGGAGAAGATCACGTCATGAGTAAACGAGCAGCAGCGGTATTCCTGATTCTGGCGGCGTTATGGTGGTTCTTGCCGGCGTACGGTGTTGCCGCCGAAGAGCAGGACGGCGTACACTGGCTCACGTATGCACAGGGCGTGGAACAGCAGCAGAAAAGCCGTAAGCCCATGCTCCTGTTCTTCCACCTGACCTACTGTTACCGTTGCCAGGAGATGGAAAGGAAGGTATACCGGAAACCGGACGTCTACCACCTCCTGAACCGGGAATTCGTACCGGTGATGATCGACGTGGACGCGGACAAAACATTAAAGGAGAAGTTCGGGATCAAGTTCGTCCCGACCCATATTTTTCTCGCTCCCGACGGCTCGATCATCAAACGGTTCGAAGACACCGTGAGCAAGGATCGTTTCATGGAACTACTCCATGATGTGGAGGCTTCCGCTTCCGGTGGGAAAACGGGTTCGTCCCGACAGTGAGAAACGACCGACGGGTACCCATGGCTCCGGGCCGTACGACTACCATCGGATGCGCCTTTTGCACGGGGCGGCGGCTGATGCCCGCCGTCCTGTGTTTTGTCCTGCTGACGGCGTGGATACATCCTTCCACGGCGATTGGTGCGGACCAGAAACCCCCGTGGCTCCCCTACGAAACGGCCATGAAACGGAGCAAGGCCGAACATCTGCCGGTGATGCTCTTCTTTCGCACCCGCTGGTGCTATCAATGCGCCGAGATGGAAGAAACCGTGCTGTCCCATTCCTCCGTCCTGCCCATCCTTGGGGAAAAGTTCCTGCCGGTCGAAGTGGATATCGGCAAGGAAACGCAGCTGAAAGAAACCTACCGCATCAACTATGTCCCCACCACCATTTTCATCGATTCCGAAGGCAAAACGGCCCTCGTCCTGCGTGGCCTGGTGAAGAAGACCCGATTCCTCAAAGCGCTCCGGTACGTCACGGAGGGGCACTACCGCCGGATGGATTTCATGCGTTTCGAGGACACGGACAACTGAAGGACCGGACCGTTCGTGCTTCGGCTCCTCTCGACCAACAGCTTTTTATATTAACAAAATAAAATAGTTACGAGCATGGTGCACGCTAATCAATATAGGCCCAAACAGCTATGCAGCGACAAGATGCACATCGTAATCGTGGAAATCCCCCCAGCCCCCCTTTGGCAAAGGGGAGATTTACCGATCCGGCCGAACCGGCAACTGTTTCTTATTCTCGCCTTGCCACGCTAGAGGCGGGGCTTACTGTTCTCTCGACTAACAGCTCTCTGCTATGGTATCAAATCAACCTATAACGCTCTCCCGCCCCGCGGTTGAATCGACGCACTCCTGTGCCTACAATGTGAAGAAGGAGGAGTGGAGCAATGAACGAGAACGGGTTGCGCCTTTCGGAAAATGCGCTGATCGTGCTTGAACGCCGCTACCTGCTGCGGGACGAAAACGGTGTCGTCGTGGAAACTCCGGAGCAGCTGTTCCGGCGTGTGGCCCGGGCCATTGCGCAGGTGGACGTTTCCTACGAAGGGGAAGCCGAAGCCGGACGGACGGAAGAAGACTTTTTCCGCATGATGAGTTCGCTCGCCTTCCTGCCCAACTCGCCGACCTTGATGAACGCCGGCCGGAAGCTCGGCCAGTTGTCCGCCTGCTTTGTCCTGCCGGTGGACGATTCCCTGGAATCCATCTTCGACGCGGTAAAACACACGGCCATCATTCACAAGAGCGGCGGGGGGACGGGGTTTTCGTTTTCCCGGCTGCGACCCCGGAACGACCAGGTGGAGTCTTCCCACGGCGTTTCGTCCGGTCCCGTTTCCTTCATGCGGGTATTCGACATGGCGACGGACACGATCAAACAGGGAGGCACCCGGCGCGGAGCCAACATGGGCATCCTGCGCGTGGACCATCCGGACATCGAGGAGTTCATCCACTGCAAGGCTGGGGGAGAGCAATTTACCAACTTCAACATCTCCGTGGGGGTGACCGACGCCTTCATGGACGCGGTGGAGAAGGACGGGGAGTTCGATCTCGTCAACCCGCGTACCGGACGGGCGGTGAAACGGGTAAAAGCCAAACCCCTGTTCGACTCCATCACCGAGGCGGCCTGGAAAAACGGCGATCCCGGAATTCTTTTCCTGGACGCCATCAACCGGTCCAACCCCACACCGCTGGCGGGAGACATCGAATCGACCAATCCCTGCGGCGAACAACCGCTGCTCCCCTATGAGTCGTGCAACCTGGGGTCCATCGATCTGGCGGCGTTGGTGAGGGACGGCGGCATCGACTTCGGTGGGCTGAAACGGCTGGTGTGGACGGCGGTGCACTTTCTGGACAACGTCGTCGACGCCAACAAGTTTCCGCTGGAGCGGATCAGGGCCATGACCCGCGCCAACCGCAAGATCGGGCTGGGCGTCATGGGGTTCGCCGACATGCTCATCCGGCTGAACGTGCCCTACAACTCGGAAGAAGCCGTGGCCAGGGCCGAAGAGATCATGCGTTTCATCCGGCGGGAATCACGGGAGGCCAGTGCGGAACTTGCCCGCTGGAGGGGGAATTTCCCCAACTATCCGGGCTCCGTATACGACACCCCGGAGACGCCTTTCATGCGCAACGCCACCACCACCACGGTGGCTCCCACGGGAACGTTGAGCATCATCGCCGGGGTGTCCGGCGGCATCGAACCCATTTTCGCGCTGGCCTACGTCCGCAAGGTGCTGGACGGCAAACGCCTTATCGAAGTCCATCCGGAATTCAAACACCGGGCCGAAGCCGAGGGATTCCTCTCGGACGATCTCATGAAATGGATCGCCCGGACGGGGAGCGTTCAAACGCGGGAAGATGTGCCCGCCCACATCCGGCGCGTGTTCGTGACCGCTCACGACATCGGTCCGGAATGGCACATCCGGATGCAGGCGGCCTTTCAGAAACACACGGACAACGCGGTGTCCAAAACCATCAATTTTCCCGCCGACGCCACGGTGGAAGACGTGCGCCGGGTGTATCTGGAGGCGTATCGGGCGGGGGTGAAGGGAATCACCATCTACCGCTACGGGAGCCGCGACACGCAGGTCCTCAACCTGGGCTCGGACCGGGAGGACGGACAGACGCCGCCGGTCCATGGCCCCACGCCGTGCACCCGACCGTTCTACCCGGAGGAGCAATTCTCCGAGGAGACGACCTGCCCGGCGTAGAGGTACGTTGCGCAGTGGGCGACCGGCCGGTCGCCCCTTCGGGTGTGCGCCCTGAATCATCCGCGCCTTTTTCTTTGAATGTGAACGGAATTCATGGTATCCATTAATTTCCATTGAATATCCGGGCAAATCCATCCTTCTTTGAAGGTAGGGGTTCGATGTCCATTTTTGCCAAAATCGCCGAACAAAAAATCGTCGAAGCCATGCGTGAAGGCCAGTTCGATAATCTGCCCGGACGCGGCAAGCAGCTCGTCCTGGAAGACGACGCCAACGTTCCCGAAGAGTTGCGCATGGCCTACAAGGTCCTGAAGAACGCCAACTGCATCCCACCCGAATTAACGCTGCAGAAAGAGATCCGTCAGGTCGAAGATCTGCTGGAAGGCATCACCGACGAAAAGGAAAAGTATAAGCAGATCAAGCGCTTGAATTATATGACCATGAAGCTCAATACGATGCGGCACCGGGCGGTCAATTTCGAGGAACAGCAGCATTACTATTCCAAGGTAGTGGAAAAACTCGGAGAGAAAACCTCCCGGTAATCCCGAAGTCCGTCGAACATATGGTTCTCATCCCCGCCAGTGTATACTGTATGGAGAGTATGCCGTGGATATGAAAAGAGATTATTACGAGGACGTGCAACTCCTGCACGGCGGAGCCACGAAATTCTGGTTCTGCGTGCTGATCGCATGCCTCGTCGCTTTGCCCCTGACGGTTCCCAACTACTACCTCTACATGGTCAACTACATGGCCATCAACGTGCTGGTGGCCATGGGGCTCAACATCCTCGTGGGCTATACGGGGCAGATATCCCTCGGCCACGCCGGGTTTTTCGCCATCGGGGCCTATACCACGGTGCTGCTCTTCAAAAGTCTGGGAGTGCCGGTCCTCCTGTCGCTGGCGGGGGGAGGATTCCTGGCCGCCGGCTTCGGTTTTCTGCTGGGGTTGCCGGCGCTGCGGCTGGAAGGGCCGTATCTGGCCATCGCCACGCTGGGGTTCGGCATGGCCATCATCCAGATCCTCGGGCGTTGGGAAGTCTTCGGGGGCCGCATGGGGATCGAAGTGCCCCGTATGACCTTCGGTTCATTGGTGCTCAACAACGACGCCCGTATCTACGCGGTGGTCATGACCATCACCGTGGCGATGATCATCGGGGCCCGCAACCTGCTCAAAACGAGAGTGGGACGGGCGTTCATCGCCATCCGGGACAGCGACATCGCGGCGGAAACCATGGGCGTGAACCTCACCTATTACAAAACCCTGGCCTTCGCGGTGAGCGCCTTCTACGCGGGCGTCGCGGGCGGTCTCATGGCCTTCGTCCTCGGATACATCAATCCGAGTTCCTTTTCCTTCGTTCTGTCCATTCTCTTCCTGGCCATGGTGGTGGTCGGGGGTGTCGGATCGGTGCTCGGTTCCGTCATGGGGGGAATCCTCATCTCCTTCCTGAACCTGAAGCTGGACGCCATTCAGGATTTTCCCGTCATCGGGCACATCTTTACAATCATTTCCGAGAACTGGATGACGGTAAGCGGACTTCCGAACGTCGCTTCCATCATATTCGGACTCATCCTCATCGCCATAATAGTGTTCGAACCGCTCGGGCTCTACGGCATCTGGATACGCACCAAACTGTACTGGAGAACCTGGCCGTTCTGAAACGGCCGGAGGGAGACGGCGCGTGTTTGCCCAACTCATCGTCAGCGGACTGTCGATCGGCAGCCTTTACGCCCTTATCGCGCTGTCCATGGTTATCATCTACAAAACTTCCGAGGTGCCCAACTTTGGACAGGGTGAGATGGCCATGATCTCCACCTTCGTCGCCTATTCGCTGCTGAGCACCTACCACTGGGGATACGTGCTTTCCTTCGCCGGGGCGCTCTTCTTCGCCGTACTGCTCGGCGTATTCCTGGAGTTCGCGTTCCTGCGCCGGGCCAAGGACCCGAACATTCTGGGATTCATCATCATTACCCTGGGATTCGAAATGGTCCTCTATGGGGTGGCGAGCTGGAAATGGGGCGCCGACCAGAAAGATTTCGCCTTCCCCGTATCCGACATCGACGTGGTTTCCTTCGGATCGGTGGTCATGAGCTACCTCAATCTGGTGACCATGGGGATAGCCGTCATGGTCATGGTCGGCCTGTTCCTCTTTTTCCGCTATTCCAGGATCGGCATCGCCATGAAGGCCACCCAGCAGAACCGGATGGCCGCCCGCATCAACGGCATTCGCACCAACCGCATCCTTTCCCTCACCTGGGGCTTGAGTTCCTTCATCGGGGCCATCGCCGGAATGCTGCTGGCCCCCATGGCCACTCTCGATCCCAACCTGATGCTCGATCCGCTGGTGAAAGGATTCTCCTCCGCCGTCCTCGGCGGAATGACCACCCTGCTGGGCGCGGCCGTGGGAGGGTACATCCTGGGCGTGATCGAAAACCTCTTCGGCGCCTACGTGTCGCTGGAGTTCAAATCGGTGGTGGCGTTCCTCGTGATCGTCATTGTCCTCTGCTTCAAACCGAGCGGGTTGTTCGCCAAACACTACGTGAAGAAAGTATAGAGGATAGCGCACTATGCCGGCTGAATCGGCCCCGCAACGAACAGATCCGCTGGAGGGGGAATTCCTCAGCGTCCGCAACCTCACCGTAAAATTCGGCGGCCTGGTGGCCGTGGCGGGCGTGAGTTTCCAGCTGCGCCGCGGCGAGGTCTATTCCATCATCGGGCCCAACGGAGCGGGCAAGACCACCATCTTCAACTGTATCAGCGGCATCTACAAGCCGTCCGACGGCCAGATCCTGTTCAAGGGCCGGCCGATCCACGGCAGCAAGCCCCATCAGATCGCCCGGCTCGGCGTGGCTCGTACGTTCCAGAACATCGAACTTTTTTCGCGCATGACCACCATGGAAAACCTCATGCTGGGGCGCCACCTGCACATGAAGACGGGGGTGTGGACCGGGGCCACCTTCTGGAGGAGGAATTCGCCCGCGGTCCGGGACGAGGTACGTCACCGGCAGCACGTGGAGAAGATCATCGATCTGCTGGACCTGCAGTCGGCACGGGACCACTTCGTGGGCATGCTGCCCTACGGCACCCAGAAGCTGGTGGAATTGGGCCGGGCCCTGGCTCTGGAACCGGAACTGCTGCTGCTCGACGAGCCTTCGGCCGGAATGAACAGCGAAGAGCGCCAGGACCTCATCTTCTGGATCAAGGACATTCAGGACGAGTTCGGGGTCACCATCCTTCTCATCGAGCACGACATGGGCATGGTCATGGACATTTCGGATCGCGTGCAGGCCATCAATTTCGGGAGCCCCATCGTGGAGGGCACGCCCCAGGCGGTGCAGTCCCACCCCGAAGTGCTCAGAGCATACCTGGGGGAGGACGAGGGTGAGTAGCACCATTCTGGACATACGAAACATCGAAACGTACTACGGCCTCATCTATGCCCTTCGCGGCGTCTCCTTTTCCGTGAACGAGGGGACCGTCACCGCCATCCTGGGTTCCAACGGGGCCGGGAAGTCGACACTGCTCAAAACCGCCATGGGCCTGCTGGACGATCAGCCCGACAAAGGCACCATCGAGTTCATGGGTACACGCATCGACCGGAAAAACCCCGAAGCCATCGTGCGGCTGGGCATTTCCTACGTGCCCGAGGGCCGAGAAGTGTTCGCGGAACTGAGCGTGTTCGAAAACCTGCTCATGGGAGGCTTCATCCGGCGGGACAAGAAGGAAATGCGCGAGGACATCGAAACCATTTACGAG
Source organism: uncultured delta proteobacterium (assembly GCA_963826125.1). Lineage (GTDB taxonomy): Bacteria > Desulfobacterota > Desulfarculia > JACQYL01 > CAWGVV01 > CAWGVV01. Next base: position 1,199,390 of record CAWGVV010000002.1, on the reverse strand, counting down.
TACTTCCCGGTCCTTCGACGACGCGAGAAACAGTGGGCGGGCACCCTTTCGGGAGGGGAACAGCAGATGCTCGCCATCGGGCGCGCCCTGATGAACCGCCCCCGGCTTCTCTTTCTGGACGAGCCGTCCCTGGGCCTCTCTCCGCTCCTGGTCAAGGAGATCTTCGCCATCGTCAAGACCATCAATACGGGCGGAGTCACCATTCTGCTGGTGGAACAGAACGCCCGCATGGCGCTCAAGATCGCCGATTACGGGCTGGTCCTGGAAAACGGGCGATTCGTGCTCAAGGGCACCAGCGAGGAGCTGCGGGACGACCCGGACGTGCGGGAGTTCTATCTGGGGATGAAATCGCAGGAATCGGCCAAGGGATTTCAGCGTTGGAAACGAAAGAAACGGTGGCGTTGACCATATGACGAACCAACCGATGGCTCGAACAGCGTCCGGAGACGCACGCATGCAAGGTGAAACCGTTCCCCGGGTATTCAGGAAGACCGTAGCGGCACGCGGCCACAAGACGGCCATGCGCAAGAAGGAACTCGGCGTGTGGCGCGACATCACCTGGAACGACTACTACCGTTTGGCCGGGCAGGTGGGGACGGCCCTGATCTCCATGGGGCTGGAAAAGGGCGACCGCGTCGCCATCATCGGCGACAACTGCCCCGAATGGGTGGTCATCGACGTGGGGGTCCAGTGCGCCGGCGGGGTGGCGGTGGGAGTGTATTCCACCAATGCCTGGCAGCAGTGCGAATTCGTGGTGCGGAATTGCGGCGCCGCATTCTACTTCGTGGAGAACGAGGAACAGCTCGACAAGTGGATGAACTTCCGGGACAACGTTCCCGACCTCAAAAAAGTGATCGTGTGGGACCTCGAAGGACTGCGCCACTTCAGCGATCCCATGGTCATGACCTTCGATCAACTGCTGGAATTCGGCAGGGAGCAGGCCGAGAAACAGCCCGGTCTTTTCGAAAAACGGATGGACGAGGTGGAGCCGGACGATCTGAGCGTGCTCATCTACACCTCCGGAACCACCGGCCCTCCCAAGGGGGCCATGCTGACGCACGGGAACGTCACCTGGCAGGCGGAAGCCATCTCCAGGGACAACCCCATCAACGCGGACGACGAGGTGCTCTCGTTTCTGCCCCTGTGTCACATTTTCGAACGGCTCTTTTCGGTGTTCTGCACACCTCCGCGAAGGGTACGTGGTAAATTTCATCGAGAATCTGGACACCGTGACCGACAACCAGCGGGAAATCTCCCCCACCGTGGCCTATGCCGTTCCCCGCATCTGGGAGAAATACGTCTCCACCGTGCTCATCAAAATGTCGGACGCCACCACGCTGAAAAAAATCGCCTTCGGGCTGGCCCACAAGATCGGCAAGAAGCACGCGGGCCTCAGACTCACCTTCCAGCCGGTTCCGCTGCATCTGGAACTGGCCTACCGGGTCGCCCATTTCGTCGTGTTCCGCAAACTCAAGGAACGGCTGGGGTTCGACCGGGTGCGGGTGGCCTATTCGGGAGCCGCCCCCATATCGCCGGACGTGCTCGGTTTCTTCCAATCCATCGGGGTGAACCTCATCGAGGGATACGGCCAGACCGAAGCCACCGGCGTCACCTGCGTGTCCCGCACGGGACGGTTGAAAATCGGTACGGTAGGACCTCCGGTAAGCGGCGTGGAGGTGAAGATCGCCGCGGATGGGGAAATCCTGGTGAAAGGCCCCAACGTGTTCAAGGGGTATTTCCAGGACCCGAAGTCCACGGCCGAAGCCCTCAGCGACGGATGGCTCCGTTCGGGCGACGTGGGGGAACTGGACGAGGACGGCTTCCTCAGGATCACCGACCGCAAAAAGGACATCATCGTCACCGCGGGCGGCAAGAACATCACCCCGCAGTACATCGAGAACCAGCTCAAGTTCAGCCCGTATGTCAACGATGCGGTGGTGATCGGCGACAAACGCAAGTTCCTCACCTGTCTGATGATGATCGACGAAGAGAACGTGGTGAAGTACGCCCAGGACAACAAAGTACAGTTCTCCACCTACCGCGACCTCACGATGTCGCCGGAGATCAACGACCTCATCTCCCGTGAAGTGAAAAAGGTCAACGATACCCTCTCCCGGGTGGAACAGGTCAAAAAGTTCACCATCCTGCCTAAAAAACTGTACGAAGAGGACGGAGAAGTGACTCCCACCATGAAAATCAAGCGAAAATTCATCAACGAGGCATTCAAGGACCTGATCGACGCCATGTACCGGGGGTGACGCGCCTTCTCTACATGTCAAACCGGCATTGTTCCCCTCCCGGACCGACTATGGAGCTTCGGCGCGCCCATGGGCTTTTCTCCTCCAAAATCGCAAGGTCCCCCCAAAAAACGGCTGTTCTCAATTTTTTCCTAATTTTTTTCCAAACTGCTGCCGATAATAGTAACAGCAAACGGGAATGGCAGGAGGTTACCGCACGGGGCCGTAGGCCGCCGCCACCCATCATGCGGAGAGGGAAGCCATGATGTTGAATCAGTACATCTCAGAGCTGAGGGAATCGTCGCTCGTGACCTGCACCAACCGTTGTGCCTTGTGCCATGCTCCGCTGTCCAGAGAGTACAGCCCGAGAGTGGAACTCATAGGACCCATCTGCCGCGAGTGCGAGGAGAAGATGAAAACCCGCAGCGTGTACACCTGCCTTTTCTGCCGCTCGGCGGGATTCATGGAAGAAGAAACCCCCGATCATCAGGTTCCCGAGGTGATGGTTACCATCTCCTGCCCGTTCTGCCACGAACCGGTGAACGAACTCCCCATATAAACGCTCCTGCACGGGCTTCTCCGCCGGTTTTCGGCGGGGAGGTCCGAAACTTTCTCAACCAAAAAACACCATTCAAACCATTCGGCCCATTGCACCGGAAACGATGCAGCGGGCCGAATTCGTTTTTGCGCCATGTGGCGTCCATGGGAACAGGACTGAAACCTGCCTCTTGTATGCTTTCAAGCTTCACATCCATGGAATTAGGTTGAGAAACGAAGTCCCCCTTTGAGAAAGCTTCATCGCGGAACTTGGGGAAGCATATTCGCACTGAACACTGTCAACGCCATAGGGCCGAGCACAAGCAGCCTGTCATCTCGAATGAAGCGAAGCGAGAGAGAAATCTCGGGGCCGGGAAATTTCAGCCGTCGCTCGCACTATTTATTTATAATTGACAATTATCACTCATTTTACATTGCCGAAGCCTTGCCGCTCCCGGGCGGGGCTTACTTCGCTCAGCACGAACGGACAAGGAAGCCTTCGGTCGAGGGCTCCCGGGGCGGCCGCACTCATTGTTGATAGACGCCGAATCGCACCCATTTGAACCGATTCTGCACTTCGCGCGGGACGTTTTCGCCGATGCGGGCCAGCAGGACGTTTTCCGGCCGCAGGGTAATGTTGGGTTCGTTGGACTGGAATTCCTTGAAGCCGTAGGGCTCCATGAGCGAGATCAGCAGATTGCGGTACTCAAGGGCCGACTTCTTTGTGCCGTCAAGGTCCCAGGTCCAGGAGTAGCCGACCAGATAGATGATTTTCTCCTCCATCAACGGATGGGCCATCATCATCCTGACCAGACCCTTGGCGATCCCCAGGGACCGCCAGCCGCGGCTCACCTCGATGGCCTTGAGTTCGATCACTACCCGCTCGCCCACCTTGACCCACCGTTCTTCCTTGCCCGGGTAGGCCACGACGCCGAAGCCGATGATGTGTTTATCGTCCGTCACCGCCAGGACCACGTTGGCGTCTTCAAGGACCGCGTCTTTTTCCAGACTTTCCCGTTTGGTGTAAAGGGACCGGAATTGGGCGTGGGTGCCGAATTCATCGCTGAAGGTGTAGCTGCGGATTTCCTCGGGGGTACAGAACGAACGGATATGTACGTCTCCCTTGCGGGACTTCCAGATGATTTCCTGCGGGCGAGGATCGCTCATGGCCCTCGTCTTGAACGGACTGTGGTTTAAAAATCACCCCAATCTTTATGGAGGCGTTTCATCATGATGACCAGATCGTATTTGTTACCGCGCTGATCCGTGCAATAGTCTTCAAGGACGGCTTCCTTGAAGAAGTCGAGCTTTCGCGCCGCTTCGATGGCCGCGTCCTCCACCCCCGCCACAAAATCCGCGCGAAGGGCTTCCAGCCCCTTGTCCATGGCCAGTTGTATGAGGTCCAGCAGCATCCAGGTGCCCAGCCGCTTGTGGCGGTATTCGGGAACCACGGTGATGCGCAGCCTGCCGATGTGCTTGGTCGAACCGTAGCCGCGCAGATGAAGACTGGCGTGAGCCACAATCCGTTCCCCCTCCAGTGCGATCACGGAATGGACGAATCCCGCGTCCAGGCCGTCGAACCACTTGCGGACGACCGTCGGCTGCATGATGTCGTAACGCATGTACCAACGGTCGTTGCTGGGGATGTCCTTGTAAAATGCCATGAGGTACCGCTCGTCGCTCTTTTCCAGAGGACGCATGACGACTTCCCTGCCGTCTTTAAGCACGATTTCCTGAGGATATCTCACCGGGAACGACCTCCCTGCGTGGTCCTTGAAAAAATGATAAGGGGGAATGCACCCACCTTTGCCTTGAACGGGTGCTTCTGTCAAGAGGAATGGGTCGGGCGGCCGCCAAGGGAGTGGATTTCCACGAGAAAAACTACATAAATGTTGCACACATTTTATATTGACAGACAAGCTTTGTTAAGCTACTCATAACATCTTAGAAAATACTTAACGAAGTATTCCTTAAACACTTAAGTATTTTTTATCCTGCAGCGCGCTCTTCCTCTCTTCACGTTCGGCAGGAAACTTAGCGGAAGGAACTTGGACACGTGGCCGAATTGGAAATCGGACAGCGCATAAAGTCCCGCAGGTTGGGCAGCCAACTGACGTTGAAGCAGCTGAGCCTGTTGGTGGGGTGCAGCGATGCCTACCTGTCTCAGGTGGAGAACGGGAAGGCTTCCCCGTCCATTGCCACGCTCAAGAAAATCGCCGACGCCCTCAAAACGAAAATCACCGATTTTTTCATTGAATCGGAAGGCGAGGAGCCGGTGGTCCTCTCTCCCTCGCAGCGCAAAATCCTCACGCTCGAACGGTGGAACGCCCGGATCGAAGCCCTGGTGTCCAACAGCAAGGACAAGCGGATGCAGGCCTTCCACACCACGATACAACCGGGCGGCGGCTCCCACGGGCTCTACAGCCACATGGGGGAGGAGTTCGGCATCGTGCTGAAGGGAGAACTGGAAATCGATCTCAACGGCGTCATTTACACGGTCAAGGAGAACGAGAGCTTCTATTACAGTTCGGTGGAACCTCACAGCTGGATCAACCGCAGCGAGCAGGAGACGGTGGTGGTTTGGGTTGTCAGCCCCCCCACGTTTTGAGTATATATTTTTTCAGGCCGGCCCGTCGCGACATGAGAGGAGGTGATTTCGCGAGTCTGTGCGGGGCGGTCCCAACCGCACACCTTGCTTGGAAGTTCCATCGAGACCGTTCCATAAACCAACCATTGTAGGGAGGCGCCAGAATGAAAAAAAAGAAGGGTTTGTTAATCGGCATCGCAATCGTGGCTCTGGCCGTTGGGGCGGTCTTCGCCTTGAACGCGACCGCAGCGTCCGATCCCAAGGGCACCATAAACATCCGGTTCAGCACGTGGCATCCGCCGGTGAGCAAGGAAGTTACCACGGTATGGACGCCGATGCTGGAAGAGCTGAAGAAACGGAGCAACGGCCGCATCACCTATACGCTCTATGCGGGCGGCGCTTTGGGAAAAGGCCCCGAACACTATGACATCGTGGCCAAGGGCCTTTCGGACATGGGCTATTACACCGCCACCTGGACCCCCGGAAGGTTCCCGTTGAGCGACGTGCTGTCGCTGGCGGTGTGGGTCGACGGCAAGGACGTGGGGACGGACATCGGCAACGCCATGTACGATCGCGTGCTCAAGGATGAATACAAGGGCGTCAAGATGATCGAACTCAACGGTTGCATCCAGGCCTTCCTGTGGACCACCAAGCCCGTCAAGACCATCGAGGATTGCAAGGGCTTGAGAATTCGCAGCCCCGGCGGACAGCAGACCAACTACATCAAGGCCCTGGGCGCCGAACCCGTTTTCATGCCTCTGGGAGACGTGTATCTTGCCATGGAAACCGGCACCATCGACGGTCTCGTCACCTGCGCCCCGCTGGTCCTGGCGTTCAAATTGAATGAAGTAGCCAAATACGGCGTGAACACCACCTTCGGATGCGTGACCGAAGGCGTGGCCATGAACGAGAAGAGCTGGGAAAAGGTTCCCGAAGACCTGAAGCCCCTCATCATGGAAGTAGCCGGCAATCCCTTCCGCTCGACGGGCGGCCTCAACCAGGCAGTGTACAAGACCATGATGGAAACCATCACCAAGAGCGGAGTTCAGCTCTATACTCCCCCCGACGAGCAGGCGCAGAAGTGGTTCAAGCTGTTCCAGGGCGAAACCAAGAAGTGGGTGGAAGGCCTTGAAGCCAAGGGACTGCCCGCCCGCAAAGTGGTCGACGTTTTCAATGAAGAATGCACCAAGCGGGGTATCAAAGTAGTGGCTTACCCCGACGAGTGGAGAAAGTAGTAGTCCCGCAAGGGAAGAAAGCAACCTAAAACAAGGGCGGTGGGCAATGGAGGCACTCTCGAAAACCAAAGCGGTAATCCAATGGCTGACAAGGTTCATCTGTTTCTGCGGAATGCTCCTCCTGTTGCCTATGATGTTGCTCACCTCCTTTGACGTCATAGGCCGGGCCGTCTGGTCCCGGCCTATCCCCGGTGTGGTGGAGCTGTCCAGCTACCTGCTGGCCATTTTTATCCTTACCGGAGTTGCGTACACTCAACAGGAAAAAGGGCATGTCGCCGTCACCATGTTCACCTCCCGACTGCCGCAGAAATCCGGCTTGATTCTGGAAATGGTCACTACGCTGATGAGTTTGTTCATCATCGCGATCATGACCTGGCAGGGCTGGGTAGTGGGAATGGAGGAAAAGTCGGTTTCGGATATGCTGCGTATTCCCCAGATGCCGTTCAAACTGCTGGTCTCCCTGGCCGGTTTGTTTCTCTTTCTCGAGCTCGTCATCGACCTGTGCCAATCCGCGGCACGACTGGCAAGGAGGTAATAGTGGATCCCGTAACCGTCGGCGTCGTCGGCACCATAGCCGTCTTTCTCCTTCTCTTTCTCGGCATGCCCATCGCCTATGCCATGATGCTGGTGGGATTCGCCGGGGTGAGCTATCTCGCCTCCTTCGGAGCCGCCCTTCCCATGGCGGCGAGCACGCTTTATGAAACGTCGTCCTATTATCCCTACACCGTAATTCCGCTGTTCGTGGTCATGGGCGGGTTCGCGGGGAGTTCGGGGATGACCATGGCGCTGTACAGCACCTTTGAAAAATGGCTGCGCAAGCTCCCGGGAGGCTTGGGCGTTGCAACCATTGCCGCCTGCGCCGGATTTTCGGCCGTCTCCGGGTCGTCGGTGGCAACCGCCGCCGCCATGGGGACGGTGGCCCTGCCCGAAATGGCCCGTTACAAATACCATCCCATGCTGGCCACGGGCAGCGTGGCGGCGGGCGGGACGCTGGGATTCCTTATCCCGCCCAGCATCGGTTTCGTGGTCTACGGCATGCTCACGGAACAATCCATCGGAAAACTCCTCATCGCGGGTATGATACCGGGCATTCTCCTGGCGGGGGCTTACGTTGCCATTATCATCATCTGGGTGAAGATCAATCCGAACCTCGCTCCCGCCAACACGGTGGAGGTGAGTTGGAGTGAAAAATTTCGTGCCCTCATCGATGTGTGGGAACCGCTGGCGCTCTTCTTCCTGGTGGTAGGCGGCATTTATCTCGGCCTCTTCACCCCCAATGAAGCCGGAGCGGTGGGCGCCACCATGCTGTTCGTCATCGCACTCATGAAAAAACGATTGAACGCAGGGTCTCTCATGGCCGCGCTCAAGGATTCGGTGCGCATCTCGGTCATGGTGCTCTTCCTTGTGGCGGGCGCCAACGTGTTCAGCTACTTCCTGGCGCTGTCCACCATTCCCGTTCAGGTGGCCACCTGGGCCGCGGGGCTTGATGTATCCCCCTATCTCATCCACACCATCGTCATCACCATTTACCTCTTCCTGGGGTGTTTCCTGGACGCCATTTCCATGATGGTGCTCACCATGCCGGTGATCTACCCCATCATCATCGCGCTCCACTTCGATCCCATCTGGTTCGGCGTCGTCGCCGTTCTCATGATGGAAGCCGGGCTCATCACGCCGCCCATGGGCCTCAACATTTTCACCGTGGCGGGGGTGGCCAAGGGCGTCAAGGTGGAGACGATCTTTCGCGGTGCGATGCCGTTCCTGCTGGCCATCTTTTTTATCGCGTTCTTGATCACCGTGATTCCGCAACTCGCGCTCTTTTTGCCCAACATGATGCTCAAATGAGAAAAACGACGGAGAATCGTCCCGATCATATCGAATGAATGCGGCTGCGGATTCCGCGGGCCGTGAATAGAAACGAACCGAAACGGTTCGATCGCACATTGGAGGTTATCATGGCTCTGCTGCCGGAAGTAAAGAAGCACTATGGGAAGCTGAAACTGTTGATCAACGGGGAATGGGTCGATTCCAAGTCCACCGATATCCGTACCACCACCAACCCCGCGACGGGCGAAGTGATCGCCGAGTTCCCCCAGGCGACCAAGGACGAAGCCAGGGCGGCCGTAGAAGCCGCGCACAAGGCCTTCCTCGATTGGAAGGACTACCCCATGCGCGAACGCGCCCGACTGCTTTTCGACATGCGGACCAAGTTTGAGGAACATTTCGACGAAATGACCCGCATCCTCACCCAGGATCACGGCAGGACCATCGGCGAAGCCGTGGGTTCGGTCCGGCGGGTGATCGAGAACATCGAATCGGCCTGCGCGGCCCTCTACGGCCTGGTGAAGCGCAACGAGCACCTGGACCAGCTGGCCAGCGGCATCGATCAGTACCTTATTTGGGAGCCGCTGGGAGCGTTCCTCATCGTCACCCCCGGCAACATCCCCATGCACGCCTGGTCGTCCTTTGTCCCCTACGCCATGGCCGCGGGCTGCACCGTGGTGGTCAGCCCCAGCAGGCAGGACCCGGTTGCCGCGGAAACGATCAACCGCGTGGCGCTCGAAGTAGGAATCCCCAAGGGCGTCATCAACATGGTGCACGGCGGCCGAAACATCAACAGCTACATTCTCCAACAGCCGGAAATCAAGGGCGTGGGCTTCATCGGCTCCAACGCCGCGGGCTGGGACCTCTTCGGCCAGTGCGGCAAGCTGGGCAAGACTTCGTCCATCAACGGCAACGGTAAGAACCACCTGGTCATCATGCCCGATGCCGATCTGGCGCAGGGCGGCCAGTGGATGCTCCGTTCCTGCTTCGGCATGTCCGGGCAGCGCTGCCTGGGCGTGGACAACATCGTGGTCATCGGCGACCAGTATGAGTCGGTGAAGCAGCAACTCGTCGAAGCGTCCAAGGCCATGAAAATGGGCTACGGCCTGGATGAAACCACCGAACTGGGTCCCATGACCACCCAGGGCGGCAAGGACAAGGTGATCGACTGGATCGACCGGTCGCTGAAGGACGGCGCCAAGATGGTGCTCGACGGCCGCAACCCCAAGGTGGACGGTTATCCCAACGGCTACTTCCTGGCGCCCACCATTCTGGAAGACGTGAACGTCGACATGCCCTCGGCCAAGGAAGAAGCATTCGGACCCGTGGCGGCGCTCCTGCACTGCAACAGCCTGGACGAAGCCATCGAGTGGATCAACACCAAGACCCAGCTCGGGCATTCGGCCTGCATCTTCACCAACAGCGGCAAAAATGCGCGCAAGTTCACCCGTGAAGTGAACGTGGGCAACGTGGGCGTCAACGTCGGCGTGGCTCAGCCCTTTGCTTTCTTCCCGCTGGGATCGCGCCGTCAGTCCTTCGTGGGCACGGCCAAGTCGAGGATGGCTTCCATGAGCATGTTCATGGACGAAAAGACCGTTACCGCCCGCTGGGTGTAGAGATTGAAATGCCGATGGGGAACCTCCTTTTCGAGAAAAGGGGGTTCCCCGGGGTGGCGGCATAAAACACATTCTCTCCGTTGCCGGAGGTAACCGCCGAAGGCTTTTGGGAGAGGGCTCGGGAGGACCTTTTTCCCGAAAAAAAGGTCCTCCCGATTCTTCCCCTGCATTTCGGCATTCCTTCGTATGCCTGTGCGGGACCTTTACATTTGGAGTGGAATCTCCGTGACTGAAATGGATCTTTCGCAACAAAACGAACTTCTCACCGTCTCGTTTACCCTGAACGGCAAACCAACCGAAATGAGCGTGCGGGCCGACCAGACGGCGCTGTCCGCTCTGCGCGACCGGCTGGGGTATACCGGGACCAAGGAAGGGTGCGGCATCGGCGAATGCGGCGCCTGCACCATTCTGGTGGACGGCAGGGCCTACGACTCCTGCCTCATGCTGGCCGCGCAACTGGAAGGCCGGGACGTGGTTACCGTGGAAGGGCTGGCCGACGGAGACCGGCTCCATCCCCTGCAGGAAGCCTTCCTGGAGGAAGGGGCCGTGCAGTGCGGCTTCTGTACTCCGGGAATGCTGCTTTCGGCCAAGGCGCTTCTGGACGAAAACCCCCGGCCCTCGCGGGCGGAAATCATCGAAACCGTTTCCGGCAACCTCTGTCGCTGCACCGGATACGAACAGATCGTACGAGCCGTGGAACGCACCGCCGGCAGCCGGAAGGATGGGGGCGGGAAATGAGATCGCGGTTCAGCTATCTGTGTCCCGCTTCGGTGAAAGAGGCCCTCGATGCCCTCCATCTCCACCGTCCGGGAGTAAAAATCCTGGCCGGAGGAACCGACCTTCTCATCGAAATACGCAACGGGGAAATGGAAGCCGGTTACGTGGTGGACGTTTCACGCCTCCCCGAAATGCGGGCCATTGAAATGCGGAGCGGCCGGTTGTTTATCGGCGCCGCCGCCTCCTATACCGACATTATCCGTTCGGAACTCGTCCAAACCCATGCGCCGGTCCTGGTCCGCGCCGCCCGATGCGTGGGCAGCGTGCAGATCCGCAATGCCGGGACGCTCGGCGGCAACGTGGCCAACGCCAATCCGGCCGGGGATTCGGTCCCGGCGCTGGTGGTGCACGGAGCGTGGGCCGAAGTTCGCAGCGCCGGATCGACCAGGCGCGTGCGGGTGGAGGAAGTGATCGTCGGCGCCAACAAGACGTCTCTCGCGCCCGACGAACTGATCGTCGGGTTCTCCCTGGAACCCTACGACAACGGGTACGCATGCAGCTGGCAGCGGGTGGCCCGGCGAAGGGCGTTGTCGGTGGCCCGCATGAGCGTCGCCGCGGTGGCCAAAAGGGGCCGTAACGGCGTGGTGGAGGATTTGCGGCTGGCCTGCGGTTCCGTCACTCCGTCCCCCAAACGCATGATCGAAGCGGAGGAGATCGTCAAGGGAACCGTGCCCGACGAGCCGCTCATCGGGGTGGCCGCCCAGGCGGTTTCTTCCGAGATGATACGGGTGAGCGGCGTGCGACGCACCACGGAATATAAGAAACCGGCCATTGAAGGGCTGGTTATCAAGGCGCTCCGCGAACTCTTTCCGGCAGGGAAGGAGGGGGCGTGACCATGGAAAAATTGAAGATCATCGGTGAAAACGCTCTCCGGGTCGGGGCGCTGGAACGGCTCAAGGGCAATGCACCGTTCGCCGCCGACATCCGCAGGGAAGGGGAACTCGCCCTGCTGGTCCTGAGGAGCGATCGGCCCCATGCCCGCATCCTCTCCATCGACGCCTCCGAAGCCCTCTCCCAGCCCGGCTGCGTGGCGGTATTCACCGCACGGGACATCCCCGGACGCAACCGCCTCGGCATCATCAACAAAGACCAGCGGCTTCTGGCCGACGACAAGGTGCGCTACGTGGGGGACCCCGTGGCTTTGGTGGCCGCCGAAACGCTTGGAGCCGCCGAACGGGCGCTTTCCCTCATACGAGTGGATTACGAAGACCTGCCCGCCGTGTTCGATGCCGAAGAAGCGCTCAAGGAAGGCGCGCCCCTGGTCCACGACAAAGGCAACCTCCTGCACCGCCGTCCGGTGGTGAGAGGAAACGCGGACGAGGCGCTGAAGAAGGCGGCGGTGGTCGTGGAGAACGATTACACCACTACCTTCATCGAACACACTTATCTGGAACCGGACGCCGGATGCGGATACATCGAACCCGACGGCGTCATCGTGGTGTACGCTTCCACCCAGAACCCCCATTACGACCAGAAGGACGTGGCCGTCCTGCTCGGACTGGACGAGAACCTGGTACGGATCGTCCAGGCGGCCACCGGCGGCGGCTTCGGTTCCAAGCTGGACCTCAACGTGCAGGGATACATTGCCCTGGCCGTCCATAAACTGGGGCGGCCCGCCCGCATGGTCTACACGCGTGAGGAAGCGTATCTCGCCACCGCCAAGCGGCATCCGGTGAAGATTCATTGCATTACCGGGGCCGACGAGAACGGCAAACTGGTGGCGGTGAAGGCCCGCATCATCGGCAACACCGGAGCCTACGGGTCGTACGGCATGGCCGTGGCCACCCGAATCGCGGTGCACATCACCGGACCGTACGAAGTCCCCAACGTCGACGTGGATGCGCATTTCGCCTATACCAACTCCCCCATGTGCGGGGCCATGCGCGGGTTCGGCGTGCCGCAGGCCGCGGTGGCCCATGAATCGCAGATGGACCTTCTGGCCGAAAAACTCAACCTGAGCCCCGTGGAAATCCGCCGCCGGAACATCTACCGGGTGGGTTCGGTAACGTCCTCGGGCCAGGTGCTGAACGCCAGCGTCGGCATAGGGGCCACGCTCGATGCGGTTGCTCCCCGGTTCGAAGCCGCCCGTTCCGAAACCACGGAGGGGCTCAAGCCTCACCTGAAGCGGGGCGTGGGGGTGGCTTGCATGGTGTACGGCATCGGCAACACGGCCATGCAGAACCCGTCCACGGCCCGCGTGGAAATGAACCGGGACGGCACCGTGACGGTGTTCACCGGTGCGGCGGACATCGGACAGGGCTCCACCACGACGCTGCGCCAGATCGCCGCCGAGGCCATGGCCCTGCGGCCGGAAGAGATACGCATGGTGGTGGCCGATACTCGATACACCACATCCGCGGGCGCGACTTCGGCCAGCCGCCAGACCTATATTTCCGGCAACGCCGTTCTGGACGCGGCCAACAAACTCAAGGACGTCATGCTCACCGAGCGCCGCCACCATCCTGCACACGGCGCGCGAAACCCTGGTGTTCGAAGACGGAAAGGTCCGGTCCGTACAGGACCCGGAAAAGACGGCCACGTTCGAGCACATCGCGCGGCGCTGCCACCAGACGGGCGTACCGCTGTCGTGGCAGGGGTACTTCGATCCGCCGACCACTCCGCTGGATAAGGACGGCCAGGGATCGCCCTATGCCACCTATGCTTTCGCCACCCACGTGGCCGAAGTGGAAGTGGACATCCTCACCGGAGAGATTCGGGTGGTGAGGGTGACGGCGGCGCACGACGTGGGACGGGCGATCAATCCCCGCAGCGTGGAGGGACAGATCCACAGCGGAGTGGCCATGGGGATCGGCTACGCCGTCATGGAGGAATACGTTCCGGGGTCCACCGAATCGATGAAGGACTACCACATCCCCACCGCGGCCGACATGCCGCGGATCGATGCAATCATCGTCGAAGACCCGGAGCCCACGGGGCCCTATGGGGCCAAGGGCGTGGGGGAACCCGCGCTCATCCCCACGGCTCCGGCCATTCTCAACGCCGTCGCCGACGCCATAGGCGTGCGGATTTACGATCTGCCCGCGAACCTGGAGCGGGTATTGAAAGCATGTTCAGCCTTAAGAACGAACTGAGAAGGGAGAAAGCATGTCCGGTACGCTCATCAGAAACATCGGAACGCTGGTCAGCGGCGACATCAGCAATCCCATTCTGGATGCCGATGCCATCTATATTGAAAACGGGAAAATCGCCAAGATAGGAAAAGGCTCGGAACTCGCATCGTTGAAGGTTGACCGGACCATTGACGCCGGGGGCAGCACCATCGCTCCGGGGCTCATCGATTCCCATTGCCACGTGGTGCTCGGCGACTACACGCCCCGCCAGAAGCAGGTCGGCTTTCTGGAAAGCGAAGTCCACGGCGGCGTGACCACCTTTATTTCCGCCGGAGAAGTGCACCTCGAAGGAAGGCCCAAGGACCCGGCGGGAACCAAGGCGCTGGCCATTCTGGCCGCCAAGTCGTTTACCAACTTCCGCCCCGGCGGCGGCAAGGTGATCGGAGGGGCGGTCATCCTGGAGAAGGGGTTGACGGAAGCGGATTTCGCGGAAATGGCCCGCGAAGGCGTTAAGGTCGTCGGTGAAGTGGGACTCGGCTCGGTAAAGTTTCCCCGGGACTCACGGGAAATGGTCGGTTGGGCCAAGAAATACGGCATGAAGGTCATGATGCACACGGGTGGCACGTCCATTCCCGGCAGCACCACGGTGACCGCCGACCAGGTGATCGAAACGGACCCCGACGTGGTATCGCACATCAACGGCGGCCCTACGGCCGTGTCCCTGGAGGAAGTGGAAAAACTCATCACCAAAACCTCCTACGCCCTGGAACTGGTCCATTGCGGCAACATGAAGGTGCTCGTCGAAGCGGTGGCCATGGGGATCACACACAAGGCGCTCGGCCGTTTCATCGTCGGCAACGATGCGCCTTCCGGAACCGGCGTGGTGCCGCTGGGCGTCCTGCGCGTGCTGGCGACCGCCGCTCCTTTTACCGACCTGAAGCCGGAAGAGGCCGTCTGCATGGCCACCGGCAATACGGCCAAAGTGTATGAACTGGACCGTGGTTTCATTCGTGAAGGGCTGGCCGCGGACCTCATTTCCATGGACGCCCCCATGGGCTCGGTGGCCGGTGACGCCTTGGGCGCCATCAACATCGGCGACGTGCCCGGCGTTTCCATGGTCATGGTGGACGGACAGATCGTCGTCACCGTGAGCCGCAACACGCCTCCGGCCGTACGCAAAGCCCAGGTGGTGTAAGGTTTTTCAGGGGTGGCCGGAGCCGCAAATCCCCCCTGCCCCCCCTTTATGAAAGGGGGGAAAGATGGTGTTCCCGCACCCCTCCGCTAAAAGCTTTCATCGCCCTTTCCCTCTGGGAGAGTGCCGGGGTGAGGGGATTCGCTCTTTCCATTCGAGCTGGGTAACCTCTGTTTCCCGTTCACCCTTCGATACCTCTGGGTGAACGGGTAGGGTTCGAGGGAGAGAAGTCGCCTCGACTGTGCGGCCGTAATGCCCCTCCCCCGCTGGGAGGGGTTGGAGAGGGGGAAACAAGCTCCCAAACCGTTCATGCTGAGGTATCGAGGCATGAACGAATCGTACATGGCAGCGGCGCGCAAAGCGCCGGATTGAATGATTTTCAGAAAAGGGTTCCGGGATGCCCTCTTTGCGAAAAGGTTTTCCCCCGATACGGTGACTGCTATGAAAGTTCTGATCGAAAAATGTGAAGGATGCGGCCGGTGCGTTCTGGACTGCCCCCTGGGGGCCATCCGGCTGGTGGAAAAGAAAGCGGAAATCGGTGAAGGCTGCGCCGACTGCGGCGCCTGCCTCAAGGTGTGCCCCGAGGAGGCCCTTTTTTCGGAAGACGCGCCGGTCCCCGGCGCCGTGACGTGTGAGTCCTGCCCCATCCGCTGCCGCGTCAGGGAAGGGTACACCGGGGCCTGCCAGCGCTTCTTCAATCGCGGGGGGAGTCTGGAAAGGACCATTCCGCTCCAGACCTACGAGCAGGTGAAGCATCTGGTCGGCCCCGACTGGGACCCGGTCATCCGCACTCCGCTCATCACCGGCATCGGCGCGGGAACCACCTACCCCGACTGCAAGCCCGCGCCCCACATCGTGCAGAGCAAGGTCGAAGGCGTGGACGTGGTGACGGTGGTCACCGAGGCCCCGCTCAGCTATTCGGGCATCAAGGTGAAGGTGGACACCGATGTCACCATCGGTGAGGAGGGAGCACCGATCATTTACCGCAAGACCCGCGTGGGGCATCTCACGACCGAGGAATACGGGTCCAAGATTCTGTCGCTCGGCGGTGTGAACCTGCTGACGGGCGGGGAGGGGCTCCCCGTGGCCCGCCTCATCTGCGACATCGCCAACCGCAAGCGGGTGAAGCTTCGGATCGACGGGGGAAGCCGCCTGGAACTCCAGGTGGGCGAACACCCCGTAATCGACGGGGTGGAAGACACGGTTATGAGGGTAGGCTGCGGCAGCGCCACCATGGGGCTCTTCGCCGGGTTGTTCAAGGACGTGGCCGACGAAGTGATCGTGCTCGACAGCCATCTGACCGGCCTCATGAGCGAGCACGCGGCGGGCGTTTACGTGGGCGCGCTGCCCAGCGGCGTGAAGGTACGCTTCCCCCGGAGCACCCCCGGCCGGTACTTCGGCGATCACGGCAAAGGGTGGGGCGGTACGTCCATCGTGAACCCGCAGGACGTAGTCGCGGGAATCGACATGCACGTGGCCCGGCCCGGCATGACCCTGCTCGTCACGGAAACCACGGGCCGCAAGGCGGCCATGTTCGAAGTCGGAAGCGACGGGCAATTGAAGGAAATGGATTTGCCTCCGGACGCGCGGAAGGTGATCCGGGAGCTGGCCGACACCTGCCAGGAATCGCGCGTATCGGCCATCTACAGCGGCGGCTCCGGCGGGAGCGCCCGGGCGGGGGTGACGCGGTACCCCATCAAGCTCACCCGCGCGGTTCACGCCATGAAGGCGCGGCTGACCATCGGCGGGGCGTCCCCCTTCCTGCTCCCGGGCGGTGGAATCAACTTCATGGTGGACGTGGAGCGGGTGATGCCGGGTGCGTTCACCTGGGTGCCGACCCCGGCCACGGTCTGTCCGGTGGAATACACCATGAAACTCGCGGATTACGAGGAAATGGGCGGCCACATGGCGGCCGTGAAACCTTTCGAGTGCAAGGGATAGTTGTCGGTCCGTGTGGGAAAGCGAAATCCTCATCCTCGGTGACGGTACGGTCCTGGCCCAGTGCGGTCCCATGCGCATGTTCATCGATGGTGCCGTGGGTTCGGTCCGGCAGCCGGAACTGTGCCGGCGCGCGGGAAGGGAAGCCGTGGGGTTTCTCGAACGGATCGCGGCCCAGAGAAACCTGTTGAAACGACCGGCCATGGAAATGGACGAGCCGGTGGGAGAACCGCTGGCGGCACTCATGTGGAACGCCGCCCGGCTGGTGGGTGACCCGGACCTGACCCCCATGGCCGCCGTGGCCGGGGCGATCGCCGATGCGGTCGCCGACTTTCTTGAAAACCGGGGCATGACCCGCGTGGTGGTCAACAACGGCGGCGACCTGGCTCTACGGCTGAAGGGGAACGAACGGCTGGCCGTGGGAATCCGTCCCAGCATCGAAAGCCAAACGGTTTCCCATCGCATCGTGGCCGGACCCGATCTGAAGATCGGCGGAGTCGCCACCAGCGGCCTGGGGGGGCGCAGTTTTACGCGCGGCGTGGCCGATGCCGCCACCATCCTGGCGGCTCGGTCGGTTCAGGCCGATGCGGCGGCAACCGCCGTGGCCAACGCGTGCAACGTGGAGAGCCCCTCCGTGGTCAGGAGAAGGGCCGAAACCATCGACCCGGAAACCGATTTGGCCGGTCTCGACGTTACGGTGCGGGCCGGAAACCTCAGTGAGGCGGAGCGGGAAGCCGCTCTGAAAAACGGCCTTGCGCGGGCGCGGATTTTAGAGGAAGCAGGATTGATCGTCGGGGCCTGTATTTTCGTGCAGGGGCTGATGGGAGCGACGCCTGCAATGGAAAAGATCATGGAAGCACTTCCGAAAAAACAGCTGAACGGAAGCACGCAATAGCATGGAAGGAGGAACGATATGGACATTCGCAAGATCGTGACCGTGGTGGAAGAGACGCGCAAGGAAATGGGCAGGGACGTGACGCCCCCCACCAGAAGGGCCGCCGTGGCCGCGGTGATCAAGAATCCCTTTGCGGGCAAGTATGTGGAAGACCTGAGCGAACTCATCGAAACCGGCGACCGGCTCGGCGGGATGTTGGCCGACATGGCCGTCCGGGCGCTGGGCATTGCTCCGGAAAAGGCCGAGAGCTACGGCAAGGCGGCTATCGTCGGCACGATGGGTGAATTGGAACACGCAGCGGCCATTCTGCATCCCAAACTGGGCACGCCTTTCCGCGCGTCCCTGGGCGGCGGCAAGGCCATTATCCCCTCGGCCAAGAAAATGGGCGTTCCGGGGACCGAAATCGACGTCCCGGTCCATTTCAAGGACGCCGCGTTCGTGCGTTCCCACTTCGACGCCATGCCCGTGCGGGTACAGGACGCTCCCCGCGGCGACGAAATCGTGGTGGTGCTCGTGGTGACCGCTTCGGGACGGCCGCTTCCCCGCGTCGGCGGACTTAAGAAGGACGAGGCCAAGAAGGAAGACGGCCTGCGGTAGCACAAGGTCGCTTGCAGAGAGCAAACGAGAGGGACTTCGGCGGGCCGGTGTCCCTCTCGTGGTTTTTTCCGGGTTCAACCGTGAATTTGGGCAAGCATTCCTTCCGTTCGGCCCATTGAGAGCCCAAAACGAACGATGGGAAAGAGGGTTAAGGGCGGATTTCAAATCCTCCCCTACGTCACGGCAGTCCACGGACATCCGAAGGAAACGATTGGTGATCGCCGCCTGGCTCCCCCCTCTGCAGAGGTTTCTCCATAAATTTCGGGAAGTGCTCGTTCCGGTCGACCGGGTGAAGTGAATCTTTGCCCTTCACGTGGCAGGAACGATCGGAAATAGTGCCGATCGCCTTTGCGGAGCGCCGTTTCTCTCCGCTGTCCGGAGCTGTCATTTCGAGCGGCAGCGATAAATTTTGTTCGACTCGATATTTCCCGCTTCGCTTATTTCCGGATATCACGCGCGGACCTCCGTACATTCGCGCGCATTATCGAAGGGGGAAACGTTCGCTTCCCGCCGAACCGGCCGATACACTACGGAACGGATGAGGTAGGGTGCTCTCTTTTGAGCCTCGGCGCTGGAGCAGAGATATGAGTGATAATTGTCAATTATAAATCCGCTTACCGAATTGGAAAAATAATGAGAAGAGTCAGTCATATGTCGGTCCAGGGCAGCTCTTCCCTCACAATAAAAGCACCCGAGGATAACCTCTTCGGCCCGGCGCGATTCCGGCTCCGGCAAAATCCTTTCCGGCGGGGTCTGCACCCCGGCACTTCTTCATCCCACATCTTCTCCGCGTAACAATCTTCTGCACCGGAAAGAGCGCCTTCCGTCCCCCGGCTTCGCTACGACAGGGCGCCCCCGCCCATGAAAGAGGCGCGGATTCCGATCGACGGCGATGAAACGTCCGGGGTCCGTGATCCCGTGTCCCCATGAAGAACGCGAGGATGCACCGGGCTTCCGGGTCGGATCACATCGGTAGTGAAGGCGCTCGGTTCGTTTCCCCCGTTCTCCGCATCGAAACCGCACTTTCGTTCCTTTTCGTCACCAATTCTTCCTCAATCGAACACTTTCTGCTCAAAGGAGGAATACGCTCAAGAAAACGGCATTTTTCACGATTATTTTTCAAGATACCCAAACAAGCCCGATAAGCCAAACTTCGTCCGAAATTCTTGTCAACGGGACGACGGAGGGCGGCTTCGTGCGGAGTAACCCTTGGAACGGCTGAAGGGAATCCAACGAACATCAAACGAAGAGGAAAAAGTTAATGAAAAAACTGACTGTTTTCGGATTATTGTTCCCCATCGCGTTGATCCTTTGTTTCGCCACACCCGGCTTGGCGCTGTATCCCGGGTTCTACCAGGTCGGAGTGCTGGTGCCCTATGCAACGTATGGAGACGGGGTGGACACTTCGGTCGGATTGACCCTGCAAAATGCACCCGCGGCGGAAACCGGCAATAAAATATTCTGGAGCTTCATCGATGCCGACGGCGTAAAGATCACCGGCGGGTCGATTGGTTTGACCGGCGGCGTTACGGAGTACGGCTTCAGCCTGGCGGGAAATGCCGGAGGATCGGGGAGCGGAGAAACGGGCTACCTTGTGTTCACCTACGACAACGACGGTATCCTCGGAAATATGGAAAACAGCGACAGCATCATAGGAAATGCGTTCATCCTGGATGCAATCCGCAAGGACGCGGCAACCATCCCCGTTATCTCTCTGGCCCGATGGGACTACAAAGAGGGAAGCCTCAATCTGGCCGATTTTCCGGTCGATGGACTCAACACGCTGCTCTATAATGGAACAACTTTTGACACCGCTTTTCGCTGCCGGTATCTGATCGACCCCACCGGGGACCCGCGAACCAGACTGATCGTCTTCACCCCCGGTAACGCCAAGACAAGCTACCGGGCATCCATCGTCAGCACCACCGGCGCCACCGACGACTCCATCGAAATCGTACCGACCCATACAAAGCTCAACGTCATCGACGTGCAGTCCATAGCGCCGGAGGGTTTCGTTACCGCAAGCGCCGACGGTTCGGTCAGAATAGTCAACGATGGGTATTCCATTCAACTCATCTTTGCACTGACCTACTCTTCGGCGGTGGGTGCGGAACAGACCCTGCTGTGCGGCGAATCCTATCGGTCGAACTCCGTCGATCCGTTCAACCGCTGATGACGGCGGGAGCCTGAACGAGGTTCCCGATCCGTCGACAAGTCCTATTTTCCGTCTCCCCGGTGAAAGCCGGGGACCGGAGCCGATCGAAGTCACCGGCTCCCGCTGCATGATGAACGAGAGCGGGAATACCGTCCTCAAGACGATGGGGGCCGCAAAAGGCCCCCTTTCCCCTGCCCACCGAAAAATCTTTTCATTGTGGTTTTTATCGCTCGCAGTGTTTATTCTTGGGAACACCATGGAGAGCGGATCGTGAAACTCGAAAAAGGCGTCGTTTCGAAAATACCGGAAGAAAACTGGGCGGAGGTGGTCGTGCACCGGGATACGGGTTGCCCCTATTGCGGCGCGGCCATGAGCTGCGGAGTGCACGAAACGGGCAACCAACGGAAAATCCGGGCGTTGAACCGGGCCGGAGCGAAGCAAGGCGATGTCGTATCCATGGCGCAAGGAAGCGGATCGCTTCTGGCCGCGGCTGCCGTGTACGTGGTGCCCACCGTTCTGCTGGTACTCGGAGCGGTACTGGGATCTCTCTACGGACCCGCCCACGGCATGGACGGTAACAAAAGTTCCATGCTTTTCGGCGCCGTGGGCATTGCCACCGGAATCGGCCTGTCTGCGGTTCTTTCCCGCCTTATTGTACGCCGAGCCGGAATGATCCCGGTCATCACCCGCATCCTGCCGGAAGAGCACCCTTCCTCGTGCGCTCTTTCCCGGCACGACTGACCCATCCCGTCCCGCGGCAGCCGATTTACCATCCTCCCAGAAGATGAAGATGGATGTGGAAAATATGCTGTCCGCCGCCCCGTTCCACGTTGAACAGGAGCTTATACCCGCTGGAGGAAACTCCCAGCTCGCCGGCCAGCCCCCGGGCGGTGAAAATCATCTCGGCCAGGAGCGGACCGTCTTCTTCCTCCAGATCGTTGATGCTCCGGATGTGCTTGCGGGGAACGATGAGTACGTGAACCGGCGCCCCCGGATGCATGTCGTTGAAAGCCACGACGCGCTCTTCCGCCAGGATGAATTGTGCCGCTTTTTTTCCCTGCACGATGTCGCAGAAAATGCAGTCTTCCGCCATGCCCTGTCCTCGCGTAGTGAAGGGTACAAAACCGTTCGCATCTTCAGCATACCGCAGAGACGGGGAAAGAAAAAGGTTCATCGCGGAATTCCGGGAAAGCATACGCTCACTGAACAGCGGTCAGCATCTTATGCACGGACAAGCGTTCTGTCATTTTGAACGGGGCGAGGCGAAAGAGAAATCCCGAGCCGCACGTGAGTCTCCGGCTGCCGCAAGGCCCGCTAATTCATAATTGACAATTATCACTCATCCGGCCCTCCGGTGCTGCCGGCGGGACAGGGGATGCGAATCTTCGAGGGAGTGAAACCTATTCCCTGGTTCTTGAAGAGCCTCAACGAGCGGTGAAGGAGTCCTGTAAAACGGCGTTGGGGGATGCCCAGGGACCGATAGATGAATGACTCTCTTCGATTACTTTTCCAATTCGGTAAACGGATTTATAATTGACAATTATCACTCAGATCTCCCGTGTGAGCGATTTCATCGTTTTCGGAACGGAACCCGGATGCGCAGGAGCATCTTATGGAAAGGATGTTTTCCCCTCGGAAATTGTCGCTGTTGCTCCATGCGAAGAGTCCTCGCCCGTGTGTGAGCGTCTCCGGGTGAGCAGGATTTATCATCTTCAATTATGAACCAGGGCGGCTTCCCAACAGGGATGATTGATGATTGTCAATTATAAATTACGCTTTTCCGTCCTGCCCTCTTTCGAGAACCTTCATGACCAGCTTCCCTACGTCGCCGCGAAGGATTGAGCCTTACCCCAGTGCATCTCCCGTTTCATGTGAGAGAAGCGTTCCCCGTCGGAAGTTGTCGCTGTTGCTCCGTGCGAAAAGAGTCCTCGCCCGTGTGTGAGCGTCTCCGGGTGAGCAGGATTTATCATCTTCAATTATGAACCAGGGCGGCTTCCCAACAGGGATGATTGATGATTGTCAATTATAAATTACGACTCTTTTGTCCTGCCTTCTTTCGAGAACCTTCATGAAACCACCTTCCCCTACGTCGCCGCGAAGGATTGAGCCTTACCCCAGTGCATCTCCCGTTTAATGTGAGAGAAGCGTTCCCCGTCGGAAGTTGTCGCTGTTGCTCCGTGCGAAGAGTCCTCGCCCGTGTGTGAGCGTCTCCGGGTGAGCAGGATTTATCATCTTCAATTATGAACCAGGGCGGCTTCCCAACAGGGATGATTGATGATTGTCAATTATAAATTACGCTTTTCCGTCCTGCCCTCTTTCGAGAACCTTCATGAAACCACCTTCCCCTACGTCGCCGCGAAGGATTGAGCCTTACCCCAGTGCATCTCCAGTTTTCAGGTTCGGGAAGCGTTCGCCGTCGGAAATTGTCGCTGTTGCTCCGTGCGAAAGAGTCCTCGCCCGTGTGTGAGCGTCTCCGAGTGAGCAGGATTTATCATCTTCAATTATGAACCAGGGCGGCTTCCCAACAAGGATGATTGATGATTGTCAATTATAAATTACGACTTTTCTGTCCTGCCCTCTTTCGAGAACCTTCATGAAACCACCTTCCCCTACGTCGCCGCGAACGATTGATCCGTATCCTTACGTATTCCCGTTTCATGTGAGAGAAGCGTTCCCAGTCGGAAGTTGTCGCTGCCGCTTGAGTGCGAAAAGAGTCCTCGCCCGTGTGTGAGCGTCTCCGGGTGAGCAGGATTTATCATCTTCAATGATGAACCAGGGCGGCTTCCCAACAGAGATGATTGATGATTGTCAATTATAAATTACGCTTTTCCGTCCTGCCCTCTTTCGAGAACCTTCATGAAACCACCTTCCCCTACGTCGCCGCGAACGATTGATCCGTATCCTTACGCGCACTCCAGTTTTCGGCTTCGGGATGTGTTCCCCTCGGAAGTTGTCGCTGCCGCTTGAGTGCGAAGAGTTCTCGCCAGTGTTTGCGCCTCTCCGGGAGAGCAAAATTTATCATCTTCACGTATGAACCAGGGCGGCTTCCCAACAGGGATGATTGATGATTGTCAATTATAAATTACGCTTTTCCGTCCTGCCCTCTTTAGAGAACCTTCATGAAACCACCTTCCCCTACGTCGCCGCGAAGGATTGAGCCTTACCCCAGTGCATCTCCAGTTTTCAGGTTCGGGAAGTGTTCCCCGTCGGAAGTTGTCGCTGCCGCTTGAGTGCGAAGAGTCCTCGCCCGTGTGTGAGCGTCTCCGGGTGAGCAGGATTTATCATCTTCAATTATGAACCAGGGCGGCTTCCCAACAGGGATGATTGATGATTGTCAATTATAAATTACGACTCTTTTGTCCCGCCTTCTTTCGAGAACCTTCATGACCAGCTTCCCCGCGTCGCCGCGAACGATTGAGCCTTACCCCAGTGCATCTTCCAGTTTCAGGTTCGGGAAGCGTTCCCCGTCGAAAGTTGTCGCTGCTGCTTGAATGCGAAGAATCCTCGCCCGTGTTTGAGTAATTGCACCACCTATCGCGCAGGCGGTGTCTTGCTTTCCTTTGCCGCCTTGATTGCGGAAGAGAGGTTCCGACGCAAAAAAGCCCGTCCCCAATGAGGGACGGGCTCGGAAAACCATCGTTTCCGGTGCCGGATGTTTACCGGCGCGGAAAGATTACTCCTGGGTGGACTGATAGTACTTCATGAGGATCTTGGCCACTTCCGGACGGGAGAACTCTTCGGGAAGAGCCTTGCCTTCGGACAGCATGGCGCGCACCTTGGTGCCGGACAGCATGATGAAGTCCTCGGGCTTGTGATCGGGAACGTCACGCATCATGACCACGCGGTTGAGCTTCTTGGACCATGCGGTATGGTCGGCATTGTAGATTTCGATTTCCATCGCGCCCTTGGGCACTTCGTCGGTGAAGATGGTCTGGGCGTCGAAGGGACCGTAGTAATCGCCCACGCCGGCATGGTCGCGGCCGACGATGAGGTGGGTACAACCCGTGTTCTGGCGGAACAGGGCATGCAGCACTGCTTCGCGCGGTCCGGCGTAGAGCATGTCGAAGCCGTAACCGGTGATCAACACGGTGTTGGGCTCGAAGTAGTGTTCCACCATGGTACGGATGCAGGCATCACGCACGTCGGCGGGGATGTCGCCCTTCTTCAGTTGGCCCAGCAGCATGTGGATGAGGATGCCGTCGGCTTTGAGGTCGTTGTACGCCATGCGGCACAGTTCTTCATGGGCGCGGTGCATGGGGTTCCGGGTCTGGAAAGCCACGACCTTGTTCCAGCCCATTTTCTGCATTTCTTCGCGGATCTGATAGGCGGTCCGGAAAGTCTCGGGGAATTCTTTTTCGAAATAGGAGTAGTTCAGTACCTGAATGGGACCGGAAACGACGAACTTGCCCACGGAGTTGAAAGCGGCCACGCCGGGGTGGTTGGGATCCTGGGTCCGGAAAATTTTTTCGGTCATGAACTTCATCTGATCGTCGGTGAACTCTTCGATGGCTTCCACGTCCTGGATGGCGATCACGGGGTTGCCGGGGACGTTGGGATCGAGCAGAGCGATCCGCTTGGCGCCTTTAATGCCGGAAACGTCCTTCAGCATGTTCACAACGGGAACGGGAAAGAACACGCCCTTGGTGGTGTACATTTTTTCGCAGACGCCGATGGAATCGGCGACGTTCATGAACCCGGTGAGCGGATTGAAGTATCCGCCGCCCAGCATCACCGCGTTGGCCGCGGCTGCGGAGCTGACAACGACGGAAGGCAGCCCGGCGGCTTCCTTTTCCAGCCCGGCGCGCTTTTTGGGATCCATGACGTAGAGCGGATTCAGGGTGTCGGAACCGTGGGGTTTTATCATGTTTCTTCCTCCTCTGTCTCTGAATTAATGATTTTCCTTAAAAGGGAACTGGCAACAGGGAACTGACCGCGGACGCACGAAAACCCGCGGAGGAGACGGGAAAGTCCGTCGCCACCCGGGAGCACGGGAAAAAGAACAGCCCCGCGTGGGGCTGGTCACCGGCATGAATGCTGAGGGCACGCGCTTGGCCCCTTTTCGGCATATGGCGGCTCCACTCCGCGGGAAGGGAATTGGGCCGTGATGGAATTCACGGCGGTTGAGCGCTCGTCCACGGGAACATGTCGACTATTACTGTTTTTTCCGATGATGTCAAGATGAAAGTGTTCCAGTTTTCACAATCGGGTGACTCCGTGGTCGCGCGGGGCGAAGGGAAAGCAGGAAGAATGTAGCTTTGTTCACAATTTTCGACCGTCCGGAAGAGCACTTTTTTCCCCTTGACAGATTTCGCGAGGTAATCCTATACTTACGATCTATATAATGTTCACTCCAATAACTTCCGTCACATACCACATACTGTGTTCGGGTTTTCCGTCCGCGCTACATCTGGATCGCTAAGCCTTTTTCGGTCGGAGTCAAAGGCGTGAAACGCCGCTGTGGAGCGGGATAGAGGGACGGTGGAAAGCCCCTTTTTGCTTGACACATTTTTTTTCATTGGGTATTTAGTTCAAAAATGCACAAGCTCGATTTCCCACCGCCCGTTTCACAACGGCACGAAATGTTCAAATTTGCTTGTCCAACCGGTTGATCGGGTTGGATATTCTCTCAAATCGAGCGAAGATGGCGTTGAGCCGTAAGTCGGCTTGTGAAAAATATGACTGGTTTGCGAGAAAGAAGTTGTTCCCGGAGGGAGGTGGTGTCAGGGGAAGTGCAGAAGACCTCTGAAAGTGCGTTCCAGAGGCGGGACTTTATTTTTCACTAACGGTACGTAGGAGGAAATGGTATGCCAAGTTTCGTAATGCTGGAAAAATGCGACGGGTGCAAGGGCCAGGATAAGACCGCGTGCATGTACATCTGCCCCGTTGACCTCATGAACCTTGATAAGGAAACAATGAAGGGGTACAACCGCGATCCTAGCCTGTGCTGGGAATGCTATAACTGCGTCAAGATCTGTCCCCAGCAGGCCATCGACGTGCGTGGCTACGCCGACTTTATCCCGTTGGGAGCCAGCGTTGTTCCTCTCAGGGGTTCCGATTCCATCATGTGGACGGTGAAGTTCCGCAATGGAACCCTGAAGCGGTTCAAGTTCCCCATCCGCACCACTCCTGAAGGTTCCGCCAAGCCCATGGGCGACTTCCCCGAAGGCGACGGCGATCTCAAGAGCCCCAATCTCATGACCGAACCGGCGTCCGTTAGGATGGACAAACTTCCGACGCCCAAGGCGTAACAGGGAACAAACTGCTTAAGGAAATTTTCAGGAGGATAATACAATGGCGAATTTTCCAACCGTAGAAGTCTCCACTGATCTTCTGATCCTTGGTGGCGGGATGTCCGCCGCGGGCGCGGCTGTGGAAGCTGCCTACTGGGCCAAAAAGAATAACCTGAAAGTCACCCTGGTCGACAAGGCCGCTTTTGACCGCAGCGGCGCGGTGGCCATGGGTCTGTCCGCCATCAACCAGTACATCGGCGTAGGCGCCGGTGATAACACCTGCGAAGACTACGTCCACTACGTCCGTCAGGACCTCATGGGCGTCAGCCGCGAAGACCTGGTTTACAACATCGCCCGTCACGTCGACTCTTCCGTGCATCTGTTCGAAAAATGGGGCCTCCCCATTTGGAAGGACCCGCAGGGCAAGTATGTTCATGAAGGCCGGTGGCAGGTCATGATCAACGGCGAGTCCTACAAGGTCATCGTGGCCGAGGCCGCCAAGAACGCTCTGGGCACCGACAACATCTTCGAACGCGTGTTCATCGTCGAACCCATCATCGAAAACGGCCGCTGCGTCGGCGCCGCCGGTTTCTCCACCCGCGAAGAGAAGTTCTACGTGTTCAAGGCGAAGGCCGTCATGGTTACCATGGGCGGCGCCGTGCACGTGTTCCGCCCGCGGTCCACGGGTGAAGGTATCGGCCGCAGCTGGTATCCCCCGTTCAACACCGGCTCCAGCGCCTATTTCACCATCAAGGGCGGCGCGGAAATGACCTGCCAGGAAGTGCGCTTCATCCCCGTCCGCTTTAAAGATGCGTACGGCCCGGTCGGCGCGTGGTTCCTGCTGTTCAAATCCCGTGCGATCAGCGCCGGCGGCGGCGAATACATGGTCGTCCGCAAGGAAGAGCTGAATAACTGGGCCCCGTACGGCCTGGCCAAGCCCATCCCGGCCAACCTGAGGAACTACCTCGGCATGCTGGACGTTGATGCGGGCCTTGGACCGTTGTACATGGAAACCGCCGAAGCCATCGATAAGTTGGCCAAAGCCGCTCCCGATGAGAAGGCCTTCAAAAAGAAGATGAAGGAACTGGAAAGCGAAGCGTGGGAAGACTTCCTCGACATGACCATCTCCCAGGCCATGCTGTGGGCAGCCCAGAACATCGCCCCCGAAGAGAAACATTCCGAAATCGCCGCCTGCGAGCCCTACTTCATCGGCTCCCACTCCGGCGCTTCCGGCGCGTGGGTGAGCGGTCCCGAAGACCTCAACACCCCCTACAAGTGGGGCTACGGCAACATGACCACCGTCAAGGGCATGTTCGCCGCCGGCGACGCCTCCGGAGCCTCCAGCCATAAGTTCTCCTCCGGCTCCCATGCCGAAGGTCGTTTCGCGGCCAAGGAAGCCATCCGCTTCATCGTGGAAAATGCCGGCGACGTCAGCATCCCCGCGGCCAAGATCGAAGCGCTGAAGGCCAAGATCCTGATGCCCGTCGACCTCTACGAGAAGAACAAGAGCTTCTCCAGCGACCCGAACATCAACCCCAATTACATCAAGCCCATGCAGTTCATGATGCGCCTGCAGAAGATCATGGATGAGTACGCGGGCGGCGTGAGTTCCGCTTTCAAAACCAGCGACAAGCTGTGCGAACGCGGCCTCGAGCTGCTGGCATTCCTGAAGGAAGACGCCGAAAAACTGGCCGCCTCCAGCCTCTACGAACTGGAACGCTGCTGGGAAAACGTGCATCGTATGTGGCAGGCCGAAGCCCACGTTCGCACCATCCTGTTCCGCGAAGAAACCCGTTGGCCGGGATACTACTTCCGGTCCGACAAGCCGAAGATGGATGAGAAGAACTGGCACTGCTTTGCCAATATCGCTTACAAGCCCGAATCGGACACCTGGGAGTGCATGAAGAGAGACATTCACGCCCTGATTGCGTAAGGCTTAGAAGCTCGCTTACCAACTCCAGACGCCGGAAACGGCGTCTGGAGTTCTTTTGCATTTTCGTTTCCGTTCGGAACCGTGGAAATCCCCCTACGGGGGGCGAGGAAGGAATCCCGGGCGGCGCGTACCTGCTCCCCCTCCCGTTGCTCCTCGATATGCGGCTGCATTGGCCAATGAGTGCTTGTGACTTCATCCCCCCAACCGACAATCACCCGACCAGAACAGGCAGGGCAAGCACCTGTTGGCGAGTGCAACCGTAAACGACGGCAGTCCGCAGTTGCGAAGCTTTTTTTCTTTTCAAAAGCCCGTTCGCTCCAATAGAGTGAAACGATCCGACAGATGAAAGAACATGACGATTCCAAAGAAATATAACCGTGGAGGAATAGCATGGCTGATGAACAGAAGGTAAACAGCAGCAGCATCTTGGTGGTCGGAGGCGGCATGAGCGGAATTTCCGCAGCCGTGGAGGCCGCCGAGGTGGGTTATGACGTGTACCTGGTGGAGAGAAATCCCTTCCTGGGAGGCCGGGTGGCCCAGCTGCACCAGTACTTTCCGAAGCTCTGCCCGCCCAACTGCGGACTGGAGATCAACTTCAAGCGCATGCGGAACAATCAACGAATCCGCTTTTTCACCATGGCCGAAGTGGAGAACATCTCCGGACAGGACGGCAATTACGAAGTATCGGTGAAGGTGAGCCCGCGGTACGTAAACGAAAAATGCACGGCCTGCGGAAAATGCGGGGAAGCGTCCTCCATCCAACTGGACAATCCCTTCAATTTCGGGATGGACAAGATAAAAGGCGCCTATCTGCCCCACGAATTCGCGTTCCCCGCCCACTACGTCATCGCGCCGGAAGCAGTGCAGGCCGAAGGCAAGAAGCTTGAAGAAGCCTGCGCCTACGGAGCGGTGGAACTGGACATGAAGCCCCGGACGGTCAAGCTCAACGTCGGCTCCATCGTATGGGCCGCCGGCTGGACGCCTTTCGACGCTTCGAAAATCGACTACTACGGTTTCGGCCGCTACAAGAACGTGGTCACCAACATGATGATGGAGCGGCTGGCTTCCATCAACGGCCCCACCGGCGGCAAGATTCTCCGGCCCTCCGACGCCAAGGAGCCCAAGAACATCGCTTTTATCCAGTGCGCCGGATCGCGCGACGAGAATTTTCTGCCCTACTGTTCCGGCGTGTGCTGCCTGGCTTCGCTCAAGCAGTCCACCTACCTCCTCTCCCAATATCCCGACGCCAAGATCACCATCTACTTCATCGACATCCGGGCGCGGGGACGGTACGAGGACTTCTACCAGAAGCTCCAGAACAACGAGAACATCACCTTCACCAAATCCAAAATCGCCCTCATCAATGAAGACGAGGCCAGCAAGGACCTGATGCTGGAAGGCGAAAACACCATGACCGGCGAGAAGATGCTCAACCGCCACGACCTGGTCGTGCTGGCCACCGGTATGGTGCCCAATACGGCCGTGGACAAAGTCCCCGCGGACGTCAAATACGACGATTACGGCTTTATCGCCTCCTATCAGGGCGAGTCCGGCATCTATGGCGCCGGAACGGTCAAGGAACCCATCGACGTGGCCGCATCCATCGAAGACGCCACCGGCGCCGCGCTCAAGGCCATTCAATCCATCGTGAGGAGGTAACCATTCATG
The DNA here is from genome assembly GCA_963826125.1 of uncultured delta proteobacterium. Classification (GTDB taxonomy): domain Bacteria; phylum Desulfobacterota; class Desulfarculia; order JACQYL01; family CAWGVV01; genus CAWGVV01. The sequence continues at coordinate 1,168,898 of CAWGVV010000002.1, read as the reverse complement.
TCTGACAAGATCGGCGTATTTATCTGCAAGGGCTGCGGCATCGGCGAAGCCCTGGATATCGATAAGCTCACCGAAGTGGCCGAGGAACAAGCGGCCGTCGTCAAAAGCCACGACATCCTATGCAGTCCGGACGGCGTGAAACTTATTCAGGAAACAATCTCCTCGGATGACCTCGGCAAAGTGGTGGTCGCCGCTTGTTCGCCCCGGGTGAAATACGAAGTGTTCGACTTCCCGGTGCTGCTGGACCGGACGAACCTCCGCGAACAGTGCGCATGGTGCCAGACTCCCGGCGAAGAAGACACGCAGATGCTGGCGGAAGACTACATCCGCATGGGAATCGCCAAGGTTTCCAAGGGGTCGGTGCCCGAACCGTTCAAGCCCGAGGAAGCGATTGCCAAGGCGCTCCTGGTGGTGGGTGGCGGCGTGACGGGCATGACGGCGGCTCTCGAAGCGGCCAAGGCCGGATACCCCGTGCACCTGGTGGAGAAGGAAGACACCCTGGGCGGCTTCTGGCACAAAATGCACAAGGCGGTCACGCCCCCCTTCAAAGACCTCGCGAACGTCGAAGCGGACAAGATGATCGAGGAAGTGAAGGCGAACGCCAACATCACCGTGTACACCAACGCGGGGGTGGAAAAGACCGATGGCGGCCCCGGGTTGTTCAACGTGACCATCAACGGCAACGGTTCCACGTCTACCGTGCGCTGCGGCGCGGTGGTGGAAGCCACCGGCTGGAAGCCCTACGACCCCAATAAACTCACGCATCTCGGGTACGGGAAATCCCCCGACGTCATCACCAACGTGATGATGGAGGAGATGGCCAAGAAAGGCAAGATCACCCGCCCGTCGGACGGAAGCCCGGCCAAGAACGTGGTGTTCGTGCAGTGCGCCGGGTCCCGCGACCCCGAGCACCTGCCCTACTGCTCCACGGTGTGCTGCCTCGTCTCCATGAAGCAGGCCACCTATTTGAAGGAGCAGGACCCCGAAGCCCAGGCCTACGTCATCTATAAAGACATCCGTACCCCCGGCCAGTCGGAAGACTTCTACCGCAAGGCCCAGCGGGACGGCGTGGTATTCATCCGCGGCGAATTTCTCGATGTAGCCGTTGAAGGCGGCAAGCTGTCGGTCGAGGCCAACGACGTGCTGCTCAACGACCACGTGAAGCTGGAAGAGATCGACCTCGTGGTGCTCGCCACGGGCATGGTTTCCTCCACCGTTCCCGACCCCGGCCAGGCGGTGGTCCTGCCAAAGGTGGCCGAAGGACAGGAACCGCCCGCATTGGCCGACGACTCCGGCTACGGCAAGTCCCCGGCCCTCAACCTGACCTACCGCCAGGGCCCGGAACTGCCGGTGCTCAAACACGGGTTCCCGGATTCCAACTTCGTCTGTTTCCCGTATGAAACGCGGCGGACGGGCATCTACACCGCGGGCGGCGTGCGCGCTCCCATGAACATGACCCAGGCCAAGGAAGACGGCGCGGGCGCGGCGCTCAAGGCCATTCAGGCCGTGGAAGCAACCGTCGTGGGAGCCGCCACCTTCCCGCGCTCCGGCGACATGTCCTACCCCGACTTCTTCATGCAGCGCTGCACCCAGTGCAAGCGGTGCACCGAGGAATGCCCGTTCGGCGCCATCAACGAGGACGAGAAGGGCAATCCGCTGCCCAGCCGCACCCGTTGCCGCCGCTGCGGCACCTGCATGGGCGCCTGCCCGGAACGCATCATCTCCTTCAAGAACTACTCCGTGGACATGATCGGCACCATGATCAAGTCCATGAGCGTTCCCGAGGATTTCGAGGAAAAACCCCGCGTGGTGGTGCTGGTGTGCGAGAACGACGCCTATCCCGCGCTGGACATGGCGGGTATCGACCGGTTGCAGTACAGCCCGTTCGTGCGGTTCATCCCCATCCGCTGTCTCGGTTCCATCAACCTGGTATGGGTGGCCGACGCCCTGTCGCGCGGCATCGACGGCATGATGCTGCTGGGTTGCCGTCGGGGCGACGATTACCAGTGCCACTTCATCAAGGGCAGCGAGCTGGCCAACATCCGCATGAGCAAGGTTTCCGAAACGCTGAACCGGCTGGCGCTCGAATCGGAGCGCGTTCGGGTGGAGGAAATCGGCATCATGGACTACCAGAGACTCCCCGAGATCATCAACTCCTTCATGGCGGACCTGGAAGAACTCGGACCAAACCCGATGAAGGGATTCTAGGTCTATACTGGATGGGCCCGTTCCGGCGGGCCCCGAATTTATCACGGGAAGGACGAGAATTATGAGTTATAAGCAGGATTTCGCCGAGGAAGTTTACGCGCACGTAGACTCGGGCGAGAGCATCAAGCAATGCATGCAGTGCGGGGTGTGCGCCGCCTCATGTCCGCTGTGCCGGGAAATGGATTTCTCGCCGCGCCGGATTTTCGCCATGATCCGGGCCGGCCATCGGGAGCAGGTTCTGGGCAGCAAGGACATCATGCTGTGTACGTCGTGCTACGGCTGCATTGTCAGGTGCCCCCGGAACGTCCGGGTCATGGACGTCATGCACGGCCTGGCTCACTACGCTCTGCAAAAGGGATATGTACCGCGCAAGGACACCATGGTGTTCGGGCGCAAGTTCTGGAACAGCATTTACAAGATCGGCCGGATCGACGAAACCAAGGTCGCCAATCAGTACATGCTGGCTGATGGAATCGTGCCGGGTATCAAGAAGGGCCTGGAGATGATCGACATCGCCCTCACCATGGTATTTCGCAAGCGGATGAAGCTCCTCCCCGAACGGTCCATCAAGGGCGTCAAGGGATTGCGCCGCATGCTCGAAAAGGCACAGGCCATGGAAGGAAAAGGAGGCCATTGATGGATTACTTTCTGTACGGCGGGTGCAGCCTCGAAGCGAGCGCGTCGAACTACAAGGTTTCCGTGGAAGCCATCGGCCGGCCCCTGGGTATCAAATGGCATGAACTGAACGACTGGAACTGCTGCGGCGCCAGTATTTCCTATATCGGCGGCACCGAAATGTCTGTCCATACGCTGGCGGCCCGCAACCTGGCGCTGGCGGAAGCCCAGGGAGGGTACGACATCGTGGCTCCCTGCAGCTCCTGTTACGTGATCATGAACCGGTCGAATCGCGAGATGCAGGAAGACCCCCGGCTCCTCACCTCGGTAAACGAGATACTGGCCGAGGGGAACCTTCGTTACAGTGGAAAGGTTCGGGCGCGCCACATCCTGGATATGCTGGTGAACGACATCGGCCCGGAGAAGATCAAGGCCGCGGTGAAGAAACCGCTCCGGGGACTGAAGGTGGCCGGCTACGTGGGATGCCAGTCGGTACGGCCCTTCGGGGAGTACGACAGCAAGGAAGCCCCGGTTTCCATGGACACCCTCCTGAAAGCGCTGGGGGCCGATGCGGTCCCGTTCCCGAGCAAGATGCGCTGCTGCGGTTCGGGTATTTTCCTCACCGAGATGGAACGCGGTTTCGAGCTTATCAACCGTATTTTGGGTGACGCCACCTCGCACGGCGCCAAGATTATTGCCACCGCATGCCCCATGTGCCAGATGAACCTGGAAGCATACCAGAACAAGCTCAATCAGGCCAAGGGCACGAACTACCACATTCCCATCGTGTTCGTGACCCAGTTGATGGCGCTGGCTTTCGGGTTGGACTACAAGAAGGATGCGGCGCTCGATCGCCAGTTCCTTTCGCCGGAGCCGTACCTCAAAAGCGCCATGGCGTGAAATTTCGACGACGGCATTTTGCGCGCCCCGCGGCCTCGTCCGGCCCCGGGGCGTTCTCGTTCCTCAACCGATTGACGGGTCCGGGTCACGGTATTATGTTCACGGTAGCTTGCGGGGCGGCAAGGTGGTTCGCCCCGAAGGAATGGAGGAATTCATGGCAAAAACCGAATGCCTTTGTCCGCACTGCGGACAGGAAATGAAAAAGTGGGGCAACCCCGAGCAGAACACCTGGTCGGGAGAATATCAGTACGTGTGCTTCAACGATGAATGTTCCTACTTCGTGCAGGGATGGAGCTGGATGATGGAAAAGTACAACGCTTCCGTCTCCTATCGTCATCGATTCGATCCCGAAACGGGGGCGAGCGGTCCGCTTCCGGTCTATTCCCGCGATGCGTTGAAGGGCAATATCATCGAGTAGCAAGCTGCTCCGCTTTTTCAGCGTTACCAGACGAAGCCCCGTCCGACGGCGGGGCTTTTTTATTGCCCGGCGTCTTGTGTTGAGGGTGATCGGCCGGATGCCCGCGGTTTTCAACAGCGACCAAAGAACGGGGTGCACCGCCGGGAGTAATCCCGGCTTGACATGACGGGGCGAGCGTAACAAGCTGCATCGACGCGCGATGCCGGCGATTACGCTTTCCGCCCCCTTTGGCAAGGGGGGCCGGGGGGATTTCCACGCCCCCTCAACGAACCGCATTGAACCGTTTTGCCCGACCGGTTTCATTTCGTCTTAAAAATATCTCCATTTTTCCTCTTCAGAAGTGGGGGGAAAAGGACGATTCATATGCTAAACCCGCAGCACTGAATGAAAGGAAGCGTATGAAGATGAAGATCGGAAGCCTCACCCTTGCCCTGTTGTTTGCCGTCACCGTACTGACATCCTGCGCCGGCCCCGCCATGCAAAAATCGGCCATGGAACCGCCGCTGCGTATCCTCACGGAAGACTACCCGCCCGTCACCTTTGTGAAAGACGGGAAAGCCACCGGGCTCGGGACCGAAGTGGTTCGGGAGATCCTCCGGCGTGTTTCCGTACCGGACGTCATCACCGTGGTTCCCTGGTCGCAGGGGTACGATTCGGCTCTGAATCAACCCAATGTCGTGCTGTTTACCATGGACAGGACCGTGCAACGGGAAAACCTCTTCAAATGGGTGGGCCCCATCGGCAGCAACACGTCGGCCTTCTATGCCAAAAAGGGTTCGGGGATCGTTATCCGGTCCATGGACGATGCGAAAAAAGTGAAGAGCATCGCCACCTGTTCCTCCTGGTTCACCGAGCAGATGCTCAGGGATGCGGGATTCACCAATCTGGTAAGTTCCCCGCTGCCCACGGACAACGTGAAGCAGCTGGTCGAAGGTCGGGTGCAGTTATCGGTGTTCACCGACATCACCATTCCGTCCATCGCCAGGCAGGCCGGTTATCATCTGGACGACATGGAACAGGTATTTCCCATCCAGAAGACGGATTTTTACATCGCCTTCTCCAAGGGAACGCCGGACAGCGTCGTGCAAGCGTGGAAGTCAGCCTTTGAAGCCATGAAGGCGGACGGCACCTTCGCCGCCATCTATGGAAAGTGGGTGCCGGGCGGGCAGCCGCCCAAGTAATAACGAGAGGAAAGCGGAGCCGGTCCATCCCCGGGCCCCGAAAAAAACATCGGGGGAACTCATCTTCGGAGTTCCCCCGATCCCGTCACGATACCCGTTGCTCTCTCAGCGAATCTTCTTGAGGAGCCATGCCATGTTGTGCCCCAGGTCCTTCATGACACCCATGGCCTCTTCGTCTCTTTCCACGTCTCCTTTTTCCCTGCCGAAACCCAGGTTCCAGTAGCTGGAGCCGGGAATGATCATCTGTGAAATGAGAAAGAAGTGGTTGAGGGAATCGAACGTGTGAATGGCTCCCCCGCGGCGCGCCACGGCGATCGATGCACCCACTTTCAGTTTCAGCATCTGGTCGTTGGCCCTGGACACCATGCCCGCACGATCCATGAGCGCCTTGATTTCCGGCGTCAGATCGGAAAAGTAGGTGGGCGAAGCCAGGATGATGCCGTCCGCCCGGATCATTTTTTCGATACACTCGTTGACCACGTCGTCCCGCACCGCGCAGCGTTCGTCCTTGTTCTCGAAACACTTGTAGCATGCGATGCATCCGTGGATTTTCTTGCCCGCCAGCTGATAGAGTTCGGTCTCGATTCCCTCTTTTTCGAGTTCGGAAAACACGTGATTCACCATGATCGCCGTATTCCCGTCCTTGCGCGCACTCCCGCTGAATGCCACTACCTTCATGTGTCTCACTCCTTTTTCTGCAGTCGCTTTCCTACGTCCCAGGCCCCGGCAATACGTTCACCCAAAGCCCAATAGGCCCTTCCGCCCATCCCGAACAGGATAGGGTTTACCTTGCCGATGTCAACCGTATTGCTTTCCAGAACGGACTCGTCCGCGTACGTGGCCACAATGTCACCCACGAAAACGTCGTGGCGGGGAAAGTCGACGATCCGCTCGACCTTGCATTCCATGCACACCGGGCACTGCCGGATCATGGGGGCGGTCCCGAGTTCGCCGTAGAAGAGGTCGAACAGCTCCGCCTTGTCGGTTTTCCGGCCGCTCACCAAACCGACGTAATCCGTTTTCTCCACCAGGTCGCGGGACGGTATGTTCACGCTGAACGTGCCGTTTTCCTTGATCCCCTCGTTGGTGTAGTGCGCCTTGTTTATGCCAACCGATATCTGGGAGAGCGTCATGATACCCACGTGGGCGATGGTGATGAAGTTCGGCTTGCCGTTGACGTACGCCCCCACCAGCACGGTGAGGGAGGGATAGAGGCTGTTGACGGGTCCCAGGTTCTTCTTCATGAGCGTCACTCCTTTTCGTCGAATCGGTTCCGCGCCGAACCTCCGAGGCTCCCCGACGAGAAGCCGGCGAAGAAGCGGATCTCCTGCATTGCCATGTATCATATCGTGCGGGGCGGGTTACGACAAGGTGGGGCGCGCCGAAAGAATGCGGCCGGGCGAGCGTTGAGGAGCATTGCGTCCCGGCGTGGCGCAGAGGAGGTGCATAGGGGAATTTCCCTGTCTCTTCCTTGACATACCGTTCCGGCATCGTGTAGTAATACAGGCTGAGATCTATTCCCCTGCGTATCCGCGTTGTAACGACGGAGGTTCGAATGAAGAAAATCACAATGAAAGTGAATGGGGTATCACGGCGGTTCGTGGTGGACGAAGAGAAGGTGCTCCTCGACCTTTTGAGGGAGGACCTCGCACTGACGGGAGCCAAGCAGTCCTGCGACCGGAAGGGGCAATGCGGGGCATGCACCGTAATCGTCGACAAGAAAGCCGTCCTCTCCTGCCTTACCAAGGTAGCGGACCTCGATGGCGCGGATGTCATCACGATCGAGGGACTGGGTACCCCGAACAACCCGCACCTGATTCAAAACGCTTTCGTGCTCGCGGGAGCCGTTCAGTGCGGTTTCTGTACCCCCGGCATGATCATGGCCGCCAAGGCCCTGCTGGATCGGAACCTCGATCCGAACGACGAGGACATCAAGAAGGCGCTCCGACGCAACCTGTGCCGGTGCACCGGGTATGTAAGAATCATCGAGGCGGTAAAGCTCGCCGGTAAATTTTTGCGCGGGGAACTGACCCCGGCCCAGATCACCCCCGATCCCGACGGTCCCAAAATCGGCGTGAGCCACCCCCGTCCGTCCGCCATGGTCAAGGCGTGCGGCGTGGCGCAGTTCACTGCCGACATCAAGCTGGACGGGGCCGCCGAACTGGCCGTGGCGCGCAGCACTCAGCCCCATGCGCTGATCAGGAACATCGACGTGTCGAAGGCCGAAAAGATGCCGGGCGTCATCGGCGTTATGACGGGCAAGGACATCAAGGGCACCAACCGTTTGAAGTACATCGTGCCGGACCGGCCCATCCTCTGCGTTGAGAAGGTCCATTCCCTGGGCGACCCCATCGCCTCCGTCCTGGCCGAAACGAAGGCCCAGGCGCTGGCCGCCGCGGCCGCGGTGGAAGTGGAGTACGAACCGTTGCCGGTGCTGCGTACGGTCGAGGATGCCATGGCGGACGGCGCGCCGCAGGTCACCGACGCCAAGCCCAATCTGTGCTTTACCCAGCCGCAGATCGTCGGGGACGCCGAAGCCGCTCTGGCCGAGTCTCCCTACGTGGTGGAGGCGCATTTCAAGACCCAGTGCAACCATCAGGCCCCGCTGGAACCCGAAGCGTGTGCCGCCTATTTCGAATCGGACGAGGAGGGGGAGGAGCCGATCCTGGTGGTTATCGGACGGAGCATCAACATCCACTTCCACCTCAAGATGATCCAGGAAGGCATCGGCTACGAAAACATGCGGTATGAAGAAGCCTTCTCCGGCGGACAGTTCGGTCTCAAGATCGACGTCACCACTGAAGGGTTGACCGCCGCCGCCGCGCTCCACTTCAACCGCCCGGTCCGTTACATCCCGAGCCTTGCCGAATCCATGATCCTCACCGCCAAGCGGCACCCCTTCTTCATGCAGGTGAAAATGGGCGCCGACAAGGACGGCAAGCTGACCGGGTACGTCAACGATTTCATCGTGGACAACGGAGCGTACTATTCCATCGGGCATGTGGTCATCATGCGGGCCCTCTGGATGCTCTCCGGTTCCTACTATATCCCCGGCGTGAAAGCCACGGGCAGGCTGGTTTACACCAACGGACCGTGGGGTGCCGCCGCCCGCGGAGCGGGGCCGCCCCAGGCCAACTTCGCCCTGGAGACGGCGGTGGACATGGTGGCGCGAAAAGCCGGCATCGACCCGCTGGAGTTCCGCATCAACAACACGCTCCAGCCCGGCCAGCCCCAGTCGAACGGCATCGTGCCGGACCAGTGGCCGATGCTCGGACTCTTCGAAGCGGTGCGGCCCAACTATGAAAAGGCCCGCAAGGAAGCCGCGGCATTCAACGCTTCGAGCAGCACCGTAAAACGGGGTGTGGGCATCGGGACGGGATCGTTCGGTATCGGTATGCCCGGCGACGCCGCCACGGCGTCGGTGGAACTGAACGACGACGGCGGAATCTCCGTCTATGTGGCGGCCGCCGATCCCGGTGAAGGAAACGACTCCATGTTCATGCAGGTGGCCGCTCATATGATGGACCTTCCGTTCGACAAGGTCCGTCTGGTCACGCGTGACACCGACAATACCGCCGCGTCCGGACCGGCGGCCGGAAGCCGGATCACCTACATGCTGGGCGGCGCCGTCGTCGACGCCATCAACAAGCTGAAGGAGGCCATGGCGGAAGCCAAGGCCACGACCGGCGAGCAGCTCAAAGCGGCCAACAAACCGACCCGTTACGTGGGAACCAGAAAAATAGAGGCAACCGCCCCGCTGAGCCCGGAAACCGGGCAGGGTTCTTCCTTCGAATCCCGGGTGCACGCGGTGCAGTTGGCCGAAGTCGAAGTGGACACCGCCACCGGAGCGGTGACGATGAAGAAGATGACCACCGCCGCGGACGCCGGCACCATTATCAACCCGCTCAACGTAATCGGACAGCTTGAGGGCGGTATGGACATGGGCGCCGGGTATGCGCTGCGTGAGGAATTCAATCAGGAAACGAGCAAGGACTGGAGAACGTTCAAGTTCCCCACTTTCCAGACCTCCTTCGACATGGAAGTGATCACCCGGGAAACTCCCCGGAATCGCGGCACCCTGGGTGCGACCGGCGTGGGTGAAATGACACTGGTGCCCACGGCCCCGGCGGTCATCAACGCCATCGCCGACGCCACCGGTGTCTATGTCTGCGAACTTCCCGCCACCCCTGAAAGAGTAAAGGCGGCCATGGCGAAAGCGCAGGGAGGGAAATAATCGTTGGCAGCAGAAGCTCCGCAGACGGGCGACCCCGCGCGCATCACCAGGGTTATCGACGGCAAGGAGCTGCTCTTCGACGAAGAGGGGTTCCTCTGGGACCCCGCACAGTGGGACGAAAACCTCGCGTTGCATCTGGCCCGGGAATCCGGGCTGGATGCACTCGATGAAACGCACTGGCAAGTAATCCGCTTCCTGCGGTCATTCTATGCGGAATACGGCAAGTCCCCGCTCAATCGCCAGTTGCGCAAGGGGACCGGAATGAACCTCATGGCCCTGGAAGCCCTCTTTCCGGGCGGCATAAAAAACGGAGCCCGGCGTATCGCGGGGCTTCCCAATCCCACGACATGCATGTAGACGTATGGCCACCCAACCATTGATTTACCTGGACAACGCCGCCACGACGTTTCCCAAACCGCGAAGCGTGCTGGAAAGCGCTCTGGACGTCTATCTCCGCATGGGGGCTTCCCCCGGCCGCGGGAGTTACGACGCTGCCGTGGAGATGGAGGAGCGCGTAAGCACCATCCGTGAACACGTCGCCCGGTTTTTCGGCGCTCCGGACGGGTACGCGACCGTCTTCGGCTACAATGCCACCGATGCGCTCAATACTCTTTTGCAGGGGATGGCGGAACCGGGGAGCCACATAGTCGGTTCGCGGCTGGAACACAATTCGGTGCTGCGCCCCCTGAACCACCTGCGCCTTCGGGGAATCATCGATTACACCCTCGTTCCCTTCGACGGCGACGGATACGTCGATCCCGACGACGTGGCCAGGGCCATACGGCCCGAAACCCGGCTGGTGATCCTGAACGGCGCGAGCAACGTGCTGGGCACGGTGCAGCCGCTGCAGGAGGTCGGGGCGGTGTGCCGCGAGCGGGGGGTCCCCCTGGCCGTGGACGCGGCACAGCTGGCGGGCGCATTCCCGGTGAACATGAAGGAGTGGAACGTCTCGGCGCTGGCCTTTACCGGCCACAAGTGTCTGCTGGCGACGACGGGTATCGGCGGGCTGGTGTTCGATCCGTCGTTGCCCATACAGCCGGTCCGCTACGGCGGAACGGGAATGGACAGCCACAGCCTGCTGCAGACCATGGACTTCCCCTTCCGGCTGGAAGCGGGCACGATCAACGTGCTGGGCATCCTCAGCCTGGACGGGGGAATCGACTACATTACCGAACGCGGGTTGGAAACCATGCGGAACGAGGAAATGGCGCTCGCCGCCCGTATGTGGAACGGCCTCGCGGACATCCCCAAGGTGAAGCTCTACGGGAGTTTCCATGCCGCGCGGCGGCTGCCGCTGGTGGCGGCCAACATCGAAGGGATGAACCCCTCCGACGTCGGGGCGATCCTGGACGGCGATTTCACCATCGCCACCCGTGTGGGGCTGCACTGCGCTCCGCTGCTGCACGAGGACATCGGTACCGGCAAAACGGGGGCGGTCCGCTTCAGCCCGGGGCCCTTCAACACCGCGGAAGAAATCGACCGGGCGGTGGAAGCCATGGCGACCATCAGCCGGTCCGCTTGACGGGACCGGGCTCCACACTCAGTGTTCCATGTCCGGCTTCATCGAAAACCCTTTCATGCCCATGTTTGACACCGTCCATGGCCCGCGAGCCGTTCTCATGAAAACATTGCCCATTTCCCTTCCCCTTATCGTCGCCCACCGCGGGCTCAGCGCCCGCTACCCTGAAAACACGCTTGCGGCGTTTCGTGCGGCGCTGGACGTCGGCGCTCCCATGATCGAACTCGACGTGACGATCACCCGGGACGAACAGGTGGTGGTGATCCACGACGACACGCTGGACCGCACCACCGAAGGGAGCGGCTCGGTGAACGATGTGACGCTGGGCGAACTGAAAAGGCTGGACGCGGGTTCCTGGTGCCATCCCCGGTTCCATGAGGAACGGGTGCCGACGCTGGAGGAGGTTCTGGACCTCGTGGCAGGCCGGGCCATGGTGAACGTGGAGATAAAGGAATTCCCCGAGGGGAGCCCGCTCGACACGGGTTTGCTGGAACGGCTGGCGGTCGATACGATACGCGCCAAGAGCGCGGCCGAGCGGGTGCTCGTTTCCAGCTTCTCCGCGTCGGCCCTCCAAAAGGTCCGTTCCCTGGCTTCCGATCTGGCTCTGGCGTTCCTCACCAAAACGCCCGAAGACCCGTCCGTGGAACCGTTCTGCCGCGAATTGGGCGCGTTTTCCCTCCACACCTGGCACCGCAGAGTGAATCGGGCGCTGGTGGACCGGTTCCACGCCGCCGGGATGCTGGTGATCCCCTACACGGTGAACCGGAAGGACGATTTCGAGCGGGTGGTCAGAGAGGGCGTGGACGGTGTTTTCACGGACGACCCGGAATTGTTTCTCTCTTCCGTTCGGGGGATCCCCGTTCCTGAATAAAAGAATAAAGGTTTTTTGGGAGGAGGGTTTGGGAGGGACCTTTTTTGCCGAAAAAAGGTCCCTCCCAAAAATCTTTCATTGCATATTTGTTTTCCCGTTTTCTCTCAGTGCCCTTTCCCCCCGCCGTGCCCCTTTCGGTAGTGTTCCCGCAGCAGGTCCCGGCCGAAGTCTCCCTTCGAGTCGCGCCATACCGTGTGGATGTGGTTGGCGTTGTTCTGGGTGTTGTCGTACTCGACCAGAAACGAGGGGCCGTGCAACCGGTAGTAGTGCGGCTTGCCGGGCTCTTCCTCTCCGGCCCAGGCAAAGTGCACGTCCACGATCCCGCCCTTGACGAGCCCGCTCATTTTCTTGTGGGCCATGCCGTCGGGCAGCCGGTCGATGTAGGTCTTGGCCAGCCGTACAAGCAGTTCCCGCTGTTCGGTGTTCATCGATTCCGCGGCAAGTCCCCAACGATCGCCAAGCGAAATGGAAGATTCGGCCCGGGTGAGGATGTCCGCCGGGGCGGCGGTGCTCACGATCGCCTTGCGTTTGCGCTCTCCGTCCAGGAGTTTCAGCAGGCTGCGGGCCAGGTCTTCCTCGGCCGGGAGGAGCCGCAATCCCTTTTTCGGGCCGTGGCGGACTTCCGCCGGGTTGGCGCCGAAGAAGAACGGGGTCGAGGCAGGGGAATCGTCCGGGACGATGGTGAAATTGAGGGACAGGTGATGCCCTTCGGCTTTCCAACTCCAGGTCGCCGAGGGGGAAGGGTCGCCGAAGACGGAGAAAAAGTAAAGATTCGGATCGCGCGGGTGGAACGTTTCACCGCTCATGCGTTCCAGTTCGCCCAGAATGACTTCGTGGTCGATGATGGCGCGGGACGTCCGGTACGCGGAAGGGCTGAGCGCCGACGCCGGCAGGCCGAAGGCGGCATTCTTCTGCCGATCGTTCATTTCCGCCAGGCTGAGCCCCGGTCGGGGCACCGAATCGACGGGCACGTAGTGCCACCCGGTACGCGCATGGTCCTCGAAGGGGAAGTGCGCCCTGCGGCGCAGGTCGGGCGTAAGTTCCTCCAGAAAAGCGATACCGGCGCGTATCATCCGTTCCGCCGTTTCCGAAGGGGGGATCAGGATGGGCGGCTGTGCGTCGGTGGAAACGGTGTCGGGCATGGGGGCTCCTCCAGTGTATTTGAAGGAATGGGTCGTTTCCACTCTATCAGTGGAGAGAAAACAATTAGCTTATATATCTAGTTCTGCTGCAAGGCAAAGCGATATTTTAATCCTCATAAGATGAGGAGTAGCCTGATCATTTGTTATCGAATTGGAAAGTCCGATTAGATTTTTCGATGCTTCGATAGGATTTTCATTCCTTTTCTTTAATATGTAGCGATACCACCTTGGTAATCGATAATAGCTTGCGGTCATTTCAGCTGCATGCTTCCTGTTGGATACTCTTCGAGCATCATGGCGTTTCAACAGTTCTTCATTAATATTTGCGCCACTTACCACATTCGCGTAGAATATTAAGTCAGACGTGACGTCATGCCTTATTTGTAGGTAACGTAAAATTGGATTTGACCAGAAGGTGACTATTAAGTATCCGCATCCGCCTGCCACGATACTAAGTAAAAGTATCAGTGTCTCTTTCATGGGATCTCCTTGTCAAGGATTGGAGTGCTCTGATTTATAGAAAGTATACAGCTATTTTTTTTAATTAGCAAATTGACTGATTTAGTAAGCTAATAGAGCAGAGCCGCACGCTTTTCTCCCATCCATCCGATAAAGAGAGTTTCTTCTGCTTTCTCTGTACAATAAGCATGAAAAGAGCCATGATTTTCTTAGACATTTGAAAGAGAGAAACTGAGAATCAACCTTAGGAGCAGCGCAGTTGACTTCACAAGACGCCTTGTTGCTCTCACTACGAGGGGGACAGGACTCTCACGACAATGAGTGGGTGGAAAAGATTATAGTCATGGATAAAGCGATAAACAGATGTTTGTTGTCCCCGTTTGCTGATGGGCCTTTCTTTAAAGCGTCATCTATCCGGATGTCCTTGGTTATTTAGAAATTTGAGCGGGAAGCTCACCGGTAAAACTTTTCCTATCACGCCGCTCTCACCAGCATGACCGCTCCCAGAACGCCCAGCACCAGGATGAGCAGCCTCCGATAGGAACTGTCGCCCAGACGGCGATAGAAGTAGTTTCCCACGGTGAGTCCCGCCAGGAGCAGGGGAGCGGCGAACAGGAAGGAAGTGACAACCTGTCGGGTGGTGAGCCCGTTTATGGCATGGAAGGTGATAACCATGGTGCCGGAAACGAGGAAATAGGCCTGGAGCGTCCCCTTCATGGTGTCCTTGCTCCAGTCCGTCAGCGACGTATAGGTCACGGCCAGAGGCCCGCCCGCGCCGATGGCGCCGCTGCAGAAGCCGATTCCCATGCCGAAGAGCGCTCCCCACCACGGTTTGAGGGCTATCCGGGACCCCCGGAACGCCAGACCGTAGGCGGCGTACCCCACCAGCAGAATACCCAGGAATATTTCCAGGGTGCTGCGGTGCATCACCTTCAGGAAATGGACTCCCACGGGGATGAACGGCACGGCCCCCATGAAGAGGGGCAGCAGGTTTTTCCAGTGAATGTGCTTTCTTACCTGCACGAAGATGATGATGCTGGAGGTGAAAGCCAGCATGGTGGCAAGAGGGATGGCCGCCTTAACGCCCAGCAGCATGGTGAGGAAAGGAAGAGCGAACAAGGCCGCTCCGAAACCGCTCAGAGCGTGCAGAACACCGGCAAAAAACACGACGCAATCGACGAGCACATAGGTGGACAAGGGAGTATCCGGACGTTGGGGGAATTACTACTGGGACGAGGGCGTGTGAGCGGGAAAGAGCCTTCCGACAGCCTGCTGCGTAATACGGGACAGGATAATCGAGAGCGTTCTGCTTTCGCCCGCTTCGATCGTTTCCCGCACCACGGTCACTTTGTCGTTGAGTGCTATGTCGTGCGTCACCACGGAAGCCGCCGCCAGAAATGAAGCATCGTTTAAAAACAATCGATAGAACGACTCGTCATGATCCCCCAGTTCGGCGCTCATGTCCAGTACTTCGTCATAGAAATCGTTCAGCGTGTCGTCGTCGATGGCGGCATGCGGATCGGGACGCACGTTGCGGCAGTAGGAGATGCTGAAGTCGGCCACTTCCGTGGGCAGCTCGATTCCCAGCCGCCGCCAGGCCTCCCGGACCACGGCCTTGCCTTTCAGCGTTTCCCTCCGGCGGTTCCGGTAATATTCGGGGCTCCACAGTCCGTAGGCCCGGCACCCGAAGGGGCGTCCCTCATACACCAGGCAGCGGTTGTTTTCGAGAAACGGACAGGAAGTGAGGCGGACGGGGTTCACGAAGAAGTAACGCACCAACCGGCGGGTCGCTTCCGTGGCGACCGGAAGGTCGAGACCGTTGACCGCCCGCACCACCCCGAGGAATTCCAGGAAGCTCATTTCGGGCAGGAGCTGGCAGCAGAGCCCCCTCATACGGCAGCGCATGGAGGGCAGCCGACCGTACACGGCGGAGAGCCGGTCGAGGGCCGGTCCGGCCCGGTTGAATACCTCACGTATGTTCAGGTCGTCTTCAGGCAATGCTCCATCCCCCTCATGACGGTTAGACACGCCGAAGCATGAAAAGGTTAACGCGGACGATTGCGCAGCGGGAAAACGATGCGCGGAGAAGCACTCCGCCCTCTGTTGCTTGAAACGTCACTATAGCACATTTTTCCTCCAAGTCACTCCTTTGTCGACGCCCGGAGTTGACAATGAATGTTCGTTCACCTAGGACTGAGTCATTTGCGCGAAAGGAGTCTTCATGCTCTATGCCGGCATCGACGTTGGTTCGCTGAGCGCGGAAACGGTATTTATCGACGAAGCCAAACGCATCGTCACGTTCAATATCCTGCCCACCGGTCCCAACAGCCGGTTGGCGGCGGAGGAATCGTTCCGGCGCGCCCTGAAAGACGCCGGAGTTGACGAAAAGGCCATCGGCTTCGTAGTGGCCACCGGATACGGCCGTATCTCCATTCCTTTTGCCGGGAAGCGGGTGACGGAGATTTCCTGCCACGGCATGGGGGCGCACCACCTGTTTCCGGACACCCGCACGGTCATCGACATCGGCGGCCAGGATTCCAAGGTGATCCGGGTGGACGAGACGGGAAAAGTGGCCGACTTCACCATGAACGACAAGTGCGCGGCGGGTACGGGGCGGTTTCTGGAAGTCATGGCCGGTGCGCTCGACGTTCCGCTGGACCGGATGGGAGCCGTTTCGCTGGAGGCTACGCAGGACATCGCCATTTCCAGCGTCTGCACGGTCTTTGCCGAATCGGAAGTGGTTTCGCTGGTGGCCCAGGGAAAGCCCGTGGCGGACATCCTCAAGGGGCTCCACACCGCCATCGTCAACCGGGTGTGGAGCATGGTCAAGAGCGTCGGCACGTCGGGGGGAGTGACCGTGAGCGGCGGAGTGGCCAAAAACCAAGGCGTGGTAAAGCTGCTGGAGGCGAAACTGGGCCGCCGCATCAACGTGGCTCCGGAACCGCAGATCGTCGGGGCATTGGGGGCGGCGCTGCTGGCGTTGCGGGAAGGGGCATGACGTCTTTTCCCGAGCTGATTGGCATTGATTATTTCCCCCACTCTGATATTCTTGGAAATACGAGACGTTCTGAGGAGGAGTGGTGCGGAGTGGGTTCCGCCCGATAACGATTGTGGGCGAGATTGTGAAAAAATGAACGTAAGGAAACGCCGCCCCGAAGAAATTTGCTCCCGAAGGCGCGCAACCTCTCAGGTGCACCGGGAACCGGCCCGTCCGGGGTATCAGCTCACTGGTTGGTAATCATGGCCGAGCAAGAGCATAACGACGACAGATACTACGCCACCCTGACCCGGAAGATGACCCTGATCGTCATCACCGTTTCCGTGGCGCCCCTCTTCATCATCAGCGCAATCATTCTCCACCAGTTCCAACAGTCGTACTTTCACAAGTCGGTGGCCAATCTGGAACTCCTGGTGCAGGAGCACAAGCTGACCATCGACAATTTCCTCACCAACAAGAAACACGAACTGGAACTCCTCACCAAGTGGCATTCCTTCCCGGAGCTTTCGGACGAAACATTCCTGCGTTCCAATCTGGAAATCCTGCAGAAAGTCTACGCGGGGTCCTTCGTGGACCTGGGCGTGGTGGATCGGCAGGGCGTGCAGGTGGCCTATGCGGGACCGTTCAAGCTGGAGAAGGCCGTCTACACCAATGCGGAGTGGTTCCAGAGCGCCATGCAGTCGGACGTCTACGTCAGCGACGTTTTCCTCGGGCTGCGCGGAATCCCCCACTTCATCATCGCCATCAAACAGCAATGGATGGGCGATCCCTGGATACTGCGGGCCACCGTCGACTTCCTCGCCTTCAACACGCTGGTGGAGAGTATCAAGATCGGCGAAACGGGGCTCGCCTTCATCGTGAATGGTAAGGGCGAATTGCAGACCCACGCCAAGTTCAGGGCCTCGGTGCCCGTGGACATCGTGAAGGAACTGATCGCGCATCCCCTCGGCAGCCGCCAGGCGGTGTTCACCCGACGCGAACATCCGTCGGGCCAGGACATCCTGTACGTGATCACCCCGCTCAAGGGTGGAGACTGGACACTCATCTACCAGCAGGACGTGGGCGATTTCTTCGCGGGGCTGTACCGCACCAGAAACATGGCCGTTCTCATGGCCATTCTCGGCAGCGCGCTCATCATCACCACCGCGATTCTCATCTCCCGGCGCATGGTAAATCGCATCAAACGCGTGGATCGGGAAAAGGAAATGATGGACGAGCAGATCATCGAGACGGGCAAGCTCGCCTCCCTGGGCGAACTTGCGGCCGGCATCGCCCACGAAATCAACAACCCGGTGGCCATCATGGTGGAAGAGGCGGGCTGGATGGAAGACCTGCTGGAAGAAGATGAGTTCTCGCATTCCAAGAACCTGGAGGAACTGCAACGGGCCCTGTCCCAGATAAGGAAGCAGGGCAAGCGGTGCAAGGACATCACCCACAAGCTGCTGAGCTTCGCCCGTAAAACGGACCCCACCACGGGCATGATCCAGCTCAACGAACTGGTGGAAGAGGTGGTGAACCTGTCGGAGCAACGGGCCCGGTACGCGAACGTGAAGGTTTCCCTGAATCTACAGACGGACCTCCCCGACGTTTCGGCTTCCGCTTCGGAAATGCAGCAGGTACTGCTCAATCTCATCAACAACGCCCTGGACGCCATGGAACCCACGGGAGGCAAGCTGGAATTCACCACCCGGGTGGACGATCATTCGGTGGTGGTGGACGTGGGGGATAACGGACCGGGCATCGCCAAGTCAAATCTGGTAAGGATATTCGATCCCTTTTTCACGACCAAACCGGTGGGAAAGGGTACGGGTCTGGGATTGTCCATCTGCTACGGAATCATCCACAAGATGGGTGGAGACATCAGCGTCAACAGTGCGGTGGGAATCGGTACGACCTTTCATATACGGATTCCCCTGCTTGCAAAGAAGCCCGCGCAGGCGGAAAGTGGAAATCGAGTCTCAACGGCACAAGCGTAAACAGAAAACGGCGCAGGAGTGAGGAGGATCACCCGATGAACATGACAAAGCTTATGCTGGTCGACGACGAACAGGCTTTCGTGGAAACCATGAGCAAGCGGTTGGACAAGAGGGGCTATTCGGTATTGCGGGCATCCAGCGGCAGCGAGGCCCTGGATCGGCTGAAGGAAGCGCGGGACCTGGACGTGGTGGTGCTGGACGTCAAGATGCCCGGTATGGACGGCATCCAGACGCTGCAGGAGATCAAGAAGGCGTTTCCCCTGGTGGAAGTGATCATGCTGACCGGCCATGCGACGGTGGAAACAGCCATTGAAGGCATGAAGCTCGGCGCATACGATTACCTTATGAAGCCGTGCGACATGGACGTGCTTCTGGCAAAGGTGGACGAGGCGGGGGAGAAGAAACGAAGGCATCAGCAGAAAATCATCGAGGCCCAGCTCAAGGAAATCACCATGCGCAGGGCCTGAAGAGGATGACGATGGCCGAGACGGCGGAGACGACCGCACCCATAGAACTGCTTCTGGTGGATGATGAGCGTGGCTACGTCGAGGTGCTTTCCAAGAGGATGCGCAAGAGGAACATCCGGGTCGCGACGGCACTGAGCGGAGCCGAGGCAATACGGACGCTGCGGGGACGGAATTTCGACGTGATGGTGCTCGATCTGAAAATGGAGGACATGGACGGGCTGGAGGTGCTGAAGATCGTTAAGAAAATGGCGCCGGAGATTGCGGTGATCATGTTGACGGGGCACGGCTCCGAACAGGCGGCCAGGGAGGGGATTCAGCACGGAGCGTTCGACTACCTCACCAAACCGTGCGATCTGGAGGAACTCCTGTCCAAAGTGCAGCAGGCATGCCGGGTCCGAAAAACGGGATCCGGCGGATGTGAGGGATAGAGGTTTTTATGGCGGAAGCCGGGGAGAACAGGGAAGCGGTACGTCTGCTGCTCGTGGATGACGAGGAGGGGTTCAGGGCCTCGCTGGCCAGACGGTTCGCCCGCCGGGGCATGACGATCAGCGAGGCCGGGACCGGCCGCGAGGCGCTCGCCGTCCTGGAGAACGAACCCGTGGACGTGGTGCTCCTGGACATCATGATGCCGGACATGGGCGGTCGGGAAACGCTGAAGGTCATCCGCGAAAAGTATCCCCACACCCAGGTGATCATGCTGACCGGCTTTTCCACCACGGATGACGGGGTGGCGGGCATCAAGGCCGGAGCGTTCGACTACCTGTCCAAACCGATTGAGTTCGATCATCTGCTGAGCAAGATCCGCCAGGCGTACGATAAGATTCTGTGGGAGGAGGAGCGGCGGCGCGAAGCCGACTTCCGCAAACGCATGGATCAGCAGATGATCGCCACGGAGCGGCTGGTATCGCTGGGGACCATGGCCGCGGGGATCGCCCACGAAATCAACAATCCCCTGGCCATCATCGGAGAGTCCGCCGGATGGCTGAACACCATCATGAAGAAGCCCGAACTCTCCTCCCTCCCCCATCGGGAGAGTTTCGAGCTGGCGCTGGAGAAAATCGAAAAGAGCGTCGATCGCGCCCGCAGGATAACCCACCAGCTGCTGGGCTTCGTTCGCAAGGACGATTCGGTGGTCAAGGAGACCAACCTGAAGGAGTTGATCGAGGAAGTGTGCCAGCTGGCGGCGAGAGAAGCCGCGGACCGGAAAGTCCGGCTGGAAACGGAGTGGGCGGGTTCGACCTGGCTGCTGTGGTGCGATCCCAACCAGCTCCGCCAGGTCCTGCTCAATCTGGTCAACAACGCGATTCAGGCTTCGGACGCCGGCGGCGCGGTAACCATACGGTCGGGGGAAAACAGGGATTTTCTCAGTATTGCCGTTCAGGACCGAGGGCACGGGATTCCCAAGGAGAACCTGCAACGGATTTTCGAACCCTTCTTCACCACCAAGCCTCCCGGCAAGGGCACGGGGTTGGGACTCTACATCAGCCGGGGAATCCTGGAGAAAATGGCCGGCCGGATCGAGCTGGAAAGCACGCTCGGACAGGGATCGACCTTCACCGTCACCGTCCCCCGCAAGGCACGGGGAATGCTGTCCGTTCCCGGTGACGAAGCGGATCAGAGGTCGATGGTCAGGTAGTACCCGTACGCGCCCCGCTGGACGAGAAACGTCGCGGGCCCCTTGTTGCGGTACTTGAGGATCGCCTTGCGCAGGTCCTCTTCGCTCTTCAGGGTAATGTCGTTGATGCTGCGCACGATGTCTCCGGGTTTCAGGCCGATGCTCTGGGCCGTCGAGTCGGGCCGGATGCCGACGATTTCGAGTCCCACCCGATCACCCTTGCGGGCCATCCTCAAACCGGTCGTATCGTAGAACCATTCCTCCGCCAGTTCCGCGGGAAACACCTGAGCCACCATGCGTGCGCCGTACTTTTTCCCCTGGCGATAGTAGCTCACGCGCACCTGCCCGTCGGGCAGGACGGTTTCCAGAATGCGATCGTAGTCGGACCTTGCCGCCACGGGTTCCTCGTTGATGGCCACGATGACGTCACCGCGCGACAACCCCGACTTTTCGCCCGGGCCTCCCTTGGTGACTCCCGACACCAGCACTCCCCGGCCGTCCGGCGTTTTGAAGTGGGAGGCAAGTTCCGGGGTGAGGTCCTGCACGTCCACGCCGAACCACGCCGTATGCACTTCGCCGTATTTGATCAATTCCGCGACGATTCTTTTGGCGCGATCGATGGGAATGGCGAAGCCGATGCCTTCGGCCTTGGAATAGATCGCCGTGTTGATGCCGATGAGTTCCCCGTCGATGTTCAGCAGCGGACCTCCGCTGTTGCCGGGATTGATGGAGGCATCGGTCTGGATGAAATCGTGAAAAGCACGTTTTTCCGTGCGGAACGATCGCTTCGTGGCGCTGACCACGCCCGTGGTTACCGTATGGGACAATCCGAAGGGGTTCCCGATGGCGATCACCGTTTCGCCGATCATCAGGTCGCCGGAGGTGCCCATCTTCACTTCGGGCATGGGATGCCCGGCGTCGAACCTGAGCACCGCCAGGTCGGATTCGGGATCGGTGCCCACCACGCTCGCGTCGAACTCATCGCCGGACGCCAGCATGACCTTGATCGAAGACGCCTCCATGACGACGTGATTGTTGGTGAGGATGAATCCCCGTTTCCCGTCGATGATAACCCCGGAACCCAGACTGCTCGTGGCTCTGGGGCGGTCCAGTTGCGAGTCGAAGAAATCCTCGAAGAAGCGGCGGAAAAATTCGTCGCGCGGGAAGGGAGCAAACGGGCTCTGCCGTTTCTCCACCACGTTGACGGTGCGGATGTTGACCACCGCGGGCGCCACCGCACGGACCGCTTTGACCACCGGAGTTTCCCGCGTCTGGTCGATCGCCGCCGGGGACGAACCCGCGGAGAATACCGGCGCCAACAGTGCGAGCACGAGGATGACGATGGAAACGGTTTTCTTCGCCATGCCTAGTTCGCTTCCATGTACCGCATGGAACGCAGCCGTCTGATCCGTTCTTCGATGGGCGGATGCGTGCTGAAGAGGCTCATGACGTCCTTGCCCGTCAGCGGATTTACAATGAACATGTGCGCCGTCTGCGGATTCGCGTGGAGCGGCAGCCGCCTGGATGCGGAATCGAGTTTCTCCAGCGCTCCGGCCAGTCCTTCGGGGTGTCCGGCGAATTTGGCCCCGGTGGCGTCCGCCTGGTACTCGCGGGAACGGCTGATGGCCATCTGGATGAGCATGGCAGCCACGGGCGCCAGAATGGACATGGCGATGAGTCCCAGGATTCCGCCTCCCCGGCCCTCGTCGTCGCTGCGTCCTCCGAACCCCCCGAACAACGCCGTCCAGCGCGCCATGGTGGCCAGCATCATGATGGCCCCCGCCAGGGTGGCGGCAATGGACCCGATCAGGATGTCGCGATTACGCACGTGAGCCAGTTCATGGGCGAGTACTCCCTTGAGTTCGTCGCGGGACAGAATGCTCATGATTCCTTGGGTGACCGCCACCACTGCGTGATCGGGGTTGCGGCCCGTGGCGAAGGCATTGGGAGCTTCGGAAGGAATGACACAGATTCTGGGATGGGGAATTCCCGCGTTCTGGGCGAGTTCTCCCACCAGCCGGTGCAGTTCCGGCGCCTCGGTCGGACTCACTTCCTTCGCCCGGTACATGGCGAGGACGATTTTGTCGGAAAACCAGTAGGAGCCCAGGTTCATGACGACCGCGAAAACGAAGGCGATCATCATTCCCGATCGACCTCCGAGATATCCTCCCACCAGGACGAAGAAAGCCGTCAGCGCGGCAAGCAGTACGGTGGTCTTCAACGTGTTGGCCATGGTGCGTCCTTTCCCTCCTTAAAAAAGACTTTCTTCATACGCTTGGATGAGACGCGGACCGAGGACGTTTAAACGAATCGCCCGTTCCCCGTCCGTTTCTCTCTAAATGGCCATGAGCGCCGATCGAGTCAAGGGAGGGGGGGAGCGCTCATTCACGTCGAGGACCCTTCTCGCCCTATGGTGCTCCCTCTTTTATGTCGCGCTTCATGGTGACGTGAGGGATTCCCACCTCCATATACCGTTCCTCCGTAGCACCGAACCCCAGCCTCTCGTAAAATCCCGCGGCCTGTTCCTGGGCGCCGAGGATGACGGTCTGCACGCCTTTTTCCACGGCGATCGCGAGGAGCTTTTCGACGATCGCCCTTCCGATTCCGCGCATCCGGTAGGGTTTCAGGACGGCCATCCGGCCGATGCGCGCCGTACGGCCGTCGTCGAGCATCACGAGACGGGCGGTGCCGACCGGTCGATCCCTCACAAGGGCGAGCACGTGGTCGGCCCCGTCATCGAGGCCGTCCCGGTCTTCATCCTCATTGATGCCCTGATCGCCCGTGAACACCTCCAGACGAACGGCAAAGGCCGCCCGGAGGTCTCTTTCGTCCGCCACCGTGCGTACGATCAGGGCATTGGTGCTTTCGCCGTGCTCTTCCATGCGCTCTCAGTATCCGAGGGAATCGCCCACCAGGACCACGTGGATGCGGTCCTTCACCATATGCCCTTCGATGATCGTCCACATGTTGCAGATGCGCGAAGGCGACTTGCAGTCGGAACAGATCCCGGTCTCACAACAGGGATTCGCCAGGTTCAGCCTGACGTTGTTCAGAGGGGCCGCGAGATGTTTCACTCTGGCCATGGCCTCATCCACGTCATAGGTCACCTTATTCATCCCCACCACCAGGACGACCTTCCGCGGACCGAAAATCATGCCGGACACCCGGTTCCCCATGCCGTCGAGGTTCACCAGCTTGCCGTCCTGGGTAATCGCATTGGTGCTGGCGACCATAACGTCCGCCAGGAGCCCCTGACGCCGCTGTTCCAGGGATTCCTCGGGAGTAAGGCCGGGCCGATAGGGATCGAACACCGTCACCTGCGGGATTGCATAAATGGCGTCCACCAACCCCAGTTCCACCAACGACATCGACCCGCCGCGATACACCTTCGCGCCTTGCGGAATCATGGCCATGACTTGTTGGGCTGCTTCCTCTCTGGTGGCCGCATAGCTGCCGGCCATCCGACGTTTCGCGAGGTGCCCGATGATTTTTTCGGCGGTTTTGGAGTAGTACCCGCTTCTGACGGCATCCATGTCGTTTTCTCCTTTTTTCAGGTGAGAGACTCCTTTTTGAGGATCGTTCGTAACGGGTCAGAATGGTAGCGGAAATCGGAATCAAAGACAACAGGAACCGCACGTCTTCTCCCGGGAGGCGAGAACACCCCCCCCAACCCCCCATCGAGGGAAGAAGGCGCGGCTTCCCCGTGGGCGGAGGTGGAACGGCCGAAAAGTTTGGACACCGTCGTTGCCGGTGTGATAGCCATGGAACCTTCGACGGCACAACCGGGCGCCGTCATCGACGGAGGGAGCGGAGACGATTATCGGGGAATTACGGTGAAGTTTTTCAATCTGTTTCTGCTGGTGCTGATCGCCTTTCTCCTCTGGCCGGTGTTGAGGGCGGAAAGGGGAAGATTTCGCTCGTATTTGAACCGGGTCGTCACGGCAACCATCGTGGCGGTCCTGGCGGTCTGGATCGTGCGGATACTCTGGCGTTTCATGTCGGACGGTCCGAAATAGACGATCGTTGTCCATAACCCGTACGGAAAAAGACGGGTGATGTTTACACCGCGCGGGCAAAGCCATAATAAGTCTGCCGACGTTACTCTCGCCGAACCGTGAGTTTCCGAACTCCGGGCAGGAAGCTCGCTTGAAGGGATTTCCGTTCAAAACCGCGAAAGGTTTCGGCGCCGACATCGGAACGCTTCTCACCGGCACGTCCCTGGCCCAACTCATCAACATCGCCGCCGCACCCATCCTTACGCGCCTGTACCCGCCGGAGCAGTACGGCATTCTGGCCCTCTATACGTCGACCACGGTGCTCCTCTCCCTTTTCTCCACGCTGAACTACGAGGGGGGAATCATGCTCCCGGAGGATTCGGGGGAAGCGTGGTCCCTGTTCACCCTCTCCCTGGGGTTGTCGGGATGCTTTTCGGCCGTTCTGCTGGTGTTGTCCTTCCTGGTCCCGCGCACGGGATCGGTCATCCCCGCCTCCTTCCTCCCCTACCTCCCCTGGGTGCCCGTCGGTATGTTCCTCATGGCGGGCAACAGGAGTCTGGACATGTGGCTCAGCCGCATGCAGCGCTACGGCCTGTCGGCGGGAGGGAAGATCGTGGGGGCCGGCGCGTCCGTCCTGACGAGGCTGGGGTGGGCGACGACCTCGACGGCTACCGCGGGCGGGCTCATTGCGGGGTCCCTGTTGTGCGAAGCGGGCAAGGCGGCCTGGGTCGTGAGGGGCGGAGCACTCGCGGGGACGAGAATCGGCCGCACTTCGTGGAAAACGAGTCTTTCGCGTTACGTCAATTTCCCCCGGTACCAGCTCGGTGCGTCGCTTCTGGAATACGCGGGCACGGCGTTCCCCATTTTCGTCATGGCCCACCTTTTCGGCACCGGCATGGTCGGACTGTACGATCTGGGCTTCCGCATGGTGTTCGTGCCCGTCGAACTGGTGGTGCAGAGCGTCCGCCAGGTGTTTTATCAGCGGTCGGTGGAAGTGGTGAGAAGCACGGGCAGCACCGCCCGGCTGCTGGAGGACACCGGGGCGTGGCTGGCCGTCCTGAGCATCCTTCCGTTCCTGGCCCTGGGGTTGTGGGGCTCGTCCATCTTTTCCCTGGCTTTTGGTCCGGCCTGGGCAAGGGCGGGCTTGTACGCCCAGATATTGAGTCCCGCCTTTTTTCTGCGCTGCGTCATCAGCCCCGTTCTGGTGTTCAACACCCTCAACCGCCAGCAGGTATACCTGATATGGCAGCTCTGCCATTTCGTCGTGCTGGGGGCGGCCTTGACCGCGGGGGGACTGGCAAACAGCGACCTGGTGGCCGTGTTCTGTATCAGCGCGGGCACCTGCATCACCCACCTCGTGCTGGCCGTTCTCAACTGCAGGCTGGCCGGCGCCTCGTTCGTCCGCTCGTTCGTGCTCCAGCGGGTACGGAAAATAGTCCGCTGATTCCCACGCGTCTTTTTTCGATGGTATAATTTTCCTTAGTCCGCACGGGCTTCGTTTATCTCTTTCGGTTGTTCCTCCTCCGTTTTCTTCCGACGCTGTCTCTCAACCCCTCTTCTCCCGGCACGGATATTGCCCTTTCTACGTGGCGTAGCACAATATCGTTACTCAATGAGGAAAGAAAAAATGGCGGGCCTGAACGGAAAGACGAAAATAAACCAGGTGAAATCATTGGGAAATATTTTCGTCCTCCAGATCGGCCGGACTCAGGTCGTGCCGGAAGACGTGCCGGTCGGCCGAACAATCTTTGAAGGATCGCGACAAAGTTTGTAAGCCGCGCATGAAAGAGCGCTGCCAAGGGCGCGCAGGTGAGGATGAAATAATGATGGCAACAAGAAAAACCGGTTTTCAATTCATGGCCGCATTGCTGATATGTTTTTTCGCCTCCATCGCCGCGGCGGAAGAAACGACCGTGCATCTTTCGTTCGTCACGGATCAGGTCGTCGAGGACTCCATGGAAGGGTACGACGTTCTTTCCGTGAAAGCGCCGAGCACCATGCTTGACGGCCCGGTGGGAGCCCCGCTGCTTCCGGTGAAGGAAGTCAACGTGGTCATTCCGGCCGGCGCAGTCCTGGACAGCGTGGTGCAGACGAGCGAATCGGTTGTTTACGGATCGTTCCGCCTCTTTCCGGCACAGCGCCAGGTGCACCCCGGCGAGGAAGCGGAGTTCGCAAACCCGGACCCCGTCTACTATACCCTGGAGACCAAATATCCGGCCGAACCGATCGAAATGGCAAACAACGGCACCATGCGCGGTTACAACCTGGTCACCATCAAGGTATTCCCGCTCCAGTACATACCGGCCAGCGGAAAGGTGTATCTGAACAGGGAAATGGACATCACCGTCCGCTATACGCTGAATCCCCATGTGTCACTGGCCCTGGACGCCCATCACTACGATCCTTCCTTCGAACAAATGGTGAAGGGGATGGTTGAAAACCCCGACGACGTGGAAGGTTCTCTCCCCGCCAAAACGGCGGCCTCTCCGGTGAACAGCCTGGACGTCAAGTATCTCATCATCACCAAGGAATCCCTCAGGAGCAGCTTTCAGGCCCTGGCCGATTGGAAAACGGCCAAGGGAGCGCCCGCGGAAATCGTCAGCGTGGAAACCATCCGTGCTTCGTATTCGGGGGTTGACGATCAGACGAAGATCAAGAACTGCATTGTGGACTACTACAACAACTTCGGCCTCGTCTACGTGCTCCTGGGCGGCGACGACACGGTGGTTCCGGACAGGGATTGCTACGTCGCCGTGGGTTCGGAAGTGGAATCGCATATGCCCACGGATCTCTATTACGCGGGCCTCGACGATGTGAACTGGAACGACAACAACGATTCCCAGCCCTGCAACACCAACGACAGCATCGACCTCCTTCCGGACGTATGGGTGGGGCGTGCTCCCGTGCGCTCGACCGCCGACGTGGCCGCCTTTGTCAACAAGACCATAAATTATGACAAGAACCCTCCGGCCAGCAATTTCGCGGAACGGATGTTGCTCATGGGCACCATGCTCTTCGGGCCGGCTCAGTGCTCCGGCTGTCTGGGATACAAAGACGGCCGTTCCGATGCGGACTGGAAGAGTGAAGCCCTCTATTCCCAGTACGTGGACCCCTATTGGGACTTCGGCCGGAACAAATTCTACGACACCGGCACTTCGTTCTCGGGGAACGCCGGCTACGACCTGAACACGGCCAACGTGAAGTCTCAGCTGAATTCGGGGTACAACTTCGTCTTCATGGCTACCCACGGCAACTGGAACATCTGGGCCATGGAAACCAGCGGACAGTATTTCCGGCAGACCGACGCCCTGGCGCTCACCAACGGGGCGAAGCAGGGCCACATCTACACCATGGCCTGCCTCACCAGTTACTTCGACGGCGCGAACGATCCTTCCCTGGGCGAGGCTTTCCTGCGGAACCCCAACGGGGGGGCGGTATCCTACATCGGTTGCTCCCGGTACGGATGGGGGACGCCTTACTACGGCTCCAACAGCATCGAGTATCACGGCACGTCCATAGCGTACGCGGACCGGTTCTACTTCTATACGTTCAGCAATGATACCTATGGGCACGATCACCATCTGGGAGCCATCTTCGGGCTGCATAAGAAAGACATGGCGGCCTCGTCCGCCTCGGCGGGAGCGTTTCGTTGGGTACAGTTCGGACTCAATCTTCTCGGAGACCCCGAACTGTACGTCCACACCGAGGACCCCCACAGCTTTGCGCCCACGTTCAGCGCCAACATCAATTCGGGGGCCCAGGCTTACACCGTGACGACCGGAGTAGCGAACGCGCTGGTGTGTTTGCGCAAGGGCGCGGAAGTGTACGCCTACGGAAAAACGACCGCCGCCGGTTCCTTTACCACTCAGATAAATCCCGCGACCGCGGGCACGATGCAGATCACTATTTCCCGTTACAACTATACGGCATATCAGGGTTCGGTGACTGTGAGTGTGGTTTCGGAAGGAGGCGGGGGAGCAACTACCGTCCCCGGGCAGCCCACGACGGTTACCCCGCTGGGAAAGATCACGGCGAGCCAGCCTACGTTCACCTGGAACGCCGTGAGTGGGGCCACGCTGTATGTACTGCAGGTGGTTGATCGGAGCGGCGTGCTTGTCTATTCCAAGAGTCTGACCGCGAGTAGTGTAACTTCGGGCTCGACCTGCTCGGTAACCCCATCGGATAAACTGTCGAACGACACCTACAAATGGAGGGTGCAGGCCGGAAATAGCGCCGGATCAGGCTACTGGAGCATGTACAAGATGTTCACCGTCGCCAGTACCGATACGACCGGGTCGTCGAGTTCAAGCGGCAGTGTTCCAGGTCAGGCGACTACCATCTCCCCCCTGGGGAAAGTTACCACCATCACTCCCACCTTCAGCTGGACCGCCGTGAGCGGGGCTACCTCCTACGTATTGGAGGTACGCGATCGGAGCCGTGTGCTTGTCTACTCGCAGACACTCTCCTCAAGCAGTCTGTCAAAATCCGGAACGACGTATTCCACGACCCCCTCAAATCGTTTATTGAAGGGCGCTACCTACACGTGGAGGCTCCAGGCCAAAAACAGTGCGGGATCAGGCTACTGGAGCACGTATAAAATGTTTACCATCGCAAAATGAGAATCGCCAACGGCAAATGAGTTCCGTGGAGCGAGGCGGGATGGTATTAAGCATCCTGCCTCGTTTTTTTGAGTCCCCTCCCTTCCGGCAGTTCCTCCTCCCGAGTGTAACCCAACGCGAGCCTTCTCCCTTCGAAGAACACGAGTGTAACCGGTTGTACGTGGCCGCGTAGTGTCACTGGCGGATCGCGGAGATCCCGCTGCCGGCTATGAAAATATAAAGCTATAAAATCAATAAATTATACCTCTCCAAGTGTGAATTTCCTGTCTATCCCCCTTTTTACCAAAAGTGGTCCGATCATTGCTCTCCTGTAGGCCAGACTAAATTCCGGGGGTATAACAACATGATAAACACACGAAAGAAAAGTCATCCTACCCTTGCAAGGAAGACGATTTCCATAGTGTTGTTTCTTTTCTCCATCCTTACGCCAACGATCGGTCTGGCGGCGAGCGTATCGTTGACATGGGAACCCGTGAGCAATCCCTTACTGGCCGGATATAAGGTATATTATGGCACTAACGGCGGCAGCTATACGTCTCACGTCGATGCGGGAAACACCACCGGCTCCACGATCACCGGACTCGCCACCGGGACCACCTATTACTTCGCAGTCACGGCCTACGCTTCGACCGGCGTCGAAAGCGATTACTCCAACATGGTTTCGACCACCATTCCCGCCTCGGATACCTCGGCCCCCGCAATAAGCATCATCTATCCGACAAGTTCCTCCACGTACAGCACCACCGCAAGTGCGATTTCCTTGAGCGGTACCGCGTCGGACAACGTGGCGGTTTCGAGCGTGACCTGGAGCAACAGCCGCGGTGGAAGCGGCACTGCTGCCGGCACCTCTTCATGGAGCGTGGGGTCCGTGGCCCTCCAGACCGGCACCAATACCATCACCGTGACCGCCCGGGACGCAGCCGGCAACAGCAGGAGCGATACCCTACAGATAAATCTGGTCACGGCCCAGGCTCAGCCCCAGACGATCGAACCGGAAATGGTAAACGGTTTTCTCACCTGGAACAACCAGTTCGGGAACGGCATCCCCGGTGACACCGGCACCACGTATCCCGAAGGCGTCAATTTCTCCTTCGAAGGGCAATCCGGCGATTTCGTCATGATCTACGAATGCTACGATGTGGACCAGGACGATGAGGTTCGGATTCTGTTGAACGACCGGGAAATCGGATATGCACTGTTGACGGCCAACGGGTCCTGGGGCAAGAAGGCCGTTGTTCTGCTGCCCGACAACCTCGTGAATAATTCCGGCATCAACATCATCAGATTCGAACAGACCTATCCTGATGCCGCCTGGGGAGTGCGGAACATTTCGGTTACGCCTGCCCAGCCGCTGCCTTCCACGACCACCATCGGCAACTTCATCGGGGCACAGGTATATGCGTCCGAGCAGACCACCTTCTACTTCGACGGCCGCCCCGGACAGGTGGAACTCCTCTTTACTGCGTATGACGTTGACTCCAGTGACGAACTGGCCATCGCGATCAACGGGGAAGCCACCGACTACGCCCTCACCACCGGAAACAACAAATGGGGAAATCCCGACACCCTGGTTCTGCTCGACGCTCAGGTAATAGATGGTTCACTGAACGTCGTTTCCTTCATAAATACCACCGGCGCGGGCAATGCGGAACCCTGGGGCGTAAAGGACGTAATGATTGTGGGTGATGCAACCATCGCGCCCGGGCAGCCCAAGACGGTTACCCCGCTGGGAAAGATCACGACGAACCAGCCTACGTTCACCTGGAACGCCGTGAGTGGGGCCACGCTCTATGTGCTGGAGGTATGCGATCAGAGCAGCGCGCTTGTCTATTCCAAAAATCTGTCCGCGAGCACTGTGACATCGGGGTCGACCTGCTCGGTAACTCCATCCGATAAACTGTCGAACGCCACCTACAGGTGGAGAGTGCAGGCCGGAAATAGCGCCGGATACGGCTACTGGAGCATGTACAAGATGTTCACCGTCGCCGGTACCGATACGACCGGGTCGTCGAGTTCAAGCGGCAGTGTTCCAGGTCAGGCGACTACCATCTCCCCCCTGGGGAAAGTTACCACCACCACTCCCGCCTTCAGCTGGACCGCCGTGAGCGGGGCTACCTCCTACGTATTGGAGGTACGCAATCGGAGCAGTGTGCTTGTCTACTCGAAGACACTCTCCTCAAGCAGTCTGACGAAATCCGGAACGACGTATTCCACGACCCCGTCAAATCTTTTATTGAAGGGCACTACCTACAAGTGGAGACTCCAGGCCAAAAACAGTGTCGGATCCGGCTCCTGGAGCACGTACAAAATGTTTACCATCGCCAAGTGAACGCAGCCCGGAATGTTTCTCGAGGGAAAAGCCGGTCTGTAATCGACAGCACGTCGAATTCGCACAAAGGACGGGGCTCTTGTTGAGTCTCGTCCTTTGTATTCCCTTTCCGGATGAAATCAATTTTTTCGTTTGCTTAAGCCGGGTGCTTCTTTCCCCTTGCATCTTGATTAAAAAAGCAATTCCCTGTAATAGAACAACGTGATCGAGTGGGCCTGCCCCAGACTTATAGGAGGAATGAACGGTTTATGAGGGTTTTTATCGCTGGAATTGATGGATACCTTGGCTGGACATTATCGCTGTATCTCGCGGCGCGCGGGCATGAAGTGGGTGGAGTGGACTGCTATCATCGCCGGGACTGGGTGGCGGAAATGGGGGCATCCTCGGCTACTCCCATCCTGAGGATGACGGATCGGCTCCGCGCGTTCAGGGAACATTTTGGAAAAAGCCTTCAGTTCGTCCGGGGCGACATTACCAACTACAATTTCGTGTGGAACTTTTTCCGAACATTTCAACCCGATGCCATCGTCCATCTGGCGGAGATGCCGTCCGCGCCCTACAGCATGATCGACGTGGAACATTGCACGTTTACTCATGTCAATAACCTGATCGGCACCATCAATATACTGTTCGCGATGCGCGACGTGTGCCCCCAATCCCACTTGGTCAAGCTCGGCACCATGGGTGAATACGGCACGCCGAACATCGATATTCCCGAAGGGTTTTTCGAAATCGAATACCGCGGGAGAAAAGATCGCCTTCCCTTTCCCAGGCAGGCTGCGAGCTGGTACCACCAGACCAAGGTGCACGACACCAACAATGTGAACATGGCCTGCCGGATCTGGGGCCTCCGTTCGACGGACATCATGCAGGGGGTGGTGTTCGGAACAAGGATCGACCAAATGGGAGACGACGAAAGGCTGCTGACCCGTTTCGACTTCGATCAGAGTTTCGGTACCGCCATCAACCGTTTTTGCTCCCAAGCCGCCATTGGATACCCGCTCACCCCCTACGGGAAAGGCCATCAGCTCAGGGGGTTTCTGCCCTTGAGAGATTCAATGCAATGTTTGACCATCGCATTGGAGAATCCCCCCAAAGAGGGCGAGTATCGGGTGTTCAACCAGTTCGAGGAAGTGTACGACCTGACAGAGCTGGCCTATAAGGTGAAAAAGGTAGCCGGGAAGCTGGGGATTGAAGCCGAAGTTCGCAATGTGGAGAATCCCCGTTTTGAAATGGAAGAACACTACTACAAACCCGACCATCAGCATCTCCTCGACCTCGGGTATAAGCCTACCCACGACATGGAGGCGGAGATCGAAATCGCGCTGAAGGATCTTTTGAAATACCGGAACCGCATTCAGGCTACGGCCCATGCACTGGTTCCGGACATTCGCTGGGACGGACGGAGAGAAAAGGTCAAGTACCTGGACGATCGGAACTGATCCTTTTCATCCCGCTCCAGTTCATCTGACGGTAGGAAAACCGTGGGGTGGCCACCGTGCGTGTAAAGCCCGGTGGCTTGGTTTCATTCTGGCGGGGTAAGACGCGACGTTCCTTATGTGCGGTGTAACCTCCCAATGACGGAAAAAGAAAGAGGAGCCCCGCGTCGAGAGGAACTTCCTGATAAGAATCGTAACGCAACAATCTTTGGGTCCCCACACTGAGGCGAGTCGTTCCGGTATCGCCCGCGCAGAAACGGGCTGTGCAGTATTTTTGGAATTCTCCGATATTTTCCCGCCACGGCACGGATTGTTTCAGCAAACGATGGCCGACATGGGGTGGAGGGTAACGCCCGTTTTCTGGCGTCGTAAAAAGGTGGACGACGCCGGAAAGCCTGCCCCCTACGCGGTTGAACTCGACGCTCCGCTCAACAGCCCACGCCTCCTTCTGCGTATACCCTCTTTGTGGCGTGGCCTGTGGAAATTGCTGGACGAATTGTCTCCCACGCTGATACTGGCGGGCCACCTGTGCCTCCTCCCCGTTGCTCTGGCCTGGAGTCACGCCAAAGGCACCGGACGCGTGTGGGTGGTTTACGATGCCCTGGAATACTTCCCGCTGGAACTGTCCTTCTATTTTGGCAGACTGCACCGGGTCGCCGCTCCGCTTTTACGCATGGCGGAGAATCTGGGCGCGGCTTTGTCTTCCGCCGTTCTGACCGTCGATTCCCGTGCCGGACACGTCGAACGCAGGTTGAAACGATGGAACAAGCGCATCACCGTCATATGGAACGTCCCGTCCCTGGGGGAAAACCCGTCAGAGGAACAGGTGAAACGTCTGGCGGACGATTACCGGGGAAGAAGGGTTATTGCCTTCGTCGGCGGCCTGATGAAGGCCAAGGGGTTCTTTGTGGCGTTGGAGACGGCGGCATTGGTGAAGACCGTGCATGACGACGCAGTCTTCCTTTTTATCGGCGCCATGAAAGAAGACCGGGAAGTGGTGCGGGCTCTCGTCCGGGATTTAAACATCGAACATTGTACCCGCTTCATCGAGCATATTCCGTATACGGAGATGCTGGCGCATCTGCGCCATTGTTCGATAGGGCTTGCCCTGCATCAGAAGGCGAGGGTGTACCCATATGTTTCCGCCGGGAACGGACGGAAGTTTTTTACCTACATGCAGGCCGGAATCCCCGTTATCGGCCCGAAATTCGGGGAAGTGGGCGAGATCGTGCGTCTAACGGACTGCGGGATGCTGGTGGATACTACCCGACCGGAAGCAGTGGCGGAAGCGATTCGGACTTTGTTTAAAAATCCCCGGGAAGCACGGCGGTTGGGGCAAAACGGTCAAAGGGCACTGACCAATGTTTTCAATTGGGAGCGAGAGTCGGTGAGGCTGAAGCGGGTTCTGAGGGACCTGACGAATTGATATAAGGGAGAAAGAGGAATGATGAAAGGCAGCAAGTTCTTCAAAGATCATGAACTCACACCCTCGATCGCCGTGGTCGTCGGCACACGACCCGGCATCGTTATGTTCGCCCCCATCATCCATGAATTGCGTAGAAAGGGAGTGCCCCACTTCGTCATTCACACGGGTCAACACTATTCACCGCAGATGGATGCGGAGCTTTTCGAGGATCTGGAGCTGCCCCGGCCGGAATTCCGACTGGAAGGAGTGGCCGGCAAAGTCACTCACGGGGCCCAGACCGCCGCCATGCTGGAAGGGATCGAACGGGCGTTGATCGAGCGGAAACCAGCGGTCGTACTGGTGGGAGGGGACGCCAATACCAATCTTGCCGGCGCTCTGGCGGCGAGAAAGCTGCACCTGCGCGTGGGGCACGTGGAGGCAGGGGAACGCAGCTACGACTGGCGCATGCCGGAAGAGCATAACCGGATAATCATCGACCACATATCCGAATACCTTTTCGCCACCGGAACGAAGGCGGTGGAGAATCTCAAGGCGGATGGAGTGAGAGGGACCGTAGTTGTGACGGGAAATCCTATTGTGGATGCGTCGAGGCTGTTCGCTGTTTTCGCGAAAAAGAAGCCCATCGATAGCGCCTTCAAAGGTCTCACCCCCGGACGGTACGGGGTAATGACCATGCACAGGGAAGAGAACGTGGACGTAGAGGCCCATCTGAGGGGAGCGTTCGAAGGCGTGAGCGCCGCCGCAACCGCCTTGGGATTGCCCATAGTGTTCCTGGCGCATCCGCGCACGCGAAAAAGGCTTCTGGAGTTCGGTCTGGAAGAGTGGGCGTCCTCTCTGCCCGGAATACAGGTGGAGGATGCGGTGCGCTACATCGAGTTCGTCCGGCTTCTGATCGACGCCAAAATGGTATTTACCGACAGTGGCGGCGTTCAGCAGGAGGCGTGCATTCACCATATACCGTGCGTCACACTTCGTGAAAACACCGAATGGATAGAAACCCTCACTGTGGGAGCGAACCGGCTGGGAGGGGTGGATCCCGCACGGATCAAACAGGCGGCACTGGAGGCGGAGGGCGGAACGGTGTCATGGGATGTGCCGTTCGGTGATGGAGATGCCGCGGAAAAGATCGTGCAATTTCTGGTGGAAAATGTTCCTCTTGGGAGACTTTCCAGCGATGAGAGAGTGGCTGGGAGGGCCTGCGGGAAATAGCATTTGACACCCAGGCGAGTTGACGGCATAATGCGACTTTGTTAATTAACAGGTCGAATTGTATAATAGTTTTCAGTGGTTGTAGGCGAAGCGCAACGGCATCCTCCTGTGGAGTCCGTTCGCGACTCTCCCACTGTTTACACCGAAGAAAAGAGTAAGCATTGGCGGGGAAAGCTACCGGACAATTAGTAAATGAAATGAATGTCCGCATGATCCGTAATGGGGGAAAACACGGGCGGAGGATCGGTATTCCGCAGTTATTCGCGGAAACGCGGGATGCGTACCGTACGCTACGGTCATATCGATCTTTGATATTGTTTAGAATGACAAAAGATCGAGAAAAGAGCATGTTCAAGACTTTCATGGGGAGGATGTGGTTCCTTGTCACACCCCTCACTCACATGCTCATCTATTACTTTTTCCTAGTCATAGTGCTAGGGGCCAGGAACCGGATGGGAGTGAACCCCTTTGTATTCATCATGACCGGCCTGACCCATTACCTCTTTTTCACCCGGGCGGTGAACACTTCGTCAGGCGCCATTCTGAACAATGCAAAACTTTTGATGCAAGTGAAACTGGAACCTTTGATTTTCACTGCCGTGACCTTCAACCAAGCCCTCATCGATTTCATTATCTGGTTTGGGGTTTATGGGGTGTTTTACGTTATACTGGGACCACACGTCTCCTGGGCGACCGCATTTTATCCCCTGGTACTGATTACCTTGCTGGTAATGGCTTGGTCTATGTCTGTGCTTGTGTCATGCCTGGCGGTATTTATTCGTGACGTTCAGTACTTTATTCCTTTAGCCTTCCGGATGTTGCTGTATCTTTCACCCGTGATCTACCCGGTTTCTTTCGTTGAAAAGAAGTATCATGCATTCTACTTTCTGAATCCTCTGGCTGGACTGTTTGCAGGTCTTCAATGGACATTGTTGGGAGGGCCGTTCCCTCCGGTCCCCTCACTGGTGATTTGCGGTGTCTTCGTTGTCTTGCTGGTCATCGCCGCACATGTGGTATATACTCTAGGCAAACATCGATTTACCAAGATTTTCTGATTATGGGCCAACCTCGCGTCGTCATAGAAGATCTCACCGTTCGCTTTCCTTTCGTCTACGATAAAGCGACCACAATCCGTGACCGGGCGCGGCAGTTTTACAAAAAGGTGAAATTCAACAAGTCGCCCCGCTTTTTC
The DNA here is from genome assembly GCA_963826125.1 of uncultured delta proteobacterium. Lineage (GTDB taxonomy): Bacteria > Desulfobacterota > Desulfarculia > JACQYL01 > CAWGVV01 > CAWGVV01. Next base: position 1,132,086 of record CAWGVV010000002.1, on the reverse strand, counting down.
ACCGCCCTCTCCGGAATAAACCTTACGGTCAATGATGGCGACATTATCGGGTTAATCGGCCCAAACGGATGCGGCAAGAGCACTCTGCTCATGGCAATAAGCGGTATTTACTACCCGGACGAAGGGGCGGTTGATACGCATGGAAACATTTCTACCCTGCTTTCCCTGGGCACCGGCTTCGACAATTCGTTGAGTGGAATCGACAATGTAATGCTCAACGGCTACATTATGGGGCTGCCCGCGGAAGAAATAAAAGCCAAGATACCAGGAATTATAGAGTTCGCGGATATCGGCGAACACATTTACGCACCTATGCGGTACTATTCAAAGGGAATGGTAAGCAGGCTAAGCTTTTCCATCGTTTTGGCCATGCAACCTGATATCCTCCTTATCGATGAGGTGTTCAGCGTTGGGGATTACAAATTCAGGAAGAAATCAGAAGCGGCAATGGGCCAACTGCTCGACAAGGCAAGCTGCCAGATAATCGCGACGCACAGTATGTCGCTCGTGGAAGAACACTGCAACAGGGCGCTATTCCTGAATAAAGGGACCGTCATGATGGACGGAAATCCGAAGGAGGTAGTGGAGGCGTATATCGCATTTTGTAACAAATAATGGACCCTATACCAAGGAGGGAATGAGGATGGTATCGACAATAAAGGTATTTGGATCAGAGTAGGGACATCACAAAAATGATCATTGCCAACATAAAATAGCATTCAACAATTTCGATTCTCTTGATGTATGGAACAGTTCAGTGGCTCTATCAGTTAATCCTTAACCGAACATATTCTCATTTATCAAATCCGAGAGAGCAGGAACAGATGAACAGTTGCCCCCTATATGAGAAATGTGGCATAAAGGGGAGCCCCTAGTATGTTCACAGGTCGGTTTTCACATATAAGCCGAGCTCAGCAATAACGCTGTCAGATGTCGAGCAACGGTAGCTTTTTAAGATAAAACAACTGGGAAATATGCACCTCAAGGTACTTGTTGCGGAATCATGAAACTGGATTTCATAATCACATTGAGGACAAACATGTCAGCGGTTTGCCCTTGAAAACAGGTAAAGGGTAATTTTAATGCAGTTCTCGCACCATCTTCCAGCTCTGGAACACCAAGAGAGTCGGAAGCCTTCACTCTGCATCCTAGCACGAAAGAATCTCACGAGGAATACAAGGGTTGTCCGGCAGGCAAAGGCGCTCAGCCAGGCAGGCTTCAACGTCACCGTGGTCGCAATCGAATTGCCTCATCCGGATGTTCGCGCACTCACTCCTGAAGTAAACTATATACAGGTGCTGTCCAAACCGAAGTCGATCGAGTTTCTCCGGTGGGTGCATGATTCGATGCAAGCCGACTTTCGAGGGTCGACAGGGCGTGGCGGTTTGCGGTTTTCCCGATTTGAGATATTCTTTTACTCTTCAATAATTGTTGTCGGGCTGAGATTGCTGCAAACCGCCAAATCGAATAGAGTAGTAGGCCGAATAAAATGGTATGGCAAGAAGGTCGTTCGCTTCGTTGCTGCGCCGCTGCTGATGCGCGTCTTCATCGGCGAAAAAGAAGTGTGGCGTTCGACGCTGCGCCGCGCTCGGACACAAGGGAAGCAGTTGCTCCGAAAGGTTTGGGCTCACGGTGTTTCTTCCCTTGGCACTGTCGAGGATATGGATTCCTTGCGGCGCGGAAGGATGTTGCTGAAGCAAAGGACGGCAGAGTTGTTTGCCAGGACAGCAACAACCCCCTTCCGGCCTCTTTCGCCGGAGCATTTGCCCCTGACCGAAAGTGTCTTCGGCTCCATGATATCGGTTCTCAAAAAGTTCGTCCGCCAGAATCTGTGGGGGCGTGCGAGTGGGGCAGGCGCTGGAAACATGTCGCCAAAGGGCTTGAAAGGGCTGGTACATGCCCTGTCCAATGCCGTTCAAACGGTGTATTTTGCGTGGAATGCGGACAAGGTGCTAAAGGAAATCCCTCTGGATTACTGCCAGGCGCACGATTCTTATGCGCTGCTTGCAACGGAGATCGTGGCGCACCACAAAGGCGCCAAGGTAATCTACGATGCCTTGGAAATTGTAGATGATCGGAGTGGGGCGTGGAAGCATGCCCCGAGTACGCTCAAGGCCTGGGAGGACCGCCGGGACCATAGGATTATTAACGAGGCCGATCTCGTTTTTGCGGTGGGTGGAGAGGTGGCCAAATGGACTAGCCGCCGCTATGATATAAATATGCCAGTTGTGGTGCGCAACTGCTCTCTGTTCATTGACGAGCCGTCAGAGAACGGCCAGATTCGTGAAACCCTTGGGTTGCCGGAACAAGATAAAATCGTGCTTCTCGTTGGCAGCGTATACAGGGGTCAGGGAGTGAAAGCGCTCATCGAGAGTCTGAGCCATCTTGCGCGTGATATCCATCTGGTTCTGCTGGGCTTCGAAGCTCAAAAGGGTTACTTTGATGAACTGAAAGAGTATGGAGCACGTTTTGGCGTTCTGGACCGCTTCCATATTCTCGATCCCTGTCCCCCCCACATGGTATCTTTCGTTGCATCGGGTGCGGACATTGGCGTTATCGCGAGGCCCCAGGGAACGCTCAATAATCTCTATTCCCTTCCCAACAAGGTATTCGAATATATCATGGCCCGCCTTCCCATCGCGAGCGCTCGACTTCCCGACATCCGGGCTCTGGTAGAGGGACACGGAATCGGGATGATATTCAACGAAGAGGATCCCAAGGACATTGCCTCGGTTGTCACGGCGCTCACGGAACCCGAAACCCTGCTGGAAATGAAGGAGAGGGTTCGTCGTGCCGCCCGGGAACTGTGCTGGGAACGGGAAGGCCAACGGTATGTCGAGGCCATTAAACGACTCGGCAACGAGCAGTGGGCGGGCGAGACGATCAAATAAACATCTTCCTCCGGCATCGGGTACGGAAGGGAGCTGTTTCCGTGCGCCGACTCAACATCGTCCTGAATCTTCGGGGAATCGTCATGGAAATGGAAACAGTGAATGCGGAGATGGGGCCGGACTGCACCATTCAACCGGGCTGCGTCCTGGGGCTGTGCTACCGTGACGGTTGCGGTCCGGTGAGTCTGGGGACCAATTGTACCGTTCGCACCGGCAGTATCATCTACGGAGACGTGAGTGCGGGGAATTATTTCCAGTGCGGACACCACGTGGTCATTCGTGAGCACACCGTGATGGGGAACCACGTAGTGATCGGCACTCACACGGTCATCGATGGAAACGTGGAGATCGGCGATTTCGTGAAGATCGAATCCAGCTGCTATATTCCGACTCACGTGAGGATCGGGACAAGGGTATTTCTCGGTCCCAACGTAACCCTGACGAACGATCGCTATCCACTGAAGATGCGCGATCTCTATCGCCCCGAAGGCCCCGTCATCGAAGACGGCGTGACTCTCGGGGCCGGAGTGGTGGTCTGCCCCGGCGTGCGCATCGGGCACGATTGTTTCGTGGCCGCGGGAGCGGTGGTGACCCATGACATGCCGCCGGAAACCATGGCGGTCGGGGTTCCCGCGCGGTTTCTGGCGCTGCCCGAAAAGCTGAAAGAGCGGAACATAGCGCTGTCCTGGAGAAAATACCTCAATGGATGAACTCGAAAAAGTGAAGATAGGTATCCTCGGCTGCGGCAAGCAGGCGGTCAAACATATCGAGGGGTTCCGAAAAATTCCCGGAGTGGAGATGGTCCTAGCCGACGTGCAGCCGAATCTGGCGGAGAAGATGGCCGGAGAGAAAGGACTGCAATGTCTGGCCGATCCGGCGGCCGTTTTCGCCGACCCCGCCATAAAGGCGGTGGATATCTGCACGCCTACTTTTTCCCACCTGCCGCTTATCCGCCGGGCCATTGCGTCGGGCAAGGATTTCTTCTGCGAAAAGCCGTTAGGCGCAACGCTGGAAGAAGTACGCCGCGTGAAGGAGGAAAGCTCCACAAGCGGCCGTGTCGGTATGGTGGGGTATGTCTATCGCTTCGCTCCGGCCTTCGAGTTGGGTCATAAATTGTTCGAGGACGTGCCCGCCACGGGTTTCAGCACTGTCCTGGGGCGGATCGTCACCGCTTTTTTCCGGATCGGGGGCAGGGGATCGCACCAGGCGTGGAAGCATCGCAGGGAGAGCGGAGGCGGGGCCGTAAACGAGATGCTCGTCCACATGCTCGATCTCGCCATCTGGTACCTGGGGCCGGTGGAGGAAGTGCGGGTGCTCTCCGAAATGCTCCTCCGCCCTTCGCGGTTGATCGGCGGCGAAGAAGTACAGGCCGACGCCGAGGATTACATTCTGGTCAGGATCAAAACACGCAACGGAATTACCGCCTTCCTTCAGGCGGACCTTGTCACTCCCGCCTTCACACAATATGCGGAAATCCAAGGCGAAAACGGCACTTTTATGGCGTCGATTCAACCGGATATGCCTTGCTACGTGCACTGTGACCGCGAGAGGGCCGGGTACGCGGCGGGGAAGACGCCGTTTCAATTCGGCCGGAAGAACCTGTTTGAAACCCAGATGGCCGAATTCATAAGGGCTGTTCGGAACGGCTCGACGCCGGAGAGAAACACGGTTCAGGATTCGGTCCTGCTCATGGAAGCCATGGAAAAACTGAATGCCGAAAGGAAGATGTGAGATGATCGACATGGCCTGCATCCGGCTGACGGATACCGAGATCGACGCGGCGGTGCGCGTGCTCAGGAGCGGCGCGCTTCGCCAGGGCAGGGAGTGCGAATCCTTCGAAAAGGAGTTCGCCGACTACGTGGGGGCGAAGCACGCGGTGACCAACGCCAACGGATCGGCCGCGCTGCACCTCGCCTACATGGCCTTCCTGCAACCCGGGGACGAAGTGCTGGTGCCCTCCTTCACCTTTATCGCCACGGCCGGCATGGTGGCCATGGCCGGCGGAAAACCCGTATTCTGCGACATCGATCCGGAAACCTTCCTCCTGGACCTGAAGGACGCTGAAAGCAGGATAACGGACCGGACGCGGGCCATCAGCCCGGTGCACCTTTTCGGCAACGCCTGCAACGTGGACGAGGTTTCCTCTCTGGCGCGAAAGCACGATCTGGTGGTGGTGTGGGATGCGGCCCAGGCCCACGGTTCCCGCTTCCGCGGCCGGGACGTGGGATCGTTCGGTGATTTCGTGGGATATTCCTTCTACCCCTCCAAGAACATGTTCGTGGGAGAAGGGGGCATGACCTGCACCGACCACGACGACTATGCCGAAAAGCTCCGTTACCAGCGCTCCCACGGGCAGACGGGCAAATACCTGCACACCATGATGGGATTGAACTACCGGATGACGGACGTGGAGGCGGCCATCGGCCGGGAACAACTCAAGCGGCTGGACCCGATGCTGGCCGTGCGCCGCCGCAACGCGCGGATGCTCGACGAAGGGCTGGCCGACCTGCCGGGCATCCGTCCCCAGAAGATTCTGCCGGAAATCGAATGCTCCTGGCACCAGTACTGCATGCGGGTGGTTCCGGAGGAATTCGGCTGCGATCGCGATACGCTGGCCGCTCGACTGAAGGAAAAGGGCATCGCCACGGGCGTGCACTACCCGCGCGGACTGCACCAGCAGCCGATTTTCGAGGAACTCTACGGCCGGTTCAGCTTGCCGGAAACCGAACGGCTGGCGGAATCCATTCTGGCCCTGCCCGTGCACCACGGATTGAGCGAAGAAGACGTCCGTTCAATCATCGCCGGAGTGCACCAGAGCCGTGGCTGATCGCCGTTCGCCGCACGTACTCTTTCTCACCTACCATTTTCCTCTGCCCGGGGAACCGGGGGCCTTCCGTCCCTGGGTGGAAGCCCGGTTGCTCATGGACGCGGGCTGCCGGGTGACGGTGGTGACGTCCCGGGTGCAGTACATGACGGGGGAGGACCTCCGGCCCGGTGCCGGGTGGTGCGCCGAGGAAACCGTGGAAGGCATACGGATTCTGAGGGCGTGGGCGCTGCCCCGCCATCGCGGCTCGATCTTCCGGCGCGTGGCCAACTACGTCAGCTTCGCGCTCCTGTCGGGAGCGGCCGCGCTCATGAAGGTCAAGCGGGTGGACCGGCTCTTCGCCGGGACCGACCCCATTTTTCTCATGCCCGTGATTTTCCTGCTCTCTCTGCTCAAGCGGGCGCCCATGGTGCTGGACGAACGGGACCTCTACCCGGAAACGGCCATTGCCCTGCGTGTGGTGTCGGAGGGCATGCTCACCCGTTTCCTTTCCCGCCTCCAGATGTTTTTCCGCGGGAAAGCGGCGGCGCTTCTGGCAGCCACTCCGGGGATTCGGCGGAGCCTGCTGTCGTACGGCTGTCCTGAAGACAAGGTTATCCTGCTGTACAACGCCGATCCCTACCTGCTCGATAACGGGGACGAGCCGGCATCCCGAAATATTCTGCACGACGTGGAGCCTCCGCTGAAGGGGTTTCTGGTCGGGTACACCGGCGGGTTGGGCAGGGCCAACGACATCGGGACGCTATTGAGGGCGGCGGTTCTGCTCCGTGACGACGACGTAACGGTGGTGATCGTGGGGGACGGCGAGCTGTTGGACGACTATCGACGGTTCTGCCGGGAACACGGCCTCGTCAACGTCCGGTTCCTCGGCCCCAAACCCAGGGATGTGGCCCGCGCCATGGTGCGCGGAATGGATGTGTGCGTGATTCTACTGCACCCGGACGATTTTTTCCGTGGTACACTACCGAGCAAGACATTCGATTACCTGGGGCTGGGCACACCGGTGATCTTCAGCGGCCAAGGCGATACCGCGGAGGTGGTGCGGGAGTCGGGCGGGGGCGTGACCCTTCCTCCGGGAGACGAAAAAGCGCTGGCCGATGCGGTGAGGATGCTTCGGCGGGATGAAGCCGCGCGAAATCGAATGGAGGAGTCCGCGCGTGCGTGGTATACTCGGACCTTCACTACCGGCCGGACACGGGAGGCAATGCGTACGGCCATGAACATCGATCTGCGCAACCGGTGACCGGAAGGAGCGTGCTTCCGGCCTCGCGTGCTGCCACAACGTACCCTCTTTGGGCCGAAACGGTCTGCTCATCTTGTTCCCCAAGAGAATAACAGCGCTGCTCCCCCTATCCGGCCCCCGGCCGGCGATACTGGCCGCGATGCTTTTCATGGCGGCGGGGCTGTTCCGCTATTCCTGGCATTTCGGAGAGATGGTCGCCATTGTCGGCTTCTTTCTGTTTCTTCCCGGTTTCGGCCTGGCGCGACTCATCGTACGCAAGCCCATGGATTTTCTCGAACGGCTGGCGGTGGCCTTTTCCTTCGGCCTGCTGCTGAACGTCCTGTTCTTCCTCGTGCTCACCCTTTCAGGCCGCCAGGTTACCTTTGTCTCCATCGGCATGTCGTTTTCGGGACTGGTGGCGGCCATTACGATCGCCGCGGTTGTCCACGGAATATGGCGGGGCGGAGCCGCCTCCACGCCGCAGCCGATTACCTGGGTGCCGCTCTACGGAGCCCTGGCCCTGGGATTCGTGCTCCTGTTCAATCAGAACGCCCTGCTGCTGACGTCCGACAGCCTCTATTACGTGAAAAAAATCGGCCAGTGGGCGGCTTCGGGGCTCTTCGGCCAGGTGCGGACCGACCGGCTCTCCATGCTGCTGGGCGTGACACGGCTGTACCGCACCGGCGTACAGCCGTTCTACCTGGCGCTCTCCCATGTGGCGCCGGTCGACCAGTACCTTATCCTCACCTCCGTCATGGCGATTATCTGGCCCGTCTCCTTTTATTTTTTCAGCAAGCGGCTCTGGAACGACCGGCGGTTCCTCGTACTCAGCATTGTTTTGTTCCTGGCCGCCCAGGGCGGACTGGTATTCAATTTCATCCACGTCAACTATTCCTGGCTGCTGGGATGGAACGCCTATTTCGTCGCCATGGGCAAGCTCATCGAGTACAGCCGGGATTGGAAGAAAAACGACCTGCTGATTTTCCTGGCCATATTCGCCACCATCTGGTGCATCCACGGCAGCTTTTTCATCATGGTCGCCTTCAGCGCGCTTTTCTACGCCACCGCGCTTTATTGGTACCGAAACCGCGGAAGGTTTGCCGGAAAAGCAACGGTTGCGGTCGTCGGGGCCATTCTGCTGGGGTCGTACCTCATCTTTTTCCTGGACGTTTTTGTGGTGCGGATTCCGCTGCTGGAGCTTTTGGGGTTCTACCGGAGCGGCGAGCCGCTGAGGGGGCACGTGCAGGTCCTGGGGGCCGGCTACGTTCCGTCGCTTACCGAATTCCCCATCAAGTATCTGGGATTGTGGGGCATTCTCTCATTCCTGGCGTTTCCCCTTGCGCTCAGGCTCGACTCCGGCTCCATGTCGGCCGAGAGCAGGGTTTTTCTCACCTCCCACGCGGTGCTTCCCCTGCTCGTACTGTTCAATCCGCTGCTCGCATCGGGGCTGGTGGCGATCATACGCCCCACCGGAATGGAACGGCTGTTCTTCATTCTCCCCTTTCTCTCCATGCTGGCGTTTTCCGTCATCGTCTTTTGGAAAAGGATTGGCGGACTTTCGGGCAGGCGGCTGCAAAAGAGTCTGCGCGCCGCCATTGCGGCGGTGCTGGTGATAACGGGATTTTCCGTGTTCTGCTACCGGGCATTGCAGCTCATGCCCCCTTCCTGGGGCTATCGGCTCCAGCCGTGGGTGATGCCTCTGACCGGGTTCCGGACGGGACCCTACCGATACGATCACCACGGGCTCATCGAAGCGGTTCGCGCCATGGGACGCATGGCGGAACCTTCCGCACTTTTCGTAACCGACCCGCTCACGGCGGAGTTCTTCACCCTTCTCCTGCCGAATCCGGCGCTAGAGGAATGGAGGCCCACGTTCATACGAACCACTATGAGGCACAGCGAGAGCATGGCGATTCTGGGACGGGGAACGTCGGTGGAAAAAACGGTGAAACTGATGCACAGAAGCGGGGCTTCGTACGTTCTGATGAACCGGACGTTCAACGGAGCGATGATCGCCCGCTATTTTTCACGCCTGGACAAGGACCCCGACGTGCTCTTTTCCCTGGAGAAATTCGACGCACATCCGGAGTATTTCGAGAAGGTGTATCAGCGGTACGGCTACACCGTGTACCGGTTCCTCAATCCCCGAAAAGAGTAACCGCCACACTTTCCGTTTCCGTGAATCACGATCGGGTATCGCTCCCCTTGGCGTTTTCCTCGGGGGAACCGTCGGTATCCGCGCCTTTCCCCTTCTGCTTCTCCTCGTCCGACGTGTCGTTGGGCTCCGAAACGATGTGGATGTCCCGCTGCGGGAAGGGGATGGAGATGTCGCGTTCCCTGAAGAGCCGGTCGATCTCGAAACGAAGGTCGGTCTCGGTGGCATAGAAAGCGCCGAGGGTACACCAGAAGCGAAGCCGGAACATGAGGGCGCTGTCGCCGAAGTCCAGGAACAGGACATCCATGGGTGGGATCTTGAGGACCTGGGGGTGGGCCTCGGCCGCTTCGAGGAGCGTTTGCCGCACCAGCTGGACATCCGAACCGTAGGCCACTCCCACGTTGATGCTGCGGCGCACTCGGAGATCCCGGAAGCTCCAGTTTTTCACCCGATTGCTGATGAATTCAGAGTTGGGGATGATGAGCGACGCGTTTTCGAACGTCTGCACCACCGTGGCGCGGACGTTGATTTTCTCTATCCGGCCCCAGGTGCCGTCGATCTCCACCACGTCCCCTACCTGCACCGGCCGCTCGAACAGCAGGATGATCCCGCTCACGAAATTGTTGAAGATGTTCTGCAGGCCAAAACCGAGCCCGATGCCCAGGGCGCCGAAGGCGACCGCCATGGTGGCCATGCTCAGGCCGAAGGCGTTGAGCGCCGCCACGATTCCGATGATCCAGATGCAGTAGATGGAGATGGTGGCGATGGACTCCTGCAATCCCGCTTCCAGGCCGCTGCGGTGGAGTACTCTGTTCAAGAGCACCGGCCGCCACAGCTGGGCCACCGTATGGGTAATCAGGAGGAGGATAAGGGCGTGGAAGACGCCGATGATGCTGAATTTCAGGTTGCCCACGTCCAGCCTGGTGGATACGAAGAAGTAGGCGCCCAACAGAATGGTATGGGATGCGCCCCAGGCCAGGAGCAGCGAAAAGACGAAACAGGCCAGCCACAACAACCGGAACAGGTGGAAAAGGAACCACTTGATCGGCCGCCGGTGCTCGGGGACCGTTGTGTCGCCCACTTCCGGGGGGGTGAATTCATAGAGCGTCAGCAGCAGCACGGCGCCCCATATCGACACCACCACCGTACGGCCCCAGCAAACGTACCAGAGCAGCGCCAGTCCGCCGTAACCCGCCAGTTCGAGCAGGGCGCCGCCCGCAACCACGACGATGCTGCCCGCTTCCAGCAGAAACCGGATCGTTCTCCTCCACTTGCTCTGCGGCGCCGGCTGCGACCGGTGTTCCTTTCTCCGGTCTCGCCAGAAGGAGAGGCACCATAACACCAGCCCGATTTCCAGCACGATTCGCGCGCCCATCAGGAGGACGCCCTTTCCGTCGAGCAGCCAGGAAGCGATCACATAGAGGATCGCCGCCATGCGAACGGTCCCCACCATGGCGCGCAACCGCGCTGCCGTTTCCTCCGTGATCCGGGAGGCGGGCATCTCGGCGTAGAGCCTGAGGAACCGCATGACCCATTTGGTGCCCAGCCAGATCATGAGGATGTGCAGGATGGCCGAGCTTACCGGAAAGGTCGCGAACAGCGCCTTGGTTTTGCCGTACCCGTAGAGGCAGATGGTCGCGCCCAGCAACGGCAGGGTACGATGGAGCAGGCTGAGGGAGACGGACATCCACGGACGGTCGATGAAGAACGGCCTGCTTTTCAGCGCGGCCAATTTCTTCCGAAGGCGGTACAGCAGGAGGACCACAATGAGGAGGAGCAGCATGAGCCGAACGGAGAGGTACCCGCCCGAAACGAGCAGGTCGCGGCCCTGAACCAGCCAGAACTCCGGAGAAAAAAGGTCTTCGACGGAAGTCGCGAGCCGCCCCGCTTCGGCGGTGGCGGCTTTTCCCCAGTTCGAGGTGAGCAGGTCGTCGTTGCGGGTGAACAGGTCCTTTTTCTTGCTGTCCGCAATGCGGGCGGCCAGCCGTGCCTGCAATCCCCCGACGGTCTTTTCCGCTTCGCGCACTTCCGCCAATCGGTCGGCCGTGGCGGAGTGAATCTTGTCCAGCGCATCCCGTTTGGCGGCCAGCTGGTCCGTCAGATCCTTCATGTCCTTGGCCATCCGGTTGGCGAGCTGGTCGCCGTCGCCGGTCGCTTTCATGTCCTGCACGGCTTTTTGCTGAACCAGAAATTCTTCCTGTGCCTGGAGCAGCTGTTCGCCCGTTTTCCCGTAGTCGTCCTGCAACTCCTTGGACATCGCCGCGATGCGATCCATGGCCGATTGCAGGCCGGAATAGCCGTTTTCCAGGTCCGCCGTGGAAACCTTGGCCTGGTTGAGCAGGGAGCTGACGGCCGAAGACATAACCCGGTAATCGTTCAGCTGCGTCTTGATGCGCTTGGCTTCGTCCTGCATGGTACGGAGCCGGTCCCTGAGCTGCCGGACCGTGTCCCGCTCCATGGCGATTCGTTTTTCGAGGGAGTCCACCGCCTGTTGGCGGCCGGAAGCCTCCGTTTGCGCGGGTGGTTGTGGCTGGGGTTCCTGTGCCCGGAGGGGGGACGAGGGGGGAAAGAAAACCGTAAAGGCCAAAACCAGGGCCGTGAACAACACGAACGCACGACGGGTCATATCGTTTTCCGTTTCAGGTCCGGGAGGTCTGCGGACCTTCTCCCGTAGACGTTTCGTCGCCGTGCGGTTGGGCCAGGTCCGCCATCAGCGTAAGGATGCCGTCCGCGGTGGAACTTCTTACCGGATAGAGCAGCTTCCGGAACAGTCTGATCATACCATGGTTGAACGGTGTGGTGTACGCCACGAGCGCCTCGATGCCGCTTTCCTTGGCAACTCGGACCAGTTTGTCCTGAATGGTCGTGCACAACCCCTTGCGCTGCCAATCGCTCGACACGCTGTAGGCGACTTCGGCCACGTTGCGCCCCGGTTCCCTCAAATAGCCGCCCACGGCGATGACCCGCTCGAAACCCGGTTCTCCGGTAACCGCCAGCACGGTCATGTCGTGCACGTAATCCACCTGGAACACGTCGGCGACTTCGGCGCGCACGAAAGCCTTCTTGTCGTGCATGAAACGACGGATGACGTCGCCGCGGTCCAGTGTGTAGAAATGCTCCTGGATAAGGCGTTCGTCCGTGGGGCGGGCGGGGCGGAAAAGCACCCGTACCCCGTCGATCATCCGCGATTCCTCCACCTTGAGCGGATAGACGCTGCGGATGTCCCGAGCGGGAGCCCGGTCGACGCTGATGAGGCCCATCTCCTTGGCCTGCTGGAAAAGCTCGTCCCGGAAATCCGGGTGAGCGATGCTGATCATGGCGATGGCGCGTTCCTGCAACGTTTTGCCGAAGAGGTTCACCACGCCGAATTCGGTGGCCACGTACTGCATCTCGCCCCGGGGAACCACCACGGCGATGTTGTCCAGCATGGGAACGATGCGGCTGCTCTTCCGATCCAGGGTGGTGGCGGGAAGCATGATGATGTTCTTCCCGTCCTTGGCCTGGCTCGCTCCCCGTACGAAATCCATGATGCCGCTCACGCCGGAGAAATGGTTGTACGGAAGGGCGTCGGCGGCCATCTGGCCCGTGATGTCGATGGCCATGGCGACGTTGAGGGCCACCATTTTATGGTGTCGGGCAATGATGCTCGGATTGTTGACGTAGTCCGACGGGTGAAACTCGATGGCCGGGTTGTCGTGCAGGAACTCGTAGAGGTTCTGCGACCCGATGGCCCCGGCGGCCACCAGTTTGCCTTCGTTGAATTCCTTTTTCCGGTTGGTGATCACCCCCTGGGACACCATGTTCATAATGCCGTCGGTGAGATATTGGGTGTGAATCCCCAGGTCGTTCTTTTCGGACATCCCCAGCAGCAGGGCTTGCGGAGTGGCTCCCAGACTGATCTGGAGGGTTGAGCCGTCCTCGATCAGCTTGGCCACGTGCCGGGCGATGAGGTGCCCCGATTCCAGTTCCGGGGCGAGGCCGACGGTGAGGAGCGGTTCGGTGTGATCCACCACGATGTCCACTTCGCTTACGTGGAGGAAACTCCTGCCCAGCACGCGCGGCATGTTGGCGTTCACCTGGGCGATGACGATATCCGCCGACTGGGCCGCGGACATCGATACGTCCACGCTGATACCCATGCTCATCCAGCCGAAATCGTCCGGTTCGGAAACCTGGATGAGCGCGACGTCGATGGGCAGCTGTCCGCTTTTGAACAGCCGGGGCACGGCGGAGAGGTTGATGGGGGTGATGAACCGCTTGTTTCTGGACAGTTCCCTCGGCTTGGCGGACCCCAGATAGAAGGAGCGGATGTTGAAATTCTGGCAGCACGTCTCATCGGCGATGAGGGAGAGGGGGGTCGTCTCCAGGCTCAATACCCGGACGATTTCCAGGTCCGTGAACCGGTCGGACTGTTCCGCCAGTTCCCTCACCAGAGCCTGGGGTTCCCCGCAGGACGAGCCGAGGAATACCCTCTGGCCGCGTTTTATCATGCCGATGGCCTCGGCCGCGGTTTTCTTTTTCTCTACATAATCGTCGGGCCAATACACGTCTTTTGTTTTTCGTTGCCGACCCATGACGTTTTCGCCTCCCCGCGCCTTGTTCTTCCGGAAAACCGCCATAAATGTGCACGAAAAGCGTTCCCATTGCAAGACAAGCAGCAGCTGAGCGCTCCATGGACTGCCCCTTTTGGGGCAACTCGCCCCGTATCGTGCACCACGCGGGGCGGATTGGTTGGGCTTGTACGGCTACATTTCCGTAACATCCAGTATTATCGGTAAAATTTAGCTTCGACAACCGGGCACTTTTCTTGCTTCCCAGGGTTCACCATTCTTCTCACGATTTCCGGCGTCGACGGAACCGATCATGCGGTGTTTCGCGACGATTCGTTGCATGCGATGGAACAGTCGCGGTCGCGGTCCTTCCGGCAGGGCCCCCGTGTGCAGAGTCGCTGTGCTGTTGTGGAAAAGCGCGCACCGTCGAGCGAGTCAGTGTGCGGGCAGAGGGTAAATCAACGTTAGAGCTAGGAGGGTATTATGGGGAGAAAGAGTATTTCGTTGCTCGTCGCTTCCGCGCTGGCAATCGTTCTCATGATGGGGACGACTTCCATGGCGGCGGAAGCCACCACGACATGGAAAGCCCAGACGTTGTGGAGCGCCGCCGAAGTGCCGCACAAGGCTTTTGTGGATTTCTGCTCGCGGGTGAAGACCGCCACGAACGGCAGACTTGAGATCATCCCGAACCCGGCCGGGACCATCGTTCCCACCAACGAGGCGCTCGACGCCCTCAAGAACAACGTCATTCAGGCCATGAACGAGTGGCCGGGCTACTGGACCGGCAAGAACCCGGCCTTTGCGCCGCTTACGGACCTCATCCTGGCCTACAAGTCCCCGTGGGAAGCCGATGCTTTCTTTCACTACCGGGGTGGCTTGGAACTGCTGCGCGAACTGTACGCGCCCTTCGGAGCCTATTGCGTGGGCGTGTCCTGGTGGGGCGTCGAGTCGATGCCTTCCAAAATGCCTTTGACCAAAATAGAAGATTTCAAGGGCATCAAGATTCGTTCACCGCAGGGCATGCAAGCCGACCTGCAGAGCCGTCTCGGCGCCGCGGTGGTGACCATGCCCGGCGGCGAAGTGTACTCGGCCCTGGACAAGGGCGTCATCGAAGCGACCGACTGGGGCACCGCTTCCATGAACTACCGCCTGGGATTTTTCCAGGTGGCGAAATACTTCACCTACCCCGGCTTCCATTCCATGCCCGTGGGTGACTTCACGGTAAACAAGAAGGCATGGGACAAACTTCCCCCCGACGTGCAGCAGATCGTCACCTCCCTGGTCCGCGAATGGTGCATCGACTCCATACAGCGCGTATGGCTGGACGACATGAAGGCGGTCAAGGAGATGAAGGAGAAGGGGATCGAGCCCATCGCGTGGGACGACAAGGAACTGGACAGAATGCGCGACGCGGCCATGCAGGTGTGGGACGACTGGGCCAAAAAGAACGAACAATGCAAGAAGGCGGTCGATCTGCAGAAGGCGTGGCTGAAGGAAATCGGTCGCATAAAATAGTAAATGCGTTCAAGTGCGGGGAAAGGGAGAGAGCATCTCCCTTTCCTCGCCGTTCGTTCAGAGGTTCGATGCATGAAAAAAATAGTGGCAGCGATCGACTGGGTGAGCATCTGGACCGGTAAGATCGTCAGCTTTTCCACGATTCTGGTGGCCGTCGCGGTTGTGTATGAAATCGTGATGCGCACGATTTTCCTCAAGCCCACGTTGTGGGCGGCCGAAGGCACGGTCTTCGCCTGCGGCATCATGTACGCCCTGGGAGGCGCCTGGACGATGATCGAGGACCGCCACGTGCGCATCGACATTCTCTATTCCCGCCTTTCACCCCGTGGGAAGGTTCTGCTGGACCTGCTCACCTACTTCTTTTTTCTCACCTATATGGTCGCTATGGCCTGGGCTTCGACCAAGTACGCTTTCGAGTCCCTCGGACTGAGGGAAACCACCGGCACCGCCTGGAACCCCCCCGTCTATCCCGTCAAGCTGGTGCTCATGAGCGCGTTCTATCTGCTGATATTCCAGGGCACGGCGGGCTTTCTCCGGAACCTCGCCAAGCTGGCGGGTTGGAGAGAGTTATGAGCATCGAGTGGATCACCGTTCTGCTGCTCGTCTCCCTGCTGACCCTCCTGGTGCTGGGACTTCCCCTGGCCTGGTCCATTGGGGCCACGGCCGTCATCTTCACCCTGATCCTGTTCGATCCCGACGTCATGGTCATGATGGTTTCCCGCGTGTTCGACATGATGCTCAACTACACGCTCATGGCCGTACCGCTGTTCGTCCTCATGGCCGCCATCCTGCAACGGTCGGGGGTGGCCGAACAGCTCTTCAACGCGGTGCACGTGTGGGCCGGCGGCCTTCGGGGCGGGTTGGCCGTGGGCACCATCATCGCCAACGCCATCATGGCCGCCATGGTAGGGGTCATCGGAGCGGAAATCGTCACCTTCGGACTTATCGCCCTGCCGGCCATGATCGAGCGCCATTACGACGACAAGCTGGCCCTGGGTTCCATCGCCGCCGGAGGGGGGCTCGCCACGCTCATCCCGCCCAGCGTCGTATTCATCGTCTACGCCATGACCGCGGGTTGTTCGGTGGGAGAACTCTTCATCGCCGGAGTCGTTCCGGGCATCATCCTCGGCTCGCTTTTCGTGGGATACATTATCGTCAGGGCATGGAGACACCCCGAACTGGCTCCTCCCGCACCGCTGGAGGAACGGAACAAGCCGCTCAAGGAAAAGATGAAAATGTTGAAGGGGCTCATTATGCCCTTCTGCATTGCCCTGGGCGTGCTGGGGTCCATCTACACCGGCTTCGCCACCCCGTCGGAAGCCGCGGGTGTGGGCGTGCTGGCAGCCGTCGCTTCGGCGGCCGTCAACCGCAAACTCTCCTGGAAGTTACTCAAGGAGTCTTCCTACGAAACCCTGAAGATCAGCTGCATGCTCTCCTGGCTCTTCTTCGGAGCGCAGACCATCATCGGCATCTATACGCTGGCCGGAGGGGCCACCTTCGTGCAGCACGCCATCACCGGCTTGCAGCTGGGACCGTGGGGAACGGTCGTCTTCATGCAGCTCATTCTCATCTTTCTGGGCATGTTCCTGGACTGGATCGGAATTCTGCTGCTCACCATGCCCCTGTTCGTTCCCATCGTGCTGGACATGGGTTTCAGCAACATCTGGTTCGGCGTGGTGTTTTGCATGAACATGCACGTTTCCTACCTCTCGCCCCCCTTCGGTCCGTCCATCTTCTACCTGAAGAGCGTTGCGCCGGAGGAGTACACCATATCGCGTATCTATGCGGCCAACATGCCGTACCTGTACCTCACCCTGCTGGCGCTCTCCTTTACCGTGGCCTTTCCGCAGCTTTCGCTGTGGCTGCCCGGCATGATGGGGGGATGAAACACCACCTTTGCGTACGTGCGATGAAAAAGAAGTAATCGCATTCCGGGCGGATGGACGTAAGTCGTTCATCCGCCCGCTGTTTTTGGGGGGCGCAGACTTTTCGCGAAGTTCTTCAGTGAATTCAGGGAAAGTTTCCTGCCACAGAACCGGACCATTCGTACTTCGATACCTCTCGACAAACAGCTTAATATGGGCATGGGAATGGGTGGCCCGGACAACTCGTTGTCCGGGTCCGAAGGACAAGAGGTGCCGGAGATACCCGGATGCTTTATTGTTCCAGCCTCTTGTCCGGCACCAGCCGATGCCGGACGCAGACAACAAGTTGTCTGCGCTACCCTATCCTGCCCTCATTTGACAAAGAGTGGAGATGGATAATTTAGCAATCCGGCAGGCTCTTTCTTGCCTATGGCTTGCACGGCCGAAGGCGGAGCCTATTTCCCTCAGCACGAACGGGTCAAATTTAGCTTTCGGCCGAGAGCTTAGCTGCATTTAAAAAGCCCGTCATGAGGTATCGAAGGGTCTTTTCGTGATGTTCCCGACGGGATAATCACAAGAAACGGTAACCCGTTCGCCCTGATGTATAGAAGGGCGAACGCAAGCTATTGAAAAAATGTACTTTTCACTCTATCTAAATAAAAAATAGCCTTCCCGGAATTAACGAAGAACCTTTGCGAGCCGGCTTCCTCCGAAAATATCCCGGCTCGGTTGCCGTCGATAACAATACCTTCGCCGGTCGTTTCCCTTTCAAGCCGACTTGATACATAATTGAGGGGTATTCACGGAAAATCGAAAGGAGATGCACATGGCAAGCGGCAAAGAGAAAAAAGCGACCGACGACTTCATGTCCATAGCGCCGGAATTTGCAAAGCTCACGGAAGAACTGCTTTTCGGTGACATCTGGAACCGTCCCGAACTCTCGCAGCGCGATAAGAGCCTGATCACGGTCACCTGTCTGGTGGCGCTGAATCGCATCGAGCAAGTAGAGTTTCATCTGAAAAAAGGTCTGGAAAACGGCCTCACGAAAGAGGAACTGGTGGCCGCGATGACGCATATTGCATTTTATGCCGGTTGGCCCACGGCCGCGTCGGGGATTCTTCACCTGAAAAAAATCCTCGATAAGCAATAAATCGGTTCAGGAAGGGATGAGAGTTCACGGGGCTTTGCGGAAAGTGAGGAGTGGTTTCCCCGAAACCGGTATTTTCCGGTCGTTCCCGGTCCCCGGCTCTCGCCGGGGTGTGTCGTAATTGGTTTTACCTCTCTCTTAAGTCTTGGTCGGATTACGCGCATACCGACTCGCCCCTGCCCTCCTCATTGAGGGAGGGTGGCGAAGCCGGGGGGAGCACAACGACAACAACCGATACAGCTCACTTATGTAGAGGATATTGTGGTGTAACGCAGCCGATCTTTATCGTTGAACACACCTCTCTCGCCGGGGTGACGTGCCGGGAGACTTTTCCGTCAGGCTGCTAGAAGATTTGCTGTACGGTTTGCAGCGAATAGATTTCCATCACGTGGGCGCCGGCGGCCGCCATCTCGGTGAGCGCCGCCCGTGACGTTTCCGGCGCCACGCCCCGGCACAGGTCGCTCATCAGCACCACGCGATAGCCGCGCTTGACGCCGTGGAGAACGGTGGCCCGGACGCAATAATCCGTCGCCAGGCCGAACACCACCAGCGTGCCGATTTTTTCCGCCCGGAGCACCTTGTCCAGCTCGGTCACCGCTCCCCTGTCGTCCTGAAATGCCGAATAGCTGTCGAACCGGGGATCGGTACCCTTGCCAAAGATGTGCGTAAAGAGCGTTTCGTCGACGAGAAGGCCAGCTCCCGGCGTGTCCTGCACGCAATGCGGCGGCCACAGGGTCTGCGTCCGGCCGTCGGCGAGGGTGACCTGCTGAAAAGGCTGCGCGCCTTCATGGTTGGTGAAGAAGGATATGTGGTTCACGGGGTGCCAGTCCCGGGTGGCGAACAGCGGGAACCCGGAGCCGTGCAATTCTCCGACCGCCCGGTTCACCGCCTCCACGTACGATTCCCCCGTTCCGGGCACCGCCAGGGACCCGTTCCGGTATTCGGTGAAATCCGCCTGCATGTCGACCACCAGAATGCCCGTCCGTAATCCGAACATTGCCGCCGCCTCTCCTCTCGGTTGAGAGCTTCTTTGTTTACTCCATTGTTCGTTTGCCGTCAGCCCGCCCGCAGCGTGATGCGGAGGATTTCGGCTCGTTGCCACAACCGCATGCGCGGTCCCCAGGTCCCCGTTCCCCGGCACACGATCAACGTCATGCCGTGGACGTCGTATCTGCCCGCCATGTACGGATAGAAAAGGTGGACCAGGTAACCGAAGGGCCAGATCTGTCCGTTGTGGGTGTGGCCGCACAGCATCAACCCCACACCGGCGTTCGCCGCCTTTTCCACCTGCAGGGGGCTGTGGCAGAGGTAAATCGTGGCCCCCGGCGGGCGGCCGGCCAGCGTCTCCGTGACCATTTCCCTGCCGTCCCCGCTGCGTTTGGCCACGGTGAGATCGTCCACGCCCGCCACGGTCAATCCGGGACGCACGGAAACCCAGCGATCGCGCAGCACTTCGTACCCGGCATCTTTCATGAGGCGGAGATTGACGTCTCCGCCGTAGTATTCATGGTTTCCCTCCACCATCCACACGCCGAGCGGCGCCGACAACCGGCGCAGGGCCGGAAGCAGTTCGTCCCGGTAGGTGCGCCCTTCGATGATGTCGCCCACCAGCGCCACCATGGCCGGTTTCTGGGCCTCGATCCGGTCCACCAGTTTTTCCGTCCATTTTTCGCCGACCTGGGAACCGAGATGCAGATCGGATACCGCCACCAGCACGGAGCCGTCCAGTTCGGGAGGAAGGCCGGAAAGCCGTACCTCATAGCTCGTTATCCCCGGCGCCCGTGTTCCCTGTACGATGGCGACGATGGAGAGGATTCCCGCGGCAATGAGCGCCCATCCCCTTATGGACGGGGCGAAGCGGGGCAGAAACCAGCCGAAGCCCGTTGCCACGTCCGCCGCCAGCAGCAGGGTGAAGGCCAGGAAGAGGATGGCCATCCAGTCCATGCCGAACAGTTCCAGCGCCGCGGCCCAACCTTCCTTGCGGCCCCGGCTCACGAAGAAAGCGAGGAAAATACCGGCCCAAAGCACCACGGCCATCGCCACGAGCACTTTGCCCGGTACGAATCGCTCCACAAACGGTACGGAAGCTCCCCGCCAGAACACGTAGACGTGCATGAGGGTGAGAATGGAAACGAGAATAATTCCAAACATGCGCATATCAGCGGTATCTCGCTCTCTTTCGAATCGGATTATTCCGCGCCATTGACCAACCGGGGCGGACCCCCTGCTAAAATTTCGTGGGCCAATTGGCCAGTTTATGTTCTCCGATTCCGTTGGAACGGGTGCCCCGGCAGATCTCAAGCGCTTGAACGAGAAATTTACGGGTTTCACCGGGGACGATCACGTCGTGAATGTAGTGGAGCCCCGCCGCCGGGTAGGGGGAGATGTCCTTCAGCATTTGCTCTATGAGGTCCTCCTTGCGGGCAACCGTATCGGGATCGTTCTGCAATTTCCCTCCGAAAACCACGTTGGCCGCTATTTCCGGTGCGACAAAACTCATTTCGGCGGTGGGCCAGGCCACGAGAAAATCCATGGCACAACCGGAACCGCCCATGTTCCAGAAGGCCATTCCATACGATTTCCGTACGATAACGCCGATTTTGGGTACGGTGATCTGGCTGAGCGCGTTCATGTAGTTCATTACTCGAGCCCCGACCCGGTTGCGCTCCGCCTCCCTGCCCACCAAGAATCCGGGCGTATCATGAAAAAACAGGAGCGGGATATTGAACGAGTCGCAGAGCACGAGGAAACTGGTGACCTTGTCTATGCCGTTGGTGTCCATGGCGCCGGCGGTGAAAAATGGTTGATTGGCAACGATCCCGACAACTTTTCCGTCCAGACGGGCGAGAGACGTTATCACCGATTTGCCGAACAGAGGTTTCAAGGGAAAAAGAGAGTCGCTATCCACAATGGCTCGGAGGATCTTTGTCATATCGTAGATTCGATTTCTCTTTTCCGGCAAGCTATCCAGGATGCTTCCCATCCCGGAACCCGACCCAACGGGGACGGGCCTTTCGGGGGGCGCCTGGTCACAGTGGGAAGGCATGTAGGAAAGGAATTCTCTGATGAGGGAGAAACACTCCTTTTCATCCTCGGCAACGCGGTCCGAGTTCCCGGTGATTTCGGCGTGAACCTTCCAGCCTCCCAATTCCTCATCCGTGATCTTTTCGCCGAGTGCCGGATCGAGAACGCGAGGGCCGGAGACACCCATGGCGCTTCCCTTTACCTGGACCACGAAATCGGACAGACAGGCCATCCAGGTGGGCTGACCATAGCACTCCCCCATAATGGCCGTAATCATCGGAGTTTTCCGAATTCTGCTCATATGCTGCAGAAAGGTGTCGAAACCTCCGCCTCCCACCGAGGCCAGTCCTTTGGAACCCATGATGTCCGGCATGCGGGCCCCGCCTGCTTCGCCCAAACAAATCACCGGATATCCGCGCCGCACCGCCTGAAATTTGAGTTCTCCTTCCTTTTTCCCGGCTACCCGGCTGGAAGTGGCGGCCAAAACGGTGAAATCGTTTGCCGTAACGGCGACTGCCCGGCCGTCGATCCTGCCGAACCCCGAAACCTTGCTGTCGGCAGGCGTCTTGTCCTCCATGCCGGGCATGTCCGAGTGATTGAGCAGTCCCACTTCGAAGAAAGTGTCCGTATCCAACAGGTTCGCAATTCTCTCCCGTGCCGAGAGCTTTCCCTCGGCATGTCGCCGGGCGATCTTTTCTTCTCCCCCCATTTTGAGGGCCTTTGCTTTCCGCCGCTCCAAATCCTCAAGCACGTTTTCAAAAGGCATGGAAAACCTCACTCGCAAAGATCGGTAAAGGTTTCTTCCCGTTTCAGCCCGATTGACTGAGCGGCTCGAGTCCGCTTTCGTCGGCGAAGGCCCCAAGATTCGGACGGCGTGAGGCAAAGACCTTGAGCGCCGGGAGGAGACGGGACACCAAGGCAGTCTCCCCAAAATGATGAGAGAAAGAAGTAGACATCATCCGAGGTTCAAAAGTCAATGGTCAAGTCGGTGTCGATTCTCCCCCCCATTCAATGGCCGGCCGGGATAGCGCGTGAGCACCCGACACGGAGGCGAAACACATCCCATGTGGGCAACAGGGTATTCGATGAACAGGTGAGCAAGCTTTCGGCGTATGCACGAGAACGTACTTAACAAGGGAACCTTTTTATTGGTAGAGTGAATTGTTCATGAGCGCCACAAACAGGGAGAGAGCGGAGTGGCCCGGCGTGGATAACTCGACTCGCGGGAAACCGACCTCACATGAAAATGCTCTTCCTTGGAGCAGGGTGCGCTGCAAATCTTAATG
This sequence comes from uncultured delta proteobacterium, assembly GCA_963826125.1. Lineage (GTDB taxonomy): Bacteria > Desulfobacterota > Desulfarculia > JACQYL01 > CAWGVV01 > CAWGVV01. The sequence goes on along the minus strand of CAWGVV010000002.1, from coordinate 1,109,607 downwards.
ATCGGGGGTGGCACTTGGCGGACTCCACGCAGGCGATTCTGACCATCGACCAGGGAACGACGAGCAGCCGCAGCATTCTGTTCGACGGGAACGGAGCGGTTTTGGCCGTGGCGCAGCGCGAATTCGAACAGATCTACCCACAATCGGGCTGGGTGGAGCACAACCCGGAAACGATCTGGAACACGACCTTCGGGGTGACGAAAGCGGTGCTGAAGGAGTGCCGGCGGAAGAACATCGAACCGGCGGCCATCGGGATCACCAACCAGCGGGAAACGACGATCATCTGGGACCGGGCCACGGGAAAACCGATCCATAACGCCATTGTCTGGCAGGACCGGCGCACCGCCGACCTGTGCCTCTCCCTGAAGGAGGCGGGCCACGACCACGCCATCTGGGAACGAACCGGACTGCTGATCGACCCCTATTTCTCCGCCACGAAAATAGCCTGGCTTCTGGACAACGTTCCGGGCGCCCGGGAAGCCGCGAAGCGCGGCGACCTGGCGTTCGGCACCGTCGATACGTTCCTCCTGTGGAAGCTCACGGGTGGAAGGGTTCACGCCACCGACGCCACGAACGCGTCCCGCACCATGCTCTACAACATCCACACGAACCGCTGGGACGCCGATCTTCTGGAGCTGTTCGGAGTGCCCGCCCGACTGCTGCCCGTGGTGTTCGACAGTGCCGCGGATTTCGGGTCCACCGATCCCGGCCTTTTCGGGAAACCCATTCCCGTCACCGGCATCGCCGGGGACCAGCAGGCGGCAACAGTGGGCCAGGCCTGCTTTTCTCCGGGGATGATGAAGAGCACCTACGGGACCGGCTGCTTCGTGGTGCTGAACACGGGGGACGTTCCGGTTCCTTCCCGCAACCGGATGTTGACCACCGTGGCTTACCGGGTGGGTGGCCGGACGACCTATGCGCTGGAGGGGTCCATTTTCATCGCCGGAGCGGCCGTCCAATGGCTGCGTGACGCCATGCACCTCATCGGCCACGCGGCGGAAACCGAGGAACTCGCCGCCGGCATTCCCGATACCGGAGGAGTGTACCTGGTGCCCGCCTTCACGGGGTTGGGAGCGCCGTATTGGGATCCCACCGCCAGAGGCGCCCTGCTCGGACTCACCCGTGGCACGGGTATCAGGGAGGTGGTGCGGGCGGCGCTGGAAGCGGTATGCTATCAGACCAAAGACCTGATGAACGCCATGGCCGACGATGGGGCCTCCTTGCCCGCGCGTCTGCGGGTGGACGGCGGCATGGCGGCCAACAACTGGATCATGCAGTTTCTGGCGGACATCCTTCAGGTGCCGGTGGAGCGGCCGGTGGTCGCGGAGACGACCGCTCTGGGCGCGGCCTATCTGGCGGGGCTGGGGGCCGGACTGTACGGGACGCTGGAAGATGCCGGCGGTCACTGGCAACGGGACCGGCTGTTCGAACCGCACATGGACCCGTCCGTGAGCGAACGACTCTATCGCGGATGGCTGGAAGCGGTGCAACGCGTGAGGAGCTGACAATGGAGGACGTCACCCGGCTGAAGTGTAGTCGGGGTCCTTTTTCGAGAAGTTCTTCCGGGAATTTCGGGAAACGTTTTTTCGTCAGACGGAATGAAAACCGTTCGGGCCGAGCGAAATAAGTCCCGCCTTCAGCGTGGCAAGGCGCGAAGGAAAAACAGTTATCCGCGATTTGTCATTTGGAGCGATAGCGGAAAGCTGCACAGCCGGGGACGGCTGTGCTCCACAAGCGGATCGTTTCACCAAGACAATTTATTTGGAGCACGGGCGCCTCGCCTGTGCGTCGGGGAGACCACCCTGCCCGTCGACGGATTTCGCTGTTGGTTGAGAGGTATCGAAGCTCGAACGGTCCGGTTCAATCCCCCGCAGGGATGCTTTCCCGGAACCAGCGATGAACCTTCCGAAACGATGGCCTATCCGCAGCGCAGCCGCCATGCTTCCTGGACGGCACCGTAGGTCCCCTTGGACAGGTGAATCGTCCTTTGTATCTTGTCCCGGATAATGTAAACGATGGCTACAGTGGCGTCGATGAGGAAAAAGTTGGTGAGCTGCGTGAACCCCCGCACGACGCACAGGAGCTGCATGAGCGCTCCGGCCGCCGATCGGCCCGATGCCGCGAGGGTGCCGGGTTCTACGGTTTCCTCGTCGTCTCCGCCCTGGTGTGCGATCAAGCGGTCCAGCGCCTGCACCTTGTCGAAGAGCTGGAGACCCGTCCGGGCCATTTCATCCTTTTCCACCTGACTCCAGGATGCTGCTTCCGTTTTGGTTTCGTCGGTCAGGAACACCTCGATTATGCCCATGGCGCCCGTTTCCGTGGCGCCCATGTACTGCACTAGTTTTTGCACTCCGTCCGGGCCGATGAGTTCTCCCTCCACACCCGGCTTACTCACATAGGAATCCACCTGCGTAGTGAGTTCGTTCAGTTTGTTCTTGATGCTCAGCAGAGCTTCACCCATGGAACACCTCCGCAATAGATGCAGGTCATTGACGATCAGCTAACAGAATAGGCACTGCCCCCGCCCTTCGTCAACCCACCGCCGGGAATTTCGTGGCCGCACCGCTCCCGCGCATCGCCTCCGTTTCCCCCGTCCCGGCGGCAACCGTGCAACGGCTTGCACCCATAGGGCCAAGGTTTCTATAATTCACCTAAAAAGAACGAGGGGGATCCGATGAAAAAGCCCGTTGCGGCCGCGGCCGTTCCATACCTGTTGCTGCTTCTGTTGTTCACCGCGTGTTCGAACGATTTGGGTTTTACCGTGCAGTTCAAACAGGCGGAAGGGATCAAGAAAGGCGATTCCGTGCTGTGGCGCGGGAACAGGATAGGAAAGGTGAAGGGCGTCACCTACACGAAGGACGGGGTGTTCGCCGTAAAACTGTCCATCGACGAATCCTTCCGGAATGCGGCCACTGACGCCGAACGGTTCGTCATCACGGAAGACCCCGCGGGCGGCGGCGCCAAGGCGGTCGAAATGGTGGACGTGCGCCCGGGAGGAGTCCCGCTCGCGGACGGTGCGGTGGTGAACGGCTCCGGCAAGTGGGAAGCCTGGGGGGAAGCCCTGCAGCGCAAGTGGGACGATTTTCTCCGGGACCTGAGCGACGTTCCCAAGGAGGAATGGGCGAAGGACCTCAAAAAGCAGATGAACGAACTGGGAGAGGAGTTGAAGAACGCGGGGGAGCAGACCCGGAAAAAACTGAAGGAGGACGTGCTTCCCCAGATGGAGAAGAACCTGGAAGAGCTGAAAAAATGGTTGAAACAGCAGGGAAGGGAAAAGGAATCGAAACCTCTGGACGATCAGATGAAAGAAATCAAGAGCATCTGAACTCCGCGCAAACCGCTCGCGGAGAAGGGATAACGATCATGATCGAACGAATAGACCACGTGGTGCTGACCGTTGCCGACCTCGCCCGGACCTGCGATTTCTACACACGGGCTCTGGGAATGGAGGAGATAACGTTCGAAGACGGCAAGAAGGGGCTCCGTTTCGGAACCCAGAAGATCAATCTTCACCGGGCGGGCAGGGAATTCGAACCCAAATCGATGCATCCCACTCCCGGGTCGGCCGACCTCTGCTTCATCCTCCGTATACCCCTGCACGAGGCAATGGAGCACCTGCGTTCCTGCGGGGTCGCCGTCATCGAAGGGCCGGTGGGGAGGGAAGGAGCGCTCGGTTCCATGGATTCCGTCTACCTTCGCGATCCGGACGGCAATCTTATCGAACTTTCTCGTTATGCAGAATGAGGAAGGGAAACGGGAAAAGCGGTAGTCGCGAAAGGCAAAAAAAGTTTTAAAAATAAAGAAAAGAGGATAAAATAGGTTTTCGTGGCCCTTTTATTGCTGCGCCCGTCGGTCCCTCCGCATCCCGGACGATGACTGAGTACCCCGACGGCGCATAAGCACTACCACCCTCAAGTCCGGCCGATCCCCAAACAACGCATCTCCCGACGGGAACGATGCGGAGAGGATGACCTTTCATGAAGGAAAAGCCTTCGTCCGACGGACTGGAGAGAAGGATTCGGGAACTCGAGGGGGAAGTGGCGGAGTTGAAGCGCCGGGAAGGGGAATGGAACGACCGGTCGCAGCGCTACGCCAATCTGTTCAACGGCAGCCATGCAGCAATGCTCCTCATCGATCCCGCCACCGCCGAGATCGTGGACGCGAATCCCTCAGCCTGCCGATTCTACGGCTGCCCCAGGGAACACTTGAAAAAAATGAGGATCACGGACATCAATACCCTTCCCGAGGACGAGATGCTCCGTTTGATGCGGATGGAAGAAGAGGAGAGAAACCCCCGTTTCGTCTTCAGGCACCGGCTCGCCGATGGAGAGGTTCGGGACGTGGAGGTGCATTCCGGTCCCGTTCTGGAGGCCGGTCGCCGGTTGCTGTTGTCCATCATCCATGACGTAACGGACAAGAATCGGGCGGAAAAAGCACTGTCCCGAAGCGAGGAGATTTTCCACGCGCTGGCGGAATCCACGAGCGTCGCCATTTTCATCATCCAGGGAGATTCAATGGTCTATGCCAATCAGGCGTGCGAGAAGATGTCCGGATACTCCCGGGAGGAAATCGGTTCGCGCCCCTACTGGCTCTTTTTCCTCCAGGAAAACGGGAACGGGTCCTCAAAGAACGTCAGCCACAAGAACCGGCCGTGGAGACGCCACCTGAGGGACGAAGTGAAGATGGTGACCAAAACGGGGGAATTTCGGTGGTTGCAGTACGCCGCGACCCGCATCGAATACGGTGGCATGCCGGCATTGCTGGGAAGCGCGGTGGACGTCACTCCCCGCAGGGAAGCCGAGGAGCGTCTCCGACGGGCTTACGAAAACCTGGAAATGAAAGTGTTGGAACGCACGGCCGAGCTGGCGGCGACCAACGCCCGATTGCACGGGGAGATCGAAGAACGCAAGATGACCGAAGATGTGCTCCATGAGCATCGCGAGCTTCTCCAAACCCTGGTGGACCGTATCCCCGTGATGGTCAGCTTCTATGATTCCTCCGGCCGGATAAAACTGGTGAATCGGGAATTCGAGCGGCTGATGGGGTACTCCCGGAAGGAACGCGGAGAAGACCTTTCGTTTCAGGAACAGGTACGGGACACGGTATTTCGGGTGGGCGCGGGATGGGGGGACCTTCCCGTCCGCGTCGGGGGAACAAGGGACTTGTTCACCGCCTGGACCAGCGTGCGGCTGTCCGACGGCTCCATTATCGGGATCGGCATGGACCTCACCGCCGACCGGGAGGCGAAAAGGGCACTGGAACGATCCGAACGGGAGCTGCGTTCTCTCTCTGTCAAACTGCTGTCGGCCCAGGAACAGGAGCGTACGCGTATCGCCCGGGACCTGCACGACGGTATCGGCCAGACCCTGGCCCTGATCCGCATCATGCTGGGGAACACCCAGGAGCAGGTCCAGGCGGAGGCGTCGGTGCACCAGTCCCTGCAGAGGGTTCGCGACATCGCCGCTCAGGCCCTGGACGAGTTGCGGACCATCATTTCCGGCCTGCGGCCTCCCGTTCTCGACCATCTCGGCATCCTGGCCACCATTACCTCGCTCTGCCGCGAATTTCAAGAAACGTATAAGAACATCCACATCCATAAGTCGATCACGCTGCAAGAAAAGGATATTCCGGAGAGCCTCAAGGTGGTCATCTATCGGGTGGTTCAGGAAGCGCTCAACAATATCGCCACGCACAGCAACGCCGGCAACGTGGTTATCACCCTTCAGCTCCTCGGGGAACGAATTCATCTGGAGATACGTGACAACGGCCGGGGATTCGATCTGCAGGACGCCCTTTCCCTTGAAGGCATTCCCAAGGGGCTGGGGATCGGCAGCATGAAGGAGCGGGTGGAATCGTCGGGAGGATATTTCCTGCTGAAACCCGCGAAAGGTCAAGGCACCACCATCGCCGCCTACTGGCCCGTGTATTCCGTGGGACAGCATTTTTCTTCGTAGATTCCCGCCCTCGACCCTTTGTTTTTCCCTCTCGTGCGGCTCCGCCGCTGTGATAAGATACCGTTGCCGTCGGCTGGAGAGGAGGGGGCTCACCGATTTCCGCCGTCGGTCAGCCCCCCTGGTCGAGGGATGGTGGAGGAGAGGGGATACGCGAGAACGAGCAGTTAGGGGGTGAGAACGTTTTCTCATTGGCTCGTCGATACGTAGTAAACCCCCGGAATGTTACGCCGTTGCGAGCACCCGGCGAGAAAACCATTCGCCGGCGCGTCCGACGGATACCCTGACCGTCCACCCGGCACCGTTCGCCGCACACGACCGAGGGAGAAGAATGGGCGAATCCTCCGCACTGGAACGCTTCCATCCGCTGGTGGGCGAGTGGTTCGGCGAACGCATCGGCACGCCCACGGAGGTGCAGGAAAAAGCCTGGCCGAAAATCGCAAATGGGGAGCACGTTCTGGTCACCGCTCCCACCGGCAGCGGCAAGACGCTCACCGCCTTCCTCTGGGCCATTGATGCATTCATCACCGGCCGCGCTCCTCTGGGGTGCACCGGCGTCCTCTATATTTCGCCCCTGAAGGCCCTCAACAACGACATCCGACGCAACCTCCTGGCTCCACTGGCCGGGCTCAAGGAGATTTTCGAACGGCACGGGGAGCCGTTCCCCGACATCCGTGTCCTCACCCGAAGCGGCGACACCCCCCAGGAAGACCGCCGGCGCATGCTGCGCAGGCCGCCGGAAATCCTCATCACCACCCCGGAAAGTTTCAACCTGCTGCTCAGCTCCCGCGGCGGGAGGAGCATGCTTCCCACCGTCTCCACCGTCATTCTGGACGAAATCCACGCGGTGCTCGGCACCAAGCGCGACGTTCACCTCATTACCGGCGTGGAGCGGCTGACCCCGCTTGCCGGTGAATTTCAGCGGATCGGGCTGTCAGCTACCGTCCGGCCCCTTGAAGAGGTGGCGGAATTCCTGGGCGGCTGCCGGGTGGAGGGAGACCGTTATGGTCCGCGCTGTACGGTTCGCCCGGTTGCCGTAATCCGTTCGGAGGTGAAGAAGCGCTACGACGTGACCGTGCGTTTTCCCCGGCGCGAGGGCGAACAGTCGATCTGGGACCCGGTGGCGGAGGAGTGCCGGTCGATCATCCGGCGCAACCGGTCCACGCTCTTCTTCGTCAACAGCCGGCGGCTGTGCGAAAAGATCACCCGTAAGATCAACGAAGGGGAACACCGCACCGTGGCCTACGCCCACCATGGCTCCCTTTCCCGCGAACTCCGGAACGAGGTGGAGCAGAAACTCAAGCAGGGGGAACTCAAGGCCATCGTGGCCACCAATTCCCTGGAGCTGGGCATCGACATCGGAGCGCTGGACGAGGTGGTCCTGATCCAATCGCCTCCCTCGGTGTCCTCGGCCGTGCAGCGTATCGGGAGAGCGGGCCACCGGGTGGGGGAAGCGAGCAGCGCCGTCTTTTTCCCCACGCACGATCACGACCTTCTGGAAGCAGCGGTGCTGGCGGCGGCCGTACCGGCGGGAGACATCGAGGAATCGAGAGCGGTCCGGGGCCCCCTGGACGTGCTGGCCCAGGTGATCGTCTCCATGACCGGCACCGAAGTGTGGAACATCGACGATCTCTACGGCCTGCTGAGGAGCAGCTATCCCTATCGAGGCCTGCCTCGGGAACAGTTCGACCTGGTGCTGGCCATGTTGGCCGGCAGGTACGCGGGCACGCGGGTACGCGAGCTGAACCCCCGGATATCCGTCGACCGCACGGACAATACCGTGCAGGCGCGCAAAGGCGCACTCCTGGCGCTCTACACTTCGGGGGGAGTCATCCCGGACCGGGGCTACTTCCACCTGCGGCACGACGAAACCGGCTCGCGCATCGGAGAACTGGACGAAGAGTTCGTCTGGGAAACGCGGGTGGGCCAGGTGTTCACCCTGGGCACGCAGAACTGGAAGGTCCGGCGGATCACCCACAACGACGTGTTCGTGGTGCCCGGCAACCCCCAGGCCCTTGCACCTCCCTTCTGGCGGGGTGAGGGATACTATCGCGATTTTCATTTTTCCACGCTGATCGGACGGTTCCTGGAAGAGGCGGAATACCGGCTGGACGACCCCGATTTTCTCCGAGTGCTGGAAGAGGAGCATCGGTTGGAACCGGCAGCCGCGCAAAATCTGGTGCGCTACCTGCGCGAACAGAGGGAAGATACCCATTCTTCCCTGCCGCACCGCCACCACCTGCTGGTGGAGTACGTGAACGCCGGGCCGGGGGGAGCCCCGGGCAACCAGATCGTCATCCACACCATGTGGGGAGGACGGGTCAACAAACCGTATGCGCTGGCCCTGGAAGGAGCGTGGGAACGGAAGTTCGGCAAGCGGCCGGAAGTGTTTCCGGGCAACGACTGCATCGTGCTGGTGCTACCCCACGAGGTAAGGAGCGACGAACTCCTTTCTCTCGTCACCAGCGGCAACGTGGACCGCATGCTGCGCGGCCGACTCGAAGGGTCCGGCTTCTTCGGCGCCCGGTTCAGGGAAAGCGCGGGCCGCGCCCTGCTGCTGTCCAGAACCAGGATGAACGAACGGATGCCGTTGTGGATGAGCCGGCTGCGGTCGCAAAAGCTCCAGGAAGCGGTGAGCGGGTACGAGGATTTCCCGATCCTCCTTGAAGCGTGGCGTTCCTGTCTGCAGGACGAATTCGACATGGACGGACTGCGGCAGGTGCTGGCGGAAATGGAAGCGGGGAACATCTCCCGGTCCGACGCGTACACTGTCCTGCCCAGCCCTTTCGCCCGCACCATGTCCTGGGCCCAGGTCAATTCCTACGTCTACATGAGCGACGAACCGGCCGACTCCAGAATGTCGCGCATGAGCGACACCCTGCTGCGGGACGTGGTGTTCAGCCCCGGCTTGCGGCCGGGCGTACCGCCCGAAATCGTGGAGCAGTTCGAACGAAAGCGCATGAGGCTCGAACCGGGCTACCCTCCCGACGCCCCGACCGAACTTATTGAATGGGTCAAGGAGCGGCTGCTCATCCCGTTGGACGAATGGGATGAACTCCTGGCGGCCATGCGGCGTGATGGTACGGACGCGGACGGTATGATCGCCGGCCCGGCCGGGGAAAAGATCGTCGTCCTGGAGGTCGAAGCGGCGGATCGTCCGCTGGTGGCGCCGTTGGAATTTGCGTCCCGGATCGTGGCCGCTCTTTCCGCGGGCGGGGCAACCGTCGGCGTGCGGGAATTCGGATCCCACAGGGGATCATCGGCCGTTGCCATTGCATTGCCCGGGGACGAAACGGAGGAAGGAGACCCGACATGGCTCCTGGGGGAATGGCTCTCCTTCTACGGTCCCCGTTCGGAGGAATTCGTCCGCCTCACACTGGGAATCGAACGGGGAGTGCTGCGCGCCGGACTCGACGAACTGCTGGAGGGGGGCGGTATCGTTTCCGGCCGTTTGGTGCGGGAAGCCGAAGAAGATACCGTATGTGACAGCCGGAATTTCGAGATTTTGCTCCGGCGGGCGCGCGCCGAGGCGAGGCCCCGGTTCGAAACGCTTCCCGCGACTGAAATTCCCTTCCTTGTGGCCCGGGTGCAGGGGATCGTCGACCCCGGACAGGACGAGGATGCGCTGTTTCACCGCATCGAGCAGCTCGAATGCTACCCCGCCCCCGCCCATCTGTGGGAGTCGGAAATCCTGCCCGCGCGCTTGAAGTCGTACGATCCGTCCGTCCTCGACTCGATTCTGCGGGAAACCGACCTCCACTGGCTCGGCACGGCCAAACAACAGGTGACGTTCTCCTTCGACGCCGACTTGGACCTCCTCCGGGAAGAACGTCCGACGGAAGCACCGGCGGCGGGCGACGATACCGGGCTGCTCAAGGTGTTTCCCGGCCGCGAAGGCAAATACGATTTCTCCGCGCTTCAGCGTTTCTCCGGACTCACTTCCCGCGAACTGAACGGCTTTCTCTGGGAAGGTGTATGGCGGGGCGAGGTGTCCAACGATACCTTTCAGGCGTTGCGGAAGGGAATCCTGAACCGTTTTTCCGTTCCTGCGGCGGCGGACGTGGCGGAAGAAATGCAGGCGGGCTCCCGGCGGCGCGGGGCAAGGAGCGCGTTCTCCCGCTGGAGGAATACCCTGCCTTCCGCCGGTTCCTGGTACCCGTTGCGCAAACCCGAACCGAACGACGATCCCCTGGAAACCGAGGAACGACGGAAGGACAGGGCGCGGCTGCTGCTGGATCGCTACGGCATCCTGTTTCGCGAACTGACGAGTGCGGAACTCCCGCCGTTCCGCTGGTCGGAGGTGTTCCGGGGGCTGCGGCTGATGGAGCTTTCGGGCGAAGTCCTCTCCGGCTATTTCTTTCACGGCATTCCGGGGCCGCAGTTCATTTCCCATCAGGCGTTCCGGCTGCTGCTCGACCAGGCCCGCGGACGCGGACCTTCCGAGAAGGACGGCCAGCCGGCCGAAGGCGTCGCGAACCGCCGGCCGAAAGACCCCGTTTTCTGGATGAACGGCGCCGATCCCGCTTCGCTGTGCGGATCGGGGCTGCCGGGACTCAAAGGGGTGCTCCCCAGAAGGTTGCCGACTACTCACCTGGTGTTCCGGGGGTCCGACCCGGTGGTGATCTCCAAGCGCACGGGCCGGGACATCACCTTCCGCGTTCCTCCGGACGATCCCCGCATGGAGGAATACCTCGGGTTCCTGCACCATCTGCTCGATCGCCGGTTCGAGCCGGTCCGGAACGTCGTGGTGGAGACGATCAACGGAGGCGAGGCGGCGGGGAGCGAATACGCCGACGTCTTCCGGACGTCCTTCCACGTTTCCCCCGATTACCGGCATATCGTGCTCTCCCGGTTGTTTCACTGATTGTCCGCCGTGCGCTGCTGTTCTGTTGACCGCTTTCGCAGCGCGGTGTAATCTGGAGTTCTTCGCTTCGTTTTTCAGATTTTTCCTCCAATGCGTAAAGGGGAAACGGGATGGGTGACATTCGGAAGATCGGGTTCGTCGGGATGGGCAAGATGGGAACACCCATGAGCAAAAACCTGCTGCAGGCGGGATTTCAGGTGACCGTCTACAACCGGACCGCGGCCAAGACGGAGGAACTGCGCAAGGCCGGGGCCGGAGTAGCGACGTCCATGAGTGCGCTGGCGGCCGATTCGGAAGTGGTCATCTCAATGGTCTACGACGACACTTCGCTTCACGATGTGGCGTTGGGTCCCGAGGGAATTCTGGAAGGAGCCCGTCCCGGACTGATCTATATCGACATGAGCACCGTTTCCCCGAGCGCTTCTTCGAGAGTTGCGGACGCGGCGGGAAAGAAGGGCGTGAAGTTTCTGCGCGCTCCGGTGGTGGGGAGCACGCCCCACGCGGTGAAAGGCCAGCTCATGATTCTCGTGTCCGGACCGAAGGATGCCTACGACGGTTGCGGTTCCGTTTTCGGCGCCATGGGAGCCAAACACTTCCACCTGGGGGAAGAAGAGCAGTCGCGCTACATGAAGCTGACCATCAACCTCCTGGTGGGCATAACGTCGGCCATGACCGCCGAAGCCCTCGCCTTCGGCGAGCGGGGAGGGCTGGACCGGAACGCGTTGCTGGACATCATCAACGCCGCCACGGTGTGTTCGCCGCTCATCGCCCACAAAACCCCGATGCTCAGGGAAGACAATTTTCCCCCGCAGTTCACCGTTTCGCAGATCGCCAAGGATTTCGACATCGCCATGAACGTGGGCCGCGACCTGAACATGCCCATGCCGGTGACCGCGCTGGTGCGCCAGTACCTGGGCGCCATGAAAGCCGCCGGAAAGGGAGATTGGGATTTCTTCTCGTTGGTGACCCTGTGGGAAGAGTTGGGGAAGATCAAAAAGTGAAATGATGCGGGAGGGGATTTCATTTCAAATCCCTTCCCGGCAAAGAGCCAAGCTCCCTATGGGGGAACCGTTACCAAGTGCAACTTGGTAACGAGGATAAAGTGAATGACATTGCACAGCCGGGGCGGCTGTGCCACACAAGCAGACCGTTCGGTCAAAACCGAATCCGTGGAGCACAGGCGCCCTCGCCTGTGCTTGGTTTCGCTGTTGTTAGAGAGCGAAACAAGCCCTGTCGTTGGCGGTGCAGGCCGTAGCAAGAAACAGCCTGCCGGTTAGTCCGGATTTTTAAATCGCCTCTTTGCCGACCGGATATAATGTCTCCGCTCGTTTCCTACTTTATTTCATACGAACTTCAACGCCGCTCCGATTATTGCTGCCTGTTCTTTGCTCATCTCGCCCAAACTGCCACGTCGTTCCGTCATTCGCCGGAAGCGAGTGAAGTCTGTCGGCAAAGCTTCAGTGTCCACCAGGTAAGCGATTTTTTGGATGATCTTCTGTACGTCTTCCGGATGCTTTATTCGTCCTTTCACCTTGGCAAAATATTCCACCTTCATCCGGCCTCTTACCCTATCGAATTCCAAATCTTTCACCCGGTGTACTGCGAGAATGATATAATCTCCGAGGGATTGCCAGAAAATTTCATCATGATTTTTCCAAAGCGGAAGATGGAAGCGCAATAACGCCGGCGTTTTTTTTCCGTTTTGAGGAATATGTTTATAGAGAACGACCGGAAAATTTTCTATCTCCCTTTTGTCGAGCTTTTCGAGCATTTCAAATAGGTTAATCCGCTGCTGTTTACGATAGATTTTGTCGATCTGCTCTAAAACGCTGCCTTGTCCAACACCGGAACGAACTTTCTCGAGTGCCGTCATAAGTGAGTCCGTCATTATTCGCCACCTTCATTATCAATCTTGATGGTTAGGCTGTTGGTTTTTGCTTGTGGGGGGGAACTTTTAGAAAAACTTCCCCCCCACGCCCGCCCTCAAAACCTTTAAGCTATTGATATCAGCATAATAGTATGCGAGTGGATGTCTTTCGAGCGTAGCGAGAAATCTCCCGCAGGACGCGCGGGGGAAGAAATTCCCCCGCATTTATGCCTTTTCCATACTCTTATCGAAACCCTCCTCAATGACGGGGGCAAGGGGGGAGCTGTTGATCCTTGGTAATATAACGGGTACAGCTCTCCCCGGAATGGCGAAGCTTCTTCACCCCTTCACCACGCCCCACGGACGCAGCCGCGCGACCTTGCGTGAAATGCCCGCCCCGTGGGCAACCTCCACCACTTCGTTTACGTCCTTGTAGGCTTCCGGCATTTCTTCGGCCATGGTGTGCTTGCCCGCCGCGTGCACGTAGATTCCCCTGTCTTCCAGTTCACGGGCGATAGCCCTTCCCTTGGCCTTCTTGATGGCCTGGGTCCGGCTCAACAGCCGTCCGGCTCCGTGGCAGGTCGAACCGAACGTTTCTTCCATGGCCTTTTCGGTGCCCGCCAGAATGTAGGACGCGCGGCCCATGTCGCCGGGGATGAGCACCGGCTGGCCCACTTCCCGGTACGGTTCCGGGACTTCCGGGTGGCCGGGGGGAAAGGCCCTGGTGGCGCCCTTGCGGTGTACGCACAGCCGCTGCGTTTTCCCCTCCACCGTGTGGGTTTCCAGCTTGGCCACGTTGTGGCAGACGTCGTAGAGCAGATTCATGTAGAGCCAGCGCGGGGAGAGGTTCAACGTCTTCATGAACACCTCCCGTGTCCAGTGCATGAGGGCCTGGCGGTTAGCCCAGGCATAGTTGGCCGCGCAGGCCATGGCGGCAAGGTAGCGGCGCGCGGCGTCGCTTTTGAGCGGAGCACAGGCCAGTTGGCGATCAGGCAGTTCGATGCGGGACGCTTTCGTCTCCTTGGCCATCACCTGGAGATAGTCATCGCAAATCTGATGGCCCAGCCCGCGCGACCCCGAATGGATGAACACGGTGACCTGTCCCGGAAACAGATCGAATGCCCGTGCGGCCTTTTCGTCGAAAATTTCCTCCACCACTCCCACTTCCAGGAAATGGTTTCCCGATCCCAGGGTACCGAGCTGATTGAACCCGCGTTGCAGCGCCCGTTCGCTCACTGTGTCCGGATCGGCGCCGTCCAGACAACCCCCGCTTTCGGTGCGCTCCAGGTCCGCCCGCTCGCCGAGCCCTTGTTCCACCGACCAGAGCGCTCCCCTGGTGAGCACCTTGCGGATGTCCTGTTTGGAAAGCCGAAGGTACCCGATGGAGCCCACTCCCGCGGGAATGACGCGGTGCAGTTCCGTGGTGAGTTCCTTGATCCGGTCGCCGATTTCCTCCTGCTTGAGACCGGTGGTCACGAGCCTGCACCCGCAGTTGATGTCGTAGCCGACCCCGCCGGGTGAGATTACCCCTTCCTCCAGGTCGAAGGCGGCCACCCCGCCGATGGGGAACCCGTACCCGGAATGGACGTCGGGCATGGCCAGGGAGTATTTCACGATGCCGGGCAACTGGGCCACGTTGGCGACCTGCTGGATACTCTCGTCCGCGGCGATGCTTCTTATCATTCCCTTGCTCGCGTACACCACTCCGGGCACGCGCATCTTACCGGTTTGAGGAATGCGCCAGCGGTACGCATCGATCTGTTCCAGCGGTACTGATGATGACGCCATGATACGCAACCTTTTCTTTTTGTCGGGAATTTTTGGATTCCGCGCCGAAACGTTCGGTATCAGTCGGGGAGGGCAAGTTGAAGGGAAACCGGGTGTGCCTGCGATTGAATACTATTATACCATTTGCGGTGGATTTCCACCAGGAAGCGGTCGGTGGGAGGGGCTGAAGCGGTGTTCGATAGGGATTTATCGGCGGAGAGTCCGGGGAGTCGCGGCTCCCCGGACCTTTCCGCGGGTCAATCTTCTTTGCGGGGTTATATGACCTGAACCTGCCAGCGGCCGTTGTTGCGTACGACGTGAACGGGGATTTCCATGGTCCGGCTCAGCAAGTCGTCCGTCATGATGTCCGGCAGAAGACCCGAAGCCGCGCAGCTTCCCCGGTGGATGAGGAAACCGTGAGTGAAGCCGGGCATGATTTCCGACACCCGGTGCGTCACCATGATCATCGTGGGGCCCTGCGGGTCGGTGGCCATTCGATTGATCTGGGCCAGCAAGCTTTCACGGGCGGCGAGGTCGAGTCCCGTGCAGGGTTCGTCCAGAATGAGAAGGTGCGGATGGGGGAGGCTGCTGCGCGCAATCAGCACCCGCTGTTTTTCTCCGGCCGAAAGGTGCGTGAAATGCGAGTTCTTCATGAGGTCGAGCCCCATGTTGTGCATGAGTTCCGCTGCCTCTTCCTCCAGACGGCGCGACGGCTTGTGCATCAGGCCGAAAGTGGCGAAGGCTCCGGAAAGGACCACTTCCCGCACGGTATCGTTGGGGGGAATCCGTTCGGCCAGGGACGCCGAAACCCAGCCGATGTCCTTGCGCAGCTCGCGCAAATCGACCCGGCCGAAGCGCTGCTCCAACACCCACACATCTCCCCTGCTGGGCCACAGGTACCCGGCCAGAATCCTCAGCAGCAAGGTTTTCCCGGCGCCGTTTCTTCCCAGCACCACCCAGTGTTGGCCGCGTTCCACTCTCCAGGAGATGTCGGAGAGGAGCGGGCGATCCCTCCAGAGGGAAATTTCCTTCAAATCTATAAGTGGCCGGGAACTTTCCGGCATATATGCATGTTCCATTCGGTTGTTGTCCTTTCTTAACCGGAGCGAGAGCGGCTCGTTTTCAAAAACAAACATCATACGCGGAAAGGGAAAAAAAACAAGATCTTCCTGCGCCAAACAGGAGGGCCGGGAAACGGAAAGGAAGGACGAGAATCGCATGGGGAAAAGGATTCGGAAACAATTGGGCGGCATGAGCCGTGAAATCTGCCGTTTTCCCGCGGCGGATCCATGCTGCGGAATAGGTACTCTCAGGTTCCGGAGGATGAGAAGGACGGGAAATTATTGCACGAGCCGGTGGATTCCTCCTCGCGGGTTCCAAGGCTTTTTCCCTTGGCGTTTCGGTTTTTCATAGCACTCCACCAAGTCGCCGACCTTGGCTTTCCGGAATTCTCCGACCTTGATTCCCACGTTTTCCCCGCGTTTGCCTTCGGTGACCGCATCTTTTTCGATGTGCATCGACTCGATGGTTCCCTCGTAGATGGGGCCCATGGCGGAAATGATGCGAAAGGAATCGCCGACGCTCAATTTTCCGTTCATTACCTGGCAACCGATGATCGTATCTTTTCGGCCGCCCTTGAACAGGGCGATGATCTTGGCCTGTCCGGTGACGGTTTCTGGCTCGTCGGGCTCGATCAGACTGTCCAGAATGGCCTGGAGGTCCTCGGTCAGCCGGTAGATCACGTCGTAGAACCTTACCTCGACTCCGTGCTCCTTGGAGAACTGTTCCATTTTGGGCATAATACCCACGTTGAACCCGATCACCAGCCTGCTTCCGGTCATGGCCATGTCGATGTCCGATTTGGACACGTCGCCGATGTCCGCATGGATCACGCCTATTTCGTACTCATCGTTGTGGACGGTTTCCAGCCGTTCGATCACCGCCTCCTCGGTGCCCTTGGAGTCGCACTTGAGAACCACTTCCACTGTTTTTCTATGAACCGTCGGTGCAAGAGTGGACGCGAGGGCATTGCGGCGAAAGGGACGGGCTTCGTGCAAATGGGTTGAAACGGTTTTATCCATGATCATCCTCCCGGCCTGTAAAAGGCAGTTGCAGAACGCGTCCGCTCCCGCCGGCACTCCCCGGGGGGAGCGCAAACATCATCTCGGGCGCATCCTTATTTTCAGTTCGGTTTTCTCGGGGTTTTTATCCAAGTGGCGGTAACGATTCACCGCGCTTTCGGCCAATCGTGAAAGAACGTCCGGCAGGTCCGAATTCCTGCACGTTGAGATAAGCGGCTCGGATCGCAAAATCTCCTCCTTTATCCGGTAGTGTGATTGATCTCCGGGCGTCAGCACTACATCGTCGTACGCAACTTCCACGCTGTCGCCGAATACGTCTTTAAACAGTTCCTGTACGGTGTAGACAAAAAACTTCTTCACGTCCTCCGTGGATTCCGCCTGGTCCATCCTTTCCCTGAAAGCAGGAACCAGTTGGTGTTCATATTTGCTGTACGAATTTTTTCGTGCCATGATACCTTCTCCCTCGCTCCACATCGATCGGACAACGGAACATTACCCGGTCCTTTCCGTCCCGCATCCCCGGCAGGAACCCTGCCGGGCCACACGGGGAGGGATAAATGCTTCGCGTATCCCTATTGTATCGTTCATCGCCTTCTCCGCACATCGCGCTTTCATCCGACATGTATCGGCCACGTTCTGTGCTCCTCCATGGTACAAAACCGCAACTCCTCCCTTCGCGGCTGCATTGCATCCCGTACCGCGTCGTTCGGGCATCGATATACGTTTCCCATGTCGTCTCCCACCATGGTGAAGTAATTCCGTAGCAGTGTGGTTTCAGCCATGACTCGCCCTCCTTCGAATGTGCGTTCAACCGCTGTGTTCGATATTCTTACCCTTAAACATGGATATCCCCGGAGGAATGTCCAGCGTTGCGGGCGATGTCGGACTTCTCCGGTTTTGCCGCGTCGCCCCGTGCGACCGGATGGGGTTTCCCCGGACGATATATCCGCGGATATACGGGTATCTCCCTGAACACGAATGGTTTCTTCTCCCCTTTTCGGAACCTCCCCGCGCCCGCGTGGTAGCTCCACGACAGTACCGGCGGGTACAGTTGACCTTTTCGGGTTTTCCCTTCATTGTAGGAACAATGAAGGCCGACCTGCAAAGGACGGTTCCTTCTCCCCCGTTTCGCCCCGGAATTCCCCGGTTGAGGAATCCCTCCCACCAGAGCAGGAGGACAACGGTATGGTCGATTTTCATCAGGAAGGAATCATCACCACGTTGCACGGCCTCCACGAGATTTTCGATACCCGGAAATACCTGGAGAATCTTGAACAAAAACTGGAACACTACGCCCGCCACGTACGGATCAGCCTGCTGCTGCCCTGCCTTTATTCGGAGCTGTCGGTACCCCACGTGCTGGACAACATCGTGGAGAACATCAATCAGGTGAACTACCTGCACCACGTGGTGGTGGCCTTGGGCGGCACCGGGGAATGGCAGCGGTTCAAGGAGGCCAAGGACTTTTTCGGCCACCTGAAGAAACGGGGGCGGGAAGTGAAAATCGTCTGGGTGGACGGGCCGCGCATGCAGTCCATCCTGCGCAAGATCGAGGAAGCTCAGATCCCGGTGGGGGACAAGGGAAAAGGACAATCGGTATGGCTGGCCCTGGGCTACCTCTTCGCCCGGGACGATTCGGACGTAGTGGCCCTGCACGATTGCGACGTGCTCACCTACGACCGCATATTTCTCGGCAGGCTCGTCGAACCCACCGCCAATCCCAACAACGACTATCAGTTCTGCAAGGGGTTCTATCCCCGTATCTCACCCACCGAACGCACCATGAAAGGCAGGGTGACCCGGCTGTTCGTGGTCCCCTTCGTGGACACCATGGGCCAGATCATGCAGGAACAGCGCTATGACGACCTGGCGAAATTTTTCTGGTACCATCGGGCCTTCGCCTATCCCCTGGCCGGCGAGTTCAGCCTGCACACGCGGCTGGCCAGGACCATCAACATCGCCTATGATTGGGGGCTGGAGGTGAGCACCCTGTCGGAAGTGTACGACCGCCTGGCCATCAGCAAGATCGCGCAGATCGGGCTGGCCCGCAACTACGAGCACAAGCACCAGGCCATGTCCCTGGAGGATCCGTCCAAGGGGTTGCACCGCATGGTTATCGACATCGCCCGGTTCTTCTTCAACTACATGCGGTCATCCCGCGTTCCGTTGGACGACGCGCTGGTGGGGATGATCAAGCATTCCTACATCCGTAACGCCCGTCGCTTCATCAAGAGCTACAGCGACGACGCCGAAGTGAACGACCTGGTGTACGAACGGCACGCCGAGGAACTCACCGCCGAGTATTTCCGGGACTTCATCGGCGCCGCCTGGGAACGGTGCAAGTCGGAGGAGAACACCACGCAGATCGCTTCCTGGAACCGGGTGCTCTATTCCGAACCTTCCCTTTACGACGATCTGCTCGCGGCGGTGGAAGAAGACAACGCCGAGAACTGATCCCGATCGGTGAGGACGGAGGACGTTCCATTTTACCGTTCCCTCAACAGCAAGGATAGCGTTTCCGAACGGGTTTTTGGTCATGGTCAGTGAATTCATCACGGCATTCGTCACGATTTTCGTAGTCATGGACCCGTTGGGGGTGATGCCGCTCTACCTTGCCATGAGCGCCGGGAACACGGCCGGGCAGAAGCGGTCCATCTGCCGCACGGCGAGCATCGTGAGCGGGTTCGTGCTGACCGGCTTTGCATTGGCGGGCAATCAGGTGATGATTTTTTTCCACATCACCATTCCCGCCATGCAGGTGACGGGCGGCATCATCCTGTTCGTTATCGCCATGCAGATGCTCCAGGCGCGGAGGGTCTACACGCGGGAATCGCCTCAGGAAGAACTGGCGGGCATCGAAAAGGAGGACATCTCCATCGTGCCGCTGGCCATTCCCCTGCTGGCGGGGCCCGGCACTATCACCTCGGTGCTGGTGCTGGCAGCCAAACCGGGCGGACTGATCCACGTCCTCGTACTCCTTGGCGCGATATGGGCGAATTGCATGGTCGCCTGGGTCGTGCTGGGCAAATCCGGCCCCATATCGGGGGCTCTCGGCACCTCGGGATTCAAGCTTCTGGTGCGCCTCATGGGCCTTCTGCTGGCGGTGGTGGCCGTGCAGCTCTGCATGGACGGGATCACGGCGTACATAAGGCACATGGGATCCCAATAATAATAGGGAGCCGCCGGGAGACCGGCCATTCCACGTTGATTCGATCGCAAGACGCGGTTCGGGAGTATTGCCGCCACAAAAGGAAGCAACGTTTATACAGGGGAGGATCGATGAGAACGTTCGAATTCCGGAAGGGACTGCAGGAAGTCGGGAGCGGTGTGTACGCCTACCTTCAGCCGGACGGGACCTGGGGGTTGAGCAACGCGGGGCTCGTGGTCGGCGGCAACCGGTCGCTTTTGATCGACACCCTGTTCGACCTGACGCTCACCGGGGAAATGCTCGAAGCCATGCGCGAAGCCGTGCCTGCGTCGGAATCCGTCGACCAGTTGGTGATTACCCACCCCAATGGAGACCACTACAACGGGTGCCAATTGCTGCCGGAAGCCGAAATCATCGCCACCGGAACCTGCGCGCGGGAAATGGCGGAGATGCCTCCCCGGAGGCTGGCTGAGATGATGAGCAACGCCGGTAAAATGGGGCCTGCCGGAAAGTACCTCGAACACTGTTTCGGAAAATTTCACTTCGACAACATCACGGCCGTCCGGCCCACCCGCACTTTTGAGAAGCGGCTGGACATCAAGGTCGGGGAACGGGAGGTACGGCTCATCGACGTCGGCCCGGCCCACACCAAAAGCGATCTCGTGGTCCACATTCCGGATGCGTCCGTTATCTTCACCGGCGACATCCTGTTCATTGGGGGAACGCCGATCATGTGGGCGGGTCCCGTGGCGAACTGGATCAACGGGTGCGACCTGCTGCTGCAATCGGGAGCGGAAGTGTTCGTGCCGGGTCACGGGCCAATCTCCGGCCGGAGCGGAGTGGAGGCGATCAAGGGATACATGGAATACGTCCGCGACGAAGCCGCCAAGCGATACGAGGCGGGACTCACGGAGGACGAAGCGGTGGCGGACATCCGCCTCAAGGATTACGCGGTGTGGACGGATTCGGAACGGATCGTCGCCAACGTCGCCACCCTCTACCGTGAATTCAGGGGCGGCACCACGTCCCCCAACCCCCAGGAGGTGTTCGCCAAGATGGCTGCCTACTGGCTGAAGCGGAACGGCGGTTGAGAGCATACGGCCGGTTTTTCAGCGAGCGGGAAATCTTTCGCGGAGCCCGGACGGGGATGGAGAGGGTTGCTCATCGAGTCTAAACACCGAGGTAGGCGCCGATTCTCTCCAGGTCGGACCGGAAACCCTCGCCGGAATCTTCCAGGGCCACCTGGCCGTTGAGGAAGACGTAGACCCTGTCGGCCAGGGTCTGAGCCATTTCCAGGTTCTGTTCGACCAGCAGGATGGCCATTCCACTGGAGATCAGGCGACGGCAGGTGTCTTCCAGCCGCTTTATGACCAACTGGCTCAGCCCCTCGGAAGGTTCGTCCATCATGAGCAGTGAGGGGTTGGACATGAGGGCCCGCGCCACGGCCAGCATCTGTTGCTCGCCGCCGCTCAGTCTTCCGCCTCCCACTTTGGCCCGCCGTTTGATCTCCGGAAACAGTTCGTACATCGCCCCGATGTTCCACTGCGAGCCTTTTGGCTGCCGGGAACCGGCCAGCCGGAGGTGCTCCTCCACGTTGAGGGAGGGGAAGAGGAGCCGACCCTGCGGTGCGTAGCCGACCCCCAGGGAGGCGATGGTATGGGGAGCCATGGGTAGTGTTTCTCTCCCGGCAAAGACGATGGATCCTGTTCTTCGGACCGGGGGAAAGGCGAGGATGGATCTGAGGAGGGTGGTTTTGCCCATGCCGTTACGGCCGACCACCACCACCAGCTCGCCGGGGTTGACGGAGAGGCTGACCTCCTGCAGAACGTGGCTCTTGCCGTAAAAGGCGTTCAGACCGGAGATATTCAGGATCGATTCAGACATGGGAGTGGCCGTTGGCTTTCAGGCTGAGGGTGTATATCTCCTGTACATGGCGATTGGCTCGGACTTCGGCCGGCAACCCCTCGGCGATTATGCTCCCTTGGTGGAGCACCGAAACCCGCTCGGCGACCCTGAAGGCGATATCGATGTCGTGCTCGATGATGAGGATGGTGATCCACCCCCGCAGCCCCATGATGAGATTGGTCATGAACGTCCGCTCGTTGGCCGAAAGTCCTGCCATGGGTTCGTCCAGCAGGAGCATGGTGGGCTCGTGCCCGAGGGTCAGCCCCAACTCCAACTGGCGGTGCTCGCCATGGGACAGTTCGGACACCGGGACGTCGAGCCTGTCCTTCAGTCCGACCTTGCCGGCTACCTCCTCCACCATGACGAGCTGGCGGTGGTAGCCGCTCCAGGCCCGGAAGAGAGTGGCCAGCCGTCCGGCGGGCGGGCGGCCTTTTTTCCAGACCGAAAGGAACAGGTTCTCCCGCACGGTCATCTCCATGAACAGGTTGGAGCTCTGGTATGTCCGCCCCATCCCCAATTCGATACGTCGTCGGACCGGATCATGCGTGACATCCTGGCCGTGAATGAGGATCCGCCCCTTGTCCCGCGGGATCTCCCCGGTGATGAGATTGAACAGCGTGCTTTTCCCGGCGCCATTGGGCCCGATCAGGGCCCGGCTCTCCCCGGTGGCGACTTCCATGTCGACGTTCACCACCGCCTCGATGCCCTCGAAGGACTTGGAAACCCCGGTCAGGCTCAAGGCCGGCCGCTTATCGGACCCAATGGCTGCCATGGTTTATCATCCGTTACCGGCGATTACTTCCAGCCGCCGTTCTTTTTGAGGTTATCCACATAATCCTGCCCGAAGTACTTGGTGATCTCCTTGAAATACTCCTCCTTGTCTCCCGGGGGATAGTCGCGGGTGGTTGCCGGCGCGGCCATGTACTTCTCGGCTATGTCGGCGTAGGGACCGAACTGGGAGACGTTGGTGTAGGTCTTGATGGCCTCGTTCATGAGCATGCCATCCTTCTTGACCACCTTCTTGATGTAGATGTTCTGGATCGGGTTGCCGAACTTGTCGAAGAAGAACGGGCCGCGGGGCGATTCGTCGGCCGTCATCTTGACCGCCCGCACGGCTTTGATGAAGGCCTCGGGGTCGTCCACCTTGCCGTTGATGGCCTCCATGGCCTTGAATGCCACGTGCATGGCGTCGTAGCCCTGTACCGCGATTACGTCTGGATAGCTGCCGTAGGCCTTCTTGTAGCTCTCCCGGAACTTCTGGTTGGCCGCGGACGGATTTCCGTCGTAGTAGTGCAGGGAAGAATAGACCCCGATCGCGCCGTCACCCAGCTCCGGCAACATGGACACGATGGGTACGTTGGCCTGTCCCAGGATCTGGGGGTATTTTTTGTCCAGACCGAACTGCTTCCACTGTTTGAAAAAGGCCACCACCTGGGCCCCGCCGGAATTGCACAGCACGGCGTTATATTCGCCGGACAGGCTGGCCAGACGGGCCATGATCGAACTGAAGTCCACCGCTTCCACCGGGTGCCATATCCGCAGGACCTTTTCGCCGCCATTCTCCAGGAATCCCCGGATGAATCCGGCCGCCTGGTCCCAGGGATAGGAGTAGTCCTGTCCGACGATGATGACCTTCTTGTAGCCGAGGTCCTTGGCGCAGTACTGGCCGAAGTTGAAAATGACCTGGGCCCCGGTCCAGCCGGGACGGATCACGCTGTTGGTGGCCTTGCGCATGGTGATGTCTTCGGGGGCCGAATAGCCGATGAGCATCGGCACGGTGGGGTTCCGGGCGCCCCAATCCACCGCGGCCATGCCTTCATGACCCAGGGAGGGACCGATGATGAAATGTACCTTGTCACGGTTTTTCAGGGAATCCAGCTTGGTGGTCATGACCTCGACGTCGGCCTTGGTGTCCTCGCTGAAGACCTTGATCGGGATGCCGTTGAATTTATAATCCCGTTCGGCCAGGGCCAGCTTGATGCCGTTGAGTACCCCTTCCCCGAAGATGGTCGCCCACCCGGTGGTCGGGCCGATGTGGCCGATCCTGATCTCATCCACCGCCTGGGCCATCCCGGACGCGCCCATGGTGAACGCCACAACCACGGCGATCAGTAACAGCATCCTCAGTCTACTCATCTTGCCCCTCCTTATGGTTTGGTGAATCGTTGTTCGTTTCGATTCCTATCGAGCTCATGCCCTCCGGCCGGTCCATATCCCCACCGAAAAGGCCGATGGCTCGATTGATGAGCCTGAGCCAGTACTTTCTGGTCGATCCGACAAGCCCCTGCGGCGCGAACATGATCACCAGCAGGAACATGCCGCCCATGATGAGCAGGTACCGTTTGGTCACTCCGCTTAACACCACGTCCAGCGTCTTGAGGATGGCCGTTCCCAGGACAGCGCCGAAGAGGGAGTTTATGCCGCCCAGGATGCCGGCCAGAAGCGTTTCCACATTGGCGGTCAGCGAGGCGGTATTGGGATTGATCAATCGGGTGAAGTAGGTGAAAAAAACGCCGCCCACCGCGGCCACCAGGGCGGCGAAGATGAATGCCGCGTAGCGCAGGGCCGCGACCGGATATCCGAGCATGGCCATCCTGGTTTCGCTATCCCGAACGCCGCGAAGCATCAATCCGAAGACCGAGCGTTTCAATGCATAGAGCAACCAGGCCGTGGCGAGGAAGAAAATCAGCTGGAAGAAATAGAACACGGTCTGGGACTTCTCGGCCGAATAGCCGAACAGGACCGGGGCGAAGACGTTGGTGATGCCCGTATCGCCCTTGGTCAGTGAGGCCCACTGGCTGGCCAGTGCCCAGGTGAGCTGGCCCAGAACCAGTGTCAGCATCAGGAAATAGACTCCCTTGGTCCTGATGGCCAGCAGGCCGAACAGTGCGGCGGCGACCACGGCCACGGCCAGACCGGCCAGCGGGGGGATGGGAAAGGGCAGGTGGTAACGGGTCTGCAGGATAGCCACGCAGTAGCCCGATATCCCGAAAAAGGCGGCTTGCATGAGTGAGACCATGCCCAGTTCGCCGGCCAGGAAGGCCATGCTCATGGTCAGCAGGCCGAAGTACATGACCCGGATGCACATCATGACGAAAAACCCGGAGGCGAGCCACGGGACCGCCGCCATGATGATCAGGGCCACCGCTCCCATCAGCTTCACCGCTACGGGGATTCTGTTCATACCCTCCCCCTCCCGAACAATCCCTGAGGCCGGATCGAAAGGATCACCGCCACCGGCAGGAAGAGGAAGAAAAGAGAAAACTCGGGGATATAGGCCCTTGCGAATTCGGAGACCATCCCGGCGATCAGCGCCCCCAGCACGGTTCCGCCCAGGCTGCCCATGCCGCCGATGATAATGACGATCAGGGTGAGGGTCAGTATTCGCCAGTCCTCCCCCACCTGAAGCATCCAGCCCGTGCCGCCCACGACCCCGGCCATTCCGGCCAGGAACCCGGACAGGGCGAAGACCAGGGTGAACAGCCTCTTGACGTTGAATCCCATGGCCGCCACCATATGGAAGTTGTCCACTCCCGCCCGGATGAGGATGCCGGTGTTGGTTTTTTTCAGAAAGAGCACCAGACCCAACCCCAGGGCTATGGCCAGCGCCAGGGTAAAGATGCGGAACAGGGGATAGGGCATCCCGAAACCCGGCAGATTCACGGCTCCGGACAGGATTGCCGGGATTTCGATGTTGCGGGGATAACCGCTCCAGATGACCAGCACCAGGTCGGAGATGATGATGGCGATCGACAGGGACACCAGGGTTTCAACGAGGTCGTTGCCCCGGGCCCAGCGCAGGAAAAAGCGTTCTTCAACCAGAGCCAGAACGGTGACCAGCGCTCCGCCGGCCAGGATGCCCAGCACCCAGCTTCCGCTGGCCTTGTAGACCGTGAGGCCGGTGAACCCGCCGCACAGGTAGAAAGCGCCGTGGGAGAGATTGACCACCCTCATCAGGCTGAAGGAGAGGGTCAGCCCGCTGGCCACGATGAACAGCACCGCTCCCAGCGTCAGTCCGTTCAGGATGCACATACCCACTAAGAACACGGCGTCTTCCTCGGTTTGGGTCAGAGGTACCGCGGAGCCGGGTCGAGTGGAGCGGCCCGGGAGCCAATCGCTCCGGAGAGAGGCATCAGCCCCTCTCCGGTCGGGCCGGGATCATTTGAAGCGGATCGCCTTGAACTTCTGCATCTGTTCCTTGATGGCCAGTTCGGCGGGGAGCCGTTCCATGCTGGATGCGCCATAGAAACCATGCACCCCCTTGGTGTTGTGGAGGACGTACTCGGCGTCTTCGGGCATGGAGATCGGGCCGCCGTGGCACAGACAGATTATGTCCGGATTGACGCTTTTGGCCGCATCGCACAGTTCCTGCACCTTGGCCGGAGCTTCCTTGAGGGAGAAGGCCGTGGTCGCGCCAATGGAGCCCTTGGTCGTCAGCCCAAGGTGAGCCACTACGACGTCCGCCCCCGCCTTGGCCATGGCCTTGGCGTCATCGACTTCGAAAACATAGGGCGTGGTGAAGAGGTCCATTTCGTGGGCCATCCGGATCATGTCCACCTCAAGGCCGTAGCCCATGCCTGTTTCTTCGAGGTTCTGGCGGAACAGACCGTCACACAGCCCGACGGTGGGGAAATTCTGGACGCCGGAGAAGCCTATTTCCTTGACCTGCGCGAGAAAAACTTCCATCACCCGAAAGGGGTCGGTGCCGCAGACTCCGGCCAGAACAGGGGTGTTTTTGGCCACCGGCAGGACCTCGTTGGCCATTTCCATGACGATGGCGTTGGCGTCGCCGTAGGGCATGCATCCGGCCAGTGAACCGCGACCAGCCATGCGGAAACGACCTGAATTGTAAATGACGATCAGGTCCACTCCGCCCGCCTCCTCGAACTTCGCCGAGATGCCGGTCCCGGCGCCGCCGCCCATGATCGGGACTCCCGAGTCGATGATCTTGCGCAGACGACCTAATACCTGTTCCCTGGTAAATGCCATTGGATATCCTCCTCCCGTGTAGGTTTCTATTTCTGTGTCATCAGCGCCATCAGCATTTCGACGGCCTTGTCCGCGAAGGCCTTGTCGTTGATGTTGGCGTCCAGCTCAACCACCTCGATGCCCGGATTGAGATTCTTTTTGATGGCATCGAACATGGCCCGGTTGGCTTCGGGCCACCAGAATTTTCCGCCTTCGCTGTCAAGGATCGAGACGCCCTTCAGCGGAAAGAGGAAGGCGACCCGGCCTTTGGCCCGGTTGGCCTTGCCGGCGAAGATCTCGCCCATTTTTCTGTTTTCCTCCACATCGGTCCGCATGAGGGTCACATGTGGATTCCACACGTACAGCAGACGGTCCTTGTATTTTTGCGGCACGGTTTCCACCGGCCCGAAGTTGGCCATGTCCACACAGCCCGGGACGATCAGGTGGGCAATTCCCATCCGGCCGGGGGCGGACAAGCGGTCCGGCCCGGCCGAATAGACACCGCCGCAGATCTCATCGGCCCACTCCGTGGTGGTGATGTCCAATACGGCGTAGACGAAGCCGTCGTCCACCAATCCCTCCATGGTCCTGCCGCCGGTGCCGGTGGCGTGAAACACCATGACCTCGTAGCCTTTGGAGGTCAGGGACTCCCGGCACATGTTGACGCATTCGGTGGTGTTGCCGAACATGGAGGCGCAGATGACCGGCTTGGCCTGGATAGTCGGGGTGTAGTCCATGTTGATCATGCCGCAGATGGCCCCGACTGCCTCCTTGAAAACCTTTTCGCTGATGGGGTTGAGACCGGCCACGTCCACGATGGAGGGGATCATGGTAACGTCCTTTACCCCCGTGATGATCGTCGTGTCCCCGGATGCCACGGTGGATACCAGGACTTTGGGCACCCCGATGGGGAGGGTCTGCATGGCCCGCGACATTACGCTCGTGCCGCCGCTGCCGCCCATGCCGAAGATGCCGTCGAACTTTGATTCCTTGTACAGTTTCTGGACCAGGGCCGCCGTCCCTCGGGCCATTATCTCCATGGCCGCACCCCGGTCCTTGTCTTTCCGGAGTTGCTCGATGTCGCCTCCCCCGGCCTTGGCCACTTCGGCGCTCCCGATGTCGATGGGAAAGAGGTCGGTGCTTCCCAGTACACCGAAATTCAAGGTCAGTGTCTTGCACCCCTGGCCTTCGATCAGCTTGCGCGCAAAGTTGTACTCCACCCCCTTGACGTCAAACGCCCCGATCATCAGTACGGTTCCGGACATGGCGCCTCCTTTTTGGCAAAGGACCGGATACCGGTCCCTGCTGGCCCTTGTTCCCGGTTGTATAACGTATTTGAATAGTTACAGTCCGGTACTCCGGCGAAAGCCGGGAGTCTGAACGGTCCGATTCGGTTTCTCCGGTCGTCGGTATCGGGCACGACCGGTCCCTGGGCGGTATTCGTCCTTTCGGTGCCCGGAGACAGCCTCGATGCTTCGGACGAACAGCACGGAAACTCCGTTCCGGCATCCGCCGGAATGGCCCGGACTTGCTGTAATGTGGATTGGATTGGCGCGATTAGTCACTATTAGGGCAAGAAACGAGCCAGAAACCGCTCCACGATTGCGGTGGGATGAAGGATGGGCGGTAAGTAGGGATGAATTAAGCGCTTATTGTAAGGCGAAGCCACGCGGCCCCAACACTGCGTACTTGCGTCGAAGGTTCGGACCTGTTACCCTAAGTAACACATATGGGTTAAAGTAAACACATATATAACCTATACATGGGGGACGCCGCCATGACCGCCCAGTCCGAGCTGAGGGCGATCCTCAAAAAAGCCCGGCGCAGCCGGTTCCCGGTCGTCTTCGTCGTTCCCGGTTCCGGACAGATTGCCCGCTATGCCATCGAGGGAGGGGCTCAGTTCCTCATGGTCCTCAACGCGGGACTTTACCGAATGGCCGGCGTAAGCTCCATGGGCGCTTTCATGCCCTTCGGCAACGCCAACGACCAGACCGAACATCTCATCCGAAACCAGATCCTTCCCCGTGTCAGAAATGTGCCCATAGTCGCGGGCCTCATGCCGAACGATCCGGTCAAGCCGCTCGGCAAACGGCTCCAGACCCTGGCCAATATGGGTATGGCCGGCGTCACCAACTGGCCCACCGTAGGCATAACCGACGGCTCCTTCCGTCGGGCCATGGAGATTGAAGGCCACACCCTCCAGTCTGAAATCCGGATGCTCCAGGACGCCGGAGAAATGGG
The DNA here is from genome assembly GCA_963826125.1 of uncultured delta proteobacterium. Classification (GTDB taxonomy): domain Bacteria; phylum Desulfobacterota; class Desulfarculia; order JACQYL01; family CAWGVV01; genus CAWGVV01. The sequence continues at coordinate 1,080,815 of CAWGVV010000002.1, read as the reverse complement.
TTTCGTCACCTTCGGCTTCGTGTTCAGCCCGCAGGAAGCGGCCGAGATGGCCCGCTCCGGCATCGAGGCTTTGGTGCTCAACATGGGTTGGACTCACGAGACCCACGACATCTACGAAAAGGCCGATCGCCTCGAACACGCCGCCGTGGGAATCAATCAGATGCTCACGGCCACTCGGGACACGGGGACCGATCCAAGCTGCTTCTTTTACGGCGGGGCCGCCCTGCTACCCGAAGACAGCGCCCTGCTCTATCAGAGGACCGGTATTCACGGCCTGGGCGGAGGCAGTTCCTTCGAGCGGATACCGGTGGCTAAGCTGATCGCTGATAATGTGCGCAAGTTCAGGTCCGTGCCCCGGGAACCGGACGGCGACGCGGGCCCGGCCGGCCTGGGCAAACTGGTGGGAGTCAGCCCGTCCATGTCCAAACTGTACCGGCTGATCGAACGGGTGGCGCCCTATGACGTGAGTGTCTGCATCGAGGGCGAATCCGGGGTGGGTAAGGAACTCGTCGCCACCCAGATCCATCGCTTAAGTCTTCGCAGCTCCCAGCCCTTCACTACGCTCAACTGCGGGGCCATTCCCGATACTCTGCTGGAAAGCGAGTTTTTCGGGCACGAAAAGGGCGCCTTCACCGGGGCGGTTTCCCGCCGTCTGGGCAAGTTCGAGTTGGCCGACCGGGGAACCCTCTTCCTGGACGAAGTGGCAGAGCTGAGCCCCAAAGCCCAGGTGAGCCTGCTGCGTGTGCTCCAGCAGAAGGAAATCTCCCGCGTGGGCGGCGAAAAGGCCATTCCCGTAGACCCGCGCATCATAGCCGCCAGCCACCAGGACCTGAAATCCCTGGTCGATCAGGGACGGTTCCGGGCCGACCTCTACTTCCGCCTCAACATGATAACCCTCAACGTCCCGCCGCTGCGCCGGCATCCGCAGGATATCCCCGCCCTGGTCAACGCCTTCCTGGCCGAACTCGGCGTCCAGTTCAATCGCAAGGTCATCGGCGTCTCCCTGGGATTCATGAGCCGCCTTATGAGCCACTCCTGGCCGGGCAACGTCCGTGAGCTGCGGCATACCCTGAGCCGCGCCATTCTCCTGGAAGACGGCCCCATCCTCAACGGCGACGATTTCGTGCCGGATATGCACCGCTCCTCTCCGGATCCGGGTCGGGCGCCCCGCGGCGCCCTGGACCATGCCATGTCCGGCGCGGAGAGCAACTTGCTGCACAACGCTCTGAAAGCCGCCGGCGGCAACAAATCCCAGGCGGCCCGCTTGCTCGGCATCAGCCGGAAAACCCTTTATGATCGGCTCCGACGCGCCAACCTCTAGCGGAGTGCCGGAAGCCTCTTTTCGGTCGGTTCCTGCCTCCGGTGGGATCGCCACTGAGATCAGTACTATTCCGTCGGTTTCCCGACGGCCTACACCCTACGGGTTTCCCCCTTTCATTCGGAAGAACGCCTGCTGCATAATATCCTAAAATAACGGATAAAGTAGAGTATATCATGGAGGTTGCCCAGCTAACGTCCATTTGAGAAGGCTACATGTTGATTAAAATGGAAAATTTTGACAAATTGCGTCGGTTGAGGAAAAAATGGTGATTCTTACTCACATCGTGCCGTGCCGATTCGGAGAGCGTCGAACGTTTCGTCTTCGGCCGGGGTCCCGATCGGCGGTTGGAAGGGCATTGGGGGTACGGTCCCGTAAAGACCCTCGGTGAACCGATTGCCGTTTGCGGCCTTCCGAGACCAGCCGGTGTAGGAAGGCATGGTATCTGCACTCCTTGATGCCGGTCGCAGGGCAAAGGCGTTATTGAGAGCGAGCGATGCGATCTATTGAAAGGAACGTGACTGCCTGGGATTACCTCTTCGATCCGCTTCTTCCGACGTGATTCTTTCAACGCTGGAAAGAGGAGTCGCTCTTTTCAAAGTAAATGGAATGAACCACTTTTATGGCAGTGATGAAATAGTGGCTGTGGGACGATTCAACGTCAATCAGAGGTTTTTTCGTAATGAAATTCATTAAAAGCGTACACAGGGCCTTCCTTTATGGGATGATTGCCCTGGCGGTAATATCAATAGTAATTTCCGCTACCTTGATAATCTCTTTTCAATACCAGGAATTTTATCTTGCATCGAAAGAACTAAAGAGTAGGTATATTACTACACAAAAACAAATTATTAAAAATGAAGTAGAAAAAGTAATTGATTATATATACTATATGAAATCTCTTACTGAAAAACGACTGAAAGAGCAGATAAAGGCAAGAACTATTGAAGCATATAATATTGCGATGAACATTTATGAAGAGAATAAAGACACTAAAGACATAAAACAAATAATGAAAGAAGTTACCGATGCGCTTCGGCCTATTCGATTTAATAAAGGGCGGGGATACTATTTTGCAACGAATTTGGAGGGCATAGAGCAGCTATTCGCGGATAAGCCGGAGATGGAAGGTAAAAACCTTCTCGATATGCAGGATATGGAAGGTAAATACGTCATCAGGGACATGATTGCACTTGCACGAAAAGAAAATGAGGGATTTTATCGATACACTTGGACAAAACCGAACATCACCGGGAAAAATTTTCCCAAGATAGCTTATATAAAGTATTTCGAGCCTTTTGGCTGGTTTATCGGAACAGGTGAATACCTTGACGATGTTGAAGCGGATATAAAGAAGGAAATACTGGAAAGAATTGAAAAAATAAGATTTGGAAAAGACGGGTATATTTTTGTCGTAACCTACGACGGCGTAACGTTGATGAACCCCGTTCAAAGGGACTTGATCGGGAAAAATCTCTGGGAACTCACCGATCCGAACGGTGTGAAGGTAATCCAGGAAGAGAGAAAGGCGGTCCAAAATCCGGATGGCGCATTTATCCATTACGTTTGGGGCAAGCCTTCCCAATCGGAACCCGTATCCAAAATTTCTTTTATGAAAGGGGTACCCGAGTGGAAATGGATGGCCGGGGCCGGAGTATACATAGATGAAATCGATAAGATTATAGAGAAGAAGAGAATTGCCCTGGGGAACGAAGTAAAACAGCGCATACTTCAGATATCGTTAGTGCTTATTTTCTTGCTATTGTTGGTTTATGGGCTCGCAAGGTTTGTTTCCAACAGGATGAAAATAAATTTCGATATATTTTCCTTGTTTTTTCAAAAGGCAGCTACGGAATCTATTCAGATTGATCGGAATGACCTTCATTTTACCGAGTTCGAAAACCTTGCGCTCTCCGCAAACCAGATGATTGACCAGAGGAAGCAGGCAGAGAAATCGCTGAGGGAAAGCGAAGAAAGGCTCGCCTTGGCGATCGAGGGTTCCGGTATCGGATTGTGGGATTGGCAAGTACAGACGGGAGCGATGAAAGTCAACGAACGGTGGGCGGAAATCTGCGGGTACCTGTTGCCGGAACTTGACCCCATAGATGCCAACACCCGGACAAGATTGAGCCATCCGGATGATATGAAGAGGTCCAACCTTATCCTTGAGAAACATTTTGCCGGTGAGACCACCTTCTATGAGTGTGAACTTCGGTTGAAACATAGAACCGGTCGCTGGGTCTGGGTATTGGAACGGGGAAAGGTCGCCGATTGGGACAAGAACGCGAATCCTGTCCGTATGGCGGGTACGCTTCTGGACATCACCGAACGAAAGCTGGCCGAAGACACCATACGACAAAGCGAGGAGCGCCATAGGACCATTCTTCAGACGGCTATGGACGGATTCTGCCTTATGGATTTGCAGGGACGGCTCCTTGAGGTCAATGAGGCGTATTGCAGAATGAGCGGACACAGTGAAGAAGAATTGTTGTCCATGAATATTTCCGACCTGGCGGCGGACGAATCTGAAAGCGCTACCGAAGAAATCCGGAAGGCAGTTTGTCACGGCGAACATCGTTTCGAGACGAAGCAGCGCCGCAAGGACGGACGAGTCCTGGATGTCGAAGTCAGCGTCAAGTACCGTGGGATGGAAGGCGGGCGCTTTACGTGCTTTGTGAGGGATATTACGGAGCGCAAACAGATTGAATTTCACCTTCAACATGCTCAAAGAATGGAGGCCATCGGCACTCTGGCGGGGGGAATAGCACATGATTTCAACAACATTCTCTTTCCGCTGGTGGGTTTCGCGGAGATGTTGCGGGAAGAGTTGCCCGCGGGCAGCACGGTAAGGAAATATGTTGACGAGATTCTTCGCGCCGCTTTGCGGGCAAGGGATTTGGTGAAACAAATCCTCACCTTCAGCCGCCGTGGCGATCAGGATATTAAATTCATTCGATTACAACCGATCGCGGAAGAGGCTATCAAGCTGCTTCGATCCTCAATTCCAACCACTATTGGCATTCAACAGGAAATCGATCCCGATTGCGGGGTTGTGGCTGCCAACCCAACACAAATCCATCGCGTCATCATGAATTTGGTCACAAACGCTTATCATTCCATGGAAGATACCGGCGGCAGGATTACCGTGTCGATAAAAGAGGTACAGCTGGAATCAACTCAACCGGTGTTCACTGATCTGAAACCAGGAAAATATGCGCTGCTTTCGATTTACGACATGGGAACTGGAATTGACCCCTCGATAATGTCAAAAGTATTTGATCCATATTTTACTACAAAGGATAAGAGTAAGGGAACAGGACTGGGTCTTTCGGTTGTCCAGGGTGTCGTAAAAAGCTGTAATGGTGCCATTCGCATCTACAGTGAGCAGGGGAAAGGAACTGAAGTCCATGTTTATCTGCCGATAGTGCATCAACAATCTGAAGATGAAGCTGCCAACGTGGATGAAATCATACAAGGGGACTCCGAAAAAATACTCCTGGTTGATGATGAAGAAGCTATCGTCATGATGGAAAAACAGATGCTGGAGCGGCTGGGGTATACGGTTGAGGCTCAAACAGGGAGCGTTGCGGCGCTCGAATCATTCAAGGCCGATCCCTGCGCTTTCGACCTCATACTGACCGACATGACGATGCCTTTCATGACGGGTGTCCAACTCGCCAAAGCGGTCAAGGACATCAGACCGGGAATCCCGGTCATTATCTGCACGGGCTTCAGCGATCGGTTAAACGAGGAAAAGAGCAAGGAGTTGGGCATTGAGGGGTACGCAACGAAACCTGTCAGGATGCGAGAACTCGCGGAACTCGTGCGCAAAGCTCTCAAAAGCTACGAGATAGAGCGTAAACTGTAGGGGCGGTAGGCCGGTGGCGCTATCGTTACATTCGGTACCGAAAGCGAGGGGCAAACGTGCGAGGCAGTCAAGGGGAATAGCCTTGCCTCGGTGTAAAATCGGCATGAAACCAACTCCCGTCCTGTACATTATGTCCTGTCTGTCTCGCCAATAAGGTTGACAATACTTTTCTAAAGGTTGACAATAAGCCTTCTTACTCACTCCCACGGAGGCTTCATCCCGCCATGGCCGGAACGCACAAAAGAGGCGAGGAAATTCGCCGGTTCATCCTGGACAACGTCGAGGACCATTCGGGAGACATCGCCAAGGTCGTGGCCGAGAAATTCGCAATTTCCCGCCAAGCCGTGAACAAGCACCTTCAGCGTCTGGCCGAGCACAATCTGTTGACGGTGCAGGGAAACACGCGGAATCGCCTCTATTCCCTTGGTCAGCTTGTCCATTGGGAACATGTCTATCCCCTGGAGCATAGCCTCGAAGAAGACGCTGTATGGCGTTCGGACATTGCGCCCCGGCTCGGCAGACTGCCGGGCAATGTTCGGGAGATTTTGCAACACGGGTTCACGGAGATGTTCAACAACGCCATCGACCATTCGTCCGGAACAGCGGTAAAAATTATTTTAGTGCAAACTGCATCGTTTACCGTTCTGACACTCAGCGATGACGGCGAGGGGGTTTTTAACAAAATACAGAGGGAATTAGGGCTATTGGACGAGCGCCATGCGGTGCTGGAACTCGCCAAGGGAAAGCTCACCACCGATCCTAAACACCATAGCGGAGAAGGGATTTTTTTCACTTCAAGGATGTTCGAATGCTTTGAGCTACACTCAGGTAGCGTTCATTTTCTTCACAGATTCGAAAGAATGGAAGACTGGATAGTGGAAAGCCGGGGGCTAGTAACTGGAACGATAGTGTCAATGACCCTGAAAACCAAGACTAACCGGACAGTTCAAGAAATCTTCGATAGCTTTACCTCCGGCGAGGATCATGGATTCACAAAAACCGTGGTTCCCGTGTCGCTTGCCCAATACGGTGATGACACGCTCGTCTCGCGTTCCCAGGCCAAAAGGCTGCTGGCGCGTATCGACAAATTCAAGACTGTTGTTTTTGATTTCAGCGGCGTCGACACCATCGGGCAGGCCTTCGCCGACGAGGTGTTTCGTGTCTTCGCTTTGCAGCATCCGCACATAGAAATCGTCCCCACAAACGCCAACCGAAACGTGCAACAGATGATCAGCCGCGCCCTGGCGCACGAAAAAGCGAACTAATTCGAAAAGAGAAACACATCCACCGACTACTCCCCGGCGGGCAGGTCCGCAGCGTTCCAGCCGCCCCCCAGCGCCTTGATGAGCAGCACGCCGGCGGTCATGCGGCGGCTGAGGATGTCGACGGCGGTCCTCTCGTTGTTCAGGGCTGTGGTCTCGACGACCAGCAGATCGAGGTGGCTAATGATGCCCGCCTTGTACTCATTGGTGCTCACTGCAACGGACCGGCGTGAAGCCTCGACCGCCGCTTCCTGTTCGCGCGCTTCCTGCTCGAGAATGCGCAGTGCGGCGAGATTGTCCTCCACCTCCTGAAAGGCGGTCAGCACCGTCTGGCGATAACCGGCCGCTTCGGCGTCGTATGCAGCGCGCGCTTCCGCCGTCTGGGCCTTTCTCAACCCCCCTTCGAAAATCGTTTCCGCTAACCCGGTCCCCAGGGACCAGAAGTGGCTCGGCCAGGAAATCAGCTTGGAGAGAGTCGAAGCTTCATACCCGATGGACCCGGTCAGGGTAACGGTGGGGTAAAAGGCCGCGATGGCCACGCCAATCTGGGCGTTGGCGGCCGCCATGCGCCGCTCGGCCCCCGCGATGTCCGGCCTGCGTTCCAGCAGTTCCGAGGGCAATCCAGCGGGGATGGCCGGGACGTTCAGATCGAGCCTTTCCGGGGGAAGCGAGAAATCAGCGGGCGGTTTCCCGATAAGCAGCGCGATGGCGTGCTCAAGTTGCGCGCGTTGCACGCCGATATCGGTCGTCTGGGCCCTGGTCGTTTTGAGCTGGGTTTCGGCCTGCAGTACGTCCGCCCGTGAAACGACGCCCAGTGCATACCGGTTTCGGGTCAGTTCGAAAACCCGCCGGTAGGCTTCCACCGTGTCCTCGAAGAGCTGTTTCCGGCCGTCCAGCGCCCGCAGTTGAAAATAGTCCTGAGCCAGTTCGGCCTGAACGCTCAACCGGACCCCCTCCAGGTCGGCGCCACTCGCCTGAGCGGTCGCTTGGCTCGATTCCACCTGACGTCGAACCCGGCCCCAGAGGTCCGGTTCCCAGGAGGCATCGAACGGAAGTTGATAGGCCGAAAAAGTGAGGCCCGAGGTGAAACTCGATCCCCCCAACCCGGCCGATTGCCGGGATCGGGTGCGTGACGCTCCCCCGGTGACCACCGGGAAATAGCCGGAACGGGAAGCCTGAACCTGCGCGCGGGCCTGTTGAAACTGTGCAACCGCCACCGCGACCGACTGATTGGACACCGTCGCCTGTTCTTCCAGACTGTCCAGTCGGGGGTCATTGAAAATCTCCCACCACGCTCCCCGGACAATGCCGTCCCGGGGCTGAGCTTCCTTCCAGCCCGCTGCCTCCTTGTAAGCGTCGGGGACCACGGGTTTGGGCCGCACGTAATCCGGTCCGACCATACAGCCGGTGAAAAGAAGGAGGATTCCCGCGGCCGCCGGGCCACACCGACGTGTATGCCTGAATGTATGAAACAGCTTCTTGAAAGCGCGCACCATATGTTGCTTCCTCAAAGTCCCGAGCCGGGCGCCGTGAACGCCGGCTCCCTTGCCCCGCCCCTCCTGCGCTTCATCCGCAGCCGGGCGCGGTCCATGTAAAGATAGATGACCGGCGTGGTGTAGAGGGTCATCATCTGGCTGAAGAGGAGGCCGCCGATAATGGAGATGCCCAGCGGGCGGCGCAGTTCGGACCCGATTCCGGTTCCCAGCGCCAGCGGCAGGGCGGCCAGCGTGGCCGCCATGGTGGTCATCAATATCGGGCGGAAGCGAAGCAGGCAGGCCTGATAGATGGCGTCGATCGGTTTCTTCCCCTCCCGCCTCTCGCTCTCCAACGCAAAGTCCACCATCATGATGCCGTTTTTCTTGACGATGCCGATGAGCAGAATGATCCCGATCACCGCGATGAGACTCAGTTCCGTGTGGAAGAGCAACATGGCGAGGATCGCCCCCACACCGGCCGAAGGGAGCGTGGAGAGGATGGTGATGGGATGAATGTAGCTCTCATACAAGAGTCCGAGCACGATGTACACCGCCACCAGCGCCGCCAGGATGAGAAGGGGCTCGTTGGCCAGCGAAGACTGGAATGCCTGAGCCGTGCCCAGGAAGTTGCCCCGGATGGTGGCCGGCATTCCCATGGTCCGGGTGGCCGTTTCGATGGCGGTCACGGCGTCCCCGAGCGCCATCCCCGATGCCAGGTTAAAGGAGATCGTCACCGACGGGAACTGCCCCAGATGGTTTACCGAAAGTGAGGTGGACTTCATTTTGTATCGGGCAAAGACGCTCAGCGGCACCTCCTCGCCGGTCGCCGCATGAACGTACAGGGAGCGGAGCGTCTCCGGGCGTTGCCAGAAGGGAGGAGCGACTTCCATAACCACGTGATACTGGTTCAACAGGGTATAGATGATGGAAACCTGGCGCTGGCCGAATGCATCGTACAGGGTGTCGTCGATGAGCTGAGAGGAAATGGACAGCCGCGAGGCGGTATCGCGATCGACGTCCAACATGGCTTGCAAACCCTTGTCCTGCTGATCGCTGTTCACATCGACCAATTGCGGCAACGTCCGCAGTTCCCGCAACACGCGCGGGGACCAGTCGCTGAGTTCCGCCAGATTTTCCCCCTGCATCGTATACTGATAGAGCGCGTTGCTCGCCCTCCCGCCGACACGTAAGTCCTGCACGGCTTGCAGGAACGTATCGGCTCCCGGTATCTGGGAAAGTTTTTTGCGCAGCCTCGCAATGATTTGCATCGCGCCGGCCTTCCGTTCCTCGAACGGCTTCAGCGAAATGAACATCCTGGCGCTGTTGGTGGAGGAACCTCCCCCCGCCCCGCCGCCTCCGCTGAAACCAATCACGTAGGTCACGTCGGGGTCGCTCTTTATGGTTTGCACTACTTCGTACAGTTTTTGCCGCATGGACTGAAACGATATGTCCTGCGCCGCCTGGATGAAGCCGCTGAGTCGTCCGGTGTCCTGCTCGGGGAAAAACCCCTTGGGAACGACAATGAACAAGCCGATGTTGATGCCGACCATGAGAATGGTGAGCGCAAGCATGAGGCGGGAGTGATGCAGCGCCCATTGAAGCGTCCTGTCGTAACCGGCGTGCATCCCATCAAATATCCTTTCGCCGGCGAGGTAGAACCGCCCGTGGCCACGGTTTTCTCCCTCTGCCTTGAGGAGCGTCGCGCACATCATGGGCGTGGTGGTGAGCGACACCAAGAGCGACACCACAATGGACACGGAGAGCGTCACGGCAAACTCCCGGAAAAGGCGACCGACCATTCCCCCCATCAACAGGAGCGGGATAAATACCGCGATCAGGGAGACGCTCATGGACAGAACCGTGAATCCGATCTCCTGCGCCCCGAGCAGGGCCGCCCGCAGGGGGGGCTCGCCTTTCTCGAGGTAGCGCGTGACGTTTTCGAGCACCACGATGGCGTCGTCGACCACGAATCCCGTGGCGATGGTGAGCGCCATGAGGGAAAGGTTGTCCAGGCTGTAACCGAACAGGTACATCACCCCGAAAGTGCTGACGAGGGAAACCGGGACCGCCACGGCGGGAATCAAGGTGGCCCGGACGCTCCGCAGAAAAATGAACACCACCAGAATGACGAGGATGGCCGAAATTACCAGGGCGCGTTCCACGTCCTTCAGGGACCCGCGGATCGGCGGCGTGCGGTCGAGCACGACGGAGAGATCGATGTTGCCGGGGATGGAGGCTTTCAGCAGGGGCAGGAGGGAGCGTATCCGGTCCACCGTGGCAATGATGTTGGCTCCCGGTTGCCTGAAGATGACGACCATCACCGCTGTTTGACCGTTCACCAGCCCTTCCGTCCGGACGTCTTCAACGGAATTCAGGGCCTGCCCCACGTCCGACAGCAGAACCGGCGCCCCGGAGCGGTACGCAACGATGAGCGGCAGATACTGTTCGGCTTTCAACCGTTGATCGTTCGTGGTGACTTCCCAGGTCCTCGATTTGTCGCCCAGTTGCCCCTTCGGACGATTCACGTTGGTGGCGCCCAGCGCGGTGCGGACGTCTTCGAGGCCGATCCCGTATCTGTTCAAAGCCAGGGGATTCAGTTCCACACGGACCGCCGGAAGCGATCCGCCTCCCACGAAAACCTGACCCACCCCCTCCACCTGTGCAATCTTTTGCTGGAGAATGGTCGATGCCGCGTCGTACATCTGCGCCCTGGTGGAGGTGTCGGAGGTGAGCCCAAGGATGAAAATCGGCGCATCCGCCGGGTTCACCTTGCGGTAGGTCGGGTTGTTGGGCAGAGCGGAGGGCAGATAACTGCTCGCGGCATTGATGGCGGCCTGAACGTCGCGCGCCGCACCGTCGATGTTCCGGCTCAGATCGAATTGCAGCACAATGCTCATTGACCCCTGGTAGCTGGTTGAGGTCATTTCCGTCACGCCCGCGATACGGCCGAACTGCCGCTCCAGGGGCGCGGCGATGGAGGTGGCCACGGTTTCGGGGTCCGCGCCCGGCAGGCCGGCGGAAACCATGATGGTCGGGAAGTCCACCTGCGGCAGGGGCGACACGGGCAGAAGGCGAAAAGCGATGATCCCGGCCAGGGCCATCCCAACGGTAAGAAGGGTGGTCGCCACGGGCCGTCGTATAAAGGGCGCCGAGAGGTTCATTACGGCTCCGTATAAGGCACTGCGTCACGGGACTCCACGGAACGACGTTTGCCGACGCGACGTGCCAACCGGTCGAACCAGAGATAAATCACCGGGGTGGTATAGAGAGTAAGTATCTGGCTGAAAACGAGTCCTCCCACGATGGAAATGCCGAGGGGGCTTCTCAGCTCCGACCCCATGCCCGTTCCCATGGCCAGCGGCAGCGCCGCAAAGAGCGCCGCCATGGTGGTCATCATGATCGGGCGGAACCGCAGCAGACATGCCTGATAGATTGCCTCGACGGGGTCCTTTCCTTCCTTTCGCTCAGCAGCCAGGGCGAAATCCACCATCATGATGGCGTTTTTCTTGACGATGCCGATCAGCAGGATAACCCCGATAAGGGCTATGACGCTGAATTCGGTGTGGAAAAGAAGCAAGGCGAGGATTGCGCCGACCCCGGCCGAGGGGAGGGTGGAGAGGATGGTGATGGGGTGAATATAGCTTTCGTACAGCACCCCGAGAACGATATATACCGTCACCAGGGCCGCCAGAATCAGCAACGGTTCGTTCGCCAGCGAGGACCGGAACGCCTGAGCGCTGCCCTGGAATTCCCCCTGGATGCTCTCCGGCAACCCGATGCTCTTCGTTTCCGCTTCTATCGCTTTCACCGCCTCGCCGAGCGAACTCCCCGGAGCCAGATTGAACGATATGGTGGTGGAGGGAAATTGCCCCTGATGGCTGATGACGAGCGGTCCGGTGGTTTCCAGTGAGGTCGTGAAGGCGTCCAGGGGCACCTGCCCGCCTCCCGCGCCGCGGAGGTAGAGGTGTTTCAGCTTTTCAGGGTTGAGCTGGAAATCGGGCTGAACCTCCAGGACGACATGGTACTGGTTCAACTGAGTGAAAATGGTGGATATCTGTCGCTGGCCGAAGGCATCATAGAGGGTGTCGTCAAGGAGCTGGGGAGCGATGCCCAGGCGCGAGGCGGTGCTGCGATCGATGTTCAACGCGAGGCGCGGACCCCGGTCCAGCAGATCGCTGCTCACGTCGCGCAGCTCCGGCAGCCGGTCCAGAGCAGCTACCAGCCGGGGAGTCAGATTGTTCAATGTTTCGGCGTCGGGAGCCTCCAGGCTGTACTGATACTGCGTGCGGGCGACACGATCTTCCACGGTCAGGTCCTGCACCGGCTGCATGAACAGCCTGATCCCGGGGAGTTTCGCCAGTTCCGGTTCCAACCGCCGAATCACGGCGAGGGCTGAAATGTTCCGTTCGTTCAGGGGCTTCAGGTTGATGAGTATCCTGCCGCTGTTGAGCGAGACGTTCGTTCCGTCGATTCCGATGAACGTGGAGAGGCTCTCCACCGCCGGGTCGCGCAGAATGACCTTGGCCAGAGACTGCTGCCGCTCCGCCATGGCCCGGAAGGAAACCCATTGCGGGGCTTCGGAAATGCCGAGGATGATGCCGGTGTCCTGGATCGGAAAAAAGCCTTTGGGAACGATGACGTAAAGGAACACCGTCACCGCCAGGGTGGCCACGGCCACCAACAACGCCAGCGTCTGGTGCCGCAGCACGCGCCGGAGCGTCCTTGCGTAATATTCGATCACCCGGTCCCACGTCCTCTGGGACCACCGGTAGAGCCTTCCCTGCTCCTCTTCGGGAGTATGGCGCAGAAACCGCACGCACATCATGGGGGTCAGCGTGAGCGACACCACGGCCGAAATGACGATGGTGATTCCGAGGGTGATGGCGAATTCCCGGAAAAGCCTCCCCACCACGTCACCCATGAAAAGCAGCGGAATGAGCACTGCGATCAGCGAAACGGTCAGGGAAATGATGGTGAAGGCGATCTGCTCCGATCCCTTGAGCGCAGCCTGGAGGGGCGAATCTCCCTGTTCCACGTAACGGGCGACGTTCTCGATCATGACGATGGCGTCGTCGACCACGAAACCGGTGGCGATGGTGAGGGCCATGAGCGAAAGGTTGTTCAGGCTGAATCCCAGAAGGTACATCACCCCGAAAGTGCCCACGAGGGAGACCGGCACCGCGACGCTGGGAATCACCGTGGCCGCCAGGTTGCGCAAAAAGAGGAAGATCACCAGGACCACCAGCGCCACCGCCAGCATCAGCTCGAACTGTACGTCCCGAACCGAACCGCGAATGGTCGTGGTGCGGTCGGTCAGCACGGAGATTTCCACGGCGGCGGGCAAAGCGGCCCGCAGCCGGGGGAGCAGCTCTTTCACCCGGTTGACTACCTCGATGACGTTGGCGCCCGGCTGTCGCTGGATGTTGACGATCACCGCCGGAGTGGCGTTCATCCAGGCCGCCTGCTTTACGTTCTCCGCGTCGTCAACGGCTTCGGCCACGTCCGAAAGCCTCACCGGGGCCCCATTGACAAAGGCGACGATGAGCTGCCGGTACGTGTCGCTGGTCAGGAGCTGGTCGTTTGCTCCGATGATGGCCGACTGGCGCGGGCCGTCGAAATTTCCCTTGGCCTGATTCGTGTTGGCGGCGGATATGGCCGTTCGCAGGTCCTCGAGGGTCAGACCGTAGGCCGCGAGTGAGGTGGGATTGGCCCTGATACGAACGGCGGGCCGCTGGCCCCCGCTGATACTGACCAGCCCCACGCCTGACAATTGGGATATCTTCTGCACGAGTCGGGTGTCGGCCAGGTCTTCCACCCTGGGCAGGGGGAGCGTCTTGGAGGTCAGGGCCAGGGTGAGGATCGGGGCGTCCGCGGGATTGACCTTGCTGTACACCGGGGGAACGGGCAGATCCTTTGGCAGGAAGGTGGACGCCTGGTTGATGGCCGCTTGTACCTCCTGCTCGGCCACGTCCAGGCTGAGGTCCAGGTTGAATTGCAGGGTAACCGTCGAACTCCCGCTGGAACTGTTGGACGTCATCTGGTTGAGCCCGGGCATCTGGCCGAACTGGCGCTCCAGGGGGGCGGTGACCGACGACGCCATGACTTCGGGACTGGCGCCGGGGAAGAAGGTGAATACCTGGATGGTGGGGTAATCCACCTGGGGCAGGGCGGAAACCGGCAACAGCCGGTAGGCCAGTGCTCCGGCCAGAAAAACGGCGATCATGAGCAGGGTGGTGGCCACCGGCCGCACAATGAAGAGGCGGGAAGGGTTCATTGCCGGGCTTTCCTTGGACCATCGGGCTCCCGGCCTTTCACTTCCACTTTGCCGCCCTCGCGCAGCCGTTCCGTACCCTCCAGCACCACGCGGTCTCCCGGCTCAATCCCTTCCTCGATGGCGGCATCGTCCCCTTCGGTCGTTTTCACGCGTACCGGACGGACCTTGACGGTATCGTCGGCCAGTACCACATAGACGAATGTTCCCCGTGAGTTGCGCTGCAACGCGGCGGTCGGCACCACCGTGGCCCCATGCAGGGTTTCCAGCAGGAGACGGGCGTTGACGAACTGGTTGGGAAAGAGTTGGTTATCGCTGTTGGGAAACTCCGCCTTGCATCGTACCGTGCCGGTGGCGGGGTCGATCTGGTTATCGACGGTGAGGAGGTATCCGGCGGAGAGGCTTTTGGTGAGGTCGCGATTGAACGCTTCCACCGGCAGTCGATCGCCCTTCCGGAGCTTGGCCAGAACCGGCGGGAGTCTGTCTTCGGAGATACTGAAGACGACGGAGATCGGTTGCAGTTGCGTGATCACGGCCAGCCCGTTGGTGTCGCTCGCGTGGACGATGTTGCCCGGGTCCACCAACCGTAGCCCAATCCGTCCACCGATGGGCGCGGTGATATGGGAATACGTCAGCTGAAGTCGGGCATTGTCTATTTGTCCCTGGTCCACTTTCACGGTCCCTTCGAGCTGCTGCACCAGGGACTTTTGCGTGTCGTACTGCTGCTGCGCCACCGAATCGAGTCCGGCCAGTCCTTTGTAGCGCGTCAGATCGAGCTTCGCGTTCTGCAGCAACGCCTGGTCCCGCGCCATCTGTCCCTCGGCCTGGGTCAACTGGGCTTCAAAGGGCCGGGAATCGATTTCCGCCAGCGGATCTCCGTTCTTGACGAATTGGCCTTCCCGGAAGAACACCTTCATCAATTGTCCGTCCACACGACTTCGTACGGTGACCGTATTGAGCGGAGTGACCGACCCGAGACCATTGAGGTAAATGCCGACGTCTTTCCGCTCGGCCGGCGCCACGGTAACGAGCGGGCTCGGCCGTACGGGGGATACCTTCGGTTTGGCGGGGCCGAGCGCCAGCCAGGCGGGATGAGCGAAATAACCGTATGCGCCGAGCCCGGCCAAAATGACCAGCAGCATCCAGATTCCCCAATGGTGACGTGGCGCGGGGTAAGGAGCTTGTTCCGGCGGATCGTTTTCCACGGTAGGCTGCTTATTCGTCAAGGTCGTTCCCTCATTGGAAGCTCATGCGCTGCATGTCGTCTCAGCAGATTTTAAGATAGCGGCGGTGAAAGCGCTAGTGTCCGGTGACGGTAAGTGTGAGCGAACATATCGCAAATTCATGGTGGGAGATCGAAACGGGTCGGTGACCCCGAAGCATTTCGGGGTCACCCGAGTAAAGCAATAGCGCTTTCACAATACACAAGATACTGTAAACCGGAACCAAAGTGCGCTATACCGTTCCGGTAAGAGTGCACGATCCGCTTCTTCCGGACGCGGAAATCCCCCCGCTCCTCTTTTGACAAAGGGGGGAGAGGAGGATCCGGCGATCCGGCGCATCGGCACTGTTTCCAGCTCACGGTTTGTTGCCCAAAGGCCGGGACGGTTCCGGGTTCGCCCGGATTCATCGTTCACCCCGACGCATCGATCAGTTCGCCCTGATGGAAAGAGGGACGGATGCATATCGAAGGACCGCGAACGGTGTTCAAACGTACTTTTTTTTGCCGCTCGGACCGCACGGTTTCCGACTCGGCGATGTTCCGTTCATGTCTGCGCGTATTGGGACGTATCGCGGTGGTGATTCTGCTGCTCGTTCCGGCGGCGGGGTGTACCGCGGAATCGCGCCGTGAACCGGACTTCGTGATGGGCATCGCCACCGAGCCCCAGAACCTGGACCCACGGTACGGACTGGATGCCGGGTCGCTGCGCTGCTTCCAGCTCATGTACAACGGACTGTTCCGGCTGAACGAACGAGCCGAGCCGGTACCCGACCTGGCCGAGTCCTGGCTCCGGGAGGACGAACTGCGATACGTGGTGGAACTGCGCCACGGGGTGATGCTTCAAAGCGGAGCGGAACTCACCTCCGCCGATGTGGTGTTCACGTACCGCTCCATTCTGGACGAAAAGAACGCTTCCCCGCTGCGGAACACCTACGACGAAATCGCCGAAGTGGCGGCCGACGGCCCCTACCGGGTGCGCTTCCTGCTGAAGGAACCCCACGCCCCGTTTCTCACCGACCTGACCTTTCCCGTCATCGCCGCTCCCGAGCACCGGAACGGCCGGCCCGACACGTTCCCGCCGCCCGGCACGGGTCCGTTCCGGTTCGTCTCCCGGAAAGCCGGGCAGTACATCGACCTGGAGTCGTTCGCAGGCTGTTTCCTCGGCCCGCCCTCCCTGAAGACGGTGCGCCTTGTTGTCACCACTGACGACACCACCCGTTTCCTGCAATTGAAAAAGGGAGAAATCGACTTCGTGCAGAACGGCATCATTCCCGAAGCGGTGCCGCTGCTTAAAAAGGACGATCGTTTCCGCGTCATGCGGGAAAGGGGTTCCAGCTACGTCTACCTGGGCTTCAATCTGCGCGATCCCGTCCTGGCCGACCGACGGGTGCGGGAGGCCATCGCTCACGCCCTGAACGTGCCGGAGATGATCGCCTATCTGGTGGGCGGGTATGCGCGGCCCGCCGTGGGGGTACTCTGTCCCGGCCACTGGGCGTACGAACCGGACGTGGAACGCTATGTCTACGATCCCGATCTTGCCCGCCGGCTGCTCGACGAAGCCGGTTACACCGGCCGGCCCGTTCGCTTTACGCTGAACTACAAAACCTCCCAGAACGACGTCGGCCTGCGCAAGGCGCAATACGTGCAAGCGCGGCTGCAGGAACTGGGTATCAAGGTGGACATCCGCTCCTACGAGTGGTCCACGTTCTTCGCGGATATCCGCAACGGCAATTTTCAGCTCTATTCCCTGGAATGGGTGGGGATCGCCGATCCGGACATCTACTACCACCTCTTCCACTCCCGAAGCATCCCTCCCGACGGCGCCAACCGGGGCGGCTACGCCAACCCGGAGGTGGACCGCCTCCTGCAAATCGGCAGACGAACCGCCGATCGGGCCGAACGACGCACGATCTATGGCAAAATCCAGAAGATCGTCGCTCACGATCTGCCCTACGTGAGTCTGTACCATCCGGACAACATCGTGGCCATGCGCAAAGAGTACGAGGGCTTCCGGCCCGACCCCTCGGGCGACGTTTCCTCCCTGCGCCTGGTCCGCCGAACGGCGCCCGCGAAATGAACACCTTATCATCCTCTTGACGGCCGCCGGAGCTACCGGTACCCTGTTCGGTGATTCTGACCATCAGACGGGCGGTACGCCGCCACCGGAAAGGAAGCCGGAGTGTTCATTAGCTTTGAAGGAATTGAAGGGTGCGGTAAAACCACCCAGATCGATATGCTCGGCAAAAACCTGCGAGCGCGTTCGGACAGGATCGTTCAAACGCGGGAACCCGGCGGAAGCGGCATCGGCAAGACGGTACGGAACATCGTCATGTCGTCGGAAAATATTCTGCTGGAACCTCTGGCCGAGCTGTTCCTCATCCTGGCCGACCGGGTGCAGCACGTGCAGGAAGTCATCGCTCCCGCGCTGTTGGCGGGCAAGACCGTGTTGTGCGACCGATTCATCGATTCCACCGTGGCCTACCAGGGATTCGGCCGGGGCATCGACCTGGACCTCGTGCTTCGTCTCAATCAGATCGTCATCGACATGTGCGTGCCGGACATGACGATCCTCATCGACTGCCCGGTCGAGGTGGGGTTGGAACGGGTACGAAAAAGGATTCCGGCAAGCCGCGAAGGGGAGTTGCTCCTTCGGTTCGAGCGGGAAGATCGTTCGTTCCACCGCCGGGTCAGGGAAGGATACCTGAAGATCGCCGAACAGGAACCGGAAAGGATCGTCGTGGTGGACGGAAACGCATCCGTGGACGAGGTGAATGAGCGGGTGCAGCGTGCCGTCAGGAAGGCCATGGGCCGCAAGACCACCCTGCGCGGGGAGGACAGCTGATTCATGGCCTTCGAAGCGGTCATCGGCCATACGATGCAGGGTGAGTTGCTGAGGCGAGCGATCGCGGCGGATCAGCTCGCCCACGCGCTTCTCTTCACCGGCCTCAAGGGGGTGGGCAAACACACCCTGGCCGGGGCGGCCGCGCAAAGCGTACTATGCCTCGCCCCGAACAACGGCGACGCTTGCGGCGAGTGCGATTCCTGCCGCCGCTTCCAACGCGGCCGGCACCCCGATTACTTTACGGTCGAACCGGTGAAAAAGGACATCACCATCGATCAGGTGAGGACCGTACGCAGTGCGTTGCGCATCGGCCCCGTGATCGGTCAAAGCCACGTGGTGGTGATCCGGCAGGCGGGCTCCATGAATCCCTATGCCGCCAACGCCCTCCTCAAGACCCTGGAGGAACCGTCGGGAGGCAACTTTCTGTTCCTGACCGCCGAGGACGAGCGGGAACTGCTGCCGACCATCGTTTCCCGGTGCCAGCGCATCCGGCTGAACCCGCTGCCCGAAGAGGAGATCGCGGTAAACGTACGGCAGCGGGAAAGTGTCTCGGAAAGTGAAGCCGAGGCGGTGGCCCGCCTTTCCGGCGGAAGCTACGGGAGGGCGCTGGAGTTTCTTCGACAGGGCGAAAACGGGGAAAAAGGCTTTTTAGGGCGTCGACGGCCGCTTATTGAAGCATTGCAAGGTATTCGCCGGGATGATAGTGTGGGCGTGCTCATTTTGGCCCAACAATTGGATGCTCTCAAAGAAGATGTGCCGGAATTTCTGGAAGTACTGAAAACCTGGTATTACGATCTGTTGCTGTTCCGGTACGACGTGGCGGAAAACAAGTTCGTCAACCGAGACCTGGTGGACCTGATTCGGACCTTCGGCCCCCGGGAATCGGTGGAAGGGATATTCACGATACTCGAATGGATAGAGAAAACTCGCAGGACAATACTGAACAACGGGAACCGGCTACTGAGCCTGGAAGTGCTCCTGTTGCGGATGGCGAAGGCGAAGAGTCCCTGAAGAAAATCGTCAGCGTCCGCTTCCGGCCGGAAGGCAAACTCTACGACTTCGACTGCGGCGCTTTCGTGCTCAAGAAGGGCGACAAGGTTCTGGTAAAGACCGAACTGGGGATGAGCCTCGGCGAAGTCATGGGGGGTCCGCGCAAACTGATCGGCGGTTGCCCCAAACGGGAGATCAAGGAAGTATTCCGGCTGGCCACCGAAGAGGACATCAAACAGGCCGACCACATCAAGGAAATTGAAAAGGACGCCCGCCTCTTCTGCCTCGAATGCATCCGCCGCCGGAACATGGAGATGAATCTGGTGATGGTCGAGGCGCTCTTCGACCTGAGCAAGATCATCTTCTACTTCACCGCCGATGGGCGGGTCGACTTCCGGGAACTCGTCAAGGACCTCGTGGGCCGCTTCCGCACCCGCATCGAAATGCGCCAGATCGGCGTGAGAAACCAGACCAAAATGGTCGGGGGAATCGGCAACTGCGGCCGGGAACTGTGCTGCACCCGATTCATCAGCCGTTTTGAACCCGTATCGGTGAAGATGGCCAAGGAACAGAACCTGAGTCTGAATCCGGCCAAAATTTCCGGCTTGTGCGGCCGCTTGATGTGCTGTCTGGCCTACGAGCACGAAACGTACGTCGAGGCGAAACGCCTCCTGCCCAAATGCAACCAGTTGGTGAGGACGCAACAGGGAACGGGGAAGGTCACCCGGTTGAATCCTTTGAAGGCCACGGTCTATGTCGTAATGGAAGACGGCAAGGAAGTGGAAGTGAAAGCGGACGAGATTCTGGAAGTTCAGCCGCAGCCGGTGAAAAGGGAAAAGACGGGGAAAAATTCATGAGTCGATTCTACGTTACCACTCCTATCTACTACGTGAACGCCAATCCCCATCTGGGACACGCCTATACCACGCTGGTGGTTGATTCGATGATCCGGTTCCACCGGCTCATGGGTGAGGAAACCTTCTTCCTCACCGGAACGGACGAGCACGGCGACAAGATCGTTCAGGCGGCGGAAAAGGCGGGAATCTCCCCCAAGGAGTACGCGGACCTCATCAGCCTCCAGTTCAGGGAATCGTGGCCCCGGCTCAACGTGCACCCCAACCGGTTCATCCGCACCACCGACCCCGACCACGTGAAGACTGTGCAGTACATTCTGAACAAGGTATACGAGAAAGGCGAAATCTACTTCGACAGCTACGGCGGAAACTACTGCTACGGCTGCGAACGTTTCTACCTGGACCGGGAACTGGTGGACGGCAAATGCCCCGACCATCAGGTTGAGCCGACCTACATCCGGGAGGAAAACTACTTTTTCAAGATGAGCAATTATCAGGACTGGCTCATCGATCACATCAACAAGAATCCCGACTTCATCTATCCCGAACGGTACCGCAACGAAGTGCTCGCCTTCCTGCGGGAGCCGCTGGAAGACCTGTGCATTTCCCGGCCCAAGTCGCGGCTCACCTGGGGCATCACCCTACCCTTCGACGAAAAATTCGTGACCTACGTGTGGTTCGACGCCCTGATCAACTATCTCACGGGCATCGGCTACCCCGAGGGCGACAATTTCGGGAAGTTCTGGCCGGCGGCCCACCACGTGGTGGCCAAGGACATCCTCAAGCCCCACGGCATCTACTGGCCGTGCATGCTCAAGGCGGCGGGCCTGGAACCGTACCGCAACCTCTACGTGCACGGATACTGGAACGTGGACCAGAGCAAGATGTCCAAGAGTCTGGGCAACGTCATGGACCCCACGAACCTCATCGAAACCTACGGTCTGGACGCCATCCGTTATTACCTCATGCGGGAAATGGTCTTCGGCCTGGACTCCAATTTCACCCAGGAGGGCGTGGTGCAGCGGGTCAATTCGGACCTCGCCAACGACCTGGGCAACCTGGTGAGCCGGTCCACCACCATGGTGCAGAAGTACTTCAATGAGATTCTGCCCACACCGGGAGAGGCGGGACCCGAAGAGGACGAAATTCGCGCGGCGGCCGCCAAGCTGCGAACGGAATACGTGCGCAACATGCGGGAGATGGGATTCCACAAGGCGCTCATCGAAACGTGGGAATTCATCAACGTGCTCAACCGGTACATCGTGAAGAGCGAGCCGTGGACCCTGGCCAAAAAGGGAGAAACCGAACGGCTGTCCACGGTCATGTACACCCTTATGGAAGGCATCCACGTGGTGGCGGCGCTCATCCAGCCGATCATGCCGCAGACGTCGGAGAAGATCATGGCATTGCTGGGCTCCGACGTGGAACCCTCCGACCTGTTGGCTTCCGACCGCTGGGGCGCGCTCACGCCGGGCGTGCGGGTGGAAACCGGCCCCGCGCTCTTCCCGCGGCTGGAAACGAAGAAGAAGGAAGAAAAACCGGCGCCCGCGCCTGCCGTCTCCTTCAAGGAAACGATCGACATCGAGGACTTCGGCCGGGTCGACCTGCGGGTGGCCAAGGTGCTGGCCGCCGAGCGCATCCCCAAATCCGACAAACTGCTCAAGCTGCTGGTGGACGTGGGCGAACAGCGGACCGTGGTGTCGGGCATCGCCAAGTTCTTCAGCCCGGAAGACATGGTGGGCCGGATGGTCATTCTGGTGGCCAACCTGAAGAAGGCCAAGCTCATGGGCGTGGAATCGGAAGGCATGATCCTGGCGGTCAAACGGGGCAAGAAACTGCTGCTGCCCACTGTGGACCCGGAAGCGAAGCCGGGGGATACCGTTTCCTGATCGTCTGTTTCCATGGCCGGGCAGGATAGTGGAAAACGTGCTCCGGCGCTCGGTTCGCCATTTCTGCGAAAGCTGGAATCCATCGGTTTTCAAAAGCTTCCGGACCTCCCGCTCATGAGAAACGATTTGGATGGAGCGCATCCCGCACGGCAAACGTTAAACGGAAAACAGTCGTTGCTTGGCAAGTTCGGCCAAATCCCTCTTCTCCTCCCTTTGCAAAGGGGGGTTGGGGGGATTTACCACGCCCATGAAATAAACCTTGTCCTTTCGCGGCTGTCTTAACTATCCCGATCATGCCACCCGGGGTTTCGCCCTTCGATCATAGGGGTGCTTTCGTCATCTATCCCCGCATTCCAGGTATCGCCTGCATGATCGCGACTAACGGACAGACAGTTTCACCATGACCTCAATTTTTCTCGACATCGGCTTCACCTTCGTGGGGGGGCCTGCGCTGTCTCCCGGCAGAAAGATCGTGGAAATCCTCGGACTGGATCGCTCTGCGCTTCCCTTGGTGTCGGACATCGTCTTTTGCGGGGAGCACTATTCGGCCGAATCGCTCATGGCCGCCGTGGAACAGGGCACGGGGCGAACATTCGCCGGAGAACAGCGCCGAGAAGTTCGTTCTCTGTGGGAACACCAGTTCACCGACGCCTTTCCCCTGGACGGCGCCCGCGAACTGATGGGCTGGCTGTGCCGGTCGCCCCATGATCTGCACATCGTGTCCAATATCTGGCATCCCTTTTTCCACGCCTTCCAGACCCTGTTCCCCGAAAGCGCGGACAGGATCGAAACGGTTACCGCGAGTTACCGTGAAGGGGTGAGGAAACCGTCGCCGGAAATTTTCCTGCGTGCGCTTGCCAGAGCGGGGGCCGATCCGGCCCGTTCGCTGATGGTGGGGGATTCGTGGGAAAAGGACATTGTCCCCTGCGTGGGCCTGGGGATGAAATGCGTGTGGGCCCAAACCAGGCCTTCACCGGAACGAAACGAATCGCTCGACCGGCCCGAGTTTCAAGGCCGCGTCGTCGCCGTAAAGGGGCCGAGGGACGTGCCCCCTGCGATCGAGGGTATCTGTAAAAGCATGGAAAAGGGATACGTGCGGGGGAATTTCTTCCCCCGCGCCCCCTGTAGACTATGATAATTATACCAATAGCTTAAGGTTTTTGAAGGAGGGCGCGGGAGGGAACTTTTTTCAAAAAGTTCCCTCCCGCAAACGAAAATCAGCAGCCTCCATCGAGGAGATGCTCAATCATGGCGACCATTGCTCAACCTGACATAATAATTCGCGACATCCGGCGATTCGGACCCGACGACCTCCTGGAGCGGCTGCGCGGCCTCACCATGCTCAAGGACCGCGCCGTGAAACCCTACGAAAATGCGTTCATCTCCCTGGAAGCCATCGCCGTGGAGGAAATGCACCCGGCGCAGCGGTACGTGCTCAAACCGGAACTGCTCAAGGTGCGCAAGCTCAAGTGGGAACTCGAAAAGGCGGGCATCGACCTTTTCCGGCTGAACGGTTTCGTCCGGCTCACGCTGGAAGGGTCCTCGGAACCCGTGGACCTGCTGCCGCCCATCGTGGAGGAGTCCATCGAACGCAACGGGCGCATCACGCACATCGTGTGCGACGGCATGCACCGGGTCTATCTCGCCTACCTGGAATGGGTGATCCCCCAGGTGGTGTTCGTGCGGGGCATTCCCAAGGACTACCCCTACTATTCGTTCCCCATCCCGGACCGGGACTGGACCAAGATCGAACTGCGGGACGACATCCCCGCCGGCATGATCAAGAAATGGCACCGGATCGAGGAGAACAAACTCCTGTACCGCGACTTCAACAGCACGTTCACCAACGTGGGAGGGCCACGGGGCAATACCGGCCCCGCGGCGGGATAAGACCATGCGCCCCGATTGGCACGAATACTTCATGACCATCGCCAAGATCATCAGCACCCGGTCCACGTGCAACTCGCGGCCCATCGGGTGCGTGATCGTGCGGGACCGGCAGATCCTCACCACCGGCTACAACGGTTCGGTGCCCGGCGGTCCCCACTGCATCGACGAAAACGGAGAGGACGGCGATCTCTTCTGCTTCCGCCGCTCCATGGGCGTCCCGGAAGCCGACAAATACAACTGGTGCCGCTCCAGCCACGCCGAAGCAAACGCCATCGCCCAGGCGGCGAGGCTGGGCATCGCGCTCGCCGGGTCCACCCTGTACGTCACCGTGGCCCCCTGCTACGTGTGCCTCAAGCTGTTGGCCACCGCACGGGTGAACCACATCTACTACGAATACCGGTACGAATCGACCGACCCCCAACGGGACGAATTCTGGCATCGGGTGGTCAAGGAATCGGGCATCGAGACGTTCGAGCAGCTGCGGGTTTCCGACGAGAGCGTCAAGTCCATCATCAGCGCCATGGAATACCCCACTTCGCGCCGGCGGCTGCCCGAACCGAAGGCGCCGATCAAGCCGGAAGAAAAGAACGAGTACTGAAACAACTATGGAGGCTGTTGATTAGTTTGTGGGAGGAAACTTTTTGAAAAAAGTTCCCTCCCACGCCCTCCCTCAAAAACCTTAAGCTATTGGATTATGGCGTGCGGATGGACGTCATTTCGAGCGTAGCGAGAAATAGTCTACAGGGGGCGCGGGGGAAGAGATTCCCCCGCACTTGCCCCTTTTCGGTTTAACGTTGATTTTCGTTTGTGGGAGGAAACTTTTTGAAATAAGTTTCCTCCCAAACCCTCTCTCAAAAACGTTAAGCTATTGGAATATAGTGTGCAGATGGACGTCATTTCGAGCGCAGCGAGAAATCTCCCGCAGGGGGCGCAGGGGAAGAAATTCCCTCGCACTTTTAACCGATCGTTTGTCTTCTGACATGGAATTTATACCGCTCCATTTTTCGGAAAAGCTCCATGTGTTGAACCCTCACGGAACGGTGGGGGTGGTCACGCTATGGTCGCGCATCGATTTCGTGCTGGCCCGGCTGGCCGAAGCGGGGGCCGACCTGTCCCCGGAATCCTCGCCCATCGCCGTGCTGGGCAATCTCTACGGGGAAGGGCTGCGCTACCTGCTGCGCAACCTCCTGCACAACCCGCAGATCGACACCCTTCTGGTCTTCGGCCGGGACAAGAGCGGTTCGCTCGCCTACCTCCGGAATTTCTTTACGTTGGGGACCGAACCGGCGGGCGCGGACGTCGAGTACACGTGTTCCCGCCCCGACCGCCCCGTACGCGCCGTGCGGGTGAAGAACACTTCCCACGTGATGGATGATCTGGTGGGGCTCCACCTGTTCTCCCCGCCGCCCGAGATCGTGCGCATCGAAGGGGCGGACCGGGAAGGGGCGTTGGAAGCCGCCCGGTTCCTCGCGGCGTACATGCCGAGTCACCGGGAAGGACCCAGGCTCGCCGTGGAAGTGCCGGACGTGGCCCTGAGCAGCTTCCCGAGCAACCCACGGGCGCACACCGTTGTGGAAGACGCGCCGTCGACCGCCTGGAAATCGCTCGTGCACCGTCTGTTCCGGTTCGGCAAGCGAGTGCAGCTCGCCAAGGGACTCCGCATCGAACTGCAGAACGTCAAGGTGGTGGTGGAAAAACCCCGCTTCGAGGACGACGACGTCATCCGAGGCTGCGGGTTCGATCCCGAGGGGTTCCGCCGCTACCGCGAGGACATCCTCTCGCCCCTGGCCCCGGCGGACCAGCCGTACACCTACGGCAACCGGTTGAGATCGTATTTCGGGCTGGACGGTATCGACGCCGTGGTGGAACAGCTCCGGCTGCCCCTGGACGACCGGGGCGGATACGTGACTACCTGGGACAACCGCATCGACATCGCCGGACCCAAACGCCCCTGCCTGGTGTCCCTCTTTTTCCGGGTCATCGACGGGCTGGTGTACCTGACCGCCGGTTTCCGCACGCACAACGCTTCCAACGCCTGGCTGGAAAACGTCTACGGCCTCATGGCCATCCAGGAATACGCGGCCGAACGGTCATCGCTCGGCATCGGTTCGATCATCGTGTTCTCCCACTCCATTTCCCTGGACCCGCAGTATCTGGAAAAGGCCAAGACCGTCCACGACGAGGTAGCGGCAACGGGCGCGTTCCGCAAGGACCCCCACGGCTACTTCATGATCGCCGTGGAGGGAAAGGAAATCGTGCTCACCCACTGCTCCGGGGGCAACGTCATCGGGGAGTATCGGAGCGAAAAGCCTGAGCGCATCCAGAACCAACTCTACCGGGACTGCGCCGTCTCGGACATCAACCACGCGTTGTACATTGGACGACAGCTCGAAAAGGCCTACCTGTGCATTCAGGATGGGCGGGAGTACGTGCAGGAGTAGGGCGTCGAAAAAGCATGGAAAAGGGATAAGTGCGGGGGAATCTCTTCCCCCGCGCCCCCTGCGGGAGTTTTCTCGCTGCGCTCGAAATGACATCCACTTTCATACTATTATAATTATACCAATAACTTAAAGTTTTTGAGGGAGGGCGTGGGAGAGAACTTTTTTCAAAAAGTTCTCTCCCACAACGGGCGAACCACTGGTTGGGCAAACGCTATCCCTTTCGCAGCAGCGCCGCGAAAAAACCGTCCGTATCGTGCTCAGGAGGCCAGGGGTGGAAAAAACCCTGTTCGTCGATGAGCGGGAGGGCGAAATCCGGGCCTTCCGTGCGCAAGTCCACCCGCGACACGTCCTGACGGTGTTTCAGCATCCATTCCACGTTTCCTTCGTTCTCTTCCCGTTCCATGCTGCAGGTGACGTAGAGCACGTATCCGCGGGGAACGGTCAGGTCGACGGCTGCTTCCAGGATGAAGCGCTGGATCGACACCATCTGCGGCAGGACGGTGGGGAAGTCCTTCCACTTGATGTCCGGGTGGCGGCGGATGGTTCCCGTACCCGTACAGGGCACGTCGGCCAGCACCGCATGAAACTTCGGACCCCTCGGTATTCGGGCGAAGGCCACTGCGTCCTGGTTGAATACCCGGATGGGGGTGTCGGGATAGGCGGCCGCGATACTTTCGAGGTCGGCGCACTTTCTGGGACTGATCTCCACGGCCGCCAGCAGCTCCGGTTGAGGCAGCACCTGTGCCAGGTGGCTTAGCTTTACCCCTCTCCCCGCGCAGAGATCGACCACGCGGCTGCCGGGGGGCGCCGGCAACAATCGGCTCGCCACCTGGGCCGCTTCGTCCTGGGCGGTCCATAATCCCTGACGATGGGAATCGAGACCGCTGAGGGATCCGTGGGCCTCCACGACTTCGATCCCCTCCGGCGAGAACCGGCCGGGCCGGGCCGCCACGCCTTCTGTTTCGAGCCGGGCCAGCAGATCGTCGCGGGAGATGAAGCGGGTATTGGCGCGGATGCTGCGGGGAGCGGGCCGGTTGTTGGACGCCAGCAGCGTTTCGGTTCGCTCCCTGCCGAACTGCCGAAGCCATCGCTTCACGAGCCAGGGCGGATGAGCGTGAATGATTGAAAGGGCGGCCGCCGGGTCGCGGTCGGGATCGGGAAAGTGGAAATCGGAAGCCTGCCGCTGAACGTTGCGGAGCACGCCGTTGACGAATCCCGCGACGTGGGAGAGGCGGCCGGATTTGATCAGTTCCACCGTTTCGTTCACTGCGGCCCGGGGCGGGATACGGTCCAGAAAGAGCAGTTGATAGACGCCGAGGCGCAGGGCGTCCAGAATTTCGGGGTCCATTTTGGCGAGCGGCGTCGTTGACACCTTGCCGATGTACCAGTCCAGAGTGAGCCTGCGGCGGATCACTCCGGTGACCAGTTCGGTGGCCAGATTCCTGTCCCGGATGTCGGTAGCGGGGTGGGTCGTGAACTCCCGATCCAGAAGCGCCTGAAACGGGGTATCCGACCGGCGGCAGCCGTTGAGGACGTGAAAGGCGATGCGGCGGGCGGTGGTCATCCGGTCTGGAAAATCGTTCCCGACTGAATCTGCGCGCCCCGCTGGAAGAGATCGGCCTTCATCCGCTTGCGTCCCTCGACGTGTACTTCCCGGATGGTCACAAAGCCCTCTCCCGTTGCCACGGCCAGACAGCCGTCCTGCATGCCGATGAATTCCCCGGGCTTGCGGTCGGTCTTTTCCATCACGGCACGGCACCCGAAGAGTTCCAGCCGCTTGGCTTTCCACAGGGTGAATGCTCCGGGCCAGGGGTCGAGCCCGCGCACGAGGTTGCAGATGGCCCATGCCGGATCGGACCAGCGCACCAACCCGTCGTTTTTACGCAGCAATCCCGCGTAGGTTGCTTTCTCGCCTTCCTGGGGATGAGGGGTAATGACGCCTTTTTTGAGCCCGCGGACGGTCTTGAGCAGGAGCTTGGCTCCCAGGTCCGCCAACCGGTCGTGCAGCACTCCGGCGGTTTCATCCGGCCGTACTTCCACCTCTTGCCGCAACAGGATGTCTCCCGCGTCGAGGCGTTCGCTCATAAGCATGGTGGTGACGCCGGTGACGCGGTCGCCGCTGATAATGGACCACTGGATCGGCGCGGCGCCCCGCAGACGCGGCAACAGCGAGGGGTGAATGTTGACCGTCCCCAACCGCGGGATGTCCAGTACCTCCCTGGGGAGTATCAAGCCGTAGGCCACCACCACGATGAGATCGGGGTTCAGCTCCGCAAGCTGCTTCACGAACTCCGGGTCTTTCATCGTGTTGGGCTGCGCCAGGGGCAATCCCCAGGAAAGAGCGATGGTCTTCACCGGAGGCGCAGTGAGCTTCAAGCCCCGGCCCTTGGGACGGTCCGGCTGGGTAACCACCAGCACGATGGGGTCGTCGCTTTCATACAGGGCTTCGAGGCTGGGAACCGCGAAATCCGGGGTACCCATGAAAACGATGGTAGCGGGAACCTCACTCATCATTGGCCTTTCTCAGCTGCTTCATCCTGCGCTTCACGTAGAGTTCCCGTTTGAGCCTGCTGATGTGATCGATGAAAAGCACGCCGTCGAGATGGTCGGTTTCGTGCTGCATGACGATGGCCAGAAGGTCTTCGCACTCCAGTTCCACCGGCTTGCCGTGACGATCCAGCCCACGGACGCACACCCTGGCCGCCCGCTTTACGTCCGATCGATAATCGATGACGCTCAGGCAGCCTTCCTCGGAAACGATCTCACCCTCACGTTCCACGATCACCGGATTGATCAGCGCTTCCCACTGGCCCCGGCTCTCTCGATCCGGGCCGACGTCGTACACGATGACCCGGCATGCTTCGCCCACCTGAGGCGCCGCCAAGCCGACACCGGGGGCCTTATACATGGTTTCCGCCATGTTTTCGATAAGTTTCTGCAGACAGCCGTCGATCTGCTCGACATTTTTCGCCACGCAGACCAGCCGTTTATCCGGGTATGTCAGTATATCCAATTCCGCCATTATAAAAAAATCCTGCTGTTTTTCGTTTCGACTAAAAAATAGACGCAAACTTCCCCAATGGCAAGTAGTGATCGCACCCGATATGGATTTATCGGCAAAATCCGTTCGAGGATAACCCCCGATTCTCAAAGCGTGGAAACCGGGTCTACGTCCACGGCGACGGTAACCCCGCGGCGGCGGCGCTGTTCCACGGTTTTCAGCACGAACCGGCCGATGCGGTTCAGGACCGAAGGACTTTCGGCCATGAGGAGCACGTGCCAGCGATATTTGCCCTTGAGGCGGGAAAAGGCTGCGGGAGCCGGCCCCAGCACCCGGCCCCATGCTCCCGAGGAAGCGAGCGCCTCCTTGGCTGCTTTGGCCGCCTCTGCGGCCGCTTTCTCCACCTCGGCGGCGTCCGTACCCGTGACGGGGAAAGACATCAGCCGGGAGAACGGCGGGTAGCGGAATTCCACGCGGTTGAGGATCTCCTCCAGGTAAAAGGCGTGAAACGCATGGTCCCGTGCATGGCGGATGCTGTAGTGGTCGGGGTTGAACGTCTGGACGATGACCCGACCCGGTTTCATTCCCCTCCCCGCCCGGCCGCTCACCTGGGCCAGGAGCTGAAACGTCCGTTCGGAGGCGCTGAAGTCGGGAAAATGCATGGATTGGTCGGCCGCGATGACCCCCACCAGGGTAACGTTGGGGAAGTCGTGCCCTTTCGTGATCATCTGCGTCCCCAACAGGATGTCCACCTCTCCCCGGCGCAGCTCCCTGAGGAGGTGGAACAACTCCCCCCGGTCAGTGGTCGTGTCGCTGTCCAGCCGCTCGATACGCGCTTCGGGAAAGAGTTCGCGCATCTCCTTTTCCAGCCGCTCGGTGCCCAGCCCCAGGGGAATGAGCTTTCCGCCGCCGCACGTGGGGCAGGTGAGCAGCGGTTTCCGTTCGTGCCCGCAGTAGTGGCACATGAGCAGTTCGCGGGCCTTATGGTAGGTGAGGGAGACGTTGCAGTTGGGGCAGCGGACGGCTTCTCCGCAGCGGGGGCACATGATGACCGGCGAATAGCCCCTGCGGTTGAGGAACAGGAGACTCTGCTCGCCCCGCGCCAACGTTTCCCGCAGAGCGGCGACCAGCGCGGCGGAAAAATACCCCTTGCCCTTTTCCTGCCTCATGTCCGCCACCTCCACGGTGGGCATGGGCCGTTCGTACACCCTGCGGGGCAGGCTCAGGTACCCGATCTTGCCGAGCACCGCGTTGCGGTAGGTGCGGAGCGACGGAGTGGCGCTCCCCAGGATCACCGTCGCTCCCGATTGCGATCCGCGCACCAGGGAAAGGTCACGGGCATTGTACCGCAGCCGGTCTTCCTGCTTGTAACTCGGGTCGTGCTCCTCATCCACGATAATCAACCCTATATCGTCCAGCGGCGCGAATACGGCGGAACGCGCCCCCAGCACCAGCGGAAACGAACCCGAGGCGATCTTCTCCCACTGGTCGTAGGCTTCTCCCCGGCCGAGGCCGCTGTGAATGAGGCCGATGCGGTCCCCGAAACGGCCCCGGATCGCAGCCTCCATGTTCAGGGAAAGGGTGATTTCCGGCACCAGGACGAGAGCCGTACGGCCCTGGGCGAGCACGTGTTCGATGGCCCGCAGGTATACCTCGGTTTTGCCGCTCCCGGTGACTCCGTGGAGCAGGAACGGCTGAAAGATGCGGGAGTCCAGTGCCTGCCGGAGGGCGTCGAACGCGCTTTCCTGATCGGGAGTGAGGTGCGGGGGATCGGTTTCCAGGGGGATGTCTTCCCCTATGGGCGTTCGGTGGACCCTGGTGAACCCGGTGCGCACCAGCCCCTTTTTTTCGAGACCGTTCACAGCTCGGGCCGCCCCCGGCAGCTCGCGGGAAAGTTCGCTCAACAGGGCCGAGCCTTCCTTTTCCAGCAGATCGACCACTTCGGCCTGCCGGGGCGGCAACCCCGCCCGTTCGTTCCCGCTGACGAAACGCAGGGAGACGGTCTTCATGGTGCGCGGCCGCACCGTGGTCTTGTCCATGCGAACGGTCCTGACGACGATTCCCTTTTCCTCCAGAGCGGACAGCGCCGCCCGACAGACAGCCTTGGGGAGGTCCGGGCAGCGAAAAGAAAGGGACACGACTTCCCCCCCCAGCAGCAGGGAAAGGACTTTTTTCTCGTCCTCGGTCAACCCCGCTTCCTCTTCCGCCGTGCACCCATCCGCTTTCAGAGCGTAACCAGCCTCCCCCTTCACGTCGAGTCCGGCGGGAAGCGCCGCACGGATCACCATGCCCGGAGGATGGAGGTAGTAGTCGGACGTCCATCGGAAGAATTCGACCATGGAAGCGGGGAAGAGCGGAACATCGTCCATGACCTCGATCACCGGCTTGAATCCCTCCGGCCGGTCCGTCCGGTGCAGCCCGACCACGTATCCCGTGACCCGCCGGTTGGAAAGCGGGACCAGCACTCTGCTTCCCACCTTAAGGACCATTTCCAGCGCGGCGGGCACCAGATAGCTGAACGGCTGCGCCACCGCCACGGGGAGGGCCACGTCGGCCAGGAGCGCGCCCGTTTCGGCGCGTAGATTCGTCGGATCGTCGTTCACAAAAATTTCCGATGCGTGCTCAGCTCTTCACCTCTTGACAAACCGGATACCAAAGCCGGATATTCAGCCTATTATGACGAAACTCCCCCCTTGTCCAGCATTGGAGATCATCCCGTGAAACCTCGCGTTTGTCTGGCCGCCGTCGTTGCGGCCGTTCTTCTGATGTGGTGCGGGCAGTCGGCCGCCCAGATTCGTATTGCCCACGCTCTGCCCGCTTCCGACGGAATCAACCTCGCGCTTCTGCACATGAAGCAGAAGGCGGAACTGGATACCAAAGGCAGGATACGGCTGGAGGTCATTCCCGGCGGTGAAGCCGGCGGGGACCTTTCCCTGCTCGACCAGGTACGGTCGGGGCTGCTGCCGATGGCCGCCGTGGGCGTCGGAACGCTGAGCCAGTTCGACCCCGACTTGTTGACGCTCCGGCTTCCCTTCCGGTTCAACGGAAGGACCGAATTGTACCGTTTTCTGGACAGCCCCGTGTGCGGGCAGGTGGAAGCGGGGCTGTCGCGCCTCGGCCTTGTTCCGCTCGGATGGTTCGACGTGGGCGCTCGCATGTGGCTGTCGGCGGAAAAATCCCTTGCCGGACCGGGCGACTTCCGCGAACTGCGCTTCAACGGACCCGACGACGTGCTCTTCCTGGAAGGTGCCAAAATTCTCGGATACGTGCCCTCCTCCATCCCGGCGGAAGGAAACGAGTTGTACAAACTCTTCGCCGACAAGAGGATAGACGCCGCCGACGTCCTTCCTCACCAGATCGCCCTGGGAAACGCGGCCGTGCCGCAGTCGTACCAACTGGTGCTCTCGCACCACGTTTACGAACTGGTGGTTCTGGTGACCTCGGTTGCCTATTGGAACACCGTCCCGACTCAGGACAAAAGTGTGCTGCAAACGGCCGTGGACGAAGCGGAAATCGTGAACAGGGGATACGCACTGAGCCAGGAAACGGGCCTCCTGCTCAAGGCGCAGGCCAAGGGACTTCGAGTGGTCCGACTGGACGACGCGTCACGGCAGGTATTCGTCAACGCCTACCAGCCTTTGTACGAAACGGTGCGAAGGGCCGTGGGAGGGGAACTGTTCGATGCGTGCGTCATTCGTACCCCGGAAGAGAAGAAGCCGGAGAACGTTCCCGTTCCGCCCGCAGCCGCGCCCATGCAACAGCCGCTCATCGCTCCCGCGCCCCCGGCAGTAACCCCGCCGGTGACGCCTGTTCCGCCTGCGACTCCCGTTTCGCCGGCAAAACCGTAGCGGAACCCGGCGTCCCCTCGGGGGAAGAACCCGAGCGGGACTTACGGGCAAGGCTGCCGATAAACGTACGTTCCCCTGTGCGTCCCCATTCCGGCGAAAGCCGGAGCCAATCTTTCCAACTATGTCGTCATCCCATAAGGAGGCCGTCACCCGGCCTCCGGCCACACCCTCTCCCCGAGGGAGTCCATTCTTCCTCTTCCTGAAGCAGGCGAACCGGAAAGCACTCGTCTCTGCACAGCCGGGGCGGCTGTGGTCCACAGGCGGATCGTTTCACCAGGACAATCTACATGGAGCACGGGCGCCTCGCCTGTGCGTCGGGAAAACCGCCCTGCCCGTCGAAAGACTCCCCTGCTGGTTGAGAGGCATCGAAGCTCGAACAGCCCGGCTCGTTCCCGCAGCGGATGCTTTCCCGGATTTCGCGATGGACCAACGAAAAAGGGGAGCCCGGAACGGTTCCGGTACTCCCCTCAAAAGAATATTCCTTCCGCGTCAGTGAGTGGCTTTCACTCTTCCACTTTCCGAAGCGAACATTTGCGTGCGGTCCAGGGCGTCGAGGGTGGCAACCAGCGGAGTCACCAGCTTCCGGAACTGAGCCAAGCCCTTCTTGGGAACGGGGTCGGAGGGCACCGATTTCAGCGAGAGCGGATTGATGAACTCGCCGTCCTTCATCACCCGGAAATCCAGGTGGGGACCGGTCGCGAGCCCCGTCTTGCCCACCCGGGCGATCATTTCGCCCTGCTTCACCACGCTGCCCATGTGTATCCCGGAAGCGAACGATTTCAGGTGACCGTACGCGGTAACGTAGCCCCCGGAGTGACGGATCTGCAGGAAGTTGCCGTAGCCGCCTTTCCTCCCGCAAAAGACGATCTTGCCGTCACCGATGGTGGAAACCGGCGTGCCTTCGGGAGCCGCGTAGTCCACCCCCAGGTGGGGCCGGACGATCTTGAGGATGGGGTGGAGCCTGGCACGTGTGAAATACGAACTGATGCGGGTGTACTGGAGCGGCGATTTGACGAACTGTTTGCGCATGGACTTGCCGTCCCGCTGATAGTACGCGCCCAGCTCCTTTTCCCGCTCGAAATAGAATGCTTCGTGGACCGTGCCGCCCGCATTGAACCGGGCGGCGAGGATTCTCCCGTCCCGGACGAATTTTCCTTCGTTATAGAGCTTTTCGTACACCAGGGAAAACCGGTCGCCGACCTGCAGATCGGTGAGGAAGTCGATGTCCCAGGCAAAGATTTCCGCGAAATCGAGGACGGTCTGGGGCGTGAGGCCCGCAGCCACGGCGGCGTCGTAAAAACAGGTCTGGATCTCGCCCATGACTTTCACCCGGTAGGTGGTGAAGGTAATGGGACGTTTCTCGGACTTCCAGTCATCGTCATGAGGCGTGAGCGTCACCACGCATTCGTTCTGCTTTTCGAATTCCACCCGGTTCAGCGAATCGTCGTTGGGGTCCTGGTACACCCGCAGTTCGTCACCCGGAGAGAGGCGGCGCAGGTCGATGGCCTGGCGCAGACACTGGGTGATGGGCGCCATTTCCTGTGGGGCGACTCCCAGCCGGTTGAGGATGGAAGCCACCGTGTCGCCCGATTTCATGGTGACGGAGAGAATTTTTTCCGAAGGCGGTGCAACGGATTCCCGCGGAGTGTCTTCCGGGACCACCGGTTCCATCTCGGCCACCGGCGGCGGCACCGTCAGAGCGGGCGGCGATGACGGGGTGGGAGTAGCATCGACCTGATTGGCCGAATTGTGCGTGATGAAAAAGAGTACAACCGTGACGGCCAGGTAGAGCAGCACGCCGAGCGCGGTTTTATGCTTCACCTTGTCCTCCTTTCGGTGACGATGAATCGAAGTGCTCAAAGACTTTCCAGCAGCTTTCCGGCTTGTTCTTTCTCTTTCGCCGTTTCGGGCTCGTAGCCCTTCATGGGAGGTGTCTTCAGTGCAGTTTCCAGCTCCTTGCGGGCCAGCTCCTTCTCGTCGGTCGCGATGTACACTTCAGCCAGAAAAGAGCGGTTCATGACCCGGTCGGGTCCGAGTTCCACCGCTTTTTTCAGGTTCTCGATCGCTTTCCTGTTGCTCCCCCCCATCAGCCCCGGCAGTTTGAAGTAGATGCGCCCGAGCACGCGGTACGCTCCACCGGATTCGAACGCGGGGTCGATGGCGATCACCCGGTTCATTT
Source organism: uncultured delta proteobacterium (assembly GCA_963826125.1). Taxonomy (GTDB): domain Bacteria; phylum Desulfobacterota; class Desulfarculia; order JACQYL01; family CAWGVV01; genus CAWGVV01. The sequence goes on along the minus strand of CAWGVV010000002.1, from coordinate 1,045,465 downwards.
CCTCCTTGGAGGGGTCGACCAGGGCCAGGCTCTTGAGGATGCCCTTGGCTTCGCCGTACTTGCCGTAGCTCACGCCCAGCCAGAAATGGCCCGCGGCGTCGCCTTCGTTGAGGGCAATAGCTTTCTTGGCCGCTGCGATGCCGCGCTCGAAAACGGTCAGTTTCCGGTCTTCAGCGGAATTTTCGCCAAGCCAGTAGCAGGCGCGGGCGAGTTTCCATGCGGCGTCATAGCTGCTCGGAGCCTCGGCCAAAGCCTTTTCGTAGAGCGTCGCCGCTTCCCCGGCTTTTTGCGGATCGCTGCGCTGCAACCAGCAGGCATCGGCCCGTTCCAGCAGGGATTGATCGGATTGAGCAAGCGCGGGAAGGAAAAGAGCGAAAACGACAATCGAACACATCACGACAAACACGGGTCGGCCGGTCATAGCGGTCTCCTCGTAAGCGTGGACGTACCGTACGGATATACAACAGGCGGGGCGAAAGATCAATAAAGAACATTACTTGTCTTTCCGTATTGTCGTACGTTGGGATGGCTGTGTGTTTCGACACGAATTCCCGAGAAAACAGTTGACGTTTCCGGCGAAACTGGCTATAAGAGTCTTTTCAAAATCTTCGGAGGAATGGACATGTACGCGGTAATACAGACTGGCGGTAAACAATATCGCGTGTCCCCCGGCGATACGCTCCGGGTGGAGAAGCTCGTCGGTGACGTGGGCGGACAGGTGGAACTCAATTCGGTCCTTATGATCGGGGGCGACACGGTGAAAGTGGGTCGGCCCATGGTTGAAGGCGCCAGCGTCGTCGGCCAGATCGTCGCCCAGGACCGGGCCAAGAAAATTCTCATCTTCAAGCACAAGCGTCGCAAGAATTATCGGAAAAAGATGGGACACCGTCAATACCTCACCACGCTGAGAATAACGGAAATCAAGGAGTAGTCGGCCATGGCTCATAAGAAGGCGGGCGGCAGTTCCCGAAACGGTCGCGACAGCGCGGGTCAGCGGATGGGCGTCAAGCGATACGCCGGCCAATTGGTAAAGGCGGGAAACATTCTGGTGCGTCAGTGCGGCACCAGGTTTCATCCGGGACAGAATGTCGGTTTAGGCCGCGACTATACGATTTTCTCGCTGATCGACGGCAAAGTGGCGTTCGAGCGGTTCGGAAAGTTCAAGACCAGGATAAGTGTCTACGCGGAAGCACAATAATCCCGTTCCCGCATTTCCGACTGTCCTTCGCGACGGAATGCGCCCCCTCTCCGACAGGCACCCGCGATGAAATTCATCGATGATGTCAAAATCTGGGTGAAGTCCGGAGACGGGGGGAGCGGATGCGCGAGCTTCCGGCGCGAGAAGTTTATTCCCCGAGGCGGGCCCGACGGAGGCGACGGGGGCCGCGGCGGGGATGTTCTTTTTGAAGCGTCCCTCAACCTCAATACCCTCATCGACTTTCGTTACCACCCCCATTTCAAGGCGGAAAGCGGAGGAGCGGGCCAGGGCCGCAACAAGAGCGGCAAGTCCGGCAAGGACATCCTGATCCGGGTTCCGGTCGGTACGCTGGTGAAGGACCCGGAAACGGGCCAGGTGTTGCACGACCTGTCCAAACCGGGCCAGACGATCGTTTTCCTCAAGGGGGGGCAGGGCGGCAGAGGCAACAGCCGCTTCGTCACGCCCATCCGACGGGCTCCGCGAAAATTCGAGCCGGGGGAGCGGGGCAGGGAACTCTGGATACGGCTGGAACTTAAGCTCCTGGCGGACATCGGTCTGGTGGGGCTGCCCAATGCGGGAAAATCGACGTTGTTGAGCAGCCTTACGGCGGCTCGGCCCAAGATTGCCGATTATCCATTCACCACGTTGTCCCCCATGCTGGGCGTCGTACAGGTCAACGAGGACGAAACCGTCACGCTGGCGGACATTCCCGGCCTCATCAAGGACGCCCATAAAGGTTCGGGACTCGGAATCCGGTTCCTCAAGCACATCGAACGCACCCGCGGGCTGGTCCACCTGATCGACGCCCACGAGCTGGACCCCGAGGACCCTCTGGCCCCCTATCGGGTCGTGCGGGAGGAACTTCGACAGTACAGCGAACAGCTGGCGGTGAAGCCTTTCATCGTGGTCCTGAACAAAATCGACCTGCTGGATTCCCCCGACGATGCGGAAAAAGCGGCAGAGGCTTTTCGCGCCCGGGGAATCGAAGTAATGATCGTTTCGGCCGTCCGGGGGGATAAGCTGGACGAACTGGTGGAGAGGATCGCCGGACTCGTCCCGAAACCGCCGTCCCGGGACGCCGCACGTGAAGAAAACGCTTGACGAAAAGCCCCGATCGCAACCATTTCTTTGATTATTTCCCGCGAAAACGGTAGTATAGAGAGGACCACAGTGGAAACGCAAGCCGGGGAGGCGGAGAAGATCGCCATCACAGCGGCGGAAGAGGCCGTTATCTATAGAGACGGGACCTTTCCCAACCGGGAAGCGGCGGAAAACAGCCGGTCCGAGGTGATGAAGCATGTGCGCCGCCTGGTCGTGAAGGTAGGCAGCGCGGTGCTCACCGCTGCGGACGGTCTCGACCTGGAAGCCATCGAACGACTGAGCGAACAGCTCACCTGGCTGCGCAAGCGGGGCTACGAGTGCATCGTCATCTCTTCCGGGGCCATCGCCGCCGGAGTGAGGAAGATCGGCCTCGGCCGAAGGCCCGCATCCATACCCGAAAAACAGGCGGCCGCGGCGGCCGGCCAGTCGAGCCTCATGCAGGCATATGAAACGGCCTTCGGCCGTCATCACGAAAAAGTGGCCCAGTTGCTGCTCACCCGCGACGACCTTTCCCACCGGCGCCGTTTTCTGAACGCCCGCAACACCCTGAGCACGCTGCTGGCCTGGAACGTCACCCCCATCATCAACGAAAACGACACGGTGATGGTGGAGGAAATAAAATTTGGCGACAACGATACGCTGGGGGCCATGATCACGGGGCTCATCCAGGCGGACCTGTTCGTCAACCTCACCAACATCGACGGGTTGTACGACGCCGATCCGCGAAAGAATCCCGACGCCCGGCTGCTCAGCGTGGTCCCGAACATCGGGAAAAAAGTGGAACGCATGGCGGACCGGGAACCCGGCACCGACGGTCGCGGCGGCATGTATTCCAAGGTCCAGGCGGCAAAAAAAGCGGCCCTGGTGGGGGTACCCACCGTGATCGGCAACGGCAAGTCCGACAACATTCTGCGGTTGATCCTTTCCGGCGAGGACGTGGGAACCTTGTTCCTGCCCCGGGAACACGCCATGGCCTGTCGAAAGTACTGGCTGGCGTTCACCGCCAAACCGGCCGGCACGCTGGTGATCGATCCCGGGGCCTGCGAAGCGCTGGTGCACGGCGGCAAAAGTCTGCTATCCAAGGGCATTCGGGAAGTGAAGGGTCAGTTCAGCCTGGGCTCGGCGGTGGCGTGCGTTTCCGAAGACGGTCGATCCGTGGCGGTGGGGCTGGTCAACTACACCTCCGGTGACCTGAAAAAGATCAAGGGGCTCAGGAGCACGCAGATCGAGGAAGTTCTCGGTTACAAGTTTTACGACGAAGTGATTCACCGGGACAACATGGTGATCGTCGACGGGCTTGCGGTGGAATGTGAAGGAGGGGTGAACTAAGTGGACGTGAGGCATCTCATGCTGGAGATGGCCGTGAAGGCCAGGGAGGCGGCCTCGGAACTGGGCCGGGCATCGACGGAGCAAAAGAACCGTGCCCTCAGGGCCATGGCCGACGGAATAGTGGAGCGGAGCGACCGGATCAAAGAGGAAAATGCGCGGGACGTGGAGGCCGCCGGGCAGAAGGGAATGTCCAAGGCCATGATCGACCGGCTCACCCTCACCGACCAGGTAATCCGCGACATCGCCGACGGTCTGCACGAAGTGGCGGCGCTTGCGGACCCCGTGGGCGAAATCGTCCGCATGTGGCTGCGCCCCAACGGCCTCAGGGTTGGCCGCATGAGGATACCGCTCGGCGTCATCGGGTTCGTGTACGAATCGCGCCCCAACGTCACGGTGGACGCCGCCGCGTTGTGCCTCAAGTCGGGCAACAGCGTCATCCTCAAGGGAGGTTCGGAGGCCATTCATTCGAACCTCATCCTGGCGGAAGTGCTGCAGAAAAGCATCGAAGAGGCGGGGCTGCCCGCGGGAGCGGTGCAGGTGGTGCCCACTACCGACCGCGGCGCGGTGGACGAACTGCTGAAACTGGACGAGTTCATCGACCTGGTCATCCCCCGGGGCGGAGAAGGGCTCATCCGGTACGTGGCCGAACACTCCCGCATCCCGGTGCTCAAACACTACAAGGGAGTTTGCCACGTATACGTGGACGCCGATGCGGACCTGACCATGGCCCGGGATATCTGCTACAACGCCAAGGTCCAGCGGCCCGCGGTGTGCAATTCCATGGAAACCATGCTGGTGCACGAATCGGTGGCGCTGGAGTTTCTCCGGCCCATGGTGGAAAAGTTCAAGGAAGCGGGCGTGGAACTGCGGGGATGCGCTCGGACGCGGATCTACTTCCCGGACATGAAAGAGGCGACGGAAGCGGATTGGTCCACCGAGTACGCGGACCTCATCCTTTCGGTGCGCATCGTCAACGACATGAACGAGGCCATGGACCACATCGCGCGATACGGCTCAAACCATACGGAATCCATCGTCACCCGCGATTACGAACGGGCGGAACGGTTCCTGCGCGAAGTGGATTCGTCCGTCGTGCTGGTGAACGCGTCCACGCGGTTCAACGACGGAAGCCAGCTCGGCCTGGGAGCGGAAATAGGAATCAGCACGTCGAAGCTCCATGCCTACGGACCCATGGGGCTCACCGAGCTTACCACCACAAAATTCATCGTGTACGGCAACGGTCAGGTACGAACCTGATCTTTTTCAAGGGGTGATCCTCATCATTCGTCTCGGTATCGTCGGCGGTACGTTCAACCCCGTTCACTTCGGACATCTGCGGTCTGCGGAAGAGGTTCGCGAACGATTCGGACTCGACCGGGTGCTCTTCATCACCACGGCCCGGCCGCCGCACAAAGACCCGTCTCCGGTGGTGCCCTTCGATCATCGCCACCACATGCTCCGGCTCGCCCTGGAAAACGAACCCTACTTCACCGCCTCGGACATGGAAGCCCGGCGTCCCGGCCGCTCCTACTCGTACGATACGCTTAACGAACTGCGGCGGGAGTACGGCCCGGAGGCATGGTTTCTCTTCATTGTCGGACTGGATGCCTTCCTGGAGATCACCTGCTGGAAACAGTACCGGGAGATTTTCGGCCAGACCGCGTTCGCGGTCCTGAACCGGCCGGGTTACGAGGTCCGCGGGCTGAAAGAATACATTCGCAGGAACGTGAGTGAAGAATACGATTATAATGAAAAGGAAGAGGCGTTTCTCCACCCGCGGCTGAACGCGGTCTATTACTGCAGAACCACTCTGATGGACATTTCTTCCACGCGCATACGGGAGCTGGTGGGAAAGCGGAAATCCATCCGTTTTCTTACGCCGGAGAGGGTGGCGCACTACATAACGGAAAAAGGACTCTACCAAGGATGACTCAAGATTCCAAAGACAAGGCCCTGCTCATCGGAAAAGCGCTCGCCGAAAAGAAGGGAAAAGACCTGCTGGTGCTGGACGTTCACGCCCTCACCACCATCGCCGATTATTTCGTCCTGGTGAGCGGTCGGTCCATCAGACAGGTTCAGGCGCTGGCTTCTTACGTGGAAGATTCCCTGCAGGAGCACAAAATCAAGCCTCTGAGCCGTGAAGGTACCCGTGAAGGCTCCTGGGTGCTCCTCGATTACGGCGACGTGATCGTTCATGTCCTTTATCACCCCGCGCGCGACTTCTACAACCTGGAGGGGTTGTGGATAAAGGCGCCGGTCGTGGATTTGGGCATTGACGGGAAAGCGGAAGCCGAAGGGTGAACGTCCCCAAAAGGTCCGGCCATTAAACTTCGGTAGCCCGGCCGGGTTCTTAGTGGTATCGTAGTCATTTCCCGTCTTCGAGGAATGTTCCCCAATGTTTATGCGATCCCGGTTCGGATATACAAAAGTAACGGCACTGGTGGTGGTGGCAGCGCTGATGTGGGCGACGTCCGCCCAAGCCGTCATGACCATTAAAAAAGAAAAGGAAATAGGCGAGGAAATCCTGGCCGAGGCGCTGAAACAGATCAAAACCATCGATGATCCGTTGATCGCGTCCTACGTGGAAAAGGTGGGCCGCAGGGCCCTCAGCCACATCCCGGACAAGCACTTCGACTTCTCTTTCCATGTTGCCGACGACCCCACCCTGAACGCCTTTTGCCTCCCCGGAGGAAACATCTTCATCTTCCGCGGCCTCATCCAGCTCATGGACAGCGAAGACGAACTGGCGGGCGTTCTGTGCCATGAAATCGGCCACGAGCAGGCACGTCATTTCGCCGAGCGGGTGGACAAAGCCACGGTGGTGAACGTGGCGGCCATTGCCGGAGCGCTCCTTGCCGTGCTGCTGGGAGGAGGAAAGGGCGGCAGCGCTCTCATGACCGGAGCCATGGCCGCCGGTCAGTCCCTGCTGCTGCAATACAGTCGGACGGATGAAGAGGAAGCCGACCGATTGGGGCTTTCCTATATGGAGAGCGGGGGATTCGACGTTACGGCCATGAGCACCGTTTTCAAGAAGATGCTCAAATCCCAATGGATCACTTCGAGTTCTTTTCCGGCCTATCTCTCCACTCACCCCGGACTGGACGAGCGTATCGGCTATCTGGAAAACGCCATTCTCACGCATAAGCCCATTGCGCGGGAAACGACGGATCCGACGGAATCCCTGAAATTCGACGAAATGAAGGCGCGGCTCATCGCCTATTACGAGGAGCCCATCAAGAGCAACGACATCCTGACCCGCATGATGGAGAAAAAACCGGGCGCATCGATGCCCTACTACGGCATGGGGCTCCTGAAGATGCGGCTGGACAATTATCCGGAAGCGATCCGCTATTTCAATCGTGCACTGGAACTCAATCCTTCCAATTCGAATTTCTACCGAAGCCTGGGCACGACCTATTTCGTTTCCGGAGATCTGGGAAAGGCGAAGACCTCACTGTCCCAGGCCCTCATCTACGACCCCGACAACGGCATTGCGCGATTCTATCTGGGAAGAGTGTACGGGCAGGAAGGCCAGTGGAAGCTGGCGCTCGACAACTTTGAAAAAGCCCGCGTCGCATTGCCCCAGCAGCCGGACGTCCTCTACTACCTGGCCCTCGCCAACAGCAAGCTCGACCGGATCGGGGAAGCCCACCTGCTGTACGGGCTCTACTCCCAAAAGGAAAAGAACGTGGCCAACGCCCGTTTTCACTTCCGGAAAGCCCTGGATATCTTTCGGGGAAACGCGGTGAAGACCGCCGAGGTCGAGAAGTACCTGAAGGAACTGGACGAGAGCAAAAAGGACAAGGACAAGGACAAAGAGAAGGACAAGGGCAAGACGGACAAGGAAGACAAAACCGCCACCGAGAAGGACGGCCGACCGATCCTCCCCTGGTGAGAACGGCTTCCCGACCGATCCTTTCAGCCCTGTTGCTCGGCCTGATCGTAGTGGCTGAACTGCATGGTGAAGGTAGCCCTTCCCTGACTGGATGACCGCAGGGAGGTGGAATAGCCGAACAACCGGGAAAGAGGAGCCACGGCCTTGACCGTGTTGATGGCGCCCTTGGGTTCGATGTTCAGCACCCTTCCCTTCCTGCTGTTCAAGTCGTTGATGATCTCGCCCGTGAATTCCTGCGGCGTGAGAATTTCCAGCCTCATTACCGGTTCCAGCAGAATGGGGCCCGCTTCGGCCGATGATTCCTTCACCGCCATGGAAGCCGCCACCCTGAACGCCACTTCCGACGACATGCCCTCACGCGCCTCGGCGGCCACAATGGTCACTTTGGCGTCGATGATCGGGTAGCCGAGCACCACTCCGCTCGAAAACGATTCTCTGGCCCCTTCCACCGCCGCGGTAAGGAACGTCTGCGGCACGAGGTCCGGGGAAACGACGTTTTCCACCGTATTTCCCGCTCCGCGGGGGGCGGGCTCAAGCCGCACCGTCACCTTGGCATAGTGGCGGGTTCCGCCGATTTCCCGTTCGAAGACCACCGCGCGTTCCGCCGGTTTGGAAATGGATTCCCGATACACGACCTGCGGACGGCCCACGTTCACCGCCACGCCGAATTCGCGCTGGAGACGGTGCACCAGGATTTCCAGGTGGAGTTCGCCCATGCCGGAGATGATGGTCTGTCCGGTATCCTCGTCCACCTTCACCCGGAACGTCGGGTCTTCATCGGCCAGTTTTTTGAGGGAAGCCTCGATTTTGGGCTGGTCCCCCACGGTCTTGGGCTCCACGGCGACGTTGATGACCGGCTGATAGAATTCGATGGGCTCCAGTACGATGGGATGTTCGCTGTCGCAGAGCGTCTCGCCCGTGCTGGTGTCCCTGAGCCCCATCACGCCCACGATTTCGCCCGCCTCTGCCCGGTCCACCCGCTCCCGCTTGTTGGCGTGCATCTTGAGGATACGCGCCACCTTCTCGGTGATTTTCCGGGTGGAATTATAGACCGCCTGTCCGGCGGAGAGGGTGCCGGAATAGATACGGATATACGTCAGCTTGCGGCCCTCGAACGTCTGCACCTTGAAACAGAGCGCGCACAGCGGCCCCCTGATCGTGCTTGGCCGGGTGTCCGCCTCGCCGGTGCGGGGGTCCACCCCCTGGATGGGCGGAGCTTCCACCGGGGTGGGCAGGAACCGCACAATGCCGTCCAGCAACGGCTGCACGCCCTTGTTGCGCAGGGCGGTGCCGCAAAACACGGGGACCATGCGCAGCGCCACGGTCTCCTGATGAATGACGTCGTAGATGTCGTTTTCGGAAATTTCTTCTTCGGCCAGGTACCGTTCCATGATGGAATCGTCGCTCTCGGCCAGCATTTCCATCAGTTCTTCCCGGTGCTGCACGGCGTCGTCCATCAATTCTTCGGGGATGTCCGTCTCCTCAAAGGTGGCGCCCAGGGTATCTTCGAGCCAGGAGACGGCTTTCATGCGTACGAGGTCGATAATCCCCCGGAAGGACGATTCCGATCCCCAGGGAATCTGCAGAACGGCGGGCCGCGTGTTGAGCTTATCCCGCATCTGTTGGACCACCGACTGGAAGTCCGCCCCGATGCGGTCCATCTTGTTGATGAAGGCAATTTTGGGCACGTGGTATTTGTCGGCCTGATGCCACACGGTTTCCGACTGCGGCTCCACTCCGCCCACCGCGCAAAAAACGCCTATGGCGCCGTCGAGCACCCGCAGGGACCGCTCCACCTCGATCGTGAAATCCACGTGGCCCGGAGTGTCGATGACGTTGATCACCGCACCCTTCCACAGACAGGTGGTGACGGCCGAAGTGATGGTGATGCCGCGCTCCCGCTCTTCCTCCATCCAGTCCATGGTGGCTTCGCCGTCATGGACTTCGCCCATCTTGTGGGAACGTCCGGTGTAATAGAGGATTCGTTCCGTCAAGGTAGTCTTGCCGGCGTCGATGTGGGCCATGATGCCGATGTTGCGGATCTTGGCCAGCGGGTTCTTTTCGTTCATAACGTCATGGTCCGTTTTGCATCCGGCGGATGAATGTTCGGGTCTCTAACTCGTGGAGACGACGGCAAAAATCGTCTGGCATGTTACCCTACTGTATTTTCACGGACGTGTCAACATTCGCATATCCCCGGCGAGAAGCTCCCGGAACGGGAAGGTGCGGCGCGACACCACCCTTTCGGGTCTTATTTCAGCCCTTCGTCTTTCAACCCGGCGTTTCCTGTGTCAAAATGAGCGGATGCGTTGAGAGTCCCCTAACGCCCGGCGGAACAGGATCGCCGAATTGACATGGCCGCCTTCAGGTACTAATTTTGTGTACCGGTTATTAAGGTCCGGCACGAGCGGAGAAAGGAATGTTGTGGCTGAATCGAGCGAGAAGGCGAAGGGTCCCGCCGTGGTGTTCATCGCGCTGGATCAGGAAGCGACCGCCGACGAACACATCCGGCGGAAGCTGAACATCGGGTCGCAGCGGGCGGAAAGACAAGCCCGCGCCGTGGGCGGTTTGGACATCGCTTCCATCCAGCGGACGGTGAACGAACATCTTGCCGCGACCCAGCTGATGGTGGACGACAGATACGTGGGGCTTCTGGATCTCATCAACCTCGCCCGCAACAACGGGAATGCCCCCGCCATTACGGCCGACGATCGTTATCTCTCCATGGCGCGCATGGTGACGCTCAACGGCATTTATTTCCATGACCTGTTGAGCCGCGAAGGCTTCACGCCCCACATCATCCAGAATTATTCACTCGAGCGGGAGAGCATCCCCGGTCTTCTTGCGGAGCGTCCCCTGGCCGTTGCCATATCCTCCAACTTCCTCTATCTGGACGACATCCGGGAAATGGCGCTGGCGATAAAGAAGCTGGCGCCGGAGGTGCCGGTGATCGTCGGGGGGGCGTTGGTGAAGAAGGTGCTGGACCCCGGCCGGCCGCTCAAATCCTCTACCACCGCCTGGCTGGAGAGCTTTCGCGGCGCGGTGGATTACTTCGTGGTGGAGTCGCAGGGCGAGCGTTCCTTTCTGGAGCTGCTCCGCAAACTGGAAAACGGCGATTCCCCCGAGACGGCGCCCAATCTGGCGTTCTTTCACGGAAACGGTTCGCTCACCTTCACCGATCCCGACGAGGAACCGGTGGACCTGGACCGCACCGCCGTGGCATGGGACCGCATTCCTCGCCGTTATCTGAGGAGCACCCTGCCGGTGAACACCAGCCGAGGGTGCATGTACACGTGCCGCTTCTGCACGTACCGCAAGCTGGTCAAGGGCGTCCATTACAAGAGCCTCGACACGCTGCGCCGCGAACTCAAACTGGTTGAAGGATTGGGATTCGTCAACCACGTGCGGTTCACGGACGATAATTTTACCGCCAATCCCAAACGACTTCGGGAAGTGCTGAGCATGATGATCGAGGAGGATTTCTCCTTCACCTGGTCGTCCTTCGCGCGTTCCGACTCCATCACCCCGGAAACGGCACGGCTCATGCGGGAATCCAAGTGCGATTTCCTGGACATGGGCATCGAATCGGGGAGCGCGCGCATCCTGCAAAACATGGACAAACGCCTCTCCACCGACGCCATCCGCAGGGCCGTCGAACTCCTGAACGAAAACCGCATCTACGGCGCGGGGGCCTTCATCGTCGGGTTTCCCGGCGAAACCGAAGAGACGGTGCAGGAGACGGTGGACCTGATCAACGACAGCGGGTTGCCGTACTACCACCTCAACCTCTTCTACTATTCCTCCGGCATGCCGGTGCACTCCCAGAGGGAGGAATACGGACTGAAGGGGCTGGGGCTGGCCTGGAAACACAACACCATGGATTCGGTGAGCGCGGCCCGGATCATCCGGGGGCTGCCGGATCGCATCCACGGCAGCTACACCGACGGCATCACCAGCACGTGGGAAACGTTCAAGATACTCCGGGGCGAAGGATACGCCGCGGATCAGATCAGAGAACTCTTCCGGCTGAAGAGGGAACTGGAGATGACGAGCAACGGGCACGGAGCGTCGACGCAGGACCCTTCCTGCACGGGGCTGCTCGGGGCCATCGCCGGAATCGTTCCCGTTTCGTGAAGCCGTCACGGATAGGAAGGAGAAACCGGGAGACGCACGCCAACACACCTCAAACCCGAGAGGACACTCCTCTCACCGCGAAGGAGAGAACGACATGCAGAACGGTTCATACACACGCTTTCGCCGCCTGATGTTTCCCGCACTCATGATGGTGTGTTTCCTGGCGTCCCTCATCTCGGTCCCCTCCGCCGACGCCCAGTTGCTCAAGATGGGATTGATGAGCGAACCGAAGACACTGAACCCTTTCCTGGCCAGCGACTCATGGTCCAGGGAGGTGCTCCGACACACCCAGATGTCGCTCTACATCTACGAACCCAAAGACCTGTCGCTCATTCCCTGGCTGGCTGCCGACCAGCCGGTCTACGGGAAGGATAACCTGACCGCCACGGTGAAACTGAGGGATGCCCTGTGGAGCGACGGGACACCCTTTACCGCCGAGGACGTGATCTTCACGGCCAAGGTGATCGAGGAATTCAACATTCCCCGGCACCGTTCCCGCTGGGAAATCGTGGAAAAGGTGGAAGCGGTCGATCCGCACACCTTGCGCTATACCTTGAAGGGACCGGATGCCAGCTTTGATTCGAGCACGCTGCTGTCGATCATCGTGCAGAAAAAATACTGGGAACCGATCGTGGAGGAAGCCCGCAAGTCGCAAAATCCGCTGACCTACATCACTTCCCACGCGGAGAAGAATCCGCCGAGCCTGGGGCCGTTCTATCTCAAGTCGTGGACCCAGGGAAGCAGCATTCTGCTCCTGAAGAACGACAAGTTCTTCGCCAAGGGGCTGAACATGGCCGGTTTCGACGTGGGTCCCTACATTGAGGGCATCCTGTTCAAATTCTACGGAAACGCCGACGCGGGCATCATGGCCCTGAAAAAGGGCGACGTGGATGCGCTGGGCTGGACCGTCAGTCCGGGATACGTGGAAGACCTGGAGAAGGACCCGGCCATCGAGGTGTTCTACAACCAATCGAGCGGATTCAACTACCTGGGATTCAACTGCCGCAAGCCGCCGTTCAGTCTTAAAGAGTTCCGCCAGGCCGTGGCCTACCTCATCGACAAGGACTTCCTGGTCAAACGCGTTCTCCAGGGTAAGGGAATTCGTCGGGATACGGTCATCGCCCCCGGAAACAAAATGTGGCTCAACCCGGACGTTCCCACCTTCGGCAAGGGTGAATCGATCGAGGTCCGGACCCGCAAGGCGTACGAACTGCTGAAGAACGCCGGCTGGAAATGGCAGGTGCCGCCCATCGACGACAAGGGCAACGTGCAGCCGGGCAAGGGACTCACCATGCCGGACGGCACGGTGATGGATAAATTCGACCTGCTTACTCCTCCGGCCGACTACGATCCCAACCGGGCCATCTCGGCCATGCTGATCGCGGAATGGCTGCAGAAGTTCGGCATGCCCGCCGTGGCTCGGCCCATGGCGTTCAACGCACTGCTGGAAACCGTGAAGGCCAAACATGATTTCGACGCGTTTCTACTGGGATACGGGTTCATCCAACCCGATCCGGACATCATGAGGACGTTCTTCGATTCCGAGGGCGATCGGAAAAACGGACGGAATATGACGGGTTATCGGAATCCTGAATACGACAAGCTGGCGGAACAGTCGGTCAAAACCATGGACACGGCCGAGCGCAAGCCGATGATCATGAAACTGCAGACGATGATCGCCGAAGACTGCCCCGTGATTCCCCTCTTTGCGTCCTCCGACATCGATGCCGTACGCAAGGAAGGATTCACGGGCTGGGTAAAGGCGCAGGACGGGGTCGACAACCTGTGGAGCTACCTGGTGCTGAAACCCACGAAAAAGTAGCTCGCAGGCATCGACGCGAAAAGATGCAAACCGACCGGGGCGAAAGCCCCGGTCGTCTTTCAGAGCACGAGTTCGTTCAGCTTCCGTTCGGTCGCGATTTCCACGATGGACAGCGACGTTTTCTCCGGACTCATCTCGATGAGCCCCACCGTGGGAGGGTTGCCTCCCTTGGGCAGGGCGGGCGATCCCGGATTCATGAGGGTCGATCCTCCCGACCGTTCGAGTTTCCAGAGATGCGTATGGCCGAAAATACACACCCCGGCTCCCGCGCGTACGGCCGACTTCAGCATGGCCTCCTCGTCGTAAAGGTGCCCATGGTGGGCCCAGATGCGCAGTCCCCCCAACTGGGTGAACAGCACCGGAGCGACGAGCGGTACGTCCAGCACCATGGAGTCCACCTCCGAATCGCAATTTCCCCGGCAGAAAAGCATCGCCTGAGAACATCCGTTGAGGTCTTGCGACAGGCCGTCCGGATCGTACCCTTCCGGGAACGGGTTCCGTGGGCCGTGATTCAGAACGTCGCCCGTGTGGATGATGAGGTCCACGTTCCGGAACACCCCTTCCACGATCCTCCTCCACGCACTCCTGCTCCCGTGCGTATCGCTGACGATCCCTATGTTCACCTTGCCTTCTCCTTTCCGCATATGCCCGTGGAACCGTTGCCGACAACTCTTCGGATATACCACGTTCGCACAAAGGACGGAAGGGCGGCGGCCCCATTCTCCGCAAGGGCGGCCGCCCAGGGGGCGCCGCGCCGTCTTGCAAGGATCGCCCCCCTCATACTACAATGCGCGACAATGTATCGTTGAACGCGGCCCCAACGATCCTTCGGGATTTCCCGCTACCGATTCGCCATTGTCGCATCCGCGCCGACAACGGAAATGGAGGACGAATGGAGACACTGCGAGCCGCCTCGCTGATATTCGCGGCGGGGAAAGGCACCCGCATGACCGGCTACGACGGCAACAAGACCCTGCTGCCCCTGCTGCCGGGAGCAGACCGGTTCACGGGAACCCAGCCGCTCCTGATAGAGGTGCTCGACAATCTCCCTCCCGGTCCCAAGGCGATAGTGGTCAATCACCGCAGGGAGGACGTCCTGGCCGCCACCCGGGGCCGGGGCCTCGTCTACGTGGACCAGCCGGTCACCAACGGCACGGGCGGCGCCCTGTTGGCGGCTCGATCGTTCCTGGAACGGAACGACGAACGAAGGGTGATCGTCACCATGGGGGACGTGCCGCTGGTCAGGCGCGACACGTATGCCGGGCTCCTGGCCGCCGTTCCGGACAGAGGCATGGCGGTGCTCGGATTCTCCCCCCGGGACGCCGCCCGCTACGGGGCGCTGGAAACGGAAGGCGACCGGGTGGCGCGCATCACCGAATGGAAGTACTGGAACGATTATCCCCCCGAACGAAAGGCATCTCTTACCCTGTTCAATGCCGGCATCTATGCGGCCGACCTGCCCACCCTCCTTTCCTACATGGACGTGCTGCACGCACATCCGCACCGGGTGGAGAAGGAACGCGACGGCCGCTTGGTCGCCATAGAGGAATACTTCATCACGGACCTGGTGGAATTCATGAATCGGGACGGGCTGGACGTCACCTTCGTGCGGGCTGAAAGCGAGGAGGAAGTCATGGGGGTGGACACCCCGGAAGTGCTTGCCCGGGCGCAACAGGTCTACGCCCGGAAAGGTTCCTGAATGCTTTTTCTGGAAAAACGGGGAACCTTTTTCCAGCGGTTTGGGTCGTCGAAAATCGACGAGGGGTTCCTTGTCCTTGCTTTCCCAAGGCTTCTCCGCTACAAAGGGCTGCGCCCAGCGGGGCGGTATTTGAATGTCGAGAGGACTTATTCATGAAAGCTAGAGAAGACGTGCGCAACATCGCCATCATCGCTCACGTAGATCACGGCAAAACCACGCTCGTGGACGCCATGCTGTGGCAGAGCGGCACTTTTCGCGCACACGAACAAGTGGCCGAACGGGTCATGGACAGCATGGACCTGGAGCGGGAAAAGGGCATTACCATCATGGCCAAGAACACGGCCGTGATGTACCATGGCATAAAAATCAACATCGTGGACACCCCCGGCCACGCGGATTTCGGCGGAGAGGTGGAGCGGGCGCTGAACATGGTGGACGGCGTCATGCTGCTGGTGGACGCCTCCGAGGGGCCGCTTCCCCAGACCCGGTTCGTGCTCAGCAAGTCGCTGGCCGCCGGGCTTCCCGTCATCGTGGTCATCAATAAGATCGACCGACCCGACCGGCGTATCGCCGAGGTGCTCAACGAAACCTACGATCTGCTCATCGACCTGGACGCCAACGAGGAGCAGCTCGAATTCCCGGTGCTCTACACCAATGCCAAGGCGGGCATCGCGCTCACCGATCCGGAAGGCGAAGGCCGCGACCTCCAGCCCCTGTTCGAAGCCATCCTCAGCCACATCCCGGCGCCGATGTGTGAAGAAACCGCGCCTTTGCAGTTTCTGGTCACCAACCTCGACTGGTCCGACTACGTGGGGCGAATCGTCGTGGGCAAAGTGGTCAACGGCGTGCTGACCCAGGGTTCACGGGTCGCCCTCATGAAAAAGGGAGAGATTGCCGGCATCTCCGTGTTGAGGGATCTCTTCACCTTTTCCGGATTGGATCGGGTCCCCGCCAAATCGGTCGCGGCCGGAGACATCGCGTCCGTGGCCGGAGTGGAAAACGCCTTTATCGGGGATACCCTGTGCGATCCCGAATATCCCCACCCGCTTCCGGCCATCAGCGTGGAAGAACCGACCATGTCCATGGAGTTCGCGGTAAACAGCTCCCCCATGTCCGGAACCGAAGGCTCCATCCTCACCTCGCGCCAGATCAAGGCCAGGCTGGAAAAGGAGACGCTGTACAACGTGTCCATCCGGGTGGCGCCGGGTGATTCGCCCGATGCCTTTGTGGTGAGCGCCCGAGGCGAATTGCAATTGGCGGTGCTGGTGGAAACCATGCGGCGGGAGGGGTTCGAACTGTCGCTCTCCAATCCCCGGATCATCACCAAGGAAATCAACGGGGTGAGATCGGAGCCGCTGGAAATGGCGGTGATCGACGTGCCCGAAAGCTACGTGGGCGTCATCACGGAAAAAATGAGTGTCCGGCGGGGAAAAATGACCAAAATGGTGAACCACGGGAGCGGCCGGGTGCGGCTGGAATTCGAGATTCCCACTCGTGGCCTCATCGGCTATCGGTCCCAGTTCCTCACCGACACCCGCGGCGAAGGCATCCTCACCACACTCGTCATCGGGTACGCGCCGTATGCCGGGGACATTAGCGGGCGGAGCAACGGTTCCCTGGTGTCGGACCGGTCGGGCAAGGCGGTCGCCTACGCGATATTCCACCTGCAGCCGCGCGGCCAGATTTTCGTGAAACCGAACGACCCGGTGTACCCAGGGCTGGTGGTGGGCGAAAACTCCCGCACCCAGGACATCGCGGTCAACATCACCAAGGAAAAGAAGTTGACCAACATCCGGGCGGCCATGTCCGACGAGGCGCTGAGGCTCATTCCTCCCCGCACGTTCACCCTGGAACAGGCCATCGAGTACATCAGCGACGACGAACTGGTGGAAGTGACGCCCAAGTCAGTCCGGCTGAGGAAAAAAGGCAGGGTCAGACCCGGCTAACGCCGGGCCGTTACCGCGAACCCACTTGGAAAGTGGTCCATCACTGAATTTCGGGAAAGCCTCCTGACACAGAAACGGACCGTCCGTACTTCGATACCTCGGCACGAACGGTCAAATTGGCTCTCAGTCGGAGGGCTGATGTATTTATTTGCATTTAAAAAGCCTGTCAGGAGATATCAAAGGGCCTTTTCCCGATGTTCTCAACGGAATAAACACAAGAAACGGTAGCCCGTTCGCCCCGATGTATAGAAGGGCGAACGCAACCTACTGAAAAACTGTCTTTTTCGCTTCTCTAAATAAAAAATCCTTCCCGGAATCCTCGAAGAACCTTCGAAAAAACCGTTCGGCGCGTTCGCCGGACGGTAACCGGTTCAATCGGTTCCTTCGGCGGTTCGACCGGAATTGAGCAGCCTCACCGCCTCCGTGACGGCGGCTGCACCGTTCCGGGCGTAGCCGTCGGCGCCGAATCTGCGCGCAATGTCGGCGGTGACCGAAGCTCCCCCCGCCAGAATGCGGGCGCGGGGCTCCACGCCCCTCACCGCCTCGACCATTTCCGGAATCCCCATCATGGAAGACGTCATGAGCGCGGACACTCCCACGACGTCGGGAGCAAGATCTCCCTGCGCTTCCGCAAAACGCCGGGGGGATACGTCCTTCCCCAGATCGTGCACCTCCCACCCCGATGCTTCGAACAGAATCTTCACCAGGTTCTTCCCGATCTCGTGGATGTCGCCCGCCGCCACGCCGATGGCCAGCCTGCCGACGGGAGTGACCCTTCGCCGTTCGAGGACCGGTTTGAGCAACTCCAGGGCGGCCCGGTAGCAATCCGAAGCCAGCAGAAGCTCCGGCACGAAGCATTCTCCCCGGTCGTAGCGCCCGCCCACCTCCTCCATGGCCGCCGCCAGGCCGTCGGTGAGGATCGATCCGGCGTCCAGTCCCGCTTCCAGAGCGGCGGCCGTGAGGTCTTCGCAGGCCGTCCGGTCGCGGCCGATCACCGCATTCCGCAGCAACGGGATAAGTCGCATCGAATCAACTGCGTTCGTCTCCCGTTGTTCCCGTCCGGACTTCGTCACCGCGCCCGCCTTTCCGTTCCGTTGTATTCCGCTGCCGCGTCCACCAGGGCCTGCACGTTGAGCGGCGGAGCCAGGACCGGCATTTCGCAGGCGGGCATGAGCACGAACCCGGCCGGGAGGTCTTTCCCCTCTTCGATGCATCGTTTCGAAGCTTTGTAGACGTCCTCGTACCGGCCCGCTGCCAGGAGAATGGTGTCCACGTTTCCGCCGATTTTGAAACGGTAGCCGAACGCTTCGGCAGCTTCCGCGATCCCCGGGTCCGACCCTATGGAGAAAAAAGTGGTTTCGGGCCAGGGCAGCGAGGCCCAGAGGGGGAGGTTCTTCCGGTGGTCTCCGCACAGGTGTACCTTGAAAGACGTCACCCCCAACGCCGAGATTCCCTCAACGATCCGCTTTATACAGGGGAGCGCGAATTCCCCGAAAACGTCGGGACCGATGAGGTTGTTGGCGTCCAGGGGCGTGGAGATCGACACCGACGCATCGGTCCCGAACTCGGACACCGTATCCCGGGCCGCAGCCAGAATAAACCTCACCGCCTTGTCGTAGACAGCCCGTACGGCATCGGGTTCCGTCAGATACCAGCGAAGGATCCGTTCCTTGCCCACAATGGACGCCGCAACGGAAGTCGGGGAGCCGCCCCTGATCTTTACCGGCAGTCCTTCCCGCTTCAGAATGCGGTTGAACTCGCGCGCCGGTGCGAACATGCCCGCGGTCCGGGGGTCGGGATCGGCCAGCCGGTCCACGTCGGCCGTTTTTTCCACCGGGCTCCGACCGGTGGACGGGGCGCTCTCCCGATAGTCCGTGGGCCAGTGAATGTCGCCGCCGAACTCCCAGCCTCCCCAGTCGGCCCATCCGTAGGCGGGAGTATCGTCGTATCCGTGGAGCTTTCGCGCCAGCACCTGCGCGCGGTAGCACGCAGCGGCGTCGGAATAGTGTTGCTTCAGCGTCGTGCCGTAGATGCGGGCGGCATACCCGTTGACGAAAGGGCTTACCCCGATGTGCGGGGTTCTTCTCTCGGTTTTGGGGGAGACAATCATGGAATCGCTCGGTCCGAACATGCTGCGGGCGTCATTTTTTTCACTCCCGGCACTGTTTTCCAAATGGAATTTTTATAAATCTGTAATAAAGTGACATCTTTCTGTCAACGGTATGGACAATGGTAAAAATGATGATGGTTCCCCCGAGGTATCGGTATATTCTATTCGACGTACCTCTCCAGCCGACCTACAATCGGATAAAGTAAGGACTCTCACGGAGAACTATCCATAATGGCCACATCTCACGCTCTCTCCACTTCCGGACCTACCCGAATCGGCGTCCTTATGGGCGATAAATCGAACCCCTTCTGGACCAGCCTGCAAAAACACCTCACCGACCTTGCGCCGCACACGGGGTTTGAGCCGTCGTTTTTCTGGGCGGAAAGAGAAGGCGACGGCGCGGCTCAGCTGCACAGATTCAGGGAAATGCTGAACGAACCCTTCCCCGCCATTATCATCAATCCACTGGACACCCTGAGCCTCATGCCCGGTATTTTCGAAGCGGTCGGGCGGGGAATGAAAATCATCGACGTGGGCGCCAAAATGGACCAGCTGCTCATGGCCGATGCCCGCCCCGCATACCTGCCGGTGAGAACGGTCGATTTTCTCGAGCAGGGGAGAATGGCCGGTCATTACATAAGAAACCGGATCGTACCGGGGGACCCGGTGGTCATCATCGGCGGAAGGCCGGGGGCCGCCCAATCCATAGGCCGCTGTAACGGTGCGGCGGAAGTGCTGATCGACGCGGGCATCGGGATTACGGTGAGCCGGGCCGCGGATTTCGAACGCGTCATTGCCCGAAAGGTTGCCAAAGAGATTTTCGACAGGTACGTCGGCATAAAGGCCTTTTTCTGCGCCAACGATTTCATGGCTTTGGGGGTGGCCGATACCGTGGCCGAAAAGAAGCTCCCCCAAGGGCCGATCATCGTCGGCGTCGACTTCATCCCCGAAGCGGCCGACGCCATACGCAACGGCCTCATCACCGCCAGTGTGGGATTTTCCCGGGCCGACGTGGCCCGCCTCGTACTGCAAGGTGTGCACGCGGCGCTGAACGGCGATTCGTGGCCCGAAGGCTATGGCGTGAAGAGCTACCTGGCGGACAGGGATTCCGTGGACGATTTTCCCGTCTGATGCCGACCCGAACCGGAGGTTTTCACCGGCTCACCCCTTCCATGAAACCCAGCACCGCGGCGGCATTCCCCTTGAAGCGGGGGCCCGGCTGCGTGCACGCCAGGGCCGCGCAGCCGCAGGCGAACCGGAGCGTCCGGCCGCGGCTTTGGCCGTCGAAATAGGCGCTCCGGATGAAGCCGGCGGAAAAGGCGTCCCCCGCTCCGGTGGTGTCCACGGCGCACACTGGAAAGGACGGCTGCTCGACCGTTTCTTCGCGGCCCACCCACGCCGCCCCTTCACCGCCCAGGGTGACGATCACGCCGTCACGCGGCCCGTGCGTTTCCAGGACCTTGTGCGCGCCGTCCAGCGGATTCCCCGTCCCGGCCAGTTCCAGGAGACTTTCCCGCCCCGCGATGAAAACGTCGGCCAGGGGGATCATCTCCTCCACGTCGCGCCTCTTCATGCCGCACTGCTCCATGAAGGATACCGGTGTTTGCAGGTTGAAAACCACCTTCACATTCGTGTCCCGGCACATGCGGGCCAGTTTGAGGGCCGGTGCGGTCGGAAACATATCCGTATAGAACACCGCAATCCCGTCCAACGTCTCCGGCCCCACCTCGTCTTCGGCGAGTTCCAGAAGGCTGTCGCCCAGATGCGCGAAAACGGCCTTGGCGCCGTCGGGCGCTACCGTCACGTAGGTGTGCAGCGTCGTCCCTCCCGGCTTCACCACCACCGAACCAACGTCGATCCCATTGTGTTCCAGGTCTTCATGCAGCAGCCGGCCGTAGCGGTCGTCGCCCCGTTTCGCCGCCAGCCGGGCCGGAACGCCCAGTTGCCGCAGCGCCGCCAGCACATTAGTGCAGCTGCCGCCGGGGACGAGCCGTTCCCGCCGGATGAAGGCGAACCCGTCATCCCGCGGAAGCTTGCCGCATTCCAGAACGATATCCATGGCCGCGGTACCCAGGCCGAGCACGCCGGATCGCATCATCTTCTCTCTCTTCAGACGGTTTCCACGAACATAAGGTGCACCAGGTCCTTGGGGGTGAGCCCCCGGACGGGACCGGTCCACACGCTGCGCCCTTCCTTCAGTACCGTTACGCGGTCGGACACCCGCA
Organism: uncultured delta proteobacterium; assembly: GCA_963826125.1. Taxonomy (GTDB): domain Bacteria; phylum Desulfobacterota; class Desulfarculia; order JACQYL01; family CAWGVV01; genus CAWGVV01. Next base: position 1,024,006 of record CAWGVV010000002.1, on the reverse strand, counting down.
GAAGCTCTTCCAGGTTATGGGTAACCATGATCTGCGAACTGCCCGCATCGCGCAAACCGCGGATCATGTCCAGAATCTTCTCCTGCTCCCATACGGCCATGCTGGCCGTGGGTTCGTCCAGCAGGATCACTGCCGGTTTGAAGAGCAGACAGCGCGCGAGAGCCACCGCCTGCTGCTGCCCGCCGGAAAGGTTCCGCACCGGATCGTGGACCGACGACCGTTCGATTCCGAGCCGGGCCAGGATTTCCCCCGCGCTCCGCGCCATTCGTCTTTTGTCCAGCAGGGGAACGAGCATGCGGGGAGACCGGGTGAGGTAGCGGCCGAGGAAGATATTCTCCCACACGGTGAGGTTGCCGCAAAGAGAGAGGTCCTGATACACCATCTCGATGTTCAGGGCCCTGGCCTGTCGGGGATGGGAGATGTCGACTTCCCTCCCCCGGAACCATACGGTCCCCGCCTCCTTCAGGATGTCTCCCGCCAGCACCTTCAGCAGCGTGGATTTCCCGGCCCCGTTGTCTCCCACCAGCCCCAGCACTTCCCCGGGCAGAAGTTCCAGCTCGGCGTTGTTCAGCGCCACCTTGCGTCCGAACCGTTTGGTAACGCCGGCCATGCGGATGATGGGGTCGATCATGGGAATTCCCTATGAATTCGGCTTTGCGGCGTCATGACGTCGATCGTTTCGCTCCCCGGTCACCATGAAAGCCAAAGTGTCTCTTTCCGATTCGCTGGGCAATGCACACTCGTTCCCTTCGGTAGCTCCACCGCAGGATCCGAGTCGGAAGGAACGGAATCCCCCCTTCGACAAAGGGGGGATTTGGCGCGCGTGCAACGGTGACGCTCCGATTCCCTTCACGCCTGCGATTCCGGCCTTACTTCCAGTCGCTCAGCAGATGGATGTTGTCCTTGGTGGCCAACACGCTCACGACGCTCAGGTCCTCGGGAATTTTCTTGCCCGCCATGACGTTCACCGCCACGCGGGTGATGAGTTCGCCGATGACGAACGGGCTGAACGCCACCGAACCGGCCAGTTCGCCCGCGGCAATGGATTCCTTGGCCTGGCCGATGAGGTCCACGCCCACCACCATCACCTGTTTGTCCTTGCCCGCCGATTTCAGCGCCTCGATGGCCGCGAGCGCCATGATGTCGTTGGCGCACATGATGCCCTTCAGGTCCGGGTGGGCCTGGATCAGGTTGGTGGTCACCGTGTAGGCCTTGTTCCGGTCCCAGTCCGCCGGCTGGGAGGACACCAGTTTCACGGTATCGCTCGCGTTGAAAGCGTCCTTGGCTCCCCGGGTACGGCCCTGGGATTGGGGCGCCCCGGGCATCCCTTCGAGAATGGCCACCTTGCCGCCGCCCTTCTTCTTCAATTGGGAAACGATGTACTCGGCACCGGTCTTGCCCTGGGTGTAGAAATCCACCAGCCCCACGGCGATCGGCTTGGCCCCGGCTTCACGGGCCGCCTTGAGGTCCACGCGGGTGTCGGTGATGATGGGGATCGACTGTTCGGTAGCCTTGACCATGCCGGGAATGAGGTTGGACGCCGTGATGGTGTGGGCGGCGATGATGTCGTACTTTTTGGCCACCATGGTTTCCAGAATGTTCAACTGGCCGGTGATGGCGTTTTCCTGGGGGGATGCCTGGATGTCGGCCGTGATGCCGAATTCCTTGGCCGCGGCTTCATACCCCTTGCCCATGGTAACCCAGAAGGGGTTGGACTGCGTCACGATCACCACGCCCAGCCGGAAGGGTTTGGCCGGTTTTTCCGCCGGACCCAGTTTGGCGAAAGTGGCTTCGCGTGATTGCTGGAAAAGGGTCTTTTCCGCCGAAGCGGCCCCCGCCGCCAGCAGGAGCGTCAGAAAGAGCACCATAAAAAGAGCACGAAACGTCGACCGCATCAGATTGTCCTCCAGTTGTGAGTTACCCGGCGGCGTGCCTGATCGGCCAGCACCGCCAGGACGAAAATCAGTCCGATCACCAGTTGCTGATAGTAGGAAGGGACGTTCGCCATGGTGAGCCCGTTCTGAATGGTCCCGATGATCAGGGCCCCCAACACCGTTCCGGTGATGCTCGCCTCCCCGCCCTCGAAACTCGTGCCTCCCATGACCACGGCGGCGATGGCTTCCATTTCGAGCCCCATGCCCGCAATGGCTTCCGCCGTGTTGAGGCGCGCCGTGACCACCAACCCCGCAGCCGCCGCGGAGATTCCCGCCAGGGCGTATACGCCGGTCCTCACCCGGGCCACGGGGACGCCCATGCGGAAGGCCCCTTCGTCGTTGTCGCCCACCGCGCGCAGGTTGGTGCCGAAACGTGTCTGGGTGATGATGAACCAGACCAGCCCCACCACCGCCAGAGCGATGAGCACGCAGAGGGGGAACGGCCCCCACTTTCCGGTGCCGATGGCCCGGAAGCCGAGCGGCAACCCGTAAATGGGCCGTGCTTCGGTGATGATGAGGCCGAGCGCTCGGTAGATTCCCATGGTGCCGAGTGTGATGATGAAAGGGGGAACCGCGAGCCGGGTGACGCCCCAGCCATTCACCGTCCCCAATACCGCGCCCGCCAACAGGGCGATCGCCACCCCGGCGGCCACCCCCAACCCCGCCTTCATCACCAGGGCCGCAACAATTCCCGTGAGGGCCAGCACCGACCCCATGGACAGATCGATCCCGGCGGTGGCGATGACGAGCGTCATGCCCATGGAAGCAATGAGCAGCACCGACGACTGGATGAGGATGTTGCGGACGTTCTCCAGGGTGAGAAAATACGGGGAGAGCACGCTGAATATGGCGCCCATGGCCACAAGGAAAATGAAGAGGCCTATTCGCTGAAAACGGTCCATCTCGTCGGTGCGCGGAACGGGAAGCGGCGCGGATACTCCTGTGAGCCCAAGTGAGGCAGTGCCTGTGTACGGATGAAAGCGCTTTTTCGGAAACCACAACCGGATTATATTCGGAAGGACGATAAGTCAAATTGGAATTGCCGATCAAAAGGGAGGAATGGGATAGAGGGGGCTAATATCAGGGGGGCCGGAACGGTTAGTTCGGCTATATCCGCCACGCCCTTCGAAAAATGGTGGAATACGCTGTTTCTGTAGTATACATTGTGTTGTAGATTGATTCCTGAATTCTTTCTGACAGTCTGAGCCAATGTCACCGCGGCACTTTCAGATGTACGTGAAAGACGGGCAAATTGGTCCGTGATCAAGTAATGAAATGGGAAAATACGAAAAGTTGTTGCAGCAGATATTGAGAGGGACGTCGGACGCAAACATCGCGTTTGACGATCTCTGCCGGTTGCTCCTGCGTTTGGGTTTTGTGGAACGTAAGCGAGGGAGTCATCATATCTTCAGGAAGGAAGGGATCGAAGAAAAGATCAACTTACAGCGTGACGACGGGAAAGCCAAGGCCTATCAGGTACGGCAAGTACGGGCGGTAATTCTGCGGTATAAATTGGGAGGCGACATCTAGATGTACAAGTACGAAATCATCATTTACTGGAGCGATGAGGACCAGGTGTACGTGGCCGAGGCTCCGGAATTGCCCGGTTGCATGGCGCATGGGGAAACCGAGGACCAGGCGCTGAAAAACGTCAAGGATGCCATCCGGCTCTGGATCGATACTGCTCGGGAATTTGGGGACCCGGTGCCCGAGCCCAAAGGGCGGCGCCTTATGTATGCGTGAATCGGGGGATCGACCAGGTCTACGACGAAGGCCGTCCATACTTTGAGATATGCCCTAATCTCATTTCCTACCGTGAGGTTCCCCGCTCCATAGTCAACCGACTCGAACATACTGGAATCGCTGTCGCCATCCCGAATTATCGGCGCAATTGTACGCCGGTCCAAATCCACCCCTTCCTACACCCGTTATTTCGAATTCCATCGTGAATATTTCTCGAGAAACCATGCGAACGATTCGGAACAGGTCAACTCCAATATGGAGGACGAGAAATCGGCGTTATTATCCCCCCTTTGACAAAGGGGGGATGGGGGGGATTTCCGCGCCCATGAACTACTTATATGGATTGAATTTTCCCGATGGCGATACGGAAAACACCCGTACGGGCTGCCCTGCTCGGCCGCCCCTTCCGGTCCCGCGCCGAATCCATACCGCATCCCTGCACCTCCGGGTTGATACACGGACGGCATGCGGTTATAATCCCCCGGACCGCGGGGGAACTGATCATGGAAGAGAAGAAATACTATCACGCCTATGAACAGCGGTACGCCCGGGTGTATTCCACCGGCGCGCGCTACTGGAACGAACATGAACCCAGCCGTGCGCTTCAACGGTTTCTCGAAGGGTACGGCGTCGTGCCGTGCCCCACGCTCGAACTGGGCTGCGGGGAAGGGTTCGAGACGCGCTACCTGGCAGGGAGAGGCTTCGACGTGCTGGCGGTGGACCTTTCCCCCACGGTGGTCGAAAAATGCTCTGCGGCCGCACGGGAAGCGGGACTGTCCATCGACTGCCGCATCGGCGACATCACCCGGCTGCCGTTCCTTCCGGACGGGGCGTTTTCCCTGGTGGTGGCCATCGGCTCCTATCACATGCTCAACGATCCCGAAGATCGGCGCAATTGCTTGCGGGAGGCCCGACGTCTCCTGGCGCCGGAGGGGCTCCTGTTTCTCCAGAACGGACTGAACCTGCGACAGGCCGAAACCTATTTTCCCGAGGATCGGGAAAAAATCACGGTTTTCCGGGAAGTGCGCCGCGGGGCGTCGGTCACCAGGGAACTGAAAACCGGGGAGGGGAGCACATCCGTAACCGTACCGGTCACGCCGAAGACCTTCTTCGGCACCCTGGAGCAGTTCGAGGAAGAAGTGCGGCTGGCCGGGCTTGAAGTACTCGAGGCGTACCCCACCAACGAGGACGCCATCAACGCGGGATGGGAAGCGGTGGTGATCGGTCGAAAAGGCGAAGACCCGGATTTCTGAGGGATGGAATCGGCATTCATGCGAATGCAGAAGGAATTATTATATAGCTGAATCTACGAGAATACCGAAAGGGCGATCAACTTTTGAACGCTCAGTGGGCTAGCGGCGCGGATGGATGCCGCACTGACAGGAGCCAAGGGTTGTGCCGCGATGTTCTCTATGTTATTTGATAAGTGAGATCGACAAGTTCCGGGGGTCGGCGTATGAAGCCGGGCCGAAGCGTCAAAGAGCGGCTGAAAAAATTGAAGCGTGAAGGGTTCGATGACGTGGATTCGACGCAGATTCAGCTGCGTTCGGCGGCCGGGATTTTTGCGCAATCCTTCGAGGCCGAAGAAGCCGGGGAAAAACTCCGGCTGTTCAAGCGGGGCCTGGTGCTGCTTCAGGAATACATGGAGTATGTGCAGCATGACCCGGCGGGGGATACGGTCTTTCAACTCCTCGATTTCAGCAAGAAAAAGCTCCTCAGCCAATCGCCGCTGCTGCTTGCGGAGGACCCCGACTGGCCGCTCTGGCTCGAGTACTATCTGATTTTCTCCACATGTGAGTTCGAGACCGGAGAGGAGCCGCTGAAAAAGCTCTTCGCAAACTTCGAGATGCGATACAAAGACCATCCGGAGGTGAAGAAACGGCTGGCGGAAGTCGCCCACCATTGGGGCCGGGATGGTTGAAAGAAGGGTCCGTCACGTCGATTCGGCATCATCGTATGATGAAAAAAAGAAAAAAACGTCCTTCCGGGTGCAGGATTGAATAAACTGTTAGATTGACGGGCCATGATTGTGCTATGAGTAATTACGGATTTTTGCGTGCGGAAGAAAAATGAAAAAACTACCACGCCGGTTTGAACGAAAACGGACGATGGTAGGTCTTTAGAAGATAAGCACTTTGCCAAAAACGGTCGTGTGATGCACGATTGAAAATATGCAGGGGGAACGAGAGTTAATGGATGATAACAAAACCACCAACCTCGCCTCTGAAGAGGAGGCGGAAATGAACGAGACAGACCAGCTCGACGAAATGGAAGAAATGCAGGACATGGACATGGAAATGGACATGGATATGGATCTGCATGCCATGGTCGAAGCGAGCCTGAAAGGGCTTGAGCCCGGTGAAGTCACCAAGGGCACCATTGTAAAACTTACCGATGAATATGCCATTGTGGACGTGGGTTACAAGTCCGAGGGCCAGATTTCCATCGGTGAATTCTACAATGAGCGCGGGGAACTCACCTTTAAGGAAGGCGACGTCGTGGATGTGCTGGTTGAAAGCCTGCATTCCGACGAAGGAGAAATCCTCCTTTCCAAGAAAAAAGCCGCTGCAATGAAGGTCTGGGACGACATCATCAAGGCCCACACCGATCAGGAAGCGATAAAAGGCGCCATCGTATCCAGGGTGAAGGGCGGCTTCACCGTGGACATCGGTATTCACGCCTTCCTGCCCGGCTCGCAGGTTGATCTCCGCCCGGTGAGGGACACCGAACAGCTCATCGGCAAGACCTTCGAATTCAAGGTGCTCAAGTACAACAAGCGACGCAACAACGTAGTGGTGTCCCGCAGGGCGCTTCTGGAAGAACGTCGCGCCGGGTTACGCACCAAGACCCTCGACAAGCTGAAGCAGACGGACGCGCTGGAAGGCGAAGTGAAGAACATTACGGATTACGGCGCATTCATCGATCTGGGCGGCATCGACGGCCTCCTGCACATCACCGACATGTCTTGGGGCAAGGTGCGCCATCCCTCCGATATGCTGAAGATCGGCCAGAAGATCACCGTAAAGGTGCTGAACTTCGACCCCGACAAGGAACGCGTATCACTGGGCCTCAAACAGCTCACCCCCGATCCGTGGATAACGGCGTCGGAGCGTTACAGCGTGGGGAGCAAGGTGCACGTGAAGGTCGTAAGTCTGACGGATTACGGCGCATTCGTGGAGTTGGAGCCGGGAATCGAAGGGCTCATTCACCTGTCCGAGATGTCGTGGACCAAGAAGATTCGCCATGCATCCCAGGTAGTCAGCGTGGGTGACGACGTGGAAGCGGTGGTGCTGGACATCAATCCGGAATCGCGCCGCGTTTCCCTGGGCCTCAAGCAGACCGAAGCCAACCCCTGGGACCTCATCGAAGAGAAGTTCCCGGTGGGCAGCATCATCGAGGGCAAGATCAAGAACATGACCGACTTCGGTGTGTTCATCGGAATCGATGAAGGCATCGACGGTCTGGTGCACATATCCGACCTTTCCTGGAACAAGCGCATCGAACATCCTTCCGAGCTGTTCCGCAAGGGCCAGGAAGTTCAGGCCAAGGTAACCAAGATCGACAAGGAAAACGAGCGGTTCTCCCTGAGCATCAAGGACGTGAGTCCTGATCCGTGGGAGCGGGTGAACGACAAGTACCGGGTCAACAGCAAGGTGACCGGGAAGATCACCAACGTCACCGACTTCGGGATCTTTGTGGAACTGGAAGAGGGCGTCGAAGGTCTGGTGCACGTATCGGAAATCGCCGAAGACTTTACGTCCAAACCCCAGGATCAATACAAAGTGGGCGATTCCCTGGAAGCCCGTGTGATCAAGGTGAACGAGCAGGAACGGAAGATCGGCCTTTCCGTCAAACGGCTGACCGAACCCGAATCGGGGGGCGACTATTCGTCCGACAGCGGGTCCACTCCGTTCTCCAGCTTGGGGGACTTCTTCAAAAAGAACACCGACAACAGCTGACAATCATCCGATGAAGCCGCCGAAAGGCGGCTTCATCGTTTTCGACACTTCGGCGTTCCCACCGGGACCGTTTTTCGCTGCTGTTCATCGAAGTCCGATGAATGAGGAAAAGGGCGAAATGCACATCAGTCGGATTCTCTGCCCCACCGATTTCTCCGAACCATCCTACAAAGCGCTTGCGGCGGCCTGCGAATTCGCAGTCAGCTTTTCAGCCGAACTCGTGGTGCTCCATGTGGTGAGTCCGCTGCCGTTCATCCCGTCCTCCCAGGTGCTGCCCAGCTTCGACGCGGGACTCTACCTGGAGGAGAGCAAGGTGCAGGCCGAGGATTTCCTCGCCAACCTGATGAAGACGAGCATACCGGCATCTGTGGCCGGACGCCATATCATCGTTGAGGGAGATCCCGCCACGGAAGTCGTGCGCATTGCCGGCGAAGAGACGGCGGACATGATCGTCATCGCCACCCACGGACGCACCGGGTGGTCCCGCCTCCTCTTCGGTTCGGTTACCGAAAAAGTGGTGCGGCTGTCCACGGTGCCGGTGCTGGTTATCCACGCTCCCGCCGGCCCGGAATAGGAACGGCCGCTCTCGCGGCGTTCCCCCGGCAAGCGAACGAAGGTACCTCCCCGCACTCCGCATCCCCTCGAAAGAGTACCCGGTGCTCCGGAATGCGGACGGTCAATAGATAAGCGTTTTCTCCGATTTCAGTATCTGGTCGATGAGGGTTGCACCGGCCACCACCTTACATCCCGGAATGAGATCTTCCACCTTGATCATGCGCGATTGAATGCACGGCGCGCACACCAGCAGTTCCCCCCCTTCCGCCTGATAGGTGTCCATGAGTTCTTTCAGCGGCGGAAAACCCGACGCGTGAACGTGTTCCGCATATCCCTTCAGCCCCAGGTATACTCCGGTCATCTGCAGAATGATCACGGCCTCGGTGTCCATGGCCTGAGCGGTGGTGGCCAGAACAAAAGGAATGGTCGCTCTCTCGGGTTGTTCTTCGGCGTGGGTGACGATGAAGACGAGACGCTCGGTCTTCTCTTCCGGCATGATCTTTCTCCTTCTGCCTTCGGTGGATGGTTCTCCCCCTATGATCCCGAATTGCGGGAGAAGTTACAAGGGACAGGCGAAGAATAGGGGAAAAAAGAGCGTCTTTCTTCTTGGAAAGTCAGGGCCGGGATCGGCCCTGTCGGGGAAAACGGAGGGGCGGCGTCCGGTCAGTCCACCTTGACGAACATGTAGGTATGTTCCGGCAGATTGCCGAAATCGCGGATTTCGGTTCCGTTCTTGATGCTGTAGTCGGAGAAATAATAGAGCGTTTCGCCGCTGTTGTACGCCTTGCCCGCGATCTGCAGGGGATACCGTTTTCGGTCCACGGAATAGGGGCCGCGGTAGCCGAGGATCATCCGGGTGCCGGGGGGAATATTATCCCAATCCTGAAGCCGGTCGCCGGACACGATCTCGCCGGTGGGCATGAGGTATTTGGTGGTCGGCTTCTTGAAGTCCTTGCCCGCCATGCTCCATGCGGTGGCGCCCTCGCCGATCACCCTGATCGGACCCTTCTGCGCCACCTCCTGGGGCTGTTCCACGTTCAGATGCACCTTAGTGCCGGCCGGAACCCGATTCCAGCCGACGACCTTTTCCATCTGGTCGCCGTGAACGGTTTTCCCGTTGGGCAGCTCGTACATGGTGTCCGGCGCGTCGTAATCTTCACCGGCGATGCTCCACGCCGTGTTGAGCTTGGAAATGACGTTGGTCTGGGTCTTGGCCACGGCCAATTGCCTGCTGCCTCCGTAGAAGATGGCCGCCAGCTGCGTATCCGGCATCAAACGGCCGCTTTTTACGTCGGGGTCGTACTGCCAGGCGTCGGTCAATCCGGCCCGGTGCGGTTCGAAATTCTTGGCGCACCGCTTCCTCCCCCGATGATTTTTCGGGAACCAGAAGTTGGGGCCGGAGTACGCCACCTGCGAATGGGTCAGCACGTTCTTGTCGGGAATCCGGTAAATCCCCTGCAGATCCTTGAGCAGCCAGGACAGCGCTCGATACTGATCGCCGGTGATCTCTCCATAGTGATAGCCCACCATTTCTATCCCGACCGACGATTTGTTGAGGTTGTACTCACCGTCCCACATGCTGATTCCGGCGTGATGGGAGATGTACTTGTGGTCGAGCGTCCGGTAGATAACCCCGGTACGGGAAATCACGTAATTGGCATGGCCGCCGGTCGTGCAGATGACGCCGTTGCGGCATTTGCCCATGCTCACGGTACGCAGGGTGCTCTCAAGACCCCCTTCGGAGGTGTGAACGATGATGTACTTGGTGGTTTCCCGCAGCACCTTGTTGAACGCGGGGGAGAGTTTATTCTGGTAATCGATGACGGTCGGTTCGGGGAGCGTGGGCTTGGGTTTGGGCTTGGCGTAGGTCGCTTGCCGCACGGGAGCGCTGTGCCGGGAACCGGAATTCCGGGAGGCGACCGTTTTTTTCGTATTGGCGGCCACGGCCGGTTCCGCGTCCCACTTCGTCAGCGGTATCGGACCCAGCAGAAAAGCCAATGCGATAAGGCAGACGAAGAACGTTCTTCCGCCGCGTATTTCTCCTGTTTTGGTTCCCATTCCTCTTTTTCCGTCGTTCGGGCGAATGGTTTTTTTTCCCAACTTCCGGGGCGGGCTCCTCCGGGCTGCGGGAATGTTCGCCTTCTGCGCGAATACAGGCCTGCTACACGTCCGACATCGCCTTCGATACATTCCTGAGCGTACGCAGCGTCACCTCGGCCACTTCCTGCGTCTGCGAACCGAGACCGCAGGCCGGGCTCACGGTGGAACGGCTGCGGAGGAGGCTCGCATCGACCCCATTGCGGGACAGTACGTTCAGGTGTTCTTTCAGCATGGGCGCGAGCACCGTCTCGCCGGTGGAAAGCACCCGTTCGTCGCTGGGAACGATCCCGAAGGTCACGCCGCCGCCCCGGGCCAGAAACGTCTTCAACTGGTCGGCAAACAGCATCACGTTTTCGAAGAACTGGAAGGCATCGAAGTTCAGAATATCCAAGCCGGTATCAAGGATCAGGGACCAGTCGGTATTGCCGCAGCAGTGCACACCGACAAGGGCTCCCTCGGCGTGAATCTGCTCCACCACTGTTTTGATGCTGCGCACCACTTCTTCCCGCGGGGTGGATACGAAGGCGGACCCGTAGGAAACGAGGTACGGTTCGTCGATGAACAGAATCACCGTGTCGTGCAACCGTTTGAGCGCCCGGGCCTGCCAGCGGGCATGAAGGGAAAGACCGGTGACCACTGCTTCGTAGTAGTCCTCGTTGTAGAGAATCGCCCGTCCCTGCTCATCGGGAACGGAAAGGCCGAAACTGAAGGGGCCGGTAACCTGCCCCTTGAGAAAATGCATTTTTTCACCGGACCGACGTTCGATCTCTTTCAGGAACAGTTCGAAGCCCGTGGCGCATCCGTCGCTAAAGGCGAAGTGTTCCAGGTCCTCGGACAACGCATGACCGTAGAAATCCTCCAGATCCCTTTCCGGGCTGGAAGAGGTATCGATGCTGATACGTTCGTTCTCTTTGTCGATCCTCACCGAGGGGATGCCCCCGGTATACTGGAAATACATGCTTTCGCGAAAATCCCTTCCGGGAAGCTGCGGCCAGAACGGAGTGGAGGGCAGGTAAGTGAAAATGAGATCGAGGGCCGCCCGCGGGTCCTTGTGGGGGAGGCTCCCGACTGCTATTGGAAGGAATGGTGCTAAATTCGCCGTCATGATGATTCTCTTCGCGGGCCCCTTTTTTGAACTTTCCTTCCCCTTACAACAATTGTCCTTGAATTTCAATTGAATAACAACGGCAGGAGGATTTTGCTTCCTTCGGCGGCCGAGAAAGCCGCTTCTGGCATCACCGCATGCCCGAAAGAAGCGGCCCGTGCCGGAATTCACCGCAGCCGGTAACGCGTTCCGCAGTCCATGCATTTGTACTTGCGCCGCCACAGGACCAGCACGCCGTAGGCGACGGAGCACACACCGACCAGGAGGTTGCCCATTCCGCGACCGCTCATGGGATTCAGATCGCTGTTCATGAGGTACATGATAAGGAGAATACCGAACACGATAAGCACGTACCCGACCGCCACCCTGATCCGTTTTCCGTTCCCGCTCCCGCATTCGGGGCACCGCACCGTCGCCACACCCGCTCCTTTTTCCACGCTGCCGGATATCGTAACCCTTCCCGAACGTGCCTTCCCACGTGGTTGCGTCCCGGGCCGCACTGCCTGCTCGTTCAGAACTTCACGGATTTTATGATGCCCTTGAAATCCTCGATTTCCTTTTCGGAGAGCACGTGCCGCATGAGGTCCTTGTTCACGTAGATGGGGACTTTCACGTGCAGCGCCAGGGCCACCGAATCGCTCGGCCGGGCATCCAGGACCTTCTCCCGCCCGTCTTCCCTCAGGTAGACGTTAGCATAGTAGGTCCCCTCCACCATGGCGTGGATTTCCACTTTCTCGAAGGTGATGTTCGTATCCCCCAGAATGGTGAGATACATTTCATGCGTCATGGGGCGCGGTGTGCTGAAGAGGCCTTTTTCCTTGGCGATGGCCATAAACTCGGATTCACCCACGAACATCATGAAAAAAAGTTCCGATTTTTCGTCTTCCTTGAGCACGACCACCTTCTGGCTGCTTTGGTCGCTCTGCAGATAAACCTCTCCGATGAGGAGCATCTCGGGATTCCCTTTGCCGGTATTTTCTTCAGCCATGGTTTCCCTTTCGATAACGTGTTGTTTTCTCATCAGGAATTTTTTACCATTGTATCACGCGTCACCTTCTGTTCCAAGACGTTTTACGGATTCCCGACGGAGAGGGACACGGCTGCGACCGGCCGGAACTTCAGGAGAGAGGAACGGGACCGAGGAAAACGGCGTTACGTTTCGGAGAGACGTCAAAAAACGCGGAGACAATGGCAGAGAGCCGGTCTTTCCTGCTGACCGGTTTATCTATTGTGCCACAGAGGCAAAGGTGGTATATTGTTCTGGAGGAATTTACGTTCACTGAATATTCCAAACGCTTATCCGAACAAGCCATTCAGGAACCCTCGCGACGTACTCGCATTTGGACACCGCATTCATACCGGTATTCTCTCGCGTAATGGCATGTTCGGTCGTTCGGTGAACGATCCGGCGGTTCGCCGGAAAGGCCGGGAACATTCTTCCGAACATACGGAACGACGCCGAATGGAGGAGGTCGATGTTCAAGATAGGAGATTTGGCGGTTTACCCGGCACACGGGGTCGGAAAGATCGAATCCGTGGAGACCAGGGAAATAGGTGGAAACTCTCAGGATTTCTATATCATGCGTATCCTCGATACGGACATGATTATCATGATACCGGTATCCAACGTCGGCACCGTGGGGTTGCGGCAGATCATCAACAAAGCCGAAGTCGAGCGGGTGTATACCATCCTGAGGGAACGGGAAGTCTGTTTGGACAACCAGACCTGGAATCGCCGTTACCGTGAGTATATGGACAAGATCAAGACGGGATCGGTATTCGAAGTGGCCGAAGTGCTTCGCGACCTTTGTCTGCTGAAATCGGACAAAGACCTGTCTTTCGGCGAACGGAAAATGCTCGATACGGCCAAAAGCCTTTTGGTCAAGGAATTGGCCATCGCCGAAAACGTCAGGGAAGACGCGGTGGCAACCCAGCTCGACTATCTGTTCAGCTGTTGATCCATGGACAAACGGAACGCACCGGGGGAGGAAGAAAAAAGCGGAAACCCATAGCCCAACGTCGGCAGATCGGGAGTTGGGGTTCGGAGCGGAGCAGGACGACGCGGGACTGCGCCTGGACGTTTTCCTGCAGGAAAAACTGAAAGACCGCTCGCGGTCCGCCGTGGGCAATCTGATAAAGGATGGCCGTGTTCTGGTAAACGGACGCCGGGAAAAAACCGGCTACCGCATGCGGTCGGGGGATGGCGTTATCGTCACGATAGTGGACCCGCAGCCCACCGACCTCACGCCCTGGGACCATCCTCTCGATATCCTCTACGAAGACCGCAGCCTGCTGGTGGTGAACAAGCCGCCGGGTCTGGTGGTTCATCCGGCCCCCGGACATTGGAACGAAACCCTGGTGAACGCTCTTCTGGGGCGTGCAGGTGACCTGTCCGGGGGGAGCGACGTCTTGCGGCCGGGGATCGTCCATCGGCTGGACCGCGACACTTCGGGCGTTCTCCTGGTGGCCAAAGACGACCGTGCGCATGTCCGGCTTGCCGGACAGTTCAAAGCCGGCACGATAGAGAAGCGGTATCTTGCGCTGGTGTACGGCGTTCCCGACGTACAGGGGGGAACCATCGACGCTCCCATTGGCCGTCATCCGGTGGACAGGAAACGGATGACCGTCCGTCCGACGTCGGGACGCAGAGCGGTTACCGTCTGGCGTCTGGATGAACGCTTCGATGCCGGCATGTCGCTCCTGCAAGTGGACCTCAAGACCGGCCGGACCCATCAGATCCGGGTTCACATGGCCGAGGCGGGCCATCCGGTCATGGGGGATCCCGTGTACGGCGGCAGAAGGGCTTCGCCCGCGACGTTGCACGACGAACGGCTGCGGACGCTCATATGCCGCCAGATGCTCCACGCCTGGAAAACAGCCTTCGATCACCCGGTCAGTGGCGAGCGGATGCGATTTGAAGCGCCCATCCCGGAGGATATGGGGCGGGTGCTCGACGTCCTCAGGGGAAATTTGTAAGAAAAAGGGCATAACGCCTTGACTCGCGGTGAGTAACGCATTAAAAATGGTGATGACGATCCCACCAAATAGTGGCAGTCATTAAAATTGAATGCTAGCCTGTAACCATTTCCGAATGACCTCAAAGGCTTCACGTTCAGGCCAAGCGGTATTCTTTTTTTGCAATATTCTGATACAACAACAAATAATCTCTCTGAAATGAAAGTCCGTTCATCCCAGGAGTAACTATTCGATTACGCCCGCTGTTGTTTCGTGTACCGGCGAACTAAGCCTACGGCTGTTTTATGGCACGAACCGTCCAACACCATGGGCGTACCGTGTGCTTTGTGCCGCCGAAGGCGACCGGCATCCGCGGATGAACGGAACGAGGAGTCCCGATGAACCTTGCAGAACTGAAAGAAAAAAAGGTCTCCGATCTTTATACTCTGGCAAAGGATTACCATATCGAAGGCGCTACCGGCATGCGCAAGCAGGAACTCATCTTCGCCCTGCTTCAGGCGCAGACGGAAAAAAACGGCCAGATATACGGGGAAGGGGTTCTTGAGACGCTCCCCGACGGGTTCGGCTTCCTGAGGGCGCCCGATTACAACTATCTGCCCGGGCCGGACGACATCTACGTATCCCCCTCACAGATTCGGCGGTTCAATCTGCGTACCGGCGATACGGTATCGGGCCAGATTCGCCCCCCCAAGGAGGGTGAACGTTACTTCGCGCTCCTCAAGGTGGAAATGGTCAATTATGAGGAGCCCGAGCGAGCCCAGGACAAGATCCTCTTCGACAACCTCACACCCCTCTATCCCGAAGAACGGATCCGCCTCGAAACCACCGACACCGGGAACTTCTCCATGCGGGTCATGGACCTGCTGACCCCCATCGGCAAGGGACAGCGCGGCCTCATCGTGGCCCCTCCCCGCACCGGCAAAACCATGCTCCTGCAGAACATCGCCAAATCCATCACCAGCAACCACCCGGAAATCTTCCTCATCGTGCTGCTCATCGACGAACGGCCGGAAGAAGTTACGGACATGATGCGATCGGTGGACGCGGAGGTGATCAGTTCCACCTTCGACGAACCTGCGGCGCGCCACGTCCAGGTGGCGGAGATGGTCATCGAAAAAGCCAAGCGGCTGGTGGAGCACAAAAAAGACGTGGTGATCCTGCTGGACTCCATTACGCGGTTGGCCAGGGCCTACAACACCGTGGTTCCCCCCAGCGGGAAGATTCTTTCCGGCGGCGTCGACTCCAACGCCCTGCACCGTCCCAAGCGGTTCTTCGGCGCGGCGCGTAACATCGAGGAAGGCGGCAGCATGACCATCATCGCCACGGCCCTCATCGACACCGGTAGCAGAATGGACGAAGTGATCTTCGAGGAATTCAAGGGCACGGGCAACATGGAACTGCATCTGGACCGCAAGCTGGCGGACAAGCGCACCTTCCCGGCCATCGATATCAACCGCTCCGGAACCCGGAAGGAGGAACTGCTGCAGACCTCCGAAGTGCTCAACCGGGTGTGGATCCTGCGCAAGCTGCTGGCCCCGCTCACCTCGGTGGACAGTATGGAATTCCTGCTGGACAAGATGACCGGCACCGCCGGGAACAAGGACTTCCTGGAATCCATGCACCGTTGACGAAACGGATTGCTGCGTTATATTTGAAGTTGCGGAAACGGTAAAAGATGTGTATTATAAAAAATTGTGATTGCGAGTAACCTCGAACAACGAGGAAAGACGACTCTCAGGAGATGATCGATATGAAAGAAGGAATACATCCCAAGTTTAACGAGACCGCGATCCGGTGCGCCTGCGGAAATGAAATCACCGTCGGCTCCACCAAAAAAGATATCCGGGTGGAAATCTGCTCCCAGTGTCATCCGTTCTTCACCGGGAAACAGAAGCTCATCGATTCCGCCGGCCGTGTGGATCGCTTCCTCAAAAAATACAAGAATTATGCCGGTCGGGAACTGTAAAGACGAGGCGCGGCGCAGCGGATCGGCCCCCACAGGACGCCTGATCCCCATGCGACTCGCGGGACCGGTCGGTTCTGTGCATCGATGACCGTTGCTCCACTCCACGTTCTCCCGGTCAATACCTTCACAACCCTTCCCCCGCATAACGCATGATCCGGCGGCCGGGGTGCATCGCATCCTCGCCGCCGTCTTTTCTTTCCCTCATTTCCACCTCATGACGTTCTCTAAAGAAACAATGAAGGGCACGGGTGTCCGTCCCCTCTTTCGTTTGGCATAGAAATGAAATACGAAGATAAATTAAGGCAAATTGAGCGGCAGTACGAAGAACTCGAAAAGACGCTCGGCGATCCCGAGGTGGTGGTCAATCGCCCGCTCTATCAAAAATACGCCAAGGATCATTCGGAACTGCAGGACATGGTGTTGAAGTTCCGCCGTTACAGGGCGGTCACCTCCCAGATCGAACAGAACCACGAACTGCTCAGGGACAGCGATCCCGACATCCGCGAACTGGCTACGGAAGAAATGGGTTCCCTGGAAGCGGAACAGGACGAGTTGGAGAAAGCGTTGGAAATTCTCCTGCTCCCCAAAGACCCCAACGACGAAAAGAACGTGTTCCTGGAAATTCGAGCCGGGACCGGCGGGGAAGAAGCCGCGCTTTTCGCGGGCGACCTGTTTCGTATGTATACCCGCTATGCCGAGACCAAAAACTGGAAGGTGGAGGTAATGAGCCACAGTCCGGCCGGCGCGGGGGGGATCAAGGAAATCATCGCCCTCATCGAGGGCCGGGGCGCCTACAGTCGCCTCAAATTCGAAAGCGGCGTGCACCGGGTGCAGCGTGTCCCGGCAACCGAAGCACAGGGCCGCATCCATACTTCCGCCGTCACCGTGGCCGTGCTGCCCGAGGCCGAGGAAGTGGACGTGGAAATCAGCCCCGAAGACCTGCGCATCGACGTGTACCGTTCTTCCGGGCCCGGCGGGCAGCACGTCAACAAGACCGACTCCGCCGTCCGCATCACGCACATCCCCACCGGGATCGTGGTGGCCATCCAGGACGAAAAATCGCAGCACAAAAACAAAGCCAAGGCGTTGAAGGTCCTGCGGGCGCGGATGGTCGAGCGGCAGGAAAACGAACAGCAGGCCCGCATTTCGGCCGAACGCAAGAGCCAGGTAGGCAGCGGGGACCGGAGCGAGCGGATACGCACCTACAATTACCCGCAGGGCCGGGTCACCGATCACCGGGTCAACATTACCATCTATCGGCTGGAACAAATCCTGGAAGGCGAACTGGACGCTCTCGTGGAGCCCTTGATGATCGCCAAACAGGCGGAACAGCTCTCCTGACTGCACCCATGGCGGAACGTACGTGGACAATCCTTGAAGTCCTGCGGTGGACCACCGACTACTTCCGGGACAAGTCCATCGACGATGCCCGCCCCACGGCCGAAATCCTCCTGGCCCACGTGCTGTCCGTGGAGAGGATCACGCTCTATCTCAATTACGACAAGCCGCTGAACCCCGTCGAACTGGCCGCCTACCGCGGCTGTATCAAACGCAGGATGAACGGGGAGCCCGTACAGTACATCACTGGCAAACAGGAATTCTGGTCCCGCCCGTTCAAGGTTTCGCCGGCTGTGCTCATTCCCCGCGCCGATACCGAAGTGCTCATGGAACAGTCCCTCAAGGCGGTGGCCGACGTACCGGCCCCCCGCATTCTGGAAATCGGGGTCGGTTCGGGGGCGCTTGCCGTTTCCCTTGGGCTGGAGCGGTCCGATGCGCAGGTGTTCGGCTGCGACATCTCGGCTCCGGCGCTCCTTATGGCGCATACCAACCGGGATACCCTGGATGCCGACGCCAACGTGAGTTTCTTTCAGGGAAATCTCCTGGACGCCGTGCGGCCGCACCCCTCCTTCCACCTCATTATCTCCAATCCGCCGTATGTGACGGAAGCCGAATTCGCGCTTCTTCCCCGCGAAATCCGGGAACACGAACCCCGGACGGCCCTTTGGGCGGGCCGGGACGGACTGGACGTCGTGCGGGCCATCCTTCGGCGGGCGCCCGATTTTCTGATTCCCGGAGGTTTGGTGCTGCTGGAAATCGGCTCTTCCCAGGGAAAAGCCGTTCTTGCTTTCGTCGGGGAATTGGGGGTATACGGGCAGGTGGAAGTCATCCGCGACTATTCGGGCAGAGACCGGGTGCTGAGAGCGGTCGCGAGATCGGTTTCCGGTCGGTAATCGCCCCTAAGGACAGCTATGGATAAAATCGTCATGCACGGCGGCCGACGCCTCGCGGGTCGCGTGTCCATCAGCGGCGCGAAAAACGCCGCCCTGCCGCTACTCGCGGCGACCATTCTGGTGGACGGTATCACCACGTACACCCGGGTCCCCCAACTGAAAGACGTGGACACCATGATGAGGGTGCTCTCCACGTTGGGTCTTACGTGCAGTGTGGACGACGGCGGCTGCTGCATCGACGGCACCGGCCTCAACGGCCACGAAGCTCCCTATGAACTGGTGAAGACCATGAGGGCCTCCATCCTGGTGCTCGGCCCCGTGCTGGCCCGCATGGGAAGAGCCAGGGTATCCCTGCCGGGCGGCTGCGCCATCGGAGCGCGCCCCATCAACCTGCACCTCATGGGGCTGGAAAAGATGGGCGCGACCATCGAACTGGAGCACGGCTACGTCAACGCCTCGGGCAAACTCCACGGGGCCGAAATTGCCTTCGACCAGCCCACGGTTACCGGAACGGAAAACCTGATGATGGCCGCGGCCCTCGCCCGGGGAACCACGGTCCTGCACAACGCCGCCCGCGAACCGGAAATCGCCGACCTCGCCTTTGCCCTGAACAAGATGGGCGGCCGCGTCTCCGGCGCGGGAACAGCCACGGTGGTCGTGGAAGGGGTGGACAAGCTCGGCCCCTCGGCTCACGACATCCTTCCCGACCGCATCGAAGCCGGGACCTACATGGTGGCCGCGGGCCTCACCGGCGGAGACGTGCTGGTGGAGGGGGTGAAATCCACCCTCATGGAATCGGTGATGGACAAACTGCACACCGCCGGGATGGAGTTCGAATCCACGGCGGAAGGCATCCGCGCCCTGGGGGACGGCCGGCCGAGGAGCGTCGACTTGCAGACGGCCCCCTTTCCGGGGTTCCCCACGGACATGCAGGCCCAGTTCATGGTCATGATGTGCGTCGCGCCGGGACTGTCGGTGATTACGGAAAACGTCTTCGAAAACCGGTTCATGCACGTGGCCGAATTGCGCCGCATGGGCGGCGACCTGAAAGTGGTGGGGCGGAACGCGGTGGTACGGGGGGTGGACCACCTGAGCGGCGCTCCGGTCATGGCCACCGACCTCCGCGCCAGCGCATGTCTCGTCCTTGCGGGGTTGGTGGCGCGCGGCACCACGGAGATTTCCCGCATCTATCATCTGGACCGGGGATACGAAACCATCGAGAAAAAGCTCTCCATCCTGGGGGCGCAGATCGAGCGCGTTAGGGAGAGAAAAGCATAATTCAGGGAGACCGCCGTGGAACCTCCCCATGCCGCTCACGCCGCAACGGTAGCACCAAGCCGTCCGTTTCGGCCGCGACCGTTGCTCTTCCTGGCCTCCTCCCTGGTTGCGGGATCGCTTGCGGCCCCCTTTTTCGATCGCTCGGGAACGCTGCTGTGGACCGGCCTCCTCGTGCTGTTCGCCGCCTGCCTCGCCGCATCGATCCTGCGCCGTCCTCCCGCGCTCCTGCCGATGGCCCTGTTTTTCCTGCTGGGCGCACTCATCGCACGTCCCGTTGATGCCGAAAAATCCTTCGCCCTTCTGACGTCCGATCGGGAGGGCGCGTCCGTCTCCACCATCGGGCGATGCAGCGATTTTCCCTCCCTGTCGGACGGCGAATACACCGTGGTGGTCGAGGCTGAGCTTCAGCACGACGGCAACGGGTGGGTCCCGGCTCGGGGCGCAATACGGCTGCGCACCGCCGATCTGAAGAAACCCTTCCGGCCGGGGGAACGCGTCGCCTTTACCGCCCTGCCCCGCAAGCCCCACTCGTTCCGCAACCCCGGAGGCTTCGACTACGAACAGTACCTGGCGGCCCAATCCATCGGCGCAACTGCGCGGCTGAAGGACGACACGCTCCTCGTGTCCCTGGGGGGAGACGCGGAATCGCGATTGCTCTCCCGCCTTTCGGATATGCGCCGCCGTTTCGGGACCCTTTGCGAAACGGTCCTGGATCAGCCGGCCCGCTCGCTCATGCAGACCCTCATCATCGGAGAGCGGGGGGCCGTTCCCCGGGACGTGAGGGAGGGCTTTCACGCCTCGGGTCTGGGGCACCTTCTGGCCATTTCCGGGCTGCACATGGGGATCGCGGCCTTCGGGACCTATGCCGTACTGCTGTGGCTGCTGAAGCGGTCCGTGCGGTTGTGCGAGCGTATGAACGTGTTCGGGGCGGCGCTGGCGGGCGCCGTCCTCCCGCTCGTTTTCTACACCGCCCTGTCGGGGATGTCCCTCTCCGCCCTTCGCGCCTCCATCATGGTGGCGGCGTTCATGATCGGTTTCTTCCTGAGCCGTTCCCACGAGCCCGTCGGCGGTCTGGCTCTGGCGGCCGTGGCAGTGATCGTTTTCCAGCCCACGGCGCCGCGGGACGCCGCCTTTCAGCTTTCCTTCGGGAGCGTGGCGGGTATCCTTCTGCTTCTGCCCCGGGTAGCGGCCGCGAGTGCCGGGGGCGGAGCATCCTTCGTTTTACGCTGCGGAAACAAAATGGTTTCCTGGTTCGCCATCACCGGCATCGCCTACCTGGTGACGGCCCCCATCATCGCCTACCATTTCAACCGGGTTTCCCTCATCGCGGTAGCAATGAACCTCTGGGCCATACCGCTTATGGGGTTGTGGGTCATCCCCCTGGGACTCGCTTCGGCCTTCGCGTTCCCACTGCTGTCCGAAATTTCCGGGGTGCTGCTGCGCCTTGCCGCCCTGCCGCTTCCAAAGGCGGCGGAGATCATCCGCCGCGCGGGCGAATGGTCCTTCGCATCGACGTATACCCCCTCGCCCACCCTGCCGGAAGGGGCGCTCTGGTACGGCGCCATCGTGTGTCTGGTCTTTTTCCGGAGACGAATCGCGCGGGTCGTGCTAGTGGGGATTCTCCTTGCGGGAGTTTCGGATGCGGCCTACTGGGGCTACCTGCGCCCCGATCCGAAGGAACTGACCGTCACCTACATGGACGTGGGGCAGGGAAACGCTGCGTTCCTTCAGCTTCCGGGAGGTGCCACCATGATGGTCGACGGGGGTGGGTTCTCGGGGACCGATTTCGATACCGGGGAAAAGGTGATCGCACCCTATCTGTGGCGCAACCGCATCATGCATGTGGACTACCTGGTGAATTCCCATCCTCATCCGGACCACGTCAACGGGCTGGTTTTCCTTGCCCGCCATTTTCCGGTGCGTGAGCTATGGGTGACGGGGGTGAACAACCCCCGGGGAAAATACGCGGAGCTTCTGGCCGTCGCCAAGGAGCGGAACATACGTATTCGGACGCCGGCGGACGCTCCCCTCAGCACCGCCATCGGGGACGTGCGCGTGGAGGCACTCGCACCGACGACGGAATTCCTGTCATCGCTGGAAAGCCTGGGCACGGACGGTTACAACGACGGCTCGCTGGTGGTGCGCGTAACGTACGGCGACACTGCATTCCTCTTCCCGGGCGACCTGGAACGGAAGGGGGAGGAAGCGCTCCTTGCGTCCTGCGGGGATATCCGGAGCGACGTGCTCCTCTGCCCCCATCACGGCAGCGGTGGTTCGAGTACCCCGGCCTTCGTGAAGGCGGTCGCACCAAAAATTGCGGTCATTTCCGTGGGGCCGTTCAACCCCTGGGGGCTGCCCCACGAGACGGTGATACACCGTTATCGGGAGGCGGGATGCGGAGTGTACCGCACCGATCGGGACGGGGCCGTCACCGTGGTGAGTGACGGTCGCAGGACGGCCGTTTCCACTACGCGCGGCGAGAACGAAGATTCCGAATCGCCGGACGTCTTCTCCCGGAAAGCGCAAACCCTCATGCCGATCCGAGCGGTCCGATCTGATCGAGCAGGCCGCTGAGGCGGGCTTCGCAATTGGCTTCGCTCATGGCCCGCTGTTTCACGATTTCCACCAGATAGATGATCTTGGAGATGATGAGTCCCCGGATGAGGTATTTGACGGCGAAAACCTGTCCCTGTTGAAGGCCGTTCAGTTCTATGGTGTCATAGATTTTCTCGACCACGGGCGAAATTTTCTTGTTCATTTCCTTCTGCGTGTCGTCGAGTTCTCCGTCCTTCATGGCGCCCCATACCGCGGGTACGACATAGGCGACCGATTCCACCACCAATGTGCTGCGATATTCGCTGAATATCCGGTTCGCCACGTCGTCCAGCAGCGGACTCAGTTCCCTGGTGATCTTCAGAATATCTTCCGGTGTCTCCTGCGGCTCATTGCGGGCAAAGACTTTCTTGAAAAATTTCATATGAATCAACTCCCCGGTCTGCATAACGTTGAGTCTTCCGAAAATGAATCCTGACTCAATCGCCATCTGGAATCAAGCGGTCGCACGTTTTTCTTCCTTGTTACCGTCGAACATCGCCGACCATGCGCAAAGTCCCCGCCGCAGTTTTCCATATTATACATTATCGGCCTCCGGTACGAAAAGATGAGGTCCAATATGGGCTGCGGATTGCGACGGAAAAAGCGCGGCGCGGCGATGAACGGGGGCCGGCAAAAGCGGCGCGTGGGCACTCTACGGCCTTTCCCGGAGACGGCCGGGTGTAGGGGGGCGGGGGAAGCGAATATACATTGCTCAAGGTATATGTGCCGGAACCGTCACGCCGATATCATTTTCCTCAGGGTAACAAAAGAGGAGAAATCAATGAAGGAACAGAAGAAAAATCGGGAAGAACAGCCTCTGGATAAAAATAAACAGCTCGCTGAATCCACCGAAGACGGCATGGATCAGTACCTCACCACGAATCCGGGAGTCCGCGTCAACGACGATCAGCCTCCGGCATAGCTTGGCGCTTTCGTCGAGACTAGAGCCTTCTCCGCGTCCCCGACTGCATTCCGCCCTCATGAGGCGGTCGACGGATTCTTTCGGAGGAACGGAAAGACTATCGTTGAGAGTTGCTTCATCCGGGAGAAAGAGGAGAACCGTTCCATCCCTTTCGCCGTATCGGCGAAAGGGATGGAACGGACTCCGGAGGGAGGCGGGTCGGTTAAAAATCCTTGAAGGAGTCGTTCTCTTCCAGGGGAAACACGCTTTCCGGATCGATATCCCGGGAAGAATCCTTTTTCGAACGGGTAAGGGCCGGGACCGGGCGTGGTTTGGCCGGAACTTTCCCGTTGCCTTTGGATATCCCTTTACCGTTCCCGTTGCTCCACCCCTGGCCCGGTGCTTCAAGCAGTGCCGCGGCCTGGCGCCTCTTACCATTGATGAGAGCCACCAGTTCCCCCGTGAGGCCTTTCATCACCTCGGCCTGAGCGCTCATCTGCTGAGCCGCCGCCGCCGATTCCTCGGAACTGGAAGCATTCTTCTGTGTTACCGTGTCCATCTCGGTGATGGCTCTGTTTACCTGGTCGATCCCCTGGGCCTGCTCGCTCGATGCCGCACTGATGTCGGACACCAGCTCTCCCACCTTGCGGGAGCTGTTGTTGACCTCGGAAAAGGCTTCGGCCGTTTGCGTCACCTGTCCGGCTCCTTCCTTCACCTTTGAGACGGTTTCCTCGATAAGGCTCGCCGTGTTCTTCGCAGCCTCGGCCGCACGCATTGCCAGGTTCCTCACTTCGTCGGCGACAACGGCGAATCCGGCTCCCGCCTCACCGGCCCTCGCCGCCTCCACGGCCGCGTTCAATGCGAGAAGATTGGTCTGGAAAGCGATTTCGTCGATCGTCTTGATGATTTTCGACGTTTGCGTGCTGGCCTGCGAGATTTCCTCCATGGATGCCGTGAGGCGCGACATGGAGTTGCTGGCCCTCTCCACTACCTGGTTGGTCTGCTCCATCAGGACGTTGGCTTGGCCGGCGTGGTCGGCGTTCTGTTTGGTCACCGCGGACATTTCCTCCAGGGAAGAAGAAGTCTCCTCCAGGGAAGCGGCGTGCTCGGACGCCCCTTCCGCCAGCGTCTGGCTGGCCGAGGAAATCTGGAGGGACGCCGAGGAGAGCTGTTGTGCGCCGTCCGTAAGGCCTGCGATCACCCTGGTAAGCGGTCTGGTGATGGAGATACTGAGGATGATGCCGAGCGTGATGGCAATAACGAATCCCGCGATCGTTCCCACAAGGGCGGAAAATCGGGAAGTGTCGGCCGCGGATTGTGCATCCTTGGTCGAATCCGCGGCTTCGTCGATGTTGATCTGGGCGATCTTTTTCAGCAGGGCGAGCGCCGCGTTGGTTTTTTCCCGGCAGGAGTTCATGGCCAGGTCGTTCATTTTGGAGAAAAGGATTTCGGCTTTTCCGGCCTCTTCCCGCATCGCCCTGAAGTTGTTGAAGGTCTCCTCCACCGCCGGTCCCAGGATATTGGTGAAGATATCGTTCGCCTTCGCCCGTGCCGCCTCATCCACCTGGCTGCCGCCGACCAATGCCTTGATGTCCTTGACCGCCTTGTGCAGCGTTTCGTGATGGGTCTTTATATCGTTCACGCCCCCGGTGAGAGCGGTATTTTTCGTCTGAAAGGAGTCGAGCCACTTGCCGAACGCACAGGAATGCGAGTCTTCCCCCCCCTCGAAGTTCTTACCGAACAACAGCAGGTTTTCCACATTGGCGAACACCTTGTAATGGTCGCCCCGGAATGTCTCCAGGTCCCGGCGCAGCACGTTGGGCGCAAGGATTTCGGTGGCGTCCAATTCCTTCGACAGCTTGAAGAATTCGTCGTTCAGCTTCGTCGCTTCGTTCATGGTAGGGACGAATTGGTTCCATACTTTATCCTCGTTTTCGGCTCTCGGGAGGACTTCATACGCTGCACGAGCCTTGGCGTATTCCGCACGCGCATTCTCCGCGTTGACGTACTGTCTTTCCCGGGCGGAGGCGGAGAGGCCGGGAACCAGGAGGGTGCGCTGAGCAGTCCGCACTTTTTCCATTGCGGCGCTCATGATGAGGGTGTTTTCCACGGTCATAAGGCTGTTGGTTCCGACCTCGCGGATATGTTTGGTGAGAATGTTGATCCCCCGCCATCCCATTATGCCGACGCCGAGCGTAAGGATGGCGACGAGTACGAATGCGCCGACGAGTTTGAGACTCAATTTTACCTTCTTCATTCCTGTTCCCCTTGCTCTACTCGGTGTTCTCTTTGATGTCCGGGCTGTTTCATTTTTTCACCGTCCGGCGCCGCGGCTCCGTTTTGGAAAAGGGAGGTGGATTATTCGGTTTCCGCTTCCCTTTTGATCGTTAATCGGCAACAGATATTAAAAACTATACTAAAATAGTGATATAGGTATAATTAGTGTGTATAAATTGTATTTATAATTAGATATATTTTTTAATACTTATATTTAAATGGATATAATTAACGTATATTCATGCGCATCACGAATAAATTTGCCGACGGGACACTACAGGGGAAAAATTACACAAAGAGAAAGCAAGCGGAATGCCACATTTCCGGCACAAACGATAAAGACCCGAAATCCCGCCATCACCGCGGGTTTTTCAGGATTCGGGGATGCAACGGCGAGGACGGGAACATGCGGAGGGCGTCCGTTTCGATTGGACAATTTCCGATAAAATCGGACTTTGTCCTTCCCGATCGGACTCGACCTTCATGCCGGCCGGCGGTGTCCGCCGGGAAGGGTCAGACGGCCGCGACCTCTATGGTGAGGGGAATCGTGTGCAGACTTCTCGAAACCGTGCGGGTAGCCGAAAGATTCCAGTCGCCGCAACGGAACTTCCCGTTCAGCAGCCGTTCCACGTCCCGCACCAGCCCGTTGAGGTTGAGGATGGGGTGTCTTCGGAACACCTGCGGCAAGCCGTACGTGAGACTACAGGAAAGACATTTGCCCGGACGTTCGCGAAGGTGAAGTTCGAAATGCAGGGTGCCGATGCCGTCCGACGGCTCAAAAGAAATGAAGACGAGGGAAACATCGTACGCGCCTTCCGCCGCGTCTCCGAACAGGGCTTCAAAAAATTGATTGCTCCGCTCGGGGGGAAGGAGCTCGGTCAACGTCTCGGGGGTAAAAACGGCAGCGAATTCTTCATGATTCATGATTCACCATATCTCAAAAATTGCGGTGGGACCCGATGCACCGTACCGGGCAGATGGTACCGCCATGTTGGCCGTCTGGCCGCGTACCCCTCTCCTTACCCAATGAACCCACCTCAGTCAAGGAGACGTTTCCCGCCGGTGCGAAGGTTTCTTTGGGCGTTTATTACGGCCAGGGGACGGTTCGGGAGGCGCGGAATTTACCGGCCGCTCCCTCGTCTTCATCGGTTTGTTGGCATTCTTCCCGGACGGGCTCCCCGGTTTCACGGGACCGCGGCCGCCGCCCGCGACGGAGATGAGCAGCCGATGCTGTCGTATCCTTTCGGCGTCCGTAAAGGCGACGAGGATGGGACGCCCGTCCGGGTCCCGGCGGGAATGGAACATGGCGGTGGCGACCGTCCCGGGCGTGGGAATGAAACACTGCACCTGCCGCGGCCTCCAGTTTCGTTGGCCGAGCCATGCGGCGAGCTGCTCCATGTCCCTATCCGTACAGCCGGGGAAAGCGCTCATGAGATAGGGCACCACAAACTGTCGTTTCCCTGCCTTCCTGGACTCCCGCTCGAAAATCGTTAAAAACCGTTCGAACTCATTTTTTCCCGGTTTTCTCATGAGCGTCAGGACCGGGTCGGCCACGTGTTCGGGGGCGATCTTGAGTTGTCCTCCAACGAACTCGCGCAGATGATCGGCGAGGGCATCGAGGTCCGTCAGGGCCAGATCGAAACGTATGCCGCTCGCCAGCCGCACGTGCTTCACCCCCGGGATCCGTTGCAGCGACCGCAGCAGTTCCACCTGCGCCCGCTGGTCCGTCCTGAAATTCGGGCAGATGCGCGGAAAGAGGCAGCTTGCGCGGCGGCAGCGCTCCGATTCGGCGGTACAGCGCCCGCCCCACATATTGCCGCTCGGCCCGCCCACGTCGCTGATGCTTCCACTCCAGTCGGGAAGCACCGTGCACCGTTCGACTTCCTTCCGGATGGAGTGCGCGCTGCGCGACTGAATCCGCCGCCCCTGGTGCAGCGCCAGCGAGCAGAAACTACACCCGCCGCCGCAGCCCCGATGGCTGGTGACACTGTCCCTGATCATTTCGTGGGCCGGAATGGGTTCGGCATAGGAAGGATGGGGCCGCCGGGCGAACGGCAGTTCGTAGAGCGCATCCATTTCCTCGGTGGAAAGCGGTTCGCCGGGCGGGGAGACGACCAGCAACCGGTTGCCGCTCCGCTGCACGGCCGGGCCGGTTCCACGATGTACGTGGTCTTCCAGCAGCAGGGCCGCCTTCAGCAGGTTGAACGGCTCCGCCACGATCTCTTCGTGCGACGGCAGGACGATGGTTTCGTCCCCCGCCGGGAAGGAACCAACGGGCACGCTCACCACGGTACCGGGAATGCCTTCGAAGAGGCCGTCCCGCATCCCTTTGCCTTTTTCCGCAGCATCCCGCAGCCGGTCCGCCGTTTCCAGCACGGCCCGTTCCGCCATGCCGTAAATGAGGAGGTCCGCTTTGCTGTCCAGCAGGATGGACCGGCGAATGCCGTCGCTCCAGAAATCGTAGTGGGAAATCCGTCGCAGCGACGCCTCTATGCCCCCCAGCACCACGGGCAGCCCGGGAAAGGCCTGCTTCAGCAGATTGGTGTAAACGATACAGGCCCGATTGGGCCGTGCACCGGAAAGTCCGCCCGGCGTGTAGGCATCGTCGCTGCGTTTCTTGCGGAAAGCGGTGTAATGAGCGAGCATGGAATCGATCGCCCCGGCGCTCACTCCGGCAAAGAGCTTCGGCCGCCCCAAGCGCGCCACGTCGTCCATCGTGTCCCAACGGGGCTGGCTGACGATTCCCACCCGGTAGCCGTGAGCCGCCAGTAGCCGTCCGAGCAGGGGGACCCCGAAGGCGGGATGATCGATGTACGCATCGCCGACGACGAGCAACACGTCCAATGCGTCCCAGCCGATCCGGTCCATCTCTTCGCGACTCATGGGCAGGAAAAGGGGCTGCTCGACTTGATGGGGAGGAATGATCGAAACGGAAAACATGAACGGGAGTATAGCGGGGCCGGGAAGGACGATCAAGCGGATGTGGAAGGAGAAATGGAATAAGTAGTGGCGGGAAGACCTTTTTTCGGGAAAAAAGGTCCTCCCATACCCTCTCCCAAAAAGCTTTCAATTGCGCCGTATGAGCGGGGCGGGAATTGCCGGCACCTTCCTGCTGCCGGAAGCAGCCACAGTCCGTTTTTCATGCCCATGAAGAGGAATGATCGAAACGGAAAACATGAACGAGAGTATAACAGGGCCGAGAAGGACGATCAGGCGGATGTGGAAGGAGAAATGGAATAAGTAGTGGCGGGAAGACCTTTTTTCGGGAAAAAAGGTCCTCCCATACCCTCTCCCAAAAAGCTTTCAATTGCGCCGTATGAGCGGGGCGGGAATTGCCGGCACCTTCCTGCTGCCGGAGGCAGCCTCTATAAAATTTTTGGGGGAGGGGCGTGGGGAACCCCCTTTTTGCAAAAAGGGGGTTCCCCACAATTCGCTGTTTCATTATTAGTCCGTTTTTCATGCCCATGAAATCGGGTTTTATGTTAGGAGCAATAGTTGGACTTCACACGGAGACGAAATTTCGATCGGGAGTTGAGCATGCGATTTTCCTATACTTCGAGGAGAGAACTTTCCCGTTTTGCCCAGAGATCGGTGGTAATGGCACCCCGAACCATGGCGGCCTCCAGCCAGCCGCTGGCCACCCTGGCCGGCAATTCCATCCTGGCTCGGGGCGGAAACGCCGTCGACGCGGCGGTAGCCATGGTGAGCGTGCTGAACGTGGTGGAGCCGTATTCGGTGGGCATCGGCGGTGACGCCTTCGCGCTCATCTATCTGGCCCGGGACAAACGGATCGTCGGCATGAACGGCAGCGGCCGTGCTCCCTATGGAGCGAACATTGACGTCCTGCGCGGCAAAGGCTTTTCCGACATGCCCGAACGCGGCATGCTCCCGGTCACGGTGCCCGGCGCCCTCCACGGGTGGGTGCAGGCGGTCGAACGCTATGGCAGGCTTTCGCCGGCCGAAGTGTTCTCCGACGCCATACGCTACGCCGAAGAGGGGTTTCCCGTGACCGAGGTGATCGCCGGAGAATGGGCGGCGCTCCGGGAAAAGCTCGCCGCGCATCCATCGTCCGCGGCCCAGTATCTTTTGAACGGCGCCGCTCCCCGGCCGGGCCGGAGGTTCAGAAATCCCAACCTCGCCCGAAGCTACCGCCTCATCGCCGAACAGGGAGCAGGGGCCCTTTATGGAGGGGAACTCTGTTCCCGCATCGTGCGCTTTTCCGAACAAAACGGCGGACTGCTCACGGAAAAAGATTTCCTGGATCATGAAACCTCCTGGGTGGAACCCGTCTCCACCGACTATCGCGGGTACACCGTGTATGAACTGCCGCCCAACGGCCAGGGAATCACCGCCCTGCAGATGCTCAACGTGCTGAAGGGCTTCGATCTTCAGTCCATGGGCCACAACAGCCCGGAATACCTCCATCTGCTGGTGGAAGCCAAAAAAATAGCCTTCGCCGACCGGGACTTTTTCATTACCGATCCCGGTTTCGAACGCACCCCCGTGGAAGCACTCCTGTCCGACGACTACGCCCGCAAGTGCCGAAGCGCCATCGATCCGTCCAAGGCTATGGACCCGCCCGCCCCCATGCTCGGTCGAAAGGGCTCCGATACGGTCTATGTGACGGCCGTGGATGCCGAACGAAACGCCGTGTCGTTCATCAGCAGCATCTACATGGGATTCGGATCGGGCATGGTGGTGGACGGCACGGGAATCACCCTTCATAACCGTGGTTACTCCTTTTCGCTGGACCCCAACCATCCCAACCGGCTTGAGCCCCACAAGCGGCCCAAGCACACCATCATCCCCGGCATGCTGTGCAAGGACGGCGAATTCGTCATGACCTTCGGCGTTATGGGCGCGGACATGCAGCCCCAGGGCCACGTACAATTCCTGGCCAACTGCATCGACTTCGGAATGAACCTCCAGGAAGCCATGGACGCGCCGCGGGTGCGGCATTTCGACGGCAAGACAATCTACCTCGAAGACGGCATTCCGGCTTCCGCCGCGGGCACCCTGAAAGCCAAAGGACACATTCTGATGAAAGCGGACGGCTCGACCAATCAGGTCGGGGGAGGCCAGGCAATCTACCTGGACCGTGAAGAAGACGTTCTGTTGGGCGCTTCCGACCGCCGCAAGGACGGCTGTGCCATCGGGTCATAGCAGATAAAGATGAAGAGGGAAAAAAGAGCGGGGAAGACCTTTTTTGGCAAAAAGGTCTTCCCCGGACCCCTTTCCAAAAACCTTTCAATTGCGCTTCGCGCGGTGGGACACAGTGTAACATATTAATCTCGTTCCCAAGTTGCACTTGGGAACGCCAAGTATAGGGTCGGTTGAGCTCCCCGTACGAAGTAATAATTCACCCCTCTTCCGAAGGAAGAGGGCGATGGAAAGTTTTCCCGGAGGGGCGCGGGGAACCGCCTTTTTCAAAAGGGGGTTCCCCGCACAAACCCTCCTGATTTTTCATTCGACCCATCGGACACACGGCAATGACGACTGATGTTCATTCTCGCCACCGGAATCGCTGGCTGATCGCGAGCGTGGCCCTGATCGGCACCTGGGCGGGCACATTGGGCAACAGCATGATGCCCGTGGCGTTGCCTTCAATCCTGCGCAGCTTCAACGTCGACCTCGCCACGGGAGTATGGGTCATCTCCATTTACATTCTGCTGGTTGCGGTCCTCATGCCGATTTTCGGGTGGATCGGGGACCGGCACGGGTATCGGCGGACGTATCTCTTCGGGCTCGCCGGATACGGCGTGTTCTGCCTTGCCGCTCCGTTTGCGCCGAGCTTCGGCTGGCTGGTGGCGTTCCGGGCCATGCAGGCGGTTTTCAACGCCACCACCCTACCGGCGGTGATGGGCATTATGAGCGACGTGTTCCCCAAGAACGAACGGGGCAGCGCCATGGGGTTCTGGGCGGCGGTCAACGGCGCGGCCCACGGGTCCGGCCCGCTGCTCAGCGGAGTCATGGTCCAGCACCTGGGCTGGGAAGCCATCTTCTGGTTCAACGGCATCACGGCGCTCATCGGGGTGGTCCTCATCTATTTTCTGGTGCCCAGCGACCGGCGGAGCGACAAACGACCCTTCGACTGGCTGGGCATGTCGTTGTTCTGCGTTGCCATGCTCACCTTTCTGATCACCTTGAGCAAAGGCGGCCGCATGGGGTGGGGATCGTCCTCCACCATAGGGTTGTTCGCCGGTTCGATCGTCTGCGGGCTGTGGTTCATTTGGGTGGAAAAACGCCATGCCGCGCCGTTCATGCAGTTGCACCATTTCGCTAAGCGCGGGTACACCACGGTGGTATCCATCGCCGGGGCCCAGTTTTTCACCCTCATGGGGGTGCAGATTCTCCTGGCCCTCTACCTCATCCAGTTGAGGGGGTTCGCCTCGGGGTTCTCGGGATTGCTCATCGCTCCGCTCGCCGCCACGCTGGCGTCCATTTCGCCGCTCGCCGGCAAGATCAACGACCGGTTCGGCCCCCGCATCGCCATGACCTGCGGAATGGCGCTGGTGGGAGCGGCGGCGCTGAGCATGCTGTTCTGGGACCTAAGTACGTCGCCCGTGGCAGTGGTCTTCACGATGGTGGCTACCGGGATCGGTATGGGATTCACCCAGTCGCCGGCCGCCGCGGCGGTCACGTTCGCCGTGCCCAAGGAAGAACTGGGCGTGGCCCTCGGCATCTTCAACATGACCCGGTTCACCTCCGGCACCATCGGAGCCGCTATAATGGGGGTGCTTCTGGGCGGGAACGCAACGGCCGCGCCTTCCGAACGGCTGGCGGAATTCAGGGTCGGTTTCGTGGTAGTGGCCTTCGTGGCGCTGCTCGCGTCGGTTCTGGCGGCGTCACTTCCCCACCGAAAGGAACGTGGTTCGGCGGAAGGGGTGTCCGATAGTTGAAACGGAAGGATAAGGAAAACCGGGAGGATCATATGAAACGCGCACTGCTGAAAAAGCTGTCGTTCGCCGCCGTCATCGTTGGGCTGGTACCGCTTCTTTCCTTTGGATGCGCCACCGCCAACCGGTCGGAGGGGAACGTGACCGTGCAGATTCTTCATGCCTCGGACATGGAGGCGGGCATGAAGGCAATCGACCGGGCGCCGCTGTTCGCCGCGATCGTGGACGCGCTGGAAGACACCTACCCGGTGACGGTCCGCATTTCCGCCGGGGACAATTTCCTCACCGGCCCGTTTTTCTCGGCCGGAGACGACGAGTCCATGCGCGGGGTCCTGCAACGGGTCCTGAACAATCCGAACGCGCGGGAAGGGGCCGGGCGGGTGGACATGGCGGTCCTGAACATCGTGGGATTCGAAGCGTCCTGTTTCGGCAACCACGAATTCGATCAGGGTACAGGGGTCATTCGGAGCATGATCGGGACGGACATTATCGACACCAACCACGACAACGTTCCGGACGAAGCACGCTGGCTGGGCGCTCAGTTTCCCTATCTTTCGACCAACCTGGACTTTTCGGGCGACAAAAACCTGTCCGACCTGGTGACGACGGACATCCTGCCTTGGACCGCTTTCCGTTCAATGCTGTCGGACCTCACAGAAGCGCGATCCGCGCCAAAAATCGCGAGCGCCACCGTCATTGAAGCAAACGGCGTGAAAATCGGCGTGGTGGGCGCGACCACGCCCATGCTGGAACGGCTTTCGTCGCCCGGCGACACGCGGGTGAAGAACCCCGGCGCTGGCACCAACGACATGAACAAACTGGCCTCGCAGCTCCAGCCGGTGATCGATTCCCTCCGCGCCATGTCCATCGACAAGATCATCCTGGCCAGCCACCTGCAACGGATCGAGCTGGAACAACAACTCGTCAAAAAACTCAAGGGAGTGGACGTGGTGCTGGCCGGGGGGTCCCACACGTTGCTGGCCGATGAGGAAGACATCAAGCGCGGGTTGCTGCCGGGCGACCGGCCGAGGGGGCCCTACCCCATCGTGACCGTCAATGGAGATGGAGACCCGGCCCTGGTGGTGAGCACTCCCAATGAATACGCGTATGTGGGCAGACTGGTGGTTACCTTCGACGGGAAGGGGCGCGTCCTGCCAGAACTGCTTGATCAAAACGTGAGCGGCTCCTTTGCGGCTTCCGAAAAGGACGTGGATTCGCTGTGGGCTTCGCGCGATGCGGCGCTGGCCCCCGGCACCAAGGGCGGCAAGGTGAAAGAACTCACCGACGCGGTCCGCAAGGTGGTGAGCGCCAAGGATTCCGTGGTGTGGGGATTCACCTCCGTGTTTCTGAACGGCGCGTCCCGCGAAGCGCGCAGCCGGGAAACGAATCTGGGCGATCTCACCGCCGACGCCAATCTGGCGGCCGCACGGGCGGTGGACCCCACGGTTTCGGTTTCCTTCAAGAACAGCGGCGGCATGCGCGATTCCATCGGGGAAACGGTCGCGGTGGGGACCGGCGACTACCGGAGAGTGCCTCCGCAGGCCAACTCCGTGTCCGGAAAACCCGAGGGCGGCATATCGGAACTGGACATCGAACAGTCGCTCCGCTTCAACGGCATTCTTACGCTTCTGACCGTCACCGCCGCCGATTTGAAGACCATCGTCGAACACGGCGTGGCCGGCTGGGCTCCGGGTGTGGGCCGGGGAGGATTTCCCCAGATAGGCGGCATGGCGTTCAGTTTCGACCCCGCCCTCCCCCCGAAAAGCCGCGTCCGCTCTCTGGCGCTGAAAGACCCGCGGGGCCACATCACGGACGTGATCGTGCGGGACGGGAAACTGGTCGGCGATCCCGACCGTCCCATACGGCTGGTGACCTTCCCCTATCTGGCCAAAGGCGGCGACGCGTATCCCTTCCCCAAACTGGCCAAGGACGTGCGCGATACGGGGATCAGCGAACGGAAGGCCCTCGCCGACTACCTGAAGGCCAACTTCCCGCAGACTCATCCCTTTGCGCAGAAGGACACGCCGGCGGTCGAAAATACGCGGATACAGAATCTTTCGTTCCGGGAGGATACGGTGTTGAAGTGAAGGTTCAAGAATCGAAGAAATCCCGGGAAGAGAGACTTTCCATTGACGAAAGGACTTTCACGGCGGTTCTTACGCCCGATCCGGAAGAGGAGGGGTACACTGTCACCTGCCGGGAAATTCCGGCCGCCATCTCGCAGGGAGAAACCATTTCGGAGGCGTTGGACAACCTTCGAGACGCTATTGAGCTTTGCCTGGAGGCCGAAAAGCATTGAACCGGAACAGAGCGCTCAACAGATAAACCTCACCGCCCGGCAGCTGAAGAAGGTGGCACTCAAACTCGGCTACCAAGTGAAAGAGGGAAAAAAACACCTGCTGGTGTTCAGCGATACCGGGCTGGTAACGACGGTGCCCAGAGGCAGGATAAAACCGGGCACCCTTTCGGCCATCGTGAAACAATTGGGAATCAGCAAGGAGGAATTAGACAGATTGCTCTAACAAGTTGCCTTTCGTATTCGCCGCAGTGCTGATGATCTGTCTTCCTGCAATGCACTCACCGTCCGTATTCCCGTCTCCCTGCACCGGCGTCTGAAAATGAAGGCCAAACGGGAAAATACTTCTCTCAACCAATATGCTGCCTATTTGTTGAGCCGGGGGGAGTGAGGAGAGTCGTCATATGTACTCGACCTCCCACAGCGGAGGTTAGCGCAGACCGACCAAAGTGCAAAAGCGTAAAGTAGCGACGTTCATACAACCTCTTGTCCTTCGCACCCGGACAACAAGCTGTTCTGGCCACCCAATTTTTGTGAGCCGTTCACAAAATATTTAACAGAAACATCTGGTTTCCCGAGTTGAAAAGCAGTTTATAGATATATATAGCGGTAACTTGTGCTTATTTATACCATTTGTGCCGCCTTTTAAATGATGAATGTGCAGTTGTAAAGCTGCATATTTGTCATTATCATAATCATTCTTCATCTTTATTTTTTGATTTAAGATTGCCTTCGGAAATACAATGGTTTTGGTACTGTTTTCCTCCTCCCAACACTGATTGCTTCCAACACGGCCATTTACTAACGGTTTCAGAAGAACGCTCAAGATGCTCCATGAATTTAGCCTTAGCGTCTCGCTCTTCTTTACTATACATCTCCTGAATCTCCTTTTGTTACTACTTCTTTGAACTTATTACTTGCTAGCAATTCAAGATCAAGATAGGAACAAGGAAGCATTTGTATTCTTAATTGTGCGTCCTCGGGCTTCCATTGCAAGGCGCAACCGCCAGCGTCTTTCCTTTTCAGCGGAAACCCCGATCCCAATCGCATAGAGAATAAGTCAAAAAATAGACGGGGTCCAATTCCAACGAACGGTTCAAACCGGACAAAACGCTCATCTGGTTGCGCGTCAAATCCAAGCACTATAGCGTCATTGTGAAATTCAGAGGCCTTACTTTTGGGATATGGTTCTATATAGACTACTCGTTCGATTCCTGCTGCAATTATGTGTTTGGCACAGTTATGGCAAGGAAATGTGGTGCAGTATAAAGTAGCACCCCTCGTCGACACATGGTTTCTGGCGCAGCAGAGCAATGCTTCCATTTCTGCATGTACTACACGTCCAAACTCCGTCAGATCACGTATTGCGCTTCCATCTAGCGTTCTACGGAGAACTTCTTCTTCGAGCCCGTTTTCTACTCCTTTTTTTACTATACCATCAATGATTTTCTGTTGCTCAATTTTATTCGCATCTTTTCCACGCATGTAATCGCGGCCACCCTCCTGATCTATAATCGCCTTGCTCTGAGGATCGAATTCAGGCCAATACAGTCCGCCCCCACATTTGGGACAATCATTTGCTCCAGTCGCAATAATCTCGTTATCTGTTGCAATGACTGCACCAACTTGTCTCGCTAAATCAGCTGATCTTAGAGAGGCTGAAAATGCTAAAAACATGGCATATTCGTCGAATGTGGGTGTTCTATGGGGATGAGCAAATAATATTTCCAAGAAGCGCCAAAGGCTGTTTTTTAAATGGTCATCATCTCCTTCCAAGCGAACAAACACATCTGACATGTAAAAAGTATCTGTCAAATGTTGACCATATATTAAATGCTCATCCAGGTCTCTGCTCATTAGCTCTCGAGCTTTATCACCAAGTATTCTCTTTTCGTTCGTCAAAACTTTATATCGTCTTTCCTCGTCTGAGTATACCCCTACCAGATAGAAACCTTGTGGGTATATTTCTCTAAGCCGAGTCACTTCATCAGGATGCTTTAATGATTTTACAATGAAGGCTTTTCGGGGAGAGTGCTTTGGAGTTCCATCGTTTTCACTTTCTCTCCTTGAAGAAATCCATGCTGCTGAACCAAGAGCAAGAATTGCATTATCCCCTGATTCGTTTCTCGCTTTATTACCAGCATCCATCAGGTGTGATATTCGTTCGTACTCATCAGTATTGTCATATACGCTAATTTGCACAAACATTGGTATTATATTTAATGAAACACTTACAAGTTCCACTTGATACCGAGATATTTTTAATCTATCTTCGATAATTTTGGTCACTTTATCCAGATCTGTTCCTAATGCTCCTACCAATCCTATAACAATTTCAGATTCAGAAAACTTATGATCGAAGAAATTACGACTTTGTTCAGTATCAGCCTCATTATGAGGATTGATGTTCACAGCTTATCCTTTCATACGTATCTCTATTTATTCTCAGGTGAATTAATTTTATTCTTAGGGGATTATTTCAAGTCTGAATCTGTTAGGTGTAGGCGGTGGCGATGCACCTAATCCCAATATTTTTTGAACATATATTTTAAATTGCCAATCAAATTTTTTCTGTCTTTCAGGCTTAATTTTACAATTAAAATCCAGACTTTCTAATATCGGAGGTGTCGAAAGGAATTTCTTCGTTGTAACTCTGATTATGAGTACTAATCCACCTTCTGATTCTTGCGGTGGTTTGATACTTAAGTCGGAAATATATTCTTCCAACGCACCATTATCAGCAATAATATGTTCGTTTTCGTCGAATATCAAAACTGGTCTTATTTCTCTTGCTATTCGTCGAACGAAGGAGGCGTCTTTCAGTTTTTCCTCTATTCTATAATCTATATAGTAAATTCCACCTATAATTAATCCGAATAACGCAGCCATTATTACAGCTGCCCCACCTACCCAAGCCATCCCTCTTTTAACCGGTTCCCAATGCATGACTCTATTTCTCAATCTCGCTATTTAGGAATCAGATATCCGATAAGGAACGGTAGCACAGACAACTTGTTGTGCGTCCGGCACAGTGTGCCGGACAGGAGGACGCTGTCCCGGAACGTTGCCGCCTTTTGCCCTTAGAACCCGGGCCATCCCCGGCACAGAACGACTCTCCAAACCACAGCGTATGTGGTTATCATAGTTCTCTTGGTTTTAACAGAAAGAAAAGTAATGCTAGTCGAAATCGAATCCTGCTAAATCGCCCCAATATGCCTCGCGATCACTATCCGCTGCACTTCGCTTGTCCCCTCGCCGATTTCCAGCAGTTTCTGGTCGCGGTAGAAGCGTTCCACGTCGTATTCCTTCATGAGGCCGTAGCCGCCGTGGAGCTGCACCGCGTGGTTAACCACCCGGTACATGACTTCCGAGCAGTAGAGCTTGCTCATGGCCGCGACCTTGCCGAAATTCTTGTGCTGGTCGGCCAGCCAGCAGGCCTTGTAGAGCATCAGCCGGGCAGCTTCGATTTCCATGGCGCAATCGGCCAGCTTGAACGAGTTGATCTGGAATGAGGAGATGGGCTTGCCGAACTGCACGCGGTCCTGGGCGTATTTGAGGCCCAGTTCGAACGCTCCCTGAGCCCCGCCGAGACCCATGGCGGCAATGGACAACCGCCCGCGGTCCAGTGTGCCCAGCATCTGGTGGAACCCCTCGCCCCGGCCGCCGAGTTCGTTGGTGGCCGGCACGCGCACGTCGTCGAAGTAGAGTTCACTGGTGTTGGACGCCCGCCACATGAGCTTGCCGTGCATGGGCCGTGCTTCGAAGCCGGGGGTGCCGTTTTCGATGAGGATGCAGGAGAGTTCCTTTCGCCCATGGTCCTTCAATCCCGAGCGGACCAAGGCCGTCACTCCCCAGCTGATGTCGGTGGAGGCGTTGGTGATGAAAATCTTGCTGCCGTTGATCACCCAGTCGTCGCCGTCCCGCACCGCCGTGGTCTGGCTGTTTCCCGCGTCGGATCCGGCGCTGGGTTCGGTGAGGCCGAAGCCCCAGAGCTTTTCGCCCGTACACAGTTTCGGCAGGTATTTGCGCTTCTGTTCCTCGTCGCCGTAGTAGTAGAGCGGGCCGATGCCCAACGAATTGCCCGCCGCCACGGTGGCGGCGTGAGACCCGTCCACCCGGGCGATCTCCTCCACCGCGATGATGTAGGAGAGGTAGTCCATGCCCCAGCCGCCGTACTCTTCGGACACGAACATGCCGAACAGCCCCAGTTCCCCCATGGCTTTCATGGTATCATAGGAGAACTCCTCCTTTTCGTCCAGTTCGCGGGCCACGGGTTTGATCACCTTTTCCGCGAAATCGCGGACGGATTTTCTGAGGATTTCCTGTTCGGTGGTAAGCTCGAAATCCATGGACGGCTCCTTGGCTGAAAGGATGGGGAGGGGAACATTTTAATCGTATACGATATACGGAATATAGGCGACCGGCCGAAGAGGTGTCAACAGGAATCGAACGAAGAGAAAACGAGAAAAACGTTCATTTTGTCACGCTATTACGGCATGATGCGCCAATTTGGCTTGTATACATTATACCATTTTGCACTTGACGGAAGGGACGTCTTCTCATTATAGTTCGACAATTCCACAAACCGTCTTCCGTACACCGAAAGCCAGGGTGAATTTCCGGCCCGCCGGGTGTTGGACCCGGGGGTCGAGACGACATGGCATCCCCTTTGTTTCATATGTTTCATACCAAAATCCTTTAGGAGGACCGGAATGATCACATTCAAGGAAGGGAACCTGCGCATCCCCAAATGGAACCGACCCGTCTACATGGTGGCGGGCGGCACCACGGCCTACCGCAAGTACTTTCCGGAGTACAAGCTGGAAGAGCTGGTGATGATGGCCGTCAAGCAGATGCTGGAAAACAACGACCTGAAGATGTCTCCCGCGGAAGTGAAGGGCCTCATCAACTATGCTGTGTACGGCCAGTTCGCGGACCATTTCCAGGATCAGCTCCTGTGCGAAGCCAAGGTGCACGACTACCTGGGACTCGAACCGCTGTACAATGTGGGAGTGAAAACCGGCGGCGCCACGGGCGGAACGTCGGTGCTCACCGGGGCCATGGCCGTAGCCAGCGGGTATGCGGACGTCTGTCTGGTGGCGGGCTGGGAACGCATGGACGAAGTGGACACCCGCACGGGCAATTTCTACATCTCCACCGCCGCCTGCAAGGATTTCGAAACCCGATTGGGCCGCATCTATTCCTCCTACTATGCACCCATGGCCAACCGGTTCTCGGAAGTGTACAACGTATCGGAAATCACGCGGGCCAAGATCGCGGTGAAGAATCGCGGCTACGCCTGCTCATCCCCCTATGCCCAGCAGCCGGGCAAACACACGGTGGAAGAAGTGCTGGCCGGTCCCATGAGCGCCTATCCGCTGCGCTTCCTGGAGTGCTGCGCCATGAGCGTGGGTTCGGCGGCGGTGCTGCTCTGCACGGAAGAAATGGCCCACAAGCTGAGCGACAATCCGGTGGAACTGTTCATCGCCGGCGGCAGCCACACGCTGCGCGTGGCCGATCGGCGTCCCATGGACATCCCGTTGCTGCCCAACGAAACCCCGGGGCAGTACGATGCCATGCTCAAGGAAAACCCCCGCTGGCCCGGATTCGAAAGCTTCCTGGCGGCCCGGTTCGCCGCGTACCTGACCTACCGCATGGCGGGGATCAAGAACCCGCTGGACGAACTGGACCTGGTGGAACTGCACGACGCTTTCACCATCAGCGATTTGCAGACCTACGGCGACATCGGCCTGCGGCCCTACGGGCAGGAAGCGGATTACATCGAGTCCGGCGACGCCTACTACGGCGGCAAATGCCCGTCCAACCTCTCCGGAGGCCTTTTGGGCACCATGCACGCGGTGGGCGCCACGGGGATTTTCCAGTCGGTCGAGTGCTTGTGGCAGCTCCAGCAGAAGTACGACAAGTTCCACGGCGATCCAAAAATCTGGGAAAAATGGGGCAAAACCAAACCCGCCGACTGGGAGAGTTTGCAGGTTCCGGCCACGAGCAAACAGGCGTTGTGGGTGTCCCACGCGGGTGTCGGGTCCCACGTTACCGTGGGTGTACTGCGGAAGTCATGGTAGGGAAGGGAAAGGAGTCCGTCATGAGCGATACAAGAAAAATTCAGTATATCGGTTCGGGAGCACCCATCCGGCAACACGTGCCGGAGATCGTCGTGGACTTTCCCCGCTCCATGGTTCACCATCACACCTACGGCCTGCTGTCCCCGTTCTTCGTGGGGCTGCGCGAAGGCAGGCTCATGGCCACCCGCTGCACGAACCCCGCGTGCCCGGAAAATCGGCTATGGGTGCCGCCCCGCGCGGATTGCCCCGACTGCTATGAACGGATGGTGTGGGAGGAAATTCCCCAGCCGGTCATGGGCAAAATCTACGCGTATACCCAGGTCGTGTACGCGGGCGTGGGCATGGAACTGACCACCCCGTACTGGCAGATCGACGTGGAAATCCCGGGACTCGCCACCATCCCCAAGAGCTACCTGATGTACGGCACGCCCAAAACGGGCATGAAGGTGAAAGCCGTCTTCCGCACCGAATATCCCACCAATACGGTACTGGACTACTGCTGGATTCCATGCGAGGATGAATAAAAAGCGTCCCTGCGTCGAGCGGGAGTGCGGATAGAGAGTAGTGGGGCGCGGGAGGACCCTTTTTCGGCAAAAAGGGTCCTCCCGCGCCCTCTCCCCAAAACCTTTGAATTACCACCCTGTTGGATGAAGGAAGGGGATGGGTGTATCTCGCTCCCTCACCCCAAGCCCTCTCCAGTAGGGAGAGGGAAGGTTTTCCCGGAAGGGTTCGGGGAAAATCCCCCTTTTCCCCCTTTGTCAAAGGGGGAGATGAAGGGTGGGGGTTCCCCGAGCATCTTTGCACGAATACTGACGAGGTGTGGAATGGATTTCGATGCCGTTAGCCGGAAAGTGGAACAGTACCTGGACCGTATGATCGAGTGGCAGAAGGGCCTCACGGCCGTCCCCGCGTTGGGACCGGTGAACGGCGGGCAGGGTGAGGAAAAGAAGGCCGCATACATGCGGTCCGTTCTCGAGGGAATGAAGCCCGAGGAGACGATCGAAGTGAATGCGCCCGACAATCGGGTGGAATGCGGGTTCCGTCCCAATATCATCGCCCGGTTCAAGGGGGACCCTTCCGGCCGTAAGGTATGGATTCTGAGCCACATGGACATCGTGCCGCCCGGGGACATGAAGCTCTGGAACTCCGACCCCTACGTCGCCCACGTGGAAGGCGACCGACTGGTGGGCCGGGGCGTGGAAGACAATCAGCACGGCCTGGTTTCGTCTTTGGCCGCCGTGGCCGCGCTCAGGGAACTCGATATTCCCCTGCCCGGCGACGTGGGGCTCGTGTTCGTGTCCGACGAGGAAACGGGCAGCTACTACGGGCTGGAGTACCTCCTGCGGCAGCGGCGCGACCTGTTTTCGCCGAACGACCTCATCATCGTGCCCGACGCGGGGAACGAGGACGGCACCATGGTGGAGGTGGCGGAAAAGAGCATGTTGTGGATGAAGATCACCGTGACCGGCAAGCAGTGCCACGCCAGCACTCCGCACAAGGGCATCAACAGCCTCCGCGCAGCGTCCCGGATGGTCGTGGACCTGGAGGAACTCCTGACTATGTTCGATCGGGAGGACCCGCTCTTTTCTCCCCCCGTCAGCACTTTCGAACCGACCAGGAAGGACGCCAACGTCCCCAATGTGAACACCATCCCCGGCAAGGACGTTTTCTACGTGGACTGCCGCATTCTGCCGACCTATTCGCTGGCCGAGGTGAAAAAGGCCATGGGAGACATTTGCGAAAAGGCCGCAAAGCACTACGGCGTGACGGTGGAATTCGAACCGGTGATGGAGGAACAGGCCGCCCCGGTAACTCCGATGGAAGCTCCGGTGGTGCAAGCCCTCTCGGCGGCGATCCGGGAAGTGTTCGGACGCCGGGCGAAAGCAATGGGAGTCGGCGGCGGCACGGTGGCCGCTTTTTTCCGCAGGGCGGGACTTCCCGCGGCGGTCTGGAGCACGTCGGGCGATACGGCGCACATGCCCAACGAATCGGTGCCGCTCAAAAGCCTTGTTGATGATGCGAAGATTTTCGCGCATGTTATTTTGAACGGTTGATCTCCCTACAGGGGTTTTAATGCATTTTCCGCTTCTCATAATGAGCCAAAAGGTGTATTAATGGTCTATATAGGGATAGAGTGTGAAAACATCGGCGATAAAAAAGCATGCGGGGAAACTCACGAAGTCGAGCCTCGTGTGAATGCGAGGGCGCAGGTCTCTCATCACCGGTGAGCATCGACGGGGAGGTGAGTGTGGCCGAAGAAAGGTCTCCCGAAGAAATTATTGAAATACTGCGAGTTCACCTTCCCAAGGAATTAGTGGACCTCCTCGATTCTTTTCGTACCAATACGGGAATGACCAGAAACGAAGTGATCCGATTGGCGGTAAAGGAAGCTCTACGCCGGTACAACAGCGTGGACACGTCGCCGGAGCACAGGCCGGTGCGCTATATGGAGTACGACAGCGTCCCGTTCGTCCTCACCGCCAACGGGACGCTCTACCAGTTGCTGGGTGGCGCCCGCATTGAAGTCACCGACCCCCATCATTCCAACGAAGTACTGTATAAAGCTCAGCAAATCGGCAAGGAAGAAGCGGAAAAGCTGGCGGAGTACTGGTCGAGAATGGGCGAACAGGCTGCGGAATAACCCTCATCCATCGATTTTTTCGATACGTTTTTCCCTTCCGATTCCATATCTTTTGATCGAATCTGAAATTCGGGGTAAAGTCAATGGCCCCGAATGTCGATATTCTCTGTAAGCTTCTTTACACCTCGACCGCGGGACATTTCCTCCACCTGACTACACA
The DNA here is from genome assembly GCA_963826125.1 of uncultured delta proteobacterium. GTDB lineage: Bacteria > Desulfobacterota > Desulfarculia > JACQYL01 > CAWGVV01 > CAWGVV01. The sequence goes on along the minus strand of CAWGVV010000002.1, from coordinate 980,310 downwards.
GAGAAGACTATGAAAAAAAGGGCTTCAACGATGGAATCCGACAGCAGGTTCCAAAAAGGCCACAAGGCTACCGTACGGTTGATCGACTTGACCACCATCCCTCGCAAGGGGCAGATGAAGGCGCTCATCGGCGTGCTGGAAGACAGCTCGCTGGGCGAGCGGCGAGAACACCCCCGCAAGCGTTACTTCACCGCCGTGGACTATGCCACCGAAAGCCGCAGCTTCAAGGATTTCGTCCGCGACGTGGCTCTGGGCGGATTGTTTATCGAAACGCACGAAACCTTTGAGGTAGGCCAGGAACTGTCCCTGATCCTGCCGCTCCCCGACTCCCTGAAGCCCCTGAAGATCGCCTGCCGGGTGGCTCGCTGCACGCCCGAGGGGATCGGGGTTCAGTTCAACCTTGAAACAGCGGAACAGCGGCTCATCATAGAAGGGCTGGTCGAGCAGATAGAAGACTGAAAACCTCAACTTCCCTCCAGGCCTTCCGGCGGCGCCGAAGGAAGCCTCCCACCATCGGATGTTTCATCGCGGAATTACGGGAAAAGCCCGTAGGGGCACGGCATGCCGCGTCCCTACGGGTGTCGTACATTGTTTGATCGGGTGTGCTGAGATCCCATGCGGGTCCACGGTTCGTCGTGAGGAAGGGAACCCCGCCTACCTGCTCTTGGCCAGTTGCGCCGCCAGCCGGATGGCTTCGATCATGGACTGAGGATTGGCCCGGCCTTCGCCCGCCTTGCCGAAGGCAGTGCCGTGATCCACGGACGTCCGGACGATGGGCAGCCCCAGCGTCACGTTCACGCCGGCCATCTGTCCCCAGGTGCCCGTCTTGTCGTCGTACTGAAACCCGATGAGCTTCATGGGGATATGCCCCTGGTCGTGATACATGACGACCACGGCGTCGTACATGCCGCCCTTCATCTTGGAAAACACCGTGTCGGCGGGAATGGGACCTTCGGTCTCGATCCCCGCGGCGCGGGCGTCCTCGATGGCCGGCAGGATTTCCCGGTCGTCCTCGTTGCCGAACAGCCCGCCCTCGCCGCAGTGGGGGTTGAGGCCCGCCACGCCGATGCGCGGCTTCTCGATGCCCAGCCGCTTGAGCGTCTCGTCGGTAAGGTCGATAACCCGTCGCACCCGCGCCTTTTTGATGCGTTCGCAGGCGTCGCGCAGCGAAACGTGGGTGGTTACGTGCACCACGCGGAATCCGCGGTCGGTCAGCATCATGGCGTAATCGCGGGTTTTGGTGAGATCGGCGTAGATTTCCGTGTGGCCCGCGTAGTGGTAGCCCCCGGCGTTGATGGCCGCCTTGTTGATGGGCCCGGTTACCGTGCCGTCGATTTTCCCGGCCAGGGCCAGTTCGATCACCTTGGCCACGTATTCGAAGGAAGCCTTTCCCTGCTCGGCCGTCACCAGCTTGTGCTTGAGTTGGGCGAGCGGCAGGTTGGCCATGTCCAGGACGTCGATGGTCCCCAGCGTATAGGTTCCCTTTTGCGGGTCCTCCACCGGGACCACCTTCAGCTCCAGCCCGGAAAAGCGTACGGCGTTTTCCATGATAGCCGCATCGCCCACCACCAGCGGGCGGCAGAGATCGTACATTTCTTTTTCGTTCAGCGCCTTGGCGCAGATTTCAGGTCCTATTCCGCCCGGGTCCCCCATGGAGATGCCCAGAATCGGTCGTTTTTCGTCCGTCATACGGTCTTCATTCCTTTCCGCGAAAAATACGGTAGAGGGCGAGCAGCGATTCCGGCTCGCCGAATGCTCCGGATTTGGTCACCACCGGCGCTCCGTCCAACCTTCCTCCCACCAGTGTCCCCCACACATAGCCCGGAACCACCTCACTGTGCAACCGCACCGCCTCGGCCCGGATTTTCCCGAGCACTTCATCCGCCGTGTCCCCGCCGGAAAGAAACAGCAGGGAAGGGCGAACGGATTCCAGCAGCCGGCCGGTGATGTCCGTCAACCCGGCCAAAAGTTGGCCCGCCGAGTACCCGTGGTCTTTTCCGGGTTCGATCCGCAGCACCAGGCTGGATTCTTCCAGGATGCCCGCGGCCAACCGCATGGCTTCGAGCCTGTCCGCTTCCGCTGCGGGATCGGCCAGCAACCCGGGGAGTAACGCGATTTGCCGGCAAGGGGAGCCGTCCAGCAGAAGGTCGATCTGTTGAGCCATCCGGCCGGTGGCAGAGCCGCAGACGAAGAGCACCCCGTCCGCCACGGCCTTGGGGCGGGGCGGATCGGGCAGAAGCCGGGACCGATCCTCTCCCGCCTTGGGCGGGATTATTCTCGCCGCCATGTTCCGGGCGAGCGCTTCGGCCAGTCCCGCCGATCCCACGGGCACCACGCCGGGAAGCCGGGTGAGGGCAAGAGCAGCCACGATGTCCAGATGTGTTTCGTTTGCGATGTCAAACACGATGTGGCGGCACCCGTCCGCGAGCAGCCGCTCCACCATATCCGCCACATGGGCTTCTCCCTCGGCGAGGTCGTCAATGTCCACCCTCCCCACGCGGAAGCGGCTCTGGGCGGCGATGGCCGACGACAGGTGCGATTCGGTCACCGGACAGAGGGGATCCCTGCCCATTTCCGATTCGGCCACGGGTAGACCGCGCACGTAGTGAATGTCCCGCAGGGTCAAACGGCCCTGTCCCGGAAAGGCGGGGGCGATGAAACTCGCCCGGCGTCCCAGGGCTTCGACGAGTGCGTCGGCCTCGTGGCCGATGTTGCCCCTGAGGCAGGAATCGACTTTCTTGTAGATGAGACGCGGCGAAAGAGCGGCCACGGAAAGGCTCACCTCGGCCAGAAGGCTCCTCGCCCGCTCGCCCGTTTCGTGGCGCGTTCCGGTGTAGACGGTGAGGGTTCCCCTTCCCCCGCGGGAAGCGGCCGACCGCACCCCGTCGTGGCGCGACAGGTGGACCGGCCCGGCTACCCGGCCGAACTGGATCCCGGTGTCGGCCGCGCCGGTCAGGTCGTCGGCGATGACCACCACGTCAAGCATGGTTCCTCACCTTGCGCACGCCATTTCCGACGCCGGTACGGGCAGAATGTCGGGCGCGTGGGTGATCACCGTCACCCGCGCTTCCGGTCCCTGGCGGCGGAAGGCTTCTTCCAGTGCCCACTCGATGCTCGGGGCGTGCGTATGTCCCAGCCGCGCCTTGTCCTCGGGGGGGATGCCCGGAGAGAACATGATGACCGACGCTTTTTCCCTCACCAGGGCCCAGGCCACGGCCAGGGCGGAAGCCACGCCGTTCTTCAACTCTCCGCGGCGATAGGCGGTCTTGATTTCTTCCGACGTCCAGGGGGTGAAGGAAAGCAGTTCCGTGTGCACGGGGCTCACGCCCTCGGGTGCCGGGGTGCAGACGATGATGGTGCCGCCCTGCCTGACCATGCGCTGGGCCGGATACTGCGATTTGTGGGATTGCCAGAAATCGAGATCGCAGGGGCAGGAGTTGGCGACGACGATGTCCGGCGTTTCGTGGTATTCCACGCCGTAGATGCAGCGGGCGAGCTGCACGCCTTCCTTGAAGGTGGCCCGCATTTCTCCGAAGAACACGCCCACCACGCCGCCGTCGCTGTTCATGACCACGTTGAAGATGGCTTTCACGCCGACCCGCTCCGCCATGTCGTCCATGTCCCGACGAACGGGGTTGTCTTCAAACCCCAGAAAGGAGTCGCCGCCGCTTTCGCAGGAGAGCATGTGGGTTTCGGCCGTGGTCCTGGGCCCGCAGACTCCCGGCTGGATGATCTTGGACGAGCCGGAAAAGCCGGGGATGTGATGGGGAACCACGGCTCCCAGCCCGATCACCACCGACGCCTCGGCAACCGCCCGGTTCACTTCGAGCGGCGTGCCGTAGCGGGACGCACCCAGGTCCACCAGCTGTGCCGGGTCGCGCCACTCATGATTGAATACCCGAATCCTCCCGTACACCACCGCTCCCGCCTTGGCCTTCATCTCCGCTTCCGTCATGTAGCGGTGGGTGCCCAGGGCCATGATGCAGGAAATGCGGGAATCGTCCACTCCCGCCCGGTTGAGCCGGTCGAGGAGCGGCGGCACGATGCGGTCGGTGGGGGTGAGCCGGGTGTTGTCGTCGCTCACGATTACCACCGTGTCGGTGGGTTTTATCCACTGTTCGAGCAACGGCTGGCCGATGGGATTGTCCAGCGCCCGAACGATTTCACCGTCCAGATCGGCCAGGGGCTCGGAATGCCGGGGGCTCAAGACCTCCGCGAGGTTTTTGTCGGGCACTTCGAAGGAATAGGGTTTCCCGTCGAAGGGAATGGTTACGGTCGCCATGGGATCATTCTCCGAACAGCCTGGGAATGAACATCACCAGGCCCGGCACATAGGTGATCAACAGGAGAATTCCTATCATCACTGCCAGGAAGGGCGCAATGTATTTGATGATTTCGGAGAGCTGTATCTGCGCTATGTTGCAGGAGATGAAGAGACAGATGCCCAGCGGCGGCGTCAGCATGCCGATGGCGAGCGCCGTCACCATGACCACGCCGAAGTGCACCGGATCGATGCCGAACTGTTCCACCACGGGCAGAAACACCGGGGTCAGGATGATGAGCGAAGCCGATGTTTCCATGAAGGTGCCGACGATGAGCAGGCAGAGGAGGATCAGCCCGTAGAGCACGGACGGGGAATTGGTGAGGGTCACCAGATACGCGGCCACGTTCTGGGGCACGCGTGCGGCAGTGATGATCCAGCCGAAGATGTTGGCCGTGGCAATCAGGAGCATGACGGTGGAAGTGGAGATGGCCGCCTTGGCCAGGATGCGGGGAAGGTCTTTCAGCTTCAGTTCCCGGTAAACCAGGAAGCCGATGAAAACCCCGTACACGACCGCCACCACCGCCGCTTCGGTGGGGGTGAAAATGCCCCCCAGGATGCCGCCGAGAATGATGACGGGCATGAGCAGCGCCCAGAGGGCGCCGAAAAACGTACGGAATATTTCCCTGAACCCCGTGAACGGCTCGCGTTCGTACCCGGCGCGTTTGGCCAGGAAATAACTCACCACCATGAGGCCAACGCCAATGAGGAAGCCGGGGATGAATCCACCCAGGAACATCTTGCCGATGGACACCCCTCCGACAACGCCGAAGATGATCATGGGGATGGAAGGCGGTATGATGACGCCGATGGACCCTCCGGACGCCTGCACCGCCGCGGCGAACCCCTTGTGGTACCCCTTGCGGATCATGGCCGGAATGGACACCGCGCCCACCGCCGCCGTATCCGCGGCGGCCGCTCCGGAAATTCCCGCGAAGAACATGGCCGCCACGATCCCCACCATGGCCAGACCGCCGTAAACGAACCCCACGATGGAGTGGGCGAAATCGAACAGCCTCCGCGAAATGCCTCCCGATTCCATGAGTTCGCCTGCCAGCATGAAGAAGGGAATAGCCATGAGGGGGAAGGAATCGGTGCCGGTGAACAGGCGCTGGGGGATAAGGGTCGTGGGCAGGTGAGAGCCGAACTGCAGGGCCGCCACCGACGAAACGCCGAGAGAAAACGCGATGGGCATGCCGATGATAAAGCAGAACACCAGGGCCGCGAACAGTATGAAGGTCATAGTATCACCTCGGCAGTCAACTGTCGGTTGGTCAAAGCGGCCCACATGACCCGCCACGAATTGATGAACATGAAGATGCCCCCCACCGGCACCGCCGCGTACGGGTAGACCATGGAGATCGTCATGGACGGCGACGTCTGGAACTGGATCACTTTCAGGATCGTGAATCCCCAGTAGATGACGACCAGCAGAAAAACTTCGATGATGATGTTCACCGCCAGGACCATGTAACGATACGCGCCGGGAGACAGGATCTTCTGCATGATGTCGATCCCGAGGTGGACCTGGTAACGTACTCCCGCCGCCGCGCCCAGGAAGGAAATCCAGACAAACAGGTAACGTCCCATTTCTTCAGACCAGTCGAGCGGGTTATTCAGTACGAATCGGTACCAGACCTGGAGAGCGATGACCACCACCATCCATGCCATCAGGATGGCCAGGAACCAGTTGAGCGCTCTGTCCATGATGTGAAAGATACGTGAAAGCACCGGAGACACCTCCGTAAAACGGCAGAAAACATTGCGGATTCAAAACTGAAGGATGGGGGGCTGCCCGGCCGAAGCGATGCCTCGGCCGGACCGATTTTGCCGGTTGTCCGATGCTACTTGGCGGCTTCCTTGGCTTCGGCGATCAGCTTCTTACCCGCCGCCTCGTCTCCGCCGCCGATGGCCTTGATCACCTTGGCGTTTTCATAAACGCTGGCCACGGCCTTGATGAAAGGCTCCTTGTCGGGATGCGTCACGATCATCCCTTCCTTCTTGCAGGCCTCTTCCAGCTTCGTGTCGGCTTCCGCCGAGATTTTCCGCTCGTAGTCCCGTGCTTCCGTCGCCGCCTGGGCCATGATCTTCTGCTGGTCCGGAGTCAGCTTTTTCCATGCGATCTCGCTGATGAGCAGCATGGCCGGGGAATAGAAATGGCCGGTCATGGCCAGGTATTTCTGTACTTCGAAGAAACGCGAGGAATAGATGACCGCCAGCGGATTTTCCTGGGCGTCGACCGTCTTCTGCTCCAAAGCGGTGTAGAGTTCGCCGAACGCCATGGGCAGGGGGCTTGCGCCCAGCGCCTTCATGGTAAGGATGAATACGTCGTCTTCCATGACCCGGATTTTGAGACCGTCCATGTCCGCGGGCTTCTCGATGGGACGTTTCGAGTCGGTGATGTTGCGGAAACCGTTTTCATACCATCCCAGGGAACGGATGCCCACCTTCACGAACCTGTTGGCGATGTCGGTGCCGATCTTGCCGTCCAGTACCTTGTAGCACGACTCGCGGTCCTTGAAGAGGAAGGGAAGGTTGAAGAGCTTAATCTGGGGCACGAAGTTGCCCAGCGGCCCGGTGGAAGTGAGGGTCATTTCCAGGGAACCCAGTTGGAGGCCTTCCGTCATGTCTCGTTCCGAACCGAGCTGAGCCGCGGGGAACAACTGAATCTCGATTTCACCCTTGCTTCGCTCGCTCACCAATTTGGCCATGTACTCGACACCTTGATTGTAGATGTGCGAGGGCTGAGTCGACGTGCCGCATTTGAGCACCACTTTCGCCATCCCGACGGGGGCGAATCCCAGCACCACCGCCAGAGCCGCAACCATTACGATGAACAGTTTTTTCGAATTCCGCATGCTAGCCTCCTTCTTGAAGTATGAGTTTTACCGTGCCTGTTCTTTCCTTTGAGTGCGTCGTGCATGCAACGAAACGACCCCGCTGTATCGGGCAAGCCTCCCGGGTTCGGAACGGAGCCGATTCCTACCCCTTTTGTTTCAGGATGGGAAAGGTGTTCGCTCCGTTCGGCATTACCGTGACTTTCGGGTTTTTCGTTCCACATGTTTCGTACGCGATTTTCATCGCTGTTTCCATGTCGCTGACCGCCGTGAATCCGGCTTTGCTCGCCAGCTCCTTGTTCTCTTCGCGGGTGAGCAGGATGAAGTTTCCCTTGTCGACGGATTCCAGCTGCCGGACCGCGACCCAGCCCGAAATGAGGAAGTTGTTACGAACCGCGATCTCCATTTCCACCCGGTCGGTGTAGTCGAACCAGTTGAAGAACTCCTCGGGCTCGCTGATGTCGGGACATTCGGCCAGGATGATGGCCGCCCCGCCCTTTTTCAGGGCGAACTGGGCATTGTCCACCGTTTTGGACGTCTGATAGAGGTTGATGTCCTTGGGGTACCCGCCCGCGGAGGAGATCACGATGTCCGCTTCCTCCTCGATGTCCACGCCGAAGATTTCATCCACCATTTTGGTGGCTTCCATCCAGGAAGACGCCCAGTTGCCGGCGAAGATACCGGCTATCCGGCCATCCAGGTTCGGAACAACGTTGACAATGAATGCGGGGTTGAGGAAGGCCGCCACTTCCGCCATGTCTTCGTGAGCCTCGTTCCCGCGGGTCATCTTGTTCATGGAACGCGGGTTGGTTCCCTTGCCCACGGTCTGCGACATGGCCCACATGTGGCTCTGCTGAATGGTCTTCAGGGAAGCCACGCCGGGCAGCACGCTCTTGCGGCCTCCGCCGTAACCCACCATGTAATGATAGATGACGCCTCCGGTGAGGATCACCCGATCCACCTCGGTGACCAGCTTGTTGAGCCATACTTCGGTGTTGCGGCTGGTTTTCCCGAAATACACCATGTTTTCCATGTCCCAGGCATTGTGGTTGAGCACCTTCACCCGGTGGCAGACGTTGTGGCTGCACAGCTCGATGAACTCTTCTTCCGTGTTCTGGCGATGCGCCCCCACCGCGATGACGACGGTGATGTTCTGGTCCGGCACGCCTGCCCGGTTCAGGTATTCCAGCAGCAGGGGAAGCGTGTCCGCGTTCCGCTGCCAGGCCCGGGTGATGTCGCTCACCATGACGGCCACTTTCTGCCCGGGTTTTACGACCTCTTTGAGCGGGGGGCAATCGATGGGATGGTCGAGCGCCGAGAGGTAGGCTTCCTCCAGATTTTCCGGCGGTTTTCGGTTGTTCCCGATAATCTCGTAGAGAAGTTGTTCCTTGGGGATTTCAAACGAAACCGAACCCTTTCCGTAACGCATGGTAAATTTTTTTACATCCACGAAAAATATACCTCCTCGGCTCTCCAAGAATACGACGCGGCATCGTCCGCGCCCTCCGTGTCCGGTATACCCTGACCGACGCGCCGAATCAAAACATATACGTCGCCCATGGCAAGGGGCTGTGGAAAAACCTTTCCGGACATCACCCCGGCGAAGCCGTGGTCGACTGGTTATTGAACACTATCGCATTCCGGCTTCCGCCGGAATGGCAGGGCAAGAAAACACGTTCGTTTGCCGCCCATCGACGGGGGCAACCGGAGGGGCCGCGCGGTCGGCGCCCCCTCCGGGTTGTCGTTATTTTTTCCGAAGTGCGTTGAGTTTGTCCAGCTCGCCTTCGATCATTTTGTAGGTGTGTTCATCGGCTGGGAAGGCGCCGGCACGAACGTCGGCGCTGTAGGCTTCGAACACCTTGTACATTTCCTCACCGAGATTGGCGTACTTCTTCACGAATTTCGGAGTAAACGCCTGAAACACGCCCAGGATGTCCGAGCAGATCATCACCTGGCCGTCGCAGTCGCCGGCCCCGATGCCGTAGACGGGAATGGGCAGCTCGTCCGCCAGAATCCGGGTGACCTCCGGCGGAACCGCTTCAACCAGCACCGAGAACGCGCCCGCCTCGTACACCGCCCAGGCGTCGTCCATGACCGCCATCGCCGTATCGGCGGTCCGCCCCTGCGCCTTGAATCCGCCGAGAACGCCGGTGGACTGGGGGGTGAGGCCAACGTGGCCCATGACCAGCATGCCGCCGTCGGTAATGGCGCGGATAACGTCGCCCACGCGCTTGCCGCCTTCCAGCTTCACGCAGTCCACGGCCGCTTCCTTATGATAGCGGATCGAGTTCTTCACGGCTTCGGGCACGCTGACCTGATAGGAGCCGAACGGAAGGTCGCCGATGATGAAGGTGTTGGGGGCCGCCCTGCGGACGCATTCGGTGTGGTAGAGGGACTGCTCCACGGTCACCGGCACCGTTCCGTTGTACCCGTACACGGCCATTCCGAGGCTGTCGCCGACCAGCAGCATGTCCATTCCGGCCTTTTCTGCAAGCTGAGCGGTGACGAAATCGTAGGCGGTCATCCACACCGCTCGCTTCTTCTCTTCCTTCATCTTCTGCAGATCGAATCGTGTCAGTTTCTTCTTCACGGGTTTCTCCCTTTCGTTGAACCGATCGTTCGCGGTAAAAAGTGACTGTGTTGTTTTCAGGTTCGGGGGTTCGGGCGTGGAGCCGGCTCAGCCCCGCTGTTCGTCCGATTGACGGTTCCGCCCAGCACCGCTGCCAGGTGGGCGCCCACCTGCATGAGGTCCTTCAGAACTTTCTCCATTTTCGCTTCGGTCATTCTCTGGCTCGGTCCGGAAACGCTGAGGGCATAGGTGGACATGTGGTTGTGCAACGGCACGGCCACGCAGTGGATTCCCGCCGCCCATTCCTCCCGGTCCAGGGCATATCCCTGCGTACGCACTTTTTCCAGTTCGGCCGCCACCTCCGCCGGTTCCACCAGCGTCTTCGGAGTCCGCGCGGCGAGCCTGCCGCTCTCCAGATATCCCCGTCTGTCCGATTCGCTGCCGAACGCCAGCAGCACCTTGCCCAGGGCGGCGGCGTGAGCCGGTCCCCGAAACCCGATGGGCAGGTCGTATTTCAGCGGCAGGTTGCTTTTCACCATGTCGACGACCACAACCTCGTTGTTGTCCAGACAGGCGAGATTCACCGTCTCCTCGTGACGGCTCTGAAGCTCGATCATATAGGGACGGACCAGGGACGGCACTTCCATCCGGTGGACCAGTTTGTTCCCGAGATCGAACAGCTTGAGCGTCAGATGGTAGCGGGAGGCGGAATCCTGCGCCACGTATCCCAGGTCCCGCAACGTCGCCAGAAACCGGTTGCTCACACTGCGGTTCTGGCCCAGATGGCGGGCGACTTCCGACACGCCGAGGGTTCCCCTTTCGGCCAGCAGTTCAATGATGCTGAACCCTTTTTCCAGGGAATTTACCGTGTAATAGGGCTTTTCGTCGTGGTCGGACGACAGGGCGTTTTCGAGAGTAGGTCGCTCGGTACGTTTCACTATCCGTTACACCAATTCTCTATGGGATACATACCTCATGGTATAAGAAAGGTCGCGGCGTCAAGTCAAGCCCTTTCTCCCTTGCCGCGACAAACGGATTATGCTAATCAATAACATATTGATAGTTTTTACCTTTTCAGGTGTGGGCGGCGTCTGCCCCCGCATTCCTCCTCACGGGACGACAGCGCCATGGAATCAGGGCTTCTCGGAGACATCGTCGTTATTTTCGTCCTTTCCATCCTGGTCGCCTTCATCTGCCACAGGATGCGGATCCCAACCATTGTGGGATTTCTCTTTACCGGAGTTCTGGCCGGCCCCCACGGATTGAAGCTCGTCAGCGCCGTACACGAAGTGGAGAGCCTGGCCGAAATCGGCGTGATCCTGCTCCTGTTCACCATCGGCATGGAGTTCTCCTTCAAGAACCTGCTGCAGATAAAACGATCGGTCGTATTGGGCGGCTCCCTCCAGGTGGCCCTGAGCATCGGCATCGGGCTCCTCGCCGTCTTGCAGTTCCACCGCACCTTCGGCACGGCCCTTTTCGCTGGGTTCCTCCTGTGCCTGAGCAGTACGGCCATCGTGCTCAAAATCCTGCAGGAACAGGCCGCCGTGGACAGTCCCCAGGGGCGAACCACCCTTGCCGTACTCATCTTTCAGGACGTCATCGTGGTGCCCATGATGCTGGTGACGCCCGTGCTGGCGGGAGCCGAAGGGCTTCAGGGCCAATCCGGACTGATGCTGGCGGCCAAGGGAATCGCCGTGGTCGCGCTGGTCATCGCCGGAGCCAAATGGCTGGTGCCATACGTGCTGTACCGGGTGGCGGCCACCCGCAACCGGGAACTTTTCATGATCACCGTGGTGGCGATCTGCCTCGCCGTGGCCTGGCTCACGAATCAGGCGGGGCTGTCCCTGGCGTTGGGGGCGTTCATGGCCGGACTCATCATCTCGGAGTCGCAGTACAGCCATCAGGCCATCGGGAACATCCTCCCCATGCGCGACATTTTCGGGAGCTTCTTTTTCGTCTCCATCGGCATGCTGCTGGACCTGAAGTTTCTGGTGGCGAATCCCGTCCTCGTCCTGCTCGCCGCCCTCGCTGTGCTGACAGCCAAGACGATTACCGGGACGGCAGCCGCGGCGGTGCTCCGGTTTCCCCTCCGCGTGGCGCTCCCCGTGGGTCTGGCGCTGAGCCAGATCGGGGAATTTTCGTTCATCCTCTCCCGGAACGGATTGCTGCACGGGCTGCTCACCGAACGCGACTACCAGATCATGCTCAACGTGAGCGTGCTCACCATGGCGGTTACGCCGATCATGATGACCATGGGGAAACGGTTCGCTCAACGGTCCGCGGGTGCTCGGAGGGTGTGGAACGTTCCGGGAAGCGAGCCCGCCTCGCAGGATCCGACGGGACGGCAGGGAGAAACGGCCCGGGAGCACGTGATCGTGGTGGGGTTCGGCGTCAACGGCCGCAACGTAACCAGGGCCTGCGCCGCTGCGGGAATTTCCTATACCATCATTGAGATGAATCCCGAAACGGTGAGGACGGAACGCAAAAGGGGCGAACCGATCCTCTACGGCGACGCCGTCAACGACGCGGTGCTCGAACACGCGGGCATCCACTCCGCCAGGGTCCTGGTGCTCACCCTCGCCGACCCGGTGGGCACACGGCACGTCACCGCCAACGCCAAGGTGCTCAATCCGAAGATTTACGTCATCGCCCGCACCAGGTTTCTTCAGGAAATCAATGTCCTGAAGGAACTCGGCGCCGACGAGGTAATTCCCGAGGAATATGAAACCGCCGTGGAGATATTCGCGCGGGTGTTGAGGAGATTCTTCGTACCCCAGGAGGAAATCCACCGGCTGGTGGCCGAGCTGCGAAGCGAGGGGTATGAGATGCTCCGCGGGCTCGCCCCGGATCGGATGCGTTCCGTGGAAGACCTTTCGTCGTTCCTGTCCGACGTGGACATCGCCACCTACCGCGTAAAGGAAAAGGCGGCGCTTGCCGACAAGGGTATAGGAGAGGTGGGCTTAAGGAAAAATTACGGGGTGACGGTGCTTGCGATCCGGCGGAGCAACGACGTCGTGTCCGATCCCCGGGCCGAGACGGTCCTCCTGCCCGGCGATCTGGCGGTGGTAATGGGCCATCCGGCCAGAGTAGCGGCCGTTGCTCCCCTTTTTCAGGGAACGCCGGAGAACAACTGATACGAAGGTGCATTCATGCCGGGAACGGGCACTTCCCACGCCGATGTTGTCGATAACGCCGTTCCAAAGGTCGCCCCGGCGAAAACCGGGGTCTTGAAGTATGGAGACAATGATTTCGGCTTTTACCGGAATGACGAAGCGGGGAAAAAACGTGCGTCTGTCGACAGCTTCCTCCGGAGAGGGGGCCGGAGGGGAAACCGTTCATGGTTTGAATGCAACCGGGTACGAGATGGGGTGGTAAGGTGCCTATTTTTCAGGCAGTGATCGGCAGTATCCTTTCCCTGGTCCGCAAGTGCCCTTCATGCGGCAGGAATCAGATCGTTTCCAAGAACCGCGCGGGGGAAGCCGTACGATGCACGCACTGCGGCGCCCTCATTCCGCCGAAGAGAGACGGGAAGAAGTGAACGCGGTGTGACGCGGACCGCGAACGTCCGGTGTCTCCGCCTACTCCTTGCCGCGGAAGACCAGCACAGGCCGGGTCGTCCGACTTACCAGCCGCACGGCTTCGTTGCTGATGATCCTCAGTTTCGAACGGCCATGGCTGTAAGCCCCGAGCACAATGAGGTCGTACGGCGCCATACCGGTTTCGCGCAGGGTTTCCTCTACAAAACCGCCTTTTGCTTCCTTGACCACCGGCTGAAATCCGAGTTCCTGCAGCGTTCGATCACCTTGCATCAGGCAGGCCCGGGCATATTCGTCGCTCTCCCCCATGTCCGTTTCCTGCACGTGGAGGATAGTCATTTCGGGCTTTCTTCGGGCCAGCAGCGGAGCGACGAAACGGAGGGCCTCCTGGTCGCAGCTCGTGCCCCGGTACGCCACGAGCACCTTTTGGATATCGCGCAATTCGCGCACGATGAGCAGCGGCTGGGAGGTGTGGTGGAGCACCTGGGAGTGGACGGCGCCCAACAGCAGGCCGCTGATGGCCGAATGGCCGTGCGATCCAAGCACCACCAGATCGTAGCCGCCGTCCCTGGCCTCCCGGATGATCTCCTCCGCGGGCTCTCCGATGAGCATCCGGGGTTCGCAGGGAATTTGGGCCCCCAGACAGACGTGGCAGGCGTTGACGATCACTTCTTCAACCCGTTTGGCTTCGGCTTCGATCTTTTCCCTCGGACCCGTCTTCTTGATGAACGGCACGCCGAAATTCTCGAGTTCCACCGCCAGTACGTCGGGCTTCACGTAAACCGCTTCCACTTCGGCATCGAAGTGATCGAGAAGATGGCATGCGTAGCGGAGCGCCATATGGGATTCAGGACTTCTGTCCACCGCAACCAATACTTTCATCCTGTCTCCTCCCTGTCCGCCGAATCGGTCGGACTGCCCGTGCCGATGCCGCTCAATGCCCGCCGCCGGATCCCAGCAAGCCGGAAGCGGCCACGCAGAGGACCGCCACCTCGGCGACTACGATGACGGCAAACAACTTGTCGTTCTTTTTGAGATACGCGGGAATGAGTGTACAGAAGCAGATAATGGTCATGCCCGCCAACAGCACAATGCCGATAAAATTGAGGAAATCGCCGGTCCCGAGAAGGTGGACCCAGCCCCAGCCCTGGGGAACGTTTGCATTGTGGAGATATTCTTCCACCGGATGGGACCAGTACGCCGGAACCTGGGCCAACGGGACATGAGCAGGGAGAATTCCCACGACGTAAATAAAATAAGTGATGAACATGATCAGAATGCCGATCCACGCTCCGTAATACAGGAGGTCGGCGTACTTGATCTGTTCTTCGGGCGCTTTGGGTTTTGCGGAGCTGCGTTCGGCCATCGTTGACCCTCCCTTTCGATCAGCCTATGCCCAAGCCCTTGAGCAGGGCTTTCAGACCGGCAAAGAGCAAAACGCCGATCACCAGGTAACGGATGATTTTCGGTTTGGCCACCGCCAGGATGCGCACGCCCACGAACGAGCCGAACATGAGGCCGACGATCGACGGTATGGCCATAAGCGGGATAACGCACCCCTTGTTCAGGTAAATCCAGGCGGCCGAGGTGTCGGTGATGGACAACAGGAACTTGCTGGTTCCCACCGCCACCTTGAGGGGAGCCCCCATGAGGATGTTCAACACCGGCACGTTGGCCCAACCGGCTCCCAGCCCGAACATGCCCGCCATGACGCCGATGATGATGAACAGGAGGAGACCCGTCAGCGTACGGTGTGTCTTCCATTCCACGGTTTCCCGGGTGGATTCCTCATAATACGCTCCGGACATGCCCAGGGCCAACCCCACGGCGTCCTGTTTCGTGACCACGGGCCGTTCGACGTTCTTGGAGGTCCACAGGAGGACGGCGATGAAGATGATGGTCCCGCCCAACGCCGTCTGCACGATGTTGGTGGGCAGCGCCAGCCCCAGGAGCGCGCCCACGATGGCGCAACTGGAAGCGATGAGAGCCACCGGCAGCGCCAGACGCAGGCTGGCAAGGTTGCGGCGAAGCAGGCCCGGCCCCGCGGCCAGTGCGCCCGCCAATGCGACCATCAGCCCGGCGCCTCTCACGAAATCGAGATGGAACGGAAAGAATCCGCTCACCAGGGGTACGTAGAGCACTCCGCCGCCCACACCGGCCAGAACCGCAATGATACCCAGAATGAAGCAGAAGAAGAAAAGAATGATGGGCCATGCCCACCACGGCATACCGGCCTTCGTTCCCGGAGGAGGTGCATCGGCCCCCCAAGAGGTACAGGCGAGGAAAATCAACGAAAGCGCGGCAAGCGCCAGAATCAGCTTTCCACGTTTCAGGTTGGGCATCCTATCCTCCCTAAATCACGCCGTTGTGGAGATCGCAGGACGGTCGTCCCCTGACGGGTTACATCCTTTTACCGGAAGGTTACACTGCTTATTAATGGAGAATAGGGTCGGTGTCAAAGGAAAAAGTGAAAGAATTAACATTCACGAACTTTCCCCTCATGAAAACCGCAGCGGACTTTGGATGGAGAGTATTCCGGGAACGGACGGCCAAAAGTGTTTCATTCCGAAACAGTGCAGGGGGATATCCGAGCGAAAGAAGAAACCCGTCCGTCTCCACGGCTGGTTGAACCGGGGCAGGGGGAAACCGCAATAATCGGGAATCCGGGGGGAGCCAAACCTGCTCCCCCCGGACGACGGTTACGCCGTTGTTTCCGGGAGGAGCGTTCCGGGGAGGAATTTGGAGTCGCGGATCAAGCGGCTCCGGCTGCTTTGTCGGAGCGGGGAGCCTTATCCCAGTAAGCGTCGAACAGGTCGTCCTCGCTGTTCAGACGGTACATGAGGTTGTTGCAGTTCGTGCACACCACGGTAGCGTCATCCACACCGGCAATTCGGGATTCTTCGAGATCGCATTCGGGGCATCGGTAGTCGTACATTGGCATCGTAGTCACCTCCAGTCGTCCCAACAATAGGCAAGTCTTGTGCCAAGAAGAAGGGCAGACCACCGATAACCCCGTTTTTTGCTCTAGACAACCGGAGTGCAAGAGAACTAGGGGCACTTCGGTCATCCCCGAAAATGAACTATTTCCTGTAAAAATCAGATGATAGGAAGAGTGTCGTCCCGGGTGGACCGGTCGGTAAAAAAAGTGCACACGAGGAACGCCGTCGTAGCCGCGCAGCCCGAAATGTCCACCGGGGGACAGCAGACGGATACACGGAAGGGGAGGAACGCCTCCATGGCTGGGGAAAAAATTCACATTGTTCGCAAGTGAAGCCCCCACGACCGCACCTGTTCAAGGGCCTGATAATCGGTAAGGTCGTAATGAATGGGCGTGACCGACACCATGTTGCTCTTTACGGCGTGGCGGTCCGTACCTTCCTCGTCGTCGTCCTCCAGTACGCTTCCGGCCTGCCAGTAGTAGACGTTGCCCCGGGGATCCTGCCGGCGGTCGAACTCTTCCCGGTAACGGGACGACCCGTGGCGGGTGACGCGGATGTCGACGATTTCCTCCCAGGGAAGCGCCGGGACGTTCACGTTGAGCGCCGTGCCTCTTTTCAGGGTACGGCCGGTCATGGTGGAGATAAGATGGCGCACCACCCGTACCGCGGACCGGTAGTCCGGGTCCCTGTAGGTCGCCAGGGATACGGCAATGGAGGGAATGCCGAGGATGGCTCCTTCGGTGGCCGCGGAAACGGTCCCCGAATAGAGAGCGTCCACCCCCACGTTGGCCCCCAGATTGATGCCGGACACCACCAGGTCCGGCGGTTCCTTCAGCACCTCCTTCACTCCGATCTTCACGCAGTCGGCGGGCGTGCCGTCCACCGCGTAGCCTTCCCGCCCCCCGGCCAGCCGCACCTGTTTTATCCGCAGCGGCTTGAGTAGGGTGATGGCGTGGCCCACCGCGCTCTGTTCGCTTTCCGGGGCAATGACCGTGATGGAGTGCTCCTCGCCCAGTTGTTCGTAAAGGGCGCGGATGCCCTCCGCAAAAATACCATCGTCGTTGGTCAGCAGTATGCGCATGGATATTCTTCTCTTGTTTGATGGCCCGGTCCGTCCTGTCGCCACCCCCCTTATATTGGCCGGTCCGCGCGATTGTCAAACGGCGGAACGGGGCGCCGGGAAACCTGTTGACACGGGGAAATCGATTGTCTATAAAAGCAGGCTATCCGTCTGTTTTTTCGGTTCATACGTCTCTTAAACGCTTCTTTTGCTCCTGGGACATTTTCATGCGCGAAATACCGTGCGATGCCGTCACGAAGACCATAAAACGTCTTTTCATCGAGGCCAACCGGCAGCTGGGTTCCGACATGCTGAACGCCCTGCATGACGGACGCGAAAACGAACGCTCCCCGGTGGGTCGGGAGATATTCGACCAGCTCATCGAGAATGCCCGTCTGGCCCGTGAGGAGAATCTCCCCATCTGCCAGGATACCGGCTACGCGCTGATATTTGCGGAACTCGGCCAGGAAGTCCACATCACCGGGGGCGATTTCAATGCGGCGGTGGACGAGGGAGTGCGCCAGGCGTACCGGGAAGGGTACCTGCGCAAATCCGTCTGTGATCCGTTCACGAGAAAAAACACCGGCGACAACACCCCGGCCATTGTCTATCTCGATCTCGTCCCCGGAGACCGGCTACGCATTACGGCCGTGCCCAAGGGCGGCGGCAGCGAAAACATGAGCCGCCTGTTCATGCTGCCCCCCTCGGCGGGAGTCGAAGGCGTCAGGCAGCGCGTCATCGAAACCGTGAGTGATGCCGGCCCCAATCCCTGTCCCCCCACCGTGGTGGGCGTGGGCATCGGGGGCACGTTCGAACAGTGCGCTCTCCAGGCCAAACGGGCGCTCCTGCGCACCGTGGGGGAACCCAATCCCGACCCGGAACTCGACAAACTGGAAAAGGAATGGCTTGCGGAAATCAACCGGTTGGGCATAGGCCCCCAGGGGTTGGGGGGAACGGTCACCAGCATGGCGCTGCACATCCGCATGATACCCTGCCACATCGCCAGTTTTCCCATGGCGGTAAACATCCAGTGCCACGCCGCACGCCACAAGGAAGCGGTGCTCTGATGCGGTCTGAAGGGTAAGGAAACAAGCTCAATGGGCGAAACGTATCGACTGACGACACCGCTCTCCGACGACGACGTCACAAAGCTGCGGATCGGAGACAAAGTCCTTCTCTCGGGGGTGGTTTACACCGCCCGGGACGCGGCGCACAAGCGGCTGGTGGACCTCATCAACCGCAACGAACCGCTCCCGATGGAATTGGAGGGACAGGTTATCTATTATGTAGGTCCCTCGCCGGCCCCTCCCGGCCGGGCCATCGGCGCCGCGGGGCCGACCACCAGCTACCGCATGGACCCCTATGCACCCGTCCTCATGGCTCGCGGCATGAAGGCCATGATCGGAAAAGGCAAAAGGGCCAAGGAAGTGGTGGAGGCCATGGTACGGCACAAGGCCGTGTATCTGGCGGCGACCGGCGGAGCCGGCGCACTCCTGGGCAGTGCCGTCAAGGAAGCTTCCGTCATTGCTTATGAAGAGCTGGGGCCGGAGGCCGTCTACCGCCTTGTAGTGAAAGACCTGCCCGTCGTGGTGGTGAACGACACCCAGGGCAACGATCTGTACGTGGAAGGCGTAAAGGAGTACCGCACCGCCTCGTAACGTACGATCCGGAGAGGGGTTCCCCCCTTCTCCCGGCACACTTCACCGGAGAGAATCATCCATTCCAGGAGAGAGGAGTCTGCCTTGCTGTTCCAAAAACTCGTTGGAAGATGTACAAAGGCCGATGCCTACATCGACGTAGCGGAGCTGGCCACGGGCATCACCCTGGTGGGTTTTGTCTGGACGCACATGCTTTTCGTGTCCTCCGTCCTTTTCGGCACCGGGATGTTCAACAACGTCCCGGCCATACTGGACGCCACCGGTATTTCCTATGTCGGTATTTTCATCGTACTGGTTGCCATCCTGGTGCACATGGCCGCTGCGGGCAGGCGCATTCCCATACGGTGGTCCGACCAGCAGATCGTATGGAGCCACGCCCGGAGACTGGGGCACAAAGACACTTGGACATGGCTCTTTCAGGTGGTTACCGGCATCCTCGTGCTCATCCTGGCTTCCATCCACATCTGGGCCGTTCTTTCCGGTTGGCCGATCAACGCCCACAACTCGGCGTCGAGGGTCCAGGGCGGTTACTTCTGGCTCTACCTGCTGCTGCTGGGCGTGGCGGAAATCCATGCAGGAGTGGGTGTCTACCGCATGTTCGTCAAATGGGGATGGATCCCCCGGCAGAAGGTGTCCAGAGTGCTGCTTTTCGTGACCTGCGTTATCGTGGGATTGGGAATCGCCTCCCTGCTGGTGCTCATGTTCCTCGTGAAAGTGGGAGGTATGTAATGGCCGATTTTTCCCTTCATCTCACGGACGTTCTCATCATCGGCGCCGGCCTTGCCGGTGAACGCGTGGCCGTGGAAGCCGCTGCTTCCGGATGCCGGGTAACGCTTCTGAGCTTGGTGCCGCCGCGTCGTTCCCATTCCACCGCCGCGCAGGGGGGGATGCAGGCTTCTCTGGGAAATTCCGCCATGGGCCTCGGCGACAATGCGGACATCCATTTCCTGGACACGGTCAAGGGTTCCGACTGGGGATGCGAACAACCGGTGGCCCGGTTGTTCTGCAATCTGGCTCCCATCGCCGTCCGCCAGATGTCCTACTGGGGCGTTCCCTGGAACCGCGTGGTAGCCGGCAAGAAAACTCTGTACGACGGCCGGCAGATCGAGGACCTCAAGGAAAAGGAAGGCCTCATCACCGCCCGCGACTTCGGCGGAACGGCCAAATGGCGCACCTGCTACACGGCCGACGGCACGGGCCACACGCTGCAGTACACCATGGACAGCGTGGTCCTCAAGCTGGGCGTCACGGTGCACGACCGGGTCGAAGCCCTTTCGCTGATCCAGGACGGCTCCCGCTGCTACGGCGCAGTGGTGCGGGACCTCAAGACCGGAGAACTCCGGGCCTACGCCGCTAAATCGACGGTCATCGCCACCGGCGGAGCGGGCAGGCTCTACAGCGCATCCACCAACGCGGTGATCAACGAGGGAATGGGACACAGCCTGGCTCTGGACACCGGCATCGTCCCCCTGGGCAACATGGAGGCCGTGCAGTTCCACCCCACCGGGATGTTCCCGGTGTGGATCCTCATCACCGAGGGCGCGCGCGGCGACGGCGGCTATCTGCTCGACGTGAACGAACACCGCTTCATGCCCGACTACGAGCCGAACAAGAAGGAACTGGCTTCGCGGGACGTGGTGGCGCGGCGCATGATACAGCACATCCGGGCCGGCTACGGGGTCAAGACGGAGATCGGCGAGCACCTGTGGCTCGACATCAGACACCTGGGCGCCAAGCACATCAACACGAACCTGCGCGAAATCGCCAACATCTGCCGCAATTTCGCGGGCGTGGACCCGGTGAAGGAACTCATCCCGGTCCGCCCCACCCAGCACTATACCATGGGCGGGGTGCGCACGGACGTCAACGGATATGCCCGCAACATGAAGGGCCTCTTCAGTGTGGGCGAATCCGCCTGCTGGGACCTCCACGGGTTCAACCGTCTGGGGGGCAATTCCCTGGCCGAAACGATCGTCGGCGGCATGGTGGTGGGCCAGCAGGTGGCCGACTACACCCTGAACGCCGAACTCGACGTGCCCTACCCTCTCATGAGGGACGCGGTCAGCGGCCAGCACGACCGCATGAACCGGCTCAAGACCGCCGGCGGCGGGGAGGACTTGTTCAAGCTGCGGGCCGCCATGCAGGAAACACTCATGGAGAAGGTGGCCATCTTCCGCAACGGCAAGGACCTGTCGGACGCCGTGGAGACGCTGCGGGAGCTGTACGCCCGAAGTTTCAAGATCGGGCTCAAGACCGGCGGCGAGGGAGCGAGCCCCGAAATGACGGCCGCCCTGCGACTGCCCGGCATGCTGCGTCTGGCCCTCTGCATTTCCTACGGCGCATTGCAGAGAACCGAAAGCCGCGGGAGCCATTTCCGTGAGGACTTCCCCAAACGGGACGACGAAAACTGGCTCAAACGGACCCTGGCCACCTGGAGAGACGGAGCCGACCTGCCCGACCTTTCCTACGAGCCCGTTACCATTACCGAATTGCCGCCCGGTGACCGCGGATACGGCGAAGCCACCAAGACGAAATAATGACGAGGAGCGAAGATGGTAAGTCGAACCCTTACGCTTGACGTGTTTCGCTACAATCCGGAAAAACCGCAGATTCCTCCGCGCATGCAGCAGTATCAGCTCAAGGAGCTGCCGCGCATGACGCTGTTCATGGCCCTGAACGTGATCAGAGAAGAGCAGGACGCCTCGCTCATGTTCGATTTCGTGTGCCGGGCAGCCATATGCGGCTCCTGCGCCATGCTCATCAACGGCAAGCCCAAGCTGGCGTGCAAAACCCTCACCCGGGATCTGCCCAGCCGCATCACCCTGCTGCCCCTGCCCGTGTTCAAACTCATCGGCGACCTCTCCGTGGACACCGGTACATGGTTCCGCGACATCACCATCAAAACGAAGTCCTGGATTCACCAGGACAAGCCTTTCGATCCCAAGTCCGTTGAAGAACGCATGGACAACGATACGGCCCTCAAGATCTACGAGCCCGAGCGATGTATCGAATGCGGCTGCTGCGTGGGGGGCTGCGCCACGGCCAACATCCGCGAGGACTTCGTGGGAGCAGCCATGATCAACCGCATCGCGCGTTTCATGGTGGACCCGCGCGACAGGCGCACCAACGCGCAGTACTTCGAAGTCATCGGAGCGGAAGAAGGGGTGTTCGGCTGCGTGGGCCTCATGGCCTGCGACGACAATTGCCCCATGGAAATCCCGCTCCAGCAGCAGCTCGCCTTTGTTCGTCGCAAGATGGCCATGTTCGGAATTTTCGGCCGATAAGGGACAGGCAAACGGAGGAGAGCGGGATGGCCGATCCCACTCCTCCGTTCATCCGATTATCCTTTCTCCCGGTCTTTCATCCGCGCAAAAGCTCCACCGACCCAAAAGTATACGGAGACGCAATTCTCCTTTGACAATGTGAAAAAAAGGGTATAATGTCCATTTTCTATCGTTGACCGGCCTGAATCCTTGAAAACAATCGCGGATCATTCGGATATGGAAGGAGTGATGCCGCGCTTTTTATTGTTAATAATTGCACAATTACGTGACCCCAGCATACGGTCGAGAACGAGGGTTGAGTATGGCGGACGCAAAATTGCAGGAATTGATCGACACCCTGAAGAAGCACGGGGTGGAGAGCGGAGAGGAATCCGCACGCAAGATCATCGACGAGGCCAACAGGCAGCAGGCCGACATTATCCGCAAGGCTCAGGAAGAGGCGGAGAACATTCTGGCGCGCGCCCGGGAAGATGCGGACAAACAGTCCAGGCAGCTTCAATCCTCCCTGGAGATCGCGGCATCGCAGTTTGTCGCCAATCTGAAAAGGGCCATCGAGGAAAACCTGCTCGTCCTGCCGTTAAAAGACAAAATCACCGGCGTTCTGACGGACGACGCTTTCCTTAAAGAGCTGCTGAAAACGGTCGTTCGGGAATATACGCGGAATCCCGACAACAAAGACGTCGTCGTCCTGTTGAACGAAGATCAGCAGAAAAAGCTGCAGGAATACGGCGCCGAACTGGCGATCGCCCAGGGCAGCGGCAAGACGGACAAAGAACAGGTCAAAGTCTCCATTCAGGGTGACGGAGTGGCCTTCGGATTTACGGTGAGCACCAAAGGCGGGAACGTACGACTCGATTTCAGCGACCAGGCGTTCCTGACGCTCTTCCTCCGATTTCTTTCCCCCAAGTTCAGAGAACTGTTCAAGAACATTAAAATTGGAGAAACAGCCGCCAAATGAAATACTACTTTTTGGTTTCTTATCTTCCCGAGCTGAGCCGGGAAGACAAGAAGATCAAGATTCGTTTTGGCGACCTTCTGGCTGAAAAGAACCAGATAGCGGAAGAGGATTGGCTGGAGGTGGAGCACATCCTTCTGGCGCGCGACATTTTTCTGCTGGAACGGTTGAGGTCGGGTCGGGAAGTCGAAGTCGAGTACACACTCGACGACCCGAGACTCTTGAAGGAACTGGTGGAATACTCCCAGGTGGGCGTCATGGAGCGCTGGGGACCGCGCGAAATCAACCTCCTCTGGGAAATGTACTACGACCATGTCATCGAAGCCACCAAGAGCGATTTCCTGCGGGGCTACTTTCAATTCGAAAAGGACCTGCGGAACATCGTGGCCGCTGTACGGGCACGCAAGAGGGGGCTTACCGTTTCCGACCACATGGTGGGCGAAAGCGACGTAGTGGACCTTCTGCAACGGGCCGGCGGAGAAGATTTCGGTCTGGGCAGGGAGTATCCCTGGATCGACCGGCTGTTGCAGGCCAAGGACCCGATTCAGTTCGACGAGGCGGTCGAAGAGGCCTTGTGGGAATACATCGAAGAGCAAACCGAACAAACCGATTTCGAATTTGACATTGTTTTAGCCTACCTATTGAAACTCCAGCTCATGGAGAGGCGGCTCTCCATGAGCACCGAGCAGGGTATGGAAGTAGTCCGGCAACTGGAGGTACTCTGATATGTCTGTCATGGGCAAGGTAGTCGCAGCCTACGGAAACATGATCACCGCCTCGTTCGAGGCCGCAGTGCGGCAGAACGAAGTGGCCTACGTCCTCACCGGTGATCGCAGGCTGAAAAGCGAGGTGATCCGCGTCCGTGGTGAGCTGTGCAACATGCAGGTATTCGAGGATACCCGCGGAATCAAGGTCGGCGACCCCGTCGAATTTACGGGAAATCTTCTCGTGGTGGAACTTGGCCCCGGATTGCTGCGGCAAATCTACGACGGACTCCAGAACCCCCTGCCCGAATTGGCCGCGGAGTGCGGACTCTTTCTGAAACGCGGCGTCTATCTGCCACCCCTGGACAGGGCCGCCCAGTGGGAGTTCACGCCGATAGCCAAAGTCGGCGACACGGTAGGCGCGGGCGACGTGCTCGGCACCGTGCCCGAGGGGATATTCACCCACAAGATATTCGTGCCCTTCGATTTCATCGGCAAGGCGAAGATCAACACCATGGCGGGCAAGGGATCCTACACCGTCGGACAGACCGTCGCCGAGGTGACGGACGAACGCGGTACGGCGCACAACCTCACCATGGTGCAGGAATGGCCCATCAAAATCCCCCTCCGCCACTACGAGGAACGGCTTCTCCCGACCGAGCCGCTGGTGACCGGTTGCCGCATCATCGATTCGTTCTATCCGGTGGCGAAAGGCGGTACCGCCTGCATCCCCGGGCCGTTCGGTTCCGGTAAAACGGTCCTCCAGCAGATTATCTCCCGCTACGCCGACGTGGACGTCATCATCGTGGCGGCCTGCGGGGAGCGCGCCGGCGAAGTCGTGGAAACCTTGCGCGAGTTCCCGCACCTGGTCGACCCCTACACCGGCAAGACGCTGATGGAACGTACCATCATCATCTGTAACACGTCTTCCATGCCGGTTGCGGCCCGCGAAGCGTCCATCTATACCGCCGTCACCCTGGGCGAGTACTATCGCCAGATGGGCCTCGACGTGCTACTGCTCGCCGACTCCACTTCCCGCTGGGCACAGGCCCTGCGCGAAATGAGCGGCCGTCTGGAAGAGATACCGGGCGAGGAAGCCTTCCCGGCTTATCTCCAGTCGCGCATCGCCGAGTTCTACGAACGAGCCGGGTTCGTGCGGTTCGCCGACAACTCCACCGGTTCGGTAAGCCTCATCGGGACCGTGTCCCCCGCCGGCGGAAACTTCGAAGAACCCGTCACCCAGGGTACCCTCGCCGTGGTCGGCGCCTTCCTGGGCCTCACCTGGGCAAGGTCCAACGCCCGAAGGTTCCCGGCCATCGATCCGCTGACTTCCTGGTCCAAGTACATCGACCAGATGAGGGAAACGCTGGATAAGATCGATCCTCAATGGGTCGCCATTGTCAGGGAGGCCGGCCAGGTGGTGTTCGACGGCAACGAGGTGAAGAAACGCATGGACGTGGTGGGCGAAGAAGGAACCTCCATGGCGGACTTCATGCTTTTCCTCAAGGCCGAGTTCCTCGATTCCGTGTACCTCCAGCAGAATGCTTTCGATCCGGTCGACGCCTTCAATACCATGGAACGCCAGGTTTACGTCTTCCACAAGGTGCACCAAGTGCTCCTTAAGGACATCACTGCGAAAGACAAAGACGAAGCCCGCGACATTTTCTTCAGATTGTCCGCTACCTTCAAGAACTGGAACTCCTCCCCATGGGAGAGCGAAGAGTTCAAGCAATATGAAGAACAGGTCAACCAATTTCTGGGGAGTTGAGTTGTGAGAGAAATCATTACCAAGATAACGGAAATCACGGGAAACATCGCCAGCCTGCACGCACGCGGCGTCAGCCTGGGCGAACTCGCCATCATCGAGTCGCCCGGCAAGAAAAGCCTCGGACAGGTCATCCGTCTTTCGGGTGACATGGTCACGGTGCAGGTGTTCGGAGGGACCAAGGGCCTTTCGACCGACGATAAGGTGGCCTTTCTCGGCCACCTCATGCAGGTCAAGTACGGCGAATCCATGCTGGGGCGCATTTTCAACGGCAGCGGTGTTCCCATCGACGGCGGCCCCGAGCCCATGGAGGAGGAGATTCCCATCGGCGGTCCTTCCTTCAATCCGGCCAACAGAATTATCCCCCGCGAAATGATTCGCACCAACATTCCCATGATCGACGTCTTCAATTCGCTGGTGGTGAGTCAGAAACTCCCCATCTTCTCCATTCCCGGCGAGCCGTACAACCAGCTTCTGGCCCGCGTCGGGATGCAGGCGGAAGCGGACATCATCGTCCTGGGCGGCATGGGGCTCAAGTTTGACGACTTCATTTTCTTCAAACGCACGTTTGAGGAAAGTGGCGTCATGAACCGGGTCATCATGTTCATGCACCTGGCCTCCGACCCGGTCGTGGAATGCCTCCTGGTTCCGGACATGAGTCTGGCGCTGGCCGAGCGTTTCGCCGAAGCCGGCCGCCGCGTGCTGGTCCTTCTGACCGATATGACCAACTTCGCCGATTCGCTCAAGGAAATTTCCATCTCCATGGAACAGATCCCCAGCAACCGCGGCTACCCCGGCGATCTCTATTCCCAGCTCGCCTCGCGGTATGAGAAGGCGGTCGATATCGAAGGCATGGGCGACATCACCATTCTGGCCGTCACCACCATGCCCGGCGACGACGTGACCCACCCCATTCCCGACAACACGGGGTACATCACCGAAGGCCAGTTCTATCTGCGCCACGGGGTCGTCGATCCTTTCGGGTCCCTGAGCCGACTGAAGCAGAACGTGGTTTCCAAGGTCACCCGCGAGGACCACAACGACATCATGAACACCATGATCCGTCTGTATTCGGACTGCCGGGAGTCCCGCAACAAGATCGCCATGGGCTTCAAACTCTCCAAGTGGGACGAGACGCTGCTCGCGTACGGCAAGGATTTCGAGCGCGAACTGATGGACCTCAACGTCAACATCCCCATCGAAAAGGCGTTGGACCTTTGCTGGGAAATCTTGGGGCGGCACTTCGAACCCGTTCAGACGGGGCTGAAGGAAGGGCTCACCAAGAAATACTGGAACACTAAAGAATCCGAGCGAAAAGTAGCATAAAGGGCGCGACTACGTATGGCCGGCGAAAAGCTCAAATACAATAAGACAGCCCTGAAGGCTCAGCGGGACGGCTTGTCCAAGTACCAGAAGTTCCTCCCCATTCTGCAGTTGAAGAAGATGCAGTTGCAGATCGTTCTTCGGCAGATGGAGCCCCTGATCGAACAGAAGCGGAGCGAGATCGCCCGGATTACCGGGTCCGTTCGGCCATGGTCCCATCTGCTGACGGATCCTTCGGTGACCATCGACGACTTTCTGCATGTCGAGGAGGTGGTAACCGCCACCGACAACATCGCCGGTGTCGAAGTACCCGAGTTCAAGGACGTCGTCTTCCGGGACGTCTCCTACTCGCTCTTCGCCACTCCGGGATGGCTCGATACCGCGTTGGTCGCACTGCGTCAGCTCATTGCCGTGAGGGAGGAAGTTCGCGTTCTGCTGCATAAAGAAGCATTGATCCGGGAAGAACTCCGCACCACGTCCCAGCGCTGCAATCTGTTCGAGAAAAAACTGATCCCCGAGCTGAGGGAAAACATCCGCAAGATCAAGATATTCCTCGGGGACGAAGAGACCGCGGCGGTCGGCCGTGCCAAGCTCGCAAAAGGCAAGATCCTTCAGCAGGAGGTACCTTCCACGTGATTGTTCCCATGAAAAAGATCACCTTCGTGGGGATCGAATCGGAAAAGGATCGCTTCATTCAAGCGCTGCAGGCGGTGGGAGTCACCCACCTCATCTTTCCTGCGGAGGCGGTGGAGCCGTCCGCCATTGTGCGGGAACTCCAGTCGGTGGCGGAAGCGAAAAAATTTCTCAGCCAGAAAGGCGCCGCGGGTCAATCCGGCGGGGGCCTCGATTACCGGGAAGTGTGCGCCCGGCGGGAAAAACTGGGCCAGGAAGAAAACGGGCTCAACGCGGAAATCGCTTCTTTGCGCAAGGACCGCAGCCTGCTGGAGCCGTGGGGAGACTTTTCCCCGGAAGACGCTGAACTGCTTCGCAAAAGCGGAACTGCAGTGCACTTTTTCCGGGTGCCCAAAAAGCTCTTCTACACGTTGCCGCTTCCGGGTCTCTATGTGCATATATCACGGGAAGACGCCAACGATGTGTGCTTTGCCGTTTTTTCCGATCAACCGGTGGACCTGGGGATATCGGAGGAAAAACTGCCGCCCAGGAGTATTTCCGAGATTGATCGGGAAATCGCCGCCAAGCAGGGGGAACTCCTTCGGATCGAGAAGCAGTACGTCGATCTGGCCGCCAACCTGAAAGTCCTGGAAGAGGCGGAAGCCCGACTGACGGACTTGGCGGCATATCGGCGCGCGCTCATCAACGCCAAGCCGGAGCTGGAAGAGCAGGTGTTCGTCCTCGAATGCTGGTCACCCATGCCGGAAGACGAACTGGTGCGCAAGATCGGGAGCGGTTTTACCCTTTACCACTTCAGCGCGGAACCCACCGATGACGACAGAGTACCGGTCATGCTGAAGAACTCCGGCATCTTCAATTCCGGCGAGGACTTGGTGAAGGTGTACAGTTTCCCGAGCTACAAGGACTTCGATCCTAGCCCGTTCGTGCTGTACTGTTTCGCCATTTTCTTCGGAATGATCGTCGGGGACGCCGGGTACGGCTTGGTCTATCTGATTATCACCGTGCTCCTGCACCTGAAGTTCGGCACGCCCTCCCCCTTTGCCGTCCGTTTCTTCCGATTGATGTATCTGCTGAGTTTTGCCGTCATCTTCTTCGGGGTCATCTCGGCCAGTTATTTCGGGGTTTCACCCGGAAAAGAAGCCTTCTTGCACAAACTTGTTCTCCTGGACGTGAGTACCAAACAGGGACAGAACAACGTCATGATCGTTTCCATGGTCATGGGCCTTATCCACCTTTCCATCTCCCAGGCGATCAAGTTCTACACCACTCACGACCTTCCGAGCCTGGGGTGGATCATTGTCGGGTGGTCGGGATTTTTGCTCATCAACAGCAGCATGGGCCACGGTAAGGACAACCCCGTCGCCATGTACTGTCTGATCGGCGGAATGGCACTGGTCGTCCTTTTCTCCTCGTCCAGCAAAAATCCGTTCCTGCGGCTGGCAATGGGGTTGAACGCGGCGCTCGGCATCGTACAGCTCTTCGCCGACGTGCTCTCCTACCTGCGCCTTTTCGCACTGGGCATCGCCACCGTTTACATGGCCCAGACCTTCAACATGTTGGCCGGGAACATCTTCCATGGAATCCCATGGGTCGGGTTTATCTTTGCCGGATTCGTTCTGGTGGTCGGGCATGCCGTTAACATTGGATTGGGCGTTATGGGAGGAGTGGTCCATGGGCTCAGGCTGAACTTTCTTGAGTGGTACCGGTGGAGTTTCGAGGGAGACGGCGTGCCTTACAATCCGTTCCGGCGGATCAGCACCGATAAATAAGAAACGATAAAGAACGATATATTTCGAGGAACACGAGAAAGAGGAGGAAGCAGGATTATGGATCTCTGGTCACTATTGGGATATGCAGGTTGCGCATGCGCAGTGGGAATACCGGCTATAGGAAGTGCCATCGGCGTAGGTATCGCCGGTGCTGCGTCCCACGGTGTCATGGCGAAGGTGGAAGAGGGACACGGCAAGTACATCGGTATTTCCGCCGCCCCTTCGTCCCAGACCATCTACGGCATCGTGTTGATGTTCATTCTCATGGGCAAGGTAAAAGCGGAAGGCGCCGGACTGGCGCTGTTCAGCATCGGGCTTTTCTGCGGGATCGCCATCTGTATCTCCGCCATTTACCAGGGCAAGGTGGCCGCTACCGCCATCCTGGCCTCCTCCAAGAAACCGGAAATCTTCGGAAAGTGTTTTGCCGCGGTGGGTATGGTGGAGAGCTTCGCCGTGTTCGCCATGGTCATGGGCCTGGTGATGGCCGGCAACATATAGTCCGTCCGCCGCAGATTGCAGACGGTACAACTTCCGAAATCCGACAGAAGAACACATCCGGAATCTACGGGACCCATCCACACCCTCCCCTCAGAGGATGTCGAAAACCATTCAGGGACGCAACCCCGGCGAAAGCCGGGGTCCGGCCCGCCGACACAACGGGCGGACGGACGATGAATAGCGTTTTTTCGGCAGGCTCCCACGGGGGGAGGGACGTTCACCTTCCGCCGGCCTTATCGGCGCGTTTTATCTCGAACCGACCCCATCCCTGTCCGAACGGTACTTTTTCGCAGGCAATGTAACGATAAAGATCGAACCGCAGCCGGGGGAGGATTTCGCGGTGATGGCACCACCGTGCCTTTCGGCGATTTTCCGGCAGATGGCCAACCCCATCCCCGTCCCTTCGTACTCGTTTCTTCCATGGAGTCTTTGAAAGGGACGGAAGATGCAATCCAGGTGTTCCTCACCAAACCCGATGCCGTTGTCCTCGACATAAAGGTTGTAGGCCCCGTCCATCGCTTCTCCACGCACCGTGATACAGGGGCGTTCCTCCTTTTTCCGGTACTTGATCGCGTTGGAAATCAGGTTCTGGAAAAGCTGCCGCATCTGGTTCGGGTCCGCCTCCAGAACGGGCAGCGGCGCGACCTCCACACAGGCTTCGGCGCGATCGATGAGCAATTCCAGGTCGCTCATCGCTTCCCGCACCACTTCCGAAAGGTCGGTGGGGACAATGGGGTCCGGTCTGCTGGCCACCCGTGAATAGCCGAGCAGGGCATCGAGCAGAGCCGACATCCGAATGGCCGACTTGGTCATTCTTTCGAGGTAATCGCGCCCCTGATCGGTGAGGGACTCCTTGCAGCGAAGGACGAGAAGGTCGGCGAATGTCTGGATTTTGCGGAGTGGTTCCCGCAGATCGTGGGAAGCTACGAACGCGAAGTCCTGGAGTTCCCGATTGAGGAATTCAAGCCTTTGGGCGTAAGCCTTGAGTTCCTTTTCCGATTTTTTCCGGTCGCTGACGTCGAAAGCGTAATGGAGAAACAGATCGTGCTCGATCGCCACCCAATACGTTTCCCAACAGGTGTCCCCCACCTCGATCTCTTCGCGCTGGCTGCTTCCGGAGGGCAGCGTTTCGGAAGCGTTGCACCAGGGGCACGGTCTGTCGCTTGCGCTCCACGCCTGGTGGCACACCATGCCGGGGAGGATTCCCAGATCGTTCGCCTTCTTGTTGGTGCCCACCACCACCTTGCCCGGTCTGAGCAGCAGGGCGACACACGGCATGGCATCCATGAGCGTTTGGGCGATGCGGGTCTGTTCCCTCAATTCCTCGTTGGCTTTGACCAGTTCCGCGGTCCGCTCCCGTACGCGCACCTCCAGCTCGTCCCTGGTCCTGGCGAGCGCCTCCTCGGCCTGTTTGCGTTCCGATATTTCCACTTCCAGTCGCTGCATGGTCCGGGTGAGATCGATCGTGCGTTCGGCCACGAGTTCTTCGAGCCTGCTGCGGTGCCTTTTCAGTTCGATCTCCGAAACGAGTTTGCTGGCCGTACTGCCCACCAGACCCGCAACCGCCAGATAAATGTTCAGCAATTCGTTGGAAACGGCATCCCCCGCACTGTGCCCCACCAGCATGGCGACGGTTTCGTTTCCGAACCTGACGGGGAGGAAAACGACCGTGTACGGGCCGAAAACCGGGATGGCGCGGCGGGCCAGAAAACCGCTCTCCAGCACTTCCTTCACGGTTTCCAGGACTTCCCTTCCCTGCAGAACGTCGGAGGAAGCTTCTGTGGGGAGGATGAGGTGGTGGAACACCAATCGGTCGTCGGGTCCGAGTTCGGCGAACCCCGCCAGCGAGGCGCCGTAGAATTCCACCACGACTTCCGCGGCATGGGCCCATACGTCCTGATACGTCGTGAGGCTCGCCAGGTATTGGGCGGTCTTCATGAATGCGTCGAGGTAATTTGCCTGTCTGAATGCCGGATTATTCATTTTCCACCCGTTCACGAAAGGGAGCCTAGCAACAATCGGATGCCTTTTTCAGATAGAGTCCCTGGAGGAAAAAATCCTCAAACCCGGCCCTTTGTGCCAGATCGACACATTCGGCCCGCGACATGATCTTTTTTTGTATTCCGGACGAATCCGGCCACATCAAAAGATGTTCGCAACCCGCAAGAGCGGTGTTTCCGCAAAGCTCCACGGCACCGAAGTCCACGTCGGGAAGGAGTCCGATGTCCACTGCGTTCTTCTTGTTGAGGAAGTGCCCGAAGGCTCCCCCCACGAAAACCCGCCGCACCTTGGCGGGTTCGATATGCGCCAGAGAGAGGAGAACTGCGACAGCCGCGCTGATGGCGCCCTTGGCGCGTTGAAAAACGTCGATGTCCCTTTTGGTCAGTGTCAGCTTCGTCTCTTCGTCCAGAAGCACGATTCCGCCCGGGGGGACATCCGGCGCGAAACGGCCGATGCCGGTGACCTTACCGGAGCGTACGAGGCAGGCCATGAGGTCCACCATCCCCGAGCCGCACAATCCCCTGGGACGTTCGTTGTCAATAGTGGCAAACCCGAGGTTCATCCCCCGAATCCGGCCGATGGACCTCCCCTCACCGTTTTCCGTCCCGTTGCGGCCGTTCGCGGTTTCAAAGACCTGATGGATGGCGCCGGGTTCCGCTCCCATCCCGCAGCTCAGGCCGCAGCCCTCGAAGGCCGGCCCGCCCGCAGCGGAGGTTACCCACAGCCTCGTCCCGTCCCATAGGGCGATTTCCGAGTTCGTGCCGAAATCGATCAACATGCTGCCCGGATCGGCATCGATCAGTCCGGTGGCCGCGATACCGGCCACGAGGTCCGAGCCGACGAATCCGGCCAAGGGAGGCAGCACCTCGATGTGCGCCTGCGGATGGATGCCCCAGCCTGACGCGAACTCCTCGGGATGTGTCGGCAGGCAATCGACGTAATCCATCCAGTGGGCCGGTTGAAGCAGCAATTCGTAGTTACGCCCCGAAAGGAGGGCGAGCATCGCCGTGTTTCCGCCGATCACCACTTTCGCCACGCGATCAACGGCAATGCCTTCCCGCACGGCCACGTCGGCAATGGCGTCGCCGATGGCGGACACCACCAGGTTTTGCATGGCCCCGGCCGACGTCTGCGATTCTCCGGCCGCCGTCAGACGGGTCATCACGTCGGTTCCGAATTCCGCCTGGGGATTCATCCCCCGACGCCCCGCAAGCCATCCGCCCGTGGAAAGGTCGTGGACCGAAAGGGTGATGTGGGTCGTGCCGAGGTCCACCGCCACCCCGTAGGGATTTTTCGGGTCCGCGAGCGGACGGATACTCGGGGGGACGAAAGCACCATCCGAGCGGCCGTGATAGCGAAACGCCGGCGGAATGGCCTTCCAGGAAGACGACGGCGCTGCGTTGAGGATCGCTGCTTCCAGGTCCATCGAGGGCTTCACCTGGCATGCCAGCCGTTCCCCCGACGCGATGCGATCGTCCGAAAGGTATAACCGTTCGGCCAGGGTGGGATCGTTGGCCTTCTCGGTGGCGATCCATACGCGACAGAGTCCGCAGGCCCCGGTTCCCCTGCACCCGGAACGAACACGGTATTCGGTCGAATCGAGGACTTCCCTCAGAGTCAGCCCCTCGGGGAACTCGATGCGCCGCATCCCTTTCGCGGTCTTGAGCGTCAATACCGGCAACCGATCTACCCCTGCCCCTTCACTGCCGATACGAGAGCGGCCACGTTTTCCGCCCTGGACCTCGGCGGGATTTCACAACCCGACGACAGGATGAATCCTCCCCTTGCGGCGAACCGATCCAGAAGCATGAGTGATTCGGCCAGGATGCTTTCCGGGTCCGCTTCCTCGAAGTCGAGGGATTTCACGTTTCCGTTGCCGCACAGAGAGGGCGCTTTGTCCATGAAGTCTTCGGGACTGACCACGTAATCGAAATTGATGATATCGGCGCCGCTCTCGGCCAGGAAGGGCAGAATGGACGTTATGGGTCCGGCCACGTGCAGCCAGCCGGCGGAAGCACCCGCGGCGGCGAACGCGGAAAAGACCCGTTTCAGTCGGGGAAGCTCCATTTCCCGGAAAAATCCGGCGGGGATCACCGCTTCGGATGCGGTGGGGTTGAACACCAGGGGCACATGGGCTCCCGCCTCGATCTGGGCAACACCAAAGCGAATCGCCACCTCCGTGGTGAAATCCAGAAAATTTTCAAACGTAGCGGGTTCGTCGATGGCGAGATAGAGAGCCGTCTCCAACCCGAGCAGCTGGGATGCCAGGGTCATCGGCCCCGCAACGGAACCCACCACCAGCGCATCGTCGCCCACTTCGGTCCGCAGAATCTTCACTGCGCGCAGTATTTCGGGCATACGGCCGGCAGTCCTCGGATCGGGTAAAAGGACGCTCTTCAGATCGGTACTTTTTGAAAATGCGTGTACGCTGACATATGGGTAGTCGTCACGCCGGTAGACAATGCTCGACCCCAACGCCTCCGTTTCGACATTGAGGTCCATGGCGGCGAAAACGGCGTCGTATCCGTATCGTTCAAGCGCCTTTATCTGGCAGTCCGCCACCTGTTCCCCGCTGCGCACGTAATCATGAAGCGTCCTTCCCCCAACGACGGCGGTGTGGCCGAATACCTGCGCGATCACCGGCACCCTGTCGGTCGGCTCGAATCGTACGGCAGCCAGGACTCGTTCCAGACTGTTCATTTTCCGTCCCCTCGTTTCCGGTGTACCGACGGGTTAGGGGTTAAACATTACTTTCCGACAACGTGCCATACAAATTCCGTGCCGCTGCACGCCTATTCATGGGAGCTTTCCAGGTACCGCGCTCCGTCAAAAACCGTTTCCGCCACAAAGTTCACTTTGAGATGTTCGGCCGTGGCCTGCTTCAGCGCGGCGCCCCCGGCGAGGACCTTAATGTGTCCGAGCCCCCGTTGCGCCAGCAGCCCCCTTACCTTTTTCACCTGCGGCACCACGGTGGTAATCAGTCCGCTTATGCCGATGGCCCAGGCGCGCTCCCGTTCCGCCGTAGCCACCACCGTGTCGAGGGTGCAATCCTTACCGCAGTCGACAACCCGATATCCCTTGCCCGAAAGAACCACCTTCACGATGTTTTTTCCGAGGTCGTGTACGTCCCCTTCCAGACTGGCGAGGACGACGGTCCCTCGGGTCGGCCCCTCCGGGGTCCCCTGGGGGAACAATTCCTTGATGACGCTCATGACTGCTCGGCCCACCAGCATGATTTCCAGCAGATTGAACTGTTCGATGGTGCATTTGCCGTCCAACCGGTCCATGGCTTCGGCGATGCCTTCATCCACGATGCGCTGCGCTTCGATTCCCTCGCGTCGGAGGCGGCCTGTTTCGGAAACGGCCAGCGCCTGATCTCCGCTTGACAGCGCCTCCACCAGCAACCGCATATCAGAATCGTTTTTCATGCGAATCCTTCCCGTATTTCGGAAAAAACCACTCCGCCAGCCGGGGGATGGGCGTAAAAAAACGCTTCGGCGCCTCCAGCCGCTTCAAAAACAATAGCTCATGTTGGAGGCTCGAAGCAACCACAGTTGGGGCGAGGACGGTACCGTCGCATGCGACGGAAGGGTTGGAGTCCTCGGGACGACGAAAAGAGGGGGAGAATAAAACAGCGGGAGGGACGGAGTATTCCCCGTCCCTCCCGCTTTCATGCGATTCGGGTAGAGTCAGCCGAGATTGGCCATGAACATACCGGCCGCAACCAATGTCCCGATCACCCCCGCCACGTTGGGTCCCATGGCATGCATGAGCAGATAGTTCTGTTTACACTCTTCCTGCCCCACCTTCTGGGCCACCCTGGCGGCCATGGGTACCGCGGAAACTCCGGCGGCGCCGATGAGGGGATTGATCTTCTTGCCTTCCGCCAGGAACAGATTCATCAGCTTGGCCACAAGAACGCCGCCCGCGGTGCTGAACGCGAAAGCGATCAGGCCCAGAACGAAAATCTTGATGGAAGCCACCCGCAGGAAACTGTCCGCCGACATGGTTGCGCCGATGGCGACCCCAAGGAAAATGGTGGCGATGTTGATCAGTTCGTTCTCCGCCGTTTTGGACAACCGCTGCACCACGCCCGATTCACGAAACAAATTGCCCAGCATCAGCATGGCCAGCAGGGAACCGGAGGCGGGCACCAGCAGACAGCCGATGATGGTCACCATGATGGGGAAAACGATCTTCATGACGCGGGGAACGGGTTTCGGTTGCGTCATGCGGATCAGCCGCTCTTTTTTGGAGGTGAACAGCCGCATGAGGGGCGGCTGGATGAGGGGCACCATGGCCATGTAGGAGTATGCCGCCACGGCATTGGTACCCAGGAGGTGCGGGGCCAGGTTCTGGGTGAGGTAAATGGTGGTCGGACCGTCCGCCCCTCCGATGATGCCGATGGACGCCGCTTCCTGTATGGTGAAACCCAGCGCGATCGCGATGAAAAAGGCGGAATATACGCCGAATTGGGCGGCCGCCCCCAGCAGAATGAGTTTGGGGTTGGATATGAGCGGCCCGAAGTCGGTCATGACCCCGATGCCCAGGAAAATGACCGGAGGCAGCAACTCCGTCTCTACCCCGTAATGATAGAAAAGCCAGAACAGTCCTCCCTTGTCCATGAGGCCGGTCAAAGGGAAGTTGGCGGCGAAGATGCCGAATCCTATGGGAACCAGCAGCAACGGTTCGAAATCTTTTTTAATGGCCAGGTAGATGAACAAGAGTCCCACAAGCCACATGAACACCATGCCGACCGTTAAGTTCATGACTCCTGTTTTCAACAGTACGGCACTGAGTGAAAAATGATCCATGGTTCGACTTTCTCCGAGCGGTAATCAGTTGCTCGCACGAACGAGCGCCGCAGGGGTACCGCTTACCCTTTTTGCGGCTCCTTTTTCCTTGGTGTTTGAATCCACTCGATCATTCTCCGGGTGACGAAAATGGAGCACATGATCACGGCAAGCGCCGTAAAACAGGCGCCGTACCCAAAGGCAAAAACTTTCAGAGGATATTCCCAGTCCATAGTCGGTTACCACTCCTGATTGATCACGGCCAAACGATGTCCAGAATTTCCGCAGTTTGGATTCCGCAAATGCCTTCTTCGCCCGTTTGTCCGAACGCCTTGCGCTGAAACGCGCGCAGGGCCCGAACGCTGCGAGGGCCGAACCAGCCGTCGACGGTTCCTTCGTAGTAGCCCTTTTCCTGCAGGGCCTGCTGCACCCGCCGGGTTCTTTCTCCCCGGCTTCCGAAACGTACGCCTTCCATGCGGGTGCCGTCGGAGAGGGCGATACGCAGAGCGTCGAGTCCCGAAAGCAGCACGTAGTCGAAACTCTTCTGGTTCAGCTTGGCGGTATTCTCGCTGAACTGTTTCCACGGTCCCGTCGCGGGCAACCCTTTGCGCATTTCACATGCCGGGAATCCCACTACCACCTGATCGCCGTGGCTGCGGAACCGCTTTTCAATACTGAGGCACCATGCGGCGGCAATGGCGTCCCCGGCTTCGCCCGGCACCAC
Organism: uncultured delta proteobacterium; assembly: GCA_963826125.1. Taxonomy (GTDB): domain Bacteria; phylum Desulfobacterota; class Desulfarculia; order JACQYL01; family CAWGVV01; genus CAWGVV01. Next base: position 942,941 of record CAWGVV010000002.1, on the reverse strand, counting down.
CCAGCGCATGAAGGTTTCGTTTTCCGTGCGGATGAGATAGTGCAGGGGCATCACCGGAGACTGCAAAAACGCGTCGTGCGCCATGCGTGTTCCCGCCAGTTCCATGCCGTGACGGAAATCCTCGTAGTATCCCGGATAGAGGAAGATGGCTCCGGTATTGGTTTCGACCGGTTTCATGGGGTCGTACACGCCGCGCTGGGGTACGGTGGAGCCGGGAAAAACGGCGAACGTCCCTTCCGAAGGCAACCACTGCCCGATAGTGCACCGAGGGTGCATGAAATCGAGCTGGATGTGCATTAAGGTATGTTCCTTGGCGAACGACCAGTTATTGGGATTTATGGGTAAACACCTGCGCAGCCCGAAAAAAACCATGCCTTCCTTGTTCACGGGAAGCTCGTTTTTCTCGCATAATTCCCACAAGTGATGTTCCGACAAAACGAAACTGGACATAACACCCCCTCAGCGGCGAAGTACCTCGTGGTTCGCCATCTTTCAGTTAATGAAACTTAACCTGGGCTATTCATTGAATTTTGTGAGGGTTCACGGTCATTACGGGGACCGGAGACATTTTCACCACTTTTTCCGCCACACTCCCGAAGAAGAGCCGATCGAGCCCTTTCCTTCCGTGCGTTCCCATGATGATCAAGTCGATGTCGTGATCCTGCGCGTAGTGTATGATCGTTTCCGCGGGATCCCCCAGGAGGGTTTCGCAGGAGGCGTTTTCCATGAGGGGAAAATGCTCGTTAAAAAACTCGGCCATCCTTCTCCTCGACCCTTCCTTCAAGTCTCCGCTAAAGGTTTCAAGGGAAGGGTGCGGCACGTAGAACCCGGAAAAGTGCTCCAGGCTGTCGACGACGTGAACAACATGGACGACCGCATGAAACTTCTCCGCCATCTGCTGCACAAAGACGACGATTTTGGAGGAAGTTTCAGTCAGATCCACAGGAAAAAGAATGTTCTTGAATCCGTCCATTTTTCCGACTCCGTAACGTGTTTTCGAAATATGCTCTCGGTTCGCGGTCGGGTGACGGCACCCAACCGGACACCCCATCATTCCCTCCTTGTGTAGCTACAATATAACACACCTACTCGCTGGTCTCCAGCATAAGTAGTTCCTTCACATTCGTACAAGCACGGGCACGCGAGAAAAAAAAGGACGCGGTCCTAAAGCCGTCTTTCCCGCCGCTGCCTCAATGGCAACCGGGACGATCGGAAGCGGACACGGGAACCGGGAACGGTCGAACCCGGCGGCTGGGCCGGTGACAACGGGGGTTACAGGGCAGTGCGGACGCAGCAGGCGTGTCCGGCCACCTGGAAATCCTGCTTCCGGATGTTGCCGTAGAGAACCGAAATCACGGGAGGAATAGGCCGATTCACCTTTCCCGCGGATTGGGGATGAAGTAGTACTTCCCATCGGGAGTCTTTTTGATTTCTCCCGACCTTACCAGCAAATCCAGCATCATGGGCCGATAGTCGCGCAATCCGACCCGCTGCCAGAAAGGCTTGGAGTAGTCGAGCATTACCGCAGAATCACCGCCGAACGCGCCCGCCGAACGAAGATCTCCCAGAATCGCCCCCTTCGCGCGATTAACCTGCCAACGCAATATTGCCCGCATACAGAAGAAGGCCGCGACCAGAACGAACAGGATGATGATCACTTCGGAAATGGCATGCATAATTCCTGAATTACCACAACTTCCGCGTTGTTTCTAGCCAAATCGGACTGCACGTTCCGATCGTTCCGGAACCGGTTTCCGCGGAACGGAAAAGCGCGGCCGGGTATCGGCCGTTTCACGATAGAGTTCCAGGAGGCGGTCGATGCCCGCCCCGGAGAGATACGGAAGCACCGTCCCCCGTGCCTTGCTCCTCATGGATGCCGTCAGAACCGGTTCCCGGCACAGCCGGAGGACCGCCGCCGCGATGTCTTCCGCCGAACCCGGCTCGACCAGAATCCCGTTTTCGCCGTCGCGTACCACCCGGGGGATGTCCCCCACGCCGGAAGCGATGCACGGTACTCCGCAGGCCAACGCCTCAAGGATGATGCTCGGCGTTCCCTCCTGAAAACTCGGCAGCACCAGGGCAAACGTTTTCCCCAGCCGGGCGGCCATCTCCCCGTAGGGAACCGCTCCGGCCACCGTCACCCGGTCGGCGAATCCGTGTTCGGAGCGCCAGGAGAGGATGTGCTCCTTTAAAGGCCCGTCGCCCAAAAAAAGCAGGTGCAGCTCCGGTCGTTGAGTGAGAAACGTTTCCGCCGCCCCGAGCAGCGGCAGGATGCCCTTGCTTTCATGGAGACCCCCCGCGAAAACGATGGTGGGTGGAAGGGCCGGTTCCCCCCCCGGCGTAAACACGTCCCCGTCCACAAAGGGCGGCTGCACGGTAATGCGGCTCCTCCCCGAAGGACACGCGTCCGCCAGTTGCGTGGCCAGGCTCCCGCTCACCGCCACCACGCGCCGGGCCTGCTTCACTGCGAACCGGGTCAGAAGCCTCAGGGGCAGGCTGCGCTTTCCGTAGGTATGCACGTCCGATCCGTGGGCGTGAAGGATTGTCGGCACGCGAAAAAGCATGCCCAACACCACCGCCAACGGGCCCAGGGGCACGATCCAATGGCCGTGGATCAGGTGATACCGGTCGCGCCGCAGGAGCTTCCACCCCAGCAGAAAACAGGAAATCGCGAAAATCGTCATGCGCAGGACGGGTATCCGGCGGAACTCAAGCAGCATGCGGTTGCCCGAGGGATAGGGAAAACGGTAGACGCGTATTCCCCGCTCATCTGTTTCCCGCAAGGGGCTGTGGGGATAGATGCGGGGGGTCAGTACATGCACCTGCACGCCCCGTTGGCGGAGCCCCCGGGCCATGCGATGAACCAGATGGCCCCGGAACGAACCCGGATGGTCCGGATAGGCGTGAGTGATGAACAGGACCTTGAGGGGAGTGAGCGCAGAGTCCTTCACAGAGGCTTCCCTTTACGCTCCGAGGAGTTCGACAGCCGGTCCACCAGCCTCTGCAGCAGGATGTTCTGTTTCTGGATACGGTAGAGTTCCTTGCGCAGGAGGGAGATGTTGATGGTCACGAAGCCGAAGGAGAACATGAAGAGACCCGACATGAGGAGGATGGCCATGATCACCATGAAGGGGCGGGTGGGGTTGAGCCGGGCCTCCGCGTAAAGCACGAACATATAAATGCCAATGGCCAGCCCCCCCAGAAACATGGCCACTCCCAACAGCCCGAACAGCAGCATGGGGCGTTCGCTGAAGGAAAAAAGGAGGTGCGAAAGCGTCGTGCGCCGGAACCGGAATGAGGATTTGCCCTTCCGCCGCCCGGTCAGCACGGCCGGGATTTCCTTCACCCGGTATCCCAGGGTAAGCGCCTTGGACAGGATCTCCAGATGAAGCTCCTTGCCGTCCGATTCGAGGATCATGGAATCGAGCACCTGACGCCGGTAGGCTCGAAAGACGCAGGTGATGGTATAAATCTTCGCCGGAAGCGTGGCGCTCAATATCCGGTTGCCGATCCTGCTGATGAGCAGGCGATGGGCCGGAACGTTTTCGGCCCGGCCGCCGGGCATATAGGGGGAAGCGAGCACCATGTCGGTTTCGCCGCCGTCCAGGAGACGGATCATTTCGAGCATGTACGCGGGATCGTAGGTAAGATCGGCGTCGGTGGCGATGACGTACCGGCCACGGGCCATGGCGAACCCTGTTCTCAGGGCATGGCCGCGCCCCCGGTTGGGCCGGTACGATGCGTACCGGACAAAGGGGTGGGTCAGCGCCAGTTGTTCGAGCACGACCGGTGTGGAATCCGCACTGCCGTCGTCCACCAGGACCAGTTCCCAGGATCGGCCCAGCGGTTCCATGGTCTCCGCGATCCGCCGAACGGTGTCCGCGGCGTTCTCTTCCTCGTTGTACATGGGGACGACGATGGACAGGTCGATCGGACGATCCCTGTCCCCAAAATCGGCTGGTGCTTGCATAAGAACCACTCCGGGAGTCGCTTGGGGAACGGCGGGCCGGCAGGTTTCAACCCCGCGCCGCGCCGGTGCATGCCGTCGTTCAGAGGGAGACGGCCGTTCCGGTCATCAGGGGCCCCGAAGGGTCCGCTTCCACACCGGTGAGTTTCACCGTTATCATCCGGTTGAGGTGCGGGGCATCGGTTTTCACCGCCACCGGAACGTACCGTTCCGACAGTCCCCTCAGCCGTCCCCGGTCGTCCGGCCCTTCCTGGATGAGCACTTCGGCTTCCGTTCCCACCAGTCTTTCGAAGTATCCCCATTTTTTTCGATATCCGAGGTCCCGCAGATACCCGGCCCGGCGACGCTTTTCCCGCTCATCCACCTGATCCGGCATCTTCGCGGCCGGCGTGCCCTCACGGGGGGAATAGGGGAACACGTGGAGGTGCGACAAGGGCAGCCGCTCGATGAGCGCCGCCGTACGGGAAAACGCTGCCTCGTCCTCTCCCGGAAACCCCACCATCACGTCGGCGCCCAGGGAAACGTCCGGAACGGCCCGCGCGAGGCTCTGAACCACGTCGGCATACTCTTCCGGAGCGTAGTGCCGGTTCATACGCTTGAGGACCCCGGCGTCGCCGCTTTGCAGGGGAAGATGGACATGGGGGCAGATGACGGGCGAGCCGCCGAGCAGCTTCACCAGTTCCCCGGTCACTTCCACCGGCTCCACCGAACTGAGCCTGATGCGCGCCCCGGCGGATGCATCGCTTACCCCGGCAACGATGCGGGCCAGGGAAACGGGGCTGTCCAGGTCCGCGCCGTAGGTTCCCAGATGAATGCCGGTGAGCACGATTTCGCGAAACCCTTGTCCGGACAGGGAACGGCAGCGTTCGAGCACCAGGTCGGGGGCGAGGCTGCGGGCGGGGCCACGGGCGTGGGGCACCACACAGTAGGAACAGAAGGACGAACAGCCGTCCTGAATTTTGAGAAACGCCCGGGTCTTGGTGCTCAGATATCCGTTCCCCAGATCCTGGAACCCGGTCCGGCGCAGTATGTCGCTCATCAGCATCCGCGGTCCGCCGGAGCGGCAGGATAATTTTTCCGGATCCAGGAGGTCCGTTTTGTGCCCGTTGCCGGCTACACAACCGATCCCCTCAATGGCTTCGTATTCGTGGGGAGAAAGTTGTACGGCGCAGCCGGTGGCCACGGTAACGGCTCCCGAGCGCGCCATGCGCGCGGCGGCCCTGCGGGATTCGGCCGCAGCCTTGTGGGTGACCGCGCAGGTGTTCACGATGCACAGATCCGCACCCGCTCCGGACGGTCCCGTGTGAACCGAGTAACCCGCTTTCCGCAGGAAGTCGGCGATCTGGGCCGATTCCACCTGGTTCACCTTGCATCCCAGGGTATGGATGTGCGCCGTGGGTTTATGTTCCGCCGTCATGTTCCCTTTCACCCTCCCCATCCGCCCGGACGATCCATCCGCCCCCCAGGACCGTATCGCCGTCGTAGAAGACGGCCGCCTGGCCGGGAGTCACCGCGCGGACCGGCTGGTCGAACGTCACCCGCACTTCGCCCGGCGCGCCGGGTTCCAGCAGTGCGGGGGCTTCCCGGTGGCGGAATCGCACCCGCGCGGCGGCCCTGAAGGGGCCGACCGGTTCGTCGACGATCCAGTGTACGTCTCCCACCAGCATCTTCCGTGAAAACAGATCGCTGTTTCTCCCGATGACCACCCGGCGTTCGGCCGGGTCGATGGCGACGACATAATACGGTTCGGTGGAAGGCAGGTTCAATCCCCTGCGCTGCCCCACGGTGTAGCGGTGAATTCCTCCGTGGCGCCCCAGCACGTTCCCGTGGATGTCCACAATGTCCCCCGGTTCGGGTTCTCCGGCCGACTCCACGAACCGCTTGTAGTTTTCGTCGCCCATGAAACAGAATTCCTGGCTCTCGGGAGTCGTCAAGCCGCCGATGGATCGTTCGGCCGCCATGTCCCTGACCCGGTCCTTGGTGAACGTGCCCAGGGGAAAGAGGCTTCCCGCAAGCTGCTCACTCGTCAGCCGGTGCAGGAAGTAGCTCTGGTCCTTTTTGGCGTCCGCTCCCTTGAGCAGCAACGTCCGGCCCGAAAGACCCTCCCGGCGCGTCCGAACGTAATGGCCGGTGGCGAAAACGTCCGCGCCGGCCGCCAGCGCCCGATCCCTGAGCAACCCGAACTTGATGCGCGGGTTGCACACCGCACAGGGGTTCGGGGTCCTTCCCCGCCGATAGGCGCAGACGAAATAGTCCACCACTTCCCGCCGGAAGGAAGCGGAAAGATCGATCGTCGTGAGGGGGATTTCCAAGGCGTCGGCCACGGCGCGGACGTGCGAAACGCCGGCGGCGGACTCTGCCCCCCCGATGATCATGTGCACCCCGATGACGTCATGCCCCTCTTCGCGCAGCAGGGCGGCCGACACCGCGCTGTCCACCCCTCCGCTCATGGCCACGGCCACGCGCGCCATCAGCTGACACCTTCCCCCGGAACAACCGCGTTGATCATTTCATGTTCCCGGCCTTTTCCATGGCCCTGCGGAATCCCGGAAGGGAGTTTTCGATCGTTCGGTCTTCCACGCAGTAGGCCAACCGGATGTAGCCGGGCCCGCCAAAGCCCTTTCCGGGTACGGCCAGGATTTTCTCCTCCCGGAGCAGGTTCACGAATTCCACGTCGTCGGGGATCGGCGTCCGGGGGAACAGGTAGAACGCTCCCTCGGGCCTGGCGAATTGATACCCCGCCTCTTCCAGCCCCTTGCAGATCATGTCCCGTTTCTTTCGGTACTGCGCGATGTCCACGCAATGGCCCTGCAGCTCCGTAACCACCCGCTGCATCATGGCCGGCGCGCTCACGAATCCCAGGATACGGTTGGCGACGGTCATGGCGTTCACCAGCTGGCCGGCGCCTTCCATCTCGGGGTTCACCGCCACGTAGCCGATGCGTTCTCCCGGCAGGGACAGGTCCTTGGAATAGGAGGTCCCCAGGATGGAATGCTCATAGAGGTGGAAATGGCTGGGGACGGAAACTCCGTCGTACACGATCTTCCGGTAGGGCTCGTCCGAAATAAGGTAAACGGGACGTCCGAATTTGGCCTTGGCTTCGTTCAGTACCCGGGCCAGGTTCCGGAGCTGTTCCTCGTCGTACACCCGTCCCGTGGGGTTGTTGGGCGAATTGATGATCATGGCCGCTGTCCCGGCGTTGATTGCCCGTTCCACCGCCTCGATGTCCAGGGAGAAATCCTCGCGGGTGGGCACCGCCTTGAGGACTCCCTGATGATTGTCCACGTAGAAATCGTATTCCACAAAGTACGGAGACGGGCAGATCACCTCGTCGCCCGGATTGAGAACGGCTTTCAACGCGATGTTGAGCGCCCCCGCCGCTCCGCAGGTCATGATGACGTTGTCGCCCGTGAACGGCAGACCGTGCTCCTTTTTCAGGTAGTCCGCCACAGCGGCCCTGGTCTGGGGCAGACCGGCGTTGGGCGGGTAACCGTGGGCCGAAATACCATGCACCTTCACCGTTTTGTCGAGAATACGGTAGAAAGAGTCCGGGGGGTCCAGGTTGGGGTTACCCAGCGAAAAATCGAACACGTTGTCGGACCCGTACTGATTTTTCAGTATGGCCCCCTCTTCGAACATTTTCCGGATCCAGGAAGACCTTCCGATGAAAGTTTGCATTTTGTCAGAAATCGCCATTACGTTATCTCCCGTGCTCGTTATCCCCGTTTCGGCTCGATTTCCCCGGCCGCCTCGGCGCGCCGGTATCCCTCTCGTCACCCCCGCAGGCGACGTTTTCGGAAACGGAGCTTGCAAGGGCATCGTATGTTAACTATGTTACGAAAAAATAATAGCGGCTGCTTCTCCAGCATCCGTATCGAAGCGGACAAAAGGACAACAACATGTCGGATAAAGAAGCCATTCTGGGATTCATGATGGGCGAACGGATAAAGTCGGGCCTGATCGCGGCAAGCTCCATGCTGTCGGTGGTGGAGGGGCTGCCTTCCATGGAGAAGAGGGGCGCGGAACGGGTGGTATCAGTGTACATCGGTTACCTTGCAGCCGAGCTGGGGATCGCCGGCCGGGTGTCGCCGCGTGAGGAGTGGGCCGCCATTGCCGGACACCTTGAACAGGCCCAGGTGAAGATTGACTCGGGCATTGCCTCCGAAGCCATTCACGACCTCACCGCGGCCGTCAGCAAAGCGGCTACCGTAAGCCATAGAACCATGACCTACCTGCAGGAAAGAGGTCTCCTCTCGTAATGTCCGACGCTTCTGTCTAGAGTTTGCGCGAGAGAGGAGGAGGGTCTGTCATCTTTACGCTACGGTTTTCGAAACGGTGCGATGGCAGGAATCACAGAAAAAGTAATTCGGACCTTCGATTACCTGGCCACATTTACGGCAGATCCGTTTCTTGCTGTTCATACTGGCCTTGAGACGGTTCTCTTTGCGGATGGATTTGACTGATTTCCTTCTGCTCATGATAATATCTCTTTCGGCTCCTCTCTCTTACCCGTACTTCCAATGAAAAAACCTGCCGGGGGCGACCCCGCAGGAGATTAACGCCGAGCACTCTTTTTATTTAAGGAACAATAAAGTATCATGCAGTAGAAGTCAACATTTAATTAAACTTCCGCCTCCCGCGACTCTTCTTAGGGTACACATATGGGCAAGGTCATTCAGTTCAAATCGGAAACTCCGCCCTCCAATGTCATCATCGAAAAACCCCTCAAGTTCCGATGGGCCGACTGGCAGGGAGGGCACGCGATACTGGTCATCAATGCGGAAGCGGAAAAGTTCGAACGGCATCGACAGGAAGTACTGGGGGCGGAACATGCCCATATCTCCCAGGTACCCAACCACATCCCTCTCCGAAACGGGCTCGAGTTCACGCTCCGGGGGTTGCTCCGCTATCGGGAGGACCCTCCGGCCATGCGCCAGGTCTATTTTCTGGCGGGTCTCATGGAGTGCCTCATGAAGGTTCCCCAGCCGGTGCTCAGAACCGCCCTGGTACGCACCTTCTATCAGAAGATCATCGAACTGAAGGAAAAGCTGGGGGTTCAGTGGCACGGAAACTCCCAGAATTTTCTTTTTCCCCTCTGGCCCATGCACTACGACCTGAACCGCTTCCTCCTGGAACTGAGACAAGCGGAAACCCTGAAGGAACTGTTCACCCGCATCGAGGAAGGGGTCGAAGAGCAGTTCCTGCTGCTGGGAAGCGAATATGTCTTCTATATCCCCCATCTCAATCACAAGGGCTGACGTACTCAATCCCCGGCGGGGACCGTGAATTTCATTACGTGGAAATGCGAAAAAAAGTCCCTTTGGGGACTTGCGCTGAGCCGAATGCGAATCAAGAATAGAACAGAAAGCCGGGCTGACGTTCCCCGGAGCACCTACATGGAGGATAGAGGTGAAAGTTCTCATAAGCGATAACATGGCAGCGGAAGCAGCGGATATCCTCAGGAATACAGGAAAAATAAAGGTTGATGAAAAATCCGGTCTTACCCCGGCCGGATTGCTGGAAGTCATCGGGGAGTATGACGGCCTCATCATACGCAGCGCAACCAGGGTCACCGAAGATCTGATCCGTGAGGGAAAACGGCTCAAGGTGATCGGGCGAGCCGGAATCGGCCTGGACAACGTCGACATTCCCGCAGCCACCGCCCGCGGCATCGCGGTCATGAACACGCCCGAGGGAAATACGGTAACTACGGCCGAGCACACGATCTCCATGATGCTCGCCCTCTCCCGCAACATCCCGCAGGCCACGGCCTCCATGAAAACCGGCAAGTGGGAAAAGAAAAGATTTCAGGGCAAGGAAGTTTTCAACAAGGTCCTGGGGATCGTCGGTCTGGGAAAGATCGGCAGCATCGTGGCCGATCGCGCCCTGGGACTCAAAATGAAGGTCATCGCCCACGACCCCTTCCTCAAAGAGGACGCCGCCAAGCGAATGGGCGTGGAGCTGGTCGGCCTTGAAGAACTTCTGGCCCGTTCCGACTATGTAACCGTTCATGTGCCCAAAACGGCACAGACCACCGCCATCATCAACAAAGAGTCCATCGGCCGCATGAAAGACGGCGCCATGGTCATCAATTGCGCCCGGGGCGGCATTGTGGACGAGGATGCGCTCTACGAAGCCCTCAAGAGGGGCAAACTGCGAGGCGCCGCCCTGGACGTGTTCCAGACGGAGCCCCCGCTGGAAAGCCCGCTCATGACGCTGGACAACGTCATCTGCACGCCCCACCTCGGGGCGTCCACCGAAGAGGCCCAACGCAACGTGGCCGTGGAGGTGGCGCTGCAAATCGCCGATTACCTGATCAACGCCACCGTGAAAAACGCGGTGAACATGCCCTCCATCGACGGAGACCAGCTCACGGTTCTGAAACCCTACCTGGACCTGTGCGAACGGATGGGCAAATTCGTGGGGAACCTGTTGCAGGGCGGAGTCGAAGAGATAACCGTCACCTACACGGGTGAAATTTCCGGCTACGATTGCAAACCGTTGACCATTGCCGCTCTCGTCGGTCTGCTCTCCCCCCGGCTGCGCGACATGGTCAATTTCGTCAACGCGCCGGTCATCGCACGGGAACGCGGCATCAAAATACTGGAAAGCAAAAGCGACACGGGCGAGGATTTCCTCAACCTGGTCACGATTCTCGTACGAACCAGCATGCGGGAGTGGTATATCGCCGGAACATTATTCGGAAAGAAGGAGCCGCGCATCGTCAAAATCGATGCCTTTCCCCTGGAAGCCGCTCCGAAGGGCCATCTTGTCTTCATCAAATCCCAGGATGCCCCGGGGGTCATCGGAGAAATCGGGTCCTTCATGGGGAAGCGGGGGGTGAACATCAACCGCATGAGCGTGGGGCAGGACATAGAGAACAAGCTGAATGTTATCCTGATCGATACGGACGTTTCCGTTCCCCAGGATGCCATGAACGGTCTGAACGGCTTGCCCGTGGTGATCGAGGCCGTCCAATTCGACATGTGAAACCGAAGGCAAGCGCTGAACATCGAGAAGGGAGTAGACTATGAGTGAAGACGATCGAGGGTTCGTGATCAAGGACAGGCGAAAACTGGGCGAAGAGGAGAAGGTCGCCGAAAAACCGACGGAGCCGACGCAAACCGGAACATCCGGGCAGGAGTCGCCTCCGGAGCGGGAAAGCGGACCGGAGATGGACCGTCCCGCCAACGACGAGGCGGGAGAACAACGGCAATCGGCTCAGCTTCCCGAAGTGACGTTCTCCACGTTCATCTGGTCCCTCTTCTCATCGAGTCTGGTGCACATGGGAGAAGCCCCCGATCCGAGTTCGGGTCAGACGAGAAAAGACCTCGCCCTGGCCAAACACACCATCGACATGATCGCAATGCTGAAAGACAAGACCAAGGGAAACCTCAGTAGCGACGAACAACAGATGATCGATTACATCCTTTACGAGATGAGGATGAAGTACCTCAATGTAAGGGTATAACAAAGAAGGGAGACCGCAAGATGAACAAACGAATCAACTTTGAACCGAAGGGATTTACGAGGCCCGTTCATATGCTGGCGGCAATGCTCCTGTTCCTGCTTCTGGCAATGCCAGCACCGGCGCCGGCCGCGATGGCGACGCTGCCTTCTTTTGCCGATCTGGCGAAACAGGTAGGACCGGCCGTGGTCAACATCAGCGTGGTCAAGGATGTGAAGACCCAGGGCCTTCAGCCTTCCCCCGGTCAATTTCACCGGGGCGAGGACCCGTTCGAAGATTTTATGCGCCGATTCTTCGGCAACCAGATCCCTCGCGAATACAAGCAGCGCGCATTGGGGAGCGGATTTGTCTTCGATTCGAAGGGGTACATCATCACCAACAACCACGTGGTTGACGACGCGGACAAAATCGAAGTCCGCCTTTCCGACAAACACACCTATCCGGCCAAGATCGTCGGGCGCGATCCCAAAACGGACATCGCCCTGATCAAGCTGGATTCGGACGGTCCTTTCCCCTATCTGCCGTTGGGCGATTCCGACGCCATCAGGGTTGGAGACTGGGTACTGGCGGTGGGGAATCCTTTCGGCCTGGAGAACACCGTAACCCAGGGGATCATCAGCGCCAAACAGCGCAACATCGGTGCCGGCCCGTATGACGATTTTCTGCAGACCGACGCTTCCATCAATCCGGGCAACAGCGGCGGTCCGCTTATCAACATGGACGGACAGGTCGTGGGTGTCAACACGGCCATCGTGGCCAGCGGCCAGGGAATCGGCTTCGCCATTCCGTCCAACATGGTCAAAACCATCGTGGCACAGCTCAAGGAACACGGAAAAGTGGTCCGCGGCTGGCTCGGCGTCATGATTCAGAAGATCACCCCCGAACTCATGAAGTCTTTCTCGCTCAAGGACGACAAGGGCGCCCTGGTGGCTGACGTTCCCGCCGGCAGTCCCGCCGAGAAGGCAGGCATCAAGCGCGGCGACGTGATCGTGGAATATAACGGGAAGAAGATCGAAGAATGGTCCGACCTTCCCACCATGGTGGCTACCACGGCCGTCGGTACCTCCGTGCCCATCAAGGTGATCCGAAACGGCAAGGAAAAGGCGATCGAAGTCACCGTGGGTGAAATGAAGGAAACGAAAACGGGCGCTGCCACCGCCACGCCGGGCGAAGAGGACAAACTGGGCTTCACCGTGCAGGAACTCACGCCGGAACTGGCCAAGCAGCTGGGAATCGACCAGGAGAACGGCGTGGTAATCAATGACGTGGTACAGGGAGGCACCGCTGCTGAGGCGGGATTGCGGCCCGGAGACGTCATCGAGGAGATCAACCGACAGCCCATCAAGAGCATGGACGACTACTCCCGCGTGGTGAAGAGTCTTCCTGCCAAAGAGGACGTGCTGCTGCTGGTCAGACGGGGCAACAACACCTTCTTTGTCACGCTGTCGCTGGGGTAGGCGCAGATGGCCGCAGCCATTGAAATTCTCTGTCCGGCCAAGATCAACCTCCACCTGCGGGTGGTGGGCAGGCGGCCCGACGGCTACCACGAATTGGAAACGGTATTCCAACGAGTGTCGCTGTTCGACCGTCTGCGGGTCGGCCGTTCGAACACTCCTTCGGTGGCGCTGTCCTGCCCGGACAGCGTCCTGCCGGAGGACGAGCGGAATCTCGTATGGCGGGCGGCCGATCTTTTCCTGCGGACCACGGGATCGGAAGCGGGCGTCGAGCTGACGCTCCGCAAGTCGATCCCGCTGGCCGCAGGACTCGGCGGAGGCAGCAGCGATGCGGCCTCCGCGCTCCTCGGCCTGAACCACCTTTTCGGCCGTCCCCTCTCGAACGAACGGTTGGAGGAGATGGGGCTCTCCCTCGGCGCCGACGTGTCGTTCTTCCTGCGGGAAGTCTCCGCCGCCGTGGGGGAGGGTGTCGGCGAGCGGCTCACCCCAGTGACGCTGCCGCGGAAATGGTTCGTGCTGGTGCATCCCCCCCTTGAAGTCCCCACTGCGTGGGTGTACCGCAATCTGAAAATGGAGTTGACAATAACTACCCGCAGTCCTATAAAAAATGGCCCTGGGATTGCCACATGGGCGGTTGAGAACCTGCACAACGATCTGGAAAGCGTAACGCTGGCCGCCTACCCTGAATTGCGGGCCATCCGCGAAACCCTCGTATCACTCGGCGCCGAGCAGGCGCTTATGAGCGGGAGCGGCCCCACCGTTTTCGGGATGTTCTCTCGGCGGGAACCTGCTGAAGCCTCGTATCGGGAAGCAGTCGCCCGGCACGGGTGGAAGGCATCGCTGGTTCGCGGCTTCTGAGGAAAGCAACCGGCACTGTCCCAGCGGAAAAAAGATTGCATTGGGGCGTCGTCAAGCGGTAAGACACGGGTCTTTGGAACCCGCATTCGCAGGTTCGAATCCTGCCGCCCCAGCCAATATTGAACGTAGGCACGAGCACGCCGTCAGCGCCTCGAATCGGCGGAACGAAAGTGTATTCCGCTTGATGTCATACTTCATCTGTACGCGTCTGGTTGCCTTTCGCTTCCGGTATTGAGCGGAAGTAGGGACCGTTACTGCGTCGGGGAGACGAAAATCGGTGCCATATTCTCCTTTTTACGAGGAAGTCGGCGACCTTGTCATTTTTTCGGGAACGTCCAACCCGGAATTGGCGCAGGAGATCGGTCAATTTCTGGACTTGCCGCTGGGTGATGCCCTCATTCGACAGTTCAGCGACGGGGAGTTGTTCGTCGAGCTGTTTCAGAACGTGCGGGGGAAGGATTCCTACGTCATCCAGCCCACCGCGTCCCCCGTCAATTCGAATTTGATGGAACTGCTCATTATGATCGATGCCCTCAAGAGGGCCTCCGCCAACCGCATCACCGCCGTGCTGCCCTATTACGGGTATGCCCGCCAGGACAGCAAGGTGGCCCCGCGCGTTCCCATCAGCGCAAAACTGGTTGCGGACCTCATCACCACGGCCGGGGCGAACCGGGTAATCACCATGGACCTGCACCGGGGCCAGATCCAGGGCTTCTTCGACATTCCCGTCGATCATCTTTTTGCCATGCCCGTTGAAATCGGCTATCTGAAAGCCCATTTGGGGCAGGACGTGGTGCTGGTTTCGCCCGACACCGGCGGAGTCACACGGGTGAGAGAGTTTGCCGAACGCATGGACGTCGACCTGGCCATTGTGGACACACGGGACGACGGTCCCACCCTGACACCGGAGAAGATCGACGTCATCGGCGACGTGTCCGACAGGACGGTAGTGATCGTGGACGACATTGTGGACACGGGAACCACCCTCTCCGTGGCGGCCTATTCCCTCAAGGCGCATGGGGCGTCCCGCATTTTCGGTTGCGTGACCCACGCGGTGCTGTCGGGGAAGTCCCTGGAGAGAATCGAAGCCTCGCCCATAGAACAGCTGGTGGTCACCAATACCATCCGCCTTTCGCGGGCCGCTCGTTCTTCGAAAAAAATCCAGTGTTTGTCGGTGGCGCAGTTATTGGGCAAGGCCATTTTGAGTGTCCACAACGACGATTCGGTCAGTTCACTTTTTGTTTGATTTAATTTGTGAAAAATGTCATTAGAACACACTTGACGTTGAAGGGTGCCTGGAGTAAACCAAGAGCACCCTATTTTGTCGGAGGACACAGAGCATGAAGTTTCAGGAAATAGAAGTAGAACGTCGTACGGGCACGGGAAAAGGCGTGGCACGAAAACTTCGTGTGACGGGCAACATCCCGGCCATATTCTATAGTTCTCATTCCGAACCCATTTCCCTCACGGTGAATGTTCGAAAGTTCGATACGGCGCTCAAAGAAGGCGCTGGCGAATTCATCAAACTCCGCATCAACGAAGAAGGCGGAAGCACGGATAAACTCACTCTGATCAAGGAAATACAGCGGGACGTCCTCAAGCGCACCCCCCTGCACGTCGACTTCTGGGAAGTCCGAATGGACCAGGAAGTCACTCTTGAAATTCCCGTGCATCTCACCGGCACTCCCATCGGTCTGGCCGACGGCGGCATGCTGGAACAGATCCGTCGAGAGATCACCGTGGCCGGCTTGCCGGGCGATCTGACGGAGACGGTTGAAGTGGACGTGAGTAAAATGAAGCTCGGCGACGTGCTCCATATTCTGGACATCGACCTCGGCGATAAGATGAGAGTCGTTTCCGATGTGAATTATACCATCGCCACCGTGGCTGCACCGACCGTCGCCGGCGAAAAAGCTGCCGGTGCTGAGGAAGAGGGCGCCGAGGAAGAAGGCGCTGAGGAATAGCCGCCGTTGCGTCCGTTCTGACAGCCGAGAGAACGGAGAGACAGCGTGCATCTCTTAGTGGGACTGGGAAATCCTGGAAGGCAATACGAGAAGACCCGGCATAACGTCGGCTTTCAGGTGATCGATCGTTTTCCCGGTCATCATATCGACTCTTCGGCGGCCCATCACTTCCTCCGTTCGCTCTCCGCCGGTGCCGAACGGGAGAAGTTTCAGAGTTTGTGGCGGGAACACCGCTGGGGGGCGACGCATGTGCTGACGGTCAAACCCCAGACGTACATGAACTTGAGCGGCCAAGCCGTTCAAAAATGGATAGCCTACTACAAGATTCCTTTAGATCACGTTTTGATTGTGCATGACGACCTCGATCTTCCCTTGGGCAGAATGAAGTTTGCTCACGGGGGAGGGTCCGGAGGACACAAAGGGGTTGATTCCATCATCAGGGAGTTGGGAACGAAGGCGTTCCTCCGCCTCAAGGTGGGGATCGGACGTCCCCGTTACAGTGAACCTGTCGAGGAATTCGTGCTCAATTCTTTTTATTCGGATGAGACTGACCAGGCCGGAGAAGCAGTGGAAAAAGCCGTAATGGCGGTGGAAACCTGGATCCGGGAAGGGATTTCCAAAGCCATGAATGCTTTTAATTAATTACCAAAAGGAGGTTGGAGAAAAGATGCTGCACTTAACGGTTTACGCTCCCTATTTGGGCGGGCTCGGCATCGTCATTGCCTTCCTGATTTATTCCTATGTGAAAAGTCAGCCGAACGGCAACGAACGCATGCAAGAGCTGGAGACCATGATCCATGAAGGGGCCATGGTATTCCTCAAGAGGGAATACAGTATTCTCTTTTTCTTTGCCGCCGCGGTGTTCGTGCTTCTCGGCTTTGGAATCAATTGGGAAACGTCCATCGCCTACGGTTCCGGTGCAATTTGCTCGATCCTGGCGGGCTACTTCGGCATGAGCGCCGCCACTCGCGGCAACTCGAGGACCGCCGAAGCCGCCAACAAGCACGGACAGGCCAGGGCACTCAACATCAGCTACCTCAGCGGTTCCGTCATGGGCCTCTCGGTGGCCAGCCTGGGCCTCATCGGCGTGGGTATCTTCTTCTATATCTACGGGAAGGACCCCGCAACGGCCAGCATCATTAACGGCTTCGCCATGGGCGCCAGCTCCATCGCCCTGTTCGCCCGCATGGGCGGCGGTATCTACACCAAGGCCGCGGACGTCGGCTCCGACCTGGTGGGCAAAGTGGAAGCGGGCATTCCCGAAGACGACCCGCGCAACCCCGGCGTCATCGCCGATAACGTCGGTGACAACGTCGGCGACATCGCGGGCATGGGTGCGGACATCTTTGAATCCTACGTCGGCGCCATCATCGCCACCATCGCCATCGCCGCCACCATGGTGCTGCCCCAGGATCAGGAAGCGCTGCGCTCGGCTTACATGGCCGCACCGCTTCTGGTCGTCATGGGCGGTCTGTTGGCATCGTTCATCGGCGTGGGTTCCATCAAGGTATTGCAGGGAGCCGAGCCTGCCGCGGCACTGCGCTACTCCACGTTCATCGGCGCAGCCGGCCTCATTGTGGCAACCTATTACATCGTGACGCTCATCGGTCTGCCCCTGGGTGTTTTCTGGTCGGTTATTTCCGGCCTGGTGGTGGGTATCATCATCGGCCTTCTGGCCGAGTACTACACTTCGTCCACTCCGGTGCACAAGATCGCTGCGCAGTCGGCTACCGGCCCGGCCACGGTCATCATCACCGGCATCGCGGTGGGCTTTGAAAGTACCGCACTGCCGCTGCTGGGCATCTGCGTGGCCACCTACGTCGCCTACATCACGGGCGGCATGTACGGCGTGGGCATCTCCGCCGTCGGCATGCTTTCCACGGTGGGCGTGACCATGACCGTCGATGCGTACGGCCCCATCGCCGACAATGCGGGCGGTATTTCCGAAATGGCCGAACTCGGCCCCGAGACCCGAGCCATCACCGATAAACTGGACGCCTTGGGGAACACCACGGCCGCCATCGGCAAGGGCTTTGCCATCGGCTCCGCCGCTCTGACCGCCCTGGCTCTGTTCGTGGCTTACACCCAGGCCGCCCACATGGACACCATCGACATCACCGATCCTTATGTGGTCATCGGTGTGTTCATCGGCGGCATCGTTCCCTACCTTGTCGCCGCCATGACCATGACCGCCGTGGGCAAGGCCGCCGGGCAGATGGTGGAAGAAATCCGCCGCCAGTTCCGCGAAATTCCCGGACTCATGGAAGGAACCGGCAAACCCGACCCGGCCACCTGCGTCGACATCTGCACCAAGGGCGCTTTGAAGATGATGATCGCTCCCGGCCTCGTGGGTGTTCTTTCCCCGGTCGCAGTCGGCTTTATCATCGGTAAGGGCGCGCTGGGCGGAATGCTCGTCGGCGCCACCCTCACCGGCGTTCTGCTGGCCCTGTTCATGGCCAATGCCGGCGGCGCATGGGACAACGCCAAGAAGCTCATCGAATCCGGCCATTACGGTGGCAAGGGTTCGGCCAACCACAAGGCAGCCGTTGTGGGCGATACCGTCGGCGATCCTTTCAAGGATACGTCGGGCCCGACCATGAACATCCTCATCAAGCTGATCTCGGTCGTGTCCCTGGTTATCGCTCCGCTGCTCGTGGCCTACTGGAAGTAATCGATCCACTCCGCAGCACGATGAAAAAAAGAGAGGCCGCCCATCGGGCGGCCTCTCTTTTTTCAAAACCCCCTCAATCAACGGCGAAATCCTTCGACGCTCAGAGTGGTTTCCCCGACGCACTGGCGAGGCGCCCGTGCTCAGCATAAATTGTCCTGGCGAAACGATCCGCTTGTGGAGCACAGCCGCCGCCCCCGGCTGTGCAATTTCCCGCTATCGTTCGAGATGACAAATCGCCGATACGCGGACCGCTGTTTGTTCTTCACGCCTTACGCCAACGGCCGGGCTCTCATCGCTCAGCCCGAACGGGGGGGTGTCGGACAGTGGATCGGCGTCAGGCGAGCGGATCGGGTATCGGGGCGAACTCAGCCCCTCCCGCCTCCCAGCGGGGGATGGTCCGGGTGGGGGATCGGTTCACGTACCGTTCGCTGAGCATCAGAGCATGAACAGAAAAATAACCGTCCGCCCTTTGAGAATCTCACGACGGGCACACAGAGCTCCTACGGTTCCCGCCCCGGAAATCACCAAGGCACCACGCGGTACATCCAGAAAGAGATAAGCAGCGCAGCGGTAATGTTCATTACCGTCCCCACGACCAGCATGCGCCAGAGGGCAACCTTCCTCACTCCACCGAAAACCAGGCCGTTCACTCCCGTGGCAATGGGCGTCATGAAGGCGCAGTTGCACGAAAGCGTGGCCACCAGGAGCACCGTGATCGGCGGGAAGCCCATCTTGAGCGAGAGGGGCAGCAGGAATACGAACATTCCTATCTGCACGGCGGTATTGCTCAATATTTCGGTGGCAAAGGAAGTCATCAGCGCCACGCTCAGAAAAAAGGCGAAAAGGGTGATCCGAGCGGGAACGATGGCGGTGAGCCATTCGGCCATTTTGATGTGCAGGCCGAGCAAATACGCGGTGATTCCCAACCCGAAGGCCACCCCCACGAACAGAAATCCGCGTAGGGGCAAACCGCTGTAGCAGTCGGTCACGGCGAGCAGCGGCCGTTTCCGGTCCGTTCCGGCGCAGCGCACGGGGACAAAGAAAAGAAACAACAGAAAGCCCATCGTGAAGGCGGCGGTGACGATCAGAATGGGGATCATCCTGTGCGGAGAAACGATGAGCCAGCTGGAGAAGAGAAACGACGAGGCGAAGTAGACCAGGGTGAGGAAGATCGCCCATGCCTGCCGGTGCCTGTCGTGGTGCTCCTCCTTCAGGGTAATGTTCACGGTGCACTTCACCGAACGCCAGGGTCTGAGCACCGCCATAATGACCAACCAGGCCATGACCACCAGGCAAACGACCAGCGGCATCGCCCAGAGCAGCCACGAGGCAAACTGGATGGAAGCCGCGCCCGGCACCTTGTGCGCTTCGAGGAAGGTGATGTAGATGCCGTTGGCGGGCGTTCCGGTAATGGTTCCCATCCCCCCGATGTTGGACCCGTAAATGACGGAGAGCGCCAGAAGCGTGGGAATGGAATCCCCGTTTTCGCCGTTCTTTTCATACGCCTGCCGGAAGAGTTCGAGCACCGGCAGCATGGTGAGAGCGGTGATGGCGTTGGGAATGAAGCAGGAAAGAAAGGCTGAAAGAGCAATGAGGTAGAACGTCACCCGGCCGATGGTGATGTGCCGTCGTCCCACCGCATAGCCGACGATTCGTTCGGGGAGCCGCACGGCCACAACGAGCCGCGATACGAGAAAACCGCTTATGAAGAAACAGAGAATTTGAAGTTTGTCCATATCCTTCCGGGCGGGAGAATCCGGTGGTTTGGGATTCGGCGGTTCGCATGGCGTAAAAGCACCGGTCCTCGGGAAAAGTTACCCTGACATATTTTTTTTGTGTATGCACGCCTTTCGAATGTGTTTCGACGGGATGCGAACGCGCTGCGTCGGTCCCGGACCCGGAAGAACCGAGGGATTGTTCCCGCCCGTGCGCTCTCCGGGTCCAATGCTGGTTGAGATCGTGATTCCTTTTCTGCTATAAGGATGGAATTCCCAGTGTCCGTGTCATTCTTTGCCGGTCAGGCCGATCGGCATGCGGAGAAATATGCAACTGCGAGTGTGCCATGACGAAAAGCGTACCCATTGAAGAAGCCGTCGGTTTGCCTTTGGCCCATGACATAACGGAAGTCCGCCCGGGCGAGTTCAAGGGACCCGCCTTCCGCAAAGGCTATATTTTGCGCCGGGAAGACCTTGACCATCTCCGGCGGTTGGGCAAGGAGCACCTGTTCGTTCTGGACCTTGGCGAAGACGACCTCCACGAGGATCAAGCGGTGGCCATCATGGCCCCGGCGCTGTGCGGCCCCAATGCACAGCCCGAAGGCGAACCGCGGGAGGGAAAGCTCAAGATATTCGCCCAGACCGACGGGCTGCTGAAGATCAACGTCGAGGCGCTTCTGGAATTCAACCTTCTGACCGAGGTCATGTGCGCCACCCGCCACACCGATACGGTGGTGAAGCGCGGACAGGAACTGGGCGGCACACGGGCCATCCCGCTGATCGTCAAACGGGCGCTGGTGGAAGAAGCGGCGCGCATCGCCAGGGAGGCCGGCGGCATTATCGCCGTGCGGGAGCTGGTCCATCGTCGCGTGGGCGTGGTCATTACTGGCAATGAGGTCTACCACGGCATCATACAGGACCGGTTCGAACCGATCATTCGCCACAAGGTCGCGGACCTGGGATCGGAAGTGATCGAGGTCCGTTTCGCCCCCGACGACACGGACATCATCGCCGATGCCATCACCAGCCTCATCCGGAACGGCGCCGAAGTGATCGTCACCACGGGCGGCATGTCGGTGGACCCGGACGACGTCACCCGAGCCGGGATCGCCAAGGCGGGCGCGGACGCCATTCACTACGGTGCCCCCGTGCTCCCCGGCGCCATGTTCCTCTGCGCCTACATCGGCGCCATCCCCGTGGTCGGAGTTCCGGCCTGCGGACTTCACTACAAGGCCACTGTTTTCGACCTGTTCCTGCCTCGGGTATTGGCCGGTGAAATAATCACCCGGCGGGAAATCGCCGCCATGGGCCACGGAGGCCTCTGCCTCGGCTGCCCCGAATGCCGGTTCCCCGATTGTTCGTTCGGCAAGGGCGGCTGGGTGTCTTCACTGTAAGCGGGTTCCGGTACCGAAATCCGGTCCGCGGGCAGGCGGTCGGCCGAGGAAGCGGCTACGGAGCATGACGCCCGCTTCCTCAATGGTACGCGGGCGCTCTCCTTCCCACCGTTCGGGTAGGATGAGGAAGGCGTCGTCGGCCGTGTGCATGCCGGTGAGTCCAGAATGGCCCAAAAGCGCGGGCCGCATGGCGGCCCCTTTGGGGTCGTAGCCGGGCGCGGTGCTCACCACCAGGTCCGGGGCGCGGTCCAGGTACGGACCGGCGAAAAGCTCTTCACGTCTCCACACCCTCTCCACCACTTTTTTGCCGTTCCACGGGTCCCGCACTTCGCCCAACCGTTCGGCGATCTCCTCCCGAAGCGCCAGGCCTGAACTCCCGGGAAGTACACACCCCTGCGGATAGCGGTCTTTCCAATGAAGGTAGATACGGGAAGGGTCCAGCCCAAAGGCCCTGCTTGCCGGGTTCATGTCCTCGATGGTCGCCGGGTCCGGACGGGAATACGACAGGTAGCCGTTTTCCATGAGCCAGCGGTTGATCGAAAATTCCCGGTGCAAGCCGGAAAACCCGTGGTCGGACAGAAGCGCCACGTCGGTATGCTCGCCCAGCAGCTCGAACACTTCGCCGAGCAGGCCGTCTATCTCCCGGTAGAGCCCCAGCGCGTCCCCATGCAGCGGGTGACCTTCATCCTCCAGCACGTGGTGCAGGAAGTGGTGCAGCCGGTCCGTTTCCGTAATCACGAAAAAACAAAGGTTCCAGGGTTCGGTCCTCAGCAGTTCGAGCGCCACCCTGCGTCGTGCGGCCAGGGTTTGCCGGAGGTCCTCCAGCAATCGGGCATGGTGCCGGGCCGCGTGCCTGGTGTCGGGGTCGGCCCGGTACCCCTCGCGCATCAGCAGATCGTACATGCGGGGAGGATAGACCGCCTCCTTCAGGTCCGGAACGGGGAATCCCGCCACGAGCGTTCCTTGAAGAGGCTTGGCCGGATAGGTCTGGGGAACGTTGAGGACCAGCGAACGGAGGCCGTGCTCACCGGCAAGCTCCCACAGAGAGGGCGCACGCACGTCCCGGGAACTCACGTAGTATCCCCGGTAGGAATTCTCCGCGAGATCGTAAAAACCGAAAACGTTGTGCGTTCCGGGATTGGCCCCGGTGTACAGGGTGGTCCAGGCCACCGCTGACACGGGAGGCTGTGTGCTGTCGATGCGCAGGATGTCCCGTCCGGCCAGCATTGAGGTGAGGCAGGGCATGTCGCCCCGCGCCGTGAGTTGCCGCAGCAGCGTGCAGGCCACGCCGTCCAGCCCCAGCACCGCCAATCGGCGCGGACGCGGTTTTCCGGGAATGTAGAGCGGGGAACTCAAAGGTAGCCGAGGTCGGTGAGGTGCCTTTTGATGATCTCTTCGTCCTCACCGCTGTAATCCGTTTCTCCGGAGGAGGGAATGAGCGAGAGAATCTCCAGCGTGCGGAGAATGTGCACCGCGCTTTCCTGGGGCGTTTCCCGATCGGTGTGAACCACCACTTCAGGTTTATCCGGCGGTTCGTAGGGAAAATCCAGCCCGGCCACCTGAGTGATTTCGCCTTTCCCGGCCCTTGCGTACAAGCCGTCGGCACCCCTCTGCCGGCACACTTCGATGGGGCAGTCCACGAACACTTCCAGAAACAACGGAAGCTGGCTGCGCACCGTGTTGCGCACGGATTTGATCGGGGAAACGGCCGCTACGATCGAAATCACGCCGTTGCGATTGAGCAGGGCCGATACGTAGGTCAGCCGCCGCGCCTGCAGCTCGCGCGCTTCCGGGCCGAAGCCGGGGTCCGGACCCATCATCTTTCGAACTTCCCGGCCGTCGAGCACTTCCGCCAGAAGGCCGAGTTCCAGCAATCGCTCTTCGACCAGTCCGGCGATGGTGGTTTTGCCCGCGCCGGAAAGACCGGTAAGCCACAGCGTAAATCCCTGATCCATTCCGCTTTCCTTCTCTCTCACCCGCACCGGAGCAGTATTCCCGCTTGGATGCGGTGATGAGGCAAGGAGTTTATCCGCCGTGCTTCGGGAAGACGTCCCAAATCATCCGCCCTGCTTCATCGAGCCAGCATGCCCGCTCCTGTGCGGTACTGGTGACCATCACTCCGAATGTCCGGCGATGAACGGTGGATATCCCGCACAATCCGAAGATGCAATTCTTCCACAACGTTTCCAGGGGGTCGCCGAATACGGCCGTTTCCCGACTCCGGGGGGTGTTGGACGTGTTGAAGATCACGGCCGCCTTTGCTTTCAGCAATCCTACGGGTACGCCCTCTCCCTGGTCTCCTTCCCTGAACTCATATGCCACTCCGGGCCGGATCACCCGGTCCACCCACCCCTTGAGCACCGCCGGGGGTTGCCCCCACCAGTTGGGGTGTATCACGACAATGCCGTCCGCCGCGGCAAGCTCTTCGCAGTGCCGGGCAACGGTCGGTTCAAGTGCGGCACTGCGGGGGATCTCATGGGCCGAAAGAGCGGGATCGAAGCGCTCTCGATACAGGTCATGCGTCAGCACGACATGGCCGAGGTTTTTCAATTCTTCGACCACCCTCCCGGCAATGGCGTGATTGAAACTCTTTTCGTCCGGATGTCCAAGGACCACCAGGACGTTCATTGCTTCCGACTCCCGCCCGTTGGAACCTTTACCCTGAATAATTCGCGTGTTACTTCAATCCCCTCGCGCACGTCCCCGGCGCTCGTGCCCGGCAGTATTTCCACCACTCGCGTAAAGGAACCGTCCACTCCGGCGAACAGCGCCGCCAGATCGACGTCCCCCTTGCCCGGCGGCAGATGGTCTTTGAAATGTTCCACGTCGTGGACATGTACGCCGAGCAGCCGCTTGCCGAAGCGTTCCAGCCAGTCGCGGGCGGCACAGATGCCGTAGCGTTCGAATTTGACCCCGTGGCCCACGTCGAACCAGAAGCCGACGGGCGCCCCGTCGAAGAGGTCGAGCAACGTCCCCATCTCCTCGATGTCCGGCAATTGGCGAATCCAGTCCCGGTTTTCCAGTCCCAGCCTCACGCCCAGCCGCTCCGCTTTCCCCAGCAGCTTTTCCAGGCTGAACTTGAGCCGGTCCATTCCCCGGCGTCCTTTCCGTGCCCGGTCCTCCAGCAGTTCCGCCAGAACACCCTTGGCCTTGGCATCCCCCTTTTCCACCACGGCCCGCAGTTCGTTGCTCAAGGGGACCATGTTTTCGAGGTAGCCGCAGTGGAGCACCACACGTTCCACTTCCAGATCGTTGGCCTGTTCCATGGTACGAACGGTCAGTTCCACTCCCCTGTCCCGCACGTCACCGTCTTCCGAGGCGAGATTGAACAAATCGCCGGAAGCCCTTTCCAGGCCGAATTCCGTGGGCAGGGGAAAGTAGTTGTGGATGGAACTCACCGTAAAGCGCCGCTCTTTGAAAGCGGGGTACGCTTCGTTCCACAACGGACTCGTGATGCGGTATTCCAGCTCCACTGCGTCGGCGCCGACCTGTTCCAACGCGCGCAACAAATCGTCGCCGTCCCGTGCCTGCTCGGAACACCAGCTCGTCGAAACGCTTATCATGCCCGCACGTCCATCAGCGAGCCGCCCTTTTGAGGTGATCGCTCCAGAAAGGCGATATGGCGCGCAGACGCTCGATGATGCCCGGCAGGTGTTCCAGCACGAAATCGATCTCTTCTTCCGTGTTGTAGATGCTCAGGCTGAAACGGATGGACCCGTGGGCCGCGGTGAAGGGAACCCCCATGGCCCGCAGGACGTGCGAAGGCTCCAGCGACCCGGACGTGCAGGCCGATCCGGAAGAAGCGCAAATGCCCAGATTGTTCAGTAGCAGGAGGATGGATTCGCCCTCCACGAATTCGAAGGAGACGTTCACGGTGTTGGGCAGCGAGTGTTCCTTGTTCCCGTTCAGATACACGTTGGGAATGGACGCGAATATGCCCTCGGCCAGCCTGTCGCGCAGCGCCTTGACGCGGGTGTTTTCCTCTTTCATGTGCGCGGCGGCGAGCCGGCTCGCGACTCCCATGCCCACGATGTAAGGAACGTTCTCCGTGCCGCCGCGGCGGCCGTGCTCCTGGTGCCCGCCCATCATGAGCGGAGCGAACCGGGTTCCCTTGCGGACGAAAAGCACGCCGATGCCCTTGGGGGTGTGCAGCTTGTGTCCGGAAAGGGAGAGCAGGTCGATGTGGTTGCCCGCCATGTCGATCGGGATTTTCCCCACCGCCTGGACGCCGTCGGTATGAAACGTCACGCCCTTGGCCTTGGCTTTTTCGGCCAGCCGCTCGACGTCGAAAATCACGCCCGTCTCGTTGTTGGCCCACATGATGCTTACCAGGGCCGTGTCCTCGGTGATGGCCGCCTCGGCCGCCGCCATGTCCAGGTTGCCTTCGCGGTCCACGGGCAGATAGGTGACCCGGTAGCCCTTCTTTTCCCAGAACTTGGCCACGTTGAGCACCGCCGGGTGTTCCACCCGTGTGGTGACGATGTGGCGGCGATTGGGATACGACTCCAGCGCCGCCCAGAAGGATGTGTTGTCACTCTCCGTGCCGCAGCTGGTGAAGATGATCTCATCGGGCTGCGCGCCGAGGAGTGCCGCTACGCTTTCCCGGGCTTTCTCCACTTCCCTGGCCACCTGGCCCCCGAACGAATGCATGCTGGACGGATTCCCGTACAGATCGTGGAAGTAGGGCAGCATGGCCTCCACCACTTCGGGAGCGGTGCGCGTGGTGGCGTTGTTGTCGAGATAGACGGTTTTCATGATCGTGCCTCCTCAACCACCAGATCGTCGGTGACGAGTTCCCGCAGCTTGGCCTGGACGTAGTCCTTGAGCGTCACCTGTGCCGCGCTGCAGGAAGAGCAGGCTCCGCGCAGGGCCACATAGACCGTATTGCCGTCCACGTCGATCAGTTCGATGCTGCCGCCGTCGGATTCCAAGGCGGGCCGCACTTCCCGTTCCAGGGTTTCCTCGATCAGCTTGATCTTCTGGATATTGGTGAGCCTGCGGCCGGTCTTCACCTGACGGCGAAGATCTTCCGACTTCTGCTCTTCCAGCACACGATCGATAATGGCCTGGATTTTCTCGTGGCACGACTCGCAGCCGCCGCCCGCCTTGGTATAGTTGGTCACTTCCTCACGGGTAGTCAGCTTGTTTTCGCGCACCACCCGTTCGATTTCCCTGTCGGTGATGCCGAAGCACTTGCAGATGACCTCCCCTTCCTCCTTGGGAGGCTTTTCGCCCCGGTAATTGGCGATGGCCGCCTGGAGCGCTTCCATGCCCATGACCGAGCAGTGCATCTTCTCCTTGGGCAGCCCACCGAGGTAATCCACGATGTCCTTGTTGGTGATCTTGGCGGCTTCTTCCAGCGTCTTGCCCACGATCATCTCGGTCAGCGCCGACGAGGAAGCGATGGCACTGGCACAGCCGAAGGTCTGGAACTTGGCGTCCTCGATGCGCCCTCCGTCGTCCAGCTTGAACGTCAACCGCAGTGCATCGCCGCAGGCCAGCGATCCGACTTCCCCTACCCCGTCGGCATTGTCCACTTCCCCGACGTTCTTGGGATTTTCAAAATAATTCTTCACCTTTTCGGTGTATTCCCACATGATGGCAATCCTCGTCCTCGTCTTGAAAAAACGTATCCAAGAGGCTTTTCTCCTCTTCATACTTACCCAATATACAATATGCTAATGACCCTTGGGATATTCAACCAGCTCCAGCAACACTCCGTGCGTCGCCTTGGGGTGGAGGAACGCCACTCGCGCGTTATGGGCGCCGGGTTTGGGCTTTTCGTCGATGAGTTGCACGCCCTTGGCCTTCAGTTCCGCAAGCGCTGCTTCGATGTCCTCGACTTCAAAGGCGATGTGGTGGATGCCTTCGCCCTTCTTTCCCACGAACTTGGCGATGACGCCGTCTTCCCGCGTCGACTGGACCAGCTCGATGTTCGTTTCGCCCACCGGGACAAAGGAGACTTTCAGTTCCCCTACCTCTTCTTCACGGTCCAGATTGAGATCGAGGCCGTCCACGTAGAGTTTCTTCACGGACTCATTGTTCATGCAGGCCACGCCGATATGTGCAATGCGTTTGATTTTCACGATGAATTTCCTCCTCTTCCCCGTTTTTGGCCGACAAATTCTTTCTAACCAACCATACCAGCATTGTCAAAAAGAAACGAGTCCATTCCGACGGCAGAAAGACGGGCTCGATCGGTTGCGCTTCCGGACCGAACGTGCCATATGATTACTTTGTGCTTTGCGGGTAAGGCTGCGACATTCCGGAAAAAACAAAAACTGTAAAGAATACCGACACAATAATGGAACGATCGAACAAGCGGAAGTATGGGGCTGCGCCGTTTTCGGTTGCGGTCGTGCACGGAGGCCCCGGTGCCGCAGGCGAGATGGCCGAAGTGGCCCGCCGGCTCGGTTCCCGCCGGGGGGTTCTGGAACCGTTGCAGACGGCGGCGTCCGTCAACGGACAGATTGAGGAACTACGATCGGTCCTGGAAGAGAACGGCGATATTCCAATGTCGCTTATCGGGTATTCCTGGGGGGCCTGGCTCTGCGTTCTCCTTACGGCTCGGTATCCCGCACTGGTGAAACAGCTTGTTCTGGTGTCGAGTGGGCCGTTCGAGGAAAAATATGCCGCAAAGGTTCAGGCGAACAGGCTGTCCCGCCTCGACGAATCGGAGCGGCTCGAATTCAATCGAGCCGTGGAAATCCTGGGCACGCAGGGGACGCAGGGAAAACAGGCAGCCCTGGATCGGTTGGGAGCATTGGCGGCCAAAACCGATTCCTTCGATCCACTGCCGGACGAACCGGACGAATCCGTCGCCGTCGTTGCGAGCCCGGACGTCTTCGCCGGGGTATGGACGGAGGCTGCCGAACTACGCAGGAGCGGAGCCTTGCTGGACCGGGCGAAACGGATCGATTGTCCGGTGGTTGCGATCCATGGTGCGTATGATCCGCACCCGCCGGAAGGCGTGAAGGAACCGTTGAGCCGCGTGGTAAAAACGTTCCGCTTCCATCTGCTGGACCGGTGCGGCCATCGTCCGTGGCGGGAGCGGTTGGGTCGGACGCCCTTTTTTTCCCTGCTGGAGCGGGAGCTGAACGGGTGACGTCGTATGCTGCTTAACGATGGGACAAACGGCCATTTGCCCCTGCAAGAACGGTAAATCAATCGTGAACCGTGGCGAAACATCCGGCGTCGGAGTGGAATACTTACCGATAAAACACGCGATATCACTTAATTAAACCTTGCTTGACAGATTCCCCCCGCCTCCGTATAGTGTACTCTCTGCGCTTATTCTGTTCATAAAAAAAACAGAAAACTCAACCTGTGAATGATATCTTCGGTCTAACTCTTGTCGAGGATGACGACTCGCGGCGAAACGAACCATTCCTCATATACGGAATTGAATATGTCTGATGAATTTGCTCCCAAAATCCTGGCGTTCTGCTGCAACTGGTGTGCATACGCCGGCGCGGATCTGGCGGGCGTGAGCCGGCTGCAGTATCCCGCCTCCATGCGGATCATCCGGGTCATGTGCACAGGGCGGATCAACCCCAACTTCATCCTGCGTTCGTTCGCCAAGGGGGCGGACGGCGTGCTGGTGGCCGGCTGACACATCGGCGACTGTCATTACCTGGATGGTAATGTTAAGTGCAAGGCCACCATGGAACAGGTCAAAGACCTGTTGAGCGTGCTGGGAATCGAAGAAGGCCGGGTGAAACTGGAATGGATCTCCTCCGCGGAAGGTCCTAAATTTGCCGAAACGGCTCGCCAGTTCACCGATCAGGTGCGCTCCCTCGGGCCGTCCCATGCCAAGGCGGCTTGATATGAGCGTCATCGAACGACTGATCGAACAGACCCAGACGTATTATTGTCTGGATTGCGGCGTATGCACCGGCAGCTGTCCGGTGAGCAGGGTATTTCCCGATTTCTCCCCCCGACTCATCGTGGAGCGCAGCCTCTACGATCTGGAAGACATCTCCGACGAAACCATCTGGAGCTGCCTCACCTGCTCCCGGTGTTTCGAACGATGCCCGGCCAACATCAACTTTCCCGAGTTCATCCGCCTTATCCGCGACGAAGCCACGCTGCGGGGGATCACCGGCACGCCCGCCCATCACGGCATCATGCAGTCCATCATGGCCCTGCACTGCAGCGATCAAAGGCAGAACCGAATCGGTTGGATCGACGGGTCCGTTCGGGTCAATCCCGCCGGCGACACGATGTACTTCGTGGGCTGCCGTCCCTATTTCGACATCGTGTTCCGGGACATCGAGGCCGGGGCCGTCAATGGTGCGCGCAACGTGGTAAAGCTCCTCAATGCCATGGGGATAGAACCGCTGGTCAGCCCGGACGAACGGTGCTGCGGGCACGATGCCCTGTGGAACGGCGACGAAGAGACGTTCAAGAAACTCGCGCAGCGCAACGCGGACACGATCCGGAAATCGGGAGTCAAACGGGTGGTCTTCAGCTGTCCGGAGGGCTACCACACGTTCAGGGAATACTACCCACGCTATGTGGGGGACCTGGGAGTGGAAATCGTACAAATCAACGATTTGCTTTCCAGCGCCGACGGAGAACTGAAGCTGAAGCCGGCCCGGAAGAAGGTCACCTATCACGATCCATGCCGGTTGGGCCGCATGAGCCACATCTATGAGCAGCCGAGGGAGCTGATCCGCAAAATTCCCGGCGTGGAACTGGTGGAAATGGAACGCAACCGGGAAAACGGCGTGTGCTGCGGCACCTCGGCCTGGATGAATTGCACGAGCTGTTCGAAGTCCATCCAGGTGGAACGGCTGGAGGAAGCAAAGAGCACGGGAGCGGAAACCATCGTCACGGCCTGCCCCAAGTGCGCCATTCATTTCAGCTGTTCCAACAAGTCCTTCGATCTCGGTATCGAGGTGAAGGAACTGACGGACCTTTTGGCGGAAAATCTTTTGGAGGCATAAGACGTGAGTCAGGATGTTCTGGTAATAGGCGGAGGCATCGCCGGCATTCAGAGTTCTCTGGATCTGGCGGAAATGGGACTCAAGGTGAAACTGGTGGAGAAGCTTCCCAGCATCGGCGGGAAGATGGCTCAACTGGACAAGACCTTCCCCACCAACGACTGCGCCATCTGAATTCTCTCGCCGAAGCTGCTGGATGCCGGTCGGCATCCCAACATTGAGTTGATGGCCTACAGCGAGGTGGAGAAGATCGAGGGCAGCGCCGGGAACTTCACGGTCACCGTACGCAGAAAGGCACGCTACGTAAACGACAGCCGCTGCACGGGATGCGGATCGTGCGCCGAAAAGTGCCCTACGTCGGTCGTGGATGCCTACAACGAAGGATTTGGAGAGCGCAAGGCCATTTACAAGTACTTCGCTCAGGGAATCCCTTCCGTCTTCACCATCGATGCCGAACACTGCCGCCAACTGGGCCAGGGGAAAAAGTGCGGCGTGTGCGCCAAGGTCTGCCAGGCCGGGGCGGTTGATTTCGAACAGACCGACACCATCGTCACCCTTGAGGTGGGCGCCATCGTCGTCTCCACGGGCTACGACGTGTTCGATCCCTCCATTATTCCCGAGTACGGCTACGGAAGAATCGACAACGTGGTCACCGCCATGGAATTCGAGCGGCTGCTGAGCGCCAGCGGTCCCACGGGCGGACACCTGGACCGGCCTTCGGACATGAAGGCCGAGGTGGAAATCGAGGAACTCAAGAAAAAGGTTTCCAAATCGACCAAGAATGTCGAGCGGCTGGAAAAGAAGGCTCAAGTACCGGCCGCGGACCTGGAGAAGAAGGCCGAGGGCGGGGAGGGCGGCCTTTCGCCGGACGAGCAGGAATTGCTCAACGCTTCACGGGAACACACGGCTTCGGAGAAACGGCTCCATGAACTGGAAGCGGTGGCGGCTCACTTCGACGTGGCCACTCGGCTGGCGTTCATCCAGTGCGTGGGCAGCCGCGACTTTCGCTTCAATTCTTTCTGCTCCGGCTACTGCTGCATGCATTCGGTCAAGGAAGCCATCATCGCCCGCGAGCACGAGCATCGCACGCAATCCTTCGTCTTCGGCATGGACATCCGCGCCGTGGGCAAGGGATTTGAGGAGTACAAGGTGCGCGGCGGCCGCGACAGCGGCATTACCTACATCCGGGGCCGGGTGGCCGAAATTACCGAGGGCGAAAACCATAATCCTCTCGTCTGGTACGAAGATACCCGCGAGCGGCAGGTGAAATCCATGGAGGTCGACATGGTGGTGCTGGCCACCGCCTGCGTGCCCCCCGCCGGAATCGAAAAACTCGCCGAGGTCCTCGATGTGGAACTCGATGAGTACCGTTTCATCCGGACCAGTTCGGTGGACCCGCTGAACACGAGCCGGGAAGGAATCTTCGTGTGCGGATGCGCCCAAGCCCCCATGGACATTCCGGAGTCGGTGGCGCAGGCTTCGAGCGCCGCAGCGCGGGCGGCCGAAGTGGTTATCGCAACGCGGGAAAAACGCGTGGCCTGAAACCAAAGAACGTGCTTTTCAAGGCGTCGCCGCATGGTTTGCGGCGGCGCTTTTTTTATTTCGGGATTCGTATTGGCGGGAATTCCGGGATTCTCCCGGAACCGTGATGAACCATGCGAGCGCCGGCTGCTCCCTCGTCACATCGGCCGGAGGGGCATCCTCTTCGATTCCGTGACGGAAGCGAAGACGTGCGGCGGATTCGTCATGTCCGAGAACGATTGGCGAACCATGTCTTCCCAGCTTTTCTCGCCGTCGAATTCGCTCATCCCGAAAAAAATCTCCGGACCGGTCCCGTCCGGATGCTTGAGGCCGCTGCCGAGCACGGAGCGCAGCCTGCGCCCCATAATGTCCGCGCCCTCCAGGGAGGTATGCGGAAGGAGAAGGATGAAGCTTTCTTCGTCGTAGCGAGCCAGCAGATCGCTCGATCGAGTGCATTCCTTCAGCATCCCCGCCATCGCGGCGGCATCCACGGCCCCTTGGTCCCTGGAATGAACCTCCCCGTCATGAGCGCCCATACCCAGAGTGACCAGACAGAACCGTTTCCCGTACCGGATTGCGCGGGCGTACTCCTCACGAAGCCTTTTCTCGAATTCCGACCGGACCATGAGACCGGCTGATGTGTCCCGGTCACCCCTGGTGCCCTCCAGAAAATTCGACACCACGGGAAGGGGGCTCCTCAGGAAATCCAAAGGGGAACCCGACATCGCCACCCGCCCCTGATCGATCATGACCACGGAGTCGGAGATGTCGAACACTTCCGGGATGTCGTGGCTCACGACAAGGGCGGTGAAGCCGAAAAGCCGGTGGCTCTCCGCGATAAGGCTGTGGACGTCGTTCCTCCGCAGGGGATCGAGGCCGGTGGTGGGTTCGTCGAACAACACGATGTCGGGCCCGGTAACGAGAGCCCTGGCCAATCCCACCCGCTTTTTCATGCCGCCGCTCAGTTCCGGCGGATGGAGGTCCAGCGATTTCTCCACTCCCAGCTGCCGCGCCTGCTCTCGGACTCGCCGGGCGATCTCTTCCTCGTCGGCATTTTTCCGTTCGCGCAGAGGAAGCGCGATGTTTTCGAACACCGTCATTCCGTCGAAAAGAGCGCTCCCCTGGAAGAGAAATCCGATTTGCGATCGGAGTTCCGACAACGTCTTTCGACTCGCACTGGCGACGTCCACTCCGTTGACCAGCACAGTTCCGGAATCCGGCTTCAGCAGGGAGATGATGTGTTTGAGGATCAGACTCTTGCCCGAGCCGCTTTTCCCGATAAGGGAAGTGATGCTGCCTCTGCGGACAGAGAACGTGACATCTTCGAGTATGGATTGGTCGCCGAATCGTTTCACGATGTGGCAGACTTGTATTGCTTCATCGCCCTTCACAAATAGTTCTCCATCACCGCGGCGAGCGGTCCGTTTTTGCCTATATCGGCTGCCGTACCCGTTCACTTGAGTTTGTTTCGACGAAAGCAAAAAGCAGAGTGGGGCCTTTCGGCCCCACTCTGCTTTCGTGGTTTTCTGTCGGTTCCAGCGGCTAGCTCAGTGAATGTACTTCCTCATCAACCCCAACCCCAGGAGACCCGCTCCAATAAGGAGCACGGTGGCCGGTTCGGGAACGGGATTTACCGGATCAACGGGGTCCTCGGGATCGACCGGGGTATTCCCGATATAATTTTCAAAAGCGATGTTGTCCACGCCGACTCCAATGTCCGGGACTCCGAACACCAGTGTAGCGCTGTAACCGAGGACGTCCAATCCGCCGTTGACGAGCAAGGACTGGATGCCACCGTCGATAAAGTAGGTCGAGGTAAGCGAACCGTTATGATAGATCTGCACGGGCACGGACATGTTGTAAATACCGGTCCAGTCGAAGATCCACTCGTCGGTGCCCAGAACGTTGCCCGTACCGTCGTGGTCGTCATAGAGCGTCAGCGTCACTGCCGCTTTCTGTCCGTAGGCATGGTTGTCGGCATAGTCATAAACATCGAGGCCGATGCTCGTGATCGGGTTAGCGAAGTCGAACACATAGTTCGCCGCCACCCAGGTGTGCGTGGTCTCTCCGGAAACAAAGTGCTCATCGTTCAGGAAGTAATTACCCACCGGCGCGGAACCCGTTCCTATCGGCGTATCTATCGTGGTGTTCGGTTTGCTTGTGGAGAACGATTCGATCGTCGCCCCCCCCACCTGAGCGATGGTAGCGCTCCCGGAACTCGTAGAAATCGTCACATCGTTGCTTCCTGGGATTCCTATAGTGGAGATGACATCGCCGCTGGCATACGTCCCATCCTCGAAAGTTATCATGTCCGCCATGGCCACCGTATGAACCAACAGCAGGGCGAGAAACACACCTAATACAACGTTCAATTTTCTATTCATGGCGTTCTCCCTTCTTTCAACCGACGGTTTTACGTCTCAATGTTTTTGTAGTTAATGTTTGCAACTTGAATGCCAGAAAACGTGCAACCACTTCATCGGAATATTATTTAAATATATCGAACACTTAAACAAACTGTCTCCAGTGTCAGTCGAAATGCGGGAAACCATACAGACAAAGTTGTAAAGTCTACCGACATCGCACATTCCTCTTCCCCGCTTCCTCTCTCCCCGAATTGCTTCCGTTATTTACCCAATAAAATGGATTTATTTCCAAAGCAACAGGAAATTGCAGTCTTCCATGGGGAGCTGTAAAGAAAAATAAGCGAATAAATCAACAAGGCTCTTCAGGAGAAGCTTTCCGCGCTTCCGGATTCCGCGGCCCGGTTTTCAAAAACGCCCTTCCCCCGTTTTCGTCGGTTGCAAATCGGGAACGGAAACGGTACAAATCAGGAGAGAAAAGACTCTATGAGGAAATACCCGAGCGACCCACTCGCTCTTTTCGAACCAACAACAGGAAACTGTGAGGATTACCATCATGTCGGCCCGCACCCTGCCGTTCGCGCTCCCCAGCATCGGTCGGGAGGAAATCGATGAGGTGACCGATGCGCTCAGATCCGGCTGGATCACCACGGGGCCGAAGGTCCGGACGTTTGAAACGGAGTTCGCCCGTTATATCGGAGTCCCCTACGCTCTCGCGGTCTGTTCGGGCACGGCCGCCCTGCACCTGGCACTGGAAGCCGCCGGCGTGAAGGCCGGGGACGAGGTGATCGTTCCCGCATACACCTTCACGGCCACGGCCGAAGCCGCGGCCTATCTAGGAGCACGTCCGGTATTCGTCGACATCGACGCCGACACCTTCACTCTTCTTCCCCGTGAAGTGGAAAAGGCCGTCGGCCCGAAGACCAAAGCGGTCATCCCCGTCCACTTCGGCGGGCAGGCCTGCGACATGGACCCCATCAGGGAAGTGTGCGCCGGGAAGGGAATCGCCGTCATAGAAGACGCGGCCCACTCCCTGCCCTGTACCTATAAAGGCGTTCCGGCCGGAAGGCTGGGGGACGCGGCGGCGTTCAGCTTCTACGCCACCAAACCGCTGGCGACGGCCGAGGGGGGAATGGTCACAACGGTCTCCGACAGCATGGCCGCCCGCATAAAGACCATGCGGCTGCACGGAATCGACCGGGACGCTTTCGACCGCTACACCTCATCCCGTCCCAAGTGGTACTATGAGGTGGTCGAAGCGGGATTCAAATACAACATGGCGGACATCAACGCTGCCATCGGCATCCACCAGCTGCGTAAAACCGAACAATTTCACCGCGTCAGAACGTCCATCGCCGAACGTTACCACCGGGCCTTCGTCGACCTCCCCCTGAAGGTTCCCCGCGCGGTCCGTCCGCGGGACGTGCATTCCTACCATCTCTACGTCATACAACTGGACCTCGACCGGCTCACCATCGATCGAAACGGTTTCATCGAGAAGATGGCGGAGGAGGGGATCGGTACCAGCGTTCATTTCATTCCCCTTCACCTTCATCCGTACTGGCGGGACCGGTTGGGATACAAACCGGAAGACTTTCCGGTATCCCTCGACTGCTATCGCAGGGTGGTGAGTCTCCCCATTTACCCCGGCATGACGGACGAAGACGTGGAACGGGTGATCGCGGCGGTTACCGGTATCCTCAAACGCCATTCGCGCGGGGGAGGCCGGTCGGCGTCCGCCTGAATGGAGGAGCGTCCGGTAT
This sequence comes from uncultured delta proteobacterium, assembly GCA_963826125.1. Taxonomy (GTDB): domain Bacteria; phylum Desulfobacterota; class Desulfarculia; order JACQYL01; family CAWGVV01; genus CAWGVV01. Next base: position 906,858 of record CAWGVV010000002.1, on the reverse strand, counting down.
CCGCCATGGAAAAAAAACGTCTGTTCGATCTGGCCGTCGCTTTCCCCGCATTCTTTCTCCTCAGCCCCCTTTTCCTCCTCACGGCCCTGGCCGTAAGGCTCGAAACCCCCGGCGCTCCTTTTTTCCGGCAGGAGCGCGTGGGAAGAGATGGGAGGCTGTTTCGCATGGTCAAATTCCGGAGCATGCGCAGCAACGCAGACGGTTCGGGGTCGCTCATCACCGTGGGCGGAGATTCCAGAATCACGCGAATCGGACGGATGCTGAGACTTTTCAAGATCGATGAACTCCCCCAGTTTTTCAATGTGATAACCGGGGACATGACCATCGTGGGGCCGCGTCCGGAAGTCGGCCGGTACGTACGGCTCTATACCGAGGAGCAGCGGGCGATTCTGGCGTTTCGCCCGGGCATTACCGATCCGGCATCCCTGGCGTATCGCCGCGAAAGCGAGATGCTGGCCGCCACTCCGCGCCCCGAACGTCTTTATACCGAAAGAATCATGGGGGAGAAAATCGCCATATCGCTGCGATATGCGCGAACAAGCTCGGTGGGAAGCGATCTGAAGGTCATTATAGGAACGGTCCGCGGCATTCTCGGGAAGTAAGGGCCGGTCGGGGAGGCGCTGCCGGGGAAGGGCGGCCCGTCGGCTGGGCCGTTACTGCTCCTTGCGGGCCATTATCATGCAGACGGGAGGAAGGAACGTTCGACGAACTTTTTCGATGGGAATATAGCGGGAGACCATTTCGACGTCGGAGGAAGTGAAATAGTGCGGAGTGACGTTTTCCCATCGCGGCCCGCATAATCTCCGCCAAACGCGCACGGGCCACGGACCGAGGCCGTTTTCCAGAAACAGGCACCTGCCTCCGGGTTTGAGCTTTTCCCGCAGTTTCGCAAGAAACGACTCCATATCCGGAAGTACGACCAGAACGCTCTTGGTGAAAATCAGATCGAAACTTTCGTCGCGGATCGCGTCCAGGTTCCCGTCGTAGCGGACAAAAAGGGTGTGGTCGCCGACGCCCCAGGTTTCCGCCTCTTTCCGAGCTTTTCGCGTGGGCTTGGGACGCACCTCGAGCCCCACCACGTCAGCCCCCATGAGCGCGAACAGGCTGGACATTTTCCCGGAACGAAAACCGATTTCCAGCACCCGCTTGCCCCGGAGGTCCCCACCGACACCGTTCGACAGTGCGTGGCGCAGGAGCATCTCCCAATTCCGGCCCCCCCACTCGACAAAATACCTGAGATTGTCCAGGGGGGCTTTGCTTTCCTCCACGACGAAACTCCCGATCCCTGCATCCGTCAGCAGACCGGCGATTCGTTGCAGTCGGCCGCGGACCATGATAAGGGGCTGGTGAGAACGGATCATTACTCTAATACCACACGTGCAGAATTGGCAAAGGAATCCGTGTGCGGCGGCCCTTTTTTTCATTCCTCATTTTGAACGTCACCCTCTTTACCGTGCTGGGAACGCGTCTGGTGCGGATATTCGCCGAAAGGGAGCACGTGCGTCTGAGGCTCGCCGCCGGAGCCGGCTACTTTCCGCTTCCGTCCTTGTCCGACCCGACAACGGCTTCCTGCCTCCTCAGCGGGAGCTTCTATACGGTCACCCTCGGCATCGGCATCACCATGCTGGAACTGCTCCTCTGCATGACGGCCATGCACTTTCCACGCCCAAGATCCGCCGCGATGGTGCTTCTCACCGTTTTGTCCGCCGGATTGCTGCTGCTTGTAGTGCATTTCGGGCGGATCGACCTTCTCTTCACCGCCGGCATCGTTGTTTCCCCCCTCTTGGCCGCCCTGCTTACTCAGTGGGGAGCGTGGCTCCCCGGCCATGAGCCCGGAGCAAACTTTCTTCGGCACATCGACTCGGCGAACAACGGGAGTAAAAAAAGTGTAAAGTCTACCGACACCGGTTTGGCCCGCAACACGGAGACGGAGAAACCGGCCCGTTTCCCGACACTTCTGCGGGGAGTCTTCGGTCGCGACGTCTCCCGGATAGTCGCGTTCTCGGTCGTGCTGCTTGTGGCGTGGGTCGGCTGGTGCGCGGGAGTACGGGACTTCACCTCCTTCCGGGACATTGTGCTGCTGTCCAACGGGCCCGGTCGCCTCATTACGGAAGCCTACTATCGAGGGACCGTGGATGCGGCCCGCCCGCTGGAGTCGGCAGGTCAGAAACCTTTTCTGCTCGCGGGATTCGACGGCGATTCATTCACCTCCCCGGACCGGGAACGATTCAAACGCATACTTCTCCCCTACGGAATACTGTTCGCCGCCGGAAGTGGAATGGATAGCGCCGCCGACGTGTTTTTCAGGAAAAACCCGGATGATTCCTTCTCGTTCGCGGTCCGAGGCGGCGGGACCGGGATTCCGTTTTCCCCGTCCGATCCTCACGTTCGTGACGTTTTCGACCATGCGGGGGACCCTTCGGGAGGAGTAAAGCGGCTTGTACTCTTCAGCCTGGTGGCGCTCCTTCCCCTGTTTTTCCTGATGATCGTGGGGTACACGTTCCGTTTTCTCCTGCGGCCGCTCGGTTTTCGTTCGCGTGCGGTTCTGGCGGCTGCGATAGTGGGAATTGCCGTTGCGGCGGCGCTGTTCATTCCCGATGGCCGGGACGGGCCGCTGTCGGGAAGCGGGGAACCCGGACGAATCACGGCGAAAGATACTCCTTCCCCGGCCGTCCTCGCGCGAAGCGGCGATCTCCGCACCCGCGTTCATGCGGCTGGGGCGTTGGGGGCGGTCGACCGTCCCGACGCTCTGGATGCGCTGCTCGAATTGAGCCGGGACCCGGCCACGGTCGTTGTCTCGGCCGCTGTGTACGGGCTATCCCGACGATCGGAACCGGCGGCCGGGAAGCGTCTGGCCGCGCTGTGCACCGGCCATCCCCATCCTTATATATGTGACAAGGCGCTCCGGGCGCTGATCGCCCACGGGTGGATATCATGGAACCGGTAACCGCGCGCGCCGAGCCGCTCCCCCCCTGGCCCATTCCCTTTCGATACGGAATCGGTTGTTTTCTCGTACTGGCCCTGCTGGAAGCAGCGCTGGCGTTCGCCGCCGGTCTTTTTCCCGGTATCGGGGAACGCGGAATTGTGCTCGTCACCTTCCTTGCCCGAACCTCGGACGGAGTACTGCTGATGGTCTTTCTGCGGGGACGGGGTCTGGGAGGGCACGCGCTGGGTCTGCATCCGGGCACATGGACGAGAGGCGTACGGCATGCGGTCTATTGGGGCGCAGCGTGCGGCGCTGCTGCGTGCGCGATATACCTCCCCCCTCTCGTCGCCCGATGCTCGGCCGGCGACTGCCCCGCCTTGCCGTTTCCGATGGCCCCTTTCCCGGCTTTCATGGCTCTGCTCTACGGTCCCTTGGTGGAGGAACTGGTTTTCAGGGGATGGTTGTACGGAGCTTTGCGCAATCGTTGTCCGGCCCTGGCGGCGGTTCCGTTGAATGCACTGCTGTTCGCGGCTCTTCATGGATTTCATACGGCTTCCTTCGTGCCGGCGCTGGCGGGAGGGGTACTGTTCTGCATGAGCTACGAACGTTCCCGTAGCATCGTTACGCCGATCCTTCTGCACGTCTCCGGGAACACCGCCCTTCTGGTGTGCGAATCCCTGGCCCGCTGAAAGCGGCGAGCGCCGTTCTCCTCGCTTGAGAGAGAAATATCCCGAGGGAGGTCCATTGGGACAATGACGCGAAAAATATGAATCGAATTGAAAAGTTTCATTGCAATCCCGGCCGATTCCCCGTACAATTGTTTAGCGTTGGTTTTTTTATGCCTCTTCCCCGACCGGAAGGGATATACTTGTTCCGGGAAGCCTGTTTGGAGTTCCATGAGGCGACGCCAGATCGACGAAAAGGAGGTCCGCGATGGCAAAGGACTTTTCCACTAACTACCGAGAGGAGCGGATGTTGAGCAAGCTCGATTCTTCTAAGGACTACCACCGCGATCGACAGCTTCAGGACTTGCGAAAGTTCCTCGATGAGATCGTGAACCTGATGGTTCAGAAACTCACCGATGAAAAAATAGTGGTCACCGGCAATAGGAAAGAATTGGTCCGTCAGATTACCATGTGTTGTGAAGAACTGATAAAATCGGAAGATTTCGATATAAACTACCGGATAGCGCCCTTTCGGAATCTCGTCCAGAACCCGAACTTCATCGCTCTGTTTCTTACCGCGTTCGTGGTCGAAAAACTCGTGGACCATCCCGATGTCGAAGACGTCTACGGCACTGACGAAGATATCTATCGCAGCATCAATTCCGTGCTCATCAAATTCCTCCATGCGGACTGACGCTTACGCTCCGCACAATTCTCCCCCAGCGCCGACACGGAGGAAACCCGCCCCGGGTACACTGCCTTGACTTGGGGTGACGATCTCCGGATTCGCTCGAATACCATGATGTCATCATCATCCCGCATTCCCAATTCCCTGATCGACCGGCGAACATTTCTCCTCCGCATTCGCCGTTCCTTGCCGACGGCGGTGATTGGCCTCTGCTCCGTGCTGATCCCCCTGCTCATCGCACCGGTTTCGTCCGCGGCCCCTTCCATTGCCTGGAGTGAAGCGGCCGACGGTGTCCGGTTCGGACGAATTGAGGACACCACCTACGTCCGCAACGGAAGCAAGACCAGCGTGGTGCTCAAGATCGACTCGACAAAATACCGGTTCGAGGCGTTTCGTTTCGGCGAGGGGGATACTTCCGATCCGCTGACGGTGGAGGAATGGAGCGGGAAAACCGGGGCCCCGGTGGTGTTCAACGCGGGGCAATACTACGAAAGCCTCAACCCCATGGGGTTGCTGATAAAAGACGGCCTCAACCTGGGCACACCCTTCATTCCCAACTGGAAGGGGCTGTTCGTGGAAAAGGAGTCTCCCGACGGCTCGCCTTGCGTGGCGCTGCTCGACCTGAAGTACGATACCGCCGACCTCACCGGCCAGAGCTATCGGTTCGCCCTGCAGTCCCTGATGCTGTTCGACCGGAAAGGTGACCTGCGCGTACGCAGGAGCGATCTGGTGGCGAACAGGACCATTCTGGCCACCGGGAAGGACGGTTCCGTCTTCGTGTTCTATTCCGAAGGCGGGTATACGCTGTGGGAATACGCTTTGTTCATCCGGGACCTCGATTTGGGCGTCGAACAAGCCATTGTACTCGATGGAGGCTATCAGTCCCAGATCGCCGTCCGGTTCCCTTCGCTCTCCTATCTGGCCTATGGCAAATGGGTCCCCCAGAATTCCATGGCAGGTATTTCCGTGCCGGGAATCCGCATCAAACTGCCGGCGATCGTAGCGGTGGTTCCCCGAGACAAGTGATCCGCAAGGCTGGCCAACCGTTCCGCCCGCGGGGCGCCGACAGCTTTGCCGCTTTTAGGGCACGCAGGATCCGGCAAGAGGGGAAAGACAAGGAGATTAGTCGGATACAGACAGCTCACGCCGGCACCAGTCTTGCGGGTTCGTAAAAAATTGCACCCTCCATCCGCACGCCTTTAATTCCCTCAAGGTATTTTCATTATCGCCGATGAAATGACATAAAATTATCACTCAGGCCTCATATGAGCGTAATATCGGCATGACGGAACACCGGAAAAGGCATCGGTGTTCGGGGACAGATAATGAAACCCGTTGAATCCATTATTACCCTTCCCTCCCAAGTTCGGTTTGTGGGCCCTGCGCTTGCATTCATACGCGCCATAGCAGCCTCCTGCGGATTTTCCGATCCGGCGCTCAACGACATTGAGGTCGCGACTGAAGAGGCGCTGACGAATGTGATCAAGCATGCCTTTGAAGGCGATGCTGATGCAACGTTCAAGCTGTCGGTCCATTTCACCGAGACGGAGTTTTTTATCACCATCCATGAAAAGGGGATGCCCTTCAGCCCGGACAGAGTTAAGGGCTATGATCCCGGGAAGCTTGAAGAAAAACTGGCGGCTGATGGCCTGGGCGTCTTTCTGATGAAAAAGATGATGGACGATGTTGTGTTTGAAAACCTGGGCCGCGAGGGTAAATCCCTCACACTGGTCAAACAGATCGAGGATAGCCGGACAAAAGCCGTCCTGGAAGGCAGTGGGAACGATCTGCTGATCAAAAGCGGCCGGGCTATCGCCACGGGAAATAGTGCATATGAGATTCGGGCTTTCAAGTCCGAAGATGCGCTGGAAATCTCAAAGTGCGCCTATAAGGCTTACGGCTACACCTATGAGCCGTATATTTATTATCCCGAACAGATCATTGAACTGAACGACGCCGGCACCTTGCGCTCTTTTGTCGCTACCGGTAAGGATTCGGGCGAAATCCTGGGTCACATAGCGTTGAAATACAAAAACAGCACGGACCGTATCGCCGAAATTGGCGTCGCCTTTGTGAAACCGGAGTATCGAAGGTCAGGTGTTTTTAATGCTTTGACGCAGTTTTGTTATCAGAAAGCAGTGGAATTTAATCTGAATGGTATCATGGGCAGGGCCGTGACAAGCCACATCGGCTCGCAGAAGGTGTCGGATGCAATGGGGTATGTGGCATGCGGTCTGTTTCTCGGACTTTTCCCCGATGATGTTGATTTTAAAGCACTCACCGGGAAAGTCGGGCAGAAGGAAACCGGGCTTTTGTTATACCGGCCTCTTTCGGATGAAACCGAACGTATTATCTATCCATCCTCGAGGCATAAGAACACCATACTGGATTTGTTCGGGTCATTTAAAATATCCGTGCACTGCGATGAGAAGATCGCCTCGCCTATTGACGGGCAAAGCCGGATTCATACGGCGATAGTCCCTGTTCTTAATGTTGCCGATGTGGAGGTTGCCGTCATCGGAAAGGATATCGGGCATGAACTGGAATCGGTCGTTCATGCTCTCTGCCTGCGACGCGTGGACGCTATCTTTCTCCACCTTGACATGGAGGACTCCCACACCCCGTTTGTCGTACAGCAGTGCGAAAAGGTGGGGTTTTTCTTTTCCGGCGTGCTTCCGTTCGGTCTCAACAACAGGCATGAATTTATTCTGCAATACATGAATAATCTTGAAATAAACTATGATGTTATCAATCCGTACTCCGAGAGGGCGAAGGATATTTTGCGGTATGTAAGATCGTGCGACCCTAACGGAGCGCGTTGAGATAAACCCGGAAATAATGAAAGGAGGCATCAACGATGCTTCCGCGCAATTTTCCGGTGCCCTTGCAGGTCTCGAAGCGGCATTTATGCTAACCGGGAAAAGAAAAATAAGCCGATCTTGTCGTTGTTCCTGAAACCAGCTATGTGGATATTTTCGACCGCAGTTACTCGACCTATAACCACCGAGCGCAAGAGAGGTGAATATCAATGATCGGCCGAACTGTAGCTGCACGAATAGAAAAATGTTTTGATAAAAATACGTTCATTCCATTCAATCCGGGCCAAAACAACGGTTTCGTCACCGGGTGCGGAAAAGTGGATGGCTGCGATGTCATGGCCTCTTTCATTGAGCCCGATGAAGCGCCCGAAAGCTCTTGCAAAGTGCTTCAGGACCATCTGGCGCTGCTTGAAAAAGCGTTGGAGAAAAAATTTCCGGTGGTCTTTGTCATGGATATTCCCGCCATGCATAAAACGCCGGGCAAGACCCCTTTTCCCAAAGACCCGATACGGCTTCTGGCTGGAAAGAACGGTGTTGGCCGGATGTATTCCACCCACGCCAGGCTTTCCGGTAAAGTTCCCCAGGTTGTCGTGGTCCTGAACAGGCTCGGTGCAACGCTGACCTTTCCGGTAACGTTATGCGATGCGGCAGTCATGGTCGAGTCGGCCGGAATGAGTATCGGGAGACCGGATGTAGTTGAAAAGATTTGTGATAAAGCGGTTAATTACGCCGAACTCGGCGGCTCTGGGATGCATTATTCCATAGCCGGTTCAATCGACCATGTTGCATCGGACGAGGAGGGGGCTTTTGCGTGGGTCAAAGATTATCTGGGTTGCATGACACAGGACAAGAAATCGGGAACCGTGCCGCCCGCGCTTGATAATGCAGCGCTCGAAAGGGTCATTCCGGCAACCCCTTATAAAGCTTTTGATGCTCATACGGTTATCCGGGGCATAGCAGACGCCGGATCATTGATCGAAACGAGAGCCGGGATTGCCCGTGAGCTCATTACCGGTTTCATTAGAGTAGAAGGGCGGGTAACCGGTATTGTCGCCAATAATTCGGCCGTGCGCGGTGGCCTTTTCTTTCCGGAATCCTGTAGAAAATCGGCCCGTTTTGTATCCATCTGCGATGCTTTCGGAATCCCCATGGTTTTCCTTGCCGATAACGCAGGTTTCATGGTGGGGCCGCAGGTTGAGCAGGCCGGTGTAATCAGGGAAGCATCCCTTCTTTTTTCAACCATTGCCAACGCAGCAGTCCCCAGACTCTCGGTCGTGATGCGCCGCAACTATACCGCCGGTGTTTACGCCATGGCCGGCCCCGGCTTCGATCCGGAAGGTTTCATTGCGCTGCCCGGAGCCGTCATATCCATCTACGGCAAAGGGGTCGCTGAAAAACTTGCCGCACGCGGCTTTGATGACAAGGAAAACGATTCGATGCATGAAATGATGAGCGGTGCTGAAGATCCACACAAATTGCTGGAGATGGGACTGCTCGACGAGGTGGTTGAAGTTGGCGCCTTACGGTCAACAATCGACGCTTTTCTAAATAACGTCTCTGAAAAAACCTCCGGAAGCGGCAAGCCTGTATTGCTGGTTTAGCGGGCCTCCCCGACATGATCTTGAACGCAGGGTCGCCCTTCGGCGTATCGGCGTCGTTGGTCTCCTCGTGCCCCAACGCGATGGAAAAGATACGCTGCATCACCGGAGTGGAAAGAGCATGGACCGTTCTTTCCGGATCGCGCGGATCGTGAAGGACGGCCGCCATGGCATCCGTCACTCGTAACGCTTCCTTTTTCAAGACCCTCTCATGAATTATTGGGGATAGGAACCCCCTATTCCGACAAAGCGTTTTGTACCGCTCCCCGGAAGTTTTCCACCTGGACAATGTTCGTTGCGGTACGCACGTCGGGTTCCAAAGCGGCGATCTCCGTGGCGTTGGCCGCGGGCAGGATCACCGTGGAGATACCCGCACGCTGCGCCGCCAGCAGTTTTTCCCTCAAGCCGCTCACGGGCAGCACCCGGCCGCTCAGGGTGAGCTCCCCGGACATGGCGACCCCCTTGCGCACCGGCTTGCCGGTGAGCAACGAAACCAGGGCCATGGCGATGGTGACCCCCGCGGAGGGACCGTCCTTGGGGATCGAGCCGGCCGGAATGTGGACGTGGACGTCGCTCGTTTCGAAAAATTCGGGATCGATGCCGAATTCGGCTGCGTTGCTGCGAATGTGGCTGAGGGCGGTCTGGGCGGACTCTTTCAACACCTCCCCCAGGGAACCGGTCATGATGAGCTTTCCCTGGCCCTTCATCCGGGCCGTTTCAACATAAATGACGTGGCCGCCGTGTTCCGTCCATACCAGCCCCGTGGTGACGCCCGCAACGCGTGCATCGGAAGCGGACAGCCGGGAAAACCGCGGCGGTCCCAGGAGCGCTTCCACGTCGGCCGCTTCCACCTTTTTCGGAAGGCTGAGGCGGTCCTGCAACAGGAGGCGGTTCACCTTGCGGCAGACACTCCCCACTTCCCGCTCCAGGTTCCGGAGGCCCGCTTCGTCCGTGTAGTCGCCGATGATCTTGTCCAGCGCCTCCCTTGAAAACTCCACCTCACGGGGAGACAACCCGTTGGCCTTGAGCTGGCGCGGAACCAGATAATGCGAAGCGATGGACGACTTTTCCCGCAAGGTGTAGCTGGAAAAGTGGATGACCTCCATCCGGTCCAGAAGAGGTCGGGACAGCCGTTCGATGGCATTGGCCGTGGTGATGAACATCACGCGGGACAGATCGAAGGGAATGTCCACGTAATGGTCCAGGAAGCGTTTGTTCTGTTCGGGGTCCAGCACCTCGAGTAGGACCGACGCGGGGTCTCCCCGGAAGTCCTGACCGATTTTGTCCAGTTCGTCCAGCATGAACACCGGATTGTTTACCCCTATGCGCCGGACTTCGGAAAGAATCCTTCCCGGCATGGCCCCCACGTAGGTGCGGCGGTGTCCCCGCATTTCCGCTTCGTCCCGGAGTCCCGCCACCGACACGCGGATGAAACTCCGTTCCAGGGCCTTGGCGATGGATCGGCCGATGGACGTTTTGCCCGTGCCCGGAGGTCCGGCAAAGCAGAGCACTGGCCCCTGGGATACGTGAACCTTCCGCCGCTGTTCGAGGATCTCGTTCACCGACTGCCGCAGGGTATCCAGGTTCAACGGTTTGGGCAGATACTGGGCCGCGCCTTTCTTTAGAGCGTCGACGGCGGTGTCCACGGTGGCGTACCCGGTGACCAGAATGAGTTCCGTCTCGGGCGATTCCGCCTTGACCCGCTCCAGCAGCTGCATACCGTCCACGTTCCGCATTTTGAGGTCGGTCACCACCAGGTCGAAATCGAACTGCCGGAGAATGTCCAGTGCCTCCTGGCCGTTTTCCGCCGTATGCACCTCATGGCCTTCCTTGCGTAGGGCGTAGGCCACGTTCTCCAGGGCGATCTTTTCGTCGTCGACCACCATCATGCGGGTGGGTTTCAACCCGATCTTTATGTTGGACGCCAGGTATTCGAGCACCCGCTCCTTGACCGGAGCCAGCGCGTAGTGTTCCTCGTCGAGGATCCGTTCGGCGCGGGACAAGTCCAGGTTGTCCTTGGACGACTTCTCCCAGGGCAGGGAGAGGATGAATTCCAGGTAGTTCAGTCCTATGCCGTACTCGGCCAGGGAGGGGTCGGTCTTGGCCAACCGCTCCAGTTCCTTCCCGGCGATCGTCTTCACCCGGTCGGGCATGCGCGCCTGTTCCACCGACTTACGGAGGTCCTGTATTTCCTGGCTCTCCTCTTCCTTCTCGGTGCCGGTCTCGGACGTTTTCTTGAAGAACATGCGCCTGTCCCCCTCTCCGCCCGCGGCGTTTTCCTTTTTCTTGTCCGGACCGCGAAGCATTTGAATTTTCCACGTCTTTTCTCCTTCTGTCAATGCGTTGCTTTTTGCAACATGGCCTCTGTTGCCATCTGCAACGACCATTTTGTCGGGAGGAATGGGGCTTTTCTTCCTTTTCCCCGCCCGCCACGGCACGGCCGGTGTTGAAAAATGCAACAGCCGGCAATGGCGAATCGGCATGAGTAGAGAAAATATAATATTATTTTCAATAGCTTAACAACGAAATAGCCCGTGGCACGCAAATTGATATTAGAACAACCAAGGGAGGAGGACTGCACGATGAAAAAATATCTCGAAGACATCGCCGCCGCCGCCGCATTCGCCGAAGCGGGCCAATGGGACGTGGCCGAATCGATCATGAAGGAAGTCCGTCAACTCTCGAAGAGCAAAAACCGAAAGTTCCTCTTTCTCACCAACGGCACGTCACTGAACGATTCCGTGTACCAATACGTCGCGAATTTGTCGAAGAGGCTCACGTACGACGTGGTGTTCGTTCTCCATCCCCAGCGGGAATCCGAAGAAGCGGGAAAGAAGAGAACCGGAATGAAGCGGATCCTGTCTCGTGGAAAGGAAGACGCTTCTTTTACGCGCGAGACGAAAAAACGGTTTTCGCAACTGGAAATCGGCGGTGCGTTTATCGAATGCAGGACGTCCGTCCAGTCGCTTGTCGTGAAACTGGTGCATCTGGTGAAGGGAATCGAATTCGTTCTGGTGCAAAAAAACAGCAACCAACAATGGGGTATCGATCTCAGCCTACCGGTGTTCTTCATCGAGGCTGAGCAATGAGATTAACAGGGAGGAGGACTTCCAATGTTACGAGAAAAGCTTGAAGCAATGGGAGCGGCGGTAGCGTTTGCCGAAAGCGGCGAATTTACAATGGCGGAGGAAATTATGCGGGGAACGGAGAATCGGATGAACAAGAACGATAGAACGACGACTTCCGTGGCGAGCAAAAAGAGGAAAAAAGCCGCGCAGAGAGCGGTTGTTTTCGGAGTCGTTTCCGTCAGCCTCTACCTGGCGGTGTTCAGTTTCACTCAGCCCATAATGAGCTATTTCACCAAGGGAGGATTCTACGCGGTCCTGCCCGTGCTGACCGTGTTTCTCTTTTCCTACGTTCACGGTTCGTTCGCCAGCAACGTGTGGACCGCTCTGGGCATAGAAGCTTCCCATAGCGCGACGAAAACGGCGGAGAAACCGGTTCAGGCCGAAAAAAGGGTCGAGAAAAAGAGAGTTCGCCCCCGTCCGACCCTCAGGGCGTAACAGGCGAAACCGACGGTTTGCATCATCCATACGACTTTCAACGTTTCAATCGTATGTCCCGCCCTCTTCGGTAGGTGAAGAGGGCCGTAATGGAGAAAGGAGCAGTACAAAATGGATCATAGCGCGATTACGGAAGCCGTACGCTTCATCGATCTCAACGCGGCGAATTTTATCTTCCTTCTTTTCGTGGGCTTTGTCGGTGGTTTGGTGAGCGGTTTCATCGGGTCGGGCGGCGCATTCGTGCTCACCCCCGGTATGATGAGCCTCGGTGTCCCCGGCACGGTGGCCGTGGCCAGCAACATGTGCCACAAGTTCCCCAAGGCCCTGGTGGGAGCCATCAAGCGGTTCCGCTACGGACAAGTTGATATCAAGCTCGGTGTCATCATCGGTGCTTCGGCGGAAATCGGCGTGCAGATCGGGATTCAGTTTCAGCGCTGGATCTTGCAGAAATGGGGACAGGCGGGGTCCAACCTGTACGTCAGCCTCGCCTTCGTGGCCGTGTTGAGCATCGTGGGCTACTTCATTCTCCGGGACGCCTTGAACCTGAAGAAGTCGGGCGGTGAGGAGAAGGTCACCAAGCTGGCCAAGTGGCTGCAATCGATCGAACTGTGGCCCATGATCACCTTCAAGCGCAGCGGCATCCGCATCTCCCTGTGGTTCACCATTCCCCTGGGACTGGCTACCGGCATGCTGGCGGCCACCATCGCCGTGGGCGGCTTCATCGGCGTGCCCGGCATGATCTATCTCCTCGGACTTTCCAGCCTCATGGCCTCGGCCAGCGAACTGGTCGTCGCCTTCGTCATGGGCATGGGCGGCACGCTCATCTGGGCCTGGTACGGAATGGTGGACATCCGGCTCACCCTGATCATTCTGGCCGGCTCCCTCTTCGGCGTACAGCTCGGAGCCATCGGCACCACCTACGTGAAGGGTTACGTCATCAAATTCGTCATGGCCACCATCATGCTCATCGTGGCCGTGAGCAGAGGCATCGCCATCCCCGTGTACCTGAGCAAGCTCCAGTTCTTCACCCTGGGCGAGGGGACGGCGAATATCCTGAACAAGGTGAGTTTCGGCCTGATGGCCTTCGCCCTGATCCTCGGCGCATATATTATCCTCAAGGGCATGGTGGTGGGCAGGCGACTGGAGGCCCAACTCCAGTCCGGAGGACAGGAGGCGTTCCAGGCGGAGTAACACGGCGGCAGATCGCCTTCCGCGATCGGAAAAACAAAAAGGTGAAACCACGACGGTCGTGGGGAACGGGCAATCGGTTCCCCACGACTGTTTTTTTGGTTGCCGTCAGGACGCCCGGCTGTCGCGCGTAATCCACCGTGCCCCCCGGAGGGGGTCGGAGCATCCTCCTCGCGCCTCCGTTTCGTCATTCCGGCAAAAGAGACCCGTGGCAAGAAACGGCGCGTCCCCCTTCGCATCCCCGATCTCCGCGGGCGTTTGCAGGACGTCATGATTCCTCACCCTGAATGAGGGACGAACGTCCGGGAATGGGCGGATTTCGTTCCGCATGCTTGCGCAAATTTTCACTTGCTCCGATTTATGGGGAATGTTTCCCGATTTTTCTTGACACGAACAGGTTCGGGCGGCTATTTGTCGATTGTCGACATTCGACGAAATAACCACAACAGGAGGCCTCCGTCTTCAGATGAAACTGCTGAAGCTCGACAGCGCGAACCTTTCAAAACAGGTGGTGCGGGTTCTGAGGCACCAAATTCTTTCCGGTGAACTCAAGCCCGACGAAAGAGTTCTCGAATCCGAAATAGCCCAATCGCTTGGGATAAGCCGCGCCCCGGTAAGGGAAGCCCTCGTGGAACTGGAACGAGAAGGTCTGACCGTCACCTATCCGAGGCGGGGAACCTACGTAAAGAGCTTCACCGAAAAGGACATTGAGGAAATCTATACCTTGCGGGCTCTCCTGGAATGCCATGCGGCGGCTCTGGCGTCGGATATTCTTCAACCGTACGACGTCGACAGGTTGAGAAGCATTATCCATGGAATGAACGACAGCGCCGACGTTGCGGACACCTTCGAACTGCACATGCAATTCCACGAAGAAATTTTCGTGCTCGCCGATCACCAGAGACTTCACCTCAGTTGGAAAACCATTTCCGCGCACACCCGCATGCTCGCCGCAACGAACGCCGGCTCCAGAAAGAAGGTTTCGGACATCATTACGGAACATGACGTCCTGGTGGATGCCCTGGTGGAACGAGACAAAAACAACATAAAGGAACATTTCGAACGCCATATTCTCGAATCCATGAACAGATTCATGGTGAACCTCCGCAATTCGCGAGAGAAAGCGGATAGTGCATCGGTTCGGCTGGCGAACGGTTCCAAGGAAAAATAGCGACTCGCGGGGAGGCGGGACCCGTCTTTCCTCCACTGCCTTTAACCGAAATGCCATCGGTGAAACCATAAGGGAGAGTGTCCAATGAAACATGACGGAATTATCGACCTCAGCATGCGTATTGAACAGGGAATGCGTCTTTTCCCGGGTATTCCCCAACCGACGTTGACGAGAATTCGGAACCACGACGAGAACGGCATCCAAGTCACGAAGTATGAAACGGTCGTGCACGCGGGAACCCATGTGGATGCCCCCCGGCACGTAATCGACGGCGGGGGAAACATTCACGAAACGGGCCTCGACCGGCTGGTCGGGGAAGGCGTGGTGGTGGACCTGAAGTATAAGGCGCCGGGCAGCGTCATCACGGTGGAAGACCTGGAAAAGGCGGCCGGGGACGTCCGGAAGAACGACGTGGCGATCCTGAACACCGGATTTGAAAAGTGCCCGGACCCGGCGGGCTTCTGCACCATTGCCCCGGAAGCCGCCCATCTGCTCGTGGCCCGCGGAATCAAATGTCTGGGCGTCGACATGCCTTCTCTCGATCCGCTCAACCGGGCGGGCGGAAGGGCTTCGGACCGGACCCATCCTTCCCATCACATCATTCTGGGGGCGGGTATTCCCCTGGTCGAGTGCCTCGTCAATCTGGACGCCGTGCAGGGCAGGATGTTCTTCGTGTGCCTGCCCCTGAAGATTGCCGACTGTGAAGCCGCTCCCGCCCGCGTCATCGCGCTGCGCACATGTGGGTGTTGATCGGATGATCGAACCACCCGGCGAGTGATCCGTTCCGCTAATGAGGAGCTGGCTGTGATCAAAATCGATTCGGAAAAATGTGCCGGTTGCAAAATCTGCGAGCTGATCTGTCAGGTTCATGCAATCGAGGTGGTGAACAGGAAAGCTCGAACGAACGAAAACTGCGTCAACTGCGGCGCGTGCGTCAAAGTCTGCCCGGAACATGCTCTGGTCAGGGAGATTTTCCCCGATCCGAACGCCGTAATCTGCACATCCTGTCCCGTGGGCTGCGCGATCCAACCGGGAAAAACCGGAGCCTGTCTGCGCTATACGAACGACGGGGGAACCGTCACGAGGAAGATTCCGTTGGTCCTGCAGAGTCCCATCCACGATCTTCTTCCCCCCGAATACCACCCCGCGATCCAAAAGCCCCTCATCACGGGAATGGGGGCCGGGACCACTTCGCCCGATTTCCGGCCCGCACCGTACATCGTCCAGGACAAAGTGGACGGCGTGGATTGCGTTACGTGCGTGACGGAATGCCCGCTGACGGTCAACGGACTAAAGGTGAAGATCGACACCGATCTGCCCATCGGGGAAGAAGGCGCCGCGGTTACCTACCTCAAGCGGCGCATTGGGATGGTGACCACGGAAGAATACAATGCCCCGGTGCTTTCCCTTGGAGGACTGCATCTTACGGGCGGTGAGAACGGAATGTTCTCCGTCAAGGCCATCACGGACATCGCGAACCGGAAAAAAGTCTCGTTGAACGTCGAGGGCGGGGCGCGGCTGGTGCTTGAAGTGGCGAAGCCGCCGGTCATCAACGGAGCCGTACGTGAAAAAATCGCCGCGGGATGCGGCAGCGCCACCGTCGGCGTTTTCTCGCCGCTGTTCAACGGCATCGCCGACGAAGTCATCATTCTGGACCACCAGCTCACCGGCGTGTTTTCCGCCCACGCCACGGGCCGTTATTTCAAGGTTCCGCCCTCGGGCATTGTTTTGAAGTATCGGGAATCCACCCCGGGGCGGTATTTCGGCGTCAAGGGGAACGGCATCGGGGGAACCGACACCATGAATCCCGTGGACGTCATCGACATGGGCAGGAGCACGATCCGGCCCGGAACGACGCTGCTCGTGACCGAGCCCACCGGAGGATACCATGCCCTGCTCCGGTTCGAAAACGGCGAATTCGTCCCCATGGATCCCACTCCCCGGGTACTCGCGGCGGTGAACGAACTGCAGTCGGTATGCGAGAAATCGCGGGTGTCGGCCATGTTCGTGGGCGGCGGGGGAGGCGCGTCCCGTTCCGGCATCACCGGTAAGCCCCTGAAACTGACCGAAGCCATCAAGGAGCGCAAGGCGCGGCTAACGATCGGCGGTGCGCCGACTTTTATCATGCCGGGCGGAGGAATCACGTTCGTGGTGGACGTGGAGCACGTGCAAACGGGCTTCTATCATTGGGTCCCGACGCCCGCCATCGTGGTCCCCATGGAATACACCATGACCTTGAAAGACTACGCGGCAATCGGAGGACACGTTGATAGTATCCGGCCGCTGTCCGAGGTGATTGAGGAAGTCGCGGCGGAAAAGGAAAAGCATCGGGAATAACTCCGGAACGGATATTCGTTTTCAACTCCCATCAGCCGGAAAAAAGGAGAATAAATCAATCATGAAGATTCGGAAATTCGCCACGATGATCGAAGAAGTCTGCATGGAGATGGACAGGGAAATCACTCCGGGTCACCGAAAAATCGCCGTCGTGGCCGTGCTGAAAAACCCCTTTGCGGGGCGGTACGTGGAGGACCTCGGCGAACTCATTGAAATGGGCGCGGAGCTGGGCACCATACTGACGCAGCGCGCCCTGGATACGCTGCAAGTCGAGCCCAAGGACATACACAACTTCGGGAAAGGGGCCATCGTCGGCCTCGACGGGGAATATGAACATACGGGAGCCATACTGCATCCCAAACTGGGGCTCACGATGCGCGACGTTTTGGGCGCGGGAAAGGCCCTCATCCCCCAGGCCAAGAAAATAGGCCCCGCAGGGACACCGATCGACGTGCCGCTCCACTATAAGGATGAAGCGCGGGTCCGGTCCCATTTCGACACCATGGAAGTCAGAATCCACGACGCTCCGAGGGGCGACGAGATTATGGTGGCCGTCGCTTTTTCCGATTCGGGCAGGCCTTTGCCCCGCGTCGGCGGACTCACGCTGGAAGAAGTACTGAAAAGACCCTAGTGCACGAAAAAAAGCGCTTAAAACGGTTTGCATGCAAATCAACGGCTGTTCCGGCCTTAGGATTCATCCCCCGTCGATCGTCTCCCGGCGAACGCGAAAAGGGGGGTGAATCCGTGAAAAAGAAAGGAGGTATCGGTCGAGAAGTTTCGTTCCAAGCTCCTGATTCGACTCAACTGATTTTTCCGCAGCACGAAACTTTCGAGGAGGGGAAACATGGGCATCGAGGGCAAAAAGCGGGCGCGAGGATTCATAACGGTACTGATGTGCTTTTCATTCATTCTGCTGGTATGCGCATCGACAGGCATGGCGCAAAAACCTCTGGTTCTGAAATTCAGCTACGCACCGCCGGCAACCGGGATACAGGGACGAGGATACGAGTTTTTCGCCAAAACGGTGAGTGAGGAAACCCAAGGGCAGGTGAAGGTGGAAACCTTTCCCGCCGGATCGCTCATTTCGGACCACGACATCCTTGAGGCCGTCACACGGGGTACCGTCGATATCGGGCACTTTTTCGTAGCCTATCTCAGTCCCACCATGAAGGAATTAACCCCCTTTGAAGTACCCGGCGCTTATCCCGGAAATCACTACCTGGAAGTGGATAAAGTCACCCGTCCCGTCGTTGAAAAAATTTTCGCAAAATACGGCATCAAATACCTCGGCCTGGACGATGCGGGCACCATGACCTTTCTGGGGATAAAACGGTTCGGAAAACTCGTTACCTGCCCCGAGGATTTCAAGGGCGCCACCGTGCGTACCCCTGGCAAATGGGGCGGGGAAGCGATCATGATGTGGGGAGGAAGCCCCATTACGGTCCCCTTGCGCGATCTTCCCACCGCCCTCGGCAGGGGCACCCTGGACGTCGGGTACATCGGCTGGCAGCTGGCCGGAGCCCTGAAGCTGTATGAATCGGCTCCCTTCGTCACGGTCACCGAAATCCCGGAGATGTTCCGGGGCATGATGATGAGCGACAAGGCATGGAAAAGCCTGAATGCGAGCCAGCAGGAAGCGGTGCAACGGTCAGTCAAGAAGTGGATGAACTTCAACATACAGAACGCGTCGGAGATGGAGCAGCAGTTTGAAAAGGCGGTACAGGACTCGGGTTGCAAACTGTATCACCTGACAAAGGAACAGAACGAACAGTTCAGGAAGGTGAGGGAACCGTTGTGGGAAAAGATCACGCCCATTGCCGGCCCTGAAGGCGTTGCATTGATGGAGGCGCTCAGAGCGGTGAAGTGATTCCGGGGAGTGGCCGGTGCGAACGTTCTCTTCCACCGGCCGCTTCGCCTTTATGAGGAAGGAAGCGCAACATGACGTCTTTCTCATTCGTTCGCAAGGTCAACCACGTGGCGGCGGTCATCGGAGGAATCATCATCTTCCTCATCAGCTTTCTCTGTGCATTCGAAACGATCGCCCGGAACGTTTTCTCCCACCCGACTTCCTGGACCCTGGACGTATCCACGTACCTGCTCATCTGGGCCTTCTTCCTGGGCACTGCTTCGGCGATCCAGGAAAAAACGCACGTGTCGGTCGATTTCATCAGAAACGTAATCTCAAGCAAATGCGGAAAGTCGTACGGCTGCTTTCTGGCCGTCGCGGGCTACGCGTTCTCCTTGGTATACATTCTCGTTCTTCTGGGCACGACCTTATCCTTTATCAAGGACGCCCTGCACCTCAACAAGCTGACGCTGGCGGTTATTCAGATACCCGTCGTTTATCTCTACGCCGGTATGCTTGTGGGATGCGTTCTGATGACCGCAATCGTAGTGTTCATCATACGTGATCTGCTGCAAAAAGGTGAAGAATATCTGTGATCGGCTTGGGGAGATTCCATTATGGGTATCGGAATGCTGGTTTTTGTCATAGTGCTCATCCTGTTAATCGTTCTTTCAATGGGAACTCCCGTTGCTTTCGGCTTGGGATTCGTGGCGGTGTTGTGTACGGTGATCTTTCTTTCACCCGATCAGTTGTATCCCATCGGCACCATTGCCTTCAGCATGGCCACCAGCCAGACGATGCTGATTGCTCCGCTCTTCATTCTGATGGCCGAAATTCTGGCCAAGGGCGGTATCGCCACCGATATCTTCACGGTATTGAGCAAATGGATGAGCCGGCTGAAGGGCGGACTCGCCGTAAGTGCGACCATGGCCTGCACCATATTCGCGGCGTTATGCGGGTCGAGTCCGGCTACCGCGGCGGCGATCGGCCGGATATCGGTGAACGAGATGGTGGACCGGGGCTACGATCCCGGCTTTTCCACCGGCGTGATCGCCGCCGGCGGCACGCTCGGCATCATGATACCGCCCAGCATGGCGTTCGTCGTGTACGGGATCATCACGGAAACGTCCATCGCCAAGCTTTTCATCGCCGGAATACTTCCCGGGTTGCTGATAAGCTTCCTGTTGTGTGTCTTCATCGTTCTCCGGGCGACTTTCAATCCTAGCCTCGTCGGCGTGGAAAAGGCGCCGAAGCGGACGGCCGAACGAGCCGTTCGTGAAACGGCCGATTCGGGCAAGAGTGCTTCCGGAGAATTTTGGGCCGATCTGAAAACCATCGTTCCGCCGATGGTGCTGATCGTTCTTGTGCTGGGTACCTTGTACACCGGCATGGCCACGGCGACGGAGGCATCCGGAGTGGGGGCTACGGGCGCCTTCCTGATAATCATCCTATTGGGCAGGCTGCGCCTTTCCACGTTTTTCGACATCTGCGCGGGCAGCGCCAGAATCAGCGTCATGATCGTGTTCCTCATTTTCGCCGGACTCTCGTTGAGTTACGTCGTGACGTTCCTGGGAATCGCACACGGACTGGCCAATCTGATCGTCGGGTTCGGCGTCAACCGCTGGGTGTTTTTCATTTTGACCTGGGTGTTGTGGCTCGTCCTGGGATGCATCCTCGATCCCACCAGCATGATCGTCATGACAATCCCGTTTCTCTTTCCCACGTTTACCGCCCTTGGCTTCGATCCCCTGTGGATCGGCGTCGTTTCCACCCTGTCGGTGGAAATCGGCATGATCACGCCCCCGGTGGGGTTGAATCTGTTCGTCATAAAAGCGGTAACGGACGTGCCGATCAAAACCATCATCAGCGGCACGATCCCGTTTATTTTTATTCTGTTTGCCGCGCTGATGTTCCTCGTCCTGTTTCCCGGCCTCGTTTCCTATCTACCGTCAAAAATGTAAATGTTCCGCAGGCTCCCTATGGCAAAGCCACAACAGAATTTCTCCCGTCGCCGCCGCTTCCGCGGCGTCGAATTGAACACCTCCCCCCTATCCCCCAAAGGCTCGTCTCCGGACCGGTAGAGGTGCAGGATGAAGAGTCTTTTTCGGGAAGGACCGGTACTTCTTTCGGTCGAGCATCGTGTTTCGCCCAATGGACGGCACAGCCGGCGGAAGGTGACACCCGTCCGTTCCACCGGAAAGGGAAGCGGGAAAACCGCACTTTGAAAACAACGTCGTTTCCCCGTCGAAGAATCGACGAGCGGTTACGCAGGATCAACAACCCCCGAAAGAGAGGAGATTTACCCCATGGCCGTTTTGTCGGAAGTACGAGCACATTATGGAAAGCTGCAATTTCTCGTCGATGGAGCGTGGGTGGATTCCGCATCCACCGACGTCGAGGTCAGCACGAATCCCGCCACCGGCCAACCGATCGCGGAGTTTCCCCAGGCCACGACGGATGAGGCGCTGGCAGCAGTTCACAGCGCCCACCGGGCGTTTCAGTCATGGAAGGATTTTCCCCTGCGGGAACGGGCCAGACTCCTGTTCAAACTGCACCACGCGTTTGAAGACAACCATGAGCACCTCTGCCGTATTCTCACCCAGGACCACGGAAGGACCATCGGCGAATCCAGAGGTTCGGTCAGCCGGGTGATCGAAAACATCGAATCCGCCTGCTCCGCCGCCTACGGGCTGGTGAAACAAAACGAGTATCAGGATCAGCTGGCCAACGGCATCGACGAATACCTGATGTGGGAACCGCTGGGAGCCTTCCTGATTGTCACCCCCGGCAACGTCCCCATGCACGCGTGGTCTTCCTTCGTCCCCTATGCCCTGGCCGCCGGGTGCACCGTGGTCGTGAGTCCGAGCCGGCAGGACCCCATCGCGGCCGACGCGATCATGCGCGTCGCCCAGGAAGTCGGGTTCCCTCCCGGAGTGCTGAACCTGGTGCATGGTGGCCGGAAAATCAACAAGACCATTCTGGAACAACCGGAAATCAAGGGGGTGGGATTCATCGGTTCCAACCGCGCCGGGCACGAGCTTTTCGAAACCTGCGGGAAGCTGGGAAAAACCTCCTCGATCAACGGCAACGGCAAGAACCACGTGGTCATCATGCCGGATGCGGACATCGACGCCTGCATCCCCTGGCTGCAGCGGGCCTGCTTCGGCATGACCGGCCAGAGATGCCTGGGCGTTGACAACGTCGTCGTGATAGGAAACATTTACGACGAGATGAAAGCCAAGCTGACGGCCGCGGCGAAATCCATGCGCCTCGGCTACGGCCTCGACGAAAAAACGGAAATGGGACCGTACACCACGGAAGACGGGAAGGAAAAAGTCCTGCTGTGGATCGAGAAGTCGCTCCGGGACGGCGCCACAATGGTCCTTGACGGCAGGTCCGCCATGCCGGATGATTACCCGCACGGACATTTCATGGCTCCCACGATTCTCGAGAACGTCACCGTGGACATGCCGATGGCCAAGGAAGAGGCCTTCGGCGCGACGGCGGCGCTCATTCGGGGGGACAGCCTGGAACAGGCTATCGAGTGGATCAATACCAAAACGAATTTGGGCCACTCGGCCTGCATCATGACCGGCAACATGAAGAACGCCCGCAGGTTCACGCGGGAAGTGAATGTCGGCAACGTCGGGGTAAACGTGGGAGTGGCCCAGCCGTACGCGTTCTTCCCCCTCGGTTCGCGGCGGGATTCCTTCATGGGAACCGCCAAATCGCGTCTGGCGTCCATGCGGTTGTTCATGGACGAAAAGACGGTCACCGCCCGTTGGGTCTGAGGAAACACCGCCCCATGGAGCGGAAAGACCGTGTTGCGGAAACTTTCAAACACGGGTGTACTCCATGAATGAAATCCATCCTCTCGTCATTCGGCTCCACCCCACCGACAACGTGGCCGTGGCCATCGCCGAAATCCCGTCCGGAACGGCCGTTACCGCTGAAAACATCACCTGCCGGTCGGCCGTTCCGGCAGGGCACAAAGTGGCAGTCAAACGGATCCCGCTGGGCGATCCCGTGGTGAAATACGGCCAGACCATCGGGTTCGCCTCCCGGCCCATCGAACCGGGCGACCACGTGCACGTGCACAACGTCGTCCTGCACGACTTCGCCCGCGACTACGGCATCGGCCGCGACGCGCGCCCCACGGAATATCTTCCGCTGAAGGACGTGCCGACCTTTCAGGGGTTCGTCCGGCCCGACGGCCGAACGGGTACCCGCAACTTCATCGGAGTGATCGCCACGGTGAGCTGCTCCGCCAGCGTGGTGCAGTTCATCGCCGACCGTTTCACCTCCGAGGAGCTTTCCCGCTATCCCAACATCGACGGCGTGGTGGCGATCAAACACGGAGCCGGGTGCGCCATGGCGGGGGAAGGGTTCGACCTGCTGCAGCGCACCCTGGCCGGCTGGATACGCCACCCCAATTTCGCCGCCGTCATCCTGGTGGGGCTTGGGTGCGAGGGAAACCACCTGGAATGTCTGTCGTGCAACATGAACCTCAAGGAAAGCGAAACGTTGCGCATGCTCAACATCCAGGACGAAGGGGGTACCGAGGAAACCGTCCGGCTGGGCGTGGAAATCGTTCGGGAGATGCTCCCCCGTGCCGACGAAGCGCACCGGACCCCGGTGCCGGCGGGCGAACTGGTGGTGGCCCTCGAGTGCGGGGGGTCCGACGGCTATTCGGGCATCACCGCCAACCCGGTCCTGGGGGCGGCCGCCGATTGGGTGGTTCGGAGCGGCGGGACGTCGATCCTGGCCGAAACGCCGGAAATCTACGGCGCGGAACACCTCCTCACCCGACGGGCCGCGTCTCCCCGAACGGCCGAAAAGCTCATCGAGCGCATCCGCTGGTGGGAGGAATATACCCGCCTCCACGGAGCGGAAATCAACAATAACCCCTCGCCGGGCAACAAAGCGGGAGGGCTCACCACCATCCTGGAAAAATCGCTGGGAGCGGCGGCCAAGGGGGGCACCACCGACCTGGTGGAAGTGTACCGGTATGCGGAACCCGTCACCGCCAAAGGGCTGATCTTCATGGACACTCCGGGGTATGATGTGGTATCGGTAACCGGAATGATAGCAGGAGGCGCCAACGTAGCCGTATTCACCACCGGCAGGGGGAGCGTCTGCGGTTTCAAACCGGTCCCGACCATTAAGCTCTGTTCCAACACCGCCACCTACCGGCGCATGAGCCGGGACATGGACGTGAACTGCGGAGCGGTCCTGGACGGCGACACCGGCCTGGAAGCGCTGGGGGAAGAGGTGTTCCGCCTCATCGTGGACACCGCTTCCGGGAAAAAGACCAAGAGCGAACTGCTGGGATTCGGCGACAACGAATTCGTACCGTGGCACCTGGGTCCGGTGATGTGAAGAAGCGCCGGAGGGAATCGGCGGGCTCGAAGCGGCCTTTTTCCCTTCCGAGAGATAAATCGACCGTTTCGGTCCAAGATGGAGAACGAACATGATGCAGTTTCCGCAATTCGGACTTGTCCGGCAGAACTATCCCGAATCGACGGAGCCGCAGATCGGCAAATGGCTGGCCGACGAACTAAAGCGGACCAACGTCTTTTCCAAGATCAAACCGGGCGACCGCGTGCTCATCACCGCCGGCAGCCGGGGGATCGATTCCAAACCCGAAGTGCTGCGCTGCCTCGTGCAGGAAGTGAAGGCCGCCGGGGGCAATCCCGTGATCTACCCGGGCATGGGCAGCCACGGCGGGGGAACGGCCGCCGGGCAGGTGGAGGTGCTCCAGCACCTGGGCATCACCGAGAAAACCGTGGGCGCGCCCATTTACAACGATCTGGGATACGTGGAAATCAACCACCCCATATCGCCCATTCCCCTGTATGCGGACAAAGCCGCGGCGGAAGCCGACCACATCATCCTGGTCAACCGGGTCAAGGAACACACGGAGTACATGGGCGACACGGAATCCGGACTGCTGAAAATGGCGGTGGTGGGGCTGGGTCGGCAGCAGGGCGCGGAAGCCATGCATCACCTGGCGGTCAACATCTCCTATTACAAGGCCATTCACGCCGTGGCAACGGCCCTGTTCGACCGGCTCAACATCCTGGCCGGAGTTGCCCTGATAGAAGACCACCGCAACACCCTGCGCAGGCTGGAAGTGATCCCCGCGGCGGAAATCTTCGACCGGGAACCGGCGCTGCTGGAAGAATCGCGCGCCACCAAGCCGAAGCTGCCCTTCGAAGAACTCGACGTGCTCATCATCGACGAGATCGGCAAGGAGATTTCGGGCACCGGAGCGGACACCAAGGTGGTGGGCCGCATCATGAACATCTACGAAAAAGAATGCACCTCGCCGAAAATTCTTAGGATCATCATCCGGGACCTGACGGAAGATACGGGCGGCAACGCCATCGGCATCGGACTGGCCGATTACATCACCAAGAAGGTGTTTCAGAAGATCGACTTCGAAAAAACAGCCCTCAACAGCATCACCGGCGGCACGCCGGAAAAGGGTCGCATACCCATCGCCCTTCCCACCGACCTGGCCGCCCTTGAGACCGCCTTCCGCACCATCGGCGTATGGAAGCCGGAAACGGTGAAAGTGGCCTGGATCGAGAACACCAAGCATCTCGAATGGCTGGCCGCTTCGACCGCGCTCCTCGAATCGTGCGCCGGCCGGAAGGATGTTCAGGTCCGGAAGGAACGGTTCAGCCTGCCCTTCCAGGCCGACGGTTCCCTGCCGCGGCTGGAAACGTTCCTGAACGGCGCGTCTCATCGGAAGGGTTGACAGCGTTTACCTTCGAGCACTCCGATCGATCGGTTGTTTTTTCGGCCTGAGGAGCTTTTTTCCGATAGCGAGCGGATGGTGTAGGGTCCGCACAATTTCCCCGTATAAGAAGGAGTTTTGTTATGAAGAAAACGCGAATGCTTCTCGGTTTGGCCGTTGTGTTCTGTTTGCTCGTCGCGTTGTCGGGTGCGGTGCAAGCCAAGACGGTGCTCAAGTGCCAGTTGCTCTACGCTCCCACGCTGCCCATCCTGGGAGAATCCACGCCCTGGCTGGCGGAGCAGATCAAAATCGCCAGCGGCGACGAAGTCGAGTTCAAGCTTTTCGATCCCGGCAAGCTCGTCTCTCCGGCCGAAATCCTGGAATCCGTTTCCAAGGGCAGAATCGACGCCGGTTCCACGGCGGCCGGCTTCTGGGCGGGTAAAATTCCGTCCGCGCCCATCTTTTCCAGCATTCCCTTCGGTCCCGAAGCTCCCGAATACCTGGCCTGGATGCTCAACGGCAACGGGTTGAAGCTCTATCAGGAAATGTACGACCAGGCGGGCATGAACGTGAAGGTATTGCCCCTGGCGCTGATTCCCCCGGAATCGTCCGGCTGGTACACCAAGGAAATCAAGTCCCTCGACGACCTCAAGGGCCTCAAGATGCGCTTCTACGGCCTGGGCGGCGAAGCCATGCAGAAGCTGGGCGTGTCCGTGACCATGCTTCCGCCCGCGGAAATCTTCCCGGCCCTGGAGAAGGGCGCCATCGACGCCACGGAATTCTCCCTGCCCTCAATGGACAAGAACCTCGGTTTCTACAAGATCGCCAAATACAACTACTTCCCCGGCTGGCACCAGTTGTCCACGTTCACCGAACTGCTCATCAACAAGGACGTCTGGAACAAGATGAAGCCGGCCCAGCAGAAGATCATCGAAATGACCACCATGGCCACCATCACCTGGTCCATCGCCCGCGGCGAGGCCACTCAGGCCCCGGTGATCGAGGAGAACGCGGAAAAGCACGGCGTGCACAACATGTACTGGTCCCCCGAGTTCCTGAAGGCCTTCCGGGGAGCGTGGGAAGAGGTAGCCACGGAACAGTCCGCCAAAGACCCCTTCTTCAAAAAGGTAATGGACGATCTGAACGGTTTCCGCGCCCAATACAAAGACTGGTCCCGGCTCGGCTTCCTGCCGCGCGACCTGGGCCCCGCGAAAAAGTAACGAAACGTACGGCCAGATACGAAAGACGGCGGGACCCATTCGGGTCCCGCCACTTTATCCCGCCGTGTGATAAAACCAACAGCATCCGAAACGATTGAATACTATGGAACCCAAAGCACCCCCCGCCGTCTGTGTGTCCCTCGACCGGTTCGTGCTCCGCATCGGTCAGACCATCGCCTGGCTGAACGTGGCCACGGTCCTCGTCATCGTGATCCAGGTGATTTTGCGCTATGTATTCGGAAAAGGCATGGTGTCCCTGGAAGAACTCCAATGGCACCTGTACGCCGTGTGCGTGATGTTCGGCATATCGTACGGAATCGTGACGGATTCCCACATCCGGCTGGATCTGGCCCACCGGAAGTTTTCGCCCCGAGGGAAGGAATGGGTCGAATTCCTGGGAATCCTTTTTCTGCTCCTGCCGCTTGTCGTCGTCCTTTTCATCCACGGTCTGGATTTCGTACAGAGTTCCTACCATCTGAACGAAAGTTCGGATTCCCCGCTGGGGCTCCCCTACCGCTGGATCATAAAATCCGTGATTCCCGTCAGCATGGCTCTGGTGGGAGTGGCGGCCGTGTCGCGTATGATCCGGGCGGCGGCCCTGCTGTTCAAGAAAGCCTGAAGAGGAGTTTTTACCCTTGAGCGACGTCCTCGTCATACTGATGTTCCTGACCTTCATCGCCCTCCTGTTCACGGGATTTCCCATCGCCTTCGTGCTCGGGGGCGTAGCCATGATCTTCACCCTGGTGGGCTATCTGTCCGATCTGTATCTGGGCACCGCCACGGGACTCGACTTCAACATCATCGGGATGGCGGTGAACCGGGTGTTCAAGCTCATGGACAACTGGGTGCTGGTGGCCATCCCCATGTTCGTGTTCATGGGACTGATGCTCGACCGTTCCGGCGTGGCCGAACGGATGATGAAAAGCATGCAGGACCTGTTCGGAAGGATCCGGGGCGGATTGGCCGTAACGGTGACCCTCATCGGAGTCATCCTGGCCGCCTCCACCGGAATCATCGGCGCATCCGTGGTGCTGCTGGGCCTCCTGTCGCTGCCGGCCATGCTACATCAGGGCTATTCCAAGCCGCTGGCCCTGGGAACCATCGCCGCCTCGGGCACCCTCGGCATCCTCATCCCCCCCAGCATCATGCTGGTGGTCATGGCCGACCAGATGAGCCTTTCCGTGGGCGATCTGTTCATGGGCGCCCTGTTGCCGGGATTGTTGCTCGGCGCACTCTACGTGGCCTACATCATCATTTTCGGTCTTGTCCATCCGGCGGGCGCGCCTCTGGCCAAGGACCGGCGCCCCATCACTCCGGGCGTACTCCTGGATGTGTTGAAGACCATCCTCCCGTCCTTCGGGCTCATCCTGATGGTTCTGGGGTCCATTTTCGTCGGTATCGCCACCCCCACCGAAGCGAGCGGCATCGGGGCCGTGGGAGCTTCCCTCCTGGCCATGCAGAACCGCAAATTCAACTTGAAGGTCCTCAGGGACGTCACGCTCGAAACCTTCAAGACCACCGGCTATATTTTCGGCATCTTCGTGGGCGCCACCTGTTTCGCCCTGGTGCTGCGGCTGCTGGGTGGCGACGAGGTGATCGCGAGTTCCCTCACCGGGTTGCCCTTCGGCCCCTACGGCATCATCGCGGTCATCCTCGGCGTGGTGTTCATCCTGGGGTTCTTCCTCGACTGGATCGAGATATGCCTCATCGTGCTGCCCCTGCTGGCGCCGGTGATCAGTTCCCTGGGACTGAAGCTGCCCGTCTATCCGGGAGTCGACAACCCGGAGCTGGTCTGGTTCACCATCCTGGTGGCCGTGGCCCTGCAGACGTCCTTCCTCACGCCGCCCGTGGGCTTCGCCATCTTCTTCCTCATGGGGGTCACGCCGCCGGAAGTCACTCTCTGGGACACCTACAAGGGCGTGGTCCCCTTCGTGATCCTGCAGATTATCGGCTTGACGCTGGTGGCGCTGCTGCCTAGGCTGGTGCTGTGGCTTCCGTCCATTGCGTACGGGTAACCCGGAGCCTTTTTCAGCGTATTGAAACATGGGCCGTTCATGCCTCGATACCGGCATGAACGGCTTTTTTGTCGCCCGCCGTCGTGAGAACCCGCACCAAAAGACATGGTGCGCATCGTCGGCGGGAAATTCCTCCGGCCTGTTTGCCGAGGTCCGTCGCGGAAACTATCTTGCCGCTGAATTGCCCCCGACTTTCAAGCTTCGATACCTCGTCGTGACGGTCCCCGTCGGTACCGAGCCCAAAGATATTTTCAGGCCGACAACCACGTGAAAACAAGTGATGGGCTCAAACCAAGGCTTTTCTTCCGTCCATGTTTCCTACGGACACTCCCGATTCATTTCATTTTTGATTTTTCGTTCCCAAACGATTTTTCCTTCTTTCCTTACGCTCCTGATTCTGTGCAGGGGAATTTCGGCAGGCTCAGAGCCATCCATATGCATGGACATGCCCTCGATCCTGACACTGGAGAGAGGAATGAAAGAGATTTCCTTCGTGAACCTGTCGAACACGCCGACCTCGTACAGGGAGACGTTTTCGCGCCTATCCCAAATGATTTTGTTAAGAAACTCCTTTATCGGCTGCATCCCTACCGCGCTCTCATCATCGAATTTCGTTCCCTCTCTCATGCCAAGATAGGCCCGACACACCTCAACCGCCATAATCGACCCGAAAAACATAAAACACCGTGAAACCATCCATCGACCATCTTTTATGGGAAGAAGCTCACGGGATGGCTTGAGGAGTGGATGCGGGACGATGCTACGGAACCCGACATTTTCGTTTTCAGGAGCGGAAAGGGTGCGAACAGGCCGATAAATCTCGATCGCATGCCGAGATGGTTGTTTCAGGCGGGCGCAACGCTTGCAGTGGTGTTTCGACAGGTTCTTTGTACCGTTGACGGGCCGGCGCGTTGTTCCGGGAAATCCGGAGAGCTTCGATGTCGGGGACGTTCACCCCACCAAGGGACTGGCCGACGAGGCCGGTTTGAACCGCCCGGCCAGCCGGAACCCCGCGCCGGGATGCACCAGACGAGCCTTGGTGACCACGAGGCCGTTGGACCACGTGCGGCGATGGACCACCAGGCAGGCTTCCTTCGGTCCCAGTTCGAGCAGCGCCTGCATCTTCGGGTCGGGCAGAATGGCCTCGACAATGTGTTCGGCCTCGGTGAGCGGGCAGAGACTGAAAAGGTACTCGCTGGGCGTTATTACGGTGAAATCCTGTCTGAGGTAATCCGGCGCGACGGCGGGGTTGACGTAACGGTCCGCGAGTTGCACCGGCCGGCCGTTATCCCGATGAACCACGGTGGAATGGAACACCGCGGAACCGCGCGGGATGTGCAGTGCGTCGGCAAGTTCCCGCGTGGCGGCTTCTTCACGCAGCAGAAGCACCTTGCTGCTGTGGACGCCTCCCCGTCGGGCGATGTCGTCCGAGATGGAGCGTATCTCCAGGAGCGCCGACTGGGGTTTGCGCTCCGCCACGAACGTGCCCACCCCCTGCAACCGCACCAGCAGACCTTCCGCGGTGAGTTCGCGCATGGCGCGGTGTACGGTCATGCGGGACACGCCGAGTTCGTTCACGATGTCGTTCTCGGACGGAATCCGGCTCCGGGGAGCCCAGTTTCCCGACTCGATGTTCTCGGCGATGTAGTTCTTTACCTGCTGAAAAAGGGGGAGGGGCTGTCCGTTGTCGAGGTCGCTTCCGTTCGTATTCACGTTGATATGTTCCCCGTTCCTCTTTCCCGCCTGCTTTTTTGATTCCACACGCTGTGCCTTTTTTCGGAGGAGCCCGTTTCCGCGAGCTTCCCCACGTCCGCATTCGATGGCCGCGAAAGGAAAAGTATTGACTTGCCTTTTCGCACTTGTATATACATGTATATGCCAAAAGTCGTCAAGCAGTGATTCCTTCACCAAACAGCCCCTCACCCGGGGCTCGTCATAATTCGGGAGGTCTTTCCATGGCCCCAACAGCTCGAGAACGATTGATAAAAGACCTGCAGATCGGATGCGGCAAACCGCGCCCCGTCAAAGCGCCGCACGGAACTGAACTGCACTGCAAGGGGTGGTATCAGGAAGCGGCCCTGCGCATGCTGTGCAACAACCTCGACCCCGCCAACGGCGAGAAGCCGGACGAACTCATCGTCTACGGCGGCATGGGCAAAGCCGCCCGCAACTGGCCGTGCTTCGACGCCCTGGTGCTCTCCTTGATGGAACTGGAAAACGACGAAACGCTGCTGGTCCAGTCGGGCAAGCCGGTGGGCATCGTGAAAACGCACCCCCATTCCCCGCGCGTGCTCATCGCCAACGCCAACATCGTCCCCCATTGGGCCAACTGGGAGTACTTCCACGAACTGGACAAGAAGGGGCTCATCATGTACGGCCAGATGACCGCCGGTTCGTGGATCTACATCGGGACCCAGGGTATCCTGCAGGGAACGTACGAAACGTTCGCCGCGCTGGCCGAACAGCACTATGGCGCCGACCTTTCCGGAAAGATCGTCCTCACCGGCGGACTCGGCGGTATGGGCGGAGCCCAGCCGTTGTCCGTGACCATGAACGGGGGCGTCATCGTCTGCGTGGAAGTGGATCGCGCCCGCATTCAGCGACGCCTCGACACCCGCTACCTGGACTGCATGACCGAAAGCATGGACGAGGCAATCGGTATGGCCCGGAAAGCGGCGCAGGAAAAGAAACCGCTTTCCATCGGCCTGCTGGGCAACGCCGCGGACGTGCTCCCCAAGATGGTCGAAACCGGCTTCATCCCCGACGTGGTCACCGACCAGACGAGCGCCCACGACGAACTGAACGGATACGTTCCGGCGGGAATTCCCTACGAGGAAGCTCTTTCGCTGCGCAAAACCGACTCCAAACGGTACATGGACATGGCGCTCGATTCCATGGCCGTCCACTGCCGGGCCATCCTGGCTATGAAAGCCAAGGGGGCGGTGGCCTTTGACTACGGCAACAACCTCCGCGCCCAGGCCATGCGCAAGGGCGTGGCCGACGCTATGAGCTATCCGGGATTCACCCCGGCCTACATCCGCCACCTCTTCTGCGAAGGCGAAGGGCCGTTCCGCTGGGCCGCCCTTTCCGGCGATCCCCACGACATCGAAGTCACCGATCATGCGCTCATGGAAACATTCCCCCACAAGACGCGTATGGTACACTGGCTGAAGATGGCCGAAGAACGAGTGGCTCACATGGGGTTGCCTTCCCGCATCTGCTGGCTGGGCTACGGCGAACGGGACAAGGCGGGAAAACTCTTCAACGACCTGGTGCGCACGGGCAAGGTGAAAGCTCCCATCGTCATCGGCAGGGACCATCTGGACACCGGTTCGGTGGCTTCCCCCTACCGGGAAACCGAAGCCATGAAGGACGGTTCCGACGCCGTGGCCGACTGGGCGCTCCTCAACTGCATGGTCAACGTGACCTCCGGCGCGGCGTGGGTGTCGTTCCATGACGGCGGCGGCGTGGGGATCGGCTACGCCCTGCACGCCGGGCAGGTGACCGTGGCCGACGGCACGGACCAGGCCGAACTGCGCCTCACCACGGTGCTCCGCAACGATCCGGCCACCGGCATCATCCGGCACGCGGACGCGGGATACGAACGGGCCATGGAAGTGGCCGGAGAACGAGGCATCAAACTGCCCATGATCAACATGTTCGGGAAGTAGTTTGTGGGAGGGAACTTTTTGAAAAAAGTTCCCTCCACACTCTCCCTCAAAAACATTAAGCTATTGGTATAACTATAAAAATATGCAAGTAGATGTCATTTCGAGCACAGCGAGAAATCTCCGCAGGGGGCGCGGGGGAAGAGATTCCCCCACACTTATCCCTTTTCCCTGCTTTTATAGACACCTCAAAGGAGGAGAAGCGGGGGGATTTCGCCCGGACCCTTCCAGTGAAACGTTACACATTGCTTCGCGCCGGCTTGATGGCGGGCGGATCGGAGCCAGCCCGAATTTTATGGGCCGAAAGGCCGGCCATGGCCGTCAAACTTTTCCACAACGCGCGCATCTTTACACCCCGTGACCGTGGGAATTCCCACGGCGGCAAAGGCCAGGGGGAAATCGCCCAGTGGTTTCCGGGCGCCCTCCTGTGCCGGGACGGCCTCATTCAGGCCGTGGGTGACGAAAAGGACGTTCTGGAAGTCTTCGGCAACGAACCGGTGGACATGGACCACGACTGTGAAGAGCGATGCCTCATTCCCGGATTCGTCGATCCCCATACCCACATGTGCTTCACCGACACGAGGGAAGAGGAATTCTCCCTGCGCATCGGCGGCACGCCGTATCTGGAAATCCTCAAGCGCGGAGGAGGTATCCTCTCGACGGTGAGGACACTGCGGGCGGCGTCCGAAGAGGAACTTTTCCGGGAGACCGAAACCCGCGTGCGCTCCGCTCTTTCACTGGGCACCACCACGGTGGAAATCAAGAGCGGCTATGGGCTGGATACCCAAAACGAACTGAAAATGCTGCGCGTCATCAGACGGGTCGGCCGGGAATTGCCGGTGGATGTGGCCGCCACCTTCATGGGAGCCCATGCGGTGCCTGAAGAATACCGCTCCGACCCCAATCGTTACGTGGACCTGATCGTCGATGAAATGATCCCGGCCGTGGCAGAAAGCCGCATGGCCGCTTTCTGCGACGTATTCTGCGAAAAAGGGGTTTTCTCCTTGGAACAGAGCCGCAGGATTCTGACCGCGGCTCGCCGCGCCGGGCTGCTGCCCAAAATCCACGCGGACGAGGTTCATGACGTGGGCGGCGCATCGCTAGCCGCCGAAGTGGGAGCGGTGACCGCGGAGCATCTTCTGGCCGCGAGCGACGAGGGGATCGAAAAGATGGCCGAAGCCGGGGTCATCGCCGTCCTGCTGCCGGGCACGGCCTTCAGCCTGAAGAAGCCTTACGCCCTGGCGCGAACCATGATCGACAAGGGCATGGCCGTGGCGCTCGCCAGCGACTGCAATCCGGGGTCGTGCTACATCGAATCCATGCCCCTGGTGTTCGCCCTGGCGGTGCTCAACATGAACCTCTCGGTGGAGGAAGCGCTCACCGCCGGTACGCTCAATGCCGCCTACGGCATCGGCATGGCCGACCGGGTGGGGAGCCTCGACCCCGGCAAGCAGGCCGACTTTCTGCTGCTCGACGGACGCTCTCCCGCCCTCCTGGCCTACCGGGCGGGCATCGGCTGCGTGTCGGCCGTGTTCAAGCGAGGGGAGCAGGTGGTGTAGAGATTGGGGATGAGGGACTAATCTCCGGGGAACCCCCTTTTCGGCAAAAGGGGGTTCCCCGGACCCCTCCCCGAAAACCTTTAGGCCATTTTCTCCCTCCGGGGGAGGATTAAGGTGGGGGAACGTCCTCCTGCCGGGGTAGGTAAGCAGGAAAAGATTTTAGCCGGATTTGCCCTTCGGGCGGAGATCGTGAATGCCACTCGGAGCGTCACCCCGGCGAAAGCCGGGGTCCAGAAGCTGTTAAACAGGCTTCGACGGAATTCGCCCTTCGATACCTCAGGGCGAACGGAACGCAGTGGGGAGCACACATCCCTGCTGCCGAAGGCAGCCGTTGAAACGTTTTTGGAAAAGGGTGCGGGAAAAACCTTTTTGCCGAAAAAGGTTTTTCCCGCAAGAGGAACCCAAAGGGAACCCCAATGATAACACGATCCGCGCTCCAGGCTTCCGGCAAAAAATTCCGCACGCACGGGATCAGCTCACGTGCGAAGCAGATCACCGTTTCCGCCATCAAGGAGATGCCGCTTCTGGCGTCCCGGATCGGCGGATGTGTTTCCCTGGGGCAGGGGATACCCTCCTTTCCCACCCCCGAACACATCCGGGAAGCGGTTCGCGAACATCTGGCCGCAGATTCCGGCATCGGCAAATATTCCCTCCAGCCTGGGATGATCGAGCTGCGGGAAGCCATCGCCGAATCCATGTTCGACCGCTGGTCGGTATCCGTCGATCCGCTGAAGGAAATCTGCGTCACGGTGGGGGCCATGGAAGGACTGATGGCCGGGCTGCTCACCGTGGTGGACCGGGGCGACGAAGTGATCATGCCCTCCCCCAACTACGCGTCGCACATCGAACAGGTACTGCTGGCCGAAGGAGTTCCGGTGTTCGTGCCCCTGCTGGAAGACGGCTGGAAACTCGACATCGAAGCCGTACGCAAGGCGGTGACCCCGCGCACCAAGGCCATGATCGTCTGCACGCCCCACAACCCGACCGGCGCCATCTTCGGCGAAGACGACCTGCGTAAGCTGGCGGAAATCGCCCTGGAAAACGACTTCTTCCTCATTTCCGACGAAACCTACGAGTTCCTCACCTACGACGGTCCAGGCCATTTCAGCCTCACGGCTCTGCCCGAGCTGAAGCACAATCTCATCGCCGCTTTCAGCTTTTCCAAGAAATACGCCATGACGGGCTGGCGGGTGGGCTACGTTTATTCGTCGGAAGGCGTGCTCGACCACATCATGAAAGTGCATGACGCGTGCGCCATCTGCGCCCCCACCATTTCGCAGTATGCCGCCCTGGCGGCGCTCAAGGGGCCGCAGGAATGCGTGGAGGAAATCCGGACTACGCTCCGGAACCGGCGCGACCTCACCTGCAGCCGCCTGAAACGGCTGGAAAACTATTTCCGGTTCGTCACGCCCCAGGGCGCGTATTACCTCATGGCCCGCTCCCTCATCCCCGGAATGGATTCCATGACGCTGGCCCTGCGGCTACTGCGGGAAGCCAAGGTGGTGACCGTTCCCGGAGCCGCCTTCGGCCCCACGGGGGAAGGCCACATCCGGCTGTCGTTCGGGGGCGACGAAGCGGAAATCAACGAAGCGTTCGACCGCATGGAGAAATGGTTCGCCGAAAATTTTGCCCGGAAATAAGCAGCCGGTGTCCGGCGGAGAGGTACATATGAGCAAGAACGTCACCATGATTTATTGGAAAAGCGAGAAGTTCTGGCTGGGCAAACTACTTGAGTACCCGCAAATCATGACGCAGGGAGAAACGTTGGAAGAACTCGAGGAAAATCTGAAGGACGCCTATCTCTCGATGGTTATGGAGGACGTCCCCGAAAGATACCAGACCAAAGAAATAGCAATATGAAACGGAGCGAACTCATCCGGCACCTTTCCGAGGGAGGATGCCTGCTGGTCCGCCAC
Organism: uncultured delta proteobacterium; assembly: GCA_963826125.1. Classification (GTDB taxonomy): domain Bacteria; phylum Desulfobacterota; class Desulfarculia; order JACQYL01; family CAWGVV01; genus CAWGVV01. The sequence continues at coordinate 870,937 of CAWGVV010000002.1, read as the reverse complement.
GGCTCAAGACACGACATTTACCTGAATCCGGCGACCGGTCAGAAACAGCCCATACCGCGCCATACTGAAATCGACGATGTGCTCGTAAAACATATAAAGAAATACCTCGGTCTCAAGGGATAACGGTTGTGAAGGAAGACCCTATGCAAAAAAACGTGGAAGCCTTTTTGCGGGTGCTCGACCCGAACGACAACTCCACCGGGGGCGGCACCGCTTCGGCCGTGGCGGGCGCCATGGCCGCCGCGCTGGTCGCCATGGTGGCGCGGTTGTCCGTCGGGCGCAAGGGCATGGAACCGGAATCGTATTACCTGCCCATTGTGGAGGAGGGGGAAGTCCTCTCCAAGGAGCTGTTCGGTCGGGGCCGGGAAGATTCCGAAGCGTTCGACCTGGTGATGGCCGCCGTCAGAATGGCCAAAACCACGGATGACGAAAAAGCCGAACGGGCGCGCGCCATGGAAGCGGCGACCATCCATGCCACCGAGGTGCCGCTGGCCAACGCAGAAGGCTGCCGCCGGGTGATCGAACTGTGCGAAAAGCTCCGGGGTCGTTCCAACCCCAATGCCGGGTCCGATCTGGAATCCGCCGGGTATCTGGCTCGCGCGGGATTGTCCGGGTGTCTGGCCAACGTGGCCATCAATCTGCCCGGAATAAAAGACCGGGCAAAGCACGACGAACTGAAGAAGCGGGCGGACCGGCTGTCCGTTCCAGTGCGGACCGAATAAATCGAGGCGAATTTCCGCCGGCCCTGAAACGCCGGCGTTCTCCATAACAAGAGGAGCAAAACCGTTATGCGCGTTCTGATGTGCGTACCCAACATCAGCGAAGGCCGGGACATGATTCCGGTGGAAAAGGTCCTGGACGCAATTCGTGCCGTTCCGACCGTTCGTATCACCGACCACTCGTCCGACGCCGACCACAACCGTTCGGTGCTGACCTATCTGGGAGCACCCGAAGCCGTGCTCGAAGCGTCGAAAGCCATGGCCGCCATGGCCGTGGAACTCATTGACATGACGCACCACAAGGGGTCTCACCCCCGGATGGGCGCCGTGGACGTGGTGCCGTTCATCCCCATCCGGGGAGTCTCGACGGAAGAGGCGGTCGAGGTGTCTCGCGAGTTCGGCCGGTACCTGGCGGGGTTGGGAGTCCCGGTCTACTACTACGAAGACGCGGCCACCCGGCCGGAGCGAACCCTGCTCACGGCCATCCGCAAGGGCGAGTACGAGGCGCTCCCGGAAAAGCTCAGGGACCCGGCCTGGGCGCCGGACGAAGGAGCGCCGGTGTTCAATCCCAAGTCGGGGGCCACCGTGACCGGCGCGCGTTTCCCACTCATCGCGCTCAACGTCAACCTGCGCACTACCGATCTCGCCGTTGCCCAGACCATCGCCAAGGCGGTTCGCTACATCAACGGCGGCTACCGCTACGTGCGGGCCATCGGGCTGTCGCTGGAAGACGAAGGCATGGTGCAGGTTTCCATGAACCTCACCAACTATGCAAAAACGCCCATTCCGCGCGTGCTCGAAACCATTCGTTCCGAAGCCAAACGGTACGGGGTGAACGTGGCCGGTACCGAACTGGTGGGACCCGTTCCGCTGGGGGCGCTGGAAGAGCCGCTCAAATATTACCTGCAAGTACACGGATTCAACATGAATCAGATCGTCGAGAACGGCCTGCTCGACATGATCGAGTAAAAAGCGACTACGGAACCGGGCCGGAGAAAGGCAGGAGAGATTTGATGAAGCCCGAGATACTCTATTCGGTGAAGGCGCAGCGGGGACCCAAGCTGCGCTGCAAGGGATGGCGGCAGGAAGTGCTGCTTCGCATGCTGGAAAACAACATGGAAAACGCGGAAGCCCCCGAGCGGCTCGTGATCTACGGCGGCATCGGCAAGTGCGCCCGAAACTGGGAATCCTACCACGCCATCGTCGACAGCCTCCTGAATCTGGAAGACGACGAAACGCTGGCCGTTCAGTCGGGCATGCCCGTGGCGATCTTCAAGACCCACCGTTTTGCCCCGCGTGTGGTCATGGCCAACACGAACATTATGAAGGCCACCTGGCCCATCTTTTACGACCTGCAGGACAAGAACCTCACCCTGTTCGCGCAGTACACCGCCGCTCCCTGGGAATACATCGGGACGCAGGGCGTCATCCAGGGCACGTTCGAAACGCTCGGCGCCATCGCCGACCAGCATTTCGGCGGGTCTTTGGTGGGCAGGATCATGCTCACCGCCGGTTTGGGCGGCATGGGAGCCAACCAGCCCCGGGCCATGACCATGCACGGTGGCGTGTGCATCGACGTGGACGCCAATAAGGCCATCATCGCCAAACGTATTGAGAAGAAGTTCTGCGACGTGGAAGCCGGGGACCTGGACGAAGCCTTCGTCCTGGCCAAAGAAGCGGCCGCGCAGGGCAAATCCCTGGGGATCGGCTTGCACGGCAACGCCGCCACCGTTTTCACGCAGGCCCTGGAAAAAGGATACCTGCCGGACATCGTCACCGAAATGTGCCCCTGCCACGACCCGCTGAGCTACATTCCCGAAGGCTATTCGCGGGAAGAAGCCGCAGCGCTCCGTAGCCGCGACCGCGACGCTTACTGGGTGGAAGCGGGCAAATCCATGATCAAGCAGCTGCGCGCCATGAACGGATTCCTGGACAAGGGCGTGCAGGTGTTCGAATACGGCACGTCCATCCGCAAGGAAGCACGTGACGCGGGCATGGACGAGGCGGAAGCCATGAAAATCCCCGGGTTCGTGGCCGCCTACATCCGTCCTCTCTTCTGCGAAGGCCGCGGGCCCTTCCGCTGGACCTGCATGTCCGGGGAAGCGTCCGATCTGTCCAAGCTGGACGACCTGGTGCTGGAGATGTTCGCGCACGACCGCGTGACAGTGAAATGGATCAACCTGGCCCGGAAGAACCTGCCCATCGAAGCACTGCCCGCCCGGGTGTGCTACCTCGGCTTCGGCGAACGGAAAGCCTTTGCGCTACGGGTGAACCGGATGGTGAAGGACGGGACATTGGCCGGCCCGGTGGCATTCTCCCGCGACAATCTCGACTCGGGGTCCATCGTCAACCCGACGTTCGAATCGGAAAACATGAAGGACGGCGGCGATCTCATTTCCGACTGGCCGTACCTGAACGCTCTCCTCAACACCGCCGCCATGGCCGATCTGGTGGCCATTCAGGCCAACTACTCCATGGGCGAGGCGGTGCACACGGGCGTCACCATGATTGCCGACGGCACCGACGAAACGGCGTTCCGGCTGGAGTGCTGCATGGCCACGGATTCGGGGATCGGCGTGGTGCGCCATGCCCAGGCGGGCTATGAAACCGCCCGTCAAACGGCGGAAGGCAAGGGACCGCTCACCAAGGACAGCATCAAGGTCCCGCTCTGGTGGACGCGGGAAGCGACCTTCGGGCCGGATGACGACGCCGTGGACCGCCGTGGGGCTCATTCCAAAGATGCATAACAACAATAACAGGCCGAAGGCCGACCTGATCGTCGCCGGCGCGTCGGAACTTATCACCTGCGCGCCGTGCGGCAACGACCCGCTCGGCCGCATCGCGGGCGGTTCGGTGGCGGTTCAAGGCGAACGAATCGTCGCCGTGGGTTCGACCGCCGACGTGGCGGCACGAGTGGACGGGTCGACGGCCAAAGTGATCGATGCTTCGGGCAGGGTGGTGGCCCCCGGTTTCGTGGATTGCCACACCCATCTCGTGTTCGGCGGGTCCCGGGCGCGGGAATACGCGGCCAGGCTCACTCGGAGCGCGCGTGAAGTGGCCGAAATGGGGCTTCCCACCGGCATCCGGGCCACCGTGGCTATGACCCGTGCCGCCACGGCCGACGAGCTTTTCTATTCCGCCCTGGCGCGGCTGGACCGCATGTTCCGCCGGGGGTCCACCACGGTCGAGTGCAAGAGCGGCTACGGACTGAGCCGTGAGCACGAACTCAGGCTGCTCCACACGGCTCGGCGGCTGTCCGAATATCATCCGGCGGACATCGTGAGCACCTTCATGGGGGCGCACGATTTTCCGCCCGACATGGACCGTACGGCTTACGTGGACCTTCTGGTCGACGAACTCATCCCGCTCGCGGCTCGCGATGGGTTGGCGGAGTTCTGTGACATTTACTGCGATGAAGGGTATTATACGGTCAAGGAAACCCGCCGCGTGCTGGAAGCCGGGGCCGCCGCCGGATTGAAACTCAAGGTGCACGCCGACGCCTATTCCGCGACCAGCGTTACGGAAGTCGCCGCGGAACTCGGCGCGGTGTCGGTGGAGCACCTGAACTACACCAGCCGGGAACAGATGAAAAAATTGGCCGATGCCGGCGTGATCGGCGTGGTGGTTCCCGCGCTCGATTTTTCCGTGGCCCACCCCCGGCCGTACGATGCACGGGCCATGCTGGAGCAGGGCATGACCCTGGCCCTGGCCACCAACCTCAATCCCGCCTGCTGGGTGGAATCCATGCGGTTCGTCATGATGCTGGGCTGCCGGCGCCATCGCATGACACCCGAGGAAGCCATGGCGGCGGCGACCGTGGGGGCAGCCCGAGCGCTCTGCCGGGAAGGGAAGATCGGAAGCCTCGAGACCGGCAAGCTGGCCGACATCCAGCTCTGGGATGTGCCTACGCTGGAGGACGCCCTGTACCGGCTGGACCACAATCCGGTTGCGACGGTGATCAAAAAGGGCCGGGTGTCGTTTATCGCGGAAGAACAAGAAACGATGTGAGGATATGGGTATAAGGACAACTGATTACACGAGGAGGAAGGTCATGAAGTGCAGTGGAAGGAAGTTCGGCGTGGGAGCGGCGGCGGTGATAATGGCAGTGGCCGCTTTCCTGGTGTTCAGCCCGGCGGTCAAAGCCGCCGATACCATTAAAATCGGCCTCATGGCCCCCCTGACCGGTCCGGCCGCCGCCGACGGTCAGAGCGCCAAGCAGTCCTGCGAAATGCTGGTCGCGGACGTCAACGCCAAGGGCGGGATCAACGGCAAGAAGATTGAACTGATCACCTACGACGACCAGTTCGACGCCAAGCAGGCCATCACCGTGGCGCACAAGATGATCGAAGGCGACAAGGTAGTGGCCGCGGTTTCCGGGTCCTATTCCTTCACCACCCGAGCCGCCGCCCAGGTTTTCCAGGAAGACAAGGTTCCCTTCTCTGTGGGCTACGCGCTGCATCCGGCGGTGACGTCGGGCGGCCCCTATGTGTTCAGAGTGACCGTGCTGGGGCACGTGCAGGGTCGCGCCGGCGCATACGCGGCGGTCCGTATGATGAAGAAAAAGAGCGTGTCCATGCTGGTGCAGGACAACGATTTCGGGCAGTCGCTGGCCAAGGGGTTCAGGGAATACGCCGAAAAGAACGGGATGAAAATCCTGTCCGAAGACAAATTCAAGATGGGCGAGAAGGAATTTTCCCCGGTCCTGGCCAAGATTAAGGACCTCAAGCCCGAACTCATCTACAACACGGCTTACCCCCAGGACGGCGCGCTGATCATCAAACAGGCCGCCGACCTCGGCATCAACACTCAGCAGATGGGCTCCGAAGGCCTCGACAGCACCAAGGGATTCATCGACGTGGCCGGCAAGAGCGCGGACGGCCTGGTGATCACCACCAACCTGGACCGCGACTCCAAGGTTGCCGTGACCAAGAACTACCTGGAAGAATACAAGAAGAAATACGGGTTTGCACCGGACATGACCGGAGCGTCCACCTATGACGCGCTGCTGATCCTCATCGACGCCATCAAGAAGGCGGGCACCAACAACGACAAGATCGTCGAAGCCCTGCGGTCCATGAAGGGATGGCAGGGAGTGACCGGCAAAATCAAGGAATTCACCGCCAACGGCGAAGTGATCAAGGACGTGGAACTGCAGATCGTGAAAAACGGCGAGTTCCACCACTTCGGCGAGATCGGCAATCCCGACATCCTGAAACCGTAACGTATACGGGGGGCGAAAGCCCCCCCTCTCTTCAGGCGCGTTTCCGGCAGGACAACCGCACCAAAGGACGATTAACCCGCCATGTTGCAGCAGTTCATCAACGGGATCATCATCGGCAGCCTCTATGCGCTCATCGCCATCGGCCTCACCATGGTGTACGGCATTCTGCGCATCCTGCACATTGCGCACGCGGCGGTGTTCGTCGCCGGGGCATATCTGGGGCTCATCGGTTATACCTACACCCACAGCCTCATCATCGCCCTGCTCTTTGCGGCCTTCGGCTGCAGCGTCATCGGCTGGGTGATCCAGAAATACCTTTACTCGCCCCTGCTCACGGAAGAACGGATCGTTCCCCTCATCGCGTCGGTGGGGCTCTTCATCCTGGCCGAAGACCTCTTCCGTCTCCTGGGCGGCCCGTACATCAGGGCTTTTCCGGTCGACCTCGGGTTCGAGCGGGTGACCATCGGAGGGGCGATCATTACATCTCACCAGCTCCTGATTCTGGCAGCCACGGCCGCCAGTCTGCTGGGGGTCTATCTGATCATCTCCCGCACCAAGCTGGGGCTGGCCTGGCAGGCCACGGCCCAGGACATGGACACGGCGGCCGCCATGGGAGTGGACATCCGCAAGGTGGTGACCCTGAACTTCGTCATCGCCTCTTCCATCGCCTCCCTGGCCGGGGTGCTCAGCGCCATCAATTACAACTCGGTACTCCCGACCATGGGTTCGGTCACCTCGTACAAGATGTTCGCCATCGTGGTGCTGGGGGGCATGGGGTCCATTCCGGGAACCATCGCCGCCGCGCTTATCATCGGCATGGCCGAAACGATCATGTCCGCGTACTTCGGGTTCATCATGCCGCGCGACGCCATCGCCTTCACGGCCATGATCATCATATTGGTATTTCGACCGCAGGGTCTGTTCGGGAAGGCCAGGTAGGGTTCTCATGAGTCTCGGCTACTTTACCACCATCGGCACCATCGTGGGAATCTACGTCATTCTCACCTTATCGTTGAATATTATCTCCGGTTACGCGGGGCAGGCTTCCCTGGGGCACGCCGCCTTCTTCGGCATCGGGGCCTACACCGGTGCATTGCTCACCACCAAGCTGGGGTTAAGCTTCTGGACGGCCATTCCGCTTTCCATGATCGTGGCGGGCATCACCGGAGCCGTGGTGGGAGTCATCTCGCTGCGCATCAAGGGGGACTTCCTGGCCGTGACCACTATCGGCATCAATTTCGTGGTGGTGACCGTGTTCGAATACTCCGATTTCTTCGGCGGCGCTTACGGGATCATGGGAATCCAGTACCCGAACCTGTTCGGCTTCAAGATATCCAAGGAATACTACCTGCTCATGGTGGCGATATTCGCCTGCCTCACGGCCCTCTTTTCCCTGCTCGTCTCCCGTTCCTGGCTGGGGCTGGCTCTCGAAACCATCCGTGAAGACGAAGAAGCCGCCGAAGCGTCCGGCATCAACTGCAAGAAATTCAAAATCATCGCCTTCGCCCTGGGATGCGCGCTCGCCGGGCTTGCCGGGGTCCTTTACGCCCACTTCATGCGCTTCATCACCCCCAACGACTTCACCTTTCCCATCTCCATCACCATCGTGAGCATGATGGTGGTGGGCGGAATCGGCACCATCCGCGGTCCCATCCTGGGCGCCATCCTCATGGCCGCGCTCCCGGAAATCCTGCGGCCCCTGGCCGAATACCGGCTGCTTTTCTACGGGGCGCTCATCGTCTTCATGACCCGCTTCCAGCCGCAGGGGCTGGTGGGGAACAATTCCTTCATCGTGCGATCGCTGTTCCGGCACGGTTCCCAACTCCCGCCGGGAAACGGGAAAAAAGCGGAGGACGCGGCATGAACCCCATTCTGAAAGTGGAAAAGCTGAGCAAGTCCTTCGGCGGGGTCCAGGCGGTCAACGGCGTGGACCTGGAAGTCTATCCGGACGAAATCGTGGGGCTGATCGGACCCAACGGCGCCGGGAAAACCACGTTCTTCAATATCGTGTGCGGGGTGTTTCCCCCGGACGGCGGCAAAGTGTATCTGGAAGGCCGGGACGTCACCGGGCTCACTACCCATCGCATCGCCCGGCGAGGAATAGGGCGCACCTTCCAGATCGTGAAGCCGTTCAAACACCTGACGCTGGAGCGCAACGTGCTGGCGGCCCTCGGCCAGCGAGAAACGGGAGGGTTCAGCCCTTCCATGTTCGGCACGGGACTCAAGCGCCACCGAGATGAAGTGCGGAGGCTGCTGAGCCTGGTGGGGCTGGAGGAGCACATCGACCAGACACCGGCCACCCTGCCGCTGGGCCATCAGAAACGGATGGAAATTTCCCGGGCCCTGGCCCTGCGGCCGAAGCTGCTCATGCTGGACGAACCCTTCGCCGGGCTCAGCCATGAAGACATCCCGCCGCTGGCCAAGCTCATTCATCAGCTCCACGAACAGGGGCTGCCCATCCTGTTGATCGAGCACAACGTGCCCTACGTCATGGAACTGTGCAGCCGTCTGGTAGTGCTCCAGTTCGGGGAACTGCTGTGCCAGGGGCCGTGCGAAGTGATCCGCACCGATCAAAGAGTCATCGAAGCCTATCTGGGCGCTTGACGGAGTTATCCGGAATGCTCGAAGTAACGAATTTATCCATCTATTACGACGATTACCGCGCCGTTTCCCAGGCGTCCTTCGAAGTGAAGAAGGGCGAACTGGTCACCTTCATCGGAGCCAACGGCGCGGGGAAAACGTCCACCATTCGCGCCATTCTGGGGCTCGCGCCCCGCACGGAAGGCACGATCCGCTTCGACGGCCGGGACATCACCCACCTGCGGTCCCACCAGCGGGTCATGGCCGGCATTTCCATCGTTCCCGAGGGGCGGAAAATCTTCCCCGAACTGTCGGTCCTGCAGAACCTGCAGATCGGCTCCTACACGGTATCCGACAAAAAGAAAACCCGCGACCGTCTGGCCTGGGTCTTCGAACTCTTTCCCATTCTGGACGAGCGGAAGAAGCAGATGGGCTGCCACCTTTCGGGCGGCGAACAGCAGATGCTGGCCATCGGACGCGCGCTCATGGGCGATCCCAAGCTGCTGCTCATCGATGAAGTGTCCATGGGACTCATGCCCATTGCCGTGGACAAGGTGTTCGCGCTCATCTCCAAGCTCAACAGGGAGGGGCTGACCATCCTGCTGGTGGAACAGAACGCCCGCAAAGCCCTCAGCGTGGCCAGCAGAGGCTACGTGCTGGAATCAGGCACTATCGTGCTGCACGACAACGCCGCCAACTTGGCCCACAACGACGCCATCATGAAGGCGTATTTGGGGGAATAGCGTTTCCGGCAGGCGCCGTTGGTTTTGCCCCATCATCTTCAGGCCACCTGAACCAATGGAAAATGTGGAAGCCGCACCCCGAAGGGAGCGGCTTCCCGGTTTCAAGCGGATACGAGATGGAAGCTAAAGGCCGGGACGGGAGTGGCAACGGTCGCAGCGAACCACATCCCCTTCGGCAAAAGTGACGGTTCCCCTGTCCTCCACGCGGAAGGAACGGGCAGTCGTTACTTCCGCCAGAGGCGACCCCAGCAGGTCCGTGCCGTGGCACGCCTTGCAGTTGTCCTTATTGCCCCGGTAGAAGCCTCCGTGGTTTTCGTCGACCCATCGGCCGTCGTTCACGTTATGCAGACCGTGAGGTCCATTGATGGTGAGCGGCAGGCTTCCCTGGGGATGACACGCCGTGCACTCGGTGACCTTGCCCGGATACCCCTGAATCTCCAGGGCCGTAACGTTGTCGTTGGCCGATGCGTTCGCATTCGGCCACACCGCGTGAGTGCTGCCGTGGCAGTTTTCGCAGTAGACCCCGCCATGTCCCTTGCTGAAACGATAGAGGGTGTTGGGCTCTTCGGCAAACCGCTTGTTGGTCGCCAGAAGCGGTGAAGCCGAGTTGTCCCCGGTGCGGTACGCCTGCATGAGGCGGATGCCCGAAGGGTCGGAAACGAGGCCCGCTCCCGCCAGGTGGCTTACCGCGTCGCCCGTGTGGCAGGACTGGCAGCGGGGCATATCCAGCCACGGCCGTCGCGGCTTGCCGTCATTGGTCCCGTCGATGCTGCCGCCCGCCTGCAGATTGTTCACGCCGCCCACCGCCGACATGCCGCCGTGGCAGTCGATGCAATCCATGCCGCCGTTGAACATGGCGCCTCTCAGGCACTTGGTAACCTTGCCCGGGTGGCACTCATAACAGGACGAGATGGCGTCGGGGAAGAGCGGTTGTCCACCGCTGGTGAGACCGCCGTGATAGGCGTGCATCACCTTCGAAAAGACGGGGTTCCCCACCTGCGCCCCGGCGGGGCCGGTACCGGCCAGATCCAGGGCCCTGGAATAATGGCATTCCGCGCAAAGGACCGGCGTGGAAGTCTGGAGGCTGGTTCCCACATTGAGATCGTGCAGTTTTAGGATGTTTCTCTTGCTCTGCACTTCAAGGTCGGTGTCCGGAGAGGTTATCCCGTCCGGAGACGAACCGATCCCGCCATTGCGATGGCAGGTCTGGCAGTCCGTTTCCGCCGCCACGGGCAGCACCACTTTGAGGCTCCCCACCTGCTGTCCGTCCTGCGGGTTGTGGGCGGTCACTTCCATCAGGGAGTAGGGGTTCGTCCGGCCGGCGTCGTCCTGAGGCGTGACGGGCACGCCCACGGCGCTGAACCAGCCATGGCCCCCATCGTAGGACATGTCCTGCGGCCCGGGATTCTGCGGGTTGTCCGCGGGCATGTAGAACCCCGCGAGCCCTTCGCCGTTCACGAGGTTCGCCCCCGGAAAGAGAGCATTGGCGTAGGTCCAGAAATCCGTTTTGCCGATGCTGGACGAATTGACGGAGCCCGAGCTGTCTGCCGTCGCCGCATAACGGACCGCCACGCTCTGGTCGTTCAACACTACCGGAGTGCCGTTGGCGTCGTGTCCGATCACCTGGGCGTTGAACACGTTGAAAGGGGGGAGAATGGAAAAGATGGAAAACTCCCGATCCATGCAGTGCATGCCGAGATCGTTGGCGGCCAGGACCACGGTGGACGAGACTGCGGGTGGAGTCGTTCCTCCTCCGCCGCCTCCCCCTCCTCCTCCCCCGGGATCGCCGCTTCCCGGGTCGCTGCCGCCGCCCCCTCCGCCCCCACTACAGGCGGAGAAAAACGCCATGAGAAGGATGGGAATCCAGACCTTTTTGCGCATACCCGTCTCCTTTCAGGTTGTAAGCAACATAAGAACAGAGATGGATCTACAGCATCCCGGAGCTGAAATAGTATAATCCATTTCAGTCGAACGGTTGCATGTGAATACACATAAAATCGTTTTAAAAATGTATTTTTATTAACGAGCACGCACGATAGCATGACAGGAGCGAACATACCTCCCGCCAGGCGTGCGAACGTCTTGTCCGGATATGCTCGTCGTGGAACGTCGAATTTTTCGGCGAAACGGAGGAGATTACCCGTCGGCCGGAGGTGAAGGGTATCTGATACAAGCCGGGCGCCCAACGGCGCCCGTTCGTGTGGTTTCCAGTTTTGCCGGAATTACTTTTTCATTTTCTTGTGCCCATAGGCCGCGATCCCCAAGAGGCCTGCGCCGAGGAGCAGAATGGTGGAGGGTTCGGGAACGGGCTCCGCAACCGGAGGCAACGGGTCCGTGCTTACGGACATCTTGACGTCGCTGATCAACAAGGCGCCACAACCCGTATTGGTGACCTCGACCCTGCCCCACCCATTATAGGCAAAGGATTCGAAGGAATTGGAATCCAGGGCGGACGGTCCGAACACAAGCGAATAGAGGCCGTTCCCCTGGGAGGAAAAACCCACGACAACAGGATAAACGGGATTTTCACCGGTTTCGAAATCGGCGAAAAGGTCCCATGTGATAACGGAGAAACTGTCGGCGGTTAAGGTATTGCCGTAATCGCACACCGAAACCTCTATCGCAGCATAGTACCAGGGGGCAAGGGGATCGGGTAACTGTGCATCCTGCAAAAGGTCGAGATTGGAGTTTGTCGCTCCCTCAAAAGGTTCGGGGACGACGAAGTCGAAATTGGGAGATAGCTGAAAATCGAAACTGAAGAAGAACGTTTCACCCGATGCAACCTGTTGCGGGCCGCTCTGTCCCACACCATACTCCTCGACAAACCACTCGGCCGCGGCAATGTTGCAAAGGCCCAGCATTAATCCCAAGCATACCAATCCGACGAAAATCTTTCTCATGACCATCGCCTCCCCGAATTTTTGAGATTGTAGTAGATAAGAAGATCTTACTGGATACTACTTGCAAGCAATCGGCCAATAACTAGCTATTTCATGCATGCCGTGCTCCATCAGCAGTTGGAGCGATATTCCCTGAAGTTTGCGTTTGGCAGCCGCGGCAAATCGTAAGGTATTCTGACAGGCACCGTTCATTATCGCCATCCATCAAAAGATTTTTTGCTTGCATCCGCTCTTCCATTGTCCATTTTTATCCAATATATTTAGCTACTTAATTCCGTCTTCCCCAATGTTGTATATTTGGTTTGTTACAGAAAAATCTTAATTTCTCATTAATTCATTTTTATCGGACTGTATACTCAAGAAGAGGCATAACGTGCATTTTAATCCTCGGATCGCCCGCAATCGTGCTTTTTAGTTGTTTCGCTTCACCGTGCACGGCAGTTTTTGGTGTAAAATACTTCGACATGAACAAACGCTTTCCTGTATCGGACCGGGACGGAAAAAAGACGCCCTCAACTGCGGCATGCCTGAAAAATTAAGCGTTTCCCTTCCGCTGTGGACCGTAACCGATGTCCGATTCCGGGCGGCTCCCATGGACGCTTCGTAAACTCACGCACGCGAAGCACTGCCGGTATCCTTTACTTCGAGCCGTCTCCGAAGCCGGCCTCGATGGGCGTCGGGAACTTCTTCAATCAAACAATAATAAATTAGAAGCTAAAATTTCGTATACCACTACTATTGTGAATACCAGGTAGAACAACAAAGACCAAATCGTGAGTTCCTTCTGAAACGCCGGGAGCGCATCCTTCAGGCTCGGAATACGCCGAAAACGATCCAGCACCCCCACTCCCACACACCCCACGCCGCCGCCGATAAGCGTGAAATAGATGAGATATCCCACATAGTGGTATTCCTTCTGCAAAATGCAGAACGGGCAGTGGTGCGTGGGGAGTTCGTAGAAGTACAGGGAAATGAACGAGATCAGGGCGGCGACGGAAAGGAGAAAGGTGGCGCTGCCTGCGATGGAGAAAATGATCGCCGTCCCGCCGCCAGGTCCCCGCAGGGAGCAACGAAGGCCCGCGGCGAGGGTAACGGCAAGGGCTATGAGCAGGGTTATCCCCAGGGGGATCATGGGCAGGGAGGCCAGCCCCGATCCGAGCCCCTCCGACCCCGCGCTGAAAAGGCTTCCGCAACAGGAGGTGATGATGTTCGGTTTCAGGCTGAGGAAATAGACGGCCTGCAGGACCGTTTCCCCGATCAGCAGGGGGGTGAAGGCGACAAGGAACGTGTACTTCCTGCGGATCAGCGGGTAATCGGGGGCGAGGTTGTCGGCGTGGTTCATGATGAGCCAGACGCCGGCGATCAGGCAGTTTGCCAGCTTCAGCAGCAGCGTCGGGTATCCGTATGGGTTCACATTCAGTGTGCCGGCGGCGCACATGGCTCCCACAAAGAGCCGGTGCAGGTCGTCAGCCGTGAAGATCATGAAGAAGAAGGAGACGATCAGGCAGCCGAAGCCGTAGGACATCAGCGTGGAAATAAGATAGGTCTTTTTTTCCAGGCAAATCTGCAGTTCGCTCCCGCTCGACAAATCCCATGCGGCCAGGATTCTCACCCCGTAATACGACGCGTACACAGCCATCAGGCTGATAAGGATCGAGCTGACGAGGAGCGCGATGATTCCGGGGTGAAAAATCATGCCGTGAGTCCGGACGGCTGCAGCCTGCCGTCCCTCATTTCGATTACCTTGTCGATCATGGCCGAATCGCAGACGAGCGGATCGTGGCTGGCAAACAGAATGGTCTTTCCCTGCTTTTTGAAGGTTTCCATGAAACCCATGAAATCCAGGGAGAGTTTGGTGTCCAGATGGGCGGTGGGTTCGTCCGCCACGATCACGGCGGGATCGTTTATCAGAGCCCTGGCGATGGCCACCCTCTGCGCCTCGCCGCCGGAAAGCCATTCGATTTTCGAATCGGCCTTGGCGGAAAGATCGAACGTATCGAGCAACCCGAGCGCCCGCTTTTTCAGCGCGGCGTAATCGTCGTCGGACGTATAGGCGGGCAGCATTACGTTTTCCAGGGTGCTTATCCCTCGGATAAGGTGAAACTGCTGGAAAATAAAACCGAAAATCTTCCTTCGTATCTGCGTGCGAAATCGTTCGGGGAGCCCGGACACTTCCTGTTCATGAACGAACACCCGGCCTGCCGTGGGTTTCGCCATACATCCGATGACGCTTAACAGCGTGGTTTTCCCCGATCCGCTGGGCCCCTTGAAAACCGTCGTTTCCCCTTCCAATATGGAGAGGCTGACGTCGTCCAGCGCGAGAAATTCACCGGGCCTGTTCCGGTTGAATATCTTGGTGACGTTCCTGACGCTTATCGTCATCTCGCGAAAACACCCTTTCCTGCGTACCGGGGCAAAATCAAAGCCGCATGATCGAATCGGGATCGATGGTTGCCGCGCTCCACGACGGGATGATCGTCGCCACCGTGTAGGGGAACACCGTCAGAAGGAAAACCACGGCCAACTGGTAAACATCCACGAACGGCACCGGCTGAAATTGCGGGTAGAGCACGGCCCACCCTTTGAGCACGGGCTGGAAGAGAAAGCCCGACGTAAGAAACACGTGGAAGTAAGCGAGGAGAACGCCCGAAAAAAAGGCGGTCAGGGAAACCACGATCCCCTCCCATGCCTTGAGCTGGATCACCTCGGACGTTTCCCATCCGACGGCCTTGAGGACGCCGATTTCGCTCCTCTCCTCCGAACTCAGGCTGGTGGCCTTGTCCCAGGCGAATATGATAAAGGCCGCCAGCGCGCCCACGAAGATGACCAGCAGGAGTCCGCTGCGCCATTGGAACAGCGCGTCGTACGTCCTCAGTATTTCATCCCGCAGAATTGGTCTGGTATCGGGAAAGAGCTTCGCGATTTTGGCGCCGACAACGCCGAGCTCTTTCGAGTTCCTCACCCCCAGGGTAATGTCCGTATAGAATCCCTGTGGAATCCCGAACAGGCTCCGGAAGTCCCGCTCCGAAATCTGAATGAGGTCCGAGGAAACGAGTTCCGATTCCGCCGTAAAAATATCCGACACCTCGAAATTGAGATACGTTCCGTCGAATGCCGTGAAGGGCACGGTGTCCCCTTTGGCGATGTCCAACGTCCTCGCCACGCCCCGACCGATGGCGATTGTTCCTTCGCGCAGGTCGGATCGTTCGGGGACGATCAGGGTGTAGTTCGCACCGGTGAAGGGAACGTAATAGTAGGCCCAGAGCCTGCCCTTCACGGAGGAGACGCCGGTGATCTTTTTCAGTTTCGCCATGTACTCTTCCGACACGAACACCTGGCGTCCGGCCACCAGTCTCTGAACGATCACTTCGGGAGCCCCCTGAAGCACCAGAGCTGCTTCCCTTTTGATGGCCTCGGTAAAAAAGAAGACCGAAGTGAGGATGAAGACCACGAATATGTACACTGCCAGGAGGGCCAGGTTCTTTTTCCAGCGCCTGAGGAGTGAAGAAAGGGCGAAATCGATGATGTTTCGTTGTTTCTGAATGCGTTTCATTTTCCACGCAGATGCAGGGGCGGCAGAATGATGGTTCCCGACGGGTAGTGGTCCAAAGACATGGGACTATCCTGAAACGGGCTGTTCAACTCCGACACGGACGGATTCCTGGCATAACGGGCATCGGTAAAGAGGCAGAGATCGGTGAGCCTCAGCCGCTCCACCAGCAACACCTTCTCCCGGATCAGCGGCAGCGACCGTTCCTTCGTAATCCGGGCATGAACGAACAGCAGAATGAAAAACAGGACGTTTACCGACACGAACAGAAGGAAGACATTCGACTTCCTCCCCTTCATCGGTCGAGGCCCATTACGAGGGAAATCTCTATGTCCTTGAAACTCAGGAGCGATTTTCCCTTGTGGTCCCGTTTGAACTCTTCCGCCTCCGCTTTTTTGGCAAAAGGGATCAACTCTCTCCCCATGGGTCCGTACACATCGCTGTCGATTACGTAAAAGGCCGTGAAACCGTCGACGAACTCCAGGCTGTAGTAATCGGTGACAGAGACGGCCGCGATATCTTCCCGAGTCGCCGCGGGGTTGTACTTCTTGAGGTCCAGGTAGTATTTCATCATGTCCTTGACCCCATCGAAGAAAACACGGCGCCCGTCCCTGAAAATAATCTCCGAGGCGAAGTCGGGATACTTGGCGACAAACATGCCGCAAACGGGGCACTTGTCACGGGGACCGGGTTTCATCGGCTCGTTCTGCCCGGCCCATGAAACGGAAGCGACAAGAAGAACGATCCCCACGGCCGCGAGAAACCGTTTCGCGGCTCGGGGGAACATCCGGGAAATTCCCGTGTTGTTGGAACAATGCTCTCGCACGCCGTTCTTCCCCATTACTTGGCTTGCTGCTGCTTCATCATCCGCTTCATCTTTCGCTTCTCGCGGATCATTTTCGTGTCCGTGTACATATCCTCGTAGGAAGCCTTCATGGCCGCGTCGAAGGTGGACGTTTTCCCTTCGTTCTCCTTGATGTACTTTTCGGCCTCGGCCTTGTCCGCGAATGCCCATTTGGCGTTCTTGGTCATGACGCCCGGTTTTTTGCCCCCAATGACCCACTCCGCCTTCTCGGCGTCGATGAGGTTTTTCGTAGTGTAATCGCCCACCTGGATGCTCTTGGGGGTCTTGTCGATGTTCAGCGCAAGGTCCACGGCCAGACAGTGAATACTGCACGTCCCGACTTCCGTGCCGTCGTCGTAGGTGACCAGCATGCGGCTGTGGGAGAACATTTTTCTGTCCATGCCGCAGTATTTGCAGGAAGGATGTTTGGCGACGTCGTCCTGGGCCAGAGCGCAGATACTGCCGGAAACAAAGGCGATTACCAGAAAGAGGGTGAACAGAAGGGCTTTTCTCATTTCAGTCTTCTCCTTTCGCTAGAGAAGGCCCCGGCCGGTCCGCCACCATAGCGGTACGAGCAGGGTTCGGTTACAAATGTCTTCGTCAATTCGAGAACCGACCGCGGCATGTCGGCGCAACGCGGAAAGTCCCATCGCCACGGGAGTCTTGTCCCGGCTACTGTTTTTTCATTCCCTCTTTGGGAGCATCCTGAGGCGCCTGTTTTTCCGCTTTGTACGGTTTCCCGTCGATCTTTTCGATGATCAGATATTCGGCGCCCTTGCCTCTTCGGGCTTCTATTTTCAGATTCTGGCCTGCCTTCTTCAGACCTTCCAGTACATCGGGGTCCTGATTGACGATGAAGTATTCTCTCTTCGGCTTCGTGCCTCTCACGAAATATCCTCCGAGATTTTTCATGTAATCGATCCGACCTTCAATGACGACCTTTCCGGTCGTCGGTTCTTTCTTCGGTTCGGATTGCGTTTTCGCCGGCGTTTGGGGGTGTGCTTTCATCTCGGCTATCCCCAGGCCTTCCACCAGAAAAAAAATACACAGAAACAACGGGATCGGCAGCATCTGTTTCCTTGTCTGCATGTTTCTTCTCCTCGGTGTGACGCGAAGTGCGGGTTCGTAATGGGTTCGTAATGACTACAGGCAACATTTTAATGTTATTTGCCTTCTTCAAACAATAGGCGCCTGTTTCCTTACCTCGAAATTCCATTTCCAGATTTGGTAGATCGTGGGATAGACCAACAGTTCGAGCAAAAACGAGGTGAAGATGCCCCCGATCATGGGAGCCGCGATGCGCCTCATCACATCCGAACCGGCTCCGATGGACCACATGATGGGAACGAGTCCGAGAAAGGTCGTTGCCACGGTCATGAACTTGGGTCGGAGACGCCTGACCGCTCCGTAGCGGATAGCCTCCTGAAGATCCGCCGCCGACCGCATTTTCCCCGCCTTCTTCGCCTGTTCGTACGCCAGATCGAGATAGAGCAGCATGAAGACGCCGGTTTCCGCATCGACGCCCAGCAAGGCGATGAGTCCCACCCAGACGCCGATGCTCATGTTGTAGCCGAGCAGATAGAGGAGCCAGACGGCGCCTATGGCCGAGAAGGGAACGGCGAGCAGAATGATGAACGTTTTCGTCATGGACCGCGTGTTGAGGTACAGAAGGAAGAAGATCAGGAACAGCGTCGCCGGCAGCACCAGCAGGAGCCGTTCCCTGACGCGCTGCATGCCTTCAAACTGGCCGCTCCAGGAAACGGCATATCCCGGGGGAAGCTTCACCTTGTTCCTGAGCAGCTCCCCGGCCTCTTCGGTATAGCTCCTGATGTCGCGCCCGGCGATGTCGACGTACACGTAACCCGTCAGCAGGCCGTCCTCGTTACGGATCATGGACGGACCCGTGGTCACGCGGATGGCGGCAAGTTGAGCGAGCGGGATCTGTCGTTTGCCTTCCGATGCCGGGACCAGAACGCGGCTCAAGGCATGGGGATCGGTCCGGAAGTCCCTCATGTAGCGGACGTTTACCGGATACCGCTCCCTCCCTTCAACGGTGGTGGTGACGTTTTCCCCTCCAATGGCCCTCGACACCACGTCCTGCGCCTCTTCGATGCTCAGGCCGTACCGCGCGAGTTCCTCCCGATTCCAGTCGATGTCCAGGAAATATCCGCTGCCCGTACGTTCGGCAAAGACGCTGCGCGTGCCCCGCACCGAGGGGAGAAGTGATTCGATCTGAATGCCGATGGCCTCGATGGCGGCGAGATCGACCCCGGAGATCTTGAGGCCGACGGGGGTTCGCAAGCCTGTATTGAGCATCTCGATGCGGCCCTTGATGGGCATGGTCCACCCGGCGGCCAGTCCGGGGAGTTTCAACGCTTCGTTCATACGGCTGATGAGTTCTTCCTGCGAGAGGTGGTCCGGCGTGATGTGATTGAAAATGCCGGCGGCCCATCCCGGAGCCCAGGAGGAATACCACGTGTCCACCTTGGGCCACTCTTCCTTGGGTTTGAGGGTGATCACCGTTTCCAGCATGGACAGGGGCGCCGGATCGGTGGACGTTTCCGCGCGCCCGGCCTTTCCCAGCACACGGTCCACCTCGGGGAACTGTCGGATGATCCGGTCCGTGACCTGAAGGAGCTTCTGGGCCTCGGTGATGGAGATTCCCGGCATGGTGGAAGGCATGTAGAGGATGGACCCTTCCTCCAGCGGAGGCATGAATTCCGAGCCCAGACGCTGAAACACCGGGACGGTGACGATCATCAGCCCCACCGCCAGGGTGAGGACCACGCCTTTGTGGCGGAGCGACCAACTCACCACCGGTTCGTACAGCCGGATCAGGACGCGGCTGACCGGGTGTTTTTCCTCGGAATGAATCTTTCCCACCAGCACCGCATTCATGGCCCGGCACAGGAAACGGGGCCGGAAGGAGAAGTTCTGCATGTGGGTGAAAAGCAGCCGGAGGGCCGGGTCCAGGGTGATGGCCAGGAACGCGGCCACGATCATGGACAGATTCTTGGTGTAGGCCAACGGTTTGAAGAGCCTGCCTTCCTGGCCTTCCAGGGTGAGCACGGGCAGAAAGGACACGGCGATCACCAGCAGCGCAAAAAAGCTGGGACCGGCGACCTGTTTCACCGCGCGGGTCACCACGCTCCGGTATCCTTCCCGCCTCCCGTCACGCTCCCACTCCTCCAGGTTCTTGTGCGTCTGCTCAACCACCACGATGGCGGCATCCACCAGCGCACCGATGGCGATGGCAATTCCTCCCAGGGACATGATGTTCGCGGTAACGCCGATCATCCGGAACGGGATGAAGGAAAGGAGCACCGCAACCGGGATGGTGATCATGGGAATGATGGCGCTGGGGACATGCCAGAGGAAGAGCAGGATCACCGCGGCGACGGTGACGATCACTTCGAACAGGGTGGATTTGAGGTTGTTCACCGAACGCAGGATCAGGTCCGAGCGATCATAGATGGGGACGATTTTCATACCCGCCGGGAGGCCCGGCTCGATTTCCCTGATCTTCGCCTTGACGCGGTTGATGACGTCCAGGGCGTTTTCCCCGTGGCGCATGATGACGATGCCGGAAACCACCTCCCCGGTGCCGTCCAGGTCGACGACGCCCCTCCGGATGTCGGGACCCAGCACCACCTGACCCACGTCCTTGATGCGTATGGGGGTACCGTTGTCACTGGCGGTGAGAACGATATCCTCGAATTCCCGGACGGAACGGGCGTAGCCGCGCCCGCGCACCATGTATTCGGTGCCCCCGAATTCGATCAACCGCCCGCCGGTCTCGCTGTTTCCGGCCCGTACCGTGTCCACCACGCGCGAAATGGGGATACCGAACTGCTGCAGCCGATTCGGGTCGAGGTTGACCTGGTACTGCTTTCCGAACCCTCCGACCGGCGCCACTTCGGCCACACCCGGAACCGCCTTCAGATAGTAGCGCAGGTACCAGTCCTGATAGGCCCGTATCTCCGACAGGTCATGCTTCCCCGACCGGTCGACCAAGGCATACTGGAAAATCCAGCCCAGGGAAGTGGCGTCCGGCCCCAGTTCCGTTTTCACTCCCGAGGGGAGGGAGGGCAGCACCGAGGAGAGATATTCCAACGTCCGCGATCTGGCCCAGTAAATGTCGGTGCCTTCCTCGAAAATGACATAGACATAGGAATAACCGAAGTCGGAGAAGCCCCGGACGGCCTTCACCCGGGGTGCGCCGACCATGGCCGTGACAATGGGGTAGGTTACCTGGTCCTCGATAATGTCCGGGCTGCGGTCCCAGCGGGAATAGACGATGACCTGAGTGTCGCTCAGGTCGGGGATGGCGTCGAGCGGGAGGTTCTTCATGGACCACCAGCCCGCCAGGCAGGCCGCGGCGGTCAGCGCGAAAACCATGGCCTTGTTGTTTATGGCGAAGTCGATAATCCGGTTGATCACGGACGTATTTCCTCCACTGGACCATCGGCCCAGATGGGCCCTGCCGGCGCATCGGCTGTCGGTGCATTCGCTGCAGGTGCATTCACGGCCGGTGCGTTTGCGGGCGGTGCGTTTACCGTCGGCTCATTCCCTGGCGGGGGCTTTTTCAAGAAGCGGTCCGGATCTTTCTGGAATTCCCCTTTGCAATAGTCGGAACAGAAGGAGTAGGTGCTCCCTTCGTACACGACCTGTCTGCCCGATGTTTTGGCCCTTCCTTCAACCAGGACCATGCTGCATACGGGGTCCCTCACCAATCGTGCGCTCTCCAGATTCGGCACGGAAGCCGTCATGCGAACACCCGGCCGATCCTGCAGGTATTTACCCGGGTCCCGTTCGAACAGCTCCTTGCACTCCTTCGCGCCGAAATAGTAGGTTCTGCCCAGATACTCGCTCATCAGACCGGCAACCCTGGCGGCGATTTCGTCCCTTACCGGACCGCACTCGGGTTCGTTGCCCGCGGTCCGAGAGCCGCCCTTCCAGTGCGGGCCCTGCAGATAATTCACCGGGTTCTGTTCGAATTGCCCTTTGCACTCCTCCGAACAGAAATAATAGCTTTTGCCCTGATAGTTGCCGATCAAGCCGTCAGCCTCAGCCTTGGCCTCGGCCACGGTCACACCGCACACCGGATCGGAGCTTAATGCCCCGAACAGTCCTTGAGCCGCCAGCTTCATCCTGCTCTCGGAGTCGATAAGGAAGTTCCCCGAGACGACGATCCGTTCTCCGGGCATCAGCCCCTTCACGATCTGCACATGGCCTTCGGCGCGCCAACCCGTCTCCACTTCACGGGGTTCGAAGAACCCGTTGCCCCGGTCAACGAAAACGGTTTTTCTGAGACCTGAGTCGAGGATCGCGTCCACGGGAATGACCAGTGCCCGGGGTAAACTGATCGGGAATTCCACGTCCACAAACATGTCTGGCCACAGGATGAAATTGGGATTATCCACTTCCAGCCGAACGGTCAACGTGCGGGTAGCGGCATTGAACTGAGGCGCGATGTCGCTCACAAGCGCCTGAAAAACCTTGTTCCGGTGAGGTAAGGTGACCCTCACGGTCACTCCCGGGAGCGCATACTGGGCTTCATTCTCGAACAGGTCGGCCAGTATCCAGACGTGACTGAGATCGGCAACTTTGTACATCAGGTCGCCCTTGTTGAAACGAAGCCCGTAGGAAACGTTCCGGTACAGGACAAAACCGTCGCCCGGAGAGGTGATGTTGACGTTCTGGATATACTTGCGGTCCCGCATCATCTCCTCGACCTGCAAATCGCCCATGCCCAGGTTTCTCAGGGAATCCTTGAACTGCTGAAGGCGGATATCCAGTTGGGATATGGTATTTTTCTGGGGCGAACTCTCCAGTCCGGTAGCCTGGGCCCGGTCCAGGGTGTTGAGCCCGAACAGCAGAGCCTGTCCGGCGGAGAGGAACTCGGGGCTGTAAAACGTGGCCAGGGTTTCGTTCGTTTTGACCAGACTCCCCGTGGTAGAGGGCATGACTCCGGTAATCCATCCGCTTACCGTGGCATTGATAACGAAGAGCCGCATTTCGTCCGGGGCCACGCGTCCCGTGGTGCGGATTACGTGGCTGAGGGCGATCTCCTCCACCTGCGCGGTCCGAACTCCCACCAACTGCTGTTTTTCCGAAGTGATTTTCACCGTGCCGGGAAGCATGGCCGTAATGCTGCCGGCACCCTGCCCTCCGGACTCGTCGGCGTACACCGGCTCCAGCTTCATGCCGCAGGGAGCCAGCCCCGGTTTTTCGGAGGTATGCGTCGGGTTCATGGGGTCCACGTAATAGAGAATCTTTCGATCCCCGGACGAAGCCCGCATGCCTGTGCCGTGCTTGCCGAACGTGGATCCCGCCAGGTATGCCCCGGTGAGAAGCGCTAGAATCACGAGGATATGTACGATCTTTTTCATTATCCGCCGGTTTTCCGCAAACGGAATTTCAGAAACCGTCCCGGCTGGTTCACGGGAATGAGGCCCCCGGCGAGGAAATCGCCGGGGGTGGGGTTTTCTTCAGTTATTCTGAAGAAAAAAGACTGCCGAATTGACGAGCTACACGATGTAGAGCTTGCCGGTCACGATAGCCCCGGCCTTGTCTTTCACCTGATAGAGCGTGGGGGCTCCCGTTACGCCGGGCGCGGGCGTTTTGGCCGGCACGAGGACATTGAACCCGGTTGCCGTCCTCACCATCCTGAGTGCCTTGTTGTTTGTTCCGATCGTATACGGAGTCGTCCCGCCGCTGACGAAGAAGGTGGCCGTGCCGCCCGTCGCACCGTTGATTTCCTGTCTTTGGGTGATCTCCAGAGGATTGCCGGTCACGACCAGCGGCCGCATCATGTCGTGTTCCTCATGCTCCAGAATGTGGCAGTGGTACACGTATTCATTAGCCTGCACTCCGGCCGGTATTCCCATTTCGGCCGCACGAAGGCTGCTGGGCACCTTGAAGGGCGTGGCGGGCAGATCGAACTTCATGATTACCCGGATCACCTCGTTGGGGTGCATCTTGACCGTTTCCTTCCAGCCCAGTTCGTCCGGCTCCGGACCTCTCGGAGCACCGGCGGGCGTGAACACACCCGAATTCGGTTCCGTGAATGCGTCGCGGGAGAGTATCTGGACGTTCACCAGGTGGAAGTGGATGGGATGGGTGTCACCGGTCCGGTTGAAGATCTCCCATACTTCAATGGCACCCGCGTTCGGGATTTCGGTAGCCGGGTACAGATACTCCAAACCGTAATCGCTGCCCACGAGAATCGTATCGGTGCCGATCACCTGCCGCAGCCTGCCGAACTGATCGAAGTCCTCGTTGAGGGTCAGTCTTCTGTGGCCCACCGGCGTGCCGTTGATGGATGTGGGCACCGGGAGCGGAGGGATGGGCGCCGTCGTGGTGGTATAGGGCACCAGCGGAGCGGGGTCGAGCAGGTTGGGGTTCAAGATTGGCCCGCCCGGCTGCGGATCCGGGGCGCCGGTCAACGCTTTCACCTTGATCTTCAGGATCTGACGGGTGTCCGGACCGTATCCCGGCTGAATGGTGAAGAGCGGGTTTCCAGGGAAATAATCCGTATCCCATCCGCCCATGGGGAAGGGGCCCGGGGCGTCGTTGTACAGGATGAACTCTTTTCCCGCCTGACCGCTGAAGTCGATGATGATGTCGGCCCGTTCCGCCGGCGCCAGGATGAGATTTCCGGCAAGAGTCACCGTGCTCACCTGTTGTCCGTTGGGGTACCTCACTTCCTGCACCAGGAAGCCGCATTCGTTCCCGATCTGGATGATGGCAGGTCCCACATCGTTGGTCGGGAAAGGCGGTTCATACGTATCCGGGCCGGGCGTTGGATTGTTGAGGGTGATGCCGTCGGGCGAATTATCCGCTTCAAAAAGGTTGAGATTCACCACCCGGGCGTTACAGGCATTCAGGATGAGGAAGCGGTACCGCTTCGCCTCCACCTCGACATACGGGAAAACCAGGCCGTTGGCCAGCATGGTGTCGCCGAAGAACTCGGGGATGCAGGAGACTTCCGGCACCGGCGGCGCGTTCGGAGGCGGGTTCAATTCGAAGACTTCCGGGTCGTAGACGTGCTCGTACCAGAGGCTGCCGGGTCTTTGAACTCTCGTGGGCGCGGCGGTGGCCCAGGTGGGGTCGGTCGTGAGTGTGGTATTGCCCACGAAAACCTTGTCCTGAATCACCAGCGGAAAGGTGCTGGCGAGCGGGGGGAACACACCCGCGGCCGTATAGTGCGCGTTGACGGCGTCCAGTAAGAGGTAACCGGTGGCGATTCCGGCATAGGCGTTGGTACGCGTGGTGCCGTGGGCGTGGTCGTGGTACCACATCAGCCGGCAGCTTTGATCGTTGGGATAGAAGTAATCGGCCTGCCCTTGAAGCATGGCATTACCCGGGATGTTGTCAAGAAGACTGCCCGGACCGTTCTGGAAGCTGATCCCGTTGGTGTAGCCGGGCCCACCGGGCATCCACCAGTCAAAGGGCCCGCCGTCGGTGATCCAGGGCATGAACCCGCCGTGCTGGTGTACCGCCGCGCGGCTCTGAGCCTGATCCGCGCCGGGGAGGGTCGTATCCACCGGGATGATGGAGGTGGCGGGGAGCATGTTGGTGAAACGAAGACGTGCCGCCGTCCCCCTGTTGGCCACGATAACCCCGCCTATGTGCCGGGTCGCGCCCCCTGTCGGCGAATAGCCCCAAAGATACGTGGGGTTTGGGAGGTCCGGATGCAACTGGTCCTGGAATTCGCTGATCGTGATCCGATAAAGGTTGGTATTGGGAAATACCGGATCCGGCGTCCCGGATATCGTGGGAATGGACATCGCATTGTCCAAGCCGGGTCGGGAGAGGATGTCGAGCTGGCGCAGCCGCTGGTTCGGATGCCACTTGACCAATCCGTCGCTGTTGGCCAGGGCGTAGGCCTTGCCCTTGAACCATTTGACCGGCAGGGACATGAGCGCGAACCCGGTTCCCACCGTCACGGCCGTTTTCAGAAAACGCCTCCTGGTGATCTCCATACTTGCTCCTCCTTTATTACACTGTTTGCAGCCCCATTTTGCATACATTTTCCGACTCCCGCGCCCTTGTTCGCGGATTTCGACCGAACTGCTTCTGGATCTTTATTTTATGACGTATGGTCACTTATTACCGGAATATCCGGAATGACGAACTATCGATGGGCGCGTGGAATTCACCGACACCGTTCTACGGTGCCGGCTGCGGGAACTAAGAGAAGATTATCCACAGAGTCGCTTCCGAATTTCAGCCGCGCTTCATCTACTTAGGAGAAACAAGTACGAGTGATAGTCTGCAAGGAGGGTATTTACATTTTTCATGCCACCCGGTTCCGGTTTGCTAACCGTTAATATTCCCGAGGAAAAAAGTTTACCGACGGTGATAATGACCATAAATGTAAAGATTTTCTACATCGAAAAACGTGGCCTTCTTCGCCGGCGAGATTCATTCTCGCGCCCGGTGTGAGTATTGCAAAATGGTTATACTACTTAATTTTATTTTTTTAGTTTTATTCTGACAGCGTTTTAAATTGTGGTGATTTTTTTATCGTTTTTTTCTATTGTTTTCCGTTTTCTTTTACAATAATCGGTTTTATCCGTATTGTCCTTATGCATACAGCCCCCTGCACTAGTGTCGGTATTTTTTCTATCAAGTCGTCCCAGCCGTACCGGGCACCCCTCTTCGAACCGGGACGGCAAATGCTCCCGCCGATACCATAAGGGCACCCCCCAACTCGCCTCGGCCCTGCGATTCTCTCTTCCACCATACGAAAGAAACCGCTACGAAGGCCACTTATGACCTCTCCGGTTCGCCGGGATGGGTCTGGTATGATTCTTTGGATTCAGCTCGGAGGCGATGCAGGGAAGAAGCAAAGAGGGAATGTCGATTTTCTTGACAATCGGACTCCGGAGGCAGCTTAGCCGTCGCTGAAGCTCATCCACGGATCCCGGGCCTGCTCTTACAAGGTTGCCAGTTCCCTGGCTGGAGCCTGGTCCGGGTCCAGGATGGTGGTCATCAAGCGGTAGATTTCCTCCGAACCCTCCACGCCGTCAAGGCGGTATTCAATCACCCGAACGGTAGCTCCTTCGGCATGATGGCGCAGCTTTTTCACCGAGGGATATATTCGGCTCAGATAAGAGCCGTCCCGCAAACGTTTTTCGCAAGGCAGCACCAGGTTTTTCTTAATTCGCCACAGCAGGTCCGAGCCAGTGGAATGGGCCTTCCGCCAAAGCGCAAAGCCGTAAAAGCACCGGTCCGCTAAACACAGAAATCCAGGCTTAAGGTACTCAATAGTCGCTTCGGCCAAGGGAATTTCCCCGGTACCGCACATGTCCATCTGCGTATCGAAAAGCACATGAGTGCCATTTTCCACCAAGGAAACAAAACGGACCTGGGAATATGCTGTTTGGCCGCGGCTTGCTCCCGGCTTCCCAAAAGCATCGCGGTTGAATTCCGTGTCGGCTACATCCAGTGTACTTCCGTCCATGCTGATCAACCGCCAGTCGCGATACCAGGCCTCACGCGTCCGGCGACTCCCGATAGGCCTGACTACTTCATCGTGCAGCTGTTTCAAGGGCAACACGCCAAGCCTGGTACGTGCCTGCGAAATGCCCGACTTCCCCGTAACATTCACCTTGGTTGCGGGGCTCTTGAGCCATTGAATCCCCTCCAGCATGCAGCGAAGCACCTCTCGATACGAAGATAGCATGTACAGCGCCAAAGCAATCACGTAGTACACGACAACGTGGGCAGGAAGGCCCCGCTCCCGCTCACTCGATTTCCCTGTCCTCTCCAGAATCTCCTTAATCCTTCCAAGAGGAAAGGTTTGGTGATTACGCCCAAACTGATGTGGTCCGTGATCCTGGTGCCTTTTGGTAGTTCCGCTGTGGTTCGTGCCATTGCTATCCCCCTGTTCGGTTAATGACTAACCGCGAAAGAAGGATAATATAAATATTATCTTAAGTGAACAGTATTAGGGTTAGACCACACTTTTTTCCTTTTCGAACCTGTCTCGTGAATTATTCAGACTAAGTCAATTAGCACATTATGGCTTTCGGTAACGAAGGACGCTTAAAAATACGGGGAGGACGAGAAGGACAAGCGGCAACTGGACAATCAGGCCGGATATTATGGCGACGGCAAGGGGTTGCTGCATGGCCGAACCCTGACCGATGCCCAGGGCAAAGGCAGAAGCGCCAGGATGGTGGCCAGGGTTGTCATGGCAATGGGCCGCATGCGGTTTTTCC
Organism: uncultured delta proteobacterium; assembly: GCA_963826125.1. Lineage (GTDB taxonomy): Bacteria > Desulfobacterota > Desulfarculia > JACQYL01 > CAWGVV01 > CAWGVV01. Next base: position 843,149 of record CAWGVV010000002.1, on the reverse strand, counting down.
CGGCGGCGATCAGTGTGCCCACGGTGTCCGCCCGAGCCGGCAAATCGTGATACTCCGAAGCGTAAAAGATTCCTACTTCAGTGACTATGCCGACGATCATGGTCATACCCATCATGGAAGTGATATTGAGCTCCGTCCCGGTGATCCACAGTCCGATGAAAACCGCCGAGGTCGCTATCAGGGTGGTGAAAAGGATGGAGAGTGCCACGCGGAAGCTCTCATAAAGAAAGAGCAAAAGTAAAAAGACCAGCAGCACCGCCGCCAGGAAGACGACAATGAGACCCCTGAAAGCAATCTGTTGCTGTGCGTAAAGGCCGCCCAGGCTGTAGTACACTTCCTTCGGCAGAAGGCCGGGGCGATTGAGAACGGCTTTGATCTGCCGGATCACGGACCCCATGTCCCTCCCGCTGATGCGGCCGGTGACGGCGATCATGCGCTTGAGATCGTCCCGCATGATCTGCGGCTGGCCGGTGAGGGCCGTGACGCTCGCTATTCTCCCGATGGGGAAGAGATGTCCATCCGGCGCGCGCAGTCGCAGATGCCGTACGCTCCACACCGTTTCCCGCATCCTCTCGGGGACCCACACCCTCACCCCGACCATCTTGGGACCCCTCTGAATCTGGGTGGTAACCGCTCCGCTCAGGATTTCGTGCAGGGCTTGAGTGACCGATTCCGGGTCTACCCCTTCCAGGGAGGCCCGGACCCGGTCGATCTTGATGTTCAGGGCATCGCCCGCAAGTACTATCCCGTCGTTCACTTCCGCCACGCCGGGAACTTTTTTTATGGCCTCCGCCACTTTTGGCCCCAGCTTGCCGAGAAGCTCACCGTTATCCGAATAAATTTTTATCTCAATGGGCTGCGGCACGGCGGTAAGGTCGCCGATGAGATCCTCCATGAGTTGCGCCATCTCAATGTGTATCCCAGGGACCGTGTGTTCTATTTTCGTTCGCACCTCGTCCATGACCGTCCAGATGGGTGGCCGGGGCAAGGGTTTGAGACGGACAAAAAAATCTCCTTCATTGGCTTCGCTGAGCGTGCCGCCGAGGGCTAGGCCGGTGCGCCGGGAATACGTGGCAACTGCCGGTGTGGCGCGCAGGATGGAACCTACCTGGTGCAGCAGCCGGTTCGTTTCCGCAAGCGAAGTTCCCGGCGCCGTTCGGTAATCGAGGATGAACCCTCCCTCATCCATGGAGGGCATAAAGCCGGAACCCACACGCGAATATGCCAGCCAGCCGAACAGCAGAAGCGGCACGACGACCAGAAGGGCCAGCCAGGGATGTCTGAGCAGCCGCCGCATGAGTTCCTCGTATGCCCGGTGCACATACTCGGTGGGAGCTCCACCCTCCTTTTTCTCGGCATCCCCTGCCTTCAGGATGTGATCGGCCAGGAGCGGCTCGGCCAGCCACGCGACAAAGAAGGAGATGAAGAGGGCTGCCGCCATGGTGAGGGAAAGAGATTTGAAGAACGCGCCGGTAACACCTGAAAGGAAGGCGAGCGGTAAGAATATGATGATGGTGGCTCCGGAAGAGCCCATGAGGGGGCGGCTGAACTCTCGGGCGGCCCGCATCACCTGCCCATGATGATCGCCCGTGCTGCCGCGAAGCCTCCGTATGATGTGTTCCACCATGACGATGGTGTCGTCGATGATGAGACCGACCGCTGCCGCCATGCCCCCCAGGGTCATGATATTGAAGCTCATATGCAGAACGTACAGCAGAAGCACGGTGGCGGCGAGTACGCTCGGCACGGAAATAATCGCGATCAAGGTGATTTTGAGGCTGCGCAGGAAGAGGAGCAGAACCAGGGCGGCCAGCAGCACGCCGATCAGTATGGCATCGCGCACGCTGGCAGCCGAGGCGAGGATCAGTTCACTCTGATCGTACCAGTTGGTGATCTTCACATCCGGGGGCAAATGCGTGTGAAACCGGGCGAGCTTGGCTTTCAGCTCGTTGTCGATTTGCACCGTGTTGCCCCCGGGCTGCTGGTAGATCTGAAAGATTACTGCATCGAGCCCATCGGCCGTGACTTTGGTCCACTGTGGTACCGTTGAACGGGTCACTGTGGCAACGTCTTCCAGAAGCACCACGCCGTCCTTTCCGGAGCGGAGCGCCGTCATGCTGATGCTGGAAATATCTGCAAAGCGGGTATCCGATATTGCCAGATAGAGCTTGTAGTGGTCCTCGAGACGCCCGACAGCCGTGATGATATTGGAGGCGGAAAGAGCACTTGCCACGTCGCTCAGAGAAAGGCCGAAGGAGGCGAGCTTTGCCGGGTCCACCGTAACCCGGTACTCTTCCTGCTCTCCACCGACCACGCCTACCTTGGCGACCCCTTTTACGGTGGAGAGGAGCGGCCTCAGCTGGTAGAGGGTGATGTCCCGAAGTTCGGTGAGCGAACGGGTTTCCGAGGTCATGCTGTAGGCGAGTACGGGGAATACGGTCGGGTCCATTCGACGGACCTCGAAAGTGGTCCCAGGAGGAAGCTGCGACAGGTTCTGATTGATCGCCGATTGAACCAGGAGCAGCCTCGATACCATGTCCTGCCCCCACTCGAACATGGCGGATATGTTGGCACTGCCCCGGGTGGTTGTCGAACGTATGTTCACTACGCCGGGAACCGCCCGGATAGCCTCCTCCACCGGCCACGTAACTTCAAGGGCCATCTGGTCTGCCGGACGATCTCCCGCATCGAGCGTTACGTCGATTCGAGGGAAACTGATCTGGGGAAAAAGCGCGACGGGAAGTTTTAAAGAGCTTGTCAATCCACCCGCGACCAACAGGGCCAGCAGAAACAGAATGGAACGACGGTGCTCATGCATCCACTCCGTGATGGTCATCGGCAGGGCCCCGTGGCGATCACCATGCCGTCCGTAAGCTCGTAATTGCCGAGGACGACGACATCATCACCGGCGCGCAGGTCCTTTCCGAGGATCTGGTATTCCCTGTCATTCTCGATCCTGATCTCGACCGTGTGTTTGACGGCGCGACCATCCTTCACCGTAAAGAGCACGTGCCGATCCCCCTCGGGGAGGACGGCCGATCTCGGGACGATGAGCCCTTCGGCGGCGGTAAGAATTATTTTGCCTTCAATGAATTCCCCCAGGAGAAAACCTGCCGGGGACGGCAGGCTTACGAAGACGTCAACCAGACGGGTGGACGCGTTCACGGCATAGGAGATTTTGAGAACCTGCCCGGTCTCCTTGGAGGAAGCGGGAGCATTGACGCGGGTAAGTGAAACCGACTGGCCTGTTTGCACCCGCTCAATATCTTCGGGCTCAACCCCTAGGAGAACCTCGACGCGGTTTTGTTCCACAATGTCGATAATCGGGTTTCCCGCCGGGACAATGGAGCCTTCCTGCACATATACTTTCTTGATGAGGCCAGCCACATCGGCAGGCAGTTCCTTCTCACCATCAATGCCCCGGTTTCTCATGCTTTCCAACTGGAGCTTCGCCTGATCGAGGGCCTGCCTGGCCTGAATGAGCTGGCTGTTGGTGGCAAGCTTCAGGTCATGCCTGGTCTCCATCTGACGGTAGCTCTGTTCCGCAAGGTCATAGGCATTCTTGGCCTGGTTGAGCTGGAGCAGCGTATCGGGGCTGGGCTGGATTTTGAGCAGAATGTCGCCCTTGGACACTTTCTGTCCCTCGTTCACCATGATACCGAGTACATGGCTCTTGTAGGGACTCGAGACCGTCATCAAAGCGCCGGGAGCGGCGATAACAGAGCCATAGACATCGATTCGCTCGGTGATCTTGCCCTGTCCCAGGGGGATTGTTTGAACACAGACGACCGGTCCTGCCACGTCTGTCTTTGCCGACTTCGGTGCGGATCCCTCGGATGCGGGCTGCTCGGCGGAAAGAACGCGTTCATAACCGGTCGGCAGCCAGCAACTGACGATCAATCCGAGGGCAAAAGCGAAAATCCAACGTCTCATTTGGAACCCTCCGAGCTGTGGGATTGCCCCAAATACTCACCCGATGCGATCTCGAGAGCCATGAACTGGTCGACCAATTGGAGCTGGAGATTCAAGAGGGAGATGTTGGTGGCGATCAGTTCGTCGCGTGCGTTGTAGTAGGTGAGGACATCCGCATTTCCCTGCAACAACGCGTTGTGATAGGTTGCGACCAGCTTCTTCTGAGTTGCGAGATAGGTTTCGGTTGCGCTGATCTGTGTGTCGGTCGATTCGAGATTGGCCCTCAGCCTCGCGATGTTCGATTGCGCCTCGAAAAGCCGATCGATGTATTCGTCGAAGAGCTGCTCCCTGGTTGCGCGCTCGACGGCAATTTGCCCCTGGTTCCGGTCAAAGAAGGGAAGGCCGATGGTGACGGAAAAACCGCTTGATACCACGTTTGAATTATCCCTGGCCTGGGAGAACCCCGTGGTGATTCTTGGAAACTGCCCGAGAACCGCGGCCCGGAGACGCTCCTCCTGGCTCCTGTAGCCGATCCTGAGAGCCAGCAGGTCAAGGCGCCGGTCTGGGATTCCGTCCATGAGCTCTTGAAACGACGGAATGGACGACGCGCGCGGAAGCTCGATTTTCTCCCGTAGATGTACGGAGCGGCCCGGTTCGAAACCGATGGAATTCAGCAGCGCGAAGCGCTCCTGTTCCAGATTCTGTTCGATGCCGAGCACCGAGAGATGCACCTTTTCCAGAGATGCCTGGGCGGCGGACAGGCTGATAATGGTCATGTCGCCAACGTCGACCGCCCGTTTTACCGTATCAAAATTTTCCCGGAGCCCTTTTTCTTCGTTTTCTGCGATGCGTGACTGCTCTTCGAGCAGGTAGAGTCGATAGGTGTGGTGTTTGGCCGCTTCGGCCACCTGCCACTCCTGCCATGCCACATCAAGGTCCACGGAAGAAGCGTTCAGCCTGGCCGCTCCGATGTCCGCGCTCCTGGTGATAAGCGCATAGATATCATACCCAAGGCCAAGGCCGTAGGCAGTCACCGTTCCCTGCGTCGACCCCGCAACGGGGAAATCCATGCTGCCCGAAAACTGAGGGTTGGGGAGAATGCCCGCTTTATAGAGCTGCGCGGCTGCAATCCCTCTCCTGTCCCGCTGCCCTCTCAACCTGGGGTTCATGAGTACCGCCAGGATCGCGGCCTCGTCGGGGGTGAGGCCTCTGTTTTCGTCTAGCTCCACCGGCCTCAGGACAGGGTGTTTGATCTCCCGTGCTTCAACCTTGAGGGTCTCCATGTTCGGGGCGGAGAGCTTCCGTGCAACAGCCTCACTATTCAAGGGCATCGAGTGGTAGGACACACACCCCACGCCTAAGACCAGCAGTGAAATCGAAAGAATTGCCAGTTTGGTTCGCATGCGCAATGGCCCATTATTAGTCGCGGTTTCGATGAATCTCAATATGCGTTTTCGTTCCCGGCGTTTTTCGCTCATGGATTGGCAGGGAGCATGAGTAGGCTGAGACAACAGTATCCCATAAACCGTTTGCATCGAGGTATGCCCTACCCGCATTTTTTCCTATGCGCCAGTTGTCTTCAGCAGGACATTGGGCCGCCCGCAAATGCTCCAATATCATGTATGCACGGAATTATTAGTGCATTCTACTTTATGTATTTGAAATAAACAGGAGGCAGCTTCTTCAGATTATAACAGATGAAAATACCATGCCGCTTCACCACTTCATCACGGACTTTAATCTCCAGGGTCTGGAGATGTTCCACTTTTTCAAAACATTCAGCAAGGTTCTGCGGAACCGGCGAATCATCCTTTGTGACAAATATGGCATTTTCCCCATACCTGCGCTCCAAACCGCCCCAAATCTGATATTGATTATCGATTTTCGGACCGGTCACCCAGTAAAAAACCTCCGGTTGTCCCGGGAGGTAAAAAGCCAGTTCGCACACGTAATCGCGATTGTTGCTGAAGAAAAAGTAATTTCCCTTTTTCCAGTTCTGCGTTTTCTCAAGTCTTTGAGCCACTCCCCCGACCTCTTCCCCGAGTCTGGACCAGCCTGACAGGCGAATGGTCGGGTCGGTCTTGGGATTCAACGGGAAACCCAGGTGGCCCAATACTGCCGGATAGTAAGTCAGGAAGGTGAGGACGGCTCCGATGCAGATACCCACTATCAACCATGTCTTTCGTTTGTTCACCCTGCCGTTCCCCCAGTCACCCCTCCTACCCAACGCCCAGGCAACGGTGAGTGGATAGGCAGTGACGTAAAAAGTGTCGGGCCAATTTGGATGTACACGAGAAAAGAGGCTCAAGAAGTGGAATTCCACAAGGGCCGGGTAACTGAGAAAAAGGAGAAAGGATTTCGGAAAACCAAGGGAGAATGCTCCATTCTTAAGATAGGACCCGAGGGTGACATAGATGAGAATGAAAAGGACAGGCCCCAGAAGGCCCGCCTGTGAGCCCAGGTATTCGAAACAAAGGTTAAGACGGATGAGGTGCGCCGTGTTGATCTCCACATGGTGCGCCGTGTGGGCGAACGTAACCCAGTCATGTGCATGGTTCCAAATCAGGGGAGGCAGGAGCATGGCGTAACTGATAACGATCGACGTCCAAACTTTCGGCGATCGTAACTGGTTCCGGTGGGTGGGAGAAATGGCGAGAGAGAAGATGAGTATCAGCGGAAAAATCAAAGCAACCTGTTTTGCAAGGCAGGCAGCGCCGATGAAGATACCACCTAAAATCCAAAGAAGCCACGTTCTCCTCATCACCGCCAGGAAGATGATGAAGCACCCCCATGTCCAAAAAAACATGAGCGGGGTATCGATGGTGAAGATGAAGGCGGCGGCGGCCATGCCCGGCGTGAGAACAGCAGTTATCAGCGTCCACAGGCCTACCCGGCTGGAAAACGTTTTTTTCGTCAGGAAAAAGACCCCGAGCACGGTGCCGATGGTGATAAGCGCATTTCCCGCGCGAATGGAAAAGGTGGTGCTGCCCGATAGTGCCCTTACCAGGGCCAAACACCAAGCCACGAGCGGGGGCTTTTCATAGTATCCCCAGTCAAGTTTCCGTGACCAGTCCCAATAGTAGGTCTCATCCGGTGCCAAATCCAATCCGGAATGGTATGCATAAAATATCCAGAAGGCACCGATACAAGCGACAAATAACAAAGAAAAAAGAACATACCGAGAATCTTCATGGAGCTCATCCGGATATTTCTGTGGCATATCCAATTCCTGTTTTCTCCCGTTCATTCAGATCATCTGCTATTTCTCTGCCAGTTTACTTCACATTCACTTTCTCTTTTATTATGTACATCGGCCTTGATCTAGCTTCGTTATGTATCCTGGCGATGTATTCACCAACGATTCCAATGCAGAGCAATTGTATTCCACCAATAAAGAGAATGGTTGTGACTACAGCGGTAGATCCATTTAATATCGAGCTAACGCCAAAATATTTTGAACATATTACTAATATTATTAGAAAAATTGCGAAAAACAAAGAGATGATACCCACAAAAGATGCAATTTTCAGTGGAAAATTTGAAAATGAAAGTATGCCGTCTATCGCGAATCCGGTCATTTTTCTTATCGAAAATTTTGTCTTGCCGTACATTCTCTGTTGACGCTCATATTCCACTCCTATTTGCTTAAAGCCAACCCAACCAACAAGCCCTCTGATAAAGCGATTTCTTTCTTTAATGCTGCATAAAATATCGACCACTCTTCTATCCATCAAACGAAAATCACCAGTGTCTAATGGAATCCTTATTTCTACGAGTAAATTCATCAAGCGATAGAATAGAAAAGCAGTAATTATTTTAAAAAGAGTTTCTCCGTTTCTCCTTACTCTTTTGGCATATACTACCTGATAGCCTTCCATCCATTTTTCAATCATGACGGCAATCAGCTCGGGAGGGTCCTGTAAGTCGGCATCGATGAGTACCACGGCGTCACCTTCCGTATGTTCGATACCGGCAGTTATCGCCGCTTGGTGTCCAAAATTGCGGGAAAAGCTTATCACTCCCACATTGGCATCTTTTGCCGCGACTTCCTTTAACAAATCCAAACTTCCGTCATCGCTTCCATCATCGATAAACACGATTTCATATGTGTGGCCACACTCTGAAATCGTATTTTTTATTCGCTCATATAAAACGGGAATATTTGACTCTTCATTTAATACAGGTGCCACCACGGATATTTTGTGCATATCCTAACCCTTATTCACCGCGCTCACTGAAAGCGGCATGCGTCTGCGCCGTAAATGATTTTCCCCCATCAAGGGCTTGCCCGGCCAATTTCGGGGGATGCTAACCGACGATCATGAAGGAAGCATGAAGGCGCTGACGGACCGCGATTCATTTTTCCACAAGGCCTGCCCATGGAGGGCTGAACCGACCGGGAAAACTCTCATCCCTCTCTTGACGGAAGGAATTGCCTCGGTTTCTGGAGGATGGTACTCCCCGCTTCCTGAGGATATGCCGCCTGCAGGTTTCCGGCTGATCGACGATCCGACAGGGGGTAGGAAAAATTTCCATCCGGTGACGAGCTTCATGTTTCCTTCACTATGGCCTGTTACCTTTCTACGGAAAAGGTGCTCGAACGGGGACAGGCACCTTCCCAAACGGGCATGAAAACTTTCAACCCGGGAGGCGCCATCGTGAAGAAAAGTTGGATACCGATTATTGGAGGCGGCGTTCTGATCGTTGGCCTCGCTGCTGGAGGAGCAAGTTCCGCAAACCCTGACGAGATCAAGGTCCGGCACGGAACAATCCGCATCGAAGATCAGATCGAAGCGGATTATCCTTACCTGGAGAAGCTTACGTCCGATCAGGCGGTTCGAAAGGTCCTGGACACGATCCAAGGCAGGGTGCTGAAGGTAAAGCTTGAAAACGCAGACGGCTTTCTGGTGTACGACATTGAGATGGTGAGCACCGACAATGCTCTCATGGATATAAAAGTGGATGCCGGTTCCGGAGAATTGCTCAGTGTGCATGAGGAATCGGCAGGTGAGGAGAACTGCGCATCCGGAGAACACGGCAGCCACCGGAATGGTATGGCACAACAAGCCCAGGGCTCCCCTGACGATGGTTTTTCCCGAGTGGGAGAGGCACGTGTTGAACGCTCTCATGGGCACGTCGGCCCGGGCGATGCACCACTTCGGTTTTATTCTGTGAGGCTTATGCCGTGATCAGCATAAAAAACCTTCAGTTGCGCGCACAATGGAAGCAGGTTCTACAAACAACCCGCATATTGTCGGTGGCGGTGTCTGTTCCGTTGCCGGTCATGGAATTGATGATTTTTGCCTGGGCCGGGGAGAGTTTCCGGAAAGGTTCACGCATGAACCCCCTGGGAAAAAGGCTCAAAGCGAGGATGGAGGTGTTTGCTTACCTCATGGTTGCACACGTTTCGGATGCATGCCAATACGCAAGGCATAGCTGCCCACACGATGAGTGACCGGCTTTACAAAGGAAAGGGCAAATGTTCTGTTATGATGGTATGGTCAAACGGCTTGATGGCGCTTCCGGATCAGACACTTTTTTCCGTCGTTTGATCTCCGCATCATTCCGGTAAAACGCAATCTGGGGAGATGGAGTCCGATATGTTTCATCAATTCCTGGTCTGGCTGACCGATACCGTCGGCCAATGGGGATACCCGGGCATTGTGATGCTCATGGCCCTGGAGTCTTCATTCTTCCCCTTTCCCAGCGAAGTCGTCATTCCGCCGGCCGCCTATCTTGCCGCCACCGGGAAAATGAACATTGGGATGGTCATTCTTTACGGGACACTTGGGAGCCTTTGCGGGGCTGTTTTCAACTATTGGCTGGCATTGAAAGTTGGAAGACCCTTTTTTGAAAAATATGGCCGCTACCTACTGGTCAGTCCCCGTTCGCTGAAGAGAGCGGACCTTTTTTTCGAACGGCATGGCCATATAAGCACCTTTGTCGGCCGTCTGCTGCCGGGCATACGACAGTACATTTCGCTTCCGGCGGGGCTGGCCCGGATGAATGCTTTCGTTTTTTGTTCAGCCACCTTCCTCGGTTCGGGGATATGGGTTTCGGTGCTGGCTGCACTGGGGTATTGGTTCGGCCGGAACCAGCAACTGGTCTTGCTAAATCTACGCTGGGTTACCCTGGCCCTCGTGATTGCCTGTGGCGTACTCGTGGCTGTGTATCTGTATATATGGAGGAAACGTTCACGACCGATGCGATGACCACAGGAAGGCAGCGTTCGGCGTGGATGTACCGCCGGGGATCGGTTGGATTGAGGTTTCCGATCAAGTTTGCGTGTGTGCGTGACGAATGGCCTATTTTGTTCCCCGCATCATTCGACACTGTGGCGATCTCGTACACACATCGAACCGGCGAATGGCGTGGCTGATCACACTATATAAACAATTTCATGGAAGCGTGCGATGAGAATTCTCCTGGTGGATGACGAACCAAACATTCAAGAGCAGTTGGGTGAAATGCTGGCACGACAGAAATACATGGTCGAAACAGCGGCGGACGGCGACGAGGCGCTGGATCGCGTCTTTGATCAGCCCTTCGACTTGATTATCCTGGACATCATGCTCCCTAAAAGGGACGGGTTGTCGGTGCTGCGGGAAATTCGCAGCGCGAAAATCCGGACTCCGGTTCTCATGCTGACGGCCAGGAGTGATATCGACGACAAAATCAAGGGGCTCGACCAGGGGGCAGACGACTATCTGGCCAAACCTTTTTCTGCGGCGGAGCTTCTGGCTCGAGCGCGAGCGCTGCTCCGAAGAGCCACGGAACATGCCACACCCGTTATGGAAATTGGCAAAATCCGACTGGACACTGTTGTCAGGGAGGTGACGGCCGGCGGCGTACACGTGCAACTGACACCCAAGGAGTTCGCCATCCTGGAATTCCTTCTGTACAACAAGAACCGTGCGGTGTCGCGCTTCAGTTTGGCCGAGCATGTCTGGGGCGAGGATTTCGACCCCTTTACCATGTCCAACTACATGGACGTTCATATCAAGAACCTGAGGCGCAAAATCGGCGATGAGGACGGCAGCGTCGTTCGCACGATCCGGGGTGTCGGCTACATTGTCAAGGAAGAGGGCCGATGAAAATCCGTCACAAGATCATGTGCTGGGTTGCCGGCGCCGGGCTTTTCACCAGCCTCGTGTTTTCTCTGGTGATCTTTCTGGATATGCGGGGCCAGCCCCTGGACATGATGGATGCACAACTGAAGTCGACAGCTGACGATGTGGCCGGCCAACTGGTTGGGGGGAACATACTATCGGGAGGTGAACAACCGAAAGGGCTGTATATCTCCCCGGATCGCTATTGGGTGAAGGCGTATGATCGGGATCTGCGCGTAGTATATCAATCGAACCTGTCCGGATTCGTGGACCTCCCGTTGTATCGGAACAAGGGCGAGGCCGCATATACGATCACCGTGCATGTCCCGAGGACGCGTATCGATCTACACCAGGATAAAGAGAGTAACGTCGCGTTCAGAGCTCGGGAACTGACTGAAAATGTGAAAGGAATACCCTATCTGATACAAGTCGCCAAGCCCATGGAAGGGCTGGAAGAAGAGACTTCGGAATTGGTGGCGGCTATCGGTATCGGACTGGCTGTCTCGACTTTCTTGCTGATAGGCCTGAGCTATGTACTGGCCGGCCAGATAGTAAAACCCATCGCCGTCATCAACACGCTTGCCCGCGACATCAACGAAAATACGCTGGAGAAAAGAATTCCCCTGGGCAAAAGCCGCGATGAAATCCACGAACTCGCCACTTGCCTGAACCGCATGTTCGATCGGCTACAGTTTTCTTTCGTCCGTCAGAAGCAGTATCTTGCCGACGCCTCCCATGAACTCAAGAGCCCCATCGCCATGCTGAGGCTTTTTTTCGAAGAAGCAATTCAGCATCGTGATCTGCCGGAAACCTTTCGTCACCAGTTGGATACCCAGGGTCATAACGTATTGCGCATGGACAGGTTGGTCCGAACGATGCTGGAGTTGTCCATCCTGGAAATAAAAGCATCGCTGACGCTGGAACGTTTTAATCTCGCGGACCTGGCTCGTTCGGTGGCAGGAGATTTCGCGCCGCTCGCGGAGGAGGCGAAAATCCGGTTGGAGACCCACATACCGAGTCAAGCTGATACATGGGGCGATAAGGACAAAATCCGCCGGGCGCTAATCAATGTATTCGATAATTCAATCAAATATAATGACGAAAAAGGCCTCATACGGTTTACGGTTGCCGAAAAGGACGGCTGTAACCGCCTTTCTCTTTATAATACCGGCCCCGGCATCCCTAACGAAGACTTGCCCAAGGTTTTCGACCAGTTCTACCGCGTGGATAAATCCCGTTCGACAAAATACGGTGGCGCGGGGCTCGGTCTTGCCATTGTCAGGGAAATTGTCCGGCTTCATATGGGTACGATTACGATTGACAGTCGCCAGGGACTTTGGACGCAGGTCGATATTCACTTGCCCCGAATCCCAGATGGGAAACATGCCTCATAGACTAGTCGTCCCTGAAAAAAGCTATTTTAGGTTGAGGCGATTTGCAGCAAGGTGATGCCGGTGCTTTTTCGCATCACTTGCAAGGCCCAAGACAGGTTTTTGAAAAGAAGCCACAAAAAAATCCGGAGCAGCTTCCGGATGTTGAAGCCGCACGCGGCCAGCAGAGCATTGATTTTGTCGCCGGCGACTCCCTTGAGGTAGTTGCGGTTCATCCGGTGGTCGTTTTTCGTGTGCCCGATGACCGGCTCAATGGCACTTCGGCGTTTGAACCAGCGCCACTCGCTCGGCTTTTTCCGCTTACGGCGATCGGGCAGGTGAACCTCTGTTCCCTCCAGGTGTTTTGGTGTCCCCTTGTACCCTTTGTCACAGTAGGCATGCCCCGGCCGCCAACCGGTAAGCCCGGATTATTCATCAGGAAGGCTTGAAAAGGAAAAGGGTGTGGTCTAAGGTATTGTTACCGCTAACAAAAACCTAAAGACAGAGCACACCCTTATGAAAACAGTCTGCCATAAACAGCTCAGCTTGGGAAGCCTTTTCAACAAGGAAATCATCGCGTGTTTCGACGGCGGCCGCATGACCTCCGACGGGGGCGGCCTTTTGCTGAGGGAAATCGACGAGCGGTACCGAGTGACCGCAGCCGTAGCGGCCGCCCTTCATGATTCGCGCGATCCGGAACGAACGGTTCATGAGGTTTCCACGCTGGTGAAGCAGCGTATCTTTTCCATCGCGTTGGGATACGAGGACGCCAACGACGCCGATACACTGAAAGGCGACCCGGCGCTCAAGACCCTGTCGGGAAGGTTGCCGGAGAGTTCTCCCGATCTCGCCAGTCAACCCACCATCTCCCGGTTCGAGAACCGGGTAAACGAGCGCGATCTTTTTCGCCTGGCCGACCGGCTGGTCGATCTGTACCTCCGGACCCATCCCGGCTCCCCGGCCTGGATCGTTCTGGATATGGACACCACTGACGATCCCACTCATGGGGATCAGCAGTTGAGCTTCTTCCACGGCTACTATGACCAGTACATGTATCATCCTCTGTTGATCTTCGACGGCCTCGACGGATTCCCTCTGGCGGCGGTGCTTCGCCCCGGCAACGCGCACGCCTCGAAAGCGGCCGTTTCGATCCTGAAGCGGCTGATCAAGAAGCTGCAAAAAGCCTATCCGCGAAGCAGCATTCTGCTCCGCGCGGACGCCGGCTTCGCCGTCCCGGCGATCTACCGCTTCCTGGAAAAGCATGGTATCTCGTATGTGATCGGCATGATTACCAATAACCGACTCAGGAAGAAGGTCGAGAGTCTTACCGCCCAGGCTCAACGGGCCTTCGAGCGCACAAGCTGCAAGCAGCGCTCTTTTACCTCCTTCGGTTATAAGGCCGACTCGTGGAAGCGATCCCGCAGGGTCGTGGCCAAGGTGGAATGGCTGCCAAGGGGACTCAACCAGCGTTTTGTCGTTACCAATCTCCGCAGCGGCCCCCGAACCATCTATGACGAAGTCTATGTTCTGCGGGGCGAGGTGGAAAACCGGATCAAGGAACTGAAGCTGGATCTCATGGCCGACCGGCTCAGCTGTCATCGCTTCCAGGCCAATCAGTTCCGCCTCCTGCTTCATACCGTGGCATACAGTTTGTTCTGGCTCCTGCGTCGCCACCTACAGGGAACCGAACTGAGCGCGGCCCAGGCCGGAACCATCAGACTCAGGCTCCTCAAAATCGGAGCCCGCGTTATCCAGAGCAACCGTCGCGTCTGGTTCCACATGGCCTCCGGCTACCCGTATCAAATCCTCTTTGCCCGGCTTGTCGATAGCATCAGGGCTGCACCCGCGTAGCCGTTCCTGCCATCTCCATCGCTTCCCGAACACCCCCACGGCATACCTGCGCCTTCTCGCTCTGAAAAATCACTTCATCCGACTCTTATTCGGCTACGAGCTCGTCGAAAACCCACCTTTGGGCAATAATCCGCATACAAGAAATGCCGGACGACGCTACCGATCGCTCTTTTTTGAACCCCTCATGAATTAAGCGGGTAAGGCGGGTGGCCTGATCCAATGCGTCCTTCAGGGTGTGGCCGTCGAAAGGGTTGCCGTGCAGGGCTTGGGTACCGATGATCCAGTTGTCTTTGGAGGTCGTCACCAGGGAAACCTTGCAGCCGAACTCGTACTTCTTGTGGGCCTTGCCCTTGGCAATGCACTCCACTTCGGGAGCGTGCAGGCTGTAGAGTTTGTTCTTGTCCTGCCGTTTCTGGGTGTGGATGCGTTCGGCACGCCCCAACAACTCGGCCGGGGCATCATCGGGACGAGAGCACTTGCGCCGGATGTCACGGATCACCCGGCCCAGAAAGGTGCGCAGCTTCTTCACCTCGCGCCGCGCCCGGTTCGCTTGTCGGGCATGGCTGTAGCGCCCGCTCATGATCAGTGCCTGTTTGGAAAGCCGTCGGTAGCTCTGACGCAGACCGATTCCCCGCTCTCGGGCGGCACGTACCAGGGCCAGTCGGGCCTTGTGGTACAGCCGGGCATCCGTGGGAAAGGCGATGGCTTTTTCCTGCACCGTGGTGTCCACGTTGACCCGCTCCATGTGGCGCTCGGTCAGTATCTTCTTGCGCTTGGCCGTTTCGAGGGTCTGCGTCAGCAGCTTTTCCATGCCGCCGGGGCCGATGCGCTTGCGCCACCTGACCAGGGTCGAGGGGTCCAGCGGAAGTCGGTGCTGGAAGTACTCGAATCCGCAGAAGTACTGCCAGTAGGGGTTCTCCATCAGCCTCGCCACCACCGACTCGTCGCTCTCGTTGAAGGCGTGCTTGAGGTAGTGCAGCCCCACAAGAAGACGAATGGGGGTTCCGGGACGGCCCACATTCTCCACATAGAGCGGACCGAAGGCCTGCTCGAACACCGTCCAGTCGATCTCGCCGGCCAGCACGAACAGCGGATGCTGCCGGTTGAGAATCTGGTCCAGGCGGGAGCGGAACAGTTCACCCTGGTCAATGGTCTTGGATTTTGGCTTCATGAAATCACTGGATTCTGAGGGTCCACCATCGGTTTCCGGCAATTACAACAAACAGGTAATTGTTTATAAAGCTTTTAATTACAATGTGTTATACTTTTTCAGGAACGACTAATGACCCTCAAGGGGAACCATGGCCTTTTCGGGGCAGCCCAGACCCCGCTTGAAGCTGTATCCAAATCCAAATTGCGAACTGTTCCGGACATTACATTCTGCATTTAAGGGAGGTGAAGTGGGGACACGATCAGTCCCGAGCCGAACCCCCCGGGACGCTGCCGCAGCGACGCGCTATCGACATTTCGCTTGACATTGTTGTTCCGTATAATCATAATTATTTTCAATATACGGAACATTCGGAGTCGAAGGGGTTTTACCATCGAGTCGATATCGTCAAAATCGAAGGCTGAGTCACGTCCCGTGAACAAGTACCGGGCGACGTCGCTTGACAAAGCGCTCGATATCATCGAGCTGGTGCTGGACCAGGGCCGTGATCTCTCCATTACCGAGATCAGCGAGAGACTGGCGATGGGCAAAGGAACGGTCCATCGGATCCTCAGCACGCTGAAGGAGCACAAATTCTTCCAGCAGGACAGCAATACGAAATTGTACGGCCTTGGCGTCCGGACGCTGGAAATTGGGGCGCCCAAGAAACAAGAAGTTTTCCTCCGCAAGGCCATAATCCCCTTTATGCAGGAACTCTACGAAAGATGCGGCGAAACGATCAACCTGGCCGTTTGGGAATACAACGAAATCCGGTACATTCACCGGCTGGAATCCGAGGAGATGCTTCGCATCTCGATGCCGGCCGGCGCGCGATTCCCCGGCTACTGTGCCGCAACCGGCAAGGTATTCCTTTCCTACTTCAGCAACGAAGACATCCGACAGATTTACGGCCGCATGAATGCATTCAAGAAATACACCGAACGGACTATTGATTCCGTGGACGCACTGATTGCCGACATCGAAAAGGTCAGGATTGAAAGGGTGGCCATAGACGACGAGGAAACCCTTTCTGGGGTATACTGCGTGGCGGCGCCCATACTGAATTCCAAGGGCGAATGTGTGGCATCGATCAGTATTTCAGCTCCGAAAAACCGGGTATTCCCGGGCACCAGCGCCACCTTTGCAAAGCTGGTGTCGGAGGCTGCCCAGAATATCACCGATTCGATATCCGGAACGTAGCCCCTGACATTCCACGGCATGGCTGTTTCACTATCGGCCGATCCCGGATGTTTGTCCCCGCAACTCATCTTTTCCGATTCCCTTGTCAAGCGGTACATTAACAGCATCCATCGTTGAACATCCGGCGTCCGCCGCGATGCTTAGATCAGGTGAAGCACGCAGACAATTACCGGTGCGATCGCCAAGGCCGGGAGGAAGTTACCCACTCTGATCTTCTTCAATTCCAGCATGCTGCTGATCCCTATCCCGATCAGAAGGACCCCGCCTGTTGCCGTCAGCTCGTTCATCATTGCCGTACTGACAATCGAGTTCAACTGCGAGGCCACAAGGCTGATTCCCCCCTGATAAACACCCACCGGAAGAGCAGAATATGCAACTCCTATCCCCAGTGTCGACGCAAAAGCGATGGAGAGAAGGCCATCCAGAACGGCTTTTATCGATAGGGTCAGACAATCGCCGCTAAGACCATCGTCGATCGATCCAAGCACTGCCATGGGTCCTGTGCAAAAGAGCACGGATGCAGCGAGAAACCCCCGCACAAAACGACTGGAAGCTCCTTCCGGATTACCGGTAAGTCGCCTTTCGAGCCATATCCCGAGATTCTGCAACCGCTCTTCGATCTTCATCCACTCGCCCAGCAAAGCTCCCAACATGAGCGCCCCCAGTACGACCAGCGCATTCTCCGATTTTAGGAACATCTGCATGCCGACAGCAGACGTGAAAATCCCCATCCCCGAAAGCATGGTTGTTTTGAGTCGCTCCGATAGGCGCGAGCCAGACAACACGCCAAGGATACTGCCTATGATTATCGCGATCACATTGAAAAAAGTCCCTGTCATTTCTCTTCCAATGGAGCGGCCCGTTGTTTCACCTGCACACAACCACCGCACCCGCCAGTAATTCATACGGTTGAATAAGGTATTCCCTTTCGAGGAGTCGCTCTATAGCGGTTTGGATTCAGCTTTTCAAGACGTAAATCACTGGAATAGAGCAGCCGGGGTTTCATAAATGGAACTCGAAGTATGTTGTTCCGTATTTGCGACTACGATACAAGCATTTGGAACATTTTTTCTTGCACTTTTGAGTTTTTTCTGTATGATTAAATATGAATTCCAATATATGAAACACAAAATACCACGAGAGTCATTGGCATCCGGTTTCACGGAAGAGGTGGTCAGGAGCTGTTGTTGCTTCAAAGATCCCTATGGCGTGGAACCAGACCGGCGACTTGTCCGCCGGCGGGCATCGGCGCTTTCAGGAGCAGATGGACGATGACCGGCAGCGCCTGTTGAACGGATTCGGCAAAAGAATGACAGCCAAATGCACGTAGCATAAGGGGTCAAAGGAGGCTTTCCTCCCAGGATGACGGCCCTGTACTACGAGGCCAAGCCCGAGAAGACTCAACCTCGTGGTCTCCATGCTCGGCAAACGGGTTCAAAACGTGGTCGATGCGCATCCCGCGATTGATCGAAGTTCCGATGGAGTCCGCAGCCGCGGGTACCTCACGGAATCGATACGCGGTGCTGAATGGTTGTCGGTTTATGAGTACCCGATAGTGGCGATGGAACGTACGGGGTTATACCGGCTCCTGGTTCATTCTGTTTTGGAGGGAGCCGTTCGTGTGGTTTTGGCGAATGCGGAGCGTGACATTAAGACGAAGTGAATCCAACAGCGGAAGGGAGGAACACATCATGAAAAAAGTGTTGAGGGGCGTCATTTTTCTGTTTGTGATCGCTATTGGCGTACCATTGCTCTTTTCAGGGATATTGTCCGCGGCGGAATCGGGAAGTGCGGAGCCGGCTAAGATTGTCCAGGGCGGGGCGATTATGACGGTAGCCGCTTCGAAGAGGCTGATCGGCAAGGCCGTGGCACAGATGCCGATCGTCAAGAATGCCCTTGCAAACGGTATGGTCATTGTCATCAAGGGGACGACCAATGCCTACGTGGCAGAGGAAATCACCGGGAAGAAAGTCGATCATGCAGCATTTGTGACGGGAAAAATTGAACCCGAGAAAGGGGCCAAAAAACTGCCCGAGGTGAAACCTGTTCCCCACATGGTTCTGGAGAAGGGCCAGGTAGTTGATCTCTCGCTTGCCGATGCCGCGAAGAAACTGAAGCCAGGCGATGTCGTTATCAAGGGGGCCAATGCACTTGACTACAAGAACAAGCTAGCGGCGGTCAATATTCTGGACCCGTCAGGGGGAACGACAGGGATCACCATGCCCTTCATCGTGGCACGCAAGGCTCATCTCGTCATTCCGGTCGGTCTTGAGAAGTTGGTTGCAGAGGATCTAACGGATATGACGATGAAAATGCGTGAGCCGATCGAATCATTGACTATCCTTCCCTCCATGTGGCTCCTCACGGGCGAGATCGTCACGGAGTTGGAGGCCATTAAACTACTGACGGGAGCAACCGCCTTTCAGTCCAGTGCAGGTGGTATCAACGGTGCAGAAGGGGGAGTCTGGCTTGTTTTCAGGGGAACCAGGGATCAAGTAAAGAAGGCCCTCGAATTGGTAAAATCCATCCAAGGGGAGCCACCTTTCCCTGAATAGGAAATTATTGGTGAACAGATCGGCCCGCCCCGAAAATGATCCGAATTTGGGGGGGGCAGGTCAGCGGAGTGAATTACCTGGTCCCTATTCCAAGAAATAGGGCCTTGATGTCGGCACAATTCCCACCACGGGAAATTTCGCCGGCGGTCTTTCCACGCTGGAAGAAAAATCCCCGGGGGATGTACGGGGAAAGGGGACTTCGCGCTGGGTATCCGGCGGGGTGGTATTACGACTGATGGGGTCGCCCGGTATGGTCGCCATCCACAAGCCCGGCAAGCCCTCCTCCTCGAACCCCACCCAATAGGCGACGGTCCGTAACGCATCCCCCGGCAACCGAGCTGCCTTGTTGCAACTCATCCCCTGCGCGACCAGAAGGAGGGCATGCAGTCGGTGATCATAACGGGCCTCATCGGAACGCCTGATTTCATCCCTGATGGCCGGCACGACATCCTCAACTTCGGACATGGTCAGCGACTTCATGAAAACAAAACATGGCGGCTCAAACCATAATATTTCGATATTTAGCAAAATATTATGATGTTTTATTGATAGTAAACCATAAAAAATAGGAGGAAGGCATGAAAAGGTCGCAGCGGATTTTTATGGTAAGCCTGTTATCCATCATGGCTCTGGCAGTGATCGGCGGTGGCATTGCGATTGCGGATGAAGGGATTCGGATCGGATTTACGCCCACCATCACCGGTACACACGCGGCGGGGGGAGCTCTCTCGGTCAAGTCCATCAAACTGGCCCTCAAGGAAATCAATGACGCCGGCGGGGTGAACGGGGAGAAGATTGACCTCCGGATCATTGACAGCCAGTCCTCTAACCCCGGCGCTCTGGCGGCCCTCCAAAAGGCCGTGGAGCAGGATCATGTCCTGGCCCTGATTGGCTGCCTCTATAGCACTCAGGTCTTGGCCACCTCGGACGCCATTAAAAAGTACAGCATCCCCACTCTTATGGGCGCCACCAATGTCAACCTCACCAAGCAGGGAAACCCATGGCTGTTCCGTACGCGGCCCGATGACTCCATCGCCGCGGGCGGCATGGTGAAGTACATCAAGGAAGACACCAAGTTCACTAAGGTCGGAATCCTTCACGATACGGATGCCTTTGGCACCGGTGGTGCCGACCTGGTAGAGAAGGCCGCCAAGGAGGCGGGGCTGACCGTGGTGAAGCGGGAGAAATATGTCACCGCGGAGAAGGAGTTCACTCCTCTCATTCTCGCGATGAAGAATGCCGGGGCGGAGGTCGTGATCTTCTACGGGCATGAGGAGGCCACGGCATTGTTCCAGCGCCAAATGCGTCAGCTCGGCTCTCCCTTCAAGTTTCTCGGTTCACCCAGCGCCGCATCGAAAGACGCCCTGAACCTTGCCAAGGAGGCCGCCGAGGGGATTTGGGCCGTGGTCGACTTCGTACCGGGCCAGACCGAGGAGAACAGGCGTTTCGCCGAAGCCTACAAAAAGGAATACAACGAGAACTACGACAGCCTCAGCGTCTGGACGTATGACAGTCTGAAAATCCTGGTCAACGCCATCAAGACGGCTGGTAAGGATCGTGCCAAGATAAGAGAAGCCATCCTGGCTACCCAGGGATATAAGGGTGTCCAGGGCACTTATTCCTTTACCCCGAACGGCGATGGTCTGAGCGAGGTGAGTATTGTTCAAATCGAGAACGGCCGGCCGAAACTCCTGAAGATCGTCAACATGGGTGCGAAATAGGCGCCTCCCGAAGCAAGAATCAACGCAGCACAGGTCCGGTCCCGACATGGTGCACGCCGGGACCGGATACCTCTAAGAAGGAATTCTGAATGGACTGGTCTACAAATCTGCAAATGGTAGCCGCAGGTCTGGCCATGGGTTCCATTTACGCCCTGGTGGCCCTGGGGTTCGTCCTGATCTTCAAGGCGGTAAACGTCGTCAATTTCGCGCAGGGGGAGTTCGCGATGGTCCCTGCCTTTGTAGCCGTGTGGCTGATGAGCAGCCTGAAAATCCCCTTCGCCCTGACCTGCGTGATCACCGTCATCTTCATGGGCGTCTTCGGCATCGTCTTTCAGCGTATCGCATACTATCCCTTGCGCAACAGGGGTTACCTGCCCGTTGTGATCAGCACCATCGGCGTGGGTATCTTTCTCAAGAATGGGGCGCAGATCATCTTCGGCGCCGAACCGTTGTCCATGCCGCGGCCGACCTCCGCTACCGCACTGAACTTGCTTGGAGTGTTTGTGGACCCCCAGTACGTCGTGATCATTCTGTGCACCCTGTGCCTGCTCGGTTTTCAGTACTTTTTCTTCGAAAGAACCATGCTTGGCAAAAAGATGCTGGCCACGGCCCAGGACAAGCAGATGGCGCGACTGCTGGGCATCCGGGTGTCGAAGATGATCGCCATCACCTTCGCTTACAGCTCGATCCTCGGGGCAGCCGCGGGGATCCTGGTGGGGCCCATCTTTTTCGTAACCAAGGATATGGGTGCGATGATCGGGCTCAAGGCGTTCTGCTCAGCTATTTTGGGGGGATTAGGGAGTGTCCCCGGGGCGATCTTGGGGGGAATCTTTCTGGGCGTGGTCGAGGTATTCGCCTCATACTACATCTCCAGCGCCTATCGCGATGCCTTCGCCTTCATCATTCTGATTCTTGTGCTCCTTCTGCGTCCGCAGGGGTTCTTCGGCGAGAAGATCGCCGAGAAGGCATAGGAGGGCGCTCTGATGACCACACGCATAAAAAGACTGCTCGTTCCCGTCGTTCTGGCGGTTGTTGTCCTGATCCTTCCCCGGCTGGTGACGAGCAACTATTGGATGGACCTGATCAATCTATCTATCAGTCTCGCAGTGGCCTGTCTGGGTTTGAACATCGTCCTGGGGTACGCGGGTCAGCTGTCGCTGGCCCAGGCGGCGTTCTGGGGGGTGGGGGCCTACACCTCGGCCATCCTCACCACTCAGTTTGGCCTGCCCGTATGGGCAGGCATGTTCGCCGCTTTTTTCGTGGCGGCCTTCTTCGGAGTGTTACTGGGAATTCCCACCCTCAAACTGTCCGGCCACTACTTGGCCATGGCGACGATCGGGTTCGGGATCATCCTCCAACTCATCCTGGTCAATGCGATCTGGCTGACCAGGGGTTCCGATGGCATCACCCAGATTCCCTCGCCATGGATCGGCTCCCTTGAACTGAGGGCCCCGGGCGACTTTTACTATGTCGCAGCAGTCTCCCTGGTTCTTTTCACCTGGGGCGCCATCCATCTCAAAAATTCCCGTGTGGGCCGCGCCTTCCTGGCCATCCGGGAGAACGAGATGGCGGCCGGGACAGCCGGGGTGGACACGACCTACTACAAGATCTTGGCCTTCGCGCTATCGGCGGGCTACGCCGGTTTCGGGGGCTGGTTGTTCGCCCATAGCTGTTCGCATTACATCAGTCCGGACACCTTTTCCTTTGACGAGTCGGTGATCATACTAGTGATGGCCGTGCTGGGCGGGAGCGGCTCTGCCATCGGCTCCATCGTGGGCGCTACTCTGCTGACGCTGTTGCCGGAGATGCTGCGGTTTTTAAAGGACTCCTACATGATGTTCTACGCCGCCGGTATCGTGGCCATCATGATTTTCATGCCCAGCGGCATCGCCGGTCTGGTGCAAAGCATGCCCGTCAGCCTGCGGTTGCGGGCTTGGTGGAATGCCGATTCGACGGCGGCCCGGCAGCTTGCAACGGCGGCCGCCGCTCCGGAAAATTCCGGCGGAAAGTCGATTGAAAAATGCACGGGATTGGGCGAGGTGCTGCTCAGCGTCAAGGGGTTGGCCAAGCACTTTGGCGGCCTGAAGGCGGTGGATGGGGTGGACATGGAGGTCCGGCGGGGCGAAATTCAGGCGCTCATCGGGCCGAACGGTTCCGGCAAGACGACGACCCTCAACATGCTCAGTGGCCTGTATGTCCCGACGGCCGGCGAAATCTTACTGGGAGGGAGGGCCATCGGTGGGCAGAAGTCGCATCAGATCACCTCACGGGGCATGGCCCGGACGTTCCAGAACATCCGCCTCTTCAGCGAGCTCAGCGTTTTGGAAAACATCCTTATCGGCCAGCACGGTCACGCCCGGTCGGGTCTGCTAACCAGCGTTCTGCAGCCGCCATCACAGAAGGCCGAAGAAGTGTTGATGCGCAAGAAGGCGTTGGAGATGTTGGCATTCGTGGGCCTGAAGGGGAAAGAGTTTGCCAAGGCCAACAGCCTGCCCTATGGCCAGCAGCGGCTGCTTGAACTGGCGCGGGCCCTGGCCTCGGAACCTACACTGCTCCTGCTGGACGAGCCTGCGGCCGGATTGAACGCTGCTGAGACCGAGGCGCTCGTGCAACTCCTTTTTCAAATCTGCGACCGGGGCATCACCATTTTACTGGTCGAACACGACATGAGCCTGGTGATGAATGTGTCCGACCATATCACTGTTTTGAACTTCGGCAAGAAGATCGCCGAGGGCTCCGCCGATGAAGTCGAAAATAACCAGGAAGTGATAGACGCTTATCTGGGCAGGGAGGTGAGCAATGCTTAAACTCGACGGAGTCGAGACCTGGTATGGGGCCATTCAGGCAATCAAGGGCATTTCGTTGGGCGTTGCAAAAGGCGAGATCGTGGCCCTGCTTGGCGCAAACGGTGCCGGCAAGAGCACTACCATCAAGACTATCACCGGCCTTTTGAAAGCGACTAAGGGCCGGATTGAGTTCATGGGGAAGGACATCACGGGAATGGAAGCCGAAGACATTGCCGAGATCGGGATCGCCTGTGTGCCGGAGGGGCGGCATATCTTCCTGGGGCTCACCGTGATGGACAACCTGATGCTGGGCGCGACGCCGAGGAAACAGGCGTCCAAGGAGGAGATTCGAAGGGACCTCGCCCGCATCTTCGAGATATTTCCCCAGCTCGAGCAATTCAAGGGACGGCTGGGCTGGCAGTTATCCGGCGGCCAGCTTCAAATGCTGGCTATCGGGCGCGGTCTGATGGCCAACTCTAAGATTCTGCTTTTGGATGAGCCCTCCCTGGGGCTGGCGCCGGTCGTTGTGCAGGAGGTGTTCAGGGTCATCAAGGAGATCAACAAGGCAGGGACAACCATCCTGCTGGTAGAACAGAACGCCCGGATGGCCCTGTTGATCGCCAACCGTGGTTTCGTGCTGGAGACGGGCAGGATGATGCTGGCCGATACGGCGGCCAATCTGCTGGCGAATGAAGAGATGAAGGCACACTACCTGGGTGCTCATGCCCACATCAAGGAGGCGCGTCAGCGCCGACGCAATGAGAAAGCAGGAGCTTAACCATAAAGAAGAGGCGGAATCGTTGATGGACGTGATTCGGATCAATGAAATGGACATGGTAGTTGTTGCGCCGACGGGGTTACACAAGGGCCAGTTAGTCAAGGTTGCCGGACGGGAGATATTGGTTCTTGAGGACATTCCTCCGTGCCACAAGATGGCGGTTGAAGACATCGCAGCCGGAAACAGGGTGCTGAAATACGGTTGCCCATTCGGCGTTGCGACAAAAGATATCCAACAGGGCCAATGGGTACACACGCATAATGTCCGCACCGAACTGGAAGGAAGATTGTCATACCGATACGAGCCCAGACTGGAAGGAGCGAAGATAGGAGAGGAAGAAAAACAGCATTTCCAAGGCTATTTGCGCAAAGACAACCAAGCAGGGATAAGAAACTACATCTTTGTCATCCCCACAGTCCAATGTGCGAATGCTTCGGCGCAGAAAATTGCGGCCCAGGCCAACGCGCTTTTCCCCGTATCGGACTCTTTCGATGGCTTCATCGTACTACCTCACGCCTATGGTTGTTGCCAAACGGGAGATGATCTGCTGAACATGCAAAAAATTCTGGCCGGTCTGGCACACAATCCAAATGCCGGAGGGACTCTTTTCCTGAGCCTCGGTTGTGAAGTAAATGCTCCTTCGGTTTTCAAGCCGATTCTCGGCGATGTGGACCCCGATGCAGTCAAGATCCTCATCATGCAGGAGGTGGAAGACGAGATTGAAGAGGGGCTTAAGTGCTGTGGGGAGATCTACGAATATGTGAACGCATTCCGACGCACATCGGTTCCGTTTTCCAAGCTGGTTGTAGGAGTCAACTGCGGTGGGTCCGACGGCTTGTCAGGGATAACCGCAAATCCTCTGGTGGGTGAGATGAGCAGTATGATCATCCGCCGGGGCGGCAGTGTGATCATGACAGAGGTTCCCGAGATGTTCGGGGCGGAACAGTTTCTGATGAACCGTGCCCAGGATGAAAAGATCTACAACGCGATCGTAGGGATGATAAACGATTACAAGGCATATTTTGAAAGCCATGGCGAATCGGCAATAGGCAACTTGACCCAGGGCAACCAGGCGGGAGGCCTGACGACGCTGGAAGAAAAATCGTTGGGATGTATACAAAAAGGCGGAACCGCCGTCGTGACCGACGTGTTGCTTTCCGGTGAACGGTATCGCAAGCCGGGGTTGGTATTGCTGAGCAGCGCGGGTAACGATTTCATCGGGGTCACATCGCAGATCGTCGCAGGGTGTAATCTTATCGTATTTACCACCGGACGCGGTACGCCCGGTGGATTTGCCGCTCCAACGTTCCGGATTTCTTCCAATACGAAACTCTATGAACAGAAGAAGCATTGGATAGACTTTAACGCCGGTGTCCTGCTCGATGGGAGCGACATCAGGGAAACGGCAGTTTCTCTGTATGACAAGATCGTACAGACGATCAACGGAGAGTACCCTGCCCGCAATGAAGTGAACAAATATTTTGAGATCGGAATCTTTAAACAGGGCATCACGATATAGACATACGGATGGGCGATAGTGCGAAAGAAGTCTGAATATAGTTGAGGCCTCACTTGACCAATCTCCAAGGGAAATTGATCGCAATCGGGATCGGAAGGTGTTTGCCGTGAGCGATGGAGTAGAACGAAGGGCTTACCGAGGACTCTTTGTTATCAACTTCATGATTTCCCTTGGATTCGGAATAGTGGACCCTTTCTTCCCGGTTTACGCTGTCGGCGTCGGTGCAACCGGGTTTCATATTGCTCTGATTTTTTCATCATACGCAGTTGCCAAGATGCTCATGTCGCCGCTCATCGGATGGTGGTCAGACCATCGGGGACGCCGCGACCTCATCATCGCCGGCCTTTGCATTTACCTGACGGTTTCTCTTTGCTATCTCCTCACTCCGGGACCACTGGCCCTCATTGCCCTTAGGATCATACAGGGTATTGGTGCTGCCCTGGTTCGGCCGATATCTCTCGCATTCATAGGTGATATGGCGCCGGCAAAAAGAGAGGCCCAGACCATGGGGACCTTCGATATTTCCTTTTACAGCGCCCAGGCAGTAGGTCCTGTGATAGGGGGATTGGTAAAAGATGTCGCCGGTTTCCCGGGTGTCTTCTTGAGTCTCGCTGTCCTCTGCTTACTTTCGCTACTCTCGGCCTTGTTTTTTGTGACGATTTCTCCCACTAATGCGGCGGACAATGGAGACCGGACGCGACCTCATCTGAATGGTCTTAGAATAGGTAAGACACTTATCGGCCTGTCGGGTTTCATCCTCACACGGTCTTTCTCCATTGCGCTTGTTGCTGTTTTTATACCGATTTTCATGTATAACAGCCTGAAATTGACGGGTCTCGAAATGGGCATGATCATGGGTGCCGGCACCGTTGTCACCGCGCTCCTTCTGAGACCCATGGGCAGCGTGTCCGATAAGCTGAACCGTCGTTGGTTGGTTATTCTCGGAGGTTCCATGACGGCCCTCCTTACCTTTTGTCTTGCCTTGGCTCAGAGTTTCGGCCAACTTCTGGCCTTGAGCGTCGCCATAGGCATATTTAGCGTGGTTTCATTACCTGCCAGTGCAGCCCTTCTTGTCCAGGAAGGAAATCGTTATGGTATGGGCCTTGCCATGGGCATCTTTAACGGTGCCATGAACTTTGGCACGGTTCTAGCTCCTTTGGCCGGAGGATTTGCTTTGGGATTTTTCGGAATCAAGACAATCTTCTCTGGAGCCGCCTTCCTGGGACTCATAGGAATCGTTTTCTTCAGCTTCTGCACGTGGCCGCTCACAAACCCGAGACCAAAAGAGAAGGAAGTGCCTGCCTGCATATAAGAGTTGTGTCTCGGCGCTTATCTCAAGATCAAGAAAAGGAAAATGTAGGTGTATGAAAATGATGAGAAAAAGGACGATGTTTGTGGAGATATTCTGGTTACTGTTATCGCTGCTTCTCCTCAGCATGTTTACAGCACAGACGCTTTTTGCTACTGACGTTTTCAGTTCTGACAAACACATTAAGGCAGGGCTTGACTGCGACGACTGCCATGGGGCGGAGAAAGTGGCTGCAGGAGCAGAGATCGGCATGGCCAAGTGCCTGAGTTGTCACGGACCGTATGAAAAACTTGCGAAGCGGACGGAAAAACTGAGCCCCAACCCGCATGCAAATCCGCATAGCGGAGAGCTCGACTGCAATGTGTGCCATCACGGACACAAAGCTGACGAAAACTATTGCGGCAGTTGTCATAAAAAATAAGGTTCATCCGGCCTGCGCCGTTCCAGAACATCGGTTTCCCCTTTTCCCCAGATGGCTTTTTGCTCGGTCCATCCGGTAGCGCCCATTTTGCCGGTCCGGACAACAAAACCCTGTTCATAACCGCGTTTTTCTTGACGCCACGATCACAGACCTTCGGTAGTTGGGCGATGGCCTCCTGCGCAGTCTGGGTGCGTTGGACATCAAGCCGCTTGGGCTCGGAAGGTGACCGTAGCTCATCCTTCGCGGGACGCCCTTTTTTCTTCGCAACCTTGGGGGCCTTGACCTTCTTCGTCGGCTTCTCCCGTCCGACGATGGCTGTCCAGTCCCGGCTGACGTCGCCAATCAGTTCCGTGCCGAGATACCCCTTGACCAGGGTGTCATGAACCACCGTCCCCATGCCTGCCTTGACATATTCGGCAAAGGCCCGGGAAAAGGTCGATTCGGAAGGGGCAACCATTCATCCAGGTAGGGGAACAGACTTTGCTGTACTGTCCCCATCAGCCATGATATTCTTTCCCTGAGCTTCATGAACATCCTTCTGTGTATTATTTGGCATCCTAACCTAATAATATCAGATGGTTGTCCTTGAAGCTCAACTTTGATGAGTCCTCACCGCACATATTCAAAAAAATGCATCTACTTTTGCAAGAGGCTCCTAATGTAAATCTACAACCGACACAGAGAAAAATGGATCAAATAGGAATCAAAAAAACCAGGCACCCAAAAAGCCTTCTTCCAAGTACCTTATTTTATTGGTACGCCTGGAGAGATTCGAACTCCCGACCCGCGGATTAGAAGTCTCAGATTCGGCCTACCCTTCCGTTTCCTATTTTTTTATGTGCTACGTTATATCAACAACTTACAACTTGACGTTTACGACCCACCACGCTAAATTATCCCCGAATTGCTTACCCGATGCTTACCCCACGCTTACCCGAAAGCGAACCACGGACTGCTTACCCGAGGTGGTACATGGCGAAGATAACCAAGCGAATAGTGGATAGATTACAGCCGGACCAAAAAGACTTTTTCCTGTGGGACGAGGAATTGAAGGGTTTCGGAATTCGTGTCAAACCGAGCGGAGCGAAGAGCTATGTCATTCAGTATCGGAATCTCCAGGGTCGTAGCAGGAGGTTAACGGTGGGGATGCACGGAAGGCTCACTCCCGAAGAGGCACGTTCGCTTGCCCGGCAGATGCTCGCTGCCGTCGAACGCGGAGAAGACCCTCAGCAAGCCCGACAAGAAGAACGACAAGGGCTCACCATTCAGGGCCTGGCCAAACGGTACCTGGAAGAACATGCCGTCCCGAAGAAGAAGCTGAGTAGCGTCAGAAGCGATCAGGAGCTGCTTAGAAACATCATCCTCCCAAAACTCGGAAACCGTAAAGTGGGGGACGTCAACAGAACGGACATTTTGCGGCTTCACCACGACCTTAGAGATAAGCCGATTCGGGCCAATCGTGCCATCGCACTCCTTTCGAAGATGTTCTCTCTGGCTGAAGCATGGGGTTTACGTGCGGACGAACGCAACCCTTGCCGGGGTGTCCAGCGGTACAAGGAATCTCGGCGTGAGCGGTTCCTTTCGGAGGAAGAAATTTCCCGTTTGAGCAAGGTCCTCGATGAGCGCGAACAATCAGAACCCAATACCGTTCTGGCAATTCGCCTGCTCCTGTTCACCGGGTGTCGGCTCGGGGAAATACTCACAATGAAGTGGTCATATGTGAACTTTGAAAAGGGTTTAATCCGGTATCCCGACAGCAAAACCGGGGCAAAGACGATTCCTCTCACCCCTCACGTCTTGGACCTTCTGCTCAACGCACCGCAGATAAATGACAATCCTTACGTGATATGGGGGAGGGTCACGGGAAAGCACCTCATTAATCTGGAGAAGCCCTGGAGGCGGATTCGCACTCTGGCCGGTCTCGAAGACGTGCGTATTCATGATCTTCGGCACAGCTTTGCCAGTGTTGCGGCTATGGCCGGCATGTCACTCCCTATGATCGGTGCGTTACTGGGGCACAATCAGGCTCAGACCACTCAGCGCTACGCCCACTTGGCCATGGATAACCTCAAGCATGCAGCCGAGGAGGTCGCGAAGCAGATTGACCGGGCAATGAAAGCACCGGTACGGAACAAAGTCGTTCCCCTCCACAAGTGAACCTGGTCTGGTTTTTCAGTTGATACAGGGGTAATGCGTGTGCCATAGAAAGACGGAGTAGTCCATAAGGCAAAGTGGACTTTAAAATAGACGAAACCTTCTTTCGAATTCACGATTTTAGGAAGGATATTGTGGACGAGAAGACTGAAGTGGACGTGGACGAACCCTCCCCTGCGCAGCAGAGGGAATTCGACGAGGCTTGGGAGGGCGGAACTCTTAAATGTGAGAAAGAAAGGGCCATTAATTCCCTAAAAAGCCTTAATGCGAAAAACGTAGAGGAAGAACTTCAGAAACAGAAGAAGATAGGCGAATTAATTGAGGAAGTGAAAGAACTGGACGCGCGTTTCTCAAACGAAAAAGCTCCCATATTATTTTTTAGAGAAGGTGATTACTGGCTCATCGGAAAGGTGAGGAAAGAAAAGCGGTTCATTCATAGAAATGGATTCCAATATATAAAATATCTATTGGAACGACCAGGACAGAAGCAGCCACCTCTTTTTGTATATCATGGTGGCGATCCAGCTCAATCCGAGCAACACGGACACCGTGAGATAGAAGAAGAAGGACTGGATGTGCCCAATCCTGCCGCCGATCTTCGTTTGAATAAATCGAAAAAGAGAGAATTTAAGCAGGTAATTGATTTACTTGAAGAAAAAAGAGTTGTGGTTGAAAAGAGATTGATAACAAATCCCAATAGGGCTGATGAAAACGAACTGTCAAAAATTGAAAATCAGATAGCATCATTGTCAAGCAGGCTTTCAGAAGGGAGTAATGCACCATCATCAATTGAAAATTGCAGATCAAATGTTACCAAACAAATAAAAAGGGCCTTAACCACCATAATATACGAACTACCCGAGATGGAGGAGTTTCTTTCTTCCATTAAAACCGGCTACTTCTGCCTTTATGATCCCGATCAGCATCCTCCCATAACATGGAAGCTGAAATCATAATTTTTCATTTAAGGCATCGCTTTCAAGAGAAAATACCCCATCTAACAATTGACAGCTTTTAACTTTCTCCTTTCCGATAAAATATCACAGAAGTACAGCCCAAATTTTGATTTCCATTATTCGGTGTCCATTAAACACCGTCTCCTCGATGGCGCGCCGACTCGCCCAAATGTAGGTGCCTCCGGAAATGACGGCTTACGGGAATTTACAATGACGAGGATAATTCCGAGAATTGATTCAAATTGGTCACTAGATTTTATTTGCCAAATATTTCTTTCTTGTCGCCTTATCAATACACTGGTATATAAAGGAAATTGCTTCTTTGGAATACACGGTGAGTCTGAAAAGAAGGCCGGTTGGTTGTAAAGGCTGGAGGGGTGAAGAAATTTGCTATGACCGATTTAAAACTTCCCGGAGCAGATTATAGGCGTTTGTGGGCGAAGAGCAAACCGTGGCACCCGTTATGGAAGCACCTGTTGGATGCGGCGGCGGTTTCCCTGGCGTTGGCCACCCCCGCCGGTGGTTTCGGATGGAAAGCAGAAGCGACGGCTCTTCTGGTGGGACTTCACGACATAGGCAAGGCCGACCCCTGTTTTCAACATCAGATTCCGAATTTCAAAGACGAGCTTGAAAAGTCCGGATACGGGGTTACGGGGGACGCCAAGTGCCGGCATGAGCGCCTTTCCGCCCGGTTCATTCGGGACAACCTGGGCATGTCGGAACGCGATGCCGATACGGTCGGCCGCGCCGTCCTTGTCCACCATGGCTATTGGAATGAATCGCCTCGTACGGTCCCGAGTCCGTATAAGGAAGCTCAGGAGGAACTCTTTCAGCTCCTGAAAACGTTGCTTGGGATTGACCGATTTCCAAATGCCGCGCATGAAAATCATAGCGCCTTCGGAATGCGCCTCGCCGGGCACGTCGTGCTTTGCGACTGGATTGCGAGCAACGAGAAGTTCTTCAGCGACGTCCGACTTACGGCCGTAGACGAGCCGGAAGGCTACTTCGCCGCGGCGCGAGAGCTGGCGCACGAATGGGCAGGCAAGCTTGGCCTTGAGCGAGACCGGCGGGCGGGGAAAGCGGCGTGCATTGTGGAGACCGCGCGGCCCATTCAACAAACGCTGCTGGACAGGGACATCCCGCCTGGACTGGTCATCATTGAGGCCCCCATGGGGGAGGGCAAGACGGAAGCTGCCTGGATTCTGGCCGAGAAGTGGCGGAATAAAGGCTACCATGGCATGTACATGGCTCTGCCTACCATGGCCACGAGTGATTCCCTGCATGGCCGCTACCGAGATGATTACCTCGAAAAACTGGGGCGCGGAAAGGATGCCAAACTCGTCCACGGCATGGCCTGGCTGCGGGATGACAAAGAACCGGAGAAACCGTCGGAAGTTGGCGAGCCGGGGGACGACCGATCTCTCGCCGCCGCGTGGTTCAGGCCGACCCGCCGCGCAATGCTTGCAGCCCACGGCGTTGGAACGGTCGATCAGGCGATGCTGGCGGGGATGAACGTCAAGTTCGGCTTCCTGCGGCTCTACGGACTCTCCGATCGGGTGTTGGTCATTGACGAGGTGCACGCCTATGACGCCTACATGAGCGCCATCATTTCCCGGCTGCTCCGGTGGTGCGCATGCCTGAAGATACCGGTGGTCCTGCTTTCTGCGACTCTTTCCGCCAGGCAGCGGGCGGGGATGATCGAAGCATACGGGGCAACAGGCGGCGATCCGGGACCGAACGCCCCGTATCCGCTCATCACCGTGGCGGAGGAGGGGAAGGAAGCATGGACGATTGGAGCCAATGCCTCATCAAACAGAACGCTGAAGATCGAGGCTCACCCCGGGCTGCTCGGCGACGCCAAAAAAACGGCGGCGAAGGCCGCGGAACTGGTGAAGAACGGCGGATGCTGCTGCGTCATTCTGAACACGGTCAAACAGGCCCAGGCCGTCTACACGGCGCTCAACCTTCCCCGGAACGAAAAGATGCTCTTCCACGCCCGATTCACGGCTTCCGATCGCAAAAAAATTACGGACAAGGTTATCCACCTATTCGGTAAGGACACGTCCGATCGCCCGACGAAATTTGTGCTGGTGGCCACCCAGGTCGTGGAGCAAAGCCTCGATGTGGATTTCGACCACATGATCAGCGAAATCGCCCCCATCGATCTTCTGCTGCAGCGTAGCGGCCGAATGCATCGGCATCGGAAGCGCGATTACGATCCGGCTTTACACGTGCTGTTGCCGGAAGAGAAAACCTTGATTTTCGGCGGAACCGGCTATGTATATGCCGACAAACCCCTTCTGAGAACACTGGCGATCCTTGCCGGCCAACGCGAAGTGCATCTCCCGAACGATTTCAGGATGCTGATCGAGCGCTGCTATGGGTCGCACGAATGGGAGCAAAGCGCAGTGGCGTGGGAGGCAATCGGAGAGGCGGATCGGAATTGGGACGAGGAAACGCAACTCCTTCACAGTCAGGGCAGGCAATTCGCCTTATGCGAGCCCAGCAAGAGACTATTCCGGCCCGTCAACAATGATCCGACCGGGGACGACAGCGACGATGGTAACGGCTGGCGCGCAAAAACACGCCTCGGAGCCAATGACCGTACCGCTGTCTTTGTAAAAGAAGAGCAACTTCAACTTTTGGAACCGGGAGAATTGCGAATGAAGGAGGTTCGCGCCCTGTATCAGCGATCATTGAAGCTGCCCAATTATCTGCCGATCCATAAGCCTGCGTCAGGCTACCGCGCCGGGGTGGAGGCGAAAGGGAAACTGCGGGGCCTCGTACTTCTGCCTCTCGCCGACAATGGGTTGTGGCAAGGCATTGATGAGAAGGAAAACCTTTATGAAGTCGCTTATAAAGAAGACTTGGGCCTTCTGGCCGGGAGGGTGCGATGAACTATCCTCTCTTTAACGTTCTCACGGATTCTTGGATACCGGTAGTCCGTCCGGACGGATCGCGCGATGAGCTGGGTATTTTGCCCTGCCTGGAACGGGCGCATGAGCTGCGCGAAGTCCGCGACGCTGCGCCCATTATCGAATTCGGTTTGTACAGACTATTGGTGGCTTTTGTGCTCGACGCCTTGATACTGGCTGATCGCCGCCCTGAGGACCCGCTCGACCTGAAAAGCCTCATGAAAGACGGCCGTTTCGATTCGTGGATGATGGAGAACTACATCAAGCAATGCGGCGACGTCTTTTATTTGTTCCATCCCGAACGGCCGTTTCTACAGACGAAAATGGACAAGGCAAAGCTTAAACCCCTTGCAGGCATGTTTCCGGCTGCACCGAGCGGAACGAATGTGAATCATTGGCATCATGAGCATGAAGATAGTTTGAAAGTTCCTGTCCGAGCGGCCGCCCGGTTGCTCACGACAATCGCGCCATTCATGACGGCGGGAGGAGCCGGATTGAGCCCTTCGATCAATGGAGCACCTGCAATTTACGCCCTGCCCCTGGGTAAAAATCTGTTCGAAACTATCATTCTCAACATTCCGCTTCGTAATCAAGATAGTGGCAATGGCGTGAGCGCCTGGAGAAGCAAACAATCTCCAGGACAAGAACGTTCGCAAGCGACGACGGTTGAAGCACTGACATGGCGTCCTCGTCAAATACAGCTGGTCCCTGAGATCGACAATGCCAACAGTGTCTGGGTGCGGGAGATGAAATTCGAAAAGGGAGACAGTACGCGGCTGGCCTGGATCGATGCCTGCCTTGCCTACCGCTATGACAAAGATAAAGTCAGGCCAATCCGCATGCGTGAAAACCGACCGCTGTGGCGAGATGCAGGTCCGCTCTTTTTGCTGAATGATAGCGAACTTGGCCGGGACGAGAAAAAAGTTTCGTTCCGGCGGCCGGACGTTGTCGAGCAGGCGTTTGCGCTCACGGATGCAGGTGATCCACTCGTGATTCAGGTTTATGGAATGCGTACGGACATGAAGATGAAGGTCTTCGAGTGGGCGAAATCCGCCTGGTCGGTGCCGTCTAACCTGGGGCGTTCCACGCGGCTGGGGGGTCTGGTTCAGCGGGAAGTAGATCGGGCGGAACAGGCCGCCTACGGATTGCGCGGCAGTATCAAAGCGCTCTATCCGCGCGAAGGCGCGGGGAACAAAGAAGCCCTGGGAACCATTGCGAACCGCTGCGAGCGCATGTATTGGCGGCGCCTCGAATCCGGCTTCCATCCGCTGATGAGCGCCTTCGCGGCGCTCAGTCCGGATGCGCCCGACGATCCGGCTCTCATCTCGACGATCGCCGGGAATTGGTGCGAGGCCATTCGCACTTTTGCTCTTGAGCAATTCGAATTCGCGGCAAGAGACATGGATGCGGACGGCGATGCGCTCGAACGCCAGGTTCGCGCGCGAACCCGACTCAAAAATACACTCAGGAAGGTGCTCTCATGACAACAACCGACAAGACCCGCGAAGAAGAATTCGTCGAACGTATCGAGAGGCTCGACACCGGCGAACTGGCGATGCTGAGGCGCGGATGCGGCGAACGCGATCCCGTCGAGGGGCGCTGCCCATGGCTGATCGGTTACATTCACGGCGTCGCCGGCGAAGCCACGGCGTTTCTTGTCGCCAGCCTGCTTGCACAATACAAGACTAACGAAATCAGAACCGGCGGTCATCGCATGGGAGGGAACTTCGGCCTGACCTGGAAGCGGGCCATTGCCGGTACCGACAGCGAGTCCATCCGACGTCGGTTTCGCGTCCTTCTTGACGCCCATTATGACCCTTGGACCGGCGACGGGGATCTGCCTTACAGGTTGCGGCAGATGGTGCGTTACGCGGCGGGCAAAGGCGTCGGCGTCGATTGGCCGGTTTTGCTCAAGCACATTAGAGGCTGGGACTCAGCGGCCAAGTGGGTCCAGAAAGAATGGGCGCGCGGTTTCTTCAGCGACGGACATCCCGATAACGCCACAATAACTCAAGAAGAACAAAAGGAGTGATCGCCATGCTCATCGAAGTCCACATGCTGCAAAATCACGCCCCGAGCAATCTCAACCGGGATGATACCGGAAGCCCGAAGGAAGCGGTTTTCGGCGGCTACAAGCGTGCACGCATTTCAAGCCAGTGCATGAAGCGGGGCATACGTCGCTCGGATATTTTCGAAGACCGATTAGCCGGACTTTTGGGGACAAGAACCCGCAGCCTGCCCGAACTTGTTAAAGAACGATTAACAGCAGCCGGACTCAGTAAAGAAATGGCCGAAATCGGCGCGCAAAAAGCGAGCGGATTCGGAACCAACGAAGGTAATGAGCAGAAACCAAACAAGAGCGGTCACTACAGAACCGCGCAGACGATGTTTCTGAGCGACGGGGACATAATAGCAGTAAGTGATGTAATCGCGGCGGCCGCCGCAGAGGCAAAAGATAGGAAAGCTTTTGAGAAATTGGCGGCGAAAGACCTGCAAAAACAAGCGGAGGACAAAGGATTTCGCCCCATATCGGTTGACATCGCACTCTTCGGCCGCATGGTCACGAGCGAAGCATTTGTCGATGTTGAAGCCTCAAGTCAGTTCGCCCACGCGATCAGCACTCACAAGATCGACCACGAGTTCGACTATTACACCGCCGTGGACGATCTGGAACGCGCGGCGGACGACGAAGCAGGCGGCGGCGCCGACATGATCGGCGATGTGGAATTCAACTCCGCCTGCTACTACAAATACTTCAACATCCACGTCGAAGGACTGGTGAATAATCTCACCGGCAGGGCCTTCAAGCGGTCGGTGAACGCGGAGGACGAGAAGAATGCCCGCGAAACAGCCGGCAAGGCGATTCGGGCGGTGATCGAGGCGGCCTGCCGCGTCACGCCCAGCGGCAAACAGAACTCCTTCGCCGCTCATCAGCCGCCGAGTCTTGTCTGGATCGAGATTCGCGACAAAAACCTTCCCGTCAGCTACGCTAATGCTTTCTGCGATCCCGTAAATCCGAAAGCCAAAGACGGTCTTGAAACTGAGTCCGCCTATGCCTTGAAGAAGGAATGCGAATCGCTGACCAAAATGTACGATTTGGAAGCGCGCAAGCGGTTCCTGCTGGCAAAAAACAGCGATGTGAAAATTCTTGATGTTCCATTGTCGCAAAACCTGAAAGCCCTCCTCGATGAATTGGAGGCCGAGGTTCAGCGTGGCTAAATCTATCCTGCTCCTCCGGTTGGAAGGCCCCATGCAATCCTGGGGCATGCGCTCTCGCTGGGATGTGCGCGATACGGGGCTCGAACCGACAAAATCCGGAGTGATCGGCCTGATCGGTTGCGCCATGGGGCTTGGTCGCCTTGATTCGGAGTTGGAAAGACTTGACCGCGATCTGCTTTTTGGCGTCCGCATTGACCGTCCCGGCGTTGTTTCGACGGATTACCATACCGTGACCGGCTACCACCATACCGCCGCCGGGGAATTCAAACACGACGGCGGTACTGCCAAAAGTCTCTCAAAGGCGCGGGAACATGGCGAGTGCACCATTGTTTCACCCCGCGACTACCTCCATGATGCCGCGTTTCTGGTTGCATTGGCGAGTGACGATCACGCGCTTTTGCGCCAACTTGCCGGTGAGCAAAAACATCCGGATTGGCCGGGTAGTTTGAAATTCCCCAAGTGGCCGCTCTACCTCGGCCGCAAGGCCTGTGTGCCTACGCGTCCGATCCTCGACCGGCTGACCGGCGAGTACAAAGATCTGGAGGATGCGCTTAAGAACGCTCCGTGGGCCGCACCACGCTCGGAAAGCCGACAGCTCCCTAAGCTAGAAGCCTGGATCGAATGCCCCGACGGAGAATACGAGCGGCAGGATGCCATGCGTCTGAACCAACTTCGCTTCTACGATTTCCGCCGGTGCAAGCGTATTAAACCGGATATCGACACAATGCAGCTTCCCTGGAGGATCACATGAGCCTCTATCTTTCCCGTCTTTTTCTCAACGCACGCTCGCGGCAAGTCTGGAGTGAACTGGCACAACCCTACGAGATGCATCGCACGCTGATGCGCGCTTTCCCTCAGATATCCCCCCGGGAGGAGGGAGGTGCGAGAGAGAAATATGACGTTCTCTTTCGAGCCGATGCCGAAGAAAACCAAAATCGCGTGATCGTCTATATCCAGTCCACCATCGAGCCGGACTGGTCGTTTCTTGACGGCCTCCGGGATTATTTGTTGGCGGCTGCTCACCGGTCCAATTCGGCCTGCAAGGATATTTCCGGTTCCTATGAAAGCTTGCAAGACGGACAGGTTTTGTCCTTCCGCCTGCGCGCAAATCCAACAAAGAGGATCGCGAAAGTCAGCGAGGAGGACGCCGAATTGAAGGGCAAGAGGGTGGGACTGTTGCGCGAGGAAGAACAGCTCGGCTGGCTTATTCGCAAAGGGTTGGAACGCGAAAAGGGAAAAGTCGGCGGCTTCGAAATTCTCATGAAGGAGGTGGAGGACCGCGACGGCGAAATGATGAGAGTCCCGCGCGTCGACATACGTCTCGAGGGAAAACAGAAGGGGCGCAAACAGGAAGAGAAGCATTCATGTAAGACGACTCACCTGGCTGTCCGTTTCGACGGCCTCTTGCGGGTCACGGATGCCGAAGCCTTCCGCGAGACGCTTGTCAGGGGCATCGGAAGCGCCAAGGCGTTCGGGTTTGGGCTTCTGAGCATCGCCCCGGTCTGAGCATCGCCTAACGTTTGGCATTCACGGAGGATTGCAGACGTGCAAAACTATCGAGACCTCCCGAAGTTCCGCGACGGTCTGAGTTATCTTTACGTCGAGCACTGCCGCGTCGATCAGGAAAGCCAGGCCATTGCCGTTCACGACGCATGCGGAAAGACGCCCGTGCCCGTTGCTTCCCTTGCCCTCCTCATGCTCGGCCCCGGCACGTCCATAACCCATGCCGCCGTGCGCGTGCTGGCGGACAACGGGTGTCTCGCCATGTGGTGCGGCGAGGAAGGGGTCCGTTTCTATGCGCAGGGGACCGGAGAAACCCGCCACGCCACGAACCTGCTGCGGCAGGCCCGGCTGGCAACCGACCCGGACTCGCGCCTCCAGGTGGTGATGCGCATGTATCGCATGCGCTTTCCCGAGCCGCTGGACGACTCCCTTTCCATCGAACAGATTCGCGGCATGGAGGGAATGCGCGTGCGTACCGCCTACACCCGGGCATCCAAACTGTTCGGCGTGGAGTGGTATGGCCGGCACTACGACCGAAAGAACTGGGGCGGCGGCGATCCCGTAAACCGCGCCCTCTCCTCCGCCAACTCCTGCCTGTATGGCCTCTGCCACGCCGCTATTGTATCCGCCGGATATTCGCCCGCCCTTGGCTTCATCCACGTCGGGAAACAGCTTTCGTTCGTCTATGACGTCGCCGATCTGTATAAGGCCGAGGTGTCGATTCCGGTGGCGTTCGAGATGGCCGCCCAAGGCGAGGAGCATCTGGAAAGAGCCGTTCGCGTGCGCCTGCGAGACATGTTTCGCGAAGTCCGGCTTCTGGAGCGCATCATCCCCGATATCGAGAAGGCGCTCGATGTAAAGGGAGAGCAACCCTCCTGCGCCGAGGCCATGGATCTCGACGGCAACCCGGCCTATCCCATGCCGCTATGGGACCCGCCCAGAGAGACAGAGGAGCTTTGACCATGGTCGTAATCATTGTGGAGAAGGTTCCGACCAGCATGAGGGGCGAACTCACCCGGTGGATGCTCGAATTGCGAGCGGGCGTTTTCGTGGGCACGCTGTCGGCGCTCGTTCGCGACAGGCTGTGGGAAAAGGTTTGCTCCAAAAGCAGGGACGGCGGGTGCCTCATGGTCCACAACGCCCAGAACGAGCAGGGCTTCGACATCCGCTTTTGGGGAGAGACCAGTCGCACGGTTCGCGACTGGGAGGGACTGAAGCTCGTTTTCGTGCCGCAAACCCAGTAAAACGCAGTGTCTTCCCCACGCACGTGGGGGTGAACCGCGTTTGCCGTGTCGGTTCCTTGCAGACGAAAAGTCTTCCCCACGCACGTGGGGGTGAACCGGGATAGGGGAAAGATATGGGGAATACCGCACAGTCTTCCCCACGCACGTGGGGGTGAACCGGCATCGTGGTCAGCGGATTCGATGAGGGACACGTCTTCCCCACGCACGTGGGGGTGAACCGGAGCTTTCCGGTACGGATTACGGGCGGGTATTGTCTTCCCCACGCACGTGGGGGTGAACCGGTATACGATG
The DNA here is from genome assembly GCA_963826125.1 of uncultured delta proteobacterium. Taxonomy (GTDB): domain Bacteria; phylum Desulfobacterota; class Desulfarculia; order JACQYL01; family CAWGVV01; genus CAWGVV01. Next base: position 803,186 of record CAWGVV010000002.1, on the reverse strand, counting down.
TTACCTTTTTAATCTCCGACTTGTCTTCCCCACGCACGTGGGGGTGAACCGTTATGCAACGTGGTGGATGAATCCCAAAGGTAGTCTTCCCCACGCACGTGGGGGTGAACCGTGGTCGTGGGGGCTCACCTGGCCCACGCTCAAGTCTTCCCCACGCACGTGGGGGTGAACCGCCCAACTATCCGCCAAGGACGCAGAACTCACGGTCTTCCCCACGCACGTGGGGGTGAACCGGGTGATAACCGATCCGCTCGTCACGTCGCCCAGTCTTCCCCACGCACGTGGGGGTGAACCGCACACTGGAAGCATGATGGCAAGGTGAACACAGTCTTCCCCACGCACGTGGGGGTGAACCGCGATACGACACCGACGCGCCGCGCACCATCCTGTCTTCCCCACGCACGTGGGGGTGAACCGTGGTTAATCTGGTAGGAGACAGCGACACAGGGGTCTTCCCCACGCACGTGGGGGTGAACCGCCGCCAGACGCCACGGTTACTATTTGCCCGTGGTCTTCCCCACGCACGTGGGGGTGAACCTGAATATAATAATATGGTAATACAAGTAGAAAAAGTCTTCCCCACGCACGTGGGGGTGAACCGCGGATGCACATTTTCTGCCTGGAGGGTGGCCCGTCTTCCCCACGCACGTGGGGGTGAACCGATGATCGAATCACAGCGGACATCGCCATGAGCGTCTTCCCCACGCACGTGGGGGTGAACCGCAGAGAAGAAGGTGACTGAAGCAGTAACTAACGTCTTCCCCACGCACGTGGGGGTGAACCGTGCACGATCATGAGGAGCATCCTGACAGTACAGTCTTCCCCACGCACGTGGGGGTGAACCGTCGTCATAGACCAGGGGAGGTGCCGGGCTCTTGTCTTCCCCACGCACGTGGGGGTGAACCGCGAAGAATGAGGAGAAAACCGCGAATAGGAGGAGTCTTCCCCACGCACGTGGGGGTGAACCGACCGAGAATACCTCACATCGCTGTGTGAAACAGTCTTCCCCACGCACGTGGGGGTGAACCGTCGTTGGAAAGCTGAAGGAGTTCCGCCGTGCCGTCTTCCCCACGCACGTGGGGGTGAACCGGTCGAAATTCTCGACCCCGGCGACGTGTCCATGTCTTCCCCACGCACGTGGGGGTGAACCGACAGGGTGAATATCCCCTGCAGGTGCGATTGCGTCTTCCCCACGCACGTGGGGGTGAACCGTATTTCTCCCACGAACTGAGGCTCTTTCCCGTGTCTTCCCCACGCACGTGGGGGTGAACCGCCGGCGGCCACCAGTTCGTCCAGGGCGGTTGCGTCTTCCCCACGCACGTGGGGGTGAACCGTGCTCACGACATAGTGTAGCGTAAAGCGCAACGTCTTCCCCACGCACGTGGGGGTGAACCGGACGGCGAGCTCGGCACGGACGATTTCCGGCTGTCTTCCCCACGCACGTGGGGGTGAACCGGAGGTCAATGCGGAAGTGGTGAGGCTGGATGCGTCTTCCCCACGCACGTGGGGGTGAACCGTGAAACTTGGGCAGCTTCGCAAAAATAGTCACGTCTTCCCCACGCACGTGGGGGTGAACCGGTTGCAAGCCTCAAGGACAAGCTCAAGCAGAAGTCTTCCCCACGCACGTGGGGGTGAACCGCCTGCGTAAAGTAGGGCTGCTGATGGGCACAGGTCTTCCCCACGCACGTGGGGGTGAACCGCGCGGCATGCGTCTGTGGGAAGTGCAATATGAGTCTTCCCCACGCACGTGGGGGTGAACCGATGGGCAAGAGTGCGTCGTTCATCGCCTTCGAGTCTTCCCCACGCACGTGGGGGTGAACCGTCAAGGGTTATTTGTCCTCCGGGGAAGGTTCCGTCTTCCCCACGCACGTGGGGGTGAACCGCTCGATCCCAAAAACCGCCAGCCGCGCGCCAAGTCTTCCCCACGCACGTGGGGGTGAACCGCGACTGCTCCTCGTTGACAAGGGCTACATCGGGTCTTCCCCACGCACGTGGGGGTGAACCGTTATGTGTACAGGATTTGTAACCAAAGACCCTGTCTTCCCCACGCACGTGGGGGTGAACCGTTTTCTCCCCAGATTCGCTTCATCCTGCGCGAGTCTTCCCCACGCACGTGGGGGTGAACCGCTCTGCAACGAGCGACACGGGCGCCTGAATGCGTCTTCCCCACGCACGTGGGGGTGAACCGCCCACCGGAGAGTACCGGACCATGATTACCGTGTCTTCCCCACGCACGTGGGGGTGAACCGTTCGACCGGCTGCGCTACACGCGCATGATCGAGTCTTCCCCACGCACGTGGGGGTGAACCGGCGGCCGTCGCGGAGGCGAAAAACGAATTGAAGTCTTCCCCACGCACGTGGGGGTGAACCGCCGGGAGGTAAGTTCTGGAACGTGGACGACGCGTCTTCCCCACGCACGTGGGGGTGAACCGGCGTTTCCGACTCATGCTGAAGGTTGCATATCGTTCCTCGCGCGTTGCAGGGTGCAACCAAGAGGCAACTTCCCTTAGAGTTTCTATTTCGTTTATGCGATAATGGTTATGCTGAAAGGAGGTGCGTACTATGTCGCGCCCGGCCAAGGGGCAAGAAGTTCTGGAAAAGGCCAAGGCTTTTTTGGCGGAAGCAAAGACAGTGGAGGAGTTGCGACAGGCCCAGGCGGTTGTCCTGCCGCTGGAGTTTGGCCTTTCCTTGCGGCAAACGGCGGAAGCAATTGGAAAATCACCACGATGGACCAGTAAACTCCGCGAGGAGTTTATCCGCAGAGGCGGGTCTCATCCAGTGGACAAGCCCACGCGAGGAGGGCGCCGACGCCAGAACATGACCCCGGAAGAGGAGTCCGATTTCTTGTCTCCTTTCCTGGAGGAAGCGGAGGCGGGAAGATTGCTTGGCGTAGGTCACATAAAGGAGATGCTGGAGGCGCGGCTGGGCCGGAGGGTAGCTTTGGCGTCGGTTTATAACTTACTGCATCGCTACGGGTGGCGCAAACACGGCTCGGATAACCAGGGCACAGTGACGGATGAGGCTGCCCAAGCCGAAGCGGGGAAGAATTCTTCAAAATCTCGCGCGCCTGAGCGATAGTAGACGGAGAAGGTGCTCAGCGCTCTAACGCTTGCGTTACCCATTCATCAGCTCAAACTGTCTCCCATGGCAGCAGTTGAATCAGACAGAGCCCTTTTTGTTGGCATGTAATACATTTATATTACATAGTACACATTTTATCATGTTGATCAATTCATTTTTCGGCAAATCCTAGAATTTCCTTATTATCTTCCGTTACTTTTTTATAAATTAGCAAAACATTCGTTCCAAGGAAAAAGACGGACCATTCCGTTTTGTGTAGGGTATCGTCTCTCGTCATGGGTGAGGAGTAAAAGAATTTTTCGTGCCATCAAAATTCACAATTTCCGGGCAATTGTGCCTTGAAAATTCCCGCTCCTCCTATAGAGCACCACGTGCTACTTCAACGCATAGGAGGGAGTTGGCGAGTATGGAGGCGATGTACACCACGGAGGAGGCGGCGAACCTCTTAAGGTTGTCGCGAAGGACCCTCGAGAAAATGCGCCTAACGGGCTGCGGGCCCTGTTACCGAAAATTTGGATCGAGAGTGCTTTACCCTTTGAGTGAACTGGACGCTTGGGTGGATGAAAAGCGACGTCGATCGACTTCGGATAGCGGTGTTTCGAAGAGCGGGGGACGACGCGGATGAACAATACTCTTAAGGACCAGGTAAAAGACCGGGCCGATTGCAGGGAAGTATTCAACCGTCTCTGGCCGGATCATTACAGGGAACACGGCAACAGCGTCTGTCCCTTTCATGACGATCACGATCCAAGCTTGTCGATTTCGGCTCCGGTGGCTCGTTGTTTTGGGGCGTGTAACCGGTCGTATGATGCCATCGACCTGTACATGAAAGGAGCCGGCTGCGGTTTTTCTGAAGCAATAGAAGGCTTGGCGGAAATGGTCGGAATTGCGGCAAACAAGGAGAAGACAAGCCGCTCAAAGGAACAGGCTCAGCAGGGGGGAAATAAGCGCGATTTCCAGGCCGAGTTTTCAAGAACCTTGTCCACTCCTCCTCCCCCCGAGGTCGTGGAGGAGTTCACGCGCCGAAAGCTCGATAGGCTGCTTCCAGAACTTCAGGAAATGCAACTCATCGGGTTCAAGGCCGGAAACAGTAAATATCCGCCCTGCGCAGTATTTCCCGTTATGGGCATAGGAACAAGCAAAGGATATGAGCGCCTGTTTCATGGACTTCAGTACATAATTCCGAAGTCTCTCGCATCTGATGCGAAGAAAGCAAAGCGATTTGCCAAGGGTACCAACCCAAACGTATTCATGATCGAAGACATACGGGGGCCTGTTGTCATCACCGAAGGCGTCTACGACGCTCTGAGCGTTCGGGAGGCATTTCGTAATGCAGAAGAAATACTTCGCCGTAGGATAAACGTCTGCTCCATTTTCTCGGCGAGTAATACAAAGTCCCTGGAAATTCTCGTAACCGACGATGATCCCCCTATCCTCTTCTTGGACAGAGACAAAGCAGGGCAGGAAGGCACACTGAAAGCCATTGAGCTTCTAGGTGGTCGTTGCAAGGTGGTGGATTGGAGTCTCGCCCCGGAGGGATGCAAGGACCCCAATGACCTCCTTGTGGCCGGTCGGGAGGACCTTATCAGACAAATGATACAAGAGGCGAAGAAGCCGGAGTGGCAGCCGAAGACCGTTCAAAAGGATAAGGATGATTCTCCCGAAGAAGAGGAGCAAACCCAGAATAATAAACGAGAGGCGCAAGCCAAAATCCTCCTCCGTATCGCCGATGCGGCCTTCGTTTTCCATGACGACAACGGCGTGGCGTACGCGACATTTCCTGTGAATGATCACACGGAGACGTGGCCGGTTCGAAATCAGGGGTTCAAAAGATGGTTGAGGCATCAATTTTACCTGAGTGAAGAAAAGCCGCCCGGAGCGCAGGCCGTGGAGGACTCCATTGGAATCCTTGAGGCGCAAAGTCACTTCGGAGGGGAGAAGATTCTGGTACACATCCGGGTGGCTGAGGCGAACGGCAAACTGTATCTGGACCTATGCAATGACGCTTGGGAAGCCGTGGAAATCGGACCAGATGGCTGGAGAGTGGTTTCGGACCCCCCGGTGAAATTTCTCCGCAAAAAGGGAATGCTCGAACTTCCTCGCCCGGAAATGGGAGGAAGTTGGGACGAACTGCGAAGGCTCCTCAACATAAAATGTGCGGAAGATTGGATGCTCGTGGTGTCTTGGCTGATCGGCTCCCTCCACCCGCACGGACCATATCCGATTTTGTGCTTGGAGGGGGTCCAAGGAAGCGGCAAGAGCACAATTGCGCGTCTCCTTCGGAGCCTGATTGATCCGTCATCCACTCCAATCCGCACAAGCCCGAGGAAGGAGGAGGACCTTATCATCGCGGCCACTTCCGGTTGGGTGATCGCGCTGGATAATCTTTCCGGTCTTCCCATCTGGCTGAGCGACGGCCTCTGCCGGATCAGCACGGGCGGGGGATTCGGATGTCGGCAGTTCTATACAAATGATGAGCAGGTGCTCTTCACCGCCACGCGCCCAATCATCCTTAACGGGATCGATCAGATCGCAAGCCGTCATGACCTGATAGACCGCAGTATCATCACCGAGCTGCCGGCCATACCGGAAGAGGAAAGACGCGAGGAAAGCCGATTATGGCGGGAATTCGCCGAAGTGCATCCACGTATCCTGGGCCTGCTGTGCAATGCAGTGGGCATTGGCTTGCGGAATCGGGCCGAAGTGAAACTGGACCGTCTTCCGCGCTTGGCTGACTTCGCCCGCTGGGTTGTGGCGTGTGAATCTGCATTGCCGTGGTCGGGGGGAGAATTTATGGAAACTTACACACAGAACCGGAATGCCGCAATCGAGACTACCCTGCATTCCGATCCAGTAGCCGACGCAATCATTCGGCTAATGGAGGCGCGTGAGCACTGGGAGGGAAGTGCCACGGAACTGCTCGAAGCGCTCTCCTCCCTTGTCCCCGACGCGACCGCGCGCAGTAAACCCTGGCCGAAAGACGCCAGAAGCATGGGAAAGCGGCTGCGCAGAGGCGAAACCTTCCTCAAAGCATACGGTATCGACGTGAATTCCGACCGCAAATCGGGAGGCAATCGCCTCAGGACCATCACACTAGACAGAAGGGAGAAAAAAACGTCCCACACGTCCCACACGTCCCGATCGCCCGCAAATCCTCATCAAATCAGGGATGAGGCCGGGACATTAAATGGGGCGTTACGGGACATGAGTGGGACGTTAATGTCCCGCGACGATAAGGTGGAACCCCGCGAGATTCCTGATTCCAGGGACGCGAGGGACAAAAGGGACGTTTGGGACAAGAAAATTCCCTCCTTGTCTACAGAGACCGAGCTACCGGAAGATCAATGGGTGGAGGTATGACATGGGAACCGCGAGAGAAGTTCTTGAGCACTTCAAGCGGTCCGGCATAGCCATGCAAATTCAGGATGGACGCCTACGCGTTGGACCGAGGAATTCCCTTACCGAACAGGACCTCGCAATGGTCCGCACGTATAGGGATGAGATTATTCGCGTCCTTCAGGACGAGCAGCAGGCCGAGGTTACGGCTCATGGCGCAGAGGTCTCTGGGAATCGATTCAATAGAAGCAGCTCGATGGAAGCTGCCGGAGGACGGAAGGAGGACACTCATCTCATCCACTGTGCGCTCTGTTCTTGTTACAAGGAAATGACCAATGGGGACCGTAAATATGGACTTGGGCAATGCACGAGCCGGCCATGGGACGGACACAGGGGCCAGTGGCCGCAAAAGCGCCACCTGTGTTCAGGCTTTAGACCAAGGGTGACTCATTGATTGGTCCTTGCACCGTATCCAGTGTTCTATAGCAGGCACAGGTAAAAGAGGCTGATGCGGTGTTGAGCGATTTGCCCGAAAAAAGGTGATCGTTCAGCACCGATAGTATATCCTGCTCGAATCGGAGAGCCCGGACATCGAATAACGGAGGAACTCCTCTCTTCGAAATACCGCCACTTCGGTACGGAACGGATTCCGCCAGGGGAAGTAGGGCCGGTACAAAGACAGTCTTCGAGAAACCAGACTCTCTATGCAACCTGAGGAGCGGTGAGAGGCTATGCGGAGGTGCAATTTCCCTCCCTTTGTTTACCTATTGCTTACCCGAGCACTTCGGTTCTGAAAATAAAATCGTATATCTTATTGATTTAATTGGTACGCCTGGAGAGATTCGAACTCCCGACCCGCGGATTAGAAGTCCGCTGCTCTGTCCAACTGAGCTACAGGCGCATCGGTAGAGGTTATTATCTCCTGTGTATCAGATGTGCATGCGCAGTGCAACGTTCAACCGACGGCGGGAACGAAGCGAGAAAAATTCGGAAGTCGGTCCATCAAGGGTACTAAGCGAACGCTATTTCCTCCCCAGCCCCCGTCGCCGCAGGCGACCGTTCAAAGCTTTTTGGGGAGGGTTCGGGAGGACCATTTTTCCCCGAAAAAGGTCCTCCCGCTAATCTTTTATTTTTTCCCTTCTTTCCTTTCCCGACGTACGGCTTCATTTCTCCGCGCCGAAGACTCGTTCGAAGATGCGGTCGACGTACTTGAGGTGGTAGCCGAGGTCGAAAATGCGCTCGATTTCGTCGTTGGCGAGCCAGCAGGTGACGTCCGGGTCGGAGGAGACCAGCTCCTTGAAGGTCCCCTTGCCTTCCCACGTTTCCATGGCGCGTTTCTGCACCACGCGATAGGCGTCGTCCCTGGCCACCCCTTTGCGGGTAAGGGCCAGGAGCAGCTGCTGGGAAAACATAAGCCCCCGGCTGCTCTCCAGGTTCTTCATCATGTTTTCGGGATAGACGATGAGGTTTTCCACCAGCCTGGCCAACCGATTGAGCATGTAGTCGACGAGCGTCGTGCTGTCCGGGCATATGACACGTTCCACCGATGAATGGCTGATGTCGCGCTCGTGCCACAGGGCGACGTTTTCCAAGGCCGCCAGGGCGTTGGAACGCACCAGCCGGGCCAGGCCGGTGATGTTTTCCGCGCCGATGGGGTTGCGTTTGTGCGGCATGGCCGAGGAGCCCTTCTGACCGGCGGCGAAGTATTCTTCCGCCTCCAGCACTTCCGTCCGCTGCAGGTGGCGGATTTCCACCGCGATCCTTTCCATGCTGGATGCGAGCACGGCCAGGGTGGAAAAGAACTCCGCGTAGCGGTCACGTTGGATGATCTGGGTGGAAACGGGGGCCGGTTTCAATCCCGCTTGGCGGCACACATACTCTTCGACCTCGGGCGGAATGTTGGCGAAGGTGCCCACCGCGCCGGAAATGGCTCCCACGGCGATGGTTTCACGGGCATTTTGCATGCGTTTCAGGTTGCGGCGCATCTCCTCGTACCATACGGAAAGTTTGAGGCCGAAGGTGATGGGTTCGGCGTGCATGCCGTGGGACCGGCCTATCATGACCGTGTCCTTGTGCTCGAACGCCTTCTTCCTGATGATTTCCAGGAACCGCTCGACGTCCCGGATGATGATGTCCGCCGCGTCCTTCAGGATGATGGCGTTGGCGGTATCCAGCACGTCGGAGGAAGTCATGCCCAGGTGGATGAAACGGGCCTCGGCGCCCACGGACTCCGCCACGTTGCTCAGGAAAGCGATGACGTCGTGCTTGGTGACCAGTTCGATTTCATCCACCCTGGCCGCATCGACCTTCGCCTTTTTCCGAATGACCTCGGCGGCTTCCTTGGGGATGAGGCCCAGCTCGGCCATGGCTTCGCAGGCCCAGATTTCCACTTTCAACCAGGTTTGATATTTGTTGTCCTGGCTCCACAGAGCCGCCATTTCCGGTCGGGTATATCGCGGGATCATGATTTCTCCTTCGGGATAACGTCTCGCCGCGGCGGGCGGTCTTTTCCTGCGGGCGGGTACCGGTCGCCCTTCGATACCTCAAGCGGAAAGCAGCATTGGTCCACAGGGAAGACGATTGCGCCGTGGCGTCACGTTCGATTTCGCAGCGGTATGCCGGTTGTGTTCGTCCTTTCGCCGCACACGTGAAGAACCACACGTCACTACGGTATTACCTTCCGCTCGCCGCGTCGTCAATAGCCCCGTGCGTCAAGGTTCGCCTTGAACAAGCGGGGTCCCTGGCATAGTATACCCGGCAGGCGAAAGAGGGCCGAAGGAATTTCTCCGCCCCCGCGATCCACAAGGAAAACCATCGCCCGGAAGGAAACCATGTCCATAGATTACGACAGCGAACTCAATCCGGCCCAGCGTGAGGCCGTACTCCACGGACCGGGACCGGTCCTGGTCATCGCCGGAGCCGGGAGCGGCAAGACCCGGACGCTGGTCTACCGGGTGGCTCGCCTGGTCGAACAGAACGTGGCGCCCGAAGCCATCATGCTGCTGACCTTCACCCGACGGGCGTCCGAAGAGATGCTCGTGCGGGCGGCCCGACTGCTGGACGACCGCTGCGGCCACGTGGAGGGGGGAACGTTCCATTCGGTGGCCAACCGACTGTTGCGCATGTACGGCGACCGGGTGGGACTCCCCGCCGATTTTTCCATTCTGGACAGGGCGGACGCGGAGGAAATCGTCTCCTGGGTGCGCAAGGAAAAAGGGTTTCACCACAAGGAACTCGGGTTTCCGAAAAAAGGGACGTTGGCGGACGTATTCAGCCGATCGGTAAATACCGGGAAGTCCGTACATGAATTGATCCTGGAACGGTACGGCCATCTGGAACCGTTCGCGGACGACATGCTGTCGGTATGGGAAGGATACGTTCTCCACAAACGGCGCAACAATCTGCTCGATTACGACGACCTGCTGGTGTTCCTCAAAGTGCTTCTGCAGGAGGACGAGCGAACCCGAACCATCGTTTCCCGCCGCTACCACCACGTGCTGGTGGACGAATTTCAGGACACCAACCACCTGCAGGCGGACATCGTCGAATACATGATCGGGCCGGAACGGAACGTCATGGCGGTGGGTGACGATTCCCAGTCGATCTACTCCTTCCGGGGTGCCCGGTATCTGAACATCATCGAGTTCCCCAAGCGCTATCCGGACACGGACATCATCAAGCTGGAACAGAACTACCGTTCGACCCAGCCCGTCCTCAAGGTGGCCAATAAAGTCATTTCCCAGGCTTCCACCCCCTACACCAAAACTCTGTACACCACGCGGGAAGACGGAGCGGAACCGGTGGTGTCGGCGGCCGAAGACGAACATACCCAGTCGCTCATGGTGGTCCAGTCCATCGCCAATCTTCTGCAGCGCGGCGTCCGCCTCGCCGACATGGCGGTGCTCTTTCGATCCTCGTACCATTCCTTCGACCTGGAAGTGGAGCTGGGAAACCGGGGCTATCCCTTCGTCAAGTACGGGGGGTACAAGTTCCTGGAGCTGGCTCACATCAAGGACGTCATGGCGCACCTGCGGCTGTTGTCCAATCCCCAGGACCGGCTGAGCTGGTACCGGGCGCTCATGCTGCTGCCCGGCGTGGGGATGGTCAAGGCCCGCAAGATCGTGGACTATGTCCTGGGCGGCGAATCATGGCTCGAACGGCTGCGATCAAGTCCGGACACGGCAAAGCTGCCGCAACTGAACGATCTGGCGCACGTGCTGGGCACGGTGCAGGAGATTCGTGGCAATCCGGCCAAACGGCTGGAGGCCATCCTCGACTACTACGATCCTCTGCTGAGGAACCTCCACGACGATTACCCCAGGAGAAGACGTCACCTGAACGAACTGCTGGTCCTGGCCGGCCGGTTCACCCGCACCCAGGACTTCCTGGCCGAAGTCACGCTGGACCCGCCCCAGGAGCAGCGGAAGGGCACCGGACGACGGGACGACACGCTCACGATTTCCACCATCCACTCGGCCAAGGGACTGGAGTGGAAGGCCGTATTCATCATCTGGGCGGCGGAAGGGTGGTTCCCCAGCGGTCTTTCCCTGGAAGACGGGGAAGACATGGAAGAGGAGCGGAGGCTCATGTATGTGGCCGTCACGCGGGCCGAAGACCATCTGTTCATCCACTATCCCAAAACGGCCATCAAACGCGGTGAGGGCCGCGTATGGACGCGTCCCAGCCCCTTCATCCGGGACCTGGTGACCGGACCGCGGATCGGCGGCGGCGAAACGCACCGCAAGGGAACGAGCGACCTGCTGCTGGACCTCCATCTGAAATACGGCGGTTCGCTCACCGGAAGAAAAGTGATCCACGCCACGTTCGGTCCGGGCGTCGTGATCGCTCATCAAGGCACGGATACGGTGATGGTACAGTTCGAGACCAGAGGGTTGCTCAGTTTGAATCTCAACTATGCGCCGTTGGAAATCCTGGAGAAGTAACGTTTCGGTTCCGGAGAAACGAATTTTCGCGCACCCGGCCGAACGCGGGCTGTACGTATCACGAGAAGCGCCGTCGCGGCCTACGGAAATGTAAGGGAAGGGGAAGAGGGCCCTTTTAAACCATAAGGAACGAATCGTGTCTATACAATCGTTTATGAGTGGTTATATAATAGGGACTACTGAGAGGATGGAATCGGTGATGGCCGAGAACGATAAATTCCCCAGACCCATAAAAAAGTTCGGCAAACGAAACGTCTTTTGCAGACACTACAATAATTGCCTGGATTACGCCGTGGATCACCACTGGAGGAACTTCGCCTGCCCCACGGAGTGTGCGTTTATTCGTGACAAAGCAGCCATGAGAACACTGCAGGCGGTAAACGAGGATTAGTTTCGTTTCCCGAAGAGGATCGGGAAAAACAGCTATTTTACCACAATTTCGAGAATCAGGTCTCCCGGGGTGCCGGTCTTCGACAGACGCCCCTGCCCCCTGAGCTTCAGCTTCGTGCCCGAGCGAGTATTCGGCGGAATACGCACGGAGAGCCTTCCCCTGTGATTTCCCTGCGGATGGGAGATGATCACGCTCCCCCCCTGAAAAGCCATGAGCGGATTTATGGCCAGTCGAAAGGCAAGATTTCCCGCGACATAGTCTTTCGTGTGAGTCAAGCCGAGCGGTAGGAGGATTTTTTCCTTTACAAAGCGTCCGGTTCGGTCCCAGAGCGTTTCCTCTGATGCGATCCGTTCGGGCCGCACAGGAGAACGCTGCGGACCGGAAAATTTTACGGGCGGACGCTGCGGAGTTCCGAACGTATAACCCCCGCGAACGTAGGTCCCACCTCCCCTGAAAAAAGTCTGGTTCATGAACTGCTGGTCGAACCGCATCCCTTTTCGCCTGAATTCCTTCATCAATTCCATCATAAACGGGTTGTTCTGGAACTGATCGAAAAAATCGCGGAGTATGTCGTCCTGTGAAAAGGAAGGATCCGCGGCCTGTTTGCCCGGCCGCGACGGCTGGGAAGGTCTGCCGTACGTTGCGTCGTATTCCGCCTTGCGCCCGGCATTGGAAAGGACCGCGTAGGCTTCGTTTATCTCCTTGAACCGTTCTTCAGACGTTTTGTCGCCGTTGGCCCGGTCCGGGTGATACTTCATCGCCAGCCTGCGATAGGCTTTCTTTATCTCCTGCTCGTCGGCATTCCTCGAAACCGTTAGTGTGGCATAATAATCTTTCATGGCAACGCATTATAGCGTGGGCGATAAATTAAGCAAGAGTTTCCATCCGGGGAATATCGTTAAAAGACAGGGGGAAACAACCATTTTCCGCTTGCAAAGGCCGGTGTCCACATGCCACTATTCCCCGCAATACCCTTTTCCCGGCATTGTGGAGACAAACCGGGCACCGGACAGGGTGCTCGACTTCGTACCGGGAATTCCGAGGCGGATGGTTGCGCACGCGGGGAGGTCGGGAATATTCGCGGCTTCCGGGGCTTTCCGGCAGGGGACAGGTTGGAACAAGGAGAGATCATGGCTTCCAAAAAGGTCAGGGAACTGCCCGTTGAACTGCTGCGAGGCGTAGTGGACCCCAACGGACTCGGAATCGAAACCACCAGAGAGGGGTGCGTCATGGAGCATCCCATCATCGCCCAGGAGCGGGCGGTGGATTCGCTTTCCTTCGCCCTGGGCATCGAGGGTCTCGATTACAACGTCTACGTGGCCGGCCCTTCCCGTGCGGACATGGAAACCCTGACCGGGATCATGGTGAAACGGGCGGCGGAACAGGGGCCTCAACCGCCCGACGTCGTGTACGTCAACAATTTCAAGGATGCGGAATCGCCCCGCTTCATCAAGCTCGAGAAGGGCAAGGGGCGCGAATTCAAGCGGGACATGCATGAGTTGATCGAAACGGTCCAGGCGGAAATCCCCGAAGTATTCGAAGGCGATGAGTATACCGAACGAAAAGAAACCATCGGCCATGAATACGATTCGCTGCGCCAGGGAGTGCTGCGGAAGCTGCAAACGGAAGTCGAGGCCGAGGGCTTCACGCTCAACGTGGGCCAGACGGGAATGATGATTATTCCCGCCAAGGACGGCATGCCCATGAACGAGGAGCAGATAAAGGCCCTGGGGGAAGGCGAAAAGAAGGAACTTCGAGCCAGGAGCGACAGGCTCCAGTCCCGCATGAACGATACGGCCCGCAAATTGAGGGAATTGGAGAAGGAACGAAAGAAGCGCCTCAAGGAGCTGGATCAGGAACTGGTGAATTACGTGGTGCAGCACCACGTACGTGAATTGAAGGAAAAATACGCGGACAACGCCAGGATTCAATCCTACCTGGATGAAATGAAGGAAGACATTGTAGAAAATCTGGAGGATTTCCGGCAAAAGCAGGGCGTCCAGCAGTTTCCCCTGCCCATCAGCCAACCCCAGGCCAATTTCACCCGTTACGAAGTGAACGTATTCGTGGACAATGCCGAACTGACGGGCGCGCCGGTCGTGGTTGAATCCAACCCGACGTTTCCCAACCTGTTCGGGACCATCGAACGCAAGGCGCAATTCGGAGCCCTTTTCACCGACTTTACCATGGTGAGGCCCGGGTCCCTGCATAAAGCCAACGGCGGATATCTCGTCATCAAGGTCCTGGACCTCCTGAAAAATTACTATTCCTACGAAGGGCTGAAACGGGTGCTCAAAAGCGGCGAAGTTTCCGTGGAAGACCTGGGTGAACAGCTCGGTCTGTTCACCACCCGGATGCTCAAGCCGGAACCCCTTCCTCTGAAAATCAAGGTGATCCTCATCGGAAAGTCACTCTTCTATCACCTGCTCTACTTCTACGACGAGGATTTCCCCCGGCTGTTCAAGGTGAAAGCCCACGTGGACGACGAGGTGCAGTCGTCCCGCAAACAGATCGAAGACTACATTTCCTTCATCTGCACGGTGATAAAGAGAGAAGAACTGCCCCATATGGACAAGACCGGGATGGCCAGGGTGATCGAATACGGCCACGAACTGGCGAGCCATCAGGAAAAGCTCTCCCTGGAAACTTCGGCCATATCGGACATCGTGAAGGAATCCGGTTACTGGGCGAAGAAGGCCGGAAGCGAGTTGATCGGGGCGGAGCACGTGGAAGAGGCGATCCGGCAGAAGCGGCGCCGTTCCAATCTCTATGAAGAGAGGGTTCAGGAACTCATCCGGGAAGACATCCTCAAGATCGAAACCACGGGCGCGGTGGTGGGGCAGATCAACGGCCTTTCGGTAACGGACCTGGGCGACTACATGTTCGGGCGGCCCAGCCGCATCACCGCCACCATATCCCTCGGCAAGGAGGGCGTGGTGGACATCGAACGGGAAGCGGAACTGGGCGGGTCGTTCCATACCAAGGGCGTCATGATCCTCACCGGATTCCTTATGAACAAGTACGCGCTGGACGTGCCGCTCACCCTCTCGGCGAACATCGCCTTCGAACAGAGCTATTCCTACATCGACGGCGACAGCGCGTCCGGGGCCGAGCTGTTTGCCCTCCTGTCGGCCATCGGCGGGATTCCGTTGAAGCAGTCCCTGGCCGTGACCGGAGCCTTGAGCCAGCGCGGGGAAATACAACCCATCGGCGGAGTGAACGACAAAATCGAGGGATTCTTCGACGTCTGCAATCAGCGGGGACTCACCGGCGAACAGGGTGTGGTCATCCCCATGACCAACGTGAAGGACCTCATGCTTAAGAAGGACGTCATACGGGCCGTCCGGGACGGCAAATTCCACGTGTATTCGGTGGCCACGGCGGACGAAGCCATGGAAATCCTCACCGGAATCAAGGCCGGCAACCTGCACAAGGACGGGACCTACACCAAGGACAGCTGCAACGACATGATACAGCGCGGCCTCAAGACGATGTTCAAGAAGGTCCGAAAACTGGACAAAATGAGAGGGTGATTCCGCATATCGCGGAAGCCTGTCCCGAAGTTCGCCTGCAGGTGGGACGGGCGGGTGGGAGGGGCAAAGGGAAGGACGGGGAGAGGAGAGCGGTGGACATACGGAAACTGGAAGTCTTTCGCAAAGTCTATGAGCTGCGCAGTTTTTCGCGGGCGGGCGACGAAACCTACCTTTCCCAGCCGACGGTGAGCGGCCACGTTAAATTTCTGGAGGACTACCTGGGATGCCGGCTCTTCGACCGGTTGGGCAAGGAAGTGGTGCCCACCAGGGCGGGAGATATCCTCTACGAATACGCGGTGAAGATCATCGAGCTGCGGGACGACGCCGAGCGGGCCCTCAACCTTTTCCAGGGGAAGATGAAGGGCACCCTGCTTATCGGCGGCAGCACCATTCCCGGAGGCTACGTTCTCCCCACTCTGCTGGGCCGTTTCCACCAGCAGTACCCCGACGTCATGGTGAGCCTCAAGGAAGGGGACACGCGAAAAATCGTGGAGATGGTGGTGAGTGCGGAGGTCGAAATCGGCATGGTGGGCGCCCTGATCGACCACCCGTCTGCCAAGTACCACCACTTCGGAAACGATCGCCTCATCCTGGTGGCTCCTCCGGGATGCACAGGTGTGTCCAAAAAGGGAATCAAGCTGAAGGACCTGTCCGGGCTCCCCTTCATCATGCGGGAGCACGGTTCCGGGACGAGAATGAGCTTGCAGCGCGCGCTCCAGCCGTCATCCCTGAGCTTCCAGGACCTGAACATCGTCGCGGAAATGGGGAGCACGCAGGCGGTGAAAGAGGCGGTGAAGAACGGCCTGGGAGTGTCCATCCTCTCGGATCGCGCGGTGGTCGACGAGCTTCGTCACGGACTGCTCGAAGAAATCCCGGTGGAGGGGCTGGAAATCGGCAGGAAATTCTATCTCGTTATCCACCGGAGCAGGACCATGTCGCCCATTTGCAGCGCTTTCTGGGACTTCTGCCTCAACATGGTGGAGGATATCTAGCGGCCGGCCGTCATCCGGGCCGGGGTCGAGGTCCGAAAAGAAGAGCCGTTCTTCCGGCGCACTACGGAGAGTCCGCCGGTGCCCGCATCGATGCCGGCTTTCAGAGCAGTGTGTCCAAATCCTTTTTCAAATCGCCGTAGGACTTGGGACCGATATAACGCTTGACCAGCTTCTGCTGCTTATCGATGACCAAAGTGTACGGAATGGCGCGAACGCCGTAGTTCTGGGCCACGTCCAGCGTGGCCACCAGGATTTTGTAGTCGAGATTCTCCTGCTGCACGAACGCTTTCACTCTGTCCGTTTGGTCGAAGTCCAGGGACAATCCGATGACGACTACGTCCTTATCCTTGTATGCCCTGTACAATTCCTGCAAGGCGGGTATCTGTTTATGGCAGGCCCCGCACCATGTGGCCCAAAAGGTGAGCACCACAACCTTCCCCCGGAAGTCGGAAAGTGAAACCTTTTCCCCATTGAGGTTCACCAGGGAAAAATCCGGCGCGGGTTTTCCTTCCGGAGACGCCATGGCGGAAGAGAACCATACAAGCAGAAGAGCCGCGGCTAAGAACACGACCCATATCGGTTTACGCGAAAACAAAATAGTGTTTTTCATAGCCGTTGAATAGCATCGACAAAAGACGAAATCAAATACTTGCCGCGGCATTTCGTCCATGCCGGACGGATAGGAGGGCGGAGCATGGCGCACATACCGATCGTCGAAATGCAATCCGGAGTGGAGATAAAACAGTTTTTCCTGTTGCGGAAGCGGGAGGAACGGCAGACGAAGAAGGGCGATCCGTATTGGGACGTCACGCTGAACGACGCCACCGGCACACTGAAGGGGAAAGTATGGACCGAAGCCCTGTCCCGCTGCCAGAAGGACGTGGAACCCGGAAGCGTGGTGGGAGTTCAGGGGACGGTACAGGTCTATCAGGAAGACCTCCAGCTCGCCGTACGGTATCTGGCCGATGTGGAGTACATACGGGCTCACGGCGGAGACGTCTCGGGGCTGGATATGTCGCTGCTGCTGGCCAGGAGCCCTATGGACATCGACGCCATGTGGGAGGAGCTGCTGGAAACCGTCAATCGCAGCATCGTACGGGAAGAACTGAAAACGCTCCTTCTGTCGATCCTGGAGAATCACGCGGAATCCTTCCGCGAGGCCCCGGCGGCCCTCCTCTATCACCATGCCTACATGGGCGGACTGCTGGAACACACCCTTATGGTGCTTCGGTCCGTCCTGGCCTGGTACGAATGGGAGCGCAAGGGCGACCTCGACGTGATGATCGCGGGCGCCATCCTCCACGACGTGGGGAAGATAAGGGAAATCGAGGGGATGGGTGTCTATGAGTCGACGGTGGAGGGACGGCTGCTGGGCCATCTGATCCAGGGGCGGGACCTGCTGAGGGCTGCCGCCGCCGCCATGGACTTTTCCGACGGATTGCTGTTGATGCAGATCGAGCACGTCATCCTTTCCCACCACGGCGAACTGGAGTATGGCTCTCCAATAGTTCCCAAAACGAGGGAAGCCTTCGTCGTCCACAGCATGGACGATCTGAACGCCAAGCTCAAAATGATCGACGACGAGGTGGAAAAGCACGGCCGGACAGGCGGATTCACCGACTACCATCGCGTGCTCAAGCGAAAACTCTACACCGGGCGCCCCGCCGACCGAACCGAATAGTGTGGAGAAAGCGGGGCTTTCCTTTACTTCCCCGTTCTTTTCCATTACTCTGATCCGGTAGAGTCATTTTTCAAGGCGGGAAACGACTATGAGCTGGTATCTCTATCTTATAAGCCTATGCATGGTGGCGTTCGCCGCCGCATACATCATTTACCCCGAACGCCTTTTGCGGAAAACGCGATCGATGACGGAGAACGTCGGTTCGCGCTTCCTGGGCATTGTACCGTTCATTCTCGGGGTCCTCCTTTTCGTGTCCGCTCCCTATGCCCGCGCGGCCGCCCTGGTGGTCGCCATCGGATTCCTGGCCTGCCTGAAAGGAGTATTTCTCTATTTCGCCCCCCGCGACACCGTTCGAAGATTCATGGACTGGTGGTTTGTGAAAGCGTCCGTTCAGACGCATCGCCTCCTTGCGCTCATCATCTATTCGGTCGGACTGACGCTCTTCTATCAGATCGATTGAAAAACCGGGACCTTTCGGTCGGCGTATGCTCACGCGACTTCTGAAATACGGCCTGTGGTCACTGGCGGTCGCGGCGCTCCTCATCGTCCTTGTCTGGCTTGCGCTGAACGTCGCGGTGCAGTGGGCGAAGGTCCGCGACCCCATGCTGAAGCAGCTGGAAAGCATCACCGGTTACGAGGTGAGCGTATCGAAACTTTCATTCAGCCTGTGGCCCCAGCCCCACGTGGCGGCCGAAAATGTGCGGTTGCGTCCTCATGCGGGCACGGGCGAAGTGGAAGCCGACCGACTGACGCTTACGTTCATCCCCGAAAAACTCCTCGATTTTCAGTTCTTTCCGTCCCGGATCCGTATCTACGGCCCCCGCATCACCCTTCATCCCTCCGGAGCCGCGGGCGCGGCAAGCAATGGGAAACAACCGGAGCTTCCTTTCGTCTGGCCCGAAGGGTTGGAGACGCTTCACCTTTTCAACGGCCGAATCGCGGTTGAGGGTCGGGATGCAACCATCGAATCCCTGAACGTCTCGATGATGAGGGTGAACGGCAAGGCCGGGCTCGTGCTGAACGTCATCACGAACGGCAGTGTCGTGCGGAACGAAGAACAGGGTCCGTTTCGCATTTTCGGCCGGATGTCGGCTCCCTCGGAGTCCACGCCGCTCCGGGAGTGGAACCTTTCGCTCTTCACGAACGCGCAGGAGTGGCCGCTTGGCTGGATGCCCGCCTCGTCCGCCTTCACCGGAATCCAGGGCAGGGGGTCGGTGGGCATGCAGCTGCAGGGAAGCCTGCACGATGGGGTGAGCCTCAGGGGCGAGGTGGTGCTTACCCCCGTCGGCTTCACCCTTGTCCGCTCGCGGGGAGAACGCATCTACCGGATGGACCGGCTGTCCCTCGACTTCGACGGAACCTATCGGAACAGCACATTGGACATGCCGGACATCCGGTTGAGAACGGCCGACCTGGACATGCACGTGGCGCTGGGGATCGAACTCAAGGGCCGGCAAGACACTTACGTACGGATTTCCGCGAGCAGCAACGACATGCCGGCCGCGGCGTTTCTGCGCTACTACACTTCGCCCCTGTTGCCGCAGTGGGTATACAATCGGGCGCTCCAGCGGTTTACAGCCGGCCGGGTCACGGTGGACTCCCTGCAGCTGAACGGGACGGTGAGCGAAATCGAAAAATGCGACCACCCGGATCATGCGTCCGCTTTTTCCTGCCTGGTCACTTTTCGCGACATGGAAGCGCCCCTGGGGAAATCCCTCCTCCCGGTGAAGAACTTCAACACGGTCGTTCGTTACGAGGATGGAGAACTGGTCATCGGCCCGACCGGGTTCTCCTTCGGTGCATCGACGGTCCGGCACTTTCAGCTGACCGCCACCGATATCCTCACCAGCGAAAAAGCCATGTTGAATATGGAGGTGCAGGGGGATTTTCTCCTGGAGGACCTGGTTTCCCAAAAAGGTTTCGACGAATTGCCGCAGCCCGCCAGGGACCTGGCCGATTCGTTCGAGGAACTGAAGGGGAAAACCGAGGTTACGGCCGAGATCCGATTTCCCTGGATCATCAAGGGACCGCCCCAGGTGTGGGGCACCGTTTCGGGAACGGACGTCATCGTGCTGCGCCGCGACATCCCCGGGCCCCTGCTGCTCGATACGGTGAAAGCGGAAATCCGGAAAAAGGGAACGCTCTCCGTAAACGCGGCGGGTGCGTGGAACGACCAACCGTTCTCCCTGAAGGGGACCTCCGCCTCCTGGCTTGCGCCCGCGGAGACGTGTTCCGCGACCGTAGAAACCACGGCGGACATCGGCCGCATGATTCGGTTGTTTGCTCCCGACCGGACCGATTCGCCGGAAATCGCCGGCACGCTGCCACTGAAAGCGACCGTGGAGCGAAAGGGTGCCGGAACGACGTTTGCGGGCACGCTGAACATCGCCGGAATGTCCGTCGTCGGCTCATCCTGGAAAATCGAACCCGCCGCGGGAGAAGCCCCCGCGTCCTTTCGCGGATCGTACACCCCGCAGAAGGGATTGGTGATCAGCAGCCTGGAAATCGCGCTGGCCGACTCCCGTTTGTCCGCATCCGGGACGCTGCGGAAAGGGGACGTTTCGATCGATCTGAATGTTCCGCGGCTCAACCTGTGCGACCTCGGATCGATGGTGTGCGCCCAATCGTCCCAGGTGGGCGGACTCTTTTCTGGCGATCTGCGCTTGCGCCGCCCCGCGCAGGAAGAATGGAAAGTGGACGGCATGATGCGGGGCGCGAATCTTTCCCTACCCAAAGGGATCCTCGCTTCTCCGGTGCGGAAAGCAGGGTTCGTCCTGCGATTCACGGGCGACGGAGCGGTGCTGGAGTCGGCCACCGCAACGTTCGGGGAGCATACCGTCCTTCGGTTCGCCGGCTCGTTCAAGGATTGGCGGCGGCCCAGGGGTGAGCTGTCCCTGGAATCGGACTATGCGCGGATCGACGACATCGTCTCGGGGAAAAGTACGCCGGAGGAGAAAAAAGGGGCGAAAAGCGTAAAGGAACGGCTCAGAGCGTTCGATTTCCGGTTCGCGATCAAGGGACGGATCGAAGAAGGTCTGGCCAGCCACTTCCCCTTTCAGGGGCTGAGCTTCAACGGTTCCGTGTCCAACGAGAAGATTTCCCTCGACTACCTGAACCTCTCCTCGGGTCCCGGCGTGTACCAGGCTTCGCTCTCCGTTCCCCTCGCGCCCGATAGGGTTTCGTCCGTATCCCTGCACTTCGAGGTGCGGCACCAGCCGCTCGAAGAGTTTATGGAATATCTGGACGAACAGAACGTGGGGCTCACCGGCTCCATGGACCTTCGCACGGACCTGAAGGCGACCGGCCGGACCAAGAAGGAACTGCGCAGGAACCTGGAGGGCTCGATGGGGGTGCAGCTCAGCGACGGGAGGATCAACAAATCGAACGTACTCCTGAAGATATTCGCCCTCCTCAATGTCCAGCGGATGTTCAGCGGAAAGTTTCCAGAGTTCGCCACCAAGGGCATGGCCTACGATAGGATCGCCGCGACCTTCGACGTCAAGGGGGGCCTGGCAAAAACGGATGATTTCAGAATCGATGGGGCGGACGTTCGGTTTGCCGCCACGGGATCGATGGACCTGGCGGAAGAAACCGTGAACGCCGAGATCGGGGTGGCGCCGCTGGTCACCGTGGACGCCATCCTGAGTAAAATACCGCTCATGGGGTACCTGCTCACGGGCAGCAGCAAAAGCTTTCTTACCTTCTATTTCCGTGTCACCGGATCGATCAACGATCCGGAGGTGCAGATGGTCCCCATGCAGACCATGACCGACACCATTTTCGGTATCCTCAAACGCACCCTCACATCGCCCATGCGGCTGCTGGAGAAGGCGGAGGAACTCGGAGGCATGAAACCGGCGGACTCCGAGGGGAAACCGGGGAAAGAGCAGCCCCAAAAAGGGGATTAGACTGCGCGGGCGTATTCCCGATCAGCTTCCTCCCGCCTGCTTTCGTAAGCCGCACTTCATGATGGAACTTTTCGGAATATCGGAGGGATGATATTATGTTCCCTGGCGTGTCCGCCTTTCGTCGTTCCGGCGGGGAGGCGGCACGAAGGTTTCCCGATTTTCGCCACGGCTGAGAGCGGGCCGGCCCGCTCGACGGGTTCACGGGGGAGGTACATGAAACGACGCCTTCATCCAGGGAGCGTTTTCGTGGCGACGATGCTCCTGCTTCCGGCCCTCGTGCTCTTCGGGTGCGCTCCGGGGAAAAAGGCCTATGCCCCGTCGGGACAGGTCGAATGCGGCTCCGCCGTTTCCTGGGAAGTGACGAAGGATGCGGAAATAACCGAGTTCAAGTGCTTTGTGGACGAGTACCGGAACAAATTCGAATCCGTCCAATATACCATCGGCATCAGGAACGTTTCCGACCGACCCCGGCGATACCGGGTGAACATCTTCATTTCCGAGGGCCGGGCGGTGGGCGGTCTGCTGCCGGAAACCGGCAAGTCGCCGGTGGTCGAACCGGGAGAGACGGTTCGGGCTACCTACCCCATGAAAGATTTCAAGACCATCCCCGAAAAAATCGAAGTCGTCGTCAGGACCATTTCCGAGAAGTAAGGCACGAACGGATTCGAGCGGGTTCATCGCGGGATTCCGGGAAAGCATACTCGCAACAACAGCGGTCGGCGGGCTCTGCCGGAAATAGCGACCCGTCGTTTCGAACGAAGCGAAGAGCGAAATCCTGAGAGGGAGATTTCTCGCCGGTGCTCGAAATGACTGCCCCCGGGAGGGTTTCAACGGTCGGAGAGGCGGGTTTGAAACCCGCCTCTCACCATTCCCATCGTTTAATCTGGGCTCTCACGCGGCCGAACGAAACGAGAACTTCCCGAAATGCTCTCGGTGCTATCGCCTTTCGCGTTGTGATCTCTCCTGATCGTTATCCTGCGGAGCGGCAAAAGGATTCGTCCCCTGACGATTATCACGTTGGCGCGGGTTCTCCTGCCTTGACGCCTGGGGCTGGCGCGGCTGCAATTGCTGAGGAGGAGCGGGGACCGCTCTTTCCTGAACTCTCGCTTCGGGCGCGCGCTGCTGCATGGGCGTGTTCACCTGGGGCTGGCGCGGCTGTTGGGGAGTTGCGGGTGGAGCGGCTTTTTCCGGAGCACGCGGCTCGGGCGCGCGCTGGCGCGGCTGCGATTGCTGAGGAGGAGCGGGGACCGCTCTTTCCTGGACTCTCGTTTCGGGCGCGCGCTGCTGCATGGGCGTATTCATCTGGGGTTGGCGCGGCTGTTGGGGCGGCGTCGGAGGAACGGCCCTTTCCGGAGCACGCGGCTCGGGCGCGCGTTGCCGCTGCTGCTGCGGCTGTGCCTGGGGTGAAGGAGGCGCCTGGGGCCGGCGCTCCCTCTGCTGCTCGACCGCTTCGGGCGCTCGCTGCTGCATGGGCGTATTCATCTGGGGCTGACGCTGCGGCTGGCGCGGCTGCTGGGGCGGAGCGGGAGGAACGGGCCTTTGCTGGCCACGGACTTCGGGCGCGCGCTGCTGCGGCTGTGCCTGGGGTGAAGGAGAGCGGGTCTGCCCCCGTTTTCCCGTGTCGGCCGGCCGGGGCTGCGTGAGGGCCGGTTCCCGATGCCCGGGCACCGAAACGATCCGCGCCTTGGGGATGGCGACACCCTGCGGCCCCACAACTTGCGGCCTTCCTCCACCCGATTCCTGCTGTGCATAGCGCGGCGGCCGGGTGGCCACCACGGACCGCTTCATACTCTGCTCCGGGGGCCGCATGCCGCGGGCTTCCCTGGGAACGTAGCTGGCCGACGATACGCGCACGTCGGGCGTGCGATGGATGGGCCGGAAATCACGCGTCTCCACCTGGGTGACGCGTACGGAACCGATGTGTCCGCGCCCGAAGTGGTTTTCGTTCACCACGACGATGCCGTTTCGTACCGCTGCATTGCGATAGACGGTAATGTTCTGCACGTTTACCACGGTCGTCTTGTTGATGACCACGTTGTTCACGACGCGGGGACCGCCCCAGCCGCCCCAAGAGGGACGGTGGGCAAAACCGGGCCGTCCCCACCATGGCACCACGGGCTCGCCCCAACCGAGCGCCACCCACCCCACGAGCGGGCCGCCCACGTTGACGCTGACGTTAACGCCGGGACTGCCGAAGAATGCCACAAGAGCCGGAGAGTACACCGCTCTCCTCACCACCGGTCCCGGTGCCCAGCCCCAGTACCCATCGAGGAACACCCAGCGCCCGTAGTGATAGGGAGCCCATCCCCACGGCGCGGTATCAACCCAGGTCCAGCCGTAGACGGGGTCCATCACCCACGCACCCGTGCTGTAGGGCGTCCAACCCGACCGGACGTCCGAAGGCACCCAGACGGAGCCGTAGGTGGGTGTGGCGCGCCATGAGCCGTACCGGTCGAGGTCGTTTACGCCGTACGTTCCGGGGGGAACGTAGCGGGAACTCGCTCCGGCCGCCAGGCTGTCCGTTCGGGAGTAATTCCACTTGTCCCAATCGTCGATACCGGGTGCTATGTAGGAGCTGATCTGGGGCGTCTCCGCGCCCTCGACAACCACCTCCTGGCTCGAAGACACGTCCAGCGCCTGTCCGGTGGATGAAGTGACGGTGCCCTTCCCCGAACGGCGAACGACGAGAGAGGTGCGGTCACCGTCGACCGCCACGCGATAATACCCCTCGCGCTGGATGGTGACGGCCGCGTTCGGAGTGTCTATCTCCACGGTGCGTCCCGGATCGAGCGCACGCAGGTCGATGCACACATTCCCCTGGGTCAGCCTGAACTGGAGAAAATCCGGTTCCTGATTCTCCAGGCCGACCTGGGTATTCACGGACCCGCGGACGTAGGCGCGGGGACCGACTTCCAGTTCCATCCGTCCCGCCGATCCGACAAAAATCTGGTCTCCCGAAGCGAGCGGGGTGTTGATCTGGGCTTCCACCCAGTCTTCCGCGCCCGGCCTCCAGTAGGACACCTGTCCGTCGATCAGGCTCAGCCGCGGAGGTGTTCCGTAGTTTTCCATCTCTTCCTGGTCCGGGTCGGCAATAGCCTGAACGGCGGGAATCATGGATGCAAGCATGACGAGTACGGCAATGAAGAGGGAAAGCCGTCTGATACGCATGTCTCTACTCCTTCGTCTCAGCGAAATCCGCGCCGGATTCAATCCGGGCGGGGCCATCCGTCGGGGTGATTTCCGCTCCGTCGCCGATCGTTGCGATTCGGCAAGGGAAGCGATACTCTGCTGGAATATTACCGTATGCTATGCTCATGGTGGAACCCTGTCAATGTGGACTGTCGTTCATTTACGGACGGTATATCCTTAATCGAGGGGGTAATCCTGCCGTTTTTCTTGCGGGAATCCGCTTCCGGCGTTGCCACGCTCGCCCGGGGGCTCTTTCTCGCACGTGATCCGCCTTCCTGTCCAAATTGTTCCCGTATACAACCTCTCCAAAAGGAGATCGGGGGGGCATGCGTGGACCGTGAATTATGTTTCCGGTGAATTACTCAAGTGCGGCATGAGAAATGCCGATAAAATCGATAGAAGAAAAAACGTGAGAAATCGAGGTATCGCAATGCACGCACTGCTTCTCCCGGAAATGTCTTTTATCGATCAATATATACCCGATTGCGGGCGATCCGGAAACACTTCTCCTCCTGATCGGAGCCTCGCAGAGAAAACAGCATGAAGGATGCGCTCCGACCTATAGGAGTCCTGCTTTCCCGTGAAACCGAATGCGCATTGGCGGAACAGGTCGTTCGGGGAATGGGCCACAAACCCGTCGTACCGATCGGCGACGGTTTTCCCTTCGAACATATTCGCACGGCGAGTCTCCTGATCGCGGATGAAAGCGCCATGAAAAGGTGGGGAGCGGAGTTGAAGCTCCTGCGGCGGCACAACGATTCCCCCCTCCCTACCCTCCTGGGAGTGCTCGATCCGGATTCCGACTCGGACTTCTGGCTGAACGAAGGAATGGACGATGTCCTGGTCAAGCCTCTGAACCGGCTGCGGCTGGAAAGCAAGATTCGGCTTTTCTGCCGCCTTCCGGAACAAACCGAGGGTCCGGCTTGCAGCGGAGGTTCCGTATTCCGCGCCATGATGGAACAGTCGCTGATCGGGGTGGGCTGTACCCTGGAGGATCGTATCCTCTACCTCAACAACGCCGGCGCGAACATCCTCGGGCTGGGGGCCGATGAAAACACGGGAACCTTTTCTCCCGAGGACTTTTTCCATCCGGTCGATCTTGAAGAGGGAAAAGGATTCGTTCGGGCCTGCCTGGCGACCCCCGGAGTGTGCCCCAACCAGGTGTTGCGCATCATGCGTCGGGACGGCGAATTGCGATTTATCGAAGCCACCGGCAAAAGTTTCGACTTCCAGGAGAAGAAAAGCGTTCTTTACTTTTTCGTGGACATCACGGAAGAGAAACGACTTCAACAGTCGTTGGAAAGAAAAGCCAAGGACCTCGACAGCCGCGTGAGGGAACTCGACTGCGTGTTTTCGCTTTCCAAGCTGCTCGAACCTTCGGATACCCCTCTGGAGCGGATACTCCAGGGGACCATCGATCTCATTCCGTCCGCGCTGCCCTATCCGGATCGTACCTTTGCCCGATTGTCGTACGCCGGGATGGGATTTTATACCGATCCCTTCCGGGAAACGGAGCTGAAGCGGAAATCGATGATCCCGGTAAAGGGGTTACCGGCGGCGGACCTGGAGATATTTTCCTCCTTGCCGAGTATGGAGCCCGAGGAAAGCAACGGCAACGTGGACCGGTTCCTGGATTCCATCACCGAACGGCTGGGCAAGGTCATAGAGCGGAAACAACAGGACGAGAACGTCCGGGAAAGCGAAGAACGGTTGCGGCGGGCCATAATGCACGCGCCCATCCCCGTTCTGCTGTACCGCGAGGACGGCCGGGTCCTGATGGTCAACGAGGTGCTGACCGAACTGACGGGATACCGGCAGGAGGACATTCCCACCATCGATGAATGGACCCGGAAGGGTTTCAGGGACATGAAGGATCAGGTGAAAAAGTTCATTTCGGACCTGTATACCCGAGAGGGCCGGACGCTGGGAAATGAACGGACGATCTACACCGCCACGGGCGAGAAACGCACGTGGACCTTCAGCTCAGCACCCCTGGGAAAACAGCCGGACGGAAAAAAGGTCGTCATCACCATGGCTATGGACGTTACCGATCGCAATCGCGTCCAGGCGGAGCGGGAACGGCTGGCGGCCATTGTGGAACAGGCGGGGGAAGGGATCCTCGTCCTCGACCCGGACGGCGTCGTTCGGTACGCAAACCCGGCCTTTCTCCGATTCGTCGGAAAGTCCGGGGAATCATTGTCGGGCGAGCCTCTTTTGAACGTATTTGGCGGCGGATTCGGTGGAACGGATTTCACGGAGATCACCGAAACGCTCAACCGGGGGTTGAACTGGAACGGGCGAATGACGTTCAGAGGCGAGGAGGGAAAGGAAATCATTGCGGAAGTCATGGCCTTTCCGCTGGCGAACGGAAGGAACATCGAAGGGCATTCGTTGATGTTCCGGGACATCACGCAGGAATTGCACATGGAGAGGCAGCTTCGCCAAGTGCAGAAACTGGAGGCGATCGGCACGCTGGCGGGCGGTATCGCCCATGACTTCAACAACATGTTGACCGCCATCCTGGGGTATTCGGAACTTATGCTCGAGGAAGCCCCGGAGGACAGTCCCTTTCGCGACGAGATTAACGAAGTGCTGCGGGCGGGGCAACGCGCCAGGGAGCTGGTGAGGCAGATTCTCTCTTTCAGCCGCCAGGAGGAACAGATAAAGGAGCCGGTTCAAATCAGCAGCATCGTGAAGGAAACCTGCAAATTCCTCCGCGCGTCCCTTCCCTCGACCATTCAGATACGACCGGCCGTGTTCCGCGACTCCGACATGGTTCTGGCGGACCCCTCCCAGCTTCACCAGATGATCATGAATTTGTGCACCAATGCGGCTCATGCCATGACGGAAAAGGGCGGGATATTGGAGATCGGGCTGGATGCGAAGGAGATCGGGCTGGAGGAATCGGCGTCGTTCCTGGATGTGTATCCGGGGAGCTATCTCCGTCTTACGGTCAAGGACACCGGGTGCGGCATATCCCCCTCGATTATCGAAAGAATCTTCGATCCCTTCTTCAGTACCAAGACGCAGGGGGAAGGAACCGGGCTCGGTCTGTCCATCGTGCACGGGATCGTCAAAAACCACGGGGGACACATATCGGTTTCCAGCGAGCTGGAAAAAGGTACTCTTTTCGAGATATTGCTGCCCAGGATCGAACCGGCGCCGACCTGTGAGAGCGGGGAAGCGAAGCGGATGTCGGGCGGAAAGGAACGAATCATGGTAGTCGACGACGAGGAAATGCTGGCGGCCATGACGCAGCGCATGCTGCAGCGTCTCGGCTACCAGGTCGAAAGCCATACTCGCAGCAGGGAGGCGCTGAAGGCTTTTACCGCCGATCCCCATCGTTACCACCTGATCATCACCGACAAGACCATGCCCGAGCTGACCGGGGAAAACATGGCACGGGAAATGGTCTCCCTGCGCCCGGACATCCCCATCATCCTCTGCACGGGGTACAACGATCTGCCGGCGGACAACCTGGCCGATCGAGGAATACGCGTGGTACTGAAAAAGCCGCTCGAAATGAAAGAGCTGGTCGGAACCATCCGGGAAATTCTGGACGGCGCCGCTGTCTAAGAGGTGAATTCCGGCCTCACGGCCGGCGATTCTCCGGTTCTACTCATGATTTTAAGAAGAATTCCGATGTTGTATACATACCGGGGAAAATCGAGGAAGACGAAACGAGTAAGATCCGGGATGACGACCGATGTTCTCCCGTGATACGGAGCGGACGGCCCGTCGCTGGACGCTCTTTTCGCTACGGTCGCTCGATTTCCCGGAGGAGGTGTAAGAGTTCATGGGCAACACCATACTTATCGTGGATGATGAAGATTCCATTCGTTCACTGATGAACAAAATACTTAGCCGCAGCGGATATGATTGCGTTTCGGTTTCCAATGCCGCGGAAGCCAGAATGCAGCTCAGGGAACGAACGTTCGATGTGGTGCTTTCGGACATCAACATGCCGGGAGAATCCGGCCTCAGCCTCATCCGCCACATATTGAGCGAGTACCCCGATACGAGTGTTCTCATGGTCACCGTGCTGGACGATCCCGAAGTGGTGGAAGAGGCGTTGAGCGCGGGAATCCACGGCTACATCGTCAAGCCGTTCCACCCCAAGGGGGTGCTGATAAGCGTTATGAACGCCCTCCATCGCAGGCGGCTTGAAATCGATAACCGCTCTCACCGGATCAATCTCGAGAATCTCGTCTCGGCGCGTACGGCGGCCCTGAAGAATGCCAACGAGGAGCTGGAAAAAACCCTCACCAGGCTGCGTCAGACGCAGGCCCAGATCGTCCATTCGGAAAAAATGGCCTCCATCGGCCAGCTTGCGGCCGGCGTGGCCCACGAGATAAACAATCCCATAGGGTTTATCAGCAGCAATCTCAATACGCTGGTCGGCTATCAATCGGAAATGTCGGAGGTGATCGAGGAGTACCGGGATTTCGCGCACAGACTCAGAAAAGCCGCCAAGGAAGGCCAAGACCTGGCCGCGTGCCTGACGAAGCTGACCGTTATTGAAGAACTCGAGGATGAATCGGACGTCGAATACCTCCTGGAGGACAGCCGGAACCTCATCAGCGAGAGCATCGAAGGCGTGGAACGCGTAAAAAAGATCGTGGCCGACCTGAAGGATTTCGCGCATCCGGGCCAGGACGAAATGCAATCCGCGGACATCAACAAGAACATCGAGTCCACCCTGAACGTGGTCTGGAACGAACTGAAATACAAAGCCGAGGTCAACAAAAAGTACGGCCGTTTGCCGCTGGTGTTCTGTTACCCCCACCAGCTCAACCAGGTGTTCATGAATCTGCTGGTGAATGCGGCCCAGGCCATAACCGGGCAGGGAACCATCGAAATCGCCACACGCGCCATCGATGAGGAAGTGGAGATCAGCATCAGCGATACCGGGTGCGGCATTCCGGAAGAGAACCTCAACCGCATCTACGATCCCTTCTTTACCACCAAGGAAGTGGGGAAGGGCACGGGACTGGGGCTGCACTTGGCGTACAACATCATCAAGAAGCACAACGGCTCCATTGAGGCCAGGAGTAGGATCGGCCAAGGCACCACGTTTATCCTGCGCATACCGATCGAACAGACCAGCGAAAGCCAAGAGGACGGGCTTGCGGCATGAGTGAAGAAACGAACGGGCCGGTTACCGAAACCCGGTACAAGCACACCCTTCTTTTCGTCGACGACGAAGAGTTGATCACCAAGGCTCTGGTCAGGCTTTTCCGCAAGGAAAAGTTTGAAATCCTCACCGCGGCCAATGGGGCGCAAGGGCTGGAGCGGATTCAAGCGGCCGGAAAACCCATCTCCCTCATCGTCTCCGATCAGCGGATGCCGGGTATGGAGGGAACATCTTTCCTGGAAAAGACGAAGGAGCTGTGTCCCGACGCGATGCGCATTCTGCTCACCGGGTATTCCGATATGGAAGCGATCGTGGAGGCCATCAATGCCGGAGAAATCTATCGTTACCTGACCAAACCATGGAACGATACGGTACTCATAAATATCGTACGCCAGGCCCTCGACCAGTACGAATTGGTGCTGGAGAATAGAAGATTGCTGGAATTGACGACCCAACAGAATGAGGAACTCAACGTCATCAACAAACATCTGGAGGAGAAGGTTCAGGAGCGCACCCGTGAGATAGCCGAAAAGAACGTGGTCCTGGAGCAGATGAACCAGGAGCTGGAGGCCATTTTCTATAATGCGGTCAAGGCCATGGGCTCCCTGGCGGAACTCAATGTGCCGGAACTCGCCCGGCACGCCAAGTTCGTGTGCGCTTTCTCCATCCAGCTCGCCCGGTTGCTGGGCATGGACGAACAGGAGGTGACGCAACTGGAGATCGCCGCTCTCCTGCACGACATCGGGAAGATCGGCTTTCCGGAGAAATTTTTCGAGTACCGGGAACAATTTCTGAGCGTAAAGGAGCAAGAGCTTTACCGCAGGCATCCCGAGCACGGGCAGGCCGCAGTTCAGTTTATCGAAAAGCTCGATCAGGTGTCCATCTCCATCCGGGGGCATCATGAACGCTATGACGGAAAAGGATATCCCGACGGATTGGCCGGCGAAGACATTCCCCTCGGAGCGAGGATCATCGCGGTCGCCGACGCGTATGACAAAATCGTCAACATGAAGCTGGACCTGGACCGGGGTTGCAAACAGATGAACGCGGTCCTCGGGACGCTCATGGCAACGGCACTTGCCCACCTAAAAAAGAACAGCCTCGCACTGTACGACCCTGTTGTGGTGGATGTCTGCATAGATTTCGTGGAGCCCAGACTGGTTACGGTCAGTAAAGCCGTGTACAAGGGCGCGTCCGCCGAAAGCCGTGCGCGGCAGAAGGTCTATTGGAAGGAAGTTAACTTATCCATCAACGAATTGAAGGCGGGGATGGTTCTCGCCCGATCACTCCATTCGAGTAAGGGACGGTTCCTCCTGGTCAGCAACACCAAGCTCACGGACAGGTACATCCAGAATCTGAAGCAGTACCATTTGAACGACCCACTCACCGAAATCTACGTCCTGAGCAATTGACCCGCCCGGCGTTTTCCATCGATCAGAGTTCCTTTTTCGACGCCATCATCTTTCGCATGTGCTCGTATTCTCTCCCGGCCGCCCGCAGCTCCGCCTCCAGCTGCTCCCGCTCCCGAGAATCCGTCTTTTCGAGCCGCAGCCGGAGGTCTTCGACCTTTTTCATGGCCTGGTAGAGGCCAATGGCCAGATAGCGTATACTCATGCTTTTCCCCGCGCGAGGGAGTCGTCCTCGGGCTCGGGTGCGTCAAAAGACGAAAAAGGATTCAGCGAACC
The DNA here is from genome assembly GCA_963826125.1 of uncultured delta proteobacterium. GTDB lineage: Bacteria > Desulfobacterota > Desulfarculia > JACQYL01 > CAWGVV01 > CAWGVV01. The sequence continues at coordinate 771,313 of CAWGVV010000002.1, read as the reverse complement.
CTCGCCGAATCCTTTTCCCCGCGGATGCCCACCGTTACTTGTTCTTCTTGCCTTTGGCTTCCCGCGCCTTTTTGAGCATTTCCCCAAGGCCGCGGTCCTTGGCCAGCTTACGCCTCCGCGTGGTCAGCGATTTGGCCGACAGCGGCTGGCTGAGGGGGATACCCCATTTCCTTTTGTATTCCTTGGTGGTCAATCCGAGCTTTTTCAGGTGGCGGTTGGTGATGATCTTGAATTCCTGCCCCGTCTCCAGATCGATCACTCTGTTGCGCTGAATGGAAGCCAGGGGATTTTTCCTGAGCATTTCCAATTCTTCATTTCCCGCCTCCACCGGCGCAGCTTCAAAACCCTGCTCTTTCTTGCTTATCTCATTCAACGTGGAATACGTTTTTTGCAGGCACTGGTCGATTTCCTCTGGAGACATCCGGGCGACACCAGCCTGTGCTTGTACGATTTCAGCAGCCATTTCCACTAACGTCTTTGCCATGCAACCCCTCCGTTTTCATGTATGGACAGACTGAGTCGAAAAAACTCATTCGTCGATTATACCCTGTTTTCCCGTTTGATGAACCCGAGGCCCATCTGAGATTGAAATGAATAACCATCACATATAGTATAAACATTGACTCGTCATTCTGACAACAAGAAAATACTATTACACGTTCATCGCCTTCCTCGATGAAGTCTCTCATAAAAATGTATGACGGATATGTTCGCCGCCGCTTCTTCAGCGGGTATGAAGTCGTTTCATCTCGCGTTTCGACCGGTATCTCGAATTTGTATCTGCATTATCGCGTCCGGCGAGATGATTATCAAGCGGTTTGTTCCCGAACCATCGACCGTATGACTCTCACATGAAAAAACCGAGGCTTTTATTCTTTCACTTCGAACTTCCGTCCAACACTGATTTTCCTTGCGTCCATGCAAATGAGAAAGGCCACGGAAGAGAAACGCGAACGCTTTCCGTTTTTTCTCTATCCTGCCGCCAGCATGGTGGCGCCGGAAAATCTCTTCCGAAACGTCCGTTACCGCTCCAAGGCCTCTCCCGTCATGGGAACGAACCGAACGAGAAAGAGCGCGTGCGTTTCCAATCCCGCGTCCGTCTTGACGATCATCACCAATTCCTGGACGGCGCCCGCTTTTCCCCGGGGGAAGAGTAACCTGCCTCCTTCGCGAAGCTGGAGGAGGAGCGGTTCGGGCAACGGTTCCACCGCCGCGGTAAGGATGATGGCGTCGTACGGAGCGAACTCCTCCCAACCCCGGTAGCCGTCACCATGCATCACCGCTATGTTGGCGTACCCCAGCCGCTTCAGCCGCTCCGTCGCAGAGGCGGCAAGGCGTTCGTTGATCTCGATGGTGTACACCCGGTCGGCGAAGTAGGAGAGAATCGCCGCCTGATACCCCGATCCGGTGCCGATTTCAAGAACTTTCTCTCCCGGCTTGAGCGCCAGGGCCTGCGTCATGAAGGCCACGATGTACGGCTGGGAAATGGTCTGTCCCTCTCCGATACCGATCGGATGATCGCCGTACGCTTCGTCGCGATACCCAGGCGGCACAAACTCATGGCGCTTCACCTCGCCCATCACCTCAAGAATGCACGGGTCGGTGATGTCCCTGCCCTTGAGGTCCCTCTCGACCATCAGAGCGCGTCTCGCGCTGAACTCATCCTCTTCCCGGTCTTCGTCACGGTTCCGTTCACCGGCAATCATTGTCATGGCGCTCACTCCCATCATGTTCGATACACAACCGGTCGGCCGTGTTTTTCACCCCTTTTTTCTAACTGTACACACGGACACCTCGCGGTTCCAGTGCGACACACGGCGAAGGCGGGCCGTGAAGCACCTTCTGTGCCCTACGAATTACGAAAATGAACTGGCTGGATCGCTCATTTTGGTAAATCGATCATACGACTATGCGGCGTTTCCCGGACGATAATCGTAACGAGCCCCGAATTTGTCTTGTACTACAAAGGGTTCGGAGGAGGGGCGGCCCCCCTCCTCGAACTGGCATTCTTCTTGCCCTAACAGTCCTGAAACGCGTTCAGATCAATCGAACTTCAAAAAGGGAGGACGCAGTGCAGTTTTCGTATGGAAATTCCCGGACGTATTCCGTCTGTTCCGGTATTCCGCGGCACAGTCACCTGGGGGGTCATACTGTGCTGCTTGGAATAGGCGAATCCTCGGGAAAAATAGGGTCGGATGCAGCGCGTTACGGCAAGAGGGGGACTCGTTACCCGGCGAAGGAGTACGATGCGTGGCCTCGGTGTGACGGAAGGTACACCGATTCGACGGCGCCGCCCTTTTCCGCCCTGTCGGAAAAGGAGCCGGTAGGTACCGTTTCGCCGGTGCTGCTGCGTCTCACAAGGTTGTGGCTGGATTCGGGGATCCAGCGCGAACACGACCATATGTGAGAAGCAACCGGGGGTTATCGGCCGTTCCGGCAGGACACACTTTTGCCGGAGCGGCTTTCCTTATGCACCGCATATCGGGCAATGCGGGTCCCGTTCGAGCACCACCTCGCGGAACCGCATCTCCTCGCCGTTATACACAAGAAGCCTGCCCAACAGGGGTTCGCCCAATCCCGTCAGCAATTTTATCGCCTCGGTGGCCTGGACCGCGCCTATTACCGCGGGAGTGGGACCGAGCACCGGAACAACCGAAGACGGCGCGCTCTGCGGAAAGATGCAGGCAAGACAGGGCGTCCGACCGGGCAGAATCGTCGTAGTCATTCCGGTGAGTCCGTTGACGCCGCCGTAAAGAAACGGGATGGAGCGAGCGACCGCCTCACGGTTGATCGCCATGCGGGTTTCAAAATTGTCCAACCCGTCCACGACCACGTCCACCCCTTCGAGCAGCCCGGGCAGGGTGTCGTCGTCAAGGCGATCGGTAATGGGAACAATCCGGACGTGAGGGTTGAGGCGGGAAAGCTTGGCAGCGGCCGACCGGGCCTTCAGCTCCCCCATGTCGTCCTGCCGGTGGAGCACCTGCCGGTTGAGATTGCTCAGGGACACCACGTCGAAATCGGCGATGCGAACCTCACCCACACCCGCGGCGGTAAGATAGGTGGCGACGGGACACCCGATGCCTCCGGCTCCCGCCACCAGCACGGTGGCCTTCTTCAGTTTTTCCTGGCCTTCCCGGCCGAACCCGGGCAGCACAATCTGACGGCCGTACCGTTCCAGTTCCTCTGCGCTCAGACGACAGTCCTCTTTCATGGCGGTTACCGCTCCCCGTATTCGGTTCACCGCATCTTACACGGCGCCGGAGCCAAAGGCAAAGCCGGGCGTGACGTTATCTACGATGAAACGTTTTCGTACCTGTTTCCCCCGTGCACGGGCGAGGGCGCCCGTGCTCCACGGGTGACCGTTCAGGCGGAAGGCTCCGCTTGTGGAGCACAGCCGCCCCAGCTGTGGTGCCGTCGCGGGAAAGAGGTATGATGTCACCTAACGAAAGGCGGTCGTTTGTCATTTCGGATGGAGCGTAGCGAAGAGAGAAATCTCCACGAGCCCGTCATTCGCCGAACGAGATTTCTCGCTATCGCTCGAAATGACATGACCGGAGGTTCGGCGGGGCCGAACCTCCGGTCATGATTGGAGAAGAGGGGATTTGCGCGAACTTCCATTGATCTACATCGATCGGCGCGCCTTTTCCTCTCCCCGGACTTCTCTCCGCAGGAGCTTTCCCACCTTTGATTTGGGCAGCATGTCGCGGAATTCTATGTATTGCGGGATCTTGTAGGAAGGCAGCCGCTGGCGGGCCCACTTGGTGAGGTCATACCCCGTAATGCCTTTCACGTCCTTTTTGAGGACCACGTACGCCTTGATGCGCTCTCCATAGGCTTCGTCCGGGATTCCCACCACGCAGGAGCCGATGACCGCGGGGTGTTCCTGAAGCACCGCTTCGATTTCCGACGCGCTCACCCGATATCCCTTGTGCTTGATCGTGTCGGCCGTACGATCGACGAAGTACAGATACCCCTGCTCGTCCCGTCTCAGTACGTCGCCGGTGCGGTACCAGGTGCGGCCGTCGATGTTCAAGAAGGATTCCGCCGTTTCCTCTGGCTTGTTCCAGTACGTTTTCACCATAAGGTCGGACGATACCAGAAGCTCTCCGGGCTGCCCCGGCTCCACGTCCTCCAGGGTTTCGGCATCCACGATTCTTACCTGCTTACTGGGAACGACCAGCCCCACCGCCCCCTGCGGGTTTACCCGGTCCGTGGGGCACATGGCCACGCCGCCGATGGTTTCCGTGGCTCCGTAGCCCTGGAATATCTGAACGCCGAGCAGCTTATACCAGCGGTTGGCCACCTCCCCCGGGAGCGTGTCCCCGCCGCTGAAACAGTACTGCAGGGAACTCAGGTCGTATTGATCCACCCGGTCGTGCTCCAGCATCATCCGGTAGAGGACCGGGACACCGATGAGCATTTTGGCCCGGAAGCGCTGGATGGTATCGAACATCCCGTCCAGATTCACCTTGGGTACAACGCTCAGGGTGCCTCCCACCATCAGGGTGCCGAGTCCGCAGGTTTGTCCGAGAACGTGGAAAAGCGGCGCCGCGCACATAATGACGTTCTCTTCCTTTGGAAAGAGCGGTTCGCATACGGATAGCTGTTCGCGCGTCGATTCCAGGAGGCTGTTCTGGGCGATGGGAACCCCTTTGGAGTGCTTGGTGGTTCCGCCGGTATAGAGGATTTCCGCGATGTCGTCGGGTTTCGCCTCGGGAAAATCGAGTGCTCCGTTTCCCTCGGCCACCAGGCGGGAAAAGGAGTACACGCCCGTTTCCCTGGACACCCTGCCCTTGGGAACCCTGTCGAAGGCACGGCCGAAAACGCGCTTGTACCATGGCATGAGGTCGGTCATGGTGGTGATGATGACGTGTTCGATCCCGGTTTTCGGTTTCACCCGGCGCACATACCCGAAGTTGCGGTCGGTGCACACCACTGCTTGTGCTCCGGAGTCGTTGGCGACGTATTCCAGATCATAGGAGGTGTAGATGGGGGTTATGGGCACCACCACCGCGCCCAGACGCTGTATTCCCAGCCACGCCACCACCCACTGGATCGAGTTCGGAGCATAGAGGATGACCTTGTGGCCGCTCCGAATGCCCAGCCGGTGCAGCGAACCTGCGAAACGTCGCGACGTTTCGAGGAGTGAGCGGTAGGAGTATTCGGTCCCCAGGTAGATGAAGGCCGTTTTCTCCGGCGACCGCAGGGCCGACTGTTCAAAGCTTTCGGTAATGGTCAAGGGAAGCTGCCGTTCCATATTCGCCCTTCATATGCCGAAATAGGCGGATTTCACTTCGGGATTATCCATCAGTTCCTGCCCGGCGCCGGAGAGGGAGAGCATGCCGTTTTCAATGACGTACCCGCGCTCGATCATGGGGAGGATGGGCCGGGCGAACTGCTCGGAGATGACGATGGTCACGCCCGAGGCATCCCGCACCGTTTTGATGGCTTTTATGAGGACGGACTGCATGGCCGGGCTCAGACCCAGCAATGGTTCGTCCAGCAGAAGCAGGGTCGGATTGACCACCAGGGCCATGCCGACGGAGAGCATCTGCTGTTCCCCGCCGCTCAAAAAGCCCGCCTTTCGCTTTCTCAGCGGCGTGAGGGTGGGGAAGATGTGAAACACATAGTCGATCATGTCGTCCCTATTGGCGCGTGAGCTGAGATACCCGGCGATCCTGAGGTTTTCCACCACGTCGCTTTCGGGAAAGATGGGATGCCTTTCCCTGCACAGCACGATACCCCGGCGCACCCGTTCATAGGCCGGCATGGAGGTAATGTCCTCCCCCCGGAACTCCACCGAGCCCATGAGGGTGATTCGCTCTCCGCCCCTGCGCTTCTCCTTGATCTGCATGTTCAGGAGAAGCCCCGAAACGGTGTTCATCAGGGTGGTTTTGCCCGCGCTGTTGGACCCGATAACCGCGATGATCTCCCGCTCGGCTATTTCCATGCTGAAGTCGTTGATGGCGAGGGCGTTTTCGTAAAACACCATGAGGTTCCGCACCTGCAGCATGGCTAACCCTCCGTCTCAGATCCGAGATACGCTTTCTTCACGTCGTCGCTTTCCATGACTTCATGGGGTTTTCCGTCCGCGATCTTCCGGCCGAAATTGAGCACGATGACCCGGTCGGCGATGCGGAAAAGCTCGCGAAGCCGGTGTTCGATCATGATGACGGTCTTTCCCTCCAGCCGCAGTTTGTCGATGATGGGCAGGATGGAGGCGACTTCCGCCATGCTGAGCCCGGAGAAGAGTTCGTCCAGGATAAGGAGGTCGGCCCTCATGGCGATGCATTTGCCCAGTTCAAGCCGTTTCAGGTACCCGTGGGGCAGGACCCTGGCCACCTTGTTGATGACGTCGGAATCCCGTTCGAACCCGACTTCCTCCAGGATGTCCTTGGCCATGGCGTCCAGGTCGCCGTACTTGCCGCCGGACAGCCGTCTCACCCGGGGGGAGCACAGCGGCACAATGAGATTCTTGTAGGCCGGGAGCTGGTAAAACGGCTTCACCATCTGGAAGGCCCGTATGATTCCGAGGTCCGCCGTGCGGTGCGGGCTCAACCCCGTAATGTCGCGGTCCCGATAGATAATGCTCCCCGCGTCGGGCCGCACAAAGCCCGTGATGAGGTTGACCAGGGAGGTTTTGCCCGAACCGTTGGGGCCGATGACCCCCAGCAGCTCGTTTTCCCGCAAATCCAAATCCACGCCGTTGACGGCGGTGACTCCGCCGAACCGCTTCACCAGTCCCGATACCTGGAGGATCATGCCGTCCTTCATGACTCCACCTTCACCCAACGTTCCTTCTGCGTATATTTGCGTTGCAGGTAGTGGAAAATCCCCTCGGGCAGCGCAACGATGAAAAACACCAGCGACAGAGAATAAATGATGATCCTCAATCCCCCGAACCCACGGAGCAATTCCGAGAGCGGCACCAGGATGAAGGAACCGAGCATGGCGCCGGCGTAGGTCCCCATTCCTCCCACCACCGCCGAGGCGATGGGCAGGATCGAGTAGTCGAGCGCGAACACCGGCATGCCCACGAACATGTAGATGTGGGTCATGAGCGCACCCGAGAAGGCGCACATGGCCGAGCCGATAAACAGGGCCTGGGCCTTGACGTAGTAGATGTTGGTGCCCGAGCTGATGACCGAGCGGTCGTTGTCGTTGATGCTGCGCATGACCAGACCGCGATCGGTGGTCATGAGCCTCCGGACCCCGAATAAGGCGACCCATACGGCGACCAGGGGGACGTACAGCTCGATCCAGTGGTTGGGAAACGGCGTGATTCCGGTGAGGCCCTCTGTTCCGCCGAGAATCTTGGTGGCCTCGATAATGCGTTCGAACATGAGGGGCAGCACCATGGTAACCATGGAGAAGTATACTCCGCGCAGCCTGAGCACCGGGATCAGCATCAGCGTACAGAACATTCCCCCCAGCACGGCGGCCAGCGGCACGGTGACGAAGGGACTCCAGCCCAGGTTATGGTTCAGGTAGCCCGCGAAGTAGGCCCCCACGCCGAAAAAGAGCGCCTGGCCGAGCGATACCATGCCGCAGGACACCAGCAGGTCCCAGCTCAGGGCCATGATCCCGAACACCGAAGCCGAAATGAGCACGCGCTGCCAGTACGCACCGAGAGTGACGGACAGGACGATCATCGCCAGCAGCGGCACGGCTCTGGGCGCCACGATGTAGAGCATCTCCCTCCAGGAACTCAGGGCGAAGATATCTTCGCTGCGCGCCTTTATCCCCCGGTCGGTCCTTTCCTTTCGCATTTCCATGAACGATCAGATCCTCTCTTCCAGTTCCTTCTGCTTGCCGAACAATCCCGAAGGCTTGATGACCAGGATGACCAGGATGGCCACCAAGCTCACGAGCATTACCCAACTGGCCCCCAGGTAGGTGGAGGTGATCATCTGGGCGTACCCGATGAGGAAGCTGGCCACAATCACCCCCACCGTGCTGCCCAGCCCGCCGACAATGCATACCGCCAGGGCGTTTATCAGAATGTCGTAGCCGCCCTCCACCGTAATGGTCCCCAGCGGCAGGATGGCTATGGCCGCCACGGCTGAGAGCCCCGCGCCGAACGCCACACTCAGCGTGGCGACCCAGTCCGAGTTGATTCCCAGGGAAAGAGCCGTACCCTCATCCTGCGCGATGCCTCGAAAGGCCAGACCGATGCGGGTGTAATGGGTGAAGAGGTAGAGGAACACCGCGAGCGCCACACCGATGGCCACAATGGCCAGCCGCTGGTAATCGATGTAGACGCCAAAAAAATCCAGACTTCCGTCCAGAAGCGGGGGAAGGCTGTACTGAAAGCCGATGAACCCCAGGTAACGGAAGAGTTCCAGAATGGCGAGGCCGATGGCGAAGGTGGCGATGACTTCCGACACCACCATGCCGCGCAGCCTCAGCAGTACGAACCGGTAGAGCAGCGCTCCGAGCAGCGCGGTGGTCGCTATGGAGACGACCACGCCCAACAGGTAGGGCAACCCCAGCAGGTTGGCCAGCACCCAGGTGAGATATCCCGCCAGAATATACAGGGCGCCGTAGGCGAAATTCGCCACTCCGCTGATGCCGAAGGTGAGGTTGAATCCCAGCGCGATCAACGCGAGAATGACGCTGTTGATCAATCCGTAGACGAGGGTACCCAGAATCATGACCCGCTGTTCCTCTCTGTGAACGTTCTTCTTCCATTTGCCCGGGGAACTTCCCCGGGCAAATGGTTTGCTGCACGGCTGTCGGGCTTATTTCTTCTTCGCCGACTTCATGGAAGCGGGAAGCTTGATCTTCGCTTCGGCGATGGACGGCGGATAGACGATCACGCGCTTGCCGTCTTCGGTCCACTGGAATACGCAGGCCAGAGCTTCCTTGGCCGGGTCCATTCCATAAATTACCTGATTTCCCTCATTGAACTTTATGTGTCCCATAACGCCTTCCCTGTCCGTTTGCTTGAGGGCCGTCACGATCTTGTCCGGGTCCAGGGAACCCGCTTTTTCGATGGCGTCCTTGAGCAGATACACCGACTCGTAGGACGGAGCCGGGCCGTGTCCGGCTTCGACCTGTTTGCCGTATTTCTTTTCATACGCATCGTAGAACTTCTTCGCCGGGAGGTACTTTTCGGAGGGCATGTCGCCCAGTTCGTACACGGCGTTCAGCATGCCGCCGATTTTTCCGTCGAAGGTTTTCCAGCCGCTGGGGCCGGTGGCAGGCGAAATGAATCCGGTCAGCAACGCGGGGATTTTCATCGAGTTCCACTGTTTGACCAGGATGCCGCCCTGCGGCATGTCGAAAATGGTGAGAATGGCCTGGGCCTTCATGGCCTTGGCTTTCATGAGCGCCGCCGAAAAGTCGGAGGTGCCGGTGGGGAAGGTTTCGTGCCCGAGCACTTCCCAGCCCTGTTTTTCAAAGAACGTCTTTACCATCCCGTCCGCCACGCCCCGGGCCCAGGCGACGTCCTGATTCATGACGAATACTTTTTTGAAGCCGAATTCATCCTCCAGAAACTTCATGCTTCCCGCCAGGTAGCCCACCAGATATTTGCCGTTGAGGCACACCCGGAAAATGTATTTGTACTTTTCCGGGTCGGACATGACTTTCTCTTCGGACTTGGGCGACATGGCGATGGTGCCCAGCGTGGGGACCTTGTACTTGGAGATGATGTCCATCGCGGCCATGAGCGCTTCGGAACGGAACGGTCCCACCACAATGGCGTTGACCTTCTTCTCCAGAATGATTTTCTCGATCCCCAGCAGCGCTTCAGGCACGGGGACTCCGGGAGCCGCGTCGCGGATGTCGATGGATTCGACTTCCAGGGGCATCTTGGTGCCGCCCACGTCGACGCCGCCCGCGGCGTTGATTTCACCCACGGCGAGCTTTACGGAGTTGAGGCTTTCCTCGCCTTCGATGAACGTCAGCGAGGTAGGTACGCCGATAATGATTTTGTCCGCTGAAAAAGCCGGGGCGGCGAGAGACACGACAAATGCTGCAGCGATCAAGACCAAAATCCCTAAGCTGATGCGTTTCATGCGTTCCCCTCCTGTTCTTCGTGGTTGGTTTGCCGAATGCGGAGAAGTCGTCTTTCGCCCTTTAACGGGTAGCCCGTCAGCGAACGGCCGCAGGATATCACCGCCGTATACCGTATACAAGAGCTTACGATACTTTACATGTTAATACAACACGTATTAACAATCTCCTCGATTCCCCCGTTCCCCCCACCGATAAGAAGCTGTTTTATTGACCCTTCCGATGGGCTGTGCTAGACAGGAACGGGGAAAGGAGCGGCATCTCATGAGCGAAGACCAGCACGGACGGAAGGACAGCGATTGGGAACCCTGGAAGGCGTCTCCCAAGAAAGAACCGGCGAAACCTCAACCGACTCAGCCGGATGACTCCACGGGCCCGAAGGCATCGGCAACGGACTCAAAGGAATCGGGGGAAGAGGAGCAGCGGCAATCGTTTCTGAAATCGCCGTCCGCTTTCTTCGGATCCCTGTTCAAAGGCGAAAAGAAGAAGGTCACCTATCGTGCTCTCATCCTGGCGGGAATCATCTTCGCCATCCTGGTGGGCATCAATATCTTCGTTTCTCCGCGTACCCGACCGCTTCCCGCTTCCGGACTGAAACCACCCTATCCCCAACTGGAAGCGACAAAACCGGAAAAGGTCCGCCCCTCGCCTTCAACGATTCCCTCCGAGGAGCTGAAAACCGCAACAAACCAGGAGTCGGGACCCGCTCCGGCGGTTCGCCCCCGTGTCGAACCGGAAAACAGGAACGGAACCGGTTCCGGAAAACAGACCACCCCTTTCACGGAGATAGGGCAGCCGTCTTCCCCACCTGTAACGACGGCCGCGGGTACCGAGGTGGAAGGGGTGAAATTCACCTTGGCGCTCATCAAGACCCTCGACTACGAATTGAACAAGGCAACATTCGGTTGGAGACCGAACTCCCTGCTCTTCGGGAAACTGGGCCTGACCGACGACGCCAACAACCGCCAACTCGGCGTGCTGGAGACGGTCCGTATCGTTTCGGTGGTGCTCAAGGACAAGATATCCCGCTACGGTGACGCCGACTCCTTCAATCCACGTCTGGAGAACGCGGTGAACCTGTTCATGAACAGCGCGTTTCAGTTCTGGTTTCCTTCCGCGGACAGCCAGTTCAATCAAGGGCTTGACGAACTACGGAAATACATGGCGGACCTTCGTGCGGGGAAGGCCCGTTTCTATCCCCGATCGGACAATTTCGCGCTCCTCATCCAGGCCTGCAAGGAACTGCTCGGGAACTGCTATCACAACCTGGTGAAAAAAACGGAGGCCGACGGCAGCACGGTATCCATGTGGACCGTGGACGATTATTTCTATTACGCCCAGGGAGTCGCCCGGGCCATGAGCGTTATTCTGGAATCCTGCCTGACGGAATTTTCGGGCGAACTGGATCAGATCAAGGGCGCCAACCTTTTGCGGGAGGTGGTTGGACATCTTACGGAGGCCGGACAGCTCAGCCCGCTTCTCGTGCTCGACGGAAAACTGGACGGCTTCCGCGCCAATCACCGGGCCAACCTGGCCGTGCCCGTGGGCGAGGCCCACTTCAAGCTCTCCAATATGCTGAAATACTGATCCTCACGCGATTCTCACTCTTTGAGAAGGATGCTCCCCCCGGGCATCCTTTTTTTATTGGCTTCCCTTACGCCGGAAGGCCGGCGGTAAAACGAAAACCACTCTATTTGCTGATTTCGCGGCAACGGGAAAAAGAAAAAGGAGGCCTCCCGCAGGAAACCTCCTTCACACCTTCAATTCGAAAAATCGATTCGGCTTACAATTCAATCCACCGCCCGGGCGGATTACGCTTCGGGGCCGTGTCAGGTGGCGGCATACGTGGTTTTCTTCTTGCCGACCGTCACGATTATCTGCTTCTTTTCTACGCGCTTTACTTTCAGCATGCTTTCACCTCCTCCTATTGTATCGATTATTTCGATACAATATACATTATGACATTTATTTTGTCAATGGATGCGAATGAGCGGAGAGATCCGGCGATCGACCTTTATTGCCGTCTGATGCGGATTCCGCGCTCGGCGGGTTGTCATTGCAAATGGGGCGGAGCTGAAATCCCACCTATGGGCGGGACAGTCCGCGTCCGGCGCCGGACAAACGGGCGGGTGAGAAATGAGTCTCTTGTTCTTAGGGCTTGGCCAAGCGAGTTGTCCGGGCCACCCCAGGCTTGCTGTCCTTCAGCCGTCTCCCCCGCCTTTTCCCGGAGGCAGCCCTTCAGTGATGTAATGCCGTCGCTCCACGTCGTCGGGGTTCAACATCGATGGGAATAATCGTCGTAATGGCTTCAAACAGCGACCAAAGGACGAGGTGACCGTCATAGACAAGGAAATCCGCCGCCCCCCCTTTGACAAAGGGGGGAAAGGGGGGATTTGCGATCGCATCGCAAGTGCGTTCCGGAATCGCGTGTCGGCTCTTAACCTTGGGGAAATCGTCGGCCGCAGCCTTTACGGGGCTGCGGCGGGGAATGTCAGGAAAACGCCTTGATCATCAGGGGCAGGGCGACAAAGGTGCCGAACGAACTGCCTATGTTGGTGAAGACCACCACCAGAAGGATCCGGGTAATGTTGTTCCGCCAGAATCCCTTGAAGGAACCGATGTCCTGGCTCAGCCGTTCGAAGTCGAGCACCGTGGGCTTGCGGGAAATCGCTTCCACCAGGCCGGAAACCCATCCGGCCGCGATCATGGGGTTGAGCGCGGTGAGCGGAGCTGCCCCGATGGCGGAAAGTATGGTCAACGGACGGGCCAGGGCGACGAGCGCCCCCAGGCCGGCTAACACCCCGTGGGCGATGACCCACCAGGTGATCATTTCCACCCCGACCTTGGCCCCGGCATGGAAGAAGCCGGAGACGATGAGGCCCATGATGAGGACGGGTATTCCCCACTTGAGGACCCGGGCCACCTTGCCCTTGGGCGGGAGCTGATCCAGTTCGTCCGTGTTGACGGGCTTGTCCCAATAGTTCTTTATGCCGGGCACATGACCCGCGCCCACCACAGCCACGATCTTTGTGCCGGGGGCGGTGCGGATTTTGGCGGTGAGATAGCGGTCCCGCTCGTCGATGAGAACGGAGCGTATTTCCGGCAGTTCCTTGCCGATCTCCGTCAGGACGGTTTCCAGCATGTCCTGCTTCTTCAGCTTCTCGATGTCCTCCGCCGTAATCTCATCCACGGAACTGAAGGAAAGCACCGAGTCGAACAGCAGTTTGATTTTGGACCACAGCCCCATGAGCCGCCAGGTTCTGGTGAGGGTCACCCGGATGTCCCGATCCGAAGGCACTACCTGCGCGCCCACCGCATCGGCGGCTTTGACCGCCTGGAGCATCTCCTCGCCGGGCTTTATTTTGAATTTGTCGCCGATTCTCCTCTGGAACGAAGCCAGAATGAGGTTCAGCAGCAGGAGGGAAGCTTTCTTTTCCCGTATGACCTTCACAATGTCCGTATTGCGCCAATGGTCCTTGTCGACCATCGATTTGAGGCGCGACGAACAGAGTTCGATGCACACGGTATCGGGTTTTTCGGCCTCGATGACGGACCGCACCAGGTCCGCGCTTTCCTGGGAAACGTGCGCGGTTCCGATGAGAAGTATTTCTTTTCCGTCGTACGCCAGCCTGTGTACGTCGCTGTGCGTGAAAACGGGTGGGTTGTCGGTTTGTGTCGGATTCTGGTCCATAACGTTATTCGATCCGGTTGGTGCCGATAAGGTTTAGCCGTTTGCTACGGCCTGAGCATTTCTATCGCCGTCCGGCGGCGTTCATTGCCATCTCGATCAGCATATCCAGCAGTCGGGGAAAAGCGATCCCCGCGGCCGCGGCCGCTTTCGGCAGAAGGCTGTTGACCGTCATTCCCGGAATGGTGTTGGTTTCGAGCACGTACACCCGCTCCCCGCTCACGATCATGTCCGTGCGGCTGTATCCTCTGCAGCCCAGGGCGCGATGGGCGGCCACGGCAGCCTGTTGCGCGGCCTCGGCCACCTGCCCGGACACCCGCGCGGGACAGATTTCGTCTGTTTCCGCAGCGTCGTATTTGGCCGCGAAATCGAAGAAGGCATGGCTGTTCTTGGGCACGATCTCCACCAGCGGAAGGGCGCGCAGATCGTCCAGCCCCACCACCGCACCGGTCACTTCGGTTCCGCTGACGTATTCCTCCACGAGCACTTCCCGGTCGTATCTGAACGCCGTTTCAACCGCGGGAGCCAGATCTTCCATGCGCTCCACCCGGCTCATGCCCATGCTGGATCCCTCGTGCACGGGTTTTACCATGAGGGGCCGCCAGGGGGAGAACCGGTCGAGGTCCAGTTCGTCGCCGCGCGCCAGCGCCGTACATTGGGGAAGGCAGAGCCCCGCCCGCAGGTAGAGTTCCTTGGAGATCTTCTTGTTCATGGCCAATGCGCTGGCCAGCACTCCGGATCCCTGGTAGGGCAGTTTGAGCAGCTCCAGCATGCCCTGCACGTTGCCGTCTTCTCCGCCCCGACCGTGCATGCAGATGAAGGCTGCGTCGAGCTTCGGTGCGTCCGAGGCGAGCTTCTGCACGTCGGCGGGAATGTCGAAGTGGAACAGCTCGTACTTTTCCGGGTCGAGCCGGGTACGCACGGCTTCCCAACTCATGAGGGAGACGCTCCGTTCCGCCGAGTCTCCTCCATAGAGCAAGGCCAGCTTAAGACGTTTCATCGATGAGAGCTTCCAGTTGCTGGGGGGTTATGGGAAGGAGAGCGAAAATCTTGTTTTCCACGCGCCGGACTTCCTTTTCCGTACCTTTGATGCGCTCGACGCGCTCGATCGACTTGCCGTACCGATCCAGAATATCGAGGAATCGTTGTTCCAGGTCCACCAATTGATCGTGCATGACCCGTTTGTCGGCGTAATTGACCACTTCCGCTTCGGTTATGCACGCGCTGTCGAGGGTTAGGGGGTGCAGATTGACGTGCTGCGCCACCACTTCCGCCACACGGGGATAGCCGTGCTGCATGAGCAGTTCCGCCCCGGTGGCCGTATGGTTCTCTCCCGATACGATAGCCCGGCTTTTGGTGATGTCGTGCAGCAGTGCCCCCGCTTCCACCAGCGCCATGTCCAGCGGACACTGCGCTTGTTGCAGGAGCCGGGCCAGAGTAACGGCCACACGACGCACGAGCTTGGAGTGCTCCACGATGTTCGGGAGCATGTCGTACATCTCCATAAGTTCGTAGCACTGCTCCGGGGTGGGGATCAACAAAGGCCTCCTCGATCAATATATCCAAAAGAAGGTAGGGGAAATCCTCCGGGGTGTCAAGCGATGGCCCGCTGTTACCGATTCGGGAAAATTGACAAGACTGGCAAAAAGAACGATCATGCGGTTGCAGCCGAATGAAGCAGACCCTTGGTTCGCCCCTCAACAGGAGGTCGTCGATGGAAGAGGTCAAAACGATCATTGCGGCACTGGATTTTTCGGATTACTCCCAACCCACACTCAAGTACGCGGCCAGCCTGGCATCGGCCCTCAACGCGAAGCTTGTCATCGTCAACGTGATCAACGAACGCGACGTGCGGGCGGTGGAGTGGGTGATGCGCTACAATCAGAATATTTCGAGCGAGCACTTCATCAATGTCCAGAAGAAGGAACGGGAAGAGATGATCGACGCCCTCATCAGGGAGTGTCACTGCGAACACCTTCCCATACAGCGGATTTTCCGCATCGGCGTTCCCTCGCACGAGATTCTGGAAGCCATAAAGGAAACCGGCACGGACCTCGTCGTCATGGGCACCAAGGGGAGGACAAACCTGGCCTCGACCCTGTTCGGTTCCACGGCGGAAAAGGTGTTCCGCCGCTCCCCGGTACCGGTGCTCTCCGTGAGGGGGGAAGAACACGCCGCACTGGTGAGCGTACGGGCCAGTTAACGGCCGCGGCGGGAGGAGGAAGTTTTGATTTTCAGAGATTCGGGGAAGGTGGCGAACGGGTTCTACGCCCTGGGGCACAGCGCGACGCCGTCCTATCTCCTGGACTGCGCGCACCCCATACTCTTCGATGCCGGTTTCAGCTGCCTCGGACCGGCATACGCGAGTGAGGCAAAGGGGATTCTCGGGAACCGGACGCCCGCCATGCTCCTGCTGACCCACGTCCATTTCGACCACTGCGGGGCAGCGTCCTATCTGAAAGACGCCTTCGAAGGACTCGCCATCGGCGCTTCCCGGAGAGCCTCGGAAATCGTCCTGCGTCCCGGGGCGCAAAAACTCATCGCGCAGCTCAACCGGAACGCGGCGGAAGTGATACGCAGCTGGAACGGGCAGCTCCACCCGGACATCCGGCTGGACGAACCGTTCCGCCCCTTCGAGGTGGACCGGGTGCTGAAGGACGGCGACCGCATTCCCCTGGGCGACGATTTGACCGTACAGGTGCTGGCCACGCCCGGCCACACGTGGGATTTCCTCAGTTACTACATCCCGGAGAGAAAAATCCTGATCGCCTCGGAGGCGGTGGGCTGCATGGACATGGCCGGCTACATCGTTACCGAGTTCCTGGTGGACTACCGGGTGTACATGGAATCGCTCCGGCGGCTCGCCTCCCTCGACGTGGAGATACTGTGCCAGGGCCACCGCCTCGTCTTTCTGGGTGACGACGTTCCCGCCTACTTCGCGGAATCCATCCGGTCGGCCAAGGAGTTCAAGGAATGGGTCGACGGATTGCTGGATGAGGAGCAGGGAGACGTACGAAAGGTGATGATCCGGGTCAAGGCTACGGAATACGATCCGCGGCCCTTTCCCAAACAGCCGGAAGCGGCGTATCTGCTCAACCTGGAAGCCCGCGTCCGGCACCTGGCCGAGAAGCGGCTGGGGGCAGCCGACGCCGCGAAAGGAATCGACCCGGCGTCTACTTCCCCGGTTTCCTGAACGATTTCTGCAGTTCCCTGGCCATGCCCTGAAAAATTCCGCCCAAAACGGCCGCGGCATCCGATCCCGCCGTGGCCGTTTTCGTCAGCACCTGCATGGCCTCGTCCACGTCTTTCCCCCGAACGTTGTGCAACTGCAGTTTTTCAAACTTCAGGGGAATAGGGGTGACCAGAGGAGAGGAGCCGGCCGAATAGTCCTTGTAAACGATGGACCCCACGGTCAGGGTACCGTTTTCGACAAAAAAATCTTCCTCCTCGGAGCCCGAGCCCGCGTCTCCGCCCCCCCCGCTCACGACGACCGCCGTATGGCTCACGCTGCCCCGCGTACGGCTCACGCCCCGGTTGCGCACGTTTGTATTGAACACTTCGACGTTCAACCGTCCCTCCCGGTTTCGCACCAGGGTGATGCGGTTGATATTGAGATCCAGCCGGGTGAAGTGGAAACTCCCGTGCAGGAGCGGGCGGAGTTCGTAATCCACGAATACCGCGTCCGCCACGGCCATGGGCTCGTCGGCGAACCCTTCGGGGCTTTTGAGCACCACGTTTCGGGCCATGAGATCGGTATCGAGCAGCCCCACGTCGAGGGAACCTACGGACAGTTCGCAGCCGGTGGCATGGCGGACGACGCCGGTAAGGGCGAACCGGAGAAAGAAGCCTCGGCCGAGGATCGCCACGAGCGCCACTATGACCAGCAGGAAGAGAACGGGAAGTACGACTCCGCCGTGAACGGCGTGATGTCCGCGGTGCGACTCGCCCCTTGAGATGTCTTTATTCATCGGGTTTCCTTAATGATATGACGTTTGTGCTTCGATACCTCGGCACGAACGGACAAAGTGTCGGAGAGAACCCGTTCGCCCTGAGGTATCGAAGGGTGAACGACTGAGGCATCGCGAATGGCGGAGCTTACTTCGGTCTGACTGACGCACGGGCGAGGCGCCCGTGCTACACTGTTACCTTCTTGAAACTCGTTTGTGGAGCACAGCCGCCCTCGGCTGTGCAAAGCCTCCACTCCGATAATTCCCGGCCAAACCGAACAAAGGGCCTTGCTCCGGCGGCACCCTCTTTGCTACACCATGCCACATGGACGAGCGGGAAACAACAGGATCATCGGCCAACGATCTGGTGCAGGGCAGCATCTGGCGGAGCATCGTCAAGATGTCGCTCCCCATGCTCCTCATCATGCTCTTCAACTTCGCGGTGGGTTTCACCGACGTCTACGTGGCCGGCCGCATCGGCCCCAAAATCCAGGCGGCGGTCGGATTCATCGACCAGCTCTATTTCCTGTTCATTATTTTCGCCAACGCCATCAGCATCGGGTCCGTGGCTTTGGTGGCGCGGGCGTCGGGGGCCGGCCACGGCGCGGAGGTGCAGGCGGGGTCCCGCAATTCCCTGGGATTCGGCGTCATCGTGGCCTTCACCCTCTCCGTCACCGGCGTGCTGGGCACCCGGCAGGTGGTTTCGGCCGTCGGGGTGCCGCCGGAACTCATCCCCATCGCCGTCACCTTCGTACGCATCTATGCCGTATGTCTGGGGTTCAACTATCTGCTCATCATCTCCAGCGCCGTGCTGAGGGCCCTCGGGACGCCGGAGAAGGCGGCCGTGTCCATGGGCGTTTTCGCGGCGCTCAACGTGGTGCTCGATTTCGCGCTGGTGTTTGGCTGGTTCCCCTTCCCGGCCCTGGGGTATCCCGGCATTCCCATCGCCACCGGCATTTCGGTGATTTCGGCGACCGCCATCAACATGGTCTTCCTCGCCCGACTCAAGTGGCCCGGCTTTTTCCGCAATCTGTTCCGGCTGAGCGGCTCCTACATCAAAAGGATCATCGCCATCAGCTGGCCCATGGCGCTGGTGATGTTTGCCTGGAACGCGGGCACCGTCGTGGTGTACAACATCATTGCCCACCTGCCGGAACATCACATTCAGATCATGGCGGCATACGCCAGTGGGTCCCGCATCGAATCCATCACCTTTCTCCCGGCCTTCGCCCTCAACAACGCGGCGGCGGTTCTGGTGGGCCAGAACCTGGGAGCGGGCAGAAGCGACCGGGCGGTGAAAGTCGGCTGGGAAATCGCCGTGACTGCGGCGCTGTTTCTCGGGCTGGTGGCCGCCGTCATCTGGCTGAACGTGGGGCGGGCTGCGGCCATACTGGCGAAAGATGAAGAAGTGCTGCGGCAGACGATCATCTATTTGAGGTATAATCTATTCTTGGCGCCCGTGATCGCCGTGAGCCTGAGTCTGGGCGGAGGATTGCAGGGAGCGGGCGACACCCGGGGTGTGCTGGGAATCATCGTGATTGCCATGTGGATCATCCGGTTGCCCTTGGCGTACGTGATGGGCGTAACACTGGGCTGGGGAGCACGGGGGGTGTGGACGGCGATGATCGTTTCAATGACCGTGCAGGGTTCGCTCATGGCCCTTCGTTTCCATCTCGGCAAGTGGAAGAACGTCCGCGTCTGACACTCTCCTCCAATGACCGGAAAGCTGCGGGATCTGGACCATGTACCAGTACTTCATCTATTTCATTGTCGCACTCATCATCTATTCCACCCACGAACCCCTCGATATTCCCATCGGAAATCCGTTGGTGAATCTGGCGGGGGGTGCGCTGCTGCTCTTCGTCTACACGGCGATCAGCCGGTACGTTTACGGGTCCATCCTCCGGCACCTGAAGGCGGGCACACGAAGCCCGGCCGTGTTGCACAA
This sequence comes from uncultured delta proteobacterium, assembly GCA_963826125.1. Lineage (GTDB taxonomy): Bacteria > Desulfobacterota > Desulfarculia > JACQYL01 > CAWGVV01 > CAWGVV01. The sequence goes on along the minus strand of CAWGVV010000002.1, from coordinate 751,710 downwards.
GAAGTATCTCTCCTGGAACACCAGACTCACCGTGGGCGGCCTGATCTTTTTCGCCCTCACGCTGTACCTGTTCAACATCAAGTACTACCTGCTCCGAATCCCTCTGTTCCGTTCGTTCGAATCGCTTTCCGACCTGGCGGGGCTCTCGGTTTTCATCCTGTACCTAGTGATCCAGTGGAGTCTGTCCTATCCGCCGGCGCAGGACTTTTTTGCCGGAAACGTTTCGCTCGCCCGGTTCGTCACCAATCGGTTACGGCTCGCGCTTTCGGTGCTTTTCCCCTGGTTCGTGGTGTCCCTGCTGTTCGACTTCATCGGCACCAGCACGTTTCCGGTGCTCAAGTCGCTCAATCCCTTTACCCAGGAACTCATCCTCTTCGGCGTCTTCCTCTTCGTTCTCGTCCTGCTCGCGCCGCTGTTCATGCGTTTTTTCTGGGGGTTGAAGTCCATGCCGCCGGGAGAGGAGCGGAGCATCATCGAACGCGCCTGCAGCACGTTCCGCCTCTCCTACCGGGACATCGTGCTGTGGCAGATGCTGGAGGGGGAAGTCATCACCGCGGGCATTATGGGGCTGGTGGGCCGCTTCCGCTACCTCATGATCAGTCCGGGGCTGCTGCGCATTCTGAATCCGGATGAGCTGGAAGCCGTGGTCGGCCATGAAGTGGGCCACATCCGCAAGTGGCATCTGGTGTATTATGTGCTCTTTCTTCTCGGATACGCGGTGCTCGTCTATCCCTCGTTCGACCTCATTTACCTGCTCGTGCTCGGCAGCGGATTCGTCTACGACCTCATGGACATGGCGCCCGGCTATCAGGTCACGATCCTCTCCATCGTCATCACGATGCCTGTGCTGGCGCTCTTCATCCTCTACTTCCGGTTCATTTTCGGTTTCTTCATCCGCAATTTCGAGCGGCAGGCGGACCTTTTCAGCCTGCGGGAGATCGGATCGAGCGAACCGCTCATCGGGGCACTGGAGAAGATCGGCTTTCACAGCGGGAACATCCGCGACGTGCCTTCCTGGCACCATTTCAGTATCGCCCAGCGAGTTACCATGCTGCTGCGCGGCGAACGGAACCCGGAACTCATCGTCCGGCACGACCGCCGGGTAAGATTCGGCCTAGTCGTCTGTTTTCTCCTGATAGGGGCGGCGGCCTTTGCCGGGTACTCGCTCAGTTCTTCCGGCCTCGCGCGCAATCTCAACCATGAGACGATCAGGAAAATCCTCGCTCGGCACGTGGAAAAGAATCCGCTGGATGAGGCCGCACTGACCGCCCTGTCCACGCTCGACTTCGAAGCGAAACGTTACCGGGAAGCCGAGAAGGGCTATCTGCGGGTGCTGCAGTTGAACCCGCGCAACGCGGAGGTGCTCAACAATCTGGCCTGGCTCTACGCCACCTGCCCCGATCCGGCGTTCCGCCACCCGGCCGAGGCATTGAAGCTCGCCGAAGACGCGGCCGCTCTGTCCGGTGTTCCCCATATCCTGGACACGCTGGCGGAGAGCTACTTCGTCAACGGCATGATGGAGGAGGCGGCGGAGACGGAAAGGAAAGCATTGGCCATGAAACCGGACGATCCCGGACACTATCGGGAACAGCTTCGGAAATTCGAAAATACGCTGCGAAGCGGCCCCCCCGGGGGACCGACCGGGAAGCGCCGCCGGAGGAAACGGGTCATGAACACCATCAGCGAACTGATTCCCTATCTGTCGGACGCCGTGTTCGAACTGGAAAGGGAAGTCCCCTATGCGGCGGCCTTCGCCATGGAGCGAGAGGGCGAAACCGTAACCAGCGAAACCCGGATGCAATCCGTACAGCCGCTGGACCCGGTGCGCGGCGCGGTGCTGACGGCCTTCACCGGCCGCTTTTTCATGGAGCGGGCCATAAACGACCTCACGCCCAAAGCCATCCGCAACGCCGCCGGGGAACTCAGGAAGGCTGCGGTGGCAGCGGGCATCCGGTACGACGGCGATCAGCCGGATCCGGGACCGAAAATGAAGGAAAGCTTCCACGGCGACATGGAAGAGGACCCGCTGTCCATTCCGCTCAAGGAAAAGATCGAATTCTGCAGCGGTATGCGGGCGCACGCGGAGACGCTGGACAAACGGATCGTCACCGCCATGTACCTCTACTCGACGGTCCGTCAGCGCGAAGTGTTCGTGAACCGGAACCGGGAGCTGTACCAGAGTCTGCCGCGCACCATGGCCCTGGTTCGCGTGGTGATGAGGGAAGGAGCGCGCTCCGTTTCGCTCCACGACGGCCAGGCATTCCAGGGCGGATGGGAGCATGCGGTGTTTCCAGAGGATCAGCTGCACGCCATGGTGGAAGACTGCGGCCGCATGCTGCCCGCCGAACGGCTCTCCCCGGGGTTTTACGACTGCGTGTTCTCTCCGGAATTCTCGGGAATTTTCGCGCACGAAGCATTCGGCCACGGCACCGAGGCCGACATGATCCTCAAACGTCGCGGTCGGGGCGGGTTGTTTCTCAACAAGCCCGTGGCTTCCCCGCTGGTCAACCTCTTCGACGACCCCTCCCTGCCGGGGCAGGCTGCATCCTATTTTTTCGATCACGAAGGGCAAACGGCTTCCCCCACCCGGATCATAAAGGACGGTGTGCTCGTTTCCCCCATCACCGACCTCAACTCCGCCCTGAGGCTGAAGCTTCCCCCCACGGCCAACGGCCGGCGCGAATCGTACGCCAACAAGGTCTATGCGCGCATGAGCAACACCTACTTCGCGCCCTCCGGCGATCTGAAAGCCGAGGAGATCATCGCCGAAGTGAAGAACGGCTACCTGCTGGAGAGGCCGTCCAACGGCATGGAGGACCCCAAGGGGTGGGGCATTCAGCTGGAAGGACACCTCGCACGGGAAATCAGGGACGGAAAACTGACGGGCGTGGTGCATACCCCGGTCATCGTCACGGGGTACGTTCCGGACCTCCTGCATTCGGTGGAAATGGTGGGCGGCCGGCTCACGATTTCCGGGCTGGGCATGTGCGGCAAGGGCTACAAGGAATGGGTCAAGGTCACCGACGGCGGGCCGTTCATGAAGCTGAAAGCGCGATTGGGGTGAGAAAGGAGCCGAGAGCATGGATTACCGCGACCTCCTCAAGGTAGTGAAGAAGACGAAGGACGTCGACGCGTGGGAAATCACACGGTCGCGCCGAAAAGCCCGTGAACTGTACGTTACCATGGGGTCCGTCGAATCCGAACGGATGGTGGACACCGAATCGCTGGAACTGGCGGTTTATACCGAACGGTGGGAGCAGGACCGAAAGGTGCTGGGGGAATCGCGCGTGGTGATCAACCCCCAGGACGACTATCGGGAGCGGATCGATCTGGCGGTGGAAATGGCGCAGCGGGTCTCCAACGATCCCTTTCCCCTGCCGGGACCGGGGCCGAAGTATCCCGACGTTCCGCTGTACGACCGCGACGTGGCGGTTCATCCCGAACAGGCCATCGGCCGGGTGCGCACGGAGATCGAGCAGGCGGCCGACCACGGGGTGGAAGTGAGTTCCATGGAAATCGTGGCGGGCGAACGGGAAACGCTGCTCCTCAACTCCAATGGGCTGGAACTCAAGACCGAGAAGACCAGACTCTTCGTCGATTTCGTCCTTTTGAGCGGCGGCGATCCGGAGCGGGAAACCGAAATGCACGGGTTCCGGTCCGCGCGGTTTCTCCGCGACCTGAACATGAGCGACATGGTGCGGGAATACGCCGGGTGGACGCTCGATTCGCTTTCCGCCAAAGAACCTCCCACGGGGAGTTTCGACGTGGTGCTCTCCCACGAAGCCGTGGAGTCGTTCTTTTCCTGGTTCAAACCGCAGGCGGGCGGAGCGGCGAGGCACCAGGGGTGGTCCTCCTTCACCGAAGGCGTTCCCGTGGCGGAGGACATGCGCGGCGACCGGATCACTCTATCCAGCGATCCGGGGCTGCCCGGAGGCATGGCGTCGGGCTCCTTCGACGCGCACGGACTTCCCCTGCACCGGCGCCCGGTGGTGGAGGGCAACGTTTTCCGCACCCGTATGGCGGACAGCAGGTACGGCGCCTACCTGAAAGCCGAGCCCACGGGAGACTTCACCAACATGGTGGTAGAACCGGGCTCGACTCCGTTTCAAGACCTCTTTCGACCCTCCCCGGTGCTCCACGTAGTCAAATTTTCGGTTTTCGCCCCCAACGCGGTGACGGGAGCTTTTTCCGGGGAAATCCGTTTCGGCTACCTGGTGGGAGAGAACGGCGTTACTCCGGTCAAGGGGGGCAGCGTGAGCGGAATGATGTCCGAGGCACTGAAGGATCTCCGCCTTTCAAGGGAAACGGTGAAGCGGGAAAGTTACCTCGGACCGGCGGGGATCAGAGTGAACGGATTGGCGGTGGCCGGCGGCGATGAACACGCTTGACCTTTCACCGCAAACATTTTACAAACCAATCACACTTACCATGTCGGGTAAGGCAGAACAGCTCTCCAGGCGCGAGGGAGGCAGGGCGTGATTTCCAGGGGCGAACTAAAGGTTTTTGCGGGCTCGAGTACCATCGATCTTACCAAGCAGATTTGTGAACAAATCCACATGCCGATCGGCAAGCTGACCGTACGAAAGTTCAGCGACGGCGAGTTGTTCGTGGAGATCGGGGAGAACGTGCGCGGACGCGACGTGTTCATCGTGCAGTCCCTCTGCCGTCCGGTCAACGACAACCTGATGGAGCTGCTCATCATCATCGACGCCCTCAAGAGAGCCTCGGCGGGCCGGATCACCGCCACCATCCCCTACTACGGATACGCCCGGCAGGACCGGAAAAGCGCTCCGCGCGTACCGATCAGCGCCAAGCTGGTGGCCGACCTGCTCCACACCGCGGGGGCCCAGCGCGTGGTCACCATGGACCTCCACGCGGGGCAGATACAGGGGTTCTTCAACATGCCCGTGGACAACCTCTATGCTTCGGAAATCTTCTTCCCCTACATCCGCGAAGAATTCATGGGACGCGACATTGTGGTGGTGTCGCCCGATGCGGGCGGCATGGCCAGAGCCAGGGCCTACGGGAAGGTACTCAACTCCCCCATCGCCATGATCGACAAACGGCGTCCCCGGGCCAACGAAGCCGAAGTCATGAACGTCATCGGCAACGTGAAGGAGATGACCTGCCTCATTCTGGACGACATCTCCGACACCTCCGGTACCCTCACCAAGGGTTCGCTGGCCCTCACCGAACAGGGAGCCAAGGAAGTATACGCCTTTGTGACGCATCCGGTGCTGAGCGGGCCGGCGGTGGAGCGAATCACCAATTCGCTGCTTAAGACACTCTACGTAAGCGACACCATTGCGCTGGAGAAAGAGGCGAGGGAGTGCGAAAAGATAAAGATTCTCTCGGTGGCCAACATCTTCGCCCAGGCCATCATCAGCATCCATAAGGACAGCTCGATCTCCTCACTGTTTACACTGCACCACTGAGAAGCCGGCCCCGTCCGGGCCGGAAGCCTCGTTCTCCGCAGCCTTTCCCTTTCAGGTTTCCGGCGCACGGTCGGGAATCGCGGGGAGCCCGCGCCCGGAAACCGGACGGTTTTTCGCCGGTTTCCCCAAGACCCTGTGACCGCTCGGAGACGGTTTCCCATGAACATCCGACAAAAAATCTTCTCTTCTCTATTGGCCAGCCTTGTTTCCATCGGGGTTATCGGAGGAATCTCCTTCTACAACCTGTTTGTCGTGAAGGACAAGGTAATCGTGATCGAGCGGGTGGACGACTTCAGCAACATCATTCTGGAAGCCCGGAGGTACGAAAAGAACTATCTGTTGTACGGCAAGGAAGAGGATTTCGACGAAAGCATTCACTACGTGGACAGGGGGGTCGCCCTTCTCCGCAACGTCCACAGCAACATCTCCGATCCGGAAAGCAGGAGGCAGATCGGGGCGATCGAGGAGATGATCATCTACTACCGGCAGGGCATGGAGAACATCCGCCAGACGCCCAACCCGGTACTGCTCGAAAACCTCAGGGAAATGGGCAAGCACCTGGTGGACGAGGCCATAAAACTGTCGGCCCACGAACGAGTCAAGATCATCCACATCATCCGATGGTTGAAAGTGAGCATCGTTTGTTCGGCCATCGTGCTGGTGGGAGTGGGGCTGCTGCTGCTCAATTTCATCAACTCCCGCGTCATCCGCCCCTTGCGCTCCATCGAGAAGGCCACCAACGACATCGCCCAGGGGAAGTTCACTCCGCTTGCCAACCATCAATCGCACGACGAGATTTCGCGCCTCGTCGATGCCCTAAACCACATGGTGACCGAACTGGAACGACGGCAGGAGCAGCTGATCCAGGCGCACAAGCTCTCATCCATCGGGACCCTCTCCTCGGGGATCGCCCACCAGCTCAACAACCCCTTGAACAACATTTCCACGTCCAGCCAGATTCTAACGGAGGAAGTGGGAGACCAGCTCTCCGATTTCGGCCGCAAGATGCTCGGCAACATCACTCAGGAAACGCTGCGGGCCAGGGACATCGTCCGCGGGCTCCTGGAATTTTCCCGTCATCAGGACTATACCCCCCGCACCATCAAACTCAGCGAAGTCGTGGACCGTTCCGTCTCCCTCATTTCCAGCCAGGTGCCGGCGGGGATCGCCATCGAAACAGACGTGCCACCAGACCTGGAAGTCACCATCGACCGCCAGGGGATGCAGGAAGTCTTCATCAATCTCCTGCTCAACGCGGTGCAAGCCATTGAACGCACCCCCGGCAGGGTATCCGTAAGCGCCCGTTTCGACGAAGACAAACAATCGGTCGGGGTCCTGGTCAAGGACACCGGCAAGGGCATGCCGGAAGGGGTCCGCAAGCAGGTGTTCGACCCCTTTTTCACCACCAAGGACATGCGCGGAGGCACGGGGCTCGGACTGTTCATCGTGTTCAGTATCGTGAAAAAGAACCGTGGGACGGTGGAAGTCGACAGCTCCGAAGGGGTGGGGACCACGTTCGCCATCACCCTGCCGGTCAAGCCCCTGGAATCCGACCTGCAGGCTGGATGACAAAATGAGCCGGGAACGCATCCTCATTGCCGAAGACGACGACATCGCCCGGGAGAACCTCGAACACATCCTGGTGCGGGAAGGGTACGAAGTAACGGCGGTAAAGCTGGGCGCCTCGGCCGTCGGTGAGATGAAGGACGGTGCGTTCGATCTGGCGATCACGGACCTGCGGCTGCCGGACGTGGACGGGATGGAAATCCTGAAGTCCGCCAAGACGCTCCACCCCGGCATGGAAGTGCTGGTGGTGACCGGGTTCGCCACGGTCTCTTCCGCCGTGGAAGCCATGCGAAAGGGAGCCTACCACTACCTGGCCAAGCCCTTCAAGGTGGAGGAGCTGCGGCTGCTGGTGCAGAGGGCACTGGAGAAGAGCCGGCTGCAGAGCGAGGTGGCGCTCCTGAGGCAGCAACTGTCCGGCAAGGAACTGCCGCTGATGGTGGGCCAGAGCCCCGGCATGCTGGAACTCAAGAAGACCATCGCCCAGGTGGCCGCCGTTGATTCCAACGTGCTCGTGTACGGAGAAACCGGGACGGGAAAGGAACTGGTGGCCAAGTCCATCCACGCCCTCAGCCCGCGCCGGGAAAAGCGGTTTCTGGGGGTCAACTGCGCCTCCTTTTCGGAGGAATTGCTGGCCAACGAACTGTTCGGCCACGAACAGGGCGCCTTCACGGGAGCACGCGCCGCCAAGAAGGGGCTCATGGAGGCGGCCGACGGCGGTACGTTCTTCATGGACGAAATCGGCGACATGTCCATGACCATGCAGGTAAAGCTGCTCAGGGTGCTCGAGGAACGGACGCTCATGCGGGTGGGCGGGACCGAGGAAGTCCCGGTGGACGTCCGCATACTTGCCGCCACCAACAAGGACCTCAAGAAGGAAGTGGAGCAGGGGGGATTCCGCCGGGATCTGTTCTATCGGCTGAACGTCATCAATCTCTACGTGCCTTCGTTGGCCGAACGGAGTTCGGACGTTCCGCTCCTGGCGTCCTTCTTCCTTACCAAATACGCGCGGCTGATGAACAAGGACGTCACCGAAATTTCCTCCGAAGCCATGAAAATTCTTGTCGAATACGCCTATCCGGGGAACGTGCGCGAGCTGGAGAACATCATCGAACGCGCCGTGGCCCTCTGCACCGGCTCGTCCGTCGAGCCGGGCCACCTGCCCCCCGACCTCACCATGCAAATGGTCCGGATTTCCCGACCCGGCGCGCAGGAACTGGTCCCCTTGCGGGAAAACGAAAAACGGTACATTCTGTGGGTCCTGGACAAGATGGGCGGAAACAGGAGCAAGGCCGCCGACCTTCTGGGGATCGACCGGGCTTCCCTGTGGCGGAAACTCAAGCGGTACGGGGTGGAAGAAGAGTGACCGCCGGAGTCGGAGAGAAAGAAAGCGCATGCGCATCGGCATACTGACCACCCGGGACGGTTCGTACCCCGGCAACGACACCCTGCTCGCATCGGCTCGCGGATTGGACCACGAACCGGAGCTTATCCATCCCGCCCTCTGCTCGATCGTGGTGGAGGGACCGGGCGGGCTCTCCGTCCGTCGGGACGGGAAACGGTTGGAGCCGGATATCCTGTTCCCCCGTATCGGCTCCACCATCGACGATTTCGAACTCTCCGTGGCCCGTCACCTGGAAGCGTCCGGCGTGTGCCTCTTCAACGACACCCGCTCCGTGGAAGTCGCACGGGACAAATTTTTTTCGCTGCAGAAACTGGGCGGAGCGGGGGTCTCCGTTCCCCGCACCCTGCTCCTCACAAAGGGGAGCGACGCACGGGCGGCCGTCGACTTCCTGGGCGGGTTTCCCCTGGTGGTCAAACGGCGTCGCGGCAGAAAGGGCAGGGGGGTGGCGCTCATCGACAATGCGTCCGCTCTCGGCTTTGTCCTGGACGGCCTCAACGGTCCCGGAGAAGCGGTGCTCCTGCAGGAATTCCTCCGCGCGGACGATCCGCGGGACGTGCGGGTCCTGGTGATGGAAGGCAGAGTACTGGCGGCCATGATGAAGAAGCCCCGGCCGGGGGATTTCCGGTCCAACCTGGGGCAGGAAGGCGAACCGCTGCCGGTGGAGCTGTCGGACATGGAAATCGAAACGGCGGTGCGGGCGGCTTCGGTGACCGGGCTGGATCTGGCCGGAGTGGACCTGCTGGGCACGAACAGCGGCACCGTGGTGCTCGAAGTGAACTACACGCCGGGCCTCAACACGCTCACCCGCATCTGCGGCGTGGACGTGGGGGGGAAGTCGTTCGGGCCGCAGTGGCAAAGCGTCTGAGAATGCGTGGAACGGCGGCATGAACATCGGATTCTGGATGGATTCACCCCTGAACATGAGGCCGGAAACCGAAACCACGGCGTATCTGATGTGGTGCGCGTCCCGAAGGGGCCACACCGTGTTCTACTTCGACTCCGGTGACGTCGACACGGCCGGGTGCTCCGCCTCCGCCCACGAGGTGCGTCCCTGCCGACCCGATTCCGTCCGCGATTACTGGAAGGTGGTGCTGCGTTCCCTTTCGGACGGGACGAGCCTCACCTTCTCTTTGAGCGAACTGGACGCGCTCTGGTACCGGAAGAATCCTCCCCTGGACCGGGAAAAGGTCCCGACGCTTTCCGCTGGTTGCACCCTTCCCTTCACCCTCAACGATTTTAACGGGCTCGTCTCCTCGGCCGACAAGCGCAACATCCTCACCTTCCCGCACCTCACTCCGCGCACGCGCCTGATAAGCAACCGGGATGAATTGAAAAAAGTTTTCGCAGGCCACGACGGCGAGGTGGTGCTGAAGCCGTTGGACGGATTCGGCGGCCGGGGGGTGAGGAAAGGCACGCTGCGGGAACTGCTGCGGGCAGGCATTTCCGGGCCGTTCCCGCTCATCGCGCAGGAATTCCTTCCCGACGTGTACGGCGGCGACGTCCGGGTGTTGCTGCTGGATGGAGAACCCATCGGCGCCATGAAGCGAATTCCCGCGCCGGGCGAATTCCGGGCCAACGTCTTCGCCGGGGGAAGGGTGGTCCGCCACACGCCGGATGAAGGGCAACTCCGGGTATGCCGGGAACTCGCCGGTCCGCTCCGCAGCCGCGGGCTTTCTTTCGTCGGGCTGGATCTCATCGGTGAAAAAGTCATCGAAATCAACTGCGTGAGCCCCGGCGGCATTCCGCGGATCAACGCGCTCTCCAACGTTCGGCTGGAAGAGCGTGCGCTTGACTTCCTCGAACAAAGAATTTACGATTCTTCTTTCTAGCTGTCTGTATTTCCTGCCGGAATCGAGGTGGTAATACTTTCCCCTGCGGCGCGGAGGAAGACGGCCCGCCGGGTCCGTCTTTCGATGTGGAGGAATCTTGGAGCTTCGCCGTTATCTTCTCTCACGTCTGAAACAGGTGATCGTCACCTTTTTCATCATCATGGCCCTCCTGTTCGTCCTGTTTCGCATTGCTCCCGGCGACCCCACCGCATCAATCATCGACCCCCGCATGACGGCCGAGGACATCGAAGTGCTGCGCCGCCAGTTCGGGCTGGACCAGCCCATCCTCATGCAGCTGCTGCTGTACATGAAGAATTTTTTCACCGGCAACTTCGGTATTTCCTACCATTACGGCGAACCCGTGATCCGCATCATCATGGACCGGCTGCCTAACACCATCATGCTGTTCACCACGGCGAGCATCCTCTACGCCCTGGCCGGGATCGCCTGGGGAAAAATCATCGCCTGGAAGAAGGGATCCTTCACCGACGTGAGCGTCACCTTCGTGGGATTGCTCACCTACACGCTCTTCCTCCCCTGGTTCGCGCTCCTCGTGATCTGGCTCTTCGCCTACAAGCTGGGCTGGTTTCCGCTCAACGGCATGATATCCCCCGAGGTATGGTACGACCCATCGTCCACCGTGTGGATCAAGCTGGGCGACGTGCTGTGGCATCTGGTGCTGCCGCTCTTCGTCCTCTTCACCACCCATTTCGGCGGGTTTCTGCTGATCATGCGATCCAGCATGCTGGAGACCCTGCGCGAGGATTACATCCTCACTGCGCGGGCCAAGGGATTGCCGGACAAGGTCGTACGCAACCGGCATGCCGCGCCGAACGCCGCGCTCCCTGTGGTCACCAGCCTGGGGTTGAGCCTGGCCTTTTCCATCAACGGGGGAGCCATCACCGAGACCGTATTTTCCTGGCCCGGTCTGGGAAGGGAACTGGTGTTCGCCGTGAGCAACAACGATTATCCGTTGGCCCAGGTATCGTTCCTGCTCATCGCGGCCATCGTTTTGCTCGCCAATCTGGTGGTGGACGTGCTCTATGCATACCTCGACCCCAGAATCCGTTACTGACCATAAGGTGGCTCCCGGAGCATGAACAGCGCGCCCATATTCGAAGAAGCACCCAAGACCCCGGTATCCCGCCGTCGTTTTCTGCGGGCCAATCTGGCCCACCTGCGCAGACAGTTCCGGGAAGGCTGGGTCCTCTACCGGAAAAACCCTCTGGGCTTGATCGGCCTGGGACTGCTGGTCCTTTTTGCCGTCATGGCCCTGGGAAGTTACATCCCGCCGTACCTCGACCCCATTTACCAGCCCATGACCGGGGTGGACCCGAACGTTTTCGGGTCCGTGGGCATGAGCACGCGGCACGTTCTGGGCACCGACTTCATCGGCAGGGACATTTTCAGTCAGTTGCTGGCAGGCGCCAGGGTGGCTTTTGCCGTGGGAATTTCCGCCGCGCTCATGAGTGTGGCCCTGGGGACGTTCATCGGACTACTGGCCGGCTACTACGGGGGCACCACGGACATGCTCCTGATGCGGGGCGCGGACATCGTCATGGTGCTGCCCGGCCTGCTGGTGATCCTCATCATCTCGGCGGCCATGGGGCAGCTCACCATCTGGAACACGGTGATCATCATCGCCTGTTTGCGCTGGGCGCCGGTGTCCCGTGTGATCCGATCCCAGACCCTGAGTCTGCGGGAACGGCCCTACGTCGAAGCGGCCCGGGTGGCCGGGGCGGGTCCCATGCGGATCATGTTCCGCCACATCGCGCCCAACGTCCTGCCGTTTTCCTTTCTGTACATGACCTTCGGGGTGACTTCGGCCATCCTGGTGGAAGCTGCGCTCGCCTTTCTGGGGTTCGGCGATCCCTCCACGGTCAGTTGGGGCATGATGCTGCAATGGGTGTGGAAAACGGGCCACATGTTCAGGGCCCCGTACTGGCTTCTGCCTCCGGGAATCTGCATCTCGCTCATCACCCTCTCGTTCTACCTCATCGGCCGCTCGCTGGAAGAGGTGGTCAATCCGCGACTGCGAGGTGACGGTTAGCATGCCTCTGCTCTCGGTGAGAGACCTGACCGTTCACTACCGGACCGTTCGCGGAATGGTTCGCGCGCTGGAACTCGTTTCCTTCGACCTGGATCAGGGGGAAGCCCTGGGGCTGGTGGGGGAATCGGGCTGCGGCAAGACGACCCTGGCCATGTCCCTCATGGGGCTGCTGTCGCAAAACGCGGTGACGGTCGGCGGGGAAATCCTCTTCAAGGGACTCCCGCTCCCGCTGGGGGGAACCGAACGGCAGTGGCGGAAAGTCCGCTGGGACAGCATCTCCATGATCTTTCAGGGCGCCATGAACACGCTCAACCCGGTGCAGCGGGTGGGGGACCAGATCAAGGAAGCGCTCTTCACCCACATGGACATGAGCGAAGCGCAGGCTAATGCGCGCGTGGAGGAACTGTACCGGCTGGTGGACCTGGACCCGGGCCGGAGCCGCGATTTTCCCCATCAGTACAGCGGCGGCATGAAGCAGCGGGCGGTGATCGCCATGGCTCTGGCCTGCTATCCCGACCTGGTGATCGCCGACGAACCCACCACCGCCCTGGACGTGATGGTGCAGCACCAGATCCTGACCGAGATCAACCGGCTGCAGGAAAGTCTCCACATGTCGCTGATCTACATCTCCCACGACATTTCCATCATCGCCGAGACGTGCGACCACGTGGGAGTAATGTACGCGGGCAGCCTTGTGGAACTGGCGGACACCCTTTCCCTGTTCGACGAGCCGCTCCACCCCTACACCCGAGGGCTGCTGTCATCCTATCCGTCGCTGATCGGGGAGAAGAAACGGCTGAATCCCATACCGGGAGAGCCTCCCAACCTGCTGAGCCTTTCTGATGGATGCCGGTTCTGGGCAAGGTGCCCCATGAGAGAAATCAAGTGCCGGGAAAAGGCGCCCGCCTGGGGGGAAGTCAAACCGGGCCATTTTGTTCGCTGCCACCTGGTGGACGTGAGGAAGCATGTCGGCTGAGACCGTGCAAAACGATAAGAAAACCGTGTTCCAGCTGGAAAAGGTGACCAAAGTGTTCCAGCTCAAGAAACGGCTTTTCAAAAAAAACGATGCCCGCGAGATCAAGGCCCTCGACGACGTCACTTTTTCCATTTCCGAGGGGGAAATCTTCGGACTGGTGGGGGAATCGGGCAGCGGGAAGACCACGTGCGGACGGCTGATGGTGAAGCTGGAACAGCCCACGTCCGGGTCCATCGCGCTCAACGGGAAAGACATCACCAACATCCGGGGACCGGAGCTGGCGGAGTTCCGATCGAAAGTACAGATGATTTTCCAGGACCCTTACCAGTCGCTCAACCCGCGCATGACCATCTTCGACACGGTCGCCGAACCCCTGGTGGTCCAGCGGACGGGCGACATGGCCAAACGGGAAGCCAGGGTCCGCTTCGTCATGGAACTGATCGGGCTCAAACCGGCGGAGGACTTTTTCTTCCGCTATCCGCACGAACTGAGCGGCGGACAGCGCCAGCGTGTGGCCATCGCCCGCGCCATGACGGTGCGCCCGGAATTCATCGTGGCCGACGAACCGACCTCCATGCTCGATGCATCCATCCGCGCCCACATCCTCAACATGCTCCTGGAAATACGGGACCAGTTCAACCTGAGCTTCATGATCATCACCCACGACCTGGCCATGGCCCGCTACATCTGCGACCGGGTGGCGGTCATCTACCGGGGAAAAATCGTGGAAATGGGACCCACGGAGAGCGTCGTGCACCGTCCGCGCCATCCCTACACAAAGGCGCTCATCGCGGCGGTCCCCATCCCGGACCCGCGCAAAAAACGCGCCGCCGCCGCCAAGGGGCTCATCCCCGTCATGCCCCTGGCGCGCGCGTGCCCGTACATCGCCAAATGCGTCTCCTGCCAGAAACGCTGCGAAGAGGGCGACCTGCCGGCCATGCAGGAAGTGGAGGAGGGACACTGCGTGGCGTGCCACCTCTATGAACAGCAGGTGATGTAGGGAGGGTGAGAATGTGGGGCACTGAGAATCCCCCCTTGTCCCCCTTTGCCAAAGGGGGGACGGAGAGGAGACTTCCCCGCATCCCCTCCGCGAGAACTTCCAAACTGTGCATGACGGCGCGAAGCGCCGAATCCGAGTTTTTCAGAAAGGGGTCCGGGGAATACCTTCTTTTAAAGAAAAGGCTTTCCCCGACAGAAAAAATCCCGTGCGCCTCAGGGACCTGGACGACGTCAAACTCCTTTTTTCCCGCCTTCCCCATCGATTTGTCGGTGTGGGTATCAGCGGATGGATGCGCATCCTACCGGCCTTCTTCGTTCCCGACTACCGGCTCGTGTGTTACCGGGACAGCCTGGACCTCCGGGCCATCGAAAAGACGGCCCCCGTATTCTGCCTGGAACGGGAGGCGGAGCGGGCCGGCGGGCCCGACGTCGACCACCCGAATACCCGCACGATCCTGCACCATCCCCTCACTTCCGATTACCTGCAACGGCTGGGGCGCGACGTGTGTCTCATCCTCTACAAGAGCTATCCGGACGTGGAAGGGCCGGCCCGCGACCGCGGTTGGCGGCTGGTGGGGTGCCCGGCGAACGTGAGGGAGCCTCTGGAGAACAAGCACGCCTTCCGTGAAGCCCTGGCCGGTCTGGGGCTGCCCGCCATCCCCGGCGAAACGCTCTCCCTGGCGGGCTTCGACGAACACACCTTCGACCGGCTGCGCCGGGAGTACGGCGAAGCGCTGGTGTTTCAGTTTCCCGAGATCACCCAGGGCGGAGGAAGGGGAACCTTCCTGATACGCGACGCCGATTCCTTTCGTGCGTTCATGGAAATTGCGGGCAGGGGAGAACACCGGGGCTGCACGGTGAATACCGTCACCGTGACGCGGTTCATGAAGGGAGAGGCGGCGAGCATTGCCGCGTGCGTGACCCGCCACGGAACGATCTCCACGCCCCTGCAGACCCAGCTCATGGACGAACCCGCCGTGGTGGGCGCTTCCCCTTGCTGGGGCATTTTCTGCGGGCACAGCTGGGGGGGAGGCCGTTATGACGGGGCGGCCAACGAGACGGCAAGGCAGGTCACGGAACGGGTGGGCGGTTTCCTTGCCCGGCGCGGCTACCGTGGGATTTTCGGCATCGATTTCATCGTCGATCGCGAAGCCGGGACCGTACACCCGGTGGAATGCAACCTTCGCTACACGGGCGCCTTCCCCATGCTCTCCCTCCTTCACCTGAAGGACGGCCGCATCCCGCTCGACGTCTTCCACCTGCTCGAATACCTGCCCGTGGAGTATGAAGCGGACGTGAAAAGCCTCAACCAAGCCTATGCGGATGAACCGTCGGGGGCGCACGTCATCCTGTTCAACCGGAGCCGGGAACCTTTTCGCGTTCGGGACGGATTTCGGGACGGTGTCTGGCGCTACGACGAAGCCGGCGACACCATACTCCACCGGGGCGACGGGATCGAGTACCGGGACATGGACGGAGAGGACGCTTTTCTGGTGACGGACGGCGTTTCCCGACCGGGTACGACCGTTACCGGAGGGGACGAATTTTCACGGGTGTGCAGGCTGCTCTTTCCCGAACCCGTCGCGGACGGCAGCGGCCGTCTTACCGCGAACGCGGTGAAACGGGTGGAAAAGGTGTACGCGGCCATGGGCGCGGGTCCCCGTGCCGATACGGCCGGACCTTGAAGCTGCACTCCGCTTATGCCTACTCCCGCAGGTAATCGAGACGGGCGACGGCGTAGGAACAGGAGAGGCTCCGGCCGGTGTGCGGGTCTTCCAGCTGCACGGTGAAACGGTCGCCGTAGAGCATCTGCACGGGGATGGTGGAGATGGTGCCGGAAAAAATCACCAGTCCCTCGTCGTCTCCGTCCTTGACCCGCGACATGACGAATTCCTTGAGGTCGTGGGGGGAGAGGATGGCCGCCAGGGGGGCTTCCTGGTAGAGGATCGGTTCCCCGTCCACGTCCACCCAGCTCCGCAGCATGATGCGGTCCCACTGGGGTAGGACGTCCGCCAGCCGCCATATCGCGCGGGACATGATGTTGGGGCAGATGAGCTTGGACTTGGTGATGCTCACCGATTCCAGCTCCCGGTCGGTGTGATCGCTGCCCGTGCCCACGTATACTTCTCCTGCTTGGTACAGCAGCACGAACTCCGCCTCTCCCGAGGTTTTTCCGCCATACACCAGAATTTCGTCGTCCTGGGTGAGGATGGTCGGTGCGTTGTGGAAGAGCACCGGCGTGCTTTCCGGGGCCGGGATGCCCTCCAGCTTGAGTTCCTCCACGTGCCGGGCGACCTCTTCCTGATTGCGGCCCACGTATCCCGCGTTCACCACGCGTCGCGCGCGAAAGACGATGTCGGATTCCCCGGAGTCGGTCTGGAGGATGAGCGGGATGTTTTTCATGTCGGATTTTCCATTCTCGGCGGTTGGGATTTTCAGGCCATTCGGAGACTCACGTCTCCGCAGACGATGCGTTTGCGCCGTCCGTCTTCCGTTTCCAGGAGAAGGGCCCCGTCGTCCTCCACGGACACGGCGGTGCCGAATTCGGTGGTGTCGAAGGAAGTGACCACCACGCGCCGTCCGGCGACCAGGGAGTATTCGTTCCAGCGACCCCTGAGTCCCGCGTCGGTGCCGTCCAGCATCCGGCAGTAGTGGTAGTCGAACCGGCGCAGGATCTCGCGCAGAAGGTCCAACCGCGAAACGGGCTTTCCCAGTTCATGCCGCACGCTCGTGGCCGGGGCCATCACTTCACCCAGCGCCGACGGATCGACGTTGACGTTCAGACCCACTCCCACCACGGCGTATTCCACCCCGTCCCCGGTGCCGGAAAATTCGGTGAGAATTCCCGCCGCCTTTCGCCCGTTGAGGTAGATGTCGTTGGGCCACTTGATGAGAGGCTTCAGCGGACTCCACTGTTCCAGCGCCTCCGCGATGGCCACTGTGGTGGTCATGTTGAGCCGGAATATCTGCGATGGGAGCATGGACGGGCGCAGCAGCACGGAAAAGAGCAGGTTGCTTCCCTTGGGGGAGAGCCACGTCCGCTTGAGCCTTCCCCGGCCGGCCGTCTGTTCCTCGGCGGTGAACACCGCCCCGTCGCGTTCTCCGGCGTGGGCTGCTTCCCTTGCACGGGTGTTGGTGGAGTCGATCACGTCGAAGCACTCCACCCTGCTTCCCACGACGCGGGTTCCCAGGTCTTTCTGCACCATCTGAGGCAGGAGCCGGTCGGGAAATCCCGTCACCACGTATCCGACGCCGCGCCGTGCTTCAACGGAAAAGCCCTGTTGCCGCAGGTGGTTAATCGCCTTCCATACGGCGGTCCGGGAAACGCCCAGCCGTGACGCCATCTCTTCGCCCGACAGCGGGTGTTCGGCATTGAGGACCATTTCCAGAATGGAACGATTTACTTCCATAACGTGCATCCGCACGGGATCGACGTGCAGTCGCGACGGAATCGGCCGGTGTCCGCCGTTCGAGGCCGCAGCGGCACGCGCCGAAGGAAAATCGAAAAGGGTTTTATGCCGTAGAACATAAAACCCTTCCACGTGTTTCCGGATGGGGGATCAATTCAGCGCGGTGTGTCGGTTGCGGCTCCTGCATCCAGGGAGCACTGGGTAAAATCGATTTTCTTACCGCAGCCGCTACAGGTGTGTGTCTTGTTGAACTCATCGGAAAAGATTTCCTTTTCTTTCCCGCATTCGGGGCACTTGCAACTGAACGACTTCAAATTTTTGAAGTTTTCGAAACCGGGACAATGAAGCGGTGTGGTCATAGCGTGTTCCCTCCCTTGTCGTGCAAGCCTTTGAATGATTCTCACGAGGTTTTCATGCTACACGTTTTTTCCCGGCATGGGAAGCGGTTTCCGACGGAAAAAAACCGGCCGGGACTCTCCTTCCTTCGGAGGAGCCCCGGCCGTATCGGGATGGATGAGGCCTGTGTTCTCTAGTCGTTTTTCGTGATGCCGAGGTCGGCGTGAGGACTGTAGAGTTTCTGCACGATAGAAGGAGCGACGGGTTGGCCCGCAAGAGAGGCCAGATGGCGACTTTCCGAGGCCGACGTTTGGAGGGACCGGAGGATACCGTCCCGAGTTGCCGGACTGGCGAAACAGAAGAACCACACAACAACACTGATGAGGCCAAAAAACAGTATTTTTCTCATGCCGCTTCTCCTTTTGCTCTATAAGAAGCAAATTCGGTGCCAGGAAGCGACAAAGCCCGGAACGGTCATTATTTCAAGGCAATGAAAGCGATGGGAGGAAAGCGGTGCGTCCCGCTGCTTACGAAAACGTCGATTAACCTGCATTTTTCGTAAGCGAAGGGACGGAAACGGCGGACGGATCAATATTTCTTGAGCGCCTCGGAAAGCTGCACGCGTGCGGCTTCCCCGAACCACAGACGCAGGAAAATCTTCTCTTCCATCACGCGGCTTCGCTCATATCGTTCCTGCACGGCGCCCACCCGGTTCTGCTTCATGACGGCGAACGCTTCCCGGTCGTAGTTCCCGAGGGATGTCGTTTTGCGAATCGCGGCGGAGAGCAGGTCGTCCGCGGGGAACACTCCGTCCACCAACCGGACGGCGAGGGCGGCCGCGGGATCGAGAAACTCGCCCGTATAGAGCAGCTCGGTGGCGTCCCGTTCCCGCACCAGCATCCGCAACACCTGGTCGGGGAGGAACGGCACGGGCAGGGCCAGCTTGACTTCGTTGAGTCCGATGAGCTTTCGGCCTTCGGCTATGTAGCGGTAGTCGCACATGAGGGCCAGGATGCACCCGCCGGCGGTGGCGTGGCCCGGCATGGCGCACATGGTGGGCAACCCCAGCGTGAACAGCCTCAGGCTCAGCGTATTGAAGTTATGGAAAAACTCCCGCATCTCGGCCCTGCCCATGGGGTACAGAGTGGGAAGATCGAACCCGATGGAGAAAAACTTCCGGTTTTCGCTGGTCAACACCACGCCCCGACAGGAACCTTCCTCTTCCACGTCGTCCAGGGCGGCGTTGATGCTCGCCACCAGATCGGGAGCGATGGGATTGGTCGTTCCGTGGGCCAAACTCAGAATGGCGATTCCGTCCTCGGTGCTTCTCTTCACCAGTGTCACGTTATCTCTCCTTCCGGTGGCGACGGCTCCCCGCGCCGGCGCGTTTGCCTTTCGTGGGCCGCCTGAAGAATGCGAAACAATTCCCGCATATACCGCTTGTTTCCCGTGCGCCGATAGTGGTCGGCCAGTTCCAGCAGCGTCCGCTTGTCGATGGACGGGTAGAGCCGTTCCGCTTCCTCCAGGGCTTCCTCCCCGGTTTCGTCGCGGACAATCCAATCCCGCAGCCGTTCCAGACGATGGAAAGCCAGGGTATTCTCCGATCTTTCACCCTGAATGCGTTCGATGTACTCGGCTACCGGCGTGATGTCCGTGGCCCGCAGCAGTTTTGCCACCCTCTTGATCTGCCGCTTGCGGGCGCCGTGCTGGGACGTCCGCTGGGCTTCCTCGATTTCCCAACGTATCTCGTCGTCCACGGGCAGCCCCTTGAGCTGCGTAGGAGGGAGGGACACGGCGGAATGGGCTACCTGTTCGACGTACTCGGCGTCGCGTTTCTGCTGCGACCTGCTGATTTCCCGTGAGGACATGGCCGGTATTCCACTTATGTGAGGGGTGAGTGAATCGCTCCTCTTTACGGCAGCGGAGCGGTTATTGTCAAGGAAGGCGGAGGAAACGTCATTCCCCGGAAAGCGTCGTGGAAGTTTCCTCCCACCGCACCGCGATTTCCGGCCGCAGCGAGCCCCAGACGATACGCGCCGCGAACGGCAGACGTCCCAGGGTTTCCAGCACTTGCGTCAACCCACTTTCCTCCGCGCGGTCGCACTTGTTGAGGAACACGATGCGGCGTGCATTGGGGGGTGCGCCCTTGAAGAGACCCCGCTCATGCACCGCCAACCGGTACAGGGTGAGGGGCGATACCCGGTCGCCCGGCCGTTGCCCGGCGATTTCCGCCAACAGCTCGGGCTGGAACACGTGGTCGTCGTCCAGTGGGGCGTCCAAGGCATCCATGCCCATGATCCCGATCACATGGGTAGCGCTCGACGGCACCACCGGTTCTCCTTCCCGGGGGGCCTTGAGCGGCTTACGCCGGGCACCGTCGCATTCCTCGACGATGACGTCCGCCGCGCGGGACCGAAAGAGCCGGTCGAACTCATCGGCCGCGCATCCCCGAACTTTCCCCTCCGCGAGCATGATGGACTCGCCCACGGTGACGTGGCGCCACCGGTCCAGTTCCCTGGCGACGATGGAGGGAAAATCGGACCGGCCTTCCCGCGTCAGCAGCAAGGGGGTTTCCTCCTCGCCGGGCAGGGCGATCTTGGTGGTGGTGCCGGTGACGACCCGCTTTCCCGCTCCCGCGGTTTCGGCGGCCAATCGGAACATGAGGGAAGTCTTTCCTCCGCCGCCCACCAGAGCGACGTGGCTGGGAGACGATAACGCCAGACCTTCGCCGAGGGTATGCACCGTGCGATTCGGTGTTACAGGGGCAGCCGTCTTCATGGGAGTTCCTCATGGTGTAGCCGGAGGTAGTCGCGGTAGGCCTCGGGCGTATCGATGTCGATGCCGATGGCGGGATCGACGAAAGGTACGACGTGGACCCATTCCGGGTGTTCGCGCAGGATGGACCGCCCGCCCCGGTCTCCCGTGACTTCCAGCAGGGATCCGAAGAGGGAACGATGGAAAACGACCGGGTTGCCGGGGACGTCTCCGTACAGCGGCTGGCAGATGGGCTTTTCCGAACCGAGGAACTCCTCCACCAGCCGGTCGATAATCGGCCCGGTGACGTTGGGCTGGTCGGCCAGGAGGATCATGGCCCCGTCCACGGATCGTCCGGAAAGCTCCTCCACCCCCCGCTTGAGCGATTCGCTCATGCCGAGGCGGTAATCGGGATTCTCCCGCACCACGAGGCGGGGGTTCGGGAGGAACACGCCGAGAGCATCCCTCACGCGGCCCGCTTCATGGCCGAGCACCGCCACCACGGGATCGAGCCGGGAAGCGAGCGCGCTCCGCACGGCCCGCACCACCAGCGGCTCCCTGTCGATAATGAGGAGTTGTTTGGCGCTCCCCATGCGGGACGACGTGCCGCCCGCCAGAATCACTCCCGCCACGCGCCCTTGCTTCTTCATGGTGATCCAATGGTAACGAATGGACGAATTTTGTTCAAGGTTTTCGACCCGATGCCTTTGACCGCCAGCAGTTCGTCGGGAGAGGAGAAGCGCCCCTTTGCACGCCGGAGCGTTACGATACCGTTCGCTTCATCCGGACCGACGAACGGCAGCACTTCCAGTTCCCGCGCGGTGGCGACGTTGAGGTCGAGTGGAATGGACAGAGCAACCCGTTTGGCCGCGTCCATGACGGACCGGGTGATATGCGTCGGACCTTTTCCGTCGCTCCGTACGTTCAGCAGGGTTCCGGACGTCAGCGGTTCGGCCGCAGCCTCGTCGGCGGGCATTTTGGCCTTCCGTTGCAGGAGCCCCCCCGCGGCGGCAAACACTTGAGCAGCGGTGGGAGGCGATTCGAAGGGATATACTCCCGGACGGCGCACGTCACCGGCCGCTTCCACAAACCAGAGCGGTTTGCCGGGGGTCGGTTCGGGAGGAACGTCGCGGCCGCGGTGGAACGTCCACCAGACGGCGAAAATAAAAATGGCCAGGGCGAGGGAGATGATGTGCTGGCTGCGGGAAAACCGCATCACGGAAAGGGAAGCTCCTGACGGCTCGGGGGCGATGCCGGAATTGTTCCGATACCGTTCACCCTTCGATACCTCAGGGTGAACGGAGGTGAGTAAATTGAAGTTCGACCTTCCCTAGGTTGCCGGCTCCTTGTTCAGGTCGAAGGTCTTGTGGAGCACGCGCACGGCCAGCTCCGTATATTTTTCCTCGATGACGCAGGAAATCTTGATCTCGGAGGTGCTTATCATGATGATGTTGATGTTTTCGGCGGACAACGCTTCGAACATCTTGCTGGCGACTCCCGGGTGGTTCTGCATTCCCGCGCCCACGATGGACACCTTGGCGATGCCGTCGTCGCCCATCACCTTTTCCGCCTGAATCTGCTGGGCCACGTCCTTGATGATTTCCATGGCGCGGCCGAAGTCCGTCCGTTTGACGGTGAAGGACATATCGGTCATTTCGCCGGCACGGGTGTTCTGGATAATCATGTCCACCACGATATTGGCGGCGGAAATACGCCCGAACAGTTTCGCCGCCACGCCCGGTTTGTCCGGAACCTTGAAAACGGTGATCCTGGCCTGGTTTTTATCGTAAGCCACCCCTGTGACCAGTCGCTGTTCCATCCCCTCTCCCTCCTCCACTACCAGGGTTCCCTCGGAATCCACGAAGGTGGACCGAACGTGCAGCGGCACGTTGAAGTTCTTGGCGAACTGCACGGAGCGTATCTCCAGCACTTTCGCGCCCAGACTCGCCAGCTCCATCATCTCGTCGTGGGAGATTTTCGGAATCTTGCGCGCATCCGGCACGATATTCGGGTCGGTAGTGTAGACACCCTCCACGTCGGTGAAGATTTCGCAGAGATCGGCCTTGAGCGCCGCCGCCAGGGCCACGCCGGTGGTATCCGATCCTCCACGACCCAGCGTGGTGATGTTGCCCTCTTCTTCTATTCCCTGAAAGCCGGCCACTGCCACGATTTTCCCGGCGGCCAGTTCCCTTTTGATGCGCGCGGTGTCGATCCGTTCGATGCGCGCGTGGCCGAAGGCGTTGTCGGTCACGATGCCGGCCTGAAATCCCAGCAGCGATACGGCTTCGTGTCCCATGTTCCCGACCGCGACCGCAAAGAGGGCGATGGATACCTGTTCGCCCGTGCTTATCATGGAGTCCACTTCCCTGAGATCGGGATCGGGACAGATTTCATGAACCAGGCCGAGCAACCGGTCCGTTTCCCCCTTCATGGCGGAGAGCACCACCACAACGTCGTTACCCTTTTCCTTGGTGGCGATCACCTTGCGGGCCACATTGCGGATCTTGTCGATGCTGCCCACGGAGCTTCCGCCATATTTCTGCACGATCAGAGCCACCGATATTCCTCCTTATGATGCCGAAGCGCCGAGAAGTGCGCGGATTTCTTCGTTTTCGAGCCAGGAACGCAACCGTTCCGCACCCGCCGGACCCACCGGGTGCATTTCGAACCGACGGTCGGTTTCATCCACGATATCGATGCGGATGCGCACGGCGATTTCGGGCAATGCGGTTTCGGAAAGGCGTTCCGCCCATTCGACAACCGCCACCCCGCCCGATTCGAAACAATCGTCGAGGCCCAGCTCCATCGTGTCGAGTCCGCCCCGGAGCCGGTACAGGTCCACGTGGTAGAGAGTGAGAGTGCCCGGGTATTCGTTCACCAGGGTAAACGTGGGGCTGGTGATATAGTAACGTTCGTCGATTCCCAGCCCCCGGGCGATTCCCCGGGTGAGCGTCGTTTTCCCGCTGCCCAGATCGCCTAGAAGAGCCAGCACGTCGCCCGCGCGAAGCAATGCACCGAGGGCGCGGCCCAATGTTTCGGTTTGCCCCTCCCCCTTGAGGATTCCTGCGGCGGTCGGCGCGTTCACGAGATCATGGAGCGGATGATGTCGATTTTGCCCACCACGCCCACCAGTTTGCCGTCTTCCACCACCGGGAGCGTGTGAATGTGTTTTTCAGCCATGATACTCGCCATTTCGACCACCGTGGCATCCGGCCCCACGGTAACGGGGTTGTGCGTGTAGATGTCCTTTACCGTGGAGGCGGTTATTTTTTCCAGTTCTTTTTTGAACTTTTTGTCGCTCTCCAGGTAGATAACCGAATCGAACAGTGCGATTACGGTGGGGATGTGGAGCTTCTTGGACTGATCCACCAGATCGTTGTTGGTGACTACTCCCAGCACTTCCCCGGCCGGGGAAACCACCACCAGGCCGTTGAATCCGTGCTCCACGAAAATTTTGGCCACCTGTTCCACGGGCGTGTTTTCGGTGACCTGCACCACGTCGCGGGTCATTATTTCCCTGGCATTGCGCATCGTCAATCCCTTTCCTTTGCCACTCTACAATTTATGTACGGAGGTGCGGACCTGTCCAGGGGAAAAGAGAGCGGATCGCGGGCAGGACGGAGGTCCGATCATGCGGAAGCTTACATCGTTTCCCCGGAGAACACGGCGGCGACCAGCGGCACCGAGGGCAGGTCGGCGGGATGAGGGTCCCGGAGGTCGGCCATGGCCGAAGGCAGGTGGATCAGAAGGTCGGAGGCCAGATACCCCACCGGCGCCGTCGCGGCGCAGCGGTCGGCACAGAGCCCGTGTACGTATACGCCCGTCTTGGCCGCTTCCGCCGGGTCCACCCCCTGCGTCAGCAATCCCCCGATGATCCCGGTCAGAATGTCGCCCATGCCTCCGCTCGCCATGCCCGGATTTCCCGTGGAATTGATGAAGGCTCGGCCGTCCGGCAGCGCCACCACGGTGGCCGCTCCCTTGAGGACGACAACGACGTTGCATTCCCGGGCCAATGTGCGGGCGGCGCCCAACCGGTCCGCCTGTACGGCGGAGACACTCGTTTTCATGAGCCGGGCCATCTCGCCCGGATGCGGCGTGAGGATCGCCGGGCAGCGCGCGGCCTTGAGCGGTCCGAGGTCGGAGGCCAGAATGTTGAGCCCGTCAGCGTCGATCACCACGGGCACGCGGGAACCGCCCAGCAGCGCCTTCACCGCTTTTGCCGCGCCTTCCCGGGTGGAGAGTCCGGGCCCCACGGCGAGTGCGGTCTTTCCCTCCAGAAGAGTCAGCAAATGGTCGATCGCTTCCGGCGCGAGGAAACCGTCGGGGGTGTCGGCCAACCCTTCGGTCATCACTTCGGCGGTCTTGGCTTCCAGAATGGGGTGGAGCGTATTGGGGACCGCCAACGTCACGAGCCCCGCGCCGGAACGGGCGGCCGCTTCGGACGCCATGGCCGCCGCCCCGGTCTTGCCGGGGGAACCCGCCACGATCAGGAGATGGCCGTAGCGTCCTTTGTGGCTGTCCGGCCTGCGCGGTTCGGGGGGAGCGAGTTCGGTCGGATCGAGCAGCACGCAGTTCCCGGAGCAGGCGTCCTCCACCCGCTGCGGAATGCCGATGTCCGCCACGAACAGTTCGCCCGCGTATTCCCTGCCCGGATACACGACCAGCCCGGTCTTGGCCATGCCGTAGGTCACTGTGAGGTCGGCCCTTACGCACGATCCCAGAGGCACTCCCCGGTCGGAGTCGAGGCCGGACGGGACGTCGACGGAGACCACCGGGGCGGGCAGTTCGTTGACGACGGCAATCGCCTCGGCGTACAGTCCCCGCACTTCGGCGTTCAAACCCGTACCCAGGAGCGCATCGATCACCAGGCCCGCATGAATCCAATCGCCGCGGCAGCGTTCCACCTGCCCGGCTTCCGTCAGTTCCGTCAGGGGAATTTCCAACCGCCGGCAAATGTCCAGGTTGGTCTTTGCATCGCCCTTGACCCGATCCATGGAGGTGAGAAGGTACAGGTGAACCCGGCAGTCCATTTTATGAAGGTAGCGGGCGATTACGCAGCCGTCGCCGCCGTTGTTGCCGCCGCCACACAGGATTGCCGCTCTTTTCCCCGCAAGAGGACCGAACCGTTCCACGATCACCTGCACCGTGGTGCGCCCGGCGTTCTCCATGAGCACGACGCCGGGAATCCCCACGTCGTGGATGGCTGTGCGGTCCATTTCTCTCATCTGCGCGGCGGTGGCCAGTTTCATGTCAACTCTCCAGCACCACCATGGCCTGGGCGTACTCGGTTTCGTCGCTCAGGCTCACGTGCATGGCCTTGATGTCCGCCCGGCGGGTGAGTTCCAGGGCCGTTCCGTGCAGGATGAGGCCCGGTTTCCCCCACTGATTGTGAAACACTTCGATGTCCCGCCAGTATACTCCCCGACGCATGCCCGTACCCAGGGCCTTGGAAAAGGCCTCCTTGGCGGCGAACCGCATGGCCAAGGCCGAAACCGGCCGCGGCCGTTTCAGGCAGAACCGCACCTCTTCGGCCGTGAAGACCTTGTTCAGAAAGCGTTCCCCCCATCGGTCGAAGGCCTCACGAATGCGCGGAACGTGGGTGATGTCGACGCCGATGCCGAAGATCATGGTTCCATGTTGATGAGGGCGATCATGTCCTTGACGGCACGGTCCAGCCCCACCAGAATCGCCCGGGCCATGATGGAATGGCCGATGCTGTATTCGGAAATTTCACGGATGGCCGGGAACGGCATGACGTTCTGATAGGTGAGGCCGTGCCCCACGCTCACGTCGAGCCCCAGGGAATAGGCTTCCTTGGCCGCGGCCGCGATGCGGGAGAACTCCGTCTCTCCCTCTTCCGTACGCCAGGTTTCGGCGTAGCGTCCGGTGTGGATTTCCACGATGTCCGCCCCGACCTTTTTGGAAGCGAGAATCTGGGTCGAATCCGGGTCCACGAACATGCTCACCCGTATGCCCGCCGCTTTGAACCGGTCGACCGCATCCTTCATCAACTCCTGCCGCCCGGCCACGTCCAATCCGCCTTCGGTGGTGAGTTCCTGGCGTTTTTCGGGCACCAGTGTCACCATGTCCGGCTTCACGTCCACCGCGATACCGATGATTTCCTCGGTGGCGGCCATTTCCAGGTTGAGGCGGCTCGCCACGGTCTGCCGCAGAAGCCGGACGTCCCTGTCCTGAATGTGGCGGCGGTCTTCCCGCAAATGAACGATGATGGCCTGCGCCCCCGCTATTTCCGCCAGGGCGGCGGCGGCCACGGGATCGGGTTCATAGGTTTTTCGGGCCTGGCGCAGTGTGGCGACGTGATCGATGTTCACCGCGAGCCTTGGCATGGTCTTCTTCCTCCCTACTGTTCACGCTGATCGCGGGGAAGACCTTCCATTATCCGTTCGGTTTCCCGTTCCATGATTTCGGCGTCCTCTTCGCCCCGCTCGTGATCGTACCCTAGCAGATGCAGGATGCCGTGGACCAGCAGAAAATTCAATCGCTCCTCGAACGTCTGGTCGAGTTCCAGCGCCTCCCTCTTGGCCGTTTCGATGGAAACGACGACGTCCCCCAGGATTTCCGGATGCAGGTCGCCGGACTCGCCTTCCCGCATGGCGAAGGAGATAACGTTGGTGGGGCCCTGCTTGTGGCGGTACTGCTCGTTGATTTCCGCCATGGCGGCATCGTCAACCAGCAGAATGCTCACTTCAACGGGCTCAGAGACCGAGGCGTCTAAGATTTTCCGGATTTTGCTCTTGAGGTTCCTGCGGTTGATCTTTACCAACCGCTGGCGGTTTTCGATGAGTATTTCCATTTTTGCCTTTTCGGGCCGGGGCCCCCTTTTCGGCGGATTCGGGATATTCGATGCGGTGATGGAAGATGCCGTTCAGGATGGTATTGAAGCTCTTGGCGATTTCGTGCAGGTCCTTGAGGGTGAGTTCGCACGCGCCGAGCTGGCCGTCCGAAAACACCTTGTTGACGATCTTCTGCACCAACCCCTGAATGCGCGCCGGCGTGGGGTCCTGGAGGGTACGGGACGCCGCTTCCACCATGTCCGCCAACAGTACGATTCCCGCCTCCTTGGTCTGCGGTTTGGGGCCCGGATACCGGTAGTCCTCCTCGCGAACCTCACGATCGTCGGTGGAACGCGCCTCCTGCGCCTTTTCATAGAAGTAGGAAATGAGGCTGGTGCCGTGGTGCTGCTGGATGATGTCCTCGATGTCGGCGCCGAGCTTGTGCTTGCGCGCCAGTTCCGTGCCGTCCTTGACGTGGGAGATAAGAATCAGGGCGCTCATGGAGGGGGCGAGTTTTTCGTGCTTGTTGCTTCCTCCGCGCTGGTTCTCGATGAAGTAATCGGGTTTTTTCATCTTGCCGATGTCGTGGTAGTAGGAGGCCACTTTCCCCAGCAGGGAATTGGCCCCGATGGCCTTGGCCGCCGCTTCGACCAGATTGCCCACGATGATGCTGTGATAATAGGTGCCCGGAGCCCTCAGCATGAGGTCCCGCAGAACCGGGGATTCGAGGTTCGACCGTTCCATGAGTCTGATGTTGGTCGTGAAGCCGGAAGCGTATTCGGCCATGGGCAGGAGCCCGGTGACGATGACCCCGGCGATGCACCCCCCCAGAAGGGCGAAACTGGCATCCATGAGCGCCTGGGAGGTGCCGATGCGTTCCATGGTCATATTGATGGCGCTGACCACGCACACGTTGACGGCCGCCACCACGAGACTGGCCTTGATCAGCGTACCCCTCTCCTTGCATTCCACCACCATGCGGGCGGCGACGAAGCTCCCCAGGAGGAAAAAGATGAAGTAGTGGAGATTGGCGCCCAGCATGAGCGCGGCCAGAAAAGCGGCGATGACGGAAAACATCAGGGCGGTGTTCACGCCCAGGAAAACGCTGATCAGCATGGCCCCGATGGGAATGGGAATGGAATAATAGATTGAGTGCACCGGCATTTCGAACAGATCGGTGCTCACCATCTCGCTCATATAGATGGTGGGGAGCGTCAGGAGAAAGGTGAACAGGAGCACGGAACAGAACAGGATGGTCTCGCGGAACGCGCGCTTTCCTCTCCAGCCGCGGAATCCCGACGTTTCGAGGCTGACGACCAGGCAGAGCGCCACCAGAAGGGCCAGCCCCCCGATCACCATGAGGTGGTTGCGTTCCTTTTCCTTGGACCGGATGATGGTGAGCTGGTCCAGGATGCGCGGGGTGAGGCGATTCCCCTCCCTGGCGATGACCTCGCCTTTCTCTATCTGATAGTACACGGGCTTTTGCGCGTCGAAGGCCTCACTCCGCCGCCGTTCGGTTTCCAGTCGGTTGAGCGTGAGGTTGGGCTGGATCAGCGACTGGGCGATACCGGTCGCCGCCTGGAGGGAGGCGTACTTGTACTGCCGGATGAAATTCATGGCGCGGGAGCGTATTTCGCCGCGCGCTTCGCTCACCGACATGTAGGAGCTGAAATCCCTCACCCGCGACTCGGAGCCCGAGACGATGTTCCGTACGGAGATTCCCCGGTTTCCCTCGGAGAACAGAATGTCCGTGTTGGCCACGATGGGTTTGTACATCACGGAGTTGAACAACTCCTGGATGAGCGTCTCGAAGTCTTCGGAGAACTTGCCCCGGTAGAGGGCATCGAAAATGTCCTGGCCGATCTTTATCCCCAGAAGGGCGGACACGTCCTGCCGCGCACGTTCGAAATTATCCACAGAGCCGGTGATGGCTTCCATGCTTCCCGCCGCCACCACAAAGTCGCCCTTTTCCATTTCCTGCTGGGCGGTGAGATCGGGGAGGTGTTCCCGCATCGTTTGAAAGCCTTTGGGGACCTTGAGGCTGATCTTGGAGGCGAGCGTGGGGTCGTAATCGTAGACCGACGGCACCGCGTCGGCCGCAGACTTGCGGATTTTGTCCGTGGATTCCTTGTCTTCCACCAAAAAGGAATGATTGGCCCGGATGGTGGACCGCGCCACGTCGCCCAGCCGGTATTTCGGCGTGTTCGACAGGGGGTAGGGGGAAAGCAACGCTCCCAGGACCAGGGAAAGCCCCAGCAGGACTGCCGCGCACGATATGGGGGATTCCGAAAAATACCCCTGCAACGCCTCGGCTTTTTTCTTTAGAATTTTCGGGTTCTTCAGGAAGGCTTTCATTGAACGTGCCGCCGCGCCGCCTGCTTCTTGTCGTCCAGTTCTTCGTATGCCCGGATGATTTCCCGCACCAGATGGTGTCTGACGACGTCCCGCTTTTCAAAGTAGACGAAGTGTATGCCCTCGATCCCCTCGAGAATCTCCTTGGCTTCGATGAGGCCGGACGAGGTGTTGGGCGGCAGGTCTATCTGGGTGATGTCCCCGGTGATCACGGCCTTGGACCCGAAACCCAACCGCGTGAGGAACATCTTCATCTGTTCGGTGGTGCTGTTCTGCGCCTCGTCCAGAATGACGAATGCGTCGTTGAGGGTACGGCCGCGCATGAAGGCTAGGGGAGCCACTTCGATGGCTCCATGCTGGAGCAGCAGTGACGCCTTTTCGTACTCCATCATGTCGTGGAGGGCATCGTGCAGCGGCCGCAGGTAGGGGTTCACCTTCTCGGCCAGATCGCCGGGCAAAAACCCCAGTTTTTCCCCCGCTTCCACCGCCGGCCGGGCCAGGATGATGCGGTTCTTTTCCCCCTTGGACAGGGCCGCCACCGCCATGGCCATGGCCAGGTACGTCTTGCCGGTTCCGGCCGGGCCGATGCCGAATACGATATCGTTTTTCCGTATGGCGTCGATGTAGGCTTTCTGGTTGAGCGTCTTGGGAGTGATGACCCGTTTTTTCGAGGAGATGTAGACCTGGTCGAGGAAAATGTCCTTGAGGGTTACGTTCTCGTTTCCGGAAAGGATCTGGACCGCAAGCTCCACGTCGTCGGGAAAGACCGGGTATCCCCGGGAGACGAGCCCCAGGAGCTGGGAAAGGATCTTCTTTGCCAGTGAAACGTCGGCCTCGTCTCCGGTGATGACGAGTTCGCCGCCGCGGCTGTTGATGACGACGTCCAATTCCCGTTCGATAATTTTCAGGTGGGCGTCCTGTTCGCCGAACAGAGTCCGGGCCAGATCGTTTTCTTCAATAATCAAGGATTCCGTATGTGTATCCATGCCTGCAATAGTATGCGTTTTGGAGGTTATCCCCATGGAAGCGAGTATGTTCTCAATTCTGAAAATCGCGGCGTAATGATGGGATAAATTGTCGAAGCTGTCAAGCGGACCCCATAACGACCGCTCAGCGGGGAGAAGCGCGGGATACGCCGCTGACCCGCGTGGATGTTCCGCCGTCACGCGAGCCGCGTTCAACAGGGACGAAACGATCCGCCGCCGGGCAGCGTAATCAAGGGAACGGGCGGATGGTGTGCTCCCAAAACCGCCTGACGCGATGAGGCCGATTCGGTCCATCCTTCTCGCGGCGGGGTCGGTGATCGTATGGTTTTGACTTGCACTCAAAACGCTCTTTTTTTATGATGATGTCTGTGCCGTGTATCATACGGGTCGATAACGTGCAAGAAATTTGCCTTTTGCGTCCGACCCCGGCAAATTCCGGAACACTTGCAATACCCTTTCCCTGGGGGGCAAAGCCCTTCGAACCGTCCGAAACACGCGTTTCAACGGACCGTTCGCAATAGGCGGAGAATGGATTTCAATCTTTTGGATATCGTCATCTGCCTGGTGCTCCTCTGCCTCTTCGTTCGCGGACTCATGGTGGGCTTCTTTCGGGGAGCGGCTTCCATCGTTTCGTTGGTGGCAGGTTTCTACGTAGCCACCTACTATTACGAACAGGTTCTGGACCTTCTGACCCACCTGGCTCCGAACCTCGAATTCGCCAACATCATCTCCTTCGTTGCGGTCTTTCTGGTGATTTATCTTGTGTTGCGCGTGGCGATCGGCTCCGCCCTCAGGCTCCTGAACCCCTCCTTTTTCGGCAAGTGGGACCGGCTGCTCGGCGCCCTCCTCGGCTTGGGAAAAGGTGTTCTGGTGGTTTCCTTCCTGACGGTGTCCCTTATTCACCTGCTGCCGCCGGAGAGCGTTCTGATGAAGGATTCACGCCTGAGCCCCTACTCCCTACCCATCTGCCGCTACATCGTGCGGATCGTCCCCGCCAAATTCAAGGAGGACTTTCTGCAAAAGGTGAAGAATCAAAACCCGCAACCCGCTGCAACTCATCAGACCGAGCCGCACGACCGGAAAAAGTAACATCGGATGGAATGCCATGGACACACGTAAACGTATCGACCCGTCATCGGGGGTCGATGGGGTAATGAATCTCATTCGTCGCCTGAGGGGTGAAGGGGGGTGTCCCTGGGACCGAAAACAGACCCCCCAGACCATAAAAACCTACGTCCTCGAAGAAGCCCATGAGGTTCTCGAGGCGGTGGACGGAAACAACGAAGCCGAACTCGCGGAAGAACTCGGGGACCTGCTGTTTCAGATCCTGTTTCTGGTGGTCCTGTTTGAGGAAAAGGGGAGCTTCGCGCTGGATCGGGTGACCGGGACCGTCATCGAGAAAATGACGCGCCGGCATCCCCATGTTTTCGGAGACGTTTCGGTGCGGGACGAAAACGACGTCCTGCGC
Organism: uncultured delta proteobacterium; assembly: GCA_963826125.1. Lineage (GTDB taxonomy): Bacteria > Desulfobacterota > Desulfarculia > JACQYL01 > CAWGVV01 > CAWGVV01. The sequence goes on along the minus strand of CAWGVV010000002.1, from coordinate 719,353 downwards.
AACTGGCACCTGATCAAGGAACTCGAACGGAAGGAACTGGGGAAGCAATCCGCTCTGCGGTCGGTGCCTACGGCTCTCCCCGCCCTCATGAGGGCTCAGCGGGTGGGCGAACGGGCGTCCAAAGCCGGCTTCGAAGTACCCGACGCGCAGCGGACGTTGCGGGATGCCCAAGAACAACTGCAAAATTTCGTCGCGCTGCTGGACAAGGAAGAGCCGGACCGGAGCCTCGAATCAGCCGAGGCCCTGGGCGATTTGTTCTTCTCCCTGACGTCCCTTTCGCGTCTGCTGAAAGTGAATGCCGAATTCGCCCTGCAACAGTCCGTAAAAAAGTTCATCGGCCGTTTCGAGGAGGCGCAGGAACGGGAGGAATCGAACGACGGGCGAAGCGAAGCCCCTTCCGGTACGGGTAAGGACCGCCCGGGAGAGCCGGCGTGCGCCGTCCGCGAACGGGACGCGAGGCTGGAAGAACTTTCCCGCATTCAGAAGGAACTTGGGTACGAATTCCGGCAGAGGGAATTTCTTGAAACGGCGCTTCGCCACAGCTCCTTCGTGAACGAGAATCCCCGCGAGGAGTTCGTCCACAACGAACGGCTGGAATTCCTGGGCGACGCGCTGCTGGACCTCGTGATCAGCCGCGAACTTTATCGTCGTTTTTCGGCGGCGAGGGAAGGGGAGTTGACTCGCTGGCGGGCGTATCTGGTGAATTCCGCCCAGCTATCGGAAATCGCCCGATCGATCGACCTGGGCGCGGCGCTTCAACTGGGCGGGGGAGAGGAGAGCGGGGGGGGCAGGGACAAAAGCTCTATCCTGGCCGACGCTCTGGAGGCGGTGCTGGCGGCCGTCTATCTCGACGGCGGGCTCGATGCCGCCCAACAGGTGGTGGGGTTCCTCTTCGACCGGTTGCTGGATCAAACAGCGAGTGAGAACGATTACAAGTCCCGGTTGCAGGAGTATACCCAGGCCAGGGAAAAAACCGTCCCCGAGTATCGGCTCCTGAGATCGTGGGGACCCGACCACGATAAACGCTTTCACATGTCGGTGTCTCTATCACAGAAGGAGCTTGCGACGGGCGAGGGCAGAACGAAAAAAGAAGCGGCCCAGGAGGCTGCACGGAAGGCGTTGGAACTACTTGAAAAGAAAGATATTTCTCATTGAGCCCGCAACGAATCGCGCATGGGGACTCGACTTGACAAACCGCTTGGAAAACCCCATTAAAGGGTGGCGGAAGGAAGTTGGCAGCTCAACAAGGAAGGAATAAAGACATGCCTATTGTCACCATTGACTGGTTAAATGGTCGCGGCGTCGATCAAAAGAAGACCGCGGCCAGGGAGATCACGGACACCATCGTGAAGTTGGCGAAGTGTGCTCCGGAGGCCGTAACCGTCATTTTCAACGAACGTACCACTACGGACATCTCCAAGGCTGGAGTGCTTTACGCGGACAAGTAACGTGGAACAGGTTTTGCCCTTCTATAGAGGCAGTGGAAAGTAAACGTTTCATTATTCCCGTGTTTATTCCGCACATGGGATGCCCTCATCGCTGTACTTTCTGCAACCAGCATACCATCACGGGAATATCGTTCAGTTTCGAAGCCGTCCGGCAGACAATCCGGACAGGCATCGAGTCGCAACGCAGGGGGGAGCGCCGCACGGAGGTTGCTTTTTTCGGCGGCAACTTCTCCTCTCTGCCTCGGTTTCTTCAGCAGAAATTACTCGACATGGTGGAGCCGTACCTTTCAGCGGGGACGGTTCATTCAATACGCATATCGACCCGGCCCGATGCGTTGCCTCCGGAGGAGCTTTCCTTCCTGAAAGAGCACGGAGTGTCGACCATCGAACTCGGCGCCCAGTCCCTGGACCCGGAGGTACTCGGGCTCTCCCGGCGGGGCCATGGCCCGGAGGCGGTGGTGGAAGCGGTGGCCGCCTGCAGGGAGTACGGGTTCGCTACCGGAGTGCAGCTCATGATCGGGCTCCCCGGAGACGACGGCGCCGCTTCCCTCCTCACCGCCCGGCGGGCGTCGGACCTGGACATCTCCATGGTTCGCATCTATCCCGCCCTTGTCCTGCAGGACACCGAACTCGCCCGACTGATGTACCAAACGCACTACCGCCCCTTTTCACTGGACCGGGCGGTGGACGTCTGCGCCGAGATGGCCATGATGTTCGAGGCCAAAGGGATCAAGGTGATCCGCATGGGACTACAGGACACGGATTCCCTCAGAAGCGGAATAGTGGCGGGGCCGCATCATCCCGCATTCGGGCACTTGGTGCAATCTTCGATCTGGCTGAAAAAAGTCGTGAAAACTCTCGGTAAAGAGGCTATGTCCAAAGAACGCATTGTAGTGAGCGTGGCGGTCGGAAGAGGCCCCGTGGCTCGGGGTCAACGAAACGGAAACGTCTCGGAACTGAAACGCAGGTACGGTTTCCGTGAAGTCGAGATCAGAGAGGACTCCCGTCTGTTAAGGGAGGAGGTGCGGTTTGAATACTGAAGGGACGATTTTTCGATCGGGTTTTATCGCCATCGTCGGCAGGCCGAACGTCGGCAAGTCCACATTGCTGAACCGTTTGCTCGACCAGAAGATCGCCATTACCTCTCCCCGGCCGCAGACCACGCGCAACCGTATCATGGGGATCATGAACGTACCCGATGCCCAACTCGTTTTTCTGGATACCCCAGGCGTGCACGCGAGCAACAAAAAATTCAACGAGCGGATGGTGCGTACCGCCCTGGGAGCCATCGGAGAGGTGAACGCGGTCCTGTGGCTGACGGATGTCACCGCGCCCGTGTACGAAGATGACGACGTCATTCTGGAAGCGCTGAACCAGAACCGGCCGGCCACCATCCTGGTGCTCAACAAGATCGACGCAATCCCCAAGGAAAAACTCCTGCCGCAGATGGACCACTACCGTAATATGTACGATTTCACCGGCTTGATCCCCATCTCCGCGTTGCAGGGGCTGGGGGTGGACATACTGGTGAAGGAGCTGATCACCCTCCTGCCGGAGGGACCGCAGTATTTTCCGCCGGAAATGATCACCGACCTGTCCGAAAGATTCCTGGTGGCCGAACTGGTGAGGGAAAAGGTGATCCGCCTCACCCAGCAGGAAATCCCCTATTCGGTGGCAGTCACCGTCGATTCCTTCGAGGAGAAGCCGGACAAGCGCCTCGCGGTGATCAGTGCATCCATTCTGGTGGAGCGGGAATCGCAGAAGGGGATCATCATCGGTAAGAGCGGGGCCATGCTCAAGGAAATCGGCCGACTGGCGAGGCAGGAGATCGAACTGCTGCTGGGGGTCCGGGTGTTTCTGGAACTATTCGTGAAGGTGTCCAGGAACTGGCGGCAGGACGACAACAAGCTGCGCGATTTGGGATATTGAGGGATTGGAGATGGGGATGCTTCACCCGGATGAAAGAAAACTCATGAGCATCCAAGGAACGAGACAAGCGCTAATCAGATGAGGCAAGGGAGGGTGAAGCAATGCCCGTCGGCTTCTCCTTTCGTTTCATTGCGTTGTCCACCACCTGGCGAACGTCGGCAAGGCATCAACGACCTTTGGGATTCTTGGTTGAGCACTGGCAACCGCCGGCTTTCTTCTCGGCAATAATTCTCTCGATAATCGTGGACTTGCCGTGCTCGGCAACATCTCGTTCGATATCGGAAGCAAGGTACCCGAAGCAATAGCAGATAAGACTTTCCATGAATGTTCCTTCAGGTTTTTATCCAGCCTTGCACAAATCCGACAAACTTCAATGTATTTTTAAGCCAGATGAAAAAAGGAATGAGTCGGGCTGGGGGAACCCGACTCATTGGTAAGGAGAAAAGAGTTTTGAAACCGTTAAGGTTGCGGGGGTTACTCGCACTTATACTATAGCAATAAGCTTGCCACATCCGGTTATCGTAAAAATATCGCATTAATTCAACTAGTTATCTGCACGCACCCAAACCCGCGCCATCTTCTTTCTTCATAAAGGGTTCAAATTCTTGCACCGTTTTTCCCGCCATATTGCCCGATTCTCTTACCCGCCATCTATCCGGCTGATTTAAGGAGTAAATTCTAAGTTCAAAGATTTGAACTCCTTATCTGGTATTTTTTCATCTTGTACTGGAACAGATTTTTCCCGATTCCCAACAGGTCCGCGGCGTGAGCCTGGACGTTGCCGGTCTGCTTGAGCGCCCTGCGGATCATGCGTTCCTCGATCCGTTCCAGCGCCTCGTTCAATTTCACGTTCAGGGGAATAAACTTGTCGACGTCGAATTCGGGGTCGCCTGTCTCTTTGATGTCCGCGGGAAGGTCCGCCTCCGTGATGCGATTGTTGTTACAGAGGATGACGCCCCGTTCGATGACGTTTTCCAGCTCCCGGATGTTGCCGGGCCAGGAATAGGTGATGAGCGCCTTCAGCGCATCCGGGGACATTTCCATCTGCCCTTTCTTGTTCTCTTCCGAGTACTGCTTCATGAAATGGGCGATGAGCAGGGGAATGTCGTCGCTTCGCTCGCGAAGAGGAGGAAGCACGACGTGCACCACGTTGAGCCGGAAGAAGAGGTCCTCCCGGAAATTCCCGGACTCCACCTCCTGCTTCAGCTCCTTGTTGGTGGCGGCGAGGATGCGAACATCCACCTTAATGGGCGTGGTGCCTCCCACCCGCTCGAATTCCATTTCCTGGAGCACCCTCAGCAGCTTCACCTGCAGCCGCATGGACATCTCGCCCACCTCGTCCAGGAAAAGCGTGCCCTTGTCCGCCACTTCGAACCGGCCCTTCTTGGTGGCCGTGGCCCCCGTGAAGGCTCCCTTTTCATGTCCGAACAACTCGCTCTCCAGCAGGGTTTCCGTCAGCGCGCTGCAGTTGACGGAGATGAACGGCTGCGTACGCCGGCTGCTGTTGAAGTGGACCGCCCTCGCCACCAGTTCCTTTCCGGTGCCGCTCTCCCCGGTGATGAGCACGGTGGCTTTGGTGTCCGCCACCTTGTGGATGAGATCGTAGACTTTGAGCATGGGCTTGCTTTTGCCCACGATGTTGTCGAAGCTGTATTTTGCCGCCAGCGCCTCGCCGAGCAACCGAACCTGCTTGAGCAGGGAGCGCATTTCCAGGGTTTTGCCCACGGCCATGATGAGTTCCTGGTTCTGGAACGGTTTGGTGATGTAGTCGTGGGCCCCCTTCTTCATGGCCTCCACGGCCTTTTCCACCGTGCCGAACGCGGTCATCATGAGCACGGGAATGTCCGGGTCCATGGCTTTTACCTTTTCCAACAGTTCAATGCCGTCCATCTTGGGCATTTTCATGTCGGTGATTATCAGGTCGACATCGCAGTTCTCCACGAGTTCCAGGGCATGGATGGGCTTTTCAGTGGTGAGGATCTCGTACCCTTCCCCGGAGAGAAGGGCTTCCAGGACGACTAGATAGTTCTTTTCATCGTCGACGATCAGTATGGTTTCCATGAACGGTGGTTTTCTCCATCATTTTTGCGGGTCCAGGGAGAGGATAATGGACACCGACGTGCCGTAGGGTTCGCCGTTGTCCCGCGTGAGGAAGGGGCTCTTGATGTCGATTCGGCCCCCATGACTTTCAACGATGTTTTTCACGATGGCGAGCCCCAGGCCCGTTCCCTTTTCCCGCGTGGTGAAAAAGGGATTGAAAATTTCTTTCAGTGACTCGCCGGGAACCCCGTCCCCCGTATCGTTTATGGTGATATGTTGCCTGGTCGCACCGTTTTCCTGAAACGCACCCAGGGAAACGGTGAGCTTTCCGCCTTCCGGCATGGCCTGGACCGCGTTGTTCAGGACGTTGAGGAGGCCCCGGTAGAGCAGGTCCGGGTCAGCCGTGATCGGCCGGAGATGAGCCCGAAAGTCCCGATGGACCTCAATGTCGTTTCGTTCGAACAGGGGCCCCAGGTGAGACAGGATGCGTTCCACCACGTCTCGCAGTAGGAATTGCTTGGGCTTGGGGTCCTGCGGCCGGGCAAAGTCCAGGAACTCCGTGAGGATGCCGTTCATCCGCTGCGATTCCTCGATGATGATGTCCGACAGCCGGTTGGACGGCTCATAGGTCCGCATGCGCTGCGCCAGAATCTCCGCCGTGCTGGAAATGATTCCCAGCGGATTCCTGATCTCGTGGGAAACCCCCGCCACCATCCTGCCGAGGCCGGCCAGCCGTTCCGCCTGGTTGAGCTGCTGTTCCAGCCGTTCCTTTTCCTCACGGCGGCGGTCGAGCGTCTGTTCGGCCCGGTGCACGATGAGCAGCAGGGTGAGGAACATGAAGAGCATGATGAGCACGGCGGTGGCGATGCTCACCGTCTGCTGCTTCCAGATGTCCCGGATGTCCTCGGAAATATCGAGCACGACTTCCAGGACCCCCATGATGGGCTCGGTCTTTGTTTCCAGACTCAGGTCGATGCGGAAGGGCGAAAGAAAGCGCAATTTTTTAAGGCCCGGCTTGTCTTCGAAATAGAGTTCGAAAAAAGTGCCCTGGGAAAGCACCGTGCTGTTGATCTGCCCCTCCAGGGCCTTTTCGAGATGCGGGTCTTTTATCGTGCTTGGATCGGCATAGTTCGGCCGGGAACTGAGTTCCATCATCTCGTCCAGGGAATAGAGCGTGGAATACACCATGTGCCGGTTGTTGTTGAAGAGAGTGACGCTATCCACCTTGAACCCGTACAGGGTGGTGTTCACCACCGTGTCGAGCAGGTTGTACTGTTCCTCCTCCCGCAGCAGGATTTTTCCGTACCGCTTGGCCGTGGTCAGTACGAATTTCCGGAAAATCTGGTGGTTCAGGTTGTCCGAAACCACGTGGGCGAATTCCTCATTCTTGCGCAGCAGGAACGATTCCTCCTGATGAAACAGGAAGAGTGAAAGGACGATGGTGCTGGTGCCCACCACCAGGAATCCGACGAGGGCAAAATACTTGAACAGCCGAAACGGCTTTGTGCCCGAATTGTTCTCCAAATGTTTATTCATAGGAAGCGACCCTGGCGCAGAGGTGCCCGTGAAGGGTTCCAAAAGTAGTCAGCGATGGCCTGAAGGTCGGAATTTCGGCGAGCGCGGTGTTCTCCTTCTTCTCACGCCGAAGCGGACGCACTCCGGCGACCGGGACCCCCCCGGTTCCCACCAGTACGTAACCAAAGACCTCTGAAAAGTCAAAAGGTTCAAAAGCTCATGACGGACGTCCGACGAATCTCCGCGCGCCGTGGTTATTGCGGGAACCGTTTACGGACGGGGGTTTTCTTATAATCCGAACGGTTGAGATCGACGTCGGCGTTGGGATCGTAGGACGGATCGTCCGTGTAGACGACCTCGCCGCCCCCGTTGATCCAGCGGTGCTTCCACTGATTGGAGCCGACTTCCACCCGGCCGTTGTACGGATTGACGTATTCCTCTTGCTGCGTGAGCGTGAGGAATACGTCGTGGTGGATTTCGGCGTTGGTGCGTTGGCGGTGCTCCACGATGGCCTGTTCGATACGCTGCACTTCCTGCTGGGTTTTTGCCGCGATCTGTCCCCGCTCGATCTGCCCCCGAATTTCGCCCGCCAGCCACTGCGGACTTATCTGCACGGACTCCTGAACGATGCTGAAGACGGGTATCCATGCGGCAAGCTGCCCGGCGGGCGCACGAAAGGAAAACGTCTCCTTGTTTCCCCACATACCGGCGCCGAGCTGCCCCCAGTTTTCGATGGTCCCCACCAGCAATTCCTCGTACCGCATCCCGGCTTCGTCGTACTGCACCCGCAGCAGACCCATGTCATAGCTGAAGGTGAGGTTCGGCATGAGCGCGCGCGTCCGTTCCTGCATCATGCGCGCGGCCTGCGGCAGCGGCCGCTGTTCCAGGATGCGCACGTTGGCCGCTCCCGGCCTGATCCGGGGAAACAACCCCTGGCCGAGGAACTGCACGGCGGGGGAGAGGGGCCACACGGTCATGCCCTGATAGTTGGACCCGGGCGGGAACATCCCCATCCGGGCGGCCGGCATGGTGCGGGGGTCCATGAACAGCACGTCCGGGTACCAGCGGATCATCACCGATCCTGCCCGGTCCTTCAGGAGCGCGAAATCGACCTTGGCCGCGATGGATTGCGCCGGGCCGCCCTGCGCGTTGGGATCGACCCGGATGATGCCGCCCTGGGCGATCCAGGTTTTGGGCATGAGTACCGAAAACGCGCCTTCGTTGCGTTCGGTAACGCGCTGGAACACAACGGTGCGCCCGGTCGGGCGCTGCGCCTGCTGAACGGCTGGCCTCCCCTGCTGGGCAAATGCGTTTGGGGTAAGGAAGGTGCTCAGGAGGAATCCGAACAACAGAACGAAAAGTAGCGATCGCTTCATGTGTGCCCCCTTTCTGCCCATGATATGGTTTTCACCCTCATGACCGTGTGGTGCTCGGCAACATCGACCGTTGTTTCTGGTTGTCCAATGCACATCGTACCCGGCGTTCCCATGGACGGCCCGCATTCCTTTATGCAGAGGGATGCACCTACAAGTCACCGAAACACGGGTAGGGCATGCCTCAATTGCGGCCATTATACCTCTACGCCCCTTCAACATGCCCAATCATCCACCATCTCCGTTACTTCTTTCCGTTCCCCTTCACCTTCTCCAGCCACTCCTTCAGCGGCCGTTCCCTCCCCCGGTCGGTGGGATAATAGAAACGGCTTCCGGACAGCTCGTCCGGCAGGTAGTTTTCCTTCACGAAGCCGCCTTCGTAGTCGTGCGGATATTTGTAGTCCCGGCCGTATCCGAGCTTTTTCATCAGTCCGGTGGGAGCGTTCCTCAGGTGGGGGGGCACGGGGAGCGTACCGTGTTTCTTCACGGCTTCGGCCGCCGCCTTGTACCCCATGTATGCCGCGTTGCTCTTGGGCGCGCATGAAAGGTACGTGACCGCCTGGGCCAGCGGCAGGTAGCCTTCGGGCATGCCGAGGAAGTGAACGGCGTCCTTGGCCGCCACCGCCGTGAGCAGGGCGAGGGGGTCGGCGTTTCCGATGTCTTCCGACGCCAGGCATATCATGCGCCGGGCGATGAACAGCGGGTCCTCGCCGCTCTCCAGCATGCGCGCCAGCCAATAGAGCGCGCCGTCGGGATCGCTGCCGCGCATGGATTTAATGAAGGCCGAAATGATGTTGTAGTGCTCTTCCCGGTCTTTGTCGTACCGCAGGAACCGTTCCTGCAGCACTTCCACCATGGTCTCGCGTCCGATGTGCCCGGAGCCCGTCATGTCCGCACCGATTTCCAACGCGTTCAAAAGCGTGCGTGCGTCGCCGTCGGCCGCTTCCACCAGAAGGTCCAGGGCGTCGTCGTCCAGGGTGAGCCCCAGCGCACCGAGCCCGTGCTCGACGTCGGTGAGCGCCCGGCGGGCGATGGCGGCCAGTTCCCCGGGGGAAAGGCGATTCAGGGTGAATACGCGGCAGCGGGAAAGGAGCGGCGGAATCACTTCGAAGGAGGGGTTTTCCGTGGTGGAGCCGATGAGGATAATGAGCCCGCTCTCCACGTGGGGCAGAAACCCGTCCTGCTGGGCCTTGTTGAACCGGTGGATTTCGTCCACGAAAAGGACCGTCTGCCGGCCCGCTTCCCGCTCGTGCCGGGCTTCCTCGAGGACCGCCCGCAGCTCCTTGACCCCGGAAAGCACGGCGGAGAAAAAGACGAAACGCGCACCCGTGGCCCGGGCCACGATGCGGGCGAGCGTCGTTTTGCCCGTGCCCGGTCCTCCCCACAGGATGAAGGAGAAGAGAACCCCCTCCTCCACGGCCCGCCGAAGGATTTTCCCCTTGCCCACCAGGTGGGATTGCCCCATGAACTCCTCAAGGGAGTTGGGCCGCATTCGTTCGGCCAGCGGGACGACCGGATTTTCGCTCATGTCAGCCCTCGATGTCCACGCCGAGATACTTCCGGCGCACGGCCGGGTCGTCCTGAAGCGTTTTGCCCGGCCCTTCCAGTGTGACGAGTCCCGTTTCCATGACGTAGCCGTAGTCGGCCACGTCGAGGGCGGCCATGGCGTTCTGTTCGATCAGCAGGACGGTTTTCCCTGCGTCGTGGACGTCGGCGATGACCCGGTACACTTCGTCCACCATGATGGGCGCCAAACCGAGGGACGGTTCGTCCAGCATGAGCAGGGTGGGACGGGCCATGAGCGCCCGGCCCAGGGCCAGCATCTGCTGTTCTCCCCCGGAGAGGGTTCCCGCCTTCTGATGGAAGCGTTCCCTGAGCCGCTGGAACGTCTTCATTACCCCGTCCATGTCCCGCTCCATTTCCTCTTTGTCGTGCCGCCGGTAACCGCCCATGAACAGGTTCTCTTTCACCGTGAGGTTGGCGAACACCCTGCGCCCCTCCGGGACCAGCGCAATGCCCATCCGGCTGATCTGGTGGGGCGGCCGGTTGGCTATGGGACTGCCCTGCCACAGGATAGAACCTTCCGTTATGCGGTTCAAGCCCGCAACGGCCCTGAGCAGGGTGGACTTTCCCGCCCCGTTGGCTCCGATGAGCGCCACCAGCCTGCCCGGATCGACGCTCATGCTCACCCCTTTCAGGGCGTGGATCGCTCCGTAGTGGACGTGGATGGAATCGATGTGCAGCAGCGCGTTCATGTTTGTGCCGTATGGACGCCCAGCCGCTCGCCCAGATAGGCGCGGATGACGTCCGGATGGCGCTGGATTTCCGCCGGTTTTCCGCGGGCGATGGTTTCCCCGTGGTCCAGCACCAGAATGTTGTCCGAGATGGTCATGATGACCCGCATGTCGTGTTCGATCAGCAGCACCGAAAGGTGGAACTCGTCGCGAATTTCAAGGATGAACTGTGTGAGTTCCGCGGTTTCCTGGGGGTTCATGCCCGCCGCCGGTTCGTCCAGCAGGAGCAGGGACGGCGAAGTGGCGAGCGCCCGGGCGATCTCCAGCTTGCGCTGCGGCCCGTAGGCCAGGGTTCCCGCCGGGCGGTAGGTGTACTCCCGAAGACCCAGCCGCGTCAGCAGCCCGTGTGATTTTTCGTGGATTTCCCGGTCTTCCGCCCGGTAGCCGGGCAGACGAAGGGCCGCGCCCAGAAACGAGGAACGGATACGGCCGTGGTGCGCCAGCATCACGTTTTCGAGCACCGTCATTTCCCGGAACAATCGGATGTTCTGAAACGTACGCGCAATGCCCCGCCGGTTCACTCCGCTCGGTTTGAGGCCGGTGATGTCGCTCCCCAGAAAACGGACGGTTCCCCGCGTGGGATGGACTCCGCCCGCGATGAGGTTGAACGCGGTGGTTTTGCCCGCCCCGTTGGGGCCGATGAGCCCCAGGAGTTCCCCCCGGCGGAGCACGAGATTCAGGTCGTTCAACGCGATCAATCCGCCGAAGCGCACGGTAAGGGACCGGGTTTCGAGGACGATTTCGCTCACACCCGCCTCCCGAACCGAAACCGGAACCTGAACCAGCCGAACAGCCGGTCCCACGAAAACTCGTTCCGGCCCATGAGCCCTTCCCGTGCAAAGAGCATGACCAGGATGAGGATGACGGAGAAGATCACCATGCGCATGCCGGGGATGCCCGGAATGTTCAGGGACCCGATGGTCATGGGCTCCTCCACCGCCCGCAGCAGTTCTCCCCCCACGGTGAAGAGCACGGCGGCGATGATGGAACCGGTGATGCTGCCGAGCCCCCCGACCACGATGATGATCAGCAGGTTGAAGGTGAGGAAGAAGGTGAACAGGGAAGGGGAGATGGTGGTGATGAGGTGGGCGAGCAGGCCGCCCGCTATTCCCTCGAAGAACGCGCTCACCGTGAAGGCCAGCGTCTTGTGCCTGAAGGCGTTCACGCCCATGGCCTCGGCGGCCGTTTCGTCCTCGCGAATGGACTTGAGCGCCCGGCCGTAGCTGCTGTTCACCAGCCGTGAAACGAACAGCACCGTGAAAAAGGCCAGCCCCATGGACCACCACATGGTGGTGTAGTGGGGCAGCCCCTTGAGCCCCAGGGGACCGTTGGTCACCGACTGGAGATTGTTGGCCACCACCCGCACCACTTCCCCGAATCCCAGGGTCACGATGGCCAGGTAGTCCCCCCGCACCCGAAACACCGGAAAACTCATGAGGAACGCGAACAACGCCGTCACCAGCCCCGCGATGACGAGCGCGGGGAAGAAGGGAATGGAGATGACACTGAGCGGCCACACGATGGGCCTGATGATGAACGAAAGCTGCTTTTCGGCCGGGGAGAGCACCAGCAGGGCGGTGGTGTAGGCGCCCAGCGCCACGAAGGCGTTGGGTTCCAGGGAAAACTGGCCGGTCACGCCGTTGATGAGGTTGTAGCTCACGGCGAGGGTAATATAGATTCCGCACAGGGTGAGGATGCGGATGTGGTAGTCACTGCCGTACTCGTTCATCAGCAGCAGGAAAACCGGAATCGCCGCCAATCCGCCGATGTTCAGGAGACGTTTGGTCCGCTGCGAGAGGTTGACGGTCGATTCCCCCGGGGTCATTCGGGAAGCGCCTCCCCCATGATTCCCTGGGGACGGAACAGCAGGATACCGATGAGGATGAGGAAAGCGAAGGCGTCGCGGTATCCGGACAGGGACGGCATGAACGCCACGAGCAGGATTTCGGCCATGCCCAGGATGAGCCCGCCCAGGGCCGCGCCGAACACGTTGCCGATTCCCCCCAGCACCGCGGCCACGAACGCCTTGAGGCCCGGGATGATGCCCATCAGGGGATTGATCTGCGGATAGCGCATGGCCCACATGATCCCGCCGAAGGCGGCCAGCATCGAGCCCATGGCGAAGGTTGCTCCGATGATGCGGTTGACGTCCACCCCCATGAGGCTCACCGTCTCCATGTCCCGGGCCACCGCGCGAAGCGCCATGCCCAAACGGGTGCGATAGATGATGAACATCGTGACGGCCAGCAGGATGAGGGTAATGAGCGGCACGAGGATGGTGAGGCTGAAGATGCGCACTCCGCCCACCGTGAACACCGCGTCGAAAATCGCCGGACGGGAAAAACCCTTGGGACGGCCCCCGAACACCACCAACCCCACGTTCTCCAGCAGGAAGGAAATTCCGATGGCCGTGATGAGGGCCGAAATGCGGGGCGCGTTCCGCAAGGGGCGGTATGCCCCCCGGTCGATGAGGATGCCCAGCAGCCCGGTGAGGGGGATCGCCACCAGCGCGGCCAGCCACCAGGGCAGCCGGAACATGCCGTAGCCGTAGAAGGCGAAATAGGTGGACATCATCATCACGTCGCCGTGGGCGAAGTTGATGAGCCGAATGACGCCGTACACCATGGTGTAGCCGATGGCGATGAGGCCGTAGAGGCTGCCCAGGGTCAGTCCGTTCAGCAGTTGCTGCCAGAAAAGCGTCAGATCCATGAAAAAGGTCCCGCTAAGGTTGAAAGCCCATGTGGTGAGCCTTGGCCCATCCTCCTTCAATTCCAATGTGCTTTTCATTTTATAACAGAGTTGAACTTTTGAAGAAATCAATTAATGCGGCGCTTGGAGGTTCACTTGGCACAGTTGCCCATTCCCGTCGGACGCGGCGGTTTTTCCCTCTCCCTCGGGGGGCGATAAAAGCGTGGAAAAGAAATACGTGCGGGGGAATCTCTTCCCCCGCGCCCCCTGTAGACTTTTTCCCCTTCGTTCGGCATACCACGTATAGTAGTATAATTATCCCAATCACTTAGAGTTTCAAAAGGGGGCGTGGAGGAACTTCTTCCAAAAAAGTTCCCTCCCACAAATCAGCATGGGCGAAACGGATTTCGGTTTCGATTTTCACTTGGAATCTGCTATATTTCAGCTGACTGTGAAGGAACAACAGTTAAGTAATGATGAATACCTATCGAGCTGACTGACATTTGGTCCACACGGCTCATCCAGGATGCATGGTGTGGTGATAAAACGCAGAATATTGCAAAAGATACTCAACGGATCGAAAAATATTCGTTTTTCCGATATGATAGATATGGTGGAAGGATTTGGGTTTCGGCTTTCCCGGACTGAGGGTAGTCACCATATTTTCGTGCATCCTGACATTACATTCCGGAGCTTGTCAATCTCCAGGAGGTGAAAGGACAAGCAAAGCCATACCAGATGCGCCAGTTTTTAAAATTGGTCGAACGCCACGGCTTGGAGCTGAAGGAGGACGAATGAAAGATTATCATATAAACATTTTCTATTCTGAAAATGACAACGGATATATAGCCGATATACCTGATTTGGAAGCTTGTTCTGCTTTTGGTCGGACTCCTGAAGAGGCCCTCCATGAGGTTCAAATAGCTAAAAATCTGTGGCTGCGAGCTGCCCGGGCGGAAAACAAACCGATTCCTTCACCAAAATACCGACCTGTTATTTACCAAGCCGCATGCGCCTAAGAGCCTATGATCTGACCCCTGCCCGCCAACGGGGTTTCAAAAGGCAAGCCACACAATACTTGAAGTTATCGATGCTCTCGGTCTGAAAATTCACGCGGAGGCGGTCCAGGCAAATACGTAGATTGTCAGAACAGGCTTGCACAGGATCGGTGCAAAAAGCGCTGCACCCCTTGAAGCTTGAGAATCGAGAACAAGTCTTGCTTTTGAGCCGCGCAATTCAGGCTCCATTACTCCACCATGGGTTGGACTGTTCAACGAGAAAGAGAAAAATTAGAAGACAAGATCTGATACCAGGAACCCCCTCCCCGTCGGCCGCGGCGATCTTTCCCTCTCCCTCTGGAGGGTGTCGATAAACGAGCGTTTCGACGTGATTCGTCATTCCGGCGGAAGCCTGAATCCAGTCTTTTCAGGCACTTATGGACCCCGGCTTTCACCGGGGTGACGTTTGAAAAGGCTTTATCGACAGCCTCTCTGGGAGAGGGTAGGGTGAGGGCGCTCCTCCCCCGCCCCGCACCTCTTCGGAATTCAGCAAATTCATTGACAAAAAAGATAGATTCAATTTATGTTGATTTTGAAATCTCGCTCAGGAAAACATCAGTGTGAGATGGGTAGAGCGAAGCGAAAACCACCATCGATTACATGGCCCAGTCGTGATTTCGTGAACCAGTCATAGTAAAAGGAGACTGTTTATGCCAGTATTTATCTCCCACAGAACTAAAGACAATGCATTGGCTCAGAAGGTCGCGAAGCGTCTGCACGATTATCATAACATCCCCGTATACATAGACGAGATTGACGGAGATGTGAACAAAGCACAGAGAACGGCCGCAATAACGGCTTTGCTTGTGGACCGAATAAATAGATGCACAAACCTGCTCGCTGTAGTCACACAGAATACGCAAGGCTCCTGGTGGGTTCCATTCGAAATCGGCGTTGCGCGACAAGCGCCAAGGGTAATCACTTGCCTAACAGACCAGGAAGATGCATCCCTTCCGGAGTACCTTTTTGAGTGGCCACGACTCAGGGGTGAGACGGCTGTCGATACTTTCGCTCGTTTATACAAAGCGCAAAGCAAGATTCTGAATGAGCGAGTGCTCGGAAAACGGGCAACGGCGGCACTGCAATTCAGTTCTGTAACGGAGTTTGAAAAAACCCTAAAAATCGCTCTTGGCCAGCGATAAGGGGATGTCCTCATGACAAGCCTTGGTGACAACCAGTTAGGACAGTGGCCTTCTGGTCCCTCTGGTTTGACAATTCCAACGAAACCCAAGGTTTTCGTCAGCTATCACCACGACCGTGATCAAGCATATTTCGACCGGTTCACAAACCTATTCGGCGACGGCTATGACATTGTCACGGATAGATCAATAGAACGGCGAATCGACAGCGATGATACGGATTACCAACAGCGAGTGATTCGAGAGCAACATATAACCGGGAGTTCCATCACGATCGTTCTTTGCGGAGCCGAGTCTTGGAAGCGTCGCTGGATTGACTGGGAAATTCATATGACGCTCAACAAAGAGCATGCTCTCCTCGGCATCTGTCTTCCGACGAATCCAAGGGATATCGATGGCAAGGTGTTTGTACCAGATCGTCTATACGCAAACATTGCGAGCGGGTACGCTCACTTCATCGACTGGACAGAAGACGCAAATATTTTGCGAAGCGTCATTGACATGGCAAAGAATAAATCTCGTGAGAAGGGAAAAATTGAAAACTCAGCTCCCCGAATTGTCAGGAGTCGATCATGAGCTACTTAATTGCTCAGATGACAACCATCTCGCCAGCTATTATAACGCAATCAGGGATGCCACCCGTCGGTCCCATGGACCTGAGCCTTCTCGACTGGAATGGCTGGGGATTCGAGTTGCGAATTGGTGTTTTGTGGCTTTTAATAGCGTTTTTGGTCGGGATTGTTGCTTGGTGGTTCATACCACGGCTTCGACGCAAACTGTTGAAAGGCTTTCGCACGAAATCCATCAAACTGACGTTTAAAGGGGCAGAGTGGACGATTTGTCCCGACACTGAAACAAAGCGCGTCGCTCATCAGGCTTGGGTCGAGATTAAGAGCCGCAAGGTTGGCCTGCCCTTTCAAGAGGGGCTGGATGTCATCGTTGAAGTCTACAACTCTTGGTATCAACTATTTGGTGTGTTGCGCGACTTGGCAAAGAGCATACCCGCCGATAGGCTTCACGAATGTGACGACGCGCGCAAGGTTGTGGAACTGCTAATGAGAGCACTCAATGAGGGGCTCAGGCCGCATCTCACTCAGTGGCAAGCTAAGTTTCGGCGGTGGTATTTCGCTGAGCTTGCCATTGATGAAAACAAAAGCAAATCACCGCAAGAAATTCAGCGGCTTTATCCTCGGTATGATGATTTGGTAGACGATCTGCGCAAGGTCAACGCGGAGTTCGTCAGCTTCGCTGACTCATTGGAGCGGATGGTAAAAGAAGTTAAATGAGAAATGTGGTCAGGTTTTGCTTTTTGATATCTTCCCTCACTACTAGCGAGAAATCTCACTCGGCGCGAGGACGTAATGTATCGAGATTTCTCTCTCCGCTGCGCTCCGTTCGAAATGACAGCGGCCCCCTTGTTTGGTCAGCGAAATTTTCCCCTCGTTACCAAGTTGTACTTGGCAATGCCTTTTTCTGTTGGGGAGCCCGGCTCCCCTCCCGCAGTTTGCGTCCCCAAGGGCAAACTGGGAACGAGAAGGAAAAATGCCTGGATTCCGGCTTTCGCCGGAATGACGAGCGCAAAGGAGTGTTGTCGCGCGGGGGTTATTTCGAACGCAGTGAGAAATACTCCACAGGGGGCGCGGGGGAAGAGATTCCCCCGCACGTATCATTTCCACGAACGAAAATCAGCAGCTTAAATTACCAGCCATCACGGCTTGATGGTGGTGAGGTAGTGAAACGCTCCATTCTTCACGTTCAGGATGACCACGCTCTTTACGGCGTTTCCGTTTTTATCGATACTGATGTTGCCGGAAACTCCTTCCCAGTCCTTGGTCGATGCCAGGGCCGCGCGGATTTTGTCGCCATCCACACTCTTGGCGCGGTTGATGGCGTCCAGCAGCAGCAGATAGGCGTCGGCGCCCAAGGCATTGAACGCGCTGGGGTCTTCCTTTTTCTCCGCCTGAAATTTGGCCACGAACTTCTTGCTGACGGGCGTTTCCGCGCTATCCTTGTGGAAATGGCCGGTAAAGGCCAGCCCTTCCACGGCTTTCCCGCCGATTTTCAGTAGTTCGTCCGCCTGAGCCCCGTCGCCGGAGAGGAGCGGAGTGGTTATCCCGAGTTCCTTGGCCTGGCGAGCCGCCAGAGCGTCCTCGGTATAGTAGTTGGGGAGATAAATCACGTCCGGGTTGGCGGCTTTGATGGAGGAGAGCTGGGCCGAGAAATCCTGATCGTTGGTCTGGCAGAACGTCTCGGCGACGATGGCGCCGCCCAGTTTCTTGAACTCTTCCTTGAAGAAGTTGGCCAGCCCCACGCTGTAGTCCTGGCCGATGTCCGTCAGCACCGCCGCACGGCGCGCCTTGAGGTTTTCATAGGCATAACGGGCCGCGACTTTTCCCTGGAAGGGGTCGATGAAGCAGACGCGGAAGATGTACTTTTTATTTTGGGTGACCAGCGGATTGGTGGCGGTGGGGGTGATCATGGGGACCTTGGCTTCTTCGGCGATGGGCGCCCCGGCCAGGGTATCGGAACTGGTGGCGGACCCGATGATGGCCTGCACCTTCTCCTTGGTAATAAGCCTGCTCACCGCGTTGGCCGCTTCGATCTTGTCGCTCTTCTCATCCACCAGGAAGAGTCGAACCGGACGGCCCAGCACGTTGGGCTCCATCTGGTGGGCTACCTGAACGCCCGCCCAGGCCATCTGTCCGAACGCGGCCACCGAGCCGGTCATGGGAAGATATACCCCGATGCGGATTTCCTCTTCCGCTCCTATCGCCGCGCAGGGCGAAAACAGAGAGGAAGCAAGGCCCACGAGGAAAATAATGGAAAGAGTGCGAAGCATCGTTCTCATTTTTTCCTTCCTTTTTTATGGGAATCCGATTTCGCCCTGAATATTAATTTTATCGGGGTCAAGTCCAGACTAAAATATTCTCGAATCCGATTGATCACATAACGCTGATAGGAGAAATGTACCCCCTCGGGACGGTTGGTGAATATGGTGAACGTGGGGGGCATGGTGTCCGACTGGGTGATGTAGTTGAGCCTGACCGTCAGGTTTTTGTAGCGGGGGGGCGTGTGGCGCTGCACGGTGTCTTCCAGCATGCGGTTCAGCGCCGCGGTGGCGATGTGGGTGGTATACTGGGCGTATACGTCCTTCACCGCGCCGAATATCTTCGATACCCGTTTGCCGCTGAGGGCCGAAGTGGTGACGATGGGCGCGAAGGCGAGGTACTTCATCCGCTGCTCGATCTGGTCGAGGAACGGGTTCTTGTTGCGCATCTCCGGGGGG
This sequence comes from uncultured delta proteobacterium, assembly GCA_963826125.1. Taxonomy (GTDB): domain Bacteria; phylum Desulfobacterota; class Desulfarculia; order JACQYL01; family CAWGVV01; genus CAWGVV01. The sequence continues at coordinate 700,583 of CAWGVV010000002.1, read as the reverse complement.
ACGAGGTCCCACTTGTTGAGCACCAGCACCACGGCGCGTCCGCGTTCGTAGGCGTAGCCCGCGATTTTGGCGTCCTGATCGGTCACGCCTTCCGATGCGTCCATGACCACCACGGCCACATGGCTTTGTTCGATGCCCTTGAGCGCCCGGATGATGGTGAACTTCTCCAGTTTTTCCGCTACCTTCGATTTGCGCCGGATCCCCGCCGTATCCGTGAGCACGAACGTGCGGTCCTCGATTTTGATCACGGAATCGATGGTATCGCGGGTGGTCCCGGGTATTTCGCTCACCAGCAGCCGGTTCTCGCCCAGGACGGCGTTGATGAGCGACGACTTGCCCACGTTGGGCCTGCCGATGACGGACAGCCGGATGATTCCCTCTTCCTCCCCGGTTTCAGCCGCCGAGGGTTCGGGAAGATGAGCGACGATCTCGTCCAGCAGAGAAGGGATGCCGTACCCGTGGGAAGCCGAGAGGGGAAAGAGCGTTTCCGCCCCCATTTCGTGAAACTCCAGCATGAGATCGTCGTGTTCGGGGCCGTCGATTTTATTGACCGCGACGAGCACCGGTTTGGCCGAGCAACGGAGAAGCTGGAAGACTTCCCGGTCCCCGGGGGTGAGACCCTCCCGGCCGTCGGCCATGAAAACGACGAGGTCCGCCTCCTCCACGGCGAGCACGGCCTGCTCCCGCATCTGCACGAGGATGGGATTTTCGGTGACCGGCTCGAACCCGCCGGTGTCGACGACGGTGAAGGTGCGGTCGCCATAGGTGACGAGTTCATAATTTCGATCGCGGGTCACGCCGGGCAAATCGTCGACGATGGCCTTGCGCGAACGGGACAATCGATTGAAAAGCGTCGATTTGCCGACGTTGGGGCGGCCTACGATGGCCACCAGGAAACCGGAAGTAAGAGGCATAGAGGCTGTTTCACCGTTTTTCATTGTCAGGGGATAAAAATCTTTTCATCACAGTAGGCGGCCGCCGTCGGGTTGTCAACAGGAGAGGGGATGGCCGTTAGACAACATTTCTATTGCAAGATCAGGCGGGAAGGGTGTATACAAAACAGTACGGGTGAAAAGAATAACAATGTTTTTTCCCGAATTGGGCTGCTTTCAATTCTTTAAGTACCTCCGAGCACTGATCTTCGGTCATTTCCGCAGCTATTGAAAAATGGAACGCTCCTCGCTAACTGCCCCATTCGGATAGGGAAGATACGCCGTTTCGCCGCGACTTGGCTTTTTTGATGACTTTTCAGTAACTATCAAGGAGGTAGTTGATGGCAAAAGTTGAAACTTTTGAAAACGAGTTGGCTCGTAGAGGTGTGTCGCGCCGCGATTTCATGAAATATTGCGGCATGTTGACCGCTGCTTTGGGACTCTCGCCGGCCATGATTCCCAGAATGGCCGAAGCGGTCATCAAGAAACGCGCCCCCGTGGTGTACCTTTCCTTCGCCGAGTGTACCGGGTGCGGCGAGTCGCTGCTGCGCACCACCAATCCGTCCATCGAGCAGGTGCTGTTCCAGATGATCTCCCTCGATTACTACGAGACGGTCATGGCCGCCTCCGGGCAGCAGACCGAGGAAATCCTCCTGGACACGGTCAAGAAGAACGAGAAGAACTTCTTCTGTCTCGTGGACGGCTCCATCCCCACCAAGAAGGGATACGGCACCATCAACGGCCGCGAGATGATGGACATCGCCAAGGAGATCATCCCCAAGGCCATGGCCACCATCTGCGTGGGGACCTGTTCCTCGTACGGCGGCCTGCCGGTGGCCTCGCCCAACCCGAGCGAAGCCAAAAGCGTCAAGGAGTTATTAGGCATCAACACCATCAACGTTCCCGGGTGCCCTCCCAACTCCATCAACATCGTGGGCACCATCGCGCATTACCTCCTGCTGGGGAAACTCCCGGAACTGGACATGCTGGGGCGTCCCCTGTGGGCCTACGGCATGCTCATCCACGACACCTGTCCCCGCCGCGCGCAATACGAGGAGAGCAACTTCGTCAAGGAATTCGGCGACGATTCCGCCCAGAAGGGCTGGTGCCTGTACGAGATGGGATGCAAGGGTCCGGAGACGCACAACAACTGCGCGCTCGTCAAGTGGAACCAGGGCACCAACTGGCCCATCGGAGCGGGGCATCCTTGCATCGGGTGTTCCGAACCCGCGTTCTGGGACAAGATGACCCCCTTCTACGTGAAGAAGTAGCGCACAGGACGGGTTACTAGGGAGGAATATTGATGGCACAAAGAATCGTCGTAGATCCGATTACCAGAATAGAAGGCCACCTCAGGATAGAAGTGGAGGTGGAAAACGGCAAAGTCAAAAACGCCTGGAGTTCCGGCACGCTGTTCCGGGGGATCGAAGTGATCCTGCAGGGCAGGGATCCGCGCGATGCGTGGCTCTTCACCCAGCGGGCCTGCGGCGTGTGCACCTACGTGCACGGCCTGGCCTCGGTGAGGGCGGTGGACGCCGCCATGGATGTGACCATACCGGACGCCGCCCGGCTCATCCGGAACCTCATCATGGGCGCCCAGTATCTCCACGACCACCCCGTCCATTTCTACAATCTCCATGCCCTTGACTGGGTCGACCTGCTGAAAGCCATGGAAGCGGATCCCAAGAAGGCGGCGGAAATATCGCAGAGCCTGGGGAGCCCCAACGCGGGCGTGAACGACTTCGTGGCGCTCAAGGAAAAACTCAACATCTTCATCAAATCCGGACAACTCGGTCCGTTCGCCAACGCCTACTGGGGCCATCCCGCCTACAAGCTTCCGGCGGAAATCGACCTCATCGGCGTCAAACATTACCTCGACTGCTTATCGATTCAGGTGAAGGCCGCACAGCTCATGGCCATCTTCGGGGGCAAGAACCCGCACATCCAGAGCCTGGTGGTCGGCGGGGTCACTTGCGTTCGGGACCTCGACGCCTCCCGGTTGGCCGAGTTCTCCTTCCTGCTCAACGAAGTGAAGGGATTCATCGACAGCGTATACATCCCCGATCTGCTGGCCATCGCCGGGTACTACAAGGACTGGGCGGGCATCGGCGGGACCACCAACTTCATGGCCTACGGCGAGTTCCCTCAGACGACCGAGGAACCGGGGAGCCTCTTCTTCCCCCGCGGCACCATCATGAAGCGGAACATCGCCAAGGTGGGCGACGTGGACGTGACCAAGATCGCGGAACACGTACGCCACTCCTGGTATGAAGGAAACGGCGCGCTGCACCCCGCCAAGGGCGAAACCAAGCCGAAGTTCACCTCCCTGGATCTGAACGACCGCTACAGCTGGCTCAAGGCGCCCCGCTACGACGGCGAACCCATGGAAGTGGGCCCCCTGGCCAGGGTGCTGGTGGCCTACGGCAAGGGCAACCCCAAGGTCAAGAAAGTCGTGGACGACGCGCTGGGCAAGCTGGGAGTGGGACCCGAGGCGCTCTTCTCCACGCTGGGCCGCACCGCGGCGCGCGGGCTGGAAACGGCCATCATCGCCGAAGCCATGGTCGACTGGACCAACACCCTCATCGACATGACCAAGAACGGCGTTCCCAAGACCTACCAGTCGTGGAAGTGGAAGGACGGTATGGGCGCGGGGCTGAACGACGTGCCGCGAGGGGCTCTCGGCCACTGGATCGACGTGAAGGACAAGAAGATTCACAATTACCAGATGGTCGTGCCTTCCACCTGGAACCTCGGGCCGCGCTGTGAAAAGGACAAACTGGGGCCGGTGGAGGAAGCGCTCATCGGAACGCCGGTCGCGGACCCCAAGCAGCCGCTGGAAATCCTGCGTACGGTGCACGCCTTCGACCCCTGCCTCGCCTGCGCGGTGCATGTGATTGACCCGCATACCAACGAGGTATACAAAGTCAGGGTGGTGTAGCGGCTCCTCCGGCGGTCGATACGTAGTTGCGATCATAGGGGTGAACCTCCTCCCGGGGAGGGCGTTCACTCTCACGCACTCAAGGAATGGCGGGGGACACCCCGCCTTCCTTTTCAACCGACACGGTCCGTGTGGAAACCATGCAATCGAAGGAAAAAGAGACGCGGCAGGGTGCTTCACAAGCGGAACGGCCCGCCATCCTGGTGCTGGGCGTGGGAAACGTCCTGCTCAAGGACGAAGGCGTGGGCGTACGCATGGTGGAACGACTGAACGCCAAGTACGATGTTCCACCCAACGTGGATATTATCGACGGCGGCACCCAGGGGCTCAAGCTGATGGGGATGATCACCGCCGCCGACAAGCTGCTGGTGATCGACGCGGTGAAGAACAAGGGGGTCCCCGGCGACCTCTACCGCTTCTCCTACGATGAAATTCCCTATGCGCTGCGCCAGAAAAACTCCCTCCACCAGGCCGACCTTCTCGAATGCCTCACCCTGGCCGGGGTAATGGGCAGTCTGCCGGAAACGGTGATCGTGGGAGTGGAACCCGAGGACATCTCCCCGTGGGGGCTGGAACTTTCCGTGCCGGTCTTCGAGAGCCTCGACGGGATGGAAACCATGGTGCTCAACGAGCTTCGGCAATGGGGCGCCACGCTCACCCTTCGTGAAGGCTACGATCTCCACGCCGCCGCACAACGGCGGGAATGGTCTCCCGAACGGACCGAAAAAGAGGAATGAACGATTCATGTGCCTTGCAGTGCCAGCCCGAGTAACGGAAATCGACGGAAATTTCGCCCTGGTGGACATGGCCGGCAACACCATGAGGATCTCCACCCTGCTCCTGCCGGACGTGAAGGTTGACGAATACGTCATCATTCACGCGGGTTTCGCCATCAACCGGCTCGACGAGCAGGAGGCCATGGAGTCGCTCAAGGTGCTGCGCCAACTCGCCGAATCCATCGAACCCGCCTGAGATTACGTTTTTCCGCGCCAAGTGAAGAAGTTTTCGCCCAAGGCAGGGTACTCACGAGCGACGGTACTGCATATTCCCTTAAGAAGACTTTGCCACTTTTCCCCTCGAATTCCCTTATAAAAGCCTTTTCCAGAGTACTCTTCTGACCCGCCCTATAAAATACTTTTCCTCATTCGCCAACCGCTTCCCTCAATCAGGCTCCGGCTCGTTCTATAGAAAATTCTGTGTCCCTGCTGCAAAATACACAACGTACCTTATATATTCCCAGCAGTGACATGATAAAATGTAAAAGCCGCAGAAAACTTCTCGGACAATCCAACTACTGGAGAGACTGCGCTCTACGTTGATTCCGGGGTTGCTGATAAACAAGGAGATTTGAGATGGCCGAAGAAAAGAAGCAGGAAGGCAAGATGGACATGCAGGCAACGATGGAGATCTACAGCAAGTTGGGAACTCCGGGCGCCCAGCATAGGGAATTGGCGAAGATGGCGGGTAGCTGGACCACCAAGAGCAAGGGATGGATGGAGCCGGACAAGCCACCTATGGAATCAGCCGGCTTCTGCGAACAGAAGATGATCCTGAACGGGCGTTATTTGCAACAAGAGTATACCGGTGAGATGATGGGAAATACGTTCGATGGAATCAACCTTATAGGGTATGACAATCATACTAAGAAGTATGTCTCGACCTGGATCGATTCGATGAGCACCGGCATTTACTATTTCGAGGGGACCGCCAGCGCGGATGGCAAAACCATCACACAGGAATGCGCCTATAACGACCCGGTTCGAGGCCCCTCCGTATGGCGCAGCGTGACCCGTATCGTGGATGACAATACTCTGAGGTATGAAATGTACATTACCTCCAAGGGTGGCAAGGAAGAGAAAATGATGGAGATGACCGTCGCCAGGAAGCAATAGTGAAGGCGGCCCGGCTCTGCGACGCCGCAGCTTCACCAAGTTGCCGGCCAAGCAGCCGGTTAATCAAGCCGGTGGAGATAAAGGGTGATTTATACGCGAATATTCATCGCCAAATGGAGCGTCCGCCATGGTGAACAAGATTGAAACCAACGATGTCTCCGCCAACTGAGGACGTATGAGGGATTTCTTGAAATTGCTTGCTATCGTCCTGGTGGGGGTTGTGTTGTCTACGGTCATAGCGAGCGCGGAAGATAAACCTACCGGCAAGGCGCTGAATAAAATAGAGCCGTTGCCGCGCGATCTGGAAATTCAGCTTGCGCTGAGCGCGTTGCCTCCCCATCTCAGGGAGAATGCGACGGTATATATGCTAAATCCTGACAAGGGCTTTGAAGTAGCACGTGAGGGAACAAATGGATTCCACGCCTTTGTCGCTCGAACCGGCGATGACGCATTCCGAGGCTCTTGGCCGTTGACGGAATACAGAGATGATATTCTCTACCCGATTTCCTTTGATGCGGCAGGCGCCAAGGCGCAGATGCGGGTCTTCTTTGACGCGGCGGAGATGCAGGCCAAGGGGACTCCTCCCGGAGAGCTAAAGGATACCATCAAAGACCGTTACAAGACAGGATACTATAAAGCACCGGAACGAGCCGGCGTCTCGTACATGCTGTCGCCAATACTGAGAACGTACTTCAACCCGGAAGTGAGCGACGGGGTCATGACCATAAATTACCCTCATGTCATGTACTATGCTCCCAATGTTACAAATGAAGACATCGGTGGCATCAAAGTCGGAGGTGCGACCTGGTTTGGGATCGTTGGACTTCCCGGCATGTATCCTTTTGTCATTATGCCCGGCCCTCATGGATACATGATCCATCCTATCGACCTGACGGAAAGAGCGGCAATTAACAAAGAGTACGAAGATATGCTTGCGAGACTATGCGAGATTAATAAGGAGTGGTGTTTGCCAAATCGCTAGAGTTTATAATTTGGTCAGTGTTTTCAGGAAGCGCCAAGACGTTTTTGGCGGCGACGGAAAGCCTTGAACTCCAAAGGCTTGGAGGCGACTGTGCAAAAAATCACGCCCCATTTATGGTTCGATAAAGACGTTAAGGAAGCGGCCAGGTTTTACACCACCATTTTCCCCAATTCCAAAATCACGAACATAACAACGATCCGGGAGGTCCCAACGCCGACGGGAGATTGCGACGTCATTTCTTTGGAACTGAACGGACAACCCTTTATGGCCATCAACGCTGGCCCGCTTTTCACGTTCAACCCCTCGATATCATTTATTGTAAATTTCGAGGCGTCGAAAGATAAGAACGCGGGAAACAATCTTGATGCGCTGTGGGGGGAACTCTCTCAAGAGGGCACTGTACTCATGCCGCTTGATAAGTACCCTTTCAGCGAGCGATATGGCTGGATACAGGATAAATATGGACTTTCATGGCAACTGATCCTTTCGAATCCCAAAGGCGGGGAAAGGCCCATGATCGTTCCATCGCTGATGTTTGAGGGAGCTGTCGCCGGCCGAGCGGAAGAAGCAGTCGATTTCTACTTGTCGGTGTTCAAGAATTCGAAACGAGGGGTCGTGGTTCGCTACGGCAAAGGCCAGTATCCGGAAAAGGAAGGCGCCTTACTGTTTTCCGACTTTATGCTCAATGGTCAGTGGTTTGCAGCTATGGACAGCGCCGGGGAGCATGGGTTTGTTTTCAACGAAGCGATATCTTTTTTGATCCCTTGCGAAACACAGGCGGAAATAGACTACTACTGGGCGAAACTCTCCGCCGATCCGAAGGCAGAGCAGTGCGGTTGGCTAAAAGATCAGTACGGTCTTTCGTGGCAAGTCTGGCCGACCGCAATGGGTGAAATGATGACGAAGGGTACGCCCGAGCAGACAGCGCGCGTGACCAAAGCGTTTCTCCAGATGAAGAAGTTTGATATTGCGGCCCTAAAGCATGCTTACGAGGGAAAATAATATGAGAAAAATCATTGTCCTCGAGTTCATAACTCTAGACGGCGTCATGCAAGCCCCGGGCGGGCCTGAAGAAGATCAAACAGGAGGATTCAAGCACGGTGGGTGGGTCTTTCCCTACTTTGATGACTTCCTCGGCAAAGTGATGATCGAGCAAATGAGCAGGCCGTTCGACCTTTTACTGGGGAGAAAAACGTATGAAATATTTGCTGGATACTGGCCGTACCATGAAGATAAATGGCCCGGCATCAATAGCGTAAAAAAGTATGTCGTCTCCAACTCTCCCTTAAACCTTGAGTGGAGCAATTCAAACCAAATAAAGGGGAATGTTGTAGAGGAAATAAAAAAACTCAAGGCACAGGGCGGCCCAGAATTGCAAGTTTACGGCAGTGGCAATCTCATTCAAACGCTTCTGAAGCATGACCTGGTTGATGAGTTCTGGCTGAAGATATTCCCCATCACCCTCGGCAGGGGCAAACGCCTTTTTGCCGAAGGCACTATCCCGGCCGGGTTCAAAATGCTCGAAAGCGCGATTTCACCAAACGGAGTCATCGTTGCCTCATATGCGCGCGCGGGAGAAGTCAAGACGGGATCTTTCGCGCTTGATCCCCCTTCCGAGACCGAGCTTGTGCGCCGCAAACGGCTCAGAGAAGAGGATTAAAGCATGAGACCGCGAATCACCGTATCGACAGTCGGCGTAGACGACACGGGCAAGTCGCTTGAATTTTACCGCGACAGCCTTCGCTTGGTTGTGGTTTCCCCGCCTCTTGATAGAGTAAAATCGGGACTTGGTTGAAGATGTGGTGAACTCCATTCCTCTCCGTCACTGACTTTCGGCTGAAAAGGTTGGGAGTGAGCGCCTAAGAGGAGTCTCCAGCTATGCCTTGAGTATCCCGTTTTATGGGATCATCATAGCGATGTTCTTCGGCGATCATAGTCAGCCGCATGTCCTTTTCCATTAGGGAATGCCCCGTTCATCATCGACGATTTAATCTCCTCCTTACGATTCGAGTCCCCGATTCCTTCTCTTTCCGCTGTTGAGAATCCCCCCGGTGCCGATGTATAGTGTACTCGAAATTGCAGCTCTTTCACGAGGAGTTCGGATGAAGCGCGAGGAAAAGCAGGAACAGGAGAACCGACCCAGGGGCGGGCAACCGGTTATCCTGGAAAAGCCGCCCGAACCGCAGGAAAGCCAAGCCATCATCATCAACGAAGTGCAGCTCCTGCTGGCCGAAAAACGTACCTCGCTGGCCGTAATGCGCACGGGAATCACCGTATTCGTGCTTCCCATGTCCGTACTGAGTTTGCTGGTGGTTACTTCCCGCTACTACGATCTGAGCCGGGTGATGCATTTTTTCCTCCCGCTGCTCCTGATCAACATCGCGCTGCTGGTGCTCGGCGGGTATCTCATCGTACGATCCAGCATACGACTCCACCACCAGGATCGATTAATCAGCGAACTGAAGCAAAAGAACGCCATCCTCTCCCGCCTTATCGACTGAAGCGCTCCATTCTTCCCCTCGATTCCGTTTCTGTTTCACCGTTCGCTTAACTTCCCCCGGGAAGGCGGAATGGGGCGGAACTTACCCCATTTTGTCCTTCCGGGAGTTGAATGCCCGGAATGGGGCATGGTGTTCGCTTTTTTTTTGTGCTAGAAATGAAATCAGTCAAAAAAACAACGGGGTCGGCATTGATTCCAGCGAGAGGAGCTGCACGTTATGAAGAAAATTGAAGCCATCATCAAGCCGCACAAACTCGACGACGTGAAGGAAGCGCTGCACCAGATAGGGATCAAAGGCATGACCGTCTCGGAAGTGAAGGGGTTCGGACGGCAGAAGGGCCACACGGAAATCTATCGCGGCGCCGAATACACGGTGGATTTTCTGCCCAAGGTGAAAATCGAGATCGTCACCACGGACGACCTCACGCTAAAAGTAGTGGAAACGATCCGCGAAACCGCCAAAACCGGCCAGATCGGCGACGGAAAGATTTTCTTCTTTCCCGTTGAGGCCGCAATACGCATCAGGACCGGTGAAACCGGAGACGACGCTCTGTAGCATCTTTCGGCGATGGCGAAGGTTTCCCCATTGGGCGGCCTTCGTTTCATCAGCCGGCAGGTTGCCGGCTTCGCTCTCCCCTCCTTTCACCGCCCCCGCCCATCGATTTTTTTTCCCCTGCCCGGAAAAGGGCTGCCCTCCGAGAAGCATAAAATGGTTTAAGTTTTGCAAGCGAATACCGATCAGAACTAGAGGATCGGCCGCAAGCCCGACGGTGGAGCATCCAATAACGCTTCACCACATCAAGCGGCAAAAGGTGCGGCACGCTGCCGAGGACGGATTGCAGGGAACGATCACGGGGCGAAGAAGTCAACTATGGATTACATTCTCAATCAGGACGTTATCGAGCAAATCGAGGACGCGTTGACCAATGACCTCATCGCCATCGGCGTGAGCTGCGTCTTCGTGAGCGACATGGCGGGAAACGTGGTGGCCAGCGTGGACAACGGCCGCGTCAACCACAACATCTATTCGCTGGCCGCTTTGTCCGTGGCCAACTTCAGCGCCACCAACGAAATCGCGCGACTTATCGGCGAACAGGATTTCACCCTGCTGTTCCATAAGGGAGACCGCGAGAGCATCCATTTCAGCCGAGTGGGCGAACATTTTCTGATGTGCACCATCTTCGGGGAAAAGGTCTCGCTCGGTTTCGTCCGACTGAAGATCGCGGACCTCTGCGGGAAAGTGCAGAAACTCATTGAGCGGAAGATCATTCATACTTCCGCCAGGAGATGAGAAGCTCTCCGGGGAGTCAAGCCTTACGGTTTGCAGATTCGCTTCCTCCTTCCAAGGATCGTGGAGCCGATGCATGGCGTTCATCAATTTGAAGAAACGGGAAATTCAGTGCAAGATCGTCTATTACGGTCCCGGCCGGAGTGGAAAAACGACCAACCTGGAGTACATTTACAATCGATTTCGCGAGCAGATCAAAGGGGAAATGGTCACCATCAAGACCACGGAGGACCGTACCCTCTTCTTTGATTTTCTACCCATAGGACTCGGGAAGATACAGGGATTCGAAGTCCGTATCCAACTCTACACCGTGCCCGGACAAGTGATGTACAACTCCACCAGACGTCTGGTATTAAAGGGCGTGGACGGAGTGGTATTTGTCGCCGACTCGCTGATCGAACGCCGAAAAAAGAACATCATCGCCCTGAAGAACCTCCACGAGAACCTTCTGTCCTATCAGAAGAACATTTTTAAGATTCCGCTGGTCCTGCAATACAACAAGCGCGACATCGGGCAAAACGGCATCCCCATCCTCAGTGAGGAAATCCTCACCAAGGATCTCAACGCCAGGCTTGGAGCGCCCTATTACCTGGCCAGCGCGACCAACGGCGCCAACGTGGTTTCCACGTTGAAAACGATTATTAAACTCACCGTTTCCGCCATTGAGAAAAATATTTTACAGGGGGAGCACAGTGTCTGAGAGAACGGGCTCCATTGTGAGCGAACTCGACGAGAAGCTGGACAGTATTTTCGGCAAGGACGAGACCGAGAATTTCTCGTTCAAGGAAAGCGGGCCATCGCCTCTGGTCGAGCTCAAGGGCCTGATGCTTACCATCGATTGGGAGATCAGCGACGACACCATTTCCGAATTCAACCATGAACTGGAATCGTTGAAACGGCTCTATGTCGGAGATTCCATCGTACCTCCGCTGCTCAAGATGCTCTCCTCGCTCACGGCCTATCTGAAGTCCAAGAAGGCGAGCTCCCATAATGACACCCTGACCGTCATCAATTCGGTATACCGGGCGCTGGAAGCGGTGGTGGAAGACGACAACCTCACCGCCCAGGACAAAAAAATCCTGGTGGACAAGGAGATCGGCGACTTCAAGAAGTTCAAGGCCTCGCTTGCTCCCGTCAAACCTCTTCCCCACCCCGCCGTAAAGGAAGTACCAACGCCGGTCGCGGCGGAAAAGGAAGAGTACGACTTCCTGGCCGAACCGGCCGTAGAGATGGAAGACGATGCCGATAAGGAACCGATGTGGGATGTGCGGCAGGAAGAGGGACAGGCTCCGCACGGTCTCTCCGCAGACGACGCGGAACCGTCGATCATCGAATTCGGAGGAACGGCGTCACCGGCGCCCGCCATTGATTTGACGTCCGTGGTGGATGAATTGCGTCAGACAATAAAGAAGGAACTGGCGACGTTCCTCGACAGTTTCGAAAGACAACGCCGGGAACTGGAAATCCTGCGCTCCGAATTCGCGTCCCTGAAATCCGATCTCGCGGACATCCGTGCCCTGCGCACGGACATCAAAGCCTTGTCGACCCTGGGAACGGAGATAGCGGAAATCGCTTTATTGGGGAAGGACCTCAATGAAATCAAAAATGCTCTGGCCGGCATGCGGGCTCCCGCCGTTTCCTCGGAACCGGTGAATCGGGAAACGGAAACGGCTCCCGACGACTATGCTGCCCCGGAGGAATCGGACTTGGTGTTCGATCCGTTGGAAGAGGTCTCCTCCGACGCGGAGGAACCTTTTGCCGCCGAACCCGTCACCGATGAGACGGAGCAGAAGATCCTGGACCTCGACGATCTCGACTCCCTGGACGAACTGAAGGAATTATCCGAGGAGAAGCCGGATTCGGCCGAATCCTCCCTTTCGGATAAAACCGAAGGCCCGGATCTTTCGGATACGCTTCCGGACTTCAGCCTGGAGAACGGAAATCTCGACGAATCGGCGCCGTTGGCGGACGAGTACTTTTACTTCGAGCTGGGCGGCAGGAAATACGCCATAGACCGGCGCAACGTTCTGAAAGCGAGCAAGGGCAACGGGCGGTTGCTGAAAAAGGCCCGCAAAAAAGGCGCTCTTTCCATGTTGGACGTGAAACCGCCGTTCGGGAGCATCAAAAACGGGATTGAAGAGGATTGGAAGGGATTGTCGGCCAGGGATCTGAAGACTTCGCTGTTCCCTTTTATTCAGAACGACTCCGTCGAAGGGTTGCCCGACACGCGCGGCGGCGGTATCCTTTTCCTCGGCCTGGACGAGAAGCGGGGCGTATTGATTACCGACAATCTGCCGCGCAAAGAGGTTTCGGGCACGGAAACCGAGTTGCGGGTCTTCCCCAAGAACACCTACGTGTGCGGTGAATTGGTGAAAGGCGACAACGACGGCGAATGTTACCGCATTCTGGACGCGGGCCGGCTTTTAGTAGGATAGCCGAGCAATGCAAACCACGGAAATCAAGGAATATGTATCAACCCGCCGCAAGGTGGCCGAAACCTACCTGGAACACGGCCTCCTGGCGGAAAGCCGCAAAATATTCCTCCAGATCTCCCGCAATCTGGAGAATTTTCAGCGGAAGGTTCATGAAACGTCCGACGGTTTCACCGAATGGTTCGAACAAACCCGTATAGACCTTGAGGAAAAGCTCGACGGGATCGACCGGCAGATGAGCGGTCGGAAGATTCAGGCGATCCAGCCCGACCCCACGGAGAGTCAGGCGGAGAATGAAAACCCGAACGCCGTTTTCCACAAAGGGATCGGTTTCAAGGAGCTGGGGCTTTTCGACGAAGCCGTCGATTGCTTTCGACGCGCCCTGGAAAACGGTCATCCTGCGTACGATTGTTTGCTGGAATACCTGGACGTCTGTCGGCAAAAGGAGAACTGGGCCGACGCGGAGCAGGAATTCCGGGTTTTGTTTATGCAGCAGGCGGACCTGCTCGACGTGGAGAGGGAGACGCTGTGGCGTAAGGCCGGAGTGCTGTACGAAAAAGCGGGCCTGAAGAAAGAAGCGCTCGATGCGCTCAAGAATGCCAAGCGCTATCGTTCCGGCCCCGCAGCCGGCGAGCAGGGCCGAACCGACGAACCGTCGGAAGTGATGATCGTGGAAGCCGTGGTGGAAACGGAAGGATCGTCCGCCGAAGACGGCGAGGTCGCGAACTCCGTCGTGCCGCCGGAAAAGGAAGAAGAAACCGCGTCACTGTCCGGCCTCACGCTTGATTCCGAATCCGACCCGGAAGTCGAGCCGTCCCTGGCATCGGAGGAAATCCGGGCGCTCAGGGACGAACTGGACTACATTCGATCCGAGCTGGCCAAGGCCCAGGAGCTGGTGCAGGAATACCAGCAGCGCTACACGGCCATTATGAGCCAGACGAACGGATTGAGGAAAGAAAACCGGGAACTGAAGGAGAAGCTGGCCAAGGGAGGCAAGATCAAAGGAACGAACGAATAACGTCAGTTCCCAGCCCTTCCCGGAAAGCCCCGAAGGCTTTCCGACGGTCCGGGGAGACGCCTTTTCCTACCCGCCCTCCTTTTCCCAAAAATGTCTTTACAATTTATTCCCCACGGTGTATATAATCTCGTTTTACTGTCGCCGGGTGCGTTTCCGGCCGGGGAACGCCGCCGGTATGAGGCATTTCCCCATAAATGGAGGAAGCGATGGCACGCATCACCGTGGAAGATTGCCTCGAAAAAGTCGATAACAGATTCACACTGGTTCACCTTGCAGCCAGGCGAGTCCGACAGCTCAAAAAGGGCGCCGAGCCCTTGATTAAATCGAAGAACAGGGAAGTGGTCACCGCGTTGCGGGAAATCGCGGCGGGCTTGATCACCACCGACAGCCTCAAGGAAATCGACGAATTCTACAAGCGCACCGCCGTCGACACCCCTACCATCGAAGAGGAGCAGGAGGAATAGACGGTATGGCCGGTTCACGGGACGGTCTTCTTACCTGCCTAAAAAAGCGGGACCAGCTCAACGATCGGAATGTCAACGCGCAGGCGATGATCGCCGAGGGGACGAAATTTCTCGAGGCGGGAAACGATACGGACGCCATGGAATTTTTCGCCAAAGCGGATTATCGGGAAGGCCTGGAGCGCATTCTGGATCAGTCGGTGGAGGAGGGAGACGCCTTTGCCGCCAAAAGCGCTGGCCGCCGTCTGGGACGGGTGCTGTCGCGTGAACAATGGGCGCGGCTGGGAAACGGTGCGCTGGAACGCGGCAAATACCGCTTTGCCCTGGAAGCCTTCACTGAGGCGGGTGAAGAAGAGAAACGCGAACACGTCCGCCGGATCATCGGCGAACCAACCCCAGAATAGATAAATGCGAAAGCGTGATTATTTCGAAATTCTTGGTGTCGGCCGCGACGCGACCCAGGAGGAGATCAAAAAAAGCTACCGCCGTCTGGCGCTGAAATATCATCCCGACAGAAATCCCGGAGACGCGCAGTCCGAGGAGTTCTTCAAGGAAGCCGCGGAGGCGTACGAAGTTCTCCACGACCCGCAAAAGCGCAAGATATACGAACAGTTCGGTCACGAGGGACTGCAGGGAAGCGGCTTTCAGGGCTTTCGCGGTTTCGACGACATTTTCTCTTCTTTCAGCGACATTTTCGAAGAATTTTTCGGATTCGGCGCCGGGCCCCGTTCGCGGGTGCGTCCCGAACAGGGGATGGACCTGCGCTACGACCTCAAGATCACTTTCCTTGAGGCCGCTTTCGGCAAGGAAGCGGACATCGACGTACCGCAGTTTGCTCCGTGCGGGCAGTGCAACGGTTCCGGCGTGGAACCCGGCCATGAGCCCGAGATATGCCAGGCCTGCGGCGGCAGGGGGCAGGTGACCAGAAGCCAGGGATTTTTCCGGATCAGCACCACCTGCGGTCAATGCCGCGGCACCGGCCGCATCATCCGCCACCCCTGCATGGCCTGCAAAGGCTTCGGGCGCGTGGAGGTTTCCAAAAAGATCAAGGCGCACATCCCACCGGGAGTCGCGAGCGGCAATCGGTTGAGGATCAAGGGAGAGGGCGAGGCGGGCAGCAACGGCGGCCCTCCCGGTGACCTCTACATTCAGATTTTCGTGGAACCGCATGAATTTTTCGAACGGGACGGCGAGGACGTTATCTGCAGAGTGCCCGTTTCTTTCCCGCAGGCCGCTCTGGGTTCGGAGCTGGAAGTCCCCACGCTCGAAGGGTCCGAAACCGTCACCATCGCCAGGGGCACCCAGCCGGGGGGCATCATACGTCTGCGCAGCAAAGGGATTCCCCACCTGCGGGGTATGGGGAGAGGGGACCAGATCATCATCGTGGACGTGCATACCCCCACGAGCCTTACCCCTCGACAGGAAGAACTCCTGCACGAGCTTGCGGAACTTGAAGGAGAGAAGGTTAACGAAAAGCACCATTATTGGAATCTTTTCGGAAGGTTCGGAAAAAAGCAGAAGGATTGACGGCCTATTCGATCCGACCTTTCGTTGGGAGACATCGCACTGAGGCAATCTCCCATTGAGGAAGATTCGGGGGAAGAAGCTATTTCAAGCGTGGTGGGTCACTATGGAAAAGGAACAGATCGACTTCTTTAAAGACCTTTTGGAACGGCGGATGCAAGAGCTGTTGACGAACGTCGACGACACGGTCAACGACATGACGGGTGATGTGGAGTCTTTCCCCGACCCTACGGACCGCGCATCCTTGGAGTCCGACCGCAACTTCACGCTTCGCATCCGGGACAGGGAGCGAAAGCTCATCGGCAAGATCAAGGAGGCGCTGGAGCGCATCGAAGACGGGACCTTCGGTATTTGCGAAAAGTGCGGGGGGGACATCTCCTTCAAACGCCTTGAAGCGCGTCCGGTCACCACTTATTGCATCGATTGCAAAAAGAGGGAGGAGTCGATGGAAAAAGCCCGGGGACTGTAACCATCCCTGCGGGCTCCACTCCGCTCTATCGACGCGTCGGACAACTACGGACGGCCCGGACGTGAAGGATCCTTCCGCAGTCATTTCCGGATCGGCCGGCCGATGACAGGTGAGCGGCCATCCCATGACGGAGGCCGCCCAGAAAACCAACCGGGGGTCCGGCGGGTGTCGCCTTTCCCCGATCGTCATCGCCTTTGCCGCGTACCGTCTTCGGAATACCTCTCATCACGATCCTATCGGCCGGAGTCCGGCCGAATGACGTCCAGTCCTCCCATGTACGGCCGCAATGCTTCCGGTACCACCACCGAACCGTCCGGCTGCTGATAATTCTCCAGAATGGCCACCAGCGTTCTCCCCACGGCCAGACCGGAGCCGTTGAGGGTATGGACCAGCTCCGTTTTGCGCTCCCCCTCCCGCTTGAATCGGATGTTGCCCCGTCGGGCCTGAAAGTCGGTGAAGTTGCTGCAGGAGGAAATCTCCCGGTATGCCCCCTGTCCCGGCAGCCACACTTCGATGTCGAACGTCTTGGCCGAGGAAAATCCCATGTCGCCCGTGCACAGCACCACCACCCGGTAGTGCAGCCCCAGTTCCCTCAGAACCTGCTCGGCGTTCCGGAGCAGCTTCTCGAGTTCGTCGAACGAGGTTTCCGGCGTGGTGAACTTCACTAGTTCCACCTTGTTGAACTGGTGCTGCCGGATGAGCCCGCGGGTGTCTTTCCCGTAGGACCCCGCTTCGGAACGGAAACAGGCGCTGTAGGCCGCGTAGCAGATCGGCAAATCCTTTTCAGCCAGGATTTCGTCCCGATGGATGTTCGTGACGGGGACTTCCGCCGTGGGGATGAGGAAATAGTCCAACCCCTCCAGCTTGAAAAGATCGGCGGCGAATTTGGGAAGCTGCCCCGTGGCGGTCATGCTCTGGCTGTTGACGATGAACGGCGGGAATATTTCCGTGTATCCGTGATGGTCGGTGTGCAGGTCCAGCATGAAATTGAAGATGGCCCGCTCCAACCGTGCCCCCGCGCCCCGGTAGAGCGTGAAACGGGCGCCGGTGATCTTGGCCCCTCTTTCGAAATCCAGCAGGGCCAAACGTGGTCCGAGGTCCCAGTGGGCCTGCGGTTCGAAATCGAAAACCGGCTTTTCCCCCCACGTGCGATACACCGGGTTGTCTTTTTCATCCGCCCCCACCGGAACGGACTGATCGGGAATATTGGGCACGGTCATGAGGAAGTCGCCGAGGCCGGCCTCGATTTCGCCCAGGTCCTTTTCCAGATTCTTGATTTCCTGGGACACTTCCTTCATTTCGGCAATGAGATCGTCGGCCTTTTCGCGAGCCTTTTTCAGCTCCGCGATGCGGTCGGAAACGGTGTTCCTCCGGTGCCTGAGCGCTTCGCTGCGCGCGAGGACGGAACGCCGCTTCTCGTCAAGGTCCCGGAAAACATTCAGATCGAGCGTCATCCGCCGCTGCCGTATTTTCTCGGCCACCACATCAAGCTGTTCGCGCAGTATGCGTGCGTCTATCATGTGATCCTCCATGTTCGCGCAAATGTCCGCTGGCTTTACAGTGGACATTTTTTTGTTTAAACCGGGAAATAGTGCTAGAAGTCACTCAAGACGGCCGGCGGAAAACCTTGTGCCCGCATTTTGTTCGCGCGATTCCGTCGCAAGGGATTGTAAGCGCGCCTCCGGCCATGTTAATTTTCACTCCTTCACTGTTCGAAGGAACCTTACTCCATCCTATCCGTCCAGTGCACTCCGGCAGAGGGGATTCGAACGCGCGATGGTGGGGCGAGTTGCCCGAAAAATGGAATTGAACTCGTAACCTTTGGAATAGAATGAGCAAAATATCCGATTTCTTGGCCTCGGTCAAGCTGACCATTGTGCTGCTGGCGCTCATGGCCGCCACTTCCATCATCGGAACGGTCATCCCGCAGCATGAACCGCCCCAGGCGTACGTGCAGCAGTTCGGCGAGGGCACGGCCCGCATCATCATGGGACTTTCGCTGCACGACATGTACGGGGCGCCCTGGTTCATCCTCCTCATGGGGTTTCTGGGCGTAAACCTGCTCGTGTGTTCGATCAAACGGCTCCCCGCCACCCTGAAAGGGTACCGTGCCGCCCCGAGACTTACGCCGGGGGACTTCAAGAACTCTTCGCTCCGGTATGAGAAGGTGGTGAACGGGCTCCCGTCCGGGTTTGAAGAGAAGGTACGGACCTTCCTATGGCGGAAGATGGGCGCGGTCACGGAAAAGCCGTTCTCGGAGGGAACGCTTTTCTTCGCCGAAAGAGGCCGCTGGAGCAGGTTCGGCGTGTACGTGGTACACCTGAGCGTTCTCGTCATCTTTGCCGGCGCCATCGTGGGAGCGCTTTTCGGGTTCAAAGGCTCGGTAAACATCGTGGAAGGGCAGGCGGTGGACTACCTGTACCGCAACGATGCGGAGGAGCCCACGGGGTTGGGCTTCAGCGTCCGTTGCGATAAATTCTCCGTAAGTTTCTACGATTCCGGCGCTCCCAGGGAATACCGTTCCGACCTCACCTTCATCCAGGACGGCAAGGAAGTGCTCACCCGTTCCGTCAGGGTGAACGATCCGGTCACCTTCGGCGACATCACGTTCTACCAGGCATCCTACGGAAAAACGCTCGGCGGCGATCTCGCGTTCGAACTGGTGAACCGTCAAACGGGGAAGAGTATCGATCTCAAGGGTTCGGCGGGCGCTTCGTTCCAGCTCCCCGACGACCAGGGAACGTTCATCGTCATCGATTACCGCCCCAACCTGATGAACTTCGGCCCGGCCGTGAAGGTGCACATGCAGGGCGGCAACTCCGATCGACAGACGTTCTGGGTATTTCAGAAACAACCCTCTTTCGTCAATCGGCCGCAGTCCGCGTATGATTTCAATCTGAAGAGCTTCAACGAAGTATATTACACCGGCCTGCAGGCAAACCGGGACCCCGGCGTATGGCTGGTGTACACCGGTTTCTGCCTCATAATCCTGGGACTGATCTTCTCCTTTTTCACCTCCCACCGGATGGTCTGGGTACAGATTCGAAAGAAGGGGGCCAAGTGGCAGGTGATCATGGCCGGTTCGGCCAGCAAGAATCGCCCGGCTTACGGCAAGACGCTGGAGCAGTGGCAGCAGCAGCTCATGGAGGGGATCAAATGAGGAGGATGTTTTCATGACCAGTTCACTACTGCTCAGCGCGGTAACGTTCATCTATATGGTCACCGCGGTGTTTTACCTGATTCATCTGGTGTTCCGCTCCAAGGGGGCGGGCCGGGCGGCCACGGCCATTGCCTGGTTCGGTCTCGCGGTGAACACCGTGGGAATCATCCTGCGCTGGGTGGAGTCCTATCGGATGGGCTTCGGGCACGCTCCCCTGTCCAACCTTTACGAATCGTTGGTTTTCTTCTCCTGGACGCTGATCCTCATCTACCTCCTCATCGAATGGCGGTACGGGCTGAAGACCATCGGAGCTTTTGCCACGCCCTTCGCCTTTCTCTCCATGGCGTACGGTTCCTTCTCCTCCATGGAGAGCGGAATTCAACCGCTCATTCCGGCCCTCAAAAGCAACTGGCTCATCGCCCACGTGTTCACGTGTTTCCTGGGATACGCGGCGTTCGCCGTATCCTGCGGGATCAGCATCATGTACCTCTTCAAAAGCACCTCCGTTCAGAACGAAAGCGACCGGCAGAGCGGGAGACTCCCTTCCCTGTACGTGCTGAACGACATCTCCTACCGCACCGTGCTCATCGGCTTTCTCATGCTTTCCATGGGGATCATAACGGGAGCGGTGTGGGCGCATTCGGCCTGGGGAACCTACTGGAGCTGGGACCCCAAGGAAACGTGGTCGTTGATCACCTGGCTGGTGTACGCCACGCTGCTGCACGCCCGTTTTGTCCGCGGCTGGGACGGAAGGCGTATTGCGGTACTCTCCATCGTGGGATTCGTCTGCGTGATGTTCACCTACTTCGGAGTGAATTTTCTGCTCAAGGGGTTGCACAGCTACGGAACGTCATGAAACCCGCACTCCGGGGACGGATTTTTTTACGTTGAGCCACCGGGATGTGCGCTTGTACATTTCTTCTTGACAGAATGGTTTTTCTTTTTTTAGTATGTAATCGTACGTTGTTTACCTGACCAAGGGGTGGAATAAAGAAAAGGGGCCTTCTTCTTTGTTCTTTGGGGGTATCCGAAGGTCAAAAATGTAAACCTCTGAACGTGTCCGCGTTCAGAGGTTTTCATTTTCCGTGGCACAGACGGCTGAACCGATGCGGGAGGCAAGCTTCTCCAGATTCGGTCCCGGCCCCAGCGCGACCATGGTGTCGCCCGCTTCGATCACCACATCGAAAGTGGGGTTGTAGAGCATGGTGCCGTCTTTTTTCTTTATAGCCACCACGATAAGGTTGAACTCCTGCCTGATTTTTGAATCTTTCAACGACGCGTCCACCAGGTAGGACCCCGCGCAGACGACCAGTTCCTCCATCTGAAGATCGATGGACCGGCCTTCCTGTTCGAACACGAGTTCGATGAAGTTGGTGATGGTGGGTTTCAGCAGTTCCTGGGCCATTTTCCGTCCGCTGATGTAATAGGGGGAAATGACCTTCGATGCGCCCGCCCGCTTCAGCTTCACCTCGGCGGCCGGCTCCGAAGCCCGGGCCAGGATGAACAGACCCGGATTCAGCCCCTTGGCCGTCAGCGTTACGTACACGTTCTCCACATCCGAGCTCAGCACGGTCACCAGCCCCTTGGCCTTTTCGATTCCCGCACTCTGCAACACTTCCTCGTCCGTGGCGTCTCCCCAGATGTAGAGATACCCCTCCTTGTCCATCCGGGAAACGGCGGCCTCGGCTTTTTCCACCACGATCAGCGGCTTGCCCTTGAGTTTTATCTCCTGGCACACGGTCATGCCCATGCGGCCGAAACCGCAGACGATATAATGATCCTTCAGGTGATGGATTTTCCTTTCCACGTTATGCCTCCCGAAGATGTCTCTCAGCTGCCCTTCCACCATGACTTGAGCCAGACTGCCGAGAAGATAGGCAATGGTTCCCACCCCCGCCAGGATAAGGACGATGGTGAAGATCATTCCGCTGCTGTCCAGCGGTTGCACCTCGCGATACCCGACGGTGGACAGCGTTATGACGCACATGTAGATGGAGTCGAGGAAACTCATCCCCTCGATGATCATGTACCCGGAGGTACCGAAGGCGAGTATTCCGCAGAGGAGAATGAGGGAAAAGATCAGTTTCTTTTCGACATTCATCGCCGAAGATCTGAAGTGGAAGTTATGTGTTTTCGGTTATGAGGCGGAATCCGCGTGCAGCGAACTCTCCACGACTTTCACGGTGAACTCGGCCAGGTTTTTGGGGATCGAGTCGAAAACGATCATGAAGGGAACGCTCCCGCCGGGCGGAACATTGAAATTGGCGTTGTTGAAACCGCGTTGGTTTTGCGACCGTTCCTGAATTTTTTCGATGGGAAGATCGGTAAGTTCTTCCTCGGTGAAAAGGTTCCCCGCAAACACGTCTCTCTCCATCACGGCTTTGGCGTTGGTATCGTGCAGAATTCCCCTCAGCTTGACGAAGTCCACCGGCTGTTTGTTCTTGTTCTGCGCGACGCCTTTGATGATGAAGAGCGTTCCCGCCTTTTGGTTTTCCTTGAAATACCCTTCGGCGGCGGTGAGGACGATGTTCTTGTAGCTCGTGTCGACCTGGGCCTTTATGGGTCCCTTGTTCGGCGTTCCGGAGTGGGGGCGCAGGAAAAAGTAATAGGCTGCCCCGGCCGCCAGAATCAGGATGGGGATAATGAAAATCGCCAATTTGAGCCATACGCCGTACCCGCCGCCGGCCGAAGCCCGGCGCCTCCTGGGCTTTCGGCGAACGGACGCGTATGCCTCTTCGTATTCGTCTTCCTCGTACTCCGGTTCCCGGACGGCCCTGGCGGGAGCGACGGGAGCGGGTTCGCTCTCCTCATATTCGGGCTTGGAAATCAGGAACACGTGGCCGCATTGGGAACATCGAACCTTGGCCTGCGCCCCTTTGATGTTGGAGGGATCGAGCCGGAAGCGGGTGAGGCACTGTTCGCACTGTACGATCATTTCTGCCGATCCGTGGAAGCGGGCTTACGGTTACGGTTCACACTTTCAGATGGTAGATGGAGGAGAGATAACGGTAGTGTTCGTTGAAGTCGAGGCCGTAACCCACCAGGAATCCCTGTTCCACGTGAAACCCGGTGAAGTCGATGCCGATTTCTCTTTCCCGTCTCTCCATCTTGTCGATGAGCACGCAGGATTTCACGCTCCTGCATGATTTCCGCTTCAGATGTTCGTGCAGAAAGGCCAATGTGTGGCCGCTGTCCACGATGTCTTCCACGATAACCACGTCTTTCGTGCACAAATCCAGCTCCACGTCCTTCACCATGCGGACGTTGCCGTCCGAGCAGGAATTGGCGCCGTAGGAAGCCAGCCGCACGAAATCGATCTGGACCGGAACGGTGAGATTCCTGACCAGGTCGGCGAAAAACATGAAGACCCCGTTCAGAACGCCGACGAGCACCAGGTCTCGTCCTTCGTAATCACGGGAGATGGCTCGGGCAAGCTCCCTTACCTTCTCCTGAATCTCTTCGGAACTCAGCACCAGTTCCTTTTCCGCTTCCACCCAAACCTCCGAACTTCGAAAAATGCTACTGTGCGATTGCTGTTAGCCCATCTTGCCCCAAAAGTCAATCTCGGCGCCCCTCCGGCCGGGGGGCGTTCCGGCGCGGTCGGGTCGGTTCCGCCGGGGTGTTTTTCCCTATGCAACCCCACGAGTGCCGACGCGCGTGTCATCTCCTTTACAGTCGGCCGTGTTCATTGACATTTTCCCTTCGTCGTATTAGGAATCTCTCATGTTCAGCGAACTCGAGCAAGAAGTGCTCCGCTACGTGCAAACGTCCCTCGACGTAACGCCGCGTCCCTATCGGCGCCTTGCCGAACGGCTGGGCGTGACCGAAGAGGAGATCGTGGCCTGCCTCAGGGGCCTGGTCGGGCGGGGCATTATCCGCCGTTTCGGCATCACCATCCGCCATCAGATTTCGGGCGTTGCGGCCAATGCCATGGGCGCCTGGAAGGTTCCGGTAGACGACGTAGACAAGGTGGGTCCGATCATGGCATCATTTCCGGAAGTCACCCATTGCTACGAACGCCGGGTCGAAGGGGATTGGCCGTTCAACGTTTTCACCATGATTCACGGAAACACTCCCGAGGATTGCCAGGCGGTGGCGGCGGCCATAGCGGAGAAAACGGGAATAAAGGAATACCGGCTCCTTTTCAGCGCCCGCGAACTGAAAAAAACGAGCATGCGCTACCTGTAACCGCCCGGCATTCGACCGGCGCCCGAGATTCATCCACAGGAGGTCGACCCATGGCCTATGAAAAGTCGAAGCAACTGTTCGAACGGGCGGTGAACCTCATCCCCGGCGGCGTCAACAGTCCGGTACGAGCCTGCAAGGCGGTGGGGTGCACGCCGCTTTTCATCAGCCGGGCCAAAGGGTCCCACATATTCGACGTCGACGGAAACGATTACGTCGACTTCGTCTGCTCGTGGGGACCGATGATCCTGGGCCACGCCCATGAGCGGGTGGTGGAGGCGTTGAAAAAAGCCGCCGAGAAGGGGACGAGCTACGGTGCGCCCACCGAAGCCGAGGTGGAGATGGCCGAGATCGTCGTGCAGGCCATGCCCTCCATCGACCTGGTGCGCATGGTGAACTCAGGCACCGAAGCCGCCATGTCGGCCCTGCGGCTGGCCCGCGGATACACCGGCCGCGACCTCATCGTAAAATTCGACGGCTGCTACCATGGCCACAGCGACACGCTGCTCATCAAATCGGGAAGCGGCGTGGCTACCCTGGGCATTCCCGGAAGTCCGGGAGTCCCGGAGGACATCGTCCGCAACACGTCATCCCTCCCCTACAACGATATTCAGGAATTCGTCGATTTCATGGACGAAAAGGGGCGGCAGGTGGCCGCCGTCATCGTGGAACCGGTGGCCGGAAACATGGGAGTGGTGCCGCCGATCGAAGGGTTCCTGGAGATACTTCGCGAAAAAACGCTGCAATACGGCGCTCTGCTGATCTTCGACGAAGTGATCACCGGCTTCCGGATTTCCTACGGCGGCGCGCAGCAGAAGTACGGAATCACGCCCGACCTCACCTGCCTGGGGAAAATCATCGGCGGCGGCATGCCGGTGGGAGCGTACGGCGGCAGGGAGAAGATCATGCGTTCCATGGCCCCCGACGGCAACGTCTACCAGGCGGGCACCCTCTCCGGCAACCCCCTGGCCATGGCCGCCGGGATCGAAACGCTGAAGATCCTTCAGGAACCCGACGCGTACGGTCAGCTGGAAAGAAAATCCGACCGGTTCTGGGGAGAATTGGAATCCATTGCGGCGGAAGCTTCCGTGCCCGTATCGGTCAACCGGGTCGGCTCCATGGGCACGCTCTTTTTCACCGAGGGCTCCGTAACGGACTTCGTCTCGGCCATGGAGGCGGACACCTCCCGGTACGCCGAGTACTATCAGTCCATGCTCGCCAAGTCCATTTACCTCGCGCCTTCGGCGTTCGAAGCCGGCTTCGTTTCGCTGGCCCATTCTTCGGAGGACCTGGACCGGGCGCTTTCGGCGATGCGCAGCACGCTTAAGTCCCTTTCCTAAAAAAACATTGACTTTGCGAAACCCTCTATGTTACGGAGCATGTTATTATTTACACAAGCTCGTGTCCCGGCAACGAGGAGTGCTCGCAAGGTATTGAATTCGCATGGCATCCAAGGATAAGAAGGACCGTTCGCATTGGGTTCTTCTGGCTACCGCCAGCAGCATGGGAATTTCCATGGTGCTGGCGACGGTCATCGGCTTGGCCATCGGGTACTACCTCGATCACCACGTGTTTTCCAACACGAGCCCCTGGCTTACTCTCATCTTCCTCTTGCTCGGCATCATTGCCGGATTCCGTAACCTGTACATTCTGGGCAGACGGGCGCAGCGGAAGAGCGAGCAGATCGACAAGGAAGAATGACTGAACAAACGGTGGTGAAGCGGCTTAAGTTGTGCAACTGGATCACGCTGGCCGTTCTGACGCTGGCCGGCCTGATCGTCGTCGGCCGCTTCTTCGCTCAAAGCATATTGTTCGGCGGAATACTGGTCATTCTCAATTTCAATCTACTCCACCGGGTTCTTGCGGGAACCATCAACCCGCACGTATCGCGACCGACGGGAATTGTAATCGTCACCTATTTCCTGCGGCTCGCGTGCACCGGTGCGGTGCTGTTGGTGTTGATCGCTTTTCGGCTCGCCACGCCTTTGGGGTTGCTGGTGGGGCTTTCCACGGTGGTACTCAGTCTGGTCACCTGCGGTTTCGTGATCATACGACAGGCATGGATGAAGGAGGCATAAACGAATGGCACACCCGTATCTGTTTCTGCAGAAGCTCTTCGAGATGATCGGTCTGGGGGAATTCGCGGAGCACTACCCGCATGTCGTCTATTCATGGCTGATCATCCTGTTCCTGATCGTGGTGTCCAAACTGACGATCCGCGGTTTGCAGATGGTACCCAGGGGAGGCCAGAATTTCTTCGAGGTGCTCATCGGGGGAATCGAGAATTTCCAGATATCGATCATGGGCGAGCACGGAAGGCCCTATTTCCCGCTCATCGCCACCCTCATGATCTATATTCTGTGCATGAACTGGATCGGGCTGATCCCCGGCATGTACGCCCCCACCTCCAACATCAACACGCCTCTCTCCATGGCCATCGTGGTGTTCATCGTGACGCACATCGTGGGAATCAAGGAGCACGGCGTCAAATACATCAAACATTTTCTCGGACCCGTCTGGTGGCTGGCCCCCCTCATTCTCATCATCGAACTCATCGGCCACTGCGCCCGCGTGCTCTCCCTGACGTTCCGTCTCTTCGGCAACATCCTCGGAGAAGAACTGGTTGTGGCCATCCTCCTGCTTCTGGCCGGGTTCTACCTTGCTCCGCTGCCCATGATGGTGCTGGGCATCTTCACCAGTTTCGTGCAGGCCTTTATTTTCGCTCTGCTGACCATGATGTATATCGCGGGCTCCCTTGAAGAGTCGCACTAGCGGCCCGCTGAAAAGCATTTACGGAAATAACGGGTAAGGCAACGACATTTCGGGCTTTTGGGAAGAAGGCACGAAAGAGGAAGAAGGCAAACACATTTTAAGGAGGAGGTATTCGTTCATGTCCAGAAAACTCTATCTGACCGCCGCTCTTGCAGCATTTCTCGTTCTTGGGTTGACCACCCTCGCCGCCGCCGCCGAAGTTGATCCGCAGGTTGGCGCCGCGGCCATGAAGTTCTTCGCGGCCATCGTGACCGCAGCGGGCTTCGGTATGGGCATCGCCGCTTTCGGTACGGGCATCGGCCAGGGCATCGCCGTCAAGGGCGCCGTGGAAGGCACCGCTCGTAACCCCGAGGCTTCCGGCAAGATCACCGTGAACATGCTTATCGGTCTCGCCATGGTGGAATCTCTGGCTATTTACGCGCTGGTCGTGGCCCTGATCCTGATCTATGCATTCCCCTATACGGGTCCCGTCGCCAAAATGCTCGGCCTCGGCGCCTAGGAATATTCGTCGTCCGATACGGGGTTGCTCCCGGGCAACCCCGTTTTTCGGCTTATTTTTGTACTAAAATTCACATATCTGCGATACGATACGGCATGAAATACGCGAAAATTCCATCTGCTACCATTGCGCGGCTCTCGCTCTACTCACGGACGCTGGAAAAACTGCTGGCCGAAGATGTGAAGATTATTTCCTCCGAGCGCCTAGCCACCCTGTGCGACGTGAACCCCGCCCAGATCCGCAAGGATCTCGCCTACTTCGGCGAGTTCGGCGTCAGAGGGGTGGGCTACTACGTCAAGGAACTGCTGTTCGAGATCAAACGCATTCTGGGCCTGAACAAGGAATGGCGATTGGGGATCATCGGGGTGGGCAACCTGGGGCTGGCCCTGCTTTCCCACGAAAACTTCTCCAAACAGGGCTATCTGTTCGTGGCGGCCTTCGACAACGACCCCAAGAAAACCAACAAGAAGCTCCCCAACGGGCTCGTTATCCACCACATCAACGATCTCCCGCACTACGCACGGGAGACCAGTCTGGAAATGGGTATCATCACCGTTCCGGGCGTGTGGGCCCAGGAAATCGCCAATCGTCTGATCAAGGCCAATATCCGCGCCATCCTCAATTTCGCTCCGGTACAGATACACGTGCCGCCGGGATTTCGGGTGGAAAACGTGGACTTCACGGTCAAGCTGGACAACCTGGCCTATCACCTGACGTCGACCTGACCGTCAAGCACCTTCTCCAGGAAAAGGCCGGTGTAGCTCTCCTTCACCGCGGCGACGGTTTCGGGTGATCCCTCGGCCACCACGGTCCCTCCTCTGTCGCCTCCCTCGGGCCCCAGGTCTACGATGTAATCCGCACATTTGATCACGTCCAGGTTGTGCTCGATGATCACGATCGTGTTGCCCCGGTCCGCCAGCCGGTTGAGCACCGACAGCAGTTTCCTGATGTCGTCGAAGTGCAGCCCCGTCGTCGGCTCGTCCAGGATGTAGAGGGTCTTGCCGGTCCCCCGCTTGCTCAGTTCACGGGACAGCTTCACCCGCTGCGCCTCGCCGCCCGACAGGGTGGTGGCCGCCTGGCCGAGCTTGACGTAGCCCATGCCGACGTCCTGCAGCGTCTTGAGCTTGCTCCTGATGGCCGGAACGTTGGAGAAGAATTCGAGCGACTCCTCCACGGTCATGTCGAGCACTTCGTTGATGTTGGCACCCTTGTATCTGATTTCCAGGGTTTCCCGGTTGTACCGCTTGCCCTTGCATTTGTCGCAGGTGATGAAGACGTCCGGCAGGAAGTGCATCTCGATCTTGATGATCCCCGCTCCCTCGCACGCCTCGCAACGGCCCCCCTTGAGATTGAAGCTGAACCGGCCGGGCTTGTAGCCCCGGGCCCGCGCCTCCGGCACGCCCGAGAAGAGGTCGCGCACGAAGGTGAAGAGCCCCGTGTAGGTGGCCGGGTTGGATCGGGGGGTTCGCCCGATGGGGTTCTGGTCGATGTTGATCACCTTGTCCAGGTTGTCCGCGCCCTGTACTTCATCCACCTTGCCCACCTGTTCCTTGGACCGGTAGAAACGGTTGGACAGGTAGCGGTAGAGCGTCTGGTTGACCAGAGTGCTCTTGCCCGAACCGGACACGCCGGTGACGCAGGTGATGAGCCCGAGAGGAACGTTGACCGAAACGTTTTTGAGGTTGTTTTCCCTCGCGCCCCTGATCGTCAGGAACCCCCTTCGCGCCGCGCGCCGCTTCTCCGGAATCGGGATGCTCTCGCGGCCGGAGAGATACCTGCCGGTGAGGGAGGTACGGCTCTTGACGAGCTGGCGGGGAGGCCCGGAAAACACCACTTCGCCGCCCCAGGCCCCGGCGCCGGGCCCCATGTCGATCACGTGGTCGGCCGCCAGGATGGTTTCCGCGTCGTGTTCCACCACCAGGATGGTGTTGCCGAGGTCGCGCATGGCTTTGAGGGAATCGAGCAGCCTCCGGTTGTCCCTCTGGTGCAGCCCGATGCTCGGTTCGTCCAGCACGTAGAGCACCCCCGCCAACCGGGAACCGATCTGCGTGGCCAGCCGGATGCGCTGCCCCTCACCGCCGGACAGCGTATTGGACGAGCGATTCAGGGTGAGGTAGTTCAGCCCCACGTCGATGAGGAAACTGAGCCGTTCGTCGATCTCCTTGAGGATACGCCGCGCGATCTCCCGTTCGTTCTTGGTGAGGTTCAGGCTCCTGAACGCCTCCACCACGTTCTCCACCGGAAACCCGGTGATCTCCGCGATGTTGTATTTTCCCACCCGCACGGAGAGGCTCTCCTTGCGCAAGCGGGTGCCGCCGCACTCCGGGCAGGGCAGCATGGTCATGTACCGTTCGATCTCCATCCTCCGGGCGGGGGATTCGGTCTCGGTGTAGCGGCGTTTGAGAAAATTCATGACTCCTTCGTACGACCGCCGGTACACGAAGGTGCGCCCGCCCTCTTCGATCGTGTAGTCGATCTGCTCGTCCCCGGAACCGTAGAGCAGTATCTTCTGGAACGTCTCGGGGAGCTTTCCATAGGGGGTGTCCGGGTCGAATCCGTAATGGTGCACCAGCGTTTCCAGCCGGTGCTGGAAGAAGGCCATGTGCCGGTTGACCCAGGGGGCGATGGCCCCCGCCCGGATGGATTTCGTCTTGTCGGGCACGATCAGGTCCGGATCGAATTCGGTGAGGGTCCCCAACCCGTCGCAGCGGGGACAGGCGCCCATGGGGCTGTTGAAGGAGAACATCTGGGGGGTGAGTTCCGGATAGCTGATCCCGCATTCGTGGCAGGCCGCCTTTTCGCTGAAGAACAGCTCCTGCTCCGATATTCACCCAGGCGGTGAGCTGCCCGCCCGAAAGGTTGAGCGCCAGTTCCACCGAATCGGTGAGCCGGTTCTTCATCTTGGAATGGACCACCAGCCGGTCCACCACCACCTCGATGGTATGCTTCTTGTTCTTGTCCAGGGGGATGGTGCTCGCCCAGCTCGTACACCTCGCCGTCCACCCGCACGCGCACGAACCCGTCACGCTGGAACTGGTCGAGCATCTTCTTGTACTCGCCCTTGCGGTTCTTCACCATGGGGGCCAGGATGATCACCCTGGCCTTTTCCGGCAGGTCCATGATCTGGTCCACGATTTCCTGTACCGTCTGGGCCACGATGGGCTTGCCGCAGTTATAGCAGTAGGGTCGTCCCACCCGTGCGAAGAGCAGTCGCAGGTAGTCGTACACTTCGGTCACGGTGCCCACCGTGGAACGCGGGTTCTTGCTGACCGTCTTCTGTTCGATGGAGACCGCCGGGGAGAGTCCTTCGATGGAATCCACGTCCGGCTTTTCCATCTGCTCCAGGAACTGGCGGGCATACGCGGAGAGGGACTCCACGTAGCGCCGCTGGCCTTCGGCGAAAATGGTGTCGAAGGCGAGGCTGGATTTACCCGACCCGCTCAGGCCCGTGATAACCACCAGCCGGTTGCGGGGAATGTCGACGCTGACGTTCTTGAGATTGTGCTCGCGCGCGCCGCGTATGCTGATTTTGGCTGAACCGTTCATGCTTTCTCACTGGAAAGGCCGGACAGGGATGCGCGCCGGTTGCGCGCCATCAGCCCGGCCGTTGCTATGGCGTTGATAAGGCTGGCGGGGTCCGCTATTCCCTGACCAGCAATGTCGAACGCGGTGCCGTGATCCACGGAAACCCTCACGATGGGCAGCCCGAGGGTTACATTCACGCCGTCCCGGAAGTGGAGCAGCTTGAGGGGAATGAGCCCCTGGTCGTGGTACATGCACACCACCGCGTCGAATTGTCCCTCGGCGGCTTTGTAAAACACGGTGTCCGGAGGATACGGTCCGCTGCAGTCGATTCCCTCGTTGCATGCGCCTTCCACCGCCGGAATAATGACCGACCGTTCCTCGTTTCCAAACAACCCGCTCTCCCCCGCATGGGGGTTGAATCCGGCCACCGCAAGCCGGGGCGACCGGATGCCGAAATCCTTTTGCAGCCCCTCGTGCGTTATCTTTATGGTGTCGAACACCGCTTCCACGCTCAGCTGCGGGGATACCTCGGCCAGGGGCACGTGAATGGTGACGAGAGTCACCCGAAGGCGCGAGCCCATGAGCATCATCACCACTTTCTCCGCGCCGGTGAGGTGGGCCAGAAATTCGGTGTGCCCCGGAAAGGGGAGGCCCGCCCGCGCCACCGCCTCCTTGTTGATGGGGCAGGTGACCATACCGTCCACGGTCCCCGCCATGGCAAGCTCGGCGGCTTTTCGTATGCACCGCACGGCCAGTTCCCCGGCCCGTGCATCGATGGCCCCCAATGGAATGTCGCCGATGCCCGTGGAAAGGTCCCACACCGCGGGAATCGGGTCTTCCGGGTCCCATGCGGCGGCATCCGTTACCGTTCTCAGCGGCAGTTCGACGGCGCACCGGCGCATGGCGTCTTCCAGCGACTGCATCCTGCCGAGCACCAGCACCCGGTTGCGCGAACGAACGTCCTCGCGGGACAGGGTTTTGACAACGATCTCGGGACCGATTCCCGCCGCATCCCCCATGGTGATCGCAATTCGCTCCATACCTTCCTTGAACCGCCTTCTCAATGCGCCCGCTTCCCCGTGGAGAACACGGGAGGGGAGAGCAATTTCTCGAAAACCAAAGTGTACCATACCGGCAACTCCATGTCGAAATCATTGAAACGGGCTCGGCGGGCCGGAGGAATTGATTTTCTCCCCCGTGTACAGTAAGGTACGGAAAAACATCGGAGTGTATGCCTGCTATGGAGAAGGTTGGGAGGAACGACCCCTGCCCGTGCGGAAGCGGCAAGAAGTACAAAAAGTGCCACATGGACCGGGAACAGGAACTGCTGAACGACATCGAGGAACTCGACGATGACGAAATGGGCAGGAGAATAACGGCACTCGACCGGGTGGACTACGGCCGGACGACCGAGTTCGTACAGCGGATCGATTTCAAGGGGTTGACGGGCAAAAATGCGGAGGTGCGGTTCGTGGACTTCCGCGACTACCTCGGTGTCGGGTTCAACCCCACCCCCGGCCCGGAAAAGGGAAGCAGCGCGGGAATGATCGTCAACCCGCTGAAGACCCAGAATCACGATCCCGGCGCCGTGTACATCGCCGTGACGCCCGAGGTGAACGACTCCACGCTCATCCATGAACTGGCTCACGTGCTCGAGTATCTCGAAACCGGCATGCTTCCCGGAAGCCATCACGATCTCGGCACCCGGACCGGCATCCCCGGCGAACACCTGGACCACACCATGGAGTTCGCCCGCTGGCTCGACTATCTGCGCGACCTGTTCAAGGTGAAACTCGATGCGGAAGACACGGTCGTCATGTTCCTCAAGGAACGGGACATGCTCCTGACGGAAGTGGAGATCAAGGAGCGGAACGAAGCCCGGCTGACGCACCGATCCATGAAGATCATGCGCTATCTTCAGGACCACCGCGACGAACTCATGCCCCTCATCCGGGAGCTTGAGGGGTTCATCGGAGAAGGGTCCCCGCAGACGCGGAACGAATAATCCGTCCGGAACGGAAAGCGGGCCCGCTCGTGGGGGCGCGTCCCGCTTTTTCTTTTGCGACGATTGTTTCCCCGTGTCCGTGAGCCGGCTTCCCGGCGAACACGAAACGACAACTTTCTGCACGGTACGAATGACTTGATGGATTGCGTTCTCCTGGGTATCGGGGCGACTATGCCCCTGTTCAAACGGCCTCTCACTTCCGCCGCGGTGCGGTTGCACGGCCGCATTTACCTCTTCGACGGCGGGGAGGGGGTGCAGATGGTGTGCAAAAACGTGCATCTGGGATTCAGGCCCATCTCGGTGATCGCCGTCAGCCATCTGCACGCCGACCACTGTCTCGGCATTCCGGGTATTCTCATGATGCGCGCCCGGTCCGAAGACCCCGGACCGGTCACCATCATCGGACCGCCCGGCATCGAGCGGTTCATACGGGACGTGAAACGAGACCTCGCTTTCTACACCAACTATGAAATGCGGTTCG
This sequence comes from uncultured delta proteobacterium, assembly GCA_963826125.1. Lineage (GTDB taxonomy): Bacteria > Desulfobacterota > Desulfarculia > JACQYL01 > CAWGVV01 > CAWGVV01. Next base: position 667,520 of record CAWGVV010000002.1, on the reverse strand, counting down.
TGGAATATTCGGAAGAATCGGGTCCCATGGGCATCGCCTACGAGGACGAAGCGGTACGCATCCGCTGGGCGCCCATGAAACACACCGTGTTCTGCCTGGGGTACGTGCTTGAGGAACATGAACGGCCCGGCAGGTTCGACCCGGAAAAAGCTGCCGCGTTAGGGCTGCCCCGGGGGCCGCTGTGGGGAGCGCTGCAAAAGGGCGAGAAGGTCCTGCTGGACGACGGACGCACCGTAGCGCCCGACCAGGTCTTGGGACCGCAGAGGCGGGGCCGCAGCGTCGCCTACCTCACCGATACCATGGCCAACCGGAACATGTACTCATTGTTGCGGAATGCGGATCTGGCCTTCATCGAGGGAATGTTCCTGTCCGAGGACGAAGACACGGCTCGAGACCGGCTCCACCTCACCGCCAAGGAGGCGGGAAGGCTCTGCGCGCGCGCCGAAACGCTGCGTGCGGTGCTGATTCACATCAGTCCCCGCTATGAAAACGCACGTCTCAGCCTCTTGGAAAGCGAAGCCAGGGAGAGCTTCCCGGCGGCCGAGATGGGCCGGGTCGGGTCGGTTTACTCGGTGGCGCTGCCCGAATAGCACTGCGGGCGGATCATCTCGTACCCCGAAGTTCAAGCCTGCAACTAATCCGTATCGATTCTTCCCCCGAATCGGGCGCGGGAACAGCGGAAAGCCGCGTTGTCAGGGCCGCGAGAGCCGGCTGGCACCGCTATTGCATAATCGTTCTCCGGAATACCGCGCGTTCGATCCCCCCAATCCGCGCGGCAAGGAAGCTACGGGCCTTAATGATGGAAAAACAACAGGTTGAAACTCATTCCATTCAGGTGAGCGACATCATTCAGATGTGCTGCCTCAACATGCTTTCCGGTGTGTTCCAGATAACGGACGAAGGGTTTTCCGGATCGGTGTATCTGCGAAAGGGAGCTGTGGTGCATGCCCTAGCCGACGGCATCCAGGGGGAAGCCGCTTTCTACTCCATTCTGCGCCACTGGTACGCGGACATCGAATTCAAGGAAGGGCCGCACGACGCTCCCCAGACCATCACCGCGGCCTGGGAACATCTAATCATGGAGAGTACCAGGCGTCAGGACCACGCGGTGTTCGAGGAAGGCGTGGCCGTCGCCGGCAGATCGACAGGTTCATCGCTCATCCGCATCCTGGTGAAACGGATTGCCGTGCCCCGCCACCTGCAGCAGGACCAGGCGAAGGAGCGGAGCAGGAGAGCCGATTTCAGCGGACTCATTCGGAAAAAAGATTCCATGACCGAGGAGTGCATCGTCGACACGTTGAGCGACGAGGGAGCTTCGATCCGGACCCTGGGTTCGTTCGCCGTGGGCGAACGCGCGCAGCTCACGTTCAAAATCCCCCCCCGGCAGGAAGAGGTTTCCGTCACGGTGGAGGTGACCAAGGTGAGCCTGGACACCATTTCCGTCGAAGCCCTCTTCGTCAACCCCTCGGACCACGTGCGAAGACTCATCGGCTTTTTCCTCTGGAACGCCTGATTCCGCCTCGTTCGGACGACCGCGGAAGGTCACCCCAGCATCGCCACCTGTCCCGCCAGCCGTTCCACGTGAGCCAGTTCCTCCCGAATGATGAGGTCCACCACCCGCTTTTCCTCACCGCCGTCCACCATTTCGCTCATGAACCGAAAGAAAGTAACGGAGTCCTGTTCGAATTCCAGCGCCGACTCCAGGATCTCCCGGTACGATTGGGACCCGTCGATGGCCGGCTTTTCATTCCAGGACAGGAGCCGGCCGCTCATGCTGTCCCTCACGAAATCCTCCATGCCGCGGGGTGAGACGTCCCGCACGTTCGTATCGCGTACGTGCAGGTCCCTCAGACGCCGAAACGTCTCCAGATGGTGCAGCTCCTGGTCGCGGAGCTGCCGGAGCAGATCGAGCACGGTGGGATCCTTCACCCGCACCATGGCTTCCTCGTAAAACTTCCTGCCGTTCTTTTCCAGGTTCACGGCAATTTCCAGAACGTCCTTCAAGGTGAACATGGGCGGGGCCTCCTCTCTCGGGTTCGTACCTCGGGCCGGCTGTACCGGAATTTTATGGTACCCCTGTCGTACCGTGCGTTCAACCGGGAAAACGCAGCGGCGCATTTTCTCCCGACTTGATTCTTCCCATTCGGCGGTTCAAGATAGGGACATGACGGAAGATTTTTTCGACGGCCTCACCGCCCAGGTCAAGGAAGAGGTAATCCGGAATTATCTCACCCAGCGCCGTCTGGTGGAGGAACAGATTATCATGCTTTCGGAGGACGCCGAGAAGGTGGTCGCGGCGGCGCGGGATTTCAAGAAGCGCGTCCAGCGTATGTACCATTTCCTGCAGATCGACGAGCAGATCGAGCGTTTCCGGAAACTCGCGGGGCTGGACGACGATCAGCTCTCGGCCGCGGCCCTGGGCGTGGAGCCGGCGCGGGAGGTGCGGTTCATTCCCGTCCGGTCGTTGACGTCACGCGGGAAATTCCGCAAACTGGTGTTCACCGCCTATGAACGGCTGGTGCAGTGGGCGACCGACTACCGGGAGACGTATGACGGCTTCCGCGCCGAATGCACCGCGGTCAACGCGAACATCCAAAAGTTCCAGCGGGATTTCGACCTCCTCGCTCTGCTCGGTTTTCTGAAGAGTCTGGACATAGGGAACGTGGAACGCAAGCAATTCCTGGGCGACAATTTCACGTCGCGGGAGACGCTCTCGGTCGAGGAAAAACTGATGATCCGCACCGTCGGTTTCGATTCGTTTCACCTCATGAAGCCGCCTTCGCCCCCTGCCGCCGAAAGGATGCGAGCCCACCTGCACCGGATCGCCGAGCAGGTATTTGCCGCCAACGAAAAGGCGGTGCGAAAGATGATGGCATGACCGCTGCGCTCTTTCCGGTGAAGAAGGCCGCCGTGATCGCTTGTCCGCCGACTTCCTCGAGATCGTCGCGGTCGGTTCGATCGGTGTCGGAGCAGGAGAACCAAGCGCGATTTCCCGCCGTGCTCATTTCCAATTACGACGTTTGGGGATTGAATAAACTTTTCCGTTGGTATACTATATTTATGTTTTCTTTCTTGATTGTTGCCTGTCCTGCGAATCCAATACCGATTGAGAATGGTGGTAAATGGAGTTGTGGAGGAGAGTATCCTATGTTATAGGGTGGCTTTTGCTCCGGAAACATAAATTTCGAGCAACGTGAAAATCCCAAGGGAGGTATTGAAGTATGACTGCGTTGATTGGCGGAGTAGGAGCGCTGGTGCTGGGCATCATTCTCCTGGTTGTGTGGTGGAAGCTTTTCCTCATTCTCCTTGGCGGGGCGATTCCACTCGTGCTCATCCTCGGAGGCGCACTTGCAACTTACCTTGGAGTTGAAGAATACAAAGATAAACTCCAGCGCGACAAGATGGACAAAGAGCCCATGCCTGCGGCACCGATCGTTACGAGCGACGTCGACACGGCCAAGCGGGAAAGCGAGCAGTACAAGCAGGAAGTGGAAGCGTTGAAGAAGGAAATCGAGACCCTCAAGGAAAGCAAGCCAGCGGAATAACCTCCGCCGATCCCATCGGGTTTCGGTGCGATCCGTCTGAAGGCCGCCTCACCGGGCGGTCTTTTTTTTCGTTCTTTCTCCGTGGCGGGAGGTCCCCGCGATTCCCCCATGTCCGATCGGACGGACGACGCTCACCGATCGTCCGCACCCCCGCGTTCCGACCGTTTTCTCCCCACCAGGGTAATGCGCGGAGCGCCCCCTACCGGGCTCGTGTCCACCAGCACGCGTTCTCCGTACACCTCTTCGATGGCCCGCTCCGTCACCACGTCCCGCGGGTTCCCCTGTCGGTAGACGCGTCCCCCTGAAAGAAGGATCAACCGTTTGCAGTAGGCAGAGGCGAGATTGATGTCGTGGGACACGGCCACCACGGTCAATCCGCGGCTTTCGTTGAGCAGACTCACGAGGTCGAAAAAGCGGACCTGATGCCGCAGATCGAGGAAGGCGGTGGGTTCGTCGAACAGGATGAGGTCGGGTTCCTGAGCCAGCGCCCGGGCGATGAAGACCCTCTGCCGCTCCCCTCCGCTCAGTTCGTCGATGCTCCTCTCGGCGAACGGCAGCGTATCCGTCAACTCCATGGCGCTTCGGCATATTTCCCGGTCCCGACCGGTCTCGAACCCCGATCGCCCGCGATGGGGGAACCTACCCATGAGCACCACTTCCATGGCGGTGAATGGGAAGGTCAGACGGTTTTCCTGTGCCACCACCGCAATGCGCCGGGCCAGAAGGTCGCGTCGCAACCGGGAAACGGGTTCTCCCTCCAGCAGCACGCGGCCTCGCTCCGGCGGGATGACGCCGTCGATCACCTTGAGCAGCGTGGTTTTCCCGCTGCCGTTCGGCCCCAGGAGGCCGACGAAGTCGCCCCGGTCCACGGAAAAAGAGACGTCACTCAGCACCGGCCGTGCATTGTAGGCGCAGGAAACCCCTTCCACCGTCAGGAGATGGTCCATCCGCTCCCTCTCCGGTTGAGCAAGAGGATGAAAAACGGTGCGCCCAGAAAAGCGGTAATCACCCCCACCGGCAATTCGCCGGGAGCGATGATCGTGCGGGCCAGCGTGTCGGCCGTGACCAGAAAAAACACGCCGAAGAGCCCCGAGGCGGGAATGAGCATCCGATGGTCCGCACCGAATGCCATGCGCATGAGGTGGGGCACGATGAGACCCACGAAGCCGATGATACCGCTCACCGACACCACCACTCCGGTGAGGAGCGAAACGGCCAGAAGCAGTACGTGCTTCGTCTTTTCCACCTCCATGCCCAGATGCGCGGCGGTTTCCTCACCCGCGGTGAACAGATTCAGATGCCGGCCGTAAGCGCAGAGCACCAACGATCCCGCCAGGGTCACCGGCAGGAGCACCCACACCTGCGCGTAGCGGGAAGCGCTCAGGTCGCCGTAGAGCCAGAAGAGAATGGAGTGGAGCGTCTGGTCGCCGGTGGTGGAGATGAAGAACATGATGATGGATACGAAGAATGCGTTCAGCACCACCCCGCACAGCAGGAGGGTGTAGGTGTTCACGCGCTCCCTGCGCCGGGCGAAGGCCATGATGAGCGCCACGGTGACGAGCGCCCCCGTGAAGGCAGCGCCGGAAACGAACACATGGGAGGAGAATCCCCCCACGATGGCCAGCACCGCCCCCAGCGCCGCGCCGCTCGATATCCCCAGCACGAAGGGCTCGGCCAGGGGATTCCGCAGCACCGACTGGAATACCGTTCCGCACTGGGCGAGCGCCATTCCCGAAAGCCCCGCCACAAGGACCCTGGGCAGCCGCAGGTCGAGGAGGATGGTCCGTTGCACCTTCGGCAGCTCCCCGCCCGCGATGAGCCGCCACAGCGCCCCCAGGCCGATGTCCGCCGCCCCGAAAGTCAGGGACGCCGCCATGGCAAGCAGCGAGACTATTCCCAACGCGGCGGATACCGCCGCCACTTTCCTAGCGGTTACCGGCGCGGCCATGGTCCGCCTGCGGGTGCAGAAGCCGAAAGAGCTGTTCCAGCCCGTCGAAGAGGCGCGGGGAAGCCCGGTCCATCAGATCGGAATCGATGACGTAGATGCGGGAATGTTTCACCGCCGGGATGTCGGGCCATCGTTTCCATTTTGCGGTCTCCGCCCGAAAATCCCCCTCCCGTTTCATGGAGGTGATGACGATGACCTCGGGCTTGCGCAGCAGTACCTCCTCCATGCTCAAGCGGGGGTAGGGCATCGTCTCGCCGCCCGCCACATTGATTCCGCCGGCCAGCGAGATGAGTTCGTCCTGTATGGTTCCACGGGACACCGTGACGAACGGCTGATCGCCGATCTGCATGAGCACGCGCACCTTGTCCAGCGATCGGGCGCGGTCGATCACGGTTTGGAGCCGCGCATCGAGCTTTCCCGCCAGGTCGCGGGCCGCTTCCTCCCGGCCGGTCACCCCGCCGACGTCGATGATGGCGCGGATCACGTCACGGATGGACCGGGGGTCCACCACGTACACGGGAACGCCCAGTTCCGCAATCCGTTCCACCGTTTCTTTGTCGTTGCCGTCGGCCGTGGCCACGGCCAGGTCGGGACGCAGCGAGACGACCTTCTCCACGTTGATCTTTACGTACGATCCCACCCGGGGCTTGCTTTGGGCTTCCGGCGGATAGGTGCTGTAGGTGGTGACTCCGGCCACGCGGTCGCCCAAGCCCAGTTCGAACAGGATTTCCGTGAGGCTGGGAGCCAGCGACACGATCCGCTCGGGCCGGTCCGGAACGGTTACGACACGGCCCTTTTCGTCCACCACTTCCCGGGCGGAGAGCATCCGGACCGGGCCGGACAACAGCGCCAGCCACACCGCAACGATGATTCCGTATCTGAGAAACCGTTTCCCCATGACAAAAAATCCTTAAACCTCCTGGAGGATTAAGGATCGCATCTTCTTTCCCTCATTATGAAACGTCTCTCCCTTCGGGGCATCGGCCTCCCCCGAAGGGCGTGGGTATTTGAACGGTTCCCTGCGGAAAACGGCTTCGGACAGCTCGCCCCGGGTTACTCGCCTTTCCTCGGCAGGGTAAATCTCCATGCACAGTACCAGTCGCGGGGATGGGGATCGGGGGGACAGCCGATGCATTCGGTTTGAATGCGCGGGTCGATGGCCGAGGCGAACGTCCGGTATTCCACGACACCGGCGGATTTACAGGGGTAGTCTTCCATCCCCTTGCGGTTTCGGGCCGACTGCACTCGGCAGTCCACCATACGGAAGACCAGCGTGTCGTCGCCTTCCCACTGCACGTCCCACTCGTTGATGCGAGCATAGAGCCGGTAGGCCAGGGCGGTTTCCAGCGCCTTCAACCCTCCCTGTTCGGGAAGTCCCATGAGTTGTCGGATGCGGTAGGCCTCGTAGGGCGAAAAGCGGCTCCAGCAGGTATCGTTGCAGCGCTTGGCGTCGAACATGGAAACGGATTGTTCGACCGCCTGAAACCACACGCCGTCGTTGGCCAGCCAGTTGGCGCTTACGGCGTCCAGCAGATCGGAGAGTTTTTCGTCGCTCAGTTGGTGGAGTGCGGCGGGCATGCCGTCCTTCAGCTCGAAACCGAGAGCTTTGGACAACCGTTTCATCTGGATATCGATGCTGCGGTCTCCCGCGATTTTTTCTATTTCCACGGCCTTGTCGATGCCGAGCTGGTATTCCACTTCGCGGAACCAGCATCCATAATGCAGAACACCGCGCCGAAAACAGTCCACTATCAAACGGATAAGCAAGTCGCGATCCATTTGCGGCTTCTGAGTCATGCGATTCATTCTCCTTCCCGGCGATGAGCCGAAACGAGCGAAACGGCGGGAACCCCACGAAAGACGCGCACGCGGGCGCAAGGACGGAGTCCATCATGGCACATCCCACCACTCGGTGCAACGCGGAAATGGAGAAAAGGCGGAAAAACGGCGCCGCGATCCCCGGCTCCGAAAGAGAGGGAAATCGGGATTCGTCCCCCAAGGCCGACACGGAACGGTCGTCAGGAGGTCAACGTACCGGTATGCATTTCTCCGCTTGCCCGAAGTGCTCGTCCTGGAAAAGCTGACAGCAGAAATGGTGTCGGTTCACACAACAATCCATTCCGTGCTCCCACTCGAACCACATGCACTCCAGACACGCTTGTGGAACGTGTCGTTCATCCCTTCGCACAACCTTCGGCCCCATCATGCACCCGCCTTCCCCCGCGGCATATACGCCATGGAGGTTTCCGCTTTCCCGGTGCACCGCGCCCCATCGATGCTCCGGCGGAGAACCACCCTGATACCGCTTTTTGAAAAATGGTGTGTGTTTACACATGACATACTAGATATGGTATGTCAACAGGAATCCATCCTTCGGTTAACCATTTCGTCTCCGAAGGGTGACCGGTATCGGTGGCAAGAGGTACGAAGGCAGGCTCTTTCGGCGGGGGAGTGAAACGCGCCCGGCGCTCATTTCGCCGTTCCGGTCGAGCCGGAATCGGCTTTTGGGCGCTTCGGCGCTAGAAAATACGCAGTTCCTGCCCGGGCTTGATGACGTCTCCACGGAGCCCGTTCCACTTTCTGAGGAGGGCCACCTCCACTCCGTACTGTCCCGCGATCTTCCGCAGGGTATCCCCCTTCTGCACGACGTGGACTTCGAACTTCCTCTCCCGTGCCTTCAGCGCCCAGTCGGTATAGAATCGCTGAAAGTTCTGCCTGCTTCCCCTCGGGAGTTTGATGGTGTATTGCCCCTGTGGGAAGTAGTATCCCTGCACTTCGGGATTCAGCTCCTTGAGCTGCTTCAGATAGCTGTTGCAGGCGGAAGCCACCGTTCTCATGTGCAGCGGGCCCGGAAGTTTTACCTCCACCACGTCGCAGTCCTGGGGCGGATAAAGGCTGCCCTTGTCGAGGACAAACCCATAACGCTCCGGATTGCTCATGATCACCTTGATGGCCATGATGCGATACACGTACCGTTCCGTTTCCAGCGGCAGATTGAGCCGGAAATAGGTCGATTCGCCCTGTTCCTGCATCTCTTTGTTCACCCGCGCCTCGCCGCAATTATAGGCCGCCATGGCCAGGCTCCAGGAATTGAATCTGTCGTGGAGATCCTTGAGATAAGTGAGCGCGGCCTCGGTAGCCTTTTCGATGCAGAGCCGGTCGTCGAAGGAGTTCCCTTGCCGCAGCCCGTATCGGGACGCCGTGGCGCGGATGAACTGCCAGGGTCCGCCCGCCCCCGCGGAGGAGTAGGCATAGGTGAGCAGGTCGCTCTCGGCCACCGCCAGATATTTCAGGTCGTCCGGCAGGCCGAATTCCTTGAGAAGTTTTTCGATGTGGGGGAAATGCCGGCCGGCCCGCTTCAGCCAGAGCATCACCTGGCCTGTGTTGTACACCGCGATGGTGAATTCACGGTCCAAAGCTTCCCACACTTCCGGCTCGCTTAGCGGAACTTTTTCACCGCACAGGGAAATCTCCGAAGGAAACGTGTAAACGGGCCGGGGGGGAACCGGCTGGGCCGATGCCGTTTGAGCGGATGCCGGGGCAACGGCAAGACCCAGGAGGATGAGTACCGCCGCAGCCCACATCACTATGCGGCCGCGGCGGAGAAAGATAACCTCAGAAAATTTCCAGGGCGTTGAAAAAGTAGGAAATTTCCGTACTTGCGGATTCCGGGGAATCCGAGCCATGAACGGTATTTTTTTCCACATCGGTTGCAAAATCCCGTCGTATGGTTCCCATGGCCGCCTCCTTGGGATTGGTGGCGCCCATGATTTCACGATTTTTTTGAATTGCGCCCTCGCCCTCCAGGACCATCACCACGATGGGCCCCGAACTCATGAAATCGGTCAGGCTGTCGTAAAACGGGCGTTCCTTGTGGACGATATAGAATCCCTTGGCCTCATCCTTGGAGAGATTGATCATCTTCATGGCCTTGATCTTCAGCCCGGCGCTTTCAAAACGCCGAATGACTTCTCCCATGACGTTCTTGGCCACTCCGTCCGGTTTGATGATTGAGAGCGTTCTTTCCACCTGCGTCACCTCCGCCTGATGTCTGAAACCTGATGCAAATTCCGATCCGTTGCAAATTTCATGGGGAAAAAAGAAAACGAGCCGTGGTACCGGATGTCGATCGTGAGTGCCCCTCGTCGCCCCTTCCTTACAAAGCTTCTCCGAAGGAGTCAAGACGTTTCCCGGGCGTGAAACGGTTTGATCGGAAGGTTCAAAGAATGTTAGTATGCTTTGTTTTACAGCCTTGCGAGCGCAACTCCGCAGACGGATTGCGCATCGACGTTATCCCGAAAGGACATCATCTATGGAAAAACCCTTCATCCGCAGGATTCTGGTGCCCAAGGATTCCTTTACCTTCGCCTGCCGTCCGGGCATCGAATGTTACACGAGTTGCTGCGGCGACGTGAACATATTTCTGACGCCCTACGACGTGATTCGGTTGCGCAAGCATCTGAACATGGGATCGGAGGAATTTCTCGAAAAATACACCACCCGACTGGCCGGAAAGAACCCGCTCGTCCCCCTGGTGGTGCTCAAAATGAGCGAAAACGAAGGCAAGCGCTGTCAGTTCGTCACCGAAACCGGGTGCTCGGTGTACACCGACCGCCCCTGGGCCTGTCGCATGTTTCCGCTGGACCTGGAGATCAGGGACAAATACGGGTTCATCACCGACGAACGTCGCTGCAAGGGCCTTCTGGCCGACGACAAGGTGGTGGTGAAAGAGTGGCTGCAGTCCCAGGGGGTCCCGGAATATGACGAATGGAATGCTCTCTATGGCGAACTCACCGGGGACGCGGACATGGAAAAGCTGGACGTATCCAACCCGCAGGTCCGCCGCATGATCTACATGGCTACCTACGAACTGGACGTCTTTCGCCGTTTCGTTATGGAATCCAGCTTTCTGGAAAAGTTCGACCTCGATGCCGATACGCTGGAGAAAATCAAAACGGACGACGCCGAATTGTTCAAACTCGGCCTCAAGTGGATCCGGTTCGGCCTGTTCGGTGAAAAGACCCTGAACCTGAAACCCGATGTGGTAAAAGGGACGCGTTCATGAACGAATCCAAGGACCTGTTGCAGCCTCTCGAGGGAGGCTCCTTCACCTTTGCCTGCCACAAAGGGGTGTCCTGCTTCACCGAATGCTGTCGCGACCTGAACCTCATCCTCACGCCCTACGACGTCCTGCGCCTCAAACACCGTCTCGGCATGTCGTCCTCCGAATTCCTGGCCGCCCATACCCATACGCGGGAACGGGCCGCGGGACCGCTCCCGTTGCTGTTTCTGTCCATGCGAGACGACGAGCGCAAGACCTGTCCCTTTGTGACCGCCGACGGTTGCCGGATTTACGAAGACAGGCCCGGCGCCTGCCGGACCTATCCCCTGGGCCGGGCCGCCGCGAAGGCCAAAGGACAGAAGGAGACGAGCGAGAAGTATTTCGTGGTCAGGGAAGACCACTGCCTGGGGTTCCGCGAAGACTGCTCCTGGACCGTGCAGACCTGGCTGGAACACGAAGGGCTCGAATCCTATAACCGGCGCAACGACGACTGGACCGAGATCGTCACTCGTCTGGCCGCGGTCCCGGCCGGGAGTCTCGGCGAAAAACGTCTGACCATGTTCCACCTGGCTTCCTACGATCTGGACGGTTTCCGCCGGTTCGTGTTCGACAGCACGTTCCTGCGCCGCTTCGCCGTTACGGAAGAGGACACGGAGCGGATGCGCCAAGACGACGAAGCGCTCCTCGATTTCAGCCTGCGCTGGATCCGCTTCTTCCTGCTGGGCGACCTCAGTCTGACCATGGCCGGGGGATAATTCGCGGGGACCCCTTCCTGAAACGCTTTCCGTTTCCTCTCCCCCCGGAGAGAACCGGAACGAGGGGAATTTACATGACCGACGAACCGAACAGCGACTTCATCATCGACTACGTCACCGGACGCGAACTCCCGCCGGACGAACACGAGGACATCCGCCAGCAGACCGAGCGGCTCCTGGTGGATCGGCTCGGCTACGACAGGGAGGATATCCGGGTGAGCGAATTCTACGACCTGGCAGTGGACGAGCGCAGCGAACGGATTCGCCTCGACCTGGTGGTGTATCTGGACGGCGTTCCGGCCATGCTTCTCAAGACGGCACGTAGCTCCGTCATCAGCCGGGAACGGGAAACCCTCTGCGCGGCCCGGCTGGCGTTCGATCGGCAGGTCCCGCTGAACGTCGTCACCAACGGAGATACCGCCGAGGTGTTCGACACCGTGACCGGCGAACAGATCGGCGATGGACTCTCCGCCATCCCCACCCGAGACCGGTTGGCCGAATACGTCCGGTTCCATCCGCCCGTGGCATTGCCCGCGGAAAAACAACTCCTCGCCAAACGGATCCTCGTCGCCTACCAGGGCTGGAAATGCCCGGGCAGGCACCCTTCCTGATTTCGCAGCGGGATGCTTTTCCCGGAAGTCCACAATAAATCCGAGGTGAGGAAAGCTTAGCATCTTGTCCTTCGGACCCGGGCCATCCCGGCCCAGATTCCTTCTCTTCCCGTTGACATTTCCGGAGCTTCGTGGACCATCCCCCCTCCTGCCGTTTCGCGCCCTCTTCTCCATCTGTCCGGGAACGTTATTTCGAGCGGCGGCGGGAAATCTCATTTTGAGCGAAGTAAGCCCGCCTGTTGCGGTCAAGGCGTAGGCAAGATTGCCGAATTCCGTCTTTTTGCCAAAGGGGAAAGATGTGGTCGACGATCGCCCTTCGCTTCCTCCGGATATTTGCGGACCAACCGTTTCCGCAGGGGCACGGCATGCCGTGCCCCTGCCGGATCATGTGCTTTGCGGAAGAAAGACTTGAGGTTATGGGAGGACCGCGTGATTTTGTTAATACAAAAAAGCTGTTGGTGAAAAGGTATCGAAGTGCGAACGGTCCGGTTCAGGCTGCATGCTTTCCCGGCGCCAAAAAAAGAGCCATATATTTTTATATTCAATATTTTCATTGACTCATTCAAAAACGTCGAGGTACATGTTCACCTATCGTAGACCGCTCCCCGTTTCCGTCATCGTCACCCCAGGATGTGAGACACCATGTTCAGTGATGTATCGAGCGACAAAATTTCCCTCAAAATCATCCGCCAGATGCGGGACGCCGTGCTCAGCGGCAGACTCCAGGCGGGGGACCGCCTCCCTCCCGAAAAGGAGCTGCTCGTCCAGTTCGGAGTCAGCAAGCACACGCTGCGCGAAGCTTTGCGCGCCCTGGAGATCATGGGGCTCATCGACATCCGTAAGGGGGCCGGAGGCGGGCCGGTGGTCATGGAGGTGGGCAGGGAAACCATCCGGAATTCCATCGCCGATTTCCTGCACTTCAAAGACGTTTCGGTTCGGGATCTGTCCGAAGTGAGGAAAGTGCTGGAGCCGTATCTGGCGGGCATCGCCGCCCGACGGCTCGACCCCGAAAAGCTGGAGAAATTGCGCTCCATGAACGCGGCGTGCCGGAAGACGCTGAGCGCCGGGGAGAATATCGCCGGAGGAAAGGACGAGATCGATTTCCACGTCCTCCTGGCGGAAACGAGCGGCAATCCCGTGCTGGTCCTGATTCTGGACTTCGTGAACAACCTGTTGACCGAAATGAAGAGAACGCTCAAACCCGGCGTGTCGTTTTCACAGGAAGTACTGGCGGCCCACGAGAGAATTCTGGAGGCATTGCAGGCCGGAGACGAAGCCGTGGCTGCCAGTGAGATGTATCGCCACGTCTGTGAAGTGGAACTGGGACTGACGACGCTTCAGCGGGAGAGAGAGGCGGAAGTGGATTCCGGTTCCCTGAACGACTGATCGGGAACGAACATCGGAAACATAAGGAGAGAAAGAGATGGCCATTGCTGCACGACCTTTTCGCGTTCCGTCCAACATCCTCTTCGGCACCAATGCCGCGATCGAGGCGGGTCCGGAAGCCCGGCGGCTGGGAGCCGGAAAGGCACTCATCGTAACCGATTCCACCATGCTTTCCATGGGCACGATCGACCCGGTCGTCGATTCCCTGAAAAAGGCCGGATTGCAGACGGTAACGTATGACGGCGTGAATTCCGAACCCACGCTGGCCCACGTGAAAGAGGGGACGGAACTCGCCAAGAAAGAGCAGTGCGACTGTTTGATCGCCTGCGGAGGCGGCAGCCCCATCGACGCGGCCAAAGCCATTGCGATCATGGCCACCAACGAAGGCGCCATTCAGGACTACATGGGGCTGGGGAAGGTGGCGCGCCCCGGACTGCCGCTGATGGCCGTGCCGACCACGGCGGGCACCGGCAGCGAAGTCACCATATTCACGATCATCACGGACACGAGCCGGGACGTGAAGATGCTCATCGGCAGCCCGTTCATCATGCCGCAGACCGCGCTCGTGGACCCCCTGCTGACGCTGAAGATGCCCCGGGGCCTGACCGCGGGCACGGGTCTGGATGCGCTCACCCATGCCGTGGAAGCGTACGTGTCGCTCAAGGCTCAGCCCATGAGCGACGTTATGGCGCTCTCGGCCATCGGGCTCATCGGCCGGTATCTTCCCCAAGCCTGGGCCAATCCCGACAATCTGGAGGCCCGTTCGCAGACCATGCTCGGGGCGCTGCAGGCCGGAATGGCTTTTTCCAATTCCTCGGTGGCCCTGGTCCACGGCATGTCCCGGCCAATCGGGGCCAATTTCCACGTCCCCCACGGCGTTTCCAACGCCGCCCTGCTGGGAGTGGTGACGGAATTCTCCCTCATGGGTGCGCCCGACCGGTACGCGGACATTGCCGACGCGCTGGGACTTCCCACCGAAAACATGACGGATACTGAAGCCGCCTGGGAAGCCGCGGAAGCGATCAAGGACCTGATCAGGCAGCTCGGCGTGCCCACCCTCACGGAACTGGGCGTGACCAAGGACAAGTTGGACGCCGTGGTTTCCAAAATGGCGGACGATGCCATTGCCAGCGGAAGCCCGGGCAACAATCCGCGCAAGGCCACCAAGGAAGAGATTGTTCAGCTCTACTATGACGCTTTATAGGAAAGTTAACCTGCAGGGATACAGGAGGAGAGCATGGCGCTACCGGTAATGAAAAATTACATCAACGGCGAATGGGTCGGCTCCGACACCACGACGTTCGGCGACGTGTGGTGCCCGGCGACCGGTGAAAAGCTCGCGCAGGTCCCGCTGGGGACCCGGAAGGACGTCGACGACGCCGTGAAGGCGGCGAAGAACGCTTTCTGGGAATGGCGTTCCACTCCGCCGCTCAGCCGGGCCCGGTATCTGTTCAGGATGAAGGAGCTGTTCGAACAATACTTCGAGGACATCGCCCGGACGCTGGTCAAGGAACAAGGCAAGGCCATCGACGAATCACGGGGCGAAGTGCGCCGCATGATCGAAAACTGCGAGCACGCGACCGGCGTCACCACCCTCATGACCGGCTATTGCCTGGAAGACATCGCCAAGGGCATCGATTGCTACGCGGAACCTCAGCCCATAGGGGTGTTCGGAGTGATCGCCCCATTCAACTTTCCGGCCATGGTGCCCTGGTGGTTTCTGCCGTATGCCATCGTTTCCGGAAACACGTTCATCGTGAAGCCTTCCGAACAGGTTCCCATGACCCAGACCCGCATCTTCGAGGTAATGGCGGAGGCCAACCTGCCCGAAGGCGTGTTGAACATGGTGCACGGCTCACGGGACGTCGTGAACGGGATGCTCGATCATCCGGACATCTCGGGCATCTCCTTCGTCGGTTCGACTCCCACGGCGAAATACATCTATCAGCGCTGCGGCGAAACGGGCAAGCGGGTCCAGGCCCTGGGCGGAGCGAAAAACTGCATCGTCGTCATGCCGGATGCCGATTTGGACGCGGGCATGCCGTCCCTCATGACTTCCTTCTACGGCTGCTCCGGCCAGCGGTGCCTTTCGGGATCGGTGCTGGTCCCGGTGGGCGAGGCCGCGGACATGATGAAGAAGAAGTTCACGGAAGCTGCCGCCACCCTGCGGGTGGGCGACGGGCTGGACGAAAAGACGCAGATGGGGCCGGTCATCAGCGCCGCCCACCGGCAACGGGTGCTCAATTACATCGATCACGGCATCAAGGACGGCGCCGACCTGGTGCTGGACGGCCGGGGCATCAAGGTGTCCGGATACGAGAACGGCTTTTTCATCGGACCCACCGTTTTCGATAATGTGAAGCCCGAGATGAAGATCGCAAAGGAAGAGATTTTCGGCCCCGTGGTGAGCACCATTCACGCCAAGGACCTGAACGAGGCGATCGAATTGGTCAATTCGCGCGGGTTTGCCAACGCCGCCTGCATCTACACCAACAGCGGCCCGGTGGTGCGCGAATTCAAGTACCGGGTGAAGCCGAGCATGGTGGGGGTCAACATCGGCATCGCCGCTCCCATGAGCTTCTTCCCCTTCGGAGGCGCCGGGGACTCGCTCTTCGGGGACGTCAAGGGGCACGGTCGGGAGATTTTCCAGTTCTTCACCGACAAAAAGGTGGTCATTCAACGCTGGTTCTGATGCATCCAACTCACGCGGGGTCCGGGAACGAACTCCGGGCCCCCTTGTTCCGAGGAGAAAAACATGCCGCTTGAAAACTTCGGGAGTATCTTGACCTTTGCGGCCGAACTGGAGAGCCTGGACCGGGCATACTATCGGGCGGCGGCCCAAAACCCCGCGTGCGGCGGGTATCGGGAGCTTTTCGAACGGTTCGCCGAGGATGGAAAGAAGAACGAACAAACGGTCCTGCGCACGCGCAGGGAAAACGTGACGGAGATGATTCTTGAGCCGATCCGGGATTTCACCCGGGACCCTTTCGTCACCGATCGCGAGGGCGCGGAAACCATGAGTCTCGCCAACGTGCTCGATACGGTGCGCCTCCTGGAGGAACGCGGCGAGCAATTTTACACCAGGGCCGCCGACAAAGTGAAAGCGCTCCCGGAAGTTTCGCGGGCACTGAAACTGCTGGCCAGAAAACGGGCGGCCCACGGAGAGCAATTGTCGGCGCAGGGTTGAACCCGCCCGGTCAGCGGAATTCTCCGGTTTGCGCTCCCGTCCAGGGGTTGGACGCTCCGTCCGCCCCTTTCCCCACGTGCTCCTGCCGGATGGGAGCCAATTTCGCTGCGTCATGGTTCGAAGAAGAAGGGGGGAACAACATTCCCAGACAGATGTTTGCATCGATGAGGTTTTCTATCCAGAGACCGGGATTGACGAGATATCTTTTGCTCCAGAAAAGCAGTTCGTTCTGAATTGCCTTGCGCCATATCCAGCGCGGTCTTCCGAACAGTTTGACCCCTCCTTTCGGGCCGTTCATAATCGTTCTGTACTGGCCCGACCCCCGGTAATACGCCCGCAGATACCGTATCGTTTGGCGATCCCTGGGAATAACGTGCTCCACTTTGGCATCGGGAACCCATCGGCCGTGCAAGCCGTCGCGGCACATCGCCATGAAGAGCGTACTTTCCTCCCCCGGCACCCGGCTGTCGGGACGAAAACCGACCTTCGGATCGAAGAGGTACTTGCGGAGAATGTCGGTGCGCATGGCCATGTTGGCGCCGAACGGCAACTTCCGACCGTTGAGCACGCGCGGGTTCGGCCCGAGATCGAGCCTGGCGAACACGCCTTCTATCCTGGGATAGATGCTTCTCAACCAATCGGGCAGGCCGCCTTCGAAAGTGGGCTCAATAGGTCCCCCGAAGAAAGCTGCCTCCGGCCATTTCCCCGCCGCACGGGTATACGCCGTCATCCAGCAGGGATCGACCAGCACGTCGTCGTCCACCCAGATGACGAGATCGCCTCGGGCCTCCCGCACCGCGCGATTCCTGGCATTCGAGATTCCGGGAGACACTTCGAGTACGGTGCGGACGGGAAGCCGATCGGCATAGGATGAGATGACGCGGGCGGTGCCGTCGGTGGAATTATTGTTCACCACCAGCAGTTCCCACACGACGTCGTGAGGAACGAGCAGGTGAGTCATTCTGCCCATGGTCCCATCCAGGAAAGACGATCTGTTCCAGGTGCAAATCGCTACGGTTATCTTCATGGCGAAAACGGCCTCCCATCGTTGCATCGTGTCGCGTTTCCGTCACGGATGATTCGTGAGCGAGCCGAAGAGAGGAAATCGGAGAGGACAAAGGCACGCGTTATTGTCTTCTGCTGAATAATTTGTTATTCAACCGTGAATTATTATTTTTCCCGGTGTTGCTGAATGGGTTTCTCTTTTTTTCCCTCCGTCCTTGCCCTTCGGACACCATGCTGTTTATTATAACATACATTTGAATATTCCATGATTACCCGTCACGATCGCATCCGCTCCTGGCATTGGAGCGCAAACGAGGTATAATTGATTGGCGAAGCGGCTTTGGGGGGCACCATTCCACACGTTCCCCCTGACGCTCGTGACGGCGAACACGGTTCGGAACCGACGGCGGTCATGGCTGAACGGCTCCGGCGAGGTTGCCTTTCCGGCCGGCAAGGGAATAGGATCTTTATGAACCCTGATCGTACACAGGCTTTCCGCCGCCGATGAAGCCGTCCCTCCCTCCTCGGATGACGCAATTCCTCCGCCTTCCGTCGTCGGCCGGGTACCTTCCGTACGTGTTGACGGCAT
Source organism: uncultured delta proteobacterium (assembly GCA_963826125.1). Taxonomy (GTDB): domain Bacteria; phylum Desulfobacterota; class Desulfarculia; order JACQYL01; family CAWGVV01; genus CAWGVV01. The sequence goes on along the minus strand of CAWGVV010000002.1, from coordinate 649,432 downwards.
TTCGCGTGCAAAACCCCGTGTCGGTGGACATCGAACTGAGCAACCGGTGCAACCTCCGCTGTAAGATGTGCTGGTTCCACGGGGAAAACGGCAGAGGCGATCTCTACCGCGGACAGGAACTCACCACCCGGGAAGTTTTCTCCCTCGTCGACGGGTTGGCCGCCTGCAAACCTTCCATCTACATCGGCGGGTCCGAACCTCTCGTGCGCAGCGACTTCCTCGACATCGTCGGCCACATCAAAAAACGCAATCTCTCCGTTTCGTTCACCACCAACGGGACCTTGTTCGATCATGAGACGATCCACGCGCTTGTCCTCCTGGGAGTGGACACCATCAACTTTTCCATAGACGGACCGGAAAAGGAGCATGACGAGGTAAGGGGGCAGGGGGTGTACCGAAAGGTGACTTCGGCCGTACGGGAGCTTTCCACTTACCGGAAACTGAAATCGAGCAGCAGGCCCGTCATTGCGGTGAACATCACCATTACGTCGAAAATCGTCGGGAAGCTGGAACAAGCGTTGGAGGAGGTAATGGAAGCAACGGACGACGGCGCCGACTTTTACCGCTTTCATCACTTGTGGTACGTGACGGGGGATGAGCTGGCCGAGCACCGGGCCCTGGTGCAGCGGACGCTCGGCTGCAACGCTCCCGGCGCGGCCGGCCACCTGCTTCCGGTTTCCGCGTCGATCGACCCCGCGGGTATCGCCGAAGAGCTTGCCCCCCTCCGAGGCAGGGACAAAGTGAGAATGTTTCCGGGCATGAGCACCGAGGAAACGATCGCCTATTATTCAAGCGGCCGTAAAATCAAGGAGCGGTGCACGGCCCCCTACTTCACTGCGCTGATAAAACCGAACGGCGACGTGAAATTCTGCCCCGACGAGTGGATCGACGATTACGTGCCGGGGAACGTCCGGATGCAGGCGTTTGAAGAGATCTGGAACAACGAAAAGTCCCGCCGTTTCAGAAAGGTCCTCTGGAAACAGAAGTCTTTTCCCTCCTGCAAGAGATGCAGTTGGATGTATTCTTTCTGAAACGGATATGAGCGCCCGGTGTTTGAGCCGGGGAAAGGACCGGGAATGGAACCGGTGGCCAAAGTGCTTTTCCTCGGCATCGACGCCGGAGATAAATATCTGTTGCAGTCCTGGGCGGCCGACGGAACGCTGCCCGTCTTTCGTTCTCTCCTGGAAACCGGGCTGACCGGAGATTCGGTGAGTATTGAAGGTTTTTTCGAGGGTTCGACCTGGCCTTCCTTCTACACGGGGGTAACCCCCGCCCGCCACGGCTTCCATCGCATGGTCCAGCTGCGCCCCGGCACCTACGATTTCCATCGCTGCTTACCGGGAGATTTTATCCCGCGCGAGCCGTTCTGGAACACGCTCAGCCGCAACAAAAGGAAAGTGGCAATACTCGACATTCCGCTGTCCGGAGTCTCGCGAAGGATAAACGGCATTCAGATGGTGGAATGGGGTTCCCACGATGCGGTGTACGGGTTTCAGGCCCAGCCCGAGGGGCTGAGACGGAAGGTGCTCTCCCGGTTCGGCCACCATCCGGTGCGGGCTGCCTGCGACTCGTTTGGACGGAGTCGACGGCTCGCCGAGCTGAGGGACCTCCTCATCGAGGGGGTGAAAAAGAAAACCCGGTTGACCCGACACTATCTCGGGAAGGGCGGATGGGACTTCTTTGCCCAGGTGTTCACCGAAGGCCACTGCATCGGCCATCAATGCTTCCATTTGCACAATGCGCTCCATCCCAGCCACGACACGACGGCGGACGATCTGATGCGCGACGTGTATGTTGCCATCGATACCGCGGTCGGTGAAATTCTGAACGACGTCGACGACCGGACCGTTGTCGTACTCCTGGCGACCCATCGCATGAGCCACAATTTCGGAGCACAGTTCCTGCTCCCGGAAATTCTCGTCCGGTTGAAGGCGGCCGAAGGGTTTCCGCTGGCACCGGAACCCGGCAAGGAGCGGTACTCCCAAGACAAACTGGACACCGTACTCGGATGGTTCTGGCGACGCGTTCCATTGTCGATGAAAGAACATCTCATGCCGGTGCGCGATCGCCTTCGCGTATGGTTCGACGACCGCGCCGTCGGGGTACCGGGCTCGCTCCGCAGGATCGACATGAAAAGGAGCAGGTGCTTTCCCCTGGACAACGGGTTGTCCGTGGGAGGCATTCGCTTGAACCTGGCCGGGCGGGAGCCCAATGGAATACTCCTGCCCGGAAAAGACGCCGACATTTTCTGCGACCAGCTGGCGAGGGACCTGCTGGGAATCGTCGATAGCGCTACCGGCATGCCCATGGTGAAGAGCGTCAAAAGGACCTCGAAACTGTATGAAGGCGAACGATTGGACCACCTGCCGGACCTCCTGGTGGAATGGAACGACGAGAAAATGGTGGGGGCGGCGGATACGGGAAACCCGGACGGAAGCGTGCTGCGGTTGGGGTCGGACAAGATCGGGATCGTGGAGGGAACGAATACCTATTGCCGCACCGGCGACCACCGCCCGGAAGGACTCTTCGTAGCCCGCGGGCGGGGGATCGGACCGGGACGGCTGGAACGCACCGTTTCCATCATGGATTTCGCGCCTACGTTTACGGGTCTGCTGGGAGTTGCGCTTCCGGGTATCGACGGGAAGCCCATTGCGGAAATTGTGGGAAGTCGTTCCCCGGGAAGATAGGCTGTGATCGATAACCGAATGCCGCCACCCCGAGTACCCGGGATGGCGGCATGTTTTTTCGGCTTGTTCCGCCCGTGAATCCTCGACCGGACGGAACAGTGCGGTTATTCGTACTCAGGAGCCCAAGGCCCGAAGTATCCGTTCAGGCGTGGCGGGATAATCCGTGACCCAGACGCCGATGGCGTCGTGAATGGCCGAAAGGATGGCCGCCGGCGGTCCGCTGGCGCTGTTTTCGGAAAAGCCCTTTGCCCCCATCGGCCCTCTCGGGCTGGGAATCTCGAGTATTCCTTCCTTCATCTCCATCGGCATGTCGGCCGCCGTGGTGAGAAAGTAGTCCCCCAGGTTCTGCACACCGTTTTCCACGCTGGGATACTGGGGATAGACGTTCTCGGTCAGCGCGAAGCTGATTCCCATGGTCGCCCCGCCGTTCACCTGGCCTTTCACCAGCAGGGGATTGATAGCCTTGCCCACGTCGTGGACGTGCACCAACTTCAGGATGTCCACCAGCCCCGTTTCGGTGTCCACCTCAACCTCAGCCACGCAGGCGTGGTAGGCCAGAGCCGCCACGGCGGTCATTTTCCCCGTGTCCTTCTCGAAGCCCTGTCCCGCGCCCGGAGTGAACGCCCCGAGCCCCACCAGGAAGGCGCCCCCCCAGTTGGCTGCCGGGCCGACTTCACTCATGGGCATCTTTTTTTCGGGATCGTTTTTCATGAACACGTTTCCGTCGGCCAGGTCCAGCTGCTCCTTGTCGACGATCCACATGCCGGCCACGAACGAAAGGATTTTGTCCTTCAGGTCCTTGGCCGCCGCGATGACCGCGTTCCCGTCCATAAAAGTCACGCGGCTGGCGAAGGTGCCGGTGCACATGGGGCCAATGTCCGTGTCGAAGTTGTTGTGCGTGATGGAGTCCAGCGAAACGCCCAGCACATCGGCCGCGATCTGCCGAAGGATGGTCTTGCAGCCCTGTCCGATGTCGACGGCGCCGTTCAGGAGATCAAGGGTCCCGTCGGGTTTCAGTCGAATCTGCGCCTGGCTGGGATCGCCGCCGCCTTTCAGGCCGGAAGGATGCACCCCCAGGGAAATTCCGATTCCTTTTTTCTTCACGGCTCTACCTCCTCTCCGAACTCATGGCTTTGAGACGGTCGGGCAGTTCGATTCCCGCCAGTTCGGCCGCCTTCTGCATCACCTCGACGGCCGCGCACGCCTCGATGGGCACCTGGGTCGCGCTGATGTCCCCGTTCCGCCACGCATTCATCATGCGGAACTCCCAGGGGTTCATGCCGATCGCTTCGGCCGCCCGTTCCATTTGCAGTTCCACCGCCGAGGTCCCGTTAATGATGGCGAAGCCGCGCATGGAACTTGCCGTCGGTTTGTTTGTGAACACGCAATAGCCGTCAATGGCGATGTTGGGGATTTTGTAGGGCCCCGAAACGAGCATGGAGTTCTTTTCCACGGCATAGGGCCCCATTCCCGCGAATGCTCCGGTGTCGTGGATGCTCTTGATCCGACGGGCGATAATCCGGCCGTCCTTCATGACGCCGTCCTTGAATTCGAACTTGAACATGCCGCGCTTGGTGGTGTACATCGTCTCCTCGCGGCGGGTCAGCCGGAATTTGACCGGCCTTCGAATCTTGAGGGTCATGACGCCCGCGATGTGGTCGCAGTGGATGTCGTTCTTGGAGCCGAAGCCGCCTCCCACGGTCCCGCCCGTGTAGCGGATCTTATTCATGGGCAGGTTGAAGATTCCGCAGAGCGAGCCCAGGTGGAAATAGAGGTCCTGGCTGCAGGTGTGAATCACCAGCCGGTCGGAGGAATCGAGATAAGCCACCGAAGCCTGGGGTTCCATGGGGGCATGTTCGTTGAAGGACTGAGTGTATGTTCCTTCCACGATGTGGTCGGCCTTGGCGAACGCCTCATCCACGTTGCCCAGCCGTATTCTGTGCACCGTGCCGTTGTTGAAATTTTCCCAGAGGTTGCCTTCCGCCCGCCCGATGGACGGACCGCCCGGTTTCATAGCTTCCAGGGGATCGAAAACCGGCGTCTCTTCCTTGATGTCGAGTTTGATTTTCCGTGCCGCTTCCGCGGCCGTGTCTTCGTCCACCGCGGCCACGGCCGCGATGTACTGGCCCTTGAACCGAATCTGATCCGACACGAGGACGGGCTGGTCGCCGTACATGCCGCAGGCATTTCCCGGAACGTCCTTGGCGGTGATCACCCCCGCCACTCCGGGCATTTTTTCCGCGCCGGAAACGTCAATCCCCTGGAGGATTCCCTTGTGGACCGGGCTGCGCACCGCCTTCACATAGAGCATGCCGGGAACTTCCACGTCATCCACATACGTTGTGCGGCCCGTGACGTGTCCTATGCCATCATACCGCTTGATGGGTTGTCCTACGTATGTCGCCATAGAGCCTACTCCTTTCGCCCACTTTTGGTGACCGTCTCGATCGCCTCTATGATTTCAACGTATGCCCCGCACCGGCAAAGGTTTCCCGAGATGGCGTCCACGACCTGTTCGCGGCTCGGATCGGGATTCTTGTCCAGCAGAGCCTTGGCGGAAACCAACATGCCGGGGGTACAGAAACCGCACTGCGAAGCGTACGTTTCCTGGAAGGCTTCCTGCAACGGGTGCAGCTTGCCGTTTTCCATGAAGCCTTCGACGGTAACCACCTTTTTGCCTTCCACGGTGAGGGCGAGGGTGATACAGGAGCGAACGGGCTCCCCCTCCAGCAGCACTGTGCATGCCCCGCAATCGCCGGTATCGCATCCCCTTTTGGGACTCTTCACGTTCAGGTGCTCCCTCAGAACGTCCAGAAGGGTTTCCGTGGGTTTCACATAGGCATCCACGGACACGCCGTTCAGCATAAAGGACAGTGGATATTTCATCGTTTCCTCCTTGCGGCTAGCGGGATGTTCCGGCTGCCAGGCCCAGGGCCCGGGCCACCACGGCCTTGCCGGCCCGGCGGCGATACCATGCCGATGCGCGTTGGTCGTCGATGGGACTGAGTTCGGATATGGCCTTTTCGGCGCATTCCTCAAACGCGCCCGCTTCCATCTTCTTGCCCGTCAGCATGCTCTCCGCCGCCGTGCAGCGCAGCGGCGTGGGCGCCATGGCCCCGACCGCGATGCGCGCCGTTTTCACGGTACCGCCGTTCGGGATCAACTGGACGGCCACGTTCACGACCGACAACGTCATGGCCTTGCGTCGTCCCAGTTTCAGAAACGCCGTCTGCCCCTGGAGCGCCGGAATCCTTATCTCGGTCAGCAGCTCGCCCGGCTGAAGGACGGTTTTCCCGGGACCCGTGAAAAATTCGGCCAGGGGCACGGTCCGGGTTCCTCCCGCGGCCGTGAGTTTCACCTCCGCCTCCATGGCCAGCAGCGGAGTGGCAAGATCGGCGGCGGGAGAAGCATTGGCGAGATTGCCCCCGATGGTGGCCATGGTCCGCACCGCACAGCTTCCCGATTTGCAGGCCGCCTCCCGCAAGGCGGCTGCCTTTCCGGTGAGGAGGTCGTTCACGGCCAATTTTGCCGTGGGCGTACATGCACCTATGGCGATGCCGCCCTTTTCCTCCTTCACGTAATCGAGGCCGATCCGGCCGATGTAGACCAGGACCTCAGGAGCGAAATCGTAGTAGTTGATCTTGGGAACAATGTCCGTACCCCCGGCCAGCACGGTGGCTTTGCCCCCGTATTCGGCCAGCAGCCCGACAGCCTCGTCCAGGCTCTTTGGCGAGAAATACTTCACGTCGTTCATGGGCACCCCCATCTCGCAATGGTTAGTGTTTACCGTTTCTCCAGCCATCTTTCCTTTTTCGTTTCGTGAATTGCACCTATCCTCGTTTTTCCTCTCTCTCTTTGAAGCTGCGGCACCTCCCGGAAGCACGGTTTGCCGTGAATCGGTCCTCCGGGATGAATGCCGCGGTTGCCGGCAAAGCGGAAAGCCCCTCCCGACGGGAGCGGCGGACACACGCGTTCTCCCGCGCCGTCTGAGCCGGAAGGAGCGGACGGGCGTGAGAATCTGCGGAACGGGCGATATGTTTTGGAAGAGATAACGGGTTCAGGTCGATCGTGGAGCTACTTTTACCGTAGACAAGGAGGGAACTTCTTCGAACATGGGAGACCGTGAATCTCATATCGAACGTCAGCCACATGTCGTACGAACAGCCGGGCCCAAATGATCTCGCTACGCGCTGCTGTGTTCTGCTCTCCGCGCGAGGTCTTCAAGGCCAGGCGGAACAGGCGATGATCCGGTTGCTGCCGGGGAAGACGGTCGACTGTACGCAGCCCGAGACCCGCCGTTCACTCAGCGGACTTCGGGTCGAACCGTGAATCATTTCTCCGGCGGTATGCCGAATCTGGTGAGGATACATGTGTACAATAGCACCATTCGATTCAGGATGCACGAAGAAAAACCGATCATCCGACTTTCAGGAGACTTTGTCTTGCGCCTGTCGCCGGGCTTCCCACCTTTTGGACAGAAGCGAGACGGCCCGGTCGGGCCGGTGTTTCGTAAGGAAACGTGGAGGAGTTGCCACCTCAGAAACATTGTGAGGAGGGGACGGAGGGCTGAACTATCTCGGCCGAAGGCGGCAGGGTGTCGGTGTTCGCCGTCACCCCACCCGTACGTCCGTCATAAAAACGAAGGACCATTGCGCTCTGCTCCGCCGAGCGTCGATTCGGCACCCGGCGGAAGCGGAGGGCTATCGTTGCTCCGAAGCCTCGAAGCAGGGAATGCACAACACTTGGCCGTGCATGCGCCGGGTACGCGTCTCCATCACCGATTCGCCGCAGGAATCGCAGGTGATGCTGGAGAGTATCCGCGCTTTTTTCGGGGCCGGTCCCATCGGCTCCTTGATGTCGAACAGCTCTTTCAGGCAGGCTTGCATGATGTTCGTGGACAGCCCCGCCCGCGTGTCCCGCAGGAGCTTTTCCTCTTCCGCCGTCAGTCCTTCCTCCGTCTGCATCTTCCGGTGAAGCCTGCCCATAATGGCCCCCGCTTCCTCGAACACCGACGGTTTGGTCATGAGGCGCGCCGCCTTGCCGTCCCGCCGCCGGTAGAAGGTGAAGGCGTTCTTTCCCAGATCCCGGTAAATGAGATTTCCTTTGCCGAAGGTGCAGCCGGTCAGATACTGAATGGCGTCCACGCCGCACATGTCGGTCTCCACCACCGCCACGATTTCCTCGTCCGAGGCCTTGCCCATTTCCTGGAGCGCCCATTCGGCGGCCCGGATGCCGATGGCGAGACCCGGACACCAGTGGCCGTGGAAGTCGGTGGTTTGTTTGATGAGTTCCGGGGTGATGGTCGGTGCGTTCATAACTGCCTCCTTATCGGTAAAATCGTTCTTACCTCGTTTGTTCGCTGTCGTCCGACGGGCCCGAAGACCGTGTCGTTCGTGGAGTTCCAATGTTCAACGGATACAGGCAGCAGGCAACGTGCCCGAAGCCATTCAGCGCAATCGGCGGCGGCGGGGCAACCGAACAAGCGCTCTCCGCCCGCTCGCAACGGGAAGCAAACCGACAGCCGGACGAATCCGGGCGCCGGGTATCGCCGTTGCCGCCGTCTCCCTCGCCGCGTGCGCCGGCAATAAGCAGTCCGGTGTAGGGGTGCCCGGGATGGTCGATTACCCGGGACGCCGGTCCCGTTTCCACCAGCCGTCCGGCCAGCATAACCCCGATCCGGTCCCCGACCTTGCGGGCCAGACCGATGTCGTGCGTTACGAAAAGCAGGGTCAACCCTTTTTCGATCTGCAGGTTGAGCAGCGTCTTCAACACCTTGGCCTGAACGCTGGGGTCCAGGGAACTCGTCGGTTCGTCGGCCACGAGGAAGACGGGATCGAGGACCAAGGCCCTGGCGATGCACACGCGTTGTATGGCCCCCATGTTGAGTTCGTGGGGATACCGCTTGAGAAATTCCGGCTCGGTGGACAGCCGTACGTCGGTCAATGCCTGCAAAACGCGTTTTCGGACCTCCTCCCCGTCGCGGGACTTTCCTTGAATTCTCAAAGGCTCGGCCACGATATCGAAGACGTTGAAACGATGGCTGACCGATTCGGCCGGACTCTGATAGACAATGCCGATTCTTTGCGCCGGCGAGGGGTAATCCTTTTTCACTCTCGCTTCCGGATCGCGGTTGTCGAGCACCCGGCTGCCGCCGTCCGGGTCGAGTGCTCCGGCCGCGATCATGGCCAGGGTCGTTTTCCCGGAACCGGTTTCGCCCACCAGGCAAAAGATTTCTCCCGCCTGTAGCGTCAGGTCCGTTGGTTCGAGGGCCGTGGCCCGTCCGTACCGCTTCCCGACCCCGCGCAGTTCCAGCATGTTGACGACGCCGCCGCGCACACAGCGCACCCGATGGCTTCCCGCCTCCGGGAAGGGGGTTTCCCCCCGCCCGCATTCTTCCACGGCCTGGGTGCAGCGGGGTTGAAAAAGGCACCCTTGCACGGGTGCGTGACGCTCCTCGTGAGCGGTCGAACCGGCTACGTGGGTATGGGAATGGGAGGCGCCGTCTTTCTGGGCATGGGCGTGCACGAGGCGGTAAAACCCTTCGCCCCGGATGCCGCCCAGGTCGCGGGCCGTATCCATGGCCGGAAACGACCGTCCCAGGGCCAGAGTATAGGGGTGGCGGGGAGAGAACAACAACTCTTCTGCGGGCATGGTTTCCATGACCCGACCCAGATAGAGTACCGTCAGGTCGTCCGCCAGTGTCCGGGCGAGATCGAGATCGTGCGTGATCAGCAGAATGGAGGTGCCGCGGTCCCTCAGATCCCGCAGGAGCCGGGAGACGTACATTTTGGTCATGGCATCCAGGGAAGCGGTCGGTTCGTCCAGGAGCAGGATTTCGGGATCGAGGATCAGGGCCATGGCCAGCAGTGCTCTTTGCACCTGGCCGCCGCTCAGCTCATGCGGAAAACGGCCGTGGCATTCGCCGGGAAGCCCCATGCGCGCAAGCATTTCTTCCGCCCGTTTGCGGGCAGCATCCTTTCTCACGCTCCGGTGCACGACCAGGGGTTCGGCCACCTGCTCGACGATGGGATAGACCGGGTTCAGGTTCGCCGATCCGTTCTGGAACACCATGGCCATCCGGGACCACCTGATCGCATTGAGGGAGTCTTCGTCCAGCCCTACAAGCTGCCGGTCGCCCAGCCGGATGGCGCCCCGCACCTCCGCGTTCGGCGGCAGCAGCCCCATCAGGGACTTGCCCAGGGTGGTTTTGCCCGATCCCGATTCCCCCACCAGGGCCGTAATCCGGCCTGGGGCAAGGCACAGATCCACCCGGTCCAGGGCCAGCAGCGAGTGATCGCCGTCCCGGTACAATACGGTGAGTTGTTCGACGGTAAGAGTCACACTGCTTCCTTCAAGCGGGGATCGAACACCTTTTCCAGGCTGATCGCCACAAAGCTCACGGTCATGATAAGTAGGGTCAGGCAGAGGATGGGAGGCAGGAGCCAGTTCCACCAGACGTCGAGATAATAGTAACGCAGAGCGTAGCTGATCATGATTCCCAAAGATTTTCGGCTGGGATCGAACAGCCCCAGAAAGGCCAGCGACGCTTCCATAAACATGGCCATGCGGGTTTTGGCGGCAAAGCCGATCAGATAGAGGGGGAACAGTTCCGGCATAAGATGTCGCGTGATGAGGTAATACGGCGACCCGCCGACTTGCCGGGCGGCCTGCACGTGCAGGCTGTTTTTGAGCACGAGCGCCTGGGCCCGGATGCCCTTGGCAATGGTGGGCCAGGACAGGGCGGAAAGGACGAGCGCCAGGCCGGTCGGCGAAGGCCGGAAAAAGGCGGCCGTCAGAATGAGAATCATAATGGCCGGGATGGCCAGCAGAATATCCGCCAGCCGCATCAGCAACAGGTCGAGCGGGCCGCCGAACCACGCTGTGGCGAACCCGACCGCCACTCCGATAACGAGAGCCCCCGCCCCGGCAAGCAGGCCGAAACCCACCGTGTTCCGCAGGCCGAAAAGCAGCTCGGAAAGGATGTCCATCCCTCCGTCGTTGACGCCCAGCCAGTGGGTGAGCGACGGGGGATTGAACGGCGAAAACGACATGTCGTGGGGGTCGTAGGGCGCCAGCAGGGGGCCCAAACCGGCCAGGAGCACCAGGAACAACGCAAGCACGGCCCCGGATACGAACCATGGGTCCTTCAGGAGAACGTGCCGGGAATCAAGATGCATGGTTCACCCTGGGGTCGAGCCTGCCGTAGGCCAATTCCAGCGCCAGGCTGACAAGCAGCACCATGAGGGAGGAAAGGAGCACGATGCCCTGGATGAGCGGCAAGTCCCGCATGGCGATGGCGTTGAACAGGAGCGTGCCCAGGCCGGGATAGGAATGGATGGTTTCCACCACCAGCGCCCCGGTGACCATGAAGGCGATACGCAACCCGAACCTGGTGACCAGGGGAAGGAGTCCGTTCCGGGCGGCGTGAACGTACCGGATGCGGGCCGAAGGTAGTCCCTTGGCCCGCGCGGTCTGGACGTATTGCGCCTTGAGTACCGTTACCATGCTGCCCCGGGTAATGAGGAAATTCCCCGGAAAGTAGGCGATAATCAGGGTGACGGCGGGGAGCGCCAGGTGGTGCAGCACATCCAGCACCCAACCCCCGGTGGATTGCCGGGCATACGCCGTTTCGGCTCCCCCGGCCGGGAACCAGCCGAGGTGCAGGGCGAAAATCAGGAGCAGGATCACCCCGGTCCCGATTTCCGGGATTCCTTCCAGTACGGTCATGGACGCGACGCCGGTTTTTTCCCAGATTCCCCGACGCCATGCCGCCTCGACTCCGGCCACAAACCCGAACGCCGTCGAAATCAGATGAGCGGTGCCGAGGAGCAGCAGGGTCCAGGGAAGCGCGGTGAGGATCAGGTCGGAGATGGGGGTCAAAAAGGCATACGAGTACCCCCAGCGCAGGGAAAAAAGGTTTTCCACATACCGCCCGAACCCCACACGTTGCGTGTAGAACGCCTTGATCCCCGCTTCCTGATCCGCATTCAGCGTGACGTGGGAACCGGAATACATGGCCGTCACGAAATCGCCCGGCAGCAGTCGGGGCAGAAGATAGCTGAGGTACACCAAGGCCATTCCCGCCACAAGGTAGGTCAGTATCAGTCCCCCGTGCTTTCGTGCAAACGTATTCATTCGAATCGGGCAAACCCTTGGCGCACGGCCGAATACCCCGGTCGGATCGTCATTTTATGAGCGACATCTTGTTTTGCGGAATGGGAATGCCTCTGCATATCCCTCCCTTGGTATAATACCAGACGATGGTTTTTGCCGGGTTGTAGGCCGCCATGGAGTTGAGGTAGTACAGTGAAATGGCGGGCAGGTCCCCGGCGTACCGTTGCTGTATGGCAAAGACGGTTTCCTTTCTGCGCGCCGGATCCATTTCGGTTATCTGTTCTTCCAGGAGCCGGTTCAGTTCCGGATCGGCATCGTATCGTGCGCTGTTGACCGAAGCCGCTCCCCATTTGGAGGAAATCATTTCGTTCAGTATCTTGGGATCGCCGGTGATGCCGCCATGCCCCAGGATCGCCAGATCGAAATCCCAGTTCCTGACCCGGCTGTCGGCGGTGGCCTGTTCCAGGTTCACCAACTCCACCGCTATTCCTATTTTTTCCAGTTGCCTCTTTACGATTTCGCCGTCACGGTCGGCGACGTTCGACCCGGCGACGGAAATGTTCGAGGCCAGAAGCTCGATCTTGAGCGGCTGTCCTTCCTTGGAAAAACGGCCTTGGGCATCCGCCCGGTAGCCCAGCGACTCGATGAGCTTTCGCGCTTTTTCCGGGTCGTGAGCGTACACCGGCGTATCCGGGTTGTACATTTCATGGTCCGGGCTGAGCAGCCCGAAAGAGGCGGGCGTGCCGAAGCCGTGGTGGGCCTTGTCGATGATCTCCCGTCGATCGATACCATAGGCCAGGGCCTGACGGAACCGTTTATCGGAAAAAGGCGCTTTCCGGTGATTGATCATCACCTTCTTGAGCCAGCTTCGTTCATCTTCGATCACCGTCATCCCCTTTTTCCCGAGCTGATCGGCCATGTCCGGTTCGATGTTGGCCAGATCCACCTGCCCCGTCAGCAACGATACCATCGGCTTGCCCGACCGCACGTAGATCAGCCGGTCGGCCTTGGGGCGTCCCAGGTGGTAGTCCGGGAAGGCTTCGTAGAGATACGTCCCCTGGGCCTTGTTGAAATCGCGGAAGACATAAGGGCCGCTGCCGATGAACGTTTTCGGGTCTTCACTCGTTTGGGGATTGTCGATGTTCTCCCAGATATGCTTGGGGATGACGGGCATGGTACCGGCCACGTCGGACAGGAAGGGGGCGTAGGGACCGGTGAGAAAAACCACGACGGTGTGTTCGTCTGCGGCTTCCGCACGATCCACGTAATCGAGCGTGGTCCAGGCGTAGGGATGTTTTTTGAAATACCCGATGGTGAAAACCACGTCGTCGGCCGTCACCGGCTTGCCGTCATGCCATTTCGCCTTGGGGTTCAGCTTGAACGTGAAGCCCTTTTTCCCCTTGTCATACGACCAGGAATCGGCCAGAGCCGGCACGTAGCCGTTTTGGTCTTTCCAGACCAGGGTGTCGAACACCCAGCTCATGCGGATATAGCCCGGCCCGCGCGGATAGTGCCGATAGGGATTGGGGTATCCCCAGTCGCCTTTGCCGTCGGCAATACGGATTTCCTCGATCCGGGATGCCGAAGCCGAACGAACGGTGAATGCCGTGAGGAACAATGCGATAAGTATCGTGAGCAGACATGCGATCCATCTTTTCATACGAGTCTCCGCGTTGGCGTTAAAGGGCGGATTTTCGCCGTACCCGGCGTATTTTTCTTCCCGGTTCCCAAAAAAAAGACGCCACGGGGCACCGCTCCCTTCGGAGGTGATGCCTTCATGGCGTCCGTGTGCTATTGTTGCTTACTTCGATTTCGTTCGGGAAAAGGGCTTCCTGCCCTCAGTTGGAAGTCGATTCTATCGAGGCGGTGCCATGCTGTCAATTGTTTGCATCGGGAACATGTTTCCGAAACAGGGAAAAGAGTGGTAAGATATAAAATCGAGAGGTGATTCACCAATTAAAACGACTTCCCAAAAAGCCGCCAACCGTGGCCCGCGAGGACCGCAGCCCCTGACCAGGAAAGGCCGTTCCACCCGTGCCGCCCTTCTTGAAGCCGCCGGGGACGTCTTCCGCGAACAGGGATATTACGGGGCCAGCGTGGCCGAGATATCCCGCCGGGCCGGCATGTCCCAGGGCTCCTTCTACCAGTATTTCCGCAACAAGGAACAGGCATTCCTGGAGCTGAACGACGAAATCCTGGCCGGTTTCGGCGAAAAGGCAGCCCGGCTGGACCTGACCGTTCCCCGGCCCGAAGACCGTCTGGCGGGCATCATCGAACTTCTTCTGGCCCACTGCCGGGACAATTACTATTTCCATCGCATTCTGGGCGAATTCGAACTCATTGACCCGGTGACCATCGGCTATTACGATTCCGTGGCCCGCTTTCTGCGCGGCTTCTTCCGCCGGGAAATCGCCGCCGGTTGCACGCGCCCCATCGACCCCAACGTCGTCGCCTACGGCCTCATCGGCATCGCGTCGTTCCATGCCATGGATTGGGGGCCGGAAGGCGAACACTTCCCGATCGATGATCTGGTCGCATGGACGACCCGGTTCCTGCACACGGGGATCGGGGGGCCCACCGAATGGCAGAAGCCGCGGGACATCACCGTGGCGCTTCCGCCACCCGGCCTGCCCGAGCCCGCAGAAGGACCGATCGACGCAACCCAGGGCCAGGCCACGGCCCGGGCATTGCTGCAGGCCGCGGAAAAGGTGTTCGGCGAATACGGGTTCAACCGGGCGGGCGTGGCCGACATCACCCGCCACGCGGGGGTGGCCCAGGGCACCTTTTACGTGCACTTCAAGAGCAAACAGGACCTGATGGAGCAATTCGTCCGCTACCTCAGCCGCCAGGTCCGGTGGGAGCTGAAGAAAGCCACGGCGGGCCTGACCGACCGGAGGGAAGTCGAGCGGGTGGGGATGATCGCCTTTTTCCGCTTCCTCACCCCGCACCGACAGATTTACCGCGTGGTGGCCGAAAGCGAAACCATGGGCCGGGAAATGGCCATGTGGTACTACAAGAAGCTGGCAGCGGGCTACGAGCCGGGATTGGCCGAAGGGGCGGAGCGAGGCGACATCCGGTCGGATATGCCGTCGGTGTTCCTGACCCGGTGCATCATGGGGCTCATCCACATGATCGGCCTCAAGTGGCTGGTCTGGAATTCGTCCCCCCAGGCGGAACTCCCCCGCCAAGTGCTCGAAGACATCATTCTCCTCGTGCTGGAAGGGCTTGCGCCCGACTGATCCGGCATCCCCGGAACATCCCTTTCCTCTCCCATTCGCCGTGTCGGGAAACCCACGGTCGCCCGTTTTCGGCCCCATCATTTTCGCCGATCGGAATTTACGAAGTATTTTCAATAGCATGCCTACTATCAAATTTTCTTCTTGACAGACCGTATACTGTCTGCGAAAATTCTGACAGTTGGTTCACCATTCAGGATTACTCCACAATAAAAAAAATCATACCAGGGGTGGCGCGTCTCCCATGCCGGACCTCAACGGTTTCGTGACCCTGATCACCGGTGCCAGTTCGGGCATCGGCGCCGCATTGGCAGTGGAAGCTTCCCGGGCCGGGGCGAAAATCGTCCTTGCCGCCCGACGGATCGACCGCCTGCGTGAGGTGGCGAAAAACTGCCCGGGCGAAACCCTCGTCGTGGCCGCCGACCTGACGTCCGACGCGGACCGGCGGGTACTGGTGGACCAAGCGCTTGAACGTTTCGGCGCCATCGATGTGCTTTTCAACAATGCCGGGCTGGGGGCGTACGGCCATTTTCTCCAATCCGCCGAAGACGATTGGCGGAGGCTCTTCGAAATCAACGTCTTCGCTCCGGTATTCCTCACCCGCATCGTTGCCCGACACATGGTGGAGCGGGGGAGCGGAACCATCGTCAACGTGGCGTCCATTGGAGGGCTGATCGCCCATTCGGACCGCGTGGCGACATATGTGGCGAGCAAGCACGCGGTGGTGGGATTCTCGCGGGGGCTCGCCAAAGACCTGAAAGGAACCGGCGTGCGCGTCCTGGCCGCCTGCCCTCACCTGACCGATACCGAATTTTTCACGGCCTCTCCGGGGGCCGGGGAAATGGCCGCCACCGTGGAAAAGTTCCGTTCCGCCATGGATACGCCCGGGGACGTGGCACGGGGCATCATCGCGGGGCTCGATTCCGACCGGCTGGTCATATTCCCCACGGAAAAACCGGCCCGAGCGTACGCCAAGCAGAAGGACCTCTAGCATGCACACCCAACCGGTAAAAACAGCGCTGGTCACGGGAGCGGCCTCCGGCATGGGCCGGGGCGCGGCGCTTTCGCTGGCCGCCGGAAACGTCACCGTGCTGGCCGCGGACCTGGACCGTGACGGCGCTCTGGAAACGGCGCGAATGGCAACCGAGGCCGGGGGGACGGCGCACGGACTCTCCGTCGATATTTCCGACAGCGTATCCGTTGCCGATTTGTTCGCCGAAGCGCGATCGCGGGTGCACGAGCTGGACCTCTTCGTGAACACCGCCGGCATCATGGGCGGCACCGCTTCCCTGGAAGACATTTCCGACCGCGAATGGCGTAGACTCATGGCGGTCAACCTGGACGGAACGTTCTACTGCTGCCGGGAAGCCGTGCGGTGGATGAAGGAAACGGGCGGTGGCCGCATCGTGCTCTTCTCATCGGTGGCCGCATTGCAGCCCACACCGGGGGCCATCGGGTACAGCGCGGCCAAGGCGGGGGTCGCCATGCTGGCCCGCAGCCTCGCCTCCGAAGCGGCAAAACACAACATCCGGGTGAACGTCATTGCTCCCGGCTACGTCGAAACCCCGATGCTCGCCGGACTGCCGGACGGTTTCGGCGACTACGTCGTGAGGCGGACGCCGCTCAAGCGGCTGGGACGGGTGGAGGAAATCGCCGGACTGGTGAACTTCCTCGCCTCGCCCGAAGCGGACTTTTTCACCGGCCAGGTCTTCAGCCCCAACGGCGGCCTGGTGATATGAGAGCGCATATGGCCAAGGACTTCCCCTCACTGCTGATCGAACGAAAAGGCGACGTTGCCCGGGTGACCATCAATCGCGCCCACGACCGCAATTCCATCAATTCCGCCCTCATGGCCGAAGTGGAAGCGGCCCTGAATCTGCTGGAAAACGAAGAAACCAGCGCCGTGGTGTTCACCGGCGCGGGCCATACCCACTTCATTGGCGGCGCGGACGGCATCGAAATGATGCAGTTGACCTCCGAGGGGGCGCACGCTTTCTCCATTCGCATTCAGAACCTTTTCAACCGGCTGGAAGCAAGCCCCATGATTACCGTGGCCGCCATCAACGGCCTCTGTTTCGGCGGCGGATACGAATTCGCCCTGGCCTGCGACTTGCGCGTGGCCGGACCCAATGGACGCATCGGGCTGCCCGAAGTCAAGGTGGGGCTCATTCCCGGCGGCGGCGGAACGCAGCGGCTGCCCCGGCTGATCGGGTTGGGCAAGGCCCTGGAACTGATCCTGAGCGGACGGCTGGTCAAAGCGCAGGAAGCGGAACGGCTGGGGCTGATCCACCTGGCCGTGGGGGAAGGCGAACTGGAAGACGGAGTAAACCGCCTGCTAACGCCCATCCTCCGGCAGCCGCACTACGCGCTGGCCCTCGCCAAACGCGCGGTATACGGGTCGACCAAAGGGTCCATGGACGTGGGACTGGCGGTGGAAAACGAACGGTTCAGCCGGTGTTTCGAACGGACCTACTTTCGCGACCTCATGCATCAACAGCTGGCCGAAGGCGTTCTGAAGACCAGCGAGGACATCGCCGGATTGAAGGAGAAAACCGCATGAAAGTCGTGGGGATCGCGGGCAGCCTGAGGCCCGAAAGCAACACGTTGCAGTACGTGAAGAAGTGTCTGGCCAAATTGCGGGAAGCGGGTCTGGAAACGGAACTCGTTTCGCTTGAAGGCAAGGTGATCAAGCCCTGCATCGGCTGCTATAGCTGCACCAAGATCGGCAAATGCGCCCAGGATGACGACGACTTCGCCGAAATCCTGGAAAAGATGCGCCAAGCGGAAGGGATCGTCATCGGATCCCCGGTCTATCTCTCCTCGGCCACGCCCCAGGTGATGTCGCTGCTTTCCCGGGCCACCTTCGTGGCCTACTGGAACGACCGGTTCTTCGCGGGCAAGGTCGGCGGCCCCATCACCGTGGCCCGCCGGGCCGGCCACAACATGGCTTTTTCGCAGCTCCTGCTCTGGTTCTTCATGAACGGCCTCACCGTGCCGGGTTCGACCTACTGGAACGTGGGCATGGCCGGGGCGCGCGGAGCGCGCGACGCGGAATACGACGCCGAAGGCATGGACACGGTGGAAAACTTCGCCGCCAACATGGCGCGAGTGATGAAAAAAATTTACGGCTGATTGTGGGGGAAAAGGGGAAAAACCGTGATCGGGGAACCCCCTTTTCGAAAAAAGGCGGTTCCCCGAACCCCTCCGGGAAAACCTCAAGTCTTCCTCTCCCTCCGGGAGAGCGTTTGGGGTCGGGACGGATTGCCAAATCATCCAGCTCCACGCCAAATGAGGGCAGGATAGGGTAGCGCAGACAACTTGTTGTCTGCGTCCGGCACCCGTTGGTGCCGGACAAGAGGTTGGAACAATAAAATAGGCATGCGGGCATTTCCGGCACCTCTTGTCCTTCGGACCCGGACAACGAGTTGTCCGGGCCGCCCATTCCCATGCTCGTGTTATTAACTGGTTGATTTTACTTATACCCAAGAGCTGCCGGTTGAGGGGTATCGAAGGGGATGAACGGGACGCGCCCTTTGGAATCCCGAGGGGAACCCGGTATCCGCTGCCGAAGGCAGCCACTGAAGGTTTTTTGGAGAGGGTTCGGGAGAACCTTTTTTTCCGAAAAAAGGTTCTCCCGATTCATCCTCACTTTTCATCCGGCTTACATTTCATCCGGTGCTTTAAGGAGTCTCTCACGATGCGCGGTATCGGTTATTGGCTGACCAAAAGGGAAGTGCTCTGCCCGGACAAGGAAGCCGTGGTCGACGGCGAACGGCGGCTGACGTACCGGGAACTCAACCGGCGGGTAAACCGGTTGGCCCGAGCTTTGGAAGGTCGGGGGTTCGCGTACGGCGACCGCGTGGGCATGCTGGCCTACAACTGCCTGGAGTTTATTGAAGTCATCATGGCCGCGGCAAAACTGGGGCTCGTCCTGGTGCCGCTCAACTGGCGGCTGAAGGCTCCGGAGCTGGCGTTCCAGATGAACGACAGCGGGACCCGCGCGCTCGTCTTCGATCCCGAACTGGCCCCGCTGGCCCAAGCCGTGCGCGCCGAAGCGCGAGTGGACACCGCTATCGTGCTGGGTGGGGAAGACGTACACGGCGCAACGGCCTATGAAACACTGCTGGCCGGGCAATCGGACGCCGAACCGACCCCCGCGAAAGAGCCCGACGGCGACACTCCGCACATCATCATGTACACCGCGGGCACCACGGGAAAGCCCAAGGGAGCGATCCTGAGCCAGGGGGCGAGCTTCTGGAACGCGGTCAACCTGGAAGGAATCGATTTTACCAGCCGGGACCGGGACCTGCTGGTGCTGCCCATGTTCCACATCGGCGGCATCGGGCTTTTCACCCTGCCCATGCTCTACCACGGGGCCACCGTGGTCATCATGCGCACCTTCGACCCGGCCGTTTGCCTGCGGCTCCTCGTACGAGAAAACATCACGCTGTTTTTCGGGGTCCCGGCGGTATTCCTGTTCCTCATCCAGCATCCGGATTTTTCGGCCGACGCGTTCCGGAACGTGCGCATGGTCATGAGCGGGGGCGCTCCGCTGCCGGTCAGTCTGGTGAAGCGGTACCTGGACGCCGGCATTGTGCTGCAGCAGGGGTTCGGCATGAGCGAAGCCGCGCCGAGCATCGCCACGCTCGCCAAGGAACTGGCCATGGCCAAGGCGGGGTCCATCGGCCGGGCCGTGTACCATCTGGACGTCCGCATCGTGGACGACGACATGAACGACCTGCCCGCGAACGAAGTAGGGGAACTGGTCATGCGGGGGCCGAACATCATGCAGGGGTACTGGAACCGGCCGGACGCCACCGAGGAGGCCTTTCGGGGCGGTTGGTTCCACAGCGGCGATCTGGCCCGCATGGACGAAGACGGCGATCTGTTCATCGTGGAACGCAAGAAGGACATGTTCATCTCCGGCGGGGAGAACGTCTACCCGGCCGAAGTGGAAAACGTCATCTACGAGCTGCCCCAGGTGTCCGAAGTAGCGGTCATCGGCGTCAAGGACGAAAAATGGGGCGAGGTGGGCAAGGCCGTGGTGGCGCTCAAGGAGGGGCAGACGCTGACCGGGGACGAGATCATCGAACATCTGCGTTCGCGATTGGCCAAATACAAGATTCCCAAAAGCGTCGACTTTATCGGCGCCCTGCCCCGGAACGCGGCGGGCAAGGTGCTCAAGACGGTGCTCCGGGACGGACAAGAAAATTTTATCCGCAAACAGGCCGAAGAATAAAGTCCTCCTTTGCAAAGGGGGGAACTCTAGGTACTGCGACACGGGGCAGATTATTAACCCACGGCAAGGAGGGAGATATGCGTATGAAGAGGCAGGCATGGTTCATGGTGGCCGCGATTCTGACCGTAGTACTCGTCTCGGGGGCGGCTCTGGCGGCGGAACCCATCAAGATCGCCCGGGTAGTGGGCATCACGGGGGCGCTGGAGGCTTACAGCAAGCAGTCGCTGGTGGGGTTCGAAATGGGGCTCGAGTACGCCACCAAGGGGACCAAGCAGATTCTGGGCCGACCGGTGGAACTGGTGGTCAAGGACACGCAGCTCAAACCGGACCTCGGCAAACAGCTTCTCACCGAAGCGTTTAAAGACGACAAGTGCGATCTGGCCGTGGGCGGCGTTTCGTCCGCCGTGGCTCTGGCCATGCTTCCCGTGGCCGAGGAATTCAAGAAAATACTGATCGTCGAACCGGCGGTGGCCGATTCCATCACCGGCAAGGACTGGAACCGGTACATCTTCCGCACCGGCCGCAACTCGTCCCAGGACGCCATTTCCAACGCCATGGCGGTAGCCAAGCCGGGCGTGGTCATTGCCACGCTGGCCCAGGACTATGCCTTCGGCCGTGACGGCGTGGCCGCGTACAAGCAGGCGGCGGAAAAACTTGGCGCCAAGGTGGTGCATGAAGAATACGCGCCCATCCAGACGGCCGACTTCACCGCTCCGGCTCAGCGCATCATCCAGGCGCTGAAAGACCAGAAGGGCGAGAAGTACGTGTTCATCATCTGGGCCGGCAAGGGCAACCCCCTGAGCAAACTGAACGAAATGAAGCTGGATGAAAAATACGGAATTCACATCACCTCCGGCGGCAACATCCTCGACGCGCTGAAGTTCTACAAACCCATGGTGGGCATGATCGGCGCGGGATACTACTACTATGAAAACCCCAAGAACGAAGTGAACGACTGGTTCGTCAAGGAACACATGAAGCGCTACAATACGCCGCCCGACTTCTTCACCTGCGGCGGGTTCGCCGCGGCCATGGCCACGGTCAAGGCCATCGAGACGGCAAAATCACTCGACACGGAAAAACTGATCGCCGCCATGGAAGGCATGCACTTCCAGACGCCCAAGGGCGAGATGGTGTTCCGCAAGGAAGACCACCAAGCATTGCAGTCCATGTTCGTATTCAAGATCAAGGACGTACCGAACGTCGCCTGGGCGGTCCCCGAACTGGTGCGGGAGCTGACCTGGAAAGACATGGATATCCCCATCCTCAACAAGTAGCGGAAGATCCGCATTCCCTCACCCTGACCCTCCCCCAGCGGGGGAGGGAAGGGAGGGGGTACTCTATAGATGAACGGGGAGAGGCATCAAATCCATTGCCCCTTCATCAATGTCAACGACAGGAGAACCCGGTGGCGGAAGCTCCCATCATCGAAACCAGGGATTTGACCATCATATTCGGCGGACACGTGGCCGTGAACCGGGTCTGCCTGCGCGTGGAGCCCTTTACGGTCAAATCGATCATCGGACCCAACGGCGCGGGCAAAACCACGCTGTTCAATCTGATCAGCGGCCAGTACAAGCCGACGGGCGGCGCGGTGTTGTTCAAGGGGAGGGACGTCACGCGGCTGAGCCCGGCCGGACGCACCAAGCTGGGGCTCGGGCGCTCCTTTCAGCTCACCAACATTTTCCCGACGTTGACGGTACTGGAGAACGTACGATTGTCCCTCCAGTCCAAAGCGTCGGTGGGGCTGGTGTTCTGGAAGAACTACCTGGACTACCCGGAGCTGGAAGACCGGGCCTACGAGCTGCTCAGGCAGGTGATGATGGAAAGCCGCTGGGCGGACGAGACGTCGACCCTCACCCACGGCGAACAGCGCAAGCTGGAAATCGCCATTCTGCTGGGGCTCGACCCCGAAGTGCTCCTGCTGGACGAACCCACCGCCGGAATGAGCCTGGAGGAAGTGCCGGCCATTCTGGAACTCATCCAGGAAATCAAGGCGGCGCGCAATCGCACCATCCTCCTGGTGGAGCACAAATTCGACATGATCATGGCGCTGTCCGACTCCATCGCCGTGCTCAAGGAGGGGGCACTCCTGTGCGACGACACGCCCGGGGCCGTGGCCTGCAACAAGCAGGTACAGGAAGCCTATCTGGGAGGCGGGATGAGCCATGAATGATTCGATCCTCAGCCTGTCCGGCGTGAATACCTACATCGGCCGCCATCACATCCTGCAGGGTATATCCATGGATATCCGCCAGGGCCGCGCCACGGTGCTCATCGGCCGCAACGGCGCGGGCAAGTCCACCACCCTGCGGACCGTGATCGGCCTCACTCCCCCGACGTCCGGAAGCATCCTCCTGGGAGGGAAACCGATCCACGGGCTTCCCCCCTATGAAATCGCCCGGCTGGGCGTGGGATTCGTGCCCGAGGACCAGGCCGTTATCTACAAGCTTACCGTGGAAGAAAATTTCCGTCTGGCCATGTTCAAGGAAGACGAAAAATCCTGGGGCCGAATGGACATGGTGTTCGAACTCTTTCCCGACCTGAAAAAATTCTGGGGCCGCAAGGCGGGGCTGCTTTCCGGCGGCCAGAAACAGATGCTGGCCATCGCCCGGGCCATGGTCAACGACCGCATCGTGCTCTTGATCGACGAGCCGTCCAAAGGGTTGGCGCCTTTGATCGTCCAGCACCTGGGCGAATCCCTCATACGCATCAAGGATACGACCACCGTCATTCTGGTGGAGCAGAATTTCTACCTGGCCAGCATGGTGGGGGAAGACTACTTCATCCTGGACGACGGCCGCATGGTCCACAGCGGCCTCATGGCCGACCTGATCGAAGACCATGACCTGAAAAAGAAGTACTTGGGTATCGGATGAAGCCAAGGAGCAACATGAGCACCGAAATTGCCGTCGCCCTGTCGCCCGCCGCCCGAAAAGGCGGCATGAAGAAGAAGGCCGCCTGGACCGTGGGGTTGGGTATCTGGCTGCTGCCTCTCATCTGGATCGACCCGACCACCTACCTGGTGTTGACCGTGGCGGGGCTGACCATGGGCATGCTGCTGTTCCTCACCGCGTCCGGCCTCACCCTGATCTTCGGCCTTATGGACGTGCTGAACCTGGCCCATGGGGCGTTTTTCGCCTGGGGCGCATACGTGGGGTTTTCCGTGCTGCGCGTGCTCAACGGCCTCGGCTGGGTGGAAACCGGCACGGTTGCCCAAAGTATTTTGAGCCTGGCCGTCATTCTGGTGGCCGCGGCGGTGATCGGCGCTCTGCTGGGGATCGTGCTGGAGCGGGTCCTCATCCGCGGAGTGTACGGAAACCATCTCAAGCAAATCCTGGTCACTATGGGCGCTTCGCTGATCCTGGCCGAACTCATCCGCATTTTCTGGGGCCCCAACGACGAAGTACCCATGGTCCCGGCCGCGCTTACCGGTTCGTGGGACATGTTCAACGTGGTGGTGAGCAAGTTCCGGGGCACCGCCATCGTCATCGGGCTGGGGGTGTTCGTGACCATCCAGTTGGTGCTCAAGAAAACAAAGCTCGGCATCATCGTCCGGGCGGGGGTGGAAAACCGGGAAGTGGTCCAGGCCATGGGGTACAACATCCACCGCATCTTCACCGGGGTATTCGCCGCGGGCGCGGCGCTGGCCGCGGTGGGCGGGGCAATGTGGTCCATGTTCAAGGAGCAGCTCTACCCGGGTATGGGGGAAGAGAACCTGATCTTCGCCCTCATCATCGTCATTATCGGCGGCATGGGGTCGGTGACCGGCAGCTTCCTGGGCGCCGTCATGGTGGGGCTGGCTTTCAACTACGTGGCATTCCTCCTGCCCAAGCTGGCCCTGGGGGTGAACATCATCATCATGGCGGTCATTCTTCTACTCCGGCCCACCGGGCTGTTCGGGCAGGATTAAAGGGGGCGGCGAGGTGGCTGAACTTACTCCGGTGCAGGAAGACCGATTACTCACCAGGCAGACGCGATTCACCGGCGGCTGGTTCTGGGTGCAGATAGCTCTGATCGCCGCTCTGGCCGTGGCGCCGCTGGTGCTGACCTCCTTCCGGGTGATGGACGTGCTGGCCAAGATCATGATCTTCACCGTGGTGGTGGCTTCGTTCGACCTGATCCTGGGATTCACGGGCCAGCTTTCCCTTGGCCACGCCATGTTCTTCGGCTTCGGCGCCTATTCAATGGCCCTGGTCATTTATCATTCCCACTCGCCTCACTGGTACCACCTGTTCGCCGCGGCCGGGATTGCCATCCTCCTCAGCGTGGTGCTGGCCCTGGTCGTCGCCTTTTTTTCCCTGCGCATCAAAGCGATCTTCTTCGCCATGATGACCCTGGCCCTAGCCGAGTTTTCCCACATTCTGGCCGTCCAGTGGTACGACCTCACCATGGCCGAAAACGGCGTATCGTTCAAGCTGCCGGGCATTTTGAGCGTGGGGTGGAAGGCCGGGACGTTTCTGAGGGCCGAGGTGAACGGCCGGCTGATGGTCTACTACCTCATCCTGATCGTTTCCATCTTGCTGTTCGTGGGGTTGCTCCGTTTCGTCCAGTCCCCGGTGGGCCGCGTTCTGCAGGGTATCCGCGACAACGAACCGCGGGCCATTGCGCTGGGTTTCCGCACCTTTCGGTATCAGACCCTGTCCATCGTGTTCGGATCGGTGGTGGCGTCGCTGGGGGGCATTCTGTTCGCCATGTGGCTGCGGTACGTCAACCCGGATTCGGTCTTGGCCACCCCGGTGATGCTCAACATTCTGCTCATGGTGATCATCGGGGGATTGGGCACGCTGCACGGCGCCATCGTGGGCGCGGCATTCCTTCAGATCGCGGAAGCCTGGCTGCCGGACATTCAGAAGGTGACCCTGGCCCTTTTCCCTCACGCGGAGATCGTCCAGCGGCTGGCCGAACGGTGGATACTCTATTTCGGTGTGCTGTTCGTGCTGGTGGTGTTCTTCTTTCCCCGGGGATTCGTGGGAACCGTGCGGTTGAAGCTGCGCGCCAACAAAGGAGGCCGAGAAAAACAACATGTCTGATCCCAATGCCCGGGCCGGTATTCTGAGCCTGGCCACCTACATTCCCAAAGCCTACCACGACGCGGATTACATCGCCTCGTGCTGCGATACGCCGGCCGACATCATCCGCACCAAGCTGGGATGGTATCAGAAGAACGTGCCCGGCCCCGGCGACGGCACCGTGGCTATGGGGTTGAAAGCGGCCCGCAAGGCGCTCTACTATTCCGGCCTGAAGCCGCGGGACATCGATCTGGTGATCTGGAGCGGCGAAGAAATCAAGGAGTACCGCAACTGGCCGGTGGGACCGAAGATTCAGAAGGAACTCGGGCTGCACGACTGCTGGTCCTTCGACATGCAGCAGCGCTGCGGCACGACCATGGTGGCCCTGAAGGTGGCCCGGGACATGATCCGCGGAGACGATTCCATCAACAACATCCTGATCACCACCGGGTACCGGAACTCCGATCTGATCAACTACCCCAACAGCCGGGTGCGCTGGATGTACTTTCTGGCCGCGGGCGGGGCCGCCTGCATCGTTCAGAGGAATTGCCCCCACAACGAAATCCTGGACGGCCATTTCATGAGCGACGGCTCCTTCGCCTGGGACGTGTACGTGCCCGAAGGGGGGTCGGCCGCGCCCATGACGGCGGAAGGGCTGCGGCAGGGACGTCAGTACCTGGACGTGATGGACCCGGAAGGCATGAAAAAACGGCTGGAACGGCTGAGCCTCACCAACTGGATGGTCTGCATCGACAAAGCGTTGGCCAAGGGGGGATTCAAGAGGAGCGACGTGGACTATCTGGCTACCCTGCTGGTGAAGCGCAGCGCCCACGACTACCTGATGGGCCAGCTCGGGCTGCCGCCGGAACGAACGCGCTACCTGGCGGAATTCGGGCACCACGGCCAGAACGACCAGATTCTTTCCCTGGAACTAGGGATCGAAGAGGGACGGCTCAAGGAAGGCGATCTGGTGCTCATGATTTCGGCGGGAATCGGGTACGCATGGGACGCCCTGCTGCTCCGCTGGGGTCCGACCAAAGGAGAAAAAGCATGATTTTCGGAGACTGGGTCGGCCGTTACGGCCGTTCGTTTCCGGACAAGGAAGCGCTCGTCGACGCCATCACCGGTCAAAGGTTCACCTACGGCCGACTGGCCGACGAGGTGTACCGGCTGGCCAACTACCTGCGCGACGATCTGGGCGTGGCCAAGGGGGACAGGGTCTGCTGTCTGTCTTTCAACCGGCACGAATACCTGACGCTCTTCTTCGCCCTGAGCCGGCTGGGGGCGGTACTGGTGCCGCTCAACTTCCGGTTGGCGCCCGGCGAATTCGGCTACTTTTTCGAAGACGCAAAACCCCGGGCCGTTTTCTTCGATCGGGACCATCAAACCTCCATGGCCGAACTGAAAAGGACCGGCCTGGTGGAACGGCTGGTTTGCTTCGACGACGACGACCTAGTGGGCGAACCGCTGCCCGCGGCGTTGAAGAACCTTTCGGCCACCCCGCCGCCGGACGTGGAAATCGCAGCGGACGACCCGCAGCTCATCATCTACACCTCCGGCACGACAGGGCTCCCCAAGGGAGTAATCCTCACCCACGGCATGATCGAAGCCAATGCCCTCAACACCGTGCTGGGCTGGGACATCTCCTCGGCCGACCGGACCATCCTGCACGCAGCCATGTTCTACACCGCCGGATGGAACGTGTTCACCCTGCCGCTGGCGATCGCCCGGGCCACCAACATTCTGGTCCGGAGCTTCGACCCGAACCTGATTCTCGACCTGATCCAGCAGGAAAAGGTGACCGTCTTCTTCGGCGTGCCCACCATGTACCAGATGATGATCGAGTCCCCGAAATTCAAGGACGCCGATTTTTCGGCCATCCGGTTCATGGTTTCAGGCGGAGCGCCCCTGGGCAGGGACATTTTCGACACCTTCCGGCGGGAAAAGAACGTGCACCTCTGGGAAGGCTACGGATTGACCGAGATCGGCCCGAACAATTTCCTGGCCAACGGCAAGCTGGGCACGCTGGGCCATCCCATGCCTGGGGTGGACGTAAAACTCATCGACAAGGAAGGCCGGGAAGTGCCGGCGGGCGGGGAAGGGGAAGTGCTCCTGCGCGGCCGCCACATGTGCGCCGGATACCTGAACAAACCGGAAGCCACGGCCGACGCCATTCGGGACGGCTGGTTCCACACCGGGGATCTGGGCAGAGTGGATGAAGACGGCCATTTCGCCATCGTGGGACGCCTTAAGGACATGATCATCTCCGGCGGCTCCAACATCTACCCGGCCGAAATCGAACGGGCCATCGAACTCCATCCCGCCGTCCAGCAGGCGGCGGTGATCGGCGTACCCGATCCCAAATGGGGCGAAGTGGGCAAGGCCGTCCTGGAAATGAAACCCGGAGCGTCTCCTCTTACCCTGGAAGCGTTGAACACGTTTCTGGGGGAGAAGCTGGGCCGGTTCAAGCTGCCCAAGTACCTGGTGGTGGTGGACGAACTTCCCCGGACTCCGGCGTCGGGCAAGATTCAGAAATTCCTGTTGAAGAAAAGTCACGGCAAGGCGGACAACGAATGAACAACGTGGGAATCGAAAGCTACGGGTTGTATGTACCGGCCGAATTCGAAACGGCGGCCGAAATCGCCGTCGGATCGGGGTTGGACGAACGCGACGTCGCGGCCCTGGGAATCCGCCGCAAGCATCGGCCTTCGGCTGAAGATCAGCCGGTGGTCATGGCTTCCAGGGCGGCGTCCCTGGCCCTGGAACGGGCCGACGGGGTGTCGCCCGACGACGTGGACGTGGTCATCTATACCGGCGAGGAATACAAGGACTACATCGCCCAGACGGCGTCCATCCGCATCCAGGAAGAAGTGGGATGCCGCAACGGTTTCGCCTTCGACCTGGTGGGACAGGGCGTGTCGATGATCGTGGGAATGCGGCTCGCCCATGACCTGATGGCGGGCGACCCGGACGTTCGGACGGTCCTGCTGGCCGGGGGAACGCGCAACGTCGATCTGGTGGACTACCGACGGCCGGACACCCGGTTCCTCATCCCGTATTCGGCGTCGGGCGGCGCGGTGTTGCTGCGGCGGGACCTCGGCCGCAACACGATCGCCGGTCTTGCCTTCCATGTGGACCCCGAGATGGCGGACGAAGTGTACGTTCCCGGCGGCGGGACCGAGATTCCGTTCAGCGAGAGCAACTTTCAATCCGCAATCATGTTTTATCAGGCGATCCACCCGGAAATTGTGGCAGCGTATCTGCGCGAAACCTGGCCCCGACGGCTGGCGGAAATCGCACGGCGCGCGGCGGGAGACCGGACACCCGACTATCTGGCTCTGCGCCACACCTCCCCGGAGGAGCGCGGCGCCATTCTGAACGAACTCGCGCTGTCGCCCGAACGTTCCGCCGACCTCGGCGACTGGGGGCATCACGGCACCAACGACGTCATCATCTCGCTGGATATGGGGCTGCGGAGCGGGGCGGTACGGAATGGTTCCACCGTGGTGATGGCCTCCGGCGGAATCGGTTTTACCTATGCAGCCGCCGCAATTTCCTGGGGCTGCTCAAGAAAGGACTGAAATGAACAAGGGCAAGACATTGAAGGACATAGCAGTGGGCGAGGCATTCGAACACGCATTCGACGTAACCGAAGCCATGATCGTCAAGTTCGCCGAAGCCACCGGCGACAACAATCCCGTGCACCTGGACGAAGAATACGCCAAGTCTTCGATCTTCAAAACCCGTGTGGCCCACGGCATGTTGTCGGCCGGGTTCATATCGGCGGTGCTGGGCACCATGTTCCCGGGCCCCGGAACGATCTACCTTTCCCAGACCCTGCAATTCCGGCGGCCGGTGTTCATCGGCGACCGCATCACCGTGCGGCTGACGGTCCTGGAAAAGATGGAGGAAAAGAAACGGATGCGGGTGGAAACGGTGTGCACGAATCAGAAGGGGGATCAGGTGCTGACCGGCGAAGCCGTGGCCATGCCGCCTGCGTGACGCGGGGCGGGCTGAAAAGTTCCCTCACCCCGCCCCTCTCCCGGAGGAGGCTGTCGAAAAAGCCTGTCCGAACGTCACCCCGGCGAAGGCCGGGGTCCAGAATTATTTCCCGCCCAGAAAATCCAGTAGCGCCTTATCCCGCTGAGCGGAAGGCTGAAACGCGATGGAAAAATGGTTCAGCCCTTCCACGTTGACCAGTTTCGCCTGCGGCAGAACCGCCAGGAGCGAGGGCAGCACTTCTTCGGGGAGCACATAGTCCTCGTCGGTGATCATCGGTCGCGCGGCACGCAGGATCAATACCGGGCATTTGACCCTGGGATAATACTCGCTCGTGTGAAAGCTCGTCAGATTGATCTGTTCTTCCCGTATGTGTTCCGGATGAATGCGGGAACGGCGACCGCCGCCTTTCGTTTCCTCGGATTCGTACCGGTAATAGGTTTCCGCCGCCTCGGACCACGGGTTCATGAAGGGGGCCTTCTTGATAAGCTCGATATACGCTTCGAAAGAGGAGAACTCCCTCCCCAATCGTTCCACGGAGGGCTTGATTCCCACTGCCACTTTGGCCCACTGCGCCGGGCTGAGGTCGGCTCCGCCGTCTACCATGACGAGGCCCTGCACCTTGTCGGGATATGCGGACGCGTAGGCCAGTCCGATGTACGCGCCCAGCGAGTGGCCCATCAGGAAATGACGGCTCACCCCCAAGTTGCGGGTCACCGCAACGAGATCGCGGATGTGTTGGTCGATGGAGTAGCCGTGGTCCGGCTTGTCCGACAACCCCCGTCCGCGCAGGTCCACCGCCAGCACGCGGTGCGGAGGCGAAACAGCGCCGGCGATCACGTCGAAAGAGCGGCAATTGGCGGTAAGGCCGTGTACGCAGAGTACGGTTTGCCCTTCACCCGGCCATTCGGCCACCTGAATTTCCACTCCATCCCCTTGGGCCCGGATCATCTTCGGCTCTTTCATGGCGGCTCCTTGTTTTTTTCGAATACTATCGCAAGGACCGGAGTCGATTCAATGCAGAACGACACGGAGGGGAAAAGCTGTCTATAAAAGCATGAAAAGCGATAAGTGCGGGGGAATCTCTTCCCCCGCGCCCCCTGTGGACTATTTCTCGCTTTGTTCGAAATAACATCCACATAGCTTAGGGTTTTAGAGGAGGGCGTGGGAGGGAAGTGGTGGTTTCTTCTCCCGCGATGAATGAGGAAGGTATCAGAACACGTTCACGGTATCCGAATCGGCGATCACGTCCGCCAGGTCGTCCTTTTCCATGATCTCCGCCCGACGGGAAGCCAAGGATTCCGGATTGATTCCCCGTTCCTCCAGGTCCTCCTTCAGGCAGAGCAAGCGGCCTTCGCTTTCCACGAACTGCTGCATCATTTTACCCGGATAGCCGTCGGCCGAACCGACGAGGTTGTACACGCCGTCCCCCAGCAGCAGGAGGCTGGTCGTGTATCCGCCGCTCTGGGCGGCAAAGGCGGTGCGAAGTCCCAGCACGCAGCGTTCGTCTCCCACCGGCCTCCGTACGATGATACTCACCGTGTTGATCATGAGCGTCTCCTTGTCCGTCAGCCGAGGGTGAACGCCACATCGGAATTAATGAAGAATTTGGTCAGCGATACGCCGACGCTGCCGCGCTGCACTCCGTTCACGAGTTCGCAGCCCTCGGTTCCGCGCGCATATTCGGTGGTATGGCAGGTGTGAATCACAGCACCGCCGGAAGCAAGCTTTTCGACCCGCGAGGCTAGGCGGAAGGAGTCCATGAAGGCGGCGAGTTCGCCCTGCATCCCCTTTTCCCCTGTCTTATCCATCGCTTTGTCGCCCAGGGTGCTGGCCTTGCCCAGCAGGAACATGTTAACCTTGTGGCCCTTTTCCAGAGCGGCTTCGGTAAAACGGAGGGCGAAGTCGGCACATTCGTTTTCCACCGCTCCGGAGAGCAGGGTGATGGTGATGACGGCCATGGTCCCTCCTTACAGGTTGATTACCTTTTCGTTGTCAATGACGATGTCCACAATCTCATCCATGGTCACCACGGAACAGTCCCGGGCCGCTTCAATCCCGCGATCCCGCAGCGCCTTTTGGTCCGCGTAAATGGTGTCGAAGCCGTAACCGGACAATTTCCCGATCATGGAATCCAGGGCGAGGTAGACGCCGTCGCTGATGAGCAGCAGTTCATGATCTTCGTCCCCGGCCAGCAGATACACCAGCGGGAGTTCCTTCACGTCGGGAGTAGCCAGAAGAAAGAGCATGACGAACCTCCTCGGTCAGACCGCTTCGATTTCGTAGTCGAATTCGATTCCGTCTTCCAGGGAATAGGTGGTCAGTGAACCGTTCAGGAGAGCCTGACGCACGGATTCGAACAACTGCCGGTCCGCTTCGGCCACTTCCGTTTCCACGTTCAGATCGATGTGGGTAAAGCGCGTCCTGAGGTCCGAGCCCCGCTCCTTTTCCACCTCCGCTTCGGCCCGTACTTCGGCTACCTGTGTTGCTCCGCCCCGTTTGAGGTCCCCGGCGAAAGTATTCACATAGCAGGCCAGGGCGGCGGCCAGCAGGAACCTGGCCCCCATGTGCTCCTCTTTCCTCACTTCGGGATCGAGGGCCATGGGATTGTAGGTGATCCGGGGAAGGGCCTTCGATCCCAGATCGATGGTGTACTGTCCGTCTTCCGAGCGGATAAGTTTCACCTTTACGTTCATGGTTGCTCTCCACACAAAAGGTTGGTGTTTCGGTTTCGGCGTCTCATTGCCTGGGGGATGTGTGCGGAGACTTCCGTTGCCGAGGGCAGGGGACAATGTGTCTCACCCGACCGAGCCGTGTGTGCGGCAGCCTGGCGCATCCCGTTTTCCGGGATGCGCGGGTACGCGCACTTTATCTAAGCATGGTTCATGCCACGGTGCGATAAACATAAGTAACCGAATTATCGTGATATTTCATTCAATCCTTGGAGCCCGGACAGGCGCGGAGGGGCATTATCGCGCAGGGAAGGCAGAAGATGCCGGCCGCAAACCCATTGATTTATCGAAAGATTAAAACCGTACGGGTCAATATCGCGCACCGCGCGAAAACAGCCTAATCGATTCCCAGCTTTTTCATCATGCGGAAGAGCGTCTTGCGCGGCAAGCCCAGGGCCGCGGCCACGCGCGATTTGTTGCCTTCATGGGTGCGGAGCGAATGGAGGATGATCTGCCGTTCGAACTCCATCACCTTTTCCCGCAACAAATCGCCGGAGTCCGCGAAAGAACCGGCCCCTTCAGGGGTGGGGCAGGAGTCGCGTTGCACTTGGAAGAAGTCGAGGTTCCCGAAGGCCACGTACCGTTCGAGCACATTGCGCAGTTCCCGCACGTTCCCCGGCCAATCGTGCTCCAGCAGCCGCGTCAGATCCTTGCTCTGTATTCTCTGCGGAGCGTTCATTTCGTTGAGGATGTGCTCCACCAGGAAGGGGATGTCCTCCTTGCGTTCCCGCAGCGGAGGCAGATGAATGGGAATGATGTGGATGCGGTAGAAAAAATCCTGCCGGAACGCACCCTTCCTCACCTGTTCTTCCAGGTTCCGGTTGGTGGCGGCGACGATGCGGATATCCGTTTTTTTGAGGTCCGCCCCGCCCACGGCCGTATATTCGCCCGACCCCAATGCGCGCAAGAGTTTCACTTGGCAATTGAGCGTAAGTTCGGCCACCTCATCCAGGAAGACGGTTCCGCCGCACGCCTTGTCCAGAATGCCCACCTTGTCGGCAAACGCCCCGGTGAAGGCGCCCTTGCGGTAGCCGAAGAATTCGCTTTCGAAAAGCTCTTCGGGCACGGCGCCGCAGTTGACCGGAACGAAGGGCGAATCGTTCCTGCGGCTCATACCGTGAACGGCCTTGGCTACCAGTTCCTTTCCCGTGCCGGTCTCACCGTAGATGATGATTCCCGAATCGGAAACGGCGGCTTTCAGGATGGAATCGTACACCTCCTGCATCTTCTGGCTCTTGCCGATGATGTTGCCGAGGCGCATGCGGTAATCCATGGAGGACTTGAGCCTGAGGTACTCGGCCTGCAGTTCGCGGGATTCCCTCTCCATGAGTTCTTCCCGCTGCTTGAATTCCGTGATGTCCATGGTGAACGAGAGCACCGCCGGGCGTCCGTTCCATTCGATGGGGACCGGTCGGCCCTCGAACCATATCTTCCTCCCCTGCTTGTCGATTCCCGTCCACTGGAACTTGGCGGTATTCGAACTGCTTTTGCTCAGGCTGCCCAGAATCCGCATGTGCTGGCTGCGCTGCTCTTCCACCAGCAGAGAGCCCGGGGGAAGATCGATCACCTCTTCCGGATGCGAATAGCCGAACATGGTGCAGAAGGTCTGGTTGGCGAAGATGATGCGAAAATCCTGAAACATGCACACGCCGGCGGGAACGTGTTCGGCCAACACCCGCATGCCGTCGAACCGGTCGCTGGTCACGCGCGCCCAATCGGCGATCTGTTCCAGCAGAAAGACCGTTTCCACCACGGCGGAGCGATCGGGGTTCCAGGAAGCCCTCACGATAATAGCGTGCGCTGTCCCGTTCCGGTCCAGGCATTGGCCGATGGCGATCCATTCGCCGGTGTGTTCGAGCTTCCAGACGTTTCGCTTGCCGTAATGGGCCAGGGCGCCGGGAAAATCGTCGTCAAGGAGGAAATCCGCCAGTACGGGCCGCTCCGTCCCGTAGAACGGTTTCCACTGGTAGCGGGTACCCACGACCTGCGCGGCGGCGATTCCGGTGATTCGTTCCAGCCCGGCATCCCATTTGGCCACGGTGTGATTGCGGTCGATGACGAACTGTCCAAAATTCAGGGTATCTTCAAATGCGGCCATGAACATGCCCCGCCATCGGCGCGGAGCGGAACTATCGCCGACGGCTTTCAGCGAAAGGTTGTTGACGGGGTGTACGGCCACGGTATCCACCTGTTTCCGGCCCCGCAGGAAAGAGATTATACCGGTCGGGGCCCGATAAGTAAAAATGTTTGAAGCCGGCGGCCAAGAGTTACCGAACCTGGCTTGAACGATCGATAGGGCCGGACCGGAGGCATCGATAAGCAGCGACAGGTGGTGTCTGCAACGGTGCGGAAAGTATGCCTCCGGCCCGGTTTTCCGGTTTCATGGCGTGAAGCGCTTCTTCACTGCTCTGTGCAATGCAATTTCCCTCGTTCTTCTCTCAGAAAAACATCCCCACCAGCCACGTGGCGGTCTGCGGCACCAGGATGATCAGGAGCAGCAGCAGGACCATGCAGAGAAAGAAGGGGAAGATTCCCTTGAAAATGGTGCCCATGGACACGCCGTCCGCCACGCTGGTCAAGGCGAAAACGTTCACGCCCACCGGCGGGGTGATCTGTCCCATCTCCATGATGATCACCGTGAGCACGCCGAACCATATGGGGTCGAACCCCAGGGCCGTCACCGTGGGGAAGAGCGCCGGCAAAGTGAGGAGAATCATGGGAATGACGTTCATCAGACATCCCAGGATGACGTAGAGCACGAGAATGGCAAACAGGACCGCGTACTTGCTCATGCCGATGCCCGTCACGAACTGGGCCAGTTCGAAAGGAAGTCTGCTGGCGGCGAAAAAGTATCCCAGGATGCCCACACCGATCAGGATCATGAGCAGTTTGGTGGTGATAAAGACCGTACGTGCACAGGCCGTTTTGAGGTTTTCCCAGGAGAGACGCCGACGAATCACGGCGATCAGGAAGGCGCCGACCACTCCGATTGCCCCGCCTTCAGTTGGGCTGAAGATGCCGCCGAGAATGCCCCCCAGAATCAGGATGAAGAGGGCCAGCAT
The DNA here is from genome assembly GCA_963826125.1 of uncultured delta proteobacterium. GTDB lineage: Bacteria > Desulfobacterota > Desulfarculia > JACQYL01 > CAWGVV01 > CAWGVV01. Next base: position 614,351 of record CAWGVV010000002.1, on the reverse strand, counting down.
TCCCAGGATACCTTTCAGCGCCAGCAGTTTTTCCTTCATTGGAACGGCATCGCCAGCGGGGGCAAGGTGGGGGCGGAGCGTGGCTTGCAACAGGATACAGAGGATGAACATCACCGTCAGCATTATTCCGGGTACAATGCCGGCGATGAACAGCTTGCCCACCGACTCTTCCGTAACGATGGCGTAGAAGATGAATCCCACGCTCGGCGGAATGAGGATGCCCAGCGTTCCTCCCGCCGCCAAAGCCCCGCAGGCGATGCTTGGGTCATACTTTTTCTTTTTCATTTCGGGCAGGGAAACCGAACCCATGGTCACCGCCGTGGCCATGCTGTCCCCGCAGACGGCCGCAAAGCCGGCGCATCCGGCGATGGCCGCGATGGCCAGCCCGCCGGGAAGCCTTCCCAGCCACTTATAGGCCGTGTCGAACAGTTCCCCGCTGATACCCGCTTCGGACGCCAGCAGTCCCATGAAAATGAACAGAGGCGCCACCGCCAGGATGAAGCTGGCGGTCGTCGAATAGGGTGCGACGCTGAGGGTGCTGAGCGCAGCGGCCATGTTGAATCCCACGACCGACAGCCCGCAAAAACCGACGAGGCCCATGGCGAAACCGATGGGCATGCCCAGGAAGAGGAGCAGCATCATGAAGGCCATGCCCGAAATGCCGTACGCAAAACGGCTCATCTGCCAGGGAAGCGCCTTGACCCAGAAGGGGATGGTCAATATGGCGATCGCCGCGATGAACACCAGGACGAGGCCTATCCGAGCACGATCCTTGACGTTATTGGACAGGTTATGCAAAAACTGCTGCAGAAGAGTGAGGGACAGGAGAGCCAGGCCCAAAGCGGTAATGGCCATGAAGACCCACATGGGAACCTTCAACATCATGCTGTGTTCCGTGGCCTTCTGCGGGAGGACGAGAATGGTCCGCCAGGTCATGAGACTGAAGAACATCGTACAGGTGAAAGTATTGAACGTTTCCAGCAGGCGAGCCGTCTTGGGCGAAAGTTTACAGGTGACGAAGTCGACCAGAATGTGCCCTTCCTGTCTCTGAGCGAAGGCCAGCGACAGGAAGACGATCAGCACCATGGTGAACTCTTCCAGCTCGATGATACCGGGAATCGATTTGCTGAAAAGGAAGCGGGCCAGGACGTCGATCGTAATGGGCACCGCCATGAGTCCCGCGGCAATGGAGCTTATCAGGAAACCGATCCTCGACACGGGAGTGAGAAGCCAATCCAGAAATCCGGCGGCGTTGTCGAGCGCCGATTTGTTTCCGCTTTCGGCATCCGGAACCTGGCACGTTCGGGACACATTGATGCTGGCTGCTTCAGGCATGGTACCCATCCAATCGTCGAAGCGGAGAACGGGAAACCCCGTCCTCCCTCCGTTTGCCGTAGTTACTGTTTATAGCCTCGACCGGTTACGGGGGCGTACTTCTTGCTCAGCGCGAAGGCGTCTTCCATCATCGCCTTGGCATTCTTGTATCCCGCCTTCTCCATGTTGCTTACCCAGCTGTCACGGATGGGAGCGGTCGCCTTTATAATCTTTGCATGGTCCGATTCGGGCAGCATGATGAAGGTATGGCCTTTGGCCTTGAGCTTTTCGGAGTCGCTGACGGCTCCCTGGTCGAGCGTCAGACCCGAAGCCTTGGCCATGTTTTCTCCCGTGGTCTTCACCAGAACGTCCTGGGACGCCGGGCTGATGTTTTTCCACACGGTGGGTCCGATGCCGGCCCAGAAGCCGGTTACCATGATGTCGCATACGGTGGTGTATTTGGCGGCGTCACTGATCTTGAAGGAAATGATCGGCGCCAGCGGACAGAACACCCCGTCCGCCATCCCGCGTTCCAATGCCAGGTAGCTGTCGGTGTGCTGCAAAAGAAGCGTATTGGCGCCCAATGCCCTCATGATGTCCACGGAGACGCGGTCCCAGCAGATGATCTTCATGCCCTTCAGATCATCGATGGTCTTGACCGGCTTTTTGGTGGTGTGGATCTGATACGTGGCGCTGGTCCAGAGCCAGAGCAGCTTTACGTCCTTGTACTCGCTCTGCAGTTCCGGATACTTCCTGTAGAGATCCCAGAAGACCAGGGAGCCGCATTCCGCGCTGGGAACGATCCCCGGGAGCCCGATGACGTCGCTCAGCGGAAACTTCCCCGCGTTGAGCGAGCAGCCGTTGGAGCCGAGGCCCACCGTTCCCGCTATGGTGGAATCATAGTTGTTGCTCATGGGCGTGAGCGTGTTCGGATTGAAGAAGGTGATGGACACCTCTCCGTTGGTCATCTTGTTGATTTCCTTGAACCACGGCTCCCATGCGTTGATCACCGTCGGGTGAGTGTTCATGTAGGCGGTGGTCATGGAGAGTTCCGTCTTCGCCATGGCGAGGGACGATCCGCACAGGATGGCGAGGCTTACGATGAGCAAGGTCTTCCACATTCGTTTGCTGCGCATAATGGACACTCCTGATTGAAGGTTCGAATTGTTTTCAGGCGCAATCATGTCGATCCCATGGTTCCCGGCTGTCCCGAGCCATGGCCGCTTCCATCCGTTTGATTCCCTCCCGCAATTTCTGCAGTTCGTCGTCCTTGAAATTGGGGTCTTTCATGGCCTGGTGCAGCACCGCTCCTTCACAATAGGGCGAGAACGGCACGCCGGTCAGGTAGCAGATGGTGGGTACGATGTCCCACAGCCAGCAGAGCCGTTCCATGCGGTACCCCTTCTTGATGTTGGGCCCGTTCATGATGAGGACCGGGGGCAACGCTCCGGGAAAATGTTCCGCCGTGGGAAGCATGTGGCCGTGCTGGGAACCGAATTCGGGATAGAGCGCGTACACCACGTCGCCGATTCTGTCTCCGTAGAGGCCGAGAATCTTGGCGTCCTTCTTGCCAAGCGCCAAAGCGACCGGCCTTTTGCCGCTCACCGGGTCCACGTAGGAGAGCAGCGCGTCGCAGATTTCCCGCTGCACCTTTTCATAATCCTCCGGTTCGACGATCCCTTCGGGGTCGCGTCCCTTGAGATTGACGTACACGTAGATTTCACGCTGCGGCACCGCCTTGGATCGCGCATAGTCGGGCTTCTGGGTGCTCAGCGAAATGGGGGACACCTCCATTTCAAACACTTTCTCCTCGGTGGTGTAGGCCAGTCCCGCAGGTTCAAGGGCTTTGTAAGGATCGAAGGAGATGCCGTCCGGCGTGGCGCCGTGGTCGGAAACGATGATTACCAGCGTGTCCTTGTCCGCTTGGGTGAGCAGTTTGGCGATCATCCGGTCTTCGAGTTCGTAGACACGGCGATGGACGTCCCAGGCGGTCTCGCGCTTGACCGGGTCGTCACTGGCCATGTCCGTGATGGCATAGTGATACATCCAGTCGATGGGATGGGAGTGCATGAAGAAGAAGTCCCATTCGTACTTCTCCATCAGCGTCGTTGCGCACTGGGCGTTCCAGATGGAGAGGTTCTCGTTCATCTCCACATAGGTGTCCGGATCGATGGTCCCCAGCATGGCCATGACCATGCCTCCGCCGGAGTGAATCGATCCTTCCGTGATCTCGATGCCCTCGCCCTTTTCCTCGGGAGAGACGAAGCCGGTGGTGGGAACCATGGCGCCCACCAGCAGCTTGAAGGTGGACAGATCGTCGGAGAGCTGCATGAGCTTGCAGCGGGTGGCGACCTCAACTTCACTGCCGTCCGCCATCTTGATCTTCGTCACGATGCGGTCGCTCCACTGACCCGGCTTCAGGGTGCAGAGGACGGCATCCTTGTTCTTGTCAGTGGCCAGCATGATGCGGTCGTACCCATCGGGACCCTCGGGAGCCAGGACCCACCAGGTGGCCGGAGCGGGCTGCTTCTCGGCGCTGGGGAAGGGAAGCTTCACTTCCATCTCCTGCGGATCGTTCCCCGGATCGTCGATTCCCTCCCAATCTTCCGCGTCGGAAAATTCTCCATGGAACCCGTGAGGGAAGATTTCCGTGGAAATGACGAAGTCTTCGCAGACGAAGTAGTGGTGCACCAGGCCCGGGAGACCGTGCCGCCATTCGCCCACGTTGAACCCGTGGCCCCCCACGATGATGCCGTTCTTCATATTGGTGGGAGCCGACCCGGGATAGGTCATCACGATGCATTTCTTGCCGGCGGCGTCGGCGGTTTCCCAGATGAATTCCGACTGGTTGCGTTCACGCCCCCAGTTCTGGGAAATGTTTTCGTTGCCGGGGTTGGTTCCCGCGGTGTGATTGTGGAAGTCGGTGATGCCGTGGGTGCCGGGAAAGGACCCCGTACCGATGGCCGCCCAGTTGGGCGGGGTGACCGTGGGGTAGGGGGCCAGGCAATTGATGGCCCAGGTGCCCTTTTCCACGAGCTTCTTGATGGTGGGCAGTCGGCCTTCGTCGATGTACTTCTGCACCATGTGCGGGAGCGCGCAGTCGAGACCGATGAGCATTACTTTTTGCGGCGTTTTCGCCATCTGAAAATCCTCCTGATAGTAGAGCGTCAGTGAAGGGTCGAACGAAACCCCTTTCCCGCCGTCTCCGCAACAACATCCCACTTTTGACCAAAGCAAGTCACATGCCTCACTTGGGGGTAAGCGTAACTATGAGAAAATATGACTAAATTAGTTTTCAGCAGAAAAGGGGCGTTCCGCGCGCGACGGGTCAAAAACGCGCGGTGAGGCGAGCTAAAAGGTGCTAACTCTTTGAAGGAAGAGAGATTTTAACGAAATGGGACGAAAACGCGCAGCACATTTGTGCGGGTGGGACGATATGACCAGGTGTATACACGAGTGCACACCTGTCCACCAACAGGTTCGGTTCGCCGGTCTTACGGGGAAGCCGTCATGTTCCCGGAGGGCATGGCCGAGGTTGAGAGCGGTTGTTTTTGTTCACAAGATGAAGATCGACAGGCCTGCTCCGACCAGCACCACCCACAGAATGTCGATCTTAAACCAAAGGGCCGCGAAAGCCGCTAGAGCTATGAGAACCGTCGGGGCAGTCCAGGATACCGCTATGGCGAACTGAACGGTCACCGCGAGGAGCAGGCCGACGAACGAGGCCAGGATTCCCCGCAACGCCTTCCGAAAGAGAACGGAATGCTGCAATCGGTCAAAGTAGGGGACGGTGATCAATACCATCAGGAAGGAGGGCGAAAAAACCGCCACTGTTCCGGCTAAAGCCCCCAGCAGGCCGGCGAGCTGATATCCCACGAAGGTGGCGGTGATTACGATGGGTCCGGGTGTGATCTGCCCCATGGCAATACCGTCCATAAAGGTCTTGCTGTCCATCCAATGCCGAACATCCACCACCTGGTGCAACATCACCGGCACTGAGGCAAAGCCGCCGCCGAAGGCGAAGACATCCACCTTCATCATGAGTGCAGTAAGGTCGAACAGCCGGCGGTCAAACACAAAAAGACCCCCCATGACCACGCACCCCACAAGTACGGCCGACAGGACGAAACGCACTGTATGCCACTTTCCTGCCGGCCCATCGGAATGAAAAGAACTGACCGGCAGGTTGATCCCTTGATAAAGAACTGTACCCACTCCCGCGGATAGCAGAATGGCCAGGATCGGGCTTCCTCCTTTATACAAAAACGCCCCGGCACCTAAGGCCAAAATTGCATCCCGCCAGTTCTTGATCGTACTGCGGCCGAAGGTCACGACCGCAGTCGCCACCAGCGCCACAACGATTACATGCAGACCGCGGAAGGCCGATGCCACCGGCTGAATATCACGACTGACCGAGTAGAGGACCGATAAAATGGTCATCAGGAGGAACGCGGGCAGGCCGAATCCCGCGAAGCTCGCCAACGCGCCCATGGCGCCCCGGGCGCGCAACCCGACGTAAGCGGCCACCTGCATGGCCGTGGCGCCGGGGATCGTCTGACAAAGGGCCGTCCCCTCGGCGAAGGAATCCGGGGACACCCACCGGTTCTTCCGGACCGCCAGGTCGCGGATGTAGGCCACCATAGCCGGACCGCCAAAGGCGGTTATCCCCAACCTGAGGAAAGAGCCGAACAACCTCGGAAGCGAAGGACCCTCGCAAGCATCCCGGCAATCAACTGTTTCCATCACGTCGAGTTTCTCCATCGCGTAGCAGTCTCTCCAGGTAGAGGGCTTTCGGATGGTGTAGGATCCCCACAGTAGCGCATGAATGCACAATCCTGTTCTTGAGATTCCTCACTTTCCTTCCTTCTTCTCATCTTCACAGGGATGCTTTTTCACGTCCCCATGGCACTCCTTGATCTGTTCGGGCGTACAGTTCTCCGTTTTGTCTTTCAGCTTCTCCGGACGCTCACAGCAACCTTTGCACATGTCGTTCTCCCTCCTTTTTTTATTAATTGGGGCTATTGGCAATGCCCTAAGACAGGCACTCTGAATACCCAAGGCCTGGCTGGCTGCCTCCGAAAACCTTTCCGCGATCAGTTCCAGAGTACTTTTCTCGACAGCATAGTGAGTCCAATAGCCCCGTTTTTCTCCCTTGACTATCCCCGCTTTTCTCATGATTTTGAGGTGTTGGGAGACAGCGGCGGACGAGATGCCGAGGCGGCGGGCCAAAGCCCCTACGCATAGGTCGTGCGCTGAAAGCAGGTGCATAATTTTGAGGCGGGTATCGTCCGCCAACGCCTTCAACAGGATTACGAAGGGTTCCATCTGCTCATCCAATTAGCCATATACTTAATCAGATTAAGTTATGCTTAAAAGGATTTGTCAAGCTTTTTTGAAAACCTTCTGATGGCTTCGACATTGGCTGGTTCATTCGGCTAGGCCTCCGTCGGCCCGAAGGGGACCGTGCGTGCCGGTGGGTATATGCCTTAGCCGGATGCCTCTCCCAGGTTTTCGATCACATAAAGTTTCATGGCCTCACGGGCGCCTTTCAGTTGAACTTCGAACGAACTCGCGATCACCAGGTCCTTGGCGGCATGGCAATATGCCGAATGAGAGAGTACTATTTCTCCCCCCTTTGCTTTCGCCTGTATCCTCTGCGTAAGATTGACCGGAGAGCCGACAATGCCATACTTGGCCCTGGATTCGGAACCGATATTGCCTACCACTACTTCGCCGGAATTGAGGCCGATGCCCATCTGAAGGGAAGGCAATCCATTTTCCCGAATCCGTTCGTTCAATGTCCTCATCGCCTGTTGCATCTCCAGGGCACAATCAATCGCCTGTTTCACACTGGGCGCGACCGGCCTGTCCAGGGGATCAAGAAAGACCAGCATGCCGTCGCCGAAAAAATCCACGATGATTCCCTGATGCCTTTGGACCACTTCGATCATTTCAGAGAAAAAGAGATTGAGGAGACGGATCGTTTGTTCCGGACTCAGCGCTTCGGAAAGGAATGTAAAATCCCGAAGGTCCGCCATCAAAATGGCTACTTCCCTCCTTTCTCCCCCCAACCCGGCTGCTTCGGGCCTTCTCATAAGCTCCTTGGCAATTCCAGCATCTACATAACGGCCAAAGGTATCTCTTATGAAATCTCTCTCCCTGAGGCCTTTGATCATCTTGTTGAAGCTCTCCACCAGTTGCCCGATCTCGTCATACCGCCCCCTGGGCAACTGCACCCCGTAGTCACCCTCCGCAACCTTTTCCGCGGCCCTGGAAATCCTTGTGATGGATGCGACCATTTTTCCGGCTACGAAACGTATCCATAAAATAGTCATAAAGATGGAAAGGCTTCCTATAAGAAAATAATAGGTGCGAAACCGAACGATGGGGGTCAAAATCTTTTTCCCGGGTGCAAGCAGAACAAGGGTCCATGGGGCGTATTTTATTCTGTAAAAACCTCCCACTTCACCTTGGCTCGGATCACGCAGCACGGCCCCATAGGGCGTTTCTTTGATTTCCCTAAGCAAAATATTCTCCAAGGGGTCGCCCGTCTCGCCCAGTCTCATCCGACCCTTCGCCACCGCGTCCGTGCGGGCAAGAAACCTTCCCTCCTTATCCACAAGAAAGGCCATGTCGTTTTGCCACCAGCCCAGCTTTCGGATGTCCTGCAAAAGAAAATCGAAATTGATCGCGACGTCCAGGCTCCCAACGATCCGACCCGAATCGTCTCTGAAATTGGAAATGAGGCTTGCGGTCTTTTGCCCGGTCACGGCATCATAGCGTGGTGGAGTGACCTCGGTGATTTTCGCTCCCCGAAATTGCCTTATTTCCTTCTGGGTGGAACTGAATCCCTGGCCCACCGTGTCCGACATCGCTTCATAGCCGCTCCCATTCCATTTCAAATCAACTGAAGCGACTCCCTCCAAGTCCCTCAACCCCTGGATAATCCATTCCTGAATCGCGTAACCTCCTCTTTTATCAGCAGTCTTATTGAACATCTCGACCCATTCCCTGGGCTTGCTTAAACGCATGTCGAGCTGGTAAGCAGCCCGCTCCAGTTTCAGGATCGAAGCCTCCTTCCATTCATTCAAGAGGACCTGCCTGGCGAAAAAAAAGCAGACCGTCCCCACAGCGAGAAGAAGTAGCGCGACGGGGACGAGCAGAAAGAGGATCATTCCCTGCTGTAAACTCTTTACTTTGAAATAACGCATCAAATATCTACTCCAAACCGACCTCGGCCGTCTGCTGGATGTACAACCTCCGAGATTTCCATGAGGCATCAAGCTAAGGCATAAAGAAGAACTACGCGTATTGGCGTTTCTGGCGTATGATGTGCTTTCTATCGCCTGTCATGACGCTTTTATCGTCAAAAGCGATCGAATCCCGCGAAGCTCGCCAACGCGCCCATGGCGCCCCGGGCGCGCAACCCGACGTAAGCGGCCACCTGCATGGCCGTGGCGCCGGGGATCGTCTGACAAAGGGCCGTCCCCTCGGCGAAGGAATCCGGGGACACCCACCGGTTCTTCCGGACCGCCAGGTCGCGGATGTAGGCCACCATTGCCGGACCGCCAAAGGCGGTTATCCCCAACCTGAGGAAAGAGCCGAACAACCTCGGAAGCGAAGGACCCTCGCAAGCATCCCGGCAATCAACTGTTTCCATCATGCCAAGTTACGCTGCCTTTCCCTTTGTCCATCATCGAAAGCGCCTTTCAGGCGTTTTTAAAAGTAGTACCTGACTCTGAGTTCCAGCCGGTAGTCGGCCTGTTTTTCGCCGAATTCAGAATCCTTGCGCCCCACCAGGAAACCCGTCCTCAGCCGCAACTCCAGGTTGGTGATCGGCGAGTACAACAGTTCCGGGGTAAGGGAGAAGCTTCCGTCACTCAGATTGCAGATCCAGGTGAGGGCCGGGGTAAAGTAGAGGATGTCAAAGGGTTCGGGCTGGCTTACCCGAAGATAGAGGTAGTGGTTCTCCGGGGTGGACCTTCCATAACCGCCCTTGGTCACGGAAGCCGCCCTGGTCAGAAGCCGGGTACTCCCGTTTGAAAGAAAGGCATTGTAGCCGCTGTCAATAAGGGTAAAATAATCGGACATCTCCTGACTCGAATATCCCGTACCCTGGTAATAATATTCGAAAATATACGTGGTGTTCAGGCTGCTCAGATACCGGGCCCCCAGCACCAGGTTCACCGCGTCGGAGGTACTGTCGGACGTATTTCCATTTGCGTCGATCACCACCTTCTTGAAGTCGCCGAAATAGGCGAATTCGCCGTGCACCTCAACATCCGTTCCGATGTTGCGCGAAAAATCAAAGCCATACCGCGACGTTTTGCTTCCTCCGGCCAGGAACATCAGATCGATGTCCGTGTCGTAGAGAAGAAAATAGGCCTTTGCCGCGACATTGATGTGTCCGGTTTTCCCAAAGTCGTCGTTTACCTCGTCGTAGGCTGGCACCACCACCGGAGTGAAGGAAAAGGTCTTCAGCGGTCCCGGGAAGCTCTTGATATAGTCGGCCGACAGGATCGTAAAGCCTTCGAGGGCAAGCTCCGGATCATCGGGGTCCTTGGGCCTGTCCACGAACGCGGCGGGGTTCCAGGCATATCCCTTGCCCCATTTCGACGTCTTTTTCCCCAGGTCGATGGTCAGCGATGATGACGGCTTGAGGGAGAGGTAAGCGCTATAAGGCTTGAGTTCGGTATTGGTGCCCGAGTAGGAGTTGATGAAATCCTCGCTGAACTGGAAGTAGAATCCCGCCATCCCCTTCCGGATATTACCCTCCAGCCAGAGTCTCCCATTGTAGTCCTCCCGCGTGCTTCCCATGTCTCTGTCGAAAAACGTGAGTTTGTAGAGGGCCGCATTCTTGTCCAGCCCGAACAGGACCGGCCGGAATTCCAGGTACCCCCCTATTTCGTAGGGTTTTTTCTCAATTTCGGACAGAGAGAAGGTGTATTCTCCAGCCGAAGCAACCCCTACGAGGATGGCGAGGAGGAAGAGCACTGAAATTATGGACTTCATTTCACCAAGGACCCCATATTGGGCATGAAGGTCAGGGTAAACACCTCGTCCGCGAACTCCCGTTTCTGAATCTTCGCAAAGATCATGACCGACTTGTAGCCCTTGTACAGGGGGCTGTCCGTCTCTATGATGGATGGCCTGACGATACCGTCTCCGAAGTCTTTTATGTCTTTGAAGTAGAGTGTCTTGATGAGCATGCTTGCTTCGGTGAGACACTCGACCTTGGTGGGGACGATTTTGGCTTTGTCCACCCACATCCTGAGCCGGTCGTAGGCCACGGCTTTGGTCTTGGCCTTGCAATAAAGCACATACTCGTTTCCCTGATCCTCCATCTTTTCCACGTCGTATTCCACCGAGTAGTCCAGGGCCAGGATATCCGCGTTGTTGAAAACGCCGCCGATCACCGATTGCAGGCTGGTGATGCGAATGGGTTTGCCCACGTTGGGGACGTAGAGCCACATGTTGTCGCCGAGTCTGATGGTGCTCCGCCCCTTGTCGCTGGCGGGAGCGAGAAAGAGCCCTGCGATCCTGTCTTTGCCCTTCTTGGCCGTGTAGTAGACGTATTCCTTCTGCCTCCCGTTCGGCTCCACGTTGATAATTTTACGGTACGATTCAAAAGATTCAGGACTCAGGTTCTTGTCGATCTCCTGGAGCACCTGCGCCCCTTCCAGCGCATAAAGGGGGGCGGCAAGGGCCAGAACACAGAAGAGTACGAGCGGGAACATGCAACGGTTGTTCATACGGGTCTCCTTTTCTTACACGTGTCTTAACGCGGTGATCGGCTCCATTCGGGACGCCTTGAGAGCGGGCTGGAGGCTCCCCAGCACGGCGACGATGATGACGATAACCGACACGACCAGGACGTCCGAAGCCCGCAGGGTCGGCGACAGGACAAGCCCGGTTTCCCGGCCGAAATCGAAGGTGATCTTGGCGAGGTCGAGGGCGTACACGATCGCCATTCCAATAACATTGCCCACGACGGCTCCGAGCACCCCGAGGGAAAAGCCCTCGATCACGAACATGGAGAGGATCTTTCCCGGAAGGGTGCCGATGGCGGCAATGGTACCGATCTCTCGTATCCTCTCGTAAACCGCCATGATCATAACGTTCATGATGCTGATCAGCACGATGGCGATGAGCATGACTTTTATAAAGAGCGTCATGAGGTCGATCATTCGGGCTATGTTAAAGAAGGGGGAAAGGGTTTCCCAGGTGTGCACCTCGAACATGGGCTTGCCCTGTTTGTTCACGAGGCCCGCGAATTGGCCGTCGAGTTTCTTGGCTACATTGTGGAGCTTGCCGAAATCGAAAAGCTTCAGCGCGATCTCGCTTATCTCCGGCTCCTCCATCCTCAGTATCTCCACGGCGTCTTCCATGTGCACATACCCGTCCCGTCCTCCCGGTCCCGTGGCGCTTTCCAGGATGCCGCCCACCTTGAGCTGCTTGCCGTTCACCGAGCCGTCCTTGTTCGTGGCGATCACCACCACCATGTCCCCGACGTTCACCTTCATCCCTCGCGCCAGAAGCTCGGGAACGACGATTTCGCCCTTCTTAATACTCTTTTCGCCCTGAACTATCCTTGACGCCAGGAGCGGCAGGGTCTTCATTTCCTTTTCGGGATACACCCCATTAAGGCGTATGTTGGTCGTTTCAACAAAATTGCTGAACAGCCCGCCGAATTTTATCCTCGGCGAAGATGCCTCGATCTCCGGAATTTCCTGAATCGCCTTCTCCGCCCTCTCCGCCTGCTTGGAGGACATCATCAGGGTCAGCGGCAGGTTGTCTATGGACGCGACGTAGCCCTTTCGGTGGATTTCGATGTCGCCGAGCATGGAGCCGGTAATCTGCCGGATGATCATGTTCTTGAACGACCCCGATACCGAGACGAAGACGAGAACGAAGATAACCCCTATGGCGATGAGCGAGGAAGTCAGAAGTGTCCGCCTCCGGTATCTCATCAGGTTCCTTATGGCGATCTTGAAAAGATTACGCATGCGCACCCCTCTTTTCCTGCCTGCCCACCAGTTCACCGTCTTCCAGTTGATAAATGATTTCCGCCTCCCCCACGATTTTCTGGTCGTGAGTCGAGAATATGAACGTCGTTTGGTATTCGTCCCGCATCTTTTTCATCAGGTCGATGACCATGTAGGCCGTCTTGTGGTCCAGGTTGGCGGTCGGCTCGTCGGCCAGGACGAGCTTGGGGTTGGTGACGAGCGCCCTTGCCACGGCCACCCGCTGCTTCTGCCCGCCCGATATCTGGTCGGGGAACTTATCCTTTTGTTCCGACATGCCCACAGCCTGCAGGAGGTTCATCACTCTCTTTTTTCTTTCCCCGGCGGGGATGCTTTGCACCATGAGCAGAGGATATTCGATATTCTCGTACACGGTGAGCACCGGGAGGAGGTTGAAGTCCTGAAAAATGAAACCGAGGTTCTTGCCCCTGAAAATCGCCGCATCCGCTTTACTGAAGCTCGACACATCCATCCCGTTGACGAGAAGGCGGCCGCCCGAAGGCTTGTCGAGACAGCCGATGAGATTCAGCAACGTCGTTTTCCCGCTCCCGGAGGGTCCCACAAAGGAAACGAAGGCGGCGGATTCTATGCTGAAACTTGCCCCTTTCAGCGCCCTGATCGTGACTTCTCCGATGCGGTAATCTTTGGTGATATTCTCCGCGACCGTTAATCCCATACGTTACACTCCTTATCGAGTAGTTTCCAATCGCCTCCCGATACCGGTCTGTACCTGCCAAGGCAGCGAATCGGATGAATTTTTTCCTGCCATAAAACACATACGATATAATTCATTTTTGCCTGCTCCCAGCGTACACTATTTTCGGAACTCTATTTAGGGCTCATTGTTATCGCGTTTTCCGAAGGAGAGAGATGGGGCGGGAAATCCCCGCCCCTGTTCGTGTTACCAGCGACCGCCCGGTCCTCTCATCATGCCCATTCGAGGACCAAAGCCGCCGGGGCCGAAGCTCGCGCCAGGGCCAAATGCAGCGTCCTGTCCGAATGCGGGCAACTGGGCCAGTTGTTCCAGTGTAAGGACCTTCCTGATTTCGAGACCAAGAACGGTGGCCTTTTCCCGGAGCTGGGTCTGGAGTTGAGAAACCTCCTGCTGTTTGGCGAGAATCGCCGCTTGGTCGGGATTCGAACTCACCCAGAGGTTCCGAAGATCCGTCCTCTTCGTGATAAGCTCGTCCTGAAGGGGCTCGATCTCGTTCTGGAATCCATCCCTCAAGGACTGAATCTGCGCGGACTGCTCAGCGGTCAGGTCCGGAATGGGTGGGACCGCGTTTAAAGGTCCCCCAAAACCTCGAGCGAACCGGGGTCCAAAGCCGGGACCCCAGGCCAGCGCAGCGGTTGCCACCAGGGCCAGCCCCAAGGCCAAACACAACCCAATGACGATGGTCTTTCTCATGAAAAACACCTCCTTTGTTCTGGACTTTAGCGTCCTCAGCGTGCGTTTCTTGACCTCTGAGGAGAGGACAATCGACGTCATTGCCCCAATTTGCAATGGGCTAATTGGACTTCCGATAGATGAGTTAAGAATGGACGGGCTTAACAGCGTAAGGGAAGAGAACGAAGGAACTCCTCGGACTGGCGGGAAACCGGTTCCGAGAGGGGGGAAAGGAAAACGTTCGGTATGTTCTGCGTCAAGGGGACTGAAGGCAAACTCACAACGCTGTCGTCATGGTGAGATACCATTGAATGGAAGGGACAGGAATTGCACTGGAAGTACTTGCTGGGCGAAAAATTGTGAGAAAAAGGAGAACCGCTCCCTATCTTCTGGGAGAAATTCAGTGGCGTCATTCCAAGCAGTATGGGTACGAGAATGATCGCAGTGATCAATAGAGTTGATTTCGATCTGCTGAACATTTGGCGCCTCTTTTTCGATTTCATCCGAAATCACTCTTCAGCCACTTCCGCCTAATAAGGAAGGCAAAAAACATGCCTGATTCACGGAATCGGGCAAAAACCTTTGTCATGGCCCTGTTCCGTGGCATTTGCCGGTGACGACCACTACCTCATGCAAGGAAAGTACTCCAAACTGGATATATTGTATCCAGTCGCCTCTATTCACCTGGCTAATAAGTACCCATCAGGAAGAACGATCAGAGCCTTCTCAGGATATCGACCGGTTTCATGCGGGATGTCCGTCTTCCCATGAAATAGCTGGCGAGAGCGCCCGCAAGCAGCGAAAGCGCCAGGGCGGCCGCCGTCAACCCCGCGGATATGCTCACCGGAAGCCGGACCGCCGCCGCTGTTTGAGCATCCTTGGCCAGGGCGGGCAGGAGGTTCACTTCCCACGGCATGGAGACGGGTATCGCAATGGAGCCCAGCAGATAGGAGACACCATACCCTATTATCAGGCCGAGCAGACCCGCGGCAAGCGACTGGGCCAAGGCTTCGCCCATAAGCTGCTTCTGTACGTCTTTTTCGGTCCAGCCGATCGCTTTGAGGATGCCGATCTCGCTGGAGCGGGCCACAAGATTGGCGAGCATGGTCTTGATAATCAGGAAGATGGCGCCTGCCAGGGCGATCATGGACGTCAGCAGGGAAAATTGGTCCGATATCTGCGAGACGCCTCCCATCAGTTCGAGGAACGAGTCCGAGCTTGTGACGGACACGCCCTTGATCGCCCCGGCGATCTTCGTCTTCACGCGACTTTGGAGCGAAGGGTTCGTGAGTCGCAGGTATACGACGTTAACGCCGTTTGGCACGCCACCGAGCAGTTTGCGGGCATCGGTAAGGGGCAGGTAGATATTGGCCGAGGCAATCTGGGACCCTTCCTTGATCTCCAGGAGTCCCACCACGGTGAAATCATGGCCCCCGATGCTCATCTTGTCCCCGAGGGCCGTGTGGTGAAATTTCGCATAATGCTTTTCGAGTACGACCTCTCCCTCCTGCCGGGGAAAGCGCCCCTCCTTGATCCACTCCTTCACCTTCACCGGTCCCAGGCTCGGCTGGGACAGATCGACGCCCATGATGGTCCTGAACCCTCCCTGGTCGAACTCCCAGAGCAGCAGCGACGCGGCCGTGGAACCGACTCCCTCGATGGACGCGAGCTTTTGCAGGTCCTCGGCCGGGAGAAGCTGGTTAGAAAGGGGCGTCCGTATTCCCCTCATGGATGTGGGCGGCTGCGTCGAATCGACTGCCCGTTTTTCCGGTTTCTGGACCACGATATCGGCGCCCAGGTCCTTAAAGGGCAGGCTCACCGCTTTCTGATAGGCCGTGGAGACGGCGTTGATCGAAACAAAAAGTCCAATGCCCACCGCGATACCCACGATATTGACGAGGGTCCGGTTATGGTGGTGACGGAGTTCCTTCCACACGTAGCGATAGTTCACGGCGTGCTCACTTTTGGGCGGTTAGCTGATCGAGAGCGGTTTTCAGGTCATCGATGGTCCACTGCCCTTGAAAGAACGCCGGGCCTGCGCCGGTCGGGAAACCCACGAATTTTATCTCCTTCTGGCCCAGCTTCACGACCGTGTTTCCCTCTATCCAGATCACCAGGGGCACGTGCTGGGTGATCCCTTTTTTTGCCTTGAAATCCTCGCCCTCCTTGGATTCAAATTCATACCAGGAAACACTGACCCGGTCGCCGTAACCGGCGAACACGCTCTTCATCTTACTAATGGTGTCCAGAAGCGGGCCGTGGTTCATGTAAAGTACCTCGACCCTGGCGGGCTTGACCGCTTGGACATTGGAAGAAAGAAGAATGACGGACAACACCAACAAACAACCCAAAAGGACCTTTTTCATGATAAAATCACTCCATCCTGCATGCGGATCAGCCGATCCGCGGTTTTGGCATATTCGGCTGCATGGGTGACCATGAGGATGGCCACACTGTCCTGCTTATGGAGTACGCGCAGTATCTCCATGATGGCGTCCCCGGTGGCCGAATCGAGGTTGCCGGTCGGCTCGTCGGCGAAAAGAATCTTGGGGTGATTGACGAGCGCCCTGGCGATCGCCACCCGCTGTTTCTCTCCGCCGGAAAGAGCCGACGGCAGGTGTTCCAGGCGGTGCCCCAGCTCCATCCTCACCAGGAGGTCGGTTGCCCGCCGTTTCCTTTCCTCGCTCGTCATCTTGATGGGAAAGAGCGGGAGAGCCACGTTCTCCCAGGCGGACAGCGTGGGGATCAGATTGAAGGACTGGAAGATAAAGCCGACGTTTTCCCTCCGGAAGAGCGAGAGTTCGTCCTCCCCGGCGCCGGTGATGTCCTTGCCGTCGATCTCCACGTGGCCGTCCGTGGGGCGTTCCAGGCCCGAAAGCAGGGAAAGGAGGGTCGTCTTCCCGGACCCGGATTTTCCCGCCAGGCAAACGAATTCCCCTTTGTCGATCGACAGAGAGACGTCCCTGACCACCTGAAGATCGCCGAATCTCTTACTGAGACCGGTTCCGGTTAAGATCGTTCCGTTATTCATGTCGCAAAACCTCCGAAGGCTTGATTCCGGCGACGGTTCTTCCCAGGAGCGCCCCGGTTAGCCCTCCGATCAGCACGGAAAGAACAATGGCAAAGGCGGCCAACGTCCAGGGCACGCGCACCGGAAGCCGCAGCGTCTTGAAAATCTGGTCCCCACCGCCCGGCAGGAAGTGAGGAGTGGGGCTCATCTCCCAGGGTATGGGGATATTGACCGTCAGGAAGCTCAAACCATAGGCCGTCACAAGGGCGATGAGCAGCCCGAGAATACCCGCTATGAAGCACTGGACCACCGATTCGGCCACGAGCTGCGTCACTACGTTACGGTTGACCCACCCGACGGCCTTCAGGACCCCGATCTCACGCGTCCGTTCGGTAATGTTGCCCGCCATCGTTTTAAATGCGACCAGTACGGCGACGAAGATGGCGATCAAGGACGCGGCGTAGGTGAACTTGTCGGAGAGGGCAAACAGGCTGCCCAGAAGCTTCAGGAAGGAATCGGGAGTGCCGATCGTCGCATTTTTGCCCAGAATGGTCCGCAGGGTTGAGGAGAGTTCCGGGATTTTTCCCTCGTCCGCTTTTATAAAGAGCAGGTTGACGTCGGCCGGATCAAACGGAGAAACGGACTGCACCTGTCCCGAGGCGGCCGCAATCCGCTGCGCCTCCGCAATCGGGAGGTATACATTGGCCACCGCGATCTTCGCGGCCCGCGATGCGTCCACCAGCCCGACCACCGGATAGGCATTATTCGCCACCGATATGGTGTCCCCCACCTTGATGCCGAACTGGCGCGCGTAGGCCGCTTCAACCAGAGCTTCCAACTTTCCGTCTTCAAAAAAACGCCCCTGGGCGAGGGAGTTGCGCAGAACGGAGGGGCCAACGGAATTTTGCTGCTCCACCCCCAGGACGATCCAGGCCCTGCTGGCATCGAAGACCCAGAGCAGGACCGCCTGGCCTATCTCTCGTACGCCCGGCAGCCCCTGGATTTTCTTCACCTGCTCGGCTCGGATGGTCACCGCCGAACAGGGGAAGACGGGGCCGGTCATCTCTTTGGGCACATCCCCCGACCGCTGCACCGTGATATCCGCCCCGATTTCACGCAGGGGAGCGCGGGCTGCACTGCGGTAGGCCATGGAGAGGGCATTGAGGATAATCAGCAGCGCAATGCCGATGGAGAGGCCGATAACCGCGGTCAGAGTCCTCCGTCTCTGGTAATAGAGTTCATTCTTCAGGTAGCGCAGGTTCATTCATCTCCTCCAATGAGGTGGAATTACTGGTTTAAGCGCGACTCGAGAGGAGAGGGGTTTTCAGGGCAGTGCAACCCCGTCCCGTTGGTCATCGCACCCTCAATCAGGTCAAGAAATTTTTTCTGCTGGTCCTTGTCCAACAGGGACTTGAACTCCAGCATGTGGGCGACGACCGCTCTCTGCATCTCCTCCTGCACCCGGTTTATTTCGCCGATGGTGATCTGGATGGCCTTGGTGTCCGGGACTTCCGCTCGCATGAGGCTCAGCAGGCGGACCCTTATCTCCTCTACTTCGTTCCGTTTTTTCTCCAGGTCGGCGTGGAACTCATCGGCCTTACGCCGCATCACCTTCTGCTGGTCCGGCTTCAAGGAGAGTTCCTCAAAAATATGGCTGCGAACGTCCTCACCCGGTTTGTGGACGGCGCCCGGCGAGCGGGACTGTTTGTAATGGCTGTACCCCGCCGCCGCGAAGATTGAAGCATTGAGGAGAAGGGACAGAATCAGAAGAAACCGTAAAACGCTATTTCTCATGGTTCGCCCCGAGCATGGAGAGATATACGCCCCCCACGGAATTGGGCGGGGCCGGTTCGAAAATTTCCAGGTGGAAGGAATCCCTCACCGCGGTTGCCTTCATGTGATTGGTCACGTCCGGTGTCAGAAGAGTGCCGAAGAATATTCCGAAGCCCATGACGGCAAGGGTAGCGGCCACTTCCGCGGAGCGTAAAAAGAATGGCCGGAACCGGAAAAAACTCCGGAGAGGCGACGTTTTTTCTTCCTCGATGTGTGCCATGACCCGAGCGGCAAAGCCGTACGGCGCGGAAAACTTCTCCGCTGAACCGAAGAGATTCCGGACGGCCCGCGTTTCTTCCAGTGCTTCTCCGCAGATAGCGCAATTCCGGATGTGCGCGACAAACGTTTCTTCCTCGTCCGGACCCAATTCGCCGTCCACGTAGAGAGAGATCATTTGTCGTATCCGTTTACATTCCATGTTTTTCCCTTCCTGTATGATGAAACGTTTGCCACCTGAATTTTGTTCCGAAAAATTTTCTTGGCACGGGAGGATGGTGAAAAAAGGTTCAAAAACGAAGCGCAGAAGGGGAAAACCTTTTTCGTTTTCCACCGGCCCTTTTCTAAAAACCTGTCAGTAAGAAATCCCTCTCCCTCCGAGGAGGGCCAGTGTGGGGACACATCTTTTTCCCTCACCCCGACCCTCTCCCGGAGGGAGAGGGAGACTGGAGGTTTTCCCGGAGGGGCGCGGGGAAAATCCCCCTTGTCTCCCCCCTTTGTTAAAGGGGGGTTGGGGAGGATTTCAGGGGGTTCCCCGCAGCATTCCCACTCTTATCCCCTCCCCTCAATCTTTCATCGGCCTACAACTTTTTCCGCAAGATACGCCTGAGTTCCTCGCGCGCCCTGGAGATGCGGGATTTCACCGTACCCGGGGATATGTGCAGGACATCGGCGATCTCCTCGTAGGAGAGCCCTTCGATTTCCCGCAATACGATGGCCGCTCTCTGGTCCTCCCGGAGTTCGGCAAGGGCCTGCTGCACGGTCCGGGCGGCCTCCTTTGCTTCGTAGATTTGCTGTGGATAGGGTTCGGGGGACGGCGGGAGTTCGGCCAGAGACTTGTACTTGAGCGCTTCGCGACGCGATTTTCGCTTATGGTCGAGGCAGGTGTTTACGGCGATGCGGTAAAGCCAGGTGTAGAGCGACGAATCCGGCCGGAAGTCGTTCAACCCCCGGTATGCCTTCATGAACACGTTCTGGGCCGCGTCCTGGGCATCCCGGGGGTCGCGAAGTAAATAACGGCAGAGGTTGTACACGCGGTCCTGATAGCGGCGAACAAGCTCCTCGAATGCCGCAACATCGCCCTTCCCGAACCGCCCGATCAGCTCCCCGTCATCGATGAAGGTCATAGGCTATCTGCCACGGAACCTCTCACAAATCATTCCGCCGTCTCCACACTCTCCGCTTTCGAACTGCAGGACGGGGTGGTCTATTCCGAACCGGTGCAGGAGTTCATGACGGATTTTCTCAGCCAGTGGTTCCGTATGGCTCAACGGTTGATCCGCAACCTTCACATGGCAAGAAAAGCAGATGCTGGAGGTTGATGCATTCCAGACATGCATATAGTGAATGCCGCAGACCTCGGGTAATTGTTCGACGCAGGATTTGATCTTCTGTAACTCTATTCCTCCGGGAGTTGCGTTCATGAGAATTCCACCGGATTCCTTTAAGATCGTCCAGCAATTCTTCATAATAAAAACCACGATGATGCCGGAGAGGAAAGGATCGAGCCAGTACCACGGCTTGAAAAGCAGGATCAAGCCATTGAGCAATACCACGACGGAAGTAAAGAGGTCTCCCAGCATGTGAAGGAAGGCGCCTCGCACATTGAGGCTGTGTTTTGCATCCCGATGAAGGAGCCAGGCGGACAAGCCGTTGCCCAGTATGCCCACGCAGGCCAGCCAAATAACCACTTTGCCCAAAACCATTTCCGGATGCAGCAACCGCTGGTAGGCTTCGAAAAGAATAAAGGCCGAAGCGCCTAGTAATATCGCCACGTTGACTAATGCGGCCAATACCTCGGCCCGCTTGTAGCCGAAAGTGTTGCGGGGCGAGGCACCCTTTTTACCCAGCAAATGCGCGAAATAGGCGATCAGGATTGCCACGAAGTCGCTGAAGTTGTGCGCCGCGTCGGATACCAGCGCCATGCTATGGGCGTAGACCCCCCCGATGATTTGCGCTATCGGGATAATCAAATTGAGTGCCAGCGTGAACAGAAGCCGTGCGCTACTGATATCTTCCACATCCGTATGAGGGTGGTGCTTTCCGTGCGACACTTCCTGCTCGTGGCTCGTATCCTTCATCGCATTCTCTCCCGATAGGCGAAACGCCGGTGTTACATGAGAAAGTTGAACAGATAGCCGACCAGAAGGATGCCCCCGCCGACCACGCCGATGAACGTCGCAATGAGCCGCGGCTTGAGGACCTTGCGCAATATGATCATCTCGGGAAACGACAGGGCGATGACGGACATCATGAACGCCAGCACTGTGCCGAGCGCCGCTCCCTTTTCGATCAGGGCATGGACGATGGGAATGATTCCGGCCGCATTGGAGTACATGGGAATGCCGATAAGAACCGACAGGGGCACCGACCACCAGGCGGATTTTCCCATGAACGATGCCATGACCCCTTCGGGCACGTAGCCGTGGATGCCCGCTCCCACGGCGATCCCCAACACCACGTAGAGCCAGACTTTACCCACGATGTCGCGTACCGCTTCCCATCCGCAGCGCATCCGGTCCGCCCAATCCTGCTTCGTTTCCGGAAGGTTGGCCTGTCCCGCCTGGATCTGAAAAACCCAGTCCTCAAGGTGGCGTTCCATGCGCAGCCGACCGATAACCCATCCCGCGACAATGGCGATCAGGACGCCCGTGGACAGATAGAGCGCCGCTACCTTCCAGCCGAACAGCCCGTACAGGAGTACCAGAGCCACCTCGTTGACCATGGGCGCGGCAATGAGAAAGGAGAACGTTACCCCCAGCGGTACACCCGTGGTCACGAACCCGAGAAACAACGGGACCGCCGAACAGGAGCAGAAGGGCGTAACGATGCCGAGCATGGCGGCCAGTACGTTGCCGACCGATTCGCGCCGGCCCGCGAGAATGTTCCGCGTCCGTTCGGGGGTGAAAAACGAACGGACAATGCCCACCCCGAAGACGACCAGGACGAGCAGCAGCAGTACTTTGGGCGCTTCAAAAATGAAAAAAGCAACCGCGCTGCCCAGATGGCCGGTAATCTGAAAGCCCATCAGCTGTGATATGGCGTGCGTGGCATGGTCCGCAAAGGCCGGGAGGCTCCGATAAACGAACCACCACGCCGCCACCAGCAGAACGCCGAGGGAAAGGTACTTGGCGGTTACCATTCCCCTGCCGGCGGCGGTACTCGACGGACTGTCGTCCGGAGATACAAAGGAACCCTTCGATTCTTCCAGTGCTTTCATTTTTTGCCCCTGTGTTTACGCTATTTGGTTATATCGTCACATAGCGATATTTATCGCAAAAAAAAGAGCCCGACCGCTACCTGCTGCAAATCGTCTCCCGCCGAATCACGGGAAGCCGGTTCACCAGCTTCGCGATTTCCGGGTCGTCTTCCAGCCAGTGGCGAAGGTTGCCCAGCAGGCTCGACACATAGGGACTCTTGGCCCCGTCTGCCAACCGGTAGTTCACCCACAAACCTTCCTTGGAAAAGGTGATCAGGTCAGCATCCTCAAGGGTTTTCAAGTGCTTGCTCACCGTGGACTGAGCCAACCCCAGCGACGCCTGAATCTCGCACACGCACATCACCCGGTGTTGGAGCAGCTTGATCATCTTGACCCGGTTGGGGTCCGCGAGCGCCTTCATTACCTTGACAAACTCTCTCATGGTTGTTCCTTATATCGTTATATTGGAATATATACTATCCAGTCTCGCATGTCAAGAAAAACGCATGAGAAATTTTCCGCCCGAACGCCGAACCGTCTTTCATTCGCCAGAGTCGAAAACATAACGGTTCACACCGACGAATCGTTTCAATTTTTCCACATCTGCAACGTGCTCCATGGTCCCGCCTCCGCCCTTCTTCAATATCCCCACATCCGTTATCATTTCAACCTGGTCCAGCAGTTTGTTGAAGAGAGTTTCAGGATCGGTCTTCATAAGCTGTTTATCCTCGGAATCTTTTCCTGCGCTGTCCTTGATCGCCGGAATGACTTTCTCCTCTATATACTTCGGATTAAAAAAACCTGGGTGGCGTTGCTGCAGGATTGAATAGGACACACATTCCCATGCCCGGAGCTGCGGAGATTCATCGCTTCCTTTGGCGGAGGACTGTATTAAATACACCAACCTCATCTGGTTGATCAATCGAACCACGTCCCTCGGATTGCCGGGCAGTAACCGCTTCACCTTCTCGATGGCGTTCTTGAACGCATCCGAATCCTTGGGTTCCCGGCGATATTTTTCCTCTACCCGCGGAGGCCTCGAAAGGACGATAGTCATCCCCGCGGAACTCAGAAAAACCAGACCTACCATACCCCAAAGCCAGAACGGAGGGGTGTCCGGTGTTGGCGCGGAAATCTCCGGCATGACGATTGATGCACCCTGAACGGGAATGATAGTGCTGTCCGTTTGGCTCAACGGCTTGGGCGCTTCCCGGTTGCCGATCGGCGGGATAAGCCAGTAGAACGTGGCAGTGATGAGAACAACCGTGGCCGCTGCCGCCGTCATTCGTGAGAAGGCCGGCGCTGCCCCCCGCAGCCGTTTCCTTGCGTCTTCCGAAAGCCCTCGCCTTTTCTTCCTCTCGGCGGCCTTCACCCGACATTGATCGATGTCCTCCAGCAGAACGGCCACACCGTCAGGGGTGGTTTGGGGCACGGAAACCGAGAGGTTGACCATCTTCTTGAGATATTCCTGTGCAAAGCCGCGATCGACCGGCAGCTTTGCCACCTCCTTGAAATGGTGCTCGATACTGTTCAGTATATATTTCTGGTCGTACCCCAGAACGAAGAAGGAACGGCCCGCGCCTTCGCCGCTGGAGATGATCAGATTGATGGTTTTCAGGACCTCGATCACCTTGTCCGGAGGACAACGGTCCAGGTCGTCGATAACGATCAGGAACTTCTTTTCACCCACCGCCTCCCGGAACAATTTGAATTCCCGAGAAAAATCTTCGATGAACCCCACCCGCTTGCTCTGGTCTTCCACTTCGTAGAGCTTCTTGAATTGGAGCCGGAAGGGTTTGGACATCTTATAGAGCCACACGGCCCATCCCACGGACAGGGCCCCCCACGAGGTATTCACCACCCATTGATATTCAGTGGTCTTGCTTACCATCTCGGGCGTGGGGCTGCTTAACATCTTTGCTACTTTGTCGAAAATTTCAGGATGGAACACACCGCCGACCACGGCCGCGAGAAGGGCGAAGAACGCCAAGTGCCGGGTATAGGAAAAGCCCTTGAAACGCGCCCACCCCAACCGGAAGGCAAACGGCAGGGGCCAGCCTCTGGACAGGTCCTGCGCCACGGTCTGGAGGAAGGCGGCCAGAATCTGTTCCTCCTTGTGGTAGCGCCAGGCATTGAACCAGACGGAGCGGAAGCGGCCGGTCTTTTTCAGTTCCGACACGAGCATTTTCATGACCGAGGATTTTCCCGACCCCCATGGCCCGTTGACGGAGATTACCACGGGCGGCTCCGTGTCGCGGTTGTCCAGGAAGCGCCGGAGCGCGTTCACCAGCGGGACGAACCCCAGCCGATCTCGGCTGATGTCGTCGATGGGTTTGTCCGGATACAGCACGGACCGCAGCAGGTTGTCGGGATCTTGCTCTGGCTGATCCACAATGGACTTGTTGCGAAAGGCGCAGAGCGCCAACCCCGCCGCCGAGCCGATAAGCAGCCCGGCCGTTGCGAGGCCCGGAAGCGTTTCCAGCCAGATGCCCGGAAAGGTTTTCCACACCCTCGACAAAGCGAAAAGAAGAATCCCCATCACCAGGATCAGCATGCATCCGCCCAGGAACCCCCTCCGGGTCGGTCGGATTTGCGTTGCCGGCAGCCTCAGGAGGTTGAGTAGAAGGGCGAGGAAGCCGAAAAAGAGAAACAGGAACGTCGGGAGAAAGGTGACGCGCCCGGTCACGGCAAAGGCGGGGTTGAAGAGGCTCTGCACATAGGCGGGATCTTTCAGCCCTTCTTCCTTCCATTCGAAGACATGGGGTTGGAAAAAAGCAGGTCCGCCCGGCCACTGCAGCGGCACCGAGATCGCTTTTCCAACATACCGCCATGCCCTGGCCGGAAACGCCGGTGCGAACTTCTCTTTGACCATCGTCGTTGAAACGGGGAATACGAGGTAAACATCGCGAAGCGATGCAAGGCTCCCCTCTACGCGGCCCAATCCGTCCAGGATCGCTCCCGCCGATTCCGGCTCAGTAAGCCCGCCATACCCCGTTCCCAGGGTCATGAGGGCAAGGGAACCAATGCCTCGCGCTTCGGTTTGCAGCAGCGCGGCCATGGTGGCGCTCTGGACAATACGGGAAGAGGTCCTTTTCCCCGTCGTCGGCGGTTGCTGATCTCTCTCCTGGATAGGGATTGGTACCTCCACGTAGGGCTCTTTGGTTTGCCGGGGCGCCTGTTGAATGTTCGGGGACTCCACCTTCTGTTGCATAGACGAATCTTGGGCGTTCAACGGGGGCTGTGTCTGCTGCCGGTTGGGAGCTGCTTGTATTGAGAGGTTGCTTGGCATCGCAGGTGCTTGAGTGGCGTTCACTGGGGGCTGTACTATCTGTTGAACCGGCGGTTCTTTCTGGGGCTGGGCAGCTTGGGCCGGGGGGATAAGGTGGAACCACGCCCCTCTTTCGCCTCTGGTCTGGGGCAATGCCTTCTCCAGGATGATGAAGTCGTGAAGATAGAGCGCCGCTCTGAACAGCGCAACATCATTGGTTCCCTGCCGCAATTTCCCTTCGAAGACCGTCTCCCCCAAACGGACCCGGGGCCTGCTCGACCCCGATTTCTCTATCTCTTTGGCGACGGGAGTTTCCTTCGAGACGGTGATCGGCACGGGACCGAAGTTGGACCATGCATTTCTGTGGACCGCACTGTTCAGAGCGAAGGCATCCGCCGAAACTGCTTCCAGAGCGTTGTTTGCGCTAGTGACGACTGCTTCGGCATTTTTTTCTTGGGCAATGGTGAAAACATCACCCTTCAGGAAATGGAGGCTGGTCGTTCCGATGACATAGGTGTCCGGTGCGCTTTCTTGCCAAACGAACGCCAGCAGAATCAGCCCCAGGGCGGCAGCCATCGGCAAAATAAATTCGAGAAGGAGAACCTTCAGGATCGGACCGAATCTGGATATACGACCAGGAATTCCCGTTACGCCGGAGGTATCCGAGGAACCCTTGGATTCAGGCTCCTCAAACTCGCCTGTCTTGTCCTGCGCCGCTTCGCTCTTGAGGACGTCCGCCATGTCGATTCGCCTCACCACTGTACCGGCTCTAATTTCGAGCAGATACTTCGAGAGTCAGAAAAACGACAGCATCATCATTGTTTCCGGTTTTATGGTAGCCCGAGAACCGATGGATTGTAAATAAATGATAAAATATAAATAGGAAAAGAGTAACGGAGTGAGAAATCCCGTGCTCGATTGGACTGTGAGTACACTCTCTTGCTGGTTACTGCGGCTGGTCGTACTCCACCAGTTCGATGGTGATGTTTTCGGGTCCTTGCAGGTAGGTGGCGCAAACGCCGGGGCGCAGGTTCTGGGGCGGGCAATTGAAGCGGACGCCGGCTTCAAGCAGCCTTTCGTAGAGCGGTTGGATGTTTTTCACGGCAAAGCCGAAGTGGGTAATGCCGAAATCGCACTGCCGCCCGGGCGCGCACGGTTCTCCGGACGGCCTGTGGTATTTGAACAGCTCGATGCGCGTGCCGTACCCGTTAAGCATGACGATGTGCGTATCGGTATCCGGCAATCCCACCACACGGGAAAGTTCCCCTCCGCAGCGATGATCCATGTCCCAGTCCACGGTGAACCCGAGAAGGTCGCGGAAAAAATGGACGGCCCCGTCCAGATCGTTTACCGAAACGGCCACGTGATGCCAGATTGCTTCCATATGTGTGCTCCTTTTGTGGCGTTGGATGAACCCAAGCATTCCTGATCACGGCACAGCCGGGGCGGCTGTGCTCCACAAACGGGGCATCACATCGCGAATACATCGCCCGTGCATCAAGTCCCTCCGTTCCGCCATCCCCCATCGGTTATGTCATAAATGAAACGGGCGGGCGCATCGCCCACCCGTCTTCCTCTTGCTTCTTCAAACGTGATTATTCACCCTTGTAGGGCTTCCAGCCGCTCTCTTCCAGCGTCAGGGATACCTTGTCGGCCGGAATGACTTCCACGGGCTTCAGGTAGGGGGAATCGTAGTACTTGGTCTTCTCCACGACTTCGGCGATTACGGCGGGAGCCAGCGCCTGGTGGTCTTCCTTGCGCATGGTGATGGTGCCCGCGGGGCCTTCGAACTTCATTCCCTCGAATGCCTTGATCACCTTTTCGGTGTCGAAGCTGCCGGCCTTCTTCACCGCCGCCAGGTACATCTTGGTGCCGATGTACGACTGCATGGCCACGAAGGACGGCCATTTTCCGCCGGAGGATTTATGGAACGTCTCTTCAAATTCCTTGGCTTTGGGGGTATCCAGGCCGAGAATGTACATGTTGGCCGACACGCATCCCATGGCCGCCTTACCAGCCACGGCCATCACCGCATCGTCGTCCAGGAAGGTGCAGCCGATGGGAATGTTCAACCCCAGGCTGCGGCTCTGCACGATCAACTGGGTGAGGTCGGTGCCCCAGTTCCCGGTAACGATGTACTGGGCGCCGGCGGCCTGCACCTTACTGATGTAGGGAGCAAAGTCCTTGTTGAACACCGGGTGGAACTCGGTGCCCAAGTACTGGCTTTTGGGATCGATCTGCTTGAGGGCCATTTCATAGAACTTGGCGACGTCGTGGCCCCAGGAATAATCCTGATCGACGCCGTAGGCTTTGGTGAGGCCTTTTTTCGAGAAATAGTAGGCCAATCCTTTTACGTGGCTGGCCGCGTTGAGGCAGGTACGGAAGATGTAGGGGTTGAAATTCTCGCCGGTCAGGCTCACGGCCTCGGCGGCGATGTCCACATAGAGTTTCTTGTACCGCGGCATCTGCTGCGAAATGGCTCCGCCCACTCCCGAAGAGGACCCTTGAATGATGATCTGGCACTTGTCCTCCAGGAGCATCTTCTTCAGTTTCTGGACCGCGATTTCCGGCTTCATCTGGTTGTCTTCGATGACGGTTTCCAGTTTCTTGCCCAGCACTCCGCCGGCGTCGTTGGCTTCCTTGACGGCCGCTTCCACGCCCCAGATGATCCGGTCGCCGTTGGACGTAAAAGCGCCGGACCGCACTTCGTTGATGCCGATCTTCACTACATCCGCGGCCCAGGCGGAAGGAAGGTAAAACAGCACCATTGCCGCCGCCATGAGTACAAACAATTTCTTCATGGTCTGCCCCCTTGGTAATAAGTTGGATTAAAGCGGATCGACCGACCCGCCGCCATGCACCACAGGGTTACACTTCCAGATACTGCTCGCGGACGTCGTCGCGCTCATCGAGTTCCTTCGGGGTGCCCGTCCACTTGATTTCGCCCTTGCTCAAAACGTAGATGCGTGAGGCAAGCTCCAGACATACCGCCAGTTTCTGTTCCACCAGCAATACGGTGATCCCCTGCTGGGCGATCTCCCGCACGGTGTTGTTCACCCGTTCCACGATGATGGGCGCCAGCCCTTCGGTGGGTTCGTCGATAAGGACCAGCTCCGGGTTGCCCATGAGGGTGCGCGCGATGGTAAGCATCTGCATTTCGCCGCCGGAAAGGACTCCGCCCTTCTGGTTCTTACGCTCGGCCAGCCGGGGAAAATATTTGTAGGCGCGCTCCACCGTCCAGCCGTCTTCCACCTTTTTCCCCATCCGGCCCGGCTTGATGCCCATGAGCAGGTTCTGGTGTACGGTGAGGGTGGGGAATATCCATCGTTCCTCGGGCACGAAACCGATGCCCGCCAGGGCGATGCGATAGGGTTCCCTGCCTCCGATTTCCTCCCCCTTGAAGCGGATGGAACCGGCTCGCGGGTGTACCAGCCCCATGATGGTCATGAGGGTCGTGGTTTTCCCCACGCCGTTTCTTCCCAACAGCGCCACAATCTCGCCTTTGTGCACTTCCAGGGAGACGTCGAAGAGGATGTGGCTGCTATCGTAGTAGGTGTTTACCTTTTCGAGTGTCAGCATGGCTTGGTTCCGAGATAGGCTTCCTTTACTTTCGGATGTCCCCTGATTTCCTCGGGAGTACCGGACACCAGCACCTCCCCGTAGTAGATGACGGTGATGACGTCGGCCAGGGAGAACACCACTTCCATGTCGTGCTCGATGATGATGAGCGTTTTTCCGGCGGTCACCCGGTCGATGAGCCGCACCGCCTCCCGCGTCTCGTCGATGTCCATGCCCGCGGTGGGCTCGTCCAGAAGGACCATCCGGGGCTCGGATGCCAGGGTGAGCCCGATTTCCAGTGCCCGCTGTTCCCCATAGGAGAGTTCTCCTGCAATGCGGCTCGCCTTGTCGACCAGCCCGATAAGCGAGAGCATTTTCAGACTTTCTTCCCTGATGCGATCCATTTTCTCCACGTTATGAAAGAAATCGAATCGAATGCGGTGTTTGGACAGGATGACGGCCCTCACGTTTTCGAGCACCGAAAGCCGTGGGAAAACGTTGGTGATCTGAAAGGAGCGGGCCAGCCCCAACCGGTTGATGGCATGCGGAGGCATGCCCGTGACGTCGTGATTGTTGAAGAGGATGGTTCCCTTGGTCGGCTTGTAATGGCCGGTGAGCAGATGAAAAAAGGTTGTCTTGCCCGCACCGTTGGGGCCGATGACGGCGTGTCGCTGTCCTTCGGGGATGGTGAGGCTGATTCCGTTGATCACCTTCACCTTGCCGAAACTCTTGTGCAGATCCTTCACTTCCAGCATACGCTCGTTCGACCGTCCTTATCTTTGCAATTCCGGCTCTTTGCCCGCGGATGGAAAAAACCGGGCCTTGAGGCTCAGGAGCAGGCCGCTCAATCCGTTGGGGGCGTACATGACCAGCACAATGAACAGGGCGCCCTGAATGATGGCCCAGCGTTCGGTGAGGCTGCTAAGGATGTCGTTCAGCAAGGTGAGGAAGCAGGCGCCGAGTATGGGGCCCCAGAAGGTGCCGCCTCCACCCACGAAGGTCATGATCAGGACGTCGGACGCCTTGTCCAGATTGATGAAGGTCACCGTCACGAACTCCTGAAAGGACCCGGCCAGGGCACCGGCCAGCCCCGCGAAAAAGGCGGAGATGGCATAGATGGTCACCTTGGTCGCGTAGGTGTTGTACCCGATGAATCTGGCCCGGCCTTCGTTTTCGCGGATGCACTCGTTGAGCCGTCCGAGCGGCGTGCGGATGAGGAAACGGCAGAAGATCGCGCTCAGCAGCACCACGACAATAACAAAGTAGTACCAGTGCATCGTGGAGAACATGTCGATATTGCCGGAATGGAAAAAGGAGAGTTTGGGGCGCATGGCCGCCAAGCCGTCCTCTCCCCCGGTCAGCCCCCGCCATTTTTCCGCTGCCGCATAGATGAGCGCATTCAGGGCGAGGGTGATAAGGGCGAAGTACGTGCCGCTCAGGCGCACCGCAAAGGCGCCGAAAATAATTCCCAGGAGTCCCCCGCTCACCCCGCCGGCCAGGATTCCCGGCAGCAGGCTCACCCCCAGCCGTTTGAAAAAGATGATGGCGGTATACGCTCCGATGCCGAAATAGGCGGCATGCCCGAAGGAAAGCAATCCGGCCTGCCCGAACAAAATGTTGTAGCTAAGGGCGAACAGGGAATAGATGGCCATGGTGATGACCATGTTGAGCTGGTATTCGCCGATCAGGAAAGGCATCGCGGCGAGCACCGCCAGCAGCACCGCCAGCGCTATTCTGGACAGATATCGACCGCTCATTTGCTCTCTCCCAACAGGCCGTGGGGCCGGAATATGAGAACGAAGGCCATGAGGAGAAATTCGAAGACGATGGCGAATTCGGGCAGGATCAGAATGCCGATGGACTGGAGCTGTCCGATAAGTACGGAGGCCAGAAGAGCGCCCTCAATGGACCCCAGGCCGCCGACCACGACCACCACGAAGAGATCGATGATGATGGTGGACGCCATGCCGGGGGTGGTAATGAGATAGGGCCCGCCGATCACTCCCGCCAGCCCGGCCAGCCAGGCGCCCATGCCGAACAGCAGGAGGAAAATCATGGGCACGTTGAACCCCAGCGCGTTCACCATATCCTTGTTCGACACCGCTGCCCGCACGATGATTCCGGCCCTGGTTTTGAACAGGATGAGGAAGAGGAGCGCGAACACCAGAAAGGAAATGAGCAATATGAACAGCCGGTACACGGGGTACTGGAGGCCGAAAACGGAAGTCGACCCGCTGAGCGAGGGGGGCAGGGTGACCAGCAGGGGCTGGTTTCCCCAGATGAGTTTTACGATCTCTTCGACAATATAGGCGATGCCGAAGGTGAGCAGCAGCTCATGGGCGTGTCCGAAGGTATGGACCTTCCGCAGGAAAAAACGTTCGATGACCATGCCGACGGCCATCACCGCAAGGGGCGCCAGAACGATGCTCAGCCAGAACTGGCCCGTCCAGCGCAGAATGGAAAACGAGATGTAGGCCCCCAGCATGTAGAGCGCACCGTGGGCGAAATTGAGGACTCCCATCATCCCGAAGATAAGCGTGAGGCCCGATGCCACGAGGAACAACAGCATACCGTATACGAGACCGTGTAAAGCTTGTACGGGGAGTGCAGCAAGGATGTCCATGAAAACGTCTTTTCCGGGTACTTGTTTCAGGGAGCGGTTGAGCTGAAAGGCATCACTTCGATATCTTCACCTTCAGCCGTTTCTACTATGATTACTCATTCCCCCACAAGCGTCGACAAACCGTTTCTTTTGATGAAACTCAATCGCCGCACTTTTGGGGAAAGACACCGGAGGAAGCCAGCCCCCATCAGGGAGCTGTTTTCCCGTGTGTTATCATGATATTAGCTTTTGGAAGCCGCCCAACGCGCGTGCCTGAACCTCGCAGTTGGGCGGAAATGGCACACTCCGTTTTTTCACCTTCATTCGTTATTACTATGAATGCTCCCCCGCTTGCAAGCGTCCATGGCGCGTTTCTTTTCACGAGCTTCACCCGCCGCGTTTTTCGGGGAGATGCCGATATTCATTATTTTCGTAATTTTTTTATTTTTGTAGACATCGAGGATAAGTTTCTTTTCACGAAACTTCACTATTACGCTTTTTCCGGGGGCGGATGTCATCCGCCGCATCGACCCCATACACGCGTCGTCCGGGCACGTTTGCGGGGCCATCGTCACCATGCCCCGGCCTGAAACGATTCGCGTCCACCGTCTACACGGAACGGCCCGCCCCCTTCCTTTTTTTCGTGTGAAACAGCAGGGCGCTCGCGGAGAGGCACAGCGCGGTGAGAGCGATGCATGCCGCGAAGAAAAAGGTGCCCTCGATTCCCTTCACCAATGCTTCCTTCGAGGCGGTTTCGATGGTCGCGTCCGGGGGGAGCACGCCCAGCGCGAATACGTGGGCCGTGAACACGGCCCCCATGAGCGGCACTCCGGAGGTACTCCCCAGGGTGCGGGAAAGCGTGAGCAACCCCGACGCCACCCCCAGCCGATTCTGGGGAGCGGCCCCCATGACCGCGCTGTTGTTGGGCGACTGGAAAAACCCGACCCCGATCCCCACCGGCGCGAGCCGCGCGACGTATCCCAGCAACCCGACGTTCTCATGCAGCGTGCAGAGCGAGAAGCATCCCACCAACAGAATCGACAGCCCGGTGAGGTTGATGCCCTGGGAACCGTAGCGGTCGGAGAGCGAACCGGCCCACGGGGAAACCAATCCCATGGCCACCGGCACCACCATCATCAGAAGTCCCGTGTGTTCCGTGGAATACCCCTTCACCAGTTCCAGGAAAAAGGGAAGGACGAACAACCCGCCGAGCACCACGAACACAAGGAATCCCGTCAGCAGATTGAGCCCGAAAACGATGTTGCCGAATAACTTCAGGTCGATCATGGGTTCGCGGATGCGCTTTTCCATGAAAACGAACGAACAGAGCCCCGCGCCCGCCACGGCCAGAAGCCACACCGCAGCCGAGCCGGTAAAGGACCATTGCTGGCCGAACGTCATGCCCATCGCGTAGCAGGCCAGCGTTACGAACAGCACCAGGGCGCCCGCGGTATCGAAGCGCTGGCCCTTCTGCTGCGGCTGCAGCCTGGGGAGGATCGTGAGGACCAGTATCCCGGCCGCGATCCCCAGCGGCACGTTCACCAGGAAGATGGAACGCCAGCCGGTGAAGCCGATGAGCAGGCCGCCGAGCGGCGGCCCCAGAGCCAACCCCGCCGAGACGATGCCCCCGATGACTCCCAGGGCTTTGCCCCGTTCGTTGGGAGGGAAAATACCCGTTACGATGGCCGCGCCCAAAGACTGCATCATCACCGCCCCGAGCCCCTGAAACGCCCGGAACCCGATTAACCAGCCGATGGAGGGAGACAGGCCGCAGAGCAGGGAACCCAACGTGAATATGACCATCCCCGAAAAATAGATCCGCTTCTGGCCGATCATGTCTCCCAGCCGCGCCGCCCCAAGTACCAGCGACGTGATGACCAGGGCGTAGGCGATCACCACCCATTGCACCATGGCAAACGAAGTGTTCAGTTCGGCGACCAGGGTCGGCAGGGCAATGTTGACGATGCTCACGTCGATGGTGGCCATGAGCACGCCCAACCCCACGCCGGTCAGTGCGATCCATCTGCTGTGCTGCGGTTGAGCGTTCCCCATGTCCGTTCTGACCCTCTCGTTGTGCGGAAACGCCGGCCGGCGGTGTTACGGAACCGACGGGGACGTTCAACGTGCGAAGAACCGGCGGGCGAGTGAAGTACGACGACGTTTTCGACTCGCGGGAAAATCGATTTTACAGCGTTATCCGCCGCCTGGAGTATTGAGCATCTTCCGGCTGAGCGTCAAGCCTGTACGTGTTAGGGAATCGTTTGGTTTTTCAGGCGCACGGGGGAAGGGATGAAGGGACGGGTAGGGCAGGGGGACCCGGCTCGCGCAATTGTTCTTGACATACAGGATACAGTATACATAAAATAAAACTCAAGTTTCACTATGTGAAAACATTATGGAAGAAAATACCAAATACAGTTTGAAGGTTTTGCAGAAGGCAATGAAGATATTGAATCTTTATGATGCCAAGGGGAAAGCTCTCTCCCTGACCGAAATCAACGACCTGCTCAGCTTCAATAAAGCCTCCACCTTTCGCATCATCAAGAATCTGGAGGGAGCCGGCTATCTGGTGAGGGACCCCGGCAGCATGAAGTTCAAGCTGGGGCCGAAACTCTTTCAGCTGGGTTCGCTGGCCGAACCGGGGTCGGATATCGCGCGGATTGCCCGGCCGTTCCTCCAAAAACTCAACGAACGGTGCGGGGAAACGGTTCATCTGGCAACGCTTCTGAACGGCGAGGCGCTTTACCTGGACAAAATCGAAGGGAAAAAAACCATACGGGTCATCACGCGGACGGGGACGAGACTGCACGCGCATTGTTCGGGCGTGGGGAAAGTGCTCTTGTCCGGGCTTTCCAACGAGGACCTAACGCGGTTGATCAATGAAAAAGGGCTCATCCGTTTCACGGACAACACCATAACCGATGTGAACGTCCTGACGAAGGAATTGGCGAACATCAGGAGAAACGGCTACGCCGTCGACAACGAAGAGGTAGAGGTCGGTCTCAAATGCGTCGCCGCTCCTATCCGGGATTCCGAAGGCAAGATCGTCGCCGCGCTCAGCATATCGGCACCGACCGAACGGTTTCATACGTTCAGGGAAGCCTACATTTCCAGTGTATCGGAGACGGCCAAAGAAGTAACGGCGCACATGCACAAACTGAACGAAACTCATTCGGGGTGAGCAAAAACAGGGAAGCAATCCCGCCTTACGGGAAACCCGTCACGGAAGGTTCATGGATTTTCAACTGACCAGCATATTGCCGGTGTTGCTCCACGGCTTGACCCTCAGCATGGTCCTCGTTCTGGTGGCCATCGGGCTGAGCATCATCTTCGGCATGCTCGATGTGCTCAATTTCGCGCACGGTTCCCTCTACATGCTGGGTGGATATCTGGGCTACACCATCGCCACGGCCACCGGCAGTTTCTGGCTGGCGCTCCTGGTCGCCCCCATGGTCGTTGCCGTGGTTGGGCTGTTCATCGAGTATTTCTCCCTGCGTCCGCTCTACGGCCGTCCTCCCTTGCACCATTTGCTGCTCACCTTCGGCCTCAGTCTCATCATTCAGAACGCAATCAAGTTTATCTGGGGAAACGACGTCTATTCCGTGGAACCCCCGGCCCTGCTGGGAGGCGCCACGGAATTCCTCGGTATCTACTATCCCACCTACCGCCTTTTCATTCTTTTTTTCAGTACTGCGGTGGCTATCCTCATATGGTTGCTGATCAACAAGACGCGCTATGGAACGGTCATCCGGGCGGGCACGGAAGACATTGAAATTCTGGAGGCTCACGGCATCGACACACGGAAGGTGTTCACCGCCGTGTTCGTGGTGGGTTCCGCTCTGGCCGCCATAGCGGGGGCGGCTGTGGCCCCCATGAGAACGGTTTACCCCCAGATGGGAATCGACATCATCATCGATGCGTTCATCGTGGTGGTCATCGGCGGGTTGGGCAGCATCAGGGGAGCGGTGATCGGCGCTCTCATCCTGGGCATGTCGATTCAGCTGGGCGCGGTGTTCCTTTCGGGATTCGCCGACGCCGCCATTTACATCGTGATGGCGGCCATCCTGTTGTTGAAGCCGAGCGGTCTCGTGGGCGAGGAAGCCTGACATGACCGAAGAACAAAACCCACAGGGAGGGTTATGACCCCGACCGCAAAGAAGACAATCCTCTGTGCCGTTTTGCTGCTGCTCCTCGCCTTTCCCTGGGGCGCGCCGGGAGTGTTTTCCAACTACTATGTGGACCTTTTGACCAAAATCATGATCTTCGGCATAGCGCTCCTGGGGTTTGACATCCTGTCCGGTTATACGGGGCTGGTGAGTCTCGGCCACGCCATGTTTTTCGGACTCGGCGGCTACTGCGCCGCCTTCGTGCGGAACACCTGCTCCACGAACATTTTCCTCTCCCTGATCGCGGCGATCGTGGTGGCCCTTATTCTCGGATTGATCGTCGGGTACTTCTCGACCCAGACGAAAGACATTTTCTTCGTATTTCTCACGCTGGCCTTTGCCCAGTTTTTCTACCTGGCGGCATTCAACCTCACCAACATCACCGGCGGCGACAACGGCATCATCATCAAAAAGGCCACGGTGGGAATCCCGGGCGTGTGGGAATCGGCGATCCAGAAGCCGAACGGCTTCTACTACCTGGTTCTGCTGCTCCTGTGCCTGTCCTATCTCTTCTGTCTGCGCGTTACCGGGAGCCCCTTCGGCAAGGTGCTGGTGGGAATCCGGGAAAACGAGGACCGGGTGAGCTTCCTGGGCTACAACGTTCGAACGATGAAGATCAAAGCCTATGTGATTTCGGCATTCCTCACCACGATCGCCGGGGTGCTTTTCGCTTCGTTCCAGGATTTCGTTTCGCCGGGAATGCTCAACTGGAGCATTTCGGGAGATTTCATCCTCATGTCGATCCTCGGCGGCATAGGAACTCTGGTCGGCCCCGTGCTGGGCGGCGCGATTATTTTATGGCTCGGGGACGTCCTCAGTTCCTGGACCGAAAACTGGATGATTTTCATCGGAGCGTTTTTCGTTTTGACGATCATCTTCGCTCCCCAGGGAATTCTCGGCCTTTTCAACGCACGGAAGAGCAACAACCGATGACGCTGCTGCAGGTACGGTCCATTCGCAAGAGTTTCGGCAATCTGGATATTTTGAACGACCTCGGTTTCGAAATGGAAGAGGGGGAACTGAGATCGGTCATCGGGCCGAACGGCGCCGGGAAAACCACGCTCTTCAACGTCATTACCGGACGTTACCTACCCGACGAGGGATCCGTGTTCTTCAAGGGAAAAGAGGTCACCCGGGAAAAGCCCCATACCCGCGCCCGCATGGGAATGGCTCGGTCGTTTCAGATCAACAATTTCTTCCCCAATCTCACCACCTTCGAAAACGTCCACCTCTCCGTGCAATCCGGGGTGAAGCACTGCACGTCCATATGGAGGAAGCTGCCCGGGGATGGGGAAAGTCGGAAAAAGGCTCTGGACATTCTGGACTGGCTGGAACTCGGCCACGTACGCGAGGAAGCAGCGGCCAATCTGTCGTATGGAGACCAGCGGAAACTGGAAATCGCGCTGGCGCTGGGTACCGGTCCGTCCCTGCTTTTGCTTGACGAACCGACGTCCGGCATGAGCCGTTACGAAAGCGGGATCATGGTCGAACTGATAAAGAAAATCTCCGAAAAGGTGAGCATCCTCCTCATCGAACACGACATCGACCTGGTGATGAAAGTCTCGGACAGCATCACGGTGATCCACTACGGAAAGAAGATCGCGGAAGGCAAGCCGGAGGAGATCACACGAAACGAGGAAGTGCAGCGCGTCTACCTCGGAGGATTGTGAAGCCATGCTGTCGATCGAAGGGATTCATACCTATTACGGCCCCAGCCATGTCCTTCACGGCGTGGATATTTCCCTGGAAGGCGGCGACGTCGTATCCGTCATGGGCCGGAACGGGGCCGGCAAAACGACGCTCATGCGGTCCATCATGGGCCTCACCCCTCCCCGGAAGGGGAAAATTACCTTCGAGGGCCTCGATATCACCGCCCTAAGGCCCCACTCCATCTTTCGCCTGGGGATCAGGCTGGTGCCCCAGGGCAGGCGAGTATTCCCGAAACTGACGGTGGAGGAGAACCTGGAACTGGCCCTGGTGGGACAAAAAACGAATGGCGCCTTCTACGGCTTTGCCAATGCGTACGATCAGTTTCCCCGTTTGGGTGAACGAAGACACCAGAAGGTCAAGGGCATGAGCGGCGGCGAGCGCCAGATGCTGGCCATCGCACGCGCCCTGATGGGACAGACCAGAATTCTTCTCATGGACGAGCCGACCGAAGGGTTGGCTCCGCTCATGGTGAAGGAACTCCGCGATTCGATTCTGCAGATAAAAACGACTCAGGCCATGACCATTCTCCTGGCCGAACAGAACGTCAAAATGGCTCTCTCCGCATGCGATCGGCATTACATCCTGGAGAAAGGGGAGATTCGTTTTGAGGGAACGACCGAGCAGATAAGCGATAACAAGGAAATACTGTTGCAGAGCCTCGGCGTGGCGGCGTGAAACGCAGAGGACGCACGCCGGTTCATTGTTCGGGCAAACCATGCCCGTCCCGTTCCCGTTATCGCCATGGCGAGAAGTCCGGGTTTCCGCGGCCCTGAAGCCCGGGTATGCAGTTCCGACAAATACAAGGGAGGTGCAGGATGGACGATGGCAACCGAATCGACAGGAGATCCTTCTTGAAGAAGACCGGCGCGGTGAGCGGAGCCCTGGCCCTGGGCGGGCTGGCCGGATCGATGCTGACCGGCACACCGGCCTTTGCCGCCGAAAGCTCCAAGCCGATCAAGATAGGGGTGGTGTTGCCTTTTTCCCGATCCTACAAGGTCATCGGCGATCGGGTGCATGCCGGCCTGGAACTGGCGCTCAACCTGGCGGGCAACTCGTTCAAGGGGAGGAAATTCGAGATAATCAAGGAAGACTCCGAAATGAAGGCCGACGCGGGGTTGGAGAAAACCAAAAAGCTGGTCGAAAAGGAAAACGTCGATTTTCTGGTCGGCCCCGTGAGCAGCGCCCTGGCGGCCGCCATGTGCAACTACGTGCGGGAGCGCAAGGTCCCCCTGATTCTTCCCACCGCCGGAAACGTCGAACTGACCGGAAACCTCTTCAGCCCCTATGTGTTCCGAGCCTCCATCAGCCACTGGATTTTCGCGCATCCGATCGGCTACTGGGCCTACGACAATCTGGCCAAGGAGTGCTACGTCGGCGGAGCGAATTACGCGGCCGGGCAGCAGCAGGTATGGTCTTTCAGCATGGCCTACCGGGGAAAGGGCGGCGTCATAAAGGGTTCGGTCTACCCGCCTCTCAATGAAAAGGACTATGCCTCCTATCTCACGAAAATCGCCAATTCGGGCGCCAAGATGTTCTTCGGCTGGTTCGCGGGCAACGACGCCGTCAACTTCTGCCGGCAGGCGGAACAGTTCGGCCTCAAGAAAAAGATGAAGATGTGCACCACCGGATGGTTCTTCGAACGCAACCTCATCGCGGCCCAGAAGGAAGCCGCCGAAGGGTGGTTCTGCAATTTCAACTGGGCCATCACCCTCGAAAATCCCACCAACAAGGAATTCGTGAAACAGTACAATAAATTCACCAACAACAACCCGGACGTAGCGGTTTCCATGAGTTCGGTTCACGGGTATGATGCGGGCCAGATGATCCTGAAGGCCCTGGAAAAAACGGGCGGCGACACCAACGCCGACAACATCTGCAAGGCCATGGAAGGACTCGTATTGGACAGCCCGCGGGGAGAGGTTCAGCTTGACGCCCAGCATGAATTGGCGCAACCTATGTACGTCGGCGAAATCGTGAAATCGGGGGATGAGTGGGTGCCGAAAATCGTCGCCGAACTGGGCCGCTGGACGACCCCTCTGCTTGGAGCACGCAGCATTAACGGCGTCGGGCAACCATTCATCGTATCCTAGCCGAAATCCTTTCCGGGTATTCCCATCCCCTTTTTGGGGACGGGGGTACTTCCCCAAATGCAAGGAGGGTACGATGGCAATCCTGAAGGTGCCGTACGAAACGGCTGAGGAAACCGGAGTTTTCCTGGAACTGGAAGTCCCGGAGAAAAATCTCTGGGTTCAGTGTATTCCCCATGAGCCGGACCCCGTGCCGGACATAGCCAAAGAGGTCGAAAAGGCCGTCGAATCGCCGGTCGGAGGGCCGAAATTCTCCGAATTGATCGGCCGGGGGAAAAAGGTCACCTTCATTACCGAAAACCAGTTCCGCGCCGCTCCCACGAAGCAGATTCTCCCCTTCCTGGTGAAGAAGGCGCAGGCGGCCGGCTGCGAAGTTTCCGTGATCATCGGATGCGGGAAGGTCCCCACGTTGAGCCCACAGGAAATCGAGGAAAAACTCGGCTCCGAACTGGCCGGCAGCGGTATTCCCATCTACTGCAACGACGTTACCATGGCCGACAACTACCGGTTCGTCGGCATCACGGTCGCGGGCATCCCGCTCTTCATTCACAAGGCCGTCACCGACGCCGACGTCGTCATCGCCATCGGCACGACCCAGGCAACGCTTTGGGGATACGGCGGCTCCGGGATGATCATCCCGGCCGTTTCCGGCAACGAAACCATCGAACTGAATCACGTCATGTCGCTTTCACCGGAGTGCATCCCCGGCAACAACGACTGCCTCATGCAGAAAGACAAGTACGAGGCGTTGGAACTGGTCGGGGTCGACATGGGCATCAACGTTATTGTGGACAACAAAAACCGCGTTTCCTTCATCAACGCCGGTGCGCCCGTGGCGTCCCACAAGGCGTCGGTAGCAAAATACGACGAGACCTACAAATTCAGCGTACCCAAGCTGAAGGAGCAAAAGGCGGACATTGCCATCACCGGGTCTTCCGCGCCGACCGACCATCTCTTTTTCCACACGGGGTGGGCGGTGGTCAATTGCGACCCCCTCGTCCGCGACAACGGGATCATCATTCAGGCCACTCCCTGCCCGGGCTATGGCGGATGGCCCGGCTTCGCCCTCATGGACCTGTTGAAGCCCTCCATGCCGCCGTCGCGCGAAAACCAGGCCAAGGCACTGAAGGACTTCTACACCAAGGACAAGGAGCTGTGGGCGGGTTGCATCTGGTACAAGATCTACGAGGTGATGACCAGAAAAGAAGTGTGGGTGGTGACGCGGACGGAAAACCTGGACGCCTGCCGGGACATCGGGATCACCGCCTTCGATTCCCTTGAAGAAGCCTATTCCCTGGCGATGCAGAAGATGGGTAAGGAGTCACGCGTTGCGTTCGCGCCTTACGGACGCTACACGGTCATCCGCGATCATTGACCGGAGGGAGACCGCCGCCGCTCTTCATTCCATCCGTTGGATGGCTTGAAAATCGGTAGGAACGCCATAACGTAGGGGCACATAGTATGTGCCCCTACGAATTTTCAGCACCCGGAATACCCGGCGAATCGACTAAACCGGGCCCGGTCGCAAGCACCTTCCGCACTTCGGCGAGCAGTTCGTTTATGTCGTAGGGTTTTTTCAGGAACCGTTCGCCGCTTTCCGCCGTCCATTTCCCTCCATGCCCGCTGGCCACGATGATTTTCACCTCCGGGTTGAACGCACGCAATGCTTCCATGCACTGCAACCCGCCCATGCCGGGCATCATGATGTCCAGCAGCACGAGGCCGATGGCATCCTTTTGCGACCGGTACGTGTCGATGGCCGTTTTGCCGTTCTCGGCGGTGAGGACCGTGTATCCGAACCGTTCCAGAATGCTTTTGCCGAGTGTACGGATCGGGGCATCGTCGTCCACCAGCAGGATCGTTTCGGTGCCTCGGGGCAGGTCCCGCCGTCGGACCGGTTCAGGTTCCGGTTCCTCCACGACCTGGGCCGGAAAGTAGATGCGGAAAACCGTTCCCTTGCCCGGTTCGCTGTCGCAGAAAATGTGGCCGGAATGGTTCTTCACGATACCGTACACCGTGGCCAACCCGAGTCCGGTTCCCTTGCCCTGATCCTTGGTGGTGAAAAACGGTTCGAAAATATGGTCCCGCACCCCCTCGTCGATGCCGTGGCCGGTATCGGCGATTTGCAGGAGGACGTAATCTCCGGGGGTCATTTCCGGATGAGTGCTGCAAAACTGCTCGTCGATGACCTCGTTGGCCGTCTCCACCAGGATTCGCCCCCCGTTCGGCATGGCGTCCTGGGAGTTCACCGCCAAATTGATGATGATCTGATCCAGCTGGGAGGGATCGGCAAGGATCGGTTTCAGATCGCCCGACAAGTTTCTCTCCAGGCCGATCATCTTCGGGAGCGTTCGCTCCAGAAGGGTGAGGGACTGTTCGATGTTCCTGTTGAGATGCACCGGCTTCAGTTCGCTCTTGGTCTTCCTGCTGAACGTGAGGAGTTGGCGGGTGAGCGACGACGCACGGTTCGCCGCCTGCCGGATCGTTTCCAGTTCGGCGCGGGACGATTGGCCCGTATCCAGCAGCAGAATCTCGGAATATCCCTGAATGATGTGCATGATGTTGTTGAAATCGTGCGCAATGCCGCCGGCCAGCGTGCCGATGGCCTCCATTTTCTTGGCTTGCCGCAGCTGTGTTTCGAGCAGTTTCCGTTCGGATACGTCCTGGGCGACGAACGTCGCCTTGATCGGTTGTCCGTCCTCGAAAAACAACCGAATATTCACGATGGCCCAAATCTCCCTGCCGCTCCTTGTGCGCAGCGCGTACTCACCGGCGTCGTGCGATTTTCCGCTCGAAACCATGCTCAGCACTCGTTCGCGGATTCGGCGCCCGTCTTCCAGGGCGAAGATGCCGGCCAGGCCCGAGGAAAGCAGTTCCTCTCTCGAAAATTCCAACTGCTCGCACATCACGTCGTTTACGCTCAGGAAGGTAAAACGTACGGGATCGATCTCCCATATGACGACGGGTGCCAGTTCCACGATGTGCCGGTACTTTGCTTCGCTCTCCCGCAAGGCGGCTTCCGTGGTGCGGTGCTCATCGATTTCCCGCGACAGGTCGAAGGTACGTTGAGCGACCATCATTTCCAGCCGCTCGTTGGCTTCCCGTAACGTCTCCTCCATCTCCTTCTGCAGGGTGATGTCGCCGGCAATCCCCAAGATGAGTTGTTCTCCCAGCACCTTCACCGGAAACGTCCTCACCTCGATGGTTTTGATCTTGCCGTCTTTTCTGAGCAGCCGCAGTTCATCCGGACCCGTCGGGATTCCCTTTCCCTGTTTTTCCAACAGCCCGCGGCTCTTCTCCTGCGACTCGTGAGCCATCAGGCGGAGATCGGAGAATCTGTTTCCTATCAGCTCTGCGCGCGAATACCCCGTCAGGTCTTCCGTGGCCTTGTTGCCGTCGATTATGACCCCGTGCGGATCGCTCAGGAAGTAGGCCACGGGCGCATACTCGAAGAGGATCTTCAGTCGCTCCCGTGAATTCTCTATTTCCTCCTGCATTTTTTTCCGCTCGGTGATTTCCGTTGCCACGACGCGCGCGCGGCGCAGCACCCCCTCTTCGAAAATCAACCGGGAATTGAGGAGCACCCAGATGAAGGCGCCGCTTTTCGTACGGATCTTGAATTCGACCGTATCGTTCAACTTCAGCCCTTCGAGCAGCTTTTGCCTTCTTTGGCCCAGCAAGCTCAGGGAGTCCTCGGTCAGCAGCTTGCCGATATTCATGGAAAGGAGTTCTTCCCTGGTGAAGCCGGTGGTGGAACACATCACGTCGTTGACGCTGACCAGTTTCCCCGTTGCGATTTCGATTTCATAAATACCCACCGGCGCGTCTTCCACCAGTTGCCGGTAGCGTTCCTCGCTTACGCCGAGCGCGGTAACCGCATCCGACAGTTCTTCATTTTTCTGCCTGAGTTTTCCGAAGGTAAGTTCTCTTATTTTCTCGAAAATGATCGCGATTATCAGAACAGTTGCGAAGGAAAGCAAGGCGTTTACCGACAAGTCGATCATGAACGAGTCGCTGCGATAAAGGGACATGGCCAGCAGGACGACGATGATCAGGGAATAGAGAATAGAGAACAGAAGGCCTTTGTTGATGCCCAGCACGAGGACAACGGCCAACGAGTACACGAAAATCCAGGGGAGAAATTCGAGAGACTCCCGGTAAACGATGGTGAATCCGTTCAACGACAGAACACAGGCGAAGTAGAGATAGGTCACGTACCGAAATACGCGATCGGCGTTGGGAATTTTTCCCTGATAGACGACGACCGTCAGCCCCCAGATCAATGCTGCGTTGCCTACACTGAGTATCACGGTTTCCGGATAAAGGCGGGTAACCGCGCTGAACACAAGGTAGTAAAGGGAAAGGGGCAGAGAACTGATGATCAGCCATTTAATAAGAAGGATCCGGTAATCGGTTTCTATCCCGGCATAGGCATATCGGTCGAGTGCCTGCTGTAATTTCATTGTCTTCCTTCTGAAACAGGGAAGGAGTAAGCGCGGGATGCTCTCCTTTTCGGAAGCCCTTCCCTTCATGTTTCCACAGAAACACCGGCTGCCGTTCCGCCCGCCTTGCTTCAACAGAATTCCCGTACCATGGTGGCGGAAGAAGTACCCGCGACGTTGACGCCTTCTCCCGGAGCCAACCCCTCCGCTTTGCAATATCGGAATAACATCACTATAACTCAATAAAAAAATAAAAATAAAGCGTAAACATCCCGATTAGTAAGTAATTATCATGAATTGAACGAAAGCATCGTTAACTCAGCAGGCACAAGATCATACCCTCTCGTCCATAGCGTAAAAGAAAAGGAATTTGACAATGCGGTCAAAATATTTTAGCTCATGACGATACCAAACCGGTCGGACGCGGATTGCGTGCCGGTGGAAATCATGGGAAACATCATCCGCGAATCCCTCAAACGCTTTTCCCCTTTATTGACAGTCTGAAGCGGTACGCTGAAGAATCGGGAGCTTTGCACCGGCGTCACCCTTCCGCAAACCGGCCGGGGCCGGACTCCAAACGACGCCGTCGGTTGTTCACGATCCATGGATTCCCCATAGGCCACGGGAACAAGGCTGTTTATTCGACTCGTAAAAAAAGGGAGGTCTCAAATGGATTTCGCATTTTCCGATCGAGAAACACTGCTGCGCAAGACGATTCGCGAGTGGGCCGAAAAGGAGATTCCCCCCAGGATGGAGGCAATGGAGGAAAGCGGGGAGTTTCCCGTTGACCTCATCAAGCCCATGGCGGACATGGGCATCAACGGCGTCGTGACGCCTCGGGAGTACGGCGGCACAAACATGGGCCATCTGGCGAGGATCATCGTTCTGGAGGAGCTGGGCCGCGTATGCCCGGCCATCCCCATGGCCATGCAGGTCCACCACATGTGCACTCACGGCTTGAACACCTTCGGCACCGAGGATCAGAAGAAAAAGTATCTGCCCCCCCTGGCGCAGGGCGCCAGCCTGGGAGTCGTGGCGGTTACCGACCCTTCGGGCGGCTCGGACGTCGCGGGCATGCAGACCACGGCCCGGCGCGAGGGCGACAAATACATTCTGAACG
Organism: uncultured delta proteobacterium; assembly: GCA_963826125.1. Classification (GTDB taxonomy): domain Bacteria; phylum Desulfobacterota; class Desulfarculia; order JACQYL01; family CAWGVV01; genus CAWGVV01. Next base: position 569,415 of record CAWGVV010000002.1, on the reverse strand, counting down.
GCCGCAAGTGCTTCATCACCAATTCCCACGTCTCCGATACCTGGATCGTCATTGCCCGGAGCGGGGAGGGCAAGAAGGCGCTGTCGGCGTTTATCGTGGAAAAGGGATTTCCGGGCGCCAAGGCGGGACGAAAGGAAAACAAGGTCGGTCTGCGGGGCGCCAATACGGGCGAACTCGTTTTGCAGGACTGCGAAGTGCCCGCTGAAAACCTCCTGGGCGCCGAAGGCGAAGGCATGTCCATCGCCATCCGCAATATCGTCGAGTGCGGCAGGCCGGGCATGGCCTCGGTCGGTCTGGGCATCCTCAACGCGACGTTGGAGGAAGCCGCCAAATTCGCCAACCAGCGGACCGCCTACGGCCAGCCCATCGCCAAATTGCAGCAGATACAGGTACACTTGGCGGAAATCTACGCGGACCTGGAACTGGCCCGACTCGCCACCTACCGGGTCGGCTGGATGGTGGACAAGGGAATGCAGGTGCACAACGAATCCGCTCTGGCCAAGTCCTTCTCCTGCGAAGCGGCGGCCAGGGCCGCGCGCAAAGCCATCGAGATACACGGCAGCTACGGCATCATGAAGGAATATGCGGTGCAGCGCCTCCTGCGGGATGCTATCGTCACCATTCCGGCCGGCGGCACGGCGGAGATCGCCAAAATCGTGCTGGCCCGGGCGGCCCTGTCGGTCGCCGGGTGATTGAAACCGTTGTTCTCCTTCAACGGTCAGGACGCAGCCGGCTTCTCCAGAGCCTTCAGCTTCTCCCCGCCTCCATGTCCGGCGGGGGGAGGCGGAGCGTCCTCCTGCACCATCCGCTGCATGTCCGTAAGATATTCTCCCGAGCGGTTGAGGTAGAACGCGAGGGGGCGCGGGAAATTCCGCCCCACGATCCCGTCCACGAACATCTGGCTGATTTCCCGCTCCCGCATGAGCACCAATTGGGAGCGCTGAAGGATCTGCCGCTCTTCCCGCGACATGTTGCGGACCAGTGCCCGCAGCACACCCCGTGCCCGGGGCTGATACATCCAGAAGTAGAGCAGGTCCAGGGCATTGATGATGCTTTTCTTCTCCAGATCGCGGGCCTTGGCGTTGAGCGTGATGATGAACGTCTTGGGCGACGCCAGCATCTCCAGGACGTCGGCGTCCGGGAAGAGCAGTTCCAGGTCCGAATAGGTGTCGAAGAGCTGGGCCAGCTTGCCCCGGTAATCCCATCTGCGTATGGAAATGTTTCTGAAACGGTCCGCCGCGCCTTCGATCACTGCCGCCATGCAGTCCGAGGCGGCCTTGGAAATGATGGCCGCCCATTTCTGCAGGACAACGTCCACATTGGGTATGCCTTCCGACATGAGCACGAGGCCGGCGACCGCATTGAAAATGAGCGCCAGGGGAACGGAAAAAATCGAGCGAAAAAGGTTGCCGATGATCGCTCCCCGGGGAAGTCCGCGGTACGCGTTGTGGCCGGAGATGTAGGCGCCGTTTGCCAAGGCGATGACCGCATACAGGATTAAGGGGTTGGTGTGAGCTGTAATGCCGAACCCCCGATCGAGCATGAGCGTCTTCACGAGGTAGTCAAGGAGCGGGACTGAAAACCCGGTGTAAAAGAGTGAATCCGCAAGCCGTTCCCAGCTTACGTAGTTCCTCCACGTCAACACGGACGATCTGGTCAACCCCCTGCCGGCGAGCACGGCCTGGATGACGTTCCGCACCCCGGTGATGCCGAACCAGATCACCGCTCCGAAGTAGGTTAACAGCCACCAGTCCTTCGTCAGCAGGAAGGTGAGGAAAGCCGGAATGAAGCCGATCAGCACTTTGAGGCTGCTCTTGAGCCCGGTATGAAGATATCGCCAACTGAAATTTGAGCCCTGCTTTACCTCAGTGCGGGGAAATAGGCTCAGTCCGTTGGTGGGCTGGTCGCGGATCCCCCCCAGCGGAACGATGTTTCCTCTTTCTCCGATGCGGATCGCCTTCTCGTCCACGACCCAGTCAGTGGTGTGCGTGATTCCCGTTTGGGAGAGGAGCGGGATCTTTCTCAGCACGGGAGCCACGAACCTGACCACCGGACTCTCGATCTCCCTCGGCAGACTGGTGACCCTGCGGTACGCCGGGAGAAATACGGGAAGCACTTTTCGCTGGGGATTGAGGGATTTCTCGATTTCCCTCCGGCTGCGGTGGGGAAGGGTTTCCTTTATCACCAGCCCCATGCCGGGAACGCGGGACGAGCGGCCGGTGGAATCGCTGCCGATGCGCGATTTCAACGGCACCTTGCGATAGTATTCGTGAAAGGACCGGATATCGTGGAGGATTTCCCTCAGCTTTTCCACCCGAGAAGGATCGCAGTTCCCCTCCCGTTCGCACTGCCGGATGACTCCCCGGATGACGCGCTTGAGTCGGATGACGTTGTCTTCGTTCAGCGCCTCCTGCAGTTCCCCGATGCGGGGGATTTCGGACGTTTTGCCTCCCACGTAATCCTTGAGATTGAAAATTTCGAGGTGCGTGATCATCCCGCGGCAGTCGTAGAGCACTTCCAGCACGTCCTCCACCGGCAACCCGCTGAGGTTGAGCGTGGCGCGATACCCGGCATGGAGCTTCACCAGGTTGGTGAGGAGGTCGTTAGGGCTCAGCTCCATCAGGGCCGGCATCTGCCCATAATGGAGGTGCGACGACGGATCGTCCACATTGGGATTCAGACAGGGTCGCAGGTACCGTTCCAGAATGGTGTAGGAATCGAACCGGTCCATGGTTTCCACCAGCCGGGCGATGCGGTCCCGCTCCTCGGCAGGACTATCGGCATAGCTGCACCGCAGTTCCTCCACCCGATCCCGAAAATAGTCCATCAGATGATCGCTGATGAACGTCGCCAGGTGGAGCAGGGATGCCTGGCCGCTTCCCACATAGAAGAGGAAATCCGTTTCGTCCACCGGGGGCGCCTCGATGCCGAAATCCCGGTTGATGGTATGGAGATGCGTTTCGTTGAAATCCCTGAGGACCTTGAGCACCCGGTTGCGTTGATACTCGGAAACGGTGCGCCCCTCGGTCATGAGTTCCTTGACGGCCGGCTTGGCCAGAAACTGGAGCAGGTCGTGCGCCCCGGAAAAACCACGGGGAGACCAGATGATGTTGACGTACCGATTTCTGAACCGGGCGGAAAACTCCACCCCGATGCGGACGGTTATGCCCATGATCTCCGCCGCTTCCAGGAGTTCTTCGGCGACTTCGGGGCGGACGTAATTGTAGTAAATGACCGTAATGGACCTGATCCCCTTGATCCAGGCGTCCATGATAAGGTGCGTGGGCGATTTGCGCCCTTTGGTATTGGCGTCGTGGATGTGGTCGTCGAACGATTCCTGGTTCCATTCTTCCGGCATTTCCAGCAGGTGGTACCCGGTGAGCTGAGCGCGGATTACCCTCGGTTTTCCCGTGGACGCCATGCGGAAGTCGTGGGCCAATTCGAGACGCCGCCGCAAGTCGCCCCTGGCACGCACCAGTTCCTTCATGATCTGCAGCAATACGCGGGCCGTATTGTAACGAAGCCCGCTCTGGGCGCAGTGCAGCACTTCGTCCCGCACGGACCGCAGCGCATCCAGCCGGTCGGTGGCGAGGCCCGCTTCCAGGGAATCCAGAAGGTGGATAACGGCGTAGGCGATGCGGAGTTCCTTGGAAGCCGCCATTTCCTTGATGCCGTTGGCGTGGAGGGACGGGTCGAACAGGGTCTTGAGCGAGGTGCCGGCGCCCTTGCGGTGCAGTATCTGGTCCATTATGGCCAGCAGTTCATGGTCCTGCGGATCGAACAGGAAGGCGGGGATATTCTCCGTATCGGCCGGTTCGGGGCCGCACCCTTCCTGCGACGAATATCCTCTGCTTCCGGACTCGTCTTCCAAGAGGGCCGACTCTTCGTCGGCAGTGAATGATAATGGCGAACGGGAGGCGCGCATACCTCTCCCTTTCGACGATGATCGTCGATCTTCTATTCTGAAGAAACCGTGCATTGATGGAACGTAAACAATTTTCGTGCCATTGTTCGCACGTTAACATTATTCTAACAGATTGTTTTCCCAAAGAATATTTTTTTGTGCAACATGTAGCCGTTCCACGGGGAACAAAAGGTGCCGGAAAGTTTTACGGAGTGTAAAAAACGAGGAACCGCGCGTCGTCAGGGCGGGGTGAGTCTTTATGAGATTTCTCTCTTCGCTTCGCTCGTTCGAGATGACAAGGCGGGGGGTTGGGAGCGACATTCGTTAGGGCGCTTACTCGGAAAACACCTTGGACGTTATTGCACAGCCGAGGCGGCTGTGCCCCACTAACGGACGTTCCGCCATGCATCATTGCGTGGGGCACGGGCGCCCGCGCTCGTGCCGGGAGAAACAGGGGGTACGGGGGATGAGAATCCCCCGGAATCCTGTGTTGTCACTTTCCAACGTTCCGCAGGCCGAGTTTTTCCCGGACGACTCGTTCCAGCTCGTCCAACGTATCGTCGATGTTCATCTCTTCCGTGTCGAACACCGCATCGGCGGCCATGTAGTACTTGTCCCGGGCGGTTTCCCACATAATCCCGAGGTCCTCTTCCAGGCTGGTGCCCCGGTTCACCCGCGGCCGGTCGGCCAAACGGACGCGGCGGGCCAGCTCTTCCAAGGAGGCCGTCAGCAGGATGGTGAACCCCGTTCCGCGCAGGATGTCCCGGTTCCATTCGTAGCGTACGGTGCCGCCGCCCAGGCAGATGACGGTCCGGTCCCGGGCGGCGAACGATTTGCAGATGGAGTATTCCAGTTCCCGAAAGGCCAGCCAGCCTTTCTCACTCACCAGCCGGTGGAAGGAATACCCGAGGATGCGATCCATTTCGCGGTCGAGGTCGAGGAAATCGAGTTCGAGCCGCCGAGCCAGACGGATACCCACGGTGGTTTTGCCCGACCCGATCATGCCGCAGAAATAGACGTTCACCCTGACCTCCATGCTACTGTTACTTGTTGAAGATTTTCAGCCGGCAGCAGGAATCGCCCTTGCCTATGCGCTCATTGAGTTCCATGCGTACGCCGTGGCCGTCGGCCCGACCCCGGTCCCCTTCCATGGCGATGTCGCAGAAGAGGTCTATTTCCTGCGGCGTGCAGCCGATTTCCTTCCATGCTTCGACCAGCGCACAGTACTTCATCTGCTGGACCGCGCCTTCCTCGTTCACTTCGATATCCGAATCGAAGATCAGCGACGAACCCTTTTCCACGTGCCGTTCCACCCACGCCTTGGGGCTGAACTCCTTTGGATCTTTCTTGGCCTTGAGCAGGCCGAACTCATAGATGGCCCTGCGGGCCGCAGCTTCCACGTCTTTTTCCGGCAGCACTCGCTTGAATTGCTTGTAGAGCAAGGCAAACCACGTCGCCCGGTCCTTGATGGCCGCGCGTACTTTTTCGATCATATCCCGTTTTTGTTCGTCCATGATGCTTCTCCTTATCGGTGGGTTGGGTCGGCATCCACTCCACCGCCGTTTTCTCGTTCAGTCCCCCGCCGGTGCGCGGAAAGACGGTTCAATCGCTTCAAAATAGCGCCGGTACCGGTCCTTCAGCGAACGGTACCGGTCCACGGCTTTCGGATCGGGGCGAAAGGTGGCCTCCGGCTTCAGCCACTCTTCGGTCACCTGTTCCAGCGATACCCCGGGATCGACGGCAACCCGGCAGAACATGGCCGTCCCCAGACAGGTGGCTTCCGTCACCCGCGGCCTCACCCAGGTGAGCCCCGTCATGTCCGCCCTGATGCGGTTGACCTCGTCGAAGGTCGAAAGACCCCCTACGGTGTTCATTTCCACGGGGACCATTCCGTTGTCCGCCAGCACGCGCAGCAGTTCGGTCACGCGCCAGTTCATGCCTTCCAGCGCCGCCCGGTAGAGGTGTTCCGGGCCGTGTTCCAGGGATAGCCCCGCAATGGAGCCCTTGACGTGATTGGCCCAGGATGGGGACCGTTCCCCGGTGAGCCCCGGAATGAAAAGCAATCCCCCGGCTCCCGGTTCCACCGCCGCGATTTTTTCCAGCAGGCCGGCAAACGGCACGGACAGGAGTTCCTCCAGCCTGCGTATGGTTCCTCCGGACAACCCCATGGCTCCTCCCGCCAGGAAGGTGCCGGGCAGGACGCCGTTGTTGACGCTGAGCACGCCGGAAGCATCCCTCACCGGCCCGTCGGAGCGCATCATGAGCACGTCCGTGGTGCCGGAAACCAGCACGCCGGTTCCCCGGGTCAGGACACCACCCCCGTACATGGCCGTGGTGCCGTCGGTGCTTCCCGCCGCCACTGGGGTTCCCGGCGCGAGTCCGGTCTCCCGTGCCGCCGCGTCGTGAACGCGTCCCGCGACGTCCACCGCCGACCGGGGGGCGGGAAACAGCCGCTCGTCCGCTCCCACAGCCGCAAGGATGTCCCGGTCCAGGCAGGATTCGTACACATTGTAAGCCAGAGTGTAGTTGAGATGGGTGACGTCGGTGCCCACGACCCCCGTGAGACGCCGTACCACCTCATCCTTCAGTCCGATGATGCGACGAATGCGTTTCAGGATTTTCGGGGCGTGTTTCCGGAACCACAGCAATTTGGGGGCCAGCAGTTCGGGCGTTACCCGGCGTCCCGTTATGGCATGGATACGTTCCGCCCCCATCGCGGCGACCAGTTCATCCGCCTCGACGGATGCCCTGTTGTCCATCCAGATGACGGCGGGCATAACCGGCCGGTCGTGTTCGTCCAGGAAGACGTACCCCAGCATGCCGCTCACGCCCACCGCGGAAAATCCGTTCGCGCCGTACCGCTCCGTTTCGGCGCGAACCACCTTTTTCACCGCCGCCCAGAGAAACTCCGTATCCGCTTCCGCCGCAGCGGGCGGCATCAAACACACGGACATGGGGGTGCTGCTGTGGCTGAGGATTTCCCCTTCTTCCGAAACCGTAGCGGCACGGCAGATGGAGGTGCCGCAATCCACCACCAGGAACTTCATCATGGTCCGGATCAAACCCCTTCCCGCGAAGCCTCCACCACCGCCTTGACGGCGCCGGGGAACCCCCAGTTTTCGATGCTGCACCCGTTGGCCAGGAAAAAGCGCGTCGTTCCGCCCATCTTCAATCCTTCGCGAACGTGGTTCTTGATGAAGGGTATGGTGTTTCGGGTGAGCAGCGTCTGATCGATGCCGCCCATGACGCACCCTGCAAATTTTCCCTTCCCGTACTCGATGGACGGCCCGTGCGGACCCCGGTCCCACCAGCTCAGAATCGGTACCGGCAGGTCGACGATGTCGTCGAAGTAGAGTTCGTCGCCGTGGATGTGAGCCGTGTTCATTTTGCCCAAACCGGAGATCGCGCCGAAAATCTTCATGCTGAACGGCTTGACGAATTTCAGGAACTGCTCCCGCTTCATGGCTTCGACCGCTGCGGGCACGGACATGAAAATCCCCGCCGTGCCCAGGCTGAGCGATTTCTTCGAATACGCGATGAGATTGTCGGCAATGACGTCCAACGCTTCCAGCAGCGCGTCGGGTTCGTTTTCCATGAGCGAGTACACGTTGCGGCCGGACAGGCTGCGGACGAGGACCTGCCAGGGATCGAAGACCGTGTCCAGAAAATAGGCTTTCCCCTTGAGGCGCTCGTTGATGATTTTGAGCGCGTCGAACTGTTCCCGCCATTCGCACTGCTCGACGTCGAACCGAACGATGTGCTTCAGATCTTCACGGGTTTTCACTTCCTGCAGCCCCTGGGGAAGGGGATAGTAGTAGTCGTTCATCACCTTGAGGAAATCGAAATCGTAGTAAGCGAAATATTCCAGGGCGATTTCGGCGAATTTCTTCCCGCCGGCGTACTGGTGTCCGAAGTGGTACCAGAGGGAAAGAGGCGGCCGGTCCGGCTGACCGCCGGCCAGTACGGTGTCCACTCGTTCTATTTTATTCATGATCGGCTCCTGTTTTTTCGGATGTGGAAGTCATGAGATTAGCAAGAAAGATAAGATTCGGGAGGACCTTTTTCCGGGAAAAAAGGTCCTCCCGAACCCTCTCCCAAAAACTTTTACGCTCGGGTCGGCTGCGCTCGACCCGCGATGACTCGTGCCTATTGGCTGGATCGTGGCGGCGCGAGCGAAGCCGCGCCGGATTTAAAGGTTTTCCCTGAGGGGTCCGGGGAACCGCCTTTTCAAAAGGGGGTTCCCCTCAGCAGTTCTTTCTCTTTTCCCCCCTCTTTTCCCTTACGCCACCCCGAGATACGCCTTCTGCATGAGGGGGTTGTGGAGCAGGTTTTCCGCCGAGTCGGACAGAACGATCTCTCCGGTCTGGAGCACGTATCCGCGGCCGGCGATGGACAGGGCCATGTTGGCGTTCTGTTCCACCAGCAGGATGGAAACCCCTTCCACGCGGTTGATCTCCTGAATGATCTCGAACACCTTGTCCACGAAGAGGGGGGACAACCCCATGGAAGGCTCATCCATGATGAGCAGCCGGGGGCGGGCCATCATGGCGCGCGCCATGGCGATCATCTGCTGTTCTCCGCCGCTCAGGGTGGAAGCGAGCTGGGAGCCCCGTTCACGGGCCAGGGGAAAGAGCGCATACATGCGTTCGATGTCGTCCCGGATGCCCTTCTTATCTTTGCGCGTGTAGGCTCCCATGAGCAGGTTTTCGTGCACCGTAAGGTAGGGGAAGAGTCGGCGCGCCTCGAGCACGGGGGAAATGCCGCCCTTGACGATTTCCGAAGGGGATTTGTGGTCGATGCGTTTGCCTTCGAACTCCACTGTCCCCTTGCGCGGTTTCACCAGCCCCAGAATGGTTTTCATGGTGGTGGATTTCCCGCAGGCGTTGCCGCCAAGGAGCGAGACAATTTCGTGCTCCTCCACGGTGAGAGAAACGTCCTTCAGGACGTGAATGGGGCCGTAGTAGGTGTGAACGCCGGTCAGTTTAAGCACTCCTTCGGCCTCCCATGTAGGCTTTGATCACCTCCTGGTTGGTACCGATTTCCTGCGGCGTTCCCTCGGCGATTTTTTCTCCGTGGTCCAGCACCACGATACGGTCGGAAACGGTCATGACCACCTTCATCTTGTGTTCGATGACCAGTACGGTGAGGCCCCGGTCCCGCAGGAGCCGGATGAGGTCCACGATGCCGCCGGTTTCGTGCGGATTCATCCCGGCCGTGGGTTCGTCCAGCAGGAGCAGCTTGGGGTCCGTGGCCAGCGCTCTGGCGATTTCGAGGCGGCGGCGATTGGCGTAGGAGAGCACGTGGGCGTACTGGCCGAGGCGCGGGAGCAGCCGTTCGCCGAACAGGGACAACACTTCCAAACATTTTTCCCGAGCTTCCTCGGTTTCCTTCCGCATCCTGGGCGGGCGCACCAGGGCATGGTAAATGGTGGACCGGTGCCGGCTGTCGCTCCCCACCAGCACGTTGTCCAGGACCGTCATGCGGTTGAACAAGAGGATGTTCTGGAAGGTACGGCCGATTCCCCTGCGCGCCACCTCGTGGGGCTGAAGACCGGTGATGTTCCGGTCGAGAAACCGCACCGATCCGGCGGTCGGCTTGTCGGTCCCGGTGATGCAGTTGAACAGGGTGGTCTTGCCCGCCCCGTTGGGGCCGATGAGGCTCACGATCTCGCCCTGCCGTATCTCCATGGAGACGTGGCTCAGAGCTTCCAGCCCGCCGAAATCTTTTGTCACGTCGTTTATTTCAAGCAATGCCATGAGAAATCTTCCGCCCGCCCTTCATGCCCGCCGCTCATTCCGCGTCCGCATGGTGCGTTTCTTCTTCCTCGGGGAGGAACCGGTCTCCCCGGGCGTAGACGACGTCTTTTTTGTCGTCGAACCAGGGCAGCCGGAGGCTGTATTCTTTTCCGCCCAGGATGCCCTGCCGGCGCACCAGCATCATGACCACCAGGATTCCGCCGTAGACGAACATACGGTACTGCTGCAGGAAACGGAACGCTTCCGGAATGATGATCAGGATGGCCGCGCCCACGATGGGGCCGATCAGGTTGCCCTGGCCGCCGAGGGCCAGCATGGCCAGCAGGATGAACGATTCGTTGATGTAGAAGCTGTCCGGGCTGATGAATTTTACGAAATGCGCGTAGTAGCTGCCGGCGATTCCGGCGTAGAAGCCCGCCAGCACGAAGCCCTGTATCTTGTACCGGGTGGTGTCCACGCCCATTGCTTCTGCCGCGAGCTGGTTTTCACGGATGCTGATGAGCGCCCGGCCGAAAGACGAATTGATGAGCCGGTGCATGGTCCACACCGTCAGAACCACCAGTACCAGGAGGAGTTCGTAATACGCCCCGCGGGATTCGATGACGCGCCCGAAAATCCGGGGCGCCGGGATGTCCATGATGCCCAGGGGACCGTTGGTGAAGCCCATCCAGTTCTGGAGCAGCAGGAAGAAAATCATGTTGAAGCCCAGCGTCACCAGGGTCATGTAGATGCCGGAGAGCCTCAAGGTGGGCTTGGCGATGAGGTAGCTGAACAAGCCGGCGATCAACCCCGCGCAAGGCATGGCGAGGAGGAAGGGGAACCCCGCATCCATGACCAGCTTGGCGGAGGCGTACGCGCCGATGCCGTAGAACGCCGCGTGGCCGATGGAGAGCAGTCCCACGTAGCCGTTCAGCAGGTTGAGGCTCAACGCCAGTATGGCATAGATGCCGATGAACACCAGTACCTGAAGGTGATAGGTATTGGTGAGCAGCACCGGGGCCAGCGCCAGGAGGGCCAGGATGACGATCAGGGGCGAATTCGCCAGAAGGAAGCGGACCGGTCGGGGCATCAGTCACCCCGCGCGCGCATAAGTTCCTTGCCGCCGAACAAACCGGATGGCCGGAAGATGAGGATGAGGATCATAATGACGAACGAGATGAGGTGGCGGAAATTGGACGCTCCGAATTCCACGGAGAAGGTTTCGATGACGCCGATGAGCAATCCCGACACCACGGCCCCCGGCAGACTCGACAACCCCCCCACCACGCTGGCGCTGAAGGCTTTGAGGCCGTAGAGGCCGCCCATGGTCGGATAGAAGAGGTTGTAATACACACCGACCAGCACGCCCGCCACTCCCCCCAGCATGGAACCGATGGCAAAGGCCGACGCGAACACCCGGTTGACGCGTACTCCCATGGCGTAGGCCGCTTCATAATCCTGGGCCGTGGCCCGGATGACCATGCCCAGCTTCGTGCGGTTGATGAGCAGGTAGAGGAGCGCCATGAGGAGCACGGTAACGCCGAGCACGATAATCTGCATGACCGAGATGTAGACGCCGCCCACCTGGAATTCGCCGTAATCCAATTTGTCCAGCAGGGAATAGGGCAGGGATCGCGTTTCCGGCCCCCAGATGAGCTGTGCGGCGTTCACCAGCAGGATGGAAATGCCGATGGTCACCAGCAGGGACGTGGCGTGAGGCGCGTTCCGCAGGAAGCGGAAGGCTAGGATTTCGATGATGACTCCCAGCAGGGCCGTGGCCAAGAGGGCCACCAGGATGGCCAGAAAAAAGCTGGGATAGAGCAGTTGAATGATTTCGAACCCTACGTATGCGCCCATCATGTACACTTCGCCGTGGGCGAAAGTGACCATGCGCAGGGTCCCGAAGATGAGGGTAAACCCCAGGGCCAGCAGCGCGTAGACGCTGCCCTGCGTGATTCCGTTGACGAATTGTTCAAAAAGTATCATGCGAAAGAGGCCGTACCGCTTCGGGCGCACGCCGTTTCCGGGTGCGCCCGAAGATAAGAGCATTTTAACGAGCGGACACTACTTCTTCTGGTACACCACCCACTTGCCGTCCTTGATGGTGATCTTGACCAGTTCCTTTTCCGGGTCGTGTCCGTTGGCGTAGGAAATGGGGCCGGTGGCTCCTTCGAACCCCTTCAGCGATTCCAATCCGCCGGCAATCTTGGCCCGGTCGTCCGTACCCACTTTCTTCATGGCCGCCACCAGCAGGTCGGCCGCGTCATACGCCAAGGCCGCGAACTGGTTCGGTTCCTTGCCGTATTTCTTCACGTACTCCTTGGTGAACTCCTGCGCCGCGGGACGGGGGTCCGCCGAGAAGTAGTTGGCCGGGATGAGGATCCCTTCCACTGCTTCGCCGCCAAGTTCGATGGTCTTCTGGGAGAAGAGCGAGCTGTTGGCCATGATGACGGGATGGAAACGCATGCGCTTGGCCTGATTGAGGATGGCCGCCGCATCCGCGTAGAAGGTGGGGAGGTAGATCAGTTCGGGTTTGAGGCCCTTGATCTTGGTGAGGATGGCCGTGAAGTCCTTCTCGCCGGGAACGAATGCTTCCTGCGCCACGATGGTGGCGCCGAGCTTTTCCGCTTCCTGCACGAAGTACTTATTGGCGTCCACGCCCCAGTCGTTATTGATGTAGATGGTGGCAATTTTCTTCTTGCCCAGTTCCTTCACCGCCCAGCGGGCATTGTAGGGACCTTCGAATCCCTGCGTGGCCACCACGCGGAACATGTTCTTGCCCTTCTTGGTGAAGTCCTGATGGGAGGCGGTGGGGGACATCTGGGTCATGTTGGCCTGTTCGTAAATGGGAGCGGCAGCCATGGTGCACGAGCTGCTGAAATCCCCGATTTCGGCCAGGACGGAAGGATCGGCCACGAATTTTTCGGCGATGAGCACCGCCTCTTTCGGGTCGCCGTGGCTGTCGGCGATCGCCAGCTCGATTTTCTTGCCGTTGATGCCGCCGTTTTTGTTTGCTTTATCGAAGACCATTTCCACGGATCGCTTGAAATCGTTCCCGTATTCGGCCCAGTCACCGGTGAGCGGAGCGGAAAGGCCTATCGTGACCGATGCGTCCGCCGCCAGAGCATGGTGGGCGGGAAACGGCGATACCATAAGCACGGCCAGCGCAAAGAATACCACTCCAAACACACGTACACATCTCTGCATCATGGGCTCCTCCCCTGTGTTGTTTCGTAAGGTGCTTCCACCCCAACCCAAGGAGACAGAAGCACGATTCCCTCAACAGTTGGACGTTATAAGGTTCAGGTGCGGAAGTCAATGGGTAAAAAACCGTTCGCCCTTCAAGAACTTGGGACGAACGGTGCCGCGCTCATGGAACAATACGGAGGACCGGGAAACGTTCCCGCGAATCAAACGTGCCAGAGCTTTTCCTGCTTGCGTCCCCGGTTCTTGGCGTGAATCATTTCACCCACGATGCTTACCGCGATTTCCGCCGGTGTTTCCGCTTCGATGGCAATACCGATGGGCGCGTGGACTCCGTCCAGTTTTTCCTGCGGTACGCCTTCGGCGGCGAGCTTTTCGCGAATCATGGACACCTTGCGCCTGCTGCCGATCATGCCGATGTAGCGCGCGTTCGTGCCGATGACCTGTCTGAGCACGTCCATGTCGTACAGGTGTCCCCGTGTGATGATGGCCACATAGGTGGCATCGTCGAAGACGATCCCCTCCACCGCCTTGTCGAGAGGCCGCAGGATGATCTCCTCGGCCATGGGGAACCGGTCCCGGTTGGCGAACTCGGCGCGGTCGTCCATCACCGTCACCCGAAAGTCCACCAGGTTCGCCACGCGGGCAAGTTCGAGCGACACGTGGCCCCCGCCGAAGATGACGAGGCGCGGCCTGCGGACCAGCGGTTCCAGCAGGACCTTGCCGGCGGCCGTTTCCGCGATCTCCGGCGCGTTGAGGCTCAGGGATCGATTCACCATTTCCACGGGAACGGTGAGATTGCCCGCCACTGATCCCTGTTCATTGGCCAGTCCGTGGGTCGCGGCAAACGGGGATGGGGGGCCCGGAGTAAGCGAGGTGACGAACAGCAGCGGTTCGGACTGCGGCCGGACGAGGCGGTCGAGCAGGTCGCGTGCGCCGGCGTCGTCCGGGGATATGCTTTCCAGCAGCAGGTCCACCGCGCCCCCGCAGATCATGTCAAGATTTGCCACTTCCTCGCCCGTAAGGTCGAAATGGATAACCGAGCGGCCGGGATTTTCAAACAGCCTGGCTGCCTCGACCAGCGCATCGCCTTCCAGCCTGCCGCCCCCCACGGAGCCGCTCAGGGTGCCGTCACGAAACACCGCCATGCGGCTGCCGGCCGAGCGGGGACCCGAACCCGTACGGTCCGTCACCATGGCCCATACCACCGGTCGGCCTTCCCGCAAATTCCTTATGGTGTCGAGTACGATTTTTTCCACGTTTTCCCTCCTGCTCATGGTGATTTTCGTCACGGGAGGACCGCTTTCGCTCACCCATTCTTTCGGCGGGACGGGAAGAAAAACCTCTCTCGTCGATGGAGGGCCGAAGTGGGGGATTTCCGGAGCGTCGCCCGGTTTGAGCATCCGTCAGGAGGCCCGAAAGGTTGTCGTTCCATGAGCTTCCCGGTCATTTGTGTGTAGCGCGTGGCGCAAGGAAAGGCAAGAGTTTGCTGCACCGGGAGGAAAAAAGGCTCGACAAGTGAGAAATCTTTGGGTACGATTCGTGTGTTCCTCACCCTGGCGGGTCGGAGGAACTTTCCGTTTAAAGAAGCCAAAACGTTCGGGGTGTAGCTCAGCCTGGTAGAGCACCGTCTTCGGGAGGCGGGAGCCGGTGGTTCAAATCCACTCACCCCGACCATTTATAAGCAAAAATACGTGAAAGGCCGTCCCCAAAGGGCGGCCTTTTCCGCTTTTATTTTCCGGCAGGTTGCATTCCCAAGACGACGGCGCCTCCTTGCGCTTCCGGATCCCGCCCAACGCAGCTCCTCAAAACGCTTTTCTCCGTACCGATTCCCGCGCCATGGCACCAAAGTAAGGTGTTTCACCGATATAAAAACCGGAACGGCCGTCATATAGTGGAGGAACACGGGCGAATTTGTCGCATCGCCGCTTGTCGGAGGGAGCACCGCGCGGGAAAGCTCTCTCCGGAATGGAAAACCGTCCTGCTCCGGGGGAAGGGAAATGAAATCCTGGTTTCTGTGGGCGGGAATCGTCGTTCTCGCCGTCATCGCCGCTGCGGCGGTTTTCGCCTGGTCGTGGGACTGGAGTTCGCTTAAGGGGTATGCGGAACAAAAGGCCACAGCCGAAACGGGCAAAAAGGTAACCATCGGCGCCTTCCGGGTGGACTTCTCGCTACGGCCTCTCATCCACGCCGAAGAAGTCAAGGTGGAAAACGTTTCATGGAGTTCGCAGCCGCTGGTGGCGCACTTTCCAGTCATCGAAGCGCGGGTCGAACTCTTCTCGCTGCTCTTCGGAGATCCGGACATCGTCTCCCTCACCTTGAAAAGCCCGGAAGCGGTGCTGGAGGTCAACGAGGAGGGGGCGGAAAACTGGAGCAGGCAGAATGGTGGAGAACATACATCTAGCCACAAGGCGTTCCGGCGGTTGTCGACGGTCGGAACACTCAGAGTCACCGACGGAAAGCTGACCTATGAAAACCGGAGCGGGAAAAGGCGGAACACGTTGAAGATTGCTTCGTGCACCGTTTCGGTGAAAGAACCAGGTGCCCCGCTGATCGCTCAAGGTGAGGGAGAACGAAACGGCCTGCCGCTCTCGTTTCGTCTGCAGGGTGCTCCGACGGCCGAATTGAACCGCAGCGACGGCCGCTACCCGCTGGAGGCCGATGTCGAGGTATCTGAAATAAAAGGGACCATCGAGGGAACGATCGTCCCCACCGAGGGGCTCCGGCAATGGGACTTTCAAGCGACCTCCCGGGGGCCGGACCCTCAGCTGCTGGGACTGGTCCTCGGGCTCCCCGTGCCGCACCTGACGCCATACGAATGTCGGGCCCACGTGGTGAGGCAGGATCATCAATGGACCGTGGAAGGCATCACGGGCACCGTGGGTGAAAGCGACGTCTCCGGATCGATCCGGGCTGACACGAGCGGGGAGAAGAAATCCATACAAGCGGACTTTCATTCCGATACAGCGCACATGAGCGACATCGAGGTGTTTCTGGGCGCCACGCCCGAAGAAAAAGGGGAACATCCAAAAACCCTGTTTCCCGACAAGCCGTTCAGCTTCTCCCTGGCGCCGGACACCCATTCGGTCATCAAATACCGGGCCGAAAAGGTCGAATCGAAAACCTATCCCGTGGAATCGATCGACGTATCCGTGGAAATCGAAGACCAACAGATACGAATTCAACGCTTGGAACTGGGCATCGGGGGCGGAACCGTTTCGTCGGAGCTTACGATGGACACGGGGAAAGACCCTCCGTCCATCAGGCTCAAGTCGGAAGCCCGCGACGTCGATTTACGGAAGTTGCTGGCAAAGAAGCACTTTGCCGGCGATTTCGGAGTCATGGGGGGGCGCCTTGAACTGCACGGGGCGGGGAGTTCGGTTTCCCGGTTCCTCGGTGCTTCGGACGGCCGATTGTCGATCATCATGTCCGGAGGGCAGCTCAACAGCCTCCTCCTGGACCTCATGACGCTCGATATCACGAAATTGCTTTTATCGCTTTCCGACGACAGCCCGGAGAAAACGAACATCCGCTGTGCGGTGCTGGATGCCCCCGTGGAAAGCGGCGTGGTGAAAATCCGGTCATTCGTGGTGGACACCGAGGATACGCAGCTCGCGGTGGAAGGCGCCCTCAACCTGCAAACCGAAAAGCCGGACCTGACCATTAGCCCCCACCCCAAAAATCCGCGCTTCTTTTCAATCCGCTCTTCGGTTCACGTATCGGGAACCTTGAAAGACCCCGATTATTCAGCCGGAGGAAAACAACTGGCCATCAAGGGCCTCGAAGCGTTCGCGCTGGGAGTAATAGCGACGCCACTGGCCGCGCTCGTCCCTTTTATCGATCGCGGCGCGGACAAAAGCTCCAGCTGCCGGCAACTGATGGACGCCGCCCGGAAAGGGCGGTAGCAGCCTTTTTTAAATTTGGCTATGTCGTCGGCCCCGCAAATTCTCTATGATTGCTGATTGTTCCCTCTTGGTGGAAGGTCATCGCATGAACGGTAAATAATTCTTTTTCCTCGTTCCCCATCATCGCTTCGTGTTCATTTTTTTCATTTGTTCATTTTGAATGAACTCATCAAAATAATGAACGCGTGTCGGGACCTGAAACCGCAGAGACGACAGCCATCTTTCAGAAGAGAACATCGGAAGGGTTCAGCCGTTCCGCTTTCCCTTTCTGTTCCGGATCGCCTGCTGCGCCAGTTCGTCGCAGCGTTCGTTTTCCGGATGGCCGCTGTGGCCGCGCACCCACTCCCACGTAACGGTGTGCCGCGCAGCAGCCGCTTCCAGCGCCCGCCACAGGTCTTCGTTTTTCACTCTCGACCCGGTACTGGTCCTCCAGCCTTTCCTTTTCCACGAGTGAATCCACACGGTGATGCCGTTTTTCACGTACTGCGAATCCGTCGTCACCTTCACTACGCTCGGTTTTTCCAGCGCATTGAGTCCCTCCACCACGGCGGTGAGTTCCATGCGGTTGTTGGTGGTGTCGGGATGGTATCCGGAGAGTTCCTTTCCCCCGGCTGCGCTTTGCAGCACCGCTCCCCAGCCGCCGGGCCCGGGATTTCCCTGACACCCGCCGTCCGTATAGAGGGACACCCGGGGCGGCAGGCCTGCTTCGACCGAACCGACGGGAAGGTCTATGGTTTTTTGTGCTTCCGCCGGCCGTGCTTCTTCCAGCGGCAGTTGCATCTTTTCGGGAACCTTTCGGGTCCGACCCTTCTTTATGCCCCGCCGCAGTGCCTCGCGTAGGGCATCAACAAGCACCTGCGCGTCTTCCCGGGTCACGGTTCCCGTTTCCGCCCGCGCTTCGATCCGGTCCAGCACTTCCTCGGTGATGATCGTTTCCGGGGCGGCCTTCACCGTCTTTTCCTTTTCGTCGTTTGCCATTTCCCGTTTTTCCTTTCCCGTCCCCCGGACGGCCCTTCGGGAAGTATCCCCATCGATGCCCGGAACTCCCGTTACCGCGCCCGTTGCCGTTCCCAACGGAGAAAACGGGCGTCCGGCCCACGCCTCATGATCATTTCAGACAGACCGAAGGAAATCCTCTCACAAATGAAACAACGATGAAACAAAATGGGTCTATTCCGTGAATTGTGCTCGCCGGAAGAATGTTCCTCCGGTGAGATACCATTACCGCTTTTAACGATTCAGGGAGCGATCGCCGTGTCCGTCGGCCGAGAAGGAAAATGCAAAAGCCTCTCATTCCTCCAATGACGGCCCTTCTGCGGCCGAATCGCCCCCTCGAACCCCACTCATGTCTTTCCGTCTTCTCTCGTAACCTTCCGGCCGATCGTTTCCGGCCGGGTTTCGGCTTTTCCCGTTCGACTACCGTTCTTCTCGTTGAATTTCACCTGTCCCGCTCTCACCGGCACCGTTTTTCCCCATCCGGGCAGAGGCTTTCGGGACCGTACCAATCATTTTCACCATCCGGCAATCACCGTTCTCCCGAAAGGAGGAGAAATCATGGCTATTGAAACTGCTCGTAGAATCGACCTGCACGTCCATTCCAAGTATTCCACGCGGCCTTCCCAGTGGGTCCTGCAGAAGATCGGCTGCGCCGAAAGCTATACCGAACCCCTGCACATCTATCGATGCGCCAAGGATCGGGGCATGCACTTCGTGACGGTCACCGACCATAACTCGCTGGCGGGCAGCCTGGAAATCGCTCACCTGGAAAACACCTTCGTGAGCGAGGAAATCACCACCTATTTCCCCGAAAACCGGTGCAAACTCCACGTGCTGGCCTGGGACATCACCGAACGCCAGCACGAGGACATCACGCGGCTGCGGGAGAACGTGTTCGATCTGGTGCCGTATCTGCGGCAGGAGAAGATCATCCACGCTCTGGCCCACCCCATGTACTCCCCCAACGACCGGTTGAACCACGAAGGGTTCGAAAAGATGCTCCTGCTCTTCAAGACCTTCGAACTCAACGGGGCCCGTGACGAGTACCAGAACAGTATCCTCATGGACATCCTGACCTCGCTCACCCCGCAGGACATCGAAACCCTGGCGAACAAGCACAATCTGGAACCGTCCTTCCCCGAGCCGTGGCGCAAGCACCTGGTCGGCGGCTCCGACGACCACTCGTCCCTCACCATCGCCGCCAAGTACACCGAGGTGGAAGGGGTGTCCACCCCCCGCGAATTCCTCTCGGCCATCGGCGAATACCGCGCCGTCGTGCGGGGGCGGGAATCGGCGCCCCGGGTGATGGCGCACAACTTGTACAGCATCGCCTATCAGTTCTACAAGAAGAGATTCTCGCTGGATCGCCACCTGAACCGCGACCTGCTGCTGCGTTTCGTGGAGCACGCACTCACCGCGGCGCCCGCGGAAACCGATACTCTTCTGGAGCGTATGCGCATTCTGTGGAACTCCCGCCTTCAGTCCACCTTCTCCCGCCCCGATTGCCGGTCGGTCAAAGGGCGCGTGCAGAAAGAGGCGCGGGAGATCATCTACGGGGACGAACGGATGATGGGCCTCATCAAGGACAATCACCGCTCCGCCCCCGAAATGCAGGAAGTATGGTTCAGCTTCGTACGGCAGGTGGCGGACAAGGTGCTTACCAAATTCGCCGATGCCGCCATGGAAAGCATTTCCGGAGCCGACCTGTTCGATATCTTTCAGATCATCGGTTCCGCCGGTTCTCTGTACACCATGCTCGCCCCGTATTTCGTCTCCTACGGCCTTTTCACCAAGGACCGCAAGTTCTGCCGGGAATGCGCGGCAAAGTTCACTAAGGAAAGCAACGGGTACGAGGAGCCCATCAATGTGGCCCACTTCACCGACACGTTCCATGAGGTGAACGGCGTGGCCCTCACGCTGCAGATGCAGGTGGAAATATCGCAGAAATACGGAAAAGACCTCACCATCATCACCTGCGGTAACGGAGCCGAAGAACCGGGAGTCACGGCGTTTGCGCCCGTGGGAAACGTGGAGCTTCCCGAATATCCCGAACTCAAGCTTTCATATCCCCCGTTGCTCGAAATGCTCGAATACTGCTACGAACACCGTTTCACCCTCATCCACGCGGCGACGCCGGGTCCCATCGGTCTGGCGGCCCTGGCCATCGCGCGCATCCTCAAGCTCCCCATCCACGGGACGTACCATACCGCCCTGCCGCAGTACGTAAGTGAACTTACCGGCGACACCGGCCTGGAGGACGTGGCCTGGCGGTACATGGTGTGGTTCTACAACCAGATGGACCTGGTTTTCGTCCCCTCGACGGCCACGGGCGACGAACTCGCCGAGCGGGGCGTGGACAAGAGCAAAATCACGTTTTATCCGCGCGGCATCGACACGCAGCGATTCCATCCCTCCAAGAGGAACGGGTTCTTCAAGGAGCGATACCGGTTCACGGAAGCGGAACGCACCATCCTCTATGTGGGCAGGGTGTCCAAGGAAAAAAACCTGCCGTTCCTGACCGACGTTTTCAAACGGATTGCGACTTCGCGGCAGAGGCTGCGGCTGGTGATCGTGGGGGAGGGGCCTTACCTGGAAGAGATGCGGCAGGAACTGAAAGGACTGCCCGTCGTGTTCACCGGCTATCTCGCGGGGGACGACCTGGCTCAGGCCTACGCATCCAGTGACGTGTTCGTTTTCCCCTCCACAACGGACACCTTCGGCAACGTGGTGCTCGAAGCCCAGGCTTCGGGAATTCCCGTGGTGGTAACGGACCAGGGGGGCCCGAGGGAAAACATGGTGGACGGACTGACCGGCATCGTGGCTTCCTCCACAGACCCTGCCGCCTTCGCGGACGCCGTTCTCTCCATTCTCGAAGACCCGCAACGCATGAACGTCATGCGGAAACAGGCCAGGGAGTATCTGGAGAGCCGGTCGTTTGAATCGGCGTACCTGGAACTGTGGGAGATGTACCGCTCCAACACCGCCAACCTGGCCGATTTCGTACACTGAGCGGAAACGTCTCTTCGGTGGTCAGGCGGAAACGGAAGGTTGCGGGAGCGGCCCGGTATCGATGGTGCCGTGCCGCCCCGACCACCGGGAATCGAATTCCCGGATGCCTGAGATGAGTGCGTCCCGGTCGCCATCCCGATACGGGGAACTCATTTCCGTCACCGAGGAGAGAAACGCCGATACCACCCGGTGCGTCGAGGGGTTGTTGAAGGCGATGTCGGCGAACAGCTCGGGCTCCATTTCGGTCTGGCGCCGGAGCATGTCCAGGAGAGAGGAAAACCACGGCCCCAGAAGGGCCGATTCCACGGACGGATCGAAGTCCAGCCGCTCCAGGGTTTTTCCGAAGCAAAAGACCAGCAGGTGCCGCAGCACCTGCACCGATCCCATCAGTTCGTCGTGGCGCAGAGGATCGATGTCCGTCATCAGTGCGCCGCACTCTTCCAGAAAGGCGCGGAACCAGGAATACCATTCGCCGATGCGGCCGGGGCACACGAACACCGTCCGGCCAGAGAGTGAAGGAACATTGGGGCCGAAGAGGGGATGGCAGCCGATCACTTCGCCCCGGCAGTGTTCGAGCATGGACCTGAGGGGCGCGTCCTTCAGGGAGGAAATGTCGATCACCGCGCCGTCCGGCCGGGTGAAGGGTCCGAGCGACCGGGCCACGTCGTCGATGGCCCGCAGGGGGGCAGCCAGTATCACCACCCTGTGCCGCGCCACCCCTTGCCAATCGATGGGACCGTTGGCGGTATCGGCGATCTCCACCGCGTATCCGGCCCGTTCGAAGGTCCGGGCCAGCAGCCCCCCCATCTTTCCGTTGCCCCCAACCACACAGATGCTCTTCGGCCTGACGGTTTCCATCACTGTTCCTATGCCCCCGCGGACGCGATCCGCCCGTGAAATTCGTCTCCGGAGGAAATCCCGCTTTGCGGCTGCACGTCTCCGGACTACTTTTTCTGCTGCTCGTCGGGAGTTCCCGCCGGATAGCTCCCCAGAATTTTCTGCCTCTCGGTGAACACGGTCATCTGCTGCAATGCGTTTTCGACCGGACCATCCAAAATGTGTCCCTGCACGTCCATGAAAAAGATGTACTCCCACATGGCCCGTTTGCCGGGCCGGGACTCGATGCGGGTGATGTTCACCTCGTGCAGCGAAAAGGGCTCCAGCGCCCGGTGAAGCATGCCCGGCCGGTGCTTGGTGGCGAACACGACCGAGGTTTTGTCCCTGCCGGTGGGTGTCGTCTTCCTGTCTCCCAGGATGAGAAACCGGGTTGCGTTCTGGAGGCGGTCCTGAATGTCGGAAGCCAGTGCCTGCAGGCCGTATCGTTCGGCCAGCAGCACATTCCCCACGGCGGCGACGCCTTCTTCCCGGCTCGCGGTGAGCGCCGCGGCCGCGGTACTGTCCGTCTGGATCAACTGCCGTCCCGGGAGATGGCGGGAGAGCCACTGCCGGCACTGGGCCAGTGCCTGGGGGTGGGAGAGCACCCTGGTGACCTTGTCGAGGGAAGGTTCGCGGGAGAGGAGGGCATGGGACACGCGCAGGAAAATTTCTCCGCAGACGGGAACTGAATGTTCGGCCAACAGGTCCATGGTAAGCGCCACGGAGCCTTCGTTTGAATTTTCGATGGGCACCACGCCGTAGGCGCTGCGACCCATTTCGACTTCGGTAAACACGTCGGCGATAGTGTCGCAGGGGGTGGGTTCAACGCCGCAGCCGAAATGCTTCAGCGTCGCCGCATGGGTGAAGGTCCCTTCCGGACCCAGATAGGCGATGTGTTCCACTGACTGGAGCGCGCGGCAACCGGAGATGATTTCCAGAAAAATGCTCCTGAGACAGCCGTCGGAAAGGGCGGTGGTGTTTCGGTTCACCAGCGCCTGAAGAATGTCGCTCTCCCGAGCCGGGTCGTACACGGGGAGTCCCAGGTTCTGTTTGATGGCGCCGATCTCTCCGGCATGGATGGCGCGCTTGGCCAGGAGGTTGATGATGTCCTGGTCGATACGATCGATTTTTTCCCGCAGGCTACCGATTCCGTTCGGAGCGGGGGAGGTACATTCGTGCATGGCGGACAACTCTGCTCCCTGTTTAGATACGCCGCTTGAGAACGGGCATCATGATCCTCAGTTCGGACATGAGTTCACGGAACACGTCGGGACGAAGCGATTGGTCGCCGTCGCACAGGGCGTCTTCGGGACGGCAGTGCACTTCCACCATGATTCCGTCCGCGCCCACCGCCATGGCCGCCTTGGCCAGGGGAGCGACGTAGCGGGCATTGCCCACGGCGTGGCTCGGGTCCACGATGACCGGCAGATGGGTCCGCTCCTTGAGCACCGGCACCGCGCTCAGATCAAGGGTATTGCGGGTGGCGGTTTCGAATGTGCGGATTCCGCGCTCGCACAGGATGACCCGATCATTGCCGGAGGCCAGGATGTACTCGGCCGACATGAGGAATTCGTCCAGGGTGGTCATGAGTCCGCGCTTGAGCAGCACCGGCTTTTTCACCTTGCCGAGCTTCTTGAGCAGCGAGAAATTCTGGACGTTGCGGGCTCCCACCTGCAGGATGTCGGCGTAGGCTTCCACCAGGGGGATGTCCCCGGAATCCATCACCTCGGTCACGATGGGCAAACCGGTGAGATTGCGGGCCTTTTCCAGCAGCTTCAGCCCTTCTTCCTCCAGCCCCTGGAAGCTGTACGGGGAGGAGCGCGGCTTGAAAGCCCCGCCGCGCAGAACGGAGGCCCCGGCTTCCTTGACCACCAGGGCGGTATCCAGCATCTGATGCTCGTTTTCGACCGAGCACGGTCCGGCGATGACCACGAACGACTCTCCGCCGATGACCACGTCGCCTACGGTGATGAGCGTGGCGTCTTCATGGGACAGCCTGCTCGCCAGACGGTACGGGGGAAGCTTCACCTGTAGAGTCGGGGTGATTGGTGCCGGGGACGGCTGGAGTATGTGTCCTGCGACGAAACCCATGTTCTTTCCTCCTCGTTGTGAAACGGAAACGGCCGCGGGGGAGTGCCCACGGCCGTTGAGGAAAAAACGAAGACCATGGGCTGACTTCTTCCCGTCTGCCCATGGTCTTTGGATTCAATCTATGATGTTACTGTTCGAATCCTCCGCGTGCACATGGGTAGACGGGGGTATAAAAATAAAAATAATAATACCCGCTAAATCGAAAGTCGCCCATGTGAACCGGATTGTTTCTCACAAAAATACCTTTCTTCAATTCAATAGCCACAGTTAAATACAAAGTCGGTCGATCTGTCAAGAAATAAATACCCGATCCGAAATTTTTTATTCGTCACTGCGGTCGGCGGGCGAACCAGACGAGCGCCAGCTCGTAGGACAGGGGGCCGAATCCCGCGATGGTACCGGCGCACACCTTGGCGATGTGGGAAACCTGCCGGAATTCCTCCCGCCCCTGGGGATTGCTCATGTGCACCTCCACTACGGGTATTCCGATGGCGGACACCGCGTCCCGCAGGGCCACGCTGGTGTGGGTGTAGGCGGCGGCATTGAGGATGACCCCGTCGCATCCCTCGCCCGCCCGCTGCAACGCGTCCACCAGTTGCCCCTCGCTGTTGGACTGGAAGGTTACCACGTCGATGGACAGCTCCCGGCCCTGACGCCGGAGGGATTCCTCGATCTCCGCCAGGGTCGTACGGCCGTAGACTTCGGGCTCCCGCTTGCCCAGCAGGTTCATGTTGGGCCCGTTGATCACCATGATTTTCATGCGTTCCCCCGTGAGTGCGCTTTGTGTTCCAGGAGTGCGTCGGCCAGCACCAGCGCGCCCATGGCTTCGGCCACCGGAGCGATGCGCGGGCAAAGGCAGGGGTCGTGCCGTCCTTTGACTTCGATGGTGCGCTCGGCGCCATGCACGTCGATGGTTTGCTGCGGCCGGGCAATGGAAGAGGTGGGCTTGATGACGAGCCGCACCACGATGGGTTGGCCGGTGGAAATGCCGCCCAGCACGCCGCCCGCGTTGTTGGTGAGAAACCCCTGCGGGGTAATGGGGTCGTTGGCTTCCGACCCGCGCATACCGGCCAGAGCGAAGCCCGCGCCGAATTCCACGCCTTTGACGCCGCCGATGGAAAGCATGGCCATGCCGAGCAGTCCGTCGAGCTTGTCGAACACCGGGTCGCCGAGCCCCGCGGGCATGCCGTCCGCGCGGAATTCCACCAACCCGCCGACGGAATCCCCCTCCGATCGCACCCGGTCCACCATCTCCGCCATGGCCGACGCAGCTTCCGGGTCGGCGCAGCGCAGGGGATCGTTTTCGGCAAAGGCGGGATCGATGGTTTGCGCTTTTACGGAGCCGATTCCCACCGTGTACGCGTAAACCTCGATGGAATGTTCCCGCAGCAGCATTTTGGCTACCGCGCCGGCGGCCACCCTGCCCACCGTTTCACGGCCCGACGACCGGCCGCCGCCCGGCTGGGGATACAACCCGTACTTGCGGAAAAAGGTATAGTCGGCGTGGCCCGGACGGAACAGCTCCGCGATGTCCCCATAGTCCTGCGAGCGCGCGTTCACGTTGCGCACCAGAAGCGCAATAGGCGAACCAAGGGCTTTGCCGTCGGCGACCCCGGAGAGGATTTCCACGCTGTCCGGTTCCTTTCGCGGCGAAACGAACCGGGACCCTCCCGGTTTGCGCCGGTCGAGGTCCTTCTGTATCAGCTCCCGGTCCACCTCGAGGCCGGCCGGAACGCCGTCGATCACCACGCCTACCGCGGCCCCGTGGGATTCACCGAACGTCGTCACCCGAAAGAAACGCCCGAACGTGCTACCCATGGAACTCCTCCCGTACCTTTTCCACCGCTGTTTCCAGTTCGGCCGGGGTGACGTCGTCCACACAGATCGATTGTCCTTCCCCTTCCGGCAGAACGAAAACCACCTTGCCGCCGACCACCTTTTTGTCGTGCATCATGATGTTCCAGGCTTCCGCGGCGGACGGCAGCGGTGCCCGGCGGGGGGAGAGCAGCCGGATTACCCCGGCCACGGAGTCGGCGAATTCTTTTGTGACAAGCTTTCGTTGTTCGGAGATGCGCACCGCGACCTCCATGCCCACCGCCACTCCGTTTCCGTGAGTCACCCGGAAGCGGTGAAACCCCTCGTAGGCATGGCCGTAGGTATGGCCGAGGTTGAGGATGCGACGGCGTCCCGCTTCCCGGAAATCCCCGGACACCACCTCCGCCTTGGCCCCGGCGGACATGGCCGCCGCCCTGGCCAGCAGGAGCTGGTCTCCGGCCAGAAGCTCCTTCACGTGCTCACTCACCAGCCGCGCCAGCGGCACCGACGCCACCAGCCCCGTCTTGTACGCTTCCACCAGCCCTTCGCGCACCTGCTTTTGACCGAGCGTCCGCAGGGCGGCAAAGTCGAGAATGACCGCCTCCGGAACGGTGAAGGTACCCACAACGTTTTTGGCCTCGCCCAGATTTACCGCCGTCTTTCCCCCGACCGCCGCGTCCACGCAGCCGAGCAGCGTGGTGGAAACGGGGATGAAGTGCATGCCGCGTTTATAGGTGGAAGAGACGAAACCGCCCATATCGGTGATGACCCCGCCGCCCAGGGCCACCAAAAGGTCCCCGCGCTCGTACCGGCCGTTCAGGAGCGCGCGGTAGACGCGGCGGGCGCCGTCCAGGGTCTTGGTCCGCTCGCCCGCGGGGAGTTCGATCACCGATGCATGGGGGAGCACTTTCAGAAACCGTTCCTTGTGAAGGCGGGACACGATACGGTCGGTGAGGATCACGGTGCGGCGCCCATTGCCATGCGGAGCCAGGGTTTCGGGCGCATTCCAGGTGCAGATCACGGACCGTTCCGCACCTCCCATATTTACGCTGAAGTGCTCGTCTCCGGCCAGACGGGAAACGATCGCTCCCGCGATCTCTTCGGGAGCGACGTCATCGCTCTTCAGCACGAAATCGCTTCGATCATAGACCGGCTTACGGCGTTCATACAGCTCCGCCGCGGCCTGAGGGTCTTTCCACATGGGCCGGATAGCCTTCTCGGCATCGTCGATGCGGGCGGCGCTCGTTTCGAGACGCACCGCGAGATGCACCAGGGTACCGGAGCTTTTCATCAGTTCCAGGTTGCCCTGCTCCATGACGACACCACCCCCGGCAGCGACCACCAGAAGGGCTTTACGCGCGATTTTACGGAGAAGCGCACTTTCGGCCGAACGAAACGCCGGTTCGCCCTTTTCCGCGAACACCTGATGGATGGGCGCTCCGAATCGCTTTACCAATGCTTCGTCCATATCCACGAACCGGCGGTTGAGTTTTTGGGCGAGCAGACGTCCGACGGTGCTTTTCCCCGCGCCCATGAACCCCACCAGATAGATGTTGCCGGTCATGCTTCCTCCTTTAAACCGTCCAGAAACAGGGAGGCATCGGGCTCCAACCCCGTCCACAGCACGAAACTCCTTCTGGCCTGAAAGGCCAGCATGGGCAGCCCGTCCATGAAGTCGCCCCCAGCACTTCGAGCCAGGTCCCGCCACAGGTTTTCCGTGCGGCCGTAATTGACGTCCATCACCAGTTCGCATGCGTCGAACCGCCGGCTGCTCACCAGGGAAGCCAGTTCGGGCGCTTCGGAGGGGCTCGACACGGAGGATACGTTCACCACGACCTGCGGCTGAAGGGAAGGGTCCCGCAGGGAATCGAGCAGCGCCGGTTCAACCCCGAACCGCGCCGCCATGCGCTCCGTCTTTTCCCTGTCCCTTCCGCAAAGCACGATTTCCCCTGCTTGCAGTTTCTTCAGAGCGTACAGAATCGAACGAGCCGCTCCGCCGGAGCCGACCACTACGATTTTTTTGCCCGCGACCGTGCATGCTTTGCTTGCCAGGGCGTCCATGAAACCGCCGGCGTCAGTGTTGTGCCCGGTGAGGGCTTCGGCGTAGCGGACGATGGTGTTCACCGCTCCCACGGCCGTGGCGATTTCGGAAAGGCCGTCCAGATGGGGGACCACCGTCTCCTTGTACGGCACGGTGACGTTGGCCCCTGCAATGTTCAGCGCCCGTACGGCGCGAACCGCCTCCCTCAGATGTTTTTGTTCCACGTGAAACGGTACGTAGACGCCGTCGATGCCCAGGGCTTTCAGCACTTTCGTGTGCATGACCGGAGATTTGGAAGAAAACGCGCGTTCGTCGCTGAGGATGCAGAAGACTTTCATTGCAGGAGTTTCTCCAGAGTTTCCCCAAAATTCGGATAAGAGATGGCAGCGGAGCCTTCCTCTTCTATGGAAGGCGAGGAGTCGCAGAGAAGCCCGGCCAACCGCAGCGTCATGGCCATGCGATGATCTCCGTAGGAACGGAGCAGGGGAGCGGGAACGAGTTTCGTCGGCCCGTGTACGGTGAGGGAATCTTCCGACGCTTCGACGCGACCGCCGAGCAGCGTGAGCTGCTCCACGATGGCGGTGAGCCGGTCCGTTTCCTTGACCCGCAGTTCGCCCACTCCGTGAAATACCGTGGCGCCGTGGGCGCGGGTGGCCGTCAGCGCCAGAATGGGCACTTCGTCGATGAGGGAAGGAATTTCCCCGGCCTTTATCTCACAGGCCGAAAGGCGATCGGTATAGCGGACGGTCACCGTTCCGCGCGGCTCGGGGAAGGTGTCCGTTGTGTTCACTTCGGCTTTCACCCCCATGCGGTGCAGAACGTCCAGAAATCCGATGCGGGTGGGGTTGAGCAGCACGTCTTCGGCCGTCACTTCGCTGCCGGGGAGAATGGAAGCGGCGCAGAGGAAAAACGCGGCGGACGAAGGATCGCCCGGCACGCGGAAGGAGCCGGGCATCCGCAGCGGGGAGGCTTCCACGGAAATGGCGTCCTTGCTGCGGGCAACCCGCCCGCCGAACAGTTCCAGCAGCCGTTCCGTATGGTCCCTGCTGGGTAAGGGCTCCCTCACCACCGTGGTTCCCGTTGCCTGTGTCCCCGCCAGCAGGACCGCGCTTTTGAGCTGCGCGCTCGCCACGGGTAGGGTGAAATCGATGGATCGCAGCGACCCGCCGCGGACTTCCACCGGCGGCTTTCCATCGGTGCACGTCACCCCGGCGCCCATGAGCCGCAGCGGGCCGGCCACGCGTTCCATGGGCCGCCGCCGCAGGGAAGCGTCGCCGTCCAGGGTGAACGATCCTTCCCGCCCGGCCAGAATCCCCATGAGCAACCGCATGGTGGTGCCGGAATTTCCGCAGTCGATCACCGCGTTTCCTCGCACAAGACCCGCACCGCCCCGAATGTGTACCCGGCCGCCTTCGAACTCAACCTGCGACCCCAGACCATGCACCGCCGTCAGGCTTGACCGCACGTCCGCGCCGGGCGCCATGTTGGTAAAGGACCCGTTGCCTTCGGCCAGCAGGGACATGAGCGCCAGCCGGTGGGATATGGATTTGTCGCCCGGGGGAGCGAAGCTGCCCGCCAGTTTCAATTCGTACCTCCCTTGTACGCCTTTCCGGCCGCTTCGGCCACGCTCCGCACGGACACCATCAACCGTCCGAATTCCTCCAGATCGATGGTCTGCCGCCCGTCGGAGAGAGCGGAATCCGGGTTCGGGTGCACTTCGATCATGAGCCCGTCGGCTCCCGCCGCCACCGCCGCCAAAGCCACCGCGGGAACCAGTTCCCGCTTTCCCACCGCGTGGCTCGGATCCACAATCACCGGCAGGTGGGAAAGCTGCTTGAGGAGCGGCACCGCCGAGATATCCAGGGTATTGCGCGTTTCCCGCTCAAAGGTCCGGATTCCCCGCTCGCACAGAATCACCTGCGAATTTCCCTTGGCCATGATGTACTCGGCGGACAGGAGCAGCTCTTTTACGGTCGCCATCATTCCGCGCTTGAGGAACACCGGTTTGTCCAGTTCCCCCACCGCTTCCAGCAGAGCGAAATTCTGCATGTTCCGCGCGCCGATCTGGAGAATGTCCGCATAACGGGCCACCAGGGGGACATCTTCCACGGTGAGCACCTCGGTGATCACCGGCAGGCCGGTGATTTCCGACGCTTCCGCCAGGTAGCGAAGCCCTTCCTCGCCCAGCCCCCGGAAGGAGTAGGGGGACGTGCGCGGTTTGAACGCCCCGCCCCGCAGAAAAGACGCGCCGTGTTCCTTGATGCTCCGGGCGATGTCCACGAGACCGTCCCTGGATTCCACGGCGCACGGCCCGGCCATCACCACCGGTTGGCCGTTCCCGATCGCCGTACCCTTCACGTTGACGACCGTGGGCTCCTGCCGGAACGTCCGCGAAACAAGCTTCCAGGACGTGCCGAACGTCTCGATGGATTCCACGCTGCGCAGGGGGGAGAGGAGTTCCGTCAGCTCACGAATGAGCGCATCGTCCATTTCCTCCACCACCCCGACGACCACGCGCGGGTCCGGTGAAATGATCCTCGGTTGCAGCCCGTGCTGCCGGATGACCGCCAACACTTCGCCCACTTCCTTTTTCTGACTGTCCCGCCGTAAAACAATGACCATGCGCCACCTCCGTTCCGGTTCTGCCGTTCAGGCCGCCGCCCTCATGCTCAGGTAGTGATCGAAAAAATTCCTGAACATCATGGGCCCTTGCGGCGTGGCCGCGGATTCGGGATGGAACTGCACGCCTTCGAGCTTCAATTCCCGGCTGCGGACTCCCATCACTTCGCCCTGCATGGTGTAGGCGGAGATTTCAAGCTGCGCCGGGATGGAATCCTCGGCCACAATGAGCGAATGGTACCGGGTGGCGCGGAACGGGTTCCTCAACCCGGAAAAGAGGGCGCGCCCGTCGTGGAAAATTTCGTCCGTCTTGCCGTGCACCGGCTCCCGCGCATGCACCACCTGCGCGCCGAATACCTGTCCGATGCACTGGTGCCCCAAGCACACGCCCAGGATGGGGATTCGGCCCGCGAACCGTTCGATGGCCGCGCAGCTCACGCCTGCGTCCTCGGGACGCCCCGGCCCCGGCGAAATGACGATGACGTCGGGGGCCATGGATTCGATGTCGCTCAGCCCCAGCTTGTCGGAACGCACCACGTGGACCGTTCGTCCGAGCGAACCGAGTGCATGAGCGATGTTGTAGGTAAAAGAGTCGTAATTATCAAGCAGCAGGATCATTGTTATGCCTCCCAGAAGCGATTTTTGCCCTTGCCGGTTTATCTGATCTCGTCATTTTCCGTTCTCGGCCCCGTTCAAAAAGCTCCCCGGTACGTCACCCCGGCGAAAGCCGGGGTCCAGAAATACTTGAAACTCTGGGTTCCGGCTTTCGCCGGAATGACGAGCCCAGGTGTGGTGGCCTATACCTTTCGCGGGGCGGGATCGGGAATTCCATTTTCTATCAGTGAGGTAACGTTCCGTTTCCCCTGTTCGGCCCGCCCACGGACAACCCGTTCCGGAGCGATCGGGCCAACGTGTGGACCGCTTCCACTCCGTGCTTCTCACCGCCGTTGGAACCGGCCGCCTTCACCAGGGCGCTCCCCACGATGACTCCCTCCACCGCCGGGGCCAGGGCTTGGGCCTGTTCCGGGGTGGAGATGCCGAACCCCACGGCCACCGGGACGGAACTCACTTCCCGGGCGGCCCGCAATCCTTCCAGCAGCTCCGGAGTGACGGTAAAATCGGAGCCGGTAACGCCGGTCATGGACACGTAGTAGAGAAAGCCCCGGCTCGCCCGGCTGATGGTTTTCAGCCTGGGGAGCGGCGTGGTGGGAGCGACCAGGAAAATGGTGTCCAAAGCATGGTTCCCTGCCGCCGCCTGCCACGGTTCGGCTTCCTCGGGCGGCAGATCCGGAATGATGACGCCCGATATCCCCGCGTCTTGAGCCCGTTGGGCAAAGGAATCCACCCCCATTTTGAACACCGGATTCACGTAGGTCATGACCACCAGGGGACAACTCACCCGCCGGCGCGCTTTTTCGACGATCCGGAACACGGCCTCGGTGGTAATGCCCTGTTCAAGGGCCCGTTGACTGGATGCCTGGATGGTGGGGCCGTCGGCCAGGGGATCGGAAAAGGGCAGTCCCACCTCAATGACGTCCGACCCGGCGTCGCCCAGAGCGGCCAGAATTTCCACGCAGGTGGCTTCATCAGGATAGCCGCCGGTAAAGAAGGGAATGAAGGCGCAGCGGCCTTCGCTGTTGGCGGTTCGTATGGCCTGTTCAACGGCTGATTTCATGACTGCACCTCCTCGCGTGCCGTGATCTGCGACACGTCTTTGTCGCCCCGGCCGGAAAGACACACCACCACCACACCGTCCCGGCCCATGGCCTTCGCTTCCCGCTGCAAACAGGCCAGCGCATGGGAGCTTTCCAGCGCGGGCAGAATGCCTTCGGTATGAGCAAGCGTGTGGAAGGCGGCCAGCGCCTCTTCGTCGGTGACGGATTCGTAGCGGACCCGGCCGATCTCTTTCAGGAAACTGTGTTCCGGCCCCACTCCGGGGTAGTCCAGACCGGCGGCCACCGAATGGGCTTCCCTTATCTGGCCGTCGTCGTCCTGCAGCAGGAAGCTGCGCGCTCCATGCAGGATTCCCACGGTCCCGGCGGTGATGCTGGCCGCGTGTTTGCCCGTGGAGATGCCGTACCCGGCCGCCTCCACGCCCACCATTTCCACCGAATCGGCGAGAAAGGGGTGGAACAGGCCGATGGCGTTGCTGCCCGCACCCACGCAGGCCATGAGCGAATCAGGCAGCCGCCCGGTCTGTTCCAGAATCTGTTCGCGAGCCTCCCGGCCGATGACCGCCTGAAAATCGCGCACCATGGCGGGGTAGGGGTGCGCGCCGGTGACCGAACCGATGATGTAGTGGGTATCGCGCACGTGAGTTACCCAAGCGCGCATGGCTTCGTTGGTGGCGTCCTTGAGCGAACGGCTGCCGGAGTTGACCGGTTCGACCTTTGCTCCCAGGAGTCGCATTCTGGACACGTTGAGGGCTTGGCGGTCGATGTCCAGAGCGCCCATGAACACCGTGCAGTCCATACCCAGCAGCGCCGCCGCCGTGGCTGCGGCAACCCCGTGCTGGCCTGCTCCGGTTTCGGCCATGATGCGTTTTTTCCCCATGCGCCGGGCAAGCAACGCCTGGCCCAGGGTGTTGTTGATCTTGTGGGCGCCGGTGTGCGCCAGGTCTTCCCGTTTGAGGAAGATGCGCGGGCCGCCGAACAGTTCGCTCAGCCGTTCCGCTTCGTAGAGCGGCGTGGGGCGTCCCACGTAGTGCTTCAACAGCCGGTCGAGTTCCGCCTGGAAGCTCGGGTCCTTCCGGGCCTCCTTATAGGCGGCGCTCAGCTCTTCCAGGCAGGGCATGAGGGTTTCCGGCACGAAGCTGCCGCCGAACTCACCGAAACGGCCGCGTTCGTCCGGCACGTCAAAGGGCCGATCGGGCATTGCGGATAAAGCGTGCACATTTTTCATGATCTTTTCTCCCATATTCGATTTCCACGCCGCTCGATACGTCCACGGCGTACGGTTTCACCAAAGTCACCGCACCGGCTACATTGTCCGGGGTGAGTCCTCCGGCCAGAATAACGGGCCGTTCGCGGGCGACCGGGACGGCCGTTGTCCAGTCGAACGATTTTCCGCTGCCCCCGGCTCTGGACGGGTCATACGTGTCCAGCAGGGGAACCGCGCGTCCGCAGGAAGAGAGGTCGAAGCCCGTCCCGTTCTTCACCTTGATCGCCTTGACGATCCTCCCCCCCAGTTCGGCCACGGTTTCGTCCGTCTCGTCCCCATGGAGCTGCAAAACGTCCAGCCCGCAGTAGCCGCGCAGGGTGCGCATGCGCTCCACCGAATCGTTCACGAACACCCCCACGGACACCACGAACGGAGGAAGCTTCCGTATGATGTCCCGGGCCGTATCCGGATGCACCCGACGGGGGCTGTCCGCGAACACGAAGCCGAGCGCGTCGGCTCCGGCTTCCACGGCCGCGAGCGCGTCGTCCGGGTTCGTAATGCCGCAGATTTTTACCCGGACCATCATGCATCCTCTCCGAAGCAGAGGCTTCTCACGGCCGATTCGGGGTCGTCGGACGACATGAGGCCGGTGCCCACCAGGAATCCGTCGATGCCCGCCCGGCGCAGCCGCAGGATGTCCTGCCGCCGGGTGATGCCGCTTTCGGCGATCACTGTTGTTCGGGCGGGAATGAGGGAACGCAGTCGCACGCTGGTGTCCAGATTCACCTGCATGGTTTTGAGATTTCGATTGTTGATACCGACGAGGGGGGGTGCGATGCTCACGATCCCTTCCAGTTCCTTTTCGTCGTGCACCTCCACCAGAGGCTGCAAGCCGAGT
Source organism: uncultured delta proteobacterium (assembly GCA_963826125.1). Classification (GTDB taxonomy): domain Bacteria; phylum Desulfobacterota; class Desulfarculia; order JACQYL01; family CAWGVV01; genus CAWGVV01. The sequence continues at coordinate 535,442 of CAWGVV010000002.1, read as the reverse complement.
TCGGCCGCCTGCGCGCAGAGTTCCGCCAGAAGTCCATGGTCCAGGATTGCGGCAATGAGCAGCACCGCGTCCGCCCCTGCCGCGCGCGCTTCAAAGAGTTGCAGGGGGTCCAGGATGAAATCCTTGCGCAGGACGGGAAGGTCCACGGCCGCGCGCACCCGTGTCAGATCGGCCAGGCTCCCCCCAAAGAAGGGGCCGTCGGTGAGCACCGAGACGGCCGAGGCTCCCCCGGCCCTGTAGCTCACGGCTCGTTCCCCGGCATCGTCCACGTCCCTGATGAGCCCGGCGGAAGGGGAGGAGCGTTTGATTTCCGCGATGAGCGGAACGTGAGGGCAACTCCGCAGGGACCCGGCCAGGTCACGGCAGGGAGCCATTTCGGCCGCGCGGGCGATGAGGTCACGGCCCCTGCCGCCGGATTTCAGTTCCCGCAGCTCTTCCTTTTTCCGCTCGACGATGGTGTCCAGCACGTTCACGAAAGCACCCCCTTCAGGCCGTGGCGGCGCGGCGTTCTTCGCCAAAGGAAGCGCTCAGCGCCCGCAGATCGTCCAGTTTGCCGAGAGCTTTTCCCGAATCGACGGACTCGGCGGCCATGTCCACGCCGTCCTTCAGGGACGGTGTGCAGCCTGCGGCCGTGAGCGCGGCCGCCGCGTTCATGAGCACCATGTCGCGTCGTCCTCCCCGGTCGCCCTTGAGCACGGAAAGGGTAATGCCTGCGTTCACTGCGGCGTCTCCTCCCCGGAGTTTTCCGGCGGGGCAGGTGTGCAGCCCCACGTCCTCGGGCGTGACGGTGAAGGTGGAAACCGCGCCCTGGTGCAGGCGGGACACTTTGGTGGGGCCGGTCACGGTGATTTCGTCGAAGCAGCCTTCTCCATGCACCACGAAGGCGCTGCGACTGCCGAGGCGGCCGAGCACCGTGGCGATGGTTTCGGTGAGGTCCTCCCGATAGAGCCCCACCACCTGCACGGAGGCTCCGGCCGGATTGGTAAGCGGGCCCAGCAGGTTGAAAAGGGTCCGCAGCCCTATTTCCCTCCTCGGGCCGATCACGTGGCGCATGGCGCCGTGGAGGAGCGGAGCGTAGAGGAAGCCGATGCCGACGTCTTCAATGCACTGCGCCACCTGTTCCGGATCGAGATCAAGCCGCACACCGAGAGCTTCCATCACGTCGGCGCTCCCGCACCGGCTGGAAACGGACCGGTTGCCGTGCTTGGCCACCTTCACTCCCGCGCCCGCGACCACGAATGCCGCCGTAGTGGAGACGTTGAAGGTGTTGGCTCCGTCCCCGCCCGTGCCGCAGGTGTCCACGAGAGCCGCAGCGGATGCTGCGTCATCCGGCATATCCAGGGGAATCCGGGTGCACTTGGCCCGCATGACGCGGGCGGCCCCGGTGATTTCCTCGACCGTTTCCCCCTTCATGCGCATGGCCACCAGAAAGGCGCCCACCTGGGCGGGGGTGAGGTTGCCTTCGGTGATTTCGTTCATGACCTCCATCATGTGTTCTTCGCTGAGGTCTTTCCCTTCCACGACTCCGGCAATGGCATTCTGGATCATGACTCCCCCCGTGCGGCCGCTTCCAGTGCGTGCAGGGACTGAGCGGCCTTGTTGCTGATTTCCTGGTATTCCAGCTCCGGCAGGGAATCGGCGACGATGCCCGCCCCTACCCGGACGCTGAAGCGGTCTTCTTCGAAAAGAATGATGCGGATGGCGATGCAGGTATCCATCAGGTGGCCGGGGCCGAAATACCCGGCCGCTCCCGCATAGGGGCCACGGCCCAGCCCTTCCAGTTCGTCGATGATCTCCATGGCCCGCACCTTGGGTGCGCCGGAAACGGTGCCGGCCGGGAACCCGGCCATGAAGGCGTCCACCGCATCGGTGCCTTCCCGCAACCGTCCCTGTACCCGCGAAACGATGTGCATGACGTGGCTATACCGCTCCACCGAGCGGAAGGGGTCGACCCGGACGGTGCCGTAGTGCGCCACCCTCCCCACGTCGTTGCGCGCCAGATCCACCAGCATGAGGTGTTCGGCGGACTCCTTCTGCGATTCCAGCAGTTCCCGCTCCAGGTCCCGGTCCCGCTCGACGTCGTCCGAGCGGCCCCTGGTGCCGGCGATGGGCATGATGGTGACGGTCCTGCCGTCCACCTTGACCAGCGTTTCGGGAGAAGCCCCCACCAGCCGATACCCGCCGAAATCGAGGTAGAACATGTAGGGGGAAGGGCTCCTGACGCGAAGCCTGCGGTAGAGTTCGAACGGTTCGAGGTCCGTCTCCCCGGTGAAGGAGTCGGAGAGGACCACCTGAAAGATGTCGCCGTCCCGGATGTATTCCTTGGCCCGCTTCACCATGTCCTGGTACCGTTCGGGGGACGGGGGCACCATCTTGACCGAGGCGCGCCTGGGTCGCGTCACCAACGGCTTTTCCAGGGCTTCGGCCATTTCCCTGATTTTCGCGGCGCACACGTTTTCGACCTTGTCCAGCGCAAGCAGGATGAGCACCCGGCGCAGATGGTCGAACACCATGAACCGGGAAGGGAACGCCAAACGGGCGATGGGCAGGGAGGACGGCAGAGGTTTGGCGAGAGTCGTTTCGATGAGCCGGACGGCGTCATAGCCGATAAAGCCCATGAGCGACCCCACGGCGGGCAGCGAGGGTAGGGGGGCCAGGGTGTACCGGGCCAGGGCCTGCCTGACGAGTTCGAAAAAGATTCCGGGTTCGTGCACGGCGGTTACGCCGTTTTCCTGCACCACCGCTTCTTCGCAGCGCAGTTCCATGGTGAAGACGGGATCGAAGGCCACGATGGAATACCGCCCGGTGACGTCCTTGGTCTCGACGCTTTCGAGCAGGAAGGAATCGGGCCTTTCCCGGCACATTTTCAGATAGGCCGATACCGGCGTTTCCGTATCCGCCAACCGTTCGCTGCTTCGAACATACAAAGTTTCCATTTCTCTCCTCCTGAAAAATAAAAAAAGCCCATCGCCGCGTTCGGCGATGGGCTCCGGTTTCCTGCCGGATTACGCTCCGCTTCTACGGAGCACACCCCACCGCCGATGGCTCGAACCACCACCAGGAGCAGGAGCTGATTTGGGGAAGGCTCAACGCGGTGTTACGGGAACGGATGAGTCCATCGGTGCCGAGAGAGGCAAACGACGCACAAGGCGCGGCGAAGCGTGTAAAGGAAAAGGCCGGGAGTAGGGCAGAAATAAAAACCCCCCCCTTTGCCAAAGGGGGGGTGGGGGGACTTCCCCCACCATGGCTGAGACCCGGTCACAGAGGGGATGCAAATGATTTTTTTTGTTACGCCCGTTCATCCCGACCCTTTAGCCGCCGCCTTGGGCGGCGCTACAAAAACAAAAAGCCCACCGTCGAATGATCGACGGTGGGCCCGAATTATCGCTGGAGAGGTATGTGTACCGGTCTAAGCGACGCTTCCCACCGCCTTGCCACACCACCACCAGCAACCGAGGACATTCGCATCGCGGCGGACAGTGGTCGTCGTCAGGGTGAGCAAGGGATGAGTGAGTACACGTTCCATTACGTTTGTTTATACTTCACCCGGGGGCGGTACGTCAAGAATTTTTCCTCTGCCGATAGCGTTAGGATTTGATGCGGCGGGGACCCTTTGCTATAGTCTATACTGATTTTACCGCATCGCACCTACCCTTACGCCGGAAAAAAGAGAGGGGAAGACGTGGAATCCAAACACATTCTGAAGCTGGAAGACGGACGGATCGAGCCCATAAAAGACCTGGAACGATCCCTGCGCGTGGTTCTGGTGGACAAAGACACGGTCGGGGCGGAGGACATCACTTTCGCCTACTGCAAATTCGAACCGGGCACTTCCTATCACAAGAAGCACATCCACGACAAAGCCGAGGAAATCATGTACATCCTGTCGGGGAAAGGGATCGGCGGCGTGGGGAACGACCCCGACCGAGAGCTGGTCAAGGGCGACACCATCTGGGTTCCCCGGGGTGCGCCCCACTGGCTCTACAACCCCTTTGACGAACCGTGCGAGATTCTGTTCGTCTACACCCGTCCCACCCTGGCGGCGTCCGGGTATGAGATCGTGGACGCCGACGACTTCGGGCAGAACGAGAAATAACGTCGCGTTCCCCCGGTCCGAAAAAGATCGACCGCCGGCAGCACGGACGGACAGCCCGTGCTGCCGGGAGAGAACTTACAGCTTCGGCGGATGAGCCGCGGGAGAAGTTCCGGCCCGCCTAGGCGGGTTCACTCACCATGGTGCAAAGGGTTACCTCCAGAGGGGCGGCCAGAAGATCCTTGGCTTTGGAGACGAAAGCCTTCATGTGGGGCTGCGTTCGATGCGTCTCCAGGGCTTTCATGTCTTTCCAGTTTTCGTAGAAAAGGAACGTCGAGGGGTTCGCGTTCTCCTGATGCAGGTCGTAGTTGAGGCAGCCTTCTTCCTTGCGTACCTCCCGCACGAGAAGGAGGAGTTCCTTTTTCAGTTCTTCCACTTTTTCCGGTTGCGCCTTGGCGCGCGCCACCACAGTCACCTTTGCCATCCTTTGCCTCCTTGCCGGGGGTTGTCGTGTTCCGTTTCTCCGCATCCCATGCGATGCACCCCCATTATGCACAGGCGCCGTTTCCGCGCAACCATTGCACCGATCATTCCGTTTCGGGAGGCGTCTTTCCACCGTTCGATTTCACCCCGAAGAGTACCAGGCTCTCCACGTTCCAGTTTTTCCCCATGAGGGACACAAGCGAACAGGTAACCATGGCACGGTTGCCTTTCTTGAGCAGGAAGGTGATGGTGAATTTTTGCGGGATCAGCGTGCGGGAGGCGGAATAGACGTACTTTTCGAAGGCAGCGACGTCTTCGGGGACGAGAAAACGTTCGGAAAAGCGCACGCCTTTCAGGCCTTCCTGGGAGCACCCCATGGCGAACGCAAAAAACCGATTGGCGGAGAGGATTTTTCCCTCCGGATCGAGAACGACCAGGAAGGCGTTCTTTTCGTCGAACACATTGTCGGAGGGTCCGGAAATGTTACCGGAAGAGAAACCCGACCGGTCCTGAATTTCCATTGTGAAATCCGATCCGCTCCGGTGTTCGCCTTTTTGTAACTCGTCCATGCGGCCCCTCGCGGGAAACATGCCGTCCTCCCGGAAATTATCCCTGATAAAGGCCACTTAACCGGGGAAACCGTAAATCCGCTTTTTTCGAACTCAAAACCCCCTCTTTGGTTGCAGGATAGATCGAGCAAAAATCCGGCCAAAGATTGATTTCCGGAGGCTGGTTCCGTGTCCGTTGTCGAAACTACCTGTTTTCCGGTACGTCGACGGAGTCCGATGCCTTGTCCAGGTTGATGAATGGAGCGCATCCGGCGTGTTCTATGATCTCATATCGGGTGATGTGCGTGATTTTGGCGGTGATCTCCCTCATGCGCCCGATCTGCTCGGTAATGGCTTCCAGCATGGGGTGGAAAGGGTGGTCCTTGGACAATTCCGGGAGCAGCAATTCCGAATATCCCAGGATCACCTGCATGGGCTGGCTCAACTCGTGGCAAACCGTTCGGGCAAGCTCGGCGATGCCGCGCATTTTTTCTTCCTGGAGCGCCAGGCGGAGATGGAGGGCGCGCAACAGCACGTGCTCGGTTCGCACCAGCAGTTCCACGCGGTTGAGGGGCTTATGGATATAGTCCAGGCATCCGGCGTCGAAGGCCTCTTTCAGGATCGTGTCATCCGTATTGACGGTAACGAAAATGACGGGAATGTCCCGAGTGGAATCTTTTTCCTTGAGGCGTTTGCACACTTCGATGCCGTTCGTCTCCGGCATGTAAATGTCCAGGAAGATGATGTCCGGCTTCAGCTTTTCGGCAGCCGCGATACCGTCCGTTCCGCTTTGCGCGGCGACGGTCGCATAGCCCTCCTTTTCCAGTATCCCCTGAATCAGGCGGCGGAAGCGGACGTCGTCATCCACTATGAGAATGGTCGGTTTCATGTCCCGGACGGCGCTTTTCACCGCCGGGTCCTCCAGGGTGTGAGGAGTCTGACTCATGGAATTCAACCGCCGGATACCGCGGCAAGCCGTCGGTAACCGACGGCGTCCGTTTTATCGAATACGTCCTCGTACGCTTCCTGTACGCGCATGATTGCTTTCTCTTCGGCCATGAACGCCTCCACCACCTCGGGGTCGAAATGGCCGCCCCGGCCCTCTTCGATAATGCGAAAGCATTGCTCCAGCGGGAACGCCTTCTTGTACGGCCGTACGGAACTCAGCGCGTCGAATACGTCCGCAATGGCCACTATCCGGCCGATCAGGGGGATCTTCTTTCCCTTCAACCCCGAGGGATAGCCGCTTCCATCCCATTTTTCATGATGCACCAGGGCAATCGTCTCCGCCATGCGGATAGTCCCCACCTGGGAACCTTCCAGGATGCGCGCCCCGATCACCGTGTGTTTTTTCATGATCTCCCATTCCGTCGCATCCAGCTTACCGGGCTTGAGCAGAATGTGGTCCGGGATGCCGATTTTTCCGATGTCGTGCATGGGCGAGGCGTGAAGTATCCGCTCCACGATTTCGGGTCCGAGTCCCAGCCGGCGCGCCACAATGGCCGAATATCTGCTCATCCGCTCCAGGTGGGCGCCCGTCTCGTTATCGCGCGATTCCGCGGCCCGGGAAAGACGATGGATGGTGTCGAGGGAGGAACGTTTCAGCTTCTCCATGGCCGCATAGAGCTGCCGGGTCTTTTTGTTGACCTCTTCTTCCAGGAGCCGCTGGTTGTCGGACATGAGATCGTTGTAGGCTTTTACCTTCAGCAGCGATTTAACGCGGGCGTAGAGTTCGGTCCGATCGAACGGCTTGGCCAGAAAATCGTCCGCGCCCTTTTCCAGCGCCAGGACCCTGGTCGGCGTGTCGCTCAGGGCGGTGATCATGATCACGGGCACCATGCGGGTAATCACGTTGGCCTTGAGTTGGTCCAGAACCTCAAAGCCGTTCATTTCAGGCATGACGAAATCGAGCAGGACTAGGTCCGGCTGCGAGCTGAATGCAATGTCCAACGCTTCGCGACCGCTTCCAGCGGAAAGCACTTCGTAGCTGTGGGCCCTCAGAATGGCCGCGAGAAGGGATCGGATACGCTGGTCATCGTCGACAACGAGTATCCTGCCGGCTTGATCCATGAAAAATCCTCAACCAAACGTTCTAATGAATATGTCAATACCGCGGGGCCGCTCATGCATCGTAGGTTACCTTCACCTTTGCCAAGTAGTGCGCAAGACTTTGGGCAAGCTCGTGGATTTTCACGCCTTCACCTGCCCCGGCCGCCGTTTCCATCTCTTTTCCGATGTCGGTGATCCGTTGGAAACCGTAGCCCGCCCCTACTCCTTTCATGCTGTGTGCCATAACCCGAATGGCGGGGAAATCCGCCCTTCCGAGCAAATCAAGAATGGTTTCCACATCCTTGTGATAGCTTTGGATGAAGTCGGGAATAAGGTCTTTCAGATCGGGGTCCACGTGCACGATGGCGGGATCCTCATCTGAAACGGCGCCCCGGCATACTTTCTCCGCCGGGGAGGGAACCACCTGGACGTACCTTTGAATAGCGGCGATGAGTTCGGCTTTTTTGACGGGTTTCGTCAAATGAAAGTCGCACCCCGACTCCAGGCTTTTCCTCTGCTCTTTCGGCAGGGAATACGCGGACAAGGCGAGAATCGGCGTGCGGGCACGATCTTGCTTCTTTTCCCAGAGGCGGATGGAACGCGCGGCGTCGAAACCGTCCATTACCGGCATCTGCATGTCCATGAGCACCAGATCATAGCTCCCGTTTATGAACATATCCACCGCCTGCTTGCCGTCTTCCGCCACTTCCGTTTCGAAGATGGCGTCTTTCAGGTAGGCTTTCACCAGAACCGCATTTTGTTCGTGGTCCTCGGCCAACAGGATGCGCAGCGGTCTTTTCAGCAATGCCCTTGGCCCCTTTTCGGGGAAAACCGTTTCGGAATGTTCCGCCCGCTTCGGCCGGATACAGACCGCCGCATCGAAATGGGCCGGAAATTGTGTATCAGTCAGGGAAAAGGGCATCGTGAAAGTCATAACGGTTCCCTGTCCGAGAACGCTTTCGACCCGGATGGTGCCGCCCATGAGTTCCACGAGTTTGCGGGAAATGGCCAGTCCCAGCCCGGTACCGCCGTAGAGGCGCGTGGTTGAGGAATCGGCCTGGGTGAAACTGTCGAAAACGGTTTCCAGTTTATCGTCCGAAATGCCGATCCCCGTATCGATCACCTTGAAAAGTACGGTTACGGAGTCTTCTCCCAAACCATCCGTGTCCGGACGAGGAGGCAGCTCCCCGCTTGTCGGGAGTCCGACTTCGATGTCGACGCTTCCCCGGTGAGTGAACTTCAGCGCGTTGCCCGCCAGGTTGAACAATATCTGCCGCAGCCGCTGTTGATCGCCGACGACCATGGAGGGCACGGATTCATCGATTCGGCTCCTCAGGGCCAGACCCTTCTCCCGAGCCTTTCCTCCCAGTATTTCACATACCTTGGCGACCACCTCGCGAATGTCGAAGGAGGCACATTCGAACTCTATGGCCCCCCTCTCCACTCTGGAGAGATCCAGGATATCGTTGAGGATGTTCAGCAGGTCTTCACCCGCTGTCTGGAAGATATTCACGTAACGGTTCTGTTCTTCGTTCAGTGGAGTTTCCGTGAGCAGCTCGGCCATGCCGATGATGGCGTTGAGCGGGGTACGGATTTCGTGGCTCATGTGGGAGAGGAACTCGCTCTTGGCCTGGTTGGCGAGTTCGGCCGTAAGCGCCAGCCTGTTGGCGTGCTCGATGGCGGCTTCCAATTGCCGGTTGGTCGACTCCAGTTCCCCGTTGGCGGAAAGGAGGGCCTCCTCGGCTTCCACCAGATCGGTAATTTCCAGCTGCGTACCCGCCACCTGCAATGCGCAGCCCGCCGCATCCCGGCTCACAATTTTTCCCCGGGCCTGGACCCATTTCCAGCGGCCGTCTTTTCCTCGTATGCGATACTTGCACTCGAACCCGGGCGTTCTCCCCACAAAATGGTCGCGCATCGCCTGCCGCATTCTCTGAAAATCATCAGGATGCATCCGGTCCCGCCATGCGGGGATAGTGAGGAAAGGTCCGATTCCGTCCGGATATCCGAGCCTTTCCGCCCATTGGGAATTGACCGTCAGGATGTTCGCGCGCAGGTCCCACTGCCACAGGCCGTAAGGAGCCCCTTCCATGGCCGTGGACCACAGCTCGCCACCGATGCGGAGCGTTCCTTTCTCCACGGGTTGCGCACCTTCGGGTAAGATTTCCCTTGGGTCTTTGCCGTCACGCATGTTTTTTCGAACGACCTCTGCGGTTATGTTCCCGTCGTGCGGATTCACCGGCGCCTCAATCAACCGCGAACCATGCCGTCTCAATCCAGTTTCTTTCGAATACACAGCCGGTTCCCGGATTCGTTGTAGGTCAGATTGGTGGCATATTTTTTCAAGAGATCGATGCCGTGTCTCTTTTCGGGATTCTCGTCATCCGAAGTATTCAACCGGGATCGCCAGTTGAAACCGGGACCTTCGTCCTCCACCTCAACCATGAGAAATCCCTTCTCCACCTTCACACTGCACGAAACCGTCCTTGCAGGATCCGCGCCGCACCCATGGGACACTGCATTGCTGAGAGCCGCCCGCATGAGCGTCACGATACAGGGGATTTGCGGCACGGGACACTCCTTTTCCAGAAAGAGCCGGGCATAATCGATCACGCGATCGATGTTCGCCGGGGCCGCTGAAAACCGGATCTCGAGTCCTTTAAAATCATGGGATACCACAAGCATTTCACACCCTGTTTTCAGCGCGGGTACATCCGGCAGGAGGCCCGGAGTGGCTTCCCCTGCGGCGCGGGCCCTTATTCCGGCGACATTCGTTCCTTGAACTTCCCTCGGATCGGCATTTTTCTTTCGGAATTGCGTTTTCCGCATGATTCCCGGGGAAAAGGCATCCGATCTCCATACACCGCAAAGATCTCTCCCTCGTGTCGCCTATGCCGTTCCCGGCCTGGCTCCGGCTGCCCTTCGATACCGCCGACGCTCGAAATTCTCCCCCGGCCCGTTTTTTCGCGGCCCTGCATCGGGAACGGTCTCTTTTCTCACGTCCACGTTCGCGCTTTATTGAGCATTTTGGCCATCACCGCTGCGACGCATCCCCGTTCCTCGTTATCGGAGAGGAATCGCGGCCGAAGACCGTGGGCCATGGAGACGGTTTCTTCGGCCCGATCAGGGAGGATCACGATCAATTCCATGTCCCTGAGGAGGTCCTTCATCGCCAGAAGTTCCGCAAGGTCATTCCTGCTGCCTGCCATCAAGATGCCGAGAACCGGGGTGCTCCTTGGTTGGCGCAGGCACAGCGCAAGCTCCACGGTGCTGAAGCAACAGCGGCACTGTTCCGTGGGGACGATGAATTGTATCGCTCTCATGAGCGCTTCCGTAGCTTCTCGCGTTTTACCGGAATAGATGAGTACGTTGATCATGTGCACAAATCCCAGCGCCCGATTTTTCCTGTCTGAACCTTCTCCGAACACACCATAAACAAGGAACATGCCAACTTTGCGTGCACCGCGACTGGACAGATTTACTCGGTAATACGGGAAGTTGTGGCCGGATTGGTTTTTTGGGCGCGAAAGGCGTGAAAGCAAACTGTCCTCTTTTTAGGACAGTGTCCTGAAAACGGGATGCCGTCCCAAAAACGGGACGCGAAAAATAGAAACGGGGATCAGCCCTTTCGGGACAACCGGAGCTTTTGGAGGCGGGCGTAGAGTCGGGAACGGGAAAGACCCGATATTCTGCACGCCTCCCCGATGTTTCCATCGGCGATACGCAGCAGTTCCCGCAGGTACTGTTTTTCGTTTTGCTCCTGAAAATCCTTCAGGGACGGCAGCGGCCTGCCCTCGCTCCGTTCCTCCTCCGGAGCATCGACCTGCTCGGTGGAAGCAACCGACGCCCTTTTCAGTTTCACCCGGAGCCCCATGGGCAGATGCAGGGGAAACAGGGTAGGCTCGCCGTGCGAAGCGGCCAAGGCCATTTCCAGGGTGTTGACAAGCTCGCGGACGTTTCCGGGCCAGGAGTATTCGTCCAGGAGATCGAGGAACTCCGGGGAGACCTGCTTTTTATCTATTCCGTAGCTCATGCAGAGCCGCTGCAGGTGGTATCCGACCAGTTCCGAGAGGTCTCCGTTGCGCTCCCTCAAAGGGGGGAGTTCGATACAAATCGAACGGATACGGAAAAAGAGGTCTTCCCTGAAAATTCCGGCTTCCACCATGCGGGCGAGATCGCGATTGGTCGCCGAGACGAGTCGAAAATTACTCTCCACTTCCTGGGAGCCGCCGATGGAGCGGAACTTTTTTTCCTGAAGCACCCGGAGGAACGACTTCTGGACGGCCAACGGCAGTTCGCCTATTTCGTCCAGAAACAGGGTGCCGCCGTCCGCCTGTTTGATAAGACCGGTTTGCACCTGGCTGGCGCCGGTAAAACTTCCCTTTTCATGCCCGAAGAGCAGGCTCTCCACCAGCGTTTCGGGAAGCGATGCGCAATCGACAACGACGAAGGGTTTCTGCGCACGGCCGCTGTTCCGGTGGAGAGCCAGGGCAAAGAGTTCCTTTCCGGTCCCCGTTTCCCCCGTAATGAGCAGATTTGCCTTGCTGTCCACCGCCTGGGCGAGCTGATCCAGGGCTCCCTTCATGCGAGGACTCCGCGCAACGATTCCCTCGGCCCGGAAATCGACGTCCGGTCTGTTTTTCCTCTTTTCCTTGCGGTATTCCAGCGCCCGCATGAGCGGAAGCGACATGGCTTTGAGCGACGACGGTTTCTGTATGTAGTCCCAGGCGCCGCTTCTGATGGCCAGCTCGGCGCCGTCGGGGTCTCCCGCCCCGGTGATGATGATCACCTCGGGGGCCGATATCGTTTCCCTGAGTTCGGGAATGATACTCAAGCCACTGCCGTCCGGAAGATTGACGTCCAGAAAGACGACGTCGTACCCCCCGGTGCGGACACGTTCCAGTCCTTCGGCCAGGGTGAGGACGAACGACGCGGAGTGCCCCAGCCGCTGAACGGTCTTGACCAGCAACTGGGAAAGCGACAGATCGTCGTCGATTATCAGAACGTTGGCGCCCACTCGGTCTTTCCTCTATCGATTGTCCAACACACGGCGCATGGCCAGGGCGAGTTCGCTCTTGACCACGGGTTTCATGATGCATTCCCGAAAACCGGCCCCCACCCCCATCTCTCTGTTTATCCTCTCGCTGAACCCCGTGCACAGGATAATCGGGATGTCCGGCCTCAACCGCTGCATTTTTTCCGCCAGCTCCATGCCGGACAAAACGGGCATCGTCTGGTCGGAAATCACCATATCATACGCGAAGGGGTCCTTTTCGAACGATTCGAGCGCATGCCTGCTGTCGGTACGGGCATCCACGCGGTAACCCATTCGTTCCAGCGCCTCCTTCAGCATGGCGACGATCATCTCCTCGTCGTCGACCAGAAGGACGCGTTCCTTCCCTCCGGGGATAACCGGTTGCGGTTTTTCCTCCCGCGAGGATTCGAGGCTCCCAATGCGGGGGAGGTAGACGTTGAACGTGGTGCCAATGCCGGGCTCACTGTACACCGAGATGCTCCCGCCGTGGCTCTTGACGATGCCGTGCACCACCGAGAGCCCCATCCCCGTGCCCTGCCCGGACGGCTTCGTCGTGAAGAAAGGCTCGAAAATTCTTTCCACGACGTCATGCGTCATTCCATGGCCCGTGTCGCTCACGCTCAGTTTTATGTACGGTCCGGGTTTCATGGAGAGGTTCGTATCCGTATAGTCCACATCCATATCCACGTTCTGCAGAGAGACGGCCAGAACTCCGCCATTCTCTCCCATAGCCTGAAAGGCATTGGTGCATAGATTCATTATCACTTGGTGTATCTGCGTCGCGTCCGCCATGATGGCGCCCGGGTTCGGTTGAAAATCCTTTTCCATCCGTATGCTGGAGGGTATGGACGCCCGCAGTAATTTCATGGCCTCGTTGACCACGGAACCGATTTTGAGGGGGTTTCGTGCCTGCTCGGTGCGGCGGCTGAAGGTAAGGATCTGGCCGATAAGTTCCTTGGCTCGGAGAGAGGCCTTGAGCACCTCGTTCAGGTTCCTGCGCACGGGACTGGCCGGGTCCAGGTCTTCCAGCGCAAGCTCGGTATATCCGATTATCGGGAAAAGCACGTTGTTGAAATCGTGGGCGATTCCCCCTGCCAACGTGCCGATGGTTTCGAGTTTCTGCGCCTGTCGCAGCTGGGTTTCCAGCTTTGTTTTCTCCTGTTTCATCGACCGGTGTTCTTCTTCCGCCCGCATCCTGTGCAGTGCGAGTCCGATGTCGCCGGCCGCTTCCCCGAACAGGGCCTGTTCCTCGGCATCGATGACCAAATTTCCCGGCACCGATACTCCGAGCGCACCGAAAACTTCTCCTTCGTACGCCAGTCTCACCAGCATCCGTCGGTCGAACGGGAACCTGCGGCACAATGGGCACGTGATGCACTGCGGCCGGCCGTTTTCGATCACCAGCACTTCCGGTTCCGCCGGCATGTTCAGTTCGCACGCCTCCGCCATGGCTTCTATCATTTCGACAAAAAAACCGTCGTGCTCGCTCTCCATGTCCGAAGTGAGGAGTTCGCCGATCTTACCGGACGCATTGTAGAGAGAAATCCAGGCAAAGCTGTATCCACGATTCTCGGTAAAATTGTCACAGATCGTCTTGAGCAGTACCTTTCGGTTTTTCTCGTGAAAAATGAGCTGGTTCACGTTCCTCACCGCGCGCAGCACGGTGTTCAGGTGCCGCACATTGGCTTCGGCCCGTGCCTGCTCGGTCACGTCCCTGTCGATGACGAGCATCAGCTGATGATCCGTCCCGAAAAAGGGAACTGCTATCGATTCGATGTAATTTTCTCTTCCGTCGGGCCGCTTCCAGGAAAACAACCTTTTCTGCGGCATTTGCACATCGAAGACCGTGGGCTTCCCGCTTTCCCCCGGGCCATCGCCGTCCTCCTGAAAATCCCTCACGTCGGTCGAAGCGAGCAGTTCTTCCCTGATCCTTCCCGACATGCCGACAAAGGCGGCGTTGCAGTCGATAATCCTCCATTTGCCGCTTTTCGGGTCCGGTCGGGAGATGCTCATGCCGTCCGCGCTGTGCTCGAAAATGGAGCGATACCGCGTCTCGCTTTCCAGAAGGGCCGCTTCGGTCCGCCGCTGTTTCCGCCGTTCGTCGGCATCGTGCAACTCGCGCTCCACGGCCGGGATGAGACGGGCCCATTTCCCTTTTACAATGAAATCCTTGGCCCCCGCACGCATGGCTTCCACCGCCTCGTCTTCCCTGATCAGGCCGGAAAGCACGATGAACGGAGCGTCCTGGTTCATTTCGTTGACGATCCGCAGGGCTTCGAGCCCGCTGAACCGGGGCATGACGAAGTCGGCGATGATGATATCCCACCGCTCCGTTTCGAGGGCTTTCGTGAATGCTTCAGGCGTTTCCACCCGCTCGTGGATGGGCTCGAACCCTGCCCGTTGGAGTTCCTTCAGGAGAAGTAACGCATCGTCTTCCGAGTCTTCGACAATGAGAGCCCTCAAGGGTCTTTTCATCTCTTTCTACCCTCTCCGATACGTGCCGTCTTCATTCGGATTGTTTTCGGAAAGCGACGCTGCCGAGGCCGCACGCCTCCGAATGGAGCCTGATCGATTTTCTCTGCCGGGAATCGCTTTCGGAAGGGAAGATACCGTTCGGAGAACGGACATTCCCTTCACAGAGTGTAACACTGCCCTTTGTATCTTATATCGTTCGTTCAAGGCAATAATAAACGGGTATTGTTATGATTATCAAAATTAACGGTTACGGCAACGGAAATGAAGAATTTTTAAGGTAATTGGAAAGAAATGGGTAGTCATCCGATCTCAGGGGAAGATTTTCGGATAAGGAGGGCAGGGAATCGGCCGGCCGCTTCAGCGGGCGTCGATCCGGGAGGATTGCCGCGGGGGATCAGTAGGCTCCGATGGTGTACTGTTCGTAATGCAACGCCTCGTGCGCCCGGATCACGATGTCTTTTTTTATTCTTCTTTCCAGGTATTCGATATGTTGGTTCTCTTCGTCCAGGAGCATCTCCGATATCTGGGGATGAGCACGAAGATAGAGGTTCTGTCCGGGAATTTCCCGTGCCTCCCGCTCGATGGCCCTCAGAATTTCGTAGCAGATGGTGGTCTTGGACTTGAGCGTTCCGCGTCCGTCGCAGTAGAAGCAGTCTTCGCTGAGGAAGCGGTTGATGTTGTCCCGGGTACGTTTGCGTGTCATTTCGATAAGACCGAATTCCGACATGCGGGCCACACTGGTCTTGCTCTTGTCTTTCTTGAGCGCTTCCTTGAGGGAGTTGAATACCTTTTCCCGATCGGATTCCCGCTCCATGTCGATAAAATCGATAACGATCAGTCCGCCGATGTTGCGCAACCTGAGCTGGTAGGCGATTTCCTTCACCGCCTCCAGGTTGGTCTTCAGAATGGTTTCATCAAGGTTTCGCTTGCCCACGAACCGGCCGGTGTTCACGTCGATGCTCGTCAGGGCCTCGGTCATCTCGATAACGATGTAACCGCCGCTCTTGAGCCACACTTTTTTATTGAGGGCGCGGCTGATTTCCACTTCGATTCCATACTTGTCGAAGATCGATTCGCTTCCCGTGTAGAGCTCCACGGCGTTGTTCATCCGGGGAATGAAGGTCCTGACAAAGGTAAGGACATTTTCGTACTCTTCGGGGGAATCGGTGATCAGCTTGTCCACTTCCTTGGTGAAGAGGTCCCTCACGGCACGCAGCGTGATGCTCAGATCCTTGTGAATGAGCTGCGGGGCGCTGGACGTCTTTTGGTTCTTCTGGATCGTCTCCCACAGTTTGTGCAGGAAGGTCATTTCGGACCGGAATTTCGCCTCATCCGAACCCTCCCCCGCAGTACGCACGATGTACCCGAAGCCGTTCATCTTGATGCTGCGGACGAGATCCTTCAGCCTGCGCCGTTCGTTCTCGTCTTCAATACGGCGGGAAACGCCCACGTGATCCATCATGGGCATCAGGACGAGGTTGCGGCCGGGCAGGGAGATATGCGTGGTGACGCGCGCGCCTTTGGTCCCCAGGGGCTCTTTCGCCACCTGCACCAGAATCTCCTGGCCCTCGTGGAGGAGGTCCTGGATGAGGAAAGACGGTTCCTGCATCAGTCTTTCCGAACCCGTGTCGTTCATCTCCAGGTCTTCCTCGACCGTTTCATCCTCCCCATGCTGCAGCATCATGCGTTCGAATTCCTGGAAATCGTTCACCACGTCCGTTACATAGAGGAACGCGGCTTTTTCCAGGCCGATGTCGACGAAAGCGGCCTGCATGCCGGGGAGCACACGTATCACTCGGCCCTTGTAGATGTTGCCGGTGATCCCCTGGCCCTTCTGGCGCTCCACGTAGAATTCAACCACCGCGCCGTTTTCCACGAGCGCGATGCGCGTTTCATAGGGGCGGGAATTTATAATGAGTTCGGACGGCATGGGGAACGGCCTTCCTCATATCCATATACCACCATGGACTTTGTGTAGGAGAACCGGGACCTGTCTTCTTCTTCAAGTTTGTAGACGTTCTTGAGTACGTCCCATGGTTTTAAATGGAAACCGTTCCGGCGATCAACCCTAAACTTCAATGATCCGTTGTCACGACTCAATTCGTCGATCGCCTGTTTCAGGTCTACAAAGGAAACTCCTTTTTTCCGCTGCACGCCTACGACGAAATCCGCGGAACGGTCGAATTCAGCGGCCCGAGCATCGTCGAGCTTCTCCAGATCGCCCTGCACGGTATATTCGACCCAGAAAATTTTCCTCCCGCCGGGCAAGGCCTTTTCCACGGACAGAATGGAAAGACCCTCGGGCAGCTCGCGGTTCAGCGCTTCCTTGGCTGCGGCGGGATCGATGGGCCTGAAGAGATCGATCCCCATGATCTCGTCCAGACTCTCCATTCCCACCGGAAGGGCTTCCGGGAAGGAAACCTTGGGCATGGGATGGAACCCTTCCGAAAAGCGGAGCGGCATTGCGGCGCGGCGCAGGGCCCGATGAATCACGCCGGCCATTTCCAGGTGGCCGAGATAGGCCGCCGGGCCGGTCTTGGAGAAACGCACTTCGTACCGATGGATCGCTGCTTCGGGAGGCTCCGGAACCGGAGCGGCCGGAGGGATTTCTTCTCCGGCGCCGTGGATGACCATCTTGACGGTGCTATGGTCGCATATGCCGCAATTGCGGCACCCCGCACGACAATCGGGGCTCGGCTGCTCGGCGAGGGCCTTTTCGTATTCCGCGGCCAGGTAGGATTTATCGACGCCGCAATGGAGGTGATCCCAGGGCAGCGCCTCGTCGCTGCCGCGCGCTCCCCGCGCCAACTCTCCGACTACGGGCCCCGCTTTTTCCACCGCCTCCATCCACATGCCGTAACGGAAAAAGTCGCTCCAGGCGTCGAATCTGCATCCGTTCCGATACGCCTCCCGCAGAATGAGGGACGTACGGCGGTCGCCTCGCGCCAGGATGCCTTCCACCTGACTCATGCCGGGTTTGTTCCATTTGGTATTGAGTCCCGGCCCCTTGATCCTCTTTTTCAGGAACTCCAGCTTTTCGATGCCCGATTCCAGACTTTCCTGTCCGTGCCACTGGAACGGCGTGTGCGACTTGGGGACGAACTGGGCCACGCTCACGTTGACGTTCTTCTTTTTCCCGCCCAGGGAAAGCGCCTTGCGGGCCAGTTGCACTATGGCCTCCACGTCGTCCTGCGTTTCGGTGGGGAGACCGATCATGAAATAGAGTTTCAGAAGGTTCCACCCCAAGCCGAACGCCTTTTCCACCGTCCCCAGAATTTCTTCTTCGGTGATTCCCTTGTTGATGACCCTGCGCAGCCGGTCGGTGCCCGCTTCGGGCGCCAGCGTGAAACCCGTTTTGCGGACCCGCTTGATCTGGCGCATGGTTTCCTCGCTCAGGGACCCCGCCCTCAGCGAGGGCAAACTCACCGCCGTATGCTCTCCGCTCAATTCTTCCATGAGGCGGGTGATGAGGTGCTCCAGACAGGAATAGTCGCCGGTACTCAACGACAGAAGACTCAGGTCCTGAAATCCGGTGGCGGCCAAGGCGCGCCGGGCCAGGTCCATCACTTTTTTGGGCGATCGTTCCCTCACCGGCCGGTAGATCATGCCGGCCTGGCAGAATCGGCAGCCGCGGGTACACCCTCGCGCCACTTCGACGTTCAGCCGGTCGTGAACGATCTTCAAGCAGGGCACAAGGGGAGCGTCGGGCGCGGGCGCTTCTTCGAGATCGGCCACAATGGCTTTCTCCACGTAATCGTAACCCGGAAGCAGGGGTTCAACGACTTCGATCCTGCCGTCGGTTCCGTAGACGGGCCGAAACAGGGAAGGCACGTAGACCCCTCTGATGCGCGTCAGCGCGTGGAGGATTTCCCGTTTCGACGCTCCTCCGCGTTTGCCTTCCGCGATGATGCGGACCATACGCGGAAGCGCTTCTTCTCCGTCGCCGATCAGCACGGCATCCAAAAAGTCGGCCACGGGTTCCGGATTGAACGCGCACGGACCGCCGGCGATCACCAGCGGATCACGTTCCGTTCTTTCCGCCGCTTCCAGAGGAATGCCGGAGAGCTTCAGCATGTGGATCACGTTCGTGTACGAAAGTTCGTACTGCAGGCTGAAACCCACCACGTCGAAGGAGCGGAGCGGTCGGTCGGATTCGAGCGAAGTGAGCGGTTTCCCGCTTTTCTCCAGAAGCTCCTCCAGGTCGTGGCCGGGCGCAAAGACGCGTTCGGCGAGAACGGCATCCTCCCGGTTGAGCAGGTGATAGAGCACGGAAAGCCCGTAATGGGACATGCCGATTTCATACAAATCGGGAAACGCGAGTGCGAAACGCAGGTCAACTGAATCCCACGGTTTTTTTACGACGTTCTTTTCGTTCCCGAGATAACGGCTGGGGTGTTCTACGCTGTTTAACAGTTCCTTTGAAAGCATGTGACAGTAAAAACTACCTTTCTTATTTTTCCCTGTGTACGTAGAACCCTACTCCCCGGTCGGGGCGGAGATATTCGAACTCCTTCTTCGTCAGGTCTTCGGCACTCAAGGTCGCGACAACATCCACGTTTTCCAGAGCCGCGTCAAGGATAATGGGGCCATCGATGGGTTCCTCCTCGCTGTAAACGAGGATAACGGGCTTCAATCGTTTCTTTTTATCGGTGGACAGGACGATCCCCCGTTGTCCGTCGGAGAGTTCGACGAGCGTCCCCGGCGGGTAAACCCCGATGGCCCGAATGAAGGACTCCAGCACCTTCATGGGAACGTCCTGCCTGTTGTACTGGTACATGAGCCGCACCGCCTCGTGAGGGGTGATTTTTCCCTCCGGATTCCAGTTGCACAGATTGTCATAGATATTGGCGATCGAAGCGATCAGCGACAACGGGTGAATACGGTCTCCGCTGAGCGATTCGGGATACCCGGTGCCCGCGAGAGATTCGTGGTGCTGCATGATGATGGTGAGCGAGTCCTGTGAAATGTTGGAAAGCCGGGAGGCGATCTCGTATCCGTATTCGGGGTGCATGTGCAGGAACGTTTCCTCGGCCTTGGTCAGCGGGGGCTTTTTGAGGATCACTTTTTTGGGGATCTTGGCTTTGCCGATGTCGTGGATCAGAGCGCCCATCCCCAAGGCATTGAGCTGTTCCTGATTAAGGCCCAGATCCCGCCCCACGATGAGCGCGAGGATGCACACATTGAGGGCATGGAACAGCGTGATGCGTTCCATCTCCTGGGTGTTGATCAGGTGAACCATCACCGTCTCGGCCTCTCCCTTCAGGATGTCCACCATGTCGCCGATGAGCGCGCCGGCCCTTTTCACGGCATCCGGGTTTCCCGCCGAGATTTCGCGAGTGATATCGCTGACGTTCTTCAGACTCTCATTGTACTTTCGGTCGCACTGTCGGAGCATCTCCTGTTTGCGGCGCAGGAAATCGAGCTTCTTTTCCTTTATTTTCCGCATTTCGGAATAAAATTCGCCTTCCTCCTCTCTCTCCTCGGGGGGAGGACTTTCCGAGACGAGGGTGGGACGCGGTCCGGCCTGAACGTCGCTCCGATCGGAATCGTAGATGACCTTGTCCAACCGAAGGGACCTGATGGTCTCAAGCTGCTTAACCGTCAGAATTTTGAAGGAATTCACAAGAAAAGGGTGTTTCCACCATGGCAGGCGGAGTACTATGAACATGCCTATTTTCAATTGCTCGGGAGCAATTTCCCTCAAAGGCACGGGCCCACCCCTTTGTTTCCGAACGCATCCGACCGAAGTTCAGGAGAAGTATCAGTCACTTGGAACGTAATTATCACAATAGAGAGGATTTATCAAAACTGTTTCTATGCGTTTCCGGGCCTCTTCGTCGTTTTCTTCCCCGGAGCCGTTTTCCAGTTCGGTCAACTCTCTCGCCATTCCCAGCAAACGGTTGTGTCCCGCGACGCGGGCTTCCTCGATAAGGCCCCAGTCCCCGCTCTCCACGAACCGGTCGAAAGCGCCGCGGATTTCCGGAAAGAGCAGACGCGCGAAGCCGTCCTGGAATGCCGTGTAGATGCCCAGGGAGCCGGCTTTCTCCTCGGTCGCCAGGTGGCTCAGCAGCCCCAGGGGATGCGTATCCGCCAGCACGTCGCGCAGAGACCGCGCGAACCGCTCGACCGGCGTTGCCGCAAAGCGCGACACGATCTTCCCCCACGCGTCTCCGAATACGTCGACCGCCGCCTCTCCCACTTCGTGATGGGCCATGGTCATCAACTCGGCATCGACGATGCGGTCCAGACGGGACGGAAGGCCGCCGTACTCCTCGACGCCAAATTGCTTCATGGCCCAGAGCATGGGCTTCTTGCCGGAAAGAAACCGTTCGGTAATCCGGTCGTAGAGATAATAACGGGCGCTTTCCCTGCGCAGATATATCCTCCCTGCCTGCCGTAGAGCGGGCAGGGCCGGCATGTCTCGGGCATATTCACGTCCCAGGAAAATCACTTCGTTCCCCGCGATGATTCTGGTGTCGTCTTTGTGCGCCAGAAAGAACGTCGGTTTCATTCCGTAGGAGTATCCGGCACCGTACTGCAGCGACGCATCTTCCAGTATGCCATTGATCTCCTCAAGAGCGAAAGGGTCAAAGGAACATCCGTTGCTTTCTATCTTACTATATTCCTTCTCGATTCCCTCTTCCCAGAGATTTTCCTTTTCTTCGATCCAGGAGAGTGTATCGGCGGAATCCCCTTCCTGCCACGGCTCCAGATGATGCGTCCATTTGTAATAGTTGCGGATCAGAAGAAGAAACGTGCACAAAGAAAACGACCCGCTGTACTGCGCGTCGGAAATATCGCAATTCCTCTGCACCTGCCTCGCGATATCCAGCACCTGTTCGCTGTCTGTCGTTGCCACTTGTATTGGACCCTCTTCTTGTATATTTTACATATAGATCGTTTATACATTACCACGTTTAAGAAAGGACCTCACGCCGTTATCCGTCCGCCGCGGATCGACGGGAGCAACTTCGGAAAAGGAACCATGGAGTATCGCAAGTATACCTATTGGGTGAATGCCCGGGACATCGACACCTTCCGGGCGGCGGCCGGAGTTTCCGGCTTGAAACCCCGCTGGGCGCGCGGAGTGGTCTGTTCGGTGCTCGACCCCATCACTTCGGTGGGAGTGGTGCCTCCCCAGACCTGGGAGGAAACCTGCGACCGTCAGGGTTCCTGGTATCGCTGTTCCGCTCATGCCGGGAGATACGTGGTGGTCAGCTCGTCCCCCCTCGATCTGCCGGGATGCGAGCCCAATACGCGCATCACCGGCGTCGATTTTTCACCGCCCCGTTCGGCCGGGGAGGAAGACGTCCGCTCCCTTCTGCAATCACCGGCCTATCGCGACCGCGAACCCGCCGAATGGCCGAATCCGGACGAGCGGGAACGAAAGAGGTGGGCCGTGATGCTCGCGCGAGCGGGAATAGCGGAAACCATCGACAGTCTCCTGAAGACCCATTCCGCCAACCATGCCAATTTCATGAAGCCTGTCTTCTTTGTCCGGTCCGAAGGTCGGATCATTCCCTATTCCATCAACCGCAGCGACCGGCTTTGTTCATGTTGTCTGGAATTCTATAACATCATCGGAAGCGACTTCACGGAAAAACTGGTTCGCCCCTGCCTGGGAGCGCTGTATTTCGCGCGTTTGGAACGGGACCGCTTCTATCGTGTGGAGACGTTGCGTTCACTTGCTCATTCATCGAAGGGAAAGCGGCATGAATAAACGGTTCGCGGAGCTGGAGCGGGAAGGTTGGGAGAGACAATTCGAATCCGCCGAACCGCGGCTCGGAGAGGCGGTGGAACTGTACCGGGAGATGGGTTTCGAGGTCCGCTTGGAGCCCGTCATCGCTTCGGAGGCGGACGAAACGCGCGACGATTGCCGCTCCTGCCGGGTTTGTTTCGCGGGGATCGAGGACCGTTACCGCATCATATTCACCAGAAAAAAAAAGATTCCCCACAAACCGGCCGTGTGATCCTCTTCTTCAAACCCTGTGCGACGTTTCTCCCGTCCGCCGCGGCACGTTGAGTATCGGCGGACAGCAAACCTCGTATTCCTTGATTTTCTCTTTTACAAAGTGTACCTGCCTTTCCATGGCGGTTTTTAATTTATTTCCTTTCTTTCTTCTCCTGCAATTAACCTATTATCCTACTTTATCCATACCCAAAAAAAAGATGGCTTTATTTTTTAAAATTTGATAGTTTCTGCTATATGGAATAACAACTCCTGGGTCTGGTCTGCCTGTAACGTTCCGTCCCGGAATAATCCGGGAGATTTTATCGAGTGGGTCATGCCCTATGGCTTTCATGGTCCTCTCCATGCTCATCGGAGGATGCCTTACCGCGCTTCCCTTTCTTGTCTCCCCATCGTGGGCCGGGCATGCGCTGAATGCCATTCTCACGCCCGAATTCAAAAAATGCCGATTGCTCCGACTGCTTACCGGAACCGTTCTCTGGCTCCTGCCGCTGGCCGTTGGTATCTATTTTCTCCTTTTTCCCATCATGCCTGGATCGAGCACGATCTACGTCACGGTTTCGTCCGACAACCTGCCCATTCCCGCAGCGGGGGAACTTCGGGTAGCGGTGGCGCCGATCACCCCGGACAACGTACCAGACAGCAGTCGTCTGTGCAGCGGTTCGCTGGCTCCGTCGGGCAGCTTTCGTTGTACGATAAATTTTCGCTACTTCGAATTCATGGCGCTGGTAAGGGTCGAGGGATTCAACGGGGATTCAACGGTGCTGAGCAAGGCCGTACGAGTATCTCCCATATCCAAGGCCGGCTTTTTCCCGACCTCCGTCGACCTCTCCGAAGCAGGCGAGGGAGATCCGCTTTCCTGGGGTACCGATACCCTGCCGCTCCTGGCATGCGGGGCGGTGTTCCTTGTGCTGATGCTTCTTTTCTACCGGGGGGCGCGCTCTTCGGCGGGGAAGCCCGCTTTCAAGAGGAGTTCCCTCCTTCCTCCGCGCGGCGTTGCGGATCATTCGGGGCTGGACTAGAGAAGGCATCCTGCGTGGAGAAGGGTTTTCCGGGGGAGGGGGGAATTCTTCTTTCAGCATGGGGGCGTACAGGGAATGCCTTCCAATTCCCGCTTCAGGTCACGGGTCATGAGTTCCCGTACGGCTTCCGCCGGGCCCTTACCCTCATAAATGACCCGATAGATTTCCCGGCTGATGGGCATTTCCACTCCCATCTTCGAAGCGAGGTCGTTCACGGCACGGGAAGTCTTCACTCCTTCCGCCACCGACACCATGTCGCGGGTAATCTCTTCGATGGTTTCACCCGCACCGAGCCGATAGCCTACCGTCCGGTTGCGGCTCAAATCTCCCGTACACGTCAGAATCAGGTCTCCCAAGCCGGCAAGTCCGGAAAAGGTGAGGGGGCTTGCTCCCATGGCGACTCCCAGCCGGGCCATTTCGGCCAAACCCCTGGTGATGAGACCGGCACGGGCGTTCGCACCCAAGCCAAGGCCGTCGCAGGCTCCGGCGGCAATGGCGATAACGTTCTTCAACGCTCCCCCCAATTCCACGCCGACGATGTCGCTGCTGGTATACGCCCGAAAGTAGGGGCACGATACCATGTCCTGAACACGCAGGGCCGCCTCCCGATCCCGTGAAGCAACGGTGACTGCCGTGGGGAGCCTCAGGGCGACCTCCTTCGCGAAACTGGGCCCGGAGAGAAAACAAGCGCGGCCGGCTGTTTCGGACGGGAGAAGTTCCCGGACAATGTCGGACATGAGACTACAGGTGTTGTTTTCAACTCCCTTGGTGGCGCTGACGACAATGGCCGACGGAAGTAGGCTGTCCCTGAATCGGGACACCACCTGCCGGTATACGTGGGAGGGGACCACGAGAAAGACGATTTCCTTCCCCTTCACGGCCTTCGCGAGGTCGCCCGTGGCCCGAATCCGTTCGGAAAGGCGGACACCCGGGAGGAAGATACCGTTTTCCCTCTTGGTTTCGATCTGTTCCACCACCTCCGGCTCGAACGCCCACAGATCGACGGCCATTCCCTGGTCCGCCAGGAGATTGGTCAGGGCGGTTCCCCACGCGCCGGCGCCAACGACTCCCACTGTCCCGGTTTCGGTCATTATTCTTCGTTCCTCTCCGCCATTTTCCCCACCGCGACGACTTTGTCGCCGGGATCGAGGCCGATGAGTTTCACCCCCTGCGTGTTTCGCCCGATGATGGGGATTCCGCGAACGCTCATGCGGATGATTTTCCCAACGTCGGTGATGATCATTACCTCGTCTTCATCGGAAACCTGCAGGAAGTTGATTACCTTGCCGTTCCGGTCCGTCGTCTGGATGGTAATGACTCCCTTGGCTCCGCGGCCCGTCTTGCGGTATTCGTCGTCCCTGGTCCGTTTTCCGAAGCCGTTTTCCGTGACTGTGAGCATCGTCGTCTCATGGTTCGGGAGTTCCATGCCCACGACGTGGTCTTTCCCTTCGAGCCGCATTCCGATGACCCCGCGCGCCGTTCTGCCCATGGGTCTGATTTCGTTCTCGTCGAATCGAACGCACTTGCCGTCGTTGGAAGCGATGAATATGTGGCTGGTGCCTTCGGTGAGACCGACGGAAATGAGTTCGTCATCATCGGGTATGGTGAGGGCGATGATGCCCGTGGCTCGCGGATTGCTGAACGCGCTGAGCGGGGTCTTCTTGACGTATCCCTTCCGAGTGCTCATGACCACGAACTGGGTGTCGTCGAACGTCTTTACCGGCAGCACGGTGGCGACCGTCTCTCCCGCCTTCAGATCGAGGAGATTGACCAGCGCCTTACCCTTTGCCACCCGGCCCGCCTGCGGGATTTCGTGCACTTTTTTCCAGTACAGCCTGCCGAGACTGGTGAAGAAAAGCAGCATGGAGTGCGTGGACGAAATGAAAAGCCGCTCGACGAAGTCGTCTTCCCGGGTTTCCATCCCCGTAACACCTTTGCCGCCCCTGCGCTGGCTGCGGTAGAGGCTGATGGGGTTGCGCTTGATGTAGCCCAGATGACTGATGGTGACCACCATCTCCTCTTCGGTGATGAGGTCTTCGATGTTAATTTCTTCCGTATCCTGAATGATTTCCGTCCGCCGGTCGTCCCCGAAGTCCCTCTTTATTTCGAGGAGTTCCCTTTCCACGATTTCCAGTACTAGCCGGTCGTTGGCCAGAATTTCCTTCATCCGGGTGATGTCCCGGATAAGATTGCGGTATTCCTCTTCAATCTTCTCCCGTTCCAGGCCTGTCAGGCGCTGGAGCCTCATGTCGAGGATGGCGTTGGCCTGAATTTCGGAGAGTTCGAAGCGGGATATGAGACCTTGCCTTGCCTCGGCTACCGATTGCGACCCGCGGATAAGCGATATCACCTCGTCAAGGTTGTCAAGGGCGATCTTTAGGCCTTCCAGGATGTGGGCGCGCTCTTCGGCCTTACGCAACTCAAAACGCGTTCTGCGGATTACGACCTCTTTACGGAAATTGAGGAAATGAATCAGCATCTGCCTGAGGTTCATCAATTCGGGACGTCGATTGGCGATGGCCAGCATGTTGATCCCGAACGTCATCTGCATCTGGGTGAACTTGTAGAGCTGGTTCAGAATGACCGGAGCGTTTTCATCCTTCTTGAGTTCAAAGACGACCCTCATTCCTTCCCGGTCCGATTCGTCCCTGATATCCTGAATACCGTTTATTTTTTTGTCTTTTACGAGTTCGGCGATCTTCTCCAGAAGCCGCGCCTTGTTCACCTGATAGGGAAGCTCCGTGACGATGATGCTTTCCCTGCCGGCCTTGGCCTTTTTTTCGATAAGGGCCCGTGCGCGCATGCGAATGATACCGCGTCCCGTCCGGTAAGCCTCTTTAATGCCCTGTGTCCCGTAGATGAAACCCGCGGTGGGGAAATCCGGGCCGGATATGATGGAAAGAAGGTCGTCCACCGTGGCCTCGGGATTACGGATGAGTACCACGCATGCATCCACCACCTCGCGGAGATTATGAGGCGGTATGTTCGTCGCCATTCCCACCGCGATGCCGCCGGAACCGTTGACCAGGAGATTCGGTACCTTGGCGGGGAGTACCACGGGTTCGTCCAGGGAGCCGTCATAGTTGCCGGAAAAATCGACCGTTTCCTTGTCCAGGTCCTCAATGAACTGGTGGGCGATCTTGGCCATGCGTACTTCGGTATACCTCATCGCCGCGGCCGGGTCTCCGTCGACGGAACCGAAGTTGCCCTGCCCGTCGACGATGATATAGCGCATTGAAAAATCTTGCGCCATACGGACCAGGGCGTCATATACGGCGGAGTCGCCATGCGGATGATACTTACCGATCGTATCACCGACCACGCGGGCGGATTTTTTGTACGGCTTGTTAAAGTCGTTCCCCAACTCCCGCATGGCAAAGAGGATTCTGCGGTGAACGGGCTTAAGGCCGTCCCGCACGTCGGGAAGAGCTCTGCCGATGATGACGCTCATGGCGTAGTCGAGGTACGACTTTTTAATTTCGTCTTCTATGCTGATGTTTGCTATGACATCAATGGGATTTATCGGATCCATAGGAGCGTTGTCCCTTGCAGTCTCGTGCGATCTTTATCTTTCATGTTCTCAAAATCATCGTAGTATAGCGTTATACAGTCACTTAAACAAGCTTTTCCCTTTCGCTGGGAAAAACGATAAGTATTGGTTAATAAAAATAAAACAAGGTTATACTCCTTTACGACGGAACAAAGTTCCCGCCGCCGGACCACAATGCGGGCCAACGGGAACGATGAACCGGAATTTCCGGGCGGAAAAAAAAGAGGCGCCCGCCCGTAATGGCCGCGCCTCTTTTCCCACATTTCGGATGTAACGTATCTAGATATCCAATTCCTGAACTTCCATGGCGTTATTGTAAATGAAATCCCGCCGCGGCTCCACCTGATCTCCCATAAGGATGTTGAATATCTCATCCGCCGCAACAAGGTCTTCCACCCTCACCTGGAGCAGATTCCGCCGCGCAGGATTCATGGTGGTTTCCCAGAGCTGGTCCGGATTCATTTCGCCCAATCCCTTGAAGCGCTGGATGGTGAGACCCCGTTTTCCCATATCGATAACGTATTCGAGAAATTCCGCACGGGACTCTATCCGTTTTTCCCCGCCGCTGCCTGCGATGAGGTAGGGAGGATTGACGAACGAAGAGAGTTCTTCCCGGATGAGACGTGCCTTCTGATAGTCATAGGAAGAAATCAGGTTCCAACCGACAATACAAGTGTGTGAGTCGGCTCCCTCATGTTTGACGACCGGCTGATGAATATTGTGTTCTTCGTCAAAAGGCACTGCATCCATGAGGAACCCCTTCTCCCGAACAGCCTTTTCGAATTCCTTGATGGAATCGAGAGAAGAAAGATACTTCCGCGCTTCTTCCGGGCGGGAGAGAAGGATTTCTATAATTTCCTTCTCATACCCTTTGGCCTTCAATTTCTCCAGAATTTCCATGTAAGTAATGAGCTTTTCCACCACGGAAACGAGACGTGTGCCTTTATAGGCTACATCCGATCCTTCTAGTCTTACCGTGCGTCCTTCCAGTGCTCGATTGAGGATGTATGCCTGAAACTCCTTTTCGTTTTTCTTGAAAAGGGGCTCCTTGCTTTTCTCTTTTACCCGGTAGAGGGGCGGTTGGGCGATGTAGAGGTACCCGTTTTCGATCAATTCGTTCATCTTGCGGTAGAAGAACGTGAGGAGAAGGGTGCGGATGTGCGAACCGTCCACGTCGGCATCGGTCATGATGATGATTTTGTGATACCGCAGCTTGTTGATATCGTAATCTTCCTCATTTTGATGGCCGATGCCCGCCCCCAGAGCGGAAATCATGGTCCTGATCTCCTGGTTGGCGAGCATTTTGTCGAAACGGGCCTTTTCAACGTTGAGAATTTTGCCCTTGAGGGGGAGGATGGCCTGAAATCGTCGGTCTCTTCCCTGTTTGGCCGATCCGCCAGCCGAATCGCCCTCCACGATGAAGATTTCGCTCAGCGCCGGGTCTTTCTCCTGGCAATCGGCGAGTTTCCCCGGAAGCGAATGGTCGAAAAGAACTCCCTTGCGCCGTGCCAATTCCTTGGCCCGGCGTGCCGCTTCCCGCGCTCGTACCGTTTCGACGACCTTCTCGACGATCTTTTTGGCGACGGAGGGGTTCTCTTCGAGATACCGAGCCAGGGAATCGTTCACCATGTTTTCCACGAGTCCCTTTACTTCGCTGTTCCCGAGTTTGGTCTTGGTCTGCCCCTCAAATTGAGGCTGATGCATTTTGACGCTGATGATGGCGGTGAGCCCTTCTCGCAGGTCGTCGCCGCTCACCTTGGTTTGCATGTTCTTGGGGAGGCCGGTGATGTAGCTGTTGATGGTCCGCGTCAAAGCCGCTCGAAACCCGCTGAGATGGGAACCCCCTTCACGCGTGTTGATATTGTTGGCAAAAGAAAAAATTTCTTCGTTATACGTATCGTTATACTGAAAAGCGGCTTCGATGAAAACGCCTTCCCGTTCCCCGGACACGTAGATGGGAGTCTCATGAAGTGCTGTCTTGCTCCGGTTCAGGTATTCCACAAACGATACGATACCGCCCTCGTACTGGAACGTGTTGGTCTTGTTTTCACGCTCGTCGAGAAGGGAGATAGTCACGCCCTTGTTCAGGAACGACAGCTCCCTCAATCGATTGGCCAAACGATTATAGCTGTAATCGATGCTCTCGAATATGGTGACGTCCGGCTTGAAAGTGATCTTGGTCCCGGACCTTTTGGTGATACCGATCTCATGGATCGGACTGTCCGGCGTCCCCTGGTTGTAGCGCTGCGTGAACACCTTGCCGTCACGGCGGACTTCCACCTGAAGAAATTCGGATAACGCATTCACCACCGATACGCCCACGCCGTGGAGGCCGCCCGATGTCTTGTAACTCGCGTTATCAAATTTTCCGCCCGCGTGAAGTTTCGTCATGACCACTTCCAGCGCGGAAACTCCTGTGGTTTTATGCATGTCCACGGGTATGCCGCGGCCGTCGTCTTCCACGGTGACGCTGTTGTTGGAATGAATGGTCACGCTGATGTTCTGGCAATATCCCTCGGAAGCTTCGTCGATGGAGTTATCCACCACTTCATACACAAGGTGGTGGAGTCCTTCCACGCCGGTGTTGCCGATATACATCGACGGGCGCTTTCTTACGGCGCTCAGTCCTTCAAGTACACGAATGTTACTCGCATCATAGGTTGAGTTCGTCATAGTTGGTGCTCGGTCCCTTCTCTCCGGAGTGCTCTCAGCTTATTTTCATGGGCATCACCAGCCCCAGAAATCCCTTATCGGCTTCCCCGAGAATGACACATCCGCTGTTCGCGTCGTTGAAAGTCAGCTGCACGTCCTCGCTCTCCATTACGGAGAGAACTTCCATGAGGTAGCGGGGATTAAAGCCGACACTCATTTCGGGGCCCTGGTAAATCACTTCCTTCCGTTCCTGGGCGTCTCCCAGTTCGGGATTGGTGGAGTAAATTTCCAGTATACCCGGCTTGATGTCAAGCCTGACTGCTTTGTACCGCTCCGAATAGAGGACCGACATGCGCCGGAGCATCTCCTGCAACGGGATACGTTTCACCGTCAGCCGGTATTCCGACGAATCGGGGATAACTCTCTTGTAATCGGGGAATTTGTTTTCCAGCAGCCTGATGGCGAGCACGTTGTTCTCGGTCCTCACCACTCCGACCCTTTCGCTGAAATTGATCTTTACATTTTTTTCGCTGTCGATCATGCGATGAATTTCATTGATCCCCTTTTTCGAGATAACGACGCCTCCCTCTATGTCCAGGCTGCCGGCCCCCTCCACCTCCTGCTCCATAATAGACAACCGGTGCCCGTCGGTGGTCACCATGCGAAGGATCTGTTTTCCCTCTTCTTCCGTTTTTTCCAGAAAAACTCCGCTGGTGTTGTACATGGTATCTTCACTCGAAGTGGAGAAGATGGTGCATTGGATCATGCGTTTCAGCTTGGCGGCGCTCACTTCGATCCCTTCCGATTCCCCGAATTCGGGAAGACCGGGAAAATCGTCGGCGGGAAGTCCGAAGAGGTTGAACTTCGCCTCTCCCCCCGAAATGTACACCCAGTTATTGTCCCGTTCATGGATATACACGTCCTCGGAAGGCAGTTCGCGTACGATCTCGTACAGTTTCTTCGCCGGAACGGTGACCGATCCCGTCTTTTTCACCATGGCCGGATAGACTCCCTCAAAGCCTATTTCCAGGTCGGTGGCCGAAACCGTGAGGGACTGATCGCCGGCGGTAAGTTTGACGTTTGAGAGAACGGCCAGCGTGGTTTTCTTTTCCACCACGGACTGAGTCAGTGCGAGGACCTCGAGGAAGTCTTCCTTCTTAACAGTAAGCTCCATACTATACTCCTCTATAAAAGAGATTGATCTAATGGTAATAGAGGGATGTGAAATTGTGGAATAGTCAACCAAATCGTTATTATATCAGTAGGTTGCCTTCAACAAAATATCAACCTCAATTCAACGGGAAAAGGGGTGACGAAGAAGGTGATGGCCGAAAACCGCCTTTTTCTCAAGGAAGAAAAGACCATGTCCCGTATCTTCTTCATATGACACGAAAAAATTGTTGAATATTTTCTTCAAAATGTGTCAACTCTTTAGTAACATACTTATTTCGTGAATAATATGCTGCATTTTTCCAGCGTCCGTGGAAAGGTCGGTCAGAACCCTTTTATACGCCTTGAGCACGGTGGAATGATCCTTCCCCATGAAAAGCGACCCGATCTGAGAAAACGAAAGATCGGTGGTAAGTCGGCAGAAATACATGGCCACGCGGCGGGCGGTTGCCACGGTCCGGTTTTTTTTCGCGGAGAGAATATCCTGGGGAGTGACGTTGAAATAATGGGCGACCGTCTCGTTTATCTTCGTTACCTCCATTTTCACGTCGCGGGTGTGGTGTTTGATTACTTCTTCGGCCGTACGGACATCGATGGGCTTTCCCTCTATCGAAGCGAACGCCCCAAGACGAACGGCATATTGATGAAGCTTTTCCATGTCGAATTCGTCCAGGCGGGAAAGATATTCGATCACCTCGTCGGAAAGCTGAACGTTTTCAACGGCGCAGAAAATACGGAGTATCCGCATTTTCGTTTTGCTGTCGGGAGGAAGCAGTTGAAGGATCAATCCCGACGTGATGCGGGAGCGGATGCTTTCCATGAGGGCCGGAATTTCGATAGGCAAGCGATCCGCCGAGAAGGCAAGCCGTTTTTCACTATCCTGCAGGTAGCTGATGATATATTGAAATTCCTGCTGCTGATAATATCTGTTGGACAGCACCTGAATATCGTCAAAAAGGAAGACGTCGACGGAAGAGAGTTCGATGCGGAATTCCGGAAGGGTTTCGCTCCGCAAATGTTCGTCCACGGCGGCCACAAAATTGTCGCCGGAAAAATACGACACTTTCAGTTCCGGGGAAGAGGAGAGAATATGGTGTTGCACCGCTCTCAGCAGATGGGTTTTCCCCGTTCCTTTTGGCCCATAGATATACAAAGGGGTATAACGAGTCGTTTGGGAAAATTCCGCAACGGCGTCATAGAGAAATTGATTTTCTTGACTGACCACGAAATTTCTCATCATCTGGACGCCGGCGTCGCTTTCGGAAGCGGAGGCGTGTGATGAGGAATCGTTCGATGAGAACGAAGGGGTGGAGACGTGAAAACGGATGTCGATTCTTCTTCTCGTTACATGAAAGAGCGATTGCCGTATGATTTCAACATATTTGTCCGTCAGCCAGGAGAGATAGAAACGGTTGGGAACTTCGAGGTCGATGGAATCGGCGGTAAAAGAAAGAACTCCAATGGGGTCGAACCATGTCTTGAAGGTTCGTTCCCCTACTTGTGATCGAATGTAATCCGCAACTGTGTTCCATTGATTCATCGTGGAATCCTGTTTCAGAATGCTGGGCAATACGTGAATAAATATAATGAAAATCGTAGTTTAAAGCAACAAAAATTCGTGGTAATCTCAATATCGTCCGTGATGGGCACACGGTGGAAGCGGAAAAAATCGACGGTCGAAGAGCGGAATTCCAAAATAGAGAAAAAATCCTATCTCTTGACACAAAGAAATTCTGACGATAGCTATGATTCGACTAAAAGCCGTAATCATTCTTTCAGGACCGAATCGGTCGATCGAGGAATGAAGTAACCATTCGGAAAAAAACGTCTCATAAAGAAGAAGACTTCACACGGAAGGTGGAAGGGAGTATTCCCCCCGTGGGGAGTACCGTCCAAAGAGAACGATACCGGAAGGAGATAAAGTGGGTTACATAATAGCCATGGCGGGGAAGGGCGGAACGGGCAAAACAACACTGGCTGGACTTATGGTTCGTTATCTCCTCGAAAAAGGGAAAAAGCCGGTCCTTGCCGTTGATGCGGATTCAAATTCAAACCTGAACGAAGTGCTCGGCCTGACCGTGGACTGTACGTTGGGTGAAGCGCGGGAACTGATGAAAAAAGGCGGCATGCCCAACATGACCAAGGACATTTTCATGGACATGAAGGTGAATCAGTCTCTTGTGGAAGCCGAGGGCTACGACCTCATCGCCATGGGGAGGCCGGAAGGCGAAGGGTGCTACTGCGCCGCCAATAATCTGCTCAGCGAATGCATTCAGCGGCTCCAGGAGAACTACCCGTACATGGTGATCGACAACGAGGCGGGAATGGAACACATAAGCCGCCTCACCACCAAAAAAATCGACCTGATGGTTATCGTGTCCGATGCCAGCAGGAGGGGGATGCAGGCGGCGAGAAGGATTGCCGATCTGTCGGACGAGCTGAACCTCGAGGTGAAGAGGAAAGTGCTCATCGTCAATCAATCCAAAGGAGAATCGGAAAGGCAGATGGCCGTCGAAATCATGGGAGACGGCGTCGAACTGGCGGGAATGGTTCCCGAGGACCGTACGGTATACGATTACGATATGAAGGGGCTTCCCACCGTAACCTTGCCGGCGGATGCTCTTTCGGTGAAGGGGGCTTTCGCCATTTTTGATTCCATAGTGGAAAAATAGCAGCAAACCGTATATGGGGAGAGCATGTCTATATACGCGTGGATTCAAACGCGGTAATGTACAAATTGAGTGAAAGTTTTCCTATTCCCATGAAACAACCTGATTCCAAAGGGAAAAAATGGCCGTGTTCCGAGGGATGCGAACTCCGAAACTGCTTGACACGCTGTAGGAAAATGAACTAACCTGATCCTCTCTGCGAAATGTAATTCCCTTCAAGTATATGTTCTAAATTTCACTAACTCGCAAAGGAGGGCTGAACCTTGCCTTACGAAATCACGAAGATTCCCTTCGGCGGATCCATCAAGGAAGTCGAACTCGGAAAGGGAAAGAAAGCGGTAAAGGCCGGCGGAAGCAATGCCTATTCGTTCCACGGGTTTGAGGGAAAGTTTCCGAACCGCCCCAAGATCGCCATGGAAATCTGGGACATGATGCCTGAAGATTGGGCCGCCGCCGCTCTCGCTCCGTTCAAGGATGTTGCTTCCGATCCCGTAGCCTGGGCCAAGAAGTGCGTTAACGAGTACGGCGCCGAAATGCTGGTTATGCAGCTCAAAAGTACGGATCCGAACGGTTACAACCGCGGGGCGGACGAAGCAGCTGCGGATGTGAAAAAAGTAGCGGATGCGGTGGATGTCCCCTTGGTGGTATGGGGAGTCGCCAATACTGAAAAAGACGCGGAAGTGCTGAAAAAGGTCGCGGAAGCGTGCGAAGGCAAGCACATCGCCATCGGTCCCGTCGAAGAAGCGAATCACAAGCAGATCGGGGCAGCGGCCCTCGGATACAAGCACACTGTCATCTCGTCGAGCCCCATCGACGTGAACCTGGCCAAACAGGTAAACATTCTTCTGGAAAATTTGGGAGTTAAAAACGACCTTATCATCGATCCCACCACCGGCGGACTCGGATACGGTCTGGAATATTCCTATTCGGTCATCGAACGAATCAGAATGGCCGGTCTCATCCAGCAGGACGACAAGCTTCAGTTCCCCATCATCTCCAACCTGGGCAACGAAGTATGGAAGTCCAAAGAAGCCAAGATGAGCAAGGAAGAAGCCCCCAACATGGGCGACCCCGATAAACGCGGGTACATGATGGAAGCGGTCGGCGGCGTGGCCTACCTCATGGCCGGAGCTGACATCCTTATCATGCGTCATCCCGAAAGCATAAAAATCATCCGGAAATTCATCGATCTCATGTTCGACGGCGGCGTGGCCTACAAGGAAGACGCCATGGCGGCCAAGATCGCCAAGATGAAAGAGCTGCCTCAGATTCTGGGAATCGACGTAAAGTTCGAAAGAAAGGCCGTTGAAGTAGCCGTTGCGAAACCGGCTCCCGCCGCGGCAGCGAAGAAGGAAGAAAAGAAAGCGGTACCGGCACCGAAAGTGGAAGCTGCTCCCCAAAAGAAAGAACAACCGGCTCCTGCAGCGGCTCCCGCAGTCGACAAGATAGCGGCGGAGAAGGCGGCCAAGGAAACGGGAGAAAAGGAAGTGGCTGAAAAAGCGGCGGCCGCCAAGGCGACAGCCGAGAAGGCTGCGAAAGACGCGGCTGAAAGAGCTGCGAAAGACGCGGTCGCCAAGGTAGCAGCGGAAAAAGCGGCGGCGGAAAAAGCGGCGAAAGAAGAATCCGATAAGATCGCCGCGGAAAAAGCCGCAGCCAAAGAAGCAATGATGAAAGAAGAGGAATCTCGCAGGGCTTCGCGTCTTGCCGAGAGAGAAAAGCGAATGGCAGAAGCCGTTCACCACGCGGAAAAAGGTGTCACTCTGACGCCGGCTGAGATTCAGCTCACCGAAACGCAGAAACTGATATTGGCTATTGACCGAGTGCACAAGCGAAACTGATCGAGCCTTTTCCTTCGTGGAATACCCCGAGAAATCCCATTTTGGCGAGGAGGAGAAATTAATGTCAGAAGACAAGCCGACAGGGGTCGTGAAGGCCAAAAAGGAAGTAAAACTGGAAGAAAAGACCGTTGATCCCGCAACCATGCAAATGATTGAAAAAGCGCGTAGAGACAACGTCGAGACGATTTTCGACCGCGCTGAGACCATGAAGCCGTGCAACATCGGTATTCAGGGCATCTGCTGCAAGAACTGCTCGCAGGGTCCGTGCCGTCTTCCCATGCCCAAGGGCGGGATTGAGGGTGAGGACACCAGGAAAGGGCTGTGCGGCGCCACCCCGGAAACCATTGCCGCAAGGAATTTTGCCCGCATGGTAGCGGCGGGCGCGGCCGCTCACTCGGACCACGGACGCGGCGTGGCGGAAGTGTTCTTGGCAGCGGCGCGGCAGGAGACGGAAGATTACAGAATACAGGACACCATAAAGCTGCTCCAGATCGCCCCCGACTTTGAAGTCGCCACCAAGGTGGAAGTAGACGGAAAAATGATGGATCGCGACATCCACGAAATCGCGGTCGAGGTGGGCGAAAAGGCTCTGGCGGAATGGGGCCGGCAGGAAGGCGAGATCTACTACGCCAAGCGCGCTCCCAAGGCCCGGTACGAATTGTGGAAGAAGCTGGACATCATTCCCCGCGGCATCGATCGTGAAATCGTCGAAATCATGCATCGTACGCACATGGGCGTGGATCAGGATTACAAAAACATCGTGAAGCAGTGCTCACGCGCCGCCCTGGCCGACGGGTGGGCCGGTTCGATGATCGCCACCGACCTGCAGGACGTTATGTTCGGCACGCCCTATCCGGTTCGAGGCGAAATCAATCTCGGCGTCCTCCAGAAGGAAAACGTGAACATAATCGTGCACGGCCACGAACCGCTGCTCTCCGAAATGATCGTCGTGGCCGCCAATTCCCCGGAAATGCAGGCCAAAGCCAAAGCCAAGGGCGCAAAGGGTATCACCCTGGCGGGTATGTGCTGCACGGCCAATGAAATCCTGGTCCGACACGGCATGCCCATCGCAGGGAACTTCCTGCAGCAGGAACTCGCCATCGTCACCGGCGCGGTTGATGCCATGGTGGTCGACGTACAGTGCATCATGGAAAACATCGCCAATGTGGCCTCCTGCTATCACACGAAAATCATCACCACCAACCCGAGGGCTAAAATGGCCAGCGGGGATACAATCCATATCGAGTTCGACGAACATCATGCCCTGGAAGACGCAAAGAAGATCGTCGAAACCGCCATCGACAATTTCCCCAACCGGCGGGCCGACATCCTGATTCCGAGAGAGAAGGAACAGATGGTGGCGGGTTTCTCCTATGAAGCCATCAACTACCACCTGGGCGGCACCTTCAGGGGCTCCTACACACCGCTGAACGAAAACATCATCAACGGCAGAATCAGGGGCATCGGCGGCGTGGTCGGCTGCAACAACGCACGTACCTGCCACGACAGCTCGCACCTGATCATCGTGAAAGAACTGCTGAAGCATGACGTTATCGTCCTCACCACGGGCTGCAACGCCATGGCCTGCGGCAAGGCCGGGTTGCTCACGCCGGAAGCCGCCGCGGTATACTGCGGACCGGGCTTGGCCGAAGTGTGCGAAACGGTCGGTATTCCGCCCGTGCTGCACATGGGGTCCTGCGTGGACAACAGCCGAATCCTGATGGCCGCCACGGAAGTGGTGAAAGCCGGCGGACTCGGCAACGACATCAGCGACCTGCCCGCGGCGGGTTCCGCTCCCGAGTGGATGAGCGAGAAGGCGATCAGCATCGGACACTATTTCGTCTCCTCGGGCGTTTATACGGTGTTTGGCGTTACCCTGCCCATTTCCGGCGCGCCCAAGCTCCAGGATTACCTTACCAACCAACTGGAAGGTATCGTTGGAGGTATGTGGGACCTGGTTGAAGATCCTTACGAACACGCCCATAAGATGATCGCCCACATCGACAAGAAGAGGAAGGCCCTGGGCATCGACAAATCCAGGGAACGCGTACTCATGGATATGGCCGATCGTCAGAAACTGGAAGCCGCCTAATCGGCTTGGAAGGCCCGGAACCCCCGGGCCTTCTCCAAAGGTTCTTTTCGTTCGTTTTCATTCTTTACGGTTCTTTCATACCTCTTATGAAGGGAGGAAATTCGCATGTCTAAGTTGGTAGCCTTTGCAGCCATTCAGGGTGCGTACAACATCGTGTCCAAGGCCGAAGGCAAGTTAAAGTGGGCAATGGAGTCGTTTGGGGCCACTCAAAAACTCGAGTTCCCCAATACCGGATATTATCTTCCCATTATCTATTCCATACTGGGAATGAAGATCGAAAAGCTCGAAGATGCCGTCGGCGCTATGGAAGTCTGCAAGAAGCTGCTTCCGCCCCATGTGAAATCGCGGCATCATCTGCCCTTCCTGGGACCCTTGCTGGACGCCGGAATGGCAAGCCTTATGGCCGAGGAAATCGTCGAAGCCATCCGCTACGTGGAAGACCCCGGCTTTTACTATGTAAGTGAAGAAACCGACGTGGAAAACGGCAAGATCTGGCTCGGCGCGGCCGAAGACGTGGTCTTCCGGAAACGCGGCGTGGAATTCGTCGACGGTACCGCTCCGGGATTCGCCGCCATCGTCGGCGCGGCTCCCAGCCCGGAAATCGCCAAGGAAATCGCCGAGGATTACCAGAAGAAGAACCTGTACGTTTTCATGTGCGCCAACCAGAACGGCACCACGTTCTCCCAGCAGCTCATCGAGGCCGGCGTTCAGATCGGCTGGAATACGCGTCTGGTACCTTTCGGTCCCGACATTTCGGCTGCCGTGTTCGCTCTCGGTTTCGCCAACCGCGCGGCCATGGCCTTCGGCGGTATCGAACCCGGCGACTTCAAAAAGGTTCTGCTCTATAACAAGAACAGGATTTTCGCCTTCGTGAACGCCCTTGGCGACGTAAACGCCGAATGGGCGGCCAACGCCGCCGGCTGCGTGAACTGGGGATTTCCCACCATCGCCGATACCGACATTCCCGAGATTCTTCCCTACGGCGTGTGTACCTACGAACACGTCGTGGCGAATGTTCCTCATAGCGAAATCACCCAGAAGTCCATCGAAATCCGCGGCTTAAAAGTCACGGTATCCAAAGTCGACATCCCGTTGGCCTACGGCCCGGCGTTCGAAGGGGAACGTGTCCGCAAGGAAGACCTGTACCTGGAAATGGGCGGCGGCAAAACCCAGGCTACCGAACTCGTGCAGATGACGGACATGAACGCAATCGAAGACGGGAAGGTCACGGTAGTGGGTCCCGAAATCGGCGACATCAAGAAAGGCGACCGGCTGCCTCTGGGTATTTACGTTCAGATCGCGGGACGCCAGATGCAGGATGATTTCGAACCCATCCTGGAACGGCAGATTCACCACCTCATCAACTATGCGCAGTACATCATGCACATCGGGCAGAGGGACATTGCCTGGATCCGGGTGAGCGATCAGGCCGTGGACAAGGGATTCAAGATAGCGCACATCGGAACGATCCTGCACGCCAAAATGCACCAGGATTTCGGCGCCATTCTGGACAAGGTGCAGGTCACGCTGTTCACGAACAAGGAAGACGTGGACAAACTGACTCAAAAGGCCCGTAAGACCTACAAAAAACGTGACGAGCGCGTGGAAAAGATGACCGACGAAAGCGTGGAGACCTTCTATTCCTGCACGCTGTGCCAGTCGTTCGCACCCAGCCACGTGTGCGTGGTGAGCCCCGAACGTACGGGACTCTGCGGCGCCTACAACTGGATGGATTGCAAGGCCTCCTATGAGATCAACCCCACGGGCCCCAACCAGCCGGTGGCCAAGGGCGAAATCGTCGACTCCAAGCTCGGTCAGTGGAAGGGCGTCAACGATTTCGTGTACAAGGCTTCGCGCCAGGCCGTTACTCATTACAACTTCTACAGCATCGTTTTCGATCCCATGACCACCTGCGGATGCTGCGAATGTATTGCCGCGGTGCTGCCGACCTGCAACGGGATCATGACCGTACACCGCGAATATACCGGAATGACTCCCAGCGGAATGAAGTTCACGACCCTGGCCGGCGTCATGGGCGGCGGCGCTTCGTCTCCCGGCTTCGTGGGACACAGCAAGTTCAACGTTACTCAGCGTAAGTTCATCGTCGGCGACGGCGGTCTGGCCAGAATGGTATGGATGCCCAAGAGCCTCAAGGAAGAACTTCGCGAGAGACTGATCCGGCGGGGCGAGGAACTCGGCATTCCGGATCTCATCGACCGCATCGCGGACGAAACCGTGGGCGTGACGGAGGAGGAGATAATGCCCTTCCTCCAGGAAAAGAAGCATCCCGCCCTTGATATGGATTCCATCGTAGGGTAAATGAACGAGAACGAAAAGCGCCCCTTTCATGGGGCGCTTTTCTCAATTACGTTTGAGGAGTAGAGCATGGGACTGTCAGGAATTCAAATTTTCAAATTACTGCCCAAAACCAATTGCGGTGAGTGCGGAGTCCCTACTTGTTTGGCCTTTGCCATGAATCTCGCATCGGGCAAGGCGGAACTCGATGCGTGCCCGTACGTATCACCGGAAGCGCGCGACCAGCTTGCCGAAGCGTCCGCACCGCCCATACGGCCGGTAAAGATGGGGAGCGGCGCAACGGAAACCACCTCCGGCGGAGAAATCGTCCTTTTCCGTCATGAGAAGACTTTTTACAATACCCCGGGATTCGCCGCCATCGTCACCACGGACATGACCGACGACGTCATCGAGGCAAAGCTGAAGAACTGGATGGCGTATCAGTACGAACGAGTCGGTCTTAATCTGCGTCCGGAAATGATCGCCATCAAGGATAGCAAAGGCGAAGCTGCCCGATTTGAAGCGGTGGTGAAGCTCGTCAACGAAAAGAGCGATTTCAGTTACATCCTTATGTCCGAAGACGCCGGCGTTATGAAGGCCGGGGTCGAGGCCGGAATAAAGTACCGACCGCTTATTTATGCCGCCACCAAGGAAAATGCGGCACAGATGGGCGCCCTGGCCAAGGAAAAGGGTTTGCCTCTGGCCGTGAAGGGGAACGGGATTGCGGAAGTAAAGGAACTGACAGAAAAACTCATGGCCGACGGCCTCAAGGACCTGGTGATCGATACCGGCTCCAGAGAAGTGAAGCAGGTGTTTGAAGACTCCGTAGCGGTTCGCCGGGCAGCATTGTTGGCCAAGGACCGGGCGTTGGGCTTCCCGACCATCACCTTTCCCTGCGAAATGGCCGACAATCTGAGCATGGAAACCGCCATTTCTGCCATGCTGGTGGCCAAATACGGCGGAATCATGGTCATGTCCGACTTCCAGGGAGAGTCCATCTTCCCGCTGCTGCTCGAAAGGCTCAACATCTACACCGACCCGCAGCGGCCCATGGTAGTTACCCAGGGCATCTACGAGATCAATGGGCCCACCGAGGATTCTCCGATCTGCATCACCACCAACTTCTCGCTGACCTATTTCATTGTTTCCGGCGAAATAGAAGCCAGCAGAGTGCCGACATGGCTCCTGATTATGGATACCGAGGGCCTCTCGGTCATGACCGCGTGGGCCGCGGGTAAATTTTCCGGGGATGCCGCCGGCGTTTTCGTGAAGAAGAGCGGAATCGAAGAAAAGGTGAAGCACAAGAACATCATTATTCCCGGATACTCGGCATCCATAAGCGGTGACATGGAAGAAGAACTCCCGGGATGGAAGGTGCTCATCGGGCCGCGTGAAGCAGCACATATCGCCAAGTATCTCAAGGAGTGGAAACCCGCTTAAGGGAAGGACGGAAGGAGGAGGCTTCGATGGATGTGAAAATCATTGGCGAAAATCTGAATGTCATGAGCCGGGTAATCGGCAAGGCGTTCAAGGAGAGAGACAAGGGTCCTATTCAAGACATGGCGTTGCGGCAGAAGGCTGCCGGGGACAACTACATCGACATCAACCTTGGACCGGCGCGCAAGATGGGCGATGAACTCATGGCTTGGGTAGTGCAGACCGTGCAGGAAGTCGTATCCGACGTCCCGCTCGTTCTGGATACATCCAACATCGAAGCCATGGAGGCCGGTCTGAAGACCCACAAGGGAACTGCAATCATTAACTCCATTATGGCCCGCCCGGAACGGTATCAGGCCATGATTCCCTTGGCCGCCAAGCACGGCGCGGACGTCATTGCCCTCATGTGGGGTCCGGAAGGACTTCCCAGGGATGAAAACGAACGCGCGTCCTTGGCCGTGGAACTCCTCTACGCCATGAACGAGGCCGGTATTCCCAACGAAAAGATATTCGTCGACGGAATCGTTACGCCGGTTAACATTCAGCAGCCCCAGTTGATGAGCCTTTTGGAGTTCACGAAGATGCTGCAGGACATCGCTCCCGGATGCAAGTCCACCTGTGGGCTGTCAAACGTTTCCAACGGAGCACCGGACGAGCTTCGGCCCATCCTCAACCAGGTGTACATGATCATGCTCTCCCGCTACGGGATGTATTCCGTAATCGCGGACAGCTTCGACGAGCGCATTCATCAGATTGCCTGGGGAAAGCGTCCCGATCTGGAAGAGGTCGTGTACAAGGTGATGGACGGGGAATCGGTGAGTGTGGACTCGCTGAGCAAAGAGCAGCTCGATTTCTACAAGACCGCTCGAGTCATCCTCGGCCAAACGCTCTACTCCGACTCGTGGCTCGAACTCTGAAAACCAACAATATCAATGAGTTGAAAAGAGGGGAAGGACGCCGGAGAGGCGTTTTCCC
Organism: uncultured delta proteobacterium; assembly: GCA_963826125.1. GTDB lineage: Bacteria > Desulfobacterota > Desulfarculia > JACQYL01 > CAWGVV01 > CAWGVV01. The sequence continues at coordinate 493,150 of CAWGVV010000002.1, read as the reverse complement.
TTCTTTTTTTTCGTTGTCGCCGTGGACATTTAGGGGTTAACATCCTATCCCGAATGGTATATGATGCCTTAAATGCCTGGCATGAGTAAGAACTACTCGAGAGCAGGGAAAACGGGAAGAGACGATGAAGAGAAACGTTACGATTGAGGTAGGTGAAGGCACCGGGGCGAAGGGCGGGGCCAAGGTGGTCATTCGGCTCGAGGGAGAGCACGGCGGGACCTTCGTCTCCATGGATTATTCCACGCTCGATGATTTGAAAAGCGAAGTCCAGGAGATAAAAGAGCGACTCGATCGCATTGTTGAAGAATCCAGATGTTTTTTCCGGAGCGAAAGTGCCGATAAGGTAGGGAAGAAGACCGAGTTCAAGTTGGCGCAGGATCCGGAGGAGAACTGGAAGAGATTGCAGGCGTTGACTTCGGACGAAGACTTTTTCCACGCCTTTAACAAGCTCAAGGAAGGAGTGCGGAGGGAAATCGCCGAGCACGTACTCAGCAAGGAGAACATTTTCAAGGGGAGGGCGAGTGTTTTTTCTCTCCACTTCGATGAGGACAGCGCGGTTCTCGTTGAATAGAAATTTCGCTGAAAAACCATCCACGGCATGCCACGTAAAAAAATGGTTATCTGACGAGAGAATAAGGAGGGTCTGGATCCGGGTAACGATCAGGTAGCGACGTTGCCATGTTCCACGTGGAACACTCTATGGGAAGGGTTATCTGCATAGCGAACCAGAAGGGCGGGGTTGGCAAAACCACAACCTCCGTGAATCTCGGCGCCTTCCTGGCGGAAAGCCAGAAGAAGGTGTTGCTCGTCGACTGCGATCCCCAGGGCAATTCAACGAGCGGACTGGGGGTGGATCGCGAAAAGATGCCCCATACCGTCTATCACCTTCTGTTGGGAGAAGCTTCCTCGGCGGAAAGCATTGTGGAGACGCCCGTCAAGAATTTCCATCTGGTGCCCTCCAATCCCGAACTGTTCGGGGCCGAAGTCGAACTCATGGATTGGGAAAATAAGTATCAGTTGCTGAAAGAACGACTCTCCGATGTCCGCAATCAGTTCGATTTTCTCCTGCTCGATTGTCCCCCCTCGCTCGGCTTGCTCACCATCAACGCCATGACGGCGGCCGATTCGGTCATCGCTCCCATGCAGTGCGAATATTACGCCCTGGAAGGGCTCACGCAACTCCTGAACACGGTACGGCGGGTTCAGCGGAGTCTGAATCCCGCGCTGCGGGTGGAGGGCATCCTTCTGACCATGTTCGATGTTCGTAACCGGCTCTCTCACCAGGTGGCTTCGGAAGTGCACAAGTATTTCAAGGAGTCCGTATTCCGTACGGTCATCCCCCGAAACGTTCGGTTGAGTGAAAGCCCCAGCCATGGCCTGCCCATAAACCTCTATGATCCATCGTCCGCCGGGGCCAAGGCATATGCTCAACTCGCCCGGGAAATCCTGAGTAACGGAAGGAAGTAGATGTCGAAGAAAAAAGGCCTGGGCAGAGGGCTCGATGCCCTGTTGCCGGACTGGGAACATTCGCAGACGCGAGACGGCTTTCTGCTGCTGGACCCGCGGGAAATCCGGCCCAATCCCTATCAGCCCCGGAAACGGATGGATGAGGATGCACTCAACGATCTGGCTTCTTCCATTCGGGAAAAAGGCATCATTCAGCCGCTGATCGTTCGTAATACCGACAGCGGCTACGAATTGATCGCGGGAGAGCGGCGATTGCGGGCATCCCTGCTGGCCGCCCTGGAAAACGTTCCGGTAATCGTTAAGGACGTCGCTCCCGCGGAAATGCTGGAGATGGCGCTCATCGAGAACATTCAGCGGGAAGAGCTGAATGCGCTGGAAGAAGCGGATGCCTATGCCCGCCTGATCGAAGAGTTCAGCCTTACCCAGGAAGCCCTTTCGGAGCGCGTTGGAAAAAAGCGGGCCACCATCACCAACTATCTGCGTCTGAGGAAGCTTCCGGAACCGATCCAGAACGATCTGCTGGACGGAACGCTTTCCATGGGACACGCCCGGGCGGTCCTGGCCCTGGAAACCAAGTCCCAGATGATGGAATTGAGAGACCGTATCGTCAGCAGGAATCTTTCCGTTCGTGCGGCCGAGGAAATCGCAGCACGCATGAAGGCCGACGTGGGTAAAACAAAGGAACCCACCGTGCCCGATCCCGTATTCGCCGAAGCGGCCGAGGGCCTCAGCACGCGATTCGGAACCAGGGTATCCATCGCCAGGAAAGGCCGGAAAGGCTCCATCAGCATCGAATTTTATTCCGATGACGACCTTGATCGCCTCCTCACGTTGCTCAGGCAATAACCGTGGCGGTCCATATCATCGTCGACGGATACAATCTTATCCGTCGCTCGAACATCTTCAGGGAATTCGAAGCGCAATCCCTTGAAGACGGTCGGGCCGCTCTCCTGGAAGACCTGCGACGATACAAGAAAATGACCGGCCACGCGATCACGGTGGTGTTCGATGCCGCCGAGCGGAAAGGTTCCGCCTCTGGGGCGGGCACGGAACGGGGGATCAAGGTGGTCTATTCCGCCCTCGGACAGACCGCCGACCAGGTCATCCTGCAGATGGCGCGTCGGGACCGGGACCGGGCCGTGATCGTCACCTCCGATGTGAGCCTTGCGAAGGGATGTGAATCCCTTGGAGCTACGTCGATATCGTCGAACGAATTCGAGGAGCGGCTTATGCTCGCTTTCTCCGGAAAGTTCGAAGACGGAGGCGATGAGGACGAAGACACGGGCGGAGGTTCTTTAACGGCCAAGAAGGGGCCTTCGAAACGGTTGTCGCGCAGCGAGAGGAAAAAGCGGGGAAAACTTTCGAAACTCTAATCGTTCTATCGAGATTGTCTCCGTCTTGCTTTTCCGCCTACGGACTGAATGCGCTCGATTGAAAGATACCGACGGGAAGACTCCAGCAGCACGTAGAGCGCTCCCATACCCCCGTCGATGGTCAGGGCCGTGGCGTACGCCAACACCACCTTTCCGGTAATGCCTCCGCGCAGCCAGGAACGAATCTCTCGCTTGAGGACGGGAACCCCGTTGGGGGAATTGCGGCCCCTGCCGTGTACTACCAGTACACAACTCAGCCGTTTTACATAGCTGCTCCAGATGAAAGCCTTGACGGCTTCGGCCGCCTGGTGAACGCCGAGATAATGCAGGTCCAGGTATTCCTGTACGGGAAAACGCCCCTTGCGCAGCTTTTCGTAAATAACCGGATTCACTTCGGGCTTTCGCCACTGAATGTATTCATCGGAATGAGCGGCGTCGAAAGAGGAAGCGCCGTTGACGATATCGTGAAGCGCATGCATGATCTCGACGGATTCGGGGCAGGGGCAGGTTCTTGAAATTTTCCCAATGGGCGCGATGAAAGGCTCGCCATCGTTATGGTCCCGGATGGGCGTAACGTCGCTCATCGCGTGTACGAAAATGTCTTCTTCGTTCGTCAGGCCTGCGGGAACGGCCTCACAGATGCAGGCGGTTTCTTTAAGGAACGTAAGCTCCTTCTTTTTATTGAGAAAGGGCGCGTTGAAAGATTCATGGTGGCGTCGGTTTTTTCCTGACATGACATACCCCCGGCCATGAAATGAGTTCATTCGGCAGCCATTATACGGCCGAAGGCCGCATCTGCCAAGCGGTCTGTTGCCGCCGGCGCCGGGAGTGCAGTCGGGGATGTTTCGATTTGACAGGCGGATCGCACGCCTCGTATACTCCATCAACTTCAGCGTGAATTTCATTAAGGAACAGGAGAAACGAGTGGGAAAAAAGATTACCGTGATACCGGGAGACGGGATCGGGCCGGAGGTAACTGCGGCCATGCTGGTCTGCGTTGAATCTACCGGGGTGGACGTCGAGTGGGAAGAGATGAACGTCGAATGGGGCGACTCCGAGGGTAATCAGGCGGGAATACCGCGATCCTTGATCGATTCCATCGAAAAAAACAGGGTAGCCATTAAAGGACCCATAACCACGCCCATCGGTAAGGGATTCCGCAGCCTCAACGTGACGCTGAGAAAGATTTTCGATCTGTATGCCTGCGTTCGTCCATGCCGTACCATGGAAGGGGTACGCTCCAGGTATGACAACGTCGACCTCGTGGTGGTGAGGGAAAATACCGAAGACCTTTATGCCGGCCTCGAATTCGATATGGGAGAGCCGGAGACGCTTCAGTTCATCGATTATTTGAAAACGCGCCACGGCATGGTTGTAGCGGAGGACGCCAGCGTAGGCTTGAAACCCATTTCAGTGGCCAAGACAAAACGCGTCGTCGAATTCGCCTTCGACTATGCGAAGCAGCACAACAGAAGGAAAGTTACCGCAGTCCATAAAGCGAACATCATGAAGTATACCGATGGCCTGTTCGGCCGCGTTGCCGCGGAGGTGGCGGAGTCGTACCCGGATATCGAGTTCGAGGAACGCCTCATCGACAACCTCTGCATGCAGCTGGTTATGCGTCCCGAGCAGTTCGACGTTATGGTGTTCCCCAATCTGTACGGAGACATAGCATCCGACCTCTGCGCCGGCCTTGTCGGCGGCCTCGGCGTGGCTCCCGGAGCCAACATCGGTAAGGATATCGCGATCTTCGAAGCTGTGCACGGCAGCGCTCCGAAATATGCCGGAATGGACAAGGCTAACCCCACGGCGTTGATCCTGAGCGGCGTGATGATGCTCGAATACCTCGGACAAGCAGAGGCCGCCCGGAATCTCCAGCAGGCGGTCATCACCGTGATCCGCGAGGGAAAGTACGTCACGTACGATTTCAAGCAAGAGCGTGACGACCCCTCTGCCGTGGCCACTTCACGAATGGCCGAAGCCATCGCCGAGGAAGTGAAAAGGCTTCGTTCCGGAAAATGACCGCGGTTTCGAATCACGCCATCCGAATGATGGGAATGACATTGTTCGTCGGAAGGGGAAACCTCTCCGCATGAAGGGTTTGGTCCATCAGAGGAAAATCCGGCGCATGGCCGGTACCGCCATGCACCGCTACGGCATGATCGCCGAGGGCGACCGGGTGCTGGTGGCCGTGTCGGGGGGTAAGGACAGCCTTACCCTCCTGTGGTATCTCAACGATAACGCGCTCAGGTCCCCGGTTCGGTACGAACTCTTCCCGGTGTACCTGGAAATGGGGTTCAGCGAAGACGGCGCCGAACGTATGGAGCGTCATTTCAATACTCTCCGTTGGCCGAACCGGGTGGAGGTGACCCGGTTCGGCCCGGAGGCACATGAGCAGTCTTCCGGCCCCAATCCGTGCTTTCTCTGCGCCTGGAGGAGGCGTCAACGGTTGTTCGAATTGGCGGAGGAGTTCCACTGCACGAAAGTGGCCTTCGGCCATAGCCGTGACGACGTGGTGGAAACCCTTCTGCTCAATATGTTCTATGCCGGGCAAATCAGCACCATGAAGCCGTACCAGCCGTTGTTCGAGGGACGCCTCACCCTTATCCGTCCCCTTGTCCTGCTCGACTCCGACACTATCCGTCGCTTCGCGGTGAACATGGGACTGCCGGTTTTCCAGAACCCATGCCCCTCGGCCGTGGATTCCCGCAGGTCCGAGGTGCGGAAAGCCCTGGACGATCTCTCTGCTACCAACGGAAAAATTCGCTCCAACATATTTAACGCCCTCCAAAACGTAAGGGAAGAGTATCTTCTTTAGACGGGGAAAGCACCGACCATGCCGATGGAATGTTCGATCTACGGGAAAGGCGTTCGACTCACGCTGCTTCGCAGAAGACTGGCGACGGAAACGCTGGGAGACGGGGAGCGGAAGGATATTGAACAATGTGTCCTCGAACTGGAGCGAGAACTTGAGGGAGAAGATGACGAAAGGCCGTGAGAATCCTCGCGGCCTTTCGTTTCTATCCTATTTAACGCACTGAATATAATCCGTAATTACGCCTTCATTCTTCTCATCATTCTTCGTGTGCGATATCCTTATTGTGCCGGAACGGTCGCCTGCTGCCACCGAATGGTCTTCCATCCCGTGAGGCCCGACGGGGCGGCGGGTGCGCCGAGGACACGGATGGTTCCGTTGATGTCCTCCGCGATGACCGCGGTCCTGCCCTTGTCGTCCATGGTAGTTCCCAGGTTGGAGGTAATGAGGTGACTTATGGCCTGGGAAGACTCATCAGTGTCCGATTGCGAGGGAGTACTGCCGTCATCGATTTCGGGGCAAAATTTGAACGAGTAGATGTTGCTGGTGCCGCCGAAGGCGCACGGCTCGCTGTCGGGAGTGAATCCCACCACGTAGGCTCTTCCGTAAACGATTTCCGGACTGGTGGTCACCCTCTCGCCTCCTGAAAGAGATTTCGAATACCATGGACTGGTGACGAGGGAGCCGGTGCCTTCATCCTTTACGGCGAAAATATAGTTGCTACCGCCGCTGGAGATGTCATCCGCGGTCAGGTAGCGTCCCGTTCCGCCGATTACGAGTGGTTTGCCCTGGCACAGCCCGATGTTGCATTGCGCGGTGATCGGTTTGCCGGTTGCATAGAGCTTGGTCACATACCAGCCGCCCGATACGGCCGAAGGAGGCGTTACCCCCGTACTCGTATCGATGTATCGGGAAAAGCGCCAGACGTTTCCGGCAAGGTCGCCGGCATACACGGACCTGGTCCACCCGTTCGGAGCATAGAGCGCGGGGGTGGAAAGCCCTCCCGTTGCAAGGCCGGTCGGAATTTCGTACAGGACGGAGCCATTGTTAAGCGAAACAATGAAAAGCGAGTCGGTCAAGGGACTGGCTCCCGTTACGCCGTACCCGTTGCCGAAAATGACCACCGGTACGCTGGCGCCGTTGTCGAGAAGGCGGGCGAGCTGCGGTTCGGAGAAGCTGTAGCCTTCATTGACCCATCCGGACGAATTATTGTCTTTTACCCAAAGCAGGGAAGGGGAGTTGGGCGAGGTAACGTCCATGGCGAAAAAGCCTTTTCCGCCCCCGCGAAGACCGCATACGATGTAGGTGCGATCGTTGAAGGAATGAACGTTGACGGAAAGATCCACGTAATAGGTGTGGTTGGACTTGTAATTGGGGTCGCTCAGGTGCTTGAGCACCGGGACCGCGGTGCTGGAAATGGTAACGGTGCGGGTGATAAGCTGCGGCGGAATGAAAATCCACTTCTCCACCATGCTATCGAGGTCGATGGCGTGGAGGAATCCGTCGTTTCCACCCACATACACCATCCCGTTGGCAACCGCGGGACGGGAATCGACGACGTCGCCCAGCTTGCTGAGCCGGCTGCGATAGGGACAAGTGGGACATGTTCCGCTAATTTCCCTTGCACTGTCGCCGATGAGAAAATTGTACTCGTCCTGTGTAAGCCCGGTGTTGGCGGCTGTAGCGGTGACGAGCGCACCGCTGGGATTGGCGGTATACACTGTACGGGAACTGAAGACGGGGAGGCGGGAGCTTGCGGTGAGACCGTTCGAAACCGCCTGACCGGTTACGTTGCCGTCATCGTCCCACGTGATGCTGAGGTCCCTGCGCAGCACGTCGCCCGACCAGTCGGCGCTGTTGAACCGGGTGCTCACCAGTTTTGTCTCGTCCGCCCGGTAGTTGGGCGAAGAAAACGCCAATCCGGCGACCGAGAAGGTCCGTTCGAAGATGTCCTTCATGGCCGCGTCCAGGGCCTTGGCCAGCTGTTCCGCCGTGGATGCCGTGTAGTAGAGACCGTCTCCCGCCTTGGCAACGCGCTCCAGGCGCGGATGGTTGAGGGCGAATCCCACCACGTAGGTCGCCACGTTGCTGCATTTGTTTCCGCCTTTGGAAGGCCAGTTGGTATCGGTGTCCGTCATTCGATTCATCATGTAGGCGATGCCGTCGATGAGCGATTCGCCTTTATACACGTCCTGGGAGCTGGATCGGCAGGTAGTACACGGGAGATACCAGGGGAAGCCGGAGGCGGTATAGGCGTTTCCGTTCTGGTCGGTGAAAAGGGTCGTATCCGCTTTCAGCTGCTGGCAGAATGCGTCTCCATTGCAAAAAGTGTCGATCTTGGACTTCAGGCCGGTGGGGTAGTAGGAATCGTTGTTCGGCTCGCCGTCGGTCACGATAACGACAAATTTGTTTTGGCAGTAAAATTCGCATGTTGAAGAGCTGAGGAATTTATCGTAGGCGTCGTAAAGACCTTCTCCGATGGGGGTGGAGGAGTCGGCGGCAAGATTGCTTACCCACGTTTTTACGTAGTTGTCGTTCCAGTTCTGGACCAGGTCAAGGTAGTTCGTCGTTCCGGATGGAAAGGCGACGATTCCGAAAGGATCGGCGGAATTGTATACGTACCCGCCGTCGCTCCCGTTGAGCTTCATGGCTCCGAAGCGGGCATTGCGGTCCTGCCGCTGAATGAGGTCCGCGATGAGTTGCCGGGCCACCTGCATGCGGTTCTGGTTGGGGTGAGTCGCTGAAAGGTCGGCCTGATATCCGTTTGCGGAAGTGGCATAGGTTTCAAAGAGGTATGCCAGGTAGTTGTCGAAATGGGCATAGTTCTGGTTCGTCGGCAGTTTTATCCTTCTCCAGGGCTCCCCACTTTTCCAGGTGTTGTTGGCGTTGGTCTTTCTGCCGTAAATCCACCCGGTACTCTGTACGATGTAGGAATCGTTACTCTGATTCAGGTAGTCCCAGCGCTGATCGTGATTGCGGTAACAGTACCATGCGCCGCTGTTGTTGCCGGTCGCGCCGGAAGTGCCGAAATCGATGGAGTTCCAACGTCCGTCGGTTACCTTGTTGATGTAGCCGTAGGCATAGGTATCGGTTCCCTGTCCCGAACAGGCGTTCGTGGTCCCGGGCGTGCCGGTACAATTGCCCTTGCGCCCGTATCGATAGAGCGGGTATTGCGTGCCGGGGTCGTACCCCTCTTCCCATATGATGTTGTTCATGGACACCGACGAGTCGACGAGAATCATGACATCGGGAAGAACAGGAGTGATCATCGCAACAACAGGCGTCTGGTGCTGACCCGGGTCGAAGTTTTGCGCGGCGGTCGAAAGAGGGAAAAAGACTGTCAAAAGGGCAAGAAAGCAATACGATGCCCAAGCCCACCGGCGGCAGGGCACGTACGTCGCACTCCCGAGTGTTCTGTTCATCCGCGTTTCTCCTATGGCTGCACTGGCAAGTAGCTGATCATGTACTGTTCAATGCGCGATTCTATCTGTCCCCGAACGTTCGGACTGAATCCCTGTGATCGTACAAACAACCTGCTGGTTTCGAGAACGGAGTTGCTGATTCCGCCGATGGCTGCGCCCGATCGTACGGAAACGCCGAATTCACCGGGGAACTTCGATCGTGAACAGCCGGTGGTCGAGCTGTTGGGGAGATATGCCTGGTACATTGCTTTCGGGCTATCCAGCTTGCGCCAGCCGGTCGAATCGTCGCCGAAATTCGAAGGCCAGACGAAATTGTCGGGATCGGTCAACACGCCGGCCGTCCCCACCAGTTCGCTGTAGGACTTCCCCTTAATGTCGGAGGAGCGCATGAATATGCCGGATTCTCCTGCATAGAAACCCTGGCTGCCCTGGCGGAGCGTGGCGGTCTGGTTCGAATCGCTGGTCGAATTGGTGGTTCCAACCATGGCCAGGATGCCGACCACAAGCGTCACCACGAGGACCATGATGAGCGCGCTGCCCCGTTCGGACGACAAAGGCGGAGAAGGGGTATCGACCGGCTCAGATCCGTGAATTACTCCGATAGCATGAAAAAATGAGTTCATTTTCGAACCTCGTTGTGTGAGGTGCCCTAAGGGATGTTTCGTAAAGAAACCACGCTGGACATCGTTATGGTGGTACTGTCCGCGCCTTCCGAATCCACATCGATTTTGAGTATCTTGGAAGTATCGCCCGCCGCCATGGGATCGAAAGTAGCGCCGGTGTCGGAGAGCAGCCTCAGGTCGGTTATTCCGGAAAGTATGGTTTGAAAAGGAGCGGTAGTGCCTACCCGCATCCTCAATTCCTTGGCACTGCGATCGATCTGGTAGGTTACTTCCTGCGCGAGATAGGTAACGTCCATGACCACAAGCGGATTGGAGCGTATGAAGTTTGCTTCGTCGGCTTCCGGAACGCTGCCTACGAACTGATCGCAGGTAACGGTGTAGCCGCTGCCGAAGCTCCCGCTCTGCACCTTGTAGATGACGCCCCCCATGGCGTCCAGATTGCCGCCGCAGCCGAGGAGCAGGGTTCCCGTACCCCATTCGGGATCGGGGTGGGGCGCTCCGGCAGCGTTTTGAAGGGTGATGGTCATGGTGGGCGCACCGGTGGTGGCTGTTTTCACTTCAAACGTGTTTGTCGGAGCCTGTGCCGTCCCCAAACCGCCCGATCGAACCCTGATCTCGGTTATTTTTCCATTGGAGGTGGTTACGGTGATGGGGTAGATGTCTTTTGTAAGCTGCAGCTCCCCGGCATTCCGGTAATCGTTGAGATCGCTGAAGGTTGTCGGCGCATAGACCGCACCGCCACAGGGAGAGATACCGGCAAAGACGCGGGAGCCGGCTCCCCGCAGGTCTCGTTCGAGAAGTTGGAGAGCCATGCGGGCGTTCTGACGTCCGTCGGTGATCTGCTGTGCTACGTTCTGGTTGCGGCTTCCGGTGATCATCGCGCTTACGGTTGCCCCCATGATAATCATGGCCACAAACATGGCGGTGAGGAGTTCGACGAGGGTAAAGCCGCGCGAACCGGTCATGAGGGAAGATGTCTTCATGACGCGAGCCCTATGTCCTTGGTGAGGGTTGAGTGAATTCCGGAACTGGACCAATCGATGGTGACGCGCCATATTCTTTTAGCGTCGTCAATGAGATTGATGGTAACCGTGGGGTCCTGCATGAAAGCGGTAGTGGAACTGGAGATGGCTTGACAGAGGTCGCCGGAAAAGGAGTCGCCGCTACCGGAACAGCTGGAGGTGACCGTAGCGCCGCTGACCCTGGTCGGGTCGCGCATGATCACCTCGAAAACTTCATCGGCCATGATATTGGCCTGGTACATACACTGCGCGTTCTGCATGACCTTGAAGGAGGTGACCTGCGAGGCGCAGAGCGCCATACCTCCGATGCCCAGAAGCGTGAGAGCCACCATGCATTCCATCAGGGTGAATCCCTGATTGCTTCCCCGGAGCCGGGACAGTAATTTTTTCATCGGCCTTTCCCCCGTTAACTCCCGCTAGGATGTCCGCTGGGAATCGAAACGACTCCGCCGACGGAGACGTTGACGGCCCTGCTGACTGCGGCCGCCGAGCTGATCACTATTTCCAGATCCTCCGGGCTGACGAGCAGTCCGCGAGCATCGAAGGCAATGGTTTCGGGAGATACCGTAATTCCCATGGCGCTGCTCTCTGTGATCTTCGTAATGAAGTTCGAAAGCGTGGCGTCAGCGGTATCATACGCATACGGGGCAGTAGTGAGCGTGTTGAGCGTGCTCCAACTGGCTCCGCGTGTGACGGCTTGCACGCGGGTATACTCGAGAATCTGGGAAACGGCCGCCTGAGCCGCGCGCATTTTTTCTTCCTTGTTGAGGTTTCCCATCTGCAAGGCTCCGATGGTCACCAGAATGGAAAATATAGAGAGGGTGACGATGATCTCGATAAGCGAGAATCCGTCCTGGCGTCCACGCAACGTTTTTCTTATGGCTCCGGGCATAACAAAGCTCCTCTCTTACTGGGGCGGAGATGAAGAGAACCCTGTACCTAGCAAGCAATTCCAATGCCAAATATAATATTTGCTAAGTCATTAAAACGGATTGAAATTTAGGGGAAGCACTGCCGAGGAGAGAACCGGCGGGGACGAAAATTGTCAGTAAGCTTACAAAAAGTGTAGGCCCTTCCCGGCCCTATGCCATGAGCGGAAGGAAATCCTCTTTCCGCTTTGCAACCACCGTGCGCGTACCCGTGGCGGACCCATGTTCTTCATCCAGGGTGACGGTTGCGTGCAGCGGCGCATCGCAGTAGGAAGCACAGATTTCCGCGGCGAGCACCTTGATGGAATCGGCGCAGCCCTCGGAAACAAGGGCCGTCGGGCCGGGGTAATCGGAACAGGAGAAAAGCGTATCCCGGGGCCCGGCAAGGATGCGGATTCGCTCGTTGTCCTTTTCGTTCCGGCCAACCACCAACCTGACGTTTTCATCAAGCCGGTACTGTCGTCCCACCTTCAGGAGTTCGATCTTCCGCACCTCGGGGTCGGGATCGAGGCTGAAGAGGTCTTTCAGCCTTCGGGAAAAGACCTCTTCGGTGAGCAGGCATCCTCCCGCGGGAGTGGGGAAGTCAGTGAACCCGAATTGACGGGCGAGTTCCATTTGCGGTTTCCGCGAACGTCCGCTGATGGAAAGCAGTCGCTCCCGATCGACCCACCCCTCGCGCTCGGGCAGCGTAACGGGCAGAAGTTTGGCGCTCAACGGTCGAAGCAGCAGGTCGCCCAGGCCCGATGTTCCAGCCACGGTCGCCAAAGCGGGTCGGTTCTGGGAGAAGGGGCGCTGGCCCAATACCTCACCGCTGAAAACGAATAATGCGCCTTCCTGTTTCAGCATCTCACCGGCCGTACGCAGCATGAGTGCGTGGCAGTCGATGCAGGGGTTCATGCCCGATCCGAATCCGTGGGGGGGATTTTTGAGCAATTTCAGGTGCCGGCGGGTGATATCGACGACCTTCAGCGGCATGCCGATTGCCTCGGAACTCTTCACCGCGTGGTCGCTGGTAAAGAACGGCGTGACAAAGCAGACCAGAAGGATGTCGATCCCTTGCTGTTTCAGCACAAGGGCGGCGAGCGTACTGTCCAACCCTCCCGAGGTAATACCGAGCGCTTTCATGGTTTTCATGGTGGTGGAACCTAGAGGAAAAAACCCGGTGCGTCAAGAGGTCGGACAATCGGAAACGAAGAGATGTCTCACGCGAAAATAACGGAAAAAAACGAACGGGAAAAACCGTTCTCGTGGTAATGAATTAGATGTTCGCAAGGGGAGGATAGATGAACGGAATGCGTGCCCAAGCCGTGCTGTTCGATTTCGACGGGACGCTTACCCGACCGGGGGTAATCGATTTTTCGGAGATGAAAAGGGCGATCGGGTGCCCGGAGGGGATCGCCGTCCTGGAATATCTTGCAAAACTGCCGTCGCGGCAGGCCGAGGAGTATCGGAAAATCGTGGAGGAGATGGAGGCCGAAGCTGCTGTTCGGTCTTTTCCCAACGACGGGTGTATCGACCTGTTGCATCATCTCAAAGGCAGGAAACTGCCGTTCGGCCTGGTAACGAGGAACGGACTGCGTTCGGTCGTCACGGCGCTGCGGAATTTCGTTCCCATCGAGCGAAGCGACTTTGCCGCAATTGTCACGCGGGACGATGCCCGTCCCAAACCCGATCCCCAGGGGTTGCTCCTGGCAGCGCGGTCCATGAAAGTGGACGCCGCCGGCGCGCTGTTCGTCGGGGACAATCGTTTTGACGTCATGGCGGGCCGTGCGGCGGGAATGTTCACCGTGCTCCTGACCAACGGCGCCGGGAAGTCCCTGCTGCCCGGAGATCCCCAACCGCACCGCGAGGTGGTCCGTCTCGCGGAAATCATGTCCCTCCTTGCACCGAAAGGGTAAGGGGAAACGTGCAGTTCAGGAAACGGACAGGATGAAATCCCGCACGGCATTGTTGAATTCGGTTATCGCTTGATGCATGACGCAATGGCCCGCGTGGTCCAGTACCACGAGGCGCGAGCCGCTGATTTTCTTGTTGAGAAACTCGGAGTATTTCACCGGGGTGAGTATATCGTCCCTGCCGACGACAATAAGCGTGGGCAGGCTGATGTTCCCCACTTCGTTCATGACGTCGAACTTGTCGCATGCCGAAAAGTTTCCGAACAAATGATTGGCGGACACCTTTTTGGTAATGTCAACCGATTGACGTATGAGGTCGGCCGATACGTCTTTCGTATAGCATGACTGCACGATCAGCCGTATTGAGGCATCGTAGTCGTTACGTATGTTCTCCAGTATCTCCGGAAGGACCTTCAACCGTGCGCCCGAGCCCACAAGGACGATTCCTTTAAGGATCTCGGGCCGGTCCAGCGCTACCCGCTGGGCGATGGCTCCCCCCAGGGAGTGTCCGAGGAGAAAGCAGGGGCCGAACCCTCCCGCATTGATGAACGACGTGATCCAACGCGCGTAATCCTCCACCCGATCCAGCGGACCGCCGGGCGTGGCTCCGTGGCCGGGCATATCCACCGCCACCACGTTGATGTCCTTGTCGAGCCCGTTGAGCTGCGGGAGCCAGCTCTGTCCGCTACCGCCCGAACCATGGACGAGTACGAGCGTCTTGCGGTCGGGCAGAATGCCGGACCTTCCGCAAAGATATCCAGCCTTTACGCCGTCAACCTGCACTTCTTTCATGCGGGAACCCTCTCGTTGGAAAGGCGATACGCCGGTGTCTGCCGTGGAAAAAACGGGAAGGGCCTCGTGAGAGGCCCTTCGTGACGATCATTCAGATTTGAGCTTTTTGAATGCCTCGGTGAGTATCGGCACATATTCGAACAGGTCCCCGACGACGCCGTAATCGGCCTTGGTGAAAATAGGGGCGTCGGGATCTTTGTTGATGGCGACGATGTACTTGGAAGAGCCCATGCCGGCCAGGTGCTGGATGGCTCCGGAAATACCGCAGGCGATGTACAGGTTGGGAGTCACGACTTTTCCGGTCTGCCCCACCTGATCGGTGTGGTGCCGCCATCCGGCGTCGACCGCCGAGCGGGAAGCGCCCACGCTTGCGCCGATGACGTCGGCCAGATCTTCGAGAATTTTGAAATTGACGCCGTCCTTCATGCCGCGGCCGCCGGAAATGATGATTTCGGCTTCGGTCAGGTCGGGCCTGCCGCTTTCGTCGGCCAGTATTTCGAGAACCTTCGTCCGCAGCGCCGCCTTATCGAGACCCGGGGATACCTTTTCCACTTCGGCGGATTTGGAAGCGTCGGGTTCGTTCATGGGCATAACGTTCGGCCGCGCGGAAGCCATCATGGGGGCGTTGCCCTGAAGGCTCACTTCGGCATAGACCTTGCCGGCGTACATAGGCCGAGTCGCCACCAGGGCACCGTCCACGAGTTCAAACTTGGTGCAGTCCATGGCCAGACCGACGCCCAAGCGGGCCGAGAGGCGAGCAGACAGGTCTTTCCCCTGCACCGACGCACCGGTCAGCAGGATAGCCGGTTTGATGGATTCGACCAGTTCTGCGATTGCGGACACATAACCGTCGGTCGTATAGTCCGTGAGACGTTCGTCTTCTGCAACGAACACCTTGGAGGCCCCATAGGCGCCGAGCCCGGCGGCCTTGCCTTCGATATTTTGGCCGAGGAGAACCGCGCTGCATGACCCGCCAAGCTGATCGGCCAAGCGCTTTCCCTCGCTGATGAGTTCTAACGTTATTTTGCGAATTTCACCTTTACGCTGTTCAGCCACGATGAGAACTTCATTCGCCATGATGACTTATCTCCTTCTATAAATTCCGGCGGAGCGGAAGGATGTCGGGATTTCTGTCGCTTCGCTTGGCTGCGATCACACCACCTTGGCTTCTTCGTGCAGCAGCTTGATCAGTGCGGAAGCTTTTTCCTGGGGAGTTTCCCCTTCGATGATCCGGCCGGGCTTGCGGGCGGGAGGAGGGGTCATCTTCACGATTTTTGCTTTGGAACCGGCTGCCCCGGCCTGGGAGGCGTCGATGCCGAGAGCGGCCAGGTTCTTTTCCTCCAGCGGTTTCTTCTTGGCCTTCATGATGCCGGGCAGGGAGGCGTAGCGGGGTTCGTTCAGTCCCTTCTGCGTCGTAATGACGGCGGGCAGGGAACTTTCGATGATCATGGTGGCGCCTTCGATCGGCCGATTCGCCTTCAACGTCTTGGCCGCGGGATCGACTTCCAGCTTGTTCACCAAGCTCACCTGCGGCAGGCCGAGAAATTCGGCCACGGCAGCCCCGACGATTCCACAATCGTCGTCCACCGCTCGCTGTCCGCAAAAAATGAGATCGCAGGGAAGACCCTTGATGGCGGCGGCCAGCAACTTGCCCGTGGCGAAGCCATCGCCGCCCATCGCCGCGTCATCGCTCACGAGTATGCCTTTATCGGCGCCCATGGCTAGAGCGGTACGTATGGTTTCAGTGGCCTTTTTCGTTCCGACGCTCACCACCGTAACGGAGCCGCCGAATTTTTCCTTGATGCGGAGCGCTTCCTCAACCCCGAATTCGTCGTACGGATTCATGACCCATTTGATGTCGTCAGTCATGATGCCCGTACCAGCAGGGTTGATCTTGATCTGAGTTTCCGTGTCAGGCACCTGCTTCACGCATACGATGATATCCACGGTGATGTTCTCCTTCCTTAAAAATAGTATCTCTGAAAAGCCGTTTCAGGTGAAACGGAGCCGATGGGCGCCGTCACACCCCCATGCCTCGGATGAACAGATCGCTGATCTGCTTTGCAGCTATTTCAATATCATATTTTTTCTTGGAGGAAAGTACCCAATAGCGGGACATTTCATCCAAGGCCCCGAAAAATGCTCTTTTGGCGATTCCGGGGTGGACGTCCGAACGGAAGAGTGACAACTTCTGTCCTTTACGGACAATTTCGGATATAATGTTCAGGTATTCAAGGAATTTTTCGTTCTTGTATTCTTTCATGAACATAGTGCTCTGCCGCAGCTCGACTTGTATTATCTCGGCAAGCTCCTTGTTCGATTCAATCATTCTCAGATGCTGGAGCGCAAAAATCTCAATCAATTTCACCGGATCGGTTTCCTCGGTCAGCTTTTCCCTCATGTTGGTGAGGACGTCGTCCATACACACTTCGAAAAGGCTGATGAGAATATCGTCCTTGTTTTGAAAGTAGAGGTAAATCGTTCCGTCGGCTACTTTGGCTTCACGGGCGATTTCGGCAACCTTGGAGTTGAAGAACCCCTTGCGGGAAAAAACCTTCATTGCCGCCTGGATAATTCGGTTGAACTTGTCGCTGTTTCTTTTGTCGGTGCGCATATCGGGCGATCGTTCCGCCGGAAACGGCCAGAGGCAGATCTGCGGTGAATGAATGTTCAATCAAAATTAGGTACCATGGCGTTCCAAAGCAAGTCAAGCGTTTTTCTCTCCCGTTCCCCACGGCAAAGCGTCGGAAAGCGCTTTCCCTTTGCTGGAATGGATATTGCAAATCAGAGGTGAAGAGCTAATGTCGGTGAACACAACGGCGTCACGAAAAAACTCCCTTCGCGCAGCGGAACATCACATGCCGAACAGTCTCGCACAGGGATGCCTCATCATGCGAAGGAGCCGGCCATGAGCGGATCGATAGCTCAAAATCCCGCCGGGTGGGACGGCACAACAATCTCGGTCTCCTGCGGTTTGGTTGACGCCGTGGTTGATTTCTTGATGGAAAACGGCATCTCGGGAGTCGAAATAAGGGATCAGGACCCCGCGTCATGTGAAATCATCGGATACCTGCTTCAAGGGATGGAAATAAAGTCCGTGCAGAAAAAAATCGAAGAATACCTCGACCATCTGAAAACGCTCAACCCGGAAGAGCCCCGGGGGACGCTTTCCGTTTTCCACCTGGACGACCATCGGTGGGCGGAGGCGTGGAAGGAGTCGTTCCGTCCGTTCAGAGTCGGCCGCCATCTGGTGGTGCGGCCGTCGTGGGAAAGTTACGATTCCTCTCCCGAAGACAAGATTGTGGTCATCGATCCGGGTATGGCTTTCGGAACCGGGCAGCATGAATCGACCGTTCTCTGCATGGAGGCACTGGAAGACCTCCTGGACGAACCGCCACGGGAATGGCCGTCCACGCCGCCCCGGTTGCTGGACGTGGGGTGCGGCACGGCCATTCTGGCTCTCACCGGTGTGCTGCTGGGATGTGGTCGCGCCACGGCCGTCGACAACGATCCCTTTGCGGTGGAAGCCGCCGTGGAGAACGTGAAGCTCAACGGCTTGGAAGAACGTATCTCCCTAAGCCTGGAAAACCCGGACGACTTGCCGGAGCGATATGAAATCATCACCGCCAACATCCAGCTCAACATCCTGGTGGACATGGCGGCGCAGCTCATGGGCCGGTTGGAGGACAAGGGAGTGCTGATCCTCTCCGGTATCCTCACCCGCCAGGTCGACCGGTTGCGGGAAGCGTATGCCCCGTTGAACGTGCGGCGTCTGCGGGAACGCGGGGAGTGGGCGTGCGTGGAGCTTGCGGCGGAGTGAAGCGTTTTTTTCTGCCTCCGGAGGAATTCGACGCTCCGGTTCCGACGCTGCATGGTCCCGAAGCTCATCACGCGACCAGGGTTCTGAGGTTGAAAACGGGCGATATCGTGGAGGTATTCGACGGCCTCGCGCGAAGCGTGGAAGCGCGAATCGTCGCGACCGGGAAACAGACCGTGGAGTTACGCTTCACCGGCCCCATCCGCACGGAATCGCCGCCGAGACGCCGGATCGTGCTGGCACAGGCGTTGCTGCGAAGGGAAAAAATGAAGCTGGTGCTTCAGAAGGCGGTGGAGCTTGGCGCGGACGAAATCTGGCCTTTCGTCTGCACCCGATCCGTTGCGCGGGCCGGGGGCGACACGGTTGAAGCGGAAAGAGAGAGGAATCTCCTCGTCGTTCTCGACGCGCTGAAGCAGTGCCGATCCAACCGGCTCCCATCGGTATCGCCGCCCCTGAGTTTGAACGACGTGTTTTCTCGTGCGCCCCGCCACCACCTGAAGCTTTTTCTCTGGGAACGGGAAAGGGCGCGGGGACTGAAAGACCTGGCAGAAAGATGGTCCTCTCCGGAGGGCGTGGTGATGGTGGTGGGACCGGAGGGCGGTTTCACTGCCGACGAAGCAGCTCTGGCGGAAGGCAACGGTTTCCTGATCGTGACGCTCGGCGAAAGGATCTTGCGGGCTGAAACAGCGGCGATTGCAGGACTCGCCCTGGCGCAGTATTTGTGGGGAAATCTGGGCGGGAGAGCCGAAGACGAAGCACTCCGCGAGAATTTTGAGGAAGTGCAAGGTCAAGAAGGGGAGGAGGACGATTCATGAAATGTCCCAAGTGCGGTTTCATCAGTTTCGACAATCTCGATAACTGCAAACGTTGCAATGCCGATCTTGATGGAGTTCGAACGCTCGTGGGGCTGGCGGGACTTCAGGCTGCACAGGCCGGTGTGTTGCTGGAAAGCTCCTCTCCCGGCTTCCTGAAGGAAACGGGCCCGGAATTTATGTTCTCCGAGAGCGGGGAGGCGGAAGAAGCCGGATTCCAGTTCGAGGAAACTCAGGATCGGGAATTGTCGCCCGTGGCGGATGCCGAAGACGCGGATCTCGGTCAGGAACCGATTTTCGACCTCAAGGAGGAAGACGAGGATATCCAGGAGATTCAGCTCAACGTCTCGGAACTGGAGGAAGAGCTTTCGTTTGAACCCGATCTGGGGTTGGGCTCGACCGACGACAGTCTGGGGGACATGGAATTCGAATTGGATATTCCTCTCGACGAGGCACCGGCTGCTGCGGAGGCCGGTTTGAAGACGCCGGGAAAAGTGCCGGAACCCTCTCTTTTCGGAGAAGCCGAGGAAGACGAATCGCTCTTCGATCTTTCCTTCGACGTCGATGAAGAACCGGAATCGACGGGCGCGGAGAAAGAAATTTCTGAAGCTTCCGTGATCGATGAAGGGCCGGACCTGGATTTATCCGAACTTGAACTCGACGGCGGCCTTGATTCGACAGCCTTTATGGAGAGCCGGGAGGCCGAAACCCCCTCAGCGGTTGCATCGGGAGAGGATAGGGAGCCGGAATTCGATCTGAGCGATCTGGAATTGCCGCGGGACGAGTCTTTCTCCGCGGTCGAAGATGTGGGGCAGGGCGGGGAAAACGTCCGGGAGGAAGCGGACGTCTTTGCTCTCGATGAGGACGAAATAACGCCCGAGCAGGTAGCCGCGGGCGGGGGAAACGTCCGGAATCCCGTGCTCGACGAAGAACCGGACCTGGATCTGGATCTGAGCGACATCGATCTTGAAGTCGGCTCGGATTTGGATGTGGCGACGGGCGGGGAAACCGGGTCCACGGCAGAAGACATGTGGCAAGGTGAGGAAATCGTCCATGAGGAAGCGGACGTTTTTGTTCTCGATGAGGACGAAATAACGCCCGAGCCGGTAGCTGCGGGCGGCGGAAACGTCCGGACTCCCGTGCTCGACGAAGAATTGGACCTGACCGACCTCGAGCTTGAAGTCGATTCGGATTTGGATATGGCGGCAGTCGGGGAACCCGCCGTGGAGGCGCAACCCGAAACCGTTGGTGAAGCGATCGAAGATCTTGACCCGGGGATCGATTTTCAGGAACAGGTGCAGGAAGTTTTTTCGATCCCGGAAGATGCGGGCGAATTAGCGGCGGGCGAAGAGGACAGTGACGTCTTCGCACTCGACCTGGATGAAGCGCAGCCATTGGAACTCGAGATGGAAGGCCTCTCCGCGGATGTTCCTGCTCGGGAGGAGACGACGGGCGGCGGAGAGGCTCCGGAAGAACCGGTCCGATCCGCAACCGTTCAGGATGACCTCGGGGATGAGACGCTGGAAGACCTGACGCTGGAAGACCTCGGAAAAGACGAAATCTTTCGGAAACCGGCGGGCGCGGACGAACCCGGGGGAGGCAGGACCAACGAAGGCGGGGAACCCGCCGTTTTCGACCTCGATACCTCGGAGGACGATTTCGAAGCCCTGGCGCGGGATTTTGAAAACGGCATAGAGGAATTGGAGAAGGAAGAGCGGAAAAAAGCGGCCGGCGATAAGAACGAGGATGACGATCTTTTCGACTCGATACCCGATCTCGATTTTGAGGAGAAATAAAGACGGCGGGAAGCGGTCGCCGGACTTCCCGAGCCGCAGTCTGTGATGAAATAGGTCTTGACACGTTTCCGCGGAATCGTATAGAAGATTCACCTATCTGCAACTGGCGCACAAAAACCGGCAGGGATGAAAAACATCCGACGGAGCGTCTTTTCAGCATGCCGAGGTAGCTCAGTCGGTAGAGCAGGGGACTGAAAATCCCCGTGTCGGCGGTTCAATTCCGTCCCTCGGCACCAATAAAATCAAGGGGTTACAGCAAAAAGGCTGTAGCCCCTTTTCAGTTTTTCTACCCTATTTCTACCCTGGTTCCAAATTTCGTCCTCCGCCAAGCATCCATCGGTTTTCCCAAGGGGCACTCCTCAAGGGAACCGAAGGTTTCAGTTTTATGCAAAAAACTTTCGTCCCTGAGTGACAGTCCACAATCAATTTGATAGCTTCCGATTCCGACATGAACCTTGAAGGGATCGTCCGCAGTTGTATGGACTTGGGGATATGGGCATGCATTCCACCGGGACAGAAAGTACAGGCTCTGAATCGCTCAGCCGACAGGCAGTAGCCGAATTAATGAGGCTCATCTCCGAAATAGCCGAGCAAGCCAAGCTGGACAGCCAGGCCAACAAAGTTCCGCTTCCTGATGAGATGGTCGCGAGCTTCACGCAAGTGTCGGACATCATCTGGCGAAGACCTCGCGGTCTCGCCACGCAGGATGAGATGCAATATGCCGATGAGTGGATGGCAGCGTTTCGTGCTTATGTCGCCGTGCACATAGGTGACGCAAAGACCATCCGTTACTTTGCCCACGCATACCTGGGCATGGACCCCAAGGAGAGGGAGAAGAGAGTCAAGGTTGAAGTCGATACGGGAGATAAGTTGAATTTTGCCGATGCTATCTCTGACGGATCCAACCGAGATCTGAATGGACATGACAGAAAGGGCGAAGAAGAAGGTCCAGCGTATGATGACCACTTTCTGATGCTGACACTCTGGGATAGTCCTACCAAGAAGTGTAAGTGGTATCGCCCAGATGTTGAGAGCCCTACAGCTTACATATACAGAGCGGTAAAGAATACCATGACCGACGATTACTATTCTTATGAAAAACTTTGGCTCGACCTCCCTCATGTCCATTCATTGTCGAATTCTGCTGAGGTAGATGTTGAATATACAATATCCGATCTCCTCGGCGGCAATGTTAGAACGCTCAGTTTCAAGGAACATGCACAGTTTGAGCCAGCGATTGCGGCGGTCGATACAAATGAAACGTTCAGAGATCTGAACGGGAGACCGTACGCTGCGGGACCTTTTGATATCTACGATCGGAGGGCGGGGAAAAACAGAACGTACTATCTATACCGCACACCCCCAAGCGCTTCGACCCTGGATTATTCAGATGCCAATCTGCATATATTATCGCCGGAACTTCTGTACGATAAGTTTGAGCAAGAAAATTTGCGGATCAGCGCACTGAAGAAGTCAATTTTGAGGAACCGTCATGACGCAGATAGTGTTATCGAGGCCCTGCTGGGCCGGATGGAGGGACTGTCGTGGAAGGAGATACAGAAAGAACAGGGATGGTCGGCCAAGAAAAGGGAGAGCGTCCGCGTAACCCTTGGCCGTGTGAGAAAGGCTTTGCAGGGTGGCTACGCATATGACGAGGGCACGGGAGAGTTTCATCAAACCAAGTGAGTGTTCGTTTTTGATGCGACTGTGGGGACTATATACTGTGAGGGGAAGACAAGGCGAATGACTATCCATCTTTGGGTTGAGACAGCCAGCCAATAAGGATACAGAGACATGATTTGATGTTCCATCCTGCATGCAACCCACCGCATAATGGGTTCCGCACAACATAAAAAAGCCGACACTTCCGTCGGCGGGAGAAGAGGCCTTCGACGGCGGTACCCATAGACGAAGCAGCCCTCTCCCTGATCAGCAAGATCTTTTTTTCAAATCAAAACACGTGGTCGTTTAATCAACGCACTGGCTGGAACAAACAGCCACGGACCTCTCCGCTTTAGGGCAGGGAGGCATGTGGCGTTTTCCGTTTGGCAACAGGCGCAGAGGAGGCATTGTGGCGCTCCTGTGCAGGCAGAAAGGAGGTTAAAACCGGTATGCGCAATGCGGGGTGAGTCTCGACGCCCAAAGCGGTGCAGGTACCATTGAGTGCCGATGGTCGCGCGGTGCCTGGAAAATCCCAAAGAATCGAGCTCAGTGGCACTGTGGCGATATGATCATCGCTGCGCCAGTATGTATGGCAGATAGGAAGCCGTGGCAAAAGCTTATCCTCAAAGGAACAACAACTTAATGATGAATGTGAAGTTCAACACCAACAAACAACAGAAAGGACTCGTTATTCGATGACGAACAAGTATCTAAATGAGCACGAGGTTGCTGAGTTAACAGGACGTGCAGTCCCAACACTGCGGAATGACCGGTCCGCACGAAGGGGATTCCCCTTCATCAAGATCGGTCGTTCGGTACGATACGCTCTGGATGACATCATCACTTTCATGGAAGCAAACAGAATTAAGACGGTTCCCGCCTAACAATCAGAGGAGAATTGAGAACTTATGTCAAAAGCGCAAAGCGCCTGTGAGCAGATCCCGCTCCAATTAAGCTTACTGCACAAGGAAAGTCAGGCGTCGCTGGATTCCGCCGTCGAATATGTGAACAGGGGTTGGGCAGTGTTCCCACTCCATTCCGTGAAAGATGGTGTGTGCACATGTGGGGAAGCAATCTGTAGCATTGGGAAGCACCCAAGGATCGATCATGGGTTCAAGGATGCCACTACCGATGAGCCCAAGGTAAATGAATGGTGGTCGAAATGGCCGGACGCCAACATTGGAATCGCCACAGGTAGCAGGTCGGGGATCGTGGTTCTGGACGTCGATGTAGCAAAAGGTACCAAGCCATCTGGGGAGGCTACCTTGGACGAGTTGCGGAGCACACATGGCGCTCTCCCGGCGACCATCACGTCTCTCACGGGAGGAGGAGGCAAGCATTTCTTCTTCCGATACCAAAAAGCTGTCATGAATAGTCGTGTGGGTTTTCTGCCAGGCCTCGATATTCGTGGGGACGGCGGGTATGTGGTCGCTCCACCGAGCTTGCACAAAAGCGGCAGGCGCTACGAATGGATGGAGGGTCATGATCCCGATTCGATTGACCTGGCTGAAATGCCTCCTTGGTTGATCGATATCCTTATCAACACGAAGAAGGAAGTCCCGATCACGGTCAACGCGGAAAGGGAAGTGCCGCCCGTACCGCAAACTGAAGATGACCTCATACCGGCAGGGGAGAGGAATTCGACATTGACTTCCTTGGCGGGAAAAATGAGGCAGGGAGGCATGACCGAAAGCGAGATCAACGCAGCACTCAAAACAATGAACCAAGCGAGGTGCAAGCCGCCGTTACCGCACATTGAGGTGGAGAAGATTGCCCGGAGCATTTCCAGGTATGAACCGCAAGCTGTTCCCAGTCCAAGCCCGCCTAACAACGTCGACAGGATCATGGATATTGCCGGAGATATCGACCTGTTCCATTCACCTGATCGAAAGGGTTATGGAGCAATTGAACAGAGCGGGAAAAGGGAAATATGGCCGGTTGAGTCGGATTGGTTCCGTACCTTCATCCTTGCCCAATACTACCAGGCATTTTCGAAGGTGCCGAGTAGCCAGAGTGTGAAGGACGCCATTGGGGCCTTGAACGCAAAGGCCATCATCGAGGGGGAAGAAAGAAAGGTGGACCTTAGATTGGCGGAAGCCGATGGGTCCATCTGTCTCGACCTCTGTGATGGGGACCGGCGGATAGTACGGATCGATCCCTTCGGATGGTCAATAGACAACAGCGCACCCGTGTATTTCGAAAGGTCAAAGGGCATGCAAGCTCTTCCTGTGCCTATTCGCGGCGGAAGCTTGAACCTTTTGAAGCAGTTCATCAACATAGACCATGAGGATCAGTTCATATTGATCGTTTCATGGCTGCTGGCTGCTCTGAGGCCCAAGGGTCCGTATCCGATTCTGATTCTCCATGGCGAGCAGGGGTCAGCAAAGTCCACCACAGCCCGACTCATACGAAGCCTCGTGGACCCATCGATCTCACCTCTACGAACCATGTCTGCGGGAGACAGAGATTTAATGATCGGAGCGAAAAACCAATGGATTCTTGCCTTCGATAACCTCTCGGGACTCAAGTTTTCAGTATCTGACGCGCTGTGCAGGCTTTCCACAGGTGGGGGGTTCTCCACACGCGAACTGTACAAGAATGCGGAGGAAGTCATCTTTGATGCACAACGTCCAATTATCTTGAACGGGATTGATGATCTGACCACACGAGGAGATCTCGTTGACCGAGCAATTTTCATCAACCTGCCCAGGATACCGGAGGACAAGAGGCAGCTTGAGGCTGAGCTATGGGGGAATTTCGATGCCGCCCAACCATACATACTCGCATCGTTACTTGATGCAGTGAGTACGGGGTTGAGTAACGTCAATTCCGTCAAGCTCAAGTCTCATCCACGGATGGCGGACTTTGCCCATTGGATTGTGGCCTGTGAACCAGCTCTCCCTTGGGGGGAAGGACGTTTTCTGGAGGCCTATGAAGCCAACCGTGAAGCCGCTACCAATGCACTGGTGGAGAACGACATCGTCGCGAGTGCCGTGATCGAGTTCATGCAAAGTCGAAGCTCATGGGAAGGTGCGGCCAAGGAACTGCTGGCCTTACTGGAGAGATGCGCGGGCGAGGACGAGATAAAGGGGAACCGCCAGTGGCCGAAATATACCAAACTCACGAGCAGTCTGAGGAGGCTGGCTCCTTCCTTGCGGAAGCTCGGGATTGATTTCTTTTACGATGAGAAAGCTAGGCCCCAGAGGAAGATTATCCTCACCAAGCTGAAACAGTAGTTTGATCTCTTAGGCGACAGAGCGGCAGTACCGGGCAGTTGATTGTCGGGTGCTGTCGCCCCCAAGTCCTTGATTGGAGCCACCTCGGCGGCTGCGGCAGCTCCGGCAGTAGTTTTCCCTTTTAGATTTAAATAGTAGATAGAAAGAGAGAAGAGTTGACGAAAACAGGTGCCGGAGGTGCCGGTGTTGACCAAGCCGCACCAGACAAGGCTTCGCGGCCGACAGTAGTTATCATGGTGCTGACATCAGGTGACGGGTCCATCTTGAACAACATACCATAGCCCCACCGGATCCCCCAAGGTCCGGCTGGGGTCATTATGGAGGATGAATGATCATTGGAATACCCCAGGAATGGGAAGTCTCTATCGATTTACTTGCAGCACAAGGGTTTGCCCATACCTTCCGTCAAACCGCCTGCAATCTGCTTGAATGTGGACTCGATATGGCTGAACAGGATCATGCACAGGATGAAATCAGACCCGAGGTCCTGAACCCGCTGAATCGTCTGCCTCTTGCTTATCACGCGATGGCGGATGATGAGGTGCTCATGGGGAAGGTCGAATCCCTGGCCGGTGATTACGGGATGGATAGGACAAGCATGCTCGTCTACGCTTTGTATCGGGCCATCTCCACAACCGGCCGCGAGTTCCTGAAGCAGAGGAACGAAGCCGGGCTTCTGGATATCTGGCTTGATGGGATGCCCAGGGAGCACGGGTTTCTGCCTGTTGAGGGGTGGCAAGAAGATCCACATCTGGAGCTACTCAGTAACCCATAAGTAATCAGAACAGGGCGGCCTCATCCAATGGGGTGGGGCTGCTCTCGTTATCTTCCGTATGTAGCCGCATGATCGTGACTGTGTACCGGGCTGCCAGGTTTGATGTGGGAGAGATCAATGTCGAGGATGCCTTTTTTATGGGGTACATAGAGCGTGCCGAAGACGGGTACGCGCCTATCCGCTCAACACCAGTCCCGCCACCAGCAAGGCATTGCGTGTACTGTGTGGTCACCGCTTGGTGGATACGAGAAAGAGCCCTCTCCAGCTTCAGTACTTATAGTATAGCATAAACTTAATCGAATTACAATATTGTACTATATGCTCCACCTCGAATAGTACCCACCCCTGATCCTATCCGCCTTTTGCTGCCTTCCTATCAAAATAGCACTCATCGGCTTTTTCTATGAATATGCGCTTATCGTTCCACCCGCCAAACCCGATATTATTCACTGACACCAGAAACTTCCCGCAGTCGCGGTTATTCTGGATTCCCTCGAACCTGGCCAGAAGAATCATCAATTGAGGACAACTTTGGGCGTCCTCCTCGATTCTTGAGTCTCCTCGACCTCGCCCCCTGGGATTATTCACTCGAATCATCTTTGGAGGCATGCACGATGAGAAGGCTTTCGCTGAGCAAGAAAATTTATTGTCTTTTCGGGGTACTGGGAGCGATCGCGGTGGCCGTGGCGGTCATTGGCATTGTAAAGATGGCTGCCATCAATAACCAGCTCAACTTTATCGTGGACAATTCCGCCGCGAGTGTGAACTTGGCCATGGGTGTTAATGGAGCCATGGTGAATGTATCAAGGGCCGAGAAGAACCTCATTCTGGCCAGCGACGATGAAGACATGCAGAAGTACATCAAGTTCATGAAAGAGCAGGCCCAGGCCGCAACCGAGCGCATGCAACAACTTTACGGCTTATCCACCAAGGACGAACAGAAGGAGCTGGATCAAGCCAAGGCATTGTGGCAACAGTACCTCCAGGTGAACCAGGAGGTAGTCCGATATGCCCTTATGAACTCCAACGTGAAAGCCAAGCGTCTTTCCGCTGGCAAGGGAAGAGACGCATTCGACAAGGCTGAGGCCACGATGAATCTGTTCGCCGACGTTGAAGCTCAAACAAATGAGGCAGTCTCATCCGCAGGGAAAGATGAGAAGTCCAGAGCCTTTATTGCAACCCGGCTCCTCAAGGATATGCTGGCGATCCATCGAACCGAAAAGCAGATGATCCTGGAAACGGACAATGAGGTCATGCGCAAATTGCAGAAGCAGATCACTGCGTCGAAAGCCTCCATTGACGGACTCCTGGGGAAGCTCGAATCCGTGATTCAGGGAAAGGAAGCGTCCACCCTGAAAGATTTCAAGCAAGCCTGGACTGACTTTACCGCTGTCGATGATCAAGTCCAGAAGGAGACCCTCGAGAACGGCAACCAGATCGCATTCGACCTTTCAGCGGGAAAAGGGCGGCAGTTGAGCGACCAAGCCCAGGCAGTAATGAAGAAGATTCAGGAGTCGAATGAAAAGAACATGGCCGAGGCCAAACTGACGAGCGACAAGGCGTACGATGCCGCCCGTCTGCTCATGATCCTGTTCAGCGCAATCGGGATTGTCGGATCCCTCGCCTTGGCGGCGTTCCTGATGTCTACCATAAATCGACGGCTGCGATACATTACCACGTCATTGAGTGACGGGGCGACGCAGACATCGGCCGCAGCGGGACAAGTGTCGGCCGCGAGTCAACAACTGGCTGACGGCGCATCCGAGCAGGCATCCTCGCTGGAGGAAACATCCTCTTCCCTGGAGGAAATCACCTCCATGGCCAAACAGAATACCGATAACGCGAACCGAGCAAAAGTACTCACGGACGAATCGGCCGCAGTGGTTACGCAGGCTAATCGTTCCATGACTGACCTGAATCGCTCCATGGGAGAAATCTCGGAGTCGGGACAAAAGATCGGGAAGATCATCAAAACCATTGACGAGATCGCGTTTCAGACCAACTTACTGGCACTGAACGCGGCTGTCGAAGCTGCTCGGGCAGGAGAAGCAGGTGCCGGGTTTGCGGTGGTAGCTAATGAAGTGAGAAATCTCGCCATGAGAGCTGCCGAGGCGGCAAAAAACACAGCGGACCTCATTGAAGGGACTACGCAGAAGATAACGTATGGGGCCAGTCTCGTAAGCCAGACCACGCAGGCTTTTGGCTCAGTGGCAACGAGTACCCAGAAGGTCGTTGAACTGGTAGGCGAAATAGCAGCAGCTTCCGCTGAACAGACACAGGGTATAGAACAAATCAACACGGCCATGGCCCAGGTGGATAAGGTGACGCAGCAGATAGCCGCCAACGCGGAGGAATCTGCGGCCGCATCCGAGGAGCTCAATGCGCAAGCCGAAACCTTGAACTCGGTGGTAAGGGAACTGGTCGTTGTCGTAGATGGCGGTAACGCCGAATCAAACGGAACCGCTACAACAGCAGATGTAAAGCTGTTGTCGCATCCGTCCAAGAGTCTTCCCTCCGTGGGTTCGAAACAAAGCCACAGGTTTGAAGTAAAGCCCCAGCAAGAGCTCGAAGACTTCTAACCGAGAGACATCTGGCACGCTGAAATGGGGGAGAGGCCTAGCCCCTCCCCCTTCGCACGTCTTGGAGACACGCTTATCGGACAGTGGCCGGATATTCGGCCCACTTCTCCCGCGAATTGGCGAAATGGGCCGATTTTTACTTAAGTTCCTGCAAAAATCAACCGAGGATAATTGTGAGCATACGCCAGTCCTGGACCTGTGAAGATTGCGATGAATCTGCCCGACAGCGGATAGAATGGAGATCAACCTGTGCTCAACAAGTTTCAAGTCACCAAAGCCTGCATTTCTGGAATGCGCACAATGACTCAAACGGGCCATTGCTCTGAGTACTCAGCTTTCGTTAAGATCTGCGTACATAACCACCCCTTCACCCCCGAGTATTCGTTTGCTCATCATACCGGTAACAGCAAACTTCATGTTGCCAAGGCGATCATGTCCGAATTCACGGCCAGAGTGGATGAAGTAGCCTCATCCCTTGATGATGAGGTTAGGATGGTTAGAGATGTTGCAGTTGTGCAGAAAGAACTCAGTGAGCACTTTACTGCCTGCTTGGAAAAGTTGCGTGATCTACAGACCTATTCATGGACTCCACTGCGCGACATGGAGACTGAATGCGCAGTAGGGCATTCTTCGCTCGACCTCACTATCCTTGCCGCAGGGGCTTGGGATGCTTTCAACAAAGACGTTTTGAATGCCCTTGAAGATGACGTGGACTTTGCCACGTTTTTGGAAGTCGGTGAACCAGGGGATGACGAAGAGGGGCAGGACTATCTCTCTCCAGGGCAACGGGAAGTGTACAACCAGTTCATCGACCTCAGGGGAATGGATCCGGAAGAAAGGAGCCCCGAAGTTGTATCAGCGTTTCTTGAGCGGTTAAGCGAAGTCGTCTTTGATTGGGGGATGTATTGATGAGAAGCCGAAGCTTTGTGAACAGGTTATCGCCTCAGGTTAGCTGTCGAACACGGGTACAGGATTCCGGTTTTTAAACCTCATGTCAGCCGTCAGAGCCAATGTGGTTCATTTTGCCTTTGTTTATTTTCTCCATTTGTACGATAGATTTATCTAACTCGTTTTATTCGTCAGGACCATGCGACCGCCGTCGAAACGCGTGATGATTTCCTTGTTGAAAGCGCTTTCCTAAGTGAGCCGTTTATGACAGATTGTTTTCATAAGGATGTGCTCTGTCTTTAGGTATTTATTCGCAGGAGCACGATCTTAGACCACTCTTTTTCTTTTCAAGACACTCTCATGAATAATTGGGGATAGGCATCTGATGAACTGGAAGCTACTTCTGCCCTCCACCTGGGATCCATTGTCAGCGTTCCATAACCTCTTAAGCGATCAATCACAGGTTAGTACCCGAGCGCTCAGTGATGTCTTCATTTTAACCACCATCCTGGTCGCCATTATCTTTGTGCTGATGATATCATGGCAAACAGTTAAATTTTACAGAAAAAAGGGGAAGTACTTTCATCCTTTGAAGAAAGCAGCGGATGGTCAACAGGTAGTGGTTTCATCAAATCTTCAGCTTTTCCGGGAGTTGCAGAACCATCTGATAAACTTACCTGACCGTGATGGATCGGACCGGACTTCATGGCGGCGAACAGTTGATGCCGCAGAGATTTTTCGGGACTCGATATTAACCCCAGATTGCACAAGGAGCCGCCTTTTCCTCTCGGTGCCGGGTATTCTTACAGGCATAGGAGTCCTTGGCACATTTGTCGGCCTGCAGATGGGTATCGGCGGACTGGATCTGCAGGATCTGAAGAATCTGGAGACAAGCATCGTTCCCCTTATTCAAGGCTGCGCGGTGGCATTTTCAACGTCAGTCTGGGGAGTTCTGACGAGCCTGGTGTTCAGCGTGTTCGAAAAATGGCTCGAAGGCATAGCGCATCGCAGAATCCACAAACTCCAAAATCTCATTGACGGTCTTATTCCTCGATATGTTCCAGAGGAAGCGATGGCAGAACTCGAACGAAGCTCAAGAGGCACGGAGGAGATACTCAAAGGACTTGCAGTTGCCATAGGTGACCAAATGCAACAGGCGATAGGCAGACTGGGAGAGGAAATCAAGGATGCGGTGGCCAACGCAACCAGTGAGGGGCAAGGCCCGCTCATGGAAAAATCGGCCGAACTCCTGTCTAGGGCTCTGACTGCTGAAATCGGGAACCTGAAGGAACAGATCGGCAGTATGTCCACTCAGTTTTCTTCGCAGTTTACCGGCGTGAGTGGCAAGCTGTTGGAGAGTGTGGAGAGTTTTGAGCCAACCGTAAAGATACTTTCCGATACCGTCGGCAACGCGCAACGCACGGTCATGGAGGCGGTGGATAAATTGAATGCCCACGCAACAGTTATGGAAAGAATGGCTACAGCGGCAACAGAAATAAGGCAGACTGCGGAGGCGTTCTCTTCCATGAAAGAAACATTGCAGCTCTCCTCGGCCCGCAACGAAGAGGCCGCAAAGGCCCAATTGTCTTCAGCGGATACGAACGAGAGGGTAGCTCAGAGGTTCGCCCATATTGGCGAAAGGCTGCCGGAGATTCAGCAGACGCTCGAAGACGCGGCGCGAGTAATATCTTCCATCGCCGGTCCCATTGGTGAGCTGAAAACATATCTGGAGAGATTGCCGGACGATCAGCGGGAGAACGAAGAAAAACGCTCTATCTCAGAAAACGAACGAAATCAATTACTCCTCACGATGTCGAGCGATCTCGCCGGGAAGGTTAGTCGTGCCGCAGAACAGTTCGCGAAAGTCGGAGACATGGCTGATAAATTAGGTGTTGCGGCAAAGAGTCTTGATGATGCAAGCAATGAGCTTGCAACCTTTGGCAATCACGTTCGCGACGCATCTAAGGAACAGCGAAGCGCTGCCGATGCTGCCCGCGCTGCCGCGCTTTCCGGGGAAAAGACTGCCACCTTTTTGGAACCATTGCCTCAAGCTTTCAAGGAGTTGACAGATGGATTGCGAGTTGCTGGGGAGCATGTCAAAACAGGGGCTGAAGCAGCGTGCAAGTCGTATCGCGAAGCAAACTCCCTTCAAAAACAATGGATATTAGGAGCTGAGGCTGGCCTGAAGGCCATGAGAGATAGGCTCCAGGAGATTATTAACGCCTATGGGAATCAGATCGAAGGTCAGACAAAGAATCTTATGAACAAATGGACTACAGAGGTGGCGGCCTGTCTTCAGACATATCAGGGACAGGTTGAACAGCTTCAAAACGACATGGATGCGCTTCAGGAGACCTTCAGTCAATCAGGGACAAGGCATGCCTAATGTTCAGGCGACGCACTATATCACTGAATGCAGTAGATAATGAGAATCCATTTTTACTCTCCTTCTCCGACCTCATGGGCTGCCTTTTGGCGATCTTCATACTGGTGCTCATCGTCATGCTCGTTGAGCTGGAGAATAGGAGAGATGAATTACGGTTGTCGAAGCAGGAATTGATTCAGAACCTTGAGGAGATTCAAAAGGTACAATCGAGTGTCGTTCGCTCGATCAATGACATAAGCCAACGTGAGCACTCTCTTGCTTTGATGCTGACTGAAATACAAAAAGAGCTCAAAACGCAGGGAATCGAGGTGGTAATTGCGGAAAATGGTACTGTCTTAAGAATACCTGAGCGACAACTCACGTTTGATCGCGGAAAGTATGCCATACCTTCCTCATGCACTGGATTGGCAAACAGGATAGGCGATGCTCTACTGCAAGCATTGCAGAATAATGTGAATCGTTCGATGCTCGATACAGTTTTCATCGAGGGCCATACCGATTCCGTACCGAACTATAGAGAAATGGGCAACTGGGGCTTGAGCACCTACCGGGCTATCTCGTTATGGAACTATTGGACTGAAGACCCCGGCAGACTGGTTGAACTGAAGTCGTTGCAGACCATACCTCAGGATCCATCGCAAGACCCAAAGCCACTTATTTCGGCCAGCGGGTATGCCGACACCCGTTCGACCCATGGCCCATTGGCTGGGCAGGGATTAAGTGATGATCGCCCGGAAGACAGGCGCATTGACATTCGCTTCACTCTCGCAGCCTCGGAGAAGAAGGACCTTGAAGGCTTGCGTGAAAATCTTAAGCAGATGAGCGAGAAGACAAACGCACTCATCCGTAAGCTCAGAGCCGTTAACCATGCCCATTGAACTCGATTTGTCCGACTTGCCGATACCGAAATTAAGTGAGGCTCTGATTAAAGGGCCATCCCTTACCTTGCGCACTATATCCCACCAAAACCGGCAGCGTTTCGAACAGGGAATGGAGACAAAACAATTCAAGAGCCGCAAAGAGGAAATCATCAAGAGGCTTAAACTCCGCTTCAAAACCGGAGATAGTTTCGAACAAGCAACGGATGTAATAGGCAGGGAGCGGTTATTGTTGAGTCTGTATCTGGATTTTTTCGGCCGACAGGATTCAGAGGGTTGGCTTGCAGCTTTTGATATTGATATCGCACGCTCACTTCTGGGAGCGCCAGGCGCAAAGTGGCACACAGGGCGAAAAAGACAAGTAACGCTTTTATTCTTCACATGCTTCGACTGGTTGACTGCATTGCCATTTGTATGCACCAGGCTTGTTGAGGTCTACGCAGCGCCTGAGAGTCTGAAACCTGGAGCCATGAACGTCTGGCATGAAAATCGCGCTATATTATTCCGTCCAACTGGCCCGGAAAACATCGCACAGCAGGCACAGAATGGAGAGAGCCTTGACCAGCTTATGACACGATTCGCCATTCCGAGTAATGGGCGCTTTAGTGAGAGATTGAGGTATGTTTTCCTGCTGCATGGGTTAAAGGCTGCTCCGTTAGGTCGAAAAACAGATGTCTTTCCGGAAATTGAAAAAAAGAAGAATGAACGCGTGTCGAGTGACCTTTTGCTGGGTGCTGCCGCTCTGAGAATCATGGTGCAGAGGGTTGCCAAAGAGAACCGGCGCAAATGGCCGGGAGAATGGCCGAATTGGATTACTCGTTTTGGATGCGATCCGCGACATGGGCGTGCTTCAGCTGAGAGCGCCAAATGGTGGGGTTGGGCCACTGATACGGAGTTCTACCTGGCGCAGCAGGGGGTCACCGGCCTCACTTTACGATTTTTCGTTGAGTTTCTGCAGAAAAGCCTCCAAGGGACGGCCAGAGCGAGCCAATTCGACCCGCGTTCACGGTTCCTGCTGGCCCTGTTTGACGCAGGAAAGATTCTGGATGCCCGTCTGGTGCTCAGCGGGAACGATCTTGCCAGACTTCCGCGGGAATATCATGACCCGTATACCGTGGCCAGACTCAGTGATTCCACAACAACCAGTATGGTCTGTCTGCGTTGTGTCGATGATATTTTCATCATAGAGGGAACCGAAAATTTCGGTTTGCGCATGTTTCATCGTGATTTTCCCATTGGCGGCTTCTGGAATCGTTCGGAAAGGAAGTATCATGGCAAGGATCTGCGCATCAGTCCGAGAAATTGTCAGGTCTTTCTAAGACATCAAGGGAGTTGGATCGGCTCATTCTTTCTCGCATTGCGCTCCAAGTTCCATATCGAATGGAACGACGTCCGGGTAAGGCAGTCATGAAGCTTTTCTCTTCTGCGCCGCCTTTTATTTGGTCTGCCAACGAAGAAGGCCTCGCTTTTCGGTTCTCCGACCTGCGTCGTTACCACAAAGCGAAAGAAGGGTCTGCTAACAAGGAAGATCAGCTGGCGTTTATCCGCATGCAGATGTTGGCTGAGTGTGGACAGGCGGAAGTGCGCGAAGTAGACGGAGGCGTTTTCATCGTAACTGCAGATGCGGTGAGACTCGACTCTGAAGCAAGGGATGGCTTCGATTTACCGTCGCCTTGGCCTGGGGGAATGCGTTTTCAGACCGATAGTGTCCCACAATTGCCAGGATTTTTTGCGCGTATTGGGCTGGTGAATCCTGGTCGTGGGGTTATCTGGGACTGGCAGTTGAGAGGGCCGATATTAGAAGCCGAAAGAGCAAGCTACCTGCCCACGGCAGCGCAATTCGCCGCATTGATTGCCTATCGAGAATGGCAGCGAGGGACGCCTCACGATGAATTTGCTAACCTAAGCTTGCTGGCCACATTGCGCGAAGCTTTCGCGGAAGGATGTCTCATTGATCTTGAGGCATATCGGGAAACTGTCGTGGCCCGTGCTGAAGAGTTGTCCATAGACGCAAGGGAGGAAGAAGAAACCGGCGATTTGATATTGCGTCCATTCTTAGAAGGCGGCTTCGCCGAATTGTCCCCTGATGAGATAGAGAAACGGCTCGCTCAGTTGCGGGTCGGAGATGATCGTGCAGTAATGCGGGTTGGAAAAACCATTGTTCTCCTGGATCCGTCGCAAACCAAACAAGCCCGCGCTATCGCCACCCGAGGGAGGGTGCCGAAGAGACAACGCAAGGAATTTGAAAATAATCCATCGGAATGGCTTGCCGAACATGTCTTCCCGGATATGGAGACCGAATTCAGTCCGCGCGTGACAGGCATCGGCGCTTGGACAGGCGGATATCTTGGAACCAATTGGGAAGAATCACAGGATTGGTTCGGGATGCAACCTACTTCCGAGAAAACTGATATCAAATCAACTTCCGAAAGAGAAGAAGAGGACGAAGGATGCGATACAAACGGCGTTGCCATGGACGAGCCGTCACGCCAGCTTGTGCCCCTCATTATTCCAAATGATGAAGAACTCGGTTTTGGTTGGAGGTTTCCTGAACTGCCATCCGAAAACACTGAATCCTTTGAGTTGGATTTTACCCGTTACGCCCGTGCGCCATTGGACCATCAAAAGGAAGCTGTTCGCTGGCTTCTGGGTCATGCGAGGCGAGCACTGGACAGGCAAGATGTCAAAGAAAATGGAAGGGGGTTGGGTGCCGGTGGACTTCTCGCCGATGATATGGGGCTGGGCAAGACATTCAGCACTCTTATCTGTATTGCCGAATGGTTTGATCTGTGGCGTAAGGCAACCGGTTCTGAGCCACCAGCAGTCGTCATCGTTGCTCCATTGTCTTTGATGGAGAACTGGAAGGAAGAAATCAAGAAAAGCTTTCAGGAGGACCATCGGGTTTTCACTAGGGTTCTCATGGTGCAGGCTGAAGCTGATATCGATAAGGTCCGCCGAAGTCCGGGAAGCCGTGATGAGGCAGTCCCTGGAGAGGTAACCCAGTATGGCCTCGGTTTTGGTGATGGCACTGAACGAAGTCTCGATTATCCCGGCAGTTGCGTGCTGACCACCTATCAAACTCTACGGGACTACCGTTTTTCGTTTGCCAAGGCGGAGTGGAGCGCAGCCATATTTGATGAGGCGCAAAACATTAAAAATCCGAACGCTATGCAGACCATCGCCGCCAAAGCGCTTAAGGCCTTATTCAGGGTTACATTGACCGGCACCCCCGTCGAGAATCACTTGGGCGATTTTTGGTCTATCCTCGATACCGCAGAACCCGGCCCACTCGGCTCGTTCGCTGAGTTTAAACGCGATTGGATACATCGTATGGCGCGCGAAAAAGATCGTATGACAGAGATCGGGCAGCAATTGCGTGATCATGTCGGCGGCCTGATGTTACGACGGACCAAGGAGGAAGAGCTGGATGGACTTCCACAGAAGACCGGCGGAACTGAACCTATCCTCATCGATATGACGCAAGAGCAGACGGCACTCTATAACTCGGTGATATCCGGCGCACTCAACGATGCTTCTTCCGAAAACACGGCCGAAAACAAGCGACAGAACCGTCAACTCGCTGCTTTATGGCAACTCCGCCAAGTGTCATTACACCCGGATCTATTGGGGGGTGGCGATATGAAATTGGCCGGGAATCCTGAGCTGTCCCGTTCAGTTCTGGAACGTTCCGGCAAGCTTTCCTGGTTATTGAAGTGCCTTGAACAGATCGGACAATCCGGCGAAAAGGCATTGATATTCTGTATCCAAAAGAAACTCCAGGAAGCCCTCGCGTTCCACTTGGGACAGATTTATAGCTTTTCCGTTCCGGTTATCAATGGTGATACGAAGGCAACCTCACGGACCAGGCCTGAATCCACGAGGCTTGGTCTCATAGAGCGATTCAGCAATCAGCCGGGGTTTGGCGTATGCGTATTGTCACCAATCGCAGCAGGCGCAGGTCTGAATATCGTGGCTGCAAATCACGTTATCCATCTTGAACGCCATTGGAACCCAGCCAAAGAGGACCAGGCCACCGATAGAGTGTATCGTATTGGGCAGACAAAACCGGTAATTGTCTATCTGCCAACCGGTATTCACCCAAATATCCCTTCTTTCGACCTCGTTCTGCACCGTCTGTTGGAGAAAAAACGTAGGTTGCAGAGTGCGCTGGGTCTTGTACCGCCGGAGCCTGTTTCAGCACCAGAGCTGATGAATGAGCTTTTTGGTCAGCAGGAAGATTCAAAGGGAGTGACTGAGAATATCGGGCTTGATGAAGCCCTTCAGTTGCCTTGGAGACTTTTCGAGGCGCTGATTGCAACCATTTACCAGAATGAAGCGCAGAGGGTCATGCTGACTCAAGGCAGTGCAGATCACGGCTGCGATGTCGTGGTGTTGGACATTGGGCCGGGCCATGAGAACCTTCTTATTCAGTGCAAATCAACTTCACGCGAGAACCTGAATAGCGAAGTGGCAGTGCGCGAGATCGAAGGGGCGCGTCCGTTCTATGAGGAAGCTCTTGGAGTCAAATTCAATCGCCGCTGCTTGCATACGACGGCAAAAAAGTTCAGTCCGCGAACACTTCGTGCCGCCGAAATCTGCGGAGTAGCTCTTTACGGCCGTTCATGGCTCAAGGATATTCTGACAAAAACGAGTGTTAAGAGGTCCTCTGTCCTGGCAACAGACACTAAACGGGAACGGATATAAAGTTCGAAATAATTGCAATCATCAATCAACCTGTTTCAGTAGCTACGTTAGACTTTGCTGAGATGTACGGGCTATGACGCGGCCATAAGAGATCCCCACCCGATTAAGGGATAATGTTCTGGCGCTTTGCTCTGATAACGCCTTCCTGCCGCCAGCTGAAACAGAAGACGGCATCGGCACTTAATGTGCCTTATCGGTTTAGCCTGAAAAGGGGAAAGCGATTGTTCCTGTGGTGCAATGGATATCGCATCCCGAGTCAGTTGGCACTGAAATTTGCGATCTCTTCTGCCATCCATTCGAATGCACTGGTAAATTCTTTGAATGCTGAATCGTGCTCAAGGGTTGCCAAACTTGCCGCGAATCGCACAAATCGGTTGAGGAACGTAGGTCGGTAATGAAGAAACGTTCCCTCGTCTCAGCCACAATCAGGATTGTCCCCGAGTGATCGGAGTTCCTTCTCCAGGTTCTGGGAAATGCCGAAGCGGCTCGGATGGGGAACCCCTATCACCTTGCAAACTAATTGCCCACCGTCTACATCGAACACCCCATCGAACCATTTGCCGTCTCGGAAGCTTTTCTTCTGCCCGAAATAGGAGTGGCGGGGTATGCCATTCGCCACGGAGGCGAGCAGGCTGAACGAACTCATCCCGTCACCGTTGCCCAGGCAGACGATGAACTTGGGCCGCACAATGGACAGGAAAAACTGATGCACCGGCCAACTGCGCTTCCACATCTCATTTGCATTCGGGAAGGATCCTTGGTCTCTCGACCGCAAAAAGATGGCATTGGCCGCGAACACCCGCTTTATGTCCGGCTCCCCAAGTAAGCGTGCATATTCTTTGACCCGCTTTTGATGAGGTGCTTCACCCTCCCTCCAGCCCCAATCAGCTTCATAATCACAGTAATCGTCATCAGTTTCGTGCGCCCAATGAATGATGGTCGAACCGGTAAAATACGGGTCTCCTCCCGGATTGAACCCCATGAAGTAGAGGCGTCCTGGTCGAAGTGTAGACCAGCCGTTGTATAACGCGGCTCCTGACTCATACGCATACTCACCAAGGTTATGAGCTATACAGGAAATCGCCTGTTCCTTGAAGCTGGTTCCGGTCATTCGGCTTCCCCTTGTTCAGGCTGCACGGAATAGGGATGGCAGAGCTTCATTAACCCTGCCATTCACACGCTTCATCGATGCTCTCGCCATACTCAAATAGGGGGTTCAACTGGATTTGAGGTTCCCGCCAAAGTAGCCCTTCCCGGAGTTCATCATCCACAAGCTCGGCTATCTGAGGGTCCTTGATCGAAACGAAACTACTAACGAACTCTGAGTAATCCTTGATGAGCCGTGTTCTGAGGTCGAATACGTTCACCATCCTCCATCTCCGTGAGTTGGGTTGTCGCGTGATGTGTGATGATTAACGATATGCGGGGAGAAGTGTCTGGAGTCCTCATCGGCTCCCTCGGGCAAGTGCTGAACCCGGAATATTTCTCTCTCTTTTTGCATTTGTGGTCAAATGAAAAAGTAAAATTATGATGATTTAAAAAAGCGGTAGCGTTAGGAACCCTTAGCGGTTATTTCTTTTCTACTGACCTGCATGCCTTCCCTGTGGGAGTACTCATGGTACCTCTGCTTCGGTGTGTTCCTTATTGGTTCCGCTGTAGGGGAGGGAGAAGGGACAGTCAGGGATGAGCCCGAGGTCTCGACCCTAAGTCGACTCCGATCTCAGCGCGCACTTCTGCTTTTGTGGACCGCCACAGTCGAAATACTCGATCAGTCGCATAGCGACAATCGTGCTCATGGATCTCGGCTTTGCCATGGTGTTCGCCAGCACGAAGTCGAGGGTACAGTCGAATGCCAGTGCTGAAGCTGCAACCCAATGTCCACTCACCCATTGCGCACAGCCTGCGGCAGAGAGGAGCTTGAAGGCATGTGATAGACTGGCTTTGGTTGCGCCGTGACGTTGCAGGATGGCGGCGAGTGTCGGGTCTCCAGCTACTAAAGCGAAGAGTTCTTCCTCAGCATCTGCACGGCGCTTCGCCATTGGTGAGCTTCCCATAATGTCGTCGAGGTCAAGGGAAGAAACCGGGGAAGCCGCCAGCCGTTTCGAGATAGAGCGCAGTTTCATTGACTTGCGTACCGATGCTAGAAGGCCCATTCTTACTTCTCCTTGTAGAACCCCAGAAGCACGCGCCCGGTTGGTGGCTCAGCTATGGAACTAACCAAACAGGACACCAGATTGAAGTCGGTTGAAATTTCTCAGCCTCCCATCGACCAAATGGGCTCCTGAACGCAGGCGTAATCACAAATAATATCGGCAGATTGCTCCGTTACATAAGATGTAAATAATTACGTATAGCAACAAGCACTATTGGATAGAACCGAGTAGGGGCCGCAGTTACGAAATCAGCTTCTCCGTGCAACATATTGTAATTGCATGACATATCCACGGCACCCTCATTAGATCCCATTTTTTGGCCAACTTTGGGGACAGAATCTTCAACCCATACTCAGGCATGGGTTCGACGGAGATCGTTGAAATCTGGGCTTGAAATCGCTGCTCAAGTTAAGAGTAAAAAGGTTGTATATGCAATCATTTAACCACTTCGTGACCAGTTCCATATGGTTCTTCGGTGAGTTTCGGAAAGAGAATGATGAGTGGAGACTGCGGGAACCAGACCACGCTTATGATACAATATCTTCGAGCAACGGATACTTCCTTTAAAATAAATTCAGCCTTTTCCGGAATTCCCGCCAAGAACCTGAACGATTAAGGACTACCGTCTGCTTTTAATATATCATAGCCAATAATCATGATTTACATTTTTCTACTCATCAATTAAAGTCCATGGGTGCAGAAGAGTTTTCCCAATCCGTAGGTCCACCGAAGCATTCCAGTCTGAATAATCGGAGGTGTCTCGCCATGACGACAGAGTTGCGAAGGTCAGGAATCGACGTTATCGGAGACATGCCCTGGGGGACTCACTTCTGCCATTTCTACGAGACCAGGGACGATCTGTTTGACATTTTGATTCCCTACTTCAAATCGGGGCTGGAGAATAATGAATTCTGCATGTGGATAGTCTTCGAACCCCTCAAAAAGGACCAAGCGATCGATGCGCTGAGACGCGCCATTCCTGGGGTAGACAGGCATCTCGCAGCCGGAGACATAGAGATTGTGCCGCATACGCAGTGGTATCTGAAAGACGGGACCTTTGATTCGCAACGTGTCATGAATGGCTGGAAAGAAAAACTCGAAGCGGCCCTGGCCAGGGGCTATGCCGGGATCAGGGTCAACGGCGTCGAAGCGTGGTTGAAAGAGAAGGATTTGGAAAGTTTCCTGAAATACGAAAAGGAGCTGAATGAGGCGATCGCCAACAGACAAATGATCGTGTTGTGCACCTACCCACTCTCCTTGTGCAGGGCCTCTGAAATCTTTGATGTGGCGCGGACACATGAATTCGCAATCGCAAGACGGAACGGGAATTGGGAGGTGCTGGAGACGCCCGAATTGAGTCAGGCCAAGTCGGAAATCAAGAGGCTCAATGAAGCACTCGAACAACGAGTCTATGAACGGACCAGAGAACTTGCAGCCACCGCTGAAGAACTGAAAAGAGAGATTATCGGCCATGAAAGAGTGGAAAAAGCGCTTGAAGAATCGGAACGAGAACTCCGGTCGCTGTTTGCGGCAATGACTGATGTCGTCATGGTGCTGGATACTGAAGGACGTTGCGTGAAAATCGCGCCCACAAATCCCATAAAATTACATAGATCCTCGGAAGAATTGCTAGGCAGGACGGCTCACGAAGTTCTGCTCAAAGAGGAGGCTGACAAGATTATCCGGCAAATCCATCAGGTATTGGAGAGTGGCCAAACGACAAACTTTGAGTACAGGTTGAATATCGGCTCACGGGAGGTGTGGTTTGAGAGTAGAGTTTCACCACTGACTGAGAGCACGGTATTTTGGATCGCGCGGGACATAACCGTAAGCAAACAGGCAGAGAACGAGCTGGCACAGCAAACAGAAATATTACAGAAGATATTTGGCCACATTCCCGTGATGATAAATTTCGTTGGTGAGGATGGTCGAATCCGGCTGGTCAATCGGGAATGGGAGCGCACATTAGGGTGGTCTCTGGAAGAAATCCGGAAGCAAAATCTGGATATGTTTCGAGAGTGCTACCCAGATCCACGGCAACGCCAGGATGTTATCGACTTTGTAGCCACATCGAATGGCGAGTGGAGGGATTTTAAGACTCTGACAAGAAATGGTCGAGTAATAGACACCAGGTGGGCCATCATTCATCTTTCAGACGGGACGGCCATCGGAATCGGGCAGGATATCACCGAGCAAAGAATGCTTGAAGAGGAACTCCGGCAAACGCAGAAGATGGAAGCCATCGGGACATTGGCTGGAGGCATTGCCCACGATTTCAACAACATCCTTGGGATCATCAGCGGTTATATTGAAATAGCACATTTTGATGCGGAAGGAGAAAGCCTGGTACGTGAAAACCTGCGGCAGGCCCTTAAAGGGGTGAAACGCGCAAAGGATCTGGTGCAGCAAATCCTGGCTTTCAGCCGCCAGGGTAAAGTGGAAAAAAAATCACTCCAGGTAGCGCTGATCGTAAAAGAGGCGATGAAGATGCTTCGGTCCTCTCTCCCTTCGAATATCGAAATAAAAGTGAATGTGGCCTCTACGGCTTTTGTATCTGCCGATCCTATTCAGATACATCAGGTGCTGATGAACCTCTGCACAAATGCCTTCCACGCCATGCGGGAAGACGGAGGAATACTTGATGTGAGCTTGACCGATGTCCGTCTCGAAGCGTCAGCCGTCGGAAAATTTCCGGACCTGCAGCCGGGTCTCTATGTCGGACTTACCGTGAAGGACACGGGGCATGGAGTTGACCCTTCCATCCTGGGGCGCATCTTTGATCCCTTTTTTACCACCAAAGAGCCAGGTC
Source organism: uncultured delta proteobacterium (assembly GCA_963826125.1). Lineage (GTDB taxonomy): Bacteria > Desulfobacterota > Desulfarculia > JACQYL01 > CAWGVV01 > CAWGVV01. The sequence goes on along the minus strand of CAWGVV010000002.1, from coordinate 450,317 downwards.
TCGGAACCGGATTGGGACTATCGGTTGTTCATGGGATTGTGAAGAGTCTTGGAGGAACGATCGAGGTGGAGAGCCACCCCGGCAGAGGGACTACCTTCCAGTTGCTTCTCCCTACTATCGAGAGTGCTCCAGGGGAGGAAAAGGTCGAGGTTTCCATTCTCCCCGAGGGACGGGAGCGGTTGCTCGTTGTGGATGATGAACCCCAGTTAGCAGACACCCTGAGGCGAATGCTGGAACACCTGGGATATGAAGTGGAGTGTCGAACGAATGGTATCGAGGCACTGGAGGCTTTCCGCCATCAGCCCGCAGACAAACGATTCGATATGTTGATTACCGACATGACCATGCCCCATTTAAGCGGAGTAGAGCTTTCCATGAGACTTCAACAACTTCAGCCCGACCTCCGTATCATTTTGTGCACTGGCTTCAGCGACAGGATCGACGCCGTGAAGGCAAAAGACATCGGGATTCAGGGGTTCCTCATGAAGCCGGTCACATTAATAGATCTTGCCGACATGGTCCGAAGGGTGCTGGGCGAAGCGAAAAAATGAACGCCGCCTTTCCCGGAATTCCACGATGAACCACTTTAATTGGCCCCCAATGAATTAAAGGATAATGACCTTACCTTTAATTTGTGGTCAAAGCGGATTTGTCCCTTCGCTGAGTATCTGGATATAGTTGCTGTAGCCGAACATCCTCCCATAGCTTCGGCCGGTCGTCTCCCGTACGATTCCGTTCTCCTCCAGAATTCTTATCGCCTTGGTGACCGCCGGGAAGGACAATCCCGTAATCTCACAGAGCCTGCTGATGGACGCGATTGGTGCCTGCTGGAGTCCATGATGCACGCGAAGTGCCGACCCCGCCGCCTTGCCCGCGCCCTGTATGGCCTCTCTGTCACGGGCAAACAGCTCGACGAGTCTCTTTGCCGTGGCCACTGCGTTGTCAGCCGTCGCTTTCACCCCGGCAAGGAAGAATTTAAGCCACTTTTCCCAGTCTCCATCCATTCTGACTGTTTGCAGAAGATCGTAGTACATCTGCCGATGCGTCTTGAAGTAGAGACTGAGATAGAGAAGGGGTTCCGCCAGGACACCCTCCGCACAGAGAAGAAAGGTGACGAGAAGCCTGCCCAGTCTTCCGTTGCCGTCGAGGAAGGGATGGATGGTTTCGAACTGTACGTGGGCCAGCGCAGCCTTGACGAGCATGGGTGTTCTCGCAGGCTGGTCATGCAGGAACAGCTCGAGGTTGCCCATGCACTCCATCAATCTTTCGGGTGGTGGTGGAACAAACACGGCATTTCCCGGCCGCGTCCCTCCGATCCAGTTCTGCGATCGACGGAATTCCCCTGGTTCCTTCTGGCTGCCTCGCCCCTTTTTCAGGAGGATGCCGTGAATCTCTTTTATGAGTCTCAGGGAGATCGGCATGCCTCCACGGAGACGCTCAAGCCCGTGTTTGAGTGCGGCCACATAGTTCGACACTTCCACCACGTCATCGAGAGGTACCCCTGGAGTTGCTTCGCTCTCGAACAGGAGGAGGTCCGTCAGCGAAGACTGGGTGCCTTCAATCTGGGAGGAGAGTACCGCCTCTTTGCGCACGTACATGTAGAGAAACAATGAGGTGTCGGGAAGCAGGGTGGATATGCTGTCCAGGCGGCCCAGGGAGAGCAGAGCCTGGTCCATGGATTCCTGAAGCCCCACATCGAAAACGATCGGCGGCTTTGGCGGCAGGGGATCGGGAACGTAGGCCTGGCATTTTTCCCCGGTCGTGCTGATGGTAACGTATTGCCCCTGCGGCTTGCGCTTCATTGTTCAGATGCCTTTTAATCAAGTCTTAAATGTTCCTGGATAAATTAAACGATACAGCATTAACGTTTAATTGTAAACAGCGTGTCGGTAGTGGCGTTAGTATGGCCCATCTGTAGCCGCCCAGTTTGACACATCCTCGAACGGCGAGTCTGACCCACCCCTTGAGATGGGAATGGGTTTAGTGGGACAGGCTTTTGCCTCCGAATCACTGATGGGATCTTAATCCTCGGAGTTCTTTCAGGTCATGGGAAACGCCGGTCAACATAACCTACTGTAATTATAGAATATCAATCTACGTTTTTACTCAACCCGTCATTTTAGGGCGCTCTTTGCGGTTCAGATCTTCACCCCATACTCAGGCATGGGTTCAAGGGAGATCGTTGAAAATTGAGCCTGAAATCACTGCTCAAGTTAAGAGTAAAAAGGTTGCATGTGCAACTATCCAATAGCTTCGGGACCTATTCTGGATGTGGGAAGGACAATCCTGACATGCAACCGGTTGGCGGGAATGCTCCGATGATAGCTCAGGAAATCGCCGGACAGTTCATGGGGGCTCAATCTTCTTCAACAAGATGAGGCCCGGATCTGAATATTGCGTGTGCCTGATTCACGTACTGCCCAGAGGCGGTATTAAAGAAACTTTAATTGCTCCCCACGAAATTAAAGAATACCGCCTCATCATTTAATTTTTCCCCAGAACCTGATCATTGTGCGCCAACCCGGTGAATCATGCAATTCAACGGCCTCATAGTTCTCGTTCCTCATCCCGAACCAGTTCAGTCACCTTCTGCCACGCCTGTATCCATGAGGCATACAGCAACACCAACTTATCACCTTCGGCGTACGGTAACCACTTGGCGAAAGCCTGAACTTCAATCCTGTAAATGGTCTTCCCACAGGCCAGAACTGGCACGGCACGATAGCGCCCGCGTTGGAAGGGTTTCATGGTTTGTGGTTCGCTCATATCTTGCCGCCAGGAAGTGATGGCAGGTTAACTGTCCTACACTGCCTTAATTCAGCAACTTCGTTCACCTGTCGATCTCAAGAATAAACTTGAATCTATGCCCGTTTCATCGTCTTTCGCTCGAACATTTTCAGCTCAGCGCCATACATAAAGTGTGGTAATAGTATATCACCAAATATTTTCAAACCATGAGGAGAAATGAAGATGGGACTGGTAAAAGAGTTCAGGGAATTCGCGGTCAAGGGAAACGCCATAGATATGGCGGTGGGGATCATCATCGGAGCGGCGTTCGGAAAGATTATCTCCTCTCTCGTGAGCGACGTAATCATGCCGCCCATTGGTAGGCTGCTGGGCAAAGTCGACTTCACCGGTCTCTTTATAAACCTCGGGTCCGGGTCCTATAGCTCATTGGCGCAGGCAAAAACTGCAGGGGCACCTACTTTGAATTATGGGGTGTTCATTCAGACGGTATTGGACTTCCTGATTGTTGCTGCGGCTGTCTTTGCACTCGTAAAATTGATCAACTCTCTGAAGCGAAAGGCGGAGGAAGAACCTCAAAAGGCACCAGAGGCCAGTAAGGAAGTACAACTCCTTGAGGACATTCGTGATATTCTCAAAAAGCAGAGGACTGCGTAGGCTGGCGGGGTGCGGGATGTATTGGCGGACGTAGGAACATTTGGCGGCGAGACGAGTCAGACATGCCGCGAGGGAGGAAGACTCCTCCCTTTTTTACATTTTCCCCACAAAATATTACCCGTAAGACTTGCCGGGGGGAGGGGTACCCCCCTGGTCAACCCCCGCACCCTCCTCTGCCGGGACCGGGGATTGAGGTAACTGGTGCTCAGAGACATCGTGAGCGTACTTCGGGAGAAGGGAGGGTCACTCGTCGCATTGAGCCGTTGATAGGATCGGTTTAGGAGACGGTTGGGGTGTGGAGGAGGCCCCGAGATCCTTGTTCTTCTGCCATGGATAGCTGCTTCTGGGCGTCCTGTGCCATGGCCAGGGCAGCATCCCTCTTATGATCCGGCATCAAGTGGGCGTACCGTTCAGTCATGGCCAGCGTCTTGTGCCCCATGAGTTCCTTGATGGTCAGTATCGGCGTGCTCCTGAGGGCGAGCCAGGATGCAAAAGTATGGCGCAGGGTGTGGAAGGTCACTTTCTGACGCCGGTCGGTTATGCCCTCGTTCAATCCCAGGCGCTCCACCACCCGGCCAAAGGCGTTACTTACCTCTACGATCCTCTCACCCTTTCGAGACAGGAACACGTATTGCTCCGCAGGACGGTTGTCGGTCTTGAGCCGTTCCAGTATCTCTTTCACCTGGGGGACGATGAAGGCCTTCCGTGGTTCCCCTCCCTTGGGGTCTGCTATGTGGATGAGATCATTTTGCAGATCGATATGGGTCCAACGCAGGTCGAATATCTCCCCTGCTCTCATTCCCGTGTAGAGGCTTACGCAAGCCATGTTCCTGAGCTGACCGCTGGATTTTTCCAGTTCGTTGAGAAGACGGTTGGCTTCCTCATACCGGAGAAATCGTTCCCTGCGATTCTGGAGCTTGGGGAGCTTCACCTGCTTCATCGGGTTCTCCCCCTGCCACATCTTCCAGGCGATCGCTTTGTTGAACATCTGCCGCACGATGATCACCACATGCTTGATGGTGGCGTCGGAGAGATCCTGCTTGCGCAGGTCGCTCTTTAGTCGTTCAAGCTCGAAGGCTGTGATCTTGGAGAGCGGCTTATCCTTGAACCGTTTCTCCAGATGAGCATGGTACCGGCCTCGATCATGACGAGGGTGTTTCTGGTTGGTATCGATCCACTGCTCGTACCGGCTCCACAACTCGCAAAACGTGATCTCCTTCTTCTTCTCCCTGGGCAGTTCGTCGCCATGCCGAATTGACTGCATCCTTTCGGCTCTTACGCCGGCAGCAAATTGGGCGGAATATCCTTCAGACTGCCATCCTACCTTTTCCCACACCTTTTTCCCGAGTGCATCTTTAAAGGTGATGTAGAAGCAGCGGTCTGGCTTCCCCTTGTATTTCCTGGAATCTGATTCACGGTAGTAGACGCCCTGGAACTTGGCTACCCTCGTTTGTTCGTTCGCCATTTTTTCTACCCTATTTCTACCCTGAGAAACAAAATCAAGGTAAATTGAAGTAAAGTGACTGTTGTATAACATATTGATTTAATAGGATCAAGTAAAAATAGGTGAGTTGCGGGAAAGGGCATTTAGGGGACTGAAAATCCCCGTGTCGGCGGTTCAATTCCGTCCCTCGGCACCAATAAAATCAAGGGCTCAGGCAAATCGCCTAAGCCCTTTTTCTTTGCCCACGGTTCTGTATTCCTCCCACCTTATTGAATTGCCTCACCGGTTAAACGCCAATCCGATACATGGTTTCGGCACTGTGCCGACGGTAATTTTCCTTTGTTCGACGCCTATTCCCCTCTCCCGGGAAGCGCCGCGCCGCATGCGACGATTTCTTCTTGACAGTGAAAGAGGTCATGATATACTGACGTCATGATGTTAACCCTGAACAAAAATGCTCCGGTACCACTGTATTTTCAGGTGGCGGAGAGCATCCGTGATAGAATCGCCAAGAACCTCTATCGGCGGGAAACGCCGATCCCCACCGAAATTCAGCTCCAGGAAGAATACGACGTATCCCGCGAGACGGTGCGAAAAGCCATCAACGAGCTGGTGGTGGAGGGATTGCTGGAGAAAATCAGGGGGAAGGGCACCTACGTCGCCGCTCCGAAAATCGTCCACCGCATAGGGTCCATCTACGGATCCTCGGAAGAGATTATTGCGCGGGGAATGCGTCCGAGCACGAAATTCCTCGAAAAGTCTGAAATCGTTCCCTCGGACGTCATCCGTGAGGAGATGGGGCTTACCCCATCCGATACGGTGGTCAGGGTGCGACGGTTACGATATGCCGAAGACAAACCCGTTGCCATTCTCATCAGCTACCTGCCTGCCGAGCTGGTCCCCGACATTGCCCGTATCGATTTTGTCAACGGCTCCCTTTATAAGACATTGGAAGATGTGTATCACCTCGTTCTTGCCGAAGCGGACGAAGTCATAGAAGCGCTTTCTATTGGGGAAAAGGAAGCCGGCCTCCTGGAAATAAAGATCAATAGTCCGGTGCTGGTGGTAAACAGACTGACCTATCTCGACAACATGCGCGTCATTGAAAAACTCGTCGCTTTGTATCGAAGCGACGCATTTAAATATCAGGTAAAATTACAAGGCAGGACAAACGGCCGGCACGTGTCGAACATGCCCTTCAAGGGATGATTTCCCGGATTTGAGGGGAAGACAACCGGCTGAAAAAAGAAAAAGCCAAACACTAAGACTGGCGGGTCGGTAGTGTTTGGCTTGGGGTGAATAAACATGAGGCCTGGAGGCTCTCAGTTGTTGCTAATTTAGCAACTCTCTCCCTCTTTGTCAATGGCCTCGTCCCTGTTCAATCAAATTTTATTGAATTTCCGAATGATGCAGGATTCCCTGTGATCGTCGAAAACACGTTCGGCCTTTTTCCGGAGCTGGACCGCGGAGCACGGCGACAAAGGTTCATGATCCAACTTCCTTTTTGTATCGACAGGCCACAAAAGCTCCTGGGCACGGAACGCGTCCCCTGAAAAGGAGAGGCCTTTTAGGGTGACTTGAGTCGGGGGCATGAAACCCAATAGACAAAGGAGGAAAAGTCATGGCGGAGCGGGCAAAGAAATTGAGCGTTCTTCTTGTTGTGCTGCTGCTGGCGACGGCGATGCAGGCGGTCCCCGCACAGAGCGCCGACAAGGGGGGAAAGTTCCAGGCCCTGTATGCCGAGGTCGGCAAGCTGAAGGGAGAGGACGCTCTCAAGTTTTTCACGTCCCTGCCTGAAAAGGGGGTAAAGGGTTCCGAGGTAATCGAATTTTTTATCGATCTGCCGATATCGTCCGCCAATGCCCAGATCAAGAAGCTTTTCGACGATGAAGGGTTTGCCTTCTACCTGGACAAGTACCCGCGCGGAAAAGCTTACGACGACTTTCAGTGGAAAATAGGCATGGGAACGCAAATCACCGGACCGTTCAGCAAACAGCAGCTGAAAATCCCTTTCACCGACTATGTACCGCTGCCGAACGGCCCGGTAGGGGACCCGAACAAGACCTATAAAATCGGCGTCACTTTCCACGGCTTTTCCCATCCCTGGCTGATCAACTGGGCCGATGCCGCGGCATGGGAAGCGCAGCGACACCCCAACGTCGAGTTCAAGGTGCTCGATGCCGAGTTCGATAATGCCAAGATGGCTTCCCATTTCGATACATTCATCGCGGAAAAAATGAACGGTATTCTGGTATGGCCCATGGTGGAGGCCCCTACCGGACCCCCGGCCAAAAGGGCTACGGAAGCCGGCATCCCGGTGGTGAGCGTGGACAGGTTGACCGGCTTTGACGACGTAAGCAGCAGAATCACGGGGAATTTCCCGGCCAACGGCGCCCAGTGCGGCATGTACACCGTGTGGAAGCTCGGCCGGGAAGGCAAGCTGAATGCCAAGATGGTGATGCTCCGCAAGCCTCTGGGGAGCACGGCGGACGCCGTCAGGACCGGACATTTCCTGAAAGTGCTGAGCTACTTCCCCGGCATTCAGGTGTTGAAGTCCTATCACGACACGGACAACAGGGAAGAGGCATTCTCCAACGCCCAAGCCGCGCTCCAGGCCTTCCCGGATCTGGACATATTCTACGGTACCGGCGATCATGAAGCCCTGGCCGCGCTCGAAGCCGCCAAGATGGCCAACCGGCTCAACAGCAGGCCGGGCGGCAAGAAAATCCTCTTCATCTCCATCGACGATTCGAAAGAAGCCCTCACCAATGTGAAGAAGGGGGAATTCGACGTCAATACGCCGTACACTCCGCTTATCTCGGACATCGGCATGAGGGTGTTGCTGAACATCGTCACCAAGCAGGCGAAGATGCCCCACGACGTCATCACGCCCAACATTCCGATGGTCACCCAAAACGGCGATGAGGTTTTCGGGCTGCAGACGCAAACCCCTGACGAATGGTACGCCTATACCTTCGGCCCGCCCATGAAGTAACGGAACCGATCGAGGAAATACCCAAATACCCCAACGTTCCATCATCTCCCCTCCGCAGCTTTCGTGCGGAGGGGGAACGGTCGACGACCGGGAAGATATCCGGCGATCAACCGATCACAAAAACGACAGGGGGAGGAGACAGGTGGTAAGCATCGCCCGTCAGACAACAAAAGGCTTCGGCTCCCGCATTACGGCTGCCGTCCTGAGCAGCAATCTTCTGCTCCTCTCCCTGATTCTGGCCGCCGTCATCATCGTGGGCGGATTGGCCGACCCGAACGTCTTCCAGGCGACCAACATCGCCAACGTCCTGCGGATCGTCTCCATCGTCGGGTTGGTGGCACTGGGCGAAACCATGGTGCTGCTGACCGGAGAAATCGACCTTTCCGTGGGGTCGATCATGTCTCTTTCGCTGGTGATGGGAGGGCTGGTGCTCCCCGCCGGCTCGGGCGTCGCTCTCGCCGTTACCTGTCTCACCGGCCTTTGCCTCGGCGTGATCAACGGTTTGGCCGTGGCCCTCGGGCGGGTATCCTCGCTGATCATGACGCTGGGAACCCTCTGCATCTACGGGGGGCTGGCCAACGTCGCCGCCAGGGGCCAGGCGAAGTATCTGTACGGGATGCCCGGTTATCTCTGGACGGGCAAAGGATATGTGATCGGCCTTCCCGCCCCGGTGATCATCTTCGTTTCCGTGGTGGCGGTCTGTTTTGTCGTTCTCGCGTTCTCCAAACCGGGTAGGGCCCTCTACTACACGGGCGGCAATCAGGTGGCGGCCTGGTATTCGGGAATCGCCGTGCAACGGGTGAAGATCGCCGTTTTCGGCTGCGCGGGGCTTTTCGCCGCCATGGCCGGGCCCATGTTCGCCAGCCAGACCAACCGGATCACTCCGATTCAAGGAGCGGGGTTCGAACTCTCGGCGATCGCCATCGCGGTGCTGGGCGGGACGGCGATCGAGGGGGCACGGGGAAACGTTGTCGGCACCCTCATCGGCGCGCTCACCTACGGCTTCCTGTTGAACATTCTGGCGCTTTCCGGGGTGGGGACGTACATGGAACAGGTGCTGAAAGGCGCGATGCTGATCATCATCGTTCTGGTCTTCCAGAATCTGCGAAGACGCTAGAGAGGCCCGTTGCCGGGAAAAGGGAGAAAATCGATCGTGGAAGCGGCGCAAGGAAAAGACGCAATGAAAGAAACGGTGCGGACGGATGCATCGCGGGTGCTGCCGGACCTCGTAAAGAGGTATGCGCTTGTGCTTGTGCTGCTGCTGCTTGTGGGTTTGGGTTCTCTCGTATCTCCCAGTTTCCTGAAACTATACAACTGGCAGAACATTTTTATTAACGTATCCACCATCGGCGTGCTGGCAATCGGGCAAACGATGGTCATGCTTGTCCGGCAGGTGGATTTGTCCCTGGGGTCCCTGATGGCGTTCGGTCCCATCGCCGCCATCAGCATCGCCGAGTCGATCCTTTCGTTGAGCGGCGTCCACGTGATCCAGGGCGGGAACTATGTTACCCATGGCCTTACCCTGATCGTCATCCTCACCGTGGTGGTGTGCTCGCTGGTGGGGTTGGTGAACGGCTTCATAACCGTCAAGGCCAATGTTCCTTCCCTGATCGTGACCCTGGGCATGCTCTACGCTCTCAGAGGCACCGCCTACATTCTCTCTGGCGGACATCCCCTCTACTTTACGCGTCTCGCCGGATTCAAATGGCTCGGAGACGCCAAGCTGTTCGGGGTAATCCCCGTGTGTTTCCTCTGCTTCCTCGCGATTGGGGTGTTGGCCATCGTGGTCCTGAAATTCACCAAGGTCGGCCCCAGAATCTACAGCACGGGAAACCATGAAAAGGCCGCCCTGTATTCGGGGGTAAGAACGGGGTTCTGGAAAATCGCCGCTTTCGTCTTCAGCGGCTTCTGCGCCGGAATCGGCACCTTGATCTACAGCTCGCGGCTCGAATCCGTTGAGGCGGCTCAGGCGGCCGGATACGAACTTTCCGCCATCGCCATCGTCGTCATCGGCGGAACCACTCTGGAGGGCGGTCGGGGCACCATGTTCGGCACGTTGGCGGCCGCTCTTATTCTCGGCGTGGTCATCAACATCATCACTTTGATCGGCCTGGTGGTCTGGTATCAGACCATCATCATCGGCCTGATCATTATCGCCGCGGTATTCGTCTATCTCGGCAGGGAAAAGCAGGATGAGCGTTTCGCCTGAATGCGGGCTCCGGCCACCTACTCCACGCTACGCACGTAAGGCAGGGACGACGAAAGGGCAACCTTCATGGGAACAGCCGCGTTGCTTGAACTGAAGAACATCTCCAAGGCCTTCCCCGGAGTCCAGGCCCTCAGGGACATTGATTTCAGACTCGATAAGGGTGAGGTCGTCTCCCTGGTCGGCCAGAACGGGGCGGGGAAATCGACGCTCGTCAGCATCATCGGAGGCATCTACGGCCATGACGGTGGGGAAATTTTCGTCGACGGGAAAACCGTGCGCATTTCCCACCCGGCCATGGCCGAGGAACTCGGCATAGGGCTGGTACATCAGGAACCTACACTCGTTCCCAACATGACCATCGCAGCCAATGTGTTCCTCAATCGGGAACACGTACGGAAAGGGGTGCTGCTCGATTTCCGGCGGATGAAAGAGGACACCGTCGCGGTGCTCGATTCCCTCGGATTTTTCCTGGACCCTGACCGGCTGGTCGAAGACCTGCGCCTGGTGGACAAAGAGGTGGTCCAGATCGCCAAGGCCATGCTTCTGAAACCGAAGATCCTCATTCTGGATGAAGTCACCGCCCCGCTCAACTCCGACGAGGTGCACCACTTGTTCCAGCTGGTCGGCGAACTGAAGGCCCAGGGCATGGCCATTATTTTCATCAGTCACCGGCTGGGGGAGGTCATCCGGATTTCCGACCGTATCGTCGCCCTGCGCGACGGGAGCAAGGTGGGCGAGTTGCTCAGGGAACAAAACCCCTCCGAAAAGGACATCATTTCCCTGATGCTGGGGCCGAACGTATTCGAAGCGCCGGTCAAATTCGATTGCACCCTCCTGGACACGACGAAAACGTTGGCCGTCCGGGGGTTATCCAGGAAGAACACTTTCGACGACGTCGACCTGGAGCTGCACGGATGTGAGATCGTCGGGTTGGCGGGCCTGAAAGGGTCGGGAATCACCGAGCTGCTGAAGGCCATGTACGGTGTCATGCGGTGTCATGCGGGCGAGGTGACCGTCAACGGTGTCCGCAGGTGCATGGACTGCCCCGCGGACGCCATCGGCCTGGGCGTGGGCATGCTGACCAACGATCGCCAGAAGGAAGGGTTGGCCCTCCAGCGAAGCGTGGAGGAAAACATTACCATCAGTTCGCTGGACGCCCTTTCCAATCGGCTCAAGTTCTTCCGGCTGGGCACCTTGAGCACAATGGCGAACAGGCTGATCGACTCCCTTTCCATCAAGACCCCGACACTCAGACAGGAAGTGCTCAATCTGTCGGGGGGGAACCAGCAAAAGGTGGTGCTGGCAAAATGGCTGCTGCGAAACCTCGATTTCATTCTGATCGACGAGCCGACCAGGGGCGTCGACGTGAAGGCGAAATCCGATATCTACACCTTGCTGTTGGGACTGAAGAACGAAGGCAAAGGGATGATCGTTTCGTCACCGGAAATTCCGGAACTGCTCAGCATCTGCGATCGCATCCTGGTGGTGGTTTCGGGCAGGATCGTTCGCGAGATTCAGCGCGGCACCCCCCATTTCAACGAAGGGGACATTCTGGAGATCATGCACGTCGATCATTCCTGATCCGTGCGGAAGGGATAGTTGGGGAAGCGGCAGGGGAGGGGCTCACGCATGAAGAAACAAGCGCCTCCCATGATGAACAATACGATCATTGGAACCTGCGGTAACGCGCCGCAGTGCAACCACGTTGGCTGGAGGAGAACGAAATGGCGGGCAAGCTTTCGTTAGGAATCGACATCGGAACCACCAATGTCAAAGCATGCATTCTGGACACCGAAAAGAACAAGGTGGTGGCCTCGGGGTCTCAGGAACATCCTCTGTTTCATCCGAAGCCCGGATACGCCGAGCAGGAAGGCGACAATTACTGGAAAGCGGTCGTTTCTTCCATCCGGCAGTGCCTCGCTCAAGGCCCTTTCGCCGACGAAATAGCGAGCGTGGGTCTGTCGGGGTTGGTGGGCGTCATGCTGCCCATCGCCAGTGACGGAAAGCCGATTCGCCCCGGGATGATCTGGATGGACGCACGCTCCGAGCAGGAGTGCCAGGACATACGTGACAGCATCGGCGAGCAGAAAATCAATTACATCAACGGCAATCGCATCGCCCCCTGGTTTATCGAGCCCAAGGCGTTGTGGATGAAGAAGCATGAGCCGGAAAACTACGAAAAAACGCACAAGCTTCTGTCTCCGGCCGGATATTGCACCTACCGTTTGTGCAGCGAGTTCACCATCAATACGGGAGATGCCGGTCTCTTCTACCCTTACGAATATCAGAAGGAAAAATGGAATTCGGACGTGGCCGATAAGATCGGGATATCCATGGATAAGTACCCCAGGATATTCCGTTCCCATGAGGTCGTGGGGCGGGTGATCGCTGCCGCCGCCGCGGAAACGGGGTTGAAGGAAGGGACACTGGTCGTCGCAGGCGGGACCGACATCAGTTCGGCCGCTCTTGGCTGCGGAGTCATCGATGCGGGTCAGGCCTACTATTCCATGGGAACCGGTTCCAACCTGGGCATCATGATTCCCACCGAACAGCGGGTAGAGGAATATCGTATTCTCAAATGGCCCCACGTCTTGCCCGGCTTGACCATGTTCGACGGCCCCATGGCGTTCACGGGTGTTTCATTGCGATGGTTCCGCGACATGTTCGCGGATCAGGAGCGCTTGATCGCCGACCGTTCCGATCTCAGTGTGTTTGATCTGCTGACCCGGCAGGCCGCCAAAATCGCTCCGGGATCGGGCGGCCTCCTGTACCTCCCCTACATGGGCAACACGCTCTCGCCGAACTGGAACTCCCAGGCCAAAGGCACTTTCTTCGGCTTCCGACTGAGCACCACCCGGGCCCACATGATACGCGCCCTGATCGAGGGCGTCGCCTTCGACATCTACTCCAACGTGAAAATCGCCAAGGATGCCGGGGTCACGATCAATGAACTGACGCTCAACGGCGGACCGACCAAAAGCGCCTTCTGGAACCAGATCACCGCCAACGTTACCAATCTTCCGCTGAACGTCACCGACGTCAATGAAGCCGCTCCCCTCGGGGATGCGATTCTGGCGGCGGTTGGCGCGGGTCTCTACGACAAGCCGACCGATCCGGTCCATGAACTGGTGAAAATCGTGGGAACCGTCGAGCCCGATCCCGTGGTCCATGAAATGTACGAGGAGTTCTTCGCCATCTGGCGCAGGATTTACTTCAACTTGCTGGAGGAGATGAAGGATCACCACGACCTTCTCTATAAATACGATTTTGAATAGAGCGTCACCGTTTCCCCACGGTGAAATCATACGGCCGTTCTCCGCGTGAAATGGTCACCGGGGGAACCGGAAGTGCTCTTTTCAAGCGGTTTCCGGCCATTGCGGCGGAAGCGAACGAATGCCGTGCAAGCGGGAAAACCAGAGGTCCGTTATGTCCATAATTGATATCTACAATGCGGTAACAAAGTACGACAAAAAAAACATTGCTGAATTGGTTCGGGCGGAAATCGGAAGCGGGGCGGACGTCAACAAGGTCCTGGTCGAAGGTCTTATTGCCCCCCTGGACGAAATCGGCAGAAAGTTCAGCAGCGGTGACCTGTTCGTGCCCGAAATGCTTGCAGCGGCGCATACGATGAAAGAGGGGCTCAAGGTTTTACGGCCGCTTCTGGCGGAGGAAGGTACCAAGAAGAAAGGTACTATTCTGATCGGGACGGTGAAGGGAGACCTGCACGACATAGGAAAGAACATCGTGGCCATGATGTTGGAAGGAGCCGGTTTCGAAGTCATCGACCTCGGTGTCGACGTGGAAGCGGAGAAGTTCGTTCAAACCGCGCAGGAGAAAAACGCGGACATCGTGGCGATGTCCGCCTTGCTGACGACAACCATGCCGTCAATGCAAAAGGCGAACGCGCTCATCAAGGAGCAATGCCCGCAAGTCAAGACCATGGTGGGCGGCGCTCCGGTTACCGGGGATTTTGCGGCACGAATAGGCGCGGACGGATTCAGCATCGATGCTCCGGGGGCAACCGCCCTTGCCCGCAAACTGTTGGGAATCGAATGAACTGAAGCTCCGCCGACCGAATGATGGACCACGCCGGGCCGTGGTTTTTCGGCGCCTTCATCAGGAAAGGAATACGGGAAGTGACTTCAAAAGAACGAGTCATGGTTGCCATGACACATCAGAGGGCTGATCGTACCCCCATAAACTTCAGGGCGACCGATGAAATCATTCAGCGGCTCGTCCGTTATTTCAATACCGATTATTTCGGGATTCTGCACCATTTCCGCGTCGACTTCCGCGAAATCATCCCTCCGTACGTCGGTCCCCGCCACCCGAAGCTGCGGGACGGCAGCGACGTGGATATGTGGGGAGTGGGAAGAAAGGAAGTGATCGGCGAAACGGGCAGGGACGTTCTGATATCCTTCAGCCCCCTGCAAGATGCCGAAACGGTGGAAGAGATGGCCGATTACGCCTGGCCGCAGGCGGACTGGTACGATTTCTCGGCCGTGCGACCCATGGTCCTGGAATACCGGGACTTTGCCCTTTCCACACCCGGCATCCATATCGAAGGATATCATGGGGTATTCCATACCCTGACCTATCTCTTCGGCATGGAAAAGACCATGATGCTGCTGGTCACCGAGCCGGACGTGATACGGGCGGCGATCGACCGGATCATGAAATTTTTCCGCGATTACTACAACCGGCTTTTTGAAGCCGCCGGCGGGAGCATGGATTTCCTTTTCTACAAGGACGACTTCGGGGCGCAGAACAACCTGCTTATAGGACGGCAGATGTTCATGGAATTTTTTTATCCCAACCTGAAGACGCTGGCCGAACTTGCGGAGAGCTACAACGCCAGACTTTTTCTCCATTCCTGCGGGAGCGTCGTGAAGCTCATACCGGATTTCCTCGACGCGGGGGTCGCGGTGCTGGACCCGATCCAGGTAACGGCAAGCGGCATGGACATTCGTCTGTTGAAGGAACAGTTCGGCGACCGGCTGTCCTTCCACGGCGGAATAGACGTACAGCAGCTCATGCCGTTCGGGACCGTGGAGGAGGTCAAGGCCAAGGCCGAGGAAACCATCGAGGTTCTGGGCAACGGCGGCGGATATTTCTTCAGTCCGTCACATCGTTTTCAGCGGGACACGCCGCTGCAGAACATCCTCGCCCTGTACGGCGTTGCTCTTGCAAGATAGGATTTCCGGCAGAGGAGCGGCGAAAATGCCGGGAAGGGATCGTGCGGCCGGGGCCGGGACTTCCCGATACGGCAGATCGGGCTGGCGGTTCGTTTCACCCGAATCCCTCCGGGGTTCCCTACCCGTCGATTTTGCTTCCTCCGCCTTTGGGGGCGCATCCGGCGGAGTGTGGCCGGGATACTCGGGAGCGTTTCCGTCGCAGCTTCACGCTGCACCGCTTTCCGTTTCGGGGTATGATCTATTGAAGGATAAAACCCGAAAAACACCCTTTCAGGAACGATGATGAACAGGGAAACCCTTAAGACGAAAGTACTCATTATCGGGGCCGGCGTAACCGGCACGGGGATCGCGCGCGACCTGGCCTTGCGGGGCGTGACTTCCGTGGTGGTGGAGAAGGAGGACGTCAACAACGGCGCATCCGGCGCCAATCACGGACTCCTCCACAGCGGCGCCCGGTATGTCTGCCACGACACCACGGCCGCCGTCGAATGCCGGGAGGAAAATGCCATTTTGAAAAGGGTCGTTCCCCAGTGCATTGAAGACACGGGCGGCCTTTTTGTGGCGGTTGAAGGCGACGACGAGCGGTTCGTCGCCGATTTTCCGCACCTCTGTGCCCGGTGCGGCATCCCCTGTCGGGCCATGGACGTGGCGCAGGCGCGCGAGATCGAACCCCACCTTTCCCCCAAACTTATTGCGGCATACGCCGTACCGGACGGTTCCATCGATCCTTTCCGGTTGTCCCTCGAAAACATGGCCCAGGCCGAGGAGTTCGGGAGTCGCCTCCTGCTTCACTCCCGCGTCACGGAGTTCACTCCCGGCGCGGGGAACATCCGTTCGGTGCTGGTAAAACATGCTCCTTCGGGGAGGGAAACCCGCATCGAAGCCGACTACGTGGTCAACGCCTCGGGCGCCTGGGCGGGCGAAACAGCCCGGATGGCGGGAGTCTCCCTCGACATTCTCTACTCCAAGGGCAGCCTGATCGTGGCGGATACCCGTTTGACGCAGCGGGCGATCAACCGTCTGCGGCCTTCGTCGGACGCCGATATCGTGGTTCCGGGAGGAACGGTCACCATTCTGGGAACTACCTCCATTCGATTGGCGTCGCTCGACGATGTGCATCCCACCATCGAAGAGACGGATTTTATCATCGATACCGCCTCGGAAATGATGCCCGTACTCAGGCGGAGTCGCTACCTGCGGGCCTATGCCGGTGTACGGCCGTTGTTCGGCGACAGCAACGCCGACGACCGGGAGGTGAGCCGGGGATACGCTCTCATCGACCACGCGCGGGAAGGACGAGACAACTTCGTTACCATCACCGGCGGCAAGGTGACGACGTATCGGAAAATGGCCGAGGAAACCGTCGACCTGGTATGCGCCAAAATGGGAATAACCGCGCGCTGCATAACGGCCGACGAACCGCTCCCCTCGCGCTCCAATCGGCCCTGGACCCAACCCGGTATTTCGCCCATGGTGTGGCTGCAAAACGAGACGTCCGGGGATTCCCTGCTGTGTGAATGCGAAATGGTACCCGCGAACGTGGTGGATTCGATCGTGCACCAGATTCGATCCCAGGGCGGCGAGTTGGGTTTGAAGCAGATCGGCGTACGCAGCCGCATCGGCAAGGGCCTTTGCCAGGGGACCTTCTGCAGCGGCCGGATCACGGCCTATCTGTACGATCAGGGCGAGTTTTCGTCCGAAGAGGGTCTGAAACAGATGCAATCCTTCCTCAACGGGCGATGGAAAGGCATACGCCCCGTGCTCTGGGGTACTTCCCTGATCCAGGAGGAATTGCAGGAAGCCATGTACTGCGGCCTTTTCGGACTCGAAGAGTAAGAGGAGCGCATGACCGTCCCGAACGTTAAACATTGCGATCTGGCGATCATCGGCGCGGGGTTTGCCGGGATGTCCGCGTCGCTCTTCGCCAAAGCCCGCGGGGTCCGGACCGTACTCGTGGGCGGGAGCGGCGAGAGCCAGTTCGCCAGCGGCCTTTTCGACGTGCTGGGTGTTCATCCCCCGGAGAGACACCGACGGTGTTCCGATCCCTGGTCGGCCATCGACGACCTCCGAGGCAGTAATGGACTCCATCCCTATGCCAAACTGGACAACCGGGATATCCTCGACGGTTTCGATGAGATTGTTTCCTTTTTGGGGGCAGCCGGGCTCTCCTATCGCCGGACGGAAAACCGCAACGTGGATGTGCTCACGTCGCTGGGCACTTCCAAGCCCACCTTCGGGCTGCCGGGTACCATGTGGGGATGCGTCGACGGGCTGTCCGGTCGGTTTCCCTGCCTGATCGCGGACATTGACGGCTTGAGGGGGTTCAGCGCCCGGCAGATCGTGGAGACCGCGCGGCGACCCTACCCGCATCTGTCGGCGGCGCACATTTCCTTTCCCGGATGCGGAACACCGAAGGAACTGCATCCCCTGGCCATCGCCCGAGCCCTGGATGTTCTCCGAATTCAGGAGGCCCTGGCGGAAACGCTGGCGCCTCTCGTTGAAGGGTTCGGTGCGGTGGGCATGCCGGCCGTCCTGGGCTTTGACCATTCCGACGAGGTGGTGGAATACCTGGAGCGGCAACTGGGGATTCGGGTGTTCGAAATCCCCGGCATGCTCCCCTCCGTCCCCGGCCTCCGGTTGCGTGAGCCGTTTCTCCGGAACCTGCCGGGGCCGGGGTGTGAGTTGATGGTGCAGAAGGAAGTGCTGGAAGCCGTCCGGGAAAAAGACGGCGGCTTTACGCTCCACGTCGGCAACATCGGCGACCCCTGCTGTACATTGCACGCACGGGGCGTGATTCTGGCGTCGGGCAGGTTTATAGGCGGGGGGTTGCGGGCGGAACGCGACGTCGTCCGGGAATCGATTTTCCATTTGCCGGTGTTTCAGCCCGCGGACAGAACCGAATGGCACCGGGCGGTGTTTCTCGACCCCCGGGGGCACCGGATCAACCTCTCGGGCCTGGAAACGGACGAATATTTCCGGCCTCTGGACGAATCGGGCGCTCCGGCGTCGGCCACCCTTTTTGCCGCCGGGTCCATCCTCGCCCACAGCGACTGGAAGCGCATGAAATGCGGCTCGGGCGTGGCGGTCGCCACGGCCTTCAAGGCTGTGCACTCTTTTATCCGTTTGTCCGCCTGATTCCCTCCCGCAGGGGGCAGGCTGTACAAGGAACGCTGAATCGTGCTGTTTACCGTAAGCGCATATCTGTCCATAAGCATCTTTCTGATCGGCATCGTCGTCCGTTTTGTGTCTTGGTTCATTTCCGGGCGTAAAACGAAGTCCCCTCCGTCCGCGGGCGAGTCGGTGTCCCCTTCCGATGAGTCACGGTCGGAACAACGATCCGGCGCCGATTTTGGACAATGGTGTCCGCGGATTTTCAGAACGATTTTCCTGGACGTGTTTCTGCAATACCGACTCCGCAAGATCGATCGCTCCCGCTGGATCGGCCATCTGCTCATGTTTTTCGGTTTTCTGGCGCTCCTTTTGCTGCACGGCCTGGATCGCTACGTCACACGGGTGCTTTTTCCCAACTACGTTTCCACGCTCAATCCCTTTCTCTTTCTGCGGGAACTCTTCGGCTGCATGCTGTTGGCCGGTGTGCTCATGGCGCTCTTTCGCCGCGTTGCAAACAGAACGGCCCGCGCCCTTACCACCTTTGCGGATCGATACGCCGTTGCGCTGCTGCTGGCGATCGTTTTGTCGGGGTTCGGACTGGAAGCCGCTAAAATCGTTTCCGCGCCCATCTTCGGGGAGATGGTTACGGACTACATGGACCCGGCGGACGGGCAGGAGGCGGTCCCGCTCAAGCTATTCTGGGCCCGCCATTACGGTGTGGTCTTCCCGGATCGGCCGGCTTCGTTTCCCGCCGGGACGATGGAAGAGGGACTTCGGATGCATCGGGAATTCTGCGCGCCCTGCCATGCGAACCCCGCTTCGGCTTTCGTCGCCTTTCCCCTGTCCAAACCGATACGGCCCATCGCGAATTTCCTGAACGCAATCAGAATCGACAAGTGGATCGTCTCCATTCATTTTCTGGCCTGTTTCCTCGGGTTGGCGCTTCTCCCGTTCACGAAGTTTTTCCACATTGTCGCGGATCCCGTTGTCCTGTGGGCCGGGGGGAGAAAGAAAGGAACGGAAAGCTCTCCTCTGCTACGGGCCGTGGAGCTCGACGCCTGCACCCACTGCGGGGCGTGCACGGAACATTGTTCCGTACGACCCGTTTTCCGGCTGATGCGGAACTCGAATATTCTGCCTTCGGAAAAATTGCGCTCCATAAAAAAGTGGGATGCGGCGGGCACTCTTCGGGAAGAGGAGTTATTTTCCCTGGCGGAGGGCAGTTTCATCTGTACGGACTGCCATCGCTGTACGGATATCTGTCCCGTGGGAATCGATCTCCACGAACAATGGAGAACCACCACGCAGCGTCTGGCCGCTCGGGGGATGTTCCCGTCTGACGTTCGGACGGAACCGGCGTCGGCAACGGAAGCGGGACAAAGCTTCCCGGCCGTGCCCGCCTGCCTGCCGGTCGGTAATGACGCGGAAAACGGAGATCTCGGCGTGACGGAAAAAGCGTACAATGTGTCCAACTGCATCCAGTGCCGGACCTGCACCAACGTCTGCCCGGTGGTCGCTCAGGGCACCATCGAATCTCCGCCTCCGGACATTACTCCACAGCAGGTGGTGAACCTTGTCCACCTGGGTCTGAGGCACATTGCGGCTGATTCGGGAATGGTTCGGGATTGCGTCACCTGTTACGCCTGCCAGGAAAACTGCCCCCAAAAGATTCCGGTTACCGACATCATGCTGGAATTGAGGGCCAGGGCTTACTGCCGCAAAGCTGCCGTTATCGATACCCGGCAGGACACCACCCGGCTTCGGGGCGGCAAACCGATTCTATGAGCGAGAGTTGCATGAAGTTTTCTCTATTTCAGGGGTGCAAGATTCCCTACCATCTGCCGGAGTACGGCGTATCGGCCCGTGCGGCACTGGAACACCTCGGCGTGGAATTGGTCGACCTCGAATTTACTTGCTGCGGCGACCCGGTCCGCAACATCCATTTCATGTCTTTCCTGTTTTCCGCCGCCAGGAATCTTGCCCTTTCCGAACGGCGCAATCTGAACGTGATGACGTTATGTAAATGCTGCTACGGCGCGCTCAAGCATGCCGAGTACCGGCTCGGAAGAAATCCCGGCCTGCGGGACAAGATAAACGCTCTTCTGCGGGAAGAAGGACTGGAATGGAGAGGAACCATCGAAATACGTCATCTGCTTTCGGTCCTCGCCGAAGACGTCGGACCGGCAGCGATGCGGGAGCGGGTGAAGAAATCGTTCAATGATTGCCGCATTGTCGTCCAATATGGGTGCCATGCGTTGCGTCCCGGGAACATTACCCGCTTCGACAATCCGTTGAACCCTGACATCTTCGAAAGCCTCCTCCGGGCTATCGGGGTAGACGTCCTGCGCTGGTCTTCGCGCCTCGATTGTTGCGGAAGCCCGTTGTGGGAAACCAACCGGCGGCTGTCCCTGGACTTCGCATTAAAAAAACTCGAAAGCGCGCGCGCGGCCGGGGCCGATCGTATCTGCACGGCATGTACGCATTGCCAGATCCAGTTTCGCAACGCACGGGCCGAATTATCAGTGGGAGAAGGCAACACGGACGTGCCGTCCCCCCTGCTGTATTCGCAGCTCCTGTGCGCAAGCTTCGGCCTTTCACCAGCCAACGATGAATCAACGAGAAGCCGATGATGAAGGAATGCCTTCTTGCAGGCTTTGGATGCTTACAAGTACTCATCGGGGTTCACGCACACGCCTTGCAATTCATGGAAACAGTTGGGACGGGGTTACAAACCGTGGTCTTCCAGGCGCAACGTGATCTTTATAACGTATTGATATTACGGTAGTGAGAGCAGTTTGATCGTTCTGAAAATCCCCGTGTCGGCGGTTCAATTCCGTCCCCTCGGCACCAATAACCAAAAAGGGTTCAGGCGTTTTGCCCGAGCCCTTTCTTATTGCCTTGCTGTTATTGGATGGTCAACCATCCCCGGAACGTGCCGCTTCCATCAATGACAGCCCTTATACGCTTCCTTGATCTGAGGCCGGCTAAACTGAAAGGATGCCTACGAATCGCACAGGTTACCTACAAACAACTCGTGCTGTCCCAAGTGGATAAGCCGATTACCCTTTATCCAGAAATGTCCGCACCTTTTTCAACAAATCCGTGATTCCATAAGGCTTCCCAATATATCCCACGACGCCCGCTTCCAATACCTCATCCAGTTTTTCGTTGAATGAGTACCCACTGGCGACGACAACCTTTGCGGCCGGGTCAACGCGCAGAATTTCGTGCAGACATCCGGAGCCGCCCATCCCGGGCATACCTATATCCAGGACCACCAAGTCAATCTTATTTTGCTCTTTTAGGTATACGTCCAAGGCTTCCTCGCCATTGGAGGCGGTCAGTACGGTATACCCGAACCGCTCAAGTGCGCTGGAACCCATGTCCCTCAGCAAGCCCTCATCATCGACCAGAAGAATGGTTTCCGTGCCGCCTCGGGGCGTCGGCTCTTCTAAAATGTTCTCCGTACCGGCGTCCTTTTGGTCTATGGCGGGAAGATAAATCTTGAAGGTCGCGCCACGATCCGGCTCGCTGTAACAAGAGATGTAGCCATCGTGGCCTTTAACGATACCATACACCGAAGCCAGACCAAGACCGGTCCCTTTTCCTACTCCCTTGGTGGTGTAGAATGGCTCGAAGATATGCTTGACGGTTTCTTCGTCCATACCGCAGCCAGTGTCGGAAAACGAAATAAGGACATATTTCCCTGTCGCTGTCCCCAGATTGCTCTTGGCAAATTCATCGTCGAGTGCAATGTTTTCCGTTTTCACGATGAGCTTGCCGCCATCCGGCATAGCGTCGGCGGCGTTGCTCCCAAGGTTCAAAAAAATTTGCTCGATCTGAACAGGGTCGGCATTGACCGTCCACAGACGACTTCCCGTGTGAATCTCTATGTCAATCATCTTGGGGATGGTACGCTCCAATATCTTTTTGGCCTGTTCAACTTCCCGGTTGAGGTCAAGGGGGCGGCGCTCAGTGGTGCCTTTACGACTGAATAACATAAGTTGTCGGACAAGCTGGGCGGCCCTTTCGCATGCGTTTTGAATGGCGTGCAGGCTCGGGTACTCCGGCTCGTCCTCGTTCTTGTCAAGGAGCAAAAGCTGGGAATAACCGTTGATAGCGTGGAGGAGGTTGTTGAAATCATGGGATATGCCGCCGGCCAGCGTACCGATGGCTTCCATTTTTTGAGCCTGGCGAAGCTGGTCTTCCAGTCTCAGCTGATGAGTAATGTCCTCGTATATTACGAATTGTCTGCCCTGGGATATGGTCACAGGTCTGAACAGGATTGTTTTACTGATTCCATCTTTTGCAATTATCTCGTAGGTACGCGGCCTCGCCTCCTGTTCGCCGTATCGGTCCAGATCGCCCTTCCAGGACCGCATTACTTCCTCGCGGTACTTCGAATCAGGATAAACTCTTTCGAACCAATCTTTGCCCGTGCGTATTTCATTCAAGCCATAGCCGAACATGCCCACGAAAGCAGGATTCACGTACTCATAGCGTCCTGTCCTATCAATAAGCGCCATTCCAAGTGGAGATTTTTCACTGAGGATTTTGAAGCGCTCCTCGGATTCCCTAAGCGCCTCCTCCGCGCGCTTGCGGTCAGTGATGTCCAGGGCGGTGAAAGTGACGCCAGTCGAGAGATCATTCGGATCGAGGGGGGTTGAACTCATCAGCACATCGATGATTTCTCCCTCTTTGCGCCTGAAGTGGGTTTCCACGGTGCCGGTCCCCCGTTCCTCAATCTGTCTGTATTTCTCCCTTCCCACATACTCATAATCTTCATCGGTCGGGTACAGCATTCTCGCTGTTTTTCCAATGAGTTCATTGCTGGGATAGCCGATCATCGCGCAAAGCCGATCATTCACATCGAAGAGCACCCGATTTGATATGAGTCCTATACCTATCGGCGCTGCCCGGAAGATGCTCCTCATCTTGGCTTCACTTTCCCGAAGCGATTGTTCCATCATCTTTCTTTTCGTAATATCGGTAACGAAAGCCTGAATTCCAACCGGTTTGCTCTCACCGTATTCGTCTTTTTCAAGAATGGTCTCCGCTGTGATTTCCACCCACATTATCTTTCCTGATGAGTGAAAAATTCTCATTTCAGACGGCGCTTGATGGGTCTGTCCTAATATTCTTTTTTGCGTTCTGTCCACAACAATATCCAAGTCGTCAGGATGAACAATGGGGTGGAATGGTTTGTTGAGCCAATCCTCCTCTTTGTAACCAGTAATTTCCAGTAGCTTCTTATTCCCATAAGTAAACTCGCCTTTTGTATTAACGGTATACATGGCCAAAGGAGCGTTCTCTACAAAGGTTCTGTACCTTTGTTCACTATCGGTCAAAGCTATTTCTGTCTGCTTTCTCTCATCAATCTCAAACTCCAGGCTTTTGCTAATGTTAATCAATTTTATGTGCTCTTTTTCCAATTTATCTGTAAGTTTCTTTTCTTCCTTGTAGGTAGATACGAGTCCTTTTACTAAAGCCGATACGGACATGGCTACTATCGTATTTAGTACGATAAAGTTTATGCCGCCCGATATCATTGCTTGCGTCGTTTTGAAGAAAGGAAAATCAAAGCCAAACATGCCATTTGAGATCAACCAGGCTATAATCGATATTGTAATGGTGTTGAATAGTATCGCTAAAACGGCAGGTTTCAGCCCTAAAAGAACGCCGGTAAGAACCGCAAAAGCAAACAGCCATATGGGGCCTCCGCTTAAGGGTCCCACGGAAATGATCACCACCACCCCAACCGAATAGCACATCAAAAGCGATAACAATGCACGAACTTCGTACCTCATTTGTTTCGAAAAAATGAGGATGATACAGAGCGCATAAACAAACGCATCATATAGCGCCAATTTCCAAGCGTTTTCATGGATGATCACCGCAAGAGCCGCGGCCAAGGCAAAAGTACTTAGTATTAATCCGGAGAAGAGAATTGAAAAAAGAACTCGAGCGCGCCAATAAGCGAGGCTATTCTGCTTAACAGGGTAGGGTGTGGCGATCCTATTAATGGCAGCATTTTGAAATGATAGAAACTTTTCAATTATGGATTCAATCTTTTTTACGACCATTTTCTTCCTCGACATTTCCAGCCTGATGTACCGCCGAGACACGATCTCCTGTCTTGCCAGAATAGTATCAGTCATTGGAAACCGATGTGGAGGGTAATTGCAAAAACGCGACCATGTTCACAATTGCTTACCCTTTTGTTTTATTTCCCACAAAAATTCACGCGTAGCTTATGATGGGGCTCCTGGTCAACCCCTGTCCCCCTCTCCCCGGACGGGGAACATGGATATCGGTCTTGCAGATATATGGCGGGGGCATTTCGGCGTGGTGGAAGATTATCTCGGCAGATTAAGCTCTCCAAGCTTCAGAGCCGCGGAGAATGGTTTCTTAAGTATGAGGAGGCCGATCGTCTCCTCAACGAACTGGCGAATTCCAGCCAGCATTTCAGAGAATTGGCCTGCCTGAGTCTTTATACCGGCATGCTGGCAGGGGAGATATTTGACCTGCGTTGGACTCATATCGATCCGCAAAATGATTTCATCCTTGTGGCAGACCCAAGGGAGGTTCGATTCCGTCCTCGGCACCAATAACCAAAAAGGGCTCAGGCGTTTTGCCCGAACCCTTTTTTTGTCGTGCGGAGTTGGAATTACACTCCCGACGTATGACCGCTCCCTTTCAGGTTTCCTGGTGAATCACGCCGAAGCCCCTCTCCAGGGGTTTCATATCACCACAACGTGTACCCGCCGTCGACAACGAGATCGTGGCCGGTGACGAAGCGGGACGCCTCGGAAGCCAGATACACGGCCGCGCCTTGCATTTCGTCCGGCTCGGCCAGCCGCTTCATGGGAGTGAACTCGATCCACTTGGGAAAGAGGTTTCCCATGCGCAGCGTGAGTTCGGTGCCGGTGTAGCCCGGACTGATGCTGTTGACCCTCACGTTGTGTGGCGCCCACTCGGCGGCCAGCGACCGGGTGAGCATGATGACGCCGGCCTTGGAGGCGTTATAGGCCACCTGCGGCTGCGGGTGATTGACGATCTGCCCCGACATGGAAGCGATGTTGATAATTGAACCCGCACGTTGTTCGATCATGGCGACGCCGGCAGCCTGCGTGGTCAGGAACACTCCCTTGAGATTGAGGTCGATGACGCCGTCCCATTCCTCCTCGGTCATTTTTTCGCCCGGGGCATTCAAGCATTTGCCGGCGTTGTTCACTGCCACGTCCAACCTTCCCCAGCGGCGGACGACCTCCCTCACCATGTCGGATACCTGATCCTTCCTGGTAACGTCGATACGGAGGGAGAAACTCTCGTACCCGGCGGCGGTAATTTCACCGGCGGTTTTTTCCGCGGTTTCTCCGTCGATGTCCACCACGGCCACCCTGGCCCCGGCTTCCGCCAGCCCGAAGGCGATGCTCTT
This sequence comes from uncultured delta proteobacterium, assembly GCA_963826125.1. GTDB lineage: Bacteria > Desulfobacterota > Desulfarculia > JACQYL01 > CAWGVV01 > CAWGVV01. Next base: position 424,523 of record CAWGVV010000002.1, on the reverse strand, counting down.
ACCGATACCCCGGGCGCTTCCCGTTACGTAGGCACTCTTTCCTTTAAGGGAGAAAAGATCGAGAATCCCCATGGCGCAGTTCTCCTAAAAAGTCCTTATCTCAATGGACGTGCTTCCACGTCCTCCCGTATCAGTTGCAGCTCCGGCCGTAGATGTCCCATAAAGCGTCGTTGGCTTTTCTCAGCGCCCCGTACAAGTCCCGGTACACGAGAAACAGCTTGTCGTAGATGGCTGTGTTTTCGGGTATGGGTTCGTTACGCGTTTCCACTTTCACGACCTTTGCCGCTTCTTCCACGCCGGACCAGATTCCCACTCCAGCTCCCGCCACCAGTGCGGCGCCGTAGGCCCCGCCTTCTCCACTTCCGCTTACGGTCACCACTTCGGTCCCGAACACATCGGCGTGAATCTGCCGCCACAAGGGGCTCAGCGCTCCGCCCCCGGAGGTACGGATTTGGGTGAGCGGCAGTCCCATCCGCCGGATGAGTTCCACGCCGTCCCTCAGGCTGTACAGCACCCCTTCGAGAACGCTGCGGATGATGGAGCATCGGTTATGGCGAAGGGTGAGCCCCACGAACCCGCCCCTGGCCCGGGGGTCGGGATAGGGGCACCGCTCGCCGATAAGGTACGGCAGGAAAATGAGCCCCTCGGAGCCGGGTTCGGCCTGAGCCGCCTCCCGCGTGATGAGTTCATACGCATCGACACCCATCCACCCGGCAATTTCCTTTTCGGGTCCTCCCAGGGCGTCGCGTAGCCAGCGCAGGGAACCGCCGGCGGCGAGCGTCACCCCCATGGTGTGCCACTTGTCCGGCATGTTGTTGCAGAACACCTGAAGCCTGGCGCCCGGATTGTCGTAACAGCGGTCCAGGGCCATGGCAACGATGCCTGCGGTGCCGATGGTGGTGCCCAGAATGCCCGGCTCCACCAGCCCGGTGCCCGTAGTCTGGACAACCGCGTCGCCGCCGCCGCCGGCTACCGGCAGGCGGGCCGGAAGCGCGAGTTCTTCGGCGACGGAGGGTAGGAGCACTCCGCTTATTTCGGACGACTCATAGCACCGGGGCACCCACACACGGGGGATCCCGAGCAGGTCCAGCAACACGAAAGACCATTGGCGCCGACGTACGTCGAAGAGGCCGGTCCCCGAGGCGTCGGACACTTCCGTGGCATATTCTCCGGTCAGCCGGTAGCGGATGTAGTCCTTGGGATTGAGGCAGACATGGATTTTCTCGTAGATTCCGGGTTCATTCTCCCGGACCCATAAGATCTTCCCGCCCGTGTAGCCGGGGAGCATCTGGTTGTTGGTGAGCTTGATCAGCCCTTCGATGCCGCCCGCTTTTTCGTGTATTTCCCGTACCTGTTTGCCGGTCCGCTGGTCGTTCCAGAGAATCGCCGGACGCAGCACGTTTCCGTCTTTGTCCAGGGCCACGAGACCGTGCATTTGTCCGCTGAGGCCGATGCCCTTGATGTCGTTGACGGATGCCACCCCACTCACGGCCTTCCGAACAGTGGATTTCACCGCCTGCCACCAATGGACCGGGTCTTGTTCGGACCAACCGGGTTGGGGCGTGGAGAGTGGGTATTCCTCCGTCGCCCGTGCCGCAACCGTTCCATGTTCATCGATGAGGAGGGTCTTGCAGCCCGAGGTGCCTATGTCGATACCCATCACGTACTGCGGCATGCCATCACCCCTTCGTTCGCATTCCCGGAACAGGAGCTTTCATGATTGGACAGGATTGCGATAACGGACCCGTATGTGCTTCTGGTGAAGGTACTCTTCGAGTCCTTCGTGGCCATGCTCATACCCCGTTCCGCTCTGCTTCCAGCCCCCGTAGGGCGCATTCATGATACCGGCGTCCACATTGTTGACGGCAACGCTGCCCGCATCGATCCGGCGGGAAAAGGCATCCATTTCGTGCAGGTCGTTGGTGAACACGTAAGCAGCCAGGCCGTACGGCGTATCGTTCACCATACGTATGGCCTCATCCACGGTGGAGTAGGGCATGACACCCACCGCCGGGCCAAAGGTTTCCTCGGTCATGATAAGCATGTCGTGCGTGCAATCGGCCAGGATAGCGGGTTCAAAGAAGTATCCTTTGGCGAACTGCGCTCCTTCCGGCCTTTTGCCTCCGCAGAGAAGACGCGCTCCCTTGTCCACCGCATCACGCACGTGCAGCTTGACCTTCTCCAATCCCGGAAGGCTGGCCATGGGTCCGATGTCGGCCGAGGGATTTTCCACGCCGTCGGCGATGACCAGCTTCTTTGTCTCTTTCACGAATGCGGCCAGGAACGATTCGTAGATATCCCGTTGTACATATATCCGGTTGATGGCGATGCAGATCTGTCCCATGTTGCGGAAGGAGCGCCGTACCGCACCCTTCACCGCCAGGGCCAGATCGCAGTTTCCGCTCACCACCAGGGGACACTGTCCGCCCAGTTCCAGGGACACTTTCTTGATGGTGCCCTTGCTCTGGTCGATGATGTCCTTGCCGGCATCGAGCGACCCCGTGAAGGCGACTTTTTGAGTGATGGGACTTCGCACCAGCATGCGGCCGACCGTCCCGCCGGAACCGGTCACCGCGTTGATGACCCCCCTGGGAAATCCGGCTTCGAACATGCATTTCCAGAACTCCAGCGGCGAGAGCGGCGTCAGCGACGGGGGCTTGGCGACTATGGTACACCCAGCGGCGAGAGCTGCCGCGGCTTTCCAACCGGTGAGTTCCACCGGGTAGTTCCAGGGAGACAGGGCGGCCACCACGCCGATCGGCTGCTTGACGACATAGCTCTGAATCATGGGATCGGTGTTGGCGATCACCTGTCCGTAGGCCCGTTTGCCCTCTTCGGCAAAGTAGCGGAGCATCTCCACGGCTTTTTCGATTTCTCCCACGGCTTCCTTCATGGGCTTTCCCTGCTCCATGGTCATGAGTCTGCCGATGGGTTCCTTGCGCTGTTCGAGGAGGTCGCCGGCCTTCCACAGGTACACTCCCCGCTGTTCCGGCGAGAGCGACGACCAAGCGGGAAAGGCCGCCTGCGCCGCCCGGAGCGCCCTGTCCACGTCCTCTTCCCGGGCGCTGGGTACGCGAGCGAAAACTTCCCCGGTTGCGGGATTCACTACCTCGATATATCGGTCGACGCTCGAATCGACCCATTCGCCGTCGATGAGCATGCGATAGGTTTCCATATATCCTCGACCCTTACTTTTCCGATTTCCCGGTGACCCACAGGATTACGAGGGGCTGATTTCCGGTATTGTAGGTCACGTGGTGTTCTCCGAACGGCACATAAAAGGCGTCGCCGGTTTTTATGGGAAAATCGTCTTCTCCGATGACCATTCTCCCAACGCCGGAAGTCACATAGTATACCTCTTCCATATCGCTGTGAGCGTGCCCCGTGGTCTTTCCGGTGGGATAGATGACCGTGTAGCCCATGGTCAGATTCTTAGAAGGAGAATTCTCCTTGTCGATGAGGTAATACGTATCCCTCAGTATCTCGCTGTCCCTGCCGTTCACGCAAAACCGCAGTGAACGCTTGTCCTCATCCGGCTTTTTCTCGTCAACGTTGACGATATACTTCATGTTGAACCTCCGTTATTGATGAACTTTCGGGTAAGAATCGCAGCACGTCCAAAAATCAGGCGATCGGCTGCCGTGTGCTTCTCTTCAGTACGGGCGTTTCCTGATCGAACAGATGGATGATCTCGGGTTCGAGGGAGAGCCCTACCTTTTCGTCCACGTGGTATTTTTCCGTAGCCGGAACCACGGTTTTGACTTCGGTTGCAGATCGATCTCCCAGGTTAAGCGTCAGGATGGTCCGTTCGCCCTGAAATTCGATCACCCGTATGGTTCCCGGAATGCAGCCTTCCCGTTCGGCCGTCCGGGAGACTTTTATCTGCTGAGGCCGGGCGCCGATGGTGATATCCTTCCCCTCATACTGAGGATTCAGGTCGCCGTGAAATTCGAAAACCTTCTTCCCTTCCACGGTGGGGATAGCTACGCTCCGTTCGGTTTCGATTTTCCCCGGAATAAAGTTCATGGCCGGTTCGCCGACAAACAGGGCTACGAAACGATTGGCGGGATGGTTGTATATCTCGTCTATCGTACCGACCTGTTGCCGTTCCGCTTTGTTTATGATCATCAGTCGGTCGCAGAGGGAAATGGCTTCCGCCTGATCGTGGGTGACGTATACCGTTGTGTTACCGAGTTCGTTATGGAGTCTCCTGATCCGCGCACGCAATTCCGCGCGCACCCGTTGGTCCATGTGCGAGATAGGTTCGTCCAGCAAGGTGACGTTAGGTTGCCTGATGAACGCTCGAGCCAGTGAAACCCGCTGCTGGTGCCCCCCGGCCAGGGAGGAGGGATATTTGTCCAGGAGGGAGGTGACGTCCATCAGTTCGGCGATGGAAGTGACCTTCTTGCGGATTTCGTCGCCGTTCACTTTGCGTGCCTTCAAGGGGAAGGCAATATTCTCATATACGGTCAACCGCTGGTAAAGGGCGTACGACTCAAAGGCGAGGGCGATGTTCCGTTCGGCGGGTCCGAGATGGTTTACTTCTTTATCGTCGAACAGTACTTCCCCCCGACTGATATCCTCCAGCCCGGCCAACATGCGCAGCGTGGAACTCTTTCCGCCTCCGGACGGTCCGAGAATCGCCAGAAACTCCTGATGATTACAGGTAAAAGTCAAGTCCTTTACGCCGACAACGTTCCCCCGGGGGTAGATTTTCCACACGTTTTTGAAGTCTACTCTACTCACCGTCAGGACTCCTTCGCCTTCATGAGTTCGGTCGTCTTTTCGAAGAAGAAGACGTTCTCCTGGTCGAAGTCGATCCAAAGCATCTCCGACAGGCAGTAATCGCAGAAGCCTTTTTCCTCCCTTGTTCGCACATAGAGAAATGTCTTTTTCAGGTCGAACGTAACGATACTGCTGTCCGCTTCGTGGGCAATGGCGTACACCGGCAACTGAAACGAATCCTCGGTTTTTTTCTCGCGGCTCACCCGGACGTGCTCGCAGCGGATTCCCAACCGAATCATAGCCTTGCCGTTCTCCTGACGAGCGGTTTTCTTTGCAGAACCCACCAGATTGTTCCGAAGCGGGAGAGCGAAGTCGGAACCGGTTTGAAAGAAGGTCTTCCCCTCGCGGGTGACGATTTCACCGTCCACGAGGTTCATTCCGGGTTCGCCGATGAGTCCGCCGACAAAATCGGTCGCAGGTTGGTAGTAGATTTCTTCGGGCGTTCCGTCCTGCTCGATGGCGCCCCTGCGCAGCACCGCCATGCGATCTGACAATCCGAGAGCCTCCCGGTAGTCGTGAGTCACATAGATGATGGTGCTCCGGTACTTGGTCGCAAATTCCTTCATCAGTGTCTGCGTGGAGAATTTGAGACGGGCGTCGAGGTGGGCGATCGGTTCGTCGAGCAGGTACACCTCGGGTTTCCTCACCAGCGCCCGGGCCAGGGACACGCGCTGTTTCTGCCCGCCGCTCAGGTGCTGCGGCAGCCTTTCCAACAGCTCCTCTATGCCCAGAAAGGTGGCGATTTCTTCCACTCTTCGCTGTTCTTCCTGCTTTGAAAGTTTCAGTCCCCATCGAGACGCCCTCAAGGGGAACGCGACGTTTTCGTACACCGTCATGTTGGGATAAAGATTGTAGGTTTCAAAAGCCATGGAGACATTTCGGGCCTGCGGGGAAAGATCGTTCACCACCGTATCGTTAAAGTAAATCTTTCCGGAAGTGACGGGTTCGATCCCGGCCACCATCTTGAGGATAGTGCTCTTGCCCGCTCCCGTGGGACCTACGATCGAGTAGAACTGTCCTTCCCTGCACTCTATGGTTACGTCCCGGATGGCCTTTTTCTGCCCGTAGAGCTTGGTCACATTCTCCAGCCTGACGCTAGCCATGATTTAATCTTCCTCCGCTTCCTCTTCTACAGGTCGAGGGCCGTACTTGAACAATGCCACGGCAGCGATTGTGGCGAGAATTGCCCCCACCCACTGGGGCACGGCTTGTTCAATAAACTTGAGCCAAAGCAGGTTAACGCCGATCCAGGTCATAATCGCCCAGAAAATCCAATCTCCCCTGTTCATTCGCGGCAACATATCGATCAACCTTTTGGTTTGCGATTCCGTTAGTGTGGGCCTCAAGCCTCGGCATTCGCCGACCGCGGCCGCTCCGGTTTCTCTATCCTTTGACCGCCCCGAACGTCAGGCCCCGAATGATGTATCGCTGCATGAACCAGGCGGTAACCAGGATCGGCAGGATGGCGATGCCCGCGCCGGCCGCCATGGGGCCATACTGTACTTCGATGGACCCCCAAAAGGAGGAAATCATAACGTTCACCGTCCTCGCGTTCATTCTCGTAAAGAGGAAGGCGTAAAAGAATTCGTTCCAGGACCAGATGAGACAGAAAACCGCCGTGACAACGACACCGGGCAGGATCAACGGAAAGATCACCTTGCGGAAAATCTCCATCCGCCCGTAGCCGTCGATCATGGCCGCCTGTTCAAGCTCCACGGGAACTTCCCGGAAGAAGCCGTAGAGCAGGAAGGTGGCGAATGACGTATTGAAGTACACGTATAGAACAATCAGGCCGAAGTGAGTATCGAGCAGGCCGATTTTCCGGAAGATAATGAAAAAGGGAACGGCCGCCACCACTCCCGGAAACATTCTGGTCGAGATGGTGGTGAACAGCAACTGCCCGCCGCCGGTGTTCCAGCGAGCGAAACTGTATGCCGCCGGCAGGGAAATCAGCACGACAAACAGGGTGCTCACAACGCTGACGATGGCGGTGTTGGCCAGATCCGACCAGAAGGGGAAGTCATTGAACAGACGGGTGAAATTCTCCAGAGTCGGAGAAAAAATGATCAGACTTTGCAGATTCGTGGTGAATATTTCCTTGGGGCCCTTGAAGGCGGTTAAATAGACCCACATCAGAGGACCGACTACCGTGATCATGACGGCTAACGTCGTCAGCCAGAAAAGCAGCTTCTTGATCATTTGACATCATCTCCGCGAAAATGTTGTCTCAAAGTACCGAGTGATTGCCCCGCCGGTACAAGATTCACTTTTTGATCACACCCAACGATTTCATCAACTGCCGATACATTACGGCGCAGATCGCAATGGTGATGAAAAGAGAAAATATGGCCAGCGTTGACCCGTAGCCGATGTCGAAGAAGACAAAAGCCGTTCGGTAAACGTTCCAGTCCAGAAGTTCGGTGTTCACTCCACCGCGGGTGGTACCATAGAGGGGATCGAACAACCGGATGAGCCACATGGACCTCAACACTACGATAATGAGGATAAGCGGACTCAACATGGGCAGCGTCAACCTGCGGAAGGTGTACCAACCGGAAGCCCCATCCACCTTGGCTGCTTCGAAGACGTCGCGCGGCAGACTCTTCAACCCGGCAAGCAGAACAAATACGGAGAACGGGAACCACTGCCAGATGGTGATCAGACAGATGGTATAGAGGGCGATACCGGGAGACCACCAGTAGATCTTACCCAAGCCGACAGCCACCAGTATCTGGTTAAGAGCCCCAAAATCGTACTCGAGCAGAAAATTCCAGAGGAGGGAAAGGACCAGGGGGGCTATCAGCAACGGCAACAGGCAAAGCCCCCGAACGATATTCTGACCCTTAAAGTCTCTGTTCCACAGAAGAGCCAAACCCAGACCGACGATCAATTCGACCACGATACAGATCACCAGGACCTCCAGGGTGCGGCCGAAGGCGGTCAGGAAGTCGTGGTCGTTCAGCATGACCCGGTAATTTTCGAGTCCGACGAAAAGAGCGTTTCCCTGCATGCCCCATTCTTGAAAAGAGTAATACAGGCAGTAAAACAACGGGTAGAGCATGAAAATGATCAATACGACCAAGAGAGGGATGAGAAGTGTCCATCGGAAGTACTTCTCGCTGGTCAATGTTTCCCATATTGTCGGCTTCCTGCCTGAAGCAGAAAACGGAGTCCCCATCGTACCTTGGTAAGCAGTCTCAGATGCCATAGTCATCCAAACCTTATGTTCCTGTGATTCATTCCCTTCGGACCTGAAATGTTCTTTGTCCGGCGGTAGTGGGCTTCGACATGTTCACTCGCCCGGAGGCCGTCTTCCCCCGGTATGCTTTTTATCTTCATCGCCTTCAGAGACATCATCCGGCGGTTGCGGTATGCCGTGCCCCGGGGGGAACACCCCCGGGCAGCACGGCAAGGGCTCAGCTATTTCTCTTCCTTGATGGGCACTTTCTTGTCGAATTTTTTCGTGAGTGAAATGGTTTTGGCAGTCAGGTCCGCCACTACCGCGTCGACGGAAGACTCGCCGGAAATCGCCTTCTGCAGGATGGGCATCTGCACCTCATACACCTTTCCGCCGGCCGAGGTGTTGAAGTACCAGTAGTTGGGGACGTACTTCGCCTGTTTGGGCCAGATATCCAGAAGATAATCGCACAGGATGCCGAAAGGATACTGATTCTCCGGCGTATGCCAACTGGGGTCTTGCAGAACGTCCATCCTCGTGCTGAGCTGACCGCCTTCCTTCATTACCGCCATCTGGCAATCGAAGGAACTCAGGTAGCGTACCAGCCAGTAGCTTGCTTCGGGATTCTTGCTGGCCTTGGACACCCCCACCGACCAGGCGCCGGTGTAGGGTTGATTTCCCACGGTCGGGTAGATGCCGAGCTTTCCGCCCGGAACTTTATCCTTGACGATGCCTGCTGTCCAAGCGAAACAGTTGGAGAATTGAGTGGGCTGAATTATGGCGTTTCCCTCGCCCTGCTGAGCCACGACAAAGTCGAAGTTCGCGGTGAGGCAGCCAGGGGAGCACCACTTGAGTTCGTGTTTGTATTCGGTGAGGGTCTGCTTCAGAACATCCTTGTCTTTTTTGGTGATGATGAATTCCTTGACCTTGCCGTCTTTGTCCCGAATTACGCTCACGTAATCCGCGCCTTTTCCCCATAGACGGCACGTCATTTCATCGTTGTCCTGATAGGCGCCCGCCATCATCGCCAAACCGAAAATGTCGTGATCCAGGGGCTTGCCCTTCAGCTTGTCGCCTTTTTTCCGGGTGAAAAATTCGCCCTGGGCATTCAGTTCCTTGTCCGATGTCGCCGGCTTCAGTTCATACCCATATTTGGCCTTGAAGGCAGCCTTTTCGGTGGGATCGTCAAAGACGTCCTGGCGGACGAACATTCCCATGTGATAGGTGTAAAAGGGAAGAACCATCTGCTCACCGTAAGCCTGGCCGCAGATCAGAATAGAGGGGGCCTGATATTTGAGTTCCTTCGTGTACCCTTCGATACCGGTGGGGTCCCATTTTTTGGCAAGATCTTTCATCTTGTCCAGATAGGGTGACCATTCGGTCGTCCAGGAAGTTTCCACGTACACAACGTCGTAATGGCCGGTACCGCCCATGAGTTCGACGTTTTCCTTGGAGTAAACGACGGGAGAAGCGACTCGTTCGACATTCACTTTGACCCCGGTCTTTTCAGTAAATTTATCGATGTAGGGCATAATCTTGTCCCACACCTGACCGGTTTCGCAGAGCGTGTTTACTGCTGCCTTGTTCTTGATTTCGGGAATATCCTTGAGACTGAACTTTCCCTCCGCGGCCAGGGAGAAGCTTGCTGAAACTCCCAATACCAGGAGGGCGCAAAACGAAATCACAAGCAGTTTCTTCATCTCATCTCTCCTCTTTCGAAATGCCTCCGGTAAAAAGCACTGACGCCAAGTACGTGGATGAACCGGAAAAGCGTCTCTTCACCTCCTTCCCTTCCTGACAATTCTTCATCGGTCTATTGGGGTGTTCGCCGCCTGCTTACACGCAAACGGGTGGCGACACGAGTTCTCTGCGGCTTCGGGCGATTCGCGCGCGCCGCGTTTCTCGTCGAAGTTAGTGGGGCTGTTTTGCATTGCACGGGCAAATACTGTATACATACACATTATATATGTCTATACTAATGAGCAGTCAAGAAAATTGTTCAGCATGAACAGACATCCGCTGCTCGGTCACTTCGGCGATTAACACGGCAACGTCAGATGCTACTTCATCAGTAGTTTTACTTCCCGCACGACCTTTTCTTCGTCCGGCATGAAAAACTTTTCCAGTACCGGACTGAACGGCACGGGCGTATCCGGCGCGGTGATCCGCTTTATGGGAGCATCGAGCGAATCGAATGCCTTTTCGGCAATGATGGCGGCGACCTCCCCGCCGAACCCCGAGGTGAGTACCGCTTCGTGAAGGATCACCACCCGGTTGGTCTTCTCCACCGAGCCGAGGATCGTCGCCTCATCCAGAGGCTTGAGGGTGCGAACGTCGATGACCTCAACGTCGATCCCCTCTTCCGCCAGACGTTCGGCGGCCTTCAGCGCCACATGCACCATGTAGGACCATGTCACGAGAGTAACGTCGCTTCCCGCCCGCTTTACTTCCGCTTTGCCCAGCGGAAGCACGTATTCCTCCTCCGGTACCGGCCCTTTGAAGTCGGTGAGGAATTTGTGCTCGATAAAGATGACCGGATTATCGTCGCGGACGGAACTCTTGAGCAGCCCTTTGGCATCATACGGAGTGGCGGGCATCACCACTTTGAGCCCCGGAATGTGTGTGAAAAAGGCTTCCAGGCTCTGCGAATGGTGCGCCGCCGCACTGAAACCCGCCCCGCCCTGGGTCCTGACCACCAGGGGGAGTTTGATCTTGCCGCCGAACATGTAACGGAGCTTGGACATCTGGTTCAGAATCTGCTCCATGCAGCAACCCACGAAATCGACATACATGATCTCCACGCATGGCCGAAGCCCCGTGGCGGCCGCCCCTATGGACAAACCGGCGATGGCTGCTTCCGATATGGGAGTGTCCTTCACCCTTTTTTCACCGAATTCCTTAAGGAGCCCTTTGGTGACACCGAGGTTTCCCCCGTAGAGACCCACGTCCTCTCCGGCAATGAATACCATCTCGTCCCGTTGCAGTTCCTCTCGCAAAGCCTCGTTCAAGGCGTCCACGTAGCTGATTTCCCTCATGACCGGACCTCTCTTCTTTCGTGGCGGCGGATGTCTTACGCGTACACATCTTCAAGGGTTTCCTCGGGCCGCGGAAAAGGGCTCTCCTCCGCGAAGCGGATGGCGTCCACGATTTCGTTTTGCACCTCGTCGTCGATAGTTGCCAGTTCTCCCGCCGTGCAGTGATCGGACCCCAGCAGGTACTGCCGGTATCTATTGATGGGATCGCGTTCTTCGATCCACCGGCGGACAACCTCCTGGTCCCGGTAAACATCGGCATCGCCCTGGAAATGGCCTTTATGCCGAAAGGTCTTGCACTCGATCAACGTGGGCCCGAGGCCCCTGCGTGCTCTCGAGACGGCTTCCCGTGCCGTTTCATACACGCACATGATGTCGTTGCCGTCGATGACTACTCCGGGGATTCCGTAGGCCCCCGCCCGTTCCGCCACGTCGTTGATCTTCTGATGGTGCTTTTGCGGCACCGACATGCCGAACCCATTGTTCTCACAGACGAACACCACGGGCAGGTTCCAGACTGACGCCAGATTGACCCCCTCGTGAAACGTGGCATTGTTGCTGGCGCCGTCGCCGAAGAAGCAGACGGCCACCTGATCGGTGCCCCGATATTGCGCCGAGAATGCAACCCCGTTCACCAGGGTGAGGCCTCCGCCCACGATGCCGTTCGCGCCCAGGATGCCTTTTTCAACGGCGGCAATGTGCATGGAACCGCCTTTGCCCTTACAGTATCCGGTGCTTTTTCCGTAAATTTCGGCGAACATCTCTCTGACTCGTCCGCCTTTCGCCACACAGTGGCCGTGGCCCCGATGAGTGCTGGTGATGTAGTCGTCTTCCCGCAGGGCTGCGCACACGCCGGTGGCAACCGCTTCCTGTCCGATGTAAAGGTGGACGAACCCGGGGATCCTTCCTCCCGCGAACAGCCGCTCCACATTTTCTTCGAAGCCTCTGATGCGGACCATGGTTCTGTACATTTCGAGGTATTTTCCCTTGTCGATCTGAATTGCCACTTTCATTCTCCTTTCCCGTCAGAACATCCGCCTCCGCGGCCGACGCGCTGTCCGCCGGCTGCGCTCGCCGCATGAACCATCCACTCCGAATTCTTCGGCGGCGATCACCTCATGTTTCGGGCTCCGTTATAGGATCATGACTTCCGCAGGACTGCCCCATGATCAGGCGCGGCTCCAGGACGATCCTGTGAGCGTATCCGTCGCGCGAGCCATGCTCTATCATTTCCACAAGCCGCTGTACGGCGAGTTCTCCCATTTCGTATTTCCGTTGGCTCACGGTGGTGAGCTGCATGCGGCGCGCATAATCGGTGTCGTCGAATCCCACCAGCGCCAGGTCTTCGGGAATACGTATGTCGAGTTCCCTGGCCGCATCCATCACCCCCAGCGCGATGTAATCGTTGCCCCCGAAAATCGCCTCGGGACGTTCCCTGCCGGCCAGGAGTTCCCTGGCCGACCGATAGCCTGCCTCTCTGCTGAACTGCACACGGCAGACGAACTCTTCGTGGAGCGGGATAGCCGCTTCCAGCAGCGCCTCTTTGTAGCCCTCCAGCCGTTCGAACCCGGTGGAAAAGTGGGACGGGCCGGTAATGATGGCGATCTTGCTCCAGCCATGGCCTACGAGGTGCCTGGTGAGCAGGTAGGCGCCTTTTCGGTTATCCAGCACGACGTAGCTTCCCAACTCGGCCCGCAGCCTTCGGTTCACCATGACAACGGGAAAATGTTCCTCGATGAGCTTTTCCACGACGGGGTCTTCCCGACGAACGGATGCGAAGATCAATCCCTCCACCCCCGTCTCCCGCATAATCTCCGCATAGCGTTGTTCCCGTTCCAGGGTCTCGTCGGTGCTGCAAAAAATCACATGATACTCATGTTTGAGGGCCCGATCTTCGATGCCGCGGGCGAGTTCCGCATAGAAAGGATTGCTGATGTCCGAAACGATCAGGCCGATGAGATTGGATCGCCGCCGGGCGAAGCTTCGCGCCAACGGATCGGGCCGATAATTGAACTCCCGCACAACGGAAAGAACTTTTTCCGCGGTTTGGGGACGCACGCATGGGTCATGGTTCAAGACGCGGGACACGGTCGTGTGAGAAAACCCGGCCAACCGCGCGATGTCGCGAATGGTGAGTTTCTGTCTCATTTGTTTTCCGACGCGTTCTCGGGAGGGGAATGTTACCAGTAAATTATCTTGATGGTGAAGAAGGTTGTCAAGCCATTTTCTTCGTGAGGAACGTCGAGTGCGCGGAAGATAAAAATCGGTATTTTGGTGACATTTCAATTCAAATCCAAATAAATCGACAATACGACAAAGGATATTCTATAAAAAGATGCAATTTATCCACATTCCGCTTTGATGATGAAGTGCAATCTTTTTTTCTTGACAAAAGTTAAGGGTTCTCTATTGTTACTGGTAACATCCACCGAGGAGTGCGCTGTGAAAGCCGCCGTTTGGTACGGAAGGAGGGACGTCCGCATTAGGGACATGCCCGAATCCCCGCCCGGGGAGGGTTTCGTCAAGGCAAAGGTCTCCTGGTGCGGCATCTGTGGAACCGATCTCCACGAATATGAAGCGGGGCCCATCATGATCAGTATGGACCCGCACCCCATCACCGGCATGAAGCCGCCCATCATCCTGGGACACGAATTTTCCGGAACGGTTGTGGAATGCGGACCCGGCGTCACCGACCCGAAACCGGGTGACCGCATCGTCACCAACACCCTCTACACCTGCGGCTCTTGCTACTGGTGCCGGAAGGGGCTCTACTCGACCTGCCGCTACGTGGGCGGCATCGGCATCGTTTCGCACGGCGCCTTTGCCGAATACGTCAACGTGAAAGCTTCCCAATGCTACGTCATCCCCTCCGACGTAACGGATGAGGCGGCCGCGCTGGTGGAACCCATGGCCGCCGCGGTCCATGCCGTGCGCAAGGGGCGGATACTGGTGGGCGACACCGTGGCCGTCATCGGAGCGGGGCCCATCGGGCTCATGGCCGTCCAGGCCGCCCGGGCTTCCGGAGCGGCCAAGGTGCTGGCGGTGGAATTATCGCCCGTTCGCCGCCAAAAGGCGGAGTCGTACGGCGCCGTGTCGCTGGACCCTTCCGAAGCGTCCTTTGAAACCCGGGTGAACGATCTCACGGGAGGGATCGGGCCGGACGTGGTGATCGAGTGCGTCGGGGCGGCCGAAACCGCGCCGCTCGCCGTGAAGCTTGTCAGAAGAGGCGGGCGGGCGGTAATCATGGGGGTATTTTCCCAACCCTCCACCCTGCACTTCAACGACATCGTCTTCACCGAGAAGGAAGTGATCGGGTCCCTGTGTTACTACGACGAATTCGCCACCGTCCTGCAACTATTATCGGACGGACGACTCACCGACCGGGGCCTCATCACCGGAAAGATCACACTCGACGAACTCATCGAACAAGGATTCCACGAACTCATTCGCAACAAGGAAAAGCACGTAAAGATCCTGGTAAGGCCCAACTGACTTTTCGGAGCGGGCGGAGCGAGTACCCGTTCGAGGAGAGGAGGACAGGAATGGATATGGGATTGAAGGGTCGCGTGGCGCTCGTCACCGGCGGTAGTGACGGCATCGGGAGGGGTTCCGCGTGGGCCCTTGCGTGCGAAGGCGTGGACGTGGCCATCTGCGCCCGGGGAAGCGAAAAGCTCGAAAAGACGGCCCAGGACATACGGTCGGCCTGCGGAACCAAAGTCCTCGCCGTGACAGCCGACGTCACCAAAGCCGAAGACGTCCGGAATTTCGTGGCGCGGGCCGCGGACACGTTCGGCCGCATCGACATCCTCATGAACAACGCCGGCACGGGAAGCGACGAAAAGATCGAAACCACTCCGGACGAGAAGTGGCAGCACTATTGGGAGCTGAATACCCTGAGCGCCATCCGCTGCTCCCGAGAAGTGATTCCCCACATGAAAAAGAACGGCTGGGGGCGCATCGTCAACGTTTCTTCCATTTATGCCAAGCAGCCCGGCGCCTACTGTCCGGTGTACGACGTGACCAAAGCCGCCGTCATGATGTTTTCCAAGTGTTTGGCCGATGAAGTCATCGGATACGGCATCATCGTCAACAACCTGAACCCCGGCCTTATCCGCACGCCCCTCTGGGAATACTGGGCCGATATCTGGGGCAGGGAACAGGGAATCACCGGAGAGCAGTACATGGACAACTTCGCCAAGGCCAATACCACCATCGGCCGATTCTGCAGCGTTGAGGAACTGGCGCGGGTCGTCGTGTTCCTCTGTTCCGAAGGGAATTCCTACATGTCCGGGGCCAGCGTGGACGTCACCGGCGGATGGTGTAAGGCCGTCTATTGAGGATCGATTCCCGAACGCGGGAGGGGTGAAAAATGAAATTGAAGGATCGCGTAGCCATCGTCACGGGGTCGGGGCGCGGCATAGGTCGCGGCATTGCGCTCAGGCTTGCCCGGGAAGGTGCGCACGTGGCGGTGTGCGACGTCAATGTGGAGAACGCCCAAAAAGTGGTGGAAGAAATAAAGGGAATCGACGGTGAAAACAGAACTCGGGCTCTGCGCGTGGACGTATCGAAGGAAAGCGACGTCGAAGGCATGGTGGAAACGGTGACCGAAGAGATCGGCCCCATCGACATCCTGGTGAACAATGCCGGTATCCTGGTCATAACGCCGGCCGTGGACATCACCGAACAGGAATGGGACCGGGTGCTGGGCATCAATCTGAAAGGCACCTTTCTGTGCAGCAAACACGTAGCCCGAAGGATGATGGAAAGAAAAACCGGCAAAATCGTTAATATCGCTTCCAACGCGGGAAAGCGCGGAGACCGGCTCCTGGCCCACTACTGTGCTTCCAAGTTCGGAGTGATCGGCCTCACCCAGGTGTTCGCCAAGGAACTCGGCCCGTTCAACATCCATGTAAATGCGGTGTGTCCGGGATTCATCGAGACGGACATGTTTTCTGTGCTCGATCAGGGGTTCGGCAAATATTTGGGGAAAACCCCCGAACAGAACCGGGAGGAATTCAAATCGTCGGTCCCGCTGGGCAGAATGGGCACTCCCGATGACGTGGGCGCGCTGGTGGCATTCCTCGCCTCGGACGACGCCGACTACATCCAGGGGCAATCCATCAACCTGTGCGGCGGAGTGACGCCGTATTGATCTTCTTCGGATCGAAATGAGTGGACCATAGCGGACGTCTCCGTTCCATTCAAAGGAACAACGCAGGCGTACGGGATACGGGAGTTGAGTTTATGGCGGAAATCATCATTATGCCGAAACTCGGCATGGCCATGAAGGAAGGCAAGATCGCCAAGTGGCGGTTCAATGAAGGGGATACGGTAAAAAAGGGCGACGTGGTCGCCGAAATCGAGACGGAGAAAATCAACTATCAGCTTGAAGCCATGGCTTCCGGGATTCTCGCCCGAATCGTGGTGGGAGAGGGGGGGACCGCCCCCGTGGGGGGAACCATCGGCTATCTGGCCCGGGAAGGGGAGACGCTGGACGAATCCCTTGCCCCGTCGGCCGCTGTGACGGCAGCGGCACCCGCCACACAACCTCCTGCCGCCGGCCAAGCCTCGCGCCCGGCCGTTCCCGAACAGGCTGGGGAAAGAGTGCGGGCCACTCCGGTGGCCAAAAAAATGGCCGGGGAGCTTGGCGTGGACCTGGCGGCGATTACCGGCACCGGTCCCGGCGGACGGATTACCAAGGAAGACGTTCTCGCGGCCGCTGCCGCGCCCAAAACACCCGAAGCGACGAAGCCCGCGGCCAAACCGGAAGCCGCGCCCGCTCGCGATTCCGGCAAGCCCGGCTTCGGTTCCGTGATCCCGCTCACCAGGATGAGGGAAATCATCGGCCAACGGCTGACCGCGGGCTCCCGGGACGTGCCGCACGTGTACTTTGCGGCCGAGGTGGACTGCACGGCCATGATTCAGTTCCGGAAAACCTTCCTGGACATCATCGAAGCGGCCCGCGGGGTCCGGCTCTCGTTCACCGACATCATCATTCAGGCTTCGGCGTACACCATCGCCAAATACCCGCTCTTCAACGGCTCCCTCGACGGCAGGAGCATCAGGATACACGAAGACGTCAATATCGGGCTGGCCGTGGCGCTGGAAGAGGGCCTCATCGTGCCGGTGCTCCGCGCGGTGCAGAAGATGACGCTGGGGGAAGTGGCCCTGGCCCGGAAGAACATTATCGACAAGGCCCGGGCCGGCAAGCTGACGCTGGACGACCTGTCCGGCGGCACGTTCACGGTTTCGAACCTGGGGCAGTTCGACATCGAGTTCTTCACCTCCATCATCAATCCCCCGGAGGCGGGAATCCTCTCCGTGGCCGCGATGAAGGAACGGGCCGTGGTGGTAAACGGCGAACTCGCCGTTCGGCCCACCATGTATCTCGGGCTCTCCGCGGATCACCGGGTGGTGGACGGCGCCATGGCGGCGGGCTTCCTCCAGGACCTCAAGAAGGTATTGGAAAACCCCTTCCTCATGTGCGTGGTGTGAGGGGGGAAGAGGCGAAATCGGCGTCGGCCCGTCCCGCGCTGTCCCCATAGAGAACCATACTATTGGCCGAAGCCGTTGAGTCGTAGTCAGCGAGGGGGGAAACCTTCGAGAAAGGTTCCCCCCCTTCATTGTTTCATCCATTCGAAAGGCAGGCCCGGAGCAGCTCGTTCCTCCCGTTAGCGTCTCTCGTCGTCCTTCTCATGGTATTGTTTTTGATTCTGCCGGTTATGATTGTCTTGCCTGGAATGTTCCTTATTCTGTTTTTGATTCTGCCGGTCATGGTTGTCTTGCCCGGAGTGTTCCTTATCCTGTTTGTATTTCGGCGGATGATTGTAACCATCCTTCGCATTATGTTTCGAGGAATGGTTGTAATTCTCTTTCGCGCGATACTGCTCGATGTGGTTCATTCGGTCCCGTCTCACATCTTCTCTCATCTCATGTTTGTACCACTGGCTTTGATTCCAGTGTCGATCCCTCTCCCAATCCTTCCAATGGCTCTGATACTCAACATAGTGAACCCTATGATATTTTTTGGGAAGATAAAGGGGATATTCGACCGGAATGCCCAGGATTACCGGCGGTACGATCGATACGCCGATGGACATCCAATTGCTGTTATAGGAGAATGATTTGAACCAGTTACCGCGATAGTTACGGTACCATATGCCTTCATACACGTAGACGCCCACCGTGTTGGGGAGCATGTAGGCATACTGGTTGGGGTATCGTTCGCTGGGCACCACCACCAGATCCAGCGACCCTTGAATAACCAGTGGAGGCGGCGGGGGCATCTCTCCATATTGGAGCTGATCTCCCGCAAATCCATGCCCGGCAAAACCGAACCCGAAGAGCGTGAGGGAAAAAACGAGTGCAGCACTAAATTTTTTCATTGCATCCTCCGGTTGAGGCGACAAGGGTTACTGTCGCTTTCTATTCCTGAGCGATAATCACGCTCGGGCACGATTATCTACAGAAAAAGATGAATGGAAAGAAGAAAAAGTCTACATGGTGCCTTTCTTCTCGAATTTCCGGTCGGACGCCTTGGTCCCGTCGGAGCGGTGAAAGAATCGTACGGGTTGAACCTGCTATTGGGCGGTACCTGTGAGTTCGCTTTGGTGGCCTACTGCATCGGGCACCGTCGACTGTTTTCCAATTTTCCTTCGAATTAATATCATGGCACCCGGGGATGAACCCGGCGTTGCCCGCTCAACGGAAGGAACAAGGGGTTTTATTCACGGGCAGCATACGGTAATAGATTGCTGGTGAGTATTATGAAGGGTAGAGAACTCCCTGAAGTTCGAATAGTATCGGAGTAGAGAATGCAGTCATTTGAACATGAGTTTTTGGAAAGGCAAATCATCCCACATTCTCTCCTGCGAACAATTCGATTGCTGGGCGAATACAAGGGGAAGGAGGGGCTTTTTAAGCAGCAAGCCCCGCAGGTTCTGGAAACCCTGCGTCAGGTGGCAGTCATTCAAAGCACCGAATCGTCCAATCGGATCGAGGGAATTGAGGCTCCTCCCGAGCGTATCAGGAAGCTTGTCGAGCACAAGACCACCCCTCGGAATCGTTCGGAGCAGGAGATAGCCGGCTACCGTGAAGCGATCGCGACCATTCACGCCAATTCCAACAATATACCGATGACTACGGGAGTGGTCCTGCAACTACATCGTGACATCTATCAATTCGCTTCTCAACAAGGCGGCCGGTGGAAAATGACGGATAACGCGATCACGGAAACGCGTACCGATGGAACTCGATTTATTCGCTTCAGGCCGGTACCGGCCCATCAAACGCCCGATGCAATGGAAAGATTGCATTCCTCTTTTAAAGAATGCTGGGAGAAGGAAGAGATAGATGCATTGCTGCTCATTCCAGCCTACGTGCTGGACTTTCTCTGCATCCACCCTTTTACCGATGGCAACGGTCGCGTGGCCCGCTTATTGTCATTACTCCTGATTTACCAAGCCGGTTACGAGGTTGGGCGATATATCAGCCTGGAACACCTCATCGAAACCCAACGGGAAGGGTATTACGATGCCCTCTACAAATCCTCACAGGGATGGCATGAGGGACGCCACTCGCTGGTTCCTTGGTGGGAATATTTTCTTGGGGTAATGCTCCTTGGGGCATATCGGGAATTCGAACAACGAACGGGGGACCTGACGCAGCGTCGTGGGGCCAAAAGGGAGATGATCACCGATGTCATTGAACGCTTGCCGGTGAACTTTCATGTAGCAGACATCGAACGGGCCTGCCCGGGCATAAGCCGTCCTACGATTAATCGTGCCCTTCGGGACCTCCGCCAGGCCGGCCAAATCGTATGCGTTAAGGCAGGGCGTGATGCTTTATGGCAAAAAACATGATCACGAACGCATTAACATGATCAACTGCATTGGATATGATCATGTTCTTGTACTTTTTTGGCGAAACATTGATCTCAATGCCTGAAAAGATGAACCTAAGTCGCAAGGTTAAAACTCTTCATATCGTTGTCATTTTCAATTCCTCAAACTCGTGATCGGCGCGGGCATGCGGCCGCCGCGGCGCATGAGGCGGGCCGAGGAGAAGGGGTTCACCCGCATGACCGGCGCGCGTCCCAACAATCCTCCGAAGTCGGCCACGTCGCCTTCCTCCATGCCTGGCACGGGAATGATGCGCACGGCGGTGGTCTTGTTGTTGACCACTCCTATGGCGAGTTCGTCGGCGATGATGGCGCTGATGACTTCCGCCGGGGTCGATCCGGGCACGGCGAACATGTCCATGCCAACCGAACAGACGGCCGTCATGGCTTCCAGCTTTTCCAGGGTGAGGGCTCCGGCCAGAACGCTCTCGATCATGCCCAGGTCCTCGCTCACCGGAATGAACGTCCCGCTCAATCCCCCGATGCTGGCGCTGGCCATGGCGCCGCCCTTCTTCACCGCGTCCACGAGTACGGCGACCGCCAGGGTGGTCCCGGGCGCACCCACCTGATCCACGCCCATGCCTTGCAGAATCCGGGCGACGGAATCCCCTTCCTTGGTGGTGGGAGCAAGAGAGATGTCCACGATGCCGAAGGGCACCTTCAGCATGGCCGCCAGCTCACGGCCGATGAGTTCGCCGGACCGGGTGATCTTGAAGGCCGTTTTCTTGATGACGTCCGCCAGGTCGCTGATGTTCAGGTCCGGATTGCGGTCCACTACGGTCTGCACCACGCCGGGTCCGCTGATGCCGATGTTGAGGGAGTAATCGGGTTCGCCCACGCCGTGGAACGCTCCGGCCATGAAGGGGTTGTCCTCGGGCGCGTTCACGAAAATGACGAACCGGGCGCAACCAACGCCGTTGGGGGTGCGTTCGGCCACCCGTTTCAACACCCGGCCGATTTTCAGGATGGCGTCCAGGTTGAGCCCCGACACGTGGCTCCCCACGTTCAGGAAGGAGCACACCCGAGCAGTGGAAACCATGACGTCGGGCAGCGATTCGATGAGCGTCTCCTCCGAGGGGGTAATGCCCTTCTGCACCAGCGCGCCGTAGCCGCCGATGAAATCGATTCCCGCGTCGGCCGCCGCCCGATCGAGGGTCTGGGCCATGCGCACGAACAGCTCCGGGTTGTCCGCGAACGGCTCCATGATGAGGGACACCGGCGTCACGGAGATGCGCTTGTTGGTGATGGGCACGCCGTACTTTTCTTCCAGCGTGTGCGCGTGCCGGATGAGGTCCACGGCCTTGGCCCGGATTTTCCCGTACACCCGGTCGCAGAACTCGTTGAAATCGGTACGGACGCAGTCTTTCAGGTTGACGCCCAGGGTCACGCAGCGAATGTCCAGATTTTGAAACAGGGTCATGCTGACTGTTTCGAACACTTCCTCCAGGGTAATGGACATGGGGTTACATCCTGTGCATGGCGTTGAAGATGTTCTGGTGCTGGATCTGGATCTTGAGGTGCATTTTGTCGCCCACCGCCTGCAGATCGTCCCGCATGGTTTCGATCGGCACGTCCGCTTCGGCCACGTCCACCAGCATGGTCATGACGAAATACCCCTGCATGATTTTCTGGCTCAGGTCTTCGATGTTGACGTTATGCAGGTAGAGGTAGTTGGAGATGGTGGCGATAATGCCCTTGCGGTCGTTTCCGATGACCGAGATAAAACACAGTTCCTTTTCCATGTCGCCGCATGGCCTCCCGAAGGTAGAAAGAAGATTCATTTCCGCATACGTGGGACGGCACTCCCTTGTCAAGCTCCAGGAGGAGAAAGGGCCAAAAGATGATTTCCGCCTCTCATGTTTTGGCTGCGGTTGCCGATGTTATGGGCAATGATTGGTTCAGCATCTCCCCATGTCCCGGGGAGATCAACATAATTCGTCGATCGATTCGAACGATATGGAGTACACCATGCCCGTAGATCCTTCCATAAACATCCTCCTCG
The DNA here is from genome assembly GCA_963826125.1 of uncultured delta proteobacterium. Classification (GTDB taxonomy): domain Bacteria; phylum Desulfobacterota; class Desulfarculia; order JACQYL01; family CAWGVV01; genus CAWGVV01. The sequence goes on along the minus strand of CAWGVV010000002.1, from coordinate 402,627 downwards.
TGGAAGATTCCGCAGTAATGCGGAAAATGCAGGCCAAGACGCTCAAGGACCTCGGCTTCACGTCGGTCCTGGAAGCCAAAGACGGCAACGACGCGGTGCAGAAGATCAAGGCTTCCGACGGCGTCCACCTCATCATCAGCGACTGGAACATGCCCGACATGGACGGGTACGAACTCCTGCAGTGGGTGCGCGCCGAGGAACCGTTCCGACACATCCCCTTCATCATGGCGACCGCCCAGTCGGACAAGAAACAGGTGGGAATCGCAGTTGAGGCGGGGGTGAGCGCGTGCGTGCCGAAGCCCTTCACGCCCGACGAACTGAAGTCGGCCATCGAGCGCGCCATGAGCGGGGAAAAGGAAGACGATACTCCCGTCGAAGCGCGGCAGCCGGACATCACGGAGGACGGGAAGGTCAGGATGCGGATGGCTCACATTCAGATCACCGACCATCTCATCCTCGGCGTGGCCCGGCAGATGATCGACAGCGGCCAGGTCACGCCCCACCACTTCGTCCTGGAGACGTCCTGCATGGGCGGATGGAATCCCGTCCAGCAGTCGTTGGAAACGGGAGAAGTGGACGGCGCGTTCATTCTGGCTCCCATCGCCATGGACCTGTACGCCAACAAGACCCCCATCAAAATGACTCTGCTGGCGCACAAGAACGGCAGCATCTGCGTGAGGAACAGGAAAGTTCCGCTGCAGCAGCCGTTTGCTGAAACCTTTCGGAACAAGACGTTCTACATTCCGCACAAGATGTCCGTCCACAACATGCTGTCCCACATGTTTTTCCGGGAAATGGGATTGCGGCCGGGAATGTTGGGCAAGGAGGCCGTCGACGTCCAGTTCGAAGTGGTGCCTCCCATCAAGATGCCTGAACTGCTGGGAGCCGGAGACAGCGCCTGCGGCTTTATGGTGGCGGAACCCCTGGGCACCAAGGCCATTGCCGGAGGATTGGCGGAGCTGCAGTATCTGTCGAGCGAACTGTGGCCCGGGCACCCCTGCTGCGTCGTGGCCATGAGGGACTCCTTCCTGGAAGCGTACCCCGAGGCCATGCACGAGTTCACCGACTTGCTGGTGAAAGCCGGCCGGTTTGTTGAAGAACAGCCGGCGAGAGCCGCGGAAATCGCGGTAGGGTTTCTGGACCCCCGCAAGGAACTGGGTCTCAAGGTCCAGGTGTTGAAAAACGTCCTCACCGAAGCCCAGGGGATCAGAACCGGCGATCTCTTCCCCGTGAAGGAAGACCTCGACCGCATTCAACAGTACATGCACGACGAGATGGGGATCGGAGACATCATCGACATCGACGGGTTCGTCGACATGCGCTTCGCCGAGAAAGCGTGCGCCAAGACACCGACCCTCCAGGCAGTCAAGGGAGTCGCTCCCAAGGCGGACATCTCATCGAACATATTCAAACGCCGACAGTCCACTCAGGCCGCCAAATCGATGCTGGGCAAGGAGGGCAAGTACCTCACCTTTGCCATCGGAAAAGAGGAATACGGCCTCGAAATTCTCAAGGTCAAAGAGATTATCGGTATGACGGCCATCACGTCCATCCCCCGCACGCCCGAGTGCATCAAGGGGGTCATCAACCTTCGGGGCAAGGTGATTCCGGTATTCGACATGCGGTTGGCGTTCTGCCTTGAAGAGCGGGCCTATGACGAACGCACCTGCATCATCGTGCTCGATATCGTGCGGAAAACACGGTCGCACATGATCGGGATGGTGGTCGATTCCGTATCGGAGGTCCTGACCATCAAAGGCGACGAAATAGAGGACGCTCCGTCCTTCGGGTCCGAAGGCAAGGTGAATTTCATTCGGGGCATGGCAAAGGTGAGCGGGCAGGTGAAGATTCTGCTGGACATCGACGAAGTGGTCGGCGGTTCGGCGTTCTGCCTGCTGAAGGCGGCCTGAAGAGCAGTTCCGACCGGTGATAAGCGGATTCCGGGCGCACTCGCCATTCCGCAAAAGTTTGCTGCCGTGGGATTGAACCGGACCATCCGGGCTTCGATACCTCAGCCCGAACGGTCCAAGGTGGCCCTCGGCCGAAGGTGATCCGTTCGCCCCGAGGTATCGAAGGGAGAACGCAACAAAACGAAAAAAGAGCGACTTTCACTCTGCCAAAGAAAAAGCACTTCCCGAAATTCCGCGGTGAGCCTTTCGCCCGGGTGACGGCTCGCAATGCTTTATCAACAGAATCGGGCGGCCGGAAAAGGCCGCCCTTCTTTTTGCCCGCCGTCGTTTATTCGGAACTCAGTCGGATGATGGAGTTCACGCTGTTGATGCTGTCGAAGTAGCGATGGGGGAGGTCGGCTTCGTCCAGTTGAAGCCGGGCGGCGCAATCCATGTATCTTCGCCAGTCCGCCCTTTCATAGGTGACCACGAGATGGAGAATATCCCGGTACCGGGTGGAATCTCCCAGAAGCGTGCGCTTGGCCGTATCCGACAGGGGAATGTGGTCCAGGACCTGCCGCATTTCCCGGCCGAGGATGACGTCGATAAGAGAAAACATGCCGATGAGGTACAATTCGGGTTCCGTTTTATCCATGCCCGTCTTGAGGGCAAGATGCGAACAGAGGTTCGCCCTCACGATGGAAGTACGCAGCACCTCCATCGGACAATCGGTGCAGAGGTTCACGAACGCCACCAGGGTGGCCCACCGTTTGATGTTTTTCTCACCCAACAGCGCGAGCGCCTGACGGACGGAAGCGATTTTCTGGCGAAAACCGAAGAAGGCGGAATTCATGTATTTGAGGAGCTTGAAGCAGAGTCCCGTGTCCTGTTTTATGGTCTGCTCCAGCCGGTCGAAATCCATTTCCGGCCGGTTCACTTCGTGGATGAAACGCAGGTAGGCCATCTTGTTGTGAGGAATGTCCTTGCTCACCATGATGGTGGGTTCGCAGAAGAAATAGCCCTGGAAAAGGGTGTAGCCCAAATCCACCGCTTCCTTGTACTCCTCCCTCGTTTCCACCTTTTCGGCCAGCATCTTCAGGTCCCTCTTGCGGAGGAGTTCTACGGTTTTTCTCCTGTTTTCCCCTTTGACGGCCTGAACATCCACCTTCACGATGTCGGCGAAGGTGAGCAGCGCATGCATGCTCTCGTTTTCGAGAGCAAAATCGTCCAGACAAATCAAGTACCCCTGATCGTGAAAGTCTCTGCAGATGGTAACGAGTTCGTCGTCCACTTTGGCGTCTTCCAGGATTTCGATGACGGTGAGCGCCTTCGGCAGACTCAGGACCACCGAGCTTTTCAGTAACCCTTCTCCGAAATTGATGAATGCCTTTCTCCCCCCGGTGACCTCCTCCAGCCCCAGGATCAGCAACGCGTTGCTGATAACGTTCAGAGAATCGGCGCTGGCGTCCGTCCCATCGTAGTAGTTCTTGGTTCCTGAACGGAAGAGAAGCTCATACCCGAATACGTTCATTTTCCGGTCGAAAATCGGCTGACGCGCCAGGAAGATATTCATGGAAGCCCCTCCTCCCGATGAAGCCTTGCTTCGTCTCTCGGCGGCTCGGCGGGCGGTTGCATTCGGCTCCGAATCCGAACCGTGTTTCACCTGTTTTTTAAAAAAGAAAAGGCACAAGATGGAAAGGTATGTTTGGGATCGGCTCTCTACGAAAAATCTTTATAGGTATTTACAATAAATTTTTGTTTAATACAATTATTATGATCTAAGGTTCCATTTACTATTTTTATTTCATCATTCCACGGTGACACGCGCAAAGAAAACGTGGCTTTCGCGAGATTCCAACCGCACATAAAGTCCCTTACCGTTCATTTCGCCGGTTTCGCGTTCATACAGCGAATCGGTGGACGCGAGTTTGTCCGCCAGCAGGCAACCAGTGCCCCCCGGCAGAAAGCCGGGCGGAAAATGCACATATCCCGAAGCAGTCGACGTACCGTGGTTCACGGCCACAATAGCCCGGCGGGGACCGTGACGATAGCCGAATGCCAGGAGTGATCGGTAGCCGGAGTCGCCTTCCCATGCGGAAGAAATTTCCAGCACGGTTCCTTCCCCTTCTTTCAGCAGGGGATCTCCGACGATCGCCAGGAGCCGGCGGTAGAAGTCCGCGATCTCCCGGTTTCCCCGCTCCTGCGGTCCCCTGCCCAGCTGGACGGGCACCCGCACGGTCTTCCCCTCCAGTTGCCCGTCATGAAACAACCGCATCCCGGGGGTGGTCCCATGAATCACGGCCGCGCTCCGCCATGCTCCCTCCGGGAAAGCCGCGGCCATTCGATCTTCGTCGTGATTTTCCAGAAAGCGTATCCGGGACCCGGAACGCGGACCTTCCGCGGAGAGATGCCGCTTCAACCCCGGAATGTCGCCCGACCGGAGGTGATCGTAGCCTTCCTTGTCGTAGGTGTAGTCGAACCCAAGGTTCAAAAGTTGCTCGTCACAGCCCCAGTATTCCTCCGCAATGAGAACGAATTCGGGGAACCGCTGTTTCAGGGGGGTAAGTACCGCGGTCCAGAATTCGGTTTCCGGAACGATCCCACCGGCGCCGAGCCATCGCTGCCACGTATTCGCGAATTGCCGGTTGAGCATCAACATGGCCATGTCGCAGCGCAGCCCATCGCACCACTGCCCCAGCCGCAGCAATTCCTCCGAAACGGCTCTGCGCGTTTCGGAACTGAACGCATTGAGCTGAGCGGTATCCGTCCACGGGGGGAAATTCGGGTCCCTGCCGTGGGCGATCCACCGCTCCAGCCCGTCATCACCCCGCACGGGGAAGACTTCCCCCGGACCGAACAAGGAAGGGTCGTCGCTCCCCACGTATCGTTCCGGGTGAGACGACGTCCACTCGTGGTCAATTGAAGTGTGATTGGGCACGAAATCGAGGACCACTTTCATGCCCGCCGCATGAATCGCGTCCCGCACCCTGTCCAGGTCTTCCTCGTCGCCGAGCGCGGGGTTGAGACGATACCCCGCCACGGAATACGCCGAGCCCACGATGTCCTCGTCGGTGAAATCGGGCAGCACGGCACGATACTCATCCCGCAGAAAGGGGAGGGAAGCGGCGATACTTCTGCTCGCACCGCTGGGCATCCACACCCCCATGAGCCAGACGAGGTCCGTGCCCAACGCCTTCAACTCTTCCCATAGTTCCCGCGGCACAGTGCCCAGCGTGACCCTTCGGCCCAGGCGCCGGGACAGTCCGTTCAACCATACTCGGGTATTGATCTCGTAAAGGTGCGGGTTTCGCGGCAACGGTGTCGATGCTTCACTCGCCTGCATGGGCGCTCCATGGACCGAACCTTTCGGAAGGTCTCGCTACTGTTTTATCACCTGCCGTATTTTCTGGAGAACATCGCGAACGCCGACTTCGATCTTGTCCAGAACCACGGCCACGGGGCGAACACGAGAAGCAAGAAGCCCCAGAGCCGGTATCCACAAAAAGAATCCCGGTATCCCCGGGGGCAGGGAAATGATGATGCCGATAAGCGCCAAGAGGGCGGAGCCGGCGATCAGTAACCATTTTTTGACCGGATGATCCTTGTCTTTGTTTTTCGTTTTTTCGTAATACCGAATGAACCGCTCGCCGGGTTTTCCTTCTTTCAATCGCTCGTACACCGCTTTCAGTGAATCGAACAAGGCACTCCGCCGCTATCTCCGTGGAACGTCTCCTCCCCGGTCAGCACTCGCAGCAATCCGAACACTCGTCCTCAAGAATTTCAATGGCGCCCACAGGACATTGCTCCGCCGCTTCCCGGCACTTTTCCTCGAACCGCAGAGGAATATCGTCGTCCGGGGCTTTGGCCTTTTTGGAACCGACCTGGAATTGAAAAACTTCGGGACAAATTTTTACGCACCTTCCCGTAATGTCGCATTTCACCTGATCGACTTTCGCTTTCATGGGGTCTCCTCCTTTGCGAACAGTATAGTGAATCAGTGTGATCTTTGGGAAGACTACACCTTCGAAATTTTGATGAGTTGAATGAGCAGCCACCAACGAAAGCACGCCTTTCGGCAGGTGGGCGTTGCCCAATCAATGAGAAATGCCTGCCGTCAATGGAGACTGAAGGAACACTCCCCTTGGCCGGGAATCATTTTCCCCGATGCTACATCCGTCAGTTCGACCCTGGCGGTTTCCCATAGCTGCGCGTCTTCCATGTCGGTTTCCAGGTATTCCAGCCAGCCGCACAGCGAATAGAAAGCGTCCATTTCCACACCGACTTCGCGCGCTACGGCACCGTAGATTTTATCGGCGCGCCGGGCGCGAGTCCGTTCGTTGGGAGTTAGATGCTCGTAGCCGCGCAGATAAATTCCCTCTTCTTTCATATACTCACCTCCCCGATTTTTCAGAATACATAAATAAAAATAGTGTCGGGACCGGGGAATGTCAAAAACCGGAGAGAACGGGGAAATGGGGTGATTACACCCTCGCGGAACTCGCTTCGAAACAAAAACGGGGGATGGTCAGGCGTCGTAGCGCGGAACGGGGATTTTCATAAAAGACACGCCCTCATCGCGGAGTTGTTCTTCCTCTTCCGTGGTGGACGAGCCCTTGATGTTGCGCTGCTCCGTGACGCCGTAGTGAATCTTGAGCGCTTCCTTGGAAAAGTCCGCGCCGACGTCTTCGAAATTGGTCTCGATGTATTTATAGATTTGCCTGATCAGCTTGCGCGCGGCGTCCGGGGGAAGTTCGGCGGGGGGGGAACTGTTTTCCGCCGGCTCCTGGCGTCCGCTCCCGATGGTGAAAGAGGAGAGGACCTTGTCCACCTGATTGGAGCCGCACAGGGGGCAGGTGATGAGATTACGCGCCTTCTGGCTGTCGAACGCGGCGCCGCTGTCGAACCAGCCTTCGAACATGTGGTCGTTCACACACTTTAAGTCGAACGCGATCATGAAACGGCAAACCCTCACTCGGTGAAATTACACGGAAAATAGCATAGTGGGCATCATTTGACAATAAAATGTCACTTACCGGGCGGGGACTATTTCGCCCTAACGCGCTTTTGCACGCTATTGACATCCTCCGGTATTGTGCGCTAACTCCTCCACGATAGGTGAAAACGAGACCGGCGGACCGAAATTCATTCGCCAGAGGAGAGTGCCATGAGTCATCGCGTGTTCAATTTCAATCCGGGCCCCGCGGCCCTGCCGCTTCCGGTCCTTGAGGAAATGCAGGCGGAGTTGATCGACTTCAAGGGGTCGGGCATGTCGGTCCTGGAAATCAGCCATCGGGCGCCGCTCTTCGAAGCCGTTCTGACCAGCGCCATTGAACGCATAAAACGAATGCTCGGGCTGGGAGACGCTTTCCAGGTGCTGTTCCTTCCCGGAGGGGCCAGCATGCAGTTCTGCATGATTCCCATGAATATGGTTCCCGAAGGGTCCGTGGCGGACTATGTCAACACGGGCACGTGGTCCACCAAGGCCATTAAGGAAGCGCGCGTTCTGGGGAAGAAGGTGAACGTCGTCGCCTCCTCGGAAGATCGCAACTTCTGTTACGTCCCCGCTTCCATTCCGGTGGACCCGGACGCGGCCTACCTCCACCTCACGTCCAACAACACCATCAAGGGCACCCAGTTTTCCGCCTTCCCGGACGCCGGAAACGTCCCGCTGGTGTGCGACATGAGTTCCGATTTCCTGAGCCGGCCGTTCGATCCCGCCCCCTTCGGCTTCATCTATGCGGGAGCACAGAAGAACGCGGGTCCCTCGGGAGTGTGTCTGGCCATCATCAGAAAAGACCTGCTGGAACGCACTCCGTCCGATTTGCCGTCGATGCTCAAATACACCACGTACGCGGATAACAACTCCCTCTACAATACCCCGCCGGTGTTCGCCATCTATATCGTTGAACTGGTGATGAAATGGCTGGAGGAAACCGTGGGTGGATTGGCGGCCATGGAGCGGATCAACCGGCAGAAGGCGGACATCCTCTATAATGCTATCGACGAGCAGGATTTCTACCGGGGCACGGCCGATCGCGATAGTCGTTCCCTTATGAACGTCACCTTCAGGCTTCCCGATGAAAACCTGGAAAAGAAATTCATCGCCGAAGCCACTAAAAACGAACTGGTGGGCCTCAAAGGGCACCGGAGCGTCGGAGGTTGCCGCGCTTCCATCTACAACGCCATGTCGGTACAGGGAGTTCAGGCGCTGGCCGACTTCATGAAGGAATTCGCCCGCAAGAACGGTTGAACCCGAGGCGGCGTGCTGCATGCGCGCCGCCCTTCCCCTCGTTCCCGCCTTTACACTCCGGCCCTCGGTGAGCATTTTTACGGCAACGGCAGTTTCTTCTTCAGCGGAGGCAATGGAATGAAGGATACCGCGTCCGAATACGAACAGTGGGCCGGGAGAATCAACGAACTCATTACGAAACGGCTTCCGCGCCCGGATTTGTCGCCGACGTTTGAAGAAAATCCCCTCAAGCGGTTACTCGCGGATTTTGCCCTGGAAGCGGGCGCGGTGGCGGCGGCAATCTCCCGGAACATCGAACCGGTAAAGATAGAGGACCGCAACCGGTACGAGCGCATCGAACAGATGCTGGACATGATGCTTCGCTTCGACGACTTTTCCCTGGCGGAATACCGCTACGTCATTCCCGGCAAGCGGCGGCCGGGAATCCGCTTCAAGGTGAGCACCCGGGATGGGGAGCGGCTGATCACGGCCGTATACTTTCACGATCTCGTTTTCTGGCAGGTGGATCAGGCGGGCAACAGGGAATTCATGGAAGTTTCGGAATTCATCCCGAACGGAGGGGCCGTTCGAGCCGTTCCGCACCCCTCCCTTGCTTACGCATACGCCGGATGCACCACCTGGCAAACCGTGCTTCGCGAAACAATGGCTTTACCGTTCCGCCATCTGTACGACCCGAAGTGGAAGGGGGTCAAGCCGGGGGTATTTTCCTACGACAAGGATTTTGAAGAGACGGAAGACGTTCCGGCCGCGGAACACCGCCACTGAGGAATGTTGGCACACGAAAAGTTTTACCGTGCCCCGCCGTTCCGGGAGAACCCGGAAGAGGGAATGGAGCATCTTTCGATCCGGTCCTTTCCTAGGAGGGATAACGTCCGGAAAATCTACCTATGCCTTGACTTTCCGGTGAGTCCTTCCCTTGCGACCGGTTTCGTTCCGGGGACAACCGTGAGCATATCCATTTCTTCCCACCGGAGTGGGATTAAGCTATAATTGACAATCATCAATCATTTGAAACGAGATGTCGAGACGACTAACCAACCGAAGAGTGCTCCATCTTTCCTGTCCGAGTCGATTTTTCTCATCGTTTTTTACCCACCGGACCGATTGGACAATTCCCTCATGGGCTTCCAACGAGGGGAGTACTGGGCTTTATCCTCCTTGTCATGAACGATAGAGTGATGATTGACAATTATCAATCGTTTTGGATGCAGCCTGATTCGAGCCACGGAGCTTCTTTCATCCTTGTCGACGTCGACGAAACGAGATCAAACATGCTCCGGAAAGAACGCCAGAGAGCTATGAGCTTCTAAATCTTTCGAAGATGGGAATGGGCGGCAGCTAAGCTGCTGACCGCCTCGACGGTATCTTCGGTAAAGGCAACGAGCGGTTTCCTTCTGAAAATGTGCGAACGACCATCGGTCGGGAGAAGAAAATTTATAATTGTCAATTATCACTCCATCCGCACTCGCTGCTTCGGGAACTACCGGTAATAGTGTTCTGCTCTGATCGCCCCCTTCACAAGGAGATTGTCGATAAAGCCTTTCCAAACGTCACCCGGCGAAAGCTGTTGTCAATAAGTACCTTAAAATACTGTATTTTATCTTCAACCGAAATGGCGAACATGGGAAAACGCTCTTTTATCGACCCCCCCAGGCGGAAAGAAAGGCACGGAAAAGCAGAGGCGATGGGCGATCCACGCCATGAGCAAACCGTAGCATGTCATTCCGCACGGGGGCTCGGCTTCCTTCGTATTCCATAACCGGCACTGGACGGGGCAGGAGCTGTGAGCCGACGGCTTGCCATTTCGAACGGAGCGAAGCGGAGAGAGAAATCTCGAGAAATCACATGGTATCATGGGAGATTTTCCGCTACCGCTCGAAATGGCAGGCTCTGCTGTGCGTAGGGAGGAAAACACTCGGTACGCCGGAAGCAATCGCTGCCGAGGAAGGTGGTGAACAGGAAGAGATGAACCGCAGCCTCAGGGAAATACTCGGCACACCGTTTTTATAATCCGTTTCAGGCACCCCGCCGTATTTTTTCGATGATGGCCGTGGTGGAAAGGCCCTCGGTGAGCGGCACGCGCACCACGCGGCCTCCCGCGGCCTCCACGATGTCCCGCCCCACGATGCCCTCGAGCGGCCAATCGGCCCCCTTCACCAGCACGTCCGGTTCCAGCGCCTGAATGAGGGCGAAGGGCGTTTCGTCGTCGAAGATGATCACTGCGTCGACGAATCCCAGCGCTGCCACGACTTCCGCCCGATACTGCTCCCGGTTGACGGGCCGGTCGGGCGTCTTGATCCCCCGCACCGACCGGTCGGAATTCACCGCCACGATGAGGTAATCTCCCAGTTCGGAAGCCGCCTCCAGGTAGCGCACATGGCCCGCGTGCAGCAGGTCGAAACAGCCGTTGGTGAACACCACGGTCTTCTTTTGCCGCCGCAGAAATTTTCTGGCTTCCCTGAGCGCGGAGAGAGGCTGTATTTTCACTATGCTTTTGGCCATGAAGAACCTTTCATCAACTTCCGTTGGGATCGCATGAAATCGATCGGCAGGAACACCTTCCTTCACGTTGCGTCGTTTGCGCCTCCTCGGCGCTCACCGCCCGGGAGCCTTTGGGGGTCGGTGGAAACGCTCGGCCTCGCTGTAAATACAGCCGCAGTACTGCTGCCGGTAAAGACCCTCTTCCTTGGAAATCACGATCCCCTCTTTCCAGCCCCGGCGGAAATCCACGTACAGGAACGGAACCCCGTGCCGGCGTCCCAGACTCTCCCCCATTTCGCGGATGAGGTCGTGATTCTGGAGCTTGCTGTAGAGAAGCGTCGAGGTGAAAAAGTCGAAGCCGCCTTTTTTCGCCGTACGGGCAGCCGCTTCGAGCCTGCGATGATAGCAGAACCGGCACCGGTCGTCTTCCCGGAAGACGACTTCCCGCACGAACTGCACCAGATCGTACTCATCCCGGAGGATGAGCCGTATCCCCTTGCGACGGGCGTAGTCCGCTACCGTGTCCCGGCGCAGCTCGTATTCCCGATAAGGATGGATGTTGGGGTTATAGAAAAATCCGAAAACTTCGAGCGGCTCCTCCGCCAATACGGACAGGGGATACGTGCTGCACGGCGCGCAGCAGATATGGAGGAGCAGTTTTTCCTTTTGGGCGGACATGGGCGTGGAACGAACGGCCTTTCCGGAGGAATTTTTTCGGCGTTTCCTCTACTGGACAAGGGGGAAATATGGCATAGTAATATCGAAAGTGCAAGAAACCGGCAATTCCGACAAGGAAGGAGCATTCCCCATGAGCGACGGTCGGTGCGAAGTACCCGAATCCAATCCCACAAGCGGGGAAATCGTCGACATCCTCACCAGGGCAAAAACGGTGGCCGTGGTGGGGTTGAGTTCCAATCCGGAGAAGGACAGCTACCGCGTGGCCAAGTACCTCCAGGACCACGGCTATCGAGTCATCCCGGTCAACCCGGCCTATGAGGAGGTGTTGGGGGAAAAGAGTTACGCGAGCGTCAAGGACGTCCCCGGTCATGTTGACATCGTGGACGTTTTTCGAAAGCCCGAATTCATTCCCGAGGTCGTGGACGACGCCATTGCCAAAGGGGCCGGCACCGTATGGTTGCAGCTCGGCCTGGCCCACAACGAGGCGGCGAAAAAAGCCGAAGCGGCGGGCCTCAAAGTCGTGCAGAACAAGTGCATGAAGATCGAGCACCACCACATGGAATCCGACCGGTGAGGCTGGAGGGCAAGGTCGCTCTCATCACCGGAGCGGGGCAGGGGATCGGTCGGGCCGCGGCCGTCAAGTTCGCGCAAGAGGGAGCTGACGTGGCGGTGCTGGACCGGAACGGGGAAACGGCGGTGCTGACCGCCGAGGCGGTGGCGAGCCTGGGACGAAAGTCTCTTGCGGTCACCGCCGACGTGGCCGACCAAGGGTCGGTGGAGGAAGGCTTTGCCCGCGTCCTGGCGACCTTTCCCCATGTCGACGTTCTGGTGAACAACGCGGGGTTCGACCGGCCGGGCACCCTGTCCAGAATCACGAACGACGAGTGGGACCAGGTCATGAACGTGCATCTCAAAGGGTGCCTCAACCTGTCGCGGCTCGCTGCCGGTATGATGAAGGAGCGGAAGGCCGGCAGCATCGTCAACGTCTCTTCCATCTACGGCAAGGCGGGAGCCAAGGGCGAACTTGCCTATTGCACGGCCAAGGCGGGGCTCGTCGGCCTCACCAAGAGCATGGCCCGCGAACTCGGGCCTCACGGCGTACGCGTGAACGTCGTGCTGCCCGGCCTCACCGACACCCCGACCATCCTGAACGTCATGAAAGAGGAGTACAAGCGGGCCATCATCGCCGACACGCCGCTCGGCAGGTCGGCCTCCCCGGCGGAAATCGCCAACGTCATCGCCTTCCTGGCTTCGGACGAGGCGTCCTTCATGACGGGCGCGGCCGTGGAAGTGAGCGGTGGTTGGGGGATGTGAATCAATTCTCTGGAGTTAGCTTGCTGTTTCGGTTTAAACTCGAATCGACCTAGGTGGCACCAATCTACCCAATGTGGGCCTCTCATATTTAGGAATGTCTAATATTTCCCTCAAGAGGGCGTCTATGTTATTGTCATATTTACTGTAGTTATTGAAATCTAACACTTTTTTTGTTTTTAAAAATAAAGGCAAGCACTCGTTGATACCAGAAGAATACCCCTTAACTATGGGCAAGTATTTACCTGATTTTTCTGGATTATAAATTTCCGACGTTATAATCGAACACTCGATACCAACACCACCTGTTCTATTATCGGCCTTTTTAGCATATTCCGGTGTACAAACCATCAAGACAAAGTCTGAATTTGCGATTCCTCTCTCCATAAAGTAGTGTAAGTTGTTGTTATAATAGCGGAGATCCCATTCGTCGATAGTCACCCTTACACCTCGCCTAATAAGATCTGCAGCTAGCTTAACCACCCATTTTTGATGTTCTTCAGAATCTATTGAATATGAGATAAATACCGTAGGATCAACTTTTCTTCTAACTGTATCTATCTTTTGATGTCCTCCACTTGATGTTTGTTGTTTTAAAATTCCTTCAAAATCATAAGAGCAAGTGAATCTCATATTATAGGAGAATTTTAAAAGAAAATCTAACAACCGCTCATTCATGTTGCCTGATCCTATGACAGAAACACGCTTACTTTTAATGTCTAGTTCTACAAGAGTAATGTTGTTGGTCAGTTTAACATGCAATATTGCATTTTCGCGAAATATTTTTCCAATAAAAACATATTTATTTATAGTACAACCTCGAAACTTAATTTTATTTTGAGCGAATTTGCTTATTTTTGACCAACCTATTCGCAATATTGACTCGGATTGCTTGAAGACAGTTCTACTTTCGATGTGATTTTCTTTAACCATTAGTAATCCAAGTGGGTTGTAGCCACCATAGACATATAGGTCACTGTCATTAGCTTTTATCAAAAACATCCGAAACTGAGATAGGAAATTATTTATTTCGTCGTTCATTTTAACTATCCTGTTACGGGTGGCTATTTACGTATAGCAAATTTTAAGAATAGTATACTCTATAATCCTAAATTTCCAGCAGATAGTTCATGTTGGAACTGGTTGACATCGGCCGCCATTTCTTTTAATACGCCTAACGGTTGCAAAGGATTAGGAAAACTCGGCCATTTCCGCCCGGACGGCCGCCGTCGACACGTTGCGACCGCGGCAGGGGGAACCGGTACGACCCTTTGGGGGGGTTATGATTCAGGTAAAGGAACTTACCATGCTCTACGGCCCCACGCTGGCCGTGGACCGGGCGTCCTTCGAAGTCGGCAGCGGTACCATTCTGGGCCTTCTGGGGCCCAACGGCGCCGGCAAATCCACCATCATGAACATCCTCACCACGCAGATGGCGCCCACCTCGGGCACCGCCGTAGTGGGCGGGTTCGATGTGAGGGAACAGCCTCTCGAAGTGCGCCGGCGTCTGGGATATCTGCCTGAGGCGGTCCCCCTCTATACGGACATGGAAGTAATCGATTATCTTCGCTTCGTGGCCTCCGGGCGGCAGCTTCACCGTGACATTGCCCGAAGACGGATGGATTTCGTGGTCGAGGCGTGCGGACTGAGGAAAATGCTGCGCAAGCAGATTCATGAACTTTCAAAGGGATACCGCCAGAGAGTGGGCATTGCCCAGGCCCTGATACACGACCCGGAAATCCTTATTCTGGACGAACCCACTTCGGGCCTCGATCCGCTGCAGATCATCGGCATCCGGGACTTGATCGTGAGTCTGGCCCGGGACAAGACCATCGTCATCAGCACACATATCCTGCAGGAGATATCCGCTCTCAGCGACCGTACCGTGGTCATCAACGAGGGGAAAATCATCTTCGACGGAACCCTGGCCGAAATGGCCGCCACCGCCTACGGAGACACCCGCTACGTAATCGTGGTGAAGGGCGATGCGGATCAGGTGGAAAAGGGGCTCCGTTCGATCGACGGGGTGGACGCGGTGGAACGCTCCTACGCTCAGGGCGGGGACGGCTGCGTGCGCTTCGAAATCACCTGTTTCGAAAACAAGGACGTCCTCTCCCGCATATCGGCCGCGATTCGCGACAACGGCTGGTTGATCCGGGAATTCACCGAAGTGGTGCCGACGCTGGAGGAAGCATTCATCTCTCTCACCCGATCGACCAGGAAGTCGGTCTGGTGACGACCGACCGTCTTCCCACTGTCGATCCTGGGGCCTCACGTCTTTGAAACCGGAGAAGCGATGAAGAATTTCTTGACCATATTCAAACGGGAATTTGCGGCCTACTTCAATACGCCGACCGCTTACATCTATCTCATCATCTTTCTGGTCATGACCAGCGGGATGTTCATGACCAACTTCTTTGTGAGCGGCAACGCCACCATGCGTTCCTTTTTCGGGACCTTGCCCTTCTTCCTGTGCGTCTTCATTCCCGCGGTGAGCATGAGACTCTGGTCGGAAGAACGGAAACTGGGCACCATGGCGCTGGTCCTCAGCTTCCCCATGAAAAATTCCACCCCGGTGCTGGGGAAGTTTTTCGCCTGTCTCGCCTTTTACGCCCTGGCCTTGGCCGGTACGCTCCCCATACCCATCATGATCGCCATGGTTGGTAACCCCGATTTGGGGGCCATCGTCGGGGCTTACATCGGCGCCCTCCTGCTGGGCGGGTTTTACCTCGCCATCGGCATCTTCATTTCGGCCTTCTTCAAGGACCAGATCGTCACACTCATCCTGAGCATCCTGTGCTGCTTCGCCACCTACATGCTGGGCAACGAATTCGTGGCTTCTTTCATGGACGGATGGGTGGACGGGCTCGGCAGCCTCATACAGAACGGCTTGGGCGCGGCGAAGCACTACGACGCCTTCACCCGGGGAATCATCGACATCCAGGGCATGGTATATTTCGTCGGCTTTACGGCAATTCTTCTCATCCTCAACAGCTTCACGCTGGAGAGTTTCATACGGCGCAAGCCCAAGGGTCGCTTCGCGATTTCCGTTGTTTTCCTGCTCTGCATCGGCTTCATGCTCAACCTGGTGACGAGCGAAACACGGCTGGATCGGGTGGACCTCACCGAAGGCGGCCTCTACACGGTGTCCAAGGAGTCGGAACGCATTCTCGGGCGTCTGGTGGCTCCCGTCGAGGTGAACTATTATGTTTCGCCACGGGAAAAACTCCCCTCCTTCATGAAAAACATACAGCAGGACGTGGAGGACAAACTGTCCGATCTGGCGCGTCTCAACAAATCGTTCCACTACAACGTGTACAACCCCCTGGCGGACGCATCCAAGCTTGCGGAACTGGAAAAGAAGGGAGTGGCGCCCTTTCAGACCCAGAGCATCGAAAAGGACTCGATGGACATCAAGAGCGTCTATTCGGCCGTTACCATCTCCTATCTCGATAAAAAGGTCGAAACCATAGATCGGGTGATGCCGCAGATGCTCGGCAGCCTCGAATACGAACTCATGTCCAAAATTTATCGCATGACCCTGCCCGAGCAGCCCGTGATAACCATGGTGGCGCCTATCGAGCCCGTGCCGGAACAGTACAAGGACCCCCGCATGAGGGAGTTTCTGCAGAAAATGGGGCAGAAAGTCCCCGAGGAAACCGACAATTTTAGCCAAGCCATGGAAATGCTGCGGCATGAAGGGTATGGCGTCGCCCGCATGAAGTTCAACGAGAAGGAGCACATCCTGAAAGACTCCAAGACCCTTCTTCTGTTGGACCCCCACCCGTTCGACAAGCGACAGCTGTATGAAATCACGAGATTCCTGGCTCGCGGCGGAAGCGTTTTCCTGGCTTCGCAGCAGTATCGTTTCCAGTTCCTCCCCCAGCAGGGCGGCATGCTGGCAGTGGTCCCCATGATCGCTCCGAACAACGCCAACGAGTTGCTCATGCCGTATGGGCTCGCGTTCAAGCCCGGAATTCTCATGGATGCCAACGCGGAACAGGTGACATTGAACATTCCCCAGAAGATTTCCGGTGTCCTCCAGTCCATGGTCAAGGCGCAGGTCAAGTTCCCCATGCAGATCCACGTCCCGGATCAGCAGATGAACGGGAAGCTGGCCCTGAACAACCGCATCGCCTCGCTCTTCTATATCTGGGGTTCGGCCACCGGCCCGGACGACAAGCGTATCCGGGAACTCGGATTGAAGAAGGACGTCATCTTCACCTCCAGCCCGCAGACCTGGACCGTGCCGTACGCTCGTGCCGCCCTTGCACCCGCCCAGATAGACAAGGACGCCAATACCCTCATAGGCCCCCAGCCGCTGGCAGTGCGGCTGACCGGACTGTTTCCCGACTTTTTCGAGGGAAAAGCAGTGCCGGAGTGGCCGGAGGAAGGGAAATCCCGGGAAGATTCGGCGCCCCGGAGCGAAATCGCTCCGGCCATCGACCGACAGCCCGGTTCGCTCATCTTCGTCCCTTGCGCGGACATGTTCAGCAACCAGGCCATCGGAGTGGGCAACAATTCGCTCTTCCTGCTCAACGCCATCGATTCCCTTACCCTGGGAGACGAACTCATCGCCATCCGTTCCAAATCCCAGACCTTGCGGCTCATTCGTGAAACCACGGCGGGCGAAAAGCTCTTCTACCGCTTTTTCACCACTATTCTCGCTCCCCTGCTGCTCCTCGTCATCGGCGGGACCCGTCTCGTGATCCGCAGGCGGCGCAGGGATCAGTACATCCGGCAGGTTGCCGACCAGTCATAGGATTGCAGGGAGGATTCGCCTTTGAAGAATCGCCATTTTCTTTTCTACTCAATCATTCTGGCGGCGCTCGTTGCCGTTTATGTACTGGAACTGCAGTCGTCCCGCATTACGCGAATGGAGACCGGCTATGTGAAAATACTTCCCGCGTTCGACACGGGGAAGGTCCGCGCCGTCAACGCGTATAAGCTGTCTCCCGAAAAGAGCGAACTGCGGTTGGTGAAAAACGGCGAGACGTGGGTGGTGGCGAACAAATACGGAGTGCCGGCCGATCCGGAACGCGTCAAGACGCTGCTCAAGGAAATGAGTTCCCTCAAGGGAGAGGTGAGGACGAAAACGGAGGACAATCTGTCGACCTTCTGGCTGGAAGACAGGGACGCCGTCCACATCGAACTGCTCGACGGGGACAATAAACCCGTGGTTCATCTGCTGTTCGGAAAAAAAGGCGAAACGGGAGAAACCACCTTCGTACGCAAGGCGGGAGATCCCACCGTGTATTCCGCTCTCATCAGGCTCAATTCCGCCTTTCAGGTCTGGGACAAGGGTAACGTCATCGATCCCGTTCGTTGGTGCGATTTACGGCTCAAGGATCTCAGAGACTGGCATTTGGTAGTCCAATGCGACGTATTTCTCCCCGACGGCCAAAAAGCGGTGTTCAAAAAGATCAAGGAAGAAGAGGTCGGCGCCAAGCCCAAAGACGAATGGATCATGGCCGAACCCGTCGAAAGAAAGGATATTCCGACGCAGGACATCGGCAACATGGTGGCGGGTTTCGCCTTCCTGCGGGGCGATGACGTGCTGGATCCGACAAAAAAACAGGAATACGGACTTGACTCGGCGCCCTATCGGGTTGTTATACATCTGCAGGACGGGACATCATACGAAGAGAATCTCTCATCTCTCCCGAACGGACAATATGCAGTTGCACTGAAGGACGGATCGGCAACGTTTCGTCTGGAGCAACAGGTATTCGAGCGAACGTTCGGAAAAGCGAAGGAGTTGCTGCAATCGCCCCCTCCGGCTCAGTCGGCGGGGCGTCCCCAGTCTTAGCGGATCCCGTGGCGACACCGTAGCTTTCCGATAAACACACGACACGGCTGCAGCCGGGGATCAGGGACGGACCGATGAAAACCCTCACCACAAAATCCACTTCCATGTGGAAGTGGATGATCTATTTTGCCCTCATCGGTGTCATCGCCGGTGCGGGCTCCATTCTTTTCAATCTTCTTACCACCGTGGGCACGCACTTTTTCATGGACGTGCTGGCGGGCTACCGCCCCCCGGCACCGGCGGGTGAACACCACCTTTTTCCGGCCGCGGCCACACCGTTGCGACGGTGGCTTCTGCTCATCCTCCCCTCGCTCGGCGGGATCGTCAGCGGTTTTCTGGTCTACACCTTCTGTCCCGAAGCCGAGGGCCACGGAACCGACGCGGCCATCGACGCCTATCATCAGAAAGGCGGCTTCATCCGGGGCCGCGTGCCCATCATCAAGACGATCGCCTCCGCCTTCACCCTCACCACCGGCGGCAGCGGGGGAAGGGAAGGCCCTATCGCACAGATCGGCGGCGGCTTCGGTTCGTTCCTGGCAACCAAGCTGAAGCTGTCCGACCGTGAGCGCAGAATCATGCTGGCCGCGGGCATGGGAGCCGGCATCGGGAGCATTTTCCGGGCGCCCCTGGCGGGCGCCTTGTTTGCGGCCGAAGTAATGTACAGGGAGATGGAGTTCGAGTCCGAAATCATCATTCCCGCCGGTATTTCTTCCGTTGTGGCCTACTGCCTGTTCTGTCTGGTGTTCGGCTGGGGCAGCCTGTTCCAGTCCCCGGATTTCACCTTCACCAATCCGCTGGAACTGGGTCCCTACGCCTTCCTGGCCGGGATCGTGGTGGTCTTCGGGATTCTCTACGTGAAGGCCTTCTACGGGATCCACGACCTGTTCAAGGGGCTGCACATGCCCCTGCACCTCAAGCCCGCCGTCGGCGGCCTCTGCACCGGAATCATCGGCTTCTTCCTGCCCCAGGCGCTGGGGTTCGGCTACGGGTTCGTACAGCTCGCCCTGCAGAGCCAGATTCCCTTCTGGCTCCTGCTTGGGATCGCCGTGGGGAAGATCTTCACTACTTCCTTTTCCATTGCTTCGGGCGGGAGCGGCGGCGTGTTCGGACCTTCGGTGGTGATCGGGGGCTGCCTGGGCGGCGCTGTGGGTGAAGCGGCGCACCGGCTGCTTCCCGGCGTCGTCACCGCGCCGGGGGCCTACGTGATCGTCGGTATGGCCGGGTTTTTCACCGCCGTTTCCAACACCCCCATTTCGACCATCATCTTCGTGAGCGAAATGACCAATTCCTACCACCTGCTGCTGCCGAGCCTGCTGGTGTGCACCCTGGCCTTTCTCCTCACGCGGCGCTATACGATCTACGACAAACAGGTGCCCACCAAGCTCGATTCCAAGGCCCACGCGGGTGACTTTTTCGTGGACATCCTGGAAAACATCCGGGTGCGGGAGCTGCTGCCCCTGGTGCGTAAGGTGCCCCTGATTCCCGAGGACATGCCGTTCAGCGAATTCAGACGGTTGTTTTCCACCACCGAACAGCAGTACTTCCCGGTGGCGAACCGCGAAGGCAGGTTCACCGGCATCTTCTCCATCAACGACGTGCGGGGAGTGCTCTTCAATCAGGATATCGGCGACCTCGTGGTGATGAAGGACGTCGCACGCTCCGACATCATTGTTCTGACGCCGTCCGAAGACTTGTCCGGCGCGCTCAGGAAGTTCACCATGCGCAACATCGACAGCATTCCCGTGGTTCGGGACGACGATCCAACCACCCTGCTGGGCATGCTGCGACGCTATGACGTGATACAGTTCTACAACCGGGAAGTGGAACGCATCAAATCCGGAGCCGAGACGGTGAGCGTCCGGGGCGGGCAGGAGATCAGCCTGCTCAAGCAGATATCGGTCAAATACGCCATGAAGGACGAGGTGGAGTCTGTGGGCGAGGACACCAAACTGAGCCGGCTGCGGGAGATACTGGCCCGCTCCAGGTTCCAGTCGTTTCCCGTGGTGGATGACCGGGGCAACCTCTACGGCATCGTTTCCGCCTCGGACTTCCGCAAGTGGGCGGAAACTTCGCAATCGGCAGACTCGTCACGGACCGGCGACATCGCCACCAGGAAGGTGGAGAGCGTCAACGTCGAGGACGATCTGCTCACGGCCTTCGAGCGGATGGCCGCCGGAGACTTCGCCATCCTGCCGGTTCTGCTGACTCCGCACAGCCGCAAGGTGGTCGGGGTCATCAGCCGGGGCGACATTCTGCGCACCTACAACGAAGTGGTCCTCAAGCGCACGGGGGTAGGGGAAAAACACGACTGACGCTCTGCGGCGATGGAAGACGATCGATTTTCCCCCTCCCGTTCCACGGGGCGGGTGGGGATAATTCGAGAGGTTCCATTCCTTCGGAAACGACGCCGGTCGTGACGCCCTTTCCCGGCTCCTCGGCGGGAGTATCGGCATGCAGGGTGACTCCAAGGTCCTTTCTCTGTCCGAAGCCGTGCGCGCGTACGTGCGCGACGGCATGACGATCGCCATGGGCTGCGCACTGGAAGGATTCATTCCTTTCGCCGCCGGCCACGAGATCCTCCGCCAGAACCGAAAAAACCTCACCCTCGTCGGGCCCATCTCCGACATGCTTTTCGACCAGATGATCGGGGGCGGAGCGGTGCGGCGCGTCATCGCCGCGTGGGTGGGGAACGTCAGCTCCGGTGTGGGCTATCATTTCCGTCGGGCGATGGAGAAATCCGTCCCCGTACCCCTCGACATGCTGGACCATTCCAATTTTTCGCTGGCCCTCGCCCTCAATGCCGGGGCCATGGGAATTCCCTTCGGAGTGACCCGCTCGCTCCTCGGTTCGGACATCGGCCGCAACCCCGATTGTTTCAAAGAGTTCCCTTGTCCCTTCACCGGGCAAAAGCTCCTGGCCGTGAAAGCGCTCAATCCCGACCTTACCATCGTGCACGCCCAGAAAGCCGACGCACAGGGCAACGTCCAGTGCTGGGGAAATTTTGGGGTCACCATGGAAGCCGCCATGGCCGCGGAGAAAGTCATGGCCGTGGTGGAAGAGGTGGTCCCGTCGGACGCGATACGGGCCGACCCCAACCGGACCATCATCCCCGGATTCAAGGTGTGCGCCGTGGTCCATGAACCCTGGGGCGCACATCCTTCCGCCGTTCAGGGCTACTATGGCCACCACGATTCGTTCTACCTCGATTATGCCGACAACACCCGGTCGGAAGGGGACAGTGCCCAATGGTTCCGGCGCTTCGTCTACGGGGTCGGTTCGCGGCGGGAATACCTGACCCTGTTCGATCCCGCGGAGCTGAAGGCATTGGAAGTACGCGTGAGCGCCCCCGGTCCCTCAGTGGAATTCGGGTACTGACGCCCGGGAAGGGTGTTCGGACGGTCCGAAAAGCCGGGCCGCAGAACAGGGTGCTCGACAGAAGCGGGAAACCCGCCTTAAGTCCCCCCTTGGAAGGGGGGGACTTAAGGCGGGAGGAGTTGGGTCTCGAACGGCATAAGGAAATTTTCCCCTTGCAACGGGGGGAACCCCGCTTACGAAAATCCGGAAACATACGGCTACCGATAAGGAACTCACATCATGCCCTCGAACGGCTATACCCCGGCGGAAATCATGGTGGCGGTGGCGGCGCGGGAAATCCGCGACAATGAGGTGGTGTTCGTGGGAATGCGGCTCCCCCTGCTCGCCTTCTGCCTAGCCAAGGAAACCCATGCTCCCGGGGCCGTGGGACTGTATGAAAACGGCATCATTCGCGATCGTCCGGCGGCCGCTCCCATCGTGACCATGGGCGATCCGCCAAACGTCACCGGAGCCCTGCGCTGCGGCGCCATGCTGGAAATCATGGGGCTGCTGCAGAAGGGCTCGGTCGACGTGGGATTCATCGGGGGAGCCCAGATCGACCGGTTCGGCAATCTGAACACCACCTGGATCGGGCCGGAACATGCCAGGACCGTCCGTCTGCCGGGCAGCGGCGGCGGTGCCGACATCGCCTGCCTTTCCCAAAGGCTGCTGGTCATCATGTCCCATGAAAAGCGTCGTTTTGTGGAAAAGGTCGACTACGTCACCTCGCCGGGATACGGCACGGGCGGAAGCTGGCGGAGGGAAACGGGGTTGCTCCGCGGCGGCCCGGCCGCGGTCATCACCACCCTTGGGGTGCTTCGATTCCATGAGGAGACGGGGGAGGCTTTCCTCCACCGGATACATCCCGGAGTCGAATCGGACGAGGTGCGGCGGGCCACCGGATGGGATTTGCGTATCGATCCGGAACTTCGTCCGACGGAACCCCCGACGGCCGAGGAACTGCGTATCATCCGTTCCTACGACCCCCATGGTTTCTGGACGAGCTGACCCCCTCCCGGGGAAGAATTTTGGCTCGTCCGGGCTGATTGCACGGCGTTGAAGGGCCAAAAGCTAAAGTCTTGCGTAAATATGCCGAATGAATAGAAGAAGCGCCGATGATAGCGAAAAGGCGGTGAACGCTGCAGGCACAGTCATGGTCCGGTAGCACGGCGTCTTCGAGATTCTCCTTTTCGGCTGCCCGCCATGACGACAAAAATGGTAATGATGGAGGACGTTTCCGTGCCACAGGAGTGCGTTCAGCTGTCCGTTCAGGAAACTGCAGCCCGGATTCTGGCTGAAGGCAGGCTGCCGCTTTCTCAGAAAATCGACAGATGCCTCGAAATTCTCCGGCGCCACGCGGGCGCGGAACGGGTTTCGATAGCGGTATTGGGAAGAGGCGGGAAGAGCTTGTGGGTCCGGTACTCGCCCCAGGCCAAAATTCTCGGAGCCAAGATCCCGATTCACTCGAACCAGGTAGCCGCCGTTGCCTTCCGTTCCGGCAAACCGCTGCTCATCAACGACCTCGAGGCGAGTGCCGGTTTCGAATCCATAGGGGAATACCGGAGCAATTCCTGCCTCTGCATACCGGTTTCCGTTCATGGGAAAACCATCGCCGTCATCAATTTCACCGATCGATCCGACGGGAAGTATTTTACGGAAAAGGACCAGGAGGAAATCTCCGAATTGGCCGATTCCCTCGGTATCTTTCTGAACAATGCCCGTCTTCTGCACCACATCAAGGACGACCAGAAACGGCTCAGCCAGAAGAACCGCGATCTCAAGCAGCTCTTGGAATGGAAAATGGAAGTGGTGCAGATGATTGTCCACGACCTGAAAACGCCCATCAACGAAGTAGTGGCCAACCTGGACATGATCCGCGACGAGGCCATGTCTCCGTCCAGTGCGGAATGCCTCGATACGGCTTTGGTCGGATGCGATCATCTCATGCGCATGGTCACCAACCTGCTCGACGTGGCGAAAATGAGCGCGCATAAGATCGCGTTCCAGAGCAGACAGCAGGATATTTGCGAGCTGGTACAAAAATTGCTAGAAAAAATACGCCCTCTGGCTGCCGTCAACAACGTCACGTTGGAGCAGCATTGGGTCGATCAGCCGATGATGGCCGAGATCGATGAATCTCTCATTGAAAGAGCGGTAATCAATCTGATCGACAACGCGACAAAGTTTTCACCCGAGGGCGGTACCGTGGAAATCACCGGCCGCACCGAGGGACGTTTTCACGTTATCGACGTCCGGGATGAGGGGCCCGGCATTGCCGAGGACCTTCAGAAATCGATTTTTCAGAGTTACGTCCAGGGTCCCGCTCCACAGGGAACCATCCGGGGCTTCGGTCTGGGGCTGCCCATGGCCAAAATGGCCGTTCAGCGCCATGGAGGGAAGATCGTCGTCAGGAGTCAGCTCGGCTGGGGAAGCACCTTCAGTGTTTATCTACCCGCCGAGCGGTATCCGGAGGAGACGGAGTGAAGCGGATGTTATTGCAATCATACTCATTACCAAGGGGAAGGTTCGGCCCGACGCTGGACGTTCCATGTTCTTTGTGATCGGGAGGCCCTTTTGAAAAAAGTCACCGAATTCACCTTTCTCATCGTTGACGATGTTCCGAACATGCGACGGACTATCCGCAATATGCTCAACCGCATGGGGGTGAAAAAGGCGATCATTGAAGCCGACGACGGTGAAAGAGCCTGGGAGAAGCTGCAATTTTCCCCGGTTGAATTCATCATCTGCGACTGGAACATGCCCCGCATGAACGGCATCCAATTGCTGCGGAAGATGCGAAAGGACCCGAAGTTCGCGAACATACCGTTTCTCATGCTTACCGGGGAAATAGACGAAAGCACCATTGCCCAGGCCGCGGAAACGGAAATCGACGCGTACATCATCAAGCCCTTCATCATGAAGACGCTGATGGACAAAATGGAAGAGGCCCTGAAGAGGCGGTACGAACCGTCCGAGGCCGAACAGCTTTTCCGTCAGGGTCTCGAAGCCATGAAAAACGCCGACCCCGGACAGGCCTTCTCCCTTTTCGAACAGGTTCGTCTGCTCTCTCCCAAGACGGCCAAGGTATACGTGGCCCTGGGCGACGTGTATCTGGAACAGCAGAACCGCGAAAAGGCCAAGGAAATGTTCGAAAAAGCCATAAACCTGAGCAGGCAGTACGCTCAGGCCATGGACCGGCTGGCCGAGCTGGCGGGCATGGAAGGCGACGTCGAGCGCATGGCCGACCTGCTGAAACGGGCGGTGGAAATATCACCCGAAGCCCCCCGGCGGCAACTCAATTTCGGGAAAGCGTTGCTGGCCACGGGCAAGAAGGACCAAGCCATCCTGGCGCTGGAAACCTCCCTGAAGCAGGCGCCCGAAGACCCTTACCTGGCACGGGAGGCCGGAGAAGCCTTCCTGGCGGCGGACCTGAACGATCAGGCGTCCAAAGCCTTTCAGAAGGCCATCAACCTGAACCCGGCCGAGATAGAAACCTACAACCGGCTGGGCATCGCTTTCCGGAAGCAGAAGAGGTACCTGGACGCCATCAAGGCCTATCAGAAGGCCCTTATGGTGGACCCCGCCAACGAGGTCATCCTGTACAACATCAGCATCGCCTATTTCCATCAGGGGTTGCGTCAGGAAACCAAGAAGTCCCTGGAACGCCTCCTCGCCATCAATCCCAGGCATGCCGAGGCGCAGAAGGCTTTGCGGGCGATGAATGTGGAAAACGCCGCCGGCGCGCGCTAGGGTCTGAATTCGTCGCATCGCCTCCGCCGGAACGGAGTTCCTCGCCCCGGTGCGTTCGTTCCGGGGCTTCTTGATTTTTTTCCTTCTACCACCTACTATGGCCCCGTATCGACGAGGAGAACGGCTCCCGGCGGAAAGAGCCTCTCATGCATCGCGTGTCCCCCTCGCCCTTCGGCTTCGAAGACGCACGAAGCGTCTTTCCGGTCACATCCGCCTGATGAGGAAACAATCGCGTGAAACGAATTATCTATTTCGACTGTATCGGCGGTGCGGGCGGCGACATGATCCTGGCCTCCCTCATCTCCCTGGGAGTGCCCCTCGCACACATTGAACAAGGCTTGAATACCCTGCACCTGAGCGGATACTCCATCCGGACATGGCCCGAAGAGCGCAGCGGCATCCAGGGGCTGCGGCTGGCCGTGGATCAGGACGGCCATCACCACCATCGAACCTTGCCCGACATCGTGAAGCTGATCGCGGAGAGCGAGCTTCCGGAACCCGTGAAACACCGCAGCACGGCGGTATTCACCCGGCTGGCGGAAGCCGAGGGCGCGGTGCACGGCATTGCGCCGGAAAAGGTCCATTTCCACGAAGTGGGGGCGGTGGATTCCATCGTGGACATCGTGGGTTCCGTGCTGGCCCTTCACGAACTCGCCCCGGACGAAGTGCGGGTTTCCCCGCTTCCCATGGGGTCGGGCATGATAAAAGCCGCCCACGGCATGCTTCCGCTTCCCGCACCGGCCACACTGGAACTACTCAAGGGCGTGCCGGTGTACGGAGTGCCCACCAGAGGGGAACTCGTTACCCCCACTGCAGCGGTGCTGCTTACCTCCTTCGCCGCGTCCTACGGCGATTTTCCCGAAATGAAGCCGGAAAAAATCGGCTACGGAGCGGGATCGCGAGTGTGGGACGACCGGCCCAATCTGCTGCGGGCGGTGCTGGGGCGCACCGGCGGCGATGCGACGGCGGAGGTGAGCGTAATCGAAACCAACGTGGACGACATGAACCCGGAACTGTACGGTCCCCTGATGGATACGCTCTTCGGGCTCGGCGTGCTGGACGTGGCCTTCATCCCCGTCTACATGAAAAAGAACCGGCCGGGGACCATCGTGCAGGTCCTCTGCAAGCCCGAGGACGTGGACCGGGTGGCGGAAACCCTCTTTTACGAGACAACCACCATAGGAGTACGGTATCATACGATTGCACGGCGTGTGCTCCCCAGACGTATCGTTCCGGTGCGGACTCCCCTGGGGCCGGTGAACGTGAAGGAAGTGACCAGACCCGACGGAACGGTTGCCCATTATCCCGAATTCGAGGACGTTCGGCGTCTGGCGCGGGAAAGCGGGAAAACGATCCGTGAGGTGTACCGCCTGGTGGAAGCGGCGGCCTGTGCCCTGGAATCGACGGGCCACCACCACACGCATGAGTGAACGATCTCCCGGTTTGGGCGATGCCCTGTTCGGTCTGCTGGCCAGCGGCCTGTACAGCGGCTTCCTTCCCAAAGCTCCGGGTACGTTCGGCACGGTGGTGGCGGTGCTGTTCTACCTGCTGCTCCACATGGCGTTTTCCGGCTGGTCCTATGTAGCGGCCGTGGCCATTTTCATCCTTGCGGCCTGCATCGTCGCCGGGAGGGCCGAACGAATGTGGGGCCAAAAGGACTGCCAGAGGATCGTCATCGATGAATGGGCCGGGTTCCTGACGACCATGGCCGCGGTAACGCCCACTTTGTTCTCCGTTTGTGCGGCGTTCCTGCTCTTTCGCTTTTTCGACGTGCTCAAACCGTTCCCCATCCGCTACCTTGAGCGGCTGCCCGGAGGGGCGGGAGTGGTGGCCGACGACGTGGGCGCAGGCATTTACGGCTGCGGCGTGCTTCACCTCGTACTCTATCTGCTGGCAAAGACATGACGAACGAAAGAACATCAACACGGCCGATGCACGGTGAAATCATCACCATCGGGGACGAACTGCTTTCCGGACGTGTCATGAACCTGAACGGATGGTACGCCGCGAGCAGGCTCTCGGCCGCCGGATTCCGCGTCGACGCCGTCTCCACGGTGCGCGACGACGGACGGGAAATCGCCCGTTGTCTTCAGGAATCGCTGGCGCGGTCGGATTTCATCATCGTCACCGGAGGCCTCGGCCCCACCGACGACGACGTCACGGCCGAGTCCGTGGCCGGAGTGCTGGGAAGGCCCCTGGTCCTCAACGAACGACTGCTGGCACGCATCAAAGAGGTTTTGGAAAAGAGCAAAATCCCTTGGAACGACACGCTGGAGAAGCTGGCCTGGTTGCCGCGGGACGCCACGTTGATGGATACCGATGGAAACATGTGCGGTTTTTCCCTGGTGGAACGGGGCGTGCCGATTTTTTTTCTGCCGGGCGTGCCCGACGAAATGAGTTATCTGCTGGACAGGCTCATCATCCCCGCGCTGCTGGGAAAAGAGGGAGCCGAATATTGCGCGGTCCGCACCCTCAAGCTCTTCGGGGTCGCCGAGCACCAGGTGGGCCATTGCCTCTCGGGAATGGAGAGGACGCTGCCGGGGCTTTCCATCGGATACTATCCCAATTTTCCGGAAGTACACGTGGTGCTCACCTGCCGGGGCGATGATCGGGAATTGGTGGACGCCGGACTCTCGGCTGCGGAGAACGAGGCCGAAAAGCGGATCGGCGAGTACATCATCGGCCGCGACGAAGACACCATCGCCGAAACGGTGGGCCGGTTGTTGAAAGCCGAAGCCCGAACCCTTTCCGTGGCCGAATCGTGCACCGGAGGCCTCATCGGACACCTCGTCACCGAGGTTCCTGGCAGCTCCGATTACTTCGAGCGCGGATTCATCGTCTACAGCAACCGCGCTAAAATCGAGGAACTGGGAGTACCCGCCGAAGTGCTGGAGAGGCATGGGGCCGTGAGCGGCCCGACCGCGGAAGCCATGGCTTCGGGGGTGCGCGCGGTGAGTTCCACGCACCTGGGGCTGGCGGTGACGGGAATCGCCGGACCCGGCGGGGGCTCGGAGGAAAAACCGGTGGGCACGGTGTACATAGGGCTGGCCACGGAACACGGCGTGGTGTCCAAATTGCACCACTTCAAAGGGGGACGCTCCCGGATCAAGATGCTCAGTGCCCATACGGCGCTGGACTGGATAAGGAGATACGCTGCCCATGATCCGTTCTTTCATCGCCTTTGAACTGCCCACCGAGGTGAGAACGTCCCTGGCGGCGATTCAGAACGCATTGAAGGACTCGGTGCCGGGAGTGCGGTGGGTGAAACCTGCCGGAATACATCTCACGCTCAGCTTCTTGGGAGACATCCCTGAAGAGCAGGTTCCCGACATCCATGGGGCCGTTGGAAAAGCGGCCGAGGGCGCGCGGCCGTTGTCGCTCCGTCTTTCGGACGTGGGAGCGTTTCCCGATCCGTCCAGGCCCCGGGTCGTCTGGGTGGGGTTGGACGGCGATGTCGCCGAACTGGCTGAAATAAAGAAAAAACTGGACCGGGAGCTGTCGCCTCTGGGCTTTGTGCCGGAGGGGAGAGCCTTCCGGCCGCACCTCACCCTGGGACGGGTAAAAATACAAAAAAATATCCAAGGGTTAAAAGAGCTTTTCGCACGTGTCGGACTTGCACGCCCCGTTCCGTTTATGGTAACAAAACTCATTCTTTTCAAGAGCGACCTCTTTCCCGACGGAGCCCGGTACACGCCCCTGGCGGAAGTGGAAATGACGACGGGAACGGAGAATCGGAAAGGCTAAGGAGGCCGTATGGCAGAAGGTGAACGAGAAAAGGCGGTCGACGTCGCCTTGGGGCAGATCGAGCGTCAGTTCGGAAAAGGGTCCATTATGCGGCTTCGGGACGGCCGAGTGGTGGACGTTGCCGCCATTTCAACCGGCTCGCTGGCCCTGGACATCGCCATCGGCGTGGGGGGAGTGCCGCGGGGGCGCATTGTCGAAATTTTCGGTCCGGAATCGTCCGGCAAGACGACCTTGGCCCTGCACATTATTGCGGAAGCGCAGAAGGCCGGGGGAATCGCGGCCTTCATCGATGCCGAGCATGCCCTGGACGTGGGGTACGCCCGCAAGCTCGGGGTGAGCACCGACGATCTGCTGGTTTCCCAGCCGGACTACGGCGAGCAGGCCCTGGAAATCGCCGAAATCCTGGTCCGCAGCGGGGCAATCGACGTATTGGTTATCGATTCGGTGGCTGCTCTCGTTCCCCGGGCGGAAATCGAAGGGGAGATGGGCGACGCCCACATGGGGCTGCAGGCCCGCCTCATGTCCCAAGCCCTGCGCAAGCTCACGGCCATCATCAGCAAATCCAAGGCGTCGGTGATCTTCATCAACCAGATCCGTATGAAGATCGGCGTGGTGTTCGGCAACCCCGAAACCACCACCGGCGGCAACGCCCTCAAGTTTTATTCCTCGGTGCGTCTGGACATTCGAAGGACGGGGGCTCTCAAGGACGGCCAGGATATGGTGGGCAGCCGGACAAGAGTGAAAGTGGTGAAGAACAAGATCGCTGCGCCTTTCAAGGAAGCGGAGTTCGACCTCACCTATGCCAAGGGCATTTCCCGCAGCGGAGATCTGGTGGACCTCGGTGTTACCGCGGGCATCATCGACAAGAGCGGTTCCTGGTATTCATACGGAGAGGAACGCATCGGGCAGGGTCGGGAGAACGTGAAGACGCTGTTGGAAGCGAATCCCGATCTTTCCGTGGAAATCGAACGGCGCATTAAAATCCATTTCGGCCTTCTCCCCCGAGACGAACAGGCGGCCGGGAACGAGGAAGTTGCATGACCTCCAACGAAATCAGGGCCCGATTTCTCGACTACTTTGCGCAGCGGAACCACCGGGTGGTGAAGAGTTCGCCTCTCCTGCCCAAGGACGACCCATCGCTTCTGTTCACCAACGCGGGCATGGTGCAGTTCAAACGAGTGTTCCTCGGCGATGAAAAACGGGATTACGTCCGCGCATCGACCTCGCAGAAGTGCGTCCGCGCCGGCGGCAAGCACAACGATCTGGAGAACGTCGGCTATACGGCCCGGCACCATACGTTCTTCGAAATGCTGGGCAACTTTTCCTTCGGCGATTACTTCAAGCGGGAAGCGATCCATTTCGCATGGGAACTACTCACTGAAGGATACGGCCTGCCCAAGGACAAGCTCTACGCCTCGGTGTTCCGCGATGACGACGATGCGTACGATATATGGCACAAGGACGTCGGGCTGCCGGAAGATCGTATCATCCGCCTGGGCG
This sequence comes from uncultured delta proteobacterium, assembly GCA_963826125.1. Taxonomy (GTDB): domain Bacteria; phylum Desulfobacterota; class Desulfarculia; order JACQYL01; family CAWGVV01; genus CAWGVV01. The sequence continues at coordinate 371,861 of CAWGVV010000002.1, read as the reverse complement.
AGAAAGATAATTTCTGGGCCATGGGCGATACGGGCCCTTGCGGCCCCTGTTCCGAAATCCTCATCGACCAGGGACCGGAAATGGGGTGCGATCGCCCCGACTGCGCGCCCGGCTGCGACTGCGACCGCTACCTGGAATTGTGGAACCTGGTGTTCATGCAGTACAACCGCGACGAAACCGGGGTCATGAAGCCGCTGCCCAGGCCCAGCATCGACACGGGAATGGGGCTGGAACGCATCACGGCGGTCCTGCAGGGCAAGAAGACCAACTTCGGAACGGACCTGTTCAGTTCCATCTTCCGGCGCCTCGAAGGGATATCGGGCAAGCAGTACGGCGACGACACCAAGTCGGACCTGTCCATGCGCGTCATCGCCGACCACATCCGCAGCGTGACGTTCCTCATCAGCGACGGCATCTTTCCGTCCAACGAGGGCCGCGGATACGTGCTCAGGCGCATTCTGCGCCGGGCCGTTCGTTACGGCAAGGCCATCGGCCTCGACAAGCCGTTCATGTTCGACTTGTCCAAGGAAGTGGTCGAAACCATGCAAGGGGCCTATCCCGAACTGGCCGGGTCCCACGATTTCGTGTCCAAAGTCATCCTGAACGAAGAAGAACGTTTCCTCCAGACCCTGGAGAACGGGCTGGCGCTGCTGTATGACCAGATCGAGGCGTTCCGGAAACGGAACGTGACCGCCCTGCCGGGGGAGCTGGCCTTCAAACTTTACGATACCTTCGGCTTCCCGCTGGACGTGCTCTTCGACGTGGGAAGGGAAGAAGGCTTCACCGTCGATCAGGCGGGATTCACCCGGGAAATGGAGAAGCAGCGCGAACGGTCCCGCAAGTCGTGGAAGGGGAGCGGCGAGCAGGAAATCCCCGAAGTGTACCGCGACCTGCTCTCCAAGGGGGTGCAGACGCCCTTCCTTGGATACCACCAGCAGCGGACGTCGGCCAAGGTGCTTGCGCTGGTGACCGCCGGGGGGCCGGTGAACGGAATCGGCGAAGGCGATGCGGCCGAAGTGGTGCTGGACCGAACCACCCTGTACGGGGAGTCCGGCGGCCAGGTGGGCGACGTGGGCGTGATCCGCACCCCGAAAGCGCTCATGGAAGTGGGAAATACGGTCAAGTATGCCGGCGAACTCGTGGTACACCACGGAGTGATGAAAAAGGGCGGACTTTCCGTGGGCGACGATGTGGAAGTGGCCTACGAGGAGGAAATCCGCGGCAACACGGCGCGGAACCACACGGCCACGCACCTGCTCCACGCGGCGCTCCGGAAAATCCTCGGCACCCACGTGAAACAGGCCGGGTCCCTGGTGGCGCCGGATCGGCTGCGCTTCGACTTCAGCCATTTCCAAGCCATTGACGACGAAACGCTCCGGGCCGTGGAAGACGAAGTCAACCGCGCCATCTGGAAGAACATGACCGTGGGCACCACGGAAATGGACATGGAGGAGGCCGCCAAAACCGGCGCCATGGCGCTTTTTGAAGAACGCTACGGCGACCGCGTGCGCATGGTGTCCATCGCGGACTTCAGCGCGGAACTGTGCGGCGGCACCCATACCTCCACCACCGGTGAAATCGGGCTGTTCAAGATTCTCTCCGAATCGAGCGTGGCCGCGGGCATCCGGCGCATCGAAGCCCTCACCGGCCCCGGCGCCATGGACTATCTGCGCGCCGGCGAACGCGCCCTCAAGCAGGTGGCGTCCCTGGTGAAGGCCGGGCCGGAAGACGTTGTGGACAAGGTGGAAAAGCTGCTGGCCCGGCAACGGGGGCTGGAAAGGGAGATCGCCGACCTCAAGGTGCAGGATGCGGCCAAGGGGATCGACGGATTGCTCGAGCAGGTGCGGGAAATCAACGGCGTCCCCCTGCTGGCAACGGAAGTCTCCGTCTCCGATCACCGGCAATTGCGGGAACTGGGCGACCGCATCCGCGACCGCATGAAGAGCGGCGTCATGGTGCTGGGCGCGGCCGTCGACGGCAAGGCGGTATTGCTGGCCATGGTCAGCCCCGACCTCACCGCCCGTTTCCATGCCGGAAACATCGTGGGGGAGGCCGCCCGGAAAGTGGGGGGCAAAGGCGGCGGCAAGCCCGCCATGGCCCAGGCCGGGGGGCCGGACAAGGAACATATCGCGGAAGCTCTGGAGGAGGTCCGACGACTACTTCGGGAGCACTAACCGAGCCGCGCCAAAGGTAGCAGTATGCCGGGGAGACGGGTCGAAATACTCAAGCGTATCGAGGAAGGCGAAGCTCTGCCTTCGCTTTCTCCTTTGACCGTCCGGCTCATCGAAACGGCCTCCGATGAATCCTGCACGGTCAGGGACATCTCCGATCTCATCGGCCAGGACCCTTCCCTCACCACCCGCGTGCTGAAACTGTGCAACAGCGTCTTCTACGCCCAGCGCACCAAAGTGTCCACTCTGTCCAGGGCGGTGGTCCTTCTGGGGATAGAGCGGGTGAGGAGCATTGCGCTTGGATTGTCGCTCCGCGACACCTTCCCCCTGGGAGTGCAGGGGGGCATGGACTATGACGGCTTCTGGAAGATATCACTCTATCGGGCGCTCATCGCCCACGAACTTGCGTTGAAAATCGGCGAAATCCCGGCGGAGGAAGCCTTCGTGGCCGCCCTCATCCTGGAAATCGGCCAACTGATGCTCTACACCGCACTTTCTCCCGAGGAACGCGGAAGCTATCCGCGGGGCCGGCCCCCCACCGAACAGCTCCTCCAGTGGGAAAGAAACGCGCTGGCCATCGACCACCGGGAAGCGGGCCGGATAATTCTCACCAAATGGCGGTTTCCCGCACGGCTCATCGAAGTACAGTCGTTTTTCGGCACCAAGGCCTTTCACGATGAGGCGTCGCCCTTGGCGCGCCTGTGCGAACTGGCCCGGTTGGGGTCCGAAACCCTGTTCACCGAGGGAAACAGCCTCTACGCCCTGCACAAGAACGGCTACAAGCTCTACCACGTTACTCCACACGCCATAAACGACATCCTCATCGACGCCATCATGCGGATGGAACAGACGGCATCGGCCATGGAACTGGAGTCCGATAAGGAAAAAGATCTGCTGGCCGTCATGGAACGGGCCAATCAGGCGTTGCAGAAGCTCAATTTTCACATGGCCGGGCAGATCCAAATGTTCCTGGACCGCGCCGAGTCACAGTTCGGCTCGGGGGATTCCTGCTCCTACGAACAGATTGCCCAGGCGCGGGACAAAGCCATCGAGTCGGCCCTGCAGGCGGTGGCGCACGAAATCCGCAATCCGCTGCTCAGCCTGGGCGGGTTCGTCCACCGGCTGTCCAAAACCGGAGCGGTCAAGAGCGAATACATCTCCATGATTCTGCAGGAAGCCTCCCGCATCGATCACGTGCTGCATGAACTGAGCGACTTCAGCCGGCACTACCAGCCGGACTTCCACGCCATGAACCTTTCGCTGCTCGCCGAGGAGGCGCTCGAAGAATTCCGCCAGCCCATCAAGGAGAAAAACGTCTCCGTGGTGAAACAGTACGACCCCGACGACGTTCCCGACATCTACCTCGATACCACGGGCATGAAGCGGGTGCTGGCTCAGTTCATCGGCAATGCCGTCCATTCCATAAACGATACCGACGGCCGCTTGGTCCTCACCATCCAGACGCACCGCTCCCGGGACGAAGTTTCCGTGTCCATAGAAGACAACGGAGCCCCGTTTGACGATTCGGTCCTGCCGGTGCTCACCGATCCCATCCTCACCTCCCGCACTTTCGGCGCCGGGCTCGGATTGCCCACGGCCCGGAAAATCGTGGCTTGGCACGGCGGCCGTATCGACATGAAACAGGGCCAACTGGGCGGAAAGCGCGTGGACGTGTTTCTGCCGTTTTCCGTGCCGGAGAGGGTGTAGATGATAACCCTTGATTTCTGGAAGAACTTACCGAGCGCGCTTTGGGTCGATGTATTACTTAGCGGCTAACGTAAGGGGTGTTCCCCCGGCTTCGTCGGGGAGGCTGAAAAGTTTGACATATCCAGGAGTCGGCCGTGACCTGGCGATCGTGAGCCGCTCAAAGCATCACGAAAGGAATTCACGTGGACGACACGTCAAGCTTAAGGTAATCTTTTAGGCATGCGTGGATCGACGGCTTCTTAAGTTCTAGGACTTGATTGTACCTAAAAATTTGACAATATCAAAAATGCTTGACGAAGAGTGGTCGGGGTGTTATTTTACATTTGGCGATGGGGAATTTATGTTCCCGGAGCGCCTAGAGCATGAGTTCTAGGGGGTTGTCCAAAAAAAGGATGACTCGCATCGCGAGCCCTTCGTCAGGACTCCGCGTGGGGCTACGGCAATGATACAACGAAAAATTGTTCTTGTCGGTGATTTTATTTTAGTAATTTATCATAATGTAGCTAAAGTCGGTATTTTTTTATAAAACCCACTGAATTGGTGGGTTTTTTATTTTGTAAAAGTGGGGAAAGTGATGGACAGTTATGATGAAAATATTGGGCGAATAGTAACAGACATAGAAAATTTTTGCCTGAAGCACCCTGCCCCCCAAGTCTTAGGAACTGAGCTTGGGGAATTTTTTAGTGACCAGATAAGGGATTTAGATGTCAAAGAAAAGTTTGGAGGAATACGGGGCCTTATCGAAGCGAGATGCACTAATGTAATATCGACGGGAAAATCCGGAATGGATAACGTCTACACACATAGAAAAAGGCTTGGGGACATTCCCGCTGGCGTCTCTAAAGGGGCGGGAGAGAAAGAAAGCGAAAGAAAAAACCCCTGGAGGGCGTTTAGCAATCCGATGTTGCGGGAGAGATTGTTTTTTTCCCCGGATAACAAAAAATTGGTTGTGCTATCAGAGGGGGAGGAAATTCCAGAAGGATATTGTGAGGTACAGAAGGTTACTGAAGATGAGTATCGAAAAATTGCCTCTCTTTTTATACAGAGCGAGTTCCCTCAAAACGCCGAAGAATTTGAACTGAAAGGAAACAATTTCTGGTTGCCTTTTTCTAAAGAAGTTGGAAGTCGTGGAGGGAAAACCGCCCATGCTCGCCTGCTTTCACTGCGTATGATCATGTTAAATAAGTTCCTCGAAGAGAGGCTGAAATCTCTGGGATTGGATGAAGATGAGATTGAAGGGTTTGCTTCTTATGTGAGGGGCTTTAGGCGAAAGAAGCTACTAAGGGAAGAAACATTATCTCCCGAAAGAGTTGCTGGCAGTACTCACCTTTTGCCGATGCCTACCGGCATCCGAGAAATCGTCCGCGCCTGCGTTGATACCATGAGCGAAGCAGAACTTCGCCAACTATGGCTTCCTCTAGGGATTATGTTGGATGCTTTGCTGCGTCGCTGACGAAGATACCAATATGCGTCGGGGGGGAATATTAATTATCACACCATTCAAGGAATCTCGAAAATTTCGAGATTTGCTAGATAAATATGCCAAGCCAGCATGGGATCAAGACGAGCACTTTATATTACTTGAAACTCCAAACCATTTCCTTCGTGATAACAATCTCCTTTCCAAGACAGCAATAAGGCAAGGCTTAACTTCCAAACATCAAGGCATTAACTTTCGAATTTTTGTGTGCCGACAGCAAGATATACCTTATTCTGAGCGTAGAGGCGAGAACTGGCAATTGGAATATTGTACTAGCGATTTTGCTTTCTTGAAGGAAAGGATAAAGGAGGCTCTAGGAGAGTTCAGATTAGATTGGCTTAGTAGCATTGAGGCTACTCTAAGTAAATATAGCCATGGTAACATTTCTTATGGTTCCCTAAAGGAGTGGATACAGCAATTTGAAAATCTCGGCAATTACAGGTGGATTGGTGAGAATCTTTTAAGGTCGCTAGATTTTTGGACAGAGCCAAGACTTGCTGAAGCTCTTTCGCTCAAAAAAGATGAAATTTCCGGGTTCCAGTATATCTGCTTCAATTCTCATGAATTTGGCAAGAGCGGTGGGGTGATTCAGAACTTGGTTCAGAAGAAGCTCTCAGAACTCAGAGCCAGCGAACCGTTGCAACCGTTGCCTACTCTGAGTGATCTTCGGTCATGTTTGGAAGACAATAATACTCAAAATGTTCTTTACGTTGAGGACTGCCTCCTCTCTGCAACTGAATCACGAAGCCTTCTGAACTCACTTCTGAATAAGTGCCCGTCCGGAAGAAATCAAAAAATACCCGCTCTTAGTGATTCATCCTCCATTCTTGGCAAGAACATCCAGTTCAGATTTGCTGTTCATTCTGAGTTTGGTGCCACGGTGTTGCGGGAATATTTGGACAGTCAAGGTCTCTCAGACTGCATAGAAGTTTCTAATACGGGCGAAGAAATAAGGGTGCTCACCTTCGAAGGGGAGAAATCTCTCGCTAGTAAGAATTTTTGGCGTAGGGAAGGCGAAACTGATGTCATCGCTTGTCCAGAAAAATACATGAGGTTACCTGCATTCTCCAACCCTAAAGTATGGGGTACGTGTGAAAAAGAACGGGAAAAGGCGGTTCAGTTCTGTAAGAAAGTCGGGTACCAACTCTTCTACAATTACCTGAAAATGAAGAAAGATACCGCAAGTTGGGGCGATTGGCCAAATGCCAAGGTGCGAGAGTGTGCGTTAGGAATGCGAAGCCTCGGTTTATCATTGGCATTTGCTCACTCGGTACCGAAAGCTTCGCTCCCTCTTTTCTGGGCTGCAGGACCTGTAAAGGTTTCTGGTCGACCGAATCGAAGAAATAGGACTGTTACTTGGGTACCTTTATTCCGAAGTGCAATGTAGTTCGAACATTCTCACTACTTATGATGCGCGAACTTAAAGAGAACGAGATTTATTATCACGAAGGGAAACGGTTTGTGCTCTTACGGCTTATCTGTGCATTCTACATGTAGTCAGGAAAAGCTGTCAATCAGTTCTATTGGCGCTCTACAATTCCAGTTCTACCGTGGTGAGCGAAACCGTTCAAGAGTGCAAGAAAATGGACCTGTCAGCTGGCAGAGAGACTTTCTTCTTCCCGCTATGATCAGGACATTGCCACAAATGGCGGGGGACAAGGGCTTCCCGATTTTCGAGGCTCTCGATGACAGCCTCCGCATAACCGTCCTGCTCGTCTTCGAAGCACCAAGCCATGACCACCGACGTGTCTACGACGAACCGGTCAGACATCAGCGCCTTCCTTCCTCGATCATTTCACGAACGGAAAGCCCTTCAAGTCGATGCCCCTTGCGGAACTGCTTTATCTGATCGATGACGTCACGCACGGGCGTCTTTTCAGAAGAATCGACGGGTTGCAGGACCGCCACAGGAACGCCGTGTCTGGTGATAGTGATTTTTTCACCTTTGGCTACACGCGCCAGGAGTTGGGCGAGATGCGTTTTTGCCTCGTAGGCTCCGACTGTTTGCATAATACAACCTCCATTCAAACCTGTCTGACACTAGTCTAAAACCTAATACCGGAAAAGGCAAACCTGTGTGCCAAGTTAGGCGAAGTACATATCACCCAGCGAAACGAATACTTCGCGGAATACTCGAGGAGGGCAGTCCCAAAAGGATCTTGGTGGCGTATTTGAGAGTTGTTTCCGGTTTGCGCGGTCTGCTATAAACGATGGATGTGAAGCCCTGCAACACGGGAGCGGACGATCTCATGCTGGCCAAGGTATTAAGCAGTGCGGTGCTGGGCGTGGACGCCTACACGGTGGAAGTTGAACTGGACATCGCGGGTGGGCTGCCCTATTTCGCCACGGTGGGGTTGCCCGAAGGAGCCGTGCGCGAATCCAAGGACCGCGTGAAAGCGGCCATCAAGAATTCCGGCTACAGCTATCCCGACGACCGCATCACGGTGAATCTGGCACCGGCGGACGTGCGTAAGGAAGGCGCGGCCTTCGATCTGCCTATCGCCCTGGCCATTCTGGCCGCGGAGGGAGCGGTGAAGAAGGAGCCGCTCACCCGTTACCTCATCGTGGGGGAACTCTCCCTCGACGCACGAGTGAAGCCGGTCCGTGGCGTGCTCTCCATGGCCATCCACGCGCGAGACAACAAGCTGCGCGGGATCGTCGTGCCCCGTGAAAACGCGGCCGAAGCCGCCGTGGTGTCGGGGATCGAAGTGTACGGCGTGGATTCGCTCAGCCGAACGGTGCAGTTCCTGAACGGCAGCGCGCCGCTGGAACCGGTATCCGCCGATCCCTTCGGCACGTTTTCCGACGGCGACCGGGACATGGTGGACTTCAGCGAAGTGAAGGGCCAGGAACTGGCCAAACGCGCATTGGAAGTGGCGGCCGCGGGCGGGCATAATGTTCTTCTCGTCGGCCCCCCGGGGTCCGGCAAAACCATGCTTTCCCGCCGGGTGCCCACCATCCTGCCGGACCTCACTTTCGACGAATCCCTCGAAACCTCCAAGATCTATTCCGTGGTGGGCATGATGCCCAAGGACCGTGGGCTCGTCACCGTGCGCCCGTTCCGCGCTCCCCACCACACCATTTCCGACGCGGGGCTTATCGGGGGCGGGCAGGTGCCGCGTCCGGGCGAAGTGAGCATGGCCCACAACGGCGTGCTGTTTCTGGACGAACTTCCCGAATTCCGCAAAAACGTGCTGGAGGTCCTGCGCCAGCCCCTGGAAGACGGGCATGTGACCATTTCACGCGCCGTGGTGTCCATCACCTATCCCGCGCGGTTCATGCTGGTGGCCGCCATGAATCCCTGCCCCTGCGGGTACCTGGGAGACCGCAAACACGAATGCCAGTGCAGTCCGCGTTTGGTGGCGCAGTACCGCTCCCGCATTTCCGGGCCTTTATTGGACAGGATGGACATCCAGATCGAAGTGCCGGCCGTGGACTACCGGGACCTCTCCATCGACACGGTTGGGGAGTCTTCGGCCGTGGTCAAGGAACGGGTGGAACGCGCACGGGCCGTGCAGCGCGAACGCCTCGGCAACGACAGAATCTACTGTAACGCCCAGATGAAAAACCGCCACATCACCCGCTTCTGCAAACTGGACAACACGTCCCTCACCCTGCTGGAACGGGCCATGGAATCCATGGGATTGTCGGCCCGCGCCTACCACCGTATTTTAAAAATCGCTCGCACCATCGCCGACCTGGACGCCGGCGACCGGATCACGCCGACGCATATCGCCGAAGCGATCCAGTACCGGAGTCTGGAGAGGAAGGCGGGGTGAGATGATCGTAGCGGTTTTTCTCTCAGTGGTAACGGAATTTACATGAGAAAATGAGCAGAACAAGGAAGCATACATCAGTGCCGAAAAAGGAAGGAAACGTCATTATGGCTGGCGAGGAAACCATAAAGCACATTATCGTCGATTCATTGGACGGCATCATGCGTATTCAAATGAACCGGCCTGAGAAGAAGAATGCCCTCACCTTTGAGATGTACCGGGCATTGGCCGATGCCTTCATTCAGGCCGATCAAGATCCTGGCATACGGGTAGTTTTTCTGACCGGGACGGAAAATTGCTTTTGCGCCGGAAACGATCTCGTCGATTTTAAAAACATCTCCCAGGGCAAGGAACGGTTGAGGAATCCGTTTGTACCGGCCGTCAGCCAAGCCAAGAAACCCATTGTCGCCGCGGTATCCGGAATGGCAATCGGGATCGGCGCAACCATGTTGCTCCACTGTGATCTGGTCTTTGCCGACACGAAGTCCGTCTTTCATCTACCTTTTGTCAATCTCGGCCTCTGCCCGGAAATGGGTTCCAGCTTTCTTCTGCCTTTACTTGCAGGTTACCAGCGTGCAGCTGAGATATTCCTACTGGGCAAACCTTTCGATGCGCAGAAGGCTTATGAGATCGGATTAATCAATCGCGTTTGCGCTGAAAAGGAACTGATTCCCATTGCCTGGGAAACAGCACGTAACCTCGCAGCCCAGCCGTCCGCCTCGGTATGCCTGACCAAAGCTTTGATGAAACGCGGACGCGAGGAGATTTTGAAACCGATCATAGAAGAAGAGTCGATCGAGTTCGGGAAGTGCTTGACCTCGCCCGAGGCAAGAGAGGCTTTCCAAGCATTCCTCGGTCGCCGGAAATCATCATCTTCCGAATAAATCAATAGGAAAACGGAGCCTCCGGCTGCCATCGGTCATTCAAACCGAATGAGTCAACCAGAGAAGGAAAATTTATTGAAAAGAGAGCAATACCCCCCCTACCCCTTTTTTTAGCGGTGAACTTAATTTACGCAGAAGTCCTGAATCGGCCTTGCTTGGGCGGTGGTTCGGCCGTCAGTGGTTGTTTTCATCCGCCTCGTACTTCTTTCCGGACGCAGGCCCGGACCCTCGCTCCAAAGCCGCCAAATTTTTCAGGAAGACTTTTCCCTTGACAAGCAAGAAACGTTCAACTAGAGGTTAGACATCTAAACGACTAAAGACTCGACGCAATAAAATCCATCCACATCTATCAATCAAAAGAAGATACCCATGCTGAAGGTATTTCGGAATGGAAAAGTAGTGACCATGAATCCGGCAATGCCGGAAGCCTCCGCCTTTGTCGTTTTCGAGGGCCGATTCCTGGCCGTGGGTTCCGGCGACGAAATAAACAGATGGGCTGAAGATGGGGCAGAAGTCGTCGACCTGAAAGGGAAAACCGTTGCTCCAGGTTTTATTGAGACCCATAATCACCTGTCCTCGTACGCCATGACTCTACTGGCGGCAGACTGTCGTCCGGAGGCCAATGACAGGATTGAGGATGTGAAAGCCCACCTCGGAGAAAAGGTGGGAAAGGCCGAACCTGGAGAATGGATAAAGGGATGGGGTTATGACGATACCCTTATCGCCGAAAAAAGGCATCTGACCCGGACCGACCTGGACGAGGTATCTTCACAGCATCCGATCCTGGTCCATCATATATCCGGCCACCTTGCCTATGCCAATTCCAAAGCGCTCGAGATCGCCGGCATCGGACCCGAAACTCCCCAACCCGCCGGCGGCAAAATCCACAAGGACGAGCGCGACGCGCCCACCGGCTTGTTGCTTGAACCGGCGGCCATGAAGCTGGTCGCCTCACATATTCCGACCCCCACCCTCTCTGATTTTAAAAGGGCATTCCCTGAAGCAGTCCGGTATTGCCATCAATGCGGGGTAACCAGTATCCACGACTCGGCCATAGGATATGCGGGGGATGCCCGTGAAGTTTTTCAGACCTATCGCGAGCTGGATGAAGGTGGGGAACTGAACTTACGAGTTTATTTGACCATAATGCACGACCACTACGACAAGCTCATTGCATTGGGGCTGGGAAGAGGTTTTGGTTCCGATTCCTTGCAATTGGGCTGCGTCAAGCTTTTTCAGGACGGCTCCATTCAAGGCCTTACCGCCGCCCTGGGGGAGGATTACCATAACCGACCCGGGTTCAGGGGCGACCTTATTATTCCTCAAGAGGGTTTGGACAGGTTGGTAGACACGTATCACCGCGCCGGCCTTCAATTGGCCGTGCACGCCAATGGAGACCGGGCCATCGAGTCCGTTCTGCAGGCCATGGAGAAAGCACAAAAATCATGTCCGCGTAGCGATTCCCGCCATATGATTATTCACTGCCAGACCGCTTCAAACGATCACATCAGGCGCATGAAGGCGCTGGGAGTGATTCCCAACTATTTTGTCAATCACGTCTACTATTGGGGAGACCGTCACCTATCCACCTTTTTGGGCCCGCAGCGGGCGCGACGTATCGATCCCTTGGGTTCTTCCTTGAACGCCGGCCTTGAGTTCGTGCTGCACTCGGACCTTCCGGTAACGCCGCTGGACCCCATTTTTTCCATCCACACCGCGGTGAATCGGCTGACCCGTCAAGGGAAAGTCCTTGGCCCGGAGGAGCGGATTCCGGTTTTGGAAGCCCTGAAGGCCTATACGGTTACGGCGGCGAAGTGCAGTTTCGAGGAGCATCTCAAAGGGTCTATCGAACAGGGCAAATTGGCGGATTTTATTGTCCTGTCGGATAATCCGCTCACGTGTGTTCCGGAAAAGATAAAGGATATCCGGGTGCTGGCCACGGTTATGGGGGGACGGGAAGTCTATGGCCTGATCCACTAGCCGTCTGCACCCTTCTATCGAACAGTCCGAGGTGATGAGCGTTAAAACAACAATTACTCAAGACCAAGGGAGGTGCCGGAAGATGAAAAAATTGGGATTATTGGTCCTGGCGGGAGTCATGATTATCACTGCCTTCGTGTCCATTTCCACAATGGCTTTTGCTGCGGATCCAGACCCGACAACGGTAGTGGCGCTCGTCAATCAAGCCCCCCGGCATTTTAACGGTGCGGTTCAATCCGGAGCCGCGACCATGTTTCCTTCGGCTCAGTTGTTCGCCAGCCCCATCATGTTCGATGACAAATGGCAGCCCCATCCCTACCTGGCCAAGAGCTGGAAGATTTCCGAGGATGGCTTGACGGTAACCCTGAATCTGGTGAAGGGCGCCACATTTCATGACGGAAAGCCCATTACTTCCGAAGACGTGGCCTTCTCCATCATGACGATAAAAAATAATCATCCCTTCAAGACGATGTTCGCCCCAGTGGAGAAGATCGATACACCGGATCCGCACACGGCGGTGATCCATCTGTCCCATCCCCATCCGGCCATTCTCCTGGCCATGTCCCAGGCGTTGTGTCCCATTATTCCCAAGCATGTCTTCGGAGACGGCCAGGATATAAAAACCCATCCCATGAACATGACGCCGGTAGGTTCCGGGCCTTTCAAATTCGTGGAGTACAAGCCGGGTGAATATTACATCCTGGAGGCCTACGACAAATTTTTCCTGGGAGCGCCGCACATAAAGAAGCTTATCGTAAAGATCATCCCCGATTCAGTAACCAGGCTTACGGCCATGAAAAACAATGAAGGCCAGATAGACGTTTTTGTCACCGAGGCAAAGGAGATCAAACCCTATGAAAAGCTGCCCTTCATCAAGGTGGAGACTGCGGCTCCTGCCGTAGGTCCGATCAACTGGCTGGAGTTCAATGTCAAACAAAAGCCCCTGGACGACAAACGGGTCCGTCAAGCGATTTCTTATGCCATCGACCGTGATTTCATCGTGAAAAGCCTCCTTCTGGGCTTTTCCAAACGGGCCACCGGTCCCATCGATCCAGCCAGTCCCTTTTATACTGCCGATGTCCAACACTATGATCTGAACCTGGCCAAAGCGAACAGTTTGCTGGATGAGGCCGGGTATCCCAAAAAAGGCGACGGCATGCGATTTTCCTTAACCGTGGACTATATTCCCGGCGTCCTCGAACAGCAGAAAAACCTGGCCGAATACCTGAAACCTCAGTTGAAGAAAATCGGAATCGACGTTGTCATCCGGTCATCCCCTGATTTTCCTTCCTGGGCCAAGCTCGTTTCCAATTGGGATTTTCAGTTGACCTGGGATACCGTCTATAACTGGGGCGATCCGGTTATCGGGGTCCATCGAACCTATCTGAGCAGCAATATTAAGAAAGGCGTTATCTTCTCGAACACCACCCAATACTCCAATCCAAAAGTGGACGAACTTCTGGAAAAGGCCGGTATGGAACTCGACCAGGCCAAACGAAAGGCCTTATACGCCGAGTTTCAGAAGATTGTCGTTGACGATGCGCCTATCGCTTTTGTTGATATCACCCCGGCCTACACTGCCTATGACAAGAAACTGCGCAAGGTGAATACGACCATATGGGGTCTGATGTCGCCTTTAAATGAAATGCATTGGGAAAAATAACGAGCGAAGCAACGTTTTCGGCGCCCCCCGTCAGGTTGAGCTTTGAAGGGCTCTCCTGGCGGGGGGCCGAAGAAGAAGGTCTTACGCCATGAAATTTTTTACTCTTTTGGCCAAGCGGGTCATCTACGCCTGCGTCCTTCTTGTCGCCGTGCTGGTGCTCAACTTTCTGCTCATTCATCTGGCCCCCGGAGATCCGGCCGAAGTCATCGCCGGGGTAATGGGGGGGGCCACTCAAGAGGTATTACGGGAAATACGCGCCACTTATGGGTTGGACAAACCGGTGGCCGTGCAACTGGCTGTTTATCTCAAGGAAGTGGCCCGCGGTAATCTGGGCTACTCATTTTATTTCAACCGGCCGGTAACCGAATTGATCATGCATCGAGTCCCCGCGACGATTCTGCTGGTTATCTCCGCCCAGACCCTCGCTCTTTTTCTGGGGACCTTTTTGGGAGTCCTGGCATCGAAGAATCCCAATGGCCTTTTCAGTCACTTCATTACGATTTTTTCCCTCGTCGGTTACTCGGCACCGATCTTTTGGACCGGAATCATGCTTTTGATCCTGCTGGCCTCCGTGATACCCATTTTCCCCGTTTCGGGCATGTACGACATTGCCCGGGCCACCGGTGGCATTCAGCGGGTCCTGGATATTATGCGCCATTTGGTCCTGCCCATGCTGACCTTGGGCATTGTCTACCTGGCCCAGTACAGCCGACTCGCCAGAAGCAGCATGCTGGATGTCCTGGGGGCGGACTATATACGGACCGCCCGGGCCAAGGGGGTCAGGCAAAGTGGGGTGGTCTACAAACATGCCCTGAAAAATGCGGTCCTGCCGATCATTACCATGGCCGGACTGCAGATAAGCTATTTGTTTTCCGGTGCCGTGCTGGTCGAGACTGTTTTCAACTGGCCGGGCTTGGGGCGCCTTGCCTTTGAATCCATCTTGCGGCGCGACTACCCCACCATCCTGGGAATTCTCTTTTTCTCCACGTTCATTGTGATCGCTGCCAACCTTTTGACCGACTTGTTGTACCGATTGGTCGACCCCCGTATTCATACCGGGGCCAACTAAAGAAAGATCTCATGGATCCAAGCGAATCTAAGGCTACGGCAGTGCAAATTGAAATCGAACATCCGTTGAAAGAGATGTGGCGGATGTTCGTCAGGAACAAAGCCGCTCTTTTCGGCCTGGGGCTGCTGGCGATCATTATTTTTACCGCATCGGTCGGCCCGTTGTTGTATCCCACCGACCCTTTCGACATGGTCTCGGCCCCTCTTTCTCCTCCCGGCCGGGAAGGATTTTTGTTGGGTACCGATTATCTGGGCCGGGATATTCTCGCGGGGATTATCTGCGGTGGAAAAGCCACGCTTCTGGTCGGCGCGGGGGCGGCCTTCTGTACGGTCCTGATCGGAGTTGTTTTGGGGGCCACGGCCGGATTTTACGGTGGCTGGGTGGATGGGATATTGATGCGTGTCACCGAATTCTTTCAGGTTTTGCCTCCGCTCCTGTTCGCCATGGTTTTAGTGACCATGTTTTCTCCCTCGCTGGTAACCGTGGCGCTTTCTATTGGACTGGTCAGTTGGCCGGCCGTGGCCCGCTTGGCCAGGGGTGAGTTTTTGAAGATCCGGGAGCGGGAATTCGTCCTGGCGGCCCGTTCGATAGGTGCCCGCAACCGGCGTATTATCTGGCGGGTCATTCTGCCCAACGCTCTACCCCCTTTGATCGTGACCGCCACCTTGATCATCGGCGTGTCCATTCTATTCGAAGCCGGCTTGAGTTATCTGGGCTTGAGTGACCCCAACATTATGAGTTGGGGGTTCATGATCGGATCCAACCGGGATTACATCTTCGAGTCGTGGTGGGCGGTTACATTCCCGGGGGTGGCCATTTTTTTAACCGTTTTAGCCGTCAGTTTGGTGGGGGATGGTCTGACAGACGCCTTGAATCCAAAATTGAGACAGTTATGACCGACAAGACCAAACTTCTCGAAGTACGAGGCCTGCGGGTGGAATTCGAAGTACGCCAGGGAGTGGCTACGGTAATCAATGATCTGAACATTTCCCTGGACCGTAATGAAACCTTGGGTCTCGTGGGTGAATCGGGTTGCGGAAAGAGCGTGACCGCTTTGACCATTATGGGCCTGGTTCCTTCCCCGCCCGGCCGGGTGGCTTCAGGCCAGATTGTTTTGGACGGGGTGGATTTGACGGCCCTTAGTGAGAAGAAGCTCCGTGAAGTGCGGGGCAAAGATATCTCGATGATTTTTCAGGAGCCCATGACGTCGCTCAACCCGGTTTTCTCCGTCGGCTACCAGATTGCGGAAACGGTGAGAATTCATCAGGGCCTGGGGAAAAGAGAAGCCAGAGAGCGGGCAATCGAGATGCTGCGGGCCGTGGATATTCCGGCTCCGGAACGAAGGTTGAAAGAATATTCTTATCAACTCTCGGGCGGTATGCGGCAAAGGGTCATGATCGCCATGGCTTTGGCCTGCAATCCCAAACTGTTGATCGCCGATGAGCCGACCACGGCGCTGGACGTGACGGTCCAGGCCCAGGTTTTTGATCTGTTGAAAAACATCCAGCGGCGGACCGGGACGGCCATCATTTTTATTACCCATGATATGGGGTCTATCGCCGAAATGGCCGACAGGGTGGCGGTTATGTACGCCGGCCGCAAAGTCGAGGACGGCCCGGTCGACCTCGTGCTGGTCAATCCACGCCACCCCTATACCCGCGCGCTCATCGCCTGCGTGCCCCACTTGGAGAAGGAACCATCCGTCGAGCGCCGCCCCCTGGTTGAAATTCCGGGAGTTGTTCCATCCCTGCTTTTGAGGGCTGTTGGTTGTCCCTTTGCCCCTAGATGTTTTGAGGTTATGGACAAGTGCACCCGGGAAATGCCGCCTGCGTTCGACAAGGGAGACGGACACACTGTTTCCTGTTGGCTTGAGGAGTCCCGGAGTGAGTCCATCAGAGTGAAAGACCGACCAAATAACGAGGCCCGCCCTTTCACCGCAACTCCCAAAAGTGCCGCCTCTCCAGGCAGTGAACGCGAAGAAGACATATTGTTGCGCGTCAAGGACCTGAAAATACAATTCCGCCTTCCCGGTAAGCATCCCTTTGCCAAATCGTCGCTGGTCCACGCGGTGGACGGCGTAACCTTCCAGGTGAAGCGAGGGACGACCTTCGGGCTGGTGGGCGAAAGCGGTTCCGGCAAAACCACCACCGCTCAGGGGATATTAAGGCTGGTGAACATAACTTCGGGAAATGTGACTCTGGGCAATGAGAATATTACCAATGTCAAGGGCGAGGCCTTGCGGTTGTTGCGTCGACGCATGCAATTTATTTTTCAGGACCCTTATTCGTCGTTGAATCCCCACCTGCGTGCCGGAGCAATTGTCCGTGAGCCCATGGACTTTCTGGAGGTGGGGGACAAATTAAAACGGAATGCGCGGGGAGATAAACTTTTTGAGCAAGTCGGACTCAGAACGGAACAACGGTTTTATTTCCCTCATCAGTTTTCAGGAGGCCAACGCCAGCGCATCGGCGTGGCTCGGGCTTTGGCCAGTCAACCGGACCTCGTCGTATGTGACGAACCGGTTTCAGCCCTGGACGTGGCCATTCAAGCCCAGGTCTTGAATCTTCTTCGCGAACTGCAACAGAAATACCATCTGACCTATCTGTTCATCTCTCACGATTTGGGGGTCGTCCAGTATATCTGCGATGAAATTGCCGTCATGTACTCCGGAAAAATCGTAGAGCGGGCCGACAGGTTAGCCTTGTTCAAACGCCCCCTCCACCCGTACACCTGGGTCTTGCTTTCGGCCGTCCCGTCGGCAAGGCCGGGGGAAGCAAAAAGGGACCGCCGGGTCCGTGCGGAGGGTGACCCGCCCAGTCCCATCGATCCTCCTCCCGGCTGCAGATTTGCCCAACGCTGTCCGTTTTCCAAAGCAACACCCGAACTATGCCGGTCGAAGCTGCCGCCTTTGCGGGAGATATTTCCCGGTCATCTGGTGGCGTGTCATCAGGTGACCGACAGAGGGGGGGCACCTCATGAAAAGTATTAATGGGTGCCCAAGGAGATAGACTTATGGGGAATCTTTGCAAGGGGGGTTCACCGCACCTTGATGCAGGGAGCTTCGATTCAAGTTCAACTGCCTCAAGGATGACCGTGGAGGGCGAAGGAAAACAGGAAACAGAGAAAAAGCAGCCCGTTTTTTAGTGAAGTGTTAAAAAAATACTCAAAAAGCAGGAAAACACTTAGTGCCATGAAAGACGATAATCAACGAAAAATCATAAAGAAAGCCCTTTATCATGATGTCCTGGGCTTTCTTCAGGATGACATAAAGAGCGGCCGGTATTCTCCCGATGAGAAAATCCCCTCGGAAAATGAGTTAGCGAGGGAATTCTCAGTCAGCCGCGTTACATTAAGAGAAGCCCTTCGAGTATTGGAGGACGACGGCTTAATCGTCCGCCGTCACGGGTCCGGAACCTTTGTTCGCGATAAAAGGACCGTTCCCATTCAGGACCTGTCCTCCATTGTTTCCATATCCACCATCTTCAAAAGAGCCGGCCTGGAAGACCGCTTCACCAAAGTGGAATTAAGAAAAATTCCCGCCACTCAAAGGATCGCCGAAAAGCTTCACATTCCTTCCGGGCAAGAAGTTTGGGAGGTAGAGCGATTACGTACCCTCGGAGAAAATCCGGCTATTTACTCTTTCGATTATTTCCCGGCATCATTTATTCCTCATGGTGAAGAAAAAAGCCTGAATGATTATAAACATTCTCTCTACCATTTCTTAAGCGAAGTATGCGGTCAAACGTCTGATGACGGTGAAAGTTGGTTCAAACCAATTATGAGCGATAACAAACTCTCTTATATTTTGAAAATTCGTATTAATTCTCCGCTCATGTACATCGAAACCATTGATTTTGATGCAAACAAAAAGCCGATTTTGTATTCCTTTTCTTATTATGTTCCTGAGATGTTTGTATTCCAGGCGCACCGGCGCAGTGACGAATCGGGAATTTAAGAGAAAGGATTGTGAGCAAAAAGGATTTATGCACTAAGAAAAACCAACCGAGGCAGAGAAAACAACAGCCTGCATAGACATGGAGGAGGCTATGGATAATAAAAAAGATTGGTTGTCGTATGATGTTGACGAGATGATTTGTGGCGACCGGGATTACTTATGGCACCACATCAAATCCCACAAGGCTTTTCAAACGTCCGAACAGATGATCATCGTGGAAGGCAAGGGGCTGCGGGTCAAGGATATCCGGGGCCGTGAATACCTGGACGCTACGTCCGGCGGTGTCTGGAGCGTCATGGTGGGGCACGGCAGGGAGAGCATAGCTGCCGCGGTATACGATCAGTTAATAAAACTGCCCTATTATGCGGGGACGGTGGGCAATATCCCCAGCATCAAATTTGCGGCTAAACTGATCGAGCTTCTGCCCCGTTTGGGCAAGGTGTTTTTCTCCAACAGCGGCTCCGAGGCCAATGAGAAGGCTTTTAAGATTATCCGCCAACTGTCCCATATCGATCCGGCTCGTAAAGGGAAGTACAAGATTCTGTATCGCGACCGGGATTATCACGGCACCACCATAGGCGCCCTGAGCGCCACCGGCCAACTGGAGCGGAAACAGGATTTCGGGCCCTTTGCCGAAGGGTTTGCCGAGTTTCCCCACATGCTCTGCTATCGCTGCCCGTTCGGGAAAAGCTACCCCGGATGTGAAATCGACTGCGCCCGCGGCCTGGAGGAAGTGATCCTCAGGGAAGGGCCGGATACGGTGGGCGGTTGTATTGTCGAGCCGATCGTAGCCGGAGGCGGGATCATGGTTCCGGTGAAGGAGTACTACCCGATCCTGCAGGCCATCTGCCGGAAGTACGGCGTCTACCTTGTTTTCGACGAGGTAGTCTGCGGGTTCGGACGGACCGGAAAATTCTGGGGCCATGATCATTATGATGTGGACCCGGACCTGGTCACCATGGCCAAGGGACTGGCTAGCTCCTATATGCCCTTGTCCGCCACGGTCGCCCGCCAGGAAATCTTCGACAAATTTTTATGCTCGTTCGATCAGCCTGCCGAACGGATGAACTATTTCCGGGACATCAGCACTTACGGCGGCTGCGCCGGAGCATTGACTGCAGCCCTGGAAAGCACCCGGATTATCGAGGAAGAAAAGCTGGTGGAAAACAGCCGGGTGGTCGGCGCTTATCTGCTGGAAGGTCTGAAATCGCTGAGCGACATGGACCTGGTGGGGGACGTGCGGGGCCGGGGACTGTTCTGCGGGCTGGAATTTGTCAAAGACAAAAAGACCAAGGAGCCGATCAGCGAGAACGAAATGAACCGCATAATGGGTCTGGTGGCTGCCGAAGGGGTGCTGGCGGGAAGGACCACCAGCTCTCTGCCGGGCAACAATACCATCATGAATTTTGCGCCGGCCCTCATTGCCACGAAGTCGGATATGGATGAGATCGTAACGGCCGTCAAAAGGGCCCTGGAAAAGTTCTGACGATGCATGGGAAGGGATGAAGCCACAAATTCGCGGGAGTTGCTTTTTCCCGCGATGAAGAGTGAACCCTAAGAAAGAAGCAATCATGATAGTTGGAATTCTTAAGGAAATCAAGACTGAGGAAAATCGGGTCTGCATGACTCCGGCTGGCGTCGAGGTCATGGTCGCCCATGGGCATACCCTGCTTGTGGAAAAGGGGGCGGGCCGGGGCAGCGGATTCGACGATGCGGCCTATGCCGCAGCCGGGGCGGAAATAGTGGCTGGGCCGGAGGAGATATTCAAAAAATCCGACATGATCATGCATGTCAAGGAACCGTTGTCCTCCGAGTACGATCAGATACGTGAAGGGCAGATCATTTTCACCTACCTGCATCTGGCGGCCGATGAAACCCAGACGCGGGCGCTGATCAAAAGCAAGGCGGTCTGTATCGCCTATGAGACGATTCAGAAACCGGACGGATCGTTGCCCCTCCTGACCCCCATGAGCGAAGTGGCGGGCCGGATGGCCATTCAGCAGGGGGCCAAATACCTGGAGATGGCCCATGGGGGCGACGGTGTTCTGCTGGGGGGCGTCCCCGGCGTGGACCCGGGCAATGTGGTGGTGATCGGCGGGGGAATCGTCGGCACCAATGCGGCCAAGATGGCCTGCGGGCTGGGGGCCAAGGTCTACATTCTGGATATGAGCCTGGACCGATTACGGTATTTGAGCGATGTGATGCCGGCCAACTGTTTCAATCTGTATTCCAGCCCGGCTACGTTGCGCGAACTCGTGGAATGGGCCGATGTGGTGGTGGGGGCTGTTTTGATTCCCGGGACCAAGGCGCCCAAATTGGTTACCCAGGAAATGTTGAAGACCATGAAGCCGGGAGCGGTCCTGGTGGATGTCGCCATCGATCAGGGTGGATGTTTCGAGACTTCCAGACCCACCACCCATAGTAAGCCGATCTATGCGGTGGACAACGTGGTGCATTATTGCGTGACCAATATGCCGGGGGCCGTACCGCGAACCTCCACGATGGCCCTGACCAACGCCACTTTGCCCTATGCGCTGAAGATCGCCGACCAAGGGTGGAAGAACGCCATGGAGAACCACTCGGACATCAGGCTCGGCGCCAACGTGGTTCAGGGACATATCACCTATAAAGGGGTGGCCGAGGCTTTTGATATGAACTACGTCCCGGTGGAGGAACTGCTGTAATTCGATCCCTGTTCCGGGTCGGAGGGGGAAACATCAAAACTCGCGAGCAGCAGCCATCGTCAGTGGCTGCTGATTTAACGGCTGTTCTCACGATATCAAGACGATTGAACAAAGGGATGGAACGAAAGAGAGAGGGAGATTCCTATGAAAAAGATAAAAATGACGACGGAAGAGGCTTTTATCAAAGTCTTGCAGATGCACGGCATCGAACACGCGTTCGGAATCATCGGTTCGGCCATGATGCCGATCTCGGACTTGTTTCCCAAGGCGGGCATCACCTTCTGGGATTGCGGGCATGAAGGGAATGCCGGGATGATGGCCGACGGCTTCACCAGGGCCTGCGGCAAGATGAGCATGATGGTGGCTCAGAACGGCCCCGGCATCACCAACTTCGTCACCGCCGTGAAAACCGCCTACTGGAACCACACCCCGTTGTTGCTGGTAACCGCTCAGGCGGGAAACATCGTCATGGGACAGGGCGGTTTCCAGGAGGTCCCGCAGATGGCCGTTTTCAAGGATATGGTGGCCTATCAGGAGGAAGTTCTGCACGCCGCCCGTGTCGCCGAGGTCCTCAATCGGGTTATCCTGAAGGCAAAGCGCGCCTCCGCTCCGGCCCAGATCAATATCCCCCGGGACTTCTGGACCCAGGTAATCGAGATCGAACTCCCCGCCATCGTCGATTTCGAACCTGCGGACGGCGGCGAAGGAGCGGTTGCCCGCGCAGCCGAGCTTCTTTCCAAGGCCAAATTCCCCGTCATCCTGAACGGCGGCGGTGTGGTGATCGGTGGGGCCATCCAGGCTTCCGTGGCCCTCGCCGAGCGCCTGGACGCCCCAGTTTGCTGCGGCTATCAGCACAACGATGCCTTCCCCGGCAGTCACCCGCTGTTCGCCGGTCCTTTGGGTTATGACGGGTCAAAAGCCGCAATGGAGCTGATCGCCAAAGCCGACGTTGTCCTGGCCCTGGGGAACCGTCTGAACCCTTTCTCGACTCTGCCGGGCTACGGTATGAACTACTGGCCGAATGATGCGGCGCTCATTCAGGTTGACATCAATGCCGACCGTATCGGTCTCACCAAACCCCTCACCGTGGGCATCGTCGGCGATGCGAAGAAGGTCGCCCATGCCATTCTGAATCACCTTTCGGCAACCGCCGGTGACAATGGCCGGGAAGAACGGAAAAAAACCATAGCTAAACTGAAAGCCGACTGGGTTCAGGAGTTGGCTGCCATGAATCATGAAGACGACGATCCCGGTACCACCTGGAACGAACGCGCCAGAGGTCGGGAACCGGAAAAGATGACGTCGCGCATGGCCTGGCGGGCGATCATGGCGGCGCTGCCCAAGGAAGCCATCATTTCCACCGACATCGGGAATAACTGCGCCATCGGAAACGCCTATCCGACTTTCGAGCAGGGCCGCAAGTATTTGGCCCCGGGGATGTTCGGGCCTTGCGGTTATGGTTTCCCGGCCATCTTGGGCGCGAAGATCGCACGGCCCGATGTTCCGGTAGTCGGTTTCGCCGGTGACGGTGCTTTTGGAATTTCCATGAACGAGATGACGGCCTGTGGCCGCGACGAATGGCCGGCCATCACCATGATCATCTTCCGGAACTATCAGTGGGGCGCCGAGAAACGGAACACTACGCTCTGGTACCACGACAATTTTGTGGGGACCGAACTGGACCGCAATGTTTCCTATGCGGGCATTGCCCGTGCCTGCGGTCATGAAGGCGTTGTGGCGTCCACCATGGATGATTTGACTCAAAAGCTGAGCATGGCCATCAAAGCCCAGATGGAAGAAAACAAGACGACTTTCATCGAGGTGATGACAAACCAGGAACTGGGTGAACCTTTCCGCCGCGACGTGATGAAAACCCCTGTGCCCGTTGCCGGTATCAACAAATCGGACATGCGGCCACAAAAGGAGGTCTGAAAAATTCTTACCGACATGAAAATTGGAGGAAGGATTTTTGAAGATCTTAGTCATTAATTGTGGAAGTTCCTCACTGAAATACAAACTGTTCGAGATGCCTCAGGGAAAAGTTCTGGCCCGGGGAGGAGCCGACCGGATCGGACACCCTGAGGCATATTTTACCTTTCTGATCGCCGAGGGCAGTGCATCGCCGAAAAAAATGCCCTTGCGCGATCACCGGGATGCCTTGGGAGTCCTTCTTGAGTCTCTGACCCAAAAGGGCCAGGGAGTTCTGAAGGATCTGGGGGAACTGGCCGGCATCGGGCACCGTGTGGTCCACGGAGGAGAGCAATTTATCTCTTCCGTAAGGATCGACGAGGAGGTCCGGGTGATTTTGGAGGGGCTAAAAAGCATAGCCCCCTTGCATAATCCGCCGAATATGGCGGGAATTGAAATATGTGCAGAATTGCTCCCGCAGGTCCCGCAGATCGCCGTCTTCGATACTGCCTTTCATCAGACCATGCCGGATTACGCCTATCTTTATGCTCTTCCCTACCGGTATTACCAGGAGGACCACATACGAAAGTATGGATTTCACGGCACCTCTCACCGGTATGTATCCCTCCGGGCGGCCGAGATTTTAGGCAGGGATTTTTCAAGCCTTAGAATCATCACCTGTCACCTCGGAAACGGGAGTAGCCTCTGTGCGGTTTCCGGCGCCCGATCCATGGATACAACCATGGGGTACACCCCCTTGGCGGGACTGGTCATGGGGACCCGCTGCGGAGACATTGACCCGGCCCTGGTGGCTTTTCTGAGCGAAAAAGAAGGGCTTTCCGTCGAGGTCGTGATGGATATCCTGAACCGGCAGAGCGGGGTGCTGGGTATTTCCGGCCTCTCGCATGATCTGAGAGATTTGGAAGAAGCCGCTTTAATGGGCCATAAGCGGGCGGGCTTGGCCCTTAAGGTTTTTGCCTACAGCGTGGCCAAAGGAATTGCCTCGATGATTCCGGCATCTGGCGGATTGGATGTACTCGTTTTTACCGCCGGGATAGGGGAACATTCGCCGGAAATGAGGGAGAGGATTTGTTCATATTTTCAATGGCTCGGCCTTAGTTTGGATAAAGAGAGCAATTGGAGAGGGGATGCCGAGGGAAGAATTTCCAGGCCGGGGTCTCGGGTGGAAGTCCTGGTTATCCCCACGGATGAGGAGAAAATGATCGCCCAGGAAACGGCTGTATTTTTGAAGAGTGAAGAAGCTTCACTTTAGTGGACAACCTGCGCGCCGTCCAGGTTGCCCACAAACCGGGTTTCCGGGACGCCGAAGGGAACAGATGGTAACAAAGCCATGAGCCGCTTGAATATTTTCTCCTTAGTCGTCCCCGAATAAGTATAACATATTGAAATTAAATGATTTATAAATCGTTCCCTGTTTGTTATCATTGTCGGAAATCGATGGTGAACCCTCAGAATGAACCGCAACTATCTCAAGGGAATCGCCGGCGACAAAATCAACGTCCTGTTGGCCGCATGCGGCTTCAACATCCGGAAACTGCTCCGGATTTTTTTGTGGCTTCTTTTCAAAGAGCTGTTTTTTCCCCGGCAGGCGATTCGAAAGAACTCCGGCATCACCTTGCTACAAACCGCCTGAACGCAAAAACAGCGTTTGTCGGGGACGACTAACGTACTTGGATCGACTCCCAATCGCCGGGCGAGCTTCTTCTGGCTGACTCCCATGACCTTCCTATAAGCAACTATCCTTTCCCCGAAACTCTGTGGTATAAAATTCTCCGGTACGTACCCCAGAAATTCAATGATCCGGGGGACGAACGGGAGAGATGGTTCGTAGCGGTTTTTCGCTCAGTTCGTCACCGAATCCTTATTCGTCTTCAGTCGCTGCGCCACCTCGCGCTGGAACAGGCCCAGGTCGAGGCGCCTGGCTCTCAGGTGGTCGCCCAAGGTGATCAATTCGGTGGGATAGACTTCTGGAGCGGGTTTTGGAGCTTTTAGGGTCGAATGACAACTTGGCAACGCAGGGGTGCCTTTGCGGGTACCTGGGAGACCGCAAGCACGAGTGCCAATACAGCCCGCGTCTGGTCGGTGCCGCTCCCGCATCTCCGGCCCTTTATTGGACAGGATGGACATCCAGATCGAAGTGCCGGCCGTGGACTACCGGGACCTCTCCATCGACACGGTTGGGGAGTCTTCGGCCGTGGTCAAGGAACGGGTGGAACGGGCCCGTGCCGTGCAGCGCGAACGCCTCGGCAACGACAGAATCTACTGTAACGCCCAGATGAAGAACCGCCACATCACCCGCTTTTGCAAACTGGACAATACGTCCCTCACGCTGCTGGAACGCGCCATGGAATCCATGGGGTTGTCCGCCCGCGCCTACCACCGGATACTCAAATTCGCTCGCACCATCGCCGATCTGGATGCCGGCGAGCGGATAACGCCGACGCACATTGCTGAAGCTATTCAATACCGGAGTTTGGAGCGGAAGGCGGGGTGAGTGTGCGGGCGTTGCGACTGAGGACCGAAGCATGGCTTTTTATCACCTATCCAATAGTTGAAGATTGAAGCTATAACTACATTTGACGAAATCGACCGGACGCTTCACGAGCATCTCGAAGAGCTAAGACGGATTTACGGAGTTGCTCAGATCGGCGTATTCGGATCCTTTGTCCGTGGAGAACAGCGGGAGGACAGCGATGTGGACATACTCGTGGAACTTTCCCGGCCGATGGGATTCGTGGCGTTCATGAAGCTGGAGGCGCACCTGAGAAAACTCCTGGGGAGAAACGTCGATCTGGTGAGCAAGAAAGCCCTGAAGCCTTATATAGGAAAGCACATCCTGGAAGAGGTCCGCTATGTCGCCTAAGCGGGAAGTGCGCGACTATTTGAAACGATATCCTGCAGTCAATCAACGACATCCGGCTCTTCATCGCCGATATGTCATACGACCAGTTTTGTGCGGACAGGAAAACCATTAATGCAGTTGTCCGTAGCATGGAGATCATCGGCCAAGCAGCGAAGAAAATCCCTGCCGACATACGTGCAAAGAATCCCGAGCTGCCATGGATAGAAATTGCGGGGATGCGGGACAAGCTCGTCCACGAATATTTCGGGGTAGACCTTGAGATTGTCTGGGAAACCGCGCGAAACGATCTGGCGCCGCTCGAAATCACGATCCAAAACATGTTGCGGGAAGAGGAATGAAGACCTGGCAGCCAGCTTTACTAAACGGTTGAGTGGAAAGGCTCCCGTGCTCCTGCGGGTTCCTAAAAGGCTGCAAGCATGAGTGCCAGTGCTTTACGTCCGTCCCTTACCTCCCCTTACCAGCGGCAGTTGAAAGAAATACAAGCCTAAAATCCCCGGAATAGGGTTTCCACCGGATTCGCTTCCCTTCATTCCTGTCGGTATCCTGTCCTAAGATTTACTTCCTGATCTTGTTGTTATCGAAAAATGATAAGAATTTAATAATGGTATGCAGCTCCGCTCAGTCGGCCGTTCCGGGTAATCCTATCGGCCGTTTCCGGTAACTTATGCAGCTCGGGAGTACTTCCGGGGAAGATTGTGAGATGTATGAAAAGAAACGAGCGCAACGATTTTTCGCCGATGGCGCAGCGAAGGTAAAAGGTGCAACCATGAAAATCGATCTCAAGGGAAAAACGGCAATTGTCTCCGGTTCCACTGCGGGCATTGGTCTCGCAGCCGCGAAAGGGTTGGCCATGGCCGGTGCAAACGTAATCATCAATGGCCGTAAGCAGGAAAGTGTCGACAAAGCTCTTAAAAAAATAGCCGAGGCTGCTTCAGGCTTGAAAATCAAGGGGTTCGCCGCCGATTTAGGCTCAGCCAAGGGATGCGACGCACTGGTCAGGGCTCATCCGAGCTGTGATATTCTCGTAAACAATCTCGGCATTTACGGTGAGCGGGATTTTTATGAAACACCGGATAGCGTATGGACCGAATTTTTTGAAGTCAACGTAATGTCGGGTGTGCGTTTATCGCGCGCCTATTCACCAGGCATGGTGAATAATGGTTGGGGACGCATCGTCTTCATCGCGTCGGAATCCGCCTTTAACATTCCCGCCGATATGATTCACTATGGTTTTACGAAAACGGCGTATGTATCGATTGCCCGCGGTCTCGCCAAACGTCTTGCGGGAACCGGCGTAACCGTGAATTCCGTCCTGCCCGGTCCGACTTTGTCCGATGGAATGACCAAAATGCTGAAGGAGACAGCGGAAGAAAAAGGACAAACCATTGAAGCCGCCGCTGTCGATTTCGTCATGGCCAAACGTCCGTCTTCCATTATCCGGCGTGCATCCAGTGTAGAAGAGATTGCGAACATGATCGTTTACGTTTGTTCGCCGCAGGCGTCCGCAACCACCGGGGCGGCCCTTCGTGTCGATGGCGGCGTAGTGGATTCGCTTGTTTAAGTAAAGGAATCCGCTCGTGAAATGGACGTGCCGGACCATCGGCCGAAGTGGAATAAAGCAGTTGCAACAGGAAAGCCCGCACGCGAGCCTGCAAGGGCCGCGAAAGATCGTTCCCCATTCTCCAACCTTCTTTTCCCCGACAGAACAGATGTGGAGGGAGTATGAACAGCAGCCCGAAAATGGACGCCAACGTGAAGGAAACCGATTCCTTGCCCACGGAAAGCCGGATCACGCTCAAGATCAACGGGGCAGTGAAACAATTAAAGGTTGCCCCTTGGGCGACACTGCTCGATGTCCTCCGCGAACGGTTCCACCTGACGGGGACGAAGAAGGGGTGCGATCACGGCCAGTACGGGGCCTGTACGGTTCTGTTGAACGGCGAGCGCATCAATTCCTGCCTGACCCTCGCAATCATGCATGACGGCGCGGAAGTGACGACGATCGAGGGGCTTGCCGAAGGAGAGGCGCTTCATCCTCTCCAGGAGGCGTTCGTCGAACACGACGGTTTTCAATGCGGCTACTGCACGTCCGGCCAGATCTGCTCGGCGGAGGGGCTGATCGCTGAAGGCAGAGCAAAGTCGCCGGAGGAGATCCGTGAACTCATGAGCGGCAACATCTGTCGTTGCGGAGCGTACACCAACATCGTCGCCGCCGTCCGGCAAGAGATCCAGAGGCGGGAAGGGGGAGACAAGTCATGAACTGCTTTGGTTACACTCGGGCCGATGACGTGGCGAGCGCCGTTCGCGCGATCGCCGAGGACGGCGCGGCAAAGTTCATCGCCGGAGGCACGAACCTGATCGACCTGATGAAGGAAAACGTTGCGCGGCCGAGCCGGGTGATCGACATCACCGGTCTTGCCCTGAGGGAAATCGCATCGGGAGCGGACGGCGGACTGCGTCTCGGCGCGCTCGCGACGAACACGGATGTCGCGTATGACGAGGAGGTCGAGAACCGCTATCCTCTTCTCTCCAAAGCCATCCTGGCGGGCGCATCGCCTCAGCTCCGCAATAAGGCGACGGTCGGCGGCAATCTGATGCAGCGGACGCGCTGCTGCTACTTTTACGACACGGCTACCCCATGCAATAAGCGCGAGCCCGGAACGGACTGCTCCGCCATGGGAGGATTCAACCGTGCTCACGCGATCCTGGGGACGAGCGGTCACTGCATTGCCACTCACCCATCCGACATGTGCGTGGCCCTGGCCGCTTTGGAGGCTATCGTCAGTGTCACCGGGCCGGAGGGCACGCGCGACATTCCGTTCGCCGAGTTTCACCGATTACCGGGCGACAAGCCGCATATCGACACCAATCTGCGAGCCGACGAGATCATCACTGCGGTCCTGTTACCATCCAAAGGGTTTGCGGAACACTACGCGTATCTTAAGCTCCGCGACCGTGCATCCTATGCTTTCGCGCTCGTTTCGGTTGCCGCCGCGCTGGAGATGGAAGGCGAGACGATCAGGGAAGCACGGCTTGCGCTTGGGGGCGTTGCGCACAAGCCGTGGCGCGACCGGCAGGCGGAGACGCTGCTGAACGGCCGGAGCGCAGACAGGGAACATTTCCGGCACGTCGCAGAAACGATGCTTCACGATGCCAAGGGCTTCGGCCACAACAGTTTCAAGATCGATCTGGCGAAGCGCGCCGTAGCGCGGGCCTTGAGCCAAGCAGCCTTCGGGGAGGGACACTCGTGAAAACCGAGCATATGGGAAAGCCGTTCAGTCGTGTCGACGGACCCGCCAAGGTGACCGGCGAAGCGCGGTATGCCGCAGAGTACAGCGGTCGTAACCTTGTCTATGGCAGCGTCGTTTCCGGCACAATCGCCAAGGGAAAGATCGTCGCCATCGATGTTGGCGAGGTACTCCGGCTGCCGGGCGTCGTGCACGTCTTCACCCCCGAAAACTGCCCGCAGCTCGCGCAGGCGGAGGACGCCTACCGTGATGAGGTAGCGCCGCCCGGTTCCCCTTTCCGACCGCTCCGAGATCTTGAAATCAGGTACAGCGGCCAGCCCATCGCGCTGGTGGTTGCGGACAGCTTCGAACTGGCCCGTTATGGGGCCTCGCTCGTTCGGGTCGAACACGAGCGCGAAGCGCATGCGACCGATCTCCAAAAAGAGCGTGAACGGGCGTATGAACCGAAGCTCAGGGATTTCATTTCCCCACCGGCGAGGCGGGGCGATGCCGACAAAGCCTTTAACGAGGCCGCCGTGCAGGTCGAAGCGGAGTATGGTGCGCCCGCTGAGCATCACAACCCCATGGAGCCGTATGCAACGACCGTAATTTACGAGGAGAGCGGCCGCCTCACCGTGTACGATAAGACCCAGGGGGTGCAGAACGTTCAAAACTACCTCTGCAACGTGTTCGGCTATTCAAAGGAAGACCTGCGCGTCCTCTCCCCCTTTGTCGGCGGGGGATTCGGCTCGGGGCTGCGGCCCCAGTACCAGGTATTTCTGGCCGTCCTGGCCGCGCGGGAGTTGAAGCGCTCGGTCCGGGTGTCGCTCACGCGCCAGCAGATGTTCACCTTTTCGCACCGTCCCGCCACCCGGCAGCGCGTCGCCCTGGGAGCCTCCCCGGACGGCACGCTGCAAGCCGTCATGCACGAAGCGCTTGCCGAGACCTCGCGGTTCGAGGACTACACCGAGAACGTCGTCAACTGGTCGGCGCTGCTCTACCAGTGCGACAACGTAAAGCTCGGCTACCGGGTAGCACAGCTCGACCTGTGCACGCCGGGGGACATGCGAGCGCCGGGTGCGGTTTGGGGAGTCTACGCGCTCGAAAGCGCCATGGACGAACTGGCCTTCAAGCTCGGCATGGACCCGGTTGATCTGAGGCTGAAAAACTATGCCGAAAAGGACCAGATGGAAGACAAACCGTTCTCGAGCAAAGAACTCCGCGCCTGTTACCGGCTCGGCGCCGAGAAGTTCGGCTGGGCCGGGCGCAATCCTCAGCCACGGTCGATGCGTGAGGGCGATACGCTGATCGGTTGGGGGATGGCCGGCGGCATCTGGGATGCATTCCATATGGCGGCGGGCGCAAAGGCAGTGCTGACCGGCGACGGTAAGCTGAAGGTCGGCAGCGCAACCGAGGATATCGGGACCGGTACGTACACGATAATGACCCAGATCGGTGCGGAGACACTCGGACTGCCTATGGAAGACGTAAGGTTCATGCTCGGCGATTCGTCCCTGCCTACAGCGCCGGTGGAAGGCGGATCGTTTACGGCCTTGTCCGTCGGATCGGCGGTAAGGGCCGTCTGCGAAAAAATAGGCCGAAAACTGTTACACTTGGCGCAGAAGATGGACGGGTCGCCGCTCGCCGGCTGTGTGATGGAAGACGTCGAGTTCGTCGACGGACGGATCCGCGCGCGTAAGGACCCGTCTCGAACGGTTTCCCTCATTGAAACAATGCGGCACAGCGGGATAGGCGCCATCGAAGAAAAGGTTTCCACCGAACCCGTTCCGGAGGAACGCCGATACTCGCATTACGTACATTCGGCCATATTCGCGGAGGTGAAGGTCGATCGGGACCTCGGCACCGTCCGCGTCTCGCGGATCGTCAGCGCCGTCGCTGCCGGCCGTATGGTGAACCCGAAGACGGCTCGCAACCAGGTCCTGGGCTCGATAGTCATGGGGATCGGCACGGCACTGGAAGAGGAGAGCGTCCTCGACCACACGTTCGGCCGGTTCATGACACACAACTTCGCGGACTACCACGTGCCGGTCAACGCCGATGTGAACGACATAGAGGTGATCTTCGTGGACGAGAAGGACGAGGTGGGAAACCCGCTCGGAATCAAGGGACTCGGTGAAATCGGGATCGTCGGCGTGGCGGCGGCGGTTGCCAACGCCGTGTTTCACGCCACCGGCAAACGAATCCGGGACTTGCCGATCACGCTCGACAAGTTGCTCTGATCCGTCGGAATCGCCGGAGGTTCTTTCGTCCGGACTCGATTGATAACGGGAGCGCTCTGTTCAAAGCCATTTATCTTGAAGTAACGGGCAGGGCGGACCTTTGACGCCAGGGCGAGCTACCGGATAACCGAAGCGGGATTGCCGCCGATCTCTTCCCTGCTGTTCGGGATCTTCCCGACCCCACCCTTGCACCCGGGGTTTCCGGGTCTTCCGGGGGTCCGGGCTTTCCGACCGCGGGTCATTGCAGCATTCATTCAATTCCCAAGATAGTCTCCCGATGCGGGTTTTTGGGGTTTCAACTCGAACGGCAACAGAGCAACGCAGGGGTTCCCATGGCCCATGCGGATTCCCGCTTATCCCCTAATTGCTTGCACCCGTAATTCCCCTACGATATAAAGGGTAGGAAAACGGGTAATTATCCTCTCATCAACAGCTTGTGTCCTCCCCCGGTCCTTCGGAGCCCTCATGCAGCATCCTCCCCGGAAATGAATCTCCTTTTTCCGGCCGGTGATACGGGCGCCACCCTTACAGGTATTGCACATCATGAGCATTCCCAATCACGGCGAATTGAAGAGCCGCATCAGGCCCATGGCGCGCGCCACGTTCCTGCTCTCGGCCGGCCTGATCGCGGCCACCCTGTCGATCGCGTACATCAGTTACCGCTATTCTTTTGGAATCATGGAAAAGAGCTACCAGGACTTCTATCTGAACAAGGCGCACATGATCGTCGAGGCGGCGAATATCAGCTCGGCCACGAGCGACAAGGACTATTTGCAGGCCCTCGATAAATATTGGAAGGACGCGAGCAGCAAACCTGACGACGAATACATCTGCGTGGTGGACGAGCGGGGCGTTCTGCTCCTCCACACCGCCAACGTCGACACGGTCGGCAATTACGCGGGCGACAACCTGATCTGGAAAGACGGGATCAATCTTCCCCAGAAAAAGCTCTGCGATCTCGTGGACGCTCAAGAGGACTTTACCGGCCAGTACATTTCCAGCAGCGGGATGGACCAGATTGCCGCCTTCAGCGCAATTCCCCAGAGGAAATGGATGCTGGGCGTGCATCGCTCCCGAAGCGTCCTCTATCGCGAGATAGAGCAACGGTTCCGCCCTTTTCTGCTGGGATTTTTGTTCGTCTGCGGAATTCTGATGCCGGCCAGCCTGTTTTGTCTGTTCAAGATCTACAAGGGGTCGCAGAAAAGGCAATTCACCTTTGAACAGGCGCTCAAGGAAAGCGAGGAGCGCTATCAATCGCTCGTGGACACGATGCCGCAATGCATCTGCCGCACCGATCTGCTGGGACGGCTGGCGTTTGCGAACAAGGCATTGCTGTCGCTCCTCGGAAAACCCGCGGAACAATGTCTGGGCCGTAAGCCGCAGGAACTGTATCTTGCGTCCTTCGCGCAACAGTACCTGGAAGACGATGAGGAAGTAATCCGTACGGGCGAAACGTCCGACGTTGTCCGTGAATGCCGATTCTGCGACGGAGGGAGGCTGAGGTACGTGGAGATGGTGCGCCAGCCTGTGCGCAACGGCAAAGGATCGATCGTGGGGGTGCAGAGCATCTTCTGGGACGTAACCGATAAAAAGCTCGCGGAGGAGGACCTCAAGCAGACCAAGGCCCAGTTGGAAACCGTCTTGTGCTCGGTCCCGTCCGGCATTATTGCGATGGATGCTCAGGGGCGGTTTACCATTATCAATCCAAAAGCAGAGGAAGTCCTCGGCTTTACCCAGGAAGAGGCGAGAGGCATGCCCGTCAAGGACTATATTCCGGATTCCGGCCTGCTTCGGGTTCTGGATACCGGCCAGCGGGAAATGGGGAAGCCCTATGTCTGGAACGGCAAGTCTCTCATGGTCAGCCGCAGCCCTATCCTTGAGAAAGGCGAATCCATCGGGGCGGTTTCCGTTTTGCAGGACGAGTCGGAACTCGAATCGGTGCAGAAACAACTGGAAGAACTTCAGCGGCTCAACGACGAGCTGTCCTCCCTCATCCAGAATTCCCACGACGGGGTTCTGATTACCGACACCCGAAAGGTGATAACGGTCAATCCCAGTTTCGGACGCATCACCGGCTTGGCGCCGCGCTCCATCGAGGGCAAGGACATTGGTGCCCTCGATGCGGAAAGCCATGTATGCCTCGCCGTGGTGCAGGCGGTTTTCCGCCATGTCGCCAGCCACCGATCGGCGCTGACCATGCGCCGCAAGCTGAAGATCGGAAACGAAATATTCGTTACCGGAAACCCGGTGCTGGACAAGTACGGCCAGGTGGTGCGGGTGATAATGAATATACGCGACGTGACTGAACTGCAATCGATGGAAGAACAGCTCAAGCGACTTCCGCTGGCGTGTCTCGAAACGGGACCCGAAGGGTTCAATTCTCCTCAGGCCGCCTTGGGCATGGTGGCCGAAAGCCCGGCCATGAAGAACGTCCTCGTTCTGGCGGCACGGGTGTCCCGGGTCGATTCCACCGTGCTGTTAACCGGTGAGAGCGGGGTAGGCAAGGATGTGGTCGCCAAGCTGATTCACAAGTTGAGCAGGAGGCACGACAGGCCTTTCGTTGCCATCAACTGCGGGGCCATTCCCGAGAATCTCCTTGAAAGCGAGCTGTTCGGCTACGAGAAGGGTGCATTCTCCGGGGCCGACCGTTCCGGCAAGCCCGGCCTGTTCGAGGAAGCGGCGGGCGGCATCGTTTTCCTGGACGAAGTGGGGGAATTGCCACTGAACCTGCAGGTAAAGCTCCTCAAGGTGATCCAGGAACAACGATCCAGGCGGCTGGGCAGCGTAAAGACGGTCGAACTGGACATGCGCATCCTGGCGGCGACGAACAGGAACCTCAAGGAGATGGTGGCGGCAGGGCGTTTCCGCGAGGACCTCTTCTACCGGTTGTATGTGGTCCCGCTGGAGATACCCCCGCTGCGCGAGCGTCGCGAGGACATTCTTCCTCTGGCGCTGCAATTCCTCAAGACCTATAACCGGAAATACGAAGTCTCGCGTACGTTGGGCAAGGAATTACTGCAAGTGATGGAAGCCGCCGAGTGGCAGGGAAACGTGCGCGAGCTGCAAAACGTCGTCGAACGGCTGGTGGTCACGGCCGACCGCGACGTGCTGGAACCGCGGCACCTGCCGAATTCCCCGCAAACCGAAGCCGAGGGCATGCCGCCGTTATCCCCCGGCTGGGTCGGTGCGGGCGTCAATCTGAAGGAAGCAAAGGAAGAGCTGGAGCGGCAAATGATTCAGAACGCCCTTACGCAAACGAAGAACACCCGTGAAGCGGCCAACCTGCTCGGCGTGGATCATTCCACCGTGGTGCGGAAAGCCCGAAAGCTCGGATTGGCGATCAAGGGCGAATCGACCCTGCACTGAACCGGCGAACCGCGTACCGAAATCGGCGTCAGGCCCTCCACCACAGTGAGACTGCTGTCAGGAGCAATACCGCTCCCACCACCTGCCGGTAGAGCAGGTTCGATGCTTTCCCGAAGGCCCAGAATCCCAGCAGCGCCCCCACGGCTACCGCGGGGCTGTAGATCAGGGTAGTCGTGAGCCCCTCCCGGCTGAAGAGCCCGCCCGCGGCATAGAGTACGGCCACGGGAATCATCTGCAATGAGAAGAAGGAGGCCAGGCAGCTTTTGACCTTCCGGGGATCGCGGGTGACGGACATGATGTAGAGAGCAGCCGGGGGGCCGCCTATGGTATAGGCGCCGAGGAAAGAGCCGCTC
This sequence comes from uncultured delta proteobacterium, assembly GCA_963826125.1. GTDB lineage: Bacteria > Desulfobacterota > Desulfarculia > JACQYL01 > CAWGVV01 > CAWGVV01. Next base: position 336,514 of record CAWGVV010000002.1, on the reverse strand, counting down.
AGAAATCCGCAAAAGCGGGCCCACCAGCGATTGTGGGCATAGCGTTCGGTAAAACTTCTGGTGGAGGGGAGAATGGTGGAGATCACCACCAGTCCGATGAAGACGGCCAGGGCTTTCTTGAGCACCCCCTCCGGCAGACGGTAGAGCAGGAAAGTCCCCATCAAAAGACCGGCGAACGTGCCCACGAAAAGGGGCCGCATGGAACGCCAGTCGAAGTCCGCGCGATAGTGCCACGCCTGGTAGAGGAAAAGGCAGAGGCAGTAAGGGAACTGGATGGCCACGGCGCTCCGGATGGGCAGGAACAGGGCCAAGGCGGGTACGGACACGAGAGCGAACCCGAAGCCCGCAAAGCTCATGGTGAAACCGCTGATCAGGAAGATCAGGGCAAGAGCCGATTCCTGCGACATCACCGTGCTTCTTCCGTTCCGGGATAGCGGCGTCGTTCAATGGGCCGACCCGGAGGCACCATCATCACCCCCCGGCACGCATTGCCGCCGAGCAACAGTCGGAGCCGGCCGCGACACCCGCGTACTTCCCGGTAACCGAGGCCGAACAGCTCCGCCATTTCCCGCGCATACCGCCGGTGGTGCGGCAGGATGCCGGCGCCCGTTTCCACCAGTACGACTTCCCGGTAGCCCGCCAGCATCCGTTGCCCTATCCAGAGAGCATCCTCATGGCCGAATTTTTCCCGCTGGGCGAAGTATTCGGTGTAGGGGGTCTGTCCGTGATCGATCCATCCCGGGCTCAGATAAAAGATCCCCTCCGACCCGCCGGCCGGAGTGACCGTTTCCCGGCCCAAGAGAAGGGAGACGCAATCGTGGGCCGGAGGGAACACCAGTTCCACGCGCTCGGCCGTAAGGCCCTCCAACCCTCCCCCGCAATATCCGTACGCCAGGATCACCCTGCGCACCGAGCTTTCCAGCTCGATGGACCGGAGGACGGCGGTCAACTCCCGCCGCAGATCGTCCGGGTAGCGATGAAGTCCCTGGTCCAGGTAGGTCACCCGTTGAGGGGACACGCCCAGGCTGGTCAGCTCCGGTTCGAAAACCCGGCAGGCGACGAGAGCCGTTTCGACCGGCCCGCCGATCGTTTGGAGCGATTTCACCGAACGAGCCTCCCGGGCCGTTGGCGGACATAGGGCGGTTAGTTGAAGTTCTGGCAAATGTCCTTGGATGCCATGAGCGCGCCCACAAGGTCGAAGGCGGCCGTACTTCCCGAAGCAAATGCCTTGGTCGATTCCTCGTAGAGGATATCCAGCGCCTGCTTCCTTATCTCCATGAACCTGGGAGAGGCGAGCATCTGGAATTCCCTCGGCCGCGGGAGGTCGATTTCTATCTCGGCCTTTATTTTTCCGGGCTGATAGGTCATGATCGCCAGCTTGTCGGCCAGAAATATCGCTTCATCGATTTCATGGGTGATGAACAGGTTGGTCCTGCCCACCTCTTCGAAAAGGCCGACGTAGAACTCCTGCATCAATTCCCGCGTCATGGAGTCGAGCCCGCGAAACGGCTCGTCCATTATCAATATCTTGGGATCGTTGATCAACGCCCTTGCGAGTTCGGCCCGGCGCTGCATGCCCCCCGAAAGTTGGGACGGATATTTGTCCCGAAACTCGAAAAGCCCTACTTTCCCGAGGATCGCTTCGGCCTTTTCCTTGAGATCCTCTTGTGCTATCCCCTGCACCCGACAACCGAACGTTACGTTGGCGTTTACGGTCATCCAGGGGAAAAGCGCGGATTCCTGGAACACCACCAAACGATCGCAACTCGGCCCGGTGATCGGCTCGCCGTCCAGGTACACGGAACCGGACGTGGGCTGTTCGTATCCGGCGATAAGGTTGATCAGGACGGTCTTGCCGCAGCCGGTGGGACCCATGAGGGCGGTTAATTTTCCCCGCTCCACCAGGAAGTCGCAATCCTCGAGCGCAACCTGCCGTTCCTCGTCCTTTTCATAAACCTTGCTCACGCCTTTCAGGAGAACTTCGCCGAAGTTCCCGCTGCTCAATTTCACGGCATCGTTGTTTGTCATGCGGAGGAGTCTCCTCTCAGATTTTGCTTTCCCACGGCATGGACTTTTTCCCTACCCAACGCAGCAAAGCGCTGCAAAGGTAGCCTGCCAGTCCGATACTGACCATGCCCACCACGATGAAGGGGATGCTGTGGTTGGTATAGGCCTCCCACGTGGCTCTTCCCAGCCCGCCCTGGCCGGCGATCATTTCGGCGGCTATCAGCACGTTCCAGGTCACTCCCATGCCTACCGTCATCCCGGTGATGATGGAGGGCAGGGAACCGGGCAGCAAAATGCGCCAGAAAATGTCTTTCGGTTTCGCGCCGAGGGAGTTGGCGGCCCAGGTAAGGTTTACCGAGATGTTGGAAACCCCCTGAAGAACGTTGATCACAATGATGAAAAAGGCCCCGATAAAGACCAGAAAATAAATGGACAGTTCCCTGGTGGGCCAGAAGAGGATCGCCAGGGGTATCCAGGCGATAGGCGGGATCGGCCTGAGGATCTCAAAGACGGGAAAGGTGAATCCCTTGAAGACCTTGCTGATACCCATCGCCAATCCCAGTGGAATTCCGATGATTTGGGCTGCGATGAACCCCACGAAAACACGCTGAAGACTCAGACCCCAGTCGGCCCAGTATCTCCACGTGGAAGCCGCCTTCAACCCGCTGTCGTACACCTCTTGCGGGTAGGGCAGGTATCGGAGATACGGCACTTTCACGTAGACGACCAGCTGCCAAAGAACGACGAACAGCAGAATGGAAATACACGCCCGGAGCATCCTGACGTTAAAAACCTTTTTGAATGGTTTCGACTGGAAAATATTCAGTTTTGCTGCAGGCTTGCTCCGGCTGCTCACATATTCGGACACAACAGTCAGCCTCCCTTCCTTCTTGTCCCGTTACGCCAGTTCTCTTTCGCCGGCCTGGAACGCCTTTTTCGCTTCTTCATGCACGGCATTGAGGACCTCGCTCTTGAGGGCGAGGTACGACGCCGAGTTCTTCATACGGTGTTCCCTCGGCCAGGGGAGTTCCACCTTCACGATTTTCTTCACCTTGGCGGGCCGCGTGGTCATGATGACGACCGTGTCCCCCAGAAATATGGCCTCGTCCAGGTCGTGGGTAATAAAAAACATCGTGCGGCGGCTCGCGCAGAAGACCCCCGCCAGGAACTCGTGCATTACGGTCTTGGCAACGGCGTCCAGTCCACGGAAGGGTTCGTCCAGCATCACCACCCGGGGCTCGTTGATGAGCGCCCGCAGAATTTCCACCCTCCGCTGCACGCCGGAGGAGAGTTCCTCGGGATATTTCGCCTCTATGCGGTCCAGGCCGACGTGGTGCAGCATTTCCCTTCCCCGCGCAACGGCTGCGTCCCTGCCCATGCTGCCCTGCACGATGGGGCCGTAGGTGATGTTTTCTATCACCGTTTTCCAGGGGAAAAGCGCGCCGTTCTGAAAGACCACCATTCGGTCGACATTGGGCTTGATCGTTTTCCCGCTGCCGGAGATCAACTCGCCGTCCAGGTGTATTTCCCCGGAGGAAATGTCGTCGAAACCGGCGATGGCGTTCAGCAGGGTAGTCTTACCGCAGCCCGACGGTCCGACGATGACGGCGAACTCCCCCGCGGCGATGTTGAAGGAGCAGTCCTCCATGGCGACGACATGCACTCCCTCGGGGTCATAGATTTTGGTCACGTTCCTTATGGAAATAGCGCCCTGAGTCGTGTTTCCGTTCGCCATTATGCTCCCCTCCGACTGGCTTCCCACGCCATGAGCTTGTGGCCGACGGCCCGGATGCCGGCGCTGCTGATGTAGCCCAGAACCCCCAGGGTAAACATGTAGCAAACCACCTGATCGTACTGAAACAGCGAATACCCTTCGTAAATGGCATATCCCAGCCCCCGTTGTCCCGAGATGATTTCGCCGGCCACCAGAGACATCCACGATACTCCCATGGATATCTGCAGACCGGTGAACACGAACGGCAGGGCCCCCGGCACGACGACGTTCCGGAAGACGTGTCGGGGCTTCGATCCAAGGCACCGCGCGGCGAGGAAGTATTTTCTGTCTATCGAGAACACGCCCAGAAGCGTATTCAGCACCGTGGCGAAAAAGGCGGCGATAAAGGTCACGTACACCACCGCTATCTCCACGCCGGGCAGTATCAGTACCGCCAGCGGTATCCAGCTGAGCGGCGGCATCGGTCGTAGTATCTCCACGATGGGAAAGGTGAAGTCGTAGAATATTCTGTTCCAGCCCATCAGGAGCCCGAGGAATACCCCCAGCACGGTGGCCAGGGTGAACGCCACGAGCGTGCGGACGATGCTGTACGCCATGTCCAGGTAGTACTCCTGGGTGAACAGAGAACGCCCGGACGCTGGTTGGAAACTGGTCCACTCTTTGATTACCGAGATCGGATTGGGGAGCAGCTTGAAACGGGGCAACTCCAGAATGCCGGTCAACAGCTGCCACAACACGAAGAACAGCACGATCCCCGCCAGGGCCCTGTATATCTGCGGATTGAGAAATGCCGTCTTGACCTTACTCTTCATGGGGATGTTTCCCTTGCTCTCATCTTGCGCGTACGTCAAAAAATTTCCCTGTACCGAGGAAGGCCGGAGGGGCCCCCGGGGAAATCCCGGAAACCCGTCCGTAAGCCGCTCCGACCGAAGATCCGACTACGCCTTGAAAACTCCCATGGGCAACCCCTTGATCGCGCCCATCGGTATGGTAATGCCCATTTCCTTGGCCGCCGCGTCCACGAGATCGGTGTAGATGGCGCCGGGCAGAGGTTCGTCTATGGAGATGGATTTTCCTTCGTGGAGGAACTTGAAACTGTCGTTAATGAAGGCCATCACGTTCTTGTCGAAACCGACCTGCATCAGGACGTTGTTTTCCTGGGACCCGCTCCCTTCCGGATAACGCCCGTACATTGCCATCCAGAGGTCTTTCACGGTATAGCCGGGAAGCTCCTTGGCCACCATTCTCGCGGTCTCGACCGGTTTCTGAATGATGTACTGAAGGGCTTCGATGTCGGCTTTGATCCAGCCCTTGGCGGCTACCGGGTCCGCATCGATGAAATCCTTCCTCATCAGGATGAAGTTGGCGTCCTGCGCGGACCATTTCGACCCGGTAAAGGCCAGCTTTCCGTAGCCGTTGTTCATGATCTGCGCTACGTGGGGCTGGAACGACTGCGCGGCGTCGACCTTGTTGGACTGGAGGGATGTCATGATGATCGTGGGATCAAGGTATTGCACCGAGGGCTTGATTCCGGTTTTGCGGATGAGGCTCGAAACGAACCGGTCCCCGCAAGAACCCTTGCCGGAGACGCCGATCTTTTTACCGTCGAGCCACTGTACCGCATCGTTGATGTCCTTGAAATCGGGGGCATCGCTCCGGACGAGCATACATGAGCATATCTGCCCCGAATCGGAGAAGGTATTGATCTCCACGATCCTGATGTCCGCGATGCTGCGCTTTGTGGTCGCCACGAGGGCCGGCATGTCCCCCATGTAGCCGATCTGGCTTTTGTTGGCCATGAGGTTGGCGACAATGGGCGGTCCCACAACCTGGATGTCCCAGTCGACCTTGCTTCCCTCGGGGAGGTACTTCTTCCACAGATCGAGATGCTTTATGACCACACCGGACCATCCCCCCACCCAGCTCGGGAAGAAACCCACGGTCACGTCCGCCGGCTTGCCCGCGGGCGGCTGCGCGGCATATGCCTTGCCGGAGAAAAGGTTCCTGGAAGACAAAAACGCTCCGATGCTTGCGAGGGAGAGCCCCATCAGGGCGGCTTTTTTAATGAATGTCCGGCGATCCATTTTCCCCGATTCAAATTCAGTGATCAATTCGCCTAATTCGTCGGTGTGTTCCATAAAGCTTGGCCTCCTTCATGGCTGGTATGTGCATTCCCGGGGGGCGTTCATCCACCCCATTCCTGTGCCGTGCGCTGAATCGAAATGAACCTTTGCAAAGGTGCTGTGCTATGCTCGATGCATATGGCCGGAATTCCCGAGCCGGAAACTTCCCAAGGATATCCCTTGCCCATATGCTGAAAGCGTGACTTTTTCGCAGGTCGTTCGGCGAACACCAACATGCTTTGTCCGGTTTGAGCAAGGGATGTGCCAAGGGCCGGAAGAATGGTTTTTCGGCTCTTGTGGCCGTAAACAAGCACTGTTTCGGGGAAATCTCCTCCGTGAGAGCGGCGCGGGGTTTTTCATATTGGTGCATTCCTACACCACGAAAGCGGGCGAACCGGGTTCTGCGGGAGCAATCGGCGGCGTTATCCCTGCTTTTCCGCTCGACGGGAAGGAAAGAGTGCAGCGAGCAAACTCGAAAGGTTCCACCTTCGATTGAAACGGGACAAGGACTGAAGCTCGTTATCCTCAACCAATCCGCTGCCGAAACGATCTCCGTGCCCACGGGGCGGAGATCGCTGTTTCTTGAATCGACGTTCCCCCTCGCAATGATGTCGCGGCGGTCAGGTGCTTAACGTCACCAAAAGTCTGTCCTTGGTGTAGCTCTGCACCAAAAAGGGGCGACGAAAAGCGAAACGAACGCTCCCGCGGATGCTTTTTCCCGTATCTTGTACCAACGATGATCTCCCGTATTCCTTCATATAGCTCAGACGGGGCTCATCACCGAACCGGAGTCACGGTTCAGCGCAAAACCATGGCATACATATTGTAAAGTAGCCGCTCGCAGGCCGTGCGAATGGTAATTACGGACGAACAAAGGAGGAGAGACGTTGGCAAACCCTAATCAGATCAGGCTTGGCGTGAGTTTCTATCCGGATTGGTGGAATGCCAATTACGGTATCGGTTTCGGCAGGGAATACTACTTCAACCCGGATTATCGGGTCGATGCCGCGATGAAGCAGCAAAAAATTCTCTATGAGCGCTTCGGCGATGTCGGCTTAGGCGCGGCCGACCCGCAGCCGCGTCCCTTCATCACCTTCGGTATGGTGATGCTGCCGGCCATCTTCGGCTGCGAGGTCGTTTTTAAGGATGAGGCGCTCCCCTGGGCCATGCCGCTCAACCTGTCAAAGGAAGAGTGCGAAAAACTCACCAAGCCCGACCTGACCGCGGTGTCTCCCATGAAAGAGGTGCTTGAACAGGTGGAGCATCTCAAGTCACGGCACGGGAAAGTGGCGGGGGATATCAACGTCACCGGCGTTCAGAACCTGGCGCTCAAGCTCAGGGGCGATGAGCTGTACATCGATTACTTCGAGGACCCCGCGTTTAGCCACCGCCTCCTGCAGTTCTGCTCCGAGTGCATCGTGGACCTGTGGAAGATGGTGTATGCCATAACCGGAACTGGTGCGGCCGACGTGACACCGATGTGCGATCCAAAGGTCTTTTGCGTGCCGAATTGCACGGTCGAGCAGATTTCCGGCGACACCTATCAGGAATTCGGACTTCCCTACGACAATTTTCTTTCCGCCGCCTGCCATCCGTTTGGTATCCATCACTGCGGCAGTCTGGACCCCGTGGTCGAGGAGTACGCTCGGGTGAACAACCTGGTATTCGTCGAAGGGGGTTTCGGAACGGATTTCGCCCGGGCGCGTAAGGTGCTGGGGCCGCACGTCGCGTTCAATGCCCGCATCAGCCCGGTCCTCATGAAAAACGGTACCCCCGATGAAGTGGCGGCGGCGGTAAGCGATGCGATCGCCCAAGGCGACCCCCTGAACAACTTCTCCATCGACACGGTGGGATTGACCAACGGAACACCGGACGAAAACGTGCGTGCCGCAAGAAAAACGGCATTGGAATACGGAAAGTCTTAATACTCTCTTCCATACGGGAAATGCCGCATTATGAATACGATCATCAAAAGCCCCAGCAGAGAAGTTATCATCGGTCCCGAGCAACCGCTGGTCATCATCGGCGAGCGGATTAATCCCACCGGTCGAAGGAAGCTGGCCGAAAGCCTGGAAAAGGGCGATATGTCCCTGGTGAAGCGTGAAGCCCGAATCCAGGTAGAAGCGGGGGCTCACGCCCTGGACGTCAACGTCGGCATCTCCGGAGCCGACGAAAAAGAATTGATGGTACGCGCGATACAGGCGGTCTCCGAGGAAACCGACGTGCCGATTTGCATCGATTCGGCCAAGCCCGATGTGCTGGCCGCGGGATTGGAAGCATATAAAGGCAAGGCCTTGGTCAATTCGGTCAACGGCGAGGATGCAAAGCTCAAGGAGGTGCTTCCCCTGGTTGCCCACTATGGAGCGGCCGTCGTGGCGCTTACCATGGACAACAAGGGCATCCCGAACGAAGCGGAAGACCGGTTGAGGATCGCGGACAAGATCATCAACGAGGCCGCCAGGCTGGGCATCGGCATGGAGAATATCGTCATCGATCCCCTGGCCATGAGTGTAGCGGCGGATGATCGGGCAGGTCTGGCATCGCTTCGGTCCATGATGATGGTGCGGGACAAACTGGGGGTGAACCTGACCATAGGAGCCAGCAACATCTCCTTCGGCCTCCCCGACCGCAAGGCCGTCAATGCAACGTTTCTCGCCATGGCGGTGATGGCCGGGCTTACCTGCCCCATTACCGATCCGACGGTGTGGGAGATAAAGCGGACCCTTTTGCTGACCGATCTTTTCGGCGCAAAGGATGAGTTCGCGATGAACTATATAACCGCCTATCGCCGTCAGTCTCCCGAATCGGACCAGAACTGAAAAAGGATACGCTATGGACAAATTGGATGCGATCAAACAGGCAATCATCAAGGGGAATCGCAAGGAGATAGCCGCTCTGGTCCGGGATGCTCTGGACAGCGGCGCCGATCCCCAGGCCATCATCAACGACTATATGATCGAAGCGATGAAGGAAGTGGGGGCGCGTTTCGAAGCCAAGAAGATTTTCGTGCCGGAAATGATGATTGCCGCGCGTACGATGCAGACGGGGTTGGACATCTTAAAGCCACTGCTCGAGGGCAATGGCGCGGTTCAGGAAAAGCGCGGGACCGTGGTGATCGGCACCGTTTTCGGCGATCTCCACGACATCGGGAAAAATCTGGTGGTACTGATGTTGGAGAGTTCGGGGTTTGAAGTGATCAACGTCGGAGAAAACGTGCCGCCCGAAACCTTCGTTTCCAAGGCTCGAGAGCTGAAGGCCGACATCGTCGGACTGTCGAGCCTCCTGACGACCGGCGACCAGTATGTAAAGGCGACGGTACGAGCGTTGAAGGACAGCGGCATCGAAGGGATCAAGGTGATCTGCGGAGGCGCGGCGGTGACCAGGAAATTCGCGGTGGAAGAATGCGGAGCCGACGGTCATGCGCTGGATGCGGTTGGCGCGGTGCGCCTTGTTCATGAACTGATGGGAATGACTGCCTGAAAAACCTGCGTCACGACTGAAGTACGAGAGAGGGAGGGGCTGCCATGTCGCCTTTCCCTCTCTTTTTGTACGCCGAAACTGAGAAAATCGACGTGTTGAGGTCGTCACTTTCCTGCCCGTCCGAAGCCACTTCTTTTCCCTGCGCCTACATCGGCGAAGCGCTCCGATCCGATCCCGATCTCCGACACGCATTTTTCCGTAAAATCACTTTCTCAGTCGTAAGCGATTATCCTTTCTCCGCCCCCTGTGGTATAAATCCTCCAGAACCTGATCGGGAAACTCGATGATTCCGGGACGAACCGAAGCGTGGATCGCTATGGTTTTCTCCACGTGCGTCAATCGAATACGTGCTCGCAGGGAAATGACGGACCGATTTTGAGACAGGGTAATCTTATGAAACAGATAAAGTCAGATTTGATAATAACCGGCGGGCCGATCTATACGCTCGACGAGTCTTTCCCGGCAGCAAGGTCTGTTTGTACGAAAGAGGGAAGAATTCATGCGCTGCCGGACAATGGAAACATCGACGATTTCGTGGGACCGAACACAAAAGTGATTGATCTGAAAGGCAATGTTCTGATACCGGGCCTCCATGAATCGCATGGACATCTTCTTGCCCTGGGACATAGTGTAAAGCAGATATCCCTTATCGGCTGTTCCTGTTACGAGGAAATGATCGACACCATAAAGGAGTCGGTACCCAAGTATACAAATGGCCAATGGATTGTGGGAACCGGCTGGCAGCACGAAAACTGGAAGGATGCATTCCCTTCCTTCAAGGGGCTCCCCACCAATGTCGATATCTCCAAAATAACCGACAACCCGGTCATTCTGATTCATTCGAGCGGACATTCATTGCTCGCGAACGAGAAGGCGCTGGAAGTTATAAAAAAAGGAACAATAAAAGGAACCGACAATATCCTGAAAAATGAAAAAGGCGAACCAACGGGAATATTCCTGGAAACGGCAAGAAGCTTGTTCGACAGATACATCGCGGACGGGGAAACGAACAAGGCCGCAGTGAGGGCTGCGTTCCGGGAATGTGTTTCCAAGGGAGTTACCTGCTTTTACGATGCCGCATCCACCCTCGCAATGATCGAAACGTACAGGGAAGTTTTGTCGAAAGAGCAATTAAGAATACGGCTCCTGGCGATGGTACACGGCAGAAAGGAAAGCAATCTTGAGGATATTTTCAGACACGGGGTAATCATCGGCGCTGAAAACGGCTTTCTTTCCGTAAGGTCGGTAAAATTGTTTATGGATGGTGCACTGGGCACGCATACGGCTTGGCTCGACGAACCCTATAACGATCGGGAGGATTTTTCCGGGTCTCCCCTGATGTCGGTGGAGCATGTCGAAAAGTATGCTCGGATGGCGACCGATTACCATTTTCAGGTATGCACCCATGCCATCGGCGATCGCGCCAACTCCGAGACGATCGGAATCTATAAACAAATCCTCTCCGGCTTGAAAGAAAACAACAAAGATATACGGATGAGGATAGAACATGCCCAGCTTCTGCATGATTCTCATATCAGTGATATGGCAAAGCATGGGATTATTGCCGCTGTCCAACCTGTTCAGGCCGTTTCCGACGGTAAATGGATGGAAAAACTGCTGGGGCCGGGAAGGACGAAGTACGCTTTCCGCTGGCAGGATATGGACGATGCGGGGGTAATGCTGGCGAGCGGGTCCGATACGCCGGTGGAAGACGTAAGCCCGTCCAAGGCATTTTCAGTCTTGACACAAAAGAATCCCATCAATGGAAGTGCCGGTTTTTCCGCACAAAAAGCGATCAAGTTTATGACGATAAATCCTGCCTACGCGGCTTTCGTGGAAAATGAAATGGGCTCCATCTCAATCGGTAAGTATGCGGATTTTGTAGTAGTTTCCAATGATGTTTTGAACAGTTCAAAGCCCGAATTGAATGTGTTGGCTACCATCGTTAATGGGGAGGTATTGTTCGAGAACAAAGGCACCCTTACCGCGTAACCCCACCTCCGAGAGAGCTGAGCGTCCGGCTACACTTCCCGCGTTGCGACCGTCGCTTTGGACGGTAAGCATCTTTCCCGCTTCACCTTCGAGACTATTCTCCAATCATTTCCCCCCGCCGGGCCGGCATTGGGGAATTCTCTTAATTGCTTGTTAATTTGAGCAAACACTAAAGTTTCAATAATTGTTGAAAATTATGCATGAATTGGCTATTGATGAGGGGTATGAGGTGCCAGAATGAAAGGACCTGCTCGTGAAAAATGTAGCCAGACGCATTTCGCAAGTAATAGCGGACAAGTTAGTCCAATCCTCAGTAAAACTTCCCTCCCTCATCGGCAGAATCATCTCGGCGGATGCTCACCTGCAAGATTGCGTGAACAGCTCGATAAAAGGATCGCCCTCCCTTACTGCCAGATTCCTGCCGTTTATGGAGAACCGAGATTTTTGGGTACTACCGAAAGAAAACGGGTCAATGCAAAAGGGTGATGACGATTTACCCATACCTCCTAAAGAATTGTGGGCGGGATATGGGAATACAATTGAAGACTATATGCTGTCGTCGCATTACCATTTTGACGATGCAATGAAGATCCTGCGGGATAATGGATTTGTGCTTGAGGAGAGTAGAAGCATACTGGATTTTGGCTGTGCGGCCGGCCGGCTGACAAGACGCTTTAAAGATGTGGCGGATTCGATCGAAGTTTGGGGGACCGACATCAACGCCGAAGCGATACTGTGGTGCCAGCGAAATCTGAGCCCTCCATTCAAATTTGTAACGACGACGACTTTTCCGCATCTTCCCTTCGAAGATAATTTCTTCAACCTGGTAATGGCCGGATCCGTCTTCACGCATATCGGAGATCTGGAAGACACCTGGCTGATGGAATTGAGAAGAGTGATGAAGCCCGGGGGGATACTCTACGCAACGGTACACGACAACCATACGATCAAAGTAATTCTTTCCAGCCGGGAGGGACATTGGTTGCATGGAAGCGCGATCCAGCGGGAACTGAACGAATTCGATGAAAAAACCGGAGTCTTCTCTTCACATTACGATATGTTCATGACCTCGCGGGATCCCGGAAATACGCAAGTGTATCACGATAGTGAATTCATCACCCGCAGGTGGGGAGAGTTTTTCAAAATTGTCGCAGTTGTTCCGGAAGCGTACGGCTACCAGACGGCAGTGGTCATGACAAAATAGGCGAGCAATTTACAGCCGATAGCCCGCCGCCGCTCCTCAATCGATTTCCGCCACACCGTTGCTGATGGCGATGCCGCGTGCGGTTTCCACCTGCACCAGGTAGCCTTGGGCACTCTTCCAGCCGTTGACGGTGATCCTCTCTCCGGGGTAGACCACGCTGGCGAACCGGGCCCGGAAGCTCTTGAGCCGGGTCGCGTCGCCGCCCAGGGCTTCGTTGACCATGGCCCGCACGGCGTACCCGTACGTGCACAGCCCGTGCAGAATTGGGCGTTCCTGGCCTCCGGCCCGGGCAAATTCCGGGTCCAGGTGCAGGGGATTGAAGTCCCCGTTCAACCGGTAGATGGCCGCCTGGTTTTCCGGCACCGTTTCGGTGACGGTCCAATCCGGCTTGACCCCCGCGGGAGGATTCACGGCCACGGCCTTGGGGCCGGGGTCTCCCCCAAACCCGCCTTCACCAATGTAGAAATGGACCCAACGGGTGTCGAACAACGGCGTGCCGTCTTCGGTTTTACCCGAAATGTCCAGGTGATAGACGGCGGCTTTGCCCTTGTCGAAGATGTGGGTCACCTTCCCTTGCACGACCACCCGCCCTTGGGGGGGCAGCGGACGATGGAGTTGGATGGTCTGCTCGCCGTGCAGAAACCGGGAAAGGTCCACGCCGTTTCCCACCTTGGGGAAACCCTTCATGGACGGGACAAGGCAGAAGCTCGGGAGCACCTTGAGGCCCCCCTTGGCCCGCTCGTACACGTACGGAAGGTCTTCGGCCTGCGCCCCTACGCTCAGCGCGTAGAGGACCACGTCCTTCCAGGTGTAGTCGAACACCACGGGGGCTGATTGCTTGTTGATGACGCTCAGGTCAACCGACATTTTCGGTACTCCTCTTATCCACTAAACCCTAAATGGCCTTCGACCTTTCCCTTTTCACCCCGTTGACGAACGGTACGGGGGACTATGCAAATTTGAACGGTTCCATCATGTCCAGGTCCGGCTGGGACACGAGCACCCGACCGATGTTTTCGGCGATCTCCTGAGCCGTCGGAAGGCCGTCTTTTTTGTTAAAGCCTTTGGACATGGTCATCTTGAATTCCGTTACCTTGACCCCGATGGTTCCCCCATGCGCCAGGAGCACCCGGCCATTGAGGTTCACGGAAAGATCGGAGGCTAAAAAAACCACCAGCGGAGCCATGCACGCCGGGTCCAGCATCTCCTCGGTGAACCCTTTCAGAGCAGGCAGGTCGGCGGTCATCCGGGTGTAGGCATTGGGACAGATGGCATGGACCCGTATGCCGAAGCGCCCCAGCTCCATGGCCGCGGTCTTGGTGAAGCCGTATACCCCGGCTTTGGCAAAGCTGTAATTGGACTGTCCGAAGTTTCCGATAAGGCCGGACATGGAGGTGGTGTTCAGAATGACGCCTCCCCGGCCCTGGGTCTTCATGATGCGTCCCGCCGCCCGGGTACAGAGAAATGTCCCTTTGGCGTGGACCTTCTGCACCAGGTCCCAGTCGTCCTCATCCATGTTCAGGAGAGTTTTGTCCCGCAGGATACCGGCATTGTGCACCATGATGTCCAACCGGCCGAATTTCCCCACGGCCTTCCAGATCATGTTGTCCACACCTGCCAGGGTACCCACGTCCGAATAGTCCGCCGCGGCCTGTCCGCCCATCGCCTTGATTTCGTTTACTACCTGATCGGCAATCATGGTGCGGCTTCCCGAGCCGTCCACCGCGCCGCCGAGATCGTTGATCACCACGCTGGCGCATTCCTTGGCCAGGGCCAGGGCTTCAGCCCTGCCGACCCCCCGGCCGGCGCCGGTAACGATCGCCACCTTTCCATCGAGAAGTCCCATCGTTCCCTCGCTTGCGCCTTTTACAGGCTCGCAGTCCGCTTCACGTCATCGGAAAAAGACGCTCCAATCCTCATTCCACATGAAAGTGCGATTCGTCGAATTCGGCCTTCCCCTTGTATTTGTCCATGTACATGCCGGGCATTTGTTCGGCGTTTTCGAAAATGGTCGGGTTCACCTCTATTCCGGCCTGATGCAACGCCTTGACGATCCCCATGGGCTGGGGAGGGCACCCCTTCACAGGGATCATTTCCCGGATGTCCGGGTTGTCCTTGTTTGCATCGTAGATGCACTTGCCGATCAGAATGGTCTTTTTCTTTCCGGGAGTGGGCTGCATGGTCTTTCCGGTGAGGATTTCCACGTCGTCCCACGGTTCTCCCTTCCAGGCGTACTTGATGGCGCTGAGGACGAGGCCGTTGATTCCCGAACAGTAGGTGCACATGGTCAGGTCGTACTTGCGGTAGGAGAGCCCCTTCATACCCTGTTTGGCAAAAGGCACGGGCAGCGAGCCGTGCTCGCCCACGGCATACTTGAAATCGTATTCGTGGGGCGACGCCACGCTCGCGGGGTCGATCCCCACGATTTCCACATCGGAAAGGTCCAGGGGCCGTCCCTGGCCGTTGGCAACGTGGACCAGATGGGGCACCTCGGAAGGGGCGTGCCCAAGGATCGTGGCTCCGACGAGGTCGGCGGAGAGCACGTCCCAGGAGGCAACCAGCAGGTTGTTCCGCTTCATGCGGCCGTCGAAACTCGGTCCCCGTTCGTTGGAGTAGATTCCGTCGATGAGCGTGAAGATGGAGGGAAATTTCCTGTAAAGCCTGGCCACCATGAAGTGCAGGTCTTTAATCGGGTCCGCGCTGTGGCACGCTTTGCGTGAAGCAATGTCCACCGTGCCCTTCAGGTTCTTGAGGCCGAGGCTCACCACCGTCTGGTTGTGGGTCTTCATCACCGGCAGGTCCACCACCAGATCGCTTTCCAGGATGTCCCGGTTGAAATTGAGGCGTACGCCTTCCCCCAGGTCGACTTCGTCGAACGGCCTTTCGAACACGTTGATGTACTTCACACCGTACCGTTTGGCCAGAACGTCGTATCCCAGGGTCTGGAAGGCGTGGGCCGGCGTTTCATAGTCCTTGGGCTTGGACGTGACGATCCCTTCACCGATGGTGATGTCGTCGATGCCGCGTTCCTTGAGCAGGACCACCATGTCCTCCACCACACGGGAGGTGGTGATGACTCCCCATTTGGGGAAGGGCACCAGACGGGTCCAGAACACGATGTTGGGTTTGATGAACACCTTTGTCCCGGGGGACAACCGGTCGAGCCCTCCCGCCGACTGCACGGCTTCGCGAACCGATTCAAGCGGCTTCTCGTACCGCACTACCGCAACCTGAAATTTTTTCATGCCAACGCCTTTCGTGTCTTCCGGCCGGTTCGGTTTCTCTCTCTTATACCGAAAATGAAGGGAACGGGAAGCGATCCGTCATATCCGGCGTTGAGAAAAAAGGGCAGGGGAGGCCGGACCATACGGAGGGCCTCCCTGCTGCTCAACCGAATGCCGAAAGTTACTTCTTCTTCTTGGTGGTCATTCCGGCGATCCTGCGCACTAGTTGCTTGCGCTCCTCGATGTCGTACTGGCTGGTGATGGCGATCTGTTCCATGATCGGAGAACCGCCGCCGTGATAGTTGCCGACGTTCGAAATGCCCCCGGTGGCGGAGCAGAGGACGTCCCCCATGTAGCGCCAGAACTGAGCCTGGTCTTCCACCGGCATATGGGGATTGCGTTTGGTGTACCGCAACAAACATTCGCCGACTTCCGGATTGGCGAAGTCCGCTTCGTGGGGGAAGGTTGCCGGGATACCGCCCGCTATGTCGCACAGAATCTCGGCTTCGCGGTATACCGCCTCGCCCGACAGGCAGCGCCCCACGTTGCAGTAGATTGAGTTGGGAATGTAATTACCCGGACCATACGGTACCACACCGATTCCGGGGATGTAAACGGCGGGTTTGCCCAAATCCGAAGCGGTGTATCCGGCCGCATAGCCGAGTTCCGTCGTCTCGATGATTTCGGCCAGCTTTTCGCGCACGTGGCTGGTCTTGTGGATGTTGTTCACCTCGGCCGCCAAAGCGGCCGTGCCCAGCAGGAGGTCCCCGATGGCCGGCTTGCAGCCCGAATAGCTGTGGCGGTGGAAGAGCGCGAACAGCAGCGCCAGAATGCCGCCGTGGTCGTTCTCCCCGCACAGGAACACCCGCTCCCAGGGGATGAAGCAGTTCTCGAAGATCAGGTAGGAATCCGTGGCGCCGGGGACAAAGCCGCGCTGGAAGTGCTTGCGCTCCCTCAGGTTATGGATGGTCACCACCTGCTTCAGCCCTTCCCAATCGCCCGGTATGGCGAAGGATACGGCATAGTCCTTGTCTTCCTTGCGCATGGAGCGCGTGGGGACCACGAGGATTTCGTCGGCCACCGACGCTTCCGAGATGTGCAGTTTACAGCCGGAAACCACGATACCGTCACTCTTCTTTTCCACGATACGCAGGTAGACGTCCGGGTCGGGCTGTTCGGCGGGCCTGAGCAGACGATCGCCCTTGACGTCCGTCTGGGCGCAGCAGCCGACCAGGTCTTCGTCCTGAAAGCGGACCAGCCACTTCTTGAAATTTTCGTGGTACTGGGTTTCGCCCTTGTTCATTTTGTCGGCTTCGTAGGAAACCGTATAAATGGCGTTGGTGGCGTCGACGCCCATGCACCTCTGGGTGCAGCCGCCCACCGTGCGGCACATGAACCGAGTCATGTCCTGCTTCTTGTGCAGGTCTTCCTTGTTCTGGTGCACGTGGGTGAAACGGTTGATGGTATGGCCGGTCAGGTGGGAAGTTGCCGTCAGCAAATCCGCGTTCTCGGGTTTGGCCGCTTCATCGAAGGTGGCCCCGAGGGTGTTGATGCAATCCATCTGGACTTCGTCGGCCCGGTTGATCTTTGCGCCGTCGAAATAGATGTTGTGGCGCATTTTCCTCAAGCCTTCTATGTACTGCTTTTTAGTTCGCATGAAGTTTTCTCCCTTTGGGTGAAACGGCGGTCATCCCAGAAACGCTTCTTCCGGGATTTCCAGCGCCGAGGTGTCTTCCTGCAGCAGCGCCGTGTGGCGCGCGAACACGTTGGGCAGGATGTTGCGGCAGAAGAATTTCGTTGTCTGTATTTTACCCCGATAGAAAATGCCGTCCGCGGAGTCGGGGTCGGTTGCGGCGAGTTTTTCGCGGGCGATCAATCCCTGTTCGAGCATGAGCTGCGCCATGAGGACTTCGGCGAAGCTGTCCAGAAAACGGGTGGCGCTCAGTGCGATCAACCCGGCTTTGTTGCTCTGGAGGTATTTCATGTACCGCATGGTGAAGTCGCCCGTGGCTTGCGCGGCCTTGAACAGGAGTTTGAAATCGGGGGCGAAATCCCGGTCTTCCTTGTATTTTTCGGTGAACCCGAAAACCCCCTGCATCCAGTTCTGGAAAACTTTCCCTCCCCCGATGCCGATTTTGCGGCCGACAAGGTCCAGGGCCTGTATGTAGTTCGTGCCTTCCCAGATGGAAAGGATCTTCAGATCGCGGGCGTACTGTTCCACCGGAAACTCCCGGCAGTACCCCACACCTCCCAGCACCTGGATGGCGTCTCGCGTGAGCAGGTAGCCGAAATCCGTGCAATATGATTTTACCAGCGGCGTGAAGAGTTCCACCTGCTGTTCGGCCGCTTCCCGAAGTGCGTCGTCCGGTTCGTGCTCGGCCACGTCAATGAGAAAGAAAAGCTTGCCGATCATGGCCCGCATGGCCTCGGTGCCCGATTTCAGGTTCATGAGCATGCGGCGGACGTCTTCATGCTGAATGATGGGTACCCGGTCGGCGCGTCGGTTGGTCATGGGCGGACCCTGGACCCGTTCCTTGGCATAGATGCGCGCCGTGTCGTAGGCGCTTGCCGCCAGCCCCAGGGCCTGCACGCCGCAGCCCATGCGTGCTTCGTTCATCATCTGGAACATCTTGGCCATGCCGGAGTCGGGTTCCCCCAACAGAATACCACGGCAGCCGCCGTTTTCGCCGAAGTTCAGCGTGCAGGTGGCGGACCCCCAGATGCCCATTTTGTGCTCGATGTTGCCGCAGTACATGTCGTTGGGATCGCCCAGGGACCCATCGGGATTTACCCATATCTTAGGAACGATGAAGAGGCTGATTCCCCTGGTTCCTTCGGGGGAACCCTGGATGCGGGCCAGCACCAGATGGATGATGTTTTCGGTCAGGTTGTGTTCGCCGCAGGTGATGAACCGCTTGGTCCCCTCGATTTTGTAGATGCGCGGATCGCCGGCATCGGGGTCGGGCACGGCCTTGGTGCGGAGCCACCCCACGTCGGAGCCGGCATCCGGTTCGGTGAGGCACATGGTGCCGCCCCAGACGCCGGTGTACATCTTTTCCACGAAGAGGGCCTTGTCTTCATCGGTGCCGAAGTTCTCTATCAAACGGCCATTGCCGATGGCGAGCCCCGGGTAGGTCATGAAGGCCATGTTGGCGCCGCTGAAACATTCCGCGATAAGCCCCGCCAGCGTGGCGGGCAGACCCTGGCCGCCGAATTCGGGACTGCTGGAAAGCGCCATCCAACCGTTTTCCGACATGACCTTCCAGCACTGATGGAAGGATTCGGGTACCTTGACCACGTGGTTGTCGTACGTGCAGCCCTGCTGGTCGCCGTCCTGCATGGTGGGGCCGATTTCCTCGCGGCAGATCTTGAGGGCCTCCTCGATGATCATCTCGAAGTCGTCGACGCTGAAATCCTTGTAACCGTCATACTTCAAGAGGTCTTGAACACCGAGGTGTTCGAAAAGAACGAATTTCGTATCCCGGCTGTCGCGCCGGAAGTAGTTGATGCCCATTGAAACAAACCTCCGATAATTAGTGCTTGTTCACCGAGAAGTCCCCTATCTCAAAGAGGGACTTCATTCCTCGGTCTTTTGTGAATCACCGGCAAAGAAAGCCAGCTTTTTCTATGGGCCGGAATCGTGTTGCCGCCCACTGCGTCATTCCGTCGGAAGACGAAATCCCGTATTTTTGCATACTTCAGGACCCCGGCCTTCACCGGGGCGACGTGTCGGGACTCTTTTTCCATAGCCCGTCAGATGCGTTCAATGATGGTAGCCACACCCTGACCGCCGCCGCAGCAGGCGGTGGCGCATCCGTAGCGGCCGTTCTTATTTTCCAGGATGCGGGCCAGCGTCCCCACCAGACGGATACCGGTGGCTCCCAGCGGATGCCCGATGGCGGTCCCCCCGCCCATGACATTCACCCGGTCGGGGTTCAGCCCCAGTTCCTGTATGGCGTACAAGGCCACGATGGTGAAGGCCTCGTTGATTTCCCAGTAATCGATTTCCGACGGTTGGAGGCCGATCTTCTCCAGCGCTTTCCTGCTGGAAGGAACCGGCCCGGCCCCCATGATGGTCGGGTCCACGCCCGCGTAGCCGATGGACTTGATGGTCGCCAGCGGCTTGATGCCCTTCTTTTCGGCCGTCTCGCGCGACATGAGCAGCATGGAAGTGGCTCCGGCATTGAGGGGCGAGGAGTTTCCGGGAGTGATGACGCCGTCCTTCTTGAAGGCGGGCTTGAGTTGCATCATCCCCTCCAGCGTCACGTCGTCCCGCACGGCCTGGTCGGTGTCGACCACCATGGTCGTGCCGTCCGCCTGTTCCGCTTCCACGGGCAGGATTTCATCCGCGAAAAAGTTCTCCTTGCGCGCCTTGGATGCAAGTTCATGGGCGCGGACTCCCCAGCGGTCCAGGTCTTGCCTGGACAGTTTGGTCATGGAGAAGAGCTTTTCCGCCGTGAGCCCCATGTTCATGGCGTTGGCCATGTCCCACTTCCGGTAGGCGGGGTCGAGGAACAGCGTCGCGTTTGGCGTGATGACTCCCTTGTCCGTAAGCATGCCGCCCATGGGAACGCGCGTCATGTGCTCCTGGCCGCCGATCATGACGATGTCCGAAAACCCCATGGCGACTTCCATGAATCCGATGTGGATGCCCGCCATGGACGAGCCGCATTGCTGGTCCACGAACTTGGCGGGGATGGTTTCCGGCAGATTGGACAGGAAGATGGGAAAACGGCCCCCATACGTCCACTGCTCGCTCACCCCCATGGCCGACCCCACGATGAAATCGTCGATTTCCTTGGGGTCAATGCCCACTCGCTTGATGAGTTCCGGCAGCAGCTTGGCCAGCAGTTCGTCCGCCCGCATCTTGTGGAACCAGTCGCGGCCCGGATCGTTCGGCCGGCTGCGGGAAAGTGCGGTCCTGAGGTATCCTGCTATGACGACGTCTCTCATTGATGATCTCCTTTTTTCCCTCTGCGTTTCCGCGAAGCGCGAAAGCGGATCAGTAGGGATAGAATTTCGTTCCTTTTTCAGCCATTTCCTTGAGCAAGCCGGCCGGATTGAGCCGGGGGCCGACTTCCTGCTGCAGTTTCAGCAGATGCTCGTACACGTTTTTTACTCCCCAGGCGTCGGCGTAGCGGAGGATACCGCCGCGGTAGGGCGGAAAACCGGTGCCGTAGATCATGGCCAGGTCCATGTCCGGGGGACGATCGCAAATGCCTTCCTGCATCATGTAGGCGGCCTCGTTGATTCCGTTGGCCAGCATGAAGTCGACGATTTCCTTTTTGGACATCTGCCGGGGCGCGACGTTGTTCTCCTTGCGGTACTCTTCCACCACCTGCATCACCCTGGTGTTGAACACGGGCTTCTCACCGCTGTAGTCGTACCAGCCGGCCTTGGTTTTCCGCCCGTAGCAGCCGGTCTGAAAGATGCGTTCGATGAGCGGGTGGACCGCATACCGTTCGCCCATCTTTTTCTCGAACGTCTTGTTCACATGGTAATTGATGTCGAGGCCGGTGAGGTCGGCCAGGGTGAAGGGTCCCATGGGCATCCCGAAATCGACCATGGCCTCTTCGATGGCCTGGAAGTCCACTCCCGAAGCGAGCAGGGCAACCGATCCGCCCATGAGGCCGCCGAGTTGGCGCGACACGTAGAAGCCGGGACCGTCGTTCACCACGATGGGCACCTTCTTGATGGCCCGGCCGAATGCCACGCTCGAGGCGAGGTTCTCGTCGGAAGTGTGTCCGGTGCAGATGATCTCCAGAAGCGGCATACGCTCCGCGGGGTTGAAGAAATGCAGTCCGATCATGCGGGTTGGATCGGCGAGGACCGAGGCCATCTCGGTGATAGGCAGGGCCGAGGTGTTCGTCCCGAAGTAGACGTCCGGACGGCAGATTTTTTCCAGGCGGGACCAGATGTCCTGCTTCACCGCCATGTTCTCCACCACCGCTTCGATCACCAGATCGACGTCCTTGAGGTCTTCCAGCGAAGTGGTCGTGACGAGACGTTCCTGCATGAGGCGGGCGACGTCCGCTTCGGCCATCTTTTTCTTCTTCACGTGATAGGCGAACGTCTTCTTCACGCCGCCCAACGCCTTCTGGAGGGCATCGTCGTTGATTTCCCACAGCACGGTTTCGAACCCGTTGCGCAGGAGCAGGTGAACGATACCCGAACCCATCACACCCCCACCCAGCATGCCGACTTTTTTGATTTTCCTCGGCTCCACACCCTCGATGCGGGGAAGCTTTCCGGCGGACCGGGTGTTCAGAAAGATGAGAATGAGGTTCTTGGCCACGTCGGAGATCGCGCAGTCGCAGAACAGATCCACCTCGCGCGCGATGTCGGCTTCGATGTCGAAGCTCAGCCCTTTCTCCATGGCCTCGATGGCTTTGAAGGGCGCGATGTAGCCCTTGCCCTTCTTGGCGGCTGCTGCCTTGCCGAAAGCGATGATGGCCTTTTTCTCCGCCGCGCTGGGGAAGCGGTCGAACTTGTTCCGGGTCATGCACGGTTTGAGCTTCAGTTTTCCGGAAACGAACTTCCCTGCCGCCTTGAGCGCGGTTTCCGCCAGTTCTTCGGCGCTGACCACTTCATCCACCAGCCCTTTGTCCTTGGCCTTGTCGGCCTTGATGGGCTGTCCGGTGGTGATCATTTCCATGGCGGTGGGCAGCCCCACCAGACGCGGGAGCCGCTGCGTGCCGCCCGCTCCCGGAATGAGGCCGATCTGCACTTCGGGCTGGCCCAGGTTTACCCCTTGCGCCGCGATACGATAGTGGCACACCATGGCCAGTTCGAGCCCTCCACCCAGACAATTTCCGTTGATGGCGGCGATGACCGGCTTCGGACCAGTCTCGATTTGATCGTAGAAGCGGGCCATTTCCATGACCAGCGGGAGAAATGTCGTTTTTTCCTTCACGGGATACAGTTGTACGATATCCGCGCCGGCAATGAAGTTTCTGCCGGTCCCGGTTATGACGATCGCCTTGACTGCTTCATCCTCGAACGCTTC
Organism: uncultured delta proteobacterium; assembly: GCA_963826125.1. Classification (GTDB taxonomy): domain Bacteria; phylum Desulfobacterota; class Desulfarculia; order JACQYL01; family CAWGVV01; genus CAWGVV01. The sequence continues at coordinate 313,743 of CAWGVV010000002.1, read as the reverse complement.
TGTGAACGCTTCACCCATCTCCCTGACGAAGTGAGGAGAAAGTTGGTTCACCGGCGGGTTGTTGAAGCCGAATACGGCTACACCGTCCTTTAATGAAACGTTGATGGTTTTGAATTCGGTCTTCATATTCCTTACTTCCCCTCCTGATGCCTTTCGCTGTTCCAGGTAACCAATTTCTTCACTGCGTTTTCACGTTTTCGCAAAGGAGCCGGGCGTTCGTTGCCGTTTTGAGAAGCAATCAGGGCCGGAAGAAGAACTTCCCGGCCCCGAGGTCTTCGCATGTGTGGCGTCGAATCATTCCTTGCGGGCCGGGGCTCCCGGAATTTCGAAATACCCGTACGGCAGCACCGACGGACCCGCCCATACGGGTTTGGTGTACTTTCCGTTCTGTACGCTCATACCCCAACCGCTCAACGCCATACACTGCCGCACCACGCCGTAGACGTCGCTTGCATCCGGACTGGCCGCCGGGTAGACGTTGGGGAGAGCGGCCATGATAACGTCGAGCTTGTCCACGGTCTGGGCCAGCTGCATGGCCTTGCAGAACATGGACAATGCTTCGTAGTGGAGGTTGGCCTCCCAGGTGGGCACGTAGTTGAAACGCTCTCGGTACTGCTTCCGCCATTCGGCCTGCCGATCCCACGGCATCTGTTTGTACTGCTCGAGCGGGATGACGCCGATGGATCCTTCAAGGGCTTCCAGTCCGACGGCCTGTTCCATTTCGCTGAGCTTGGCCTGGTCGCACATGACGAACTTTCCCTTGTACCCCAGCTGGTGGGCCTGTTTTACGATGTTGGCGCACACGTCGGATGGCCCGCAGAGGAACATCACGTCCGGTTTGGCCTCAATGCTCTTGGTGAGGTACGGGTAGAAGTCCGTTTTGCCGTAATAGTTGGCCGGTTCCCTGGCAACCACCTTGCCGCCTTTGTACGTCCAGTAGGCCTGCAGGTCGTCCGCCCAATCCTTGGCGTAGCCGTGCGTGCCGGGAATCATGGCCATGCTCTTGAGCCCCATGGACTGGGCCATCTCGGCGAAACCCATGACGTAGGCCCGGTCGTCCGGGGGAATGCGTACTATCCAGCGGTTTTGCGTCTTCTCGATCTGGGGGAGGATATACGTATCCGACGAATAGGCGCCGACGATGAAATTGTTCTGCTGGTTGAACTTCATCATGGCGAAAATCCCGCCGCTGTGGGGGCAGAAAATGACCGGCGCCTTGTCTTTCGTGGCCAACCGCAGCGCATTCTTGGCCGACAATTCGGGGTTGTATTTGTCGTCCAGGGCCACGATTTCCAGTTTGTACGTCTTATCGCCCACTTTCAGGCCGCCGGCCTTGTTGATGTCCTCCGCGTACATCTGGAGGCCTTCCAGACAGTTCTTGCCATACCGGGCAAAGGTGATGGGACCGCTGTAGCCGATGTTCAGGACTTCTTCGGCGAAAGCGGTAACGGCAAACAGCGAAAGGAACAAAACGGCGAGGACGAGAATAAGGCGTCGATTCATAGCTTCCTCCTTCAGATAGGCGGTTCAATGCTTACGAATACGGACCGTGACGGAAAGTCGGATATCGTCTTTCGACCACCCCCTTCGCCCGGCGGCGGTTCCCCGGCGCTACGAAACGAAAGGTTCCGCTAAGCCCCCAGGTACGCCTTTTTCACCTCTTCATTGCTCAACAACTCGTCACGGCTCGCCTGGAGCGTCACCGTTCCCGTCTCGAGCACATAGCCCCGGTCGGCCACCTTGAGGGCCGCCGCGGCGTTCTGCTCCACAATGAGAATCGTCGTGCCCGACTGCCGAATGATGCCCACGGTTTCCATGATCAACTGAGTGATTTTCGGGGCGAGCCCCAGGGACGGCTCGTCCAGCATAAGGAGCTTGGGGTTGGCCATGAGCGCCCGCCCGATGGCCAGCATTTTCTGCTCGCCCCCGCTCAGGGTTTCCGCAAGCTGACCGGCCCGCTCCCGGAGAATGGGGAAGATGTAGAGGACCTTTTCGAACGTTTCCGCGATCGCCGCCTTTTTCTTCCGCCGGACATACCCGCCCAGGTTCAGGTTCTTCATGACGGTCATCTTGCCGAACAGCTTGCGGTCTTCGGGAGACTGCGAAATCCCCCTCTCCACGATCAGATGGGGCGCCAACCCCTGAATCTCCTCGCCCTGAAAGAGGATTCTTCCCTTGCTGGGCCGAATCAGCCCGGAGATGGTCAACAACATGGTCGACTTGCCCGCGCCGTTGGAGCCGAGCAGGGAAACCACTTCCCCCTCGCCGACCCGGAGGGAAACATCCCGGAGGGCGGGAGCGAACCCGCGGAAGGTCGTCACTCCCTGCAGATCAAGCAGCATATTCCTCTCCGAGGTAAGCTTCGATCACCTGTTTGTCGGCCCTGATCTGTTCCGGACGTCCCTCCGCGATCTTCCGGCCGTAGTTGAGCACCACGATGCGGTCCGAAATGTTCATCACCACACGCATGCGATGTTCGATGAGGCAAACGGTTATTCCGCGTTCGCGGATCTTTCCGATGAGCCGCACCAGCCGGTCGCCTTCCTCCATGCTCATGCCGCCCACGGGTTCGTCCAACAGCAGCAGCTTCGGCTCGGTGGCCAGGGCGATCCCCACGGCCAGCCGCTTCTGGGCTTCCTGGGGCAGTGACGTGGCCGCCCGGGAAGCATGTTGCGCCAGTCCGATAAAGTCGAGGATCTCGGCCGTCTTTTCCAGGGATCTCCGTTCTTCCCGGCGGCAGGCCGGTGTCCTGACGATGCTGCTGATGATTCCCGTCCGCCCGTGGCTGTAGCATCCGATCATCACGCTGTTGTGCACGGTTTCGCTGGGGAAGAGGCTGGTAATCTGGAAAATCCTCGCCATGCCGCAAGCGGCCACGCGGTGGGGAGGGAAATTGGTGACGTCCTCCCCCAGGAAGACGATTTTTCCCCGTTCGGGGTGCTGGAAGCCGGTCATCACGCCGAACATCGTGGATTTGCCTGCCCCGTTGGGGCCGATGATGCTGAGGGTTTCCCCTTCCCGAACGTCGAAATTGACCTCGGTCAGCGCCGCGAGCCCCGAGAAAAACTTCGATACGCCTTGCACCTCAAGCAGCGGTGGCATGGGCTTTTTTCCTCTCGAAGTTCATGCGCAGTTTCGCCTGCAGCAGGGTGGCGCCCCAGGCGATTCCACCCGGGAGATAGATGATGAAGAGCAGGAGTACGACGCCCATGAGGAAGGTGGCGTATTCCGCGAACGTCTGAAAATATTCCATGATGAACGTCATGATGACCGTGCCGATGACCGGGCCGATGAGGGTCCCCATGCCGCCGATCACCACGTTGATGAGTGCGTTGAAGGTGACCGCGAACCCCGATGAGTCGGGACTGATGAAACCGAGGTAACTGGCGTAAAACACTCCGCCCATCCCGGCGAGCATGGTGCTGAGGGTGAAGGAGGTGATCTTGGTCCGGAAGACGTCGATGCCCACGGCCCGCGCCAGGTTTTCATTGCCCCGGACGGCGAGGAAGGACGTCCCCGGCCTGGAACGCATCACCTGATAAACGATGAAGATGGTGAAAAACAGGGCCGCAAGGGCGAGGTAGTAGTTGCTGAGCCGCGAATCGAATTTCAGCGGTCCCAGGGGCGAAGGGCCGGGGATGCCCATGAGGCCGCGTGGCCCCTCGGTGAGGCCGCTCCATCGATCGATGATGGTGGTGACGATGATGTTGAACATCAGGGTGACGATGGCGAAATAACCGCCGCTCGTCCGGAGCGCTATCAGCCCGATGAGCAGGCCGAACACTCCGGTGATCATGACCGCCATGGGGAGGGCCACCCAGAAGGAAAGCCCGGTTTTCAGCATCAGCAAAGCCGAAGCGTACGCTCCGATTCCGAAAAACGCGCCGTGGGCCAGGGACGCCTGTCCGGTATAGCCGAGGATGAGGTTCAGGCTGCTGGAGAGGATGGCCCATATCCAGCAAAGGGTCAGGAGCATCAGGGAATAGTCGTCGTGCATGGCGAGGGGGAGGGCAAGCGCCGCCGCCCCCCAGAGGATCGCCTTCCAATAGGTTTTCCTCATGTTTCAATCCTTCCCGAAAAGTCCGGTGGGTTTGAACGCCAGAATCAGCACCAGGGTCCCGAAGGCAAAAAGCGGCTCGTAGTCGGCGGAGACGTACCCCGCGCCCAGCGCTTCCAGCAAACCGAGCAGATAGCCGCCGATGACCGCACCCGGCACGCTCCCCATTCCCCCCAGGATGATGACCACGAAGGCTTTCAGGTTGGGCATGGCGCCCATGGTCGGGTACACCCAGCTCACCGGGGCGATGAGGCCCGCCGCTGCCGCGCCGAGCGCCGTTCCCATGCCGAAGGTCATGGTGGAGACGCGGTTGATGTCGATGCCCACCAGCAGCGCTCCCTCCCGATTCTGCGCCATGGCCTCAATGGTGGCTCCCGCGGTGGTCTTCTTGATGAAAAGTTGCACCAGGACGATGAGTACCGCGGCGCAACCGATGATGAGCAATCTCTGGAGAGTGACGGTGGCGCCGAACACACTGATCAATTGTTCGTGGATGTCCGGAAACTGGCGGGAGGAAGAACCGAAGAGGATGTATGCTCCGCTTTCGAGAATCATCAGCAGGCCGATGGCGGCGATGAAGTAGTTGATTTCCGGGGCGTCGCGCAGCGGCCGATAGATGATTCTTTCCGCCAGCGCGCCCATCACCGCCAGCACCACCATGGCGCCCAGGATCGCTACCCAGTAATTGAAATGATAGATGGAAACCAGGAAGAAGGCGATGTAGGCGCCGAACATGTACTTGTGCCCGTGGGCGAAGTTGGGAATGTGCAGGATTCCGTAGATGAGGGTCAATCCCAGGGCGACCAGGGAGTAGACCGATCCGAGCATGATGCCGTTGATTACCTGTTGAATGAAGAGCGTCATAGGGCGCCGTTCTTTCCTCCCATGGAGGCGTTTCGGTAATCTTGTCGACGGTATACAGTAATCGAAGACTCGAAATCGAAAAATCGGATGCTCAACAGGAGAAGTCTTCTTCGTCGGTTCTTCACGTGTAATGTGAACTGTACCCATGTAATAGGTGAATTACCTTAGCGTGTCAAGAATATCGCGTGAAAAATTTTAGAGCCATTAAGATGGTCAGTTGACTTTTTTATCGTTTGTATGTAAATGAGGGGATAATCTTACTCGCTATAAATTGATGAGCCGTTCATGGAAAGTGCCCGTCCACGGGCCCGGCACATGAAATCGGCAGCTCGTCCCGATCCTGTTGAAGCTCAAACGGACCTTTTTTTGCCCGGTCCTCCGCCATCGCCGTTCTATTTTGCGCCGGACAGAACTCCGGCCCGCAGTCGATGAAAAAGAACCGCCGTGAACGACGGTCTGTTCATGAACGCACTGAGGGGGATGTCAGCGGAAATCCGTGTCTTCAGGGAACCGATACGCTCGGTTCTTCCGGGAAATCCATAGAGCGTCTCCGCGCCGCGCCTGAAAACCGGAGCCCGCTTCCGCTTCCGTCCGACCGCACGGCGCATCGGCGTTCCGGCCTTTCGTGAAAGACAGGTATGTCCGGGGCGGGTTGGTGCCTGCCCTTGCTGTTTTCCGTACGATGTTTCGTCTTCTAAAAGGGGGAGCAGGAGGAAATACCAATGGAACAAAGACACTGGGTAAAGAATTATGACTACTGCGTGCAACCCACCATACGCTACCCGCGGTTGCCTCTTCACGAGCTGCTCGCCATTCCGACCAACAGTTTTCCCGACAAGGCGGCGCTGAACTTCTACGGCACCGAGATTACTTTTTCCCAGCTTCACGAACGGGTTCTGCGCATGGCCAATGCCTTGGGAGCGTTGGGGGTGAAAAAGGGCGACCGCGTGGGGATGCACCTTCCCAATTGTCCGCAGTTCGTCATCGCCAACTACGCAATATTGATGCTGGGCGCCATCGTGGTGAATCTCAATCCCATGTACACGCCCGACGAACTTACGTTTATCGCCGAGAATACGGGCCTTACCACGCTGTTTACCTTCGACATGGCGCTGCCGGCGATCAGGGCGGTCTGCAAGAAAGTGCAGATTCCCAGGGTTATCGTCACCAAGATCACCGACTTCATAAAGGGAGTGCCCCAAAGCACGCCGAAAAGTCTGGAGTTGGAGGAAGGCTGGCTGCACTTTTCCCGTATATTGGAAGAGTGTCCGACCGCCAAGCGATGCCGTATCGAGGTGACGCCTTCGGATCCGGCCATGATCCAGTTTACCGGCGGTACTACGGGAGTACCCAAGGGCGCGGTGCTGACTCACGCCAATCTGGTGGCGGCGACATTCCAATGTTCGTTGTGGGGAGCGGCAACTACCGGTTTGACTCCGCCGGAGCGCAGGACCATCGTTTCCGTGCTACCCTATTTCCACGTCTACGGAAACATCGTTGCCATGAACTGGGGAATCTTCAACTGCGCCACCCAATTCCTCGTCCCTCGTTTTCAGGTGGACGAATTCATGGACCTCCTCTCCAAGGTGGACAGAATCACCTTCCTCCCCGCCGTACCTACCCTGATCAATGCGGTGATCAACCATCCCCGGGCCGAGGAACTCAACCTGGCCAAGAAAATCGACCTGCTCAACTCGGGCGGCGCTCCCATGCCGGTGGAACTCATCGAGAGAGCCAAGGACATGGGAATATTCTTCAGCGAAGGATGGGGCATGAGCGAAACGACGTCCCTGGGAATCGCCAATCCGATCCTGGGTCTCAAAAAGGTCGGCAGCATCGGGATACCGTTCCCGGATACCGACGTACGGCTCATGGACCTGGACGAAGGGAACCAAGTCGTGCCCAGGGGCGAGCCGGGTGAAATCACCATCAAGAGCCCGCTCGTGATGCAGGGCTACTGGAACAACCCGGTGGAAACCGCCGGCCAGCTCCGGGACGGATGGCTCTACACCGGGGATATCGCGGTCGAGGACGAGGACGGCTATATCTTCATCGTGGACCGCAAGAAGGATATGGTCATTGCGGGAGGATTCAACATCTATCCGCGGGAAGTGGATGAAGTGCTGTACCAGCACCCCAAAGTGCTGGATGCCTCCGCCGTGGGTATTTCCGACGCCTACCGTGGAGAAACCATCAAGGCCTTTGTCGTACTGAAACAGGGCGAAACGGTTACGGCCGAGGAAATCATTTCGTTCTGCAAGGAAAAGCTCGCGCCCTACAAGGTTCCCAAGTCCGTCGAGTTTCGGGAGTCTCTCCCTCGATCGGCCGTGGGAAAGGTGCTGAGGAAAACGCTGAGGGCGGAAGAAGAGGCGAAACAAAAGAAGTAATTTGGGGCGCGGCCGGGACCCCCGTTCGGACCGGGACGGGGGTCCCGAGCTTTGGCCGCCGGGAAAGGCGGCCCCGCAAACCGTCATGAGGAGATTTCGCCCTGCCCCCCGTTCCCCGGCTCCAACTTGATCTGCAGGTTCCAGGACTTGGCTTTGCCTCCGGTTCCGATCCCGCCGATGATGAGATCGGTCAGCGGGTCGACATAGGAGAGGAGGTCTTCGGGTTTGCCAAGGAGCAGCTTACGGATCAGAAGATGTTCGATGGCGCCCAGCAGTGTGTGGCGAACGAGATAGGGGTCGGTCCCCTCCTGGAATTCGCCCGTGGCGATACCTTCTTCGATGACGTTGAGGATGAGCCGGAACCCCTGTCGTATCACCTGATAGGTCTCCGTGTTGATGAATTTCCGGTTCTGTTTCAGGATCAACATGACGACGGACGAATAGTCGGGGTTGTTCTGGTAGAACAGAAGGTAGTGGTAGATGACGGCGCGGATTTTATTTCCGGCGCCCCTGATGTGGCGCAGGAGCGATTCCAACTCCAGACCCTTGCGCGTGGTATCCAGCGGTATGGAGAAGAGAAGATCTTCCTTGCTGGAGAAATATTCGTAAATGGTGGTGTCGGAAACCTTGGCCGTCTGGGCGACGTCGGAGACCGTGGCTTCCTGAAAACCCTTCTGGGCAAATACGATCATTGCGGCTTTGAGGATTTCGTCCCGTCGAACTTGCGATTTGCCTTGGCCGGCCATGAAGTCTCTCCGATTCTTATTTTGATTTAAAATATAGTAACTAATTACTATCGCGACTAAGAATTTGTCAATATATTTGAAGTGTAACTATGCGTTGCCGGGAAATAGCGATGCGACACCCATGACGTCCGCGCGCTCGCACACTCGGAGAAACAGGAAGCGCGATCGAGGCGGAAGTGCGACGGAAAGGCCGTTCCAATCGATGGGTCGGGGAATACCGGGTGCGGGAAGTATCGGGGGGCTACAATCCGGAGGCAAGCGTGCGGAAAATCGGCAGGACCACATGAGCCCTGCCGATCACGGGAACATTTTGCGCGGCGCGCGGACGTTCGGCCGCCGGGCTACGCGACCGTCCTCGTCAATCCAGATGTTTCGTCGGGATGGAGCGCAGGATACCCTCCGCTTCCGTCACCATCTCCTGAACCATGTCGTTCACCTTCGGCATGTTCTTGATCCGCTGAGCCGCCTCTCCGGCCGCCAGGAGGGCTTTTTCCTTGTTGCCTTCATAGGCGGCGCGAATGGAATCCTTCTCGAATTCGATGAGGGACATGTCGATGGTGGTGTAGTCGTCGGGCGTGCCCAGGTAGACGCCGGGAGATTTTTGCAGGGTGTTTTTGGCATGCTCGTCGCTGCGGGGGGTCTTCAGCCACCGCGCCGGACCGACAAAACCCCGGGCCACCAGCGTTCCGCGGTCGCCGGCTTCGACGACGCCCTCTTTCCATATCTGGTGGAAATCGCTCTCCTGCGTCGCCAGGAAACGGGTACCCATCTGCGCCCCGTCGGCGCCCAGCACCAGCGCCGCGGCCAGGGTCTTGCCGTCGCAGAAACCGCCCGCGCCGCACACCAGGGTCTTTTCATCGGATACCGCCTCGACCACGGCCGGCAGCAGGATCATGGAATGGACGGGTTCCCAGGAGGTGTGAAAGCCGCCTTCGTGGCCCGAGGCAACGATCACGTCCACGCCCGCCTTCTTGCAGCGCAGCGCGCCCTTGACGGAGGGGACGACATGCATCCAGGTGAATCCGGCTCCCTTTATCTTGTCGTGCCAGCCGACGGGATCGCCGGCGGAAGTGAAGATCACCTTGAAATGGTTCTTCATTTCGGGGTTTTCTTCCCGGACCTTTATGGCTCTGTCGATCAGAATAGTCGAAAAATGCTTGACCTCCGCCGACACCATGACGTTGATCCCGTAGACGCCGCCCCGGTCCTTGACCAGGCGATACGTCCGCTTCAGCACCTTCTCCAGCGCCGTGGCCATGTCGTCGTCACGGCCCGCCTCGCCGCTGTCGACAAATGCATTGTAAATCCAGGGCTGGTCGTCTTTGTGGAAGAGGCCGCTGGTGGAAAGCAGTCCCAGAACACCGGCGTTCGCCGACGCCACGCAGAGGTTGTTGTTGCTGAAGGGGCCCATGCCGGCCTGAATGATCGGGTACTTGATCCCGAGCGTCTCGCACAGTCTGGATTTGATCATGAATCTATCCTCCTGTTGTTCGTCTGGACGGTCATTCCCATAAAAGGGAGAGGGTTTGCAATACAACGTACGTTGTTATATATAAGCTGCTGCGGTGTCAAGGACTATTCTCTTCGAGACCGATTCAACAGGGAGGCTTCATGAACGTCAGAGACAAAGTGGTCGTGGTAACGGGCGGTGCTTCCGGTATCGGCCGTGCGTTGTGCAGACGGTTCGCCGCCGAGGGGGCCAAGGGGATCGTAGTGTCCGACTACAACGGTGAAGGGGCGGAGAACGTCGCAGGGGACATCGGCGGTCTCGCCGTGACGACGGACGTCGCCAGGGAGTCGGACATCCGGAACCTGGTGGAGATAGCCGAAAAGCGCTACGGCAGGATCGATCTGTTCTGTTCCAACGCGGGAATTTCCGCACCGGGCGGCGTCGAGGCTTCGGATGCGGATTGGCAGCGGAGCTGGGACGTTCACGTCATGGCCCATGTGTACGCCGCCCGCGCCCTTCTGCCGTCCATGATCGAACGCGGTGAAGGGTACCTGCTCCAGACGTGTTCGGCCGGCGGGTTGCTCACCACGCTCGGCGCGGCGCCGTATGCGGTCACCAAGCACGCCTCAGTGGCCTTTGCGGAATGGCTTTCCATCACCCACGCCCGACAGGGTATCAAGGTGAGCTGCCTCTGTCCGCTGGGGGTAGTCACCGGAATGCTGAACGAGGAAACGGAGGGTATCGGCAAGCTTCTCATGCAGAACGCCATTTCTCCGGACGACGTTGCGGAAGCCGTCATTGCGGGTCTGGAAAAGGAAGCGTTCTTCATTCTGCCCCATCCGGAAGTGCTGCGGTATATCAGGAACAAGGCCAACGACTCCGAGCGCTGGCTGAGTCAGATGCGCGGGATTCAGGAGCAGTACGTCACGCCCCGGTGAAGTCGACGGAAAACACTGCCGAGGGCGTATCCCGTATCGCCGGGGGGAGTTTCCCGCCGTGGAAGAGGCGCATTCGTACGCGAACGGAAAGGACCATGGGATGAAGGCTGCCGTGATGCATGGGGCAAAAGACATCAGAACGGACATCGTGCCCGATCCCGTTCTCGAACCGCACGGGGTGATCGTCAAGGTCAAGGGTTGCGGCGTGTGCGGATCCGACTTGCACGTGTACAAACGCAATGAGCAGGGGACCATCTTCGGACATGAATTCAGCGGGGACGTCGTGGCGGTCGGCGCACAGGTGACGGGCATCGAACCCGGCATGCGCGTGACGGCCGTCGGCTTCAGACCGTGCGGGAAATGCTTCTGGTGTGCGCAGGGGAAGGGACATCGCTGCTCGGACATGGCGCTTCTCGGGTACCAATTCCCCGGAGCCATGGCGGAATATGTTCACATCCCCTTTGCCGCCCCGGGGCGGACGGTTTTTCCCCTCCCCCCCGAGTTGAGCTACGAGGATGCCGCTTCGGTGGAGCCGCTTTCCATATCCTATTTCTCGGTCAACAGGGCTCAGCCCAAGGAGCATGAAACCGTCGCGGTCCTGGGCCTCGGGGTGATCGGCCTTTTTGCCGTTCAGGTGTTGAAGGCCATGGGAGTTTCGAGGATCATTGCCGCCGGCCGTCGGGCAGCCCGCCTGGAAGCGGCCAAGGCATGCGGAGCCGACGTTGTCGTCGATGCGGCCAAAGAAAATGCCGTGGCGGCGGCCATGGCGGCCACGGCCGGGATGGGCGTGAATACGGTGATCGAATGCGCGGGCGCGCAGGCAACGTTCGATCAGTCCATCGCCATGGCCCGGGGAGGCGGGAAGATCATGCTGGTGGGGGTGTACGAGCAGCCCCTCGCCTGGGACCCGCTGACGGTGATCTCCAAGAACCTCACTCTGATCGGTTGCCTGGGTGGCAATTTCCCCGCAGCCATCGAGCTTCTCCGGAGCGGAAAGGTAAGCGCCCGGCACGTGATTACTCACCGCTTTCCCCTGGAGCGGGCGTCCGACGCGTTCAAAACCCAACTCCTCGATCCCGAGGCCATCAAGGTCCTGATCGTCCCCGACTGAGCGGCGTGCATAAGCATACCCCGGCGGGCCGTGGGGTGTGACGGGAAACCGGGCCGGGTCGAGGCTGCCGAGGAGAGCTACCTTTCATGACGTTTGCCTGGTTTAAGAGCGGCGGACTGAAGGGGTCGGCTTGATGGAAGCCGGGCATCACCTATGATTGATGCGGTTCGACAGCGACGACCGCCTTCATGATGTGGTGCTCCACCAGATCGATGAGTTCTTCCCTGGAATGGCTTTTGAGGTTCCAGCTCCGCAGGGGGTAAATGGACAGTTCGTAGATGATCATGTTGGCGGTGAAGGAGGCGTCCTTCACGTCGAAGACCTTCTTCTCCCTGCCCCTTTCCAGGATTTCCTCCAGGTGAGCGACGAAATGGCTTTCCCGGGCCAGGATCTGCTTTCGCAGGTGCTTCGAGAGGAGCTTGGACTCCCGGTAGAGCAGCAAAACCTCCTCTTTATATTCAAAGGAGGACTTCATGATTTCCCGGATAACGATACGCAACTGCTCGGCCGGGTCCTCGATGTTCATGATTTCCGGCTGTGAAAACACCTCGCTTTCCGGCCGGTGAATCATTTCAAAAACGCGAAAGAGTATCTCGTCCTTGCTCTCGATGAAATAATACAAATTACTGATGTCGATGCCGGTCGCCTTGGATATTTCGCGCATGGAGGTTTGCGCGTACCCCTTTTCCGTAAAGAGCCTCGCCGCCTTCTTGACAATCTGCATCTGCCTCTTTTTGAACAGACTGTTTTTTTCCGCCGGCGCGGACCCGTTCTCGGTTTCCCGTGCTTTTCTCATGAACATTTATCTTGTTCGTGTTTCTGGCGCTCATCTCTTTTCACTCCGTTGCGCATGCGGTTCGATCATCGGAAAAGTTACCGGCCCCGGAGCCCGCCTGCCCCCGATGTTTGCGTCAATGCCTACGACCCCGCGCAGGACATAAGTTTCGTCTCCATTACCGACAGTCTCTCGTATTACGCTATCACTCTCATCAGCTCTCTTTATTACCGTATTCAAACCGATGGTTCATGTTCGGCCCCTTCCTTTTTTGTCTGCAATGGTGGAACGGAGAGACCTAGACTTCCAACTCGTACGATGTTCCGGCTCCCCTCGTACCCGTGGCCAGAACGCGACAATTAGCGGGATTGATTTTTCCCTGTAGCTTTTAGTCATCCTCAGTCTCTATGTTATAGACTATGCCTTTCAGCCTATCCCTTCTATGTGCGTTATTGCCCAGTATGTTAACTGTTTCTGAGTTATCTGGTACAGCCAGTCTCATACCTATTCCACTCTATATTTCTCCTTTACCGTCCCTCCGGTAGTGTATTACTTTCTAGCATATTCCCATTTTGCACATCTCAATTATTTTACCAAGTTCTTTCATGTTGTTATCGAGTCTATAGACTGTTCTCAAGCCTCGGCAATCACAGTAGAAGCCTAGCAATCTACTTTTCTGCCTTATAGCATTTACCGGTCGGCGGCACCGTTACCTGTAGTATCACATCGGCGTATTTATTACCTATCTCCTATTTTTGTGTGAATGCTACAATAGCATTTGCGGTTTTTACTCGTTTTTTGTCTTTACTCAGAGTTATAGTTTATTCCTTTACTCTATCTTACTTTTGCCTTACATCCCCTTTTTTATCTCCTCTTATTCCTACTTCTCCTTTACACTATCCTTTATCTATTTATTTTTTTACTTCTCATTTTTAGTATCTTATTTTTCACATTCCTTGCCTTTTTCCTTCTATTCTTTCCATACTCTTTCTTATGTCTATATTATTCTGAATTCTTTTTGTTTATCTCTTTTTACTTGTCCACCGTCTATTTTCAGCCCTTTTTATTTTTCATTATCAGTTTCTTCCGTGGTCTGGGCGGGACCGACCACTACTACTGTACAAACACTTACGGTTCTGTATTTTATTCCTTTATTTTGTCCCCCTTTACCTTCTACTCTTATTCTCATACCTAAGATCCCTCACTTCCCTACTTCTATCTATGGTGTTACTACTTTCTTTATACCACTGACTTTTTCTTTGCGGCCCCGGTGGTGTCTTAGCTTTTACTCTATGTCTCTTACATATATTTCTCCTTTCTTTTTACCTTTTTTTTTTCCTTTATTTTTACCTACACTGAGTTTTTTCCTATTTTCTTCTCGTTTATACTATCTCTGTCGTCTTACTTCTTCTATTTTATCTTCTTCTTCTACTGGTAATTCTAACCTATCACTACGGGATATACGCTTTCTAAGTCCCGCCTTGCCTTTTTAAAATTGGCCTCTGTGCTTTTTATCAGTTTTATTCCTATCTATTGTACACCCCTTCCTTAGAGTTCCGTCTTGCAGCCATTCGCAGCCTTTTTTAGTTTTATCCTTTCATTACACCTATATTATCTTTGTCCTCTTTCATCTTTCTATTTTTTTCTAGCCTCCCTATATTAGCTTTTCTTTATTTAATCTTATCATCTGGGCACCGTTGTCAGAGTTACCTTGTTCTTTGCCCTGTCTTCTTATTTTTCCCTATTTTACATTCATTCCTTCACCGTCTCTACTCCAGCTACAAAGTCTATTCTCTTATCTACCAGATATACAGCCCGCTAGCCTTCATTTTCTATACCTTAGCTTCCTTTTTCCAGTACCCTTAAAGCTAACCTACACTTTCCTGCTCATTTACTTTTTTTTTATTTATACGACAGTTACCAGAACTATCACATTCTACTCTTTCTTTCCTTTCTTTTCTTCTTCTTCCTTTAGTCTCTCGACGTAACGTAGTGGGAACCATCACTCCAAACCTTCATTTCACTGCTCCCTATTTCTACCTTTATTTCTATCATTTTCTCATTTTTGACTCTTATCTCTACTCTCTCTTTTTTTACTCTCCTCTTCTCTAGCTTTATATCTTCACTTTTCCTTCCGGTGTCCTGCAGCCCTACACCTCTTATTTTTTTTTATTTATTTTATTCTATTCTTACTTCTCTTCTACCTTATCCTATTTCTCCCTTTCTTATTCTCTTCTTTTCTACACCTTTTTTTATACATCCAGCCCTTCTCTCATCTTTTCTCCAGTTTACGCTCTCACCTATTTTATTCTCTTCTTCTTTTTCCTTTTGCCTTTCCTCTCTTTTTTTTACATCTACCCCGTCTTCACCATTACTAGTTCAGTCTTTCATTTTCTTTTATATCATCTTACCTCTTCTTACCTTCTTTATTCTCCTCCTTTTTTTATCTCTTTATCTATCTTTTCTCTCCCCTCTTAGACTTCTTTTATTCTCTCATCATTCTCTACATCTCATCTTTCTCCATTTCCACCTCAGTAGCTTCTCTTACCTATATATTTTATCTTTTCCTTTCTATCCCGCTCTCCCTTACCTTACACCTACTTATACATTTCTACCCCTACTTTTCCTTTGCCTCTTCCTCTTTTTTCTCCTATTTCTCTTTTCTTTTCCTTTTCTCTTCTTTTCTTTTCATTTTTTTTTTTACCCTCTGTCCTTAGAAACGTCAGTCACTGTCCCTGTAAACGTTCTCCTTAACTATATCATTTACCTGTGGCAGGTAATGTTATTTGATCACAACTTAATGCTAAGCATTAACTACTTGCTTTCCTCTAGCCAGTTCTATATTCACTTTAGCCTCCTCTACATCTATCTTTACTTTCTACCTTATGATATCGAGCGATAGATAGGGACGATTTATCGATGCCTATACCGACGATGACTAGCTTGTGGACTGCTATGCCTGCAGCGTAGATCTCAACGCCGACTGCATCGTTTATCCCGGCTAAACCTACTCTCTTTATCCTCATACCTACTTTTATTTTATCTTTTACTTCACCTAGCTTTTATTAACTTTTCCTTTTTCTCTCTATACCTATCTGTCTTCGAACCACTTTGTACCTTATGCCTATCCCAGTACCGAATTGATCCGTCTAATCCCTACACTGTTTTTTACTTTATTTCCTACTTACAGTATTATATCTACATATACGGTTCTTTCTACTCTTTACTTTTCTAATTTATCCTTATTATCGAACTTTATCCCCTTCTATCTCTACCACTACTTATTCTTTTACCATTCTTACTTCTACATCATCTATTTCTCCATTTATAAACTCTCTACATTATCTTTCTATCCACTTTACCTCTACATTTACTTTTAAATCACCCCCCTTTACTCCATTATTCTTTTATTTATTTTCACCTATCCACTTTACGTGATCTGTGGGCATTGATGCACACCTTACATTTCTTATGAAGGAGTAGAATATGAAAAGACTGTCGCTTGTCATCCTAATAATTATGAGACGCAGAATCCTTCTAGTGGGGCAACGATGTTATGCGAAAAGGTCCGTGACGTCAACGGAACTCGGGCAAAATTCCCGACTGGACTATAACAACGTACGTTGCATTTACACGCTTTTCAACGGGGATTCAGGGAAAACCGCTGGGCAGGGCCGATCCGGCGGGATACCGGTGAGGAATGAAAAATCGATAAGGCAGAAGGGGCGGAACGGTGATTTTCCGTTTCGCTCCTTCCGCCTCGCTGCTTCGTTTTCACTTTCCCGGTGCGCCCAGAGCCTCCAGAACCTCACGCATGTGGCCGATATGAAAATGTACATGAGACTCGGCCGAGCCCCCGAGCAGGCCGATCCAGCTTTCCAGAGTCGGGTATTCTCCGAACGGCGAGTCCTTGAGCATGGGAATCCGGGCCTTCCGGTCGAGCTGCTCGCCCGTTAAACCTTCCGCGAATTTCGCCATATGCTCGTATTCACTTTCGACCTCCGCAAGGAGTTGGGAAAAGGTCGTATGGACACGGTTCCCGGAAAAATACGATTCCTCCGGCTTCAGGTCGAGTAGCGGGACCTCCTTGTTGAGGTAAGCCTCAAAAGTGGCCACATGGCTCGATCCTTCCGGCCCTCTGAGGTGGGAGAGAATTTCCTTGGGCGACCAACGGCCCTCGGGTGCCCGGGAAGCCGTGCTCTCGTTGACCCCTTCGCTCACCTTCTTCAGTTCCTTGATCCCCTTGCGGATGTTTTGCGCCAATTGCGTACCGGTCAAAGTTGCCATAATTTTTCCTCCTTTTGCACGCTATTATCGTTCAAAGCACTATTGCCGCCGGTTGCCGCTTTTTCTCCGACCCCTTGTGCGAGCGGGGATCGGGAAAGGATTATTCTTCAGATAAGCTCATGTTAAGCACTGTCCGTCGTTCCTTCCCCTTCCGCCCGATGAAGCATCCGGGTCGGCGGTTTGTTTTTTTCCATTTGACAAAAGAGTTCGCCGGTCTTATATGACTGACACGTCAGTCATAACCTTTTCGGGTTGAGAAGGATCGAAAAGCAGCCATGAAAGAGCAATCGAGTCATACCAAGAGACAGCTGGTGAGTGCCGCGGTCGACGTCTTCGATGAAAACGGCTTCCAGAAGGCTCGGGTGTCGGACATCGTGTCCAGGGCCGGTGTTGCTCAAGGCACCTTCTACCTCTATTTCAAATCCAAGGAAGAGATTTTCCTCTACATCTGTTCAGAGTTTATCACTTCTTTCACCGCCCTGCTCGAAAAGGGCAGCGACGTATTTGCCGGAGGCTCCCATGAAGAGGTCCGGAGCAACTTACATGCTTTTATCACCAGGCTGATCCAGCTCTATTTCGAGAACGCCAAAATAGCGAGGATTCTGTTCCGGGAAAGCGGAAGCTATGGCGGACAGTTCAAGGAGGTGTGCGAGAAAATCTATTCCGATTTTATCGGTATCATGCGCCACCGTTTGGAGCAGAATCGCGAATTCGGGTTTGTATCGTTCGAGGATGCGGAAACCGAAGCCACGTTTCTGGTGGGCTTGTTCGATCGGAGTCTGCTCTACTTCAGTGACGTGAAAAAGGAGATCGACATCGAGGCATTGAGCCGCCGAATGACCGATTTCATCATGGGCGGATTGGCCAAACAGCGACCTGTTGTCTGAAGATACGGATTGTCATTTCCGGCTGCCGGATAGTTGAGGAGCCGGTTTTTTTTCGGCAAACACATGACTGACACGTCAGTCATGTCCGATACAAATGGAGCACACATGAAACGCACGAGGAAAGACGGCATGGGTCCGAAGGAAGTCGAATCGACGCCGACCGGCGGGAAAACCCCCGGGTCCATTTCCAGATGGCTCATGCCCGTGGCGACACACTTCTGGACGGTCATCCTGGCCGCGGGGGCCATTACGGTTCTGACCGCTTGGGCCATCCCCCAAATCCACATCCAGAACGACCTCATGTTCATGCTGCCGGACCACAATCCGGTCAAGCAGTCCTACATGGACACGGAAGAGCAATTCGGGAATCCCGGCGGGATCGTTATTACCATAAGCTCCGAAAAAGGCATCTATCAGCCGGATCTCATCGATCGGGTGCGTAAACTTGGGAAGCGTTGCCAGGAGATGAACGTCCGGATCCCCGCCCGTCAACTGGAAAACACACTGCACCTCACCTCGACCCAATCCCTGGCGCTAGCCGGGTGGCTGCAGAGCTTGTCGGCGGACCCGGGTTTTACCGCCGCCCGGCTGGCCGGGATGCTGAACGATCCGAAGCAATCGGCGGAAAACATCGGCGAGGCGCTGCCTCCCTTCGTCGCGGTGGACGATCCGGATACGTTTTCCAAGGAACTGGCCGAAGCGCTGGCGCGTAAGGCGGTTTCCAATCCGGCGTTGTCCGCTGAGCTTTTCTCCTTTTCCCGACAGACCACCGACCGCCGAGGCCACTTTCGCAGTGTCTGGGTGGATCAGGTTGTCTCCCTGACCGAATCCAACACGGTGTGGCCGGAATTTACGGACCGGACGGAGATCGAACGCGCCATGGCGCCGTACGGCTTCACCCCGGGGCCGGAGTGGAGCCGCTTCACCGATGCGCTGCTGGAAGAAGGCATTGCCCGGGCCGACGACATTCTGGCCTATGGGAAGTCGGCCCGGCAGAACAAGCTCTTTTCTCCGTCCTTTCTGGAACTGCTCGACCGTAATCTCACCCCGGCCGCGGCGGGCGCGCTAGCCCGTGCCATGAGTGAAGCACCCAAGCAGATTCGGGTGGCCAATCTGGTGCCCCGGGATACCGATGCGTCCATCATGGATCGCATACGTGCCAGGCTGCATGGGTGGTCCTTTTTCGAGAAGGGACTCTACAGCCGGGATGAAAAGAGCCTGTTGGTGATGGTGCGTACCGCCCCGAACCTGGACCAGCCCAATCGGGCGCTGCTTCTCGACGGCATAAAGTCGGCATTGCGGGAGTTGTTCGACAACGGACCGTACACGATCCGCATGGCCGGCTATTCCGTGGTGGATGAAGCGGTGGGAACCAGAATGATTCACGACGTGGCCCACCTGCTTCCGCTGGTTATCGCCGTGGTGCTGCTCTTTCTGTATCTCTCCTTCCGAACGGTGTCCGGCGTTCTGTACCCCATGCTGACCGTTCTGCTGGCGGTGGTCTGGTGCATCGGCATCATGTCGTTGCTGGGCGTACCGCTCACCATCGTGGCCGTCGCGCTGCCGGTGCTGCTGGTCGCCGTGGGGTCGGCCTACGGCATTCATCTGGTTCACTATTTTTCCCATCATCACGGAGGCAAGGGCGATACGCGGGGCGGCGTCGCCGAAACCCTGAGCAACACCGGGGTGGGGGTCATTATCGCCGGTTTGACCACGGTGGCCGGATTCGCTTCCCTCGGTTTCAACGACATTGTGGCGCTGCGCGATTTCGGGGTTTTCGCGGCCCTGGGGGTGCTGCTTGCGCTGTCGGTATCGCTCACGCTGGTGTGCGCACTGCTCATCCGGTTCGGGGCTCGCGTTCCCAACCGTAAGCCCACCCGGATCGGGGCTTTCATCGACCGGTTTACGGGCAGGTTCATGGGAGCGGTCAGCACCGTTTCCTCACGCAATCCCAAGAAGGTGTTGCTGATAGCGGCAGTGCTTCTGGGGGGGGCGCTCCTTTGCCTTTCCGACCTGAAAGTCGAGATGAACAGCATCACGTTTTTTAAAAAATCATCCGACATCCGCCGCGCCGACGCGTTCATCAACCGCGAATTTGCCGGCACCGTGGATCTACGGGTGATCTTTTCGTCGACCCGGAAAAACGGTGCGCTGGATCCGGTGGTGCTCGATACCATGCAGGACCTGGCCGGGGCCGTCCGGGAACGCCATCCGGAGGTGGGGAAAAGCATGTCCGTGGTCGACCTGATCTGCAAAATGAACCAGGCATTCTATTTCAACGATCCGGCCTATTACCGGATACCTCATGAAAAGGACCTGGCCGGGGAGCAGACCAGGCAGGCGCTGATCAATCACCTTTCGTCGTACATCGACAAATACCAACGGTCCGACGTTCGGCCCTTTATCGATGGCGCCAAGCAACAAACCGTACTGACGTTTCTGATCGATACGGGATCGAGCGCCGTGGCCGGCAAGGTGCTCGGTTCCATCCGGGAGTTGTTGGACGGTCCCATGGGGGACGGGTTGCGTCGGGAAAACATCGCGGTGCATACCGCCGGGAACGCGGCGCTCTATGCTGAGGCGGAGCAATTGATCGTTCGCGGCCAAATGTGGTCCATCGCCTTTTCCGTGGCGATCGTCCTCATCCTGGTAGCCCTGATCATGAAATCCGTCCGCTACGGCCTGCTGGCCATCACCCCGTTGTGCACCACCGTGGTGATCAATTTCGGCATCATGGGATTGACGCACATTCCCCTGGACCCCGCCACGGCCATCATCGCCTGCGTGGCCATCGGCATCGGGGTCGATTACGGCGTGCATTACCTGAACCGGTATCGACAGCTGCGATCGGAAGGCACCGGCTGCGAGGACGCAATTCGGATTACCGCGGAAACCACCGGAAACGCCATCGTCATCAATGCGGTTACCGTGGCCGCGGGATTCTCGGTGCTGATGCTGTCGGCCTTCGTGCCATTGGTCAACTCCGGGTTTCTGATCGCGCTGACGATGCTGGTTTCGGCCGCGGGAGCACTGACGATCCTGCCGGCCATTCTCACCCTTACCCACAGACGAAACGATTCACCAACAAGGAGCGAATCATGAAAAAGAACGTGCTGATGACTGGAACGGCGATCCTTTTCACTCTGGTAACCGCACTCGCGGCGTGGGCCGCCGACATCGGCCCATTCGACAAGGAAAAGGCCGCGGAAGACGGAAGGAGCATTGTCGATACGGCCAAGGATTTCAACCGACCCAAACAGGACCTTATGGTGTACGCGCAAATGACCCTGAAATCCGGCGATGCGGTGAGCGATACCCGCAAGGTGATTCTGAAACAGAAAACGTACGGCGACCTGACCCGCGGGTTGTTCCGGTTCATCGACTCCATGAAACGGGGGATCACCTTCCTGACCATCGAAACCCACGGCAGCAACAACGACCAGTATCTGTTCACCCCCGGTATCGGCCGTCCGCGGCAGATTGCGACCCAGGACCGGCAGAACAATTTCGAGGACACCGATTTCACCAATGAAGACCTGGGCGGCATGAAGCTGGACGACTACACCTACCGGCGGTCGCAGGACGATACCGTCTCCGATCGTACGTGTTTCAAGGTCTACGCCACCGCAAAAGCAGACGATGCACGCTACCCCAAGCGGGTCATCTGGATCGACCGGCAGACGTTCGTCCCCTTGCAGGTCAAGGTCTACAACCGGGACAACAAGCTCGAAATCATCATGGCGAGCGGGAACATCGACAAGGTCGGCACGATTTTTCTTCCTTTTAAAACCGTGGCCAAAAACCTTCAGCAAAATCATACGACCATCCTGGAAGTCGTGCATGCTCAAGCGGACAGCGGTATTGACGGCAGGCTTTTCGACAAGGAAGAGATGGGTGAATCATGGAAAGAGAGCTTCTGAACCGCGCGGGGAAAGGGAGCCTCTTCGGCCACCCGTGCGGAAGGACAACCCTGGCGGCTTTGTATTCCCTGCTTCCGTTGCTGTTCATACTGGCACGTCCCTGCATGGCGTACGATATGGGTGCGAATTCGGGAAATCACGTCGAGCCCCGTCTGGTGGCGGCGCAGAACGACAACGGTGCCAAAACGGATACCGGCGATGATTTTCCGGAAGAACCCGGCACGGACGATTTGTTGAACGAAACCGGCCTGCCGGGCAATGCGGCTCAGGTCCACCCCGCCGAGACGAAGCGTTTGCCCTTTCATTACGAAGGGGAATTGCGTTCCAGTGTCCTGGTTCCGACCTCCGAAGACACCGTGCATTCGATCAGCCGGCTGGACCTCAAAAGTTGGGGGTCGATCGGCAACGTCAACCTCCAGGGGAGGGTAAAATTCGATTACCAGGACCTGGAGGAATCGGGCAAGTTCCGGACCGACCTGCGCGAACTCTATGGACAATACCGGTTCCGCGCGGGTGGCCGGTACGCCAATATCTCCCTCGGCAAGAAAATGGTTTCCTGGGGCAAGGGAGACGAGGTGCGTCCCCTGGACCGCGTTTCGGCTCAGGACCTCACCTCCCTCTATTTCTACGACATCGCCGAGCGAAAGACGGGACGGTTGGGGGCTTTTCTGGACATCGATCTCTACAAGAACCTCCGTTTCGAAGGGTTCTGGTCACCCTTTTTCGAAGCCAGCAGAACGCCCGGAACCGGGGCCTATTTCGAGCCGGCGGCGCTCCGCAAGCTCACGGACAACGGCATCGCCGTGGACGGCGATATCGAACCGGAACGATGGTCCACCGATGCGGGATTCGGCGGCCGGTTGATGTTTTCGCTGTTCAAGGCGGATATCGATCTCTACGCGTTTCAGGGGTATGACCCGAACCCCACCTACGTCGTCAATCAACTCGGGCTGGTGCCCGGATACAACCTCCCCATGATCCCGCAGTCCGTCGTCGCCACCTATCCGCGTATGACCCTCTACGGAGCCGACATGGAACGAGCCGTGGGACCTTACGTGATACGCGCCGAAGTCGCCTATCAGCCCGACGGTGCGTTTTTTACCCTGGACTGGCAGCACAATCCGTCACTTCTGTTGGAACATCCCGACGGGGTGATCGAAAAGCGGCAGCTGCAATATCTGGTCGGATTGGACAAGAGCGATTTCCTGGTCCACAATCTGCTGCTCAACCTGCAGTTTTTCGGCGGCTACATCTTCGACCACGACTCGGACATGCTGACTTCGGCGTCCCAGACCGGCATGACCGGAACGCTGCGCTATTCGTGTCTGGATTCCAAGGTGGAGATCAAATACCGGGTCATGTACGTTTTTGATAACGGGGATCAGCGCCACCATCTGGAGGTTGCCCATAAGGTGACGAGTTGGGCGCAGGTGGCGGTGGGGTATATCTGGTTCGCGGGCGAGAACGATTCACCCTATTTCGGGCAGTACGCGAACCTCGATTACGTGTACGGCCAACTCCGACTGGTGTTCTGACCGCGGAGAGGTGGCCTCCCTTCAGGGGCTTTTGCACTTTCCCGAGGCTGCCCCTTCGCGGGGGGACCATCCCGTCATTGCCGAGCGGATTCGTTCACCATGTTGACGATTTTGTCCATGACGGTTTGGATGGGATCGTTTTCCTCGTGGAGGAGGGCGCAGTTGGAAAGCACGGCAATCATCACCCCGCTTTTCAGGTAGCACATCTCGCCGTGGTAGCCGAGTACGGTCCCGTTATGCCACAATCGGTCCGGTTCGTTGATCAATCCCGAGGTGTACTGAATCGTTCCGTCTACCGACAGCCCATTATACACAAAGGAGAGGGCGTCTCCGGAGACGACGTTGTCCTTTCCGATGAGCGTCATCCATTTGCACAGGTCGGAAGCGGTGGAAATAACCGCGCCCGCGCTCCAGACGTAGGAAAGGTCGAGCGCGGAATAATCCGTGATGGCGCCGGTCTCTTTGTCGATCACGTATCCGCTGCTGACGTTGCTTCCGTAATTGTTGTCGATGGGTACGTACGTGGACGACAACCCCAGCGGTTCGGTTATCTCACGACGAACGAATTCAGAGTAACTCATTCCGCTGACATTCTCGATAACCATTCCCAACAGGATATAATTCGTATTAGTGTAGTGGAATACCCCTTCCGGAGTCATTCCCGATTCATCGGTAAGGGTAAAAGCGTGTTCTATCAGTTCTTCCGGAGTAAACTTCCGAGCGGGATCGGTGATTGCCGAATTGACGATGGAATCGTTGTCGTCATCGTTGATGTAGCCCTTCAGGCCGCTGTCCATGTTCATGAGCTGTTGTATGGTGATGTGTCCGTACGTTTCATTTTGTATGGCGACGTAATCGCCGATCTCGTCCCGGAGGTCGAGCAGCCCTTCCTGGACCAGCTTGAGGATTCCCATTGCAGTGAAACTCTTCGTTAAACTGCCGACCTTTATCTGCGTGGTATCGGAAAGCGGAACGTTGTTTTCCCGATTTGCATATCCCAGTGAGAATGACACGCTTCAATTGTCCCGGCTATCGACAACCGCCACTTGCATTCCCGGTATGTCGTATTGATCCATTTCAGCGGTTACGAATGCCCGCAGGGCTTGTTCGTCGAGCAAGGGTTGTTGGTCGGACGATCCCTTTGAATCGGAGCAGCCGGCAAAGCCGATCAAATACACGCATACAAACGACAATAGAATGAAAGCCGACAAGGTACCTTTTTTCACTCTTTTTCCCCTGTGATAAAAATGCCGTTCCTCTCCTCCCGGCAAACGTAGCCAGCCACGTTTCAGTCCATCGGGGACCGAACCCGTAAGATTCGGCGGTTCCCCATTGTTCCCGGCAGGGTTCACACGATGATAAGTGTTGTATCGGCCGAGTTCGGAACGACTTGAGCACAACGATGCCGCAAACGGAATTCTTTATCGGTGGCAAACGGGCAAGGCCACATCCCCGACCCGGCACGGTAAAGGCGCACGTGGGGAATCTGCGCCATGGAGTTTCCCGGCAGGGGCATACGGGAACGTTGGGGAGGGCAAAGCAACTCCCGTATGACTCGGCGGAGTGGGACCAACTGTGGGAAGATACGGGCGGAGAAGACCGTTCGGTTCGGAATCCCAGGAATCGTTCAAGGGCCATATTTTGCTTTTATTTCAGCAAGAAAGCAAATCCTCATATTTTTATTGAGTACCATATCGTTTTTTTTCCTCAAGTTCTTCCGGTTTCGATCCGATTACAGAAAAATATCTCGAGGTACTATGTTGACCCGGTCGTTCGGCATCGAACAACTTGTCAATACGATAACCCTTTTTCATGCCATGCTTACTGCCGGTACTGCGTGCCCATTCCATTCGATTATCCCGGCCATTCGTTTGCTCACCCGTGGAGTGCACTCGTGAAAAACATTCTCGTTGTCGGCGGCACCCCCTCTTTTCTGAAAGACCTGCACGATGGATTCGATCACTATCCCGATGAATTCCGGTTGTTCGTGGCGGATGAGGAGCAGAAAGGATTTCTCACCCTCCAAACCGTACCTATCGATCTGGTAGTTGCGGCCGCGCACCTGCCGCAAATGGACGGCATGGAATTTCTGTCGGCTCTGCGCCGGGTCAATGCATCCGTGCCCGCCGTGATTATCGGCCGCGAGGACAGCCGTTTCCCGAGCGATGAACTTCTGCGCATGGGCGTTGTCCAAGCGCTTTCGGAACCGGTTTCGGGACAACGGCTGATCGGTTATGTCCGGGAATACCTTTCCGGCAAGACGCAGCAGGGGCGTTTACAGGGGATTTCGCTCATCAATTTTCTCCAGGTCATCGAAATGGAGAAAAAGACATATCTGCTCGATGTGATCAGCCCGTCGGGAGAACAGGGATTGTTCTATTTCCAGGACGGGGAACCGTATGATGCCCTCTGCGGTGAGATGAAAGGCGTTGAGGCCGCGCTGGAAATGATTGGTTGGGACAATGTGGAAATACATTTCCGGACGCTTCCCACCAGGAAAATTCTCAAACGTATCGACCAGTCTCTTATGTCCCTCCTCATGAACGCGACACTGATGAAGGATGAGAAGGCAGGAATACCGGCCGGCGAAGTAACGGACTGGTCCGATCTCTCCCTGGGATTGGACAGCGAACTGATCGAACCGCCGATCTTTGTGGATCGGGAGTCATCCGTCTTGGACGAAGGGATCGATGACGAAAGCGTGCGGAATGTTGGAATCCCCGGGGGGCGGGGTGAGGAAGAAGATGGCGCGAGGAAAATCGATCGGGCGCTCCAAGAGTTGTTTCGGCTGCGAGGGGTGAGGGCGTCCATTTTCCTGAATCGGGAGGGCGGGATCGTCACTGAGGTGGGTTCCTGGCCGGGCTCTGATTTAACCGAGTTCGGAAACTCCGTCAACCTGGTACACGGAGGCGCCGAGGAGATGCATCGCGAACTGCGACTCGCCGCGCTGCAGAATTTGACCCTCGAATCGGACGACGCACTGATCATGTGCACGCCCGCCGGAGATCATCTGTTAACCGTTCTGGCTTCCGATTCCCGCATGTTGGGCGTCCTTCGCCAGAAAATCGTGAAACTGGCCCGGGAAATCTAAGAGCACCGTAATAGCTGAGGAGGCAATCCTGATGGCATTGGATGTTCAAGTGAGCTTCGATCAAAAGACGTTCCAGCGGTATCTGAACGGATTCAAGGCGGTGGGGCATGCCCACCATTACCTGGCCCTCCTGATCCAAATGGCGGAAAAGTACAAGGAATACGGTGGTATTCAAATCATGGTCGAATCTACCGAAGACGCTTTGCGCCCCGTGTTCGACGACTATGTGCAGAAGCACGACGTCGGAGAAGGCGCCGATCGGCTGAAGATGGCGGCGGAATTTTACGATCTGATGGGCATGGGGCAGATGCAGTTTTCGGGCGACGCCGCGGGAGGCGAAGTGGTCCTCACTAGGTCGCACGTCGATGAAGGCTGGATCAGAAAATACGGCCCCGCGGACAGGCCCCTCAATTACTGGAGCTGCGGGTACATCGCGGCTATGTTCGGATGCGCTTTCAACCGGGCGCCTCGCAGTTACGATGTGGAGGAAACGGCCGGCATCGTAATGGGTAACAAGGTAAGCCGGTTCGCGGTGAAGCGAAAGTAGGGAGGATGGGAAGATGACGGTTCAAAGGGACGTAGTGGTGAAGAAACTGGTGGGAGTCCAAAAACCCAGAGAAGAAGGCCTCATTATCGGCTACAATGGTGTCCTGATGAGCTACCTTCCGGTGGCTTTCTGGAACAACTTTACCGACCGGATCATCAAGGCCGTTCCCCCCGAGAAAAAGGCGGAAGTAAAGGCGGACCTGGTCAAGAGTTCGCAAGAGTACGGCTATCACACCGGACACGACATAATCAATTCGGAGGTGTTTCGATCGATCGTCGAACCGATGGCCACCGAAGGTCCCAAGGATACGCTGCGGGGGGCGTTCGCCGTCCTGACTGCCGGCGGTTGGGCGAAATGCGGCATCGTTCAGATCAAGGAGAACGAACGCATGGTTGTTCGGGTTCTCGATTACTACGAATCGGAAGGCGAACAGGGGGAATTGCGGGGCTTCATGATGCAGGGGATCAGCGCGGCCTTCTTCGATCTGGCCTACGGCGGATCGTATCCCGACGGTCTTGGGAAATCCGAGTGCACTCAGGTGGCCGGTCTGGAATGCGGCGACTCCTTCAGTGAATTCGTGGTGACGAAAAAAGTATAAATCCGTAGCGGTCCCGTTTTTGGAAAAGACCCTGAACATACCTCCCGGAAAACGAAGAGACGAGGAGTAGAACCAATGGCCCAACTGATGAAAACCACTCAGATAATCAACGAGATGCTTGAAATCCCCGGACTCAACGCCGTAGTCATCGTCGGAAAGGACGGATTCATTATCGAAGCGGCGGGAAGTCTGGGCGGAATCGATCAGGACGCCTTCGGCGCTTCCGTGGCTCTGGTCCAGAACGGCGCCGAAAACATGAGCCGCGAACTCGGTCTTGCCGAATTTCATACCATCACCCTGGAAGCCAAGGACGCCATGATTATGTGTGTCCCGGCCGGTGACGCTCTGGTGGTCATGGTGGCTCCGGATTCAAAAACCCTCGGCATGATCCGGTTGCAGGTGCGCAAACGAATTCCCGAACTGGCAACGCTTCTGTAGAATCGATTGCGGAAACTGCTTGTAATCGACTGACAATACGACGGTTCGGTCGACCCGTCGAAGGCCGAAAGGAGCTTCCCCGCGGGGTGTCCTAACGGCGGACACGATTCTGCTTCGCCGTTCCGGAGTAAGCCGGATCCGGGAGCAGGGATAGTTCCGGACCCCGGCTTTCACCGGAGGTGGCGTTCACGGTAGATTCCGGACACCCTCCCGAGGGGTCGGTGGGGTGGGTTTCGATTTCGGAGGTTTCGGACTTTCCCCCTTTTGGACGAGGGGGCAGGGGGGATTGAAAAACACATGCTGGACAAGGCAACAGAGCTGCTTCAGGAGATGGCCGGGGAGTTACCCTCGCTGGTGGCGATCGCCGCCGTGCATCTGGAGGATGGGCTGTCCATCGCCGAAGTGAGCAAGAAGGACAACGTGGAGGCAGGGGCGGTCTCCGCTTACATGGCCGCAATCGTACAGGCGAATCTGCAGGCCATACGCACGCTGGGGGACCATCTCATCACCGACGATATCCTGATTACCACCAACCAATACTATTTCCTCATCCGGAACTGCGCCGATCGGCCCTATTTCCTCTTCGCCATGACCGAGAAGGATGCCTGGCTGGGGAAGGCACGGTTGGTGCTGCAAAAATACGTGCAGAGGCTGCAGGAATTACTCGACTGACGGGATTGATGGGATGCCGCCGGCAAGAAACGGCAACCGGTTGGGATTCCCCGAGTCCCTGTGGCATGAATATCCCCGGCGTCCATAGTGGGCATGACGAAAACGTCCGTACACGCCGCGATGAACGGTGGGGAGAGGATGCTTATGGAATTGTATGAAGCCATCGAAAAGAGAAGAACCATACGAAAGTACAAAAAAGCCCCTTCCGAAGACCGGATAAAAAGAATTCTCCTGGCGGGGACAAAATCGCCGTCGGCGGTGAACAGGCAGCCGTGGGAGTTTATCGTCGTCGACGACAGCCGTGTCATCGAGCAGCTCGCCGAACTGAAGTATTTTCAGAACCGGAAAAACAAGCCCCGCGAAGGCCAGAAGCCGGAAGACGTGGAAAAGACTGCTCTGGTGCAGAAGGAATCCTTCCGTAACGCCGGCATTATTGCCGTGTGCAACCTGAGGGAGTGGGAGCGGAGCGTGTGGATGTGCATGGAAAACATCTCCCTGGCGGCCGTCGCGGAAGGCCTCGGAACCGGCATCGTCCTTTACTGGGATGAGGAAAAGGAAGAAGCGGAAAAGCTCCTCGGATTGCCTCCCGAGTATGAATTGACCGCTGTTATGAAGGTCGGCGAGCCCGCGGAAACGGGGTATTCCCGGGAGGAAAACCCGTATTATCCGCGAAGGCCGGAATTCAGCTGGCTGCACCGAAACAGATACTCCCCCCGATCCGATACCTGACCCTTCCGGGCGGGGATTGCTCGTCGGCCGGGATGCCCGCGAGATAGGGAGCGAACCGGCGAAGGTCCGACTGCGAAAGCCCGCCCCCTTCCAGGATACTTCCAACCATCCGTGAAAACGGGAAAATGCCCGTTTCCCGGCGCTTCGGGGAGATGTTCGGTTTCCCCGAGAGCGCCGAGCACAACGGGAAGTGTTGACTTCTCCTTCGCGATTTTCTTTATACACATACTCAGTATATGTATAAAGGAGGCTCCCCATGGCGCTGTGTGGCGACGATCACCCGAAACTGATTGCCCGGATCAACCGGATCGAAGGACAAGTTCGCGGCCTGAAAAAGATGGTGGAAGAGGATCGCGATTGCATGCAGGTCTTGAAACAGATTGCCGCCGCCAACGGCGCTCTCAGATCGTTGGGCGCCCTCATTCTGGAGGACCATTTGAAAGGGTGCGTGGCGACGGCCATCCAGGCGCGGGAAAACGAGGCCGACACGATAGCCGACGTCATGGAAATATTCAATAAATTCAGCAGATAGGAAGTGCCGCATGATAGGGCGATTTGCGAAGCCGGGTGTGTACCGGGAATTGTTCAGGCTGAGGGATTTTTACGTCGCGCTGGCGGCCGGTATTCTGGCGCTGTTGAGCTTCATCGTCGATTACGGGAATGGAACGCCCGGTCGTTTGG
The DNA here is from genome assembly GCA_963826125.1 of uncultured delta proteobacterium. Classification (GTDB taxonomy): domain Bacteria; phylum Desulfobacterota; class Desulfarculia; order JACQYL01; family CAWGVV01; genus CAWGVV01. The sequence goes on along the minus strand of CAWGVV010000002.1, from coordinate 284,030 downwards.
GGAACGGTCTCGCCATGCTCTCGGTGACGATCAACGGAGGGCCTATCGTTTTCGGCGCTTTCAAGGGGGTCCTGCGCCGCAGGATGAACGTCGACGAACTGGTTAGCATCGCCATCGTGGCCAGTCTGGTCCAGGGGGAGTTCCTGACCGCGGCCGTCGTCAGTTTCGTCATGACCTTCGGCGGGCTGATCGAACAGGTCACCAGCGAATCGGCCCGCAAGGCGATAAAATCCCTTATCTGCATATCCCCGGAAACCGCGACCGTGCTGGTAGGCGATGAAGAAATGCTTGTGCCGATCGACAAAGTGTCCGTCGGCGATCATATCCTCATCAAACCGGGTGACCGGATACCGGTGGACGCCGTCATTCTGTCGGGGGTGTCGGCGGTCGATGAATCGGCCATGACCGGCGAATCGCTGCCCGCCGAAAAGCAAGTGGGCGACGACATCCTCGCCGGGACGTTGAACTACAACGGCGTGCTCAGGGCCGAGGCAACCAAGGTCGGCCGGGACACCACGTTGGGAAAGGTGATCAAACTGGTCAGCGAGGCCGAACTGCACCGCCCCGAAGCGGTTCGCCTCATCGATCGTTATGCCGCATGGTTCACCCCTTCTATATTGGGCTGCGCCGCGACGATATGGCTCGTTACCGGCGATATCAGCCGTGCGGTGGCGGTACTGATTGTGGGATGCCCCTGCGCCCTGATTCTGGCGGCTCCCACCGCGACGGTGGCCGCGTTGGGCCGGGCGGCCAAGGCGGGGATTCTCCTCAAGGGCGGCCAGTATTTCGAAAGGGCCGCCCAAGTGAAGGCCGTGCTGTTCGACAAAACCGGAACGCTGACCATGGGGGAACCCAGGGTTGAAGAGATTTCCTGCGCCGAGGGGGTCGACCGGGACGAAGTGCTTTCCTGCGCCGCCAGCGCCGAGCAGCATTGTACTCATCCGCTGGCGAAAGCGATCATAAAGGCGGCCCATTACGCCAAGATCGTCGTGCGGGGAGCGGAAAGCGCATTCCATGAAATCGGACTCGGTGTGCGGGCCATGGTGGACGGAAGCCTGGTCGAAGTGGGCAGCGTTTCCGTGGGCGGCGGTTCGGCCGTATTTCCCTTTCACCTTCAGCAATGCATCGATGCCTCCATTGCCAGGGGCGTTACTCCGCTGGTGGTGTATCGCGACCACAAACCCGTGGGTCTGCTCAACGTTACGGATCAGGTCCGGCTCGTTGCTCCCGACACCGTCAAGGCGTTTCATCGGCTCGGCATCGACGAGATGGCCATTTTGTCCGGCGACCACGACAAATCCGTTCAACGGGTTGCCGACATTGTCGGCATTCACCGCGTTTACGGCCGGTTGAAACCCCAGGACAAGGTGGACGTGATAAACGACTATCAGTCGCGAAAGCTCCCGGTGATGTTCGTGGGCGACGGGATCAACGACGCGCCCGCCCTGGCGGCCTCCCACGTCGGGGTGGCCATGGGCGCCGCGGGAACGCACGTGGCCCTGGAAACCGCCGATATCGCGTTGACCCACGACAACATATCCAAACTACCCTGGCTGATTCGCCTGTCCCGTCGGATGCTGAACATTATTAAAATCAACATCCTCTTCGGCGTGGTGTTCAACGCGGTGGCGGTCATCGCCAGCGGCATGGGTTGGCTTACTCCCATCATGGCTGCCGTCGTGCACAACGTCGGCAGCGTACTGGTGGTGTTCGCGTCGGCGAGTCTGGCCATTTTCCCCGAAAAAACAGAGGAGCGGTAGTTCGGAGCGGGAGCGTGGGAAGCCCCGCTCCCGGTGCATTTTCTCGTCCTCCCGTCTCAACCCGCCTTTGCCGGGATGCGTTCCCGCATCCCCGGTTCCCCGATGCCCGGTACTGCCCCGGTTCCTTTCCGCCGTCGGAGCGCCGCTCCCGGACTAAACTCCGTCTGCCATCCCCGCATTTCTCGAACCGTGCGATTGTTCCACGTAAGGAATCCGTTAGAAAAGCCGTGTAACGGGGCGGCCCGGATTTTATTGTTAAGCGGATGGAGGAAAAAGCCGATGAAAAAGCATGTGGAAATCATACCTTGAAACAATACGTTCGACGCCGTGTAAAGGTGAAAGCCGCTCTCGAAGCAGCTGGAGAGGAGAATCGCTTTTCTGATTCATATGGGGTGCGGGTTTGAGAACGTATTGGGCCGGACATGAAAAACCTGCTCCGGCGTTTGCCCATTACTCCGGAGAAAGACGGAAGTTTCGCAGTTTCCCACGTGCCCGGCCGGCTTTCGCGGTGACGTCCGGAGGGTATCGGCAACTCCCGATTCAGAAATCTCGCAAGCCCGAAACGTAAGGAAAAATGCGGTCCCCCGAGTTCCGGGCTTTCGCTTCCGGTTGCCGGTGTTAGAGAACAGACGAGAGATTTTATATAACGGTACGCCGTTAACAAGGAGAAAGGGATATGAGGGTTACCATCAAAACGAGACTTTTCGGTGGATTTGCTTTGATACTCATCCTGATGGTGATCTCCGCCGTCATGGCTATGGGCAAACTCTCGGACGTCAATGAGATGCTTACCAGCATCGTGAGGGGATCGGCCCATGAGGTCAAGCTCGCCGAAGGGATCAATAGCGACATGCTGGAAATTACCGGAGCCGAGAAGGATCTCATCCTGTCGGAGACTCAGCAAGAGAAAGAGAAATACGCGAGCTCTATAGATAAGCTCCAAAAGGAGTTGGAAAGCCGGCGAGAGGAACTCAAAGGCTTGTCGGACGATGAAGGCAAGGCAATGCTCAACGGTTTTGCCGCCACCTGGAATGAGTACCTCGGCGTCCACAAACAGGCTCGGGACCTTGCCTTCCTCAACTCCAACGTGAAAGCCGAACAGCTCTCCGAGGGCGCAGCCAGGGAAGCATTCGAGAGGGTGGCAGCGGTTCTGGCCGTGATCACCGAGGAAAACGAACGGGAAGCCGCCAGGGCGGTGGACGTGACGGAACTGAAAAACATCTCCGCAAGAACGAGGCTGGCGGAGCGTATCAACCGGAACCTTGTCGAACTCCAGCGGGCCGAAAAGAACCTTATCCTGTCGGAGACAGCGGCCGAAATGGAAACCCAGACCCGGTCCTTGGAGAAACAGACCAAGGACCTGGAAGATCGGATGAACGGTCTGGAAACGATCGCCACGGGCGATGCGAAGAACGAAATCAAGAAGCTCAGGGAGCAATACGAGCTTTACCTCCTTCAGCATACAAAAGTGGTGGAACTCGCCCGGCAGAACGGGAACAACCGGGCCTTCGAACTGGTTTCGGGCAAGGGCCGGGAATTGGCCGAGAAAAGTCTGTCCCTCATGGCCAACATCATCGCCAAAAACGAAAACGACATGGAGAAGGACAAAGCCGCAGGCGACCGTGATTATGCTTCCGCGCGAAACATGTTGATCATCCTTGCGGGAATCAGCCTCTGCCTGGGAATCGGTCTGGCCTTGTGGATTGCACTGAACATCAGCAGAGGCATCTCCAATGCCATAAACGTGACGAAATTCGTGGCGGAGGGCGACCTCAGCAAGGACGTGGTCGTGAGCAGCAGGGACGAGATCGGCGATCTCCTCACCTACATGAAGAACATGGTTTCGAACCTGCGCGACACGGCTCACGTTGCGGACAGGGTCGCCGAAGGGGATTTGAGCGTCCAGGTGAAGCTGCTTTCCGAAAAAGACACGGTGGGAAAAGCCCTTTTGAACATGGTTTCGAACCTGCGGGATACCTCCCAGGCGGCGGACCGGATCGCGGACGGCGACTTGAACGTGCGGGTGAAGGTGCTCTCCGAGAAGGACAGCTTGGGGCAAGCCCTCTTGAATATGGTGGAGAAACTGCGTGAGGTGGTTTCGGAAGTAAAGGCTGCCGCGGACAACGTGGCGGCCGGCAGCCAGCAGATGAGTTCAAGTTCGGAGGAGATGAGCCAGGGGGCGACGGAACAGGCGGCATCCGCCGAAGAAGCTTCCTCCTCCATGGAGGAGATGGCGTCCAACATCCGACAGAACTCGGACAACGCACAGCAGACGGAAAAAATCGCCCGGAAGGCTGCCGACGATGCACGGGAAGGCGGCCGAGCCGTGACCGAGACCGTTTCGGCCATGAAGCAGATCGCGCAGAAGATATCGATCATTGAAGAGATCGCGCGCCAGACCGATTTGCTGGCGCTCAATGCGGCCATCGAGGCGGCCCGGGCCGGAGAACACGGCAAGGGGTTTGCCGTGGTGGCGTCGGAAGTGAGGAAGCTGGCCGAACGGAGCCAGACGGCGGCCGGCGAGATCAGCAAGGTTTCGGCGAGCAGCGTGGAAGTGGCGGAAAAGGCCGGAGAGATGCTCAGCCGCATGGTGCCGGATATTCAGAAGACCGCCGAACTGGTGCAGGAAATCGCGGCTTCCAGCAACGAACAGAACACCGGAGCCGATCAGATCAACAAGGCGATTCAGCAGCTGGACCAGGTGATACAGCAGAACGCCGCCGCATCCGAGGAAATGGCGACCACGGCGGAAGAATTGTCGAGCCAGGCGGATCAGCTGCAGGGAGCGATCTCCTTTTTCCGCATAGACCATGGCGAGGGAAAGCGCCAGTCGCAAGGCGCCCGCGAAACGACACAGTCAACGTATCCCTCCTACGCGGAGGTTCCGCGCAAGCCGAGCGATAAAGGGCTCGTAAAATCATTCAAGGCATCCGGGAAACCGAAGCCAAAGGGTGCCGAAGCGCACCCCCGTAAGGGGAACGGGTCCAAACCTATTGAATCCGACGAGGGCGTCGTACTCGACATGGGGGGCAAGAGACCGGAGAGCGACGCATTGGACGCCGAGTTCGAACAGTATTGATGTGATCGGGGGGCCGGAGCATCTCCGGCTCCCCGATCCTTACAGAGAAAATGAAGGAATCGGGACAGTGAAGCCGGTTCACGTCGGCGGGAATAGGTAAGGTTGTCCCGGACATGAACAGATTGCGGCTGCCGGTGAATCGTTTTCTCCGGCAGCCCGTTTCCCGCTGAAAAATCGTCGTGCCCGCTCGAAACGGATGCCCGCCTTCGCCGCGAACGGAAACACAACCGTATCGCGTCACAACAAAACACTTGACATCATCGCCCGTTTGTTAGCATGTATCATGCCTTCCTTGCAGCGCGCGTGCCGGTTTTCCACGGCCGAGGCTGCATTTTTAATCTCAAATGCGTTGTCGGGACCGGTGAAAATGCATAGTTATCGTTCTCATACCTGTAATGAACTCAGTCTGAACGACGTCGGCAAGGACGTTCGCCTTTCCGGTTGGATTCATCGTGTGCGGGATCATGGCAAATTGTTGTTTATCGACCTCCGCGATCATTATGGAATAACGCAATGTGTGTTCGATCTCTCCGACGACCGTTTTGAGGAAGACCGCAAGTTGTGGAAACCGGAGGTCGTTCTCATGGTGGACGGCGAAGTGTTGGCGCGGAGCGAGGATACGATCAATCCCTCCCTCACCACCGGCGCCGTGGAACTTTCCGTTGCAAGGGCGGAAATCCTCGCCACCTGCGAACAGCTGCCCTTTCAGGTGGATGAAGACTCCCACCTCAACGAGGACATCAGTCTGGAATACCGCTTCCTCCACCTGAGGCGGGAGAAGTTGCACAAGAACATCGTTTTGCGCAACAGTATTGTTTCGAGTATCCGTCGGCGCATGACGGAGATGGGATTCATGGAATTTCAGACGCCCATTCTCACGGCGTCTTCCCCGGAGGGTTCCCGGGATTTTCTCGTTCCCAGCCGCCGCTACCCGGGGCAGTTTTTCGCCCTGCCGCAGGCCCCTCAGCAATTCAAACAAATCCTCATGATCTCCGGTTTCGACAAATATTTTCAGATCGCCCCCTGCTTTCGGGACGAGGACAGCCGGGCGGACCGCACTCCGGGCGAATTCTACCAACTCGACATCGAGATGAGTTTCTGTACGCAGGAAGACGTGTTCCACGTTGTTGAGACCGTGCTGCAGGGGGTTTTCGCCGAATTTTCCGGGGACCGCACGGTTTCCCCCGCTCCCTTCCCGCGAATCCCCTACCGGGAATCGATGCTCAAATACGGCAGTGACAAGCCGGACCTGCGCAATCCGCTCGTCATTGCCGACGTCACCGACGTTTTTCGCGGCAGCAATTTCGGACTGTTCGCCCGGCAGGTGGAAAACGGAAGTGTGGTGCGCGCCGTCGCCGCTCCCGGCGTCCATACGCGTGCCCGCGGGTGGTTCGATCAAAAAAACTCCTGGGCCCGCGAGCAGGGCATGGGCGGCCTGGGGTACGTCATATTCGATAACGGCGCGGCCAAGGGACCGGTCGCCAAGCATCTCGACCCGGAACGACTGACACAACTTCGGAAGCTGACCGACCTCGATGGGGACGGAGCGGTATTTTTCATTTGCGACATCCGCTCCGCGGCCGAAAAGTTTTCGGGCCAGGTTCGTGTCCTACTGGGAACGGAACTGGGACTGATCGACAAAAACCGCTTCGAATTCTGTTGGGTGGTCGACTTCCCCATGTACGAACTGGACGAGAAGGCCGGGCAAATCGTCTTCAGCCACAATCCGTTTTCCATGCCCCAGGGCGGAATCGACGCGCTGAACAATATGAATCCGCTCGATATCCTCGCCTATCAGTACGACATCGTCTGCAACGGGATCGAGCTTTCCTCGGGCGCTATTCGTAACCACCGCATCGACATCATGTATCGCGCGTTCGAAATCGCCGGGTACCGTCACGACGAGGTGGAGTCCCATTTCGGGGGACTGGTGAAAGCGTTGAAATACGGCGCGCCGCCCCACGGAGGTTCCGCCCCGGGCCTCGACCGCATCGTCATGCTGCTGGCCGGGGAAGAAGTGGTGCGGAACGTTATCGCTTTCCCCATGAACCAGCAGGGGCGAGACCTCATGATGCAGGCTCCCAATACCGTGCGGCCCGAACAGTTGGAAGAACTCAACATACGGGTATCCATCCCCGCGCCGGAGAAAAAAGGCTGAACCATTCGCAGCGATCCGCTTGTGGAGCACAGCCGCCCCCGGCTGTGCAATTCCCCGTTATCGCTCGAGATGACAAATCGCGGATGCACCGGCAACTGTTTCTTCCTCACGGCTTACCCCGCTAAAGGCGGGGCTTACTTCGCTCAGCCCGAACGGTCCAAGGTACCCTCGACCGAAATTTGATCCGTTCGCCCCGAAGTAGAGAAGGGCGAACGCAAGCCATCGAAAATTGCGTCTCTTTTCGGCCCGACGAAAGAGCGCTTCCCGAAATTCCAGGAAGAACCTTGTCCGCCCGGCCGGGAAGACCCCCCGGCCCGCGTCTTCGACTGCCCGTTCCCTTTGAGTCGTCCGGATAAAACCGCCGAATCACGGTTTTTTCTTTTTTCGCGGGAAATTCACGTGGTTCCCGCCTTGCCTTAATTATTTCTTGACACCATAGTTATATTATGGCTAGATTGTAATCACAATTATATCGTTGCGGATTAAACCGATGGCCTCATTCCATTCTCAATTCAAACACTTGTAACTATCGTGTCCGGGATGTCCGGTTCAGCATGTTTTTCGGCCGGGCGGGAGAACGGCCCGGCCCCGGAATGGAACCGCGCTTTACAGCTTGCAGCCGGCGCGGACAGCCTATCGGAAGTCGAGTAGAAGGGGTAAGAGCATGAGGTACGCAGAGACAGGGTATTATCTGGAAATCGATTTGGCCACGGGGAACATCGAGCGGGTGGAATCCGATCCCAAGCTGACCGAACTCCATCTCGGAGGCCTCGGTACCAACGTGAAACTGATGTGGGACAGGGTCGCCCCCGAGGTTCAGGCCTTCGATCCCGAGAATCTGTTCATCATCGCCGCCGGCCTTTTGTGCGGGACTCCCGCCTATAGCTGCAATCGTACCGTGGTCACCACCGTATCCCCCCAGAACCAGTTGATATGCTACCCCATGATGGGCGGGTTCTGGGCGGCGGAACTGAAGTATGCGGGGTATGACAAGATCATCTTCCGCAACAAGTCCCCCAAGCTGATATACCTCTGGGTCCACAACGACAAGGTGGAAATCCGTGATGCGGAGCACTTGAGGGGCAAAGGCGCGCTCGAAACCCAGGAACTCATACGGCAGGAACTGCATCAGCCCAACGCCCAGGTGGCCGCCATCGGTCTGGCCGGGGAAAATCGGGTGTTCACCGCGTCCATCGAGCAGGGCAGGTCCAGCGCCAGCCGGCTCGGCGGCGGCGCCGTCATGGGAGACAAGGGCATAAAGGCCATCGCCGTGCGCGGGACCAAGGACGTCTATCTCGCCCGGGGCGAGGAATTCATGCAGCATATGAAGGAGATCACGGATTACATCAACTTCCGGAACGCCAACCCCATTCCCGGAGTAATGACGATTCTGTCCGGCATCGGATCGCCGCAGGAAATGAAGCATACGGACGAAAAATGGCATACGGAAAGTTTTGCCTGGGGCAACTCCCGCGTACGCAGAAAAGACTTCTGGACCAAGGAAGTCGAGGAAAGCTGGACCAAGACCCAAAATAGCGCGGTCCGGCGGTTGATCAGCTGTTTCAACTGTCCCCAGCAATGCGGAGCGCTGATCGCCTATGAAGAAGTTCCCCGCTACATGATGAAGTGCTTCTCCAAGCTCACCTATGCCATGGCGGCATATGTGGACGACCTGGATTTCTCCTTCAAGATCGTTCAGCGCGCCCAGGAATACGGAGTGGACGGATTTTCGACCCCGCAGATCCTGGCCTTCGCGGTGGAACTCTACGAAAACGGAATTTTGACCGACAAGGACTTCGAAGGCTGTCCAAAGGACAAGGAGGGGAGGTTCTTCTGGCTGCTCGACCGACTGGTCCGGCGGGAGGGAATCGGGGACATCCTGGCCGACGGCACGTACTATGCGGCACGGAAGATCGGCAACGGGGCGGAAAAATTCGCGCACAACACCATCAAGAAACACGAGCAGCTCCCCCTCAAGCTGGGAATGATGGACCCCCTCTACTTCCTGATGTACTCCACCAACGAAAAAATCAGCATTACCCAGATCGAGGGAAACTGGCCCCAGACGCCTTTTGCCACGCGAGAGGAACGGGAAGCGTTCATCAAGGATTGGCCGCAGGTTCCCAACGAAAAATTCAAGCAGTACTTTCTGGACTGGGAACCGCGCGGCGACAGGTCCAATCCCTTCTATCCGACCCCCGAAATGGCCTGTGAAATCGTTGACTGGATGGAGACGGTGCACAACATCGACGACGCCCTCGGGCTCTGCTGCGGCATGGCTTCGTTCTGCCTGAAGCCGCCGTATCATATCCACAACTATCCGAAACTGATCTCGTCGGCGATGGGGGTCGATATGGACGAAGCCAAGCTGACGAGAATCGTCAAGCGCAGCCGACACTTGCACCGGGCGATCAACGCCACTCGGGGTATGCGGAGGAAAGACGAGACGCCGCCGGAAGACCACTGGAAACATCGGTTCCCCGAGCACGAACAGCTCTTGATGGACAAGTACTACGCATTCAAGGGATGGAATGACGACGGTATCCCGACGAGAGAGACCCTCGAATCTTTTGACCTCGGCTATGTGGCAGACGAACTGGAAAAGAGAGGGATACTCTGAAATGGCCAAAATCAAGAAGAAGATCAAAACGATCAAGATCGATGCCGACAAATGCAACGGTTGCCGGGCCTGCGAAATACGGTGCTCCGGTTTTCACGCCACGCCGAAATACAGCAGTATCAACCCGGCGCGGTCCCGGATTCAGATCATTCGCCACCCGCTGAAGGACATCTGGGTTCCTGTGCTGGCGGGCGAATACACTCCGGCCGAATGCGCGGGCCGGGACAAGTACACCATGGACGGGAAGGAATACGACGAGTGCGCTTTCTGCCGGGCTTCCTGTCCGTCCAGGGAGATGTTCAAGGAACCCGATTCCGGCCTGCCCCTCAAGTGCGACATGTGCGAAAGCGATCCGACCCTGGAAAAACCCATGTGCGTCCAGGCCTGCCTCAACGACGTCCTGATTTATGAAGAGCGGGAAGAAGAAGTGGACGAAGACGAAAAGCAGGAAGAGTTGGATATCGGGCTGGAATCGCTGGTCAACAAATACGGATTGGACAATATCCTCGAAGCGATCGCCCGTAAGTCGCAGTCCAAAAAGGACTAGGCCGGTGGGGCGAACGAAAAGGATACGGAGAAGCGGTGGAAACGGTAACTCCCTTTAAAGAGATTATCGACGTCATCAAGGAAAACGGCGGCGATGCCTTTAAACGATGCTTTCAGTGCGGGCTGTGCGACGTTGTGTGCCCCTGGAACAGGGTAAGAAAATTCAGCATGCGCAAGATCGTCCGCGAGGCCACCTTCGGTCTGACCGAGATCGAAAGTGAAGACATCTGGCGTTGCACGACCTGCGGCCGATGCCCTCAGCAATGCCCCCGTGACGTGCGGCAGATCGACTCCGGGATCGCCCTGCGCAGGATCGCCACGGAATACGGCGTCTTCCCGAACTCCGTCAAGCCGCTCCGCACGGCGAACGCCAGTCTCGTTGCCGAAGGCAACCCACTGAACGAACCAAGAGCCAAAAGGGCAGACTGGGCGGAAGGCCTCTCCGTGCCCACCTTCACCGAAGGCATGGAGATTCTCTATTTCCCCGGCTGCTACCTCAGCTACGACCCCCGGTTGAAAAAGGTGGCCCGGGCCACCGCCACCATCCTGAAGAAGGCGGGAGTGGATTTCGGCATCCTGGGAACTCAGGAGAACTGCTGCGGCGAGAGCATCCGCAAGACCGGCGACGAGGAACTGTTCAAACGGCTGGCCAGGGAAAACATCAAAGCCTTTATCGACAACGGCGTGAAGAAGATTCTCGTTTCTTCACCCCACTGCTACCATACCTTCAAGAACGAGTACCCGGACTTCCGGGTGAACTTCGAGATCGTCCACATCTCCCAGTACATAGCCGAACTCATTGCCGAGGGAAGGATCGAGCTGAAGGGGGAGTATGCGAAAAAAATCACCTACCACGACCCCTGTTATCTCGGCCGTCACAATGGGGTGTACGACGAACCTCGGAACGCACTGAAAATGATATCCGGTATCGAGCTGAACGAGATGGCGGACTCGCGGGTGGACAGCCTCTGTTGCGGCGGGGGAGGCGGCAGGATCTGGATGGAAACGCCCAAGGGCGAGCGGTTCTCCGACATCAGGCTCGAACAGGCCATGGCCATAGGATCGGAAGTACTGGTAACGTCCTGTCCGTACTGTATCTCCAATTTCGAGGACAGCCGGCTGACCCTGGACGTTGTGGAAAAGATCGAAGTGAAGGACCTCACGGAAATTATCCTGGAGGCCATGCAGGGACCCGACGGAGCATGACCGAACCCGATCGAGGGGAAATCGGCATGCGAGGGGAGGAAGCGTTGTGGACATCAATCCGGATTTCGTTGCTCCATGCGGGCTCTATTGCGGGGTCTGTGCCATTCATATCGCCCATCGCGACAACAATCTGAAATTCAAGGAACGGCTGATTGATCTGTACCGGGGAAAAGTTCCCGGCAAGGGAGCGCTTCCGGGTGCGGAACACCTGAAGCCGGAAGACATTCGCTGCAACGGGTGCTTGTCGGACGATCCGTTCATGCACTGCAAGCAGTGCGCGATCAGGGCCTGCACCAAAGAGAAAGGCTATAACGGCTGCCACCAGTGTGACGATTTTCCCTGTGGGCACATCGATGCTTTTTCCATGTCTCTCGGGAAAAAGATCATCCTGCGGGCCATCCCGTACTGGCGGGAAGTGGGCACGGAAAAATGGATCGAGGACGAAGAAGCCCGCTACGTCTGCCCCGAGTGCGGCAATAAAACATTCCGGGGCGCCACACGGTGCAATCAGTGTAAGGCCGCGTTGGACCTGGACTAGGTTTTCATCGGAAAGCGGTAACCGCATCACATCCGCAGAGCACAGAACATCGGAAGCAGCCCCTTTTCCGGTTGCCGAGGCGGATGAACAAGGAAAGAAGCAGTGGAAAAAGAACGGTTGGAACAGCTTTGTAAAGGGTTCTCGGAAGCGAACTTTGGAGACGTCATGGTCGTCGGAGGCGGGATCAGCGGCATTCAGGCATCGCTCGATCTGGCCATCGCGGGTTACAAGGTCTATCTGGTCGAGAAGGCGCCCAGTATCGGGGGCCACATGGCGCAGCTCGACAAGACCTTCCCCACCAACGACTGTTCGATGTGAATTCTCTCCCCTAAACTGGTCGAGGTCGGCCGGCATCCGAACATAGAAGTTCTGACCTACACCGAAGTTGGCGGTGTAGAGGGGGAAGCGGGTAACTTCAAAGTAACGTTGGAGAGGAAGCCCAGGTATATCGACGAGGATAAGTGCACCGGCTGCACTTCGTGCGTGGAATACTGCCCGGTGGTGTATCCCGATAAATTCAATCAGGAGATATCGGAGAACAAAGCCGTTCACATCTACTTCTCCCAGGCGATTCCTCTCGTTGCCTATATCGACGAGAGCTGTATTTACCTCAAAGAGAAGAAATGCCGTATCTGCGAAGGCGTTTGCAAAGCCAAGGCCATCGATTTCAATCAGCAGCCGGAGAAGAAGCAGATCAATGTCGGGGCCATCATCCTTTCTGTCGGCCTCGAGCCGTTCGACCCAAAAGTGAAGGACGAATACGGCTACGGAAGAATGCAGAACGTAGTCACCAGCATGGACTATGAACGGCTGATGTGCGCCACGGGGCCGTACGAAGGGGAGATCCTACGGGGTTCCGACCTGAAGCATCCCCATAAAATCGCCTGGATCCAGTGCGTGGGTTCCCGACGGGTGACGCCGGGGGAAAACAGCTACTGTTCGGCCGTCTGCTGCACCTATACGCAGAAGCAGGTGATCCTGACCAAGGATCACTATGCGGACGCGTTGTGCACCGTTTTTCATAACGACATCCGTTCCCACGGGAAGGATTTCGAGCGGTTCTATGAAAGAACGGAGAAACTCCCGGACGTTCGCTTTATCCGGAGCTACACCTCGGTGGTAAAAGAAGACCCGGTAACGAAAAACGTTACCGTTCGATATTCGACGCCGGACGACGGCGTGAAAGACGAAGAATTCGACATGGTGGTGCTGTCCGTGGGGTTGAATCCCCCCCGCGACGCCCAGGGGCTGGCGGATCGGTTCGGCATCGAGCTTACTTCCCACGGGTTCTGCCAAACGATACCCGACAATCCCATGGCGACTACGCGGCCCGGAATATTCATCAGCGGCGCTTTTCACGGTCCCACGGATATTCCGGAATCGGTCTTCGCCGCCAGCGGGGCCGGTGCCCAGTGCGGGGAACTCCTTGATTACCGGCGCGGAAAGCTGGCCGAGGAGCGGGTGTATCCGCCGGAACGGAACGTTTCCGAGGAGGAGCCGAGGATCGGCGTGTTTGTGTGCCATTGCGGAGCGAACATCGGCAGGGTGGTAAATGTGCCGTCCTCGGTGGAATACGCCATGACGCTGCCCAACGTCGTGTACGCCCAGGAGCAGCTCTTCTCCTGCGCCACCAATTCCGCCAAGGAAATAGCGGACATGACCAAGGAGAAGGGGCTCAATCGGGTGGTCATCGCCGCCTGCTCCCCCCGAACGCTGGAACCGCTGTTCCGGGACACCCTGCGGGAAGCCGGGATCAATCAATACTATCTCGATATGGCCAACATCCGGGAGCATAACTCCTGGGTCCACTCCAAGGAAAAAGAAGCCGCTACCGACAAGGCAAAGGACATTATCCGCATGTCGGTGGCCAGAGCCTGCCTGTTGGAGCCTCTGCAGGAGTTCGACCTGCCGGTGGACAAACGGGCGCTGGTGGTCGGCGGCGGGATCGCCGGTATGACCTGCGCGCTCTCCATCGCCAACCAGGGACACGAAGTGTATCTGCTGGAGAAGGAGAAGGTACTGGGCGGGATCGCCCGGAGGCTGCACTACACGCTGGAAGGATTGGACGTTCAGGCCTATCTCCGCGAGATCGTGAGCAAGGTGTACAAACACCCGTCGGTGCACGTACTGCACGATGCGACCGTCCTGGAGGCGACAGGGTACATCGGGAACTTCGTCACCAAAGTGAAGGCCGATGGAAGGATCAGGGAGATAAAACACGGCGCAACCGTCATCGCCACCGGCGCCGACGAATACAAGCCCACGGAATACCTCTACGGCGAAGACGAACGGGTGCTGACCAACCTCCAGCTTGAAGAGCGCATCGCCGGAGGAGACGAAGGGCTGGCGAGCGCCCAGAGCCTGGTGATGATTCAGTGCGTCGGGTGCCGGGAGAAGGACAAAAACTACTGCGCCCGGATTTGCTGCAACCATTCCGTCAAGAACGCGCTGAAGCTGAAGGAGCTGAATCCGGAAATGGACATCTACATCCTCTTCCGGGACATGAGGACCTACGGGTTCGGCGAGGATTATTATCGGGACGCGTCCAATAAGGATGTGAAGTTCGTCCGCTGGGAGCCGGAACAGCGGCCGGCGGTGGAAGCCACGGAAGAGGAAGGCCGCCCGGTGCTGCGGGTTACCCTGCCCGATCCCATCCTGGAAAAGGAACTCGCCATCGATGCCGATTACCTGGTGTTGGCGGCAGCGGTAGTGCCGTCCCCGGGTGTTCAGGAAGTGTCCAAACAGTTCAAGGTTTCCCTGGGACCGGACGACTTCCTGAAGGAAGCCCACGTGAAACTGCGGCCGGTGGAATTCAGCACCGACGGCGTCTATCTGTGCGGAACGGCCCATTACCCAAAGCACATCGGGGAAACCATCAAACAGGCGTACGGAGCGGCGGGCCGCGTTTTGACGCTCCTCTCCCACGATACGGTCGTCGCTTCGGGTTCCGTGTGCGAGGTGACCGAGAAGAAATGCATGGGATGCGGACAATGCGTTTCCGCGTGCGCCTATGACGCCATAGAGTTCCGCGAAACGAAGCAGGGCCGGAAAGCCGTGGTGAACCCCGTTCTCTGCAAGGGCGACGGCCTGTGCAACGCAAAGTGCCCCACCGGGGCCATCGTGCTGAAGCACTTCACCGATGAAGAACTCCTGAGTCAAATCGATGCGGCGGTTGGTGATGAGTAGAAACGGACAATGCGATGAGAACGGAATATCTGAAAGGAGGTGAGAAGGAATGAGCGCCGGACATAAATTCGTCCCCAAGATACTCGGATTTGTCTGCCATTGGTGAGCGTACGGCGCTGCCGACATGGCTGGAGTTTCCAGACTACAATACACGAGCGAGGTCAGACTCATTCGTGTCATGTGCTCCGGGAGAGTCGATCTGGAGTTCGTCCTCAGAGCCTTCTCGAACGGAATGGACGGGGTGTTTATCGGCGGTTGCCGGTTGAACGAGTGCAACTACATCACTCACGGCAACTACCATGCACTCAACATGGTGCTCCTGTGCAAAAAGCTGATGGAGCACGCGGGAATGAACCCCGACAGGTTGCATATCGAATTCATGTCTTCCGGCGAAGGCAACATTTTTGCCGAAACCATCGACGATTTTGTGGCGAGGGTAAAGGAGTTGCAGCCGCTCGGTACGGGGGAGGGAATAGACCGAGCCGATTTGAAATCGAAGATCGACGAGGTGCGCAAGCTGATTCCCTACATCAAGCTGGCGAAGAGGGAAAAACTCGACGCGCGGATCGAGAACGTGGCAGCTCGCAACGACTACTTCACCTCCGGAGAAATCGATGAACTGTTCAGAGACGTGGTGTCGTATCACATCGATCCGGCCAAATGTCAGGCCTGCATGATATGCGCCCGGCGGTGCCCGGTGGAGGCCATTGAAGGCGGGAAGAACCGCATCCACGTCATCGATCAGGAAAAGTGCATAAAATGCGGGACCTGTTTTGAAGCCTGCCCCGAACGCTTCGGCGCGGTGGAGAAGATCGTCGGCGGGCCCGTTCCGCCGCCCATCCCTGAAGACCGGAGGACCTTGGTCAGGAAAGGCAAGGAAAAGGAAGCAAATTCTGAGCAGGCCGCTTAACCGCGTAAGTTCGGAAGTATAACGTCAAAGGGGGCCGGGGAAAACCGGCCCCCTTTGCTTTTGCACATAGGGGCTGAATCGGGCCGTTCATGGTTCAATACCTCAGCATGAACGGTCGACGATAGCTTTGACAAATCGACAGCAACCACGCGAAAAGTGATTCCTTCACACGATGCAAAGAGAAACCCGCCCTGATGTATAGAAGAGCCCGTCCCGGCCTTGCCGAAAGAGGCGAATATGAGCTGTTGCGATCCGTTCGTCCTGAGGTATCGAAGGGCAAACATGAACTCGACCCCGGACGTGCTCACAGTCCTTACGGGAAGGTGAGTACGTGCTTCCTCTTGTCCCGGCCGGCGGCTACGTCTTCGTACGCCGCGATGGCGTTTTCGAACGGGACCGTCCTGAGTTCGGAAATCGTCAGGGCTCCCGCTTCGAACCCTTCTCGCAGCCGGTCGGCGATTGATCTTCTGTCGCTCGGGCTGACGCTCATGCTGTTGACCCCGAAGAGCCGCGATCCGTTGTGGTAGAAATCGATCAGATCGAAGCTCACGCGCCGCTCTCCGGTGCTGGTGATGGCGACGTGCCTCCCTCCAAACCCCAGGCTTTGCAGGGCGGGTTCGAACATGGGGCCGCCCACCGTGTCAAGAACGGCCTCGACCCCCTTGCCCCCAGTGAGTTCAAAAACGCGATCGCGCAGGTCGCCGGTCGTTGTGTCGATGACCGCATCGACGCCCGGAAGGGGGTCCGTTCTGCGGGCTCCCCCCAGCACGCGCGCTTTCCGCCAGTTGGCGATCTGCGTGGCGGCTTGGCCCACGGCCCCGCCGGCGCCGACAATCAGGATCGTTTCTCCCGCCTGCAGGTTCGCCGCGTTTACCAGGGCAAGCCAGGCGGTGATGTAGGGGACGCCGATGGCCGCCGCCTGCTCAAGACTCAACGTGGACGGCTTCGGCCATACCGCCGATTCCGGCACGGTCACGTACTCGGCATGAGCGCCGTCCCGGGTGGAGCCGAGGCCCGGCCCGCTGCTCCACACCTCCCGGCCTTTGTCGTTTCCTTCCACCACTACACCCGAGAAATCGCGGCCCGGAGTGCGGGGCAGCGTGGTGGTGGGGAAGAAGCCCGCGACGTTTTTAATGTCGCTCGGGTTGATGGCGGCCGCCTTCACGCGGATCAAGGCTTCTCCATTTCCCGGTTCGGGCCGGGGCGCCTCCTGGACGGCCAGTACCGACGGCGGGCCGAAAGTTCTGAAACGCAGCGCTTTCATGGTTCGTTCCCTCTGTTGAGGTGATGCCGGTTGAGTCGCCGGCACGATGATCCTTTATTCTACTGCGCGGCTTTTCGGAAAAGCAACAGAGGGGGGATTCATGGCAGGGGAAAGCGCATTGCGGATGTTTTGCCCTACGCGTTTGGATTCGCGGATAAAACGGCCGTACGCCGGGCGCGCATAGTCGAG
Source organism: uncultured delta proteobacterium (assembly GCA_963826125.1). Taxonomy (GTDB): domain Bacteria; phylum Desulfobacterota; class Desulfarculia; order JACQYL01; family CAWGVV01; genus CAWGVV01. Next base: position 266,574 of record CAWGVV010000002.1, on the reverse strand, counting down.
CCCGGACCGTACGACACAAACGCCCCGGAAGACTACTTTTCCGCAATGACGATGGTGCTGTCTTCTTTCGGTTCCTCGGGAGCCGGCTTGCGTTTGGGAAGGGCCGCGCTTCCGAAATCCTTCACGCCTTCCACCGCGCCCACAAGGATGTCTCTCACGGATTTGACGGCGCTGGTCCCGATGTTCCCCGCCGTTTCGATGGCCGCCTTCACCGCCGCCTCCGCCACTTCCTCCACGTTTCCGCCCGTTTCCCGAGTCGCCTCGATCACGCCTTCAACGGCTCGTTTCGCCACGGTCCCTATGTCTGCGCCGACTTCCGCTGCTCCCTGCACGGCGTTTTTCACCGTTTGAGTCGCCGCCATTTTCACGTCGCCGCCCACGTCGGCGACACCTATGACGATGCCCTTGGAAACGCTCTTGACGGAGGTGATCAATCCCGTGCCCGTTTCCTCGGCCGCCTGAATCGTTCCCGTCAGGACGTCCTTAATGCTGCTGATGGTGACGCCGGTGACCTCGGAGGTCGCTTTCACCGTGCCGGTGATGGTGTCCCTGGCCACGGTCACGATTTCCGCCTGAATTTCGTTCAATCCTCTCAGGCTGGCGATGATGCTGTCCTTCACCGTTCTCCCGACGCTGTTCAGGATGTTCTCTTTGTCTTTTACAGAATTTTCTTCCATTGCCGGACCTCCTACCGTTCCGTGTGAGAATTTTCTTTCAGGATACCAGACCGGAAGGAGAATGGGAGTACATTAGGAAGAGTTAGCGGACATCTTACAAAACGGTAACCCAACCGCTCTCTCGATTACTCCCGTTCAAAGCCTGTCGTTTCGAACGGAGCGCAGCGGAGAGAGAAATCTCTGGGAAGCCCCCGGAAACGATTTGAGATTTCTCGCTGCGCTCGAAATGACAGCGGCTGACCGCCCCTTTACCTCGGCCGACCGACCGCTTCAGCGCGGTCCCGTCGGAAGGAGCGACTCCTCTCCCAGGAACGTGAACGGCGACGTACCGTCGCCCTCGCCCGGCAGATAGCCGAAAATGTTTTCCACCAGCCGGTTGACCTCCTTGTAGAGGGACCTGAGCGGGATGTGCGCCGGACAGACCTCTTCGCAGAGCCCGCAATCGACGCAGCGGCCGCCCATGTGGATGGCCCGCACCAGGTGGAAGGAAGTGTCGGGGGGGAGCTTTTCGCCGGGGATGAGCGCGAGGTGTTCCAGGCTGCACTCCGTGCAGAAACAGACCGGGCATACGTCCCGGCAGCCGTAGCACCGGATGCAGCGGTTGAGGTGGCCGAGCCACCAGTCGAGCCGTTCGTCCGCAGCCTTGCTTTTCAGGTCCTTGAGCTTCAGGCTCTCGGCAACCGGCGCCACGGCCGTCCCGTAGTCGAGCCGGTCCGGATAGGGCTTCCGACATTCGCAGTTAGACGCCAGATCTTCGCTGCACGACTGCCCGAGCACCACCACCCTGTCCCGCTGCAACTGGTTCCATTTGAACAGTTCTTCGAGGCCGCGTTCTTCGCACCCCCGCAGCAGGACGCCGTAGGTCTTGTCGGGATTGCGCCGCGCCTCGGCCAGGAGCAGTTTGAGGATCGGGTACCGGGCTGCGTTCAGTCGCCAGGGTTCCAGTTCCCCCCGGTTTTCCTTGGTGAACAACCAGGGGAACGGAAATCCGTGCATGGTTTTATAGGCCCAGAAGCCGTGGACCCGTTCTTCCTCCAGAAGCTGCGCGATTTTCGTATTCATACCGATCTATTCCCCGGCCGGGGCGATGGCCCGGCCGTTATTGTCCGTTGGCGGAAAGCGAAACCCCGGCGGTCCGGGGGCCGTGGGGAACGGCTTCCAGCAGAGGCGCCGGTCCGAGGTCCCGAATCCGGGTCGTGAAATCCCGAACCACTTCCGCGAACTTGATCCCTTCCGCCGCGGATATCCATTCCAGCCGGAGCCGCTCGGGTTCGTACCCCATGAACCGGAGCAAGCCTTCCACGAAGGTCATTCGCTTGATGGTCATGTAGTTGCCTTTGAGGTAGTGGCAGTCCCCGATGTGGCAACCGGCCACCAGTACTCCGTCGGCCCCCTTCTGAAAGGCGTGCAGGAGATGGTGCGGAGAAACGCTTCCGGAACACATGACCCGGATGACTCGGATATTGGGGGGATATTGCAGCCGGCTCACTCCGGCCAGGTCCGCGCCCGCATAACTGCACCAGTTGCACAAGAATGCCAGAATCTTCGGTTCGAATTGCTGCTCTTCCACGTGTACCCCTCAGGCCGCAAGGGCTTGATCGATTTGGCTGTAAAGCTGCAAGTGGCTGAATCCCATGAGCGAAATGGCTTCCGACGGGCAGGTTGCCGCGCAGGTCCCGCATCCCTTGCACAGGGCCTGATTCACCTCGCAGCGTCCCTCCTGTTCGAGATAGCTGATGGCCCCGAAGGGGCAGGACCCCACGCAGGCCCGGCAGCCCGAACACATTTCCTTCTGCACCATGGCCGCAACGCCGCCGGCGGCGATGTAATCACGGGCAAGTACCGTGGCCGCCCGTGAAGCCGCGGCCTTGGCTTGGGCGATGCTCTCTTCGATGGCTTTGGGCCAGTGGGCGAGTCCCGCCACGTAGACACCCTCTGTGGCGAAATCCACGGGGCGAAGCTTCATGTGCGCTTCGAGAAAGAAGCCTTCGGGATTGAGCGGGACCTTGAAAAGCTTGGCCGTCTGCTGCGGGTCCCCGGTTTCGATGGAGGCCGCCAGCACGAGGGTGTCCGGTTCGAGCAGGACGCTGCGCTGAAACACCTGGTCGAACACCGTTACCTGCAACGCTCCGCCCACGATTTCCACCTGCGGCTTCCGCTCGAGTTCGAAGCGTATGAAGATCACTCCCTTTTGCCGCGCTTCCCGGTAGAGATTTTCCCTGAGGCCGTGCGTACGGATGTCCCGATAGAGGACGTATACGGCCATTTGAGGATTGAGTTCTTTCAACCGGATACCGTTTTCCAGGGAATGGCAGCAGCATACCCGGCTGCAATAGGGCCGATCCGGCTCCCGTGACCCCACGCACTGGATGAACACGGCGGAACGGCCGTTGATGACCGCCGGGTTCCGGTTTTGCAAGGCCTCGTCCATTTCGAGGTTGAGGAAAATTCTCCCGCTTTGCCCGTAGCAATATTCGGTGGGCCGATAGGAACGGCCGCCGGTGGCGATGACCGCTACCCCGTGTTGGACTTCTTCCTCCCTGCCGGCCACGTCGATCACGCTGCTGAAGTTCCCGACGAATCCCTTGACGTCCTTGAGCACCGCGTTTGTGCGCACGGTGACGAGGGGATGGTTCTCCACCTTCCGGACGAGTTCGTCCAGATAAGGCCGGACGCGTTCGCCGGTCCAGGCGGTGAGGAGCTTTCGACCGTTGCCGCCCAGTTCATTTTCCTTTTCCACCAAAGTTGCCGGATATCCCTGATCGGCCAGGGCCAGTGCCGCTTCCATGCCCGCAACGCCCCCGCCGACGATCAATCCGCTCCTGGTGACGTTCAAGCGAAGTTCTTCCAGCGGCTGCTGCAGGGCTACCCGGGCCACGGCCATGCGGACCAGGTCCTTGGCCTTGGTGGTGGCCGCTTCCGGAAAGTCCTTGTGCACCCAGGAATTCTGGTCCCGGATGTTGGCGAGTTCGAAGAGGTACTTGTTGAGTCCCGCTTCCCGGATGGTCTGCTGGAAAAGGGGTTCATGGGTCCGCGGAGAACAGGACGCCACGACGATCCGGTTGAGGTTGTTCTCCCGGATGGCTTCCTTCATTTTCTCCTGGGTATCCTGGGAGCAGGTGAAAAGGCTCTCCTCCACGTAGGCCACGTCGGGCAGCGTTCGGGCATATTCCTTGACCGCCGGAACATCGACCACGGACCCGATGTTGATGCCGCAGTGGCACACAAAGACCCCGATGCGGGGCGGGTAGGCCTTGGCCACGTCCATGTCGGGCAGCTCTTCCGGTTTTCGAGCCACTGTTCCCCGGGCCGACGAAAGCAGTGCCGCCGTTTCCGCGGCGGCGGCGGACGCTTCCATGACCGATTGGGGGATGTCCTTGGGGCCCTGGAAGGTCCCGCACACGTAGACGCCGGGTCGGGACGTCGAGACGGGCGTGAATGGCGACGTGGCGGCGAATCGCCCCTCATTGACGTCGATACCGAGCTTTTCGGTCAGCCGGATCAGTTCCGGGGACGTCTGGAGCCCCACCGAGAGCACCACCAGGTCGAATTCCTCCTCCCGGCGGAACCCTTCTTCCGAAACATAGGCGATGAGGAGATTGTCGGATTCGGTCGGCGTCACGGAAGGGATACGGGAGCGGATGAAGCGGACCCCGTTTTCCTCCCGCGCGCGGTTGTAGTATTTTTCAAAGTCCTTCCCGGACGTCCTCATGTGCATGAAAAAGATGGCGGCGTCCAGCGGCTCCGAGCTGTGCTCCTTGGCGATGACCGCTTCCTTGATGGCGTACATGCAGCAGACCGCCGAACAATGGCCGTTGTCGCAGTGGTTGACGTCCCGTGACCCCACGCACTGGAGCCAACCGATGCGCTTGGGTTCCTTCCGGTCGGAAGGCCGCACGAGATGTCCCTGAAAGGGACCCGAGGGGGAGAGGATGCGCTCGAACTCCAGGGACGTAATCACGTTGGGAAATTGGGCGTAGTGATACGCATCGTAGATGGTGGGATCGAAGGGTTCGAGCCCCGGAGCCAGAATGATGCTGCCCACCTCCAGGCTCGCTTCCCGATCCGCGTCCTGAAAGTTGATGGCGCCCGCGGGGCAGAATTTCTCGCAGGCTCGGCATTTGCCCTTTTCGAAATAGATGCAGTGATCCTTGTCGATGGCGTACTTGAGCGGCACCGCCTGGGGATATTTGACAAAGGTCGCCTTGCGAGGGCTGAGTCCGAGATTGTACGCGTCCGGCACCTTGCGGGGACATTTTTCCGCGCACACGCCGCAGGCGATGCATTTGTCCATGTCGACGTAGCGGGCCCTGCGGTTCAGCTTCACGCTGAAGCGTCCGGCTTCGCCCTGCACGTCCAGGACGTCGGTCAGGGTCATGATCTCGATGTTGGGATGCCGTCCACATTCGACCAGCTTCGGCGAAAGGATGCACATGGAACAATCGTTGGTCGGAAAGGTTTTGTCCAAGGCGCTCATTACGCCGCCGATGGCTTCACTCTTTTCGACCAGGTAAACAAAATAGCCCGTGTCGGCCAGGTCCAGGGCGGCCTGCACTCCGGCGATGCCGCCCCCGACGATCATGGCCGATCCGATTGCGTTCCGAGACGATTCGGACATACTTCACCTTCTCTTTATTGGCTCAGGAATTCATGCATGGCCGATGCCGCACGCCTGCCTTCCCCCATGGCGCTGATCACCGTGGCGCCTCCGGAAACGATGTCGCCGCCGGCCCACACGCGCGCCTTGGAGGTTTTTCCTTTTTCGTCCACCACCACCGTCCCCCGGTTCGTCGTATCCAGATCGGGGGTAGTGGAGGAAATGAGCGGGTTGGGGGAGGTCCCCAGGGAAACCACGACGGTGTCCACGTCCAGCGCGTATTCGCTCCCCTTGATGGCCACCGGCCGTCTGCGACCGCTCGCATCGGGCTCTCCCAACTGCATCCGGACCAGTTCCATGGCCGCCACGTTGTTGCGGCCGTCGCTGATGAATCCGGTGGGATTGCACAGGAAATGAAATTCGATCCCTTCCTCCTCGGCGTTTTCCACCTCTTCCAGACGGGCCGGCATTTCCTGGCGGGTCCTGCGGTAAATGACGTAGACTTCCCTCGCCCCCAACCGCATCGCGCACCGCGCCGAGTCCATGGCCACGTTGCCGCCGCCGATGACCGCCACCCGCTTTCCCATTTTTATGGGGGTGGCGTAGTCCGGATAGAGATACGCTTTCATGAGGTTGGTCCGGGTCAGGAATTCGTTGGCCGAATAGACCATGTTGAGGTTCTCGCCCGGCACCCGGAGGAACTGCGGCAGCCCCGCTCCGGTTGCCAGATAGACCGCCTCGTAGCGGGTATTGAGCAGTTCGTCGAGGCTGTAGTTGATGCCGATGACGGTATCGAGGCGGATGTCCACCCCGAGCGTCCTCACATACTGCACTTCCCTCTGCACGATCTCCTTGGGGAGCCGGAATTCGGGAATGCCGTACATCAGAACGCCCCCGGCTACGTGGAGCGCTTCGAACATGGTCACCTCATGGCCGCGAAGAGCGAGATCCGACGCCACGGTCAGCCCGGAAGGGCCGGTCCCGACCACCGCCACCCGTTTCCCGGTGGAGGGAGCGATCCGGGGGACGGTGACCGCGCCCGACGTACGTTCCCAGTCGGCGATGAACCGTTCGAGACGCCCGATGGCGACCGGTGCGCCCTTCTTGTTCAGGGTACAGGAATTTTCGCACTGCAATTCCTGAGGGCAGACCCGGCCGCAGATTCCGGGCAGGGACGTTTTGCTCTTGAGCACCTGGGAAGCGCCTTCGATGTTTCCCTGCTGCAACATCTTGATAAAATCGGGGATGTCGATGTTTACCGGGCACCCCTGCTGGCAGTTGCGCTTCTTGCACTGGATGCACCGGCTCGCCTCTTCCATGGCCATTTCGTAGGTGTATCCGGTGGCGACCTCGCTGAAGTTGCTTCGCCGCACTTCCGGCTCCTGCTTCGGCATTTCCAGCCGGTTCAGGTTGAGCTTGGATTTTTTGGCGCCGGCTTGTTCCTGTTCGGCGCCCGGTTGTTTGGCTTCACTCATCGTACGCACTCCTTACCCCTGCCGCCCCGGGGCGGCCGAACTACCACTGGGAACATCCGCGGCACTGGAACCCCTGCTGCCGTATGCTTTCGTCGGCGTAGGTGCAGCGCCGCGCCATGATCACGTCCCATCCGTCCACTTCGTGGCCGTCGAACTCGGGACCGTGCACGCAGGCGAAACGGTTGGCTCCGCCCTTCACACTCAACCGGCAGGCGCCGCACATGCCCGTGCCGTCCACCATGAGCGGGGTGAGGTGCACCATGGTCTTGATGCCATACGGCCGGGTCATTTCGCTGATGACCCGCATGAGGCAGATGGATCCCATGACGATGATGCGCTGGATGGGATTGCGGGGAAGATCGGCCAGGAGTTTCCTGAGCGGCCGCGTGGTGCTGCTCGTCATGTCCTCGCCGTTCTGGCCGATGGCCATGATCATGCGGTCGCTCACACCCTTCAGTTCGTCCTGGCCGAAAACCCGCTCGCGGTCCGGAGCCTGCAGGATGGTGGTGATGCGGTTGTCCTTTTCCTTCAGCGCCTTCAGTACGGGGACCATGGCCGCTATTCCGTATCCACTGACGATTGCCACCACATTGCCGAAATGCTCCACTTCGGCCGGTCTCCCCAGCGGTCCCACGAAATGGGCAAGTTCGTCTCCGGGGTTCAGTAGGGCCAGTTGGCGGGTGGTTTTCCCCACTTCGACATAAACGAAATCCACGGTCCCGGCTTCAACGTCCCACCCGCTCATGGTAAAGGGAACCCGTTCCCCCTTTTCATCGACGATGAGAATGATGAACTGGCCGGGTTTCGCCTTTTCCGCAACGGCGGGGGCCTTCACGGTCATCTTGTGGACCTGGGGCGACAATTCTTCGTGTGCGACGACCGAAAACATGGGAACTACCTCTCTTCGCCGCTGTTTGACGCGGCCACTGTTTCATGCACCGGGTCACCGGCTTTTTCCACTTTTGCGGGAACGGGGCCGAAAGACCGCTTTCCCTTCACGGCCTCGGGAAGGAGCCCGGAAGGGGCGGCCACCGCTTTCAACGGAAGAAGCGGGTTCATGGCCAGACACCCCTCCCATTGGCCCAGGGGAGTCGTCACGCGGACAACGTCCCCCGGCACAAATCCCATGCCGAAGGCTATGGCGGGGTTCATCTCGACCTCTCCTCCGGGAGAGAATGCGGCCGCGGTTTCTTCCGCCAGAAGCGGCCCCGTGAAATACGGTTCGAACCCTTCCTTGGGAAAGGCGGCGAAGTCGAATCCCTCGCCCCGCAGATGTTCCGTTTCTTCCAGCGATGCGGGGACCCAGTCGCGGACGCATTCCGGCAACCCGGCGGGAAATTCCGACTCTGCCGCTTGAGCGGCCGGGATGTTTCGGAATTGCGTTCCCCCGTTCGCATCGGCCTCCAATGCGGCATCGTCCAGCCGGGCGAAATCGGAAACCTTCATGCGCCGCGCCAGTTCTTCCACTACCCACGCCGCGGATTTTGCTTCGCCCGGTGGAGGTCCGACCGGTGGGAACGACGTTTCGTTCCCCTCCGCATTCAGGTACGTTCCGCCTTTTTCCAGGACCGACGCCATGGGCAACACCAGATGGGGCGTCGGCCCGGCTGCTTCCGACCCGGAGATGGGCAACGTTGTGTCGTGGAGTATGACGAACTCCACCTTTTGCAGGAAGGGATGAAGTGCATCGAAAATTCGCCGATTGAAGCTTTCGGCGGCGACGTACAACGTTTTGATACGCCCCGACGAAAGCATGCCGAACAGGTCGGAATCCGGAAGAACGAACCGGCCGACAGTCGTGTCCGGAGCCGAAGCCCCCGGCCGGTTGCCGCCTTCATACACCGGGATCATGCCGCCCCCCTCCTTCCCGATGCTCCCGGTGAGCGAAAGCAGGACGGCCAGTCCATTCAGGGAGTCCCGAAGTTCGGGGGATGCCGTGAAGCCGGGGCCGAACAGGATGGAAAGAGGGGTTCCGCCGGCCAGGAGTTCGGCCGCTCCCCGAAGGGTTTCATGGCCTACGCCGGTAACGTTTTCCACCGGTTCCGGCCGATAGCTTGCGAGGCGTTGCCGCAGAACGCGAAGCTCGTCGGGATGCCCAGCCTCCGGGAAAAGGTTTTCACGGTGCTCCTCGATCAGGAGGCGGATGATGCCGCCGATGAGCGGCAACTCGGTGCCGGGATAGTAGTGGAGGTCGACGTCCGCGGACCGTGCCACGGAGGTGGCGACGGGATTGGCCGCGATGATTTTCACGCCGTTCATCATGGCGCCGTGAAGGATTGTTCCCGCGATGGGGTTGCTCGCCGCCGGGTTGAGCCCCAGGACGAGAACGGCGCCCGCCCGCGAAAGCGCCCCGAGGCTGCCGCGTAAGCCCGAAGAACGGTTCCCGAGGAAGTTTTCCGTTACCGTCGCGCCTGCCGGAGACATGCATCCCGCGAGGTCCGCTTTGAGGACGGTCTTTGAAAATTGCTGCAGCAGATGCAGCTCTTCCGACGTGATCCCTGCATCCGTCACGATGGCCGCTTCACCGGGGCCGCACTGCTCGAATTTCCGCGCCATGACGTCGAGCGCCGCGTCCCATTCGGTTTCCCGGTAGCCGCCGTTTTCCCCAATGAGGGGTTTTTCCAGCCGTTCGGGCCGTTGCAAGTATTCCTTTAAAAGGAACCTCCCCTGCACGCAGGCTTGCCCGTGATTGGCCCCGCCCTGAGGGTCGGGCAGCACCCGGACGATCGTTCCGTCATCCGCCAGCTCGAATATCATCCGGCATCCGGCGCCGCAGATCGGACAGGCCGACGTTTTTTGCGAGACGTTCATTTCGCCGCGGTAGAGAGTCATGACGATATCGGCGAGCCCTTGGCACGCCTCCACCATGCGCTCCGAGGCCTGCCCGTGAAACCCGTCGAGCTTCTCCCGGAGCGCGCCCACGGGGCAGGCGTCCACGCACGCTCCGCAGAACTGGCATCCCGCCTCTTCCAGGGAACGGTCGAAGGGGGTGCCCACCTGCTGATGTCCCTCGCCTTCGCGAAAAACGATGGCCTTGGCTCCCCGCACCTCGTGGCAGACGCGTACGCATCTGCCGCAGCGCACGCAGAGGCGGTAGTCCCGTTCAAAGTATCTCCCGGCGGGTTGGATCGGGGAGCGATCCCGGTTGAGCGGGGGATAGGAGAAGTCGATACCGACGGCCGCCACCAGTTGCTGCAATTCGCAGGTACCGTTGCGGGGACAACCCAGACATTCCCGGGGATGCTCCTGCAGGATGAGCCGCAGCATTTCACGCCGAAAGTCCAGGACCCTCGGCGTCGCCGTCAGCACGCGCATGCCGTTTTCGACAGGGGTCGTGCAGGCCGCCGGAAGTCCCCGATAGCCCTCGATCTCCACCGCGCACAACCGGCAGGAACCGCTCGGCTTCAGGGAGGGATGGTGGCACAGACGCGGGATCCAGACTCCGGCTTCCTCCGCCGCTTCCAGAATTGTCCGACCGGGGTGGGCGTCCACTTCCCGGTTGTCGATCAATAGCCTTACCGAATTCATCGTGACCTCGAAATGCTCTTACGGTTCTCCGGCACAGTGCGCAGGTTCGGGCACGGCTTTCCGATTTTCGCGCCTCGGAAAAAGAGACGCGATCCGTTCCGGCCGTGATTTTCTGCGGGAGCCCGTATCCGGTCCTTCCTACGTCCGATGACGAACATGAATCGGGCTTTCCGCTCCGCCGGTTCGCAACAAGGGACCGTCGTTGCCGTTCCCTTCAGGGGCGCCTCGAAAAGACCTTCAAGCCGAGACGAAAGAATCCCGGACGGAAGGGCCTTTCAGTTCCCGCGTTGCTGAAAACGATTTTCTGGCCTGGCCTATGTGTACCAAACACGGGTAACGGGAACGGAGCTTTGTCAGGTAAAGCCGAAGAGCGAAAACATGAAGGTCTCCTGCGAGGAAATCGGTTGTATTTTCTAGCATAGAAAATAATAATTTGTCAAATTACTGTTTCCGATGCGACAGAACCCTATTGCTCCCGTGCCATCTTCAAGGAAGAAAACCGCAACGTGGAGACTCTGTTGTGGGTGGGATGCGCCGGGGCGGCTGGAAAAGCGGAGCCGGAAGGTCACCCGGTCATTGGGCCGTCTGCTCAAGCGGACGGGCGTCGATTTCGGCATCCCGGGGTCGGAAGAGAGCTGCTGCGGCGAGGCGGCGCGGAGGCTGGGAAACGGGCACGTCTTCCGGATGCAGGCCGAAAAAAACGTCGAAACGTTGAACGAATACGGCGTAAAAAAGATTGTGACGGTGTGCCCTCACTGTTATAACACGTTCAAGAACGAGAACCCCCGGTTCGGTGGGGCGTGTTGGAAGGTTATTCAGTAGCCTGTTAAGTTTGAACGTATGACCGGCCGTCCCGGATGTTGCGGAGACGATCGGCTTTCAATGAAAGTGATGGGGTTGCGGGAAGTTCTCCCGATGAAGCGCGTATGAACAGGCAGTCGAAAAACGTTGTCGCCGTTCTGATCCTGATCGGCGTGGTGGTTATCTTTTTTCTCCCCCCCACGGGCGCTTTGAGCAGGGAGGCCATACGGGCATCCGCCCTGGTACTCTTCGCCATCGGCTTCTGGGCCACGGGGTCGCTCCCCGAACATCTCACGTCGCTGATCTTTCTGCTGCTGGCCATCGTTGCGAAAATCGCCCCGCCCCAGGTGGTCTTTTCGGGCTTTTCCTCCATGGCCATCTGGCTGGTGTTCGGCGGCATGATCCTCGCGGCCGCCGTGAAAACCACGGGCCTCGGCCATCGCATGGCCCACATTCTGCTGGGTCGTTTCGGCGCTTCCTACCTGGGAGCCATCTCCGGGATGGTGCTGCTGGCGGTCGCCTTCAGCTTTTTCATTCCCTCGACCATGGGACGGGTGGTGCTTCTGGTACCGGTGGCCATGGCCGTTGCGGAACGTTTGGGGTTTGAAGAAAACAGCTCCGGCCACGACGGGCTGGTCATGGCCGCGGCGCTCACTTGCTTCGTTCCTTCCTGCTCCGTGCTGCCCGCCAACGTGCCCAATATGGTGGCCGCGGGGGCGGCGGAGACGCTCTACGGACTCTCCTTCAAATACGGCAGTTATCTGAAGTTGCACTTCCCGGTGATCGGAGCGCTCAACGTGATTTCCATCATCATCCTCACCCGCCTTCTGTTCCCGGCGCGTATTCCGGCCGCTGCTTCCGGTCCGCAGCAGGTGAAGGAAGGGCTCACCCGGCGCGACGTCAGGCTGACCGTCATTCTGTCGATAACCCTCCTGCTGTGGGGCACCGATTTTCTGCACGGCGTTTCCCCCGCCTGGGTGGCGCTGGCGGCGGCCATCGTCTGCATGCTGCCGTTCAGCGGGTTTTTTGAAAAAGGGGATTTCGCCAAAATCAACTTTGCTCCCTTCTTCTATGTGGCCGGAGTGCTCGGCATGGGAGCCGTGGTGGCGAAAACGGGGTTGGGGAATGTCGTCGGCAGGGAACTGGCGGGGTTCTTCGGTTTTGCTCCGGGACACAATCTGCACAATTTTTACGGCCTGGTGGCTCTCGCAGCGGCCCTGGGGCCGGTGACCACCGCTCCGGGCGTTCCCGCGGTCCTGAGCCCACTGTCGGCTGATCTTGCCGCGGCTACCGGATTCCCCCTGGCCTCGGTCCTGATGACCCAGGTGGTCGGCTTCTCCACCATCATCTTTCCGTATCAATCGCCGCCGCTTATGGTGGGAATGCAACTGGGAGGGGTGCGTTGGGCGAGCGGCCTACGTATGACGTTGACCTTCGCCGCCGTTTCCCTCTTTGTTCTCACGCCCCTCAACTTCCTCTGGTGGACGTTCCTGAACGCATTCAGCCAATCGCCCATGTAGAAGGTTTGCCGCACGAAGCGACGGCCGGAAATTCTTCCGGCGGGTGCTAACGAGCGGTTTTACGGGCCGGGCGGTCCGAAGCCATGGCCGCGGTTGACCTTCCTTCCGCATTCGCGTGGGCGCTATCGTCCTCGATGATGCTCTTTTTCAGAAATTCGGCGATGAACTGTATGTGTCCGCTCAGGTTGTCGCGGGCCTTGGAAAACTCGCCGTTTTTCAGGTGGCGCAGCGTGGTTTCGTGATCCAGGAGCGATCGTTCCGGCGCCCCGCTGATGAACAGGTACATGAACTGGTATCTGGCCAGATTGGACGAAAAGGCGCGCTGAAAGTGGGTCAGCCAGTAGTTGCCCGCCGTTTCCACCAGCTTCACGTGAAAGTCGGCAAACGCCTCCAGATAGACGCGGCGCTGCTTCATGTCGTCCACGGAAGGCCCCGAGACGACTGTTTCCCGAGCGATAGCCTTTTCCAGAGGGCCGAAATCGATGTCGCTTTTTGTGGAGAGGAGGTCGACGGCGCGGCATTCGATGGTCTCCCGCGCCTGGCACACCTGGGTAAGGTCCTCAATGGAGAGATGCGTTACGCGGGTCCCTTTCCGAGGGGTGTTCTCCACCAGCCGTTCGTGCTCCAGGACACGGAATGCCTCACGAAGGGGGGGCCTGCTTACGCCGATTTCCGAGGAGAGTTGGTTCTCGTTCAGCCACTGGCCCGCTTTCAATTCGCCAATGATAATGCGGTTCCGCAGGTGGTGAACCACGCTTTCCGTAACGCTTTTGATCTCCATGCCGCCTCCACTGGTCCTCGCTGTCTACAATATACCGATTCGCAGTATAGTCGGCTTGTTGCCTCAAGTCAAACCGGGGACGGCCCCACGATGGGGAAAATGGGCGTTGTGCCTTCGTAAAAATTGAAAGGAATGAAAAAAAACGATTTTCGAGCGCTCACGGCTCGTTTTGTTTCCATAGGATAAATGCGCGCATGCTTTTTCTTACGGAATGTGAGAACTCTTTGCTCCGGGTGCTTGGCGTATGGCGGGCACTGAATGAAGTGTCCGACCGGCACGATATTTTCGAAGATTTCCCTGAAATAAAGGCTTTTACTCAGGTCGCCCGACGCGGGGAGCGGTCGTTTCACGATAACACGCTCGTACACCGAACTTTCGGCCTTCCCGGAACGTTTATCGAGAAAAATATCCGTAATGAAACTTGTGCGATTCGAGACCTGCCGTTCTCTCTTAGTAGAGTTTGTTTCTTGCTTGGCAGTATAAATATCTTATATTTATTATATTTAATCGTATTTTCCCTTGGACGTGAATGCCACGCCATGGTAATTTTTTGCTGGTCTTCTTTCATTTGTCGGTACTATCGGCGCCTGCTCATTTCCCATAACTTCGGAATCGCCGCCATCGCGGCATTGGTGACATATGAAACGACGTCTTATTGTTGCGCTTCTTTCGCTTTTGTTTCTGTGTGCTTTTCAATCCAACGGAAACGCGGCGGTAACGCTATTGCACGAATTCTCCATAGCGGACGGCGAGAACCCGAGAGGGGACTTGTTCTCCTTCAACGGGATGCTCTACGGCATGACGCAGAGTGGCGGGGGGTCCGCGAGTGGCGTGATTTTCCGGATAAACCCGGACGGCACGGGCTATCAGCTTCTGCATGAATTCGCCGGCGGAGCCGACGACGGGGGGGGACCCATAGGTACCCTCTCTACGGACGGCTCGGTCCTGTATGGCGCGGCGTTTGACGGTGGCGACAGCAATGAGGGGGTGGTCTTCAGGATGAACCCGGACGGGACGGGGTTTGAGCTCCTGCATGAATTCGCCGGCGGAGGGGACGATGGGGTATCCCCGGTTGGCAACCTCCTCGTTTCAGGTTCGACCCTGTACGGCATGACGTATAGCGGCGGCGACACCAACGTGGGCACTGTCTTTAAGGTGAACACGGACGGCACGGGATTTCAGCTTTTACATGAATTCGCGGGCGGGGCAATTGATGGCTCCACCCCCTGGGGTTCTCTTATTCTTTCGGGTTCGGTCCTGTACGGCATGACGCTGCAAGGCGGAAACAGCGACAGTGGCGTGGTGTTCAAGCTGAACACCGACGGGACGGGGTTTCAGCTCCTGCACGGATTCACCGGCGGAGTCGACGACGGGGCATCCCCGTATGGAAATCTCCTTCTCTCAGATTCGGCCCTGTACGGCGTGACGTATAACGGCGGGGACGCCAACGTGGGCACTGTCTTTAAGGTGAACACGGACGGCACGGGATTTCAGCTTTTACATGAATTCGCGGGCGGCGCGGATGACGGTGGCTCCCCCAGGGGTTCCCTTCTTCTTTCAGGTTCGGCCCTGTACGGCATGACCTATAACGGCGGCGACTTCAACAAGGGCGTGGTGTTCAAGCTGAACACGGACGGCACGGGGTTTCAGCTCCTGCACGGATTCGCGGGCGGCAATAATGACGGCGCCAACCCCATGGGGGGGCTCACCCTGGTGGGGTCGAGCTTTTATGGGATGACCTGGTTGGCGGGAAACACAAACAGCGGAGTGGTATTCCGCCTGGACTATGCCGTTCCCGTACCGCCCACAGCAACGACCGGCGGTGCCGGCGGGGAGACCGCAACCGGCGCGACGCTTAACGGCACGGTGAATGGAGGCAACGATTCCACCACGGTGACTTTCGAGTACGGGTTGACCGATGCGTACGGCTCCGTGGCGACGGCGACCCAGAGCCCCGTGATCGGAGGGGCAGACACGGCGGTGAGTACGGCGATTGCCGGGCTGGCACCCGCCACCACCTACCACTTCCGGGTGGCGGGCCAGAATACGATCGGCATCGCCCACGGGGACGACGCCACATTCATGACCCTGGACGGAACGGGAGTTTCCCCAGAAGTGCAGGACGCGGCCCCCAACGGGGGAGACGGCAACGGCGATTCCATCCCGGACAAAGGACAGACCAACGTGGCTTCCCTGCCGTCGGCCGTCGATCCCGGCATGTACCTGACGGTCGAAGCCTCGATCGGCTGCGCCCTGCAGGGGGTACATGCGTATCTGCCCGGGGCCGGGGAGGATCCCTCCTACACCTATCCCTACGGCATGGTGGCGTTTCAATCGTCCTGCAGCCCGGTGACGGTGCGCATCTACTACCACGGCGCGGGGGACATGAGCGGGTACGTCTTCCGCAAGTACGGCCCCACGCCCGCCGATTGGGCCACGCCGGTGTGGTACGATTTTCCCGTGAACCGCGGAACCGAAGAGATCGGCGGGGAAACGGTGCCATATATTGAATTCACCCTCACCGAGGGGCAACTCGGGGACAGCACCGACGGCCTGCCCATTGTGGACCCCATCGGCCCGGCCTTGGCCATTGGTGCGCCGGTGCAGACCATTCCCTCCCTGAACGCGTGGGGCATTGCGGCTTTGGCGATCCTGCTGATGCTCGGCGGTTTGGCGGTTACGAGGCGCAAAAAGGCGGCCTGATACGGGGGGCTTTGCCGCTTATTGGGTGACGGAGCCTCTTCGCTGTCCCATCCATTTTTCCGCATGTTTTGACAAGGTTCGGAGGCCCCTGATGGGGCTCCGAACTTGTAAGTCACAGTGTCCCATCATCAAAGAAGCCCCTCCCCGTTTATTACCCCTCTCCGAATTTTCCGACCCGGTTTCGGACCCCCGTTCACCCCCTTCTACCAGGACAGGCTAACCTTGTCGGGATAAAGACGGAACATGGGTGGGGGCGTATTGCAATACGACCCTACGGCACCCGGCGCGGCAGGGGGCGGGCAGGAAACGATACCGGTCACCGTTCATCGAGTGTCGTCCCTTTCCGCCTGTCCGGAGACGTCATTTCGAGCGACAGCGAGAAATCTCGTTCGGTTCAAGATTTCTCTTTTCGCTTCGCTCCGTTCGAAATGACATCTCGCTTGTTCCCGGCATATGCCGGTGACGGACGCTCGCTGGGAATATGCTTCCTACGGAATTCCGCCACGAAGGGACGAACCGGTTCCCCTCGGAAAACGGAGTGCGGCACGCGAACCTCTCTTGACAACCGTGGTGCGGCGATCATATAGTTTAAAAATGAAACTATTCGATAAGGAAACTAATGGATACTCCTGACGCCTGCGCCCGCGAGATGCTGGAAGTCGTGCCGATGGTGATGCGCATCATCCGCAACCGGATGCGCAGCCATCGTACTCCCGGCCTGTCCGTGCCGCAGCTCCGCGCCATGATCTTCCTGAGCCGCAATCGAGGCGCTTCCCTGTCGGATGTGGCGGAGTACGTAGGGCTCACCCGGCCCTCGGCGTCCAAGCTGATCGAAGTGTTGGTGGCCCGCGGCCTCGTCAGCCGGGAAGGGTGCATGGTGGACCGGCGGCGCATCAGGTTGGGGGTGACGAACGAGGGCAAGGTGACGCTGGAGGCCGCCTGGGCCGCAGTTCAGAGCGACCTGGCACAACGCATGGCCGCTGTGCCGGCGGGTGAACTGGCGGTGGTGGGGCAAGCGATGCGAATTTTGCGTTTCCTGTTCGAGGCGTGCGTCGAGGCAAAGATTGGCGAGGAAAGTGCGGGCGCACCGTAACGGGAACATTTTTCCGGACCATCCATGCAATCGGAAGAACATTTTCCCTACTACGTCCCTTGAGCGGGACTTTTTTTATTGCGGAAAGCGACAAAGCAATGAGGCGGTACCTGCTGTTCTTTTGTGTCTCCCTGAGTCTGCTGATGTACTCCATCGACGGTACGGCAGTGGCGGTAGCATTTCCCAAATTCATCGATGAACTGCACACGAACGTTCTCTGGGCGGCGTGGACCATGTCCATCTTTTACCTCGGCGTGGTTACGGCAATGCCTCTGGCCGGAAAAGTGAGCGACACCTTCGGCCGCAAGAAGATTTTCCTCATTTCCCTGGTGCTCTTCACCGCCGGCTCTCTCGCCTGCGGCCTCGCCCCCAACATCCATTTCCTGATTGCGTTCAGGTTCCTGCAAGGCGTCGGGGGGGCATGTTTTCTTCCCACCGCTTCGGGGATCGTAAGCGACAATTTCCCCGAGAGCCGCGAAACCGCCATCGGGTTGTTCACCAGCATCTTCGTCATCGGCGGCATCGTCGGGCCGAATCTGGGCGGCTGGATCGTGAGCCGCTATTCCTGGCGGTATGTTTTCTACATCAACCTGCCCATCGGCATTGTCCTGATGGGGCTCCTCATGGTGCTGCTGCAGGAAAACAGGGTTTTTTCGCGGGAACGCATCGATCTGGCGGGCGCCGCCTACTTCAGCGGAACCGTGCTTTTCGTCGTACTGGGCCTGAACCTCCTCGGTGAAAACATTTCAGGTACCTCGATTGCCATCGCCGGGGGGTTGCTGCTCATGAGCGCACTGCTCGGCGTCCTGTTCTTCCGCCGGGAAAAGAAAGAAGCGCACCCGATGCTCGACATCGCCCTTCTTAAATCGACGCCATTCCTGGCGGCCAACTTTCTGAACATGATCATAGGCGCAGGCGTCATGGGGCTGTTCGCCTTCATTCCGCTCTATGTCACTTCGGTTCACCACATGTCCACGTTGATGAGCGGCATGATACTGACTCCCCGATCCCTGGGAACCGTTGCCGCCTCGACGGCCACCAGCTTCCTGCTCAAGCGTTTGGGGTACCGCTGGCCCATGGTGGCCGGGTTGGCGATCATCTCCGCCGCAAACATCTTCCTCGCCCCCGGCATGCAGCATTGGGGAGCCCTCGGGATTCACCCGAGCGTTATGGAAACCATCGTGCTCCTGGTGATGGCCGCGGGGATCGGTGCGGGAATGGCACTCCCGGCTTCCAATAATGCCTGCATCGAATTGATGCCCGAGAAGGTGGGCACCATCGTGGGGCTTCGGGGGATGTTCCGCACCGTCGGGGGAGCCCTGGGGGTGTCGGTCATTACCCTGATCCTGCACGTCAATTCAACTCCGGCCGGCGGTTTTAACGTGGCCTTCGTCTCCTTCGGGCTCTTACTGATGTGCGGTATCCCGCTGGTGTTCCTCATGCCCGCCGGGAAGCAGGAACGGAGCGCCGGGGATCGGCGGGACAGCGCGGTACACGCTCTGTAGGTGCGGCTGCCTGCGTCCGTACTTCGGGAGAGCCGCTGGGGATTCATCAGGTTCTTTTGGTGTAGATGCCGTTCAAGACGGTCGGTCTTCCGCCCCGGGTGTAGTGATCAATCTCCAGATCGACGGCTCGTTTGACGATCGCATAGTCTTCCGGCAGACGGGTATCGTAGTTGTCCAGGTAGGCCAGATCGAACAGCCTCCAGGTGAAGCAGCACCGTGTATCGACTGCGAAGGGGGTGAAATGGCGGGCGATACAATTTTCGATGTCTTCGCTCCGAATCCCTTCGAAGGTGTTGATCGAACAATCCATGTTGGGCAGCTCCTCATGAACTCGAGGCTCTGCCCCCGGATTTCGGCACACGCGATATTTTTCCGGCAACGAACGGAAAAAGGAATTCGCCACACCATACGCTTCGGGCCAAAGTCGATTACCGTTCCGGCCTACATACTCGCCGACGGACCAGAATTCCCCGCCATCGCGAAGCCCTCCGGCAATGACATCCATCACCCGTTCCAGCTCCACCAGATGATGCAGCCCTGAAATGCAGAGAACGATGTCGTACCGCTCGCCCTGGAGATCCAGCCGGTTGACGTCGCAAACGACGGTTTGGACGCTGCACCAATTGGACAGTGCGTTCCTTCCCTTGTCCAAAAGCGGTGAATTGATGTCCAGAAGGGTGAGATCCAAACGATCCGCATGGGGTTGGTTTCGGACGAATTCCTTTTCGTAGCGGGCTGCACCGCTGCACAGAGACAGCACCCGGAGCTTCAACGCAGGAGATGGGTGCGAAGTGGAAAATGCGCTCAGCCTGTCGTGCAAGCGGGCAAAAAAGTCGGGCGTGGGCCGCTGGAGGTGATCGGCCAAAAGCTGAAACGACAGGCCGTACGCATCGGGTGGTTTGGGTTCGCTCGGGGAATCGTCGCACGCGGGTCCGTCTTCGGGGGATTTTTCCGTTACCCGTTCGTCGTCCCGGAGTTGTTGCTCTTTCGGCGAGGCAACGTGCCCGTCGTCGGACCGGTACATCGGGTGCTCGTACACCTGGCCGAAAAACGACAACTCATTCCGCATCCGATACTGTTTGAGAGCCCTGGCCCTGTTGAGGCGCAGGGATGATTCGGAGCTGACGACGAATTCATACAGCCCCAGCCAATCCGCCCGCGGATCGTGCTGCGGGCCGGGATCGCATTCCACGATGAAAGAACCCGTTTCCCCTGCTACCGCTTGCACCGGGAAGAGGATTTTCGACCAGGGTTCCCGGGAATCGAACGCCTCGATGTGGCGAGTCGCCAGCGTGGTTTCCGAAGTACCGTCGCTCGGCCGGAAACGAACGAAAACATCGAACCCGTCCGGACTGATCTCCGGCAGCGCGGGACCGACGACGCAGAACCCCACACCGTCTTGAGGAACGTAGATCGGACCGAACACCACCCGCGCGCCCGCCAGAATGACCAACCCTAAACGTGGTGGTTCGGTGTGGTGCGAATTGCGCCATGATACCCATTCATGCGTAGGGTTATCCCCCTTCAGCCTTGCAAATTCCGGATTCCGGCGATGAAATCGGGAGAGGAATGCGCGCGCCCAAAGCTTTATTCCGTGCTTGCGAGTTTCAGCGTTCGCCGCCCAGTCCGCAACTTCAATCGTGAAGGGGATTTCCTCCGACAAATACATTGTTTTCACCTTGGAGATCGATTGGAACTATGAACGCATCACTGATTTCTTTCTCTTCGACACTCTTGGGGATCCTGTCATGCAGGTTCATAGTAGCCGGTGGCCGAAACGAAGTCCAGCGGAGCCGGCAAAAGAGCCGGTATCTCGTGAAAAGGCTTATCCATGCGGTGACATGCGGCCATGTCGGCCGGAAGGTTTTCCCCTGCTTCCCCCTTTTCTTGTCGCAGAGGATTCCGAGACGGTATCTTTATGCCGTTTACCTTTCCCGTATCCGATCGCCGTGCCGCCGGTGGGACAGCGTTGAAAACCTGAGTGTAATTGCCGCCCATCCGCCGTCGCTTACGCTCGACGAATTCCGCGGAATCGTTTCCGGTCGCCTTTCTTTCATCGTCGGGAACCGGTGATCGAAAAAGGAATGTCCGGAACGGGCAAAAAAAACGATTGACCTCTCTATACTTTAAGGTAAATTTAGGGGTGATTGGTCCGTTCTGGTACATCGTCTTATCCGGAGGCGTTGCTTTTTTCGTGGCGCGGCTTCGGTCCGAGGAGGCCCTACGATGATTTTTGAAATGTCTTCCTGCGGGGGATGCAGGACCTGCGAGATTGCCTGCTCCTACAAACACACCGGAGAATTCGCTCCCTCCGTTTCAAGTCTGAAAATTATGGATCGTGAAGACGGCAATGGCTACGACGTGTTCCTGCGCGAAGAGGACGGAACCGAGGGCAAGCCCTGCGACGGCTGCCCGAGCATGGACGTTCCCCTTTGTGTCGAATACTGCCACGTGCCCGATGACCTGACCAAGGTGATCTACGAGTTTCTCGCCCGGTGCGAGAAAAAAGATGAGCGGTGCGCGGAGGAAAACGGGCGGTCGGCGGCCGATGTCCTCTAGTTTCCGACGGGAGAGATTTTCATGACAGGCGATGAACGTCTTTTTGGGTATGCGGGCAAGATAGCGCGGATCCACCTGGGCAACGGGGATCTCAACATCGAACCCACCGCGAAATACGCACGCGACTGGCTGGGCGGGCCGGGTATCGGAATCAAAATCCTGTACGACGAGCTGAGGCCCTGGGTTACCCCGTATGACCCGGCCAACAAGATCGTTCTCAGCGCGGGGGCCCTGATGGGGACCGTGGCGCCCGGAGCGTGCAAAAGCAGCATCAGCACGCTCGGACCCATGATCGGCGGATGGGCGAGCGGTTGCAGCGACAGCCACACCGGGGGCGAGCTGAAATGCTCGGGCTACGACGCAGTGGTGATCGAGGGGAAGTCGCGGGAACCGGTGTACCTGTACATCCACGACGGGGAAATAGAAGTCAGGGAAGCCCGCCATCTGTGGGGCAAGGACACCTGGGAAACCCTGGACGCGCTGCGGGAGGAACTGGACGATCAGAATCTGCACGCCATTTCCATCGGACCCGCCGGGGAAAATCTGGTTCGGGGGGCATGCATCATTCAGGATCGCCACCGGGCGTTCGGCCGCTGCGGTTCGGGCGCGGTCATGGGGTCCAAGAACCTCAAGGCAATCGTGGCCAGGGGAACGGGATCGGTCAAAGCGGCCGACCCGGCCCGATTCATGGCCGCGGCGTCGAAGTTCAGAAAAATGGTGAGAAGCGCCGCCTGTATTCCGGGGATGCAGAAATACGGAACCTTGAGCAGTCTTCCCGGCAAGCAGGCCATCTGCGGTATTTCGTGGAAGAATTTTCAGGAAGCGTACGTACCCGACGACGTGGTGGACGTGATCAATCCCTGCGCGACGCTGGATAAATACCGGGTGGGACGCCAGAGTTTTCCTGGCTGCGCCGTGGGGTGCGGCAATCGCGTCCACCTGACGGACGGCCCCTACGCCGGGCTGAAAACCGACGTCAACCAGTGGGAGGTGTTCGGGGCGATCCAATGCAAGTTGGGCGTGACGGAACCCACCTTCATGGTAAAGGTGAGCGCCCTGTCCAATCAGCTCGGAATCGACGTGGACGCCGTGGGAGGCGCCATTGGCTGGGCCATGGAGTGCTATCAGCGGGGAATCATCACTGAGAAGGACACCGGCGGCCTCGCGCTTCGGTGGGGCGACGGCGAAGTGGCACTCAAGCTCACGGAAATGATCGGTCGCCGGGAAGGGTTCGGCGATCTCCTGGCGGAAGGCTGCGCCCGTGCGGCCGACCTGCTGGGGCGCGACAGCGGTTACTACGCCATTCACATGAAGGGACAGGACCTTTACGAACCGGGCAGGGCCGCCCTGGGATGGCTCCTCGGCGCCACGACGTCAACCCGTGGAGGCGGCCACACCACCGGGACCATCATCGACGCACGTTTGGGGCTCAGTGAAGAGAACCTGCAAAAGGGGAGGGACATCTTCGGGGTCGACAATCCGGTGAGCCACCTGGAGTATGAGGGCAGGGCCAAAATGGTCACCTATATGGAGGCCATGCACCGGACCGCCAACTGCATGGGCATCTGCCATTTCAACACCATCCACTGGGATTTCCAGATGATGGACCTGCCCCACGTCGCCGAACTCTACTCGGCCGCCACGGGATGGGAAACCACCGCCCAAGACCTGCGGCACCTGACCATGCGGCAGCTCAACCTGGAAAAGGCTTTCAATCTGCGACACACCAACTTCGACCGCAAGGACGACATGCCGACGCCCCGCGAGATGGAAGAGCCCATCACCACCGGCCCCCAGGCAGGCTGGAAAATGGACAAGGACAAATACAACCAAATGCTCGACGAATACTACGAGCTGCATGATTGGAACAAGAAGACGAGTTATCCCACGCGGAAAGCACTGGAGGACGTGGAACTCGGATACGTGGCCGACGACCTGGAACGGATGGGGAAGCTGGGCTGAATCGGTTTTTCCCGCGATGGCATCATCAGGCCCTTTTTGCAGCGGTCCGTCGATGAAATCCTGGACAACATCCCGCCATGGGAACGAACGACCGTTCGCACTTCGATACCTCAGCGCGAACGGTCTATGGCCACCTCCGCAGAGGGGCCGGTGCATGTGACGGCAATTTACCATTGCCTGCCCGGATGCTCTCAAGGGGGTAAAAACAAGAAGCGGTAACTCGTTCGCCCCGACGTAGTGAAGCCTGTTTTGAACTTGTCGAAGGGGGCGAACGCACGTTATTGAAAAACCGGAAGGGCGGATGTCGCACCCGTGTGAATCGATGGTCGATCCACACGGGTGTTTTATTTCCGAACAAATGCGCCGCTAATTGAGCATGTTGGGCAGGTAGAGTACCATCTGGGGCCAGTAGGTGCAGATCCCCAGGATGACCAGCATCACGGCCAGGAACGGCAGTATCTCGCGGATCACCCCTTCCACCGGAATTTCAGCCAGCGCCGCCGTCATGTACAACAGATAGCCCACCGGCGGAGTGCTCAGGCCGATCATCAGGTTGAGCACGACGATCAGTCCGAAGTGGATGGAATCGACCCCCGCGGACTGGGCGATGGGGAGAAAGATCGGCACGAAGATGATGAGCGCCGCGAGCGGGTCCATGATCATGCCGATGATGAGGAAGAGGATGTTGAGTTCCAGCAGGATCACGAGGGGATTGTCGGACACGGCGAGAATCATGTGTCCGATCTGCACGCCGATGTTCGATTGCGCCACCACCCAGCCGAATATCTGGCTGGCTCCCACCAGGATCAGGACCGTAGCCGAATTGACCAGCGTTCGGCGGAAAATGTGGACGAGGTCCCTCAGAGTCAGTTCCCGGTAGACGAACCCACCGATGATCACGCTGTAGAACACCGCCACGGCTCCAGCTTCGGTGGGGGTGAAGATTCCCAGCAGAATGCCGCCCACGATCACCGCGGGAGACAGGATCGCCCAGAACACCTCCAGAAGGCTCTTGGCCAGTTCCTTCAGCGACATGCCGCCGCTGCGGGGATAGCCTCGCCGAACCGCGAAATAGAAGCAGGTGGCCATGAAGTAGATTCCCATGGCCAGCCCCGGAATGACCCCGGCAAGGAAGAGCTTGCCCACCGAGACGTTGGCGATCACCCCGTAGATGATCATGGGTATCGACGGCGGGAAGATGGGGCCTATGGTGGCTGCCGCCGCATTGACCGCAGCGGTGAACTTCGCCGAATACCCGGCCTTCTTCATGGCCGGAATCATGATGGACCCGATGGCCGCCGCATCCGCCACGGCCGCTCCCGATATGCCGGCATAAATGACGTTGGTCACCACGTTCACGTGCGCCAGGCCGCCGGGAATCTTCCCCACCAACCCTTCGGCGAACCGGATGATCCGCCGGGTCTGGCCCCCGCTGTTCATGATTTCTCCCGCCAGAAAAAAGAACGGAATGGCCAGCAGGGAAAAGCTGTCCACTCCGCCGAGCAAATTTTGCGGGATGAGTTCGAGCGGCAGGTTCGGCAGCAGGAAGAAAAGGGTGATCAGCGCGGAGCAGCCGATGGAAAGGAAGAGCGGCAGTCCGAGCAGAATGAGAAGGAGCATGGAGCCGATCAGTACATAGACTTCGAGATACAAGATGTCCTCCAGCCCTTTGTCAGGCGCCGCGAATCAGGCCACGGATCGTATGCCCGATTTCGAACAGCCAGTAAAACGTCATCAGTACCCCGCCGACGACCACGGCCAGATATGCGTACATCACCGAAAAAGGAAGGGTGACGTACTGATCCGAACTGACCAATTGGAGCAGGGGAATGCCCTTGACGACGAGAACGAGAATGAACACGAGCCCCATGAGCTGGAGAAACAGGTTGATCCACAGGGAGATCGCCCCGGGCAGGTGTCGCTGAACGAAATCGATCGTCATGTGTTTGCGCTGGGAGAGGCCGAGCGCCGCTCCCAGCAGAACGATCCAGACAAAGAGCAGCCGCGACAGCTCCTCACTCCAGATGAAGGCGTAATTGAACACATAGCGAAGGATGACCTGGACAACCGCCAGGACCGTCACCGCCAGCAACAGGATGCCTCCGGCGATCTCGACCCCCCTGTCCACACCCTTCTTGACCGTGTCCGGCTTTCCCATGGGGGTTATTTCCCGAGGGCCTGGATCTTCTTGAGGAGATCCCCGCCGAACTTCTGTGCATACTCTTCCTGGGTTTTCTGTTTCACCACTTCCGCGATGGCCGCCCGATCAGGATTCATATCAACTTCGAGCCCCGCCTTCTTCATCTCTCCAAGCAGGTAGGTTTCCAGTTTCCGGTTCAACTGCCGATGATACACTGCGGCTTCGTGGATGGAATCGACCAGCACTTTCTGAATTGCGGGCGACAGGGACTGGAACTTCTTCAGGTTCATCGCCACGTCGGACGTGGTGTAGGCATGGTTGGTGATCGAAAGGTACTTCTGAACCTCGTAGAATTTCTGGCCGTGGATGAGCGTGATCGGGTTTTCCTGACCGTCCACCGTCCCGGTTTTCAGCGCCATGTACACTTCGCCGAAAGGCATGGGGGTGGGCACCGCTCCCAGCGTCCGGAAGGCCAGCACGTGTGCGGGATTCGGAGTTACCCTGATTTTGAGCCCCTTGAAATCTTCGGGAGATTTGACCTGATGCTTGTTGTTGGTGATCTGCCGGAACCCGATCTCCATGTACCCGATGTTCTTCAGCCCGTGTTTTTCGAGAAGCGCCCCGACTTCCT
This sequence comes from uncultured delta proteobacterium, assembly GCA_963826125.1. Taxonomy (GTDB): domain Bacteria; phylum Desulfobacterota; class Desulfarculia; order JACQYL01; family CAWGVV01; genus CAWGVV01. The sequence goes on along the minus strand of CAWGVV010000002.1, from coordinate 240,602 downwards.
CGCCGATGGGACCATCGAGCACCGCATAGACGTGTTCGAAGGTCATGAAGAGGTACGGCAGGTCGAGGATGTTCAACGCAGGTTCAACGCTGGTGAAAAAGGGGTTTCCGGTCATGGCGATATCGATGCTCCCCATGCGGGCGCCCTGAATGATCTCCTTGTCGTTGCCCAATTGGCTGGCGGGGAAGACTTCAACAATGACTTCACCTTTGGTCTTCTCCTTGACCAGCTCGGCAAACTTGACCGCGCCCAGTTGCATGGTGTCGTTGACGCTCATGGTATGGGCGAATTTTATCTTCATTTCGGCATGGGCACAGGGGAGGAACAACAGGAAGGCGCACAAGAGGACTATCGGTTGATACCATTGGACGGTTCGGTTCCGGGTTTTCATTGCTGATCTCCTTTTTTAGATTTCACTCTTACGCAGTTCGAAATACCGTACCTCGCATACGTGCGACATAGTGCCCGAATTCCCGGAGGCCGGAGGTTTCCGTGGAGGCCGAATCACAGTTCCGCAGAGGAGACAAAGAAACGGCAGCGGGATCTATGGATACATGTATACATAAGCTGTATCGAAACCACCATGATTTGTCAAACGAAATTCGGCAGGAATCGGCAGAGATAATCGGCCGGTTTCTCCCTGTTTAAGATTGTGGAAGATCGTCATTCTTTCATATTTATGAAAAAAGGTGCTTTCACTGTGATTGCTTCGAAGAGAAAATAGAGGGTCCCGGAGGGAAAAAGGCGTGAAAAGGATCGGTGACGGCTGGGACACGCCCCGGTGGAAGACCGGAAACGTGGTCATTCTATTTAGCGGAAATCCTTTCCTTAAAGACTCTTTCCACGGAAGCCAACCAGGCGCCGTTCCCGACGAACCCCGCCGCCTTTGTCAGGCCCCACAGGACGATGAGGGGAATCACGATGGTTTGGACGACAAAGACCACGATCAGATCCACGATGTAATCCACTGCTCTCGTCGCCATGTCCCTGAGTTCGGCCAGGGCTTTCTTCACGGCGGCCCGGGATGCCAGATTGTCCCACAACCTTCCGATCCAGGAGCTGTTCTTCTCCGTCTCGTCCGGATCGGTGAATTCGGCATCCTGCTTGATCTCCCGATTGATCAGATCGAGCGTCTCCACGGAGCGTTCATATTTTTCGCTGAGGAAAAAAGCGTACACCCCTTCGCTCGCCAGGGCCACCAGGGGAATGCACAGCCGAACGACCAGCGCCACGGCAAGGAGTTTACACCCCGGGAGCATGAGCCCCCGCCGGAGCCACAACCCCGCCGACACCAGCAGCAGGGCCAGGGTCAGAACGAACTTGAATCCGATGGCGGACCCCACCTGCAACAGCACCAGCTGGGCCCCGAGAGAGGTGGCGCTCAACAGCATCACCCAGGAAAACTGCTCCACCAGATCGTTGAGCGGGTCCAGGATCTCGCCGATGGTCAGGTTGACTCCCACCCCGGCCGGCGACACCAGCAAGGACGTTCCCTGCAGCGTGGAGATGGCGGCGTTCAGCGCCCGGGCAACGGCGAACGTATAGAGCGAGCGTTTGAGGGTTTCATTCAGATGGGCCTTGGCCCGGACGTCGAGGTTCCCCGCCAGAAGCGGAGACAATGCCTTGTCGACGACGGAGGTAAAGGACAGCACCGCCAGGAGCACGATCGCCAGACTGATGAGGAGCTTTCTTCGATTCGACATGATGGAAACTACCACGCGGAGTGAGCGTTTGAAAAAGGGCTCGTGGGAACACGAACATCGGGAAGTGTTTTTACGGACCTCCCTTCGAGACACCCTGAAAACAGGAATACCATCGTTTTTCCCGCGGGTAAACTCCATGCGCTATTCCCCGCCCTTCAGGACGCATTCGTGGAGCATGCCCTGTTCGACAAGAGAGACTTTTGAACACGGTAAGGTGCGGCAATCTTTTTAGGGGATGGTTGGGAATATCCTCGGAAGATACGGCGGGAAGCGGGAAAGGCGGTATTTTGTCGGTTTATCGATGAGATCGAGCGTGGGATATGTATGATGTATACTCTTCCCCGTAAGGAAAACACGAAATTCCTCGATTGGGAAAATGAATTTTGTCTCGGTCCGGGCGCTTGTTCGGAACACGCTCCTTTCGGCCGGGCCACGAAACACGCGGGTGATTCGCCGATGCGTCGAGCGGGCTTTCTCCGGGCCGCATCCCGGCAGCCGGAGCCGTTTCGTTACAGATGGATGTCCCTGATATCCAAAGGTTTCTGTACCACGACACCGTACCACCCCAAACCTTTGTACGTTTCGTACCCCGGCGTGAGGGCGAACCCTACCATGTTGCCGTCGCCGCCCACGTAATTGCCTTTGGAGCAGCCGTCGGTTTTCAGCTGAAACGTTTCGGTGAGGACGCCCTTCCTGTCGCTGGAAGCGATCACCCGCTGCTTCGAATCGAGCAGCAGACACCTGGTTCGGGCCGCTTCCTCGGGCTCCAGCCGTACGTCGCCAATCACTGCCTGGGACTGCGGCGTCCAATCGAAGAAAACGCCCAGTACACCGATGACGCGCCCGTGCTCCTCCCCGCCTTCACGGATGGCGGTCGCATAGGTGGCCACGGCCGAGTTCCCCAGTTCCGGCTTGACCTGAATGTCGGCCACGGTGAATTGCGAGCCGTCGCCGGTGGCAACGGCCTGCTGGAACCATTTCTCATGGGCAACGTTCACCTGTCCGGCAACCCGGTAGCGGTCCGGCCGGCCGTTGGCCAGCACGTTTCCCTTGGCGTCGAGCGCCCACAGGTCCAGGTAAACGGTGTAGGAATTGAGGATAACGCCCAACCGCTTTGCGGCGTAGGCGCGATTGTTGGGGGTCGGGTCCGCGGCACACCCCACCACTGCGGCATCGGTTGCCCACCAGCGAACGTCGCAGGATCGTTCGTACAGGTTACGGTCGATGATATCGATCATGTTCAACGCCAGGTCGGAGAGTCGATTGCCCCTCACGTTGGCCACCATCTGTCGGCCCAGAAAGTTCAACTTCTCGACCCGCTCGACCAGACTGTTTTGCAGTTCCTCAGTTACCCGGTGAATCGTCAGGCTTATGTTGTTCACCTCGGCGGCAACGACGCCGAATCCGCGTCCGGCCTCGCCGGCGCGGGCCGCCTCCACAGCCGCGTTCAGGGACAGGATCTTGGTCGACAGGGTAATTGTCTGAATTTCCTGTACCTTTTTCGTGGCCAATTCGCTTACTTGCTGGGACAGCGCCAATATGCGCTCGGGCACAACGATCGCTCCTTTCCACAGGCCGCCGGCCGGGCTCCCGAATGGGAGCAGGTCACTTCGAGGCCTGAATGCTAAAGGGCGAAATATTGCAAAAAATGAACCAGCGTCCATGAAGTATAGCCTGATCGAAAGTATTTAATTATATTCTCAATTTTACGTTCACCCTTTCTCTCTTCATGGGGGAGAGGAGTATGAAAAACCACAAAAACGTAGGAAGGATCGACAGTTCCTACCGCCAGGTAGGGAGTTCCGAGCGGAGACGGACCGAAGGCTAGAGATCCTTCGTCCCCTTCTGCTTTCCCCCCGGATGGTAGTGTTCCAGAATTGCATTCACTTCCGATCCGAGCAGGATGACGAGTCCCATGATGTAGAGCCAGAACATCCAGACGATGACTGCCCCCAGGCTTCCGTAGGTGGCGTTGTAATTGCCGAAATTGGACACGTAGAAACGAAAGGCGAGGGAAGCCAGGACGAGGATAGTTACTCCCAGGGCGCTGCCCGGCGTTATGAACCGGAATTGCTGCTCCACGTCGGGGCCGAAATAGTACATCATGGAAAAACCGAGCAGCAGGAACGAGAAAATAATGATCCAGCGAAGTACGGCGAAAAACAGCAGCACTGTCGGCCCGTGGCTGAAAGCCGATCCGATCCGGCCTTCGATGATCCCCCCGAACACCACCAGGCCGAACGCCAAGATGACGAGCCCCAGAAAAAGTAGCGTCAGCAGCAGAGCGGTCCCGCGTGCCTTCCAGAAGGAACGCCCTTCCTCCACGTCGTAGGTAATGTTGAGCTGCTGCATGACGGCATAGATGCCCGTCGATGCCGACCAGAGGGCGAACACGATTCCGAAAGAGAGAAGTCCACCCCGCTTTTGGGAAACCACGTCGCCGACCACGTTGGTGAAAAGGTCGGCGGATTCCGTGGGGGCCGCCTGGCGCAAAAGGTCTATGATCGCCTGCTGAAGATTGGGGATGGGAAGGTAGGGGAGGAGCGTGAGCAGGAAAATGGCCGCCGGAAAAATGGAGAGCATCCAGTAGTAGGCCAGGGCCGGGGCCCCGTTGAAAACATGGTCGTTATCAATCTCGGTTTTCATGTCCTTTGCGAACCGTTTCCCGCACATGTCCCGAATGAACTGCTTCCAAGGCACATTCTGCATTCCGTTCCTCCTCAACCCGATGTTCCCGAACAACGGCCTCTCGGGAACCATGGGAGAGTCTATTCGCTCCGCTTTTCACCAGGTCGCTTCTTCTCAATAATAATCCCTGCCGCGGGTGCGATCGATGAAGTGGACACCCTATTTTTCTTTGCGGAAAACACCATTGCGCGGCGGAAACCGTATCATTTCGGGTACTCATCCTCCGATTCCCGTGCGGGGAGCAGCTTCGGATAATGATTGACAGCAATCGGATCGTAAGATATACGATAATCATATTATCATAAGACGATGTACCGCCCATGGCTATCCGTTTGACCCTCGGTTCGGGCTGCCGTACGCTCCGAAAGCGATGGCAACTATTGAAGATTAATCGGTAAGTTTCAGAACACAACCACTTCGAAACGATAAGGCGGGAGGAAGGTATGAGATATTTTACTGGCGGGAAAGTAGAACGCGTCATCGTCGCATCGTTGACCCCCGGAGATCTTTTCCTCGAGAGCGTGGAGGAAATCATCAAGAAGGAGAAGATTGAAACGGCCGTGGTGACGTCCTGTATCGGTTCTTTCCGAAAATTCCGTTACCACACCATCACCTGGACCGGCATGCCCCCGAAAGACAAGTACTATGAAATCAATGGTCCCATCGAAATCGGCGGGATTCAGGGCCTCATCGTGGGCGGGGAGCCCCATCTGCACGCCACTTTCAATAATTGTGAAACGGGCGAAACATCGACGGGGCACATCGAACGCGGATGCGAGACCTGCTACCTGATCGAAATGTTCATCGAAGTGATATCTGGTGTGAACGTAAAGAAGGACAAGGACCCCGACAATCCGGGCGTGGTCGCGTTCGTCGCCAAGTAACGCACCTCCCATTTGAATAGACGTCTTTTGCAACGAGACGTGAAAAATCAAGGCAGGCCGGAGTTCCGGGCCACGGCAGAGGAGCACGAAGGCGGAAAAAACCGCAACGGCTCTTCGAAATCGGGAGTGAGGAGGATTCCCATTTATGAAGATTGATGAAACGAAATGTACCGGGTGCGGTATCTGCGTACCGTATTGTCCGGTGGGAGCAATCGCTCTGGTAGACGGAAAAGGGGAGAAAACGGCCGGCAAGAAAAAGAAAAAGCTTGCCGTCGTCGATCTCGATGAATGCGCCGAATGCGGCGTCTGCCTCAGGTCGGCGAACTGCCCCGTGGACGCCGTCTACCAGCAGGAGATGGAGTATCCCCGGACGGTCCGAAGCCTGATGAGCGATGTGCTTACTATCGCGCCCGAGTCGCAGATATCCGGCCGCGGCACCGAAGAGATGAAGACCAACGAAGTCACCGGCCGCTTTCCCCGCGGCGTGGCCGGAGTGGCCATCGAGGTGGGACGCCCCATCACCGGAACCCGTTTGCGCGACGTGGAAACGATCGCCATGGCCATTGCGGCGCTGAACGTGGAATTCGAGAAGGTGAACCCCACCACCAGCATGATGTCCGACCCGAAAACGGGGAAGTTCAAGGAAGAGCTGCTGAACGAGAAGGTGCTTTCCGCCATCCTCGAATTCTGCGTGAAGGTGGAACAGCTCCCCGAACTGTTCGGCATACTGCGAAAAGTGGAAAAGAAGATCGATTCCGTGTTCAGCCTGGACGTCGCGTGCAGACTGAACGAGGACGGATCGAATCCGACCCGCCCCTATATCGACAAGGCGGCGCTGTGGGTGGCGCCCAACGGAAAAACCAATGTCGGCCTGGGCAGGCCATTGTTTCGGGAGGGCTTGTCGAAATGACGCATACCCTGCATCGGTTGGGGACGGACGAAGAACTGCTGAAACGGGACTTTGTCATTCTGGTGATGCCCTCCAAGGACATCAATCACGTGGGCTCGGGCCCGAAGCTCCGGCGGTTTTTCGAAATCGCGCTGGAAAGCGGTGCGATCAAGATCGGCGATTGCCGCAAGGGAAACGAATACCATCAGGGCGGAGTCGACCAGCTGCTGAAAAACGTCGAGGATCGCGCGGTGATTCACGCGGTGTTCAAGGATCGAGACGCCGTGGTGCGATGCCTGAAAGCGCTGAAAGAGGCGGACCTCGGTCTTTCCGTGGTGGTCTCGGGGCTGTTCGACGAAGTGGGAAAGTGCTGCAAGGAATCGGAGTTGACGCCGCATACGATCAACCAGTCGCTGGGCAGGTGGGGAAACACCGACAAGCTGCCCGAAACCGGCATCGTCGAGATCAATACCATGTGCGGGCACGGCATGGTGTCGGTCAATCTGATCCGCAAGGCGGTCGATCGGATCAAGGCCGGCAAATGGACCCCCGAAAAGGCGGCGGAAACCCTGTTCAAACCCTGCATGTGCGGGATATTCAATCCTTTCCGCGCGGCAAAAATTCTGGAGCAATTGGCCAAGGAACTCTGAAAACGGTGTTTTCCGTATATCCGTTCGGGCCGGGGCGGATCGCGTCCGGTCCGGCGGGCAGCGGACACCACGAACTGATGCGCCGGGGTGGGACGAGGGGCTGACAACCACGGAGTATCTCCACCCGGAAGAGGGAGTGGGCATGGAAAAAAGCGGACACTTCAGAAGGGGGGGCAGAAGAGAAGGGGTGAAGCATCTGAGCCGTTATCCTCGAGCAGATTGTCTGGCTGGCCTGAATTTCACATCAGTAAGGGAGGACAGGAAGAAATGAAAAAATGTCTGTGTTCATTGGCAATAGCAATTCTTCTCACCGGGATCCTGGCAATCGGCGCCGGGGCCGCGGAGCCTGCGAAATTCGGTATCGCCGTGCCGCTGACCGGGCCGTACGGAGCTTACGCCGAGGAAATGAAGCGCGGGGCGATGATGGCGGTGGACGAGATCAACGCCACGGGCGGCGTGCTGGGGCAGCCGGCGAAGCTGCTCATCCGCGACGATGAACTCAACGCGGGCATTGCCCTGCGTCGGTACAAGGAAATGATCGACGGCGAGAACCTGTCCGTCATCGGCGGAACCCTTTCCGGCGGCATGGGCGTCACCATCAACGAATGGGCGTCCAAGAACGACAAGATTTATATGTCCTTCTGCGACAGCCGCATGGGCTATGGTAAAGATTACTCCGATAACGGTTTTTCGGTGGGCGTTTCCGGTTACATCCAGGGTGAAGCAATCGCCCAGTATGCGTTCGCCAACGTCGGTAAATCGTGGGTCATCATCGTTGCCGACTACGGCTGGGGCCATGAATGCCTGAAAGGGTGGCTGAGCGCGAGCCAGAAGTACGGCGGAAAGTTCCTGGAAGCCATCTACGTTCCCCTGGGAACCAAGGACATTTCCTCCTTCCTGCCCAAAATCCTCTCCCTTAAGCCCGATATGCTGGTGTTCGCCACCTACGGATCCGACCTGACGACCGGCATCAAGCAGTGCACCGAAATGGGCTTGACGAAGAAGATGAAGATCATGGTGAACAAGACTGCGCTTCCGCTGGTCAAGGAAGTCGGCGACGCCTACAACGAGAACATCTTCGGCACCATGACCTTCTACTGGAAGCACGTGGCCTATGCTCCCCATGCCCAGAAGTTTATCGAAACCTACACCAAGCAGTACAGCAAGCCGCCCTTGCAGGACACCGACCGCGGCTACACCGGAACCAAGGCAGTTTTCGAAGCCATGCGCCGTGCGGGCACCGTCAGCGACATCGCAAAGATCCGCAAGGAACTCGAAGACTATGTATTTGTGACCAACAAGGGCCCCGAAATGATCCGGGCGTGCGACCACAACCGGACCCAGAGCGTGCTGATCGTACAGGGCAAGGGCGCCAAGGCCGAAGGATGGGACCTGGTGAATGTGGTTGACGAACTGCCCTACTGGAGCGTGATGCAGAACTGCCAAAATGCCCGCGAGGACAATCCCTACGGCAAGATCGCTCTGCCCGGGAAATAGCCTCGCCCGTTTTGCGGAAACCAAACCCCAATGAAGGGGAAACCGTAATGTACCTACCAAGCCGCACCGAACGTCGGGCACCTGTCGGCAGTGAATGCGAAAAGGCAGAGTCTGCCTTGTTGGTCTCCCCGTTGCTCCCGGCGTTCGGAGCGGCTCTAAAACCGGAGTGGGCGTGATGCATATCGGTTGGGATCTTATCGGGATGCAGATAATCATGGGCTTGGCCTTGGGCTCCATCTTCGTACTTGCAGCTTCAGGGCTCACCATCATTTTCGGGTTGATGGATGTCGTGAATTTCGCCCACGGTGCGTTCTACATGCTCGGAGCGTACGCAACCTTCACCATTATTTCCTTTTGCGGGAGCTTCGGGGTCGGAGTCGTAAGCGCCATCGTCATCGTTGCACTGATCGGCGGCCTCTGCGAAATATTCCTGCTCAGGCCGCTGTACGGCAAGGACCCGCTCTATCCCGTGCTCATGACGTTCGGGCTGTCGGTGTGCGTTCCCGATCTGATCAAGATGATTTACGGTCTGGTCGGCAAGGTGGTCGAGTACCCCCCGCTGCTGAAGGGCGCGATCATACTGGGACCCATGTTCATTCCGAAGTACCGGTTGTTCATCATCATTCTCACCATGCTGATCATGATCGCCCTGGGAATATTCCTCAAGAAGAGCAGTCTGGGCATGATCATTCGCGCCGCAACCGGCGACAAGCTGATGACCAACATCCTGGGCGTCAACACTTCGCGCATCTGGACCATCGGCTTCATGATGGGCATCGGGATGACCGCGTTGGCCGGGGCGCTGTCGGCTCCCATGGTGGCGGCCATTCCGGACATGGGCGTCGAAATGACCATCGAGTGCTTTGTGGTGGTGGTGGTGGGAGGGCTGGGAAGCCTGGGCGGAGCCGTCCTCGGGGGGTTGATCATCGGCCTCGTGGTGAGTTTCGTCTCCCTGTGGCTCCCCGAGTATTCCAATGTGGCCGTGTATTTTTCCATGCTCGTGATCCTGCTCCTCCGTCCTCGCGGACTGCTGGGGGAGGAGGGACGGTTATAGTTTCGGACCGGCAACCGTTCGGGCGGGGCCGTTTCGGAACACGCTCGATTCCAATACGCCGGCAATTCCGAAAACTTCGGCCTGGGGCCGGGTTTTCCTGGATAAGGTGAGGGGCAATATGGCTGATGACGTGTCCGTGAACAAAGACACCCTGATGGACTATTTGTTCGGGTCGAGAGCCTTGTGGGTCTTGCTGTCGTTGATGGCGGTTCTTCCATGGTTGATTTCCGTACCCCTCGCCACCGAGATTCTGATTTTCGCGCTGTTCGCCATGGGGTTCAACCTGCTCCTGGGCTACACGGGGGTGCTCTCCTTCGGCCATGCCCTCTATTTCGGTCTGGGCGCCTACGGTGCGGGTATGAGTCTGCGTTTTCTGGGAGGGGGAGTTTGGCCGAGCCTGCTTGTCGCCATGATCGCAGGGGTGATCGGAGGAAGCATCGTGGGCCTCTTCTCCATAAAAAAACGCGGCGTCTATTTCGCCATGATCTCCATGGCGTTCGCCCAGATGTGCTACTTCCTGGTCATGACTCCGCTGGCTAAGCTGACGGGCGGGGAAGACGGCTTTAAGGGAATCCCGAGGCTCGCGCTCGAATTTCCCTTCCACGTCGACTTGTCGAACAGCACGTCGTTGTATTATTTCGTTTTTATAGTGGCGGGCGTGGCCTTCTTCCTCATCCAGAGAATCATCGGTTCCCCCTTCGGCCACGTTCTGAGCGCCATACGGGAAAATGAAGAACGCATCAGCGCCTGCGGTTACAACACCACGCGCATGAAGCTGTTGTCGCTCATTTTTTCCGGATGCTTCTCCGCGCTGGCCGGTGGGCTCTACACGATCTACCTCGGCTACGTTCCGGTAAGCACGCTTTTCTGGATGTTGTCCGGAAGCATCCTGATGATGACCCTGCTGGGCGGCACCACGGTTTTCATCGGACCCATCATCGGGGCGGCGGTGTATCTCTTCCTGCAGAACACCATCAGCCTCTATACGGATCGATGGCAGTTCTTCGTAGGCGGCTTGTTCATCCTCATCGTCATCGTATTTCCGGAAGGCATCGTCGGTACTCTCCGGAAGCGGCTCGTATCCCGTAGAGCACCTCTTTCATAAAGGGAGCGTACTTCATGCTTCTCGAAGCCAAAAACGTTTGCAAATATTTCGGCGGACTCAAAGCCGTAGACGGGGTGAACTATCGCCTTGAAAAAGGACACATCCAGTCCATCATCGGTCCGAACGGCGCGGGGAAAACGACGTTCTTCAACCTCATCGCCGGGCTTTTTCAGCCCACTTCCGGGACCATCCTCTTCCGCGGCCGCGACGTCACGGGTCGCTCCATTCACGAGATGACCCGGTTGGGAATCACCAAGACCTTTCAGATCACCCATATCTTCTCCAATCTGTCGGTTTTTGAAAACGTACGGATCGCGGCCCAGTCGAAGAAGGCGCAATACAATTTCTGGGGCAGCGTTCCCCGGTTCAAGGAAGTCAACCGGCTCGCACTGGAGATACTGGAAAACATCGGGTTGCGTGATTCCAGGGACCGCATGGCCAACGATCTTTCTCACGGAGAAAAGCGTTACCTGGAAATAGGGCTGGCCCTGGCCACCCAACCCGAACTGCTCCTTCTGGACGAACCGACGGCCGGCATGAGCCCTTCGGAAACCGAAGACGCCAAAGAGTTCATCAAGAGGATTTTCGAGGACCTGAAGCTCACCATCATCCTCATCGAACACGACATGAGCGTCGTGATGGATATCTCGCACGACGTCATGGTACTCAGTGAGGGAAGGGTTCTGGCCGAAGGGAGCCCGGAGGAGATAAGCGAGAACGCATTGGTACAGGCTGTTTATCTGGGGGCTCGCCGAAATGCTCACAATTGAAGACATCAACACGTTCTACGGCAGCAGCCACGTCCTGCACGGAGTATCCCTGGAGGTTCATCAGGGGGAAATCGTCGTGCTTTTGGGGCGCAACGGCGCGGGGAAAACCACCACGCTGAAAAGCATCATGGGGATCGTCCCGCCTAAAAGCGGACGCGTGATGTTCGAAGGGACCGATATCACGGGCCGCCCCCACTACCGCGTGGCGGGGTTGGGCGTCGCCTTTATTCCCGAGGAACGGCGCATCTTCCTCAACCTTACCGTCCTGGAAAATCTCAAGATGGGCATGGTGGCGAGCCGCAAGCCGCTGGACGAAAAGGCGCAGCTCGAACTGGTCTTCAATTATTTCCCCCGTTTGCGCGAACGCATCGCCAACAAGGGGAACCGTCTTTCCGGCGGCGAGCAGCAGATGCTGACCATTGCCCGGGGATTGATTTCCAACCCGCGCCTCCTCATGATAGACGAGCCGACCGAGGGGTTGTCCCCCATTCTGGTGGAAGAAATCGTCCGCATCATTCAGCGGCTGCACAAAGACGGCGTGACCATTCTCATTGTCGAACAGAATTATCAGATGTCCCTCGGATTGAGTGAAAACCTGCGCGCATACGTAATCGAAAAAGGACAAATCAAGTTCGGCGGGACACCGGCCGAACTGCGGGCCTGCCAGGAAGACGTGGAAAAGTGTCTGGGAGTCAAAATATAACGGCGGGTAACCCTTCGCACCGGGAGGCCGCGCTTTCTGAGGTCTCCGGAAAGAATAGCAATAACAAACGGATTACGTGAAGGAGGTTTCGGTGGACAAGGACAAGGTTGTAAAATACGACGAGCGTGGAGTCATGGACGGCGGGACCATGGGCCTGAAGCGGGAAATGAATCGCGACATCTGGCTCAAGGAAGTATTTCCCGAGTGGGGAACCTATCTCAACTACGAAATCGATCAGTTCAAGGTTCCTTCCGGAACCGGCGCCCTGTGGTATTTCGGCGCCATGAGCTGCGTCATCAAAAGCCAGGCCGGGGCCGTCTTCACGGTGGACCTCTATTCCGGACCGAGCATCTTTACGGACCGTTCCTACTGCGGCGTGTGCAAGACCAGCGGAGCGGACAAGCTCTACTGGATGCGCACCCATCCCATGGTTATCGATCCGTGGAAGTTCAAGCGGCTCGATGCGGTCTGCGTGACGCACCACCATCAGGACCACATGGACTACTACACCATCAGCGCGGCGCTTCAGACGACGAAATGCAAGTTCATCGCGCCTCCCGAAGCCGCGCGCAGGATGAAGGAGAACATGGGGGTGCCGGAAGACCGGCTCATCGTGGCGGAAGTGGGGAAAAGCATTCAGATCGAAGACATGAAGATCGACTTTGCGCAGAATTTCGACGTCATCGCTACCAAAACGGGCTTTGAAACGCCGGTACCCTTCTCCCAGGTGGCGGTCGGATTCGTTTTCAATACCGAAGGCGGAAATTTTGCTTTTCTCGGAGATTCCCTGTATCACAACGGATATCGCATGGTGGGCGAGAACTACAAGATCGACGTCGTTTCCATGGCCATGGGGAACAACGCTCCCGGCTATACCGACAAGATGTCGCCCTGGGATCTCTGGCGCGTGGCCGAGGCGCTGAACGCCAAAACCATCCTGCCGATGCATCACGACAACTGGGCCAACTGCTACGAGGATCCCTTCTATCTGGAAGAGATCGTGCGATGGAAAAACGCCGAGAAACGGCATCCGCCGATGAGTGTGGTCAGGCTGTTGCCCGGGGCACGGTACATCCACCCCACGGACAACGACGGGCGTCGCTACAGCTATCCCGACAACCGGGAACTCTGTAACTGGCGAAACAGCCTGGAATACGGCCCGAACAGCAAGTTCTGAGAGAATCGTGCGCGGCGCGCCGGCCCTTCGGCCGGCGTGTGGTGCGACGACGGCCGGAAGAGGCGGTCCGGCCGTCCTTCCGCTGCTCCCACACACCCGATTCGCCACGACATCCCGACACCGGCGCGGAAGGCTGAAGACAAAAGCAGGCGGGCGGAGATTCCGTTGGATTTGGTTCATTAAAACAATCGTAAGCAAAGGGATGTTACATTGAAGCGATTGAGCCTTATCGACACCATTGTCGAAGAAATCAAAGGCAAGCTTATCTCCGGGGAATACAAGTGCGGGGATATGCTCGGGTCTCAGGACGAACTGGCGCGTACGCTGGGCGTGAGCCGCGCCTCTCTGCGGGAAGCGCTCAAGAGACTTGAGCTTATGGGGCTTGTCGAATCGAGGCAGGGGCTGGGGACGTTTCTCAAGCAGATCGAGCCTACCAACTTCATGAATCCCCTCACGTCCTTCGTCGTTATCGACAAGCGGTCGGCGTTCGAACTGCTCGAGGCCCGGCTGCACATTGAAGGGTCCCTGGCGGCGCTGGCGGCGCTTCATGCCACCGAGGGGGACATACGGGCATTGGAAGACATTCTGTCCGCCATGAGCAACCTTTCCGCGGCCCAGGAAATCGAGGAGTTCGTCAAACAGGACGTCCAGTTTCATTACCTGATCGCCAAGGCCTCGAACAACAACATCATGGCGAAAATCGTGGAAATACTGAGGGACCTTCTCCGCCAACTCATCAGCAAGGTGTTCCAGAATTACAACGAGCAGTTGCTCGAAACCATAGACGAAACCAACGAATTCCATCAGGGCATCTTCGATGCCATACGAAACCACGACTCGGAAACCGCCCGAAGACACATGGAGGACCATATCCGGGACGTGCAGAAAAAGGTCGAGAAAGCACAGCGGTTCAATAATTCCAACGGCACCGGAAAATGAACCGGCTTCAGCGCCCGCATGACGGTCGCGGGCCTGCCGCGTTGCGTCGGGCGTATTGCGGGCGGAATGCTTCGGGAAGAGCAGTTTTTCAATTGGGGAGATGAATCATGAAATTGACGTTGTTGGTCGAAAACACATGTCTCTACAATACCTATTACTACGCCGAACACGGTTTCTCCGCCTATATAGAGGATGAAGGCAAGAAGATTCTCTACGACACCGGCTATTCCGACGTATTCATCGGGAATGCTGAAAAGATGGGGATCGATCTCACCGCAATCGACTACCTGATCATATCCCACGGACATCTGGACCACGCTCGGGGCGCACGGCATCTGGTGGAGTACTACCGGCAAAAGGGCGTAACCCGGAAACCGGTCCTCCTGATGGTGAGCCCGGAAGCCTTTTTCAAGAAGTATGATTTTGAAATCCAGAAAGACCAGGGCATGGACGTCGACCAGAAAACGCTGGAGGAATTTTTCGACATCCGCTTCGAAACCAAGCCGCTTCACCTGACGAAAAACTTGATCTATCTGGGCGTGGTCGAACGGAAGAATTCCTTCGAATGCCAGACTCCGCAAAAAGCCAAGAAACTCAAGGACGGGCAGTGGATCGACGACTTCATCATGGAAGACACCCAGCTGTGCTACAAACATGGCGATGAAGTGGTTGTGATTACCGGATGCTCCCACAACGGTATCTGCAACATCATCGAATATGCCAAGAAAGTGGCGGGTGCCGACAAGGTGAACACGGTTATCGGCGGGCTCCATCTCCAGGAGCCGTCGAAGGAACTGCTGGCCGCGACGCTCGGTTACATCGGAAAGGCCAACATCAAGACGTTCTATCCCTGCCACGATACTGATTTCAGGAGCAAGATGGCACTGTCGAAGATTTCGAACATCGAAGAGGCGGGGGTTTCACTCACGCTGGAATGGAAGTAACACCGCATCTTCCACGGAGCGGCGAAGGATCGCGGGT
The DNA here is from genome assembly GCA_963826125.1 of uncultured delta proteobacterium. GTDB lineage: Bacteria > Desulfobacterota > Desulfarculia > JACQYL01 > CAWGVV01 > CAWGVV01. The sequence goes on along the minus strand of CAWGVV010000002.1, from coordinate 225,562 downwards.
ACCGACCGCCGGCCGGGACAAGGGTCCGGGATGTTCGTCCGATCATACTCGCTTGAGGAGGAAACGATGGTAAACGGCCTCGGACACATCGGCTTGGCTGTTCGAAATATCGAGGAGTTCCTGACCGGTTTTTGTGCCGCTTTTTCGCTGCCTACACCATCGATTCGGGATGTTGCCGACCGGCGGTTGAAGGTGGCGTTGATCGACCTGGGGAACGCCAAACTGGAGGTCATCCAGGACTATTCGCCCGACGGCGTAATCGCCCGGTTCGTGAAGGAACACGGGAACGGCATCCACCATTTCTGCATGACCTGCGACGACATCGCGGCCGATGTGGAATCGCTTGTCGGGGGGGGCGTGCAGTTCATCGATCCCGAACCAAAGACCGGCGTTCGGGGCAAACGCGTGGTGTTTGTTTCCCCGGAAGTATTCGACGGCATGAACGTCGAGCTTTCCGAACCGTGAATTCCGGCGACCTGCCTTAACGTGCGGAGAGGGTTTCGGCCCCGCTTCGGGGCGCCTCTCCCACGCGTTCGTATTTTCGTTGACAGAACCGGGTTCTTTCGGTTACCTTATGGCATACATGTATACACATATACAATCTTACCCGTTGCCTTTATCGATATTGCTCACACCAAAAGGCTGACAAACAATCATGAAGACACTCCTGTTAAAAGCTGACGGCTTCCTCGACGTTGCGGCCGGACGGATCGTCACACCCGGAGCCGTGCTCATCCGGGACGACCGGGTCGCCGCCACGGGGCAGGAGGCCGAGGCACGGGCGGCCGAGGCGGACGAAACCTTCGATTGTGCCGGCCAGATGCTTCTGCCGGGGCTGATCGATTGCCATAATCATCTTTCGCTCGATCCGACGCTCGAAAACTACCTGCTCCGCATGACCGACTCCATTCCGGAACTGACGATTCGGGCCGTAAAAACGATGGTCACGGACCTGAACGCCGGCATCACAACGTCCCGCTGCATGGGTGACAAGGGGTTCCTGGACGTCGACTGCAAAAAGGCCGTGGCGGCCGGAACGCTCGCCGGGCCGAGGCTCGTCGTGGCGACCCGCGGAATCCGTGCTCCGCACGGCCACGGTTATGTGGGCTACCCCTTCAGCGGCGTCGAAGCGGTCCGTCAGGCCGTGCGGGAAAATCTGTCGGCGGGGGCGGACCTCATTAAAGTGTACACCACGGGCACGGTGAGAAATGGTCGGGGAATGTTGCCGCACTACTTTTCGCGCGAGGAAGTGCAGACCCTGGTGGATGAAGCCCACGGCGCGGGTGTTCCGGTGGCCACTCACTGCATCGGCGGGCCGGGGCTCACGAAGTCCCTGGAAACGGGCATCGACGTGATCGAGCACGGCTATTTCGCTTCCGACGCGGAGATCGAAAGCATCGGAAAATATGACCGGTGGCTGGTGATGACGCCCAGCATCTTCTTTACCGATGCCCGCATCAAGACGCTTCCGCCGAGCCTGGTGCAGCCTCACCTGCAGCAGCGCGAGGAAGTGGCGCAGCGCATGGCCGCAGCAATCAGGGCGGGAATCAAATTTGCCGTCGGTACGGACGGCATGCATGCCGGGGTGGCGCAGGAAATAAAATACCTGACCGATTTCGGCGCATCGGCGGCCGACGCGATTCGAGCGGCTACCATCCGCGCAGCCATGGTGTGCGGCATGGAGGACAGCATCGGGTCGCTGGAATCCGGAAAATACGCCGACGTCATCGGCGTGAAGGGAAACCCGTTGGAAAACGTCGGCGTTCTGCAACAGGTCGCCACGGTGCTGCAGGCGGGGAAAATCGTAAAGCGCGAAGCGTCGGGGAAAGAGTAGTAGCTCCGACAATCGTTCCGAATAACGGTAAAACGATCGATTGCCGTGGTTTTCAATCGACTTGAGACAGGAGGAACCGGATGAACAAAACGATTGGAATAATCGGGCTGGGCCGATGCGGAATGCCGGCTGCCCAACGTTTTGTGGAGCAGGGTTACAAAGTCTACGGATACGCCCGCAGGCCGGAGGTGGTTGAGAAGCTCCGGGAGATCGGCGGCGAATCCATGGCGAGCCCGGCCGAAGTGGCCGCCAACGCCCCGTTGGTCATCGTCATGGTGCTGAACGACGATCAGGTGATCGACGTCATCACCGGCGCGAACGGCATCCTCAAGAGCGCCGCGGCGGGTTCGACGGTGATCTGCATGAGCACCATCAACCGCGACAATCTGGAATGGATGGCCCGGGAGTGTGAAGCCAAGAACGTGAAGTTCGTCGATTGTCCGTTCACCGGAGGCCCCGCGCGCGTGGCCATCGGGACGCTCACGTTGATCGCGGCGGCTCCGGAAGCATTGCTCGACGAGGTCCGCGGTGTCCTGGAGATCATCGGGAAAATCACCTACGCCGGCGACACCCCCGGCATGGGGCAGGCCATCAAGCATTGCAACCAGCTTCTGGTGACCGCGATCCATGCCGCAACCGTCGAACTGATCGCACTGGCCCAGAAGAGCGGCGTGGACCCCAAGCTGGTCTGCGACGTGGTGGGGAGCGGTATCGGGGGGAACGACTATTTCCGCTTGCTGTCGAAAGCCATCCTGGAAAACACTACCTCTCCGGGCGGCATGGGTCAGCTGTGGAAGGACATCAACATCGTGATTACCTCGAGCCGCAAGCACAACCTGCCGCTCCTGGTCGCTTCCGCGGTGTCGCACTATTTCAACATGTCCGTGGCGCAGGGGTTGGCCAACGAAGATTCAGCCAAGTTGATGGACACCTTCTTGAAAATGATCGAGAAGTGAGAAAAATCAGCCTTTCGGATTCCGAAAGGCTGAAAAATTGAACCCCGATACATCGCAAAAGATTTCATCCCTGATTGCATTATGGCTTGCCCCGATGGTAAGGAATCTTCAGATACTCCGCGTTCCCCTCCGGGGCTTACCTTTTAACGATCACTCAGGATGCCGATGAACTCATTTACTGGTTTACGTGCCCACATAGTAGTCGATCCGGCAAAATCCATTGCCGATCAGATTTATGAAGCGCTCAAGATGGCCATCATCAGGGGGGAAATCGAACCGAACCAACGTTTGTTCGAAGTGGAAGTCGCCAAGGTGTTCAATGCCAGTCGGACGCCGGTGAGGGAAGCCTTTCGGAGGCTGGAGCAGGACGGGGTTGCGGAACGATTGGCCCAGGGCGGCATAAGGGTCCCCCAGTTCGACGAGGAGACCATTCGGGACATCTTCGATCTGCGCGCCATCCTGGAAGTGCACGCCATCGAACTGGCCACCGAGCGGATCACCCCGGAGGAAATCGCCTATCTCAAGCAGGTCAGGGCCCAGGCCAATGAGTTGCTCAAATCCGGCGAAATGATTCAGGACTTCACCCTGAACCGTTTCTTCGAGCTCAACTCCATGTTCCACGACACCATTTATAATGCCACGCGCAGCAAGGTGCTCATCAAGGTCCTCAGCAACATCCGCGTCATCGTGTTGAGCATGCGGTCCATGAGTATCCGGCTGGATTCCATCCGCGAAGTGTGGGACGAACACAGCGGGCTCATCGATCACATCGAACGCAGGGAAAAGGCCGCCGCCGTGGAACTCATTCGGCAGCACCTGTCCAGGACCGCGACGCAGGTATTGTCGTTCGTTCGATCGAAACATTTCGACCCCGACGAGGAAACCCTGCCGGAGATTCAGAAGACCATGGGCGGTCGCAAAACGGTCAGAAGAAAGCGTCAGAGCAGCTAAAAAGTCTTCCCCTCCGGGATCGTGCCGCACGCGCAACAGCGGGTTCCGGAAAATGAATGCGGCTTCTACGCCTTTCAATCGTCGTTCATAACAACGTTGCACCCGACCGGGTATCTCCGTTCCGGTCGTCCTCTTCATCCCAAAAAGAGGCGCCCCTTTTTCCTTTGTGAGCAGGCGTCCGGGTAATATTGTCCCTTTCGTCGGGGTTTTGGGGAGCATTGGATGATTCCCGCGCCGACGGAGTAGCCGTAAGCGGTATTCCGATAGATTTTCGGGAAATATTATTATTCGATAATTATCTCTTGACTTTCAGACGATGGTATGGTTCATATTGTATTCGTGTATGCAGGAATACATTGAACACACACGGCGTGTTCCGGGACGGTTTACCGCGGAGGAAAGCGCTCGAGGCCCATCTTTGTCATCCATGGAAGTAAAGAGCGGTTGCTCAGGCCCTGTGCACCAAAATAAACTCCAGTCCAAACAGAAAGGAACAACCAACATGTTTACGAAAAGGCCTATCATCTGTTTGACCGTAGGTTTCGTGTTTGCCGTGACTCTCCTCCTGACGCTAGCCGCCGGCCCGGCGTCCGCCAAAACGGCGCATCTGCGCCTGGGGCATTCCGAGGCGACGGCGAACATTCGCCATGAGGTTTCGATTTTCTTCGCGAAACGGGTCGATGAGCTTTCGAAGGGCGCGGTCAAGGTCGAAGTATTCCCCGCCGGAGTACTGGGCACCCACCAGCAGTGCCAGGAGCAGGTTGCCATGGGCACTCTGGACTTTTACATCACCACGGCCGGCCTCGTCTCCATCTTCGATGCCAAGCGAACGCCGGAACTCCTCGAAATGCCCTATATGTTCGACAACTACTCCCAGGCCTATGCCTTCATGGACAAGCCTTTTGTCGCCACGTACTATGAGGCGCTGATCCCCAAGGGAATCCGCTATCTCGCCACATGGGACAACGGGTTCCGCCACATGACCAACAACGTCAGGCCCATCAATACGCCCGAGGACATGAAGGGTTTGAAAATCCGCGTCGTGCAGTCGGAAATGTCCATCAACATCATCAACGCCCTGGGCGGCAGCGCCGTTCCCATGTCCTATTCCGAGCTGTACACTGCCCTGTCCCAGGGAGTCGTGGACGGTCAGGAAAATCCTTTCATGAACATCTATGCTTCCAAGTTCTATGAAGTGCAGAAATACATGTCCTTGACCAAGCACCAGTACAGCACCCTGCCGTTGATCATTTCCGAAAAGACGTGGAAGAAACTCGATGAAAATCAACGAAAAGCCATCCAGGAAGCAGCGCTGGAAGGCGCCTTATATTATCGCAAGAAGGTGGGAGCCAGCGAAGACGACCAGCGCAAAGCCATGGAAGCCGCCGGCATGAAGATAAACGACGTGGCCGACCTCGCTCCCTTCCACAAGGCCGTGGAGCCCGTGTATGAATGGGCCAAGAGCAAGTGGGGCGCCGACAAGGTCACCGCGGTGCTGGCCGAAGTGGAAAAGGTCCGCAAGGAGTATCCGAAAGACAAAATGTATTACGGTGTTGAGGCGAAAACAAAGTAAGCGGAGGCTAATTCGTCCGTAGTCCGGGCAAATGGACCGCTGAGGATGGCGGAGACGGTTGAGGAGGGGCTTGTGAACAGAGTCGCTAGGTTCGTTTTCGACAGTATATCTTCTTTGAGCGACCTCATTGCCGGTGTCGCGTTCGCGGCACTCTGCATTTCCGTAGGCATCCAGGTGTTCTCGCGGTATGTCCTCGGCGTATCATTTGCCTGGGCTGAAGAGTTTCCGCTGTTTCTTTTCCTTTGGGTCTGTTTTATCGCCGCGGCGAGCGCGTATCGTCAGGACAGCCACCTGGGGGTGTCATTGCTTTTTGATCGGCTGCCCCCCAGGTTCCGCAAGGTGGCCCGCTATTTTGAACTCCTGCTCACGCTCGCCTTCTTTTTCATTATCTTTTGGTATGAACTGGACGTGGCTCTCTCCATGGACTCCAGTTTCGTGGTTCTGAAATTCCCCAAGCTTTACTATTTTCTCGGCATACCCGTCGGTGCTTTGATCTTTATGATTTTCACTTTGGAAAAATTCATCAAACAGCTCCATGCCGACTTCGGGAAAAAGGAGCCCCTTGCCCCGCTGAGGGAAAACGGATGACGACGGCATAACCGCCTCGGCTTCATCCCGGGCGGGAACTTTCGATGAGCGGCACTGACAAATGCATCGAAAAGAACATTGCGACAGAGGCTGATTATGGATGCAGTAGTAATATGCGGCTTGGGCTTTTTTGTCTTCGTGTTTTTTCTGAGGATACCGGTTTCATTTTCGGTGGGCATGTGCTCCATGCTTTACTGTTTCGTCACCGATCGCATCCCGGTGGAAGCCCTCACCCACCGCATGACCATGGCCACCGAATCCTGGCCCATCATGGCAGTACCGTTTTTCGTCCTGATGGGGATCGCCCTCAATAAAGGAAAATCGGGCCATTACCTCATGGACCTGGCCAACGGGGTGGTCGGCTGGTTTTACGGCGGCTTGAGTTCGGTGATGGTCGTGGTAAACATGTTTTTCGGCGGCTGTTCGGGTTCGGCCGTGGCCGACGCTTCAAGCATCGGGGGCGTGATGATCCCGGAGATGGTCCGGAGAGGTTACGGGCAGGGGTATGCCGCCGCCCTCAACGCCGCCTCTTCCACGATCGGCATCATCATACCGCCCAGCATTCCCATGATACTCTATGCCTGGGTCACCGAGGTTTCCATCCGGAAGCTGTTCCTGGCGGGTATGATTCCCGGCATCCTCGTCGGCGTGGCGATGATGCTCACGGCCGGGTTCCTCGGCTTCCGACGGAAGCACTATCGGACGCCCCGCCCCAGCTTCGTCGCCGTCTGGCCGCTGCTGGTGAAAGCGCTTCCGGCATTGTTCATCCCGATCATCGTCATGGGCGGCATTCTCGCGGGCATCTATACGACGACTGAAGCGGCGTTGATTGGTGCGGTTTACGTTATCTGCATCGAGATGATCTATTACCGGGCCTTCGGCCTGAAAGATCTGTTCGGGATGCTGGTTGAGTCGGCCAAAGTGTCCGGCGTGGTGGTATTCCTGATCGCCAGTTCGTTGATGCTCACCTATGTCATCGTGCTTTCCGGGGTTCCCCAGGCCATGCAATCGAGTCTGGTCAAATATATCAGCAGCGGCCACCTGGCGCTCGTGATCATCACGGCGATCCTGCTCATTACCGGCTGTTTCCTCGACCTCACTCCTTCGTTGCTGATTTTCACACCGATTTTTTTCCCGTTCGCCACCAATTTAGGGGTCGATCCGATTCAGCTGGGGGTAGTGACCACCATGGTCCTCGGGATCGGCCTGTTTACTCCGCCCGTGGGGCAAACGCTCTATGTGTCCGCCCTGGTGGCTCAGGCGCCGATCGAAGTGGTCAGTCGGGACGTTATATGGTTTCTCGGGGCCATTATGATAGTGGTTCTGTTGGTGATTTTCTATACGCCGACCACCATGTGGCTGGCTGGATTGTAAGTGTATCATCCGGATTCGTCCGGCTTGTCGTAAAGAAAAGGAGAAGACCGAATGTTGATCGACGCGGAAAAATGCATCGCCTGCGGGCAATGCGAAGTCTACTGCCCGGTAGGTGCCATCACGGTCGGTGAGCATGCCGAAATAGATTTCGACGAATGCACCGAATGCGGCAACTGCCTGCGGATGGCCGATTGCCCGACGGACGCCATCTACATGCAGAAACTCGAATGGCCCCGAACCGTACGCAGCGTCCTGAGCGACGTGCTCACCATCGCTCCGGAATCGGGCATTTCCGGCCGAGGGACCGAGGAGATGAAGACGAACGAAGTCACCGGCCGTTTCAAGCACGGCTGGGCGGGAGTCGGCATCGAAGTGGGTCGCCCGACGCTGGGAGCCCGCATGTACGACGTGGAGAAAATCGCCATGGCCATGGCGAAACTGGGAGTGGAATTCGAACTGAGCAATCCTACCACCTCGCTGATGTCCGATTTGAAAACCGGAAAGTTCAAGGACGACGTTCTGAACGAGAAGGCGCTTTCGGCCATCATCGAATTCTGCGTCCGAGTGGAGAAACTGGGTGACGTTCTCGATGGACTCAAGGAAGTGAGCGGGCGCATCGAATCGGTCTTTTCCCTCTGCATTGCGTCCAAAGTGGCGCCCGACGGCACTATTCCGACGCATGCAGCCATGAAGAAAAGCAACGTCTGGTTTGCCCCCAACGGAAAAACGAATGTCGGCCTGGGTCGGCCGCTGGTCAAGGAGGACTGAACATGACACACACCCTTCACCGAGTAGGCGATCCGGACAGTTTGAGCCGTGACTACGTTCTGCTTTTCATGCCCTCCAAGGACATCAACCACGAAGGTTCCGGTCCCAAGCTGAGGAAGATGCTGGAAATCAGCCTGAAAAACGGCGCCGTCAAAATCGGCGACGCCCGGCACGGCAATCAGTACTACCAGGGCGGTCTGGACAAAATGCTGGATAACGTTGAAGACCGGGCGGTGGTGCAGGCCGTATTCAACGATCCGAACAAGGTGGTTGCCGCGTTGAGTGAACTCAAGGCGGAAGACCTGGGAATGTCCGTGGTCGTGTCCGGTCTGTTCGATTCCGTGCGCGAGTGTTGCCATAAGGCCGGCCTGGAGCCGCACACCGTCAATAACTCCCTCGGCCGTTGGGGGCGTACCGACCGTTTGCCTTCGCAGGATGTCCTTGAACTGAACACCATGTGCGGTCACGGCATGGTCACCGTGAAGCTCATCGAGGACACGGCGGAAAAAGTGAAAAAAGGCAAGTTGACTCCGGAGCAGGGAGCCGAGCAGTTGTTCAAGCCCTGCATGTGCGGAATCTTCAATCCTTCACGAGCCACCGAATTGCTGAGGGCAATGGCGGAGAAATAGTTCGAGAGTGAATGTTGTCGGAATCTACCAAAAGGAGGTCAGGATGAAAAAGACTGTCTTTGCATCGAAGCTGGTTGTTGTCTTTTGCCTGGTGCTCGGTTTGTTCCTGTGGTTTTCATCCCCGGTATTCTCCGCGCCGATCGAGATGAAATTCGCCCACTACGCGGACGAATCCCATCCCGCTCACAAGGCTGCCAAGCAGTTCGCCGAAAACGTGGAGAAGCGGACCAACGGACAGGTAAAGATCGTCATTTACCCCGCCAACGCCCTGGGTTCTCCACCCGAGCAGTGCGAGCAGGTGAAGCTGGGCGCTATCGACATGAACATTCCCACTCAGGGTCAGTTCGAAAAATACGTCCGTGCCTGTATGACAGCCCAGATTCCTTTCATTTTCGATTCCTATGCCATGGCCCACAAAGTGCTGGACGGTCCGGCATTCGACTGGTTGGCCAAGCAGGCGGAAAAGGAAGGCTTCATCATGCTTTCCAACTGGGAGTGGGGATTCCGCAACATCACCAACAACAAGGTTCCCATCAACGAGCCCGGAGACGTGAAGGGGTTGAAACTGCGCGTGCCGCCCGAGATGCACCTTCAGGCGACCATGGAGGCATTGGGCGCCGTGGTGACCAAGATCGCGTTCCCCGAAGTCTACATGGCCCTGGCCCAGAACGTGGTGGACGGGCAGGAAAACCCCCTTTCCACGATTTACTATCAGAAGTTCTATGAAGTGCAGAAATACCTGGCTCTTACCCAGCACACCTACAGCTGCATGATCCACGTGGTGAACCCCAGGAGCTGGGCCAAGCTGAACCCCGAACAGCAGAAGATTGTTCGCGAGGAATCAAAGGCCGCCGGAAAGTTCATGCGCGAAACCGTTGAAGGCGAAGAAAAAGACATCATCGCTAAAATGGAAAAGGCCGGAGTGAAAGTAACACATCCGGACATCCCCGCCTTCCGGGAAGCCGTGAAACCGGCGGTGGAGAAGATCGCCAAGTATACCGGAGAAAAGAACGTCGAAACCTTCATGAAGTTCGTGGAAGAGGCGAAGCAGAAATAAGTTCGGCACGGGGTATTCCATGGTAACTACGGCAATATTCGCAGTCTTGATCGGGTTGATTCTGTTGGGCGTGCCGATCGCCGTCTCGATGGGTTTAACCTCGGCCGTATTTTTCATAATCCTCGGAGTGCCGGAACTGCTCATTATGGTTCCAGCCAGAATGTACTCCAGCACCACGAGCTTCACCTTGCTGGCCATTCCTTTCTTCATTTTGGCCGGCAACATCATGAATACGGGCGGAATGACCATCCGTTTGTTTCAGTTCTGTCAGAACCTGGTCGGCCACATTCGAGGCGGACTGGGACACGTCAACGTAGTAGCCAACATCATCGTGGCCGGAATGTCCGGCTCCGCCATCGCCGACGCCGCAGGCGTCGGCCTGGTGGCGATGAACGCGATGAGCAAGGCCGGATTCGACCGCGCCTTCAGCGCGGGAGTGAGCGCCGCGGCCGCGACGATCGGGCCGATTATTCCGCCCAGCATCCCTCTGGTGATTTTCGGATGCATGACCGGAGTCTCCGTGGGGCGGCTGTTTCTCGGCGGGTTCATCCCCGGACTCCTGATGGGGTTGGGGTTGATGATCACCGTGTACTTTACCTCCGTGAAACGCGGCTATCCGACTCAGCCCCGCGCCGGCCTGAAAACGCTGCTGATAAGCTTCAAGGGCGCATGGTCGGCCATGCTGGCGCCGGTGATCATCGTGGGAGGCATCCTGAGCGGGGTGTTCACTCCGACCGAAGCTTCGGTAGCCGCCTGCTTTTATGCCATCGTCATCAGCGTGTTCGTCTACCGCGAGGTGAGTTTCAAGCGGCTCATTGAAATCGTGTGGGAAACGGCGGACCAGACCGTACGCGTGCTCTTTATCATCGCGGCCGCGGGGCTGTTCGGCTGGCTGCTCATCCAGCAGCGGGTCCCGGAAGCGGTGATCAATTTCCTGCTTTCCCTGAGCCACAATCCGTACATTATATTGCTCATCATCAACGGTATCCTATTGGTCCTGGGCTGCTTCATGGAAGCGATCTCCGTCATGCTCCTCACCATCCCCATTTTCATGCCCATGCTGGACAAGGTGGGCATCGATCCGGTTCATTTCGGGGTGGTGATGACCTTCAACCTCATGGTTGCCCTCCTGACGCCCCCCGTCGGGATGGTACTCTATGCCGTTTCCTGTGTGGGAGAGGTCCCCTTGTGGGATTTGGCCGACGAGCTGAAATGGCATATTGTGGCGCTCGTTATTTGCCTCCTGTTGATTACTTTCATCCCCGGGCTCGTGACGTGGATTCCCAACCTGATAATGGGGAGCGCAGGTTAAAAAAGGAGGTAAGATGCGGTCCGATTTCCTCAATACGTTCGATCGGTGTATCGCCGCCACCTTGAAGTGGATCTGCATCGTCTGCATGGTGGGACTGGTCTTTCTGGTGGGCGCGGGAGTTTTCGTCAGATTCGTTCCGGTTTCCTCCATGGGGTGGGCGGACGAGATCATCGAGCTGGCGTTCGCCTGGCTTGTCTTTTTCGGTGCCGCCCTGTTGTGGCGAAACCGGACTCATTTTCGGGTCAACATCCTGGAGCAGTTTGTGGCCGGCACGCGATTCGCCGGGCCGTTGGCCCTGGTCGTCAACGTCATTTGCCTGCTGTTTTTCCTGATACTGGCATACAAAGGTGCAGAGCTGACCTTTGCCGCGGTGGATACGTCGCCCATACTGGTATTGCCGAAAAGTATCTGGTACGCAGTCATCCCCGTTTCCGCGATTATCATGATCGCCTACACGGTCCGGGACATCTGGTTGTTGGTTTCCCGGGGCCTCGTGGAGGCGGTGGACGGCGGTCCCGATGCGGCTTCCTGTGAACCTGGCATGGGGTGCTGACCGAAAAGTGAAACTACCTATTGGATCCGAAGAAGAAAACGGCGTCAGGAGTGAATAATGGAAGTGATCGACCTCAGCATGACTATCCGGCCCATGTGGCGATGGCCGGCCAACATTCGATTGGTGAAGGATATCGCGCAGGGCGATTCCTATCAGGTTACCGCCGTCGACACGGCAATGCATTCGTTTACCCACATCGATACTCCGCTCCACTTTGAACTGGGACGGGAGAGTATCGATCAGATCGATCTGGAAAGACTGTGCGGCCCGGCGGCTGTCGTGGATTTGCAGCCGGTCGATGCGAATCGGGAGATCGGGCCGGAACTGATTGCCGAACGCGCCGGACACGTCCGGCCGGGAGACATTGTCCTTTTGAAGACATGCTGGGACCTTGCCCGGGACTGCACCTCGCGGGAGTATTGGATGGACGCCCCGTACCTTAGTCGTGAGGCTTCCGAGTGGCTGGCCGCTTTGCCCATAAAAGCGGTGGGTTTCGACTTTCCGCAGGACAGGGCCATTCGGGAAATTCCGGCGCGTCATCCGAAAGCCCACGAAATGCCCACGCACGACCTTATCCTGCGCAAGGGCATTCTCCTCATCGAATATTTATGCAATCTCGATCAGGTCAAAGCCCCGAGGGTGGAAGTGTATGCCCTGCCCCTGAAGGTGTTCGGCAGCGAAGGGGCGTGCGCCCGCGTGGTGGCGGTGGAGCGGTGAATCAGGCATGCACCGGCCGGCCCGCTCGGACGACCGTGCATGTCCGCAGGCAGAAATCGCGTCCGCGTCGTGCGGCGGCCACGCTGATAATCGTCAACGAAAAGGAATGAATGTCATGGGAGCGATCAAGACCCTGGCGTCGCCGGAAAAGGGGACTTCGGTTTTTCTGAGTCTCCTCAGCCTGGAACTCGACGTCGCGGGCTCCGAAAGGTTGGAAACCGGACGGCAGGAGCACGTCGTCAACGTCCTGGCGGGACGATGCGGTGTGAGTATCACGCTGCCGAACGGGACGAACACGTCTTTTGAAACCGTGGGAGACCGGGAGAACATCTTCGGCGGCAAACCCGAGATGATCTACGTGCCCATCGATTGCCGCTACGAAATCCGATGCCTGAAAGGTCCTTTCGAGGCGGCCATCTATACCGCCCCCACGGATGAAATCGCTCCGCCCGCGCACGTGAAGCCGGATCAGGTGCGGACGGTCGACAGCGGCAAGGCGGATTGGCAACGGCAGGTGCACATCGCCATGGGCGACAACGGTCCGGCCACCAGAATGATGCTCGGAGAGAGCGAAAGCCCGGCAGGAAACTGGTCGAGCTTCCCGCCGCATCGGCACACCCTGGACAATCCACCACAGGAAGCCAACCTGGAGGAACTCTACTACTTCAAGTTCGAGCCGCAAACGGGTTTCATCATCGGCGGGATATACGAGGACCCAGCGGTCAAGGAAGACGCCAAGCTGAAAATTTACCGCCACGGCCAGGTGTTCGACGTCCCCGGCGGCTATCATTTTCTCGCTACCTGCCCGGGACACAGGACCCGTTACACCTGGGCGTTGGGCGGGAAAACGAAAATATTCGGTTCCTGGAACGACGACAACGAGCTGGCCTGGCTTCACAATTCATAGGAAGCTCAGAAGAGAGGGAAAAGGAACATGTCGGTACTCGTCACAGGTGGCCTCGGCCACATCGGGTCATGGGTGTGCCACGAACTGGTGAAAAGGGGACGGAAGGTCATCGTCACCGGACGCTCCGGAAGACGCGTCAGCTATCTGGAAGGCATGGAAGACTCCATTACCTTCATCCGGGCCGACGTTCTGGATCAGGCCTCACTGTACAGGATGTTCGTGGAGCAGAAGGGCGCCATCGAGCAAGTGGTCCACATCGCGGGCCTCATGGGCGGCCCTCTGTTCGCCACAAACCCCCGTCATCATATTTACACCAACACCATGGGCACGGTGGACATGCTGGAGGTGTCCCGCGTCTTCGGAGTCAAACGGTTCGTCTACATCAGTTCGGGCGCGGTGTATGGAATTCGCGACAACATCCCGCTTGAGGACGAGCCCCTTACCCCCGGAGACCTTTACGGCGCGGCGAAATCCAGCGCGGAATTCTTCGGGCTGCAGTACGCGAACGAATTCAAACTGGATTTCAGGGCGCTCAGAGTGTACTTCGCCTATGGCCCGGGGAGGTTCCCGTCGGAACTGTACCCCTTGTACAATGCGGTCTTCGGGAGCCTGGAGGGCAAAACCAGGGTTTCCCTTCCGGCGGGAGCCGATCAGTCGGTCGACTTCACGTACGTAAAGGACATTGCACGGGCGGTTTGCATGATACTCGAAGCTCCCGACCTGAAGCACCGCCAGTACAACGTAAGTAGCGGAATCTGCCATCCGATTCCGGAACTGATCCGCAACGTGGCGTCTCAGGCGGGGGTCGACATGGAACTGATTATCGGCCCCGGCCGCATCATGCCCCGGGGACCGAGTATCGATAGTACCCGCTTGAGAACCGAACTCGGCTTCTCGACGGAGTACGACGTGGAAAAGGGTGTTGAAGAATATCTGTCATGGATTAAAAGCGAAACAAGGAGATGATGGGGAAGAAAAGCAATCCGACTATCGAACGCACTGAGTAGGGCGCCTCGATGTCTTTGAAGATTTCGAGCAGGTAACCATGGAAATTTCCGTCACCGACTATTGATCCGGACCCGGCGAAACGAATATCCGGGTACTTGTTAACAAGCTCACTACAGCAGGGAGAGTACCAAGATGGCTAAAAAGAAGTTGATGATCAACGATTTCTATCAGATGAAAAAGGAAAACCGCAAGGTTACGTGGCTCACCTCTTACGATTTCCCCACCGCCCAATTCGCCGAAGCAGCCGGGCTGGACATGATCCTGGTCGGGGATTCCCTGGGAATGTGCGTGTACGGATATTCCGGAACCGTGCCGGTGACCATGGACCAGTGCATCTGTCATTGCGATGCCGTGCGCCGCGGCGCGCCCAACACGTTCGTCATCGGCGACATGCCGTTCCTTTCCTATCAGGTCAGCAACGCCAAAGCCGTCGAAAACGCCGGCAGGTTCCTGAAGGAAGCCAACGTCGACGCCATTAAGCTGGAAGGCGGCGTTCGGGTTGCCGGCCGCATCAAGGCCATTGTGGAAGCCGGAATCCTGGTGGTCGGACACATCGGCCTTACCCCCCAGAGTTCCGGAGTGCTGGGCGGCCACAAGGCCCAGGGCCGCACCGCAGATGCGGCCAAGATGGTGCTCGACGACGCCATGGCCGTGCAGGACGCGGGCGCCCACATGCTCCTGGTGGAAGCGGTGCCGCCGGAAGTGACCCGTTACATTCATGAGAAGCTCACCATTCCGGTCCTTTCCATCGGCGCCGGCCCCCATTGCGACGGCCAGCTGCTGATCGTGAGCGACCTCATCGGGCAGTTCCAGGCGTTTACCCCGAAATTCGTCAAGAAGTACTGCAACGTCGCCGAGGTGATCACCAAGGCCATGTCCGAGTACTGCGACGACGTCCGGGCCGGGAAATTCCCCGGTGACGAGCATTGCTATCGCATGATCGAGGGAGAGGAAGCCAAGTTCCTCAAGTTGATGAAAGGCGAATAATACCCGCCTTCGCGGCCGGCACCGATGAGGTGTCGGCCCTCCGATCCGAACGGTGCGGGTCCGCTGCGGGACCTGTTGCCGTAAGCCCCCCTGCCCCCTTGCGGGAAGTTATCCCTCGATCCGGACGGTCATTTTCATCTGCGAATTCCCGAGCGTGTGGAACACCGTGTCATTCAACCCCTGAAGTGTAACCCGCATCCGGTTGACAAACGAATGTACGGTCCGTGCGAACGCGTGACCGTGCGGGTCTGCCCCGTGCCAATATGGCGGAATCGGCTTGACACGACATTTTTGTTGAATTAATGGTCTAAGTCTAGACCATTGAAAGGGAGAACCGGAGCACGAATGGCAATAGACTGGAACGAAATGCAACTGGGGTCCAATGAACGTACCTCCCAGACCCTGGCTCGCAGGATCAAGGAACTCATCTTCAGCGGCAGGCTTCAGCAGAACGAAAAGCTTCCGCCCGAACGCGAGCTTGCCAAGATCCTGGGCACCAGCCGGACGTCCATCAGGGAAGCGGTCCTTTCGCTGGAACAGTCAGGGCTCATCAAAATTCAACGTGGAAACCGCGGCGGCTTCTTCGTTTCCGAACCTTCCGATGAGACCATCGCCGAGTCCTTGAACGACCAGCTTCGTCTGGGTCGTGTCGACATCGGTGCGCTGACCGATGCGCGTATCATTATCGAGCCAGCCACCGCCCGCCTGGCCGCCCAGCGCCGAAACGAAGACGATCTGACGGAGATCGAACAGTCCGTCGCGAGTTACCGGCTTCGGGTGAACAAAGGGGCGGAGCGGTCTTTTTCGGACTTCGATTTCCATCTTGCCGTGGCCAGGGCTTCGGGCAACCTTGTAATGGTGATGATGATCTCCTCGCTCATGGACCTCCTGTACGAGACCGCGTCACGTTATTCCCTGCCCAGACCGCAGCGGGAGGAAGTCATCGACAACCATCAGCGTATTTTTGAAGCCATACGGGATCAAGACGCCGAACTGGCGTATGACGAGATGGAACGCCACGTTCTCCACATGATCGACTTATGGCAGGATCACGTCAATTTGAGACGGGGCTGACGAAAATGTACTGGAAAACGTATCATTTGGCCCGCACCCTGGACGATGCCCTGCGGGTACTCACGTCCGCGAACGGTGACGCCAGGGTGGTCGCCGGAGGAACCGATCTCGTGCTGCAGCAGCGATCGGGGTACCGCAAGGCCGGCGTGCTGGTGGATATCAGCCGGATACCGGGCCTTTCGGAAATAAGCGAAGACAACGGATGGTTGCACCTCGGCGCCCTCGTTACGCATGCGCAGGCGGCAACTTCGCCTCTGGTGAGGCGGTATCTTCCGGCCCTGGCCGATGCCTGTTCCCAGGTGGGGTCGCCTCAGATCCGCAACATGGGAACGCTCGTTGGCAACATCGTATCCGCCCAGCCCGGCGCCGATGCGGCCCTGGCGCTGCACGCCTTCGATGCGCAGGTGATCGTGAGGGAATCGGTCGGCATCCGAACCATGGAGCTGGCCGCCCTTTACGAGGGAGTGGGATTGTGTTGCATCGACAGCACACGGGAAGTCATCACCGGACTCAAGATTAATATGTATGACGGGAACATGGGGAGCGCATTCGAGAGACTCTCCCAGCGCGGAACCCTCACCCTGCCCGTTATCAACGTTGCCGTCGCCCTGCGCATGAACGGCGGGGCACAAACAATCGACGACGCCCGCGTGGTGGTGGGGCCCGTGTCGCCGCGACCGTTCCGTTCCTTTTCCGCGGAGAAACTTTTGTGCGGTGCCGCACCTTCGGTCGAACGCTTTACCGCTGCCGGGAAAACGGCGGCGGAGGAGAGCAATCCCCGGCAAAGCGTGTTGCGCGGCTCCCGGGAATATCGGCAGGCAATGGTGGCGGTCCTGGTGAGAAGAGGGCTCGAACGGGCGGCGGGCGGGAGGCGGATGTCATGACCGAAACGATGGAACTCGAACTGACGGTAAATGGAAAGACGTACCGGTTGAACGTCCATCCCGACGATACCCTTCTCACGGTTTTGCGGGAAATGCTGGGACTCACCGGAACCAAGAAAGGATGCGAGGAGGGCGAGTGCGGAGCCTGCACGGTGCTCGTGGAGGGTACTCCCATACTGTCCTGCCTCACCCCGGCCCTCAAATGCGCCGGGCAAAACGTGCGTACGGTCGAAGGCCTTGCGTCGGACGGGGTGCTCTCCACCCTGCAGGATGCCTTCATCCAAGCCGGGGCCGTGCAGTGCGGGTATTGCACGCCGGGAATGCTCATGACCGGCACCGCGCTTCTGGAGGCGAATCCTGATCCTTCGGATCAGGAGATCGCCTCGGCCTTGGCCGGGAACCTTTGCCGCTGTACCGGCTATGTGAAAATCGTCGAAGCGGTCAAAACGGCTGCGGATAACATCAGAAAACTGAAGGGTGCAAAGGAATGAATAGCAGTCTCGGACAGTGGGTGGACGAAGTAGAGAGCATAGCTCCGCAGGAACTGGTGCGCGTGAAACGGACGGTGCATCCCGCACGTTTCGAACCGGCGGCGGTGGTGGATGCTCTGGAGCGACAGGGCCGCTTCGAGGCGGTTCTGTTCGAATCGGTGACGGACCTGGAAGGACGGGAAACCCCCTTCAGGATCATCAACAACACGTTCGGTACTTTTCTGAAGATCGGCATCGCCCTGGGCATGAACACGGGGCAGAGGATGCCCCTGCTGGAGCGCATTCTCAATCTGTCCACAAAAGAGATTCCCCCCCACCACATCGACAAGAAGTGCGCGCCGGTGAAAACCCACAGGTTCGCGGGGAGCGATCTGGACCTCAGCCGGCTGCCTCTAGTGCGCCATACGGAAATGGACGGCGGTCCCTACCTTTCCCCCATCGTGGTGGCGAAAAACAAGAACGGGCGGTACAACATCTCCTGGAACCGTATGATGTATCTGGACCGCACGCATCTGGGAATCTACATGTCTCCCCGCCACCTCTGGTCCTATTTCGCCTCGGCCGAAGCGCTCGACGAAGACCTCCCCGTAGCCGTGGTCATGGGGCATCATCCGGCCTTTCATCTGACGGGAGCGCTTCTGAGCCCCCTGGACGGGGACGAGTTCGACGCGGCGGGCGGCGTCATGCGCGCGCCTCTCCGCATCACGCCGTCGGAAACGTACGGGGAAGACCTCATGGTTCCGGCCGACGCCGAAGCCATCATCGAGGGGAAAATCCTGGCCAAAAAGCGGGTGGTGGAAGGGCCGTTCGGCGAATTCACCGGCTACACCGGGCCACAGCGGCTCTCGTGGGTGTTCGAGGCGGAAGCGGTCACCATGCGGGAGAACCCGATCATGATCGACATCTTCCCCTGCAAGACCGAACACATCCACGCGCATTTGCCCATCGAGGCCTCCATCTACCAGAGGGCCAAACAGGCGGCGCCCAACGTGGTGAAGACCTGTTGGGTGGGGTCCGGCGGGCCGTTCAACCTCATCATCAGCATCGACAAGAAAACCGAGGGCGAGCCCATGCGGGCGGCCATGGCGGCCATGTCCGCAAGCAATTTCATCAAGCATGTGATCCTGGTCGACGCCGACGTGGACCCGGAAAATATGAAGGAAGTGATGTGGGCGCTCTCTTCCCGCGTGCAGGCGGACCAGGATGTGACCATTCTGAAAAATCTTCAGGGACAGGTTCTTGACCCCTCGCTGCGCCACGAAATCAAAACCTCGGGCATGATCATCGATGCGACCCGACCCCTCGATCGTCCTTTCCCCCGGCGCGGAGAAGTGCCCGACGACGTGCGCAAGGGGATCAATTTGTCCGACTATCTGGAGGGATGACATGGATATCTTCGACGTCACGTGCCCCGAATGCAAGCGCGCCTATTATGGCGACATGCTCCTGTATTCGCTCAATGTTCAGCTCCACTGCCCCTATTGCGGCAAGGATTTCTACAAAGAGGAGAGCCCGCGGGTGGTGACCGGGGGAAGCTCGGTGTCCGCGGTCGCCAGGGTTGCGGGCGGAATCACGGAACAGATGATTTTTCACCCGGGGAGTGAAGAAAAGGAATGAAACCGCTCAACAGTGTGGGCGTGTCGATTCCCAAAGTCGATGCCCGAGGCAAGGCAACCGGGGAGACCCTCTACGCAGGCGATCGGTCTCTGCCCGAAATGGTGTACGTGCGCGTGGTCCGTTCCGAATGTGCGCACGCCGAAATTCTGGCGATCGACTGCGGGAATGCTCTCGATGTGCCCGGTTTGGTCGGCGTGTGGACGGCCCGCGACCTCCCGGGTGCGACTCACGTGGGACCCCGCGTGAAGGACGAGCCGGTCCTGTGCGGGCATAAAGTGCGCCGTGTGGGCGACCCCCTGGTGCTCGTGGCGGCGGAAACCGAAGCTGCGGTTCGCGACGCGGCCGGCCTCGTGAAGGTCACGCTGCGCGAGCTTCCGGTCGTCACCTCCCCGGAAGCGGCCATGGCGCCGGATGCGCCCCGCGTTCACGAAGGCGACAACGTGTTGTTCAGCAGCCGGGTAATGCGGGGAGATGCCGAGGCGGCGCTCCGGGACTGCGTGCACGTCATCGAAAACGCGTATCGCACACAGATGATAGAACATGCTTATCTGGAGCCCGAAGCGGGCATCAGTTACCCTGAAGGCGACACCATCACGGTGGAGCTGCCCACGAAGCATGCGCATTTCGACCAGGGCGAACTTTCCCGCGTACTCAATATGGCCACGGAAAAGGTGCGCATCATCTGCGCCACCATCGGCGGTTATTTCGGCGACAAGCAATGCCTCTCTCCGGGGTATTACTCGGCCATCGTCACGCGCTTGACCGGCCGACCGGCCAAGATGGTGTACGGCCGGAAGGAGTCGTTCGAAGCGTCCACCAAGCGCCATCCCTTCACCATAAAGATGGTGACCGGAGCGGACGCGGAAGGCCGGCTCCTGGCGGTGAAGGCGGACATCACCGCGGACACCGGGGCCTACGCGTCCTACGGACAGTCCATCCTGACCCGCGCGGTGGTGCATGCCGCCGGGCCGTACCGGGTGGACAACGTTTTCATCGAGGGACGTGTCGTTTATACCAATAATCCGACCTGCGGGGCCATGCGGGGATTCGGAGCGGCCCAGGCCGTGCTCGCCTACGAAACCCAGATGGAACTGCTGGCCAAGGCGGTGGGCAAATCGTCCGCCGAGATACGACGGATAAACTTCCTGAAACCGGGGGATTTCAACGCCACCGAACAGGAACTCAAACATTCCGTTGGCATCGATGCCTGTCTGGCCGCGGTGGAGAAGCGAAAAAGCACGATTCCTCCGCATCCCCACGAACAGAATCCCCGTTACCTCACCGGGTGGGGCATGGCGGCCATGCACTACGGCATTGGCCTCACCGGTTTACCCAATCCGGGAGTCGCGCAAATGGCGCTGACCGCCGGCCGGCCCATCCGGGTCGGCGTGGGAACCGGAGACGGAGGGCAGGGGGCGTTCACCACGCTGACGCAGATCGCGGCGGAAACGCTCTGCGTGCGCCCGGACGATATCAAACTCGTCGCCGGGGATACGGCCTGCACCCCCAACAGCGGTACTTCCACGGCCAGCAGGGTGACCTACGTGGTGGGCAGGGCCGTCTATGAAGCAGGGTTGCAGCTCATCGAGGCGGTCAAAAGCCGTCTGTCCGAAATCTGGAAGACCGATGCGGTGACGTTCGAGGACGGCTGGTTCTTGGCGGAGGGAAAACGCGTCCCCTTCACGGGTGTCGCCGATTTCACCGGGCCCATGGAGGTGGAGGGAACGTTCGATCCCCCCACGAAAGCCCTGGACAAGGAGACGGGAAAGGGCATTCCCTACGCCACCTACTCCTTTGCCGTTCAGGCGGCCCAGGTATCCATCGACCGGGAAACCGGACAGGTCCGGGTGCTCCGGATGGTGGCCGCCCACGATGTCGGGAAGGTGGTTCACCCGGTCAACGTGGTCGGACAGGTCCACGGCGGCATCCTCATGGGGTTGGGCTATGGACTTATGGAGAAGGTGGTGCTGAAGGAGGGGCGGATCATGAATCCCGGATATCGCGCCTATCTCATTCCTTCCTCCATGGAAATGCCGGAATTCTATGTGGACATGGTGGAATCGCCCGAACCCACCGGCCCCTTCGGGGCAAAGGGCGTGGGGGAGCCGGCCCTGCTTCCGACGGCGCCGGCCATCCACAACGCCATCGGTGACGCGCTGGGGCGGTACCCCATGAAAATTCCCGTGACAGCGGAAGACATCTGGTTTTTGCTCCGTAGTGAATAGCGGATAAGCCCTGCGTGCGTCGGACGCCGCATGGTGTTCGTTCGGAACGTCCTGAACCGAGCCGCCGTCGGTCGACCCGACGGCGAACCTTATCCTCGAAGTGGATCTCCTGTTCCGGCATCTTCTCCCGGAGGACTTCGCCGATAAGGCATACCGGATCATATCGTCTCCGGAGCGGATTCGGCGATTCCCCTTGATCTGTACGTGTTGCAGCGCGGAGCCGGATGGTTTTTCCGGATGGCATAAAGCGTGTGAATCGCATATACAATAAACGGCAACCGATCAAACGAAAGACGCAATCCGATGAGAAGCGAAAAATGGGGGGAGTATTGGGGAGGGAAATCGTGGCAGCAGAAATGTATTGCCGTTGTGGCCATTTTTCTGACCGGTTTTCAGGTGTATACGGCTCTCTTCGGAGCGTTCGACTCTCTCATTCAGCGTTCGGTTCACCTGGGCCTCGGTTTGATGCTGTTGTTCCTCATCAAGCCGAAATCCTTCGGGAAAAAAATCCGAACCACGCCGGGACCGATGGAATGGCTGCTGGTGGGGTTGACCGTAGTGGTTTCCTGTTACCTGCTCTTCAACTATACCTGGGTGGTGGCCGAACGTTTTCCGTTCATCACCGAGATGTACTGGTACGAAATCGTGTTGGGGATATGCACTATTGTTCTGGTGATGGAAGCCACCAGGAGGCTGTTCAATAGTGGATTGTTCGTCATAGTGCTCGTTTTCCTTATTTATCCTTTCGTCGGACCGGTTATGCCGGGACCTTTCCACTCGGCGGCCGTAAGATGGACGGACGTGCTGGATTTCAACTATCTTTCCCTGGGGGGCATCTACGGCATTCCCCTCGGCGTTTCAGCCACGGAAATCGCCCTTTTCGTGATCTTCGGCGCGATTCTCATGCACAGCGGCGGGTCGCTGTTGTTCAGTAACCTGGCGGCGTCGGTGACCGGTCGCATGGTGGGCGGGCCGGCCAAGGTGGCTGTTCTGGCAAGTTCCCTCATGGGGACCATCACCGGAAGCGGGGCGGCCAATGTGGCAACCGTTGGAGTCGTGACCATCCCGATGATGAAGCGCGCCGGGTACACAGCCGAATTTGCGGGAGCGGTGGAAGCCGTCGCCTCCACGGGCGGGCAGATAATGCCGCCGGTCATGGGCGCGGCCGCTTTCGTCATGGCGGCGTTCAGCGGGATTCCCTATTCAACGATCATTTCCTATGCGCTGTTCCCCGCCATCCTGTTCTATATATGCGTGTTCGCCACGGTCGACCTGGAGGCCCGGCGGCACAAGCTCCCGGGAATTCAAGCGACGAGCACCGCAAGAGAGACCCTCAGGGATTACGGACACATGATGATTCCGTTGATTCTCCTGATCTATCTGCTCGTGATCGGGTACACCCCGAGAATGGCCGGTGGGGTCGGCGTGCTGAGCGCCATCGTCGCGAGCCAGTTGCGTTCCACGACCCGCATGAATCTGGCCGGCATTTGCACCGCCCTGGAAGATGGAGCTAAGGGCATGCTTATCGTGGTCATCTCTACGGCGGCCGCGGGCATCATCGTCGGTTCGGTGGACCTGACCGGGCTTGGAAACAGGCTGGGAACGATGTTCATCGATCTCGCCGGCGGCCATCTGTTCGTGGGCCTCTTCCTCACCATGATCTTCGCCCTGATTCTGGGCACGGGGATGCCCACCACCCCCGCCTACATCGTACAGGTGGCCACCGTCATTCCCGCGCTGATAGCCATGGGGCTGCCGGCGCACGCGGCGCACATGTTCGCTTTCTACTATTCCTGCCTGTCTCTCATTTCGCCTCCGGTCGCCGCAGCAGCCTATACCGCCGCAGCCATTGCCGGATCGGACGGTTGGAAAACCGGCTGGATCGCCGTGAAAATCGGAATCGCGGCTTTCGTGGTGCCGTTCATGTTCGCTTACGATCAATCCCTCTTCATGATCGGCCCGCCCGGGAAAGTCGTCGTCGATATCGCCACAGCCTGCATAGGCTCGTGGAGTTTCGCCTTCGCCATGGTCGGTTATCTGAAGAGAAGGCTGAATATGGTGGAACGGCTGCTCGCTTTCGCGGCAGGCATCATGCTGGTGTTCCCTTCGAGAAATGTCAGTCTGGCGGGCCTGATCCTTCTCGTATTTCTGCTGATTTTGCAAGTACAATGGGGACGCAAGGGAAAGGAAGCGATTGAAGTCACCACGAACATATGAGACTTTTCGGTAGTGAATAGCGGAAAGCCGTCGCTTTTCCGCAGCAGGATAAAATGCCGGAAGCGTTAAAATACCTTTACGGGAGGACGGAATGATGTCGAATACACGATTTGCCCATGTGGGGATTTTTCTTGCGCTGTTTCTCTTTCTGTCGGCTGTCGGAATGGGCGCGGCGGGGGCATATGACATACGCTGGGGAACGGCGCCGGCGGGAGGCACCTGGCAGGCGCTGGGAACGGCCATGTTGGAGGACGTCCTGAAAACAGATCCCGGCCTCAAGGGTTCCACCATGCCCATCGGCGGCGCCGCGAACGTTGTGGCCGTGGACCAGGGGAAATTGAACGTCGCGTTTTCCTTTTCGAACACCGCCGGAGAAGCCTGGGAAGGGAAGGAGTTTTTCGAAAAACAGGGCCAGCTCAGAAAAACCAGGGAATTGGCGGTTCTCTTCCCCGAGCCGACGCAAATAGCGGTGTGGGCCGATTCCGACATCAAGGAGATAGGACAGCTCAAGGGGAAAAAGGTTACGCCCGGCCCCAAGGGCAGCGCCATCGCCACGGTGTCGAAGTATGTGCTGGGAGCCTACGGGATGACTTTCGATGACATCGACACCAAATACCTCAGCTTTGACGAAGCCGGACAGCAGATGACCGACGGTCACATCGACTGCATATTCTACGGAGCCATGGCCTTCCCCGCCCCGCCCATCATCAGCGCCAACAGCCAGCGACAGGTGCGATTGCTCTCCATGCCCCCCGATAGCATCGTCAAGGTGATCAAGGACCACAAGGGCTTGGAACCGTATACCCTGCCCGCGGGTTCCTACAAAGGGGTGGATTATCCCACCCAGGGCGTGGCGGCCAACGTGGTGGTGATCGGCTCGGCGGACATGCCCGACAATGTGGCCTACGCCATTGTGAAGACCATCGCAGAAAACTTCGAGCGGTACGGTACGGTGATGAAGTCTATGACCATGGGGAAGAAGGAAGACATGGGCAAGTTCATCGGCATTCCTTTTCACCCGGGCGCCCTTAAGTTTTATCAGGAAAAAGGGTGGGCCAAATAGGGCGTTGACACTTCTTCGTCCTGATCGTGGCTGAACAGCTCTTCCCCCCGGACCCCGGAACCGCAAACGTCGCCGGGATTCCGGGGGGACGATGGCTCCGGGTCCGTCCTTGCCGCACAAAAGGGCGACCGGCTTTCCTCAGCGGCATTTCTCCGGAGAGGAGAAGGAAAAGATGTTGACGGAATTTTCCGCAAAGGCGCGCAGCCTGAAACTCACCATCGTAGTCGACAACAATGTGGACATCTTTCTCCCGGCCAGAGAAGGGATCGCATACCCGAAGCCGGGCATGCATTCGACACTGCTGGCGGAGCAGGGGCTTTCGGTCTCGGTGGAAGCGGTCGACGAACGGGGAGAAACTACCCGTATCCTCTATGATTTCGGGCGAGGCGGATTGGTTCTGCGGAAAAATCTCGAGGTGCTCGGCATCGATCCCCGGGCCGTCGATACCCTGGTGCTGAGCCACGGCCACATCGATCATTACGGGGGACTCGTTCCCCTCCTGCGTGAAAATGAACTCCACGCTCCCCTGAAGGTTCATCCCCGTGCGTTCGGTGCCCGGGGGATCACCCTTCCCAACGGCCAATTGGGGGCAACCTGGCAGCTGCCCGAGGAGGAACTGGGGAAACTGCTCGCGGAACGGATTACCTCCACCGACGCTTCCGTTCCGGTGGGGCCAGGGGTCAGGACGAGCGGCACCATTCCGCGGGTCTCGGACCTGGAACCGCTCTTTGCGGCAGGGGTGCGGGTGGAGAACGGCATCCCGGTTCCCGATGACTTTCAGGACGACACCGCATTGTTCTGCGCGGTGGAGAGGCAGGGCCTGGTCGTGCTGACCGGCTGCTGTCATGCGGGTTTGATCAACACGCTGGAGGCGGCGCGACGTTTGTTTCCCGAAGAACCGCTCCTGGCCGTTATCGGCGGCTTTCACTTCAATTTTTTAAATGGTTCCCAGCTCGACAAGGTGGTCGAAACGCTCGTGTCCTACGATCCTCGGCTGGTGGTCCCGCTGCATTGCACCGGCGCCGTGGCAACGCACCGATTGCTGAACGTTTTCCGGGATCGCTTCGCCTACGGCACCACGGGAATGACCCTTTCCTTCGGAGCGGGGAAATAGCCCACCCGTCTTTTTCCGGGATACGCATCCTCTCCGTCCATGAAGGAAGCGGACTTCAACGACTTCCGAATCCTGAAGCGAAAGCCGGCCCCTCCATTGAAAGGGAACGCGCGGGTCAATCCCTTTCACCTTTCACGGAAAACCTGTACACTCCCGAAGCGGGAGGGTATGGATCGTGATCGAACTCGATTTTCGCAAGAAGTTGATGGGGCCGGAAGGGATTTTCCACCTGAACGTCCGCGCAACCATCGAGAAGAACGGTATCGCCGTATTGTCCGGACCCTCCGGCGCGGGGAAAACGACCATTCTGCGTCTGCTGGCGGGATTGGACCGCCCGGACGATGGGACGATTCGCGTGGACGGTGAAGTTTGGTTCGACGGCCGGTCCATGATCGACCTTCCCCCGCAGAAACGCAGCATCGGTTTCGTTTTTCAGAACTACGCCCTGTTCCCCAACATGACCGTGCGCAGGAACCTGGAATACGCCGCGCCGGTCCGTAACGATCCCGGTATCGAAACGCTTCTCAAAATGGTGGAACTCGAGGAGCTTCAGGACCGATACCCGGACAGGCTCTCCGGCGGCCAGCAACAACGGGTCGCTCTGGCCCGGGCGCTGGTGAGACGGCCGAAAATCCTCCTTCTGGACGAACCGTTGTCGGCCCTGGACATGGCCATGCGGGAAAAACTGCAGGGAGAAATCCTCCTGCTGCGCAAGGAGCTGAACCTCACCATTCTTCTGGTTTCCCACGACCCGGAGGAAATCGGCCGATTGGCCGATTCGGTCCTGCAGGTCGCCGGGGGAACAGTGACCCCTCTGAAGTCCTGGCCCGCACGCCGCCGCTCGTTGGCGTCCCCGGACGGCGTGCTTCCCGGGAAAGTCGTGCGGATGCGCCGCACCGCTTCCGCCTGGTCCCTGCTCGTCGAAGTGGGCTCGGAACTCGTGGAAGCGACCGTCAGCGAAGATGATTTTCGCAAGGATAGTTGACGGAAAGACGAGGCGTCAGTCCGACCATTTCTTGAACAGAATGAAGATTACGGCGGAAATCGCCCCCAGAACCGCCGCCAGCACCATGGCCCTTTCGAACTCGCCCGAAAACACCGCGTTGTAAATCTCCAGGGAAAGCGTGTTGGTTTTCCCCACGATGTTTCCACCCAGCATGAGCGTAAGTCCCACTTCTCCCAACGACCGGCCGAAGGCCAGCGAAAGGCCGCCCAGGATGTTCCGTTTGATGCTCGGCAGCACCACGTGGAAGAACGTTTGCCATTCGGACTTGCCCAGGGTGTAGGATGCTTCCATCAGGCCGAGCGCGGTGCTCCGAATGGCCGCCTGCACGGGTTTGACGATCAGCGGCAGGCCGGCGACAAAGGCCGCGATGATCACCCCCCACACGGTGAAAATGATGCGCACGTCCAGGAAGCGGTACAGCAGCAGGCCGACGGGCCCTCCCTTTCCCAGGATCAGAAGAAAGAGGAACCCCAGGGCGATGGGCGGAAATACCAGGGGAAGGGTAATCAGCAGGTCGACCGCCGAACGGAGCGGCGAAGGCTTTCCGCTCAGGTATTTGCCGAGCAGCACACCGAAGACCACGTGCAGCAGTGTCGTAATGACGGCGATCTTGGCCGTGAAGAGCAGGGGGAAAAGGAACCTGTCGTCCCGGAAGTAGTCCCACATGGACACGGTAGTCTACGTCCCGATGGATGGAGTGGAGGGGAGCATGGCTGCACCCGGGGGGGAAGGAGGCGGTTCCCGGAGAGGAACCACGCCTCCGTTTTCCTGCATGTTCGCGGGGGAGCGCAAAGCGGCTACTTGCCCAGGCCGCTCTTTTTCATGATGTCCTTTGCCTCGGCGTTCGTGGTCATGAAATCCGTGAACTGCTTCACCTCGGGCTTGTTTTCAAATCCCTTCAGGACGCCGAGCACCAAGTGAATCGGCCCGTATTCCGTGGTGGGAATCTCCACCCAGCCGCCGATTTTCTCCTTGATGTAAATGGCGTCGGTGAGGTTGATGAACCCCGCCTCCACGTCCTTGCTGATGAGGTAGGACGACACCTGCGGCACGCCGCCTACCGGTACGATCTTGTCTTTTATTTTCTCGCCCAGCCCCGACTTGTTCAAAAATTCATACGCGGCCTTGCCGTAGGTGGCCTGTTTGGCGTCAGGTATGGCGATTTTCCGGATGTCGGGCTTGGTGAGGTCCTCGGGTGACGTCAGTTTGACCTCTTTCCCATAGGCCAGCACCAGAACGCCGCGGCCGAGTTCCTTGAAGTCGGCGAATTCCAGGCTCGAACCTTTCAGGAAGGAGAGTTCCCCGAAAATGACCCCGATGGTTCCCCCGGCCTTGGCCTGCATGGTGACCTGGCCCATGTGTCCGTACACCTGGTCGACTTTCGCCCCGGTCGTTTGTTCGTATGCCTTGAGGACCCCCTCCAGCATTCGTTTGTAGCCCGCGCCGGCGCCCAGCGTCAGCGTCTCGGCGGCGGAGACGGAGGCCCAGAGGAATATCAGCGCAATACCGATAAAAATTTTCACCGCGGTCAAACGTTTCACTAGCATGGTCTCCTTTATCTTCCGCTTTTCATGACAAGAGAGGGTTTTCAGGAACTGTAGGGGCAGTATCTGGCCAGGTTCAGCAGTGCGGCCGGGCCGGCCACGGTGATGCCGAAGAAAACGGTGGGCTTCCCGGACAATAGCTCGTCCATGGTGTCGTTGACCGTCGTGCTCCCGGTGATCAGCGCCATGTCGCACCATTCGATGTTTTCCCGCGTGCGATCGGGCCCCTGGACCGTTACGCCGAACTTCACCTGTCCGATGTTGTCCTCGTCCAGATCGGTAACCCGCAGTTCGAATGATTGGGCCAACGCCTGCACCATGCGCGGTTGAAAACCGACCATGGCGATACGCGGATTCCCGAACTGCTTGCGTACGTACTCGACCAGATCGGCGGCGCATTGAGGGGGTGAGGTGTCCTTGCAGTGCACCGTGTTTTCGATGAGCCCCAGATGACGCATCAGGCCGTTCAGGGCGGCGATGAAAATCGCCTGATTGTGGTTGTCGGTCAACGGCAGGTCAGCCGCTTCCCGCAGCGTGCCGGAAAAGTCGCCGGGGGTATCGGTAAACGCCTGTCCCCGGCTGCCCAGGATTTCCGCCTCCAGGAGCCGTTCCCGCCCCTTGATCAGGGGATAGTCCCGGTCCTCGGGAGTGCCCAGCGCTTCGGTGGGCGTCAAACCGCGAACCGTCACCCGAACCGGTGCTTCGCCGACCCCGTTCTCCTCGATCATGGCGAGGAATGCTTTTCTCATCCCGTCGAAACTTTTCATTGCTGTCCCCGGCCTCATTCTTGTGCTATTTATAAACAACAAATCACGTTTGCAAACTACCTATGACGTGTATAGCTGTCAATAGAATTTTATAGACTACATGCGGCTCACCATATGCAACCCAGGCGTGGTGGAGGGTTTTCGTGAATACCTCTCATGGAAACGTTATTTGCCGGCTGAAACAGGTGCGGCAGTCGCGAGGGCTGTCCCAAAGCCGGCTGGCCGAACTGGTGGGAGTGAAACGCCAGGCGATTTACGACATCGAGTCCGGCCGCTACCTGCCCAACACCGAAATATCCCTGCGGCTGGCGCGGCACCTTGACTGCCTCGTTGAGGACCTCTTTGTCGAAGACGACCGGCCCGCGCGGCAACCCGTGGTGATGGCGGAAGAAACCGGCGCTGCTTCCTCCCGTGTTTCAGTGTTCAGGGTGCGCGGTCGGCTGGTGGGCCACCCCGTGGGGGGACGGTACTCGCTGGTCCGGGGACTGCCCACGGCGGACGGGATGCTGGAAGGAGACGGGGAAGTACGGCTGTTCGCTTCCCCCGAATACCTGGACAACACCGTTCTATTGCTGGGCTGCGATCCGGCCTTTTCTCTCCTGGCGGCGCACGTGTCCCGCATCGCCCCGGCGGCGCGGGTCGCCTGGCGCTTCGCTTCCAGCCATCGTGCGCTGGGCGGTCTTGCCGCGGGGCACGCCCATATTGCGGGTACCCACCTGCACAACCGTCCCGGATCGGATTCCAACGTAACGCTCGCCCGCCAAAGGCTCGCCGGGCTGGGCGGCGTGGTGGTAGGGTTTTCGCTGATGGAGGAGGGATTGATGGTCGCGCCGGGCAACCCTCACCGGATTCGCACGGTGGCCGACCTCGCTTCGAAAGCCGTTCGATTCGTGAATCGGGAACCGGGGGCGGCGCTCAGGATTCTCCTGGACGACGAGCTTTTGAAAAACGGTATCCCCCCCGAAGCGGTGAACGGGTACGATCAGGAGGCGCGCACGCACGACGAAGGCGCGCAGAAAGTGGCCTTCGGGTTGGCGGACGCGGCGTTGGGATTTCATTCGATAGCGCAAACGTTCGGCCTCGGGTTCGTTCCGGTGGCCGTGGTGCGCTGCGACCTCGTCATCCCCGGCGACCTGCTCGAACATCCCACCATCCGGGTCGTGCTGGACGCGCTTCAGTCGCGGGGGTTGCGGGAGGAACTCGCTTCGGTTCCGGGATACGAACCGTCGCAGACCGGCAAGACCATAGAAGAAATACGGTAAACCGGAACACAGCCGGGGGCGGCTGTGCTCCACGGGTCGTAAATTGGGTGCGCACATCCTTCCTTTGCCGATCCGCACGGGCGCCCTCGCCCGTGCGGATCGGCCATGCATTTCTTTTTTTTGACTTTCCGCATGGGAGATTTTATTCTGCTCCGCATCATCCGGGGCGATCCCGTGGGGATCGAGCAGGGAAGCCGGTGAAAGTCCGGCACGGACCCGCCGCTGTAACCGGGGACGAAAACCGCATCACGTCACTGGCCGAACGGCCGGGAAGGCGCGGCGAGTAGGTCGATCCGGGAGTCAGAAGACCTGGCCGGTGGAGAGCTGCAATGCTTTCGAGGGAGAGCGTTGCGCACAAGGGCGGATAATAAACGGTATCCCCGAAACCTTCGATCGGTTTCGGGGATTTTTATTGGACGTATGGGAATCGAGACATGGCGGCGACATTCGGACACGGCGGCAACATCGAACGGTTGGCCCGCGAAGCGGGCGTGGAACCGGATCATATTCTGGATTTTTCGGCGAACATCAACCCGCTGGGGCCGCCGGAGTGGCTCCGGCCCCTGGTCAGCTCCCACCTCTCCTCCCTGGTCCACTATCCCGACCCCGACTGTACCCGGCTGACGGAAGCCGTGGCTTCGCGCTACGGGGCGGCCGGTGAAGAGGTCCTACCGGGGAACGGTTCCACCGAATTGCTGTACCTCATCCCCCGAGTGCTGCCGGTGTCCAGGGCCCTTATCGCCGTCCCGGCGTACGTGGACTATGGACGGGCGGCAACGCTGGCCGGATTGCCGGTCCGATACCACGCTCTGAAAGAGGAAAACGGGTTCAGGCTCGACCCCGCGGAACTGGCGCCTCTGCTCGCCGGGGGCGAACTGGTGATTCTGGGACAGCCGAACAATCCCACGGGACTCACTGTCGATCCGCGCGCTCTGCGGGAACTGGCCGCGGGACATCCCGAAACGTTCTTCCTGGTGGACGAGGCCTTTGCCGATTTCGTGGACGGCCTGGAAAGTTTGACCGCTCACCGCCCCTCCAACGTGGTCGTGCTCCGGTCATTCACCAAGTTTTACGCCGTTCCCGGCTTGCGCCTGGGTGCCGCCGTCCTGGACCGGCAATGGGCATCGAAGGTGAGGGAGATCCTGCCGCCCTGGACGGTCAATACGCTGGCCCAGCGGGTCGGCGAAGCCGCTTTGAAGGACGCGGAGTACGAGGAACGCTCCCGGCGTCTGGTCGTGGAGCAGCGGAAGCTCTTGCACGACCTGCTGGCGGAGATTCCCCGCCTCACCATCTACCCCGGCGAAGCCAATTTCCTCTTTGCGCGGCTGGATCGCCCCGACCTCAAGGCGAGCGACCTGGCGCAGCGGATGCTCGCCCGTGGCATCGCCATACGGGTCTGCGATAACTACGAAGGCTTGGACCATCGCTTTTTTCGCGTGGCGGTCCGGTCGGAGCGGGAAAACCGGCGGCTGGCGGAAGCTCTTTCTTCCGAGTTGTCCGGCCGTTCGGCCGCCGTGGTGAAACGAAGGAAAACCCCGGCGCTCATGCTCCAGGGCGTCAGTTCCAACGCGGGCAAAAGCGTGCTCACGGCCGCCCTGTGCCGGATCCTGCTGCAGGACGGCTATCGGGTGGCCCCGTTCAAGGCCCAGAACATGTCGCTCAATTCCTTCGTCACCCGTGACGGCGGCGAGATGGGGCGTGCCCAGGTGGTCCAGGCCCAGGCCGCCCGGCTGGACCCGGACGTTCGCATGAACCCGGTGTTGCTCAAACCGAGCAGCGACACCGGTTCCCAGGTGATCGTCCTCGGCCGGCCCGTGGGCAACATGGACGTGAACCAGTACATCGACTACAAGCCCACGGCGTTTGAAAAGGTCCGGGAAGCCTACGATTCACTGTCGAGCGAGTACGACGCCGTTCTGCTGGAGGGAGCGGGCAGCCCGGCCGAAGTGAACCTGAAGCACCACGACATCGTCAACATGCGCATGGCCGAATACGCCGAAGCCCCCGCGCTTCTGGTGGGGGACATCGACCGGGGAGGGGTTTTCGCCTCGTTCATCGGGACCATGGAAGTCCTGGCGGAATGGGAACGCAAACTGGTGGCCGGCTTCATCGTCAACCGGTTCCGAGGCCGCGAGCAGTTGCTGGAAGACGCCTTTGTCTATACCGAGCGGCACACCGGGTTGCCGGTGCTGGGGACCGTCCCCTATATCAAGGATCACGGCCTGCCGGAGGAGGATTCGGTCAGCTTCAAAAGCGGCGATTTCGACCGTCCCCGTGGGGAGAAGGAGGGGGTCGAGATCGCCGTGGTCGACCTGCCCCACATCTCCAATTTCACCGACTTCGATTCGCTGCGCATGGAACCCGACGTGAACCTCCGCATCGTTCGAAACGTGGCGGACCTGGATCGTCCCGACGCCGTGATCATTCCGGGGAGCAAAAACGTTATCGGCGATCTGCTCTATCTGAAGGAAACCGGCCTGGACCGAAAGCTGCTCGGACTGGCGGGGGAGGGAAAAGCCGAAATCGTGGGAGTGTGCGGAGGGTTCCAGATTCTGGGGGGCGACATCTCCGACCCATACGGCATCGAGTCCGACGGCCGCGACCTGGAAGGTCTGGGGCTGCTGCCGCTGACCACGGTGCTGGAGCGCGAAAAGACCCTGGCGCCCGTCCGGGCCAAACATCTGCCCACGGGGCAGGACATCTTCGGCTACGAAATTCATCACGGCCGCACCGACTCCGCCGGGTTCGATCCCGTCATTCGGCGAGAAGACGGCGAAACCATCGGCGTGGGTCGTGAAAACGGGATGATCTGGGGAACGTACCTTCACGGCGTTTTCGACGCCGACGGCTTCCGGCGCTGGTTCATCGACCGGCTCCGCCAACGCCGGGGACTCCCTCCCCTGGGACGGATCATGGCGGTGTACGACCTGGAACCCGCCCTTGACCGGCTGGCCGATGTGGTGCGGCGGAGCATCCGTCTGGACCGCATTTACCGCATCATGGGCCTCCGGTAGCAAGCCGGAAACGATCGAGGTACGGGAAACCCTCGCCGTGCCGTGCACCGCGGATGCGCGTCCGAGCGGGTTGACGGATGCGGAGATGGATGCCAAGGTGAATATGAACGGAGCAATTCCGCCAAACCTCGGGAAAGGGAAATCCATGCCCATCGTGCACATTGAACTGTTCGAAGGAAGGACGTTGGAACAGAAGCGGACGCTGGTGAAAAACGTGACCGACGCCATCGTGAAATCAGTCGACGTGAAACCCGAAACCGTACGGATCATCCTCTCCGAAATGTCGAAAGACAATATGTCCGTCGCGGGGGTGCTGCAGTCCGACAAGAAAGGTTGATGAAGGTCCGAGCCCTTGCGGGGCGGTATCCACGGCAATCGCCGTTCCCGTACTGCGTCTTCGCAGCGGAAATCGCTTTGAACGACGCCGGGGAGAGCCCTGTCTCCGGGGCGCCCTCTCAGAAGGGTAAGAGCTTTACTCCTCCGTTGCAGAGCGATAGCGGGTGCGGATGCGCCTGTGCCGGGGGAGGCTGGAACGGTCGCTTGGCAATGGTTCTTCGGGGAATTCCGGGAAGCGTTTTCTCGTCAGGCCGGGCGAACGGAATAGCTTTCGGCCGAGGACATCTTTGATCGTTCGGACTGAGCGAAGTAAGCCCCGCCGTTGGCGTGGCAAGGCGTGAAGAAGAAGCAGGTGTCCGCGTGTATCCGCGAATTGTCATTCGAGCGGTAGAGAGAAATTGCACACAGTTGTGCTCCACAAGCGGATCGTTTCACCAGGACAATTTACGTGGAGCACAGGCGCCTCGCCTGTGCATCGGGGAAACCACCCTGCCCGTCGAAGGAGTTCGCTGTTAGTTGAGTATCGAAGCCGAACGGTCCGGTTCAATTGGACGCGACGGAGACAACCATGCACATTCGCATGAAACGAGTGTACGAAGTGCCGGAAGCAACAGACGGCAAACGCATCCTGGTGGACCGGCTGTGGCCGCGCGGGTTGACCAAGGAGAAGGCCGCCCTGGACTTCTGGGCCAAGGAAATTTCCCCTTCCAACGAACTGCGCAAGTGGTACGGCCACGATCCGGCCAAGTGGGACGAGTTCCGCGCCCGCTATTTCGCCGAACTGGATGGAGTCCCCGAGGGTGTGCGGCAGCTCCGGGAAGCCATGGGCACGGGCACGGTGACCTTTCTGTACAGCTCCAAGGAGCCCACCATCAATAACGCGGCGGCGCTCAAGGAATACGTGGAGCGGAGCGAAAGTTGAACCGGGCATGCCGGTGCGGCATGTCCGGGAGGGAATTCCCGCCTTGCCTTATTCTTCGCCGCAGGAACCGCACGCATAGGCGCTCACCGGCAGGGCGTGCATGCGGACATCCTTCACCCCCGGCACCTGCTCGGCCATTCTTTTGATTTTCTCCACCAGCCCCGGTTCCTCGGTAACGTTGAATCGCGCGTCCACGGTCACGACCCCGTCCTCGGCAGTGGTCTGCACCATGGGGTAGTCGTGCATCAGCACGGCCTTGACTCTCGCCGCCAGCAGCAGGTTGTCCAGGGCCGCCTGCGATCGCGGAGTCGTCTTGAACTGCTCCAGACGGGCGGTCTTGCAGATGATGTCCACCGCGTTGTCCACGTTCAGTTTGTGCACGTGCAGCACGAGGTCGTAGAGGCCGGGGTTCGAAGTATCCATCCCGAAAAGATGGAGGCTCCATTTCCTCCGCTCCTCGTCGTCCTTGTGCAGCCGTTCCAGCGCCTCCTCCCGGCTTACGCGATCCCGCGCCATCTCCAGTGTCACGCGGTCTTCCATGTCGGCCAGGATTCGCACCTTGAGCACGTGGGAAACGCCCTTCAGCATGAACTGGCCGGCCAGCCCGTGATAGACCACGTTGTCTCCATGGACTTTCTCCAGCATCGCCGCGGAGATGTAGGTCAGGTAACGCTCCTTGCCGTAGGTGAAACGCTCCAGGATGGAGGGGGCGTCGTGCAGGGCGCGCAGGAGCTTGATCTCGGGGATGTTGAAATGTTCCGAGGCTTCCAGGAGTATTTCCCGGGAGATGCATTCATAGCCCAACGTCTCCGCGACCTTTTCGGCCACCTCTTTCCCCTTGCTGTAGGACCCTCGTGAAATCGTTATGATTGCCATGCACACTCCTATCGGTGCTTTGCGTTGTTCGAACCGTTTGCGTTTCCGGCGGACGGTGAATCAATGGCCTCCGCCCTTGCGGTGGAAGGCCAGTCCGGTGATCATGCCCACCACCATGGCGATGGCCACGGCCAGAAAACCGTACACCACCCCGTGCCCCACGGCCATTGAGTGCAGGAATTCCGGCAGCCCTTCCCGTCGAGCTTCAAAAAGCGCATCGTGCCGCTCGATTTCCTTTCCGTCCCGTACTGCCCACAGCGCCACGTGGTAGGTGCCGGGTATGAGGCGGGAAGGCAGTCGGACGTCGGCTTCCGCCCGCCAGCGGTCGCCGTCCCGATCGATTTTCAGGCCGCCCGGGAAAAGGCGATAGAGATGGTCCCGTTCTTTCAACTCCACGAACTCCTTGAAAATGGCGTTGCGCTCCGACGGATTGAGTTTTCCACTGACCGTGGCTTCCTTGGCCACTTCGTCATATTCCCAAGGGAAATCGCTGTCGTGGGGGCCGATCAATCCGGGATCGCTGCTCAGCACGAAATAGAGCCGCGGGGCGCGGATGATGTCCACCTCGCCGCTGTTCATCCACACGTCCCAGTGGTGGGCCTTGCGCATCAGCTCCTCTTCGATCCGCTTGCCTCGTACGCGCAATACCGCCTGGCTGCCCGGGGGAATGTCCCCGGTGATGTGCATCGTAACGCCGGAAAAGAAAGAGGATATCTTCACCACCTCCGGCTCGATCTTCAAATCTCCGGCCGAGGCCCCGGCGGGAGAGGAAAGCACCGAGAGCACGATCAGGCCCAGAATGATGACGAGTCCGAATCTCCTGAAAAGCGCCATCTCACTCTCCGCCTTTGAAGTCGAGCATGTAGTGGGGAGTGAGGAGCAGCCCCAGCAGAATTTTGATCATGACCGCCAGCACGATGCAGGCCAGCAGCGTCTTGAGGTGGTCCGCCTTGAGCCGCAGGCTGAATTTGGCTCCCAGCTGAGCGCCGATGCTGGAACCGATAAGCAGCATGAGGGCCAGGATAAGATCCACGGTGTGGTTGGAGGCGGCCTGCATGATGGTTACGTTGGCGCAGACGAACACCTCCTGAAAGAGGTTGGTGCCCACCACCACGTGCATGGGCATGTTCAGTACGTAGCACATCAGCGGCACCATGATGAATCCCCCGCCCAACCCCATTACGGCGGCCAGCGTGCCCACGAACGCGCCCACCACAAAGGGCAGGATGAACGGCAGGGTCACGTCCGATTTGGCGAAGTAGGTTTGTCCGGGGAGGGACGCCACGAACCGGCGGAACCGGGAAACCGTCGGGGGCTCGGAGGAAAGGTCGACACCGCAGGCTTCTCTCCGCCGGCAGCGAATGCTTTCCATGAGCATGTAGGAGCCGACCAGGGTGAGCATGACCACGTAGGTCACTTTAATGAAAAAGTCGGCATCCCCCAGACTGCGCAGAATCTTAATAATCTGCACTCCCACTGTGCCGCCCAGGAACCCCCCGGTCAGGAGGATAACCCCCATTTTGAGGTCCACGTTGCCCATGCGGTAGTGGGCATAGCTGCCGGAAGTGGTTGCCGCCACGATCTGATTGGAATCCGAGGCGGCCGCAATGGTGGGAGGGATACCGGCCATGATCAGGAGGGGGGTCATGAGAAAGCCTCCCCCTACCCCGGTGAGGCCTGAAAGGAAGCCGACCGCGGCTCCCAGGCCCAGCAACAGGAAAACGTTGAGGCTGTGCCCTGCGATGGGCAGATAGAAATTCCAGGACATGATGGCACTCTCCGTACGTGAACGATGTGGGGGCCAGGAGGCGGGGCATCCCGGAACGGGGCGCAAAGGGATTCACGTCACCGACGTTGGGAGCGGGTCTCTTGGTCGTTATTCCC
The DNA here is from genome assembly GCA_963826125.1 of uncultured delta proteobacterium. GTDB lineage: Bacteria > Desulfobacterota > Desulfarculia > JACQYL01 > CAWGVV01 > CAWGVV01. The sequence continues at coordinate 188,052 of CAWGVV010000002.1, read as the reverse complement.
GGGCATGGCTATGCCGGATCTAACGTTTGCAACCGCACGCGAGGTCGATTTCCGTGCAGCACGGACAGGAGACGGCGGCTGGCAGTTCGGTCGAAGGGGAAAACGTTGGATATTCGGGGATCGAGGAGGAAAGCGGGCCTCGATCGTCCGGAGCCGCAATGGTGTTGTCGTCGATCGTGTCGCAAGAACGGTAATGTTGCGGCCATACGTACAGTGTGCTGCCAACACGAGCATTGAATATTTTCTTTATAGACTCCCGCCGTTCTTTTCGTCAAGTGGTTGTGTCGCCTCGGCAAAGCCTTGACAAGCGAGCAGATGATGTTGTCTTAATAATAGCAACGTCGTATCCACGGCAAACTGTCCGATATGAGGTTCATCTCGAACGGTTGTATCTGCTCGTATGGACGGAAACGAATGCAGCGGCTCTTAGCGGCTCAACCCTCCTCAGCGGGTATCGGGACGGGAATATGCCTGCCGACGACCTCCCCGTTTTTTCCTCAATCCGACACCCACAACGGCAACCGTATTCGCACCCCCGGCTCCGCGTGAGGGGTGGAATCCCTTGAGTGTTCGAATGGTGCCTTGAAATGAAACCGTCGACGGGACCGCCTGTCAAGCAGGATACCGAACCGAAGCCGTCTCCCCCTGCGAAGAAAGAGAAAGGCATGACGTACGAAGACCTGGTTGAGGGGGATTGTCGACTGATTGACGCCGATACCACCCTGGCCGAGGCTGCCGCGGTGCTGGCCGAAACCGAGGAGGGATGCGTGGTAGTGCCGATCCGGCCGGACGTTGTGGCCGGGGTGCTCACCTCCTGGGAAATCAGCGTCGCATTGGGCGCCGGCGCCCGGCCGGAAGATGGTGCGGCGGGATACGCCAGTACCGATTTCGAAATGGTGAATGCCCTGGAAGGTGTGGAATTCGGGGCCGATCGTGCCAGGTTCCGGGTGGTCACAAAGGACGGAAAGTTTTTCGGCGTACTCGATACCCGTCGTCATTCCGCCGGCCTCCGGGCGGAACACATTCCCATGCTGCGACGCTTGAGCATCTTCCTGGACGCCATCTATAATCCCATCATCGCCATCGATTCCTCCGGCAAGGTCATGTTCTGCAACAAAGCCATGGCGGACATCGCCGACACGAAGGTGGACGATCTATTCGGCGAACGGATCGAGACGATTTTCACCGATTCCCAGCTCCGGCGGATCATCCGGACCGGAAAAGCGGAGTCCGCCCAGAAAATCCGGCGCGGCAACCGGGTGTACATGACCAACCGTACGCCCATCAAGGCGGGCGGCCAGATCATCGGCGCCGTGGCCGTGCTGGAGGACATCTCCGAGTTTGAGGCAATTGCCAGCGAACTTTCCTACACAAAAAAAATTTCCCGAGAACTGGACGCCATCATCGAGTCTTCCTTCGACGGCATCTACGTCACCGATGGCGAGGGGCGCACCATCCGCGTCAATCGTGCTTACGAGCGCATCACCGGAATCCATCGCGAACAGGTGTTGGGCTACACCATGCGGCAACTGGTGGACGCCGGTTTTTACAACCAGTCGGCCACCCTCCGGGTGCTCGAAACCCGCTGCCAGGAAAGTTTGATCCAGAAGGTCAAAACGGGCAAGACCGTCATGGTGACCGGCAATCCCTTTTTCGACGAGGCGGGCGAAATCACCCTTGTGGTCACCAACGTGCGGGACGTTACGGAACTCTATAACCTGCAGCGGGAACTCGGGCGGATGGAGATCCTCCGCACGCGTTACGAAACGGAATTGGTAAAGCTGCGGGGAGAGTCCTACGGCCTGTCCAAAGTAGTGATCCGGTCGGCGAAGATGAAGGAATTGCACGACCTGGCATTGCGTCTGGCGCGAGTGGACACCACGATCCTGATCGTGGGCGAGTCAGGCACGGGCAAGGAAGTATTCGCGGACATCGTGCACGCCAATAGTCCCCGCCGGGAAAAGCCGTTCGTGAAAATCAGTTGCGCCGCGATCCCCGAACAGCTGCTCGAATCCGAACTGTTCGGCTACGTCCCCGGCGCCTTCACCGGAGCAAGCACCCGCGGAAAAGCCGGAACGCTTGAAACGGCCCAGAACGGCACCGTATTCCTGGACGAGATCGGAGAAATCCCGTTGGGCATCCAGGCCAAACTGCTTCGGGTGCTGCAGGAAAAAGTCGTGGTTCGGTTGGGTTCCACCGAGCCCATTCCCGTGGATATCCGCATCATCGCAGCCACCAATCGCAATCTCGATCAGATGGTGGGAAAGGGATTGTTCCGTAAGGACCTGTTTTTCCGCCTGAACGTGGTTCCGGTTACCATACCGCCGCTCCGTGAGCGAAAGGAGGCGATCCTCAATCTTGCGCTTCATTTCTTGAGCAAGTACAACCAGCGGTACGGCTTCAACCGGCAGCTGGATGCCGACGTCCTCTCGGCGCTGCACGATTACGATTGGCCGGGCAACGTACGGGAACTCGAAAACGTCGTGGAACGGTTGGTGGTGGTTTCCCAATCCGACGCGGTCACCATGGCCGACTTTCCGGCGGGGCTGCTGCCCGGCCTCGAAACCCGCCACATCAACATCCACCAACTGGGGGGGAAAACCCTTCAGGCTGCGCTGGAGGAGGTGGAGAAGCGAATCCTGCGCAAGGCCCTCACTCAATACGGGTCCACTCGCAAAGTCGCACGGGCGCTTGGCATCAACCAGTCGACGGTGGTTCGCAAACTGCGGCGGTACGGGTTGGACGGAGACGACTGACCGGCTCCAGTGATTTTCTCCACCCGTAAGGGGCACAGCGGCCGATGCCGTTCAGCATCGATGCGTGAGAGCATCGCGTGGTAAAATCCTCAATGAATACATACTTATCAGCGGGAGTTCCCCAAAGAACCGATGCGCTGTCGCATCGATCAGGGACCCATTCCCGCGTTTCGGCCCATTGATTTCATCCTTCCATCGACGTTTCCCGGCCTTCAACCCGATCGGCGTTTTTTAAATACTTTCCGTATTATCAATATCTTGTCGTTTGTGAAATCGCGCACCTCCCCTTTGGCCGACAGATTCCCGGCAATTGGCACCCTTGTTGCTCAGTAAGGATAACGACCAGCAAGCGATCGCTTCCCGACAAGAAATCTTCCGTGGGTTCAATGGCAGAGTACCTCCGAATCCGCGGTTCAATACATCCATACCCGCAACCGGAGGAGGATTTCGTTATGCCTATGATGACAGGAGAGCAGTACGAAGAAAGTCTGCGCAAGCTCAACTTCAAGGTTTTCATGTTCGGCAAGCGCGTCGAAAACGTAGTGGACGATCCCGTCGTCCGTCCATCCATGAATGCCGTAAAGCTGACCTACGAACTGGCCCATCTCCCGGAGTATGAAGACCTGATGGTCGCCACCTCCCACATTTCCGGCAAAAAGATCAACCGTTTCACCCACATCCATCAATCCACGTCCGACTTGGTCAAGAAAAGCAAGATGGGTCGCCTTCTGGGGTCCAGAACCGGCTGCTGCTTCCAGCGGTGCGTGGGTATGGACGCCATGAACGCCCTCTCCATCGTCACCTACGACATCGACCAGAAGTGCGGCACCGAATACAACAAGCGTTTTTTGAAATACCTCTCCTACGTGCAGGAAAACGACCTCACTTGCGACGGCGCCATGACCGATACAAAGGGTGATCGCTCCCTGGCTCCCCATCAGCAGGCCGATCCTGATCTGTTCCTGCACGTCGTCGAAGAGCAGAAAGAGGGGATCGTCGTTCGCGGAGCCAAGGCCCATCAGACCGGCGCGGTCAACTCCCACGAAGTCATCGTCATGCCCACCATCGCCATGCGTGAAGGCGACGAGGACTATGCCGTCAGTTTCGCCCTTCCCGCCGATGCGGAAGGGATCACCTACATCATCGGCCGCCAGTCCTGCGATACGCGAAAGCTCGAGGGCGACACCATGGATCGCGGAAACGTCCTGTTCGGCGGCCATGAAGCCCTGGTTGTCTTCGACAACGTTTTCGTTCCCTGGGAGCGCGTGTTCATGTTCCGGGAGACAGCCTTTGCGGGGCGGCTGGTGGAGCAGTTCGCTTCCTACCATCGTCAGAGCTACGCCTGCAAGGTGGGCGTGGGGGACGTCCTCATCGGCGCGGCCCAGTGCATGGCCGAATACAACGGCGCGCAGAAGGCATCCCACATCAAGGACAAGATCATCGAGATGAACCACCTCAACGAAACCCTCTACTGCGGGTGCATCGCCTGCGCGGCGGAGGGCCACAAGGAACCGTCGGGCACCTATGCGGTGGACACGCTTCTGGCCAACGTCCACAAGCAGAACATCACACGGTTTCCCTATGAACTGGCCCGGATCGCCCAGGACATCGCCGGGGGCCTCATGGTGACGCTGCCTTCCGAGGCGGATTTCCGGTCGCCCGAGGTGGGCCACTACCTGGAAAAGTACTACAAGACCGTAGCCACGGTGCCTACGGAATTTCGCATGCGTATGCTGAGGCTGATCGAGAACCTGACGTTGGGAACAGCGGCGGTCGGCTACCTCACCGAATCCATGCACGGCGCCGGTTCGCCCCAGGCCCAGCGTATCATGATCGCCCGGCAGACGAACATGGCCGAAAAGATGAAAGTCGCTCAAAAACTGTGCGGAATCACGGCCGAATAACGGTCGCTCTCGCCCGCTCCGGGGGAATCGTTGAGGTATCGTGACGCCTGCTCCGTCGCTGCCGCGAAAGCCGGAATCCCGTTATGCTCCGGCTTTCGCCGCGGAGGCGCCCCCAAGGGGGACTTGCGAAGACTTCCGTGACGGTTCGTCCGGGATCGGCCCGGCCCGTGGTAGGGATACAACGGGGAATGCATGCGTAGGAAAGTGCGGGTGAAATATTGCGGAGGCTGTCATCCGCGCTATGACCGGGTTGCTGCCTTTCAACGGATCGCAGAACGGCTGGGTGACCGGGCCGCCTTCGTGTCATGGGACCATCCGGAAGCGGATTCTGCACTGGTCGTCTGCGGCTGTCCGTCGGCCTGCGCGGAGGTGGGAGAAATCGAACTGCCCGTCCGCTGGGTGACGAGCGAAGCGGAAGCAGAAGAAACCACCGCGCATCATCTTCTGACACCGGCGCCGGGAATGAAGGACAAGGAAGAAGACTCGTGAAGTAGATCGGAAAGAATCTCCAGTAACACGCGGAGGACGTGCCATGAACTGGGAGAAAATCTACCAAAGCAGGCTCACTACCGCCGAAGAGGCCGTGAGCCACGTTCGATCCGGAGATCGTGTGGTGGTCGGTCACGCCACGGGTTCCCCGGAAACCCTCCTGAACGCTCTGGTCGACAACCGGCAAAACTACGGAAATGGAAAGGGCAAGGTCGAACTGGTCCACATGGTTTCCATGGGTCCCAGCGCCTACTGCGGACCCGAATGCTCCCAACATTTCGTACACAATTCACTTTTTGCGGGGGCCACTTCGCGAGCGGCCATCGACGAGGGGCGGGCGGAATTCACCCCTTGCCATTTTTCCCAGGTGCCCACTCTCTTCAAGGAGGGCATCCTGCCGGTGGACGTGTGTTTGTGCATGCTCTCGCCTCCGGACGAGCACGGGTTCTGCTCCTTCGGCGTTTCCGTGGATTATACCAAGCCCGCCGCGGAATCGGCGAAGACCGTCATTGCGGAGATATCGCCCTCCATGCCGCGCACCCTGGGCGACACCTTCATCCATGTGTCCAAGCTCGATTACATCGTCGAATGCGACGATAAACCCATCGTCATGAATCCGCCCAAGCTCGGCCCCATCGACGAGGCCATCGGCGGGCACTGCGCGGAACTCATTCGGGACGGCGACGTGCTGCAGCTCGGAATCGGCTCGCTTCCCGACGCCATCCTGGGGTTCCTCAAGGAGAAACGGGACCTCGGAATCCACTCCGAAATGTTTTCCGACGGCGTGGCGGACCTGGTGGAATCGGGCGTGATCACGGGGGCCCGCAAGACCCTCCACCCCGGAAAGCTGGTGGCGTCCTTCCTGATGGGAACCGAAAAACTGTACAACTTCGTCCACAACAACCCGATGGTGGAAATGTATCCCGTGGACTACACAAACGATCCCTCCATCATCGGTCGAAACGACAACATGATCTCCATCAATTCCGCCCTCCAGGTGGATTTCACGGGCCAGGTCGTTTCCGACACCATCGGCCTGCGCCAGTACTCCGGTACGGGCGGCCAGGTCGACTTCGTACGCGGGACGTCCATTGCCAAGGGCGGACGTTCCATTCTCGCCTTTCCCTCCACGGCGGCCAAGGGCACGTTGTCCAAAATCGTGCCCGTGATCGATACGGGGGCCTGCGTCACCACGCTCAGAACGGACGTGCATTACATCGTCACCGAATACGGCATTGCCGATCTGCGGGGCAGGTCGGTGTCTCAGCGGGCGAAAGCCCTGATCGGGATTGCTCATCCGGATTTCCGGGACCAATTGAAGAGCGATTACAGGAAACGGTTCGGCAAGGAATTTTAGGATCATGCTGCAACAACCGGTAGGGAGCCCTTCGGGCATCCAAAATAAAGGAGCAGCAATATGAGAGCAGAGAGACCGTATGGGGGCGTACAGCCCGGAATAAAACTGGCAGGACCGCTTACCCTCAGACTACCGGGGATACACTACCGGTTCGAGTGGGCCGATTACATTCAGGGCCTGCTCATGTGCACCGTGTGCCTGTCCATTATCCCGGTGCTCACCGGCAAGCTGGGCATGACCTTCGAGGTGGCGCTGGCCATCGTCATTTTGAACGGAACCCTCTATCTGACGCACGTCGCTTTCGGCGATCCCGTAATCCCCGGGTGGGTCACCCCGGCCATCCCGCTGCTCATCGTCTATGTGGGAACGTTCCAACCCGGCGTGGAGCGCATGCAGGCCCTCATTGCGTTCGAGTCCACCTTCGGCCTGTTCTGCATCATCCTCGGCGTGACGGGGTTGGCGAAAAAATTCATCCGGCTCATCCCTAATGCCGTACAATCCGCGGTGCTTCTGGGGGCCGGATTCGCCGCCATCATGATCGTGTTCCAGCCCGGCACGGGGCTCAAGAGCTTCGACTCCTACCGCTGGACCATCAGCATCTGCATGGGGCTTGCGTTCTATCTGCTCTTCTCGGAACACTTCAAGAAAATCAAGAAAAGAAACAAGGCGCTGTGGTACCTGTCCAACCTGGGTATGATGCCGGCGTTGGCCCTCGCCGTCATCGTAGGCCCTCTGGCGGGCGAAATCCCGTGGCCGACTTATGACAGCAACATCTTCACCCGACCGGATTTCATCGGCCTCTTCAGGGATTGGACCATCTTCGGGAAGATCCCTTTCCCGCCGCTCACGATGTTCCTCACCGGTTTGCCCATGGTCATCTCGGCCTATATCGTGGTATTCGGAGACGTGATCCAGTCCCAGGCCCTGCTGGAGGATGCCCAGAAGTATCGTCCGGATGAGGACATCAACTACAATGCCAACCGTTCACACATCATCTTCGGCAGCCGGAACTTCATCATGAGCGTTCTGGGCCCCGATATCTCCATGTGCGGACCCCTGTGGGCGGCCATGCAGGTAGTGGTGTGCGAACGCTACAAGAACGGCCCGGCGGCCATGGAATCCATCAACGGCGGCGCCGGCACCTTCCGCTGGGGTACGTGGACGGGCTACTTCCTGGCTCCCATCGTCTCCACGGTGAAACCCATCCTCGGCGTGGGACTCGCCTCCACAATGCTCATCCAGGGTTACGTTTCCGTTCGGGTGGGCGTGCTCAAGTCCCGGTCCTTCAACGATCTGGGGATCGCGGGCATCGCCGGGGCCGTGATGGCCACGCGCGGCGCGGCATGGGGACTGGGTACCGCGATTCTGCTGTGCGCGCTGATGTATCTGGGGAGCTCGCGTGAAAACGCCTACATGGAAACCGAACCGGTATTCCCGGGCAACTCGCCCGAGAAGATCGCGGCAGAGGTGAAACGGCATCAGGAAGAGGCCGCCGGAACCGCCGCCGCCGCCGTCAAGGAGGGGTTGGCTGCGAACTATTGATGAACCGCATGGCGGCCGGATCGTCGGTATTCGGCCGCCATCCATGGTCCGCCGGGATCGAACCGAGGAGGAGACCGGAAAAATGGCATACGTACAGGGGTATCCCGGAAGCAACGTCAAGGCCCATTCGCTGAAGCGCATGGCCCTGCTCCTCAGCTTACTCAGCGTGACCGTCGTCGTTCTTCTCATCTCCTCCAGGGACTGGCGCAGCGAGGCGTCCGTCATCATTCCCACCACCGTCGTGGTCGGTTTCTTCATCGTCGTCTCGTCCCTGAAGATCACCCCCATGGCGTGGAAAAAGATTTTCCGGAAAACGGAATACGAACATCTGCTGGCGGCCAACCAACGCATCGCCGCAGTCCTGGCGGCACTGGACGATCGTTACTTCGTCTTCCACGAGGTGCAGTTCGAGTTTTTCCATTGCAATCATCTGGTGATCGGCCCCGGCGGACTGTTCGTTATCCGCCGGGCGCTCCTGGGAAGCGAAGTGGTGCGGAAGGACGGCCGGTTTTTCCCCGCCGCCGACGAGCCCGCGACGGCCGCTCGCAAGCTGTGGCAGGTCTGCCATTTTCTCTCGATGGTGATCCGGAAAGGCTACAAGACCGAATATCTGCCCCAGCCCCTGTTCGTATGCCCCGATGTTGTCGATGCGGCCGAGGGGAAGGTGGGCGACGTGCCGGTAGTGGCGCTGGGGGACCTGCCGGACCGCATCGCCGCCGCACAAGCACCACTGCCGGAACACCTGCCGCAAAGTTTCGCCGTCTACCTCAACGATCGATACGCATCCCGATAGGCGGGGGAAAATCGGAGGTTCAAACATCCCCGGACCGTCTGACTTGTGAGATAACCAAAGGATGCCGGTCGATTACTTTGCCGAATGCGTTCGGAGGAGCGATATTCATGTCCGTCAGTGCAAACGCACTGACGAAAAAGGGGAAGTGGTGCTTGGCAAACCTGCACATGAACATGAGAGCGGATCGAGATCAATCCGCCCTCTGCCATGGGAAATCCATTAAAATAGTTCCCCCGGGAAATATGAAAGGCGCATGGCGAACGTGTGGAGGGGTTCACCATGCGTTTATTTTATCGATTTATTCGTAAATGCCCGCCACCATTACAACGTCCTGGCCGGGTACTCTGTAGGCGTAGCTGATTTTGGGCGAAGCATTCTTTTCGCCGGGCTTGGGCCACGTGTAGCTTACCCAACCTTCGCCGGCGCTTTTCGCCACTCCGATTATCTCGGCAACAAACGCTTTTCCATTGGTATCCTTGAGGCCGATGAAATTTTTCCCCACCAGTTTCGGGTTGGGATGAGCCAGTAGCATTGCGTCCATGTCGTAGCAGAACACGTATGTGTCCTTCCAATGGAAAGGACCCTTGGGATCGTTGATCTTCGCCAAGGTAGCCTCCAGGCCGTCTTTCTTAACCATGGCCACTGCCTCTTTGACTTTGGCAATGCATTCATCTTTGGTGGCCTTTTCTTCCGCCAGGGCGGTGCCCAAAAGAGAAACGATACAGAAAAGCATAAGAATCGGCACGAGTAGAAACGCTTTTTTCATTCAGTCCTCCGTTCTTGGTTAGTGAATACGCTGAGAGCGCGGTTCGTCCATCATTTCCAAACTTAGGCAAAAGGTGTCCGCGACGATGATGCCTCACCTCCGTCCATTCTCCAAACGAGAGTGTGCATGCAGTAATAACGGCTGCGTGTGTATTTTGTCGGAGTATTTAACGATTAACTTTAGAAATAAATGTACGAATGAGGATGGCGTGCTTAGAAGCATCTGGTGGAAGAATTAGTAGAGAAAACGCCCATTTTCACTGGGTTCGGTACTATTACTTCAAACCTTATGATATGTGGCAGGTCTTCCACTTTCTCTCCATGATTATCCGGAAAGGCTACGAGACCGAATATCTGCCCCAGCCCCTGTTCGTATGCCCCGATGCTGTCGATGCGGCGGAGGGGAAGGTGGGCGACGTGCCGGTAGTGGCGCTGGGGGACCTGCCGGACCGCATCGCCAGTGCACAAGCACCGCTGCCGGCGCACCTGCCGCAAGTTTCGCCGTGTATCTGCACGACCGGTATTCGGCCCGCTGATTCCACGCAAACGGGATGTCGTTTCGAAGGCGGGGGGGCGCGGTACGCGCCCCCCCGGATCGACTCGCGGTGTTTCCTCAGTCCGCGGCTTCGGCGTCCGCAATCTCCTCATCCGCGGGAAGAGCCGGGTTCCAGGAAAGGAGTCGGCTCGAATTGGCCATGATGGCCATGGTGTGGCTCACGTGGAGAACCCCCGCCATGACCGGGGGAAACCAGCCCAGTCCCCCGCAGACGATGCCGACGATGTTGGTAGCGTTGGCGATCCAGAAATTCTGCTCGATGGTTTTCATCATCCGTTCGCTCAGCCGGTGCAGGAAGACGAGTCCCATGAGGTCGTCCTTGACCAGCGCCACGTCGGAAGCTTCGATGGCCACCTCGGAGCCGCCCGCGCCCATGCCGATGCCGATGGTGGCCTTGGAGAGCGCCAGTGCGTCGTTGATTCCGTCCCCGATCATGGCCACCCGGCGCCCCGCGCTTTCCAACTTCTCGATGAACAGCGCCTTTTCCTCCCCCAGCATGGGGGCCTTGAATTCGTCGAAGCCGAGCCGGCCGGATAGGGAGCGCACCAGGGGTTCGGTGTCGCCGCTCAGGAGGCAGATGCGGGCTCCGGTATGCGTTTTCAGCCAGGTGAGGGCCTTGCCCGCCTCGGCTCTGGGCTGATTGGAAAGCACGATCATGCCCTGCGGTTTGCCTTTGCGGGCCACGTACAGCACGGTTTCGCCCGCATCCTGGTGACTGGAGGCCTTTGACTTGAAGTAGGCGACGTTCACGCCTTCTTCCTCCATGAAGGCGCCGTTGCCCACCAGAATCGGCTCTCCACCCATCTCCGCCCGTATGCCTCTGCCCAGCACCGCTTCCGTTTTGTCCACCTTTGGGACGTCGATGGAGCGATTGCGGGTTTCTTCGTCCAGGGCCCTGGCCATGGGATGGTTGCTTCCATTTTCGGCCGCGGCTGCCAGACCGAGGATGGTGTCCCTGTCCTGCCACGCGGCGCGCGGCACCACTTCTATGACGGAGGGTACGTCCTCGGTGACGGTGCCCGTTTTGTCGAAACAATAGGTGTCGATGTACTTCATGTGTTCCAGGTGGATTCCGCCCTTTACCAGAACGTTTTTTCGCGCGGCGTTGCCGATGGCCGCCGCCACGGCGGTGGAAGCGGAAAGCACGGTGGCGCACGGGCAGGTCATGACCAGCATGACGGAGAAAGCGCGGGAAAGGCTGCCGGTGAGCAGCAGGGTGCCGACGGTCGCCGCGAGACCGGTGGCGGTCATGCGGTGGGCGAGTTCATCGGCCTTCTTTTCCGATTCGGTCTGCCGGGCCAGGGATTCCTCCACCATGCGCAGCATGCGCGCCAGATACGTCTCCGATCCGACCTTTTCGGCGCGGAGGAACAGGGTTCCCTCCCACAGCGTGGTTCCGGCGTACAACCGGCTGCCGGCGCTTCGATATTCCGGATTCGACCGCCCCGTGATGTGGGCTTCGTCCACCAGGGCTTCTCCTCGGATAACCTCGCCGTCGGCCGGAATTCTGTCGCCGGAGCGCAGCACGATTTCGTCGTCGATCTTGAGACCGGAGACGGGGAGCACGACTTCGGCGCCGTCCACCAGGACGACCACATTGCTGTCCGTGATCCTGAACAACCCGCGTACCGCCCTGCGGGAACGGTCCGTTGCATACTCTTCCTGCAACAGCCCGAGGGAAAGCACCCAGAGAATCTCGATGGCGGTGATGGCTTCCCCCAGGAAGACGGCCAGGAAGCAGCCCATGACCAGAAAGGGGAAGAGGCCGAAACGGCCGGTGGATCGCAGGTCTTTCAAGGCGCGGAGGAGGAGCGGCAGGGAGGCGATCATGGCGATCCCGCCGAGCGGACTCAGCGCTTTCTGCGAAAGGGATGAACGGAACAGGAACCGTTTGACGAGAATAAAAGCCAGGACTCCGCTCAGGGCGATCAGATTGACCAGATGAACGACGAATACCGGTCTGGACGTCGAGACTTCTCCCGTGAACATGGTTTGCCACTCCATGGCCTCGGCATCGGTTTCGGACACGGGTGCGCGGCCGGGCAGGGGGCGGATGTCCAGGTGTTTGCCCAACCGGTCGACGATGTTCTCGGGCGAGAACCGGCGCCGGTCGTAGGCGATGATGACGGACCCCGTGGTTCTGCGAACAGCCGCGCTGTCGATGAAGTCGATGGAGGAAAGGTTCGATTCGACTTCGTCCGCCAGTGCGGGGGCGGAGCGAAGGCTGCGGGATTTGAGTTTTATCCGGCCCGGCACGGAGTGGGCGACGCGGAAGGAGGCTGCTTGGAGTGGTTTCATTGATACCTCCGAGGCTGGAATGCTAATAAAAATCTAACAAAAAATTATTGCAACGCTAACAATGTATTCATCAAACGAAGCTATTGTCTTCTCTTTGGAAGATAGCGTATCCTGTTGGCATGGAGGTTTCACCCACAACTGCCGCAGGGGAGTGGTCGTCAAAGGGACGCCGCCTCATTTCCGCTGCATTCTCATGGTTATCTTTTAGCCGATGCCCGGCAATTTCTCCTGAAAGAAGCAATCCACCATGAATGGTAACAGAAGGGTCCCGAGGAGGACAACGGAAAAAGTGCTCTCTCGCTGTTTTTCTTACACCATTATAATTCTGTTGACATCTTTTTAACATAGGGCTACATAAACATGGGGTTCTATTTACATGAAATAAAAAGGCCCCGAGGAAAAATCGAGCGCGAAAAAGAAAAGCTTATCCGCTCGTTACGCGCTGAAGAGGTTCGGTGCTTCATTATTAATGGTAAACGGATGAATTGGGAGGTGTGTTATGAAAATTTTGGGTTTGGATTTGGAAAACGGCCTGGGCACGGGTCTCTTGGTGGGCGTCGGCGCTCTGCTGGTCGCTCCGGTGATCATCCCGGTTCTGGCGGGCGCGTTCAGGCCCTTGGCCAAGGCGGCCATCAAGGGCGGTTACCTGCTCTTTGAAAAGGGGAAAGTGATCGGCGCCGAGACGCAGGAAATGATCGAGGATATCGCGGCCGAAGCCAAGGCGGAAGTCGACGCGGCCAAAAAGGTCGAGGTAGTGGAGGGCTAAGTCCCTAGCAGCAAACACCGTAACACCCTATTGAGGATCCAGGTATGCTTCCCCAAGCACAGGTTGTGCACAGGACGAACCAAAGGGTGAGAATCAAGATCACGGAGCGAAGGGCGGACAGCGGCTACTTCGAAACCGTTCGACAAAAGCTCGAAACCCTTCGCTCTCTTGAATATGTTCAGGTGAATCCTCATTCAGCGAGCGTGCTCATCGTCGGGGGAGAGCCCGGTGTTGAGGACATTGCCGCTTATGCCAGGAAAGAGGGGCTCTTCGAACTGGAGAAGAAGGCGGGCACGCCCGTCCCCCTCGCGCAGAAGATCATTTCTCCGCTTCTCGACGCCAACCGGAAGATGCAAAGCATTACGGGCGGCGAAGTGGGGCTGGGAGAGGCCGTTTTCACGGGCCTGGTGGGAGTGGGCATTTACCAGGCATTGAGAGGCAGGCTGCAATTTCCGCCCTGGTATACCGCATTCTGGTACGCTTTCGGGGTTTTCACCAAATCGCTCATGGAAAAACATAACAACGGACCGATCATCTGATCCGGAACCCGCAATACGAAGAGAAAAGGCTTGAAAAATAGCCTTTACATGTACTGCTAACGAATTCCTCATGCGGTCCGGGTAAACAGGCAAAGACGGCTGAATCTGCTTGCCAGGGGAAACCGGCCCGGACCGCTCCTTCCCGCTGAAAGCGAAACTCCTCCATCTTCGGAAAACAAACGGAAACCAATGGTACAACCGCTCCACACGAAAGTCCCCGGAAGGGGACGATACAAGGTTCGGGGGCTCCGGCAATCGGAGTATCTGAAAGCCCTTCTGGAACGGGAACTCGCTTTCTTTCCCAACGTCCTGAGTGTGCGGGCCGACATCGGTACCGGCAACGTCCTGGTACTGTTCACCCCCGACGTACGCCACTGGGACGTTGAGGAGTATATTCGCGGCATTCTCCCGGAAAATACCGACGACGGACCGCCTTCCCGCCCGCGCGTCATCCCGTTCAGACAGCGGAAGACAGAAGACGCTCCGCCTCCTCCGAAGGAAAAGAAAATCCGGCGCGCCGTCATCGACGTCGCCGACCTCCTTATCCCCGAGAAATTGAAACACTTCCTGTTCCCCACCGAGGAACGGAGGGACAACTCCTGGCACCTGGTGGACAACCAGTCGCTTCTTTCGGTGCTGGAAACCGATTTCGAGCGGGGGCTCAGTCCGTTGGACGCGCGTGAGCGCGTGGACCGCTACGGTTTGAACGTGCTTCCCGAGGCGGAACCCCGTTCGCGCTGGGCCATGTTCGCCGGTCAGTTCATGTCGTTGCCCGTGGCCCTGCTGGGAGTGGCGGCGGGAATTTCCATCGTATCGGGCGGGCTGCTCGATGCGGCCATCATCGCGGGAGTCACCGTGGCCAACGCGGTCATCGGCTTCGTCACCGAAAACAGGGCGGAGAAGACGATCCAATCCCTCAAACGGTTTGTGCACCACCACGCCGAAGTCATCCGCGACGGCGAACCCATGCAGGTCCTGGTGGAAGAAGTGGCCATCGGCGACGTCATGGTGCTCAAACCGGGGTTCTACGTACCGGCCGACTGCCGGGTGCTCAGGGCGTCGCACCTCAGCATCGACGAATCCACCCTCACCGGCGAGAGCATGCCCGTGTTCAAGTATGCTGGCGACCTGGAAGGAATCAACATTCCCATCGCCGACCGGTTCAACATGGCCTACATGGGCACCCTGGTGACGGGCGGGGAAGGGCTGGTCGTGGTGGTCGCCACGGGCAGGTTCACCGAAATCGGAAAATTGCAGATTCTGCTTGAAGGCACGGAAACGCCGGAAACGCCCATTGAAAAGAGCCTCGGCCGGATCGGCGATCAACTCGTGGTGCTGTGCAGCGGCATTTGCGGAGTGGTGTTCGCCATCGGCATGCTGCGCGGCTACGGATTTTTACAGATGCTGCGGATGTCCGTGTCGCTGGCCGCGGCGGCGGTGCCGGAAGGGCTCCCGGCCGCTGCCACCGTAAACTTCGCCCTGGGCATCCAGAACATGAAGAAGCACCGGGTGCTTATCCGGAAATTGCAGGCAGTGGAAACGCTGGGCGCGGTACAGACGTTGTGCCTGGACAAGACCGGCACCATCACCATGAATCGCATGACCGTGGTCCGGATTTACTCCGGCGGCAGCCGGATCGACATCAGGAACAACGGCTTCTTCCTGGGGAACGAATCCGTCGATCCGCGGGGAATGGAGCAGATCGGGGACCTCCTCAGGGTGTGCGCCCTGTGCAACGAAACGCAGGTGGAGAAAAAGACGGATGAGGAGGGCTACGTCTTTCACGGCTCTCCCACCGAAAACGCGCTCATCGACACCGCCATCAGTTCGGGCATCGACATATCGGTTCTCAAGGAGGAATACCCGCTCCTTTCGATCTCCCACCGCGCCGAAAGCCGGCTGTTTATGACCACCCTGCACACGGCGCCCATCGGCGGAACGTATCTGGCCATGAAGGGAAGCCCGCCGGAAGTGCTGGCCCGGTGTTCCTGGTGGATGAATGACGACGGCCGCAGAGTGCCGCTGGGCGATGAAGACCGGCTGGAAATCGAGGCGGAAAACGACCGCATGGCCGGTGAAGCGCTCCGCGTCCTGGGCGTGGCCTATCGCGATTCGAACGGAGAGGGCGACGCTTCCGACGAGGAAGACAACATGACCTGGCTGGGCATCGTGGGCATGACCGACCCCATACGGGAGGGCGTGGAGGACTTGGTGCGGATGTTCCACGCAGCGGGCATGGGGACCGTCATGATCACCGGCGACCAGAGCCCCACGGCTTACGCCGTGGCCCGTCGGCTCAATCTCAACGGAAACGAACCGTTGGAAATCCTCGACTCCACCGAACTCATGTCCGTGAACCCGGAGGTGATGGAAGCGCTGGCCGAAAAAGTGCATGTCTACTCCCGGGTCAGCCCCGCCCACAAACTCCGAATCGTCCAGGCGTTGCAGTCCGTAGGTCGGGTCGTGGCCATGACCGGGGACGGCATAAACGACGGACCGGCCTTGAAGGCCGCGGACATCGGAATCGCCATGGGCCTGAGCGGGACCGACGTGGCCAGGGAAGTGGCGGACGTGGTGCTGGAAGACGACCGGCTGGAGACGCTGATCATCGCCGTACGTGACGGCCGCGTCACCTACAGCAACATCCGGAAATCCGTGCATTTCTTCCTTTCCACCAATCTGAGCGAAATCATGGTCATGTTCGCGGCGCTCGCCGGGGGCGTGGGCGCGCCGCTGAACGTCATGCAGTTGTTGTGGATCAACATCATATCGGACATTTTTCCGGGGCTGGCCCTTTCCATGGAAGCGGCGGAACCGGACATCCTCGAAAGGAAGCCCCGGGACCCCGAGGCTCCGCTCTTCTCGGGGCGCGACTACCGGAAGATGGTCGTCGAATCCTCGGTGATATCGGGAACCACGCTGGGTGCGTACCTCTACGGGCTGGCGCGGTACGGGTTGGGTGCGCAGGCTACGTCCATTGCCTTTCAGAGTCTCACCATCGGTCAGTTGCTGCACGCGATCGTGTGCCGGTCGGAGAACCACAGCATCTTCACACGGGAGCATCCTCCCCGCAACGGATACCTTACCCTGGCCGTGGGTGGATCGCTGGTGCTGCAGGCGCTCACCATGGTGATTCCCGGATTGAGGGGGCTCCTCGGAATAACGACGCCCGCGTTGATGGACGCGGCGGTCATCGCCGGAAGTTCTCTTCTGTCCCTGACCGTGAATGAACTGATAAAAACAAAAAGTCGGGACACACTATGAGAAAAGACTTCATGTTCACGTCGGAATCGGTGACCGAGGGCCATCCTGACAAGCTGTGCGACCAGATCAGCGACGCCATTGTCGATCATTTTCTGATGCAGGACCCGGCCGCCCGCGTGCGGGCCGAATGCGCCGTGTCGAGCGCCATCGTGTTCATTGCCGCCCGGTTCGCAACGAGCGCCAAGGTGGATCTGTCGCACGTCGCGCGCAAGGTGATCAAACGCATCGGCTACGACCAGCAGGATTTCAATTCCAAAAGCACCAGCATCCTCAGCTCTCCCGTGGGAACGCCGCCCGACGAGTATGCGCTTTTCAACGAACACGAACTGTCCGACGAACAGATCGAAAAGATTCCGGTGAAGCACCAGGTCACCCTGTTCGGGTTTGCCTGCAACCAGTCGCCCACGTTCCTGCCGTTCCCCATCTGGGTCGCCCGGAAACTTTCCCGCAGGCTGGACACCGTTCGAACAGAAAAAATTCTTCCCTACCTCATGCCGGACGGCAAAATACAGGTGGGGGTGGAATATGAAGACCGCCGGCCCCGACGCATCCACAGCGTGACTATCACGGCCAGCCAGCGGGATTTGAAAACTCCCGACCTGAAGACTCTCTCCGACGACCTGCGTACGGCCGTGATTGACCCCGTTTTTTCTGAGTTGACGGTGAAGCCGGATGAAAAGACGAGGATTTTCATCAATCCGGACGGAGTGTTCATGGGTGGGCCGCCGCACCATTCGGGGCTGACGGGCAGAAAAAACCACGTGGACACGTATGGAGAATATTCGCGCCAGAGCGGCAATGCGCTGAGCGGCAAGGACCCGACCCGGATCGATCGCGTGGGCGCCTATGCCGCACGCTATGCGGCCAAGAACATCGTCGCCGCCGGCCTGGCGGAGGAATGCGAAGTGATGCTCAGCTACTCCATCGGGCTGACCCGTCCGGTCAGTCTGGTGGTGGAATCGTATGGCACGGGGAAACTCGACGACCTCGAACTCACCGAACTGGTGGAACGGCACTTCGATTTTCGGTTGGCCGCCATCCTGCGCGATCTCAACCTGCGCCGCCTCCCGCGACTCAATCCTCGGGGGTTCTACCAGAACCTTGCGGCGTACGGCCACTTCGGAAGAACGGACATGGACCTGCCCTGGGAGAAGACGGACAAGGCGGAGCTGCTGGCCCAGTACCTTCCCAAGTGAGGGTCCCAGACCCTTTCCTACCAAAATACCGCCTTCGGGCATCTGCAGGTTAAAGCCATCACCCCATCTCCTGAAGGAGATGGGGTGCGCGGTTTCCTTCGATATGCGAGGGCAACGTCTCCCGGAAGGAGATGGTGAATCCCCGTTTCGTAATTCCTTTTGCCGACTTGGATGACGGGACATGAGTCCGCGCGTTCGGACGCGGGTGAAGCTCCGAAGAAAAAAATGAGGGAACCCCTCATGAGAAATGAAGGAAGAGAGAAAAAGGGAGCGAAGGGGTAAAGGATCTCAGCGGGTTGGCCCCGCGGGAACTGAAGGAAGAAAGGAAATTAAATGAGCGCGGCTAGGAATCCCAGTCCGGTGTCTTCCAACGCGGCTCCCAGTAACCAGCTCATCATTACTCGGCTCACCGATTGACCGGCCTTGGACACGGCGTCTTTCACATAGGCTTCGTTGGTAATGACTCTGGAATCGTCGAAGTAGCCGTTCTGTTTCAGGGTCGAGAGGATATCGGAGGAGCTGATGGCGGTGGAGTCGAAATAGGCGACAACGCTGCCGGTGACGTGCGTGACGGCAACGGACTGCACCCCGCCGAGCCCGCCGATCATATCCTTCACCCGGTCGGCGCCTGCAGGGTTGTGTTTTATGGTTGGAATTTTTACCCGAAGCCTCCCGGGAACTTCATGTACGTAAAATTGCATGTATTTATCCTGCCTTTCCAATCGTAGTACTCTCCCGCGGGAGTTCGCCGGTGGGAATTTCTTTTTTCTATTGGACTAAAATAAACGGCGTTTGTTAATTTGATGTTAACGTAGTGTGAATTTTATCTTTCCGCCAAATGAATCGGATAGGGACGGATAACGCAGAAAAAGTGCATAACGAGACGTCCGCGCGACGTGAAAGAGGATAATAAGGGGACATCCCGGCACCTCGGCAGGGAAAATAATTGTCTTTTTCGTTGTTCCTCATTACTGTCTAATATTGTGAGGATAGGAATTCGGAATGCGAAGGAGAATTGCGCCCCTTAACGACTTCATTATGATGTCGGGGAATTCCCGGCCCATGCAGCAGCCCTTTCGCATCTTCCTCCTTTTGAAAGCCGTCGGTGTAACAGCCGGCGGTTTTCTTTTTTCTCACCGAATCGGAGGGCGTTAAGACGAAACAGGAAACGATGCCATTCCTCGATCGCATTCCCCGGGAACCATTCCTCCGCATTTTCTTCTCTCCACTGCCCTCCACAGGCCGGTTCCGCGTTCCGACGCCCGATTACGGAACGTCCATGGCCTCTTTTCCCCCGAAAGCGTCGGATGGGCGGGAACCATGAACAAAGTGCGGAATGTCTCGGCACGCTATCGTCCCGGCTCGAGCTTTTCCGCAAACCGCATCTCCTCTTGTCCCGCCGGCACGGCCGTTGTCCGTCGGGCCAAATCCCTGCAGACGAAAGGAAGGTATGAAGGCATGAAAAAAACCTACGTCCTGGACACCAACGTTTTGCTGCACAATCCCAGAGCTTTGTTCTCGTTTGCGGACAACAACGTGGTCATTCCGTTGGCGGTGGTGGAGGAGATCGACAACCACAAACGGGGTCAGGACGAGATCGGCCGGCATGCACGCATGGTGTCGCGGGAACTGGACACCATGCGTGGGCTCGGCCATCTTTCGGAAGGAGTTCCCATCGGAGACGGCGGTATGTTGTGGATCGAACTCAACCATCAGGAGATCATGGAGCCGCCCAAGGGACTCGACCCGAACAAGTACGACAACCGAATCCTGGCCGTGGCCTACAATCTGAAGATGGAGCAAAAGGAACCGGTCATTCTGGTCACCAAGGACTTGAACCTGCGCATCAAGGCCGACGTGTTGTCCATTCAGGCGGAGGATTTTCATTCGGATCGGGTCGACTACAATCAGCTCTACAACGGCGTGCAGGAAATGCACCTGGGAGCGGAGGAGGTGGACTGCCTCTTTCGCGAGGAACGGTTGGCCTGGCCCGAAAGCGAGCCGCGGGTGGCCCCCCATTGCTTTCTCATCGTGAGGAACGGCGTCAACCCTTCCCAGTCCGCTTTGTGCCGATACCGGGGAGGAGCCATCGCCCTCCTTGCGTCGGAAAATCCCAAATACTGGGGGATCAAGGCCCGCAACAAGGAACAGAAGTTCGCCTTCGACCTGCTGATGGACGATTCGGTGAAGGTGGTGACCCTGGTGGGCAAAGCCGGTACCGGGAAGACGCTGCTGGCGCTGGCGGCGGGGCTGGAAAAGGTGCTGGAGCAAAACACCTACAGCCGCATGCTGGTCACGCGGCCCGTTATTCCCATGGGGAACGATCTCGGCTATCTTCCCGGCTCAAAGGAGGAGAAGCTCCGCCCCTGGATGCAGCCCATCTACGACAATCTGGAGTTCCTGCTCGGCAACTGCGCCGACCCCCTCGGCATCCTGGAAGACCTGCAGAAGCGGGGATCGCTGGAGATGGAAGCGCTTACCTACATCCGCGGCCGCAGCATTCCGGGTCAGTTCATCCTCTGCGACGAGGCGCAGAACCTCACCCCCAACATGGTCAAGACGCTCCTTACCCGGGTGGGCGAAGGCACCAAGATCGTTTTTACGGGCGATCCCGACCAGATCGACCATCCGTATCTCGACGCCAGCAGCAACGGCCTCACCTATCTGGTGGAGAAGCTGAAGGACGAGGAGATCACCGGGCACGTCACGTTGGTCAAGGGGGAGCGGTCGCTGGTTGCCGAACTGGGCGCCCGGCTTCTGTAAGGGAAACGAGGGAATCGCACAGTCCGCGATGGATGCGGGCTCGCACGACAACGAGGGGGAGTGCCGCGACGTGAGCGGCACCCCCTTTTTTTCATTCAAGCAGAGGCGTGAGCGAGTTCGCCCCGAGCCGTTCATGGCTCGATACCGCACCACGAATGGCTTTGCGTGCGTTCGATTCGTACCTGCCCGGTTCGCAAATGAACTCGGCTTTTCCCTTTCACGCGAGAGACCGGCGCTACTGCGGGCAATCACGACAACAGCATAGTATGACCATTTATTACCTTTTTCAAGTGACTTATAGACATCGTGCAAAATCGTCAGCGGGGACTATGGCGATGAATTGGTTCGGTGTGTATAATAAAAGAAAGCGATAGTTTTGCCGAAATGTCGTTCCATCGATTGAATATGTAGTAAGATGAAAAAAGAAATGAAACAGCGCTAATATACCGTACCAAAGGTTTAGGAAAGCCATGAGCAAACATCAGATGCAGGGGAGATTCGTATTGGGAGTTGTAATGATAGCGGTCTTCGCTGCCTGGGTGGTGTATCCTTTACCCTGGACCATGAACAACGAGGGGCCGCCCAAAGCGGCCGGGCTGTTCGCCTCCGCGCCGGCGCAAGCGGGCAAAGCATATCCCCCTATGGTGGAAGCGGATGTCTCCACCACGAACCATCACGCTAAAACCGGTATTTTCACCGCCTACACGGCCAGGAAAGCGGAAACCGATAAACACCCGTACGTTACCGCGGACGGTTCGGACCTCCGCGACACGTCGCAATGCGTCCTTGCCAACAACGCGCTGGACTTCGGGACCAAGGTCAGAATAGAGGGGCTCGGTACGTGCGAGGTGAAGGACCGGATGGCTGAGCACAAAGGGGCCAATCATTTCGACATCTACATGGGAAACAGCGTGAAAAAAGCAAAAGAGTTCGGCCGGCAAAAGCTCCGCTACCAGATTGTAGCAAAACCGCCCAAGGATTGACGAGCCCGTGATTTTCCGGTTGTGTACCGGATGTTATTTCTTACTCTTCAACAGGTCCCCGAGCGCGGCGAACGGCGTGTGGAGGGTGGAAGCCTGCTTCGGTTCCCCGCCTGCGTTGTCACCGGCGTACGCTTCGGCCACATCGAGCCGTGAATGCTCGTTGTCGTGGCAGTAAATGCAGAGCAGTTCCCAGTTGCTGCCGTCCGGCGGATTGTTGTCGTGATTGTGGTCCTTGTGGTGGACGGTAAGTTCGCGAAGCCTCTTGCCGCTGAATTCACGCCCGCACCGGCCGCAGACCCAGGGGAAAAGCTTTAACGCCCGCTCACGGTAGGTTTTCTCCCGTTGCTCCCGTTCCTTTCTGGCATCGGCAACAATCCGGTCCATTCTGTTTTTGGTATCGCTCGACTCCATCTGCGCATCCCCGACACACCCGGTTGAACCCGAATAAGGCATGGTCGTTCATATTCAAATTCAGCTATTCATCCCGAAAGGGCATCATGTCCGTTTTCCGACCATTTATCAAGGCCCGCCCCGCAGGGTTATTCCCGGTCGGCGGGTCCGGCCTTCTTTTTGACGATTTCCTCGGGCCACCGGCTTTCGACGTCTTCCTCCCCCCGATAGTAATCCGCACGGGAAGCCTTTTCGTACACTTCCATGTAGGGCAGTATGTTCACTTTATTGGAATCGGGGTATTCGCAAACGTCGATCCCCACCGTGGTCCGGATGTCCAGATAGAGGCACGGCGAGTCCGTATGGTTGTACATCTGATGGGCCCCCGACGCTTCCATTTCGAAGAACACCAGGTCGCCTTCCTCCAACTCCTTGTAACCGTCCGGCGAGCGCAAGGTGGCCTTTCCGGAAAGAATGAGGAACAATTCCTCCGCGTTTCGATGAAAGTGGTAGGGAAAGGAGAATTTCCCCGGATCCAGGGAGCGGATGTCGAACTGAAGATGTTTCGCGCCCACCAGGTTCGCCAGTCGGGCGCTCGTTTTCCATGCAAACGCGGGAAGCGGCGATTCCTTCGTTTGTAGTTCCACTTGCGGGATTTTGAAAATCCTGGGCATGACGGTATCCTCTATTCGTCTTCCGACGGGAACTGCGTCACCGGTTCGAGCGCCTTTTGGATGGCCTCCACCTGCTTGGGATCGTCGACCTTCTGACCCTCGAGGTCGCGTACGTAGAACACATCCAGCACCTGGTCAACTTTGGTCCCGATCTTAGCCACTTTCACGTCGAGCTTGCAACGGAAAAGGGCATCGGTGATACGATAGAGCAGGCCGGGGTAATCGTAGGTGTACACTTCGACGATGGTGGAGAAAGCGGAGGAATTGTTGTCCACCACCACCTTGGGCGGCTTGAGACGGAGCCGGTGCCCGGCGTTATAGGGACCCTCGAATTTCTTGGCCAGGGCGACGGAAAGATCGAGCGATCCGTCCAGGGCATCCTTGAGGTTCTCGGCGGCGCGCTTCCAGGTTTCGTCTTCCCTCGTTTCGTCCGGGGGTGCCTTGAGGGTAAAAATATCCATGGCCACCTGGTTTCGCCACGTGTAAATCTGGGCGTTCATGATGTCCAGATTATTCAGCGTGAAAACACCGGCCATTTTGGAAAACAGCCCTGGACGGTCCTTGGCGCAGATGGTGGCTATCCGGTATTTGCGCTTGGAGTGCATCTGAACGTCCCACACGAAAGGATTGTCCAGTAGCTTTCGGTACAATTCGATGTGGGCCGTGATGTCTTTTTCAGGGGTATAGAGGACATAACGCGGAGAAAAAGAATTGAAAACCGCCTCCAGTTCCTTCTCCGACATGGTGGAGTGGGAGGCGAATACCGCTTCCCGTTTCCGCTTTACCGATTCGCTGGCGGCGGGCGACGCCAGTTCCCCTCTGGCCAGAATGCGTCTGGCCTTGAAGAAGAGATCACGGTAGAGTACGTCGGACCAGTCGTTCCAGGCTTTGGGGCCGGTGGCCATGGAATCCGCCACCGTGAGAAGATAGATCATTTTGAGCAGTTCGGTGTCATGGGCAGTGCGGGCACATTGGACAACTTCCATTTCGTCGTTGATGTCCCGCTTCTGTGCCGTGTGCACCAGAAGCAAATGATGCCGCACCAGAAACGCGATGGTATCCACGTCATTGGGCGGAAACTCCATGCGCGTGAAAATGGTCCTGACCAGTTCCTCGCCCGCCACGGCATGGTCCTTGCCTACCATCCCCTTGCCGATGTCGTGGAAAAAGGTGGCCCACAGCAGAAGGTCGGGCCGTTTCAGCTCCCGGTAGATGTCCTGGAACAGGTCGTGTTCGCCGTCCCGTTCCTCACGAGCGAACTTCTTCACGTTTTCCAACGCCCGCAGCGAATGCTTGTCCACGGGGAACACGTGGTAGATGTCGTACTGCACCCGATTCACTATGTCCTTGAGTTCCGGGAACAGTTCGGTCATGAGCCCGCAGAAGTACATTTCGTCCATCACGTTGAAGGTACGGGGGGGATCGCTGACGATGCGCTGCATTGCCTGCACCACGGTCCTGTCGGAACGGAATTCGTCGTCCACCAGGTAGGAAAACTCGTGAACCAGCCGTTTGGCCGACGTGCTGATGGGCAGAGCGAGCCGGGAACTCTGTTCGAATATCTTGATCAGCAGGTGGGGTTTCTGGAGGATAATTTCGGGCGTCTCGAACTTCAGCTTGTCGTTCTCTATCTCCAATCCCGCCACGGTGACGCGCTTGCGGGGCTTTACCAGCCGAAGTCCCTGTCGTACCGGCGCCACCCGTTGCAGGAGCATGAGGTTCTGGCGCTTGAGCAGCTCCATGTGTCCGTGCAACTCGCCCAGGAAACGCTCCACGGGCTCCTGACCGTTGACCTTCTGGTATTTCAGCGCCTCGGCCACCTTGATCTGGTGTTCGAAATAGAGCTGGTCGGCCTTACGGCCGGTGAGGTGGTGCAGCCAGTTGCGTACTTCCCAGATGAACGAGAGGGCCTGCTGCAGTTCTTCGTATTCCTGGTGGGTGAGAAGGTCTGCGTACACCATTTCCCTCGGTTCACGCAGGTTGTACACGGAGTGCGCGAGCCACAGAGTGGTGTGATAATCCCGCAGCCCGCCCTGGCCGTCCTTCAGGTTGGGTTCCAGAAGATAGCTGGAATCGCCGAATCTGGCGTGGCGTTCGGCGGTCCACTGCGCCAGCCATTGCGTGAAGGCACGGCGCTGCTTTCGAATCACCTTTTCGTGGAGTTGTTCCGTGAGTTCGGAAAACAGATGGGACATGCCGCACACGAACCGGCAGTCGAGGAGGGCGGTGAGTATCTCGAAATCGTCCGCGGCCATGGAACAGCACTCTCTCAAGCTCCTGGTGGAGTAGCCCACCTCCAGCCCGAGGTCCCAGAGCGGGTAGAATAGTTCCCGCACCAGTTCCTTTGCGGCGGCGGGGACTTTCTTCTTGAAAAGGACGAGGACATCCACATCGGAGTGGATGCATTGTTCCATCCGACCGTAACCGCCCAGGGCGATGAAGACGTAGGGATTCTTGTCGATGCCCATACGGGGACCGACTGCGCTCTCCTCATAGCTCGAGCGAAAATACTCGTCGAACGCGCCGGCGTGGCGGCTGAGGAATTGGGCTTCCCTCCCGGAGAGAAATCGGGCGACGAGTTCCTCACGAGTCTTTTTCAGCCTCTCTAGGGGGGTGCCTTCCACTGGAACCTGCCATTTTTCTCCATGGTGTGGAGCAAGCTCTGACATCTTTTCCTCGACTGTTTCTCCTGTGCGTGCCGGTCTCGAAAGGAAAAGGGCGCCGTGCAACGATCCGCATTTCCCGGGTGGGAACAAAAACCGGGTATCAACAGTTTTGCCCCGTATGCGGTCGGTCTGTGCGGTATCATTGCGGCTCCGGATTTCCTTTGCGACGCGGCACTACAAGCATACTATCCGCCGCCCGTACGGTCCGGGGCCTGGAGAGAGAACCGGACGGCGCGAAGCGGAGTTGAAAATCAGATGGCGTCCTTGCCTCGTTCACCCGTTCGGATGCGGATGGACTCCTCAAGGCTGCTTACAAAAATTTTGCCGTCGCCGATTTCCCCCGTTCGGGCGGTACTCTGAATGACGCTCACTGCTTCGTCGGCCAGTCCGGAGCCAACCACCACTTCAATCTTCACTTTGGGTACGAAGTCAACCGTATATTCGGAACCCCGGTAGATTTCCGTGTGGCCCTTCTGGCGGCCGAAGCCCTTTACTTCGGTCAGGGTCATTCCGGTGATGCCGATCTTTGAGAGAGCTTCCTTCACTTCGTCAAGTTTAAACGGTTTTATGATGGCTTCAATCTTCTTCACCGTACACCTCCCGTTCAGCGGCCGTTACGGTCGCCCGTGGCCTACGTTGCTGCTGTCGAAACCCCTACCCCTGCCTCTCGATTGGACGATGCTCCCTTGTCCGGCGACAATGACGGAAACGCAATGTTCCGCCATTGCCGCATATTCCCGTTTACACTGTCGTATAGGCGGCTTCACTGTGCTGTGTAAGATCGAGTCCCCTGACTTCATCCTCGTCCTTCACGCGCATGCCGACGATGGCGTCCACCAGCTTGTATATGATTACCGTCATCACAAATGCAAAGGCAATGGTGGCCACGATGGAGAGAAGCTGAATGCCCACCTGCCCCATGTTGCCGAAGAACAGACCGTTGCCGCCCGCTTGGTTGACGGCCGTGGTGGCGAACAGACCGGTGGCCAGAGCGCCCCAGGTTCCCCCTACGCCATGAACGCCCACCACGTCCAGAGAGTCGTCATAGCCCAGTTTGGACTTGGACATCACGGCCGTGTAGCAGATAAATCCGCCGCCCATGCCGATGACGATGGCCGATATGGGCCCCACGAAGCCGCAGGCCGGCGTGATCGCCACAAGACCGGCTACCGCGCCCGAGGCGAACCCCAGGGTCGTGGCCTTGCCCGAATGGATGGATTCGGCCAGTATCCAGGTAATGGCCGCGGCGGCAGTGGCGATGTGGGTGGTGACGAAGGCGTTGCCGGCCACAGCGTTGGCGGCGAGCGCGCTCCCTGCGTTGAATCCGAACCAGCCGAACCACAGCAGGCCGGCCCCGACGATGGTCATGGGCAGGCTGTGGGGCATGATTCTCTCCCGTGGATAGCCCCGGCGCTTGCCCAGCATGATGCAGGCCGCCAGGGCCGAGGTGCCGGAACTCAGATGCACGACGGTTCCTCCGGCGAAATCGAGCGCCCCCATTTTCATGATCCAGCCGCCGCCCCATACCCAATGGGCCAGGGGGCTATAGACGAACGTGGACCACAGCAGGATGAAAAGACAATAACCGCTGAATTTTATGCGTTCCGCCACTGCCCCTGAAATCAGTGCCGGAGTAATAATGGCGAACATCAACTGAAAAATCATGAAGACCGATTCCGGAATGGTCGAGCCCTCCAAAGGCTTGGCGCCCACTCCGGCGAGCGCGAACTTGCCGAATCCCCCGATGAAGCCGCCGATGTCGTCCCCGAACGCCAGGCTGTACCCCCATAGCACCCAGACGATGGTGACGATGCCCATGCACACGAAGCTGTGCATGAGCGTTGATAAAACATTTTTCGATCGGACCATGCCTCCATAAAAAAGCGCAAGGCCCGGTGTCATCAGCAAGACAAGTGCCGATGACACCAACAGAAAAGCGGTGTCCCCTGAGTTCATCACTTCTCTACCTCCGGTAGCAGGAATAAAATGGTGCGGTACCGCATGGAGAGCAACCGGCATGCCAGCGGGCGACATTGACGAAGAATGCGAAAGATATCAGTGAAATATAATGGACAGTCATAAAATACCGCTGTTCCTTATTGCTTACGCACAGGTAATAATTCGTTTGAATTGCTACAAAAATGAAGTAATTTACGGCTTGTTTGCTCTCATGACGGGAAACCGTGCGCCGAAATGCCCTTGATTCCCCGCGTGGTTTGTGATTTAGCAACAGGAGCGGGCTCATGGGGTAAAAAAAGCTCTCCGCTTTTCGTTATCGCGGGAAACCGTCGGAGGAACAAGGCCGATTTCGACAATTTTGCGATTTCGACCGGGGGATGGGTTCTGTTCGGGCCGAAGATCGACGAAAACAGGATATTGAGGGTACACGGAAGCGGGTAAGGTATGGAGACGTTACGGAAAACGATGAAAGTGATCATTTGTGACGGACTGAATCCCGAGGGTCTGGAAATTCTGCGCAAAACGCCGGGCGTGGAAGTAGACGACAGAACGTCCATCAACCGTGAGGAGCTGGAAACCGTCATCGGCTCCTACCAAGGAATGATCGTGCGGAGCCGTACCAAGGTGGACGCACGTCTCCTGGAGCTGGGAACGGAATTGCGGGTAGTGGGCAGGGCCGGAACCGGGGTGGACAACATCGACGTGAAAGCAGCCACCGGCCACGGCATTCTGGTGATGAACACGCCGGGCGCCAATGCCCTCGCCGCCGCCGAACACGCCGTCGCCATGATGCTGGCGCTCGCTCGACACATTCCCCAGGCCACCGCATCCATGCGCGCGGGCAAATGGGAAAAGAAGAAGTTCATGGGAACGGAAGTATCCGGCCAGACCATCGGCATCATCGGACTCGGCAACGTGGGCAAGCTGGTGGCGGAACGGGCCATCGGACTGCGCATGAACGTCGTGGCCTTCGACCCCTATCTCTCCCCGGAGGCGGCCCGAAAGCTGAACGTGAGTCTGGCCGACCTGGACACTATCTTCCGCTCGGCGAATTTCATCACGCTGCACAGCCCCCTCACCGAAGACACCCGCAACCTGATCAATCGGGAATCCATCGCCAGGATGAAGAAGGGAGTACGCATCATCAACTGCGCCCGGGGCGGGATCGTCAACGAGGAAGACCTGAACGAGGCCCTGCAGTCGGGCCACGTCGCGGGCGCGGCCCTGGACGTTTTTTCCAACGAACCGCCTCTGAGCGACAACCCGCTGCTGGCTCAGCCCAACGTGATCCTCACCCCCCATCTGGGAGCTTCCAGCGAACAGTCCCAGGTGAAGGTGGCCGAAACCATCGCCACACAGATCGGCGGCTATCTCGCCGCGGGGAGCATCGTCAACGCGGTGAATCTGCCCGCCTCCGCGCTCAAGGACATGGACAAGCTTGCCCCCTATCTCGACCTGGTGCAGAGCATGGGGCGGTTCCTGTCGCAGGTACACGTGGAAACCGTGGAGCGGGTGGACATCGAATACTCGGGCAAACTGGCCGACTTGGAAGTATCGCTCCTCACCAACGGCGTACTCAAGGGGTTGCTGGACCCCGTGGTGAGCGAAGCCGTGAACATCATCAACGCCCCCCTGGAAGCGCAGAAACGGGGCATCAAGGTATTCGAAAACAAGTCGGCCGAGGCCGAGGGGTTCGCCGAACTGGTCAAGATGACGGTGAGTTCCAGAACCGACGAATTCTCCCTGGCGGGCACGGTTTTCACCGATCACGGACCGCGCATCGTGCGCATCAACGAGTTCGTGACCGAAACGGTTCCCAGCGGAAACATCCTGCTCACGCACAACTACGACCGTCCCGGCGTCATCGGCAACATCGGACTCACCCTGGGCAAGTACGAAATCAACATCGCCAAAATGCATCTGGCCCGCAATAAGGCTGGCGACCGGGCCATGGCCCTCATAAAGGTGGATGCCCCGGTTTCCAATCAGGTGCTTGAGGAATTGCGTGCGCTGCCCCACATGATCGAAGTCAGGCAGGTCACGCTGTAATTCACTCCGTTCCCGCATATCGGGAACGGGCGGATTTCTCCGAATGCGCCGGTGCGACATCGCGCCGGTAAAGGGGAAGTTGTTGTCTGCGCCTTGGGCCGCAAGATTCTTTCCGGCCCGAATACGAAACCCCACATACCATATTTCTGCAGGAGCGACCGATGAGCTATCCGAACCTGTTCGCGCCCCTTACCATCAACGGCATGGAACTGCGCAACCGCATCGTCATGCCCGCCATGCACCTGAACTATGTGTCGGACGGTTCGGTGACCGAAAGGCTCATCCGCTTCTACGAGCGACGGGCCATGGGAGGCGTGGGCCTCATCATCGTGGGGGGATGCATCATCGACGAATGGTCGGGCGGCCTCAACATGATCGGGCTGCACAAGGACGAATACATCCCGGGGTTGCGTGCACTGACCGATGCAAGCCACGCGCACGGCGCAAAAATAGGGGCTCAGCTCTACATGGCCGGGGCCTATGCCCACAGCGCGTTTATCCGCCGCCAGGCGCTCTCCTCATCCGGCCATCGCTCCGTTTTCACCCGTGAAGAAGCCAAGGAGATGACCCTCGACGAAATCCGCATGGTCGTCGACCACTTCGCCTCCGCCGCGCGCAGGGCCAAGGAAGCCGGGTTCGATATGGTGGAAATACTGGGGTCGGCCGGGTACCTCATCTGCCAGTTTCTCTCCCCGGTGATCAACCAAAGGACGGACGAATACGGCGGATCGCCGGAAAACCGCATGCGTTTCGGTCTGGAAGTGGTGCGCGCGGTGAGGGACACGGTGGGAGCCGATTTCTGCGTGGGGATCCGCGTGGCGGGCAACGACTTCGTGCCCGGCAGCAACACGAACCTGGAGACCCGTGAATTTTCCCGCGCCTGTGAACAGGCGGGGGTGGACCTGATCAACGTCACGGGCGGCTGGCACGAAACGCGCGTGCCGCAGATCACGGCGGACCTTCCGCGCGGAGGATTCGCATATCTGGCCAGGGGCATCCGCGAGGCGGTCACCGTCCCGGTGGCGGTGAGCAACCGGTTCAACCGTCCGCGGAGCGCCGAGGAAGCCCTGGCCGAAGGGTTCGGTGACCTGGTGTGCATCGGCCGTTCCCTCATTGCCGACCCGGACCTGCCCATCAAGGCGGCGGAAGGACGGGACGACGAGATACGATCCTGCATCGCCTGCAATCAGAAGTGCTTCGACCATGTTTTCCAGCTCAAGCCGGTGGGATGCCTGGTCAACGCCGAGGCGGGCGAGGAATTCCGGGTGAAGATCACTCCGGCGACCGATCCCAAACGGCTGCTCGTGGTGGGGGGCGGGGCCGCGGGCTGCGAGGCGGCGCTTAGGGCCGCCCAGCGGGGGCACACCGTGACCCTGTGCGAGAAGGAGGAACGGCTCGGCGGACAGATCCGGTGGTGGAGCGAACCCACGGAAAAATACGACTTCGGCGACATGTTCCGCTACTACGGTGCCGTTTTGCCCAAGGCCGGGGTGATGGTGAAGCTGGGGGAAGGAGTGACTCCCGAATCCATTTCCGCCGACGATTACGACGCGGTGTTCGTGGCCACGGGGGCCCGGCCGCTGCTGCCGCCCATTCCGGGAATCGGGCGGGACATTGTGGTGAATGCCTGGGATGTGCTTCAGGACCGGGCGAAGACGGGCCGCAGAGTGGTGGTGGTGGGCGGCGGCGCCGTGGGGCTGGAAACGGCCATCCATCTGGCCAAGATCGGCACGCTCACCCCCCGCCAGCTCGCATTCCTCATGCTCCATCAGGCCGAATCCCCGGAAGTGCTCCGGCAGCTGATGACCAGGGGGACCCGTGAAGTGACCGTCGTGGAGATGCTGCCCAAGGTGGGTAAGGACGTCGGCCCCTCCACCCGCTGGGTGGTGCTGAAGAAGCTGGACCTCTATGGAGTGAAGGTGATGCCGGGGACCGCGCTGGCGGAAATCCTGCCCGACGGTGTCGTCTGCCGCGACAAGGCCGGAAAGGAAACCCGTATTCCCGCCGACAGCGTGGTGATGGCGGTGGGGGCCGAGCCTGTGAACACGCTGTCCGCGGAACTCGAATCCCGCATGCCGGGAAAGGTGACCGCCATCGGGGACGCCGCTTCCGCCTCCAACGCCGCCCGGGCCATAGAAAGCGGCTTCAAGGCGGCCGTCACTCTCGGCTGATGTTCCCGGTGGAGCCTGCCGCTGGTGCGTCTACGGGGGATTGCGCGGGGTTTTTCTAACCTGCAATAGTGTTTCACTGAATTCCGGGATAGCTTTCTGACACAGTGATGAGTCGGACCGTTGTACTTCGATACCTCAGTACGAACGGTCAAAGTTGCCCTCGGTCATTGAACGGCCCGTTCGCCCTGATGTAGAGAAGGGCGAACGCAAGTTATTGAAAAACATTCAGGCGTCCAGTATTTCCCGCACCTTCCGGAGCAGTTCGTCCAGGCGGAACGGCTTGCCGATGAACCCGGCCGCTCCCATGGCGGCCATGTCGCCGATCTGCATGTCCGCCGAATAGCCGCTGGCGATGAGTACCTTAACGGTTGGATCCGCCTGCAGGAGTATGTTCAGACACTTGGACCCCCCCATGCCCGGCATGCTCAGATCCAGGATCACCAAGGCGATGTTCCTTCCGATCTCGCGGTACAGCTTGATCGCGTCCTCCCCGCTCGATGCGGTAACGACGACGTAGCCGAACCGCTCCAGAATACTCCGTCCGATGTCCACAATGGCTTCATCGTCGTCCACCAGAAGGATCGTTTCCGTCCCTCCCTTGGTAACGCGTTTCGGAGTGCCCGTCCCGGCTGGTTGGACCATTTCATGTGCGGGAACCGGAAAGAAAATTTCGAAGGTGGTTCCCGATCCCGGGGTGCTCGAACAGAGAATGGCTCCGTCATGGCTTTTGACGATCCCGTACACCATGGCCAGCCCCAGTCCGGTGCCCTTGCCCACCTCCTTGGTGGTGTAGAAGGGCTCGAAGATGTGCTTCATGGTCTCATCGTCCATGCCGTACCCCGTATCGGAAAAAGAAAGCTTCACGGCCGGACCGGTGAAACCGATCACGTTTCGGCGGCAAAGCTCATCCTGCACCTCCACCGCCTCCGTCCTGATGGTGATTTTTCCTCCGTCTTCCATCGCGTCGCGCGAATTGGCCCCCAGGTTCAGCAGCACCTGTTCGAGCTGATTGTCGTCGCCCTTGATACGGGGAAGCGTGGCGGCGAGCGACACGTCCAGCTCGATCATTCGGGGCAGGGTCCTCTCCAGGATTTTTACCGATTGAGTCACCATGTCGTTCAGATCGAGGGAGTGGACATTCGTTTCCACCTTGCGGCTGAAGGTCAGGAGTCGTTTGACCAATTCTCCGGCCCGTTCGGCGGAGCTGTGGATCTGGGAGAGGTATTTCTGGGTGGTCTCGTCGAGTCCGTAGTGGGTCCAGAGGAGCTGGACGCTCCCCAGAATGGCCTGTAAGATGTTGTTGAAATCGTGCGCGATGCCGCCGGCAAGCGTGCCCACGGCTTCCATTTTCTGCGCCTGGAGCAGCTGGTCCTGCAATTGCTTGAGGCGCTTTTCGGCATTGACCCGTTCGGTGACTTCCCGCCCCGAGCCGCTGATGAGCATGGAGCCGCCCTCGCCCTGTACGAGGATGCTGCGATATTCGATGTAATGCCTCTTTCCCTCGACGTCGAAATAGAGGGAAGTACCTTCGAAATGGCCCTGTTCTTTCAATCCCTTGAGGTATACGTTCCGGAACTCGTCGCGGAATGCCTGTTTCATGAATTCATCGGGTTTGTGGCCGACGAGTTTGTGGCGCGGAACGCCGAAGGTCCTGGCCAGCGCCAGGTTTACGGTCGTAAACCGTCCTTCCATGTCCTGGGTATAGATGATGTCGCTGATTGAATCGAAGAGTTCGCGGTATCGTTTTTCGGAAGCACGCAGCGCCTCCTCGGTCCGCCGTCGCTTGTTGCGCTCCTTGGCCTCGCGCAGCTCGCGTTCGATGGCCGGCAGGAGCCGCGCCATGTTGTCTTTCATGAGGTAATCGTGGGCGCCGGCTTTCATGGCCTTGACGGCCGTTTCCTCGCCCACCGTCCCGGATACGATGATGAAGGGGAAATCCAGCCCCTTCTTTTTCATGAGGGCGAGCGCCCCGAAAGCGCTGAAGGAAGGCAAGGCGTGATCGCAGAGGATAATGTCCCATTTCCGCCGATCAAGCGCCTCTTCCATCTCCTTCTCCGTCTCCACCCTTTGGTAGAGGGGGTCGTAGCCGCCTCTCCTCAACCGGTCCAGCAGAAGGAGACAGTCGTCCTCCGAATCCTCCACAATGAGAACCCGTAATTGCGTCGTCATTCGCATATCCCGATCCGGGTCGGTGAGTGAACCTCCCCGTGAAGACACAGCTGCCGAACTGCATCAATGCACCGACTGGATGCAATGGGGTGGCAGTCGAAGCGCTCAGTGTTTGTTCCACACTATCCCGTTCCCCGTGGAAGCGGTCAAAAACCTCGGCCGGCAGTAACCTGGCTCGCGCATTCCTTCGAATACTCCGGAGCGCGGTCGAAATTGTTTTGCTCGATACGATGCTGTCCGGCGGGAGTCACGCGATCGGACGTTTCAAGGGCTCCTCCGGGAAAAGCATCCGGAGGGGCGGCGAACCCGAACCTTCTCGATCCGTCGATGCATCCGTCATATATTCCGGCTTAATCATATATCACGGTACGTTGGTAATTGCTAAATGGAAAAGGATTCTCCCTACCGGAGATCGACGCCGATTCGGTGAAAGGCTGGTCGTGCGGCCGCCGCTCGGCATCCCCCGAAGGAACGATTCCGATGCGTGTTTCGCTCAGGATAACGCAAGATACGAAGAGAAGTAAAGGAATAGATTTCTAAATCAAAGGAACGTGCGAAATAAAGTTCATCGCAGAAGCAGGGAAGGGAGAAAGAGAGACAACTTGGGAATAAAATTCACCAGGAGCATGCAGAAGAGCAGGAGAAAAAGAAAAGGCAGCACCGCTCGGGCCACATAGAGGAGCGATTTGCCGGTCAAGCCCATGGCCACGAAAAGGTTGAGTCCGAAGGGCGGCGTAAGGAAGCCGAACTCGATGGCCAGAACCATGATGATGCCGTAATGCACCAAGTCGATGTGGAACTGCCGGAGCGTTTCCGCAAACAGCGGCGAGAGAATGAGCATGGCCGATACGTCGTCCATGAACATGCCCATGACCAGAAACAGCAGGTTGACCGCCAGGAGGAATTTCCACCAGGTGTCCGTGACGTTCATCACCGCACCGGCCACCTGCGCGGGGATGCCTTCGGACGTGAGCAGCCACAGAAAGGTCATGGCGCAGGAAAGAATGAAGAGCAGGCAGGAAGAGAGTACGGCGGCGTCCCTGCACACCTTGAACAGCCTGCGCAGCGTCAGTTCGCGGTAGATGACGAGTTCCACGGCCAGCGCGTAGACGACCGACACGGCGGCCGCCTCGGTGGGGGTAAAGATGCCCGAGTAGATGCCGCCCAGCACTACTACCGGCAGGAGCAGCGCCCATATCCCCTCGCGCACCGTGTGCAGCACTTCCCGGGACGTGTATCTGCGGCGATGGCGCCAGTTGTGGCGAACCGCCATGAAATACGTGTATCCAATGAGCACGAGGCCGATGAGCAACCCCGGCCCGACCCCCGCCATGAACAGCTCGGCCACGCTGACGTTCATTACCATGCAATAGAGAATCATGGGGATGGACGGGGGAATGACGATGCCCAGCGACCCGGCGGAGGTAATGAGTCCGATGGAGAAGTTTTCTTTGTATCCCGCCTTGACCAGCGCCGGGATCATGACCGAGCCGATGGCGATGACCGTGGCGGGGCTGGAACCCGACAGCGCGGCAAAAAAGATGCAGGCGATGACTCCCGCAATGGCCGTGCCGCCCCGGAACGATCCCACCAGCACGTTGATGATCGCCACGAGCCTGCGGGATATGGCTCCTTCGCTCATGATTCCGCCGGCCAGGATGAAGAACGGGATGGCCAGCAGCACGAAGTTGTCCAGCGCATTGAACAGCTGCTGGGGGATCATCAGCAGGGGAGTCGAGGTATGCACGGCGAGCGCCACAGCGGTGGTGACGGCCAATAGAACGGCGATGGGCATGCCGGTCAGCAGAAGCAGCGTGAATACCGAGAGCAGGGTGACGATCACGAACCCGTTCCTCCCCCCGGATTTCCTCTCAGAAACACCCCCCATTCCGTGCGGGCGCGCAGGAAAAAGCGAACGGCCATGCTGAACGAAAAGGCGGGAATCGGCAGATACACCAGATACATGGGGATCCTCAGGGCCGCCGACGTAACTCCGTATCTTCTGAGTTTTGAGGCCTGAAGCAGGGCGAACCAGACCACGGCCAGGAAGAAGATGCCGCTCAGCACGTTGACCGCGCTTCGCACCAGTCCCGCAGCCCGAATCGGAAGCTGGCGGACGAGGGCGTCCATGGTGAAGTGCGCCCCGTACTTCACCCCGATGCTCGCCCCGAGAAAGGCCATGAAAATGCCCAGGTACCTTCCCAGTTCTTCAAACCAGCTGAAACTGTAGTGGAACACGTACCTCGACACCACCTGGACGAACGCCATGCAGGCCAGCCCCAGCAGAACAAAGCAGAGGGTGCCTTCCTCCAGCAGATTGAACCAATGAAAAAGCTTCTTCACTTCATATTTCCGAAAACGAAGGAGGCCGCAAAGCCTCCTTCCGTGCTGTCGATAAGGCGTGCCGGCCGCCACCCCGGCGAACGGTTCCTTTGCGTACTCGGGCGTATGGCGACGGTTTATCGTTTGCTCATGGCATCCACCGTGGACACGAAATCGTCGAACAGTTCGGGTCCCACGATGGGGCGATACTTGTCCCACACCGGCTTGCAGGCGTCCTTGAACGCTTTCCGCTCGGCAGGGGTCAGTTCGATAACCTCGATGTTGTTCTGCCGGCAATACTGGGCCACGCTGATGCCCAGTTTGGGCAGGCTCAGCATCTGGGACATGGTGCCCCCCCGGTTGACGAACTGCGCCTCGTACGCCGCGTCCATGAAGATTTTTTTGTACTCGGGCTTGAGCGAGTTCCAGAAATCCACCCCGCAGATGACGATGCATTCGGTGAGGAAGTGGTTGGTAAGCGTCACGTATTTGTTCACCTCGGTGAACTTCATGAGGATCGAGGTGAAGAGCGGGTTTTCCTGGGCGTCGATGACGCCCTGCTGGAGGGCGTTGTAGATTTCCGGGAAGGGAATCCCCACGGGGGAAGCACCGAGCTGCTTGAAGGTGTCGAGGTAGATGGGGCTTTCCATGACCCGGATTTTCACGCCCTTGAGGTCGTCCGGAGTGCGGATGGGCTTTTTGGCGGTGATGTCGCGGAACTCGTTTTCGGTCCAGCCCAGCCCCACGAACCCCTTGGCCGGCAGATAGGAGAAAAGGCGGTCGCGCATGGGGGAATCGAGAACCGCATACGCCGTGCGCCGGTCGGGATAGACGAACGGCAGCTCCGCCACCGCCACCTGGGGCACGAAATTCATGAGCACCGCGGTGCTTACCGTGGCCAGCTGCAGCGTTCCGGCCTGCACCTGTTCGGCCAGCGACCGCTCACCGCCCAGTTGCCCCATGGGGAAGGTTTTCACCTCGAT
Organism: uncultured delta proteobacterium; assembly: GCA_963826125.1. Taxonomy (GTDB): domain Bacteria; phylum Desulfobacterota; class Desulfarculia; order JACQYL01; family CAWGVV01; genus CAWGVV01. Next base: position 150,698 of record CAWGVV010000002.1, on the reverse strand, counting down.
GGCCCCGTTGGTCTTTTCGAACACGTATTTGGCGAAATGATCGGCGGCCATGCTCTGCCCGTGGAAGGGCGGCGCCACGTGGCCGTACTTGATGACCATTCCCGCCGTTGCCGGAAATGCGCAGACAAGCATCAGCACGGCGACAAGCATCGAAATTGCGGTTCTCCGTAGGGCCATTACCTTCTCCTTTCCTGGGTGCGGGCCGGCGTAAACCGGCCGAAGTAACGGTGAATGCCGCGTTGGTTCTCAACAAACCCGGCAGGGGTCGAAATACCGCTTGCTCGGCTGTCGGCAGTTACCTTGTGGGGCTGGAAACCTTCCCCTGCGGAATGCCGCTCAGGTCACCTCTGGGTTCGCAACATCCGCTTTTCGCCCACTCGCATGGTAACCTGCATGGAATCGAAATACTCGAACAGGGGAATCATGTACTTGCGGGACACCCCGGTCAATTCCTTGAAATCGGCCGTGGCGATTTCTCCATGTTCCTTGAGGAACGAAACCAGTCGCTGTTGCAGATCGTCGATGGCCCGAGCGGAGAAATACAGGTCTTCCTTGACCTTGACCAGCACCCGCTCGTTGACGAGGAAGGAAAGGACTTCCTTGGCCTGTTTTGCATCCAGTTTCTGACCGATCTCTTTGAAATACGGGGGCTGAAGCCCGGCCTTCGTGTAGATGTCCTCAATGTTCTTTCGCGCCTGTTCCTCGTCTTCCTTGAGGAGGATGTTGTGGGTGCTCAACCTCAGGAGATCGCCCTCTCCCTGAATCCGATTCTGATCCTGGAGGTGCTTGAGTACGTTGTTGAACAATTTCACGTCGAGCTGGTAACTCGCCTTGGTCCTGATCTCGTCGCGTTTCATGCCCGGCCGGAGAGGAAACTGCTCATGGTACGCGGCGAGAATGGCCAGAATGGATTCTTCCAGTTCCCGGAAGGTTTCCGCATGGACGAAGGTGGCGCTTTCCTTGTCGAAGCAGATGACCTGGCGGCGGGACTGGAGCAGCGACAGCGCCGTGTCCAGCTTTTTGGCGGTTAGGTCCATGACCCGGGCCAGACGCGCGCGGTTGATCCCCGTCGTTCCCGCCTCCTCCACCATGGCCGCTACGCGTTCCTCGTCCGATCCCGAAAGCAGAATTCCCAGCCGATCGACGACTTCCGACCGGAGCCGCTTGTGCTTGGAGGGTGCGGAAGCCACCACTTCGCCGCCGCCGATGGTGCGCACGGGAGAATAGCTGCGCACGACGTATCGATCGCGGGGCAATATCGCGGTCTGTTCCTCCAACCGAATCTGGGCGAATGCCGTTTCTCCGGGCCGCAGTTCCTCCCTGTCCAGCAGGACGATGTTGCCCATCAGTTCCACGGTTCCGGAATGGAAGCGTATTTTCGTCCGGGACCGGATCGGCTTGGCGCTCTTGAGCAGGTGAAACTGCACGTCGACCATGTAGGTGGGTTCCAGGCTCTCCAGAGTGGTCACGATGTCGCCGCGCCGGATTTCGTCCTTCTCCAACCCCTGGAGGTTGATGGCGGTGCGCAGCCCGGCCTCGGCCTTTTCCACGCTCTCCCCGTGCACCTGAAGGCCGCGCACCCGGGCGGAGAGCCCCCGGGGCATGATGCTCACCGTTTCACCCAGGGTCAGGGACCCGGAGATGGAGGTGCCGGTGACCACCGAACCGAATCCCTTCATAACGAACACGCGGTCAACCGGAAGACGGTAGACGCCGCTGCTGCTCTTCTCGGAGGATTCGGCGCACAGAACGTCCAGTGCTTTCAAAAGTTCGTCGACCCCCGTCCCCTTCACCGCCGAAACGGGAACGATGGGAGCATTCTCCAGAAAAGTGCCTTCCAGGAAGGTCATCACGTCCTCGGTGACCAGGTCCTGCCATTCCTCTTCCACCATGTCGATTTTGGTGAGGGCCACCAGTCCCTTGCGCACTCCCAGAAGCTGACAGATTTCCATGTGCTCCCTGGTCTGGGGCATTACCCCTTCGTCCGCCGCGATGACCAGCATCACCAGGTCCACCGTGGCCGCGCCGGCAACCATGTTTTTCACGAAGCGTTCGTGGCCGGGCACATCGATAATCCCCACCCGTTGACCGGAAGGGAGGGTAAGGTTGGCAAAACCCAATTCAATGGTGATGCCTCGCTCCTTCTCCTCTTTCAGCCTGTCGGTATCAATGCCGGATATGGCCTTTATGAGGGATGTCTTCCCGTGGTCGATGTGACCCGCGGTGCCCAGAATTATCCGCTTCATGTGTCGGCGTGCGTCTCCTTAGATGGAATACGGACTTGCTACTACTAACACAGGAAAAACGAATTCGTCTACTTTCTTGAACAAGGCTTGCCGTACCTCGGAATTTCCGGGTGATGAAGAAGCCGAGACCGTTCGAAAACGTGCGTTCAGTGCTTGGAGATCAACGTCCGGATCGAACGTTCGAGCCCTTCGAGGGTAAGCGGAAACATGGGGAACAGCCGCCCGATGGCGCTGATGGTCGGATGGTGCCAGGCGGACGTGGGCATGGGGTTCAGCCACACCGCGTGATGGAAGTGGTCGGCCAGCCGTTTCAGCCATTCGAGGCCCGGAACTTCGTTGTAGTAGTAGTAATCGATTGCTCCGCCGCGGGAGGACAGCTCGTAGGGGCTCATGAAAGCGTCTCCCACCATGATGAGCTTGTAGTCGGAATCCATGGTCTGGAGCAAGCCGGCCGTCTTGACCGCGTCCATCGTGCCCATGTCCTGGTAGATTTCCTGATAGACGCAGTTGTGGAAATACAAATGTTTGAAGTCCCGAAAGTGGCTGCTGGAATGGGCGGCGGAAAAAAGCCTGCTGCAAAGCCGGGCGTACGGGTCCATTGACCCGCCGGAGTCCATCATGAGCAGCAGCTTCACCTGATTCTTGCGTTCACGTGTCCAGACGAGTTCGATATCGCCCGCGTTGCGGCACGTCTTGTCGACGGTGGCGTCGATGTCGAGTTCCGACTCGGGTCCCACCCGCGAGAAGGAGCGCAGTTTTTTCAGCGCCACCTTGATCTGGCGCACGTCCAGGGTAAGGTCCGTGCGGTAGTTGCGGAACCGTCGTTCGGCCGCCACCTGCACCGCCATGCCGCCGCCCCTGGCCCCTCCGATGCGTATGCCCGTGGGGTGCGACCCGCCGTGTCCGAAAGGGGAGGTCCCGCCGGTACCGATCCACTTTCCCCCGCCGTTGTGTTTTTCCGTCTGCTCCTTGAGCCGCTCTTCAAGCTTTTTCCGCAGCTCCTCCAGGCTGAGACGCTCCAGGTGGGCCATCTCCTCCTCGTTCAACCGCAGCTCATTGATGGGGTCGTTGAGCCAGTCCAGCACCTTCTCCCTGATCGCCTCGGGAGTCTCGATGCCGCCGAAATAGTGGTAGAACGCCTGATCGAACTGGTCGTAGAAGGATTCGCTCTTCACCAGGAGGGAACGGGAAAGGTAGTAGAAACCGGTGATGCTGTTGAAGGCGTAGCCCGCATTGAGGGCCTTCATCAGACTCATCCATTCCGTGACGGAAACGGGAACCTTGGCTTTACGCAGCAGAAAAAAGAAATCCGTGAACATGGATCAGCCCGTCCGCCGCACCCGAGCACCGCGGGAGCGGATTTTTAGGAAAATCGCCGGTCTCCGGAACCCACGCGCCGCAGCCGGTTCTTCTGGAAATAGTCCATGTCCACTTCCTTTTTGATGAGAGCGCCGAGGAAGGGGAGTTCCTTGGTTACGTCCTGATGGCTGATGCCTCCGGCCATGAGAGCCTGCACCCAGTCGAGCAGTTCGCTGGTGGAAGGCTTTTTGCGAAATTCGTCGAAGGTCCGCAGCCAGTAAAAGGCCTTCAGCACCTCTTTCAGCATACGCTCCTGGAGATGAGGAAAATGCACCTGCACGATGTCCTGCATGAGTTGATCGTCGGGAAAATCGATGTAGTGAAACACGCATCGCCGCAGGAAGGCGTCCGGCAGTTCCTTTTCCGCATTGCTGGTGACGATGACGATGGGCCGATGCACGGCCTTCACCGTTCGATCCAGCTCGGGGATGTAGAACGACATTTCGTCGAGCTCGTTGAGGAGGTCGTTGGGAAATTCGATGTCGGCCTTGTCGATTTCATCGATCAGCAGCACCAGCTGCTCCTCGGCGGCGAACGCTCTGCCCAGAATGCCGAGTTCGATGTAGTTCTCGATCCTGGACACGTCGCCCGAGCCGAACCGGCTGTCGTTGAGACGTTTCACGGTATCGTAGAGGTAGAGGCCGTCTTTGGCCTTGGTCGTTGATTTCACGTTCCAGATGAGGAGCTTCTTCTCCAGCCCCTGGGCGATGCTGTGGGCCAGCAACGTCTTGCCGGTTCCCGGTTCGCCCTTTACCAGAAGCGGTCTCCCCAGGGCGATGGAAACGTTGACCACGTCCCGCAGGGCGGGAGATACGATATATTTGGCCGTGCCGGAAAATCTGTTGAACTGGTTGTCACCCATTGGTCCGCATCCTCCACTGAATTTCAACTTTTATCTCACGAGGCGCTCTCGCCCGTCAAGCCGTTGGGGCTACAAACTGAATACCGCATACGACGGAGTGGATCGAACGGTGTACATGGACAATTCCGGACCGGAATGGACGTGTGGAAATCGGCTACGGGCGCGCGATACGCGAGTTTCGTCCAATATCGTGAGGAATCGATGCACACCGTATTAGCTCTTTACAAAACACACTCTGTACGTTATAAACGATGCATGTGTAAACAAGAACAAGAGGATGAGCCATGGCGGAAAGACGTAACTCATCGGAAAGCGACAGAAAAAACATCAGCGTTGACGAGGAGCAGAAAAAAGCCATTCTGGACAGAGTGGCCAATTCTGAACGTCCAACAGCGGAAATTCTGCGCGAACTCGGCATCTCCCGCTCCACCTACTACAGCTGGCTGAACCGTTTCAAGACGGATGGAGAATCGGGATTGATCGACAAACGCACGCTGTCGGAACAGGAAATCGGAGGTTCCGATGAATCTCCGTCCATGGTAGAGCCGCCGGGAACGACCGCGGCCGAAAACCATTCTGCGGATTTTTCCCCGGTGGAGCCGCCTGAAGAACCGGCGGTCGAGAAGGAACCGGCGGCCGAGAAGGAACCCGGGGACGTTCCCCCCGCATCGCCGGAAGAACCGCAGCCGTCAATCCGGACCGCACAACAGCAGGAGACGCAAAAGGAGGGAGTCGGTTTGAGCACGCCAAGTAGCCAATCGGGTGGAGGATCGAAAAAGACGAATGTGTCTCTTGTGGCCACCATCGCGATTATTTTCATCATCGCCGGTCTGGTGGTTTCCCTATGCATGTATAACAGCAGCAAGTATTACATTGCCCAGGACGGCACCAAGATCACCCTCTGGAAAGGCAAATTCGCTCCGTTCGGCAAGGAACAGGTAACAGACTTCGCTCCCATCGACGTAGGGGCGCTGCAGATAAATACCATTCCCACGAAAACCTTTTTCGGCGAATGGGGAGCGGTCAACGGACTCTTCGAATATCTTATCGGCCGGGCCGATGCAATGCTGGCCAAGACCGACGGCCCGGACTACGCCGAGGCCAACAAATACCTGAACGTGGCCGAAAAGGTCGCTTTCAAGGGGGAACAGCGTACGGCCCTCAATAAACGATACGCCCGCCTCTACGAAACCATCGCCGTCAAAAGGGTCGTTCAGACGGAACAGCAGCTCGCCAAGATGTATGAGGACTCCATCGACATCCTGCAGCGCGCGTCGATGCTGAACGCGGACGGCGATGAAGCCGTGGAGCAGCAGATCCGCACCATGCAGGCCAAGCTCAACGAACTGCGGAAATGGAACTTCGATTACAAAGACAGCTGGCTGTCCAGGCGCAATGAACTCGAAACGCTCCTCCAGTCCGGGGGGACGGTGAAGGCGAAGGCAGTCCCCGATGGAACCGCCGCCGCTCCGATTCCCGCGCCTCCGGTAAAAGCGGAAGAAAAGCCGGCCCCCAAGGCCGAAGCGACGATTCCCGCCCCGGTCCCGGCTCAAGCCAAGCCCGAAGTGAAGAACCCGCCGCAGGCCGAACTCAAGGCCGCCCCCAAGCCGGAAGCGGCGCCGGCCGCAAAGCCCGAGGCGAAACCCGCGGCAAATACTGAGCCGAAACCCGAGGCGAAAGCTCCGGCCACTGCCGCCCCCAAACCGGCTGCGACCGGTGATGTGAAAGCGCCGGCTCAGGCGAAAACCCCGGCGGTATCGTCATCCAAGGTCCCGTCGGAAGCCGCCGAGCGCGCGCTCGAACAGGTCCAGTCACCCCGCCGGGAGCCTCTCGCAACGCAGCCCGTAGCGATCAAATAACGTATCGGTCGGGGCGATTTTTCCGCCCCCCGCCATTCAGGCCGAAGACGGCCGCGGGGTCGAATGCGCTTGACTCCGCGGCCGTTTTGTTTTCTCATCACGTTTTGCTTTTCCATCAGACATGACTTAGCCTTCCCTTGAGGAATCTCTGTTTCATGAGCAGCCCTTTCCATTCGTCTCCGGACGGCATGCAGATAAAGGAGCGCCTCTTTGCGCTCGAAACGGACGTGCGCCGGTCCTTGGAAGCATTTGCCGCCGAGACGGGCGGAATGCCGGAGCAGGGTTCGGTCTGGCTGGAATCCCTCGATCTTCTGCGCAATGAATTGACCGAGGAAACGTTCCGGGTGGCCGTCATCGGCAGCGTCAAGGCCGGCAAGTCCACCTTCGTCAACTACCTCCTGGGCCGGGACCTGCTCAAACGGGGCGCCGGCATCATCACCTCCGTGGTGACCCGGGTGATCGACGGGCCGGAATTGTCGGCGACGCTCACGTTGAAGGGGATCGCCCTGATCAACGCCGAAATGAACAGCGCCGTCATGGGGCTGGAGAGCACGGAATTCCTCAACGAACAGAAAGGCTTCGACATCCGCGAGGAAAGCCATCGTCGTCGGCTCGCCCAACTACTCGACGATATGTCCAAAGCGAACGCAGGCGTTCGGAACGGCGAAAACCGGCATTGGATGCTGCTCAACGCATACCTGTCCGGTTATCCCGCCATAAGCGGTAACCTGCTGGATGGCGAGAATATCCTGGTTCTTGATGCGGCGGCCATTGAAGAGCACAGGGATTTCGTGAGCGATGAAAGCCGGGCCGTCTTCCTGCGGGAACTGGTGCTCACCGTGCCTTCCTCTGGCATTCCCCCCAACGTGGAGTTCGGGGACTGCCAGGGTGTCGATTCCCCGAATCCCAATCACATGGCGGCGGTGCTCGACTATCTTCTGCGAAGCCATCTCGCCGTCTATCTCGTGAGCCTGCGAACCGGAATTCGCGAAGCCGACGTAAAGCTCATCAACGTACTCAAAACACTCCGACTGGACAAAAGGGCCTTGTTCGTCCTCAACGTGGACCTGGGGGAAATCGACACGATCGACCAGCTGGAAGGCCTCATGGCCCGCACCGCCGCCACGCTCTCCCAGATGGGGCTGGACCCCGCGCTGTACGGCTTTTCCGGGCTCTACGCGCTCCTCAAGACCATGGAGGCGGCACGGGACGAAAAGCTGGAGGGAAGAGACCATCTGCGCCTCCAATTTTGGGAAGAGGCCACGGAGCTGCTTGCTTTCTCCCATGCCGAACGGGAACGGTTCGAGGTCGACCTGCGCCGCATTGTGGAACAGGACCGTTACCGGCTGGGCCTCGACCGAGCCTTTTCGCTGCTCAACCGGGTCCTCCGGAACATGCACGACTACGCCGCGGTCAGGCTCCACGTCCAGGGGAAGGATGTGGAAAGTCTGCGAAAACTCTACGGGGAACTCGAAAAGCGGCAGAACGAGATGCGGGCCACGCTGGACCTCGTGCGCAGCTCGCTTCGCAACCTCGGCGAGACGATAAAAAAGGAACTGGCGGGCGGCGTGGACGGATTTTTCGACCGCAGCGCTGGAACCGTGGTGCGCGACCTGCTGGAGTTCATTGAACGCTTCGAGCCGACGCGGCCGCAGTCCGTCGAGGAAGCCCCGGAACCCGACGAAGACAACGTCATGCGCAAGGTGATGGGATTCCACCGCGAATTGAACGAACGGTTCTCCCGGTACATAAACGACGAGATCAATCTCCGCATCATCGACTATGCCCGGAGCCGGGAGGAGGAAATCGAAGTCCGCTTTCAGGAACAGGCCCAAACCTACGTGGCGGTCATGGAGCGGCTTTTCGATTCATATGCCGGGGAAGTGCGGCCGCTCATCGAGGGATTCGCCCCCCCGGAGCGGGTTAGCTTCTCTCTGCGTCCTCCGGGAGACGACCTTCGCGTGCCCCTGTTCTCCTCGGCCATCGAGTACGAATACTCCACCAGAGCCCAGGTGATGCTCATGGTGGGGATGGAAAAGACGCTTACCGGCGCCAGGCGGCTGGCGCGGAAGATGCTGAAGCGCCCGGACGAGGGAAACGATGGATCCCTTTCCTTCGACAAGGGGGTGGCGGTGATCAAAAAACATGCCGTCCAGAAGCTTCAGGAGCATATTCTGGACTACCGTGAGAATTTCAAATACCTGTATCTCTTCAAGCTGGTGGATCGTATCGGCCAAAGTCTGGTGCGGGAAATCGAACAGTACGTGCAGGGGAATCTGGTCGACTTCGAGGAGTTGTTGCGCCTGGCTGAAACCGAAGGGCATCGGAAAGAGGAGATGAAGGACCTCCTGGCCCGGTTCGGGCAGTCCTCCGCTTCCCTCCTGAGCACGCTCGTGCGGCTCCATTCGGAGCGGAATTCACATTCGGCATCCGTTACCCCGGCCGAATCCGCCTGACGCAGACCCTTTTCCCTTCCTCACTGGTTTTTCCTTCACGGTGATCGTCCCGATTCGGGGATTGAAGGCTTTTCATCCGCGCTCCGAACCTGCTATACATTCCGGTACGGGCGGAATCGTTGCCGCCCATCCAACGTTTCCCCTGGGGCGAAAGCAATCATGGAGCATATGGAAGGCCGCATTATCGATCGCATCGTGGCCGGCATGGAAACGCTTCGTTTCGGCGGATGGCTGTCGTCCCGGGATTCTTTCTGCAGCAGTCTGGTCTGGCTGCGCAAGGGACTGGAAACCCTGGAATTCAAATTACGGCAGGGCGATGATTTTCCGCTGACGGTCACCCTTCAGGGGGGAACGGGAACGGGAAAGTCCTCCCTGTTCAATGCGCTCATCGGCGCCCCGGTCAGCCGCACGGGCGTGGAACGCCCCCAGACCCGGGGCAGCATCTTCTTTCTACCCGAACGCGCGTCTTCCCTTCTTGAGGAAGAGCGTCCCTTCGCTTCTTTCCCCCGGCAACGGCTTCCCCAGGACAGTCTCTCCACACCGGTGGAGGGAGAACCCGGCGGCATCACGCTCGTGGAACATCGCCGGGCGGAATGGAGCCGCATCATGCTCGTCGACTCCCCCGATCTGGACAGCGTCGAGCAGGCCAACCGGACCCTGGCCGAGGAAATCATCATGCTGAGCGACTTGGTGGTTTTCGTCACCAGCCAGGAGAAATACGCCGACCGCACCCCGTTCGGATTCATCCGGGACGCGGGCGGAGACCGCAAGCCTTTCCTGCTGGTAATCAACAAGCTCGACTCGGCGGAAGGGCTGGACGATCTGAAAGCCAAGCTGAGGGAGTTCGCACTGTTCCCCGAATCGGAAGTGATCGGCCTGCCTAGATTGTCCCGCGGCGCGCCCGTGGTGCTGTCCGAAGAATCCATCAAGGGGCTGCGCGATCTGCTGTTCAATCTGGATATCCGCCGGGTGCTGGAAGAAAGCCGACGTGCCCTGCGTGCCTTCTGCCGCCGCGTCCTGGAAGGGGCGGCGGAGGAACTGCTGCGGGAAGCCATGCTGCACCGGCGGGTGCGGGAGACCACGGGCACGCTGATCGACGGAGCCCAGAGCCGGCTGGAAGAAAAACTTTCGTCGCGGATGGACGAACACACCGAACGGGAAATTCGCAAGCACATCCGGACTCTGTTGGCCCGGTACGACTTCCTGCAGAAGCCGAGGAGCCTCGCCCGCAGCATCATCAAATTGCCGATCCGGTTGTTGGGGCTGGGGAGAAGGAACGGAGAAACGGCGGTGGGGGGAGAGGGAAGGTTTTCGCCCGTACGCCCGCAGCAGGAAGCGCTTATCGAAGCCCACGCCTGGTTCCAGCAGTCGCTGGTGCGCTTCATGGGGCAGGAGGAAGCCCTCAGCCTCCTCTATGCCCGGATGGCGCAGGAGGAAATCTTCTTTTCGGCCGAAGAGCTGAAGCAGCGCTACGATGCGGCGCAAAAGGAAATCGAGGCGTGGCTCAAGGAGAAGTTCAAGGAATTGCGAAAAGGGCTTTCCCGCCCCAAGGAAGTAGGGCTCTATTCTGCATCCATTATGGCGGGCATCTTCATCATCGCCGTGGAAAGCGTCACCTTCGGAGGCTTCACCTTCTTCGAGATCATGCTCGATACGGCCATTGCTCCGTTCATTCCGCGCGGTGTCCTCGAACTGTTCGTCTACGACCAGCTCAAGGATATCGCGAGGGAGCTTGACCGGCTCCACCGCCGCGCCCTCTTTTCGATCCTCGACGAACAGCGCAGCCGTCTGGAAGGGTTCCTCGACGAACACATGGCCGGGAGCGGGGACATGGCCACCATGCAGGAGGCGCTCCAATGGGCGAAGCAAAAGGCATAACCGGCCCCGATCGCGGACATTCGAACGAACTTGCCAAGAAAATCGGCCTCCTGGAAGAATCGGTCCCCGACCTGGCCCTGCTGCTGGGCCACGAAAAGCTCGCTCCGTTCCGGCGCAGGCTGGAGGAGTTGGAACTGAAGCTGGCCCGGTGCGGAGGGCCGCTCCACCTGGGCCTCCTGGGCGGGACCGGCACCGGCAAATCAACGCTTATCAACGCCGTCGCCAGTGCCCCCGTTTCGGGCACCTCAGACCGCCGCCCCCATACGCATCACGCCGTGGTATACCGCCACCGGGACGGAATCGAGGAGCCATTGCCGCTGGCGGGCGAATTCATCCTCTCGCCCCACCGGGTGCACGACAACGACGCGCTGCGGAACCTCGTGATCTACGACATGCCGGATTTCGACTCCATACGGCCGGAACATCGCAGGCTGGTGGCCGGATCGCTTACGCAGCTGGACGTGGTCCTGTGGGTGGTGAGTCCGGAAAAGTACGCAGACAGGGCGTTCTACGAAATGCTCGACGCCAGCCCCCAGGCGCGGGCAAATTTCGGGTTCGTTTTCAACAAGATCGATCTGCTGGTGGACGAACAGGGGAGGTACTCGGCCGAACAGGCGGAACGGGCGCTGTCGGCGTTCACCCACAAGCTCAGGGAACATGGCGTGGAGGAACCCCGGCTGTTCGCATTGTCCGCCCGCTGGGCAGCGGAAAACACCGAACAACCTTCCAATGAAGGGTTCGAACGGCTCATCCGCTACCTGGAAAGGGAGTTCGAGGAGAAGAAAATCCGGGCCATCAAGTTGAGCAATCTCGACCGTGAGTTCAATCTTGTGGCGAGCGGTCTGAACGCCCGGATGAAGACCGAACTCCTGGCCAAGGCCCTGGGAGGGCTTCGCGTTCAGCTTGAGGAGCAGTGGCGGGATGTGGAGCAGAGCGCGGCCGACGCGGCCAGTGAAACGCTCAAGGAACAGGGGACCACCTGGATCGACGAAATTCTCCTGGAGGAAGGGCGCAACGTGGGGCCGGTAGTCGCCTTCATCCGTTTCCGGCTGGGGTTTCGCAAGCTGTTCGAGGGTAAACCCCGACCGGTGGAACACATGCCGTTTCTCCGTCTGCCCGAACCGTCGGTCAAGGGGTTGGCCGCACGCATCGACTTTATCCGGCACCGGCTGGTGAGCGAATTGGGCAGATACATGATCCCCGTGGATCACGAAGCCCTGGCGTCCTCCGGCGAGCGGGAAACGCAAGGGCTGAAAACGCTGTGCGAAGAAGCCGCCCTGGAAATGAACGGCATGGTGGAAACGCTTTCCCGGGTGAGGCGAAGGAAGTTTTCCTTCTCGCGCATGCGGCAGTCCTTCCTGCTGCTGGTGCCGGTCGCCATGATGGTGGGCTACCTTCTGGATTCGAATCTCGTGGATTCGTTCCTGTCCACCTACGACTGGTCCATTTTGCCCCGCATGGTTTTCGGATTTTTCCTGACGCTCTTCACCTCACGGGGCCTCACCGCCCTCTGCTCTTCGATCCTGCTGGAAATTCTGCTGGTGGTGTGGCTGGGGGCGAGGAGTATGCGGAGCATGGAATCCGACGCCCGTGAAATGCGCGACAGCCTGGCCGAGCGGTTCGGAAAACTGGTGGCCGGCCGTCTGGGACGGGAAAAGGATCGAATCGCCGAATACCTGGACAGCCTGGGGAGGGCGGTCCAAAAAGCCGAGAAGATACGGGAGCTGGCGAAGGAGTAGGGGAGGGAAACCCTTCATGGCTCATTCCCCGCAACAACAGTGGGCCGATTAGCAAAGTCCCCCTTTGCAAAAGGGGGGAACCGATTCACGGTACTTCCACCGCAGCTTTTGCCCGCTTGCCGGAGGACACGTACGAAAATCGCCTTCCTCCGTATCAGCAGATGCGGGGAAGCTGTTCGCCCACCAGCATGTCCAGAATGCGTTTGCCCCCCACCCGCGTCTTCATCACCACTCGTCCCGGATGTTCCGCCACCGTGCGGCCGATGATTGCCGCGTCCTTCCCCAGGTGATGGGAACGCATGCCGTTCAGCACGTCCGCCACGCTTTTCTCCTCCACGAAGGCGAGCACCTTGCCTTCGTTGGCCAGGTAGAGCGGGTCGAGGCCCAGAATCTCGCACATACCGGCCACTGATTCCCGGCACGGCACGGCTTCTTCCTCGACCTCCACTCCCACTTTGGACTGCAGGGCGATCTCGTTGATGGTGGTGGCGAGGCCTCCGCGAGTGGGGTCGCGCAGCACGTGGACGCCGGGAGCGGCGTTCAGCATCCGTTCCACCAGTCCGTTGAGCGGAGCGGAATCGCTTACGACGGGCGTGGTGAAGCTCAACCCCGCCCTGCCGGCCATGATGCACGCCCCGTGGTCCCCGATGGTGCCGGAGACGATTATCACGTCGCCCGGTTCGGCGCATTCGCCTCCCGGAACGGTGGCTCTTTCGATAACGCCCACGCCCGCAGTGGTGATGAACACCCTGTCGGCCTTGCCGCGCGGCACCACCTTGGTGTCGCCCGCCACCACCTGCACGCCCGCTTCACGGGCGGCCCGCCCCATGGAATCCAGGATGCGGCGCAGGTCGGCCAGGGGAAATCCTTCTTCCAGTATGAAACCGGCGGTGAGGTAGAGCGGACGCGCGCCGCTCATGGCCAGATCGTTCACCGTGCCGTGAACGGCCAACGACCCGATGTTGCCGCCAGGGAAGAAAATAGGGTCCACGGTATACCCGTCGGTGGACATGGCGATGCGGCCCGGAGGCAGATTCAGCACGGTACTGTCGTTCAGCTGCATGAGACTGTCGTTGGACAGGGCCGGAATGAAATACGCGGCCACCAGTTCGTGGGAAAGCTTTCCTCCGCTGCCGTGATCGAGTGTCACCGTTTCGCCGTTCATAGTGATCATGCTCCGAGCTTCTGAACAAAAAGCTGATAAAAACAAAGAAAAAAATAGATGAAACAAGATAGCCGGGAAAAACCTTTTTCGGGAAAAAGGTTTTTCCCGAGCCCTTTTCCAAAAAGCTTTCAGCGCGGCGCTTCGCGCCGGTGAGCGGCCGGGAACCGATGAAGTAATTTTATACCCCCCACTACCCATGAACCCTCACCCCATCCCTCTCCCAGAGGGAGAGAGAGACTGGATGTTTTCCCGGAGGGGTGCGGGGAACCGCCTTTTTTAAAAGGGGGGTCCCCGCGAATTCCTTGCCTTCCCGCTCCCGTTCTTCCCTTCCCCTTCTATTATACGTGATACTTATAATAGGCGGCGCAGGTGCCTTCAGTGGACACCATGCAGGGGCCCAGGGGCGTCTGCGGGGTACACCGTTTGCGGAAGAGGGCGCATTCGTCCGGCGTCAGTGCTCCCCGTATCACGTCGCCGCACCGGCAACCCTTGGGTTCCTGCGGTTCGGGTACGGTGAGGTCGAAGCGCCGTGCGGCGTCGTGCATCCCGAATTCGGAGCGTATGGCAAGTCCCGAAAGGGGAATGGTTCCCATGCCCCGCCATGCGGCGTCGGCTGTTTCGAAGACCCGATCCATGGTGGACAGAGCGGTCGGGTTTCCTTCGGGCGACACGGCGCGCGAATACTGTATCTCGACGCGGGCTTCCCGGCGTTCCACCTGACGGATCAGCATCCACAGGGATTCCAGAATGTCCAGCGGCTCGAACCCGGCCACCACGCAGGGTTTTTGGTAAATCCTCACCACTTCCTCGTAGGAAGATGTCCCGATGACCACGCTCACGTGTCCGGGGCAGAGGAAGCCGCTGATTCCCATTTCTCCGGAGCCGAGCAGCGCCTCCATGGCCGGAGGCAGCAGTTTGTGAGCCGAAAAGACCGAAAAGTTGGGTATTTCCCCGGCAGAGGCGGCGAGGATCGCGGCCGCCACGGTGGGCGCGGTGGTTTCGAATCCCACGCCCAGGAACACCACCTGTTTTTGGGGATTTTCACGGGCGATCTGCAGGGCGTCGAAGGTGGAATACACCATGCGCACGTCTGCGCCTATGGCTCGTTCCCCGGCCAGTGAAGACGACGAACCCGGAACGCGCACCAGATCGCCGAAGGTGGCGACGATGACGTTCGGTTGGCGGGCCAGCAGGATGGCCTGGTCGATTTCCCGTGTGTCGGTGACGCACACCGGGCACCCCGGCCCGGAGATGAGGCGGATGTGCTTGGGGAGCACCTGCCTGATGCCGTGGCGGAAGATGGCCACCGTGTGAGTGCCGCAGATTTCCATGAAGGCCGCGGGAGTGGAGGAATCCCGTCCGATGCGGTCTATCAGCCTGGCGGCCAGTTCCCTGTCGCGATATTCGTCGAGATATTTCATTTGTTTTTCACTACACCCGCTGTGATTTCAGAGCAACACTTCGGCGGCCATGGTTCCGGCGACGACCGCTTGCCCAAGAGAAATGCACGCATCGTTGGGCGGCACGATTTCGTGTGCATAGACCTCGAACCCGTGTCGTTCGAGGAGGGGCGGAAAACGTTCGGCCAGGATATCGTTCTGGAACACGCCGCCGCTCAGCACCACGCGTTCAAGCCCGGTTTCGTCACGCAACGCCAGGCACAATTCCTCCCATGCCCCCATGACGGCGCCGTGAAAGCGGCCGCTTACGATGGACGCGGGTGTTCCGGCCAGAACGTCGTCCACCACGGCCCGGATGAGCGATTCGGGGCGGATTATGTATCCGTCCTCCCCGCGTTCCACCCGCCAGGGGTACGGCTGTTCCTCCATGGCGCCGATGCCGCAGGCTTCCAATTCGATGGCCGCCTGCCCTTCATAGGCGTTTCTGTCCCGGATGGATGCCAGGGATGAAACGGCCTCGAAGAGCCTGCCGCAGCTCGACGTGAGGGGGCAGTTGACGTTATTGCGCATCATTTCGATCAGGGCCGCAGCCTTGTTTCTGCCCATGCGGTCGAGTACGGCGAGGTCCAGGTTCAACGCTTCGTCTCCGTAGGCCAGGGAGAGGTAGCTCACGGCCATGCGGGCGGGTTCTCGTATGGCCGCTTCGCCTCCGGGCAAGGGAACCGTGGCGAAATGGCCCAATCGTTCAAAGCCGGTGAGACTCACCTTGAGGACTTCCCCGCCCCAGACCGTGTTGTCGGGGCCGTAGCCGGTCCCGTCCATGGCGAGCCCGATGACTTCTCCGCCGAGGCCGTGTTCGGCCATGCAGCTCGCGATGTGCGCGTGGTGGTGCTGTACCGCCACGACCGCGTGGTATTCGTTTTCGTGCTCCCTGCCGTACTGGGTGCCAAGGTAGCGGGGATGGAGGTCGTAGGCCAGAACGGCGGGATCGATTTCCAGAATACGCTTCAGGTGGTCGATGGTCTGTTCGAAAAAGCTCAACGTCTCCAGATTTTCCAGGTCCCCCACGTGCTGGCTCACAAAGGCTCGGTCGCTCTTGGTGAGACACACGGTGTTCTTGAGTTCGGCGCCGAGCGCCAGAACGGACGGTATGGACCGTTTGAGGAACACCGGTACGGGCACGTAGCCGCGGGAGCGGCGCATGGGCCGTATTTCCCCCCCGAGGCTTCTCACCACCGAATCGTCGCTCCGGAGGTAAATGTCCCGGTTGTGTACCAGGAAAAAATCGGCGATGGAACCCAGCCTCTGCACGGCTTCGTCGTTGTCGATGGCGATGGGCTCTTCGCTCAGGTTTCCGCTCGTCATGACCAGCACGGGAACCGCGTAGTCGAAGAGCAGGAAGTGGAGCGGCGTGTAGGGCAACATTACTCCGATGGTGGACGATCGGGGCGCCACCCGGGGGGCGACCATGGTCTGGCCCGGACGCGCGGGCAGAATGACGATGGGCCGCTCGGGAGAAAGGAGCGCACCGATGTCCGGGCCGGTCGGTTGGGCGAATTCCTCCACCGTTTCGACGTCCGGGGCCATGACGGCCAGCGGTTTTTCCTCCCGGTGTTTCCGTTCGCGCAGCCTGGCCACGGCCGCGTCATTGGCCGCATCCACCGCCAGATGGAAGCCCCCGAGCCCTTTCACGGCCACAATGCGCCCAGCGGCCAGTTCCCGTGCCGCCGCCCGGACGGGGTCGGGGGTGTCGATCGGCCGACCGTCGGCGGAGAGGAACGACAGTTTCGGACCGCACGTGGGGCATGCGTTGGGCTGGGCGTGGAAACGCCGGTCCAAGGGGTCTTCATATTCGCGCCGGCACTCGTCGCACATGGCGAAACCGGCCATGGTGGTGAGAGGGCGGTCGTACGGAATGTCCCTGATGATGGTGTAGCGCGGTCCGCAGTTGGTGCAGTTGATGAACGGGTAACGGTAGCGCCGGTCGGCGGGATCGCGGAGTTCGCGCAGACAGTCGTCGCAGACGCACACGTCGGGGGATATCAGGGCGGAACGCGGCGCATTCCCATGGCTCTCACGGATGAGAAAATCGTTCTCCTCCGTCGGCGCCATTTCCTCCTTTACCACTGCCGTGATGCGGGCCAGGGGAGGAGTCTCACGGCGCACCTGAAGGAAGAACCGCTCCACGCCGTCCCCGTTGCCCTGCACTTCCAGGAGCACCCCAGCGGGGGTGTTGGTGACGAAGCCGGTGAGGCGGTTTTCGCGAGCCAGCCGATAGACGAAGGGGCGGAAACCCACTCCCTGGACAATGCCGGTTATGGTGGCTCTGGCTCTTGTGAGCATCAGGAGCGCTTTCCGGTCTCCCGGAGCCTGTCTTCCAGCCATTGGTACCACGCCTGCAGGCCGTCGCCGCGCGTGGCCGAAACTTCGAACACTTCCAGGTCCTTGTTCAAGGAGCGGCAGGACTCGCGAATCACGTCGATGCTGGTATTCACATAGGGCAGCAGATCGATTTTATTGATGAGTAACACCCGCGATTCGCTGAACATGAGCGGGTACTTGAGGGGTTTGTCGTCTCCTTCGGTGGTGCTGAGCAGCATGACCTTGTACTTTTCACCGAGGTTGAATTCGGCGGGGCACACGAGATTGCCCACGTTCTCCACGATGAGCAGGTCGAGGCGTTCCAGGTCGAACTGTTTCACCGCGTCCCAGATCATGTTCCCGTCCAGGTGGCAGGCACCGTCGGTGTTGATCTGAACCGCCTGTACGCCTCGTGCCGCCAGCCGTTCGGCATCGGCGGAAGTCTGAATGTCCCCCTCGATGATTCCGATGGCGTATCGGTCCTTGAAATGGTCCACGGTTGCTTCCAGCAAGGTGGTTTTCCCCGCTCCGGGGGAACTCATGAGGTTGATGACCAGAACCTTTCCGGCGGAGAAGGTTTCCCGAAGCTGATCGGCGATGCGATCGTTGGCTTCCAGAACGTTCTTGATGACGGAGACTTTCAGATGCGTATCCTCCTTTACTCGATTTCGATTTCCTGTACCGACAGTTCCCGGCCGGCCGTCATTTCCACTCGGATGTCACCGCAGGCGGGGCAGACGAAGCGGTACTCGATCACCCGGAAATCATGGCCGCAGGTTCGGCACCGGGCCTGCACCGGGATTTCCTCGATGTCCAGTTTCGCCCCGTCCAGGGGGCCGTCTTTGGTGAGTATTTCCCAGCAAAAGGTGAGGGACGAAGGCACCACCGCCGACATTTCTCCCACCTTCAGATGGACGGAAAGCACCCGTGTAGCGGCATGGCCGGCCGCCTCGTTCATGACGATATCGTAAATATTTTGGGCGATGGACATTTCGTGCATGGTCCGGATCTATTCTCAAAGGAAAGGAAATGAGGTTGTATTATACGGCAGAATACGATCCTTGCAACCACTCGCCGCCGGGGAACCCGGTGGGGGGTCCGAAAACCGCGGAATCAGCTGCATTGCTTGACGGAAGCACCCTGCAATGGTAAAGATTCGGCATATCGAACCCTATTTGGAAAGGATGAAAAAGGTGAAGAAAATCAGCATCCTGGCCTTTATCCTCATCATACTTTGCTCGACTTCCGTTCTTGCCGAGACAAAAAGCATCGTCGTCCTCCCCATGAAGATACATTCAGCCCAGGATTATTCTTTTCTCCAAAGCGGAATCATGGACATGCTTTCCTCCCGCCTCGCGTGGAAGGATCACTTCACGGTGGTGGAGAAATCCAAGACGCTGGAAGAGGTCAAGAAGGTCGGTGAAATCACCGACGCTGACGGTGCCGCCAAGGTCGGCAAGGAACTGGGAGCCGATTATGCGGTCTTCGGAAGCCTCACCGTGCTGGGGCAGAGTGTGAGTATCGACGCCAAAATCCTGGACGTGGCGGCAAAGAATGTCGTTGATTCGGCCTTCACCCAGGCGAAGAGTCTGGACGAAGTGATTCCCAAGATCGACGAGTTCGCCCGATCCATCAACACGAAGGTGCTGGGCCGCGCGGAGCCGCAGGCCATTCAGGCGCAAAAGCCCGCCGAGGCCGCGCCCAAACCGCAGAAGGAAGCGCCTTCGCCGCTGCTGGCTCCCGCCTATCTGCAGTCACCCACGGAGAAAATCCGTATCTCCCGGCTGAATCCCAACTTCCTTCTGGAGCAGGACGAGGGGCAGCAGATGGTTTTCCAGAGCCGCATTATGCCCTTTGAAGTAAAAGGCCTGGATATTGGAGACGTCGACGGGGACAAGCAGAACGAATTGGTAGCCATCACGGATAAGAACATCATCGTCCTCAGGAAGACCGAGGAAGGGCTGGTGGAGGTCACCAGATATAACGCCCCCTATGCCGAACGGCTGCTTACCGTGGACGTCGGCGACATGGACAAGGATGGAAAAGTCGAGATTTACGTTTCCCGGGAAAGGGGAGAAAACGGCGATACGAATTCCGCGGTGTTCGAACTCATCAACGGCCGCCTCACTCCCGTGGTGGAAGGCCTCAAGTGGTATTTCCGCATCGTCAATATTCCCGATGAGGGCCCGGTTCTGTTCGGCCAATTCAAGTCGGGCGAAACGGCGTTTCAGACGAGCAAGGTGTACCGGTTGAGCAAGAGGGGGAACGAAATCCTGCAGGGGCAGGAAATGTCCCTGCCCAAGGGCACCAATGTGTTCAATTTCGCCCTGGCGAAATTCAAGGGTGGAGTGAAAAGGGTCGTACGAATCAATTCGAGCGAGTACCTGCAGGTGCTCAGCATGAGCGGCGACATCCTTTGGGAAAGCGACAACTACTACGGCGGCACCATCAACTACCTCAAGAAGAAGGATGCCAATCCTTATACGACCGAAGTGGACGATCGGTATTATATCCCCGCACGGATTATCGTGGAAGACCTGGACAAGGACGGCGAAACCGACATCATTGCCAACAGGAACAAGTCCACCACCTTCCGTCTGACCGAACGCTACCGGATTTTCTCCAGCGGCGAGATTGTCTGCTTGTCCTGGAAGGCCATCGGCCTGGGCGAAAACTGGGTCACCCAGAAAATCCCCGGCTACGTCGCGGACTACTCCTTGAAGGATCTGGACAATGACGGCAAGGCCGACTTGGTCTGCGCGGTCGTGCGGCTCGACCCGGCCGGCGTCAAGGAGGGCACCACCACCATCATTTCCTTCGGCCTCGCGCCCCGCGAACGGAAAACCGAATGACACCGGCCCGGACATGAAGGGAATCAAGAGGCGCGGCCCGTACGGTCGCGCCTTTCTTTGCTTGCTTTCCGTAACACTGCCGAATCGAATCACCGGCCCCGATCTGCGGAGAATCGTGTTCGAAGGCGGCGGGGATATGGTAGTATGAGTGTCGACGTGAGGATAACATGAGCGGCAGATTCGGCAAATACGGCGAGACGAAGCGTTTGGATCGGTTTCGGCGGTCGGGAGATCGCGACACGATGTCTTCCGGCAGGCATGACCGGTACCCGCCGGAAAGGGAACGTAGAGACGCGGAAGTTTCCCTGCGCAATGCATGCGCCAGGGATTATGCGGCGATCGCGTCATTGGCGGAGAAGAGTTTCGAGGTCTATGGCCCGTATGGATCCACCATCAGGGAATGGCTCGGCTACGACGGCATCGATACGTTGGCCGCCGTTGGGGATGACGAACTCCTGGGCTTCATCATGACCGCCCCGGTCCATTCCATTACCACGACCCTCATGGAGATCATGGCGGTATCCGTGACGCCTCGCGCGCAAAGAAGCGGGGTCGGAACGCGATTGCTTCTGACCGCGGAGAAAAACGCGGTTCGGCAGGGGGCCGTCTATATGCTGCTTCACACCGCCACCACCAACACCGCGGCCCAGTCGTTCTTTCGCAAACACGGTTACAAGGTCGTGGAAACCAAATCCCGATACTACCCGAAAGGCCAGGACGCTCTGCGGATGATCAAACGGTTGAGGTGAAAGGTGAAGCCGCCATACAGGGACAGGGCACATGCCGGGTCGGTGCTGGCCGGGCATCTCGGCCCGCGCGTCGGGCATGAATCGACCATCCTGGCCGTTCCCAACGGAGGCGTCGCCGTAGCGGTACCCCTGGCGTCGAGGCTGAAACTGCCGTTGGACCTCATCATCGTGCGGAAAATCCCCATTCCGGGAAATCCGGAGGCGGGATTGGGATCGGTCGCCTCGGACGGCAGCCTGTTCTTCAACCGGGATATCGTTTGGGATCTGGGGCTTTCGGAGGAGGAAGTCGAAGCCCTGGCCCGTCCGGTGGTGGAGGAAATCGGGCATCGTATGAAGATCTACGGGGCATCGGGAAAGTATGAATCGGTGCGGGGCGGTACGGCTGTTCTGGTGGACGACGGGCTCGCTTCGGGGGTCACCATGGAAGCCGCCGTACACGTCGTACGGGCGTATGAGCCCCGCTCGGTTCTGGTTGCCGTCCCCACGGCATCCCTCGGCGCCGTGCGCCGGCTGCAGCCGCTGGTGACCGAGGTGATATGCCCGGACGTGAGGTCCGGCTCCTTCTTCGCAGTGGCCGATGCCTATGAGGAATGGGGCGACCTGGAATCGGAAGAGGTAATTTCCCTCTTGAAAAGGCCGTTCTGAATTTCCCCCCCACTTCGCATCGTTTTCACGCCCCGTAGCGGCTTTTTCCACTCCTCGACGTGGCCGATATTGTCATCAGTGCGAACATTCCCTCTTGACCCGAGCGGAAATTCTTTCGTATGGTGTTTCGATTTGTTCTCATGTCTTGATTACGAAAATCGACATGCCGATTACCGAAAGTGCAGTTGGCGGGGGAGGGGATGTATCCTCCTGTTCGGCGACTGCGGAGTGCATTCCGCTTCCGGCGCGATGAATGCTCTTTGCGATTGTTGTTGAACATAAGGCACGTCTGTTGCATGGAAATAGTGTTTCCCAGGGGGATAGTTCCGTCCCTTGAGGGCGTAAAGCTGGCAAAGGAGGAATGGCCGTGTCTCGATCCGCCGAACAGATTCTTGCCCGGATAAAGCAGATTCCCACATTCCCCGAAAACATCCAGGCGATCGTGACGGCGATCGACAGCGCCGACAGCTCGGCAACTGAAATCGCGGAGTTCATCGGCCAGGACCCTGCTATCGCTTCCAATCTCCTGCGGTTGGCCAACTCCGTTTTTTACGGATTTCTGGGGCGGGTCACCACGATACGCGAAGCGGTCGTTCTTATCGGGCTCCGGGAAGTAAAAAACCTGGTGCTGGCGACCGCGGTGTTACGCTCCTTTTCCCCATCCTCATCAGCCGGATTCGATCGCAAGGCGCTCTGGAGGCATTCGGTCACCACCTCCTTCCTCACCAAGATGCTGGCGCGTGAAGCGTTCCTGGTGGATCAGGAGGGCGCCATTATGGTGGGGGGGCTGCTGCACGACGTGGGCAAGATAGTGATCGATCAGTATTTTACCGAAGAGTTCACTCAAGTCCTGCGCATCGTGGACAACGACGGCCTCACCTTCAGCCAGGCAGAAAAGCAGATCCTCGGCTACACGCACTACCAGATCGGAGCAACCCTCCTGAAAAGGTGGAATTTTCCCCCGGAGCTTTCATTTCCCGTGTTCTATCATCACGCCCCCTGGCTGGATGCCCGTTTCACGGCATACTCCGCCACCGTCTACATGGCGAACGTCATGGCCAAGGAATTAGGGTATGCGGCGTACGATCGGGAACAGAAACGGGAAATATCCCTGTACGGAAACGCCATGCATCGCGAGTTTTTCGAAAAACTGGGGTTTCCTTCCACCAAGCAGGAAATCGATACCTTTCTCCGTATCGCCGAGGCCCGGCTCACCATGGAGAGCGCGGACCTTTTCGCGGTTTTCGCCGTGGCGGCGTAACTCCCGCTGGAAAAACTACAGCGATCGATGGGCGTGGAGCGGAGCGCCGCAAGCCCCGGAAGCCGCTTCGGAAAATGCTTCGGACATGGTGGGGTGGGCGAAAATGGCGGAGGCGAGTTGATCCGCCGTGGAGTTCGAACCGATGGCGAAGGCGGCTAAGTTGATCAATTCCGCGGCATGATGGCCCACGATGTGCGCTCCCACGATGCGACGTGATTCCGGAAGATAGACAAGCTTGAGGTGTCCGGCAATGGAGCCGTCGACCTGCGCCTTGCCCAGCGTACGGAGCATGAACGTTTCCGATTTCACGTCCATTCCCCGCGTGCGCGCGGTGCTTTCGGTGAGTCCCACCGAACTTGTTTCGGGACTCGTGAATACCGCCGACGGCACTGCGTCGTAACGCATCACACTGTCCCCCCCCAGGCAATTGTCCACGGCAACCAGGGATTCCGCCGAGGCAGCATGGGCGAGCATGATTCTCGCCGGACCCAGTGCGTCGCCCACGGCATAAATGCCGTCGACTCCCGTTTCCATGCGATCGTTCACCATGATCCATCCGCGCTCGTCCAGCCGTATGCCGGCCGTGCGCAGTCCCATCCCCGAGGTGTTGGGCGACCTGCCCACACACACCAGTACTTTTTCCACCTCCAGCGTCGTTTCCCCGCTCTGCTTCCCGGCCTGCTTTCCGGCCTGCTTTCCGGCACCCGCCGCGGAAAACGGACCCGTGATCACCCGCACGCCGCCGTCCACGGGCTCCGTGCGAAGAACGGTCCGGTTGAGAAAGAACCGTATCTTCTGCTTCTTCATTTCCCGCTGGAGCGTTGTCGAACAGTCCTCGTCTATCGACGGCAGGGGGAGAAGGCGGTCGAACGCCTCCACGATGGAGATTTCGCACCCCAGGGAACGAAAAATCGTCGCAAATTCGCATCCGATCACCCCGCCGCCCACGATGAGCATGCTCTGGGGCAGCGTTTCGAGCCGCAAAGCGTGGTCGCTGGTGATGATCCGCTCTCCATCCGCCGGAAGGGCTGCAATGGCGGCGGGCCGAGATCCCGGGGCCAGAATAAGCCTGTCGTGGCCGATGTCCGGGATGTTTCCGTCCGGAGCCTCCACGGTGACGGTGCGCGGATCCGCCAGCCGTGCCCGGCCGTGGATCAGCTGCACGCCGTGGGAGGAAAGCAGCCCGCGGATACCCCGGACCATGGCGTCAACCACTTCATCCGTGCGTTCCAGGGTTTTCTTCCACGCTATTTCCAAGCCGCCCCGGACCTCGATGCCGAACTCCGCACTCGATCGTATGGCCCGGACCGTATCGGCCGCGGCCTTGAGCGCCTTGGTGGGAATGCACCCGCGATTCAGGCACGTCCCGCCGACTTCTTCCCCGTCGATCAGCGTTACCTGAGCGCCGCGCTGAGCCGCCCTGACCGCTCCCGTATATCCTCCGGGGCCCGCCCCTATGATGGTGAGCTTTACCGGCATTATTTCTTTCCCACCGACTCCAGATACGCGGTTTCGTCCATCAGTGTGTCGAACTCCTCCGCGGAGTCCGGGCGAAGGCGGACGATCCATCCGATGTTGTAGGGGGAGTCGTTGATGGCGGAGGGGTCGTCTTCCAGCGCCATGTTGACTTCCACCACCACTCCGCTCAATGGGGCGATAAGTTCGGAGAGCGTTTTCCGCGACTCGATTTCGCCATACGGTTCACCGGTCCGGATTTCGTCCTCTTCCTGGGGCAGCCCGATATAGATAATCTTTCCCAGTTCTTTCTGGGCGTAGTCGGTGACGCCGATGACGGCGATATCGCCGTCCATGCGCGCCCATCCATGGCCTTTATGAAATTTGACGACAGGCATGAGAATTACCTCCGGAGATCGACATTTGCGTCCCGAATCATGTCCGGGATTCGTGTGCGGCAGGGGTAGCGCGGGTTTCGCGTCACCCCCGACGATACGACAGGGTGACTATAGGAGAATGGACGGTCGGGTGCAAGGGCAAAGAAACGGACGGGCGGACCGGAACCGGGGACGGCAAAACGGAAGGCGGACGGAGGAAGATGGGCGCGATGGGACCCTCGGGGATCGTGCGGGTCACGGACAGGGATGCCTGTCATTTCCAACGGAGCAAAGCGAAGAGAGAAATCTGGAGGGATCGCGTCAGGGATTTCCCGCTGTCGCTTGAAATGACAAAGACCACTCGAATGACGGTCGCGCACACGCAGAAGTCCGATCCGAATTCCCCGCCTGTAGGCTTGCTCGCTGCCGTGAGGGGAGGGGGCAAGGCACGGATCGGGTTCAGTCCTTTGCCATGACGCTCCGGATGAGTTTGATCATTTTCTCGAGGTCGTACGGTTTGCTGATGAATCCGAGAGCCCCATCCTTGATCACTTCCTGCGCCTGCCCGGTGGCGGCGTAACCGCTGGCCACGACGATTTTCTGCTGCGGGTTCGCTTCGATGATGTTCTTCAGGCAGCGCTGGCCCCCCATGCCGGGCATGATAAGGTCCAGGATGATGAGGTCCACTCCTTCCGTCGAATCGGCCAACAGTTCCAGGGCCTCTTCGCCGCTGGAAGCGGTGATTACGGTATAACCGAAGGCTTCGAGGATTTCCCTTCCCACCTCGCGCAGGGTCTCCTCATCGTCCACCAGCATGATGAGCGAAGGTTGATAGCCGCCTCTGTCTTCGGTCCTGCCCCCCTCTTCGGGTTCGATACCGCTCACATGCAGCGCGGGCAGATAAATCTGAAAAGTGGTTCCCGAATTCGGTTCGCTCTGGCAGGTGATGTATCCGTCGTGGGACTTCACGATGCCGTAAACGGTGGCGAGCCCCAACCCCGTGCCGCTCCCCACTTCGCGCGTGGTGTAGAACGGTTCGAAAATGTGGTCCAGGACTTCGGGTTCCATTCCCTGCCCGGTGTCCGAAAAAGAGAGCATCGTATAGGTGCCGGGCCGCGATCCCGGACGCGTGCGGCAGAATTCTTCGTCCAGAACGGCCATGTCCGTCTCGATGGTAAACGTTCCCCCTTCGGGCATGGCGTCGCGGGCATTGACGGCCAAGTTCATGATGGCCTGCTCCACATGGCCCGGGTCTGCAAGCACTTGGGCGATGTTGTCGTTCAAAAGGAGCTTTACCCGAACCATTTTCGGCAGGGTTTTTTCCAGTAATCCCTTGAATTTATTTATGATATCATTAATATTCACGGGCCGGAACCGGGTTTCGGCCTTCTGGCTGAACGCCAGCAGCTGTTTGGTGAGTTCGCTCGCCCGCTGCGTGGACTTCTCGATCTGTCGGAGCCGGGAATACGCCTGGTCGCCCGGTTTCTGCCCCATGAGCAGCAGCTGGGTGTAGCTCTGGATGGATTGCAGGATATTGTTGAAATCGTGAGCCACGCCCCCCGCCAAGGTTCCCACGGCTTCCATTTTCTGGGCCTTGCGCAACCGGTCTTCGATCTTTCCCTTCTCGGTGTTGTCCTTGGCGATCCCCACCATGCCGATGACTTCACCCTTTTCGTTGAGGTACGGGGCGCTGCTCAGTTCAAACCACCGCGTGTTGCCGTCCTTGTCGAGAAGGCACCCATGGGCGAGTTCGACTGCTTCCTTTCTGTCCCTGACCCTGCCGAAGAGCCTGTGGAGCTGGTCGCGATCGCGGGGGATGGCGAAATCCCGGAAGGCCTTGCCGATGACTTCGGCCGGTCTGTGCCCGAGAATGGCTTCCCATTTCGGATTGACGTAGGTGAAACATCCCTGGAGGTCGAGCGTGTAGATGATGTCCGGCGCGCTTTCGGTGAGGCTTCGATACCGCTCCTCGGACTCTTTAAGGCTCTCTTCCGCGGCCCTGCGCCGGGTGGTGTCGATGCCGTGGACCAGCAGCCGGTGCCCTTCGCGCGAAGGAAGGAAACTGATGCTGCAGGTGAAGTACCGAAGATCGCCGTCGGCGGAGGGGATGTCCAGATCGTAGGTTCGGCCGTAGTCCCTGGCTCCCGGACCCCTGAGCGCTATTTCTTCCAGCAGGGTGCAGGTATCCCGTCCTATCAACGCGGTGCACGGGCGGGTAAGGAGTTCCTCGCGGCTGACTCCCATGACCTCTTCCATGCTCATGTTGACGTAGGTGAAACGGCCGTCGAGGTAGACGAAGATGATGGCGTTGGCGTGTTCCGCCAAGTGCTCGAAAAGAGAGTCGCCCCCTTGGCCGGCAAACGTGAGGTCGCCACGGAGCCGACGATTTTCCGCCTCAAGTTGCTCAACGCGTTCCAGGAGAACCTGTCTGCTTTCTTTGGTCATGTCACGTGTTCAACCATTCATCCATGCGATGTGCGTACGACACGGAGGGACATGTTAAAGACATCGTGTTATTATAAGTGGTTTAAAGAACGGAATCAATCGCGTATCTACTTTTGTTCGGACGTTTCATTGTTTCTCTTTCGGCGCAGAGGTGTGGCGAGCGGGCCGCCTTCCCGCCAGACGTGGCAGGTACCGATAAGCTGCTCCGCCTGGCGGGCCATTAGCCCTTCCCCCTCGTCGGCTCGGGAATACCCGCTGAAGTATCCCTGGAGCGAAGCATAGGCGATATTGAGGATGAGGGTGTTCAGGTGCGCGCACCCGTTTGTTCCTCCTAGCAGCCGTTTCATGGTGTTGGTGAAGCCCGGGCGAATTTCGAGTCCCATGAGACGGGAAAGGACGGGGAGCGTTTCCTTGCATTGCTCGTGCGGATGAGTCAGCATTTCGGCCGATACGTCCGTGATTTTCAGGTCCGGACCCTGGACCACCAGCCGCGCCTTGAAATCGTGCACGACACGCGAACCCGTGTACGGCTTGTCGTACGCGCCGGGCCGAAATCGGTTGTCTGTCAATCTGCCTTCGAAAAGAATGGCGTGGTCCCCGAGATCGAAGCTGGACATGGATATGTCCCGGCGGTGAACGGGAATGCTCGGGCATTGGGGATTCAGTTGCATGCGGTCAACCTTTCGTCGGAAGCGGACGTATGAGGCCTGCAATCTCGTTGCATGAATATGAGGTCTCGAATAGAATTGTAGTAATAGCGGTTTCCTCCAGGAGAAAGGATCGGCGTATGGCCATGAGCAGGAAACCAACGATCCGCCCCCTTTCCTCCGGTGCTTCGGAGATACTCCGGCACATGGAGGAACTCATCGGCGATGGTGGACAGAATACGTCCGCTTTAGAAAAAATCAAGGAAAATTACAAAATTATCTCACGTGAAGAACGGCAGGGACTCTTTCGTGAGATGTTGAAGCGTTTCGAGGTGCCGAAACAGGAACTGGATCCCCTCATGTCCGAGATCCTTCACCTTGATCCTTCCGATCCGCAATACGGCCTGCTCCTCTGCGAACTGCGCAGCCGCTGCCGTTCACCCCGCTGGACCCTCTTTCGGGAATTTGTGAACACAGAAGGAGGGCTGAAGTTCCTGCTCGATCTGAGGGGCGATCTTCTGGCGGGGCAGCGGGAGACGGGGCTGGACATGGCTCCTCTCGACGCGGATATCGTCTTCCTGCTCAACACTATATTCCAGCACGGCTTTCTTTCCCTGGAAGAGATGAATCTGGACTCCTCCTACCGACATCTCAAATTCATCAGCGACCACGACACGGTGCATCCCATGGGAAGCCTTGAAGAGATGGCCGGCCGGCTGGGCGGGGACCGCAGGTGCTTTGCTCTGTTTCATCGGCTTATGCATCAGGAGCCGATCATCTTTATCGAGGTGGCCCTCACTCACGGCATCGCCCGTTCCATCGAGGCCATCCTGAGGCCGGGAGCACAAACGGAAAGCAGGGACGTGGACACCGCCATGTTCTACTCCATCAACAATACCCAGAACGGACTTACTGGATTGGGCCTCGGCAAGATGCTCATCGGCAAGGTGGTGGAGCGGATCAAGGAAGATGTCCCCGGGGTCAAGAACTTCGCTACCCTGAGTCCTCTGCCGGGGTTCTGGAAGCGCTATCTCGAACCCATTCTAAAAGGGGAGAAGACCGGCTTCACCCTGACCAGGGAAGAGGTCCCCGCGTTTTTCAACAACCACGTACAGGAAGTGTTGACCACCGAGTACGGCAGGCCCGGTGCGGGCGATTTCTGCGGGACCCTGGCCGAGATTCTGGACGACCCGTCGTGGCCCGAAACCGAGCCCGTGAGGGAATTACTGCGGAAGCCGATGGTGGAGATCGCCTATCACTACGTGGCGAATGAGAAAACGGCCCAGGGAAACCCCGTGAACCCCGTGGCCAGTTTTCATCTGGCCAACGGCGCGCGCGTCACCAAGAACTGCATCAACTTCCTGGCCAACCCGACGCCCCGGGGGCTGGGGGAATCCTGCGGTATCATGGCGAATTACGTCTATTCGCTGAATTGGCTCCACAGCATCATGCGGAGCCTGCGGTGGGCCTCCATGTAGCGGGAGTCTCCGGCAACCGCGTGAAGGCCGGGTTTGCTCTCCCGATGGGTGTTTACCGAAGGCATGGAGAGGACTCTGCGGGCCTTTGCAGCGGCCTGGAAGGATGTCCTCGGGAATAGGTCGAGCGGAGAGGATAGGGCCATCCTCCCCGCGTCCGAATGGATGTGCGTGAAACGTCGGATGGCGCCGTTTGCCCGCGGCAACCGTTCGCCGCAGACGGCTGAAGGAAATCTCTCAGGATTTTGCTACGTTTTTCGCAACCGGTCCCCGATCGCTCTCTCCGATCTCAAAAGTGACCCGGTCCCCCTCGCTGAGTGTTCTGAATCCCTGGGCGGTAATGGCCGAGTAATGCACGAACACGTCCTGCCCGCCTTCCTGTTCGATAAAGCCGTATCCTTTCCTGTCGTTGAACCACTTCACGATCCCCTGTGCCAAAGCTGAACTCCTTTCCATACGCTGCGGGTCGCTCTTCTCACCTGCCCATGAACCGCGGGCGGGGGCCGGGAAGCCGGAGACGAGCGCGCTGGTTGTAAAGATGCATCGGCGCAAATTTTTTGTATACAATACGGCAATTGTATACAAGACGTCAAGCGGAAAGATAGTCGTAATTCTACCTGATTCGATACAAATGAATATAACCAGGCGGGAACGAAGTGGTGGATCGATCTGAACATTTAAATACACTTTCAAACGGTGGGATACGGAATGAAATCGGATATTATTTCAGGGAAAAAACCGATGAAAAACGAAGCGAAAGAGAAGGCTTTACCGTTTCCGGAGAACCTGGCATTTGGGACAATAGTGCGTGGAACGCCCGGCGATCACTTCCCGGACGATGGGAGTGCCGCAGGCGGGACAGGGACGGCCGGTCCGACGATACACGGCGTGGCGGTTTTGATAGGACCCGTTGTTGCCGGCCGCGTCCACGTAATCGCTCACCGAACTGCCCTTGTCTTTTATGGCCTGTTCCAGTATGGCCCGCATGCCGGAATGCAGCCGTTCAACTTGATCTTCGGTCAGGCCGCAGGCGGGCTGGAGAGGGTGGATGCCGCAGCGGTGCAGAATTTCATCGGCATAGATGTTGCCGATACCCGCAACCACCGTCTGCCCGAGCAGGAGCGCTTTCAGGCCGGTCCTGCGGGAAGCGAGCACCCCGGCCAGTTCGTCCACGGTGATCTCGAAAGGCTCCCGCCCCAGTCGCCCGTCTTCCAGAAACGTCTGCACTTCTCCGACCGGCAGGGTCCGTATGAATCCAAAACGGCGTACGTCCTGATAACGAAGATGCAGGTCGGGGCCCACTCCGAGGATGAAATGGGTATGCTTTTCCACTGGGGAGGAAGGAGCGAGCAGGAGCAGCCGGCCGGTCATCCCGAGATGAACGATGAGCGAGTAGCCGGTGCTCAGGTCGGCGATCAGCATCTTGCCGCGCCGATAGACGCGTTCGATCACGCCATGCAGAAGACGCCGCCGAAAGAGGTCCTCCGGGTCGTCGAGCATGGCGGGGAAGAGCACTACCACCTCGGTGATGCGTCTTCCCCGTACGCCGCGCCGCAGACCCTCCGCTATGGTTTCCACTTCCGGAAGCTCGGGCATGCGAATCCTCTCTACTGTTTGGCCGCGGGCAGCGTTTCCACGGTGATGAACGGACCCAGGCACTCCTTCGCCACCCGCTTGACGTCTTCCGGGGTCACGCTCCGGACCTTCTCGACATACTGTCGGTCGTAGGTCCAGCCCAATCCGAGCAGTTCGTTGAGCGCGGCCGACGATGCCTGTTCGGCGTTTGTTTCCAGGCCCATCTCATGGTTGATGATCACGGAATCCTTGGCCCGTTCCAGTTCGCCGATATCGATGGATTCCTTCTGCAAGCGGTTCAGCTGTTCCAGGATAATGTCCTTCACCGTCTGCAGGTTCTGGGGATAGCTTTGCGCCATCACCAGGAAGTTCCCCCCGTCCGGTCCATAGCGCGGAAAGGCGTGCACCACGTATACCAGGTCCTTGTCCCCTCCGCGAAGCGCCTTTTGCAGCCATCCGCTGGGATATCCGATCCCCGAGGTGAGGGCGTCCAGCACGTCGAGCACGGGCCGATCGGGGCTGCTGAGCTTCATGCCGTTGAAGGCGATCATGATCCCCGCGGAGCTTTTCTCGTTGTCCTTCTGAACGCTTTCCTTCTTGTGGATAACGTATTCACCGGGGAACGTCCTCATGGCCGGCGGATCTCCGGGCTTGAGTTGTCCCAGTTCGTGCTTGATGCCCGCCAGGACCTTGTCGGGGTCGATGTCGCCGAACACCGCGATCACGATATGGTTCGGCTTCAGGACCGACCGATGAAATGCCGACAGTTTTTCCCTCGTGAATGAGGAGATGGACTGTTTCGTGCCCAGCAGGTCGTTCCGAAACGGATGCTGTTTGAATTCAATCCGGTTGAGCATGCGATTGAGTTCGCTGCCCCAGTCCTCATCCAGCGTCTTCAGCGCTTTCTGGGCGTCTTCACGCTGCTGTTCGATTTCTTCCTGCGGAAACGTCGGCCGCAGCATCACTTCTCCCAGGAGTTCGATCCCCTTGTCCACGTCGGCGCTGAGCAGATCGAAATTGACGAAGGCGCTGTTGCGGCCGGACCCCGCCGAGAGCGATGCCCCTATGTCCTCAACCATGCGCGCCAGCTCCTGCTTGGAATAGTGTTCGGTGCCTTTGGTCATGAGATTGGTGGTGAAGAGGGAAATACCGGGTTCGTTCTCGGGTTCCCGCACCAGCCCCCCCGGCATGAAAACTCGTATGCTCACCGTGGGTGAGGCCGTATTCGTCTTGGTGAGGAGCGTAAGGCCGTTGTCCAGCACCGTCTTTTTGACCGCGGACGACGTTCCGTTCTTCGGCTGGGGCTTGGCTTCCTCGGCCGCCTTGTCGTTCGCCGGTTTCAATACGGCCACCGTGACCGCTTCCTTGCGGAGGTAACGACCGGCCACGGCCTTGATCCGATCGATGTCCACTTCCTGGATGCTCTGCGAGTAATGGCGATTGAAATAGGGATCGCCGGTGGCGATGTACGAGGAGGAAATTTCCTTTGCCATGGAGGAAGTGCTTTCCTGCGAAAACACGTACGACGCCTGCACCTTCTTCTGGGCGCGGCTGAATTCCTCGGGTGAAGGGCCTTCCTGCTGAATTCGCCGGATTTCTTCCCACATCTGGTCCAGGGCTTTATCGATGTTCTTGTAGTCGAGCGTCATATTGACGAGGAACAGGCCGCGTACGAAATGGGGGGTCCAACTGGACGCGCTTACGTCCACCACGAGCTGGGACTTGTCCTTCAGCGCCCGGTACAACCGGGAAGTGCGTCCTTCCCCTATGACCATGGCCAGCACGTCCAGCGCATAGAGGTCCGGATGCGTGAGTTCAATGGAGGGGAATCCCACCTGCACCCTGGCGATCTTGGCCAGGGGCGACTCCATTTCCACATAGCGGGGCGCCATTTGCGGCGGCTCTTCGGGCAGCACCAGCGGCGCCAGTCCCCGTGAACGGCTGCCCACCTGGTCGATGACCTGCCTGATCAGAGCGGAGGGATCGACGTTTCCCACAACGCACACCATGGCGTTATCCGGGACATAGCGGCGATGGTAGTAATCCATGATTTTGTCGCGTGTGAGCGTTTCGAAAAGCTCCCGGTACCCGATGATGGGGTACCGGATCGGGGCTTTTCCGGTAGGCCGTTTCCATGAAGAATTTCCAGAACGCGCGGGTCGGATCGTTTTCGCCCATGAGGATTTCGCGGGTGATCACTCCCTTTTCCCGCGCCACCTCGTTTTCGTCGAACCGGCAGTTGAACACCGTGTCCAGCAGGACGTCCAGGGCGGTAGATGCATGTTCCCCGGTAGTATCGATATAATATACCGTGCCGTCGTAACTGGTGTAGGCGTTGGAGGCGCCGCCCACGGATTTCACAATGTCGTTGATCTGATCTTCGGTGCGCCGTGAGGTGGAGCCGCCGCTTACCACATGTTCGAGATAGTGGGACACTCCCGCGGCCGTGTAGACGCCTTCATAGATGGAACCGGTGTTGACGTGCACTCTCAACGAAACGACGTTGGATGTGGTGATACGCCGGATGAACACGGTGAGGCCGTTGGTGAGCTGGAGCCAGACGTCACCCTGCCGTACGTCGAACACCCTGCCCACTTTTTCCATCTCGGCGGTGGTAAGGCCGTCCAGCGACGGGCGGTTCAATTCGGGTGGGATAAACGGCCGGCGTTCTTCGGCTGCCTTTGCCCCGGAAGCGAAACAGAGTGCGAAAAGCAGGATGAGAAGGAGGGAGTAGGCTTTTTTCATGGAGGTGCTCCTGTGCGATTGTCGGGTTCAAACGCTTCGCTCGCCGATCCGATGAGGGAGAGGAAAGATAGACCAAGGTGGCTCGTTCCTTGCTACTTCCTACCTTCGAGCATGTTGCGTGAAAGGCGCTTTTAACATAAGGCCGACCATTTCCCGCCGCAACCGGTTGCGTTCGCGGCGAAGATGAATCTATATAGCATCCGACAAGGGCGACTGAGTTTTCGTTAAACCACAAAACGGCTCTTTCTTCCCGTGGGGGCGTGCATTTTTTGCCGCGCGCCCGCGGTACCGATGTGGAGTATTTGTCGTGAAAACCACGTTTATTGCGGTACTGATCGTGTTGTGCCTGTTCGCGGTCCCGGCAGCTTCGGGAGAAACCACAAACCGCGTGGGCGATACCTCCCCCTTTTACTGGGCCCAGGGTCGTAAAGTCTATCTCGATCGCATTGCCGATCGTTATCTGGCACTTTACGAGAGCACCAACGAGAAGGGCACGCAGTCGGTGCAGCGCCTGGGCGCCTTCCTCTACCGGGTGGTGGAACCGCCCGCCGGCATCAAGCTTCCCGGCAACGCCGCCCTGATGGACCGTGCCGCCGCGGATTCCGAAGTGCAGCCGCAGGCGCAGGCAAGCCCCTGGAGACGGTTGCTCCCCTCCTACCGGGAGCAGAACTCCGGAACGATGGTACTTCCCACCGACACCGTTATCGTACGGTTCGATGATACTGTCGACCATAAGACGGCGCTGGAAACAATGTCCGCTTTCGGGCTGGAACAACCGGTGGAATCGCCGTATCGCCCCTTGCAGTTCCGCGCACGCTGTCCGGAAAGCGTAGATCCTCTGGCCGTCGCCGATGCTCTCTATGGGCAGCCCGGAGTGAAATTCTGCCATCCCGACCTGTTCCAGGAGAAGCGGCAGCTCTACGTGCCCAACGATCCGCTTTTTACGTATCAATGGAACCTGAACAACACGGGCCAGGACGGCGCCTTGCCCGGCGCCGACATCCGGGCCGAACAGGCGTGGGACATCACCCAGGGGACCGTAGCCACCACGGTCGCGGTGGTCGACAGCGGCATCATGTGGGACCATGAGGACCTGATCGGCAACTATGTCCTCGGCACCAATTTCGAGAACGGTACGTCCGATCCCTCTCCCGATCCGGGCGATTATCACGGCACCGCATGCGCGGGAATCGCCGTGGGCAAAGGAAACAACGGGAAAGGCATCAGCGGAGTGTGCCCGCAGTGCGGCTTCGTTGCGGTTCACTACGGCGGATTGACGAGTAACGACGCGGATATGTTCTATTGGCAGAATACCGCGGGGGTGGACGTGAGTTCCAATTCGTGGTCGTACAGCAGCGGGGTTGTCCCCGACGTGGTATACGACGCGATCACCTACGTCACCACCAACGGTCGGGACGGGAAGGGCATGATTGTGGCCGTGGCGGCGGGCAACGAGTACGGGTCCATTCTGAGCACCTCCATGGCCGCGCATCCCAATGTCATCGCCGTGGGAGCTTCTACCAGCAACGATCTGCGGGCCCTTTATTCCAACTTCGGCCCCCAGCTGGCGCTGACCGCCCCGAGCAGCGGGGGGGCCGTTTCCATCAGCACGACGGACGTGTATCCGCCTCTCGGTGCGGGCTATAATTCGGGCGGAGAAGCCGGCGACTATGCCGACGGCCGCTACACGGACACCTTCAGCGGAACGTCGGCCGCCACCCCCACCGTCGCAGGCGTGGCCGGACTCATGCTCGCGGCCAACCCGAACCTCACCAGGGCCGAACTCACCCGGGGGATGCTCTACACCTGCGACAAAATCGGCAACCTGGCCTATACGAACGGCCGCAACAACCTGTACGGCTACGGCCGGGTAAACGCGTACAAAGCGGTCATGGCGGCTCAGGCCGCGGATCACACCGGTTGGTGGTATCTGGACGACGCGCACAGCGGCACGGGCATTTCCATCGAAGTCCAGGGGCTTGCTCTTTTCCTGGCCTGGTATGCTTACGATTCCGCGGGCAGGCCGGTATGGCTCACTTCCGACGGGACAATGCAGGACGACCATACCTACAGCGGCTCGCTCTACGTCTGGAACGGCTGGCCCCTGGGAACGGCATACTACCAGCCGACACGTTCCTATGCCGGGCAGATCGACATCGATTTCCTTGCCAACGATCAGGCACAGATACGATACAACGGCATCTATTCCAACGCTGCGTTCTCCGGTGGGGCGGTGTACAAGAAGTTTCTGGACGCCATCGTGGGCGGAGCCAGGGACCTGCGGGACATCCGGGGCTGGTGGTACGATCCGGCCTACAACGGCATGGGCATCTACATGGAAGCTCAGGCCGGCACCATGTTCATGGCCTGGTATCAGTATCGGGGGGATACCACGGGCCGATGGTGGTCATCGGGCGAAGAGGGCGGATTTCCTCCGCAGCAGACGGTTTATGACGGGGCGCTGGACGAATTCCTGAACGGACAGTGCTACGGGTGCGCCTACAAGCAACCGTCGGAGACGACGTCACCGGGGGAGGTCGCAATCACCTTTACGGGAGACGCGAACGCCGCCATGAGTTACAACGGCACTACGTATTCCCTCCAACGCTTCCTGTTTGGGCCCATGTACTGAACGGTTTGTCGATCGATTATCATCCGGCGAATCGCCGCCACAAGGGCAGGCCGATCATCCCGGACGGCGGGGTGACGGAGAACAGATCGAGGACGGTGGAGGCCACGTCGTAGATGATCGGGCCGTCGATGCGTTTTCCCCGATAGGCGCGATACCGCTCGTCGGTGCCGGGCCTGTCGTTCAGGAGGTAAAGCCCCTGCTGTGCGTGGTTGGCGTCGTCCGGCCCTGTGTCGTTGTCGAAGCGGTGGATGGCTCCCGTGCCCACGCTGCCGGCGGAACGGTAGTTGAGATCGCCGAAATAGACGATCAGGTCCGGCGCCACGTTCCGCACCTCCCGGTACACCTCCTCCGGTTTGAACACCTTGGTGCCGATGGGGTTGCCGTTCTCGTCGGGAATGGCGGCCAACCGGGAAGCCAGATCGTCCCGCACCTCCTCGTAGCGTTCCGGCGGCACCACTCCCAACGGCTCGCGTCCCTGCACGTTCATGAAAATGCGGCCGTAGTACCCGCCTTCGCCCCAGGCGGTGGTGCGCGGCCAGTCGATCATGTCGGGCGTGAGCTTTGCGGGAGCGTCCGGAGGGTTCTTGAGCACCAGCAGCCCCTCCCGCACGAGCCATTCGTTCACGCAGATCGCCCCGCGCATGGACTTCGCTCCATGGTCGGACACCACGAGCACGGTGGTTTCCGGGGGGAGCGACTTCAGCAGTTCCCCGATTTCCCCGTCCAACCGGCGGTAATAGTCGCGCATCACGTGTTCATACGGGTTTCCGGGCTGAAAAAGCCGGTGGTCGGGATTGCAGTACCGCCAGAAACCGTGATGCAGCCGATCGGTACCCATTTCCACCATCATGAAGAAGTCCCATGGATGGCTCCGTACCAGGTGGCGGGCCACCTTGAACCGTTTTTCAGTCATGGCGTGGATCTGAGCCAGCAGACGGTCCTTGTCGTCCGTGCGGAAATCCCTCACGTCGATGACGTAGTCTCCTCCGGCCGCAGCGTCGATCTCGTGCTTCAGGTCCGCCGGATAGGTGTACTCCGCCTCTTTGGACGGGGTGAGGAAACAGCCCACCATCAATCCCCGCAACGGCTTCGGGGGATACGTCTGGGGAACCCCCAGCACGATGGAGATCTTGCGGTTGATGGAGAGGATGTTCCAGACGGTCTTTGCTTTCACCGCCGAACTATTGGCAATGGTCATTCCTTCGTACGAATGGTCGCTGCGATTGCGGAACCCGTAGATGCCGAGCTGTCCGGGATCGTTGCCGGTCATCATTGACGACCAGGCGGGTACGGTGATGGGCGGGACGGTGCTTGTCAGGGTGCCGTAGGTGCCCGATTCCATTAAGGAACGGAGGTGGGGCAGCTGGTCGATCCAGCGGCCGAATACCAGAGACGGTTCGGCGCAATCCAGCCCGATGACCGCCACTTTTCGTTGCAAGCCGGCCCGATTGATCATGAACGGTCGTTTCTCGACACAAAGGCGTCGTGCGGAAGAATGTCTACGCTGCGGGGAACTTGGTCCTGAACCAGGCCCAGGTCTCTTCGACGCCGGTCCGCAGGTCCATGTCGGGAGAAAAACCGAGCACCGATTTCGCCTTGGAAATATCGGCAAAATAGCGGTAAATTTCTCCCGCTCTCGGCGGAACGTATTCCAGGTGCACCTTTTGCTCCGTATCGCGTTCCACCAGTTCCTTGATCATGCCGAAGAGTTCGTTGATGCGCGTCTCCCGGCCGGTGGCAACCTGAAAGAGTTCCCCGCCCACATTCTTGGGGTCCTTCAACAGGGCCGTGAGCGCCCGGTAGATGGCTTGCGCCAGGTCACGGGTGTGGACGAAGTCGCGCGTCTGGTCGCCGTCTCCGTAAATCACCAGCGTCTCGCCCAGAAGCGCCTGGCGGAGGAATTTGGCGATCACGCTGCTGCGGTAGGTGGAGTAGGGGCCGTAGACGTTGGCAAAGCGCAGCGCCGCGGTGGGCAGCCCGAACGACCCGGTGAACGCGCAGCAGTAGCCTTCACCGGCCAGTTTGGCCGCTCCATAGGGAGACAGCGGCCGGGGAGCGATGTCCTCCCGGTCCGGAGGCGGCTGGTTGCCCATGGGGGCGGCGCTGGAGGCGAAAACGAAGGCGGGGCATTTATGCCCGGCGGCGGCCTGCAGCATGTTCAGAATGCCGAGCACGTTGTTTTCGAAATCGTTGTACGGGTCTTCCACCGAGCGGATGACGTCGGTCTGGGCCGCAAGGTGAACAACGGCTTCTCCGTCCCCGAGGAGCGCCGCAACGCCGTGGCTGTCGCGGATGTCGGCGGCGATCAGGGAGATGCTGCGGGTGTCGGACGGGTTGTCCCGGGGCGTCCAGTCGTAGGCCCACCGTTGGGCTTCCTCTTCCCGCAGGGACAGGGAGCCCCGTTCCTTCAGATACTCCTCGAGGTCTTCACGGGTGCCCACGGAGAGGTTGTCCAATATGCGGACGCGGGTAACTCCCTGTTCCAGAAGATACCCCAGCAGATTCAGGCCCACGAATCCGCAGCCGCCGGTAATGAGCAGAGGAACGGGAAGATTGGACATACGGCAATCCTTTTCGGTCGGACGTTCGGTGCAAAAGAATGGCCCGTCTCCCGATGGGGGGGCCGACCGGACGTGGTTTAACTGAAGTACCCCTTTTTCACGACGACGATGCCGCGCGGCGTCACGGTGAATTTCTTGCGATCGCCTTCGGGATCGTAACCGATGATGGTTCCCTGCGGTATCTTGTTGTTCTTGTCGATAATGGCCTTCTTGATCTTGCAATGACGGCCGATCTCCACGTGGTCCATGATAACGGATTCCTCCACCATGGAGTGGCTGTGCAAGAATACGTTGCGGGACAGCACCGAACTCCTCACCGTGCCGCCGCTGATGATGCACCCGTGGGAAACGAGACTGTCCAATGCCTTGCCCACGTGGTAGTGGTTGGGGATTTCATTGGCGAACACCGTTTTTACCGGCGGCGACTGGTCCTGATAGGTGCGGATGGGCCATTTGATGCCGTAAAGGTTGAAAAAGGGATCCACACCGGTCAGGTCCATGTTGGCGTTCCAGTAGGCGTCAAGGCTCCCCACGTCGCGCCAGTAGGAGGAATCGCGGGTGGGCTTGGTCAGCGTTAGTTCGCGGACCCCCTCTTCCTTGGTCTGGTACACGTAATCCTCCAGGACGTTCCGTCTCTTGTAGGGATAGGCGTACACTTTGTACCCGCGATCCAGCGTGTACGGCATGATGTGGTGGCCGAAATCGAGACGGCCCCCGTCTTCCAGCACGTCGAAGAGGACTTCCGTGTTGAATACGTAAACGCCCATGGAGGCGTAAAAATGAGCCGGATCGCCGGGAACGGTGGTGGGCGTCTCGGGCTTTTCCTGAAAACCGACTACCCGGTCCTGATCGTCCGCCTCGATGACTCCGTACGCGGAACTCATTTCCTTCTCCATCTCGACGGCCGAAATGGTGACGTCGGCCCCTTTTTCCCGGTGGTAATCGATGAAGGTCGAATAGTCCATTTTGTACACGTGGTCGCCGGATAGGATGAGCACCCGCTTGGGGAGTTCCCGCTTGATGAGGTACAGGTTCTGGCGCACCGAATCGGCGGTGCCGAGGTACCAGTCCTTGCCCGTACGCATCTGGGGCGGAGCGATACGCAGGTAGTGCCCCAGGGCGTGGCTGAAAATGTTCCAGCCTTCCTCCAGATGGTCCACCAGCGACTGGCTCTTGTACTGCGGGAGCACGATGATCCGGTAGCATCCGGAATTGACGCAGTTGCTCAGGGTGATGTCGATGATGCGGTAAATGCCGCCGAAGGGGACTGCGGGTTTCGACCGGTCTTCGGTCAATGGCTGGAGGCGTTCCCCTACTCCGCCGGCCATGACGATTGCAGTGGTGTCCTTCATAAAAGCCCCGTGCGCGATGAAAAAGGTTCCAGGAAAAAGCGTCGACCAACCCGGAAACTATGGCATGCACGACCGTATTATGCAAGCCCCGCGACCATGTTCGGAGGAGGTCGTGGAACATGGGTGAACCTCATTTTCCCCAATGAGACGTCTTCTCTCTTCATGGTGTCGGGTGAGCCCTCTCTACGGTAATCCGTTCCTCCAGCTTCTTGTTTTTTCGCCCCTTCATAGTAAAATATTTGATTGCTCTTTTAATGGTTATTTGATAGCAGATACGTAAAGGTTCCGGCGTAGCAAGAGCATCCGGTAACCGGTGGAGGGATGGATTTTCCGCAGAGTTCTCGGCGACCATTGTCCAAGAAAATCGGGATATTGCACCGAGAGTGGAACTCCCATCCAAGGTCGGAGCAAACCGGATAACCCGCTGGAAACAGCGTGCCGCGATCAGCATTCCGATCACCATTCATCGAGACTGAATAAACTGAATAAAAGGAGAAGCAATGAACGTATCCGCTACACTGATTGAAAAACAGTGGAGGTCTCGTGTGCGTGGGATGAACCGGCCCGTGAGACACAGGCCGTGCATCGGATGGGGCGGGCTCCTTTGGCGGGCGCTGGCAGCGATCTTCGCCGCGGTCGGGTTTCTCGTGTGCGGTTTTCCGGCGTTTGCCGCTGAGACCGTGGCCACTGCCGGTCCCGGCGTACACCAACCGTTGGACAGCATCCCCATCGTCTCTGTTCCCACCCTGTCCGAATGGGGTTTAATTCTCCTGTCGGTTCTGCTGGGAGTCGC
Source organism: uncultured delta proteobacterium (assembly GCA_963826125.1). GTDB lineage: Bacteria > Desulfobacterota > Desulfarculia > JACQYL01 > CAWGVV01 > CAWGVV01. The sequence goes on along the minus strand of CAWGVV010000002.1, from coordinate 109,809 downwards.
CGCTGTTGTCTGTATCCGGCGGAAGGCGGCGGATCGCATATAACCGCTGTTAAGGAGAAGCTATGAACCCATCCGATACGTTGCTCCGTGAAGGGCGTCTTTTGTCCATAGTGGCGGCGATCTTCGCCGCGGTCGGGTTTCTCGTGTGCGGTTTTCCGGCGTTCGCCGCTGAAACCGTGGCCGCCGCCGCTCCAAACATACACCAACCCTTGGTCGGCCCCCCACCCATCATGTCTGTTCCCACGCTGTCCGAATGGGGCATAATCGTTCTGTCGGTTCTGCTGGGAGTCGCGGCTGTTGTGTGCATCCGGCGGAAGGCGGCGGACCGCATGTAACCGGGCAACCGGGGTTCATCGCCGCAGATCCTTCCATTGCGGCTGCGGATCCTACACGCGCCCCAGTGGAGAAGATCGCTGCACCGCAGCGCAGTGTCATCTTTCGTTTCCCCGAACGTCTGTTGCCGTTGCTCCCGTCCGGCAGATAGTTCCTCTGAATTTCGAATGAATCCCGTTATTCGCATGTGACGCCGCTCATGAACTGCGCGCTCTTCTTGCGGCAGACCCATTGGCCTCATTTTCGTCTCCGACCATCATTGTTGTGCCGTCCATAACTTTTCCTGCCGGTACCTGCCCGGGATAATTTTCCCATGAAAGGGGAAATCGGGCTATTTTTTGGGGAAGATTGTGGAATAAGCCTTGCGGTGGTTGACGTATATTATTTTCATGAGGAAATTATAGCAAAAATGAGGAGCAATTATGCGATCGTGACATTTGCAGTTAATAATACGCAGATTACGGCACAAGGAACTATAGAATACGGTTTATTCCGGTGACGAAGTGATGTCGTGGTTTCTCTTGATCGTTCCTCAGCGGGTTTTCGGATGAGGATTGAGGTTTATGGTGACAGGCAAATGGTTATTCGCGCAGGGAGGGAACTGTTCATGAAAAATATCCTGCAGAATCTCGGTAAACACGGACTACTCGAAATGACTTCCTACTTCGAGCATCCCGTAACGGATTCCGGCCTGCTTGGAAATTTGCAACGGAGGGCCGGTGCTTTTGAACTCAGAGGACAGGCAATCCCCTGTCCTCTTGTTTCCGAGCTGACATTCGATATCGGTTCGCGAAAAATCAACAACCAAATGCTCGTCTCCATCGTCGATGTAACAAAGAGTAAGGAGTTGCAGGAGCTGATTTCGAGGAAATTGGGTTATCAGCCAACTCCGGAGAACACCGGTGCAGCGATGGTCTTCGAACGGGCATTCTCCCCCCACACCTCGCAAAAACTCGGGAAGCCGGCCGGGCGCCAGGAGGAATCACTCACCGTGATCCATAAGGATAAGGATGGACTGCAGTCCGTGCATCTCATCACGCCGTCGAGCATGGGGGCCATGGCGGTGCCATCGGTGAGCGGCCGGAAGACCGAATACGACATGGCGCCGTTCAAGGGAATGATCCCCGGCGGCTCGGAACTTATTCGGGGGCTTAACGATTCCCTCGTCGCATGGAACGGCAAGCAGTGGGGATTGGTTGAAACAGCGCCCAAGGTGAATCTGGCAGCGGGAAATCGCACCATTGCAGTGGGCAAGCTCGGTAAGTTTCATCAGAAGGAAATCGGACAGACACTCTACCTTGGCATGGCCGAACCGTACATGATGTACCGGGACACTGAGTCCGGATTCGTGATTCCCGCTCCCGGAGATGCACCGGGACAGCCGGGCCGGTCGGGTTTTCGGGATTGGTTTATGCAAACGGATCCCACTGTCTATCAGTCCGTGGGCGGTGGTGGTTATGCCGGCGGTGGAGGCGGGGGAGGGGGCGGTTCCCGCGTCGAAACCGGGGCCACCTATTCAGGGACCGAAAGCTGCGCCGCGGAATACTCGACGCTTGATGCCTGCTACGCATGTTGTGACACTCAGGGAAGCCAGATCCTCGCGGCCGGAATAAGCATCACGACCGCGGTAACGGCCGCCGGGGTCACCGCCGCCGCGCCATCGGTCGTCGGTGCGATAGTTGGAGGGATCCTCATCGCGGTTATCGGAGTGACGGGGTCCCTGATCATATCGTGGATGGCAGCCGACCTTTGTAAATCGAAATGCCGAACGTTCGCGAGCAGTGGCGCCACAACCGGGCCGGACAGCCGGTACGTCACCTGAATCATTCATTCGTAGACCCTGTGGTGGGGTGGGGCTAACCCCTTCCTTTCCTCATCCTCGAACGCACGGTATCGAACCCCGACGATGCGAAGAACACGGCGGCGGCCGTCATGATGATGGTGGCGCCGCTGGTGAGGTCGAAGGAGAAGGAGAGGAACAACCCCACCAGTACGCAGAACATGCTGATGAGGGTGGATGAGACCATCATCGTCCCCAGCGACCGGCAGTACTTCTCGGACACATACGGCGGGATGGTGAGCAGCGCGATGACCAGGATAAGGCCCACCACGCGGATGACCATCACCACCGACAGGGCGGTCATGGCCAGAAGCACCACATAGAGCGCCTTGACCGGCACGCCGCGTACCTTGGCGAATTCCTCGTCGTAGGAAAGGGCCAGGAAATTGCGGTAGAAGGAGAGGGTGACGGCCACGATGATGACGTCCAGCACGACCATGAAAACGAGGTCGCTGCCGGGTACTGCCAGGATGCTCCCGAACAGGTAGCTCATGAGGTCCACGTTGTAGCCCGGCGTGAGATCGATGAAGATGACGCCCAAGGCCATTCCCACCGCCCAGAGCACGCCGATAATGGTGTCCGCGCGGTACTTCTGCTTCAGGGTGACGAAGGCGATGACGGCGGAGGTGGCCAGTGCGAACCCAGTCGCGCCGATCAACGGCGGAATGCCGAGAAAGAACGCCAGGCCGATGCCGCCGTACGCCGCGTGGGCGATTCCCCCGGACAGAAACACGATGCGGTTCACCACTACATAGGTGCCGATGACGCCGCAGGCAATGCTGGCCAGCAACCCCGCCATAATCGCATTGCGCATGAACTCGAAGTGCAACGCCTCGATCATTTCTTGTCCTCGTGGATGGCCAGCATGCGGTGAGGCAGGCCGTGGGCCACCAGTTCAACGGCGCAGGGATAGGCTCTTTCGAGCATTTCGGGGGTGATTTCGCTCTTGTCGTGGTAGTACAGGGTTTCCGCCACGCAGGCCACCGATTTGACGTACCCGTGCAGGATGCTCACGTCGTGAGTGACCACCAGAATCGTCATGGTCCGGTTCAGCTCGCGCAGAAAATCGTACAGTTCCGTCTGGCCCTGGGTGTCCACACTGGAGGTCGGTTCGTCCATGATGAGCAGGCTCGGGTCGGAAGTGAGCGCCCGGGCGATGAACACCCGCTGGAGCTGCCCGCCGGAGAGTTCGCCGATGCGGACGTCCCCGTATCGGCCCATGCCCATCCGTTCCAACGCCTCCATGGCCGATTGCCGGTCGCCGGCTGAATAGCGGAACCCGCCGCCCCCTCGAACGCGCCCCATCAGGGTGGCGTCCATCACCGAAATGGGAAATTCCCGGTTGATGTTCACGTTCTGCGGAACGTAGCCGATTCGGTGGCCCGACGCCAGGGGCTCCAGGCCGAAAACTCTCACCACGCCCCGGTCCGGTTTCAGGATGCCCAGGATGATCTTTATGAGGGTGGTCTTTCCACCCCCGTTCGGCCCCAGCACGGCCAGAAATTCCCCCTCCTGCACGGTAACGTTCACGTCGCGCAGAATGGGAGGTCCGGAGAAGGAGAACCACATATCCTTTACTTCAATGGCCGGGACTGTCATGCACTTCTTCCTTTCCGGGAACGTCCGTCGTTTCCATCCGCAAGAAAATGCAACCGAGTTGCATTCCTGTCAAGAGAAAAACCCGCCCCGGCCGGTCAAACGTTCGTCGAAAACCCTTCGCTCAACGGCAGTGTGATCGATACGCACACCCGATCGTGGGCCTGCTGTTCGATGGTGATGTCCCCGAGGTTCTTTTTCACGGCCAGCGCGGCAATGGCCAGCCCGAACCCCGTTCCCGTCGGCTTGGAAGAGTAGAACGGCTCGAAGAGGGTCGTGGCCGCGACGTTGGCGGGAAGCGTGCCCGGATTGACGATCCTTATCACCACAAAGGATCCCGAAACCGCTTTCGATGCCTGAATGGAGATGGTTCCCGCGGCTCCGGCCACGGCTTCCACCGCATTTTCCAGCACGCAATAGAGCATGGTGATCAGGTCGCGACGGTCCCCGAATACGCTGGAAACGGACGGATCGAGTTCCGGATCGACCCGGATGTCCTTCATGTCGCGGTTTGCGCCGACGGCTTTCAGCGCTTCCTCGATCAGTCCGGACAGCGGCTGGAGTCCGAAGCGCGGGTCGTCCTGGAAGAGCGCCGTGAACCTCCCGATGTCGCTCACCATCCGTTCCAACCGCTGATTCTCCTGGAGAATGGCTTCGTAGATGCGATGATCGGGGTGGGAAACGTCCAGTTTCTTCTGCAGCCTTTTGACTCCGCCCCCGATGATGGTGGTGGGGTTCCGCACCTGGTGCGCGATTCCCAGGATGACTTCCCGATCGCAGCGGGACGTGGCCGAGATGAACGAATCGGTGGCCACCAACACGCAGAAATCCAGGTACTTGTCCACGGCCGAAGCCAGCTTCGCACGGTCGGCCACGGGAATGTCTTCCCCGATGACCCTGTGGCAGAAATTTCTTACCACCGCGTACCCGAGATTGACGAAGCGTTGGTCGAGACTCAGTTCCACGTGTCGCAGCCCGCTCTGCCATAGCTCCCGGAGGAAATCCGTGTTCATTTTTTTCACGAAGAGTTCGCCGAACCAGCGGGTCAGGATGGTCCTCAAATTGTCGGCGGGGTTGCAGTGATCCAGGATGATACGTGTCGTGGGAATGGCATGGAAATAGGAATAGAACATATGGCCGAACTCTTCCTTGCGAGCCACGAACGCACTTCCGTAGGTGTCGATGATTTCCACGTCCGCTTGTGCGATGTCGAGCTTGGAGAGGAAATCGTGCATCCGTTCTTCGGGCATGGCAATGTGCCTCATGAGGTGCCGCTCCTTTTTCAGGAATAATTGGAATACGATACCTCAAGGGGGCGAGTATCGGCAACGTGTTGAACGAGGTTTGCCGCCGGTTTGAAACAGCTCGCCCCGAACGCGGAAAGATGCGGCCGGATCGTCTCCGGTCTTGATAGGTGCGGAGGATATTGTTATCACCGGGGAAAGTCCGTCAAAGGAGAAACGAGCCCTCCAGGGAGATAATTCAAAAATGAGGAGACAACGGAGCCGCTTACCGGGAATCGCGGTATTTCTTACGGCAGTGCTGTGCGTTTTTGCGTCGTCGGTATGGGGAGCAGGAGTGGAAACGTACGCCTACCCCGACGGCCGCACGTACACGGGAACCTTCGCCTATAAAATGCGTGACGGCCGGGGCACCATGACCTGGCCGGACGGGTCACGTTATGAGGGAGAGTGGCGTTTCGACAAACGGAGCGGTCACGGGACCATGACCTGGCCCAATGAAGATGCGTACGACGGGGAATGGAAGGAAGACATGCGAAACGGCAAGGGCATCTTCACCCGCAAGGACGGTTCGAAATTCGAAGGTGAATGGAAAGACGACCATGCCACCGGTCATGGGGTCCTTACCTCGCCCGAGGGTGTCCGGTTTGAAGGCGGGTTCGTCGACGGCGTCCTCGGGGGCGTGGGAACCGCCGCCTATCCGGACGGGCGCAAGTATGAAGGTCCGTTTGTCGACGGCAAGCCGGAAGGCACGGGAAAGCTCACTTCACCCAACGGAGACGTGTACGAAGGCGAATTCCGCAACGGGGTGGCGGCGGGAACAGGAAAGGAAACGTTGGCGGACGGCGGTACGTACGAAGGCGAATTCGCGGACGACAAGAGAAACGGCAAGGGTACCCGGACCTGGCCGGACGGCCGCGTTTACGTCGGCGAATGGAAAGACGGCATAAAGGAAGGCAAGGGTTCCTTGACCTGGCCCGACGGGAGGAAATATGAGGGTGGCTACCGGGACGACGCATCGGAGGGACAGGGCGTTTTCACCTGGCCGGACGGGAAAAAGTACACGGGGCGCTTTCAGTTCGGGATGCCCCGGGGGCAAGGGGTGATGACCTGGCGCGACGGGAGTTCCTATTCGGGAAGCTTCGAACAGGGAAACCGCCAAGGTTGGGGTTCCATGACCCGGCCCGACGGGGCCAAGTACGTCGGCGAATGGAAGAACGACGTTATGGACGGAAAGGGAACGTTCACCCGGCCCGACGGTACGGTCCAAAAGGGAACGTGGCGAAACGGGTCTTTCGTGGGGAGTGAATGACGCCGATACGTCGTTACTCCTTTGGCGCCGGAAGTTCGTCGCGATCCCAGGTGACGAGAAAATAGTCCGTGGTGGGCGCCGCCAGGTTGAATCGTATGTCGGCCCCTCCTTCGAGGACGAACTCGCTCAGCCCAACGTGCGAATCGCGTCGGCCCCAGTCGTAGGTGTAGCCGAGGCGGGTCCAGGGGTAGGGGGTCGGCCCCGTGTAGGAGATGCTCTTCAAGTTCTCGAACCATTCCACATAGGTGAGGTTCATGTAGCCGTCGGCCGAATCGACCCACGTCATGATGAGCGCCTCGGGATTGTACGTCAGGTAGCGGCTGACGGCGGTCGGAAAATCGACGGTTGCTTCATGATCGGTGATTTCCGGGTCCGGACTGGGCCGGAAAAGGTCTTTGGGCCATACCCAGAATTCCACGAACACCCGCTTTTCCCCCTCCACGCTTTTCGGGGGCATTCCCAGAAGTTGTTCGATTCTGAGCGGCGGGATCGTTGCCGGGTGGTAGCCGGCTTTTCGCAGGAACCGGTTCATCTCGGGCACCGCCGTGACCCACACCTGGGTTCCTTCGAAGAGGCGGTAGTCCTCGTTGATCCTGTGCTCGTAGTCGTCGCGATAGTAGTCGTCGAACGTTTTCTGCGTCATCCAGGTAACTACCAGCACCCGCGACTTGCCCGGTTCGCCGTCCCACCTGAGGTCGAGATTTTCATTGTGCGGTACGATGGCCACCAGGTCTTTGGACACCTCGTTCTGTTCCGCCACCGCTGCGTCGTCCACCGCGGCAGCGTACGATGCATAGATGTCATCGTCGGCCGAATGACCTTCACTGCAGGCGAGCAGGAAGAGGGAAATCAGAACAATCGATACGGCCTTGAAGAGAGGCGTTCTCAGATGGGAAGAATGGTGGCGCATCTCTGTGCTCCTTGAGGGGGGAAAAATCGCTGACACGATGGTTGTTGCTCTTCTATCGGCTTTCTGATCCGTTTTCTTGAGCGGAGGCGCGGGGGGGCCGACGCATCGTTGCCGCGCGGCGGCGATGCGGAGTTTTTTTCCGGTTTCCGGCGCATGAAGTCCGTATGGGATGGGATTCATACTTTTTCCTCATCATCGGCTGATTTCTGACGATGTAATGTCACGAGGAAAAAGTATTCCGGCGGACCGCCGCGGAAATGGAAAACGATGGTTTTCCCGTTCGGACCGCGGACGTTCTTTTCCCCCGGGTCCGCATCCGACCGCCGCCCAGCCTTCGCGGTTGACAAGACGATGATGGCTTGATAATTCTTTTATTCTGGTGACTTATGGTCTCGGGTAGCGGGTGTCGAACAATGGAGCCGGAACGGGACGAACTGCTTCGATTTTGCCGACGGACATCACGGGAGGACAAACTGATGAAAAAGGCGATGGCGTGGCTCGTTGTCGTGGTACTTGTGCTCTTCGCGGGAGCGGCAAGGGCTGAGGAAGAACAGGAGACCAGAATACTGCTGCTCCGGCTGAAGCCCGCCGTGGTGCTCATCCTGGTGAACGTATCGGCACAGGTGGAAATCAAGACCGAACGGGAGGTGATCCAGTTTCAACCCGACCCCGAAACGGGCGTCGGTTCGGGATTCATCATCAATCCCAACGGTTACGTCGTGACCAACGGGCACGTGGTGTCCATGTACCACGAATCGAACGAGCGGTCTCTCGAGCAGAAGTTTCTCCGAATGGCGATCATCAAGTACCTGCTGCCCGCCGAAGTGCAACGCGCCGGCCGGGACCTCACCCAGCAGGAAGTGTCTAAAAAAGTGGACGAACTGTACGACAGGTTCCGTCCCGATTCGCGGGTTATCATTAAAAAGGACCTGAAGGTATTCCTGTCCAACGGCGAAGACTACCCGGCGGAGATCAAGTCCTTCAGTCCGCCGCTTTTCGCAACGCAGGGTAAGGTGGCCACGGCCGGCGGTGAGGTGAAGAGGGAAACCGGCAAAGACGTGGCGATCCTCAAGATCGAAGGCAAGCACCTGCCCACGGTGAAACTGTGCAACGAATGCAACGTTGAGATGGGTGAACGGGTCTACGTGATCGGCTTTCCCGGCGTGGTTCTCGGCATGCCGCTCAGCCCCAAGACAATGCTGGACTCCACCGTTACGGAAGGGACCGTGGGCGGCTCCAAACTCGACATCCGCGGCACGCCGGTCATCCAGACCAACGCCGCCATCACCGGAGGCAACAGCGGCGGACCTGCCTTTAACTCCAAAGGAGAGGTCATCGGGGTTGCCACGTTCACCGGTGCCGAGCAGCTTTCCTCCGGGGAAACCATACGAGTGGCGGGGTTCAATTTTCTGGTCGCCGCCAGCACGGTGAAGGAATTCGTTCGGGCCGCGGGCGTTGAAATAGGCAATGAAAGCTTGTTCAACAAATTGTGGTTTGAGGCCATCGACCTCTACACCAAGAGCGAATTCAAGGAAGCACTGACCAAACTGGACGAGGTGCTGCGCATCGTCCCCAACCAGCCGGACGCCCGGAAACTGGTGGTTTCCGCGCAGGAAATGCTGGCCAAGGGTGGGCAGAGAAGCTGGTTCTCCTTCGGCTGGATCGTCTCCGTCATCGCCGGAGTCGTGGTGATCATCGCGCTGGTGATCGTCGTGCCCATGAGCCGAAAACGCAAACCGGTTCCCCCGGTGGTTGCGCCTACGGTGATGAAGGCGGCACCGCGTATGGCGGGCAAGCTTGTGGGACGTGACGGCATCGTGGCCGGACAAACGTTCACCATCGGACAGAGCGGCTCCATCATCGGCCGGGACCCGGCCAAGAGCCAGATCGTTGTGGACAACGAAGAAGTATCCCGCCAGCACGCCTGGGTGGGGTTGGAAGGCGGAATAGTCATGCTCAAGGACCTCAATTCCACCAACGGCACCTACCTCAATACCGTGCATAGCGAGAAGGTCACCAGGGTGCCGCTCAAGGACGGAGATGTTATCATCATAGGAAAAGGCTCCAGCGGATCCTTTATTTTCAAGGCCGCTGACTGATTGAAGGATCGAAGGACATGGTCGGGACGCAGGTAGGACCGTACAAAATCCTGGAAAAAGTGGGCAAGGGCGGTATGGCCGTGGTGTACAAGGGCGTCCATACCGTCCTTGAGCAGGAAGTCGCCGTCAAGGTGCTGCTGTCCGAATACGCCCAGGATCCTGCCATGCGGGAGCGGTTCGTCAACGAGGCCCGGATACAGGCCAAACTCAGTCATCCTCACGTGGTGAACATCCTCAATTATCTCGAGGACGGGGACAATGTCTTTCTCATCATGGAGTTCATCGACGGCATGACCCTGGAGAGCCATCTGGCGCAAAGGGGCGCTCTGCCGTTGAACGAAGCCGTGGTCATCTGCGGCGACGTGCTCAAAGCCCTGGGCTTCATGCACGCCAAGGGAGTGATCCACCGGGACATCAAACCGAGCAACATCATGTTCACCCGGGAGGGGCTGGTGAAGGTCACCGACTTCGGCATCGCCAAGTCCGCCGGGGTGAAGGGCCTTACCAGAACGGGCATGCGCATCGGAACCCTCTGGTACATGTCCCCGGAACAGATTCAGGGGCAGCAGGCCACCGTGGCTTCCGACGTCTACTCCGCCGGGGTGACCCTCTACCAGATGGTCACCGGCAGGGTTCCCTTTAGCGGCGACTCCGAATACTCCATCATGAAAGGGCATCTGGAAGAACCTCCGGTCCCCCCATGGGAGATCAACAGCCTGGTTTCTCCGGGGATTGGTAGTGTTGTTCTCAAGACGCTGGCCAAGGATCCCGCAGAGCGGTATCGGACGTGCGAAGAATTCGCGCGGGCGCTGGAGCAGGCGGGCCGGGAAGAAATCCCGGATCAGGGGCAACCGGCGGAAAATTTCCTTGCCGGCGTTGCCCTCGGGAAGGGGCGAAACCCGCTGCTCTCCATCCTGCCTGGGCTCCATATGTGGCAATACGCGGTGATCGCCGCCGGACTCGCCGTGATTCTGTTCACCCTCTTCTATGTGTTGTTGTCGGGGTCAGGGAAACGGACGACCATCAACATCATGGGCAGTTCGGCTCCCAGCAGCGTCATCGTGGATACCTATGCTTCCACCCCACCACAGCAGCAGCAATCCGGCATACGGGAATACGAGACGAGGCCTTCTGAAAACTCCCCTCCGGCGGACAACCGGGAGAACGGACCTCGGACGGGAAATGTCGAACAGGACGCTCCCGGCTCGACGTCCCCGCAAGCCGTAACGGAGCAGACACCGCCCTCCCCGGACGCCGGTGCGGCGCCGGAACAGGCGCGAAACGTTCCTGCCGAGGAGGAATCGTCCCCCGTGGCGGCCGCACCGGAACCAGAGTCCGCCACACCGAACGACACGCCACCGGAACCATCGGCTCAGACTCCGGTTGAAGGAGCGCCCGAACAACCGGTCGTGAGTAAGATTGAGGAGCATCCGGGGAGCAACGGTACCGTCAAGGCGAAACCCGAGGCGCCCCGCAAAAAGGCACCCGACGCTCCCATGGCCCAAAAGAGACGCCCCGACGATCAGGCGGTTCAGCAGCCGGAACCGCAAAGACCCGTAGAAGAAACGGAAGAACCTTCCCGCAAAACGAGACAGGAGCATTCTCCATGGAAGATTCGAAAGTAACCTCTCCGCGCGTCGGGATTCCGCTCTGGGCAGTGTGTGTGCTGGCGCTCTCCCTGCTGCCGGTTCTGAACGGATGCGCCCAGACCGCCGAAGCCATCAAGCAGGCGTATGAGCGGGTGAAGATATCCATGAGGGACGCCGGGGAAAAACTCGTGGCAAGCCCCGAGGAAACCCGAGCCAAATATTCATGCCGGCGCAACCAGCAGCAGCTCGTTCTGGAGAAAGTGGAAGTCCTGCCGGAAACCATCTATCACGGGGAAGAAATCAATCAGAGAATCCGGTATGCGTTCTGCCCCGCCACTCCGTCGGGCACCGTACGCGGAAAGATCGTGCGCAAGGTGCTGTATCGCGGCGAAGTGGCCTTTGAGGATATAAGCGACCAGGAGTTCAAACCGGGCACGTGGGTGGTGGACGCCTTCATCACCATCCCCAAGGAAGCGCAAGCCGGGGTGTACGCCCTGGAGGCGGTTGTCACTTGGGGAGGGGAGACCAAGCGGGAGAGCAGTTCCTTCATCGTGAAAGCAAATTAGGGGAAATCGCCATGGCCGACGAAAAGGGAAAAACCACCGTTCAGGGTCCGGCCTCCACGGGAGTGGCGGGCGGTGCCACGAGGATATTCGTTCCGGCGCAGGAGAAGGAACCCATAGGCGCGGCAACGCGTATCTATGCGGCCCCGGACCTGGGGCAGACCAGGATTTACACCCAAGCCGTTCCCAAGCGGGACTCCATATACGGCTGGCTGGTGGCGCCGGAAGGCCCCGATCCGTGGGTGACCTTCACGCTCCGAATCGAGGACGCTCAGTACACCCTCGGTTCGGACGGTTCGTGCGAATTTCATCTGGCCGACCAACATGCGGCCGCTCGGCACGCCAGCATACGAATGAAAAGCGGCGTCCTTACCATCACCGATCTGGATAGCGAAGCGGGAACAATGGTGAACGGGGAACCGGTCACCAAGGTTGAGCTGCGGGACGGCGACGTGATCCGGCTCGGAAGTTCCACGCTGAAATTCCGGAAACTCTAGGGTCTTACCCATGTCGGCCATTGTCTCCTTCGCCGTCAGCGACACGGGACGGGTTCGGTCCCACAACGAGGACTCGTTTCTCGTCCACACCTTTCCCGCCGAAGACGCCGGGGGGCGGGAGTGCGTACTGGCGGTGGTAGCCGACGGGGTGGGCGGGCACGTGGGTGGCAAGACGGCCAGCGGGACTACGGTGGACACCCTTCTGACCGCGTTCCCGCGGTTCATGAACGACTCCGTCGGCGCGGCATTGTCGGCGGCCGTTCAGGAGGCCAACCGCGTGGTCTACGAAAGGGCTTCGGCCGATAGCGACCTGCAGGGCATGGCCACCACCTGTACGGCAGTGGCGGTAGTCGGGAACACGGCCGTAATCGCTCAGGTGGGCGACAGCCGGGCGTACCTGATGCGGAACGGCGCGTTGAGTCAGGTCACCGAAGACCATTCCCTGGTGGGCGAAATGGTGAAGAAAGGGCTGCTCGGCCCCGATGACGCCCGCCACCATCCCCAGAAAAATATCATTCTCCGCGCTGTGGGAAGCCACCCCCGGGTGGAACCGGACCTCTATCAGGTCCCCCTGCACGTCGGGGACCGGCTGCTCATGTGTAGCGACGGCCTCAGCGATCTGGTTTTAGACGAAGAGATGGCGGACGTCCTCCGGTGCTACCCGCTGAACGAGGCGGGTCAACGGCTGGTCGACCTGGCCAACGACCGGGGCGGCAAGGATAACATCACGGTGGTCCTGCTGGAATCGGTGCAGGAATCAGTGTTCGCCGGCGATACCCGTCCCCATGCCGCACTGTCCCCGAAAAAGCATGCCGGATGGCGCAAGGCGGCCCTTGCCGTGGTGCTGCTGGCGATCGCGGCGCTGCTGTGGGGGTACTATTTCCACCAGTGCGACGTCGGTGAAAAACAGGCGACCAAAAACGTGAAGGAAATGATCAAAATCGTCAAATAACCGTGTTCGTTTTTTCTTGAACGATCAATGAGAACATCTCCATACGGGAGCACCGATGGCCCTGCCGGAACTGAACTGCACCGGATGTGGAGAGGGATACCCCCTTTCGCGAAGGAACCCGCGTTGCGAAAAGTGCGGCGAACCCCTCGAAGTACGGATGGACGTGCCGTGCGCGATGCCCGGCGGCGATGTCCTTACGCAGACGATTTTCGACCGCTACGGCGGATATCTCCCCTTTTCCGAACAGGGTCGCTCGGTTTCTCTCCACGAAGGATTCACTCCGCTGATCGGTTCGCCCCGGTTGGCCGAACGGCTGGGGGCGGCGGCGCTGCTGCTCAAAAACGAAACCGTGAATCCCACCTGGTCGTTCAAGGATCGAGGCACCGTCACCGCCTTGGGCCAGGTGCTCGCCAGGGGGGAACGGGCCGTGGGGACCGTCTCCACGGGCAACATGGCCGTTTCGGTGGCGGCATACGGCGCGGCGGCGGGATTGAACACCGTGGTGCTGGTGAGCAGCGACATTCCGGAGGAGAAGCTTTCGCCCATCGCCGTTCACGGGGCGGCGGTCATCCGCGTGGAAGGGGACTACGGGGAACTCTACCGGTACAGCCTGGAACTCGGCGACCGGCTCGGAATCTCCTTCCTCAACTCGGACGTTCCGTTCCGGGTGGAAGGATACAAGACCTGTTCCTTCGAACTATGCGAGCAGACGCACTACCGCGTGCCGGACTATGTGATCGTTCCGACGAGCGCCGGGGGCAACATCCGGGGGATCGTCAAGGGGTTCGAGGAATTCCTCCGGTGCGGGTTCATCGACCGGCTGCCGGTCGTGGTATGCGCACAGGCCGCCGGATGCGCCCCCATTCATAACGGCTTCGAGCAGGGGCTCGCCCGCGTGGAGCGTGTTACCGACCCTTCCACCATTGCTCATGCCATCGAAAATCCCCTTCCGCCGAGCGGGAACCGGGTGCTGAAGAAACTGCGGGAAATCGGGGGGGTGTCCGTGGCCGTTTCCGATCCTGAAATCCTCTCGGCGCAGGCCATGCTGGCGGGTGTGGGGTTATTCGCCCAACCGGCCGGAGCGGTACCTCTGGCGGCGGCGCTGAAGATGGCGAACCAGGGGAAGTTCTCCCCCACGGACCGGATAGCGCTGATCGTCACCGGCGGGGGCCTCAAGTACGTCGCCGCTCTTTCCCACCATCGCCTGACAACCGAAGCCTGCACGCTGCAATCCCTGGAAGATACGCTCACCGCACATCTTCGTGGCTGAACCGGCGGGATGCCGCGCATTATGACTCGCGCGCGGACCTCTTTTGGAGTAGAGTGCCGGTTGCGCTTGATTTTTAACCGGGAGGAGTTTTCGCATGGAACACATTGTTGTCAATCAGGAACGATGCATCCGTTGCGGCGCCTGCATGGCCGAATGCCCCACCGCCGTCATCACGGCGGATTCCGAAGGCATACCGAAACCCATATCCGCTTTTCGGGACTATTGCCTCAAATGCGCGCACTGCGTGACCGTGTGCCCCACGGATGCGCTCAGCCTGGACTGGCTGGCGCCCGAGCAGTGTCCCCCCATTGAGGACGACAGGAAGCTTTCGCCGGAACAGGCCGAACAGTTTCTCCGCGCCCGGCGTTCCATTCGGAATTTCAAGCCGAAGACGGTGGAACGGGCGACCATGGAAAAGATGCTGGAAGTGGCGAGTCACGCTCCGTCGGCCAAGAACAAGCAGCCCTGGAACTGGGTGGTGGTGGAAGGACCGGCGGTCCGCGAGTGCGCCGGGATGGTCATCGAGTGGATGCGCTCCCTTCTGGTGTCCAATCGCAAGGCGGCGGAAGCGAGCGGAATGCATTTGGTGGTCGCCAGTTGGGACGCCGGGGTCGAACGAGTGTGCCGGGGCGCGCAGCACGTGGTGGTGGCGTACGGCGATAAATCCTGGCCTTTCGGCGTGGAAGACTGCACCCTGGCGTTCAGCCATCTGGACCTCTACGCAACGTCCCTCGGCCTCGGCGCCTGCTGGGGCGGATATTTCTACAACGCCTCCAATTCGTATCCGCCGCTCTTCGCGGAACTGGGAATTCCTCAGGGGAATAAAGTCTTCGGCGCCATGATGGTGGGATATCCGGTGTATGAGTATCACCGGATGCCGGTGCGGAACAAGACTAAGATCGACTGGAAATAACCCGCGGCCCGGTGGATACATTTTGAAGAAGGGGTGGAGCGCATGTTTTACAAACGGAATGACGATGGATACGTGGAGCCGCTGCCCGGTTCGCAGCGGAAAACGCTCCTGTGGGGCGACAAGACCCTCATGGTGGAGTTCCGTCTGAAAAAGGGCGCCATTACGCCCGCTCACAGCCATCCCCATGAGCAGGTGGGATATCTGATCTCGGGAAGGATTATCCTGGACGCGGCAGGAGTAAAGTTCGAAGCCTTGGCCGGAGATGCCTGGTGTTTCCCCGGAAACCTCGTTCATTCGGCCGAAGCCCTGGAAGACTGCGTGGCCGTGGAAGCCTTTTCCCCGGTGCGGGAAGACTACAAGTCATAGTACCTGCGGCGGCCGGTCGTCCGGCCGCCGTGACCTGGAAGACGATACCGGTGTCCGAAAGCCACTACCGCAAGCTGGAACGGATGTACCTCTCGGCCCCCTGCAACGAATATTATTTGCCGCGGATGTCCATTGAAAAGGGCGGGGCGGAGCTGGTGATTCCTGTGAAGCCCGCTTTTTTTCATTCGGCGGGCGCGGTGCACGGTTCGGTCTATTTCAAGGCTTTGGACGACGCGGCGTATTTCGCGGTGAGTTCCCTGGTGCAGGAATTCTTCGTGCTTACCGCAAGCTTCACCACCTACCTCATCCGCCCCGTGACGAGCGGCGAAATACGGGCGGTGGGCAGGGTGGTCTTCGCCACCCCCCGCCTCTATCTTGCCGAATCGAACCTGTACGATGAACGGGACCGGGAAATCGGCCGTGGGAGCGGCAATTTCGTGCCCGGAAAAGTACGCCTCTCCTCCCAAGTGGGTTACGACGAACCGTAACGGCTGCAGTCCGTTTTCCATCGAAGTTCCGATATTCGAGAGTTCTCTCTTTTTTCCCTCCTCCGTCGGCCTGAACGGACCCCCATGGATTTCCAATTGTATTGCGGCCGTGTTACACTGAATCGTGTTGCAACGTTTCGTAGTTTCAACCGATTGATGTGAGGTGCGTATGAAACACCGTATCATCGAATTCGACGTGGACATGATTTTTCCCAACCGCCGTATCGTCTACACCCATGAAACCATCGAGACCATGTGCTCCCGTGTCTGTTCGCAGGTTATGGAGCCCATCGAAATCCGGTTCACGGGCGAGCGGTTTGAAATCGCCGACGGCGAAAAGCGGTGGAGGGCCTGCAAGCGACTGGGAAGAAGGAAGATTCCCGTCATCATCGTGTCCTGACGAATATCCCTTCAGCGGTTGATTATCTACTGGATTCCGGCGCGCGCTGGAATGACGAAACCAGATCCCGGTACGTTTTCATCCCCTCTGCCGGAGACCGACATTAGAGTTCGCCTATGCACTTCGTCTGCTGCATCAAACAGGTTCCGGACACGGCGGAAGTAAAGATCGATCCCCAGACCAACACGCTGATCCGTTCCGGAGTGGAATCCATCCCCAATCCCTACGACATGGTCGCGCTCGAAACGGCCGTGACGCTGAAGGAACGCCACAGCGGGCGAATCACCGCCGTCAGCATGGGTCCTCCCCAGGCGGACGCGGTCCTGCGTGCGGCCGTGGCTCAGGGGGCGGACCATGCCGTACTCCTCTCCGACCGTTCGTTCGCGGGAGCGGATACGCTGGCCACCACCTACACCCTGTACCGGGCGGTGGAGACCTTGGGCAGGGACGATCCCGTCGAACTGGTGTTCTGCGGCAAACAGGCCATCGACGGAGACACCGCCCAGACCGGCCCAGGACTCGCCACTCGCCTTGGCTTCAGCCAGCTCACCTATGTGGTGGAAATCCAGCGTCTGGACCGGGACAAGGGGTTCATTCAGGTAAGGCGGAAAGTGGAAAACGGCCATGAGGTAATCCGTGCACCGCTGCCCGCCCTCCTCACGGTGGAACTCGAAGCCGCGACGCCCCGTTGCGCCGACTTGCCCGCACTCATCAGTTCACTGCGAATGAACATCCCCCTCTGGAGCGCACAGGACATCGGCGCGGAAAAAGACCGCGTCGGGCTCAAGGGCTCCCCCACCTGGGTGCGTCGCATCTTCGCGCCGCCGCTCAAGACGGGCGGACCGCGCTTCGATGGACGACAGGATGTCTCGATCGCGGTAAAGGATGGACTGGACACACTGCTGGCGGACGAACGGTTCTCCGCCGGACTTCACCGTCGCTGGGAGAGCTGAAAACCGATGGCCAGGAACTCCAAGGGAATCGAAGTTGCGGAAATCATCTCCGACCGGTGTATCGGCTGCCAGATATGCATCGGGGAATGCCCCGTGGGGGCCATCGAACTCTCCCCCCAAGGCACTGCCGTCATCGACCCGGAAGTGTGCATCGGATGCGGCAAGTGCAGCCAGGTCTGCCCGGTGGAGGCGGTCAGGTTTGAACGGAAGAAGAAGGCGAAAAAGAAACCGCCGGTGGAAACCGCGGGCGCGGGAGAAGAAACCGCACGCGGTCCCGTGGCCGTGTTCATCGAGATTGCGGACGGCCGGGCGGCGCAGGTATCCTGGGAACTTGCCGGCAAGGCCACGGAGCTGGCCCGCAAACGAAACAGCCGGGTGATCGGGTTCCTGGTGGGGAACGGAGTGGAGGAAGCGGCTCGGGAGGCGTTTTCCCACGGGTGCGAGGCGGTGCACGTCATCGACCATCCGGACCTGGACTCCTACCTGTCCAAACCGTTCGGAAAAGCGGTGGCCGAACTGTGCCGTCTCGCTAGTCCCGAAATCGTCCTCATGGGAGCCACGCCCCTGGGGCGGGACCTTTCACCCATCGTGGCCACTCACCTGGCCACCGGGCTCACCGCCGACTGCACCGGCCTGGACATTGAGGAGGAAACCGGCCTCCTGCTCATGACGCGACCCACCTTCGGCGGCAACATCATGGCTACCATATTCTGCGAACATCGCCGCCCCCAGATGTGCACAGTACGGCCCAAGGTGTTCAGAATGTCCGAACCCGCCGAAAACCGCGAGGGAGAAATCGTCCGCCACCAGTGGGAACCCTCGGCCGGACGCATTCCCGAAATCGTGGCAGTACAGCTTTCTCCTCCCGGAGCGGAGGGGTCCGACATCACCCGGTCCCCGGCTCTTGTGGTGGCGGGCAAGGGGGCGTGCGACCCCGCCACGTTTCCGCTGCTGGAAGAACTGGCCGAAACGGTCGGCGGCATGGTGGCCTGCTCCCGTCCGGTGGTGGAGGCGGGACTCATGCCCTACGAACGGCAGGTCGGGCAGACGGGCCGGACCGTGGCCCCCAAGCTCTACATCGGGGTCGGGGTATCGGGCGCGGTGCAGCACCTTGTGGGCATGCAGGGATCGGAAAAAATCATCGCCGTCAACGCGGACCCCGAAGCGCCCATCTTCAAAGTGGCCGACGTCTGTCTGGTCGGCGATTACCGAAAGATCCTCCCCGTGCTCATTCGGGAACTTAGGGCGCGCGGAGTCGGCGCAGAACGGGAAACGGACGTCGTATGAGCGAGACTTTTGACGTGGCCATCGTGGGAGCGGGGCCGGCGGGTATTTCCGCGGCCTGCGTGCTCGCCGGGCGCGGAGTGAAAACCGTGGTTTTCGAGCGGGGCGAATATCCCGGAAGCAAAAACATTTCCGGCGGGGTGCTCTATGGTCACGATCTGGCCTGGATTCTCCCCGATTTTGCGGACCGGAACTGCCCCATCGAACGCAACATCGTTGAATCGCGCGTCTGGTACCTGTCCCAGACCTCCGGTTACAGCCTGAGCTACCGGGATGCGCTCTTCGCGGGGGAACGCCGGCACAACGTTTTCACCGTGGGGCGGGCAAAATTCGACCGCTGGTACGCGGAACAGGCCGCCGCCATGGGCGCGCTGGTGGTGTGTTCCACGGTGGTGACCGACCTCCTTCGCGACCCCCACGGGCGGGTGGTGGGCGTCAACACCGACCGCAAAGACGGTGAGGTGCGGGCGCGCGTCGTCCTGCTGGCCGACGGCATCAACTCGCCGCTGGCCCGTTCCACGGGGTTTCGGGTGGAACCGCGTCCCGAACACGTGGCCCTGGCGGTGAAAGAGGTGATCGAGCTTTCGGAAGAAACCATCCGCAACAGGTTCAATGTGGACGGCAACAACGGGGTGACCATCGAAATTATGGGCGACATGACCTGGGGCATGGATGGCGTGGCGGCGATCTACACCAACCGGACCTCTCTTTCGCTGGTGATCGGCGCCAACCTTGCCCAACTGTCGCAGAAACGGGTGCGTCTGCCGGACATGATGGAAGCGTTCAAGCGCCACCCCATGGTGTCGCCGCTCATCGAGGGCGGCAAGCCCGTGGAGTACATGGCTCACTGGCTGGCCGAAGGAGGCTACGACACCATTCCGCCCCTCTGCGGCAGTGGGTATCTCATCGCGGGTGACTCGGGCATGTTGTTCAATGCACTCCACCGGGAGGGGTCGAATCTGGCCATGACCTCGGGGCGGCTGGCTGCCGAAACGATTCTCGATGCATTGTCCAGGGACGATTTCAGCCATCGGAGGCTGAAACCGTACGTGTCCAAACTGAAGGAATCGTACGTCCTCAAGGACCTGAAAAAATACCGTCGTTTTCCCTGGTTCCTCTATGCACACGACGAACTGTTTTCCACGCTGCCGGAAACGGTATCGTACGCGGCCCGGGAGATGCTCACGGTAAACGGCGTTCCCAAGAAGACCAAGCAGAAAAGCATCTGGCGGGCCGTCCGGCGCCGTTTCACGCTGCTCCGACTGCTTCGACTCCTGATGGACGGCTGGAGGGGATTACGATGACCATGAAAATCGAAGATAAACTCTTCCTGGATCGATACCGGGTGGACGAAACGCCTCACCTCCGCATCGTGGACGGGGCCGTGTGCAGGGACAGGTGCACGGACCAGCCCTGCCTCACCCTCTGTCCGGCCAACGTCTACCGTCTAGAAAAGGACCGCATCGCCGTGGCCTACGAAGGATGCCTGGAATGCGGCTCCTGCAGAATCGGCTGCCCGCACCTCAACATCGAGTGGCGGTTTCCCACCGGAGGATTCGGGGTGAGCCACAAATTCGGATAAGGGGGCGCGCCATGTACCGTTGTTCGTGTCGGCAAACTTATCGAAGCGTTTCCTTCCATGGCCGTCTGGCGTTAACGCTTGCCTGCCTTTGCCTGCTGTGGCCTTCGGCCGGGCTCGCGCAACGGCCGTGGCCGTCGGTAACGCTCGATCCGGTGTATGGGGGTTTTACCGTGCCGGTGTTCGTTACCCACTCCGGCGACGCCACCAGGCGGCTCTTTGTGGTGGAACAGACGGGCGTCATCCGGGTCATTCGGGACGGTGTTCTTCTTGATCGGCCGTTTCTGGACCTGTCGTCCACCGGGGCGCAACGGGTGCTCTTTTCCGGCGAACGGGGGCTGCTGAGCATGGCCTTTCCGCCCGGATTCGCCGCCAAACAGTATTTCTACGTCTACTACACGATGACGGACGGCAACAATCTTGTGGCCCGCTACCATGTGGACCCCGGCGACGCCGACGTTGCCGATCCCGCCACCGAGGAACCGATCCTGACTTTCATTCATCCCCGCACCAACCACAACGGCGGACAGTTGGCTTTCAGCCCCCATGACGGCTACCTCTACATCGGGACCGGGGACGGAGGAGGCGGCGGAGACCCGGACCGTAACGGCCAGAACCCGCAGACGCTGTTGGGGAAAATCCTGCGCATCGACACTGAATCGTCCGTACAGCCGTACGGCATTCCCGCCGACAATCCCTTCGTCGGCGAAAAGGACCCGACCGATCAGGTGCGGGACGAAATCTGGGCCCTGGGGCTGCGCAATCCGTGGCGGTTCGGCTTCGACCGGTTGACCGGAGACCTGTACGTCGGCGACGTGGGGCAGGCTCGGTTCGAAGAGGTGGATTTTCAGCCCGCATCGAGCACCGGCGGGGAAAACTACGGCTGGAACATTCTTGAGGGAAACAGTTGCTACAATACCGGGTCCGGTCCTCTGACCTGCGTTCCGCCGCCCGATTACGCGGCTCCGGTTGCCGTGTACGAGCACCCCACGGGAAACGCCGTGACCGGCGGGTACGTCTATCGTGGGCCGCGCAGCGATCCGGCCCTGCTGGGCATCTACTTTTTCGCCGATTTCGGGAGCGGGAAGCTGTGGGGCCTCAAACGGAGCGGCGGCCAATGGAACATGCAGCTTCTCCTGGAAACGGGGCTCTCCGTGTCCACGTTCGGGGAGGATGAGGTGGGGAGAATCTATCTGGCCGACTACGCGACCGGGGACATCTACCTGCTCAGGCATCGGGGTGCGCGGCCGCCGTCATAGCAGGCTGTCGAAGAACGTACCCTGGCGGTTATCTCGTCATTCCGGCGAAAGAAGAAATACAGTCTTTTCAGATACCTCTGGACAACTGCTTTCGCCAGGATGGCGGTTTTAAAGACTTTTTCAGCAACCTGCCGGGCGACGTTCTTCGTCGGTGCCGCCGAGTCTTCCGCCGGAAGCAAACGACCTCCTGCCGAATTCTCGAACCGCCCGAGAACACAGCCGGGGGCGGCTGTGCTCCACGGGGAAGAGCCTCGGACCGCTGCTCAGATGACCGACTTCCTCTTGGACTCGATGGTGGCGTTCTTGTCGCGGCGGTCGTCCACTTTGAGTTCCACCACCAGCCGTTGCGCGCCTTCGGCGATGTGGGCCGCGTGTATTTTTTTCACCAGGGCGAAGAGGCTGTCCAGATCGGGGACCTCGACGGTGGTGGACATGCCGCCCACTTCGTACTTGTAGCCCGACTCCTTGATGACCGCCACTCCTTTTCTTACAAAACGCCCCAGGCTCGTTCCTTCTCCAATGGGATAGACGGATAGCTGCGCCAGTATCATGATGTGTCCTCCTCGTGCGCGTGAAATCGATGGTCGGTAATGATAGGCATTATAGAATCCCGCCATCGGAAGGGTCAAGACACGGAGACGGCTGGGGGATGTGCAGGGGAGGCCTTTTATTTCATTGCCGCATCTGCTAATCTAAGCAAATTCTCGTGGTACAAATCAGCGGGAGGCAGTATCCGCTTATGCAAAAGGGGCAGTGTGTGTCTATTGAACGTTCACCATCGTACGTCACCTACGAATGTAAAATGTGCGGCGAATGTTGTCGCGGCGAGGGAGGAATCTATATCGACCGCGCCGAACTGGAAGCGATCGCCGGTTTCCTCGGTGAGACGCCGGAGGAATGTTTTTCCCGCCACTGCGAAACGCGCAACCGCAAAATGTACGTAAGGGCCGGTGAAAACGGCTACTGCGTGTTCGCAAACGCGGGGTTGTGCGGCATACATCCGGTCAAACCCGATCCGTGCCGCCGCTGGCCCTTCTTCCGCAACATCGTGAACAGCAGGGAAAATTTTCTGGTGGCCAAGAACAATTGCCAAGGCTTCCTCCCGGACGGCACGTACGAGGATTTCCTGGAAGACGCCCGTGCGTTCGAGGAACTGGAGCGAGAGAGAAAGAACGAACGGTAATGGGCCCCCTGTCCGGCAGCTACACGGCAACGGAAGATTTCAAGGGTCGCTTCCGGGTTCCCCTGTGGTTGAGGGAGATTGCCGACTTTTTCCTTCCCCGCCGGTGCCCGGTCTGTTTCGGCCCGGCGGACCTGTCGGATTCCGCCTTTTGCCGGACGTGTCTGGAAGGTTTTTCCTTTATTGAAAGTCCCCGCTGCACCTTGTGCGGCACGCCCTTCAAGTCTCCGTTCCAGGAGGATCACCTGTGCATGGAGTGCATGGAGGGGCGATTCGGGTTCGACGGGGCCTTTTCGGTTTTCTTCTACCGGGACACGCTCCGGGAGGCGATCCATCGGTTCAAGTATTCGGGTCGGGTCATTCTGGCAGGGGCTTTGGCCGATTTCCTTTTACACTCCGCTACCGGATGGGTAAAAGATCACCCCTGCGACGTGCTGGTACCCGTGCCTTCGCGGCGCGAAAGCATTCGGGCGCGAGGGTTCAATCCTTCCATTCTCCTCGCCCGCGGGGTGCACAAAGCGTGGGGGCTTCCCCTCGGGACCGGAGGGTTGCGTCTCCGCAAAAAGGTGGTGTCGCAGGCGGGGCTCAACCGTTCCGAACGTCTGCGCAACGTGCAGGGGGCGTTTGCCGCGGACCCCAAGCAGGTGAGCGGCCGAAGAGTGCTGCTGCTGGACGATGTCATGACCACCGGAGCCACCACCGACCAGTGCGCCCGCGCCCTGAAAAGGGCGGGCGCGGAAAAGGTATTCGTCGTTACCCTGGCGCGAACGGTGGCGTGGGACATCCTCCGGTCGCGCGGATCGGATACGTCAGCCGGATTTTTCGACACCAACTGAAGCCGCGGGGTGTTCGGAAGCCGGCGGCTCGGGAGCGTTCGTCATGCCTGATTCGGCGCGATGAGGATGCGCACCCGGCGGTTGAGCTGCCGCCCGGCGGCATCGCCGTTCCCGGCGATGGGCCTGCTCTCCCCGTATCCGATGGTCCTGATGCGCTGAGGTGCCACGCCGTAGCTCACCAGCGCCGTGCGAACCGCTTCGGCCCGCTGCTGCGAAAGGGTCATGTTGTACTGCTCGGAACCGGTGCTGTCCGTATGCCCCTCGACGGTAATGGTGGTCTGCGGATAGTTATTGAGCACCGTGGCCACGCGCTGAATTTCGTCGTAGGACCCCGCTTTCAGTACGGAGGAATTGACGTCGAAAAACAGATCGGATTTGAAGGTAACGGCCAACACCTGCTGTTCGCGCTGCACGCTGGCGGCTTCCACATTGGCCAGGGTCTGCCGCATTTCGGCTTCCTGTTTCTCCATGTAGTTGCCGATCATGCCGCCGGCGGTTCCTCCCACCACTGCGCCGATGCCGGCCCCGATGAGGGTGGAAGACGTATTACGGCCCATGGCCTGGCCAATGAGCGCACCCAAAGCCGCACCTCCCCCGGCTCCGATGGCGGCGCCCTTCTCAGTCTTGGTGGGCGGGGTGGAGCAGGCGCAGAGCACGAGAACGAGGAAACCGATAACGATGGCGTTTCTTTTCATGTTACCTCCCGGAGATTCACCTCGTGGAAGCGATGAATCGAATCCATGACTTTCCCATAAATTTACACCAATCTCGTCCGTGCTTCAAACGGTCGCACGCGCCGTCTGTGCTTTCCTGCGGCAGGGAAGGGAGATTCTCCCCGGAGAAGT
This sequence comes from uncultured delta proteobacterium, assembly GCA_963826125.1. Classification (GTDB taxonomy): domain Bacteria; phylum Desulfobacterota; class Desulfarculia; order JACQYL01; family CAWGVV01; genus CAWGVV01. Next base: position 85,504 of record CAWGVV010000002.1, on the reverse strand, counting down.
CTTCCATGAATACGTATTCTCGAAACAGAGCAGTACTTCAATGATGCAGGCCATGATTCTGGCCGCCGGCCTTGGTACCCGGCTGCGGCCCCTGACCCTGGTACGGCCCAAGCCGTTGGTGCCGGTCCTCAACCGGCCGCTCCTGGGCCTCATTCTGGACCGACTCGCGCGGGAAGGATTCACGCGGGTGGCGGTCAACACACACCATCTGCCGGAACGTATCTCCGCCTATCTCGATGCGCGGCCTTATGGAGGGATGGACATCCGTGTATTTCACGAGCCCGCCATCCTGGGAACGGGCGGCGGCATAAAGAACACCGCATCGTATTGGGACCGCCGCTTTCCCCTGCTGGTGATCAACGCGGACGTGGTCACCGACATCTCCCCGGCAGGGGTGTATGAAGAGCATCGCCACGGCACCGCGCGGGTTTCCCTGGTCATGCACGACTATGAACGGTTCAATCAGGTTACGGTGAACCGGGAGGGGAAAATCGTGGGCTTCAAGGGGGCGGACGGGGAACTCGAAGGCTCGACTCTCATGGCGTTCACCGGCATCCAGGTGATGGATCCGGCCGTGCTGGATGCTTTCCCTCCCGGCACGAGCCACAGCATCGATACCTACACCCGTATGATCGCCCAAGGAGAACCGATTCGGGCGCTGAAGATGAACGGGTGCGTCTGGACGGACGTGGGCAGCGTCCCGGACTATCTCCGGGTGCACCGGGAAGTGATCGCGGGAGACATCCGTCCGGAAAGGATCGGAGTGGCCGTGGGGGAACACGGCGTCGTGGGAGAAGGATCGAGGATCGGTTCCGGAGCGCGACTCGAAGGCTGGAACTCCATCGGTGCTAGCGCGGTCATCGGGGAGGGCGCTCTGGTAAGGAATTCCGTGCTGTGGGACAACGTGACAATCGAGGCGGGTGCGGAAGTGATCGACTGCGTGGTCGCGGACGGTGCATACCTGAGCGGCCGATGCAGAAACAGTGTGGTACACGGGGAGGTGGAGCATCATGGCGCGTGGAAGGCGGGTGTATGACAACGTTTTTCTGGTGGGTGGGCCGGGCTTGTCGGACGACGCCGACTGCTGCGTGTATCTGGCGGACTTCGGCAAGGACCTCGTGCTGATCGATGCCGGAGCCGGTCCGAGCGCGGCGACCCTGGGACACAACATCATGGAACTGGGCTACAACCCGATGGACATCACTCTTGCCGTGGCCACCCACGCCCACATCGACCATGTGGGCGGCCTTCCCTACCTGCGCGAGGAATTCGGAGTCAGGCTGGCCGCTCACGGCGAGGATGCCGACTCCCTCGCCCTAGCGGACGATGCGAAAACCGCGGCGTCATGGTACGGGATCGTCCTGCCGCCCATCGCGGTGGACGAACGGTTGACCGGGGAATCGGGCAGCTGGACCTTCCCCGGAGGCACGCTCCACTGGGTGCATACGCCGGGACACACTCCGGGCTCCATCAGCCCCTATCTGGATACGGCGGGCAAACGGGTGCTCTTCGGCCAGGACATCCACGGCCCCTTCTCGGAAGCGTTCGGCTCCAACCTGGTCCACTACCGCGCTTCCATGGAGAAACTCCTCGCCCTGGATGCCGACATCCTGTGCGAGGGCCATTTCGGCATCTATGAGGGAAAAAAGAAAGTACGGCAGTACATCGAATCGTATTTGAAGCGGAACGTTGGGTGAGTCGTTATGCCGGTGACGCCGCGCGCTCGCGATGGGGTTGCCGAGCCTTTCCGAACGTCACCCCGGCGACAACCGGCGTCCGGAACTATTTGAAAAGACGGTATTCCAACTTTCGCCGGAATGACGGAGCGAGGAGAACTCTTCGTTTATCGACCGCATTCCATGGGGGGAAGTGCCATGCGCATCGTGGTTTGCATCAAACCGGTTCCCGACCCGAAGCACCGGGACAAGCTCGGGCTTGATTCCGCAACCGGTACCCTCATCCGTAAAGGGGTTCCCTCCATCGTCAATCCCCTGGACAAACACGCCCTCGAAGCGGCCTTGGTGTTGAAGGAGCGGTTTTCCGCGGAAGTCGTGGTGCTGAGCATGGCCCCGCCCGATTCCACACCGGTCTTGCGGGAAACGCTGGCCATGGGAGCCGACCGAGCGGTGCTGCTGTCCGACCGCACGTTCGCGGGGTCCGATACCCTGGGCACGGCGTACGTTTTGGCCGGTGCGGTAAAAACGCTTGGGGAGTGCGACCTGATCCTGTGCGGAAACGAGACCATCGACGGAGGTACGGCCCAGGTGAGCGCCCAGATGGCCGAGTTCCTCGACGTTCCGAACCTCATGCATGTGAGCAGCATCGAATACCGGGGAGAGGGTACCTTTCGTGTTTATTCGCGGATCGAGCAGGGATACCGCGTGGTGGACGTGGCTCCGCCCGTGGTCCTGTCCGTGGTGAAGGAGATCAACACCCCGCGGTACGTCACCATGATGAACATCCTCGACGCGGAGGGAAAGGAAATCAGGACCCTTTCCGCCGGGGACCTTTGCCTCACCGAACCGTGCGTGGGACTGGCCCACTCTCCGACCCGCATGTCCGGTCTCGCCATTCCGGAAAGCGGACGCACGGCGGAGCTGCTGAAAGGGGACGCCGCTTCCCAGGCCGAAGAACTGGCCCGCAGGCTTTATCGTTTGGGTTTTTGCCGGAGGTAACGGGAATGAATTCCGCCATATGGGTATATGTGGAAAACCACGGGGGAAAGCCGGCCAAGGTGAGTCTGGAGCTGATCGGCAAGGCCCGGACCATGGCGGACCGCATCGGGTGGAAGGTCGTCGCCGTTCTGTGCGGGCACGACGTAGCCGCCGTGGCCGGGGAAATCCTGAACTACGGCGTGGACGAAGTGCTGGTGGCCGACGATCCGTTGCTCGGGGATTTCTGCAGCCGGTCGTACGCCAAAGTGCTTGCCGATGCAGTGAAACAATACCGGCCGGAGGTGTTTCTGGTGGGCGGCACGGCCCTGGGCTCGGACCTCGGGCCGCGATTGGCCGCGAGGTTGCGGACGGGGCTTTCCGCCCACTGTATCGATCTGGAATTGTCGGAGCAGGGGGAGCTTCTGGCCGTGGTGCCGGGTTGGGGCGGCAACGCGAAAGCCGGGATACGCTGTCCCGAAGCTCGCCCCCAGATGGCGACGGTCGGGCCCGGAGTGTTCGACGTCCCGCAGCCGGGGACGCGGCGGGGAGAAATCGCCCGGCTGGAGACGGCGCCCGCATCCGGGAACTTCTCGTATCGCGTGGTGGAAACGGTCCGCGAAGAGCCGAAGCAGGAGGAGTTCGACACCGCCCGGGTGATCGTGGCGGGAGGCTACGGTATCGGTTCGGCCGAAAACTGGAAACTCGTGCAGGATCTGGCCGATGCTCTGGGCGGAGCGGTGGGAGCCACCCGGCCGCCGGTGGACGAGGGGTGGGCCGACGAACACCGGATGATCGGCACCAGCGGGCGTACCGTCCGGCCGAAACTCTACGTCGGCGTGGCCGTTTCCGGCCACCTGCACCATCTGGTGGGGATAAGGAAGCCGGACTTCATGGTGGGCATCAACCGGGACCCCAAGGCCCCGTTGTTCGAACACTGCGACCTGGGGCTGGTGGGCGACTACCGGGAAATCATCCCGGCCCTGCTTAAGGCCCTCGCCTCGTATTCCGCCGAAGAGTGAGCCCGAGGCTGCGGATGACCCGTTTCGCGGCGGCACCGGGAGGAGAGAACGGCCTGCATTCCCCCCGCCTTCGGCACCCGCCTCAATTGAGGGTGTCTATAAAAGCACGGAAAAGGGATAAGTACGGGGGAATCTCTTCCCCCGCGCCCCCTGAAGGCTCTTTTTTTGTTTCGTTCGAAATGCCATTCACTTGCATACTATTATAATTATACCAATAACTTAAAGTTTTTGAGGGAGGGCGTGGGAGGGAACTTCTTTCAAAAAGTTCCCTCCCACAAACTAATTGCCTTCGGGACCCGAATCCGTGTCCGGGCCGTATTTTTTCAGATAGCCGCGCGGGGTGATCATGAAGCCGTCGTAAGCCACGGTGGCGGAATTCCCCACGATGACGATGGACTGCATGTCAACCCGGTCCTCGGGCAGATCGCCCAGCGTCGAAACAATGATTTCCTGGCCTTCCCGCATGGCCCGGCGAACGATCCCCACGGGGGTTTCGGGCCGGCGATGTTCCAGCATGATTTCCCGCGCCCGGGAGAGCTGCCAGTCCCGTTTCATGCTGCGGGGGTTGTAGACGGCAATGACGAAATCCGCTTCGGCCGCCAGCCGGATCCTCTTTTCGATGACCTCCCATGGCGTCAGCAGGTCGCTGAGAGAGATGGATGCGAAGTCGTGCATCAGGGGAGCGCCCAGCAGCGACGCTCCCGCCGCCAGGGCCGGGGTCCCGGAAACGATTTCGACGTACACGTCCGCCGGGCCGTCTTCGCCCCGCCGTTTCACCCGCCGGTTATCGGTTTTCAGCATTTCCAGAACAAGCCCCGCCATGCCGTAGATCCCGGCGTCGCCGCTGGAAACCACGGCCACCTTGTCGCCGGCCAGCGCTCGATCGATGGCGATCCTGCACCGTTCCATCTCGCCCTTCATGCCGGTAGCCACGATCTCCTGATCTTTGAGGATGGGCCGTATGAGGGAAACGTAGGTCTTGTAGCCGACGACGACCCGTGCTTCGTCCAGGGCCTGCCGGGCCCGTGCGGTCATGTGGTCGGGCGAACCGGGGCCGAGGCTTACGATAACGAGTTCACCGCCACCGCGAGCGTGACGTTGCGTGTCTTTGTCTTCGGAACCAGAAGCCGGTCCGTTTTCGCCGCCTTGAGCGCCGCCGCTTCGCATACGCTCTCCACTCCCATGTGTTTCTTCACCGTCCCCGACGGATGCGGAACGGGTATCGTGGCCAACTCTTCCCGGGAAAACCATACGGTATCGACTCCTAACGTTTTTGCGGCATCCAGCAGCCCCGGCTCGTCGGCCTTGGCATCGATGGAACCTATCAGTGCGAGCGACGACAGGGAAAGGTGTTCCCGTTCGAACGCGGATGTTATCAATTCGACGATTTCTTCCGACCCGGTCCCCCGGTTGCACCCCACTCCGGCGACCAACGACTTGGTCCGGAGGATAAGGCGCCGCTCGGGCCACTCCCGTTTCAGGTGGCCCACATAGACGATGGGGTGCGGCGACGAGAGCGCGGCCTGCAGGTCGAGCCGCGCCAGATGCGCGCCTGCGTCACGTTCGAGCTCTTCCCGGAAGATGTTGTGTTCGTCCACGACGTTCACCGTTTCCCCGGCCAGGAGCGCCGCATGGACGTACCGCACGCCTTCCAGATTTTCGATGATCAGCCCCTTTTGGGAAGCGAGCACGTCGAAGGCCGGAAGCTCGTTCACGTCGGTGGCCGTGGTGATGACGGCTTCCCCGCCCAGGATCGAGGCCACTCTGTTCGCAAGGGCGTTCGCTCCGCCCAGGTGACCCGAGAGGAGGCTTACGGCGTAGCGCCCTTTTTCGTCCACCACGACCACCGCCGGGTCGCGGTCCTTGGACCGCACGTACGGAGCGATGGTCCGCACCACGATCCCCGCAGCCATGACGCACACCAGGTCGACACCCCCGTCGAAGGAATCGGCAACGACCTCCGCGACCTTGCCGAAACGCTGTGCCTGCGGGAAGGAGTCCGCGAACCGTTCGGGCGCCCATAGCCGGGCTCCGAGGCCATCGGCGATTTTCGCGGCGACCTTCAACCCGGCGAAAGTGAGCGCGGCGACGTTAGTCACGCCCGTCCCTGTGCGCGTGGCTGAACTGTTTGTCGTACAGTTTGGAACGATGTCGGATCGGCTCCCCGATATTGGAGAACGCGGGGCCCACCATAATGACGGCGTGCCGGTCGATGCCCGCTGCTTTCACTTTGTCGGCGATGGTCTTCAATGTTCCGTGCAGGATGTTCTGGTCGGGCCACGAAACGCGGTAGCCGACCACCACTCCCGTGTCGGGACCGTAGGAACGGGAAAGCACTTCGACGGCGGACTCGATTCTGGCGGTGCTCAGATAAATCGCCATGCTGCACCCGTGGGCCGCCAGGGAGTCGAGCGCTTCCTTCTGCGGCACCGACGTACGGCCGCTCATCCTGGTCAGAATGACCGTCTGCGTCACTTCGGGCAGCGTCATTTCCCGTCCCAACGCCGCCGCCGTGGCGAACGCGGCCGTAACGCCCGGAATCACCAGGTACGGAATATCCTCCGCTTCCAGCCGGTCGATCTGCTCCTGGATCGCGCCGTACAAACCGGGATCGCCGGTATGGAGCCGCACCACCTTTTTTCCCTGCCGTTGCCCCTCGATCAGGATTTCCACGATCTGGTCGAGGTGCAGGGGCGCGGAATCGACCATTTCGGCCCCCTTGGCGTTCCACCCAAGCATTTCCTCGCTCACCAGCGAGCCCGCGTAGACGATGACGTCCGCCGCCTCGACGGCCCTGCGTCCGGCAACGGTGATCAGTTCCGGGTCTCCGGGACCCGCGCCCACAAAGAGTACCGGGTTGTTCTTGTCCAGGTCCAAGCCGTTCACCCTTTTTCGGTTTGAGTTCCCCGTACGATCCACACGGGGTTTAACGGTTTCATGTAAAGTCCGCCACCCAGCGGATTGCTTTTGTCCACATGCAGGTGAATCAGGTCGACGGCGAACCCGCACTCCAGCAAAGTGCTTTGGGCGTCGTGGACCGATTCCAGCCGGACGGCGGCCGTTACGATCACTCCTCCGGGGGGCAACCGCTTAGCCGCCCTGCGGAGAATGTCGCTCAAATTCCTGCCCCCGCCGCCGATGAAAATCCGGTCGGGCGCGGGAAGTGCTCCCATGCCTTCGGGGAGTTCCGCCCGGACGATTTCCAGGTTGGCGACCCCGAACCGCGCGCGGTTTTCTTCAATGTGGCGGATGCGCTCGGTACTGCGCTCCACGGCGACGATCCTGCCCGTGGGGTTGATCAGACTCGCTTCGATCCCCACCGACCCGCACCCGGCCCCCAGGTCCCACATCACTTGGCCGTCCCGGATGTTCAGTGCGGCGATGATCGACGGGCGTATCTCCGATTTGGTGATCAGCCCCGCTTCGTGAGCAAAGCGTTCCTCGGGAGTACCCAGCCACAACGCTTCGGGGTGTTTCTCCCTCTTGAGTACCACGACGTTGAGCGGCGAAAAGGATGCGGCCGCCGCATCTTCCAACGTATAGCTCCCCACGCGTTCACGGTCGGTCCCGAGGTCTTCGAGGACCCACATGCGCCAGTAGTTCTGCCCCCGGTCCAGGAGCAATTGCGCGATACGCGCCGGGGTGTGCGATGGATCGGTGAGCACCGCGATTTTGTCGGTGCGATACAGGGAGCCCAAGAGGAACTGTTCGTCGTGTCCGTGCAGGCTGACGAGAACGGCGTCGTGCCATGGCTCCTTCAGCCGGGCGAACGCCGCCTGCACCGACGAGACGTTGGGGTGAACGACGACGTCGTCGGCCCCCAGTCGTTCCACGATGCGCGCCGCAATGCCGTGGAATCCCGGATCGCCGGATGCAAGCACCGCAACCGTCCGTTCGGCGGCCGCACGCTCCACCCGGTCCAGCCAGTCGGAAAGCTTTCCCGTAAGCGGAATGCGGATGCCCGTGTGGCGGGGGAAAAAATCGAGATGGCGGGTGCCTCCGGCGAGCGCCCCGGCCGATTCCACCACGGCGAGGAGTTTCGGCGACAGGTCGTTCGGGCCCAGCCCCAACCCCACCACGTGGACCGTCATCATCGATCTGTCCTCCCGAGCCCCTTTTCGAACAGTGTCGTGCCGTCGTAGTCGAGTATCACCGTCCATATCTCCGGCCGGTGTTCGGTTCTCCGTGCAATCTCCTCGAACATCCGGTTCCCCACCTCGGCCACCAGGTCCAGCCGATCGTGTTCGCGCAGGATTTCCAGGGCGTGGCGCGCCGTGTTGGCCCCGGCCACCGCTTCGATCAGTGGCGCGTCGGCCCCGGCGTTTTTGAGCCATTCGGCCAGGGCGGCGAGGTCCATGGGCGCCTTATGGGCATGGGTGTAGTCGAGCCCCTGGGCCTGCTTCACCGCCTTGCCAAAGAAGGAAACCGCCCCCAGCGTTTCGAATCCCGCAGCTGTGACGCTTTCCAGGCTGAAGCCGAAAAAATCGGCGATCTGCACGAAGCAATAGTCCGGCAGGTCCGGCCGCAGCTTCATGGCGTACTTTTCGCTTTTTCCCCCCGTGGTGATCACCACTTCCCGCGCACCGGAAGCCTTGGCCACCGCCAGGGCGCTTTCGATGGTGGCGGTGTACGCTTCGTGGCTGAACGGCTTCACCAGCCCGGTGGTGCCGAGGATGGAGATGCCGCCCACGATGCCGAGCCGGGGATTCAAGGTTTTTCCGGCCAGAACCTCTCCGTCCGGAACGGAAATTTCCACCGCTACTCCCGCCGGTTTGCGGTCCGATGCATAGCCGCGCCACGCCGACAGGACCGCCTGACGGATCATGTCCCGGGGCGTGGGATTGATCGCCGGTTCCCCCACCGCAATGGGGAGTCCCGGCCGGGTGACCCGGCCGACCCCCTTGCCGCCGGTAATGGATATTGATTCATCGCCGTGCGGATCGTTCGTGAGTTCCACCTTCGCCCGGACGGCTGCCTTGTTGGTGACGTCAGGATCGTCCCCGGCGTCCTTGATGACCGTGGCGGCCGCATTTCGGTCGTCGATTCTGTTCGCGGACTCGATCGGCACAACGAGCGTGTCGCCCGAGGGGAGGTCGATCTCCACGCTCTCCGGAGCCGCGCCGCGCAACAGGGTCAAAAGTGCCGCCTTGGCGGCCGCAGCGGCTGCGGTACCGGTGGAAAAACCGGTTCTGAGTTCCCGTTTTGGCATATCAGAACCCCACCACGAAGATCGCCGTCAGAAGAAGGACGCTCGTGGCTCGCGTGAGCTGGCTGATGGTAAGGAGCGTTATCCCCATACGCACCGAGTAGATGCCGAGGTAATGCGGCAGCTGGTGCCTGAGCGCCCGCACCGGAGTGGCGAGGACGTTGCCCACGAGCAGGGCGATCACCACCATCTTCACCGAGAGCGCTCCCGACCCCAGGAGCCCTCCGGCCGCGGCGAACCCGCCGGTGAATTCCGACATCATCGAAAACACGATGATGCTCATGGCTTCCACGGGGATCACCTTGCTCGATACCCAGCCCACCATGTGGTGGCTGAGCCAGGTGAAGAAGCCGCCCTGCGCCAGGAGGAACACCACGATGTACACCGGGGTGATGATAATGAGGAGCCGCCTCAACCGGACGATGAATTTCCTCCACGTGTCCTTCAATGTGTCCTTCCACACCTTTTTCCGCACTACCTGCTCGGTTGCCTGTTCCTGCGTCGTTCCGGCCATCAACCGGCTCGCCAGCACCGTGGCCACACAGCGGAGGAGCGCCGCAATGAACGTAATGGCAAAATAGAGGAGCGCCGCCTTGCCCAACAACCCGTAGACGATGAAAAACGTGGTCGGCAGGTGGAGCAGGTAGGCGGGAAGACTCCCGTTGAGGATGTGGGCCAGGATGAGCTGTTTCCGGTCGAGTTTCCCTTCCTGCCATGAAGTGTACAGCAGCGTGTTGGCGGCGATGCCCGATGCGAAGGCCGCGGTGAACGCCGTCCCCGCCTCCTTGGGCAGCCGGGCGCGCCGGATGAGCGGCCACACCAGAACCCCCAGTTTCGCCGTCCAGCCGAGCCCTTCGATGAGCTGCCCCACCAGAAGGCCGAGGGAAATGAAACAGAGGCTCCTGATGAGCGGCTTTCCGAGCTTGCCCCACAGAAGCGCCGGGTCCAGCAGATGGGACGTGGTGCCCCGGTTCACCCACAGGAAAAGCGCGCAGACGACAACGAGCGCCGCCAGGAACAGGGGGAACGATCTGCTCCATCCGCGCCGGTGCATTCCGGTGTTTTCGCCCGAATCGTTTACCTTATGATGACTGTGTTTCATGGCACCTTTACGACGAATGCTGTCCCTTGACGATGATTAGCGAAAGGTAGGGCATCTTCTGCCCCTTGAGCTTGACCACGTCTTCATGAATGAACTCCGTCGGCATCCCGCAGTTGGATATGGCGTAGGTCTTCACCTCCGAGTTCATCCGTTCCAGTTGCTCGACGATTTCGTCGAAATCGCGATACGCCTTCATGATGACCACGTTCTGCCCCATCCGGACCATTTCCGGGATCTTCTCCGGCTCGGCGATGCCCGACAATACCAGCAGCGATTCCTTGCTTTCGACCAGCGGCAGGTTGAGGCGCGCGGCCGCCGCGTTATACGCCGTGACGCCGGGAATGGTCACGATGTCCGCATGGGGGGCCAGCTCCTTCAATATACGCAGGAGATAGCCGTAGGTGCTGTAGGTCAGGGGGTCCCCGATGGTGATGAAGGCGGCGTCCAGACCTTGTTCCAGAACGGCCAGCACTTCTTCGGCGTTTCGTTTCCAGGCGTCTGAGCAGGTGTCCATGCATTTGGTCATGGGGAAATCGAGGGTGCGAATTTCGACGTCCGGAAGCAGGTGGTCCTTCACTACGTCATAGGCCCGGCTGTAATCGTTTTTCGGCGAGCTGGCGGCAAAGATGATCGATACCCGGCGCAGCGTCTCGAGCGCGCTCAGGGTGATCAATTTGGGGTCGCCCGGACCCACTCCGATTCCGAACAACGTCCCTTTGGTTGGATTACTCATGATCCCCGCCCTCCCCGCAGAGTTGCGCCAGCGCATTGATGACGCTGGCGGCGACCGCAGAACCGCCCTTTCGGCCGACAGCCGTTATAAACGAAACGTCCCGCTTCAACAACTCGGCCTTCGATTCCGCCGCGTTCACGAACCCGACCGGCATCCCGACGATCAACCGTGGCGTGACCGCGCCCTTGTCCAGCTGTTCCATGAGCCGGAAAAGCGCGGTGGGCGCGTTGCCGATCACATAAACGGCGTCGCCGAATCGCTCCACCGCCGTATCCACGGCCGCCAGCGCGCGCGTGGTTCCGTTTTTTTTCGCCCGCGCGGCAACTTCCGGGTCGTCGATCAGACACGCGACTTCCACTTGCCACGGTTCCAGCCGCCGCTTGGATATGCCCATGGACGCCATGCGCGTATCGGTCACGATGACGGCGCCGCTCTTCAGGGCACCGATTCCGCGCTCTATGGCGTGGGGACTCATGCGGGTCGTGGTGACGAATTCGAAGTCCGCCGTGGTGTGGATCATTCGCCGCACGACGGTCCACGCTTCATGCGGCCATTCGTGGGGAGGCGCTTCTCCGTCGATGATTGCAAAACTCCTCCGCTCGATCTCCAGCGGCCCGAGGTTCCAGTTTTCCATCTTTCATCCTTTCCATCGGCGGCATGATGCTATGAAATTGGCCGCCAATGAGGGATTGCTCCCGAAGTGCAGATGCACGTAGCTGGCGAGAGTGTTATCGATCACAAAAGCCGGAGTTTCCGGCAGCGGCCCTTTGCGGCCCGCCACGTCGTAGGCCCGGTCGGTGAAACCCGGCGCCTCGGAAATTCCGACGATATCCGAATAGTGAAATTCATGGCCCCGGCCGACGCAGCCGGCGGGACCGAGCACGGTGTCCCGATTGAAAGCGACCCGGCGGTATCCCAGGGATCGCAGCCGGGTGAGCATTCGGGTGGTAAACGGCAGCACTCCGGCCATTTCCCATGACCTGCTGTTTAGGTCTTCGATGGCGCGTCCGAGGTACATCATGCCGCCGCATTCCGCGTAGATGGGGAGCCCGGCCCTGGCCAGCCGGGAGATCTCGTCCATCAACGAACGATTGTCGGCCAGCCGTTCGGCGAACATTTCGGGATATCCGCCGCCGAAGTAAAGCCCTTGCACGCCGACGGGGAGAGTAGGGTCTTCCAGCGGCGAAAAAAACGCGATCCGTCCGCCGGCTTCTTCCAACCGCCGCAGGTTTTCCTGATAGTAAAAGCAGAACGGCTTGTCCCTGGCCACGCCGATCACCACGTTTTGGTCCATGGATGCCGTCCGTTCCCTGCTCACGGGGTCGATGGTGCGCTCGGGCAACCGTTCGAGCAGCCCGTTCACGTCGATGCCTTCCTCGATCCAGTCGCAGAGTTTTTCGAGCATCTCCTTCGACATGCCGCCTTCCTCGGCGGTGATCAACCCGAGGTGCCGTTCGGGCAGCGCGATTTCACTTCTTTTCGCGAGTCCTCCCAGGAAGGGCATTGTGGACGTTGCGTCCATGGCTTCCCTGATGAGGGCCGCATGGCCGCTCCCGCCCACGCGGTTGCCGATGACCCCCGCCCATTGCACTCCGGGATCGAACGATGCAAAACCGTTGGCAATGGCCCCGATGCTCCGAATGGTCGCTCCGGCGTCCGTCACCAGCGCCACGGGAACGTCGAGCCACTTGGCCATCTGGGCGGTGGAGCCGTCCTCGTTCACGGGGCTGAAACCGTCGTAGAACCCCATGACCCCTTCGATGACCGCCACGTCGGCTTCCGCCGCGTATCGTTGAAAGATGGCCACGTTTTCTTCACGGGAGAGCATCCAGCCGTCGAGATTGTGCGAAATCCGCCCGGCCGCAAGAGTGTGGTGGCCGGGATCGATGAAGTCCGGCCCCACCTTGAAAGGCTGTACGGCCAGCCCGCGCCGCCGCAGGGCCGCCATGAGCGCCAGGGTCACGGTGGTCTTGCCCGTGCCGGACTGGGTGCCCGCCACCACGAGTGCTTTCATTTGGACGCTCCCCTGGCGCCCGAAGGAACCGGGCTTTGTTGCCCCCCCGGGTCGGGATAGAGCAAACGTTGCACGGCGCCAATCCCTTCCAGCAGCCGCATGGTGGGGCGGGAAACCATGGTTTCGTCCACCAGAAACACCTTCCGCTGTTGGACGGCCTTGATGGCCCCGAAGCCGGGCTCATTGACGACGTCGTCCACCGTAACCCGGTTCATGGTCCCGTTCTGGGCCAGATAGACGTCTATTTCACCGGCCCGGGCCAGAATCCGTTCCTTGCCGTATTCGGCGATGTTGGTGCCTCTCACCGGTTTGGCGTCCCGGGCCACGTCGATTCCCCCTGCGTTTTCCAGCGCAAAGACGGCCATGGACTCGGGGGAAAAGGTTTTCATTTTCGAATGGACCGATTCGAAATAGACTCGCGGCCGCTGCGATTCCGGGACATGGGCCACACGATCCCGGATCTGCTGCAATCCCCGGGTGAATCGATCGATGGATTCGTCGGCTTCCATGGATCGTCCGGTGAGCGCGCCCAGCCGCTTCCAGTACTCGAACATCTCCTCCACCGTGTTGGGCTGGAGGGAAACCACGGTGATGCCGGCGGCTTGCAGACTCGACACGAACGCGCGATGGCCCCGGAAGATCATGGGCCGGATGAGCACCAGGTCGGGTTTCACGGCGATCAGCCGTTCGGGATCGTCCCGATAGGTGAACCGGACCTTCCCGGCCGCCTCGGGAGGATAATCGTCACCGGTGGAGACCCCGACGATCTCCTTGTCCAGCCCGAGCATGAAGAGGTTCTCCGTGTGGGCCGGGTAGAGGGAAACGATCCGTTTGAAGGGGGCGGAAACCGCTACAGCCTGGCCGGAATCGTCCACAAAATCGTATGATGCCAAGGCCCGGCCGCAAAGGAGCAGTATCACCGCAAGTTGGATTGCGACCCATCCTGCTTTTCTCATGTTACGCCTTGTCCTTTTTGAAATGGACCGTACTGCAGCCCGCGTATTCGCTCCAGGACACGTCCGCTTCCACTCCGAAGAGTTCGCCGATGCCGCGTCCGGTGAGCGTCGTTGCGGTCGGTCCCGACGTATGAAGCTTTCCGTTTTTCATGAAGATGAGGGAATTGCAGAATGCCGCCGCCAGATTGAGGTCGTGCATGACCGCGACCACCGTCCGTTGCTCCTCGCGCACCAGCCGGTCGGCCACTCTGAGCGCCGTGAGGGCGTGGTTGATGTCGAGATTGGACGTTGGTTCGTCCAGGAGGAGCACCGGGGTGTCCTGGGCTAAAGCCCGCGCGAGCACCACGCGCTGTTTTTCGCCGCCCGAAAGTTCGGTCACGTATTTGTCCCGCAGCCGGTCCATTTCCATGATGTGCAACGCATCGTCCACCGCGCGAACGTCGCGCTCCCGGGGCGGGGAAAAGCGGGGAATGTGGGGGTGGCGGCCCATCAGCACGATTTCGAACACCGTGAACGGAAAGGTGATACCGAATTCCTGCGGGACCAGCGCCAGCTTTTTCGCCAGTTCGGAGCGCGGGTAGGCGGAGAGTTCCCGGCCGTCGAGCAGGATTTCTCCCGAGGCCGGACGCTTGTTGCCCGCCATGAGGTCCAGCAGGGTGGTCTTGCCGCAGCCGTTGGGGCCCACCACGCCGTAAAAATTTCCCGGAACCAGGTCCAGGGTGAAATCGGACAGCGCTTCCGTTTCGCCGTAGGAATAGGCGACGCGCGACATGCGGAAAAGCGTTCGTTCAGCCATGGCTCCGCCCCAGTTGTTTTCGCCGGAACACGTAGCAGAAAAAGGGGCCGCCGATGATGGCGGTAAGCACGCCGATGGGGACTTCGTGCGGGAGCAGCGCCCTGGTGGTCGTGTCAGCGCCGAGCAGCAGCAGCGCGCCCGCCAGGGCGGAAACGGGCAGGAGCACCCGGTTGTCGGGCCCCACGATGAACCTCATGAGGTGGGGAATCAGGAGCCCCACGAAACCGATGATGCCCGACACCGACACGCACACCGCACTCACCAGGGACGCGGAGACGAGCAAAACAATGCGCACCCGCCCGGTTTCCACGCCCAGGGATTCGGCGGACCGGTCCCCCAGACTCATGATGTTCAGGTCCCGCGCGTAGTAAATGCAGACCAGGAACCCCGCAACGGCCGCGACGAAGGTCAGAAGCACGTCGGCCCAGGTCCTCGACACGAAGCTGCCCATGAGCCAGAAGATAACAACCGCCACCTGTTCGTCCGCCAGGTACTTGACGAAGCTGATTCCCGCCGAAAGGATGGCCGCCACGATCACGCCTGAAAGAATGAGATTGTTGGGCGAAATGCGGCCGTTCACCGAGGACAGCATAATTACTAGGAAGAGCGTCGCCACGGCCCCCAGGAAGGCCAGGAAACAGACCGTGTAGCTCCCCAGGAAATCGAGTCCCAGCACAAGGGACAACGCCGCGCCGAAGGCCGCGCCCGAGGAGACTCCCAGCGTGAACGGGTCGGCCAGCGGGTTGAGGAGGATTCCCTGGAACACGACCCCCGACAGGGCCAGCCCGGCGCCGACGATCATGGATGTCGCGATGCGCGGCAGCCGCACGTCCCACACCACGTACGGGAACACCTTGTCGATGCCGTTCAGCAGGGACTGAATACCGAACGTCTTGGCCGTCACGATTTTCAGTACCTCCACGGGTGAAACCGCGATGTACCCCATGCCCGTTGCCGCAATGCCGAACGCCGGGCAGAGCAGCAGCAGGAAGATCGTCAAAACGTTCGGCGGAATTCTGAAGTTCGCTTGCATCATGAAAGAGTGGACTCGCCATGCGGCAGGGCGAAAAAAAAAGACCCCGCGACAGCTGTCTTCGCGGGGTCTGCACCCAGTTTTCTTCGACCCTATGCCCTTCGGACTTTTCCATCGACCCGAGGGGACTATTTTATCGAGTCGGCAGGTCTTCTGACTTCCGGGTCACCCTAACGCCTGCGCCTTCCCACCCCACTTAAAGAGAAGCAGTGGCTTGATGCAGGTTTCGTCTCCGGTTACAGCGGCGGGACCGTGACGGAATTTCACCGTCTTCCCTTTTCAGCCTTTCGGCTCCGACTCGATTCGAAACAAAAGAAAATCAAATGAAAGCATGACTCGGAAGGGAAGTCAAACCATATGGGGATGGGTGACCAAGGAATGAGGTGAGGGAAAAAGAACGCTCTTGGAATTTGACGAACGTACATGCTCCCCCTCGCACTCACTGCCCCATGTGACCGATCACGGTTTTCAGATGCGCCATCCACACATCTATGATCGCCGGACTTTCCGTTACGGCTTTCATTACCGGGACGCATTCGATTCCCGCCTTGGTAAGCGTCGATTTCCAGGAATCCGGTTCGTCTCCGGCCATGTCGTTCATGGCGTGGTCCCCGGCAACCGTCATGAACGGGATGAGATAGGCTTTCTTCACCTTTGCCCGGAGGAGTTCGGCCTTCACGTCTTCAAGGGTGGGGTACCCTTCAACCGTGCCCAGAATGGCCAGAGGGTCCGACTTCTGAAGAATGTACGCCATGGCCGGATAGACCACCCCCGCGGGGTGAGCGGTCCCGTGCCCCATGAAGCAGACCGCTTCGTTCTGTTTGCGCTCCTTGGGCAGGTCGTTCAGCAGCGCCTTGGCCACGGTCTGCAGGTCGTCGGTCGTGGCGCAGAGCGGATAGCCGACCAGAATCTTGTCGAAGCCGTCGGGAATGGAGCCGAACCCTTTCACCACGTCCACCAGATCGGTGTACTCGCGGCCTGGGATCACGTGCAGGGACTGCACCGCCACCCGATTGAAACCGTCGTCCATAAGCTTGGCCAGCGCCTCGGCGGGCGACTGCCATTGTATGCCTTCCTTGGCAAGTTTATGCCGGATGATCTTCGATGTATAGGCCCACCGCACCTCCACGCCCGGAAACTCCTTCTTCACCCGCGCGTCGATGAGGTCGAACGATTTCTGGGCTTCCGGGACACTGGTGCCGAAGGTCACCAGCAGAATGGCCTGTTTCGCCGGCTTTTGTGCGGTGTGCTCGCGGGCGAGGCACACGGTTTGAGCGAAAAACAAGAAGCCGACACACACCCCGAGGGCGATACAGCTACGCCGCAAGACGTTGGAAGCTCTCATCCTGATTCCTCCTCTGTAGTACGAAAGAAAAAACCCCGTCGGGAAATCTTCCCGACGGGGTCTGCACCCAGCTTCTTCGACCCTGCCCCACCCCCGGTCACGTCCCGAACCATGGAGGGGAAATATTCGAACCGGCAGGTCTTCTGACTTCCGGGTCGTCCTACTCACCGCGCCTTCCCGTTTCGTTTCTCCCCGAAACAGTGCCAATTGTGCGGCTTTCGTCACCGGTTACAGCGGCGGGACCGCGACGGACTTTCACCGTCTTCCCTTTTCAGCCTTGCGGCTCCGATTCGATCTTCAATTCCCCTCAGCAAAACCCAAAGGCCGACCCCCTGTCAACAAAAATCGGGGCACGGCCAACGAACCGCCCGCAGTTTCACCTTGACAGGGAAAGCGGGTTTTCCTAAAAAAACTAAAAACAGTTTTTCAGAAGGAAACATGAAATCCCTAGAAAAGCAGGTAATTAGAAAAGAGAGGGTTTCGGACCAACTGAGGGACATCCTGAAGCGGATGATTCTGGACGGAGAGGTTTCGCGCGGAGTCAAACTGCCCACGGAAGAACAGTTTGCGCGACAGTTCCAGGTGAGCAAGGTAACGGTGCGGGAAGCGCTGCGCAACCTGGAAACCGAGGGGCTTATCGAGAAGCGCCGCGGAGTTTACGGGGGCAGTTACGTGGCCCACCCCGGCTCCGAAAAGATCGGGGAATGGGTGGTCAACTACCTGCGGCTCGGCACGATCACCAACGACGATCTGGTCGACTTCCGGCGGTTGTTCGAACCCTCCCTGGTGGAACTGGCCGCCGAGCGGCGCACGGAGCAGGATCTTGCGGCCATCAGGGCGGTCATCGAGGAAATAGAAGAGGGCGTACGCACCGGAACGGTGGGCACGCCCAAGGCGATCGAGTTTCACCGGCTCATCGGCGATGCATGCCACAACCATCTGGTCAGCATGGTCATGAATGCCCTCGTCAAGGTATTCGAAGAAATCCTCGCCAGAATCCCTTTCACCATGGATGACGCAAAATACGATCTGCAGCATTGCCGGGACATTTACCACTCTCTCCTGCAGGGAAAAAAGACCGAAGCACGGAATCTCATGACCGAGCACTTCGACAGGCTCGCCGAGATTGTCCGGGAGTACGAAGAGGGACGACGCGGCGCATAATCGGCGCCGCAACACAAAAGCCGTGTACCACCACGCGAGAGCAGTCGGGCACGAAGGGGAAAAATCATGGCAATCGTTTTTCGGAATGGGAAGGTAATCCTCGGAAACGGAGATTTCTTTGACAACGGTTATGTGGTAGTCGAATCCAATCGGGTGGCCGACGCCGGCCCCGGTTCGGGACCTTCCTTCGGGGAAGGGAACGAAACGGTGGACCTCGGAGGGAAAACGATCCTGCCCGGGATGATCGATTGCCACGTCCATCTGTGCCTCGACGGGACCGCCGACCCGGTTACGTCGGCCCGGAAATGCACCCTTTCGATGATCACCCTCCGGGCCGCCCGGTTCGCCCTGCTTTCCCTTCTGGCCGGGATCACCACGGTACGGGACCTCGGCGCGGTGGACGGAGTCGCCGTTTCGCTGCGTGACGCCGTGGATCAGGGTATCGTAACGGGCCCCAGGATCGTCTCCTGCAACCAGGCGGTCTGCATCACCGGAGGGCAGGGATGGGAATTCAGCCGGCAGGCCGACGGCGTGGACGACGTGAGGAAGGCCGTCCGGGAACAGTTGAGGGCCGGAGCGGGAGCCATCAAGATGATGGCCACGGGGGGAGTCATGACGCCCGGAATCGAGCCCGGTTCGCCGCAGTTCACCCTGGAGGAGTTGAAGGCGGGCGCCGAGGAAACGCACAAGGCGGGCCGCAAGATCGCTTCCCACGCCCAGGGTAACGAAGGGATAAAGAATTCGCTGCGGGCAGACTTCGACACCATCGAACACGGCATCTATCTGGACGACGAAGCCATCGAGCTGCTGCTGGAAAAGAAGGCGACACTGGTGCCGACCCTGGCTGCGCCCCACAACATCATGGCCAACAAAGACCGGGGTATACCGGCATTCGTCATCGAAAAAACCCGGCTGGTTCAGGACGCCCACGTTGCCTCGGCGGGAAGGGCCCACGCGGCCGGAGTCACCATCGCCGTGGGGTCCGACTCGGGCACCCCCTTCAACCGGCACGGAGGCAACATGAAGGAAATGGAACTGCTCGTCGGCGTGGGCATGTCGCCCATGGACGTCATCCGTTCCGCCACCTCCATTGCCGCGGAAACGGTGGGACTGGGAGGCCGCGTCGGCGTGATAGAAAAAGGGAAGCTGGCCGACCTGATCGTGGTGGACGGCGATCCTTTGAGCGACATCACGATCTTCCAGAAGCAGGAAAAGATCGCGGCCATCATGAAAGACGGGGTCTTCTACAAAAAGACCTTCTGATGGATGGGGAAGAACATACTTTGCGCCGTTTCGGCGCTTCCGTATGGTGAAGTGGAGAGAACGATGAAGATCGCGAAAGTTGAGGTTTTCCCGGTATCGCTTCCCCTGAAGAAGCCCTTCAGGATCGCCCTGGGATCCATGACCCATTCGTCCCACGCGGTGGTGCGTATTACGACCGATGACGGGATCATCGGCTACGGGGAAGCGTCCACCTGGCACGTGGTGTACGGCTACGACCAGAACATGCTGGTCCACGCGCTGGAACGCTACCTTGGTCCGGCCGTGATCGGCCTGGACGTCACGGACGTGGAAACCATACTCTCCAGAATGGACACCGTCCTAGCCAAGAACCTCATGGCCAAGTGCGGGATCGAGCTTGCCTGCCGGGACGCGGCGGCCAAGGCGCTGGGAGCGCCGCTGTGGCGGCTGCTCGGGGGCGGAGCGAAGCGCACCGTGGAAGTGATCGAAGTAGTCGACATCGTTCCCGGGGAACAGGCCGCCGCCATGGCTCGCGCCATCGTAGAAAAAGGTTTCCAATGCATCAAGGTGAAAATCGGGCTCGTTCCCCACGATGATATCGAACGGGTCCGGGCCGTGCGTGAAGCGGTGGGGCCGGAGGTTCGCATCCGCATTGACGCCAATCAGGGATATGACCGCATGACCGCTCTGAAGGTCTGCCGGGCCATGGAGGAATTCAGCCTGCAATGGATCGAACAACCTCTTCCCGACTGGGACCTGGAGGGTATGGCCGAACTGGCGGCGGCCGTCGATACGCCCATTGCCGTGGACGAGAGCGTCTATACGCTGCATGACGTTTACAAGATCGCAAGAATGAAGGCCGCGGACGTCATCAACATCAAGGTGGCCAAGTGCGGCGGCATCACCAACGGACTGAAGATCGCCCATGCGGCGGAATGCGCGGGAATTCCCTGCTTCCTCGGCGGCTGCATCGAAACGGGGGTTGGAACGGCGGCCGCGCTCATCTTCGGAGCCTGTGCGCCCAACCTTTTCCCCGCCCTTGAAATCGCGGGAAGCGGCGCGTACACGGACGACATCATCGAAACCCCTTTTTCGGCCGACCACGGAACGGTCGAACTCCCGGAAGGCCCGGGGCTGGGGGTAACGGTGAACGAGGAAAAGCTGTTGCGTTATGCAAAATCGAATTAACATCATCCAACGGCAGGTTTGAGGAGGGAAAACATGAGAAGAGCGGTTGCGGTTTTCTGCTTGCTCGCGGTTGTTCTGGCGGCGGGCGTCTGTCTTGCCCAGAGCAAGGACGAGCTGATGGTTTGCCAGGGTGCGGAGGTCAATTCGCTCGACCCCGCTCGGCACAATTCCGTGCCGGACACCAACTATGCCTACGCGGTGTTCGATACCCTTTATTTGAACGATGCCAAGGCGGTCCCCCAGCCACGCCTGGCCGAATCCAGCCGGATCGTGGACGACACCACCTGGGAATTCAAGCTGCGCAAGGGGGTGGTGTTCCACAACGGCGCGCCGCTGACGGCCAAGGACGTAAAATTCTCCTTCGACCGTGCCCTCGCCCCGGAAACGAAAACCTTATTCCTGCCGTTCATTAACACCATCAAAGAGGTGAAGGTCGTTGACGACCACACCATCCAGATCATAACCAAAAACCCCGACCCACTTTTGCTGAAGCGTGTGGAAATGATCTACATTTTCCCCGCGGATCTCTTTCAGGAAAAGGGAGCCGAAACCTTTTTCCAACATCCTGTCGGCAGCGGTCCTTTCAAGTTCGTCAGCTGGAACCGGAACGACCGCATGGTTCTGGAAGCCAATGACAAATATTGGGGCGGCGCCCCCAAGATCAAACGGGTGATCTTTCGTCCCATCCCGGAAGTGGCGACTCGTATCGCGGAGCTGCAAACCGGAAATGCGGACATCATCACCAGCATTCCCCCATTCCTCGTTGCACAGGTAAAGGACTCGGAAGATGCCGTTGTCCAATCCATCCCCAGCGGCCGGGCCATGTTCCTGTACATCAACTGCCTGGTCGACGGTCCCCTCAAAGACAAACGGGTGCGGCAGGCCCTGAATTACGCCGTGGATCGGAAAGCGATCATCAAGGACATTCTCATGGGAAGCGGACTGGAGACCGGCGTCAACCTGACCCCGCTTCACTTCGGCTATGATCCCGACCTGAAACCGTACCCCTATGATCCGGCCAAGGCAAAGAAGCTCCTGGCGGAAGCGGGGTATCCCAACGGATTCAAGATCGTGTTCAACTCGCCGAGCGGCCGCTACATCCTCGACAAGGAGATATCCCAGGCCATCGCCGGGATGTTCAATGCCGTGGGAATCGAAACGGAAATGAAGGTGCATGAATGGGGGACCTATACCCAGATGCTGGTGAGCAAGAAACTGGTGGACGTCGGGTTCATCGGCTGGTCCCTGGCCCAGGCGGATGCCGATTCCACCTTCACGCCCTTCTTCACCTCGAAATCGGCCTTCTCCTACTACTCCACGCCGGAGATCGAACAGGAGATCATGACCGCCAGGGTCACGATGGACGAAAACAAGCGGAAGCAGCTTTACAAGGACCTCCAGAAGCAGATATATGAAGAGGCCCCGGTCGTCTTCCTGTACCAGCAAGTGGACCATTACGGCGTATCCAAGAAGGTGAAGGGGTTTGAGGCCCGCGGGGATGAGTTCATCCTGCTCGACAAGGTGAGCAAATAAAGCGGCCCGCACACTGAAAGGGCGAACACAAAGGAAAAGCAGTCCATGGGAGCGTTCATCCTCCGGAGGATTTATCAGTCGCTGATCGTGATCTTCGGGGTCATCGTCATCACCTTCCTCATTTCACGGGTGCTGGGCGACCCCGTCGCGTTGCTTCTGCCCCCGGAGGCTTCCCCTGAACAGCGCGCCTACCTGACCAAGGACCTCGGCCTCGACCGCCCGCTCTATGTGCAGCTCGGGGTCTACGTCGGCAAGGTCGTGCGGGGGGACTTCGGTATGTCCTTCCGCCACCAGGAACCGGCCATGAAGCTCCTTATGGACAGGATCCCGGCCAGCCTGTATCTCTCACTGGTCGCGGCGCTCCTGTCCATCTGCATTGCCTTGCCCCTGGGCATTCTCTCCGCCATCAAACGGGGCACCGTGTTCGACCGAATAGGAATGTCCCTGGCGTTGCTGGGACAATCGATCCCGGCCTTCTGGGCCGGGATCATGATGATCCTCCTTTTTGCGGTGAAGCTGAGGTGGCTTCCCCCTTCCGGCTACGGCATGGGGAAACACGTCATCCTCCCGGCGCTGACCCTGGCCCTGTTCTTTACCGCGGCCACGGCGCGGCTCACCCGTTCGTCCGTTCTGGACATTCTGGATATGGACTACGTTCGTTACGCGAGGCTCAAGGGGATTCCGGAAAAGATCGTCATTCTGCGGCACGTGCTCCGCAACAGCTTCATCACCATACTCAACATCGTGGCCCTGCAACTCGGGCTCCTGCTCGGCGGGGCGGTCATCACCGAATTCATCTTTTCATGGCCCGGCATAGGAAGACTCTCGCTGGAAGCCATCTACCACCGGGATTATCCGGTGATTCAGGCCACCGTCATCGTGGCGGCCGCCTTCTTTATCGTCATCAACCTGCTGGTGGACGTGATCTACAGTGCGACCGATCCCCGGGTGAGCCGTCGATAGAAAAACCGTTATTCCGGAAGAGCAGTGAAGGATTTTACACAGAAAGGCGTTGGGAACAGATTGGCACGATCGACTGAAGTTCCGTTGCAGGTGCAGAACGAACAGCTCTCCCTGCAGGAAGAGCGGGTCATGAAGTTCGGGAGAGTCGTCCGGCGGGTCCCCAAGACGGCTGCGGTGATCATTCTGCTGATCCTCTGCTGTGCCATCTTTTCCCCGCTGATCGCTCCCCACGACCCCAACCATCAGAACCTGGCCAAAGCCCTGAAACCGCCCGTCTGGGTCAAGGGCGGTACGTCCGGTTACCTCCTGGGAACGGACAACCTCGGCCGCGACATCCTCAGCCGCATCGTCTATGGGGCCAGAATCTCCGTGATCGTCGGTTTCGCCGCGGTGTTCTTTTCCGGACTCATCGGCACTTTTCTGGGGATCATCGCCGGATACTTCGGGGGGAAGATCGACGCCGTCATCATGCGCTTTACGGACATGATGCTCTCGCTTCCCTATATTCTCATCGCCATCGCCATTATCGGGGCCATCGGCCCCAGCCTGACGAACCTCATCATCGTGCTCGGAATCACCAACTGGGTCGGCTACACCAGGATCATCCGGTACGAAGCGATGAGTCTGTCCAAATCGGAATTCATCGAGATGGCGATCATCTCCGGATGCAAGTGGTACCGCATCCTCCTGGTCCACATCCTGCCCAACGTGCTCAACAGCGCGGTGGTGCTCGCCACCCTGGACGTGGGCAAAATGATCGTCTTCGAAGCCGCCATGAGCTTCCTCGGCCTGGGGGTAAAGCCTCCCACACCCAGTTGGGGGGGGATGCTGGCCGACGGCAGGGTGTACCTCACCTTTGCCTGGTGGATCGCCACTTTTCCCGGCATCGCCATCTGCATCACCGTGCTCGGCGGAAATCTGTTGGGAGACTGGCTCCGTGACGAACTCGATCCGCGGCACCAGCTGAAGGTGTAAGAGAAATGGCGCAGGAAGCAGGAATGACGCCGACGGAACGTCAATTTGAAACTCCCCGCGAATCCTCCGATCTCCGCAACGACCTCATCATGGACGTGAGGGACCTGCAGATCCATTTCTCCACCGACCGGGGAGTGATCAGGGCGGTGGAAGGGGTGGACTTCACCGTTCGCAAGCAGGAAGTATGGGGGCTCGTCGGGGAATCGGCCAGCGGAAAGAGCGTTATCGGCCATGCCCTGGTAGGCGTGGTGCCCAAGCCCTCCGGGCGTGTGGTGTCGGGACAGATACTCTTCAAGGGCGAGGACATCCTCAAGAAGAGCAACGGCGAATTGCAGAGAATCCGAGGACAGCAGATCGCATTCATTCCCCAGGACCCCACCACGGCCCTCAATCCGCTGCTGAGGATCGGCTTCCAGATCGGCGAAGTGCTCAAGTACCATAAGACCGGGAGCCGGGCGGACATGACGCGGGAAATCATCGAGGTCATGAAGGTGGTGAACATCCCTTCGCCCGAAATGCGTCTTCGGGACTATCCCCACCAGTTGAGCGGCGGGCTGAAGCAGCGGGTCATCATCGCCACGGCTCTTGCCTGCCGGCCCGATCTCCTGATCGCCGACGAACCCACCAGCGCCCTGGACGTGACCATTCAGATGCAGATCATCAAGCTGATCCGGTCGATCCAGGAACAGTTCCAGATGACCATGATCCTCATCACGCACAATCTGGGGCTGGTGGCCAAGATGTGCGACCGCGTGGCGGTGCTCTATTGCGGCAGGATCGTGGAGCAGGCCCCGGTGGGAGAACTCTTCAAACATCCCGTGCATCCCTACACGCAGGGGCTTCTGGCGTCGCTCCCCACGGGCGAGAAGGGGAACGTCGACCTCCACACCATTCCGGGGCAGCTTCCCAATCCGCTGTACCATCCCAAAGGCTGCGGTTTTGCGCCCCGCTGCCCCCACGCCCGCGCGACGTGTGAGGAAATACCGGTGCCGGAAGAGTGTTCGCCCGGACACGAGGTCCGTTGTTGGCGCTGGAAGGAGCTGTAAGTGGGGACCCTCATCCGCATCGAGAACGTCAGGAAATACTTTCCCATCGTTTCCGGGTTTCTTCGCAAGAACGTGGTCGATTTGAAGGCGGTGGACGGCGTTTCGTTCGACGTCGAGGAAGGAGAAACCTTCGGCCTGGTGGGCGAATCGGGCTGCGGCAAAACCACCATCGGCAAAATGCTGCTCGGGCTCTACAAACCCACCTCGGGACGCGTCCTGTTCCAGGGAACGGACATCGCGCCCCTCCACGGCGCGGAACTCGACCGCTATCGCAGCCACATCCAGGCCGTTTTCCAGAACCCCTACGCCTCGCTGAACGGGCGCATGCGCATATGGAAGCTCATTGGGGAGCCGCTCATCACCAAGGGCTGGAAGACGTCCAAAGTAAAGGAAAAGGTGGAGGAACTTCTGGAACTCGTCATGCTGCCCGTGGACTGCGGGTCGCGGTTCCCCCACGAAATGAGCGCCGGCCAGCGCCAGCAGATCGCCATTGCCCGGGCCCTTTCCATCAGCCCCAAGTTCATCGTGCTGGACGAACCGACCTCCCTGCTGGACGTCTCGGCCCAGGCTTCCATCCTCAACCTCATCGTCGACCTGCAGAAGAAACTGGGGCTCACCTATCTGTTCATCTCCCACAACCTCGCGGTGGTCCGGTTCCTGAGCAACCGGGTAGGGGTGATGTACTGCGGCAAGATGGTGGAACTGGCGGACAGCCGGGACCTCTACCTGTCGCCCAAGCACCCCTACACCCAGGCGCTCCTGGCGTCGGTGCCCTCCATGGACCCGGACCGGAATTCCGAGGAGTTTGTCCTGGGCGGCGACGTCACGAGCCCGGTCAATCCCCCGGAAGGGTGCCGGTTCTTCTCCCGATGCCCGGGCTACATCGAAGGCTGCGAAAAGAAAGACCCCCCGCTCGTCGAGATCGACGAAGGCCGCCTCGTGGCCTGCCATTCATTCGTTTCCTGATAGCTTCATCAAAGTGTGGTGACCGTTCGGGTGGGGCGTAGATGCGTCTGCTGCTGTCCCTGCGCCTTGCGTTTGCCTATCTGTGTCCGTCAAAGAACGGAATTGGAGACGATTACCTGAAAAATGCGTGGCTTCATCGCGAGGAGATGGGTGTTCCGCTTTCGTATATGGGTTCAAAGTTTAGTGTTGACAGAAGCGGCAAGATTCATGGATGTTATGCATATAAGGTCAGAGAGGGGCGCTCGTAAATCGCCTCGTCCCCGTTCCATATAGGCGGTTACCTGTGGGTCAATGTCACATTCGACCGGGCAAAGACCCTTACACGCGCCATCCTGAAATGAATGATCGGCGGTGGATTCATGAAAGAAGACGAAGCTGCGAAATCGTGGGATGAATGGGTAGAGGAAAAGGCGGAATTTGATGCGGCGATCCCGGAACACATCGTCCTGCGGGACGGCACGCAGTACCTTGCGTGGGCCGACGGCAAGAAGGAAATCATCGGCCCGGATCATCCGCGCTACGATCACGAAGCGGAGTTGTAGAGGCGGCGGCCATGGAGATTTTCTCGAAAGATGTTGTAATTATAATTATATTACTAATCTTAATTAGTATTGGGGTTTATTTTCTTTGTTCCAGAAAATTTAATTCAACCGCATTCATTACTTACATTGGCTTGTTATTGTTATCCAGTTTTGCATTTTATACTTCAGACAGACTTACCAGTTTTGACGCTAAAAATATGAAAATTGTTTTAAATGAAATTCACGAAACAAAAAGGGATATCTATGCCAAAGCTGAATACGTTGGAGAGATGGGTGAGAACATTGCCGAGCTAGTTGCATATAATGCTGCAAGGTCAAATAGGGCGGCCGGAAAGGATCACGTCGACAATTTAGTAGCTTTTCGATTTAAAATCATGTCTCTGCTTGATAATTTAGGTTCATATACAAAACGTAAAAAGGAAATAATTGAGCCTATTGACGAAATTGTTATTAAAGACCTTGTAAATGAGACAGTTTATAATGCGCAAAAGTGCGCTAGCACGAAACTAACAGAGAACGACATCGCTTCGCTTCAAAAAGAGATAGAGGACCACGCAGGAAGTGGAGGAGTAAAAGAACTATTATCCATATTGGAAAAATATGGTGCAGACTGTCAAGAGTCCGAGAATAGCGCTGCAAGGTTATATGAATTTATCTTAACTAAAAAGTTGTCAAAACTGACAAAGTAAATTATTGTCATCATGTTGTACGTAAAGCAGGCACCAGTTGATTTCAGGGTGCTAACTGACGTTGCGCTTTTTAAATTCCATTCCCGCCATTCCCGGATCCCAGCCAGAATTTGGCCATCGGTTCCTCACACATGCCGCCGAGCGTGAATGTCAGACGGGCGCGTTTTGGTACCGCGTGCTCCCGGTAGCCGCGCGGGGGCTTCGGCGGGTTTCGCTTCGCTCTCCCCGCCCTACAAGTTTTCAATGACGTGCGTTCGCCCCCTTCGACAGGCTCAGGACAGGCTTCTATACATCAGAACGAACGGATCGGTTCTCGGCCGAGTCCGTCCATAACCGTTCGTGACGAGGTATCGAAGCATGAATGGTCCTAATACTTCGGGGTCACTAATTTGTAAATATTGTGGAAAAGATTTGCCGGAAGAAAAGAAAGTTGAAACGTTAAACAACAGCTTGACTGAAATTTGCCCAAAATGCCAAAAGGAAAGTGACAAGAAGTATAATATATGTGAACATTGTGGCTCTATGAAACATTAATTATTTAACAGAGTAATTGGCATGCAATACTTAAATGTTCTTGGCGCATAGGCTTATCCACTTAGCAGGCTGTTGAAAAACGCGCCTTGGCGGTCATTTCGTCATTCCGGCGAAAGCCGGAATCCAGCATTTCCAGGCGTTTCTGGACCCCGGCTTTCGCCGGGGTGACGTTTTAGAGGACCTTTTCAACAGCCTCTAATGCCTTTCATTCTCTCTTTCATTGTGTTGCTTTTGTTCTTGCTGACCGTGTTCTGGTTGCCTGGACTGTTGTTCCCTCTGCATTTGTTGCCCTTGACTCTGACGCGGTTGCCTGGGCTGTTGCGGGCTCTGCATTTGTTGTCCCTGACCCTGACGCGGTTGCCTGGACTGTTGTTCCCTCTGCATTTGTTGCCCTTGACTCTGTCCCTGTTGCCTGGGCTGTTGCTGCATCTGCATCTGTTGCCCTTGACCCTGTCCCTGTTGCCTGGGCTGTTGCTGCATCTGCATCTGTTGCCTTGATTGATTATTTTTCATTGGTTGATTACTTGGCCGTCCCTTTTCCTTATTTACGCCGGGCCTTTCAGCGTTCCCGCCGCCTCTTTCGTTCACAACATTATCCGGTCTTCTCTCTCTTGTTTGGCTATTATTCCTGCCCTTTGTGCGGTAACTCTCGATGTGCCGCATTCTATCCCGCCTTATATCTGCTCTCATCTCTTCTTTGTACCAGTTCTTATGACTCCAATATCTATCGTTTTCCCATTCCCTCCAATGAGTATGGTAGTCACTGTAATGAATCCTGTGATATCCTGAAGGAAGAAAGAGGGCGTACTCAAGCGGTATGCTTAGGATTATTGGCGGAAGAATAGAGATCCCGACAGACGCCCAAACGCCATTATAAGCGGGGGATCTGAACCAGTTACCGTTATAGTTGCGATACCAGAAACCCTCATAGACGTATACGCCTACCGAGTTTGGTACCATGTAGACATAATCGTCGGGGTACTGTTCACTGGGCACCACCACAACATCCGGCGGTCCTTGTACTGCGAGCGGAGGCGGAGGGAGCATCTGTCCGTAACCGACAAGACCGAATCCGAATAACACAAGGGAAAAAACGAACGCAAAGAGATATTTTTTCATTGCATCCTCCGGTTGAGACGATAAAGGTTTATATCGATAACCCCATGCGCTATGCTGGTCCCCTCCCACCTGGACCATGGAACGAACGTCGTTGGCGCATGTTAATGAAGAAAAATATTATTGAAAACGGTAACAACAATAAAAAATCGAAGATGAAAAATAAGCGAGATAATAAATCCAACATACGCTTCGACTTGGCAATGCTACTGTCATGGTTCATGCATCTCGCTTCGCTCGTTTCGTGCATGGACCGCGCCCGTTTAACGCATTGCAGGCCAAGCATATGTTCAACATAATAGTCCTATCCTTGAATCCCTCGCAAGGGTTGCTCGAAGATTCCCGTTCCTGCCGCCCTTAAACTCAGCCTTATGCGAACACCGTCTAGCCGCCGATTGTGAACTTGAGTCGGGCGCACTTCTCATTCAGCAGTTTTTTGGTATTAATAAAAGCAAGCGGTTAGTAATATTGGCATGACGACCGAAATAGGTTCAAACAGCCGCGAAGAGACAAGAGATATGTCGGAAACGTGGAAACCCCCCCCATCCCCCCCTTTGCAAAGGGGGGAGAGGGGGGATTTGGCAATCCGGGCGAACCCGCAGGCTGTTTCTTCATCACGCCTTGCCCGCCAAAGACGGGACTTACTTCGCTCGGCCCGAACGGTCCAAATCACCCTCGGCCAAAAGCCGGACCGTCCGGGCTTCGATACCTCAGCCCGAACGGTGCGTTCCTGTGGAAGGATGCTCTTCCGGAATTCGAGGATACACCAAACAACAAGTGAGAATATTCTCGCGCACCAAGAACCACATTGTGGCGGTTCAAGGTTTACTTGTCTTCTCCCCAGGCTTTTGCGCTGCGGTTGATCTTCTTGCGCACTCCCTCCCACGTATCACCCACGTTGAACATGGATTCGGGCAGGGCCTTCAGCATTTTCCGATAGAGGGACCAGGGTACCGTGAACGTCAACTCGTCCGTTTTCATGAATTTTCTTGCCGAAGGGTCAAAACCGCCGATGACGGCTTTTTCCTGCCCCTGTTCCCGATAGTAAAGAGGCCAGGCAACAATGTTGGTACACCCCGCCCCGAATGGAGATGCCACGCTGTCCACCTCCCCGGTGGTGAACGTCGTATGGGTGAAAAGGCCGCACAACACTTCGGGCCGGGCGAAAAAGACGATGAACTCAGGCTCCTCACTTCCCGTAAACAGAGACAACGGCTTGAAAATACAGTATTTGCCCGGCGCTTTGCGCGGATTGACCTTGTCCAGGAATTTTCGCATGGACTCGGGAGAAGGCAGATACCGCTCACCATGTATGGGCGTTCCTTCAAAGCCCGTGGTCACATAATGCTCGATGAATCCGAGGTTGGGTTTCATCATGGAACAGTAGAAAACACCGCCGACGCATCCATATTCGTCAGACGAGATATAGGCGGCGCAGTGCTTTTTCCTGGCCAGCCAGATGTTGCCCATCACGCAGGAAAACCGCTGAAAAACCTCCTGCATGTCCAACCGGCCCTGCTCTTCCAGTTCGCGGGAAATGGGTATGCCGGGTTTGGGGCCGATCGCTTTTTCCGGTAGAACATCGTCATAATACACGCCGAACGGCTCTTCAGCTAATCCGAGATGCTCCAGGAATACTTGAGTGTCCTCAAGGATGGATTGCTCGAGCATGATATTTTTCTCCCGTTTTTTTGTTGTGCATACACCGATTTTTTTGCGGGATTCCTGCCTCCAAGCCCATGGAACGGCGTTCGTGAACGGAGATGCTTTTATTGCCGTGGTTGAGGCTCCTCAAAACGGACCCGGTTGCAAGGATGCAATCCCATGGGCTTCGTCTTTTCCGGATTGGGCGCCACATCCGTTTCTTGGGCGGGTCCCAATTCCACCGATGAAAAGAACTCGCTCAGGTTCAGGATGATGACGAACTGCTCGCCCCTTTTTCCTATACCTCTTATGAACCCATTTCGCCATCGCCCACCGAGTGTGGGGGGCGCCTCGATCTGCTCCGGCTCCAGTTCGATCACTTCGTGCACCGAATCGGCAATGGCGCCCAACACGGTCTCCTCGCCCTCCACTGAAACCTCCATCACGACCACACGGGTATTCACCGTGTTATCCACCGCGGGCATACCGAATTTCATCCGCATATCCACTACGGGCACCATGCTTCCCCGAACATTGATGACTCCACGCATGAAATCGGCCGCTTGGGGAACCTTGGTAATGGGACTTAAATCCAGCACCTCCCTTACCCGGTATACATCAAAGGCAAACACCTCTTTTCCCAGTTTGAAGGTCAGATAGAGAGCGGTTTGCGGTGTTTCCGATTCTTTCATGATTTTCTCTCCTCCAGCGGCCGGGGAGTCCAGGAATCAGGACTCCCCGGCTTTTTTATATTTCAGTACTGTTCGAACTGGTCGTCCAAGGGATCGCCTTCCGATCCCTTATCGTCCATGGAAAGAGCATAGCCCTCCATTTTCTCGCCTCCGTTATTCTTCCCGTTCCCCTTTCTGGGATGAGCTTCGGTTCCCTTTGCGTTCGCCTTTTCGCCGTGCTTTGAAGCTCCTGTATGCGCCACCCCAATGCTTTTCCTGGGCGCTTCAATTCGGACGGCCTTTGCCGTTGCATTCGGTGTGGTCCGTAATCGCCTTTGCCCCCCATCATCAATTTTGAAAAAGGCGACAGCCTCCTGTAAGTGTTCAGCCTGACTGGACAGCTCCTCCGCCGCAGTGGCCATCTCCTCCGACGCCGCGGCGTTCTGCTGGATGACCTGGTCCAACTGCTGGATCGCCTTATTGATTTGATCGGCGCCGGAATTCTGCTCATCGCTGGCGGCGGAGATCTCCTGCACCAATTCGGCGGTTTTCTGGATGTCCGGCACCATCCGACAGAGCATCTCACCGGCCTTTTCAGCAACCTCGACACTACTTGCGGAAAGCTTGCTGATCTCGCCGGCGGCTTTCTGGCTTCGCTCGGCGAGTTT
The DNA here is from genome assembly GCA_963826125.1 of uncultured delta proteobacterium. Classification (GTDB taxonomy): domain Bacteria; phylum Desulfobacterota; class Desulfarculia; order JACQYL01; family CAWGVV01; genus CAWGVV01. The sequence continues at coordinate 53,705 of CAWGVV010000002.1, read as the reverse complement.
TCTGACTTCCGAGGCTACCACGGCGAATCCCTTGCCGTGTTCTCCGGCTCGAGCCGCCTCAATGGCTGCGTTGAGTGCAAGTAAATCGGTCTGACGTGCAATCTCTTCGATGATCGATATCTTATTGGCTATTTCTTTCATAGCCGTGACGGTCTCACTCACGGCAGCGCCGCCTTGACGCGCATCCTCCGCCGCTTTTCGGGCAATCTTTTCAGTTTGCTGAGCATTGTCCGTGTTCTGCCGGATGTTGGACGCCATCTCTTCCATGGAGGAAGAAGCTTCTTCGGCGGACGCAGCCTGCTCGGTCGCCCCTTGGCTCATCTCTTCGGAGCTTGTGCTCATCTGTTGGCTTCCGACAGCCACATTGCCGGCCGCCACCTTTACATCAGTTACCACCTCGCGCAGTTTTTCCACCATATTGGAAAGGGCCTTGCCCAGGGCATCCTTTTCGGAAAGCACCTTAACCCTGACGTTCAAATCACCGTCGGCAATCATGTCCGCCTTCTGGGCGGTATCGCGCAGATTCGACGTCATCTTCAGAAGGGCTTTTCCGACAACATCTTTTTCCGAAAGGACCTTCACCTGCACGCCCAAATCGCCCTCGGCCACCCGATCCGCAACATTGGCCGTATCGCGGAGATTCGACAACATCTTCTGGAAGGCTTTTCCGACAGCATCCTTATCCGAAAGAATCTTCACCTGGGCTTCCAAATCGCCCTCGGACACCCGGTCGGCCACATTGGCCGTATCCCGCAGATTCGAAACCATGTTCAGAAGTGCTTTTCCGACAGCATCCTTTTCTGAAAGGAGCTTCACCTGGACGCCCAAATCGCCCTCGGCCACCCGGTCAGCCACATTGGCCGTATCCCGCAGGTTCGAAACCATCGTTTTCATATTTTCGAGCAGGTCCCCGATTTCGTCCCTGCTGCTCACCACCACATCCCTGCTCAAGTCGCCTTCGGCCACGGATTTGGCTACGTTATTGGCATTGTTGATACCTCTGCTGATATTCAAAGCGATCCACAACGCCAAGCCGATGCCCAGGAGGAGGCTTACGGCCGCCAGTACGATCAGCAGGTTTCGGGCGGAAAGGTAATTGCGGTCGCTCGTAATCTTGTCCTGCTCCATGTCTTTCTCGTTTTTCTCGACGATGCCCGCAATCAGTTGCTGACTTTTGTCCGCCAATTCCCTGCCCTTGCCCGACGCCAGTTCGAAAGCCCTGGTGTTCCCGTTTTGACGGGTGAGTTCCATCACCCGGGCATGTTGATCAAGGTAGAGTGCATAGTTTTCCCCGAATTTCTGAAGCGCATCCTTCCCATCACCGGCGGCAAGCTTCCCCAGGGCATCCAAACGGTCCTTCAAATCCTTCCGGACGTTCTCGATGGCTTTGGCGTAAACATCCATGTCGGCCTGGCTTGTCGCCAGGATCATGTTCTTTTCACCCCTCTGTATCTCTACCAGATTTCGATGAACGCTTTCCGCCAGCAGCATCTTTTCGGCAATACGCCTGATGTCCGCTATGTCCGAAGCGCCGGCAGCCTCCACTTTGGCCTTCTCCACAATGGCGTTGATAGCGGCGGCCGCTTTCTCAAAGGCATCCCTGGCCTCTCCTTGGGAAATCAGCTTGGCCTTTACGTTGGAGTTGAGCAAAGCGAGATCCTTCACCTGTTTGTGAACTCCAAGGAATTCCTCCCAGGCAGCGTTGAAACTGTCCAGCTTTGCCTTGCCTTCTTCGTCAGCCAACTTTCTGAGTTCTTCGCGCCTGCTTTTCATTTCATTTTGAACTTGATCGATATAGCCGACATATTTCTGCATCTGCTCCTGAGTGTCGGCCAGAATGATGTTTTTCTCTGTTCTCGCGATTTCCAGCAGGTTCTGGTTAATTCCTCCGCCCAGCTTGACCTTCCTGGCTGATCCATCGACTATGTTGTTGAGTTGATCGTTAATACCGGAGAGCTTTTTCATGGAAACTGCGGCAGAAACCAATAAGAGTATCAGTATCAGCGCGAATCCACCGAAAAGTCTCGCTTTAATGGTCAGTTTCATTTTGTATCTCCTTTTTCAATGTCCTCGAGTACATTTTTTACGGCTCCTTTTGTCCTTAAGAGTAAATAATTCAATCTCATGGGCTGTTTCTCCCTTCCCTTTCGCTTTCGTATTCCCTAGCTGGTTCCTTGCCCGCTGCATTTCCCGTCAAGCATGCGAAGCAACTCTCCCTTTTCGATGTGATCCGTTATTGCCAGCAAATCCTTCCGGTCGCCATGAATACCCTCGGGATCGAGAAACCGGTTGACTTTCCGGGCTCTGGTAATCCGCTTGGGGGTGGAAAACTCGGTAAGCAGATGATCATCGGTGTTTTTTCCCAAGGGCCGATCAAGCCCGGAATAGAGATAGTCGGATATCTTCTCTCCGTTCATGACGAAGAGCTGGAAGGGGAAAAGGTTGGGGTCGATTCCCGTTCGAAAAATATCCCGCCGAATGTTGTCATGTTTCATGTTTTGATTGAGAAGATTGTAATCAACGCGGAGAGGGAGCCCTTTTCTGGCAAGGAGGATGAGATCCCCCGCCGAACCGCTGCTCCAGAGAGTAAGATGAGGGAATATCGACCGAAGCGTATGAATGATGATCTTGAGATCGGTATCGGCCATAAGGTAGGCAGGCACCCACTGCAGGAAGAGCCCTCCTCGCCTTAAGTGTTCATGAACGAGGTTATACCATTCTACGGAAAAAAGGCTTGATTCCCCCTTTATCCAGGGATTGGATGGCTGGGATATGATGACATCATAGCTCTTCTTCGATATGAGGAGCATATTGCGGGCATCCTGAGGAATAATCCTCAAGCGCTTGTCGTCCAAAGCGTGGTGATTGGCGTCGGCGAAGAAGTTCGCCGCCTCAATAACGGCAGGAGATATCTCCGCACAGTCAACTTCTCTGATGTCGTGAGTCAGGACCGACCCGACCGTAATCCCACTGCCAAGCCCCACAACGAGCACTTCGTCCGGCTTTTCGTGGAAGATGAGCGGAATTTGGGCGATCATTACCTGGGTTCTCAGGTCGCTCTTCATACCGGTGCTTGCATCGGTTTTCCCGTTGATGGTGAGGAAACGGACGCCGTCATTCCGTTCCATGACTGCAACGGTGGACATGATTCCGGTCTTGTAATAGAGGAGTTCATACTGGTCCATGGCCATTTCCCAGATTCCCCACCCGGATTCGGCGGTAGTGGATACTGTTTGCTCGGCGGCGGTTCGGTACCTTTCCAGAGCCGCTTCATATTGGGATGCATACATGTAAGGACCGCTGTTCATGATCTTTGGGGCCCAGGGCGCGATGGTTATGAGCAGGATGGTGAGAGCCAGGGCGGAACCGGTCGATAGGAAAACCCGGCGTTTCAAAGAAAAATCGCTCCGGAACAGGTATACCCCCAGACCGACCGCGAGATTTACAATGCCGCCGACCATGATCGTCTTCTGCATGCCGAAAAAAGGCACGATGACCAATCCGGCCAATGCCGCTCCTGCAGCCGCGCCTATTGTATTCCACGCATAGGCCTTCCCAAGCCTGCTCCCGATATGGGTGGTCCTTTCGATAAAAAGCGAACCCACCACCGGGAAAAGAATTCCCATGGCGAGTGTTGGAACAATCATTACCAGGAGGGTCAGGAGAAACCGCATAAGCTGGAGGTCTACCCAGGTGTTCACCCACCGCATATGAAAGCTCAGGAACAGAAAGGGGAGTTTCTCGAAGAAAGGTATCGTTAACAGAGCAGAAAACCCTATGATCGCCTGCAGGATTGAAAAAAGCCATATCCGCGGAACAGAGGTGGGAATCCAGCGGTAAACAAGACTTCCCAGTCCGATGCCCAGGAGAAAGGCCGCCAGCATGGTGGTGAAAGCATAAGTGGTGGTCCCCAGTATCATGCTGAGGGTTCTGGTCCACGCCACCTCGTAAAACATGGCAGCCGCTCCTGAAAGACAGAACCCCCGGACGATCATTCTCTGAACCTTCGTTAAACGGCAAGGACCATTCGCCGTGACCGCTTCGTTTGTCGTACCCGATTTCTTAGTCGCCGAAAGTGAATTCACCGACAGCACTACTGCGGCAACCAGAAAGTTCAAGCCGATGGCAATCAAATTGGTGAATCGGATACCAAAGGAGGGGAGCAGAAAATAGCCGGTCATCAAGGTTCCGATTATGGCGCCGATGGTGTTGGCGGCATATAATTGGGACACTTTGATCGAAATCATTTTTTTTTCGGAGATGACATAACGGCTCATCACCGGAAAGGTGGCGCCGATAAGAGTAGTCGGGACTACCAGAAGCAGGCAAGCCAGCGCCACCTTAAAACCATAGAAAACCAGTGGCCCGGGATGATAAATTTGGTAAAAATGAACATAAACCGTTTCGGCCCATTTCAAGGCGAAAGGAAGGAGAAGCGCGTATGCGCCTATGGCGATCTCAATGGTGACATAAAGTCGCATCAATCGGTTTTCTTTCAAAGAATCGACCAGCTTGCCGATAACCCACGCTCCAAGTCCCAACCCGAGCATAAACGAGGTCAAAACGATGGTCACCGCATAGGTCGAAGCTCCGAATAAAACCGTAAACTGCCTGACCCAAAGCACTTCGTAAATTAATCCGGCCGTGCCGGAAAAGAGGAATAGACAAAGATACAGATGGTACATACGAAAGCGTATCGCTTTATCGCCATTGTTTGACGTGGGTTCGTTCAAAGTCATTATCTTCCTTTCTTTTCGTATGCTTTCTTTCGATTCAATTTATGAATTGGCGGATTCCTCGGAGTCATGAGGAGCGGAAGTCAAATGCCTTACAAAATATTAACATTGGTTGATCGTCCGCCATTTAACGTCGACCATATTTTTATTGCCTGATAGTAAAGAATTATTGTAGTAAGCAGCAATTAATAGCGACGATGATAGAAATAACCGTCTTACTCTTATGTATGCAATTTCTTTATTGCTAATGTAGTCAAAATTCAGCACTCGATATAATTTGATCTGGAGTTGCGCCTTTTCTTTTGAGACATGTGTTCGAAACAGTAAATATCATTAGTTATTTACGGAAATTAACAGATAAAATAACTGCGCCATCATTTTTTGATGGTACTTTCTCTTTGATTTTCGTACTTGCGTATTTTTTCGGGGACAGATCGTTTTTCTATCCAAAGATTCATCTCCTTGCTGCATCAAAGATGACTAGCTTACTCGCCATTGCCATTATCGGTAGACCTGGCATAGTACATCGATCCTTTTCGAATTTTTCTTTACAACAAAACATGTCATCCTTGAAATGAATATGCCGAAAATAACATACAAGTATGAATACACCCTTGTTGTTGTTGATTTTTGTCTATTTATCATCATCATTCATGATCAACTATAAAGGTATGGAAATATTTTTATTTTGCTTTGTGTATCAAATAATATCTTCACATATACGAAATATTTAAATAGATGGAATTCGCATGATTGGGGAGCGGAAGGAAGTTAATCTGGAAAGGTAATCAAAAATATGAAAAATTAAAAATAAATAAATAAAACAATGATGGCAAATGTCTAATACGCTATTTGGGGTCCTAAGATGAGCTGGAAATGGTGCGGCTGATGGTGGAAGGACTATCCAATTTTGCTAAGTATTTTCGAGCACTTATAGACAACTACTTTCGCCTGGGTGGCGGACTTGGAGGCTTCGCGATACCCTCCGTCGAGGAGGAACAATCGTAATGATTGCGGGGTTGACGACAGAGCCGTAAAAATTAAAGGAGAGGCTCTTCCCGGAATTTGGGGAGACGCGGAAGGTCGATTTCCCCACCCCATCCTTTCCCGGCAGGAGAAGAAGGGGTGGGGCGGTATCGGTTGGAACGGGTTTTTCCTGTCAGACGTTTTCCCTGGGCTTGAGGATCATGCGGCAATCCGCCACGGTTACGCCCGAGCCGTCGGAGTGGATGATCAGTCTGGGAAACCACACTGCCATCGAAGGATTTCGCTGTTCGTTGAGACGTAGCGAAGCATGAACAATCCTCTCCCCCTGGGCAATCCGCTATCCCGTAACCCCGCGACGAACCAATACGAACAGGGACGGTTCACACCCGTTTCTTTTACGCGTTGCCGGCTTTCTTCTCTTTTTGCGCTGCCTCGGAAGGGATGCTTTTTAACGAATCGTCCTCGGATAACTGTTTTTGGGACACCGCCTTTTTAAACTCCTGTATCCCTTTCCCGATCCCCGCGCCGATGTCGGGAAGCTTGCCCGGTCCAAAGATCAGAAGCACGATAACCAATATAATGATTAAATGCATTGGTGAAAATAAATCGCCGAACATTGTATTACTCCTTGTTTCCCGTCAATGCCCGTTATTTTTGTTACAAAAACTATCCCTTATTTCCGATCAACCGTCATAATGGCGTATTTTAACAAAATCCGAGGGCGTCGTCCACAAGATCGAAGGGCTGGGCATGCCGCGCCCCTCCGCGCTTTCATCCATTGAACTTGTTAGCTGTTTCGGGAAATGGAGGTCATTGGAGCACAGCGGGAAATCTTCATGGGGGGCGGCGGGGGAAGAGATTCCCCCGCACTATCCCTTTCCGTTGCTTTTCTCGACACCCTCGATTGAAGGTGTCTATTTTGGCGCCACGGCACTTTGTTCGTTATTCCGGCGAAAGCCGGAATCCAGCTTTTCAAATGCCTCTGGACCTCTGTACCCCTGGACCCCGGCTTCCGCCGGGGTGACGTCCCGAGGGGATTTCCCGCGTGAACGATAGCGATGAGGAGCAAAAGCAATAAACATTGAAAAGCAAAGGAAGCGGCGCTTCTCGGTATTTCGGGGAGTTCAGGAGGTCGCCCCACCCGGTCCCCTCCCGGAGCAGGGGAGGACGGGGCGGGGCGTTATCGGTTTGAGTGCGGACTTCGTATCAGACGTTTTCGCGGGGCTTGAGGATCATGCGGCAATCAGCCACCGTTACGCCCGAGCCGTCGGAGTGGGCAATCAGCGGGTTGATGTCCAATTCCTGGATTTCCGGATGCTGGGTCACCAGGTCGGAGAGCCGCACCAGGTTCTTTTCGATGGCTTCGATATCCGCCGGAGCCTCTCCCCGAAAGCCCTGAAGCAGTTTGTACGCCTTGATGGACTTGACCATCCGGCGGGCCTCATTCCTGCCGATCGGCGCCAGCCGGAAGGTGACGTCCTTGAAGACCTCGACGAAGATGCCACCGAACCCGAACATGAGGAGCGGCCCGAAAATGGGGTAGCGGTTCATCCCCAGGATAACTTCCCGCCCCTTCGGCGCCATTTTGACGACCAGGACGCCGTCGATCGGGGCGTCGGCCTTGTACGCCTTGGCATTGTCCATAATCTGCCTGTAGGCGGCTTTGACCCCCTTGGCGTCCTGGATGTTCACCACGACTCCGCCCGCGTCCGATTTATGCAAAATTTGCGCGGAAACGATCTTCATGACCACGGGGAATCCCATTCCCTCGGCCAGGGATACCGCCTCTTCCGTTGAAGTCGCCAGTTTGCCCGGCAGGACGTCAAAACCGTAGCAGCTCAGGATCTGGGCGCCCTCCAGCTCTCCAACGGCGGTTCTTCCTTCGTCCAGACATTTCTGGATGATGGCATCGGCTTTGGCCCGGTCGTGATTGAACTGGAAACCGGCCAGGTGCTGCCGATTCAGCCACGTGGAATAGCGGTACAGCGCCCCGAACGCCTGGGCGGCGCTTTCCGGAAACCGGTAGACGGGATATCCCTGCTCCCGCAGAAAGCGAACGCCGCTGGATACGTCGATGATCCCCATGAAGGAACTCAGAATCGGTTTATGGGAACGTCGGGCGATCCGGGCCACGGCTTCGGCCGTCCCCAGGGCATCGGTCATGGACTGGGGCGTCAGGATGACCAGGGCGCCGTCCACGCCTTCGTCGCGGATAACGGCGGTCAATGCGTTTTCGTAACGGTCGGCGGCGGCGTCACCGATGACGTCCACGGGGTTGTGGAAGTTGGCCGCCGAGGGCAGATGACTCTTCAACGCCTCGACCGTTTCATCCTTGAACTTGGCAAGCTGGAGCCCGGAGGAAACGGTCATGTCCGTCGCCACGATGCCCGGGCCGCCCGCATTGGTGACGATGGCCACCCGGTTGCCGTTGGGGATTTTGAGCGTTTTGCCCACGGAGGTGCTCGCCTTGAAGGAGAAGACGTTGGCGTAATCGAAAAGCTCGTTGATGGATTCGCAGCGGATGATGCCGCACTGTTGGAAGATGGCGTCGTAAACGGCTTCGGTGCCGGCCAGCGCGCCGGTATGGGACGCGGCGGCCCGGGCCCCGGCGCTCGTTCTGCCGGATTTGATGGCCAGTATCGGGGTGGGGCGGTCGCCCGACGTGATCTCCTTGACGACATCGATGAATTCGGGACCGCGCCGCAGCTCCTCGATGTACATCATGATGCAGTTGGTATCGAGGTCCTGGTGGAGGTACTTCAGGAGGTCAAGTTCGTCGACGTCGGCCTTGTTGCCGATGGAAATGAACTTGGAAAAACCGTAGTCGCGGTCGGCGGCGAAATCGAGCACCGCGGTGCAGAGCGCTCCGCTCTGGGAAATGAAGGAGATGTTTCCCGACGCGGGCATCCTCGACGAAAAGCTTGCGTTCAACTTGACGGACGGGTGGGGGTTGATGACTCCCAGACAGTTGGGACCTACGACGCGGACTCCCGCTTCGCGGCACATGCCGACGATCTCGTCCTCGATGGCGCGTCCCGCGGGGCCGACTTCCCGAAAACCCGCCGATACGATGACGATGCCCTTGACCTTTTTTTCGATGGCTTCGCTTACCGCGCCGACCGCCCGCTGCGGCGGCAGAATGATGATCCCCAGGTCGATTTCGTCGGGAATGTCCTTGACCGAGGGGTAGGCGCGCACACTCAATATGGATTTCGACGTCGGATTAACCGGATAGATGACTCCTTCGAACTTCCCTTTGAAAATATTTTCAAAAATATCATGACCGACTTTTCCGGGGGTGTTGGATGCGCCGACAACGGCGACCGAACGGGGGGAAAAAATGGCCTCCAAACCTTCCATGATGAAGCTCCTCTCATACATCGGGGTCGTTTTCAGATGATGGCCCTGTGATTTCGTACTGCGTTTTCATTATCTGTACATCGGCATTGCTTTGCGTTTCCGTGACTGATTTTCCCCGGAGACCGGGATAGGAGATAGTGCTTTTTCTGTGTCTCAGTCAATACATAACGTAAAAAAAATCTTTCTTCATTAATATGTTGCTTGGATGTCGTTTAATGCGACGGGTTGGCGGTCACAAGAGAACAAAGACGCCGGCGCCGGAAAGCCGGAACGGGAACCACCGTCGCGGAAGTCGAACTTTTGCCTAAATGAATTTGATTCATAATTCCAATCACATAAAGAACCGGAAAGACGCGCCCCGCCTTCGATGAAACCGTCCGGCCGTTTGCGAACCCGGAAGTCTGTTCCGGTTGCCCGCGCGGGTATTTGCCACCCACCGAATCGTACCTCAATGTCGTAAGGCATTAATGATGCCTGGTGAGGAAATCGCGTCGCGCGCAACTCCTCGCCGGTGTGCCCTGAGGGTTTCCATTGGGGTTGTGAGAAGGAAAGGGGATACGCCGTGGACCTGCCTGATGAGTCGGACTTGCCGTCACCTATGCAATATGAGCAATCGAAAAAAAAGGAAGACGGCATGAATGCCGACTCCCTTTTCGGAGCGTCCCCAAGGGGATTTGAACCCCTGTCGCCGGCGTGAAAGGCCGCGCCTTTTGGCGAATCCTACCGAATTTACACCCGATTTACGGAAAAAAACCGCTTCTTGACTACAAAACCGTTTCCCAAACCGTTTCCGCTTATCGCACTCTACCAGCATTGAAGGTATCTCTCTGAGCTGCCAGTGTGGCACTGGTGGACACCCTCACGGCAATGTCGTCCCGAAATGAAGATGGGGTCAGCCGCTTATTGAATGAGGGGTATTGAAAAGTCTGGTTCGAGATGCTCGGAGGAACCAAAAATCCTCGAAAAGGACAGAAGCTGCGGCGTCTGAAAACCACCCTACGTCAATCCTACGTCTAACGGGCGGTTCCCAATGATAAGAGGACTAGCCGTTCTGGCTAACCCCTGATCACTTTTCACATTTTGGCTGGGGCGGCGAGGTGCGAACTCGCGACCTCCGGCGTGACAGGACGCCTGAAAGTACGCACCCCTCCTGTTTTCAAGCACTTAACCGCATCACAAAGCACCAAAATGCACCGCTTCGCGGCAAAATGCACCCCGCGCTACGTCAAATCCTACGTCACGTTTTATAGTCTTCCTCCAGCGCGTTTCGCCAGAGTCCGCAATCATTCCCCAACTGATCCATTCGGTATCTTTGTAGGGAGAGGGCAGTTGAGAGTATTTTTGCCTTATGAATTGGTCTGGAAGCGATGGTAACTGAGCCGGTCGGCTTTAAGATCGGACTTCAGTTCCTTAATCCGGTTTTCCGCACAACTTCGCATTATTCTGTTTTGGTATCGGGCAGTTGACCCCGAAATAGCTATTGATTATTCGCTCGTCTTCATCGAGCCCGATGCTCTTTTCGATCTCGACCGGACTTCTGCCGGGCAACAGACGCGGGATCTGGTCGCCCTTCTTCAGGTCTTCCATCAATTGCTCGGCCGCCAAGCGCGTGGCGTGGTCCGCGGTCATTGGCAAGGTCTCGACATGGAAGATGAGTTTATAACCCATCTCGGCCACTTCGTTGGGCTGACCAAGGGGCATCTTGGTCCGGGCCGCCTGGATGTGGCCAGGGGCACTCCGGCCTTACCATCAGGCTGTCCATACAATGGGGTCCACCGCACCCTACCTTGATGAATGGCTGCCCGTTCCGATGACGGAACCGGAAAAGCATCTGGTCAAGATCCTTGAGCTGGTCCAGATTGAAAAACATGTACCGGTCAGCGCCAGCCGGCAATGGCTCGGACGGCCGGTCAAAGAGCGGGAAGCCATCGCCCGGGCGTTTGTTGCCAAAGCCGTTCTGCGCTATCAGCACACCAGTTTTTTGCGCCATGCCTTGCAAAGCACCCCGAATCTGCGGATCATCTGCGGTTTCTGCAGGTGGCGGGATGTTCCTTCGGAATCGACCTTTTCCCGGGCCTTTGCCGAATATGCCAAGGTGAGATTGGGGACAGTGGTTCATGACGTCTTGGTCAAGGAGCATCTCGGCACGGAACTGATTGGCCATGTCAGTCGGGACTCGACGGCCATCGTTGGACGGGAGAAGCCAACAAAGAAGGTCAAAGTTCCCAAGGTTGCGAAGAAAAAAGGGCGTCCCGCGAAGGGTGAGCTACGGCCACCTTCCGAGCCGAAACGGCTTGATGTCCAACGCACCCAGACGGCTCAGGAGGCCATCGCCCAATTGCCGAAGGTCTGCGATCGTGGCGTCAAGAAAAACGCCAAGGGGTACACGGAGACCTGGAACGGTTTCAAGCTGCATCTGGATGTGAACGACTGTGGACTCCCCTTAAGCGCGGTACTGACGTCCGCTTCGGTGCATGACAGCCAGGTGGCCATTCCGTTGATGAAATTGACCGGCAGCAAGGTCACCTCCTGTTACGATCTGATGGATGCGGCCTATGACGCGACCCAGATATGGGAGCAGAGCAGAGAACTTGGCCATGTTCCGATCATCGATCGAAACCCTCGTGGCAAAGAGATCGTTCCCATGGCTCCGCATGAAGCGGTCCGTTACAATGAACGGACAGCAGTTGAGCGGTGCAACGGTCGATTCAAGGACGAGTTCGGTGGTCGTTGTGTCCAGGTTCGTGGAGCCGACAAAGTGATGCTGCACCTGATGTTCGGTATCATCGCCTTGTTTGCCGATCAGTTGCTCAAAGTCACTGGATGCTGATTGTCAAAGAACGAGAAAGCCGATTCAAGGGAGCAGTCCGTCCGAAATAGAAAAAAAATGGCCTCGCAGGTTGCTTAATGCCGGGACTCTCTCACAAAAAAAGAGGCGAAGGCACTCCTTGAGGACCCTCGCGGGTGCCAGATCAAGACTTTTGCAAGAGGCTCCAATGTGAGTTGTTTATGGCAGCCTGTTTTCATATGGGTATGTCCACCATTAAGTTTTTGTTAGCTATAACAATACGTTATACCACACTATTTTCCTTTTCAAGCCTGCCAAGTGAATAATAGAGATTAGAAATGTACAAGCATTAGCCCCTTAATTCCATTGCCACATTTAATTTTTCGATACATACCTTATGGGAAACTATAAAGTCTTGGTTGGGATGGGTCTGAACAGTGCTGAAAGTATCAAGAAATCAAAGAACGAGAGGAAGAACGACCAAAGTATGTGCCGCAACCAGCTGGCCAGGGAAGGAGTTTTTCAGACATTCGAGCCGAGGAGGAGGTGGTTCCTGCATCTGAGACCCGGCACCTCCACGCCCGCATCCGTGAACTGGAACGGTTGCTGGGCAGGAAGACCGTGGAGAACGAGGTATTGAGGGCGGTGATAAAGCTTGCCCCTGCAAAAACGATCTCGCGCATGCCCTTATTTCACTTGGGGGACATCCCCTGAAACGGGTCGGGGATGAAGTGGAGGATATCGGCAAGACGAGGCCCCCGTTTCAGATTGACGTAGAAACCCCCACCCTGTGGGTGGGGTCAAGTGGACTGGCTATGCCGGTCCCGGATGGGAATAGCTGTATAAGCCGCTCACTGCTATCCTTCCGGTCGAGTTGTTGCCGCAACTTCGAGAGGAAGGAGGGAGCAGTGAGCAGATTTCGCAGGTTATCACACACGATATGGCACTGTCAGTATCACATTGTATGGGTGCCGAAATACCGATTCCGGATTCTGACGGGGGCGGTGAAGGAGGCCGCAGAGGGAGGGGTACAAGCGATCTGCGGATTTGCCGGGTGTGAGGTGATGGAGTTGAATGTGCAGCCGGATCATGTGCATCTGGTAGTGATGATTCCGCCGAAGGTATCGGTTTCGCATTTGGCGGGAAGGCTGAAGGGTCAGACGTCGATGAAGATGTTCAACCAGTTTCGGCAGCTCAAGAAGAAGCCGTACTGGGGGAATCATTTCTGGTCCAAAGGGTACTGCGTGGACACGGTCGGTCTGGATGCGGACATGATACGCAAGTATGTCCGCTACCAGGAGGAAAAGGAGAAGCAGTCGGAACAGCTTCAACTGTATTGAGGTATCAGTCTGCGGCACAGCTCGGAGCCCTGCCTCCTCAGGAGGCAGGGCAATGTCCCCCTTGTGGGGGGACTGATCAAAGCCGCACCCTATGGGTGCGGATACTTTACTCGGATTCATCAGAATAATTCAGATGACTTATTGTCACAATGATCGTTAATGAATTAAAGGGATTTATCAGTTATAACTTGCAAATCCTTAAATTAATAAACATTATGAGGAGGTTTGTAATGGTGAAATATAAGATTCACCCCATTGTCGTTGGTTCCAAACTGAACGAAAAGGGAATGATAACCTATCAGTATGACTATGGTAAGCAATTTGGAATGCCGATCTACTCATGGTATTTGGAGGGAGGAGACCAAAAAGTAGTGGTAGATACCGGTGAGATGTCACCTATCATAACCGAACACAGGGAAAGCCAAATTGGTGGTAAAATTTATACCATTGAAGATGGATTGGCAAAATATGGGATTAGGCCAGAAGACATTGACATAGTTATTCATACCCACCTTCATTTCGATCATTGTCAAAATGATTATAAGTTTAAAAAGGCTTTATTTTATGCTCATGAATTTGAATTGGAGCATTTACATAACCCACATCCACTGGACTATCGATATCTAATCGATTATTTAGAGGATGTTGTAGAAAAGATAATACCGGTGAAGGGTGGGGAAGAACTCGTACCCGGAATTCAATTGATACATACACCAGCCCATACAGCGGGTGGCTTATCTGTGGTAGTCCAGACTGAAGCGGGACGAGCTATCATCACCGGATGTTGTACGCTTCTTGAAAACTTCTTTCCGCCCGTTACTATTACTTCGATGGGCTTGGAGGTTATTCCGCCCGGTACTAATATAAATCCCTACGAAGCCTATGATTCAATGCTGAAGATTAAAAAATTAGCGGACATACTGCTTCCTATTCATGATTCAAAATTCGTTACAATGGACACAATTCCCTAACAGGCTGTTGAAAAACGCTCACTGGCGGTCTTTTCGTCATTCCGGCGAAAGCCGGGATCCAGTATTTCCGGGCGTTCCCGGACCCCGGCTTTCGCCGGGGCTGCGTTTTAGAGGATCTTTTCAACAGCCTGCTAAGTGTGCCTCCTCTAACTTCATGGGAGTTCATCCGGCTTCGCTTGGGAGGCCGTAAGAGTTTCACATATTTAGGAGTTGTCACGTGAACCGGCGATCACGAGACGCTCAAGCATCACGAAAGGGTTCATGTGGAAGACACGGCAAGCTTAAATAACAGTATATGGGAGTGGGGTAAATGTTCAGCCGGCTGGCGCAACAGAAGAAATGCGAGATTTTGGAGAGGCACCTGCTGATAAATCACGTCCATATGATGATCTGCCGCTTGGGAGCGACCGCGGATAGGCCGCTTTGTGCGTCTTACAAAGTAAACATCCCCCGGCTTTGCCGGGGGATGTTTACTTTGTCGAGGTGAATGCTCCTTCTTTATAGTAACTTGGCGCGACATTCCGTACAGTAACAGAGGAGTAGATCTAACCTTACTATAGGAATAAAGAGACAAAGATAGAACGTTCAAAGCTGGGATGAAGTAGAGAATGCCTGCAATGAGGGGACCTCCTTTCAATCCGATTTATTGAGTGAGTAATCAATATGAATATTGGTCTTAATGATCGTTTACGTACAAAGCAGTCTAGTGGCTTTATCGTTTAGCTGATAGGATTTTATGCACTTTCATGGGGCTCGTAAACGGAAGATTGTCCACTTCAGAAGGTGATTCTGAGTGTATTCGCTCGGATCGCTCTAATTCATCCTGCATCCGACTATTTCCGAGGTTCGCCTTAAAAATGTTTCATCAGAAGACGAAAGGCAAAGAAATGACATCATATCAACGAGTAATGGCAGCATTAACAGGAATCAAGCCTGACCGCGTTCCAGTGATTCCATGGGTTAGAGACTGGTGCGTGAAACAGGCGGGCTTTGAAATAAACGACATGATGGAAAACGCAGAAAAGTATGTTTATGCCCAATACTCGATTAGACAAGAATACGGTTATGATGGCGTATTTGACCTATGTGCGATAGAGGCCGTTTCAGAGGCCATGGGTGTAGAAATATACTATGATAAAGATACTCCACCAAGGCCAAAAAACCACATAATCAACGATTATGCAAGCGATTTGCCCAAGCTTAAGATACCAAATCCTTATAAAGATGGTCGTTTTCCTGTAATATTAGAAGTTATTCGACAGTTAAAAAGTCTTTGTAAAAATGAAATACCTGTGATTGGATATTTACAAGGCCCATTGCGACATGCGTCCACGTTGAGGAGCTATGAAATGTTGATGCGTGACATTATCAAAAATAAAGATGCCATAAAAAAATTGCTGAGTATAGCGACTAATAGTTTAATGGTCTGTGGTGCCGCTCTCGTAGCTGCTGGCGCGGATATAATTATGGTTTCCGATCCTCCATCATCGGGAGATATGATTTCAAGGAAATGCTTTGAAGAATGGAGCTTTCCTTTTCTCCATTGCTTGACTGAATTTTTGAGGCAATCGGGCACAAAGGTGATTCTTCATATATGCGGTGATATATCCGACAGACTGCATCTTTTCAAAGACCTGTGCGTAGATGCCGTAAGTGTTGATGAAAAAGTAGATTTAGGATCAGCCAGGAAAATTTTAGGTGATCAAATCTGTCTTTTTGGCAATGTGAGCCCATCAAATAGCTTGTGCTTAGGAAGTCCGGAAGATGTTGAAAGAGAATCGAAGTCATGTATTGAAAAAGCCTTCCAAGACGGGCCATTCATTCTATCTTCAGGATGTCTTTGCTCTCATTTAGTCCATAACAAAAATATATCAGCAATGGTTATTGCAGCGTATAAATACGGACAAACAAAATAAAACATTATTAGCCAAGAAACAAAAATAGAATAGGGGAACCAGAGTCATGGAGTACGGCTTCCCTCACACGATGAAATCTGTAAAGGCACTGAAACAGAACGGGGTGAAGATCATGCTTCACATCTGCGGCATACTTATGATCGCCTGGAGAGTTATGTCCAAACCGGCGTCGATGCCTTCAGCGGCGATGAGCTTGTATATCTGGGCTTTGCCCGGGAAATAGTGGGGAATGACATCTGTCTGTGGGGTAATGTGAGCCCCGAGCAAAACATTGTTCGGAGGGACACCCGAGCAGGTCGAAGCGGAGGCGATGGCCTGCATCGAAAAGGCAAGAGGAAAGAAAGGGAATTTCATCCTCGGATCGGGATGGATCGTTCCCCCCGAAGCCCCGCCAGCAAACGTACTGGCGCTGACGGGAGCCTCCAAGAAGTATGGTCCGTATAAATAGTCGTCCCTGAAAAACGCTATTTTAGGTTGAGGCGGTTTGCAGCAAGGTGATGTCGGAGTTCTTTCGGACCGCCTGCCAGGCACAAAACAGCTCTTTGAAAAGAAGCCACAAAAAAATCCGGAGCAGTTTCCGGATATTGAAGCCGCACGCGGCCAACAGAGCATTGATTTTGTCGCCGGCGACTCCCTTGAGGTAGTTGCGGTTCATCCGGTGGTCGTTTTTCGTGTGCCCGATGACCGGCTCAATGGCACTTCGACGTTTGAACCAGCGCCACTCGCTCGGCTTTTTCCGCTTACGGCGATCGGGCAGGTGAATCGCAGTTTCCTCCAGATGTTTCGGCGTGCCCTTGTACCCTTTGTCACAGTAGGCATGCCCCGGCCGCCAACCGGTAAGGCGGGAGGCCTGATCCAATGCGTCCTTCAGGGTGTGGCCGTCGAAAGGGTTGCCGTGCAGGGCCTGGGTGCCGATGATCCAGTTGTCTTTGGAGGTCGTCACCAGGGAAACCTTGCAGCCGAACTCGTACTTCTTGTGGGCCTTGCCCTTGGCGATGCACTCCACTTCGGGAGCGTGCAGGCTGTAGAGTTTGTTCTTGTCCTGCCGTTTCTGGGTGTGGATGCGCTCGGCACGCCCCAACAGCTCGGCCAGGGCATCATCGGGACGAGAGCACTTGCGCCGGATGTCACGGATCACCCGGCCCAGAAAGGTGCGCAGCTTCTTCACCTCGCGCCGCGCCCGGTTCGCTTGTCGGGCATGGCTGTAGCGCCCGCTCATGATCAGTGCCTGTTTGGAAAGCCGTCGGTAGCTCTGACGCAGACCGATTCCCCGCTCTCGGGCGGCACGTACCAGGGCCAGTCGGGCCTTGTGGTACAGCCGGGCATCCGTGGGAAAGGCGATGGCTTTTTCCTGCACCGTGGTGTCCACGTTGACCCGCTCCATGTGGCGCTTGGTCAGTTCTTCTTGCGCTTGGCCGTTTCGAGGGTCTCCGTTAGCAGCTTTTCCATGCCGCCGGGGCCGATGCGCTTGCGCCACCTGACCAGGGTCGAGGGGTCCAGCGGAAGTCGGTGCTGGAAGTACTCGAATCCGCAGAAGTACTGCCAGTAGGGGTTCTCCAGCAGCCTCGCCACCACCGACTCGTCGCTCTCGTTGAAGGCGTGCTTGAGGTAGTGCAGCCCCACAAGAAGACGAATGGGGGTTCCGGGACGGCCCACATTCTCCACATAGAGCGGACCGAAGGCCTGCTCGAACACCGTCCAGTCGATCTCGCCGGCCAGCACGAACAGCGGATGCTGCCGGTTGAGAATCTGGTCCAGGCGGGAGCGGAACAGTTCACCCTGGTCCATGGTCTTGGATTTTGGCTTCATGAAATCACCGGATTTTGAGGGTCCACCATTGATTTCCGGCAATTATAACAAACAGGAAATGGTTAATAAAGCTTTTAATTACAATGTGTTATACTTTTTCCAGGGACGACTAAATAAACAATGCAGTCGTTGGAGGTGAAGGTGATGGCTGAAAAGGAAGAGCTTTACAAGAATATCGTGGACGCTGTTGTGAAGTTCGAGGAAGACACGGTCAGGAGCTTGGCTGAAAAGTCCCTTGAGCTCGGGTACAACCCCGTGGAGACGATCCTGGAGGGGCTCTCGGCCGGGATGCTCGTTGTGGGGGACCTTTTCGAGAAGCGCGAGTACTTTGTTCCGGAAGTCCTGATGAGCGCGGATGCCATGCAGGCGGGTCTCGACATCCTGAAACCACACATCCCCAAAGAATCGGAGACTCAGAAAGGGCGGGTAGTTATCGGCACGATCCAGGGCGATATCCACGATATTGGGAAGAACATTGTGAAGCTGATGTTCGAGGTTAGTGGATTCGAGGTGCACGACCTAGGCAAGGATGTGCCGATCGAGAAGTTCGCGGAAGAGGCGGAGCGCGTGAAGGCTGACCTCATCTGTGTCTCCGCCCTGATGACGACAACCATGCTGGGGATGAAGAAGGTGGTGAAGGTGATCCGGGACAAGAACTTAAAGGCTGCCATTATGCTCGGTGGGGCACCCGTGACGCCGCAGGTGGCTCAGCTCTTCGGCGCCGACGGGTACTCCAAGGGCGCCGGCACTGTGGTTCAGGATGCGACCGATCTCCTGGAGAGAACCAAGGCTCAGAGAGGGGCGGTCTGAGCCATTTGTGACCTTGAATTCCCATCCAAGGGGGATCAATGAGATGACAAGGGTCCACGTCGACCCCGGGATATGCGGGCTTTGCGCGAACGTCGATGCCCTGCGTACGGGAAAGAGGGAATGCCGGGTCACTATCGAAAGTGCGTGTGAAAAGGTGAAGGCTTTCGATGCACAACTCGACAAGGTGACTCTCGCCGATGTCGTGCCCAGGCATTTGAACCGTTCCGCCATCTATGAAAAGGCAGGGCAATGCGAGCTTCATGGGAGCTGCCCCATTCCCTGCGCGGTGATAAAAGCTGCGGAAGCGGAGATGGAACTGGCCCTGAGGAAAAACGTAATGATTACATTCAAAAATATTTCGTAGGAGAAAACAGGCTGTGTCCAAGAAACGATTGATCGATGCTTACCACGGAAAGCCCACGGACACTGCGCCGTGGGTTCCGTATGCGGGGGTCCACTGCGCCTTCCTGATCAACGAGAAGGCGGACCGTTATCTCCAGGACCCCAATATCCTGGCCAGGGGGGTGGTGGAGACCGCCAGGAAGTACCACGCGGACGGGATCCCGCTCCTGTTCGACCTCTCGGTGGAGGCCAACGCACTGGGCTGTGAGCTCAAGTGGTGGGAAGACAACGTCCCGTCAGTCTCTTCGCACCCTTGCTCCGATAAAACCCCGGCGGAGGCGGGGCTGAAGCTCCCGACCGCGAAGACCGGACGGTGGCCCGTGATTTTCGAGGCCGCCGCGAAGGCAAAGCCTGAGCTGGACAAGCTGGACTGTGCAATGATGGGGCTCCTGACCGGCCCGCTCACGCTGGCCGCCCATCTGTCAGGGGTCCGAATTTTTACGGATCTTTACAAGAACAAGGAGTTCGCGCACGATGTCGTCCGCTTCGCAGGGGAAGTGGGGGCACTTTCGGCGCGGTTCTACGCGGAGATGGGGTGCGACATCATTGCGATCGTGGACCCCGTGGCCTCCCAGATCAAGCCGCAGGTCTTCCAGGAGTTCGTGACACCCAGTGCACAACCGGCCATCCAGGAGATCCACGGCAGAGGTCTCACCTCATGTTTCTTTATCTGCGGGGACTGCGCCAAGGTAATGGAAGAGGTGTGCACGATCGGGACACACGCCTTTGCGATCGACGAGCAGCTGAACATGAATTTCGTGCGGGACATGGCTCGGAAGCACAACAAGGGGTTCGGCGGAAACCTCAAGCTGACCCTGGCCCTGAGCTTGGGGCTCATCTCCCCCAGGGAAGATGCGCTCGTGAGCCTGGCCGCCGGCGGGAAGGTAGGTTACACCTTCGCCCCTGGTTGAGACCTCCCCTACGATGTTCCGGCGGAACACATGGAGCAGGTGCATGCAGCCAAGGCGTGGTTTGATGAGAACTATCCCGAGTATCCGAAATGAGTTAGGGAGAGCGTGATGTTTGAAGAGAAGATTCATATCGACGTGCTCACGCTGGACAGTGTCCAGTGTGCGGCATGCGGGTACATGATGGAGTCGATTGCCGCGATGCCAAAAGAGGTCCAGGAGCTGATCGAGTACAAGGAGTGGTCTATCAAGACCAAGGAGGGGATCGGCAAGTTCATGGAGCTCAAGGGGAAGGTCCTGCCCACGATCTGCATCGAGAGGGATCTCGTCTTCCCGAGCATCATCCCTCTGTACGAGGAGCTCATCGATGAGATGGTGAAGCGGGCGCCGAACCCCGAGGTTGCCGCGAAGATCCAGGCGGCGAGGGGGATCGGGTTTCAGTTCAACAAGCTTCAGGAGAACCTCGAGCGTGCTGGCTCGGGCAGGCACACGAGGGAAGAAGTGGGAAAGAAGTAGTGACATCAAATTTTTCCCCGTCGGGATCCGCTCCGGTGGAGCAGCAAAAAAAAATCCTTGTCGAGGTGACCTTCAAGGGCGAATACTGTCTCCTCTGCTTCTATATGGAAGAGGCGGTCCTGGAGGTTATCCCCCTCTTCTCCGAGAACATCATCTATCGGAGGATCGACTTCGGGAAGAAAGAGGGCAAGAGGCGCTTTCTGGAGCTCTCGGAGAAAATCTATGGAGGGACGGAGGGCACCCTGCTCATCCGCACCGCCCCTGTCCCTTCCCTTTTCATCGAGGGCGAGATCGTCTTCGACTCCATCCCGACCCGGCAGGAGCTGGAGGAGGCCCTTTCAACGGCGATCCACAGCTCCTCCGGCAATCCTGAAGGGTTTCATATGAAAGAATTGCACATCGAGGTCCTCTCGGAAGGGGAACAGTGAATGCCCTGCGCTTTCATGGCCAGGGTGGTCGAGTCGGTAGCTTCCAAATACGACAGAGGTCTGAAGTGGGAGAAGGTTGTCACCAAGACCGCAGCCGGCGCAAAGAGATTTTTCGAGCTCTCGCGCGTTTTGGGACGACGATTGCCCGTCCCCTCTATCATCTTGAATGGGAAAATAGTATTCGATTCGATACCGGGCACCGAGGAGCTCGAAACGCTCCTTGATCGGGAGTTGCAGGATGCAGGGAAGGTGAGGTGAGGTGAGGAGCGATGAAGATACAGGTCTTAGGCCCTGGATGCACGAACTGTGAAAGGGTTTATGAAAACACGGTCGAAGCCGTGAGACAATCAGGCCTTGCAGAGGAGATCACCATCGAGAAGGTCAAGGACATAGAAAGCTTCATCAAAATGGGTGTCTTAACCACACCAGCGCTTGTGGTCGATGGCAAGGTCGTTTCCGTGGGCAGGGTGCTGGATACCGGGGCTATCCTCGATCTCATAAAAAGGATTGGGTCCCAAGGTGGGTGAGAAAACCAGCGTCTATCTGATCACCGGTTTCCTGGGAAGCGGGAAGACGACCTTCCTGAACAGGATCATCTCCGTTTTTCCCAGGGATCGGAAGTTGACCGTCCTCATGAACGAGTTCGGGGAGAT
The DNA here is from genome assembly GCA_963826125.1 of uncultured delta proteobacterium. Classification (GTDB taxonomy): domain Bacteria; phylum Desulfobacterota; class Desulfarculia; order JACQYL01; family CAWGVV01; genus CAWGVV01. Next base: position 32,081 of record CAWGVV010000002.1, on the reverse strand, counting down.
TGGCGTCGACGGCACCCTGATCCAGGGCGAAAATGTCGACATGCTCGAGATCAGCAAGGGGTCCATCTTCTGCGTCTGTGTGAAGACTGATTTCATCAAGGGACTCTATGAGCTGAGCACCAAGGTGCAGCCGGAAGTGCTGTTCATCGAGTCTACAGGGGTTGCCAATCCCTCTGACCTCAAAAGGGACTTGAAGCTCTCCATCTTCAGCAATCGATTCCAGTTCAAGGAGCAGTTCTGCATGTTGGACGCGGCCCATTTCCTGGAGGCCTACGAAGCGTTCGCATCACTCGAAAAACAGATCGCCTCTTCAACCGTCTTCATCCTAAACAAGACCGACCTTGCCCCGTTCGAAAAGATCGAAGAGATCAAACAGGTGATCCGCAGCTTTCACCCGGAGCCCGCCTTTTATGAAACGATCTATGGAGACATCCCCTTGGAGAAGTTTTTCCCCATCGGGTGCCGAGCATCGCGGGAGGATACATCGAAGGAAGCAGGGAAACCATCTGCACTGTCGGACGAGGAGATCGATGCTTTCATCGACGACTTGTTGATCAGCCCAGACCTTGAGATCACCCCTCCTGACCGCTTGGTCTCCGTTACCTATCTATGGTCCGGCCATGACCTCGATGAAGTGGAGGACTTGGCTAGACATCTGCCGCCCGAATGCATACGCGCGAAGGGTTTCCTGAAGGCAGGCGGCGAAATTTACCTCTTCAACTACGTGATGGGGGAATGGTCGATCGTGTCTGCGGATCTACCTGAGGATCAAATCAAGCACAAGAACGTGGTCGTCTTCATCGCCCCACCGGGATCCATGGAATGCATTGAGAAGGCCTCATCCAAAGCAGGGAATTGGGTCAGTATGGGAATGTTTCAGCCCTTTCATCCCTCACAGACAGATCAGGTCCAAGATGACAAAAGGTAGAAAGACTAAAGTGACAAGACAGGAACCTACCTTCGGCTCTGTTTCCATCGTCGGACGGGTCTATGTTTGGCCGAAACGAGTTTTATGTGCAATGCCCTCCACCGCTGGGAATATCCGGGCCCCTTTCCGGCATGCAGCTGTGCAGCTGTGTTCAGAGTTTCTCTTGAGGGATATCTGAGAGGAGTTATTTTGATGACAAAGGAACATGAAGTCTGGATCATCGGAACTGTGCCGCCCTGCCCCCGCTGCGACTATCTGGCCCGCATGGTTCAGGATGTGATCGGTGAATTGGAATTGCGGATACCTGTGCGGCACATGAGTTATACCGACCAGGAGGCGTGCTCGTATGCAGCATCCCTCGGACTGGAGCCGGGGACTGCCAAGGATGTGGCTCGCAAGGCTTCCATCGATATCGATTGGGGGAGAGTGAATGCCTTGGCGGACGGAGATGGCCCAAAGGATGCCTCACCACAGGAGGGCACTTGCTGTCCGACAGCGGCGGCTCTATGGTCGCCCATCTCGGACGAATTGCTGCGGCCCTGCGAGATCAAGGCCCGTGATGTGGGCATCCTGATGACCCCGGTACTAGTTGTAGATGGCCGGTGTGTTCATCAGGGCAGCGTGCCCGATCGAAAACACGTGGTGAAATGGATACAATCGGCATTCGGCGGCGTGACTCGAGGTGAGCGCTGCGGGCATATCATGGAGGTGCTGGGACCGGGCTGCGCAAAATGCGAGGAGCTTTATCGCAACGCTGTGGAGGCGGTGAATCTGGTCGGATTGGCGGATTGCATTGAGGTCCGAAAGCGGACTGACATTGGGTATTTCCTTGAGATGGGTGTAACGGTGACACCCGGTCTCGTCATCGACGGCACCGTCGTTTCCAAGGGAAGGGTCTTGAAGCTCGATCAGATCGCTGATCGATTACGAAACGACTTCCACGAGGACTGTCCTAGTCAGAGGAGTTTACAAATAATCCAATATGAACTATGTGCTTAATTTGACCGCAACCCTTTGGCCAGCCTCGGGGCATCGTCCCGCAAGGTCTGTTCAAGGCGGCGAGACCGATCAACAATTCAGCGGAGGACGACAGGTGAAAACACAGGCCAGAAAGCTCAGGGAACTGCTTGACCGACCCGGACCCATCTTCAGCCTGGGAGTCTGGGATCCATTCAGCGCCATTGTGGCCAAACAGGCTGGATTTGAGGTCTTGACCGTGTTCGGGTCGATCACCTCCTGGGCGATGATCGGCAAGTCAGATACCGGCTACATCACCCAGAGCGAGATCGTCGACACCGCCTGCCGGGTCGTACAGGCTGTGTCGACCCGGTCATTGTCGACTGCGACGATGGATTCGGCGACACTAACAACGCTATGCGGACCGTCCAGCTGGTCGAGCAGATCGGCGCGGCCGGGCTGTATATCGAGGACCATAGCCGGCCGTTGCGTTGCTCGGCCATGGGCGAGGGTGGGATGATCCCCAGCGAGGTCATGATCCAGAAGATCCGGGCGGCCGTTGACGCCCGAACAGATCCGGATTTTGTTGTCATCGCCAGAACCGACGCCTATCAAGGGCCGGATGAGATGATCGTCCGGGCCCGGAAATACGTCCAGGCCGGAGCCGACATGGTCCTGACCATCGGCCTGCTCAACCTGGAGGACATGAGAAAGGTGGCTGTCGAGGCCGGAGTGCCCCTGGCCACACTCCAGGCGGCCCGGACCAAGATGCCCTTTGGTCCGCCCAACGAAGTGGCCGAGATGGGTTATAAACTCATCTTCCACGTCCAGACCTTGTTAATGGCCGCAGACCACGCCATGCGCTTGGCGGCTGAGCAATTGATGGAAGACCTGAAAAAGGGCGATCAGACCCCGCGCCTGTTGCCCGGCAGAAGTCTGGTCGAGATCGAAAAGAGCATCGGGCTCGATGAAGACGAGCGGATCATCAATAGCTATTTCGGGGTCAACTGCCCGATACCAAAACAGAAATAATGTGAGGTTGGGCGGAAAACCGGATCGAGGAACTGAAGCCCGATTTTAAAGCCGACCAGCTCAGTTGCCATCGTTTTCGCGTCAATCGGTTCCGCCTCCTGCTGTATACCACGGCCTACTGTTTGTTCTGGCTCCTGCGCTGCCATCTCAAGGGAACCGAGCTGAGTGCGGCCCAGGCCGGAACCATCAGACTCAAGCTCCTCAAAATCGGAGCCCGAATCGTCCAGAACAGCCGCCGCGTCTGGTTCCATATGGCTCGGGGTATCCGTACCAACCGCTCTTCACCCAGCTTGCCGAGGATATCACGGCTGCACCGGTGTAGCCGTTCCCGGTCGCTTCATCGTTCCCCGATTACCCTCACGGGATACCTGCGCCTTTTCACGACGAAAAATCACTTCCTCCGGCTCTTGCACAACCGCTTCTCACCTCCCTGATGGATAACGCGGGCAAAATGTACAAGTGTTATGCTTTTTTTTCCATTCACTAAATTCCTGTGGAAAAGTATGAATTCAAATTCATAAGCCTATAAAACAACTCAATGAGTGGGATAAGAAACCTTAAACTCTGATAAGGAGAGTAAAGATGGAAAAATCTATTGCTAAGCAGAGATTTTCCACGTTTTGTTTCACTTCAATTATTATCGCTTTTTTATGTTTTTTCGCAATACAGTTGCCAATGACCTATGCTTCAGAAGACATAATAAAGCTTAAATGGTCAAATTACTATCCTGACGCTGGTCCGATAGGGCACGATATCCATGCAAAAACAGCAGATTTTATCGAAGAGCAAATGAAGGGGCGGATTAAATTTGACAGATACTGGGCTGGCTCTTTGCATTCCCTAGCGGACGGTTTTAAAGCCCTGCGCTCTGGTCTTACCGATGTGACCCAAACGTATGTGTTCAACAATAGTGGTGCATTTGATCTCATGAATGCGGACTTTTTGCCTTATTTATTTAAAACTGCGATCTCCGCAACTGCTACTTGGGATGAATTATATCCTAAATGGTTTAAAAAGGAGTTTGAGCGACAAGGAATTTATGCAGCGATGCATCCTAGTTTCGGCTATGTGGTCATTGTAAGTAAACGACCAATTCGTACTCTTGAAGACTTGAAGGGTATGAAAATTATGGCACATGGCGGTTTTCTTCGGGATGCCATTGAAAACATGGGCGGAACACCGGTATTTGTGACTCCTCCCGACTTATTTCTTGCTTTGCAGCGTGGTGTCATTGACGCCGTTGTATGGGCACCGGGTTGTGTAATTCCGTGGCGTTTCAACGAAGTTGCTAGATACTGCACAATAACAAACCTGAGCAGAGGAATTATCAATTTTGGTTTGGATAAAGCAACTTTCGACAAAATGCCCAAAGATGTTCAGAAAGATTTCTATCACACCATGCGTCTTGCTGGTAATTTTATGTCTGAACAGTACCATATACTTGATGAAAAGGGTATGGAGGCAATGAAAGCTGACGGAATGGAACTGATTACCCTGTCTCCCGAAGAGAACGAACGTTGGCATAAGGCTAGTAGTAAAACCTGGGATCAATTCACTGCAAAAATGAAAAAGAAAAATATCCCAGTAGATGAGTTCGTGAAAGACTTGAGAGCTACCGCGGATAAGTTTAATGCAATGAGTGTCGATGAAATTCGCGAATATACAGAGAAAAATCCCGTACATGGCATAATAACAGGATTTTAGGACACCATCTACTTGTGTGTGGGGGTTGACCCTCCACACGCAAGACGCTTAAGGTTTCTATAGTGAGGATAGGGAGAATTATGTATTTGAATATTGCTAAAATATCAAATATAGCAAATAATGTCTCGACAAGTCTCCGTAACATAAGCGCATTCATTTTATATCCAGTGATTTTATGTGTCATCTTATACGATGTTGTAGGTCGTTTTCTATTTAACAGTCCACTGCCATGGGGGACGGAGGGAAGCTGCTTGTTGCTTATTCCGGCAATTTATCTTCCTTGTGCAGCTGTGGAAGAAGATAAATCCAATATTCGGCTCGACATTTTTTATCAAAACTATAGGCCGGGGCTGAAACTATATGTTGATTTCCTGGGGAAAGCCGTCTGCCTAATGTGGTCAGTGATTTTAATCGTCAGAAGTTACGAGGAAATCTGGACATCCTTTGCAATGAGAGAAAGTGGAATGGATGTAACCTTGCCATTTTGGCCTCTGCGTGTTGTCCTAACTCTCGCGTTTGCTTGGTTGGGAATACGGGTTGTCTTGGACATTGTAAAAATTGTTTTTACATTACAAAAAAAGGAAGCGATGACTGATGGATCCAATTAGCTTGGGTTACATTGGTATATTATTGATGCTCACGTTGGCTCTATTCGGTATTCCCCTCGCATACGCCATGTTAGGTGTCGCTACTAGTGGTCTTTGGATTGTCACCGGCCTTGATTCGGCAGCCACTCAGAATCTTTTAGTGGTGTGGGAGCAGGGCAGCAGTTTCTCACTCATGACGATACCATTGTTCATTTTTATGGGCACTGTTGCATACCAAACGGGCATCGTTGCTGATTTGTTTACGGCTGTACGTAAATGGATTGGGCATGTTCCCGGTGGATTGGCCGTAGCTGGAGTAGTTGCGGCTGCTGCATTTGGTGCGGTAACAGGGTCTACGGCGGCATCTGTGGCAACGATGGGCAGCACAGTTATGCCGGAATTGAAAAAATACGGTTATAGCTTGCGCCTTGGAAGCGGTGCTATGGCAGCCTCTGGCGGTCTTGCTGCGGTTATACCCCCAAGCGTATTTATCATTATATTTTGCGTGCTTACAGACCAATCCATTGGTGAGCTTTTTATTGCTACAATCGGTCCAGGGCTTTTGTTGACGGCGCTTTTTTGCCTCATCATTTTAGTGTGGTGTAAAATCAGGCCACAAGACGGCCCTGCCAGCCCAAAAGCTACATGGCGTGAGCGCATTAATCACCTTTCCTCATCTTTGCCCGTAGCTTTTACATTTGTGATTGTTATCGGTGGCCTATATGCTGGTATTGTAACTCCGACAGAAGCAGCTGCCATCGGTGTGTTGGGGATTATGGTTATAGCCGCAGTTATGCGTCGGTTGACTATTAAGGCGTTGAAAATAGCATTTAGAGAAGGTGCAACGCTTAGTACAGTAATTCTTTTATTGGTTGTCGGTGGATGGGTGATGTCCCGATTTCTTGTTATTTCCGGAACTACACGGAATTTGGTTGAACTTTTCGTCAGCATTAAAATGTCCACTTATATGCTTATTTTTATTATGTTCCTGCTTTATTTGATTCTTGGATGCATTCTAGAAGCAACTTCCATTCTGATTCTGACTATGCCCATACTTTTCCCCGTTACTCAAGCATACGCTATGGAGCCTGCATGGTTTGGCGTCTTTGTTACCATGATGGTCGTACTTGCTGGCATAACACCTCCTGTAGGCCTTAATGCTTTTGTGCTACATGGTGTTTTCCCAGAAGCCAGCATTACTGAAATATTCATTGGAGCAGTTCCTTTCATTCTAATGATGTGTTTATGCATTTTTATAATAACAGTATTTCCAGATATAGTGCTTTGGTTGCCTAGGTCATTAAAATAAAAACATTCATTTTAATCAATAGCAGCTTGATGGATACATAAGGTCAGCTCCATTACCGAAAAAAAGGCTTTGAGGTGCAGGCAGTCGAATAACTGGTTCGGCCACTTACGCCGATTGAAACGACAGCAAAACTCATCCAAGTAGGCCTGCAGGTTCTAAGGGCAGACGCCATGATAGATGGCGTGGCGTTTGATACGTATTCATTTCCAGGGCGCATGGTTGTGTTACCTCCCTTGTCGTCGTAAACAACTTTTCGGCCATGGGTATGCCCCATATCCCGGATAACTTAAAGGAACATATGGAAAAACAAGGTGTTTTGATACTTGTGCAACTGGACAATTTGACCGGCGAAGATATTGGCTGGGCCATGCAGGCCAACAATCTTCCTGGCATCCGCAATCGGAACCTGATCGCCACCTTGACCAAGAAGGGGCGGATGGGCCATCTGCTATTGCTGGATATTGACCCGGAGGCAGAGGAGCAGGTCGGCCAGTTTCTTTTGGACAGCGTGACCACCCATGGATACCACCGGATCGAGACTAAACACGTCCATCACCGGACAGTGTTGCGTAAGGTAGATGTCGAGGTACTCCATAATGGGAAGCAGTGCAAGGCCGCCGTGCGCCTGAAGCGCGATGCCAGTAAGCCGGGAGGCCCTTTCTTCCTCGAAAGCGACGACCTTTTTACACTGCATCAGCAGATCCTGGAACAATTAAACATGACAATTTTTCCGCTCGAGATTCGCCGCCGTCTCGAGATGATGGCGCAGGAGGATGAGGGCGATACCCTGTATCTCGAACTGTAGCTGGAAAATAATCCAATAAGGTCCACATTGCCGTTTGGCAGCCAGACTATGTTAAATCCCTTATCCGAAAAAAGTCGGGGCTAGCTGACAAACGGCGGGTGTTCACTGGGGCGGGGGATACTCTGGCAAAACGATGGCGAAAAGAGAAAACTTACATGAATGGAGAAAAGGCATGAACAAGGAAATCATGGCCGCAGTAATGGCGGCCTCAAGCGATTTGAATTCGATTACTTTGGATAGGATCGAAGCCTGCACCAAGGGCCATGGATCCCTGAATATGGCAGTATGCTGCATCGCCAATTCGGTAGCAGAGGACCTCAGGCGGGGCGCCGATATCCGGGTCAAATTTACCGACAGCGTTGAGCTTCAGATCGATTACGTATTAGGTAGGGCCATCGCTGCGGCACGAGCCGCAGGAGCCGATTCCGGTAACGCAGCCCTTTTAAGCGCTGTTGTACTCTACCTGGCCGGTGCCAATGCTCAGGCAGGTGTACCGGCTGGCAGCAGGAAACTGGGTGGCATGGCTCGTATCGCAGCCGGCGTGGACCGTTGCGGGGTGGCCGCCCTGCCCAGCATCAAGCGGGGCAACAAGGTCTCCGGCTTTGCTGCGGTGCAGGCCATATACCAGGCAATGGCCGAAGGCAGGCTGACTACCATCCAGGGCCGCAATCTACCCCGCGGCCTGGGGCCGGTATTCGGACACGGCACCTTGGGGGAGGAAATTGTCATTCCACAAATTATCGAAAACGCTGCCACCATCGGGACCAAGGCTATGCTCGATGCCATGTCCGGGGCGGGAATGGATCCGGACCCCTTGTCCTCGGCTCTCCTGGGCTCGGCCGCGGCCCTGGAAATAGTCCATCCCGATGCATGGATGCCTGACGAGAACGGCGATTTTTTCCGAGGCGCGGCATATCCAGTCGGCCGGGCGGCGGTCAGGACGGCCGGTCTGCCCAAAAAGCTCCATGTCTGGGGCATCAACGAGGAGATAGATACCGCCCAAATGATTGGCGATATCGGTATGATCCTCAAGGATGTCGGCGGGGTGGCGCTGATCGGGATGGTGGCGCTACAGGATTGTTTAAATATCTTTTTAGAACCGCAATGCGGCCTGACCCAGTCGGCCCGCTCCAACGCTCATCACAGCGAGGATGCCATGCTGGCCCTCAAGATTTTGCTGCACTGCCGATTCGATATGCGGCAGGCGATAGCTATCCTGGCAAAACGCGGGGAGCATTCCCTCGATCCCGAGGTCGCCATGGTTGCCATGAACACCGTGGCCCGCAAGGCGGAGCAGGTCAGGCGCGGCCCTGTCACCAATCTGATGATACAAGCCAGCGAACCAGTGCGGACGAAGGCGCTCTATGATCGGGCAGTAAAAGCTTATGCCGATTTGAGTTCGGGCAAGGATCTTGCCACCATTGTTCGGGAACTAGATCAGGAACGGCAGCGGGTGGTCGAGGAGCGCACCTCAATGTTGATGTCCAAGGCTACCGGAAAGAAGATCGAAGTCCGGATGCTAAAGGTCTATTCCCGCAACACCAAAGGAAAGCTCAGTCGCTGGTGGGGGCTGGACGGTGATGCCGATGTGGAAGTGGTTATCGACGGGCAGCGCCATCTCCTGGAAGGCATAGTATCCAAAACATGTCGGGAAGTGGCAGAGAAGGACGACGCCCAAAAGCGAGATCTGCTGTTCTTCGGTTCCCGGCCTCTGCGGGAGTTGCTTTTAGCCGGCAATATCATTCTCAATATCACCGTTCCTGCTGCCATGGCGGCCATTCTTAGCCAGGACGATCTCTCCGAACTCGCCCGCCAAGCGCAAGATGCCGCCTATCTTACCGCCGGCATACCCGGAGCCAAGTCCAAGGCAGAGCAGGTCGGCGCTCTGGCTCGGCAGATCGCTGCAGTCTTTGTCGACAATTCGTAAAGTAGGTAACAACCCTTTTGGGATATGAGACGAGATGGCTACATTTGCATTTTTCGAGTGCCTGAGCGGTGCGGCCGGCGACATGATCGTTGCGGCATGTCTTGATGCAGGGGTGCCGGCCGATTATCTCCGGCAGGAGCTGGCCAAGTTGGAGATGACCGAACAACCGGAGCTGCATATCGGCAAGGTGAAGCGGGCAGGCATCGAGGCTACTGCTTTCGTCCCAGTGATCGACGAGGTTCATCATGATCAAGGATCGCGTGTTGCCCATCCAGTTGCCGACGGATCGCACCACCACCACGGCCGCAACCTCGCCGACATCATCGCTCTTATAGAGCGCTCCGGTCTCGGCGAGCCGGTCAAGGAGCGGTCCTGCCGGATATTTCGCACCTTGGCCGAAGCCGAGGCCAGGGTGCACGGCACCACTGTGGACCATATCCACTTCCATGAAGTCGGTGGCTTGGATGCCATTGTCGACATCGTCGGCGCCTGCGTGGCCTTCGACTACCTGCAGATCGATCACTTCTTCTGTTCGCCGCTGGTGGTTGGTGGAGGGACGGTGCGCTGCCAGCATGGGATCATACCGGTGCCGGCCCCGGCCACAGCGGAAATGATCAAAGATATCGACATAATCGCCACCGACATTCGCAAAGAGCTATTGACACCCACCGGTGCGGCGGTGTTAACCACTGTCGCTGAAGGTTTCGGATCGATGCCGACCGGCAGGATCACCGCCATCGGTTATGGTGCCGGAACCCACGATTTCGTCGATATGCCGAACGTGGTGCGGCTGTTGATCGGCAGTTTGGGTATCGGGCAACACAGGTGTCCTGTGTAGGAGATGGAACAAGAAAATTCTCAGGAGTCTGACTTTCTTTATCGGCGGCTTCACCATAGGCTTTGCCGGCTTCGATCCGTCACTGGTGACCAGTCCGCTGCTTAACCTTTCTTGATGATGAAAATGGGTAGTGGTAGCCGTGCCTTTCCCTTTGTCTTGGGGGAGGCTTCTATCATGTGTGGCACCATAAGAAAAGGTGTACCTGACCCGACGTCTGGCTGGGGGCTGTCGATTATGGCGAATATCGCCAAGGGCAAAGCCATCATTATCGCTTGTTGCACAATCTGGGAAAACTACTATCCGCTTGCGTCCATCACCGCAATGGAGATGGATGTGATTCCGCTGGACTGCCATACCGTTAAGCCTATATCACTTGCTCAAAATAAAAAAATTGCGGATATTCTCATCCCTCTCACGATTCGCGGTTTGCCAGCATGGAGGACATTCCCTTATCACGGACTGCCTGAGCAAACGCTTTCCGCATTCTGCATGCCATGAGACTGCGGGATATTTCTGTGCTCCGGAAATAGCCGCGAACGTTGATGATATCCTACCGACTGATGGAGGCTCGGCTGTTGACGGTGGCGGTGCTTTGTGCCTTTGCTGCCAATTTCATCATCTGCCGGATCACCCTGGGAAGAATCATATCGATTCTGCCAAGGTGCCAATGGGGGCGCCGCATCCGCTTACTAGCGGCTTGGCGGGTAGCCTGTTCGATGATCGGAACATGGCCAAGTTCTCTGCTCTGCTCCCATATCTGGGTCGCGTCATAGGCCGCATCCATCAGATCGTAACAGGAGGTGACCTTGCTGCCGGTCAATTTCATCAACGGAATGGCCACCTGGCTGTCATGCACCGAAGCGGACGTCAGTACCGCGCTTAAGGGGAGTCCACAGTCGTTCACATCCAGATGCAGCTTGAAACCGTTCCAGGTCTCCGTGTACCCCTTGGCGTTTTTCTTGACGCCACGATCAACAGACCTTCGGTAGTTGGGCTATGGCCTCCTGCGCAGTCTGGGTGCGTTGGACATCAAGCCGCCTGGGCTCGGAAGGTGGCCGTAGCTCACCCTTCGCGGGACGCCCTTTTTTCTTCGCAACCTTGGGGGGCTTGACCTTCTTCGTCGGCTTCTCCCGTCCAACGATGGCCGTCGAGTCCCGACTGACATGGCCAATCAGTTCCGTGCCGAGATGCTCCTTGACCAAGACGTCATGAACCACTGTCCCCAATCTCACCTTGGCATATTCGGCAAAGGCCCGGGAAAAGGTCGATTCCGAAGGAACATCCCGCCACCTGCTGAAACCGCAGATGATCCGCAGATTCGGGGTGCTTTGCAAGGCATGGCGCAAAGTACAGGTAGGCTGACATCTCAGAACGGCCTTGGCAACAAACGCCCTGGCAATGGCTTCCCGCTCTTTGAGCGGCCGTCCCAACCATTGGCGGCCGGCACTGGCCGGCACATGCTTTTCAATCTGGATCATCTCAAGGACCTTGACCAGATGCTTCTCCTGTTCCGTCATCTGAACGGGCAACCATTCATCCAGGTAGGGGAACAGACTTTGTTGTACTGTCCCCATCAACCATGATATTCTTTCCTTGAGCTTCATGGACATCTTTCTGTATATTATTTTGGCATCGTAACCTAATAATATCAGATAGTTGTCCTTGAAGGCCACCTTTTATGAGCCCTCGCCGCAATATTCAAAAAGATGCATCTACTTGTTAGCGGTCGGTTAAAACCAGCCATGTAGGGTCGAATCAAAACCAGCCATTATTGAGGAGAAGCCATATACCTTCTTGGCGACAAGGAGGTAGCCTATGGCGAACGAACTCAAGATGGCTAAGAAACACGCGATTCTTGGTTTACTGGAGAACGGCTGGTCATATCGCCGCATAGCACGTGAGCTTTGCGTCGACCGAGAAACGGTTGCACGTTACGATAGGCTGCGCAGGGCAAATCCCGCCATTTCGACCTCCGGGTTCCAGCCGCCCGACAATACAAATCCCGCCATTCCGACCGCCGGCTCTCTGGCGAGTCCGGGGCGTGACAGTCTGTGCGAATCTTTGAGCGGGGAGGTTCAGAAGAAGCTCGACCAGGGCTTTTCCGCACAGAGGATTTTCCAGGACCTTTGCCAGGAGCACGGATTCACCGGCTCTTACTCTTCGGTGAAGCGATATGTCAGGAAAGTCGGCGCCACCACATCCCTGCCGTTTCGCCGCATGGAGGTCGAGCCCGGCATGGAAGCCCAGGTGGATTTCGGCTCCGGGGCCTGGATCATAAAAGAGGGCAGGAAGCGGCGTCCGCACATCTTCCGCATTACCTTGAGCCACTCCCGCAAGAGCTACAGCGAGCCGGTCTACCGCCAGACCACGGAGAATTTCATCCGGGCGCTTGAAAACGCCTTCCGGCAGTTCGGCGGAGTGCCGAAAACGCTGGTGATCGACAATCTCCGGGCCGCAGTGACCAAAGCCGACTGGTTCGATCCGGACCTCAACCCGAAGATCGTGGAGTTCGCCAGGCACTATAAGACGGTAATCCTGCCCACCAAACCCTATATGCCCCGTCACAAGGGCAAAGTAGAGAGCGGCGTAAAATACGTGAAATCCAACGCCCTCAAGTGCCGCCTTTTCAGCTCGCTGGCCGAGCAGAAGCTGTTTCTTCTTCACTGGGAGGAAACGGTCGCCGACACACGCATCCACGGCACCACGAAGAGACAAGTCCGCCGGGTATTCCAGGAGGTCGAACGGCCGGCGCTGCAACCACTTCCCTCCGAGCCTTTCCCCTTCTATCACGAAGGCCGACGGCGGGTTCATCGTGATGCGCACGTGGAAGTGGACAGAGCCTATTATACTATTTCCTGTTGTAGATGCAATTAAAAGGTGATATCCTCTTTTAAGGAGGGATCGCCTATGTCACGACCGAAATTCATTTTTTCTGCAGAACTCGCGAGCAAAGCGCAAGCTGATCTGGAGGCCCTCGACCGCCACGGAGTCGTCCAAAAGCTCAGAGCTATTGTATCGGCATCAAAGCATCCCGTTGCAATGGTAGCCGAAATCCTTGGTGTGGCTCCCGAAACCATCTGGAGATGGGCAAAAGCCTACACGACTGAGGGAGTGCAGGGGCTCTATTCAAAACCTCGTCGTGCCAAGTCCTCAAAGCTGAGTCCGGCTCAGAAGGAGCAGGTTCTTGGCTGGATCGATGAAAGCAAGACGCCTGATGGCAAGGAAATTCATTGGACCTTGGAACGGCTTCGCCAGGCAGTCATCGATCGTTTTGGCGTAACTTTAGGTCTCAACACGCTCTGGGTGTGGCTTCGCAAGGAAAACCGGAAACCGAAGGCGCCTCGTCCTCGACATTATAAGGGGGACAGTGCCTCCCAGGAGGCTTTTAAAAAAACTCCCCACTCTGCTGAGTAAAACGCCTGAAGCAGAGGTATTTTTCTTCGATGAGGGGCGCTTTGGGTTTCAGCCGGTCACAGGACGTCGTTGGGCACGAAAAGGCGTGCGGCAGACAGTCGTTGTGCGCCCGGGATACAAGAATTTTTACGCCTACAGTGCGGTGGGCCCTGTCACCGGAGAAGCCTTCAGCCTGCTCTTGCCTTGGGTTAACACGGTGATGATGAACATATACTTGAAGCACCTGAGTCATTTTTTAGGCGACCGCTCTTGCCTTATCGTAATGGACCGAGCCGGATGGCATGTGAGCGTCGACTTGGAACTTTCTTCAAACATTGAAGTGTTGCACTTGCCGCCATATTCTCCCGAACTTAACCCAGTGGAAAGGCTTTGGCAGTGGCTTAAGCGGCATGTCGTGCGCAACCGATGTTACGATGATTTGGATGCCATGATGAAAGCAACAGAGGACTGCCTGCGCTCGACCTCCTCTGCCTTTTTTAAAAGTCTATGCCAATGAAGTTATTTGCAATTAAAATAGGAAATGGTATTACTCAGTACCTCCGGAGTATCTCGGACGAGAGGTCTGGGTTCGCTGGGACACCCGGCTGGTCAGGGTGTTCAATGATTCTTTCGCCCAAATCGCCCTTCATTCCAAGGCCGAGCCCGGAAGATTCTCCACCGATCGGGCACATCTTAGCGACCGGAAAATCTCCGGGGTCGAACGCGGCGCACAGTGGCTGTTGGACAAAACCGTCCACATCGGTCCCTATACCTATCTCTGGGCCAAAACGATGCTCGATGAGCGTGGTATCGAGGGAGTGCGTGTGCTCCAGGGCTTCATCGGACTGACCCAAAAATACAAGCCACGCCAGATCGAGCGGGCCAGCCGGACCGCCTTACAGGCCAACCTCTTTCGGCTGCGTCCCCTGCGGGAACTGATAAAAAGAACCGAAGACCAGACGGAACTGGAGTTTGCCCAATCACACGAGATCATCCGTCCGCTGTCCCAGTATCAGCAACTGCTTACCCTCATCTCCCGGAAACCAAAGGAGGAAACTCGATGAATCAACAACTGAAGGGCGCCCTGAAGCGATTAAATCTGTCCGGACTTATGGCCACCCTGGAAATGCGTCTCAATGAGGCTACGGGCAACCAACTCACCCACCTCGAGTTCCTCGAACTCATAATCAACGATGAAATCGCCGTCCGGGAAGACAGGGCCATTGCACGAAGGCTGAAAGCGGCAAGGTTCCGGGAACTCAAAAGCATCGAAGACTTCGATTTCTCCTTCAACCCCAGGATCAACCGCCGGGATATTATGGAACTGGCCACCTGCCGGTTCATCCGGGAACACCGTGACCTCCTTTTTACCGGACCGCCGGGAGTCGGAAAATCCCATCTTGCACAGGCGATCGGACATCAGGCGGCCAGGATGGGCTTCGTCGTCATGTATCGCTCCATCTTCGACGCCGTCGCCGAACTCGGACAGTCGGAGGCGTTCGGCGAAACGGACAAGGTGCTTCGTAAATATCTCAGGCCCGATCTGCTCATCATCGACGACATGGGCCTCAAACGATTGCCAAAAAACAGCGGCGAGCACCTCTTCGAAATCATCATGCGCCGCTTCGAGCTGCGCTCGACCGTCATGACTTCGAATCGGCCTCTTGAGGAATGGGGGAAACTCATCGGTGACGTACCCACAGCCACTGCCATACTCGACCGCTTCCTCTCCCGTGCCGAGGTGGTCCAGATCACCGGGAAAAGCTACCGCCTCAAGGATAGAGCGTGCGGGGTGAAGCAAGTCAACAGCTCAGAAACCCAAAACCAGGAGCAGCCTTGACTGACATCGCTCCCACATTTACGATACTGCGAAAAGAAAGATGAAACAGACATTACTGCCGAGGCATCCTCATGAGGCGACTTTAAACTGAAACCGGCTGGTTTTGAACCGACCCCTGACATCTACTTTTGCAAGAGGCGCAAAAGACTTGCGTTAATATATTGGCTGGGGTAATTATGAAGTAACCGGTACTATTGAGTTATATTTGTCCTGATGCATCAGCGTGCGCTGATACACTGAATATTTCTTTGCAAAATTGTCTACTTGCCTGGTTTATAAATTCCTTCTTTAGAAGCGTTCAGAATATCAATCGAATGTATGGCAGATATTTTGACCTCCGATGATATTGTAAAATTCGACTTCAAGTCGGTGGGGATTGGGCCTGTCGGACTGTCCTACGATGATCTGGGAACTATCTTTTCCCAGCGAGGCATGTTGATGCTCAATCCCCATCGTCACGACTATTATGAGGTGGTTTGGTTTACCGAGGGCACAGGCATTCATTTTGTGGAATTTGCGGCTTATCCCTACCAGCCGAACACCCTGTTTTTCATTGCCAAGAACCAGATCCACGCCTATGAGCAGCAGCCGCAAGTGAAGGGTCATTTGCTACGATTCGATGATAATTTCTTGCAGCCCTTGCCGGAGGGTGGGCTTGTCTCGCTCAAATTCACGGTATTCAAGGCTAGTCAGACGCCGTACCGCATTCTGTTGCCCGAGCAGGTCGATAAATTTGCCACCTTGCTCAACCAAGTCCGAGAGGAGCAGGCATCCTCTATGAAACATCGTCATGAAGAGTTGTTGTCCCTGTTTTTGCGGGCATTTTTGATCGAAGCCGAACGCTTGGCGCCGCAGGAGCATAAAAGCCTAACCGAGCGACGAGAGATGTTGAGTATTTTCCATCAATTCACCGCCTTGTTGGAAGACAACTACCAGAACCATATGACAGTAAGGGAATATGCTCGGCAACTGGGTCTCACCACCAAGAGGTTGACCGAGATCTGCCGATTAGTGGGAGGCATTTCGACCAAGCGGATCATCGACGAACGAATGATCCTGGAGGCAAAACGCTGCTTGGCGTTTTCATCTTTGCGGATCAGCGAAATCGGTTATAAACTCGGCTTTGAAGATCCTGCCCATTTCAGCAAGTTCTTCAAGAGTGAGACCACCCTCTCCCCGCTGGAATTTCGAACCACCGCCTCCGAAATATACAAGTAGAAGTGCTTTCCAGCCGCCTCCTATCCTTAGGTTTAACCCCAATACTGCTCATTTAATTATACTATCATTCCTTCGAGGTTACTTTTTGGGCGGGTGGGAGGAGCTAAGGTACAGAGTTTTTAGCACAATTTGAAAGAGAAGTGGCCCTCGATCCGTTACGGTTTGGGTTGGTCGAAGACTCAAACAATGACCATCAGGAGGGCACGGAAGCAGGATAGCAAAGAAGGAAGCGGTGGAGAAGAGAGGAATTCTGGTCGGAGCACTCGCATCGAGGAAGAGCAGTTGAGTCGGCACCTGGACAAAGTAGTACGGGACACGGTGGAAGAGACTCTGAACGTTCTTCTGGATGAGGAAGCCGACCGTTTATGCCAGGCCCGGCGCTACGAGCATTACGGAAGGTCGCCAGGACACACGAGCCGGGCATTACACGAGGAAGTTGCACACCAGAGTGGGCGAGGTCGAGGTGAAGATGCCCAAGCTGCGGACGTTACCTTTGAGACGGCGATCATCGAGCGGTACCGAGGGCGGGAGAGTTCAGTGGAGGAAGCGCTGATCGAGGTGTACCATGGCGGGGATATCGGTGCGGCGGGTGGAGGACATCTCGCAGGCGCTGCGGGGCACGCGGGTGAGTCCGTCCACGGTGAGTTCGCTCAACAAGAAGGTGTACGGTCGCATAGAGCAATGGCTCAACGGTCCCCTCACCGGTCGCTGCCCGTATGTGTTCATGGACGGGGTGTGGCTCAAACGGTCTTGGGGCGGGGAAGTCAAGAACGTGAGCGTGTTGGTGGCGGTGGGAGTGGACGAAGGAGGTTTCCGCCAGGTATTTGGGGTCAGGGAAGGCGCCAAGGATGACAAGGAGAGCAGGACGGGATTTCTGTGTTATCTGAAAGGGCGGGGGTTGCCCGGGTGGAGCTGTTTGTGGACGAGAAGTGTTTGGGTCTCGTGGAGTCCCTGGCCGAGTTTTAACCCAAGGCCCGGTGGCAACTCTGCGTGGTGCATTTTTACTGGAACGTTTCACCTGGTTCCCAAGGGGAAGGTCAAGCAGCTGCCGCCATGCTCAAGGCCATCCATGCCCAGGAGGACCGTGAAGCGGCCCGTGAAAAGATACGAGCCGTGGTGGAAAAGCTCAAGGGCATGAAACTCGGCAATGCGGCCAGGATCGTGGAACAAGGGGCTCATGAAACCTTAAGTTACTATGCCTTTCCCAGCCAGCATTGGCTTTCCCTGCGCACCAATAATCCCTTGGAGAGGCTGATGCGTGAGATACGGCGCAGGACACGCGTGTGGGAGCGTTTCCGGACGGGCAGTCAGCGCTCATGCTGGTTGCGGCCCGGCTTCGGCACGTCGAGAGTACCAAGTGGGGTGCACGGTGCTACCTCAACATGAACCGACTGCAAGAGCGTACAGCGGGGATCGCGTAGGATAATGCCCCTCAAGGGAGGGGGGCCATGGCCCCCCTTGAAGCAGCCCGAACCCCGGCTCGAAAGGCTGCATCCAAATCAAAAGTGCGAAAGCCTCTGGACACTACCCGTCGTTTGAGATAATCTATTGTTTTTATCTTCCCCTCCATGCCAGTAAGGTGCATAGCCATAAACATCGGATCGGCACTATACAATACAGTAGTCATCACTTTAAACAACTCTTAGCCCGATTTTACAAGTTATTAACTATGGAAATGACAAGCATAACTTCAAAGGCACTTCAAGCGTTGAGGGACAAAATCGTCGTGGGCGAACTGAAGGCCGGCTACAAGCTCAATGAACTAGACATCTCCATGGGCCTTGGAATCAGTCGGTCCCCTCTGCGCGAAGCCCTGCGTGTTCTGGAAAAAGACAACATGGTCGTCAATGTCCCAAGGAAGGGGACTTACGTGACCGAGTTGTCGGCGAGGGATTTCGTCCAGGTCTCTCAGGCCAGAGAGATGATCGAATGTTATTGTATAGACCTGCTGAAAGCCTCCAACATCCGGAATCTTCCAAGAGTCGAAGCCTCGCTTCAGAAGGCATTAGCCCTGTCTTGGCCGATCATTAGCGACGATCAGGAGCAAACCATCCAACAAATCAAAATCATGCTGGAGTTCCATACTCGTCTAGTAGAGTCCGCAGGAAATTCCATGCTGTCCCGTATGTATAACTCGATCAGCTACGCCCTCGCCAGATACCAGTACATTTATTTCCACGTCAACGACGCAGCCAAGCATTCCCTTGACGATCAAAAAAAAGTCCTGGAGTTCATAAGTGACGGTGAATTCGACCGGGCAAAGGAGGAGTTGAAAAAACACATCGACTACACAGTGGTGCTGGTCAAGAACAGGGTTATTTATCCGGTATTTTAGCCTTAACCTCAATAGGCTTATCCTACTAGGGCAGTAAATTAATGTACAACTATGTAATATTATGGTATATACCGTTGTAAATACCAGGACCGATCAACGCCTTTTGCAACGGAGCAAGCCCATGTATTCAACCATGACCGTCAGGCAATTTCGACGTCGTTTTCGCTCGGAAAAAGACTGTCTCAACTACCTTTCCAAACGCAAGTGGCCCGACGGGTTCCGCTGCCCCAAGTGCGGCCATGACCGGGCGTATCTCATTACCACCAGGAGGGTCTATCAGTGCACCGCGTGCAAACACCATACGTCGCTCACTGCCAACACGATTTTTCATAAAACCCGCAAGCCGCTGCGGGACTGGTTCTGGGCGATCTTTGTCGTCGCAACCCGCACCACCGGAAGCTCCGCCCGGCAAATTCAGCAAGATCTGGGCATCGGCTATCAAACCGCCTGGACGTGGTGTCACAAGATACGCACCGCCATGAAAGAGCATGACACCTCCTACGTGCTTCAGGACCTTGTTGAACTCGATGACACCTACGTGGGCGGCAAGAAAAAGCCCGGCAAACGAGGCCGAGGGGCCGCCGCCAAGGTCCCGGTCATGGTGGCGGTGGAGTCACGCCCCAAGGGCTGCGGCCACGTGGCCATGAAGCTTGCCCATCCGCTCTCTTCACTGCATGCACAGTCCTTTGCACACACAAAGATCGAGCCGGGAACCACCATTACCACCGACGGCTTTCCCGTCTACAACTCACTGGCCAAGCACTTCACCCTCTCTCAGATCACGGTGAGCGACGGCGTGACCGCCGTAAAATTGCTTCCGCGAGTCCATCGGGTCATTGAACGGCTCAAATCGTGGCTGAGAGGTACCCACTGCCACGTTTCGGAAAAACACTTGGAAAATTACCTTGCCGAATTTTCCTATCGATTCAATCGTCGCTTCAAGCAGCGCAGAAGCTCCATCTTCGATCGCCTGGTGACCGCCTGCTGCAGTACCAAAGCGGTTACCTACAAACAACTCGTGCTGTCCTAAGTGGATAAGCCTAAACCTCAATAGGCTTATCCTACTAGCGCAGTAAGATAGTATACAAATATTTAATATTATGGTATATACCGTTGTAAATACCCGGACCGATCAACGCCTTTTACAACGGAGCGCGCCCATGTATTCAACCATGACCGTCAGGCAATTTCGACGCCGTTTTCGCTCGGAAAAAGAGTGTCTCAATTACCTTTCCAAGCGCAAGTGGCCCGATGGATTCCGCTGCCCCAAGTGCGGCCATGACCGGGCGTACCTCATCACCACCAGAAGGGTCTATCAGTGTACAGCGTGCAAACACCATACGTCACTGACTGCCGACACGATTTTCCATAAGACCCGAAAGCCGCTGCGGGACTGGTTTTGGGCGATCTTCGTAGTTGCAACCCGCACCACGGGAAGCTCCGCCCGGCAAATTCAGCAAGACCTGGGGATCGCCTATCAAACCGCCTGGACGTGGTGTCACAAGATACGCACCGCTATGAAAGAGCATGACCGCTCCTACGTGCTTCATGACCTCGTTGAACTTGACGACACCTACATGGGCGGCAAGAAAAAGCCCGGCAAACGGGGCCGGGGAGCCGCGGCCAAAGTGCCGGTCATGGTGGCGGTGGAGTCACGCCCCAAGGGCTGCGGCCACGTGGCCATGAAGCTTGCCAATCCGCTTTCCTCACTGGGTGCAAAGTCTTTTGCACACACCAAAATCGAATCGGGAGCTACCATTACCACCGACGGCTTTCCCGTCTACAGCTCCCTGGTCACACACTTCAATCTCTATCAGATCACGGTGGGCGACGGTGTTACCGCCGTCACATTGCTCCCACGGGTCCATCGGGTTATCGAACGGCTCAAATCGTGGCTGCGCGGCACCCACTGCCACGTTTCGGAAAAACATCTGGAAAATTACCTGGCCGAATTTTCCTATCGCTTTAATCGACGCTTCAAGCAGCGAAGGTGCTCCATCTTCGATCGCCTGGTGACCGTCTGCTGCAGTTCCAAGGCAATTACCTACAAACAACTTGTGCTGTCCTAATTGGATAAGCCTAAACCTCAATTATGAAGCACTGTAGCATACTTGATAATTTTTTTATATAAATAGTCGTCCCTGAAAAACTCCGTTTTGAAGTTCAGGTGGTCCGCAGCAAAGTGATGCCGATGCTCTTTCGGACCGTCTGCCAGGCCAAAAACAGCTCTTTGAAAAGAAGCCAAAAAAACACCCGGAGCAGTTTCCGGATGTTGAAGCCGCAGGCGGCCAGAAGGGCATTGATCATGTCGCCGGCGACCCCTTTGAGGTAGTTACGGTTCATCCGGTGATCTTTTTTCGTGTGCCCGATGACCGGCTCGATGGCGCTGCGGCGCTTGAACCAGCGCCACTCACTGGGCTTTTTCCACTTGCGACGATCGGGCAAGTGAATCGCGGTTCCCTCCAGAATTTTCGGGGTTCCCTTGTAACCACCGTCGCAGTAGGCGTGTCCCGGCCGCCAACCGGTGAGGCGGGTGGCCTGTTCCAGTGCGCCCTTCAGGGTGTGGCCGTCAAAAGGGTTGTGGTGCAGGGCCTGGGTGCCGATGATCCAGTTGTCTTTGGAGGTTGTCACCAGGGAAACCTTGCAACCGAACTCGTACTTCTTGTGGGCCTTGCCTTTGGCGATGCATGTCACCTCCGGGGCATGGAGGCTGTAGAGTTTGTTCGTGTCCTGCCGTTTCTGGGCGTGGATGCGTTCGGCTCGCGCCAACAGCTCGGCCAGCAGCCTCGCCACCACGGACTCGTCGCTTTCGTTGAACGCGTGCTTGAGGTAGTGCAGCCCGACCAGCAACCGGATGGGGGTTCCGGGACGGCCTACGTTCTCCACGTAGAGTGGACCAAAGGCCTGCTCGAACACCGTCCAATCGATCTCTCCCGCCAGCATGAACAGCGGATGCCGCCGGTTGAGAATCTGGTCCAAGCGGGAGCGGAACAGTTCACCCTGGTCCATGGTCTTGGTTTTTGGCTTCATGAAATCACCGGATTTTGAGATCTCGTTGTCAATTCCCAGCAATTATAACACACATTAAGCGCTAAATAAACAAATTAATTCGACATGTTATACTTTTTCAGGGACGACTAATCAGCCGCGCAGAACACCAGATTCCGTTCAGTTACCTCACAACTACCATCATTACCTATTCACCTTGTCGTGTTCCTGCAGCTCTCGAATGCCGGGCAAATGACCTAACCCTAATCGGGTCATTGGGGTAAGGATTAAAAAATCCTTCTCGTCCCATGGGCCGGTCAGGAATTTCTTCAGGTACAGGTCGGAACCACTGAGAATTTTCGCCTCCAGTTCAAGGGTGGAAGCGACTTGAGAAACATGCGGAAACAGGGCTGCCGCATCGTAGGCACCCGTGTCAATTAGCCCCAGGAATCGATAGTGCGCCAGCATCCGTCGATAGATCTGTTCGGTCCGTTCTTGGCCGAAACGGCTTAAAACGGACTGGTACTCCTTCCAGATATTGACCTCTCCCTCAAGCCAGCCCTTGGTGAGGAAGTATACACCACCTTCCCGCCCGCAGAGTTCCCTTCTTTCCTCGCTTCCAAGGAGCCAGGTAATACAGTCATCCACTTTAGGGATGATCAACCTAAAATCCCTCGCCTCAAGTCCCAGCACAGCATTGCCACAGTAACCAAACCCTAGTAGGACTTGATCCACCCCGCTGATATGATCTAGTTCTTCCTGAATTCGTCGGCGCAGGGATTCGGGCACAAGGTGCTGACCCGACTCTATCCACGTGAAGGGATGAATACAGCCTGTCTCGCGGGCGGCCTTCTCGAGTTCGTCTCGAATAGTATTACAAGCCAAGATCAAGGTTTTCACTTGCCAGTTTCCATTGAGGTATCGAACATGATTTTCCCATGATTACCTGGCATAGTCCCGCACCAGCCATGCCATCATTTGTCCGTTAGACATCCCCTATATTTCTGCAGACGATTTCATCCAGCTTGTCACCTATTATATATGTTAAAGGCCTCTGAATAAATCTTCTCCAGGTGCGTGCCGATTTTTTTTGGTATTTGAATGTAAGACAATTAATATTATAGCATTTCTCATCAAATGACATGTCGGGAGGCCGGAGTTGCTCAGGAAGAAGGATAAACAGTTGAGTTTTTGGCAGGTGGAAGCGGGTCACCGTGTTTCTCCGGGACACTTTTGGAGCAAATTGAAGAGAAGATCGATTGGAAGCCGATGGAAGAAGTGCTTGAAGGACTGTATCCTTCCCGCCGGGGCCGGCCAAGCTACCCGCCGCTGGTCATGTTCAAGACGCTGTTGCTGCAGCAATGGTACGGGCTTTCCGATCCCGGATTGGAAGCGGCCATCGGTGACCAGATATCGTTTCAGCAGGTTTGGGGCTTGTCTTTTCTGGACCCGGTACCTGCCAAGACCACCATCTGCAAGTTTTGGGATTTGCTTGGCCACAAGCAGTTGAGTGAGAAGCTTTTTGGCATGGGGGAGAGCAGTCGGACGCCAGAGGATTGATCGTGTGTCGGGGGTCGTTGATGGATGCGAGTCTGATGTAGGCCCAGCGCAGACCCGGCGGAGATTACGAGCCGGAATGCAAAAAAGCATCACGGAGGCAAGGCGCACGCCACAGTGGACTAGAGAAGCGGGATTCTGCGACGCCTGGAGCTGACCTCGGCCGAGGTCTACGACTCGGCTATGCTCGTGACCATGCTGACGGACGACGAGCGATCGGTGTTTGCGGACAAAACGTACATCAAGGACGGAAGAAAGCGGTGTTGCGGGAGTACGGCATCTTCTGCGGGATTCTGGAAAAGGCCCGGATCAATCATCCTCGGTCCACGAGAAAGATGACGCGCAACAAGCACTTTTCTCGTGTCCTTTTCGAGGTGTCCTTCAATCCGGGGCAACTTCAAAGGGTGTGGTCTAAGTCTATTTCCCACTGAACGACCACCGTCTTAAGACGGCTATCGCCTCGCGCACTTCCCCTATGACTTGTTTGCAGCTTTCATCCATGCAGACCACCGGGGTAGTCGGGGGCGTACGGCAGTTCGTAGACGGCAATGACGTCTTCCATGTTGGCTACGAACGCGGCGCTCTCCTTCGGCGGGATTTTCCAGTACTTCCGGAGGTGAGGCTTAAGTTCGTTTTTTTAAGTATGCGTTGCACGGTCATGTGCGACACGCTGGGGCTCAGACTCAGTTCGACCGCTTTCTCCGCCAGCAGGCGTACGGTCCAGCGCCGTCGACCATTGGGCGCTTCCGAACAAGCCAGCGCGATCAGCCGCGCCTCAAAAGCCCCATCAAAAGTCACTCCGCGCGGTGGCTTTTCCGGTTGCCTGCGCTCCAAAGCCGCGCCAGCCCTTCTTCCACGAAGCGCTGCTTCAGGTGTTCGATGGTGCGAGACGTCACTCCCATGGCCTCGGCCGTATCCGCCACAGCCCAGGCGGGTCCCTGCGGGCCTGCGCCGCATAGGAGCAAAGCGCGTGCGTAGAGGAATCGTTTCGCATTGGTTTTGGCCGTCTTCGTTAAGGCTTCGAGTTCCTGGCGTTCTTGTGCCGTCAGTGTCACACGATAGCGTGGCTTCATGGCAAAACCCTCCCTTAGGATGCGGTGGTGTAAATTTAATTGTGTGAATTTTTGAGGTCAAAAAGAGAGGGTATAAAAAAAGGCGTATCACCCGTAGACTGGTTTTTGCCGAACACAGTCACAGAGGAGATACGCCATGAAGCTGGAGGCAAGCGTAACCGAGGTGGTGGAACTTTTCAACGAGATTCAGCAGGCACCGGAAAAGCTCTTTGAAATGATGAGGTTGGATATCCGCCAGATCGCCGGGGAGTATCTGACCTCTTTGATGGAGGCCGAGCTGACGATCCATCTGGGCAGAGATCGCTACGACCGATGCCGCATTGAAGTCAACCATCGCAACGGTTCCTATCCTCGCCGGTTCACGCTCAAGGGGATTGGGGAGGTGGCGGTGAAGATTCCCCGGGATCGCAAGAATACGTTTCAGACCTCTGTGTTACCGCAGAGGAAACAGTTTGAAGAGGCAGTGACCAGGGATTTGTCGATGATGTTCCTGATGGGCATGAGCACGCGCAGCCTCTCCATGATCTCCACCCATCTGCTGGGCCGAAAAATATCAGCCGGAGAAATCAGCAACACGACTCGTGAGTTGAGCGAGGCGGTGGAGAAGTGGCGAAGCAGGGATCTTTCAGGGGAGTCCATCAGGTATCTGTTTATGGATGGCGTGAACTTCGACATGAGGGTGGAGGGGAGCGTCGAGAAAATCTCCGTTCTGGTGGTCATCGGGGTGAGCGGCCGGGGCCATAAAATGGTTCTGGCGATGCAGGCGGGTGACAAGGAGTCCGCCTCAACCTGGCGGGAGTTGTTCAAGGACTTGAAGCAGCGGGGGTTGCAGGGAGCAGGGATCACGCTGGGAATCATGGACGGGTTGAGTGGCCTGGAAAAGGTGTTCAAGGAAGAGTTTGCAAAGGCGAAGGTCCAGCGTTGCCAGGTCCATGTGGCAAGGAATGTTCTGGCCAAGGTCCCAAGGAAACTGAAACAGGCGGTGGCCGACGATATGCGGTCCATCTTTTACGCCTCTTCCAGGGCCAAGGCGATGCAGCTTTTCCAAGCGTTTCATGAGCGTTGGGAGAAAGTGCTTCCGTCAGCGGTGGCTTGTTTGGAGAGGGCGTTGGAGTCCTGTTTGACCTTTTTCCACTTCCCCCATGAGGAATGGATATCCTTGCGCACCACAAACATCATAGAACGGCTGAACAAGGAGTTCAAAAGAAGAACGAGACCAATGGAGATTATCGCGGGTGAATTGAGCTGCTACAGGCTGCTCGCCTTTATCTCCTTGAAAATGGAGTTACATTGGAGGGCAAATCCAGTGGGGAAAGTGCGTCCTAATTTACCCTTCTTCAAAGAATTCACACATGAAAATTGACACTGCCTAGGATGCGCCATGATTATACCACATTATACGAAATAAACAATGTTACATGGTACTAGGATGGTATAATGAGCTAAACCATTCATGAGATGGATTCTATAGACGCTCGTCAATGGTGAAGCTTAAGAATTTGTCATCAGACTTGAGTTCAATCGATCTATTCTGAAATATTCAACCGTCCTGGCGAATCGGAAAGAAGACCCACCGGATCTCACCACTGAGATCGAGGGCTTGGTGTTGGATCCGAGCTGCCGGGATTATTGAAAATGGTCGGTTTGGGGATTGGGAAGGGGTTGCGGGGTAATTTCGGGTAGTTTGAGTTACAAATAACTCAAAATGAACGAGCCTCTTGCAAAAGTGTTGATCTGGCGCCAGCAAGGCTCCGCCAAGGGCGCCTTGGACTCGTTTTTGTGAAAAAGTCCAGGAACCAAGCAACCTGCGAAGTCATTTTTTTTCGATTTCGGACGGACTGCTCCCTCATCGACTGCTTTCTTGCTTTGACAATCAGCAACCAGTGACTTTGAGTAATTGATCGCCAAACAGGGCGATGATGCCGAACATCAGGTGCAGCATCAACTTTGTCGGCTCCGCGAACCTGGACACAACGGCCACCGAACTCGTCCTTGAATCGACCGTTGCACCGCTCAACTGCTGTCCGTTCATTGTAACGAACCGCTTCATGCGGAGCCATGGGAACGATCTCTTTGCCACGAGGGTTTCGATCGATGATCGGAACATGGCCAAGTTCTCTGCTCTGCTCCCGGATCTGGGTCGCGTCATAGGCCGCATCCATCAGGTCGTAACAGGAGGTGACCTTGCTGCCGGTCAATTTCATCAACGGAATGGCCACCTGGCTGTCATGCACCGAAGCGGACGTCAGTACCGCGCTTAAGGGGAGTCCACAGTCGTTCACATCCAGATGCAGCTTGAAACCGTTCCAGGTCTCCGTGTACCCCTTGGCGTTTTTCTTGACGCCACGATCGCAGACCTTCGGCAATTGGGCGATGGCCTCCTGAGCCGTCTGGGTGCGTTGGACATCAAGCCGTTTCGGCTCGGAAGGTGGCCGTAGCTCACCCTTCGCGGGACGCCCTTTTTTCTTCGCAACCTTGGGAATTTTGACCTTCTTTGTTGGCTTCTCCCGTCCAACGATGGCCGTCGAGTCCCGACTGACATGGCCAATCAGTTCCGTGCCGAGATGCTCCTTGACCAAGACGTCATGAACCACTGTCCCCAATCTCACCTTGGCATATTCGGCAAAGGCCCGGGAAAAGGTCGATTCCGAAGGAACATCCCGCCACCTGCTGAAACCGCAGATGATCCGCAGATTCGGGGTGCTTTGCAAGGCATGGCGCAAAAAACTGGTGTGCTGATAGCGCAGAACGGCTTTGGCAACAATCGCCTGGGCGATGGCTTCCCGCTCTTTGACCGGCCGTCCCAACCATTGGCGGCCGGCACTGGCCGGCACATGCTTTTCAATCTGGATCATCTCAAGGACCTTGACCAGATGCTTCTCCTGTTCCGTCATCTGAACGGGCAACCATTCATCCAGGTAGGGGAACAGACTTTGTTGTACTGTCCCCTGCAGTGGACCCCATTGTATGGACAGCCTGATGGTTAAGATAAGCTCTGAGCCAATTGGTTTGTGGAGGCATCAGGCGGCCTTCGTGAGTGGATGAGGGAGGCCGTAATAAACCTCATCCGGGGTTCTGCCGTCAAGCGCCTGATGAGAGCGCTCGTGATTATAGAAGCCGAACCAGCCCCGAAGGCCGGCTCTGAGTTCCGATCCATCGGCAAAGGATCGGAGGTAAAGGTAATGGTATTTGAGTGTCCACCAGAGCCGTTCGATGAAGATATTATCCTGCATGTTCGGCTGACCCAGAGCTTAACACATTGTCCAGTTTTCGGGGACCACCGCCCCCATCAACCATGATATTCTTTCCTTGAGCTTCATGGACATCTTCCTGTATATTATTTTGGCATCGTAACCTAATGATATCAGATAGTTGTCCTTGAAGCTCACCTTTTATGAGTCCTCGCCGTTCATATACAAAAAGATGCATCTACTTTTGCAAGAGGCTCATTGGGAAGCCTTTTCAACAGGGAAATCATCGCGCGTTTCGACGGCGGCCGCCATCGAATCACCCCTTGCGGAGTCACGAGTTCTGGTCATGCGGAAAAGCCGTTCCGGAACTGGACGAAGCAATGCGGCGGGGAAGGGATCCCCGCCGCAATCCGATCAGAAGGTGAGCACCTTCCAGCCGGTTTTGAGCATTTCCGTCAAAGGCGCACCCATTAAGATGGCGTCGAACCCCAGGGCGGTCACCTTTTCCGTAACCCCGTGCATGTCGGTGCAGACTTTGCAAGCTTTCAGTTCCACGCCCGCTTCCTTGAGCTTCTCGAGTTCGTCCTGCAGTTCCTCGTCTTCCGCGATCAGCTTGGCCGAAGGGCCCCACAGCACCAGCCGTACCTGGTCATAATAGCCGCGCAGCTTGGAGTTCTTGGTGTACATGAAGACCATGCTGAACGCCACTTCACGATCGCCCGAACTCCAGATCACCGCCAGCCTGTCGTTTCCCTTCTGCGTTTCTTCCGCCATGGTCCATTCTCCTCGTCGTGATGTTTTTCCGCCGCAGCTGGATGCTCCGGGGATTTCGTTGTCAACGTGGTTTCCGCCATACCTACCTGTACAGTAAAAACCGTCTGCCACGTTGCACTAAAAGGTATGTATCGAAAAATTAAATGTGGAAATGGAATTAAGGGGCTAATGCTTGTACATTCTAATCTCCATTATTCACTTAGTAGGCTTGAAAAAAAATTGGTGTGGTATAACAAATTGTTATAGCAAACAAGAACCTAATGAGTCGTCCCTGAAAAATGCCGTTTTTAAGGTTCAGGTGGTCAGCGGCAAGGCGATGAACGTATTCTTTCGGATCGCTTGAAAGGGCCAAAAATAGTTCTTTGAAAAGAAGCCACAAAAAACCCGGAGCAGTTTCCGGATGTTGAAGCCGGAGGCGGCCAGAAGGGCATTGATCATGTAGCCGGCGACTCCCTTGAGGTAGTTGCGGTTCATTCGGCGATCTTTTTTCGTGTGCCCTATGACCGGCTCGATGGCGCTGCGGCGCTTGAACCAGCGCCAGGCACTGGGCGTTTTCGCTTCCGGCGATCGGGGAGATAGATCGCAGTTCTTTCCAGAATTTTCGGGGTCCCCTTGTAACCTTTGTCGCAGTAGGCGTGTCCCGGCCGCTAACCGGTGAAGCGGGTGGCCAGATCCAATGCGTCCTCAGGGTATAGACGTCGAAGGGGTTGTGGTGCAGAGTCTGAGTACCGATGATCCAGTTTTTTGGATGTCGTTCCCAGGGAAACGTTGCAGAGGAACTCGTACCTCTTGTGGGCCTTGTCCTTGGCAATGCACTTCACTTCGGGAGCATGGAGACTGTAGAGTATGTTCGTATCCTGCAGTTTCTGAGAGTGGATGCGCTCGGCTCGCGCCAACGGCTCGGTCAGGGCATCATCCGGACGGCGACACTTACGCCGGATGTCACGGATCACCCGGCCCAGAAACGTGCGCAGCTTCTTCACTTCGTGTCGCGCCCGGTTCGCTTGCCGAGCATGGCCGTAGCGCCCGCTCATGACCAGGGATTGCTTGGAAAGTCTTCGATAACTCTGACGAGGATGATACCCCGTTTCCCGGCGACCCGCGCCAGGGATGGACTGGCCTTGTGGTACAACCGGTCATCGGTGGAAAAGGCAATGGCTTTTTCCTGCACCGGGGTGTCCACGTTCACCCGCTACATGTGACACTCGGTCAGCTTTTTTTGAGCATCTCCTCTGAAATGCCACTGTTGCATTGGTGGCCAACCTCATAGCAGTGTCGACCTGAAACTGAGATAGTATTGAGCCGCTTGTTGAATAAGCGAGATTGAAACGCTCGGTCCGAGCTGAGGGAGGGGTTTGTCGTGCCATTTAAATGGAATAAAGATGACATCCGATTGTTAAGGAATATCGCGGAGCACCGAGTGCTCACTCTCGATCAACTCACGGTTTTGAGTCAGAGAAACAGCAAATCAATTTCGAGGCGCCTGGCTCAACTGAGAGAAGCGGGTTTCATTCAGACGAACAGTCTTGGTTTCGGTCACAGTCCGGGCAGGCCGGTGAATCTGGTGTCGCTAACGGAGGAGGGGCTGCATTTCCTGAGCGATAAGGGACTCCTCTCATCACTAATTCGGGGCAATTTAATTACCTCCTCAACTTCTCATGATCTCAACCACCAGATACTTGTGAACTGGTTCCAGATTCACCTGCTCGAGATCGAGCGACACGTTCCATCATTGACCGTCCAGTTCCTGGCGCCAACCTCACCATTCTTGGATCGAGATTCCAAAGGCCATCCCCTGGTATTTGATAAGGTTCCTCCAAAGGAGGATGGGGGGAAGTGGATCGAATTTGTTCCTGACGGAGTGTTCTCGATCACCAGTATGGAAATAAAGAAGACTCTCCTTTTCTTTCTCGAAGTTGATATGGGAACCGAATCTTTGGGCGGCGCGGGAAGGAGTACAAATGTGATCTGCCAAAAGGTCAAAAATTACCAGGACTACTTTCGGAGTCGCCAATACAAACGGTATGAACAGGTTTGGAATTGCGAATTAAACGGTTTCCGCCTCCTTTTTCTCACCAATACGCATGCCCGAAAGCTTCAGCTGTGTCGGTTTGTCCAAATGATGAAACCGTCAGAATTCGTGTGGATAAGTGACCAAGACCAGATGTTCACCAACGGGTTGGGCGCCGAAATATGGGCGCGCGGCGGGAAAAACCAAAGCCCGCCCCAATCCATACTGGGTTCGAAGTCAGCCCACCTGGCCCCAGGACCGGTGGTGTAAATTTAATTGTGTGAATTTTTGAGGTCAAAAAGAGAGGGTATAAAAAAAGGCGTATCACCCGTAGACTGGTTTTTGCCGAACACAGTCACAGAGGAGATACGCCATGAAGCTGGAGGCAAGCGTAACCGAGGTGGTGGAACTTTTCAACGAGATTCAGCAGGCACCGGAAAAGCTCTTTGAAATGATGAGGTTGGATATCCGCCAGATCGCCGGGGAGTATCTGACCTCTTTGATGGAGGCCGAGCTGACGATCCATCTGGGCAGAGATCGCTACGACCGATGCCGCATTGAAGTCAACCATCGCAACGGTTCCTATCCTCGCCGGTTCACGCTCAAGGGGATTGGGGAGGTGGCGGTGAAGATTCCCCGGGATCGCAAGAATACGTTTCAGACCTCTGTGTTACCGCAGAGGAAACAGTTTGAAGAGGCAGTGACCAGGGATTTGTCGATGATGTTCCTGATGGGCATGAGCACGCGCAGCCTCTCCATGATCTCCACCCATCTGCTGGGCCGAAAAATATCAGCCGGAGAAATCAGCAACACGACTCGTGAGTTGAGCGAGGCGGTGGAGAAGTGGCGAAGCAGGGATCTTTCAGGGGAGTCCATCAGGTATCTGTTTATGGATGGCGTGAACTTCGACATGAGGGTGGAGGGGAGCGTCGAGAAAATCTCCGTTCTGGTGGTCATCGGGGTGAGCGGCCGGGGCCATAAAATGGTTCTGGCGATGCAGGCGGGTGACAAGGAGTCCGCCTCAACCTGGCGGGAGTTGTTCAAGGACTTGAAGCAGCGGGGGTTGCAGGGAGCAGGGATCACGCTGGGAATCATGGACGGGTTGAGTGGCCTGGAAAAGGTGTTCAAGGAAGAGTTTGCAAAGGCGAAGGTCCAGCGTTGCCAGGTCCATGTGGCAAGGAATGTTCTGGCCAAGGTCCCAAGGAAACTGAAACAGGCGGTGGCCGACGATATGCGGTCCATCTTTTACGCCTCTTCCAGGGCCAAGGCGATGCAGCTTTTCCAAGCGTTTCATGAGCGTTGGGAGAAAGTGCTTCCGTCAGCGGTGGCTTGTTTGGAGAGGGCGTTGGAGTCCTGTTTGACCTTTTTCCACTTCCCCCATGAGGAATGGATATCCTTGCGCACCACAAACATCATAGAACGGCTGAACAAGGAGTTCAAAAGAAGAACGAGACCAATGGAGATTATCGCGGGTGAATTGAGCTGCTACAGGCTGCTCGCCTTTATCTCCTTGAAAATGGAGTTACATTGGAGGGCAAATCCAGTGGGGAAAGTGCGTCCTAATTTACCCTTCTTCAAAGAATTCACACATGAAAATTGACACTGCCGGACTCT
>CAWGVV010000001.1:0-3345861 GCA_963826125.1 uncultured delta proteobacterium | reverse complement strand
GGACATTACCATGACAGACGGCGGGCACAGAAGCACAAGGGAAAAGGTATCTCTTTTCCGGAGATTTTTCTCGGGGCTGACTGAGCTGTATGGCACCTACGACCCTGAAACCGGCAGGAGTTGGCAGGTGAAACGGCCGGTAACTGAACAGGTGATCCTTGACCACCTACACGGGCGCCAGCCCTATGGAGTGTATCTGCTTACCGGCGAGCTGACCCGAGCGATGGTAGTCGATCTCGACTCCCCTGACACCAATCTGCCGGCTCAGTTCGTGGCTCGTGCCAACCATTACGGCTTGCCCGCGTACATCGAATGCAGCAAATCCAAAGGGTATCACGTATGGATGTTCTTTGCCTCTCCAAGGGTGCAAACCGGCAAGGCCCGGGTGGTGGTGGAGAACATCCTGCAGGATCTGGAAGCGGAAAGAGTGGAGGTGTTTCCCAAGCAGGATGCTCTGGGAGCATCCACCCGGTACGGCAACTTCATCAATGCCCCGCTTTTTGGGAGGCTTGTGCCGGCGGGAAGGACGGTATTTGTAAATCCGGAAACATTTGTTCCCTATCCGAACCAGTGGGATTTTCTTGAATCGTTGCAACCTACCCCCGAATCCGTTCTGGACGAGGTGCTCGAACTTAATGGCTGGAAGCTGGAACGGAAAAGTCATCCCGGCCCCGATTCTTCCCCCGACCAGGCCGAGTCTCCACGCTTTGGACTACTCCCTTGTGCACAGAAAATGCTGAGAGATGGGGTCACGGATTTTCAGAGGGTCAGCTGTTTTCGATTGGCTGTCCACTTTAAAAGGTTGGGGCTGCCTTTCGATGTTACGGTAGCTGCGCTTAAAGTCTGGGCGCTCAAGAATAGACCGACGAGCGGTAAAAGGACCATTACTGATCAAGGAATTATAGCTCAGGCTGAAGCTGCCTTCGTTAGAAATTATCGGGGACTCGGGTGTGAGACGCCAGCTCTCGCCCATTTCTGCCAGGCCGATTGTCCAATGTTGAGGCGCGGGCAAGAAAATAATTAAAGAAGCAAGACGAAAGCGGGCGTTGTAATGTCTGAAATTCTTAGCCAGGAACTTGGGAAGGCACTCTCGGCTCAAGAGGTCGCTGATTTCTTAGGGGTTGACCCCGATTACGTAAGAAAGCATTATAGACACTTCGGTGGGATTCGCCCTTCAGCACGAGGGCGCGTGCTGTTCTTTGAAAACCTAATATTGGAAGCGATCAGGAGGGCGAGCCATGCCATCGAAAGTGAAGAAACGAGGGAAGATACGGTGGATGGGAAGAGTACAGAAAGATGGTCAGATCCGTCAGAAGATTTGCGGGACCAAGAGCGAAGCGCTGGCCTGGGAAGCAGAACAGCGAGACGTAAACTGGACGACCCGCACGGACTCCTTGACCCTGATTGATTGGGCAAATCGATACCTGGATTATGCGAAAGCCAGGTTCGTTCAGAAAACCATCCATGAAAAGATAGCTCTGTTTCAGCGATTTTTTAGAAAGTTCCCTCCGGATATGGAGGTTAATCGACTGGGCCCGGGGGATGTTCTTTCCTATCTTCAGGCTCAGGCACAAGACAGATCCGGATATGCGGCCAACAAGGATCGGAAAAATCTGGTAGCCGCCTGGAACTGGGGAATGAAATATATCGGATTGGGTAAGCCAAATCCCTGTCTGGTGGATAAGTTCCCGGAAATACGTCAGCCCCGTTATATTCCTCCGGAAGAGGACTTCTGGGCAATCTACGATGTGGCGGTCGGTCAGGACAAAGTCATGCTTACTGTCGCTTTGTATCTGGCGGCCCGACGAGGTGAGATTTTTCGCCTTACCTGGGCAGATGTCGATTTCGGTCAGCAAAGGGTCCGGCTATCCACGAGGAAGCGGGAAGGTGGCTCGTTAGAGTACGACTGGCTACCCATGACGGACAAGCTGAGAGAGCAGCTTCTCTGGTGGTGGGAAAACAGAACCTTTCGGCGCGCCGTGCATGTTTTTTTATGCGAGGAACGGACGCCTTTTTGTTTGGAGAATTACGGCCAACCGTTTAAGGCGCGTCATCACTTTTTGCGCCGACTGTGCGGGCGCGCTGGCATCGAGGCTTTTGGTTTTCATGCGATTCGACATCTGACAGCCTCGATACTTTATAAAAAGGGATATCCTGTGAGTGTAATTCAGGCCATCCTGCGCCACAAAAACCCGAACACCACTTCCCTTTACCTTAAAAGCCTCGGGCTAGAGGACACCCGCCCGGCTTTGGAAAGCCTGAGCCTCGACCAACCGCGTAAGGTTCTGGAGTTCACAAAAAAAGAACCCCCCAATGCTACCGCTTCGGGGGGCGAGTGAAACGGATGACCTGAGCAAACCGTTTCCCAGACTGTTTCCGCTCAGGTCAATAGGTTAGTTGTCCGGGCTAACCTATTGAAATAATTGACGTCCCCAAGGGGATTTGAACCCCTGTCGCCGGCGTGAAAGGCCGGTGTCCTGGACCAGGCTAGACGATGGGGACATGATGCAAAACGTTAAAAAAACATCGCCGGGAGTCAAGCTCCCATAAGGTCAGCGGATATGTTCAAATGGTGGGCCGTGCGGGACTCGAACCTGCGACTCTCTGCTTAAAAGGCAGATACTCTACCTCCTGAGTTAACGGCCCAAAGAATTAAGAATATATAAGCTACCATCATGGTTCGGGCCTGTCAACGCAAATTCGTTCCGGCACCGCTTTCACCCGCTTGAACGGATGCCTTCTAACATATCGATGATGGTTGAACAACTATTATCTTACAGGAAAGCACACAATTTTCAGTCGCGTTTTTCCCTCTCGGCAAGATAGCCGATGTACCCGCGCGCACTGTTCCTGATGAAGTACGATTCCCGTGCTCGTACTCCCTCGGAAGCCGCACCGTACGCCGACAGCGCCGGGTCTCCGGCCAGAAGCGCCCGAAGGCACCGGTCGGGGAGGTCGTCCCCTTGTCCCTCGCGGTACTCGGTCTCGATGATGTCCCGCCACAGATACAGCTGTTCGCGGTAGCGGGCGAGCATTTCGTGCGAACTGTTCCGATGGCCGAAATGGGCGTAGCAGATGTCCATGTCGGCCGCGCCCAGCATGCGGTCCACACTCTCCACCGCCTGTTCCAGGAGAAAGCGGGGCGGCGTTGGGGGGCGCAGGTACTCTTCCCCGAGGTCCGGAAGATACACGCCCGCCGCTTCCCCGGCGAACAGGATGCCGCGATAGACGAAAGAGAGGTGGTGAACGGCGTGTCCGGGGGTTTCCAGCACCGTCAGCCCGTCAATGTGTGCGTCGGTATGGGGAATGAGCGCGCGCTCCGGCGCCGGAGTGATTTGCCCGTACGATTCGGCCATGTTGCCCAGGGTTTGCAGACTTCCCTGCCACAGCTTGCCCGGGTCCACCAGATGGCGAAGGCCGCGTTCGTGCACCACCACCCTGGCTTCCGGGAAGGCCTGCAGAAACGGTCCGATTCCCCCGGCATGGTCGATGTGGATGTGGCTCAGCAGCACATAATCGACCCGGCGGACGTTGCGGGTCCGCAGAAAGTCGATGAGCAGGTGGACCGAAGCGGTGGGACCCACGTCGACCACGACGCACGGTTCGCCCGTAAGGATCCACGATCCGACGAACGGATCGAATCCCTCCATGGTCTGGCGCAGATTGAACAGGAGCAAATCTTCGCGAACTTGCCGTGCATCCATGTCAGGCGACCTTTCGTTCCCTCTGCCGGGCTAAAAGCGCTTTGCGTATGTGGTTGAGGCCGATGATCGCCCCCCGGTCCACGATGGTCTGGTGGTCGCCGCCGAGTTCGTGCAGCGCGGTCACCACCCCCCACGGCCCGGCGGCGCCGAACCCGGCGTTCACAATGAATCCCCGGTCCTTTTCCTCCCAACGTCCCACCACGGCCAGCGACATTCCCGTTCCCGTTTCCGCCAGCAGCTTGCGGGCCGCTTCTCCGGCAAGAGCTTCCGGGGACGACGATTCGCCGCCCGGTTGGAGCCACTCCGTGAACCGGTCCGGATCGGCCATGGTGCGGCCCTCGGCAAAGCCGACGGAACCCGCGCGGTTCATGCGCGCGCTCACCGCTCCGCCGGTGAAGGTTTCCATGACGCTCACCCGAAGATCGTTTTCCTTGAGGATCCGGTCCACGACGCCTTCCAGCGTTTCCAGGTCCTCGCCGAAGATGAGGTCGCCAAGCCGGGTACGGATTTCCGCCTCCACGGGAGCGATCACGGCCTTGGCTTCGAGCATGTTCGCGCCACGGGCGGAAATGCGGATGCGCACGTTGCCCGGAGACGCCAGAAGGCCCACCTCCGGGTTGCTGCTGCCGCGAACCAAGTCGCCGATGATGGCGTCGATGCCGCTCTCCCCCAGACCCGTGGCGCTGAGCACCCGGTAGTGGATGACGTCGTCGCCCAGGTGAAACCGTTCCTTCAGATAGGGCAGCACGGTGTGGGTCATGAGGTATTTCAGTTCGCGCGGCACTCCCGGCAGGGTGAGGATGATGGAGCCGCGCCGTTCGCCGATGAAACCCGGAGCGGTTCCCACGGGATTCAGGATGGGCACGGTCCCGGCCGGAATGTAGGCCTGGCGCCGGTTGGTGGGGGTCATCTTGAAGCCGGAACGCTTGAAAATGTCTTCGATGTAGTCCATCAAGTCCTGCCGGAATTCCAGGTCCACGCCCAGCACCCCCGCCACGGCCTGTCGGGTGAGGTCGTCTTCGGTGGGCCCCAGCCCTCCGCTGGTAATGACGATGGAAGCGCGGTCGAGGGCCGCGTCCAGGGCCTGCAGATTGTCTTCCATCACGTCGCCGACGGTGGTGTGCCGAATGACGGCGATCCCCGCCCGGTTCAGCGCTTCGGCCAGCCAGGAGGCGTTGGTGTCCACAATCTGCCCGAGCAGCAGTTCGGTCCCGATGGTCACTATTTCGCAGTTCATAACCTGTTCGTTCTCCTTCCGGCCCTACGTTTTTTCGTACAGGTACAGGTGTTCAATATCCTTTTTCAGAAAGAAGCTGCTCTCCTTCACCTTTTTCTCATAATGCGAGAAGGTGATGATGACTTTGCGTTCGGCTTCCACCCGGTCCATGCTCTTCACGTGGGCAAGCTCTACCGTGGGGCCGCTGAGAAAGGCGAAAATGATTTCGTATTTGGAGTTCATGGCCGCCAGGTCCACGGGGCCTTCGGGGTAGCGGGGCACCCGGTAGTCGGGCACGGGGATGAGCCCCTGCTCCTTCATGAAGCCGTACAGCACGCACCGGATCAGCTCCCGCACCACGCTGTCGCTCCGGAAGCCGCTGGGAACGGCGTCGAGATCGGCCAGAATTCGTTTCCGTATCTTGTCCAGCATGGAACCTCCCTTTTCTCAGGGCCGAACCGGCCGATCCGCTACGTAGAGCCGCCACCGGCCGTCAATGGACGCCACCCGCGTGGGGTGGTCGTCGAATGCGGCGGGACGGTAGCCTTCCATGGACAGGCCGTCGCGGGCCGACGCATATTGCGCATCGTCCGGAAGCACGATGACCGGTCCGGTCGTCGCTTTGCACAGCACCGGGAACACCGGTGAAAGGTCCGGTTCCGCCAGAGCGCTTCCCAGCGAGGAAAGGGTGGGACGGTGCGCCAGGTCGAACACGATCCTGACCGTCGGAGGGCTCAGGTTCAAGCTCCCCTCGTCCTGGGCGCGGAGTGCGTCCCGAGGGGACATCCAGATGATGGAGGTCGTTTCCTGCTGATCGGCGCTGGCTTCGGTTTCCGGCGGTGCCATGGCGATGAAAAAGTAGGTATCGAACCTCTTGGGCCGGGCGATGGGCGTGATCCAGTGAACGTAGGGCCTGAGTTCTTCCAGGCGGGCGCGACAGCCTCGCCCGGCGAGAGCCCGGGCCAATGAAGCGTCGCGGTCGGGTGTCCGGTCGAGGGCGGAACGCACGTCGATTTTGGCGGCCGGGTCGTCGACGGAGCAGGCCAGCAGCACCCCGGACTCCTCGAACAGCTCCCGCATGGCGGAAGCGTAGAAGGGCAGGGCTTCGCGTTCGGCCAGAGCATCGGACAACGGTTGCAGTGTAACGTCGCCTTTGGGGCCCAGCCACTGGTCGTCACGGTCTCCCGGTTCCACGCATCCGCCGGGAAACACGTCGTTGCCGGCCATGAAACTGCTCCCCGTGCTGCGGCGGATGAAGAGGATGTGATAGGTTTCTCCCGCCGGGCGCAGCAGGATAACGGAAGAAGAGGGCCTGGGAGTTGCTACGGCTCGTTCGGTCATGATCCGGGATCAGCCTCCATCGTAGGGGGATAGCCGTGCGTGAGACGGGCGCTCCCCGATTATCTCTTGATTCGTTCGGACCGCCTTGGTATGACGGCGCAAGAGAGCGCCACACGGCTCCGGCGGGTCCGTATGCTTCACCCTATAATACGGAGTCTTCCCGTTTGCAAGAAAGCGCGAAAGGATTGATACATGTTGAAACCGGAACGCATTCGCGAGATGTCGCCGGAACGGAAGAAGGCCGTCCTCACCCGCTCCATGGAAGACATTTCCACGGTGTATCAGGATATGAGGAAAATCGTTCTGGATATCGCCGCCAACGGCGACCGGGCGAACGTGGAAGGCCATCGGTTCATGTATAAGGAAGACGTCACGCCCGACCGCTTCCGTGTTACCCGGCAGGACACGGAGCGCGCCTACGACCGGCTGGATCCCAAGGTGCTGCAGAGCATCAAGGCGGCGGCGGCGAATATCGAACGGTTTCACCGGGCCCAGCTGGAGCGGGAGATGTGGATGTGCGACGTGTCCCCGGGCATCCTGGCCGGGCGCATGCGGCGGCCCATTGATGCGGTCGGCTGCTACGTGCCGGGGGGAAAGGCGTCCTATCCCTCCACCGTGCTCATGACCGTGATCCCGGCCAGGGTGGCAGGCGTGAAGTCCATCGTCGTCTGTACGCCTCCCGGCAAGGATCTCGCGGTAAACGACGCCACCCTGGTGGCGGCGGACCTGGCTGGGACGGGGGCCGTATTCCGGCTCGGCGGCCCCTGGGCCGTGGGCAGCATGGCGTACGGCACCGACACGGTGCCCAAAGTGGACAAAATCGTGGGGCCGGGCAACCGCTACGTGACGGCGGCCAAAATGGCGGTCTACGGCACGGTGGACATCGACTCCCCCGCCGGGCCCAGCGAGGGGCTCATACTGGCCGATGCGTCCGCCGACCCGGAAATCGTGGCGGCCGATTTCCTCACCCAGGTGGAGCACGATCCCGACGCGGCGTCGGTGCTCGTCACCGACTGCGAACCGTTGGCGGAAGAAGTGTGTCGGCTGCTGGCGGAGAAGGTTCAAACCGTGCAACGCAAGGACTGCGTGGAGCCGGCGCTCCGCAACAATTCCGCGGTGATCGTCGTCGATGACATGGACCAGGGCGTGGCCTTCGCCAATGAATACGCGCCCGAACACCTGCAGGTCCTCACGGCCGATCCCTGGCTCGTGCTGCCCCGCATCAACCATGCGGGATCGGTCTTCCTGGGCGCATATGCGCCCATCCCCGTGGGAGACTACGCCTCGGGAACCAATCACGTGCTTCCCACCGGCCGGTGCGCGCGCATGTTCAGCGGGCTCAGCGTGGACGATTTCATGAAAAGCGTCACGTTCCAATATCTGTCCAAACAGGGTCTCGAATCCATTCGGGACACGGTCGTCACCCTTGCCGAACACGAGGGCCTCTTTCTCCACGCGGAAGCGGTACGGGCGCGTTTTCGCGGAGCGGAAAAAGATCGGAGATAAAAAAATTGCAGGATATGGTGGGTGCTTGGGTGTTCCTCCTCGCGATCCGTTGTCGTCTCTAAACGAACCTGCGGTTAGCTTTGTCTTTTCCTTAATTGAGAAATATGTTACAAGAAATCCCAAAAAAACTAGCTTCGTTGCTGGGAGGATAACTCATGATCGATACTCAGATTTATATGGACGATGTCCAGTTGGCTAAGGGACTTCTGGAAAATGCAAACGCCAACAACGGGAAATTAAGCCATTCCGACATTGTCTTCGGGCTCAGGAATCTCCTGAAGATGAAGTACTATCCTGTGGCCGTGAAATTTTTCTTTAAAGAAGAGGAACTGCAGGATTTCAAAGCCAAGGCGGAATACAAGGTGGGTCTTCACCCCTATACTTTCTGCCATTTTGTGGCCGCATCGAGGCAGCGTGGAGATATTCTGCTTGGAACACAGGAGAAACTCGGTTGCTTGAACGCAAAGTATGTTCTGGGATGGAAGGAACTCGACGAATCGGAAATCAAGAGCCACATGAAATACACCAAGTCCCGCGAGCAGGCTGAGAAGTTCATAAAAACCAAGAAACGGCTGCCTCGGGGATTGCTTGCCTTCGCGACTGCTCCCCTCCACCGGGCGCCATTTGAACCGGATGTCATCCATGGGATGTGCGATCCCCTCCAATCCTACCACTTGGGCAACGACTGGTGCGCGACCTTCGATACCCATCCGTTCGAAATGATCATGACCATGAACTCTTCCATATGCCACGGCTGCGTCCAATGCTACGTAACGCACAAACCCAACGTGACTCAGATGTGCAGCAGCAGCAAAACCGCCGGGAAAACCGAGCAGGGTGAGGTCAACTGGATATGGCCCTACGACCAGCTTGAACCCACTGTTCACTGGACCCTGGAGCGAACGGTGCGCGACGGCGGCGTATCCTTCCCGCGGACGGGCGAAACCTATCCGGGCTTTGATGTCTGCAAACTCTGTAGTTTCCTGGTTTTCAAGAAGGACAAGGAAGGCAGGGAATAGTTTGAAAGCCCCCCACCGGAGTGAATACGGTGAGGGGCATGGTTTTCCGCCGTCTTAGAGGTCCGGCCCATCATTCCTTTCATGGGTCGCACCCCTCTTACGACCGTTGAGGGAAGGCCTTTTTCTTTTCAGGGCTCGGGTTCGAGGAGCCTCTTCACCCTTCGTATCAGTATCTCCCGGGTAAACGGTTTCATGAGCGTATCATGGGCGCCAAACTTCTTGGCGATGGTGAGATAGTCGGCCGGACCGATTTGTCCTCCCCCCGACATGGCGATGATCTTGATCTGCGGGAAATCGCGGCGGAGTTCACGAATCACTTCCAGCCCCTCTTTTTCCGGCATAATGACGTCCGCGATCACCAGGTCGGTGGGCTTCTCGCGACAAAGGTTCATCCCCTTGAGGCCGTCCGGCGCCTCCACCACCTCATACCCTTCGTATGCGAGCATGTCTCTGAGCACAGGGCGAAAGAATTCGTCATCCTCCATAATGAGTATCCTGGCCATATTCGCTATGCCTTTCTTCCCTCGGCCCTCGTTTAAAATATGTCGCTGGTTAGTTTTAAATCGGCAGCATGCTTGAAAACTAAATAGTTCCCTTCCTTTTCTCGCAAGAACCTCCTTTCCGTGAGCAAAACGGGAAAGAAAACAATCGCTTCCGCGGGGAAAAAATTAGAAATACTTATCGATCGGCCGGAGGACCCCGACATGGATGAGTAAGACCAGAACAAGGACATAGCCAGTCGAAAATGCCATATCCTTCAGAAAGGATTTTTTCGACATACCCGTTTTTTTACCCACGGCGTCCCTCACGCCTAGGTGCATGAGCAGGAAGCCCGCCACGTTGGTGATCCAATAGCTCACTATAAACGCCGGAAGAAAAGCGGGCCGATAAAACAGGCTTGCCAGCCATCCCCCGACATAAGCAAGCGGCACATTCACATAAAGATCGTTCCAGAACGAAAGAGGCGACAGGACATAACCGACGGTTCCCACCAGGGAGCCGCGTGCGACCCTCTTGAATCTTTGAAACGATATCCCACTGAGTCTTCTGCCCACGAGCGTATTCATTGCCGCCACCTCCTCTCCGTCGCACCCCGGATCTCTTCACCGCCCTTAAGGTAAGTCCGGGAAGGCGGTTTGGCTATCGGCCGAGAAGGGGGAATGTGCCCCGCCAAGTCGGCGGGAGAAACGGGGATGAAGCTCATGGGAACCGGCGGACGCACCGGGAGCCAAGCGGGACGCGGTACCGGGAAGGACTTTCGTCGGACGGATCAGAGTCCGATCACTTGAAAAGGAATGTCCGGATTCTTGCGGATGGCCGTGCAGAACAGGGAGAGCATGTCGATCCATGCTTCCAGTGTGTCCGGTTTTACGAGATAGGAGGACGCCCCGATTTCCCTGGCCAGAGCTATGTCGGGCTCGTTCGTGGACGTGGTGAGGATCAATACGGGGATGTCCTTCAATCCCGGATCGGATTTCATGATTTTCAGCGACTCGCGGCCGTCGATGCGCGGCATGTTGAGATCGAGGAGGATCAGGTTCGGCCGGTGGAGGCCCCCCTTGGCGCCGCTCCAAACGTCGGTTTTGAGATAATCCAGAAGTTCCCTGCCGTCTCGCACAAAGTGCAGGTCATGCATGACGGATATTTCCTGAAAGGCCAGTTTTGCGAGAAGGCAATCGTCATCATCATCCTCGGCCACCAGGACAGTGAATCTTTGATGATCTTCCATTATGATTCCTCTTTGTGGGAGAGGGGAAGGGTAAGAATGAACGTCGTCCCCTGTCCCGGTGTGCTCCGCACGGTGACATCCCCACCATGACGGTCGACGATTTTCTTACAAACCGCCAGTCCCATTCCGGTACCGCCGTAGGGACTATCATCCCGTGGAGTCGTTCGAACGGCTTGAAAATGTTCCGACCATACTGCTCGTCGAAACCGATACCGTTGTCCTGCACGAAAACACGGCACATCGATCCTTCAACCTTTGCATATACAATAACCATCGGCGGCTCGGAATCTTCCGATACTTCAACGCATTTTCGATAAGGTTATGAAAAAGACGCCGTAAATGCGGGGCATGGGCTTCCACGGCCGCCAGTTCACCGATCGCCACCGTTCCCCCTGTCGCTTCTATCAATGCTTCCAGGCCGCTCACCGTGGAATTCACGATTTCGGTCAGCGACACCGTTTCATAGTTTAAAGCGGTTGTACCCGATTTGGAGTAATCGAGCAAGGAACACAGCAAGGCGGACATGCGGTCGCTTTCACCAGACCGTTTCCCGCCTCCTGCGCCTTCCGGCCGGCAGTTCACCCCTTCCCGGTCCTTTACCGCAGCAGATCTCCTCTGTGCCGGTAAAGCGGGAGAGACTTTGGTTTCCG
Organism: uncultured delta proteobacterium; assembly: GCA_963826125.1. GTDB lineage: Bacteria > Desulfobacterota > Desulfarculia > JACQYL01 > CAWGVV01 > CAWGVV01. Next base: position 3,334,696 of record CAWGVV010000001.1, on the reverse strand, counting down.
GATCGAGGCCGTGATCCTTCTTTTCAGTGCCGAGACGAGGAAATCGGGAGGTTTCCACCATGCGACGGCCGTTTCAGAGAAGAAACGGCCGTCGCCGGGAATGTGCTTGCCGGTAAAGAGAGGATTGCTACATGACGTCTTTTTTACTGGATTCGATGGCCCGGTCGATTTCCGCCTGCAGCTTGGCCGGCAGCCCCTGGATGTCCACGTGCAGAAATCCCCGCACGATGGTGGAGGTAGCTTCGTCTTCGCTCAGGCCGCGCGACATGAGATAGCAGATTTCTTCCTGGGCGATCTTGCCCACCGCCGCTTCGTGCGACATTTCCACGCCTTCGGCATGACCTTCCAGTTCGGGAATGGCGTGGATGATCCCTCCATTGAGGATCAACCCCTTGCATTCGAGGTGGGCCTTGATGTCGGGAACATTCCCCACGAGATGGCCCCGGGCGATGATTTTCCCGCCGTTGGAGATGGTTCGGGCGATGATTTCGGCCCGACAGCCGGGGTTGTTCAATATCACGCGGCCGCCGAGGTCGTATTCGCACCCGGGGCTGCCCACGATGATGCTGTTCATTCGGGCCACGGCGTCGTTGCCCACCAGGTGCACCGTGGGATACATCTGCAGCGTTTTGACCGGTTTCATGCAGACGTAGTTGTTGAGGAAAAGGCCGCCTTCCTCAACGCGGGCCACGGAGCGCGGGCGAACGGCCATGTCCTCGGCCCAGTTATGGATCATGGTGAAGCTGAGCTTGGCGTTCTTTTTGATAAAGAATTCCGAAATTCCCACATGGATGCCCCTCTTGAGGTGCTCGGAGGTGGAGCATCCGGTGATGATGTGCAGTTCTGAATCCTCTTCCGCGATGATGATGTTGTGCACGTTCTGCTGCAGGTTGTCTTTATCGATGTAGAGACACGCCTGTATGGGATATACGCTTTTCGCTCCGGGCAGTGCCCGGATTACGTACCCGTCGTGCAGATTCAGTTCCGCGGCGGCCGTGTATTTGTCCACGTCCGGGGATACGAGCTTCCAGTAGTATTCGCGGATCCACTCGTTCTCGCGCAGCGCTTTGCGGATGGGGATCACCTCGATCCCTTCCTGCGTGGTTTTGCAGTGAATGACCTGGGTGTCCTTTTGAAAATAGGTGCCGCCCCGTTCCTCTTCCAGGACATCGAGCCCGGCCATGGTCAACCGATCCTTCTCCCGGCCGGATATGGAATGGAGCGCATTATCCGAAAGGTACTCGTGCTCCACCTGCGAGCTGTCGTACTGGCTCAGGTCGATGTCGGGGCCGATGGCGGCGGGCTTGTTCACCGCCTGCTTCGCTTTCTCCTTCAGTGACTCTTGATCGTACATCGCACGCATTCCTCGTATCCGTGTTCGCTTATGCATTTCAGAATTTCTTCGGGGTTGTCCAGGCAGCTCAGCACGCCGTTGTACAGGACCTGCCCCTTGTCCGCCAGCACGTAGTCCAGAATGTATCCCGTATGGGTGATGATGAGCCCCATCTTGGTTCGTTCGCGTTTCTGGCTCAGAATGGGCTTGAACGAATGAACGTCCGGCTCTCGTTGCAGCAATTCGCCGATGGTTTGGCCCACCAGCTGAATGTTCTCGAGGTCCACGCCGGATTCCGGTTCGTCGAAAAGCATGAGGTCCGGGTTCTGGGCCATCAGCTGGAGCAGCTCCGAACGTTTGATCTCCCCGCCGGAAAACCCCGCGTTCACGTCCCGGTCGAGGAAGTCGGCGAAATTGACCCGGGCCGCCAGCACCTCGGTGTTCACCTCACTGCCTCCCGCACATATGCCGACCATCTGGCGGGTCTTCAGGCCGTTGATGGTGGGGGGGCGCTGGTACGACATGCCGATGCCGAGCTTGGCCCGCTCGTCGATGGGCATGTAGGTGATGTCCTGGCCCTTGTACGTCATTTTCCCGGCCACCACTTTATATTGGGGGTAGCCGACGATGGTCATGAGGAGCGACGTTTTGCCCGAGCCGTTGGGCCCGAACAGGATGTGCGTCTCACCGGGTTTTATTTCCAGGTCAATGTGCTGGAGGATAATTTTCCCCGCCAGCTCCACCTGCAAATCTTCGATTATCAGCATACTCTGCTCCTGTTCTTGCCTCTCCGTGCGCGTCGAAATGCGCGCGCGTCGTTGTCTTTCGGTAGCGGGTAGTCCAATCACTATATCCACTTGCACAGGTGGGCTCAAGGGCAGTAGTGAAAAAAAGGACAGAAAGAATGCTTGAAGCGTCGTTCCTTCGCGGGGATGATTGGGGGTTACACGGACCATTCATTTTTCTCTTGACGGCGGAAGCAGTTTTGACCTATACTATGTCTCAGTTGGTCGGTTGGCGAAAGCCTACCGGCTTTTTTGTTTTTTTACCCCTCCGCTTTCGAGATTCAGGACCGGCTACCGTTCCGATCGCCGGCCGATTCGTGATACTCGTCCCCGCATGAAGCTGTCGATGAACGAGCGTTTTTTCCTTGCTTCGTCTTTTGGACGCAATCCGTAATCCGATTCTTTCAAACACTTTCCGACCCCGGCTTTCGTCCGTGTTCCGTTGGGAACGGCGTTATCGACACCCTCGATGATGGGGATTCCCGCGACTCGTTCATTTTTCACTTGACGGCGGAAGCCGTTTTGAACTATACTATATTTCAAGTTGGTCGGTTGGCGAAAGCTTTCCGACCTTTTCTTTTTTTACCCCGCCCCACGGTGGCGGTTTTGCTCACTTCAGCTCCGCATGCGGGCGACATGCCTGCGGTAAAGCCCCCGGAACTGGTCGTAGGTGAGGCCCAACAACCGCGCAGCTTTCCTTTGATGATATTTCGCCTGCCGCAACGCTTCTTCCAATAACGACGTTTCCAGCGCATCGACCTGTTCCCGCAGGGGCGTGTTCAGCGAAATCGTTCCCGTGAACTCCGGGGCCGGCGGTTGAGTCGTCGTCGGGACGGGGGGTATGCCCGGACCCTCGCCGAAGGGGTCGAACACGATCCGTTCGATCTCCGGTCCGCTTGCGGAGTAGATGGCCCGTTCCACCACGTTTTTCAGCTCTCGTATGTTTCCCGGCCAGGGGTGGCGCTCCAGCGCCAGAGAGGCTTCCTCGCCGAACGTCGGCGCTTCATGCAGCCCCAGCTCCATGGCCATGCGTGCGGCGAAGTGATTGGCCAGGTAGGAAATGTCCCCCGTGCGTTCCCTGAGCGGCGGCAGGGTGAGTACTTCGAAGGAAAGCCGGTCCAGAAGGTCGAGTTTGAACTTTCCCTCCGCGGCGAGCAGCGGGAGGTTTGCGTTGGTCGCGGCCACGATCCTCACGTCCACCGACACGGGTTCCGATCCCCCCACCCGTTCGAACCGGCCGTATTCCACCACCCGCAGGATCTTCTCCTGCACTTCCAGCGGCGTGTTGCCGATTTCGTCCAGGAAAAGGGTGCCCCCGTGGCTCCGTTCGAATCGTCCCTGACGGCGGCGAACCGCTCCGGTGAAAGCCCCGGCCTCGTGGCCGAACAATTCGGATTCCAACAGGGAAGACGCGAGCGCCGCGCAGTTGAGGGTGACCAGGGGGCCCTGCCAGCGACCGGAGAGGTAGTGAAGGCGCACGGCGGCGAGTTCCTTACCGGTGCCGCGTTCGCCCACGATGAGCACCGGCCGGTCCACCTTGGCCGCCCGGGACAGACGTTCCTGGAAGGTGAGGAAAACTTCCGATTGTCCGATAGCCTCTTTGGGGCGAGTGTCCGGTTCGCGCGCTGCCATGCCATACTATTACCATAAAGTGGTTAAAAATACCATGATATGGTTCTTATGTGCGATCCGTTTCGTCCGGTGAATTGTTCTGCCGCATGGTAACTATCGGTAAAAACAGTGCAATTGCTTTTATGCCTCTTTTGGCAAACATCTTGCCAAGAATAAGATCAAACGTCACCCGTCAGGTGAGAAAGGAAAGAATCATGGGAATTTTCAGCCGAGTTCGTGATATTATCAGTTCGAATATCAACGCCATGCTGGACCGGGCGGAAGACCCGGAAAAGCTGGTAAAGCTCATGATCCAGGAAATGGAGGATACGCTGGTCGAACTGAAGGCGTCCTGCGCCGGCGTGATCGCCGCCAAGAAACGGGCCGAAAGGGCTCAGGGAGAAGCTCTGGGCCGGTCGCGGTCATGGGCCGGAAAAGCGGAGCTGGCGGTGGAGAAAGGGCGTGAGGATCTGGCACGGGAAGCCCTGACCGAAAAGCGGCGGTACGGCCGCCAATCCGAAACCATGGAAGAGGAAGTTTCACGGGCGGACACGCTCATCGACCGTTACCGTGAGGAAATGGTCCTGATCGAAGACAAGCTCGCCACGGCCCGGGAGAAGCAGCGCATGCTCATTCAACGGCACGTCCACGCGCAAAAGAAGAAACGGGCCGAAGAGGACATCCGCAAGTTCGATACGTCCGACGTTTTCGTACGGTTCGAGCAGTTCGAAAACCGCATCGAGCGCATGGAGGCCGAAGCCGATCTGGTCAACTATGGCCGGAAACCGGCGGTTGAAGACGAGTTCGACCGGCTGGCGGTCGACGATGAAATCGAACGCGAGCTGAAGGCGATCAAGGAACGGGCGACGAAGCGGGAAACCGACCCCTCGCGCCCGATGACGCGACCGGCCCCGGCAGCTGCTGAGGAATAAGAAAATGGGATTGGCCACGGTGGTAGTGATTTTGGTGCTGGGTATTCCTCTGGTGGCCGTGGCCGGGTTTTTCCTGGTCTGGGCGGTGAAGGTCGGGACCGGGGGTTCGAGCGGCAAGCGGGACAAGGCGATGGCCGACGAAACCCAGCTGATCCAGGAACTTCATCAGGGCCTCAGGCGTATGGAAGAGAGGATCGAGTCCCTGGAAACCATTCTCTTCGATCGGGAAAGGAAGGAGCGGGAAAAATGACGTGCTGCAGGCGTTCGGAACGGAGGGGCAGTTTCCACTCCCGCTGGAACGAGAATGTTCACTCTCGCTGGCGCGACGGACGGCGGTCGTTCTCACGAATGATGGACGGAACCGAAGGGCGGGGGCTCTACCGTTCGCGGTCGGGCAGGATCCTCGGCGTGTGCAGGGGCTTGGCCGATTATTTCGACGCACCCGTCTTCTGGGTGCGGGCCATCGCGGTGGCGGCCTTGATTTTCACGGGGTTCTGGCCCGTGACCGGCATCTACTTGATCGCCGCGCTGCTCATGAAAAAAGAGCCGGTGGTTCCTTTCAAAAGCGAGGACGACGCGGAATTCTACAACAGCTTCGCCTCTTCCCGTACCATGGCCGTGAACCGGCTGAAACGGATGTATGAGAACCTGGACCGGAGAACGCGACGCATGGAAGAGGCGGTGACGGACCGGGAATTCGACTGGGACCGTCGGTTGCGGGAAGGCAGGTAACCGGCGCTCGTCGCAGTCTTCCGCGGCGGAGGCGAAGAGCCTCCGTCGCGATCGTTTTTTCTTCTCCCGTCATCGCTTTTCCCCCTCCGTTTTTCTTGACAGACGCCCTATCCCCCGGCCATGGTTGCGGGATGAACGACGATCATGCTCATAGTACTTCCGGAATCGCGGGGTGGCCCTTACGAGGCGCCGCGGTTGCGGCGGCGCTCTTCCTGCTGCTCGTTGTGGTGCGGACGACGGCTCCCATCGATTTCTTCGAAGGCGACCAGCAGAAGCAGGCGGGCTACATCATGGATATTCTCCATAACGGCCACTGGCTGCTCCAGTACGAAGTCACGGGAAAAATCGCCACCAAGCCCCCCCTGTACAACTGGATTGCCGTCGCCTTTGCATGGCTCTTCCACTCCACCCAACCCTGGGTGCTGAAGCTGCCCTCCCTGCTGGCCGGATTGGGCCTTCTGCTGCTCCTCTACCGGATGGCGAGCGACCTGTTCGACCGGGAAACGGGTTTCTGGACGGTCGTGATCTGCATGGCCAACCACCATTTCATCAAGCTCGTCTGGTTCGCGCGCACGGACATGCTCATGACGCTGGCGTTGTACGGAGCCTTTTACGCGGTCATGCGATGTCCCGCCACGCTGTCCACGTCGTTTGCTGTCGGGTTGCTGCTCGGGATCGGCGCGCTCATTAAGGGACCGGCGGCTCCGGCCCTCTTTGCGGCGTGGTTAGCGGTATGGATTTACCATACGGGTGCTTACCGTCGCCCGGCTTCGGTAGTGAAACTCCTGCCGGGCGTACTCGTTCTGGCGGCCATTGCGGGAGCATACTACGCGGCGGTCTGGAACATGCCCCTTTTTCGTCAGATCGTGGTGGACACCGACATTGCCGAACGGATTCCCGGCATGACGCAGAAGTTCGATCCGGTCTACTATTTCGTGCCCATCCTGTTCGCCCGCATCGCCCCTTGGGCGTTCGTGGCCGCAGTGGCGGCGTTCTTTGCCCGGAAACGGGAAGAATGGCGCAACGTGCGGTATCTGCTCCTGTGGGTGCTGGCCATGATGGCGCTTCTCGCCATCGTCCCTGAAAAACGTCACGATCATCTGCTTCCCGTATATCCGCCCGTGTTCATGCTGGCGGCACTGGGCATCCGATACGCAATGGAATCGCGCTCCAATCGCTGGCTCTTCCCGGTGGCCGCTCCCTTTGCCGGGGCGCTCCTCGTTCTTCCCGTGGCCGTGCCCTTCCTGATGAAACATTCCGTTCCCCCATTCGTTTGGGAGTTCGCCGCCCTGGCCTCGGCCTCGGGGGCGGCGGCCTTATTTCTGCGTTCCAGGCCGAGGGCGATGGTAACCTGCATATGCGCCGGGATGATCGTGTTTCACGGCTTGTACCACCACGGCATGGGCAACAACCATCCGTTGGACCTCTATCCCCGGCTGCGGGCCTTTACCGCGGAAGTACGGGAGAAGGCGGGTAACGAATCGGTCCGGGTATGGAAGACCCATCCGCTCATCTCCTACGAACTGGGGCAACACGTTCCCGACGGGACGATGGAGGAGTTGGCGAAACGGCCTCCGGACTGGCTCATCACCGAAGAGGACCTCGCCGGCCGGGTGGCCGCGGCCACCGGCTGGAAACTCACGCGGGAAGCCGAGCTTTCCATGCATGAAAGGTTTGCGAAAGTCGACGCGGGATTGTACAAGGTGGAAAAAAAGGGAACCGGCGACAGGTAAAGGTTCGGATTCCCGACGGCCCCGGGGTACGCGTTTTTTGATCGAGCAAGAAATGAATAACAACGGCGTAAATGGAAAAATGATCTGGACGGTGCTCCTGGGTGCCCTGCTCCTGATGGTGCCGCTGTACTTTGTTGTCGACGCCCCTCTGACGTTTTTCTTTCAGGAGCACAAGCGGGGAGTGATCGGGGGCATATTCAAAGTCGTCACCTGGTTCGGACGTTCGGAAATGTTCTTCATCCCCGCGGCCGTCCTGTTCCTGCTGTGCCGCACGAGACGTCCGGCAGTCGCCCGGAAAGCGGCATTCATTTTCGCCTGCGTCGTGGCTTCGGGACTCGCTGTGGACGTGCTGAAATTCCTGTTCGGCAGAGCGCGGCCGTCGTTGCTCCTCGACGAGAACATCTACGGATTCCATTTCTTCCGGTTCAGCTCGGAATGGAGTTCCTTCCCCTCGGGCCATTCGGCCACCGCCGCATCCATGGCCCTGGCCTTTGCTTGGCTGTTCCCTCGCTATCGGGTGCTCTTTTTCATCGGGGGCTTTCTCGTGGCGATCAGCCGCATGGTGGTGGTGGCCCATTTCCCGAGCGACGTGGTCGGGGGCGCGGCGGCCGGGTTGCTGATCGCCTATGTGCTGCGTTCCACGCTCTTTCGGTCCATGAGGGCTGCCGGTGAAATCGCCTAAACACGTTCGCATCATCCTGATTGTGCTGGCCATCACGGTCTGGTTCAGCTTTCTCCACGGGCTCGGAAGCGCACCGCTGTTCGACGAGGACGAAGGCGCCTTTTCCGAGGCCACCCGCGAGATGATGGCGAGCGGAAACTACGTGATCACCCACCTGAACGGCGCCCTGCGGTTCGACAAGCCGATCCTTATCTACTGGCTCCAGGCGGCGAGCATAAAGCTGCTCGGGCTCAACGAGCTGGCCCTGCGGCTGCCGTCCGCTTTGGCCTCCATCGCCTGGGCGGCGATGCTCTTTCTCTTCGTGCGGCGCTATTGCGCCCTGGAGAACGCCTTTCTCTCCACGTTTTTCATGGTTACCGCGCTGCAGGTGACCATCATCGCCAAGGCGGCGATCGCGGACGCGTTGCTGAACTTGTTCGTGGCCGCGTCCATGTTCTGCCTCTACCGGTACTATGAAACCAACGGCGCTCGATTCCTGTATGGGATTTTTCTCAGCGCGGCCCTGGGGATGCTGACCAAGGGACCGGTGGCGATCCTCATTCCCGGGGCGGTGAGCTTCCTCTTTTTCCTCTGCAAAAAAGACCTGAAGCGGTGGCTGAAGGCGGTGACCAATCCGGTGGGCATCCTGATTTTCCTGGTGGTGGCGGGACCGTGGTATGTTCTGGCCTACCTGGATCAGGGGAAGGCGTTCATCGACGGTTTTTTTCTCAAGCACAACGTCAACCGGTTCCGGACTTCGTTCGAGGGGCATGCGGGCAGCCTCTTTTACTACATTCCTGTGGTGCTGGCGGGTGTCATTCCCTATACCACCCTGTTGATAAGGGGAGTCCGGGAAGGCAAATCGGTGATAAAGAACGACCTGGGCCTTTTCTGCGTCCTCTGGTTCGGGTTCGTGCTGGTGTTCTTCTCCCTTTCCGGAACGAAACTCCCCCATTACGTGATCTACGGCTACTCGCCGCTGTTCATCCTCATGCCGTCGTTTTTGGAAGGGGTCCGTACCAAATGGGCGCTGCTGTTGCCGGCGTTCGTCCTGGTGGGAGTTCTGATCATCGCGCCCTGTCTGTTGCCCATGGCCGCCGAGCGCATCCATGACCCCTACACGGTCATCATCCTGCGATCCTTCGCGGAAACCATCGGCCCCGTCTATTGGGCCTCCGTTCTGGCGGTGGCCGGGGTGCTCGTTTTCGTGCTTCTCTCCGCTTCGGTGAGCAAGACGAAGGCGCTCCTCACCGCGGGCTTCTCCCTGCTGCTGCTCGTCAACCTCACGGCCATGCCGCTGGCTGCTTCGGTACTGCAGGAGCCGGTGAAGGAAGCGGCCATGATTGCCAAGGCTCAAGGGTATGACGTGGTGATGTGGAAGCTCAACGTGTTCAGCTTCCTGGTGTACACCGAAAAGACGGCGGAAACCCGCACGCCCCGCGCGGGCGACGTGGTGCTGACCCGCGCGGACAAGCTGGACCGCATCAAGAGCTACGACCTGCTCTATCGGAAGAACGGCGTGGCCTTGGTGAAGGTGAAGGAATTCAGCGGATCGTGATACGAGATGCGCGGTGGCTGAAGAAGAACCGATGCGGCTGTTGCCAGGGGTTGGTCCCGGCTTTGTTGTTTTGTTTTTGCTGAAAACGTGTTTTCCACCTTGACCGAGTTGCATCCAAACAGCGTTGCGAGGTGGAGAACCGGATCATCCAATACGCTTTCCTTTGAAAAAGAGGCAACCCATACTGGGTGGCAGATATTCGTAACTGCCCAGCATTTAAATTATTTTATCCAAGTTCATATTGTGGCAAAGATTTTTTGGATTTCTCTCGCTCCGAATATTCAGAGCTTAGAAGAGATCACACTTACTATGGTTTCTCACCGGCGGCAATTTGATGCAAGCGCTTGACGTCGCGTAACGGCGGCGCACCGAACAGGCGACTGCCGCCGGTGTTTCCTCCACGCAGACATCGCCGGCCACGATCCTACAGGTCGATCTATATGGTACCGCGCTCGTACTTGAGGAGTTCGGAAACATCATTGCGCACAGCGGAGCGGGCGTCGTTATCGGTTCTCAGTCGGGGCACCGTCTCCCAGCGCTGACCCCCGAGCATAACAAGGCGCTGGCGACCACGCCCGCCGATGAGTTGCTCGCACTTCCGATGCTCCAACCAGACCACGTGACGGACCCGCTCCACGCCTACCAAATCTCCAAACGCGGGAACTCGCTACGGGTAATGCCCGAAGCGGTACGGTGGGGCGAACGCGGTGCGCGGGTCAACCCGATCAGCCCCGGCATCATTATCACTCCGCTTGCCAAGGACGAATTGACCGGTCCCCGTGGTGAAGGCTACAGGCGTATGATCGAGCTGTGTCCTGCCGGGCGTGCCGGTACCCAGGAGAGGTCGGAACCGTTGGCGCTCTTCTGATGGGGCCGGACGGAGCGTTCATCACCGGCAGCGACTTCCTCATGGACGGAGGAGTCACGGCCCCTACCGGTACGGTGAACTTGCTCCGAAGTGATCGATCACTTTGAAACAGGAGATAGAAGATGAAAATGCAAAAACGTAAATTAGGAAAAAACGGCCTGGAAGTATCCGCCGTCGGACTCGGATGCATGGGGATAACCTATGGCTACGGGTCGGCCATGGACAAACGGGATGGAATCGCGCTGATCCGCGCCGCCGTCGAGCGCGGCGTCACCTTGTTTGATACGGCTGAAATGTATGGTCCGTTCACCAATGAGGAACTCGTGGGTGAGGCGGTCGCGCCTTTCCGCGACCGGGTGGTGATCGCCACCAAGTTCGGCTTCGCCTTCGGAGACGATGGCAAACAGCAGATCACGAACAGCCGGCCGGAGCACATCAAGCAGACCGTCGAGGCCTCACTCAAGCGGTTGAGGACCGACGTCATCGATCTTTTCTATCAGCACCGTGTCGACCCCGAGGTGCCGATCGAAGATGTGGCGGGAGCCGTCAAGGATCTCATCCGGGAAGGAAAGGTCAAATATTTCGGCCTTTCCGAGCCGGGAGTAAAAACAATCCGCCGCGCCCACGCGGTCCAGCCGGTGACCGCCATCCAGAGCGAATACTCTCTGTGGTGGCGACGGCCTGAAGAGGAATTGCTGCCGACCCTGGAAGAACTCGGCATCGGGCTCGTTCCCTTCAGTCCTCTCGGCAGAGGTTTCCTCACGGGAAAAATCGACGAATCAACGACGTTTGACCAGTCCGATTTGCGCACCAAGCTCCAGCGCTTTACGCCGGAGGCACGCAATGCGAATCGTGCTCTGGTCGATCTTCTGCACGCGATAGCAGGCCGGAAGAACGCGACACCGGCCCAGACGGCGCTTGCCTGGCTGCTCGCGCAGAAGCCCTGGATAGTACCGATCCCGGGCACCACCAAAATTTCGCGTCTCGAAGAGAACATCGGAGCGGCTGCGGTCGAACTTACGTCCGAGGACCTGCGTGAGATCGACGGCGCGGTCTCAAAGATCACAATCTTGGGGACACGGTACCCAGAATCCAAGGAAAAAATGACCGGTCTCTAACCGGTAAAACGGATGGCGCCCCGTATCCAATACGAAGCGGGTGCTGAAAAGGCATTTCATGTCGCAGGCAATGATCCGTATGAGCTGATTACGCTCTAAGGGAAAATGGCGAGACGCCGGACGACTGGCGCTCCCGTATCCTTTCGTAGAGCTGCGGGCTTTGCGCTTTCAGAGGTGATGCTGTCCCACGAGCGAGCTACAGAAAGGGGAGCGGGTCTTTCTTCCGGTACACCAGCGCGGTGCAGGAAGCCACCAGCGCGCCGTCGCCGTCAACTACCCTGATGTCGTAATGGGCCGTCTTGCGGGTGAGGCTGAATTCCCGGGCTTCGGCCGTGAGCAGCGTGCCTTTGGCGGGCGACGAGTGGTAATTCACCGACATGTTGAGGGCCACGGCCATGGTGCCGTGGGAGTTCGACGCCGTTTCGAACGCCTCGTCGATAAGCGCGAAAACGGCTCCGCCGTGGGCCATGCCGAAGAGGTTTTCCATGCCCGGCGTGAAGGTCGCCTCCACCCGCGAGTACCCTTCGTCCAGGTCCACCAGCCGCAGGTTGAACTTCTGCGCGAAGGGTTCCTTTTCCACCTGCCGGAAGATTGCCCGGCGCACCGTCTCGTTCATGCTCCGTCCCTCCTCACCGCCGTCGATGTTCATTGCCGAGAGGTATTTCGTAGCATACAGTGCTTACTTCCGCCAGGATTCTAGTCCAGTCTCGTTGCCTCGTGGTACACCATGGTATTGGGGTTTTCGTAAATATTCGTCCCCAGCACCGTACCGAAGGCGTCCACCCAATAGTAGTTCGATCCGCTTTCCACCTTGTAGGTCTGCCCCGTTTGCGGGTCACTCACGTCCTCCTGTCCGCGGATGGAGTTGTCGTACTTGCGGTACACTTCGTCCAGAGTGGCCTGCCGGGATTCGTACGTTTGCGTGATGATGTTCGAAATGTGCTCGTTTGTCTCCCTGGTGATCTCGGAAACCCGAGCGGTAGTCTTGAGCTGCGCTTGGGCCCACGCGGGATTGACTTCCGTGGACTCGATCATTCTCTTGAGCGCCGCCTGCGCTTCGGCTTCCCGTCCCTGGGCGGCGAGGAACCCGACCAGAATCGTCACGTGCCACATGCCGCCTTCCGTTCCGGGAATCGCGGTCATGGTGGTGCCTGCCGCGACGTAGCCGTTGGTCGGTTGCCCGTTGGCCGCACAGGAAAACATCACCTCTCCGACGTCCAACCGGCTGGGCAATCCGTAGCGGGCGTTCATTTCATTCATGGCCTGAGCTTGGTCGGGGCGATTGCGGCGCTGGGTGATCCGCACCTGAGGGCAGCCGAGACGTCCGGCATAGGATTGGGCGAAATCCGCGCCGTTCATGTAGCGGGAAACGATCCAGCGGTTCAGGCCGCCGTCGGGGGAATACCACGATCCCTCGCGAAATCCGGTCCATTCCATCATCTGATTGGGGATCGTGAACGGCGGTATCTCCGGATCGCCGGAAAAGACGAGCACTTGGCCGTCGGGTGATTTGGCCTTCACCCACGCCCGGGTATCGATGGCCGACTTGCGCTCCAGGCCGCCCTGGGTGATCCACCCCTGCGGGACCTCAATGGAAAAGGCGTTCTCCCTGGGATCGGACCATCGCACCGATCGCATCGGCGGGGCTGCTGGTCCCTGCTGTCCGGATGCAGCGGCTTTTGCGGTAACGAAGCTGCCGAAGATGGTCGTGAACGTTTCCTGCCGCTGGGGGTAGAGTGCTTCCGGCGCACGGGCCATGAAGAAAATTCCTATGGTTCCCTGTTGACCCGAAGCCCAACGAAAGGACGAGGAAGCGGCCGTGGTTCTTCCCCGGCCGGATACGTGCAGGAAGGATCGGTCGACCATTCGCATCCGCCCCCATTGAACGTCGGGAACGGCCTGCGTGGCCAGAGTGCCGAGCACCGAGGCTGCCCCGCGTTCGTCCAGCGGGCGGCGGATCATGACGGGCCAGATGAGGGCCGTTTCTCCGTCCCGGCCCTGAACGGTGATACGCCCGGAACCGTCGGGCCGAACGTTCCAGCCCTGCGGGTACCGTAGCGAGAAGCCTTCCCGGCCCTCATAGGTCAACCATGCGGCACCTTGCGATTGCGGGGCGCCGTTGTTGTAGATCTGGGCGGGAGCGACCGGTTGCTGTTGAGGCTGCTGCTGAAAAGTGTGCCCTCGGCCTCCGTAGGGATCCGCATTTCGCGGACCGTATATCTGATCCTGCAGTGAACGGTTTTGGGGAAACTGCGGGATCTGGTAGGGTCCGGCCGGGGCCGTTGAATTTTCCGCGGCCGCCGGACCCACCGATACCGCACCGGACAGAATCGCCACGGCGGCGCACAGCATGACCAAACGCGACGGACGTATAAGAATGGTATACTTCATCGGTTTTCACCTCGTATCCGTTGAGGATCGAAGGTTTCGCTTCGCAATGAGAAACCCTCTCAATTTTCTGTCGGCATTTTCCTCCCATTGGTTAATACCGCATCGACGATTCTCATTATTTTCTTTCCTCCCCACGGAGGGATGAGGATATGATGGAAAGAGAAACCTTTGAGCATACGCCCCCTTGACATTCAGTCGGTGGATGCGCTGTTACCTAATCATATGCTAAACCTAATCAGCAGACGCGCGGGAGTGAAGCGCAAAGTCGGTTCACCCGCGTGCAGGTATGTCGCGAGTTTATCGGTGGAGGGAAGAGCTGATTCGGAAAAGACAAGGAGGAACGGGAATGATGCTGGATCTTATCAAACAAAGTCTCCTGGCCGGTCTAGGTGCGTTGTCCCTTACAAAGGAAGCGGTGGAGAAAGCCACGCGGAGGCTGGTGGAAGAGGGAAAAATCAGCGCCGGTGACGCACAGAGCTTCATTAATGAAATGGTGAAGGAGGGCGAAAAAATGGGGTCCGACTTTCAGGACAGGGTTTCCGAGATGGTGAAGAAGGCGGTTCAGTCCATGAATCTGGCCACCCGATCGGAACTGCAGGACCTCGAAAAGCGGGTTGCGGAGCTGGAAAAGAAACAGAAGGCTTCCGGCGCGGAGACCGGCGTAATGACCGAGTAGGAGCTGCGCATGTTCAATTTCCGGGCGGTACGGGATATTGCGCGGATGAAGGACATCATCCTGGTGCTGCTCAAATACGGATTCGACGACCTGGTGAACCGTCTGCCCATCGGCCGTGAGTTTCTGGGGCGACATTTCACGCGCATCCAGGAAGACCTGACGGCGCCGGAGCGGGTACGTAGGGTCCTGGAGGAATTGGGCACCACGTTCATCAAATTCGGCCAGGTGGCCAGCGTGAGGCCGGACCTGATACCGGAATCGTACGTTCTTGAGCTGATAAAACTTCAGGATAGCGTGCCACCGGTGGACTTTTCGCTCATTCGGCAGCAGATCGTCCTCGACCTGGGCCGTAACGTCGAAGAACTCTTCTCTTTTATCGACAGCACTCCGCTGGCCAGTGCTTCGGTGGCCCAGATTCACCGCGCCGTGCTCAAGAAAAACGGGCAGGGAGTGGCGGTAAAGGTGCGTAGGCCCAAGATCGAAGCCGTGGTCCGTGCCGATCTGGAGATCATGGACATTTTGGCACGTACGCTCCACCAGATGTCCAATGAGATAAAAGTCGTCAATCTCCCCGGATTGGTAGCGGAATTTAAAATTACCATGAATCGGGAAATGGACTTTCGTCGCGAAGCCCTCAACATGAAAATATTCGACCGGAAGTCCAAGGGCCGCGCCGACGTTTTCGTGCCGCGCGTGTACGACGAATACTGCGGCAAGCGTGTGCTCACCCTTGAATACGTGGCCGGCGTAACGGTGAACGGGTTCGAAGGCACTGAAGAACAGCGGAAAGCTTTGGCGGAAATCGGGATTCGATCGGTCTTTCGCCAGATTTTCGAGTATGGATTTTTCCATGGCGACCCGCATCCCGGCAACGTCATGGTCGTGGACGCGGAAAGACTCTGTTTTCTCGACTGGGGCATTGTAGGGCGCATCACTGCCACCGAACGGGAACGCATCCTGGAGGTGATCGAGGCATTCGCCGACGCGGACGAGGAGACGCTCATCCAGGCGTGGCTCAAGCTGGTGGATGACGAATTCGCGGACTACCCTTCCACGCTGGAACGCGGGGTCCTGGAAATATTGGACAGCTTTTTTCTGGTGGAGGAACGCAAGCGCAGCGTGGGGCGATTCATGCTGGACCTGATGGATCTGTTCCGCAAACATCGCATCGCCACCCCACCCCAGCTGGCGCACATGTCCATTGCGCTGCTCGAAGGGGAGGGGACGGCGCGACGACTGTACGCGGACCTGAACATCGTTGAGATGCTCAAGCCCATGGTGGCTGCGATCAAGATTTCCCATCTGAACCCGTTCCGGAAGAGCGGGCGGGTACTGAAGCTTTCCAAAGGAGCATTTCTGGATCTGGCGGCGTTTCCCCGGAGGGCCGTGAAGCTGCTCGCCAAGCTGCAAACCGGCAAGTTCAGCATGAATCTTGAGCACAAGGGGCTCGCAAACCTCACCCACATCATCGACGAAACAGCGAACAAGCTCGCCTTCGCCATCATCATCGGCTCACTGATCATCGGATCGTCGATGATCCTGGTGGCCGAAATCAAACCCCTGGCTTTCGGGTATTCTCTGCTGGGCATCATCGGGTACCTTTTTTCCGCCATCCTGGGGGTATGGATGGTCATCGACATCTTTCGCAGCAGGAGGTTCTGACGGGACATGCAAACGAATGAATTGACGGCGGGATCGTACGTACACGGCTATACGGAGCGGGAATCGGAGCGGTTGCACGACCAGGCGCGGACGGTGCGCGACCTTCTCCATAGCGACACCCGTTATCCTGAAGGAAGCAAAGTTCTGGAGGCGGGATGCGGAGTGGGGGCTCAGACCGTGACGCTGGCCCGCAACAGCCCCGGCGCCCTCATTACCGCCATGGACATTTCGGCAGCCCAGCTGGAACAGGCCAGGTCTCTGGCCGCATCGGAAGGGATCGACACCGTTCGTTTCATGCAGGGGGACATCGGGAAGCTGCCTTTCGACGCCGAGAGCTTCGACCACGTTTTCGTGTGCTACGTGCTCGAACACCTGAACCGCCCCGCCGATGCGCTGCGTTCCCTGTCGGCCGTACTGAAACCGGGAGGGACCATCACCGTCATCGAAGGCGACCACGGTTCCTGCTATTTCCATCCCGAAACCGAAGAAGGGCTACGTGCCTGGCGCTGTCTCATCGACGTACAGGCTTCCCTTGGAGGCGACTCCCTTATCGGCCGGAGGCTGTACCCGCTGCTTGCGGAAGCGGGAGTCCGTGACGTAACGGTGTCCCCCCGCATGGTGTACATGGATTGCTCTCTGCCGCTGCTCATGGACGGGTTCGTGCGGAAAACCATCGTTCCCATGGTGCAGGGGGTGAAGGACAAGGCGCTGTCCATGGACATGATGAACGAAGCCGGCTGGGAGAAGGGCATCGCCGATTTGAAGGCGATCGCGGACCGGGCGGACGGCTCCTTCGTCTACACCTTTTTCAAGGCCGTTGGGCTGAAGTGAGGGAACCGTGAAAAGGTCTTCCTCCGCACGATTTCGTAGGGCGGCCGTGGCCGGGACAGGCATTTCCCCGTCCCCTTGACGGAAAGACGGAAACATCCCGGAGCGTTCAGGGTGACGAGTCGGAAGAGCAAAAAGACACAAGTTCGCACGCCGACGGAAGCGATTCTCGAAAGCATCTCGGACGGTGTCTTCACCGTGGATATGGATTGGCGCATTACCTCGTTCAATCGCGCTGCGGAGGAGATCACGGGCGTGTCGCGTCGGGAGGCGGTGGGGCGGTACTGCTCGGAGGTGTTTCGTTCCAGCATGTGCGGGAACGATTGCGCGCTGCATCGAACGCTGAAGACGGGCAAGCCTATCATCGGCAAGTCCGGGTATATTATCGACGCGGAGGGAAACCAAATCCCCATCAGCGTTTCCACCGCCATGTTGCGGGGTTCCGACGGACGTTTGGTCGGCGGGGCGGAGACCTTTCGGGACCTTTCCGAGGTCGAGGAGTTGCGACGGGAATTGGAGGGGAAATTCCGGGTCGGTGACCTGGCCAGCAGGAGCCCCCTGATGCAGCGCTTGTTCGAGGTCCTGCCCGCCATCGCCGCCAGCCCCAGTACGGTTCTCATCCTGGGAGAAACCGGGACCGGGAAAGAACTGATAGCACGGTCGCTCCATTCGCTGAGCCCCCGCAATAAGGCTCCCTTTATCGGGGTCAACTGCGGCGCCTTGCCCGAAACCCTCCTGGAGTCCGAACTGTTCGGCTATAAGGCCGGGGCTTTCACCGGCGCCCATAAAGACAAGCCCGGCCGTTTCGCCCTAGCCGGGCGCGGAACCATTTTCCTCGATGAAATCGGTGAAATCAGTCCGGCCCTCCAGGTCAAACTGCTCCGTGTGCTTCAGGAGCGCACCTACGAGCCGTTGGGTGCGACCCGTTCCGAAACGGCCGATGCCCGGGTGATTGCAGCCACCAACAAGGACCTGGCCGGGCAGGTGCGTGGCGGATTCTTCAGGGAGGACCTCTATTACCGCGTGAACGTGGTGCGGCTCGAACTCCCCCCATTGCGTCGAAGGAAAGAGGATATCCCCCTCCTTGTGAACCAGTTTGTCTCCCGGTTCAACCAATTACAGCAAAAGGACGTGCGGGGGGTGGCGGCGGAAGCCCTCTCCCTGCTTATAGCCTATGATTGGCCGGGAAACATCCGTGAGCTGGAAAACGCCCTTGAACGCGCCTTTATCCTCCGGCACGAGGGGTTTATCGGTATCGCGGACCTGCCCGGAGAATTGACCGCGCACGGAGCGATGACTGGAGCAGCCACGGACATGCGGTCCGTTCACGATATTCTCGACGCGCAAGCTATCCGCGCCGCGCTCGAACGAAATGACTTCAACCGTCTGGCAGCGGCGCGGAACCTCGGTATTCACAAAACCACGTTGTACCGTCGAATTCAGAAGCTCGGCATTTCCCTTCCCGAGAGGGACGGCCGCGCACGAAAGAAGAAACCACTGTAGCACCTGCGCACCAGTACCTACCCCATACAGTAGCACATACGCACCTACATTGCGTTGCGGCCAACTCTCTCAAGCTATTATGAATAGTAATTTAAGTAGGATACATCTGTGATAGCCGACCGGCAATCATGGCATCGATCTTGCTCCATCTGAGTGTGAACATCGTGTGGGAGAGAAACAATGAAAACGGCATTTTCCTACTGGGACGGCCGAATCGCGCCGGTCTTCGACACCGCGCGGAAGCTTCACCTCGTCGAGGTTGAAGCCGGACGGATCGTCGCCGAGACAAGGGAAGCCCTGCCGGAGGAGTTTTCGGTTCAGAAAACGTTGTGGTTGGTGGGACTGGGAGTCGATACGCTGGTGTGCGGCGCGATTTCCCGGCCCCTGCATGCGATGGTTGCAGCCTACGGCATACAGGTAGTCCCCTTCATCGCCGGCGATCTGAGGGAAGTAGTCGGTTCCTGGCTCGCGGGTGGACTCGGTGGGGACATGTTTTCCATGCCCGGATGTCGCGGGCGGGGACACGGACGGTTCAAGGGAATGCGCGATACGCATCGGGAGGTAGGAATCATGCCAGGCAGGGGACAAGGAATGGGCGCGGGCGGCGGAAAAGGCCAAGGCGGCCAAAGACCGGGCCGTAAGGGCGGCGCAATGGCGGCTGGCCCCACCGGTTACTGCGTTTGTCCAAAATGCGGACAAGAGGAGCCGCACGAACGCGGTGTGCCTTGCATCGAACGCAAATGCCCGCAGTGTGGAACGGCCATGACAAGACAATAGCAAGGACATGCAACACAAGGAGGATACGACGATGCCGAGAGGAGACCGAACAGGACCCATGGGAATGGGAGCGATGACGGGACGGGCGGCAGGGCTCTGCGCCGGGTTTGGAATGCCGGGATACCTGAATGCTGCTCCCGAAAGAGGCGGTGGAATGGGGTTCGGAAGAGGCTGGGGCGTTGCGGGACGCCGGGCCGGCGGCGGTGGATTCGGCTGGCGGAACAGGTATTATGCCGCCGGGCTTCCGGGCCGTGCCCGGTTTGGCGGGTACGATTCCCCTTATGGATATCCGCCGGCATACCGGGCCGCCGATCCGGATGGTGAGCGGCAGGCACTCAGGAGCCAGGCCGAAGCGTTGCAGTCGGAACTGGAATTCATCAAGAAGCGGCTGGGTGATATTGAAGAGAGAGCGGCGGCCGAATGAGCGGCGTTTGCGCACACGTGGGGAAATGTCCAATGATGTTTTGCTCAGGGGGATGACGAAGCGGTAATGAAAGGATACTGATACGGTTTATGAAGACTTCGCTCGATTGCATTCCTTGTTTTCTTCGTCAGGCATTGGAAGCCGCGAGGATGGTATCGAAGGACATTTCCCTACACGAACGAATCCTCCGGGAAGCGCTGCGCTGGGTCGGCGAGCTGGACCTGAATCGACCGGCCCCCATGATGGGTCAACTCATACACCGTCGCCTCCGCGCCATGGTCGGCACGGATGACCCGTACCGGGATGCCAAGAACCATCAGAACCGAATGGCCCAGCGTCTTTTCCCGGAACTGAAGGCCCGGATCGACTGCGCCGTCGATTCGTTGGCCACGGCGTTACGTTTGGCGATCGCGGGAAACGTGATCGATATGGGGGCGAACGCCAACGTGACGGAATCGTGCGTGTTTGAATCCATCGATCGAGCTTTGGCGGATACTTTCGTCGGCGAAGAGGACGCATTCCGCAAGGCCGCGATGGAAGCGCGAAGCATTCTGTATCTGGCCGACAACGCCGGCGAGATCGTCTTCGATCGCCTGCTTATCGAACAGCTCTCACCCTCACGGGTGACCGTGGCGGTGCGGGGCGCTCCAGTCATCAACGACGCCACCATGGAAGACGCGCGGTCCATTGGACTTCACGAAATCGTCGAGGTCATCGACAACGGCTCGGATGCGCCCGGTACCGTGCTCGACGATTGCAGCGAGGAATTTAGGCAACGTTTCTACGCGGCCGATCTCATTCTTGCCAAGGGGCAGGGCAATTACGAGTCGCTCAGCGACGATCCTCGCAACGTCTTTTTCCTTTTTAAGGTGAAATGTCCGATTGCCGCGAATCACGCGGGCATGCCCCTCGGGGCTCATGTTTTGGCGCGGTCCCGCGCCGGATTCGCGGAGCAGGAGGATTCGCATGCCCGGATATGATGGAACGGGGCCGCTCGGTCACGGACCCATGACCGGTCACGGCAGGGGATATTGCGTACTCAAGTTACCCGAAACGTATGGTGAAAACCTTTCCGGTTTCGCCGGTTCGGCCGGCAAACAGGTGAACGCGCCGCCTGGGCTTTCGCTCGACGATGCCCGTTCTTTAAAGGAGGACCCGGCGGAGCGGTCGTAACCGCGGCAACGGTTCTTGACCAGGGGAATCGAATGTGGAAACAGTGGCGGGACACGGAACGATTTCTTTCCCGATGGGAAAGATCGTGAACCCGAACCGAAGGAGACGGAAACCCATGCCGACATATGAATATGAATGCGAATCCTGCGGCCTGAAGTTCGAACAGCGCCAGGCCATGACGGAGCCGTTGCTCGAAAATTGTCCGGAATGCAGCGGAAAACTGCGGCGTCTGGTGAGCGGCGGCACCGGATTTATTCTCAAGGGGGCCAGCCATGGCCAGACCGGACAAAACCGTGGCGGATGTTCCCTGGAACAGACCGGCATGACCTGCTGCGGGAGGGAAGAACGCTGCGGCAAGCCTACGTGCGGAGACCAATCGTAAGCATGACCGGTATCCCGGTGGCCGTCCTTACCAATGGTTCCCTTCTCTGGATGGGGGAGGTCCAGAAGGCCCTGATGACGGCCGACCTTGTGCTCCCCTTGCTGGACGCGGGAGACGAACACCTGTTTCGATACGTCAACCACCCGCATGGAGATATCGTCTTTAAAAGACGTCAAGGCTGAGAAGGTGAAAGCAATTCTCACGGGAGGCCGGATTTTCTATTCGGTCGTACGACAAACCATGGACGAAAACGCCGACGGTGGGGAATGTATCGCGGGCAGGAGGATTCATGAAGGTGCTCGATGACTTGATTTCGACGCTCGACTTCAATGCCCCCGTGATGGACATACGGCAGGGGGTATTCCATACAGGAGTGGTCACGCGGCATTGCGGACTCGCCGCCACGCTGCCGAAAGATGCGCTGAAGCAGGAAGGCCCGCTCGTTAAGGAGCCCGGTTTCCTGTTGGACAAAACCCCGCGGGAACTTGCGGAAATGGCTTACTCGGACAGTCTCCTCGAAGCGGCCGTCGGCATGCCACGCTGAATTCGCTTCTCGAAGTGGATACTCATTCATGCACCGAACTCAATGCCACCGAAGTGATCCTGCGGAAGGGCGAAGGGAAAAGAGTGGCGATTGTGGGACATTTTCCCTTCATCCCCAGGGTGCGCGAACGGGTCAAGGAACTCTGGGTCATCGAGAAAAATCCGGGGGAGGACGATTTCGAGGAAGAAGAAGCCGACCGCCTGATTCCTCGGGCCGACGTTGTGGCCATTACCGGTACTTCCCTGACGAACCATACGCTCGGGCATTTGCTCGGATTGTGCGATCCCGGGGCCTATGTCGTCATGTTGGGCGATACGGTGCCTCTTTCTCCCGTGCTCTTTGACCATGGCGTGCATGCCCTTTCGGGCACCAGGGTGGTCGATGCGGACCTTGCGCTGCACTGTGTCAGCCAGGGAGCGAATTTCAGGCAAATCAGAGGGACGGAAAGACTCACCATGACGAAATCATGAATGGACGGAAGTTCCGGGTTTCCCCGGCGAGGGTTGCGCCATGCCGAGCGATCATCCGTCGCGGCGTGCGTGCGCTCAATGCCGCGAACACTGCCTCCGGAGGTTAACGGGCCGATCTACGCCCGAGCGGCTCCTTCGCCTACACCTTCAGGCCGTGGGGCTGAAGTGACGGAAGTACAAGAAACGATTTTCGTCGGCTGACATCGGCGGCACACGCGGTTCACGGGAAAGGGCAGGGACGGCCCTTTCCCGTGCTCGGCCATAACCCGGGATCAGGGTTCGTCGGTGTTCTCCTTCGCTTTCAGCTCTCCGGCCACTGTCACATAGTCCCCGCCGATTGTGGCCGATTCTGCACGGACTCGTGGCATCCCTCTACTTCCTCGACTTTTCAAAACAGGTAAGCAAAGTCCGCCATCCCCCCGCACTAAAACCATTCCCGTTTAGATTTCACAGCCGCTTTCCCGAGAGATAACCTAAGCGCATCCGCTCCACCTCGGCGCAGGGAGTCGTCGGTCCATAACGACTCAGTTGCAGGTCATGGAGCGAGATGAGAAATACAGAGTTTTATACTCAATTTTGTTCATTATTGACCGATTAAATAATATTACCTATAGTGCCATCGGAAAACAGAATGTATTTTCAAGAAAAAAATAAATTTCCAAATCGTTTCGTCTATTTAAACAGGCAGGCTGCTCGGCGTGCCGTCTGCGTATGCCTGACGGCGAAACGGGAAAGCGGAAGGAAACGTTCTCGGCCCGGGTGACATCACGTCGCTCGGAATCCAAAGAGAGTTTACGCTGCTTCGCAGAGCTGAAAAGACCCTCCGGCGAAGAGGGCCGTTTTTAGACGAGGGATGGTGGAACAATTGGAATACCCGGGAAAATGTGCGAATGCCGGATTGGACGCATGCTTCCCTCCGGCAAGGACAAAAAGAGGCTGGCTTTTTCTGGCCCTCATCCTGGCAAGCCTGCTGGTGAACGGGTGTGGCGAAAAGAAGCCGGAGGTGCATCGGGTAGGCATCCTCTGCGGACTTGGTGTGTTCGCCGCCACCGTGGACGGCTTCAAGGCCAAGATGGCGGAGCTGGGCTACATCGAAGGGGTGAGCATCGCCTATGACGTGCACATAACCAACTTTAACTCGGCGGAGGAAGAACGCATCCTCCGAAAGTTTGTCGCGGATAAGGTGGACCTGATGCTCGTGTTTCCTTCGGAAGTGTCCGTGACGGCCAAGACGATCACCCGGGGGACCAAAATTCCCGTGGTGTTTTGCCAAGCCAATATTGAGGGAACGGACCTGGTCAACAGCGTCCGGGAACCGGGGGGAAATATCACGGGGGTCCGTTATCCCGGCCCGGACGTTGCCCTCAAACGTTTCGAAATCCTGCGCGAACTGGCCCCACACGCCAAACGCATATGGGTCCCCTACACAAGGAAATCCCCTATTGTGCCTGCCCAGTTGGCGGTGCTGCGGCCCGCGGCGGCAAAAGCGGGTGTTTCGCTGGTGGAAGCTCCGGCCGATAGCGCCGCCGACCTCCTGGCCGATCTGGAAAAGAGGGAAACTATGGATGATATCGGTATCGATGCCGTGTTGTTCATATCGGAACCCTTGGCCAGAACTCCCGCGGTTTTCCCCAAAATAGGCAAATTTGCCTCCGAGCACGGAATACCCATCGGAGGGGTCCTGTATTCACTCGAGGGCTATTCGACAATCTTCGGTGTGGCGACGGACAATATTGCCGTGGGCAAGCTGGCGGCACTGCAGGCGAACAAGGTTTTGAGGGGCATCCCGATCGGCACCATCCCGGTGATGTCGGCTGAGAGTTATTTGCAGCTCAATTACAAAGCGGCAATGGAACTCGGTCTGAAGGTCCCTGAAGGACTGCTGAAGCAAGCGGACGAAATCATTCGCTGACTCGGTGGAGAGATCGGGAGGAAGCACCCCGTTGCACCGCCCGGTCAAGAGTATGAACAACATCTGGATAAGAGTGGGCACCCGGCAGGGAGAGAGATGACAAGGAATATCTGGAAAAAGGGATCGTCAGGGGCGCCGAGGTTGAGCAGGACGCTGGCGACCGCCTTTTTTTCCGTAAGCGCGGTGGTGCTCCTCCTCTACGGCAGCGTAGAAATGTTCTCCGCTTTCAGGAACCAGCAGACGTTCATCTCTGCCAAGCAGCAACTCATTGCACAAGACGCGGCCAAAATGGTCGGCAATTTCATCAACGAGAACTTCAGCATTCTCGAAACGACGATCTGGCTGACCGATCTCGCCACGGCGCCCGATGGGAAACAAAGCCTGATATTGCAGAGTTTGTTGGGGATCCGCTCGGCTTTCAGGCAGTTGGTCCTGCTGAACGGACAAAACCGGATACTGGCCCGGTCCTCCCGATTGTCCATGGATGCGTCGAGTCGAATCGCCGGGATGCTTGATGACATCGGGCCGGGGCAGGACCCGGCGAGGAAGAGAAAAACCGGTCCGGTCCGCATCGATCCCGTCACCAACGAGCCCTTAACGACCATTTCAGTTCCGGTCACCGATGTTTTCGGGGATTTCAAGGGGACGCTGTGTGCCGAAATCAACTTGAAATCCATGTTCGATGTTGTGGATCAGCTCAAAGTGGGCAAAACAGGATACGTATACGTATCCGATAGAAGAGGCAATCTGCTCGCTTACTATGACGCGGCCAGGGTCCTGAGAGGGGAAAACGTGTCCCGTTTGAAGGCCGTAGCGGACTTCATTCGGAATGATGATTCGGTAATCCCCCAAACGGCAACTACCTATAGAGGCATAAAGGGTTCCACGGTAGTGGGGATCTATGTCCCCCTGAAAACGCCTGATTGGGCAGTGGTAACCGAACTGCCCTGGAAAGAGGCATACTGGGGAACTTTTCAAAATATTGCCAGGTCAGTAGGCATTACGTTGGTGGCGGCGATTGTCGCCGGTATTTTCGGAATATTCATGGCGAGACGCTTGTTGTTGCCGGTGACCGGCCTGACGGAGACGGCGACCAGGATCGCGGCGGGGGAGAGGGAACAGCAGGCGGCGGTGGGCGGACCGAGGGAGGTGGCCGACCTAGCCATCGCCTTCAACGTCATGACGGCGCAGTTGCGGCAGAGTCTGGAGGACCTGGAGCACCGATTCGCGGACCTGAAGCAGGCGGAAGAGGCTTTGAGCCTGAGCGAGGAACGGCTGCGGTTGGCCCTCGATGGAACTTCCGACGGCATCTGGGATTGGAATGTGCAAACCGGCCGGACGTATTTCAGCCCCCGGTATTACACGATGATGGGGTATGAGCCGGACGAGTTCCCCGCCTCCTATGAGAGTTGGCGCCGATTGCTCCATCCGGATGATGTGGAGCCGTCGGAAAGGGCCATACGTGGCGCGATCGATGACAATTCCCGCTACTCGGTGGAATTCCGGTTCAGGGCAAAGGACGGAGATTGGCGCTGGATATTGGGACGTGGCAAGGTCGTCGAATTTGACCCGGCGGGAAAGTCCGTACGCGTGGCCGGGTCCCACACCGATATCACCGAGCGCAAGCGGGCGGAAATCGCGCTGCTGGAAAGCGAGCAGAAGTTTCGCATGGTGGTGGAGAACGCACAGCCCATCATCTTTATTTTGGACGAGAAGGGCGTATTCCAACTCTCGGAGGGCAAAGGACTGGCCAAACTCGGGCTCCAACCCGGCGAGGTGGTGGGCGAGTCTGCGTTCGAACGATACAAGGAGGTTCCCTCCATCCTGGAGGGAATCAAGCTGGCTCTGGAGGGCAAGTCCAACAACAGAATCGATGTCGTGGGCGACGTCGTTTTCGAGACGGTTTACTCGCCTTACTATACCATGGGAGGCCGGCAAAACGGCATAGTGGGCATTGCCATCGACATTACCGAACGCAGGCGGGTGGAAGAGGCGCTCGAAAAACGCGTCATGGCCTTGACACAACCGTTGAACGCTGCTGAAGGCATCGCATTTGAAGATCTGTTCGACCTTTCCGACATCCAACACCTGCAGGACCTGTATTCCGAGGCCTTCGGGGTTGCCGCCCTCATGACTCGTCCGGACGGAACCCCCATCACCGAACCGAGCAACTTCACGTCTCTGTGTAGCGAGATCATCCGCAAGACCTCAACGGGAGAGAGAAATTGTAATTACTCCGACTCCACCATAGGGAGGCACAATCCATCCGGGCCGAACATTCAGCCGTGCCTGAGCGCCGGCCTGAGCAACGCGGGAGCCAGCATCACCGTCGGAGGACGCCATGTCGCCAACTGGTTGATCGGCCAGGTCAGAAATGATGCCCAAACAGAAGAAGAAATCACGAAATACGCCCGCGAGATCGGCGCGGACGAGACGGCGTTTCGCGCCGCTTATCGTAAGGTGCCCATCATGTCGCATGGACAATTCGAGAAGGTTGCCAATGTCCTTTTCGCCATGGCGAGTCAGATTTCCAGAACGGCCTATCAGAACATCCAGCAGGCGCGGTTCATTTCCGAACGTAAGCGGGCGGAGGAGTCGCTTCGCAAGTACGAGCGCATCGTTTCCACCTCGCAGGACCTGATGGCTCTGATCAGTCGCGATTACATCTATGAGACGGTGAACGACAGCGTAATGAAGGCGCACAGCGTGTCACGGGAGGAGATTGTGGGCCGGTCGCTGTCGGAAATGTTTGGGGAAAGGTTTTTCCGGGAGAAAATTCAGCCCCGGTTCGACCAGGCGCTTTCCGGCAAAACGCTCAACTTTCAGGAGCGGTTCGAATACAGGAACAGCGCTTGGGTAATGTTGGACATCACGTACTTCCCCGTGTTCGACGACAAAGGGAAGGTGGAAGGGGTCGTTGTCCACGCACGGGATATCACCGAAACGCGCCGGCTCGAGGAGAAGCTGATTCAATCCCAGAAAATGGAGGCTATAGGGATACTGGCCGGAGGCGTTGCCCACGAGATCAACAATCCCATCAACGGAATTATGAACTACGCGCAACTGATCATAGACAGGTCCAAGGAAGAAGGGCCCGCCAGGGAAATGGCGAAAGAGATCATCTTCGAAACCGAACGGATCGCGGGAATTGTCCGAAATCTGCTGACTTTCGCGAGACATGAAAAGCAATCCCACAGTCCGGCGCGCATGGCGGATATCGTCGCCTCGGTCCTGTCCCTGATCCGAACGGTCATGCGCCACGACCAGATCGACCTGCAAGTCGACGTTCCGGACGACCTGCCCGCTATCAAGTGCAGGAGCCAGCAGATTCAGCAGGTGCTCATGAACCTCATGACGAACGCCCGGGATGCCCTCAACCAGAAGTACCCGCAATACAACGCGGAGAAGCAGCTTCGGGTCTTCGCGCGGCTGATACACAAGGAGAACAAACCGTTCATCCGGGTCACCGTTGAGGACTTGGGTACGGGTATTCCGCCACACATCAGGGAGAGGATTTTCGAGCCCTTTTTCACCACCAAGCCCAAGGAGATGGGGACCGGGCTGGGGCTTTCCATTACGTACGGGATCGTGAAGGAACACCATGGAGAATTGATTGTCGAGACCGAGCCCGGCCGGTACACGCGCATCCACATGGATCTGCCCGTCGACAACGGGTGGAAAATAGCGGGCAATTGAGGAGGGGGAATGGGCTCTATCCTGGTAGTCGATGACGAACGGAGCATACGCATTACGGTCAAGGCTTTCCTGGAGGATGACGGCCACAGTGTCGAAACAGCCGAAGATGCTCAGTCGGCCATGGTCATCCTTGAGGGGCGCCCGACGGATGTGGTGCTGACCGATATTGTCCTGCCCCGAATGTCAGGGATCGATTTACTCAAAAGAGTTCGCGAGGCATCACCTGACGTGCTGGTCATCATGATGACGGGCGAGCCGACACTGGAAACGGCCGCCGAGTCCCTGCGATGCGGCGCCATGGACTACCTGCAGAAGCCCATCGCCAAGAACGACCTGCTGAAGGTTATTCGTAACGCCCTGCACATCAAATCGCTTGACGACGAAAAGAAAAGGCTGGAAGAGCAAAACCACCGGCATATGTACCACCTGGAGCAACTGGTGGCGGAAAGGACGCGCGCACTGACTGAAAGCGAATCCTCGCTCCGCCGCCGGGCCGACGAACTTGCCGTTCTCAACCACCTTGCCCGGGAACTGGGGGCAACCATGACAGTGGATGCAACCCTTCAGTCGGGGTTGCGGGAGATCGCCCGTGCGGCATGCTCGGACTTCGTGTTGGTCTTTCTGCGCAAGGAGGAGAGGCTCATCCAAAGGGGGCTTTTCGCGGAGGGGGGAGAGAGGGCATGGCAGCCGGCGAGCGTTCACCGCATGGGGGAGTGCCTCTGCGGTCTTGCCGCCCGTGAAAATCGTCCGGTTTATTCGTTGGACATCCATGCGGATTTCCGCTGCACGATGGATGAGTGCAAGAAGGCGGGCTTCTCTTCCTTTGCCGCACTTCCCTTGAAGAGCGGGACCGAAGTCCTGGGAACCCTCGGACTCGCGTCGATCGGATCAAGGGATTTTGGCTCCCAGGGCTCATTCCTCGAAGCACTTGCCAGCGAACTGTCCATAGGATTGAAAAAGAGCCTGCTCTACGAGCAGCTTCAGGAGGATGCCCTGGAGCTTCAAGCCGGCATCGAACAGCTCAAGGCGGCCGAAACCGAACGGCTGAATCTGCTGACGCAGCTCCAGCAGGCCCAGAAGATGGAGGCAATCGGCGTTCTCGCGGGAGGGATTGCCCACGATTTCAACAACATCCTGGCGGCGATCATAGGGTTTGCCGAATTGGGGCTCTGTGGCGCCGAGAAGGACGTCACCCTCCATCGTTATTTCGAGCAGGTACTCGGCGCCGGTTTGCGCGCCAGGGACCTTGTCCAGCAGATTCTGACCTTCAGCCGGCAATGCGAAAAGGCGGTAAGCCCCATTTCCGTGAAACCGATCGCCAGGGAAGCGCTTAAGCTGCTAAGGGCGTCCCTGCCCACTACGATTGAATTCCGTCAGGACATCCGTAGCGACATGATGGTCATGGCCGATCCTACCAATATCCACCAACTGTTGATGAACCTCTGTGCGAACGCCGCGCATGCAATGAGGAAAAAGGGCGGAATTCTCGACGTCAGTCTTACCGACGTGTATCTGGATTCCGCATTTGCCGCGAATCATCCCGGTTCTTCCCCCGGACCTCATGTGAAACTGGCGGTATCGGATACGGGGCAGGGAATGTCGAAGTCCATCCAGGAACGCATTTTCGATCCTTTTTTTACAACCAAGAAAAGGGGCGAAGGGACCGGCCTGGGCCTCTCGGTCGTACACGGCATCATAAGAAGCCTCAACGGCTCTATCATGGTCAGTAGCAAGCCGGGCCGGGGAACGTCGTTCGAGATTTTTTTGCCGGCGATCGACACCGACGGCTCGGAGAAGCCGAGCAAGGTCGAATCGACGCCGACCGGCAATGAACACATACTCCTGGTCGATGATGAGAGAGCGCTGGTGGACGTCAATACCCATATTCTTATGTCCCTGGGTTACAAGGTCACGGGCACAACGGGTGCACTGGAGGCGTTGGATATCTTTCGCTCCCGCCCATGGCGGTTCGATATGGTCATCACCGATCTGACCATGCCGCAAATGAAGGGGGACATGCTGGCGAAGGCGCTGTTGGAAATACGCCCCGACCTGCCGGTGATACTGTGCAGCGGGTTCAGTGCCTCCATCGATGCCAAGAGAATGGAAGAACTAGGAATTCGGGCATTGCTGCATAAACCCATCTTGAGGCGGGAAATTGCCGAAGCCATACGCCAGGCGTTCGATGCCGGAAAAAATGGCCTTGGCGAATGAAGCGCTCGCTCAGCGATCGATCGGCATCATGTTGAACACCGCTTCCATTCGATTGCCTTTACGGTCCGGAGCAATGGGGACGAGGAATATGTCCATGCTCCCCATCCGTTCGTGTTCGACGCGGTAGATCTTCTGAACGAGACGGACGGTCGAGGGGATGCCGAAGACGAGGGAAAATGCCTGGTAGGATTCATCCACCGAGCCGTCGGGATTTTTCCTCCGCAGGTCCGTGGCTTCGATCAGTTCCGCCGCCACCGGATCGGCGCCTTCGGGTACTATGTGAAAAGTCTGGTTCAGACAGGGCTGAAAGCTCTCCAGCCGCAGCTCCCTCAGGTCGATCGTCTCTCCGCTCACTGATTCCCCCTTTTTCCGGTGTTCGTTCGTGCCCGATGTATTACCGGTGTTTTTCAACCGTTTCCAGTCTTTTCTCCGGCCCGGAGAGATTTCGGTCGCCATTCGAGCAGGTGATACACGCCGGTGTTGCCCACGATTTCGAACCCCAGCCGGTGATACAGCCGCAGTGCCGGATTGTAATTCTCCACGTGAATGCGCACCGGCAACTGCTTTTCCTCGCCTTCCCTCAGGACGTCCATCAGGAGCGATGTGCCGGTGCCGGAGTTGCGGTACTCGGGCAGGAGCGCGATGTCCACGATGCGGATTTCATCCTCCCTCCGGTCTAGGTAGAGCCGTCCCGCCGGTTCGCCGTCCAGCATGACGACCAGGAACTCGGTGTTTTTGTACACGGATTGGTAGTACTTGTGCTGGGCGTTGAACTGCATGTCCAGAAACTCTTCCTTCTGCTGTCCGGTCCAGTCGAGCACGGAAAGCTCCTCGGTGCGGGTGGAGCCGTAGAGCTTCCGGAGGAAGGGCGCGTCGGCCTCCCCGATCACCCTCATGCTTACTCTGTCCTTTGTCGATCCTGCCGTCATAACTTCCTCACACGATTAAATCGGGCCTTCTCCAGCGAAGGCGGGGACCGAAGGTCTCCACGCTGCTCCGATCTCATCTAATCAAGATCTTCGCGGAAAACATCCAGTCGTGCAGATGATGAAGTTCACCACCATATAAAGCTGGCCGTCACAGTACGCATAATTCTGGGGGGCCCAATTGAACCCGAACATTTGTATTTCACCCACAAACGGTTCCATGATCGTTTCCTCCTCCAGGTTAGAGAGCACTGCTTCCGGGCCGGGAACGGTCGTTTTCGAAGCCCGGCGTGGAACAGATACCGAACGTCACCGGTCCGGCATGGGCGCCATGGGCTTGTCGTGGCACGTTTCCCGGTTGCTGAACACCGCCATGTTTCCGATCACCCCGTCAGAAAACCGCGATGCACGTCTTCGGCATTGCCGCCGCTGTCGCGAAGTAGTAGCCAAAAGAGCCAATACGGTTCCCAATTGCCCTGCATGCGGACCGTTCGCGGCACTCGCGCATGCCATTATGCCCTTCCGGACGGCACATTTGCACCTTCCGTGCCCGGTCGGCCGAACCGCGGGAGCGGGATCACGATCGAAGCGAAAGCGCGGATATGGGGGGAATCCCCGGCAAAAGGAATGAGCTGCGGGATCGGTAGGGTGGACACAATGGAACCACACAAGGCGGAAGCGGCGCCGACCTGCATCCGGACGCGGATTCAGGTCGACGTTTGAAGAATGTCGTGGAAAACGCGGTTTCTTGTCCGGTCGTCCCCGCCGCTCGGCGACATGGGGCGGGCGGCGGCGATGGAACCGGATCACATCTCTTCTAAGTTCTGGATGGGAAGTACCCTCCATAGGTGCAGATGATGAAGTTCACCACCGTGTACGGCTGCAGATTGCTCGGATTGGGGGCCGCCGTGGCAACCGGTAGCATTCCGCTGGAACTTCCCGCGGTTGTTGACGCAACCGCTATCGTTTCGCTTCCCGAGGCTTCGGCAAGCTGACGGTACGTCAGCCCCGGGCCCTGGCCACCGTGGATGGGAACGCGGCCGCGCAAGTCGGGAAGACCGAACGTGTGCGGCCAGGTGCCGCCGTAGTAATCGCCAAGCAGAGCAGCGAGCGCCTGGTTCTGGGAGAGGGATACCAGTTGGCCGTCGCACGTGGCCCAGCCCTGGGGGGCGAAGTTGAACCCCACCATTCGAATTTCACCAAGATATGGTTCGGACATACGTTTTCCTTTTTTTACCCTTCGTATCCGAAAGACTTTTAGGGAGATTGAACGGAGTACTCGTGTCCCGGCGCTCCCCGATTCAGTTTCGGCAGGGGTACACTCCCTGCACCGCGATGACGAAATTCGTGACCAGGTAGGGCATCATGTTGCTGGGAGGAGGGGTGAGCCCATCAACGACACGGACCGTCCCTGCGGCGTCGCCCAGGGGTGCAGTGGTGAGCGATATGGTTTCCGATCCCCCCATTTCACCCATGGTGCGCGGCGCAAGTCCGGGCCCCGATCCCTGATGCATGGGCACGCGCCCTCGAAAATCGGGGAGAGCGAAAATGTTGATGCCGTTTCCTCCGAATGACGTGCCCAAAAGGGAAAACAAGGCCGGGTTCTGGGCGATCGGCATCAGTTGCCCGTTACAGAGTGCATAGCCCTGGGGGGCGTAATTACATCCCATCATTTTTATTTCACCGATGAATGGTTCGGACATGGTATCTTCCTTTCGTGATGTCTGCCCCGACACCTGCCAAGGGCCAGGAATACTGGCTGACGCTTGAGTATCCCGCTAAGGCCTGCATGGCCAAATGCCTTGTAGTGCGATGACGAAATTCAGCGTGCAATAGGGCATCATATTGCTCGGCGCCGGAGCCTCGCCGTCCAATGCCTCTTCTGTCCCGTCGGCGTCCCCCAGGGGTCTTGCGGCCAGGGGAACGGTTTCCGAGCCCCCGACATCACCGAGGTTGCGAGGTGTGAGGCCGTTGCCGTACCCCCAATGCATGGGTACGCGTCCCCGAAAGTCGGGAAGCGCGAAGAAGGTAGTGCCGTTTCCCCCGTAAGTGGTTCCCAGGAGGGCGAACAGTAAGGCATTCTGGGATATCGACAGTAGCTGGCCGTTGCACGCGGCATAATACCGGGGGGGATAATTGAACCCCACCATCTTAATCTCACCGATAAATGGATCAGCCATGACTTATGCCCTTCCTGATGCGAGGGTTTCGCGGAATTGGGCCAGGAACGTGCCGTTGCGGAGTTGGGCCAGGAATGCCTGTTCGTCGAAACCCGGCGTTGCGTAGATGTAGAGCATCTGGTTTGGGGCCAAGGTGAGCCGCACGGGTACGGCAGGTTTGCCGTCGGGGAAGGTGGGCTTGTACCGCTCGACGTATGCGTTCTTGTTATCGAACACCGTCACGTAGCCGCTCACCGTGTCGGATACGTACCGGTAGCCGTTCTCGTCGATCACCACCGTGCCGGGGTCCAGAAACTGCCCCTCGCCGGTTCCCGAGGAGCCGTAGAAGCCGATGTAGTTCCCCGTCTGGTCATAAATCTGTACGCGGTCGTTGCCGGCATCCACCACGTGGATATTGCCGTCCTGATCGAAATCGATCCCTTCCGGGTGGTTGAGGAAGGCGCCATCCGTGCCCAATTGGCCGAACCGGCGGAGCGGAGCACCGTTCTGGTCGAACACCTGGATGCGGTGGTTGCTGGAGTCGGTGACGAAAAGGATGCCCTCCTCGTTCACCACCAGATCGGAAGGATAGAGCAATGCATCTTCCTCGGTACCGATGTCGCTGATGGCCATGATGTGCGCGCCCTGCTTGTTCAGTACCTCGATCTGGCCACCGCCCGATTCCAGCACGTACAACAGACCGTTCTTCCCCGGAACCATTTCCACGGGGTAGTTGAACAGCCCGCCGTCCTGTTCCAGACCGGCGATGTCCCAGAGCACGCTGCCGTCCGGGTTAAGTCTCTCGAGAGAGTTGGCGTCCGGAACAAGCTCGTATTCGTTGTAGTCTTCGTCATACACCAGGTGCTTCTCGCCCGCCCGATAGATGCGCGGAGAGGCCGATTGGTGGGAGGAACTGGAATCGGAACCGCATCCCCACGGCAGCAGCATACCGGCCGCAACGACCGTTCCGGTGCATTTGAGAAAATCCCTTCGCTTCACGTGGTACCTCCTCAGAAGGTGTCGTTCATCGCGTCTCGGGGCGGCCGCGACGAAAAATAGATCAGTGCCGACCGCGCTCAGATGGCTCAGGCTTGCATGAATGTGGCGACTATTGGTTAGTAATCGGAGGCGATACCCTGTTGCTTGAGAAAAAAAGGTGGGGGAGACTCGATTTTGCATAAATCGGAGGAAAAATGCGGGGAAGCCCCCTCGTTCTCCCCGCGGGTTGGACCTCAAAAAGAGGAGAAGGATCGGCGCAATGGCCACCTGTCGTGCCGCGAGTCCCGATCGGGTCTCAACGAAAGGGCAGGGGAAGCCAGACCGGGAGAAACCGCCCGGCAGGAGAGTGCAATACATGGAAATAATTATTTTTAATTCCTATTTAAAAATGTGGGGGAAGAGGCTCGGCACCAAGACCCTTTTGCAGCGCTCAAGGTTTTTCCCCATCGATTCTTAAGTATTATCGGGTAGACACCGATATATGAAACATTCATAGGAGGCGAGTTTTCTCCGGGACAGCTCAGCCTCCCATTTTTGGAAACAGTGATTCCGGAATTTTTCAGAACGCCCGCTACGCCGGGCGGTTCTTTTTGAGAAGGTAAGGAGAAAAAACAAATGACGTTGCGCTCAAAGCTGATGTTCGGGGGAATCCTGATCGTCCTCATCCCAATGGTGGCCATTGGATACTTTTCCCTCAGGGAAGCGGGGATTTCTCTTCAATCGCTATCGGAAAGCCAAGCGCAAAAACTCGCCATATCGACGGCCGCACTGGTCGATTCCACCTTGAAAAGCGAATCGAAAACGGTGCAGGCGATCGCCGAATCCACCTCGGCCATCAATGCAGCCGTGGCGGTGAGCTTACAGGGAGTGGGAAAATCAGGGGAAGCGCTGAAGGCGATTGACGAGCAGGTCGCCAGAATGATGCAGCACTATTCGCAAGAATATTCATCTATCCTCGTATCCGATCCCAAGGGCGCCGTTATCGCCGATGGGGACGGCACCAGCAGGAGCCTCGATCTTTCAGACCGGAATTACTTTAAACAGGCCATGGCCGGCAAGCTGTACATAAGCGAACCAATCATTTCAAAAAAGTCCGGCGCCGCGCTCCTGCCCATCAGTGCCCCCATCAAGAGCGCGGAGGGGAAAGTCGTGGGGACGGTATCCTGCAATCTCAAAATCGATACATTGAAGGGCCTCGTGGCCGGCCTGAAAGTCGGGCAAACGGGCTATGGCTTCATGGTGGACAAGAACGGCACCTGTATCGCCCATCCCGATGCAAGTCTCATCATGAAAGCGAATATCACGAAGCTGGAGGGCATGGAAGGCATCTCCAAGCGGATACTGGCGCAGGAAACCGGCATGCAGCGCTATCGTTTTAAGGGAATCGACAAGATCGGAGGGTTTGCTCCGGTTCCCTCCACCGGATGGAGTGTGGTGCTCACCCAGGACGTGGATGACTTTATGGCTCCGGTTACTTCCGCACGCAACGTGATTCTTTTGGCGGGTCTCATCTTCCTGGCCGTCACGGCGGGAATCGTACTGTTTTTCGCGCGGTCCATCACCAAACCCATCGTGAAAGCGGTGGAAGTTCTGAGAACGGGGGCCGTGCAAGTGGCTGCCGCGTCGGAAGAGTTATCCGCCGCGGGTCAAACCCTGGCGGAAGGAACTTCCGAGCAGGCTGCTTCCATAGAGGAAACGAGTTCGTCTCTCGAGGAATTGTCTTCCATGACCAGGCAGAACGCGGACAATGCGGCCCAGGCCAACGGTTTGATCGACGAAACGGTGGCGACGTCGGGCCAGGCGATCTCCTCCATGAAGGCCCTCACCTCCTCCATGGGTGAAATATCAAGGTCGAGCGTGCAGACGCAGAAGATCATAAAGACCATCGACGAAATCGCTTTCCAGACGAACCTGCTCGCGCTTAATGCCGCCGTGGAAGCGGCGAGGGCCGGTGAGGCGGGCGCGGGATTTGCGGTGGTGGCGGATGAAGTACGGAACCTGGCCATGCGTGCCGCCGAGGCCGCCAAAAATACCACTGACTTGATCGAGGCTTCGGTAGCCGACATTCACAAGGGAGAAGAACTCGTCGGCAGGGCTGATGCGGACCTGGTAAGGATGAGCCGGAGCACCGAAAAAATCGACCACCTGGTAAAGGAGATCGCTGCGGCTTCCCAGGAGCAGGCTCTGGGGATCGATCAAATCTCACAGGCGGTCAGCGAGATGGACAAGGTCGTTCAAAGAAATGCTTCCGGAGCCGAGGAATCCGCGGCGGCCGCGCAGGAAATGAATGCTCAGGCCGAACAGATGGGCGCCGTGGTCAGAGACTTGGCTGCCGTCGTCGGCGGCGGAAATGACAAGCGGAAAAAAGGTGCGGCATTGGATGACGAGCCGAAAACCATTATGGTGAACGCGTTGCCGGGCAAACCGAATGGAAATGGGAGGGGAACCTTGCCGGGCGGCAAGAAGATAAAGCTGCTTGGACCGAGCACAAAACCCGGCCAATCCCATGCCGATTCATTTGTCGATTTCTAGCGCGGTATCGAAACGATGAAGAGACCGGGGTTTTCCCCCGGTCCCTTCCTAAAAAGGACGAAGCAGCTCATTCTCCTGCATTCTCGCCCCGTGATATGTCAAGCTACCGAAGTCCTTACGCTTTCTTTTCCCATAGCTTTTTCATGCTTTTCCACATGACGGCCGTGTCCTCGGTTCCGAACCCCTGGGCCTGGGCCGCTTCGTTGATGAACTCCACCGTGCGGGCCAACAGCGGCGGAGCGCCGTTTTCCCGAGCCATCTGCGCGGCCAGCCGCACGTCCTTGACCAGCAGGTCCACCGTAAAGGTGGGGTTTTCATAGCTGTCCTGCCCGATGCGCGACCCCAGTTCCTTGAACAGGTTGCTCACCGTCCCCGCCTGGCTGGCGGTGATGGTTTCGTACAGCAGCCGGGGGGCGATCCCCATGTGGGAAGCAATGGCCATCATTTCCGCCGTCATGGCGTTGATGGCCCCGAACATGAGCTGATTGAGCAGCTTGATCTTGTTGCCGGTCCCCACTTCCCCCACCGGCAGGATTTTGGAGGCGACCGTCTGGAGCACCAAGCGAACCCGTTCCAGGTGCGTTTCGTCTCCGCCGACCGGCAGGGCCCAGTTGCCGACCGAGGACGGCCTTCCCAGGACCGGAGCGTCAAGATACCCCACACCCAGGGACCCGGCCGCTTCGGACATTCGTACGGTGATGCCCGGGTCCACCGTGCTCATGTCCACGATTACCATGCCGGGACGGGCGGCCTTCAACAGCCCGTTCTCTCCCGCCACGCATGCTTCCACTTCCTTGGGGCCGGGGAGAAACATGAGGATCGTCTCGGCACGGCGCGCCGCTTCCTCGGGAGACGACACGGCTTCCGCTCCCATGCCCACGATCTTTTCCAGCGACGGCGCGAAGGTATCGAAAGCCGCCAGCGGGAAGCCGCTTTCCAGGAGCTTGCCCGAGGCCGCCCTGCCCATTACCCCCGCACCGATGATGCCGACAGTGTTCATACTATGCTCCGTTCCGCGTTGATGCTCGAATGCCGGCTCGTTCACCCGTTGTTCTTGCGATGCAGATGCACGGTGACGCCGCCCGTAAAACATTCCGGCGTGCAGAGGATACGGGGGTTCTTGCCCACGAACCGCTCCGCCTGCTTCATGGCTTCCCCGAAGGTGGACAGCGGAGTGAACCCCATTCCCCGAGCGTATCTGGGCTCCTTGGCGCCCACGATGTACACTGCGGACGTCCGCTGCGCCGGCACGCTGCCGCCGCTGATCATGGACATGGCATGGAACGGATGGTACGTGTAACGGTTGGAATAGGCGAACCGGTATTCATAGTTCATGGTGATGTCCAGGGCGTCCTGCGAACCCAGAAACTCGGCCGGCGTATTGTACTTCTGCAACGCCTCGTACGTTTCTTCGTAGGACGGGAACCAGCCGTTGTTGAACCAGCCGTCGCAGATGGAGGTGGCGATGATCACGCCCCCCGGACGGAACGCATGCCAGCAACGGGACAGCTGACCGCCGATGGCCAGGCTCATGAGGATGGGGTTGGTGCCCATGCCCGGACCGTAGTGAAAGTTCCGGGGAACGCCGATGACCAGCACGTCGGCGGGTTCTTCCATGTCCAGATACACGTTGGTGCGTTTGTCCGCCATGGGCCATGTGGCGTCTTCCACCTGGGACAGCTCGCCGGCCGCCACGGTGAGAATCTGCGCTTTCTGGCCCAGCACGGCGTCCACGGCGAAAATCTTCTTTCCCATGTTCGCTTCCATGGACTGCCCGATGGACCGGAACTGCCGCCGCATGTGGGAATCGGTGGACGCGCCGAGCCAGTCGTCGCGGTGCATGGTATCGGGACAATGGTGGGAAGCGATGGACCGCCATCCGGTGAGGCCGGTGACGATCATTTTGTAGCCGCCGCTATACCCGCCGTAGGGGTTGCCGGCGCAGTGTCCGATGACGATGGGCACGTCCGCTTCGGCCAGCATCCGGTTGCAAAGCACCACGTTGCCCATCTTGTCGGTGCCGAAGTCGCACAAGTCCGCGGCTTCCCCGTCGTGGTTCACCAGCCGGTCGGGCCAGAATTTGTCCACGGTTTCCTTGCCCAGGTACCAGTACCACTCTTCAAGGGTGTTTTGCCGGTGCAATCCCATCGCGCAGACCAGCGTGATGTTTTCCAGCTTGGTTCCCCCCTTGAGGAGTTCCTCGATGATCATGGGAATGGCGATCTTCCGGTGGCTGGTGGCATTCGCCCCGCCCTTCACCCGGTCGGGGAAGGCGATCACCACCTTTTTCCCGGGTCCGCCGAGTTCGCGCAGGGGGGGAAATCCCAGGGGCGCTTCCAGTGCCTTGCGGGTCGCCTCAACGGAATCGATCGCCGGAGGGTCGTTGTAGGTTTTCCCATAGCGCACTACGGTAGCCGAATCGGGCAACTCAACACGAGTATGGGTATCGCCATACTCCAAAAGTACTTCCTGCATAGGTGTTCCTCCAGATTTTCGCACGGGTCGGTCCGTGCGAAACAATAGCGTTGCTATTTCGTCCGGGATGCTCCGGACACGATGTCGATGTGTTCCTTTACCGCTCTCTCGATGGAGTAATCCGGGCTCCAGCCGATCTCCCTCCGGGCCGCGCTGTCGTCATAGGCGGCGGGGTAGGGGGACTGGTTCTTTCCTCCCTCGACGAGGGTCACCCGGGCATCGGGACGGTACTGTCTGGCGATCGCCACCACTTCGCGGATGCTGTGCACCCCGCCCGCGATGTTATAAATGCGTTGGCCCGGGTTTTCGGCCCCCCACGAGGTCATAATGGCCTTGACGGCGTCCTTGATATACAGCCAGTCGCCCCGTTCCTCGGGATTGGGGACCGTAATTTCCACCCCCCTGGCGATCGAGTCCAGAACGAGGGACGAATAGAGGGCCGTGATGCCCGTCGTCCGTCCCGGACCGAATACCCAGGTGAACCGAAGGGCGCGGGTGTCCAATCCGTGCTTGCGGGCATACCAGAGGAGCAGGTGTTCCCCGGCCAGTTTGGTCTGTCCGTAGATGGTTTCCGGATTTTTCACGGCGGTGTCGGGAACGGGTTCCGTCACGTCGCGGCCGAAAACGGAAATGGAACTCATCATGAAAAACCGGTGGACCTTCCGGGCAACTGCCGCGTCGAGAAGCGTTTGCGTCGACTGGAAATTGACGCCGTACCCCATGAGCGGGTTTTCCTCGCACGGGCCGGCCAGTACGGCTCCCAGGTGAAAAACGTCGGTGATGTCGTGGGACATCATGACCCGGTAAAGATCGGCCGGGGAGGAAAGATTGCCCCGGACGTAGGTGATCTTGTCCCACACTTCCTTCAATCCGGCCGGGTCCGGGGCCATATCGAAAACCACCACTTCCGAACCCCTGTCGAGCAGTTCGGGAATGAGGTAGGACCCAATAAAACCGGCTCCGCCGGTAACGAGCGCTCGCATAAGCATCCTCTCCTTACAATGTTCTCAATACCCGTTGACGATTTCGATGCCATTGCGGTGATTGCACATTCTTGCCGCAGATTGCTTATCGTTTCGGGCCCGGAGCCGTGTGCATCCGGACCACGTTTGCGTTTTCTGGGCTCTATCCGCCCGAATCAGATGAAGACCTTTTTCGCGTCTTCCAGGATGACCGTCGGGTTGTAGAGCATCTCCTCCGTGTTGACCAGTTTGCCCGAAGGCATCAGATAGAGATTTCCCGAGCTTTCCGGGACTTCCGGTACGTCCAGCCGGTACTGCTCGTTCAAGCCTCCGTCGCGCTCCACGCGTTCGCGTTCGGCTTCGTCGAAATCCATCGATTCCTCGGCGATGCGTTGCAGTTCCTTCAAGGCTTCGACGGGCGGCCCCGCGGGGGACGTAAGGAGGTTCACCTGTTCGCCGGGATCGTTTTCCAGGTCGAACATCAGATCGGGAGTGTTGCGGAAGCGCACGTATTTGTATCGGCCCAGCCGAACCATGCGGAATTCCGTGCCTTCCCCCCAGCGCGGGAGCAGGTTGTCGCAGAACACCGGCCGTTCGGGAACCGATTCCCTTCCCGCCAGGGCCGGCGAAAGGTCCACTCCGTCCAACCCCTCGGGACATTCGGCGCCGGCCAGGGAGCACAGCGTCGGGAAAAGGTCCAGCAGGGCAACGGGTGTGCGATGCACCAGCGGTGCTTGTCTGCCCCTTCGTTGTTCCGGGAGGGAGATCAG
Organism: uncultured delta proteobacterium; assembly: GCA_963826125.1. GTDB lineage: Bacteria > Desulfobacterota > Desulfarculia > JACQYL01 > CAWGVV01 > CAWGVV01. Next base: position 3,293,890 of record CAWGVV010000001.1, on the reverse strand, counting down.
AAAAGGCACGCGGCAGCAGCCTTCATACCAGCCTTGTTTCCACCAGACGCCGTGCTCACCAGCCATTTCCCCGTGATCGCTGGCGTAGACGATGACGGTATTGTCCAGAAGACCGGCATGTTCCATGCGGACCAGCACGTCACCGATGATTTCGTCGAGATAGCTGACACACGCGAAATAGGCCGCCCGCGCTTTCATCATTTCGTCCGCCGATATCTCGTCCGACTGGAAACCCTTGCGCATGCCCACGCTCATGGGATGGTCGAAAGCGTCTCCGGTCGGGCCGACCTTAGGGGGTGTCGCTCCCGACGGCCAATAGCGCTCAAAATGCCTGCGGGGAGCGGTGAGGGGGAAGTGGGGACGGCTGAACGACAGGCACAGGAACCAGGGAGTCTCCGGATTGTTCCGCCGCATTTCGCGGGCAAAAGCCAATCCCTCCTCTCCCACGATGTGTTCCTGCATCTGGCTTTCGGGTATCTTGGTGATTCCGGCTTCGGCCGTGCGGAACCGTATGGCATAGGGCCCCGTTTTTTTGGAGTCCAGGGGTTCCCACTGATGGCCCGTTTTCGCCGTGAAATCGCCGTAGGGACGATGCTTGAATCCCGCGAACTGATTGACACCGCCCAGATGCATCTTTCCCACCAAACACGTCTCGTAGCCGGCCCGGCCGAGCACCTGCGGCAGGGTGGGCAGTTCCGGCCTCAGCACCACTTCGTTCCACCACGCTCCGCAACGCCGGGCTTCCAGCCCGGTCAGAAAGCTCAGCCGGGAAGGAGTGCACAACGGCATCTGACAATAGGCATCGGTGAAACGCACGCCGTGATGGGCCAGCGCGTCCAGCGCGGGTGTTTCCACCGGTTCGCCGCCTTCTTCCGGGGGAACGTGTCCCATGAAGCGGAAGCTGTGTTCATCACTCAAAAGAAACAGGATATTCGGTCTGTCCATACTGTCTTACCCTTCAGGATGGTAACCTCAGAACTCGACCAGCGCTTTTTCGGCGAGCTGCTTTTGCTTTTCCGTTTTTTCCTCGTGCGTCAGGAAGCCCGGAGCCGGAAAGACCGCTTCGGCGCTCCAGTCGTCGTCGGTCCGATCCATGTGCTCCTTGAGGATCGCTTCGAGCTTTTCCCTTTGTGCCCGGAATTTCGGATCGTCGACCAGGTTGTGAAGCTCCTCGGGATCGTTCTTTTCATCGAAGAGAAGCTTCGGACCTTTCCGTGTCCGGCAATAGAGCCATTCCGGCGTGCGTACCGCCCTTTCGGGGATGGGGAACCGTTCGGGGCCTTCCAGTTCCTTGTTTACCTCATAGAAGACCGCGTTCCGGACCGGAACGGGATCGCCGTCCAGCATGGAAAGGTAGCTGACTCCCTGGACGCTGTCGGGAATTTCCAGGCCGCAGAGGTTCAGGATGGTGGGCATGGTGTCCACCGAGACGTCCACCAGGGAAGGGATCACCCGCCCCGCCACGAAACGGGCGGGATAGCGGATAATCAAAGGGGCTCTCATGACCTGGCGATACGGGGTTTTCTTGGTGCCGCAGAGGTAGCCGTGTTCGCCCGCCATGTCGCCGTGGTCGCTCAGCAGGACCACCATTGTGTCGTCCCGGAGCCCTTTCTTGTCGAGCCAGTTGAGAATAATCCCCAGGTTATGGTCGATGTTCGCCACCATGCCGTAGTACTGGGCAAGGTATTCCCGCACCGCTTGTTCGTCATCGGTTCGGGGGCTCTCGCTGTCGCCGACCCCCCACACTCCGCTGGCAACCGGGAAGTTGTTCTCCAGCAGTTCCTTGGTAATCTGTTTCTGCAATTCGGTATTGCCGGACGTGGGGCCCAGGGGAATCTCTTCGGGACGGTAAAGATTCCGTAAGTACGAGGGCATGTTGAAGGGGAAATGGGGGGCTCCGTAGCAGATCATGCCGAAGAACGGCCGTTCGTCGCCGGATGACACGCAGCCTTCCATGTACTCGATCAGATGGTCCGTTTGGAAGTCCGGTTCATAGCGGGGACAATGGTACGGCTGATCGGTGTCCCGATAATAAATGGCGTTCAGATAGTAATGGCCCCTGTTGAATCCCACGAAATGGTCGAACCCCAACCTGCGCGGCCCCGGCGGCACAAAGCCGGGGGCGTCGCCGCCGTTCAGGTGCCATTTTCCGATGTACCCGGTTTGATACCCGTTGCGGCTGAGGATGTCGGGCAGGAAATCCTGGTCGAGCGGAATGGGGTGGTGGTTGGCATACACCCCGGTGCAGTGATTGTATTTGCCGGTAAAAAGCGACGACCGGAACGGCGTGCAGAGCGGAAACGAGGTGTAGGCCTCTTCGAAGCGCACGCCTTCCTCCGCCAGTCGGTCGAAATGGGGTGTCTTGATGGTCGGATTTCCCGCGCAACCCATGACGTCGGCCCGCAGTTGATCGGGATAGATGATGAGTATGTTGGGCTTCTTGTCGTTCCTGCCGCTTTCCGGGTGTGCCATTGTCTCCTCCTCGTTTCTGATCCGGAAATGCCGTCCTCGATTCCGGCGGTCGGTGGTCCCCGCTACGCCGCTCCGCAGCACTTTTTGTATTTTCGGCCGCTTCCGCAGGGGCATGGTTCGTTCCGACCCGCTTTCGGCATTGATTCGATCGCGTGTCCCGGTATTGCTGTTGCCATCGTTTTTTGCTGAAGCACCGCGGCCCTTTCCCGGAGTCCCGGAAGCGCATGGCGGAAAAACCGCTTGTACCCGTCACACAGCCAACTCTTCTGTCGAGACGTTCGGGCGCCGAAACTCAGACGATTCTTCAGGCAGTCCGCGGAACAATAGTCGAGATATTCGCATTCGGCGCATTCCGGACTCCACTGCGTTTTCCGCGCGCCGAAAGCGGCGTACTCGGGCGACTTTTTGAGATCGGCAAAGGAGTCACGCGTCACGTTTCCGAGTTTCAGGGCGGAATCGACGAAAAAGTCGCATGGGTACACGTCGCCGTTGTGTTCGATGACGAAATATGCGCAGCAGTTGCGGCCCAGGTGGCAGACGTTGCGGTTCCCGTCGATCAGGAGTTCGATCAAAGAATCGAAGTACCGTACGGATACGCCGTCCCTGCCGAACTTGAACCACTCGTCGAATACTTCGCAGAGGAAATCTCCCCATGCTTCCGGTGTGATGGTGAAAGGCTGCGGTTGGCCGTTCTCGTCGAATTCCACGCAGGGAATGTATTGGTGGAAGTCGAACCCCCCATCGACAAGGTAACGGTACACCAGTTTGCCGGAACGCACGTTGGCGCTGCTGACCAGGGTTAGAACGTTGACCTTCACCCGATTGTCTCTGAGGACGGACAATCCCTTCATGACTTGGGCATGGGTATCGCCGCCGCCGGGAAAGTTCCGGAACCTGTTGTGCAGGGTGGGCGGTCCGTCGAGGCTGATACCCACGAGAAAACGGTATTTCGCCAGATGTCCAGCCAGTTCGTCGGTGATCAGAAGGCCGTTGGTTTGCAGATGGTTCGCCACGCTCGTACCGGGAGCGCCGTGTTTTATCTGGAGTTCGATCACTCGCTTGAAGAAATTCACTCCCATCAGGGTCGGCTCGCCTCCCTGCCAGGCGAAGGCGTACTGAGGTTGCGGAGTGCTCATGTAGCTGCGAATGACGGTTTCCAGGATTTCGTCCGTCATTCGGTGCTTCCGGCTTTGCGGGTACAGGGCCGCCCGGTCCAGGTAAAAGCAGTAGGCGCACCTGAGGTTGCAGTCCGCGGAAGTCGGTTTTATGAGCAGCGAGAATGGTTTCATCAATGTCGACCGGTGCGCGCCCTTATCGCTATGCAGAGGGTTTGTGCTCTTTCCTCAGTCTTTTCAGATAATCCAGAACGGGCTGAGCAAAGAGGGCCAGAAGCATCAAGCCGTACACGATGAGCGAGATGGGACGGCTGACGAAGATTCCCCAATTGCCGTCCGACAGAGTGAGCGATTGCCGGAAACTCACCTCGATCATCGGTCCGAGAACGAAACCCAGCACGCACGGTATGATGGGAAACCCGAATTTGCGGAAAACGTATCCGAAAAGACCCGCCCAGAGCATGATCCAGACGCCGAACATGTTGCCGTCGATGGAATAGCAGCCCAGGAAGCACAGCAACAAAACAATGGGGATAATGATCCGGTCCGGTACCTTGATGATCCTCACGGCCGAACGGATGGCAACGATCCCCAGAAAGAGCATGATGAAATTGATGATGAACAGCCCTATGAAGATCGAGTACATTAGTTCCGGCGCCTCGATGAAGAGCCGGGGGCCGGGGGTGAAGCCGTGAATCATCAGGGCGCCCAGCAGGATGGCGGCGGCGGCGCTGCCGGGAACGCCCAATGTCAGGGTGGGGATGAGCGCACCGCCGATGGTGGCGTTATTGGCGGTTTCCGGCGCGAGCACCCCTTCCGGAATTCCCTTGCCGAAGAGTTCGGGCGTTTTGGAAATGCGCTTGGCTTCGCTGTAGCTGATGAAAGCCGCGACCGCTCCGCCTTCCGCCGGAATGATGCCGATTATGGTGCCGATGATGGAGGAACGAAGCAGAATGCTTTTAAACTGGCTAAGCATTTTGAAGCTCGGCAGCTTGACGTTCAACGCCTTTTCGGGAATGAGCCGTTGCGTGAGGTCTTCACAACCGGACATCATCTCGGGAAATGCGAACAAGCCCACCAGGAGGGGAACGAACGCTATTCCGGCATAGAGGTTTACCGACCCGAAGGTGAACCGGGAGTTGGCGTTTACCGGGTCTATTCCCAAGGTGGTGAGAAAGATGCCGATGGCGCCCATGATAAGGCCCTTGAGGACGTTTTCACCCGATACTTTCCCGACGACCATTATGCCGAAAAGGCCCAGGGCGAAATATTCGGGCGGACCGAATTCCATGGCGAATTTGGCCAGAATCGGCGCAACCAGGGCAAGACAGACGGTGCTGAAGAGTCCGCCGATGACCGACCCGACCAGGGCGAGGGTGAGGGCCTCGCCGCCGCGTCCCGCCTTGAACATAGGGTAGCCGTCCAGCAATGTGGCGGCCGACGGCGGCGTCCCCGGTATTCCCAGGATAATGGCTGAAATGGACCCTCCGTATATGGCGCCGGAATAGATGCCGAGCAGGAGGGAGAATGCCTGAATGGGGGTGATGTAAAAGGTGAAAGGCAATGCGATCGCAATCCCCAGGGGAGCCCCGAGTCCGGGGATAATCCCTATCACGATGCCCAATCCCACTCCCAGAAAAAGGAGGAGTATGTTGATGGGCTGTATCAACTGGGTGAGTGCCCCGATAAAAGCGGCTTCTGCTCCAGACATGTGTTTGCCCTTCCTAGCAGTTGAGGCCTTAGAGGCCGACCTTGAGAAGCTGTTCAAAAACCACGTACATCAATGGACCGAACGCCGCCAGGGAGACCAGCGCCTTCCAGTTTCTGACGTTCAGTAAGAAGCCGATGGCAATCATGTAGAGAGGCGCGACATAGAGATAGCCCGCGTACTGCCATGCCCAGTAGAAAAGCAGGCTGATGGTCCAGACCGCCAGACAACGGGCCAGTTGCGCCCTGTTCATACGGATGAATTCTGCTGCTGCCGGTTTCAGCTTCCTGAAGGTAGCTTGCAGGAAGAGAATCACCGAGAAGACGATCACGAATGCCAGCATCAATCGGGGGAAAAAGGCCGATCCGTACCGGGAGCCGACCGGTCCGCTTTCCTTGGGAAAAGAATAGGTAATGTAGTACAGAATCAAACTGATGCCGATCAGAAGGACGCAGATGACGCGGGTACCGTCTTTTAACCTTACCTCCATTACCTCTCCACCTTTCCGAGCGATAGACGTTTATTCGGGCAAATCGGGGAGCGAACGGACGCTCCCCGGTGGATCGTTACTGTTGTTTGTTCATCTCTTTTATGATCTTGCCGTAAGTGTCCGCGGCCGTATTCCAGAGCTTCAGGGTTTCCGCCGGATCAAGGTATCCCATCTGGATTCTGCGCTTTAAGAACTCATTTTTGAATTCGTCGGTTTCCATTGCTTTCTTGAAAGCCTCGGCCAGGACGTCCTTCACTTTCTGGTCTGCCTTGGCATTGATCGACACGCCGTCACGCACGTATCCCACCACGTTGTACCCCAGCTCAGCGGCGGTGGGCACCAACGGCAGATAGCTGCTCCGGTCCGATTCGAAAACCGCCAGCGCCCTCAGACCCTTGCCGTGGGAATAAGCCTGGGGTTCGTGGGCCAGGGACGCCTGCACATGACCCCCGAGCAGGGAAACGACTGCTTCCGTCGAGGAGGTCGACGCGACGTACTTGAACTGGCCTCCGGACTTCTGCGCCAATTCCACCGCGGCCAGATGGGGCAGGCCCCCGATACCGTTTACGGACATGCTGACGGGGTTCTTCTTGGCGTCATCCAGAAACTGCTGGAGGGTGAACCAGTTGGAATCGTCCCTCACGTAGAGCACCAGCGTGTTCTTGGATACGTTGGCCAGGGGGGTGAGATCTTTTATGGCGTAGGGCGTTTGCCGCAGGAACGGCTGGGTAGCCACGGAAGGCATGGCGATCCAAATGAGGGTGTAGCCGTCCGGCTTGGCCTGAAGGGCCTCGGCGATACCCGGGATAGTGGCGCCGCCCGGCTTATTGGTGACGGCTATGGGTTGCCCCAGAAACTGTTCGCTTATTTTGGCCAGAATTCGAGCCTGGACGTCGGCGTTGCCGCCGGCGCCCCAGGGAACGATCAGCTTGATCGGTTTGGAGGGAAAGTCGGCTGCGAGGGATACATTGAACGTCACCGCCAGAATGAAAGCAGATAAAATCAGGGAAAAAGCACGTCCTCTTTTCATGGGCATTCCTCCACCGTAAGCGTAGTTTAAATGAGAAAGCATGGTTATAAAAAACAATGATATTCAGTTTATTCCATTCGTATGTATGCCTCTTGCAGGATAAATTGCCTCCTTCTTCGTCTTTATCGATCTTCCCGCTGTTTCTTGAATTCTTCCCGGACCACCTTGTCCACGTGCGCGCGGATTTCGATGAATCCCGGCGTGGTTTTTATGCCGGCGTCCCGGGGATAGGGGATGTCCACCGGGATGATTTCGCGAACCCGCCCCGGATGGGCCGCCATCACCACCACCCGGGTGGAAAGAAAGGCTGCTTCCTCCACGCCGTGGGTGATGAAGACCACGGTCTTGCGCTCCTTGGCCAGAATGTTCAGCAGCGCTTCCTGCATGAACTGTCTCGTCTGGGCGTCCAGTGCGCCGAAAGGTTCGTCCATGAGGAGCACTTCCGGGTTCACGGCGTAGGAGCGGGCAATGGCCACCCGCTGCTTCATGCCGCCGGACAGTTCCTTGGGGTAGGAATCCCGGAAGTTCTCCAAGCCCACCAGCTCGATGAAATGGTTGGTGGTTTCACGTATCTTTTCCGCACTGGCGCGGTTGTTCTTCAGTTTCAGTCCGAATTCTATATTTTCCCGCACGGTGAGCCAGGGGAAAACCGCATACTGCTGAAAGACGACCCCCCGGTCGGGTCCCGGCCCGTGTATCTCCCGGTCGTCCATGAGGACTCGTCCCGAAGTGGGAGGCAGGAACCCCGCGAGGACGTTGAGCAGTGTCGTCTTGCCGCATCCCGAAGGACCCACCACGCAGATGAATTCCCCGGGCTCTATGACGAAGTTCACGTCCCTCAGCGCCTCCACCGTGCCGGTGATGCCGCTGTAGGTCATGTGTACATGTTCAATGGTGATACCTTTTTTCATCATCCGCTCCGATCAGCTCAAGCGCTGTCCCGTCTCTCCGTTGCAACTGCGAAAAGGTACGCAGGCTCGCCCGCTTAAGGCATTTTCTCCTGCCAGGCGGTTGCGCGTCGTTCGATCGCCCGCACGGCGGCATCCATGGCCAGTGAAATGGCCCCGATGAGCAGGATACCCAGCACCAGGGGCGCCATTTGGAAAAAATTCTGCGCATCGACCATCATGGCCCCGATGCCTCTCTGGGCCGCGATCAGTTCCGCCGCCACCAGCGTGGCCCAGCATACACCCAGGGAAACACGGCATGCGGTGATGATGTGGGGGATGAGCTGGGGCAGAATGATCTTCCCGAATATCTCCAGATTCGTGGCGCCCAGGGTTTTGCTCGCTCGTATATAGAGGGGGTCCAGCCCCACCAGCGCCTGATAGATGACGACCAGCGCAGGAAAGAAAGAGGCGTAGCAGAGAACTATGATCTTGGAAGTTTCCCCGATCCCGAAAAAGATGATCAAAAGGGGGATGAGGGCGATAGGCGGAAGGGCGCGGAAAAAGTTGATCATGGGGTCGATGAGCAGCCTCGCCGTCCTGAACCAACCGATGAGAAATCCCAGAACGACGGCCATCACGATGCCGATGGTGAAACCCGAAAGCACCCGCAGGAAACTGGCATACATGTGCTTCTGCAGACTGCCGTCCTTCAACAGGGTGACGAAAGAGTGCAGAACGGCCATCACCGAGGGGAACAGCTTGGGATCGATGAGGTGCAGTGCCCTGGAGAGTTCCCATACGGCGATCACGATGCCGAAGGAGGCGAAAAAATAGCACGTCTTTTCCCATTTTTCCTTGCGGCGGATTTTTCTGAAACGCTCTTCAATCGAAGTTTTTTCGTCTTTAGTGCGCATGATCCATATTCCCTGAAAAGGCTTCGTGAAAGTGCAGACCGTTTACGGAGGCCCTGTTTATGTGGATGCCTCTTCCGACTCGTACCCGGGAGTCGGCGAGAGAGGAGGGTGAATGCAACGTTCGCCCTCCTCTGCTCGATGCCTTATTTCACCTCGGACAGGTAGATGCTCGGATCAAAGAATTCCTTGGGATCTACCCAGTTGCCGAGGGAGCCGATCTCAACGAACACCTGCTCCACCTGGCCGATCCACTTCGCGGCCGTACCGTCCTTGTAGAGCTTGGCCCAGTCTTTGGAGGTTTCGCACTTTTCGGCCTTCCAGCCGGCTTCGATATCACTGTAGGGGATGTTGGTATAGGCCTTGGTGTGGATCAACTTCAGCGCTTCATCGGGCTTGCTGATCAGATAGTCGTTGGCCGGTACCCAGGCCTTGACGATCTTCTTCAGCACATCCTGGTGATCCTTGTAATAGTTGTTGGCCGCCACCCAGCCGCCCATGATCGCGGACTGAGGATAGAAGTCCTTGGCGGAGCTGAGCATCACCGCATCCGGTACCTTGTTCCTGATCAGGACGTGAAAGGGGGACCATGTGGCGACGAACGGAACGGCTCCGGAGATGAAGGCCGAAACGGCGCCCGCCATGTCCATGCTCACGATCTGTACGTCTTTGGTGGAATCGAGCCCATTCTGCTTGAGGGCGGTGTGCAGGAATACGTGAGCAGTGGTTCCCTTGACGGTGGCTATTTTCTGCCCTTTTACGTCTTTGATGGACTTGGCCCCGGTTTCCGGGCGGGCAAAAAGCATGGCCGTATCGTATTCAATGTTGTTGAGGAGGAATACCTTGCCCACGCCCCGGGACGGGAAATTGGCAATAACCGCTCCCATGATGGCCACGTCCACGCTGCCGCCGCTCAGCGCCTGCATGAGCGGAATGCCCGAGGTGAAAGCGATGGGCTCGATTTCCAGCCCCTGCTGCTTGAAATACCCTTTTTCCATGGCGATCCACATCTGACCGTCCACGGCCAGCGTATGGAGGTACCCTACTTTGACCTTGTCGGCGGCTGCGGCCTGTCCGACGAAAGCCAAGGTGACAAATGCTACGAGTGCGATTGCGATGACCCTGGAGACCTTCATGTGTGTCCCTCCTTCTGTGCCCGGGTTGGTTTTGGCATGAGATTCAAGAATCGCTCACGTGTGTTCCACTGTCTTTCCTTGCCGGCACCCCTCCCTTCGTTTCGTATGACGGCCGCTTCCTGCGGCATGTTCCCGTTAGCGGTGATCCGCGTGATACTCTCTGGTGGAACCACGGACGATGATTTCCGTGTTCAGGCAGGACTGCCTGACGTCGACCGAATCCCTTTCGATCATGTCCAGCATCGTGGCCGCCACGATGCGGCCGATTTCATACCCGGGAACCCGCACGGTGGTGAGCGGAGGATCGCAGTAGGATGCGAACTCCATATCGTCGAACCCGGCCAGGGACAGGTCTTCCGGAGTCCTCAACCCGGCGGATTTCACTTCCGCCAGGGCGCCCATGGCCAGAATGTCGCTGGCGGCGAACACCGCCGAGGGTATTTGGCCGTTGGAGAGGAGCCTGGCCATGGAGTCCCTGCCGCCCTGGAGGGTGGGTTCGGTTTCGATGATCCACTCCGGCCGGCATTCCAGCACGTGTGCCCTCATACAGTCCACGAACCCCTCATACCGTTTCCTTACCCGGCCCACCTTGGTATAGGGGCCGATGATAAGGCCCAGGCGGGAATGGTGCAGGGAGATCAGGTACTCGGTCATGGCGTATGCGGCCTGGTAGTTGTCGAACCCCACGTAGCTCAGGGAATGATCTTCGAGCTTTTCCCATATGGTGATGCAGGGAATACCTTTGCGTTCCAGTTCCCTGATGCGGTTTTCCTGGCCGATGCCGTAGCCGGTGAGGATGATGCCGGCAACGCGGCGTTCTTCGAGCTGTCGCAGCAGTTTGCTTTCCGTAACGGCGTCGTATTGCGTGTTGCCCAGAAGGATGGAATAGCCTTTTTCGAAGGCCTTCTCCTGGATACCCAGGATGGTCGTGGCGAACAGCGGCGCCTTGGTGGTGGGGATAAGCAACCCGATGACCGTGGATTTGTTCCGGGAAAAATCGCCGGCCGCGGCATTGTAGACGTAGCTGTTTTTTTCGATGACGGAGAGCACCCGTTCACGGGTTTTGGGACGTACGAGCTGGGGAGTATGAATAACACGGGAAACCGTGGCGACGGAAACGCCGGCCATGGTCGCTATGTCCTGCATGGTGAGTTTATTCATGAATCTCACCCCGGTGGAAAAGGAGTACCTGCGCGATGCCGAAAACCCAATGTAATCGATTACATTTCAACGCCTATTTATCTTCCCAATAGAGACATCACCTCCCGTTTTTCACCCCGACAGGGGAGAGAGATGGGGATGGCAAGCGCCATCCCCCAGGGGGAGTGTGCCTTCCACAGGGTACTTGTGTGAGGCATTGTGAAATGTAAACGATTACATTATCGGAAGGACAAGGGAACAAGTCAAGCGATTTTTTTACTGCGCACCCCGCTTTTTTCCTCATCGGCCGCCAGTGCGTTTCTCGTCGTGAGCGTCAAAAAATTGAATGTCTCGCCTGAAGCGGACTTATTATAGAAACCTCCACAGGGCGGCTGGTGAATGCTTAACGTATATGAAAAATTACTAAGGCAGGGAGAATAGATTTTGACCTCTCAACAATTCTGTGTAATATTGCGATGATTTGATGTGATCGCGCATACGGATGGTATGCAGGGAAGCTTATGTTCCCGTAGGAGGGGAGTTCCGTTGTGTCGAAAACGAACATTCTTGTTGTCGAAGACGAGATCGTTGTCGCGCAGAGTATACGCGCGGTGTTGGAGAACAGAGGATATGCCGTCGGCAGCATCGTGACGTCCGGAGAAGCCGCCGTGGAAACGGTGAAACGCGATCATCCGGATTTGATCCTCATGGACATTTTCCTGAACGGCGAGATGGACGGAATCACCGCCGCCGGTATTATTCGTACCCATTATCGTACGCCCATCGTATTTCTCACTGCATATTCAGAGAAACACCTCATCGAACGCGCCAAAGCATCCGATCCCTTCGGCTACCTCATAAAGCCGTTTCGGGACGAAGAGCTTCTGTCCACCCTGGCCATTACCCTCCACCGGGCGGGCGTGGAAGAAGAGCTGCGCCGGAGCAAGAATCTGTACCGGTCGTTCATGGATCGTTCCCCCATCCCCATTTTCATTCAGCGACAGGGGAGATTCGTCTACCTGAACGGCGCGGCCGTGGAACTCCACCATGCCGAGCGCGAAGAAGAGTTGATCGATAGAAAAGTGATCGATTTCGTTCACCCGGATTACCGGAGGGAGGTACGCGCGAGGTTGGACGGCTGCCCGGAAACGGGGTGGAAGAAAACAACGGACCTGAAACTGGTTCGCCCGTCAGCCGAACCGGTCGACATCGAGGCTTCCTCCATCCCGGTGGAATTCAAGGGCAAATGTTCGCAGCTCGTGTTTTGTGTGGACGTTACCCGGCGCAAACTCGCCGAAACGGCGCTCGGAGAATGCCGCGGACGCTTCCAGGCGCTGGCGGACGCGGCTCCGGCGGCAATCCTCATCCTGGGAGAGGAGGGCATTCTCTTTGCCAATCCGGCCTTGGAACGGATCACCGGACGAAGCATGACCGATCTTTCGGTCATGACCGTCTCCGATCTCTTTCCCGCGGATGAATGCAAACCCCTGCTGACGACGGTACGCAAGCTGCTTCGCGGCAAGGGATCGTGCGTACGGCGGACGATCGGCATCGTCAACCGGAACGGCGAGCGTCTCGGGCTCCATTGTGCACTGATCCCCATTCGCCACGAGAAGAAACCCGCGGTGCTTCTGGTCGGCTGCGAGCCGGCCGAAGCCGGAAAAGTCGAACGGCAGCTGAAATGCGCGCGTCTTCTATGCGGCGACGAAGCCGTCGCCCGGACGCAACGGGACAAAAGCGGTGACGAGTCCGAGTTGCAGCGTTTCGGGATCATGCTGCAGGAGGTGCTGAAGCAGGGAGACCGGAGCGCGGGAGAGATCGAGCGGACGCTCCTGGCCCAGGTGCGAAACATCCTTCGCCTGGAACTCGGCGCCGGAGTAAACCGGCCCCCGGCGGACCGGCTCGGGCGGGCTACGCATTTTCTGGAGAAACACCTGAGCGACGCAATGTCCGCGGTTGCCGGCCGTCTGGCGGTGTGGTGCGAAACGCTCTCCCCCGTGGAGTTGATGGTGGCGTCCCTGGTCGACGACAACATGAGCACCCGCAAGATCGCCGAACTGATCGGGCTGAAGGAGCCCTCGGTGAAGGAAGCCACCAAGATCATCCGGGAGAAGCTGGGACTGAAGGATAAAAAAGTCACCCTCCGTTCCTACCTCCGTTCCCTCCATTGAGCCGTTTTCCCTGTTTGACCCCGCCTTTGCGGTCGGGTACATTGAATCGTGTCCCGACCCGGCGGCAAATCCGATAAATCGGGACGTCACCGGAATTGTCGGTCCACATCGCCTTCGAAACCTCACCGGGGAACAGGAATGAAGTACGGAAAAGAACTGGAAGCGGCTCTGGAAGCGGTCCGCAAGGCATCGCTCCTGTGCAGGGCCGTGCAGGACTCGCTGGACCTGGAAGCGTTGCAGAAACAGGACCGGTCGCCCGTTACCGTGGCCGATTTCGGCGGTCAGGCGGTCATCTGCCTGGAGCTGCTGAAGCGCTTTCCCCGTGACGCGATCGTCGGGGAGGAAGACGTCGGGCTCCTGCGGCAAAACCAGGGCCTCATGGAAATGGTCAGGTTGCTCGTCCGGGACCGGGTGGGGGAGATATCCTCGGAACAAATGCTCGACGCCATCGCCTACGGTGCTGGGGAAGCCGATCCCCACGGCAGGTTCTGGGCCGTTGACCCGCTGGACGGCACCAAGGGGTTTCTGCGCCGGGAGCAGTACGCCGTCGCCCTGGCCCTGATCGAGGACGGCCGCCCGGTCCTCGGGGTCCTGGGGTGTCCCCGCTTCTTTCCGGGGGACGATGCGGGAGCAACGGGTTCTCTCTTTTCCGCGGTGAGGGGTGAAGGCGCCCAAATGATTTCCCTGGCCGGGGGCGAAAGCAGACCCATCCACGTAGATCAGGTCGACGATCCTTCTCGTGCGGTGCTGTGCGAGTCGGTGGAGAGCGGCCATTCCTCGCACGAGACCCACGCCGCCGTGAAGCGTATCCTAGGTATAGGCACTCCGCCTTGCCGCATGGACGGTCAGGTCAAGTATGCCGCCGTGGCCAGCGGCGCGGCAGCCGTGTATCTGCGCGTGCCCCGTTCGGGGGAGTACCGGGAGAAAATCTGGGACCACGCGGCGGGAAGCATCGTCGTGGAGGAAGCGGGCGGCAGGGTCACCGATTTTTCCGATCGGCCGCTGCTGTTTTCTACCGGCCGGGAAATGAACAACGCCGGAGGTATCGTGGCCACCAATGGGTGGCTGCACGACCGGGTGCTGGAAGCGATACGCGCGGTCGTGTCCGAGGATCGTCGGTAATCCGTCGCGGAGGCATGAATGCTATGAGCTGGAAGGTGGCGACGTTCAACGTCAACGGCATTCGGGCGCGGATGGAAAATCTGCTCCGGTGGCTCGCGCTGAGCACTCCCGACGTGGTGTGTCTGCAGGAAACCAAGTGCGAGGACGTCTCCTTCCCCCATGACCCGTTGCGCGAGGCGGGATATACCGCCTACGTCCGGGGGCAGAAGGGATTCAACGGCGTGGCCATCCTCAGCCGGGAGCAGCCCGACGAGGTGCTCACCCGGTTCGACGACTTCGGTTCCGACAACGAAGCCCGCACCATGGCCGCCCATTTCAGGGGAACCTGGATCATCAACACCTATGTGCCCCAGGGGCGAAGCCCCGAAGACCCGGCCTTTGCGGCCAAGCTCAAATTCCTCCGTGACCTTCGCGCCCTTTTCGACAGCCGGTTCGGCCCCGACCGCCCCCTCCTGTGGGTCGGAGACATGAACGTGGCCCCCGAACCCCTGGACCTGTTCAACCCCCAATCCTACGAAGGTACGGCCGGGTTTCACCCCGACGAGCGGGCCATACTGAAAGAGGTGGCGTCCTGGGGATTCACCGACCTGTTCCGCAAGCTTTACCCGGAGCTGAAACAGTTCACCTTCTGGGATTACCGGCTGCCCCAGAGCTTCAAGAGGAACCTCGGCTGGCGGATCGACCACGTCATGGCCACCGCACCGCTCGCAAAGGCGTTGCAGGAATGTTCGGTGGACACGGAGCCGCGCGGCTGGCCCAAACCCAGCGACCATACGCCGGTGGTGGCCACGTTCGATCTTACGCGGTTGAATACAATCTGAACGGGAAAATTCGGCACAACCGATGGGATCATAGTCAGGCTTTCAGGGCGCTACTCGTATCTGCGGCTCGGCCCCATGTCTCCGTCTCCTTTCCCCCTTTGGGAACACGATGTGTCCATAAAACGAAAATAGTTCACCGTTCGAAAAAGCACGAATCCCCACCGACTCCTAATGCCAAATGATGGGAGGGAGTGTCCGCCATCCTGCCTCCCCACCACCCCTTGACATGCAACCAAAAGGTTGCATATATTAACCCATGGCTAACGATGAAGACAAAGTGTTCAAAGCCCTCGCCGATCGCAGTCGCAGGCAACTGCTCGACCGGTTGCGGGAGAAAGAAGGGCTGACCTTGAGTGAACTCTGCGAAACGCTCGACATGAGCCGCCAGGCGGTGACCAAGCATCTTGGAGTGTTGGCGGAGGCCAATCTCATTGTCACCGTAAAGCGGGGGCGCGAGAAGCTGCATTATCTCAATCCGGTGCCGATCAACGAGATGTACATGCGTTGGATCGGGAAATTCGAGCAGGGACGGCTGCAGGCCCTTCACAACCTCAAACAGGCGTTACAGGAGAAAGACGATGAGCAACCATGAATTTATCTACACCATTTACATAAAGACCACGCCGCAGAAGGTGTGGAACGCCATCACGAGCCCCGAATTCACCCGGCAGTATTGGGGAGAGGAACTCATCTCCGACTGGAAAGTGGGTTCGAAGTGGGAGCACATCCGTACGGCCGGAATGGGTACCGTCAAACTCGGCGGAAAGGTCCTGGAAAGCGTGCCGCCGAATCGCCTTGTGCTGACATGGGTCGATCCCGCCGATGCACCGGACGAGTCCGAGCCGTCGCGCGTCACCTTTGAGATCGAGGCAGTAGAGGACATGGTTCGGCTGAGAATCATCCACGGTAACCTCAAGGCCGGTTCGGAAATGGCGATGAAGATCTCCGGAGGCTGGCCGCGTGTGCTTTCGAGCATGAAATCTTTCCTCGAAACCGGCGTACCGCTCAATACGTGGGCCGGGTACGAGTATAGCTGTGACAAGCCGGCGACGAAGTAACCCGCTGCCTGACAACCCCGGCAGAGGCTTTCGAAAGGTTTCGGGGTGCGGTTAACCCCACGCGCGGCTTGGGGAAAAAGAACGGCTCCGGCACGGCTACGGCCGCTCGCCGGGACCGTAGGAAGATCAAGCTTTGGGATGGATCAATAATGATCATGGAGGCAAAAAAATGGAAACATACAGCATCCGTCATGAAGTGGGGATCAAGGCATCACCGAAAGACGTTTACCGGGCACTGACGGACACCAAGAAACTCGCGGGATGGTGGACCTCCGATACCCGTGGAAACGGCTCGAAAGTCGGCGACGTCCTCGAGTTCCGGTTCGGAGATTTTTGTCAGAAGTTTGAAGTCGTGGAGCTTCAACCGGACAAACTGGTTCGCTGGAAAGCCGACAGGAAGGAAACCGTGGAGGAATGGGCCGGAACCGAGATTACCTTTTCCTTGAGCGCCGACGACAAACAGTGTTTTGTCCACTTCAGCCATTCGGGCTGGAGCAGGGATGACGGAATTCTCCCTCACTGCTCGACAAAATGGGCGGTTTTTATGCTGAGCCTCAAAGACTTCTTGGAACAAGGCAAAGGGCAGCCGGCGCCCGACGACGTGCAAGTCAACCACGACTGATCCTGATCGGCGGATCTCCGGTCGCCCGAGGCGGATGATTTCCGGCGGCACAGCCGAAATGAAGGCGTTGAACGGATCGACGATCAGCAGCGCGGTGAGGCCTTTCTCAGACCTTGTTTCGGTCATGCCGTATCCCCTCTCGCCGGTTGCAGAGGAGTGAAACGGCCATCCCCTACCGCGGCTCGTCGCAGGGGCTGTGCCGGGGAAGGTCCATCAGGGAGCAGCAGGAGGGAGTGGAGGGCGCCATGGCATCGATAACCCTATTTTTCAGAACAAAAAAGGGATCAACATCTTCGTCCGTTTCATATAGTTCGGGTATTGGTCCGGAAATTGTCTGGTTAGGAGTTTCTCTTCCACCTTAGCGCTATGCACGAAATACACGCCGAGCACCACGAACGGAAAAAGCCAGATTATCCCCACCACCAATGCGGACCCGAACAGGGCAACCAGCATCCCTGCATAGATCGGATGTCTGACCAAAGTATAGGGGCCTGAAGTTACAAGCTCGTGTCCCTGTTTTAACGTCCTCGGAAACCCCCAATTCTTTCCAAGGAAAACTCTTGCCCAAACAGCAAGGGACATACCGGTTACGGTAAGAAGAATACCAAAATCTTTAATGGCGGGACTAACATAAGCCTGTTCCTTCATGACACGGACAAAGAAGTTTTTCAGTACGGGAACGTGAAGAATAATGATGACAATAGCGATTATCAACAAACGAAAGCCGACCTCTTTTCCCCAGGAAATTCGCCGTACATTTTTTTTTACCCCGAATGAAGAAACAAGCCAGTAACCGATGAAAATCAGCCATAGGAGCAGAATAATGAGTTTATATACGAACATTAATTTTGGTTTCGCTCTCCCGGTCTTGTTTGGTCCGGATAGAATTGCCCTCTTGCCATAAAGTAAGCATACCGCAGAACGAACACCAGGAGTCTCCCGCCGGGAGAGGGAATAAGAACCGCCCGAACCGAGACTCCTTTGATGAAGGCGAGGACTTACAGCTTCAGCGTCAAAACCCTTACTAATAGCCGGACCGGGCGCCGTCGGTGAAGGGGAACGAAGAACGGACCCCTACCTCGGCTCGTCGCAGGGGCTGTGCCGGGGGAGGTCCCTCAGGTAGTTGTAGGCAGACAGCGCGGCTTTCACCCCGTCTCCGGCGGCGATGTTGTTCTGCTTGAACGGGTCGTCGGTCACGTCGCCCGCCGCGAATATCCCGGGGACCGATGTTCGGGCCGTCTTGCAGTCGATGACGATTTCCCCCGCGTGGTTGGTAGCCACCATACCGTTGAGGAATTCGGAATTGGGGATGGAGCCGATGGCGATAAACACGCCCTGAACGTCCAATGCGTTATCGATGTTTTCCCTCTTGTCGCGATACACGACTCCGGAGACGGCCTTGTCGCCCTTGATCTCCGCGATCCGGGTGTGGGGAATAACCTGCACCTTGGACGAACTCATGACCTTTTCCTGGGTCACGGGGTCTCCCCGCAGGATTTCGCTGCGCAGGAGAAGGAAAATCCGCCGGGCATAGGTGGTGAGGTCCATGGCCGTTTCGAGCGCCGCGTTTCCCCCGCCCACGACCGCCACATCCAGGTCCTGAAAAAAGGGGGCGTCGCAGGTGGAACAATAGGCCACGCCCTTGCCCGCGAATTCCTTCTCGCCGGGAACGTTCAGGTATCTTTTGCGGGCACCGGTGGCCACGATGAGACTCCTTCCGCCGTGGGACCCGCCGTCCTCCATGACGATTTCGAACCGGCCGCACGCGGTGGTCTTGATCCCCGCCGCTTTCCCGGCCGTTACGACGTCCACCCCCGCCTGAGCCCGTACGTGGTTTTCCAGCTTTGCGGCCAGTTCGATTCCGGAAATGGATATCTCGCCCAGCCAGTTCTGAATGCCGGCGGAAACGATGGACTTCCCGCCGAACTCCTCGGCGATGATGAGCGTGCGCAGTTTCTTCCTGGCGGCGTATACCGCGGCGGCCGCACCCGCCGGCCCCCCTCCGATGATGATGGTGTCATAGGTTTCGTCGACCATGTTTCACCTCTTGTTCGGTGTGCGGTTGTCGTCGGGTGGTTATTGGTAGTATGCTCGTCTACGGGCGGTTGGCCTCGGATGACGTCGCCCGCCCGTGAAGGGACTGTGCTTGACGCGCACCTGACGTTTTTCGACCTCTCCGGCCTGCCATTTTAGCACGACGTGTATCGGGAGAGAAGGACTAAGACGACACGGGAGACGGTTGGCGGCGCGAAACGCGCCGAATGGATGCCGCAGGGATTCCATGGGCCGTGATCCACATACCATACGAAAGAGGAGCAGGGACATGCAGACGCGCCCTGTCCATGCGATCTACCTTCCCCTCGCCGGGGCGGGCTAATGAGTGTGTTTGGGGCTTATTTCTTTCATGAAACTCAGCCAGATTAATTTATTTGACAGGGTACTTATATTCGTCTAGTTGTTAAAGGTGTTATGCTTGGGAATAACAGTAGCATTACTCAGATATCGCAGAAATGACCATGGATGATAATTCATTTTTGGATCTAATGAGCGTCGTAAACGACGACACATTGACTGAGGCCGGAGGGGGGCACGGTCAAAAAGGAGTGGATTTTCAAAGATATTGGGCAATTCACCGTATAATTGAGTTAGAAAGTCTGGGGGTGGAAGACTTTTTAATTCTCATAGAGGCAATTCAAGATGTGGCTGAATTAGATAGTTGTATAACTCCTACCTCGATCTGTCTGTATCAGGTAAAAAAGAAAGATCGTAAAGAATGGACTTGGAATGAATTAACGAAACTAAAAAAACCATCTGGGAAAAGGAATAATGAAACAACATTTAGAGAAAGTCCACTTGGAAAACTGTTTGCAACTGTAATCGCTTTTCGGCATCTGAAGGTACGTGGTATATTCATATCAAATAGTGGTTGTGATGTCCCTCTATCAACAGGAAAAAGCGCAGCAACGTCATTGCCGCTCGCTTTAAATTATCTATCAGAAGAATATAAGGTTTTGATCAAAGAAAAAATGTTAGAATTAAGTACTGAAGATAATGTTTTATTTGCAATGTCAAGTATTTACCTGGAAAAGATTCCAATATCTCCAGATGATCCTAAAACGTTTGTGGTAGGTTTTGCGCATCAATTTCTTGAAAAAAGAAGCCCTCGGCATGCAGGCCAAGCTAGGTCCCTCGTAGAGGCGCTAATAGCAATTATCGGCGCATTAGGTACGCGCACATATGCCTGCAATACCTTTGAGAAGCTATGCTGCCAGCATGGCTTCTCTAGAGCACAATTTTCAAGTGTGCTTGGTGACCTTGAAGGAATACCCGACGTATCCTCCTTCTTAGATGCCTGGTTGGAGCAGCTAGGAAGGGAAGGTATGGGAATTATGGAAACAACATCGATTAAAATTCATGCGGCTGCCATATTCAGAAAGCAAATAATAGGTCATTCCGATTTAGATGTAGAAGAAAAAGGGTTTCAACAAGACATAGATACTTTTCTAAGGGAAAATGATAATTTCAAGAAATTAAAACCGATTTTCGAACATTTGGCTAAAACTCTTCATCCCAAATATCCTTATAAAAATAAACATGAGATAATGGCTTATTTTGCAATAAAGGCTATAAAAAAATGCGCGGACCAAATTTAATCAAGTTAGTTAGAAGCCTCAGGACAAGGTCATATGAAAAACTTCAAATTCGAAAGTATCTATCTGCTCTCCCACCGCGAAAAGAGGGGGAGATTCGTGAAATTCCATCAACGGAAAAACTTGATTATCGGAAGGAACCACACAGGTAAGTCAAGTCTAATAAAACACCTTTTCCTAACTTTGGGAGCACGCCCCAACGGAGATCTGCCGGGATGGGATAAAAACGCAGTGTCAGCGGTATACTTTACGGTGAACGCCAGAAGATATTTGGCATTGTATCAACTCGGGAACAGGGCACTGTTCGATCAAGATAATAGACTTCTAGTTGCGACAGGTTATCATAATGAGTGGAGTGAACAATTTTCGTTGATTACAGGATTTAATCTTACACTTATTAATAAAAATAACGAAACTATCCAAGCCGATCCGTCGTGTTTTTTCTTGCCATTCTATATTAACCAAGATGGTAGCTGGCAAGGAGAATGGAATACTTTTGTCAGCACCAGAAGATATAAATCGCCTACATCAAATATTCTAGAATATTTCACTGGAATAAAGCCTCCAGAATATTATGAAATTAGTGCAGAAGTTAAACTACTTTCAAATAAACTAGAGGAATTAAGGGGCGAACAAAAATTTTTAAATCGAGCAAGAGAACGTTTCAGTAGATCTTTATCTTTAAATGGTCCCAAAATAAACAGTGACAATTTTATACTGGAATTGAATAGATTAACTAAAGAAGTTACAGGACTAAATGAGAGACAAGAATCAATAAGAGATAGAATTGTACGCCAAAGTGAAACTATTGAGGCATTGAAACTACAAATTGTTTTAGCTAAGGATGCTTTGAGTACCTATGACTTAGATGCGAATTTTCTTCAAAGGTCGGATAGAAATGAGTTGATATGCCCTACATGTGGTGCTGAACATACGCACAATTTTTTAGATTTTTTTACATACGCAGAAGATGCCCGTGTTCTAAGAGAAATTATCTCAAAACTTATTTCGGATAAAAACAAACTAATAACATTACATGAAAATACAAAAAATGAATTATTTAAACTTGAAAAAAGATATATAGCCATTTCTAGTATATTGGATATAAGGAAAGGCGATTTGAAATTTAAAGATGTAATTGAGAGCGTCGGGTCAGAAAAAGCTTTCAGAGTCTTTGAAGATGAAGCAAATGAGCTTGAGGAGAATATAGGACAGCTACTAAGTAAAAAAGACAGCTTGGAACGAGAACTTAAAAAATTATCTGATAAAAAAATATCAAAAGAGGTTTTGAGGAATTTTAGATCAACATATGCCTCTTCAAGAAATATGCTCAATCTGCCTCTAGTAGAAATATCCAAAATGAAGCTAACAAGCAGACCAAATTTTTCGGGGAGTGGAGGCCCGCGATCAATTTTGGCGTACTATTCAGCCATTTGGAAAGCAATAATTTCAGCACGCGAGGCATTTATACTGCCAATAGTGATCGACTCGCCAAATCAACAAGCTCAAGATGATATAAATATGCCGCTAGTATTGAAGTTCATCAGCAATAATTTGCCCAGTGAAATGCAATTAATCGTCGGGTCAGAATCAGATACCTCTCTTATGTTCGAAAATAGAATAGAGTTGAGTTCTCCATATGGATTATTGGAAGAAAAACAGTTCGACGATATGAGCACAAAAATAAACCCTATTTTAGGGGAAATGTACAAAACAATTTATGAGAGTCGCGGCGAATTGATGCCACAGGCCGAGGCCCACGACATACGAAAGAGGAGCAGGGACATGCCGACACGACGCTACAAATACCGGCCCGAGGACTTCGAAGACCTGCCGGTGGTCCTCCATCATCTGACCATCTTGCTCAATTTTCATGAATCCGCCGTGGACGCGGAAAACCGCCTGGATATGACTGCTCGGCGGGAACTCGACTCCCTGGCCCTCGACGCGGCGGACCTGGAAATCGTTTCGGTGGAACTGGTTTCCTCCCCCGAAGGCGAGGAAGCCCACCCGCTCTCCTACGATTACCGCAAGCAGGAGAACAGGCTTTTCATCACGCTGCCCCGCAAGTACGCTCAGGGAGAACGGCTGTCCCTCCGTACAAGGACCCGCTGCTTTCCTTCCGAATACGAACTGGAGGGTATCTACAAGGACGCCACGCCTCCGGGGGCGCCCCAACAGTTCATGTCCCAGTGCCAGCAGTGGGGTTTCCAGCGCATCATGCCCATTTTCGACGACTGCCGCGCCAAGTGCACCATGACCACCACCCTGGAAGCCGATGTTGCCTACACGCACATGATCAGCAACGGGAACATCGACAGGTCCACCAACCCGGACGGGAGGCCGGTGCCGAAACAGGGGGACCCGTCCCGCCAGGTCATTACCTACGACAACCGGGTGCCCATGGCCCCCTACCTGTTCATCGCCGCCGTGGGCACCTGGGACGAACTGGCCGACGAGGTCGTCTATCCATCGGGGAAAAAGGTGCGCCTCGAATACCTCGTTCCGCGCGGCCGGGTGGAAGGTGCGCGCATTCCCATGGAGATTCTCAAGGACTCGGTGCTGTGGGTGGGAAGGACCCAGGACTACGAATACACGGGCGACACCTACCGCACCATCTGCATGACCAGGTCCAATTTCGGCGGCATGGAGAACGTGGGCAACACCACCATCGTCACGGACGCGGCCCTTATCGACCGGCATACGCCCGACTCGTCGCTGCTCTACGCCCACCAGGTGATCGTCCACGAATTCGAGCACAACCAGTGCGGCAGCGAAACCACCATGGACACCCCGTTCGACGTATGGCTCAACGAGGCCTACACCGTGGACGTGGAACGGCGGTACATGGAAGACCGTTTCGATCAGGCGTTCGTGCGGCTGCGCCAGGTGGACGCCATCCGCGATCCGCTCCTGGGGCCTTTCGCCATCGAGGACGGAGGGCAGGCGGGCCGCATCGTGCGGGAGGGCTTCAACCACCCTGACGAACTCATCGACGGCGTGACGTACGTGAAGGCGGCGGAAGTGATCCGCATGCTCCGCACGCTGCTGGGGAAGGAAAAGTTCGATCAGGGCAAGGCGCTCTATTTTTCCCGCTACCACATGGGAAACGCCAACACGGACCAGTTTTTCGCCTGCTTCGAAGAGGTTTCCGGGAGTTCGCTAGCGCAATTCAAGGCGGGATGGCTGCACACCATGGGATACCCCCGAGTGAAGGCCACGACCGAGTACGATCCGCGTAAACATCAATACCGTATTCGCTTTTCCCAGGAATACCCGGGGGAACGTCCTTTCCACCTGCCCGTGGAAACGGCCCTGGTGGACGAGACGGGGAAGGACATCCCCGGCACGTCTCGGGTGTTTGTGCTCTCCGACCGTGAAGCCGAACTGGTGTTCGATAACATCACCCGCCCGGTAGCCTTCGCATCGCTGAACCGGGACGCGTCATTTTATGGAACCTTCGAACACGGCAACGTTTCGGCGGATGAACTGGCGCTGCAGGCCGGGGATGACCCCAACCGGTTCAATCGGGTGGAGGCATTCCGCAAGCTTACCGATCGGGAAAGGGTGAAGCTGCTGCACGATATCAACTCCGATGTCGACGGCCGGTGGCTCGAACTGTACGGCTCGCTGCTCAAGGACCCCACGCTGTCGCCCTCGCTGAAAGCCTATTTCCTCAAGATCGAAGAGCAGTCCCTGGACCGGCGGTATTGCGTGTGGTACCCGGAGCTGGTGGCGGCGAAGGACCGGCTGACGGCCGAGGTGAACCGGGCCTGGAAACCGGAACTGATCGCGGCGTTCAACAGTCTGGACACCTACCGGTCCTCGGTATCGCCCAGGGACGGGATCGAGGAACGGCTCCTCAAGGCAGTGCTGCTGGAACTGGCGACCGCCGACGATTCGACGGAGGGGCACGAACTCATCCTGAACCATTTCCGGAACGGCATCACTTCCACGGACAAGGTTGCCGCGCTGGTGCTGCTCAACAGGAGTTCCTCGCCCCTACGCCGCGAAGTGCTGGAGGAGACGTATGAGGACTGGCATTCCCACCTGAGCGGCTATGCCAATTATCTGCGCGTCGTGGCGAGTGGCACACGGGAAGACGTCTTCGACATGATCGAACGGGAGAAGGAGCGGCCGAGCTTCGACCTGAGCCAGCCCACCTGGTGCAGGGCGTTGTTCCTTCCCATGGCTGTCAACACCCGCATGCTGTGGACCAAACGCGGCATCGACTGGCTGGCGGGGAAGATTATCGAACTGGCCGCCCTCAACACCACAACGGCCAGCCGCATGCTCAATGCGTTTCAGCACGTGCGCATGCTGAACTCCGCGCTGAAGGAACCTGTAATCCGGGCGCTCGAACGGATCGTGAAGGAAGTGGGTGACGAGGCGTCACCGACCATCCACCGGCAGGCGGTTTCCTATCGCGACTCCGTGGTGACCGCCGGGGACGAGGACTGATACGGTGAGCAACGCCCGGGGGACCGCAAGCAGGTCCCCCGGGCAATGGGAATCGATGACCGGAGGGGGAACCCTCCGGGACCCGATCGTGGGCGATACTCCGGTATGGTCCTCAGTTCGCCGTCGCCGGGGCTGGGGTCCAGTCCGGCACTTCGGATGCGACGGCCGCTTCTTTTGCTCCGTTTGATTTTCCCGCTCCTTCAACCAGAAGGACCAGGTCCGCGACGATGGACTTCATCATGCTGGCCTGGCCGCTCATTTCCTCGGATGCCGCGGCCGATTCCTCGGCGTTGGCCGAATTCTGTTGCGTGACCTTATCCACCTGGGTGACGCTTATGGTGATCTGTTCGAGGCCCTCGGACTGCTCGCGGGATGCCGAAGCCACCTCGGTCAGTATCTGATTCACCTTTTGCGTGCCCTGCATGAGCTGCCCGAAGGCGGCATCGCTCCGGCCCGCCAGTTCGGACCCCGACTTGATCTTGTTCACCGACTCCTCAATGAGGTTCGAGGTGTTCCGCGCGGCTTCCGCCGCGCGCATGGCGAGGTTGCGCACCTCGTTCGCCACCACCGCGAACCCCGCACCCGCTTCGCCGGCCCGCGCCGCTTCCACCGCGGCGTTCAGGGCCAGCAGGTTGGTCTGGAAGGCGATTTCGTCGATGGTTTTGACGATCTTCTGGGTCTCTTTGCTGGAATCCGAAATCTCCCGCATGGACTTGGTGAGGTTGGTCATGGTTTGAGCCGCCTGCGAGGCGATGTTTGACGTTTCCTCCATGAGGGTGTTTGCCTGATTGATGTTCTCGTTGTTCCGTTTGACCATCGAAGCGATTTCTTCCAGCGACGCCGATGTTTCTTCAATGGCCGACGCCTGTTCCGATGCTCCTTCGGCGAGCTGTTGGCTGGCCGTTGCCAGATGTTCGGATGCCTCGGTCACCGAATCCGCGCTCTCCCGCAGACCGGTGATGATCGACTTTACCGGCTTGGTGATGGACCGGGTAATGGCCAGCGAAAAGGCGAAACCGGCGCAGAGACCCACGATGAGCAATCCGAAGAGCATGGATTGAGCCCTCTGGCGAACACGGGCTGCGTCGGAACTTATGGAAGCCGAGAACCGTTCGAATGTGCCGTTGAGGATTTTGCCACGGTCTCCCAGCGTCTTGACGAGAGAGTCGCTCTTTTCGTTCAGCTCGAACACCTGGGCCATGGCTGAGCGGTAGTCGTTGTTGCTTTTGATCACCTGGTCGACCTGGGCGGTGTGGTCCTCGCCACCAGCTTCTCTCTTCACGATCTCTGAAAGATTCTTGAGGCTCGCGAACGCCTTGCCCAGCTCCTTTACCTTGCCTTCGAGCTTGGCTCTCAGCTCCGGTGTCTTGTAGGTCTGATAATCGGCTTCGAGGATTCGGACATCCCGGAATTCGCCCCAGATTCTATTCGTGCTGGCGAGCAATTCGATTAAATTCGGGCTGAGCGTTTGCGCCGTGATGGCGGCCATGTTCTGTTCACCCTCGATCGGCTGAATGATTCCTTCCTTGGCGTTCTTTTCGAACAGGGCCGAAACATCCCGCGACTTTTGTGCCGCGGTCGCTATTTCACGGTTGACATCCATCAGCGAGGTGAACGTGTTGCGGAAATCGTGGAGGGCGTCGGCTATGGCCTTGAATTCATCCCGCTCCGATGCGCCGGACAGGGTGTCCTTGCGGGAGATGAACGATTTGGAGAGGTCATCCACGGTGGACAGGAAGGCCGTGGCGTTCGCTTCGTCCCTCGTCAGTCGGTAATCGCGGGCCAGGACGTTTGCCTGGGTGATGGTCCGGGAAAAGGAAAGGAAACTTTTTTCCAGGTCGCCGGCCTCGGTGTTCTTTTTCAGAGCCAGCCATCCGGTGGCTACTCCGGCAACGAAAATGACGATCAGGGCCAGGAATCCGCCGGCTATGCGGAGCCGTAGCGACACGCCTGCACGTTTACGGAGCATGTGAAGTCCTCCAAAAAGGCCCGGAAAGCGCCCCGCCAATTGTCATTACGATCGGCAAAGCCGCTTCCCGGTGGTTTTCGTGTTCGGAATAGAACGGCGTCGGGTGCCTCACTTGCCCCCGCACTGACCGTCGGGGATATCGTAGAGGCCGGACGCAACCAGGACGTCTTTGCCGTTCATTGTGGTTTTCTTGGCATACCCGCACTTCCTCGATGCCGTCTTTTCGCCGGGTTTGGGCCACATATAGGTGAACCAGTATTCTCCGCTCTTTTTCACGTTCTCGATCATTTCCACGGCAAACAGTTTGCCGCTGGCGTCCTTCATGGCCGCCACGTTCTTACCCACCAGGTGGGGAAGTACGCCGTGACAGAGCATGATGCCGTCCATGTCCTGCACGTACACGTAGCCCTTGCCGTCACAGTAACGCATGGCCGAAATCTCATTGAACGCGGCTTCGCCCTTCTCCTTCACCAGAGCGGCGGCCTTGTCGACGTTTTGCTTTATGGCATCCACTCCGCAGTCGTCCGCAAATGCGGGGGAAAAGAACAGAAAGCTCGTCAAAACGGCCGCGATGATAAACAGGCGTGTCTTCATCCTCGTATCTCCTCCTCGAAGCAAATGTATATTTGTTTGGTCGATCCCTTACAAAACCCCTTGTATGGAAAGTATTTCTTACATCGGGCGGAGTGCGGGTCATCTTTAGGAAAAATTTTAAATTGTGCCTTAATCCTCCTGCAAAATAGATTGGTAAAATAATAAAAACCTATACTTGAATGTTTTTTTATTGTGTATACCGCATACAATAGGGTGGGGAGGCAAAAACCATCACCGAGGTCACGGCCGAGGTGGCGCGGGATATTCGGGATCAAGGCCGGGAGAATCTTAAACCAACCGGTTCCGATTGACTTCAAAAGGGGAAGACCGGTATAGAGAAATAAAAAAGAGAGATACCTTTGAAGTCGCCACCACTCGATTCCCCATTTCCGGCACGGACGGATACGATGCACCGGCACCATGAAGCCGGCAGACGCCGGCGGATACTGAAATGAAGAAGGGAGTTGGCGTGCGGGTGGCGCACACCGAAAGGAGCGAACGGTGGTAAAGAAGCTGTCCGCGTTCATCATCCTCACCCTGTTTTTCAGCGTATTCTCCCTTTGGGCCGATTCCGCCGACGCCGCCCGTTTCGGCGGAGGGAGATCGTTCGGCAGCAGGCCGTCCTATCAGCGCAGCATGCCGGCGCCCGCTTCGCCCCAAAGATCGTATCAGACCCCTAACCAACAGAGTTCTCCCTATCGTACCAGTCCTTTCGGCGGAGCGAGGGGACTGTTCGGCGGCCTGCTCATGGGAACCCTCCTCGGGTCGCTCTTCTTCGGCGGGGGATTCCACGGCATCGGGATGATCGACTTTCTTATCTTCGGCTTTCTTATCTTTCTGCTGATGCGGTTTCTCCGTTCCCGGCGCACCTCCTACCAGACAGGCGGCTACGGCGGGGGCGGGTACACGCAGCAACAGTACGGCGAGCAACCGGGGGCGCAGGGCGGCATGGGGTCGGGGCCCGGCAACATATGGGACTCCCTGAGGGGATCGGAAGGAAGGACGGAAGCGTCCGATATGCCCGGTCCCGAAGTACCGGCGGGTTTCGATAGCGAGGAGTTCCTGAAAGGGGCCAAGGCCGCCTATGTGAAGCTGCAGGAGGCGTGGGACCGGCGGGACCTCAACGAGATACGCCATTTCGCGTCACGGGAAGTGTACGAGGAGATCAGGAGCCAGGCCGAACACGACCCGACCCCGTCCAAAACGGAACTGCTCATGATCAACGCCCGCCTCATGGAAGCGAAGCAGGCGGAAAACGAAACGATCGCTACGGTGTTTTTCGATGTGCTCATGAGGGAAGGCGGGCCGAACGAGCCTCCCCGTCAGGTGAGAGAGGTGTGGCACTTCAGCTGCGATCAGGCCCAGAAGACGTTCTGGGTGGTGGAAGGCATTCAGCAGGTGGATAACTGATCGTCGAGTCGGGCGGATCGTGCGCGGGGAAAACGATTCGCCCGACTCGGTTGGTTTTACCGATCACGGTTTCGTAGAGCAGCAGGTCGTTTCCCCCTTCGAGAGGCGGCGGGATCCCGCCGCCGCGTACCGTTACTCTCCCTCGGATGTTCCGAAAGAAATGCCCTGGGCCAGCGGCATTTTTTTTGACCAGTTGACGGTTACCGTCTGCCGTCGCATGTACGTTTTCCAGGCATCGGAGCCCGATTCGCGGCCGCCGCCGGTGTCCTTCTCGCCCCCGAACGCTCCGCCGATCTCCGCGCCCGACGTGCTGCCGTTCACGTTGGCGATGCCGCAGTCGCTCCCCCTCTGGCTGAGGAACAGTTCCGCGTCCCGCAGATCGGTGGTGAAGATGGCCGAGGAGAGGCCCTGGGGTACGCTGTTGTGGATGGCTATGGCCTCTTCAATGGTTTCGTATTTCATGACGTAGAGCAGGGGGGCAAAGGTTTCTTCCCGGACGATCGCCATGTCCGGCCGCGCCTCGCAGATGCAGGGCGAAACGTACGTGCCGGCATCATATAACCCGCCTTTCAGCACTTCGCCGCCGTAAAGGACCTTTCCGCCCAGTTTCCGGAGTTCGTCCAGCGCTTTTTGCATGTCGTCCACGGCTTTGCGGTCGATGAGCGGCCCCATGAGCGTATCCGTCTCCAGCGGACTGCCGATGCGCACCTGACGGTACGCCTGGATGAGCTTTTGGGTGAAGGATTCGTAAAGGTCCTTGTGCACGATGGCCCGGCGGATGGTGGTGCATCGCTGCCCGGCCGTACCCACCGCGCCGAAGAGCACCGCCCGCAGGGTGAGGTTCAGGTCCGCGCTGGGGGTAACGATTACCCCGTTGTTTCCCCCCAGTTCCAGCAGGGGTCTTCCCATGCGCTCGGCCACCGCGATCCCCACGCGTCGGCCCATGGCTACACTGCCGGTGGCCGAAACGAGCGGCACGCGGGAATCCGTAATGAGCCGTTCGCCCACTTCTTCGCCGCTGCCGATGGCGAGCGACAGGATCCCCTCGCCGTAGCCGCATTCCTTCACCACTTCGGCCGCGATCTTCTGGGTGGCAATGGCGCAGAGCGGCACCTTGCTGGAAGGCTTCCAGATGACCGTGTCACCGCATATCAGGGCCAGCATGGCGTTCCAGGCCCACACGGCGATGGGAAAATTGAAGGACGTGATGACGCCCACCGGTCCCAGCGGCTGCCACTGCTCGTACATGCGGTGGTCGTGCCGTTCGCTCTGCATGGAAAGGCCGTAGAGCATGCGCGACTGACCCACGGCGAAGTCGCACATGTCGATCATTTCCTGGACTTCGCCTTCACCTTCGGCCAGGATCTTCCCGTTCTCCAACGCCACGAGCCGGCCGAGGTCCTTCTTGTGCTCCCTCAGCTTGAGCCCTATTCGCCGCACCAGCTCCCCGCGTTGGGGGGCCGGTACCGTGCGCCATGCGAGGAACGCCTCAACGGACTTGGCCACGATCTTTTCGTAGTCGTCACCGGACGCCTGTTTCACGACGCCGATTTCCCGCCCGTCGATGGGGCTGGTCGCCGAGAGGTTCTTTCCCGAACATTCGAGCCATGCGGTTCCCGTCGATGCCCCCGGGAGCACCCCGCCGAGGGACAACCGCTCCATTACTTCATCGATCATCTGCTTCTCCTCTATCGTGGTTATCCGGCGACTTCGCGCAGGCTGTCGCGGAAAATGGACAGCCCCGCTTCGGTCTCGTCCGCCGAAAGCGTCAGCGCCGGACAGAAACGGACGGTGTTTTCCCCGCAGCCGAGCAGGAGCAGCCCCTTTTTGAACGCGGCCTGTATCACCGCGTCCCTCCAGTCGGGCGCCCGCTTCTTCGTCTCCCGGTCCTTGACCAGTTCTATGCCGATCATGAGGCCCTTGCCGCGCACGTCGCCGATGCACTCAAATTCCGTCTGCATTTCGGAAAGCGCGGCCATGATCTGATCGCCGCGTTCCCGTGCGTTTTTCATCAATTCCCTTTCCAGCAGTGCAATGGTGGCGAGCGCCGCCCGGCAGGAGAGGGGGTTGCCGCCGAAGGTGGAGGCGTGGGACCCCGCCTCCCAGTTCATGATGTCCGCCCGCGCCGCCATGGCGCCCAGCGGCATGCCCGAAGCCACTCCCTTGGCAATGGCCGTGATGTCCGGAGCGACGCCGAAATGCTCCAGCGCGAACATCTTGCCGGTTCTCCCCATGCCGGACTGCACCTCGTCGGCTACGTACAGTATTCCGTAGCGGTGAGCAAGCTGAAGGAGCCGCTGGTGAAACGCCGGGGGAGGAACGATGTACCCTCCTTCCCCCTGGATGGGTTCGACAAAGATGGCCGCAACCTCTTCCGGCGGCAGCGTCGTGTGGAAGAGCTGGTCCTCCACCCAGCGGACGCAAGCCACGTCGCAGGCGCCGGAACAGAGTCCGTACGGGCAGCGGTAGCAGTAGGGGTAGGGGATGTGGGTGATTCCCGGCACCAGGGGACCGTAGTGTTTGCGCTGAATGGTCTTGCTGGCCGTGAGGGAGAGCGCTCCCATGGTGCGGCCGTGAAACGCCCCGAAAAAGGCGATGTTCAGTTCCCGCCTGGTGTGCCAGCGGGCCAGCTTGAACGCCGCCTCCACCGCTTCGGCCCCGGAATTGCCGAAATAGAGCTTCTTGTCCCCCTCGCCGGGAACGAGCGAGGAGAGCTTCTCCGCCAGTTCGATTTGCGGCGTGTAGTAGAAATCGGTCCCGGACATGTGGATGAGCCGGTCCGCCTGGTCCTTGATGGCCTGCACCACCTCCGGATGGCAGTGGCCTGTGGAACAGACCGCGATGCCGGACGTGAAATCGAGAAACACGTTGTCGTCGGCGTCGGTCACCCACACGCCCTTGGCCGTTTCGGCCACCAGCGGGTAGGTGCGCGTGTAGGAGGGGGAAACGTACCGCGCGTCCAGAGCGATGAGGGATCGGGCGCGGGGGCCGGGGAGCGGGGTTCGTATCCGGGGCAGATTCATGGGCGTCTTTCCGGTGCGGGTGAGAACGAACTGCGGTTCATTATAGCTGATAACATTGGGAGGGGGAACGATATTCGTTCACGAGGGTGTGGGGCGTGGCCCTCACCCCGACCCTCTCCCGGAGGGAGAGGGAGCAATACCTGGCCCGTTCGCCGGTTCGTGCAGGAGCGAGTTCGACGGTACCGTCAACGAACGAAAGTCATACAATCTGCGAATGACCTTCTCCCCTCGCCCCCCGGGAGAGGGGCTGGGGGTGAGGGGAACGAAGGCATATAATTTCTTTGACAAAAACGGCTCGTTCAATTTACGGTAATTTCACAGACACTGGTAAACCTGATTTGTCGGAAATCGAGGAGCAGTGGGCCGTAGAAGACGCTTGCCTGTCGGTTTTTCCACTGAATGAAATATGTTCAAGAAGCCATGACCACTGATTGATGCAAGAATGGCTGAGCGTCAATTCAAATTATATTAAATATTGTTAACAATTTTTTCCATAATGCTCAAAAAAGTGTGATTAAAATATATGAATGAGTTACCAACCATATGGCAGAAACTACCTACTCATCAGAAGATAAAATATATTGCTGAATTGATTGCAATATTTTGTGGTGTTTTTCTGCTTATCCTCAATTCGTATCAGTTGAAATTATTGGCTCAACAAAATGCAATTAATTATGAGATACTAAAATCGACGTTTCCATTAGAAATTGATAGTGATTTAATTGATTATACGGATGGTGAGCCAATTGTATTGAGAGTAAAGATAGGAAATATAGTTAGTCAGACGTTATATCTTCAGATATTTATACCAAAATATGTATTAAGTGGTTCAAATATAATAAAAAGTGGCCTGTCAGAAATTGAAACAAAAATATACAAGCAAGATACTACAAATATGTACTCATCGCCATACATTAAAGGAAATGATATCGTTTTAAAACCATATGAAAGTTGTGTGCTAGAACTGACGACAAGCCTGAGAACTAACATATATCATAAGAAAAACATGGTAAAATACAGTCCAGAACTAGCATCTTTCATAGTAATACCCATCACCTTACGAAGCCCAGAGCAACAAACTTCGAGGACCCTATTAGTGTCCCTTGCAAGAGACGAAAATAAGACTTTGCTTATCTCTTCTGAGATATCAAGAATTACGGATGACAAGATGCTTCTTGAGGAAGTTAAGTATAGGAGGATTAGTGTGGGTTTTATGATGAGAAATCCGGCAGATTTACCGGAAAAATAAAGCGATCTAGAGTGGGTAGAGCGCAGCGAAACCCACCAATTCCGGAAAACATCATTATGCGACGCATGATGTGGCTTTGGGAGCGGTTTCAATTTTCAATGGTTAATCGGGAATAAACCGCCAACAACAAAATAGTTGGTGGGCTTCGTTTCACTCTACCCACACCACGTCCCTAGGCGGGCATGGATGAAAATGAAAAGTATAGGTGGAACTAGATGAATAGAAGCCAGAGAGATATGGTTGACCGAATAGAGGCAATGCCCATCCCACAGGCGCGCCTGGAGATCGCTTCAGGGGCTTTTGGTGACATAGGGAGTCCTAACCACGCATTCGCTTCGTCATGGCTATCTCAGAAGGAAGCTGCAGCAAGAGAAGCAAAAGAAGGGCAAAAGGTTATAGGGACAACAGTAGATGCTCAAAGGACACTCCTAACCCGGATTATTCATCAGGAAGGCTTGAAAAGGAAAAGGGTGTGGTCTAAGGTATTGTTACCGCTAACAAAAACCTAAAGACAGAGCACACCCTTATGAAAACAGTCTGCCATAAACAGCTCAGCTTGGGAAGCCTTTTCAACAAGGAAATCATCGCGTGTTTCGACGGCGGCCGCATGACCTCCGACGGGGGCGGCCTTTTGCTGAGGGAAATCGACGAGCGGTACCGAGTGACCGCAGCCGTAGCGGCCGCCCTTCATGATTCGCGCGATCCGGAACGAACGGTTCATGAGGTTTCCACGCTGGTGAAGCAGCGTATCTTTTCCATCGCGTTGGGATACGAGGACGCCAACGACGCCGATACACTGAAAGGCGACCCGGCGCTCAAGACCCTGTCGGGAAGGTTGCCGGAGAGTTCTCCCGATCTCGCCAGTCAACCCACCATCTCCCGGTTCGAGAACCGGGTAAACGAGCGCGATCTTTTTCGCCTGGCCGACCGGCTGGTCGATCTGTACCTCCGGACCCATCCCGGCTCCCCGGCCTGGATCGTTCTGGATATGGACACCACTGACGATCCCACTCATGGGGATCAGCAGTTGAGCTTCTTCCACGGCTACTATGACCAGTACATGTATCATCCTCTGTTGATCTTCGACGGCCTCGACGGATTCCCTCTGGCGGCGGTGCTTCGCCCCGGCAACGCGCACGCCTCGAAAGCGGCCGTTTCGATCCTGAAGCGGCTGATCAAGAAGCTGCAAAAAGCCTATCCGCGAAGCAGCATTCTGCTCCGCGCGGACGCCGGCTTCGCCGTCCCGGCGATCTACCGCTTCCTGGAAAAGCATGGTATCTCGTATGTGATCGGCATGATTACCAATAACCGACTCAGGAAGAAGGTCGAGAGTCTTACCGCCCAGGCTCAACGGGCCTTCGAGCGCACAAGCTGCAAGCAGCGCTCTTTTACCTCCTTCGGTTATAAGGCCGACTCGTGGAAGCGATCCCGCAGGGTCGTGGCCAAGGTGGAATGGCTGCCAAGGGGACTCAACCAGCGTTTTGTCGTTACCAATCTCCGCAGCGGCCCCCGAACCATCTATGACGAAGTCTATGTTCTGCGGGGCGAGGTGGAAAACCGGATCAAGGAACTGAAGCTGGATCTCATGGCCGACCGGCTCAGCTGTCATCGCTTCCAGGCCAATCAGTTCCGCCTCCTGCTTCATACCGTGGCATACAGTTTGTTCTGGCTCCTGCGTCGCCACCTACAGGGAACCGAACTGAGCGCGGCCCAGGCCGGAACCATCAGACTCAGGCTCCTCAAAATCGGAGCCCGCGTTATCCAGAGCAACCGTCGCGTCTGGTTCCACATGGCCTCCGGCTACCCGTATCAAATCCTCTTTGCCCGGCTTGTCGATAGCATCAGGGCTGCACCCGCGTAGCCGTTCCTGCCATCTCCATCGCTTCCCGAACACCCCCACGGCATACCTGCGCCTTCTCGCTCTGAAAAATCACTTCATCCGACTCTTATTCGGCTACGAGCTCGTCGAAAACCCACCTTTGGGCAATAATCCGCATACAAGAAATGCCGGACGACGCTACCGATCGCTCTTTTTTGAACCCCTCATGAATTAAGCGGGCTAAATTCAGCCAATACATGGGGGCTGATAAACAAGGAATATGGTGTCACCAAAAGAGCGTTCGGGCGAAAAATCTATTTTGTGGAAAATAAGTTCAAAAGGAAAATAATATTCCGCGACGTGGAACAAGCCTACATGCTTGCGCATCACGGTTTCCATAAACCTTCCGTCATTCTATCGGGGGGCATCATTGAAGAGCTTCTTCGGCTCTACCTCACATATAAAAATATCAAGCCACCAAGAAACAAATTAGATTACTATATAAAAAGCTGTAGCGAGTCTGGGCTCCTTAAGGGAGCGCTTCATAAGTTAGCAGACTCGGTCCGTCAGTTCCGTAATGTTGTTCATTTGGAAAGGGAAAGCTCTTCAGGGGACACCATATCGAAGTCTACAGCGAAAGGGGCTGTGTCATCGATATTCACGATTGCAAATGATTTTTGATTCGGTTCCTTACAGCCGTTGAGCGTGCGGTTGGGGCGGCAGCGTTGGATTTGATTATAAATTCCGATAATAGACAGCCAAGAAAAAACTAGATTGGTGGATTTCGTTTTACTCTACACACCCTGGCCGTTGAGTTTTCCCCTCGTTCCCGAGTTGCACTTGGGAACGCCTATCACGCTTCAAAGCTGTGCTTTGAAACCTTTTAATCACTACCATCCGATGTCTTCTTGAAAAAACAACGCTTTGTCGCGTCAGTCATTCCGACCACATATCGCAGTACGAGGTAAACTCCAGCCGGAATCCGGTAACTTCGCTCGCTTCTGGACCCCGGCATTCGCCGGGGTGACGGTCGAGAGGGATTGCCAACAAGCCGTCGGGGAGCTAAGCTCCCGGTAATGCAAGCGTTCCCAAGTGCAACTTGGGAACGAGGATGAACCAGCGGAATGATATTCGTGTAAAGTGCGATCAGGGGTGGCTCATGAAAGGTATGATTCGGTCGTTCGTGCTTCGATACCTCAGCACGAACGGTCTATCAAGTCGTTAGCCCGGCCTTGCTTCGTTCACCCTGAGGTATCGAAGGGTGAACGGCTTAACCTTTTCATTATCGTTACTACTAACACCTGAGAACGAGCATTAAACTCCACCACCCCGAGCCACCGGGAGCATTCCTTGATCGACGCTGCAACACTCGACGCATACAACCAAAATGCGGCCGCCTACGCCAAAGAGTGGGAAGAGCAGCCGCCTCCCACCGATCTGCATGCGATCGTGCACCACTATTTCCGCAAGGCGGCCACGGCGGACGTGGGCTGCGGGAGCGGCCGGGATGCGGCGTGGCTCTGCGCCAACGGATACCCGACGATCGGGTTCGATGCTTCCGAAGGGCTGCTTGAGGTTGCCCGGCGCCGCCATCCCGAGGTCCGATTCGCGTACGGCGCGTTGCCGGAACTCACGTCCGTACCGAACGGCTCCTTTGCCAATGTACTGTGCGAGACGGTCATCATGCATCTGGACAGGGAGGACATTGCTCCATCGGTGCGCCGGCTGGTGGAGCTGCTGGAAGGCGGCGGGACGTTGTACCTGAGCTGGCGGGTCACCGAAGGTTCCGACCGGCGTGACGAGCAGGGACGGTTGTACGGCGCGTTCGACCCGTCGCTGGTGACCGAAGCGCTCGCTGAAACGAACATACTGCTGGACGAGCAGAAAGTAAGTGCATCGTCCGGCAAGACCATTCGCCGCATCGTTGCGCGGAAGATGGCAGGTCTTTGAATTACCCGCCCGCTCGGCGACGGCGATGACGAAATCCCCCACCCCTAACCCCTCCCACCGGGGGAGGGGAACCCGATTGTTCCCACCTCACCATAAAGAAGCGATTTTGGCGCCTGAAGGACGGGGAGTGTCTACCCGGGCGGTTGTCCCGGGCGGCGGAGGAGTGACCGGGATCGGCTGTGAAGTCGGCAGTGGACCCCATTGTATGGACAGCCTGATGGTTAAGATAAGCTCTGAGCCAATTGGTTTGTGGAGGCATCAGGCGGCCTCCGTGAGTGGATGAGGGAGGCCATAATAGACCTCATCCGGGGTTCTGCCGTCAAGCGCCTGATGAGAGCGCTCGTGATTATAGAAGCCGAACCAGTCCCGAAGGCCGGCTCTGAGTTCCGATCCATCGGCAAAGGATCGGAGGTAAAGGTAATTGTATTTGAGTGTCCACCAGAGTCGTTCGATGAAGATGTTATCCTGCATGCGTCCGCGACCGTCCATGCTGATGGCGATATCGTTGTCTTTCAGCACCTTCGTAAAGGCCCCGCTGGTGAATTGGGCGCCTTGGTCGGTGTTGAAGATATCCGGACGCCCGTAGTCCCTGATGGCCTCCCGGAGGGCCTCAACGCAGAAGTCGGCGTCCATGGTGTTCGACAGCCGCCAGGACAGAACCTTGCGGCTCTGCCAGTCCATGACCGCCACCAAATACAGAAACCCACGACTCATCGGTACGTAGGTGATGTCGGCGCTCCACACCTGGTTGGGGCTTTCGATATTCATGTCCCTGAGCAGATAGGGGTAAATCGCGTGCTCCGGATGCGGCCGGCTGGTCCTGGGCCTGGGATAGATGGCTTCCAGACCCATCAGTCGCATCAGGCGCTGCATGCGTTTGCGGTTGATGGTATAGCCCAGCCTTCGCAGGTGGTTTCGCATTGACCGGGAACCCCACGTGGGGACCTTCAGGTACTGTTCGTCAATGAGCCGCATCAGTTCCAGGTCTTCGGCCTTCACCGGTTTGGGCCGGTAGTAAAAAGAAGACCGCTGGAGGTTCAGCAGCCGACACTGCCTGGCAATGCTCAGATTCGGCCGGCGCGGATCAACCATCTGCTTGCGCTGCTCTCGGCTCAGAGACTGAGCTTTTTGGACAAAAAATCGTTTTCAACCTTCAGCTGCCCGATCTGTCGGTAAAGATCATCCACTTGGGCTTCGGTTTGCTTATGAGCCTTTTGTCCCTTGCTGAAAATGTCGGCCGCGCTGTCCACCAGAGCGCGCTTCCAGCTGCTGATCATCGTGGGGTGAACTCCGAAACGGACTGCCAGCTCAGAGATCGTCTCTTCGTTCTTCAGAGCCGCCAAAGCCACCTTGGCCTTGAACTCGGCTGTGTAGCGTGTGCGCTTCTTGCTCATGTGTCAGGTCCTTTCAAATTCGGCTGACCCAGAGCTTAACACATTGTCCAGTTTTCGGGGACCACCGCCGTCGGCATCCTGCTTCGGCGGCCGCTAAGACGGGCCGGTCACTTCATGAGAATAATCCTCTCGGCCGGTGGCGGGAACGGCGAGAGACGGTTTATTATAAGTTATCGTCAGAAAGCCGAGTCCGGAGTTTCCACCGCGTCTCCGGTTTCCGGCCGCGGTATAACGTTTCCGATTCCCGAACCGTTGTGAAGCGGCGGGCGGCGTCGGAGGAAAAGAATGAACACAAACAGAGCGGAGGTGACAAATGCCCAAGTATCTCATTAAGGCATGCTACGTCGGCGAAGGAGTGGCTGGACTTCTTAAAGACGGCGGTACCGGGCGACGAAAGGCGTCGGCGCAAATCATAGAATCCCTGGGCGGCAGGTTGGAAACGATGTATTTTGCTTTCGGCGGAACCGATGCTTTCCTCATTGTCGACTTGCCGGACAATATCAGCGCGGCCGCCTGTTCCTTGATGGTCAACGCCAGTCAGGAAGTCAAAGTCACCTATACACCGCTGTTCACCCCCGAAGAAGTCGACCGGGCGGTTGAAACAGCCGGAAAATTCTCCACCGGCTACCGCGCCCCGGGGCGTTAGCGGCCGTTGGCGCCGATAGGAACTTCGGTTGAATCCCTACAGGAAGAGAGTTCATGCCGCCGCTCCTCCTTCCCGGCTCCGAAGGTGTCGATAAAAGAACGTTTCTCCATGATTCGTCATTCCGGCGGAAGCCGGAATCAAGTCTTTTCAAGTACTTGCCGACCTCGGTTTTCACCGGGGCGACGGTTTGCAAAGGCTATCGAAGGAAAGGGCTCCGGGACGGATCTTGTTATTTGAGCCGCGCCCGGGGTGACCGATTTCAACCTTCCATCCGAAGTCCCTTTCGACTATAATGATACCATTACAGGCCAATAACGTTGAAGAAGCCTTAATTATCCTTCTTTCTGCCTAAAGAAATCGAGCGTGGAATGAGAATTCGTCC
The DNA here is from genome assembly GCA_963826125.1 of uncultured delta proteobacterium. Taxonomy (GTDB): domain Bacteria; phylum Desulfobacterota; class Desulfarculia; order JACQYL01; family CAWGVV01; genus CAWGVV01. Next base: position 3,254,657 of record CAWGVV010000001.1, on the reverse strand, counting down.
TGTATCCAGGCGGGACTTTATCAGGCAGGCGTTCTTTGGGGCATGCGGAGCGGCGCTCATTCCCGCGTCGATGGCGGCTGCCGACGAACGCGTGCCGGAGCGTGTGTTGGGAAAAACGCGCGAGTTCGTTTCCCTGTTGAGTATTCATGTCCCGAGCATGTCCGACGGGAAGGATGACGGGGAGGTTGTGGAGCTGATCCACAAGGCGGTGAACACCCTGCGGAAGCCGGTTATCAGTCTGGCCGGCGAAGGACAGGCCGGGGCTTTGAAGTTGGCGGGAAAAGCGTTGCGGGGAGAGTATCGCAAGAATGCGTTTGTCACCGCGGCCACGACCGCGACCGACAAGCAGGGTGCTCTTGCCGAACTCGGGCGGACGCTGGATGCGCTGCAAATGGAATCGTTGGATCTGTGGATGCTGGATGAAAGCATCTATCGGAACGGATCGAAACCCATATTTTCCCGCGAGGGAGTGATTACGGCGGCGATAGAAGCCAAACAGCGGGGATTGGCCCGACACATCGGCTTCAGAGGATACCGGGACACGCACTTTTTCGAGACCATGTACGGCAGCTACTTTGATTTCGACGCGGTCGAAATTCCCATCGACGGCGTTGATCCGTATTATGCGCAATTTCAGAAAACCATTCTTCCCCGCCTCCTGGTCAGAAATTACGGTATCATCGCCGTGAACCCGGCTCCGGCGAGGTCCGGTGCGAAGTCCGACATGGTTTTCCCCCTGCTGTGGAGCCAGCTCTTCACCACAATCGCCGTGGGTTTCGAGTCGGCGGAAACGTTTCAACAGCTGGCGGGAATCGCTCGAGGCTTCAAAACCGTTCCCCGGGAGAAACGGGACGGGCTCCTCAATGAAATCGCCGCGAAGGCGGGAGCGCGCTCATGATCCGTGGGAGAGAACTTCCCTCCCATGCTTCCCTAAAAAACATTAATCTATTGGCATAGTTATGCAAGGAAATGTTATTTCGAGCGGAGTGAGAAATAGTCTACAGGGGGCGCGGGGGAAGAGATTCCCCCGCAATTATCCCTTTTCCATGCTTTTACGCATATCCTCCCAGCGGGGGCATGAGCGCCACAGGATGTGATTCATGTTCGATCATGAAGTCCTTTCGAGACTACAGTTCGCCCTGACCGCGATTTTTCACATGATCTTTCCCGTGCTCACCATCGGGTTGAGCATTCTTCTGGTATTCACGGAAGCGATGTGGCTGAAAACCAAGGAGGCGGTCTATTACCAGCATTGCCGTTTCTGGGGTACGCTGTTTCTGCTGAACTTCGCCATCGGCGTGGCTACCGGCATCCCCATGGAATTCCAGTTCAGCACCAATTGGAGTCATTTTTCCATGGCGGGCGGGGATGTGTTCGGCCACCTTCTGGGGTTTGAGGCTTCCATCTCGTTCATGCTCGAAGCGAGTTTCCTCGGGGTCATGCTGTTCGGTTGGCGCCATGTTTCCAGTACGGTTCATTTGTTTGCGACCGCCATGGTCTCCTTCGGGGCTTTTCTCTCCGCGTTCTGGATCATGTCCGCCAATTCCTGGATGCAGACGCCCACGGGCGGTTTTATGAACGGTGAGGGAAAGTTCGAGGTAGCCGACCACATGAGTTCCATTTTCAATCCGGATGCGATCTGGGGCGCTTCCCACATGATCGCGGCCGCCGTGGAAGTTTCGCTCTTTGTGGTGGGAGCGGTCAGCGCCTGGTACATGCTCAAAAACCGCCATACGGCGTTTTTTCTGAAATCCTTCAAAATAGCGTTGATCGCCGCCATCATCATTACGCCGCTGCAGGTCTATCTGGGGGATGGGTCCGGCCGGGAAGTCTATTTCAACCAGCCCACCAAGCTGGCGGCCATCGAGGCGCACTGGGACACCAATAATCAAGGCGAGTCGGCCCCCTTCCATATTATGGCCTGGCCGCTGCCGGACCAGGAGAAAAACATCTGGGAAATCAATCTTCCCTATGGGCTCAGCCTCATTACCACCCACTCGCTGGACGGAACGGTCATGGGGATGAAAGAGTTTCCCAAGGAAGATCGTCCGCCCATAGCGGCTCCTTTTTTCGCGTTTCGGCTGATGGTCGGACTGGGGTTCGCCTTCTTCCTTTTGATGCTCTGGACCGTCTGGGCCTGGCGCAGGGGAAAGCTCACGACGGAAGAAATCGGGCGGCAGAAGGGGTTGCTGTACTCCTGGATCGTCGCCGCGCCGCTCAGCTATCTTGCCGTGGAGCTGGGCTGGATCGTTCGGGAGGTGGGACGCCAGCCGTGGACCATGTTCGGCATGGTCCGCACCTCAGCGTCGGCCAGCCCGTTGCCGCCCGCAACGGTGGCTTCCTCGCTGATCACTTTTATCGTCTTCTATCTCCTGCTGCTTTTCGTTTTCCTCCTGTTCGCAGGACGTCTTATAAAAAGAGGACCCAACTTCGAGACACCGCCGGAAAAGTGATCGTGCGGGCATGGTTTTCGGCCCGGCAAGGGCTTCGAGGATGGGCGGGCCGGGCGTGACGCCGGGCGGCGCAAAGGTCTGAAGGAGATTCCGTGGAAAGCACCCACTACATACTCGCCAATTTGTGGCTCGCCATTATAGCCTTTTTCCTCCTCTTCTACGCCATAACGGACGGGGCCGACCTGGGACTGGGGATGATCACCCTGGTCACCCCGGACGAAAAAGATCGGAACATACTGCTCGGTTCCATTGTCAGCACCTGGCACACCAACCAGACGTGGCTGGTCATTCTGGGCGGCATGGTGTTTGGGGCGTACCCCATCTTTTACGGCCTGGTATTTTTCGCGCTGTACATACCCGTGATGGGCATGCTGTTCGCCATGATCATTCGCGGCGTGGCGCTGGACTACACCGAACATTCCCCAAACAAACGGCCCTGGACCATCGCCTTCGGGTTGGGGAGCCTTCTTGTCGCCATAACCCAGGGCTTTGCGCTGGGCGGGTTGTTGGGCGGGATACAAGTTGAAAACGGAAAGTTTGTCGGAACCATGTGGGACTGGTTCACTCCATTCACCATTCTGACCACGGTCGGGGTTGTATACGGATACATCATGCTGGGCGCGAATTTCCTGATCCTGAAAGCCGAGGGAGCGATCCAGCGGCGCGGTTACCGGTATTCACTGGTTACTTCGCTGGTTGTCGGCCCGCTTTCCGCGGCCGTGTATGTGTGGATGATTCTCATGTACCCATCCATGATAGATAAGTTCACCACCGCCCCGGACGCCTATTGGGTCATTCCGGGCCCTGTCCTGGCCGCGGTGTCGTACGCGTTGCTTCTCTACAGCCTCGCAAAACGATACGAAATCCTGCCGATGTTCCTCAACGCCGCGCTTATTCTGTTTTCCTTTGCGGGCGTTTCGGCGGCCCTGTATCCTCACTTGATACCCAACGTGATTGCCCAGCCGGTGCAAATTACGGAAGCGGCCGCATCCAATTCCACCCTGATTTTCATGACCGTCGTTACGGCCGTGATACTGCCCCTTATTCTTGTCTATAACGGGTACAATCAGTTCTGGGTGTTTCGCGGAAAAATCAAACGATATTATTCCGAAGAGGAGGAGTCACGCTCCTAGTGTGCTGTGCGGTTAGTTATAGTGATAAATTCTGACCGGATTTCGTCCTGATATGTGCTGCTCCCTCAAGTAAGGACATATCCGTGAATAGGCGGGGAAATGAAGTCCCCCCTTGAAAAAGGGGGATTTAGGGGGATTTAATTGAAAAGATAACAAAAATCCCCCCTTCCCCCCCCTTTGCAAAGGGGGGAACTCAATTTACGCATAAGTCCTGAATCAGCCTGTCTGGGTAGTTGTTCGGTCGTTAGTGATTGTACGTAACTAACCGCACGGTACACTAGGGAGGCGGGTCCTGCTCTTGATAGCTTCCCGCTTCCGGGGCAGCCGAGGGGCGCGTGCCTTTTCGAACCCCGGCTCTCCTTCGATACATTCGGGACAGGCTCCCACCGGGGAGGGCGTCGATAAAGCATGGAAAAGGGATACATGCGGGGGAATCTCTTCCCCCGCCGCCCCCTATTATCGTTCCGCATCATAAAGGAGACGATTTTGACAGCTCAAAAACGGGAGGCGCCGACTCGGGCAGTCGTCCTGGGCGGTGGCGGAGTGACCGGTATCGCCTGGGAAGTCGGCATCCTGGCAGGTCTCCACGAAGCGGGAATTATCCTCCGTGAGGCCGATGCCATCATCGGAACATCGGCCGGCGCCTTCGTGGGCGCGGCGCTGGCGAGCGGCTACGATCTGGATACCCTCTTTTCCGCCCAGTCGGAAGCCACGGACGCCGAGATTGCGGCCTCGGCGTCCAAGGAAACAATGGCATTATGGTACGGAGCATTCAAAATCGGTGGCGACGATCCCCGGAAAGTGGGTGCGGCGTTCGGTGACATCGCCAGAAAAATCCCCGAACCCGTGCCGGTTTCCAAACGCCGTTCCGCCGTCGAAGCCCGACTCGTCACCACCGATTGGCCCGCGAAGTTGAAAGTGACAGCCATTGACGCCGATACCGGTCAGCTTACGGTTTTCGACCGGGAGTCGGGTGTTCCGCTCATCGACGCCGTGTCCGCGAGCGGGGCTGTGCCCGGCGTGTGGCCGATCGTTCATCTCAACGGAAGATCCTGGATCGACGGCGGCATGGTGTCCACGACGAATGCGCGGCTTGCCGAGGGCTACGGCCGGATCGTGATCCTGGCCCCGATACCGGCCGGCTTCGGTTTGATTCCGGGAGCGGCGCAGGACGCGGAGGCGCTGCGCGGTCATGCGGACGTCTTTCTGACCGCGCCCGACAAGCAAAGCATCGCCGCGATCGGCCCCAACATGTACGACCCCACCAGGCGAAGTGGCGCGGCGAACGCGGGGCGAGCGCAGGGCAGGAGCATTGCCGCAGAGATTGGTGCCATGTGGTGACGGGAAGCGATCCGCCCGTGGTCGCCGTCTACGTTGCGCGAGAGGAAATCCCCCCTCCCCAAGCCCCTCCCACCGGGGGAGGGGAATCGATTGTTCACTTCTCCCTGACCACCTACCGGAAGTCCGCAGGGTGTACCGTATGGTGAGGCCGTCGGCCTCTTTTCCCACCACCTTTCGGTAATGGCGGTTTCGCGTTAGCCTTGGCACTTTTCGGAAAATGTGCTTCAATGGTCCGCACGAGTACGATATTTCACCGTGCGGCTGCATTTTTCATCGGCAGCAGCCGAGCCGTTCATTTTTAGAAGGAGGGGACAGACGACGTGCATTACAATACGGCCCTGAGGGCGTACACTGCAAAGCGGCTGGAGGAGATAGAATCGGCGGACATCCTGGTGGGGATTCCCTGTTACAACAACGAAAAAACCATCGAACACGTCATTCAGACGGTGACTCACGGACTGGCGACGTACTACAAGGATCGGCGCAGCGTAATCGTGATCGCCGACGGGGGGTCCACCGACGACAGCCGGGAAGTGGCCAAGGATTTCCAGATCAAGCCGTGGCAGGAGAAGATCGTTTCCATCTACCGCGGGCCGAGCGGCAAGGGCACGGCGCTCCGGTCCATCTTCGAGGCGGCGAAACGACTCGAAGTGAAAGCATGCGCGGTGGTGGATTCGGACCTGCGCAGCATCACGTCCGAATGGATCAACCACCTGCTCGACCCGGTACTCACCCAGGACTACCAATTCGTTTCGCCGGTTTACCTCCGACACAAATACGACGGGACCATCACCAACAACATCGTCTACAACCTCACCCGCGCCCTGTACGGAAAGCGCATCCGCCAGCCCATCGGGGGCGACTTCGCCTTTTCCGGCGAACTGGCCAGATTCTACGGGGAACAGGACGTGTGGGACACGGACGTGGCGCGTTTCGGCATCGACATCTGGATGACCACCAACGCCATCACCCAGCAGTTCAAAATCTGCCAGTCGAACCTGGGCGTGAAAATCCACGACACCAAGGACCCCGGCTCCCAGCTCGGGCCGATGTTCCGCCAGGTAATCTGGACACTCTTTCATTTGATGGAGCGGTATGAGGGGTACTGGAGGAAGGTGACGGGGAGCGAACCCGTGGAAACCTTCGGGTTCGAAGGTACTCCGGAACCCGAGCCCGTAAAGGTGGACCTGGACCGCATGATCCAGAACTTCAAGACCGGCTTTCAGCAGTTCTCCTCGCTGTGGAAGGAAGTCTTCTGCGAAGAATGCTTCCGGGAAATAGAACGGGCGGCCGGCATGGCAACGGAAGACTTTCACATCTCCACCACCACCTGGGTGCAGATCCTGTACGAACTGGCCGCCACGTTCCACGCCTGGGAGATCAACCGCAACAAGCTGGTCGACATCATGACGCCTCTCTACTACGCGCGGGTGGCGTCCTTTGTGCGGCAGAGCTGGGAAATGTCGTCGAGTGAAGCGGAAGCACTGGTGGAGGAACAGGCGCTGAAATTCGAGGAGAACAAGGATTACCTCCTCAAAGTGTGGGATGAGAAATCGAAAGAGGCGGCGGCCCGGAAAAAGGAACTGGCCGGATAGATGAGCCGACTTGGCGCGGGACGCAGAGAGGCGGAACATGACCCAGGGTGCTGAGGGTACCTCGGGGACCGGCATCGTCGCGGGAAATGTCTGTTCAGGCGGGGAGACGGCGGAGCACGCGCGGGTATCGATCATCCGCTACGGTCCCGAATCGATGACCAAAGCGTTCGACGTGGACCTGAAAGAACTCGACGCGGTCCTGGACCCGAACGAAATCACCTGGGTCACGGTGGACGGAGCACTGGACCAGGAGGTCGTCAGACGGGTGGGGGAGCGGTTCGGGCTGCACCCGCTGGTCCAGGAGGATATCGTCAGCACCGATCATCGGGCCAAAGTGGAGGATCACGACGATTATCTGTTCATCGTCCTGAAGCGTCTGGTGTTCGATCGGGAAAGCAAGGAATTCAGACCGGAACAGGCGAGCCTTATCCTGGGAGAAGGCTATGTGATCGGTTTTTTTGCGGAAGGGCGCGAACTCTTTCACGACCTGATGGACCGCCTTTCATCGGGCAGGGGACGTATTCGGCGGCAAAAGGCCGATTATCTCGTCTATGCCCTCCTGGACGTTGTCGTCGACCGCGATTTCGAGGTGGTGGAAGACATCGGGGAATTGCTGGAGGAAATCGAAGACGAGCTGCTCGCCGACCCGAAACAGGAAACCCTCCGCCGGCTCTACCTGTTCAAACGCGACGTCATGCATTTGCGCAGGGCGATCTGGCCCATGCGGGATGTGCTCGGCTGGTTGTCCCGGGGCGAATCGGAACTCATACACCCCGGAACGATCCCTTACCTGCGGGACGTCTACGACCATGTGATACACACTATCGAAAGCATCGAAACGTCCCGCGACACCCTGGCCAACCTGATGGAAATTTATCTCAGCAGCGTCAGCAATCGGATGAACGAGGTGATGAAGGTGCTCACCGTCATTGCCACCATCTTCATTCCGCTCACCTTCGTGGTCGGGCTCTACGGCATGAATTTCAGATACATGCCCGAACTCGACCTCCACTGGGGCTATCCCGCCGTTTTGATTGTCATGGGAGTCATCGCCGGGGGAATGGTGTTGTACTTCCGGCGCAAGAACTGGTTCTGATACCCTGTTTCACGATCCGGCCCCCCGTGCGGACGATCCGGGGAGAACGATCGGACCGTCTGCGACGTAAGGGCTGGTTTGTCTTCACTCGTGTTCAGGCAATGCGGAACTTCTGCAGGGCTTTCTCGTTTATCTCCAGACCCAGGCCCGGCTTGTCGGGGATGGTGAGGCAGCCGTCCCGCAGCAGGGGACGTTCCGTGGTCAGTTCGTCCCTGAGCGGATTGGGGACCTGGTCGAATTCGCACATCAGGAGGTTCGGGCTGGCCATGGCCACGTGGTAGGACGCGGCCACGCAGAATGCCCCGCCCCAGGCGTGGGGGGCCAGATAGGCGTTGAACGATTGGGCCAGGGAAGCGATCCGTCGCATTTCCGTAATCCCGCCGGCCCGTGAAACGTCCGGCTGGCACACGTCCAGCGCTCCGTTCACCAGCAGGTCCCGAAAGGCGTGCTTTGTGTATTCGCATTCGCCCGCGGCCAGGTACATGGGGATTTGGCGGCGGATCTCGGCCATGCCCCTCCAGTCTTCATGCGTCACCGGTTCTTCGAACCAGAAAATATCGTAGGGCTCCACCATGCGGGCGACCTTGAGCGCCGTCTTGACGTCGTAGCCGCCGTTGGCGTCGATCATCAAGCGCACGTCCGGCCCCATGGCCTCCCGGAGCGCCTTGATGGTGTCCATATCCTTGCGGACGTTCTCGCCGACCTTCAGCTTCATGGCCCGAAAGCCTTTGTCGTAGAAATCGCGGGCCAGCGAGATAGTCAGGTCGATGTCTCCCTCCAGCATCAACCCTGTGAGATAGGCCGGGACACCGGGTCGGCACCTACCGCCCAGCAGGTTGTACACCGGTTGGCCCAGGATTTTACCTTTGAGGTCCCACAGCGCGATGTCGACGGCGCCGATACCGATCATCTGATACCCGCGAACGTAGCCGCGGCTGCCGTTGGTGGAATAGAGCACCTCCCACAGCGCCTCGGTGTCCATGGGGTCTTTTCCCGGCAGGAAGGGGCTCAGCACGTCGGTAACCACGGCGGCGGCGGCTCGGGGAGAGACGGGAGTCAGCCCCTCTCCGTACCCGACCAGTCCTTCGTCCGTGGTGATTTTCACCAGGAGGCAACGGCGAGCGGTGATGGGAACGGTTTGTCGGGCGCGCCCCACCGGTCGTTCAATGGGCGCTTCCAGCGCGAACGTTTCAACGGAACGGATCTTCATACGGTACGATTTCTCCTCACATCGATCCCGACGGCGGATCTAAAGCTGCGATTACAAGCGTTCCTTGATGACGGCCCTCCCGGGAATGTCCCGGAAAACGGCGTCCGTCAGACCGCCGTCCACCACGATGTCCTGGGCCGTTATATAGTCGGCTTCGTCCGATGCCAGGAACACGGCGGCGTGGGCCACGTCTTCCGGTTTTCCAATCCGGCCGGCGGGGATCATTTCTTCCCGCCTGCGCTGGACTTCCTTGTCCTGATAGATGTTTTCGGAAAGGGGCGTGCGTATCAGCCCCGGGCTGATGGAGTTCACCCGAACACCGTGGCGCGCCCATTCCACGGCGCACTGTTTGGTGAGCATGACGACCGCGGCTTTGGCCGGACCGTACGAACCGCCGTCCGGGAAAGCGAAATGGGCGGAAATGGAAGCCATGTTGACGATGGAACCCCGGCCCAACCGGATCATCTCCGCGCCGATGATCTGCGAACAGAACAACACGCCCTTCAGGTCGATGTCCATGACCTTGTCCCATGCGCTGATCGGCAGACGGTCCATGGGGAAGGGGGCCTGGACCCCGGCGTTGTTGACCAGGATGTGCACGGCTCCGAAGACGGCCAGGGTTTCGTCGCGCAAACGTTCCACCTGTGCGCGGTCGCTCACGTCGGCCCGGACGAAAACCGCCCGTTTTCCCTCCCCGGAGGAAGAAGCCTTATCCTGCCCGTTCAGTTCCGCCACGATTCTCTGTCCGGCATCCTCGTCGCGGCCGCAGACGACCACCGAAGCGCCTTCCCGATGGAATTGCCGGGCCACGGCCTCGCCGATTCCCTTGGTCGCTCCCGTTACCACGGCCACTTTTCCTTTGAGCCTCATCGGAAACTCCTCACGTCGTACATTTTTTCGTTAATGAATTCAGGCGGGTTCCATGACCAGGGCTCTTGCCGGAGCGCCGTCGGAACCGACGATGTTCAAGGGAAGACAGCAGAAGAAAAACTGTTTGCTCTTCAGCTGTTCCAGGTGAAAGAGGCTCTCCACAATGGGGATGCCCGCCCGGAGAAGAATGTGGTGGGAAGGGTGCGTGGCAAAGGAAACCGACCCGGTCCTGTTGATGGGGTCCACCGAGGGAATGTCCCCCGCGAAACATTTCACCTTCTTCTCCACCAGCCATTCGGCGCCTTTGGGTTCCAGCCAGCAATACTGCTCTATCTCCGGAAAGGTCTGATACCCCGTGCGAAGGACCGCGATGTCGCCTTCGGCCAGGTCGCTCCCGGCCTCTTTCAGCTCCGCCTCGGTGATGACGGTTCCCGGCGGATGGGCGGTGAGGTCGAGCAGCACCGCCTCGCCCATCAGCAACGACGGATCCAGCAGATCGATGGTGTCGCCCCCGTTCAGGAGATGGCGAGGAGCGTCGACGTGGGTCCCGCTGTGGACGGTAAGCGTCAGTCGGGTGACTTGAATCCCGTGGACGGAATGTTCCTTGACCCTTTCCACGACGGGCCGGGCCATTCCCGGATAGAGGCGCATGTCCGGCTGAATGGGCATGGTTACATCGATCATCGTTCCGTTCCCGATCATGAATCGGCTCTCCTCGATCTCACGTTTGCGCTTTTCTCGTTCGTGCCGTGCTTTCAGACCACCGGCGGGGCGGTCGCATACACGAGCACCATGGGGGTTTCCTGGTCGTTGAGCAGCTGGTGTTCGTACACGTTGGGCGGAAAATAGACCACGTCACCCGTTTCGGCGCGCTGCTCCATGGTTTTTCCGTCTTCCTTCCACTGGAGCACCCCTTTGCCCTGCACGATCAGGTAGGCTTCCTCGAAGCCCTCCGGATACTGTACGGTGAATCCGGCATTGGAGTCCGGACGGTCGTGGGCGTGCCACCGGTGCGGGGACTTTCCGGGGTCGACGTAAATGATGCCCATGCACAGGTTCGGGGAATGTTTTTTGGTCAGCATCCGGTAGCCGTAGCCGCCCAGGGCGCCCGTCAACTTGACGCCTTCCTCCGGTTTGATCACGAACGGTATGGTATCCTGCATGTTCATCCTCCCGGACCTCCTGACGGGAAAGGCCCGCATCTTGTTATGTTTCAGGCAAAGGTCACATTAAATGCATCAATCTGGGCAGCCACAGAACAAAGGACGGCAGATAGGTCAGGATGAACAGAACGATCACCAGCGGGATCAGGAACGGCAGCGTGGCCCGTACCGTCCTTTCGAAGGAAATCTTGGCCACGTCGGAGATCACGAACAGCACCAGACCCACGGGAGGGGTGAGGAGCCCGATCATCAGGTTCAGGACCATCACCACGCCGAAATGGACGGTGTTGATGTCGACCAGCTTGCACATGGGCAGGAAGACCGGGATCAGGATGATCATGGCGGCCACGGGTTCCAGGAAGCAGCCGACGAAAAACAGGAAAACGTTCATAATGAACAGAATCATGTACTTGTTTTGCGTGATGGAGAGAATGAGTTCGCCGGCCGCCACGGGGATGCGTTCCATGGTCACCACATAGGCGAAGATCGAGGCGGCCATGACGATGAGCATTACGCTGGCGGTGGTATAGGTGGAACTTACGATCGACTGCATAAGGCTTTTCAGCGTCAACGTGCGGTAAAACACGAAGCCGAGGAACAAGGTGTAGAGTACGGCCGCCGCGCCCGCTTCGGTCGGCGTAAAGACGCCGAACAGAATGCCGCCCACCAGGATGGCCGGCGTCAGCAGCGGAGGTACCGCATCGACGAACGCTGTGGACAGCTCCTTGAGCGTTGCTCTTTTGTGCTTCGGATAATTCCGCTTGATCGCATAGTAGTAGACCATGCCCATCAGGGCGATGCCCATGAGCAGCCCCGGCAGGAACCCGGCCGCAAAGAGGGCGGCCACGGACGTTTCGGCGAAAACCGCATACACGATGATGGGGATGCTGGGCGGGATGATCGGCCCGATGGTCGAGGACGCGGCCGTGACCGCGGCCGAAAAATCGTCGTCGTACCCGTCCTTGCGCATGGCCTCGATTTCGATGGTGCCCAGCCCGCCCGCGTCAGCCACGGCCGCGCCGGACATGCCGGCAAAGAAGATGCTGGCCACGATGTTGGCGTGTCCCAACCCTCCCGGGATGTGTCCCACCAGGGCGCGAGCCAGCTTGAACAGCCGGTCGGTTACCCCCGTTTCGTTCATGAGATTGCCGGCCAGAATGAAAAAGGGCACGGCCATCAGTGTGAACGATTCGATACCGGCTTCCAGCCGCTGCGTCATGATGGCCAGCGGAAGGTCCCCTACAAAGAGAACATAGGAAAACGAGGAGAGCATCAGGCAGTAGCCGATGGGAACCCTCAGGAGCAGCAGAACCACCAGAGTTACTAGAATGACCGCCATTTCCTTACTCCTGCGGGTCGCTTTTGTTTGCAAGCGATCGAAACGCGTTCCAGGTTGCTGCAACAGTGTGCAGGAGCATGAGAACCATACACGTGGGGATGGATAGATACGTAAAGGTCTTGGGGATGTCGGCCGCCGTGGCCCTCATGGACCATTGGTCGGCCGCGAAGGGAAAACCGGTGACGATGATGGAGATGAAAAAGAACATCAGGATAAAGTTCGTTGCGATCTCCACCATGGTCTGTGTCCGGGGCGGGCAGAATTTTTCGAGGAAATACCCCACGGCAATGTGGCCCTTGCGGTGCACCAGTGCGGCGCATCCCATAGCAGCCATCCAGACAAACAACCACGTGGCGATTTCCTGGATCCCGACCATCAGCGTTCGTCCGAAGCAGTAGCGCAGGAAGACTTCCAGGGAGACGACGGTCAACATCAGGATGCATGCCGATACTCCGATGAAGCGGTCGATCCGGAAGAGCAATCGGTCCAGTTTGTTCATATGACAGCGCCTTCGTCTTTCGCTTCCGCAGGTTCAAGGGAGAAGGGACGTTCCGAAAGCCGTGTGACATTCGGGAACGTCCCGTTACGGCTATTTCACTGCCTGAACAAGGTCGTAAACCTCTCGTCCGCCTTCGAACTGATCGGCCACGGGGGCAAAAGCCTTCCTCCAGGCCGCGTGATCAACTTCCACTATGTTCAATCCCTTTTCCTGCAGCTCCAACAGGACGTCATGCGTCTCGCGTTTGACTTCGCCGATGGACCACAGCCTTGCATCGTTAAAGGAATCCACGAGGATTTTCTGGAGTGCGGGATCCAGTTTCTGGAACTTCTTGTCGTTGATCATCACGAACGGGTAATCGATGATGTGGCCGGTCAGGATGATGTTCTTCTGCACTTCGTAGAATTTCATGGAATTGATGGAGGGCAGGGGATTTTCCTGAGCGTCCACCACGCCCTGTTTCAGGGCCATGTAGAGTTCGCCCCAGGGAAACGCCGTCACGTTGGCGCCGATGGACTGCCAGGACTTGATCCAGCCGGTGATGTCGGGGGTCCTCAAACGGAGTCCCTTCACGTCTTCCGGTTTGACCACGGGATGGGCTTCGCTTGTGGTCAGCATACGCTCGCCGTGATAAATCATTCCGATGATCCGGATGCCGTGGCGTTCGATCATCTTGTCCTTGACGTACTTCTGTCCGATGGGGCCGTTCATCACGTTGTACAGATGAATTTCATCGCGGAAGATGAAGGGATAATTGAACAGGGAAAGTTCCGGGCAGAAACGGTCGATGCCCCACACCATGGTGATGTCCTGCGTGCCCATCTTTACGCCCTCGACTTCGTCGAGCATGGCGCCCAGCTGGCCTCCGGGGAAGATTTCGATCTTCAGTTTTCCCTTGCTACGGTAATCCACCAGCGATGCCGCCAACTCCGATGCCCTGTGCATGGCCGAAGTCGGAGCAAAGATGTGTCCGAGCTTCAGAACCGTGGTGTCCGCGGCGCTGCCGATCCCCAGGGAAAACGCCGTCGTCAACACGATTGCCGTCAGGACAAAAAAGAATTTTCTCATTTTCCACCTCCGTAACAGTTGTGTTTGAATCCCTCGTCAATGAATTACACACGTGCATCAGGTGTTCGTCGTCTCTGTCTTGCGGGTGGATCTTACCGTGCGGCTGCTGAAGGGCCGCTTCAGGATAGTTGCTGCGCCGGCAAAATGTTTCGAACTTCGGAATTCCGGCAGGGTTCCGGAGTGCCGGGGTGGCGGCCCCGGCGGCCTTATCGCTAGATCGTCGGGCCCGTGGTGAATATCCCGACGGTTTTGTCGTAGCCCATTCGTTCCGCGGCGGACGGTTCTCCCGAGCTTACGGCGAAGATTTTTTCCAGGATGTCGGTTCCGACGTCGCGGATCGACTTCACTCCGGCCATGATTCCGCCGGCGTCCACGTCGATGTGCCGGTACATACAGGCCACCTTCTCGCGGTTCCCGGCCACCTTGATCACGGGCATCAGGACAAACCCCTGCGGAGCCCCTCCGCCCGTGGTGAAGACGCACACGTTGGCGCCGGATGCGGCGGCCCCGGTCAGGAACTCGTCTTCCTTTCCCGGAGAATCCATGATGTGGAGACCGGGGGAAAGGATGCGGGCGGCGTATTCATGGACGCCGACGATCTCCTTGGTCCCGGACTTGGAAATCGCGCCCAGGGATTTCTCTTCGATGGTGGTCAAACCGCCGGCGATGTTCCCCGGATTGGGCTGGGTCCCCCTCATGTCGACCCCCATGCGGACAACGCGTTCTTCCATGCGGGCAACGATTTCGAGCAATTTCAACCGGTCCTGTTCGTCGCGGACTCGCTGCGCCAAAATGTGCTCGGCGCCGATATATTCGGTAGTCTCCCCGAACACGACGGTTGCGCCGTTCTCGATCAACCGGTCCACCGCCCAGCCCGTGGCAGGATTGGAAGCGATTCCGGAAGTGGCGTCCGAGGACCCGCATTTGACGGCGAGACGGATGGCGGAGGCGGGGAATTCCCCTCGTTTCATGTCCTTCAATCGGCGGATGAACTCCCCGATTCGTTCCCGTCCGACGCGGACCGTTTCGTCCTTGCCGCCGCATTCCTGGATACGAACCGCGCGTACAGGCTTCCCCAATTTTTCCACACGGGAAGAAACTTCTTCCAGAGTGACGGCTTCGCACCCCAGACTGACGAGCAGCACGGCGCCCACGTTGGGACTGGCGGCCAGTCCGACCAGCGTCCGGATGATCACCTCGTTGTCGGGCTGCAGCTGGCCGCATCCCTTGTTATGGAGAACGGCCCGACAGACGGGGTCCGCTAAAGCGATCTCCTGCGCGACTTCGTTGGCGCAGAAGACGGTGGGTATTACCGCCAGATAGTTCCTGGTTCCCACCAGGCCGTCCTCCCGTTCATATCCCCAAAACGTCATGCTCATTTCGCTCTGCCCCTCAGGCTCCTCACATTGGACACATGAACGTGTTCTCCCGTCCCGATGTCGGTCGTGGCTTCCCCTATGGTGTGTCCATATTTCACGATGTGGACTCCGGTACCGATCGGCTTCAGGGAAACCTTGTGAGCGAAAGGAATGTCGCTCTTCAGAACGAGTTCGCCCGCCTCGCCGCTTTCAGTCAGTATCCTGACGGTAGCGCCCACAGGGATCGAATCCAGGGCCATCGCCACGTTATCGGCTTCATGAATTTTCAGGATTTTCCATTTTCCGTCTTGCCCGCTGTTCATGCTTCCCGGCTCTCCGTTCGGCTGCTGTTGCCGCAGCCCTCGTTAAAAACTGGACATTTCCTTTTCGGCGATCACCCTGTTCAGGTTCTCCATGACCTCTTTCTTCACGTTGGTAAGATGGAACGCCAATGCATCGCGGGCCTTGGTGATGTCCCGGTTGAGAACGGTTCTTGCGATTTCTTCATGCTCGCGGTCCACGATGTCCGCCGGCCTGGCTGAAAGGAAATTGCCCCGGTACTTGAGGTACAGCAGGTCGAAAAGCTGTTTGAGTATCCTGATGTGCACCTGCCAGCGCGAAATTGAGGCCAGCGTGATATGGAATTCCATATCCTTGAGGAGGCGTTCGTTCAGGAAGGATGCTTTGTCGGCCTTCAGGTGGCTTTCGAGGGCCTTCTGCAGATCCTGCTCGTCCTCCAGCGTCATGCGCATGAGGGCTTCGGGCAGCACCGAAAGCTCGATCACCTGCCTGAGTTCGTAAGCCTGTCCCACCTCCTCCAGGCTGAACGGCTCCACGAAGCAGCCTCTGTTCTGCTCCTGGCGGACAAGGCCCTGGATCTCCAGCCACTTGAGCGCCTGGATGACCGGCGTGGGGCTCATGCCCAGTTTTTTGGCCAGGTCCCGGTAGGGAATTTTCTGTCCCAGGACGATTTCGTTGTGAAAAAGCATCTGCCGGATGCTTTTATAGGCCTTTTGGGTGAGGCTTTCGGGTGCTTCGGCTTTGTCGGCACCCGCCTTTTCCGGAGAGATGGGATGCAACGTTCTCGACATGCGATTCGCGCCTTTCCCGGTAAATAATTTAAAACGTAATCTCGGATGTAATTTTATTTCAAATTACATGCGGGGGCGCAAATGTCAAACCTTATTTTGCCCCCGCAAGAAAAAGGGCTACGGGGTGAACCGTGCCGGGAGGGACGCCGAAAGTTTCGGCTGCGTGTACTCCGTACCTCATTTTTTGGGCGAGAAGCCCGAAAACAGACGAAAAGCCATGATCCGGCTAAAGTTTTCCCCCCGTCTTTCCGACTAATTCTCTGGTTCCATAATCATACGGGTCGCCGGCTATGGAGCCGGCCGTGAGGCAGGGGATAGGGAACCGATCTTTTTACGTTTTAGAGAGAAGGAGTTGAAATGGCGGGGAAAATAGACCATGCGATCACGATGATCATCCAAAGGAAGGCCAAGGGGAATCCCACCCTGATGTCGGTCACCAAAACCAAGCTGATCCTCAAGGGCATTAATCCCGACAAATTTGGACCAAACTCGCCGGACGATCCGGCGGTTCTCCAGAAACTGAAAGCACTGGCCCAGGAATTGGGCGTTGCCCTTTGATGGTCCGAACGCCGCCGTCCACATTTTTTTCACATCGATAATGGAGAAAGAAAAATGAGTATATCCGTCGCCCATTCCGCGAAAACATCGCCCGAAGAAGCGGTTCGTGAAATCAGTGAACATATTGGGAAAGAACCGAAGAAGCTGGTGGTGTATTTCGCATCGTCCGCGTATGACCAGGCCGCGACGGGATCGGCCTTTCACACCGCCTTTCCCGGTGCGCCCCTCATCGGTTGTTCCACTTCCGGAGAAATCGTGAGCGGGAAAATGATGAAATCGTCCATGGTGGCCATGGGCTTCGACAGCGATACGCTGGAAGACGTGAGCATACAGGTAATGGACGGTATTTCGGAAAAAACCGATGTGGAGACGGCGTTTTCCGGCTTTGAAAACCACTTCGGCCAACCCATGGCCGAACTGGATTTCAGCAAGTACGTCGGAATCATCCTCATCGACGGACTGCGCGGCGCCGAGGAGAGGGTCATGGACCGGATCGGCGATCTCACCAACGTCCCCTTCATCGGCGGCTCGGCCGGAGACGATCTCAAATTCGCCACCACCTATGTCCACGCCGACGGCAGGATTTCCACCGATGCCGCCGTACTGGCGGTCCTGAAACCGAAGGCCGGCTACGACATCCTGAAAACGCAGAGCTTCAAGGTGCTCGATAAAAAACTCACCGTCACCAAGGCGGACGCGGCTTCCCGGAAGGTGATCGAGTTTGGGGGCAAGCCGGCGACCAAGGCGTATGCCGAGGTCCTGGGGATCGCTCCGGAAGACGCGGATCAGTACTTCATGCGCCACCCCGTGGGCCTCATGGCGGGAGACGAACCGTTCGTCCGCAGCCCCCAGCGGAAGGACGGAGAGAGCATCTGCTTTTACTGCAACATTCTGGAAGGAATGGAACTGAGCCTGCTCGAGTCGTTGGACATCGTGGCGGATACCCGCAAGGCGTTGGACCAGAAAATCGCCGAACACGGGAAGCTCTCCGGCGTTTTGAACTTCCACTGCATCCTGCGGACCCTGGAACTCGAAGCCAAGGGCCAGACGGAAGCCTACGGACAGGTCTTCTCCGACGTTCCCACCATTGGCTTCAGCACGTACGGCGAAGAATACATCGGACACATCAACCAGACCAGTACCATGCTTCTGTTTATCTGATTTCCGCGCGGCAGGGGATTTCTCTTGGAGGCATGAGGCAACTGGCAGCACGCCGGGAAATCCCCCTCCCCTTGCCCCTCCCGCCGGGGGAGGGGAACTCGATTATCGCCTCCCCGGTTATTTGCATCGCCGGGCGAGGGGAAGTCGATTGTCGGCACACCGGCTCCTTTTCCATCCGCGGGGTGAGGGAAAGTCCATTACCGGCTCCCCGCTCCCTTGCGCCGGCCGAGAGGAAACCGACAGCTCCCTCACGGAGCCGGTTTGCCCTGCCGGACCAGTGTATTTTCCCGGCACGCGGTCCCGGATGGTGGAAGCGTCCGCTTCACGCCCTCGTCCGGTTGACCAGCACGATTCCCGCCCCCACCAGGAAGAGACCGACCCAGAGCAGGCCGGTAATGGTCTCCCCCAGGAAGAGGCCGCTCAGGATAACGCCGAAGAGCGGCGTGAAAAAGGAGAAGACCGCCAGCTTGCTCACGGGATAGTGGTGGATGAACCAGAACCAGAAAAGGTAGCTGAACGCGGCCACCACCACGGTCTGGTAGAACAGTGCCCAGAACACCAGCGGGGTGAGGTTGACGGGACGTCCCCACTCGAATACGAGCGCTCCCGCCACGAGGACCGGGATGGAGTAGTAGAGCTGGGCGAACAAGGTCTGATAATGGGAAATGGGGCGGTTCTGAATGAATTTCTTGATGTAGATGGTGGTCGCCGCCCAGAAGATCGACGCCACGAAGGCCATGATGTCTCCCACCCAGTAGTACCGGCCCAGGGAAGCGGAATGGGTGACGAACACCGAGAGGAGCCCGATAAAGGCCAAACACAACCCCACGCTTTTCCACCAGGTGAGCCTATCGCCCGTAAGGAAAAAATGCGCTCCTATGGCGGTGATAAACGGGTTGGTGTACAGGAAGATGATGGAGCGCGAGGCGTCGGTGTACACCATGCTCCAATAGAGAAAGAGGAACTCCAGGGCGAACAGCGTCCCGGTGGCGATGCCGTGTATGCGATCCTCACCGCGCAGCCGTACTTTCTCGCCCCGCAAAGACGCATACCCCCACAGCAGGAGCGTGGCCCCCATGGACCGTATGGCGGCCGCCATGAGCGGCGGCACTCCCCGGTTGACCACCTTGATGCTGATGATGTTCGCCCCCCATATAGCGCAGAGCCCCACCAGAAGCAGCACTCCCGCGATGGGGATGGAATCGGCCTGCACTTTTGCCGGCGACATTTGTACGTTTTTCCTCTTCTTTTATCCCAGTTGCGAATAGCGAAAGCACGATTTTTCGTGGTCGTTGACCATTCCCACCGCCTGCATGAAGGCATAGCAGATGGTCGGACCGACAAAGTTGAACCCGCGCCGTTTCAGGTCCTTGCTCATGGCATCCGATTCCGTCGTATGGGCGGGGAGCACCGGCGATTCCCACGGATTCCGTAGGGTGCGGCCCTCCACGAACCTCCATACGTACGCGTCGAAAGTGCCGAACTCTTCCCGCACCGCCAGAAACGCCCTCGCGTTGGACACGGCTGAACCGATCTTGCGACCGTTGCGGATGATGCCGGGGTCCCGGAGCAATTCGGCGATCTTTTGCTCGTCGTAGCGGGCGACGAGCGTGGGGTCGAAGTTGTCGAATACTTCGCGATAGCGCGCTCGTTTTCTGAGGATCGTTTCCCAGCTGAGCCCCGCCTGCGCCCCTTCCAGCACCAGGAATTCGAATAGGGTACGGTCGTCGTGGCACGGCACCCCCCATTCGAGGTCGTGGTACTCGATACTCAACTCGCTTTTGGCCCATCCGCATCGTTGCATCGGCTGCCGACCCTTTCTGCGCGTGAGGGGAAAACGTAAGAAATTTCGGGGAGTTCTCGGCGGTAAGCAGGCGCGATGGAGAAGTTCTCCCCATCACGGGAGTGCTCTCTGCTGATATAAGGAAAATTCTATAGTACAATGACGTGCAAAAGTGAACCGAGAACTCAATACGCCCGGAGGGTGAACGATGAAGATACCGGAGTACATGAATTATATTCAAGCAAAGGGTGCGGGGGAGCCGGACGTTCTGCACATGACCGCGGGTTCCGTGCCCGAGTATAAATCCGACGAAGTGCTGATTCGCGTGCTCGCCGCCGGTGTGAACCGTCCCGAAGTGCTGCAGCGAAAGGGGCTCTATCCGCCGCCGCCCGATGCCAGCCCGGTGCTCGGCCTGGAGGTGGCGGGCGAAATCGTGGCCGTGGGGAGCGACGTCACGACGTTCACGCCCGGCGACCGCGTATGCGCCCTCGTCAACGGCGGGGGCTATGCCGAGTACTGCCCCGCGCCCGCACCGCAGTGTCTGCCCTGGCCGAAAGACCACGATGCCGTATCGGCGGCTGCGCTGCCGGAGACGTATTTCACCGTCTGGGCCAACGTTTTCCGGATAGGCCGTCTTGCCCGGGGCGAATCCCTGCTGGTGCACGGCGGCACCAGCGGCATTGGGGTTACCGCCATTCAGCTGGCGCACGAATTCGGCTGCCGTGTCTACGCCACTGCCGGCAGCGGTGAGAAGTGCGAAGCCTGCCTGAAGTTGGGCGCTGACGGGGCGATCAACTACCGGGAGGAGGATTTCCTGGTCCGTGTCGGGGAACTCACCGGCGGCAAGGGCGTCGACGTGGTGCTGGACATGGTGGGGGCCCCCTATACCATGCGCAACATCAAATGTCTGGCTCGGGACGGACGGCTGGTCCAGATCGCTTTTCTCCAGGGGTCCAAGGTGGAAGACATGGACCTCATGCCGGTGATGATGCGTCGGCTCACCATAACCGGTTCCACCATGCGGCCGCGCACCACTGCGGAAAAGGGCGCCATCGCCGACGACCTGCGGGAGAAGGTATGGCCGGTACTGGACGCCGGACGCTGCCGCCCGGTAATCCACCGTGTCTTCCCCCTGACCGAAACGGCCGCCGCGCACGCGCTGATGGAGAGCAGCACGCACATCGGAAAGATCGTTCTCAAGGTCGCCGACTGACCGAACTCAACCGCCGGCGGAAAAAAGAATCGTTCACAGCCGTTTTCCCGGGCCGTCCGGGACTTTGCGAGCAGTCGTGAAAGAGGGGAATCAATACCCGGATGGAAGCATTCGTCGCATCTTTGCTGTTCGTCGTCCTGGCCGAAATGGGGGACAAAACGCAGCTTCTGGCCATGGCCATGGCCTGCAGGTACCGCTGGCAAACGGTGATGTGGGGCGTGTTCGTGGCCACCGCCGCCAATCACCTGATGGCTGCCGCTCTCGGCAGCTACTTGAGCACGATTGTCCCCCTGAACTGGATCAAGGTGGCCGCCGCTGCTTCCTTCATCGTTTTCGGCCTGTGGACTATCCGGGGCGACAGCCTGGACGAGGCGGACAAACGTTCCTCCTTCGGTCCGTTCTGGACAATCACCATCGCGTTTTTCATGGCCGAGATGGGGGATAAGACCCAGCTCGCCACCGTCGCCCTGGCCGTGAAATACAACACGATCTTCTACGTGTGGTACGGCACCACGCTGGGGATGCTCATAGCGGACGGTGTCGGCATCATATTCGGTATTGTGCTGGGCAGGCACATCCCCGACCGGGCCATTAAGTGGGGCGCTTCCCTCCTGTTCATCGGTTTCGGCATGCTGGGGCTTTACGAGTCGCTGCCCCGGTCCGTCTGGAGTCCTTTCACCGTCACGGCGGGCACCCTTCTTCTGGCGGGCGCGGTCTATATGATGTACCGCATCAGTCCTGCCAAGTCCCGGACGGCCGGTGATTATTGTGAAACGCTCGGCGGAGACACCACGGGGCCGTCCGGCGCTTCCGGACCTTCTCCCGCACGCGATTCCCACCAGACCGAAAATGAAACTCCGGTTTAGCGGAACTGCAAACTTCGGCCTTTCCCCCAGCTTTCGAAGAACTATTCTTCGATAGTGGTGATGTGGTGTAACTGTAGCGAAATATGGCCTAGAGTACGTATTAAAAAATGTTTATAGACGATAATTACACTTCGCAGATGGAAAAATGTCCCAAAATGACATCCTTATGCCAACTTGACTTGCAGTTTGTTAATAGCCATCCTTCTACAGAACTTGGCAAAGCGGAAGCGACAACGAGAAGGGGTAAGACCATGCGAGTTGCGAAAGAGCCGATTCACATCCTGTTTGCGGAAGATGATACCGACGATCAACTGATAGTACGGGAAGCCTTTACCGAATCCGACATCAAGGAAGAATTGTTCTTTGTAAAAGACGGGATCGAATTATTGGACTACCTCTACGGAAAAGGGAGATATTCGGATCGATCGACGTACCCGCTGCCGGATATCATTTTTACTGATATAAATATGCCGAGAATGAATGGCTTCGAAGTCATAAAACAAATTAAAAGCGATCCGCATTTCCGGAAAATACCGATCATCGTGCTGTCCGGTTCCAAAATGAATGAAGACATTCTGCAAAGCTACGAACTGGGGGCTAATTCCTATATCACCAAAAAGCTCAATTTCGACTGTGTGAAGGTGGTGGTAGAGGCACTACAAAAATACTGGTTCGGCATTGTCGAATTGCCGGATGAAAAGTGAAGCGTATGCCACGATGCCTCAATTCCGAGCCGCCGGCTTCGGGGAGCGGTATCGTTTTTGCTTCGATGCGCGCCCTCTCCTTTCTCAGACGAAGAGATGAACGGGGAGAGGGGCGCCATACCGGGTAGCCGTTTCCTTACACCAGCTGCGGCCGCCGGGCTTCCCCGTCTTTGCAGATCGAAAAGTGCCCCCCAAAGAAGTTATTTCCCGCATTCCTCCCGTCCGCACGCGGTGCACGCTATGAAAACGGAGGAAAATACTCTATGCTACTGATAATCCAGCCACATCAACTAATTATACCATCACCGGAGAAGTGGAGTAGAGGATGTCTGCAACCATCCGTGACGGGAAGAAGAGCGAACTGACGGCTCGGCAGCCGTCCGCCGGGGTCGGGGAGGCGACGGGCCGAAACGTTCGGGAAAATAATCTCACCCGCCTGGAGAACATGCGCGAGGAAGCACTGTCGGGTGGGGGAGCCGGGCGCATCGAGCAGCAGCATGCGCGCGGAAAACTCACGGCCCGGGAGCGAATCGACCTGCTTGTGGATGAAGGGTCCTTCGAGGAGTTCGACATTTTAAAGACGGGGTCCGGAGGGCAGCTGGGAGGTGGGGAAGAATACCTGAGCGACGGGGTGATCACCGGGCACGGAACCATCGACGGACGAGAGGTATTCGTCTTCAGCCAGGATTTTACCGTGGTCGGCGGGTCTCTGGGTGTGGCTCATTCGGAAAAAATCAGCAAGATCATGGACCATGCAGTGAGGGTAGGGGCGCCGGTCATCGGGCTCAACGATTCCGGGGGCGCGCGCATTCAGGAAGGGGTGGACGCGCTGGCCGCCTACGGGCAGATATTCAATCGCAACGTCGAGGCGAGCGGCGTGATACCCCAGATTTCGTGCATCATGGGCCCCTGCGCCGGGGGCGCGGTGTACAGCCCTTCCATGACCGATTTCGTCTTCATGGTGGAAAACACCTCGTACATGTTCGTGACCGGGCCCAACGTGGTGAAAACGATCATCCACCAGGACATCACATTGGACGACCTGGGGGGTGCGAACGTTCATTCCCGGAAGAGCGGAGTGGCCCACTTCGTACTGCCCAACGACATCCTCCTCCTGCGGGACGTGCGGCGCCTGATCAATTATCTGCCTTCCAACAACCGGCAGCAGCCCCCGTTCCTCGATTTGCGGGACCCCCCGGAAAGAACCGATCCGACATTGGACAGTCTGGTCCCCTCGGACCCTCACCAGCCTTACGACATGAAGATCGTGATTCAATCCATTTTGGACGGAGCGGAATTCTTTGAGATTCAGCCCCATTTCGCCCGCAACCTTATCATCGGGTTCGGCCGTATGGGAGGGGGAGTCATCGGCCTGATCGCCAACCAGCCGGCGGTGCTGGCCGGCGTGCTGGACGCCAACGCCTCGGTGAAAGCGGCGCGGTTCGTGAGGTTCTGCGACGCGTTCAACATCCCCATCATCTGTCTGGTGGACGTGCCCGGCTTCATGCCCGGCCCGGAACAGGAACACGGCGGCATCATACGGCACGGCGCAAAACTCCTGTACGCCTTTGTGGAAGCCACCGTCCCGCGCATTACGGTGGTGGTGCGCAAGGCTTACGGCGGCGCGTATGTGGTGATGAATTCGAAGCACATCGGGGCGGACATCAACTATGCCTGGCCCTCGGCGGAAATCGCCGTGCTCGGTCCTCGCGGAGCGGCCGAGGTCATTTACCGGAAGGAAATAGACGCTTCGGCCGATCCGGCCGCCACCCTCGGCGAAAAGGAATCGCTCTACCGCCGGACCTTCGTGAATCCGTTCCTCGCCGCCAAACGAGGGTACATCGACGACGTGATTTTTCCCCGGAACACGCGGGGACGACTCATCCGGAGCCTTCAATTTCTGGAGGGCAAGAGGAAACCCCGACCGGAGCGAAAGCACGGCAACATCCCTTTATAAGGTGTACGCGCATGTTGAAGAAAATACTGATCGCCAACAGAGGTGAGATCGCCGCGCGCATTATCCGTACCTGCAAGCGCATGGGAGTGAAAACCGTCGCCGTGTACTCGGAAGCGGACAGCCGGTCGCCGTACGTCGGTGAAGCCGACGAAGCGATCCTTCTCGGCCCGTCCAGGCCTTCGGATTCCTATCTCAACGCGGAAAAGATCGTTGCCGCGGCCGTTTCTTCGGGGTGCGACGCAGTCCATCCGGGCTATGGATTCCTTTCGGAAAATGCGGAATTCGCGCAAATGGTGGAGCGTGCCGGGATCACCTTCATCGGTCCTTCCGCCGACGTGATTGCCACGCTGGGGGACAAGATCGCCGCCAAGAAGCTCGCTCAAGGGCTGGGCGTGCCGGTGGTTCCGGGGATCGCCGAACCGCTGACCGGCAGCGAAGAGGCCCGGGAGGTTGCGGAGAGGATCGGATTTCCGGTCCTGCTGAAACCGGCGTCCGGCGGTGGAGGCCGGGGGATCCGCGTCGTAAGGGACAGGGAAGAGCTGGCTTCCGCTTTCAAATCGAGTCGGGACGAAACGCGCAAGGGGTTTTCCGGAGAGGGGATATTCCTGGAGCGATTCATCGCCTCGCCGCGCCACATCGAGGCACAGATAGCCGCGGATGCGCATGGAGGGGTCATTCACCTGGGCGAGCGGGAATGTTCCATCCAGCGGCGGTATCAGAAAATCGTGGAGGAAGCGCCTTCCACCGCTCTGGACGATGCGACCCGGACCGAAATGGGCCGTATCGGTTGCCTGATTTCGCGGGAGGCGGGGTACCGGAACCTGGGAACGGTGGAGTTCATTCTGGACACCGACGGGAAGTTCTATTTCCTGGAGATGAACACCCGGCTCCAGGTGGAACACCCGGTTACCGAAATGACCACTGGGCTCGACCTGGTGGAGTGGCAGATTCGCATAGCGGCCGGTGAACCCTTGCCCCTGCGGCAAGAGGACGTGAAGATACGGGGATGGGCCATCGAAGCCAGGGTGTGCGCGGAAGACCCCGCGCGGGGGTTCGTGCCCACCACCGGTATCGTTTCCCGCTACTCCGAACCGCGGGGCACGGGAATCCGGGTGGACAGCGGCCTGCACGCCGGCAGCGAAGTTACCGTCCATTACGATTCGATTCTCGCCAAGGTCATCGCCGGGGGAGCGTCACGGGAAGAAGCGCGAAGGACGCTGGTGAGAGCGTTGAACGGGTTTCATCTGGAAGGGCTGGAGACCAACGTCGATTTCGTCAACGCCATCGTCAACCATCCCGATTTCATAGACGGGAATCTTTCCACCGGCTTTATCGAAGGTCGTTTCAAGGACGGCCAGTCGGTGCTGCCTCCCCCGGTCGAGCGTCTGCACTACATGATCACGGCCGCCGTACTGGTGTTTCACAACAGGCAGAACCTGGTGCGAAATTCGCTGAAACCCATGAGACCGATGGTGGGAGGAGGTTCGGGTTCCAGGCAGTCACAGGAGTATATGGTACGCGGGGGGGAGGATGTCTTCCGCGTAGCTCTGGTCGGCAGTCCGGACGACCACCAGTGGGAGGTTGCCATCGACGCCGCCTCGTACTCCGTCCGAACGCCCGAATTCGAATATTACCGGCGCCGCATAAAGCTCGATATCGACGGGTCGTCGCACATGTTTCGCCTCCAATATCGGGAAAACCACATCCGCGCCTTTTTCTGCGGTATCGTCAGGACGCTGGAAATCTACTCCCTCCGGGAATGGAGCCTGCAACGGTACATGGTGGCGGTGAAAACCACCGTGGCGGAAAACGTGCTTCGCAGTCCCATGCCGGGAGTCGTGACGGACGTCAGGGTGAGGAAAGGGGCCGGGGTGCATCGCGGGGAGGAGCTGCTGCGCATTGAATCCATGAAGATGGAAAGCATCATCGCCTCCCCCTGCGACGGCGCGGTGGCGAACGTCCTGGTCCACGTGGGCAGTGCCGTGGAAACCGACAAGGTGCTGGTGGAGTTTACGGTGTGACGACCTCTCCGTTGTTGGTGGAGATGGACTTTCCGGGCGTTGTCCCGAGCTGTGCACGACCCTTCAGTACACTTTTTCCTAGTTGTTCTGCTTTTCCGGAATCGTCAGCACAAACGTGGACCCTTTTCCCGGTTCGCTCCTGGCGGTAATGGTGCCGCAGTGGCGTTCGATAATGCGTCGGCAGATGGCGAGCCCCATGCCGGTGCCCCGGTATCGTGCGTCGGCCCCGTGGAGCCTCTGAAACGGCTTGAATATCTTGTCCAGGAACTTCTCGTCGAAGCCTATGCCGTTATCCTCCACGCAAATGGTTCGGGTGGTGCCGAGTTCGTCGGCTGAAGCGGCTTCAAACACTCTGATGACGGGTTTCTGCTCGCCGTGGTACTTCAGTCCGTTGCCGATCAGGTTCTGGAAGAGCTGGCGCATCTGCACCGGGTCCGCTTCGATTTCGGGTAGCGCGCCGATCTCGATCGACCCTCCGGTTTCCTTGCGGAGCATGCTCAAATCCATCACCGCTTCCTCCACCGTTTGCTTCAGATCGACCGCTGCGAACGGTTCGGGGCGGGTGGTTATCCGCGAATATCTGAGGAGGTCCTGGATCAGGTCCTGCATTCTGCCTGCGGCTCGGCGCATCCTTTCCAGGTAATCCCGTTCCTTCTCGTTGAAACTCGAGTCCTGAAGCCGATCGGCAAAGGCCTGTATCTTCCGTAGCGGCTCCTGCAGATCGTGGGACGCGACAAACGCAAAGTCCTGCAGTTCCTGATTGCTCTGTTCGAGCCGGTCCAGGTAGGTCTTTCGGGTTTCTTCGAGCTGCCTGCGTTTCAGCAGTTTCCACATGCCGTCCAGGAGCAGGGTTACTTCGCGTACGTCGGCGTAGGTGTAGTCTTCCTTCTTGTTTCCGACCACCGCCACGGCTACGATGACGTTGCCGTCGAAAACGGGGATGCTCATGACACGGGAGAGTTCGACGTGCCCCGGGGGAAGTCCGATTTTTTGCTCATGGGAAGCGGAATAATCGTTGATAATCATCGGCTTTCGTTCCCTCACGGCCTGAGCCCATACTCCGGCTTCCTTTACGGGGAACTGCTTCGGCTCGGTCGTCACGGCGCATTCCTCCTCCGTGCGCGCCGACCGGCACGTGATGATGAGGTCCTTTCTGTCATCGGTGAGGAACATGATGGCGCCCACCGGGCTGCCGGTAAGCTTGAGCTGTTCCTCCAGCGCGAAATCCATGATTTCGCGGTCGGCCTTTTCCGACATCTGCGTCAGCCGGTACAGCGCCTCGAATCGGGCTTCGTCATGGCGGAGGCGTCCTTCGATCTGCTTCCGCACCTCGATTTCGTGCACCAGCACCTTGTTTGCTCTCCTGAGTTCCTCCGTTCGTTCTTCAACCCGTATTTCCAGTTCGTCATGGGCCCTGCGCAGCATCTCCTGGGCGCGCCTGCGCGAAAGTGACTCGGAAAAGGCCACGCCGAGGGATTCGATGGCTTCCGCATCCCGTTCGTCGTACCCGCTCTCCTTGTTGGCCAGAGCGATCATGCCGAACGTTTTCTCTCCGTCTTTCAGCGGCACTCCCAGGAACGTCCTGAGCGGCGGATGTCCATCGGGTGTTCCGACGCTGTCGGGATGCGAAGACGGGTCGTTGGTGATGAACGGTTTTTCGTCTTTCAGTACTCTTCCCCAAATACCCTTTATCACCATATCGTGTATGAGCCGAATGGCTGTGGATTCGGGCATCCTGCACGCCGTCCACCCGGGGTCGCTGAGGGCGATGTCGTAGAAGAGCCCGTTCGAGTCGATCTCCCCGATGAAGCCGAACTTGCTGTCGGTGAGTTCTTCGGCCACCGAAAGGCAGGTCTTGGCCAGTTCTGCTTCCGTGTCGTAGATAATGGATTGGCGAAGCACTTTGTTCATGCCCTGAAGGAGGATCGTTCTTCGTTGCAGACCCTGCTCCGCTTCTTTGCGTTCGGTGATGTCCATCACGGTGCCGATGAAGCGCACGGCGCGTCGTTGCCCGTCAACCTCGCCGAAAAAGGCCTTTCCCCCGGCAAGGACCCAGCGTTCGGTTCCGTCCGGCCACAACGAGCGGTACTCGGTTTCGAATCGTCCGTCGCCGGCGGGGTCCAACGCCTGTTGCACGACTCCATGGGTGCGTTGCCGGTCGTCGGGATGCAGCCGCTCCAGGAACCGGTCGTAGTCCACATCGGTCCGGGGATCGAGGCCGAAGATCGATTTACACTTATCCGACCAGTTGAGCGCCCCGGTGACGGGGTCGAAATCCCATGTGCCCAATTCAGCCGATTTGATCGCCACCCGCAGCCGGTCTTCACTCTCGCGCAATGCCTGGCGGGCGCGTCGTTTTTCCGTGACGTCGTGGAAAACGAGCACCACACCGGTGACGTTTCCGGCGTTGTCCCTGATGGGCGCCGCACTGTCTTCGATGGGAATTTCAGTCCCGCCGCGGGTAATGACGGCAGTGTTGTTGGCCAGGTTTATGACACAACCCTCGGCCAGTACGCGACTCACGATGTCCTCGGCCGGCCGGCGGGTTTTTTCGTTGATAATCCGGAATATGGATTGTACATCGCGGCCCAACGCATCTTTCTCCGGCCATTCCGTCAGCGCAACCGCCACGGGATTGAGAAAGGTGATCCGCCCGTGAACGTCCGTGGCGATCACCGCATCTCCGATACTGGTAAGCGTGACCCGCAGCCATTCGTGCTGCCTGCGAAGCTCCTCTTCTATCCGCCGGCGTTCGGTAATGTCCTGGACCGTTCCGAACCCGCCGTTCAGCACCTTATCGTCTCCGAACTCAAGTTCGGCCTTCTCCCGGACCCATTTGACCGTCTCTCCCGCCAGAATCCGGTGTTCTATGTCGTAGGCTTCGCCACGAATGGCGGATTGCCATTTCCGGTCCACGTACTCCCGGTCCTCCGGATGGACGGCGGCCAGGAAATATTCATAGGTCAGGACCGTTCCGATGGGGATGTTGAAAATGCGGTACGTTTCGTCCGACCACACCAGTTTGTTTTCCCGGACGTCCAGACGCCAGCTCCCGGTTCGCGCCACGGCCTGAGCGCGATTCAGGTCCTCCCGGCTCTCCCGCACAGCCTCTTCCGCCAACTTGCGTTCCGTAACGTCCAGACTCGTTCCGATTCCCAGCACCGCGCGCCTGGCATCGCCTTCTCCCTCAAAGTGGTAAAGCGCCCGAACCGACAGCCACCTTACCGATCCGTCCGGCTGAACCACCCGATAGTCCATGTCGTAGCGGCCGTCGCCGGACCTTGGGTCGGTGGAAGCGGCCATGGCCTTCCTCACCTTTCCAAGGTCGTCGCCGTGTATTCGTCCGATAACCTCCTTGAAGGGAACGTCATGTTCCTCAAAGCCGTAATGAATGCCGGATCGTTCGTCAAAATGGAACATCCTCGTCAGAAGATCGTTGCGCCACGTGCCGAGTTTGCCGGCTTCGATGGCAAGGCGGTATTGTTCCTCGCTTCGTCGCAGCGCTTCCTCCGAATTCTTGCGTCGGGTGATGTCGGAACAGTAGATATTGGCGTATCCGAGGTCGGGGAGCGGCGTGACGGACGCTTCGAATACCACCTCTTCGTCCGCGGCTTCAAAACGAATCATTTGTCCCGTCTCCAACGCTTCCTTCACCAGGTGGAAAACGTTTTCGGGAACGGGACTCTTCTCCCGACAGTTCCAGAGCCGCAACAGGGGAGCGCTGGACCGGTTGGCGAAAAGGAGGATTCCCTCATCGGACACCCGAAGCACGGGGAAGGGGTTCTGTTCCGGGAACAATGCCGCGCTGCGGGCGGCGTTTTCGGCCTGGCGACGTTCGGTGATGTTGCGGATGACGCTTACCAGGGTGCGAATCCCGTCGATGGTTGCGCCCCGCGAACTGACTTCCACCGGGAATGTTTCCCCGGTTTTTCTTTTGTGAACGGATTCGAAGAGAATTCCCCGTTCCTCGGCGATCTCCATTTGTTGTGGGGTGAGTCCCTCGGTGCCGGGCGCGCGCAGATGGTGAATGCTCATGTTCAGAAGTTCGTCGCGGCTATACCCGTAGGTTTTTTCGGCGGCACCGTTCGCCTCCAGAATACGTCCGTCCTCACGCCTCATGAACAGAATGATGTCGCGGCTCTGATCCAC
This sequence comes from uncultured delta proteobacterium, assembly GCA_963826125.1. Classification (GTDB taxonomy): domain Bacteria; phylum Desulfobacterota; class Desulfarculia; order JACQYL01; family CAWGVV01; genus CAWGVV01. The sequence continues at coordinate 3,224,029 of CAWGVV010000001.1, read as the reverse complement.
CAGCAGCTGGTAGCGGCGGAGGGCTTCTTCCGTCTTCCCGCCGTCTTCCGCGGTGCCTTCCCCTGATTCGCGCCGCGTCTTCGAAAGGGCGTCTTGCGCTTCCGCCAGGGTTTCTTTCAGAAGATCGATCTCTGCCAGAAGCTCGCTTTTGGATTTTTCCCGTTCGTTCATTCACCGATTCCCTTCCGACCACGGGTTGAGAAGAACCTTGCAGAGGAAGGAACGATTCCCCTATCGGCCACACAAGTGCAACTGGATTCTATTTCACTCTTATACTCTTCCGCAAGATGAGGAATGGGATATTGACGACGTTCGACTGCCCGGAGAGTGCCTTCGACGACACGGCGCAAGATGCGGTGGAACTTTGAAGGCAGCTTATAGAAATGTACGTTGCACTATTACTACTATAATTCGCCTTATTTTCCAATCTGTTGCCCGTTGATAAAGCCCTGCGCGGATCCCTGTCCGACCATCTTTTCTTTCCTTTCAGGGGAGCCGTAATAAACCGGGGACGAAATGTTAAATTGGCGGGGTGAATATCAGCTATCATTTTTCAAAAACGAAAATTACCTCAAGTAATTTCATCGAAATTCCGAATATCTCAAGCAATGAAGCAAGAAGTGGAAAAGAAGAAAATTCATCCCGGCGGTATTCGGAGCGGGCGTGAAGAGCGTTGCGGATATGGCCTGCCACCGGTTTCATCCACGGAGGAAGAAAGCCGATGTTTCAACGATTTACCATAAGCCGTAAAATTACCCTGCTGGCGGCGGTCCAGTTACTGTCGATTATTCTGCTCATTTTCTTTTTCCTCTGGAGCAAGTGGGGGGAAGTCGAAGTGGCCGGGACGATGCGTTTGAACGCCCTGCTGGTGAAGTCCGCCTCCGGACTGATCTCCGAGCTTCAGACGGAGCGGGGCCAGACCAACCTGTTTCTCAACGGGGCCCTCGGCGCAAAGGACATCGAGAACATCAGGGCACAGACCGATGATGCCGTAGTTTCCTTTTCCCGGGCCCTGGCCGAAGCACGGATATCGAAAGACGCCAAGGACGGCGCCAAGGACCTGGCATCCCGGATACAACAGCTCAGAGAGAACGTAAACCGGAAGATTCCCATGGGGCAGAGTTTCGCTCACTATTCGGAACTTGTCGAAACCGTCATGGCCACGCTCAATGCCTCCGTGAAGGCCAAAACGACCAAAGGGCTGGGGAAACGGATGGTAAACGTCGCCCTGTTTGAAAAATCCAAGGAAACCGCCGGCCGGCTGCGGGGCCTCACGAGCGGGCTCCTGGCGGCCAACCGCCCGCTCACCGGGGAGGAACTGAAATCGCTGATGAGTTACCACACCGGCATCTACGTTACGTTGGAGTCCACAACGCTTACCGTTTCCGAGGAAACCGACCGGGAAATCTCCGCGCTCATGAAGAGCCCCTCCTGGAAGGCCATCGCCGACGATTTCGAAATAGTCGTTAAGAACGCCGAACGGGGAAATTTCGGCATAGACCCCATCGAATTCTACAAGAATGCGACCAAGCAGGTTGAGGACATCAACACACTCGCCGGAAAAGAAATCCTGTTCATCGAGAATATGGCAGGGAAAATCGAGAAAGACGTGACCGACAACATCCGGAACATTCTTGTTCTGCTGGCGCTCTTTCTCACGGCGGTGATCGTGGCTTCGTTTTATATTCAACGGGGCATCACCCGCCCCATCACCATTCTGGCCGCGGAGCTTTTCCAGGCCGCCGAACAGGTGGCGGCAGCTTCCGGACAGGTCGCTTCGGCCAGTAAAATGCTCGCCGAAGGAGCGTCCCAGCAGGCGGCGGCTATCGAGGAGACGTCATCCTCGCTTGAGGAAATGTCGTCCATGACCAAGCAGAACGCCGAAGGAGCGGGAGACGCGAACCGGCTCATCAAGGAGTCCCACGGCACCATTTCCAACGCGAACGAGGCCATGCGGCAGTTGAGCGATTCCATGGAGGAAATATCCCGGGTCAGCGCGGAGGCCTCCACCATCATTAAAAGCATCGACGAAATCGCCTTCCAGACCAACCTGCTCGCCCTGAACGCGGCGGTTGAAGCAGCGCGTGCCGGAGAAGTTGGCGCCGGTTTCGCGGTGGTTGCGGATGAAGTGAGGAATCTCGCCCTGAGGGCCGCTGAAGCGGCCAGGAACACCGGAAGCCTCATGGAAGGGATCGTGACCAGGGTCAACGGCGGGGTGACGCTGGCCGTGGAAGCTCGTTCGGCATTCGACGAAGTGACCGGCAGTTCCGAAAAAGTGGTCGGTCTGGTGGAGCGAATCGCCACCGCATCCGACGAACAGGCCCAGGGCGTGGCGGAACTCAACAAGGCGGTGGCCGAAATGGACGGCATCACCCAGCAGAATGCCGCCACGGCGGAGGAGTCCGCTGCCGCATCGCAGGAAATGAGCGCCCAGGCCAAGCACATGGAAGGATTCGTGACGGAACTGCTGGCTTTGGTGACGAGGAAGAAAGACGGCGCGAAAGCGGAAGAGAACCGCCGCGAGCTGCCAGGAGCGGGGATTCCGAATTCGATTGACAAAAGACCCCGGCTGTTGAACGGATAAAGAGCAGCCTGCGGGCCGTGGGAAACGAACAGACGGGTTTCCGCCGGTTGCGCCGCAGATTCGCCCCGGCTCCGGCCGCACGGGCGCCGCGTCAGCCGCCGAACACGGAGCAAACCCCATGGCAACCCGTACGGGAAAAACGAACGGCCTTACCGACGTGGAAGGCATCCTGGTCGGCCACTATACCAATCCCGGCAGCGCCAGCGGCATCACCGTGGCTTTGTGCCCGGATGGGGCCGTGGCGGGAGTGGACGTTCGCGGTTCTGCTCCCGGCACCCGAGAAACCGATCTGCTTCAGCCGTACAATCTGGTGGAAAAGGTGAACGCAATCGTGCTGTGCGGCGGGTCCGTTTTCGGCCTTTCCGCCGTGGACGGCGTGGTGCGTTGGCTCGCCGAAAGGGGATGGGGGTTTCCCCTGGAAGCGGGCCACGTGGCGCCCATCGTTCCCGCGGCGTGCCTTTTCGACCTGGGCCGTGGCCCGCAGTACGTTCCGCCGGTGTGCTCCCAATGGGGCGATCGGGCATGCGAGGCAGCGACCGACGGCCCGGTGGAGCAGGGCACAGCGGGAGCCGGCACCGGCGCCGTGTCCGGCGGGATCAAGGGAGGCATCGGTTCGGCGAGCGAAGTCCTGCCGTCGGGGCTCACCGTCGCCGCCCTGATGGCCGTGAACTCCCTCGGCACCGTGGTGGACCCCGCAGTCGGACGCCCCTGGGAAGTACGGCTGGAAGTCGAAGGGGAGTTCGGGGAACAAGGCAAACGTGCGGTCGAACTGCCGCCGCCCCCGCCACCGGCTGCCGCCCGCAACACCACCATAGGGGTAGTGGCCGTGGATGGTGTCCTGAACAAGTCCCAGGCCACGAAGCTGGCCCAGATGGCCCAGGACGGGCTGGCGCGCGCCATACGCCCCGCGCACACCATGTTCGACGGAGACACGATCTTCTGCCTGGCCACCGGCCGCGGGGAACTCCCGGACACCCCCGGTTTTTTCACCGCTCCCAAGGCCCAAGCCCTCAACGAATTGGGCAGGGCCGCCGCCGACTGCGTGAGCCGTGCCGTGGTGAAGGCCATCTTCAGCGCCACCGGCCTGGGCGCGTTTCCCGCCTACCGGGACCTTCCAACAAGGAAACCGGCCGCCCGCTGAGCCTCATCGTCTGGAGACAATTCCCCGACGTAGTGGGATTCACCGCTTCTCCATGTTATACAGGTTGTTGAAAAGGTCCTCTAAACGTCACCCCGGCGAAAGCCGGGGTCCGGAAACGCCCGAAAATACTGGATTCCGGCTTTCGCCGGAATGACGAAATGACCGCCAAGGTGCGTTTTTCAACTGCCCGTAGGGAGAATCGATTCCCGGGCATGCGGTCCTTGAGGGACAACGATCTGACGCGACCGTGAACACGGGACCCTCCAAGCGGAAACGTCAACAGATGCATGACCATCGGGAAAAGGAGATGCCGCGATGAATGGTTTGAACTGGCCCCCCGCCGTCGTTTCGCCCACCGGGAATCTGCACGACATGAGCAGGCCCGAAATCGACCAGTTTCTCACCTGCGGCCGCACGGGGAGACTCGGCATGGTCCTGGGGGGCGGCCCCTATGTGGTGCCGGTGGGATACGCGTACGCCGAGGGGAACATCTTCTTCCACACCTGCGGGGAAGGCATCAAGATTCAGGTGCTGAAGGAAAACCCCGTTGTCTGCTTCGAGGTGGACGAGTCCCTTTCCGACGGCTCGTTGGGCAAGAGCGTGGTGGTGTTCGGACGGGCCGAAATCATCGGCGAAAAGAGCCGCATGATTCCCTACCTGGAGAAGCTCATCGAGAAGTTCCGGGTGCCGATTTCCTTCGGGCAGTACATGAAGAACCGCGACGTTGCCAAGGAACTGGAAGAGGTGAGGGTCGTGGTCATCACCCCCACGCAGGTGACCGGACGGTCGCTGGTGCGGCCGAGCAGTAGTTTCCAGTAATAGTGACAAGCGGCGGTTACCCTCACCCAGCCTGCGGCCAGCCTCTCCCGAGGGGGAGAGGGTAAGACGCACCCACCACGATCAGCGCAGGTTTAAAAGAAGGCTTCTTTCCTGAACGTGGTATGCCGGAGAGAGGGTAAATACCTGTGCGGGAACATGGTGAACAACTCCGCGTGGCCGTCTACGAGCCGGATGCATTTTCCCCCTCTCAATAAGGGGGGCGGCGAAGCCGGGGATGAGCAATAACGTACACCGGCAAAAAGAACGTCCTTCCATACACTTCTCCCTCACCGGCATTCAGTCAGTATGGAAAACTCCCCGTAACGCCCCGTACTTTTCCATCACACCGAGAAAGAAGCTCTCCTTTTCTCCGCCGCACATGAACTTGAAAACCCCCTCCCTTTCCCATAGCATATGATTTGTTCCCTTGCTCTTCCGTATATTTTGTGCTGGAGAGATATTCAGCCGCGACCGATACTTTCAGGGAAGGGGTCTGCCGCCCCGAGCTGTACGATACCGTGAATCACGGACGGCAACGATCTGTCGTCAACCACCGTTTTTTCCACAACGCATCGGTGGAATCCATTGTATTTTCAGGGGAATTATACAACATTGCCATGAAGTTTCTCCCGAAACACATACGTAATGCACAATTTTTTCGCACCTATTTCGGCGCGCCCTTCGCCGCGTCCGAGGCTCACGACACTCTGCGCGTCTGGCAGGCACGGGTCCTCCATTCATTATTCCTGACCGCCCTCATCCTCGGTTTCCTGACCATTGTCCCCAGCGTGTGGCTTTCAATGCGGGAAGGCCTCTATCCGGTCGCTCTTTTCGATTGCATCGCCTATATCCTGTTGGTCGTTCTGTTCGTCAGCCGGAAGATTTCCTACTCCATCCGCGCCATGGCCATCAGCATACTGGTCTATCTGGTGGGGTTGATTCTTTTCCTGGTGTTGGGGCCTTCGGGGGCCGGGCCGATCTGGCTGTTCGCCTTTCCGGTCATCACCGGCGTGCTGCTGGGGTTCCGCGCGGCGGTGGCTTCCCTTTCCCTCAACTGCGCGACGCTCGTCGCCTTCGGGCTTGCCCTCCTGACGGGCCACATCGGATGGGCCTATCCGGTCGTCAACCCCATGGCGAAGTGGGTGGTGATCTGTCTCAACTTCATGCTCCTCAACTCGCTGGCCACCATCTCGCTCACCTCGATTCTGAAGGGATTGCAGGAGGCGCTGTCGCAGGAAAAGCTGCTGCGCAAGTCCCTGCTGGAAAAGCATGCGGAACTGGAGGATTCGCACCGGAACCTGCAGAAGGAAATCGCCGAGAAAGAGGTGGTGCTGAAGGAACTTGGGGAGAGCGATCAAAAGGTCCTGCTGCTGGCGGAAAACGCGCTCGACTGCATCTGGCAGATGGATCGGGACCTGCGATTCACCTACGTGAACCCGGCGGTCAGAACGATCCTCGGCTATCTTCCCGAAGAATGGATCGGAACACGGGCCACCGATCATTGCCCTCCCGATGAAGTGAACAAAACCGAAAAGGCCATCAATGAATTATACGGGAGCAGCCGCTCCCACGGATTCCTCGCGGAAACCCGATGGCGTCACAAGGACGGCCACTTCGTGCCGGTGGAAATCCTCAGCAAGCAGCTGGTGGACCACGAAGGGACGGTAATCGGTCTGCAGGGGTCCACCCGCGACATCAGCGAACGCAAGGTGGAGGAGGAACGGCGGAAGGAACTGGAAGACCAGGTCCGGCGGTCCCAGAAGCTGGAATCCATCGGAACGCTGGCAGGTGGAATCGCCCACGATTTCAACAACATTCTCTCCTCCGTTATCGGCTATACCGAACTCGCTCTGTACGACATGGAAAAAGGCTCGGTGCTGGAAGGGTACCTCAATGAGGTGCACACCGCGGGATTGCGTGCCAAGGAACTGGTGAAACAGATTCTCGCGTTCAGCAGGCGGAGCGACCAGGAAAAGAAACCGGTGCAGGTGAGTCTGCTCGTGAAGGAGGTGGTGAAGATGCTGCGTTCGACCATCTCCACCACCATCGACATAAAGCATTCCATACGCAGCTCCTCGCTGGTGATGGCGGACCCGACGCAAATCCATCAGGTGCTGATGAATCTGTGCACGAACGCCTCCCACGCCATGGAGGAAAGCGGCGGGACCCTCGAAATAGAGGTATCGGATACGGAAATCGATCGCGCTTTTACCAAGGAATATCCCGATCTGCAACCGGGGCACTATCTGAAAGTGCGGGTGTCGGACTCGGGAACGGGAATTTCCCCCGCCATTCTGGGAGCCATTTTCGAGCCGTATTTCACCACCAAGGAGCCCGGAAGGGGAACGGGCCTGGGATTGTCGGTGGTGCACGGCATCGTGAAGGGGCACAACGGCGAAATTACCGTGGAAAGCGAGCCGGGCAAAGGATCGACGTTTCAGGTCTATTTCCCGGTGCTGGAAAGACAGGCGGAACGGGAAACCGAAGCCGCGGAGGAAATCCCCACGGGCGGCGAGACAATTCTGCTGGTCGACGACGAAGCCCCCATCGTTTCCATGGGGAAAAAATTCCTCGAACGGATGGGATACACGGTCATGGTGACCACCAGCAGCCGGGAAGCCCTGGAATTGTTTCGCGCAACGCCGGACCTCTTCGACCTGGTGATCACCGACATGAACATGCCGAAAATGGCGGGCGACAAACTGAGCGGCGAACTATTGAAAATCAGGCCCGACATCCCCATCGTGCTCTGCACGGGCTTCAGCCAGCGGCTGACCACCGGATCGGCATCCGCCATAGGGGCCAAAGGCATCCTCATGAAACCCTATGTAATGAGCCAACTGGCCAAGGTCGTGCGAAGCGTGCTGGATGAATACGGCTCGGGCACGGCGGCAAAGACGGCCACGGGAAGTTCGGCCGCCTGAAAACGCGGGACGAACCCTCGTTCGTTCTTTCCCTACATCTCCACCTCTATCCCCAGTTCAACCACCCGATCGTGCGGAATGTGAAAGAACGCGGTCGGACGAAGCGCGTTCCGCGACATGAAGGCGAACAGTTGCGCCCGCCAGAGAACCATTCCCGTTTCCCTGGAGGGAACGATGGTTTCCCGGGCGAGGAAGAACGATGTTTCCTGCATTTCGACCTCCAACCCGGCCGTTCCGCACCAATTGAACGTTTCGCGTATGTCGGGCTCCTCGGCAAAACCGGTACGGGCGACGACCCGGTAGAAATTTTGCTGCAGCTCATCGATATGAAATCGATCCCTCCCCCACACATAGGGTACGTTCTTGGTGACGAACGTGAAGAGGATCACCCTTTCGTGCAGGACTTTGTTATGATCGAGCTGATGCAGCAAGGCCGGGGGAATTCCGTAGGAGCTGCCGGTGAGGAAGACCGCGGTGCCTTTCACTCTGGGCGGGGGATCGTTCTTCATCTTCTCCAGGAACGTTTCCACCGGAACCCGGTTCTTCTTCAACTGCTGCCACAGGAAATACCTCCCCTTGCTCCAGGTCGACATCAGGACATACACCATGGCCGCCAGGAGCAGGGGGAACCATCCTCCCTGCGCCACTTTCGTCAGGTTGGCGATGAAAAACGAGATGTCGGGGATGAGGAACAGCAGCGTCACCGTTCCCGCCGCCGCAAAATTCCAGTGCCAGACCTCCCGCGCCACGACGTAGGCCAGCAACGTGGTGATGATCATGGTGGTCGACACCGCCACCCCGTACGCCCCCACCAGATTGGTCGATCGCTCGAACTGGATCACCAGAACAATCGTCAGCACCATCAGAGTCCAGTTTACGATCCCGATGTAGACCTGCCCGATCTCCTCCCGGGAAGTGTGGTCGATCTTCATGCGGGGGCAATACCCGAGCTGAATGGCCTGTCGCGTCAGGGAAAAGGCGCCCGAAATCACCGCCTGGGAGGCGATGACCGTGGCCATGGTGGAAAGGGCCACCAGGGGATAGAGCGCCCAGCGCGGAGCAAGCAGGTAGAACGGATTCTGCGCCGCCAGAGGGGAATGCATCAATAAGGCCCCCTGGCCGAAATAGTTGAGGAGAAGCGCCGGAAGAACAACCAGAAACCAGGCCAGCCGGATGGGCAATTTTCCGAAGTGGCCCATGTCGGCGTATAATGCCTCTCCGCCGGTCACGACAAGGAAAACCACCCCCAGGATCAGGAACCCGGACCGACTGTTCTCCCGGAAAAATTCCACGGCGTGCGCGGGATTCACCGCCCTCAGCACTTCCGGCCTCTGCACGATGCCCGTGATCCCCAGGATGGCCAGAACCAGAAACCAGAACAGCATCACCGGCCCGAACACCGATCCCACCAAGCCCGTGCCCTTGCGCTGAAACAGGAAGAGAAGGATAAGAATAATGATCGTAATGGGGATGATGTAGGGCCTGAAAAACGTGGTCGCCACCTCCAGCCCCTCCACCGAACTCAGCACCGAGATCGCGGGGGTGACCGTACCGTCTCCGTACAGCAGGGCGGCGCCGAATATTCCCAGGGAGACGAGCAGCCACCTCCCTTTGCCCGCGGCTTCCCTGTTGGGGTGAATCAACGCCATCAGCGCCAGAATCCCGCCTTCGCCCCTGTTGTCGGCATGCATGACGTAGAGAAGATACTTTATGGAAATGACCGCGACGAGCGACCAGAAAATGAGGGACAGTATCCCAAGGACGTTCGTCGTTGTCAGCGCCAAGGCATACTGGCCGTGGAAGCAGGCCCGGACGGCGTACAGCGGGCTGGTGCCGATGTCGCCGTACACCACGCCGAGGGCCGAGAAGGAGAGCAGTGCGAGGCGGCGGCCGGTTACGGGCGCCTGGTTTTCGGGTGCCGCGGGTTCAAGCGTGTCTTCGAGCGGTTTTGCCATGTCGTTCACCGGCCTATGCAACGTGAGGGCAGTAGGAGTAAGGGTCCATTATAGCCACGCCGCGTTCGGAAAAGAAATTCCGACGATTTGATTTTTTCACAAATTGGAGGTTTATAGCATGACGCCATGGTGCTAAGCTAAGCGTCGCTTGGCCGAACGCCCCGCCGGAGAAGGCCGGGCGAAGGGCATCTCCGGACAAACGGACAATCACAAGGATGCGGCGGGAACCTACCCCGCGTCACGGAAGGATATTTGCCGAGGGAAAGATGGAAATGAAGTACAAGCACGTGGGATTGCTGTTCATCGGCCACATGGTGACCGACATCAACCAGGGCGCCCTGCCGGCGCTGTTGCCGTTTCTTATTTCCGTGCACCACATTTCCTATGCCGCTGCGGCGGGAATCGTGTTCGCCACCAACATCACCTCCACCATCGTACAGCCCCTCTTCGGGCATGCCGCGGACCGCTTCTCCAAGCCCTGGATTCTGTCGGCGGCCACCTTCACCGCCGGTTTAGGGCTGGCCATGACCGGCGTCGTTTCCAGCTACCACGTCATCATCGCCCTCGCGGTGCTGAGCGGGCTCGGGATCGCCGCCTATCATCCCGAAGCGGCCCGTCTGGTCCATTTTGCGTCCGGAACGAAAAAAGGCACGGCCATGAGCTTTTTCGGGGTGGGGGGCATGTTCGGTTTTGCCATCGGGCCGATTTTCCTCACCACGGCGGTCCTGCATTGGGGAATGAAAGGCACGCTGCTGCTGCTCATTCCGGTGAGTGTCATAGCAGTGCTCTTCCTCACCCAGATGTCGAAACTGAAGTCCCTCGAACGGGAATACACCAGCACACACGTGGCGGCGAGCGAGGAAGAAATGCACGATGAATGGGTGCCGTTCATCCGGCTCACCATGACCATCGTGGGCCGCGCCATCATCTTTTTCGGGCTGAACACGTTTATCCCCCTGTACTGGATCAACGTTCTGCATCAGTCGAAAACCGTCGGCGCCACGGCGCTCACGGTCATGGCGGTTTCGAGCATTGTGGGAAACATCATGGGAGGAAGGCTGGGCGACAGCATCGGACACGTGAAGATGATCGTGATCGGCTTCTGCTGTCTCATTCCCATCCTGCCCGCCCTCATATGGATAAAGGATCCCACCCTGGCCATGATCATGCTGATTCCCTTGGGAATGGTGCTGCAATCCACCTATAGCCCCACCATCGTCATGGGCCAGAGATATCTACCGACCCGGATCGGCCTGTCGTCGGGAGTGACCATCGGCATCGCCATGGCCATCGGAGGGGTTGCCGCCCCGGTGCTCGGCATGATCGCCGACAGCTACGGCATCTGGTGGGCGCTGGCTTCCATCGCCTTTCTGCCCTCGTTCATCGCCGCCGTGGCCTTCACATTGCCCGACCCCGGAAAGCTGGCGGTCACCGCAGCGTAGAACGAATGTGGGGAAACCCTTTTCGACCGATTTCCCTCACCCTGCCTCCGGCCACCCTCTCCCGGCGGGAGAGGGTAAGACGCTCGACGATCGATCATTCGACGGACAGGCGTTGACCGGTTAATCGATTGTTCCGGCCCCACCTGGGATTGTTGAACAAACCGGGGAGACGGAAAGTCGCCTGCACGGGGACAGGGGAAACACTTAGTGCGGCTATTGATCGGCCTTCCCCCTCTCCCTCTGGGAGATGGCCGGGGTGAGGGCCTTCCTTTTCGGAAGGTACGTTTTCCTTTAATCCAGCGTTTTGTGGTAGCGCTTCACGCCGATGGTCAAAGCCACCACGGCAAAGAGGCCGATCTGCCAGAGCTGCAGGACCACATCGTCGAAACCGTTGCCTTTGAGCAGGATGCCGCGCACGATGCGCAGGAAATGGGTGAGGGGCAGCACTTCGCCGATGGCCTGGGCCCAGACCGGCATGCCCCGGAAGGGGAACATGAATCCCGAAAGCAGCAGCGACGGCAGGAAGAAAAAGAACGACATCTGGACGGCCTGGAGCTGGTTGCTGGCGAGGGTGGAAAAGGTGATGCCCATGGCCAGATTGGCGGCGATGAACACCAGCGTCACCGCCAGCAGGAGAAAAAGGCTCCCCATCATCGGCACGTGAAAGAGCAGATGGGCCACCGCTAGGATAAGCCCCGCCTGGACGTACCCCACGAGAATATAGGGGATGAGCTTGCCGAGCAGCACCTCCAGCGGACGGGTGGGCATGGAGAGCAGATTTTCCATGGTGCCGCGTTCGCGTTCGCGCGTGATGGCCAGGGCCGTGATCATGACCATGGTCATGGTGAGCACCACTCCCATGAGGCCGGGAACGATGTTGTACTGCGTAATCGCTTCGGGGTTGTACTTGGCGTGAATGATAAGGTCCACCGGGCCGTCGGTTCCGTAGAGAAAAGACGGCGGCCCCTTGAGGTCGTTTTGCAGGGCGTTGTTGATAAGAACGCGCAGGGAACCGATGGCGTTGCTGGTGGCCGCGGGGTCGGTTGCGTCGGCTTCGACGAGAACGGAGGGCCGGTCTCCGCGCAGAAGGTCCCGGGTGAAATCCACAGGAATGTTCACGACGAACTGCACTTCGCCCCGCGCGATCACGTCGTGGGCTTCGGCCTCCGTGCGGACCTCCCTGACGAAGGCGAAATAGCCGCTGTTTCGTATGGCGTACAGGAGCGTTCGGCCCATGGGACCGCGATCGGCCATGAGTACCGCCGTCGGCAGATGCTTGGGGTCCGAGTTGATCGCATACCCGAAGAGCACCAGCTGAAGGAGCGGAATGCCTACCATCATGCCGAAGGTAAGGCGGTCCCGGCGCATCTGGACGAATTCCTTCACCACCATGGCCCAGAACCGTTTCAGAGAGAGACCGTTGCGCGTCTTCACGATGGAAAATTATCCTTCGCCGTACCCATCAGGTGAATGAACACGTCCTCCAGCCCCGATTTGATGCGTTCCCACTCATATTCCTCGGTGCGGAACTGAGCGATCGCCTTTTCGAGCCCATCGGGATCGCCTCCGCTCACGTGCAGCATGCCGCCGAAGGCCACCGCCTGTTCCACCCCCGGCCGTTCGCGGAGCCGGTCGGCCAGATTGATCAGATCGGGCCCGCTCACCGACCACGTGGTGAGGCTCGCCTTGGCAACCACCTCTGCCACGGTGCCGTGGGTGAGCAGCGTGCCGTAGGAAATGTACGCCAGCCGGTGGCAACGTTCGGCTTCGTCCATGTAGTGCGTGGTGATGAGCACCGTGAGCCCCTGTCCCGCCAGCTGATGGATCCGTTCCCAGAAATCACGGCGTGCCTTGGGGTCCACACCCGCCGTGGGTTCGTCCAAAAGGAGCAGTTTCGGTTCGTGAATCATGCATGCGGCAAGGGCCAGCCGCTGCTTCCAGCCGCCAGAAAGTTCGCCCGCCAACTGCTCCTTCCGCCCTTCCAGCCCGAGCTGTTCGATGGCCTCGCGTACCGCTTTCTTCCGATTCTTCAGCGAGTACATGCGCGCCACGAAGTCGATGTTTTCGTAGATGCTCAGGTCTTCATAATAGCTGAACCGCTGGGTCATGTAGCCCACCTGTCGTTTGATGGCTTCGCTTTCGGTAATCACGTCGTGGCCCAGACAGGTGCCGCTGCCCTCGTCCGCCTCCAGCAGGCCGCAGAGCATTCGGATGAAGGTCGTTTTCCCGCTGCCGTTCGGTCCGAGGAAACCGTAGATTTCCCCTTTGCGCACCTGGAGGTCGATGTGATCCACCACCGTGCGGCCGCCGAACCGTTTGGTCATTCCGCGTACGTCGATGACGAGGTCGTCGGTCACGGCTGGGGAAGGAAACGCACGTCCACGGGCTGGCCGGGGTGCAGTTGAGCGGCGGCTTGGGGATCGAAGACCGCCTCGATCATGAACATCAGCTTCTGGCGGCTCTCCCGGCTGTAAATCACCGGAGGCGTATATTCCGCCCGCGGCGAAATATAGCTCACCTTTCCAAAAAACGGCTCGGCCACGCCGTCCACGGTAACCTGAACGCGCTCTCCCGGACGGATCGCGCCGACCTTCGTTTCCGCCACGAACGTCCGCACCTTGATGTTCCGGGGAGGGAGCAGCACCACCACCGGCCGGCCCGCCGCCACCCATTCTCCCTGACGGTAGAGCGTGTCGAACACCAGACCCGCTTCCGGCGCGGTCCGGCTCTTCTGCGCCAAACTCCATTGTGCCTGGGCCAGAGCGGCTTCCATGGCGTTCAGGTTGGCCTCGGCCGCTGCGATCTGGTCGCTGCGGGCGCCGAGCTGCGCCGTTTCCAGATCGGCTTCCAATTGTTGCACCCGCTGGCGGTCCTGGTCCCTCGCCGCCCGCGCCCGGTCAAACTCCTGAGCCGATACGGCTTTCGATTGAAAGAGTTCCTGCCGCCGCTCGAAATCCTTTTCCGAAAGCGTCAGTGCGGCGCGCGACGCCTTGATTTGCGCTCGGATGGAGTCGATTTCCGTGGGGCGTCTGCCTTTTTTCGCATCTTCCAGGTTGGCGCGCGCCTGAGCCACCCTTCGTTCGGCTTCGTTCCGCGCCTGCTTTTCCGGTTCCTCATCCAGCGCGTACAGCGGGGCGCCCGTTGGTACCCGGTCGCCGCGCTGCACCGAAAGCGCTCGGAGATTGCCGGCAGACGGCGACGCGATGTAGACGAACTCTCCTTCCACGTATCCCTGCAAAAGGTCCGTTTCCTGACGACCGCACCCGTTCAGAAGGAATAAAACCGCCAGCACCGCGCCGAATCCGCACCACGTTCTTTGCTTGGCCGCCGAAGCCCTCATTGTTTCGGCCTCCCTTCCTCGCTGAACACGCCTTCCAGAATCACCTTGATGATGAAGGGAAATGCCGTCTTGGGCATGAGACCGAGTTCCGCCATCTTCCGCGGGTTGATGATCGCCTGAACGGCGCCCAAGAGAACCTCCGTAATGAGTATGATCGGTATGTCCTTGCGGATCATCCCCGATTCCTGTCCTTCGGTGAGGAATCGGCCGAACTGGCGGCGAATGAGTTCCCGGCGGCGAATTTCCACCTGACCGAACAATTCCGGCGCCTCCCGCTGAATATCCCGAAGGAACGGAGGTTGAATCTCGTTCGTTTGCTGTTGCATGCAGGCGAGCAGTTGCTGCAGTCTTTGATGGAAGTCGGAAACACGCTCCGCTCCGATTTTTTCGAAAGCCGCCTCGGCATCGCGGAACTTTTCCATGAGCACGGCCTGCAGGAGCGCGGACTTGCTCGGGAAATGAAGATAGAGCGTTTTTTTGCTCATCCCGAGTTCCCCGGCCAGATCGTCCATGGTGACGCCGCGAAAGCCGTGGGTGAAGAAGTGATATCGCGCCGTTGCGACGATACGGCGCGTGACGGGATCATCCGCGGGCGCTTCCCGACGGCGATCCCTGTTTTCAGACGGTACTGAGTTCATCGCCGGTTTCCTTTTGTACTAAGGAAACCATTTTAGTGTTACAAGTTTCCTTTTGCAAGAGAAATCCATCACGCAAAAAAACACCAGCGGAGGGCAAGGCTTAACCACCACTGCAATTGTGAGAGAAGGTCGACTGGTTGAAATATTTTTCACTGATATCATCCATTTTTTATTTTTATTTACTAAAAATCATCGTGCATGCATAAAAACATTTAAGATAACACAGCGCTGTTCCGATATTCACGAACAAGGAAGGGAAACATCTCTGCCTGCCATCGAACGCTACAGCGGAAGTAGGAGGACTGATCCATGGCGGAATGCGAACTGCTGGGAAAATGCGGCTTCTTCAACAAACATGCAAAAACACATGCGGCGGCGTGTGCCGGCCTCATCAAACAGTATTGTCAGGGACCCAAAATGGAACAGTGCAAACGCAAAGAATACCGGATGAAACACGGCCAGCCGCCCCCGGACAACATGCTGCCCGCCGGGGCTACCCTCAAGGAATGATCCGCGGATCTATTATCCTCGTTTCCGAAGCCGAGGCGGATTCGGGAGAATCCTGTGCGCCCCCAAAGTCACTTTCACCTTCTCCCGACCCGCCAAAGCGGACCGCCGTCAACTCCACGGTGCAGACAGGCTCAAAGCTGCCGGTCCAAAACACATTCTGTTCCTCGATTTTTTCCTCCATTCCCCGAGCCTTTTTGAATACGTCTGGGCTCGGGAAACGGCACCTTTGCCGCCCATTCCGTTGGAAATTCGATTATCCTCGCTGCGACAATGAATTTAACATGATATAATTCCTACTATATCGGGCATGGCTGAAAATGAACCTCACTTGAAAATCCGCACCGGTAGGGAGGCAAGCAATGCAAAGATTGTGGTTTCTCGTCGTTGCCGCAGTTTTCATGGGCGCATCATGGCCGGGACAAGGGGCATGCGAGACCGGCGCCGCCGGATCAAACGCGGGAACTGTTCCCGCCGTTAAAGAAGCAGGAATGCAGGTCCAGCGGCCGGCCACGACTGCTCCGGCCGGTATCCTGCTACGCCAGGCACGAGCTATCTTCGGCCGGCTGCCTGATCGGATGCCGGGAGCCGATCGGGATACGCCGCAAATTGTCAAACTCGGTAAATCGCTCTTCTTCGAAAAAG
This sequence comes from uncultured delta proteobacterium, assembly GCA_963826125.1. Lineage (GTDB taxonomy): Bacteria > Desulfobacterota > Desulfarculia > JACQYL01 > CAWGVV01 > CAWGVV01. Next base: position 3,208,034 of record CAWGVV010000001.1, on the reverse strand, counting down.
CACTTTCGACAAACTATACACAGAGCTGCAACAGCTGCCACGGGCTTGACCATGACCAGGGTGGCGTGGACAACCAGTCCACCTCGGAGGGGGCCATGGGCAAGTTGGGAGCACGCAATGCCCCGACGGTACTCAACGCGGGCTTCCAGATAGCCCAGTTTTGGGACGGCCGGGCCGCGACACTGGAAGATCAGGCCACGGGCCCCATGCTCAACCCCATGGAGATGGCCATGCCCACACCCGCCGAAGCCATGAAGCGGCTCAAATCCATGGAGAACTACCGCAAAGCGTTTGCCGAGGCATTCCCAGATCAGAAGCAGCCTTTCACTGTCTCCAACTTCGCCTTGGCGATCGCCGCCTTTGAACGGACGCTCGCCACCAAGGGACGATTCGATCGTTTTCTGGAGGGCGACACCCGGGCTCTCACCGCCGCGGAGCAGCAGGGGCTGGACCTTTTCATGAACCGGGGCTGCGTGCGCTGTCACGTCGGGCCGCTGCTGGGAGGCATGCTCTTCCAGAAAATCGGGATATACCAAAGCTACACCGACAGCCCGGATATTGGCCGCTACGAAGTGACCAAGAGCGAAAACGATAAATACGTATTTAAGGTTCCCGTTTTGCGCAACATCACCATTACCGCCCCGTACTTCCATGACGGCAAGGTTTCAACCCTGGGAGAGGCGGTGCGGCTCATGGCGCGGCTTCAGCTCGACCAGGCATGGGGCAGGGAAGACATCCAACCCATTCTCCAGTTCCTGAACACCCTGGCAGACCAAAAGCGTACCCAGGCCGATCCGGTGCGAGGTGTCAGCCCTCATGCATGGTGGAATCCTCTCCGGGCGGAAGACATTCCCACTTCCAACGAGCAGGCGATAAAGGGTCTGGAACTGGTGCGCAACACCCACCTCACCCTGGGGCGCCCTGCGGGGAAGGAATACGTGGGCAACGGGCTCGATTGCAGCAGTTGCCACCAGTTCAACGGCACCAAGCAATTCGGTGTCCCCTGGGTGGGCGTGATGGACCGATATCCTCAGTACCGGGCTCGAAGAGGCGCCCGGATGGACATCAGGGATCGAATCAACGGGTGTTTTCAGCGGAGCCTGGACGGCAAGCCACTGCCTCGCGACAGTGCCGAAATGGAAGCCATCGTGGCCTACTTCCAGTACCTGAGCGAGGGGATACCACAAAAAATCATCGGGCAGGGGACGCCGCTGCTCAACTATCCCGTCCGTCGGGCGAACTTGGAGGCAGGGGAACGGGAGTACCAAATCTATTGCATGTCCTGCCACGATGTTGACGGAGAAGGATACAAAGGCGAAGACGATGTCTACGTCGTGCCCCCGCTCTGGGGAAGCGACAGTTTCAACGATGGAGCGGGGATGCATCGCCTCCTCACCACGGCGGCCTTCATTCGGGGCAATATGCCAATGGGTGTGAGCTGGCGCGACCCCTTCCTCAGCGACGACAAGGCATACGACATCGGCGCATATATCAACAGCAAGCCACGGCCGCAAATGGCGAATCTGGACCGGGACTACCCGAACAAGATGGAGAAAGCGGTGGACGCCCCCTATGGCCCCTGGGAGGACCCGTTCCCGGCCGATCAGCACAGCTTTGGTCCGTTCCAGCCCATCGTCAAGTTCTACCGGGACAAGAAGGTGAAATAATTGTCCATGCGGGGGAGGATCGGGCGAACCTTTTGACAAAACGTATGAGGCGGAAATCCGAATCCTCTCCTACCCTTCCCGCCGTAATGAGAGGGCGGGTTTGATTGTCCGAACCGGATGTCCCGGACGAGCGCATTTGTAATCCCGGATATTCGACGTATATCCGGGGAGAGAGCTGACGACCGCGCATATGATCGTACCTTGACTCGGACCCGTTGCTCATCTATACAATCGAGTATCGGGCAAATGGTGTTTGACGTCTTACGGAGGGCACTATGGCAAAGAATGCATTGTTCGAATTTACGGCGGTCGTGATCGTGGTTGTTTCCCTCTTGCTTTTTCCGGACGCCACCAGCGCTCAGTGGCAACAGCAGAACCCCTCCACTTACGGTCAACAACAAGGCTACCCCCAGCAGGGATATGGCCAACAACAGGGATATTCCCAGCAAGGGTATGGACAGCAGGGAAACGGTCAGCAGCAGGGGTATCCGCAGCAGGGGTACGGACAACCGCAGGGCTCCCCCCAGCAGGGATATGGCCAGCAACAGGGCGTACCGCTGCAAGGGCAGCAGGGATACGGGCAGTCGGGCTATGGAGACCAGACGCAGGCGCAACAACAGGCCGTGCTTGGACAGTCGTTCAGTGACGCCCTCGGCCGCTTCAGCATGAGCCTGCCCCAGGGCGCCGCTCCCGTGAGTTCCATGTACAATTTCAGCATCCCCACTGCCATGACCCAGGTCAGCGTCATGGCCGTCACCCAGGAACAGATGTTCCAGATGAACGAGCAGAATTTCCCCAACATGCTGAGGCAGATGGGCGCTACAACGGATGGCGACAACCAGATCGACGTAGGCGGCCGCCAGGCGCACTTCATCTCCGCGAGCCTGAAGAACCCCCAGGCGGGCATGGCCATGCGCTCATTGACCGTGTTCATCCGCGGGGCCAATATCATGGTGCAGGTGACGGGGCCGGATCAGAACGCTCAGCAGCTCCAGCAGACCCTGCAGATGGTGCTGAGCGGCCTCCAGTTCTGAAGGATTTCGGGAACGACGCTTCGTTTTGCCGAGGAAATCTTTGATCGTTCGGGCTGAAGTATCGAGACTCGAACGATATCGTTTCGTCCTCCGGTAGAGTGTTTTTCCGCAGGTTTTCGGTCCCGGTGCAATCCGTTGTTCCTCTCGCCCCGTTAAACGTGGTAAGCTTCCGAGTGGAAAATCGTTTCGCTTAACCCTCAATCGGAGGTGATTCCATGAGTAAATTCCTGTTTGTGCTTTCCCGCGGCCCCGAAGACCCCACCCGCGCCGTGCGCTGCTTTCAGTTCGCCAAAATCGCCGCGGACAAAGGCCACGACGTGGCCGTGTTTCTGGTGGACGACGGCGTGTACTTCGCCAACCTGGGACTCACCGAACGGGTCAAAGCGCCTACCGGCGACGAACTGTTGGGCTATGTGAAGTTCCTGCAGGAAAAGGGCGCGAAAATCCTGGTGTGCAAGCCGTGCGCGGAGGCGCGGATGATCGGCGAGGACGACCTGCCCCAGAATTTCTCCATCAGCACGGGCGCGACCCTCATCGACCTGGCCGCCGAATCCAAGGTTTTCACGTTCTGATCAATCGTTCCGGCCGACGCCCCCGTACATCCCTGCCTTTCCCGCTCTTCCTCAGGGGGAAGGGTGTTCGGGGACGTGGCCCGTCCCGTCCGCATCAGGTGCGACAAAGCGGGCGTATGGTTCCGTTTCCCGCATACGAAACATTGTTTTTTATTTGACACCATATCGAAACATTGTTACGTCTTTTCAGACTCGCCCCTCGTGACCACGTCCCGTCGGTCGCTTCCCGCACCGGACGGCGTCGGGGGTAACCACGAACCGGGCGACCCTTTCCTTCCCCCGTCACGTAACAGGTTTCCATGAGCAGGCTCGCGACAACGACGCGCCACGACGCGAAAAAAGCGATACCGCTTCCATCCAAGCTGAAGCAGCGGCTCTATCCGGTGGTGCTCGACCTGTTCACCCAAAAGGACTTCCATCAGGTAACCCTGCGAGACATTTGCCGTTTGTCCGGCATCAGCCCCAGCACCATCTATCAATACTATTCTTCCAAGGAGAACCTCGTCTTTTCCATTCTGGACGAAAAAATAGGGGAAATTGCCACGCTGGCGCAGGAACACGTCAAGGGGATCGAGAGCACGCAGGAGATCTTCCGCAAGATTTTCTGGGTCACCATGGATTACTACGACCGCAACCCCGGGGTGGCCGTCACCGCCTTCATCACCCTGCCCATGCGGACCTGGATGAATGATCCGTCCTATGTGCGAAAAGACGTGGTCGAAACGTTCCGGCACATCGTGGTGCGAGGGCATGCACGCCATGAACTTGACCTGCAGGTGAACGTCTCGCAGGTCATGGATCTCTATTATATGTATTGCTACCGGCAGATTCATCTCTGGTTTTATCGGGGCCGGCGGGAAACTCTGGTCGGAGCCATCCCGAAGTTTTTCCCGCTCTTTTGGAAAACGATCGCCAAACCGTGAACGAGGAGAGAGTCATGAGCCAAGTCCTGGATCTCACCTGGCAGTATGTGGAACGATGGGCGGAATTGAAATCCGACCGGGAAGCCTTCGTGTTCGGCGACCAGCGGCTCACCTGGGCTGCGGTCAAGGAGAAGATGGACCTGACTGCCAAGGCGTTGCTGGAAGCCGGTGTGGCCAAGGGCGACCGGGTGGCGCTCCTCTCCATGGCCCGCAACGAATTTCCCATCACCTACATGGCCGCAAACAAGATCGGCGCCGTCTGGCTGGGGCTCTCCCCGAAGCTGACCCTCGACGAACTGCGCTACATCGTGGCGGACAGCCGCCCCGCCGTGCTCATCGGCATCACCGAATACCTGGGCAAGGACCTCGTTCCGACCATTCAGGCATTGGCGGCCGAAAACCCGTCACTGAAAAAGGTCCTCACTATCGGCGGTACTGCGGCGGGCGCGGAAGGTTACGACGACTTCGTGAACCGCGCACGGCCGGAAGCGGACGGCCTTCTCCTACAATGCGCCGCTTCCGTTTCCACGGACGACGAGGCACTGCTCCTCTACACCTCCGGCTCCACCGGGAAACCCAAGGGGGTCCTGCATACCCACCGGAGCATCGTTCGCAACATCGGGGTGCAGATCAGGGAATTCTATTGGGAAGGGGACGAACCCAAACGTATCCTGTGCCATTTCCCTATCAACCACGTGGCCGCCGACACGGAGATCGGTTTCGGCGCCATCATGGCCGGGGCCACCCTCGTGTTCATGGACAAGTTCGACCCGGCGGCAACGCTGGAAACCATTCAGCGGGAACGCCTCACCGACCTCGGACAGGTGCCGGTGATGTTTCTCATGGAATTCAAGGAACCGACGTTTCGCACCACCGACCTGTCGTCCCTGCGGCGTTTCCTCTGGGCCGGCTCCGCAGCGCCCAAGATCATGCTGGACGTGCTATCCGGCATCGGTTCCCGGTCGGGCGCCTCGTTGCTGACGGGATACGGTTCCACTGAAACCTGCGGATTCGTCACTTACACGCGAAAGGACGACGATCTCGATACCCTCCTGAATACCGCCGGACGGATCGCGGAGGAATTCGAGTTGAAAATCGTGGATGAAGAGCGTCGGGAACTGCCGGACGGCCAGGTGGGGGAAATTGCCGTCAGGGGCCCCTTCCTCATGAAAGGGTATTACAACAACCCCGGGGCCACGGCCGCCGTAATGGACAACGAGGGCTGGTACTACACCTCCGACCTGGCCCGGCGGGACGAACGCGGCTACATCCACATTGTTGGGCGCGCTTCGGAAATGTACAAGAGCGGCGGGGAAAACGTCTATCCGCGGGAAATCGAGGACCTGATCGAAACGCACCCGGCGGTCCTGTTTTCCGCCGTCATCGGAGTGCCCGACGAGCTGTACCAGGAAGTGGGCTGGGCGTTCGTCATGCTCAAACCCGGACAGTCGGTCACCGAGGACGAGCTTCGGACCATGTGCCAGGGAAAAATGGCCAACTACAAGCTGCCCAAACGCTTCTTCATCCGGCCGCTGCTGCCGATTCTGGCCAGCGGAAAAATCAACAAGGTGGCCCTCAAGCAGGAAGTGCCCTCGTTGATGGAGTCCAAATGAGACGGAAACGATCGGAAATCGATTGGGGGAGAAAAACGTCATGTCGCACGGGACGGTGACAATCACGAAAACGAACCGGATTGCGGTGGTGCGGTTCGACCGGGGAGAAGACCCCAATCCGTTATCCTTCAAAACCCTGCGGGAATTGACCGAAGCAGCCCGGTCCTTTGAGGATGAACGGGAGGTGTCGGCGGTGATCCTGACCGGTCGCGACAACGTCTTCACCGCCGGTATCGACCTGAAGGACCCCGAAACCATCCGGTTGATGAACGCACCCATCGGGGCCAAGAGGCAGGCGGCGGGTTTGGGCGCAAAGATGTGTCGGGCCTGGGAAGCCGTGCCCCAGGTGACCATCGCCGCCATTGAGGGATACTGCCTGGGCGGCGGAGTGTCGCTGGCGGTTTCCTGCGATTTCCGGGTGTTGGGCCGAAGCACCCGACTCTCGGTGCCCGAACTGAGGCTGGGCATGAACATGAGTTGGCAAACGCTGCCCCGCCTGACCAACCTGGTGGGACCGGCCAGGGCCAAGAGAATCGTGCTGCTGGCGGAAATGATTTCCGCGGACACCGCCCTGAATTGGGGGTTGGCCGACTGGGTGACCGAAGACGGGCAGGCGCTGCGGGAGGCTTTGGCCATAGCCGAAAAAATCGCGGCCCAGCCGCCGCTGCCGATATTCATGACTAAGAAGTCGATCAACGTGCACGCAACGGCCCTTAACCACTTGGCCAGTTACATGGACGACGACCAGTTCACCCTGGCCACTCTGACCAGCGACCACCGGGAAGGCGTGGCCGCCTTCGTGGGGAAAAGGGCACCGAAGTTCAAGGGAGAATAGCGGATCGGAAAAACACACTGTTTCCCCGCGGGAGAAGCCTCTTTCCCGACAGGAGGCTTCTCCCGCGAAGCGCGCTACCCGAGGAACTCCTTCACGACCTGATTGAATTTCTCCGGTTCTTCATAGAAAGGCATATGGCCGCTCTTTTCGAAGTACACGGTCATGCAGCCGGGGATGTTGCGGGCGGCGTATTCCACTCCTTGGTTGGGGAACACCTTGCTCCTGGCTCCCACCATGACCAGCGTGGGCAGCGAGATGGTGGGCAGGATGTCCCGCCAGTCCTGGGCCGTGTGATCGGCCATAATGGCCGCTCGTACGGCGGGGGGGCACTTGAGGATCTCGCCGGCGAAAAAATCCACCTCTTCCGGCGTCGGGTTCTCGGCCATGCACGCGGTCACCAGCCCCCTGGCCACTCCCACCGGGTCGTATTCGAGGCGCGTGGTGACGATGGCCAGTTCCTCGGCGTTCCGGCACCCTCCGCCCCATTCCCATTCCGGATTGTGATACTGGCGCGGCGTCTGATCCACCAGGATGAGCTTGTCCAGACGATCATTCCCGAACAGGTCGATGTAGGACCAGATGACCGATCCGCCCATTGACCACCCGAGCAGGTTGGCGTCCCGGATGTCGAGGCTGTCGAGCAGGTCCTTGAGGTCCTTGGCGAACCGGGCGATGCGGTACCCCCGGGCCGGTTTTTCCGATTCGCCGTGCCCGCGCAGGTCCATGCTCACCACGCGATACGATTTGGCCAGCTCGTCGAAGTTCCTCACGAAAAATTTGGTACTGCACGACCATCCGGGGATGAGGATGAGGGGTTTGCCCCGGCCTTTTTCTTCATAGTGGATTTTGACGCCGTCGTTCGTCGTAATGAATGCCATGGTCCCTTCTCCTTCCCGTCTCGAGGATGTACCGAAAAGCCCGTACGGAGATTACCACGGTGCGAGCGCAATCGCCACATGGAAATAGTGCCCTATTACGTCAGGACGTGAATGCTCCGTCCGTAGCCATCGTTCGGGTTCCGGAAACGTTCATAAAGTATAGAGCGGAATTGACAAGCCCTGAACATAGGCGGTATGGTTTGTCTCTTCTTCGGACCGGGCCCGCCCGAGCCGGGCCCCGTATTCCAACCCGCGTTTCTTTCGGAGGAAATGCCATGAAAAAATCGTCTCTCACCGTGTTTCTCCTGCTGATCACCCTGGCGGTGTTTTCGTCCGGCGCCGTTTTTGCCGACACCGTCAAATGGCCTCTCGCTATTCTGTGGCCCGCGAGCAACTTCAGCACCCAGGGTACGATGGAATTCGCCAAACTGGTGAAGGAACGGACCAAGGGCGCTCTGGACATCGAAGTCCATGCAGGCGGCGCGCTGGGGTACAAAGGCCCGGAAATGCTCAAGGTCATCAAGGATGGCATGGTGCCCATCGGGGAAATGCTGCTCGGATACGTGGCGGGAACCGAACCGCTGATGGATTTCTCGACCATGCCCTTCCTGGTGGCGGACGAAGCGGGCGCGGCCAAGCTGGGCGCTGTGGCCCGGCCCTACATCGAGAAGGTTTACGACAAATGGAACCAGAAGATGCTCTACTGGCAGTTCTGGCCGGGCGCGGGCATCTACTCCCAGAAACCCATACACTCCATCGACGACCTGAAGGGTTTGAAGATCCGCACCTTTAACGCCGTATCCACCGAATGGGTGAAGGCGGCGGGCGGAAACCCGGTATCCATGCCTTGGGGCGACGTGTACATGGCTATGTCCACGGGCGCCATCGACGCGGTGATCACCAGCACTACCTCGGGCGCCGACGGCAAGTTCTGGGAAGTGATGAAGTACTACACCCGCCTCAACTTCACCTTCGGCTACAGCGCAGTGACCGCGAACAAGAACGCCTGGGCGAAACTGCCGGAAGACGTGAAAAAAGTCGTGCTGAAGACCGCCAAGGAAATGGACAAGATCCAGGAAGCGCGCAGCCTGGAATCCGACCGTATGGCCACCGAAATGCTGGAGAAAGGCGGGATCAAGGTTTCCGCCATGTCCCCGGAATTCCAGAAAGCATGCGCCGACCTGTCCAAGCCCGTTTGGGACGAATGGGTGAAGAAGGCCGGCCCCGATGCCGAGAAGATTTTGAAGCAATTCGGCGCAAAATAATCGATTATAATTGTCCGACCGTAAGAGGAGTTCCGGCTCCCTCCTCTCCGGATAGTGTCGAAAGCACAGGCCTTCACCCCGGCGAAAGCCGGGGCGAAGGAAACGCGTGGGGTTGCGGCTTTGGCCGGAATGACGGTTCGATTGCCGTGGCCGATCAATCCATATCTTCTCCGGGCGGGTAGTCCCCGGGGGATTACCTGCATCGAATGAGGAGCAACACTCTACTGCTTCCGTAGCGGGACGTTTTACCGGCATGAAACAGCTCTTTTCTTTCGTCGAACGGCTGAGTCGCTTCGGAGGTATTGCTTCCGCCGTCTGTATCCTCCTGATCACCGGCCTGATCCTGGTGGAAATTCTCGTCCGCAGCATATTCGGCAGCTCGACGTTCGTCGCTGAGGAATATTCGGCCTACCTCATGGCCGATTTCGCCTTCCTCGGACTGGCCTATACGCTCCGTTCAGGCGGCCACATCCGAGTCAACCTCGTGCTGTCCAAGTGCCGCGCCAAAGGCCGCACTGTGCTGCGTTTCCTCAGCTGCCTCATCGGTACGGTCGTCTTTGCGATCATGACCTACGAACTCGGTGCGCTGACGCTCGATTCCTTCACCACCGGAGAGGTGTCCATGAACATCACCCGGACCCGGCTGTTCATTCCGCAACTCGGCCTGGTGATCGGATCCGCCATGATGGCCATCCAATTGCTGGCCATGGCCGGGGAATATCTTCTCCCCACGGCCGGGGGCCACCCGGAATCGTCCGACCCGAGCGAGGGGGAATAGGAACCATGGAATCCCTGTGGCTGCCCTCTCTGATACTGGGTTTTCTGTTTTTCCTGCTCCTGGCCGGAGGGTTGTGGATCGGCGTAACGCTCATCGTGGTGGCCATGGTGGGAATCAGCTTTTTCACCCCCATCCCGGCGGGAAAGGTGCTGGCCACCCTCTCCTGGAATACGCTCAACTCCTGGACCCTCACTTGCCTGCCCCTGTTCGTGTTCATGGGGGAAATCCTTTTCCGGACCCGCATTTCACGGCAGTTGTTCGACGGCATGGTCCCTTGGGTACAGTGGCTGCCCGGCAAACTGCTCCACGCCAACGTGCTGGGCTGCGCGCTCTTCGCCGCCGTGAGCGGCTCATCCGCCGCCACTTGCGCCACCATGGCCAAGGTGACGCTGCCCGAATTCAAACGGCTCAATTACCATGCGGGCCTTTCAGTAGGCTCTCTGGCCGGTTCCGGTACCCTGGGATTCCTCATCCCTCCTTCCATTATCATGGTGATCTACGGGGTCCTGGCCGACGTTTCCATCGGAAAGCTTTTCATGGCCGGCATCATCCCCGGACTTCTGGCGGCAGGACTCTACAGCGGCTACATCGCCGTGCGCGGCATCCTGAACCCTGCCATTGCTCCCGGGGAAGACGTCCGCTTCACCTGGCGGGAACGATTCAGCAAATTGCCGCAGATCCTGCCCGTTTTCAGCCTGATGCTCCTCGTCCTGGGGACCATCTATTTCGGCTGGGCCACCCCCACCGAAGCGGCGGCCATCGGGGTGGCGGGGTCGCTCGTCCTGAGCCTCCTGTCGCGGTCCCTCGACTGGAAATCGTTTAAGGACAGCCTCTTCGGGTCCGTGCGCACCACGGTCATGATGTGCCTCATCATCATGGGCGCGTCCTATTTTTCATCGGCCATGGGGTACCTCGGCATCCCGCGCCACCTCACCCAGATGGTGGCGGACTGGCAACTTTCCCCGTATGCGCTCGTGTGCGTTCTGACCATGCTCTACATCTTCCTGGGATGCTTCCTGGACGGCGGCTCCATCATCGTCATCACGCTCCCCATCTGCCTGCCCCTGATCACCGCGGCCGGATTCAACTCCATCTGGTTCGGCATCTACCTGGTGGTCATGGCTGAGCTGTGTCAGATCACGCCGCCCGTGGGATTCAACCTCTTCGTGCTGGAAAAGGAAACGGGCCGCAGCATGGCCTTCATCGTAAAATCGGCCATGCCCTTCTTCCTGCTCCTGCTGCTGGCCCTGGCCATCCTGACCGTCTTCCCCGGCCTGGTTATGTGGCTGCCCAACGTGATGATCGGGAAGTGAAGAGGGAAATGAAAATCGAATAGGGAGATTGGATAGCGAACCGGAACCGGGAGGAACCTTTTTCGAGAAAAAGGTTCCTCCCGGACCCTCTTCCAAAAAGCTTTCAACTGCCGCCTTCGGCGGCGGGGGACGGTCGTAGCGGCACAAGTTTTGTTCTATTCCTGAATCTCTCCCGAAGGGAGAGCAAACTTGAAGCTTTTCGCGGAGGGGTGCGGGGAACCGCCTTTTCTCGAAAAGGGGGTTCCCCGCTACAGTTCCACCATCGTATCTTTTCACGGGAGTAAAATGAGCACACACCATACCGCAACACGAATCGCGATTCGACACGGCGGCCCGGCCACAGATATGACGTTGGACCTGCTGCGCGAGATCGGGGGCGACGATTTCAAAGGGAAAACGGTCCTGGTCAAGCCCAACGCCGGCTTCAAGAGTGTGCCCGGATCGGGCGTCATCACCAACTGCGAAGTGGTGCGCGGAGTCGTTCGTTTCCTGAAGGAAGCCGGGGCGAACCGCATCCTGGTGGGGGACAGCTCCATTCTGGGCGTGGACCCCGACGAAGCGCTCGAAGCGTCGGGTATCGCCGGTGTGGCGCGGGAGGAGGGCTGCGCGGTCGTGAACCTGGAAAACGGCGACCCGGTGACGCTCACCGTGTCCAACCCCATGGCCGTCGACCGGATCAAGGTGTCGTCCATTGCTCTGGAGGCGGATAAAATCGTTTCCGTGCCCGTGATGAAGACTCACATGCACGCCCGGGCCACGCTGGGCATCAAGAACATGAAAGGTTGCCTCCACGGCCGGCAGAAGACCCAGTTTCACCATCTGAAGGAACAAGACCGGTTCTCCCGCTGGCATGACTACAAGGCGTTGGACCGGGCCATTGCCGATCTGAGCAGCGTGCTGCTTCCGGACCTCGTGGTGATCGACGGCACCATGGCCATGGAAGGGCTCGGCCCCATGATCGGCGATCCCAAGCCCATGCATCTGGTGCTGGGCGGCCAGGACCCCATCGCCGTGGACGCGGCGGCCGCGTACCTCATGGGACTCACGCCGGACGAGCCGGAACACCTCTTCCTGGCGGCAACAAAACGGGGGCGAACCGTTCCCCGGCTGGAGGAAATCGACTGCGACCGTTCGATGTTCGCCACCTTGAGGTCTCCGTTCAAACCGGCCGTGGCCGAAGACGTCTCCGCGCAGTATCCGGAATTCGTTCTTGCGGAAGGAGAATCGTGCAGCGCCTGCCACGCCACGGTCATGGCGTTCCTCAAGGTGATGGGACGCACCTATGCCGATAAAACGAAGACTCAACTGGCCTTCGGCCGGGACATCGACCCCGATGCCCTCACCGGCGACCGACTGATCCTGCTGGGCAACTGCACGGCCAAACTGCGCGGACGGGGCGAGTTCCTGGAAGGCTGCCCGCCCGTGCCGTCGGATATCGTGAGGGCGATGGAGTTGTTGAAGAAGAAGTGAGGGGACTCTCCTCGGCTCAACCGCTTCAGCCCTGAGACGGCTCCGGAATCGGGGTACTCTCTTCCTCCGCCGACCAGTTCTGCACGATGCCACGGTATGAAAACCTCCTCGATTCCCGGGCGGAGGAACCGGATTCGAAGCGTACCGCCGGAGAAAGTCCGTTCAGCCATCGAGAGAAGGTTGAGAAGCGAGATGACCCGCTCTTTTGGCTGCCATCTGATATTTCTGTTTTTCCCTTGACAAGTAGAATGGTTGGGAACATCATCCGCGCCTTGCACAGAGTTGTCAGCTTCACCGAAGAGGGTAGAAGGCAATGCAGTTGGGGGTTCGAGAGGTAGCCGACTTTTTCAATGTTTCGGAAGAGACCGTGTATCGTTGGGTCAAACAGAGGAATCTGCCCGTATATCACGTGAACGAGCAATACCGTTTCAGCCGCGAGGAACTGCTTGAATGGGCTACGGCCACCAAGACCGCCGTAAGTCCGAGGATCATGGCCGAACCGGCGGCCGGCTCCGCACCGGCGCCGCAAATCGACGAAGCGCTGCTGGCGGGCGGCGTCCACTACAAGGTGAGTGGAACGGACAAGGCTTCCGTATTGCGTGCAGTGGTGGACCTTATGCGTCTCCCCGCGGAAGTGGACCGAACCTTTCTGTATGACGTATTGCTTGCCCGCGAAGCATTGGGTTCGACGGGGATAGGCGACGGCATTGCCATCCCTCACGTACGCAATCCGATCGTTTTGCACATTTCCCACCCGATGATCGCCCTCTGCTTTCTGGAACATGAGGTGGACTTTGCCGCTCTTGACGGGCAGCCGGTGAGAGTCCTTTTCACCCTCATCTGCCCGACGGTTCGATCCCACCTCCACCTGCTCTCCAAGCTGGCATTTGCTTTGCGCGACGCCCGGTTCAAAACGGTCATCACCAATCGCGGATCGCTTGAGGAAATCCTGGTCGCGGCTCGCCGTGTCGAAGAGGGTTTTCCCCCTTCCACCGACGCCTCCCGGGAGATTACCTGACCGGAAGGCCCGACCGTTTCGGGTCTGAACGTCCCAACTCCCTTTGTAAAAACGTGCCCTTTCGCGATCGAGTGAAAGAAATCCGGCTTTTGTGCGCCGGGAAGGGTAGGGCGCCGGGACGGCATGAGGCCGCCCACCGGCATGGGACTCCGTGATGTTCCATCCAAACGTGAAATTGAAAGTGCCGACATGCTTCTCGTTCTTTTGGCAGTAAGTATTCTCCTTTCAAGCGGGCTCATCTCGTTTTTCCTGGGCCGTAACCCGCGCCACGCCACCGTGGTTGGAGCCGGTGGGGCCGTCCTGGGGTGTTTGATCGGGTTGGTCCCCACGGTATCCGTGCTGTGGACGGGTCGGCTGGAAACGCTTCGCCGGGAATGGGATGTCCCCTTCGGCTCCTTTTTCGTGCAGGTGGATGCCCTTTCCGGTTTTTTTCTCCTGCCGATCCTGGCGCTTTCCGTTGCTGCCGCTCTCTACGGCAGCCGGTACCTGATGGCATACCGCGCACGGAAGAATCTCGGCAGTTCGTGGTTCTTCTTCAATTTGCTTGTGGCCAGCATGGTTCTGGTGGCGGTTGCCCGCAACGGCGTCCTTTTCCTCGTGGCCTGGGAGGTCATGTCCCTTGCCTCGTTCTTCCTGGTGACCTTCGAGGATGAGCGGGAAAGCGTGCGGGAGGCGGGATGGACCTATCTGGTGGCGACCCATCTGGGCACGGCTTTCCTGCTTGCCCTCTTTCTGCTCCTTGGCCGTCAGACCGGATCGCTCGATTTCGACCGGATTGCCGCCTCCCCCCTCTCCGGTGCGGCGGGCGCCGGTGTCGCCTTTCTTCTGGCGCTCATCGGCTTCGGCACCAAGGCCGGTTTCATGCCCTTTCACGTCTGGCTCCCGGAGGCCCACCCGGCCGCACCAAGCCACGTTTCGGCTCTCATGTCGGGGGTAATGATCAAGACGGGTATTTACGGGCTCCTGAGGACTCTGACCTTTCTGGGAGAGCCGGCTGCATGGTGGGGTTGGCTGCTCATAGGGATCGGATTGGCTTCGGGCATATTGGGAGTGTTGTTCGCCCTGGCCCAGCATGATCTCAAACGACTGCTCGCCTACCACAGCGTGGAGAATATCGGAATCATCGCTCTCGGCCTGGGGACGGGCCTCATCGGACTTGCCTTGCACCAGCCGGTCCTTGCGGTCCTGGGTCTGGGCGGCGGTCTCCTGCACGTGCTGAATCATGCACTCTTCAAGGGCCTTCTCTTCCTCGGCGCGGGTGCGGTGGCCCATGCCACCGGCACGCGGGATATCGATTCCCTGGGCGGTTTGATCAGGCGCATGCCGTGGACGGCGTCCCTCTTCCTGGTCGGGGCCGTGGCCATCTGCGGACTGCCGCCCTTGAACGGATTTGTAAGCGAGTTCCTTATCTACTTAGGCGCCTTCAAGGGTATGGGGCAGCCGGGGGTTTCGGTCTGGAGCGCCGGCGTTATCGCGGGGCTCGCCATTATCGGTTGTCTGGCAACCGCTTGTTTCACCAAGGCGTTCGGCATCGTTTTCCTGGGCGAACCCCGCAGCGAATGTGCAAGGCAAGGCCATGAAGTGGGTTGGGCCATGCGTGCGCCCATGATCGCCCTGGCGCTCGGCTGCGTAACCGTGGGGTTTTGCGCTCCGCAAGTGGTGGGAGCAATGAAGCCCGTGATCGTGGGCATAACGGGGCTGAGCGATGGCGAGGCGGCCCGGGGGCTCGCCACGGCAACCGAGTCTCTCCGTTCGGTGATCCCGGCCTCCGTCGTGTTTGTGCTGGTGGTTGGATTCCTGCTCGTACTGCGACGCAGACTCCTGGCGGGCAGGGAGGTGACGGTGAGCGGAACGTGGGATTGCGGGTATGCGCAGCCCACTCCACGCATGCAATATACCGCTTCCTCCTTTGCCCAGCCGCTTACGGACATGTTCCGTTTCTTCCTTCGAACTCAACACCGGCTGCAGGCGCCCGAAGGTTTTTTCCCGGCCCATGCGAGTCTGCACACCGAAACCGAGGACCTTTTCCACCAGAAGCTCTATCGACCGGCCTTTCGCGGCATCGAGTGGCTTCTGCTCCGGCTGCACTGGCTCCAGCAGGGCCGGGTACAGTTCTATATTCTCTACGTGGCAGCGACCCTTCTGATCCTGCTCGTCTGGAATCTGTGGTGAGACCATGAACACAGCATCCCTGTTCCAACCGCTGGCAGCGCTGGTCCTGGCGCCCTTGCTTCCGGGAATCGTCAACCGGACCAAAGCCCTGTTTGCGGGCCGAAAGGGCCAGCCGCTCCTGCAGGGTTATTTCGACCTGGCGAAACTCTTCCGGAAGGGCGCCGTTTACAGTCGTACCACGAGCTGGGTGTTTCGCGCCGGCCCGGTGGTGGGGTTGGCCGCCGCAGTGGTGGCCCTGGCCGTTCTCCCCCTGGGGGGGACAGCCGCGGCCGTCTCTTTTCAGGGCGATCTGATTTTCATGGCGTACCTGCTGGGCCTCATGCGTTTTTTCACGGTCGTTGCCGCCCTCGATACCGGGTCGTCGTTCGAGGGCATGGGAGCCAGCCGGGAGGTTCAGTTTTCCGTGCTGGCGGAGCCGGCCCTTCTCTTGAGCCTGGCGGCAATGGCCAAAGCGGGAGAGCTTTCGATTTCCGGCCCGCTCTCCGGCCACGGCATATCCCTTTCGCTCTCCCGGATCTATTCGGATCTTTCCCTCCAGGTGTGGATGCAGGCGGGCACGGCGCTCCTGCTGGTTTCTGGCGCCCTCCTGGTGGTCGTCCTGACCGAGAGCTGCCGCATTCCCATCGACGACCCCACCACGCATCTGGAGTTGACCATGATCCACGAAGTAATGGTCCTCGACCATAGCGGCGTGGATTTCGGCATGATCCTCTACGGGGCGGCGCTGAAACTCTGGATATTCGGGGCGCTGCTGGCCGGCGTCCTGGTGCCCGTTCGCACGGGGAATCCTTTCCTGGACGGGGCGGCAACCATCGGAGGCATTTTCGTGCTGGCCGTGGTGATCGGGATCATAGAGTCCTCCATGGCGCGTCTTCGGCTGCTGCGTGTTCCGCAATTGCTGGCAGGGGCCGTGGCGCTTTCCGTCCTGGCGCTCATGCTGGTTCTCTGGGGGTAACGATGAAACTGTGGATCGACGGGCTGATCGTACTGCTCATCCTCACCAATCTGAAGTTCCTCGGATCGAGCCGGTTGAACGGCTGCATCCGCGTGGTCGCCCTCCAGGGCGTGCTCCTCGGGGTGCTTCCGCTGTTTGTGGGGGAGGGGCCTCTGACGCTCCGGGTAACCCTCCTCGCATTGATGACGGTGCTGGTAAAGGGGATAGTGTTTCCGTGGCTGCTGTTACGGACGTTGCGTACCGCCAACGTGAGACGAGAGATGGAACCCTTTGTGGGCTACACAACCTCTCTCGTCGTCGGGGTCGGGCTGCTTGCCCTTGCCATGTGGATGGGCGGGCGTCTGCCCCTGCCCGTTCCTCCCAAATCCCCTCTGGTGGTACCCTTGGCCCTGTTCACCATCATGGTGGGTCTGTTCGCCGTGATCAGCCGGCGTAAGGCGCTCACCCAGGTGCTGGGCTACCTGATGATGGAAAACGGCATCTACGCCTTCGGACTCGCATTTGCGCACAAGGAGCCCCTCCTGGTGGAACTGGGCACCCTCCTTGATGTTTTCATGGGCGTTTTCGTCATGGGAATCATGATCTTCCACATCAACCGCGAATTCGACCACATCGATACGGACCTGTTGAACTCGCTGAAGGATTGAAAGCGATGATTGCAGCACTCATCCTCCTGCCGGTCATGGCGGGACTCGTGGCTTTCCTGCTCAAGGCCGCGGCGCCGAGGCGGGCGCTGTTGGTTTCGGCCGCGCTCGCCCACGCAATCCTGACCGCGCTCGCCTGGGTACGCCGCCCCGCCCCCTTCCTTGACGGCTGGTTGCTGCTCGATGCGCCGGGTTTGCTTTTTCTGAGCATTACGAGCGCTCTCTTCCTGATCGTCTCCTTTTACGCGCTTGGCTATTTTCAGCGGGAAGATTGGGGAAGGCGTCAGGATTTCGAGGACGGATTCCTTTTCACCAACGCCAGGGAACCCACTTTCACCTGCTGTCTGCTGCTCTTTCTGGGGATGATGACCCTGGTGACCGTGAGCCAGCACTTCGGGTTGCTGTGGGTGGCCGTGGAGGCCACCACACTCGCGAGCGCCCCGCTGATCTACTTCCACCGGCATCGCCGCTCTCTCGAGGCAACGTGGAAATACATCATGGTTTGCTCGGTCGGGATCGCCTTGGCTCTGCTGGGAAATTTCTTTCTGGCCGTCGCTTCCACGGTGGGTGAGCATGAAAACATCCCCATGCTGCTGTCCAGCCTCACCGCCAGGGCTTCGAGCCTCCACGTTACCTGGTTCAAGGCGGCCTTCCTTTTCCTTCTGGTGGGCTACGGCACCAAAATGGGGTTGGCGCCGCTGCACACCTGGCTGCCGGACGCTCACAGCGAATCCCCTTCGGTGATTTCCGCCCTGCTTTCCGGGGCTTTGCTCAACTGTGCATTCCTGGCCATTCTTCGCGTCCAGCAAGTCTGCGTGGCAGCCGGGCAGGGTCCGTTCGGCCGGGAACTCTTGTTGGGCTTCGGGCTTTTTTCCATGCTGATCGCAGCGGCCTTTATCCTGCGCCAGGCGGACTTCAAGCGCATGCTGGCCTATTCGAGCGTAGAGCACATGGGTATCCTGTCCCTCGCCATCGGGCTGGGGGGCGACGGCACCTTCGGCGCAATGCTCCATGCGGTCAATCACTCGCTGACGAAGGGCATGCTTTTTTTGGTCGCCGGGAACATCCTGGCCGTCTATCAGAGTAAATCGACCACCACCGTACGCGGAGTTTTGCGTTCGCTGCCGGTCTCCGGCGTCCTCTGGCTGATGGGCTTCCTCGCCATCACCGGGTCTCCCCCGTTCGGCCCCTTCCTCAGCGAGCTGGTCATCCTCAAGTCCGCCCTCGATCAGGGCCGGACTGTGGTTGCCGGACTCTACCTGCTCATCCTGGGGGCGATATTCATCGGCATGGCGGCCGTGGTGCTCCGGATGGCCCAGGGAGAGCCCGCGGGGTTGCCTGCCGACCAACCGGTACCGAACCCGGCCGGAAATCGTCGACATGGAGGTTTTTCCCTCTTTCCGGGAGAGTCCCCATTGGCGGTCATCCCGCCCATGGTGCTGGGGGCTATGATATTGATCCTCGGAGTCTACGTCCCGCCCGCGCTGCATCGGCTTCTGGAGCAGGCCGCCAAAGCCATCGGCGGGGTTTGATTATGGAACGATCCTTTCGAAACCATCGGGAGTCTTAACAAATGCAGGGTGTTATTGCAGACCATGCTTCCCTTTCCAATGGCGGGGCCATCGACATCAGGGAGGTTCCCCCTCTGGCCATGCAGGATTTCGGGGAGTCCGTTATCCTCGCGGTCGAAAAGGGGATGCGCATTTCGGCTTTTTTCTGCCAGCCGGTGGAGGGCCGACGAGTACGCTTGTGGGCCATTCTGTCCGATGACGGCCGATCCCTGCTGCTGCCGCTGTGCGCCGAGACGGAGGGCGCTTACCCTTCCCTGACCCCCCGGTGTCCACAGGCTCACTGGTTCGAACGGGAGATATTCGAGCAATATGCGGTTCGGCCCGAAGGGCATCCGTGGCTGAAGCCCATTCGTTTCCATGCTCCCTATGGACAAAACAGCGAAACGGCGCCGGTGGGGGAACCGGCCCGCATCGGAATCACGGACTATTTCCGGGTGGAAGGCGAGGAAGTACACGAGGTCGCGGTCGGGCCGGTGCATGCGGGCATCATCGAGCCCGGTCACTTCCGGTTCCAGTGCCATGGCGAGGAGGTGCTGCACCTGGAAATTTCGCTCGGGTACCAGCATCGCGGAGTGGAACGCGCTCTCATGGGAGGCCCCGACAAGCGCACCATGCACCTCATGGAGACGCTCTCGGGCGATACCACCATCGGCCATGCCACGGCATACTGCGAGGTGATCGAGGCGTTGTCCGGGCTCCGTCCCTCGGCCCGGGCCGAGGTCGTGCGGGGTATCGCTCTCGAGCTGGAGCGTATCGCCAACCACACGGGCGACCTCGGGGCCCTGGCCGGAGACGTCGGGTTCCTCCCCACGCTCTCCTATTGCGGACGCATCCGCGGCGATGTGCTCAACATGACCGGTCTTATCTGCGGAAACCGCTTCGGGCGCGGCGTGATCCAACCCGGCGGGACGGGGTTCGATCTTGAGCCCGCCATGGTCAAGGAATTGCTCGGTCGTCTCGATTCCGTGGAGAAGGACCTGACCGTGGCGGTCGACCTGCTTTGGAAGACCTCATCCGTAATGGCGCGGTTCGAGGGGACCGGTACGATCGGCAGGGATGTGTGCGAAAAATTGGGGCTGGTAGGGCCGGTAGCCCGAGCCTGCGGGATCGCGAGGGACGTTCGTCAGGACATGCCGACGGGCATTTTCCATTTCGTGCAGATTCCCGTCTCGACCTGGAGTTCCGGAGACGTTCTTGCCCGGGCGCACGTGCGCTGGATCGAGATTCAGCGCTCCATTGCCTTTGTCCGCGAACAACTCTCCAGTTTGCCGGACGGAGAGATACACACCGGCGTGTCCCCGCTTGCCCCCAATCGGCTGGCGATTTCGCTGGCGGAAGGCTGGCGTGGAGAGATCTGCCATGTGGCGCTGACCGACGACCGGGGACGCTTCGCGCGATACAAAGTGGTCGATCCCTCGTTCCACAACTGGTTCGGACTGGCCTGGACCCTCAGGGGGCAGCAGATATCCGATTTCCCTTTGTGCAACAAGAGCTTCAATCTGTCATATTGCGGCCACGATCTCTGATCGCCATTCCGGGGATTACATGAGCGGTCCCCCGGCCGCGCAGGAAAGGTTCATTCACCCATGCTCGATATCCTTTTTGCCCGAATACAGCAGAAACACCGCACCATGAAATTTCCGGACGGCCCGCCCCCGACCCTGCCGGATCGGTTTATGGGCCGCCCCGTAGTGGTCGGCGACAACTGTCCGCCGGAGTGCGACGAGTGCACGCGGGTTTGTCCGACAGGCGCCGTCACCACGAAAGACCGGCTTTGCCTTGATATGGGGCGGTGCCTTTTCTGCGGGAAATGCGTTTCGGCGTGCGCGCGCTCGAACATCCGCTTCACCAACGACTACCGTATGGCGGCGCGACGTCGCGGCGATCTTCTCATCGAGGACAATCGGGTGAAACTCCCGGAGCCCCTTGACGGAGCGATGAAACGGCTTTTGGGACGGTCCCTCAAGCTGCGGGAGGTGAGCGCCGGGGGGTGCAATGCCTGCGAAGCCGACACCAACGTTCTGGGCACGGTAGGATGGGACCTGGGACGTTTCGGCATCCAGTTCGTGGCCTCGCCGCGACATGCCGACGGGCTGTTGATCACCGGTCCGGTACCCGAAAACATGCGTTTGGCATTGCTGAAGACCTATGAAGCGGTCCCTTCCCCCAAGCTGGTCATCGCCGTGGGTGCATGCGCCGTTGCGGGAGGCCCCTATGCGGGCCACGAAGAAGTCCATGACGGGGCCGACAACCTGTTGCCGGTCGATTTGTATGTCCCCGGCTGCCCTCCACACCCGTTAACCATTCTCGACGGACTGCTGCGGCTGATCGGGCGGATCGACGCATAGACGGCGGCTTTTTTGCTCGGGCTCGGCCGAATCGAATGCTCGGGTCGCATGATTCCCGGAGTAATAAAACCGGGGGACGGCCCCGGTTCGCGGAGGATTCCCTGAAGTTGCCCGCCCGTACCAATACTTCGCAAGCACTCTTGAATCGACTGAAAAGAAACAAATGGGACGAACCGTCAGGCCTTGTCGGCGTCACACGTCTGCAAACTTCGAAACCCTCCGCGAACGTCCACTGCACGATAAAATCCTTTATAACTCGTTTGCATCCCTATTTCAGGGCGGAAAAACGATCGAAGTGTGATATAATTAAGCACTTATTCTTTCACGGTCGTGTCTCTGGGCAATCGGAATGAACTACGTTAATCCCGGGCAGAACCGGCAAATGCCCGGCAGGTACCGGGGAGGTTCATCGTTTTCCGGACGGGTTTTTCCGGCGACGTAACGTGGCATGAAGGGAGCACCATGAAAAAGTACGCCGTTCCGGCTTTTTTGATCCTTTTTCTGGCGACTGCTCCCCTTGTGTGCAGCGCGGCATCCTCATTCGTCGGCGTAGTCAAGGCCGTGAAGGGGGAGGCATTCGTTATTCGAGACGACCACCCCTCGAAGGCTGAACCGGGCATGGACATTCAGGTCGGCGACACCCTGAAAACCGGAACCGACGGGGGTATGGGCGTCATATTCGGGGACGACACGGTGATATCCATGGGTCCCGACACTGAAATTGTCCTGAAGACCTATCTTTTCGAACCCCTTGAGGGAAAAATGTCATTTCTCGCCAGAATGGTAAAGGGGACCGTTTCGTTCCTCTGCGGGCAGATCGCCAAACTGGCTCCCGATTCCGTTCGTATTGAGATCCCCGCCGCCACGATCGGTCCGCGGGGAACCCATTTCCTGGTAAAGGTGGAGGACTGAATCCCCGCAGGCGATTGAACGACCTGTAAACACGCCGGAGAGAGTCGAGTTATCCGCGATGAAAAAGATACCGTTGCTCTGTCTTCTCTATTCTTTCTTCCTCCTGCTTGCGGCGTGCGGCGGCGCTCGGAATCTCGTGGTTCTGGTGCCCGACCCTGACGGATCGGTGGGAAAAGTCAGTGTTTTCAACGAACAGGGAAGGGTCACGATGGAGACGCCGAATCAGGCGACGACAATAAGGGACCAGAAATCAACACCCACTCCCCCTACCGTCATGAAAAAGGAAGAGATCGATTCCATTTTCGCCAAAGCCCTCTCTCTCCAGCCGGCCCCTCCCGTCCATTTCATTCTCCACTTCGAATCGGGCTCCGATACCCTCGTTCCGGAATCCAAACTCCTGTTGAGCAAGGTGATAGAGGCTGCCCTGAAGCAGGGCACTCCTTCCATCTGTGTGGTTGGCCATACGGACACCGCCGGCAACAAGGATTACAACCTGGCCCTGTCAAAACGAAGAGCACAGGTAATTACCGGCCTGCTGATAAAAAGCGGGGTTCCAGCGGATATTATCGAGACGACATCCCACGGCGAAGAGAACCCGCTGATAAAAACAGGGGATAACGTGAGCGAACCGAGGAACCGCAGAGTTGAGGTTATCGTCAGGTAAAATCATGTTCCGAACCATCCCCGTTTCCGTTTCGAGGAGTTCCAGAAGTTTTCCAAAGCAGGCCGGTAACGATTTTCATGAACGCCTATCACACGATGCGCACGTCGGCCGGAATCCTTGTCCTGATGGGATGGCTCCTGACGCTCGTCGTTTCCGCATGCTACCTGCTTCATCCCCCTTTTGTTGAATATCTCATCGACCGGTCCACCGACGCCGTAATGGCTTCCGGAAGTCCGCGTTCGCCCTCGGGGTCCGTCATGGTGGTGGACATCGACCGGGCGAGCCTCGCCAAATACGGCCAGTGGCCCTGGTCCCGGTATCGATTGGCCCGGCTTTTGGAAAAAATTCAAACCGGGGGCGCACAGAGTATCGGGCTGGACATGATCCTGGCGGAACCCGATCGAACGTCTCCCGCGATGTGGCGAAGTACGCTGAAAGACGAATTGGGGTATGACGTCGATTTGGGGAACATACCGGAACGTCTGCTCGACTTCGACGCCATCCTGGCGGAAACCCTGTCCAAAGGCCCTTTTGTTCTGGCGTTCAAATTTCTTTTCAATGACGCGGGAAGGAAACCTTCGGCGTGTCATCTGCATCCCTTGAGTATTGCCTGGGTACAGAAAGACGGTCCCGATCGGTTTCGGGAACGGCTGTTCGAACCCAAAGGGGTGGATTGCAGTCTTCCCGGATTTTCAAGCGTCGTATCGCGCCTCGGGTTCCTGAATGCCACCCCTGATTCCGACGGACTGCTCAGACGCATGCCCCTGCTGATGAAGTTTGACGATCAGGTATTTCCCTGTTTCGCCCTTGCCACGCTCATGCAGGCGAAAGGAACGAGCCAGCTGGCAATCAGAACTCAGGATGGCGGCCAGTGCTACGTTCTGCTGGAAGGCATGCCCATACCTGTAGACCGAAAGGGGAACATCCTTCTCAATATCTCTTTGCCCGCCGGGGAATTGGCCCGAATTTCCGCCGCCGACGTACTCGACGACCGGGCGCCCGGCGATGCATTTCGGGACAAGATAGTCCTGGTGGGCTCTTCGGCCTCCGGTCTGGAAAACGTCTATCAGACGCCGGGCGCCCCCATCTTCTCCGAGGTTGAAATCCACGCCCAACTGGTGGAATCCCTGCTCTCCAAACGGTTTATCTGGCGAAACCGAACCGTGGTGTTCTGGGAAATCGCCCTGGCCTTTTTTCTGGCAACTGCGTGCAGTCTTTCTATTGCCCGATTCGATGTGTTCCCGAACACGATTATCGGGTGCGTGCTCATTTTCGGTGTGTGGCAGGCATCGTCTATCCTCTTCAACAACGGAGGCGTCCTGTTCTCCCCCCTGCTGCCGTCCACCGTGGTTTTCCTCACCTATACGGTGCTGACCATCTATAAGTACTGGAGGAAGGATGTCGGCGCGCGCAGGGAAATCAACGACATGGTGCTCTCTTTGAAGGAGAG
Organism: uncultured delta proteobacterium; assembly: GCA_963826125.1. Taxonomy (GTDB): domain Bacteria; phylum Desulfobacterota; class Desulfarculia; order JACQYL01; family CAWGVV01; genus CAWGVV01. Next base: position 3,183,952 of record CAWGVV010000001.1, on the reverse strand, counting down.
CGAGGCCAAGCTTCAATCCATCATCATGACTATCCCCGATATCGTATTCCGGCTGGACGCGTCCGGCAGAATCATATTTATCAGTCCGGCCATTGAAAAATACGGCCATCATCCGGACGGCCTGATCGGGGAACCCTTGCTTGATTTCGTGGCGCCCGAGGACAGGGGACCGGCGACGGACAGAATCAACGAACGAAGGACCGGTCCGAGGGCCACCACGGAGCTGGAATTGAGACTCCTCCTGACGCTGGACCGGGAAGCGCATGACGATGCGTTCCGGTACTTCAGCGTATCCGCCCAGGGCATTTATGAAACGAACCAGGCGGGCGAAAAGATTTTCCTGGGGACCCAGGGGATCATCAAGGACATCACCGAGCAGAAACAGCTCCAGAACCAGCTGTTGCAGGCAAAAAAGATGGAAGCCATCGGCAATCTGGCCGCCGGTGTCGCCCACGATCTGAACAACGTGCTCAGCGGGCTGGTCAGCTACCCGGAACTGCTGCTCATGGACCTCCCCAGGGAAAACCCTCTCCGACGTTCCCTGCAAACCATTCACAAATCGGGTCAAAAGGCCGCCGATATCGTGAAGGACCTGCTCACCCTCTCCCGCCGGGGAGTGGCCATAAGCGAAATTTTCAATGTAAACGAGGTTATTTCCGATTACCTCTCCTCTCCGGAGTTCGGCCAGCTGAAAAAGAACCACAATAACATCCGCGTGGAAACGGACCTGCAGAGCGGACTTTTCAACATCAAGGGCTCCCCCCTGCATCTCGCCAAGACCATCATGAACGTGGTAGCCAACGCCGCCGAAGCCATGCCGGCGGGCGGGCGCATCGTCCTCCGCACCGGCAACAGGTATCTCGACACGGGCCGGACCGCTCACGAAGCGATCCCGGAGGGGGAATATGTGCTCCTGAGTGTCGAGGATGAAGGAATCGGCATCTCGGAAGAGGACCTCAAACATATATTCGAGCCCTTCTACACCAAAAAGCGCATGGGCCGCAGCGGAACCGGCCTGGGAATGACGGTGGTGTGGGCCACGGTGAAGGATCACGGCGGGTACGTCGACGTGCAGAGTACCGAAGGTGAAGGTACCCGGCTGGATATTTATCTGCCCATCACCCGCGACCTCTCGGCCGAAAAGAACGGCCGGGTGGCTTTGGAAGACTACCTGGGAACGGAAACCGTCCTGGTGGTCGACGATATCGCAGAGCAGAGGGAAATCGCTGAGAAAATGCTCGGAAAGCTCGGGTACGAAGTGAAATCCGTTTCCAGCGGCGAAGCCGCCGTGGCCTATCTGAGCACCCACACAACGGATCTGGTGGTGCTGGACATGATCATGCCCCCCGGCATTGACGGCCTGGAAACCTACCGGCGCATTCGGGACATCCATCCGGGGCAGAAGGCGATCATCGCCAGCGGCTTCACGGAATCCGACCTCGTGAAATCGCTCCGGGAACTCGGAGTCGGCGCCTACGTGGCAAAACCCTACACCCTGGAAAAAATCGGACTCGCCGTACGGAGGGAACTGGACCGGCGGTGAGACTGGTAACCTGTGACGACTTTCTGAAACTACGTCGCGCGCGAGGAATACCGATCTCCCCGCGCGCAGCGGCTACTTGGTTTTATGTTTAGTCTTGTCTTCAAGAAAATAGTTTTGATTTGGTTTTGGGGTAGGTGGAAAAATCTCGCCCTTCACTGACGTAATCTCAGTCCCCGTGGCTGTATTTTTGTACTGACCGGAGACCGGAACCTTCTGCCCTGGTTTGTATTTAGCTTTTCCAGCCATAAACTACTCCTTTGTAGAATCACACGTTCGTTAAGCCGTCAGAAGCGCCGACCAGATGGGCTGGGAATCTGGTCAACGCAAAGCGAACCAATTTTACACTATTTGGGCTTTTTCAGCTGTATAGCGATTACGGTTCCGTTCTTCGGATAAATAATCTTTCCGGTCCTCCAATGTTTGAAAAACCGGACGAAGATCACATCTCCGTTCACTTTCTTTTTCACTGAGACATTCACCCCTTTCCGCCATCTTATATTTATGCTTGACGGAAAAGCTCATCTCTTGGTATTCTTGATTGGATATGCAATCAATTTACACCAGCCCAGAGATGGACTCCAGTCTGTGATGCCCGATAGCTAGTCATCACAGCAAGAGGCCGCTAGGTTCTGGCAAACCTGGTGGCCTTCTTTTCATTGACTGTAAACAATTTCCTTTCTAACCAACTAGGCGTTTTCATTTTCTCGCGACGGACTTTTTAAATCTTTTTAAAATATCGATTGAGATGTGCTTCGGGTTATTCAGATGAATTTGCGTCGCAATTTTCATTGCAACCGAAGCGCCCATCGCCCCGCGCTGGTGCAGTTCAATCAAGAGCTGTAAGCCCCACATCAGAGGTATGTTTTCTGCCTCACACTCCCTGCGCAGAATTTTATCGTTCGTCGCGCAAACAAATCCCCACCGTTTGGCGGTGAGAAGGCACAGCCAGTCGGGAAAGGAAAGGGGACCCGGACCACCCGGGACAGCATAAACATCTTCCAATTCCGGTTCCAGAATGACAACGCCCATATCCAGGAGATCATCCCTGATTTCGATTTCATGCACCTCATCGACTATTGGACTGATCACGTTGACAGGACCGACATGCTTCACGATGAGTTCCAGCACCGAACGGTCTGCCTTGCAGAAGTCGATCAGCACTGAAGCGTCCAAGATCAAACGCGTTCTATCGTCTGTTTTCTTCTTCAAGAATGATTCCACCCCAGTTTTTAAGGCGGTCCTGCATCTCTTCAATCCCGATTCCCAGGATTTCGGCGCCACGGCTCAGGGAGATTTTGTCTTCTCCCACTGCCTTCTTCGTGAGAAGACTCAAACGGTCCTCGAAAAAATCGAACTGCTGAAGCCGAAAGGGCTCCACTGATTCCTCCATGCTCAGGGGCTCGTCCCTGAATCCTAGAGATCTTCTGAAGCGTTGTTTGTAGGCTATGTGAAATTTGGCCCAGATGTTATCCGAGACGAGTTCTTTCTCTAGAAGGCGCTTAAGGACGGTTTTATAGCTGACCCGGAATATTCTTTTTACTTTGAATACTCGGTCGACCCAGTGCAATCCGGCCGCATAGTCCCATTCTTTTAAAAACCCCTCATCCGGCATGAGGAAATGTCCAGCAAATCGGTCCGCCTGCTGTTCCTCACCTCTATTCTCTTCAGTGATACTCGCATCGTAGGCATCAGGGTGCATCATGAGATGGCCGAGTTCATGGGCAGCGCTGAAAATACGGCGTTCGACGGTAATTCTTTCCCACACGTTCACCACAATGGCGGGTCCGCCATCTTCCTTACCGATGGAGAGACCGAAAAAATCCTCCAAAGCTTTCGAAGCGTTCGATACCACGTCGATTTTTATCCCGGCTTTTTCGAGTAAACCGCAGATGTCATGAATGGGCTCTCTTAGATTCAGATGCAAATGGTCCCGGCAAATCTTTGCGGCAACGACGGGGTCTTCAGGCGAGCATCGGTCGCATACATGCTCAAGTTTGAAGGGCCGGTAATCATTCAGGATGTTTTCGAGATAGTTGAAGTCATCCAGCCATCGCGACACCTCGGCTAAGATGTTCCCCCGGTTCTGCATGCGCTTGCCGGAACGAAAACGAACGGTCTTCAGTTCTCTGACGGGAAGAAAAAGATTCTGCAACGGAACGCTCAGTGCTTGGGCAACTGCCTGTATGGTGTTTACCCGAGGCTCATTCTTCGCCAGCTCCAGGTTCTTTATGGCAGGCAATGAAAGACCGGCAGCCTCGGCCAGAGCTTTTTGGCTGAGATGCTTCGAGGTTCGCAAGCGCCGTATGTTTTGTGCAAGGATCTGAAGGTCCATACACTTCCTCCTTCTTTTGCCTCACATAGAAATAGACCATATTACAGAAAGTGTCAAGTGGTATATTTTTAAAAATCCATCCAAGCACTGTTACCGGATTCCGTACGCGTGCCCATCGAAAATAAAAGGCCGTCAGGGAGCGCTTTATATCCCGACGGCCATTTGATAACTGCTACACCTGCCTAAATGGTCTGAGCCGTGTCCGGCTCCCTCACTCCACGAATTTCACCTTGACCGAACCCATGCCGCCGAAGGTGGCCCGGAACACGTCGTTGGCCGCCACCGGCAGTGCTTTGGTAAGCGCGCCGGAGAGGATGATCTCCCCCGCTTCCAGCGCCTGCCCGTATTCGCCCAGCTTGTTGGCCAGCCAAGCCACGGCCAGGGCCGGGTGTCCCAGCACTTCCGCGCCGGCGGCGGTAGTCACGATGGTCCCGTTCTGTTCCAGCACCATGCCCACCGTGGTCAGGTCCAGCGTCCGCACGTCGGTGATGGTGTTACCCACCACCAGCATGCCGCTGGAAGCGTTGTCCGCCACCGTGTCGGGCAGCTTGATCTTCCAGTTTTCGATGCGGCTGTCGATGATTTCAAAGGAGGGCATGACGCCTTCGGTGGCCTGCAGGACTTCCGTCATGGTGACTCCCGGCCCCTTGAGCTGCTTCTTCAGGATAAAGGCGATTTCCGCCTCCACCTTGGGCTGCGTCATCTTGCCGAGCGACAGGGGAGTTTCGCAATCGGACAACATGCCGTCCAGCAGGACGCCGTAATCGGGTTCGGTCACGCCGAGCATCTGCTGCATGCCCTTGCTGGTGAGGCCGATCTTCTTGCCGATGATCCTGCGGCCGTTTTTCAGTTCCCGTTCGCGGTTGACCTGCTGCACCTTGTAGGCGTCCGCCACGGTGAAGTCCGGATAGGTGTCCGTCAGCGTCTTTATGGGCTTGTGCGTTTGCCCGGCTTCATTCAGCGCATCAGCGATCTTGTTTATGATGGATGTGTCCATGTTCCGCTCCTTTGTCCCAACCGTTCTGTTGCCTCAGCCTCTCCCGAAGAGAGTGCACGATCGTTTCGGCCAATTGCTCTTTGCCCCACCCCTTCTCCAGCCCTTCCAGGATGACGGAGAGGCCCGTTTTCACTTCGTCGTTCGGCCCGGGCAGGGCCACGATGGTGGTATGGTCCACCTTACCGACCGCAATCTTCACCCCGTCCTTTTCGTGCCGTCCGGTGCCTTGCGTGAAGTGAACAATATACGGCGTAGCTGCGTCGGCGTCCAGCTTCATTATCGCCTCCACCGTACGGTCCTTGGATTCCGCACCCACGCCGCCGGTGGTAACGATGAGGCCGTACCCTTCGTTCACGGTCCTGCGGAGCTTCCCGGCAATGAGATCCAGGTCGTCGTCCAGCGCACTGCCGCACTGCACAGTGAACCCGTGGGCTTCCAGTTCTCCCCGGATGTACGGGGTGTTGGTATCCCTGATCATGCCGCCTTTTACTTCAAATCCGGTGGGATACACATAGGCGCGCCGCGCCACCCGGTTCATCACGTCCGCGGCCAGGGCGGAACTCCGTTCGACGGCTTGCCGGGCTTCCTCTTCGCTGAGCGCGATCATACCGAGGATGCCGTCCGAATGGATTTCCGTCTCTTCGGTCACCTGCACGCCGGGGATGAGCGACAGGTTCCACAGCAGTTCGGCCTTTTTTCCGAATACCTGCTCGGCCTTGATGTGGGGTTGAAGGATGTCCAGAGTCACGTGAGTGTACCGTACGTCGACCACCAGTACTTTGGACGGTTCAAGCCCCAGCACGTCGGCGGCGACCGCCGCGATGCGGTTCAGGTCCGCCCCGGTCAGCGTGATGTTTTCGATCCACAGCTCCGTTTTTTCCAGAAGGTTAATGTCCATCCGGTTCCTCCCTTCCGGAAACGATGTCCAGCCGCATGTCCATGAGCGGCGCGTCGACGATTTCCTTGCCGATGCAGAGCAGATCGATCCCCAATTGGGCGCACCGGGGGATGTCCTTCATGCGGAGCCCCTCCGCGAAGGCGACCTCCTTTTCCGCACGGACCCCCAGTTGCTGGAGGGTATAGATGGCCGCTTCCACGTCGGCAAACCGGCCGGTATCCACCATGATCACGTGAGCCCCGCCTTCCACCGCTTCCAGGGTTTCCTCCCGGATGGTGCCCGTTTCTCCCTTGAGCTGCACCACGAGAGCCCGGTCGTTGAAAACGGAAGCCGCCTTGAGGCTTTTCCCGATGCCGCCGAATATCCGCACGTAGTTCTTGTCCAGGTAGACGAAGGGCACGTCCAGCAGCCGGGGCGATGCCCCGCCCAGCACGATGGCGCTCCGCACGGCGTCCTTGATTTCCGAAGGCATCTTCTTCCAACCGCCCGACGCGATGCGGCACTTTTCCCCGGCGAGGCGCACCGCCGTCCGCGCGGCCGTGGCGATACCCGAAAACTTGGCCATGTCGCCGATGATGCGCTCCTCGGCCAGCGCGACCTGCAACGGGTTGCCCCGAAAACGGGCGATCAGGTCGCCGTTTTGTACGTGGGTTCCCTCCGGAATGAGAAAATCCGGCAATATTCCGATGTCGGTGAACTTTTCGGCGGCGTAGGTGCTGCCGGCGACAATCCCTTCCCGTTCCGTGGTGACCTGGGCCAGAAACTGCTTGCCCATGATCGGTTGGAAGAGGATTTCGCGAATGTCCCCCGTAAATGCTCGATCCAAACTACTCCCTTCCCGGACCTCCGTATGCCGTGTTATTTCAACACTTCGGCGGGGTCCATGCCGCGCTGTCTGATCCACTTGGGCAGCAGCACTTTATCCACCTTCTCGCTCACGGCCGGCGCCTTGTTCAACAGGAAGTCGGCCAGGCTCGAACTCAGGTTCAGCCCGCCCACGGCGCCGTCGAAGATGATCACTTTGTCGTTTCGGGATACCTTGTATGCGTATTCCATGGCCGTGTCCAATGTATCGGAGATGACGGCATGATGCATGTACGTGAGGTTCTGGGGGTCCAGATTGAGCAGGTCCGCCTGTTCCCTCCCCACCACCACCGTGGGCACGTGATAGCTGAAAAACGCGCTGGGATAACCGCCCCAGGCATAGTTATGGACCACCATTTTAATGGCCGGATTCGGCGGCGCCACGTCGGGGGCCAACGGCTTCCCGTTTTTGCCGTAGAAGGCTTCGGTGTACCAGGTATAGGGCGGCAGCGCATGATCCAGGTCGAACAGGTCCACGTTGGCGCCCACGAAATTGGCGTAAATGACCCCGGCCGCGAAGACGTAGGGAACAGGGCAGGGGAAATCGAGGCCCACAATGCATTCGTCGATTTCGCCCAGCAGTGTGATGATTTTCCCGTAGTACCGGCACCCGTCCACGGTGATCCGGTCGTTCAGGGCATAGAGGTCGTTGTCCGCCTCGACGCCCAGCACCCCGGCCGGGGACATGTTGAGGAACGCCGTGAAGGCGAACTTCTTCTGCACGAATTCCGACGCGAAGATGGCCCGGGCCGTGAAGTTCGCGGCTCTGGGGCCCAGGTTCTGGTGGTAGGTCGAACGGGTTTCGATCCGGGCGTAGGACATGCCGAAGGGCTTCACGGCGCGGTCCACCTGCCGGTGAAAGTGCACTTCCCGCACGTCGCTGTTGTGCACGTGGATGATCCAGTCGGCGTCGTAGATGGCGGCGATCCCGTAGAGCGTACCGATTTCGGTCTCGATGGGGATCCCCTTGTCGATGGGGGCGACTCCCTTCACCTTCCCGTTGTAATAGGTGTCGAGGCCGAACGATTTCATGTACTCCTCGGTTTCACGGAAACGCAGCCCCACCCCGGCCCGGAGCCGGATGTTGTCCGCGCCGGTCCGTTCGGCGATGACGTCCCGCACCGTTTTGAGGAGCATGGCGTACGGTTCCCCGCCCAGCAAGGTGAATCCGTGGTGGGACGCACACACGTTCACGGAATCGCCGGGTTTGATCATGCTCATGTCCACGTTTTCCAGGGCCTTGAGGGCCGCCTGGCGGACGGCGTCGATTCCCTTGTCTCCGGGGAAGATGACGTCCGGCGTGTCCTCAAACAGGTCTTTCAGCATCAGCGAAGTGATGCCCGGGCATTCGGAAATCCGTTTGGCAACCAGTTCGGGCTTGATTCCGTACTGTGAATTCCGGGGTTTGATCGGCGGAATGGGTTTTCGCATGGGGTCCTCCTTTCAGGCCTTTTTCGGTCCGGCAACCAGATCGAGGAGCCTGATATCGTCGTTGAAATAAAAACCCCGCTTCGAGTAGTGGTCTTTCACCGATTCGGGAATGTCCCAGGCCGTGGGGGTGATGCCGTACCACTGCCAGCCCTTGGGCTTTTCCGGAGTGATGCCGGCGGCGGCCAAGAGCCTCAACGCGGGCTGAATGCATTCCACCTTGCAGCCCGTGCGGATGCCGGTGGCCCGGCTGATCTCCTCGGGCGTACCCGCGCCCGCCAGAATCGCGGCGGCGACTTCTTCCGCCCTGGTTTCGGTGCAGTAACAGACGATCTGTTCAGGGTTGAACCGCGCCTTGTTGCACAGATCAGCGATTTTCTGTTGATCGAACTGCTGAGGATCGACGTGGAGGAGTTTCGTTTCGGCGCGGCGTTTCATGAAAATGGCGTAATCCGGACAGCGCTGCTCGCACGCGCCGCAACCGGTACAGTGCTCGAAATCCACGTGCGCCTTTTTGTCCTTCCCCACCGCGATGGCCAGGGTGGGACAGACCCGTTCGCAGGTCCTGCACGCGTTGCATTTATCCGCCTCGACCTCGGCGTAGAGAGAAACCAGCCTCATCGTATTGACCTCCTCGTCCGGGTGTTCCCGGCGTTCGATTCAGTTCCGATCTTTTTCGTCAAAATAGTCTTCCAGCACCATGCTTTCCTCTCCGGGAATGCGGATGCGTTCGAATCGTGCCCGGTCGGCGTCCAGGGGGATGGTGGCGTCGATCCCCATTTTATCACTTACCCCGTCGTCGCTGGAGGGGTCGAGCTTGTTGCCCGTGGCCCGGGGAACGATGACCACGTCCCGGTGCGCCTGACAGCGCATAGCCATGGCCCACTCAACGTCAACCGGGTCGAAGATGTCCACGTCGCCGTCCACCACCACCACGCGTTTGATTTCCTGGCTGCTGGCAAACGCCGCGAACATGGCGTTCTTCGCTTCGCCCTCGTTCACCTTGTCGATGGAAACGACCACGTGGTACCGGGCGGTCCCTCCGGGCGTCAGGTGTACCCGGCGCGCGGTGGGCACGGCGTTTCGCACCAACTGCAGAATGGACCCTTCCCGCGGAATGGCGCCGAGCAGCAGGTGTTCCATGCCGGCCGGAACGATGGTGTGATAGATGGGGTCTTTCCGCGACATCATACCGGTCAGTTCGATCACCGGCTTGGGAGACGCGGGGCTGTAGTGCTTGGGATATTCGCCGAAGGGGCCTTCCGACTGCCTTATTTTGGGGAGCAGCCGTCCTTCCAGCACGATTTCCGCGTGAGCGGGCACTTCCAGGTCCACCGTTTCGCACTTCACCAGATCAACCGGCTCGCCGTACAGGGCGCCCGCGATGGAATATTCGTCGTACCCCGGCGGGGTGATGGCCTGGGAGGCGAGCAGCAGCAGCGGGTCGAGTCCGATGGCGAGCGCCACTTCCAGCGGCCGGTCCGCAGCTTCGGCTTCCCGGTACAGTTGATGGAGGTGGCGGGGAAGGATCAGGATGCCCAACCGATCGAGGCCCAGCACCTGCAGCCGGTGGATGGACAGATTGCGGACGCCCGTTTCGGGGTTCTTCACCACCAGGACGGCGGCCGTGATATACGGACCGGCGTCTTTTTCGTGATGGATGGGGACGGGCAGCGTTCCCAGGTCCACCCGGTCGGTGACGATCTCCTTCACCGGAGCGTCGGAGGCGGGAACCATGCGCCATTCACCGGGGTTCGCCTGGGCCCGGGCGAACCGTTCCGCCACCTCGTCCCGTGTCACCCCCAACGCCAGACCGAAGAACTCGCGCGACGACGCGATTCCCGTCACCACCGGCATGGAGGAACCGGACGGTTTTTCAAAATAGAGCGGATACTTGCCGTCGGCCTTCTTGCCCAGCGCGGCGAGTTCGAATTTGAGGTCGACGGGTTTGGCGATCCGTCGAAGAAAACCTTTGGCGTCGAGTTCCGACAACCATGTACGAAGCGAAGGATTACTCATGACTGCCACCTGGTCGAGGGTGTTTCCTGCCGTTAGAGTGGACGGGACTACGACTCCTGCGCTCGGGAAAGCATACTATCGTCGTGAAATGCGCAGCCGTTGTTCCGGCTTCCCGCCAGTGCGGAGAGGTCCGGCACCGGCCGCTGAAACCCCAGTTTTTCCGAACCCTCCCGCGCGACTTCCCGGATGGCGTCTTCGTATCCGGACAACACCTCCATTGTAAGACGCTGGGCGGGGCCGGAAAAACTGATGGCCGCCACCACCTTCCCCTTGTGGTTGAAGATGGGAGCGGCCAGACACCGGAGGCCGATTTCGAATTCCTCGCGGTCGTAGGCGACCCCGCGCCGCCTGATGTCCGCCAGTTCATCCAACAGCGCCTTTCGGTCCGCAACGGTGTGGGGCGTGAAGCGGGGAATCCCGCGTTCCGCGATGATCCGGTCCACTTCCTCGGTGCGCATTCCGCTCAGCAGGACCTTCCCCACGCCGGAACAGTGCATGTGCAGCCGTTGCCCCACGAACGTCACGATGCGGATGGAACGGGAGGAGTCGATCTTATCGAGATAGTAGCACTGCGATTGGTCGACCACGCACAGATGGGACGTCTCGCCGGTGACATCGGTCAGCTTCTGGAGTACCGGATGGATGAGCCGGCGCAGGTCCACGGTCTGGGAAGCCACGTTGCCCAGAAAGAGCACCTGCGAACCGAGCCGGTAGCGGCTCCGATGGGGTTCGGTTCTGTCCAGAAAGCCTTCCGCCTCCAGTGTGGCGACCAGCCGCTGGACCGAACTCTTATGATACCCCAATTCGCCGATCATTTCCCTGAACGACCATTCCGGCCGCGTCGGGGTAAAGATCTTCAGCAGCCGCATGGCCTTGACCAGCGACTTGACGCTGATTCCGTCATTGATTTCTCTGGGTTCCGGCAAGACTGCACCCTTTCTTTTGGATCAGGCCGACCTTTTTTCCGCCAGACCTCGTACGGCTTCGCCTCCCAGCCGGAAGGCTTCCAGGTTTTCCGCCTTCTTGGAAGCGGGCACGGTCTGGGCGATCTCCTCGGCCACATGGTCGCGGTCGAGCGGAAGGGCTCCGGTTTCCGCCAGAGCACCCAGGACCACGATGTTGGCCATAATGGCGCCGCCCAGGTCCATGGCGATACGCGTGGCCGGTACGATGTAGCTGTGTTTCGACGCCTTGTCGATGGCCGAATAGACTTTCTCCAGGGGAGGATACTCGTCGCGCCCCCCCAGGACGTCCACGGGGTACACTTCACGGTCGTTGCTCAGCGCCGTAACGTCCGGATTGCCGAACCGCTGGAGCATGCGCAGGGTTTCCAGGGGCTCCAGTCCCACGACCAGGTGTCCCCTTCCGGCGGGAATCAGCGGGCTGAACGACCTTTGCTTCGAAATGCGCAGACTGCTGAACACCGCGCCGCCCCGCTGGGCCGCGCCGAACGTCTCGCCGATGCTCACCTGAAATCCGTTTTGGGCCAGGACCCGGCCGATGAGCCGGGCGATGAGGATGTTCCCCTGGCCGCCGACGCCGCAGACAACCACATTGAAAGGATCGGGCAGATTCATCAGCTCTTCTTCTCCTTGTTGATGGCCTTGAACGGACACACGTCCACGCACACTCCGCAGCCGGTACAGATGTCCTCCCGAAATTGCGCCTTACCCGATTCGGGGTCCCGGACGAGGCCCGGACAACGAAGTTGGGACAGACAAATGCCGCACTGGTCGCCCTTGCATTTTTCCTTGTCGATCTTCACCCGGTACGGCACGGTCTTGTGCTGCTTCATCCGCACCAGCTCGCAGGTCCGGCGCAAAATGAGCACCCGGACGCCCTCGTCTTCCTTGAGCAGCTTGCGGACGGTCTTGATGGTGGAGTTCAGGTCGAACGGGTCGGCCACGGTCACCTTGCATCCCACCGCTTTGCACAGCGATTCCAGATCGATCTGCATGGCCCGGCGTCCCATGGCGTCCACTTCCGAACCGGGATGGGACTGAAACCCGGTCATGGCCGCCGCCTGGTTGTCCAGGACCACCTGGAGGAAGGAAGCCCCGTTGTGCACCGCGTTGATGATGGCCGGGATCGCGGCGTGGAAGAAGGTGGAATCGCCGCACAGGGAAAGAACCGGCTGCTCGTAGCCGAACTGCTTGAGCTGGCCCAGACCGTTGGCCAACCCCGATCCGGAACCCATGGCGTGGAGAATGTTCATCTGATGCTTGCCGCCGGGGAACACGTCCAGCGTGTAGCACCCGATATCGCCGGTGAAACATCCGTGGCGGCCGTCCGCCTTCAACGCCCGGTCGATGGCGTAGAAACTCGCCCGATGCGGACACCCGGGGCACCATGTCAGGCCGCGGTCGATCATGAGCGGAGCGACTTCCTCGTTCATCATGCGGTCGTATTCCGCATCCCTGGCCGTGTACTCGACCCGCATCAGCCCGGAAAGCGCCGCGATCAGCCTGTCGGGAGTGATTTCGCCGAATGCGTCGATGTGGCCGCTCTCCCGGCCGTACACTTTCACGTCGCACAATCCGGCCGACAACAGAGCGTCCTTGACGTGCACTTCCACGAACGGGTCCACTTCCTCGGCGATCAGCACCGCTCCCGTCCGCTTCAGGGTTTCCGCCACCAGAGTGTCCGGGAAGGGATGGAGCGTGGCCAGCTTCAGGATGCCCACGCGCTCGTTCAACCCGAGGGATTCCACGCCGTCGCGTGCGCACAGCACGCCGCTGCCGGAACAGACGATGATAAGTTCGGGCTTTTCCGGGCCGGTGTATCCGTTGAAGGGAGAAGCTTCGAACCGTTCCCTGATACGGGCCAGCCGTTGCAGCGTCTCGGCATGCTTGACCTTGCCCAGGTAGGGGGTGAGGCACATGTCTTCGTTGGTCTTGGCCTTGCGGTCCGAACGCACCGGTTCGGCCGGTTCGATGATGCTGCTGGCGTGCGACAGACGCGTGTAGCTGCGAAACATGACGCAGGCCCCGAACTCTTCCGAAAGCTCGTAGGCGTATTTCATGAGCGCACGGGCTTCGGCAATGTCGCCCGGCTCCAGCAGCGGGAAATACGCGAAACGGGCCAGCCAGCGCGAATCGGTTTCGTCGCCGCTGGAATGGGCGTCCGGATCGTCGCAAACGGCCAGCACCATGGCGCCGTCGCGGTCCCCGATGCCGGTGAGGCTCAGGTGGGTGAGAAAATCCAGCGCCACGCTCAACCCCGCGTTTTTCATGGCCACGAGCGAACGGAGTCCGGCCATGGCCGCCGCGGCCGCACTTTCACTGGCCACCTTTTCGTTGGTGGACCATTCGACGTGCAAGCCGTACTTTTCCGCTTCTTTGGCCAGTTCCTGAATGATTTCCGATGAGGGCGTACCGGGATATCCGGTAGCGAAACTCACGCCGCATTCCAACGCGGCCTGAGCAATGGCCTCATTTCCGAGAGTGAAGCTGATCGAGCGATTCAGGTCCACGAAGCCTCCAACCATGGTATCGCATTGCGATATTAAAGATTTTATTGTGATATTAATTTGCCCCGATCAAAAACGATTGTCAATAAAAAATCAGAGTGCGATTAATGGTATCGGATGGCGATATAAAGGAAGATAAAGAAACACCCTCACCCGGCCTCCGGCCACCCTCTCCCAGGGGGAGATGGTTATTGAGGCCGCGACGGCACGGGCACACGAAAGTGTTTCCCCTGTCCTTGTACAGGGGTTTCCATCTCCCCGATACGCATACGCGGCCGAGAAAGAATACTTTTCCAATTCACGCTGATCGGGTGGTGGTTGCTTCACCTCTCCCCCGGTGGGAGAAGGCAAGGGTGAGGGGCTGACTACGGCAACCGACGTGGCGGCATCCGTAGCCGCACACCACCCTCCCCAACCCCTCCCATCGAGGGAGGGGCTTCAAAGCCCTCGCCCACCGGGAGAGGGTGGCCGGGGCCGAGTGAGGGAAGCGGTCGGAGCTTATTTTTTCTCGGCCGGGGAGCTGAATTTCAAACCATGAAGAACCGTTTGTGCTTCATTGGTGGGTTTCGCTTGCGCTCTACCCACACCACAAGGTCGGACCCCGGCTTCTGTTTATCCTCTCCCGCGACACGGAGCCGAAATGATGAAATGGACACCGATGTGCACCTTTCCTGGCGAGGCGCAGCGTCGTAGGACCAGTCATTGCCGGTGAGCGTGGTGATCTCACGAACACAATAGACACGCCGCAGACGATCGGAAGGAGGATTTCAAGACGGATATCGAAAGCAATACCCGTCCCGGAAGGGTTTACTGCTCCATCCAGGCGATGATTTCCTCCCAGGCGAGCGCCTGATTACCCACCTGGCAATGCTGATCCGCTCCGTCCCGGACCGTGAAAATTCGTCCATGAACGGACCGGGCGTTCACCAGCGCTTCCTTCTGTTTGTCGTACATCTCCAGTGGGATGAAATGGTCGTTTTCCCCCGCCAGCAGCAGGACGTCCCCGGTGATAAGCGGCGATATTTCCTCCGTGGTAAACTGCATCCAATAACGGAAATAATCGTAGGGATTTTCCGTTCCGCTGACGTACATGCCGTGGCTCAGCCCCCAGTCGATCACGTCGTTTGCGGCACGCAGCGACGTCAGCAGCGTGTTGACCTCCTCCTTTTTCCCCGCTTTCACCATTGCCCGGAACCTATCCCGGAAGGAATCCGGAAATTGATGGGTAATACAATCGAACATGCTGTACACGATGTCGTAGGCTACAGAACGATCGATACGTGGTTCGAACGCCGCCGCCCTGAGCGCCAGGTAGCCGCCCAGGCTGATCCCCACCAGCGCGGCCTTCTCCACGCTGAAAAAGTCGAGTACCGCGGCCACGGGTTTTTCCCATTCGTGGGTCATTTTCAACCCTGCGCGCAGAACCCCGCCTTGGCCGGGCCCTTCGAACAGAATGCAGGTGTATCCGCGATCACGGATCGACCGCAGTTCCAGGGCGAATTCCTCCATGAACGAATCGAAACCGCCGAAGACGATGATGACGCCTTTGTCTCCTTTTCCCGCCAATCGGAGGGCGGGCAGTGACGTTCCCTCGTAAGGGACCTCAAACCTCGGGAACTCGGCTTCGTCCACGGCCCCGTAGAAGCACCTCCGGAAGGCTTGATACGCGTTCTGTTTGTCCGGGTGAACGTCGGGCAGGAAGAATTCGGACATGCGATGGTACCAGGCCGCGTGCATCAATCGGCCTTCGCCCTCCGCCCGCAGCGCCAATCCATGCCATTCGCGGTACCACGCTTCCGGTTGAAACTGCGTCAGCCGAGATGCGATTTCCCATAATTCCTCTTCCCGGCATCCTTCGGGGCCGGCGGAATATACCCGGTTGAACTGAAAATTCGGGTTGGTCAACGGAACGAACTGCTTGTATGCCATCATCGTACCTCCCGGGGTTGGAGCGGCCGTCACCGTCGGTTCACTTTCCCGTTGCACCCGGTGATCGGCGACGTTAAAATGCGAGCAAATGCTCACATTGCCGACTATAGAACCGGGATCGGTTTCCGTCCACTCGCATACGAAAGGGAATGCCCAATGAAGAGAGACGGCCGTTTAACCCCGCGCAAGAAGCCGACTCAAGCCCGGAGCCGGGCCACGGTGGAGGTGATTCTGGAAGCGGCTGCTCAGGTTTTCGTGGAGAAAGGCTACCCCGAGACGACGACCAATACCATCGCCGAGCGGGCCGGGGTGTCCATCGGATCGCTCTACCAGTACTTCCCCGGCAAGGAAGCCGTGCTTTACAGCCTGATGGAACGCCACATACGGGACGCCTATGAGTTCATCTTCACCGAGACACAGGAAATCAGGAGGCAACAGGCAGTAACGACCGGGCTGATCCGCCGGCTCGTGCAGCACATGGTCGACTTGCACAAAAAAGAGCCGGAGCTGCACCGGGTGCTTTCGGAAGAGGTGCGCTTACTGCATTTCGAGGGCGATTACCGGAGGAACGAGGGACTGGCCGTACGGCACCTGACCGACCTGCTGGAACGCACCGCCCACTGCCGCAAGCAGAACCGCAGCGCGGCCGCTTCCTGGGCGGTGCGGGCCATGGAAACCCTGACCCACCGTTTCGTTCTGGATGAGTACGACGGCGCGCGGGAGGCGGAATTTGTGGAGGAGGTGACGGATATGGTGAGCCGGTACCTTCTCGGCGAATGAGGGTGCTACACCGTCTCCCCGAGCGCGTCCACGGCCAGCCTCACCGCGCCGGTGAGTGCGGTTTCCCCCAACTGAACGAAGCGGAACTCCTTCATCATGCGCCGCTTGTAGTTGGTATAGGCGTCGCTCGCCCCGCCGCCCACGTGGCGGATCACGTCGGACATGGGGGCCTTGCCGCGCCATTCGGAAATGCTTTCCATCTGGAAGGCGATGATGCCGTGAATGAGGGCCAGCAGGAAGTCCTCGCGGGTGGAATTGAGGCTGAGCCGGGTAAAGGAGCCGCTCTTGCGCCGGATCCGGTGCCGGTCGCCGGCCAGGAAAGGAGCGAAACGGGATTCGGGAAGCCGGCCCGGCGCCAGGACTTCCGTCAGGTATTCTCCGTAGAACGTCTCCTTTGACATTTCCCGACAGAAATTTTTTCTGAACCACTCGATGGATGCGCCCCCCGCGCCCACCGTGCGCATGGCCAGCCACTTTCCCGGATAGGCGTGAGTCCGCAGGAGATGGTTCCTGGACACTAACGGCTTGCCCAGACACAAAACCAGCAATTCCACCGTGCCCGAACTGTTCAGGATGTCGCCCGGCTGCATGACCTCCGCGCCCACGGCCGCGCAGGTGGTGTCGTTGGCCCCGATGACCACGGGAACGTTGCGGGGGAGGCCGAGCGCTTGCGCTGCTTCCGGGAGCAGTTCGCCGGCGATGGAGGGCGACATCAGCACCTCTGGCAGCAGGGATCGTTCGATTTCCAGCAACCGCAAGAGTTCTTCGTCCCAGTCGCCGTACCCGACGGTGTCGTAGAGTCCCGTAAACGAGGCGTTGGAGGGATCGATGAGAAAGCGGCCCGTGAGTCGCTTCATGAAAAACGTGACGGCGTGCCCGAAGCAGACCCCTTTGGCTCCATAGACGTCCGGCTCGTGTTCGCGAATCCATAACAGGCTGGTGACCGAAATTCCGCCCGGTATGGGCAGATTGCCCGCCGTGTGCAGAAATTTTTCTTCTCCGACCCGGGACAATGCCCATTGCGCCTGCTGAAAGCTCCTTCGGTCCAGATGGAGGATGATGGGGCGCAGGGGAGTGCCTTCCGGGTCCATTGCCACCAGGGAAGGGCAGAGCGTGGAAAACGTGACGGCCCTTACCCGCGATTTCGCTTGCAGGTTTCCGCAGGCATGGGTCAGGGCGTCCCACAACGTTTCCGCGTCGATTTCGACCTTGTCCCTGGACACCACTGTCGGGGTATAGGGCACCTGCTGTCGTTCAACGAGGGTAAAAGACGAATCGAAAAGGCACGCTCTGAGCGACTGCGTGCCGACGTCGATGGCGAGAATATGGTCCATGATTTATCCGGCGGTGTTGATGAGGCTCAATCGGTTGTACGGTGACACATCCATCCCCGGGGTATACACGAAGTACTTCGTTCCTTTCAACGGCATTTGACTTCTCCCCTCCGTTTGTCGATAACCATAATAGGTCCGTTCGAAGGCGGGTCGATTTTCCGGCATGCGGGAAGCGACGCGGCCTTACCCCGCCCGCGGGGCAACGACACCGCAGGGCTGCGCGGGGCGGTTCGGGTTTTTCTTGACGCAAACGATTTGACTCTGATCTCGAGAGATTTCATTGTTGTCCTACGGGATTAAACCTACGACACCTTAGGGTCCTCTAATCTTCTGTTGAACGTTCCTCATCTTCTGTCCGTACGTTGTTCATAATCCGGCTGATCTTCCGAGTGGTTTTTACGTAGTTTGTGCGGGACTCGCTCAGTTTTCCCCGGCTGTTCGAGCGAGTACGCATGAAAGATCCTTTCAGTTGAGACAGTGTTACTCCCGAAAATTGATGTCCCCGCGGGAGCCGAAAACTGGCCTTCCGTTTGCATAATTTTGCATAATAATGATCGATCTCAACCGTGGAGGTGCACCATTCCAGCTTCCAGATACATCCGGCGTTTTTTCCTCAGGCCCGAACATCACCGACCTTTATCAGGGTGCTTCGCCTTGGCCATGGCGGTTGCCGGGTTGCTCGCGGCTGCTGCAACGGGTTGTGCTTCGAATGCGCATGCGGTGTTCCCGGACGGTTCCATCCAAAACAAAATCAGCGGCATTTCCCTGTACTGCGTCATAAACGGCAACACGAGACAGATCGATCTTACCCGGGAAGATCTCGAAAAGCCGACCGGCATCTCCGTTCCGGGACACGTGTGGGGTGTGGTCGCATTCTGCGACAACGACGTTATGCCTCTGGTCGGGGAAACCCCGTTGGCGAAAATCAGGGAGAACGGGAACGGCATTCTTTCGATCGGATACTTCGGAAACGTTCCGGCTCGGGAACTGCCCGCTCTTCGGGCACCCAAGGATCTTTCCGGCCATGCCGATACCACGATGACGAACGGGTACTCCCTGTTCCCGGTGATTCGGGGGGATGCCCTGGTTCCCGGTAACGATTTCCTCCTGTCCTTCCAATCCGGGGAAACGCGCTTTTCCATCCCCGTGCACCAGGAAGGGTATCGTCAACTTTGTACGCTGAATGACAACGGACCCGACGACGTTCTGGCATTTCACTATCTCGGCACGACCATAAAACCTTCTCAACTCCGTTCGGAAGATTTTCTCGAAAGGCTGCGCGCCATTGAGCTGGGTATCCACAATGTAGAGTCGCTCTTCGGAATGAAGCTGGTCGAGAAAGTGAACATCGTGGATTTCAATCAGCTCTACGGCGGGGTGACCGACGACGGCGCCGCCAAGACCATGTGGATGTATTCCCGAGCCATTCTCCGCGAATCTCCGGGAGAGCTGACGCACATGGCTTCGCACGAAACCCTGCATCGGTACGTCACCACCATGGGATGGACCAAATCCACGCCCATTCGGGAACTGTTCAGCGAAATAAAAGGATACGATCTTTTCTCCCGCGAGCGGTTTACGCTTGTCACCCGCGGTATCGCTTCCGACGGGGAAAAGGCTTCCGAACAGGACAAGCTCTTCTTCTCGTTCATCAACGAAAGGAATTTCCTGGAAGGGTCCCGGGGCGGCCATTCGGACGACGACCTGGACGAGTTCTGCGCCACGTTCTTCCATTCGTTGATGTACGTGGGCCGTCTCGGCGGGAATCTTCATCATCCCGTGTTCATCTGCCTGCCGAAGGGTGAAGTGGAGAAGAAGCTGTCCGGGGCCGACCGGCTGCACGTGCTCGAACGGTATGAGCGGGCCGTCCGGAGCTTCCTCGACGTCGCATCGGATCCGCATACGGGGCGGGGCCTCTCCATGGAGACCACCCGACAGCTGCTGGAGAAGGGGCTCAGAAACGTCCAGGCTTTGCAGGTCGTCTGCGCCGCGGAAGACAATTCGCCCCCACAATGAAGAAATTCCGGCCGCCTTTCCCCGGTAGTTACAGGCTTAATTTCCCTTTTCGGCTCCCATGACATCGGGAGCCGCCTTTTTTTCCGGTTCAGGCTGGCATCCTGTGGAAGAAAACCCGGTCCCGCTTTCCCCAGTCTTGCCCTTCATTTCCGTTTGACGGACGTCCCGCTTCGCCGGTGAGGATGCTGTCCGTTCCTCGCCCCGGCACAGCCCTTTCCCCTGCGCATGACAGGGGCGCTGCACGTTCGCATGAGATGATTATCATGTGGGTAAGGCGATTCTTATAAGAGTATCCCACCTGTGATGACGTAGGATTGATTGGAGGGTGTTGTTTCCGTGTCGAGCCGAATAAAACAGAAGCCGGGAATTGTCAATAAGGGTATGTCGGAGAAACCGTTAAGGGATGTGACTAATGTCCGTGAGGAAGGACAGGTGTGCAATTACAGCGCGCCACGTATTTCTATGACACATGTGATGAATTATAGTTGAAAGGAAGGAAAGAATGCAACCTTCCGAAAACGAGGTTCGTGCATCTGTGAGCGTTTTGATTCAATGCGGGATGAGCCTCGGGTGAAGAAGAAAAAGGAGATGCAATCATGAAGGCAACTTCTGCTTTGTTTTTCATTGTTTTCCTATTGGCGGCCTTCGTTGGCACTCAATCGTGGTCCGACGATATGAACAATGCGTCGCCAAACAACCAAATGCGGCTGAATACGGGCCAACAACCCCAGCCCGGTACTTCGATGAACTTCAATGAACCGATTGCCACGGGCAATCGGAACGAAATCTCGTCAACTTCCATGGCGGCGGGATACTTCGCGTTTAACAATCTCAAAGGGCGAAAGGTGAAGGATGCCCAGGGTGAAACCCTCGGCAGCATCGATAACGTGGTGGTCGGTTCCGACGGCCAGGCCAGGTACGTCATTATCAGCCACGGTGGAATTCTCGGTATCGGCGACACACTGACTCCCATTCCGTGGAGCGTGGTCGGCAGTCAATTTCATCAGTCCATGGATAATGACAACGCCCTCGTGGTGAACCTGACCAAGGATCAACTGGAAAGTGCCCCGAAGTATGCCGAAAACGGGGACAATAATTTCAGTAATCCCCAATGGAACCAGAAGCTGCATGCTTTCTATCCTCAGGACCGGATCGCGATGAAAAGCGAAGATCAATCCATGAGGAACGAAGATCAGTCCCGAGTAGGCGAGCGAGCGGATAATGCCGCCGCCATGAGCGGACAGCGCTTCAGCAGCGCCTCGGATCTGATTGGAAAGAACGTGCAGAATACCGGCGGCGAGAAACTGGGCAACGTCGAGAACATCGTGTTCAGCGATGACGGCCGGATCAGCTACGTGCTGCTTTCCCCCGACATGAACCGGGGAGTGCTCGGCATGACGGACAACAGTGTTCGACTGGTCCCGGTTCCCTGGTCGGCAGTGTCGCTGAACCAGGATGAAAAAGGGAAAACCACGCTTACCCTCAACATCGGCAAGGATCGGCTTGCGAATGCTCCGAGTATTGAACGGAACGACTATGCCGACTTCGATAATCCTCAATGGAATCAGAGAGTGCACACCTATTACGAGCAGGGAAGCGACAACAACATGATGCGGAATTCCGATACTTCCACCCCCATGGATCAGAAGGGCATGATGCAGCGGAATAAGGACAAAAATGCCCCGAACACCAACATGCAGAAGGGCCCCGAAGGATCGAGCCAGAAAATGCAGTAGTCCTGGTTCGTGATAACCAACCGATAAACGCGCAAGGGGGGGATATGTTCTCCCCCTTTTTTGTTGCAGCGGTTTTTTGGGGAAGTGCTTATTCTTCGTTCCGTCCGCCCAGTTCCTTTCGGATCAGATTTTTCTTCCTTACCCGCTCGATAACGCCCGTCGCTTCATCATACCGTTCCCGGACGTCCTTCATGTCCCACTCTTCCTTCACCGACAGGCGCGAACCGCGTTCGATCATGAGCGCGTGACGTTCCAGGGCGTAAATTTCCTCCTCCTTTTGCACGTGCGGCGCGATCGATTTTATCGTTTCCAGCAGACGAATGATGACCGCCGGGTGGGATCGCGAATTTTGCCGTATCTGATTGAAAGCGGCATCCAGAAGGCCGTGAAACGTGAGGTGAGTGGTGACGACACGCAATTCTCCGTTTCGGTAATGGTGCGCCGTGGGGCGTTCCCTGCCCGCTATGGTGCAGAGGGAGGAACCCAGCCAATCGATGCAGGACACGGCGGTAAACGCATCGTTTATTCCGGGAGAGAGTGCTCGCAGGGCAATTTCGGTGATCTGGTTCACCGCGAATTCGATGTCCCATTCCAGGGAAGGCAGGGTGCCGGTAATGAACGCCGCGTTGACCTTTTTCGAGAGTTCGACATTCAACCGTTCTCCCGGCCACACGTGCACGATATCCGCTTCTCTCGAGATGAAGTGGCCCGGTCGGCGGAGTACGCGCAGCACCAGGTCCTTTTCCTCTGCCAGGTCGAGCAGTCCTTCCAGGTCCACCGCCTGGAGGTAGCCGGCCCTGGTGGAGGTAATGGGGCGGGATTCACGGTCCAGCCCTTCGGGCGGCTCTTGAGGTGTTCGGGAATGCGGGTCCTCTTCCGATTCCGAGCGGTCGACTTTCTGGGGATAGAGCCGGTCGACGGTGGCTTCCAGGTCCCGCACCACGGTGGCGATGACGTTGTTCACCTGTATGGCGGAGGACACATGGTGAATGAAATAGATCAACACACCCACTCCGGCAAAGGACATGCCGATTGCCAGGGTCACGGAAAAGTGTGGGATGAACGCCGTGTCGTCCCCGCCCCGGATGGTCCTCAGGACTAAAATGCAGTAGATGAAGTTGGCGATGAAGGTGCCCAGCACCGCCTGAGTACCCTTGTCGTTCATGAAATTGCGGATGAGGCGAGGCCCGAACTGGGAGGAGGCGAGGGAGAGGGCTACAATGGTGATGGAAAACACCACGCCCGCCACGGTGATCATGGAACCGGCGATGGAGGAGAGCACTCCCCTGGCGCCGTCCGCGCCCCCGGTATAGAGTAGCATGGTGCGTATTTTTTCACCCACCAGATTATGCGTGTCGACGATAAACGCAAACCGATAGATGAAGAACGCGAAAATAACCATCATTGTGGGCAAGAACCAGAAGCTGGAGCGCGCCCGATACCACAGGTTGAACAGTTTCGTCCGCATGTTTCCCGCCTGTCGATGGCTTCGTCGTGCCGCTGTCGGTTATTGAAAACGTCGTCGACGCGCCGGATCCCGTTGACGTTGAGTACCGGGTAAAGAGTATCATGAATCGGGTTCATCGGAAGCCCCGGAAAAGGGAGGATGCAAAGATTTTTCGCCTCCAGCCGGCCCGAGTGTCCGATGTCGGCGAATTGACGGTTCCTCCGCCCCCTTGACAACTTTTCAGACCGCCTTACTTTTTCGACGAAAACAGGATGTGCTTCCTGGTTATTATGAACGCTCTTTCCGAGCTGCAGCGGACAATGCTGCGCGAACCAGGGAAAGATGCAATAATCGAGGAGGTGAATGTTATGTTCGACGTGGTTCCCCGGAGAAGGAAAAGCGAGGGTGAAGTGCAGTCCTTCCGCAAAGAGGTGGAAGACCTTTTTGAAACTTTCTTCAGCGGCTTCCCCGTAAGGCCGTTTGAAGGGTTACGACGATCGGAATGGCGTCCGCAGGTGGACGTCACGGAAACCGATGAAGTCGTGACGGTGAAAGCGGAGATACCCGGGATGGAGGCAAAGGACATTGAAGTGTCCCTGAGCGGGAATATGCTGACCATCCAGGGGGAGAAGAAGCAGGAAAAGGAAGAAAAGAACGAAAGTTACCATCGCGTCGAAAGAAGTTACGGAAAATTCAGAAGGGATATTGAACTGCCTGCGGAGGTGGTGGCGGAAAAAATTTCCGCGACGCATAAAAACGGCATTCTGAAGATCCAACTCCCTAAGAGCGCGAGGGAAAAGAAGGAAGAGGTCAAGGTTAAAATCAATTAGGAGGAGGTGCAGCAATGGCGGTAATTCGTTTCAGAGATCCCTTTGCGAGCGATCCATATCAAACGATTCGCGATTTTCGCAGGAGTCTGGATTCCCTTTTCAGCAACTTCCAGTCGGGTATTTCGGAGCCGACCGTGTATCCCGCGGTGAACATCTACCGGGACGAAAACAACAGTTACGTCACCGCTGAGCTTCCGGGTATCGACAGCAGCACACTCGATATTTCCGTACACGGCAAGAACGTCACCATCAAGGGGGTACGGAAGATCGAACATACCGGTGAGGGAATCACCTATCATCGCAGAGAGAGAACCGGCGGTTCATTCAGCAGGATCGTGAGTCTTCCCGAAGAGATCGATGCCGCCAAAGTGGGCGCAGAGTACAAAAACGGGGTGCTCACGCTGACCCTTCCGAAGACGGAAGCGGCCAAACCGAGACAAATAGAGGTGAAGAACGCGTAGGGAGGTGAATGTCATGGCCGATAAAGAGCTTCAGGTACAAGGAAAGCGAGGCGTTCAGACCAGCGCGGAAACCACGAGCGGCGGTCCGATGTTCATCCCCGACGCGGACATCTACGAAGACAAGGATGCCCTGCACGTCGAAGTGGACATGCCGGGCGTGGAGAAGGACGGGGTCACCATCGATCTGGAAAACGACCGGTTGACCATCTACGGAAAATCATACGTTCCGCCATACGAGTCGAGGGCTTCCTATCAGGAATATCGGGTGGGTGATTTTTCCCGCTCCTTCATTCTGCCCAATACCGTGGACCGCAACGGCATCGACGCCAAGATGAAGGACGGGGTGCTTTGCCTGCGGCTTCCCAAGGCGGAACACGCCAAGCCGAGGAAGATCGAAATCAAGACCGAGTAGCGTCCGGGAATTGAACTTTTCGGTACGGGGCCGGGGATTACCCGGCCTCTCCTTTTTTTGCCGTGCCGTTTTCTGCCTTCAGGCAGGGGATCGTCGCCGCTATTTTTTCATCTGCTCGGGCAGGAAGGTGGCGATTTCCGGGAAGATCATCAGGATCACGATCAAGACCAGGGCGGCGAATACGAAGGGCCAGATTCCCCGGAAGATGGTGGTCATGGGCACGTTCGGGACGGCCCCCTTGATCACGAAGACGTTGAGCCCTACCGGGGGCGTGATGAGGCCCACCTCCAGAACGATCACCATCACGACGCCGAACCAGATGGGGTCGAACTTCAGCGCCTCGATGACCGGGAAGAGGATCGGCACGGTCAGGATCATGATGGCGTAGCAGTCCATGACGCACCCCAGCGCTACGTAGACCAGGATAATCGCCACCAGGACCAGGGTTCTGGGCAGCGAAAGATTCGAGATCAGGTCGGCCAGCTCCATGGGGAGTTTGGTCATGCCCAGGAAGGACGAGAAAATAGTGGCCCCGATGATGATGAGAAAAATCATGGCCGTGGTTTTGCCCGTGTCGATGAGACTCTGAAACAGGGTGACGAAGGTGATTTTCTTCCTCAACACCGCGAACAGGAAAGCCCCGAATGCCCCCACCCCGGCCGCTTCCGTGGGCGTGAAAATTCCCAGGTAGATTCCTCCCATCACAATGCTGAACAACACCAGCATGCCCCACGTTCCGCTCAGCGATCGAATCTTCATACGCCATGTCGTGGGATCACTACTCGGCCCCATTTTGGGATTGATTCGACACTGGATGTAAATTGCGGCGATGAAGAGAGAGGCCAGAAGGAATCCCGGCAAAAAACCGGCCATGAAGAGCTTGCCGATGGAGAGTTCCGTCAGGATGCCGTAGATGACGAAACCGATGCTGGGGGGGATCAGAATGCCCAGCGTGCCGCCCGCGGCCACACAGCCCGTGGACAACCGGGGATCATAGTCGTATCTGTCCATTTCCGGGATTGCCACCATGGCCATGGTGGCTCCCGTGGCCAGGGAGGACCCGCAGATGGCGGCAAAACCCGCGCAGGCAACGATGGTGGCCATGGCGAGCCCGCCCCTCATGTGGCCCATCCAGACGTTGACGGTCCTGTAAATGTCCCGGCTGATACCGGAGAGGAACGCGAACTGTCCCATGAGCACGAAAAGGGGGATGACGCTCAGGGTGTACGAAGACCCCTCGGACAGGGGCGTGAGTCCCAGTATGGACGAACCGGCCTGGAATCCGACCAGGCACCACAACCCCAGAAATCCCACCAGGGCCATGGCGATGCCGATGTACATACGAAGAGCCAGGAAAAAGAAGAGCGCCACGATGCCGACAAGACCGATCAGTTCCGAACTCATTATTCGTCGCCTTCTTTCAGATTTGCGAACAGACCAATCAAATCCCTCAAAAATTCAAATGATGTCACCGCACAGCCGAGCACCAGAAAAAAGGCGAAGGGGTAATCGGGAATCGTCAGGTTGGGGGAATTTTCCCCCACCTCCTTCAAATCCAGGGCGTTAAGCGCACTCATCCACGTGATCAGGATCATGAACAGGAAGCAGACCGCATGGTTGAAGATGTCCACCACGGTCCGAGCCTTCCGCGGGAGGCAATTGAAGATGAGATCGACGGAAACATGCGTTTTCTGGGCTTGGGTGTACGCGAGAAAGGAGAAAATGAGAATCAGCACGAGGAATTCGGTGATCTCGAAGGCGCCGAGAACGGGGGAATTGAAGACGTACCGGCCTACCACGTCAGCCAGTGTCAACAACATCATTCCGAAAAGCGCGATGGCTCCGAAAACGGCCAACACGGAGCTGACCAGCCCCATTTTTTTCAGGACGGTTTGAACTGCCATGCGTACGACTACCTCATTTTGCAGAAAATCGAATTGAAGATACAGGCCGCCCTTCCGCGGTCCTCCGTGGGAGGAGGATCACGAAAGGAGGTGTCGTTGTTCTTTTATGAAGTTGTCAGGATAACTTTTCGGGGGTCACTTCAGGAGATTGATGGCCGCGTCCAGCACCTCTTTCCCGGGCAGACCCTTGGCCTTCATTTCCTTGACCCAATCTTCTCGGATCGGCTCGGTGACCGACTTCAAAGTGGCCTTGGCTTCAGGAGACAGTTCGACCACCTGCATTCCGGACTTCAAACAGATTTCCTTGTTCGGCTGATCGGTTTCGTCGTACACCCTGCCGCATTCCATGGACAGGGACAAGCCGGAGTTCTCCGATATGACTTTCTTCACATCTTCGGGCAGCGAATCCCATTTTTTCTTGTTCATGAGCAGGGCCATGGTGACGGTATAGAATTTGGCCGGAGTGGAATACTTGAGCAGCTCGTTCAGCTTGAAGGTTGCAACGCCTTCCCAGGGCACCACGGTGCCGTCGACCACACCGCGTTCCAAGGCCGTATAGGTTTCGGTAATGGGCATGTTCACGGGAGCCGCGCCGAAGATTTTCAGGGCCTGGGTTACGCTCGGAGTCGCGGTTCGTATCTTCAGACCTTTAAAATCATCGATGTTCCTGATGGGCACCTTGGTGGTGTGGAAGTCTCCCGGGGGATGAGCGAACAGCGCCAGCACCTTTACCTTGCTGTATTCTTTCCGGAATGCGGGGAATTTTTCATAGATCTTCCACATGGCCTCCGAACACTTGGTGGCATTGGGGATCATGAAAGGCAATTCGAAGACGGTGGTCATGGGGAAACGGCCGGGGGTGTAATCCTGCAGGATGTAGACGATGTCGGCGAGGCCTTTTTCCACCAGCGAATAGTGGTCGGGCATTTTTCCCAGCGCGCCGCCGGGGAACATGGTGAATTTTACCTTGCCGTGTGTGAGCTTCGTGATCTTTTCCGCCCACGGCTCGAATACCTTCACCTGCATGGTATGTTTGGGCGTGAACCCGTGGGCCAACTTGAGTTCGATGGTTTCGGCCGAGGCGCTGTCCATGCAGAGCATGGACGCGAACCCGAGGACCACGAACAGAGAGATGAACACCGCTACTGCCTTCTTCATACCCAACGCCTCCTTATAGTATATTCCCGGTAAAAGTTGCTGGCTGTCCTCCGTTGTTTTTCCCCTCTTATGGAGCATCTGGTTTATGGCCGGCACGTTGGTTTTCTGTAGACAGTATACATATCATTTTTCGGTAAGGTAGCGTCCGGCAAGCAATGTGAGTACCTTACGGAGATCGTCGAATAAAGTCAACACGTAATTAATTTATGCTTTAATTAATTACGGATCGGCCGCCGAAAACGGTGCTTCAACATCCATAGCAATACACACATCCGGCCGGGCAGGTGTCGTACGCGCCGATGTCCGCGGACTTTGCGCAGAGACATTCCTTGCGCTGGTGGGAATCGCGGGGGAAGTGTTTTTCAAGGGAGAAAACGCGTTTAATGAGTTCGCCGTCGATGCACGCTCCGGGAGGAATGCCGAAACGGTTCAGGTCGGCCTTCTCCGAACAGGATGATACGGCCAGACCATTGCGGCCTCCCGTTTCCCGCAGAAAACCGCAGAGCCGTTCCAGTTCTGCGTCGCACGCCTCCTCGTGAACGTCCGTGAAGGTGACGGACTCCGCTTCGCTCAGCCGGCGGAACCGCTTCTTCACCTTGCCGTAGAAATCCACGAAGCTCACCGTGAGCCGTTCCGTGTGGCCCCGCAGTCGTTCGGCGGTCCGGCCGATCCGCTCCACATGGTAGTCCCACGGGGTGAGGCTTGAAATGACGATGGGATCGTAGCGCCACAGGACCCGGTGCGGTCCAATACGGTCGCTTAGGTCCAGGAACGTTTCCACCCGCCGTTCGAACGGTTCCATGGACGGTTCCAGCAATCGCGGGTAGTCGTTCAGGGTGAACTGGAACAAATAATGATAGCCGCGCTCGTCCAATTCGTCCAGGTGCGAAAAGAAATGACGCGGGTTCTTGGTCCAGAAGACGAACGCGTCCACGTCCTCCAGCAGCAGGCTGTGCCGCTTCACCTGTTTGGGATTGAACGGGTTCGCCACCTCCACGAATCCTTCCCGCACCCGCCGCATGAACCAATCGCCATGGAACGCGGGAACGTCAGTTCGTCTGCTGGCGCTGATCAACACGAAAAATCCCTCACTGCGGGTTTGACCCCGGCCGCCCACGGTCCTACAATACGTCTCTTGTGTCCGCGCTTCGCCATGGCAAAACACTGTACCCGCCGTGGAATGCGGCGGCAAGCACTCACCCGTTCCACCGTATAGGGGAAAGGTAACCGCTCCGTGACTCCGTCCATCTTCTGGGCCGCTCTGGTTCTGGACCTCATTCTGGGCGATCCCCAGCGGTTTCCTCACCCCGTGCGCGGCATCGGCTGGGGTATAGACCGGTTGGAGCGCTTTTCCCGCCCACTGGCGGCTTCCCCCCGGCAGTTGAAATGGGCGGGCGTGGCCCTCACCATCGTCGTGGTGTTCGCGACCTGGCTCATCACCCGGGCCGTCCTCGGTCTGGCCGCGGAGCTGTCCTCCGTCGTCTGGTGGTGCGTCGCGGTGTTCATCGGATACACGACCCTGGCGCTCAAGGCGCTGTACCGGGAATCGTGGCTGGTGGTGGAGGCAGTACGGCAAAACGACGTCGGTCTGGCCCGCACTATGCTCTCCCGCATCGTGAGCCGGGATACGTCGCGTCTCGACCGGGAGGGAATTCTCCGGGCAGTGATCGAAACCATGAGCGAAAACCTGTCCGACGGCGTCATCGCCCCGCTGTTCTATCTGGCGCTGGGAGGTCCCGCGCTCGCCATGGCCTACAAGGCGGCGAGCACCATCGATTCCATGATAGGATACAAGAACGAACGCTACCGCGACTTTGGCTGGTTCGGGGCCCGGCTGGACGACGTGGCCAATTACATTCCGGCCCGGATCACGGCGCTCTCCCTGGTGGCGGCCGCAGCCGTGCTGCGGCTGGATTATCGATCCGCCTGGCGGGTCTGGCGACGGGATGCGCGCAAGCACGACAGCCCCAATGCCGGACATCCGGAAGCGGCCATGGCCGGGGCACTGCACGTCCGGCTGGGAGGGCCGTCCGTTTACTTCGGCAAAATCAAGGAAAAACCGGTGTTGGGCGACGGCACCGAACCCGTGGACGTCGAACATGCCGCCGCCGCGGCCCGCATGCTTTTCGCCGCCACGGCTCTGGTCGCGCTGTTCATGACCATGTTTCTGTGAACGATCGTCCGGCGCGTTCCCGCACGATACACTGGCAACACCGTTTTTTTTGCGGTATATCCGGGTGGCGCTGAGCGAAATCGAGGGAAAGGGAGGAAAGGTTTTATGAATATCGTTCGTTTCCAATATAAAGGAAATCCCACCTACGGCATCTGGGAAGGGGAAGACATCACCGTGGCCCAGGGCCATCCGCTGGCGGCGTTGACCCCCACATCGGAAAAGGCACCGTTCTCCGGCGCGGAACTCATGGCCCCCATCGACCCGCCCAACATCTACTGCATCGGCCTCAACTACGGCAGACACGCCAAGGAAGGGGGAATGGAACCGCCCAAGAATCCGTTGATCTTCCTGAAGACCACCACGGCAGTCACCGGACCCGGTAAGCCAATCCTTATCCCCCGCATGCTGCCCCAGTCCATCGACTACGAGGCGGAATTGTGCATCGTTATCGGGAAAAAGGGGAAGAACATCGCGGAAGAAAACGCCCTGGACTACGTGCTCGGCTACACCTGCGCCAACGACGTTTCCTGCCGTGACGCACAGTTCGGCGACAAGCAATGGTCCCGCGGCAAAACCTTCGACACCTTCTGCCCCCTGGGACCGGTGCTTGTCACGGACATCGATCCGTTCCATCTGTCCATCAGCCTGCGCCTCAACGGCCAGACCATGCAAAATTCCAATACGGCCGACATGATCTTCGACTGCCGCAAGCTCATCAGCTACGTTTCCCAGGTGGCGACGCTGCTTCCGGGCACGATCATCCTCACCGGCACGCCCGAAGGCGTGGGCTTCGCCCGCAAGCCCCCGGTCTTCATGAAACCGGGCGACGTGGTGGAAGTGGAAATCGAGAAAATCGGCATCCTGAAAAATCCCGTGGCGGCGGAGTAATAAGAAAAAACGGAATTAAGAGAAAAAGATGAATGTGCAGGGAACCCCCCTTTTGAAAAAGGCGGTTCCCCGGACCCCTCCGGGAAAACTTCAAGTTGCCATCTCCCTCCGGGAGACGGTTGGAGTGAGGGCAACCGTGTATCCGGTTTCCCTTGAGTAGAGTATCGATGACGCCGCCACGCTTCTCGTTCCCAAGTTGCACTTGGGAACGAGATTGTTTTGAAAAACAGTACCTTGGTAGCGTTCGTCATTCCGGCGAAAGCCGGAATCCAGTAATTTCAATCGCTTCTGGACCCCGGCTTTCGCCGGGGTGACGGCCGAGAGGATTTGTCAACGGTCTGCGTTTCTCCCCCCGGAGGGGGAGAAATTTTGAAAAGTTTTTTGGAGAGGGTTCGGGAGAACCTTTTTTTCCGAAAAAAGGTTCTCCCGAAAGCGCTCTCGTTCTCGAAACAAGGAGGCCCTTCTTATGCCCCTCAACGTAGTCATTATCGGCGCGGTGGCGCTCGGCCCCAAAACCGCGTGCCGCCTCAAGCGGCTCATGCCCGACGCCACAGTCACCCTGGTGGATCGCGACCGGATCATCTCCTA
Organism: uncultured delta proteobacterium; assembly: GCA_963826125.1. Lineage (GTDB taxonomy): Bacteria > Desulfobacterota > Desulfarculia > JACQYL01 > CAWGVV01 > CAWGVV01. The sequence continues at coordinate 3,152,746 of CAWGVV010000001.1, read as the reverse complement.
CGGTGGATGCGGGATTCCCTATTTTGTGGGCGGGGACGTGAGCGATGCGGCCCAGCTCCAGTCCACCAGCTTCCACATGCTGCGCGACGAGAAGTTCTTCCGGGAAGCCAAGGACGTCCGGGTGTTGACCCGCACCGAGGCGGCGTCCATTGACCGGAAAAATAAATCCGTCCATGTGCGCAATGTCGATACGGGCGAGGAGCAATCGCTGCCCTATGACAAGCTGGTGCTGGCCACCGGAAGCATTCCGCGGAGTCTGCCCATTCCCGGCGCCGATCTTCCCGGCGTGTACGCCGTGTCCAATCTGAACGAAGCCCAGGCCATCAAGGAGATGGTTTCCAAGGGCAAGGTGGGGTCGGCGGTGATCGTGGGGGCGGGCGCCATCGGATTGGAAATGGCCGAAGCGTTTTCCGACCTTTGGGGAATCGAAACCGCCGTGGTGGAAATCATGGACCAGGTTCTTCCGGGAGCAGTCGAACCGGTCATCGCTTCCATGGCGCAGAAGGCCATGGAGGAGCACGACGTGGTTTTTCACCTGGGAGAAACGGTGAAAGCCATAGAAGGCGACGGCGCGGTGGAACGGGTGGTTACGGATAAACGGACCATCGATGCCGACCTGGTGATCATGGCCGTGGGCGTGAAGCCCAATTCGGATCTGGCCAAATCGTGCGGCCTGGAAATCACTCCGCGCGGAGGAATCAAGGTGGATGATCGGTTCGTCACCAGCGACCCGGACATCTACGCGGGCGGCGACTGCATCGAGAACCGGAACCTGATTACCGGCGAATACGTGTACCTGTCGTCGGGATCGCTGTCCAACCGCCAGGGGAGGATCATCGGAACCAACCTGGCGGGAGGCGACGCCCGGTTCCCCGGAATCGTGGGGAGCTTCATCATCAAGATTTTCGATCTGGCCGTGGCCCGTTCGGGCCTCACGCTGGCTCAGGCACGGGCCGCCGGTTTCGACGCCTTCGACGCCTTCGTGGTGCAGGCCGACCGGGCCCATTTCTATCCGGAGATGGAACTGCTCTACATGAGCCTCATCGTGGAAAAGCCTTCCGGCCGGGTGTTGGGGGTACAGGGGCTCGGAGCGAAAACCAACGGAGTGGACGGCCGGGTGAACGCCGTGGGCGCGCTGCTCCCCTACAAGCCCACGGTGAGCGACGTGAGCAACCTGGAAATCGCCTACTCCCCGCCCTTCGCGGCGGCCATGGACATCGTGAACGCTCTGGGAAACACGGCCGAGAACATCCTGGCGGCCAAGAACCGCACCGTCGACGTGCGGGGCTTCCGCTCGTTTTTCGCACAGCGCCACGCCGGGGAGGTGATCTTCCTGGACGTGCGCGGACCGGGCAATGCAACGCCGTACGCGGAAAAGTACCCGTCGGTGTGGGTCAACATCCCGCAGGACGAACTGCGCCGTCGGCTGGACGAAGTCCCCAGGGACAAGAAGCTGGTGCTGGTGTGCAATTCGGGAGTGCGATCCTACGAATCCCAGATCGTTCTGGATGCGGCCGGCCTCTGCGATACCCTCAATCTGCAGGGCGGCATGGCGGCATTGAAAAAGTGGGGCTTCGACGTATTGACGCTGGAAGAAGACGAATCCGGCGACTGATTATGATGAATCGGGGGGCCTGCTCGGAAAACAAGGTCCCCCGAGCCAGCTTCATGAACCCTCAAGCCGTACCCGCCGATTGGGTGGGCGGCTCCAGATAGATCATCTCCGCATCGTCTTCGTAGGAAAGAATCTCCGCGTACCGGCCCCAGCGGACGGCCGTATCGAGTTGCTGTTCCGCCTCTTCCGGGGGAAATTCCAGTTCCAGGGCGGTCCGCACCACGTCCCACTCCAGCTGATGGTTTTCGGCGGCTTCCAGCAGAGACATGAGCCACCGGATGATGGGCAGCCGTTTGATCCGGGCGGCGAAAATCTCCTTGCGAGCCAGAATGCTCGCATCGGCAAAGGTTTCGCCCAACGAGGTCAGGAGGGCGTCGCCCTGGGTGATGGTCACGAATGCCAGCAGTTCCGCTCCTTCGGTAAGGCGCAGCACGCTCTCCGAATTGATCTGCAGTTCTTCCGCCATGCGGTAGATGTCGCCCCGGCCTCCGGGGAGTTGGGCGGCGTGTTCCAGAAAGGCCGACAGCTCGTTGATGCTCACCTGGGGCAGGGCGCGCGTCCGGCCCGGCTCGCCGGGAGGGGTACCGAGTTCCACGTGTTCCGGCTGGGTTTGCCCCGCCAGAATGGCGTACACCTGGTCCACGAGGTCCAGAAAGCGCTGGGATTTGCGTTTCCGGGGATGGGGCAGGGGAACGGCCACTTCGTTGACTACGTGGCCGGGGCCCTTTTCCATCACCACGATGCGGTCGGCCATGTAGACCGCTTCTTCGATGCTGTGCGTCACCATGAGCAGGGCACGGGTGGGAATCTTGCCGCTCGTCCAAAGTTCCAGCAGCTCGCCCCTCAGGGCTTCCGCGCTGAGCACGTCCAATGCGGAAAAGGGTTCGTCCATGCAGAGCAATTCCGGCTCGATGGCCATGGCCCGGGCAAACCCGACTTTCTGCCGCATGCCTCCGGAGAGTTCACGGGGATAGGCGGTTTCGAACCCGTCCAGGCCGACGCGGTCGAGCAGATCCACTGCACGGGCCGTACGCAGGGCGGGCGGAATGCCCCGCGCCTTGAGCGCCACCTCCACATTGTCGAGCACCGTCAGCCAGGGGAAGAGGGCGAAGGTCTGAAATACCATGGCGGCGTGGGGATTGACCCCTTTCAGCGGAACCCCCCGGTACAGCACTTCACCCGTGGAGGGGTGCTGAAGCCCGGTGATGATTCGCAGCAGAGTGCTTTTACCGCACCCGGACGGCCCCAGCAGCGCAACGAATTCGCCGTCTTTCAGGGAGAGGCTCACGTCCCTGATGGCCACGAAAACGCGCCCTTTTCCGCCATACGTCTGGCTCACCTTGTTCAGTTCCATCAACGCGGCATTCTCGGTCATAACCATCACTCCATTCGGTACCGTTCTTCGGCCAGCCGGTAGAGCCGTCGCCACCAAAGCCGGTTGATCAGCACCACCGCCACGATCATGCTCACGGTGGAAGCGAGCAGCAGCGAAAAATCGCCCGCGGCGGTGGCTTCGGCGATGAGCGAACCGATGCCCACGGTCTGGAACGTGTGCCCGCCGAAATGAACGTGTTCCGCGATGATGCTGGCGTTCCAGGCCCCGCCCCCGGCCGCGATGCCGCCGGTGATCATATAGGGAAACAGGGCGGGCAGCACCAGGGTTTTCCAGCGCTCCCACCCGCGTATCTTTAAAAGGGTTGCGGTGTATTTCAGGTCCTGCGGAATGACGGCGGCTCCGGCGATGATGTTGAAGAGGAGATACCACTGGGTACCCATGAGCATGAGCAGGATCGCCGCCAGGTTGAGTCCGGCCGGGACGTGCAGCAGGAACAGCAGGAACACGGGAAACAGGGCCGTGGCGGGCACCGATGCGGCGATCTGTACCAGGGGCTGAAGAATTGCCGCCAGTTTCCGGTTGGTGCCGATGGCCACGCCCAGGGGCACGGTCCAGGCAAACGCAACGATCAGGGCCGCCAGCACTCGCAGGAGGGTCGCCCCCAGGCCGACGGCGATGCGCGCCCACTGCCGCCCGCTGACGATCCACAGCAGGGAACCGGCCCGCCAGGTACCGTAGACCAGCGCCGCGCCGCAGAAGATGCCGAGAAGAACGTACCCGATGCGGGAGAGCGGAGACGTTCGCCGCGACTCCGTTCGTTCCCGGAAAAGCAGGGAGAAGAGCGAGTCGAGACCTTCCGAAACGGGATGAACCGTCTTTTCCAGAAGCCAGCGCAGAAGTCGGGAGTCCACCAGCACGTCGTAGAACCAGGATGAGAGGGCACCCTCGCTCTCGACCATTTCCAGCTTGAAGCGGTCCGACCATACCAACAGCGGACGCCAGACGAACTGGTCCAGGACCACGATGACCAGAACGAGGGTCGCGACGCCCCAGAGGACGGCTTTCAGGTCGCCCCGGCCGGCCGCTTCGGAGAGGTAGGCGCCGAGTCCCGGCAGCCGGAAGTTCTTTTGCCCCACGGTGAAAATTTCGGCCGCCATGAGGAAGAACCAGCCTCCGGCCCAGCTCATCATGCTGTTCCAGATGAGGCTGATGGCCGCGAAAGGCATTTCGATCACCTTGAAGCGGAGCAGGGGGTTGAAAAGAAAAATCGTGCCGGCCTCGTGCAAATCTTTCGGAACGGTGATGAGCGACTGATACCAGGAAAAGGTGAGGTTCCACACCTGGCTCGTGACGATCAGAATGACCGACGCCAGTTCCACCGCCGTTTCCTGGGGCAGGATGGCGCTGAGGCTCAGCAGGACCACCGGCAGGAAGGAAAGGATCGGGACGCTTTGCAGAACGTCCAGCACCGGCATGAGAAACCGCTCGGCGGTTCGATGATAGGCCGCCGCATAACCGTAGAAAAGCGTGAAGAGGAAGGAGATGACATAGGCCAGGAACATGCGTTTCAGGGAAAGGAGCGTGTAAATGGGGAGTTCCCGGGGCGAGAGGGAGACGGGCGTTCCGCCGAGTGAGGCCGAGCCCTGCCGTGCCAGTTCGACGCCGACATAGAGCACCACCCCAATGCCGACGAGAATGACGACATCGCTCCAGAACGTTGAACGATCGATCTGCTGATCGATCGTGAATAGACGAACGGATCCCTTCATGGCGCTTACCACCATGGCCGAAGATTGTTTCGGCTTTATTTGCCGAGGGACCTCACGACGAGAAAACTCGTCCCCAGGACGATCATGCCCATGCACAGGTACTGGCCCATGGAAAAGCCGCCTGCCAGCAGGCCGAGCTGGTCATCCGGCTTGCGCGCGAATTCCACGATGAAACGCAGTATCCCGTACCCTATGAGATATACCGCGGAATGAAAACCCCGGAACGGTTTGCGGTTGCGGATGGACCACATGAAGGTGAAGAGCACGATTCCTTCCAGGAAAGCCTCGTACAACTGGGATGGATGGCGCAGTTTTTTCGTAGGGTCATAGGGGAAATACATGCCGTACCAACCGTCGGTCACGCGGCCGTAGAGTTCGCCGTTGATGAAGTTCCCCAGCCGGCCGAAGGTGTAGCCCAGGGGAAAGGTCGTCGCCAGCAGATCGGTGACGGCGAAGGTCCCCAGACGGTAGCGGCGTTCCAGGACGAGGATGGCGATCAGCAGCCCTATCAGGCCGCCGTGGAACGACATGCCGCTGTACCCGACAAACCGAAAGGCCGGTTCGAATTCCACCGGCAGGAAGATTTCCAGCGGATGCCGGCTGTAGTAGGGAAAATTGTAGAAAAGCACGTATCCCAACCGTGCTCCGACCAGTACGGAAACCATTCCCCAGAAAATCACGGATTCGAGCATCGGCAGCGAGATGTTCACCTCGCCCTTGCGGATGCGGTAACGGGACAGGAAATAGGTGCAGCCCAGCACCACGAGATACATAAAGCCGTACCAGCGTACGTGAAGGGGGCCTATGCCGAACATCACCGGGTCCATGCTTCCCGGCAGATGCTGCCACCAGTTCACGAAAGAATCAGCCATGTTTTTTTCCTCCTCCGCTCGGGCCCGCTCCGACTCCATTATCCGCCCGCCGGGAAACCGTTACCACCTGTGTCCCCTGTTTTTTAACAATTGCGCGATGTTTACGTAGAGCCCCCCCATGGCGTGAGCGATGTCCGGGCCGTATCCGAAGGCAAGGGGGTCGGTTTCCGTGTCGATGAAGATCGCCCGGGTGCGGTTTCGTCGTATCCGTTCGCACACGTTCATGGTTTCCTTCAGCGGGTCCTCGCCGGTCAATGACGCGTTGGGTTTCCCGTCCGAAAAAAGCACGAGCAGCGGAACGGTCCTGGGGTCCTGGTATTTTTCCCGGCGCAGGGTCCTGAATGCCAGGTCCAACCCCTCGGACAGGGGCGTCTTGCCTCCCACGGCGAGCAGGTCCAGGCTTCTGCCCGCCCTGCTGAGATTGTGCGTGAACGGAAGCACCAGTTCGGCCTTGTCATGGCGGAAGGCGATAACGGCCACCCGGTCCCGGTTGAGGTAAATTTCGTCCAGAAAGGAGCGGATCATGCCTTTGACCCGGAGCATCTTGTCATTCCCGCGCATGGAGGCGCTGGCGTCGATGACGAACGCGATGGCGTGGCCCGCCCTGCGTTCCCGCAGCCTCCGGTAGAGATCGCGCATGGTGATAACCATGGTACCCTGCCGCCCGCGCTGGTGCTGATGCGGCGCGGCGGCCTTGAGGGTGCCGTTGATGGAGAGGTCGGCGGGCGGTTCGTCGCCCAGGGGACGGTCCAGGGCCGAAAGCCCCCGTAGATCGTCGATCAGCGCCCCCCTGCGCCTGCCGGGAGCGGCGCGGATGATGAGTCGTTCCAGGGGGATGGCCGAAGCGAAAAAGCGGTAGTCGATCGGGGTTTTTTCAGCCGTGACGTGCGGCTGGCCTACCGGAGTGTAATCTTTTTTTTTATCTCGATTTCCGCCTGGGGAGTTCCTTCGGGTTCTTCTTCCTGCTCCTTGATCTTTTCCATTGCGTTTTCGAGCTTTTTTCGATCGAAGGCGGAATCGCTCAACCCCTTCTGGCGGACCCGGTGCCTCAGCGCCATCTCGGCCGCCTGCACCAGTTCCTTTTCCGAAACGCTGTCTTTTCCGTCCAGGGCGGCCATGGCGCGGGACGCCTTGACGATGGTCAGGTCCGAACGGTGGCCTTCGGCTCCCATGGCGACCGAAAGGCGACCGGCCAGTTCGACGGCGCGGTCCGGCACCTCCACGGACGTAAGCCGAAGCGCGGCCTCTTCGAGCCGTCGCGAAAGGTCTTCTTCCTGCGGCTTCCAGGCGGCGATGAACGAATCGGGGTTTTCCTCGAAGGCCATGCGCCGGCGAACCACTTCGCTCCGCACGGCGAAGTCCTTGAGCCCCACCACTTCCACGCACAGACCGAAACGGTCCAGGAGCTGCGGACGAAGGTCCCCTTCCTCGGGATTCATGGTGCCCACCAGGATGAAACTGCTGGGGTGCGAAAAGGAGAGTCCCTCGCGTTCCACGCGGTTTACTCCCATGGCCGCTACGTCCAGCAGCAGGTCCACGATGTGGTCGCTGAGCAGGTTGACTTCATCCACATAGAGAAACGCCCGGTTCGCGTCGGCGAGGAGGCCGGGTTCGAAACGTCTTCGTCCTTCGGTAATGGCCGTTTCCAGGTCCAGGGTGCCCAGCAGACGGTCTTCGGTGACGCCGATGGGCAGGTTCACCACGCGCCGCCTGCGGACGTCGCTCTCCAGTTGCTCGCCCCGCTGAAACCGTTCCAGACAGAACGGGCACATGCGTCCGGGATTTCGCGGATGGCAATGAAACGGGCAGTCACGTACCACTTCGAGCGGAGGCAGCAGATTGGCCAGGCCGCGCACCACGGTCGATTTGGCGGTGCCGCGTTCGCCCTTGACGAGCACGCCGCCCACGGCGGGCGAGATGACATTGAGCATGAGCGCTCGTTTCATCTCATCCTGGCCCACGATGGCGGTAAAGGGGAAAACGGGAATTTCGAGTATGGAAGCCATTCTTATCCTGCACGCAGACAAAGGCTTGCCCGAGGGGGGCGCAACATGTAAGCTTCGTTTTGTAACGCCTTTTTCCGGCTTTTGTCAATCGCTCTCCCGGCGATCCGTCACCGCGGGAGCGGCAACCGCACAGGGAAGGTTTTTTGGACTCATGCCGCTGCTGGTGAACGAAATCTTTTTTTCGCTACAGGGCGAATCCTCGTATGCCGGGTGGCCCTGCGTCTTTGTGCGGCTCACCGGCTGCAACCTCCGCTGTTCCTGGTGCGATACGACCTACGCGTACGAGGAAGGCAGGTCGATGTCGGTGGAGGAGATCGTGCGACGGCTGTCGTCCCATCCGTGCGAGTTGGCCGAAATCACGGGAGGGGAACCGCTCCTGCAGCCGGAATCGACCGTACTGGCGGACGCTCTGCTGGACGGCGGATATACGGTCCTGGTGGAAACCAACGGCAGCCTGGACATTTCACTGATTGATGAACGCACCGTGCGGATCGTCGATTTCAAATGTCCGTCCAGCGGGATGGAACCGCACAACGATTACGGCAACATCGACCGCCTCGCTCCGCAGGACGAGGTGAAGCTGGTGCTCGCCGACCGCGCCGACTACCGGTTCGCCGCGGCGCTGGCGAACGATCTGCGGTCCCGTGGCAGGGACAACATCGTTCATTTTTCCCCGGTATGGGGGGCGTTGGAACCACGGGACCTCGCCCGCTGGATTCTGGACGACGGCTTGAAGATCCACCTTTCCCTTCAACTGCACAAGGCCGTATGGGGGCCTCAAGTCCGGGGCGTGTGATGCCAATGAGGGGCCGATGAAGGGGCCATATGAGTTTTCTGTTGCCCTCTCCGGTTGGTTCATGCTAATTAAATGGCATGACGGCGTTGCGATTCATTCCCCTGGCTGTTCTCGCGTTGTTTCTGGGCTGTGCCCCGTTGCTGCATGACCGCGTTCCTGATTCCGATTCCTCTTCCGCGGACACCCCCACTTCAGGCGAAATGCAGAAGGCCGTTTCGAGCCCGGCTCCTCCGCCGGGCACAAACGACCACGCGACCGTCGCCGCTTCCACGGTCGATGCAAAGGGAAAACGTTCGTCGACGGCATCGAGAAGTCCCAAGGAAGACCTGTCCCAGGAAGTGGTAAAGGAGCTTGAAGCACTAAAAGGGAACGCTTCCCTTCAACGTCAGAATCAACCTGAAGAATCATGCCCCCCTCCGGCAGCCCTCGATTTTCCCGTCGTACTCAACGAACAGGTGGAAAAGCAGATTCATTTTTTCCAGACGGAGGCCCGAGGGGTATTCCAGCGGTGGATGTCGTCATCCACGCGCTATAAAGACCTGATGCAGGATATCCTGGCAAGTTATGATCTGCCGCAGGACCTCATCTATGTGGCTATGATTGAGAGCGGTTTCAATCTCAATGCATATTCGCCGAGCCATGCAGCCGGCCCTTGGCAGTTCATCGCCGAAACCGGCAAGCGGAACGGCCTTACCATTAATCAGTATGTGGACGAGCGGATGGACCCCGTCAAATCCACCCGCGCCGCAGCCCAATACCTGAAAAAACTCCACGATGAGTTCGGTTGCTGGTACCTTGCCATGGCGGCTTACAACGCCGGCGAGGCCAAGGTGGATCGGGGAATCAAACGCTACAACACGAGTGGATTCTGGGAGCTGTGCGACTACGGCTATTTCAGGCCCGAAACCAGGGACTACGTACCCCGGATTCTCGCGGCGGCCCTCATCGCCAGGGAGCCGCAAAAATACGGTTTCACCGACATCGATTTCCAGGCCCCCATCGAATATGACGAAGTATCGCTCAAGGGTCCCCTGAGCCTCAAGGACGTGGCGAGGGTCGCCGACTGCTCCATTGACGATCTCTCCCAGCTGAATCCCGAACTGCGACTGAAAGTCGTCCCGCCCCGTTCCGGCGGCTACGTCATCAGAGTCCCCAAAGGGGCCAGCGATCAGTTGATGGCCCAGAGCGACCGGTTGAAGCCGTCCGTCCGAGTGGCCTCCGGCGGAGAAAGCCGGGGGGAACTCGTAAAGCACACGGTGAAACGCGGAGAAACGCTCTCCCGCATCGCGAAAAATTACGGTCTTTCGGTGAAGGAACTGATGGCGCTCAACGGCCTTTCCCGGAAAACCGTTAAGACGGGGAGCGTTCTGACCGTCTCGGAAAACACATCGCCGATACCCATCCCCACGGCGTCGGAGCGAAAAAAGGATCACACCACTACCGTTACCGCCAAATCATCCGTCTCGTCGGGGCCGCGACGTATCGTTCATCGCGTTCGCCCTGGGGATACTCTGTCGAAACTTTCGCGCCGCTACGGCGTCGCCCCCAAAGATTTCTATAAGTGGAACGAGATAGGGCGTAGCAAGAGCCTTCAGCCGGGCGACGAACTCATCGTCTACGTAGGCAGGGATTAGCCCTTCGCCCGTTCGCTTCCTTCCCGATAGTTCTCTCCGTTGGCCGAGTTCTTTCTCGGCCAATCCTTGACATGGGCCTCCATGCTTTTTACTTTATCCTGTAGTTCGTTTATGCCGATATGAAGAGCAGGCCGGACGGAAAGAGCGCTTTCGATGGAATTACTCACGTGCGTTCAAAAGGAAGAAATGCGGGGGAAGAAGCATGCGTGTGCGGACTGCCGACAATGCCAATTCTGCAGCGAGAGTCGCTGCACCGTATGTCGAGGCGCGCACAAGCGGGCGCGCAAGCTCTCCATGGCGGAGCAGATCGCTCTTTTTGAACGCGTGAATGCCGAAGAGAACGTGTAGTCAAGGCGGCTTATCCGGTGTATTGAATTATGGAAAGGGCAGACGTAGATGTCTATGAGGGCTCAGGCAAAGAAGATTGAAGAATCCGATAACCGCCAGAACACGTTGATGACCGTCGGTGCGTGCCGTCATTTGTCCATGCACGAACGGTACGAGCGGTTGCTCGAAGTGGTGGAACCCGACGATCGGCTGGCGATCCTGATTTCGCCGGATCCGGATGCCATAAGCAGCGCCATGGCGCTCAGGCGTCTGTTGTGGCGAAAGATCAAAGGGGCGATGGTCTTTTATTCCAAACCCGTGCAACGGGTGGATAACCTGACCCTTATCCGTACGTTGAACGTGACGCTCTATCCCGCCCAGGACATCAAGAAGTACGACATTACCAAATACGCCATCGTGGATTCACAGCCGCATCACGACAGCATATTCAGCCAGTACAAGTATTCCATCATCATCGACCACCACAAGCCGGGCAATCTCAGCCATGCCGCGTTCGTGGACATACGGCCGGAATACGGCGCTACCGCGTCCATGCTCACGGAGTACGTGAAAGCCGCGAGGATCACTCCTTCGGCCCGGCTTTCGTCGGCGCTCTTCTACGGGATAAAAACGGACACCAACAACTTCGTTCGCGAAGCCACCGAACAGGACATGAAGGCCTTCCGCTACCTGTTCAGGTTCGCCAACCTCAGCGTGGTCAAGAAGATCGAGTCGTCGGAAATCACGAAGAAGACTTTGGGCTATTACAAGAAGGCCATGGACAATCTGAAATTCTGGAAGAGCATCGCCTATGCGCACCTGGGAAACGTGGTGAGCCCGGACGTATGCGTACAGATGGCCGACTTTTTCCTGAAGCTCTCCGAAGCCTCCTGGTCCATTGTTTCAGGAGTGTACGGTAATACGCTGGTGGTGATTTTCCGCAACGACGGGTATCGGAAGAACGCCGGCAAGGCGGCTATCCGCCTCTTCGGGGAGATGGGAAACGCGGGCGGCCACAAAGCAGCCGCCCGTGCGGAGATTCCGGTGAAATCGTTGAACCCGTATATGAAGGAAGGCGACGAGATTGGGACGGTGGTATTTCGCATGGTGAAAAAGATCGCTCCCCGTACTCCCGCCGGCCAGCCGGTCGCCTCCTGCAAGCACTAACCTTCAGTTGCCCAAAATCCGACCGTATATTCTCAGGCGAAGGGATTACGCCTGATGATGGTCTGATCCCTTCCCGGTCCCACTGAAACCAGCGCGATGGGCGTTTCGGTGAGTTCCTCCACCTGGCGCAGGTAATCCTGGCAGTGTATGGGCAGATCTTGGAATTTTTTGGCCTTGGTGATGTCCTCCCGCCAGCCCGGCAGTTCTATGTACACCGGTTTGCACCGCTCCATCTGTTTCAACTGGGCGGGCACTTCGTCCACTCTCTTGCCGTCCAGTTCATAAGCGGTGCAGATTTTCACCGTGTCAAGGCCGGTGAGCACGTCGAGCTTGGTGACCGCCAGTCCGCTCAGGCCGCTCAAGCGGGAAGCATCACGGAGGATAACCGTGTCGAGCCAGCCGCAGCGTCGTTTTCGCCCGGTGGTGGCTCCGAATTCCGCGCCTTTCTGCTGCAGGTAGTCCCCGGTTTCGTCCTTCAACTCGGTGGGGAATACACCGGAACCCACGCGCGTGGTATAGGCTTTTACCACCCCGATCACGCCGTTGATGGCGGTCGGCCCCACGCCGGCTCCCGTACAGGCTCCCCCGGCAATGGGATTCGAAGAGGTAACGAAGGGATAGGTTCCGTGATCCACGTCCAGATGCGTGCCCTGCGCGCCTTCGAAGAGCACGTTCTTGCCCTGGCGCAGCGCGTTGTACACTTCACGGGAAACGTTGGTGCCGTATCCGGCCAGAGAATTCGCCAGCGGCAGCATTCCGCTGATCATTTCCGTACCGGAAAGCGCCGAGTCGTCCCCGCCCAGAATCGCAATTTCCTTGCGTTTCGTATCCACGTTGGCGTCGAAAAGGGTACGCAGAGACGGCTCGTCGATGAAATCGACAAACCGGATGCCGCACCGCGCCACCTTGTCTTCGTAGGCGGGACCGATGCCCCTCCCCGTGGTGCCGATCTTCCCTTCGCCTTTTACCTTCTCTCTGACCTGATCGAGCATCTGGTGGTAAGGCATGATCATGTGCGCGCGAAAACTGATCCGCAGATTTTTTTCGTTCACCTGAAAACCCCGGCCGCGAAGTTCTTCCATCTCCTCCCACAGCACCTTGGGGTCGATGACCACGCCGTTACCGATGAGGCACGTTTTTTCGGGGTAGAGGATGCCCGAGGGGATCAGATGCTGAATGAAGGTTTCCCGGCCCACGACGATGGTGTGTCCCGCGTTTGCACCGCCCTGATAGCGAACCACTATGTCTGCATGTTCCGTGAGCAGGTCGACGATTTTACCCTTGCCTTCGTCTCCCCATTGAGTGCCCACCACCACTACGCCTGCCATACGTTGTCTCCTTGCTCGATAAAAAATGCGCCACCGGTTGTGGTTAGTCGATCCCGGCGGCAAAGTCAATGTTTTTTCGGAAATCCGGCTTCGTTACTTTACGAGGAAACCGGTGCCGGTGAAAAACGTGCCCGCCACCGCTCCGGTCATGAGACAACCCAGCGTGGCCGCCAGCAAAGCCTTCGGCCCCAGCTTCGCCAAATCCGAGGTGCGTTCGGGAACCAGCGCCGATATTCCTCCCACGAAAATCGCCATTGACGCCACGTGGGCGAATCCGCACAGGACATAGGCGATGATGACCGGAGACCGGGCGTGCTTCAGTGCTCCCCGGGCCAGCAACTGGGCCAGATCCTGATAGGATTTCACCTCCGTGACGATCAGCCGTTCGCCGATCAGGCGCGCGGCATGCCAGGCGTCGTCCGGAGGAATGCCCACCACGAGGGAAACGGGGTAGAAAACATACGTGAGCAGACCCGTCAGCGATATGTCCAGGTGCCATCCCGTCATTGCGTTCAGGTATCCGCCGATCCCCTGGGCTCCGCGATCCACCAGGGCCAGTATGCCCAGGAAAGCGATGAGCATGGCGCCGACCCCCACCACCAGCTGCACTCCGGCCCGAGCACCCTTCATCACCGCTTCGACCAACGTATCGTCGCGTTCATAGAAGGGACGCACCTCCACGCCCAGGGTCACGGGCTCGTCCGTTTCCGGCATGAGGATTTTGGCCATCACCACTCCCGCCGGGGCGGAAAGCAGGGAGGCCGAAACCAAGTGCCCTGCGATCGTCGGGAATTCCCGATGCAGGATGAGGCTGTAAAACCCCAGAACGCTGGAAGCGATGGTGGTCATGCCCGCCGTCAGGATGGTGAGCAGTTCCGATCGGGTCATGGCCGCGAGGTAGGGTCTGACCGTCACCGACGATTCCACTCCCACGAAAATGTTTGACGAAGCGCACAGCGCCTCCGCTCCGCTGATTCTCATGAGCGAGGTGAAAACCCGGGAAAAAAGTCTGATGACGAAGGGCATGATCCCCAGGTAATACAGAACCGAGATGAGGGCCGAGAAGAAAATGATGCTGGGCAGTGCCTGAAAAGCGAGGATGAAACCGGGCGAAGGCTCTCCCGCGGGCCCCGTGTATCCGGGCGGTATGGCGAGCGGGCCGAAGAGGAACCGGGTGCCTTCCAGCGCGCAGTCCATGACCCATAGCACTGCCTGGTTGACGGCCGTGAACAGGATCGTTCCCCAGGGCAGGATGAAGAGGAATCCCGCCAGAATGAGCTGCAGCCCGACGGCCCAGACGATCAGCCTCCAGTTCATCCGGCGACGGTTGGAAGAAAACAGCCACGCGACGAACATGAGGACGAAAATCCCGAAAAAACTGATGACGTTGTACATGGACGTCTGTCCGTTCCCCTCTCCCGTACGTGTCCATTTCCGCGGAACGAGCCATGCGCAAAAAAATCGTCCCCTCCCGGCGGATTTTCGTGGGCATTCCTTTTGTGGCACAGAGGAGGCCGGAAGTAAAGAGTGTCGGTGCTTTCGATGTCGTCGGGCTTTCAGGCCGCTGAAAATTCGGAGGGTGGAGCGGCCGGCGGCGAACCCGTCATCGACCTGCCGCGTCGGCGCGAACGGAGACGAATGCGTCGACGACCGCCCCGGCGGTGAGGGAAGCCAGACACACCGGTTCGGAACAGTTTTCAGCCTCCCGTTCAAAGCAGGGATCGCACCGGGTTTCTCCCTTCAACGCACGAACGGCGGCGCCCGTGGGCGTCCAGCGCAGGGTGTCGGAAGGGCCGAAGATCACCACCGACGGCAGGCCCAGCCATGCCGCCAGATGACTCACTCCGGAGTCGTTGCCGACATACCCTCCGCTGCCGTGCAGGAGGAGAACCAAGTCGGAAAGGTCGTCAAGGAGATGGAAGCGAAACTCCGGATGACGGCCCGCTTCTCCTCTCAGATGTTCCTCTGCCGGACCGAGGAGGAATTCGGGAGAATGGCCGAGAACGGCCAGCCGGCGCGCCGTGTCAAGGAAGCAGAAAAACGACCAGTTCTTTCTCCGGCTTCCCGATCCAGGGGACAGGATGACCGTACGGACCCCTCCACCGCTCATGGCGGGAGGCACAAAAGGTTCTTCCGTGTCCGCCAACCCGAGTTTCCACAAACGGGCCAGAATGAACTCCGCGACGCGCATACGCATTCCTTCCGGCGGGCGGGCGGGGAGACGCACCACACGGCAATCCCCCGCCGCATTCACCCTGGCCTCAAGGTCCGGTGAGGAGGAGAAGAGGAGCACCGTATCGAAACGGCCGATGAAACGGCGCATTTCGGCACTCGGCTCGCCGGCGTACAGGGAGGCGAAACGTCCCGATTCGACGGAGTGGTGCTCGTGCACCAGCCCCAGGTCACGGGCCAGCTTCCCCATCGAGGGGCGGCACAGCAGTTCCACTCCTCCGAACCGCTCCCCCAACCGGACGAGTGCGGGGAACGTTGCAACGACGTCTCCGAGCGAACCATGATGAACCACGAGCAAGTGCGGTTTCATTCTTCAAACGGGCGGAGCGGGGAGAGCCGAAGAGGAGGAATGCGTTACCCCTCCTTCGGTATTCCGGGAACGGTCATGCATGATTCCTGTCCGGTTTGTCCAGTTCCGCGCGCACCGCCAGCCCGATCTGTTCGAGGAGATACGGCTTTTTGAGATACCTGCCGGCTCCCAGACGCTGTGTTTCGCGCAAGCGGTCGGTTTCAGAATAGCCGCTGGCGATGACGGCTTTCTGGCCGGGATGCAATTCCAGGATTTTCCGGTACGTTTCGAGGCCATCCATTCCATTGTCCATGATCATGTCAAGCACAACGAGCGTCGCCGAGCGGCTCTTCAGATACTCCACGGCCTCTTCCCCGCTCGCCACCGTATCCACCAGGTAACCGAGGTGTTTGAGCATTTCCGAGGCGATTTCCCGCTGGTCCTCTTCGTCGTCGATCACCAGAATGGTTTCCCCCCTGCTCATGAAATATTCGAGCGGCTGGGAGGCCTCGTCGGAAATCAGGTCCCTGCGGGTGGCGGGGAAATAGAGCGTGAAGATGGTTCCCCTGCCGGGAATACTCTCCAGATCGATGTAGCCCCGATGGTCCTTCACCGTTCCCCAGACCACGGCCATTCCCAGCCCCGAACCGCTCCTGCCCATTACCTTCTTGGTGTAAAAGGGCTCGAAAATGCGTTCGCGATCTTCCTTGGAAATGCCCACTCCGGTGTCCGAAATACGAAAGATGACGTACTCGCCCTTGGTGATGGTCGTGTATCCGCGTACCGGTCGATCCACGTAGCGGTTTTCCGTGCTGATGAGAATCCGCCCTCCGCCGGGCATGGCTTCGACCGAGTTGGAAATGAGGTTCATCAACGTCTTGGACAGGTGAACCGGGGACCCGACGATGTTGAAGAGGTCTTTGTCCAGGTGGGTTTCGAGCAGGAACCGGGGATTGTTGAGCACCAGGTTCTCATATTCGGGGCTGCGCAGGTATTCCTTGAAAATGGTGTTGATGTTGACCACCTCGGTGGCGGCCACGCCGCGTCGGGCCAGCGTAAGCAGATCCTGCACCACGGCGGCGGCCTTCTCGCCCGACCGCTTGATTCGTTCCAGAGGCTTGCGCAGGGGGCTGTCGTCCGGAAGGTTTATGAGGATGAGTTCCGGGTAGCTCACAATGGCGGTGAGGATGTTGTTGAGGTCGTGAGCCACGCCTCCGGCCAGTGTCCCCAATGCCTCCATTTTCTGGGCGCGCTGGAGCTGGGCCTCCAGTTCTTTCTTTTCCCTGCTGGCGCGTTTCAGCTCGGTCACGTCGTTGCCGATGCACAGGATTTCGCTCAACTTCCCGGCCGCGTTGAAGATGGGCTTGTACGTCCAGGCGATCCACACCGAACTCCCGTCCTGCAACCGGCTTTCGTTTTCGCTCACGGCGTGCCGTTCGGGTTCGTCGGTCATCATACGGATCAGGGAGGAAAAATGGCTTCGGGTGTTGTCGCTGTCCGGCAAAATCGCACCGATGATGGAACGTCCGAGAATTTCATCCTCGGTGTATCCGAAAAACCGCTGCGCGAATTCGTTGTAAAACGTGATGCGCCCCTGAATGTCCATGCGCAGAATGATGCTGTTGGCGTTCTCCACCAGGTCCCGGTATTTCGTTTCGCTTTCACGGAGCTTCTGAAAGGACACCGCGTTGGCGATACTCACGGCCGTCTGGGAAGCCACGCCCATGAGCAGATTCATGTCACTCTGGGTCAGCGATCGCTTTGAATTGCTGTTGTCCACGGCGATGATTCCCAGGGTTTCCTTTTCATAGATCACCGGAACGCAGATGAGGGCCCGCACGTCGATGCTGTCCGCGAGGGTGGCGCTGCGGGCGGAAAAGGTTTTCTTCACGTCGTCGATGTCATCGAGAAGGAAGGGGCGCTGCTCTCGGAATGCGCGCACCAGTATCCCCTTGGAGTGGGGATTGTCCAGGCCGAATTGAACGCCCCGAAGGTACTCCTCCTGTTCCATGTTGTATCCGTAGCCGGCGGTATACGCCAATCGGGACTTGTCCCCGGTCGCCAGGAGAACGGCGCCCCGATCGAACCCCAAACGCTTCTGCATGATCGCGCAAACAGTGCGGATAAGTTCCGTAATGTCGCGCATGGTGGAGGTGGCCTGCCCGATCTCTTGTACCAGCAGCGCGTTGTTGTACCGGATGTTGACTTCCTCCAGGTGCTCCCTGGCGGAATCGCCCTGTTCCTCGATTGTTTTCAACAGCTCCCTTTTTTCCAGCCGTTCCGCTTGCCAGGAGAGACCGATAAGGACTGTTGCGCCGAGCAGGGCGCTGAGATTCCACAACGTTTCGGGCAGAACAAAAAAGAGGATTGCCAGTATGGGAAGGGCCGCAAGAAAGGAATAATTGCGTATTCTTCTTCTTGTTCGAGAAGGAGCCTCTTCACAAGAAATGACGTAACGGCAAAACTTGTCGCCCCGATGGAAACATTCCGGGTGTTTTATGGAAGAAACTTTTCCCGTGAACAGTTTTCCCACCGATTCGAAGCTGCCCAAACGGTTTTCACATTGGTATTGCTTTTCCTCAACACCCGGTTTGGGGACGGAAACGATCTCTACTTCGTTGGAGCCGAGCTTTCTGGCAGTCACCGTTGCGCCGCGACTGAGCAGAGGATAGAGTTTCTCCATCAGAAGATAAATGGAAGATTGATTGACCAAACCGAGGATATGCTGTTTCATCCAGCCGAATGCTTCGGCGGAAACGGCATATTGCCCCGCTTCCCTGGCAATATCAGGATTCCCCGTTCTCGCCACAAGGATATTGTGGAATTCGTCGACTTGTTCCTGCCGAAACCAGTGCGCCTGATCTTCTACTTCGTATCTGCTGATTCCCGCAGATTCCAATACCGAACCGGAATCTATCTCGGGATAGAACTTGTCGAGATATTCCAGGAATATTTTTATAATCCTGCTGTTGTATATAGGTTGGGACTCGTCCATGACGCAGATTATCCGTTTGCTTTTTCGCAAAGTATACGATATGAATGGACTCTGCCCCTGATCATAATATTCGCGAAAATGATTTTTCTAATAAAGAGGACCAATTTTAGAGGTATTTCCGGGATTATTGGTTTTTTGTCCTTCCAAGAGCGTAAAACTGGTTATCCCATTCCCTGAAAACATTAATCGAGTTGTGTATGGACATTCAAGCATTTTCTTACCTCATGGAAAACGATGAGGAAATCGTCAGGCTGGAAGTAAAAACTTCCATAGACGCGGTAATACAACAGGCGCTCTGGTGTGGGGTGAAACCGGGGCAAAGAATCCTGGATGCCGGCTGCGGTCCGGGAAAGGTCACCTCGATTCTCCGCGACATCATTCAGCCCGGCGGCGAGATCGTCGGTGCGGACGGCTCGGAGAAGCGCCTCCAACACGCTCGAAAGCTGTACGGCCATCTCTCCGGAATCGACTTCCGGCAGCACAACCTCCGGGAGCCGCTCACCGACGCCGAAGGTTTCGACCTCATCTGGGTAAGGTTCGTATTGGAATATTTTCGGGACGACTGCCCCTCGATCATCAAAAACCTGTGCACCGCGCTCAAACCGGGTGGCACCCTGTGTTTGCTCGATCTGGATCACAACTCCCTCAATCACTATGAGATGCCGGCCCGATTGGAGGGGATGATCAACAAGGTGATGGAACGTTTGCAGAAGGAGTGCAACTTCGACCCGTATGCCGGAAGAAGACTCTATTCGATCCTCTACGATCTCGGATTTCACGACATTGAGGTAAACGTCGTGCCGCACCATCTCATTTATGGGAAAATCCGGAAGGAGGATGCCTATAATTGGGCGAAGAAGATGGAAGTAACCTGTTCGAAAATGGAAGGCCTGTTCGAGGAATATCCCGGAGGAGTGGGAGGATTTGCCTCCGAATTCACCAACTTCATCGTGGATCCCCGCCGTTTCACCTATACTCCCCTCATCATGTGCAAAGGCGCAAAACCGACAAAATAGCACCTTGCCCGTTTCAACACCCTCCTCGGGAATGCAGCGAGGGTTTCAGGGACCCGTCCACCAGTGCTCGGCTTCGGGGGCCGCAGCAAAGCAGCATGTCCAGCACGGAAAGGTTGGCCGCGTAGGACCCCCAGAGCTGGGGGTAGGTGGGGGACGTGGCGCTGCGGTAGTCGATGCGGATGCCCGCGTCGCCAAAACCTCGTTCATCCAGATACTTGGCCGAAGCGGCCGCCGCCAGATAGATATCGGCGCCAGCTTTCCGGCACACCTCGATCGGTAGAGCCGTCCCGCGCGCCGTGATCCCCATTTCGGACGACAATGCCAAACGAGTGGAAATCCCCAGCGCCGACGCCAGATGGCGGATGGCGGCCATATTGAGGTCGATGAGCCGTCTGCGGGGGCGGGCGAAGAAGTCTTCGAAAAAGGCCAGATGGTCCGTCAGGTAGGGCGCGTGTGCATACGCCTGGCGCAGAGCCGCCGACTGCTTCGCCCGCCAGTTACGCCCTTCGTCGATTTCAATGACGTTGATGGGGTCGTTGCTGCGCCCCCTCCGTTTCACCGGGACGGTGAGCCAGAACGGACCCCGGTCGTTCTTGAGCCGGTTGCGGCTCACAAAACTTCTGCCCATGGGGAAGGGTACGTGGTCCAGCAGCACCAGGAGGTCGCTGTGGGCGGCCTTGGCGAAAAGCCCCGGCCAGGGGAGGTAGAGCGGCTGGTGGGTGGAAACGATCATTCCGAAAGGTCGGTAATCCTCCCGAGTTCCTTCTCCCTGGCCAGAATGTCGTCCAGCACCGCGATCTGTCTGCGGGCCCGGTACAGGTTGTGCGCCGGCCGGGAGGGAAACCGTTTCGGGTCCCAGGCGAAGTAGGAATCGGTGAAGTAGTCCAACAGATACCTGCAGGCCAGTTCCATCAGCAGCAGCATGATCCCCGGAACGATCCATCGTCGTTCCTCGGGGCTCAACGGAGGCCGGGAGACCATATAGCCCCTCCATCCCGCTTCGAACAGCCCTTCGTCGAAATAGGGGCCGGTCGGCGAGTCCTTGACCGTGCACCACGAACGAAAGGCGTCTCCCATTTCCACCGGCAGGGTGGACTGCATGAATGTGTCGAAGTCCAGCAGCGCCACCGCGCGTTCGAAATCGTCGAACAGAATGTTGGTGTACTTCAGATCTCCGTGAATGATCCGCGCGGGAAGGTCCCCGGTCAGCCGTCGCCGGGGAATTTCCCCCTCCAGGCGCGGCAGGAGGTCCTTCATGGCTTCGGCTTTTCCGGGGTCCGCCACTGCTGCCGTTTTCAGCAGTGCGAACGCATGGTCGACGTCGTGGAATCCTTCGATCCGGAAACGGGGCCGGTAGTCGATGTCGGAAAGGATACGATGAAACCTCCCCACGATCTCTCCGGCGGCAAAAGCTTTGGCGGGCGTATCAATGGCCGGCAGGGTGCGTCCGGGAATGAAGCTCATGAGTCGGTACACGGCCCCGGAAATCACCAGGAAAGGTACTCCCTCCGGCGTGCAGCGGAACCGGGGCACCGGGAACCCCCTCCGGATGAGGTGCTCGGTGACGGCGTAGCCGTCGAGCACTGTGTCTTCGTTATAGGGAGGTTTGAGCCGCTGCAGGACGAAAGTACCCTCCGACGTCTCCACCTGGGAGGTGAAGTTCACCTTTCCCTGCTCTATGGTCTTCACCGCCCGGCATTTGCCCACCCCGAACCGACGGGTGATAACGGACAATGCCTCCGGTTGCTGGTCCTCTTTTTTCGCTGTCGTTACATGCATAGAGGGTATGCTACTGTGTTTTTCCGCTCGGTGCAACAAGGGGTGAGTACCATTTGTCGATCACGCCTTGCCGCGCCGGGGGTGATGTATCGGTTCGACGATAGGAAGCGCCGGCCGGGGAGTGCGTGTTCGTCGGGGTGGGTATGAAACCCGCACGTCCTTCTCCCACGACGCCGAAAGAGGGATACCCCGATATAACCTCCCTATCGCCCAATGAGGCGAATAACCAAAATCCCCCTTTGGAAAAGGGGGATTCAGGCAGTAGTGTCCGGTTAGGTTTTTGCATAATGCAACAAAAAATAATACGATAGGTGGCTAAGAATGATTTTTTATTGACTTTCTTCTGAAAGTGTGTTGCGCACGCTTTCTCGTGATTTACTATAAATAACAATGAGTTACGAGAATGCCGCGCAATTTTGAACACAAGAAAAATCAGAAGCCGCTGTCGTATAAAAAAGTCTTTCGACCGATTGAAAAACTCGCTCCCTCTGTTCCACCCATGGAATCGAAGGGGCACAGGCCCTTACAGATGGAATTCATGCATCAACTCAAGGCACTGGTTGCGTTTCATCTTGAGGAGCATTCCTCAGGTCGCCATCTGCTCCAATTCCTGGAGGAGGACGAATTTGCCCGCAAAGTCATAGCTCCTCCCGATGGCATAAAGAAAAGCGCCTTTTTTGAAGCCATCAACTCCCGCGGCCTTGAACAACTCTTCTATGTCTTTAAAGAACTTCAAAGCGAAGCCACCAGGATTTTGCCCAATGAGCATGCGGAGTTCGGTGAATTAATAGCCATTGATGGGTCCTACATCGACGCGGTGCTTTCCATGTATTGGGCCGACTTCAGCGACCTCAAACGAAAAGCCAAAGCCCATCTGGCCTTCGATGTCAATCGGTCGATCCCCACGGCAATAGTCCTTACGGACGGAAAAGTTGATGAGCGTCCTTATGTCAAACAGCTGCTTTCCCCCGGACAAACCGGCATTATGGATCGCAACTATCAATACTATAAAGACTTCGATCAATGGCAAGCCGATGGCAAACATTTTGTCTGCCGCATTCGCTTTGACAGCAAAAAAACCCTTATTTCCTCCAATCCCATCAATGAAGAAAACATCATTTTCTATGACGCAGTGGTTTTGCTTGGCTCAAATAAAAACAACCGGACCAAAAGACCTGTCAGAGTTGTGGGTTACCTTGTTGACAGAAAAGAATACTGGATTGCCACAGATCATTTTAATTTTACCGCCGAACAGATCGCGGCAATCTACAAAGCTCGGTGGGCCATAGAGATATTCTTCGGATGGTGGAAGCGCCACCTGAAAGTCTATCATATCATCGCCAGAAGCAGGTACGGCCTCACCGTTCAACTACTGGCCGGACTGATAACCTATCTTCTTCTTGCTATCTATTGCCATAACGAGTTTGGCGAAAAAGTCAGCATTAAACGGGTCAGACAATTGAGAATCCAGATCCGTAATGAACTGCAAACCATCTGGAAGGACCAGGATGATTGCCAAATTTTAAAAGAACTAAAAATCCCGGGCCCTGCAAAAACCTAACCGGACACTACTGGGATTCAGGGGGATTTAATCCCGGATCTCCGTTACGAAAGTCATCGGTAGCAATCGGGCGCCGTCGTAGGGGGCGACCGGCTGGTCGCCCCGTTCCCGGATTCGATGGAACGTCCCGAACTTCCCGGACAAACCGTTTTCAGGCCGCCTGGAGCGACGCTTCGTCTTCCCGAAAGGTGAGGCCGTCCCCGCCTTGATCGACGACGATGTGGCTGCCCTCTCCGTAAGACCCTTCCAGGATTTTCATGGCCAATGCATCCATGATGTATTTCTGGAGCGCCCGTTTCAGCGGACGCGCGCCGTACACCGGATCGAACCCCTTGTCGGCCAGGAACTCCCTGGCGGCATCGGTGAGCCTGACGCTCATCTTCCGCTCGGCCAGCCTCTTGTTGAACAGTCGGAGCTGAATGTCCACAATGCCCTTGATCTGTTCGCGGGAAAGCGCGTGGAAGAGGACGATGTCGTCGACCCTGTTCAGAAACTCCGGCTTGAAGTGGGAGCGCAGCGACTCCATGACCAGTCGTTCCGTTTCCTCGGAGTTTTTGCCCTCGGCCATGTACCGGCTTCCGATATTGGACGTCATGATGATGACGGTATTTTTAAAATCGACCGTCCTTCCCTTGCCGTCGGTCATTCGCCCGTCGTCCAGAATCTGGAGCAGGGCGTTGAACACCTCGGGATGGGCCTTTTCGATCTCGTCGAACAACACCACGGAATAAGGCCGCCGCCGCACGGCTTCGGTGAGGTAGCCGCCCTCCTCGTACCCCACGTATCCGGGAGGCGCTCCGATCAGGCGGGCCACCGAGTGCTTCTCCATGTACTCGCTCATGTCGATGCGCACCATGGCCTGCTCCTGGTCGAAGAGGAATTCGGCCAGCGCCCGGGCCAGTTCGGTTTTGCCCACGCCGGTGGGGCCCATGAAGATAAACGAGCCGATGGGCCGGTTGGGGTCCTGAATGCCCGAACGGGCTCGGCGCACCGCGTTGGAAACGGCAACAATGGCCTCCTCCTGCCCGATGACCCTGAGCCTGAGGCGCTCTTCCATGCGGACCAGCTTTTCCTTCTCGCCTTCCATCATGCGCGTAACGGGAATCCCGGTCCACTTAGCCACCACTTCGGCCACGTCCTCCGGCTCCACTTCTTCCTTGAGCATCTTGGTGGTTTGCTGGAGTTCCGCCAGCTTGCCGTTTTCCTCCTTGAGGCGCTTTTCCAGCTCCAGCAGTGTCCCGAAGCGAAGCTCCGCCGCCCGTCCCAGATCGCCTTCCCGCTGGGCCTTCTGCTCGTCGCTCCGCGCCTTCTCGATGCTCTCCTTGATGCTGCGGATGCTGGCGATGATCTCTT
Source organism: uncultured delta proteobacterium (assembly GCA_963826125.1). Classification (GTDB taxonomy): domain Bacteria; phylum Desulfobacterota; class Desulfarculia; order JACQYL01; family CAWGVV01; genus CAWGVV01. The sequence goes on along the minus strand of CAWGVV010000001.1, from coordinate 3,128,671 downwards.
TTTCCCGCTGCCAGTGGAGTTTCATCCCGGCGCTGCGGTCCTTGAGTTCGCTCAGCTCCTTCTCGATTTTCTGGAGACGTTCCCTGGATGCCGGATCGGTCTCTTTTTTCAGGGCTTCGCGTTCGATCTCCAGCTGCACCACCTTGCGTTCCACTTCGTCGATTTCCGACGGCAGGCTGTCGATTTCGATGCGCAGCTTGGAAGCGGCTTCGTCGATGAGGTCGATCGCCTTATCCGGCAGAAAACGGTCGGTGATGTAGCGGTGCGACAGAGTCGCCGCCGCCACGAGGGCCGAATCCTGGATGCGCACCCCGTGGTGGACTTCGTACCGTTCCTTCAACCCGCGCAGGATGGAGATGGTATCCTCCAGTGAGGGCTCGGCCACCACGATGGGCTGAAACCGCCGTTCCAGCGCCGGGTCCTTTTCAATGTGCTTGCGGTATTCCTTGATGGTGGTGGCTCCCACGCAGCGCAGCTCTCCGCGCGCCAGGGCGGGTTTCAGCATGTTGGAAGCGTCCACGGCCCCTTCGGCCGACCCCGCGCCCACCAGGGTGTGCATCTCGTCGATGAAAAGAACGATCTGTCCCTGCGCTTCGGTGACTTCCTTGAGCACGGCCTTCATGCGGTCTTCGAATTCGCCCCGGTACTTGGACCCCGCCACCATGGCGCCGATGTCCAGCGCCAGCACCTTTTTGTCCTTCAACGTTTCGGGCGCGTCGCCGGTCGCGATGCGCTGGGCGAGACCTTCGGCAATGGCGGTTTTTCCCACGCCGGGTTCGCCGATGAGCACGGGGTTGTTTTTTGTCCTGCGGGACAGCACCTGAATCACGCGCCGGATTTCATCGTCACGGCCGATGACCGGGTCGAGTTTGCCCGAACGGGCGAGCTGAGTCAGGTCGCGGGTGAAGCGGTCCAGCGCCCGGTATTTGTCCTCCGGGTTAGGGTCGGTTACCCGCTGGGTTCCGCGGATGTCCTTCAGTACCTTGAAGATGTCCTCGCGGCGCACGCCGAGTCGTTTGAGGATGTCCGCAACGGATCCCGACTTGGCCGCCATGGCCATGAGCACGTGTTCCATGCTGACGTACTCGTCCTGCATGGCTTTGGCTTCCTGTTCGGCCTGGTCCATCATTTCGGAAAATTGAGAGGACATGTACACCTGTCCCGCGCCGGCCCCGGATACCTTGGGTTTTCGACCGAGTTCCCTTTCCAGGTCGGACTGCAAACGCCCCACGTTCACGCCGAGTTTCTGCAGAATGGGGACGATGATATCTTCCGACACGGAGAGCATGGTCAAGAGCATGTGCTCGGGTTCTACCTGCTGATGTCCCCGATCCCGTGCCAGCGTTTGCGCCCCTTGCACGGCCTCCTGGACCTTCAGGGTGAGTCTGTCGAAGCGCATTCTTCCCTCCTTGAGCGGTTTGTTTTTTTAAGATGCATGTTTCACCAAAGTAACCACCGGGCAGTTATTGTCAACAATTTGACATGGTTTTTGCATAACTGTTCTGCGTGCCGTTGTCGGCGAAGCCGGTACCCGAATCCGGGAGATGCAAAAATCGGCAGCCAACTGACAAAAACCGGCCGCCCGCTCCGGACAATCATCGATGTGCCGATGGTAAGTAAGGAAAATCGTTAGCGGTAATTACATGGTTTATTCCTTGCATAACTATGGGTGACCGCCAAAGGCGTCACCATCTCAGGGGGATTGGTTCCATGGGAGCAAAAGAAAAACCGAACAAGCCCGCGGCTTCCGGCCGGAAACGGGAAAAAGAGAAAAAGAACATTACCATTATTCTTGCGATCGTCCTCATTGGGCTGTTCGCTTTCAAGGGCTTCCTCATGTTGCGCGGCGACCGGAAAACAGATGCCGTTTCCCAGAATACCATGTCCAACCTGGTGGTGAGCAATGCCAGAGCCGGTCTGACCATTATGGGGATGGCGCTCAAGGATTACAAAAAGGCCAAAGGGACGTATCCGGCCGGTCTCAAGGACTTGTATCCCGAGTTCGTGAAGGAAAAGCAATCGGTGGATTACTCCGGATGGCTCTACACCACCGAGGGCAAGGATTACTTCCGTCTTGAACGGGTGGAGGCGCGCGACGGGATAAAGTATCTCTACCGCATCGATCCCGGGAATGACGTTATTCGAACGGTCATGGGCGAATCCAAAGAGAAGGTTTTGGCATTGAAACACGGGCTGAAGCTGCCTTCCAAGGGAACGCCGGCTCTGTACGCCAAGACGGACGGCGAGGTGAGCACCGACGGCGTAGACATATCGGCCACGGCCCGGGCACTGCGGGAAGCCAGGCAAAGAGAGCAGAAGATGGAAAGTGAGAAGCCCCTTGTCCGGCAGGAGGACGAACAACAGATGGCGAAGGAAGAAAGCTTCGAACCTGTTGCCCCCAAAGGCCATTGGGCCACAGTCAAAGATGAAGCCAGTATTCCCGGGGACATATCGTCGCTCACCCACGCTCTGAGCGTCTCTTCGTTTCTTATCTGGATGAACAAGCAGAAGGGTCTGTGCTTCTCAAATGTTCAATACCCGCAGGCCGACAAAATCGAGGCCATCTGCGCCCGCGAAAGCTGGCTGTCCCCCGGTGCATCGGCTGCCGGAAGCAAGGCAAACTGAAAACACGGCGCGACCGAACCGGCGTCGTTGACGAGAGGAGAGTGAGGATGAGACGGTTTGCAAAACAGGAAGGATTCACGCTCATGGAAGTGATGCTCGTGCTGGCCATCATCGGCATTCTGGCCTCCATCGCGCTTCCTATGTTCACGGGCTATATGGCCACCGCCTTTGATGCTTCCGCCAAATCGGACACCACGAACATTATCAAATCCACAACCGCCCTCATGGGCGGAGGGATGGGCGGGACCATCAGCCTCAACGGTTCCAGCGTCGAATCTGACGGAAGCAGCATTTTCAAGCTGAGCAGCGGAGTTACCGGCACGGTGACGGGCAATGCAGGAGGGGACCCCGCGGACTGCTTTCTGGCCGTGGAACTTCATCACGTGCGGGGATCCAAGACCTTCACCTATGTGTTCAACGGCGCCGACGGCAGCACGACGTTCTCCGAATCGTAAGACGCTCTCTCCTCGATCGCGACGGACGGGAGGGTTCATCTTTCGGAATCCTCCCCAGCGTTCCCCCAGCCGTTCAAACGGCACCTCGCCATTCCGATTATCCGGCCGGTCAGTCGCCGCCGACAATCCCCTCTTCACCCGATTGCGCTTTTCCTGAAAATTTACTATATCTTTGTCTGTTCCCCGTTACGAACAGTATCGGCGAGGAGACAAAAACATGAACGATGCCGTGCGACGCGTCCTGGAAGCGATGACCTACGGGCTCTACGTAGTCACCTGCGGTTACGAGCGGAAGGCCTACGCCATGGTGGGTTCCTGGGTCACCCAAATCTCCTACGAACCTCCCATGGTTCTGGCGGCCGTGCGCGAGAACCGGCCCATCAGGCCGCTCATTCCCGAAGCGGGGATGTTCGGACTGAACCTTATGCATTCGAGCCAGATCGGGCTCATCGGGACCCTCCGGGAAGCCGAACCCCTGGAGACGCCCGAATGGATGGAGCGGGCCACGAAAACCGGGGTTCCCGTGGTCAAGGGCATCCTCGGGTTTCTGGAACTGAAGTTGGAACACTTTCACGCCCCCGGCGACCATATGCTGTTTACGGGGAGAATCGTCGGCGGTGAAATGGAGATGGACGGCAGACAGCTCAACACCGTCGATCTGGGCGTGACATACATCGGAGAAAAATGATCCCGCACGATTCCGCTTACGACGTGGCCGTGGCGGGGGCGGGCCACGCCGGGTGCGAAGCGGCGCTGGCGGCGGCCCGATTGGGCGCGCGAACCCTGCTCCTCACCATCAACGTAGACCACATCGCGGCCATGAGCTGCAACCCGGCCATCGGGGGATTGGCCAAGGGCCACCTCGTCAAGGAGATAGACGCCTTGGGCGGCTGGATGGCCAAGATCATCGACCGTACCGGCATCCAGTTCCGGCGCCTGAACACCCGCAAGGGACCGGCCGTGCAGTCTTCCCGCGCCCAAGCCGACCGGGACGCCTACCGTCTGGCCATGAAGCAGGTGCTGGAAGCCACGCCCAATCTGGACGTCAAGCAGGCGGTGGTGGACCGGCTGATCGTGGAGAACGGGGCCGTCACCGGACTGGTCACGTCCATCGGGCAGGTATTCGCGGCCCGGGCCGTGGTCGTCACCACCGGCACGTTTCTGAACGGACTGGTGCACGTGGGCCTCACCAGCTTCCCCGCCGGACGCATGGGCGATCCCCCCAGCATTTCGCTGTCCCGGAATCTGGCCGAACTGGGCTTTCGCATCGGCCGCCTCAAAACCGGCACCACTCCGCGCTTGAACCGGCGCACCATCGATTTTTCCGGCCTCACCGCCCAGTACGGCGACGATCCGCCCCGGCCCTTCTCTTTTTCCACGGAGAAGCTCGACCGGCCGCAGGTGCCCTGCTACGTCACCTATACCAACGAAAAGACACACGCAGCGATCCTTTCGTCACTGGACCGGTCTCCGCTCTACAGCGGCGTCATAAAGGGAGTGGGCGCGCGCTACTGCCCGTCCATCGAAGACAAGGTGGTGCGTTTCCGGGAGAGGCCCAGGCACCAGATATTCCTGGAGCCGGAAGGGTTGACCACGGGGGAAATCTATCCCAACGGCATCGCCACCAGCCTGCCCATCGACGTCCAGACGGCCATGGTCCGGTCCATTCCGGGGCTGGAACGAGCGGAAATCGTGCGCCCGGGGTATGCCATCGAATACGATTACGCGGACCCCACCCAGCTCCTCCCCACGCTGGAAACCAAAACGGTCAAGGGGCTGTGGTTCGCCGGCCAGATCAACGGCACTTCCGGCTATGAAGAAGCCGCCGCCCAGGGGATCATGGCGGGCATCAACGCCGCTCTGGCCGTTCGCGGCGACGAGCCCTTCACGCTCTCCCGCTCAGACGCCTACATCGGCGTCATGATTGACGACCTCATTACGCTCGGCACCAGCGAGCCGTATCGCATGTTCACCTCCCGCGCCGAATACCGGCTCCTGCTCAGGGAAGACAATGCCGACGCGCGGCTGACCCCCTTGGGGAGAAAGATCGGCCTGGTGAACGACGACGATTACCGCCGGTATTGTACCCGTCGGGACGCGGTGCAAGAGTGTTTGAGTCGCCTGATGGAAATGCGTTTTACCCCCACCCCTTCGGTCAACGATCGCCTGCGGGAGGCGGGCAGCGGTCCCATGACCAACCCGTTGACGCTGGCCGAGCTGCTGAGGCGGCCGGAACTGACCGTCGCCCACCTGGTCGGGTTCGACCCGGCGCTGGCCGAGGTCGGTCCGGAAGTGGCGGAGCAGGTGGAAATCCTGATAAAATACGAAGGATACGTGAAACGGCAGGAGGAACAGGTCCACCGGTTCCGGAAGGCGGAAACCGTCATCCTCCCGGTATCCATGGACTACCGGTCCATTCCGGGCCTGTCCAACGAACTCAAGGAAAAACTGAGCCGCGTGACGCCCCGCTCGCTGGGACAGGCGTCCCGCATCCAGGGAATGACCCCCGCGGCCCTCTCCGTGCTGCAGGTATATGCCAAAAGAACCGATTCTCAAAGAACGCAAGGACGCTCCCATGGGTTTTGACAAGCTCTTTTCACCCCTCGACCTCGGTCCCTTCACCATACGTAATCGCATCGTGATGCCCGCCCTCGGCACCAACTTCGCCAACCGGCGCGGGGAGGTGACGCCGCATCTGATCGACTACTACCGGGCTCGCGCCGAAGGCGGTGCGGGTATGGTCATCGTGGAAGGCTCCAGCGTGCACTACAGCGGCAGAGGGTTCACCTTTCAGTTGAGCATCGACCGCGACGACCTGATCCCCGGCTTGTCCCAACTGACCGACGCAGTGCATCGGGCGGGTGCACGCATCCTCATCCAGCTCCACCACGGGGGCCGGAACACCGATTCCCGGGTTTCGGGCGTGCAGCCCATTGCCCCGTCGGCCGTCAAAGGTCCCGTGGGAGACCAGACGCCCCGGGCCATGAGCCCCGCCGAAATCAAGGATATGACGAATATTTTCGTCGCCGCCGCTGCCCGCGCCAGGCAGGCGGGATTCGACGGCGTGGAAATTCATGCGGCCCACGAATACTTGGTGAGCCAGTTCATGTCGCCCTACAGTAACTTCCGGCACGACCGGTACGGTGGTAGCCCCAAGAAACGAATGCGGTTCGCCCTGGACATCCTGCGGGGCATTCGCGAGGAGACCGGTCCCGGGTTTCTCATTTCCTTCCGCATCAGCGGCGACGAGTACGTCCCCAAGGGCATGCACATCAAGGATTCCATCTTTGCGGCACGGGAACTGATCAACGCCGGAGCAGACGTAATCGACGTCTCGGGCGGAGTGTACGAAACTCCCCATCTCATCATCAGCCCCATGCCTCTGGAACCGGGCGTGCACGTCCATCTGGCCCAAGCCGTAAAGGAGAAGGTGAAGGTACCGGTGATCGGTGTGGGCCGCATCACCACGCCCGAATTCGCGGAACGCATCATTGAGGAGGGAAAGGCGGACCTGGTGGCCATGGGACGCGCCTTCGTGGCCGACCCCGATTGGCCCAAAAAGGCAATGGAGGGGAAATCGGACCAGATACGCCGCTGCATCGGCTGCAACCAGGGGTGCATCGACTACCTCATGGCCGGCCGCCCCATCTCCTGCCTGTACAATCCCGCCGTGGGCCGGGAGAAGAAATTCCGCATCGAACCCACCAATGCCCCCCAAAAGGTGGTGGTGGCGGGGGGAGGCCCGGCCGGCATGGAAGCGGCGCGCCTTCTGGCGGAAATGGGACACCGCGTGGTCCTCTATTCGTGGGGAGAACGGCTGGGAGGACAGGTGCTGCTGGCCTCCATGCTCCCCGGCAAGGAAGAGTTCTACCACGTGGTCACCTACTACGAGAACGAAATGAAACGTCTGGGCGTGGAGCTGCACCTGGGCGTGAAGGCGGACCGGGAATCGATCATGTCCCATCAACCGGACGTGGCGATCGTCGCCACGGGAAGCATGTCTCAAAATCCGGACATCCCCGGCCTGGACGGGCCCCACGTGCTTTCCGTGCGGCAGATTCTCCTGCACGGGGCCCCGGTGGGCCGCAACGTGGTGGTGCTGGGCGGGGGCAACACGGGATGCGAAGTGGCCGACTACCTATGCCAGCGGGACCACACCGTTTCCATCATGGAAATGGGCAACCGCATCGCGGGAGACGCGGGGCCGGCCCGCCGGTATCTGCTCACCCGGCGGCTGCGCGACTGCGGCGTGCGCAATTACCTCCAATGCCGCATCAAGGCCATTTACACGGACCGGGTGACCTACATCCGCCAGACGGCCGACGGCCACCGCGACATGCGGGAACTCACCGGCGTGGACTCTTTCGTCAACGCGCTGGGCATGCGTTCCTGCGATGAACTGAGCAGGGAAATGGACGGCGTGGCGGAGCGGGTGTTCGTCATCGGCGACGCTCTGCACCCCGGCAAGGTCTTGGACGCCGTGGCCGAAGGCGCCGAAGCGGCATTGATGATCGAAAACGGGGAGCATCCGGTGAGGTAATATCCTCTTGTCCGGCACCTCCGGTGGCCGGACGCAGACAACGAGTTGTCTGCGTTACCCAGGATGTCTCCCGTCTTAGTCGGGGTCTCATATCAGTCGGATGAACGTTGAAAGGTATTCTAACTCCTCACCGGTACCAGGGTAAACGGTTTAAACGTGAGCTTCCCCCTCCCACTTCAGGAAGAGTACTCCCAGCGGCGGCAGGGTAAGGTTCAATGAGTGGAAACGTCCGTGGAAACCGACCGGGGCGGCTTCCACTCCTCCGAGATTCCCCTGCCCGCTGCCGCCGAATTCTGCGGCGTCGCTGTTGAGGATTTCCCGGTACACGCCGTCGAACGGCACGCCCACCCGGTAGTTGTGGCGCACCACGGGCGTGAAGTTGCACACCACGACCATGATTTCCCGGCCCGACTTCCCCTTGCGCAGGAAGCTCAGCACACTCTTTTCCGTGTCGTTGCAGTCGATCCACTCGAATCCGTCCGCCGAGAAATCGAGGTCGTGCAGGGAAGGTTCCGCGCGGTACACCCGGTTGAGGTTCGTCACCCAGCGGCTCATGCCCGCGTGAGGTTCCTCGGCCAGAAGGTGCCAGTCCAGACTTTGTTCATGGTTCCACCCGTCACGCTGCCCGAAGTCTCCGCCCATGAAGAGCAGTTTCTTGCCCGGCTGCCCGTACATGTATCCGTAGAGCAACCGCAGGTTGGCGAACTTTTGCCAGTCGTCTCCCACCATGCGGTTCAGTAAAGACGACTTCCCACGCGATACCTCGTCGTGGGAAAGACTGAGTACGTAATTTTCCTTGAAGGCATACATCAACCGGAAGGTGAGTTTCTGCTGGTGGAAGGAGCGGTAGAGCGGGTCGTTGGCGAGGTATTCCAGGGTGTCGTGCATCCATCCCATGTCCCATTTCATCCCGAACCCCAGCCCCCCTTCGTAGGTGGGGCGCGAAACCAGGGGCCAGGCGTCCGATTCCTCGGCTATGGTCACTGCCGTGGGAAAGCGCGTGTACGCTTCTTCATTGAATCGCCGCAGAAACTTGATAGCCTCCGGGTTTTCTTTTTGTCCCTGCGATGCATGGAGCGACAGCATGGAGGCCACCCCGTCCACCCGTAGCCCGTCGATGTGATAGACGTCCAGCCAGAACAGACCGCTGCTGAGCAGGAAGCTCGCCACTTCGCCCCGGCCGTAATCGAAGACGTAGTCGTCCCATTCGGGGTGGACCGCCCGGTTCGAGTCGGAAGGTTCGTACAGGGGCGATCCGTCGAACCGGCCGAGGCCATGTTCGTCACGGGGAAAATGGCCGGGCACCCAATCCAGAATGAGCCCGATTCCTTCCCGGTGGAGGAGGTCCACCAGGTACATGAAGTCTTCCGGCGTGCCGTAGCGGCCGGTGGGTGCGAAGTAGCCGGTGGCCTGATATCCCCACGATCCGTAAAAGGGGTGCTCCGTTATGGGGAGGATTTCGATATGGGTGTAGTTCATCTCCCGAGCGTACGCGGCGAGCTTAGGCGCCAGTTCGCGGTAGGTGAGAAACCGGTTTCCTTCCTCGGGCACGCGCATCCAGGAACCGAGGTGCACTTCGTAGACGGTCAGGGGGCCGTCCGCGGACCTGCGCTCCCGGGTTTCCATCCATTCCTGGTCGTTCCAGCCAAAAGAAAGATCCCATACCACCGAGGGTGTTTCGGGCGGCGTGCGGTGGAAAAATCCGAAGGGATCGGCCTTGTCCGCCCGGAAGCTCCCGCTCCCTGACTGCACACGGTACAGGTAACCCGTCCCCGGCCCTATGTACGGGACGAATCCCGCCCATATTCCCGAATCGCCCAGCCGTTCCAGAGGATGCACGGCCTCGTTCCAGCCGTTGAAATCCCCGACGACCGCCACCTGTTCCGCGTGGGGAGCCCAGACGGCGAAGTGCACGCCGTCCGTTCCTTCCCGTTGCGCGGGATGCGCGCCCAGGAGGTCATACAGGCGGCAGTGGCCGCCCTGCCGGAACAGGGCGAGGTCGCTCTCCGTCATGACGTTCGCGGTCGAATCGTGATTCACCAGTCTTCCCTTCTTCTCCTCTCCTCACGGAGTACTTGGAGTCGGCCACGGATGGCACGCCATTTCCGGGGCCCGGTTTCCCCCGTTACTAGCCGATCCGCAGCAGCTGCCGTATTCCCTGCAGGGGGATGACCAGCCAGCCGGGGCGGTTGTTCAGTTCGTAGGCCAGCTCGTACACTGCCTTTTCCAGCAGATAGACGTCCAGCAGCACCTTCAGCTCCCTCCCCGAAGAGGGAATGATGTCCGACCCGGCCGACTCGTCGAGGTACGCCTTGAGGTAGGCCGCTCCGACCCAGGTGTACCAGAAGTTCAGCGCCGTCTCCATTTCGGACCGTTCGCCGCGGTGGATGAGCCCGGATTCCTCCTGGGCGAACAGAGCGCTGTAGGCGGCATAGTGCAGCGAACGCAGCATGCCGGCCACGTCGCGCAGAGGGGACCTCTTGATGCGCCGCTCGCTCAGCGTGCGCGACGGCTCTCCTTCGAAATCCATGATGAAGAAGTCGTTGCCGGTGAAGAGCACCTGCCCCAGGTGGAAATCGCCGTGGCACCGGATGCGCCCGGCGCTCAGCTTTTGTCCCAGGATGTCCCGGAATCGCTTCTGAACCTCGTTTTCGCCGGCGAGCACAGCGGATACTTCATCCTTCAGATGATCGGGGACGGACGTCATGCGTTTGCGCAAAGTCAGGAAGGTGCGGGTCGTGAGACTGCGCATGGACTGGTAGAGAGAGCGCTGGTAGAGCTGCGAAAACGGTTCGGGCGCGAAGTCGGGATCGTCCGGGGACGAGGCGAGGGCGGCATGCATTTCCGCCGTACGCTTGCCCAGCATCCTGACCGATTCCAGAAATACGCCGATCACCTCGGGCACCGGCGGCGGCAGCTCCTTCTGCGCCAGGTCCACCGTATGATCTTCGGGGATGGGCAGGCCCGATTTGCGGGAGAGGGTGTTTTCCAGATAGGTGTCCAGAACGTCCCGCGTATACTCCCAGGCATCCCCGTGGTTGGGAACAAAGCCGTGGAGGATGGCCGCCGTCATGGGTTCTTCCCTGCCGCGCCGGTACTCGATGAATCCACACACCGGGGGCGTGTGGTCGAACGGTTTCTCGGTGAGGAACCGTCCGATCTCCAGATCGGGGTTCACCCCCTTGTCGATTCCCCGGTACAGCTTCAACATGAAGGCTTCGCCGAAGGCCACCGACGTATTGGTCTGTTCCGCCTTCATGGTGCGCGGTTCAAGCGCCCCCTTGGCGTTGTTGAACACCGTCCGGAATAGCTTCCAGGGCTGGGCGCTCAGGATGCCGCGTCTGCCCCGAACGGTTTTCCTCGTGGCAATGGTGTGCAGAAAGCTCGAGCAGAACCCTTTTTCGGCCATGGCGTCGTAGAGAATGCCACGCTCGCCGGAATCGAGGAGCGTGAACCGGGCCACGATCCAGTGGGGATATTCCGCCTCCACCTCCGCCACGCGGCCGCCCGTTTCTCCGGTGAGCGGAAGCAGGTACGTTTCCGCTTCCCCCTCCTCGAATTCCACCCGGATGAGCAGAACATACGCCCTGCGTCGTTCGCCGTAGAGCATGGGCACGACGTCCTCCACCGTCACGGAACGCAAAGCCTTGGCCTTGCTGCGGAACCAGCGCACCCCGTACAGAAACCGGGGCAATGCCTGTTCGAACGGTCCGAACCGGTTTTCGTTGACGAATGAGTCCCACCTTCCCGTGAGGTCGAGCATGGGCGGTTCGGGAGGCTTGATGTTCGCCTCCGCTTCATCCGGCGTTTGTGGGGCTGTCAGGAAGAACCAGTAGAAACTGTGCGGCCCCAGGCTGAGGAAGTAGGGCGATTCTCCAATGCGGGGAAATTCCGTACGACCGAAGAGTTCCACCGGCACACAATCCTTGTAAGCGGCCAGGTCAAGCTGCACGTATTGGACGAACCGGGACAGGTTGGCCACTACCAGAATGCATTCCTGCTCGTAGCGGCGGATGAAGGTCAATACCTTGCGGTTGTCCGGACGCAGGAATTCGATGGAACCCCGGCCGAACGCTTTGTATCGCTTGCGCAGCCCGATGAGCCGCCGGGTCCACCAGAGGAACGAACTGGGGCTCTGGAGCTGGGCCTCAACGTTGAACGTTTCGTAGTGGTGGGAAGGATCGATGATCACCGGCAGGTAGAGGCTCTGGGGATTGGCCCGGGAGAATCCGGCGTTGCGGTCGGAACTCCATTGCATGGGCGTGCGCACGCCGTTGCGGTCGCCCAGATAGACGTTGTCGCCCATGCCGATTTCATCGCCGTAGTACATCACCGGAGTGCCGGGAAGAGAAAAGAGCAGGCTGTTCATGAGTTCCATCTTGCGGCGATGGCTGCTCAGCAGCGGCGCCAGCCTGCGGCGGATGCCCAGGTTGATGCGCATGTGCGGGTCGTCGGCATAGACGCGGTACATGTAGTCCCGCTCCTCGTCCGTGACCATTTCCAGCGTCAGTTCGTCGTGGTTGCGCAGGAAAATCGCCCACTGGCAAACGTCGGGAATGGCCGGCGTTTGCTCCAGGATGTCGATGATGGGGAACCGGTCCTCCATGTGCAGGGCCATGAACATGCGCGGCATGATGGGAAAATGGAAGGCCATCTGGCACTCATCGCCGCGGCCGAAATATTCGGCGGCGTCCTCGGGCCACTGGTTGGCTTCGGCCAGCAGCAGCCGGTCGGGGAACCGTTCTTCTATGTGCTTCCGCAGCTCCCGGAGCAGGGAGTGGGTTTCCGGCAGGTTCTCGCAGTTGGTTCCTTCCCGTTCGTACAAATACGGCACCGCGTCGAGCCTGAGCCCGTCCACGCCCAGGTTCATCCAGAAGTCGAGCGCCCTGAACACCGCCCTGCGCACTTCCGGGTTGTCGTAGTTGAGGTCCGGCTGGTGCCGGTAGAAACGGTGCCAGTAGTAGGCTTTGGCCACGGGGTCCCAGGACCAGTTGGAGGATTCGAAATCCTGAAAAATGATGCGTGCGTCCGAATAGCGGTCGGGCGTGTCGCTCCAGACGTAATAATCGCGCGCCTTGCTCCCCGGCCGGGTGCGCCTGGCCCGCTGAAACCAATTGTGCTGGTCGGAAGTGTGGTTGACCACCAGTTCGGTGATCACCTTCAGACCCCGGCGATGAGCTTCCCGGATGAATACCTTGAAATCGCTCAGCGTCCCGTAGGAAGGATGAATGCCCGCGTAGTCCGAAATGTCGTACCCGTCGTCCTTGAGCGGCGAAGGAAAGAAGGGCAGCAGCCAGAGAGCGGTCACTCCGAGGTCGCGCAGATAATCGAGCTTTTCGGTGAGGCCCTTGAAATCGCCTATGCCGTCTCCGTCGCTGTCGTAGAAAGCCCGCACGTGCAGTTCGTAGATGACCGCATCCTTGTACCAGGTCGTGTTGCCGATCGCGCTGCCGTTCTTTTTCGTAATCGCCATAGTCGCTCCGCTCACATGAAGTAGTCGAAATCCCGTTCGGTCCTGATCTTGCGCCGTATGCGAAAAATCTGGGCGGGCGCCACCCGGGGGTCAAGCTCGACGTAGTTCCTGCCTCCCTGCCAGAGGTATCGCGCATCGCTCAACAGGTCGTGGACCTGATACGGCCTCCCGGAATCGATCCCCACAACCTCCTCCGGCACGTCGAGCCGGCCGCCCTGGGTATGGTGGGGGTCCAGATTCACCACCGTCAGGACGATATTGGACAGGTCGGGGGTGTTTTTGGAGTAGCAGATGAGGTTTTCGTTTTCCACCGGATGAAACGTCAGGTTCCGGTCGGATTGGAGTGCGGGGTTCTCGCGTCTGATGCGGTTTACCCGGGTGATGACCGCCTTCAGGCTGTCCGGCCGATCGACGTCCCATCTCCGAATTTCAAATTTTTCCGAATCCAAATATTCCTCGCCTCCCCATTCCAAGTGCCGGTGTTCCCCCAGCTCGAAGGCGGGGCCGTAGATTCCGTAGGCGGCACCGAGGGTGGCGGCCAGTACGAGCCGGATCACAAAGCCCGGCCTGCCGCCCACCTGAAGGAATTCGGTGAGGATGTCGGGCGTGTTTGGCCACAGGCTGGGCCGGAAAAACTCCCGCACTTCCGTACCGGTCAGCTCCTCGAAGTAGGAAGTGATTTCCTGCGCCGTGTTGCGCCACGCAAAGTAGGTGTAGGATTGGGTGAATCCCAGTTTGGCCAGCCGGTACATGACCTTGGGCCGGGTGAACGCCTCGGCCAGGAACAAAACGTCCGGATACGCCTCCTTCACCTCGCGAATCATCCATTCCCAGAAGGCGAACGACTTGGTGTGCGGGTTATCCACCCGAAAAATGCGCACGTCCTGTTCCGCCCAGAAAAGCACCACGTCCCGGAGCGCGGTCCACAGTTCCTTCCAGTGCTCGGTTTCGAAATTCAGTGGATAGATGTCCTGATACTTTTTCGGCGGATTTTCCGCGTACTGAATCGACCCGTCCGGCCGTTTGTGAAACCATTCCGGGTGCTGCCGTACGAACGGATGGTCCGGCGAGCACTGAAAGGCCATGTCCAGCGCGATTTCCATGTCGTGGCGGCGAGCGGCAACGGCCAGGCGCCGGAAGTCGTCCAGCGTTCCAAGTTCCGGATGGACGGCCGTATGCCCGCCGTCCTCGCTCCCGATGGCCCAGGGACTGCCGGGGTCGTCGGGCAGGGCCGCGGTCGAATTGTTCCTCCCCTTGCGGTGAGTCGTACCGATGGGGTGAATGGGGGGCAGGTAGAGCACGTCGAATCCCATGGCCGCGATGGCGGGCAGCCGGGCTTCACAGTCCCCGAAGGTGCCGTGGCGGTTCCCTTCGGATACGCACGAACGGGGAAACAGCTCGTACCAGGTGCTGAACCGCGCCCTCTCCCGGTCGGCAACCACTTCCAGCTCCGTATCGTAGCGAGCGGCAAGCCGCCGGTCCGGGTATTTGCTCATGAGCTGAAAGAATTCCTCTCGCAGGGCCAGTTCGATCCGTTCCGCCATTTCCCGGTCGGAGCGCAGCCCTTGGGCCGACTCGGTCAGTAGCCGCACGTCGTCGCCGGAGGCCCCGACCGCCGCTTTGTCCGCCAGCAGGGCGCCTGTCAGAAGGTCCATGGACACGTCCTGATCCGCATCGAATTTCTTGATAAGGTCCCGCCGCCAGGACGCGAAGTGGTCCACCCACGCTTCGACGGTGTACCGGTAGCGCCCCGCTTCCGTAATCGCGAACTCCGAGCGCCAGCGGTCGTTTACCAGAAACCGCATGGGAGATTCCCGCCATGGCTCCGGCGACGGTCCCCGCCACAGGAGCACGCCGGAGAGAACGTCGTGGCTGTCGCAGAAAATATCCGCCTCCACCACCACGTTTTCCCCAACGGTTCGCTTGATCGGGAAGCGTCCCCCGTCGACCTGTGGAGTTACGCCTTCAATCATCACCCGTATTCTGCCGTCTTCAGGGAACATTGGATATCCTTCCGGAATTTCCGCTCGACATTTCCCGACCGGTAACCGGTATTTTGTCGTTTCCTTATGAAAAATTCGCGTGGGTCACCGAATTCCCGCACGCACCGTAACGAACCTACCGGGGAGATACCGGACATTCTCCGTAGTATAGGACATCCGGAACGCAGGGGACAACCCGGTGGGGTTCGCGGATTGCTCGAAAACCCGTTTCCACCGTTTGAACGCCGGGCCTATTGCGCGTACTATCACGGCGAACCGGAAGGGCGGGGGCGGAAAGTGCAGGCCGCCGCTTTTGGCGGGGCGTGGGCAACCAACGTTCTTCCCATGGGGCAGGATCGCAAAATCCCCCCCTTCCCCCCTTTGCCAAAGGGGGGTTGGGATACCACGCCCGCGGCTCATATTTTGTCTTTGGCGGCTGTTCGAGGGATATCGAGCTAAGACGTCCATCACCATCCAATGGCGGGATGGTCCTCAAAACACTTTGAACGGCCTCAACAACAGGGGAAATCTCATCATGAATATCGTTCTGCTCTCCAAGGAATATCCGCCCCATGTGTATGGCGGCGCGGGCGTTCACGTGGAATATCTTTTCCGGGAACTGGCAAAACTCGAAAATCACCGTCACGGGGTGAAACTGGTCTGCTTCGGCGAGCAGCAACAGGCCGGCGACAACTCGGCGGTACAGGGAGTCGATCTCCCGTCGGGGTTTTCTCCCAATTCGGCCAACGGCTCGCTGGTAGATACGCTTATGCGCGACGTTCTCGCGGTCGATGCGGTGGACAAGGCCGACGTGATCCACTGCCACACCTGGTACACGCATCTGGCCGGCTGCATCCTCAAGAACCTGCTGCACGCACCCCTGGTGCTCACCACCCATTCCCTGGAACCCGACCGGCCGTGGAAACGTGAGCAGCTGCGCAACGGCTACGACGTGAGCAGCTGGCTGGAAAGAACGGCCTTTGAAAACGCCGACGGCGTGGTGGCCGTGTCGGGGTCCATGAAAAAACGGGTAGAGGAACTCTATTGCGTGCCGTCCGAAAAAATCCGGGTGATCCACAACGGCATCGATCCGGACGAATACCGCCCGGTCTACGATGAAAGCGTGCTGCGCCGGTACGGGATCGACCCGGACGTTCCTTTCCTGCTGTTCGTGGGACGCATTACCCGGCAAAAGGGGATCGTGCATCTGGTGGATGCAATCCGCTTCCTGAATCCGGGCATGCAGATCGTGCTGTGCGCGGGAGCGCCGGACACCGACGACATCAGGCGGGAGATGGAAGAGAAGGTAACCGTCGCGCGGGAGGCGACGTCCAACCCCGTGGTGTGGGTGCGGAAGATGGTCCCCAAGGACGAACTGGTGGTCCTCTACAGCCATGCGGCGGTGTTCGTCTGCCCGTCGGTGTACGAACCGTTCGGCATCATCAACCTGGAAGCCATGGCCTGCGAAACTCCGGTGGTGGCGTCCGGCGTGGGGGGAATTCCGGAAATCGTCGTGGACGGACGAACCGGTTTTCTGGTCCCCATAGAAACGGACGAAAGCCAGTCCCGACCCCGCGATCCGGAAGGGTTCGCCCGAGCCTTGGCGGACGGGGTGAACCGGGTCATGGAATCGCCGGAACTCGGCAAGGCCATGGGAAAGGCGGGCCGGGAACGGGTGGAGCGCTTTTTTACCTGGAGCAGCATCGCCGCGCAGACGGCGGAGTACTACCGGGAACTCGCGGTGGAAGGGAGAAGGGGCAAGTGTTGAAGGATATGCTCAGGATTGAATCGGACCGTTCGAGCTTCGCTACCTCAGCCCGAACGGTCCAATTACTTTTCCTTACCTACCAGCGCCTTTTCCAGCAGGTCCGGTTCGAACCCGATCACGATTTCGTCTCCCACCTGGATGACGGGGACGGTCCGGGCGCCGGAGAGGCGGATCATGGTTCGCAGCGCGCCGAAGTCGTTCTCCACGTTCACTTCCTCAAAGGTAATGACGCGTCGGCGGAAAAAATCCTTGGCCGCCTTACAACGGCCGCAGTGGGGAGTGGTGAATATCCGGACCATGGCTGTTCAGGACCCCGAGCCGCAGGATAGCAGCTGGTTTTCATTGAACTGGTAGATTTCTCCCACCGCGTAAAGATAGGGCGCACCCGTTTCGGTGCACTGCACCATGTAGCTGTTGTCCCGGTGGATTTTTACCAGCCCTTTCATCGACTTCTTTCCTTCACCCAACCCGCCGAACCAGCGTACACACTCGCCCAGGCGGTACTTTCCCTTGGCTCCGGAAAGCCGGTCCTTGAGAGTCGCGATTTCTTCCCGGGCGGCCTTGAGTTCGGACGTCAGCCGGGCGATTTCGGCTCCCTGCTCGTTCCCCTTGGACCTGAGGTTCTGCATCTCCGCCAGCTTTTTTTCCATTTCCTGCACGCGGAACCGTTCGCGTTCCCGCAGGTCCTTTATCTGCTCGTTTTCCAATTCGAGCTTCTGGATTCGCGCGTTCAGTTCGTCCACCGATTTCGGGGCTCCGGCGGAGGCGGTATCCGCCGGCTGTCCCGCCTTCTGCTCCCCTTTCTGGTCCTTGGAACAGAACGAGGGCATCCAGCAGCTCATGGGAGCCGTAACGAGGAAAAGAAGTAGCAAAGATCGGGTGAAAATCCGTTTCATTTCGTGAGCGACCGCCAACTGCGCACGAGGGCTTCCGCCGCCGCGGCAATCAGTTCCGGCGTGCTGCTGCGGCCGGTGGTGAGGCGCACCGCGCCCTTGCCGGTGTTTTCGTCCACATTCATGGCCGACAGAACATGAGACAGCCGCACCGACGTGTCGTGGCAGGCGGCGCCGGTGGACGCATATACGTAGGGCGCCCCGGCCAGCATGTCGGCCCCCGAAACGCCGGGGAATGCGGCAAAGAGGGTATTGGGCAGCCGTTCGTGCGATTCGCCGAACACCACAAGGCCCGGTATCGATTCTTTCAACAATCGCGCCAGCAGGTCACGGGTGGAACGCATGGTTTCCACGT
Organism: uncultured delta proteobacterium; assembly: GCA_963826125.1. Taxonomy (GTDB): domain Bacteria; phylum Desulfobacterota; class Desulfarculia; order JACQYL01; family CAWGVV01; genus CAWGVV01. The sequence continues at coordinate 3,110,580 of CAWGVV010000001.1, read as the reverse complement.
AATTCCGGGAATTTTCACGGGCCAGACGGCACGCTTCGCCCAGGGCCACATCGTGGATGACGTTTTCCGTGCCGGCGCGCTGTCCGGACTCCTGCCCCGCACCGTGCATGAAGGGGTCCAGCGGAGCCCCCTTGCGGATGAAGAGCGCGCCCACGCCTTTGGGAGCATAGAGCTTGTGGCCCGCGATGCTGAGGAAGTCGACGCCCGATGCCTTGACGTCCACCGGGACCTTGCCCATGCTCTGGGCCGCGTCCGTATGGAACAACACCCCCGCCTTGCGCGCCATTTCGGCGATTTCATCCACCGGCTGCAGGACGCCCGTTTCGTTGTTGGAATGCATGACCGAGATCAGCACCGTGGCCGGGGTGATGGAGCGAGACACGTCCGATGGGTCCACCTGTCCATCGCCGTCCACGGGCAGGAAGGTGACGTCCCAACCGCGTGCGGTCATGAGGTGGATCATGGGTTCGAGCACCGCCGGATGTTCTATTTTGGTGGTGATCATGTGGCGTCGGTTTCCGGCAAAATGGTCCGCCACTCCCTTGATGACGTGGTTGTTGCTTTCCGTGCCGCCGCTGGTGAAGATCACTTCGTCAGGTTCGGCGTTGAGTAATGCCGCCACCTGCGTTCTGGCCCGCTCCACGGCTTCCTTCGCCCGGCGTCCCAAGGCATAGCCGCTGCTGGGATTGCCGAACTCGGATTCCATGAACGGCAGCATGGCGGCCCGCACTTCGGGCGCGAGCGGCGTCGTGGCGTTATGGTCGAGATAGATCATTTGCCCATGTCTCCGATCGAAGAGTATTCGGACGACGGCTTCGGGAAAGGCGCAGTGATTTCCCTTTCACGGCTCGACTCTCCCCCCTGCCCCGCTCAATGAGGGGGCAGGGGGGAGCCGGTTCGTACATGGGGCGAGCCGGTATCCGTTTCTTTTCAACTTATTACGAGCGCTGTCTTTTGCGGGGACCGGGTTGTGCGGATGCCCCCATAATCAGGACATAGATTGGCCAAACGGGGCGGTTCTGTCAATACAATGCGTCGTTGGCGAGCCCCCGGGGGAGTTTCCTTCGCACGAACTCGGGAAGCACGAACGCCTTGTTGTGCAGGGCGGGCGAATAGTAGTTCAGGTCGGGCAGTTTCGCCGCCCGTTCCACGTCGAGGTCGTCGAGGGGATGCGGCTTGCGCGAGCAGTAGCTGAACCCGATCACTCCGCTCGGGTAGGTGGGCACCGTGGTGGAGTAATAGCCGCACACGGGATAAATCTTCATGACGGAAGAGAGAATGTCCGCGATGAAGTCGGTGTGGTAGAAGTAGGATTCGCATTGGGTGACCACGATGCCGTCCGGTTTGAGACTGGCGTGGAGGTCGCGGAAGAACTGTTCCTTGAAGAGCACCTCGGCAGGCCCGATGGGGTCCGACGAGTCCACCAGGATCACGTCGTAGGTATTGGGGCGATTGCGCACGAAAGCGGCCCCGTCCTCATAGAAACATTCCACCCGTGGGTCCTTCAATCCGGAAGCGATGCCGGGCATGAACTCCTTGCACACCTCCACCACCCGTTGGTCAATTTCGCACAGGTGCACCTTTTCAACTCCCGGATGTTTGACCGCTTCCCGCACGGTCCCGCCGTCTCCGCCGCCGATCACCAGTACGTTTTTGGGGTTGGGGTGCGTCAGCAGGGCGGGATGGGAAATCATTTCGTGGTACCCCGATTCGTCGAATTCGGTGACCATGATGATGCCGTCCAGGACCAGCATGCGGCCCATGCCCCAGGTTTCCAACACAGCGATGCGCTGAAACTCAGATGTTTCCGTCCAGAGAGTCTGTCGGATCTTGATCCTCAGATTGCTGGACGATTTGCGTTCCATCTGTTCTTCGAACCACAGGTTCATTCCGGTACCCACGGTTTCGAACGACGGGAATTTGTTTTGTTCGGACATGATGTGATTCCTTTCCTTGACACTTTCCGGACCCGGCCATGCACCGGGTGGCATCCGGTCCGCTTTTTCTACGGCCCGCAGGGGAGCGCGGAGCGAAACCCGTCACGATACCATGGGTTTCACCCGCCTCATGCGGCCGCCTGTTTCCCCCGCGGGGGACGGCTTGGGTATTAATCCGGCGCCGACTTCACGTGTGCAGGGAGGAACGTTTCCGCCGCCGTGCGCACAGCGGTTGTCGGACGGATACACGTATTCCGTCACTGTCGTCGACGAAGTCGGCGCAAGAAGAATGTGGAAAAACGTGCGGCGGATTACGCCGCTGAGGAGGAGTGCAGCTTCATCGAACCGTCACTCACCGCCCCATCCTGCTTATGTTTCAAGCATTCGGGAGGCAGGTCGAGCGCACCCCTTTTCATCTCCACAACCTGAATTCGTTTAGCCTTGAAATGTTCTTTCAGGTAAGAAACGGCCTTGTCGGGATCTATGTCTTCCCCGCAGGTGAAGATATCCACCGCGGCATACCCGTATTCAGGCCAAGTATGGATGGTAAAATGGGACTCGGCGATTACCGCGACCCCGCTGACTCCTTGAGGGGAAAACTGATGGAAGTAGGGGTGTAGGAGGGTTGCGCCGGAAATACGTACCGACTCAAGGATGATGTCCCCCACCGTGTCTTTCTCATTGAGTAAATCATAATCACAATCAAACAGCTCTAAGATAATGTGTTTCCCGAGTGCTTTCAACGTGCTGCCTCCCTTCCCGCCAGACCGCCAGCCGTTCAGGAGCGATCGGCGGGCTGACTAATTAAATCGCAGAGGAAACTCTGGGAATGGTTCCATAAAAACCTCATTTTGTTGTTCACCTACATCGTGCTTTTAACGTAGCCGCCGTCGACCTGAATGGTTGCGCCGTTGACGTAACCGGCGCGGACGGAAGCCAGGAAGCACACCATATCCGCTATTTCTTCGGGCCTGCCCAGTCTGCCGGCGGGGATTTCCGATTCCCAACGCCGGTATACCGATCCTTCATCCGTCGCTTCGCGCTGAGCCGTGCTCGCGGCCAGCTTTTCCACGCGTTCGGTACGGGTATATCCCGGGCATACGTTGTTCACCGTGATGTTGTACGGCGCGTATTCCCGGGAAAGGCTTTTGGCCAGCCCGATGACCCCGCAGCGGATGGCATTGCTTAAAATGAGCCCGTCGATGGGCTGCTTTACCGCCACGGAAGTCAAATTGATGATGCGTCCCCACTCCCGGCTTTTCATCACCGGAAGTACGACGCTACAGAGCGTCACCGCGCTCAACAGGTTTAACCGACAGGCGTTCTCCCAGTCCTTGATGCCGAAGTCCAGGAATTCTCCTGCCGGTGGTCCGCCTGCGTTGTTCACCAGCACGTCCACGGAGCCGAAATGTTCCAGGGCCGCTCGCGCCCATCGTTCCGTTTCGGCCGGGACCGAGACGTCACAGGGGTGGGCCCACACTTCGTTTCCGGTCAGCCGCCTGATTTCGTCCGCCGTTGCGGCGAGAGCTTCGGGGGTACGCGAACAAACGGCAACTTTCGCCCCTTCACCGGAAAGGGCCAGAGCCGTCGCTTTTCCTATCCCCTTGCTGGCTGCCGCAACAAGAGCCACTTTGTCCTTCAGACCCAGGTCCATGTCGGAACTCCATCGCCCCGAAAAAGAACGCTTCGGATCGTTAAGCCGCACTTCGCCACGAGTCCGAAGACATATCCTTTTGACAGGCTAGAGTTTTAACCTTACACTAACCAAAGTCAAGAGACAAATTGCTTTTTCCCGTCTCCCGAAACCATAAATCGACTGTACGTAACGGGATACAAGTGAAGCCCTCATACACTACTATTTTTAGCGCGTCAATAAATTAAGATGAGTTCGACGGCCTACCCGGATTCCGGAGGATCCCATGGAGACATCTCTGCTGAGTGACGGCGCCAAAGCCACCCTGCTCAGAGTAGCCCGCACCACGTTGGAAGACCATTTCAGCCGGAAAACGGAACCCGTGGATACCGGAGCCCCGGAACTGCAGGGGGAAAACGGCGCTTTCGTTACCCTGCACAAGAACGAATCCCTGCGGGGGTGCATCGGCGTTTTCACCGGCAAGGGGCCGCTGCACGCCACTATTGCGTCGATGGCATTGGCGGCGGCTTTCGACGACCCCCGGTTCCCCCCGCTGACCGCCGCCGAACTGGACGCGCTGGACATTGAAATTTCGGTTCTCTCGCCCCTTACGCCCATTCAGAAGGTGGACGAAATCGAAGTGGGCCGGCACGGCCTCTACATCATCAAGGGGTTCAATCGCGGCGTGCTCCTGCCCCAGGTGGCCACAGAGTACGGATGGGATCGGACCACCTTTCTTTCCCAGACCTGCATCAAAGCGGGACTGAACCGCGACTGCTGGAAGGAAGGCGCACAGATTCTGGTATTCACCGCCGAAGTGTTCGGGGAAAAGCACCGCCCATAGCCGAACGGCCGTAGCGCTCCGCCGCTTTGGTCGAAACACGAGGCGCCCTCCCTTCAGGAGACACCACAATGTCCGAACCGTTTTTCATGTTTTCCCGCGACCGGGAGGAATACTGGTTCAGAGAAGGATGTTACATCCTGGAGAACCTGAACACGGACCTGCACCCCGAACTTTCCATCGCCCGTGGGCGGGTGGCGCCGGGAAAATCCACCGCGCCCCACCGCCTCAGGAACACGACCGAGCGGTACATCGTGCTCGGCGGCGCCGGGACCCTCCATGTGGGGAACCTGGCGCCCACTCACGTGGGCCCGGGGGACGTTGCGGTCGTGCCTCCGGAAACGGTCCAATGGATCGACAATACGGGCAGTGACGAACTGGTCTTCCTGGTTGTCTGCACACCCCGCTTTCAACCGGAGGTTTACGAAGAGGTCGAGGGGTAAATCAATAAAGGTAATCGATCGCCGGTCGTTTGTGTCATCCCTCACCACATGTCGGGAGGTGTCATTTCGAGCGGAAGCGAGAAATCTCGTTCGTCCCGGACTTTCTCTCTTCTCTTCGCTCCTCCCGTGGCACCGCGCCTCGCAGGCTCCCCGTTTCATTAAGCCCCCATCGATTTGTTAGGATTTCGTTGACCTATAAAGTCGGTGCTCCAACCTGCCGATCATTGCCACGTCCACACAGCCGTCCCGTCCGCCGATCGGAAGGAATCATCCGTTTTCGTAACGAAAAGCGCATCATCCCTTAATGGTTTTTAGGGAATTGGCGGCATAATGAATTGCCGACACCGTCGGAAAACGGAAGGAAGTATGAAAACCACCCAGGCAGCAATCATAGCGCGGAAAACATGGGAAGCGATGAGGCCGACCGGAGAACCCGGGGAGCTGGTGAATGTCGAGTTGGACGAAGAGGACAGTCCACGGAGCCTGCCCGCCATACGGGACATGATCAGCACCCCGATCACCGTCCCCCAAACCATGATCGTCCAGAACGTGAAGGAGCTGCTCAAAGACAGTCCTCCCATTCAGAGCGTTGTCGTGGTGGACGGCACAAAACCGGTGGGCCTCGTCATGAACTACGGCCTCGACCGGCAACTGAGCGCCCGTTACGGGGTAGCCCTTTTTTATCAAAGAGAGATCTCCCGTCTTATGGACACGAATCCCCTTATCGTTTCAATGGACAATGCGGTCGAGGACGTCGCCGTGAAGGCAATGAACCGGGACAGCTCCAAAATCTACGACGACATCATCGTTGCGGAAAACGACACGGTGCTGGGCACGGTATCCGTACAGAACCTGCTCAATACCCTTGCGGAAGCGCAGGTGAGGATGGCCAGATCCATGGCCAGGCAGGCGGAAAAAGCAAGCCTGGCCAAGAGCGAGTTTCTGGCCAATATGAGCCACGAAATCCGAACTCCCATGAACGGTGTCATCGGGTTCATCGATCTGCTGCTGGAAACGAATCTCGACACCAGCCAGACGGACATCGTCCTGATGATCAAGCGCAGCGGCGATGCATTGCTGTCCATTATCAACGACATTCTGGACTTCTCCAAGATCGAGGCGGGGGAAATCGAGCTGGAGCAGATCGAGTTCGACCCGGAACTGCTGGCCTATGATGTGTGCGACCTCATCCGGCCCAGGATCGGCTTGAAACCGATCGAACTGCTCTGCCACATAGCCGATGAAGTACCGGCAACCGTCATCGGCGACCCCACCCGTTTTCGCCAGGTGCTCACCAACCTGATGGGCAATGCGCCCAAATTCACCGAAGCGGGGGAAATCGAACTCGATTTTTTCGTGGAACGGGAAGAGGGGAACAGGCTGAAACTGCACACCACGGTGCGGGACACCGGAATCGGCATTCCCGCCCACAAGCGGGACACCATCTTCGAACCTTTCCAGCAAGCCGACGGTTCCACCACGCGCAAATACGGGGGAACGGGCTTGGGGCTGTCCATTTGCCGGCGGATCGCAACCCGCATGGATGGAGCCGTATGGGTGGAGGGAGGGGAGAACGGGGGAAGCACGTTCCATTTTACCGCCTGGGTGGAAAAGGGAGCGCCCCGGCCCGCCAGACGTTGTCTGTGCGGTCGGTTGGCCGGCAAGAAGGTCCTGGTGGTGGACGACAACCGGATCAATCTGCACATTCTGACCTGCTTCCTGCGCTCGGTGGAAATGGAGGTGACGCAGGCCACCGGGGTGGAAGAAGCCACAGCCCTGCTGCATCGGGAATTCGCGGAGGGACGTCCCTTCGATATCTGTGTCTCGGACATTCAGATGCCCCGGTTCAGCGGTTATGACCTGGCGCGGCAGATCAGACAACCCGGTTCTCCGCTAACCGACCTCCCCCTGGTCGCGCTTTCCTCCTTGTTGGAACGCGACGCCGGAAAATGCGAAGAAGCGGGCTTCAGGGGATTCCTGAGCAAACCCATCCGCAGGACCAAGCTCTACCAGATGCTGGAGAGGATTCTCGGCGGACATGAAGAGGAAAAGGGGACCGAAACCTCGGCTGCGGGAAACGGTACGGCATTCCTCACCAATTTCAAGGTATTGGAGGAGATGAAGCACTCCGTGCGCATCCTTCTGGCCGAAGACCATGCAGTCAATCAGAAACTGGCTACCATGATGCTGACCAAGGCGGGGTACCAAGTCATCCTTGCCGAGAACGGAAAAGAGGCGGTGGAAACGTTCTGCCGCACGCCCGAGGAGTTCGACCTCATCCTTATGGACATTCAGATGCCGGAAATGGACGGTTTCCAGGCCACCGGAGAAATCCGGAACAGGGGATTCGATACTGTTCCCATCGTGGCCATGACCGCCAATGCCATGGAGAAAGACCGCGAAAGGTGCATCAATGCCGGCATGAACGACTATATTGCCAAACCATTTAAAAGAGAGCAAGTGTTTGAAATATTAGACAAGTATGTATTCTCTCCGCGCTGAGTCCCGCTTCGGCGGGGGATGCCGCTCTACGGACTACCCCGCTGCTCTGCCATCTCTCTTCACCGTGTGCAGGCAATGGAGACCATTCGGTCCGGAACCATTTTTCCCATTTGCATGACCGCAATGACGTTTTTTTGACTCACTCGTAGGGAGATGCGTACGATTTATGCTATGTATGCTCGAACATTTCGCCCGGGTGGCCGAGGCTCCCGGTGCGCTGGGGGGAAGTCAGCTGAAAGATGATCAACAAACCCACGTATGAAGAGCTGGAACGAAGGATCGGCGAACTGGAGAGCACCATTGCCGAACTCAGGCCGGCAGCCGGGGATAGTGAAGCGCCTTTCAGAGCGCTGGCCGCGAGCATCCCCGACCTCGTAATACGGTTCGATCGCGACCTCAAACATCTTTTCGTCAATCCCGCGGCCCAAAAGGATTCGAAAATCCCCTCGGAATGCAGTCTTGGTAAAACCGTTAAAGAAGTGGGGCTCCCCGACGACTTCGCGGCCGTCCTGAAACAGCAGCTGCTGGAGGTGCTGGAAACGGCTCGCCGCACGACCGTTGAGTACGCCTTTCCTGGCGATGCGGGCGTAAAGTACTTCCAGGCCGTGGTCACGCCGGAATTCGACGAAAACGGCGCGGTCGCTTCGCTGTTGTGTGTCAGCCGCGACATCTCGGACATGAAACACATCGCCGAGCAGTACCTGCGGAGCGTGCGGGAATTCAGGGCCGCCTTCGACAACGCGCCGGCCGGCATGGCCCTGGTCAGTGCCAACGGCCGGTTCGTCAAGGTCAACGGATTCCTCTGCCAGATGCTGGGGTATGGGGAAAACGAGCTGCTCGGCAGGTCGTTCGAGGAATTCACCCATCCCGACGACCGTGGGGGAGGGCAGGCGCGCTTGCAGCGGATTCTCTCCGGCCGGGAATCCTACAACCGGGCGGAAAAGCGGTACGTGAACAAAAACGGGAAAGCGGTGTGGGTGCTGGTCAGCAACTCCCTGGTGAAAGACGAACAAGGCAATCCCCTCCATTTTGTCTGCCATCTTTATAAAATAACGGAACGCAAGGCGGCCGAAGAGGCGTTGGCCGAAAGGGAGCAGCGCTACCGGCTTCTGGTGGAGAATGCGCCGCTCGGGATTATCGCCATGGATACCCGGGGACGGGTTATCGACTTCAATCCCCGTACGGCAGCCGTTTTTCAGTGGGACGACGAGGAGAGCGTCCGCGGCAGGACATTTTACAGCCTTCCGGGGATGGAATCATCCGGCATAGCGGCGGAGATCCGTACCTGCCTGGAAACGGGGCAATCGGCCATACGAGAACATGCATATGTACCCGTATCGGGCCGGAAGCAGCAGCTGCGGTATCATCTGACGCCCATCCGCACGCTGAACGGGGAACTCACGGGGTTGCAGGCCCTGGTCGAGGACATTTCGGAAGAACACACACTCAAGGCCCAGCTCATCCATTCCCAGAAGATGGAGGCCATCGGCACCCTGGCCGGAGGAGTGGCCCACGATTTCAACAATCTGCTCCAGGCCATTCAGGGATACAGCCAATTGCTGCTCATTCGCAGGAATCAGGGGTCTCCTGAGTTTTCCGAATTGAAGTCGATCGAAAAAGCCGCCCGGCGTGCATCCGAACTGACTCAACAACTGCTCACCTTCAGCCGCAAGGTGGAAAGCAAAACGCGGCCGGTGAACCTCAACTACGAAGTGCGACAGGTCGTCAAGCTGCTCGACCGCGTGATGCCGAAAAACATCGACATCGCCATTACCCTGGCCGACGACCTCCACGTGGTCAACGCGGACCCGGCGCAGATTGAACAGATTCTGATGAATCTCGGCGTCAATGCACGGGATGCAATGCCGGAAGGGGGAAGGCTGCTGTTCGAAACGGCCCGGATCTTCCTGGACAAGGAGTATTGCAAGATACACTGGGGAGCGGCGCCCGGTCCGTACGTGCTGTTGACGGTGTCCGATACCGGCCGTGGAATGGACAAGGAGACGGTGCAGCACATCTTCGAGCCGTTCTTCACCACCAAGGAACCGGGGAAGGGCACGGGACTGGGACTGTCCATTGTGTACGGCATCGTCAAGAGCCATAACGGGTTCATTCTGACCTACAGCGAACCGGACCGGGGAACCACGTTCAAGTTGTATCTGCCCGCGCTGGAGCGGGAAGCCGAAGAGTGCACTCCCGGACCGGAGGAACAGCCTCCTCGCGGAACGGAAAGCATCCTGCTGGTGGACGACGAAGAGGCATTGCGGGACCTCGGCGCACGCATCCTGGGCGAGTTCGGCTACACGGTGTTTACCGCCTCGGAAGGAAGGGAGGCGGTGGACATTTACCGGCGGCAGTGGGAGTCCATCGACCTGGTGCTCCTCGATCTGATCATGCCGAAGATGGACGGCAGGGGTTGTCTGCAGGCGCTCCAGAAGTTGAACCCGCGGGCCAGGGTAATTGTGGCCAGCGGTCACAGCCTCAACGAAAGTGAGGAGAAGGCTTTTTCACCGGTGATAAAAGCGGTGGTGCGGAAGCCGTACGAATTGAAGCAGATGCTGGAAACCGTACGGGCCGTGTGCGATCACGACTGAAATTCACGGTCCGCCGCGCCGCCGGTTTCTCCTGTCCGTCCCTATACAACCGGGAAGGCCCCGCGTTCATGCGGAGCCTCCCGCGTCCGTTTTTCTCTCCACCCCCGAGCGATTCAGGGCACCCGTAATTCCCAGCTATGGCACTGGGAACAGAAATTATCCGATTTGGCGTGCTGATGGTGGCACAGCTCGCAGTCCAGCTCGGTACCGTAATGAGGCGACTTATGCGGGTCGGGGTCCAGCTTGGCGGTGAGGGCAGCCACCTTCTCGATTCCGCCGTGGCAGCCCAAACATTTTTTCGTCTCCACCGGTTTGGGGTCGCCCGTGGCTTCGTGACATTCCCGGCATCCCACTCCATTCAGCCCATGGATGTGCCCCAGGGGCAGTTTCGTCCAGAATTCCCGTGTGCCCTTGGCATGGCAGGACGTGCAGTCCGCCAGCTCCATGTCTTTTGTTTCCTTGTGGTCGGCGGGACGCGGAACGGCTGCTTCGTGACATGCCTTGCAATCCCCGATGGGCACGTTCTCCGGGCGCCGTACCTTTTGGGACGGTTCCCCCCATCCAGCGGGAACGACAAACAACATGGTGAAACCGATTGCGCAGAGCAACCATGCAACAGACCGTCCACGCCGTGTCGTTGCATCGCTCGGCCTCGTAATCATGGGAAACCTCCGTTGACGTCGCCCGGTTTCGATGCTCGAAAAGGGAACCGGACAGCCGATTCCCCTTTCGAGCGAAATGCCCGGCCATGGGGGTACGCCGGGGACGAGGGAATAGTGGCGATTCGGCGGATTCTTTCCGCAATCAGACTTTTGTTTTTGCCGCGTTCTTTCCCGCAATGCGGCCGTACACCATGCATTCCAGGGTTGCGCAGCTTCCCAGGCGGCAGGCCCCGTGCACGCCTCCGCTCACTTCTCCGGCCGCGTACAATCCCTCGATCGGTTGACCGAACAGATCGATGACATGCGCCCCGGGATCGATCTGGAGACCGCCCATGGTGTGGTGCACCTTGGGCCACAGCCGGAGGGCATAGAAGGGGGCCGCCGCGATGGGTTTGGCGTCCTTCTGGAGGTACTTCCCGAATTCCTTGTCGTTGCCGTTCTTCACATACTCGTTGTAGTTGTTTACGGTTTCCTTGAACGCGTCCGCGGGGATGTTGTACGCCGCCGCGAGGGCATCCAGGGTATCGAACTTCTTCACGACGCCGCGATCCATCAGCTTGGGCAGCAGGTCTTCACACGATTTGGAAGCCACGGCATCCGCCACCCCGATGGCAGGCTTGCCCGTCTTGATGATGGCGTCGGAGCGGATTTTGCGATCGGCCAATTCGTTGACGAACCGTTTGCCGGTGGCGGGGTCCACCATGACCCCATAGATGAACGACACCTGCGCCGAATAGAGAGGCGCCAGTCCGAAGCCCTTTTCGTCGGGCGAGGCCCAGGGACCGAGCTGAATCCAGGACGGCTGCACCAGGTTGGCCCCGATGCTCAACGCCTGCAGCATCGCTTCCGCCGTTGCTCCGGGCTGGTTGGTGCTGTCCACGTCCTTATTGAGGCGCGGGTCCTGGATCATGCGATAACGAAGGTCGTTGCCGAATCCGCCGGTGGCCATGATCACGGCCTTGGCGGCTTTAATGGTTTTTTCCGTGCCGCTCTTGGCGTCCGGGAACTTGTACCCTTCCCTTACCTGGATGCCCTGAATCCTGCCGTCCGGGGCACGGAACAGCTTGGTCATCCATACTTTGGTCCGGAGAGGAACGCCCAGCTTCTTGACCATCTCGATTTCCTTGCTCACCCAGGCCGAGCCGCTCCTGGTAGGCGTGGAGTAGCTGCGGGGTACGGAGTGGCCTCCCAGATGCACCACGACGTCGGCATATTTCACGCCGAGTTCGTCGATGGTCCATTTGAGGACGTCGCACGACTGTTCGGCGACGTGGGTGATCAAATCCATCTGGTTGAGGTTCAACCCCGCGGCCAGCATGTCCTTGATGAGCAAGTCCGGGGAGTCCTTGATGCCTTTCTGGGCCTGAAGGGGTGAACCCGCCACCGCCAGCACCCCGCCGTTGATGATCGAATTGCCTCCCGGCACCATCATCTTTTCCAGCACCACCACCGACGCTCCCGCTTTTTTCGCCTCGATGGCCGCGGCCAGCCCGGCAAAACCGCTGCCGATCACCACCACGTCCACCGTTTCGTCCCACTTCTTGGGCGGTTCGGCCGCCTGCGCCGTGGCGCCGCCGAGCAGCACCCCTCCGGCAGCCATGGACAAGGCGGCCGTTGCTCCTCCGGTGGTGCGCAGAAAGTCCCGCCGAGAAAACCCTTTGTCGTTGCCGTTAGCGTTCGCAGTCATGAGAGTCCTCCTTTTTTTCAGTATGAGTGGGACCGCGCCTCCCGGAGGGGGAGCGATTAACGTAGATTCGCGCACATGCGGAATCGGATGATGTACGCTGTGGTTTGGCTTCCTGTAGGACCAAGATACGTGCCAAAACGATCAGGCAAGGACCTCCGGCGAATTACGCGCGTATCATACTTAATTTACGGAGCTATTGCGAAATTGGCAGCTGATGGACGACCAATGAAGGGAAAAGCGGCCGGATTTTATCGAAAGAGTGTACCTTCTCAGGCGACCACGGCGAACCTGTCAGGTTACACTGCGCACGCCGGGTCCCGGAAACGCCCCGCGTTGAGGGCGGACCCGCGTGGGCAAAAAAAACGGGGACCGCCGATAGGGCAAGTCCCCGTCCATTCCGCATGATGTTTCTCAATCGAGGTGTTGCGCAACCAGTTCCGAAAGCTCCAACAGCTCCAGACGGTCGACCGCATCGGCGGCCTTGCGGCTGTCTTCCAGCATGGAGATGCAATAGGGACACGCGGTAACCAGCACGTCGGCTCCGGCGTCCATGGCTTCCTGCACGCGCAGATTGGAAAAGCGCTGCTCCGGCTTCGTCTCGATCCACAGACGTCCGCCGCCGCCGCCGCAACACAACGAGAACGTCTTTTCCCTGTCCATTTCCACCAAGTCCGCGCCCGTTGCGGCAATCACGTCACGGGGCTGGTCGAACACTCCGGAGTGCCGGCCGAGATAGCACGGATCGTGGAAGGCGACCTTCTTGTCGCTCGTTTTACGAATTTCCAGTTTTCCCTCGGCGATGAGCCGGGCCATGAGCTGGCTGCTGTGGATTACTTCGAACTCGCCGCCCAGCTCCGGATACTCCTTGCTGAAGGTGTGATAGCAATGGGGAGAGGTGGTGATGATTTTCTTCACTCCCCGCTCCTTGAACAGGTTGATGTTGGACCGGGCCAGTTTGCCGAAGCCGTCCTCGTCGCCGATCTTTCGCACCGATTCTCCGCAGCAGCTCTCCTCGGCCCCAATGACGCCGAAGGAGACGCCGGCCTTCTTGAGCACCTCCACCGTGGACTGTGCAATCTTGCGGCTGCGTGCGTCGTAGCAGGAGGTGCAGCAGACGAAGAGCAGATATTCCGTGTCCTCCCCAAGGGTCGGTACGTCGAGTCCTTCCGCCCAATCCATGCGTTTTTCACGGGGTTCGGACCATGGATTGCCGTTGCTGTGACAACTGCCGAGCACCGTTTTCAGGGTGTCGGGGATGGCGCCCGTTTCCACGATCATGGATCGCATGGAGCGCACGATGTCGATGATCTTCACCTCCCGGGGGCAGTTGATCACGCATTTGTTGCAAGTGGTGCAGCCGTAGAGGATGTCGGCGGTTTCATACCCCTCCAGTCCCAATTGACCCTGGCGTATCATCTTGCGGACGGCAAATTCGCCATCCACTTCCCGCCACGGGCAAACACCGGCACAGAGGCCGCACTGCATGCATTTGTTCAGGTCCTCGCCACCGGTGGCGACGATAGCCTGATTCACCTCATAAAACACCACTTCGGCCATGGTTCGGCTCCTGTGAAAGGATCATCCGTTTCCGCTTTGACCCACCCCTCGCGGGGAGGGAAATCGGGCTCAAGTCTTCTCCCGGAGGAGGGATGATCCGTTTCTCGCCCTCAATACACCAGTTGGGCGTTGGAAGATAACAGTTCGTTGGTCAGTACCGCCGCGGCGGTAGGTTTTGCTCCTTCGATCAAGTCCGATTCCTCGATTTTACGTTCCTTGATGCAGGGTACGCACACCAGAAGTCTGCCGCCCTGGGAAAGGAAACTTTCCACCAAACTCTTGAGCGGGGGCAACCCTGCGGCGAAGACGTTGTCGAGGTATCCCTTTTTGGCCAGATAGACGCCGGGGCCCTGCAGCGCCACCACCGCCTCCACGTCCATGGCCAGGGCGGCGTTCGCCAACACGAAGGGGAGGGAGGCTTTCTCCGGATTTTCTCCGGCGCACGTGGCGATGTAAACGATCTTTTCCGGGTTTTCAGACATGGCGTTCGTCCTTTCCTTTCTCAATAGGTAATGGTATTGCCGTCATATCGATGAAGGAGCTTCCGCTTCCTTTTCCTCGTCCGCGACAAGTCGATAGCTGAAATACTCGCCCTTCTTGGCACCCTCTTCCACCCGGCCGTACGTTTTCAGGGCCGTGACGTACCAGAGCACGTCCTCCGTGGAGATGCCGCTTGCCAGGGCGATTTCGGGGATCGTAAAGGCTCCCCCGGCCATTGCCGCTTTTACCTTTTTCATGATCCGGTTCTGGTCCTTGACCCTTTGGAGCGTTCTTTGGACATATTCCTTCCGCTCCTCCTTCAAGGCCGACAACGCTTCCTTCCGGTCCCGTGTTTCACTGACGTTGCTGCTCATATGCACTCCCTGTTGCCGAGGTCAGCCCACGATGGCGTCGACCATCGCCTCGTATTGTTGCAGGGTCCATCCGGCCACCTGAATTGCGCGTGTCGGGCAGACGGCCACGCATACGCCGCAGCCTTCGCAGAGCGCCGGGTTGACGTCCACCACGGTCTTCATCACGCCGTTCACTTCCTTCTCCTTCATGGACAGGGCGCCTTCCCGCAGGCACGCTTCCACACACGCCCCGCAGCCCGTGCAGGCTTGCTCGTCCACGACGGCCACAAAGGGATCCAGTTCCACGTATCCCCGGATCAGGACCGCCGCCGCCTTCACAGCGGCCGCCGTTGCTGCGGCGGAGGATTCGGTGATGTCCATGGGAGCCTGGCAGGTTCCGGCCAGCAGGACGCCGTTGACGGCCGTTTCCACGGGTCGGAGCTTGGGGTGCACTTCCAGAAGGAAGCGGTCCGCGCCCACGGGCAGTTTCATGATGTCGATGAGGGAATCGATGGGGCTCGGTTGCATTCCCACGGCCAGCACCACCAGGTCCACGGGAACCTCGATCTCCTCGCCCGAAAGCAGGGTATCCTTCGCCGTCACCTTCAGCGCATACTCGTCATCATCCGATCGTGAAACCACCGGCGCATCCTGCGGTTCGAAACGCATGAAGAGCACGTTGTTGCTCGAAGCGTTGACGTAATACTCTTCGTGGCCCCTCCCATAGGTGCGGATGTCGCGGTAGAAATCGTAGATGACGGTTTCGGGGTAGCGCTTCTTGACCTCGCCAGCCGCCTGGAGGGTCCCTGTGCAGCAGACCCGCGAGCAGTATTCGTTGAGGCGGCCGTTTTCGTCGGGTTCATGGATGCCGGGGATATGACGGCTGCCCACACAGTGAATCATGGCGACCGACTTTATGGCGCGGCCGTTGATGGTGAGCACGTCGCCTTCGGAGGTTTCTTCGGCCATGAGCCTGATGAACTCCGGCTGGGTGACGACTTCGGGAAATTCCCGATATCCGTATTCGCCCTGCCGGGGGACGTAGTGTTCAAAGCCCGTCGCCATCACGATCACACCCGTGTGGATATCAACCGTTTCCGGCTGCTCGGGCGGTGAAGCGGGGCATACGCCGACGAATGGGACAAAGTCCCCCCGGCCCGCGCCGCTTTCCTTTACCCTTGAGAGGCCCCGCAGCTCGTCATCCGATTGGGGGACCGTACGCTTTACGGTGAGGTGGAAATCTCCCACGTATCCACCCGCGCCCGTCACCTGCGCACAGGTAACGACGTCGATGTCGGGATGGGAGAGCACTTCGGAAGCCAGCTCGGCGATCAGGTCGCCCGCCTTCTCCGCCGTGGGGTACACCTTGTCCAGTTTGGCGGCCTGGCCTCCCAGAAACGGGCTTTTTTCGAGAAGCGTGACGTTTACGCCCCGTTTGGCAAGATTGCACGCCGCACTCATGCCGGCCACGCCTCCCCCGATCACCGTGGCATGGCGCACTGCCTCCACCCTGATGGGTTCCAGGGACGTCAGGTGTCCGCACTTGGCGGCGGCGGCCGCCACCAGGCTCGCAGCCTTTTCCGTTGCCGCTTCGCCGTGGTGGACCCAGCTCACCTGTTCCCTGATGTTGGCGTGTTCGTAGAGGTAGGGGTTCATTCCCGCCCTGACCAACGCGTTGCGGAACGTGGTTTCATGGAGGCTGGGAGCGCATGACGCCACCACCACCCGGTTCACCTTTCCGCTTTTGATGTCCTCCAGGATCATTTCCTGTCCGGGGTCGGAACACATGAACATGTTGCGCCGCGCGACCGTTACGTTGGGCAGCTTTTCCGCTTCCGCGGTGACCTGTTCGACCACGACCTGGTCGGAGATGTTTCCCCCGCAGTGGCATACGTACACGCCGATTTTCGGTTCGGTATCGGTCGAACGATCTTTGGCTTCTTCATTCATGATGACTTCTCCACTCCATCACTATCCGGCGGCCGTTCAGGCGGTGGCGCGAACGGGGTTCGCGAGAGCCTTCAGGTAGTTGGACGCTTCCATGGCCGCCGCCCCGGCTTCCACGATGGTATCGACGATGTCCTTGGGTCCGGCGGCGACTCCCGCCACGAAAACCCCTTCCATGTCGGTTACGGTGGGAGCGATTTTCGGTTTCACGCTCTTGATGAAACCGTCCTCGGCGACCGAAACGGGCAGCATCCCCGTGGGGTTCCACTGCGGCACGATGGCGAGGGACTGGACGACGAGATCGTGTTCCCGCGTGACTCCACCGCTGCCGCCTTCCTGGTCCTCATAGCGGACCTTCACGGTCCTGCCTTCGCCTTCCCCGACGATAACGGGCTTGGCCTTGACGAATTCGATCCCCATGGCCTTGGCGTTCTGAAAGAATTGTTCGTAGTTCTTCCCGAATGCCCGGATGTCGATGTAGTAGATGGTGAGGTCGGCCAGCGGCAGGGCGCCGGAGAGGAGCATGGCCTGTTTTATGGCGTACATGCAGCAGACACGGGAACAGTAGGGAACACCGAGGTTGGAGTCGCGCGATCCCGCGCACTGGATGAACGCCACCGAACCGGGCTCCTTGCCGTCCGAAGGCCGCAGCACTCGGGAATACGGTCCGTGAGGGGCCAGTATCCGCTCCATCTGGAGGGATGTGATGACGTTGGGCTGCACGCTTTTGGGACCGTAGGCCCGTTCCCGGAAACCTTTGATGAGTTCGAAGCCGGTGGCGAGGATAACGGTTTTCGCCGAGATGGAGAATGCTTCGGGCTTCTGAAAGTAATCCACCGCGCCCGTGGGGCAGATTTTTTCGCACTTGCCGCACAGCATGCAGTTTTCCGCATCCAGAAGGGCGATCTGGGGAATGGCGTTGGAAAACGGGATGTAGATCGCCTTGCGTGCGGAGAATCCGCCTTGCTCTTCATTGGGCAGGTAAACGGGACACTCGTATTCGCACTGGCGGCAGCCGATGCATTTCAGCGGGTCCACGTATCGCGGCTTTTGAGTCAGGGACGCCGAAAACGTTCCGGCCCGCCGTTCCATCGCATCGAGTTCGCAATACGGAAAGAGCGTGATGTTCGGGTGGTGGGCCGCCGCCGCCATTTTGGGTGTGGTGATGCAGCTGGCGCAATCCAGTGTAGGAAATACTTTGGACAGCCGGATCATCTTTCCCCCAATCGACGGATCGCGATCCACAACGGCCACCTTGAAATCCTGTTCGGCCAGATCAAGGGCGGACTGGAGGCCGGCGATGCCGCCTCCAAGCACCAGAGCATCAAATTCCATGGATTTTACCGATT
Organism: uncultured delta proteobacterium; assembly: GCA_963826125.1. Classification (GTDB taxonomy): domain Bacteria; phylum Desulfobacterota; class Desulfarculia; order JACQYL01; family CAWGVV01; genus CAWGVV01. Next base: position 3,092,595 of record CAWGVV010000001.1, on the reverse strand, counting down.
CCATTATTTTCCTCGTAACCGGAACGACTGCCGGTTCGTCTCCCTCCGTAAACGGCTCTCCGGACGGGTCCTAGGCGGCGGGGTGGACGGCTTCGGCGCCCGGCATGCCCAACTCCTGAACGACGTCGTTCATCTTGTTCACTTCGTTGATGAAAGCCCGGTTGCAGACCGTGCAGATGGCGGTCAGCCGCAGTCTTTTTACGTCGAGGCCGCGTTCCTTCATGAGTCGGTAAACGCGGTCCACCCGGTTGGACAGGACCTTGTACGCTCCCTCGTACGGGCATTCGACTCCGCACGACATGATGATGATTCCCCCAATCCCCTTTTCGAAGCAGTCCATGTAGAACTGCTCGGGAAACATGGCGGGGGAGCGGACCCGGAGGATGTATGTGTTCGCGGGATAACTCATGTGGCTCTGGCCAACCGAATTCGCTCCCGGATAGGCACATGCTTCGGTGGCCAGTATCAGAATCTTGGGGCTGTCGTTTCGGTTGGCCATGGTCGTCGTCCTACTTCTTCCGCCGTACGAAAAGCCGATCGTATCCGTCCGCGGGGGTATGGCCCAGGTACTCGTGACCGACCTTGCCCGCCCAGGCCGGAATGTCTTCCTTGGTGCCGGGGTCGCTGGACAGGACTTCCAGAATTTCGTTCACCTTTACCGAGGCGATGGCTTTCTTTGCTTCCAGAAGGGGACCGGGGCAGGCGCTGCCGCGGCAATCCACGCTGTTGGCCGCTGTGGGTGTTTCGCTAAGCAATTGTGACATCTGACTTCCTCCTGCGATTGGTTGCTTGCATTCTGTCTGTTGACGTTTACCAAAGCAACGGCCGTGCCAATACGGACAATAACTTGTAATATGCTGTATTAACTAATGATATAAGAAATTTGGAGGACGTGGTGACAAGCGTTTGTTTCGGTGTTACGTTAATGTAGTGTTAACGCGTTAACTTATACATTAACATTGAACGTAAAGGTGGACGTGCCGTGCTGGATTCCATTTCCTACCTGCAGACCGTGATCGAAACCATGCAGGACGGATTGATGGTGGTGGATCAGGAAGGGGAAATCGTCTCGGTGAACCGGGCCATGGAGGAATTGACCGGATACCGGAAAGAGGAACTGATCGGCTCCAACTGTTCCATCCTCGACTGCGACAGTTGCTTCCAGGCCAGGGCGGAGGCCAAACACAAATACTGCATGCTTTTTGCCCAGGGGGGAATCCGCCGCCGTCGGTGCCGGCTTAAAAAGAAGGATGGCTCTCCCCTGCACGTGCTCAAAAACGCCGTTCTTCTCCATGCACCCAACGGCGAAGTGCTGGGCGGGGTGGAAACGCTGACGGACCTGACCGACGTGGTGGCCAAGGACGAGATCATCTCCAGCCTGCAACGGGAAATGGGCATCGAAAAGGGGTTCCAGGGGATACTGGGCAAATCGGCGATCATGCTCAGGTTGTTCGATCTGGTAGCCAGCGCCGCCGAATCGGAGGCGCCGGTTCTGATCGCGGGGGAAAGCGGCACGGGCAAGGAAATGGTGGCCCGCGCCATCCACCAGTTGAGTCCCCGGGCCGCGCACCCTTTCATCAGCGTCAACTGCGCCGCATTGAACGACGCATTGCTCGAAAGCGAACTCTTCGGCCACGTGAAAGGCGCCTTCACCGGGGCCGACCGGAACAGAACGGGCCGTTTCGAAGCGGCGCAGGGCGGCAGCATTTTCCTGGACGAAGTGGGCGACCTCCCTCCGTCCACGCAGGTTAAATTGCTCCGGGTGCTTCAGGAAAAGACGGTGGAACGGGTGGGCGAGCAGAAACCCGTCTCCATCGACGCGCGCATCGTCACCGCCACCAACAAGAACCTGAAGAGCCTCATGGCGGCCGGCTCCTTCCGGGAAGACCTCTACTACCGCATCGGGGTGATACCCATTCACCTGCCGCCGCTCAGGGAACGGCGGGAAGACATTCCGCTGCTGGCCAAGGCCTACATCGACCGTATTGCCCTGCGCAGCGGCAAGGAAATCGCCGGCATCGGCAATAAGGCGCTGGAAATCCTGATGCGCCACGACTGGCCGGGGAACGTCCGGGAACTGATCAACGCCCTCGAATACGCCTTCGTACTCTGCCGCAAGGGACCGATCCAGCCCGACCATCTGCCGCCGGACCTTCTCCATGCGGACGGGGCCCGCAAGGAGCCGGAAACGGTGTCCCGCACCCGGAACGCGGAAACGGAAAAACGGGAGATACGGGATGCGCTCGCCAAAACGGGAGGCCGCAAGGAAGAGGCGGCCGCCCTGCTCGGCATCAGCCGGGTGACCCTTTGGAAGCGGCTGAAAAAATACGGAATCGAAACACCGTCCGGATGAAATCCGGTTCACGCGTGGAAACAGACGGCAGCCTTGCGGGGTGGCCGAGCTTTTCTCAGCTCGGAGAAGGATGCCAATCGGGCCGCCCCTGTTTATAGGTGTAACCGGCCGGCTCGGTGCCCAGCACTTGATGGCCGGGACGAGCCGGCTTTTTTCAGGAATTCCACGCAGTAGGATTTTCCGCCAGGAAAGCGGACCGGACCTTCCGCCAGTTTGCGTCATAACCACGGGACGCCGCGGAACCGCGCCAGCGGTCCATTGCCTGGCGACGTTCCCGCGTGTGTTCGGGGCAAAAGCGATCGTACGAAAGGTTCGGACAATTCGGATGGCCGCATGGTGTCAATGGTTTTCTAGCACGATTGGAGTATAACTTCCTGCTATAGGTTTCAGCGGCCTGTTAGTCATCTTTTATTGTCTTGTTCCTTAATATGTTCTTCATACCATCCTAAAAATGGGTCTTTATTAAAATAATCTTTTTGATTTAAACCTGCTATTTCGTCGATCATCGAACAAATTTTATATACAGAATATAAGTCTTCCTCTGTTTTAAGTTTTTCGATTAAGAACTGAAGGTATCTTTTTGTTTCAAATCCATCCTTGCCACTTTGCCGTTTCCTAAGTATGACTAATAGCGAAACCTTTCCGAGGGCAGTTAGATCATCATAATTGTCACTAAAGTCTTTTAAATTCCATGATTCTGGCCTCGCTTTAGGAAGTTCTCCATAAAGCAGGTCGTAGCTTTGTGACTCATTAAATATATTCTTTATATTCCTGATAATACCAGATTTTATCGAAGATATAGTTGTCCTTGCGTTTTCTCTATAGGCGCTTCTTTCTTCCTTCGAAATTAATTCCAGAGCATGGTAACTTTTATAATCACTTGAAGCATCTATTTTCTGATAGATATAATTATTGCTTTCATCAATTTTAGAAGACAAAATTTGAAATTTATCAGTTAATGTAGAATTGCTCACGATGATCGTTTTTATCGCTAATTCTGCTTGAGTATTTACTTCATCTATAGCTACTTTAACTTTGCTCTCTATAAGATTTTTTGCATGGGAGGTTGCTACATCAGTTACTGTTTTTTTAATTTCAGGTTCCTGCAATTTGTCTTCTACTTTATTGCGAACCATAGTATTTACTTGAGAGTAAATAACAAAAATTCCAGCTATACTACCAACTCCAATAAATCCTGAAATAATTAACCCGATTTTTATCCACCATGATATTCTTTTATCAATATCATTTTTCAATTCCTCTTTGATTTTATACATAGTATTGACATGTCGTAGTGTATTGTTCTCCTTCTCAAGATATTCATTTTCGTGAACTACTTCTTGATAACCTTTGGACGTCATTGTCATGATAGCACCCTGTTTAGTTATATTAAATAAAAGCAATTTATATTATAATAGAATTTGAAATTACTTGGCGTATAGCAAAAAACATCAAAACTATTAAGATTTGGCATACAAGGTGGCCGGTCTATTTATTTGATATTCTTTTCTCTCGGTTTACTCGAATTGGTCAGCGGTAACCCCCGTATCCACTCCTCTATATCCTCTGTCAATACCAGGTGTAGGTTGCTTCTACCAATTTCGCCGGAAAGCCATGAAGGCGGATCCAGCTCTGAGCGGATGGCCTCAATTCAACCGATAATAAAGACATAAATTATTTATTGCTTTCTCTCTGAAAAAGAATGAAAAATACACCAATTAAAAGGCCCATGTACAGATAGCCCATAACTGCTTCAAATGCTGCAAAAAGTCTAACGTCCTGGGTAGGCTTAATATCTCCATATCCTAATGTAGTCCAGGTGACAATACTAAAATAATACGAAGTATTGATGTCATGAACCAAATTGCCATTATCAATTAAACCGAAAGTTGTGTAAATTTCTGAAAATAATCTTATAACAAAAATAGGGTTTATTATAAGTAAAAACAGGGTAACGATATTATTTATAATAAATGAATAATATTTTGCGGCAATTCTTAATGTTAAATATATAAATACAATAACATATACAATAATAGATATCGCCAGTAAATCGATTTCAACAAGAGAATATTTATGACTACTTTTGATAATTAAACCACCTAACATGGCAGGAAACATAGCAATCCCCAAATCAAGCGTACTAACATGACCTAGTTCTCTAATTATTTTTAGGACATTCATGGAAAAAGACTCGCTATTTTTAATTTTAAACGTTGATTTCGGGAAGCTGGACGACAGCTTATGCCTCCTCCGAGATGAAGATATAATTTATTTTCTTATTTAATAGTCTTCTTCCCCGAAGTTGCCACCGGTAACCTCCTAATCCACTCCCCAATATCCTCGGTCAATACCAGGTAGGTTGCCCCCACCAGTCTGGCCGGAAAGCCAAGAAGCCGAATCCAGGTCCGCACGGTTCCGCGGGACACCTCCATGGTTTCCGCTATTCTTTTCAGGCCGGCCAGGGCGTTTACTTCGGCCATCGAAATCTCCCCCTTTTCTACGTAACACTTTAGGAGCTAAAGGACCAGAATAATTTACTTAACTTACGAACGCCGCCGGGCAAGTATCCCGCTGGGATCATTGAAGCCTTCAAGCGGCCGGCGACGTTCAACCAAACTCCCAGGACGGAAGCGATGATCCCGAACAACCCCACCGCGGGAACGATCATATCCACGGTTCGATCACCATTGAATAGGGAAGATAGAGCGGATGGCACGGTTCCCCGTTCTAGAACAAGGGAAAATCCTTCCCGTCCAGGAGCGCCCGGACTTATTTTCGAGCGCTTCCGGACCCAAGTCGCCGCCGGGGGGAAGGTTGGGAAGACTTTTTCGCTGACGGTGAGGTGATTGGAGGCGAAAGGAGGAGGATTCCGCGAACCGGCGGAACAGGGCCGAAAGGCTTCCGCAACGAAGCGTATGCGGTTGTCAGGATTTGGCCGTGCTCGGCTTATGCACGGCTTTCCTCACCAGACTGAACACCACGAGGTACGGGATCGCCGCGCGGGCCGGGTGAGGGGGGATTACGGCCATCCATCCGAATCGGCTTCGCTCGACTCGCTACGATCATAATCTCGTTATTTATCGGCGCGACCCGTCAGGAGCCCGAGCGCCGTATGGAGGTGCTTCGTCCAGCCCGCAAACAATCCCTCCGGGTCGGGGCAGAGCGGCACGTGGCCGAGGAATTGCGCCCCGGAAAATTTTTCGATCAGCCGCGGATTGCTCGCCGGGGTGGGGTCGTCGCCGTCGCTCTCCCCGCTGGTGAGGAAGCCCACCGTCTCGACTCCAACGTTTTCCAGCATCTTGAGGGTGAGCAGGCTATGGTTGACCGTACCGAGCCCCGGGCGGCAGACGACCAGGACCGGAAGCTTCAGGAGAAGAATCAGGTCCAGCACCGTGCGGGTGTCGGTCAGGGGCACCAGGAGCCCGCCCACTCCCTCCACCACCGTGAATTCATGGCGGGTCCGCGCTGCCCGGACGGCGCGATCGATGATCGAAACGTCGATCTCCGTTCCCTGGGCCAGGGCGGCGGCATAGGGGGATGCGGGCATGCTGAGCATTACGGGGCAGAGGTCGCGGGGATGCTCGTGCAACCCGGTGTGGCGGCGAACGAATTCCACGTCCTCGCAGGTCGACCCGTCGCTCCCGGTGGCCGCGCTCTTGACGTATCCCGCGTCAATTCCCCGGTCCCGCAGCGCCTTGACCAGCAAAGCGGAAACAAAGGTTTTCCCCACGCCGGTGTCGGTGCCGGTGACGAATACGCCCTTTCCCGGAAGGTTCATCATAGTTCCCTCCGAATGGCGTCGAGGAGTATGTCCACGTGTTCTTCCTCGTGGAGGGCGGTGAGGCTGAACCGTATCCGGCTGGTGCCCTCGGGCACCGTGGGGGGCCGGATGGCGGGCGCCAGAATGTTTCGTTCCAGCAGCCGGGCCGAAAGCCGGACCGTTGCCTCGGCTCCCCCCACGATGAGCGGCACGATGGGGGTGGGGGAATCGTCGAGAGAAAATCCCAGCGCTTTGAACCCCTTCCTGAGCCGGTCGGCGAGGTGCAGAAGTTTCGTCCTCAGTTCGGGCTGTTCGCGCATCACGGCGAGCGCTTCGCGGTTGCCTCCCGCCACCGGGCAGGGAAGAGCGGTGGAGTAGATGAGCGATCGTGCGCGGTTGCGCAGGAAATCCACCGCCGTTTCGGAACCGGCCGCGAACCCGCCCAATCCGCCCAGGGCCTTGCTGAAGGTGCCCACCTGAAGGACGGTTTCATGGTCCAGGTCGAGATGTTCCAGGGTGCCCCTGCCGGTAGCGCCCAGCACGCCGGTACCATGGGCATCGTCCACCACCAGCAACGCTTCGTGGCGCGCGCACAGCGGAACGATTTTCCGCAGCGGCGCAATGTCGCCGTCCATGCTGAACACGCCGTCGGTCACCACCAGGGTGCGGCCCGATGGGTGGGGCTGTTCCAGAAACCGCGCCAGCGCATCCACGTCCCGGTGGGGAAAAATCTCCAGTCTTGCCTTGCTCAACCGGCAGCCGTCCACGATGGAGGCATGGTTCAATTCGTCGCTCAGGATGCGGTCGTCCCGGCAGACCAGGGCGGACATAACCCCCACGTTGGTGGCGAACCCCGAAGCGAACACCAAAGCGTCTTCGGTGCCCTTGAATTCGGCCACGTCCTTTTCCAGAAGATGGAGTTCCCGGTGATTGCCCGTGACCAGACGAGACGCTCCCGCGCCGAGCCCGAATTCGTCCATCGTGCGGCGGGCCGCTTCGCGCACGCGGGGATGGAGGGAGAGGCCGAGGTAGTCGTTGGAACCGAACTGCAGCAGTTTGCGGCCGTTCACCGTGAGCATTACGCCGTCGATGGCTTCGATGACCCGCATGGTCCGGTAGTGGCCGTTCCGCTTGTACTCATCCAGGCTCTGGTGGAAAAAACGGTCCCAGGAGGCGGGAGTCATGATCCGCTCACCACCTCTCCGAGCGACCGTTCCACCGCGTCCAGCAGCAGGGTGATTTCTTCCGGCTTGATGGAAAGAGGAGGCATCAGCACGATGACGTCGCCCAGCGGCCGGATGATGACGCCGTACTTGCGGCAGCCCATGGCGATGCGGTGCCCCGTTCGGTCGGCGGCGGGAAAGGTTTCCTTGTTTGCCCGGTCTTGCACGATTTCAATACCCGCCATGAGGCCGCACTGGCGAATGTCGCCCACGTGGGGGTGCTTTCGGAAGCGGTTCAGCCCCTCCCGGAGCAGCTCCGCGCTTCGCCGTGCACGCGCGAGGACGTCCTCTTCCCGGAAAAGGTCGAGACCGGCCAGCGCCGCCGCGCAGGCCAGTGGATTGCCCGTGTAGGTATGGCCGTGGAAAAAGGTCCGGTTCTCGGTAGCGTCGCCCAGGAATGCCCCGTACACTTCCTCGGTGGCGACGGTGGCCGACAGCGGAAGGTAGCCGCCGGTGATCCCCTTGCCCAGGCACAGGAAATCGGGCGACACGGTTTCGTGTTCGCAGGCGAACATGGTTCCCGTGCGGCCGAACCCCACGGCCACTTCGTCGGCGATGAACAGCACGTCGTTGCGGCGGCACGCATCGCGCACCCGTTTGAGATAGCCTTCCGGGGCCGTCAGAATGCCCCCCGCGCCCTGCACCAGCGGTTCCACGATCATACCGCACAGTTCAGACCCATGCGCGGTAATGATTTTTTCGGCTTCCTCCGCGCACGCCATGGAGCAGGCGGCGGGGTCGAGGCTCAGCTCGCAGCGGTAGCAGGAGGGCGACGGAGCACGCAGAGTGGGAAACAGCAGGGGCCGATAGATTTCGTGGAACAGGTCGATCCCTCCCACGCTCACCGAACCAACGGTGTCCCCGTGGTAGCCGTTGTTCAGGCAGAGGAATTTCGTTTTGGAACGGAACGCTTCGCCCCGGTTGCGCCAATACTGAAAGGCCATCTTCAGCGCTACTTCCACTGCGGTGGAGCCGCTTTCAGAATAGAACACCCGAGTGAGGCCCGGCGGAACGACGTCGATGAGCCGTTTGGCCAGGGTGGCCGCCGGTTCGTGGGTGAGGCCCAGCATGGTGGAGTGGGCGATTTTTCCCAGTTGCGCGGCGATGGCCCCGTTGATGTGGGGATGCGCATGGCCGTGGATGTTGGCCCACAGCGAGGACACTCCGTCCAGATAGCGGTTGCCGCTCCGATCGATCAGGAAGTTGCCTTCCCCGCGGTCAATGAAAAGCGGATCGGATTGAATCCATTCCCGCTGTTGGGTGAAGGGATGCCAGACGTGTTGGACGTCCCATCGTGCAAGCGTGTCGCTGTCGTGCTCCGCCATTGTCGTGCGCCTCTCTTTTCCGTCCATGGAGACGATGGATGTCAACCAAAACAGGGGAAATGGTTAACATGTCCGGGGCGTGCAAGTCAATCCACCGGACAGAAGCGATTCCGCGGTTCCATTTTGAATCGACAATCATCAATCTTCCTCCAAGTTGTTGTGCGACCATTTGATTGATAATCAACAATCGGAACAGTCGATTTTTCCGGCGAACAGGCGGAAAAGTTCCCGATCGCCGCAGACACGGAAATCGTATCGGGAAAGGTCGTTTTCACCATATCCCTGAGCAAGTGAATCCCTTCCTGCACAGGAATAGCGCATACTTATCCGAAGTGTTTTCAGGGCCGGCGAAGTGGGCTTCGTGCAATCCATCTCGCTGACCGACATGTCCAAATCCTTTCAAACTTTAAGTAAAACATGCTGCGGGCCGAGCGCCGCTGAAAAGGCAGATAATATAATTGACAATCATCAATCATCCAAGACGAGATGCTTCGTAACGAGACCAGGGAAAACTGATTCATTACCGGCTGCCATGAGGAACGCTTCTTTTATTGTCCGGATGGATTCATGATTGGCAATTATCACTTATCCTCCGCTGGTTCTGGAAAAGCCGCCTACCGGAGATCCCTGCACCTTTTCAAAGCGGTCCCTCTCAGACGGCGCCAGCCTGCCGAATACCTCTACATACCTGGGCCGATCCTCAGGCAGCGAACCACTTCCGGAAGCAAATATTCATAATTGACAATCATCACTCATGAAGCTCTAATTCGTTCGGAGCGTGAAGGCTCATGCCGCCTTAAAGTCTCCTTGAATGCTTTCACGATGGGATAAATGCCCAACGAGCATGGATGAAGTCCTGCGCAACCAGCCCTGACAGGGAGGGGGCACTCTTTCTGCGATACAGTGACACTCATCAGGTATTCTTACCCTGCTTGGGCAGTCAAGATTGATAATTGACAATTATCACTCAGTTTAATCCGATGATCTTGCGGCGCAAGGGATAGTGCCATACCGGAGAAGAGAAGCCTATCCGGTTGTTTCCTGTCAAGACACAACGGATATCACGCGCGCTTTTCCGGGACTGCCCAGTCTCATCCCAAGGCAAAGCACGCTACACATGTTTATCATCTTCCGCCTATTCATCGCTCATTGCGGAGCTCGATTTATAATTGACAATCATCACTCTTCGGCCCCGCAGAATTAATGGAAGAAAGTGGGTTGATTCATTGGCAGGTGGGCGTCGGACACGGGCCTATTGGACGGCCGTCCATCGAACCCTTGGACTGATGTTAGCAGAAGAAACAAAACATAGATTGTCGGCTACTTCAATGCAGTCCAACCTCATCTCAGACGGTGCCAAGCTGCCGAATACATACCCGGCCGATCCTTTTAGGCAGAGAACCACTTTCGGAAGCAAATATTCATAATTGACAATCATCACTCATGAAGCTCTAATTCGTTCGGAGCGCTAAGGCTCGTGCCGCTTCTCAAAGTCTCCTTGGATGTTTTCACGATGGGGATAAATGCTCAACGAGCGATGGATGAAGTCCTGAACAACCAGCCCTGACAGGATGGGGGCACCCGCCGGCCGATACAAATGACTGACGCTCATCAGGTATTTTTACCGTGCTTGGGTAGTTAAGATTTATAATTGACAATCATCACTCTTTGGCCCCGCAGAATTAATGGAAGAAAGTGGGTTGATTCATTGGCAGGTGGGCGTCGGACACGGGCCTATTGGACGGCCGTCCATCGAACCCTTGGACTGATGTTAGCAGAAGAAACAAAACATAGATTGTCGGCTACTTCAATGCAGTCCAACCTCATCTCAGACGGTGCCAGCCTGCCGAATACCTACATACCTGGGCCGATCCTTCAGGCGCGAACCACTTCCGGAAGCAAATATTCATAATTGACAATCATCACTCATGAAGCTCTAATTCGTTCGGAGCGCTAAGGCTCGTGCCGCTTCTCAAAGTCTCCTTGGATGCTTTCACGATGGGGATAAATGCTCAACGAGCGATGGATGAAGCCCTGAACAACCAGCCCCTGATAGGAAGGGAGGGCACTCTTTCCGCCGATACAATGACTGACGCTCATCAGGTATTTTTACCGTGCTTGGGTAGTTAAGATTTATAATTGACAATCATCATTCATTAGACCCGCCGGAATCGATGGTGGCAAGTGGGTTGATTCATTGGCAGGTGGGCGTCGGACACGGGCCTATTGGACGGCCGTCCATCGAACCCTTGGACTGATGCTAGCAGAAGAAACAAAACGGGGATCGTCGGCTACCCGGGGATCAGCACTGCGCCGCACATTCGAAAATGTGTTTGCACCGGTCCCGGAGAAACGGCATGGAGGATCGTACTTCCGCCGCCCGCTTGGGATCGATGTCCGCCATCACCACCGTCTCCGCGTCGCCTCCGTGGGCCAGGATTTCTCCGTAGGGATCGTAAATCGCGGATCCGCCGGAGAAATGGTAACCGCCGCCTTCCCCGACCCGGTTCACCGCCAGCAGGTAGCACTGGTTTTCCACCGCCCGCGCACGGGTGAGAACGTCCCAGTGCATCTGGCGGGCGGACGGCCAGGAGGCCACCACCATCATGAGCGTGCATTCCGCTGCCACGGTGCGGAAAAGCTCGGGGAACCGCAGGTCGTAGCAGACGAAGCAGGAGGCCCGGAACCCGTTCAGGTCGAAGGGGGCGGGCAGAGTGCCGGGTCCGTAGGGCTTGTGCTCGTCCAGCAGCGCGATGAGGTGGACCTTGGCATAGAGGGCGAGGTCCCTGCCGGTGGAGTCGACCGCCAGGGACACGTTCTGGGGCCGCTCGCCTTCTCTCTGCAGCACGAAGCCGCCCACCACGGCCATTTTCATTTCCTTGGCCAGTTCCCGCATGAACGTGGAGGTGGGGCCGTCGATTCCTTCAGGGGTGACCGACGTATCGAGCGAAAACCCCGTGTGGAACATCTCCGGAAGCACCAGGAGTTCGGCGCCGTTTTCACGGGCCCGTTCCGCCATGGAACGCACTTTGTCGTAGTTGGCCCGGCGGTCGTGCCAGGCCACGTCCATTTGCGCCAGAGCGACTTTCATCCTCTCCACCTCCTCAAACGGCGAACGGCTTCGTCGATGGTTTCGTTTCGTTTACAGAAGCAGAAGCGGGCCAGGTTGCGGCCGCCGCCCCGGTCTTTCCAGAAAAAGGAACTGGGAATGGCTCCCACCCCGGCTTCCTTGATCAGCATGCGGCAGAATTCCAAGTCGTCATCGTACCCCAGCGGCGTGATGTCGATGTTCACGTAGTAGGTGCCCTGGGGTGGAATGATGGTGAATCCCATCTCCGTAAGGGCATTGCAGAGGCGGTCGCGGCGCTGAACGTAATCGTTGAGCAGCCCGCGGTAGTAATCGTCGGGGAAGTCGATGCCGAAGGCCATGGCTTCCTGCAATGCCGACTGTCCGCAGAAGACCAGGAACTGATGACTCATGCGTACCGCATGGGTGAGTTCCGGGGCCGCGATGACGTAGCCGACTTTCCAGCCCGTCATGGAGAAGGTCTTGGCCGTGGAGGAAACCACGAAGGCACGGTCCCTCAGCTCAGGCAGGCTGAGCGCGGTGACGTGCTTGCGTCCGTCGTAGACGAGATGTTCGTACACTTCGTCGGAGATGTAGAAAGCGTCGTACCGGACGCACAGCGAAGCGATGAAGGAGAGTTCTTCCTCGGTGTACACTTTGCCGCACGGGTTCTGGGGGGAGTTGACGATGATGGCCTTGGTCTTGGGTCCAAAGGCGCGGGAAAGCTCCTCCCGGGGCAGGGAAAAATCGGGCGGGGTCAGTGCGACCGTGCGCACCGTGGCCCCGGCCATGGCGCAGACGGGGGCATAGGAATCGTAGAACGGTTCCATGAGGACCACCTCGTCACCGGGTTCCAGAATGCCGAGGAGCGTTGCCGCGATTCCCCCGGTGGCACCCGTGGTCACGGTGATTTCCTCGTCAGGGCTCACCTCCAGACCGTAGAAGCGCTGCATCTTCCGCGCAATGGCCCCGCGAAGCGTGGGAATCCCGTGGGACGGCGCATACTGGTTAGGTCCCCTGAGCAACGCCTCCGCTGCCTTGGCCTTTATCTCGTCCGGGCCGTCGAAGTCGGGGAAACCCTGGGAAAGGTTCACGGCGCCGTGTTTGTTGGAAAGCACGGTCATTTCCGTAAAGATGCTGGTGCCGAAAGGACTCAGCGACGAGGAGAGCGCACGGCGGCGCAGGGGGAACTGTTCCCGTTGGCGGTTTGGTTCAGGCATGGATCGGACCTCTTATGAAAATGGAATAGCGCACCGCCGCTATGAAAGGCGGGCGAATGTCTTCGGCTTGCGAAGGTCGTTCGCGTTCCGGAGAGGGAACGACACGACGCGGAATGGAAACAGATACCCGGCGTATGAAAAAAGGCGGCACGACCGGCGCATGCATCGTTGCGGAATTCCGGTCAGTGGACACGGCTCATGATGAGCAGAAGCAATCCCAGGCCCCACAGCATGACACTGCACGTGGAAATGACGGGCCACCAACGGGGAAGCGGTTTTTTTTTGGCTTTGTGCCATCGCCGCATGACGATATGCAGTACCAGCCCTGCCGCTCCCAGGTTTACCAACAGGAGGTCGAGTCTCATGATGTGCCCCACGTGCGGACGGACGTTGTTTCCGCCGCAGACTCTATACGAAAACAGGTGAGGTTGTCAAAGCGGCTATGCCCGCGGTCGATTTTCCTCTCGTTCCTTCCGGCCGCCGCCCTATGCGTCGACCAGTGAGCGCAGCACCCGCAGGTTCTGCACGTCTTCCGCCAGGTCTTTTCCCTTGGGCGTCTCCAGCACCATGGGATGGTTCCGAAAACGGACGTCGTTGACCAGCAGTCGAAAGCCCTCCAGTCCGATACCCCCCTGGCCGATGTGCCAGTGACGGTCCACATGGCTGCCCGAGCCTTTCCGCGAATCGTTGATGTGGAAAAAACGAAGCCGGTCCAGGCCGACGAGCCGTTCGAAATCGGCAAAGATTCGGGAGTAGCCTTCCGGGGTACGAAAGTCGTAGCCGGCGGCGAAGGCATGGCAGGTATCGAAACAGACCCCCAGCCGTTCCCCGTGCCGGGACCCGGTGATGATGGCCCCGATTTCCTCGAACAAGGAGCCCAGTCCCGACCCCTGGCCCGCCGTGTTTTCAATCAGCACCAGGGGACGCGAAGCGGTAGCCCGCTCCAGCGCCCGGTCGAGGCCCGCCACGAACCGCTCGATTCCCTCCTCGCGGGTGCGTCCGCCGTGCGTCCCCGGATGGAGCACCAGATATTCCATACCCAGGGCCTCGGTCCGTTCCAGTTCGTCGGTCAGGGAAGCTTCCGATTTCACCACCACCTCGCCGTCGCCGGAAGCGAGGTTGATGAGATACGGCGCATGGCAAGCCACCGGCGGACTGCCGCTCTCCTCCCTCTGACGCCGAAAAAGCGCCACCGCCTCCGGGGTGAGTTCCGGCGATCTCCACTGCCGTTGGTTGCGGGAGAAAATCTGCAGGGCTTCGCCCCCGACCTTCGTCATCCGCTCGAAAGCCAGGTGGAGCCCACCGGCTACCGACATGTGCGCACCGAACAGCGGCATACTCTCCCCTCGGTTTTGCGATGTTTCGTACCGTTCCGCTCGGAGGCGAACATATTCCTCCGAATTGCGGCCCGGATGGAAGCGTCTTATCGGAAAAACCACGCGGGAGTCAATGAGTATGGAAATGGCGGTGCAACTTTGGTAGGAAGGTGAGCGAAAGGGTTTGCTTATGAGAACACACGATTTGTCTGTCCCGAAATTCTACGGCCTCCCGCCGCGACCGATTCATACGGCGTGCCCAGCGGTCCGTCTATATCCCGCCTGCTACGCGATGAGAGAACTCCATCGAGGTTCCCGGCAGTGATCGAGATCGTCAGCACCATTATTCCCATATTCTCGGTCATTATCCTGGGGAACCTGCTCTCCCGGGTGGGGTTCCTCAGCAGGGCTTTCATCGGGCCCGCCAACAACCTCACGTTCTACGTGGCGATTCCGGCCCTGGTGTTCCGGGCGATTGCCCGAACTTCCTTCCATGCGGCCTTCAATTCGGCGGCTCTGGCGAGCGTCTACATTCCCATGGCAGTCCTCGTGCTGCTGCTCATGGGAATGGTGCGGTGGCTGCGCATTCCCCGCCACCAGGCAGGCACGTTGATTCAATGCTCCTTCCACGGGAACCTCAGCCAGGTGGGACTGGCGGTGGTGTACTACTATCTGGGAGAAAAGGGCTTTGCCCAGGCCAGTATTCTCACCGGTTTCCTCATCCTCCTCCAGAACTTCGTATCGGTGGCCGTTCTCACCCATTACGCGGGCAACGAGGAACCTTCACGGCCGCGCGGTTTTCCCCTTCGCGACATGCTGCTTCATCCCATCATTCTGGCCACCATCCCAGGAATAATCCTTTCCTTCCTGGAAGTCCCCCTGCCGGCGGTCGCGGAGCGGTTTCTCGCCATTCTCGCCGGGCTCGCCCTGCCGCTGGCCCTTCTGGTGATCGGGGCCTCGCTCTCCTTCTCCCTGGTGCGCAGCGGCATGAAGCTGGTGCTGGCGTCGGGCTTTTTCAAACTCATACTGCTGCCCGCCCTCTCCATCCCCCTGGCCCTGCTTTTCGGCCTTTCGGCGGACGAATTCCACGTGGTGCTGATCCTCATGGCGGCCCCCACGGCCACCGTGTCCTACATCATGGCCGTGAAAATGGACGGCGACCCGGACCTGGCGGGGGCGGCGCTTTCCATCAACACGCTCGCTGCGGCGCTCACCTACATGCTGTGGTTGTCGGTACTGGCGTGATAGAGGGAGAGGGGAGCCGGAAGACGGCGTGGCAGGATGGGGGAGACTGATCGGCTCCGCCTTAAGCACGGCAGAGGGGAATGGGGAACTCGTTTCCGACGTGCCGTGCGTCGGATCGGCTCATCGACGTGTCGAGCAGGTGTCATTTCGAGCGATAACGGGAAATCTCCCTGACGGTAACAAGGTATTCCGCAGGATTTTCCTTTGGTTGCGCTTTGTTCGGAATGACGCAATACCGGCCGGTCCGAGCGGTTGGCATTCGCCCGCTTTCGTTTTTTCCTTCAAATCTCCCCGGCTTCGAACACTTCGCATTCCAGCCCGAACGCATCCGCCACCGGACGGCACATGACCTTGCCCTCGCACACGTTGAGTCCCGCGGCCAGGGCGGGGTCTTTGGACATGGCCTTGCGCCAGCCGTGGTTGGCCAGTGAGAGCGCGTAGGCGAGCGTTACGTTGGTGAGGGCGATGGTGGAGGTGCGCGGCACGGCCCCCGGCATGTTGGTGACCGCGTAGTGGACCACTCCTTCTTCCACGTAGATTGGATTTTCATGCGTTGTGGGGCGGGTCGTTTCGAAGCAGCCCCCCTGGTCAACCGAGATGTCCACCAGAGCGGAACCCGGCCGCATCCGTTTGACCAAGTCGCGGGTCACGAGTTTGGGGGCCTTGGCTCCGGGAATGAGAACCGAACCGATCACCAGATGGCTGTTGAGGCATTCCGCTTCGATGTTGGCCGGATTGGACATGACGGTCACCAGCCGGTCGCCGAGGATTTCCGTAATGTAGCGCAGCCGTGCAGGGTTTTTTTCCAGAATGGACACCTGGGCCCCGATCCCCACGGCCGCCACCGCGGCCGCCAGCCCGGCCACTCCGCCTCCGATCACCGCCACTCTGCCCGGCCGCACACCGGAAACACCGGACAGCAGAATGCCCATGCCCCCGTGTCGCGCCTCCAGGCAGTAAGCTCCCACCTGCACCGAAAGCCTGCCCGCCACCTCGCTCATGGGCGCGAGCAGCGGAAGCGTTCGGTCTTCGAGCTGTACCGTTTCATAGCCGATGCCCACCACGCGGGCGGCCAGGAGCTTTTGGGTGAGGGCAAGGTCCGCCGCCAGATGGAGGTAGGTAAAGATGATCTGGTCGGGACGAAGGAAGTCGAATTCCGGCCCCATGGGCTCCTTCACCTTGAGGATCATCTCGGCTTCGCCCCACACCTCCCGCGCCGTCTCCACGATCGTGGCTCCCGCCTGAACGTAGTCCGCGTCGGGAAAACCGGAACCCGATCCGGCGTTCGTTTCCACGTAAACGACGTGGCCGTGATCCACCAGAGCCTTCACTCCGGCGGGAGTGGCGGCCACGCGCCGTTCAGCCTGTTTGATTTCCCTGGGGACACCGATCTTCATGGAGGACCTCCTCGGTCACGGAAATTACGGTCACCGGTCGATTCGCGGAATCGCTTTCACCCGGCGGCGAGTACGGGAAAGTCCGGCCGGGCGGCACAGTGCCATCAACCGGCGCGCCGTTCCAGTTTGTAATTGTTGAGGAGTTCGACGATGTCGCGCGCCGTTCCGGTCTTGATCGTGCTTTTGTACCGCGCGGCTTCCGCCTGGGGGAGATTGGACAGCCAGGACCGGAACGTGTCGTTTCGGTACACCTGCTGCCAATCCTTGTGGGACAGCTGTACTTCCTTGTAGGTTTCCAGCGTCATGAAAAGCTGGGACAGGGACATCTGGCTCGCGGTCATCCCCAGGTCGTCGTGGAACTCGCGGATGGCGTTCCTGGTCATGGGGCCCATTCTTCCGTCAATGGGGCCGGGCCGGTATCCGAGCCCGGCGAGGTCTTCCTGGATGTCGACCACGCTGATTTCGATCAACGAAACGGTTCCCGGACGTGCAGCTTCTCCGGAGCCCGCGGACGTGCGGCCGGGAAGCCGTCCCTCCATCTCCTGCAGACGCGCGCTCAAGGCGGTTTTTTCCATGAGCACCTGAGCGTATTCGTCCCGGAGCAGTTCCTTTTCCCTTTGCAGGCGGGATACCTCGGGAGACACAGCCGTCTGTGTCGTAGCTGTTTGGGTCGGAGTCGTTTGGAGGGCTGGCTGGGCGGGCGTTTCCCGGGCAACGGGCCGCTTCACCGCAGCCCTGTCGGGCGGTGTCGTCGCGGGGTAAAAGAAATAGACGACCGCCGCCAGTATCGCCAGAAGCGCGACAATCACCATCTTCCTCGTCCGTATTCCCACGGGATAAATCACCATGGCACCCCTTCGCCCTCAATCGAAAGTGTTCGGCCCGTTCCAATCCCCCGGAGCCACGGAAGGGAAACGCGGGGATCGTTCGCGGACTCGTTTTTAAAATACCACAGTTTACCCGCTGTGGGCAAAAAACAGTGCGAGGAGGGGGAGTGCGGACGGGGGCGCCGGGCGGGAGGTAAGTGAGAGAGCGATTCTTGCCCTTCGGACCCGGACAAGGAGTTGATCGGTCCATTCGGCACAATGGATGATAGGTCGTATCTGGGCGGTAAGAGAATGAGAGCAAATCATAATTGATCCGTTTGCGTAATTTGCTATATTGCCATGGCAAAGTAGTTGAACATGACGTGTACCTTCATTTTATGATTGGCGCACATAAGGCATCTTATTTACCTCGCATGGGGGATGGCGTAGAATATATGGTAAATTGGCATCGCTTCATACCCTCCGACTTTGAGTACGATTTTGAGTAAGACAAGCTTGCGGTTCATCGTGTGACCTTTAACGAAGCGGTGGAATGCTTTTTCTCGGATTTCGAGGTGCGCGGGAACAAGAAATTTAAAGACCGGTATCAACTGATTGGAGAAACAACGGGTGGTCGCATTCTCAAGGTAATTTTTCAACTCAAGCCGAAAGGCGTGGTACGTATCATTACCGGGTGGCCGATATGAGTGAAAAGAACAGGTCCATGAAAATGAACCCGTCTGAAAAAGAAATAGATGAGATGGTAGTGGCGCAAACCGACGACGACTCAGCGTGGGGAGAACCTGTTCAGGTTCGGAAGAACAAAGCGACGTCTCTCTCCATTCCTGTCGGACTTATCGAGCGAGCTTCTTTCTTCGCTAAGATTTACAAGGAAAAGGGAGCGAAAGAATGGCTTACGCGAATCATTCGCGAGCGTGTCGAGCTTGAGGAGAGTGCCTTTGCTGAAGTAAAACGAGAGCTTAAAGAGAAACAGAACGTGGCTGATTAGGCGACGCTTTCAGTGTTTAGCGGGAGATCCACTATGTACGAATACAGCGGTTACCTTTATACGAAGAATATGAAATGGGTGGTTCCATATTTATTAAAATATTATTTTGAAAACAAACCGACCACAAACAAAAAACTGAGTGAAGCGTTTTGGAAACTCATGGGGAAAAATATCGAAGTGAGTGGAAAGCAACGTTGGACGACAGGGAAAACCGGAGTTCCGAATCAGATACATCGTCTGGTCAGTGCATACATCTTGGCGGTAGTTCCTTCGGAAAATCAATTTGCTGACCGGGAATACCCCGAAAATGTTCATTCTTACGTTCTGGGAATGAAGGGGCAAGACTTGATTGACGACTTTTTAAGAGAGTGCCCCAAAGTCAGAGTTGATGGCGAGATTTTCAAATATCTGGGGAAATCGCCTGCAATACGATCGTAAGGCTGCCAAACGGTAGATGCCAAGGCTATGCCAACAAGATACCACTCCTCCGACCGAAGTGTCCCCGTATTCCCACCTCCTCCCCGCAGTGCTTGTCCCTTCGGTTGCGTTCGGCCCCCGAATCAACCTATTCCCAAAACAGCACGTTATCGAACAAGAAGGCCACGCACCTCTGGACATGTGCGGTCGTGCTTGATACCATTGCGGAAATGGGGTGGTATAGATGCTGTGTTGTAAGGTGAGGCCGAACCGGAAAACCGCAGCCGGGGCCTTGAGCGCGATTCTGCTGGTGGCGTCGTTTCTTTTCCTGGGCATCCCCGATGCGGTCGGCGACAATTCTACTCTGGAACTTATCGCCAAAATGAAGCAGGCCTTTGCCCAGGTGACAGACTATCGCACCCTCCTCGACGTGACTAACTTCGGCGCGGACGGAAAGCCCTCGTCCAACCGTATGCGCTACGCATTCAAGAAACCCGACAAAATCAGGATCGACATGATCTCGCCCGATGCGGGCATGACCATCGCCTATCCCTCCGTGGACGGAAAGGCCTTGGTCAAGCCTTCCGGGTTGCTGAGTTTTTTCACTTTTCATCTTTCGCCGGACAGTCCCCGGTTGGAACTGGGGCCGGGACAGTCCCTTTTGCAGATGGACCTGGGGTTCATTATCGACAACATGGCCCGCAGTTTGACCGAGTGGCGAAGGGGCGAAGTAACCATCTCGGCATCGTCGGGTTTCATGGTGGTGAAAGTGGTTTCCCGCAATCATTTCGCGCCCGACCGGACAACCGGCTATACGTTCCGCGTGGACACCTCACTGTGGCTGCCGGTAGGAGTCGAGGAGAGAAATGAAGAAGGAACGCTCACCTGCACCACCGTCCTGTCCAACCTCACCATAAACACCGGTATCGAGGACGACTTTTTCGACATCGACTCCGGTTGGGAGGAAAAATGGAGAATACCCGACGGCGGCACCCCGCGGGGAAAACCGGGTTTGCTGCAGTAAGACGTCGGGAAGAAGAGGGGATGGATGATCGTGGGTGAAAAGACCAAAGAAGAACTGACCGTAGAAGTGGAAAATCTCCGGAGAAGGGTGGCCGAACTGGAAAAAGAGCGGGCCGCCGCCGAGTTTTTCGGGTTGTCCCAGGAGGAGATGCTGAAGAAGGGCATATTCGATTTCGTTGCCCCCGGCGAGGACGTTGCTGAAAAATGGAAACGGTTTCTGGAGCAGGGGCGGTATCATGCCGAGGAACGTACCCTTCGTCCGGACGGTTCCCCAATCGACATGGAAGTAGTGGAAATCCCCGATATCCTTCCCGACAGGCACATGGACATGTTTCACGACATCGACGAACGAAAACGCTACCAGGACATGGTCCGGCAGAAGGAACGGGAATTCAGGGCTCTGGCCGAAAACAGCCCGGACGTGATCGCCCGCTTCGATGAGACATTGCAGCAGCTCTACGTCAATCCGGCGGGCGGCTCCATCCTCAACACTCCCGGCGAAGCCTCCGTCCAGGGCGCCCCCGAAAAGCCCTCCGCGGCGGACGAACTCTTCCCGCAACTTCGGTCCATGGCTCACCGGGTGTTTGCGGGAGAAAAGGAAATTTCCGCCGGTTGCGCCGTTCCGACTTCGGCGGGCAAGCTTTACTTTCATGCCCGCTGCGTCCCGGAATTCGACGAAACCGGCAGAATGGCCAGCGTACTGGCCGTGGCGCGGGACATCAGCGGATTTAAGCTGATGGAGGAGGAACTCCATCTTGCCTACGAAAAACTGGAAGGAAAGGTGCGGGAGAGAACGCTGGAGTTGTCGCGGGCCAAGGAGTTGTTGCAGACCGTTATCGACAATATCCCGGTGATGATCTCCCTCAGCGATGCGGACGGCGATTTTCGGATCGTCAACAAGGAATTCCGACGGCTCCTCGGATGGTCGCCGGAAGAATTGCAAGGAGTATCGGACCCGGTGAGCGAGTTCCTGTCGGTTTCGGCGCACGGCACGTTGCCGTCGAGCGATGTGGACGGCGGGTGGAAGGAATGCGGGATAGCGAAAAAGGACGGAACCACGCTGGAAAGTTCCTGGGCGGACGTGGAGTTGTCCGACGGGTCCCGCGTCTGGATCGGCCTCGACGTATCCGAACGGCGGGAGGCCGAGAGGAAGCTCAGGGAATACGCCGCCGAACTGGAGCGGAGCAATCGTGAATTGCAGGAATTCGCGTTCGTCGCTTCGCACGACCTCCAGGAACCTCTGCGCAAAATTTTGAGCTTTGGAAATATGCTGAGGTCCAGGGCGGAGGGCCGCCTCGACCAACAATCAATGGATTTCCTGCTGCGCATGCAGAACGCCGCCGAACGCATGCAGAAGCTCATTGTCGCGCTGCTGGAATATTCCCGGATCACGACGAGGGCCAAGCCGTTTTCCCCGGTGAATCTCGGGGAACTGGTGAACGAAGTGGTCGGCGATCTCGAATCCCTCATCGAACGATCCAAGGCGGTGCTCGTCGTGGATCCCCTCGCCGCGCTGTCCGGCGAACCGAATCAGCTCCGGCAGCTCTTTCAGAACCTTATCGAAAACGCCATAAAATTCCGTGGGGACAGAAACCCGGTCATCCATATCCGGGGAGAGTTCGTCCACGGCCCGTCATCGCCCATCGGCAACGACGTTGAAAATGGTGCGTACCGGATTTTCGTGCAGGACAACGGCATCGGCTTCGACGAAAGGAATCTCGCCCGGATATTCATGCCCTTTCAGCGGCTGCACGGCCGAAGCGAATACGAGGGGACCGGCATGGGGCTCGCCATCTGCAAAAAAATCGTGGAATATCACGGTGGAGACATCACAGCGCAAAGCACCCCGGAGGAAGGGTCCACCTTCATGGTGACGCTGCCACTGAAAAGGCTCACGAGCCGAACCTGCAAGTGAACGGCTGAGATCCGATTTACCGGCCGTCCGACCGGGCAAGCCATCGGACTCGCCGCACCGCTTCCGGGGCGTCACGAACACGGCCGGACAGCTCCTGCTACATTTTCTCTCTCTCCTCTTCCGACCGGCACAATTGTTCAAGAAAAGCATGGCAACCGGATTGACAACGCCGCCGCCGCGTCCATTTTATGGAGAGAAGGGGAAGAACCGGGAGGTTGAAAATGTCAGAGAGTATACATGATGCGTTGCATGACACGTCGATCGATCCGGTGTGCGGCATGAAGGTCGTTGCCGGAACGAACGCAATAACGTCGGTGCACAACGGAAAAAGCTACCATTTCTGCGCCGAAGGGTGTCGCGTAGCCTTTGAGAAAAAACCCGGCAAGTACCTCAAGAAAAAAGGCTGGTTCGGCCGTTTCCTCGACCGGATGGGCAAGGCCAATGATGAGCAGTTCGGGAAGAGCGGTCCCACCTGCTGCGGTTAGGAACCCGGAACATTGCCGAAGGCAGTGGATGGTGAAGTGGGGGAAGAGGCGTTTCGATTCTTTTTAGTGCAGTCGCTGCAACCTTCCGTAGAGGTGCAACCGTTTGCGGACTGGTCCACGGGCCGGAGGATCCCGGTGCGGAAACTATCGCCGGAAAAAAATCGTCATAGGGAATAATTCTCCTCTTTAAAACCGAACCGTTATCCATCACATAGTTGGAATATTTCTCTTTGAAGATGCACACGGAATGATGGGTATCTCCTGCCTGTGTTGAAGCTATTGTGAACTCAAAAGCTTCATACCATTTGCAACCCGTAGAAACGACAAAAGGCGCAACCTTTGGAGGTTACGCCTTTTGTGATCGTTGTTTGTGCCGAAGAGGAGACTCGAACTCCTACGGGGGGACCCCCACTAGACCCTGAACCTAGCGCGTCTACCAGTTCCGCCACTTCGGCCTTGCAACAAATTCGTAAATTATTTAGAATCATATGTTCAGTTTGTCAAGAAGAATGTACGAGGAATATGCATGCCGGTAATCAATGGGCTCGAAGCCATTCCAAAGCCCCTGCGCAATACGGTCATCACCATAGGCAACTTCGACGGGGTTCATCTGGGCCACCAGATACTGTTCCGCGAGGTACTGAAACGGAGCGTGGCCGTTGACGGCGCGTCCATGGTGGTCACGTTCGAACCCCATCCCCTGGTGGTGGTCAATCCGGAAATCGCCCCGGCCATCATTACCCCCCTGAACCGCAAGGCGGAACTCATCCTGAGCTACGGCATCGAGTACGTAACGGTTATTCCGTTCGACCGGCGGTTCGCCACGGTCCGGGCCCGGCAGTTCGTGGAAGAGATCCTTTTCGAAAAGCTGGGCCTGAAGGAACTCGTGGTGGGATACGACTACGCCTTCGGGTACAAGCGCGAAGGCAACATCGATCTGCTCAGGAAAATGGGCGAGGAGCTGGGGTTCGACGTCCATGTGCTCGACGCGATCCACCGAGGGGAAATAGTGGTGAGCAGTACCATGATCAGGAACCTCTTGCGCGAAGGAAACGTCAGCAAGGTGGCCGAGCTGATGGCCCGTCCCTTCCAGGTGCAGGGAACGATCGTCGAAGGCCGCAAGGTGGGAGGACCGGTGCTGGGGTTCCCCACCGCCAATCTGGAAACGTCCGAAATGGGGTTGATCCCGGCCACCGGCGTCTACGCGGTGGAAGCCGTGCTGGACGAGGAAGTGCTGCCGGGGGTGTGCAACGTGGGGGTGAACCCCACGTTCAACGTGGAAAAAATGACGGTCGAGGTGCACATCTTCAACTTCGACCGGTCCATCTATGGGAAAACGCTGCGGGTGAATTTCATCGAACGGCTGCGGTCGGAACGCAAGTTTCCCGACGTGCAGCACCTGGCCGCTCAAATCGGCAAGGACGTCGAAAAGGCCCGCATCATCCTGAATCTGTCCTGAACGCCCCGCTTTCCGTTTCGAACTGCAGCGGCGCGGGCGGAGTCGTTTCCCCCGTCTCCGCCGGTGCGGGATGCTCGAAAAGCAGCTTTTCCACCTGTTCGAGGAGCGGCCGGAGGTCTGCCTTTTCCAGCGCCGAAAAGGCCAGAGTCCGGTAGCGCAAACACAGACCGGTAAGCGCGTTCGGGTCCGCCAGGTCCTTCTTGTTGAACACCATGAGCCGGGGCTTGCCGTGCAGGTCCATGTCCGCCAGTATCTGTTCCACCGCCCGGATGTGCTGTTCCGCGTCGGGGCTCGAACCGTCCACCACGTGCAGGAGCAGGTCCGCGTCGTAGAGTTCTTCCAGCGTCGCCTTGAAAGCTTCGATCAAATCCTTGGGTAGGTCCCGTATGAATCCCACGGTGTCGGTGAGGATGGTTTCCCGCCCCGGAGCGAGGTAGAGCCGCCGGCTGGTGGGATCAAGAGTGGCGAAGAGCTGGTCGCGGACCATGACGTGGCTGCGGGTGAGGGTGTTCAGCAGCGTCGATTTCCCCGCATTGGTGTAGCCCACCAGTGAAACCATCGGCAGCCCTTCCTTGGACCGCTTTTTCCTCTGGCGCACCCGCTGATCGGTAATGGTATCGAGTTGGTGCTGCAACCGGGTGATGCGTTCGCGCGCCCTGCGGCGGTCGATTTCCAGCTTGGTTTCACCGGGCCCCCGGCCTCCGATGCCGCCCATGAGGCGGGACATGGCGGGATTCTTGCCCACCAGGCGGGGCAGGAGATACTTGAGCTGGGCCAGCTCCACCTGAATCTTCCCCTCGCGGGTGTGGGCGCGCTGAGCGAAAATGTCCAGAATGAGCTGGGTGCGGTCGATGATCCGCATGTCGGTGGCCTCGGACAGGGATTTCACCTGGGACGGGTTGAGGTCCTGGTCGAAGATCCAGAGCTGCGCCCCCTGCTGCATGCTGTAAACGGTCAGCTCCGCGAGTTTGCCTTTCCCCAGGAAGAATTTGGGGTTCACCCGGCTGCGGTGCTGGGACACGCGTCCCACCGGAACGAGTCCCGCGGATGCGGCCAGTTCCTCCAGTTCGTCCAGCCGGGCGCTGCTTTCCACGGCCGAAAGGTTCGATATGCTGATGAGCACCGCCTGTTCCGGGGAACTTCGCACTTCCGAAGCCGTGCGGCGACCGGAAAGTTCCTCCTCCAGGGCGTCGATCAGTTCAATGAACCGGTACCGGACGGCCGCTTCTCCCAGGGGGAGCGGTTTGAGGAACTGCTGGGCGCGCCCGTCGGACGGGCGGGGAAGTATGTGCGCCGCATGGAGCCTCCCCGGCTCCCCGTCGTTTTCCACCTCGATGGCGGCCATGAGGTCCAGCCGCAGGAGCGACAGGTCGGTGAGGTCGTCATCGGTCAACGTTTCCCCGGAGAGGTGCGTGTGCACGAAGCGCAGGCCGTTCAGCCCGATCTGGCTCGTGCGGTACCGTTCCATGGACGGGATGAAGATGCGGCCGGCATCGCCGACAACCACGTCCTCAATCTGCCCCTTGCGGTCGATGAGCACGCCGATCTGTCGGTTGATCCGATGCGAAAGCTCGCAGATGGTTTTTCCAAGGTTATAGGAGATGATCTGTTGCGCCGGGATGCGGCGATGGGGAAGGCGGCCGAGTTCCTGAAGTGTTTCGTTCCCTACTCCGAGGGTGTTTCCCTGAATTTTCCTTATGATGAGACTCCTTAATATAAGGATGACTATATAACACAACATAAGAGTTCCACCGGGAAAAATCAAGATGGTGGCGCAAAGTGGCTTCGTCGAAGGTCCATTGCGGAATTCCGTGAAAGCACATTTCCACTGAACCAATGATACCGGCATATGCCGAGAACACACGATTCGTTATTTCGAACGGAGCGAAGCGAAGAGAGCACTCAGGAGCTGAACGGGATTTCTCGCGGTCGCTCGAAATGACGTACCCGGACCGGTGGGGTGACACTCGATAAACGGCGATCATACTGCTTCTCGATCGATCCCGCCATTTCAAAGCCGGGGCAGAGCCGATGTCGCGCCGAGACTTTCCCGTTGGCTAGCCCATGCGGGGACATCATTTATAGCTGATTCGGAGCTTGTTCTGAATGAAATCGATGTATCGGTGGAGGGACTTCATGTTGAGCGTCCAGAAGCTGTAGAGCCGTTCGTACGGGATATCTTCCGCCTCCACGTACTCCCGGGGGTAGAACAGCACCGGAATCTGATTCATGCGGAATTCGTTGGTGAGTCGGGATATGGCGACCGACAACACGTCCCAATGCAAGTTTTCGGGATCCACGACAAACACTTTTATGCTGTTGAGGAGTTCCGAGAGGTTGAGCCCTCTCTGCGACCGGTCCACCAGAAAGACGGCCGCGAGCTTCTGTTCGTGGAACAGGGAAAACACCTTCACTTTCCGTAAAAAGCCGATGCGGCCGTATGCCTCTTCCACCGAGCTGCTGTAATAATCCTCTCCGTCGAATCCCAGGGCCTTCATCAGAATACCGCCGGAAACCGTCCGGTAGAACCGGTTCAGTTCCGCAACGTCATACGGCGTGCTCTCTTCCAACCGCCATCCCCGGGGGAGTTCCAGATTGATCGAATATCCCGTGTAGGGCAGATAGCAGAAGAGATCGGTGGAGCAGCCCTGGGGGTCGTCGAGCATCCGCGCGAACCCGCCGAAAAGCATATTCGGGATTCGTTTGTCCGGCCGGTAGAAGCAGAGCGCATAGTCCGTGCCCGACGATGGGAGCCGGTACGCGTCGTTGAGGTAGGCGATGATCTGCTTCAGCACGACGAAGCCCACACGTCTTCCTTCAACGCCTTCCGCTGCGAAATGCTGGACCAGCCAGCTCTTTTCGTACGCCTTCACCATGGAGATGTGGCCGTAGATGCGCCCGTTTTTCTGATAGGTGAAATGTTTGGCGATGTCCGGGTTCTCCTGGTACAGCACGCGATACGTTTCCTTGAAAAGGTCGCGGTCGGTCTGCATGAGGCGATATTTGGAAGGATAAATGAAGCCGCTCTCGAAGAGGAATTCCCACAGTTCGTCCATGTCCACTTCGGGGGAAACGTAGGCGTGGGGGTCCTGCGCCCTGGCCAGAATGCCGGTAAGGAAGCTGTACGATTCGATGGACATGTCGGTGATCGCCAATCCGCAGCGGATCATGTCGTCTTCCGCGGGCTGCCGATAGATCACCTGGGCGCTGCACGTGAGCTTCACCGCATCCACATAGTTGATGGTGAGCTGCGGAATGATCAATCCCGGCATGAGGAGCACTTCGTCCGGCTTCTCATGTACGGAAAAGCCGGAAGACGAAATGTCGGACACTTCCCGGTGCACCCGTTTGCGCACCAGAGGATGGTCGAATACGATGGTGGGCGAAGGGCTGAGGTTTCGTCGCGGGTTCCTGGTCTTTCGCACGCCGAAGCGCCGTATGGTATCCTGCTCCGGAACGAGCACGATTTCGTGCACCTTACCCTTCCGCTCTATCCTGATCACGGTGCAGGGCGCCGAGAACAACCGGTGTCGGTCGTCCCGAACGAGAACGATGAGGGAGGTCTCCGTATTGAAGCCGGAAACCTGCTCGTGAAACTCGGGAGGAGTTCTCACCCGAAAGCCGAGCGGAGTGAAATCGATGAGGGTGCCGCGAGCCGCAAGGTCGTTCTGGATCATCTCGACGCTCACCTTGCGGCAGGAATATCTCCTCGCCCGCCTTCTGCTGACCGCCATGCCCTGTTCCGGCAGCGATACCTGGAGGACATCGGATTCGAGATTCTTCAGCACGGCGGGAATGATCACCGCGGCATTGCCGCTGTCCACAATCAAGTGAACGACCCCCAGTTCGCCGGCAAGGGATGACGTGTCCGCGGCATGTTTCAAGCGGAGGGTGAAGTCCTTGCCGCGGCATGCTTCCACCGAGGATTCCAGAATAATGTGGTCGCCGTAGCGGGGATGTTTGATCTGAATAAGGATCGTTGTTTCAAGGAAGTGGCATCGATTGATGATGTTGACGAGTTCTTCCTGACCGACGGTTTTAGCCGAACCGTCGGCTGCGATGGGTTCTCCGGGGTCGAGAATGCGAGGGGTGGCGGCGGTTTCCCGATCCGTCTGCGGGCTCACGTCGTCGATCGGCATGAGCGGTGTGCGCTTGTATGGATCCATCGCCTGCAAGCTTTACGCGGAGGCAGGGAATCCACAGGTTCCAGCCCCCGGTTCAAACGAAACCACCCGGTCCCGATGTGCCGGGAAAAGTACTCGCTTCGTAAAATTTTTGGAGGAATATCGATGATAAACGATATTTATATGACCTGAGTCCGCTCATGGTTGCCATTCGGACTGCCGGGTATCGTTCGTTTCCATTTCTGTGATTGTTGAAGGTGTTTTAAAACAATTTTAACGGCATAGTCTAAAAATTATATGTAACTATATATAACAAATAGTGCATTGTCAAGAGGAATCACCGGGCAGGAGCAAGGCCGGAAGGGGGGCGGCTACCGGGAGATGATACTTCCGGATCAGGGTTCTCCATCCGGCTGCAGGAGCCGTTTCCGCCCTTCGATCAATCGGCGCACGGCGGTCAGGTTGGAGAAAAAAGCGACGGCGAGAATGGCGGTACGGAAGAAGGCGTCCGTGCCGAGAATGAGCCCCAGGGGCGCATTGAGGATCGAGCCCGTGATCAGCATGCCCAGCCGTTCGGGGCGCTGGGCCCAGCCGGCTTTGACGTCCACGCCCAACGAGTGGGTGCGGGCCCTGACATAGCTCACCATAATGGAGCCCATCAGCCCCAGAAACACGACGTAGAACATCCAGTCTTCCCGAAAATAGACCAGGAGACCGCAGAAAACGATGAATTCCGAGTAGCGGTCGAGCGTGGAATCGAAGAGCGCTCCGAACGGCGACGTCTGCTTTCGATAGCGGGCCATGCCGCCGTCCAGGGTATCCATGAAGCCGGCCAGAAGCAGAACGACGCCGCCGAAAAAGACGGACCCCGATCCGAACAGGATTGCACTCGCCAGCGAGAGCACCAGTCCCGCCACCGTGAGGGTATTCGGTGTGACGCCTTTTTCACCGAGGAAGACGATGCAGCGGTCGGCAAGGTCCCGCCAGCGGGCTTCCATCCCGTTTCTTATCGATTGAAAAAACATGACACCCGCCCAATCCCTGCGTTCCGTTCACCGGAGGAAGCCCCGGTCCGAATCCCGAGCAATCAAGTTGAAGGAGAAAGAGTATAAGCGGTCAGTTTTCCACCTCGCCGGCGATAAAGGCTTCGGTCATCAGGTAGGCCTTGTCGTCCGGGTACTGTCGGGGAGGATGTTTCATGAAAAACGAGGAGGGCGAATAGAGAACTCCGCCGATCTGCCTGTCGAGGGCCAGCTTACAGCAGCGGATCGCGTCGATTCCCACGCCCGCCGAGTTGGGGGAGTCCTCCACCGACAACCGCAGTTCAAGTTCCATGGGCACGTCGCCGAACAGCTTTCCCTCCATACGCAGGAAACACACCTTGTTGTCCTTCTGCCACGCCACCCAGTCGCTGGGACCGATGTGGATGTTTTCATCCTCGATGTGCCGGGCGCTGACCGACTGCACCGCCTCGGTTTTGGACTGCTTTTTGAATCTCGTGCGCGAGCGGTTGAGCATGTTGAGGAAATCGGTGTTGCCGCCGGTGTTGAGTTGGTAGGTCCTCTCCAGTTTTACCCCTCGTTTATGGAACAGATCGGTGAGGATGCGGTGCACGATGGTGGCTCCCAACTGCGATTTGATGTCGTCACCGATGATGGGGAGGTTTTTCTTTTTGAAACGTTCCGCCCAGACGGGATCGCTGGCGATAAACACGGGAATGTTGTTGACGTACGCCAGTCCCGCTTCCAGGGCGCATTCCGCATAGAAACGCACCGCCTCTTCCGAACCCACCGGAAGATAGTTCATCATGATTTCGGCACCCGATTCCCTCAGCGCGGCCACCACTTCCTCGCGGGAAGGCTGCGGGGCCTCGGACGGGCTGAACCGGTACCGTTCGTCATAATCCCGCATGTGTTCCGCAACTCCGTCCATTATGCGGCCCATGCGGACCTTTACGCCGGTCTTCGGCATGTCGTGGGAAAAGACTTTCGTACAGTTGGGCGGCATGAAAATGGCTTCCGCTATGTCCACGCCCACTTTTCGCCTGTCGATATCGAATGCCGCCACAACTTCGATGTCGTAGGGTTTGTACCCACCGAGGTCCCAGTGCATGAGACCGTTGGTTTCTTGAGGGTTCTTGTCCCGATAATAGTGGAATCCCTGAACCAACGAGCAGGCGCAATTGCCGACACCCACAAGTGCGAGCTTGATCTTTCCCATCGAGCGACAACCTCCTCCTAATGCGCAACGAACGCTAACGCAGAGCCAACAGCTGATAAGAAATTCCAGATGAGATGGAACGGTTCCGCCTCTTGCTCCGCACAAAAACGACGACAAAAAGAGATATTCTTTTTACCGGGCGCATCTTCTCTTTCTACCGGTGCACGATGTAGAGCATTTTCCGCCGCGGGTGCCGCTAATATTAAACACGCATTCGAATTATGAATCAATTCGATTAGTATACAACTAGAAGAAAGTTTACCACACCATTCCATGGGTTCGCCAGAGAGTTCCGACGTGCTTTCCGTTCCTTATGGAAAAATTCCCCCTTGCCCGCACCGACGGTTCAGGCAAGCCTTCCGGAGGAGCGGAACCGGTCGAGGCTTCGTTTCTCTATCCGCACCGATCCCCGCACCTTGACGGCGGTGATCTCGCCGCGTTCGATCAGTCCGTACACCATCCTGCGGCCCAAACCCAGATAGCGGGCCGCCTCGGCGACACTGAGCAGCGGAGCGGATACGAAGCCTTCGTCCTCCACGATGTAGTGTGTTTTGTCTTCCATGCGTATCACCTCGTTCTTTCACCATATCTTCCATGATAACCATTGTTTCCGACAATCGGACGCACGACCGCGTAGAGGAAACTTCCCCGTCGGCGAAGAGCGGATTTGTTCGGGGTCGTCAGGTTGTCCGCAGAAGACGATCGTGTTTGCGCTGCACTCTGATCATGTCAGCCATGTAGATGGCCAGCGCGGTCCAGATGCAGACAAAGGTGACGAGATGCACTGTGGTGAAAGGCTCGCGGTAATACAGGACCGCCAGCAGGAACTGGAGGCTCGGCGCCACGTACTGGCATAATCCCACCGTCGCCAAGGGCAGCCTCCGCGCGGCGCTGGTGAACCAGAGCATGGGCACGGCGGTTACGGGCCCCGCCAGTATCAGCAGAATGTCCGTCCACAGGTCGGTAGCGCCGAATGAACTTTTGCCGTCCATCGCGGACATGATCAGCCAGGCGATCGCAATGGGCGTGACGAGAGAGGTTTCCACAAAGAAGCCGCCCACGGAATCGATGGCTACCGTTTTGCGCAGCAGTCCGTAAAAACCGAAGAGGCAGGCCAAGGACAGCGACACCCATGGCACCGTGCCGTAATTCACCGCCAGGTTCAGCGTGCCGATGGCCGCCAGCACCACGGCGGCGCCCTGCCACCGCCGCAACTTCTCCCGGAGGAAGATCATGCCCAACATGACGTTGACCAGCGGATTGATGAAATAGCCGAGGCTGGCCTGAAGCACATGCCCTGAATTGATCGCATAGATGAACAGGTAGAAATTGCCGGTAATCAGAAGGGCGGTTAAAAATAGTGTGGCCAGGACCCTGCGGTTCGACACGGCGCGGCTCAGGGACCGCCATCCGCCCCCCCACCAGATGATGAGGGCGGTGACGGGAACCGACCAGATGATACGGTGGAGGACCAGTTCCGTCGAGGGAACGTGCTGGAGCGCCTTGAAAAAAACGGGAACAAGCCCCCAGAACCCGAAGGCGGCCAGGGCATAGGTCAACCCTACTTTATGATCCCGCTCGGATACGCTCGTTTCCACTGCTCCCCCACTCACTGCAATCAGACCCCGCGCCGAAGATCGTGCACAAAACCCGAAACGGTCAGCACCTCTCCGCCGTCCTCACTCCGAAAATTCATGCCGAAAATCGTTGCCTCCCCCGGCGCGGCCGGAACATCGTTCATTGAAACGCCGCGAAACGGCATGTTCCCGGTCCGCAGCATTTCATCCAACTCCCCAGCATCCGCCTTGCCGAGAACGGAGTCAAGCTGCTCCCCATATTTTTCTTCGTCGGCCTCGAAACGGACGCGCGACGCGCGACGACACAGTCTGAGCCACGCCGCCGCGCACACTTTCATCCAATCGAAGCGGCGCGGCGCACTCAGGTGTTTCATGATCCCAAATCCGTTGAGGAACGTCACGCGGCAGAGGAACTCCGTAAGCGGCCCCGGAGAAGGGGCGACGTATTCCGCCACGTTCCGGACGCGCTCGTCCCGCGTTTCCCGTTGCGCGGCCAGTTCCCGGTATGCCGTGCGTCTTGCTTCGGGCATAGGGAATTCGTGAGCCCTTACCACCGCGTCCCGCGCCGCCCTGTGTTCGATCAGGGAAAACATGATGAGCGCGTTGCGCTCGGCGCGGAATCGCTGTTCAGAGTCCAGCGTGGGATCCAAAACGGCATGCAGCAGAAACTGGCCGAAATAGTCGAGAAACACCATGGCCTCCAGTATCTCCCCCGACTCCATGGCGTCGGTTTCGGTGAAGTTACGGCCGCCGAATTCCCCCTCGTCGTCGACCGACACGTCGGGATTCCTCGTGGGCCAGTCCTTCCCCTGCCCCGGCGGAGGCAGCATGCGGATTCCTCCCGTTCGCGACAATCCCGTGCCGGGATAGGGGATGGCCACCGCCACGGAGAGGTGCAGGGTAGCCGTGTTGTAGGGAACATGGTCCCGGATGAACGTTGCCGACCGCAGAATGCTTTGCCATCCCTGGCCGGGCAGCCCCACCAGCATGTAGAGCGCGGTATCGATCCGGAGGTCCCGGCACGCCGCGATGAGCTTTTCCACCTGCGGCAGCCGGATTTTCTTGTCCACCGAATCGAGAAGGTCCTGGTCGCCCGACTCAAGTCCGATCTGGATGAAGCGCAATCCGCCCTTTTTTGCGCGGGCGAGCAGGGATTCGTCCACCTGGTCGGCCCGGGCTTCCACCGTCCATTGGAACGAAAGCCCTTTCTGCTCGATGAGGCCGCAGAATTCCTCCACTCGTCGGCGGTTGCTGAAAAAGCTCTCCTGCACCAAGGCGAACCGGCGGAACCCCATGGAGAGCAGCCCTTCGATTTCCGCCAGGAGGTTCGCTCCGCTTCGTTCCCGGATGCTGCCGTGATGGATGGCGCGCTGGGCGCAGAACGTGCAATTGAAGGGGCAGCCCGTGCCCGCCAGCACGTAGACGATTTCCTTTCCGTTCGCCTGTTCGTCGTCGAGGTCGTCCACGAACAGGTCCAGAGCGGTGGAAGGGAACGGGTAGTCGTCCGGAACCATGCGATACGCACGGGCCGGACGGCACTGCACCGAACCCCGGTCGTCCCGGTGGGCGGTGCCGTCCAGCAGGGCCGGATCGATCCTGCCGTGCGCCCGCAGCTTGAGCGCCGCCTCGGCCAGCGTTTCCACACCGTCTCCCAGGCAGGCCAGATGATACCGGCTTTCTTCCAGGAACGTTTCGGGCGCCACCGACGCGTGAGGCCCCCCCACCATGCGGAAACTGTGCGGCGTGCACTCCCGCGCCGCTTCGGCAATGGACAGGGCTTCCTCGATCTGCCCGCTGTTGGCGGTGACGCCGACAATGAGCGGATACGCTCCGGTGCTTTCCACGAACGCGCGATACCTCTGTTCTGCGGATTTTCCCGCTTCCGGCTGCGACAGGTCCAGAACCTTCACGGTAAAAGGATCGGTGTTCTCGATGGAATCGTCCGAGGGGGCGGGTTCCAGCCGATCGCGGAGATCATGGAGAAATCGTGCGTCTCTGAGGCCGGCGGCCAGCGCGGCAAGACTCAGGCTGGTGCGGAACCGGTCGGCCCTGGTGTAGCCCACGGTCCCCGCCGACGGCTTGACCAGAAGGATCAGGGAGCGGTTTACGTCCGGGACGTTTTCGAGGGTTGTACCATCCACTGTTTGCAGCCTCGCTTTCCCGACGGGTGCTCCGCACGCCGGCACCCATCGTGCGGAACACAATACCCGAAAACGGCGACAAGTCGAGTACACCATGGAGAAAAGGAGAACCTTATCGCAGTAACAGCGGCCGCCGGCAAGTGGAGGAAACAAGAGGTCTGTCATCTTGAACGGAGAGAAGCGAAGAGAGAAATCCCGGGCCACGTGGTTCTACCGGGTGAGATTTCTCGCTTCGCTCGAAATGACATATCCCGATCATATAGAGAATTCGGTATTGTTTGTTGATTGCGCTTCGCCGCTGCCAAGAGAGGGCTTATTTTACATGGGTCCAACGGGTTTCCTTCGGATGGCCCCCGGAACCGCCGCCCCTGCCTCACTCAGCCGCCGAAGAACAGGGTGCATGGCGTTCGCGCGGAGATGCCTCCGTCCCCCCCCTTTGCAAAAGGGGGGAAGGGGATATTTCTTGCTCTATTTTCAATAAGATCCCCCCAAATCCTCCCTTTACAAAGGGGGACTTCATTTCCTTCCTATTCACTCTGAACCGGATTCCGGCAGCCCGAACAGGGCGCTCTGGATTCTCCTGTTCAAAAAAGCGATCTGTGCCGGGGTAAAGTAGGACCCGCGCGCACGATGCCCGTTTCTGCGGTACTCCCTGGCATGTTCTTCCGACCGGAAGAAGACGCTTTCCTTTCAGAATACGTCGATGATGCTCGGGTCCTCCAGGGTGGCGAAATTCACCTGCGGAGCGAAGATGATCGGGCCGCCGCCGCTCTCCCGGCTGGTGCAGTTCATGTCGCTGTCGATCTCCAGATGAAGCGGCTCCTTACAGTGGGCGCACTCCGTAACCACGCTGATGGACAGATGCCGATTTCTCAATCGCCCTTGCACGAAGGGCGTCGCGAATGTGTCCACCGCTCACGCCCCGTACAGCGTTTCCCCCGAGTCGAAGGTGATGGCGTGGGGCGTCTTCTCCACGGTCACCGGGTAGGCCCAGACCACGTGCCCTTCCGGGTTGCGGTAGAGGAAGGTGAGCCGCTCCTCCAGCTCCCGCAGGATGGCGACGGTGCGGCCGATGGGAAGGTCCAGTTCCCGAGCGATGGTTTCCGGCGGCAGAGGTTCGGTCGTACGCACCAGTTCCCGCACCACGAAATGGTGGACCAGTCGGTGTTCGGGGGTCATGAAGCGCGTGGACTCGCGCACCCGATGTTTTGCTTTTTCGATGCGCTTCTCCCAGAGGAAAGGCGGAACTCCCAATAGGTACCGCCACACTCCGGTCATCAATTCGTTCCCCATGATGATGCTCCTTCATTTTTCGGGTCTGTTTTTAGTTACTAAAATCATCGGCCAAAAAAAATTACTCCAGCTGCTTCAGGAATTCCTCCAGATGAGACAGAAACTCGCCCACCGCTTCCCCCTCGTCAACGGAAAGACCGGCCAGATACGCGGAAAACTGTTGCCGCGCCGACGCCCGCTCCTCATCGAAGATCAGCAGCGCCTCCATCCCCTTGTCGGTAAAGGCGACGGTCATTTCGTTCTTGAGGGTTGGGTCCTTGGTTTTGACGATGACTCCCTTTTTTTCCAGCCGGGTGAGCGTCTGGGACACTGCGCCGTTGGTCACCCCCAGCCGCTGGGCCAATTGCCCGCCGT
Organism: uncultured delta proteobacterium; assembly: GCA_963826125.1. Lineage (GTDB taxonomy): Bacteria > Desulfobacterota > Desulfarculia > JACQYL01 > CAWGVV01 > CAWGVV01. Next base: position 3,056,863 of record CAWGVV010000001.1, on the reverse strand, counting down.
TCAGATCGGGCTGCTCCCGCAGCGCCTGGAGCAGATGGATTTCGGACGGGTAGAGCTTCAGCGTGCCGTGTCTGAGGATGGTGCGCTTTTCCAGAAAGATCAATTGATTGATCACCCGGTGCAAATGGACGGCGATGGATTCGTGTGAGGGATGCATAAGGTGTTTTTAGCATATAAAAACCTACAGTTCAACTTTTTTCCGGTAAGGGGCTACCCATGCAAGTTTTAATTATTTAATAGGATGGGATGGTTTTTACGTTGACAAACCAAGTATAAATTGGTATACTTATTTAATTTATTAATATAATTTATTTTGTTAATTTAAATTTTAACGTGCTAAGGAGGGTAATATGCAAGAAGTGCGATGCAAATGTGGAACAGTTCTACAAAAGACACCCAATTGTTCCAGTAAGGATCGTCAGCCTTGCCCAAAATGCGGATCGCTAAATCGAATTTACGAAGAACATTTAAAGGAACAAGTGATCCCTCGCGAAGGGACCGGTATAAAGGCACGACATGCAAACTCAAGAAAGCCATTTTGGGAAAGCTACCATGGACCAGAGAGGTCCATAAAAACTGGCGGAATGGTGCTCAAAGAAAGAGTCATTGATCGTGAAAATAATAACTACATCGAGAAAGTGCAATCATATGAAACTGGAGAAATGCTTCATAACTGCGAAGAGCCCTTAACAGAGCATATTGGTCATGGTGATGCCAAGAAGAAGGAAAGATAGCCGTCTAACTAGAATCCCAACTTGATTCTTATTAAGGATATATAGCTACTTTTGCGTATTCTCAGATGTACAAGACCTACCTCCGCATTTCTCCCATAAACAAGCCGTTTTTCTTTGCGCTTTCTCTATTTCGCATGGCTATTGTCCAGCCTCCCACCATTGGGCACTCATCGAGTGCCGTAAATGACCTTTCCCGGAGAAACGGAAGGAAACATGTCGACGAGTTATCTTGCATTCGGCCCTGCGCCTGTATACAGTGGCAAATAACGGCATACGCCATCCATTACTTACTACTGGCGAGGAGCATATCGTGCGTATAGCGATTTTCGGAGCGGGAGGGGCGGCGGCCTATTTCGGCGGCCGGCTGGCCCAGGCCGGGGAAGAAGTCATATTCATCGCTCGGGGAAAACATCTGGAGGCTATCCGCGAACACGGGCTGCAGGTGGAGAGCGTCAAGGGCGACTTCACCATCCGGGACGCCCGGGCAACGGACGACCCGAAGGAAGTCGGTCCGGTGGACGCGGTGATTCTAGGGGTGAAGGCGTGGCAGGTGACTGAAGCCGCGCAGGCCATGCAGGCCATGATGGGCCCCGAAACCTTCGTTCTGCCGGTGCAGAACGGCGTGGAAACCGTGGACCGGCTGTCGGCGGTCCTGGGCGCCGAGCATGTGTTGGGCGGCGTGGCCAAGATTTTCAGTCTTATCGCCGGTCCCGGAAAGATTCACCATCCCGGTGGCCCCGGGTTCCTCGCCTTCGGCGAACTGGACAACCGGCGAAGCGCACGCATTGAAAAATTGAAGGAAACCCTGGACCGTGCGGGAATCCTGACGGACATTCCCGCGGACATCCACGTGGCCATGTGGGAGAAATTCCTGCTGGTGACGCCTTTCAGCGGAATCGGCGCGGTGACCCGTGCCCCCATAGGCGTACTCCGTTCCCTCCCCGAAACGAAGAGTCTGCTGAACCGGGGTATACGGGAAATCTTCGACGTGGCCCGGGCGCTGAAGATCGATCTGGCCGGCGACGTGCCGGCCAAAACCATGCAGTTCATCGAAAGCCTGCAACCCGGCCTCACGGCATCCATGCAGCGGGACATCATGGAAGGGCGCCCCTCTGAGCTGGAAAACCTGGTGGGGGCAGTGGTGCGGCTCGGAGAGAAGACGAACGTCCCCACCCCGCTGCACTCGTTCCTCCATGCCAGCCTGTTGCCGCTGGAACTGAAGGCCAGGGGCCGCATGGAATTTCCCGCGTGAAGCGACGAGGAGCATGCCGTGTCCGTTTTCGGTTTCGCCCGATCCGGCCGGCATGCGCCGTTGAAAGCATTTTGCGACAGCGTTGAGCCACGTCTCTCCGTAGTGAGAATACATTTGTTTTTCGTGAATCGAACGGATTTTCCGGATTTTCCCTCAAGATTTCCGTAGGATTGACGATAGAATACCATCTCTTCGGGGATATCGTGAGCGGACGAACGAAAGTCCGTACCTGCGCTCCGCCGGTAGCGTCCATTGTGTCTCACTCTGCCGTTGAATGTCGGAACCTGCCGTGCCGTCGGCCGAACCCCATCATGTCGGCAGCTCCACGACCGAAGTGTTGTTTCTTCCGATGCATTGAAGCTGCCGAGAGCGCTTCACGTCCGGTAGATCAAGCGAGAGAAAGTGTACGCTCATGGCGCCTTCGTTCGATATACCCTCCTTCCCCACCATAGGATGCGCCGTTGTCGTTGCCATTGCGCTGGTGTCCGGTTTTTTTCAGGCCTGGCTGTTCGTTCGTTTTCCCCGCAACCGGTTTCACGGGTGGGGAGCACTGCTCTCGTTCGCCACGGCCGCTTTTTCCGCGGCGTCTTTCGTCGGATACGGGCATTACGACGACCGTATTGTGGTCTTCAGCGAAAAGATACAATTCTGCACCTTTCCCGTGATCGCCCATTCCCTCTACGGATTCTCCTTCAATTTCCTGAAAAGGAACTTCAGGTTCCTGAACAGAGTTCTCACGGCTGCCGACGTTGTTCTGATAGCGCTGGTATTGAGCACCGATCTGGTGGTGAGCCACACCATCCTCGATAAGCATTTCAGTGACATTGTTCCTTCCTATCTGGAACCCGCCACCGGCCCGCTCGGTACGTACTTCATCGTCGTTTTCTTCTTATTGTCCATATGTTCCCTGCTTGTCTGGTTTTTAACGCCGAGTATGGGGAATGTGAGGAAAACCCCCTATCTCGTCGGGTTCGTGTTGTGGGCGGTCACCGCCGCCCACGATTCCCTCATGACTTTCGGCATGCCGGGGTATTTGTATCTGATGTCGTACGGGGTCCTCGGATTCAATATCGCCGTGGTGTGGACCACGACCGAGGACTACATGAATCTGAAGGAAGCCCTGGAGATTCGAAACGTCAATCTGGAGAGCCTGGTAGCTCAACGCACCGCCGATTTGAAACAGATCAACCGGGAACTCGAAAAGGAGATCGGCGAACGGAGGGTGGCGGAAAAGGCGTTGCAGGAGAGTGAGGAACGCTTCCGGGGCATTTTCGAAACCAGCCCCATCGGGATTGCCATCGTGGACACCGAAAATCTGAAGTTCCTCGACGCCAACGAGAGCTATCAGCGGCTCCTCGGGTACGACGTCGGCGAACTGCGTGGGTTATCCTTGAAGGAAATCACGCACCCCGACGACTGGGCCGGGGGAATCACCTCCATTCTTTCGCCCCTTATGCTGCAGGGAAGCGACGGAGGACCGGAGAAGCGGTACCTCTGCAGGGACGGCAGCATTCGGTGGGTCCATGTGACCGGCGACGTCTTCCGGATCGACTCGCATTACCGCCCGCTGGCCGTGGTCAACGTCGAGGACATCACGGAACGCAAGCGGTCGGAACAGGTGAGAAACAAGCTGGAAAGCCAGCTCCGGCAATCGCAGAAGATGGAAGCCATCGGCACTCTGGCCGGGGGAATCGCCCACGACTTCAACAACATATTGGGAGCCATCATGGGGTACACCGAACTGGCTCTCATGGAAAACCGGGAAGGCAGGACGAGCCCCGCGGATTTGGAGGAGGTATTCAAGGCGGCCGTGCGGGCCAGGGACCTGGTGCAGCAGATTCTCTCTTTCAGCCGGAAGGGGGATGTCCACTTCAAACCGCTGAGCCTGAACAACGAAGTGAAACAGGCTTCCCGAATCCTGGAGAGGGCGATACCCAAGATGATCGACATTCGGCTCCGGCTGCAAGAGGGGCTGCATCTGATCCAGGGTGATGTCGGGCAGATGGAGGAAGTCCTGCTGAACCTTGGGTCCAACGCCAAGGATGCCATGCCGGACGGCGGCACGCTGGTATTTCAGACCGAGAATGTGACGCTTGATGAAACGTTCTGCCGTCAGAACCCGGACACCTTCCCGGGCGATTATGTGAAGTTGAGCGTCAGCGACAGCGGCTTCGGCATCGACAAGGAAACCCTGGTCCAGATATTCGATCCCTTCTTCACCACCAAGGAAGTGGGAAGCGGCACCGGTATGGGGCTCGCCATCGTCTACGGTATCGTGAAAAACCACGGGGGACACATCCGGTGTTCCAGCGAACCGGGCCGGGGCACGTGCTTCGAAATCTATCTCCCGGCCATAAAGGGGGAAGTACAACCGATACGGAACAACAAAACGGTCGACTACGAACCCAAACGCGGCAGGGAAACCGTTCTCGTCGTGGACGACGAAGCGCCGCTGCGGGATATCGCCGCCCGGATTCTGGGCGACAGCGGTTATCGGGTTCTTCAGGCGGACAGCGGAGAAAATGCGCTCCGTCTGGTCCGGGAATCTTCCGGGGATGTCGATCTGGTGATCCTGGACCTCAACATGCCGGGCATCGGCGGCTACCGCTGCCTTCAGCAGCTTGTGAAGCTCAAACCGAACATCAAGGTGATCGTCTCCAGCGGGTATTCCAAAAGCAGTTCCGCCGAGGACGTCCTGTATGAAGGCGCCGTTGCATATGTTTCCAAGCCGTTCACGAACGCCGGTCTTTTGAAAATCGTCAGGGGGGTGCTGGATAACCAGCCGTAAGCGTCGGACACTTTTCACGGGTGGAGGCGATATGGATTTTCGGGTAACAAAGGAGCAGAAAGACGTTATAGCCGCGGCAAGGGATTTCGCCGAGGGAGAATTTCCGGACCGGGCCAAGGAGTTCGACCGCAACGAAACGTTCGACCTCGACCTGTGGCGCAAGGCGTCGGAGTTGGGGTTCGTCGGGATGTTCATTCCCGAACAGTACGGGGGGCCGGGGTTCGGGTTTCTGGAATTCTGCATGGTGACCGAGGAGTTCTGGGCGGTGGACCCCGGGTGCGGCCAGTCCATTCTGGCCACCACCTTCGGTGCGGAAATGATCATGCTTTTCGGCACGGAGGAACAGAAGCACGCCTACCTGCCCCGTGTGTGCACGGGCAAGGCCATCATGGGCACCGCCATCACCGAACCGGACGCCGGCAGCGACCCCACTCAGGCGCAGACCATGGCGGTGAAGGACAACGACTCGTGGATCGTCAATGGGTCCAAGATGTTCATCACCAACGGCACCACCGCGGAATTCATCCTGGTGTTCTGCCAGACCGACCCCGACAATTCCCGGCGCCACTCCCGTTTCTCTTTCATTCTGGTGCCCACCGATACTCCGGGCTTTCAGGCCACAAAAATCAAGGGGAAGATGGGTATACGGGCGTCGGATACGGCGGAGATTTCCCTTTCCGACGTCCGGGTGCCGCTGGAAAACCTCATCGGCACGGAAGGCCGCGGGTTTCAGCAGTTGATGGAGTTCTTCAACCGCACACGGCTGCACATCTGCGCCCAGGCGGTGGGGCTCTCCCGGGGGGCCATGGACCGGGCCATACGGTACGTGAAAGACCGCAAGCTGTTCGGCAAGCGGCTCGCTGATTTCCAGACCACCCAATTCAAGCTGGCCGAAATGGCCACCCGCATCGAAGCCTGCCGAAACATGTACTACAAGGCGGCCTGGCTGGTGGACAACGGCACGGTGAAGCACGACCTCATCGCCATGGCCAAGTGGTATTCGGCCGAAACCGCGGTGTGGGCCGCCAACGAAGCGTTGCAGCTCCACGGCGGCTACGGCTACATCGACGAATACGACGTGCAGCGCTTCTACCGTGACGCCAAGATTCTGGAAATTTACGAAGGCGCCAAGGAAGTGGAAAAGACCATCATTGCCAAGGAGTTGCTGTAACGCAAGCTTGTGGGAGGGGACTTTTTGAAAAAAGCTCCCTCCCACAGACCACAGGGGGTGCGGGGGAAGAAATTCCCCCGCCTTGCCTCTTTTTAAGGGTTCAGGCCGGCTAGGCCAGCGCGGTTTCCCCTTTGGCTTCGCTTATGGCCCGCTTCATCTGCGTGATCATGTCCCCGCGGTCGGGAGCGCCGAATATGGCCGACCCGGCCACGAAAACGTCCGCTCCCGCGGAGGCGGCCTGGAAGATGGTCTTCAGGTTGATTCCGCCGTCCACTTCGATGGCCACGTTCAGACGCCGGTTGTCGATCATGCGCCGCAGCTCCTGGATCTTGCCGGTCACGTTGCCGATGTATTTCTGCCCCCCGAATCCGGGGTTGACGCTCATGAGGAGCACCATGTCCACGTAGTCGAGCACGAAGTCCAGGGTGGTGAGGGGGGTGGCGGGGTTGAGCACCACGCCGGGGCGCGCGCCCAATGACCGTATGTGGTCGATGGTGCGGTTGAGGTGCGGGCAGGTTTCCACGTGTACCGTCACGATGTCCGAACCCGCTTTGACGAACGCTTCGATGTACCGGTCGGGGTCGCAGATCATGAGGTGGGTGTCGATGGGCAGGTCGCAGGACTTGCGCACCGCCTCCACGAACATGGGGCCGGCGGTGATGTTGGGCACGAAGCATCCGTCCATGACGTCCACGTGGACCAGGTCGGCCCCTGCATCCTTGACATCCCCGACCTCGCGTCCTAAGCTTCGAAAGTCGGCGGAAAGAACGGAGGGAGCTATCCCCCGCAGCAGTGTCGATGAGTTCATCCTTTACCCCCATAACCATCCACGGCACAACGCGCCGCGGGTTTGTGTATCCGATCGCCGAACGCTGCGGCGCCATCGCTCACGCGAGCAAGTGCCGGTGGTCTCCGGGGAGCCGGAGACGGGCGCGACGATCCCTTGTTTTCGCCTTTTCCCTTCGCCGGCGGTCGGAAGGAACCCGAATTTCCAAGAGTACGACCGTTGAAGGAACAAGGCAATACCCCTCTCGCTCACGTCGCGAAAGGAAAGGAGCCTTCATGCCGTACGAAACGCTGATTCTGGAAAAAAAGGAAACGGTTCTCATCGTTACGTTCAACAGGCCGGACAAGAAGAATGCCCTCTCCCCCCAAGTGGCCAAGGAACTCGAATCGCTCTTTCACTCCGTGGGCCATCACGGGAACTCGGCCCGCGCCATGGTGCTGCGCGGCGGAGAAGGCATATTCTGCGCGGGACTCGATCTGGAGTTCATGAAGAACGTGTCCGACCACGACGTAGACCATTACCTGCATGATATTAGCCATGCGTTCCTGGCCATGCAACAAGCCTCGTTTCCCATCATTGCCGAGATCGACGGCCCCGCGTTCGGCGCGGGATTCGATTTTTGCGTCATGAGCGATATCCGGCTGGCGTCGCCGAAAGCCCGGTTCTGCCAGCCCGAAATCAAGGTCGGCATACCGCCGCTCATCGATCCGCTCTGGAAGATCATCGGCTTGGGCCGCGCCAGGGAGATGGGCATGACGGGCATGGTGGTCGACGCGGAGGAAGCGTACCGCATGGGGCTGGTCAACCGGATCATCCCTTCCGAACACCTTCACGAATCGGCTCTGGAACTGGCGGCCGAACTGGCGGGAAGAGACCCCGAAGCCATGGAAACCACCAAGCGGGCCTGCCGTTTGATCCCCGGCATGGAAACCGTGCAGGCGCTTACGGTGCAGATGAGCATTTTCGAGGGTTTCCTGGACTCCGAAGCCAAACGGAACAAGATGGTCGAGTATTTCCAATCGATACGGAAACGATAGTCGGCGGAAGGCGTGGGGGGCGCCGCGCACACGGAGACGGCGCGGGCCTCTTCACCGGTTCATGCTGCGGTTCAAAGCTTTCGATAGATGACGAAGTCGGCCAGCTCGAGCAGAAGGTCCTTGTGCTCGCCGGCAGGGAAGACGTCGAGGTATCCCACGGCCTTGTCCGCATAGGAACGGGCTTCGGCCAGGGTTGCCTCGATCCCGTCGTATTTTTTCACCAGGGAAAGGATTTCGGGATAGTTTTCCGGCCGGTACCGGTCCTTGGCGGCGAGTTCCCGCAAGCGGCGTCCATCCGGTTCCGTGGCCGACTTCAGGGCATGGATCAGGGGCAGGGTGATTTTGCCCTCCTCCACGTCCTTTCCCACCGGCTTTCCGAATTCCTCTTCCGTAAGTGTATAATCCAGTGCGTCGTCGATCATCTGGAAGGCGATTCCCAAGTCCATGCCGTAATTTTCCAGGGCCGCCTGCTGTTCCGGGGAGATCGCTCCCAGCATGCCCCCGACCCGGGCCGCCGCCGAGAGAAGCACCGCCGTTTTACAGATGATGATCTCTCGGTACTGCTCTTCGCTGATCCCCAGGTTGTGCGTGTGGATCAGCTCCAGCACCATACCTTCCGCCATGCGGCTGGTGGTGGCGGAAAGCACGTCGAGGATTTCCAGCTTGCCCATTTCCACGGCGAGGTTGAAGGATTTGGAATAGAGAAAATCCCCCACCAGCACCGCCGCCGAATTGCTCCACAGGATGTTGGCCGTTTCCCTGCCCCGACGGGTATCGGCGTGATCGATCACGTCGTCGTGCAGGAGCGTGGCGGCGTGGATGTACTCGAACACCGTGGAGAAATAATGCTCTTTCTCGCCGTTGTACCCGCACATGCGCGAGGTGAGCACGAAGAGTATGGGCCGCAGCCGTTTTCCCCCGCTGAGCAGAATGTGGTGTCCCACCTTGCCGATGAGTTCCACGTGCGAGGAAAGATTGCGGCGAAGATAATCGTTGACCAGGTCCGCGTCGCGATCGATTTTTGCCAGAAAGTCCGCCGATTTCATGGGTCGCAGTGTAACCGAAAAGGCAGGGGTTGTAAAGAGAGGACCAGCTTGGCCCGCGTTGGCATTTGGGCGGCGGTCCTTATCCGGATGGCAGCGGCTGCTGAGGAACCGGGGCGGACGAGGCGCCGTGGATCGGATGGGGAAAAGGGGGGAACCCCTGTGGATTTTCTTTTCTTTTAATATTTTTTCCTGATAAGTAAGTAACTTAACAATTACGTTCCCAGCGCGGCGCATGCACTGTTGTCACGCCGCCATCGGCCGGCACGCAATCATCCCCCAAGCGCAAGAGCGGTTCCCGTTCGACGTAAAAAACATCCATAATATTCTCCGCATCGGCCGGAAGTGAAATTATTCACGTATACCGTAAGTGCGGCTCGATTCGTGCATAAACGATTCGAGCGGAAAAACGAGAACAATCCCCTCAGCAAAGAAAGATTCCGCAATGCGGTTAATCGGAAACAGGCGTGGAATGCCGGTCCTCACAGTGGCATTACTGCTCGTTCTTATTCTGGGAATCGGTTTTTCGACGTGGCGCAACTTCAGCCGCCAGAAAGCGCAGTTTTTAAAGACCTTCAAAGACAGCGTGGAAGGGATTGCCGTTTTGAAGGCGCGTCAGATTTCCGAGCTTCTGCAGTTTCACACCTCGCGCATGGAGGTCTTCAGCAATAATCCCCTCAATGCAAAACCGCTGCTCCACCTGCTGCAGGACCCCTCCTGGGGGGAAGGCCGGGAAGACATCCTCACTTGGTTCCGCATTCTCTGCGTCCGCCAGGGATATCGAAACGTCGTTCTTATGGACGAAAAAAACGCGGTTGTGATCGAGGCCTACGGTCCGACTGTTCTCCACTCGAGCTACCCCGAATGTGCCCGTCAAGCTTTGCGTTCGGGAAAGGTGATGCTTTCCGAAATCTATTCCGACGCGCAGTCCGAAGGTTCGTTCATCGATTTTGCCGTGCCCGTTCAGCCGTCGGCCTCCATGGACTACCGGATATCCGGAACGGTTTGTGTGGTGGTGGACGCAAGAAAAACGATTTTCCCCATTGTGGAGTCCGGCTCCGGCGAAAAAGGGAAGACGCTGCTCATTGCCAGAAGGGGGAATGAAGGCGTAGTGCTGAGCGAGCCGAGCAGGGGCTTCCGGGTCCCGCTCAGCGACACCCGTCAAGCCGTCGCCGTGGCGACGGCCGGTACCCAAAAGAGTTTTAGGGCAGTGGACTGCCGGGGCACGTCCGTATTGGCGGCTGCGGAACCGGTTCCGCGAACGTCCTGGCTGGTGCTGGCCGAGATGGATGAAAACGAACTCCTCCTGCCCCTTCAAACCCACGCCCGATCCATGGGGGCCATCGCCGTCTCTCTGGTGCTGATCACCGGGCTCGGGCTGCTCCTCTGGTGGAAGCGGAAGGAAGCCCGTCTGCTCCAGCAGAAACTCACGGCCGAGCAGAACCAGCGCATGGTGGCCCAGCGATTCAATTACCTTACGAAATACGCCAACGATGCGATCCTTCTTTTCGATAGCGACTTCAGAGTAATCGACGCCAATGATCGGGCGCTGACCATGTACGGATACCGCCGGGACGAGATGCTCGGATTGAGGGGTCCCGACCTGCGTACCCCCGAGGCCATGGCGGAGATGGAGAACCTGGTCCGGCAACTGAACGTTGAGGGGGGAGCGCTCTTCGAAACCATGCACCGGCGGAAGGACGGCACTCCGTTCCCGGTGGAAATCAGCACGCGGGTCATCGAACATGACGGAGAGACACTCTATCAGGCCATCATCCGCGACATTACCGAACGGAAGGAGGCTGAAGCAGCCGTTCGACGGAACGCATCCCTGCTCAACGCACTTTTCGACTCCCTGCCGGGACCCCTTTTTTACAAGGACAGCAACGGGCTGTTCCTGGGCTGCAATGCCGCATTCGCCGAGTTTCTCGGCCTGCCGAAAGAACGCATCATCGGGAAATCGGTGTTCGATGTGTATCCCGACGATGTGGCGAAGCTGTATCGGCGGAAAGACGATGAACTCTTCTCCGCAGGGGGACTGCAGGTCTATGAGACGCAGGCGAAATACGCGGACGGCACCTTTCACGACATGGAAGTGAGAAAGGCCCGGTTTAATGATGAGAACGGCCGTCCCGCCGGCATCATCGGCACCTGGTTCGATGTCACCGAGCGCAAGCGCAGCCAACAGGCGCTGCGGGAGAGCGAAGAAAAGTTCCGGGCGCTGGTGGAAAACACGCCCGACAGCATCATACGCCTGGACCGTAACTTGAGAACGCTCTACGTAAGTCCGGGCACCACCGTCTTCACTTCCATGACAACCGAGTTCATGACCGGAAAGACCCCTCGGGAGATGGGGCTGGCCGAGGAACATCGCGCGATTTGGGAAACCAACGTCCAAGCGGTATTCGACAGCGGAGTGCCGGTGGAAACCGAATACGACCTGGAACTCTCCGTCGGGAGGAAGATCATCGACTGGCGGCTGTTTCCCGAGTTCGATGCCGACGGCACGGTGGCCAGCGTACTCAGCATCGCACGGGACATCACGGCCCACCGCAAGATGGAACACGACTACCGTTCGCTCTTCAACGCCATGATCAACGGGTTCGCCCTGCACGAGATCGTCTGCGAAGAACATGGCAAGCCGATCGACTACCGGTTTCTCGCGGTCAACCCCGCTTTTGAGAGGCTCACCGGCCTTTCGGCGAAAACCCTGATCGGAAGGACCGTTCTGGAAGTGTTACCCGGAACCGAAGCCACCTGGATAGAAACCTACGGCCGGGTGGCCTTGACCGGAGAGCCGGTCCATTTCGAAGAGTACAGCGCGGAACTGGGCAAATATTTTGAAGTGAACGCCTATCAGGCGCGGGAAGGACAGTTTGCGTGCATTTTCGCCGACGTAACCGAACGGAAGGAAGCGGAGAAGGCGCTCCGGGCAAAAACCGAGGAACTGGATCGCTTCTTCTCGGTGAATCCGGACCCGCTGTGCATCACCGATTTCAAGGGGAACATCCTCCGTTTCAACAAAGCGTGGGAGGCTGTTCTCGGGTACGATTCGTCCGAGATGCAACGCTTGAAATTTCTCGACATCATCCATCCGGACGATCTGTACGCATCGCGCAATGTGATCCAACTGCTGACTTCCGGCGAGGATATTTACGATTTCGTGAACCGGTACCGGTGCAAGGACGGGTCCTACCGCTACCTCGAATGGCGGGCTACTCCGTTTGAAGACCGCATCTACGCCGCTGCCAGGGACATCACCGAGAGGAGAAAGAACGAAGAGGAACGGCATAAGCTCGAAGCCCAACTCACACAGGCCCAGAAAATGGAGTCCGTGGGAAGGCTCGCGGGGGGCGTGGCTCACGATTTCAACAACATGCTGGCCATCATCCTCGGCTATCTGGACCTCGTGCTCCTCGACCTGCCGCCGGACGACACCGATATCCGCCCGCAGCTCATGGAGGTCCAGCGGGCGGCGGCGCGGGCTCGCGACCTCACGCGGCAGTTATTGGCGTTCGGTCGAAAACAGATGCTGGAAATAAAGTCCGTGAACATCAACGACCTGGTCGTCGAGTTCGGCCGGATGATCAGGCGCCTCATTGGAGAAGACATCGAAGTCGCCACCATGCTCGCTCCGGACGTGGGCGAGGTCAACGTGGACCCCACGCAGATCGAGCAGATTCTCATGAACCTTTCGGTGAATGCCCGCGACGCCATGGAGGACGGCGGCAAATTGACCATCGAAACGGCGGCCGTCACATTGAACGAAGAGTATGAACGGACCCATACCGACATCCCCGCAGGAGAGTATGTGATGCTCGCGGTGAGCGACACCGGCCACGGAATGGATGCGGAAACCGCGCGGTTCGTTTTCGAGCCTTTCTTCACGACCAAGGACCGGGGGAAGGGTACCGGCCTCGGGCTCGCCACCGTGTACGGGATCGTGAAGCAGCACGGGGGGGCCGTTTGGGTGTACAGCGAGCCGGGAAGCGGCACCACCTTCAAGATTTATCTGCCCCGGACCAGGGAACAGCTGAACCGGATAGACCCCGAAGCCTCCCCGGAAGATTTCATGACGGGGAGCGGAACCATTCTGGTGGCGGAAGACGACCCCGTGGTACGAAAGCTCGTGTGCGGCATGCTTGCGGGTAAGGGCTACGACGTGATCGAATCGACGGACGTTCAGGACGCGGTGCACCTCGCGGCCCGGAAGGAGCCCATACACCTGCTGCTCACGGACGTCATCATGCCCGGCTTGAGCGGGAAACAGGTGTATGAGCGGGTGGCGGAGCTGCAGCCGGGTATCAAGGTACTCTACATGTCCGGGTACACCGAAAACGTCGTTGCGCATCACAACGTGCTGGACCAGGGAGTGAATTATCTGCAGAAGCCTTTCACCCGGCAAAGTTTGATGGAAAAGGTCCGGAAGGTATTGGCCGAAGGGTGAATCAGCGCTTTTTCCGCCCGGGTTTCTCCTCGGGAAGACCCTCGGGGGAGCACGTTCGTTTTTGTTCCATTTCCAGCAACCGTTCCTTTCTCGAACGCCCCCAGCGATATCCTCCGCTGCCGCCCGACAACGGAACCACGCGATGGCAGGGGATGACGAGCGCCGCCGGATTGGTGGCGCAGGCTCTCGCCACGGCGCGGGCGCCTCGCTCGTTGCCCAACGAAGCCGCCATCTCGCCGTAGTGCACGGTGCATCCTTCGGGGATGGCCCGCAGCATTTCCCAGACCTTTTTCTGAAATGCGGTGGCTTTTATGTCGTACGGCAGCAGGGGCCAGGGGACCTCGCCGTCCAGGTACGACACGAGGTGCCGGGTCCACGCCTCGAGTTGCGCATCCTTTTCCCGTATGGTTGCGTTGGGGAACTCGCGACGAAGTTCCTCCTCAAGGTCCGCCTTTGCGTCGCCGATTTTCACGGCGCAGACCCCTTTGGGAGTGGCCGCTACCAGGAGGAACCCCAGCGCACATCGGACCACGGTGGAGAAGATCGTCTCGCCGCTGCCCTTTTCCCGGTAGGTTCGCGGAGTCATGCCCGGAGCACCGCCGGAATCTCCATAGACGCGGCTGGTGGATCCATACCCCGCCCCGTACAGGGCCGACGCAATGCTTTCCCCGGCCCGCAGCGCTTTTCTGAACCGTGCCGATCGGCACGCCTGAGCATATTGCCTCGGCGACACGCCGAGAAGCCCGGTGAACGTCCGCTGCAGATACCCGGGGCTGAGCCCCACCTTCCCGGCCACCTCCTCAAGGGGAGGAATCCGGTCCGCGCACGCTTCGATGTACCGGCAGGCGGCGACCACCTTGGGGCTCGTGCCTTCCGTGAAGGGTCCGTCATCGGGGCGACACCGCAGGCATGGCCTGAAGCCGGCCTTTTGGGCCGGTTCCCCGCCGGTGAAAAAACGAATGTTTTCCCGCCGGGGCTTTCTGCTCGGACAGTGCGGCCGACAATAGACGCCCGTGGTGGTGACGGCGTACACGAACACTCCGTCGTATGCTTTGTTTCGTTCGAGCACCGCCCGCACCCATCTTTCCCGTGAGACATCCGGTTCGGTCATGGCATTTTCCTCCAACAAAGTCCTACCCTTCGTGAACGGCACGGCGGGCAATGAATCGAACTCCTCATGCGCGATACTCCGGGCTCCCGGCATTCATCGGGACGGCTCGGAAGCTTCTTCCGACCGTTGCCTGACAGTAAGATAGCCCTTTCAGTGCCTGGTTTCTATCCGTTTTCTGCGCTGCAATTCTTTTCGGTTGACGTGCGTCCCATTCTTGGCTATATTGCCAAATAGGAATGAAAGCGAGGATACATGACTCCCGACCAGAAAGCTCGTTATGACGCCCGAGCCAGAATCATGAAGGCTCTGGCACACCCCACGCGGCTCTTCATCGTGGATGAACTCTCCGGCGGCGAACGCTGCGTGCAGGAACTCACCGAGCTGATCGGCGCCGACATGTCCACGGTGTCCAAACACCTTTCGCTCCTCAAGGGGGCGGGGCTGGTGGAGGACGACAAAAGGGGCACCCAGGTCTACTACCGGCTGAAGGCCACCTGCGTGCTCAACTTTTTCGGCTGCCTGGAATCGGTCATGCAGATCAACGCGCGCGAGCATCTGCGGATGTTGCGGTAAGACCGCATTTTTTTCACCTTATTCTTGGCTGTTTGGCAAAATAGGCACTGATTGGCCGCGCTCCAACATGCCGGTCATCGGAGGAATCATGGGCTGGAAGAAGATCCTGGTGTTCTGCTCGATCATCGTGGTCCTGTCGACGGTCGCGGGCACTCTATACGGTTCTTTCTTCTCGTAGGGAAGGCAACGGTTTCGCGAAAAGACAAACAATGCGGAGGAACGGGATGACAAACAGAAAAATCATAGGCTTGCTGGGGATCGCCGGATTCATGGTCATGGCCGACAACTGGGTGGTTTCGCCCATACTGCCCGCCATCGCCGTCAGCCTGGGCATCGACATTTCCAGGGCGGGCCTTTTGATCAGTGCCTATATGCTGCCCTTCGGGATATTTCAATTGGTTTTCGGGCCGCTGGCCGACCGTTATGGGAAGAAACAGGTAGTCACCTTCTCCATGATCGTCTTCACCCTGGCCACGAGTGTCTGCGGCCTGGGAATGGGCCTCTCCGATCTGGCGTTCTACCGGGCGTTGACCGGCGTTTTCGCGGCTTCCGTAATGCCCATCTCACTGGCCCTGATCGGCGATCTCTTCCCCCTGGAAGAACGTCAGGGCGCCATCGGCGGTTTCATGGGCATTTCGTTCCTGGGTCAGGGGCTCAGCATGGCCATAGGCGGACTGACCGCCTACTTCCTTAGCTGGCGCGGCGTCTTTTTCCTCTACGGCCTGCTTTCGGTTGTCCCTACCCTGGCATTGCTCAAGGCGTACCGCTCGCTGCCTTCCGGCAAAAATCCGCAGGCCGCGTTTCTGGCGCCTTACGGCAAGCTGCTTGCGAACAGAAGCAGCCTTTTCACCTATGTGCTTGTGCTCCTGGAGGGCGTGTTCATCATCGGCAGCTTTTCCTACCTGGGGGCATACATTTCCCAGGTGTACGGTTTCAACTACCTGTACATCGGCCTCATTATGACCGGTTTCGGTCTGGCCACGGTGATCGGCGGCAGACTCAGCGGAAAGCTGGCCCAGGCTACGAGCCCGAGGACCCTACTGACACTGGGCTTATTGTTGGCCATGACCGCCGATCTGGTGCTGGCCTGCTGCGGCCAGTGGCTGGGATCCCTGTTGGCTGCGGTCGTCCTGCTGGGCTTCGGCTTCATTTTCACTCATTCCACCCTGCTCACCCGGGCCACCGAATTCGCCCAGAAGGCGCGGGGCGCGGCCATGTCGCTGGTAGCTTTCTGCTTCATGGGCGGCGGGGGGTTGGGGACCGCTCTGGGCGGCGCCTTGATCTCCCATTGGGGACTGACCAATCTATTTTACGCATATGGCACGGCACTGCTCGTAACCTGGATGCTCAGTTTCATCCTGGTGGGTAAGGTTGTGAAAAGGATCGAAGAGTTTGCGCCGCAACCGGCCAGCCGATAACGGCAAAATCGGACCCCGGAGGAAACGATCATGGCGGACAGCCGCATTATCAACATAGGTGGAAACAACATCGGGATCGCAGGACTGGATGCGGCGATCGACGAGATGACCGCGGATTTCGCCGGGCGCGACGACGGTTCGGTCGGTGAGGAAATGCTGAAGCGGCTCTCGGGCCGGAACTACATTCCCCCCAATGCGCGCGAACGGTATGCAGCCGGTTTTGTGCGGGAATTCCGTCGCAAACTGGGACAGCCGTTCGAGCCGGAAAAGCGCCGAGGTCTTGAAATCAGGGTGCTGGGGCCCGGCTGCGCCCAGTGCGATCAGCTCGATGGTTTGCTGCGCGCGGTGCTGGCCGAAACCAAGCTTGTCGCCGACCTGGAGCACGTCCGCGATATAAAGGAGATCGCCGCCTACGGGGCCATGGCAGTGCCCGCGCTGGTCGTGAACGGAAAGATGGTATCCGTGGGCAAGGTGCCCGCAAGGGAAAAAATTAAAGAGTGGCTCATTGCCGCTGAAAATGAGACGAGTTCCGCTTGTTCTCAAGGAAAGGATTAGCACGATGGAAATCAAAATATTGGGGCCCGGCTGCGCAAAATGCGAACAGACGGTAAAGGTGGTGAAGGAAGCGCTTGAGGAATCGGGCGTCGAGGCCACGGTCGAGAAGGTCACCGGCATGCTGGAGATCGCCTCCTATGGGGTATTCGGCACTCCGGCCGTGGTGGTGGACGGAGAAGTGAAGTCCGTGGGCAAGGTACCCAGGAAGCAAGACATAATCGGCTGGATGAAACAGGCGAAATAACATTCGTGCTCATCATCGACACATCAAAACCGGGGAGGGTGACAAAATGACCAAGGATTGCTGTTCGTCGTCAGGTGAGGTCATGCTGCTGGCCTGTTCGGGGGCTTCCAACGTGGGGCAACTCTCCAACGCCGCCGCAGTGGAACTTACCCGGGAGGGATTCGGCAAGATGTTCTGTTTAGCCGGCATAGGCGGAAACCTGAGCGGCTTTGTCCAGTCGGCCAAAGATGCTCCCAACATGGTAGTACTGGACGGCTGTCCCGTAGGGTGCGCCAAAGCCATTTTTGAAAAAGCAGGGGTACCGCTGCGAGGCTACGTAGTCCTCACCGAACTGGGGATTGAAAAGAACAAGAATCTGTCCCCAGCGCGGAGCGATGTCGAACGCGTGAAGGAAGCGGCCCGGCATGCTGCGCTAACACCGGCCGCCCCCGAACGGGCCGCCTGAATGCTTCCTCTGCCCCCGGAGGGGGGCGGGTTGGATCGGAGCCGGATGCTGCCCCTTTTTTCCGGCCTGTGAGGAGGTAGTCCATGCTGCTCAAAGGATACCGCAAGGAAGTCTTCCGCGCCAAGTGTAATCCGTCCTTCCAGGCGGTGCATTGTATTGCACACCTGAATGAGGATATAGGAGAGGTGATTCCGTACTTGAACGCAGAACTCGGCGGACAGCGATTTACCAGGGACCCCGCTTCCGTGACTTTCATGGTGCATGGAAAATTGATTACGGTCCATCCGCATGAAATCGCCGTTAACGCCCTGAAGGACGAAGCCGAGGCGGACAAAATCCTTGAATGGCTGAAGAAGGAGATCAACCGGACGTGGGAAGCCCGCGCGGAGATCGTTCCGAAGTATGAAGGAATGAAGAAACCGCAGGTGTTGTCTGTCCTCAAACTGCTGCCCAATACCAACTGTGGAGAGTGCGGACTCCCCACCTGCATGGTATTTGCGGTCCGGGCGACCGAGGGGGTGAAAGGGCCGGATGATTGTCCGGCAATGGATAAGATGGGAAGAGAGCGATTGAATGAATATCTGAGCGGATTTGAATTTCAAGATTAGAGAGGCAAATAAGGAGGCCTTTATGTCCGAATCGGTTGCCGGGCGTCTCTCGTTCCTTGATCGGTTCCTCACCCTCTGGATATTCCTGGCCATGTTCGTCGGAGTGGGCGGAGGCTACCTCTATCCGTCCATCCGGGACGTCATGGGGTATTTCCAGGTAGGCACCACCAACATCCCCATCGCCGTCGGGTTGATCCTCATGATGTACCCGCCTCTGGCTAAGGTGAGGTATGAAAAACTGGGCCAGGTGTTCCGCAACGGAAAGGTGTTGCTGCTCTCCCTTATCCAGAACTGGGTGATCGGCCCCATCCTGATGTTCTTTCTGGCGGTTTCCTTCCTGTCCGGCCATCATGAGTACATGGTGGGGCTCATCCTCATCGGGCTCGCCCGCTGCATCGCCATGGTCATCGTGTGGAACGATCTGGCGGCGGGGGACCGCGAGTACTGCGCCGGGCTGGTGGCGTTCAACTCCATCTTTCAGGTGCTCTTTTTCTCCGTCTACGCTTGGCTCTTCATCACCGTGCTTCCCGGTTGGCTGGGGCTGGAGGGGGCGGTGGTGAACATCACCATCGGCCAGATCGCCGAAAGCGTGTTCATCTATCTGGGTATTCCCTTCATCGCCGGTGTTCTGTCCCGAATTGTGGGACTCAAAACCAAGGGACAGGAGTGGTACGAGCAGAAATTCATCCCCAAAATCAGTCCCATCACCCTTATTGCCCTGCTCTTCACCATTCTGGTCATGTTTTCCCTTAAAGGGGAATTCATCGTACAGCTTCCGCTCGACGTGGTGAAGGTGGCCATTCCCCTGTGCATCTACTTCGTGGTCATGTTTTTCGTTTCGTTCTATCTTTCCATGAAGGTGAAGGCGACGTACGAACAGTCCACCACCCTAAGCTTCACCGCGGCCTCCAACAATTTCGAACTGGCCATCGCCGTGGCCGTGGCCGTGTTCGGCATCGATTCGGGCGAAGCGTTCGCCGCGGTCATCGGTCCACTGGTGGAAGTGCCGGTGCTCATCAGTCTGGTGAACGTGGCCCTGTGGTTCAAACGGAAGTATTTTCCCTTTTCCGTGGAAACCCCCACCGGGGTGTGCCACGTGACGTGCGAGCCGTAGCGTTGACCGGGCTCGATCTTTTGAAAGGATGATTTGGAACATGAGAATAGTGATAACCCTCGCAACCTTTTTCCTTCTCGGTATCACCCCCGTCGCGTTCGCGGAAGGCGGGACCGGTTTTCCGGCCGAACTGCCGGTAAAGGGGATGGTGACCATGGTGGACCTGGGAGCCGACCAGTGTGTTCCCTGTAAGATGATGGCCCCCATCATCGAGGAAGTAAGGAAGGAATATAAGGGTAAGGCTGCCATTGTGTTCATCGATGTATGGAAATGTCGCGAGGAAGCGCAAAAATATGGAATTCGCGCCATCCCTACCCAAATATTCTATGACAAGGAAGGAAAAGAGGCCTTTCGACACGTCGGCTTCTTCGATAAACAGAACGTCCTTCAGGTCCTGAAAAAACTCGGGGTGGAGTAACAATCGACACCGGACCGTCTGACGGCGGTCCGGTGCAAAGGAAAATCCTTGCTGCAGCAGTTTTTCCTGATCATCAACAGCTGGATGACCGCCGGGACTTCCATTGCCGCCTTGGGGTGTTTCCTGTGGGGAATGGTAAGCGTGCTGTTCAGCCCCTGCCATCTGGCTTCCATCCCCCTCATCGTGGCCTATGTCGGAGGCCAGCGGACGGCGGTCCGGCCGCGTAAAGCCATCGTCCTTGCCACCGCATTCACCCTCGGCCTTTTCCTGTCGATCGCCATCATAGGCATCGTTTGTGCCCTTCTGGGGAGAATGCTGGGCGACGTAGGAAACTACTGGCAGATTCTCGTGGGGATCGTCCTCGTCTGGGTGGCGCTCGGCATGCTCGGCGTGGAAAAATGCTCTTTTTCCGGCGGCCTCCTCTATCGGCTCAATCTTAGAGGCATATCGGGCGCTCTCGGCCTGGGGCTCGGCTACGGTGTTCTTTCCGGTTCCTGTACTTTCGGGTTTATCGCCCCCATACTGGCCCTCATCACGGTACAACAACAAGCCGCCACGGGGACACTCTACATTCTTCTGTTTGCTTTGGGGCATTGCTTGCCCATCGTGATTGCGGGGAGTTCCACCGCCGCAGTCCGGCGAGTGGTGGAAAACACGGCGTGGCGGGGAGCGGCGGGCGTGTTCCGCAAGGGGGCGGGCGTCGTCATCGCCGGGTTGGGCCTTTTTTTTATTATCAATCCCTTGATACTCTATTAGTATAAGTGAAGTGGCAAAATCCTCTTACGCCATGGCACGTTTTTCCGCATGCCGGTGTCGCCCCTGCTCCGCGAATGGAAGCCACCGATGGTTTGACGCCGCCTTGTCAGGTACGGTATCCTTCCGTACGGTCGGTGTGACGTTCCCGTTGCCGTAATTAAGGATGACCATGAAAGTCCGATACGCGCATGTCGGCCGGAAAATGGCGTGGCAAAGCCTGGGACTCCTGTTGCTTGCGGGCGTCATGGCTTTTTCCTTCAATCAATTCCGTGCCAAACCGCTCCCGCTGGTCGGGGAGTGGACCCCCCAGGCCCGGTACGTCTCTTCTTCGGGCGAAAGTCTGACCATTCCGCTGGATGAAGCCATACAGCTGTATTACACCCGGAAAGCCGTATTTCTGGATGCCCGGCCCGCCGAACTCTATGAGCAAGGGCACATCGCCGGAGCCGGAAACCTCCCCTGGGAGGACTTCGACGCCTATTTCCCCAAAGTCATGGCCGGAGTCTCCCCCGATACGAAAATCATCACCTACTGCGACGGTGAGGCGTGCGCGCTGAGCCACGACCTGGCGTTGGCCCTGCTGGACAAGGGGTACAAAAAGGTGAACATCCTGTCCAACGGGTGGACGGAGTGGTTCAACAATCAACTGCCCATCGAAAGCGGGGTTCCCGCCGGGATGCCGAAGAACTGAGACACACGCTCCCTCCCCCCGCATCGTCTACTCCGGGGGAAACGCGGACACGGATATGACAAGGTTCGACAAGATACTTACCGTGGCGATAAGGCTGGTGCTGGGATGCGTATTCCTCTACGCCGGCCTGGACAAGGTCGCACATCCGGCGCAGTTCGCTCAGGCGATTTTCAATTATCAGATTCTGCCCGACAATCTCATCAACCTCGCGGCCCTGACGCTTCCCTGGCTTGAAGCCGTCATCGGTCTGGGGATGATCGCCGCCGTTTTCTATCCCGGCGCGGTAACGTTGACCACCGCGCTCCTCATGGTTTTTTTTGCCGCCCTTCTCTACAACGCCGCCCGAGGGCTCAACGTTTCCTGCGGCTGTTTCGGCTCCGGTTCCGAAACCGCGCCGCCCGCCTCGATGGGCTGGTACCTCCTGAGGGATGGGGCGCTTCTGCTGATGTCGTTCTTTCTCCTGTATCGGCTTCTGAGGAAAACCAACGCCGCCTCCGTCTAGCCGGATCGCGGCTACCTGAAAAGGACGAAGCGGTATGCGGAACAAAACATCCGACAGCGGAATTCCGGCGACGGGGGAAATTCCCCGCCTTTTCTACGCACGCACGGACAACGGGTTTGAACTTCCGGTTCTGGACATCACTCACCCGCTTTTTCTCTCCAGCATCAACGAATCAACCTTGCCAGAACTGCGCAGGGAGTCCGCTCATCACGCCGGACACCTGCGGCAGATGCCCGGTTTCGTCAAAAGATTTATCGGGAAGCGATCGCACATCCTGGGAGGGTACTTTTTGAAGGATGCCGGCAAGCCTTATCTGGACGGCATGAGCACGCTCATGTCCAAACTGGGGCCGCACCTCATGGAACAAGCCGGGGGGACGCGGATCGATCGAAAAATTTCGCGCGCCATGAACTCCATGGCCATACGAATGCGGGTGAGGGACATTTGCCGGCTGCAGGCCGGCAATCTGATCCCGAGGCTCCGGGAAGAGCCGGGCAGGAAATTATGCCTGCTCAACATCGCGGGAGGCACCGCCACCGACAGCATCAACACGCTTTTCCTTATCCTGGACGCAGACTCGTCGCTGCTCGAAGGCCGGCCCGTTGAAATCGCCGTCCTGGACGTGGACACCTTCGGCCCCGATTTCGCGCGGCGCTGCGTGGAGTCGCTTTCCGCCCCGGAAGGCAAATTCCACGGAGTGGACGTCTCGTTCCGCCACGTCCCGTACAACTGGACCGATACCCGTGTGCTGGCGCACGTGCTGACGGAGAGGGGGAATTGCGTGCTGGCGTGCAGTTCCGAAGGGGGACTCTTCGAATACGGCACCGATGAAGACATCGAGGCGAACCTGAAGGTTCTGCACGACAATTCTCCCGCCGACATGTGCGTGGTGGGAGACGCCATTCTGGAATTCGACGCAGTGGACCCCTCCATTCCGGCCATGATGGAAGCGGGGAAGATGTCCGTCCGCTATCTGGGCGTCGCGGGGATGGAACGGGTCGGTGCGAAAACCGGTTGGATGGTGGAAGCTACATTGAAAAATAATCCCACCTACGTCGTTTTCTCATTGAAAAAGAACTAGACTGCCGGAGAGAGAAAAAACATCGAAGGTATCTTCTTTCGTCCCGAGGTAGCGAAGTGACGAACGGAACAGGTTACCGGAAAAGATGAGGAGCATTCATGGCCGAAAAAAAGACCATTCTCTTTCTGTGCACGGGAAACTCCTGCCGCAGCCAGATGGCCGAAGCCTGGACCCGGAAGATCAAGAACAGCGTGCTGGAACCCTATTCCGCGGGCGTGGCTCCCAAGGGGGTTGATCCGCTGGCGGTTCGAGCCATGGCCGAGGCGGGTATCGACATCCGGAACCAGACGTCCAAATCGGTTGATGACGTTGCGGACGTTCCCATGGACTACGTGGTGACCCTCTGCGGGAAGGCTCAGGCAAGTTGCCCGGTTTTCCCGGCCAAAACGCGGCTGATGCACGTTCCCTTCGACGATCCGCCGGACTTAGCCAAGGAAGCGCGGGACGGAGAAGAGGCCATGAGCCACTATCGCCGCGTGCGCGACGAAATCAGGTCCTTCGTGGAAACGCTTCCCGAGAGCCTGGAAGAGGAAGGCGACGGAATGAAGGGCCAATAAGTTACCGGTCCCGCGGAACCCCTCACCCAACCCTCTCCCGGAGGGAGAGGGAGACTTGAGGTTTTTGGGAGTGGGTCCGGGAGAACCCTTTTTGTCGAAAAAGGGTTCTCCCGGTACAATACTTAATTCCTTTTTAAGCTGGTCCGTGCATCACTAGGCTTCGGCCATCTCGCCCACGAGGTCGTAGACGCCCGCCTGCACGATGGTCACCTGCACGATTTCGCCTATTTCGGCGCGCCCGGACGAAATATAGGTCACGCCGTCGATGTCCGGGGCCTGGAAGGACGCACGTCCTTGTAGGAGCAGGTCGGTTTCCTCGCTGTATCCCTCCACGATGACTTCGGCCGTGGACCCCACGCGCGCCTCGTTCTTTTCGGCCGCTATTTCCGACTGCAGGTTCATGACCTCCTCGCGCCGCGCCTCCCGCAGTTGCTCGTCCACCTGTCCCTTCATGCGCGCCGCCGCGGTCCCTTCCTCACGGCAGTAGCTGAACACTCCCAGGTTGTCGATGCGCGCCGCTCGCACGAAATCGATCAGCATGTCGAAATCTTCCTGCGTTTCTCCGGGGAAACCCACCATGAGCGTCGACCGCAGCGCGGCTCCGGGAATGGCTTCGCGAATGGACCGCACCAACGCCAGCGGCTCCATACGTTGGGTCTTGCGCCCCATGCGCTTGAGCACCCGAGGGCTCACGTGCTGGAACGGCAGGTCGAAATAGGGGACGATCACCGGATGGGCGGCGATGGTTTCAATGATCCGGTCCGTCACCCGTTCGGGATAGAGGTAGAGAGGCCGGACCCAGCGCAGCCCTTCCACTTCGGCCAGTCGTTCCAGAAGCCCGGCCAGGTCTGCTGCTCCGTCGTCCAGATCGGAACCGTAGCAGGTGAGGTCCTGGGCCACCAGATTGAGTTCCACTACTCCGCGCGCGGCCAGTTCGCGAGCTTCCTCCACCAGCCGTTCAGAAGAGACGCTCCGGTAGGGGCCGCGAATGGAGGGGATAGTGCAGAATGCACAGCGGTTGTCGCATCCTTCGGCCACTTTGAGATAGGATGTGTAGAAGGGGGTGGCGGGACGGCGGGCGAGTCCGAGGCCGGGCTCGCGCACCTGCGGCAGTTCGTACGGACCTACCTCGCGAATGTTCCTTCCTCCCGCACGCAGGAAGTCCTCCAGCCGGGCCAGTTCGCCGGGACCCATGAAAATGTCCACTTCCGGCAGCTCCTTCTGCAACTCGCCGCCGTAGCGCTGAGTCAGACACCCGGCCACGATGAGCTTGCGGCACGACCCGCTCTGTTTGTATTCGGCCATTTCCAGGATTACCTGGATAGCCTCTTCCACCGCCGGCTGAATGAACGCGCAGGTATTTACCAGAATCACCGAAGCGTCCTCGGGATCATCGGAAGGTTCGTATCCCAACCGATGGAATTCCCCCAGCAGGTGTTCGGTGTCCACCAAGTTCTTTGGACACCCCAAACTTACAACGTATACGGACGTTTCGCTCATATGTTTCGAATCTCGCAGGGAAAAATGCACCCTTTCCTTTTCTTGAGAATGGTACGCATACCAGCAGAAAGATAAGTCACCTTTGCGGCGAAGGGAAGGAGCAAGAGGAAAAAAGAAAAGAAGCAGTTGCAAATTTGTTGCCCGGTCCGTGTCCCGGGTTGCTTTTGAGGCCCGTTCCATGCTAAACAACCCCGCAAATGAGGGAGCAAGCATGACACCGCGACGGCCCGCCGATTACATCGTGTTTCCCTTGGACGTGCCCGACATGGCCCGCGCCCGGGAACTCGTTTCCGAGTTGAAGAACGACGTGGGGTTGTTCAAGGTGGGGCTGGAACTGTTCGTGGCGGAAGGTCCGGCCGCCGTGGCCATGGTGAGGGAATCCGGCGGTTCCGCCGGCGTCTTCCTGGATCTGAAATTCCACGACATCCCGGCCACCGTGAAGGGAGCGTACGGTTCGGCGTCCCGTTTGGGCGCGGACCTGGTGACGGTCCATTGCGACGAAGGACGCGGGCTGCTGGAAGCCATGGTGAAGGCGGGCCAAGGCAGGACCAGAGTGCTGGCCATTACCGTGCTCACGAGCCTTGCCGCCGACGACCTGGGGCCGCTCGGGTTTCGCGAGGAATACCGGAAGGACCTGGGGCTCCTGGCATTGGCCCGCGCGCGTCTGGCAAAAGAAGCCGGGTGTGCGGGCGTGGTGTGTTCGGGACATGAAGCCGCGCGCATCCGAGCCGAAATGGGACCCGACTTCCTCATCGTCACGCCGGGCATCCGTCCCGCATGGAGCCTTGTGGCGGGCGACGATCAGAAGCGCGTGGTCACCGCGGCGGACGCCGTCAGGGCGGGAGCGGATTACCTGGTGATCGGCCGTCCCATCCGCGACGCCGAAGACCGGGTCGAGGCGGCCCGAAAAGTAGCAAAGGAAATCGAAGAAGCGCTGTAAACAATCGGTTGATACCCTTTCCGCGAGTAAAACCGTTGACACTTTCCGCTGTCTGATGGTAGCGTACGAAGTTCCGGAGGGATGGCCGAGTGGTTTAAGGCGGCGGTCTTGAAAACCGTTGACCGAAAGGTCCGCGGGTTCGAATCCTGCTCCCTCCGCCACTCGATAAAAAAAGAGCATTATACGGAGAGTTGGCCGAGTCGGCTGAAGGCGCTCGCCTGCTAAGCGAGTGTAGGGTCAAAAGCTCTACCGAGGGTTCGAATCCCTCACTCTCCGCCATTTCAATAACTTAGCCCGGCTACCCGGCCGGGTTTTTTGTTTTCCTTCCCGGCAGCGCTCACCAACAGAGATTCAGCTTCCGCCCATTGGCATTTCGCTTTTCCGAGCCTATCATTACAGGTACCTGATTCCGACGAGGGAAAGCGATGACCGTCGACCAGATCCTCCTGTTCGCCATTTTGTGCGCCGCGCTGATTCTTTTCGTACGGGGCCGTCCCCGTTTCGACGTGGTGGCGCTGGCGGCGTTGCTGGCGGCAGTGGGGACCGGAATCGTTCCCGCTCAGGACGCCTTCTCGGGGTTCGGTCACCCGGCGGTAGTGACCGTGGCCGCCGTGCTGGTGATCAGCAAGGGGTTGACCAACGCCGGAATCGTGGAACTGATGGCCCGCAAACTTTCCGGGGCCGCGGACAACCCCCGGCTGCTGCTTCCGTTGCTCACCGTACTGGTGGTGCTCGTTTCCGCCTTTATCAACAACGTGGGCGCTCTGGCGCTGGTCATGCCGGTGGCCCTGCGGCTCGCCCGAAAAGGCGGCCACACTCCTTCGCGGCTTCTCATGCCCCTGGCCTTCGGTTCCCTGCTGGGCGGACTCATTACGCTCATCGGCACGCCTCCCAACATCATCATCGCCTCCTTCCGCAGGAGCGCCGGCACGGCACCCTTCGGCATGTTCGACTTCACTCCGGTGGGGCTGGGCGTGGCAGCGGCCGGTGTGGCGTTCATGGCTCTTCTGGGATGGCGGCTTATCCCCGTGCGCAAGGGGCAGCCGTCCATCGAGGACCTCTTTCGCATCGAATCGTACGTGACAGAACTGCGCGTGCCGCGGGACTCCAAAGCCGTGGGCAAGACGCTCCGGGAGTTGGAAACCGTCAGCGGGGCGGAGATCGTGGTGGTGGGGATTATCCGGGGGAAACGGAGGATCGTGGCCCCGGCGGGATTCGAGGAGTTGCTGGAGGGGGACATTCTGCTGGTGGAGGCGGATTCGGACGATTTGAAATCGGTCATCGAAACCGCACGGTTGGAGCTGGCCGAAGACCGCGAGTTGTGCAAGGATCTGGTCTCCGTGGAAATTCCGGCCGGTTCGGAGCCCCTGGAGAAGGACATCGACGCGTGCGAGCAGCTGGTGAAGTCGAGCGAGATGGGACTCACGGAGGCGGTGGTTCAGACCGAGTCCCCGATGATCGGGAGAACGGCCCTGCACCTGGACCTGCGCTGGCGGTACGGCGTGAATCTACTGGCCGTGGCGCGGCAGGGGGTCCGCTGGAAGGGTCGCCTGCGCACGTTGCGCTTTCAGCCGGGCGACATCCTGCTGCTTCAGGGGCCGGACGACACCATGCGCGACGCCCTGACCGCCTTGGGGTGTCTGCCGCTGGCCGGAAGGGATTTCAACCTGAGTCCTCCAAGGGGGACGATCCTTTCGCTGGCCATTTTTTCCGCGGCGGTGCTGGCGACCGCCCTGGGGCTGCTGCCGGTGCACATTGCGCTCACCGGTGCCGCTCTGGTGCTGCTCCTTACGGGGGTGGTCAACCCCACCGACGCATACCGGAGCATTGACTGGCCCATCGTCATATTGCTGGGCGCCCTGCTGCCCATCGGAAAAGCCATGGAAACAACCGGCGGCGCCGCGCTCGTGGCCGACGGGCTGCTGGCGATTTCGCGGTCCTTTTCCGCGCCGGGCACCCTGGCGATCCTGCTCGTGGGGACCATGCTGCTGTCCAACCTGATCAACAATGCCGCCGCGGCGTTGTTGATGGCCCCCATCGGAGTGAACCTCGCCCACTCCCTGGGCGTTTCCATCGACCCGTTCCTGATGGCGGTGGCGGTGGGGGCGTCGACGCCCTTCCTCACCCCCATCGGCCACCAGTCCAATACGCTGGTCATGGGGCCGGGCGGATATCGTTTCGGCGACTACTGGCGCATGGGGTTGCCGCTGTCGGTCATCGTCGCGGCGGTGGGAGCGGCCGTCATTCCGGTGTTCTGGCCGCTGTAGGGGAGTATCGATAAAAACAGAGAAAAGGAATATGTGCGGGGGAATTTCTTCCCCCGCGCCCCCTGACAGCTATTCTTATTTTGTTCGCAAAGCTTCCGACGGTACCCGGCCAGACCATGGTATTTGCGGACCCCTTGGCTCTCAAGTCGAGAAGGTGTATTTCGTTCCGGCGGTATTCAGGATGAAACGGTCGGACATTTCCCTTTGAAAATGCACGATCGCTTCGAATCCAGTGCAGTGGGTCGGCACGATGAAATCGGGATTCATGGCTTTCACGTCGGCCACGGTCTTTTCGATGAGATCCGGAGTCGCGTTCAGCAGGTGGAATCCGCCGATGACGGCATGGATTCTTTCCGTGCCGGATATCTTCTGCGCCTGCCTCACCGTGTTCACGATGCCGGTGTGAGCGCACCCGGAGACGACCACCAGTCCCTTTCCCTTCAGTTTGAAGAACAGCGCCTGTTCTCCCCGGAAATCGTCGGGTTCGGCTTTGTCGTTCCGCTTGATAAGGAGCGTGGGGTTCACTTTTTCATATTCGGTCACCCGTTCGATCTTCCCGGTGAAATAGCCTCCCGGAATGATCTGGGTGGGGCTTTCCACCTGCACCACCTTGAGCCCCAGGGCTTCCAGGTCCTCCCGCTTCAGCTGCCCGATGTCCATGGGTTCATTGGAGCCGGGCCTCATGACGTAGCGGTGGCAGAAGGTCTCTTCTCCCACGAAGAAGGGCGTGCCGGAATCGATTTTTTCCCTGTTCTCCTTCAGGATTTGGACCGTGCCCGCGCAATGGTCGAAATGGCCGTGACTCAAGGCGAATGAATCGGCTTTCGCGAGGTCGATGCCGAGCAGCCCCATGTTGTTCATCACCCCCACGGGATCGAGTCCGTAGTCGAACATGCAGCAACCGCTCTTTCCGTCGGCGACCGCTTCCACGAAGTAGGACAGCCCGTGCTCGGCGTGGATGGACTTGCCCGGCGTAACGCGATAGCGTTGAGTAATGGCGCCGTCCGGCCTCAGGGCATCATAGTAGTTGTCCGTCAGGACCCAGATGGTAACCTTGTCGGCTTCGACGATTCCGGGGACCGTGTTGCCCGCCATGGTGTTCATCAGCGCACCTCCTGCCTTGAAGTGTAATCCATGGGGGGAGTGTACTCCGGAAAGCACCCGCCCGTCGATTTTTTCTTGCGAAGGACCTTCGGCCATGAAACGATGTATGTTCCCAAAGATATTTCAGCGTACCGGGAACTCGGAAGAAAAACCGGGAAGGTTATCCGTTCGACAACGGTTCTTATCACCGGAAATCGTCGTTCTTTGCCGATCTTCGCGTCGACCGCTGGTGGCGGGATGAAGAGGGAACCTGCGGAAATGCAAAGTCTTTCTTGACAAGGGATGAGAAAATGGGTAAAAAATCACACATGTGCGATTATTGCTCAGTTGAGCAGTTTCCGCAGATCCCGCCGGAGCAGCTGATCGAACATCGGGTTTGCGGGCCCCGGCCGGAAGCGGAGTAGAATAGTAGTGCTGGACGACCGTGTATGCCAACCAATCATGAGGAGGGACCAATGAAGAGGATTGTACCTGGTGTGCTGGCTGTCATTCTTGCAGCCCTGATCGTATGCCCATCAATGGCGTCGGCCAAAGAGCCCGATGTGTTCAAGCTGGGCTTCATGAGTTCTCTGAGCGGCACCTTCGCGGGAGTCGCGGAGACCCAGAAGAAGGCCGTCCTTCTGGCGGCGGACGAGATAAACAAAAAGGGCGGCCTCACCATGCCCTGGGGCAAGGTCAAAGTGGAAGTGCTCGTAAAGGACGACGAGACGAAGCTGGACATCGGCGTGCGGCGTTTTCGCGAGCTGGTGGGCGACGGAGTCAACGCTCTGACGGGTTCGATCTATAATCCCATGGCCGCGGCCCTCAACGAGGAAACCAAGCTCACCAAAACCCCCTACCTGCCCTGCTGCGTTCCC
The DNA here is from genome assembly GCA_963826125.1 of uncultured delta proteobacterium. Lineage (GTDB taxonomy): Bacteria > Desulfobacterota > Desulfarculia > JACQYL01 > CAWGVV01 > CAWGVV01. The sequence continues at coordinate 3,026,863 of CAWGVV010000001.1, read as the reverse complement.
GCGATCGATTCCTTTAAAAAGGGCAACCCCGCGCCCGGAACGTTTTCCGTGGCCTTCACCCCCTGGAGCATCGGTTACCTGACCGGGGCTTCGGCCATCAAGACCTTGGGGAAAAAGAAGATTTTCTACCTTTCGCGTTCCGATTCCTGGGGCAGCACCACGCACGACGGGTTGAAGGCGGCCTGCAAGGAGTTCGGCGGTGAAATCATCGGCTTCGCCGAAGTGCCCCGCGGAACCACCGACTACACCGCCATCATCAACAAGGCTATCGCGGCCAAGCCCGATATTTTCGTCACCTGCCAGTTCGGCGGCGACGCCATCGCCTGCCTCAATCAGGCGCAGCAGATCGGCCTGTCCAAGCAATGCACCATTTTCAACACGTGGGTCACCAACGTGGTAGCCGCCGGTATTCCCCCGGAAGCGCTCACCAACCTGTATGCCCTTGAATACTACTACTATGGCGTGGAGAAGCTCGACGATCCGAAAATCGTGGAAAAAGCCAAGGCCTATACCGCAAGCTACGAGAAAATGTGGAACGAACCGCCCGACCCCTTCAGCTTCATCGCCGCCATGGCATGCGACGTGATTTTCGAAGCCGTGCAAAAGGCCGGCTCGTTCGACCCGGAGAAAGTCAGCAAGGTGCTGGCCACCTCCAAGTTCGACACGCTCAAGGGCGAGGTCCATTTCCGGGAAGATCACCAGTTGGTATCCAAGTATCTGGCGTTCATGGTAAAGGGCAAGGCCCCCGACCAGAAGAAAAACAAGTTCGACCTGTTCACCGTTGAGGGAACCTTCGGCGGCGATCAGGCACTGCCGCCTCTCAAGATGATGGGGTATTGATCGTAACGGGAATCGTGTTGTTTTCGGCGTCGGGAGGTCGGTATGGTTGCCGTACCTCCCGGCTCCCGGACGAGCTTCCCCGAAAGGCGGGGGAGCGGTGCCGAAATCTGATGCGTATTCAATGAAGGGAAGAACAGCGATGGGTTTGATCAAGAATGAGGCCGACGTCCAGTGGGAAGACCATTTCATGACCGACAAGGGGAAGATCAAATGGTTCCTGACGCGTGAAAGGGACGGATCTCCCATCACGGTAATGAAGGTTCGTTTGGAGAAGGGCGTATCGCTGCCGGACCACGTTCACCGGGACCAGCCGGACCTGATTTACACGCTGGCAGGCAAGGCCACCATGTTCATCGACGGGGAAGGCGAGTTTCCGCTGAAGGAGGGCATGGTGATCATGATTCCGCCGAACACACGGCACGCCATCCGCAACGTCGAGGAAGAAGTGCTCCTGTACAACGTATTCGCGCCGGGATTCAAGTAAGAGGCGCGGACGAAATCCGAACACCCGGAACCCCCGCTTGGGCCGCCCCTCATGAGGATGTCGGCAAAGCTCTTCCGGACGTTACCCCGGCGAAAGCCGGGGTACGGGTTGCCGGAGACGACGGTTTTCGCTTTTCGCCGAAATGACGAGCGGCAAGGACCGTCGCCCATCGATAGTCTCCCAACGAGGGGGGCGGGGATTCCATGTTGCCGGAAGCCGGGAAGACCGGCCGCGTCGGCCGTACGTTCCGATCGCATACCCGCAGTTCCAGTCCGCCGTCACATCTGTCTGAACAAGTGCAAGTAACGCGTGCTTACGGTGAGGGTTTCCGCCCGGTCCCTCAGCTTTATCGCGCCCCTGCCGGTCAGCGAACGGCTTACGCGCGCAATGCAGCGGACATTGACGATCGTTCCCCGATGAATCTGCCAGAACCGGCCGGGGTCCAGTTCTTCCGCGAGTTCCCTGATCGGCTTCCGAATAAGGGATTCTCCCTCTTCATCCCTGCTCTCCTGCGGGGCGAGGATGTGTTTGCTGACTCACTTGACGCTACCCGAGTAATTCACTCTGAGGCACAGTGTGAAGAAGTTCATCGTGATGGGCAATAGTGGTGCGATGAAGTGGAGAATTCGAGGTACGAACTATTGAAATCGGAGGGTACGTGCTCTCGGTTTGCCGGAAGGAAGATTTTTCACACGCGTGAATTTTGGAGGCGGCATCGGGCGCTTGAGCAGGGCAGCAGGTATTTTTCCCCGCGAGGCTCGTCCCCCGGAACGGTTGGAGAGGAAACGAAGAGCTGCCGGCAAGGCACGACCTCGCCGGCAGTCGGATTATTACATGGTATAGCCCTTGGAAATCATTTCCGTGAGCAGAATTTCGACGAGCTTTTGCGAGTAAGGCGATGCTTTGGCGGCTTCTTCCCAGAGAGGCTTGAATTTCTTTCTGAACAGCGCCTGTTCGTCCATCGATAGGGTAGTGATCTCTATGTTTTTGTTTTTGGCATCCGCTACCGCCTGGCCATCCAGTTTCTTCCCCTCTTCGAAGCTGAATTCCATAGCCTTCAGCGCTGCCTGCTGGACTGCCTTCTGCTGTTCCGCGGACAGGGATGACAGCACCTTCTTGCTCGCCATAAAATCAACCAGGCCGGGGGTATGGAAGGCGGGAGCGCTGATCGATTTCAGCGCCTCGTAGTACTTATACTCCGTCATGGTATACCAGGGATAATCGGTCCCATCGATTGTTCCCGCCTTCATGGCTTCGAGCTGGCCGTTGGGCGGTAGGTTGACGGCGGTCGCCCCGAGACTCTCCACGATCTTTGCCTCCAGACCGACTGCCCGAATTTTCTTGCCTTTCAGATCATCAAGCTTGTTGATGGGAGTCATTGTCATAAGTCCCATAGTGGCGGCTGAAATGGGGGTGAGGTAGACCACTTCGTGTTGCCCCACCGCTTCGGCCAGGACTTTCATATACCCTTTGTTGAAAAAGATATCTCGCGCCTCATCGGGGCTCTGCCAGTTGAAAGGCAGCCATTGGCAGTTGCCCTCCGGAACCTTGGCGGCATCGTACAGGAGAGAGGTGATCAACAGGTCGACTTCCCCCTTGCCCAGGGCGTCGAAGGCCTTTCCCGTCTCCACGAGCTGCTTCGGTCCGGGACCATACAGCTCGACCTTCAGTCCGCCTTTTGTAATCTGTTCCAGTTCCTTCGCAAAGGTTGCCGCGGTTCTGCCGACATGACTGTCGAGGCGGTAAGCGCACTGAAGGCGCAGCGTCTGGGCGTGGGCGGGCAGGCCCAGGACGATCGAAAACGTGAGGGCCAACATTACGACAAACAATCTTTTCAACATATGACAAAGCTCCTTTTATTTGACAGGTATCTGGTCTCGTTTTTGACTGTTCCCATCCTGCAGGTGCTACAGGCCCCTGTTTCCGGCCATCTGCCCGGAAAGATACAGTGACCTCCTCCACCTGTCTGGCCTGGGGATATCGGAGGTCTGCTGAGTGAACCTTGTGGGAGCATCTCCCGGGGTCCGTTATCCTTGATTTAAAAGTTATTGAAGTCTGAATCCTCGAGGGGGATGGTTTCTTCCGCCGAGATCCGGTGTTTCGGCGAGGAAAGTTTGCTTGGGTTTGGGCGACCGTTCCCTAGTTGGTGAGACGGTGCCTTGGGCTCATTCCGCATCTCCTTGTCCGTCTTCCTTTCCGAGGCTGATGGAAGTTCCGAACGGCCACTCACCACATGAATGAGATCGGCCACGATGCTCTTCATCTGCTCGGCCTGTGCGTTCATCTCTTCCGCGGCGCTGGCCGATTCCTCGGCGCTGGAAGCCACCCTCTGTATAGCGCCGTCCATCTCGGTTACCGCCCGATTGATCTGCTCGACCCCCGCGGCCTGTTCCTTAGAGGCCGCCGCGATTTCTTCCACCAGGGCGCCCACTTTCCCGCCAATCTCCACGTTTTCCTTGTAGGATTCCTGCGTGAGATGGGTGAGTTCCCGGCCGCTCTTTACCTCGCTGATGATGTTCTCGATGAGCTGAGAGGTATCCTTCGCAGCTTCGGCGGCCCGCATGGCCAGGTTCCTCACTTCGTCGGCTACTACGGCGAAGCCGGCCCCCGCTTCTCCCGCCCTGGCCGCTTCGACGGCGGCGTTGAGAGCGAGCAGATTGGTCTGAAATGCGATTTCGTCTATGGTCTTAATGATTTTACCGGTTTGCTCGCTTGATTTAGTTATTTTTTCAATAGCTTCACTCATTTTGGCCATATGGCCGTCCACCTTGTTCAGGATAATCGCGACCTCTCCTACCATGGCCTTGGCCTGCCCGGCATTTTCGTCATTCTGCTTGGTCATGGCGGACATTTCTTCGAGCGCTGAAGACGTCTCCTCGATGGACGCGGCTTGTTCGGAGGAGCCTTCGGCCAGCTGCTGGCTGGTTGATGCCACCTGCCCGGAGCCGGTACTTACTTCGTTGGCGGCATTGGTGAGGGCTTGAACGATCCTGTTGATCGGCTTAACGGTGGATCGCACGAGCAAAAGGATGAAGATGCAGGACATGGCTACCACTGCAAGGCCGATGGTGAGATTCACATAACCCAATTCCCTGACCGGAGCCAGTATCTCATCGGTGTTGACGTTGACGCCCACGATCCAGCCCATTTTCTCGGAGGCATTGTAGGCCGCAAGTTTATTCTGCCCATCCAATTGATAAAGAATGACCCCCCGTTTCTTCTCCACGATTTCTTTTCCGAAATCCGTCTGTTTTGTGTCGAACTTCAACACTTTGGCTTTTTCGGGATCGGACAGCACCAACCCATCCTTGGTGAGCAGAAATGCGTACCCGGTCTGCCCCACCTTTACCTGAGCTATAAAAAATTTGTTGAAGCTTTCGAGATCGATCAGACAAAATAATGCTCCTTTGACCTCCTTCTGGTCGACGATAGGGGCCGAGAGGGCAAAGACGGGCCGATTGGTAGCCTGACTGATAAAGGGGGCGGAGATGGAAGCTTTCCCGCCCAACACTTCTTGAAAATACGGTTGTTTTGTCAGGTCGAACTTGGCCAGTGAACTGTCATCGGCTGCAACCTGGATAGCTCCCTGGGTATTGGCGAGACAGATATTCTCATAGTATCCGTAATCCTCTTTTATCTTGGCGAATTGAACATGGGCCGACTTGCGTGTGGCCTGGCCCACGAAATCGTCCTGGAGGGCGGTCAGCAACAGCTTTTGTTGAGCCCAATTACTCACATCGAGTTGACGGTCCTTTACCCAGGAGTCTATGTTGGCGACCGTCGAATCCGCTAATTGCACCACCTGTTTCGTTATTACGGATTGAATGGTGTTCTTCGATTTCACGTAGGAAACACCGGACGAAAGACCAATTCCTATAAGGATAAGGAGGAGTGTCGGAAACAAGAATTTGGTTTTCAAACTTAAACGCATACGTTTTTCCTCTTAGCGTCGATAGTCAATGCATGGTTCTATTTTGCCCCCACCAAGCTTATCTGTTGGGCGCTAACGGCGAGAACCTCGCCGAAGGGTCCGGCCCTGAAGAGGGAAGGGGGCTGGAAAAGCTCTAACCGGACGCTATAGAAAATATCGGCGAAGGAGAGAAATGCTTTAGTGGTTTATGAAAGAATTGGTAGAAATTTATGAGCCGGCAAGAGCATTTTTTTGACATTTCAGGAGAGTGCGGTTGTAATTTTCCGACCGCCATGGCGGCAGCGGGCCAATGCACGCATTCGTCGGCAAGACCGTACTAAAGCCTAACGAGCCTTCTGCCGCTTTCTGTTCAGATACGTCCGCGCCCGGCCAAGAACGGGAAGAAAAGTTGGCTTTGTGAAAGACATAACAATTATGCGGGGGGGGGGGAGAACCTTGAAGGGTTGTAATAGAGACGGACACGCTTCTGTCGGGGCGCTGCCGGAACTCGGGTTATTCCGTCAGCACGCAGGCTGCTTCGCCGCCGACCATCTTTTTCAAGGATTCAAAATCCTTGCTGCACAGGATGATATGGCCGCTGGACAGAAGAAGGACGCAACGAGCAGCTTTTCCCTGTGAACAGTTGATCAGCTTCCCTTCCTCTTTGGCTTCGCTTCGTATACGTCTCGTGACGAGGGGCTGAGAAGGAACGACGGGCATGATGCTTTGAATTCGATTGCTTACGACATAATTGTTGTGTCCCAGGTGCAACAGGAGAGGTGACATAACGAACCTCGTTCGGCAAAAAGACGACGGGAACCACACCCATGATTCCGGTGTCGGTCAGGTACTTCGGCCCGTGCAAAGGTCGCGCGCCGTGGGAGAACACTGGAAACAAACCGCAATTTGCCTTAACTTACCCTTTTTCCGCCAGCCTGTCCACGATAATCGGACAGTAAGTATATACTATACACTAAAAGCGGGGAGAAGATCGCCGACGGTTATTCATGCGTCGTTGAATCGCCGGGACAACACAAACATTTCATCTTTCCCTTTCTTTGGTGTATCCTTGATCAAGGAGATGCTCCGCAGGGGCCGCTGCGGATTTTCCCGTCCCCGCCGTGATTGCACGACCGGGACAATGCCGACCGAACCGTTTCCACCTGAAATTACGGATGGAAAGACGATTAAAGGCCAAAAATGGTCAGGTTCGGCATCGGTTTTGCTTTGTTTTATTGAACAAGTGTTTTCGCTGAAAAGGAGAAAGGTGAATTTTCCGCGCTGCCCGCGGGGGGAATGAACCGGAAAAAAACAATGGAAGAGAAGCGGCAGGAAGAAACATCCGGCAAGGCGCCTTCGGCAAAGGAAGTGCGCCGGCGCAGGGGAACGAAGCGGAAAAGTCTCTGGCGTTTTGTCGTCTATGCATTTCTGTTTTTCGCGATGGTTATTGCTGGAGGGGCGGTGTGCGGCTTCTACTACGTGACCTACGACCTACCCAAACTTTTCAACGTGGACGACTATCGTCCGCCGGTGGTGAGTCGCGTATATGCCGACGACGGAACGCTTATCGGCGAATTTTATAAGGAACGGCGCGTGCTGGTCCCTTATGCACGCATCCCCAAGCGGTTGGTGCAGGCATTTGTGGCGGCCGAGGATTCGGATTTTTTCCGGCATCCGGGAATCGACATACCGGGAATCATCCGGGCGTTCATCAAAAACATCGAGGCGGGACGTATCGTACAGGGCGGCAGTACCATCACCCAGCAAGTCACCCGCTCCCTGCTGTTGACGCCTGAAAAGAGCTACATGCGCAAGATCAAGGAGATGGTCCTGGCCTATCGCCTCGAGCGCAATCTGAGCAAGGAACAAATCCTCGCCATCTACCTCAACCAGATTTATCTGGGACACGGCGCCTACGGGGTGGAGGCGGCATCCAACGCCTATTTCGGCAAAAGCGTGGAGGACTTGAATCTGGCGGAAACGGCCATGATGGCGGGGCTTCCCCAGGCGCCCAGCCGATACTCCCCCTTCAGCAATTTCCGTCTGGCCGCCGAACGCCAGCACTACGTTTTGCATCGCATGGTCGATGAGGGGGATATCACTCCCCTGCAGGCCGAACGGGCCAAGAACACACCGGTCAGGCTGCGCAACGACGGCGACGATTCGCTGGACCTCGTGCCCTACTTCAGCGAGCAGGTGCGCCGGTATCTGGAACAGAAGTACGGCAGCGACAAGCTGCTGACCGAGGGATTGCGCGTCTACACCACGGTCAACGTGGGGTTGCAGAAGGAAGCTCAGGCCGCGATAGCCCAGGGGCTGCTGGAACTGGACAAGAGGATCGGGTATCGAGGGCCCATGAGCACCGTTCCGAAAGAGGAACGGCAAACGTTCTGCAACGAACTCACGCCGCCGGACCTCACCGAAGGGTCCATCGTGACCGGCATGGTGACCAAGGTCACCGGCAATCCCGGCAGCGTGGAAGTGTGTTTGGGCGGGGCCAAGGGAGTTATCTCGGTGGAAGACATGGCGTGGGCCCGAAAGCCCGACCCCGAAGTGGCTGCGGGCTACGTCACGGTCAAGGACCCCGCCACGGTGCTGGCGCCCGGCGACGTCGTTATGGCCAGGATTTTGAGCCGGCCCGAAGGGAAGGGGATGCTGAAGCTCGCCCTGGAACAATCGCCGGAAGGCCAGTCGGCGTTGATGTGCATGGAAGCGGAAACCGGGTACGTCAAGGCCATGGTCGGTGGAAGGGATTACCGGGAAAGCCAGTTCAACCGCGCCATTCAAGCCAGGCGCCAACCGGGGTCGGCGTTCAAGCCCATCGTCTTTGCAGCCGCCATGGACAAAGGTTTCACGCCGGTGTCCGTCATCATCGATTCGCCCGTGGTGTACGACGTGCCCGGACAGGACAAATGGAAGCCGATGAATTACGAAAAGAAATTCTACGGCCCCACGCTCCTCCGCACCGCGCTCATCCATTCGCGCAACGTGGTCGCGGTGAAACTCGGCCAGGAAATCGGTGTGGATTACATCATCAAGTACGCGCGCAAGCTGGGGTTTACCTCGGAACTGGTGCGCAATCTGTCGCTGGCGCTGGGGGCTTCGGACGTGACGCTTCAGGAACTGGTGAGAGCCTACTCGGCGTTCTGCACCGGCGGCGATCTGGTGCAGCCGATCTTCGTCACGAAGGTAACCGACCGGGACGGGGAAATCCTGGAAGAAAACATTCCCATGAGGGAAAGGGTTATTTCGCCCGAAACCGCCGCCATCATGACGAGCCTTCTGCAGAGCGTCGTCACGTCCGGTACGGGCCAGCGCGTGAAATCGCTGAAGCGGCCGGTGGCGGGCAAGACCGGAACCACCAACGACCTCAAGGACGCCTGGTTCATCGGATTCACCCCGCATTACATCACGGGTGTATGGGTGGGATTCGACGATCACCGACCCATGGGCAGGTTCGAAACCGGGGCCAAGGCCGCCATCCCCATCTGGCTCACCTACATGGAAAAGCTCCTGGAAGGAAAGCCGGTGGAACCGTTCGCGATCCCGGAGGGGGTCGTACTCGCCAAGATCGACCCCGAAAACGGCCACCTCGCGCCTCCCGACGACCGGAACGCCGTATTCGAATGCTTCCGGGCCGGCACGGAACCGAAGCCCGGTCCGGTGCAGACCGCCGTTTCCGACCAGAATTCGCTGGATTTCTTCAAGCGGGACCTGGAAGCCTCCTCGCAGTTGCACTAGCGTCCTCCCGGCCAATCAGCCCCGGAAAAAAACGGCTCCTTTGCTCTCGATCGACGAGCAAAGGAGCCGTTGCATGTTGCGTGGATACCCGAGGGATTATTTGCGGTGGAGGTCTTTCAGAACGTCCTTGACCGTGTAGAGAAGGATGAAGTTGTCGTCCAGTTCTTTGGTAAGGGCGGCGAGTTCTGTATCGCTCAGCGTGTCCGCAATGCGTATGAACACGTGGCGGCAGTCTTCCTCGCAGGAATCGTAGGAGCTGAGGATGCTGACCATCTGGCCCCCGTGTTTCCGGATGACATCGGCCACTTCCTTGATGGTGCCCGGCTTGTCGGGCAGATTGAAGGCGTACTGCGTGCCCCCACGGTAAATGCCGGTGATGCTGATCATGACCTTGAAAATATCGCCCTTGGTAATGATGCCCACCAGCTTTCCGCTTGCGTCCTCCACGGGGAGGCCGGAGATATTGTTCTCCAGCATGATAACGGCGGCCTTTTCCACGGTCTCGTCCGGCATGCAGGAGATGACCTTCCGTGCCATGATGTCCTTTACCTTGAGTTCGGACAGAAGATAGTAGAGTTCATGGACGTCGAGCGTGGTGGCTTTGGAAGGAGAAGCCTCTTTTACATCGCGGTCCGTGACGATGCCGATCATCTTTCCGTTCCGCATTACCGGCAAACGGGAGATGCCGTTTTCCTTCATGATCTGTCCGGCCTTCATCATGGATGTATCTTCATCGATCGTAATGACGTCAGTCGTCATCCATCCCTTTACGAGCATCGGTTCATCCTCCCTGAGGTTGAATGTGGGCTCTCCGTTTTTCCGCTTTACCGCCGCGGTCGCGCGGAATGATTCGAATTCGGCTCAATACTGTACACAGACAAATTACAATAGTGGTACGGAGTTTTGTCAAGCCAATTCGCACGTTGCCGGTCATCCGGTGTTTCGGATCCGGCAGATTTCATCACGTTCCGACGGTCGCGTGCCGGAGCAGCATGGGAAGCACCAGGGCGACCGTTATCCCCACCAGCGCGAGGATCAGCGGGATGAGAATGATGGCGATGAAGGCCTTGATCCTGGAAATGGAATGTACCGCGCTCAATCCCGCGGACGTCGCGGCCAATCCCCATACGGCGGCCAACGGCTGCCCCACATAGGGGATAATGCCCCAGACCTGGGTGGCGGAGGAGTAGGCGAGCACCTTCATGGTGGCCGAGAAGGGTTGTGTGTTCCCGCGCAGAATCACCAGGCTCGCGTGAATGACCATGCTGCCGATGTACAGTCCGATGATGAGCCAGGCCGGAGTGAAAAGGGCGACCAGGATGATGGAAAAGGGACCCAGCCACACGGCGAAGGGAATATCGAGCCGGGCGATCCAGGTGTGCAGAGAGGAATACTCGATGAAGTAGCTGAAAAGCACCGATACCGTGCCGACGATGACCAGGAAACCGATGGGGTAGGACTTTCTGCCGCCGGGCTCCATGCCGCTGAAGGCTCGATAGGGAGAAAACAGCACCAGTAGAATGGTTCTTAACAGGGAGTAGAGCATGCCCTCGCGGGATCCGGATTCCCAGGGAATGCCGCCGCCCGCCCCCGCCCCGGCGCGATCCCGGCGGCCTGCCGGCAAAACCTCGGCGATCTCTTCCGGTTCCTCGAACGCTTCCTCTTGTATGTCTCGGATTTCCTCGTGCCGAAAGAAACCTCCTTCGGGAGCGGTGTCGGTGACTCGTTCCCGTTGCAGGGGAAACCGCGTCCCGCAACGGGGACATGACACGAGGGTCGCCTTGGGGGGAATTTTCCCCTCCGGGATATCCTTGCTGAATTTGCATTCGGGGCAGGTGATGCGCATTGAACAGTTCTCTCGCCTTGCCCGCGTGAGTACTCGCGTGGGCGGGGGAATGGGTGTCCCCCTCGCGGACTCGCGGGCTCTTCGACCCCTCGGGCGAACAAGCTCACCCTCCGGGTGAAGATTTGTATGATGGTAGTGCCGGGGCAGTTTTCAACACTGCCGTTTTCACGCCGGCGGGGTGCTGAACCACGTCCGCGGGGGTGACCGGCAAAAGGGGCCGCGGCCGGCGTTGAACACCGGTCGCGGCACGATTTTCCCCAATATGCTGCCGATGGGATTCGTTCGAGGGGCTACAGTATCTGCACGCTCCAGCCGAACGGATCCTCGGTCTTACCGTACTGGATGCTGAAAATGGTGTCGTACAGCTTCCGTGAGAGTTTTCCGGTTTTGCCGTCCGCCACCTGAAGGTCGTCGCCGTCGAGGCAGAGTTTCCCCACCGGGGAAATCACCGCTGCCGTGCCGGTGGCGAAAGCCTCCTTCATTCTGCCGGTCTTGCATGCTTCGGCCACTTCGTCGATGGTGATGGGCCGCTCCGAGACCTTCAGTCCCCAATGTCGCGCCAGGGTAAGCACCGAATCCCGGGTGACGCCGGGCAGTATGGTGCCTCCCAGCGGAGGCGTGACCAGTTCGTCCTCAAACGAGAAGAAGATGTTGCTGGTGCCCACTTCCTCGACGTAGCGATGCTCTTTGGCGTCCAGCCACAACACCTGAGTATACCCTTTTTCCGCCGCCATCTTGGAAGCAAAGAGCGTGGGGCCGTAGTTGCATGCCGTCTTGTATTCGCCCACTCCGCCTTTGGCCGCGCGAACGTATTCGCTGGTCACATAGATGCTGGTGGGGTTGAACCCTTCGGGATAGTACGCGCCCACCGGACCGATGATGATGAAGAACAAATACTTGCCGGCGGGTTTGACCCCCAGCGCCGCTTCGGTGGCGATCATGGTCGGGCGGATGTAGATGGACGTGCCCTCGGTGGTGGGCAGCCAGGCGCGATCCAGGGCGAGCAGTTCCTTTATGGCCTGCATAACATCGGCGGGGTCCATTTCGGGCATCACCATGCGGTTGGCGGACCGGTTCATCCGCTCGATGTTTTTCTCGGGGCGGAACAGACCCACGCCCCCGTTTTTCAGGTGGTACGCCTTGAGTCCCTCGAACACTTCCTGTCCATAGTGCAGCACCATGGCTGCGGGGTCCAGCCGGAGCGGTTCGTACGGCACGATGCGTGCGTCGTGCCAGCCCGTCCCGGCGGTATAGTCCATGAGGAACATGTGATCGGTCAATAGTTTTCCGAAACCGAGTTCCGAGTCTTTCGGGCGGGTTCTCTGTCCGATTTTGGAAGATTTCGTCACCGTGATGTTCATTCGTCGAACTCCTTCACATTCGTATGGATATTCACATCCGGCTCCTGCCGTCGAAAGCGCGCTTGAGGGTCATGGTATCTGCAAATTTCATGTCGCCGCCCACCGGAATACCCGACGCAATTCTGGTCACCCGCACCGACAGGTCTTTCAGCCGATCATACAGGTAGTTTGCGGTGGCTTCCCCTTCCACGGTGGGATTGGTTGCCAGGATAATTTCAGTCACTTCCTCCGACCGCGCCCTTCGCATGAGAGAGTCGATCTTCAGTTGTTCGGGTCCCACGCCTTCCAGAGGCGAAAGGACGCCGTTGAGTACGTGGTACACCCCCCGGTAGTGCCCCGTCTTTTCCAGGGCCAGCAGGTCCCCCGGCTCCTCCACCACGCAGATCACGTGGTGGTCGCGTCGGGCATCGCTGCAGATACCGCACACCTCCTGGTCGGTGAAGGTGTTGCACTCGGTGCAGAGGGTAATGCGCTCCCTGAGCTGGAGAATTGCCGTTCCCAGCGATTTGACATCCCGTTCTTCCAGGTGGAGGAGGAACAGTCCCATGCGCAGGGCCGACTTTTCCCCGATTCCGGGCAGTCGCATAAGTTCTTTCACCAGATCGGTGATGGGTTTTGGATAGGCGTTCATGTACGGAGCATCCTCACGTCAAGCCGGGAATGTTGAAGCCTCCCGTGATCTTGCCCATCTCTTCGGAAACCATTTCCTGGGCCTTTTTGAGTGCCTCGTTGACCGCCGAAAGTACAAGGTCCTGGAGCATATCCAGGTCATGGGGGTCTACGACCTCGGGCTCGATCTTGATCGATACGATCTCCTGCTTGCCGTTGGCGACCACCTTCACCATGCCGCCGCCCACCGAAGTCTCCACCGTCTTGGTCCCCAGTTCTTCCTGGGCCTTGAGCATCTGGGCCTGGAGTTTCTGGGCCTGCTTCATGATGTTGTTGATTCCTTTAGCCATCGGATTTCTCCTTGTTGTCGATAGACTCGGTGCCGGGGCGTACTTCGGTGAGCCGGGCCCCCAGGATTTCCGCCACTTCGTTGACCAGCGGGTGCTCCATGGCCTTGCGGCGGAGTTGACGGGCCTGCTCCACCCGATCTTCCCTCTTCAGCGGCTGGGCCGCCGTACTTTCGTCCCTGGTAACCTTCACCGTCAGGGCTTGCCGGAAATACGTCGAAGCCAGGGCGCGTATCTGTTCTTCGTTCAGCAGGCTGGTGCCCGCGGTCGCCGGAAAACGTATCTGCAGCACTCCATCCGCGCTGAGGCTTAGCTGGGCTTTCTGCAGAATCGTCGCCTGCACGGCCGACTCCTGCTCCACCACGCGGAGAAACCGTTCCACCGACGGAGGATCGACCCCGACCGGTGGTGCTTCGTGCGGGTCCGTGGGAACGACACGGTACGCTTCCTTTTTCTCCCGTACCGGGGCCGCGGGGGGCTGTACCGCGGGACGCGCACTCCTTTCCGGCGGATCGATTGTGCCGCCGACAGCCTCCAGTCCGGACAACATGTCGTCCACGGAGAGAAATTCATTCAAATAGGCCAGCCGGAACAGCCCCAGTTCGATAACGAACCGCGGATAACTACCATAGCGAAGTTCCGTGTCCAGCGCCAGAAGTTGATTGAATGCCGAGAGCAGCCATTGGGTGGACACCCTGGAAAGGATGTTCTTCCGCGCGGCCCGTTCCTGCTCGTCTTCCGACGAGTCCTCGCCGTCGCCCTTGTGAATGCGGGTTTCGATGAGCGCGCGCACTTCTTCCAGCAGATTTTTATAAAACTGTTTGGGGTCGTGGCCGCTCATGTGCAGCCGGTCCACGATGTCCACCACTTCGGCCATGTTTCCGGCGATCACCTGTTCGAGCAGGTTGAGAACGACCGACCGGTCCACGAAACCGAGCACTTCCATGACCGTTTGAGCGGAGATGCCCTCGGGGGAGTAGGAGAGCACCTGGTCCATGAGGCTCAATGCGTCGCGGACCCCGCCTTCGGCTTCGCGGGCGATGGCCATGAGCGCCTTCGGTTCGGCCGGAATGTGTTCCTGCTCCGCCACGCGCGTCAGATGACCGAAAAGGTCGCGACTGGAGACGCGCCGGAAATCGAATTTCTGGCAGCGGGAAAGGATCGTGACCGGGACCCGGTGCGCTTCGGTGGTGGCGAAGATGAACAACACATGGGCGGGAGGCTCTTCCAGCGTTTTCAACAGCGCGTTGAATGCCTCCTTGGTGAGCATGTGCACTTCGTCGATGATGTAGATTTTATAACGGCCCGAGGAAGGCAGATACTGGACGTTCTCCTTCAGTTCCCGGATTTCGTCGATTCCCCGGTTGGAGGCGCCGTCGATTTCATACACGTTCAGGGACGAACCGGCCGTGATGTCTTTACACTGGCTGCACACCTGGCAGGGGGTGGGGGTGGGGCCGTGCTCGCAGTTCAGCGCCTTGGCCATGATGCGGGCCAACGATGTTTTTCCCACTCCCCGCGGTCCGGAAAAGAGGTAGGCATGAGCCACGCGATCGGCGCTGATCGCGTTGCGGATGGTCTTCACCGCATGGTCCTGCCCGACCATCTCGTCGAACGTCTGGGGACGCCATTTGCGAGCGAGAACGAGGTACGACATAGCTTTGTTCGGTGCTCATTTCAGGAAAATCGGCGCGCCGGCCCGGCGATCGATCGTGAGGAAAGAACGGACACGACTGAAGTGCTCAGGGTGTCAGGCAATGGAGGGGCGCCTGATCTCCTTGTAAAAAAAATGGCGGAGAGAGAGGGATTCGAACCCTCGGTACGCCTTATGAGCGTACACACGATTTCCAGTCGTGCTCCTTCAACCGACTCGGACATCTCTCCGCTGACGGCCTCACGCCATGAGTTCCCACCGCTCCGGCCGGGAACCGCATGGTCTTACCTCATACTATATCCGTCGGTACTTACTATTCAACACAGAGAGGTGTCAAGCCGTATTTCGCTCTTTGCCGTCCCGTTCGTTCCGGTCGCGGGAACCGCCGTCCTTGCGCCACGCCGACGGTGTAATTATGATACATGGCATCGGAGGAAATTTAACGGGTCCGCCGGAAATCGGGGAATGTTTTTTCGTCGCGACACGGCGCCGGACCAGGATGCGGATCATCGGAACAGGAGGCGGAACCATGAAACTGAGCACCAGGAACGTCATTAAGGGAAAAGTGGTTGAGCTGAAGGAAGGTCAGGTGGCGGCGAAGGTAAAAATCGACATCGGAGGCGGCAACGTCCTCACCTCCACGATCACCGTGGATGCCGTGAAGGACCTGGGCCTCAAAATGGGCGATGAAGTGAGCGCGCTCGTCAAGGCCAGCAACGTCATGGTAATGAAGGAATAATCGTGGTCGCACGCGAGCCGGTGCCTACAGATGTGCGCCGTTCGCGGCCATCGTCCGCCCGTACCAGCGTGCCGATTCCTTGAGAATCCGCCGCTGGGTCGGATAATCGACGTAGACGATCCCGAATCGCTCGCGATACCCGGCGGCCCACTCGAAATTGTCCATAATGGACCAGAGGAAATACCCGCGCACGTCGATACCGTCCGCGCAGGCGCGTTTGAGTTCGCGCAGGTACCGATGGAGAAAGTCGACGCGCTGCGGGTCGTGCACTTGCCCGTCCAGACTCACCCAATCGTTGTTCGACATGCCGTTTTCCGAAACGATCACCGGAAGGCGGTACTTTTCCGCGTAGAATTTCGCTCCCCAATAAATCGATTCCGGCACCACCGGCCAGTGGAAGCTCGTGTGCGGATAGCCGGGAGGAAAGTCCACGGCTTCGGCGTTTCCGTCCTTGTCCGCGCGGTACCTTTTCCCGAAGTACACGTTGATCCCCAGAAAGTCCAATGGCTGACGGATGATCGTCATATCGTTGCCGCCGATGTCCGGCAACTCTTTTTCAAAAAGCGTCAGCCCGTCCCGCGGATAGGAACCCAACATCACGGGGTCCACCCACCAGGAATTATTCATGCAGTCTTTCCGGTCCACCCCGAAGAACGCCTTCCGGGCTGCGGCTACGTCTCCATCGGACGTCGAATCCGGCACCGGCACTTCGTTCAGGGCCAACGCATAGCCGATTTTCGCTTCCAGCTTCGCCCGGCCGCGGATAGCCGTGGCGCCCTTGCCGTGGGCCAGCAGGACGTTATGGCCGATCCGCAGTACCTTTCCAAACTCGAGCCGGTCGCCCGGCGCATGGCCGCCGTCCTGATACCCCATGCCGATGAATATCTGCGGCTCGTTGAAGGTGAACCATGAGCGGACGCGGTCGGACAGCCGGTCCGTCACGATGGCCGCATATTCGGCAAACCAGTCGGGGCTGTCCGGGTTCAGCCATCCGCCCTTTTCGTGAAGCGTCTGCGGGTAGTCCCAGTGGAAGAGCGTGACGAACGGCGTTATTCCGGCGCCGAGAAGTTCGTCCGTCAACCGGTCGTAGAAATCGAGGCCCTGCCGGTTGACCGTACCCACGCCGTCCGGGATCACTCTCGGCCAGGAGATCGAGAACCGATACGCCTGCACGCCCAGCCCTTTCATGAGGGCCACGTCTTCCCGGTACCGATAGTAGTGGTCGCAGGCGACGTCACCCGTGTGGCCCTGCCAGATCGCTCCGGCTTTACGGCAGAAAACGTCCCAGACGGAGAGTCCCTTGCCGTCTTCCCCGGCGGCCCCTTCGATCTGATAGGCGGCCGACGCCGCTCCCCAAATGAAATCTTCAGGAAAAGACATTGTTTGGTCCCGCTTTTTTTATGGGGAAAGGCGGGAAAAACCTTTTTGGGTAAAAAGGTTTTTCCCGGACCCTTTTCCAAAAACCTTCCAATTGCCCCGCTTCCGCGGGGCGGAAACGGGGCCCGGACCCTGCTGCCGCAGGCAGCCTTCGAGAAGTTTTTGGGGAGGGTTCGGGACCCCTTTTTGTCAAAAAGGGGGTCCCGATGGTTTCATCATTCCCTCATTATCGGTTTGGTAGAGCAGTTCTCCGGGTTTATGCGTTCCCAAGTGCAACTTGGGAACGAGAAGGATGGTCGGGAAATATCATAGACTTATTGTCCTTTGAGGAGGATTGTAGCAGGGAAAAACCTTTTTCGGCAAAAAGGTTTTTCCCGGGCCCTTTTCCAAAAACCTCCGGGCTGTCCGTGAACCCGCTGCCGCAGGCAGCCGCTGAAAATTTTTAGGGAGGGGTTCGGGGACCCCCTTTTTTAAAAAGGGGGTCCCCGATTACTTTCTTCCCTTCTTATTCCATGCCTTATCGGAAATATCCATTGACAATAAATCGGCTTGCTTCTTAAATCGAAGAAAAACCGTTCTCTTTTTCTTCCTCTTACAAGAATGCCGTTCCGGAAAGTTTCCCATGAATACGCCCCATTTGCCAACGGAAAACCATCCCGTGCGCATTGAAAGTCCTTCAGGTCTGAGCGTGCAGGTGAACGCCAACGGATCGGTGAAGCGCATGGACTATGGCGACATCATCCTGAACCTCTTTCTCGGAAACGAAGTGGAGGGTGGTCCGGCCAACGTCTATCTGCGCCGGGGAAAGGACACATCGGCAAAAATCCTGCCGCTGCTCGGGCCGTTCAGTCCCGCGGCGGTACAGGTCGAAGAAAGCGGTTTGAGTTCGGAGGGTGAATGGGGAAACGTCAGTTTCCGCGTCCGTTTCGTGCTTGCGCAGGCGGCCCCTGCGTGGTTCTGGCACGTGGAGCTTGAAAACACGGGAGCGGACACGGAAACGCTCGACCTGATCCACACGCAGGACCTGGCACTCGCCCATTACTGGGCCGTACGGCTCAATGAATACTACGTGAGCCACTACGTGGACCACACCCCGCTTGTGCATGGGGAACGGGGCTATGTCGTGGCTTCGCGCCAGAACCAGTCCATGGGAGGACGCTTTCCCTGGACCTTGATCGGCGCCTTGGGGCGGGGGGCGGGTTTCGGTACCGACGGTTTGCAGGTGTATGGTCTTTCGAACCGCGTAAATCGCATGCCCATGGGGCTTGTCCGGGGAATGGACCGTACTCGATTGCAGCAGGAACATTCCATGGCGGTCATTCAGGACGGTGGAGTGACGCTGGAACCCGGCCGGATCGTTCGGCGCGGGTTCTTCGGCTGGTTCGAAGCGGATCACCCGGCGGCCACGTCACCGGCGGACCTGAGCTTCGCGGACAAAGCCCTGGCCCTTCCCGAAGCGGAATTCCCGCCGGTTGGGGATGCGCCGATCCGCACGATTCCTTCCGCTACCCTGTTCAGCACGGCGCCGTTGCTGGAAACCGTCGATCTGACGGACGGCGAAATCGACGACCTGTTCGGCGAACGGCGCAACGAGGAACGGGATGACGGTCGGCTTCTGTCGTTTTTCACCGGCGACCGCACGCACGTGGTTTTGAAGGAAAAGGAATACCGGGTGCTGCGGCCCCACGGCCACATCATGCGCACCGGTAGCGGACTCACTCCCGACGAGACCTCGTTGACTTCCACGGTGTGGATGGCCGGGGTGTTCCACTCCATGGTGACGCAGGGGCACGTGAACATAAACCGCTTCCTGTCCACCGTTCACGGCTACCTGAGTCTCTTCCGTTCGAGCGGCCAGCGGGTTTTCGTGGAGTTCCCCAACGGACAGTATCTGCTGGACGAGCCTTCCGCCTTTGAAATGGCGCCGGACCGCTGCCGCTGGATATACAAACATGCTGCCGGACTGATTACGGTCACGAGCACGGCCCCCGCCGGCCGGCACGAACTCACCTTGCTCGTGGAAGTGCTGAAGGGCGCGCCGGTGAGCTTGCTGGTGTCGCACCACGTAGCCGTCAACGGAGACGACGGCAGCGATTCGATTTCGGTGCGGTATGAGAAGGAAGGCGCGGGGTTTTTCGTGCGGCCGATTCCCGACTGCGACGTGGGCCGGCGGTTTCCCGAAGGAGGATTCCTCGTCTCGCCGCTGGAAGGCACCGTCATCGAACGGTCCGGCGGAGACGAACTGCTCTTTCGCGACGGTCGTTCCCGCAACCAACCCTTTCTCTGCCTGATGACGAAACCGGCCGTTTCGGCCGGCGTGTGCATCACAGGCCGCCTCGTGTCCGAAGACAGCGCCGCCACGGAAATCCCGACGCCGAGCGGATTCTGGAACGACGTTACCGGATCGCTCCGCGTTTTTCCCCCGGTGGGGAGTCCGTCGGCCGATGGAGTGGCGCGGCTGGCCGAGATCCTGCCCTGGTTCGTCCAGAACGGACTGATACACTACCTCGCTCCGCGCGGCCTGGAACAGTATTCGGGCGGCGGGTGGGGCACCCGAGACGTGTGCCAGGGGCCGGTGGAAATGCTGCTGGCCTTGGGGCGAAGAGAACCCGTGCGGGACCTCCTGATCCGCGTGTTCAAAATGCAGAACCCTGACGGCGACTGGCCACAGTGGTTCATGTTTTTCGACCGTGAACGCAACATCCGGCCAGGCGATTCGCACGGCGACATCGTGTTCTGGCCGCTGCTGGCGCTCGCGGACTACCTGCTTGCTTCCAGCGACGAAACGATCCTCAACGAACAAGTGGTGTTTTTCCATCCCCACGGAGACGATGCCGCCGAAGCGGCGACGCTGTGGCAGCATGTGGAACGGGCGCTTACGGTGATCGAAAAGCGTGTCATTTCAGGCACCAATCTGGCCGCCTACGGCAACGGCGACTGGAACGACGCGCTCCAGCCCGTGCAGCCCGCCATGCGCGAACACCTGTGCAGCAGCTGGACGGTGACGCTCCACTACCAGACCCTCGTCACTCTGGCGTCGGCATTGCGGAAGGTCGAATGGGAAAGCCGGGCGGGAGCACTGGAAGCGGCGGCCGAAGCGGTGCTGGAGGATTTCCGGCGCTTCCTGATCGTGGACGACACCATCGCCGGGTTCGCCTATTTCCATGGTGACGGGCACGTCGATTACCTGCTGCATCCGCGCGACATTGCCACCGGCCTCTCCTACAGTCTGCTGCCTATGATGCATGCGGTCCTGAACGACCTGTTGACTCCGGAACAGGCCCGGAAACACCTGGACATCATCCGGGAGCATCTGCTCGGCCCGGACGGCGCCCGGTTGTTCGACCGCCCCATGGAATACCGGGGCGGACTGCAGCGCTACTTTCAACGGGCCGAAAGCACCTCTTATTTCGGGCGGGAAAACGGCCTCATGTACACCCACGCCCACCTGCGCTACGCGGAGACGCTGGCCCACTTCGGCAACGCGGAAGGTTTTTTCAGCGCACTGTGCCGCGCCTGCCCGGTCAACATCCGTGAAGTCGTGGCTTCCGCCGCCCCACGCCAGGCGAATTGCTACTATTCGAGTTCCGACGCGGCCTTTGCCGATCGCTATCAGGCATACGCCGAGTACGACCGGGTAATGAAGGGGGAGGTGCCGTTCGAAGGGGGGTGGCGGGTCTATTCGAGCGGAGCGGGCATTGGGGTGAAGCTCATCCTGCAACGGTTCTTCGGTTTGCGGCCGGGGAATTCCGTGCTCGGTATCGATCCTGTGATTCCCCGGTCATTGGACGGCCTGAAGGTCGAACTGAATTTCGCGGGCCGGAGGATGGAAGTCGTCTATCGTGTCCAAAACGATGGGTTCGGCCCTGCCAGGGTGGAACTGAACGGCTTCGATCTTCCTTTTACGCGGTCGGCCAACCCTTACCGCACCGGTGGAGTGGAAATTCGCATGGCGGATTTCGAGGCGCACCTGAACGAAGGGGAAACCAACCGGCTGATTGTGCATGTGGGCTGAAGGCAATGCCCTTAGTATGACGGGACCGTTACCGGATATCTGGTTGGAGGATTTTTGAAAAAGGTTTTTCCCGAGTGGTTATTGTTCTTCCGGGGAATCAAAACCTCACCGTGGCCTCGGCGGGGCAGGTTCGGCAGGTGAAGCCGTCGGAGGTAAATTCGGTTGTGGGCTCCCCGTCGATTTCCACCCCCTGGATGGGGCGCGGCAACGGCGGCTTTACCACAATGCCGCCCGGCGGAAGGGTCAGATCGCCTTTGATGGTTACGCGAAGGGTATGGTACGAAGCGGCAGCAGTATCGTGTTCTTCAAACCACAGCCGGTAGGAAAGCTTTCCGTAATGGGTGGGCAGATTTTCCACGCCCACTGCGCCTTCCTCCAGCCACTTTTCCGGTATTCCCGCTGCAATGACGAGCGACGCGTCCGCATCCCGTTCGTAGGCGAACATCGAAAAGACCGAAAGCATGTACTCCGCGCTGATCCAAGTGTGGGGCAGGTCGCCCAGGAAGCTGGGGCCGGCGGGATCGCGCCACGTAATTTCCGGCCATTGATTCCAGGCCCGGATTCTGCGGTCGGACAGCATGAACTCCAGGAGTTCCGCGGCGTCTTTGCGTCGGCCGAGCCGCACCAGCGCTCCGATGATGCGAATCTCGTACGCGGTGTAGTTGTTCCACGCCACGGTCCCACCCGCCCGTTCCCGGAAGCCGGTCATATATTTGTCGAAGGTCGTCTCGACTTCGGACGGCGGCAGCAGGTGGGACTGGTCCAGCAAACCCACGGCCACGGACGTGGAAGTGGGATCGAAATCGCCGAACTCCACGGAGCCGGGTACGAAGTCGATCTTATGCCGTTCGATAGCAGCCGCCAGTGACGCGCGGATGTCCTTCCCGAAGGAATCGTGCAGCACTGACAGACGCGACGCTTCTTCACCATGCCCCAGGACGGCGGCCATGGCCGCACCGTCTTTGTAACCTCGGACGCCCCAGAAATCGTCCCAGTAGGAATGGACTGGATGGGCCATGTACCCTTCATGGCTCATGGATTCGGGCAGCAGCCCGTAGCAGGCCAGCTTTTCCGGCGTTCGGTATTCCTCGGTGAGCCGTTTGCGACGTAATTCTTCCATATAGTCGAGGGCCTTCAGGGACGCCGGCCACATTTCGGCTAAAAAGGACGAATCGCCCGTGAACCGATAGTATTCCATGACGCCGTACACGAATTCACCGTACGCGTCGAATTCCGCGAGCCATTCGGTGCCTTCCCCATCGGCGCAATCGGGGATGTTTCCGTCCTCGGCCTGAAAACCCGCATACCAGAGCAGGAAGTCCCTCAGGGGTTCCATGCAGCCGATCCTGAGCAGCGCCGCGCCCATGACCACACCGTCCCGTATCCAGGATCGGGAATAGCGGCGCGGCCCCGGATGCAACGCGGACCCGTCGCGGTTGATGAGGATGTGGGCCGCGGCGGTTTTGAACGCGTCGGCCACGTGCCGCCCGGAAAAGGGCACCTGAAAGGAGACACCCCCCACCATCGATTCGGCGTTTTCAACCGCGCGTGAAAAATAGTCGGCGCCCTTGCCGCTTTCGGGCAAGAGAGCCGCCGGGACATCGTCGGGGAAATCTCTTGAACCGAAGGGAACGGCGAGGAACGCTTCCTGCGCACCGTTGGGGGGTATATCGAAATCGAAGCTCAGTGCGCCCGATGCGAAGCCGAACTCGTCGGTTGCCGATCCGTCGGGGGGCAATTCCCCCGCGGCCAGGTATCTGGTGACCGTCCCCCGGGCAAAGGCGGCGGCCCCGAATCCGCTCGGCGGGTTCAGGGGAATCACCGACTTTACGCCGTTCACCCGCACCACGCCTTTCTCCAGGGAGAGGCTCTCTATTTTGGACACTCCCCCGAAGGCCCGCCAGCTCTGCCACACCGGAGTCACCTGGAACGGCCGCAGCGCCGCAAACAGCCGGACCGCCTGCTTCCGTGGAGACCGGCTTTCCAGGCGGTAGCGGATGAAAAGCACCGGGCTGCCATCCACGTGGGCGGCGAAAGCGGTGATCTTCAACGTGAGGTCTTCCATGATCCAGGTGGCGGACGGAATGGGCAGGAAGCCTTGTTCCAGTTCCTGTGCGGTATCGACGTCCGCCCAGGTGACCAACCGGCCATGGACGAAAAGGAAGGGCTCTATGGAAAACGAACCCTTGTCCACTTCCACCATGCCTTCTTCGTTGAACAATGCCTGGCCGTCTCCCCGGCCGGTGCCCACGGGAGTCCAGTAGGTCTGCCGGCGCAGAAAGTATTTGGGATAACTCCCCGGTTCCGCTTCAGCCGCAACGTACTGAAAGAAGTGGTTGAGGGAACGGGAAAAATCGAAGGGTTTGATTTCGATGGCGCGGATGCCGAAGCCCCGTCCTTCGATGCCTTTCAGGAGATTGAGCCGAACGGCGCGGCAAAGAGCATGCGGCAGGTACACGTAGCTGCGGTCGTCGCCGCCACTGTGCGTGGAAAATTCCGTTGTCCAGGATTGTCCGTCAACGGAAAGACGCACTTCGAATTCCAGGGCCTGAAAGTCCGGTTCCCACAGGATCAGCAGCCCGCCGAACTCCCGTTCCCGTCCAAAATCCACGATCAGCCACTGGGACTCGGGAGAAGGTTCGCTTCGCCAGCAGGATTCGTCGGGACTCAGGATGTTCCTGGGTTCATGGCCGGGGAGGAAGGTCGAAGCCCGTATGTCCGGGTCCTGCCGATAGGTGTCGTCCCGGAAGGTGAGGGTGTCGATCCACACCGTTCCCTTGCCGCCCGGACCCGCGGCAATAACCAGTTCGACGGCCTCGGTACTGCGCGCCGGTCCTCCGCCCAGGGGACCCCAGGCGAATTCGATCTGCCGGTCTCGGATGCACATCGGCTTCCAGTCGGCCGGAAAGTCGAATTCCTCTTCGCGGTAGCGCCAGACATTCCGGTTGGACTTGTCGACCAGCTTGAATTCGAAGATGTTGCGGGGAGCGTCTCCACGAACAGAGAAACTGAACGAGTAGCTTTCGGGGAGATCGAGGGGGAGGGTCCGGCGGGCCACCACGAAGCCCCCGCCGCCGTGGAAGTCGAAGTCCAGACGCATGGCGGGGCCGTGGATTCCCGTGTCCCGGGAGATATGGAGCCGTGCTTCGCCCGAAGTATGGGCGGTCCACCCCGACAGGTCTTCGAAACCATCGAGAACGTTATCCTGCACGCCAGTCCCTTCCTAAGAGGGCTCCGGGAGCGGAACCGGTCACACGTATTGCCAGACGGCCGCGGCCGCGCCCTCTTCCATTTCCTCCGGGACGATCCGTCCGTCTCTCACCGGGGTCGTGCTCCAGGTTGCATTGCTTTTCAGTTCCAATACGGCATCGTAATTTTCTCCGTTGGCGGGAATTTCCGCGTCCTCGAAAACGACATAGGAAATGGAGTGCTGAGTGAAGATTCCCAGTATCCAGTCCACCTGTTCCGGACTGAGGGTGGTGCTCGGCTTGTCCATGAACACGAAACGCGGTTCGCAGAGTAGTACGCGTGCAATGACCAGCAATTGCTGTTCGGTCAGCGTCAGCAGATTTTCCCAATGCTGGCGATGATCGAGGCCGTTGAAGCGACCGACAAGCCCGTCGATGTCCAACGTGCGCAGCACCTCCATGATGCGTTCTTCCGCCACGAGCATGGTTTTCAGGCTTGCTTCCCCGATTCCCTCTTCCTCGGGCCAGGGCCGCATAAGGAGTTCACGCAGCGTTCCGGGGGGCAGGTAGGGGGATTCGGGCAGAAAGAGGATATGGTCCAGTCGCGGACGGATGATCTCTCCCTCTTTTACGTCCCAGAGGCCTGCAGTGGCGAAAAACAAGCCTGTCCTGGCGGTATTGTCTGATCCCAGCACCAGAAGGCGTCGACCGTAGGGAATCTGAAACGTGAGATCCTTGATAAGGACTCTGTCCGAGTGGGGAGAGTGAAGCGTCAGATTATTATACGCTACCGCGTTATCATCTTTAAAAAATCCGTTTCTTTCGGCATCCGCGGCTTCTTCCCGGCTTCCGGCCTCCATCAGGGAGTCGAGCCTGGACACCACGGCCGTATAGGAGGAAATGGACTGAAATTGGTTTACGATGAGCGAAAAGGCCCCCAGCAACTGGGTGAAGGCCATTGCCGCCTGAGTGATGACGCCGAATTTCACCTGTCCGCTGATAAACATGGGGGCCACTACCAGGGCCGGAATGAGCTGAATCATCCAGTTGTAGCCGGTAGTGAAAAAATTGAGATTACGGTTTACCGAGATGATTCGGCGGAAATTTGCCACCAGATCGTCAAGATTCCGCATATTGAGGTTGATCAGGTGTCCTTCGCGGCGGGACAGCACCACTGAATCGGCGTTGGCCCGGAGGTAGGTGAGCGAAGAGCGGAAATTGGCCTCTTTGTCCAGCTGATCGTAATTCAGGTGAACCAGGGGACGCCCGAAACGATAACTGAAATAGGTGCCGACGATAGCGTAGATCACCGATACCATGAACAACCGTGGACTGATGGACCACATTACCCCGGAAAAGGCAAGAACCGTGAAGCTGCCGTTGAGAAACATGAGGATGAATGACAGTGTGGTGATGCTGTAAGTGCGGATGTCTTCCGAAATGCGCTGGTCCGGATTGTCGACGTCGCCTTTCTGTTTCAGCCGATAATAGACCCGATGATTCCCGTAATTCATGATACTGCGCCGGGTTCCCCAGTCCCTCCACAGCAGCCCGAGACGTTCCTCGGTAAAACGGTAAATCACGGCGACTACAGTGGATGCCGCAAACACGCCGACATAAATCAGGGCCATCCTGATGAAGTCATGATAGTCCCGATCCTGAATGGCGCTCATGAAATCGCGGCCGACATAGCTGTTTAAAACGTTCAGGCCATTGATTCCGAACAGGAAAAAGATCAGCAGCGCAAAGAGCCATTTGGCTTTTCCGCCGACTTCCTTCGAACTCCAGAACTGTTTGCTGGCACTGAAGAAGCGTTTCCATGTATGTCCGTTCAATCGGACATTATTTGAAGTCATTTTCGCCGTCCAAGAATCGTATTGGAATCGGAGGAAACCTCTCGGACCCTTCCGGATGGAGAATGATTTGACTCCCTCCCAGGGATTGCCGTCGTGGTAGCATGAAAATTACTCATCTCCAAATTATTAAGACATCACTCGGGGCGAATCGTTTTAATAACTGAATATTCTTACTTTATATATCGGATTGCGGCGTTCGGGGGAAAAGAAAATAATTCGGAACGCAGAACGAGAAGCGAAAAAAATCAGGTTTCCGTTCAAGTGCATTCAACAGGCGTGCCAAATGAAACGAAGATGTGCGATGAAAGTCCCCCATGACGACACGAAAAACATTGTATCTCCATTTGCGAAAAGAATCATCCTCTTGACGTGCGGAAGGGATATCTTGGGCCGTGGTATTTGAAAATTTCGTTACACGCGCATCCGGAGAATGCGGGGGAACCGCGATTTACGTGCGCTTACGAGCACCGGGCCGCGGATCCTCCCCGCGGGGATGCCGGAGACATTCGCGCTTCCACGAGCGGAATACCAATCCCGGTGGCCTTCCCGTGTGAAAAGTTTTCCTCCCGAAAGAAAAACGTGTATAAGGGGGGCAATCATTCAGCGGCGGAAAGGGACATGGTTTTTTTCGTGTCCCGGTACGGACTCGATTCACCCGGAGAGAGAACGAACCGCCGCTTGCGAAGGAAGGAATCCACGACGGGCAGGACATCATATCCTCTCCGTCTCGTATGTCCATGAGACGATTCATCAGGCCCGCTCTCTATCTGACGCTGGCCCTCTGTCTTCTCACTGCGGCGGCGGGTGCGGTGGTCGCCGTTTACTGCGTCCGCTTGTCCGATCTTATCGATCAACGGTTTTCCGGTCGGCGCTGGTCCATTCCCTCACGTGTGTATGACGACGGTGTAATGCTCTATCCCGGCGAACACATCGGACGGGAAATCCTGGCGGACAAGCTCCTGCGGCTCGGCTACCGGCGGACCCAGGATCGACCCGCGAGCAAGGGATGGTTTCAGATTGCGGGCCGTTCCCTGAACGTATTCCTGCACGACATTACCCTCCCTTCCCGCAGCCGTCCGGGATTCGCCGCTACGATCACTTTTGACAGCGGCTCCATCGATCGCCTCATCCGGACCGAAGACGGCATCGAACTCGGCCTCCTGGACCTGGAACCCGAAGAAATCATGCTTTTTTTCGGCCCCGACCGGGAAGATCGAAGCCTCGTATCCCTGAGGCAGGTGCCGGCCCACGTTATTTCGGCCGTCATGGCGGCGGAGGATGCCCGGTTCTATGACCATCGGGGCGTGGACGTCCTGGGTATTCTGCGCGCGCTTTGGACCAACCTGCGTTGGGGAGAAGTGCGTCAGGGCGGGTCCACGATAACGCAGCAGCTCGCCAAAAACTACTTCCTCTCCCCGGAAAAGACCTTGTCCCGCAAGTTTCGGGAAATGCTCATGGCCGTGACCATGGAGTTCATGTACACCAAGGACGAGATTCTCGAAATCTACCTCAATGAAATCTACTTCGGCCAGAAGGGGTCCATTTCCATCAACGGCATCGAAGAGGCGTCGCGGCTCTATTTCAACAAATCCGTGGGGGACCTGAACGTGCCGGAAGCCGCAACCATCGCCGGGATCATCCGCGCCCCCAATCTCTATTCGCCCTACAGGAACCGGGAACGCGCGTTGGATCGCCGGAACACGGTCCTCCGCCTCATGCACCGGCATGGGTGGATCTCCGAAAAAGAGATGAACGACGCCCTGGCTGCGCCCATCGGAACGTCCGGGTATGAAGCGAACCGGCGGACCGCGCCGTACTTTGTCGATTACGTGTCCGAACAGCTCTCGCAGCTCTATTCCCCCCAGGCCCTGGCCAGCCTGGGCCTCTCGCTCTACACCACCCTCGACACCATGGTGCAGGACGCGGCCGAACGGGCGTTGCAGAAGGGATTGGAACAGCTCGAAAAGGATTATCCGAAGCTGCGACGCGACGACCCACGGAATCGGCTGCAGGGAGCCGTCGTGGTGCTTCAGCCCAAGACGGGCCACATTCTGGCCATGGTGGGCGGGCGCGACTACAACGAAAGCCAGTTCAACCGGGCGGTTCAGGCGAAACGGCAACCCGGGAGCGCCTTCAAACCCTTTGTGTACCTGACGGCGCTGGACCGGTTCACGCCCGCTTCATTGCTGTCAAACGAGCCTAGAGCGTATGAGGTGAACGGGCAGGAGTGGAAGCCGGCGAATTTCGACGGCTTTTCCGGCGGGATGGTGCGAATGCGCACGGCGCTGGCCCATTCCATGAACCTGCCCACGGTGGATCTCGCTTTGAAAATCGGTCTGGAATCGATCGTGGCCCAGGCGCAGGAGATGGGCATCACAACGGAACTCAAGCCATATCCGGCCCTTGCCCTGGGGGCGTTCGAAGTCGTTCCACTGGAACTGGCCCGCGCGTATTGCGCCTTCGCCGCCGACGGGGTGCTGCCCTATCCCCTCTCGCTCACGCAGGTCGTGGACGACAAGGGAAACTCGCTGGAACGACGGCACGTGACCATCCAGAGGGTAATGTCGCCCGAAAAAGCCTATCTCATGAATTCGATGCTCAACTCGGTTACCAGGGACGGAACCGCCCATTCGTTGAGCAAGTACGGCATAACCACTCCTTCCGCGGGCAAGACGGGTACCACCAACGAATACCGGGACACCTGGTTCGTGGGGTACAATCCGGATATTCTGGCCCTGGTGTGGGTGGGTTTCGATAATGGCGATTCCACCGGGCTCACCGGCGCCAAGGCCGCGCTGCCCATATGGGCGGAACTGATGCGGTCCATCCGCTGGCAGATTTCCGGGGGTTGGTTCAATATGCCGCCGGGGGTTGAGACAAGGGTGATCTGCGCCGACAGCGGGAATCTGGCCACCGCGAATTGTCCGAGGCCCGTGGAGGAAGTATTCCTGGAATCCAACGTGCCGACGCAACCCTGTACGCTGCATGGAACGTCCGGATGGCGAATTCGTACGGGCTTCGAAAACAGAGGGGAAAAGTTCGATGAACCCCGTTAACTGGAAGGGATTTCTGTTGCCGGCGGTAGCGGCGCTCTTCGTAACGTCCTGTATGTCGTCGGGTCCCTACGAACCGCAGCGGCCACGGCCGATGACTCCGCCTCCGCAAGCATCGGTTCCCCTGCCGCCGTCCGGGGAAACGCTTCCCTCGGCTCCGCAGCGGGTCGAACCTCCACCGCCTCCTCCACCCATGGAACGCGTGGTGCCCCCCTCCAGGCCCCGCGAGCAGGCTCCGGGGCCCCGCGAAGTGGCGTCCCTGCGGCTCACCGAGCAGGCCGAATCGTTTCTGGAGGCCGGTCGGGCCGATGACGCCATTTCCGTGCTGGAACGGGCCGTCACCCTCAATCCGAACAACGGGCGCAACTATTACTTCATGGCCGAGGCGTGGCTCAAAAAGGGAAACGTTGCTCAGGCCAGGGAAAACAACCGGCTGGCCGGCCTCTATCTGAGAGGCGATCCCGACTGGATGGTGAAGCAGCTGGAGCAGAAAGGCAGAATCGAGGCGAAAAGCAGGTAACCCGGACACCGGCCCATCAGGGGCGGTTCGGCTCAAGAAGAGCGGGCAGGGGATACCGGTTTTCCCGTAAAGCGTGGTTTGCGGAATGCCGATAAAATAAAAAACGGCGTTTCATCCGTTCGATGAAACGCCGTTTAGTTTACTACCGAAACCGAATCAGACTACGGTTACGTTGACTGCGGCGGGGCCTTTTTGCCCCTGCGTGATGTCAAACGTCACCCGGTCGCCTTCGTTCAGGGACTTGAAGCCGGATGAGTTAATTCCAGAATGATGAACAAACACGTCCGGACCGTTTTCTTGTTCGATGAAACCGAAACCTTTGGAGCTGTTGAACCACTTCACTGTTCCATTCGCCATAGCATTTTCCTCCTTTCAAAAAGTTCCTCAGGGTCTCACACTGGAGGCGGCCACTTTGACAAATGGAACTACCTTTACAGAACGAAACCGGCCACTCGAAAAGAGCGACCTTTATTGAGTTAATACTATAGAACATCATTTCGGCTTGGATGTCAAATACTATTTTAGCAGAAATTTTTTTCTTTTCCATTTGAGGGGATGGAAGTGCATTTTATTAACGTCTTCAAGCGTGCTCTATCGGGAACTGTTTGACGGTTCTTTGTGGCGATTCCGAAAAACGGCGCCTGTGAGTTTGATAAACGTTTTCCCGTGTTTTATTATCATTATGAAAACAGGGTCTTGGGAGAGGGTACATGACGCGATCACGGAAGTTCCGCTTCTTCCCGCCCGTTATCCTGCCGTCGAGCGAGGGAAGTCAGAGCATATGAGTCTGAAAAACAGGATTGCTGTACGACGATCCTTCTTTCGGGTCGTTCCGTTAAGCATGGTTCTCATCTTTGCATCGGTGGGGCATGGTAACTGCGGGGACAATGTACTGAAAGAAGTACAATTGGTACGTTATCATTCCGATGTTAATAGCGAATTAGGAAAGGACACCGCGAGCTTTCTGCATGGCCGGTCCACGTGGGTAGCATCCCGCAGGGGTGAAATCCTCGAACTGGCGTACGGAAAGGGCGCGTACCATCCTCAATATGCCGCCCTGCACCTGGACAGCGGGTATTTCCGCATGATTTACGGCAAAGGATCGGAATGGGGAACGTCCATCGTGGTCGTCCCGTCCTTCTGGGAAAAGGGCGTGCACTATCAGGCGGCTCGCGTGGAAGCGTCCTGCCGACAGGAAAACGACGACTTGGTAATTTCGGTGGTGTCCAGGATCGGCGGGCTCTGCGTGGAAGGCACCATCCGCATCCATCCTCCCGCAGCCGATTCCCTGGCCGCCACCGTGGCCATGAGCTGTTCGGGGAGCATCGACCTTGACGACCGCGCCAACGAAACGTTCAAACCGCTCCTGCTTTCCTCCATGTACGTTTCGAAAAACGAATGGGATGCCAGTCGCGCCGTGGCCGGAGCGGGAAGCTACAACCTTCCGGAAGACGGATGGATTTTTCCCGGAGCGGCCGTGGATTCCCGGTTCGGGTTGGTCGGGGGATCGACCCCCTGGAAAAAGAACGCGCCGTCCGTGGAAATCACGCTCGACCGGCCGTTGGTCATTACCGGATGGGTGAGCAGGACCGACGATCCCAACTGCGACAACGTGGGACTGTGGGCCTCGGCCGCAAATGTATTACCGGAGTGGAAATATACGGTCGTGGTGAAGCCGTAGCAGAGGGCTGGCCGGGTCCGTTCAGGACGTACTTTCTTCGGGGTCGTTTTCAGTCCCAAACCATCGGCGCATTA
Organism: uncultured delta proteobacterium; assembly: GCA_963826125.1. Classification (GTDB taxonomy): domain Bacteria; phylum Desulfobacterota; class Desulfarculia; order JACQYL01; family CAWGVV01; genus CAWGVV01. The sequence continues at coordinate 2,995,568 of CAWGVV010000001.1, read as the reverse complement.
CATCCTTGAAACGATTGAACGCTGGGTCCTGGCAACTGGCGAGGCCCACCTTTTGCGCTATTTCTCTATAAATAGAGGAGGACCGACGCTCCTGTACCATTCGGAGAGATTTTTCCATCGCTTCCTTTGGACGCGGTGGTTTGAGCCTGTCGGGCGGCCAAAGATTCTCCTGGACGAGCCATTGGCGAAGTTTTGGGTTTCGACCTCGCCACCCGAGGGCGTTATCGACCTCCGGAGACATACTCCACACCCAGTTTTCCAGTTCAGGATTGAGAACGATGACCTCGGCCCGGTCGCCCCAGCCGGATCGATTCATCCTTTCTCTCAGGGCGTTCTCAACCTCTGCGGGTTCATGTGCCTCCTGGCCGGACCCTTCGAAGTCGAAACAGACGAGCGCATACTCGGCCTGTTTCTGATATATTTGCAGCACTTCGGGAGCTTCATGATAGCATCCGGGGTCTCGACGGGGATGAACCACGAGTCGGTATACAATGGGTCGAACTGCTAAACTGTAGCTTCTTTTTGAAAGGAGCGCATCGAAGGTTTCACGTTCGTCGTTCCCGGGAAGGAGTACAACGAGGTCGAGAGGATAGGCTTCACTCACCCGAGCACCCCGGCGGCAAAAAGGGTACCCAAATCGGTCCCCCGCTGCCAGTTCCGTAAACTTGGATGCTCGCTTCCCCTCACCACATCGGTGGCTCCCTCGGCGGTCCTTCCGAAGCAGAGAATTTCGTTCGGTTCGGCTAGGGAAAGAATCACAGGAGAGTGGCTCGCACAGAGGATCTGGCTCTCGTAGGCTGAGGAAAGGGATTGATAAATGGTTTCTACTGCCCGCGGATGGATACCGTTTTCAGGTTCTTCTATGAGATAGGTTCGGCCGGCTTCCCCGGTGTACGCGAGAAGGGTCAAAGCTAACAGCCGCAACGTTCCATCCGACACCGTCCATGACGGTACTTTCAAGCCTGAATCATATGCCACCAGAAGATATCGATGCTTATCCTCTGGCCGTTCCACCGTCTCGACCATCTTTAGGTCGGGAAGCGCGGTGCGGACATGGGCAATCCAGCGCTCGAACCTCTCCGGATTGCGCTTCTGGAAATCATGCACTACAAAAGGAAGATTCGATCCATCGGGGCGAAATCCTCTTGGTTGTCCGGGGGGACTCGGTTTCCGCATAAGAGAACTCTGAAGTGCAAGGTAATCGATGCCCTGGGAAAGGGATCGTTTGAACCACGTGGCAACGGGAAACTTTGACTCATCTTCGGGGAGATTGGCCAGGGCGGATTTTCTCGTGCCGAGCTTAAAAGCGTGGTCCCAGCCCTTCCTTGTTTCATCATAAAAATTGTCGTTGCCTTTTTGTACCTTGTTGATAACGGTATTTATCCCTTTGCTCGGTACCTTGGTTAAAATGGATAAGGGGGGGGACGTCAGTTCCGGGAACAGTTTCTTCTGGACCGAGTTGTTTCGAATATGAGTGAGCAAGAGGAATGCTTCCGAGAAAATGGCATCTTCCTGTGTGAGCGGGTCCCTTCCTATGGCAACTTCATAACGACAGGTATCATGCTCTCTGTTTCTCAGATTGATTCGCAACTCGGCAGGGATCCCTGCCTCCACGGCCAACTCGAATCGTTCACCCTCTCGCTTCCAGAACAGATCAACGAGGTTTTCAGTTCGTTCGCGGATGGCGGCTTCGAACCCGTCGGACACGAGTTGGCCAAGGAATCGTACCGTGTCCAGGAAAGTGGATTTCCCGCTCGCGTTCGGGCCGACGAATATCTGAAAGGATCCTATTTCTTGTCGAACATAGCGAAGGCAGCGATATCTGAGCGCTTCGATTCTGCGGATCACCGATTATCTCCTGTGCCGTTCTGCCCAATCAGGTTCAACAAGAGCGCCGGCGCGGCGGGTGCCGAACGACCTTCCTCAGAATATAGGGAAGTTCCTTCGCACATACGTATCAATGTTCTGCAGACGACCGAACTGGAAGAAGAGCAGAACGATGCGTTCGGTGACGTGTTCCTGCATGCCGTAGGTGGGCTGGTCGATGTATCTCCAGTAGTGCTGGTCCCAGGGAGTGTGCATTTCCTTGACGTGCTGGCTTATGAGCGCTTCGTACACCTGCTCCTTGGTCATGCCGATTTCGATCTTGCCCTCGGCTGCCTTCTGCGTCATTTCCCCGCTCCACTGGGGATATTCCTGTCGGATGGCGGCCATGCGCGCATCGCGCGAAGGCGCGCAGCCGACTGTGAGGAGCAAGGCGAGAATCGTTACGGCGAGCGCCGGGATACCTATAATCAATCGTTTCCGCATGTACCTTCCTTCCGTCCGCTGCATCATTCGTTTTTCAGGGTCTCCCGGATGAAAAAACCGGAGACGAACTGTACTATACCGCAAACGAACAGAACGAGAAACGCGTTTTTATACCCCGACACGTTGAAAACGCCTCCCTGCCTTCCATGGATTTCCAGAATGTAGCCCAATAACGGCTGAAACACGGCGCCCGAGGCAAAGGGAAACAGGTTGATCATCCCCGTCGACGTTCCCGCCATGCTCACCGGGAAGAGTTCCTTGGCGTTGGTGAAGCCGATCACCACCACCGCGCCGCCGAAAATTCCCATGCTCAGGCAGATGAGGTATAGGCCGGGGAGAGGGATGCCGTCCGTGAAAAACGCCAGCGGTGCGGTGGTGAGGGTCATGACGGCCCCAGCCAGGATGAGCACCGGCTTGCGGCCCTTGAAAACGCGGTTGGAAAGGAAGGTCAGCAGGGGACTGCCCACGATCATGCCCAGGGCGATCATGGTGAGGATGTTTCCCGCCTGCGGTTTGGTCAGGCTGTAAACCTGCATGAGGTACGGGCCGCCCCACAAACCGCCGAACGTGAAAAACATGGCCCCCTCGCACACGAACCACACGGCCAGAGGCCAGAACGCCCCGGTGGACGCCACCCGTTTCATGCCGTCCAGCAGGCCGATACCGTTGCCTGCCTGCTGCCGGTGTTCCACCAGGGAGGGCCAGCCGAAGGCCGATGGTCGATCCCGGACAACGGTCCACACCAGCACGGCGACGGCCAGGGTGATGCCCCCCACCACCATGAACGCTCCGCGCCAGCCGATGAGGGTGGATATCCAGGCCAGAGGAGCCGAGGACCCCAGCACACCGACACCGCCCATGGCCATGAGGATGCCGGTCATGGTGGCGAATTCCTTCACCCTGAACCACTCGGCCAGGACCTTCAGGGTGGGTACGAAAATCAGGGAGACGCCGACCCCGACCAGTGTCCTGCCCGCGATGGCAATGAACGGCGTGGAGGCGAACCCCAGCAGCACCGAACCCAGAAAGGCGATGCAGGAAAAGAGCGTGATGCTGCGGCGTGGCCCCCAGGAATCGGAGAGCAGCCCGGCCGGGAGCTGCATGGCCGCGTAGGGGTAGAAGTAGGCCGATCCCAGAAACCCCAGGAGCGTGCCGCCGGCCTTGAGGTCGCGCATCATGTCCAGGGCCACCACGGCCGGGCAGAGGCGATGGAAGTAGACCAGCGTGTAGGCCGCCGCCAGCACCCAGAAGATGTACCAGCGGTAGCGGAGGGCTTTGGATACGAGTTCATCTTCGCTGCTTTCGGAGTGAAGCCTTCCCGCATCCTTTACGACGATTGCCGCTGCACCGGTTTTGGAGAAACTATGCGGTGAGGTGTTTTCAGCCATGGCGCCGCTCCTGGTGTGGAAGGCGAAGCATCACTTGTATGCAGTATACATATCCCCATCGGTCGGCCGCGTCAACGGAACAAAGCGGCCTGCCTTCCGACCGGTATGATGCTTTTGGAGGGTTCATCGTGGAATTCGGGGAAAGCAGACGCGTTATGATGAGACCAGACATTCGTACTTCGACAGGCGGAGGGTGTCCCCGACGCACAGGCGAGGCGCCTGTGCTCCACGTAAATTGTCTTGGTGAAACGATCCGCTTGTGGAGCACAGCCGCCCTCGGCTGTGCAATTTCCCGCTATCGCTCGAGATGACAAATCGCGGATACACGGGCAACTGCTTTTTGTCTACGCCTTGTCGCGCCAGCCGCGGGGTTTACTTCGCTCAGCATGAAAGGTCATGGATGCCCTCGGTCGAAAACCGATCCGTTCGCCCTGAGGTATCGAACGATGAACGGAGGCATGGTCGGAAGGTAGGGACAGGGGCAGGGCAGGTTTGAAACCGCCTACGGGATAACGACAATCGGATGTCTACTTCTTCCCCGGCTCCACTCCCGCCTCCCGGTAATATTCCGCAGCCTTGGCGGGGTCCAGAAGGATGTTCTCATAGATGCGGCCGAGCTGCCGGTAGGGTTCCTTTTCCTCGGGCCGTATGGCGGCGCACTTTTTCAGCAACTCCACGGCTTCCTCCCACCGCTTCTGCTCCATGCGGATGACCGCCAGGTTGTATGCCGCTTCATAGTGGTGAGGGTTGAGGCCCAACGCTTCGGAAAAATACTCCGCCGCCTTGTCCTTGTCTCCCGCCTTGTAGGCGATAAACCCCAAACGGTAAGGGTAGTCGGCGGACTTTGGTTCCAGTGTGGAGAGCTTTGCGAACCATTTCCGGGCGCTCTCGTAGTCCCCCCGGTTGAAGTACCCGGCCGCCAGCCGAGTGGCCATGAGGACGCTCCCCCGAGGCGGATAATGACCGATCAGCAACCCGGAAGCCTCCTCCCACCGGTTCTGTTCGGTGAGCAGGTCCGCCAGCAGGATCACCGGGTCGTCGTTGTCGGGGTCCCGCTCCATCCATTCCTTCAAAGAGGCTTCGGCGTTCTTTTTGTCGCCCTTTTTGAGTTCAATGGCGCTGATGCGCTTGGGCCATTCGGGGTTCTTCGGTTCCAGGGCCGATACCTTGCGGTAGCTTTCCACGGCCTCGTCCGGCCGCCCCATTTTTTCCTGCAGCGAACCCATGGCACTCCACACGTCGGGCAGATTCGGATAGATGTGCACCGCGTCCCGAAACGTTTGCAGCGCCTCGGCAGGCCGGTCCAGCCGCACCAGGGTATGGCCGAGAAGATAGAGCGAAAGCAGGTTGTCGGGATAATCGTCCAGTGAGGATACGAGCAGCGTGCGGGCTTTTTCGAAGTCGCCCCGGTTGTAGGCCTCCACCGCCAGGGAGTAATCGCGGTAGGTGGGAGCGGTCCAGATGTCGGCTCGGCACCCGGACGGTGCAATTACCGCCGTCAGGACGGTGAGCAGAAGTGCCGCGCTCAACGCGGCAAAGAGTCGATGGGCCATGCAACGTTACTCCCTCAGGTTGAAAACGATGACAAGGTTCAGGTCCAGGGTTTCCACGCCGAGTTCTTTTGGAATGGGGGGAAACGGCGCCGCCGCGCTCACGCTTTCGATCGCCGCACGATCCAGCGCCGGATAGCGGGACGGACCCACCACGGCGGGATGTCCCTTGATGCGGCCGTCGTTTCCGAGCTTGAAGCGAACCTCCACCGATCCCTCCTGCCGCATGCGCCGCGATATCAGGGGATACCGCTTTTGTTCCTCGATCATGGCGCGGATGGAGGAGAGGTAATCGCCGAATTGGGGCGCGGAGGTTGGCTTTCCGGTCGTAGCCGCCGGTTTGCCGGACGCGGGCGCCGCCACCGTCGCTTGTCGAACCGGCGCAGAGGCGCCGACCTTTTCTTCGCGAACCGGGGCTTCCACGGCCGGGGCTTCCAGTAGGGGCGAACTCATGTTCGGCGTCGATTTCTTCACCAGCCGGACCGGCCTCGATTCCATGGGCTCGGTTCGCCGGGGAACCACGGCCTTGCGCAAGGGAGCCACTTTCGGAAGGTTGTCGGGGTGTGGGACCGGAACGGTTTCCGCCGGCGCCGGGTTGGAGATAGATGCCGGGGCGAGCGACGGGGCCGCGGAACTCAGATTCACCAGCACGTGCTGCTCTATAGGCACCGTTTCCTTCGGCTTCAGTGGAGAGGACGAGAGCCACCAGAAGACGGCAATGTGCGCCAGGACGGCGAAGCCGACGAACCAGGAAAATCGAAGTTCGGTATCGGATCGGTTCACTGTTCCGCCTGATGTACCAGATCGATGGATTCGGCCCCCGCCTGTTTGGCCATTCCCATTACCTTGAGGACCAGATCGTAGGAGAGCGATTTGTCGCCCCGGAACACCACCCGGTGTTCGCCTTCCGCCGCCATGAGCTGCCGGAGACGCTCCGGAAACGCAGCGAAACTCACCTCTTCGGCATTGATGTACAGCCGCTGTTCCCGGTCCACCGTAACGGTGACGGGTTTGCGTTCCTGGTGGGCATCGCTCCTGGCTTCGGGGAGGGTGAGGGGGATGGCCGGATTCTGAAAAGAGGAACTGAGCAGGAAGAAAATGAGGAGCAGGAATACGCAATCCACCAGGGGAGCAATGGACAGGGTGAGATGCGGCTTGCGGGCTCGTCTGAACTCAACCATCACTCATCGCGCTCCATACCGGACGGCTGCCCGTTGGCGACGTTTCCCTGAGAGACACGCGGGAGGAGTTCGTTCAGGTACGCCAGCATGTAGTGCATTCTGGCCTGCGTTTTGTCGATTCTCGATTCGAAAAAGTTGTACGCCGCCATGGTGGGAATGGCGATCACCAACCCGATGGCCGTGGTGAGCAGTGCCTCCCAGATACCTCCGGCCAGCGCCGAAATGTTGATTTGCCCGCCCATTTCCTGAATGCGTTGAAACGCCTGAATCATGCCGGTAACGGTGCCCAGCAATCCCAACAGGGGAGAAATTTCCGCCACCAGGGAGAGCGCCCGCAGACGTTTTTCCAGCCGGGACAGGGCCATGGAACCTTCGCGGAAGAGGATCTCGTCCCGATCCTCCTTGGAGCGGGTCGTGTTCTCCAGATAGACTCTGCACACGCCGGCGAGCGGTCCCCGAATGGATTCGCAATAGCGGCGAAATTCCTCGACCCGGCCCTGCTTCAAAAGAGGGACGATGGTGGCGATCAACGTCCGCCCGGGGCCCTGGTTCAGTATGAAATAGATAGTCCGTTCGACGATTACCGCCACGGCGATGATTGAGCAGGCCAGCAGGGGCCAGAAGCAGATACCCACTTGTTGTATGAAAAGAGGCAGGTGCATGTGAAAACCTTATTCCCGGAAGCCCGTCCGATGAGCACGGCCCGAAGTTTCCGCATTGTGGAGAGAGCGTCCGGTCCTGTCAAGGGATAACGTTATTCCCAGTGAGGAATAACGAGACGGCGACACAATCGCCCACCCTATCGGCGGGTAGGGCCGGTTCGTCGATGCCGGCCCGCCTGCCGCTCTCCGGTTTTTCATGGGAGGACGTGCGGCCCGTTCTTGTGCCTGGATAACGAAAAAAGCCATAAAAGCTTCACCTGATAACCGGTTGCAGCCTTCATGGCCCCTTGATTCGTTCTGCGTGTGTCCCGAGCAACGTGAAAAGACGGCTTCACTGCCGTTCATTACAAAGTGGGCGTAGCATCGCGGCATGGAAAAGTCAACAGAAATGGCCGTTTCCTTCCCCCTCGATCCCGGCCGTTCGGCGCGATTTCGCAGCCGTTTACTGCTTCCGGAATTCAGTTTCCTTCGTCATGGCCACGCGCTCCCGTACGGCGCGGAGGATGCCGGAAAACGTAAATGACGATACCTGCCTGGGCAGTCCGCTCTTGATCTGATCGAGAACTTCCATGGTCGCCCGTTCCCCTTCGGGGATGAGTTCAGGTCCCCGATCGAATTCGGGCCAGCGGACCGTCCCCACATGCGGGCGAATGACTATGTCCGATTCCTTGAGCACCGCCCGGCACAGATGGAAATTCTGGATATCCCCGGCTCGGACAAACACCTCCAGGGCGTTCGAATATTCCTTGACCGTACAGATGTCCAGTTCCACGGCCACGGAAACGACGAAGTCGGCGCCCATTTCCCTCACCGAGGTGGCGGGAACAAGACAGATGATTCCGCCGTCGGAGAGCTGCCGGCCGTCCCACGCCACGGGAGAAATAGCGCCCGGTACCGCGCAGCTCGCCAGGATGGCCTTGCGCAGGGGACCCGAGGTGAGGGTTACCCGTTCGCCCGTATTGAGGTCCGTTGCCACGGTGGCGAAGGGGATCACCGTCTCTTCCAATTGTATGTCCGGGACGAACCAGTCGACCATCGCCTTGAATTCCTCGTCTTCGACGATTCCGGACCTGGTGAGGGCCTGCGCGTAGAGGTAGTTCTGCTTGAAAAACATCTGGAGCCGATGCGTCAGTTCCTTGGGCCGCGCGCTGTAGCGTTGGGCCAGAACCCGCAGGCGCGACTCCTGAAAGAGCGGGGAAGCGATGAAGTCGTAAACCCGCTGTTCGAGTTCCTCCACCGTCTGTCCGGCGGCGAACGCGCCGCCGACCAGGGCGCCGATACTGGTCCCGATGATCAGGTCAATGGGGATTCCTTCCCGCACGAATACCTTGAGCACTCCCAGATGGGCGAGGCCGCGCGCCCCGCCGCCACCGAGCGCCAAACCCAGTGTCTTTCTGCTCCTGCCGTTCCTTTTCATTCTCCGACTCACTCTTTTTATAACCGTGCAGACCCGCTCACTTATCGAAATCGAGCAGGCTGCCCCGGCGAATGCTTTTTCCTCCGTAGATCGCCTTCACGGCGTCCACCGCCCGATCCGCTCTGGAATGCCGTCCGTCGACGCCCCGGTCCGGGGTCCACAGGCTGAGCTGTCTTTCCGGTCTATCCAACGTTGCGACTCCGACTCCGATGAGTCGCAGCGGTTTCTTCAGCGAAAATTCGTCCAGCAGGCGGCACGCGGTCTCGTAGATTTCCGAGGTTGCGTCCGTCGGACGATCCAGGGTGCGGCTTCGCGTGGAGAGTCTGAAGTCCTGCGTTTTGCATTTCAGGACGATCGTCTTTCCCTTCAGGCCGTATCTCCTGAGCCGCTGTCCCACCTCTTCGGCTTCGCTCAACAACCAATGCCGGAGCGTCTCCCTATCGGACGTGTCCTCGGCAAAGGTCCGTTCGGCGCTTACCGATTTCGTTTCGTGGTCGGGGGTGACTTCCCGTTCGTCGACTCCCCGGGTGAGCTCCAGAAGACGCTCTCCATACACCCCGAACCGCTGGATCACCAGCTTCTCGGGAAGGGAAGCGACGTCCCCCACCGTCTCCACGCCGAGCAAATGGAGCTTTTCCACGCTCTTTTTGCCCACACCGGGAATTTTGGACACCGGCAATGTGGAGAGAAAAGCGGCAACCTGTTGCGGCTCGATGACGAAGAGCCCGTCGGGTTTGTTCATCTCGGAGGCGATTTTGGCCAGGAACTTGTTGGGCGCGATTCCGACGGAGCAGGTGATGCCGATCTCTTTCCGAATGCGACTCTTCATGGACAGCGCCGCATCGACGGGATCTCCCCGGAGCCGACGGGTACCCGTTACGTCCAGATAGGCTTCGTCGATGGAAACCTGTTCCACCAGGGGGGAAAAGGACTCCAGAACGGCCATTACCTTTTGCGACGTCTCCTTGTACCGACTCATGCGCACGGGGAGAAAAACGCCCTGGGGACACAGCTTGCGCGCCCTGAAAATGGGCATGGCGCTGTGTACCCCGTATTTTCGCGCCTCGTAAGACGCTGCGGAAACCACCCCGCGCACGCCGCCCCCCACGATGACGGGTTTCCCCTGGAGGGTCGGGTTATCAAGCAGCTCCACCGAAGCGTAAAAGGCATCCATGTCGATGTGCAGGATCGTTCTGTGCGCCATTGGTCCGGTTCCCAATTTCCGCTCATTGTAAACGAGATGACGGGGTGCGGCAAGTTCTTCGTTTCGTCGGTGGAGGAGAGTGCCGGGTTGCCGTCACGACGTTACGGCAATTCGCTGACGGCCCAAAACCCGACGAAGGTTTCTTGCCGTGCGACACGCCGGAGAGATGGTATGTTGAATAGTAAAGCGATATAAGTCACTTCTCGTTCAATCTGCCGTGCATGCCCCAAAGAGAAAGGCGGAACATCGCATAATAACGAACGGTGTTCTTGACGAACATTGTTCGTTATTGTATGGTGTCAACATGAATGAAGGAAAACCAATACCCCGCAAAATTGTCAGCCGAAGAAATCGTCCGGCCAAGGCCCCCCTGAGCCGAGAGCTTATCGTTTCAACGGCACTCGACATTTTGGAGCGAGACGGCCTTTCCGGATTAAGCCTTCGACGAATCGCAACCGCTCTGGACACCGGCGCGGCATCTCTCTATGTCTACCTGGCGAATCTCAACGAACTTCATGCGTTGATGCTCGACCGGACACTGGCGGCAGTCGAATTGCACGAAATTCGGGATCTCTCCTGGCGCGACCGTATCAAGACGTTTCTCCTCGATTACCTCCATGTTCTCTACGAGCATCAGGGATTGGCGCAACTGGCAATGTCGACCATAGCCACCGGTCCGAATTCGTTGCGGATTTGGGAGCTGCTTCTCGGTCTTCTCAAGGAAGGGGGGATTGAAGACGTGAGAGCGGCATGGGGTGTCGACCTGCTGATTTTGTACGTTACGGCTATCGCTGCCGAACAGAGTATTCGACACAAGAACGGTCAGGGTCTGGATGAGGTGAGGAACGCATTGTCTGCCGTCTCCGCAACAGAATTTCCGCTTATTTTCGCCTTCAGGGATTCGTTGCTTTCCGGCACCGGCGAAACCCGCAGCGAATGGGCGCTCGACGTCCTCATCGACGGAATCGTCGGCTGCAGACTCCCCCTATCCGATTAACACTTAACAAAGGAAAATTGCATCATGCTGTACGACCCGGAAAACGAAAATAATTACGGTTCGGCTCAAGAGGGGTTCACCGAGCAATACGAGGGAAATCCGCCATGGGATATCGGCAAGCCCCAGCCGCCCTTCGTGGCGGTTGCCAACCGGATTGTGGGTCCCGTGCTCGATTCCGGGTGCGGCACCGGCGGCACGTCCCTTTTCTTCGCCGCCCGTGGTGAACAAGTCACCGGCATCGATTTTGTGGAAGAAGCCGTCCGGCGCGCTCGGGCCAAGGCCGGGGAACGAGGCCTGACCGTGGAGTTCCTGGTCAAGGACGCCATGACTCTGGGCGATTGGGACAGGCGCTTCGCCAGCGTAATCGACAGCGGGTTGTTTCATATCTACGCCGGAGACGAACGGCGATGCTATGTCCAAGGGCTGGCGCACGTTCTTGAGTCGGGCGGGCGGCTCTTCCTGTTCAGTTTCAACGATGACCCGAAGTGGCCCGGCGGTGGAGTGTCCCGGCAAGAGCTGTACGACGCCTTTGCCGACGGGTGGGAAATCGAATCGCTGGAGTTGACCGGGGGGGAGATTAATCCCGCATTCGAGGCTGAGTTTCCGGGGAAATTTACGGACATGAAAATGTGGTTTGCGATCATCCGCCGGAAGGAGTGAGTGAAACGGCAAAGCTGTTAGACAGTCCGGTAGTATCGATCCGACCTTACTGAATAGTAAGGGATCAATCGCTCCCACCCTCGCTTTTCGCGGGAGGGGAGGCTGGGGAACATCCGGAAAACGACGGTTCGTAGGGGGCGGGTTTCAAACCCGTCCCCTACGGCATTTGCGCGGTACGCAGCAATCAGCAAAGAGTGTCGATCATCGGACGTTTCAGGTCCACTCCCTTCATGTCCGGGGATGTCATTTCGATCGACAGAGAGAAATCTCCATCGGTCAGGATTTCTCTCTCCGCTTCACTCAGTTGGAAATGACAGACCGCTCGTTCCCGCGTATGCTGTTATCCGCTGTTCAGTGAGAGTATGTTTTCCCGGAATTCCGCGATGAATCGAAAAAAAGGGGGAGAACATGGCGGTGAAAGTCATCATTCGGCGGAAGGTGCGGCCCGGTAAAATGATGGAGGTCCTGGGAATCATCAGTCAGCTCCGGGCGCGCGCCATGGGCCAACCCGGTCACATTACCGGTGAAACCCTCATCGGGTATGACGACCCGCGCACGGTGCTGGTCATCGGCACTTGGCAGAACGTTGAGGCGTGGCGGGTCTGGCATGCCTGCGAGGACAGAAAAGTCCTGGAGGAAAAGGCGGCGGCGTCACTTGAGGAATCCACATCCCACGAGATTTTTTCCTTCGGTATTGTTGCCTCTTCATGAAGATACTGATACATTCCGCCGCATTCGTACACAAAGCAAACAGGAACGAAAGGGGGCGGGGAGCAGGTGAGCGAGCGGCTGGACATCGTGATTATCGGTGGAGGAGTGGTGGGGTGCTGCACGGCGCGCTCTTTGTCGGCCGTCGGGGAAGAGGTGTTTCTGTTTGAAAAAAATCCGGGAATTACCCGGGGGGAGAATCAGTCGTCCCGCAATTCCGGGGTACTCCACTCGGGCCTCTACTACGACAAGGAAACGCGGCCGCTCAAGGCGCGTTTCTGCGTGGAGGGGAACCGGATGTGGTACGAGTTCTGCGAGCGGTACCGCCTCCCCTGCCGTAAAACGGGCAAGCTGATTCTGGCGGCGAACGAACAGGACGTCGCCATGCTGGATTTCTACCTCAACCGCTCGCGGGAAAACGACGTGCCCGGCATACGTATCATCAGCGGCGACGAGGCGCGTGAGATGGAGCCCAACGTACGCGCCCGGTCGGCGCTTTTGATTCCCACCGCGGGAATCGTGGAACTCACCTCGCTCGTTCATCAGATGCATGCCCTGGCCGACAACCAGGGAGCCCAGTTCATGCCCGAAACCGAAGTGGTGGGGCTGACCCCCTTGCGCGACGGGATCGAGGTGCGCATTCGCTACCGCGACGGCAATGAGGACACGGTGGCCGCCAAACAGGTGATCAACGCCGCCGGTGTCAATGCGGTGAATGTGGCCGACATGATCGATCCGGCCTTTCCCATCCGGTCGGCGCTGGTGCGCGGCGATTCGCTCAAGTTCTACCGAACGCGGCGTCCCGAACTCTATGTGCGCGGTATGAACATCTATCCCACCCCCATCGTGGTGGAAACCCCTACCGGCAGGCAATACACCGTCGGCGTTCATCTGACGCCGACCTTCGATCGCCGGGGAGAAGAGTACGTCATCGGGGACACGGTGACGCTGGGGCCCAAACTGGTGCCCGTCCATCACGTGGACGATTATCAGACCCCGGTGCCGTCGCCGGAGGAGTTTCTCGATCGGCTGGACTTTTTCCCCGGGCTCGCGCCGGAAGACCTGGAACCGCATCAGAGCGGCGTCATGGCCCGTCTGAACGGCTACCCCGATTTTTATATCCAACGGGATCGGGTGAGCCCGCGCGTCATCCACCTGGTGGGCGTGGACAGTCCCGGCTTTACGTCGGCTCCGGCCATTGCCGCGCACGTGGCGGAAATGGTGAGGGCCGGCGTCGGCTGACGGTGTCTCATGGTTCGTGGTGCGGCATCGGATATCAGTGTCGCCGTCGGGCTCCATTTCCTCCGTGGCCGGCGATGGTCGTACGATAAATCTTCCCTCTATCTCAGGCCTGACTTTTCGTTCGAGTGGTCTACGCAGTAGGTGATCCTGGATTGTGGATTTAAGTAGCTGCAGACCGGCATTGGCAACTCTTGGGGTTGGATGGTCTTGGCGATGGTGATTTCGGGGTCGTCTTCCAGGTTGAAAAGGAGCGCCTTGTCCCGGGGTACTTCCGTGTCGTACAACAGCACGCTCGGCCTCAGCGGTGAGGAAATGTTGGTGGACATCACCAGCCCGATGTCGCCGCTGGAGAGCTGCACCACCGTCCCCGGAGGATAGATGCCCATGCAGCGGACGAAGAGGACCAGGCTCTGTTCGTCGTATTTCTCGCGCTGCCGCCCGAACATAAAGGCCAGAGCCTGATAGGGCGAAAGGGAATCCTTGGGGTTTGCCTTGTTGCAGAGGTTGTCGAAAGCGTCGGCGATGGCCACCACCTTGGCTTCCGGAATCAGCGCCTCCCCGGGGAGGTTGTCCGGGTAACCCATGCCGTCCACGGTTTCATGGTGCTGGCGGATCACCTTTCGACATTCTTCCGGAAGCCCTTCCACCGAGGCCACCATCTCTTCCCCCAGTTGAGGGTGAAGCTGGTAGTATTTCATTTCCGTGGGCGTGAGCGCACTTTGTTTGAGGATAATTTTTTTCGGCAGCCGCTGCTTGCCGATGTCGTGCAAAATGGCGCCAAGCCCGGCCCGGAGGACATAATCTTCGCTGAAGCCGCATTCCTTGGCCAGCATCATGGCCAGTACGGAGACGTTCATCGCATGATAGGAAACATCGTCGACCCCCGACTGGGTGTTCATGAGATGGAGGACTACGTCCTTGTCCGAAAGAAGGGAGCGGGCCATCACATCCACCACTTCATGCGCTTCGCCAATCGCGGCCTGCATGGCGTTGGACGAGCTGCGCATGATTTTCTGGACGCCGATCACCGTGTTGTGAAACTGTTTCTGGCGCTCCGCCATTTTTTTTCGCTGTTCGCGGAGCCGCTCAATGCGCTCCTCTTTCACCTTCCACATCTCGTCAATGGTTCCCCCCGCGGGCTTCTGGTCTTTCGCCTGCGGGGAATCGGAAGCGGGTGATCGCACCACGTCGCCCAGAGGCAGGGGGAGTTGGTCGCATTTGCCGGGGACGCAGACCACCCGCTCGATACCGGCTTCCTTGAGGGCATCGATCTGGTCCGCGGTTTTAATTTTGAAGTGACTGATGAGAAAGGGATGTTGGAACCATTGCTGGTCCAACCGTATAAATACCCCCACTCTCAATTGGTCGACATGGACCGGAAATTCTTTGACTTTCATGAGATCTCTCTATGGCAATCGGATTCGGCTGCCCGGATTGCTTAACTTCTGTTCGAAAATACTGCCTCTCTCCTACATTGGCCGCAGGTCGGAGATTTCCCGCGTGGCAGGATAGGAAAACGGATAAGCTCACTTATCTATATCGGCAGGCGCATTCGAATCTGAAGCATGAAAGCGGGAGCGACAAGGGAAGCCGCGATTGAGGGCTTGCTTGTTTATTGAAACGATGTTTGGTGTATTCGGTTGCCGGAAAGCACCGTGGCTGAGGATTTCGGTTTTTCAGCGAATGCGGCGGTAGGAAGTCCGGACCGGCGCGACGGCTGTCCGAAAGGGAGAATCCTCCCGGCGAATAGAGAAAATTGAAAAAGTCGGTAATTGAAACATTCCGGAATATCCATCATAATAATGCAAGCAAAGCGGTGAGGGGAATTCCAGAGGGGTGAATAACGGGTCAGGGGCCGTTTTTCGTTTGACGCACCGGTGAAAGGGAGGGTTTTTGTGGAAGGACTGCAACCGATACCCAAAGGGCACGAGCATATTCTGTTTATCGATGATGAGGCGGTTCTGGCGGAAATGGGAAAAAGTATGCTGGAGAAGCTGGGTTATCGGGTTGAGTCGGCTACGAACCCGAAAGAGGCGCTTGAACTCTTTCGCAACGGAGGGGACCCTTTCGACATGGTGATCACGGATCAGACCATGCCGGGAATGTCCGGAGCGGAACTTGCCGCCGAAATTCTTGCCGCCGACCATTCCTTCCCCGTCATCATCTGTACCGGTTTCAGCGAGAGCATTACCGAGGAAAAGGCCAGAAAACTCGGCATACGCGCCTTGGTGTTGAAACCGTTCGTGCTGAGGGAATTCGCGCGGATCGTGCGGGACGTACTGGACGATCGATAACGTGCGAGCGGTGCGGGGAGCCGAGCATCGGCGAATCCCCGGCGGTCGGTTTTCTCCCGGTTTCCCCGGGAGTCAGGCGCGGAGTTTCTCCAGGGCCTCGACGGCGGCTTCCCGTACATCTTCATTCGCGGTGTGACGCGAAATCTCCTCCACGGCCGAAAGAAGGGACGTCTCTTTCAGTTCTCCCAGGAGATAGAGGATGTCACCCTTGGCCTGATCCTCAGCCGATTCGAAGCGGTCCCACAGGGGACGGGCCAGTTGCCGGGCGAGGGTGGGGGCTTCGTCCAAAAGCTGCTCGGCCGCAGCCATGGCGCCCAGCCGCACAGTCAGGTGCGGGTGAGCGAGGGCGTCCACGAAGGCGGAGGAGATCGCGTTTTCCTCACGCACCAGGGCGGCGAAACGCAGTGCCTGCCCTTCCCGGAACATTCTCTCCAGTACGGCGAGCGTCAGACCGCTCGGTTTGCGCCCTTTCAGCACCTCGATTACCTCGGCCGGCGAGCATTCTCCGGTCCAACGGAAAGAGTCGTCCAGGAGAACGGTGGGGACCGAGCGGACAAGGTGGCGCTGCGCCGTTTCGGGGAAGAACAGCGCGTCCTCGACGGTCAGCCGGATATGATCGTTGGCAAAAGGCAGCGGGATGAATTTTCGGACGGTTTCGGGGCAGAATCTGCATTCGGGGCCGATAAAAACGGTGATGTCCGCCGGCGTTTCCAGCGATCGGAGTTCGTCCCGAAGTGCGCTGTCCGGGGTACGGTGTCCGCCGGAAAAGAGAATCGCCTCCAGAAACGAAACCATTTCCGGTCCCCCGGGAACGGCGTGATAGATCACGTTCGGAGCTATGACAAAACCGGGCGGCTCTCCCGGCTCTCCCTTCCCGCGGGCCACGCGGATACGGTCCGATTCGCCCAGCAATTCACGCCCGAAGGCCGCGAAACTCTCGGTCCGTGCGTCGTCCGTTTCGATCAGCCGTATTTCCGTCGGCTTTGCGAGCTGAGAAAGGAAGTCCGCAATAAATCGCTTTTCCCCCGACGTCACCGAACGTTTCCTCTTCCCCTACCGACGGTGTGCATTTCGATCAAGCAGTCCTCACCCCCCAATGGCAGGCCTCGGGCCAGGAGGCTCCGAGTTTGACGGTCTCTTCGGTATCGACATGCCTATCTCCGTCGGCCAATTGTACGTGCCAGGTAACCCCCGGAGAGACGTCCCGTTTTTCCGTCAGAATGGAAAGGACGTTCTTGCACTCGGGGCATCGGCGTCGATTCGGATGGGCTTCGAGGAACGAGTAATCGCTGCCGCATCGTTCGCAGTGGTAAGTATGCACTTTCATCGGCCTGCCCCCCTCTTATTGCAAATGTGGGATTTCTGAACAATATTTTGCAATATATGTACCAGATTAAATATCGTTAAAAATCAACCTAATAGCGTTTTTGGCTCCCGGTGAACTGTAAAATTAACCGACAAATTTCAGCAAACGAGGACGATTTCAGGCGCTTGCCGCCCATCGTCCCTTTCCCCGGCGCCCGGCCCCTTTTGGAGGTTTTCGGGCGATGCCGCCGCGGAAGTTTCGAACCGCTTTCCGAAGGCAGATCAGCCCCCTGCTTCCCCCCCGCAATCGTATTTCCCTCCCGCGCCCCTTGGCGCAGAGAAATTTCAATACTACTATGGAAGCCTGAACCAAAAAACGGCGGATAATATTCGCTTTGAAAAAGGAGGGTAACGACATGGCGCGAAAATGTTTGATCCTGGCGGCAATAGCGCTGTTTCTTTTTGCCTGCGAAACCGTTCCCGTAACCGGTCGGCAACAACTGAGCCTCATTCCCGCCTCGCAGGTCAATTCCATGTCGTTTGACGCCTATGACGATTTCCTCAAGGAGCACCAGGTGGTGAACGGGACATCGGATGCCCGCATGGTGGAACGGACGGGGGAAAAGATTCAGAAGGCGGTTGAAGCATACCTGTCCAACAACAACATGAGCGACAGGTTGCAGGGATACAAGTGGGAATTCAATCTGGTAAAGGACGACGCCGTCAACGCCTTCTGTATGCCCGGAGGCAAAGTGGTGGTATACACGGGGATCATCCCCGTGGCGCAGAGCGAAGCCGGGCTGGCCGTGGTCATGGGGCATGAGATCGCGCATGCCATCGCCAATCACGGAAACGAGCGGATGAGCCAGAGTCTGCTGGTGCAAATGGGCGGGGAGGCCCTGAGCGTTGCGCTGGCGGAAAAACCGGCGGAAACCCGACAGCTGTTCATGTCGGCTTTCGGGGTGGGAAGCCAGGTGGGGGTGCTCCTGCCGTACAGCCGATTGCAGGAGTCGGAAGCGGACCACCTGGGGCTCATCTTCATGTCCATGGCCGGGTACGATCCTCACGCAGCGGCGGATTTCTGGCAGCGGATGGCTCAACAGAAAAGCGGCGGATCAACACCCGAGTTCTTGAGCACCCACCCGGCGGATCAGACCAGAATCGAAAATATTCGACAGCTGATTCCCGAAGCCATGAAGTACTATCGGCAGTAAGGGTGTTTCCCCGGGGAAGGCGGGCCCCGGGGTGCGTTCGCTCGTCATGAGAAGGTGCGCGAACAGGGGGCGAAACGTATCGCCCGGACGGGAAACGCTATTCGGCCGAACGTTTGATCGACTTGATGATTACCGGCTCCTTGGGCACGTCCTGGAAAGGACCGGAGGAAGTGGTTTTCACATGGACGATCTTGTCCACCACGTCCATACCCTCAACCACCTTGCCGAAGACCGCGTAGCCGAAACCCTGGGGGGTTTTGTCTTTTTGGTCCAGGAATTCGTTGTCGGCCACGTTGATGAAGAACTGCGCGGTGGCGCTGTGCACGACGGCCGTTCGGGCCATGGCGATGGTTCCGCGTTCGTTTTTCAGTTCCGGACGGGCTTCGTTGCGTATGGCGCCCTTGGTATCCTTTTGCTTCATGTCGGAGGTAAAACCGCCGCCCTGGATCATGAAGTCCTTTATCACTCGATGGAAGACCGTACCGTCAAAGAATCCCTCATCCACATAGGCCAGGAAATTTTTCACGGTGACGGGAGCCTTCTCTTCCCATAACTCCACGGTGATGTTGCCCATTGATGTCTCGATCACTACCACTGGCTTCTCCTTGGATGCTTCGGTTGTCAATGCCGGGAAAACGGTCAACGCCACGACGGCCAGGACCATGAAACCCACAACGGATCGTCTCTTCATGTATTTTCTCCGCAGTTTTCATTCCGGGGGGAAAGAACTGCCGGTCACGTTACCACGCCGGCGGGCTCAACTCAATGCGGGGAGCGAATTTTTCGAAAAGAAGCCGTTGCGGTGGAAGCACCGGCGTATTCGGATGGAACCGGGACGTGAAGTCCGTGGTTCCGGAGCCGTCAGCCACTACTCCACGTCCGCTCGAACCGGCCGGGAAGATCGCTGAAAAAGATGTGACAAGGGTGCGCGCTGTGAGGGTGTCGGAGAGATATATGCATCATGCCGGTCCGAAATACTTCGTTCAACGGGACGGTGCAGCCGTATCCGCTATGCCTTTCCACCTTGGGCGACGCTTACCGGCTGGTCGATTTTTTCAGCTCCCACGGAGACTCGGTCTTCGAGTTGCAGCGAACGTAAAGCCCCACCTTTATCCAGGTGCCAAAGCAGATTGAGTTCCCGTTCGGCTTTCGCCAACAGGTTTTTCAACTCTTCCATGCGAAGTTCTTTTTCGTCGATCTCTCGATCCGAAAAAAATCCTTCCTGCTCGATGACCCGCAATTGGGACTGCAGCTTTCTGGTCTCTCGCTCCAGAGCCCTTGCTTTTTTCTTGTACTCCTTTTTTATCCAGTGCATGCTTCATCCATTGGGGAATGAGGGAGATAAGTCTGACGCAAGATCGGATTATAACATAAATTTGACGTATAGGTCTATAAAAATGGATGACGGCGTCGAAAAAGAGACAAACGTCATGAAAATGCTGACAAACATGGTTTACCAACGAATCGTAGGTGCGGCACGGAAAAAATAGGGCAGCCAAACAATTATGCAGGAGGAAAGCCGCGGCTGTCAACTGCATGGGAAGTACAGATACGCCGGCTTCTTCCATCCCGCGACCTGCGGAGCCTCATAAAAAACTAACCATCGTGCGATTAACACTCGTGACGGACGAAGAGAAAAACAGAGCCCACGGGATCGAAGGCGGAGAGGTGGCGGCATGCGGTTTGGGAGAAATGTACTTTCCTGGGCTCTGTACGATTGGGCGAACTCCGCTTTCGCCACCACAGTCATGGCCGGATTCTTTCCGGTCTTTTTCCGCCAGTACTGGAATACCGGCGTGGAGACCACCGTCGGCACGTTTCGCCTGGGAGCTGCGAATTCCATCGCCGGCCTCATCGTGGTCGCCCTTGCCCCGGTGATCGGAGCCGTGGCGGACCGGGGCGGAGCCAGGAAGAAGTTTCTGGCTTTTTTCGCCGTCATGGGCATCGTCATGACCGGCGGCATGTTTTTCGTGGCCAAAGGGGACTGGCTGACGGCCGCCGCCCTCTATATTATGGGAATTCTCGGATTTTCGCTGGGGAACGTAACCTACGATTCCCTTCTGCTCAGCGTCGCGCGACCCGAGGAATCGGACATGGTTTCGGCGCTGGGGTTTTCCCTGGGTTACCTCGGCGGAGGGCTCCTTTTCGCACTCAACGTTCTCATGACACTCAAGCCCGCCCTCTTTCACCTGGCGGACTCCGCCCAGGCCGTACGCTGGTCGTTCCTCACGGTTGCGGTGTGGTGGGCCGTCTTTTCCATTCCGGTCATGATATGGGTACGGGAGCCGGACGTCGTCCATCGCCGCGGGGGCGGCAGGATGGTGACGGCGGGGTTCCGCCAGCTCGCATCCACGTTCGGCCGCGTGCGCCGGCTGAAGGTCGTCATGCTTTTCCTGCTGGCATACTGGCTCTACATCGACGGCGTGGATACGGCCATTCGCATGGCGGTCGACTACGGCATGTCGCTCGGCTTTGATTCCAAGAGCCTCATCCTGGCGTTGCTCATCACCCAGTTCGTGGGGTTTCCCGCAGCCATCGCGTTCGGCAGAATCGGTGAGAAGCTGGGCACCAGGGCCGGAATTCTCATCGCCATTGTCGTGTATATCGCCGTGACGGTCTGGGCGGTGTTCATGTCCCACGTGAGGGAGTTCTACATTCTGGCCGTCACCGTGGGGTTGGTGCAGGGAGGAGTGCAGTCCCTGAGTCGTTCCTTCTACTCGCGGATCATTCCCTCCACGCTCGCGGGAGAGTTCTTCGGGTTCTACAACATGCTGGGAAAATTCGCGACGGTGATCGGCCCGCTCCTCATGGGATGGGTCGGCATGCTTACCGGCAGTCCCCGACTGGCCCTGCTGTCGATCGTAGTGTTGTTCATCTGCGGCGGAACACTGCTCTGGTTCGTGGACGAACAGGAAGGCACACGAAAAGCGAGGGAGTTGGACGAGAATTCCGTTGCGGCCGGGAAAGGTTGAGAAATACCGTTTTCGCTGGTATTGTGCGATATTCTTCCAGTGAGGGTATGCTCTTGTCTTTCTCATTATCGCAAAAGGCGGATCACGACGCCGACAGGCCGCGGATTACCGTTGAAAAGCCTCCCTATAAGCCCCTCCATGCCATAAAGGAGTCCCTGAGCCAACTCTCCTTGGAGGTGTTCGCCACCGATCGGGTGCTCCGCTACGAATATTTCCGCACCCAGGCGTTCTCCGACATTCAGCTGTCCGATTTCGAATACGAAATCACCACCGGCAATCTGATGCTCCTGAAAATCTTGGAAAAAGGGCTGGAGATCATCATCCGTGACGTGGCTATCCCGGAACATCTGAAGATACGCCCACCGGAACGGGAGGTCATGGAAAGAAACGCGGTGGCGGCTAAAATCACCTTCAAGCGTGCCCTCTACCTCGTGCGGCTCAACCGTTTCTGCGACGCCGCCAAAACCACCGCTTTTGCCGCCTACTATCTTCAGGAGAGTTCCCACTCCATCAAGGAAAATCCTTTCCTGTCCATCAAGCCCGCCGCCACCATGGCCAAGGGCCTTCTGGAAGAGACGCTCACCGTGTACATGCAGCCGGAAGTATATGTGGCCAGCGATTGCCAATCCAGCTGCGGCTATTGCCAGGACCCTTTGTCCACCGTGGCCAAATACTGCACCGACGTCCTGGACGACCTGTCCGCGTCCGCTTCCACCGTCCGTGAAGTCTGGGACACCGCGGCCGCCATGCTGGGAGCGTACGCGCTGAGGAGAGGGGCCACGCTGGACCCGTTGTCCTTCCCCGACGATTTTCCCCAGCCGGCCAAGGTGGCGATCAAAATGATGCTCATGCACGAGAAGACGGACAAGAAGAGCATCATCTCCGGTGCTTCCAGGTACGAGGAATCTCTTCGCGTCTGCACCATGGACTACCTGCGGCAGCAGTACGGGCATGAAGAGGAAGATATCCTGCCGTGGGACCCGGACGAAGGATTCTTGTGAACCGTTCTCCCGGCACCACCGGTGCAGCCGAAAGATACGGCGCAGATTCGCGGCAATAATCGCCTTGCGTGAATTCGTGGTGATGCCGAGCCACGTTCGTGCATCGTATTCCCCCCCGGCTCCCCCCTTGCCCGCCTCAGACGAGGGGGGCGAGGGGGGCGAGGGGGGAGCCTGCACGTGACCTACGGCAGGTACTGTTTGTATCTTACCACCGGTGATGATGCCGAAATTGACGGCCTTATCAATCGCCTTCTCCCGGCTGTACTTTTCGCACGTTTTACGGCACTATGGCCGACATGACCGCACGCACGGAAGACCCGACGTCGACGCCCTCCGCGGACGGTGAAACCGCGCGGGGGAACTCCCCCCACGCCGCCGTCCCGGGCGAACTCACCGGCCACATTCTGGAGTCGGCCGGCGACATCATCGTGGCCACGGACCGGCGGGGCATCATCACCTATTTCAACTCCGCGGCGGAACGGTTCTCCGGATACCTCCGCGACGAGGTGGTGGGCACCCACCTGTGCAGCCTCTACCGGGACCCCGAGGAGTGCCGCCGGTCGCTGGAACGCATCGGACGGACGGGACAACCCCACACCATTGAAGCGCTGATACGCACCAAGCAGGGCAGTGACCGGCTTTTTTCCGTTTCCCGCGCTCCCCTTAAGGACAAAAGCGGGGCCGTGATCGGGTTCGTGGCCACCACCAGGGATATCACCCAACGGCGGGAGACCATCGAAACCCTGCGGCACGTGCAGCATTTTCTGGAGCAGATTCTCAATTCCGCCCACGACATCATCATCGCCACCGATCTGGAAGGCGCCATTACCTATTTCAATCGGACGGCGGTGGAGATCACCGGATACCGTCAGGCCGAAGCGGCGGGCATGAACGTAAAGAACCTGTACAAAGACCCCGAATTCGCGGACCGGCAGCTTCGGCTCATTGAAAAGACGGGGAAGGGGAACTCCTATGAGGGCGTCATTCTGGACAGACGGGGCGGGGAACACGTCATCTGGGTGAACAAGGCGCCCCTGCTGGATGCCGAAGGGAAAATCGAGGGATTCGTGGCGGTCAGCCGGGACGTCACCAGACGCAGGGAGGCGGAGGAAAAGGTGCGGGAACTGAGCGATCTCCTGTCCGGCGATCCCACCTTGCGGGTGGAACCGTACCTTTTACGCAAGCGCGTGTCCGAACTGATGAACTCTCGGCCGGAAACCTGCCGCCACGACGATCGGATCGGGGAGGTGCTCAAGAAGCTCGTCGAAAACGACGTTCCCCTGGTACCGGTACTGGACAACGACGGCCGGGTGCTGGGAACCATCAGCCTCAAGGACCTGGCCGCCGAACGGCTTTTCGGCCGCCAGGAGTGGCGGGGAATGGCCGCGGGGGATTTCGTCAACCGGACGTTCTCGTCCATCGAAAAGGATGCGTTCTTCTTCGACGCCCTGGCCGTGATGGTGAAAAACCGCGCCGATTGCCTCGTAGTGCTCGAGCGGGGATTTCTGGCGGGAGTATTGAGTACCCGGGACATACTCAGGTACCGCGGGTTGGGTGTTTTCACCATTCTGGACACCATCGAGCGTCAGGAGACGCTCATGGGGTTGTCCAGTGTACGGTTCTCCGTCAACCGGCTCGTTCAGACGTTGCTGTCCGAAGGCGCGCTTCCGTCGCAGGTGTGTACCATCATCACCGAATTCAACGACCGCATCACGAGACGGGTGCTGCGGATGGCGCTCGAACGGCTGGGAACGCCGCCCGCGCCCTTCGCCTGGATCGGACTGGGCAGCGAAGGCCGCAAGGAACAGACCCTGGTGACGGACCAGGACAACGGCATCATTATCGATTGCGACGATCCCGCGCCGCCGGAGGTGTCCAACTACTTCGCCCGTTTCACCGCACGGGCCGTGGAAGGACTTGAGGCCTGCGGTTTTCCCCGCTGCCCCGGAGGCATGATGGCCGTCAATCCCGACTGGTCGGGGACTCCCGCCGCTTGGATGCGCCGCATCAATCGATGGACTGCCGATGCCGACGACAAGAATCTGCTGGCCTTCATCACTTTTGCCGACCTGCGTTTCATCCATGGCGACGAGAAGTTCTTCGACCGATTTCGCGGGAACTTTCTGGCCGGGTTCCGGGAAAATCCCGGAACGCTGACCTATGTGGCCGAAGCAGCCCTGCGTCAAAGTCCGCCGCTCACCCTCTTCCGCCAGTTCATGGTGGAAAAATCGGGCAGCCGCAAGGGGAAGCTGAACATAAAGGCCAACGGCACCTTCATGATCATCAATCTGGTGCGCGTCTTCTCGCTGCTGCACGGGGTGGCGGAAACCAATACCTGGGAGCGGATTATCGCCCTACGGGAGCGGGAAGCCTTCACCCCGGAGGAGGCGGAATCGCTTACCGAGGCCCTGAACCACCTGGTGGAATTACGGCTGAAGAACATGGTGAAGGTGCTGCTGGAAGGAGGGGAACCGGACAGCTTTCTCGATCCCCACGAACTGTCTCCGTGGTCGCAGCGTATGTTGAAGGAAGCCTACGAGGTGATCGGGCGTCTGCACAAGAAGGCACGGGAAGCGTTCTACTGGCTGCGGTGAAACCCGCTTGCCGGAAGAGGGCATGGCGCGGGGCTTGTTTCCTTTCATGGTTCGATACCTTTCGACCGGCAGCGAAACCATTTGAAGGGAAGGGCGTTTTTCCAAACGCACAGGCGAGGGCGCCCGTGCTCCATGGGTGATCGCGGTGTTGAAACGATCCGTTCGTGGAGCACAGCCGTCCCCGGCTGTGAGCGTTCCTCGGAAGGGTATAATTCGCGAACGTTCATGGGATGACCCGACATGCCGGCACCTTTCTGTTGGCGCGCGCTTGATTCCCGTTGCCAGGTCTTCTATAGTGCGGGCTCCCATAAGCGACGGATGAGAATCTGATGCAGCTCGAACCAACAAAGAAACAGGCGGTCATACGGCGCACCGTGAGAAAATTCGCCGAGGAGACCATCGGGCCGGCGGCGTCATCCATGGATGCCACGTCGGAATTCCCCTGGGATGTGGTGCGGACGATGGCCGGACTGAACTACCTGGGGTTGGAAATCCCCCACGAATTCGGCGGCGCCGGGCTGGATGCGGTGAGCTGCGCCATCGTCATCGAGGAACTCTCCCGCGTGAGCGGGGCCGTGGGGCTTCTGGTATCGGTCCATAACAGCGTGGCCACCTACCCGGTGTACGAGTTCGGCACCGAATTTCAGCGGTCGAATTACCTGGTCCACATGGCGCGGGGGGAAGAGATCGGCACCTTCTGCCTCACCGAACCCAACGCCGGATCCGATGCCTCGTCCCTGGAAACCAATGCCGTCCGCGACGGAGACTCGTGGGTGCTCAACGGCAACAAGGTGTTCGTCACCAACGGCGGAGCGTCGGGGGTGAACCTCATTTTCGCCCTGTCCAATCCGCCCAAGGAAAAGCCCCGTTACACGGTGTTCATCGTGGAATCCGGCCGGGAAGGGCTGGAAAAGGGGCCGGTGGAAGACCTTATGGGCATGCGCGGCAATCCCGTGTGTCCCATTTCCCTGCACGACTGCCGGGTGCCTTCGGAGAACATACTGGGCAAGGAAGGGGAAGGGCTGAAGATCGCCCTGGCGTCCCTTTCGGGCGGCCGGATCGGCATCGCCTCCCAATCGCTGGGAATCGCCCAGGCTTGCCTCGATGCGTCGATCAAGTACGCCAAGGAACGTTACCAGTTCCGGCAGCCGCTGGTTTCCTTCGGGGCCGTGCAGAACATGCTGGCCGACATGGCAACGTCCATCGACGCCTCCCGGCTGCTCGTCCACCGTGCGGCCCGGCTGCGGGACGACAAAAAACCTTATGCCGTCGAATCGGCCATGGCCAAGCTCTATGCGGCCAAAACCGCCGTGGATGCGTCCCGTTCGGGCGTGCAGATTCACGGCGGCTACGGTTATTCCAAGGCGTACCCCGTGGAGCGGTTCTACCGGGACGCCAAGGTATGCGAAATCTATGAAGGAACCTCCGAAATTCAGCGGCTGGTCATCGCCCGCGCCCTCGCCAGATGAGGGACGCCGGAGCGGGGAAGTCGAACGGAACCCTATGAACATCGTCGTCTGCATCAAACAAGTGCCCGACGTGCTCTCTATCAGGATCGACCAGGAGCGCATGACCATCATCAGGGAAGGCGTGGAGAGCGTCATCAATCCTCTGGACTGCGTGGCCCTGGAAACGGCCCTCGCCCTCAAGGAAAAGGAGGGGGGGACCGTCACGGTGCTGAGCATGGGGCCTCCCCAGAGTGAAGAGGCGCTGCGCGAAGCTTTGGCCGCGGGAGCGGACCGGGGCGTGCTGCTCACCGACCGCGCCTTCGCCGGAGCAGATACGCTCGCAACCTCCCACGCCCTGGCAGCCGCCATCCGGAAGCTCGATCCGGCTCCCGACCTGATTCTGTGCGGACGCCAGACATCGGACAGCGACACCGGACACGTGGGACCCCAGATCGCCGAGGAACTCGATCTTCCCCAGGTATGCCAGGTGAACGAAATCCATACGGAACAGGGCGGTCTGGTGGTCAGGCGCACGAGCGACGGGTTTGTGGACCTGGTGAGGGTGAGCCTGCCGGCGCTGCTCACCGTTTCCTATGAAATGACCGGGCTGCGTTCCATTCCGTTGGGGAACATCGAACGGGCGTTCTCCGGAGGCGGAATTACCTGTTGGACCGCCGCCGACCTGGGCCTTGAACCGGACGAAGTGGGGTTGAACGGGTCGCCCACCCGCGTGGTGAAGATGTTTACGCCTCCCCCCCGGGGAAAGGCGGAAATGGTGACCGGAACGACCCCGGTGCTGGTGGAGCGCCTTATCAAGAAACTTGAGTCCCTGACCATCCTGGACGAAGAGGCACAACGTGAATAGCGACGCCAGGGGAGTATGGATATTCGGAGATTACCGGAACTATTTCCAGAACCGGGTGACCCTGCAGCTCATCGCCAAGGGGCGGGAGCTGGCCCGCACGCTGGACACGGAACTCACCGTGCTGGTGCTGGGCGAACAGGTGCATCAGTACGCCATGGAATACGTGGCCCACGGGGCGGACGTGATCATGGTGGCGGACCACCCCTTTCTGAAAGAGTACCAGGTGGAAACCTACACCACGGTCATTGCCGAACTGATTCGAGAGTTCCGGCCGGAAATCCTGCTGGGCGGGGCCACCTCCTTCGGGCGGGAACTTTTTCCCCGGCTTTCCAAACGATTGAAAACCGGCCTCAGCGCCGACTGCGTGGCCCTGGAGATCGATCCGGAAACCCGGCTGCTGGTGCAGACCACCCCTTCCTGGGGCGGAGAGCTGCTGGCCCAGGTGGTGACGCCTCACCACCGGCCGCAGATGGCCACCGTGCATCCCGGCACCTTTCGTGAACTGGTCCACGACCACACGGCCGTGGGGCGCATCCTCTACCCGGAAATCGACGTCCGTCCGGACGAGCGGGTGCAGGTCGTGCGCAGCCGGTCGGCCCAGACCCCGCAGGTCAACCTGGACAACGCCCCGGTGGTGGTGGCCGGCGGCAGGGGCATGGGATCGCAGGAAAATTTCCGGTTGCTTTCGGAATTGGCGGACTTGCTGGGAGGCGAAGTTGGCGCCACCCGGCCGGTGGTGCGTTCCGGTTGGGCGGAAGAGGAGCGGCTTTTGGGCCAGACCGGCAAGAGTGTCAAGCCCCGGCTGCTCATCACCATCGGGACCTCGGGCGCGCTTCAGTACACGTCGGGCATCCAGGGGGCGGAAACCATCGTGGCCGTCAACCGCGATCCGAACGCTCCCATCTTCCGTATGGCCGACCTGGGACTGGTGGGAGACGGCCGCGCCGTGGTCGCCGCCCTCATCGAAGCGTTGCGCAAGAGAATGTAAACCGGGGGCCGTGCCATGAAATACGCCGAAAGCATCATCAGCGCTCACCATAATTATCTGGTCAATAACGTCCTCACCCCCGGCTTCGTCCTGGGCGATCCGGATTCCGGCGAGGAATTCTTTTTTTTGGCCGACGTAGTGCCGCCTGAAAGGTCCACCCCCCGTATTTCGGCCCGCCTGTTCGACGATTCGGGCGCTCTTCTGCTTGAATTGCGTGAGAATACGGTTAGCGCCAACCCCGGAGGCTGCCTGTTCAGGGCCGCCGCCGACGGGTTCCGCATCGTCGCCGCCTCGGGAGAATCCCTGCTCGGCGTGCAGACCCAGGTGTTCACCAACGGATTCCTCACCCGTATTCAGGGCCGGTTGCACGACCGGCAGGGGAACCTGCGCATGGAACCCTCCTACGAAGGGGTGAGGGTGCACGGGCAGGCGAATACCGCGCTCCGCACTCCGCTGCGTCCGGCATCTTGACGGATGCGGCCGAACCGTGTTCCCATGGGATGCGGAAACGATTGGTGTGCCACAGCCCCGGAGGGAGTGCCGGTATGGAAGTTCTGAGGTCCAAACGATCATTCATCTGCGACATGGACGGAGTGTTGTACCACGGAAACCGGCTGCTGCCCGGCGTTGTCGAGTTCGTCGACTGGCTGAAGGCCGAGAACAAGCAGTTTCTCTTTCTGACCAACAGCAGCGAACGATCGCCGCGCGAACTCCAGCAGAAACTCGCCCGGCTCGGCATCATGGTGGATGAGTTTCATTTTCACACCAGCGCCCTCGCCACGGCCAGTTTCCTCGCTTCCCAATGCCCCGGCGGGAGCGCCTACGTCATCGGGGAATCGGGCCTCACCAACGCCCTCTACGAAGCGGGCTTTTCCATGAACGATGTCAATCCGGATTACGTGGTGGTGGGGGAGACGCGTTCCTATTCGTTCGAAAAAATCGAGCACGCCATCAATCTCGTTCTGGGCGGAGCCAAGCTCATCGGCACCAATCCGGACCTCACCGGTCCCGGCGAACGAGGCATTATTCCGGCCACGGGATCGCTCACCGCTCCCATCGAACTCTCCACCCGGCGGAAAGCCTATTTCGTGGGCAAGCCCAATCCGCTCATGATGCGTCAGGCCCTCAAAAGGCTGAACTGCGAACCTGAAGAAACGGCCATCATCGGAGACCGCATGGACACCGACATCATCGCGGGGGTGGAATCGGACATCGCCACCGTGCTGGTGCTGAGCGGCGTCACGTCTCGGGAAGACCTGAAGCGGTTCGGTTACCGGCCGAGTTACGTATTGGACGGGGTGGGGGACATACCGGGGTAGTCTGCATCCGCCGCCGAAGGCGACGGACCGAAACGGACCGCAGCAACGGCCTGAAACACCATCACACGGAAGGAACGGCCATGAGAAAGCTGGGAAACGTCTTTGCGGCCGGGAGCCTGGGGGGATTGCTCAACGCACTGGCGGTGTGGGGCGCGGGGGCCCTGGGCATCACCATCCAGTTCGGCGTGCACATCGCTCCGCCGCTTACCAATACCCTGATCTACTCGAAAATGGTATGGGGCGGGATTTGGGGCATTCTCTTTCTCCTCCCGGTTTTCCGGTCGAGCATTATTCTTCGCGGGCTCATCCTGAGCTTGGGGCCCACGCTGGTACAGCTTTTCTACATATTCCCCCATATAGCGGGCAAGGGCACCATGGGACTGCAACTGGGGATGGCCACCCCGCTGTTCGTGGTGCTGTACAACGCCATCTGGGGCTGGACCGCAGCGGTGTGGCTCAAGGCGTCCGGCGACTGATTCCTTCTAGGCAAGCACTCACCGACGGAAATGATAGTCCCCCTTTGGAAAAGGGGGATTTAGGGGGATTTTGATGGGAAAGCTGGGAAATCCCCCCTGCCCCCCTTTGCAAAGGGGGGATTCCACCTGCCGGAGCCTTGCATGTCTCGGTGGGGAAGGCTCAGGCAGCGTCGAAACGAGTTTATATTCCCTGATTTTGTTCAGATTGTCGTCCTGCCGGATGACGTGTTCATAATAATTGCGCTGCCATATCCGGGTACCGGGCGTATTGTGCAATATATTGATGCCCGAAGTAGAGGCGGATTTGAAACCGGCGATCAACGCACCCAGCGATTTCGGCGTAAGACCGATGGTAGGGGCGACCGGCCGGTCGCCCCTTGTGGGTGCTAAAACTGCAGCAAAAACGGAAAGGCCATGAACGCAATACCGATAAGGACCATGAGATACACGTTGGAGACGAAATAGGGAAAAACGCAGAGTCCGATGCCGGACAGCAGAGCGATGGCCCGCGCCTGTTTTTTTCCGTAAACGAAGTACCCCATCCCGATGGAGCCGAATACCATCCCCCACATCAATGTCGATGTGTCCATAATATGTTTTCCTATCGATCTTCGGCAAGAGCCCGCCCCTCTTTGCAACGCTTACCGGAGCGACGCATTCGAGTTATCGGACAGGCCAGATTGCCTCAGCAGTTCTGTTATTCAGTCGTTTTCGTTCATTTCGGCAATCCGAACGCCGAAATGAGGTTATTCCGGAACCTCTTCATACCACGCGTGCTGTTTTTTCACAAATGAACGTCGGAAGGCGACCGGCCGGTCGACCCCTGGGTTCATTGTGGCCCCGGTGACGATCGGAACCATTCCCCGGCTCTCGCCCACGCCGTCTCGATGGGGCGCCAGAATAATATTGACAAATTTGAACCTTCCTTTTAAGTGCGGTTGCATGGCGACCAGGATTACCATTCCCATCGACGACGTGATCGAAGAGATCGAGTACTCAATTATGACAGGGCAAATCCGGCCCAAACAGCGGCTGGTGGAGGCCGAACTGATGGAACGGTTTTCCCTGGGCCGGGGAGTGGTGCGCGACATCCTGCGGGTGCTGGAAGAACGCGGCCTCGTGGTGCGCCATTCCAACCGCGGGGCTTTCGTGGTGGACTACACGGCCAAGGAAGTGTGCGACATCTATTTTCTGCGCACGTCCCTGGAACGGATCGTCTGCCGGCTCGCCGTACGGAACCTGCACGACGAGGACATCCGGGAAATGGAAGCGTTGCAGGCGCAGCTCAAAAGTTCGCCTCACACGGACAAGCAGCTCGTCAAAGTGCACGAAGCGTTTCACGGGATCGTGCACCGGGCCGCGGACAACGTATTCCTGGAGCGTGAAATGCGACGGCTCATCCTCATGAGCGCCCCGGTGCGTTACCTTTCCTACACCCACCCGTCCCGGCGCAACGTGGTGCTGAAGCAGCACGACGACATGATCCGCATGCTGAGGGACCGGGACTTCGAAGCGTTCGAGCACCTGGCCCTGGAACACCTCGTCCTCTCCATGAAGGAATACATGATCGTTTTCCATCCGGCCGAGGCCGAAGAAATGTTTTCCTACTACGAGCGGATCAACGCCGTAGCGGCCGGGTAATCGGCCGGGCGGGTTTGAAACCCGCCCCCACGGCACGCCGAACGCCGCTCTGCCCTTCCTCTCCCAAACTCCGGCAAAAGCCTTCCCGCAGCCATAGCACCCCTTCCCGTGCCCGGCGATACCGCTTCCGTGCGAAGACCGTCGGCTGAATTTTCGCTTGACGAGTTCGCGGTCATCACTGTAAATAAAATTGTAGACAATCGAGAAGACAATCATGGATACAATAAAGGATACGATCAGCGGCATCGAATACTCCTTTATGACCGGAGAATTGCGCCCGCACCAGAGGCTGGTGGAAGTCGAACTCATGCAGCGGTTTTCGGTGAGCCGCAGTGTAGTGAGGGAGTGCTTGACCATCCTCGAAGATCGGGGGCTGGTCGCGCGGCATTCCAACAAAGGCGCTCTCCTGGCGGACTTCACGGCCAAGCAGGTCTGCAACCTTTACCTGCTTCGGGTTCACCTCGAAGTCATGGCGGCGGACCTCGCCTTCGACAGACTCACGCCCGAAGACGTCGCGTCCATGGCTGCGCTCCAGCAGCTTCTCCACGCAAACCCGAGCATCGACCGGAAGCTGGTACGCAACCACGAGGATTTCCACGCCGTCATTTACCGCGTGGCGGGCAACGCGTTCCTCAGTGAGGAAATCCGGCGGCTCATCTCGCTCACCGGGAGGGTCCGCTATCTCACCTACACCTACCCGGAACTGCGGAAACGAGCCCTCGATTACCACGATCGCATACTGTTCTCATTGGAAACGAGGAACAAGGCGGAATTCATCGCGCTCTCCAGGGAGCACCTATTCGATTCCGCCCGCGAGTATCTCCGGCTGTTTCATCCGCACGAGGAGACGGACCTCAGGTGCCGGGCCACGACTCCGGACGCCGAGCGCAACCTTGGCTGCAATGCCTTGCACGTCGCGCAACAAACGGGGTGAATCGACGCCGGGTGAAGATCGCCATACCACATCCCTCCGGACAGGGACGTAACGACCAAAGGAGACATTGTACATGAGAGAAGATCTGGAACTGTTGCAGGGAGCCATCGACCTCCACATCCATTCGGCGCCGAGTCTTTTCCCTCGGCTGGTGGACCACGTGGAAGCGGCGGAAGGCTGCCGGAAAATGGGGATGCGGGCAGTGGTGCTGAAGGAACACCACGGCTACACGTCCGACCGCATGTATTTCGTGCGCAAGCTGGTGAACGGCATCGACGTTTACGGCGGCGTGGTGCTCAACAACGCCGTGGGCGGCATCAACCCCTTTGCCGTGGACGCCGCCGTCAAACTGGGCGCCAAGATCGTGTGGTTCCCCACCCTGTCGGCCAAGAACCACCTCGACCAGATGGGTGCTCCCGAATTCGGCAAGTCGATGCAGATGGCGTCCAAACACAAACTGAAGGAAAAGCCCATCACCGTTTTCGACGACAAGGGAAAGCTCATTCCCGAGGTGTACGAGGTGATCGACCTCATCGCCGACGCCGACATCATGCTGGCCACCGGCCACCTGTGCATTCCGGAAGCAAAAGCCGTGATCAAGGCGGCCAAGGAACGGGGCGTGAAGCGGCTGTACGTGAACCACCCGGAATACATCATCAACGGGACCATCGAGGAACAGAAGGAACTGGCGAACATGGGGGCTTTCATCGAACACTTGGCCATCTTCATGTTCGCCATGTGGCCCACCAAGGCGGGCATCGACGGCGTGGTGGAGATGATCAAGGCCGTGGGTCCCGAACGTACGGTGCTGGCGACGGACCTCGGACAGGTCCACAATCCGCCCCCGGCCGAAGGGCTGCGCATCTTCTTGCGCGTGCTGCTGGAAAAGGGAATTCCCTACGAGCATTTGAAGATCATGGTTCAGAACAACCCGGCGTTCCTGCTCAACATCTGAGGCCCGCATTCCGTGCAGCCGCAACGCAAGGAGAGAAGAATGACGAACGCCAACGTGCGCCATGTCTCGTTTACGGACCTGAAGGAATTCTGCCGGCAGGCCTACCTGAAGGTAGGTGTTCCTGCGGAAGAGGCCGGGATAACGGCCGATCTGCTGGCCCGCTCGGACCTGCACGGGGTCCAGAGCCACGGGGTGATGAGGCTCCCCATCTACATCGAGCGGTTGGAAAAGGACTACGTGCGGAAGAAGTGCGAGTTCACCGTAATCCGTCGCAAGGGCGCCACCGCTTATGCGACCGCCAACGGCTCCATGGGGCACGTGGTTTCCCATAAAGCCATGCACATGGCCATGGAAATGGCCGAGGAGCATGGGGTGGGTTGGGTCACGGTGAAGGACAGCGGACACTTCGGCGTCACCGGACTCTACCCGCGCATGGCCTGCGAGAAGGGTCTGATCGGTTATATCTGTTCCAATTCCGCACCCATGATGGCGCCTTTCGGCGGCAAGGACCGCATCATGGGCAACAACCCGCTGGCCTACGGATTTCCGGCCGAAGCCCATCCGCCGGTGGTGGTGGATTTTTCCTGCACGGTGGTGGCATCGGGTCGCCTCATTCTGGCGAGGAAAAAGGGCGAGAAGATTCCCTTGGGCTGGGCGGTGGACAAGAACGGAGTACCGACGGAAGATCCGTACGAAGGCTATGAGGCGGGTGGCTCGTTGGCGCCGGTGGGCGGCCACAAGGGCTATGGGCTGGCCATGGCCCACGAGATGCTCACCGCGCTGCTGGCCGGAGGCAAGTGGACCAACTCCATCAAGAGCCTCTACGAGGAGGACGAAAGCAGAATCCAGGGCACCTGCCATTCGTTCATGGTGCTCGATCCCGATTGTTTCGTGGGCAGGCGGGAGTTCAGGCAGAGCATGGATCGGTACATCGACACGATCAAGAGCAGCGGAAAGGCGAGCGGCGTCCGGGAAATCCTCATGCCCGGGGAGCCGGAAGTGCGCAGCGAAGCCCGGCAGCTGAAGGACGGCGTCGCTCTGGCCGCCGCAACCGCCGCCGATCTGTCGAAACTGGCCGACCGGCTGGGGCTGGCCGTAACGTTCATGGATTGAGACGGGCGAACCGCAGCTCATCCGTCGGAACGAACAACGGATGAGAAATTACCGCCCGCAGTGCCGTTTGCTTCTTCAGTGTTGCCGAACGTCGTTAGAAAGAGCGGCGCAGGAAAAGGCAGTTCTTGATAAAAGTGAGTTTATTGGCTGGAAAAACGCTGAAAGATGTTGTATCGAAGGGATAATATGATGGAACGGCGGAAAGATATCGCATAGCGATACAAGAAGGCCGTAGAGAGTGATGAAGAACCATAGAGATACACCATGGTTCTACCCTTCATTGTGTATCGCAAAGCGCTGAATTTGAAAGCCGTTAGACGATTTGTGTTCGCTCCTGACAGTGCTTTCACGGCTTTGTGTCCGAAGATGTCGGATTCCGGGTCCCGCCGGAACGACGAAACAAAAAGATAAATAAAATTATCAATAGTGTCAGGTAATCGAAAGGGACATTCGTCCTTATGTTCAAACTAGAGAGGGGAGATAAATGGGCAAAGGTCATCCGATGTGGAAACCGCTGCTGGCGACTGCGGCCGCTATCCTGCTTCTTATGGTATTCTGCGGCCCCGTGTCCGCGGAAATGAAGCCGGTCAACCTCACCTTCGCGTCGTTCGATTCCGGGAGCGGCTGGTACGTTCTGGCCCAGGCGGTCGCCCAGGCGCTCAAGAAGGGCCTGCCGGAAGGCTCCGTGGTGGACATCATGCCCTACAGCGGCGGGGCGGGGAATCCCAAGCTGCTGCATCAGGGAAAAGTGGACATCGCCCTGGGCTTTCCCTTCCTGACCGCCATGGCGGTGGAGGGTGAAGAACCCTACAAGGAGCCCGCCAAGGAGCTTCGCTACCTGGTGAGCGGCCTCGACACCTACTGGTACCTTATGGCCGTCGCCAAGGGCGTCGACATCAACAGCTACGGCGATATCAAAGACAAGAAATTCCCCCTCAAGCTGGTCGTTCTCCCCAAGGGCAGCGCGGGCGAATGGATGACCAACACGGTGCTGAAGAACGCGGGCGTTACCTTCGACAACATCAATAGCTGGGGCGGCCGAGTCACGCTGACCTCCTTCGACAACGCCATCAACATGATGAAAGACGGCCAGGCCAATGCCTTCGGGCAGGTGGCTACCCCGGGCCATCCCGCCTGGACGGAACTGTCCACCACGGTGAGCCTCCACTTCCTGTCGATCAACAAGGAGCGGATGGAAGCCCTGATGAAAAAGTACGGTCTGGAGGAAGCCACCGTTCCCAAGGATACGTTCAAGGGGATCGACGCCGATCTGAAGACCCTCGGCTGGTCCACCGGCATCATCACCACCGATAAACTGCCCGATGAAGTCGCTTACGCCATCACCAAGACGGTGTGCGAGAGCAAGAAAGAGATCATGGAGACCTACAAGGGCGCCAAGGCCTTCGATCCGTCCAAGGCGTTCCAGAGCCCGATCAAGCTGCATCCGGGCGCCGAGAAGTATTTCAAGGAAAAAGGTTATCTGAAATAGTAGGCAATGCGGACGGGCGGAATCTTTTCGCCCGTCCGGCCGTCCCGCCCCCGTCGAGACCCGGAAATAAAATGGACCGCAACTCCGCACGCAGTACCGTTTCCCCGAGAGAGGCAATTCCATGAGCCCCAGGTTCAAAGCCCAATTCATCGCCGTCGTCGGCATTTTCTGGTCACTCCTTCAACTCTACAACGCGGCCACCTTTGCTCTCGACACTTTTCAACTCGTGGTGCTCCATCTGGCGCTGGCGCTGGTGCTGGCGTTTGTTCTCAAGCCCATCCAGGGGCTGGGCAAGACCGGAATTGTGATCGATTCGGTGCTGATCCTTCTGGCCTTCGGGGCGGGGCTCTACTTTTTCCTGGACTACGATCGGGTCATCACCCGTATGCGATTCGCCGATCCGGTGTTGCCCGGCGATCTGTTCTTCGGCTGGGCGATCATCATCCTCTGCCTGGAATCGGGGAGGCGGCTGCTGGGGTGGGGGCTTTCCGCTCTGGGCATCATTGCGATCCTCTATGCGTTCCTGGGCTTTCTCCTTCCGGGACACCTGGCC
Organism: uncultured delta proteobacterium; assembly: GCA_963826125.1. Lineage (GTDB taxonomy): Bacteria > Desulfobacterota > Desulfarculia > JACQYL01 > CAWGVV01 > CAWGVV01. The sequence continues at coordinate 2,959,088 of CAWGVV010000001.1, read as the reverse complement.
CATCGGTCGGTGAACCTGCACAACTTCGTCGAATTTCAGATTCTGACCCAGGAGGGGGTGTTCGGGGCGCCGCTGCGGGTGTCGGCCACCTATGTCTTTCTCTTCATCCTTTTCGGCTCCTTCCTGAAGGAAGGGCGGCTGGGAGAATTCTACAACGACCTGGCCGTGGCCGTGGCCGGCGGTTTCCGGGGCGGGCCCGCCAAGGTTGCGGTGGTCAGCAGTTCACTGCTGGGCACCATCAGCGGCAGCGCCACCGCCAACGTGACCACTTCCGGGACGTTCACCATTCCCATGATGATCAAGACCGGGTACCGGCCGGCGTCGGCCGGGGCCATCGAAGCTCTGGCCTCCACCGGAAGCCAGCTCGTGCCTCCCATCATGGGAGCCGCGGCGTTCATCATGGCGGAAATCACCGGTATCAAATACTGGGACATCGCCCTGGCGGCCATACTGCCGTCCTTCCTCTATTACACGGCGGTGTTCACGGCCGTGCATTATGAAGCCGTGTTGATGGGGCTTAAGTCCGTTGCCGGGTCGACTGCCGGAATGGGGCGATTGATTTTCCGGCAATCGTATATGATTATTCCCGTGGTCGTGATCATCGCGTACATGGGCATGGGGTACACGGTGAGCATGTCGGCGTTGATGGCCATCGTCTCGTGCGTGCTCATCCAGTCGATCTCCATTCTGTTTCGCCGCAACTGGAAGGAATTCGCCACCATCGTCAAATCGCTCGAAGACGGCGCCCGAAATGCCGTGGCCGTTGCCGTCCCTTGCGCCATCGCGGGGATCATCGTGGGCGTGTTGACGCTGACCGGCCTGGGGCTCAAATTTTCCGATATGATCCTCGGGCTGTCCGAGGGACATCCTTCCTTTCTCTGGCTCTTCGCCGCACTCATCTGCCTCATCCTGGGAATGGGCATGCCCAGCAGCGCGGCCTACATCACCGTGGCGATTCTGGCCCTTCCGGCCCTGGTCAAGGGCGGCGCCTCCTTGATGACGGCCCACTTCTTCGGATTTTACATGGCCAACCTGTCCATGATAACGCCGCCGGTCGCCTTGGCCGCTTACGTGGCGGCGGGGATCGCCCGGGCCGATTCGGCGAAGGTGGGGTACCGCGCCTGCTATCTCGGATTTGCGGTCTACCTGGTGCCGTTTCTGCTGGTCACCTATCCGTCACTTCTGCTGGAAGGCGGCTGGATGCAGATACTCTACGAATTCGTCAAGGCGGAAATTATGGTCATCTTCATGGTGAGTATCGTCATGGGGATCTGTTTCCGACCGGTCGGCTGGCTGGAAAGAGGGGGGTTTCTCCTGGCGTTGATTCTGTTGTGGATCAGCAGGGACAGCATATGGTTGAATGTGCTGGCCTTCTGCGTGGCCGGGGCGGCGTGCATCCTCAACGTGAAAATGCACAAAACGGCGGCTGCCTGACCCGACACATCGGCGGTCGGAAACGTGCGCGGAGGCCGCCCGAAACGTTCGATTTCACTAAAAACCATGCGACAGGAGCAACGGAAATGGACGCTACCCGCTGGATCACTCCCTATCGGGATAAAGTTCCCGCCATCGACCCCACGGCTTTCGTGGACGTTTCGGCCAGGATCATCGGCGACGTCGTTCTGAATCCGGAATCCAGCGTCTGGCCCATGGCAGTGCTGCGGGCGGACGCCGAAACCATCTCCGTGGGAAAACGGTCGGCGGTTCTGGACCTGGCCCTGCTCGAGGCCCCGGAAAAATATCCGGTGGCGGTGGAGGATGGGTCCATCATCAGCCATGGAGCGGTGATTCACGGGGCCGTGGTGCGGTCGGGGGCCCTGGTGGGCATCGGGGCCATCGTGCTGGACGGCGCCGAAGTGTCCGGCGGCTGTATCATCGGAGCGGGAAGCGTGGTGGCTCCGGGCAAGCGCATTCCCCCGAATTCGCTGGTGCTCGGCGTACCGGGAAAGGTCATGCGGGAAACGACCGAAGCCGAGCGGGCGAACATTCGGGCGCAGGTGGATGAACTCTATGAAAAATCGCGCCATCTCATGGCAAACAGGGATTGAAGCCGGCGGGTTGAAAAAGCGGTGCGGCGTGGGGCTCGTTGTATCGTAAGGAATGCATTCACCAAAAAACCCGTGTAACATGTACCGAAAAACGTACGGTAGCTCGCCTTGGCCACACGCCGGAAAAGGAGGAATTTATGTCGGGCAGCATTCGTTGGTTAGGCCATTCATTCGTGGAATTCACCACGGCGGAAGGTAAGGTAATCCTTTTCGATACCTGGGCCAAGGACGCCGGAAATCCATCCTGTCCCTGCACCGTCGACGAAATAGAACGCGCTGACCTGGTGCTCATCAGTCACGACCATTTCGACCACATGGGTTCCGCGGCCGCCATATGCCGAAAAACGGGCGCGCTCCTGGGCGGACCCGTACAGACCGTGAAGAAGATCATCGCGGAAGGGTTCAGCGAAAAGCAGGTAGTGAATTTCGGTTTCGGCTACATGGTGGGTGGCGGCGTGGACCTGGACTGGGTCAAGGTGCGGGCCACCCCGGCCTTTCATTCCTCTGATTCGGCCTGCCCGCTTGGAAACATCGTCATCACCGCCGACGGCACCACCGTATATCACCTGGGCGATACAGGGCTTTTCAGCGATCTGGGTTTGTACGCGCGCCTCTATCCGGTGGACGTGGCCTTTGTGCCCATGGGCGGGGTGTTCACCATGGACGCCTACCAGGCCGCCGAGGCGGTGAAGATGCTTTCGCCCAAAATCGCGTTTCCCATACACTACGCATCCTTCCCGATAGTGGCCGGGTCGGCGGATGAATTCATCAAACAGTGCTCGATCAAAGCGCCTTCCGTAAAGGTGATAGCACCCAAGGTGGGAGAGCGGGTCGATCTTCCGTAAAACGCCGAACGTGCCAAAGTCGCCGTTGTTTCGACCCTCGGTGCCCCAGCGGAAGGGATGATCCTCCCTTCCGACACTCAACATGAAGGGCATCCGACGGGAACGAACCGCGGCGGCGCGAACCGTTCGCCCTCCGGTGTAGCGCCGGGGCGAACGGTTTGAAAACGATCTTTCTCCCCGCGTGGGTCCTCCATCCGCATCTTCAGGGAAAAACGGTGCTTGTCTTGAGCGGTCGATTGCCGTAAAAGTTCCGGTGCGTTCGTTTGTCGCAGACACGTCGGATCGGGCGTACGTTTGACTGCAGGGGGAAACCGAGTCGTGCTTGCATCCATACCGGCGCTCGTCCGCATGCTGCTGGTGTTCACCGTCATCCTGATCGCCATCCGCAGGAATCTCTCCCTGGGAAACTCCTTTCTCCTGGGATCCGTCTGCCTGGGGTTTCTCTTCGGAATGGGCCCCATCGACATGGCGGGTTCCATCCTCGTATCGGTGACGCTCCCCAAGACCCTTTCCCTGGCGGCCATCAATGCGCTGATCCTGGTGCTCAGCCAGAGTATGGAAGCGGCGGGCCTCATGCAGCGGTTGCTTGCGAATTTTCAGGGATTGGTGAAAAGCGTCCGCCTGAACCTCATCGTATTCCCCGCGATCATCGGGCTGTTACCCATGCCCGGCGGAACGGTGTTTTCGGCGCCCATGGTCAAGACGCTCGGGGCTCACCTGAAGCTTTCAGGGGCGCAGCTCAGCTTCGTCAATTTCTGGTTCCGGCACATCTGGGAATACTGGTGGCCGCTCTATCCCGGAGTTCTGCTCGCCACGACCCTGGCCCACGTGGACATCTGGACCTTTGCGCTGTTTCTCTTCCCCCTGACCCCGGTGGCCTTCTCCGCGGGGTATTTTCTCCTGTCGTCCTTTGCGGGAGGAAAGGGGGACGAGCCGGAGAAGCTGCGTGCGCGGCCCCCGTTGGGGCCGTTTCTCAGGGAGCTGTCGCCCCTCGCCATTACCATCGGGGGCGGCATTGGTCTGGGAGTTGTTCTTTCCCTGGCTTTGCCCCCCGACACCGTGCCGGGACGCATTTCCAAGGAACTGGGGCTCATCCTCGCCCTGGGTACGGCGATTCTGTGGGTATGGCGGGACGGCGGGTTCACCCGTGCCAGGGTCGGGGAAATCCTTGGGGACCCGATGCTCCTGCGCATGATCTACATGGTGGTGACGATCCTGGCCTTTAAGGGGGTGTTGGAGGACAGCCGGGCCATAGACGCCATAAGCGGGGAATTGCTGGCCATGCACATCCCCCTCATGCCCATCACGGTAGTGTTGCCGTTCATGGTGGGAGGCGTGGTGGGAATTACCATCGCCTATGTGGGGACCACGTTTCCCATTCTCATCGCGCTCGTGCAGTCTTTCGGGGAGAGCCAGCACCTTTTTTCATACATGATGCTGGCCATGGTGAGCGGGTTCGTGGGAGTGTTGGTTTCTCCCCTTCACCTGTGCCTGCTGCTCTCGAACGAGTATTTCGGGGCCGGCTTGAGGGGTGTGTATCGCTATCTGATTATGCCATGCAGCGTACTGATCGTGGCGGGAGCGGTCTATTTCCTGCTCCTGCACTGGACGAACGGTTTCTGAAGGAGAATCGTTCCCGAAAGCCCGTGGCCGAAGCCCACCGGACGGTCCTCCAGTATGAAAAGTACGCATACGGCAAGTGCTAAAAGGTGAATACCTTGTCCGCTTCCATGGCAAGTTCATAGAGGTCGTCCATCCACGCCACAGGGCAGCTTGCCGATCCCACCAGACCGTGGGCCTTCATGCAGACGCCTCAGACGTAGAAGTCACCCTGTTGTGTGAAGATATCCACCTGCGCCGCCACATCGAACTGCTCGGTGGAAAGGGATTCATAGGTGACCGCTTCTCCCAACATGAAGACGCTCACCTCATCCCCTTTCTTGAGCCCCACGTTGGCAAGCCGAAGTGCGTTGTACATGGTCTCGCCGTTGGCCGTGCTGATGATCATGAGTATTTTCATGTTCACTCCGGTTGATTGATATCCGTCCCCGAAAAGCATCGTGTTGATGCCCGTGCGGCCGCATTCTTACCGGGATAGTGCTCTTTCACGTAATTCCGCAAAATATTGTTCATATACACCGCTCTCCTTTAACCGGCGTAGTCCCCTGTTAAAGATTTCCATCAAGTGTTTGTTCCGATCGTTCCGCTTGCCGAGAAGTAATTGTTCGGCGTGTGTTCCCAAAGGTCGTGGATCATGGGTTATCCGTTGTGCCGTTTCCGGACCGAACAGGGTCTTTATCTGATAGTATCCTACATCGAGCAATTGTGGAAACAGGTCGATCCTTCCGGTTATCAGTTTCCTGAAGTTCAATTCGTCCTTCGCGACACGCTCAACCGTTATTACGCCTGCCCGTTCCGCCTCCAGGAATTCCTCGGTGTACATATATTCCAGTGTGCCTCCGATACGATACCCTTTTAGATCTTTAAAAGTCTTCCATGCAAAGGGCAAGGTTTTCAAATGGAAAAAAACCCAGGGCGCTTCCCACACGGTGTCGCTGGCATAAAAATACTTTTGTCGATCGGGATTCATTTGCCATCCCACGGCACCGTCGTATTTTCCGTTTTGAGCATTGATCAAGCCGCGTTTCCAGGGGAAAAACGTATATTCCACGGTTATCCCCTCCAAGGAAAAGGCTTCGGTCACAATCCGCGATCCGATGCCATAATGAGGCAACTGTTCCGAAAAGTAGGGCGCCCATTCTCCATTGGTGAGATGAACGGTTTCACCGGCGGCTACGCTTTGACCTGCCATACACGCCACGAGAATGGTGATCATCGGAACAATCTTCATAACATTCCGCTTTCCTCGGTATTCCTTGCTGCGGTACCGCCGTCGTCCAGCACGGACCTGACCTTTACCGCCAGGCTCAGCAAGGAAAAAGGTTTTTGTATGAAATGGACGCCTTCGTTGAGCACACCGCGATCGGCGATTACATCTTCCGTGTATCCGGACATATAGATCACCTTGAGGTCGGGGAGTTGGTGGGAAATGCGCTCGTACAGGTCTCTGCCGTTCATGCCCGGCATGACAACGTCGGTCAGAAGCAGGTGCAGCGGCCCGGTGTGGTCGCGCATGATCGCCAGTGCTTCATCTCCCGAGCTTGCGGATATGACGTTGTAACCCTGGCGTTCGAGAATATCGAGAGCGAGCTTTCTTACCTGGTCGTTGTCTTCCGCCAACAAGATGGTTTCCCAGCCTTTCAGATTGACCGGCTCGGGGGCCTTCTTCGGTTGCGAAACAGCCGTTGCCTTGAACAAAGGTAAATAAACATGAAACGTCGTTCCTTTCCCCGGTTCGCTGTACACCCAGATACTGCCTTCGTGCTGTTTAATGATTCCATAAGAGGTCGCGAGCCCCAGACCGGTACCTTTTCCCTGCCCTTTGGTAGTGAAAAACGGCTCGAAAATGCGTTCCAGGGTCTCTTGGTCCATGCCGCAGCCGGTGTCGCTGACGCTGACCCTAACGTACTTGCCGGGACTGATTTCCGGTTTTCCGGCAACGTATGCTTCGTCCAGGTCCACCAAGGCGGTTTTGATCCTCAGCGTGCCGCCGTCCGGCATTGCATCGCGGGCGTTGACCGCAAGGTTCATAAAGACTTGTTCAAGCTGGCCGGTATCGGCCATGACGGCGCACGGTCCGGATGCAAGGACGAGTTCCAGCGCAATGTCCTCGCCGATTACCCTCCGCAACAACCGTTCAAAACCGGCCACCACGGTGTTGACATCCACGGGATTCATCTCGAGGACTTGTTTGCGGCTGAAAGCCAGGAGTTGTCCTGTGAGGTTTCTTGCCCTCTCACCGGCACGGATTATCTGCTCCAATTGCCCGTGATGAGGATGATTGTTGCTGAGGTCCAGGAGCATGATTTCTCCATACCCCAAAATGATGCTCAGGAGGTTGTTGAAATCATGGGCCACGCCACCCGCCAACCGCCCCACCGCCTCCATTTTTTGAGATTGACGTAACTGGGATTGCAGTGAGAGCTGGTCGGTGATGTCCTCGACCACTTCGATCGCGGCGGTGACCTCGCCCGACGCGTTAAGGACGGGAGAAGAGACGATCCGGTATTCGCGTACGGTCTTCCCGTGCTGAGCCTGCATTGTGGTTTCGTAGACCCGCCCGTCTTCAAACGTCCTGAGGGTCGGGCAGTATTCGCATGTCGAACCGTGTCCGGGGTTGAGCACCTGATGACAGACGGGATGTTGCTCCGGGTCCACGTCGGGATACAGGTCGCGCATGTATTTGTTCATCACCATGACCTTCATCCCGCGGCTGATCAGTACTACACCTATTTCAAGATTATCCAGGACGCTGCGCATCCTGGCCTCGCTCTCCTCCAACGCCGTCTCGGCAATCTTGCGCTGAGTGATATCCTCCACGATGCCTTCGACCATCCGCAATTCACCGCTTTCGCTCAGAATAGGACGGGCGTAGATCGAGACCCATACTTTGCTCCGGTCCTTGCGGTACAATTGAACCTGGAACCCCGTTACGGTTTTCCCTTCTTTGAGGAGCTGCAGGAACTCCAGTCGCCGTTCGGGATGAACATAGAACTGTTGGCTGACGTCCATTATGGACGTCAGCGGATCGGTGGAGGGATCAAATCCGAGGATACGCGCCATCGACGGGTTGGCGTTCAGGAGACGGCCTTCCGGGCTCGTTTGAAAGATGCCTTCCAGCGCGTTTTCAAAAATACTGCGGTACTTCTGCTCCGCCAGACGCAGCTCGGTCATTTGTGAGCTGATCTTTATTCCCATTTCGGTGAGAACGTCCACCAGCGATTGAAATTCTTCAAACGGCGCATTCTGTTTGTCCGTATGATACCGTCCAGAACCATAGTCACTCACGATGTCATTAAATCTTCTCAATATCTTTCGCAATAATATACGTGAGACGCGGCCTGTTACAAAAATAAGAACGATAACGACAGCCAGAAGAGTGGTAATAGCAGACAGCAAGAGGCGTTTGTTCATCTCTGCGGACGATAGAGAGGTGAGAGAGATTTTGACCGATCCGACTACTTGACCTTTGTGTTCTATCTTCCTCGTTCTGTTAACCAAAGAAGAGCGGCTATCGCGGTGGAATGTGAAGTAAGTGTTATTCATATTATCGGTTATTGTAATATCATCAAACAAGTCATTGTGAGCATAAGCTTTCCCTATTCTATCTATGCTTCGCTCATCAAGGTTCCAAAGTGGTAATTCTAGGACTGTCGCCAGGGATTCTATATACTCGTCCGCCTTTTCTTCCAACTGCACTTTGGACTTCTGGGAAATGGTGTAGTACGTCAAAGAAATGGTTATTGCACTTACAACGACAACCGTAAGGCTGATAGTCAGCTTCAGGATGGAGAACAAAGAAGGCGTGCGCGGCGTCTTCATGAATCGTGAATTTTCTTTAGAGTGATCCATGCGGGCATCTTCAGGTTTGGCGCTTATTCACTCAACTGCTTGGGGACGCGGGAGGCGCTCTTTGGCATGGTTATCCCCGAACCGCTCTACCGGACTGTTGAAAAGTGTTTTAAAACGTAACCCCGGAGCAAGCCGGAGTCCGGAAACGCCCGAAAATACTCGATTCCGGCTTTCGCCTGAATGACGGAAGGGAAGCATAAGCGGGATTTTTCAGCAACCCGCCATGACGCAACAAGCAATTCAAGGGGATAGTATACTTGGTACTATATATATACTGATTTTTAAAAATTTATACTGCTATTTCACCGACCATATCATGGGGCGCTAAAAAACTACAAGCACCAAACTCGTCGGGGGATGGGAAGCGTGGCGGGGAAGACCGTTCCTCGGTGAGGTGAACAGGCTATTCCGGGGCCGCCGATCGTCGTCCCCGAAGTGTCTTCTGCGGGGAGCGATGCGGCCCAAGTCTCGGATACAGCGTGCAGAGAATTCCCTCTTTTCACGTGGTGGGGCACGGGTTAAAAAACAACTCGTCGATGGGCGGGATTACAAGTTTCCCCTCTCCCCCTTTGCTGGGCCGGAATCGGTGTCCCTCGGCGCCTTTTGAAGCCGCTTCATTGGCCCGGAGCTTTCCGTTTCGCCCCCGCAAGGACCTCTTTCACCGCTTCTCCCATTTCCCGCAGGAGAAAGGGTTTCAGAATAACCTTATCGATTCCCGCGTTGCGAAGGCTCCGCTCGTCAAAGGCCGCATGACCGCCCGTGGAGAGGATAACCGGAAGGTCCGGTTTGATTTCCCGAGCCAGACCGGCGATTTCCACCCCCGTACGGCACGGCATGACCTGATCGATGATGAGGAGGTCGAACCGCTCGGGTGCGCAGCGCAGCGTCTGGACCGCTATTTCGCCGCAGGTCAGTGCCGTCACCGAATATCCCAGCGTCTGAAGCAGTTGGGCCCCCGTGCGGGCGACGCTCTCCTCGTCGTCGACGAGCAGAATGTTCCCTTCCCCGACGGGTACCACAGGTCCGTCCTGCCCGTAGGCCGCCCGCTGCTCGGACAGCAGCGGGAAATAGATGCGGAAGGTGGTCCCCTGGCCGGGCGTGCTTTCCACGGTGACGTCGCCGCCGTGGCCACGGACGATACCGTGCACCAGGGAGAGGCCGAGGCCGGTACCCTTTCCCTGCTCCTTGGTGGTGAAGAAGGGATCGAAAATCTTGTCCAGAATCAAGGGATCGATGCCGGGTCCCGTGTCCCTGACGGTGATCGCGACGTATTTTCCCTTCGGAATCCTGGGCGAAGAAACTTCGGTGTCCGGGTCCACGTCCACGTTTTCGGTAACGACGTCGATGCAGCCGCCTCGGCTCCCCATTGCGTCCGCCGCATTGGTGCACAGGTTCATCACCACCTGGTGAATTTGTGTGGCATTGGCCAGCATCGTATCGGAACCGGCGCAATGGAGCTGCACCAGTTGGATGTTCGGGGGAAGCGAAGCCTTGACCAGCGATAGTGCTTCCTTGACCACCGAAGTCAGCTGCACGTGATGCTTCTCTTCGGTCCCCTGACGACTGAAGGTGAGTATCTGGCGGACCAGTTCCTTGGCCCTGAGGGCCGCTTTTTTCACCCCTTCCAGAGTTTCCCGGAGGGGAGAGGGGGCGGGAGTGTCGAGCATGCCAAGTTCGGTATAGCCGAGGACGGCGGTCAGAATGTTGTTGAAATCGTGGGCGATGCCCCCGGCGAGCCTGCCCATGGCTTCCATCTTGCTCGCGTGGTTGAGCTGCCGCTCGAGTTGCACTTCACGGGTTACGTCACGCTTGATGTTCACATATCCCACGATGGCTCCGTCGGACGTGAAAATGGGAGAGATGGAAGTTTCGGTTTCGAAGTGGGAGCCGTCCTTCTTTTTGTTGGTGAGTCTCCCTCTCCACGATTTGCCCGCGACCAGATTGTTGATAACCGACCGGGAGAGCGGCAGGGAATTCTCCGTATTCCATACGGCAACGCTCTTTCCCGCGACATCCTCCCGCGTGAAACCGCTGATGCGCTCGAAAGCCGGATTGACGTAACGCACGTTCTGGTCCTTGTCGAGCAGGATGATCATGTCGGAAGCGTACTCCACGGCCGCGGCCAGACGGATCCGTTCCTCCTCAATCCGTTTTTCCTCCGTGACGTCGCTGAATACGAGGATCGCTCCCAGCAGGGTACCGTCGGCGCCGCGTATGGGAGCCCCGCTGTCCGTTATGTGCAGGCTGCCGCCGTCTTTTTTCAGGAGAACGGTGTGGTTGGTGAGCTTCACCACCTTGCCGTCACGCAGCACTCTTGAAGCGGGATTCTCGACGGGGGTGCGGGTCGCCTCGTCCACGAGATTAAGGATGGAGGAAACATCGGCGCCGATGGCCTCCTTCGGTTCCCATCCGGTCAAACCACAAGCGACGGGATTCATATAGGTAACCCTGCCCTCGGTGTCCGTGGAGATGACTCCGTCGCCCATGCTTTCCAGGGTGACGCGGAGCCAGGCGCCGGATCTCTCGGCCGTTTCCTTCTCCTTCTCGATGGCCGCATAGTGCGATGCCCGCTGCCGCCGAAAGCTGTTGAATTCAAAGAGGACCAACAGCGTGAAAAGAAGGCTGAGGCCGATCAGTGCTCCAACGGTCGTCCGCAGTTCCCTCCTCCGCTCCCGAACCTTTACCGCAACCACCTGGTTGAGGGCTTCCGCCTGGTCGAGCAGTCGACTGAAAGAATGCATGCTCTCTATCCGGTAGTCCCCGACGAAGCCCTCCAGCTTCAGCACTTCACGATAGTGTTCCGCGAGTTCCTTGAAATCCTGTAACACCGTCTGTGCGTTGTCGATCGCTCCCTGCACCTGCACGGTTTCAGTGGGAGTGAGGTTTTCCCTGATCTCCGTCAGGACGCGGGAGATCGTCGCCGTATCGGCCCTGACCGATTCGAGATGCTGCTCCACGTCCGTGACGGCTTCCTCCCGGTTTCCGGATTCCGCTTCCTTGAACCATAGTTCGGCCATTGCGGCGTGGAACCTCAAGTTGCCGGAAGCTTCCATCAGCGGCATCAATTTCGTGAAGATGGTCCTTCCGGAGTGCGTTGCATATCCGATGGTGAGGGATATCGTCACCGCGAGCAGAATACTGATCGCAATGAGGACTCCGCCCCGCCACGAATCCGAAGGTATTTTGGTTGTAAGCTGTGCCCGTTTCATGTGTTTTGTCCCAAGAGGGGGGAGATGGCATGCGGCCTCCGCACCCTCGTTTTCGATTGACGTCGTAACAGTTCACCTACGGCCGGTTTGCGCGGCCGTTTGGCTCTCCGTACTGCCGACGATCGCCCCGCCGGCCGTCACGCGGCATCGCGTACGGTCGTGAGTTCGTCGCCGGCGAGCACCCGGTCGATGTCCAGGAGAATCTTCACGTCGTTGCCCGCCTTGGCGATACCGAGGATAAAGTCGGTGTCCGTATGCGAACCGAAGGAGGGCGCGGCTTCGATGTCTTCGGGCCGGATGGAGATCATTTCCGACACGGAATCGACCATCAATCCCATGGGTAACGTATCTCCTCCCCGGTCCACTTCCGCCACCACGATACAGGCCCGGTCGTCCCCGTCCGCTGCCGGTATCCCGAAGCGGAGCCTCAGATCGGCCACGGGAATCACTTTGCCCCGAAGATTGATGACGCCCTTCATGTAGGGAGGAATGTTCGGCACGGGCGTGACGGCCGTGGCGCCGATGATTTCCCTGATCTTCGAGATGTCGATCCCGTAGTCTTCACCGTCCAGGACAAATATAAGACACTTACTTGCTGCATTGGACGATTTAAGCTTATTTCTCTCGCTATTGTCGTTTATAGATTTCATTTTGATTCCTATCGTTGATATAAACCGTTTTATTAATTTCGCCCGCTTGAGCCGATTATTTCTTTCGGTACATTTATCGGCGTGGAAGCGCACCGGTCCCTTCCGCCGCCTCGGATACCGTGTTCCGTGCGTCTCCGCCGCGGTCCCCCACAAGCATGACCAGCTGCTCGACGGTGGCGATCATCCGTCCGGCTTGCTCGCTCATTTTTTCCGAAGCGTCGGCCGTTTCACCGGCCGTGGCGGCATTGCTCTGCACCACTTTGTCCATTTCCGCCATGGAGGTGTTCAGTTGGTCGATTCCCACCGCCTGCTCCGAGGACGAGACCGCGATACCATTCAGCAGGTCCGCTACTTCGGCAAAGACCGCCTCGGTTTCCTTGGCGGTCTTTTCGCTTTCCGTCACCTCGATCACGGTCTTCTCGATGAGCGACGACGTGGATTTCGCGACCTCCGCCGCCCTCAGGGCCAGATTCCGTACCTCTTCGGCTACCACGGCGAACCCCGCTCCCGTTTTCTCGTATTCGGCCCATCTCTTCAGATACGATTTCCTGGCTTCATGGAATACCTTCCAGCGTATGTGCGCGTATTATTCCAGGCCCACCAATATGGTTACCTTTTCGATCAATTCGTCCGGGGCAAACGGTTTATAGATGAAAGCTCCCGGCCCTTTGCCGAGGAGAAACCGTTCGAATCCCCTGTCGGGATACCCGGTGATGACCAGAATGGGCAACTGAGGCCTGCTTGTTCGGATTTGAAGAATAAAACGGACAAGGTTCATGTCGGGCATTGAGGCGTCCGCCACCACCAGAGAGAACGGGGTACCTCCCGTTGTGCTGAGCTTGTGCAAGGCCTCATTGCCGTCGGCGGCCTCCTCCACCACAAACCCGGCAACCCCCAACACGACGAGTACCGATCGCCGTACAATGATTTCCTCGTCCACCACCAAAATGCGTTTCTCTTTGTTCGTCTCCATGGTTTTCATCCCGGATGCCGTATTCTTTTCGAAGGATACTATGGCAAAGGTTGTGCCAGGGGATGTGATATGGACAACGTGCTGATTTCCATGGAGTAACAGTCTACGTTCGCAGTGGTGGACAGGCGGGCGGTAACAACCGAATTTGTTGAAAAGGGGGAAAATCGGGGGAAAATGCGGGCGGTGGCCAAAAGGAACGAATCACAATCCCGGTTGTGAATACAACGTGGATTGTGGGGAGGACCTTCTCAGGATTCCATTTTTTTCAACCGTTTGCTCAATGCCTGTTGGGAAATACCGAGCATTCCGGCTGCCCGGGTCTGGTTGCCTCCCGCTCTTTTCATGGCTTCCGCCACCAGTTGTTCGCCGGCCTGCCTGAGCGTGGGAAGCTGTGAGGGAAAGCCGTCGCCGGCGGGAGCTTCGGGAAAGATCGGAAGCGGGTCGCCCCGGCCCGTTTCCCGCTTTATGTACTCCGCAATCCCCTTCCGCGATACGGTATTCCCGGCGCTGGTGCTGACCGCGTCGAAGAGTACGGCTTCGAGTTCCCGCACGTTTCCCGGAAAGCCGTAGGTGGCGAGCAGCGGAACGAGTGTTTCGGGCACCGAGAGAGGTTTCCGCTTCATTGCCCGGGCGGCTTTTTCCACGAAATGGTCCGTCAGCAGAGGCAGGTCGTCCAGCCGGTCGCGCAGAGGCGGAATGTGGCAGTGATGTGTGCGCAGGCGGTGATTCAGGTCACGTCTGAAGGAACCGTCCCGTTCCATGGTCCACAGGTCCCGGTTGGTCGCGGCGAGGATCCGACAGTGCGAACGACGCGTTTTACTGTCGCCGAGCGGGAGATATTCCCCTTCCTGCAGAAGGCGGAGCAGTTTTTTTTGCGAATCTGGGCTGAGATCGCCGATCTCGTCGAGAAACAGCGTGCCGTCCGCGGCTTCTTCGATGAGCCCCTGTCGCACCCTGTCCGCGCCGGTGAATGCTCCCCGACTGTGTCCGAACAATGTATCGGAAAAGACATTGTCGTCGAGGCCGGCGACGTTTACCGGTACGAAGGGTCCCTTGCGTCCGCTCAGTTGGTGGACGGCCCCGGCCACCAGCTCCTTGCCGGAACCGGTTTCACCCGTGACGAGTACGGGTTGGGGAGAGGGGGCGACGGCTTCGACGTATCGGAAAAGACTCTTCATCTTGCTGTTCCGGGTGACGATGGCGGAGAAGGCTTCCGGATGCTTGAGCGAATCCGAAAGGATCGACTCTTTCAGCGCCTGATTTTCCCTTTTCAGTTCGGAAAACCGCAAAGCCCGTTGGACGGTGGTGAGGAGGCGATCGCCTTCCACCGGTTTGACCAGGTAGTCGTATGCTCCCGCTTTCATGCACGCAACCGCGGTCTGGACGTCCACCGCTCCGGTCACCACGATCACGGGGACGTCCGCATGCTCCTGCACGATACGGGGGAGGAGTTCTTCGCCGCTCAGGCGGGGCATGTTGAGGTCGAGGAGAATGACGGAGGCGGAGTGTTGGGCGAGAAGGTCCAACGCGGCGGTGCTGTCCTGGCAGGTGACGATGTTGTCTATCTCCGCCATGCGCAGCAGGGTGTCGATGGACATGAGGATGCTCGCTTCATCGTCGATGATGAAGACGGGTTTCGCCGGTTTGGGCGGTTCCTGCATGGTGTGCCTCGCGAATGTCGGTCCTCGGTGTTAGCGGATCGGCGGTTTAGGCCTAGGACGGAACGATGGAAAAGGTGTTGAACCGGCCGTGAAAAGGCACCCGACGTGGCATGCAATTCTCACTCCAAACCTTGATAAAGGGACCGTGCGACCCAGTAGGCGGCCATTTCGTGTATGTGCATTGCCGCGATCAGTTCTTCCTCCCGACGGGAAGCATCATAGTGATCATGGTGCCGCCGCCCGCCGCGGAAGAGATGTCGAGCGTGCCCCCGTGGTCGCGCACGATCCTGTCCGAAATGGACAACCCCAGGCCGGTTCCGCCGGAGTCCCTCTTTGTGGTGAAGAAGGGATCTCGCACCCTGGCCACGATCTCCGCCGGGATACCTTTGCCTTCATCCGTAACCTGAACAAAAACGAACTTGCGGTCCGGGCTCATGCCGGTGCTGACGTCGATGCCGTCCTCCATGTCGCCGAGGGCCTCACAGGCGTTGACCAGCAGGTTCACCACTACCTGTTCGATGCGCTGCTTGTTGCCGCTCACCCGAGGCAGCCCTTCGGCAAGGTCGGAAGTAAACCGCCGCGTGCTTTTGCCGATCAGATTGTTCACCAATTTTACGGCCTGGTTCACTGCGCCGTTCACGTCCACGGGCTCGTTCAGGTCTGGTGATCCCAGGCGGGCGTAATCCTTGAGATCGTTGATGATGTCCTTCACCCGCCGTGCCCCTTCCACGATGTCGGACAGCAGAATGGGCATCCGTTCGGCCACCTGGGGATAGGACATCCCGCTGATTTTGAGGCCGGAATGGCTTCGAGCGTATTCTTCCACAATGGGGGCCATGGAGTTCCAGATGGTGCGCAGGATCGGAGCGTTCAGCATGACGAAGGTGATGGGGTTGTTGATTTCATGGGCCACGCCAGAAATGAGGGTGCCGAGGCTTGCCAGCTTGGCCGCGTGGAAAAGCTGCTCCTGCCGATCCAGTGCCTGAATTTCCGCCTTGCGGCGTGCCGTAAGGTCCCGGAAACCGATGACCGCGCCCACAATTTCGCGGTCCGGGTTTTGGAAAGGCGTCATGGTGATCTGGAAAAAGGAAACCTCTTCGGACGAAGGCAACTGCCATTCCCGTTCGATCCGTACCCGCTGCTCACCTTGCAGAATACGGGAGACGAAGTCCGGAAGGGATTCGATGGCGGAGAAAGGAAAGAAGGTCCGACACTGCACCCCGGTGACGTCTTGCCGGGTCAGAGAGAATTTGGACAGAAACGTATCGTTTACCCGGCGGACGTTCAGGTCGGTATCGATCACGCACATGGCATCGGCGGTGTTGAAAATCTGATCCAGCTCCGCCAGGGCGTAGCGGACGGCTTCTTCGGCTTCCAGGAGGTTGGTGATTTCGATGCCGATGGAGCCGATGAGCGTCTCCCCTCCGGGCTGCGGAATGGGGAATTTGTTAATGAGCAAGGAGGAGGCGCGTCCTTCGGTGGTGAACTGCTGCATGGCGACTCTTACCGTCCCCTTGGCCATGACCTCCCGGTCCATCTCCTCCATGGCTTCGGCTACCTCGGGAGAGAACAGGTCGGTGGATTTGTAGCCGATCACGTTCTCACGTTTCATACCGATCACCCGAAGGAAGTGGTCGTTCACAAAAACGAATTCGAGAGCCGATCCCTTGATGGCGGCGGTGCCGGGAAGGTGGCTCATGAAGAGCGAGAAACGGGCCTCGCTTTTCCTGAGCGCCTCTTCCTGCTGCAGCTGCTCGGTGATGTCCTGGAACGTGCCGAATATTCGTTCGATGTTTCCCGCTCCGTCGCGCTCCACGGTTCCCATGGATCGGGCGAAACGAAGCTCACCGTTCCTGGGATGGTACCGGAACTGAATGTCGAAGGGAATTCCCTCGGAAGCGGTCAGGGCAAGGGTGTCCCGGACGAACGCGCGATCGTCCGGATGAATGTGCCGGAAGAATAATTGACGCGGGGGCGCCGTTTCCTCAGGTTCACACCCCAGAAGCCGGTAGTGCTCTTCCGACCAGTACCCGACGCCGGTTTCGACGTTGCGCTCCCAGCTCGCTATCCGGGCAATGGCCTGGGCGCGGTTCAGACGCGACTCGCTCCGAATGAGGTCTTCCATGGCCTGTTTGCGATCCGTGATGTTGAATGCGGTGCCCAAAAGGGCGTACACGCCGTCGATTTCGATCAGGGTTGCGGTGCAGTCCACCCAGCGGAGTTCCCCGCTTCGGGTGCTGATTTTGAATTCCGCGCGCAGGGGAGCATCGTGCCCTTCGCGCAGTGCTTTTGCCATTGCCTGCGCTTCGGCATAGTGGTCCGGGTGAATGATGTCCCTGAATATCATGGAGGAAACCTCCTCGGCACTGTAGCCGGTGAGGTCGCTGAATGCCGGGTTGACGTACATGATGCCTTCCGGACGGGTGATGAATATGGCGGAGGCGGTGGATTCGGCCAGCGCCCGGAATCGGGCTTCGCTGGCCCTCAGCGTCTCGGTCGCCGTTTTCCTTTCGGTGACGTCGATGAATACCGCCCGCAGGGCGGAAGCGCCCTGAAACTTCACTTCATTAGTGAACGACTCCACCCAGCAGACGGAACCGTCCTTTCGGATGAGGCGGAACTCGTTGCGCGCGGAAACGGGTTCACCCGAGAGGCGTTTCATGAGGCGTTCCAGCAGGATCGGACGGTCGTCCCGGTGAGCGAGCAGCGTTACCTGTTGCGCGGTCAGGGAAAGGAGTTCTTCCGCGGTGTAGCCGAGCATGTCGGCCAGCGCCGGGTTCGCAAAGACCAGCCGCGGCGGAAATCCGCGGGAAATGCCTATGCCCTGCAGGGATTGATCGGACAGGCTTCGAAATTTTTCCTCCGACTCGCGGAGTGCTTCTTCCGCCTTTTTCCGGAAGGTGACATCCTGGAAGGCGACGACGATGGATGCGGGGGAGGAGCGGAAGGCAAAAACTTCCAATGCTTCCGTGATACCCAACCCGTCGGATCTCACCTGTTCGATTTCGATGCATCCGCCGCGTGTGCCCAACACACGCAGCCGCTGCGGGAAATCCGTTTCCAGCGCCTGCGGGAACACTTCTTCGATGGTGCGGCCTTCCCGGTCGGGAATGAGCGGGTTGAGGATTCTGTCCGCCGCACTGTTGGCCCCGGTGAAAATCAAATGGCCGTCCGGTTCCAGGCGATACGTATGAATTCCCAGGGGGAGCGATTCGAGGACGCTCCGGCAGTGTTCTTCGCTTTCCCTGAGGGCGTTCTCCATTTTTTTGCGATCCGAGACGTCACGGATGTATTCGATGGCCCCCACCATCTTTCCCGAATCGTCGGAGAGGGGGTAGGCATGGAGTTCCAGCCACTGCCGGGTGCCTGCGGGGCCGGCGGCGACGATTTCTTCCACCTGGGGCGTTCCCTCGCGCAAGGCCCGAATGCACGGGCAATAATCGCACGGTTGGTCCGATCCGTGGTAGGCCTCGTAACACTTCTTCCCCACCAGCGGTTGCGCATGGGCAAACAAGCCGTTGACCACCGCATTCGCCTTCAGGATCGTCAGGTCGGCATCTACGATGCTCAGGCCGTCGGTGATGGCGTCGAAGACCGCTTCCAGGAACTTGGCGTCCGTGGCGAACGGTGGGGTGAAAGCCGGTGGGGAGGCGTGATTCATGGCCGATTCCTCCCCCGGGGGCACTTTGGCGTCCTCGTCACGCATTTGCTGCGTTCGAACTTTTTCGATTGAATGTCCGGAGCATGAACGATGTTCGTCATCGGTTCCCGACCTTCTTTCCCATCCTGCACTATGGACAGACGGCATCGACTCGATCAAATCGCTATCAGTTGAAATCGGACGGTTGACAAAGAAACTTGAATGCGAAGATGTATCATTGCCCTTACGGCGACGAAACCCGACGTGGTAAAGTAACGACGGGAAAACTGCGCGGCAGGTGCTATTTCCGGCCGGCGCAGATTTCAATCGAACCTGGGAGGAACGTGCAATGGGAGATCGCGGGGCGCACCCGCCCGGAGCGGGAAAGAGCAGCTTCGAGCTGGTTGACGCGAAAAAAGCATTCGACGGGGTGGAATGCGGGGGCAAAACGGTCCTCGACCTGGGGTGCGGGGAAGGCAATTATACGCTGCTCCTGGCTGATAAGGCGGGTCCGACGGGCACGGTGTACGGTGTCGATGCGTGGGCGGAAGGCATCGCCGTGCTGCGAACCAGAGCGGCGGCGCGCGGATTCCGGAACGTCGAAACGTTTGTCTCCGACGCGGGGAAACTCACGCTGCCGGACGATTCCGTCGATCTCTGTTTCATGGCGACGGTCTTTCACGACATCGTGCAGGAAGGGAAGGCGGAACAGGCGCTGCGGGAGATGAAACGAGTGATGAGAGATGGGGCCACGCTTCTGATCGTCGAATTCAAAAAGATCGACGGCCCTCCGGGACCGCCCAAAGAGATAAGAATGGCCCCCGGGGAAGTGGAACGGGCAATGAGCCCGCAAGGGTTTCGGCGGCTGGACGAGGGGGAAACGGGTCCGTACACGTACCGTATGCTTTTTAGGCTCGTCAAAAACGCCGAATAAAAAAGGGCCGCGAGGGCCGGGCGTCTACCGCCGTGCGGCCTCGAAACGGCCCGCCTTCAACCCGCGCCGTCATCCCCAGCCCAGGGGCACCTCCGGTGAAGGTTCATCGGAGAGGAAAGCGCGGACACCGGGCTTGTCCACTATCTGCACCGTGCTGGCTTGAGGTCCTTTATCGCCGAGTTCCTTGGTGAAACGCACCCCAGTGCCCACGGTCAGCCGTTCGAAATCGTTGTGCAGCACGCTGTTGCGATGGAAGTAGAGATCCTCGCCGTCGGGGGTCTTGAGGAACCCGTATCCGTTTTCGGGAAACAGTCGGACCACGAAGGCCGTGGTTTCCCTGGTTGGGCGCGGTTTTACTTCGGCGCGCTGCCGTTCCGCCAGTTCCTGTAATTGTCGGCGCAAAGCATCGAATGCCTGACGCACCACCTGGGGAACGTTTTCAGGAATATCGTTCGCGGTGGACGAACGTTCCGAGATGAGTTCGTGGCCCGGCGGCACCCGCAGACTGATCCGTACCCGATAGGGACGGCCCGTCTGTTGCGATCGGTGCTGGGCTTCCACCGCCACGCGGCAGCTGATCAATTGGTCGTGAATTTTTTCCAGTCTGGAAATATTGTCGTGGACGAGTTCCTCGATTGGAGTTCTCTTGCTCATACCCCGAAAAATGACCTCGGTCGGAACCTTCATGATGTACTCCTTTCCGGCAAAACGTGCATCGCCCGGACGGAAAAAACGATTATTACCTCCTCCTGCGTACGGGAGGAGTCACGCGCAGCCCTCTCATACGGCTGCCCATAAATTAACCTAACCATCTCCGGCGGAGGTTGGGTGTCCGGGGCGGCGGTTTTTTTCCGACGTAGAGTACCGGTGCCCTGCCGCGAAAGCACCGCTCACCGCAGAACCAGCTCCATTCCGTCATGAGCGATGGAGGCCTCCACTCCGCGTTCCCGGGCCATCAGCCGCAGTTTTTCCTCCAGAACCCGTTCGTCCCCCGTAACGATCCCCATGCCGCAGTGGGTGAAGACGGCACGGGGAACGTTTTCCTTGCCGCACCAGGTGAGCTGGGTACGGATAGGAGTATGCCCGATGAGGGTGTCTCTCGGTTTCCGCACCATCGACCGCACCATGGTGGCCCCGTCCCCGACGTAGAGTTTCACTCCGGAAAGGGCCGAACCCCGTTCGTTGATGTACACCACGTCCGGAACGTAGAAGATCGTCACCCTTCCCGCGGCGATGCGGTATCCCACGGCGGGAGCCCGCGTGGAATGCACCACGGGGAATGCTTCCACCGTGAACCCGGCGATGCCGATGGATTTCCCCGGCTCCATTGTCTCGCGGTGCGTCACGGGGTAATGGTTCATTAGGTCCCAGCTTTCCCTCGTGGCGTACACGGGGCAGGGTGCTCCGTTCTTCAACCCCCACGCGTGATCCGGATGGCTGTGCGTTATGAGGATCGCGTCCGGGTCGACTTCCTCGATTCTTCCCAACCAGTCCTCGCCGCAGTCGATCATCAGTTCTTGGCCCTGATAGGCCAGCAGCAGCGAGCTGTGCATCCCGTGGCGTTCGGTCCGCGCATCGATGTAGCCTCTGGTGCCGAGAAAAGTGAGCTTCATCGGGTTCCGCAGTCCCTGCTCCGGGATCGTCCGAAGCGGCAATGAAAGTGAGCGTTCGTGTCTTCAGGCGCGGTTGTGCCGTCCTCCCGGTACCTGCGGCGGCGAGAGCGTTCTTCAATTATAGCGATGGAACCTTCCGGGATATATAGGGCCGAGACCCGATGTCCCCCCGGTCGCCGCATTGCGTGGCATTCCGCGGGGTGCGCCTGAGCCGAAGATTTTTCTCCCTCGTGCATCGCGGGCGGTTTTCGGCTAGAATACATGGGGAGAAGCATCCTTTGCCGGGATGGAAGGCTCTTCTCTATTCCGCAAAGAAAACAAGCCGACAACCATACTCATTCCCCCGGAGGGATTCCCATGATCCTGAGAACGATCCTGCTGCTGGGAGCGCTTTTTTTTGCCGGATGTACCACCGGCATGGACATGCCCCCGCTGCCCATCACCCACCCGGCGAACCCGGAAGCGGAGGAAGCCCGGCCGTACCTGTTTGCCACCGTGCTGAAGGAAGAACCTCCGACGGCAGGGCCGGTTTCCGGGAACGAAAAGGAGAGCGCGCCGGGCATGAAGGGGATGCACATGGACATGGACGGAAATCAAAACGGTCCCCAACACTCCACGCACGGCCGTTAGAAGATCATGGCGAAAGATGAAACCAACCCGAAAGGAAAGAGCGGAATCATGATGATTCGCCGTTTCGGTTGTGCCGGTATTTGTATGCTCCTGTTGTTCACGGCAGGATGCGCCGCAGTCCAAAAGGACGTCGAATTTCCCGCGGTGCAAACGGCGGTCGAGGAGAGAACCGGGTACCGGGTGCGCTGGAACACGGGAGCGGAAGGAGACCGGGCGGTGAGGGAAGCCGTCGCTAGCATGCTCGCCCGTGAGCTTACCGTCGACGACGCGGTGCAGATCGCGCTGCTCAACAACCGACGTCTCCAGGCGGTGTATGAAGACCTCGGTGTGGCCCAGGCGGAACTCGTCGCTGCGGGGCTCCTCAAGAATCCGGTGTTCGACGGGGTGGTCCGTTTCACCGAGGGAGGCGGTACGCCGGTCATCGAACTGGGGCTGGTGGACGACTTCCTCCACATCTTCCTTATCCCGCTCAGAAAAAAAATTTTCGCCGCCCGACTGGAAGCCGCTAAACAGCGGGTCACCTCCGCCGTCGTGGATCTTGCGTACGATGTGAAATCGACATTCTATCGGCTGCAGGCGGCACAACAGGTCAGGGAGATGTCCAAAGCCGTGCTTCTGGCCGCCGATGTGTCGTTCGAGATGGCCGGACGGCTGCGGGCGGCGGGCAACATCACCGAACTCGATCTTGCGGTCGAACAGGCCCGTTATGAACAGGCCAAACTGGACGCAAGCGACGCGGAACTGTCGTTGGCGGAGCGCAAGGAGCAAGTGACGGCCCTCATGGGACTGTGGGGAAAGGACACCGGTTGGTCCTTCGCTCCCCGTCTGCCCCATGTACCGGAAAAGGAAATCGACCTGGAGCACGTGGAAAAGCGGGCGGTGGAGAAGAGCCTCGACCTCGTGCGCATGCGCTGGGAATTGACGGCGGCCGCCCGCAGGATCGGCGTGGAGAACGTCACCTCGATCTTGCCGGAAGCCGAGGTAGGCGCCCATGCGGAACGGGAGTCGGACAACACCTGGACCCTGGGGCCGGCGCTCAGTCTGCCGCTACCCATTTTCAACCAGGGACAGGCCGCGATCGCGCAGGCCCGGGCGCGGGTGAGAAGCCTCTGGGAAGACTACACCACCGAGGCCGTGGAGATCCGGTCGACGGCCCGAACGCTGCGGAACCGTCTGATCGCGTCGCGGCAGCGGGCGGAATTCTACCGCTCCACCATGATCCCTCTGCGGGTGCGCATCACCGACCGCACCCAGCGCTACTACAACGCCATGCAGGTGGGAGTGTTCGACCTGCTGGCAGCCAAACGGATGGAAATAGACGCCGGGCGGGGCTACGTGAGGGAACTGGAAAACTATTGGACGGCCCGTGCGGAAATGGAGCGGCTTTTGAGCGGCCGTGCGCGTGGAGGCTCGGGGCGGTCGTCGGGCATGGCGGAAGTATCTTTCTCCGCGGATACCGGGGGACGCGAATGAGGACGGGCAAAAAAGGATTGATACGGTGCGCGCACGGGCGATGGTTCACACCGGCCGGGTGCCTGTGGGCCGCGATTACGGTGGTTTACCTCCTGTCGCCGTGGCCGGCCGTTTTCGGCGCGGCCACGGCGGACGAACACCATCCGTCGCCGGTTGGGGGTCGCAGCGGAACAAAACCGCCCCTGCCCTGGGCCGGAATCGCCGCCAAACATTACCCTCCCGGGCAGCCGGGCCGCGACTACACTCCCGTGGTGACCCCTAACGGCGTGACGCTCCCCTTCAGGATAGTGAACGGGGTAAAGGTGTTTCACCTGGTGGCGGAGCCCATTCGGCAGCAGGTGGCGGACGGCCTTTTCGTGAACTGCTGGGGATACAACGGAAGGACCCCCGGTCCCACCATTGAGGCGCTGGAAGGCGACCATGTGCGGATTTACGTCACCAATCATCTGCCCACCTACCATTCGGTGCACTGGCACGCGATGATCCTGCCCAACGGCATGGACGGCGTGGCCGGGCTTACCCAGCGTCCCATCCCGCCGGGGGAAACATACGTCTACGAATTCGTTTTTCCCCATCCGGGAACGTTCATGTACCATTCGCACCACGACAGCATGACCCAGGACGGAATGGGGCTGGTGGGGATGATCGTGGTCCATCCGCGGGTTCCCCGGGAACCGAGGCCCGACCGCGATTTCGTGCTCATGCTGGGTGAGTGGGACGTCAAGGTGGGAACCAGCAGGCCCAACACGATTACCATGAACGATTTCAATGTGCTCACCATCAACGGAAGGGCATTTCCCGGCACCGAACCGCTGGTGGCCAAAGTGGGGGACAGGGTGAGGATCAGATTCGGCAACCTCGGCGCCATGGAACACCATCCCATCCACCTGCACGGATATTCCTTCAAGGTCGTGGAAACGGACGGCGGGGCCATTCCGCCCGAGGCGCAGTGGCCGGAAACCACAGTGCTGGTGCCGGTGGGCACCACTCGAGCCGTCGAATTTCTCGCCGACAATCCCGGCGACTGGCTGATGCATTGCCACATGACCCATCACATGATGAACCAGATGGGCCATGATTTCCCCAACATGATAGGAGTGGACGCCGGAACCATCGATACGAAAATCCGGGAACTGCTGCCCGATTACATGACCATGGGAACCACGGGTATGGCACACGGCATGGGCGACATGGACATTCCGGAAAACAGCATCCCCATGCTCGGAAAGGACGGCCAGTACGGCCCCATCACCATGGGAGGAATGACCACCATTCTGAAGGTGCGGGAAAACCTGAAGAGCTACGCCGATCCCGGCTGGTACCGCCATCCGCGCGCATATCTGTCGCACAAGGCCACCACCGGCGACATGAAAAGGGACGGGATAGAAGCGGATACCCCGGACGGGATGACGCCGGCCCCCATGACCGGGGATCACATGAAGCATTGATGTAAGGGGTTGTGCCTTGCTACTATACGCGGAACGAGCGGCTTCCGTGCGGGGGAATATCACCTCCCGTCGGGTGATGCGACCGAGAGGCGGGTAGGAGAGTGGGAATGAAAATTCAGGTCGAGAGTGAAAAAATTGTCAAAGCGCTGAAGAAACTGGAGGGGGTCGAACTCGTGCTGGAAAGTCCGGGCGACGCCATGGAAGCCCTCTCGCTCATCGTGAGCAAGGCCCGGTTGACGGGCGGGGAAGGGTCCATATCCCCGGTGAAGGAAGTCAAGGTGACCTCCCTTCAGAAGTACGAAACGTCGGCGGTGAACTACAAGCTGGTATTTCTGCTGGAGTTTCTCTTCACAGAAACCACCCCCGTGGAGGAGCGCGTGGCCACGGTAAAAAGGATTCAGGATTTCTTCAACAAAGCCTGACCGGCTGCGTTTCGGTACGGACCGAAAGAGGGCGAGTGGAGAAAGCGAGGATCGATCGGAGCACTTACTTCCCGGCATCCTCCTTCACGCCTCTCAGCAGCAATTCAAGGATGCGCTCGCGCCGTCCGTTCCGGGCGTCGGGGCCGTTGAGCAGAATGACGAACGGGTAGTGCTGCACTCCATTCCGTTCGATGTATCCCGCCAGACCCCTCACCCCGTTGATCGTCCCGGTTTTCAGGAGCACGTCTCCCTCCCGCTTCAACAATTGACGGTAGGGCATGAAATCGCGGAGTACCCTGCTCATCAGACGGGGGGATATGCGCGTAAGCCGGGAAAGGCCCGATCCCTCCTCCACGTGCACGTCGTCCGCTCCGATGGATCGTAAATACCCGTTGACCACGCGGCGGGATTTTTCCGCGTCGGCGGGAGGGCCGAACCGTTCTGCGCCCATGGTGAGAAATATCTGATTGGCGATGAAATTGTTGGAGAACTCCATCATCCGGGCCGTTACCCGGGCGAGCGTCAATCGGGAATGGTGGCGGTAGAACGGTTCCCCCTTGGGACGGCCGTCCTTTGACGACAGGACTTTGCCCGTCACCCGGACGCCCTCCTTTGCAAGAAACGCCCGAAAGAGTTCTCCCGCATAACGGCTGCAATTCTCGGGGCTGGAGCTGATGTTCAGCCGATCTTTTCCCTTCAGGCCGGCGGCCGCGGCCAGGGATTCGGCCAGCGGAGTGAGCGGAGTCTGGGGTTCGGCGGAAGCGATTCTCCCGGACTGGTCGACGGTAATGAAGATCGTGTTGAAGTTGACGTTCAGGGCGCCGTTGAAGGCGTCGTAAGGTTCCAGGCTCCGTTCGGTGCCGTCCAGGACGAGGCCCCGGCGGAAAAACGTATCGTCGGTGACGATGTTCCGGACCGTTTCGAGTCCCTTTTCCTTCAAACGTGCCGAGATGAACGCGACCTCCTCCGAGGTGAGCAGCGGGTCTCCCCTCCCGACGATCACCAGGTCTTTTTCCCGGGTAACGAAAAAGTCGGTCCGGAACCGGTAATCGGGCCCCAGCACCTTCATGGCCGCGGCGGCGGTGACGATCTTGAGGATGGACGCGGGCATGAAGGGGGTGTCGGGGTGGAGCCCGAACAGTACGGTTCCCGAGCGGTCGGTCATGACCACTCCGCCCGAGCCCGCCAGCTTCCGGACGTCCTCTTTCCATCCCGCCCGCGGGGAGCCGGAGGGGAGGGCGAGCAGCGCCAGGAAAAGAATGGGCACGATGAATCGATGAACAAACGTACCGTTGCTCATAGGGAGATCGGACGAGCTTCCTTGGATTGGTGTTTCGACGTTGAATCAATGTGCGTACCGGTGCGTATCGACCCCCGGGGGGCGAACCATTTGCCGGTCCGTCGCCCTGCCGGAGATCGGCCGTCACCCGGACGCATCATTCCATTTTCAATCCTTCGAGTTCTTCGATACGGTGGGTCAGAGGCGGAGGGACGGAGGCCTTGTGATTTTCGCGGTAGTTGTAATAGACGATGAGGCCCTCTCCGTGGGCCGCAAGTTTTCCGTGCTTCTCGCTGAATACGCCGTACTGCATCATGAAGCGGTCCCGTTCCAGCCGGGAAACCCGTGCCCCCACCGTCACCGTATCGGGGAAGGCGAGGGGAATCTTGAACGAACATCTGGTGGAAGCCAAGATGGGGCCGACGCCGTCGGCTTCCATGAATTCCCATATGCCGATCTTGTCGAAATAGGCGATGCGGGCGCTCTCGAAATACCGGAAGTAAACAATGTTGTTCACGTGTTGAAAGGCGTCCATTTCACCCCAGGCTACCGGAACTTCAATAGTTACCGGGTAGTCGCCGATTGAGTCGCCCATACATGCACCTCCGGCCGCGCTTGCGTTTTTCCGGCGGAACGCGCCGTTTCCGCCTCCCTGCCGTTTCGAACGCATACTCTACCATATCGTTCGGTTCGGTTGGTGAATTTTCTCCTTCTCTGCTACACTGGTCGTGTTTGCCGTGGAGCGCCATGAAAGTGTCGGCGGACCGTCCGTCCATGGAAAACGGCATGCTCCCCGGTCACTCTTTCGCGGACCGGGCATGATTGTCTTCCGGCGTACGATTTCGGAAAGAGTGGGACTTCGGCCATGCTTCGCACCATCGCCGCAACCTTTGTGAGCGCACTTCTCGCCGGCTGCTCCCTTCTGGCTCCCCTGCCCGAACCGTCCCGAACGGCGGAAAGGCTCAGGGCGTTTCCCCTCAGGAACCTGCCCCTGCACCAACCGGTTACCGTTTACTGGAACGAAAATCTCGTCCCCTTCATCGACGCACGGGACGACGGCGATGCCGCTTTTACCCTTGGCATGGTCCACGCCCATCTCCGGTTGGCGCAGATGGACCTCTACCGCAAGGCGGCCGCCGGGAGGCTCGCGGAAATGCTCGGCCCGTTCCTCACGGACGTGGACCACGCGCTGCGCATCCTGGGCCCGGCCCGAGCGGCGCAACAAATGGAACTGGTGCTATCCCCGGCCGACCGGAAGTGGATCGAACGGTACGTGGAGGGGATCAATTTTCTGCAGGACCATGCGCCGCGGCTGCCCCACGAACTCCGGCTGTTGGGCGTGCAACGCGAGCCGTGGACGGTGGCCGACGTGCTGGCGGTGAGCCGCATCTTCGGGGCCGACGTCAACTGGCTCTCCTGGTTTTCGCTCCTTCCCCTGTGGGGCACGAACGACTGGCCCTACGTGTGGGACCGGATCGTGCGCAACGGCAAAATGAGTCTGCCCAGCTTCGGGGCGCTCCCGCCGGGGTTGCCCTCCATTCTGGCGGACATGAGCCGTTCGGGCAGCAACTCCGTGGCCGTTTCTTCCGGCAAGACCTCCACCGGCTCGGCTCTCATGGCCAACGACCCCCACCTGGGAATCCAGATTCCCAATCTGTGGGTCATCGCCGGTTACCGATGCCCCTCGTATCACGTGGTCGGCCTCATGCTGCCCGGAGTGCCGGCGGTGGCCCTGGGCAGGAACGAGCATTTCGCCTGGGGCGGAACCAACATGCGGGCCGCGTCGAGCGACCTGTACGATGTGTCGCACCTGCCCGCGAGTGATTTCACCGAGCGCCGGGAAAGCATAAAGGTGCGCTGGTGGCCGGACCGGGAAGTGGTGGTGCGTACGACCCCGTTCGGCCCGGTCGTCACCGATGCTCCGCTGCTGAAGGACTACCATGGTCCGCCCCTGGCCCTCAAGTGGATCGGGTACGACGCTACCGACGAGATCGGCGCGCTGCTGGCGGTGAATCGGGCGCGGGACTGGAACGAGTTCAAGGCGGCCTGGAACGGCTACGGCGTGTCGGCCCAGAACATCCTCTACGCGGACGTCAAAGGAAACATCGGCCAGCTCCTCGCCGTCACCCTGCCGGGTCGTCAATTCAACGAACTGCCGGGCCTTTTTCTCGATCCCGCAAACCCCCGGCATATCTGGAAAGGGCGGGTGAAGGGGAGCGACCTGCCTTCCGCCTTCAACCCGGAGCAAGGCTATCTCGCGTCCACCAACAACATTCCCGTGGCCACCAGCCCGCCGGTGGGATTCTTTTATTCGGAGAACGACCGTATTCGCCGCATACGGGAGAAACTCGAACATGCCGAGAATGTGGACGTCGACTTCATGGGCGGAATACAGACGGACGTGACGTCTCCGGTCGCCCGCGACCTGCGCGACCTCATGGTGGGATCCTGCCTGGATACCTATCCCCGCCCCCTGCTCCTGTCGGTGCTCTCGGACTGGGACGGGAGCCTGGACGCCGAATCCCGGAGCGCCCTGGCGTTCGAACTGGTGCTGTACCACCTGGCGGAGGACTACTACGGGGCTCACGTGTCGGAACGGGCGACGCAGGTGCTGGTCCGATCGGCGGGTTTGGTGGAAATGCTTCACGACGATCTGCGGGCCGAGTCCGGCGGGGTCTGTGCTTCGTTCGTCCTGAGGGCGATTCGCGAGGCCGCCGGGGAATTCGACCGCTGGGGGAACTGGGGCGCCATGCACCGGCTGGACCTGCGGCACGTTCTGTTAGGGAGGATTCCCCTGCTGGGGGCGAAATACCGCTATGGGAATTTCCCCGTATCGGGAGGCTCCACCACGCTTATGAAGACCGCGCATGCTCCAACCAACGAAAAGCACAACGCCACCTACGGTTCCCAGGCCCGGCACATTTCGGACCTTTCGGACCCCGACGCCAACTGGTTCGTTCTGCTGGGAGGCCAGGACGGATGGCTGAACAGCAGCCGCCTCACCGACCAGGTGGAACTGTGGCGGCTGAGGAAATACCTCCACGTGCCGCTGAAAGTCGAAACGGTGGGGAAGCTGTTTCCCTACCGCAGCGAATTGCTCCCAGGCTCCGAATCCCCACAAAAGAAGAACGGCGTATGAACGCACGGCACAGCGGCGGGTCGGGCGTTCGGGATCGGCTGCTGAGGCTCGCCGACGACAGGGTGTTGTCCTACCGCGTGCAGGGCAGGGCCAAGGGAAAACCGCTGCTGTTTTTCCATGGCTGGCCGGGGTCGCGCCTGCTCAACCATCCCGATCTCTCCATATGGGAGCGGCTCGGCATCATGCTCGTCACGGCGGACCGGCCGGGGTACGGCCTGAGCAGCAGGGCGCCGGGGAGGACGGTCGCCGATTGGACGAGCGATGTCGCGGCGGTGGCGGACGCGGAGGGAATCGACCGCTTCACGGTGGCCGGGGTATCCGGGGGAGGGCCGTTCGCCCTGGCCTGCGCCGCGCTGCTTCCCGACCGGGTGGAAGCGCTCGTTCTGGCCGCCGGTCTGGGGCCGGTGTATCTGCCGGAAGTCCGTCGCGCCGTCGATCCGGTTATGCGCTTCGGATTTTTTCTGGCGGACGCGTCGCCGCAGACTTTGGCTCTGGCGCTGTCTCCGTTTCGCTTCCTGCTGACGCGCCGGCCGGAGCGGTTATACGATCTCATCGCCCGATCGCTGCCCTGGGTGGAGGGGCGCGTCCTCCGGATGCCCGAGGTACGAAGCATGGTGCTTGCCGATGCGTGCGAGTCGTTTCGGCAGGGCGTGTACGGCGCGGTGGACGACCTGGCTGCCTTCGTCACTCCCTGGGGATTCGCGCCTGACCAGGTGCGAGTGCCGACCTACCTGTGGCACGGAACGGACGACGGAATCGTGCCGGTGGACCATGCCCGGTTGTTCGCCGCATCAATTCCCTGCTGCACGACCTCCTTTGTTCCCGGCGGCGGACATTTTTCCCTTTTCAGCGATCTGGAACGGTTGATGTCCTTCGTTTCCCCGGAATCTCCCGAGTAATCGACGGGTGCCGATACCGATGGCGGTCCGTTGGTAGGGGCACGGCGTGCCATGCCTCTACGGCAACTCGTTCCGGACACTTCCTTGGCACGAATGGTGCATTCTTCCACGGCGGCTCATAACCGACGGCTGAATCCCCACCGTTGACATGGGGAATCGATTGCCGCAAGATAGCCGACGCAAAGACGGTTCCCGTTTTTTTGACGTTTTCGTCGCCACTTCTACGCTATCGGGGAAACACGATGAAAGTTCCGCTCCTTGATCTCAGTGCCCAGCTCCAACCGCTGAGGGAAGAAATCCTGGCCGCCCTCACCGAGGTAATGGATTCCACTCGTTACATCCTCGGCCCCAAAGTGGAACAGCTCGAAGAATCCGTGGCCCGCTACTCGGGCACCAATTTTGGGGTGGGGGTATCCTCCGGCTCCGACGCTCTGCTGGCGAGTCTCATGGCCCTGGGGGCCGGACCCGGCCATCGGGTGATCACCACGCCGTTCTCCTTTTTCGCCACGGCGGGAGCCGTGACCCGGTTGGGAGCCCGGCCGGTGTTCGTGGACATCGATCCCGCCACCTGCAACCTTTCCCCTGCACGGCTGGCCGAGTTTCTGGAGAGCGAGAAAAACCGCGATGATATCGTCGCCGCGATTCCGGTGCATCTTTACGGTCAGGCCGCGGACATGGACCCCATCAACGAGCTTTGCCATAAACACGACATCGCCGTCATCGAGGACGCGGCCCAGGCCATCGGGGCAGAGTATCCTTCATCAAGCGGTCCGAAACGCGCGGGCGCCATGGGCGACATGGGATGTTTCAGTTTCTTCCCCAGCAAGAACCTCGGCGGCGTGGGCGACGGCGGCATGGTGGTCACCGGAGACGAAACGCTTGCCGAAAAACTGAAGGTGCTACGCAACCATGGGGCCAAGCCCAAGTACTATCACCGGTTCATCGGGGGCAACTTCCGTCTGGACCCCATTCAGGCGGCCGTGCTCCAGGTAAAGCTCCCCCACCTGGAAGACTGGAGCAGGGCACGAAGGCGCAACGCCGACCGCTATGACGATCTGCTGCGAAGCGCCGGCCTGCCGGACAAGGGGCTTGTCGCTCCCCCTTCCAGGGCATGGGACGGAAAGGGGCTGGAACAGCCCCACATCTTCAATCAGTACGTGATCCGTGTGGGCGGAGGAAAACGGGACGCTCTCCGCGCCCATCTTGCCAAATGCGACATTGGGGCGGAAGTGTACTACCCGGTCTCTTTCCACGAACAGGACTGTTTCCGGTACCTCGGGTACCGCAAGGGCGATTTCCCCGAAGCGGAAGCCGCTTCCGAACAGGTGTTGGCGCTGCCCATTTATCCGGAACTTACGACGGAGATGCAGCAGTACGTGGTGGAACGAATCGTCGAATTTTTCGGATCGTGAGGGGAGGAAGCATCGTGGAATCGTCCGCAACGGAACCCAACGTCATTCTGGTCGGAGCCGGATACTGGGGCAAGAACCTGGCCCGGAATTTTCATGAACTCGGAGCGCTCAGGGCGGTGGTAGACAGCAACGAACCGGTCCTGGACGAACGAAGAGCGCAGTACCCGGACATCCGTCCGTACAAGGATTTCCATGCCGCCCTCCGGGAAGTGGACGCCCAAGGGGTAGTGATCGCCACCCCGGCCGCCCTCCATTTCCCCATGGTCAAACAGGCCATCGAGGCGGGCAAGGACGTCTACGTGGAAAAACCGCTGGCGCTCACCGCGGACGAAGGGGCGGAACTGGTCCGACTGGCCGAGGAAAAGGAGCGAATCCTCTTCGTGGGCCACATCCTTCATTATCACGAAGGAATTCGCAGGATGAAGCGCATGGTGGAGGACGGCACCATCGGCCGACTCCAGTACATCTACTCCAACCGCCTCAACCTGGGCAAGATACGGCGGGAAGAGAACATCCTCTGGTCGTTCGCACCCCACGACATCTCCGTGATCCTGAGCCTGGTGCGGGAAGACCCGGACTTCATCGAGGCCGTGGGAAGCAACCTGCTCCATCCCAAAATCGCCGACACCACCATGACCACCCTGCGGTTTCCCTCGGGAGTGGGCGCCCACATTTTCGTGAGCTGGCTCCACCCGTTCAAGGAGCAGCGGCTGGTGGTGGTGGGGAGCGAGGGGATGCTGGTGTTCGAGGATCATCTGCCCCTGGAGCACAAGCTCATGTTCTATCCGCACCGCATCGACTGGCGCCGGGGCATGCCCGTACCCAACAAGAAGGAGGGCGAGCCCGTGTTCCTGGAAGACGGGTGGGTGGAACCGCTTAAGGCGGAATGCGCGGCGTTCCTCCAGTCGGTGCGGACACGCAAAAAACCGTTCACCGACGGGCGCGAGGGGCTGCGGGTGCTGACCGTTCTGCAGGCATGCCAGGAGAGCCTGAATCGCGAGATGAAGAATTTTCCGCCGCGCAGGGACGTTCGGGCGGAGCGCACCGTTTTTCCCGCGCAGATGGGAAAGGCCGGGTCCACCTTCTTCGCTCATGAAACGGCCATCATCGACGAAGGCGTACGCGTGGGCGGCGGGACGAAGATATGGCACTTCTCCCACGTGCTGAAGGAATCGGTGGTCGGGGAGGATTGCAACATCGGCCAGAACGTGGTCATCGGCCCCAGGGTGAAGGTCGGCGACCGGTGCAAGATTCAGAACAACGTTTCGGTGTATGAAGGCGTCACCCTGGAGGACGAGGTGTTTTGCGGGCCGTCCATGGTGTTCACCAACGTGCACAACCCGCGGGCCGCGATCCCGCGTATGAAGGAACTCCGTTCCACCCTCGTGGGCAAAGGGGCTTCCATCGGGGCCAACGCCACAATCGTGTGCGGCCACAACATCGGCCGCCATGCGTTTATCGGGGCGGGCGCCGTGGTGGTGCACGACGTACCCGACTACGGGATGGTGGTGGGCAATCCGGCGCGGCGGGCCGGGTGGGTGTGTTCCTGCGGTGTGAAGCTGGAAGTCCACACCGTACGGGCCGTCTGCGGCGCGTGCGGAAGGGAGTACGTGCTGACGGGCGAACATCTTTCTCCGGCGGATGCGGGCCGCGAATGAACCGCAACCTGTCCGACGACGAACCGCGTCATGCCGGGCGAGCAGTCCCACCGTTGAGTTCCCCCGTCTTCCGCGATGCGCGGCGTCTCCGCACAAGGGCCGCAGGATGCCTTTTCACCTCCCCGCCTTTGTGCTATAGCGCTGTCACTGAACGCTGCGGCCGGGCCGCTGCACTGTGACGGGGGACCCGCCTATGGGGGAACCGACGCCTGAAGAACTTCGCCGTCGGATGGACGATCTCCTCCAACGGCGCTTCACCATGACCCTGGCGACGGAAGGGTCGGAGGGTCCGTGGGCCGCCCCGGTATACTACGTGCATTATCGTTCGGCACTGTACTTTTTCTCCTCCCCCGCTTCCCGCCACGTCCGGCAGGCGGGGGGATCGCAAAAATGCGCGGCGGCGGTGTATGAAGACAGTACGACATGGGAAGACATCCGGGGAGTTCAGATGACGGGAAAGGTGGAGGAAGTGGGATTGGGGCGCGAAATGGCTCGCGTGCTCGCGTGCTATCTGGAAAAGTTCCCTTTCGTGAGGAACTTCTTTTCCGGGGCGGAACCGAATCTCCACAATCTGTTTGACAAATTTCGGGTGCGGCTTTACCGTTTCTATCCTTCTGCAGCCTTTTATTCGGATAATCGCGTCCGGTTCGGGTTTCGGGAGCAGGTGGAGTTACCGATAGTTACGGGATAAAATCCCGGGAAGTACGATGGCCGGGCGAAAAATTGAAGCGCAGGGGGCGACCCTGCGGGGAAAACTCGGCCCCGAAAACCAAAAAAAACAAGCGAACAGGGCGAATTCATTGTCGTTTTTTTTCATTGCAATATTTGTACAGTATATTATAGTCCTCGAATGACAATTCTTGCGTCCTCTCGTCTTGTGTTCATATCCGGGATGGTGAATTCGGTGAAAAGGAGTTCGTCAGTATGATCTTTGACCCCATTCTTGGTCTTTTTTCCAATGATTTGGCCATCGATTTGGGGACGGCCAATACGCTCGTGTATGT
The DNA here is from genome assembly GCA_963826125.1 of uncultured delta proteobacterium. Taxonomy (GTDB): domain Bacteria; phylum Desulfobacterota; class Desulfarculia; order JACQYL01; family CAWGVV01; genus CAWGVV01. Next base: position 2,924,679 of record CAWGVV010000001.1, on the reverse strand, counting down.
GAAGGGAAAAGGCATTGTTCTCCGCGAGCCCTCGGTGGTCGCGGTAAGGAAAGACTCGCGCGGGATGGGCAAGGTGCTGGCTGCGGGTATCGAAGCCAAGAAAATGCTCGGCCGAACACCCGGCAACATCGTGGCCATACGCCCCATGAAGGATGGAGTCATCGCGGACTTTGAAGTTACCGAAGCCATGCTGCGCCACTTCATCCGGAAGGTTCACAACCGACGCACCCTCATCCGTCCTCGCATCATCATAGCGGTACCCAGCGGGATTACCCAGGTGGAAAAACGCGCCGTGCGCGAATCGGCGGAATCGGCCGGAGCCCGCGAAGTTTATCTTATAGAGGAACCCATGGCGGCGGCCATTGGAGCCAATCTTCCGGTGACCGAACCGACCGCGAACATGATCGTGGACATCGGGGGCGGCACCACGGAAGTGGCCGTGATTTCGTTGGCCGGCATCGTCTATTCCAAGTCGGTAAGGGTCGGCGGGGATAAAATGGACGAGGCCATTCTCCAGCACATCAAGCGAAAGTATAATCTGCTCATCGGTGAACGTAGCGCCGAAACCATCAAAATCACCATAGGAAACGCCGCGCCCTCCGAGGAGGTCGAAGAGATCGAAGTCAAGGGGCGGGATCTGGTGTCCGGCATTCCCAAAATTCTCACCATCGACTCCGAAGAGGTCCGCAAGGCGATCTCCGAACAGATCGATACCATCGTCGACACGGTGAAAATCGCCCTGGAACAGACTCCTCCGGAGCTGGCCGCGGACATCGTCGATCGAGGTATCTACATTACCGGAGGCGGCGCCCTTCTGACCAATCTCGACATGCTGCTGCGCGAAGAGACCAAGCTCCCCGTTCACATTACCGAGGATCCCCTTTCAACGGTGGTCCTGGGGTCCGGAAAGGCGCTGGACAACCTCGACATCCTGAAGGAAGTAATGATCGAGTAGTTCGGACGGGGCCGTCGCAAAGCGAAATTCGTTCTTGCCGGCAGACGTTCCAAAGCGACACGATGACGGTATTTCATATGATCGGCAGTGAGAAAGGGGATCACCACTGAAGAAGGGAGTCCTCTTTTTTTTAGGTGCATGGGTCTTGGTGCTCTTGTTCATGGGTGCGTTCGCCGTCGGCAACAGCCCCAAAGAGGGATGGAACGTCTTCGAACGAGTGGTGGCCGAATCGGTGGCACCATTGCAGAAGGCGTTCCGCAACGTCGCCGAATGGGCCGGGGGAATCGTGAACGGATACGTGGACTTGGTGCACGTGCGCAGGGAGAACCTGGAACTCAGAGAACGCATTTCCGCCATGACGCTGGAATTGAACAGCATGCGGGAAGAGGCGGAAGCCAGCCGGCGCCTCAGGAATCTGCTCAATTTCTCCCAGACCGTCGATTATCCCATGGTCCCGGCGCAGGTGGTGGGCCATGACCCCTCAGTCTGGTACAAGACGCTCCTCATCGACAAGGGGACCACGGACGGGGTTACCAGGGACGACGCCGTGGTCAATCACGAAGGCGTAATCGGCCGGGTCATCGCTGTTTCCTCCCATTATGCCAAGGTCCTCCTCATCATCGATCGGAACAGCGCCGTAGACGCCCTCACCCAGGAAAAACGATTTCGGGGCATCCTGGTGGGAGAGGGCGAGGACCCCTGTCAGCTCAAGTACATGTCTCCCCTGAACGAGGTGAAACCGGGAGAGCGGCTGGTGACTTCGGGCATGAGCAGGATTTTCCCGAAAGGGCTGCCGCTGGGAGTGGTGAAAAACGCCGAAACCGTGGCGGATGCAATGTTTCAGAAAATCACGGTGGAACCTACGGTGGATTTTTCGCGGCTGGAGGAAGTGCTGGTCATTGTGGGGCCCCGGTCGGAAGAGAAAAAAACTCCATGAACGCCACGCTGTCGTACTCGCTGTTGACGATTGTGGTGTTCGTGTTGAAAACCTCGTATCCGCTGATCGACGCGCCCTTTTCGCATATCCAGTTCTTCCTGGTGCTGAGCGCTTACCTGGGGTTTCGGTACTCCGTCTACCTGGGCAGCATCCCGGTCATTATCATGGGAGTGCTGGACTCCACCTTTTCCGGGGCGTCCGGCCCCATCTTCGTCTTCATCTACGGCGGGGTATTTCTGTTCTGCTACATCCTGAGGACAAAGGCCAATCTGGTTCTTCTCCTGTACCGTGCGCTGGCGGTGTTCCTCTGCGCCTTCGTATCCGGCATGATCCTCGCCCTCTCGGTCTATCTGCACTCCCCCGCATCGGCGGTGGACTGGCTGCATGTTCTCACGACCACCGCCGTCACCTCGGCCTTGTCGCTGGTCGTGTTTCCCCTGTTCGGCGGAGCGGAGAAGGCGGTCGGATACGCCATCTCCCGGGCGCGGTCCAGGAAAAAATCGTCCCGCAAAGAATTGGCATGAGCAATGAGAAAAGAACGGACCAAGGACGATATTCTCATAAAGAATGAAGACAGCGGTCTGCTGGGTGCGAAGGAGGATCCCACGGTCTTCGACCGCCGGTTCATTCTCGCCGTGCTGGCGGTCGTCCTCGTGTTTTCGGGGCTAATCCTCAAGCTGTGGCTCCTCCAGGTCTACCACGGCGAGACGTACGCGGATCTCTCGAAAAACAATCGCATACGGCTTCGCTACACGGCCCCGCTTCGTGGAAGGATATTCGATCGCAACGGAACCCTTCTGGTCAGCAACCGGCCGTCCTATGACGTGTACATGGATCTGGACGAGCAGAAAAAAATGCCCGCGGTCGCCGAGAGGCTGGCCCCCATCCTGGGAATGACGGTGGATGAGATTCTGGCCCGGGTCAAAAGCGGGGAACGCGATACCTTCTTCAACACGGTAAGGCTGAAAACCGACATCTCCTGGCCACAACTTTCGGAAATCGAAACCCAGCGCTACGATCTGCCCGGGGTCACCATCCAGGTGGAACCGAAGCGGGAGTACGTCTATCCGGGGTTGGCCAGCCACATCATCGGATTCCTGGGGGAAGTGAGCAAGTCCGAACTCGAAAAGGGTGAACTTCACGGCGTAAGCGCCGGAGAGTACGTGGGAAAGAGCGGGGTGGAAAGAACCCTGGGCCAACTGTTGAGGGGAAGGAAGGGCGGACGTCAGGTTGAAGTCGACGCCTACGGACGGGAGGTGAGGACGCTCAACCTGGTGAGCCCCGTGCCCGGCAACGACGTGTACCTCACCCTGGACATCGCCTTGCAGGAAACCCTCCAGGATGAACTCGAGGGCAAGGCGGGCGCCATCGTGGCCCTTCGCCCCGAAACGGGAGAAGTCCTGGCCATGGCCTCGGGACCCACGTTCGACCAGGAACAGTTCGTAAAGGGTATGACGCAGGATCTGTGGCAGAAGATTGTGGACGATCCCATGAAGCCGCTGCAGAACAAGGCGATTCAGGGCCAGTATCCCCCGGGGTCGGTATTCAAGCTGATCATGGCCCTGGCTGGCCTGCAGGAAAAGGTGATCAACGAAAACACCGTGCTCAAGTGCTGGGGGAGATACCCGTTCGGCAACCGGCTCTATCACTGCTGGAAGAAATGGGGCCACGGCTCGGTGCGGCTGGAGGAAGCGATCGCCGAATCATGCGATATCTATTTCTACCAGCTGGGACAGATGCTCGGGGTGGACAAAATCGCCAAATATGCCGAACTGTTCGGACTCAATAACCGGACCGACATCGCTCTCGACAACGAACTTCCGGGCTTTATTCCCACCTCGGCCTGGAAGCTTCGACGATTCAAAGTGCCGTGGCAGAAGGGCGAAACGCTTTCATTGGCCATCGGGCAGAGTTTCACGCTGGTCACGCCCCTCCAGGTGGCGCGCGTAATGGCCGCCATCGCAAACGGCGGTCGGGTCCTGCAGCCGCAGCTCGTACAAAAGGTGACCACCCCCGACGGCCAGGTAATCCAGACGTTTCCCCCCGTGGAATTGACGCATCTTCCGTTCAGCAAGGCGAACCTGGACCTGGTGCAGCACGCCATGATGCTGGCGGTCGAAGCCCCCCACGGCACGGCCTCGGGCGCCAGGGTGAAGGGCATCAACGTGGCCGGGAAAACCGGAACCGTCCAGGTGGTGGGGCTCAAGGATGCCCTGAACAGGAAAAAAACCGAAGATATGCCGTACGAACAGAGGGACCACGCCTGGTTCGCGTGCTTCGCTCCCTATGAGCATCCCGATATCGCGCTTTCCATCATCATCGAGCACGGGGGCCACGGCGGTTCCGTCGCCGCTCCGATCGCGCAGAGGATCATTAAATCATACCTCGAATACAACGAAGACGCGGGGGAGCGATTGACTCACGAAGAAGCCGACAGGAAAGCGGAAGGCGGTGCGTAAGGAATGAAGACTCTTGAGGAACGGTCCTCGATGCTCGTCGACCGCAGGCTTATCAAACATTTCGACTGGGTGCTTCTGCTGCTCAGCATGATGGTGGTTACCGTGGGGCTGGTGAACCTCTACAGCGCCACGTCGAGTTTCGGCGATCGTCAGATCTTTTATCGACAGGTGCTGTGGGTGAGTATCGGATTCGGCGTTCTCCTCCTCAGCCTTTTTTTCAACTACCACAAGCTGGAGAAATACGCCTTTCACCTGTACGGCCTCGCTCTCGCGCTGCTGGCCACGGTCCTGCTTATCGGACCCAGCATCGCCGGTTCCAGACGCTGGCTCCTTCTGGGCCCGGTGTCGCTCCAGCCGTCGGAATTGACCAAACTCATGCTCATCCTCGTTCTGGCCCGCCTGTTCTACCGCCGACCCTTCACTTCGTCACTCTCCTTCTGGGACATCGTGCCGCCCATCTGCCTCGTGCTGATTCCCTTCGGACTGGTACTGAAGGAGCCGGACCTGGGTACAGCCCTCATGTTGGGCTTCGTCGCCGCATCCATGACCATCTTCGTGGGGGTGCGTTGGAAAACGCTGGCCGCTCTCGCCGGTTCGGTCCTGTTCTTCACCCCCCTGGTGTGGAATTTTCTCAAGGACTATCAGAAGCAGCGTATTCTGACCTTCCTGCATCCCGAGCAGGACCCCATGGGAACGGGCTATCACATCATGCAGAGTAAAATCGCCGTCGGGTCGGGGCAGCTCATGGGGAAAGGCTACATGGAGAGCACCCAGAGCCACCTGAGCTTTCTGCCCGAGCACCATACGGATTTCGCCTTCTCGGTGCTGGCCGAGGAATGGGGATTTTTCGGTGCCTTGCTGGTGATCTTGATCTTCGCCTCCATCATTCTCTGGGGATTGCTGGTCGCCCGTTCGTCACGCGACATGTTCGGCTCCCTGGTGGCGGTCGGGGTGGTGAGCATGTTTTTCTGGCACGTGACCATCAACATCGGCATGGTGACGGGTATCATGCCCGTGGTGGGGGTGCCGCTGCCCTTCGTCAGTTACGGCGGCTCCTCCATTATCGTGAACATGCTGGCGCTGGGGTTGCTCATGAACGTGAGCATGCGCCGGTTCATGTATTGAATCGCCGTGTTCACGGCGATTTCGGCCGCAAGAAGGACGTGCGTTCCCGCGGGTGATTTTCCCCTTCCGACGGCAGGAGCCGAATCGGAATGCGCGAGAAAATTTTCGTGAGCGGTGTTCTCGACGGCAGTCAAACGACTGCCTCAACGCGGTCTTTACGACGCCTTCCCGGTGGAGGCTGATCCCTGCCCGTTTTTCCCGCCCGGTGCGGAAATTGGCAACTGGGGTTTCGCCCCTGATCCCGGCCCGGTATAATCCCTCGGAATGAAACGGTAAAATCGGCTCTCTTCCGGAGAGCCGTCGGACAAAAAAAACCTTTGACATAGCAAACTAAATAAGGTAACTAGGCCTAATCCCCGCACGTGCCTGATTTCACAACATCATCCCAGAGGCGACACCGTATGATAAACATAGACATTTCCTTGCTTTATCAGTTGGTCAATTTTCTCTTCCTTATTTGGATATTGAATATCATTCTGTACAAGCCGGTGAGGAGAGTGTTGCGGGAACGCAACGATCAGCTCGGAGGTCTGGAAGCGGACATCCGGGGGCTGTCGGAGCAGTTGGCGGAAAAAGCCCGCGAAATGGAAGCGAGAAGAAACGAGGCGAGGCTCGAAGGATTCAACCGCAAGGAAGAACTGAAGAAGCAGGGGCAGTCGGTGGAGCGTGAACTGCTGAGCGACGCATCGAAGAAAACCGAGAGCCGCATTTCGGAAGTAAAGGTGGAAATCGCGGCGGATATCGTGAAGGCAAGGGAGACGTTGAAGTCTCAGGTTGATGGTTTTTCCCGGGCGCTGGCCGAAAAAATCCTGGGGAGGAAGGTTGCATGAAGCTGAACCGTCGCAGTTGCAAGGTGATTTTGGTGCTGGCCGCCCTGGTGCTCGTGGTGGTTTCGTTCGGGGGCCCCGTTCTGGCGGCGACTGAGGAACACGCGGGCGGGGATGCTGCGGAAGGCGCCGCCCACGGACATGAAGGCGCCAAGATACGGGACCTGATGGCGCGGACGCTCAATTTCGTCATTCTTGCCGCCGCGGTCGTGCTTCTGTTGCGCAAGCCGCTCAAGAATTTTTTCGGCAGCCGTTCGAAGCAGATCGAATCCGAGTTCAGTGAACTCAAGTCCAGGAAAGACCGCGTAAAGTCCGAGTTCGAGGAGCTGTCGAAGAAGCTCAGGCAGATAGAGGGAGAACGCGAGCAGATCGTGGCGGGATTCGTCAAAGAGGGCGAGCTGGAGAAGCAGAAGATCATCGAAAGCGCCCGAGCCATGAGCAAACGAATCGAAGAGCAGGCAAAGCTCACCATCAACCAGGAAGTAAAAAAGGCAAAAGAACAGTTGCAGGACGAGATCGTCGAACTGGCGACCAGGATGGCTGAAGACATCGTACGGAGCAACATCGGGCCCGACGATCAGAAGCGGCTCGTCAATGAATATGTCGAAAAGGTGGTGAAAGCGGCGTGACCAATATCAAGATTTCCCGCAGATATGCGAAGGCGCTGTTGGCGCTCGGCCGGGAAGACGGTAAATATTCCCGATACGCCGAAGAACTGGACGCATTCCAAAACCTGGTGAACGGCATGCCGGAGTTGCTGGATGCCCTTTCCAATCCCCTGTATCCGTCGGCGATGCGCCAAAAGGTGCTGGATTCCGTCATCGAAAAAGCAGGTATGTCGCCTGTGGTAAATCATTTCCTCCTGCTCCTGATGAAGAAAAAACGAATCAAATACGTGCTCGACATCATCACCAGCTATCACCATCTCGTGGACGAAGCCTCCAACATCACCACCGCTCAGATTGTATCCGCCACGGAACTTACCGAGGACGTGGTGCAGAGAATCCAGAGCGCCGTTGCCAGGATGACCGGGAAAGATGTCAGACTGGAGATGCGGGTGGACCCCGAAATCATCGGCGGCATTATCACCAAAGTCGGGGACATGAATTTTGACGGCAGTGTGAAGACTCAGCTGACGAGCTTGAGAGAAACTTTGAAGAGGGGTGAGTAACTCAATGGAAATCAAGGCCGAAGAAATAAGTGCGGTAATCAAGGAGCAGATTCAGAGTTTCGAGAAAAAGATCGACATCAGCGAGACCGGCGCCGTTCTGTCCGTGGGCGACGGCGTGGCCAAGGTGTACGGTGTCGAAAAAGCCATGGCGCTTGAGCTTCTTGAGTTCCCCGGCGGCATCATGGGTCTCGCGCTGAATCTGGAAGAAGACAGTGTCGGGGTGGCCATCCTTGGCGAGGATACGCATATCAAGGAAGGCGACATCGTGAAACGGACCGGTCGAATCGCCCAGGTGCCGGTCGGCGATGGAGTTCTGGGCCGTGTGGTGGACGGCATCGGAGCCCCCATCGACGGCAAGGGTCCCATCGAAACCAATGAATTCCGGCGCATGGAAATGGTGGCCCCCGGCGTCATCGCCCGGCAGAGCGTGAACGAGCCCATGTACACGGGAATCAAGGCCATCGACGCCATGACCCCCATCGGGCGCGGACAGCGCGAACTCATCATCGGCGACCGCCAGATCGGTAAAACGGCCATCGGCGTGGACGCCATCCTCAACCAGAAGGACTCCGGCCTGATCTGCATCTACGTGGCCGTGGGACAGAAAAAGTCCACGGTGGCCCAGGTGGTGGACGTCTTGAGGAGAAACGGAGCCATGGACTACACCGTGGTCGTCTCCGCAACCGCTGCGGACCCGGCGACCATGCAGTACATCGCGCCCTACGCGGGATGCGCCATGGGCGAATACTATCGCGACAGCGGCCAGCACGCGCTCATCATCTACGACGATCTTTCGAAGCAGGCGACGGCATACCGCCAGGTTTCCCTGCTTCTCCGCCGTCCGCCGGGGCGCGAAGCTTTCCCCGGCGACATTTTCTACAACCATTCCCGGTTGCTGGAACGCGCGGCCAAACTGAACAAGGAACTCGGCAGCGGTTCCCTCACGGCCCTTCCGATCATCGAAACCCAGGCCGGCGACGTTTCCGCCTACATTCCGACCAACGTTATTTCCATTACCGATGGTCAGGTGTACCTTGAGCCGAGCCTGTTCTTCTCCGGCGTACGCCCCGCCATCAACGTTGGCCTCTCGGTTTCCCGCGTCGGCGGCGCGGCCCAGGTGAAGGCCATGAAGCAGGTGGCCGGAACCATGCGGCTCGACATGGCGCAGTACAGGGAACTGGAAGCGTTCGCCCAGTTCGGCAGCGAACTCGACAAATCCACGCAGCAGCAGCTGAATCGAGGCGTGAGGTTGGTGGAAGTGCTCAAGCAGCCTCAGTATCAGCCGCTGCCCATGCACAAGGAAGTCACCATTCTCTTCGCCGCGGTGAACGGATTCCTCGACCGATTCCCGGTGAGCGCCGTCAGCGCGTTCGAATCGCAGCTCTACGAGTTCGTCGAGAGCAAATATCCGGAGATTTTCACCCAGCTCAAGGAAAAGCAGGCAATCGACGACGACGTCAGGGCTCTTCTGCAAAAGGCGCTCAAGGAATTCGACGGTATATTCCAGGTGACGGCGGCGTAACGCGGCCAAGGTGAGAAATGGAATCATTACGCGACATCAAGCGGAAGATATCGGCCGTAAAGAAGACGAAGCAGATCACACGGGCCATGAACATGGTGGCGGCCGCCAAGTTGAGGGGCGCTCAGGATGCCATGGATCGGTTCAAGCCTTACGCGGCCAAGTTCTCGGAAGTGCTGTCGAGCCTCGCCGCCCGGGTGGACCCCGACATTCATCCACTGCTCATTACTCCTGAAGAGGTGCGATCGGTGGCGATCATCGTGATCACCTCCGATCGCGGTCTGTGCGGCAGCTACAACACCAACCTCATTTCGACCGCGGAGAAATGGGCCAAGGCGCGCATGAATGAAGGAAAGCAGGTATCCTTCTACAGCATCGGGCGCAAGGGCCGCGATTTTTTCCGCAGACGAAGTTACACCGTCGCCCATTCCGCGGTGGATCAGATGGGCAAATACGATTACACGGTGGCCCAGGAAATCGGCAGACGGATCATCGCTTCGTTTCTGGCAGACGAATATCAGGAAGTGTACGAACTTCATGCGGAATTCGTGAACGTTGGCATTCAGAGGCCGGTGGTGAACAGGCTGCTGCCGGTGAGTACGGTGGCGGTGCAGGCCGCGGGAGTCGTGGACGAGGAACGACTGGTAGACACGCCGGGCGCCGGTGACATGGAGTACCTTTTCGAACCTTCGGCGGAAAAGCTGATGATAGAGCTTCTGCCCAAGAATATCGAGGTTCAGTTGTTCGGAGCCCTCCTCGAGGCGGTGGCGGCGGAACACGCAGCCAGAATGACCGCCATGGATAACGCTCAGTCCAACTGCAGCGAAATGATACAGACACTGACCCTGGCCTACAACAAAGCCCGCCAGGCATCCATTACGGCTGAACTGATGGATATCGTGGGCGGTGCTGAGGCCCTGAAGAGTTAGCACATCCTGAAGGAGGATACGGTCGGTATGAATAGCGGAAAAGTCAGACAGGTTATCGGCCCCGTAGTGGACGTGGAGTTCGAGGAGGGTAAACTTCCGACCATTAAAACGGCCATTTTCATAACGAACCCCGCCATCGACGACAAGCCCGACAACCTCGTGATTGAGGTGGCCCAGCATCTGGGCGACAACGTCGTGCGGTGCATCGCCATGGACGTTACGGACGGTCTGGTCCGGGGAATGGAAGCCAGGGACTCCGGCGCACCCATTACCGTGCCCGTCGGGGAAGAAGCCCTCGGGCGGGTGCTCAACGTGGTGGGAAGACCCGTGGACGGACTGGGGCCGGTGAATGCTAAGACCAAATACCCCATTCACCGCCCTGCGCCCTCCTTTATCGATCAGGACACCTCGGTGAACGTTCTGGAAACGGGCGTCAAGGTTATCGATCTGCTGGTCCCGTTTCCCCGCGGCGGTAAGATGGGCATGTTCGGCGGCGCCGGCGTGGGCAAGACGGTCATCATGATGGAGATGATCCACAACATCGCCATGCAGCACGGCGGTATCAGCGTGTTCGCCGGCGTGGGAGAGCGTACCCGCGAAGGCAACGACCTGTACATGGAAATGAAGGAATCCGGAGTTCTGCCCCGCGCCGCGCTGATCTACGGCCAGATGACGGAACCGCCCGGAGCCCGCGCCCGCGTGGCCCTCTCCGCCCTCGCGGCGGCCGAGTATTTCCGGGACGAAAAAGGGCAGGACGTGCTCCTGTTCGTCGACAACATTTTCCGGTTCACCCAGGCGGGTTCCGAAGTGTCGGCCCTCCTCGGCCGCATGCCTTCGGCCGTGGGATACCAGCCCACCCTGGGTACCGACCTCGGTGAACTCCAGGAGCGGATCACTTCCACCACCAAGGGGTCCATTACCTCGGTTCAGTGCGTGTACGTGCCCGCCGACGACCTCACCGACCCCGCGCCGGCCACGACGTTCGCCCACCTGGACGGAACGGTGGTGCTCTCCCGCCAGATCGTGGAACTCGGCATCTATCCCGCCGTGGACCCACTGGACTCGACGTCACGAATCCTCGACCCCAACGTTCTGGGAGAAGAACACTACCGCACTGCCCGCGCCGTCCAGCAGATACTCCAGAAGTACAAGGACCTGCAGGACATCATCGCCATTCTGGGCATGGACGAACTTTCGGACGAGGACAAGCTGACCGTGTCCCGTGCACGTAAGATCCAGCGTTTCCTGTCCCAGCCTTTCCACGTGGCCGAAGCCTTTACCGCCCAGAAGGGCAAGTACGTGAAGGTGGCCGACACGGTTCGCGCTTTCAAGGAAATCGTAGACGGAAAACACGACGACCTGCCCGAACAGGCGTTCTACATGGTGGGCGGTATTGAGGAAGCGGTCGAGAGAGCCAAAAAGCTGAAGGGCGAATAACCGGTCGGGAGTTCGAACATGTCTGAACAGATACTACTGGAAGTAGTCACTCCCGACAAGGTCGTGGTCCACCAGGAAGTGGACATGGTGGTGGCCCCGGGAGTGGAGGGCGAATTCGGTGTGCTGAAGGACCACGTTCCCTTCCTGACGGCGCTGAAAGTCGGCGAAATGTACTACAGGACGGGCCACCAGGTGGAGTACCTTTCAGTAAACGGCGGTTACGCCGAGGTGCTTCCCGACAAGGTTACCGTACTGGCCGAGTCGGCGGAACGGGCCAGAGACATCGACGTTGACCGTGCGCGCCGGGCATTGGAAAGGGCGCAGGAAAGACTGCGCAACGTCAAACGGGAAGAACAGGAATATGCACGGACCGAGGCCGCTTTGGTCAGGGCATTGGTCCGTCTCAAGGTTGCGGAAAAACGGAATAAATAGTAGGACGAATCCGCTTCCGACCGAAGAATGGACATCCAGGGGCAAAGGTCAGGCACGAGTGCTTGACCTTTGCCTTTTTTTTACGATAGTGAGAGCAGCATTACCTTTATGTAGAGTGATGAATATTACGTGGGGGAAATGGAATGTGTGGAATTATCGGGTACTTGGGAAAGCAGGAAGCCGTCGGGATCATCACGGGCGGCCTTGAGCGGCTGGAATACCGGGGGTACGACTCGGCAGGTATCGCCATGCTCGGCGTCGACGGCTGTTTTCAGATTCGGCGCTGCGAGGGTAAACTCGCCCGCTTGAAAGACCTGCTGATAAAGGAGCCGGTAAAAGGAACAGTGGGAATCGGCCACACCCGTTGGGCCACCCATGGGCGGCCCTCCGAAAGAAACGCCCATCCGCACGCGGCCGGAGACACGGTGGTCGTGCATAACGGCATCATCGAGAACTACCTGGACCTGAAGTCGGAATTGGGTTTGGACAGCAGCGTGTATCTGTCGGAAACCGATACCGAGGTGATAGCCCATGTGGTGGACCGGTTGGTCGGGGAGACGGGCGATTTCAAGGAAGGAGTGCGGCAGGCGCTCCTGCGGCTCCAGGGATCATATGCAGTGGTCATCCTCAATCGGCAATACCCCGGAGTGGTGATCGCGGCCAGGAACGAGAGTCCCCTGGTGGTCGGTCTGGGGGATGGGGAATACTTCATCGCCAGCGACATTCCCGCTTTCCTGCCCTACACTCGTCGTGTGGTCTTCCTGAACGATAAGGAGATGGTGACTTTCCGTGACGGGAGTGTGGAATATCAAGCACTTGACGGAAGCCCCCTTAAAAAGAAAGAGGACACTATCCAGTGGAGCCCGGTGATGGCGGAACGAGCCGGGTACAGCCACTTCATGCAGAAGGAGATATTCGAGCAGCCCAGGGCCATCACCGATACCTTCCGGTCCCGTATCAATGTCGAAACGGGTGAGGTTTTCCTGGAAGGCTTTCAGGCGCAGGAACCTCTGGCAGCCGAAATTTCCCGTGTGCTCATCGTCGCCTGCGGGACGTCTTTCCACGCCGCACTGGTGGGAAAATTCCTCATCGAAGAGATGGCGAGGATTCCCGTGGACGTGGATCTGGGCAGCGAATTTCGCTACCGCGATCCCATCGTGTCGCCGAACACCCTGATGATCGCCATCTCCCAATCGGGGGAAACCGCCGATACCCTCGCCGCCCTGCGCGAGGGAAAGCGAAAGGGCGCCCGCACTCTTACGATCTGCAATGCCGTGGGCAGCAGCATGGTGAGGGAGGCGGATGGGGTGGTGTACACCTTTGCCGGGCCGGAGATCGGCGTAGCGTCGACCAAAGCCTTTACCACGCAGCTTACCGTCCTCTATCTCATGGCCCTGTACCTGGCTCGCGCCAAGGGCAGGTACTCGCCGGACGTCATGCGCGGCAAGCTGCAGGAACTGCTGCATCTACCCAAGATGGTGGAAGAGGTGCTGGGTCAGAACGAGAACATCATCGGTGTGGCCAAGCGCTTCCTCAACGCCTCGGACTTCCTGTTCCTGGGGAGGGGGATCAACTATCCCATCGCCCTGGAGGGTGCGCTGAAGCTCAAGGAGATCAGCTATATCCATGCGGAGGGGTATCCTGCGGGAGAGATGAAGCATGGTCCCATCGCGCTCATCGACGAAAATCTGCCGGTGGTGTCCCTGGTTACGGGGGGCCCGGCGTATAGCAAGATCCTGAACAACATGGAAGAGGTCAGGGCCCGGTCGGGCAAGGTGATTGCCGTCACCACGGAAGTGAACAGGGACATCGAGGATCTTTCGGACGAGATAATCCGCGTTCCGGCTTCCTCGGAGGCGTTGTCGCCCATCCTTCTGACGGTGCCGTTGCAGCTTTTGGCCTATCACGTAGCGGTTCTTCGGGGCACGGACGTCGATCAGCCCCGAAATCTGGCGAAAAGCGTGACGGTGGAATAGCAGCGTCCCGTTTCGGACAAAATGCTTGACATTTGTATACAGGCCGTAAATAATCGAAAAAAAGGATAAAAAAGTCCTATGGAACTTTCCCGATTCGAGAAGCTGGAAGAGAAAATTGAAGAGCTGATCACGATCCATACCGCCACCAAAAGGAAGAACGAGGAACTGTTGGAGATCATCGCCCGAAAGGACGAGGATATCGAAAGGCTCAGCAGGGAAAATCAGGAAGCGAGTGAGGAGAAGAATCGAGTCAGCGAACGAATTGAGGCGCTTCTGGAGAAAATAGACAAGTTGGGCGCCGTCTGATAAACAGAGTGCACGTGGATCGAGTCTACAATATTATCGTTTTTGATCAGGAAGTTTCCATCCGCACGGATGCCGATGAGCGTCGGGTACAGGAACTCGCGGCATACCTGCGGCGGAAGTTCGAGCAGATCAAAACTAACGTCGGTCAGGCTCCAAGCGCTACCCAGATGGCGCTGGCCGTACTGGATGTGGCGAATGATTATTTTGAGGCCCGAGATCGCGTTTCCGAACTGGAATCCCACGTGGAGAAGAGATCGGACAAGATTATTTCGCGAATCGAACTACTCGCACGAGCGGGGGTATAACGTAAACCGTATTTCACGTTCATAAAAATGCAGCGGATTTCGAAGATGGAAGATTCTGCGGCAGGCGTGGAAGAAGGATCAAGCCCGGCGAAAAAGAGAAAAAGGCAGCGCTTTATTACGGCCCGGTTTTCTATCGGGATGGATATACATGGACTCGGGAAGGGTTACGTTTTTTCATGACACCACCAATCGGTACGGCGGAGAATCATACATGCCGGGACACGGACAACGCACTCTCTGCGTCATATAAGCACGTTGAATGCAGACGGTATCGTCTCGCTATGAGTATGATTTAACAGGAAAACAGCAGCCTCCCAAGGTTTGCGGCCGGCCCTCAAGGTTTGGCGATTCGTGAATGTATCCCGGTAGTCCAAAAAATCGGACCCGGTAGTTTCTTCTTTTTCGCCCTCCACGCTCCAACCGATACATCTTCATTACACGGGCAGACGCATAACGCGGATGGAACCGGTGTGTAGGTTTCTGCCCCCGCCGCGAAGTTGGAGGATAGGATGCCCTTCTCATTGTTTATTGTTGTCGCACTGTTCGTCGGTTTGCTCGGGGGCATAGCGGTCGGTTATCTGGCCCGTAAGAGGGCGGTGGAATCCAAGATGGAGTCCATCGAGCAATTCTCGCAGAAGATCATCGAGGATGCCAAACGAGAAGCTGAGGCGGTAAAAAAGGATGCGGCCATACAGGCCAAGGAATCCCGCTACCGGATGAAACTCGAATTCGAGCGGGACACAAAGGAGCGGAGAGCCGAACTGCAGAAACTGGAAACGAGGCTTCTGCATAAAGAGGAAAATCTCGAGAAACGTCAGGGCGCGGTGGAAGAAAAGGAAAGAGAACTGATACGGAAGGACCAGTCCTTCAGCGATCGTTCCCGCAACCTGGAGAAAAAGGAAAAGGATGCCGAACAGCTGCTGGAGGAGCGGCGGGCGTCGCTGGAAAGAATAGCGGGAATCACCGCCCAGGATGCCAAAAACCTGCTGCTGGAAGCCATGGAGAACGAGGCCCGGCACGATGCATCCAAACTGATCAAGCAGATTGAAAACGAAACCAAAGAGCTGGCGGACCGGAAATCCAAGGAAATCCTGGCCCTGGCGGTGAAACGCTACGCCGGCGATTACATCGTGGAAAAAGCGGTCAGCGTCGTAAACCTGCCCAACGAGGAAATGAAGGGCAGGATCATCGGCCGCGAAGGCCGTAACATACGCGCCATTGAGGCAGCCACCGGAGTGGACCTGATCATCGACGACACTCCCGAGGCGGTCATTCTGTCCACTTTCGATCCCATCCGACGTGAAATAGCGAAGCAGGCCATCGAGCGGCTCATCAACGACGGCCGCATTCATCCCGCCCGCATCGAAGAAATCGTACAAAAAGCCAGCGAGGAAATGGAAAAGTCCGTCCGCGACTCGGGCGAGCAGGCGACCTTCGACGTAGGCGTGCACGGGATCAACCTTGAACTGATGAAACTCATCGGCAAGTTGAAGTACCGTTCGAGTTACGGGCAGAACGTGTATCAGCACTCTCTTGAGGTCGCCTTCCTGTGCGGAATCATGGCCTCGGAACTGGGTCTCAACGTGAAACAGGCCAAGCGGGCCGGACTGCTCCACGACATCGGCAAAGCGGTAGACCACGAGGTGGAAGGGTCCCACGCAGCCATCGGCGCCGACCTCTGCAAGAAGTACGGAGAAGCCGCGGAAGTAGTGCACGCGGTGGCCGCGCACCATGAGGACGTGCCGCCTTCTTCTCCCCTGGACGTCCTGGTTCAGGCCGCGGATACGCTTTCCGGCGCGCGACCAGGGGCGCGAAGGGAAATGCTCGAAACCTACGTCAAGCGTCTGGAGGACCTGGAGCGAATATCCAACTCCTTCAAGGGCGTTTCCAAATCCTACGCCATCCAGGCCGGGCGTGAAATACGCATTATGGTGGAAAGTGAAAAAGTGAATGATGAAGAAGCCGTGATGCTGAGCAGGGACATCGCCAAGAAGGTGGAAGCAGAGCTGGTCTATCCGGGGCAGATCAAGGTCATGGTGATCCGGGAAACGCGTGCCGTAGAGTTCGCGCGCTAGACATGTCCTACATTATATTCATAGGGGACGTGGTGGGCCGCCCCGGCCGCCGTGCCATGCGGGAACTGTTGCCGAAACTGCGCGAACGGTACGCACCGGTGCTGGTGGTGGCCAATGGAGAGAACGCTTCCGGCGGGGTGGGAATCACCCCCGACGGAGCGGACGAGCTGTTCTTTTACGGCGTGGACGTCATCACGTCGGGCAATCATATCTGGAAGAAGCGTTTCATCGGCGAGTATCTTGCATCCAATCCGCGTTTGCTGCGGCCGGATAATTATCCTCCCGAAACCGCCGGCTCAGGGGTCTACCTGCATGAAACGCCCCGGGGCAGGATCGCCGTCATCAACCTGCAGGGGCGGGTGTTCATGACGCCGCTCGACTGTCCTTTCCGCGCCTGCGACAGGATACTGGACGGCCTCCCTCCCGACGTGCTCGTGCGTATGGTGGATTTTCATGCCGAAGCCACTTCGGAAAAGCAGGCTCTGGGTTGGTATCTTGCAGGCAGGGCGTCGCTTGTTGCGGGAACGCATACGCACGTGCAGACTGCCGACGACCGTATCCTCATGGACCATACGGGCTATATTTCCGACGTGGGCATGACCGGAGCCCTGCAATCGGTGATCGGCATGAAGCGGGACATCGCCGTCAGTCGGTTCCTCACGGGAATTTCCGAGCCGTTTCAGGTGGCCCAGAAGAACATACGGCTGCAGGGGGTTGTGGCGGACGTCGATATGTCGACCGGAAAGTGTAAGAGTATGGAAAGGTTGCAGATAGCGATCGCCGAGTGAGGTTTATTGGGAAATTGTTTGGAAAAGATGTTGACTTCGCCGGCCACCTCCTCTATAAACCGGATTCTCGTTACACGGAAACGGCTCGATTCACCGGTTGGGTGAATGCAGGGCACTGAGCAAAAGGCCGGTTCGCCGGCGGCTCGAAACACGTTTCCAAGAGGAGTGAAAAAAGAGGTTGACCGGTCCGGTGGTATCGCATATAAGCCGGATTCTCGTAACAACGGAAAAGACTCTGCTCCATCGACTAAGTCGGGTGCGGGGCGCTTGTGAGTAAAACGGCGGTGAGCCGGAAAGCTCAAAAGAAGTTTCCGAGCGAGTGAAAAAAAGGTTGACCGATCCGGTAGCATCGCATATAAGCCGGATCTCGCAACAACGGAAAGATGCTCTGCTCCACCGATGAAGTCGGATGCGGGGCTCTTGAGAGCGAAACGGCAGTGAGCCGGAAAGCTCGAAAAGAAGTTTCCGGGTAAGTGAAAAAAAGGTTGACCGATCCGGTAGTATCGCTTATAAGCCGGATCTCGCAACAACGGAAAGATGCTCTGCTCCACCGATGAAGGCGGGTGCGGGGCTCTTGAGAGCGAAACGGCGGTGAGCCGGAAAGCTCGAAAAGAAGTTTCCGGGTAAGTGAAAAAAGAGGTTGACTGATCCGGTAGTATCGCTTATAAGCCGGATCTCGCAACAACGGAAAGATGCTCTGCTCTACCGATGAAGGTGGGTGCGGGGCTCTTGAGAGCGAAACGGCGGTGAGTCGGAAAGCTCGAAAAGAAGTTTCCGGGTAAGTGAAAAAAGAGGTTGACCGATCCGGTAGTATCGCTTATAAGCCGGATCTCGCAACAACGGAAAGATGCTCTGCTCCACCGATGAAGGTGGGTGCGGGGCTCTTGAGAGCGAAACGGCAGTGAGCCGGAAAGCTCGAAAAGAAGTTTCCGGGTAAGTGAAAAAAGAGGTTGACCAATCCGGTGGGATCGATTATAAGCCGGATTCTCGTGACACGGAAAAGGTTCTCGCCGCTGGTAAGGTGAGTAGAGAGCCAAGCGGGCCGAAAGGCAAAAGTGCTGGACGGTTCCGAAAAGTACGTGACACGAAAAAGTTTTTGACTTGCTCTTTTTCAATTGCTATGATGCAAAATTGTCGTCTCAAGCAAGGCGATTTGCTCTTTGAGGTTTCGTGAGCGAGCGTGTCTGCTTCTGAAGCTTCGAGTTCAAGGATTCGGAGAGATCAGGGTGGGCAGGCGAGAATACGAAAAAAGAGGTTGACAGTGGTTGGACGGTTTTGATAGTGTCCGCCCTTGTCGCCGAGAAAAAAAAGCTCAACGAAAAAATCACTTGACAGCGACAGCGATTAGAGTTAAGTTAAAATTGCGTTAATAGCTCTTGTTCTTTGAAATCTGGGTAGTGGGCAATAGTCAAATTCCGGAATCAACATCTTCAGAAAATAAACTGGAGAGTTTGATCCTGGCTCAGAACGAACGCTGGCGGCGTGCTTAACACATGCAAGTCGTACGAGAAAGTCGGGCTTCGGCCTGATGAGTAAAGTGGCGCACGGGTGAGTAACGCGTGGGTAACCTCCCCTTAAATCTGGAATAACTACCCGAAAGGGTGGCTAATACCGGATAATGTCTTTCGGTCTTCGGGTTGAAAGACCAAAGGTGGCCTCTCCTTGGAAGCTACCGTTTAGGGATGGGCTCGCGTACCATTAGCTTGTTGGTGAGGTAACGGCTCACCAAGGCTGTGATGGTTAGCTGGTCTGAGAGGATGACCAGCCACACTGGAACTGGAACACGGTCCAGACTCCTACGGGAGGCAGCAGTGAGGAATCTTGCGCAATGGGGGAAACCCTGACGCAGCAACGCCGCGTGAGTGAAGAAGGCCTTCGGGTCGTAAAGCTCTGTCAGGTGGGAAGAAATACATGGTGTTAATAACATCATGCGCTGACGGTACCACCAGAGGAAGCACCGGCTAACTCCGTGCCAGCAGCCGCGGTAATACGGAGGGTGCAAGCGTTGTTCGGAATTACTGGGCGTAAAGAGCGTGTAGGCGGTAGAATAAGTCAGGTGTGAAAGCCCTTGGCTCAACCAAGGAAGTGCATCTGAAACTGCTCTACTTGAGTACGGGAGAGGAGAGTGGAATTCCTGGTGTAGAGGTGAAATTCGTAGATATCAGGAGGAACACCGGTGGCGAAGGCGACTCTCTGGACCGATACTGACGCTGAGACGCGAAAGCGTGGGGAGCAAACAGGATTAGATACCCTGGTAGTCCACGCCGTAAACGATGGGTACTAGGTGTAGGGGGTATTGACCCCTCCTGTGCCGAAGCAAACGCATTAAGTACCCCGCCTGGGGAGTACGGTCGCAAGACTAAAACTCAAAGGAATTGACGGGGGCCCGCACAAGCGGTGGAGCATGTGGTTTAATTCGACGCAACGCGAAGAACCTTACCTGGGCTTGACATCCCCTGACCGCTCTGGAAACAGAGTTTCTCTTTCGGGAGCAGGGAGACAGGTGCTGCATGGCTGTCGTCAGCTCGTGTCGTGAGATGTTGGGTTAAGTCCCGCAACGAGCGCAACCCCTATCTTTAGTTGCCATCGGTTCGGCCGGGCACTCTAAAGAGACCGCCTCGGTTAACGGGGAGGAAGGTGGGGATGACGTCAAGTCCTCATGGCCTTTATGTCCAGGGCTACACACGTGCTACAATGGGCTGTACAAAGGGCAGCAAGCCTGCGAAGGTTAGCCAATCCCAAAAAGCAGCTCTCAGTTCGGATTGGAGTCTGCAACCCGACTCCATGAAGCTGGAATCGCTAGTAATCGTGGATCAGCATGCCACGGTGAATACGTTCCCGGGCCTTGTACACACCGCCCGTCACACCACGAAAGTCAGTTGCACCAGAAGTAGCTGGGCTAACCCGTAAGGGGTGCAGGCTCCTAAGGTGTGGCTGATAATTGGGGTGAAGTCGTAACAAGGTAGCCGTAGGGGAACCTGCGGCTGGATCACCTCCTTTCTAAGGAAAGAAAACGGAAAGATTGTTTCCACTACCCAGATTTGAGAGAATAAGAGAGCAGTAATGTTCTTTGTCAGGAGATGAAACGGGTACCTGACCGTGGGCAAAGGCGCACGGGATATGCTCGGCGAAAGGTGGTACAGGGTCTTCTAAAGACCAGGTATTCCGGAAGAAGCCGGCGTCGTGGGCCTATAGCTCAGCTCTGGTTAGAGCGCACGCCTGATAAGCGTGAGGTCGGTGGTTCAAGTCCACCTAGGCCCACCATCTAATTGGTGGCGGATGGAAGTGACACTGCCTACGACACGCTGAGCCGATAATGAGCGAAAGCGTGGGGGTGTAGCTCAGTTGGGAGAGCACCTGCTTTGCACGCAGGAGGTCATCGGTTCGATCCCGTTCACCTCCACCATGCTTTACCATGGTGTATGGGCTGCGAAAACAGCCTATACACCATCGTAAAGAAGATGGATGATCTTTGAAAATCGAATATGGGTAGATGAGAATACGGATATTCTCCTAAGATTTACGGCCAAGCTATTAAGGGCAAACGGTGGATGCCTTGGCACTAGGAAGCGATGAAAGACGTGGGCAGCTGCGATAAGCTTCGGTGAGCCGCTACCAGGCTTTGACCCGGAGATTTCTGAATGGGGAAACCCGATCGAGGTAATGCTCGGTCATTCACGACTGAATACATAGGTCGTGAAGGCGAACCCGGGGAA
Organism: uncultured delta proteobacterium; assembly: GCA_963826125.1. Classification (GTDB taxonomy): domain Bacteria; phylum Desulfobacterota; class Desulfarculia; order JACQYL01; family CAWGVV01; genus CAWGVV01. The sequence continues at coordinate 2,903,722 of CAWGVV010000001.1, read as the reverse complement.
CTGAAACATCTAAGTACCCGGAGGAAGAGAAAGCAATTGCGATTCCCAGAGTAGCGGCGAGCGAAATGGGAACAGCCCAAACCGATCGTATGTAAGCTCGCAGGCGTTGTACGGTCGGTGTTGTGGGGCACTGTTGGACGGTTCTGCGAATCCGTCGAGGAGTTACAAAATCGTTCTCTAACTGAAGTGCCTGGAACGGTGCGCCAGAGAGAGTGATAGCCTCGTAAGTGAAAGAGGACGATCTCCTTGAGCAGTGATCCCGAGTACTACGGGACACGTGAAACCCTGTAGGAAACTGGGAGGACCATCTTCCAAGGCTAAATATTCCCTAGTGACCGATAGTGAACCAGTACCGTGAGGGAAAGGTGAAAAGCACCCCGGTGAGGGGAGTGAAATAGTACCTGAAACCGTTTGCCTACAAGCGGTGGGAGGACTATGAAGTCGACTTCGGTTGATTTCAGTCTGACCGCGTGCCTTTTGCATAATGAGTCAGCGAGTTACTGTGTGCAGCGAGGTTAAGCCGAAAGGTGTAGCCGTAGCGAAAGCGAGTCTTAAAATGGCGAATTAGTTGCATATAGTAGACCCGAAGCCAGGTGATCTATCCATGGCCAGGGTGAAGCGTAAGTAAAATTACGTGGAGGCCCGAACCGGGGAAGGTTGAAAACTTCTCGGATGAGCTGTGGATCGGAGTGAAAGGCTAATCAAACCTGGAGATAGCTGGTTCTCCCCGAAATATATTTAGGTATAGCCTTGCAAATTAAGTGGCGGGGGTAGAGCTCTGGATGGGCTAGGGGTCCTACCAGATTACCAAACCCAACTAAACTACGAATACCGCCAACTGTTATTGCAGGAGTCAGACGGTGGGAGATAAGTTTCATCGTCGAAAGGGAAACAGCCCAGACCGTCAGCTAAGGTCCCTAAATATGTGCTAAGTGGGAAAGGTGGTGGAAACGCACAGACAACCAGGAGGTTGGCTTAGAAGCAGCCATCCTTTAAAGAAAGCGTAACAGCTCACTGGTCCAGTGATTCTGCGCCGAAGATGTAACGGGGCTTAAGCACATTACCGAAGCTACGGATCACGCCTAGTGCGTGATGGTAGGGGAGCGTTGGAGCAACCGTCGAAGGTCGACCGTAAGGACGGCTGGAGGAACTCCAAGTGAGTATGCTGACACGAGTAGCGATAAAACGGGCGAGAAACCCGTTCGCCGTAAGCCTAAGGTTTCCTGGGTAAAGTTAATCTTCTCAGGGTTAGTCGATCCCTAAGCCGAGGCCGAAAGGCGTAGGTGATGGAAAACAGGTTAATATTCCTGTACCACCAACAAGGCGTTTGAGTGATGGGGGGACGGAGAAGGGTAGGCCATCCGGGTGTTGGACGTCCCGGTTTAAGCTGGTAGGCGGAAAGGGCAGGTAAATCCACTCTTTCTTAACGCCGAGAAGCGATGACGAGAGGCTTTGCCTCACAAAGTGGCTAATCCCATGCTTCCTAGAAAAGCCTCTAGCGAGTCATGTTGGTGATCGTACCGCAAACCGACACAGGTAGGCGGGGAGAGTATCCCAAGGCGCTTGAGATAACTCTGGTTAAGGAACTCGGCAAAATGATACCGTAACTTCGGGATAAGGTATGCCTTCATTAGGTGAAAGGACTTGCTCCTGGAGCCGAAGGAGGTTGCAGAGAATCGGCGGTGGCGACTGTTTACTAAAAACACAGGACTCTGCTAAGTCGGAAGACGACGTATAGGGTCTGACGCCTGCCCGGTGCCGGAAGGTTAAGGGGACTAGTCATCCTTTCGAGGAGAAGCTTCGAACCGAAGCCCCGGTAAACGGCGGCCGTAACTATAACGGTCCTAAGGTAGCGAAATTCCTTGTCGGGTAAGTTCCGACCTGCACGAATGGCGTAACGACTACCGCGCTGTCTCAACCAGAGGCTCAGTGAAACTGTAGTGGCGGTGAAGATGCCGTCTACCCGCGACAAGACGGAAAGACCCCGTGGACCTTTACTACAACTTGACATTGGATTTTGGGTTAGCATGTGTAGGATAGGTGGGAGGCAGTGAAATGGGAGCGCTAGCTTTCATGGAGCCAACCTTGAAATACCACCCTTGCTAACTTAGAGTTCTAATCCTGGCCCGTGAATCCGGGTGGGAGACAGTGTCTGGTGGGTAGTTTGACTGGGGCGGTCGCCTCCAAAAGAGTAACGGAGGCGCGCGAAGGTTCCCTCAGGCTGATTGGAAACCAGCCGTAGAGCGTAAGGGCATAAGGGAGCTTGACTGCGAGACAGACATGTCGAGCAGGTACGAAAGTAGGTCCTAGTGATCCGGCGGTTCCGAATGGAAGGGCCGTCGCTCAACGGATAAAAGGTACCCCGGGGATAACAGGCTTATAGCGCCCAAGAGTTCATATCGACGGCGCTGTTTGGCACCTCGATGTCGGCTCATCGCATCCTGGGGCTGGAGAAGGTCCCAAGGGTTTGGCTGTTCGCCAATTAAAGCGGTACGTGAGCTGGGTTTAGAACGTCGTGAGACAGTTCGGTCCCTATCTGTCGTGGGCGTAGGATATTTGAGAGGCGCTGCCCCTAGTACGAGAGGACCGGGGTGGACGAACCAATGGTGTACCAGTTGTCGTGCCAACGGCATTGCTGGGTAGCTACGTTCGGAAAGGATAACCGCTGAAAGCATCTAAGCGGGAAACCTCCCTCAAGATTAGATATCCCTTCCGCAAGGACTGAAGGCCCCTCGGAGACTACGAGGTTGATAGGTCAGTGGTATAAGTGTGGTAACACATTCAGCCAACTGATACTAATAGGCCGTGAGGCTTGGCCTTTTTTTTAAAAAGAATATCCGATTCTCGCTTGCCCATATTTGATTTATATATTGCCAAGTTTCCGGCGGCAATGGCGAAGAGGCTACACCCGTTCCCATCCCGAACACGGAAGTTAAGCTCTTCAGCGCCGATGGTACTGCGTGGGAATCTGCGTGGGAGAGTAGGACGCTGCCGGATTTAATCTCGCCCCTCATCCGAAAGGATGAGGGGTTTTTTTTGTTCGTTCGGCCGGAATAACGAGCATCCTGCAAAGAAGCTGTGCTCCGGAACGAACAGCCATTTTTGAAACTGGTAGTGTCCAGACTTTTTCGCACTTTTGATTTGGATGCAGCCTTCCAAGCCGGGGTTCGGGATGCCTCAAGGGGGGGCCATGGCCCCCCCTTGAGGGGCATTATTCTACGCGATCTCCGCTGTATGCTCTTGCAGCCGGTCCATGTTGAGGTAGCACCGTGTGCCCCACTTGGTGCTCGCGATGTGCCGAAGCCGAGCCGCAACCAGCATGAGTGCCGACTGGCCGTCCGGGAAAGCCCCCACCACACGCGTCCTGCGCCGGATCTCGCGCATCAGCCGCTCCAGGGGGTTATTGGTGCGCAGAGAACGCCAATGCTGGCTGGGAAAGGCATAGTAACTCAAGGTCTCATGCGCCCCTTCTTCCACGATCTTCGCCGCATTGCCAAGTTTCATGCCCTTGAGCTTCCCCACCACGGCTCGTATCTTTTCCAGGGCCGCTTCCCGGTCCTCCTGGGCATGGATGGCTTTGAGCATGGCCGCCACCTCCTTGACCTTGCCCTTGGGAACCGCGGTGAACACGTTCCGGTAAAAATGCACCACGCAGCGCTGCCAATGGGCTTGCGGGTAGAACTCGGCCAAGGACTCCACCAGCCCAAGGCACTTGTCGCTCACAAACAGCTCCACTCCGGACAAACCCCGTCCTTTCAAAGAGCGTAGGAACGCCGTCCAGCTCTCCTTGTCCTCCTTGGCACCTTCCTTGACGCCCAATACCTGCCGGAAACCTTCTCCGTCCACTCCCACGGCCACCAATACGCTCACGTTCTTCACTTCGCCGCCCCAGGATCGCTTGAGCCACACCCCGTCCAGGAAGACGTACGGATACCGGCCGGCGAGGGGAGTGTTGAGCCACCGCTCTATGCGCCCGTACACCTTCTTGTTGAGCGAGCTTACCGTTGATGGGCTCACCCGCGTGCCCCAAAGCGCCTGTGTGATGTCCTCCACCCGCCGCACCGACACCCCGGCCAGATACATTTCGATCAGCGCTTCCTCCACCGAACTCTCCCGCCGCCGGTATCGCTCGATGATCGCCGTCTCAAAGGGTAAGGTCCGTAGCTTGGGCATCTTAATCGCTACCTCGCCCGCCTTGGTGTGCAGCTTCCGCGTGTAATGCCCGGCTCGGGTGTCCCGGCGCCCCTCCGTACGCTCGTAGCGCCGGGCTTGGCATAAACGGTCAGCTTCCTCGTCCAGAAGAGCGTTCAGCGTCTCTTCCACCGTACCCCGTACCACCTTGTCCAGGTGCCGGCTCAGCTGTTCTTCCTCGATCCGAATGATCTGACTCCCTTTTGTCCCTTCTCTTCCGCTTCCTTCTTTGCTATCCTGCATCAGTAGCCCTCCTTCTGGTCCCTCGTTTGAGTCTTCGACAACCCAAACCATACCAGCTCGAGGGCTACTTCTCCTCCAAATTGTGCGAAAAAAATCCTACCTTATCTTGAAACTTCAGCCGATAGGGGAATTGGAAACCAGGAGAGGCACGTTGCTCCGTGCCCCCATGATCTTTCGAACGGTGCTATCGCGGGAACAGTTCGTTTTGCCGTTCCCATGTTGGGAAAACCGGAGAATGCCATACTCCGCCAAACAAGAAAGGAACGGAAATTTTCTTCCTGATCGTTTTCAGGCTTCCCACACCTCCGGCGGCACAGGCCCCATGGGCTGGTATTCGATGCGATAGGCCTTGACCTTCACCACCGCCAGGTTCGGGTCGTCTATCCCGGAAAAAATGGACTTCAGGTGGTCGCCCCATATCTTCTTCTTACTCTCCATGTCGGTCAGAATCTCCGCTTTCCCCTGGATTTGCAGGAACGGTTCTCCGGCCGCGGGGTTCGTGCACCCCGCCGTCAGATGAACTTCCGGGTTTTTCCTGATCTGTCCTGGTTTGCGGGTACTGAGGCGTGTGGCCATCCAGAAGGTGAAGGTATCGTCGACGATGGGAACAACGTATCGGCACCAGGGTTTTCCATCTTCGGTGATGGTGGCCAGGACGGACAGGGTGGGGCCGCTGAATCTGGACAGAATCTTTTGTTTGATATCAGACATGATGTCCTCCATTAGTAAGATGTCAGCTTTGGTTATACCACAGGTCGCTCGACGGATAATGCGAAGAGGGCGGGAAATTATGGTCGTTATCAGTCCCATGCACGGCAAATAGGATATCCGACAGACAATGTTTGGCCCGGCGTCCGGATGCTTGCCGTACGAGCCGTTTCCTGGCATAGGAGATAAAGAGCAAGCAGGGACGATTCATCGTTTGGCAGGACGAAGGCGAACTTTCATGGTCGGCGATTTTTTTACGGTGCATGTTCAAGACGTTTTTCCGGGCGGCGACAAAATGCCGACTTTTCCGGAAATTCTGTATTGCTTCGGGAACCGAGACCTGCTGGCCCTTCCCAGGGCTTGTGTCCTCAATTCGCGGAAACCCCGCGCGGTAAAACCAGGCGAGCGTTGGTTGGAGGCAACCCGTGCCTTTGTGGAGCGCGCGGCCGAGGCGGGCTACGTTATCGTTTCGAGCTTGGGAACTCTTGCCTACGCATGGACGAGTTTCCTGGCTCTGGAAAAACGGGTCCCCCTGATCGTTGTATGCGATCGCCTCCTCCCCGGAAGTGTGCCGCAGAAAGAGGCGTTCGTGATGGGTTCCTTGCCCGGAGATTTCCATTCCCGGCAGGTGCTGCTCGTTTCCCCCTTCAACCCCGATACTCTTTTTCCTGCGAAACTGCGGGGACCCGTGCGCGACCGATGCGTGGCGGCGCTCAGCCATACCGTATGGTTCGCTGAAATTCGCGCCGGAGGCGTCATGGAGCAAGTCGCCGACGACGCGGTGCGGCGGGGCCGGCCGGTATCCGTATTCCGCCCTTCCCGTTTCGATCTCCCCACCGCCGGAAACAGGAATCTCCTTGCGGCGGGAAACGTCGAAGCGATCGATCTCCCGTTCTTCCAAAATGCTGAACCTGAATTCTCCGCGGGGAGAGAAAGCGAAGGGGTAACTGCAACAGCCGATGAGTGGCCGGATGGAGAATACCTCATCCATTTCACCCGGTCCTGTCCCGGTCCCTGGCCCGGACAGTCCGGAGAGGAATATTTCCGCTCTCTGTTTCACCGCGATCCCGGCGCCGGCCATACCGCATTCGACGCCCTGGCCAGAATCGTGCGCGAAGGAAGAATCCGGGCCTCTGCGCGGCTTATTCGGGGCAGGGAAGGAGTTGTCTCCTTTACCGCCTGTTCTCCTTCTGAGGTGCTCCGTATGCGCCGCTGGAACCCCGGCCTTTTGCGCTGGACCTTCGAACCTTACGGAATCGCGGTGAGAACGTCCGTCTTACGGGAATTGGGCATTCGGCCGGTGGTCTACGCCCCCGAAGAAGACTATCGGACCCTGCCGCCCGAAGAGCGCTATCTTTTCCAGGTGCACCGTCCTCCGCGTACCGATTGGTCGAACGAAAAGGAATGGCGGCTGAAGGGCGACCTGTCGCTCGACCTGCTGTCGCCTCGTGACTTAGTGCTTCTGGTTGCGAAGGAACAGGAGAAGCAGGCGGCGAAAATGGTTGACGGAGCATTTACGGTCTTCCCCCTCTGAAAGCCGCCGTTATGGTCCCGGCCCTCTCAACAACACGATCCCTCCGTTGATTTTTGGTTATCCCTCTGCTACACATGACCGGTCTTATTTCGTTTTTGCACGCAGGGGAGGAAGCGACGTGACTACGATCAAACGGGCATTGGTGAGCGTTACCGACAAGACGGGCATCGTCGAATTCGCGGGGCAGCTCCGCGATCGGAAGGTGGAGATTCTCTCCACCGGCGGCACGGCTCGGGCCATCGCCGACGGCGGAATTCCCGTACGGGAAGTTTCTGATTTCACCGGGTTTCCCGAGATGATGGACGGCCGGGTGAAAACGCTGCACCCCAAGGTTCACGGCGGCATCCTCTATTTGCGCGACAACGATCTCCATGTGAAACAGGCGGCGGAGAACAACATCCTGCCCATCGATCTGGTGGCGGTGAACCTCTACGCCTTTGAGAAGACGGTGGCCAAACCGGGATGTTCGTTGGAAGACGCCATCGAAAACATCGACATCGGCGGACCGGCCCTGTTGCGGGCTTCGGCCAAGAACTACCGCTTCGTCACCGTGCTGGTGGACCCGGCCGATTATCCCACCGTGTTGCAGGAAATGGATACGCACGACGGGGCCACCTCGCTTGCCACGCGCTTCAGGTTGGCGCAGAAGGTGTTCCGGCTCACCGCCGGCTACGACCGGGCCATTGCCGATTATCTGTCGGGCCGGGGAGTGGAGTAGTCCTCGATCAGCGACCATGGAAATCCCGGCCCCGAGGATTGCGAAGTACTGATCCCGTGGCATTTCGGGGCCTCCTTCCTTCGCGCTTCGATGTTCCGGCACGAACGGTAGGGATGAACCTTAACGTAAAAAAATACAGCAAAGAGAATTCTGATGTTTAAAACCATGATGTCGGCCTTGACGGTCAATCCATTCGCCGAGACTCCCAGCGCGTTCGCTCAGGTTTGCAACCCGTTCAAGCTGTCACCGAGCCCGTTTACCCTGATTCCCAGCCAGTTCACTCTGGTGTCGAACGCTATTGGAATGACGCCCCAACCCATTCACCCTGAAGTATCGAAGGGTGAACAGCTCCCGGAGTACAATTGCCGCCCGGGTTCAGCATCGGCAACTTTCGGGAATTCCGTGATGCTTACTGAGGAAGGAGCGAAGAAATGAGAGTCCTGGTGGTTGGGAGCGGGGGAAGAGAACACGCTCTGGTATGGAAGCTGTCGCGGAGCCCCCAGGTGCAGGCGATCGCCTGCGCGCCCGGCAACGGCGGCATCGGCGGGCTGGCCAACTGTATTTTCGTGGGGGCGGGGCCCGAGGACATCGAAAACCTTTCGGCGTTCGCCTACAAGGCCGAGATGGACATGGTGCTGGTGGGACCGGAAGCTCCCCTCACGGCGGGCATCGTCGACCATTTCAAGGAAAAGGGGTTGCCGATCTTCGGTCCGAGCAAGGCGGCCGCACGCATCGAAGGGAGCAAATCCTTCGCCAAGGACCTCATGCGCAAGTACGACATCCCCACCGGGGATTACCGTACGTTCGAGGATCACGGGCTGGCTCTGGCCTACGTGCGCGAAAAAGGCGCTCCCCTCGTGATCAAGGCGGACGGACTTGCGGCAGGCAAGGGCGTGTTCGTCTGTCAGACCCAGGAGGAAGCCGAGGCCGCGCTCGACATCGTCATGGTCAAAAAAGCGTTTGCCGAAGCAGGTGCCCGAGTGGTGGTGGAGGAATTCCTGACCGGCGAGGAAGCGTCCTTCCTGGTGTTCACCGACGGCGACACCATTCTGCCCATGCCTTCGTCCCAGGACCATAAGGCGATCTTCGACGGGGACAAGGGCCCCAACACCGGCGGCATGGGCGCGTACTCGCCGGCCCCGGTGGTGACGCCGGAACTGGAACGCAAGATCATGGACACCGTTATGGTTCCCACCATCGAAGGCATGGCCAAAGAAGGCTGCCCCTACGAAGGCGTGCTCTACGCAGGAGTCATCATCAAGAACGGCGAACCCAAGGTCCTGGAATTCAACGCCCGGTTCGGCGACCCCGAATGCCAGCCCCTCATGATGCGCATGAAGACCGATCTCGCCGAAGTGCTCTCGGCCACGGTCAAGCACGAACTGCACAAGGTGAAGCTGGAATGGGACCCCCGTCCGTCGGTGTGCGTGGTCATGGCGAGCGGCGGATATCCCGGAAAATACGCCAAGGGTATGGAAATCGGCGGGCTGGAAAACGTGGTGACCATGAAGGACGTCATGGTGTTCCATGCCGGGACCGAACTGAACATCGACGGCGTGTATGAAACCACCGGGGGCCGGGTGCTGGGAGTGACCGCCATTGCCGACGACATCCCCGCGACGATCGATCTGGCCTACGAGGCGGTTCACAAGATACAATGGGAAGGGTGCTATTACCGTTCGGACATCGGGAAAAAGGCGCTGAACAGGGGGTAGAAAATCGGAGAGAGCGTACCCTGCGCGGGAGATTTCCCTCTTTCAGAGATGACTCCGGTGGGGATGCGGGCGGGAAATCCCCCCGGCCCCCCTTTGACAAAGGGGGGGAGAAGATCAAGGACCTTGGTTCGACTGAGCCAATGCGATGCTCCGTAGGGGCGGGTTTCAAACCCGCCCCTGCAAAGTTCGGGCGACAGCGCAATTTTCATAAGGCGGATTTCAACGCGCCTCAGCAATACCCAAAAGAACGGAACAGGGAAAACATTCGGAGAACAGTATGGCAGCAAAAGTAGGCATTATCATGGGGAGCATTTCCGACCGGTCGGTCATGGAGAAGGCCGCCAAGGTCCTGAACGAGCTGGAAGTCCCCTTTGAAATGACGGTCGCATCCGCCCACCGCACCCCGGACAGGGTGCGTGAATTCGTGGCTTCGGCGAAGGACAAGGGAATCCGCGTCTTCATCGCCGGCGCGGGCTGGGCGGCCCATCTAGCCGGCGTACTGGCTTCGCTCACGGAACTGCCCATCGTGGCCGTGCCCATTTCTTCGTCCCCCATGCAGGGGCTTGACGCGCTGCTGGCTTCCGTGCAGATGCCTCCGGGTGTGCCCGTGGCGGTTATGGCGCTGGACGGTGCACGCAACGCGGGAATTTTCGCCGCCCAGATTCTGGCGCTCGACGACGATGCGCTGCGTGAACGGCTGGTGGCCTTCCGGGAAAAACAGGCTCGGGAAGTGATCGAAAAGGCCCGGGAACTTGAAGCTCAGGAGTATTAAGGTCGATCCGAACCGCCCTTCGCGGGAAATCCTGCAGCGGGCGGCGGACATGCTTCGACTGAACGGCGTGGTGGCTTTGCCAACCATCAGCTTTTACGGCCTGTGCGCCGACGCCATGAGCGAATCTGCGTTCAACAGGGTGCTGGAAATAAAGCACCGACCCGCTGAAAAGGCGCTTCCGATCTTCATTCCCGACGTTTCCTGGATCGACCGGTTGTCCGCCGGGGTGAATCCGGGAGCCCGGCTGCTCATGGAGCGATTCTGGCCCGGCGGCCTCACGCTGGTGGTGCGCGCGGCGGACAATCTGCCCCCGCACCTCGTGTCGCCGGAAGGCGCCATCGGCCTCAGGATGCCGTCTCATCCCGTCGCGCTGGGGGTGGCCGTTCTTTTCAAGGGGCCGATCACCGGGACCAGTGCGAACCCGGCGGGGCAGCCCCCCTGCTGCGACGCGGAATGCGTGAGCCGGTCGCTGACGGTGTTGCCCGACATGATTCTCGATGGAGGTCCGACCCCGGGGGGAATGGGTTCCACCGTGCTGGACATGACCGGGGAAACGCCACGCTTTCTGCGGCAGGGGATAGTCCCGGAAGACTCGATTCTGGATACCCTGCGGGGAGCTTCTCCACGGAACTCCTGAACTCTGCCGTTCGCGCTTCCCTCTCCGACGGCCAACGTCCGGTTTTCCCATCCGTACCGAGTGGCGAACAACATTTTTCCCGACCCCGGTTGGCCCGCCCACATCCCAGCAAAGGGACTCCATGCACGTGACCGAAAAAATCGTCCTCTTTACCGGACCTCAGAGGCTTTGCGCCGCGGTGCGGGCACGCGGCTTCCAAACGGCCGTCCTCCAGGGGCCGGGGGAAGACCTTTCCCCGCGCGCCGACGTGGACCACGTCATTCCGTACCGGCCGCAGGATTTGGAACAATTGCGGCAAACGGTGCGCGAACGCCCCTATCGCGACCGCATTGTGTGCGTATTCAACCGGCGGGAACTTCGGGTTCGGGAAGCGGCCGTGCTGAACGAAGCCTTGGGGTTCGACGGCATCACGGTCCGCCAGGCGGAAATCGTTACGGACAAGTACCTGCTGCACGAAGTGCTCAGGGAAAAAGCCCCGGACCTCTGCCCAGGCTTTCAGGTGCTCTTTCCCGGATCGTCCCTGTCCCTGCAACCGCCGGTGGTGCTCAAGCCCCGCAACATGTTCAAAAGCCAGCTCATTCGTTTCTGTCGCACCCGCGATGAAGCCGACGCGGCGGCGGCCGATTTTTTCGTGCGGGCTCCCTCCATTGCCCAACGCCACGGCGTGGACCTGCGGGACGGCGTGCTGGCCGAGGAATACCTGGAAGGCATGGAATGCGCCCTCGACTCCTTCGTGGAACCGAACGGCACCATACACCACGGCCTGCTCACCGAACTGACCGGGGCCCGCAGCCTGGGGCTGGACGACTTCCACGTGTACGCGCGGTATAGTCCCGGACGTTTTTCGGATGCTCAGCGCCGGCAGGCGGAAGAGGCGGCCGAAGGCGTTATCGAGGCCGTGGGGCTGCGCAATGGCGCGGCTCACGTCGATCTGGTGCTCACCCCGCGCGGACCGAAAGTCCTCGAACTCGGGGCCCGCATTGGCGGATACCGGTCCGAAATGGCGGAACTGAGCTACGGCTACAGCCTGGACGATACCCTGCTGAATATGCTGCTGAATGAGCCGTTGGACCTCACCCCCCGCTTCGTCCGCCATACCGCCGTGCTGGAATTTTTTCCCCCGGACCTCGGCACGCTCGATTCCATCGCCGGTTTGGAACGAGTGGAAAAACTCGCGTCCTTCCGACGGTTCAAGGTACGGCAAAAAAAGGGGGACGACGTGGGACTGGCGCGCCACGGCTTCCGCTGCGTAGTGTTCGTGGAATTGAACCATGAAGACGAAGCAGTCGTCCGCGCCGACGCGGAACGATGCCGGGAACTGATTGAAGTAAGGTTGGAAAGGTAAAGGGAAGGAGTGGATAATGATCCGGGGATCCCCCTTTTCGGGAAAAGGGGGATCCCCGGACCCCTCCCCGAAAAGCTTTCGGTTTCCCTCTCCCTCTGGGAGAGGGCCGGGGTGAGGGTCAAATTTACCGTGTTCGTCACCCCGGCGAAGCCGGTTGAAAAGTTTTTGGAAAAGGGTGCGGGAAAAACCTTTTTGTCCAAAAAGGTTTTTCCCGCCACTCCCCTGAGAAGGAAAAGAAATCATGCGTAACGGGCCGGTCATTATCGTGGCCATGAATCAGGAACTCACCACCGACGCCCATTTGCGGCGCAAGTTCGCCACGGCCCTCAACCGGGCCGGACGACAGGCGGCGCGGTACAAAGACATTGATCTGGCGCGGACCGAACAGCAGGTAGCGGAAAATCTGCTGGCCACGCAGTTGCGGATGGGCGGTGAATACCTCGGGCTGCCGGACCTCATCAATCGGGCCATGAACGGGCGCAACCCGGTGGCGGTCACTCCCGACAACGTCGCAAACCACCTGTCGCTCGCCAACACGGTCACCCTGAACGGTATCTTCCTCTATGCTTACTTGAAGCAGCGGGGCTTCGATGCGGCCATTGTGCAGAACTGGGCGGCGCACAAAAGCTCTTTCGAGGAACTGCTCGCCCGCGATCCCCTGGCCGTGCTGGTGTCGTCCACCTACCTGTCCATGGAAACCATCAGGGAAATCGGTGCGTGGGTGAAGGAACGCCGCCCCGACGTGCCGGTCATTACCGGAGGGCCGCTGGTGAACAAGGTGCTTCAGCCGCGGGAGAAGATCGCGACCACCACCAAGAAATGGCTGGACGGTTTCCGGTCGGCGCTGGACGTGTTCGTCATCGAATCCCAGGGCGAGAAGACGCTGATTAAGCTGCTCACCCGGATCAGGGAAGGCCGTTCGTTCGACGACGTGGAAAACCTCGCGCTGCAAGACAATGGAAAGTGGGTATTCACCCCCGTGCTGGAAGAGCCGGTGCACATGGACGAAGGCATGATCCCCTGGGACGAAATCCCGGCCGAATACCTGCGGCTCACCATTCCGGTGAACACTTCAAGGGGGTGTGTGTTCCACTGCCGTTTCTGCACCTACCGCAAGCTGGTGAAGGGGATCCACTACAAGTCACTCGGCTGCCTGGAGAGGGAACTGCAAGCGCTGGCGCGGGTGTCTACCGTGAAACACGTCCGTTTCACCGACGACAATTTCACCGCCTCGGGCCAGAGGCTGGAAGCGGTCTGCCGTCTGCTGGTCGACATGGGCAGTCCGTTCACCTGGACGTCCTTCGCCCGCGCCGATTCCATCACGCCGGAAAAGGCGCACCTCATGCGCGAAGCCGGGTGTGTGCTCCTGGAAATGGGCCTCGAATCGGGCAGCCCGGAAATCCTGCAAAACATGGACAAGCGGCAGAGCGTGGACGGCATGCGCAGGGCCATCGACATCCTCAACCGCGAAAACATCGCCGGATCGGGCGCGTTCATCGTGGGGTATCCGGGCGAGACGGAAGAAACGCTGCAACAGACGGTGGACCTCATCAACGAAACGCGGCTTCCCTACTACCGGCTGAATTTTTTCGCCTTCTCCAAAGGCATGCTCCTCTATGAAGAACGGGAAAAATACGGGTTGTCGGGGCTCGGCTACGCCTGGAAGCACAACACCATGGACGCGGTACAGGCGTCCCGGCACCTGGGAAGAATGATGCGGGACATTTCTTACGGGGTGTCGGACGGACTGTCCAGCACGTGGGAGACGTTCAAACTGCTCTCCGGCAAAGGCGCGACCCCCGAGGCCATTCACGAATTGTTTGCCGCTTCCAACGAACTCAACCGACTCCGGTTCGGCAGCGGCGAAAACGACCCGCAGTGGAGCCGCATCGTGGATGAGTGGTGGGGTCGGTTCGAATCGCTTCTGTACCGGGCGATCCCGTGAACCGGGAAATTTCCGTTTCCCCTGAAGCGAACGATGATCAGTGGGGTATCTCCCGACGGATGAACGAACATCCGGTGTCGCTCCTGCGGCCCAACCATCCGGATCATGGAAAGCTGCTCGCCGACGTCGGCCGGACGCTCTCCCGCAGCGGGCGGTTCGGAAGCCTGGACGACCGGGAGCGGCTGGTTCCCTATCCCTTTGGTTCGCCGCTGCTGCTTTCCCCGGAAGAACGAAAAGACGTGAGCTGCCGCGCCCGCGAGGTCCTGAACGCTCTGCAGGACGTCGGGGAACGGCTCGTCCGAGGTGAAGCCCTGCCGGGGCTCAATCCCTTCACCGAGAACATCACCGGGGAACGGTTCCGCTTCGACCACTGCTACTCCCTCCTCGCGCCCGTGGCGCGGCTGGACATGGCGTTGACGCCCGAGGGGCCGCGCGTGCTGGAAATCAACAGCGGCTGCCCCGGCGGGGAACTGGACGGGGGCCTCTTGGGACGGACCTTTCTGGACGAAATGCAGTCGTTTGAGGAAGACGGCCCGGTTCCCGTGAAGGAAGTCGAGGTTCGTTTCCGCGACCCCCGCGAGCAGTCCATGCGAGCTCTCCTGGAAGCGTACGGGGAATTCCGGCGGCGAATGCGTCCGGATTTCCCGGCCCAGCCCAACGTGGCCTTGGTGACCGGCGGGCCGCAGCGATCGGTGCTGCTCCCCGAAGCATTGGGAATCGCGGAATACTACCGTATTCAAGGCATCCCGGCGTGGGCCGGGGACATCAAAGACCTGCGCATGGAAGGCGGCAACCTGTACCTTGGACCTCACCCCATCCACCTGGTGTATCGCAAGTTTGCATCTCTCACCCTTTTGAATCGGCTCAACGACGCGACCGGACATCCCTTCCTGCCCCAAGTGTACCGGAGCTATGAGACTCATCGGTTTTGCATGGTCAATCCGCTCGGCTCCACGCTTCTACAGGACAAGGGAATGCTGGCCGTTCTGTGGAACGACTATCCCCATCTGCGTGACATTATCCCCGAAACCCACTTGCTCGACCCCGGCCTGGCGGCTCGGCAACCGGACGTATTTCGCAGAGCGCGGGACGGCGAAGCGTTCATCCTGAAGCGCAGGATTTCCTTTGCGGGCAAATGGGTGATCCTGGACCCGGAACAGGTGCGACGTCGGCTGCCCGAGCTGCTCGAAAAAGAACCGGGGCGCTGGATCGTGCAGGGCAGGGTGGAAGAGCCGACCGGCGACTTTTCGGTGGTGACGGATTCGGGCGTGCATTCGGGCCGGTACCGCTACAACGTGGCCTGTTTCGGCGAATCCTTTTTCGTGCGGGTGAGCCTCGGCGGAGCGTACGATCCCATCAACGCCGGAACCGGCGGAGCCGAAACGTGCTTGTTTGAAGTGGGCGATAATGAATGAAACGGAAGCGGGAAGACCCTTTTTCGGCAAAAAGAGGTTTTCCCGGACCTTTTCCCAAAAACCTTTAAGCAATTGAAAGTAAACAGCTGAAAGTTTTTTGGGGAGGGTTTGGGAGGGTCCTTTTTTTCAAAAAAGGACCCTCCCAACAACAATGAATATCAATCCTTCACGTAGCGGGTCGGGTCTTCCACCCCGGCTTCCCGGAATCCCTTTCGGCGGAGGATGCAGCTGTCGCAATGGCCGCAGGCGCGGCCTTCCCCGTCGGGATCGTAGCAGCTCAGGGTGAGGCCGTAGTCGACGCCCAGTTTGGTTCCGGTGAGGATGATCTCCTTTTTGGACATGCGTACGAGCGGCGCGTGGATGCGGATGGAGAGCGTCCCTTCCACCGTGGCCTTGAGGGCCAGGTTGGCCATGCGTTCGAACGCTTCGATGAATTCGGGGCGGCAGTCGGGGTAGCCCGAGTAGTCGAGCGCGTTCACGCCGATGAAAATGTCCTGCGCGGTCAGCACTTCCGCCCAGGCGAGCGCCAGGGAGAGGAGCACTGTGTTGCGGGCGGGAACGTAAGTGATCGGGATTCCCGGTGCGGTGGGATCGCCGTCCTTTGGTACGGCGATGTCCGCGGTGAGCGCCGAGCCGCCGATGACGTCCAGGGGCGCTTCCACCACCAAACGTCCGGTAATCCCCAGGGCGTCGTCCACGCGCTGGGCGGCTTGCAGTTCCTGGCTGTGGCGCTGGTGGTAGTTGACGTGCAGGCCGTAAACGTCGAACCCCCGGTCCATGGCCAGGGCCATGCACGTGGTGGAATCGAGGCCCCCCGACGCCAGCACCACGGCTTTTTTCCGCGGTTCGCTCATTGGTTTCCGTCCCTTTCCCGCGAGATTTCTTCGATTGCTTCCCGCAGCAGTTCCAGGCCACGGCCGATCTGATCGTCGGCGATGACCAGCGGGGGCAGCAGCCGGATAACGTTGCTGTACGGTCCGGCAAGGAGTGTCATGAGTCCTTTTTCGTGGCACCGCTTGAGGATCGCCGTGGTGGCTTTGGCCGCCGGCTGTTTGGTCGCCCGGTCTTCCACCAGTTCCAGCCCGGCCCACGCGCCGATTCCCCGCACGTCGCCGATGATTTCGTAGCGGGATTTCCATGACTCCAGGGTTTCCGTTATGCGTTTGCCAATGGCCGCCGCACGTTCCAGCAGCCCCTCGCTTTCGATCATGTCCAGGGTGGCCAGGGCTGCGGCGCACGAAACGGGATTGCCGCAGAAGGTACCGCCGAGGCCGCCCGGAGGCGGCGCGTCCATCACTTCCGCACGGCCGGTCACCGACCCGATGGGGAGCCCCGAAGCGAGGGCCTTGGCGGTGAGGATGATGTCGGGTTGGATGCCGAACCGGTCGCAGGCCGTCCAATGTCCTGTCCGTCCGATCCCGCTCTGCACTTCGTCCATGATGAGGAGTATTGAACGGTCCCGGCAGAAGGCGGCGAGCTTTTCCAGATAGGCGCGGGGCGGCACCACCACTCCCCCTTCGCCAAGTACCGGCTCCATGACCACGGCCGCCACGTCTTTTTCCGGAACGGTGTGCAGGAAGAGTTCTTCCAGCCGGTGGAAGCAGCCAGTTTGGCAGGAATCGGGCGACCGGTCGACCGGACATCGGTAGCAGTAGGGATAGGGCGCCCGGTGCACTCCGGGTACGCCGGGACCGAACCCGGTTCGATAGGAACGGATGCGTCCCGTCATGGTGGTGGCCAGGAGCGTACGTCCGTGGTAGGCGAAGTGGAAGGTGACCACGTCCGTGCGGCCCGTGAAATAGCGCGCGATTTTCACCGCGTGCTCCACCGCCTCGGTGCCGCTGTTCACCAGGAACGTCTTGGCCGGTTCGGCGATGGGCATGATACCGTTCAGCCGTTCGGCAAGCCGGACGTACGGTTCGTAGATCATCAGGTTGAAGCAGGAGTGCAGGTAGCGGGACGCCTGTTCCTGAATGGCCCGCACCACCGGGTCGGGCGTGTGACCCGTGGTGAGTACTCCCACGCCGGACGCGAAATCGATGAACCGTTTCCCTTCCGCGTCCCAGCATTCGGCCCCGTGGCCGCCCGCCAGTTCGTACCGGGATATGTGAAAGAGTCCGCGCGGTACGTGGCGCTTTCTCCGTTCTCTGAGTTCCTGCAAAGTCGTCATGAAGCTGTGCGCCTCCCATCAGAGGGTGATCGTTCGCGTGATGGCGTGTCGAACGCTCTGCCATGCGGAGCGAAGAATTTTTCCACCTTAGCACAATCGCGAAAATAGTGTAAACTCGACATCAAGCCGAAAGGCGAACAGCGTTTCCTTGCACTCGGCCCATAAAACGATAATAAAGAACGAGTATATGAAAAAATACGATGGGAACACTGCTGTTCTCTATCGACGTTCCCTGCTATAACACTCAGGGAAGCGGCAGGAACTTTTCGGTCGCGATTTTAATCCTCCGGAGGAATCCGGGAAAACGGTTTACTCAAACTTGTAAACAGCTCCCCCCGGCCGTAGACGTCGAGTGCGCTGCAGGCGGGGAGTTGTCAGCCAGGGGGTGCGAAAAATGGGGGATACCTCTCCCGTTTATCGTATGTCGGTAAAAAACCGGGAAACCGGTTGCGGAACGTACCGTGAGCGTGATGGTATCGCCGAATCGGACGGTTGCGGCTCTCCGCTTAACTATCGCTGCGTAACGGGCCTCTACTACCGCAATTTCGTGGCCATCGGCGTGGGCGTGGGAACGGCGATGATCCTCAACGCCCTCACGCCCATCGATTTTTTCCGGGGGCACAGGGTAGAGACGTTTCTGCATCGGGAGTGGCTGCAAATCATCTTCATCATTCTGGCTGTGGCTTCCACGGGAACCCTCTTGCAGTGGCGAGCGCAGCTTCCGATTCATCGAATGGCGTTGGCCCTGCGTTCCGGCGCGCCATTGGACGAAAGGCTGAGGCAGCGCGGACAACGACGGCTCCTCAACATTCCCTATCTCATTGCGGCGTTTAATCTTTCCCTGTGGCTGATCGTACCGGGCGTTCTGCACGCGCTCTTTCTGAGCCGAGCCGGCGGCGACGTAAAGCTGTTGCTGTTCCTCTACTTCCGGGCCCTCATGGTGGGGATGGTGAGTTCCGCGTTCGCGTTCTTTTATCTTGAGGACTACACGAGACGGTGGCTGATTCCGGCCTTTTTCCCTCACGGCCGTCTTACCGAGGTGAAGGGGACCTTCCGCATCCCCATCTTCAGAAGAATACGGGTGTTGTACATGGCGGGAACGTCCGTTCCCATGGCCATTCTCGTGGGAACGCTCGCCTTCAGCCTGTGGACCATGCATGAGACCTCGCTGACGGCCCGCCAGTTCGGCTGGGACTTCTTCATCTTCACGATCATGGTCTGCGCCATTTTTGTGGTTCTGGCGCTACGGTTCAACTTCCTCGTGGGCCGCTCCATCCAGGAGCCGTTGCAGAGCGTGGTGAGCGCTGTGACCAAGGTGAAGGAGGGGGATTTCAGCCGGAAGATCGAGGTGGTGTCCAACGACGAACTGGGGCTCTTGGGAGACGCCACCAACGACATGATACGGGCGCTGGGCGAACGGGAGCGCATCAGGGAAGCCTTCGGGCGGTACGTGACGCCCGAGATACGCGACGAGATTCTGGCCAACCGCATCCCGTTGGACGGAGAACTGCGGGAAGCCACGGTGCTCTTTTCCGACCTGCGGGGATTTACGCCCTTCGTGGAGAACAACACGCCGGAAGAGGTGATACAGGGGCTGAGGGGCTACTTCACCGCCATGCACGACGCCATACGGGTGAACAACGGGCTGGTGTTGCAATTCGTGGGCGACGAGGTGGAGGCGGTGTTCGGCGTGCCCCTTTTCTATGAAGATCATGCCGACCGGGCCGTGGAAGCGGCGCTGGAAATGCGCAGAAAGCTGCAGGAGTTCAACCGGCTGAGACTTGCCGACGGCAAAAGTACGTTTCACCACGGGGTGGGAATTCACACCGGAACGGTGCTGGCGGGCAATACGGGGAGCCGCGAACAGCATGCCTACGCGCTCATCGGCGACACGGTGAATCTGGGGTCCCGCATCCAGGATCTGACCAAAGGATTCGGGTGCGACATCCTGATCAGCGAAGAGACGGTGACCCGTTTAAGCAAGCCGTTCGGGTTGGAAAAGCTCGACCCGCTCATGGTGAAGGGATACTCGAAGCCGGTGACCATTTTTCGCCTTGCCTGAACCGGCCGGTGAACGGCACGCGCAGTCCCCGGCCATATTTTCGAAATCCCCACCACGGAGGCCTCTCAGCCCACGTCGTATGATGCTGCCTTCTTGACGCCCGGCGGTTCGTACCGGGCTTTCATATCCGCCCTTCAATCTCCGCACTCTCTTCGTGACGGTTCATCCCGGAATTCCGGGAAAGCATACGATCACTATACGACGGTGACGCCATGTGCCGGGAGCAAGCAGCCTGTCATTCCGAACGAAGCGAAGCGAGAGAGAAATTTCTGGGCCGAGCCGGAATTTCAGCCGTCCCCATAACTCGTCCGTTCGTCCCGATGGAGAGAATCCTGACCTCAGCTTGGGGGGAGTACATAGGTCGTTGAAAATTTTTTTCACTCCGCCTACCGAAAAAACGCTTCCCGAAATCCTCGGAACCATGGTGACCCCGCCCCGTACCGGAGGAAATCTGCCCCACGAACCGCTCTGTCCGGTCCCCACCCGTCGGAAAAAGTAAAGAGTCATTCGAATACAGCCGATAAGAGAGAATAACTTCGAAAATACCGAATAGAAATCGGTCCGAGTGAATGGTCCCGGAGCGAAGTATTCCGCGCGACCCGTTTTTTCCCGCGAGATGCGGGCAACAAACATCCAAGGAGCGTTATGAAGATGAAAAGAATTTCCGTTGTACGGTTGCTGGTCCTCTTTCTTGCCCTGACGCTGTTGGCAGGGTGCGGAAGCAGTTCCGATACCATTGCTCCGCTGAGGGCGGAAAACCTTAACCTGATCTTCGTGGTGAGCCCCGACCTGGCGTATCAAGCGCCCGGGGACGTCGATCCCGGCACGGCAAACCTCACTAACCAGGGCCTGCAGCGGTCGCTCCTCATGGCCACGTACCTGAAACAGCAGGTGCTGGGGGCAAAGAACGTCACCGCCATTTCCGTTCTCGAACCGATGACCCACCTGCAGACCGCGAACCAGTACCCCGACATGGCGGGGATCGGATACATTCAGCAGTTCGCCCTCCTCAATCAATACACGATACAAGGTACGACCGCCTACAGCTACCCCATCGGCGCGTCGTATGGACCGGGGTCCGTGCCCAGCGGAGTGGTTGCGCCGGTTTCCTCCACCGCCGGTTGCCGGGGGCTCGATTTCGGCGACGCGGCAGGCAACAATGTTGCATTGGCGACCCGTATCATCGAAGCAAACGTCCCCGGCTTTTATGTCTTCTCGGCACCTTGGGAAACCATCAGCGCTCTGCTGGCAAACATCAAAAGTGTCAAGGGCTATCACGTGGATATCCCGGAGTCCTATGAGGACCCCGACTTTGTCTATACGCTTTCCATCACGCCGTCGGGAGTCGCTAACCTCGCCACCTACGACGCCAATCTGAACCCGCCCTCCACCTACCCCGTGCTGCCGGCGCCCGTGGTCCCCGGTTCGTGCACGGAGCAGACCCCTTTCAGCATCGAACGGACCGAAGGAGTCGACGGCGTCGTCGTTCCGGCGAACAGCAACACCAATGAGACGGTTTACCTGATCCGGCACGCGGAGGCGCATCCGTCGAGCACTTATGAGGACGGCAATTATGTGGGAACGGGGCAATGGAGAGCGCTGGCCCTTCCCGATGCGCTGCGCGGCAAAATCAGTCCCAACATGGTGTATTCCATCGACCCGGCGCAGGCGTTCAGTTTGGGGAGCGTCGACGTTTCATACGTCAGGCCCTCATTGACCGTACTGCCCTATGCGATCGCCAATAATCTGCCCTATTATCTGGTCGCGGGGTTCTATATAGGGGCCGCGACCGATACCAACGTCGCTAGGCTCACCAGCGATTTTCTCTTTACCGGCGGCAAGTTCTCCAATCAAACCATACTGCTTGCGTGGGAGCACGAACACTTTCCGCCGCTGATAACCGCGCTCCTTCAGTCCTACGGCGGCAGCGTCCAGGCTCCATCGTTACCTTGGCCGCAAGGCGACTACGACACTATCTGGACCGTCACACTTGACGGCCACGGCAACGTGAGGGTGGACAACACGTTGTGCGAAGGTATCGATTCCGCCGCGCTCCCGCCCGAAGCGCCGCAGTTCTGATGAGACCGGCACGGATACAGCAGTCTTCGTCGTAATGCTGTCGGCGCGGCCACAAGGGGCCTCGGAGTTTCGAGGCCCCACTCTCGTTCGCTTGCCCTACTGCCTCCTTACTCGCCAATCGTTATAAGGACTCCTCGGCAGGGTTCGGAGCCACAAAGGAGAGAGCCGCCCTTTTACGCCGGGCGGAACGGATGGGATTCCGAAAAGCCGAAGATCGGCCGAAAATGCGGTCCGCCCCATGAAAAGCGGGGATAGATAAATGGAAAAGCAAGGAAATGTAACCAAACAACGTCGGGCAAAACGTTCCCGGTCCGTCGACTAGTGGCCGACTGGGTTTACTTGCCCATCGGGGAGCGAATCACCCCGTTCGAGAGGCTGTTATGAAGAGGTACAGCGGTAATCTCGTGTTTCTCCGTGTAGTTCTGGCCCTGATACTCCCCTTGTATCTGGTTGCTTGCGGCGACAATGAATCCCACACCACCGCCGACAGCGAATTCCCCCTGGTTGTTTTCTCGGATATTCATTTCAATCCGTTTTACGACCCGTCTCTTTTTCCGGCGCTTGTCGCCGCGGATGCCGGCGAGTGGGCGAGTATATTTCAGACATCGAGCATAACCGAACCTTCCTCGTGGGGCGCCGACTCCAACTACCCGTTGCTCGTGCGTGCGCTCTCGAGCATCAAAGAGAACTTGGGAGCGAGTCCGCTCACTATTTATACCGGCGACCTTCTCGGGCATTACCTTCCGCAGACCTTTTTCAAACTGTATGGGAGTCAAAGCCCTCCAACCGCTGAGGACGTTGCAGCCATGAAGGCTTTTACCGAAAAGACGGTGGCCTTTATTATGGATCAGGTGAGGGCGTCTGTCGGCAATCTTCCCGTCATGTTCGCTATGGGAAATGCCGATTCCTACACGGGCCTCGGACCGGATAGCGGTTTTCTGTCCGCTACGGCGGAGCTTTTTTACAGCCAATTTCTGAACGGCACTGTCGACCGTCAAACGTTTCTCAATACCTTCACGAGCGGGGGATATTATTCCGCGGAGCCGGCCGGCATGAATTTGATGGTGATAGGAATGAATACGTTCGAGTGTTCCCCCTATTTCGGGGACGCCACTTCGGATGCAGTAACCGCTCAACTCGCTTGGCTTGATTCAATGCTCGCTTCGGCCCGGGACATGGGCAAGAAAGTGTGGCTTCTCATGCATGTGCCTCCCGGAGCGGATAAATACACAACTGCCCAATCCGCCGATGCCGAAGGTCACATCACCGGCGCAACGATGTTGTGGAACCCTGATTATCAGAAACGTTTCCTCCAAATACTTTCAAAATATCCGGGCGTTATCACCATGAGCCTGGGCGCCCATACTCACATGGACGAATTCCGCGTTATGTCGCCGGGCAACGTTATCGAAGGAACGCCCAGCATAGCTCCCTACTTCGGCAATGACCCCGCCTTTAAGGTATTCACTATTTCCCGCGATACGCTAAAGGCCTCCGATTACACGTCCCTGAACTATGACCTTGCCTCCAACCCCGGACAGTTCAACAGCTATTACATTTTTTCGACGGAGTATTCCATGCCGGGGAATTTGAACGATTCCCTGGAGCGCCTTTATCCGGAGCTCGCCACCCTTAATTCCAAACAGGAACTTTACAGAGGACATTATTTTTCCGGGCATAATTATACAGAGCCCGTCGGCAACACCTTTTATCCCATTACCGACACGACCTGGCCGGTTTACTGGTGCGGCATCGGAGATATGGACGAACAAAGCCTTATCCATTCCGTCAACGCCTATTGAGGCATGGACATAAAGCACCCGGTGGCGACGAGACGCGAGAAAATCATGCAAGGAATGACGATAAATGCACGTTTCAGCATTCCAACGGATATCGAGTTATTCGATCCCAACTGGTCCGAAGTGGAGTTCACCTGCAATTTTTTCTTCTTCAATCCTCAATTCTCAAATAAGACAGTGCTGATGGCGTGGGAGCACGAACACTTTCCCGCCATAATAACCGAACTCCTCTCTAGGTATTTCCCGCCCGGCAGCGTGCCGAAGGTTCCCGATTGGCCGGACGACGACTATGACACCATCTGGACCGTAACGCTTGACGCCGCGGGCAACCTGACGGTGAACAACGCGCTGTGCGAAGGCATCGATTCAGCGAAACTACCGGCGACGGCTCCTCAATTCCGATGAGCCCCCGCGACAGACCTCACGAGGGAGTGGCCGGACAAATCGTTGACTGGTAACACCACTGGAGCAGTTATGAACGGGCACTACAGAAATTTCACGCTTTCAGGATTGTTTTTTGCTCTGATTCTTCTTTTGCAACTGGCTGCATGCGGGGGTGGAGGTGAAGGTTCCAGCCGGCCCCGCCTCATGATCGAGCCGGACGACGGGCGCGGTCCCCTCCTTGAGGCCATCGCCGGCGCGACGAACAACATCCGTCTGACCATCTATGCGATCACCGACCTGCGCTCGGTGTCGCAGAATCCTCCCGCGCCCGTCGAAAGCATCGTGCAGGCTCTCATCGACAAGGCCCAAAGCGGCGTGGCCGTGCGGATAATCGTGGACCAGGACCAGTACAACAGCGGCTCGAACTCCGCGGAGATCCAACAAACGGTTCAGGCCCTGGAGGGCGCCGGTGCCGTCGTTCACCCGAGCAGCACCGCCTTCTGCTTCACTCACCAGAAGACCTTCGTTATCGACGGACCCACCGCCGCCGATCCCGGCCTCCGGGGGACGGCTATTATCATGTCGCTGAATCTGTTACCCGGCTATTTCGGCGGCACGCGAGACTATGCCGTTATCACCTCCGACCCCGGCGTCGTACAGGAGGTGAGCCGCATCTTCGATTCCGACTTCACGCTCGGAAATCCGGTCACGGGATGTATCTACGCCCATTCCCCCGTGACGACGAATCCCCCGCCGTTCGACTCCGATACGCCGTTCCTGATCGAGGACACGCTGTTGTGGAGCCCGGTGAACTCGAAATCCAAACTCCTGGAACTCATCGGCAGCGTGACCCGGTCGCTCGAATTGACTACCGAAGAGCTGACGGATGCCGACATGGTCTGTCAAATCCGGGCGGTGGCCGAGTCGTCGACCCATCCGTCCGTTCGCATCCTCTTGTCCGGCGACACGAGCAGCAACGCATCCGCGGTGAAGACCCTGCTGGGTCTTGGTCTGCCGAACCTCTCGATCCGCATCATGCCGGGACAGCCGTCAACCCCCAGCTCCACCACGCCCCAAACGCCGCTCTACATGCACGGCAAGCAAGTCATTGCGGACGGCGTCCGTGCCTTCGTGGGGTCCGAGAACCTGACGAACACTTCGCTGCTTCAGAACCGCGAGTTGGGCACCGTCTTCACCGATCCGGAGATGATCGCACGACTCCGGGCCGTGTTCGTGAGCGACTTCACGACGCCGGGCAATTCGCTCCCGGCCCGGGCATGCACGGGCGGCGGGTATGACTGCGAGACGATACCTTGCCCCCAGGCACCCTGACACCGGCCGTTACGGCGGATTAGGGTGACTTCCGTCCCTTCTCCGGGCCGAAAATAATCCTGAAGAACAAACAAGAAGGCCGGACTCTCAGGAGTCCGGCCTTGAAGCTGTCCGTGGTTTCGCTCGGGCTATTTGCCGCAGGTGTGGCCGCCCGATTTCTGGGGTGCGTTCTTGGCCTCGTCTCCCGAGGCGAAGTCCTTCAGCCCCTCGGCGAATAGTTTCAGCTTTTCGTTCACGATGCCGAAAACCGTTCCTTCGGGATATTCGCCCTTATCATCGGGCTCTCCCGCGTCCACACCGGTGAGCAGGGCAATGCCTTCTTCAATGGTCGTGATGGGATACACGTGGAACCTGCCTTCCGCCACGGCCTGCACCACGTCCTTGCGCAGCATGAGGTCCTTCACGTTCTGGACCGGGATGAGCACTCCTTGTTGGCCGGTGAGGCCCTTGGCCTTGCACGTGTCGTAGAACCCTTCGATCTTATGGTTCACTCCGCCGATGGGCTGTACCTGGCCATGCTGGTTCACGCTTCCGGTGACGGCGAGGTCCTGGCGCAGGGGCAGGCCGGAAATGCTGGAGAGGATGCCGTAGAGTTCGGTGGAAGACGCGCTGTCTCCGTCCACGCCCGAATAGCTCTGTTCAAAGGCGATGCCGGCGCTCATGGTGATGGGCTTGTTCTGGGCGAACCGTTCCCGCATGAATCCGGTCAGGATGAGCACACCCTTGTTGTGGGTGCTGCCGGACATGTCCGCTTCACGTTCGATGTTGATGATGCCCGCCCGCCCCATCGAAGTGGTGACCGTGATACGGGACGGTTTTCCAAACATGTAGTCGCCGAGACTGTAGACCGCCAGCCCGTTGACCTGTCCGGCACGCGCGCCTTCGGTGTCGATGAGCAGCGTACCGCGGTCGATCATTTCCTGGATGCGTTCCTCGACCAGGTTCGACCGGTAGATGCGGGCGTCCAGCGCCTTGTCCACGTGGGCCACGGTGACCACGTTGCTGTTCTCCAGCCCGGCGAAGTAGTTCGCTTCACGCAGGAGATTGGCGACTTCGGGGAAGCGCGTGCTCACCTTTTCCTGCCTGCCGGCGTCGCGTACCGACTGTTCAATCACGGCAGCCGCTCCGGTGCGGTCGAACGGACGCAATTTTTCCTTGTCCGAAAGCTCCTTGATGAATCGACAGTAGAGATTGATCGTCTCGTCGCTTATGGACATGTCCGAAGTAAAATCCGCCCGTACTCGGAAGATTTTCTTCGTATCCTGGTCGTACGCAGCCAGCATGTTGTAGAGGTAGGAATCGCCGATCACCACCACTTTCACGTCCAGGTCCACCGGTTCGGGTTTGAGGCCGGTAGAGGTGAAGAAGTAGTACGGGTCGTACATCTGCACTTCCAGCTTGTTGGCCTTCATGGTGCGCTTGAACGAATACCAGACCCCGGCCTCGATCACGGCGTCCAGCAGGTTGAACACCAGGTAGCCGCCGTTGGCCTTGAGCAGCGCCCCCGCCTTGATTTTGCTGAAATCCGTCCGCCAGACGCCCGAACGATCCACCACCCGTTCGATGGAGCCGAACATGTTGCGGTAGTTGGGATTGTTCTCGACGATGATGGGCGGGCCCTCCAGTTCGGAATTGTCCACCAGCAGGTTCACCTGATACGGCTGAAATCGCACGTCCAAGCCGGCGGGAGGATTCGAAGCGGGGAGCATCCCGGGGATCTGCTGCTGGGGCTGCTGCGGCGCCCGGAACAAGGCCAGGTTGTCGGCCATGTCCTCCACCATGTCGTCGATATATCCGGAAATCTTTTCAGCGGGGTAGGCTTGTTTCAGGCTATTTACCTGGTCCCCGATGTTCTTTTTGAACATAAAACGGTCCATGTCTTCGAGCTTCTTGTGGACTTCCCGCTCCATGTCCCGCATTTCCAGAAACACCCGGTCGATCTGGTCCCTGAGGCTGGTGTGCTTCTCCTTGAGCGCCAGGAATTCCTCGCGGGGGAACTGGCCCTGTTCGGCCATCTGTTCCACCTGGTCGATGTGGAAGGGCTTGTCGTTGACGATGGGCATGACTTCCGGCCGCTTGAATGCGCCCATCTGCATCTCGACGAGGGCGAACCCCTCTTCCTTGACCTTGTTCCCTAGTTCCTTGAAGAATTTCTTGCCTTGTTCCGTATATCGTTCCAGGACGTCCTTCTTCATGTTGAGATAATCTTCACTCTCGAAAAACTGGGGGATATCCTTCTGCAGCCTTTCGATGAAGGTGTCGATGTCCTTCTTGAACTTTCCCCCTTGTCCCGCGGAAAGCTTGAGAAGGATGGGAGCGTCCGGAAACTTGAAGTTGTTGACGTAGCAGAGGTCGTCGGGAATCTCGGTCTTGAGCTTCTCCTTGACCACGATCTTGTCCAGCAAACGCTGGATCGTTGCCATGCGGCCGGAGCCCGGCGAACCGGTTACAAAGATGTTGTACCCTTCACTCCCGATTCCGAGCCCGAAACGGAATGCCTCCACGACTCTGGGCTGTCCGATGATTTCCTTGGTCGGTTCCAATTCATCCGTTGTTTCAAAAGGGAGGGCGGCCGGATCGAATCTCCGGCGCAGAGCCTCAACGGGTACTTCCGAATGTGATCTTGCCGTCTTCATGGCGGGACTCCTCGACATGGGTAAACTCTTGCCGCTGCCGATCATACTTCAGCCGGGGGCATCGAGCGTCAAAGTGTTCGTGGAACCGTGTTGTCTCCAGTCGGCACGGTAGCTTCCGTTTTTTCAGCACGGGCCTCCGGGAAAACGAAATGAATGATGCGGTAAGTGAAATTCGTTGCCCCCATAGCGGGAAAACATGATAGATTGAACTACGGTTGATTTCAGTTCGGTCATTCAGCATCAAGTCTATTTATCAGTATACTCTAAGTCAAGGGGACCGCACGTATTTCCGTTTGTGAACGGGAAGCGGTTCTTCGTCGGACTAGGTTGGAGCCGAAGCGTGGTGAACACCATCGTCGGAGAGGAGCCTGTGACGATCGAGCACGTCGGTGTCGTGGGCCTCGGCACCATGGGGTCGGGAATAGCACAGCTGGTGGCCCATTCGGGGTGCAGCGTGGTGGCGGTGGAGCGGAACAAGAGGTGTCTGAAGACGGCTCTCACCGGGCTCTTCAACCGCCTCGACGCGGCACGGGAACGGGGAAAGTTGACTGCGGAGGAAGCGGTCGGTGTCAGGGATCGGATCAGGGGGACCACAAACATTTCGGATGTGTGGGACAAATGTACGCTGGTGATCGAGGCCGTGACCGAGGACAAGGCCGTCAAGCAGGAAGTATGGCGGCTCATCGATAGGGGAGCGCCGAAGGAGGCGATTTTCGCCACCAATACCTCCACCATCTCCATCACCGAGCTTGCCTCGGCAACTTCCCGGCCGGAACGGTTCATCGGCACCCATTTCCTCTACCCCGCTCCGGTGACGCCTTTGGTGGAACTGGTTCGCGGATACCATACCGCCGACCGGACGGCATCGGCGGTAACGGAATTCCTGAACCGCTGCGGCAAAGAGGTGATGGTGGCCGCCGACTTTCCGGGCTTTGCCATCAACCGCGTGTTCATGCCGTTCATCAACGAGGCGTTTTTCGTGCTGCAGGACGGGGTGATGAGCGCGGGGGAGCTGGACCGCTGTCTCAAACTGAGTCTGAAGCATCCGACCGGGCCGTTCACGGCGGCCGACGCCTTCGGGCTGGACGTGGTGCTGGCCTGCATGGAAACGCTCCACCGCGACCTGGGGGACAAGTATCGCCCGGCGCCTCTGTTGATCAAGCTGGTGAAGGCGGGATGTCTGGGGCGGAAGACGGGGCGGGGAGTATTCGATTACCGGACGACTGCGAAATGAAAGAGATCGATGAAAATCGGTTGTTTGTTTTTGTAAACAATCGGTCGAAAACGTGTTATAGGTGAAAAGAATTCACGTGCCGGATTCGAGAAGAACCGGAAGCGACTGAGGGGCATTTGAAAGCATATGCAGGAGAAAAAAACCAGAGAAGACCGGCGTATCAACCCTCGCAGCAACATGATTCTCCCCGGAAGATTTCGTTTGGCCCCCGAAGGGAAAAAACGGCGATCGGAAAAGGGAAAGTGGTTCAACTCCCACGTCTCCAACGTCTCACGGGAGGGATTCTGCCTCGCGATGCCGGAAAACCTGAATACCGACGAAACGATCGAATTCGTCTACCACATTCGGGGCGAAACGGTGGCGGGCAGGGCCAGGATTGCCTGGATGGACAGGGGAGAGAGCATGGCCGGTTGCTACGTGATCGAATACCTGGGGGTGGAAAAGGAAGAGCCGGAGCGGGAAGAAGCCTGACGATCTCCCCCGGAGAGTCTGCCGTGTGCTTTCAACCCGCCCGCACTTGTTCAACGCGTTTCTTCGATTACCTGCGGTCCCGCACCAGGATTTTCTTTTCGTTTTCCATTTTTTTCCGCAGCGTATAGCTGAATTGATTTTCGTCCAGAACCACATCGTCGTAGGTGACAATGGCGCCTTTGGCGACGCTCCGCACCATGCGCGCCTTTCCGCTGAGGCCCATGGGAAGATACCTTCCCTCCACGCTTTTCTCCGCGCTCACCAGTCGTCCGAACACCGTGTATCCCCCTTCGCCGTCCAGCACTTCCCCGGCGGTGAGGTCGCGTTTGGCCGTGGCGGCGACGTCGGCGGTGAATTCGCGGGACGACCCGGTGGGTTCGTTGCGTAGCGCAATGGAAGCCACGCTGATGCCGAGTTCCAGTCCGATGAGGTGGCTCGGGCGGTAGAGCGACGCATACCGGCCCGAATCGTCCGTGGTGAGGCCGTACTCGCCGAAGCAGCGGCGCACGTAATCGGTGGGCGCCTTGAACACCACATACACTCCCCAGCGCAGGTCACCTGCCACGGGTGTCCTGTCCCGATGTTCGCTGGCTAGGACCTCCACCGTTCCGCTCCGTTCCAGAATGCCTCCGTCGGCCTTGGGTTTCAGTACGTTGGGCAGTTCCTTCACCCCGACTGCGGGAAAGGCGAGGCCGCAACTCTGCGGCGACAGCCCGCATCCGTTGGACACCGCGCACATTTCGATGGCCGACTTGGTGCCGTCCAGGAAACTGTTGAACATCTGGGCGTTGTAGTCTCCCGATGCCACCTGCTCCGGCGAGAAGCCGTAGTGTGTCCATACCGTGTCCGGCGTCGAATAGTGATATTCCGGCTGGTAGCGGGTTCCCTTGCCCGCGCAGACCACTTCCAGCCCGATGGCGCGCGCCCAGTCCACCTGTTCGGCAATGAGGGCCGGCTGGTCCCCATAGGCCATGGAATAGACCTTGCCCTCTTGGTCCGCTTTCTTCCTGAGCGCGGGACCGACAAGGCAGTCGGCTTCGACATTCACCATCACGATGCTTTTGCCCGCCTCCAGACTCTTCCACGCGTGCAGGGCCCCCGCTTCGGGAACTCCGGTAATCTCCAGCACCACGTCGAGGTCGGCGGCGATCAAAGCCGTGGAGTCGGTCGTCACCGCCGTTTTTCCCTTGGCGGCCGCGTCGTTGATTCCATCGGCCGTGGCAGCGTGAACCAGAGCGTTGTCGGGCCAACCGGTTCTCTTGCAGGCGCTCAGTGCCTTTTCCGGTTCGAGTTCGGCAATGGCCGCCACCTGCAAACCGGGCATGAAACGGGCCTGGGAAAGAAACATGGAACTGAACTTTCCCGCTCCGATCACGCCGACCCGGACCGGTTTGTTTTGCTCAGCGCGTTTTGCCAGCAATGCATGCAGATTCATGGACTCCCCTTTCAGCGCAAACGGATATCTTCGTTTGATTCCAGTTAATCGGGTTGCGGCCCCCAAAGCAATCATTTTTTGGGCGTGCCGGACGGAGCAGCCGACTTTATCGTCGGCGCCTTTTTCCCGTTGACCGGGATACCGGTCTTGGAGGATGCTGGAAGAGAAACCTATGATGCCGATGGAACGGCAAGGAGGAAGGCTATGCCCTACGTGAACATCAAATTGGCAAAAGGCGGGATCACCAGGGAACAAAAGGCGGAACTGATCAAGGGAGCGAGCCAGCTTCTGAAGGATGTTCTGGGCAAGGATCCGAAAACGACCTACGTGGTGATCGACGAGGTGGACACGGACAATTGGGGAGTCGGAGGGGAGTCCCTCACGGTTCTCTGGTCGAAAAACAAGTAAACCGGACACCCTGCCGGGTCCGGTTCGTCAGGGAAACGCAGCGACAGCCGAGAGTCCGTGAACAGCCTTTCGGACTCCCGGCAACGTTCGTGTGTTTTTTCAGAAAGCGTCCCCTTCGTCCCGGGGCGAAGAGAGCATCTGTTGTTCACGGGATTCTTCGGCCTCGATCATTTCTTCCGAACGCCCGTCTTTCCTCCCCTTTATGATGACCAGGAGCATCCGGGCATAGTCGTCCATCTGTTCGGCCTGGGCGTTCAGTTCCTCGGCGGCGGCCGCGCTTTCCTCGGCGCTGGCCGCGTTGTTCTGAACCGACTTGTCCATTTCGGCCACGGCCCGGTTTATCTGGTCCATGCTCTCGGCCTGATGGTTTGCGGATTGCGCGATCTGCGTCATCAGGTGAGTGACCCTTTGCGCTTTTCCCGCCACGGACTCGAACGCCTGTCCCGCCCGGTCGGCCAATTCGGAGCCGGTGTTCACCTTCGTGACCGTCTGCTCGATGATCTCGGAAGTGTCCCTGGCCGCCTGGGCGGCACGCTGGGCGAGATTCCGCACCTCTTCCGCCACCACCGCGAAGCCGAGTCCCGCCTCTCCGGCCCTGGCCGCTTCGACCGCGGCGTTCAGCGCGAGAAGATTCGTCTGGAACGCGATCCCGTCTATGGTCTTTATGATCTTTTGCGTTTCGGCACTGGCCATGGAAATCTCGCCCATGGATTTTCCCAGGGCGTTCATGGCGTCCCTGGCCGCTCCGAATTCCCGTCCGGATTCCTGACCGATTTCATCGGCTTCCGAGGCGTTCTTGGCATCTTCCATGGTCATGGTGGAGATCTGTTCCAGGGATGCCGTGGTTTCCTCCAAGGCCGCGGCCTGAGTGGAAGCTCCCTCGGCCAGGGATTGGCTTGCCAACGATACCTGGCGCGACGCGGCAGCGACCTGGTCGGCCCCGAGCTTCATGGACTCGACGGTATCCAATATGGGACGGGCAATGGATCGGCTGAGCCAGGATACGGCAACGATGGTGAGGAGGAGGAAGACTCCTACCAACACTATCAGGAAGGTGCGCACGGCATTTGCCGAGGCCATGAAATCCTGCGTGTTGATGGTCGCGAACACCTGCCAGCCGGTTGAGGGCACCAGCGCATAACCGGAAACCTTCTCCGTATTCTTGAAGACGTACGTGCTGATGCCGTTGCCTTCCGACAGCGCCTTGCCGACGAATCCCTCCATGCCCGGTTCCTTGCTCAGGTCCAGCTTCAGCTCGTATTCCGCCTTGGGATGGATGAGGATCATCCCTTTTTCGTCGAGCATGTACGGATAACCGGTCTTGCCGTATTTCAGCCTTTTCATCCGGTCTCCGACATAGGACGCCTTGAGGAGGCATACCATGGTCCCCTGCACCGCTTCCCCGTCACCTTTTATGGGCGCGCAGACGGGAAACACCGGTTTGCCGGACTGTTTGGATATGAACGGATGGCCGACGGTCACCTGGCCGGAAGAACCCTTCCTGAAGTAGTCCGTATCGGCGACCGAAGTCCCCTTGGCAACGTTGGCCGCTCCTTCCGATGTGACCGTTCCCTTGTTGTCCGTAACGAAAATGTTCTCGTAATCCCGTGACAACTCCTTCAGGGCGTTCTCCAGCTTGGTATCCAGTTTTTTCAATTCCGCATCGGCGCCTTTGACACCCTTGGACGCAATCGCCCGGGCGGCCGCAAGGGTCGTGTTGCCGACCGCGAGGTCCCGGACGAGCTTTGTTTCCCCGGTGAAGGCAATGTCCACCATATCCGCCACAGACATGGCCGATTTGGCCATCTGATCCTTGGACGTCTCCATGAGCACGTCCCCGGTTTTTACCGTCGAAAAGACGCCCACCGTTACCAGGGGGATAATGACAGCAAGGACCCCGCCCAGAATGAGTTTAAATTTCAGAGACTGTCCGCGCATACGTATCCTCCAAAGTGATCCCTAAGGGAAGAGAAATCCCTCCCGCGACGAAGCGAAGCCTTTTTCAGCTCATCGTAATAAAAGTGAAAATGAATAGCTGAAATTACTTTCGTCGATTTCTTATAAACAATATCGGTGTGAAATGATAAAGCTTGATAAGAAAACCTTTAACGGTAGGCAAAAGAGCGATAGTGAATAAGCAGTTTGCCGTTAAGACGGCAGGAAAACTCCGTCAGATAAAATTGCACGGAACAATCCTTCCATCGCGGCTGATGACACAAAACCGCTCCCCACACCGCTCTCTCTGCACCAAGGCAGGGGGGATAAATAAGTGCCTCCCGGCTTCTGCCTTCCGGAGAAAGCCGGAATCCGGTATGCTTGTATGATTCAGGCCCCGGCTTTCGCCGAACGACGTTCCGCACGGCTTTATCGACGGTCTCAAAGGGCGGAAGTTCGCCGCGCGTGCCGGCTTTTCGACTACAAGACCTCTTCCACCCAACTCAGGGCGGCGGCCACGGTGGGAAAGCCCAGGGTACCGGTAAGCATGATGACGGCGTGCTTGATTTCTTCGGGGGTGGCTCCCGCCAGCATCGCGCGCTTGGCGTGGCTGTGCACCGCACCCACCGAGCGTATCCCGACGGCCGCCGCCATCTGGATCAAATGCGTGGTTTTCTCCTCGATAGGCCCCTGGCGCACCGCTTCATCCAACTTCGTCACCGCGTCCATGAATGCGGGGTGCTTTTCCAGGAGCATTGCGTAATGATCGGGAAAGGACGTCAGGCTCATGGCATATCCTCCGTATGAAAATGCGGTTCGGCAATAATCGTTTTTTTGTGTGGTGGGAAGTTTATTTCAGCTTACCCGGACCGCCGGTCGCGGTCAAGACTCGTCGACGGAAATAGGGGGCATCTTGACTCTCCGGAAATGAGGACATCGATAGATCAAAGGTTCCCCTTGCCCGGCATCCCGGCAAAAGCCCGGCCGAAGAACAAAAGAGGTTTCCGTCGACAGCCTCGAAGGGAAGGGAGTGAAATTTTGGTGCTTCTCGGGTAGGATTGAAATAGGTACCCTGCGATCTCCCGGACTGAATTTCTTCAGACCGCGGTTGCCTTCGTCCCTGCGGATTTTTCGACCGAACAACCCGCTTTTCCTTTTCCCTACTACGGGTTCTACGGATGGAATTATGAATAATCGTATAAAGGTGTTGGTGCTGTCGGTTCTGATTCTGCTCTGTGCCGTAATCGCGACTTCCGGATTGGCCTTTTATTCCCTCTACCACACCGCCTATGGCCAGGAAGAAATGCACCTGGGCTATCTGACAAAGATGTACACCAGCCTCATGGAGGCGGTCGCCGATTTCAACGTCAACCATAATGCGGATTATCCGGGCGGGCCACGCATGGCGACGCTCCACCAGCTGAACGCGGCCAACAAACACCGGAAAGGATTCGGTCGAACCGGCGAATTCACCATGGCCAGGAGGGACAGGGACGACATCGTCTTCGAAGTCGGATTGCGCTATCCGGCGCTCGGCGAGGCACAGAGGGTACCGTTCGATTCGGAAGTCGCCGAGCCCATGCAGATGGCCCTTCAAGGGGCGACGGGAACACTGGAGGGCAGGGATTACCGAGGGACGCAGGTACTCGCGGCCTACGCTCCGGTAAAGGCGCTGGATCTGGGGTTCGTGGCCAAAATGGATGTGGCCGAGGTTCGCGAACCCTTCCTGCATACTGCGTTGGCGGTGGCCTTGATGACCCTGCTGGTGGTCTGCGGCGGGTCCGTGGTTTTCCTCATGGTGGCCAACCCGTTCCTGCGCAGACTGGAGGAAAGCGAAGAGAAGGCTCGGATCCAGGCGCGGGAAGTGGAGCGCCAGAAGGAACTGCTGCAGAAGATCGTCGACAACATTCCCGTGATGCTCTGTCTGTACGACACCTCCGACACCTTGGGTCTGGTGAACCGTGAATTCGAACGCCTCCTCGGCTGGTCGCGGGAGGATGTCCGCAACGTTAACGACATGTTGACCGAATCCACTCCGGATTCCGACGATAGAGAGCATGTGGGCGAGCACTTGAAGAGCACGTCTTCCGAATGGAGGGATTTGACAATCACCGCCCGTGACGGCAGGGAGGTGGAAAGCTCCTGGGCGAATGTCCGGCTCTCGGACGGGACACGGATCGGGATCGGGATCGATATCACGGAGCGGAAAAAGACGGAAACGACGCTGGCCCTGTCCCTGGAGAAGCTGAGACGGAGCAACGAGGAATTGCAGGAATTCGCATTTGTGGCTTCCCACGATTTGCAGGAGCCGCTACGGAAAATCAGGACGTTCAGCGACATCCTTATGACCAAATACGATGAAAATTTCGACAAAAAGGCTCGTGATTACCTGATCCGCATGAGCAAGGCCGCTGAGCGCATGCAGGACCTCATCCTGGCTCTTCTGGATTACTCCCGCCTGGAATCCGAAGCCCAACAGTTTGAGAAGGTGGACCTTGCCCAGGCCGCGCGTGACGCAGCGGACGACCTGGAAGTGATGGTCCGGCATACCGAGGCGGTCATCGAAATCGACGACGACCTGGCCTCTATAGAGGCGGAGCCGAACCAGATGCGGGATCTTTTTCAGAACCTCATCGGCAACGCCATGCGATTCCGCAGTAGTCGGCGGCCCATGGTGAAGGTGTACGGTACGGACAGCGGAGGAAGCTATCGCATTTTTGTGGAGGACAACGGCCTCGGATTCGATGAAAAGTATCTGGACCGCATATTCATCCCATTCCAGCGGTTGCATTCGCTCAACGCATATTCCGGCGCGGGAATGGGGTTGGCCATCTGCCGCAAGATCGTGGAACGCCACGGCGGCACCATAACCGCCACCAGTGTCCGGGAGGAAGGGGCGACGTTCATCGTCACCCTGCCCTACACTCAGACATGGCTTCGCCGTTGAGCGGGACTTCCGAAGTCGGCGGAGACTCTCGTCGGGGCGCTTTTTGGATCCTTCAGGAGTTCATGATCAGGCCGCGCTCCGGTGTCCGCTGCGATTCCTCCAGAGCGTAAAGCGTCACCGTACCGCTCACTCCCTTGAGTTCGGGCACAAAGGAGCGTTTTACACCGGTTCGATCCCCGAGAGAACGGAGCACCGGTTCAGTGACTACCACTTCGCCGGCCCCGGCCGCCGATTGAATGCGTTGCGTCAGGTTCACGGCAGCGCCCACGATTCCGTATTTCGCACGGGAAGAGGAGCCGATGGTTCCCACCATGACCTCCCCCACGTTGATCCCTATACCCATTTGCAGCTGCGGCTGCCCCAACTTTTTCTGTTCGGCATTGAACCGGCCCATGATCGACTGCATCTCGTGCGCGCATTGGACGGCTTTTTCCGCCTGCGCGGCGAGCGGGGAATCCGCGTCGTCGAAAAACACCAGGATGGCGTCTCCCATGAAGTCGACGATGACTCCTTTGTGGCGCTGGATGATCTCGATCAGATAGGTGAAATAGCGATTGAGGATATCGGACACGGTGCCGGGATCGAGCGTTTCACAAAGTGGAGTGAATCCCCTCAGGTCCGACATCATGATCACCACTTCCCGTTTTTCTCCCCTGGGATGCGCCGACCCGGGCTCCTGCAGGAGTTTCTCCGCCACCTCCCGATCGACGTATCTGCCAAACGCGGCCCGGATGAACTCCTGCTGCTTGAGGCTCTCGATCATAACGTTGAAACTGCGCGTCAGGTGACCGATTTCATCTCTGGTTTTCACCGGAAGGGCGTCCCCGTATTCGCCTTCCGCCACCCGACGGGCCGACTCCGATATCCTGCGTATGGTGCTCACGGTCCCCCCAGCGGCGAACCGGACAAATACCACGATGAGCACAATGCAAGCGGCGCCGAAGAGAAAGGAGTAATTGCGAAAAGCGATGATGGGGCGGAGGATTTCCGATCCCGGTGCGAACACGACCATGGTCCACGGCGCCTCGGTAAGCCGATAGAATCCGCTGACTCTCTCGGGCGGCCTTCCCCGACCCATGACGACGCCGGAGGATTCTTTTTGCAATGCATCGAGCACGGCTCGTTCCAGTACATCGCCGTTGCCCCCCAGCTTGTTTTCGGCTTTCCCGAGTTTCCCCGTGTGGGCGAGCAGTCTCCCTTCGGCGTCCACCAGACACGCCTCGTTCGCCTGCCACCAACCCGAAGACAGCACTTCTCCGATCAGATGTCGGAAATTCATGACCACATCAAGCGTTCCCACCACGGTCCCGTCTTCCGCAATGAGTTCGGAGGAGAGCGTCACGGTTTCCAGCCCCCTTTCCGGGTTGAAACTGGGGGTGCCGACCGTCACCGCCCTCCCGTGGTGGAATTGCATGCCCCCCATCGCTCCCATGCCGCCGCGAGGCTCCCGGTACGCCATGCCTCCCATGGCTCCGGGCTCCGCATTTTCCTTCCAGGAGAGGTTCACTTCCTTGACTCCGTCCAGGTGCCGGATCTGGTCCACCAGCCAGTTCTGTACGACCTGTTCCCTCATGCCCGCCGTCCGATGAAACATGTCCATCCATTCCACCGGCCGTTGGAGCCGCATGTTGATCTGATGCGCGGCTCGCTGGAGTTTCAGGAGGGAGGATTCCTTCCATTCGTTGAGCAGGTTGGTCCGTGCAAAGTAGAATCCCGTCAGGCCGAAGGCCACGAGAAGCAACGTCAGGGGGAGCAGAATTACGATGGTCAAACGTTGTTGCAGGCTGGTGAACATGGAGTCACTCCCTGTCGGTCTGGTTCGGTTTCCGTCCGGTCAAGAAGTCGTCGTGGCTCATTATGCCATTTTGTGTGTTGTTTCCGGAGAAAAAAGGAACCGTGCGGAAAGCAAAGCCCCTTCCCCGCAGGAAGGGGGAAGGGGCGGGGAAGGGGAACCGCCGTGCGGCGGTTGGGAGAGTGTCAGTTCCAGCAGGGGCCGTATCCCGGACCGTGACCGTATCCCGGGCCTCGACCGTAACCCGGGCCTCGACCGCCCCACCCGTCTCCGGGGCCTCTGCGGCCGGGACCACCGTTGCTCGCCAGCGCATCGGGGGCAATCTGGCGCACTTTGACTGTGTATTCCAAACGTTTCTGGTCAAGCTGATTCCTCAAGTCGTTGATCTGGGACTGCACGATCTTGGCCTTTTCCAGATCGGGCTGGGGCGCGGAAAGTATTGTGTTCAGCTCGCCCCGTTTGGCCCAGAGATCCTGGCGCATTTTAGCGGTGTCGTTGAAAAATGTTTGATCCAGTTCGTTCAGTTTTGCCACCTGCTCTTCGGACAGGTTGGAGTTGTTTTCACCGGAGTACTGAGACCACGCCGGGCAGTTTTCGGGACCGTAACCGCCGCCGCCCATGGGACCATAACCGCCGCCCATCATGTAACCGGGGCCGTAACCGGGGCCGTAGCCGCCACCGCCCATCATTTGGCCGGGTCCGTAGCCGGGTCCGTAGCCGCCGCCCATCATCCCTCGTCCATAGCCCCATCCCGCGAAAACGGGCGCCGCCAGGAGCGCCGCGAGGAGAAGAATACCGCTGATCGTACCAAGCTTTTTCATGATTACCTCCAGTGTATGGGTCATTTTGTGTTTCGCTCTTTGCCTTTCCCTAAGGCAAGGTGCGTGCCAGGAGCGATGCCATTAGATAGGTGTATGAAATTACAATAAATATTTAGGTCTCCGTTATTTGCGGCACTTTTTCCGCTCCCTTAGCGGATACAAAGTATCCAGCAACCGCCGTGTTTCCCGTATCCATCCGGTCACGAAGTATCCACTCTGGATAAGAACTCCGTAATGGCAATGCCTTGGGAACAGAGTCCCAAGGAGCGTTTGTCCATCCCGAGCATGTATCATGACGAAAAAGCGAGTTCATTTTTCTGAATAAACAAAGCAATAGAGACAAAAGCGATTCAATTCGGCATTAAAACAGATAAATCACCATAAAGTGGCCGAAATAATAATAAAATAAGTTAAGCTTCCATTGTTGTTTTTAAAAAAAACTCAAGTCTGTATCCAACATTACCGATGATTGGTACCAAAGACCATACGGGGTGCGCTTTCGGCCCTCCGTCTTCAGCGGATTCCGGGTCTCGCGGTGAGTAAGGAGCAGGGAAGAAACGGGGCGTCAGGAAGCGGCAAACGTCGACGGGGTCATGAGGTGTTCATGCGAAGTGCGGAATAGTAACCATCAAACGGACGTGAGGAGAAGAATGATGAAAAAGGGGTTGTTGCTGGTGGTTTGTGGGTTGTTGATCATGGGATTCTGCTTTTCGGCTCAGGCCGGTGGGGACAAGATATCGCCGCAGCTCATCGTGGAAACGGTGAAAGCAGCCGCGGCGCTGGTCGCCGAAAAGGGTGAGGCGGCATTCCCCGAACTCAATCAACCCAACAGCCAATTCAACAAAGGCGATTTGTACGTCTTTACCTACAACATGGACGGGGGCATCATTCAGCATCCGGCGTCCCACATGGTGGGAACGAATATGATGAACGTGAGGGACCCGAAAGGCACCTGCATGGGTTGCGATTTCGTGAGAATTGCCAGGAACGAAGGCGCGGGTTGGTCGCAGTATTACTGGCCCAAACCGACCACCAAGGAACTCGCGGTAAAAGTAGCTTACATCATGAAGGTAAAAGGCAGGGACATGTTTGTTGGGGCGGGAGCTTACGATATCACCAAGGAAGAGGCGGAGAAAGCCATGAAAGACGCCAAGTGACCGGCCCGTCATGAACGATGCCGTCTGTGCCGAAAGGAGGAACCGGCCGCGATTTTCATGGTCACCTGCGGGACGGTTCCTCCCGACGCGGGAGCGGCGCGGAACAAGTGAACCACTTCGAGTCTGGCGATGCGGCAGTGCGACTCTTTCCCGAAGGATCGGTCCTTCCTTCGCGGAGGGGGGCGCCCGATTCCATCACCCGATCGACCGCCCGGCTCGTCAGTCGGTCTTCCGGCCGGCATAGTCGAGCCGAGACGTGCGAAAATTCCCTGTTTTTGCTCGTGCCGGATTTGAATCACTCGTTGGGGGTCTATCGGCCGGATATTCTTGAAGGAGAATTTCATGGGGGCGACGAAAACGAAAAAGAAGGTCTTCGGACTGGGGGTAAAAATCGCCATGCTTCCGCTTTTGGGATTGCTGGCGGTGTTTCTGGTGAAGGGCATGGATTACTATCTTTCGGTCAAGGCCGGTCAAGCCGCGGGCATGGAGCAGGCAGCGAACAGACTTGCCTGGATGATGACCGAAAGAATACTCATGGAAACCCAGTTCGTGAACGAAGTTGACGATTCTCTCTTCGAGAGGATCGAGAAGGAGTCCTCCACCATCGCCAAGGCCCTGTCGGAGGCGAAGACGCTGGACAACGGCGGTGAAATGAAGGGGCATCTGGATAAGGTCGAAAAGGCTGCCGCCGCGCATCAGGAAGTATTCACTCAGGCAGCGACGATTATCCGCGGCCTTGCCAAGAGCAGAAACGAGCTTATGGCGCAGCTTTCAAAAATTGATGAGTCTTCGAAGAAGGCCATCGAGGACCTCATGAAAGAACAGGCGGACCTTATCATGTTCAAGGGATCGCAGCTTTCGGACAAAAAAGTGTCTCTCATGAACGGGTTCAAAGAGCTTACCGGATTTATGGCTTCCGTAATACTGAACGTGAACGAACTGCTCACTTCTTCGGATTCCGCGAAATTCGAGAGCACGAGCAAGGACCTCGCGGAAAAGTTGAAGATTCTTTACAGCAACAACGCAGGAATCGTGGCTGCCGTTAACGATCCCAAGTACACCGGGTATTGGAACCAGATACAAAAGCAACATGATCTTATGGGGAAAACCCAGGCGGTTTTCTTCGACCAGTGGAAACAAATGAAAACGGTCGCCTCCGATCTGGAAGCGACGAACGCCGCGTTGAAGGACGGGCTCATCCGGACCGCGCAAGGCGCCAAGGAGGAGATCGCCAAGATAGAGAGGTTCGGGTTTCGGCTCGGCATGTTGACCATAGGGATCGTGACGGTACTTTTGATAGGCCTGAGCATTCTCGTCATACGCTCCATCACCCGGCCCATCAAGGGCGCGGTGGCCACTCTGGAGAAGATCACCGCGCAGGTGACGGGAGCGTCCGACCATGTGTCCGAATCGAGCAGGCGGCTTGCGGAAGGAGCTTCGAACCAGGCTGCTTCTCTGGAGGAAACCTCCTCTTCTCTGGAAGAGATGTCTTCCATGACCGAGCAGAACGCCGAGAACGCCGGGCATGCCAACGAACTCATGAGCGAGGCCAAGCAGATCGTCGAACGGGCGAATGCTTCGATGAGCAAGCTGACCGGTTCGATGGAGGAAATGTCCCGTGCCGGAAGGGAAACCCAGAAGATCATCAAGACTATCGACGAAATCGCCTTCCAGACGAACCTGTTGGCGCTCAATGCAGCGGTTGAGGCGGCTCGAGCAGGGGAAGCCGGGGCCGGTTTTGCCGTGGTGGCGAACGAAGTGAGAAACTTGGCCATGCGAGCGGCCGATGCTGCAAAGAACACCGCCGCCCTCATAGAGCAAACCGTCAACAAGGTTACGGACGGTTCCGGGATGGTAGAGAAGACCAACCAGAACTTTCGGGAAGTGGCTGCCACGGTCGGCAAATCGGGAGAACTGGTTTCGGAGATCGCCTCGGCGTCCAGGGAACAGGCGGAAGGCATACAGCAGATAACCAAAGCAGTCACGGAAATGGACAGGGTGACCCAACAGACATCCGCCTATGCGGAAGAATCCGCCGGCGTCTCCGGCGAGATGAAATCCCAGGCGGAACGGATGAAAGACACGGTCTTAAATCTTATCGACCTGGTTGGCGGGACCGGCTCCGCTGAAAAGGGGTTGCGGGTTGGCAAGGTCGGGCAGGATGCGTTGCCCGAGGCCACCGTTGCCCGGCGGATTCCAGCCCGGAGCGGTGGCGACGGGTCGGGTCGTCGAAAAGAATCGGACACAGCCATCCTTCTTGAAGAGGGTTTTTAATATCCGCAAGTCGTAGTTGACACGAAAAACGTTTGCCGGGGCGGGAGAAACTCCTCCCCCCCTTTTGATCCTTCCGAGGGGCGCACGGTCCCTTCAATAGTGTTGCATCTCCCCGTCCGTACCGGCCGGTACCTGATATGTTCAGGCGGGAATGGAGCTGTCTTTGTGTTTATTCAGCGGACTTCGTGGTTTCCGGTTCGCTCGTAGTCTTCCCGTTTCGAGCGGCGAGGGCTTGGGGCAGGGCCTGCTCGATGGAAGAGAGCATCGTCTCGATGATCTCGGGACGCAGGGCTTCGGCCGAGACGCTGAACGTGAAGGGAATGTCCAGGTTGTCACCGGCGGCGGCCATCGCATTGGAAATCGCGTTGAACGCAACTCCGAAGAAGCTGCCGTCGTTCGGCTTCATGACCAGGTCCCTGAGGGTAATGACGCCGGACGCCTTCACCGACTCGCGCGTCACTTCGAGCGACACCCGCAGGTCGACCATGCCTCCGGTCAGGTTCCCCGTCACGCGGTCCGCATAGTAGGGCAGGAGGGGTACAATGTCCACGTCCCCGGCCCGCAGGTCCATTGAGTAACCGCCGGAAGCGTTGTCGATCGCGCCGTTGGCGGATAGTTTGCCGTCCGTTGCGGCTTGCAGGATCGTTCCCGTGGCTTCGAAAGAAGAAGGTACGGACGGAGAAGCGTCCTCGGCGATGCTGACGTTCCTCACGGCGGCGGTCACACGCCGCAGCCCGATCCTGACCGGTTTGGGCCGGGTTCCGGAATCCACCAGATCGATTGACGCGTTTTCCGCCAGGATGGCCGCGGATCTCACCTGCATTCCGGAACCGCGCAGGAAATCGAGATCCTTTTCCGCGAAGCCGCCCAGGACCATTTTCCCCGATTCCGACGTCTTCACCAGCAGGTAGGGCGACTGCACCTTCACCCGATCCACCACCAGCTGTCCTTTTGCCAGGTCGCTCAGGGAGAATTCCACGGAAGCGTCCCCGACGGAAAAGAGCCGCGTCTCGGCTCGCACCGCTTCCACGCCCGATACGGATACACTACGCCAGCCCACGCCGATGGAACCGATCTCGAATCCGGGCATTTGAAGCGTCCGGCGAACCTGCGTCACCGCCTTTTCCCGAATAATGGGTTCGGCCACGTGCCAGCTTACGGGCACCAATATCAGGAAGAGGAGGGGAATGGCCCAGGCAAGCGCCCATCGCGTTCCGAAAAGGCCATGAACGAACGGAGAGAGGAAAGGGAAGCGGGATGAAGACGGAACCACCAGTTTCTTGGCGCGTTCCACGGTTTCTTTCGGCGCGGAGAGCCGTTTCGGCGCGCGTTCCGGCGGCAGCCCGGCATGGGCTATGAGCAGATCGACGCATTGGCCGCAGGACGCTACGTGCCGCTCTACGGTTTCCCGTTCGGCCGCACCGAGCCGATCCTCCAGGAACAACACCATGGTTTGTTCGTTGGGGCACACGGAAGTCGCTTCACGGGCAGTGCCGGTGACGGCCAGCATCTGCCGTAATGCGGTATCGAATGAATCTCCGGATGCGCTCATGCCTTGTCTCTTTCGTTCCGTGCTCAATAGACGCGAACACG
The DNA here is from genome assembly GCA_963826125.1 of uncultured delta proteobacterium. Taxonomy (GTDB): domain Bacteria; phylum Desulfobacterota; class Desulfarculia; order JACQYL01; family CAWGVV01; genus CAWGVV01. The sequence goes on along the minus strand of CAWGVV010000001.1, from coordinate 2,859,970 downwards.
TTCCCTATATTACAGAAAATCGTCCACCAGTTTCCTGAGCTTTTCCCTGATCCGGTTTTTCATGGTGTACAACGCTCCCATGGTGCAGTGCATGAGGTGCGCCGTTTCCCGTGCCGGCAATTCCCTGCGATAGTAGAGTTCCACGAATAATTGTTCCCGGGGAGTCAGGTTCCCCACGATGTCGTCAAGAATCCGTCGCCGTTCGTCCTGCTCCAGGGCGTCGGGCGGCGTCGGATCGTCGTTGGCCACGGCGTAAACGGCGTCCCGATCTGTTTCCCGGTTCTCTTCCACGATCCTGTGGCGGCGGTATCTGCGTAAATAATCGATGGCGGTACGGATGGAGATGAGGCGGATCCAGCTGGCAAGGGTGCAGGTGCCCTCAAACTGGCGAAGCTTACGGTAGTCGTGATCGATGAGGGAGAGAAAGACCGTGTGGACGACGTCCTTGGCGTCCTCGGGCACCATGCCGGCGTCTTCCAGCGTCCGGCTCACATAATAGTGAATGAGCCCGGAAAAGCGTTCGACAAAACGATCCCAGCTCCTCTTGTCGCCGGAAATGCATTTGCCGATGAGATCTTTATCTTTGTGAGACAATTCCGCCATATACGTCCACCGCCGCGGTCGATCCACAGTTTAGACCCCCACGACGGTTTGTCAACGTGAAAACCGTCCGATCCCATAGCGGGAGCAGGTGCCGCCTTTCCGCGGAGTGTTCGGGAAGGAGAAGCCGGTATTTTCCCGGCGGTGGAGCTAACGGGCGTACTGCCTCCAGGACGCAACAGCGTCCTTGAAAGCAGGACCGATGGTTCTCTCTTTGTTGGATTCCCCACACCCACGCCCGGCTCGCCGGGCATGGCGCGGGGTGTTCGTTTAGCGGCGGGAACGTTTCGAAGCCTTCAAAGGGTTGATCTTCTGTGCAGCTTCCGCGGTCGTTTTCACGTGGGTGGCGAAATTGCAGGCTCCCCGTTTCCATTTGGATTCGGGATCGGGAAACGACTTACAGTAGGAACCGCTTTCCAGGTCCACAACGCGTTCACAACCCATGCAGCTGTCGATGACCTGATGGCAGGCGCCGCCATTAAAGGAACACCCGCTTTTCTTCATAAACGTACATTCTACTCCCGGTTTTACCGTTACACAGTCCATGGCTGGTAATCCTCCTCGGTGATTAGCACGCTCCTCTCGAGCGTGCGGGTGTTTAGCAGACTGATTTATGGCTTGTCAAGCAAAAATTTGACCAGAGTCCACGGTCAACGGTTTAAAAAACGTCTTTATTTATTTCTAAAACGTTATCCGTTGTCCGGGTACGATAAATGCAACACCCGGCCGAAGGGAGGTCCCGTCTCACACGGTTCGTGTTTTCCTCGGACCTCCCAAACGGGAACACGGTAGGTAGCATTTTCCGCCCACCCTTGGATGTGCGGCGGAATCCATTTCTCGATCCCGCCGTGCACGAAAAGCACGGCCAGGGAAATCGTTTCATGATCGGTACCATATTTTGACGGATCGATCACCTTTTCCGGCGGGGGAAAAAACATGGCGGCTTTTGCATACGTAGCAAGGACACGGGAAGGAAAGACGAAAAAAGGCACGATCGATGCGGCGACCGAAGGCGACGCCAGGCTGCTGATCCGAAAAATGCAGCTCATGCCGGTCACCATCAAGGCGAAAAAAGCGGACGTGCTGGCCAACGTCGGCCTTTTTCAGCCCAAGATCAAAGACAAGGACATCGTGATCGTGACTCGTCAATTTTCCACCATGATCGACGCCGGTTTGCCGGTGGTCCAGTGTCTGGACATCCTGGCCGAGCAGCAGGAAAAAAAGAACTTCAAGAAGACGCTGCGCGCGGTGAAGGAGGACGTGGAGGGCGGCGCCACGTTGACCGAAGCGCTGGCACGTTTCCCCAAGGTCTTCAACTCCCTCTACACCAGTCTCGTCGCCGCGGGCGAAGCGGGCGGCGTGCTCGACACGATCCTGAACCGGCTGGCCGCCTACATGGAAAAGCTGCAGCGGATCAAATCCAAGGTCAAGGGCGCCATGGTGTATCCGGGGGTCATCGTTTCCGTGGCGGTTCTCGTCATGGCCGTCATTCTGATTTTCGTTATCCCGGTGTTCGCCAAACTTTACGCCAGCATGGGGCAGGCACTTCCCCTTCCAACCCAGGCGGTGGTGAACGCCAGCTACTTTTTCAAGAACAATCTCCTCTACGTGGTGATCGGCACGGGCATATTCGCATTTCTCTTCCGGCGGTTCTATAAAACCGACGCGGGACGAAAACTGATCGATCGCATGATACTGAAGCTGCCGGTTTTCGGGAATCTGATCAAGAAAGTGGCGATCGCCAAATTCTCCCGGACCTTGTCCACCATGTTGTCGAGCGGCGTGCCCATTCTGGAAAGCCTGGACATCGTGGCCTCGACGGCGGGAAACAAGACCATCGAATCCGCCATCCGTCGGTCCAAGCAGTCCATCAGCGAAGGCAAGACCATCACCGAACCGCTGTCGGAGACGGGCGTGTTTCCCAACATGGTTCTTCAGATGATCGGCGTCGGCGAAGCGACGGGCGAACTCGATTCGATGCTGCAGAAAATCGCCGATTTCTACGACGAGGAAGTGGACAATGCCGTCGGCACCCTCACTTCGCTCATCGAGCCGGTCATGATGGTCTTCCTGGGAGGAACCATCGGCGGTCTGGTCATCGCCATGTACCTGCCGATCTTCAAGATGGCCGCACTCTTTGCCGGGAAATAGGGGCGCGGTGGCCGAATGAGCGTTCGCACGCACGAGGAAATCGACGGGGAGTACCAGCTGGTGGCGCAAGCCCCCGCGATACGGAAGGAAGACCTTGAACTCCGTCACCGGATCAAGTGGCTGGCCTTCGTCAGGGTAATACTGATCTCCCTGCTCATGGCCGGAACATTGGCGGTGCACTTCCTGGGCGAGAAACCCATCGACGTTCTCTCCCTGCGCGCCCTGTTTCTGGTCATCAGCGCCATATTCATCGCTTCGATCATCTACGGCATCTGCCTTACGGTCCAGGTTTCGCTCATTCTCCAGGCCAGGGTGCAGTTCGCCTTCGACGCGCTTTTCGCCACCGCGATCATCTTCGTGTCCGGGGGCGTGGAAAGCATCTTCACCTTTTTCTATATCTTCATCATTTTCGGGGCGGCCATCATGCTGGGCCGCGGCTGGGCCCTCATCACAGCCTCCCTGAGCGGCATTCTGTACGGAACGCTGGTGGACCTCCAGTTTTACGGGTTGATCGATCCTTTCCCCCTGTATGGGACGTCGCACGGCGCTTACGACGCCAGCCGCATCTTCTATATCATTCTGTCGAATTTCTTCGCTTTCTACGTGGTGGCGCTCCTGGGGAGCTACTTTCAGGACCAGCTCGCCAAGGCCCGGGTAAAGCTCAGCCAGCAGAGCCGGGACATGATGGAACTCGAAGCCCTGAACGACCGCATCGTGGAGAGCATCAACAGCGGTCTGCTCACCCTGGACCTGAACGGACGTATTCTCTCCTTCAACAGCGCCGCCGGCAAAATTCTCGGCTATCGGTTCGAGGAGGTGTATCAGCACCACGTTACCGACGTTCTGCCGGGTCTCGAGGAGTTCATCGCGCAGGAAGAAGGCCGCGCGTACGGGCTTCGCTCCCGCGGAGAAGTCAGTTTCGAGTTTCCGGCCAGAAAACCCCTGCGGTTGGGGTTCTCCTTCTCCCCCCTCACCTCGGTGGACGGGGACGAGATCGGAAACATAATGATATTCCAGGACATCACCGAGATTAAAAAAATGCAGGACGAGGTAAAACACCTGGAACGGTTGGCCCTCATGGGGACGCTTACCGCAGGCATGGCTCACGAGATCAAAAATCCCCTCGGCGCCATGAGCGGGGCGTTCCAGATGTTGCGACAGGAAGAGCCCGGCTCGCCCATCGCCAGACGTTTGACGGGGATCATCGAGCGGGAAATGAACCGGCTCAACGAACTGCTCAATGAGTTCCTCTGGCTCTCCCGGCCCGGAAAAACGGAGAGCACTTTCAAAACGGCGCTCCTGGAAAAGCTGATCGACGACACCATCACCCTGGTCCGTTCCAAACACAACCTGAACGGGGAGGTGAAGATCAAGAAGCGCATTCCCGCCGATTTCACCGTGTTCGTGGACGAATCCCACTTCCGGCAGGTCATCTGGAACCTGGTGCTGAATGCCGTCGAAGCCGTCGAAGGCAGGGGGGAAGTCGAAATCTCCGCCGAACGGGTATCGATCGACGGTCCGGAAGGCGGGCACGTTCCCTATGCCCGCGTCTCCTTCGGCGATACGGGTTCCGGTATCCCGGAACACGTGCGGGCACGTCTTTTCGAGCCTTTCTACACCACCAAGGATCAGGGCACCGGTCTGGGATTGGCCATCGTGCAGCGGATCATCGATACGCACCACGGCCGCATCGAAGTTGAAACCCCGGAAGCCGGCGGCACCTTGTTCTCCCTCTATCTCCCCGAATCACAAAGCTCTTCCTCCTGACGTCGCGCGGTTTTCCGTCCCTTCGGACGCGTAGCGCCGTTGAAGGCTCGGGCGCCCGCATACCGCGCAAGGAGCGGGGGCCGGCCCTCGTTTCCCCTTGACTTGAAAGGGCAAATGGTTTATCAGGGGATAAATTCTGCGGGGAAAAAATCAAGGTTTGTAATAGGTTACTTAGAACAACCACGACGACTTTCCCCTTTACCCCGGCGACTGACGGCCAAAGTCAGGGTGCCTGCGCACCCCGTCATTGCGGAAAACTCCCCCCCTTACTCCGCCGGAGGTTCCGTCACCCCACTGCAGGCAAGGGATTGAAGAGAGGATGGGGGCCGTCGCCGGTTTCGGGGGGGACGCGAAACTACCGCCGTCGAACGGCTATTACGAGTGAAGAGGACAGACGTGTCTGAAGATACCGCGAAGCAGCTTCTGGAGCAGCGCAGAGAAAAAGCGAGAGAATTGAGCCGCGAGGGAGTGGCGTTGTATCCCAACCGGTTCGGCATTGAAATTCCCCTGCGGAAGGTCTTGGAAGACCACCGGGAACGAACGGCGGAAGAGCTTTCCGCCCATACAGTCCAGGTCCGGCTGGCCGGAAGAATGGTTTCCCTGCGCAAGATGGGGAAGGCTTCCTTTTTCCATCTGCTGGACGACGGCGCCCGGTTGCAGGCGTATATCAAGCAGGACATTGCAGGGCAGGAAAAGTACGAGCTGTTCAAAAAGCTCGACATCGGCGACTTCGTGGGAGTGAAGGGCTCTCTGTTTCGTACCCATTCCGGCGAATTGACGGTACTCGTCAGCGACATCGTCCTGTTGAGCAAGTCGCTGCGCCCGCTGCCCGAAAAATATCACTGGCTCACCGACAAGGAACTGCGTTACCGGCAGCGGTATCTGGACCTGATGGGCAACGACGATGTGCGGGAGGTGTTCATCAAGCGCACCCGCATCATCCAGGCCATGCGCGAGTTCATGAACGGGCGGGGATTCCTCGAAGTGGAAACCCCCATGATGCAGGTGGTTCCGGGCGGCGCTACGGCCAAGCCGTTCAAGACCTTCCACAACGCGCTGGGGATCCCGCTCTTCCTGCGCATCGCCCCGGAACTCTTTCTCAAGCGGCTCATCGTGGGCGGTTTCAATCGAGTGTACGAGATCAACCGGAATTTCCGCAACGAAGGTATTTCGCCGAAACACAACCCCGAATTCACCATGATGGAATTCTACCAGGCCTACGCCACTTACGAAGACCTCATCCAGTTCACCGAAGACCTCTTCTGCCATATTGCCGAACAGGTGACCGGCTCCCTTTCCATCAACTATCAGGGGAGCGTCGTCGACTTCTCTCCGCCCTGGAGCAGGGTCACGCTGGCGGATGCCCTGACCAGCATCGGGGGAGTGGACCCGGAAGTGGTGAACGATCCGGACGCCGCCGTGCGCGAAGCCTCCAAGCTGGGTATCACGCTTCACAAGGGGGAAAAGCACGGAAAAATCCTGGCCAAGATATTCGACGTTCTCGTGGAGCCGTTGTTGTTGAACCCGACGTTCGTCGTCGACTATCCCACGGACGTGTCGCCCCTGGCGCGCAAAAGCGATGACGATCCCGGAATCGTGGAGCGGTTCGAACTTTTCATCGGCGGGCGGGAAATCGCCAACGCCTTTTCGGAACTCAACGACCCCGTGGACCAGCGGGAGCGGTTCCTCGGTCAGGTGGAAGAACGGGATGCGGGGGACGAAGAGGCACACCAGATGGACGAAGACTACATACGGGCATTGGAATACGGCATGCCCCCGACGGCGGGAGAGGGGATCGGCATTGATCGGGTGGTGATGCTTTTTACCGACTCCCCCTCCATCAGGGACGTCATCCTCTTTCCCCATATGAAGCCGCTGTAGGAAAAGCATGGCGCGATCATTGCCCTTCGAGCTGTTCATCAGCCTCCGCTACCTCAAGGCCAAACGGAAGCAGTCCTTTATCTCCATCATCACGCTCATTTCCATTGGAGGGGTGGCGTTGGGGGTGACGGCGCTCATCGTCGTGCTGTCGGTGATGAACGGGTTTCAGCAGGACCTGAAGTCAAAAATTCTGGGCATCAACTCCAATGTGATTCTCACCAATTACCAGAACTGGGTGAGCAATTATGGCCATACGGCCAAGGAGATGGAAAAGGTCCCCGGAGTGGTGGCCGCCACGCCCTTCATCTATAGCCAGGTGATGGTGCGTTCGGACAAGTCCGTCTCAGGGGCGGTTCTTCGCGGCGTGGACCCCATGACGGCGGACAGGGTGATCACCCTGAGCGGCAACATCAGGGAAGGATCGCTGCGTGACCTGGAGGATTTGGAAAACAGCGTCATCATCGGCAGCGAGCTGGCGCACAATCTCGGGGTGGGTCCCGGCAAAACGGTGACGGTGATTTCCCCCATGGGCCAGCGTACCCCCGCGGGTCGGGCTCCCAAGGCAACCGATTACCTCGTGGTGGGGCTGCTGGAAACCGGGATGTACGAGTACGATTCCACCTTCATCATCATGAGCCTCAATGCGGCCCAGGACTTTCTGGGCATGGGGGACACGGTTACCGGCGTGGAGGTGAAGGTGAAGGACGTCTATCGTGCGGACGTCGTGGCCGATGCGCTGAGGGAACGGTTTCCCTATCCCTATGCGGTTCGGGACTGGATGGAAATGAACCACAATCTGTTTTCAGCCCTGAAACTGGAAAAGATCACCATGGCCGTTATCTTGACCTTGATTATTTTGGTGGCCGCCTTTAATATCGTCAGTACCCTCATCATGGTGGTAATGGAAAAAACGAGGGATATTGCCATATTGAAGTCGATGGGCGCCATGTCGGGGTCCATTCTGAAGATATTTATTCTTGAAGGGCTGATTATCGGAGTGGTCGGAACGCTTCTGGGACTCGCCGGCGGTGTGGGGTTGTGCGAGATACTGAAACACTACCAATTCATAAAGCTGCCCAGCGATATTTACTATTTCAGTGCGCTTCCCGTGATGATGGAGACGACGGACGTGGTCACGGTATGCTGTGCGGCGATCGCTATTACGCTGATCGCGACACTGTATCCGTCTTGGCAGGCATCGCGGCTCAATCCTGCAGACGCGCTGCGGTACGAGTAATATGACGGGAGCAGACGACCACATTTCCCTGGTCGGCCTTACGAAGCAGTATGTCCCCCAGCATAAGAAGGTGGTGGAGGTCCTGAGACGGATCGACCTCACCATCGGCCGCGGGGAGACGTTGGCTATTGTGGGTGCATCCGGGGTGGGGAAGTCCACCTTGTTGACGATCATGGGAGCGCTGGAGCGGCCTACGGCCGGCCGGGTGCTGTACGGCGGGGTGGATGTGTTTTCCATGGACGACTCGACTCGGGCCAGTTTCCGGAACCGGCGGGTCGGTTTCGTTTTTCAATTTCACCATCTGCTGCCGGAATTCAATGCGCTGGAAAACACTATGCTGCCGATCCTCATCGCGCGTATGCCCCGTTCGGAGGCAATCGATCGCGCGACGGAAATTCTGGAAAAGGTCGGTCTGAAAGACCGCATGCTCCATAAGCCGGGTGAGCTATCGGGAGGGGAGCAGCAGCGGGTGGCCCTGGCCAGGGCCTTGGTTCGTAGCCCCGAAGTCCTTCTGGCGGACGAACCTACCGGGAACCTTGACGAGAAAACCGGCGAAAAGATGTTCGGAATGTTGCTGGACCTGAATGCGGAACGGGGGGTGACCACGGTGGTGGTGACCCATAATCTGACTCTCGCCGAGGGCATGGACCGCAGAGTCACCATCGTCGACGGCACCATAGAGGAACTCTCATGATGGCAAGACGACTGCTTATTATCCTGATAGGTGTACTGTTCCCCGTAACGGGATGGGCCGCGCAGGAGTACCGCGCGGTTGTCCTTCCGTTCGCGGTCTATAGCCAGGAAGACCTGAGCTATCTCAAGGCCGGCATTCCGCAACTGCTGGGACAGCGGCTCCGGGACGAAGGCATCGCGGTCGTCCCCGCCCCCGCGCAGGTTCCCGCGACGGTGACCGAGGAAGACGCCCGAAAACTCCGCGAGGAGGCGGGCGCCGATTTTGCGTTCTACGGCAGCATCTCCAAGGTCGGCGATTCGGTCAGCATCGATGCGGTACTGGTGTCGGCCGACGAGCACCAGGCGCCTGTTTCCTTCTTTGAAACGGGCATGGGGCTGGAGAATCTGCCCAAGATTCTGGACAAAGTGGTGGCGGAGGTTGCCAAGGTCGTCTTCAAACGGGTCACCGTGTCCGCGGTGGAGGTGACGGGCAACAAACGCATCGAAACCAGCGCCATTCTGGCGGTAGCCACCACCAAGGTCGGCGACGTCTTCTCGTTGAAAAGCCTGGACCGCGACCTGCGGGAGATTTTCAAACTGGGCTATTTCGAAAACGTCTCGATCAATGTGGAAGACGTTCCCGGCGGGAAAAAGGTGGAATTCCAGGTAGTGGAGAAACCTTCGGTATCGACGGTTCAGGTCAAGGGCAACAAGGAACTCAAGACCGATGAAATCCTCGAAGCCGTCAATATCAAACCGTACTCCGTCCTCAACCTCGATAAAATACGCGAGGGCGTGGAAGCGGTCAAAGACCTCTATCGCAAGAAGGGCTTCCTCAACATCGACGTAAAGTACAATCTGGAGCCCGAGGAAAAGGAACGGACGGTCTCCGTGGTGCTCGACGTCGACGAGGGCGCGAAGGCCTATATCACGAAGATTCGTTTCACCGGGAACCACGCCTTTTCCGACAAGAAACTGGCGGAACAGATGGAGACGTCCACCAAGGGGTTGTTGTGGTGGATATTCGACTCCGGCAAGCTTGACATGCAGAAGCTCCGTCAGGATACGGACCGTCTTTCCTCCTTCTATTTCAATAGCGGATACATTCGGGCGAGGGTGGGGGAACCGGATGTGCAGGTGGAAGGCGAACGGATCACCATCACCATTCCCGTGGAGGAGGGGCCCAGGTACAACGTGGGCAAAGTCGATATAGAGGGCGACTTCGTCAAACCCAAGGACGAGTTGACGGCCTCCCTGAAAATCAAGAAAGGTGAGGTGTACAACCGGGACCTGGTGCGCCAGGACATTCTGAACCTGCGCGACGCCTACGCGGATTTCGGCTATGCCTTCGCCGAGATCGATCCCATGGTCAACATCAACGACAAGGACCGGCTCGTCGACATCGCCTACAAAGCCAACAAAGGGAAAAAGGTCTACTTCGAGCGCATCAACATCGTGGGGAACACCGCGACGCGGGACAAGGTCATCCGAAGGGAACTGAGGGTGGAGGAGCAGGGGCTCTACAGTGCCCGAAATCTCCGCCGCAGCAGCGAGCGTCTCCACCGGTTGGATTATTTCGAAAACATCGACATGGCCACCAGCCCCGGCACCGAAGACGACAAGCTGGACCTGCGGGTGGAAGTCACGGAAAAGAAGACCGGTACGTTCAGCATCGGAGCCGGGTACAGCACCCTGGACGGCCCCATCGGGATGTTCGACATTTCCCAGCGGAATTTTCTGGGGCGCGGCGAACGGCTCTCCCTGACGGGCCAGATCGGCGGCCGGAACCAGCGCTTTTCGCTGTCGTTCAACGAACCGTGGATGTTCGACATTCCGCTTTCCAATACCTACGAGATCTATAATTGGATACGCACCTTTCCGGATTACGGCAAGGACGCCTACGGCGGCACGGTACGCTTTGCCTATCCGATATGGAGAGAGAGCCTCTACGCCAGCATAAAATACCGGTTTGAATCGGCCAAGGTAAGCGACGTTGCCGACGATGCCGCCAAGATCATTCAGGACCAGGAGGGCCGGGCCACCACGAGCAGCGTGATGGGCGGCTTCAAATGGGACACCACGGACAACTTCTTCCTGCCCACCAAAGGTACGGAACATTCGATTTCCGTGGAACACGCCGGAACGCCTTTCGGCGGTTCCAACACCTTCACCCGCTACATGCTGAGCACCGGCTGGTGGTTCCCCGTCAGATGGGGATGGGTGGGTCACCTGGAAGGCAAAATGGGATACGTCACGGAGGACAAAAAAGGAGGACTGCCGCTGTACGAGAAGTTCTATCTGGGCGGGATCAACTCCCTGCGCGGCTTCGAACGGTACAGCGTGAGCCCGAGAGACGCCGCCACCGGCGACCGTATCGGCGGAACGAGGATGTGGATCGGAACGGCGGAAGTGCGTTTCCCGGTAATGTCCAAGGCCGGACTCTACGGCGTCATGTTCTACGATACCGGTAACTCCTATGCGGAATCCGATACCTGGGACGTGAAGAACCTTCGGTCGTCCGTCGGCCTGGGAGTACGGTGGATGTCTCCCATGGGGCCGTTGCGGCTCGAATGGGGCGTGAACATCGATCCCGAACCGGACGAGAGCAAGAGCGTGTTCGACTTCGCGCTCGGCGGCACATTCGACTGATGTTTCTTCTTGCATAGCAGGGAAACGATCCCCCTTCTCCAGCGAGGAGGGGGACTATTTTCTTATAAAAGAATCCCGGGCGGGAAAAGCCCGGCCGAAGGGGAGGAGTATATGGCCAGGAAATCACTATTGAGCGCCTTGATTTTGACGTTTCTTATGTTCAGCGTTGCGGTTCCTGCGGTCGTTGCCGCGGAACTCAAGGTGGGATACGTCGATCTGCAGAAGTGTCTTCTGCAGTCGGTCAAGGGAAAGAAGTTCCACGACGCCCTGAAGGCCAAGAAGGACAAGATGCAGTCCGAATTGGACAGGCGCCAGAGCCAGCTGGACAAGACGAAAGAGGAACTGGACAAGCAGGGAATCATGCTGAGCCCCCAGGCCAAGCAGGATAAGGAACGCGAGTTTCAGAAAGACCTGCGCGATTTCAAACTCATGTACAACGACTACTCGGAAGAGATGAAAGTCGATGAGGAGAAATACAAGTCCGAGGTATTCAAGGACTTGTCCACGATCATCGAGAAGGTGGGCAAGGACAAGGGGTACACCCTGATCCTGGAAAAGAGCACCTCGGGAATCTTGTGGGCGCCCAAAACCGAGGAACTGACCGACGAAGTGATTAAAGCCTACGATGCGTCATACACGGCGAAGCCGTCGAAGTAGGAGAGCGCCGGCGACGGACGATCTCCCCGGAAAGGACACCCCGAATGGAAAAGACGCTTGAGGAGTTGGCCGAGCATGTGAGCGGCAGAGTGAGGGGTGACGGTCGGGTAACGGTGAGCGGCCTTGCGCCAATTCGAGAGGCTCAACCCAATCAGATCACTTTTCTGGACAGCCCCAAGTATATCCCCGCCCTTGCCGAAACCGGGGCCGCGGCCGTGATAACCGATCGGGAAGTGGCTACTGAAAAGCCCCTTCTCATCGTGGACAACCCGCGGCTGGCCATGATTCGCATTATCGAACTCTTTCGGCCGCCGCGCACGCATCAGCCGGGGGTGCACCCCATGGCAGCGGTGGATGAAACCGCGCGGGTCGACGAAACCGCGTCGGTGTATCCGCAGGCTTTCGTGGGGCGAAATTCCGTCATCGGGCCGTCCAGCATCATCATGGCCGGCGCGGTGATCGACGACGACGTGGAAATCGGGAAGGGGTGCCTTATTTACCCCAATGTCTCCATTCTCCAGGGGAGCCGCATCGGCGACCGGGTAATCATTCACAGCGGCACCGTGATCGGAAGCGACGGGTACGGGTACGTGCAGGACGGCGGCCGACACGTGAAAATTCCACAGGTGGGCTGCGTACAGATCGACGACGACGTGGAAATCGGCGCCAACGTCACCGTGGACCGGGCCACCATGGGCCGTACGTGGATCAAGCGGGGCGTGAAGATCGATAATCTGGTCCAGGTGGCGCATAATGTGGTAGTGGGTGAGGACACCCTGCTCATTTCGCAGGTAGGGATATCCGGCAGCACCGAAATCGGCCGCAACGTGGTCCTCGCCGGGCAGGTGGGAGTGGCGGGGCACATCAAGATCGGCGATCGCGTGATGGTGGGCGGACAATCGGGACTGCACCGCGACGTGGAAGACGGAGCCGTCCTTTCCGGGTCGCCGGCCATCCCGCACCGACAATGGCTCAGGGTATCGGGATACACGGCCAAACTTCCCGATATGGCGAAACAACTGGCAAAACTGGAGGCGAAACTCCAGGAACTGGAAGAAAAAATCGCCGGAGGCCGAGGATGAATCTTCCCTTGGGATATAAAGAAATTGTCGAAATTTTGCCGCATCGCTACCCCTTCCTTCTCGTGGACCGTATCGTCGAGCTGCAGGAAAACAAACGATGCGTCGGCATAAAAAACGTTACCTGCAATGAGGAGTTCTTTCAGGGGCATTTTCCCGGCAATCCGGTGATGCCCGGCGTCCTCATCATGGAAGCCATGGCGCAGGTGGGCGGCGTGCTGGCGGCGGTATCCATGGGTGACATGGTGAAGGGCAAGCCCATGTATTTCATGGGCATGGACAACGTCAGGTTCCGGAGGACCGTGGTGCCCGGCGACCAGCTGCGGTTCGAGCTGGAGGCGGTGCGGGCCAAACGGAAAGTCTGGAAGATGCAAGGCCGCGCCTTCGTGGAAGACCAACTTGTGGCGGAAGCCGACCTCATGGCCATACTCGGCGACGAAGTCTGAACCGGCATGTCCATCCATCCCACGGCAGTCGTCCATCCCGGGGTCGAATTGGGGCCGGACGTGGAAATCGGCCCCTACACAATCATAGAGGACCGGGTAATGATCGGTGCGAATTCCCGCATCGGTCCCCATGTGGTGATAAAACCCTTCACCTCCGTGGGGGAGAACTGCCGCATCTATCAATTCGCGTCGGTGGGCGAGGAGCCGCAGGACCTCAAGTATAAAGGCGAGGAAACGCACCTTGTCATCGGGGACAACAACGTCATCCGGGAGTACGTCACGCTCAATCGCGGGACGGCGGGCGGTGGGGGCGTCACGAGGCTGGGGGACAACAACGTCATCCTTTCTTATGCCCATGTGGCGCATGACTGCATCATCGGCAACAACGTGATCATGTCCAACTGCGCCACGCTGGCCGGCCACATCGTTATCGAAGATTTCGCGGTCGTCGGCGGGCTCGCCGCGCTCCACCAGTTCGTACGGGTGGGGACGCACGCGTTCATCGGCGGCAAGTCGGCCATCAGCAAGGACGTGCCTCCCTACGTGCTTGCCGCGGGCGACCGCGCCCGACTCTACGGCCTCAATCTGGTGGGATTGCGTCGCCGGGGGTTCTCCCCGTCGGCCGTTGCGGCCCTGAAGCAGACGTATCGCCATTTTTTCCGTTCGGGATATACGTTCCAGCAGGCCCTGAAATCCGCTCCGGACAGCTTGCCCGACACCGAAGAGGTGCGCCGGTTCATCGAATTCGTGAAGGGCTCCGGGCGGGGAATTACAAGGTAGACGGCATGAGCGGAAAACCCATCGGCATCATAGCGGGAAGCGGCCAGTTCCCCCTGCTCATCGCCCGGGCCGCCCGGGAAGCCGGATACCGCGTGGTAGTCGCGGCCCACGTGGAAGAAACCCGACCGGAAATCGAATCCGAATCGGACGACGTTCATTGGGTGAAACTCGGACAGCTCGGCAAGATCATCAAGGTTTTCCGTGACGCGGGCGTCACCGACGCGATCATGGCCGGGGGAATTACCAAAACGAGACTTTACTCCAAGGCCATGCCCGATCTCAAGGGGCTCTCGCTCCTGGCCCGGTTGTCGGAAATGAGAGACGACGGCATCCTGCGGGCCGTATCTTCCGTGCTGGAAACCGAGGGGATAACGGTGAGGGCTTCCACCCTCTTTCTGCCGAACCTGGCCGCAAAGGCCGGGATATACACCCGTCGCAAGCCCAACGGGCGACAGCGCGACGACGTGGAATTCGGTTTGCGGATCGCCAAGGAAATCGGTAAGCTGGACATCGGGCAGACCGTGGTCGTGCGGCGCGGCGCGGTGCTGGCTCTGGAGGCGATGGAAGGCACCGACGAGTGCATCCTGCGCGGCGGGATGCTGGGAAGGGAAGACGTCGTGGTGGTCAAGGTGAGCAAGCCTTCCCAGGACCTGCGGTTCGACATGCCGGCCGTGGGATTGCAGACTATCGAAACCATGCGGCGGGCCAAGGCATCGGTGCTGGCGGTGGAAGCGGGCAGGACCCTCTTCTTCGACGTCCGCGATTCGGTGGCGCTAGCCGATGAAAACGACATGGTGGTAATGGGCGTGGAAGCATGAGCGATCTGGCGGTAGGAGTTGTCGGCGTGGGGTACCTGGGCGGGTACCATGCCGAAAAGTTCAGCAAAATTCGGGGAGTGCGCTTCGTGGGCGTGGCGGATACCGACGAAGGCCGCGGCAGGGTCATTGCGGAAAAATTCGGCGTGCGGTATTTCTCCCGCCATGAGGAACTTCTGGAACAGGTCGATGCCATGAGTATCGCCGTTCCCACAGTGGACCACCACGCGGTGGCCAGGGATTGTCTGTTGGCGGGCAGGGACGTGTTCATCGAGAAGCCGTTCACCAGGAGCCTCGAGGAAGCTGACGAGCTGTTGAGTTTGGGCGAACAGAACGGCCTCCTCATACAGGTGGGCCATTTGGAGCGGTTCAACCCGGCCGTCATGGCCCTGCGGCACGCCATCGACCGTCCCATGTTCATCGAATCGCACCGGCTGGGGTTGTTCAAGGAGCGCGGTGTAGACGTCGACGTGGTGCTGGACCTGATGATCCACGATCTGGACATCATTATGAGTCTGGTGGAATCGGAGATCGTGTCCATTCACGCCCTCGGTGTACCGGTCATGACTCCTCGCGCGGATATCGCAAATGCGCGGCTGATCTTCGCCAACGGCTGTGTGGCGAACGTCACCGCCAGCCGCATTTCCATGAAGACCATGCGCAAGATCCGAATATTCCAGCCCAGCGCGTACCTGTCGGTGGATTATGCCAAGCGGGCGCTGACCATTATCCGCAAAATGCCTGGGGAACCCGGCGCCAAGTGGCCGCAGATCGTGCCCGAAAGCCACACCTACGGCGAGAGGGACGTGCTGGAGGACGAACTGGCGTCTTTCGTGGAAGCGGTGCGCGACCGTACCGAGCCCGTCGTGGACGGCGCCACCGGGCGCAGGGCTCTGAAGGTTTCCCTGGAAGTGGTCGCCCAGATCGACAAGGCGCTGCAGGAACACCATTTGCTCGGCCCCAACAGGGAGATCTGATCCGTTGTCCGGACGGATTCTCATTGTCGCCGGAGAGGCATCCGGAGACTTGCACGGCGCCGCCCTGGTGTCCGAACTACGCAAACGGGCACCTGACGTTCACATCCGGGGCATCGGCGGAGCGCACATGCGCGCAGCCGGAGTGGAGACGGAAATCGATGCTGCTTCGCTTTCCGTCATGGGGTTCTCCGAAGTGGTGGGGGCCCTGAAGCGCGTCTACGGGGCCTTTCGGCGCATGAAGCATTCCCTGGACGAATTTCGTCCCGACGTTCTCATCCTCATCGACTACCCGGAACTCAATCTTCCCCTTGCCGCGCAGGCCTACAAGCGTTCGATCCCCGTCGTTTATTTCATCAGCCCCCAGGTGTGGGCGTGGCGGCGCGGCCGGGTGCGAAAAATCGCCCGGACGGTCACCCGGATGCTGGTGATCTTTCCCTTTGAGGAAACTTTTTATCGCAAACACGGAGTGGACGCCCGGTTCGTCGGCCACCCGCTCATCCCCCGCATCGACCTGGGGATCACCCCGGAGAGGGCGCGCATGTCCCTGGGGCTCGATCCCGATGCGCTCTGCGTGGGAATACTGCCGGGGAGCCGCAAGAGTGAAATCCGCTACATGCTGCCCGTCATGCTCGAAGCGGCCGGCCGCGTGGCGCGGGAGTATCCGCGGGCCGTGTTTGTTCTTCCCCTGGCCCATACGCTGGAGCGAAGCTTCGTGGAAGACTTCCTGAGGCAGTCCGAGGTTCCGGTTCTGCTGGAGCCGAATTTCGAAACGGCCGTCAGGAGCTGCTCCGCGGCCATGGTCACCTCGGGCACGGCCACACTGCACACTGCTCTTCTGGACGTACCCATGGTCATCGGGTATCGTACTTCCCGGCTGAGCTACCTCATCGGCCGGTCCGTGGTCCGGGTGGATTTCATCGGCATCGTGAACCTCATCGCCGGACGCCGCGTGGTGCCCGAGTTGGTGCAGGACGAGGTCACTCCGGACAATCTGGCGGCGGCCTGCCTGGAGCTTCTGCGCGACCGCGGGGTGCGGGACGGGATACTCACCGCCTATAATGAAATAAGAACCGGTCTGGGAAAGTCCAACGCGGCGCAGACGGCCGCCGAGGCCGTCCTGGACGTGATGAAGACGCGGGAAAGGCAAACGGGCTGACATGGAGAAGCAAAGCATTTACCGAAGAGTCTATGAGATGGTCAAGCCTCACTGGCGCATGCTGGTGCTGGCCATGGGGTGCATGATCGGCGTGGCCATCCTCACCGCCACCATGGCTTGGCTGGTACAGCCGGTGATGGACGACATCTTCGTGCACAAAAAGCAGGAAATGCTCAACCTGCTGCCGGTCGCCATCGTGCTGCTGTTCCTCTTCAAGGGAGCCTTTTCCTTCGGTTCCGTGTACTTCATCAGTTTCGTGGGACAGCGTATCGTGACCAATCTGCGGCAGCAGCTCTACGACCATCTGCAAACCCTGTCGCTCGCCTTTTTCGACGCCACCCCCACGGGCGTGCTCATGAGCCGCATCACCAACGACGTGAACCTCATTCAGGGGGCGGTTTCCAACTCCGTCACCGGGGTGCTCAAGGAGAGTTTCTCCATCGTCGGACTCGTGGCCGTGGTGTTCATGAGGGACTGGAAGCTGGCGCTCATCGCCATGGTGGTGTTCCCCCTCGCCACGGTGCCCATCGTCAAGTTCGGACGGCGCATGCGCACCATCAGCCGGAAAAACCAGGCAACGGTGGGTTCCATGTCCGCCCTGCTACAGGAGACCATCAGCGGGCACCGCATCGTCAAGGCGTTCGGCAACGAGGACTTCGAGAAGGGGAGGTTCTCCAAAGAGAACGAACGCCTTTTCCGTCTGGTGCTCAAGCAGGCGTCGGTGCGGGCCCTTTCCTCACCTTTCATGGAGTTTCTGGGTGGCATCGGCATCGCGGTCATCATCTGGTACGGCGGCTACCAGGTGTTCGTCGGCGCTTCCACGCCGGGCCGCTTCTTCTCCTTTCTCACCGCGCTGATCCTGCTCTATGAGCCGGTAAAGCGGCTGAGCGGCATCAATAACATGATTCAGGAGGGCATGGCGGCGGCCGTGCGGGTATTCGAAGTCCTCGATACCGAACCGCTGATCAAAGACCGTCCCGGGGCCGTGGAAGTTCCTCCTCTCCGGGATGCCATCCGGCTGGAGAACGTTTCCTTCGGCTACGAAGCCCGCCCCGTGCTGAAGGGGGTGAACCTCGACGTGCGGGCCGGCGAGATCGTGGCCCTGGTGGGCGTGAGCGGCGGCGGCAAGACCACCCTGGTGAACCTCATCCCCCGCTTCTACGAGGTGGGCGAGGGGCGTATCACCATCGACGGAACGGATATCCGCGACGTGACCATGCGGTCCTTGCGCAGGCAGATCGCCATGGTCACCCAGCAGACGATTCTGTTCAACGATTCGGTGCGCAACAACATCGGCTACGGTGATTTTTCCAAGGGGAACGAACAGGTGGAAGAGGCGGCGCGGGCCGCCTACGCCCTGGATTTCATCCGCCAGCTGCCCGAAGGCTTCGAAACGATCATAGGGGAACAGGGGGTGCGCCTTTCGGGCGGACAGCGCCAGCGCATCGCCATTGCCCGGGCCATTCTGAAGGACGCCCCGATCCTCATTCTGGACGAAGCTACCTCATCCCTGGACACGGAGTCGGAACTCTATGTGCAGAAAGCTCTGGAAAACCTCATGGCGGGCCGCACCACACTGGTGATCGCGCACCGGCTGTCCACTATCCGGAATGCGGACCGCATCGTTGTGATTTCGGAGGGGAGGATCGTGGAGGAAGGCAGACACGAAACACTGCTCGCCGTGCGGGGCGAGTACTTCAAACTGCACGAGATGCAGTTCAAGCAGGACGCCTATACGTACGGGGCACCTTCTGATGCTCCGGCGGCAGGCCGGGCCGAATGAGGCGGCCCAACGTGTTGTGGACCCTCTATTCGGTTCTGTACTCCCTGGGGCTCCTCTGCGCCGCGCCGGTGTTCGCGGCCCGCATCCTGCTCGCCCGTAAATATCGTCGTTCCTCACTCCAGAAACTTGGGTTGGCACCTTTCCCCGCCACGTCCCCGGACGGACCCCGCCCCGTGTGGGTGCATGCGCTCTCCGTGGGAGAGGTGCTCTCGGCCGTGCCGCTGGTGCGCTCCCTCCGGCTGGCTTTCCCGGACGTCCCCGTGGTGATCAGCACGGCCACGGAAACGGGCTGGGAGACGGCCCGGCGGGAATTGTCCGACCTGACGGCACATATTTTTTTCGCGCCCCTGGACTTCCCTCCGGCCGTGTCCCGCTGCGTCTCTTCCCTGCGTCCTCGACTATTCGTCCTGGTGGAAACGGACATCTGGCCTTCGCTGCTGCGGGCTTTGCACCGGAACGGGGTTCCTTCCGTTCTGGTGAACGCGCGCATTTCCGAACGCAGTTTTCGGGGGTACCGGCTGCTGCGTTTTTTCCTGAGGGACGCACTGCGGCTGTTCTCTTTCATCGGGGTGCAGGCACCGGTGTACGCCAATCGCATGATCGCTCTGGGAGCGTCGTTCGAAAAGGTGCGGGTGCTGGGAAACCTCAAGGCCGACGCCGTCGAGATAACGGTCGGCCAAGAGGATCGAAACGCCATGATCCGTTCGTGCGGATGGGAGCCGGGGAGCGTGCGCATCCTGGTGGCGGGGTCTACGCACGAGGGCGAGGAGGAGATTCTCCTGCGCGTCTTCCGCACCCTCTGGGAACATGACCAGGCCCTGCGGCTGGTGATCGTCCCGCGGGACATCGAGCGGAGCAACGCGGTGTGCATTCTGGCTTCCACCATGGATTTCTTCTGCCGTGCCCTCTCCGACCCCCCCGACGCCAAGTCCCAGGTGGTGGTGGTAAACGCCTTGGGAACGCTGGCCAGACTCTATGCCGTGGGGGAAGCAGCTTTTGTGGGGGGGAGTTTGGTGAAGCAGGGGGGACATAACCCCTTGGAACCCGCCGCCCATGGGGTACCGGTCTTTTTCGGCCCGCACATGGACGATTTTCCGGAGATCGCCCGGCTCCTCACCGAAACCGGCGGCGCGGTGCGGGTGAAGGACGGCGACGGCCTCTACAACGCGCTCCTCAAGGGAGTACGCCGTCCCCACACCTTCCGGGCCATGGGCATCCACGCCCGCGAGGCGAGCGAATTGAGCCGTGGTGCAGTGGAAAAGTACATGAGCGTGCTGAAGGAAATTGCAGGGCTGCCGGACGGACGATCGTAAGGCGGTGTCAGTACGGATTACTTGAGCTTCCGGATTTTCTGCAACTCCCCGGGCGTGAATGCCACGGCGGTGTCGAAGTCACTGTATATTTTGAAGTTCGTCAATAACTCCAGCAGCCTTTTTTCAAATTGATCGATGTTCTCCACTGTCAGTCGATGCCGATCTTCCTTCATGCTCTGGACGATATAGGTGTTCACCTCCGCGCCGTAGTGGAAATGATCCTTGTAGTTGGCCAGATTGCAGACGATCGATTCCACGGTATCGAAGGCAAAGATTTTCACGTTCTTCAAACCCGCGCATTTTTCCACGGTATGCCGGTACATCTGGATCATTTTGGGAACGTTGCCGGGTGATTCGAAAACGATCTTGTAGTGCGGGAGAGGCGGGAAAAAGAGATAGAATTCCACTTCCGGGTGCCGGGCAACGACGTTCAGTATGTGGGCGTCTAAGGCGGCAAATTTATTTTGCACCAAGGGCTTCTTGAGAATTTTCATCAGCTCCTGTCGTTTTCCGTCTTCCTGGAGTTGCAGCTTCTTTATGTGGCGAATATTGTTAAATCGAACGAATTTGGGTAAAGACTTGTCCATCCAGTAATTCACTTTATCCATATCCGGAGACCAGGGAGATGTGTTGAACAGAAGTTGCAGCGAGTAGTGGAAAATATCGACGTTGAACAGGTACACGTGATCGTCGAATACGTTGTCGTTATAGAGGTACAGAGGAAAAGGGCGTTTTCGGTTCCACGCATCTCTTTTGTTCACGTCGCTCAGACTCCAGATGATATGTTTCACCTTTCCGGTTCGGAGTGCCCTCTCGCAGGTAACGTCCTGTTCCATGGGCGTTCCGGCGGAAATGGTAAGCTTCATGACTTTGTTCCATCCCATTACCCCGGCAACGTGTTTCGGTCGGAAATTATCGGCATGCGAAGGTCCCAGGATGATCGAATCGTATTCCGGGTCAGTGGCGAGATAGGAGTTGATCTTGCCGATGTTCTGAAACCGCTGGTCCGAGAAGAAACGCGGCTTCGCGAACGGCTGTCGATGATAAATCTGCAGCGGATCGATCAGGAAGTTCAATCCTCCCACTCCCGCGACAGGGATGATGATAAACAGACAGATGAACAGGGAATGTATGCGGTATCTTTTCATTGAATCAGAACCGGAAGTATATGAACTCAACAAACCGCTGTCTGTTCATCAGCAGGATAGTAACAATAGCAAAGGATGCGACGCTGGAGGCGGACCAGAAGAGATTGGGCATCCGGATCCTGGCGGCTATCCGATGGGAATTCATCACCAGCGCCTCGAAAACGATCAGCGCCGATAAAAAGAATATCCAGAGGTGCGGAAACGTGAGGAGCGAGGCGTTGGAAGTCAACAGGGCGTCGAAATCGGAGGGTCTGAGCATGGCCATCTTCTTGAGCACCACGACGGCGTCGGAGAGGGAATACGCCCTGAAGAATACCCATGCGCTGTTGACAAAGAGAAATGTGACGAGCCATGCGGGAAATTTCGGCAGGTAGCAGCCGCTTTTTTTCCAGACGTGATGAATGCAGATGCCGAAACCGTGAATGGCTCCCCATGCCGCGAACGTCCAGCCCGCGCCGTGCCAAATCCCGCCGATGAGAAAGGTCAGAAACAGGTTGCGCAGGGTTTCGGCGCTGACGCCCTTGTTCCCTCCCAAGGGGATGTAGATGTAGTCGCGAAGAAACCGTCCCAGGGTTATATGCCATCTCCGCCAGAAATCCTGTATGTCCAGTGATCGGTAGGGCGAATTGAAATTGAGTGGAAGGTCGATGTTGAAGAGTTTAGCCGAGCCCAGGGCAATGTCCATGTAGCCGCTGAAATCGAAGTATATCTGTACGGTGTAGCACAGGCTCGCACGCCACGCTTCCAGCGCGGACAATTGCTCGGGATGGGAAAATCCCTCATTCACCCACACGGCGAACGTGTCCGCGACCCCCAGCTTTTTCACCAGTCCGAATCCTATGAGGAACAATCCGACGTAGATGTTACGCCAATTCAACAGCTTGCTTCTGAGCTTCTTGAACTGAGGCATCATCTCGCTATGGTGCACAATGGGGCCAGCAATCAGCTGCGGGAAATAGGTCACGAACAGTGCATAATTGATGAAGTCGTGTTCTTTCGTTCGGCCCCGGTAGCTGTCGACGAGGTAGGCGATCTGTTGAAAAGTAAAAAAACTGATGGCCAGGGGTAGAACGATGTGGGGGAGAGCGAAAGCCGTTTTCGCTACGGAATTGACCGTTTCTATGACGAAATCGGTATACTTGAAGAAAATGAGGAGTCCTATGTTAAAAAACAGTCCTCCCGCCAGAGTGAGTAGGGGAATCCTTTCGCTTTCCTCGGGAACGGACGAAGCACCGTTTTCATGCAGGGAGGTGAGAGCCCGACCGAGGGCGTAATTCACGAATATCGACGAGAGGATGAGCGGGAAGTACTTGAAGTTCCAATACGAGTAGTAAAAGAGCGAGGCTGCGGTGAGCCAGACGTTCGCGGCAATGGTCAAATGTCTTCGGTTGAGCCAAAAATAGATGATTACCGATATGGGGAGAAAAAACAGGAGATAGGCAAATGAATTGAAAAGCATAGAGCAGGGTGTCTGCCTGTGTCGATTTCTGCCTGCACGGCGCAACCGTCAGGGTAGTAAATGCAGGAGCAGTGATTGCCGGATCGGAATGGGAAGCTCTCGCCACGATAAACGTACGTTTTCCCTCCCAAACATTCCACCGACCCCATTAAACCCAACAATCTTGTCACAATGCCCGGAAAAAGGCAAGGTAACGTTTCCCTGTATCGAGCACGCTTTCGCCCGTCTGATGGGGCCAAGCCCCTGCTCCCCTAACGCCGGACGTGGGACCGTTCGGAAAAAAGAAACCGCGAACCGGCCCGCTTTTCAGTGTCCCGCTTCCTCGCCCCACAACTCCTTGAGCCTGTGGTCGCGGCCGCAGGAATAGCGGTAGTATTTGTAGCGGATCGGGTTCTTCTTGTAATAGTCCTGATGGTACTCCTCGGCCGGATAAAACGTGGAAGCCGGCACGATTTCGGTGTACACGTGTTCGAATTTTCCCGAATCGATGAGCTTTTGTTTCGACTGTTCGGCCAGCCGTTTCTGCTCGTCGTTGTGATAGAAGATGGCCGACCGGTATTGGTGGCCGTGATCGCAGAACTGTTGGTCCTTTACTGTGGGGTCGATGTTGTGCCAGTACACCTCCAGCAACTTTTCGTACGAAATCTTCGTCGGGTCGTACTTGATCTGCACCGATTCAGCGTGGCCGGTGCCGCCGTCAGATACTTCTTCGTAGGTGGGGTTCACCTTATCGCCTCCGGTGTACCCGGAAGTAACGGAAATCACTCCGTCCAGACTGTCGAAGGGATGCACCATGCACCAGAAACAGCCGCCGGCAAACGTAGCCGTGGCCGTGTTGCCGGGATCGCTCGCTCGACCGGTTGAGGAAAAAAGCAGCGGGGAGAAACCGCCCCAGAACATCAGCATCGTCAAAACGATCATTCTGTTCATTCCGCACCTCTCGTTTTCAAATTTTCTCGTCGGCATAACGTCTGGGTCAAAGATATGCACGATGGGAGAAAACCCAACGGGTATTCCACTTGTCCGGAGTGACGAAAGAACGGCGTGACGACCGGGAGGGTGCGGTGAACGAAGAAACATGACGACCCGCCCGGACCGCGGAACGGAGAATATCCGCCGGTAGTGCGAGCCGGCGCTCACCCCTGCGTGTGACGGCCTCGAATGCGGAAAAGAAAATCGTACTATACTGCGGGCGTGGTATTATTCGTTCGGGAAAACGTTCTCCCAACCTTTAATGCACCCGTAAATGACGAAAACGACAATACTGATAACGATTCCGGCGCTGATGAAAAGCAACGTGTTCGGCCACAATACGAACATAGCCTTTTCCTTCCTTTCTGAAACCTCACGACATGTATACTGCATACGTACCCGGAATCGGGGGAAATGTCAAGATCAGCGCCACCCTCAAGTCGTGTAACACCCCTTCCGTACTCTTTTTTTTCGTGATAAAATGACTATCGTAACAACAGTTTCAGCGGTTCGTTCTGACCGTTCGACAGGGCATATTCACCGGAGAGAGGAGAAGATCGATGCACTTCATCACCATTTCACGAAAGCTCGGATCCAACGGAACGGACGTCGCCCGACAGGTGGCGGATGCCCTCGGATATCGGTACATCGACACTGCGGCCATCGACGCGGCTGCCAAGGAGATGGGATATCTGGAAAGCGTGGAAGAGGCGGACGAACGGTCCCCCTCGTTTTTTCAGAGATTTTTCAGCCAGCGTCCCGTCGTCAACGTGGACCGCCTCAATGCCATCATGTACGAACTTGCGGAGAAGGGGGATGCGGTATTCGTGGGCCGCGGTGGCCACATTCTGCTGAAATCCTTCGATTGTGCTCTCCATGTGCGGGTAATCGCCTCGAGGGAAAACCGGATCATGAATCTCGTGAGCCGCGGCTATGAAAAATCGGCGGCCGCTCGGGAGATCGATCGCAGCGACCATGAACGGGCGGGATTCATCAAATTCGCCTTCCATGCCGATTGGGACGATCCTCTGCTGTACGACACCGTGCTCAACATGGATAAAATCGACGTGGAAACGGCCGTGGAGTCGGTTCTGTCCATGGCCCGGTCGTCGGCCATAAAAGCGTGTTCGGTCGACGCGCTCGCCATCATCGACAAGATGGCCCTGACCGAATTGGCGGAAGCGGCCATCATCGATGCGGGACTGGGGTACGGGCGCACGGTGGCCGTTTCGGCGCACGTGGACGAACCCGGTGTCGTGAGGCTGGAAGGAGTGGCCGACGAGCCGGTTACCCGGAAAAAGGCGGAGGAAATCGTCCGAAAGCTTCGAGGGGTACAACGCGTGGACAACCATATCAAAATCACACCGGCGGACCGACATGCCTGAAGCGGTTCATGCCCGGCGCGGCTACACGGACCCCGGCTCCTGCCGGGGTTTTCTTCGATTCCCAACGTTGGAAACTAAATAAACTTGGCCCGCATTCGCGGATTGACGGAACGGACTGCGGCCAGCACTTTTCGGAAGGAGCTGTCCTTGACCACGCAGAAGAGGTAGGCTTTTTCACGCTGCAGCTTGAACCGCAAAAATCCCCAGGGAAGATGCGGACCCTCCACCAGGTCGATATCCTGCGCATTCACTTTCAGCACTCGTTTGAGGCTGGTAAGCTCCATTTGTCCTTCGCGGGTTACCGAAATTTTGTAATTGATGCGGTAGGAAAATATCCAGGTATAGGTAATGACGAAGCCGATCATCAGCCACTGCATGAGGTCGCCCGTGCCTCCGGACATCAGCCGCGACCCCAGCTTGAAGACACACAACACCGTCCAAGCCGCCAGCAGCCCATAGAAAACGACGATGAACGCCGTGGGCGCCCGGTAGGAGAGATCGGCCGGATAGCCGGAAACGGGCGCCCCGGAAACCGGGACGCCCGTAAGGTTGCCGTCTTTGTTTCGCGTTGTCATGCGCCTTTATACAAAATGTCGGGCAGCCAGGTGATGATCTGCGGAAATACGATGCAGAGGAACACGCCGAACGCCTGAATGAACATGAATACCACGGCAGACTTCCAGATGTCCAGCGTCGAGACTTCCGGTGGCGCCACGGCCTTCAGGTAGAACAAAGCATAACCGAAGGGGGGCGACAGGAAGGAAATCTGCAGATTGGTCGCAAAGAGCACGCCGAACCATACGGGATCGAACCCCAGATGGCGGATGAGAGGTCCGAAAATGGGCACGCACAGCATGATGATGCCCACCCAATCCAGGAAGAATCCGAGCAGGATCAAAATGAAGTTGATAATGATGAGGATTCCATAGGGGCCCAGACCCGAGCCGGCCAAAGAATCGTGCACGAACTTGGCACCGCCCACCATGACGTACAGGCTTACGAAGATATTGGCCCCGAACATGGTCCAGAGCACCATGGCCGTGGCCTTGATGGTGGTTTCCGTGGCCTCGAACATTTTTCTGCCGGTCATTTTGCCCTGGAACACAGTGATGAGGAACGCACCGACCGCACCCACTCCCGCGGCTTCGGTGGGGGCGGCGATTCCGGTGAAAATAGTGCCCAGGACCAGAAAGATGAGGATGGCCGCAGGCACGAGCCGTACGAGAAGGCGCATGCGAACGTTTATGGGCATGCGCTCATCCGGCGGCACCGGCGGACCCAGGACGGGGTTGATGTAGCAGCGGATGGTGATGTAGGCGATATAGAAGATCGCCAACATGAATCCCGGCATGAAGGCTCCCGCGTAAAGACGACCGATGGAAGAGTTGTCCACCAGACCGTACACAATGAGCATGACGCTGGGAGGTATGAGAATGCCGAGCGTTCCTCCGGCTAGGATCGACCCGCAGGCGATGTATTTATCGTATTTTCGGTTGAGCATCTGGGGCAGGGCGATGACGCCCATGGTCACTTCGGATGCGCCGATCACGCCGCACATGGCGGCCATCATGGTGCAGGCCATGACGGTGGCTGTCGCAACGCCGCCCTTGATGCCGCCCATCCATTGATACACCATTTCGTAGATATCACTGATGATGCCCGACCGCTCCAGGATGTTTGCCATGAGGATAAACAAGGGAATGGCTGCCAGGAGGTACTGCACCATCAAGCCGGTAATGCGTGTGGAAACCAGATTCAGAGCTGCCGGTCCCTGCAGAATTGCCGTAAAGATAATTCCCACCGACCCGCAGGCGAAGGCCACGGGCAAGCCGAAGGCAAGTACCAGCAGGAGGGAACCGAACATGAGGATCGTGATTAATTCTATACCCATACCCATCCCTAATTCTCCCTACCCGTGCGCTAACGTTCTGATATCGCGGATCAGCCATACTACGCCCTGTAGCACCAGCATGAGGGCCCCGAGAGGCATCATGAATTTGACAGGGTAGTAAGGGGGCGCCCAGTCGGTGAGGGACAATTCGCCGGGTATTTCAACGCCGAAAAGCGTGCCGCCACCGTGCATGGTCTGTGAGCTCCAATAAAAGGTCCAAAAAGTGTAGAGCATCACGCCGGTGCATACAAAGAACAGGGACGAAGTGCATATATCGAAGATAGCCTTGGTTCGGGGGGATCGGGACGCGTAAATGACATCCACCCGCACGTGCGCCTTATGATAATGAGCGTAACCTCCGGCCAGCAGGTACATCATACCGAACAGGTCGGTCATCAGTTCATGCGCCCAATTGGTAGGACGGCTGAACACGTAGCGCATCACGACTTCGAAGGTAATGACCACCACGGCCAACAGGACGATCAACACATTCACCTTACCGATGAATATGTTGGTCTTGTCAACGGCCATCATGAATTTGTCGAGTAACTTCATACTACGTCCTCACATACCGTGCGACCGGGAGTTTCTCTGCAATTTCGAGCCGTCGCCAGCCCCCTCCCGTTCGGGTCTATCGGGTATTAATAAGAAAGGGGAAGAGACGTCCGTCTCTTCCCCGGGCGTAACGCTAAATCAAAACTCCAGCGGTTTGCCGTCCATGTCGACCATATCCTTGGGGGAGTAGTAGCCGATCTTTATGGACTCCAGATAGGCAAGCTGGGATTTGAACGCCTTCATGGCCAGAGGGGACTTCTTGGCCCACTTGACCCACAACGGCGGTGCGAACTTCTTGAACTTCTCAATGTCCGTCTCTTTAAGGCGAATGATCTCCACGTGCTGTTCTTTCTGGAACTTTTCAAAGGCCTCGATGTCCGCCTTCTGAATAGCCGTGTACTGATCATAGGAGTGCTTGGCCACCGCGGCCTCTATCAGTTTCTGGTAGGCCGGTGGAATAGCCTGCCATTTTTTTATGTTGATGGCTATGCTCATCAAGTCCACCGGCTGATGGAGGCAGGGCGTGGAGGGCGGCCCCATGATGATATACTTGGCGACTTCGCCGAATCCCAGATTGTAATTGATTGCAGCCCCCACGAAGTCCGCCCCGTCGATAACGCCCTTTTCCAGCGCGGGATACACTTCGCCGCCGGGCAGCAGTACGGTGGAGACACCGGCCGCCCGATAGATGTCGGCGATGATGCCGCCGGGGTACCGGATCTTTTTGCCCTTGAAGTCCTCGAAGGAGCGGATGGGCACCTTGGAGTGAATCAGGTTGTCGTCGTGCTGGATCGGTCCGAGCCA
Source organism: uncultured delta proteobacterium (assembly GCA_963826125.1). GTDB lineage: Bacteria > Desulfobacterota > Desulfarculia > JACQYL01 > CAWGVV01 > CAWGVV01. The sequence continues at coordinate 2,831,793 of CAWGVV010000001.1, read as the reverse complement.
GTACATGTTTTGTTCGGCGTAGGCCTCGCGGGCGAATTCGCGTCCGCCCAGTTCGTGGTACCAGGTTTCCCACTGATCGGGACGGTCCATACCGAACGGATAGGAGGAGAGGAACGTCGCCACCGGTATTTTTCCGGGCCAGTACACGTCGAAGCAGTGCATGGCGTCGAACACGCCGGCCTTCACCGCGTCGAACATCTCGAAGGTGCCCACGATGGCTCCAGCGGGGAATCCTTCGATCTTGATCTTGCCCTCGGAAATTTCAGACATGTCCTTGATGAAATCCTGGAATTTGGTGAACCCCAGGGTGCCCGCGTCCCATGCAGTCTGCATTTTCAGGGAAATGGGTTCGATGGCCGTCACTTTCTTTACTGCGGGGAACCCCAATGCACCGGCTGCGGCGCCTGCGACCGCCGCCGTTTTCAGAAATCCGCGACGCGACGTTGCTTTTTCCTGTGTCGTAGCGGTCAGTGATTTTTCTTCTGTTGTGTCCTTGCCCTTCATAATTTCCTCCTTTGCGGAAAAAGTGGTAGAAGGTAAAAAATTATGGTTCAAGCCTTGAAAGCCGGAAGCGAAGGGAAGAACGGCCGCTCGAAACGGTCGTCAATCAATCCCCCTTCACATGAAAAACGGTCCCCTTCAAACGTTCATCCCTCTCGGATTCACGCACGTCGGCAAACAATGGAAAAAAGGGATTCTGGTTCTGAAAACCGGGCCGGACAGAAAAGGTAAACCAGAAAATACAGTATACAAAGGACATCCACAGCTAAGGTTCGGCGTAAGTGTCGACAAAACGTACAGTAGTGGCGATTCTTCAGCAAGTGCTGCGCGAACGAACGGAAAAAACGGTGACTCTGCGCCTTCCGTATGGGGTGAAAAAGGGGAAAAGCGCGTACTACGTTTCTAGGGGATGAGTTCCATATAGTGGAATTGACTTCCTGTATACGGTATACTTACCTCTAGCAGAAGGGAATATCTCTGTCAAGTCGTAATTGCTCATATCAGTGACGCGGAGAAACATTAGCAGAAAGTTTCGTTTAATAAAAGAGCTTCCATTTAGAATTAACGCTCCCATTTCCTCTCTTCCCCCTATTTCAGGTAAACCTGCCGCCTCAAAGTCTCTCGGTGGAGCGCAGTGTAAGCAAACCGGTTGCGTACGGTCCGATTTTACGGCACAGTGGGAGTCCGCCCCGACTTCGGAAAGGATGGGAATGGGCAAAATGACAGACAGGACGGCAACAACGGTCCGGAACGAGTGGAAACGCCTTATGGACGGAAAAAGCGGCCGGGTGGCAGGGTCCGCCGTGCGGCTCCCCCTGCAGTTGCTCTCCTTCCCCTACGGACTCGCAGCCGGGACCAAAAACTATCTGTACAACCATCATTACTACACACCCACTCGATTGCCCGCCCGGGTGATCAGTATCGGGAATCTTTCGGTGGGCGGCACGGGCAAGACACCCTTGACCTTGATGCTGGCCCGGTATTATAAAACCCTGGGCGTACCGGCCGCCATTCTGAGCCGGGGATACAAGGGGGACATGGAGAGAGGGTTCGCCGTGGTGTCCGACGGAAACGAGGTTTTCCACGGGCCGGAACAGGTCGGCGACGAACCTTACCTGATGGCCGTGTCCTCTGGGGTCCCCGTGCTGGTGGGCAGGAACCGTTCAATGACCGGCGCGGTCGCCGTGAGTCGTTTCGGCGCTCGCGTGCTGCTGCTCGACGACGGGTTTCAGCATCGCAGGGTAGCCCGTGACGTGGACATCGTTCTCGTCGACGGTCGAAACCGCCTTTGCCGCGAACAGCTGCTGCCGGCGGGCCCGTTGCGTGAGTCCGTGGGGGCGCTTCGGCGTGCCCACGCCGTTGTACTCACCCGCTACCGGGACTCCGAAACGGGCAGGGAAAACATCCGGTATCTCGGACGGAGGTTCCCCGGGCTCCCCCTGTTTTTTGCCGATCACCGGCCGGACTCCGTTATCGTGAACGGAAAGGAAGAACCTTCCTCCCTTCTGCAAGGGCGGAGGGTGGTGGCGTTTTCCGGACTGGCCGCCAATACGACGTTCCTCCGGACGGTGGAGGGGCTGGGCGGTTCCGTGGTCCGTTTCGTCGAGTTCGACGACCATCACCGCTACAGCCGGGAGGACGCGGACGGGCTGGTTTCCGCCGCCCGAAAGGAAGATGCCGAGGTGCTGATCACCACCGAAAAGGACGGCGTAAAGTTGGCCGGACTGCTGAACGAATCATTCAATCCCTGGATCGTACGCATCAGGTTCTCCTTGCTGCAGGACGAAGAAGCCTTTTTGACACTGGTAAACCATGGAAGCCTTTGATACGCTGTGCCGACTTGCCTTCGAATATCCCTCGAAACTCCCGGAACGCTCGGTCATGTCTTTCGGAAGATTCCTGGGCCGCGCACTTTTTTACTGCTCTCCCCACTATCGTCGGGTTGCTCTTGCCAACCTGGAACTTGCCTACGGCGATACCCTCGGCCCCAAGCGCAGATACGAACTGGCGCTGGCCTCCTTTGAAAACATGGGCCTCACCCTAATGGAAGCCTTCTACCTGCCCCGGCTCGATGAGCGGGAACTGCGGGAACGCATCGTCATCGAGGGGTTGGAGAATCTGCACGGCGCGGCCTCCCGCAAGAAAGGCGTGCTGGTGCTCACCGCGCACTTCGGCAACTGGGAAGTCATGTCCATCGCCATGGGGCTCATGGGGTACAAGGGGCACGCCGTGGTGCGTCCTCTGGATTTCAAACCCCTGGACCTCCATCTGACGCGCATCCGCACCAGCTCCGGCATACGACTCATTCCCAAGAACCGGGCCATGCGCCGCATTTTCGAAGCCCTGCGCCGGGGCGAACTGGTGGGAATTCTGCTGGACCAGAGCGCCATTCTGCGGGAGGGCGTGTTCATCGATTTTTTCGGCCATCGCGCCTGCACGGACAAGGGTATGGCGGCCCTGGCGCTCAAGACTGGAGCGGCGGTGGTGCCGATGTTCTGCCTGAGGGTCGCCGACGGCCGCCATCGCATCGTCATCCGGCCCGAAGTGGAGATGCAACATACCGGTGACCGGACGCGCGACATGGAAGACAATACCGCCCTTTTCACAAACGCCATCGAGGAGATGATCCGCTCCCGGCCGGACCAGTGGTTGTGGCTGCACCGGCGGTGGAAACAGAAACCGTATTATACCTGGCCCCGATTGGAGGCGGAACACAAAAGCGAGCAGCCGCCAAAGGGACCACGGAAGCAACGGACATGGACTCGATCCTGATACGCGGCACCAACTGGGTGGGCGACGCCGTGATGACCACCCCGGCCCTCACCGCAGTGCGGAAGAATTTTCCCGAAGCGCGTATTTCCCTGCTCGTCGTTCCCTGGGTAGCGGATGTTTTCCGCTGCAATCCCTCCGTGGATGAGATCATCCTCTATGAACGGCAGGGGCGCCACCGGGGATTGATGGGCAAGCACCGGCTCATGCGGGAGATCCGGGGCCGCCGGTTCAACAAGGCCATCCTCTTCCAGAACGCCTTCGAGGCGGCGCTCATTACCTGGAGGGCCGGCATCCCGCAGCGGATGGGCTACAACACGGACCTGCGCGGGACGCTGCTGACCCGGTCGGTGCACATGCGGCGGGAGTTCAAGCGTATCCACGAAACGGAATACTACCTGAACATCCTGCGCGGTCTCGGGCTGGACGCGCCGAGTTCCCCTCTCGTTCTCCGTGTGCCCGACATTCACCGGGATGCCGTGCAAGGGGAGTTGGAAGGTTTTGGGGACGGACGGGGCATGCTCGTTGCCATCGCCCCCGGAGCGACGTACGGTTCGGCCAAGATGTGGCCCGCCGACCGTTACCGGGAGACGGCCCACCGTCTGGCCGGGGATTTCGATGCGCGGGTGGTGGTGCTGGGGAGCGCGAAGGAGCAGTCCATCGGCAATCTCATCGTGGAAGGGCTGCCCTCGGGACGGGGACGCAACCTGTGCGGGACAACCGGCCTGCTGGAAGCGGCCGCATGGATCGAGCGGGCCGGCCTTTTCCTCAGCAACGACTCGGGACTCATGCACGTGGCCGCCGCCCTGGGCAGGCCCCAGGTGACCGTGTTCGGCCCCACCAACCGGGTCACCACCGGTCCGTTGAACCCCACGGCGCGTCTCGTATGGGCGGATACGGAATGTTCCCCTTGCCTTAAAAAGGTATGCCCCACCGACCATCGGTGCATGGAGCGGGTGAGCGTGGACATGGTAATGCACGCGGCGACGGAGGTGATTTCCAGTGGGCGGAAATAGGGCCGTTTTCCTCGACCGGGACGGAATCATCAATGAAGAGGTGGGCTACGTGAACCACCGCTCCCGCTTCATCCTGCTGCCCGGCGCAGCCGAAGCCGTTCGCCGGCTCAACGGCGCGGGCATGAAAACGGTGGTGGTGACCAACCAGTCGGGAGTGGCCCGCGGCTATTTTCCCGAATCCCTGGTCCTGGAAGTGAACGGTCTCATGAAGAGCGAGCTGGAGCGGCAGGGCGCCGTGCTGGACGGTATCTATTTCTGCCCCCACCTGCGCGAGGGAAAGGTTGCCCCCTACAACGTCGATTGCGACTGCCGCAAGCCCAAGGACGGCATGCTGCGCCGGGCGGCCTCGGAGCTGTCCATCGACATCTGCTCCTCCTACATGGTGGGAGACCGGTTGACGGACGTGGAGTTCGGGCAAAGGGCCGGGATGAAAGGCATTCTGGCGCTGACCGGCTACGGCATGGGGGAGTACGAATATCACATGGCGGAGCGGGGAATCGTTCCCGATTTCGTGGCCCGGGACCTGGCGGACGCCGCGCGTTGGATTCTGGCCGACGCAGGCGTGCCGGAACGGGATTGACCTTGCGTATTCTGATCGTCAAGATGAGCGCTATCGGCGACGTGGTGCATTCCCTGCCCGTTCTGGCCGCGCTCAGACGCATGTACCCGAGCGCCCGCATTCACTGGCTGGTGGAGGAAGCGGCCGCGGGGCTGCTGGAAGGCCATCCATATCTGGACCGGGTGCTTCTGTCCCGACGCAAGGCGTGGGTAGCCGGGATTCGCCGGGGAAACATGCGCGTGCTCCGCGACGTCCGGTCGTTTATTGCGAACTTGCGGGCCGAACCCTACGATCTGGTGATCGACCTGCACAACCTGGCCAAGAGCAGCATTTGGGTGGCATTGGCCAGGAGCCCCCGCAAGCTCGGCTTCTACGGGACCGCGGAATTCGCCTCTGTCCCCCTGACGGAAAAGGTGGGTCCGGAAGATTTTCGCCTCCACGCGGTGGATCGGTACCTCACCTTCATCTCCTATCTCGGCGGGTCCGTGGCGGACCCCGAATTTCCGGTGCCGGTTACCGCGGCTCATCGGCAGCGGGTGGATGAACTTCTGACCGAAGCGGGTTACGGCCGGCGCTCACTCGCGGCGGTGCACCCCGTGGCCCTCTGGGCGACCAAGCTCTGGAACGTCCGCGCCTTCGGCGAAACCGCTCGCAGGATGCGGGACGAGTTGGGACTGGACGTCGTTTTTACCGGCGGAGCGGGCGACCGGCGGTACATGCGGGAAGTAATGAACGGAGAGTTCCCGCCCGAAGCGGATTTCTGCGGCAGGCTCTCCCTGCTTGAATCGGCCGCACTGTTCGAGCGGTGCGCGGTGGCGGTCACCACGGACACGGGTCCCATGCATCTGGCCGCGGCCATGTCCACGCCGGTGGTCGCACTGTTCGGCCCCACGGACCCCACCCGGACCGGACCGTACGGCAACGGCCACACGGTGCTGAGGGCCGGATTGTCGTGCAGTCCCTGTTTCCGAAAGCGCTGCGACGATATACAATGTATGGACCTGATTACCCCGGATCACGTGTTGGAGGCGGTCAAGGACCGGCTCGGAGGCAAAGTCATCTAGCAAGGAAAGGAATCTGCGATGGCCGTCAGTAAAGAACTCCTGGACATCCTGGTCTGCCCCAAGTGCCGGGGAGACCTCAAACTCACCGAAGCGGGCGACGGACTCGTTTGCCAGTCATGCAAATTGCTCTACGAGATCAGGGACGATATTCCGGTGATGCTGCCCGATCAGGCCAAACGGATCGGCTGACGGACGGAATGAAAACACTCGATCGGGATTTTCGGATCCCCAACCTGTCCATTGCGGTGGTGACCCACAACGAGGAAGCGAACATCGCCGAATGCCTGGACAGCGTGTCCTGGGCAGACGACATCGTGGTGGTGGACGACTTCAGCACCGATCGTACGCCGGATATCTGCAGCGACCGCGGAGCGCGGCTGTTCCGGGAAACCTGGAAGGGGTTCGCCGGGCAGCGGAATTCGGCCATTGAAAAGACGCGCAATCCCTGGGTCCTGGCGCTGGACGCCGACGAACGGGTAACCCCGGAACTGGCGGAGGAAATGCGCGACAAGCTGGCCGGGGAAACCGGTCCGGTCGGCTACCGCATCCCCTACATGAACCATTTCCGCGGAGCGTGGATTCGGGGAGGCGGCTGGCGGCCCGATTACCATCTGCGCCTCTTCCGCAAGGACAAGGGGCGTTTCAGCGAACGGGAGCTGCACGAAGCGCCGGTTCTGGACGGCCCCATCGGCGTGATGAAGCATTCCGTGCGGCACCTGGCCTACCGGGACATCTCCCATGTGTTGAGCAAAATGGATTCCTATTCCACGCTCATGGCCCGCCAGTATCTGAGTGAAGGAAAAAGGGGAGGGGCGTGGACCGGGTTGACCCACGGGATGTTTACCTTCTTTTCCATGTTCGTTCTGCGCAGGGGATTTGTGGACGGAACCAACGGCCTTATCCTGGCCTGCCTGTATGCCGCCTATACGTTCCTCAAATACGCAAAGCTTATGGAGATGCGCCAGGCGCGTGAAGCCGGCGTGGAATAATCCCCTTCTTACTCTCAAAGCGGACCGTCCAGGATTTTGCTCTCCATGAAGATCGCCCTCATACGCAAATCTTTTTCTCCCTTCGGCGGAGCTGAACGCTACGTGGCCGAACTCGCCGGTACGCTGGCGGATGCCGGGCACGAGGTGCACCTGTACGCCCGCCGCTGGGAGAAGCGGGAAGGGATCGTGTTCCACCGGGTCCCCGTAATCGGGGGAACGGCGTTTCTGGAGGTGCTCTCCTTCGCTCGAAACGCACGCGCCATGCTGGAACGCGAATCGTTCGACATCATCCACGGTTTCGAGCGGAGTACCTACCAGGACATTTACCGCGCGGGCGACGGCTGCCACCGGGAATGGCTCCTTCGCAGGAGCGAGGCCGACGGATGGCTGAAACGGAACACCTACCTGCTCAATCCCCGGCACCGGGCCATACTCCATGTGGAGAGGGAACTCTATCGGGACCCTCGGTTGAAGCTGGTCGTCGCCAACAGCCTGCGCGGTCGCGATGAGATCGTCCTTCATTACGGACTGGACGAGGACCGCATCCGCGTCATTTATAACGGCATCAACGATGCGTTGCTGGCCCCCGGCCGGGGCCGGATCCTGCCCTCCGACATTCCGCGCCGTCCCGGCGAGAAGGTGCTCCTCTTCGTCGGTTCGGGGTTCGAGAGAAAGAACTTGGCCACGGCGATTCGCGCCCTGTCGCTCCTGGGAGACCCGGACGTCCGGCTGTGGGTGGTGGGGAGGGATCGGGTAGAACGCTACCGTCGTTTGGCGCGAAAGCTGGGGGTGGAGCAGCGGGTGGTGTTCGCCGGTCCGCGCCGGGATCCCGTCCCCTTTTATGCCAATGCCGATGCGTTCCTCCTGCCCACGATCTACGAACCTTTCAGCAATGCCTGCCTGGAGGCTTCCGCGTTCGGGCTGCCCGTGGCGACCACGCGGGTGAACGGCTTCTCGGAGCTGATACGGCCGGGCGAAAACGGTGTTGTGGTCGAAAACCCCCTGGATGAGGAAGAACTGGCGTATGCGGCGAGGACGGCGTTACGGTTGCAGAAAATTCCGCGGCGGAGCTATCCGACCGTTGCCGACAACGTACGGGAAATGATAGGTATCTACCACAATCTTTCGGCGGCTCGATCGGCATGAAGCGCGGATTGCTCAGATACTGCCGGGGGTGCGTCCGGAATGTGTGTATCGAAGCCCGGAATTTCCGCATCGGGGGGAGTGAATCGTCATCGGTGTGAACCATGCGTGCAACCCGCTTTTTCCCGGGGAATATGAATCGGTGTCCGACGATCCGGCATGACTGAGACCCGCTCCGACCTTACGGTGCTGTACTTCCAGCGCAGGACCCATCGGGCCGGCGCCCAGGTGTGTCTCTGCCAGTTCGTGCCCCACCTGTCCGGGTTCGGTATAAGGCCGCTGGTGGTGACGGAGGGACCCGGATTCGTTACCGACTACCTGTCCGCCCGGGGAGTTCCCGTAATGACGGCCAAATTCCCGCCCTGGCGGTCTCCGTTGGGCTGGCATGCGGCCCGGCCGTTCTTTTTCCGCCGCCTCAAACGTTTTCTGGAGCAGCACGCCCCCGGGGGTATCCAGGTGGTGCATGGCAACGACGTGGAAGAGGGCGGGGTGGTGGTGACGGCCGCCCGTATGTTCGGTTCGCCATGTGTCCTGCATATACGCGACCAGGCGGCGGATCGGGAACGGGTGGAGAAATACCGGGGAATGGAAGCCCACGGAATCGTCGTACTGTCGCGGGCCAAATATGAAGAAGCCGTCCTCTGGCCCGGAGTGAAGGCGCTCACGCGCATCCCCGACTGCATCGATCCGCACTATTACCGTTTCGGGGAGCCGAACACCGGGGAAAACGCAGGAGAGGTTTCCGACGAATTTTTTTCCCCCTCCGGGAGCAAGGCGGGGCGTGGACCGGCCACGGGGGGCACTGTCCTCATCGTGGGAAGCACCGCGCCGCTCAAGGGGTGGAACGTCGCGGCCCGGGCCGTGGTGCTCCTGGGATCGGGGGCCGCGAATCGCCTTTGGCTCTTCCTGGGACGTGCGGACGAGGAGCGGGTGCGCGAACTGCAGCAGATCCTCGCCGCCGCTGAAACGGACATTGACTACGCGTTCCTCGGCCACCGGGATGAGGTGGAGCGCTTCTACCGGGAGGCGGACCTGGTGGTGATGCCTTCCCTGCAGGAGTCGTTCAGTCGGGTAATCATCGAGGCGGGGTGGTTCGGAAAGCCGCTCGTATCGAGCCGGGTGGGGGTTGCCGGGGAGATGATCGGACGGGACGAAGCGGGCTACCTCTGCGAGCCCGGGGACGTTCACGATCTGGCAAAGACCCTGGTTCGCGCCCTGAACGATCCGGACCGGTTCCGCCGGGCGGCGGTGCTGCGCGAACGCGTGGATGCTTGCTGCTCCGTAACGGCGCACAACGCGGCTTTGCGGTCCTTTTATGATAAGGTGAGGGTGACGGGGCGTACATGAAACGGCTGGTGGACAAGGAACGCTGGGTAGCCTTTGCTTCCCGATTGCTCCCCTTTTTCGTGATCGGATATCTGGCGCTCAGCTATCCCCAATTGGGAACCTCCTTCGAGGACGGGTTCCTGACGGTTTCCTTCGGCCTCATGCTCCTCGTGTGGGCCGGCGATCCGGAAAGCTTCCGCGACTATCTGCGGCGGATGAGGGGGCTGCCCATCGGTCCGATAGTCGGAGTCCTTTTCCTCTGGGGGCTTGCCGCGGCCTTGGTGGCGGGATATCGGTTCGGCGAAACGGCCGTGCAGCTGGACCTGTTCAGGAGGATCGTGGTCAAGGGGACCATGGCTTTCGTGGCCATTACCGGTTTGTGCCACCGGAAAGGCGATACCGGTCCGGTGTTCGTAACTCTGGCGGTGGTGGGGTTCGTCGCCTGCCTGGACGTCCTGGCGGGGTATGGGGCCGGTTTTTTCAGCATATCCAACCGCGACGCGGTGCGGACTTTCCTGCACACCCGCATTCACGTGAACCTCATATCGATGAAGCTGAATTTCATCGCTCCGTTTTTTGTGGCCTGGATCTGGCGCGCATCCGGACGCCGGGGGGTGGACTGGCCCGTGTACGGTGCGGGCGTGCTGGTGCTGGCGGCGAGTTTTTTCACCATCAGCCGCGCCGGCTGGCTGGGCGGCGCGGCCGGGCTGCTGGTATTGTTGCTGTACTCCCGGGCCAGGAAGATACTGGCCGTCATGTGTCTGCTCTGCGCCCTCGTCTTCGGCCTGGCGTACGTGGGTTCCAGGGACGTGAGAATGCACGTGGCTTCCCTGACGGAGCGGCTGCCCACCGTGAGCGAACGCCTTTCTAATTGGGAGCTTTGCGTGCACTCGGTGAAGGAACGCCCCGTGTGGGGATGGGGGGCCTACGACAAGGAGACGTTTCACCGCATGGTGCGGATGGTGGACGGTCCGAATTCACCGATTCTTAAATACCAGTATCCCCATAACGTTGTATTGGGAATGGCGACGCTGTGGGGAGTGCCGTTTCCCGTCCTGGTGCTGGCGCTGTTTGGCTGGTTCTATTGGAAAGGATGGCTGGCATCCGGCAGATGGGTGGAGCAGCGGCCGCAGTGGGCGGCACTGGCGGGGAGCACGGTAGGCGCCTTCTGGGTAAACGGGATGTTCGGGGAAATGATCTGGACCAATCTGTACATTGCGCTTTCTTTGGCATGCTCCCTGCTGCTGGTTGGGGAAATGGACGGGAGGATTTCCCGCGGGAACGGGGAAGGGAAAAATACCGGAGGCCAAATGTCATAAAAGACCGGTAAATGTCTCTAACTTCTCGCCAGATTAAGGAACTATCGGTTATCTTCTTTACCAATTTATGATTAGCGTTGTCTTGCCAATGCATTTTGAGTATTATGTGCACCGGGGTTCTCGCCCCGGTCAGCAGGGGCGCCTGCAAGGTGGGGGATGAGCCTTCCCAGGGAGCCGTCGAAGGTACGGCTGATATACAGTATCATGGGGATCGACGAGGCTGCGGTGGACAGGGCCTTTGCCGTACTGGCCAATCACTTCGGCCCCGCCTGTGCGCAGAGTCGTACGATACCGTTCGACCGTACGGATTACTATGAGCCGGAAATGGGCGGCGGCTTGGTTCGTCGTTTCGTGGCCTTCCGGAAGCTCATTTCCATGGAGCGGTTGCCCGGAATCAAACTCTGGAGCAACGAGATCGAGAAACAGGCGGCGGTCGAAAGTCGTCGGACGATAAATCTGGACCCCGGTTACATAAGCGCCGAACGGCTGGTATTGGCCACGGGAAAGAATTTTACGCACCGGATCTATCTCGGGTCCGGGATTTTCGCCGATTTGACGCTGATGTTTCATAAGAAGTCCTTTCGGACTTTTGAGTGGACCTATCCCGATTACGCGGAGAACGAGGTGATTTCCTTCATGAACGAACTCCGGCGCGGATATTTGGAGCAACTGAAAGAGGAAAGCAGGAATCCATGAAGAGTATGACGGCATTTGCCCGCGTCTCGTTTTCGGCGATGGGCGCGGATTATTCCCTGGAAATCCGTTCGGTCAACAACCGCTTTCGCGAGGTGTCGATGCGGTTGCCTTCCCCATTGAACGAACTGGAGGATAAGATAAAGAACACCATCTCCGCCGATGTTCACCGGGGAAGGGTAAACGTGACGGTTTCACGAGAAGCGACAGCGCAGCAGCCGGCGGAGGTGGAGGTCAACCTCGAGCTGGCGCGTGGTTATCACGGGGCTTTGACGAGGCTCAAAAGCGAACTTGGGCTGGCCGGCGAGGTGGACATGATCCTCATGTCCGGGCTGTCCGATATTTTCAGCGTGCGGTGGCCGAAGATGGAGGAGGAACAGCTGTGGAGCCTGTTCGAACCCGTCTTGAAGGAAACTCTCGGACAGTTTGTGGCCATGCGCGAACGAGAGGGGGCAACGCTGAAGCAGGATATTGCGGCCAGGATCGACATCATCGAAGAAATGCTTGCAAGAACGGAAGCGATAAAGGATACGGTGGTAAGCGACTATGCGATGCGGCTCAAGGAGCGGGCACAGCGGCTCCTGAACGGAATTGAAATCGACGATCAAAGATTTCTCACCGAGGTTGCATTGTTGGCCGAACGGAGCGACATCACGGAGGAACTGGTGCGTGCGGGGAGCCATCTGAACCAGTTCAGGGCGTTATTGCGGGAGAAGGAGCCTGTGGGCCGAAAAGCCGACTTTCTGGTGCAGGAACTGAACCGGGAGGTGAACACCATAGGTTCCAAAGCCAACAGTGCGGATATCGCACAACTCGTCGTTGGCGCAAAGGGCGAATTAGAGAAGATACGGGAACAGATACAGAATATCGAATAGAGAGGTGTGTGAATGGCTGGTAAGTTGCTGAATATCGGCTTTGGCAATTCCGTCGTCAGCAGTAGAGTCGTGGCGATCGTATCTCCGAGTTCATCCCCCATGAAACGACTGCGCGAAGAAGCCCGGGATGAAAAACGTCTCATCGACGCAACCCAGGGCAGGAGGACCCGTTCCATCGTCATTACGGACAGTAATCATGTGGTGCTCTCCGCCGTACAGGCTGAAACCATTGCTCAACGCTTCAATTCCGAACTGTTGGGCAAGGATGTGGGGAAAGAGGAAGAAGATACTGATGAAGGGTAACCTGTTCGTCGTCTCCGCCCCTTCGGGGGCGGGGAAGACGACGCTTTGCCGGGAACTCGTCCTGCTTTCGGCCCGGCTTCATTATTCGATTTCCTACACCAGCAGGGAACCCCGAGCAGGGGAAACGCAAGGGAAGCACTATCATTTTGTTTCCCGGGCCGAGTTCGAACGGATGGTCCGGGATGGCCGATTCATCGAGTGGGCCGAAGTCTACGGCAACCTGTACGGGACTTCCAGAGACGCGGTGGAGCGCGATCTCAACGAGGGCGACGACCTGCTCCTCGACGTCGACACACGGGGAGCGCGACAGATACGAGATGCATTTCCCGAAGCCATTCTCATTTTCATCCTGCCCCCCTCGCTGACGGAACTGGCCCAACGTCTGCAAAAACGCGGGCAGGATCAGCCGGAGGTCATCCGCAAGCGACTGCTGGAAGCAAAAAACGAGCTGCAAGAGGCGGAAATCTACGATTACTTCGTAGTGAACGACGACGCAAAGGAAGCGCTCGGCCTGCTTCTCTCCATTGTAGCGGCCAGGCGCGCCCACCGGGTGCACAACCGGCACATCGTGGAATCCCTTCTCCATGAAGAGTTCCCGGCCGTCTGAATGGGGCGGATTCCGGTTCGGCATGAAGAAGCGGCGACTGCCATGGAGTATATCGGCGGCATAAATCCCGTACTCGAAGCACTCGGTTCGGAAGACTCGCGCGTGCAGAAAATCTATCTGGCGCGCGGCGCGCATCCCAGGCTTGCGTCCGTTCAGGACGCCGCCCGGCGGCTCGGCATCCCCGTGGTGTTACGGGAACGTCGGGACCTGGACCGGATGGCCCCGGATGTCGTCCACCAGGGCGTCCTGGCACTGACGGCGCCGGCCGCGCTGGAGGATATCTCCCGATTCCTGGCGCGGGACGCGGGCCGAGATGCTACTCTGCTGCTGGTCATCGATCAGATCGAGGACCCGCATAACCTGGGTGCTCTCATCCGGTCCGCTCACGTGGCGGGCGCGGACGGGGTCCTCATGACGCGCCGCCGTACCTCCCCCCTCACCCCCGCGGCCGTAAAAGCCTCGGCCGGGGCGGTCGAACACATTCCCCTCATCGGTGTGACCAACCTGGTCCAGGCGCTGGATCGGTTGAAGGAGGAGGGATTCTGGGTTATGGGCGCCGACGATTCGGCGGAGACGAACCTTTTCCGAGTGGACTTCTCGGTACGCACGGCCGTGGTGATCGGCAACGAAGGCGCGGGCATCCGACACTTGGTGAAACAATCGTGCGACGTCCTCTTTCGCATTCCCGGAAAGGGCCGTATCAGTTCGCTCAATGCCTCGGCCGCCGGGGCGGTAGTACTCTTCGAAATCCTGCGCCAACGCATGGACCCTCGCTCCTGAACAGACCCAATACCGCGTCACGTCAGGCTTTCTGCAAATTTCTTTCCCAAAAACCCGCGAAACATGATAGGCTGAATCAAGGTATGGGGGGTGTCGGTTTCCGCAGTGATTATCCCGTGAAGGCGTGTTGCGCCGCGGGGAGCGGAAATCGGTGAAATCGGCGGTAGGTTCTTCGGAAATGGGGAATTTCCGGAGAACCTGAAAATGGGGGATTAGAAAATGAAAAAACAGCTATTTGCGTTGGTTTTCGTGTGTCTGTTGGGACTGGGCCAGGTGGCCCAGGGAGCGGTGATGGGATTCGATTTTATTGGGACCATCACGGGAATTTCCGGAATGGAAGACAACACCAACGCATTTCCTTCGCTCGCGGTGGGGAACACGTTCCACGGCGGGTTCTTCTATGATCCGGACGCCGCCGCAGTGTACGACTTTTCGGGCGGTACGCCTCCGGCCAAGGTCTTCCATGCCGAGTCATACTGGATCGATTTCGGCGATTTCACCGTCGTAGCGGGAACCGATGCCGGGTCCTTGACCAGTGTCGACGTGCTGATGACCGATTCCACCCAGGACACTTTCAAGGCCGTGGATTGGACTCCCTATTGCAACAACGCTTCGGTGCTCTTCGATGAACTGATGCTGACCCTCATCGATCCGACGGGCTCCGGTCTCAACGGCCCCGAACTCCCGCTCGCCTCTCAGCTGGCCTCCTTCACCCAGGGCTTTATGAATCTGATCGCGTATCCGCTGTACGGAACATCGAATTTCTCAACCGCCGATATTCAGGGCTCCATCGACGGATTGACCGCTCACTCCGTGCCGGTCCCCGAACCAGCCGTTTTCGTGCTGTTGGGCCTGGGTATCGTTGCCCTGGTGCCGGTGATGAGGAAACGTTCGCAAAACCGGGCGTAAGGTAAGGAAAAGCGAAGAACGGTCCGCGCGTCAGCGGCCGTTGCTGTTGTGATCGATTGTAACGGAGCGGGGTTTCGCCGAAAGGCGAAGCACCCGCTCTTTCATTTTCGTGTGATGGGTGCCCGGCCAGTAGATGCGGCCGCACCCCGGACAGCGATGGAACGATTGCCGGGAGAGGAACACGTACTCCGGCACCATTCCCGCCGCTTCCTCCCTCGGCATGGGCCGGAGCGGTTCGTTGCAGCGCAGGCAGCGGGTGAACAGGCGGTTGTCGTCCACGAGCACCACACCGCTTTCGAAGAGTTGCGCGAGCTGGTCCTCCGTCCGGTCCTCTTCCAGGAACACCACCGTATTTTCGGGGAGTCTTCGGGAAAGCCCTGTGTCGCGGGTGAGCAGAATTCTGCCGCTTGCAACCAACCCCAATGCCTTCTTTTCGCTCATGTCCCGCAGGTATATGGTGTCGTAACCCAGGGCACGCAGCCATTTCGCCAGTCGTCCGACCATGCGGTCAGCGGCGAAGGTCACGGCTTCCGGCTCACATCCTGAAAGTACGGCGGGGGCTGGAGCAAGAATTGATACGGGTAGAGTTCGGGATTGAGAATCATGTCCCGGTGGCGGATCAGGATTTCCATATTTTTGGACGACATGTCGATGGCGATGTAAAAGGGGACGTAGATGCCGCCCTCCATCTGTTTATACTCCCGGTATTTCACGGAATAGTCCTCGCTTCCCAGCCGTTCGAGCTTCATATCCTTGATCAGGAAGGGAGGGGAGGAGGTGGAAACCAGGGTGGCAAGGGTATTGCCCAGCCCCCGCTCGTTCATGGTGATCACCGTTTCCCTGTCCTTGGGGGCGCTGCGTTCGGTGATCCTGGGAGAGGTGAGGGACGGAAAGTTTCCCACCGGAAAACGCGTGAAGTAGTCGGTCGCCAGCCAGAGATTCTCAAAGATGGGAAAGGTCCCTTCGACCACCTTGGAACGCGTGTATATTCCCTTGGTGAAATCGACGGCCGTCGCTACCCTGCCGTGGAGCCCGATGCTCAACACCGGGGCATTGGCGGGAGTGGACACCTGGACCAAAAAATAGTCGGGGAGGATGGCGGCCATGGTGTAGCGCCCCCGGTATTCCTTGCCCTTGGTTTGAATGACGATCTCTCCCCGGGCGGCAAAGGACGAGACGGTGGTTTGGCGTTCCCGCAGCGCGGTCAGGACCGCGCTCTCGGCCGGGGCGGTAGGCACCCCATGTTTCTGTGCGGGCATGGGTGCGCAGGAGCAGACGATAAGGGCGGTCAGGAGCAGGCGGACAAGAAGCGGCATTACGGTGAACCCTCGTTGTTCTTTCGTCGATCGACGAAGGACCTAAACGGCGCAGGATGCCTTCGCGGCGGACGGAAAAACGGGCCGGGGCAGAAGGGAGGTCTTGTCGGCTGCCGAAGATTGGTTCTTGCGCAATTGTTCTATTTTCTTGCGTATGGCGGCCGCATTGTCCCGGTCGAGTTCTTCCTTGCCGAGCGCCTTTTCGTATGCCTCGATTGCCTTGCCGGGGTTCTCCAGCTTCACATAGGCGTCTCCCAGGTGTTCGAGGATGACCGGATCGTTCGAAGTAAGGCGCGCCGCCGCCAGCAGCGTGTCCACGGCTTTCTGGTATTGTCCCTTCTTGTAATAGACCCACCCGAGGCTGTCCATTATGTAGCCGTTGTTGGGCTTCTGGAGCAGGGCCCGGCGGATCATCTGTTCCGCTTCGTCCAGACGGATGCCCCGGTCGGCGTAACTGTAACCGATAAAGTTGAGGGCGTTCGCATTGTCCGGCTCGAGTGACAGGATCTTGCGCATGGGCTCCAACCCTTTTTCCGCGTTTTTCATCTTGTCGTAGATGATACCGAGCTGGAAAAGCAGGTCGATGTCGTTGGGGCTGAGTTCCAGGCCGCGACGGGTGACCTTCTCCGCCTCTTCATAGCGGTGCAGATCGCTCAGCAACCCGGCGAGATTCACATAGAGCCGCGGATCGTCGGCGTTCTTTTCGATAGCTTCCTTCAATGCACTCACGGCAAGTTCGGTATTCTTCTGCTTCTGATAAACGTACGCCATCTGCTTGACCGCGCTGGGATAAACGGAAGAATCCGGCGGGATGGACTTGAGGTACTCCAGGGCTTTTTCGTAGTTGCCCCGTTCAGAGTAGACGACGGCGAGGAAAAAAACCGATTCGACGTCCGAGTGGTCGCGTTCCACCAGCGAGGAGAGCAGCCTTTCGGCCATATCGTACTTCTTGTACTCCATATAGAGGAGGGCGACCCGCTGCATGATGCGGGTATCGGACATACTGGCGTCGATAAGTTGCTTGAACACCTTGTTCGCTTCGGCCGGTTTGCCTTCCTTCAAAAGCACTTCCCCCAGGGTGAGGTAGGGGGATACTTTTTGCGGATACTGGGCGATCATCGATCGGTAGAAGGAAACCGCTTCGTTGCGGCGGTTTTCGCTTTCGTAGATTTCGGATATGAGCTTGAAGGCCGGTTCGAAAAACGGACGGTTGTCCAACACCCGTCGAAGATAGAGGAGGGCCTTGTCGTATTCCTTCAATTCCTTGTACGTCAGCCCGAGATAATAGATACCGGCGGCCGATTCCGGAGCGGCCTCAGCGTAGCGTTGAAAGAGCGGCAGTGCTTTTCGATAATTCTTCTCCTCGGCATAGAGAGTGCCCAGCACCAGCAGGGCGTCCTTCTGACCGGGGTCCATCTGCAAAATGGCTTCGTATTCCGCCTGCGCCTTGGCGCCGTTTTTCCGGGAGGCGTAGATACCCGCCCGGATCAACCGGGCGTTCATGTTGCGGGGGTCTTTTTGCACCGCCTTGTTCACGTGTTCCAACGCCTTCATCTGGTCGCCCATCTTGAGATATATCTCGGCCAGTTCCTGCTCGAGGTAGGCGGAGGAGGGGTCGTAGGTGATGGCCAGGTTGAGGGAATCCAGGGCGGATGCGAAATCTCCGCTTAGCTGCTGCTCCTGGGCCACCGTAAAGTAATAGAAGGCCTTGGCGACACTTTCATCCGACGCGGTCTCTGTCCTTTCCCAGGAGACGGTGGGCGGCTGGAGCGGGGAAAGGGGCGGCACGGGCGTCGGGGCCTGTGTCTTCACAGGGGAAGCCTGCTCCTTCCCGGAAAGGTGTGCGGAGCACCCCGTGAGGGAGATCAGGAGCACGAAAGCCATGAGTGCTGTCAGACGGTACGGTTTCATGCAATTCTTTCAATCGGAAAAACCTCCGCCGGCCCAAAGGCGGTCGGGAGGCACCGGTTAGAGTCATGAGATGATCGGGGGCCTGAACTCGTTTTCGGGCCTTTCAAGGGCCCGGCGTATTCCTACGAGCATGTCCTCCCTGTCGCCGGGCAACCGGCCCGACACATTCGCATAATTCGATATGTGGTCGCTCAGGACCATTCCGGTTCCCGTCACCCGCTCCAGCAACAGTCCGATTTCGCGGAGCGCTTCACGAGGGGAAAGAAGACGGAACTCCCCGGCCTTCCATGCATCCCCCAGAGGAGTGCCGATCCGGGGCACGTAGGTACGGAGCCTGATGAATTCGGGGTCCACGGCGCTCAATACTTCGGCGCTGCGCAGGGCGTGTTCGCGGCTGCGTTCCGATCCCGCCACGCCCACGAGAAAATACTCGCTCTGCTCGATGCCCGCTTCCTTCACCATGATTCCGGCCCGGACGATCTCCTCGCCGGTGGTACCCTTGCAGAGTCGCCGAAGCGTCTCGTCGTCTCCCGATTCCATGCCCGTGTGGAGGCGGGTGAGGCCGGCACGCCTCAGTTTCTTCAACTCCTCCACTGTTTTTTTCACGACGAACCGGGCCGATCCGTACATGGTCACGCGTTTCAGGTCCGGAAACAGTGTACGGGCGAAGGAGATAATTTCAACCAGTTGGGCGGTCTTCATGAGGATCGAATTGCCGTCCGGCAGAAAAAGGCTCCCCACGCCGGCGCCGTAGGCCGATCGGGCCGCCAGCAGGTCCTCCCTGATCTCGCTCACCCGGCGAATACGAAATCGCTTGTCCTTATACATCCCGCAGAACGTGCAGCGGTTGTGGGGGCACCCCACGGTTGCCTGGATCAACAGGCTGTCCGCCTCGCTGGGCGGACGGTATACTACTCCTTCGTATCTCACAGTTCCGACGATAGTTCAAAATCTTGCTGGATCTCCGGGGCTTGTCGATCCAGATATTCACGAATTTTCTTCAGTAACCTGGCCTGTATCTGCCGCACGCGTTCGCGCGATATCTGGTATTTCTCCCCGATTTCCTGCAATGTCATGGGATCCTCGGCCAGCAGCCGGTTGTCCATGATGTCCAGCTCCTTGTCCTTCAAGTTTTTGCGAAATTCCATGAGCTGGTCGTGGAATCGCTGCCTCATCTCCAGATCGCCGATTTCATCGTCCACATCCGGCTTTCCCGAGGGGAGAAAATCCTTGTGCTCGTCCTCGCTGTCGGCCTTGACCGGAGCCTCCAGGGAAAGGTCCCAGCTGCTGAGCCGCTGGTCCATCTCCACGATTTCCGCCGCCTTGACGTCGAGGGTTTCGGCCAGCAGATTGGGAGTCGGGTCGAAGCCGAGGTAGGTAAGGCGCTCCTTTTCCTTGTTCAGATTGAAGAAGAGTTTGCGCTGGGTCTGCGTGGTGCCGATCTTGACCATCTTCCAGTTGTCCATGATGAAACGCAGGATGTACGCCTTGATCCAGTACGATGCATAATAGGAAAGCTTGGTGTCCCGATAGGGATCGAATTTCTTGATGGCCTGCATGAGGCCGATGTTGCCTTCCTGGATCAGATCGAGCAGGTTTTGCATCCAGTATCGCTGGAAGTCAAGGGCAATCTTCACCACGAGACGCAGGTTTGCGGTGGTCAGCCGGTAAGCCGCCTCCGGATCCTTACCCTCGAAGTAGCGGATGGCGAGTTCCTTCTCCTCCTCCGGGGTAAGCAGTTTGTACCGGTTGATTTCCCAGAGGTACCGTCTGAGCGGGTCGTAGGTGGTAGGGGCAGACGGGTCCCACGTGGAAGGCGCACCGTCTCTACCGTCGCCGCCCTGCATTTCCTCTTCCATGCCGTCCCCGTTCGTTTCTTTATCGTCCATGGTTTGCATCATGCAGAAAAGCCGTTCCGCTCCATTGATGGTTCCCGTTTCCACAACAACCGTTAAGATACGTCCGGCCGTTGCTCCGTTTAATACGTCCGAACTGGCATGCGCCGCGTCGCGTCCGGCCCCGTTCCCTCCATTGTGAACGGGAATGTCCGCATGTGGTCGCATATCGCACGCGAAATACTATTGTATCAGATAGGGTGGGCAAGCACAATGACCAGCAGGCGCGGGGCTCGTGGAGAACGGCCGCCGTCGGACGGAAACCGATTCCGCCCGTTCGTCTTAGGGGAACGGGCGGAATCGGAAAGCAGCGAAAGGGCGTTATTTGCCTCCGAAGGTCCCCGCAAATCCGACCACCTGGGTCTCTTTGCCGACTATGAACGTGGCGGCGCCTTCTTTGACCTCGACGTTGAAGTTCATGGTCTGGGCTCCTTTCCACCACTTTTCCAGAAGGTCCCAGGGGGTGACGCCCATGGCTTTCACCTTGGGAGCGCCGGGCAGCATGAGGGTGAGTAGCGTCTGCTGCACGTCGAACATGGCGTTCACCCGGAGCTGATTGGTCTTGCCGGCGGGAATCCACTGGGTTTCCATGGCGAAAACCGTGTTCACGTCGATCCCGTCGAAAGCTATGGTGAACTTGAATCCCTCAAGTTTCACCGGTTCCGCATTGGGATTCTCCAGGTTGAAAATGAACGCCATGGGCAGCGGCGCGCCGTAATTGCCGGGATCGCCCTTGGTGGGGGTAACCTTGTTGTTGAAATACCAGTAGCCGTAGTATTGCGGAATCTCCACGAACTCCAGCGATACCTTGGGTTCCGTCATGGCCATGGCGGTTTTCTGAGCGACCGCGGGCGTTTCCATGCTTTGGCAGGATAAGAACACCACGCCCGTGATGAACATCGCGATGGTCACTATCCACAGCGGGAATTTGTGCATGATTCACCTCCATCCCTTTTTACGGGGGGTCATGTCAGCCAACGTTTCCTTCGTTTGTAATGTTTGACGTCCCGAAAGCTCTTTCTCCCTCCAACGTCGGTGAGTCCGAGGTAAAAATCCTTGATGTCGGGGTTGTCCCTCATCTTTTCGGCCGAGTCGTCCATCACGATGCGGCCGTTTTCCAGAACGTAAGCGTACGGTGCCACGTTGAGGGCCAGTTTGGCGTTTTGTTCCACCAGCAGAAGCGAGATGTGTTCTTCCTTGTTCAGCCGGGTGACGATATTGAATATCTCATGAATCAGCATGGGCGCAAGCCCCATTGACGGTTCGTCGAGCAGAATGAGCTTGGGATTCGTCATGAGCGCCCGACCGACGACAGTCATCTGCTGCTCGCCTCCGCTGATGAACCCGGCCGTCTCGCTTCGTTTTTCCCGAAGACGGGGGAAATAATGGTAGACCATCTCCAGCCCCTCGCCCACGGACGCGCCGCTCTTGCGCAGGTGCGAACCCACCTTGAGGTTCTGTTCCACCGTGAGGTGCTCGAAAACGCGCCGCCCCTCGATGACCTGCACGATGCCGAGCTGAGCGATGTGTTCCGCGTGCATGCGATGGATGGGTTCGCCTTCGAACACGATGGAGCCGTCGGTCACTTCCCCGTCCTCATGCTTGAGGAGGCCGGAAATCGCCTTGAGGGTCGTCGATTTGCCGGCCCCGTTGGCTCCGAGCAGTGCGACGATTCCCCCTCGGGGCACTTCGATGGACACCCCCTTCAGCACGAGGATGATCTCGTGGTATTTCACCTCGATGTTGTTGATCTGAAGAATCATGTCTCCCGTTTCCAAAAGGTTTCCTCCTTACGGAACGATGAGGGAGAGGGTCGAACTTGTTACGGGAAGTCGCAGCGTGGCTACCAGCCGAGCCATTCCTTTTCCCACTTCTGCGGCCAGCGTCCCTTCACGTCCACGTTCTCTACCATGACGAACTTGCCCTTCTCGTACTTGTACACGTTCACTTTTCCGGCGGGGCGGTGGTCCGTGGCGGTATAGCTCACGGGGGCGGCTCCGAGGCCTATTTCGAAATCCTTCATGGTTTCGAAACCCTTGTGGAGAATTCCTGGTCCGGTCAGGTCGCCGGCCTTGTCGGCGCGTTTCATGGCTTCGGTGGCCACGATGACGTTGCACCACCCCTGAACGGTTCGGATGAGCCGTTTGTCCACCGGGATGCCGGGATTGTACTTTTTAGCATACTCGACAACCTTATCCATGAGCGGAACGTCCTGCCCGAAGAAGGCGCAGGGGAGGGCGGCCAGTGCCCCCTCGGCCGCTTCACCGGCCAGGCGCGGCAGATTTTCGTCCATACCCCAGACGTTCATGATGTTGCCGGCCTTCAGCCCGAGCGAATACATGTCTCGTATGGTGGTCGCCACGCTCATGGCGGTGTTGCCGTGCCACACCACGTCGGGTTCGAATTTTTTCATGGCCAGCACCTGGCTCTTGGTGTCCAGCGCGAAGAGCGAAACGTCCTGGTCGTCGCCGATTTCGAATCCCAGCAGCGTAGCCTGGTCTTTTATGGCCTTGATGGGAGCGCTGCAGTAGGGCGAAGCGAACATGTAGGAGCACTGCAGACGAGGTTTCCTTTTGCCCTTTTCCGGGCTCTTTGACCAGACGGTGTCGAACCAGGCCGTGAGGGTGGCGCGGGCCATGGTGGAATAATCGACGGAGAAGAAGAGGTTGTAGGGGGTTTTCTTCGGATCGGTGAGGTGCGCGGAGTACGAGGCCGACACGTACGGGATCTGGTCCTTGGCCACCGTGGGGGAGAGGGCTTCCGTGTCGCCCGTTCCCCATCCCTGGATGAGCACGCAACCGAGCCGTTTGAAAAGGTTGTACTTGGTCAGGGCTTCCGGGATGCGGTATCCGTAGTCGAACTGGTAAAGTTTCACCTGCTTGCCGTTGATGCCGCCGGTGTCGTTCACGTAGTGGTACGCCTCCGCGATACCGAGGGCATAATCCTTACCGACGTCGGAGGTGGCGCCGGTCATATCGTTGAGCGCGCCCACCTTTACCTCTACCTCGCTCGCCAGGGCGGGGGAAAAGGCAAACAATGCAAGCAGGGCGAAAAGCGGCACAAACGATCGTGTAAAACGATTTCGACGTTTCATTCATTTTTCCTCCCGTTTGATGTGAAAACCATGTCCAGCGATCATTCTTCCCGGGCGCATCCTCGGTTATCACCTCCCCCCGCCATGCATTTCGTATGCTGCTCATGTGCGATCGAAAACGAGGAAATCCCCACCCTGAAGGGAGGGGAGGGAACAGGGTTCCCTCTCAATAGGAGAATGGCCACAGGTTGAAATAGTTCTTCACCTGCCACCAGCGGTACGAGATGCCGTACGGTTCGTACATGAGGAAGGCGCAGATCGCCGCTCCGAACGCCGCCTCCTTGATGAACTGGAACTTCATGAGCAATTCCGGATAGACGTCGGCCATCGACATGGCCCCGAGACTCAGCAGCTCCATGACGACCACCATGAAGATGGAGCCGAAGACCACCCCGTGAAGGGACCCCACGCCGCCGATGAGGATCACCCCCACCAGCCACAGGGACCAGAACCAGGGAAAGTGTTCGGGGCTGATGGCGGCCAGGTTGCTGATCCAGAAGGAACCGGCGATTCCGCCAAAGAAACCGGCCACGAAGAAGGCCAGGAGCTTGTACGTCACGATGTTGATGCCCATGGCCTCGGCGGCGATGTCGTTGTCCCGTATGGCCACCCAGGCCCGGCCCACGCGGGAACGGAGCAGGTTGGCCATGATGGTGAGACAGAGCACCACCAGGATGCACATGAGGTAGTAGACCTTCACGCTGTTGTCGATAATCCACGGCCCCAGCTTGATGGTGCCGGGGGGCAGGGAAAACGCCTGGCCGCGTCCCCCGATCTGGGACACGTACTGGGTGATGATGAAATCCACGGTGATGAACTGCGCCGCCATGGTGGTGAGGATCAGGTAGAACCCCTTCACCTTGGCCGAAGGCAGGCCGAACAGCACGCTCCACAGCCCCGCCACCACCGCCGCGGCCAGGATGCTCAGCGGGTAGGCGATGCCCCAATCCAGCAGGAACTGGGGCCACGGCACGTTGAGGATGAGCAGGGTGGACGTGTAGGCGCCCACGGCGATAAAGGCGGCGTGGCCCAGAGTCACCTGTCCGCAATAGCCGATGAGGAGCTGGACGCCCAGCGCTCCCAGAATGGTATAGCCGATCATGTTGGCGTTGCTCAGCCAGTAATCGTCGAATACGTTGGGGATCACCAGAAACATGAGGATGAAGAGCAGGATCATCTTGCCTTTGATGAAAGGCGTCTGGAACCAGGCCTGATCCTTTTCATAGGACTGATGATATAAACCGCACGGTAAAAAGACTCTCGACATGCGTCGGCCTCCTCTCGGTCACACCCGCTCGATGCGTTCCCAGCCCCAGATGCCGTAAGGCTTGAACAGGAGAAACACCGCCATGAAGGCGAACGGGAAGATTTCCTTCACGCCGCCCGGAAAATAGTGGTCCAGGTACGCGCCGCACAGGTTCTGCAGCACGCCGATGATGATCCCTCCCACGATGGCCCCCGGCACGGAGTTGAGTCCTCCCAGCACCACGGCGGGCAGGACGAGCAGTCCCAGGTAGCCGACCGAAATGTTCAGGCCGTTGATGTTGCCGAGCAGCGACCCGCCGACTCCGGCGGCCATGAAGGCGATGGACCATGCCGTGGCGTACACGAACCTGGCGCTCACCCCCAGGGAGAGCGCGGCCATCTCGTCGTCGGCGCACGCCTGCATGGCAAGTCCCCAGCGGGTGTATTGAAAAAAGGCCATGAACGCGAACAGCAGCACGATGGCCACCAGAAAGCTCCAGAGATACACCCGCCCAACCACCAGGAACCCGAAGCGGAAGGGCTCCAGCGAGAAGACCGCCGGTTCGAACACTCGGGTGTCGGTGCCCCAGAAGAGTTCCACCATGCCCCGGAAAAAGAAGGAGAGCCCCACCGTCACCATGATGACCGCCAGCACGGGTTCTCCGATCATCTTGTCCAGGAACACGCGCTCGGTGAGAATGCCCAGGATGAAACCGATGATCATCGAGATGACCACGCTCAGGATGAAGGGAACGCCCATTTCGTAGAAGGAAAGGGAAACGTAGGCGCCGATCAGTGTCAGTTCCCCCATGGCCAGGTTCAGCACGCCCGAACATTTGTAGATGAGCACCCAGCCCAGGGCGATGAGGGCGTAAATGCCGCCCACCATTACTCCCGTGGTGATGGTCATTAGGAACAGTTCCATTACCGGCCCTCCTCAAGGGGAACTCGCTGGACCCTCAGGTCGATCACGACGTGGGACTCACGGCCGTCCTCATACTTGATGATCGTGTCGATGTGCACCGTGTCCGTATCGGCGTAGAGGGCATCCACGACCTGGCGGTATCGCTCCTCCACGAAAGACCTCTTGAGCTTGCGTGTACGGGTCATTTCGTCGTCGTCGGGATCGAACGGCTTGTAGAGGTTCAGAAACCTGTGGATGCGCGCTGCCGCCGGCAGGTCCTTGTTGGCCTCCATGATCTGGCGTTGCAGGAGGTCGTACACTTCGGGCTTTTGGGAGAGTTCCTGGTACGATGTGTAATTGAGCTTCTTTTCGTCGGCCCACTTGCCCGTAACGGCGTAATCGATACACAACACCGCCACCACGTAATCGCGCCGGTCGCCGATGATCCACGCGTCTTGCACATAGGGGCTGAATTTGAGACGGGTCTCCAGATACTGCGGGGAGAAGGGTTTGCCGTCCCGGAGCGTCATGACGTCCTTGGACCGGTCGAACACCACCAGGTGTCCGTCCTCGTCCATGAATCCCTTGTCTCCGGAGTAGAGCCAGCCGTCCTGCAGGGTCTTGGTCGTGGCTTCGTCGTTCTTGTAGTAGCCCTTGAACACGGAGGGGCTCTTGGCGAGGATTTCCCCCTCTTCGGTGATGCGGATTTCCGTGCCGGGGATGGGTTTGCCCACGGTGTCGAACTTGATGTCGCCGCTGCGGTGCACCACCGATATTCCCGCGATCTCCGTCTGGCCGTAGATCTGCTTGAGGTTCACGCCAAGGGCGTGGAAAAAGCGAAAATGGTCCGGACCCATGGCGGCGCCCCCGGTATAGGCGTTGCGGATGCGTGACAACCCCAGGTGGTCGCGCAGCTTCTTCTGCATCGATGCATAGGCCAGCCGGTTGAGCATCTTCCAGTGAATGGGTACCGGCTGCTTTTCGAATTTCATGTTCGCCACGCGGTAGCCGATTTTCGTACAGAGGGAATAGATTTTCTTTTTTATCCAGGAGGAGTCCAGATACTTGACCTGCACGGTCCTGGTCATTTGTTCGTAGAGACGCGGGGGTGCGAACATGACGTGGGGGCCGATTTCCCGGATGTTCTCCTGGGCCACTTCAGGTTCCTCCGGGAAATTGACGGTGAATCCCACCTGCAGGCCGCAGGAGACGGACATCATCTGTTCGCCGATCCAGGCGAAGGGAAGGTACGAAACGAAGTCGTCCTTTTCGGTGCAGGGGTCCACGGCCATGAGCGCCGCGCCCATGCTCAGCATGTTGTAATGGCTCAGCAGCGCCCCCTTGGGAAGCGACGTGGTGCCCGAGGTATAGAAGAGGAGGCAGGTGTCCTCGCCGGAGCCCCGGCCGATCATCTCCTCGAAGAGCTGCGGCTTGTCCTGTTCCAGCCTCCGGCCGAGGTTCATGACGTCCTTCATGCTGATGAGGCAGTCCTGGTCGTAATGGCGCATGCCTTTGGGATCGTCCCAGACGATTCTTTCCAGTTTTGGACACGAATCGATAATGGACAGTCCCTTGTCCACTTCCTCCTGGCCTTCCCCCACCAGAAATTTGGCGTCCGAGTGGTCGATGATGTATCTCACCTCTTCCATGAGACAATCCTGGAAGAGCCACACGGCGATGCCGCCGGCGCACAATGCGGCCATTTCCGCCCACAGCCCTTCGGGCCGGTTGTCGCCGATCATGGCCACCTTGTCACCGGGCTTGAGGCCCATCTTCACCATGCCGAGGGCGAGGTACTTCACGTTGTTGTAATAATCTTCCCAGGTGATGGGCAGCCATACGCCGTATTCCTTTTCGCGCATGGCCACCTTGCGACTGCCGTACTGTCGGCATTTCTCCAGGAACAGCTTGGGTATGGTGAGGTCCCTGGAAACGTGCGGCATCTGTTCCATGCTCATGCTATCGCCTCGTCGTGTAGAGGTCT
This sequence comes from uncultured delta proteobacterium, assembly GCA_963826125.1. GTDB lineage: Bacteria > Desulfobacterota > Desulfarculia > JACQYL01 > CAWGVV01 > CAWGVV01. The sequence continues at coordinate 2,804,591 of CAWGVV010000001.1, read as the reverse complement.
TCTTCGCCCAGGTATGCCTTGACGACCTCGGGATCGGCGGTGACCTCCTCGGGGGTTCCGTCGGTGATCATGTTGCCGAAATTCAGCACGAACACCTGATCGGAGATATCCATGACCACGCCCATGTCGTGCTCCACCAGGACGATGGTGACGCGCCAGCGCTCCTCTTCGCTCACGTCCAGGATGAACCGGGCCATGTCCTCCACCTCTTCCAGGTTGAGGCCGGCGAGCGGTTCGTCCAGGATGAGCAGCTCCGGTTCCAGGGCCAGGGCGCGCGCCAGTTCCACCCGTTTCTGCAACCCGTAGGGGAGCATGCCGACCGTCTGGTAGCGGATGGATTCGATTTCCAGCAGGTCGATGATGTCCTCCTCGATGAACCGGCGGTGTTCGATCTCCTCCTTCTTCGTGCTTCCCCAGTAGAGGGAGCCGCTCAGAATGTTCGACTTCATGTGGATGTGGCGCCCGAGCCGGATGTTGTCCAGGACCGTCATCCCGGAGAAGAGTTCGATTTTCTGGAAGGTGCGGGAGATTCCCATCCGAGCGCGCCGGTGGGGCGACAGATGGTTGATTTTCTTCCCCGCGTAGAAGATGTCGCCCTTCTGGGGCCGGTACAGCCCGTTGATGCAGTTCATCATCACGGTCTTGCCGGCGCCGTTGGGCCCTATGATGGAGTGGATTTCTCCCTTTTTTACGTTCAGGTTCACTCCGGACAGCGCAGCCACTTTGCCGAAGTGCATGTGCACGTCGTCCAGCTTCAGCAGCGTTTCGCCCGGTCGGACTCCACTCGGTGAAATCATACGGTACCCTCCAGCCACGACTGCCCTTCGTGGAGACATTGCGCCCGGTGAGGGAATGGCCGTCCCTCGTTCAACCGGAGACGGGGCATCTTCGATACTCTTTTTCCTCGACAACGTGCCCCGCACGTGCGGAGCGGCTTTTTATGAGGGGTGCTCGCCCGGGTAGCAACGAAGATTCGTCGCGAACCAGTCCTGCATTCCATCGTTGCCGTACGGGCGATAAAGATCGAACTGCGGAACAGCTTCTCGGTGGAAGCCGATGGTTGCTTCACGCTCTCCATGCACGCGGGACAGGTCCGATGCGATCGTTTTTCGTGCGGGGGCAGGGGAGGGGAAAAGTGATAACGGTGCGTGAAAGGCCCGCCGCACAAGCCTTACCGTATTCGGACGAAGTCCTCCCTGATTGACTTTAACGCCGGTACGAACGAAACCACGGTACCGAGCCCGAGCGGAATGGATGAGCTTGTATTCTGTATACAAAACAAGGGTGATTGTCAAGTGGGTTGCGGGGAACAGGATGAAAGCACTGCATAATTATTTATGAATGATGTCGTATCGTATACAATTATCAATGATCGTTCCTACCCGGCAGGAGACCCGGTAAAGGCGGGTTTCTCACCCGCCCCTATGACTTCCGTTGCCGAACGTTCCCCTCCCTTGCCCCTCCCGCCGGGAGGGTGTCGATAAAAGAACGTTTCGCCATGATTCGTCATTCCGGCGGAAGAGACTGTGTCGTAATTGATTTTACCTCTCTCTTAAGCCTTGGTCGGATTACGCGCATACCGACTCCCTCCCTGCCCCCCTCATCGAGGGGGGTGGCGAAGCCGGGGGGAGCGCGACGACAACGACCGGTACAGCTGACTATGTAGAGGATATTGGGGAACACGGCCGATCTTTATCATTGCGACACAGCCTCGGAAGCCGGAATCCAGTCTTTTCAAGTACTTTCGGACCCCGGCTTTCGCCGGGGCGACGTTTGGCAAGGCTTTATCGACAACCTCCGGGGGAGGGGATTGGCAAGGACCGTTCATGGTTCGAAACCTCTCAATCGACAGTTGAGGAACAGGCATGGGCAGAATACGCCATCGCCTCGGGAGCTTTCGTCCAAAGAGCGGGCCGTGTCATTTCGAACGGAGCACAGAGAGAAATCTCAATAATTTCTTGCTCATACCGAATGAGATTTCCCGCTATCGCTCGAAATGACATTTCGCGGGCACAAACGCGATTTTAGCTGCCCGTGAGAACGAAAACGGTTTCTTCTTCACACCTTGCCCCCAAAATGCGGGGCTTACTTCGCTCTCAACGAACAGCTTTCTAGTGTGTGTAAAATCAACCGCTTACGAGCATGGGCACGCCAATCGAAACAGGTCCGAACAGCGAGGAAGAAACAAGATGCATATCGTGACCGTGGGAATTCCTCTTCCCCCCTTTGGCAAAGGGGGGAAAGGGGGGATTTAAATCATCCGGCCGAATCCGCAGGCTGTTTCTTGTCTACTCCTTGCCACGCAAAATGCGGCGCTTCGCTCGGCACGAACGCCCATGCTTTAGGCCAATCCGTTCGCCCTGAGGTATCGAAGGGTGAACGGCTGAAGTGCTCGGAAGGGAGAAAAGATCATCGTTTATTTCGAAATATACAATACAGGATAAGTCTGCTAATAAACATCAAAGACCGATTACCTGTCCGATTCCTCTGAACTTACGCTCGCTGTTTTTCAGCTTTCACGGGAGATGCCACATGGCCAACCAGGAACACCTCGACATCCTTAAGCAGGGCGTGGGAGTTTGGAACACGTGGCGGAAAGATCATCCCGATGTCACCCCGGATCTCTCTCAGAAAAACCTCAGTGGGGCAGACCTCAGTGGGGTGTATCTCAGTGGGGCGTACCTTAAAGGGGCGAACTTCAGTGAGGCGGATCTCTGTTGGGTGGACCTCAGCAGGGCACACCTCAGCGGGGCAAGCCTCAGAGGGGCGAACCTCAGCTGGGCGAACCTCAGTGGGGCGGTCCTCAAGGAAGCGGACCTCAATAGTGCGTACCTCAGTGGGGCGAACCTCAGCTGGGCAGACCTCAGTGGGGCCAACCTCAGCTGGACGAATCTCAGTAGAGAGGACCTCCTTGAGGCGGACATTGATGAGGAGTACCTCAGGAACGCGTTCCTCAGGGGGGCGACTCCCTTTAGTACCTTTAATAGAGTCACCGGTGAGAAGATCAGTGGGGTGATCCGCGGTGGGACCAACCTTAGGGATGCCGATCTTAGTGGGGCTAATCTAAGTAGGGCAGACCTCAGTGGGGCGAGTCTCAGGCGTGCGACCCTCAATGGGGCGGATCTCAGTGGGGCGACACTCAGTAGGGAGGATTCCATGGGGACCCGCAACATGACGGACCTCACAGGTGCGGACCTTACTGATGCCAACCTCAGCGGGGCGAACCTTACGGAGGTGAACCTAAGCGGCGCGAAATTAATCAATTTGAATCTCTGCGGGACGATTCTTCGTAAGGTGGATCTCCATGAGGCGCAACTCGCTAATGCCAATCTCAGTGGGGCGGACCTCAGTGAGGCGGATCTCAGAGGAACGAAACTCGAAAGGGCCAACCTCAAAGGAGCGCAGCTCTGGGCGGCGAAAATTTGGGGCGCAAACCTCGGTGGAGCAAACTTCTATGGGGCGAAACTCGGGAAGGCTGACATTAGTGGTGGGAACCTTGAGAAAGTGGATCTCAGTAAAGCTGACCTAAATGGGGCGGACCTGAGTAAGGCGAACCTCAATGAGGCCGACTTCAGAGGAGCCGATCTGAGAGGCGCAAATCTGGAAAGTGCCAATGTGGAAAGCGCGAAGATAGACCGTTCCACCAAATGCAAGGGAATTCGCGTAGCTACGTGCTATGGCAGCCCGTGGTTCCGGCGATTTGCCCAAGACCAGGAGTTTATCGAGGAATTTAAAGAAAGACCGTGGGGGCGGCCGCTTTATTATGCATGGCTGACCACAGCCGACTGCGGCAGGTCATTTTCTAGGTGGACAGGATTTTCTCTTGTTATCGCCCTTATCTTTGCCTGGATATTTTATTTCCTGGGGCCGGATGCATTTGACTACAAACCTGCACTCAGCTGGGGTTTCGATCGAATGATCTATTACAGCGTGGTGACCTTCACCACCCTGGGGTTCGGGGGCATTACCCCGAAAACGATGACTGCGGCCTGGGTGGTGATGCTCGAAGTGGTCGTAGGATACGTAATGCTGGGAGGGCTGGTTTCCATCCTGGCCAACAAGCTGGCGCGGAGGAGTTGAGGAGGGAAGAGGGTATTTAAAAGCAGATGCTTGTCATGGAAATTTTCACGTAATTTACCAAGCTCATTGAGCACCCATGGGTGAAGGTTCATTCTCGGAATTCTGGGAAAGGCGGTTCTGGCTTTCAAACGGGGCGAAATGGCCAATAATACCATTTCCCATTGTAGATGCAATTAAAAGGTGATATCCTCTTTTAAGGAGGGATCGCCTATGTCACGACCGAAATTCATTTTTTCTGCAGAACTCGCGAGCAAAGCGCAAGCTGATCTGGAGGCCCTCGACCGCCACGGAGTCGTCCAAAAGCTCAGAGCTATTGTATCGGCATCAAAGCATCCCGTTGCAATGGTAGCCGAAATCCTTGGTGTGGCTCCCGAAACCATCTGGAGATGGGCAAAAGCCTACACGACTGAGGGAGTGCAGGGGCTCTATTCAAAACCTCGTCGTGCCAAGTCCTCAAAGCTGAGTCCGGCTCAGAAGGAGCAGGTTCTTGGCTGGATCGATGAAAGCAAGACGCCTGATGGCAAGGAAATTCATTGGACCTTGGAACGGCTTCGCCAGGCAGTCATCGATCGTTTTGGCGTAACTTTAGGTCTCAACACGCTCTGGGTGTGGCTTCGCAAGGAAAACCGGAAACCGAAGGCGCCTCGTCCTCGACATTATAAGGGGGACAGTGCCTCCCAGGAGGCTTTTAAAAAAACTCCCCACTCTGCTGAGTAAAACGCCTGAAGCAGAGGTATTTTTCTTCGATGAGGGGCGCTTTGGGTTTCAGCCGGTCACAGGACGTCGTTGGGCACGAAAAGGCGTGCGGCAGACAGTCGTTGTGCGCCCGGGATACAAGAATTTTTACGCCTACAGTGCGGTGAGCCCTGTCACCGGAGAAGCCTTCAGCCTGCTCTTGCCTTGGGTTAACACGGTGATGATGAACATATACTTGAAGCACCTGAGTCATTTTTTAGGCGACCGCTCTTGCCTTATCGTAATGGACCGAGCCGGATGGCATGTGAGCGTCGACTTGGAACTCCCTTCAAACATTGAAGTGTTGCACTTGCCGCCATATTCTCCCGAACTTAACCCAGTGGAAAGGCTTTGGCAGTGGCTTAAGCGGCATGTCGTGCGCAACCGATGTTACGATGATTTGGATGCCATGATGAAAGCAACAGAGGACTGCCTGCGCTCGACCTCCTCTGCCTTTTTTAAAAGTCTATGCCAATGTAGTTATTTGCAATTAAAATAGGAAATGGTATAATACATGGGTGGCCAGTCACAGGAATCATCGCTGCAGGCGGTCAAACAGGCGGTAGGCCGTGGAGCGGGGGATGTCCAGTTCGGACATGACCCTACGCACCGTGTTCCATTCGAGAGTCATGACCGGAACGGCCAGGGCAAAGGCGCGATCGATTCCGCCGTCGTTCATTGGTTTACCACCCATGTTGCACATGGTTTGAGAAATAGTTGCACGGGGTCACCCTCCCCTTACCCCTCCCATCGAGGGAGGGGGACGAGAGAGCGTTTCTCCAGGATTCGTCATTCCAGCGGAGGCCGGAATCAAGTCTTCAAATACTTCCGGACCCTGGCTTCCGCCGGGGACGTCTGGAGGAACTTTTGCGGGGCGCTTCAGAAGCGGGAGGGGAGGTAGCGGGGCAGGAAAAGGTTTTTCCCCTGTTCCAGGAAGTAGTCGTCCGTCATGCCCGCGATGAAATCCCGCACCATGTCCGGCGCGGCGTGTTTCCGGTAGTCGTCGGTCATGTTGTTGAGGAAATCCCGGTAGATGGACGACTCCGTACGCTCCTTTTCCAGGTCTTCCACGAAATGGTCGAAAAGGCTCTCGTACAGCCGCCGGATTTTATCCTGTTCTGTTTTTATCAACGGGTTCTTGTAGATGCGTTCATAATTGAAGGCCAGCAATTCTCCCAGCACGCGGATGGTGCGTTCGCCGAAGCGGATGGCGTCCCGGTCAAGGCTATGCCGCACCAGATCGTCCACCAGCGCATAAACGATGGCCCCATTGGTGCTCCCCAGTTCTTTCTTTACCGTGTCGGGCAGGTCTTCCCGGTGCAGCAGGTTGAGCTGGATGGCGTCCTCGAAATCCCTTCCCACGTAGCTGATGACGTCGGCCATCCTCACCACGCACCCTTCCAGTGTGGTGGGGTTGAGTTCCATGCCCGGCGATTTGGACTGGCTCCCCATCTCCTCCCGCAGATCGGCGAAGGTTTTGCCCCTGCGCGGCGAAAGCTCCCTCATCAGGACTTCGCCGTTGTGGCAGAGGATACCGTCCAGCACCTGAAGCGACAGGTTCCAGCCGCGGCTTCCCCGTTCCAGGGAATCGAGGAAGCGCACCCCCTGGATGTTGTGCTGGAACGAATGCATGCCGTGGCGGCGGCATATGTCCGAAAGCATGTATTCGCCGTCGTGGCCGAAGGGGGGATGGCCGATGTCGTGTCCCAGGGAGATGGCTTCGATGAGGTCTTCGTTCAACCGAAGGAGTCGTCCGATGGTGCGGGCGATCTTGGAAAGGAGCTGCACGTGGATCACCCGGTGGCTGATGTGGTCGTGCCGGATGAGGGAAAAAACCTGCGTCTTGCCGATGTAGCGGGTGAATGCCTGGCTATGGAGAATCCGGTCGGCATCGATGGCGAAATTCTGGCGGTGTTCCCGTTCCTGGCGAGGTTCGGGGGTGAAGCGGACCGATTCCGTGCTGATGGCGGCGTACGGCGACAGAAAGTCGCGCTCCCGTTGGTTGAGGAGGGCCTTCAGGGAGAGCAGCGGGTCTTTTACGGCGTCCTCCATGGCGGTCAGTTTTTGTCCGTTCCGGGCTTCCGCCATTCGCGGGACGCTTCCCGCACCACGTTCAGAACGTTTTTCCCCCGCCGGTTGATGACTTCGTGAGCCTCTTTCACCAGGCTTTCGGCCGCGCGCCCGATCTGCTCGTCATGGTCCTTCACGTCCGTTCCTTCCTTGGTGAGTTTCCACTTGAGCAGCGACTTGGCCAGCCCTTCCTCACCCTTCCGAAACAAATCCTTTATCTCCTTCACCGTATCCTCCTCGCACCTGGATATTACTCCAGTGAGAAATCATTGTACCGGCAAGAGGCCGCTCTGTAAACCGAACGATGCGCAGCTTGCATACCGGCTCCCCATCTTGACGCATTTTCCGCGATAGGCTAATGAGAAGCCATGTTTGTCGATGCCCATACTCATCTCGATATGCCCGAATTCGATGCCGATCGGCAGCAGGTCATACGCCGCGCCAGGGAGGCGGGGCTCGTCGCCCTGGTCACCGTGGGCACGGATATCGCCGGTTGCCGCGCCTCCCTCGCTCTGGCGAGGGAACACGATTTCATCTACTGTTCCCTGGGGGTGCATCCCCACGACGCCGCTTCCTGGAACGAGGAGGTCCGCGCGGAACTGGCGGCCATGCTCGACGACCCCAAGGCGGTGGCCGTCGGCGAAACGGGGCTCGATTACTACCGGAACAATTCGCCTCGGGAATTGCAGCGCGCGGCGTTTCGGGCTCACGTGCAATTGGCGGCGGAAAAGCACCTGCCGGTGGTGATCCACGATCGGGACGCCCACGCCGAAATCCTGGAAGTGCTGCGCTCGGAAGGGGTACACCCGGCCGGGGGGGTGATCCACTGTTTTTCGGGAGACGTGGACATGGCCGCCAAGTGCCTCGACATGGGTTTTTATATTTCCATTCCGGGGATCGTCACCTTTGCCAAGGCGGAACAACTGAAAGAAGTGGTGCGCTACGTGCCCCTGGACAGGTTGCTGGCCGAAACCGATGCGCCCTATCTAGCGCCCGTGCCGTTCCGCGGCAAGAGGAACGAACCGTCCTACGTGACCCACACGGTCGCCGAGATCGCCAGGCTGAAAAACATCGCCCCGGAGGAGGCAGCGGAAGCCACCGCACGAAACGCTTTCACGGTATTCGATATTTCTCCGCATTCGCATTTGTAATTCACCACGCAATGGTTAATACTAGTTGAAATGAAGCGCTAACATTTGGATTCTATCATTATGAAAAACCTTTCCCGAAGTTGCCGTGTCTACCTTGCTGGAGGGCTATACGGATTACGAGCCCCGGGCAATGAGGGAGCAGCGAAATCAACTTCGAACAATGCATGCGGAGAGCGAACGTTTATTCGGGGCTGAAGAAAACCGTTCGGCTCCGCACTCCGGAGGGAGAACATGATGCAACCGGTATCGATACCACGCGAAAGAACGCAGGTTCTTGTCAACGACTTCGTACGCAGCGTCTACAACTGGATGTTCGTCGGGCTTGCCCTCACGGGAGGAACGGCTTGGTACGTATCGTCCAGTGAAGCGCTTACCCAGGCCATCTTCGGCAACCGGATGATCTTTTTCGCCCTGATCATCGCCGAACTGGCCCTGGTATTTTCCATCAGCGGGCTGGTGCAGAAGATGAGCGGCACCACGGCTACCGGGTTGTTCGTGCTCTACTCGGTACTGAACGGTGCAACACTGTCGGTGATCTTCCTGGCCTACACCAGGTCGTCCATTGCCGGCGTCTTTTTCGCCAGTGCGGGAACCTTCCTGGCCTGCTCCATTTATGGTTGGACCACCAAACGGGACCTCACCTCGTTCGGCGGGTTCCTCACCATGGGGCTTATCGGCATCGTCATCGCTTCCCTGGTGAACATGTTCGTCCACAGCAGCGGCATGAGCATGATTATCAGCTACATCGGCGTGCTGGTGTTCGTGGGCCTTACCGCCTACGACACGCAGAAGCTCAAGCAAATGGCCCTGACCCAGCCCGAAGGGCTGGAAAGCGGGGTCGTGCGCAAAGGGGCGATCCTCGGTGCTCTCTCCTTGTATCTCGATTTCATCAACCTCTTTCTCATGCTGCTCAGGATATTCGGCCAGAGCAGGGACTAGCAAGGAGTAACAAGGGGGCATTACACGCCCCCCTGATTTCACCGGATACGGTTCCGGTCCAAATGCCCTAACGGGGCGGTGTGGAGGACACACGATCGTGTGTCCCCGAAGGAACTGCCCAAACGAGCAGGGTTATAGGTGCGTTCCGACGACGGGACGGGTTCTCCCCGCATGCGGCAGTGACTTCGTTCAAACGGAGGAAGAAATGTTTAACAGGAAAGATGTGAGACCCGAACTGGAAAAGCAGGGTTTCAGGAACGTGGGGACCATTTTCTGGAACCCCAGTACCCCCCATCTGTACGAAGAAATCGTGCGGAGAAGAGAGGGTCAGGTAGCGCACCTGGGACCCGCCGTGGTGAGAACCGGACATCACGTTGGCCGTTCGCCCAATGACCGGTTCATCGTACGGGAACCGTCCAGCGAGAGCAAAGTCTGGTGGGGAGACGTGAACAAGGGCATCGAAGAAAAGAACTTCATGGGGCTTTTCTATCGGATGCAGGCCTATTTTCAGAACAAGGACGTTTTCGTTCAGGACTGCTACGTGGGCGCCGACCCCAAGCACCGCATGCCCATACGGATCATGACCGAAAATGCCTGGCACAGCCTTTTCGCCCGCAACATGTTCATTCAAATGAAATCGCCGGAAGAGATCGCCGGACACGTGCCCACGTTCACGGTGATCAACGCGCCCCGGTTTCATGCAGTGCCGGAACTGGACGGCACCAGGAGTGAGGCGTTCATTCTACTCCACCTGGGGTTGAAGCTCATTCTCATCGGCGGCACGAGCTATGCCGGGGAAATCAAGAAATCGATCTTCACGGCGCTCAATTACTATCTGCCCATGGAACGGGTCCTGTCCATGCACTGCTCGGCCAACGTGGGTGAGAAGAACGACCCCTCCATCTTTTTTGGCCTGTCCGGAACGGGGAAAACCACTTTGTCGGCGGACCCGGACCGCACGCTCATCGGCGACGACGAGCACGGTTGGAGCGACAACGGCATCTTCAATTTCGAAGGCGGTTGCTACGCCAAGGTTATCAAGCTCTCTCCGGAGGCGGAACCGGAAATCTTCGCCTGCACCCGCAAATTCGGAACCGTGCTGGAGAACGTGGGGCTCGATTACCATTCGCGCCGGCTGGATCTCGACGACGACTCCCTCACCGAAAACACCCGTGCGGCCTATCCCCTGACCCACATCTCCAATGCGAGCCGCACCGGCATGACGGGCCAGCCGCACAACATAGTCATGCTCACCTGCGACGCTTTCGGCGTCATGCCGCCGGTGTCGAAACTCACGCCCGAGCAGGCGGTATACCATTTCCTGAGCGGGTACACGGCCAAGGTGGCGGGCACCGAACAGGGAATCAAGGAGCCGCAGGCAACGTTCAGCACCTGCTTCGGCGCTCCGTTCATGGTGCTGCCCCCCACGGTGTATGCCGAGTTGCTCATGAAAAAAATCAGGGAGCACGGCGCCAAGTGCTGGCTGCTCAACACGGGATGGATGGGTGAACCGTACGGCCGGGCCGATCGGGTCAAGATCGCCTACTCCCGGGCCATGATCAAGGCTATTCTCGGCGGATCGCTGGACAAGGTGGAATTCGAAAAGTATCCGATGTTCGGGTTCGAGGTTCCCAAACAGTGCCCAGGCGTGCCCGCGGAAATCCTCAACCCGCGTACGTACGTGACAGACCGGGAGGATTACGACCGCCGCCTGAAGAAGCTCGCGGACGATTTCCGGGACAACTTCAAGCAGTTCGAAAAATACCTCTCCCGCGACATACTGGGGGCCTGCTCCTTGGATGCCGGCACTTTCTGCGCCGAATGAGAAAGAAGTGAGAATCGTCGGGAGAACCCTTGGAAGAACGAGGGTTCTCCCGACCCCGCGCGCAAAACGGTTCGGTTCACCCGCCGTCCGCGGCGGCGACCGGACAACATCCCCCGGTCCCGGAGTGATCCCATGACGGTCAGACGTCTCGTTCGGCCCCAACACGGCCTCATCCTCGCTTCCCGTTCACCCCGCAGACGGTCCCTGCTGACGCAGGTGGGCATCTCCTTCGACGTACGTGCCGCGGACGTGGACGAGTCGGTGCGCCCCAGCGAATCCCCCGTCGATTACACGCGGCGCATGGCCGAAGAAAAGGCCCGGGCCGCCGCCCGGCACGCTCCCGAAGCCTGGGTGCTGGGGGCGGATACATCGGTAACGCTGGACGGGCTCATTCTGGGCATTCCCGCCAGCCGCGAAGAGGCCGTGAAAATGCTGGCCACTTTGAGCGGCCGCACTCATGTGGTGGTCACTTCCTTCTGCCTGTACCGCTCCCAAACCGAAGAATGTCTGGCGCAATCGGTGGAAAGCTTCGTTCTCTTCAAGGACCTCACGAAAGAGGAAATAGAGGGATACGTCCTCTCCGGCGAGCCTTTCGACAAGGCGGGCGGCTATGCCGTACAGGGATTGGGGGCCTTCATGGTGCGCGAAGTGCATGGCTCCTTCACCACCGTGGTGGGATTGCCCTTGTGTGAGGTCATCGAGGCCATGAAGAAACTGGGAGTGGTGGGAACGTTTCCTTAAGTCGCCATCCAAGAAATCCTCCTTTCGGTCTTACCGGCTAAGCCTTGTGTGCCCTGAAAATAAGCAGAAAAGAAAACTCGATATTTGAAGCCCCTCCGACCCTCGGAGGGGCAAGGCGTCCGATTCAAGATGCCTCACGTGACTTCTCTTCTCCGCTCCCGCATTCTTCTGCCAGAGCACCAACTTACGGCTCAACAAATGGCTGAACCAATTGGCGCGGACCGGGGGACCGGCTCTTCGAATACAGGCGGCGTTTCAGGGAAATCTACCATCCATGTGTTATTGGTTCTTATTGATAAGGCAATATATTACGAGCATACACCAGGAATAGAGCAAAAAGAAGAACACTGAGGTGCCAATCCTTATAAAACCAATAAAAAAAGACCAAATCAGCAAATAGTCTTCAAGGTATCTCAACAACCTGCCGATGAATTTCTCGTAGGAAGAAAGAGACGAAACATTCAGCGGAGGGTGAACATGAAGCGTATGAATTTCAGGCGAAGGCTTTTAGTGGTGCTCATTCCCATTGTGGTACTGGCGATGGGAGGATTGATGGTCGGCTCCTACCTGGAGTCTTCGCATATAGTCGTGCGTCAGCAGGAAGCCAATCTCCAGCAGGCGGTGGAAAAAACGGTCAGGGAACTTGAGGTGTGGGTCGAAGACCGGGAACGCGGCGCCATGGTGTTCGCCCAGAACAATGTGTTCAAAGATGCCTGTCTGGGGCAGCACATGGAGGAGGCCCAAGCGTTGTTGACGGCATACCACAAGCTTTCCCCCGTCTACGAAAACCTGTTCGTGGCCGACGCGAACGGAAAACTCCTGGTCGATTCCATCGGGGGGAAGTCGGTGGGTATCGAAATTTCCAAAATTCCCATCTTCGCGATCAACGCGCAAAAGGCGGCACAGGGGAAGCCGTGGGTTGGAGCGGTCGCGAAATCCCCGGCCACGGGCAGGCCGGTGTGCCTGATCACCGCGCCCATCGTTTCCGGGGGGAAAACGATAGGCATCATGGGCACGCCGGTGGAATTGATGGTGTTTTCCGATGCCTTTATCGGCGATACGAAAATCGGCGAAAAGGGCTACCTGTTCATGGCGGACGAGAAAGGCGCTATGTTGGCTCACCCCGACAAGTCGACGATCCTGAAGATCAATATGAACGATAATGACTTCAGCAGACGGATGGTGGCCCTCAAGAACGGGATGATTTCCTATAAATGGAACGGAGTGGAAAAAACAGCGATCTTCTCCACGTATGACAAAAAGGGCTGGATCGTGGTGGGAACGATTTCCAACGACGAGTTTCTGGCGCCCCTCAACAGGCTGCAGCGCGTCTCCGGCATTTTTGGGCTCGTTGCTCTTGGCTTGATCGTCCTGGTCACTTGGTTCTCCACGTCAGGCGTGTTCAAAGTGATCAAGTCCGTGGTTACCGATCTCAGGCAGATCAGCTCCCAGATGTCCGATGCATCCCGGCAGGTTGCGGAATCCGGACAGTCGTTGGCCGAGGGGGCTTCGGAACAGGCGGCTTCGCTGGAAGAGACGTCTTCCTCCCTGGAAGAAATGGCCGCCATGACCAAGCAGAATGCGGACCACGCCCGGCAGGCCGACCAACTTATGAAGGAAACCAACACTGTGGTGGAGGCGGCCACCGGCTCGATGACCGACCTCACCGTTTCGATGGAACAGATCACCAAGGCTAGTCGCGAGACGTCGAAAATTGTGAAAACCATAGACGAAATCGCGTTTCAGACCAATCTGTTGGCGCTGAACGCGGCGGTTGAAGCGGCCCGTGCGGGGGAAGCCGGGGCGGGATTCGCCGTGGTGGCCGGTGAAGTGCGAAACCTGGCCCTGCGTGCGGCGGAGGCGGCTCGCAACACCGCCAACCTCATCGAAGACACCGTAAAACGGGTGGAGAACGGTTCGGTCCAGGTGTCCAAAACCGCGGAAGCATTCTCCCAGGTGTCCGCCAGTTCGATGAAAATCGGCGAACTGGTTTCGGAAATCGCCGCTGCTTCCAACGAGCAGGCCCAGGGGATTCAGCAGGTGAACACGGCCATTGCCGAAATGGACACCGTAACGCAGAAAAACGCCTCCAGCGCGGAGGAATCCGCTTCGGCCGCCGAGGAAATGAGCGCTCAATCCATCCAGATGAAGGACATCGTGGGCGATCTGGCCCAACTGGTGGTGGGGGGGAAAAGGCGAAAGACCGAGCACGAAGACTCCTCACCGGTGAGGAGCGGCTCCGTTCCGTCCCGTTCCTATGAGGCAAACGGGAAGATGGGTGTTCGCAAAGCGATGCAACGTTCCGGCCGTGCGGTTTCGCCCGAAGAAATCATTCCTCTGAACGGCGACGACCTCAGCGACTTTTAACGGACAACGGCTGCGCTCGTCGTCCCCGGGCATCGGTGAGACTCGGGGCGGTGAGCTTTTCGCCTTTACCCCTTATCGCCACGAGGGCGAAGGGCGAAAGAAAAGGCGAAGAGATGTTCCCGTGGGCAAAAGCCCGCTCATTCGATGACGCATTGCTCCGACGGAAGGAGCGAACCGCCATTGCCCCGAACGTTTCCGTCCGGAGTGAAGCTAATCCGTAAACGGCGACCGATCGAATCGGCCGTCGAGTCCCTTTATGACGTCGCCGGCCTCCCGTGTCATTTCCGCCGTCGTCTTCATGAACTCCGACAAACCCAGAAAGAATTCGCCGCTGAGAGCGCCGCCGTCGGCGGCGCCGATTTTTGCCAGTGCCTGGCTCCAGGACAGAAGCTGCAATTCGTGTCTGGCAAGGGCTCTCTGCATGAGGTCCGCCCTTGAACCGCGCACATCCCCGGCATAATCTTCCAGCCTTTTCACGCTCGAGACTTTTTCCATACGCCTGTCGCTCCTCGGTCCTCTTCCCTTTGACGGAGAAAGAGAGAAGACGTTTCCGGTTTCTACGGCGTGATTTCCGCTTCGTTGCCGAAGAACGTATCACGCGCCTTGCGAGAGGAACAATTACTCGAAAGTTATATTTTTCCGATCGGTTTTTGGTGCGTACGGCTCACAGTGGAACCGCATCGGCGAAACTTTCGCCCCGCTCCCTTCTGCGGCATCGGTATACAGCCGAGCCGAAACTCTCCAACTGAACGGCTGTTCCCGCCACCACGGCCTTTTCATATATAATAGTATAATCGATACGGATCGGAAGTGTCCAGGGGGGATAAATTTTTTTCCTACAGGCTGCCTATCATTGATTTTAATAAATTATTCCCATGATCCTCGTTGAGCAGACGGACAACATGATCTTACGAGCTGATTTCCATCAAGCGTCTTAATTTTGACGATTTATGAGCCGGAGAGCGTGCATGAGCGGGACGGCAAAAAAACACTTGGTGAGGCAGAGCCGCAGGTCGGCGATTCCCATCATAAAATACATCGAGTCGCAGAACCGCTCGCCCGAAGCAATCAACCCCGCGTTCCGAAAATGGACGTCCCCACACGCACCAGGGTGGCCCCTTCCTCGACGGCCACTTCGAAATCCCCCGACATGCCCATGGAGAGTTCGACCGTCTCGACGGTCGGAGGAACGTCTTTCACCGATTCCGCCAGTTCCCGGAGAGCACGGAAAAAGGGGCGGACCCGTTCCGGCTGGTCGAAGAACGGAGGCATGGTCATGAGCCCTTTCACGGCTACACCTTTCAGCGGAGCGATCTCCCGAAGCAGCGGGACCAGCACGTCCGGCCGGATGCCGAATTTGGACTCCTCCCCGGCCACGTTCACTTGAATGAGAATGTCCATCACCCGTCCGAGCTGTTCGGCGCGGCGGGAAATTTCCTGCGCCAGCTTCGCGCTGTCCACCGAATGGATCATGGTCACATGCGGGGCCACGTATTTGACCTTGTTGGTCTGCAGGTGCCCGATGAAGTGGAACTCGGCGTCGATGTGCAGACTTTCGATCTTGGACACCGCCTCCTGCACGTAGTTTTCCCCGAACAGGCGGGCACCGGCCAGGAACGCTTCCCGCACCGTTTCAGCGGGCATGGTTTTAGACACCGCCACCAGCCGCACGCCGGCCGCGTCGTGCCCGGCTCTTTCCGCCGCCCGGCGGATACGCTCCTTCACCCGGGCCACATTTTCCGCTATGGATGACACGAAACAATCACCTCTTTCTGCCTGATGCGAATCACCGGATGACGTTGGAGCGCTTCTCCGGGCGAAAGAATTGCTCCGGCCAACAAAGTCCCCCTTTGCCAAAGGGGGGGATCGCTTCCCCTCACCCGGCCTGCGGCCACCCTCTCCCAGGGGGAGAGGGTGAAAAGCACAGCCTGCACGTCCGTACGATACTTTCTCCCCCCCGTCCTGTGCGTGCGGGAAGATGGGAAACCCCGTACGGAGACAGGGTAAACACATCCGTATACACGTTCACCGGGGACTCGTTGCACCCTCTCCCGCCGGGAGAGGGAAGGGGTGAGGGGCCATGGGCTGCGCTGCCCTCGCCCGGCCTGCGGCCACCCTCTCCCGGGGGGCGAGGGTAAAAAGCAACAATCCGTGGCTGCGTGGTGCTTTCTGCCCCGTCGTGTGCGTGCGGGGGATGGGAAAACCCCTACGGGGACATGGTAAACACTTCCGCGTGCAGGTTTATCGGGGGCTCATTGCACCCTCTCCCTCCGGGAGAGGGAAGGGGTGAGGGTCCTTCCGCCCCCCCATTCTCCCTTACTGCGAAATGGTGATCCGTGCCCGCTGCCTGATGCCCAGACCGTCCAGCTGGTAGAGCGCGTCCAGGAACGCCGGCTGAAAACCGCCCGGTCCCCGTGAACCTTCCGCCGCGTCTTCCCCGGCGAGGCCCATGTAGGCGAGCGCTCCACCGGCGGCCAACACCGGGTCTTCCCTGACCGCTGCGAAAGCGCCGATAACGGCCGTGGCCGCGCATCCCATGCCGGTCACCATCCCCATCATGGGATGGCCGTTGGCCACCCGTACCATGCGTTCTCCATCGGTTACCAGGTCCTCGGGGCCGGTGATGGCGATAACGGTGTCCAGTTTCAACGCCAGGTCCCGTGCGGCATCGGCGGCGTCGTCCACGCTGTTGACGGAATCGACGCCCTTGGTGCCGGAACCCCGTTCGGCCAGGGAAAGCACCTCCGAAGCATTGCCCCGGACGATCGCCACCTTCACTTCTCCCGTGATGCGACGGGCGGATTCGGTGCGAAGCCGGGTGGCTCCCGCGCCCACCGGGTCGAGGATCACCGGAACGTTCAGCTCATTGGCCTTTTTCCCGGCCTTGAGCATGGAGTCCACCCACACGGGGGTAAGGGTGCCGATGTTGAGCACCAGAGCGGAAGCCAGTCCCACCATTTCTTCGACCTCCTCCGCGGCATGCGCCATCACCGGAGAAGCCCCGCAGGCCAGCAGTACGTTGGCGGTGAAGTTCATGACCACAAAGTTGGTGATGTTGTGCACCAGCGGCCCGCGGCCGCGGATTTCTTCCCGGTCCCTTCCCGCCATCTCGGCGAGGCTCTGATATGTCATGGTCGACTCCTTGTCAGCTTGTAAAATGGTCCCAGCCCTTGGCCGATCGTTTCAGGCGCGAACCGTCGGAAGCGACGAGCACGATCTCCCCGGATTGTCCTGTAATACGGCCCACCTCGGTCACCGGAACGTCTCCGGCCGAAGCCACGGCAGCCTTGATGCGGTCCACGTCCGCCGGTCCGCAGGTGATGATGAGTTCGTAGTCGTCGCTCTCCCCCAGAAAAAGCTCGCGCGGGTCGAGCCCCAGGCTCTGCGCTCCTTCCCGCAGCTCCGCGCTTACGGGCAGGTTCTCCAGAAGGAGTTCCGCACCCACGCCGCTCTCTTCGCAGACGTGCCCCAGATCGCCCAGGAACCCGTCGCTGGTGTCGATCATGGCCGTGGCCCAGCCCACCCGGGCGACGGCTCGTCCTTCGCGGGCGCGCGGCACGGGCGTGGTGTAGGCGCGTACCAGCACATCGTCGTAGATCGCATCCGGATCGTCGGAAGAGAGGAGCAATCGCAACCCTGCCGCCGACTGCCCCGGATGGCCGGTCACGAGGACGGCGTCTCCTGGCCGGGCGGTGGACCGACGCACGGTGCTTCCCCGTTCCGCTTCACCGATGAGGGTAATGTCGATAAAGGCCGATTCGGCCTTGGTGATGTTGCCGCCGATGACCGACGCTCCGTAGGGGTTGAGTTCGGCCGTAAACCCCCGGTACATGACCAGGATGTCGTCCACGAGCATGTCGGATCGCAATCCGAGCGAAACCAGCGCGTAGATCGGGCGGCCGCCCATGGCCCCGATGTCGCTCACGTTCACCGCCATGGCGCGACGGCCGAGATCGAACGGACGTATGCGTCCGGGCAGGTAATGCCTGCCCTCCACCATTGCGTCGCACGTCACCAGCAGTTCCATTCCCGGCCGGGGGACAAAGGACGCCGCGTCGTCGCCCAGTCCGATGCTCACCCCTTCCGCCAGCACTCCCTCGCGGCGAAGCGTCTCGTCGATACGGCGAATGAGTCCGAATTCCCCTACGGCTGCCACCGTTTCAGCCATTGTGCGCCGCTCCCCGTGTGTGGACTCCGATGATGTCGTGCAACGCACGGGTCGCCCCTTCCGGGTCTTCCCGACAACAGACGGCGGAAATCACCGCCAGCCCGTAAGCGCCGGCTTTCAGCACGTCGGCGCCGTTTTCCTCCGTAATCCCGCCGATGGCGATCACGGGGACGGACACCTCCATCACCACGCGTCGCAGGAGTTCCAGTCCGCCGGCAGGCCCGGCGTCGGCCTTGGATGAGGTCGCGAAAACGGGGCCGAAGCCGATGTAGTCGGCCCCCTCGGCCACGCACTTGTATACCTCTTCAAGGGAAGAGGCCGAGCCGCCGATGATCCGTTCGTATCCGAGCATTTCCCGGGCCTTGGGGATGGGGAAATCGTCCTGGCCCAGGTGTACGCCGTCGGCTTCCACCGCGATCGCCACGTCGATGCGATCGTTCACGATGAAGTTCACTCCGTGGTCTCCGCACACCCGTTTCATCATGGTGGCGGTTTCGATCATCTCCCTGGTGGAGCCGCTCTTCTGCCGAAACTGCACGGCGTCGGCGCCTCCCCGGGCGGCCAGCCCGGCCAGTTGAACATGGCTGAAGCGCGTCTGGAGGACATCGTCGGTGAGTATGTGCAGACGTCCGATAAGTTTCATAGCCTTTTCCCCCGCATGCTGGATTTCGACACTTTCTTCGCTCATTAACGCTTCCCTATCAAGACATGAATACTTGACCGTCCAGGTTTATTCAACTATACTCTTCAAAATAATGATTTCCGGACGGACCCTTTTGGTAAATCGTCCGGAAAAATTTAGGAACGGCGCAAGGGGTGCCCCGCTGGGGCTGAGAGAAAACCCTTGGAACCTGATCCGGGTAATACCGGCGGAGGGATGCGGCCGCGCGACGAATGGCGATTCATGCCGCGTTCCCTCCGGAACGCGGCATTTTTTTTGTCCCGAAAGGGAAGGAGAGGAAAAGACATGCATCTGGACGACGTAACCATCAGCAGGCTCATCATCGATTCCTACCGGGAAAAACTCTCGTCGGCCCTCGACGTGGACGTGGCCATGGTAGGGGCCGGACCGGCCAACCTGACCGCCGGCTACTACCTGGGCAAGGCGGGGGTAAGGGCGGTCATTGTCGAGTCGAAGCTGGCTCCCGGCGGCGGCATGTGGGGCGGCGGCATGATGTTCAACGAAGCGGTGCTTCAGGAAGACGCCGTTCCCATCGCCCAAGAGGCGGGTATCCGCCTCACTGATCGCGGCAACGGCTATTCCACCTTCGACACGGTGGAAGGGGCCGCACGCCTGGTGGCCAACTGCGTGCAGGCGGGCACCCTGATCCTGAACTGCGTCAAGGCGGAAGACGTCATGTTTCGTGAGCAGGACGGGGAGAAGAGAATCTGCGGCCTGGTCCTCAACTGGTCGCCGGTGGCCCACCTCGGTCTGCACGTGGACCCCTTGAGCATGCGGGCGTCCTACGTGTTCGACGGCACCGGCCATCCGGCGGAGATTGCCAGCCTCATCACCCGCAAGATGGACGTTCGCCTCAACAATGCCACCGGCCGGGTGGTCGGCGAACTGCCCCTGTGGGCGGAGGAGGGCGAACAGTTCACCGTGGTCAACACCAACGAAGTGTACCCCGGCCTCATTGTTACCGGCATGGCGGCCAATAACGTGTACGGCGGCCCCCGCATGGGACCGATCTTCGGCGGCATGCTGCTTTCGGGCAAAAAGGCCGCCGATATGGTGATCGAACGGCTCGGGAAATGATCGGGAGGGGGTTACGGCCGTTGTTCGTTCGAGTCGGTTTTCCGGGTTGCTGCAACGCGGCGCTTTGCAAATGCGGGGCAGGCGGCGTGATCCCTCACCCCGACCCTCTCCCGGGGGAGGGTGTCGATTAACGAGCGTTTCTCCTTGGTTCGTCATTCCGGCGAAAGCCGGAATCCAGTCTTTTCAAATACTTCTGGACCCCGGCTTTCGCCGGGGTGACGTTTGGACAGGCTTTATCGCCACCCTCGGGGGAAGAGGGGGCAGTTCCGCACAGATGTGCACGTAGCTCGGGATGGCCGGTGTTTTTAACGTACCATTTTGCGTAACCTCGATGGGCCACATCACCCTCTCCCTTTGGGAGAGGGTGACTGTGGCCGGGTGAGGGTCTTGGAAATCGAAGGGGCGGGAACAATAACGGGAGTGGTATAGAGGTGAAATTTTCCGTCGGCGCTCGGTGGATACTACAATCCCAACCCTTCCGGGTCGGGCGCTGATGAAAACCCTACTTTCCTTCACCTCCCACCGGCAAGACCACCTCGAACACGGACCCTTCGCCGGGCGTGCTTCGCGCCGTGATTCTGCCTCCGTGGTGCTCCACGATCTTCCGGCAGATGGCCAGCCCCATGCCCGTTCCCTCGAATGCCGTCTTGCCGTGCAGTCGCTGAAAGGGCGTCCAGATACGGTCCAGGTACTTCTCGTCGAATCCGATTCCGTTGTCCTCCACCAATATCCGATAGGCATGGACTCCCAGCGGGTTGCCTTCCACGTTCTCATCCAAAAGCGTACCGGAAACTTTCACTACCGGGTCCGGCCGCGTCTGAAATTTCAGACCGTTGGCGATGAGGTTCTGGAAGAGCTGGCGCATGTGGTCGGGTTCCGCCACTATGGTGCACAGTTCTCCTACTTCCACTCTGCCCGCTTTCTTTCTGATGTGTATCTCCAGGTCTTCGACGGCGTCCTGCACGGCCATGGTCAAATCCACGGGTTTCGTCGCCACCGCCCGGGTGGCGATACGGGAGTAATCGAGCAGCGCCTTGATGAGCGACTGCATCCGGCGGGTGGAGTTCAGCGCCCGCGCGATGAAGTCCGTCGCCCGGTCATCAAGGACCAGGGAATAGTTTTCGCGCAGCATTTCGATGAACATGTACACCTTGCGCAGCGGCTCCTGAAGGTCGTGGGATGCCACGAAGGCGAATTCCTCCAGTTCCCTGTTCTGCAGCTCGAGCTTCCGTGCGTACGCCTTGGCCTTCTTTTCCGCCTCTTTCCGTTCCTGGATTTCCGCGGAGAGCCTGGCGTTGGCCTCTGCCAGTTCCGTTGCCTTCCGTTCTGTCTCGGCCCTGGATTCAGTCAATACTTCCGTACGTTCTTCCGCCAGTACCTGCGCCTCTTTCAGGCGATCCTCGGCTTCCTTCCGAAGAGAAATGTCCATGAAGCCCAAACGACATCCGGCCGGCTCGTCGCCTTCCCCTTTTTCGTCCGTCACTTCCACCAGCGCCGGGAAGGAAGTGCCGTTCTTGCGTTTCAAACGGAGTTCGCCCGCTCTCCTGGGACCTCTGGCGTTGAGCAGACGATAGAACCGGCCCCGATCGCCTCGGTGGACAAGGCGCACGAAGGCGGTCTGCAAACCGTTCGATTCCCTCAGATCCAACGCTTTTTGGGCCGCGGCGTTGATCCGCGAGATCAATCCGTTTTCAGTGAGGGTGACGTACCCCATGGGTGCGTGTTGATAGAGGTCGGCATAAAGGTCCCGCGCTTCCTCCGCTTCCTGCTTAGCCTCTATGAGTTCCGCGTTCTGCATGTGCAGTTCGGTCTGGTACAGGTCCAGCTCATGGAGCAGCCTGCCCAGGTCGTCAAGAGGAAGCGCATCCGACTCGCTTCCCCCCAGATATGCTTCGGCGCGCCGGCGCAGGTCCTCGAATTGTCCTTCATCAAGGTACGAACGGCTTCCGGGGGTCATGGTCATTCTCTCCTTTCCTTGCCGCTAACGTCCTCAATGGCAAGAAGGACATTCGGTTCCGTTGCATCGTTCAACGCAAGCCGTCGCCCATTCAACAGTAGCATGGTTCCGGTTCCCTTGGGGGGAAATTCGAATTCGACCGCGAAATCCCGAAACGATTCCCCCTGCCGTAACGCCCGCGTCAGCAGTTCCCGGAGCGGCGGAATGTCCCATTGTCCGTTTCCCAGGGACTGGATGGGCCGACCGACGGTATCCTCGGGCCGGACCTGAAAGATGCCATAGAACGTGCGGTTGGCGGAGACGACCCGGAGTTCACCGTCGAGAATCAGCACCGCCTCACGCAGGGTATCCACGACCTCTTCCGCGAATTTCTTTGCCGCCTCATCCTGGTTCCGGCCCAGCCGGAGAGCGTGCTCTTCCCCTATGTTGATGAAAGTGAGCACCGCGCCCTCGATTTTGTGGTCCGGCGAACGGTAGGGAACGATCCTCATCAGGTACCATTGGCCGTCCCGTGTGGCGACTTCCGCCTCTTTCGGCGTGAGACGTTGCAGCACTTCCCGGACGTCCTCCAGCAACCGGTTGTTTTCGATGTTGGTGGAAACGTGCTCCAGGGGGCGCCCCACATCCGAGGGGATGAGGTTGATCAGTTTGGTTGCCTCGGCGGTGAATCGCACAACGCGAAGTTCGTTATCCAGGACCACGAGGGCGATTTTGGCGGCGTTCAGCAGGCTGTTGATGACGTCGTACGATTCCGAAAGCTCCTCGATCTTTTCGTGCAGCTCGCTGTTGACCGTGTTCATCTCCTCGTTGAGCGACTGCAGTTCCTCCTTGGAGGACTCCAGTTCCTCGTTGGTACTCTGCAGTTCCTCGTAGGAGGACTGCATCTCCTCGTTGACCGATTTGAGTTCCTCGTTGGAGGTCTCCAACTCCTCCAGTGCGATTTTGTTGTCTTCCCGGCTCTTCTGCAGGGCGTTTTCCAGTTCCACGATGCGGTCATGGGGGTGCCGGTTCTTGCCTTCGAGCCGTTCTTCCCCGCATTCCTCGCCATTGTTTGCGGCCGGTTCCGGCTTTTCGACGAACAGCACCATGATCATGTTGGACAGACCTTGCCTGTTCCTGATGGGAGAAACCACCAGTTTCAAGTGGGCCATGCCGCCGTTCTTCCGCACCTGCAGCCCTTCCCGCACCACTTCCTCATTGGTTTCCGCCACCTTGCGCAGCGCCGAACTCAGATCGAAGCGCAGCCCCTCCCTGGCCATGCTCAGGATGTTCATGGTGGGCCGTCCCTGAGGCGGTTCCAGGTAGTCGCCCGTGCGGCCCATGATGTAGGCGATGTCGCCTTCACGGTTCACCACCACGCAGGGGGGGACATACTTTTCCACGAGCAGCGATCGCACTCCATCGGCCAGATCGTCTTCCCATCGCGGGGCCGGGACCGGCTCCCGGCCTTTCAGCCCCACCGGAGGCGTGAACCGCTTGGTCATGGGGAAGTCGATGGCCGGTTTGGCTGCCGCGCCTACCTCGTTTTTATGATAGATGTTCCATTTTTTGCTCACCGGGGAGAAGAGGTCGGTAAAACGGCCGACAGTCTCTGACGCGCCCAGGAACAGGACGCCGTCGGGTTTGAGCGTGTAGTGGAAGAGCGGAATCAGTTTTTTCTGGGCCGCCGGCTCAAGATAGATGAGCAGGTTGCGGCAGACCAGGAGGTCCAGCCGGGAAAAAGGCGGGTCGCGCATCACGTCCTGCACCGCGAACACCACCGGCTCCCGCAGTTCCTTTCGTATTCGGTAGAAGTGATCGGTTTTCGCGAAAAACTTTTCCAGACGTTGGGCGGTAACATCGGAGCCGATGTTTTCCGGATAAACGCCGTCCCGCGCCTTATCGACGGCCACCGCGTCGATGTCCGTGCCGAACAGCTGGAGTTCCTTGGATATCCCCAGTTCCTCCATGGTTTCCAGCAGGAGAATGTTTACGGAATAGACCTCCTCGCCCGTGGAGCAGCCGCATACCCAAACCCTGAACGTGGGGTCCGCTTTGTCCCGGAGGAGCAGATCAGGCAGGACCTCCCGCTTCAGATAATCGAAGGCCTCGGGGTCCCGGAAAAAGTTGGTGACCCCGATGAGCAGTTCCTGGAACAGGACGGTCACCTCTTCCGGGTTGCGATGGAGAAAGGAGATATATTTTTCAATGGTATCCATGTGCCGGACGCTCATCCGTCTTTCGATGCGGCGGACGAGTGTGCCTTTTTTATAGTAGGAGAAGTCATGCCCGCTCCTGGCGCCCAGCATTATAATGATCTTACCGATGTTTCGTTGAAAACGGTCCTCTTCCGTCAGTTCCGGGGAGTGATCCCGCCTCACAATGTAAGCGAAATACTGGCTCAGCTGGTCCGGCATCACCTGGGGCGGCGAAACGTAGTCGATCAACCCCGTATCGATGGCGCTCTGGGGCATGCCGGCGAATTTGGCCGAATTGACGTCCTGGACCATGACCATGCCGCCGTGCTCCTTGACGGCCTTGAGGCCCGCGGAGCCGTCGGACCCCGTACCGGAAAGGACGATGCACGCCGCCATCTCCTGCTGATCCATGGCCAGCGACTTGAACAGATGATCGATGGGCAGCCGTTTTTCAAGAGATTTCTTGATATTCTCCAGGTGAAAGACCCCATTGTCGAGGGTAGCGTCCCTGTTGGACGGCGGGAGGTACACGTGGTTGGGCTTCGCCTTTAGCTCCTCCTTGATTTCCTGGACCTCCATTTTGGTCTTTCTTCTGATGAGCTCCGGCAGCATGCTTTCGTGCTCGCTGCTGGTGTGAGCCACCACGATGAAGGCCATTCCTGTTTCGGGGGAAAGATGGGTGAAGAATGTTTCCAGCGCCTCCAACCCCCCGGCCGAGGACCCGATGCCCACAATGGGAAAGAGGTCGGTGGAAGCGGTATCGTCCGGGGAAGTTCCACGTGTGCCGGAAGTTCCTTTCGACGGTTCGGCTGCGTCGGAAGGAATGGTGGTCTTCTCGGATTTTTTTTTCGCCGTGTCCGATGCTTTGGATTCAGGCTCCCGTTGCTCCGTTTCCGGATGAACGGAATGTTTCTTCACGTCGTTGTCCGAATGAACCGGCATTCCTTTTTTCTTTTTATTCACGGGTACACTTTCCTTATGTGAAGAAACCGCGGGGAGAAAGAAGAAGGTGAAAAGCGAAGAGTTTCCCTACGGGAACGAAAGTAATACAAAACCTTTTACTATTATGTCGTTAAACCGGAAAAATGTCAATGGAATCCGGTTTTCCAGTGTTAATATAATCATATATCGCAATTCAATGATAAATGCCTTCCTAAATAAGATAAGGATGATCGGGAACAACGCAACCTTCCCTCTATCAGCCTTGAACAGTGAAAAAACAATCTCCTGTTGCACCCCGCTCTCCCCTCAAAGGAGGCAAGGGGGGGAGTAAAAGCATCCGCCACTCCGGAGAGTATGCCTCTTATCCTTCCGGATGTACAAGTTGTTCCGGCCATCCCGGAGATGATTCGGTTGATATGCCCGAGTGTCGTTTCGAGTGAATTTCGTGCTGGTGTCGGTGCGTCGAGATTTCTCACTGCGCTTTGCTCCGTTCGAAATGGCAGAACGGAGTCTTTCGTAAGAGGAAACGACGTGCCGAACATTCGTGGTTTTCGTTGAGGGCGTCCGCCCGCCTTCGGCATCTCTCTCAATGGAGGTTGTCGATAAAAGAGCGTTTCCCCGTGATCCGTCATTCCGGCGGAAGATGCTGTGTTGCAATGATCAAGAGCGGCCGCGTTACACCACAATATCCTTACATAGGTGAGCTGCATCGGTGTTGTCGTTGTGCTCCCCCCGGCTTCGCCACCCCCCTCAATGGAGGGGGGCAGGGGGGGAGTACCGAACGAGCGTTCGTTCCACCGAAGGATGCACCTCTTGTCCTTCGGAGCCGGATAAGTCTTGTTATATGTGCCCCCGAGTGTCCCGATTACCATTTCGAGTGAAGCGGAAAATCCCGTGTCCGTCCCCCTTTTCCGCGGCCGAACATCTTTCACACGGTTCGATCTATTGACTTTCTCAGTATTTTCGCTAAGATTGGCCCGTTGTGGCAAACGGACGAAACAACAAGGGCGGGAAGGCGGAAGCAAGCCCCCAGAAGGACTTGCGCCAGGAACTGGCAGGGGCGCTGTTCCTGGCGCTGACGCTGGTGTTCGTTTTCAGCCTGGCCTCCTATTCCCCCACCGATCCTTCCCTGGACAGCGCGGCTACCGACGAAACGAGAATCCACAACCTGCTGGGCATCGTGGGGAGTCACTTGGCCGGGATCATGATCCACCTTTTCGGCCTCAGCGCCTTCTGGTTCCCGATCATCCTCTTCATGGCCGCCGTCAGCGTGTTCACGCGTTCGAACCCCCGTCACCCCGTTCTGCTGGGCGGCGGGGGGTTGGTGCTCCTCCTGGGGACCGCGGGGACGTTCGCCCTGGGGCCGCGTGAGTTGACCCTGTTCGGAGCGGAATTTTCCAGCGGCGGGATATTGGGGCTGTTTATCAAAAGCTCCCTCGAACACTATACCGGCGGATTCGGCGCCGCCTTCATCCTCATTTCATCGCTGGTGGCGGGCATGCTCATCTGCACCAACCTGTCGCTCATGAGCCTGTTCAAGGTGGTGTGGCTGAGCGTTACGACGGTGGGGCGGGGAGTCGCGCTGGGGTTCGAGAAACGGAAGGCCCGAAAGGAAAAGGCCAAGGTCCGCCAGGAGCACGAAAAGAAAATCGGACGCAAGGAAGCAGTGATCGTGGACCCGCCCCCGCCTCCGCCGGTGACCATAAAGGAACCGGAGGAGACGACATACAAACAGCAGGCCTTCGACTTCGTGCCCACGCCGGGCAATTACGAGCCGCCGTCGCTCAATCTGCTGGAAGACCCTCCCCCGCGGGAAACCACCGTACAGCGGGAGAGTCTCATCATGAACAGCCGGCTGCTGGAGAAGAAGCTGCTCGACTTCGGCGTGGAGGGCAGCGTTACGGAAGTGGCCCCGGGCCCGGTGATCACCATGTACGAATACGAACCCGCACCGGGCGTCAAGATCAGCAAGGTGTCGGGGCTGTCAGACGACCTGGCGCTGGCCCTACGGGCGCATTCCATCCGCATCGTGGCCCCCATTCCGGGCAAGGCCGCGATCGGTGTGGAAATACCCAACACCCGGCGGGAAGTGGTGTATCTCAAGGAAATTCTCTGTTCGGAAGCCTTTTCGGCCCACAGCTCCCATTTGGTCATGGCGCTCGGCAAGGACACCTCGGGATTGCCGGTGGTGACGGACCTGGCGAAGATGCCCCACCTGCTCATCGCCGGCGCCACCGGGTCGGGCAAGAGCGTGGGGTTGAACGCCATGATTCTAAGCATCCTCTACAAGTCGTCGCCGGACGACGTGCGCTTTCTGCTCATCGATCCCAAACGGATCGAACTGTCCACCTACGAAGGCATTCCCCACCTGCTCCACCCGGTGTTGAGCGATCCCAAGCAGGCCACGTTGGGGCTGCGCTGGACCGTGGAGGAAATGGAGCGCAGATACCGATTGCTGGCCAAGATGGGGGCCCGGAACATAAGCAGCTACAACCAGAAACTGAAGAAGATGGCCAAAAAGGCGGGGGAACCACCGGCGGAAGGCCAAGAGCCGGAGGAAGAACCCCGGGAGCTGCCGTACATCGTGGTGGTGATCGACGAACTGGCGGACCTGATGATGGTTTCCTCCAAGGAGGTGGAAACGCACATCGCGCGGTTGGCCCAGATGGCGCGCGCCGCGGGCATCCACCTTATCCTGGCCACCCAGCGCCCTTCCGTGGACGTGCTCACCGGAGTGATCAAGGCCAACTTCCCGGTACGCATTTCCTTCCAGGTGTCTTCGCGCATCGATTCGCGGACCATCCTGGACAACATGGGCGCGGAGAAACTGCTGGGCAACGGCGACATGCTGTTCCTGCCTCCCGGGGTGTCCAAAGTGCAGCGCATCCACGGGGCCTACGTGTCGGAACCCGAAGTGGCGGCCGTGGCGGGATTTCTGCGCGACCTGGGAGAAGTACACTACGAGGAATCCATTCTGAACATGGCGGAGGAAGAGGACAAGGACGTCGGCGAGGAAGAATACGACGCGAAATACGACGAGGCCGTACAACTGGTGACCGAAACGGGCCAGGCGTCCATTTCCATGATCCAGCGCAGGCTCCGGGTGGGATACAACCGAGCCGCCCGGATGATCGAGATCATGGAGAAGGAAGGCGTGGTCGGCCCGTCGGACGGCGTGAAGCCGCGCCAGGTCCTGGTGAACAGGCTGTAACCATACGTTCCGGGCCGGCAACGACGTGAAAATCCCCCCTAACCCCCCTTTGCGAAAGGGGGGAATTTTATGCGGCTTGCCTTGAACAGAGGCGGAGAATTCAGTGGTCGTTTCATTGGACACGCGGCTCTGCTGTTTATTCGGATAATCGGGGAGGGAAAATCCCCCCTTACCCCCCTTTGCGAAAGGGGGGATTTTATGCGGCTTGCCTTGAACAGAGGCGGAGAATTCAGTGGTCGTTTCATTGGACACGCGGCTCTGCTGTTTATTCGGATAATCGGGGAGGGAAAATCCCCCCTACCCCCCTTTGCGAAAGGGGGGAATTTATGCGGCTTGCCTTGAAAAGAGGCGGAGAATTCAGTGGTCGTATCCATTTGACACGCGGCTCTGTTGTTTATTCGGATGATCGGGGAGGGAAAATCCCCCCTTACCCCCCTTTGCGAAAGGGGGGAATTTATGCGGCTTGCCTTGAAAAGAGGCGGAGAATTCGGTGGTCGTATCCATTTGACACGCAGCTCTGTTGTTTATTCGGATGATCGGGGAGGGAAAATCCCCCCTTACCCCCCTTTGCGAAAGGGGGGAATTTATGCGGCTTGCCTTGAAAAGAGGCGGAGAATTCGGTGGTCGTATCCATTTGACACGCAGCTCTGTTGTTTATTCCGGCGCTGTCCGGTCAAATGTTTTCGGAGCAAATGTTGTGAGTTCAAGCACGGCCTCAGCTCCCCCCTTTGAAAAAGGGGGGCTGGGGGGGATTTAACATCTCGAATTATGTTACGGTATCGATCGGACCTGAAAGAAAAATCACGCCTGTTACGGGACCATCTTACCGACAGCGAGAGGGCGCTCTGGTCACGGATACGGAACAAACAATTAGCCGGCGTGCAGTTTTACCGGCAAAAGCCGATCGGGAACTATATCGTTGATTTCTTCTCCGCACGGGCAAAATTGATAATAGAAGTGGATGGCTCGCAACATGGTCAAGAGGAACATCAACACAGGGACAAATTACGAGATGCATATCTGATGAATCGTGGATTTAAGGTCTTACGGTTTAACAGCAATGAAGTGCTGAAAGAAACCGATGGCGTTGTTGAAGTGATCTTGAGGACGATTATGGAACAGATTGCGGTAATGGATCGTCGATGACTGTGGAGGAGAGAAATCCCCCCTAACCCCCCTTTGCGAAAGGGGGGAATTTTATGCGGCTCCCTTGACCGAGGCAAAAACTTCAGTCGTTTTTTTTCATTGGATACGCATTTATGTTTTTTATTCCGGGCATTGTCCGGCCAATTGTTTTCGTCTGGGGTGTTGAAATGAAGGACGATCCTCACCCCCCTTTGAAAAAGGGGGGCCGAGGGGGATTTTTCATACCTGTCCGTATCGATGAACTCTCTTAAACGAGGAAACACTATGCAGAAGAAAGTATTCGGGACCGTTATCGGTCTTTTTTTCATCATTCCGATGTTGGCGGCCGCGGCCATGGCGGCGGACGAGTCGGACAAGGACCTCACCGACCGCTTGAACGCTCACTACCAGAAGGTGGATTCCCTGCGGGCGGACTATGAGCAGGTAACGGAAAGCCAGGCGTTGGGCGGGCCGCAGAAGATCACCTTCCGTGACGTATCCACGGGGGTGCTGCAGTTTATGACCCCCAACCAGATACGGCTGGACCAGGAAACGCCCCGCAAGGAGATACTGCTGTCCGACGGGAAAACCGGATGGTGGTACATCCCCGATGAGAATAAGGCCTACAAATACATGCAGGCGCAGTCCGGGGCACTGAACGCCATTTCGGAGATTTTTTCGGGCAAGGGAAAGCTGACCGACTCCTTCAAGATCAACGTGCTCCGCAAGAACCGCGACGAAGTGCTCCTGCGCCTCAGCCCACTGGCCGTTGGAAACGATTTCGAATACCTGGACGCGGGGTTCGTTCCGGATACCCTCGTCCTGAAAAGCCTCACTATCGCTTACCTGACGGCGCAGAACACGGGGTTCACCTTCACCAACGTGCAGGAAGGGGCCAAGGTGGACAAGGCCGTCTTTCGGTTCTCGCCGCCCCAGGGGACACAGATTCAGGAAGGGTACTGAGCGGGGCGAAACGCCCGGTGAACGAATTACCTCAGCAGCTCCCGTGAAATCACCACCCGCTGGATTTCGGACGTGCCTTCGTAGATGGTGAAAACGCGGGCGTCCCGGTAGAATCGTTCCACCGGAAACTCCTTCACGTACCCGTATCCGCCGTGAATCTGGATGGCCGTGCCCGTGACCCGGTTGACCATCTCGGAAGCGAACAGCTTGGCCTGTGAAGCCTGCAGAGTGAATGGCTGGCCCTGGTCCTTGCGGTAGGCCGTGGACAGCGCCATGAGCCGCGCGGCCTCTATTTCCACCGACATGTCCGCCAGCATCCAGCGCAGCCCCTGGAACTGTGAAATGGACCGTCCGAACTGCTGGCGCTCCTTGGCGTACGCCACGGCGGCGTCCAACGCGGCCTGAGCCACCCCCACCGATTGGCAGGCGATGCCGATGCGGCCGCAGTCGAGACAGCTCATGGCGATGAAGAACCCCATGCCTTCATCCCCCAGCAGGTTGGACTTCGGCACCCGGCAATCCTCGAAGATCAATTCCGTGGTGTCGGACGCCCTGAGCCCCATTTTGTCCTCTTCCTTGCCCACGATGAAGCCGGGGGTGCCCTTTTCCACGATGAACGCGGAAACGCCCTTGTGGCGGAGGGCCTTGTCGGTGCTCGCCGTGACGATGGTGAGGCCGGAATTCTTCCCCGTGGTGATAAACCGCTTCGTGCCGTTGATCACCCACTCGTCGCCGACCGACACCGCCCCGGTTTCCTGACGGGAGGGATCGGAGCCGGCGTTGGGTTCGGTGAGGGCGAAGGATCCGATGATCTGCCCGCCGGCCAGCCGGGGCAGGAAGGTTTCCTTCAGGGAGCCGGAGCCGAAGCGGAGGATGGCTTCGCAGACGATTGAGTTGTGCACGCTCATGACCACCGCGGTGGAAGCGTCGGCATAGGCGATTTCCATGAGTGCCAAGGCATA
The DNA here is from genome assembly GCA_963826125.1 of uncultured delta proteobacterium. Taxonomy (GTDB): domain Bacteria; phylum Desulfobacterota; class Desulfarculia; order JACQYL01; family CAWGVV01; genus CAWGVV01. The sequence goes on along the minus strand of CAWGVV010000001.1, from coordinate 2,773,419 downwards.
GCTTACCGCATCCACCCCGGCCCCGCCGTATTGTTCGGGCACCATCATGCCCATGAACCCCAGTTCTCCCATCTGCCGGAAGATGTCCCGGGGAAACTCCTTTGTACGGTCGCGTTCCATGGCCTTGGGAGCAACTTCGCCACGGGCGAAATCGCGGGCCATGGCGAGAATCATTTGCTGTTCTTCATTCAGCGGGAAGGACATACGCACCCTCCGATCGGGCAGGTGAGGTACATTGGAACGTGGAAAGAACGGTGGGGACAGGTGGGAAAAACCTTTTTCAATAAAAAGGTTTTTCCCACACCCTTTTCCAAAAATTTTTCAATTGCCGCCTTCGGCGGCGCAAGGTATTCATTGCACCTTGAATCACCCTCCTCCTGGAGGGTGTCGATAAATGCATGGAAAAGAGAAATAGTGTGGGGGAATTTCTTCCCCCGCACCCCCTGTGGGAGATTTCTCGCTACGCTCGAAATGACATTCGCTCGCATACTATTATTATGATACCAATAACTTAAAGTTTTTAAGGGAGGGCGTGGGAGGGAACTTTTTTCAAAAAGTTCCCTCCCACACAAACGAAAATCGACACCCTCCTGCGGGGAGGGCCGGGGTAGGGGAACGTCCGACACCCCGTCCCGTCAAGGCACATACAGCACCACCAGCATTTCGGCGGTTTCTTCCCCCAAGTTGCTCAGCTTGTGCGTCACGCCGGAATTGAAGTGCACGCTCTCGCCGGCGGTCAACCGGTTGGCGTTTTCCCCCACCAGTATTTCCACGGTGCCGCTCACCACGTACACGAATTCCTCGCCTTCATGCTGGTACTCCACACCCTTGTGTTCGGACTTGGGATCGATGCGAACGCTGAAGGCCTTGAGGTGGGTGTTCTTGGCATAGGGAGTGAGCGTGGTGTAGGTGTAGGCTTCCGTACGCTTGCGGTAGCTTTCCTCCCGCCGCCGTACCTCTTCCTCGCTCTCCTCTTCCTTGAGGAACATGCCGGAATCGACGCCCAGCGCGCGGGATATCTTGAGCAGGGCTCCGACGGGAGGCATGACATCGCCCGATTCGACGTCCTTGAGGAACGGTTCGCTGAACCCCGTCTCGTTGGCCACCATTTTCAGGGATATCCCGCCGTCCCTCCTCATTCGTTTGATGCGTTCTCCCAGGGGGACATGTTTCTTCCTGGCACTCATGGTTCGCACTCCCCTTTCCCTTATCTGCCCAACCGGCCCTGCACAATGCGGTCGCAGGCGGTGTAGGGGTCAAGCTTCTTTTCCACCAGTTCGTCCACCACCGCGGTGAGTTCGCCGCTTTCTTCCAGTTCACCGATGTAGCGTTCGATGATGCGTTGCTTGATGAGGTCCACCAGTTCGAGGTGCATTTTCCGGCGGAGATGTTCCTGCAAATGTTTGCCGCCTTCGGACATGAGGTACGTCCGGTGCTCGTCGATGGCCCGGAAGACCTCCTCGATGCCCTTGTTCTTCACGGCCTCTGCCTTGATGATGGGCGGCTTCCAGTCTTTGCCCCTGGCCGACCCCATTTCCAGCATCTGGCGCAGTTCCATGACCGTTTTGTCCGCGCCGTCGCGGTCGGCCTTGTTGACCACGAACAGGTCTCCGACCTCCAGAATGCCCGCCTTGATGGCCTGGATGTCGTCCCCCATGCCCGGAATGAGCACGATCATGGTCGTGTGGGCGGTGCGCACGATGTCGACCTCGTCCTGCCCCACCCCCACGGTTTCCACCAGGATATAATCCTTGCCCATGGCGTCCATGACATTGATGACGCTGCGGGTGGACGGCGTGAGGCCGCCGAAGTGGCCGCGGGTGGCCATGGAACGGATGAACACGTCTTCGTCCAGGCTGTGGCGCTGCATGCGTATGCGGTCGCCCAGGATGGCCCCGCCGGAAAAGGGGCTGGTGGGGTCAACGGCCAGCACGCCTACCTTCTTGTCGTGCTCGCGCAGGTACTGGATGAAACGGTCCACCAGCGTGGACTTGCCCACGCCGGGCGCCCCGGTGATCCCGATGATGTGGGCTTTGCCCGTGTGGGGGTAGAGGTCCTTCAGTATCTGCCGGGCCTTCGGAATGCCGTCGTCGATGTCCCGTATCAGCCGGGCGGCGGACCGCACGTCACCGGCGACTATCTTATCCACAATCGTCATGGTTCCTCACTCGCGCGGTTTGACGTTTTCCCTCACCCACTTCACGATGTCTTCCAGTCGCGATCCGGGGCCGAAAATTCTTTTCACTCCCAATGCCTCGAGCTTGCTCACGTCCTCTTCGGGATAGATTCCGCCCCCGATGACCACGATGTCTTCGGCCTCTTTTTCCCGCAACAATTCAACCACCCGGGAGAAAAGATACAGGTGCGCGCCGGCCAGGCTGGAGAGCCCGATGAGGTCGACGTCCTCCTGGATGGACGCGGCCACCACCTGTTCGGGGGTCTGGTGCAGCCCGCTGTAAATCACCTCGAACCCCGCATCGCGAAAGGCCCTGGCAATGATGCGGGCCCCGCGGTCGTGTCCGTCCAGGCCCGGTTTGGCTACCATCACGCGAAGTTTTCGTTCCGCCGCCATAGTTCCTCTTTATGGTTGGGTGTGTTCGGAACGTGGGGAAAACTTTTTGGGAAAAAGTTTTCCCCACACCCCCTTCAAAAACGTTTCAACTGCCGCCTGTCGGCGGCGGTACCGGACCGAACGAGATATCACATGGAACCGCCCTCACCCCAACCCTCTCCCGGAGGGAGAGGGAGACTTGAGGCTTTCGGGGAGGGGTTTGGGGGACCCCCGTTTGCCAAAAGGGGGTCCCCCAATGACGTTTTAGTACAATCCCGGGTCGTGGTATTCGCCGAACACTTCACGGTAGACGTCGCACACTTCCTGCAAGGTGGCGTACTGCTTCACCGCTTCGATGAGGGGTTCCATCACGTTGGCGCCCCCGGCGCAGGCGTCTTTCAGGCGGTCCAATGCCTGTTTGGCCTTCCGGTTGTTGCGGGAATTCTTCACCCGATGGGTCCGCTGCATCTGGCGGTCTTCCATGTCGGGCTCCACGCGCCAGATTTCCAGAGGAATCTCTTCTTCCTCCTCCACGTGGCTGTTGACCCCCACGATGATCTTTTCCCCCGTGTCCACCTGCTGCTGATAACGGTAGGCCGCGTCGGCAATTTCCATCTGGGGAAAATTCTTCTCGATGGCCGCCACGATGCCGCCCAGGTCGTCGATCTTTTTGATGTACTCCATGGCGGCTTCTTCCATGTCGCGGGTCATCTTTTCCACGGCGAAAGAACCGCCAAGGGGATCGATGATGTTGGCGACCCCGGATTCCTCGGCCAGAATCTGCTGCGTGCGGAGCGCGATGGTGGCCGCTTCCTCGGTGGGGATGGCCAGCACCTCGTCCAGGGAGTTGGTATGCAGCGACTGGGTGCCGCCCAGAACGGCGGCCAAAGCCTGCAGGGTGGTGCGGATCACGTTGTTGTAGGGCTGCTGGGCGGTGAGCGAACAGCCGGCGGTCTGGGTGTGGAACCGCAGCCACCAGGAGCGGGGATTCTTCGCCTTGAACCGCTCTTTCATGATGCGGGCCCACAGGCGGCGTGCGGCGCGGAATTTGGCGATCTCCTCGAAAAAGTCGACGTGGGAATTGAAGAAGAAGGAGAACCGCGGGGCGAAATCGTCCACGTCCATGCCGCGTGCAATGGCTGCTTCCGTGTAACCGATGCCGTCGGCCAGGGTGAAGGCCAGCTCCTGGATGGCCGTGCTGCCCGCTTCACGAATGTGGTAGCCGCTGATGCTGATGGTGTTCCAGCGGGGGACCTCACGGGTGCCGAATTCCACCGTGTCGACCACCAATCGAACCGATTCGTGGGGCGGGCACATGAAGGTTTTCTGGGCGATGAATTCCTTCAGCATGTCGTTCTGGATGGTGCCGCCGAGGGCGCTGCGCGGGATACCCCTTTTTTCGGCCATGGCGATGTACATGGCCCAGATGACCGACGCCGGGGGATTGATGGTCATGGACGTGGTGAGTTGGTCGATGGAGAGGCCGTCGAAGAGGATTTCCATGTCCAGCAGGGAATCGATGGCCACCCCGCATCGTCCGATTTCGCCCCTGGAGCGGGGGGAATCGCTGTCGTACCCCATGAGCGTGGGCATGTCGAACGCGGTGCTCAGTCCCGTCTGGCCCTGCTTTACCAGATATTTGAAGCGTTGGTTGGTTTCCTCGGCGCTCCCGAGCCCCGCGAACATACGCATGGTCCACAAGCGGCCCCGATACATGGAAGGCTGCACGCCGCGGGTGAAGGGATACTGTCCCGGAAAAGCCAATTCATCTTCGTAGGAAAAATTTGGGATGTCCGCGGGCGAGTAGATGCGCTGCACCTCCCAATCGGACACCGTGCTGAAACGGGGGAGACGTTCGGGGTTCCTGGCAAAAATCTGTCGGATTTCCTCTTCCCAACCCTCCTGCTGCTTGCGTACCCGTTCGAGTTCCTCTTGCATAAAGAGTTTCGCCATGAACCGACCTCCGTACAGGTTGGATTTGTTCACGCCCTGCCGGGTCCGGAAAGGGATCGCCTCCCCGATGCCCGTGATGGTGCGGCGAAGCAAAAGCGGCGGCCGAGGTGATCGGCCGCCGCTTTTCGTAGCGACTATTTTCCCTTGGCAAGGTTGTTGGCGATTACCAGCCGCATGATTTCATTGGTGCCTTCGTAAATCTGGCAGATCTTGGCGTCCCGCATGTGCCGTTCCATGGGGTAATCGCGGCAGTAGCCGTAGCCGCCGAGAATCTGGACGCCCTCAACCGCCGCCCGCATGGCGGAGTCGGATGCGAACATCTTGGCCATGGCGGCCGCCTTTTCATAAGGCTTGTGCTGATCTTCCAGGTATGCCGCACGCAGGGTGAGGAGTTCCGCCGCATCGATTTCCACTGCCATGTCGGCCAGCTTCCACTGGATGGCCTGGAACCCAATGATGGCCTTGCCGAACTGCTCCCGCTGCTTGGCATATTCGACGGCCTCGTCCAACACCGCCCGGCCGATGCCGATGGCCTGGGAGGCGATGCCGACGCGCCCGCCGTCCAGGGTGGTCAGCATCTGCTTGAAGCCCTCGCCCCGGTTGCCCAGGATATTGGTTCCGGGGATGCGGGCGTCTTCGAACACCAGTTCCGCCGTGCCGGAAGCGCAGATGCCCATTTTGTCTTCCACCCGGCCCACGGAGAAACCGGGCGTGTTTTTAAGGTCCACGACGAAGGTGCTGATTCCCTTGTATCCTTTTTCAGGATCGGTAACGGCGGCGATGACGGCGTAATCCGCCACGTTGCCGTTGGTGATGAACTTCTTCTCGCCGTTGATCACCCATTCCCCGTTGTCCAGCTTGGCCGAAGTGCGCATCTTCGCCGGATCGGAGCCCGCGTTGGCCTCGGTGAGGCCGTAGCAGCCGATGGACTGGCCGCCGGCTACCGGATTCAGGTACTTCAGCTTCAGTTCGTGGGTGCCATAGGTGTTCACGGGAAAACAGTAAAGCGAATTGCAGACGCTCATGATGACGCCCGTCGAAGCACACGCCTTGGAAATTTCGATGAGCGATACCACGTACGATACGTTATCAAGTCCGCCACCGTCGTATTCCTCGGGAACCGCGATGCCCATGAATTTGAGTTCACCGAGCTTCTCGCAGATTTCCTTGGGGTGCTTGTGAGTGGCGTCCAGTTCAGCGGCGAAAGGTTTTATCTCGACCTCGGCGAATCGCCGGGCCATGTCCTGCACCATTTTCTGCTCTTCGTTCAATTCAAAATCCATGGTCTCTCCTGCAGGGGATGGTCCCCTTCCCGACGAAACGGCGTGGACGCCGATTCCGACGGGGAATGCCTTGTTCACACCCGGTGATTACATCACCGTTTCCCTTTGAATACGGGCGGCCTTTTTTCGACGAAGGCGTTCAACCCTTCCTTGGCGTCTTCACTGCAGAAGCTCACGCAGAAGGCATCCACCTCCGCGGCCAACGCGTTCTCAAGGTCCACATCGAGCCCTCGGTCAATCACCTCCTTGATGCAACGAACAGCCACCTTTCCCTTGGAAGCCATCAGTTTGGCAGTCTTTTTCGCTTCGGCCATGAGCTGATCCACGGGGAATACCTTGTTCACGATTCCTATCTCCATGGCCCTCTGGGCGCTGATGGTTTCTCCCGTCAGACACAGCTCTTTGGCCAGGCCTCTACCCACCAGACGTGTCAGTCGCTGGGTGCCTCCCATTCCCGGGATGATGCCCAGGTTGATCTCGGGTTGTCCGAACTTGGCTTTCTCGGAAGCGTAAATGAAGTCGCAGGTCATGGCGATTTCGTTTCCCCCGCCGAGAGCGAATCCGTTCACCGCGGCGATGACCGGAATGGGCAACCGCTCCATGCGGCGGATGATCCGGTGGCTCTCCCGCGAGAAATTTCTGGCCTCCAGTGGGGTGAAAGCGCTCATCACCTTGATGTCCGCACCCGCTACAAACGCCTTGTCGCCCGCTCCCGTAAGGATGAGGGCGCCGATCTCCTCGTCGGCCTCCACGATCTTCAGTGCGTCTTCCACTTCCCGCATGACGTCGGGACTGAGTGCATTGAGCGCTTTGGGCCGGTTAAAGGTGATAATGGCGATGTTTTCGTCACGTTCGAAAAGTATGTTTTCGTAATTCATGGATACCCTCGCGAGCGTTAATGGTGACACGGACGCGGCCGTATCCCGACGTGCAGAGGAAGCGCATCGGAGGCCGCAACCAAAGGACAGAGGAAATCACATTCCCTCAAGAAATAGCATACCGGCTACCCCTCATTCCACACAATTCTTTTTCCTTAGCCGTTCGGTTTTCCCTTTTCCCCCGCCATACGGCTCATCGACGGACCGTACGCCGCGGTTGACAGAAAAGTCTGCCGCCGATATAGTTTTTTTCCGTCCCCGCATTGTTTTACCGGCGTGCCCTGAACAGTGTCTGTTGTACCGATCGCCGGAGAGGTCATCTCGAACACATTCACCTGAAAAGAGGTTGAGACGGTTCAGCCGGATTCTTCCGCCGCGTTTCCCTCGAACGATCAGGGCCGCAAACCATGGCCCATGATTCCATAAAGGAGATTTCTATGAACGAAGTGGTAATCGTGAGCGCGTGCCGCACCGCCCTGGGAGACTTTTCCGGGTCGCTCGCCTCCATCCCCGCCACCGATCTGGGCGCTCTGGTCATCGACGAAGCCGTGAAAAGGGCCGGTATCGGCAAGGAGAACGTGGACGAAGTGATCATGGGATGCGTGCTGCCTCACGGCCTGGGCCAGAACCCGGCCCGGCAGGCCATGGTGAAGGCCGGACTTCCCTGGGAGGCGGGGGCCATCACGGTGAACAAGGTGTGCGGCTCGGGCCTCAAGTCCGTCATGCTGGCGGCTCAGGCCATCCAGTGCGGCGACGCGGACGTCGTGGTGGCCGGAGGCATGGAAAACATGAACCTCTGCCCCTACCTGCTGCCCAAACTGCGGACCGGTTACCGCATGTTCAACGCCAACGTCATCGACGCCATGGTCCATGACGGGCTGTGGGACCACGTGAACGACTTTCACATGGGCATGAGTGCCGAACTGGTGGCGGACAAATACGACATCAGCCGTCAGGATATGGACGAACTCTCCTTCCGCTCCTACCAGAGGACCTGGAAATCCCAGGAAGAGGGGCTGTTCAAAAAAGAAATCGTGCCGGTGATCATTCCCCAGCGCAAGGGCGATCCGCTGGTGTTCGACGAGGACGAAATTCCAGGACGCAAACCCAGGACCTCCCCGGAACTCATGGCATCTCTGCGGCCGGCCTTCAAGAAAGACGGCCGCGTCACGGCGGGCAACGCGTCCAAGATCAGCGACGGCGCCGCCGCGGTGGTGCTCATGTCCCGCGCCCGCGCCGATGCACTGGGCGTCAAGCCGCTGGTGAAGGTGGGAGCACAGGGAGCCGCCGGACTCGACATGAAGTACGTGCTGGTGGCGCCCATCCTGTCCATCCCCAAGGTGCTCGCCAAGGACAAACTCACCGTGGGCGACGTGGACCTGCACGAAATCAACGAAGCGTTCGCCTCGTCGTCCTGCGCCGTGAACAAGGAATTGAAGATCGACCCCGCGAAAGTCAACATCCGCGGCGGCTCAGTCGCGTTGGGCCATCCCATCGGCGCCAGCGGCGCCCGCGTGCTCGTCACTCTCATTCACACACTCAAGGACACCGGCAAGGAAATCGGTGAAGCATCCCTGTGTCTGGGCGGCGGCGAAGCGGTGACGCTCGTGGTGTACAACCAATAAAAATCCCGTCCGGTCCGTAGCGGCCGGCCAAAGGAGGCCGCCTCCGACGGCGGTAATCCGCATTATGGGCAAGGAGAGGAGACCATCCATGAAGAACGTAGTGATCGTATCCGGAGCCAGAACTCCTGTCGGGCAATTCGGCGGCGGACTCAAGGACATCCCGGTGGTGGACCTGGGCGCACTGGCGCTCAAAGCCGCTCTGAAAAAAGCGGGGCTGCGCCCGGTGGCGGGTGACGAACTGAAAAGCATGGAGCCGGAAGCCATCAAAAATCCGGAAATGATCGAACTGGAGAAGAGCAGTTACGATTACGACGGTTCCCTCACCCCCGTGGTGGTGGGCGAAGTGATCATGGGGAACGTGCTCGGCGCGGGCCAGGGACAGAACGTGGCCCGCCAGGCCATGATCAAGGCCGGTATCCCCAAGGAAACCAACGCCTTTACCGTAAACAAGGTGTGCGCCTCCGGCATGAAGGCCATTGCGCTGGCCGCCCAGTCCATCATGCTGGGCGATGCCGACGTCATGATGGCGGGCGGCATGGAGAACATGAGCCGGGTGCCCTTTGCCATGCCCACCGCACGCTGGGGAGCCCGCATGTTCAACACTGAAATGATCGATCTGATGGTGTTCGACGGATTGTGGGAAATCTTCTACGGCTACCACATGGGGATCACCGCCGAAAACATCGCCGCCACCTGCGGCATCAGCCGGAAAGAGCAGGACGAACTGGGCGCCGAAAGCCACGCTCGGGCCCTCAAGGCCATCAAATCCGGGCTGTTCAAGGATGAAATCGTGCCCGTGCCCATTCCCCAGCGCAAAGGCGCTCCCGTGATGTTCGATACCGACGAGCGTCCCATGGAAACTTCGGCGGAAAAAATGGGGGCGCTCAAGCCGGTATTCAAAAAGGACGGAACCGTCACGGCGGGCAACGCGTCGGGCATCAACGATGCCGCCGCGGCCCTGGTGCTCATGAGCGAGGACAAGGCCAGGGAACTGGGCATGAAGCCGCTCGCCAGCATCAAGGCGTTCGCTTCCGGCGGCGTGGACCCCAGCTACATGGGTCTGGGCCCCATCCCGGCCATCAAGAAGGTGTATAAGAAGGCGGGAGTATCCTCCCGTGACATCGGACGTATCGAACTGAACGAAGCGTTCGCCTCCCAGGCCATCGGCTGCATGAAGGAACTCAAGCTCGATCCCGACAAAACCAACGTGGTGGGCAGCGGTATCTCCATCGGGCATCCTATTGGCTGTACCGGCGCCCGGATCGTCATCACTCTGGCCAACGAGATGAAACGGAGCAACACCGAACTGGGCCTGGCGAGCCTCTGCATCGGCGGCGGCCAGGGCATGGCCATGCTCATCGAAAACGTGTAAGGGCACGGCAGGGAGAATAGAATGAAGCGGGGGAAACCCTTTCGGAAAAGGGTTTCCCCCGTACCCCCTTCCCAAACCTTTTCCAGCGGTTCCCCCTTTTTCAAAGGGGGACTTTGTATCTCGTTGGATTGCATACCTTGGGGCATGCAACTCGCAGGTCCCGGCCATCGCTGCCGAAGGCAGCCGCTCAAAATTTTTTGGAAAAGGGTATGGGGAAAACCTTTTTTCTAAAAAAGGTTTTCCCCGCCATATACTATCATCCCATCCATAATTATCATTCCAACCATGACCACTTCGCGTCTCGTCACCTTGCTTACGGATTTCGGTACCTCCGACGGATATGTCGGGGCCGTGAAGGGCGTTATCCTGTCGATAAACCCTGCGGCGAGGATACTGGACCTCACCCACGACATCGCCCCCCAGGACGTGATGGCGGGCGCACTGGCCCTGGCGGCGGCGGTACCCTGTTTCCCCGAGGGGTCGATTCATGTGGCCGTGGTGGATCCGGGAGTGGGTACGGACCGGAAGCCGCTGCTGGTGAAATGGAGGAACCGGCTCCTCATCGGCCCGGACAACGGCATCCTTTCCCTGGCTTTTTCCGGTTCGGACCCCGAGGCGGTGTACCACCTGACCAACGCGGAACTGTTCCTCGACCGGGTGAGCTGTACGTTTCACGGGCGGGACGTGTTCGCACCCGTGGCCGCCCACCTGAGCAGGGGGGTGAAGCCGGAACAGGCGGGTGTCCGCATCGGCCGGTGGGAGAGGATTCGGTTCCCCCTTCCCCGGGTGGAAGGGGGACTGGTGCAAGGAGAGGTGGTGCACGTCGATCGTTTTGGCAACCTGATCACCAATATCCGGGAGGAAGACCTGAAATTGGCCCATTGCCACCCGCGGCCGCTCATTACGATTGCCGGTACACCGATCCCCGGCCTCAAACAAAGTTACGCGGAAGCGGATCCCGGAACGCTTCTGGCGCTCGTCGGGAGCAACGGATTCCTCGAAATTTCATGCAATCGGGGGAATGCCGCTGGAATGCTTTCCGTAGCCGGGGGAGAACCGGTGCGAGTCCACAAGGAGATAAAATAAGAACTGAATTTCTGGTGCGACTGACGAAAGATCCTGCCGACACTCTTTCCGCGTGGCTCGGATAGAGCCGTTTTTTTTCACTAGCGTGAAAAAAACTCTCACTTTTGCTCCTTTATCTTTAACCTCCGTGCGCCATCGCTTTTCTTAACAAATATTGACATCATGACGTCAGTCGGCTATACGAGGATGTTACGTGGAAAACGAAGCTGGCAATCTATGGTGTAGTGTCCGGCCTTGAACGTGTTCCGGAACAAATTTTGCACACTATTCCGGAAGTGATTTTCCAATTCCCAAGGTGATTCCGTTGTTGTCGGGCATAACGGACGCCTTCTTATAAGGTTCGTATGATTCATACCATGTGCAATTCGAAAATCGTCGGCACGGGATCTTACACTCCCGACACAGTTCTCACCAACCAGGACCTGGAAAAGATGGTGGAAACTTCGAGCGACTGGATCGTGCGGAGGACCGGAATCAAGGAACGGCGTATCGCCAAGGACGACGAGTTCGCCTCCGACATGGCCGCGTCCGCGTCCCGCGAAGCTTTGGAGATGGCCGCCCTCCCGGCCGACAAGCTGGATCTGGTGATCGTCGGAACGGTGACGCCCGATCGGCAGTTTCCCTCCTGTGCTTGCACCCTGCAGCAGAAGATCGGCGCCGCCAATGCCGCGAGCATGGACGTGTCGGCCGGCTGTTCCGGGTTCATCTACGCGCTTTCCATGGCGCACAACGCCATCCGTTGCGGCGAGGCGGAACATGCGCTCGTGGTGGGGGCCGAAGTGCTTTCCTCGGTAACCAACTGGACGGACCGTTCGACATGCGTGCTGCTCGGAGACGGGGCCGGTGCGGTGGTGTTGTCCCGAACGGATGAAAACACCGGAATCCGGGCCATCAATCTGAGGTCCGACGGAAGTTACGGCGACCTCCTCTACGCGGTGGACACCTGCGAACATCGGCAGGGGCTGGACATCAAATCCCGCATCAACCACATGAAACCGTACTACCTTGTCATGGACGGCAACAAGCTGTTCAAGAAGGCCGTCCAATGTCTGGAAGAAATCGCCAGGGCGACTCTTGCACGTGCGAAATTGGCCATTGAGGAAGTATCGCTGGTGGTGCCGCATCAGGCCAACCTCAGGATCATCAGCGCGGTGGCCGAACGGTTGGGGCTGTCGTTGGAAAAGATGTATATCACCGTCCAGAAGTACGGGAATACTTCATCCTCCTCCATTCCCATCGCCATGAACGAGGCTCGCAAGGACGGCATGCTGGCGCCGCTCGACAAGGTGCTGATGGTGACTTTCGGGGCGGGCCTCACCTGGGGCGCGGCAGTTCTGGAATGGAATCCCTGAACCACCGACAGGAGTATCCCTTTCTCGGACGAACGCGACTCGTTCTGGTGCTGCTCTATATCTTCGCCCAGACGGCCGTCTGGTCGTTCATCTCCATTTGTCTGTTCGTGTTCGACTCCACGGGCCGGCTCACCCACCGCCTGGGGGCGCGTCCGTGGGCGCGGGTTCTCCTGCTGGGCAGCCGTGTGCGATTGCGGGTGCGGGGAACGGAACACATCGTGGGGCGCAGGGACCCTCTGGTCCTGGTGTCCAATCACCAGAGCCAATACGACATCCTGGCTCTTCTGGCCGGTTTGCCGGTGGACTTCAAGTTCGTGGTGAAGAAGGAGCTGGAAGCAGTACCCCTGTGGGGTTACGCCATGAAGAAGGCGGGGTATCTCTTCATTGATCGGGGCGACAAAGGCAAGGCCATCGAACTGATGAAAGAAGCCGCGGAAAAAATTCGCAGCGGAAGTTCCGTCCTCTTCTTCGCCGAAGGCACCCGTTCCGGCGACGGCGAACTGATGCCGTTCAAACGGGGGGCATTCATCCTGGCTTCCATGTCCGGCTGCGACGTGGCGCCGGTGGTGGTGGAAGGTTCTCGGGAGGTGCTTCCAAAGGGCAGTATGCGGGTCAGGCCCGGCGTCATCACCGTCACCGTGCTCCCTCCGGTAAGCGATCCCGCGATAAAGAAGAATTCCAAGCGGTTGATGTCCGAGGTCCGGCAGCGCATGCTGGATCACATGGCGAAGACGCGTTTGTCGAAAGCCGGTTCTTCCTTCTAGAACACCGCATCCTTCCTCCCTTTTCTCTCCGCTGATCCTTCATTGTGCTTTCGGGCGATCTCCTTTGACAATCCGTACGGAGGATGCGTATCTCTCCCGTTGGCCATTTCGACCGGGGCGCAGCACCGAGATTTCTCGCTGCCGCTCGAAATGACAAGCGTCGCCATGCCCGGGCCGTCCGAAACACCCATCGTTTTTTGCCGTTGCCAACTCGCGTCGTACCGCGTCGGACGCCGGGCTACGGCGCCGGAACGGACAGGCCGTCTCCGGACCCACGGCGGACCGGAGGTAGGGTGGCTCCCGGATTATGGGGGGCTCCCCCCATTGTGCTTTTTTCATGATTGGGAGTATCGTTGAGGGAGCTGTTCGATCCGCGTTATCGAGAAATTCCTGAAAGCCGTCCATTTGTCCTCACAATTACCTTTCACGGAGGGGAATCATGACCGACCTTTACCTTGAGGCATATGAAAAATCCCTGCGGGACCCCGAAGGGTTCTGGGGAGAGCACGCGGAAAAGTGTCACTGGTTCAAAAAATGGGACAAGGTACTGGATGATTCCCGCAAGCCGTTCTACCGCTGGTTCTCGGGCGGGGAACTCAACACCTGCTACAACGCCCTCGACCGCCACGTAAACGACGGCCGGGGAGACCAGCCGGCGCTCATCTACGACAGCCCCGTCACGAACACCGTCAAGTCCTACACCTTCTCCGAGTTCCGGGACGAAGTAGCCAAATTCGCCGGAGTTCTGGCCGCCCAGGGAGTCACCAAGGGCGACCGGGTCATCGTGTACATGCCCATGATCCCCCAGGCGGTGATGGCCATGCTGGCCTGCGCCCGGCTGGGAGCCATCCATTCCGTGGTGTTCGGCGGCTTTGCGCCCAACGAACTGGCCACCCGCATCAACGACGCCCGACCCAAAGTGATCGTTTCCGCTTCCTGCGGCATTGAAGTTGCCCGGGTCATCGAATATAAGCCTCTGCTGGACAGTGCCATCAGTCTTGCGAACCACAAGCCGGACAAGTGCGTCATTTTCCAGAGGGACCAGGCCAGGGCTTCGTTGATTCCCGGCCGCGACCTCGATTGGGAAGAACAGATGGGCAAGGCACGTCCTCACGACTGCGTACCGGTGGCCGCCACCGATCCGCTCTATGTCCTCTACACCTCGGGAACGACCGGTCAGCCCAAGGGGGTGGTGCGGGACAACGGCGGGCACATGGTGGCGCTGAACTGGACCATGAAGGCCATTTACGACATGGACGCCGGTGACGTGTTCTGGGCGGCGTCGGACGTGGGATGGGTGGTCGGCCACTCCTACATCGTCTACGCTCCCCTGTTCAAGGGATGCACGACGCTAATGTACGAGGGAAAACCGGTGGGAACGCCCGACGCCGGAGCGTTCTGGCGGGTCATTTCCCAACACAAGGTGAAGGCACTGTTCACCGCACCCACGGCGTTCCGCGCCATCAAGAGGGAAGACCCGCAGGCGAAAATGAAGGAGAACTACGATCTTTCCCATTTCAAGACGCTCTTCCTGGCTGGGGAACGAACCGATCCGGACACTCTCGCCTGGGCGCTGAACAATCTGCGGGTTCCGGTCATCGACCACTGGTGGCAGACGGAAACCGGCTGGGCCATCTGCGCGAACTGCAAGGGCCTCCATGAATACAAAGTCAAGCCCGGCTCCGCCACCAAGCCCGCGCCCGGTTGGGACGTCCAGGTGGTCGATTACCAGTCCCGACAGGTGGCTGCGGGTGAAATCGGAGCGCTGGTGGTGAAGCTTCCCATGCCCCCGGGGGCGCTGCCCACCCTCTGGCACAACGACGACGGATTCGTCAAATCGTATCTCGCCGAATTTCCAGGCTATTATAAAACCGGCGACGCAGGGTTCATCGACGAGGACGGCTACGTGTTCGTGATGACCCGGACGGACGACATCATCAACGTGGCCGGCCACCGGCTCTCCACCGGCGGTATGGAGGAAATTCTGGCCGATCATCCGGACGTGGCCGAATGCGCCGTCGTCGGCGTTCACGACCAGCTGAAGGGCCAGATTCCCATCGGCCTGCTGGTGCTCAAGTCGGGAGTCGATCGCAGTGAGGAAGAAATCAAGAAGGAAGTCGTCAAAATGGTCCGGGACCGGATCGGCGCGGTGGCCAGTTTCAAACTGGCCCTGGTGGTGAGAAGGCTTCCGAAAACCCGCTCCGGAAAAATCCTGCGGGGCACCATCCAGAAGATCGCGGATAATCAGGAATTCAAGCAGCCGGCAACCATCGACGACCCGGACGTGCTGGGCGAAATGGAATCGGCATTGGAAACCGTGGGACTTGCCAAGGCAAGACCGTGACGGCGCGGGACCAACCGACGATCGGTGACGGGCGCTTGTTGATTGCGCCTTTTCAGCCAAAATGACACAGGGGCGGCCGGTCGGTCGCCCATCTACGTTCTACCCTTCATCAGGACGGGTAAAATTCCATCCGCCGCCGGAAGGAACCTCTTTTCTCTCCACCGGCGTCCGCCTTTTCATGCTATGGTTTGACCTCCACAATAAAAAATTATTATAACACTGCAAACTCCGTCGTTTCTTCAATATCGAAGGTAAGTCAGGCACCCCGTATCGTTTTCGGGAAAAAGTGACGTCCAGCGGAGCCCCGTCGTGGCGGACCGTCCCAAAAACAAACCCGGCCTGCTCTACAAACCGGCGTTCTGGTTCCTGATCTTCCTGGGGACGCTCCTCCTTTTTTCGATTCCCCTCATTTCACTGGGCACAAGCTGGACGTTTTATCGCTATTACCTGTATTTCAACGTCGTCTGGTTGATCGTCATCGCAGGGCTGCTGGTGATCGGCATGTTTTCGGGAATTTTCCGGGAGAGGAGAAGGAGATAAGCGCCGGATGGCGACCAGCTATTTCGTCATCTTGATCTTTTGTCTCTATATCGGACTCCTGTGGCTCCTCGCTCTCTGGACGGAGCGGGCGGCCTCGAAGGGCTACAGCCTCGTCAACAATCCCATCGTCTATTCACTCTCCCTGGCGGTCTACTGCTCCTCCTGGACCTTCTTCGGAAGCGTCGGACTCGCCGCGCACCGGGGCCCGCTTTTCCTGGCCATCTATCTCGGCCCCACCCTGATGATCGTTCTCTGGCCGCGGTTGTTGCAGAAAATGGTCAGGCTGAAATCGGCATACCGCATCACCAGCATCGCCGACTTCATCTCCGCCCGGTACGACAAGTCGGACAAACTGGCCGCTTCGGTAACCGTGGTGGCGATGGTGGGCACCATCCCCTACGTCGCCCTCCAGTTCAAGTCCATCCTCTCCACGTTTTCCGTGATCACCGGCAGAGACGGCCAATCATCCGCCTGGATGGAGTCACATGTCGGCGTCATTGTGGTGGGCCTCATGATTCTCTTCACCATCATGTTCGGCGTGCGGCGCATGGACCCGACGGAGCGGCACGAGGGAATGGTGATGGCGGTGGCGGTAGAATCCATCATCAAGCTCGTCGCTCTGGTGGCGGTCGGCATATTCGTGGTGTATTCGATGTTCGGAGGGTTCGGGGACCTCCTTGCCAACCTGGAGCAGCACCCGACCGTGTCCGCCCTGACGAACAACCAGTTGAAGGAAATCGGCCTCATCACCTGGTTTAGCTATTTCGTATTGTCCGCCAATGCCATCATATGCCTGCCCCGGCAGTTCCACATCGCCGTGGTGGAAAATCAGTCGGAAAACCACCTTCGCTGGGCCATCTGGTTGTTTCCCCTCTATCTGTTCCTCATCAACCTCTTCATTCACCCTATTGCCCTGGGCGGGCTGTTAAGCGGGTATTCGCCGGCCACCGCCGACACGTTCGTTCTGCGGTTGCCGCTGGATCACGGTCGCCGGTCCCTTGCACTCCTGGTGTTCATCGGAGGGTTTTCGGCGGCTACTTCCATGATCATGATCTGCTCCATGACCATGTCCACCATGATAAGCAATCATCTGCTTCTTCCCCTGGCCGATTCCGTGCCCCGCTTGAACGTGATCACCCACCGGCTGCTCCAGACCAGGTGGATGATCGTGGCGGTATTCATCGTGTCCGGATACGGATTCGAGAGGATGGTGGGCCGCCATTTTCCGCTGGCGGACCTGGGACTCATCTCGTTCTGCGCCATCCTGCAGTTGGCGCCTTCCGTGTTCGGCGGTTTGCTCTGGAAAGAGGGAAACCAGACGGGGGCGTTGTGGGGGTTGTGGGCGGGATTCACCGTCTGGGCCTATACCCTGGTCATTCCCATTCTGGCTCGGGTGGGAATTCTGGACATGGGTCTGCTGGTCGACGGCCCATGGGGATGGTCCTTCCTGCGTCCGGAAGCGCTGTTCCTCCTGGACGGGTGGGACCCCATCGCCCATGCCGCCTTCTGGAGCCTGCTGGCCAACCTCACCCTGTACATCGTGGGGAGCCTTCTGCGGGAACCCGCCTCGGACAGCCAGGGGCAGCGGGAAGCCTTCATGGACGCCATCGAAAGGCAGCCGGTGATGACCGGTGTCCCGGAAGGGGAGCCCGCGAGCCCCATAGAAAAAAAGTTCGGCATCATCCTGGATATTTTCGACCGCTATTTCCCGCCGGAAAAGGCCAGGGAACTGACCGAATCCGCCGTTCGCGACGCCCGGCTGGAAGGCAGAACCAAAGCCACCATCCCGGAGCTTGCCGAACTGCACCGGCTGGTGGAGAAATTGCTGGCCGGTTCCATCGGGGCGGCCATGGCCAATCGCGCCCTGATCAAGTCGGAGTTCTTCACCTCGGAAGAAGCGGAAGCCCTCAAGGCCCATTTCGCCGAAATCCTCACCAACCTCAGGGCCACGCCGCGCGACCTGATCAAGAAGATCGATTACTATCGAGAACGGGAGATGCTCATCCAGGGGCATGCGGAGGAGCTGGCGCAGAAAATCCGCGAACTGGAAGAACAGATGAACGGGAGGCGGACCGCCGAGGAGCAGCTCAAGGAATCCGAGGAACGGTACCGGCTGGCCATCGAGGGATCGAGCGACGGGATCGTCGTCGTGGATGAAGGAAGGCTCGTGTGGGGCAACAGCAGGCTTCCGGAAATATTCGGATACGGTTCCCCCGAGGAAGTCATCGGCCGCCCCCTCGCCCTTATCATCCATCCCGAGGACCGGGAATGGGTGCTCGACATCGCCCGAAGGCGCCAGGCCGGACTGGACGCGCCGACACGGTACGACTTCAAGGGTATCAGGAAAGACGGGACGTCGATTTACATCGCGGTCAGCGCCACCACCGTCAACTACCAGGGCCGCATGATGAATCTGGTCTACCTGCGCGACGTCACCCGACGGCGCATGGCCGAGGAGGAGATTCACAACCTCAGCCGGCGGCTGATCGAAAGCATCGAGGACGAACGCCGCCGGTTGGCCGCCAATCTCCACGACGAGTTCGGCCAGACGCTGACCGCGCTCTACTTGGGCATCGAGTCTGCCCGGAAGGCGTTGCCCGAAACGTACATCGGGATAAAAACCACCCTCGACAAGCAGATCGCCGTCATCGAACGCATGGCGGAAACCATCCGCAACATTGCCGGAGACCTGCGCCCGGACATGCTGGACCATTTGGGGCTGGTCCCCACGGTCCGGTGGTACGTCAACGAACTGCGTCAGACGCTGCCGCGGTGCGAAGTGATCTTTCAGGCCATGGGGTTTAAAAACCGCAAAATCAATCCGAACGCTGAAATCACGCTCTACCGCGTGCTCCAGGAAGCCACGAACAACATCGTGAAACACGCCGGAGCGGACCGGGTCAGAATAAGCTTAACCTACAGCCATCCAACGGTTATCATGGTGATTTCCGACAACGGGTGCGGTTTCAGTCCGGAATCGGTTCATACGAAAGTCGGTCCCGCCCGGACGGGCATCGGTCTCAGCTCAATGAAGGAACGCGTGGCAGCGGTCAACGGCGTCATCGACATTCGCAGTTCGCCCGCGCACGGCACAACGATTCGGGTAACCGTTTAGACGGCGAATCCAACGGGGAGGGTTTTACCTTGCTTCGAAACCGTGGGGGAACGTATGCCGGCAACTAAAATCAAGGTGCTCATCGCCGACGATCACACCGTGGTCCGGGAAGGGCTGCGGCAGATCATGGGAAAGGAAAACGACATCGAGGTCGTGGGCGAAGCGGCCGACGGTTTGGAAGCCCTGGAAATGGTCCGCTGGATGCGCCCCGACGTGGTGGTGCTGGACGTGGCCATGCCGGGCGTCAGCGGTCTGGAGGTGATTACCCTCATCCGGGAAACCGTACCCGAATGCAGGGTGGTGGTGCTGAGCATGCACAGTAAGGAATCCATGATTCATCACATGCTCGATTCCGGCGCGCTGGGCTACGTCCTCAAGGCGTCTCCCGCCTCGGATGTGATCGAGGCGGTGCGGGCCGCGTGGCGCGGCGAGTACTACATGAGTTCGAAAATCAGGGCGGAAGTCGTGTCGGTCTATCTGAAGAGCCGGCAGGAGAAGCCCCAGGTTCGGGGGTACGACCTTCTGTCCGAAAGGGAGCAGCAGGTTTTCCGCCTGGTGGCGGAAGGCAATTCCACGAACCGCATCGCGCAGTTGCTGTCCATCAGCCCGAAAACCATCGAGAAGCATCGCGGCAACATCATGAAAAAAATGGGACTGAAGGACCGGATGGAACTGGTCAAGGAAGCCATTCGAATCGGCGTCCTCAATCCCGACCTCTGGGAGGAGTAACTGAACCGAGTCCCCTCGTCCGTCGTCCCCGGCCGCATGGGCCCCCCTCGCGACGATTTCCCCCCCCGTGGGGGGTGTCCCCCCGCTGAATACAGGTTGCTCCCTATAGCAATTTCTTCAGGGCTTCCGTTAAATAGATAATCATGCATGCATAACAGGTTATGTTGAAATGCCGGGACTCGCCGAGTTGGGAGATTTCCGTGTAGTTCGCCCCGAGCCCCGGGTTCCGCATGTATTAAGACTCGAGACCGCGGTCGTTCCGCGGGCGGGCGTGAATCTCCAGGTTTAGACAGGCAATCCACCCTCACTTGCGGCTTTGCCGCCAAAAAATGGAGGTAGGGGACATGTCTAAGGATTTGAACTTATACTGGCGGAAAAACATCAAAATCATGCTCTGGCTTCTCGCGGTCTGGTTTTTCGTATCCTTCGTCTGCGGCATTATTTTGGTCGAACCGCTCAATCACATAAAGATCGGCGGTTTTCCCCTCGGATTCTGGTTCGCCCAGCAGGGTTCCATTTACGTGTTCGTCGTTCTGATCTTCGTCTACGTGGGCATCATGCGAAAACTCGATCGGGAGTTCGAGGTGGAAGAATAAGGGGGACCCCCCTCCTTTTCCAACAGACCACATTCCAGGAGGAGACAGTACGATGGGTATACTCGGTTGGACCTATTTGATGGTCGGATTGACGTTCGCGGTATATATCGTGGTTGCATGGCGCTGCCGCGTGAAGGACACTAAGGGGTTTTACGTCGCCGGGATGGGCGTACCTCCGTTGTACAACGGCATGGCCACCGGCGCCGACTGGATGTCCGCGGCGTCCTTTATTTCCATGGCCGGACTGATTTCGTTCCTCGGTTATCCCGGCTGTTACTATCTGATGGGCTGGACCGGGGGCTACGTGTTGCTGGCGTTGCTGCTGGCTCCCTACCTGCGCAAATTCGGCAAATACACCGTGCCCGATTTCGTGGGTGATCGGTACTATTCGGACACCGCCCGGCTGGTGGCCGCCGTGTGCGCCATTTTCGTTTCCTTCACCTATGTGGCGGGGCAGATGCGCGGCGTGGGCATCGTCTTTTCCCGGTTCCTCGAGGTGAACATCAACACCGGCGTCATCATCGGCATGTGCATCGTGGTTTTCTACGCGGCCCTGGGGGGGATGAAGGGTATCACCTGGACCCAGGTCTGCCAGTACGTGGTCCTCATCGTCGCTTACCTCGTTCCGGCCATTGCCATTTCCATGAAGGTCACCGGCATACCCATACCCCAGATCGGATTTGGGAGCACGATCGCGGGAGGGCCGGATGCGGGAAAATACCTGTTGGATACGTTGAACGTCATCGCCACGGACCTCGGATTCACCCAATACACGGCGGCATTCGCCACACAGAGCACCTCCATGCTCAACGTGTTGTGCATCACCTTTGCACTGATGGTTGGAACCGCCGGCCTGCCTCACGTGATCGTCCGTTTCTACACGGTGCCCTCGGTCCGTGACGCCCGAATCAGCGCCGGCTGGGCGCTCTTCTTCATCGCCATCCTGTACACCACCGCTCCGGCCGTGGCGGCCTTCGCCCGGTACAACATGGTGAACAGCCTAGAGGGAGTGAGCTACACTGCTGCCCCGAGCTGGTTCAAAAATTGGCAGAAACCGGGGCTCATCGCCTGGGTCGATAAGAACGGCGACGGAAAAATCCAGTATAAGGCAGGCCCCCCCTTCGTGGGGAGGCCCCAATTCACCGGAAAAGACGGCAGCATGGGCCAGCCCCTGGTTTCCAACGAACTGACCAAAAACGCCAACGAACTGTATGTCGATCGCGACATCATGGTGCTGGCCAATCCCGAAATCGGCGGACTGCCCGCCTGGATCGTGGGGCTGGTCGCCGCGGGAGGTCTGGCCGCGGCCCTTTCCACGGCAGCCGGGTTGCTCCTGGTGGTATCCTCGTCCATCAGCCACGACCTCTATTACCGGGTGATCAACCGCAACGCCACGGAGAAACAACGTCTGTTGGTCGGTAGAATCATGATCGCGGTGGCGGTGGTCGCCGCGGGCTGGTTCGGCATCCACCCACCCGCGTTTGTGGCCCAGGTGGTGGCCTTCGCCTTCGGCCTGGCCGCGTCCAGCTTCTTTCCCATCATCCTCCTGGGCATCTTCACCAAATCCACGAACAAGGAAGGGTGTATAGCGGGGATGGTCACCGGTATCGTGTTCACCGCCGTGTACATCATCCAGACCAAGTTCATGGGATACCCCAACTGGTGTTTCGGCATCACTCCGGAAGGCATCGGCACCATAGGCATGTTGATCAACTTCGTGGTGGCCGTGGCGGTTTCCAGGGTAACCGCTCCGGTTCCGGAAGAGGTCAGACAGATCGTCGAGAGCATCCGTATTCCGAAAGGCGCCGGGGAAGCGGTGGCTCACTGATAGTCGTCGAGGTTCACGAAGGAATGTTCCAAGGGATTCCCGCCCCGCGGCGGGAATCCCTTCCCCTCACGGTATGGAGTTTCGACAGCCGTTCCGGCGGCAGCCGGATGCGCAAACCTCGTGCAACAAATACAGGAGTCTCTTTTGCCGACACGCAACCCGAAACGCGATGTTCCGAAACGGGATATGAAGAAAGTCAGGGAACTTTTCAAGTCCTGCCTGGCCGTGGCTGCGCCCGCTCTGGTTCCCCTGGTCATCATCATCAGCACGGACGCTCTGACCCTGCGTAGAATAGCGCCGCTGGACCGCTGGGGTTATCTGGCGATTTCGGTGGTCCTTTTCACCCTTTCCTATCTTCTCTGGAAGAGGAGGTGGTGGGCCGGTTTACCGTCCATGGCGGTTTTTTGCCTCGCCGCGGCTATTTTCAGCCTGAAGGCGGTGCGCCCTCTCTGGGCTTATTACCGGGTCAATTCCTTTCAGGGGGAGGAAGGGGGATTGATGCCTTTCCTCATGGTGTCGCCCTCTCTGGTCCTCGTGGTTCTGGCCGTAACCCTGGCCTGGTTCTGTTACAAAGGCATTCGCACGGCGCGGGGAGGCAAGCCGGATTCGGTTCCCATGAAGACGTGGGGTATCCTGATCGTGTGGATGGTCGTATTATTGGGGGACGTCGTCTATCAGGAGGTCGGGTGGAGATATGTAAAGAACCCCGACGACCTGGTGATCCGACTGTGCCTGGACGACCGGGCTCAACAGCGGGAGGCCGAGAAAATGCTTCTGGAAAAGGGGGCTTCGGCCGTCCCGGCCCTGCGGTTGGGATTGGCCGCGCCCGGTCCGGCATTGGCCTGCCTGAGGGAACAGTCACGTTCCATGCTGGACCGAATGGGCGTTCAGGTGAATGGTGAAGGGGAATCCAAATAGCATGGGACCGGACAGGGAGTCGTCGGCAAATCGGGACTCGGGACGATTTCCCGTGATTCGGATGCTCGATTTCCTGTCCCGTATATTCCCCTTCAACACCTTGAGCCACCAGGACCTCCGCGCCATCTTCCGCAACGCCGAACTGGCGTATTTTCCCCGCGGCCAGGTAGTCATCAAAGCGGGCAGCGAACCGTCCCCGGACCTCATGGTCATCTATTCGGGCTCCGTTCGTTTGACCGAAGCGGCCGGCGCGGGGGAGGAGCGCCTCCTCGACGTACGCGGTGAAGGCGAAACCGTGGGGGCGGGAGGCATCATCCGGGGCGATCGCGCGACGGCCACCGTGACGGCCATGGAGGACCTGCTGGCGTTCCTGCTGCCCGCCGGGGACTTTACGGACCTGCTGAGCAGCCACGACGCTTTCCGGCATCACTACACGCTTTCCCTGGCCGGGCGGGTCAAATCGTTTTTTACGGAATCGTCCCACTGCGCGTATGAAGATTCCGACAGAGAAAGCCTTCTGGAAATGGCCGTTCAGATGCGGGGCAGAGCCGCCGACCTGATGAATCCCCGGGTGTTCACCTGCACCCCGGAAACGACTATCCGGGAGGTGGCAATCCGGATGACCCGCCGGGAGGTCGGTTCCATGGTGGTAGCCGACGGTTCCGGAAATCCGCTGGGGCTGGTCACCGACACCGACCTGCGCTCCCGGGTGCTGGCGGCGGGATTGTCGTCCGACGCTCCGGTCGTCCGCATCATGAGCCGACCGCCCTTCACCATATCCAGGGAGGCGTTCGCCTTCGAAGCTCTCCTGGAGATGACCCGACGGGGCGTGCACCACCTGCTCGTCACCGATGCCGACCGGGTGGTGGGCATCATCACGGATCACGACATCAACGTGGTAACGGGCAGTTCTCCCGTCGGCCTGGCCCGGGAAATCGACAAGGTTGCTTCGCCGGAGGATGTCCGGCGTTTCCATCCCCGGCTGCTGCGGCTGCTCAAACTGCTCGTGCACCTGAAAAGCTCGGCCGACTACATGATGGACCTGGTGAGTGAAATCATCGATCGGCTCTACGTAAAACTGTTCGCCATGTGCGAACGGCAGATGATGCAGGAGGGCCTCGGCGACGCCCCCGTGCGCTACACGTGGCTGGCATTGGGGCGTGCGGGGAGGAACGAGCAGGTGCCTCCCTACCGGCACGACCATATCCTCATCTATGAGGACGTCCCCGGCGAACGGGATGGAGTGGTGCGGGAGTGGTTCATGGGATTCACCCGCCGGGTGAACGATGCGCTGAGTCCCTGGTTGACCTCCACCGCACCGGCCCGGGAAGCCGCGTTCGGCGTCGCCGCCTGCTGCCGCGACGCCTCGGCGTGGCACGGCAGGTTCGGCGGTTGGCTGCGGGATGCCATGAACGTGCCCGCGCCGTACCCCGAACTGATTTTCGATACGCGCGTCCTGAAAGACGATCTGGCCATAGAGGAGCCTTTGCGGGAGGGCCTGCGGGCCGCGCTGAAGGACCCGGGCGTTTTTCAATCCCTGGCGGAACGATCGGGCGCGCCTCAGCCGCCTCTGGGCTTTTTCCGCGATTTCGTCGTCAAAACGGACGGCAGCTATACCGACGGCCTGGACATCGAACGGGACGTACTGGATTCCATCGTCAATGCGGCCCGTATCTTGGCGCTGGAGCTGGGAATCCCTTCGACCAATACCCTGGACCGGCTGAAGCGGGCGGCCGAGGCGGCGGCGCTGGACGGCGGCCTGCAGGAAGACCTGCACGAGGCGTTTGGTTTCATCACCTTCCTCTGGGTGTCCAAGTACCTGGAAGTGGCGGAATCCGGGGTCAGGAACGATCAGGTGATTGCGGCGCCCCGGCTGAACATGATGCAGCGAAAAACCATGAAATACAGCTTCGCGGCCATCCGGCGGTTACAGGCCATCGTGCGGGACCGCTACCATGGCGGGGCGGCCGAATCGCCGTTTCGAACCGACGGCCGGAACTTTTCGCACGAGGCCGCGATGAAGCGGCAAGCGCGCATGTCCCGGTAGGAAGGCATCGATGAACGTGTTGGGACCCAAATTGTACAACCGTTGGGTGCGGACCCGCACCGCGGGACGGAATCTGAGGCCGAGGGCGAGGCACAACCTCGAGGCACTGGACGGTTTGGAGCCGAGTGCTTCGGCCCTGTCCCACCGTTTTGTGGTCGTGGACCTGGAAACCACCGGAATGGACCCCCGAAAGGATCGGGTGGTGAGTGTCGGCGCCTTCCGCGTGGTTGACGGCAGGGTTCGGGTGGGGGACGTTTTCGACGAACTGGTCAACCCCGGCCGGTACATCCCGGTGGAATCCATCTACGTTCATGCCATCGTGCCGGACATGATCCGTTCGGCCCGCATGGCCTGGGAAGTGTTCGACGATTTTCTGGAATATCTGGGGCACGACATCGTGGTTGCGCACTATGCGAGGTTCGACATGTTCTTCATCAACCGGGTGATGCGCCAGCAGCACGGCTTCCGCTTGCAGAATCTGGTGGTCGACACGGTCCTGATGTGCCGGCACGCCCTGCTGGAACCCGATCCCTACGGACAGCGCAAGGGAGCCAAGCGGTGCAGCCTCGATGCGCTGGCCGCACGGTACGGAATCGATGTTCCCGAACGGCATACGGCGCTGGGGGACGCGCTGGCGACCGCGCTCATCTTTCAGCGGTTGCTGGTGGAATTAAAACGGGCGGGGTGGGGCACGCTGAAGGACCTGGTCCGGGTGGCGGGCGTATGGTGATTCGCCGGTTTCATAAGTCGCAGACGTTCGCGATATGATGCAAAACGGTTTCGATTGTACTATATATACAGTATACATAGGGATGAATTCAGGAAAGGAGCTGTCATGGCCGATCAGAGAATCAAGATGAACAACGGACTCTACCATCCCCCTAGCGAATACTCGAAAAACGCCTGGGTTTCCAGCATGGAAGAATACCGGAACACGTACGATCGTTCCGTGCGGACGCCGGATGAATACTGGGCGGGCGTGGCCGAGGATTTCTATTGGCGAAAAAAATGGGACAAGGTCCTCGACTACAATTTCCACCGGAGTAAAGGGCCGATCTACGTAAAATGGTTCGAAGGGGCGCAAACCAACATCACCTACAACTGCCTCGACCGCCATTTGCAGACACGGGCGGACCAGCCGGCCATCATCTGGGAGGGAAACGAACCGGGCGAAGACAAGGTCATAACCTATCGGGATCTGCACCGGGAAGTGAGCAAGTTCGCCAACGTGCTCAAGGCGTTCGGCCTCAAAAAGGGCGATCGGGTCACCATCTATCTGCCGATGATCCCCGAACTGGCCATATCCATGCTGGCGTGCGCCCGGATCGGGGTCATTCACAGCGTGGTGTTCGGAGGCTTTTCGGCCGAATCGCTGAAGAACAGGCTCGTGGATTCCAAATGCGGCCTGCTCATCACCAGCGACGGTACCTATCGCGGGGGAAAGGCGGTTCCGCTCAAGCAGATTGCGGACCAGGCTTTGGCGGCTTCCGAAAAGGACGGCTTGAAAGTGCCCAAATGCGTGGTGGTGCAGAGAGTGGGTCAGGGGCGCGGAATCGATTGTCCCATGGAAAAAAACCGCGACATTTGGTGGCACGATCTCATGCAGAAGGCCGACGATCAGTGCGAACCGGTCTGGATGGACGCGGAGGACCCGCTGTTCATTCTGTATACCTCCGGGTCCACGGGTCAGCCCAAGGGCGTTTTGCACACCACCGGCGGGTATATGGTGTACACCGCTCTCACCCATAAGTATGTCTTCAATTACCACGACGGAGACGTGTACTGGTGCACCGCCGACATCGGGTGGGTCACCGGCCACAGCTATATCCTGTACGGGCCCCTGCTGAACGGCGCCCAGACTCTCATGTTCGAAGGCGTGCCCACTCACCCGGACGCGGGCCGTTTCTGGGAAGTGGTGGACAAATGGAAGGTGAACATCTTCTATACCGCGCCCACGGCCATCCGGGCCATCATGCGTATGGGCGACGATTTCGTCACCAAACACAGCCGGAAATCCCTGCGGGTGCTGGGTACCGTCGGCGAGCCCATCAACCCGGAGGCGTGGCGCTGGTATCACGAGGTAGTGGGTGAAGGACGCTGCCCCATCGTCGATACCTGGTGGCAGACGGAAACCGGCGGCATCCTGATCACGCCGCTTCCGGGCGCCATCCCGACCAAACCCGGTTCGGCCACCCTGCCGTTCTTCGGCGTGCAGCCGGCGCTCATGGACGACGAAGGCAAGGAAATCCAAGGCAACGGCGTCAACGGCCGTCTGGCCATCAAAGCCCCGTGGCCCGGACAGCTCCGCACTACGTACGGTTCCCACGAACGATTCGAGCAGGTCTACTTCTCGGACTTCGACGGGTACTATTTCACCGGAGACGGGGCCCGGCGGGACGAAGACGGGTACTACTGGATCACCGGAAGGGTGGACGACGTGATCAACGTCAGCGGCCATCGCATGGGAACGGCCGAAGTCGAAAGCGCCCTGGTGAGCCACCAGGCGGTGGCCGAAGCGGCGGTGGTGGGGTTCCCCCACAACATAAAGGGACAGGGCATCTACGCTTTCGTGACTTTGAAAATCGGCCACGAATACACTGAGGAGCTGAAGAAGGAACTGGTTTCCCACGTTCGTACGGAAATCGGACCCATCGCGTCGCCCGACGTCATTCACTGGGCGCCCGGGCTGCCCAAGACCCGATCCGGAAAGATCATGCGGCGTATCCTGAGGAAGATGGCCTCCGGGGACACGGAGAACTTCGGCGACACGAGCACGCTCGCCGATCCGACGGTGGTCGACACCCTGATGCAGACCAGAACCCGGTAACTCCCGTATCGACACCCTCGACGGACGGGGGACGGTTGTTTGCGAACCGTCTCCCCGCCTTTTCTTGAGGATATCCTTTCCTCGCCGTTTGCCGGGCGCCGTGAGGCGTACCCTCCCTCCCGGTTGAGGAGAAAGGCATCGTTTTTCACCGCCGGTAGAAACCGCACGAAGGCGAGCGAATGTCCCCAGCGAAAACGAGGCAGGACCCGGACCCGGAGGCCATCAGGGAATTTCTCTCCGGGACTCCCCCCTTTGACACCCTTCCGCCGCTCACCATCGACGGCATCGCCGCCCACTGCGGCATTGAGCACGTTCCTCGCGGCGCGGCCATCCTCCAGCGGGGGCAGTCGACGGTGGATCGTCTGCGGCTGGTGTATCGGGGGCGCGTCAAAGTGTTCCTCATGGGGGAGCAGGGCGAAGTGAGCCTGGAATACGTTCGCGGTCCGGGCGAAGCCATCGGGCAGCTGGCGCTCCTGCGCGGCAGCCTGTCCAATCTCGATGTTCATACCGTCGAGGACGCCATTTTCCTGACCATCTCCAAGGACATCTTCCTCGAACTGGTCTCAACTCACCTGAGCATTTCCAATTACTATCTGAAGGCCCTGTGCGATGGCTACGTTGGCAAGGCTTTGGACACTTTGGAGCGCGCACGCGTCTCCGCGAGCACGCAAGGCTCCCTGTACCTGTTCAGCGCCCAGGTAGGGGACGTGATCCGACGCCGCCCGGTCGTCATATCGGCCTATGCCTCCATCGCCGAGGCGGCCCGGACCATGAGCATGCAGCGGGTGGGATGTCTGCTGGTGGAGGACCCGACGGGGAAAATCATCGGCATTATGACCGACCGGGACCTGCGGACCAAGGTGCTGGCCCGGGGGGTGGACCCGGAAACTACCGTCGATAAGATCATGGCCTTCCCCATAAAGACCATCCCCTCCCACACCGTTTGCTTCGACGCCCTGTTGGACATGATGCGGCGGCGGGTCCACCACCTGGTGCTGGAGAAATCGGGGCGGATCGTCGGGGTGCTGAGCGGGCACGATCTGATGGTGCAGCAGGGATCGTCTCCCCTCTACATGATCCGCACCATCCGCGATCAGCAAACCGTGGAAGGGCTCTTCGACATCGCACTGCAGAGCCCGCGAATCGTCCGAACGCTCATCCTGGAAGGAGCCAAGGCCCGCCACATCACCCGCATGATCACCCTCATCAACGACACCATTCTCGACCGGCTGCTCTACCTCCTGCAACGGATTCTGGGCGACCCGCCGGTGCCATTCTGCTGGCTGCTGATGGGCAGCGAAGGCCGACAGGAACAGACCTTCCGCACGGACCAGGACAACGGCATCATCTATCGCGACCCGGACAGCGAAGCGGAGCGCAAGGCGGCAAGCGAGTACTTCGAGGAATTTGGTCGCCGGGCGGTCGGCGACCTGGCGTCAAGCGGGTTTCCCCTTTGCAAGGGCGGGATCATGGCTTCCAATCCCAAATGGTGCCAACCCTACTCCGTGTGGAAAAAGTATTTCGACACCTGGATTCACAAACCCGAACCGCAGGAAGTGCTGCTGTCCACCATCTTCTTCGATTTCCGGCCCGGCTACGGCGATCTCGACCTGGGCCGCACGCTGCGGGACCACCTGATGGGAGAACTCAAGGGTCAGGACGTCTTCCTCAGGTATCTGGCCCGCGACAGCGTTACCACTGCTCCGGCCATCTCCTTTTTCCGGCAGTTCAACGTGGAAAGGAACGGTCCGCACAAGAACCGACTGGACCTGAAAACAAAGGGGATTACGCCGTTTGTGGATTTCGCCCGGCTCATGGCCCTGCAGGCGGGCGTTCCGGAAACCAACACCCTGGAACGATTGCAGCTTCTGGCGGAGCGGGGGCACATCAGCGGAGAACTGATGACCAGTGCCAGCCAGGCATTCGAATTCCAGATGAACATCAGGCTCCTCCATCAGCAGGAGCTGTATGAGGAAGCCTTGGAGCCCGACAACTTCGTCGACCCGGAATCGCTCTCTGAAATGGACCGGCGAATGTTGAGGGATTCGTTCGGCGTGATCAACGATCTGAGAGCGGTTATCAAGGACGCGTTCATCCTCGGGGCCGGGTAGCGACAAAGCTCTCTTCCTCCGGAACCGCGGCCGACCCGAACCCGCCCGCTAGAAAAGAATCACTCCCACGATACCCAATATGGCGACGGCGGTCGCCACCACGCCCAGGAATATGGCCAGCAGGCTCATGAACCCGCCGCTTACCCTTGGGGAAGCCGCCATGATGATGCCGATCACCCCCAAGGGAATGGAAACCGCTCCGGCGATCAATCCCCATACCGGATGACCGGTGAACGTGATGATGTAGCTGCCGATGGCCGCCAGGATTGAAACCGTGGCCGATGTACCCGCCTTCTGATCCATGTTCCGCTTCGCCTCCGTCGTGTAGATACCTGTTTGTGTGACCCGTGACCCGGGTGGGATTGCCTGCGCGGCTCATGGGAACTTTCATCCCTTGAAAAACATGAAGCGGCCCTTCCGGGATGCCGTTCGCATGAACCGGCATCTTTTCCGTTCAGGGCCGCCCCGAGGAGTGTGCGATTCAGGAGTTCGGCACCGAAAAGGAGATCAGATGCCCTTCATGTAGGCGTCGGCTTCTCGTTCCGCCTTTTCGCGTTCCCATCCATACCTTTCCTGAAGTCTGCCGACCAGTTGGTCTTTCTTTCCACTTACGACATCAAGATCGTCATCGGTAAGTTTCCCCCATTTCTCCTTTACACGACCCTTTATCTGCTTCCAGTTTCCTTCTATCTGATCCCAATTCATTGTTGTATCCTTTCATGTGTAGAAATAGTGTTGTCATTATGTACTCATTATAATTCGTACTACGACGATTATAAATAAGGGAAATACCGTATTTTGACAATACAAAGCCCGCACTATGAACCGCCTTCCCTTACTGTTTGGATAGAGCCGCCGTACCGCCCCAACACCGCCGGACCCATGAGGAGGAAAAAAACGGGTCCCGAAAGTTGGACAAGAATTGTCACCGGGGTTAGGGTGGCCCATCTGCTCTCATGCGGAGGCTTCCGGGGAGGTGAAACGTGGACGAACGCATCTACCTTATCGCCCCTTATCAGGGGTTGATCGAGATCGGACACCAGGCCAACAGGATGCTGGAGACCAACATCCAGCTGGTGCTGGGCGACGAGGAAAACGGGGTTGCCGCGGCGCGCGATGCCCAGCGTAAGGCGGCTCAGGTACTCATCGGCCGGGGAGGCACAAACGAATCAATATGAAAGTTGAGCTGAGCATATCGACCGGATGGCGATGATTCCTGAACTAACCGGGCAATCGATTCTACAGCACAAAAACGTTGATGAATAATACAACGCCATACAGGATACCCATCAACCCGCAAGGAAGTCAAAAGCCTTGAGGGAGGCCATCCCGTCGCTACTATAGCAAGTGTTCGAACAGATGCGAGAACCATTCCTTCATGCGATTCTCGAACGACCGCTTTTCCCATTTCTCCAGACGCACCTGATCAGACTCTTTCAAATCTCTTTCGAACATTGCCTGCATACTATCGGCGAAGTCCCGGCCGAGGATCACGACATTGGCCTCGTCATTGGTAAGGAGGCTTTCCGTGTCCAGGTTGCTCGATCCGACAGTAGACCAGACATCATCGATAACTGCAGTTTTTGCATGCAGCATCCCTCCGCGCTTCTCAAACAACTGCACGCCTGCTTTTAACAACCGGGTAAAGTAGTATCGGCTCGCATAGATACCCAAATTGGAATCACTGTAGCCGGGAAGCAATATCTTCACCTCAACGCCGCGCTCTGCAGCTTCGTTGAGCGCCTCTATCATTTGATCGTCAGGCGTGAAATAGGCAGTAGTCAAGAAAATTGAGTTTTCCGCATGAGTGACTGCCGACATGTACATAATAAATATGAGTCGATTCGTTTCACCCGGTAAGCTACCGACCACCCTAACCAGCGTGTCTCCGGCTTGCTTCACATGGGGGAAATAGTCCCTGCCGGGAAGTGCCGGCCCCTTTTGCCTTTCCCAGGTGTTCATGAATAGCCTTTGGAGTTCCGCCACTGCCGGACCCTCGATTCGAACGTCCGTATCCCGCCAGGGTTCATCCTTCTTCTCATCACGAGACCGAACGGTTGAGCTTCCGGAATAAACACTACTGATGTTGATTCCGCCGGTGAATGCGATGGCGCCGTTGATGACCAGAATCTTACGATGATCTCGGTTGCGTAATTCCCAATCCTTTCCCTCGAGTACGTTCCCGGGATTCATGGGATTGAATTGAAGCACGAGAACCCCGCCATCGCGTAATCGCTGAAAAAAACCGACCGGCGTATACATCGATCCAAGACTATCGTAAATCAGGTTCACCTGTACGCCTTCAGCACTTTTCCGGATGAGTAGATCGGAAAATCGTTTGCCGACTTCATCATCTTCAAGTATGTACGTTTCGAAATTGATGGTACTTTGGGCGTGTTCGATGGCCTCAAACATCGCTGCGTAGGTAGCCTTCCCGTCAATGAGCAAGGTGACCTTGTTGCCGTCCACTAAAGGGCTCCCACTGATGGACTGCATCAGTTGAACCTGCTGCTGCAGAAGTTCAGTCGCATCGACCTGCCTTTCAAGCCGTTTGATCATGGCGTTACCTGTTTTTGAAGAAATCTTTCCTTTAGACCCCATGATCTTTGTCGGTTCATCCGTTCTTGAAAGCTCATGGCCCATCTTTTCCTGTACATTCGGGAGGGACGCACAGCCGGACACAGTGACCAGACAGAGAAACGCGACAAATAAAAAAACAGGTCCCATCACAGGGCCTGTGCTGGAATGTTTCATAGCACGCATCATCGAATGATTTCCCCTCCGACCCTTATCGAATGGAGCAAAATGGGATCACGCCCACGCGCAACGACGCCAAAAGAATATTACAATACGGCCCTTTCGAGCAAAGCCAAAAAACATGAAACCTACAAGTTAGCCAAGACCTTTATTGGAGTCGGTTTCATCACCTGTTTTACGTGAGCCATGAACTTGTAGTAAAATAATCATTTTCCCGTTCCCGGATAGTGAGAGTAATTTGCACAAGCAAAGATGAGGCTTTATCGATTAACCTGCCCCGAAAAGGGGCAGGTTTCCGCAGGAATCGCTCATGCGGCCTCCGAGGACACCGCCTCCTTCAGATTGTAACAGATATGAACGAGAAACGCGTGCGCTCGGCTGTCTCCGGCGGAAGGGATACGGCCCTTCAGAGAGTTTTCCTTCGACTTCCAGTATATCATCCTTTCAGTCCGCTTCAGATAAGGCCCGGGCTTATTAATAAACCAGCCGGCTCGCTTCCACTCGGTCAAAGCTCAAATGTCCGTCTATACTTATCGGCCATCTCCGGCTTCCACGTTTGTTATGTGCCGAAATAATCCAGTTCAGACAATGAACCAAGATGCCAGGGAAATAATGATACGAATCGCCCGATAATTTGTTCAAAGGTAGAGATTTCACTAATGGGGTGGGGGCTATGGTAATTATCAGTACCCTCCTTGCGCTGGTCATTGCAGTCGTGGGATAATGACAAAGTAGCGCGATGAATATCCATGAAAAAACCTAGCCGGACTTCCGGCAAATTTGGAAGAATGGATGCGAGAATAGGAAGCAGCTACTGTGGACAAGAGAAAGGCACAAGAACAGAAAAAACAATATACAGGTATTAAATTGCTACAAAATACGAAACGACGGAACTATCCATACGATATCCGTCTGTTTTTCGTCCTAAGGAATATTCTAGTGATTCTGCGACGGATCTGAGGGGACTAATCATGTATGCTTCATTAATCATAACCTTTTTGCTTCTTCTGGTAATTGTCATCACAGCAATACAAAACAGTATGCCTTTGGATTTCAAGTTCTTCTTCTGGAATTTTCAGCTATCCATTACCGCCCTGATCTTTTATTCCTCTCTCATCGGTGGAGCAATTGTGGCGGTTTTGACTTTACCAAAGCTGGCGAAGAAATTTTTTCATGGAAGGAGTATGAACAGGGAAATCAACAAATTACAGGAAAATATTCAAGAATTGGAAAGAGGAAAAGTTGAAGGGTCTCGGAAGGAATAACCCCTCCGCAGGAAATCAGGGACTCCTTTGACAACAATATATCTCCTGTTCAATAAGATAATGTTCCGTGACGACGCTTTTATCAGTAGTGCAATCGTCCGAGAAAGAGTGGATCCAACATGTATAGGAACTCGTCACAACTCGCCTTACGAGGAGATTGCAGCCATGTCTTTCAAAGATAAACTGAAAACGAAAATTAAAATCGACAGGCTTTTTCAACAACTCTATTCCACAATCAGGGAGCCCCCCGGAAGCCGGTGGGTGGACAAGGAGCTCGTCCAAGACCTTCTCGACATGACCGATTTTGAACTCAGGAACGTGAGGGATCTCCAGCTCTACGTGCGCCCACTGGATGGTGCGATCATGGAGGTGCTGGTGTTCGACAACGAACTGGCTATTTATCATACTACGGTGGATGATGTAGCTCTTCGCAAGAGTCCCCATTGGCAGGAGATGTTCAGCTTCGGAAACGTTAAGAAGATTTTGAATGATAAGGGCGTAATTGCGAGTAAGGGAAAGGAGTCGCTTGAAAGATTGCACACCAACGCCCTGTCGCTGCTGGATCTCAGTTATACCGGAGATGACCTGACGCTGCTGATGGAGGATGCACGCAAGGGTGTGGAACAGGCATCCATCGAGCAGATACAGGAATCGTTGGATCTATTTGTTTACTTGTTGGGTTTCGAGCCCTTGCTCCTTGAGGTTCTGGAGCGGAACATACAGATTTTTGCAGGACCAGGACCTGAAAACGGACCTGTTCACGCATTTGAGCATCTCATCCTCTTCGACGAAAAATCCCTGTCCCTGGGTTTGAAAAAAGGAGACTTTTCGCCGGGAAACGATTTGGACCTTGCGTGGGTAATGCAATATGTCCGCGGTGAGAAAACGGCCGACTTGCAAGGTATGGAAGTTTTTGAATTCCTGGCTGACCTGGCGCTGGGTAAAGCGCAAATGCAAAGGACCTAAAACGAGAAATGGAATTTGTTGATAAGCTGTAATTGGGTTTATTATGTATGGGTAAGTGATATTTTACTTATATCGCTTGATAATCGAGGAATTCTTCGAAAAGTACCAAAATATTTTTTCGAATTAACTTAAGTCAAACCGAAATCCAACAGGAGAAATATCATGAAATCAGGCACAAGGGACCAGGCAGAAGGCAAGCTGCACCAAGTGAAGGGCAAGATCAAGGAGATCGCCGGGGAAGTAAGCATGAATCCCGACTTGGAAGCCGAAGGCCAAGACGAAAACCTAGCCGGGAAAGCTCAGGAAAAGATCGGTCAGATAAAGAAGGTCGTGGGGAAGTAGAGTGGCGTATCATGCTCCGGAACGGTTTTGAGCATCTTTGATGCGGTTGAATCAAAGAGCAATGCTGTCACTCTGCGAGAAAGCTGCGCTCTTACAGTACTTTGCCGTCCAGGGTTCCGCAATTGGATCGAGGCGGAATCACCTAACACGCTACTCGATCGGCTGCTGAGGTAAAAATATGATGTTAAAAAAAATATTTTATATACTAATAATACCTTCAGCCATAACACTTTATTCTTGTACACAAGCTCATAATAGCCCTATGGGCAACTGGGGCAATATGATGGGATACGGTTATGGTGGAGGATTTATGTGGTTAATAGGTATTGTTTTAGCCGGTGTTGTCATTTATTTTGTGTTAAAGATTTCAAAATCAAAAGGTAATGACCGTTCGATCGATGAAACACCTCTAGATACTTTGAAGAAACGCTATGCAAAAGGAGAAATAGACAAAGATGAATATGCCGGAAAAAAACATGACTTGGAATAATAAATAGCTATTCGACTTGTAGCATAATTCATATTTCACTTATTGACAGGAAATAGTCGTTGTTATCGATAAATATCAGGAGGGTTCCACTTAAAAAATATGGCGTTGTAAGAAAGGAGACGAAGATGCTCTGGACATTATTTGTGATTCTCGTAATTTTGTGGGGGCTTGGATTGATAACTGGCTACACCATGGGTGGATTTATTCATGTCGTGCTGGTCATTGCCATCATCGTGGTGGTGATTCAAGTTATTCAAGGACGAAGACGGTTGTAACCATTTGAACCCTTGCCGTACAAGGTGAGGTGTCTACAGAAAGGATTACCTGCTATGAAAAAGAGAAATATGGTCATCGGTTCCTTTGTTCTTCTCATGCTGATTGCCGGCTTAGTGGCTTGTGCATCGACATCCAAACATGAAGGAACCGGGGAATACTTTGACGATTCTGTCATCACCACCAAAGTCAAATCTGCGCTTGCAGAGGATGATCTTCTCAAGTCATTCCAGATCAGCGTCGATACATACAAGGGCACCGTTCAACTGAGCGGTTTCGTTAATTCTCAGCAGGCTGTCGAGAAAGCGGGTCAAATCACAAGAAGCGTGAAAGGGGTCACATCCGTAAAGAATAATCTGATAGTGAAATCGAAATAGGCGACAGTCATTCTCTGGAACCCGGCGTCTGACTCAAAGCAATGGTTTTTCGAGTTTTTTCGAGCTTTCGATGCCGGGCGCGGCCGGGGGTAATACTCGGTGCGCCTCATGAACGAAAGCTTCGGAGAGAGCGCTTGGCCCGGGCAGGGCAATGCGAAATCCGGGGGAGTACCCCCCGGGTTTCGCTGCGACCTCCTCAGGCTGAGCGGGTTGGAGCCCGAGGCAAGATCATGAATGAGTCAATCGATTGAAAGTCCGAGGTGAATTGCAACAGGGATTTGTAGAAGGGCGTTCTCATGAGAGTTCGGTGCGCTGTATAGTTTGCACTGCTGGTGTTTGCGAATCCCCCTGCCGTCGCTTTTGCCCAATCATCATCATGCCTTGGAATTCACGTAAAGATTCTCAACATTAGAAATAACATTGGAACCATAGGGTGTGCGCTTTTCGAATCGGCGGTCGGCTTTCCCGTTGAGTTTCTGCAGTACGTCGTGCTCGATGGGGGGATGGTTGGGGTTGGAATGCTCCTATCGATGGGGAAAAGCCGTCGATATTGGTCGGCTCGGTTCCCTTATATGTCATGAAATTCTTCTACAGGAGTCAATGCAGACCGTGCGATTATATCTGATTAACCCGTCCAACCCGCTTGTAAGCATCGTCAAAGTCAAGGAAAGCCGCTGGAACCGTTACCGCGTTTGGAAACCGCTCAGCCTTATGGTTCTCGCGGGGTTGACCCCACCGGAATGGGAAATCTCAATCGTGGACGAGAACCTCGGCGCACCGGACTATTCGGTCATGCCCCGGCCGGACCTGGTGGGCATTACCGCTTTTACCTCCCAGGCGAACCGCGCCTATGAAGTGGCCGCTCACTTCCGGCGCCTGGGCGTGCCCATCGTCATGGGCGGCATTCATGCAACCATGTGCCGGGAGGAGGTAATGGAACGTGTGGACTCTGTCGTGACGGGGGAGGCGGAGGGCGTCTGGCCCCAGGTCCTGGCGGACGCACGGAATGGCAGCCTGAAGGCGCGATATGACGGGGGCCTCGCCGATATAAGGGACGTACCGATCGCCCGTCATGATTTGCTGGCTACGGGGTATGCCTGTGGCGCCATTCAGACCACACGCGGCTGTCCGTTGAATTGCAGCTTTTGCAGCGTGACAGCCTTCAACGGGGCTCATTACCGGCAGCGATCCATTGAGGATGTGGTGCGGGAATTCCAATTGATTCGTGAAAAGTATGTGCTGGTGGTGGACGACAACCTTATCGGCACACGCCATGAACACATCGCCCGCGCCAAGGACCTTTTCCGTGCCATGGCACGGGCGAACCTGCGAAAACAATGGGTTGCCCAAGCCAGCATTAACTTCGCCGACGACGAAGAACTTCTGGATTTGGCTGCGAAGGCCGGATGCAGCGGTGTCTTCATCGGCTTTGAATCTCCTACTCCGGAAGGGCTTTCGGAACTCGGAAAGAAATTCAACCTTCTCAAGGGCAGGGACTTCTGCGCCTCCGTGCGGCGCATACAGCGGCACGGCATCCTGGTCGTAGGCTCCTTTATCATCGGACTGGACGTGGACGAACCGGGCATCGGCAAACTTGTCGCCGAGGCGGCCAGCCGTTACGGCGTGGACAATCTCAATACACTGTTTCTGACTCCCCTGCCCGGCACTCGCCTGTGGGATCAGATGAAATCGGAGGACCGCATCGCCCTCAATGCGTTTCCGGAGGATTGGAAATATTACACGCTGACCTTCCCGGTGGCCCGGTATAAGAATCTGTCTCTGGAGGGCATTATCGATGAGATGATCTCCTGTGACAGGAGCTTCTATTCCATGCCGCGCATCCTGCGGAGAGTCTGGAGCAGCATGTGGCAGCGTCGCAAGCCGACGATAAGCTTGGTGGGCAACCTCTCGTACAGAAACAATCTCCGGTTGAACCGGAAGGCATATGCGGATTTCAAATCGTATGTGGAAGCCCGCACTTGAGCTGAAAGATGTTTTTAGAGGGATTACCTTGTCCGACGAAGTAGCAGTATCAGGTGAATGGCGAGGAGTAAAAAGCGTTAACACTACCTCCGTATTCAAAGCATACCAATTCTCAAAAACAGGGCAAACCAGTCGGCCAGGATCCTCGTAACTCAGGAACGGCGAGGCTTCCGACGATCGGCCCTCCCGTTTCCGGAGCCTGTTCGCCGCATTCGGCTTCTGTAGAAAGCAGTTCGGGCACGAAATTTCCATCAAGAGGAAATCCCGGATGGCTGGGGCTGCCCCGTCCGCGTCCCCCGGGTACTCGACGCCATTTAGTCGCGCGTCGGGGTCCGCCGAGCCTAATCACCTCTCCCCATGCAGCGCAACCAGCGGTAGTGCGCGGCAACGCCCGCCAGGAATGAGTCGTACGTTTGATACGGCACGCCGAACTCCCTGCACGTTTCCTCCACGACCTTGGACATGCCGGGGTAATTGACGTGGCAGATCAGAGGAAACAGGTGGTGTTCCTTGTGGTAGTTCAGGCCGCCCAGCACCCAGGTGAGGATTGGATTTCTCCTGGAGAAGTCAACGGTCGCCCGAGCTTGGTGGACGGCCCATGGGATTTCCATGCGTCCCGTGTCTTCCCTCGGCACCGGGAAATAAGCCTTGTCAACGAGGTGAGGGATGACGAATACGAGAACGATGATGGCGCCCAGAACCAGGGAAACTACGGTATAGTAGAGCAACACCACCATCACCGGATGCAGGAGCAACGGAATGATCAACACCCACGTGAGGAAAAGGGCCTTGCCCGCCACGAAGACGACCAGTTCCCAGCCGTGGGGGCGAGGAACGCGATTCTGGCCGAGCCGGCCCGTAATGACGTACCGGAAATCGTCGACGAGCTGCATCTTGACGGCCAACAGCCCGTAGAACAGCCAAAGGTACAGGTGCTGCCAGCGGTAATACCACCGCCGAACCTGGTGAGGGGTTTGGCGTCCCAATCGCCAGAGATCGATGTCGTCGTCGTAGCCGGTGATATTGACGTACCGGTGATGGATCACCGCGTGCTTCCAGCGCCAGCGACCCGAACTGCTTCCGATCAGATCGAGCGTCCAGGCCATCAGCCGATTGACCCAGCGACGATCGGAATAAGCCTGATGTCCGCCGTCGTGCTGGATGTTGAACCCGACGGCCGCCATGCATAAACCCAGCATCACGGCCAAGGGCAACCCCAGCCATAGAGTCTGGACCACGAACATCAGCAAGATGTAGGAGGCGACGAGGCAGCTCAGGATGATCGCCGTCTTGAGATACATCTGCCAGCAGTCACGTTTGCGACGGCCGGTGCGGCGGAAGTATTCATCCACGCGGCGCCGAAGCTCCTTTTGAAAGCTGGTGTCCTCGCCGAATTCCAGTCTTCTAACGTCCGGACGATCGGAAGCGTGTGAGGAACCTCCGACGGATGCTCTGTGTTCTGCCATCGTGACCTGTCCTTCCTTGTGCCTCCCTGTACGGCGGGCGACCTTCACCCCGGCTTGGAAAAACATGACGTTCTTTCACCATAGCCACCAATTTTACTCACCCTGTTCGGTCATGTAAAGAGGCCGTCTTAGCGACACGTCCAGCCCCACGCAGGAGGCAACACAGGGTCTATGGTAGTAATTAGATCGACCAACTTTCCGTCGTCATGTTGTAAATGAAATGATCTTAAAGAAAATTTTAATGGCTGTACTCAAGCATTAATTCGCTACAATATATTGACATAAATAGGATATATGCATTGAGTAAGCAATATTACAGAAACAATAAATATTTACTATAAATATATTACAATTATCGCAAAATAATGAACATGGTAAGATACATTTTTAAAGTAAATCCAGGCATTTGTTTCCGTATCATCTGCAAACAACATCAACATATTCAATAAATAAAATCCACCATTTATCATCATTATCCACCAAAATAGAAAAAACATGCCTAATTACGCCGACTACAGTAAAGCTCTCTGAGCTTTAGCAGTATCATATTGGCTTGTTCTATCGGTTCGTTTTTCCCATACAATCATTCATTAGATACTTATTCATGAAGTCAATTCAGATGTTCGGCTTAAATAGAGCCGGAATTGATGAACTCTATTAATCGAACAGGACCTGAACGATGATTGCA
The DNA here is from genome assembly GCA_963826125.1 of uncultured delta proteobacterium. GTDB lineage: Bacteria > Desulfobacterota > Desulfarculia > JACQYL01 > CAWGVV01 > CAWGVV01. The sequence continues at coordinate 2,732,893 of CAWGVV010000001.1, read as the reverse complement.
AAAGAAAATGTCCACCCAACTTGTGCCCACGTATCCGGCGGAGGTACACTATTCAGTAATTGACGGTTGGTTGGCTTTCATCTTTTTTTAAAAGTCTCCACACCAATCAGAGGCCACGCAATATGCTTCACGTATGGGGATACTCTTCCCCGTCCCCTCAGAAGGAGACAGCAAAAAATGGGTGTGAGCAGCAAGAGAGTCCGCGGGACCTTTTCCCGTATGTGGGCGCGCATCCGCGGAAGCGACCCGGCCCACGGGCATGCCGTCGATGAACTGCCCCTTCGATCGGAACTCTTCAGTGCGCATCAGATGGAGCAGCACGGTAAGATCCTTGCGGGTGTTCACCAGTTGGCGCCCGGACGCCCTCGGGATCATCTCCTTGCACGGCTGGCCGAGAATGAACGTCTCCTGCTGGAAGTCCACAATCTGCTGACAGAGGACGTCAAGGCGGATGAAAGGATTACACCGGCCGGGGAGTGGCTGCTCGATAACTTCTATGTGATCGAAGAACAGATTCGGACGTCCAAGCGACATTTACCGAAGGGGTACAGCAGGGAATTGCCTCGCTTGTCGAACGGCCTATCGGCTGGGCTTCCGCGGGTGTATGACATCGCGCTGGAGACAATCTCGCACGGGGATGGCCGGATGGATATGGAAAACCTCGACAGTTTCGTGGCCGCCTACCAGTCGGTGACCATTCTGAAATTGGGCGAACTCTGGGCCATCCCCATCATGCTGCGCCTGGCCCTGATCGAAAATCTTCGGCGGGTTGCCGTCCGGATCGCCGCCGACAGGATCGATCGAAACCGCGCCGATCATTGGGCCGACCAGATGACGGAAATCGCGATGAAGGACCCAAAGAGTCTGGTCCTGGCGATCGCCGACATGGCGCGCTCAAACCCCCCGATGGTGAGTTCGTTTGTTGCGGAGCTTACGCGCCGTCTGCAGGGCCAGGGTCCCTCTCTCGCCCTACCGCTCACCTGGATTGAACAGCGATTGTCCGAGTCCGGCCTGACCATCGAACAGCTGGTGCGTTCCCAGAACCAACAACAGGCTGCCGACCAGGTCTCGATGAGCAACAGCATCGGCAGCCTTCGTTTCCTGGGCGCGATGGACTGGCGCAAGTTCGTCGAGACGATGAGCGTTGTCGAGCGGACCCTGGGTGAGGATCCCGGCGACACGTACGGCAAGATGGATTTTACCACACGTGATCGCTACCGCCACGTCGTGGAGAAGATTGCGAAGAACAGTCCGCACTCCGAAACCGAGGTGGCGCGTCAGGCGATCCAACTGGCGCATGAGGGGGCGGCTCGAAAAGGTGACGACCGCACGGCGCACGTCGGCTTCTACCTGATCGATAAAGGATTGGCGCAGCTCGAACGAAGGGCGGAGATGCGCTTGTCGCTTGCCGAGGTTCTCCGCAACGTCGGCCGCCGGCTTCCCTTGCTGCTGTATGGAGGCGCCATCCTTTTGATGACGGCGATTTTTGCCGGGGGCTTCGCGGTGAAGGCAAATGCCGGCGGGTTGCGGGGTTGGGCCCTCGGGCTGGTCGGACTGCTCTCGCTCCTGTGCGCCGGCCATCTGGCGGTAGCCCTGGTGAACTGGCTGGCAACGTTGCTGGCGGCGCCGCGCACACTGCCGCGCATGGATTTTTCTAAAGGTATCCCGCGGGAATTTCGAACGCTGGTGGTGGTCCCGACGATGATCACGAGCACCAAAAACATCGGGGAGCTGATCGAGGCATTGGAAGTCCGCTTCCTGGCAAATCGGGATGACCACCTCAAATTCGGTTTGCTCACCGATTTTCGCGACGCTGCCGAAGAAACGCTGCCGGAGGACGAGCCGCTGTTGCGGCTGGCCCGGCAGGGAATCGAAGCGCTGAACGAAAAGTACCGGAGCACAACAGGTGATATTTTCTTCCTCTTTCATCGGCCGCGCCGCTGGAATCCGCGGGACCGGACATGGATGGGGTATGAGCGCAAGCGTGGTAAACTTGCGGATTTGAATGGGCTTCTGCGCGGCAAATCGAGTGATTCCTTCGCGTTTATCGTCGGTGAAACCGCGGTCTTGGTGGGCGTGAAGTACGTGATCACCCTGGACACCGATACGCAACTGGCACGCGATTCGGCGTGGCAGCTTGTAGGCGCCATGGCGCACCCGCTTAATCAGGCACGGTATGACGAAGACCGGCAGCGCGTCGTTGTGGGGTACGGCATTCTTCAGCCGCGGGTGGCGGCGAGCCTTTCCGGCGCGGACCGGTCGTGGTATGCGCGCATGTGCGCCGGCGAACTCGGCATCGATCCGTATACACGCACCGTTTCCGATGTGTACCAGGATTTGTTCGGCGAAGGCTCGTTCATCGGCAAGGGTATCTATGATGTCGATGCTTTCCAACGGGCACTGAGCGGGCGCTTTCCCGACAACCGGATACTCAGCCACGATCTTCTGGAAGGCTGCTACGCGCGGGCCGGACTGTTGAGCGACGTGCAGTTGTTCGAGGAATACCCGTCTCGATACAGCGCGGATGTAAGTCGCCGGCATCGTTGGATTCGCGGCGATTGGCAGATTGCGCGATGGCTGTTGCCGGGTGTTCCCGGCCCCGATGGGCGTCATCGGAAGAATTCGCTCACCCTGCTGTCCCGTTGGAAGATTTTCGACAACCTCCGACGCAGCCTCACGCCCGCGGCTTTGACGCTCCTGCTGTTGCTGGGATGGACAGTGCTCTCATCGGCATGGTTCTGGACCTTGGCGGTGATCGGCATTATCTTGATTCCTTCTTTGCTCGCCTCTGCCCTGAACGTGCTTCAGAAGCCGGGCGACATGACTCTGGGGCAGCACCTCACGGTCATAGCGCGCTCGGCCGTCCGGCGCTTCGTTCAGGCCGCCTTCATGATCGTGTGCCTGCCATACGAAGCGTTCTTCAGTCTGGATGCGGTACTGAGCGCCCTCTGGCGGATGCTGATCACACGGAAACAACTGCTCGAATGGAATCCGTCGGACGACCCGGATTGCAACAGCCGCACGGACCTCGTCGGCGCCTATCGGACCATGTGGATAGGCCCGCTCCTTGCCGCTGCCGTAGCGATCTCCCTCGCTGCATCCAAATCTACCACGCTGGCGGTGGCCGGGCCCATACTGGGCCTCTGGTTCGCCTCCCCTGCAATCGCCTGGTGGATCAGTCGTCCGCTCGTTCGTCGCCGAGAGGAACTGACAGCGGCCCAGACCCTCTTTCTGCGAAAGCTTTCCCGGAAAATCTGGTCGTTCTTTGAGACCTTCATCGGCCCGGAAGATCATTGGCTGCCGCCCGATAACTATCAGGCGCATCCCGCTGCCGTGGTCGCGCACCGTACGTCGCCAACCAACATGGGACTTGCGCTGCTGGCGAATTTGTCCGCGTACGACTTCGGCTACCTTTCAGCCGGACAACTCATCGACCGTACGGCGAAAGCGCTCCAGACCATGGAAGCCTTGGATCGATACCAAGGCCATTTCTACAACTGGTACGACACGCAAACGCTGCAACCACTGCCGCCCCTCTATATTTCATCGGTGGACAGCGGGAACCTCGCGGGCCATCTGCTGACGTTGCGGTCGGGTCTGCTCGGGCTTGCGGATCACAAGATTCTGGGAACGCGTTTGTTCGAGGGCTTAAACGATACCCTCGGGATTTTCATGGATGCTGTGGCCGCCTCTCCGGGAGGTTACTCTCCGGCCCAGTTCGCTCAACTTCAGCAACATCTGGATTCCGCGATCCGTTCCCAACCCACCACCCTCGCGGCTTCGTGGCGGTGGCTCGATCAGTTGGCCATATCCGCGTTGGCAATGGTGGCCGTCATCGAACCCCTTGAGACGGACCCCGAGAGCCAGGTGAAATGGTGGGCCCACGCCTTCGCCGGGCAATGCCGCGATGCCCTTGACGAGCTGGCGGTTCTCGCTCCATGGACGGAACTCCTGTCTTCACGTTATAGCCCCGGAGACTTCCCCGATCTCGACGAAATCCCGACGCTGCGCGAACTGGCAAAAGTGGAGGCAAGTCTCCTGCCGGAGATCGTACATCGGCTCAGCTCTGCCGCCACGCCGGCGGAAAGCGCCTGGCTCGGTGAACTGCAACGCCTTGTCACGGCAGCCGGCCGGCATGCCGGAACGAGGATTGTGGCCGTCAAAAAGCTTGCCCTGCAATGCGACGCACTCGCCCGGATGGAATATGACTTCCTGTTCGACGAGACGCGTCATCTGCTGGCGATCGGCTACGACGTGGATGGACGCCGGCGGGACCCCGGTTACTACGATCTTCTGGCTTCCGAAGCAAGATTGTCAAGTTTCGTGGCTATTGCGCAGGGACAAGTGCCTCAGGAAAACTGGTTCGCCCTGGGTCGTCTGCTCACCACTGCCGGTGGAGAACCGATTCTCCTTTCGTGGAGCGGTTCGATGTTCGAATACCTGATGCCGCTCCTGGTGATGCCGACGTTCGAGCACACGCTGCTCGATCAAACGTATAAGGCGGTTGTGACCAGGCAGATCGAATATGGAAAACGGCGCGCCGTCCCATGGGGCATTTCGGAAAGTGGTTACAACGCCATCGACGTGCACCTCAACTATCAATACCGCGCCTTTGGTGTCCCCGGCCTGGGGCTCAAACGCGGGCTTGCCGAGGACTTGGTGATTGCCCCCTATGCCTCGGCGCTGGCCCTGATGGTGGCGCCCGAGGAGGCGTGTCTGAACCTGGAGCGACTCGCTGCCGAAGGCTTTGAAGCCCGGTATGGCTTCTACGAAGCGATCGACTACACTCCGTCGCGGCTGCCGCGCGGACAATCGAGAGCCGTCGTTCGATCCTTCATGGCCCATCACCAAGGCATGAGCTTCCTCTCTTTGGCCCATCTGCTTCTGGACCGCCCGATGCAGAAACGGTTCGAGTCGGATCCCCGGTTCCAGGCGACCATGCTGCTGCTTCAGGAACGAATTCCCACGGCCAAGACGTTCTATGCGCACACAACCGAGCTTTCCGAGCATCATACGGCTCCCAGCGCTCAGGAGAAGCCGATACGAGTTTTCAGCAGTCCCGATACCCCGAACCCGGAAGTGCATTTGCTCTCGAACGGCCGATACCACGTGATGGTCACCAATGCCGGCGGCGGCTACAGCCGCTGGAAGGACTTGGCCGTCACCCGTTGGCGCGAAGACACCACCCGCGACAATTGGGGCACGTTCTGTTACCTCCGCGACGTGACCAGCAGGGAGTTCTGGTCAACCACGTATCAGCCGACCCTCAAACAATCGAAGCATTTTGAAGCGATCTTCTCGGAAGGGCGGGCCGAGTTTCACTGCCGCGACCACGACTATGACACCCACACCGAGATCGTGGTCTCGCCGGAAGACGACATCGAACTGCGCCGCGTCCGCATCACCAATCGCGGGCGGACGCGCCGGGCAATAGACGTTACCAGTTACGCTGAAGTGGTTCTGGCGCCGCCTGTCGCGGACGCATTGCACCCGGCGTTCAGCAATCTCTTTGTGCAGACTGAGATCATCCACCGGCAGCGAGCAATCCTCTGCACTCGCCGGCCCCGCTCCCGGGACGAGCAGTCGCCCTGGATGTTTCACCTGATGGCCGTGCGTGGGGGGGAACTCGGAGAAGTCTCCTATGAGACCGATCGCATGCAGTTCATCGGCCGCGGAAACACCGTCGCCGCTCCACAAGCGATGCGCGGGGATGCCGGTTTTTTTACGGGGGCGCTCTCGGGCAGCGAGGGCTCCGTGCTCGATCCGATTGTCGCCATCCGCTACCGTATAACGTTGGATCCGGAAGAATCGGCAACGATAAGAATGGTTTCCGGCATCAGTGAAACCCGGAATGCAGCCTTGGACCTGGTGGAAAAATATCAGGATCGGCGTCTCGCCGACCGTGTCTTCGATCTGGCGTGGACTCATAGCCAAGTGCTGCTACGCCAGATCAATGCCTCGGAAGCCGATGCGCAACTCTATGGGCGTCTTGCCGGTTCGATAATCTACGCCAATGCTTCACGGCGAGCCGACCCAAGCGTCCTCATAAAGAACCGTCGGGGGCAATCCGGCCTCTGGGGATACGCCATCTCCGGCGATCTGCCGATTGTGCTGCTGCAGGTTGAAGATCCGGCAAATATCGACTTGGTGCGCCAACTGGTGCAGGCCCACGCCTACTGGCGTCTAAAAGGGCTGGCGGTGGACCTGGTGATCTGGAACGAAGATCACGCCGGTTACCGTCAAAGCCTCCACGACCAGATCATGGGGCTTATTGCCGCAGGCAGAGAACCCAACGTGACCGATCGGCCCGGTGGCATTTTCGTACGACCGGCGGACCAGATAGCGGAGGAGGATCGCATCCTGATCCAAACGGTCGCTCGCGTCATCATCGCCGACAACCGGGGCTCGCTGGCGGACCAGATCAAGGGTCGCAGTGTGGCGGAAGCGAACATCCCCCGCCTTGCCCCGACCCGAACCCACCGCTCCAAACCTGTGGTGGTCGCTCCGTTGCCACGCCATGATCTGGCGTACTTCAACGGGCTGGGCGGATTCACTCCGGATGGGCGCGAGTACGTTGTTACCACCGCCCACGGGCAGGTGACGCCGGCCCCGTGGGTGAACGTGCTGGCCAATCCACACTTCGGGACCGTTATCTCGGAGAGCGGCCAGGCCTACACCTGGAGCGAGAATGCCCATGAGTTCCGCCTCACACCCTGGGAAAACGATCCCGTGAGCGATTCGAGCGGGGAGGCGTTTTACCTCCGTGACGACGAGCGGGGCCACTTCTGGTCGCCCGCTCCGCTGCCCAGCCGTGGGGCAACGCCTTACGTGACCCGGCATGGGTTCGGTTACAGTGTCTTCGAGCACACAGAGCGGGGCATCCGCTCCGAGATGTGGGTTTACGTGGCCCTGGACGCCCCGATCAAGTTCACGGTTCTTAAAGTGCGCAACGAATCGGAGCGACCCCGCCGACTTTCCGCTACCGGATATGCGGAATGGGTTCTGGGCGATCTGCGGCCGAAAACGACCATGCACGTGATCACCGAAATCGACCCGAACAGCGGCGCGCTCTTTGCGCGCAACCCCTATAACACGGAGTTCCCCGATCGGACCGCCTTCTTCGACGTGGACGAGAGGTCTCATAGCGTAAGCGGTGATCGGACCCAATTCCTGGGTCGCAACGGCACATTGCGCGCTCCTGCCGCCATGATGCGCACGCGTCTTTCCGGCAAGGTGGGGGCTGCCCTGGATCCATGTGCCGCGATCCAGGTAAACTTTGATCTGGCCGCCGGGCAAGAGCGCGAGATCGTCTTCAGGCTCGGCGTGGGGAGAGACGCCACCGATGCCAGAAACCTGGTCAATCGCTTTCGAGGATCCACCACTGCGCGCGGCGCTCTCGATGTGGTGTGGCAGCACTGGACGCACACTCTCGGCGCGGTAAACGTGGAAACACCCGACCAGTCCTTCAACGTGCTGGCCAACGGCTGGTTGTTGTACCAAACGCTGGCGTGCCGTCTTTGGGCGCGAAGCGCAACCTATCAGTCGGGGGGCGCCTTCGGTTTCCGCGACCAGTTGCAGGACGTAATGGCGCTTGTCCACGCCAGGCCGCATCTCGTACGCGAGCACCTGCTGCGATGCGCGGACCGTCAATTCCCGGAAGGAGATGTTCAGCATTGGTGGCATCCTCCAACGGGTCGGGGCGTGCGTACTCACTGTTCGGACGATTACCTCTGGCTGCCGCTTACGACGTGCCGCTATGTCCTCACCACCGGGGACACCGGCATATTGGACGAGCCCATCCACTTCGTCCAGGGCCGTCCGGTAAACGCGGATGAGGATTCTTATTACGATCTTCCCGGTCGCTCCGAAGAGGCGGTGAGTTTTTACGAACACTGTGTCCGAGCCATCCTGAACGGCCTCAAATTCGGTGAACACGGTCTACCGCTCATCGGCTCCGGCGACTGGAACGACGGCATGGATCTGGTGGGCCAACACGGCAAAGGCGAGAGCGTCTGGCTGGGGTTTTTTCTCTATGAAGTGCTCATGCGCTTCACCGAGGTTGCCCGTAACCATGGCGACGTGCCTTTCGCCGAGCGTTGCACGAAGGAGGCGGCGGGGCTTCGCTCCAATATCGCGGGGCATGGGTGGGACGGCGAGTGGTATCGTCGCGCCTATTTCGACGACGGCTCGCCGCTGGGATCGTCGGGTAACCCCGAATGCCAAATCGATTCGATTGCGCAGAGCTGGTCCGTTCTTTCCGGTGCGGGCGATCCCGAGCGTTCGCGTATGGCCATGGAAGCGGTAGATAAGCGCCTCGTTCGCCGAGAGCATGGGCTGATCCAACTTCTGGATCCGCCCTTCGACAAGTCGGCGCTGGACCCCGGCTACATCAAAGGGTACGTCCCGGGCGTGCGGGAAAACGGCGGACAGTACACGCATGCGGCCGTCTGGGCGACAATGGCGTTCGCTCGCTTGGGGGACAGCCGGCGCGCGTGGGAACTTTTTACCATGATCAACCCGGTGAACCATGCAAGATCGGCCGAGGAGGCCGCCACCTACAAAGTGGAACCGTATGTCGTTGCGGCCGACGTCTACGCGGTGGCACCACATACCGGCCGAGGCGGCTGGACATGGTACACGGGCTCTGCCGCCTGGATGTACCGGCTGATGGTGGAATCGCTCCTGGGGCTCAGACTTGAAGTCGATAAACTGCGTTTCAGGCCGTGCCTCCCCGCGGATTGGGAGGGGTTTAAGCTGCACTACCGCTATCGGGAGACGGTCTACCACATCGCGGTCCTGCAGACGGCTGCCGGGAGTGGCGAGATGCTCGTGACGGTGGACGGGATCGAACAACACGATAAGACCATCCCTCTAGTTGACGACCATAAGGAACACCGGGTCGAGGTGAGGATAGCGGCGGTGGATTCGGCCTCAAAGAAGCAAAAGTAGTCGTGAGACCCTGAGTTTATCGGTCGGCCATGCCGCGATAATAATGGGTGGAGACAGCGTACAGGAATGCAAGCGGAAACCATTTTAGTTTTGCTCTTCGTAGTGGCTACGGCCGTGGCAATCGCGGTGCAACGTCTGGCCGTTCCATACACGGTGGCCCTGGTAGTCACCGGCCTCGTGTTGGGGCTGCTGCATGCCTTCGAAGCGCCCCATCTGACCAAGGCGCTGTTGTTCAACGTCTTCCTGCCCGGGCTGCTCTTCGAGGCCGCGTTTCACGTCGATTTCAAACAATTCTGGCGAAACCGCCTCACCATTCATTCGCTGGCCCTTCCCGGCGTGGTGGGGGCGATCGCACTGACAGCCCTGATCTTGACCCCCGTCGCCAACACGCTGCATTTTGTACAGAATTTCACCTGGAAACACGCATTGGTCTTCGGCGCGATCATTTCCGCCACCGATCCCATCGCCGTCGTCGCGGTCTTCAAGAGCATGGGTGTTCCGAAACGTCTCTCCGTGTTGCTCGAAGGCGAGAGCTTGCTCAACGACGGCACCGCCATTGTTTTCTTCATGCTCAGCGTTGCGCTCGTTACGGGGACGGTGGTCACGGCCGGCGGATTGGCCTTCGATTTCATCAAGATCGTCGGCGTTGGCGCGCTTATCGGGGCGGGATTCGGTCTGGTCGTTTCGCAAGTCACCACGCAGGTGGACGATCCGATGATTGAGATCACGCTGACCACCATTGCCGCGTACGGTTCGTTCCTGGCTGCCGAGCACTTCCATTACTCCGGAGTGATTGCAACCGTATCGGCGGGTATGCTCTGCGGAAACTATGGCGCCCGCGTGGGCATGTCGCCGTCTACCCGGCTGGCCGTGGAGGCGTTTTGGGAATACGTAGCCTTCGCTCTCAACTCGATCGTCTTTCTTCTGATTGGCCTCCAAGTGAACTTCCAAAGTTTGCTCGCCTCCTGGCAGCCGATCCTGGTCGCCTATCTCGTGGTCACGGGAGGCAGGGCGCTGATCGTTTTTGCCGCCTCGTCGCTGCTGCGCAGGACGCGGGAACGAATTTCCTGGGCCTGGAGCGTTATCCTGACTTGGGGCGGGCTACGAGGCGGGTTGCCCATGGTGCTGGCGCTCAGTCTCCCAAAGGATTTTCCGCATCGGGAATTGTTGGTCTCGATGACCTTCGGGGTTGTGATTCTTTCCATCCTTATCCACGGGCTGACGATGTCGCCGCTGCTGAGATGGTTGGGTGTCGTGCGCGGACATCGGGAACACGCCGCCTACGAGCTTACACGCGGCAAGTTGCAGTCGGCCCATGCCGCGTTGGAGGAGATCGGCCGAATGTCGCACATCCATTTCACCAACCCGGATATTCTCGCCGGCCTCCGCCGAGAATATGAACAAAAGGTCGAGCGCGATAGCGCGGCGCTGGATGAGCTGCATTTCGAGAGAAGGCAACTTCACGATGAAGAGGTGCAATGGACTCGGAGGCACCTGCTGCTGGTGGAAAAAGGCGTGGTCATAGATGCCTTCCACCGTGGGGTCCTCAGTCAGACCGTCCAGGAACAACTGCTCGAGGACATCGATGCGCAGTTGCTGCGTCTCGAATCGGGAGAATTCGACGAGTCCGTCGAGGAAAAAGCATGCGCCGACTGCGTCGATGAGCATGACCCGGTCGAGTAGCCGGACGGCGGGAAATAAAATCGTTTATGGAGATAACGTCGCCGTAACAATGGAGGTGCTAAACTCATGAAGGTAAGTCCCTTTGCAGGAAAGCCGGCCGAACCGTCGATGCTGGTGAACGTGCCCAAACTCATCACGGCCTATTATACCGAGGTGCCCGACCCGTCAGTACCTGAACAGCGGGTGGCGTTCGGCACCTCGGGGCATCGTGGGTCCGCGCTGGACAGGGCCTTCAATGAAAGGCATATCCTCGCCATCAGTCAGGCCATTTGCCTTTACCGAAAGCAGCAGCGGATCGATGGCCCGCTGTTTCTCGGCATGGACACGCATGCCCTTTCCACACCGGCCTTTGCCGGCGCACTTGAGGTGCTGGCGGCAAACGCGGTGGAAGTCATGATCGCGCAGGAGGAGGAATACACCCCGACCCCGACCGTTTCCCACGCGATTCTCACGTACAATCGCGGGCGGACGACGGGACTCGCCGACGGCATCGTCATCACGCCGTCGCACAATCCGCCGCATGACGGCGGGTTCAAATATAATCCCCCCAACGGCGGGCCGGCGGAATCCGCTGTCACCGGTTGGATCGAGGCGAAGGCAAACGAGTTTCTCAAGAATGACCTTCGGGGGTTGAAAAGGATCCCTTTCGAGAAAGCCCTTCGCGCGCCCACGACACACCGGCACGACTATCTCAATGCGTACGTCGCCGATCTCGCCAACGTGATCGACATGGACGCCGTTCGCTCCGCGAACATCAGCATGGGAGTCGATCCGCTGGGCGGCGCCGGGGTCCGCTACTGGGGACCGATTGCCGAACGCTATGGATTGAATCTCACGGTGGTGAACGAGGAGATCGATCCGACTTTCCGTTTTATGACGGTGGATTGGGACGGCCAGATCCGCATGGACCCCTCCTCGCCCTATGCCATGCAGAGGCTGATCGGCCTGAAGGATCGCTTCGATATCGCCTTTGCCTGCGACACCGACCACGACCGGCACGGGATCGTCACCGGAAGCGGAGGGTTGCTCGCCCCCAATCACTACCTTTCGGTCGCCATTTTCTACCTCTTTCAACACCGGCCGAAATGGAGCACGGAGGCGGCGGTCGGCAAGACGGTGGTGAGCAGCCAGATGATCGATCGCGTCACCTCGAAGCTCGGCCGCAAGCTCCACGAGGTCCCGGTCGGTTTCAAATGGTTTGTCGACGGTCTGCTCGACGGATCACTCGGATTCGGCGGCGAAGAGAGCGCGGGCGCCTCTTTCGTCCGTCTGGACGGCAGCGTCTGGACGACGGACAAGGATGGAATCATCCCGGCTTTGCTGGCCGCGGAGATCACCGCCCGGATGGGCCGCGATCCCGGCGAAATCTACCGCGAACTTACACGCGAGTTCGGCGAGCCCGCCTATGACCGCGTTGAGGCGCCGGCCACCCCGGATCAAAAGCAACTGTTGGCGAAACTCTCGCCCCAACAGGTTACGATCACCGAATTGGCGGGAGAAAAAATTCTGAACGTTCTCACCCACGCGCCGGGCAACGGAGCCTCCATCGGTGGGTTGAAGGTGATGGCAGAAAACGGATGGTTCGCGGCGCGTCCGTCGGGGACTGAGAGTATCTACAAAATCTATGCGGAGAGCTTCCGGGGAGCGGATCACCTGCGCCGCATTCAGGAGGAAGCTCAGGCGATCGTCGGTTCCGCTTTGGCGGCGACCCCGCAGCAGTCGGGGGCTCCGTCCGAGTCAAAGTTGAAGGAGAAACCATGAGCAAACAAACCCGTGCCAGCCATCCTTTGTACAATCTTCTCCCCACGGAAATCGAGGGGTTCGATTCCCTCGCGGAGCTGGCTCTGGATATGCGCTGGTCGTGGAATCATGCCACCGACGAAGTGTGGCGGCAGCTTGATCCCGAACTGTGGGAAATCACACATAACCCCTGGGTCGTCCTGCAGACGGTCTCCCGCGACCGGATCGAGCGCGTGTTGGCCGATCCCGTTTTCCGCAAAAACGTCGACGGCCTGGTGCAGACCAGACGGCAAGAGGTGGAGGCGCCCGCGTGGTTCCAGCAGAATCACTCGCAGAGTTCCCTCACTCGCGTTGCCTATTTCAGCATGGAATTCATGCTGAGCGAAGCTTTGCCCATCTACTCGGGAGGGCTGGGCAATGTAGCCGGCGATCAGCTCAAGGCCACCAGCGATCTGGGCGTGCCGGTGGTCGGCGTGGGGCTCCTCTATCAGCAGGGCTATTTTCGCCAGGTGATCGACAAGGAAGGGGCGCAACAGGCCCTGTTCCCGTATAACGACCCCGGACAGCTGCCGATAACGCCGTTGCGCCAGGAGAACGGCGAGTGGTTGCGGTTGGAGATCGCCTTGCCGGGGTATTCGGTCTGGCTGCGCGCCTGGCAGGTCCAGGTCGGCAGAGTGAAGCTTTATCTGTTGGACAGTAATGACGCGGCGAACTTTCCCTCTCATCGAGGCATTACCAGCGAGCTGTATGGCGGCGGGCCGGAGCTGCGCATCAAGCAGGAACTCCTCCTCGGGATCGGCGGGTGGCGGCTGCTCGGCGCGCTTGGCATCCAACCGGAAGTCTGCCATCTGAACGAAGGGCATGCGGCCTTTGCCGTGTTGGAACGCGCCCGCGGTTTCATGCAGGAGTCCGGGCAGCCCTTCGAAGTCGCACTGGCCGTCACTCGAGCCGGAAATCTCTTCACCACCCACACGGCAGTGGCCGCCGGCTTCGATCGTTTCTCCCCGGCCCTTATCGAGCAATACCTTGGAAGTTATGCCGAGCAGAAGCTCGGGATAACCCTCCACGATTTGCTGGCCCTGGGCCGTCGGAACCCGGACGACCCGTCGGAAAGTTTCAACATGGCGTATCTGGCGGTCCGCGGGAGCGGAGCGGTCAACGGCGTGAGCCGCTTGCACGGGAAAGTCAGCCGGCATCTTTTTGAGCCGCTCTTTCCTCGCCGGCCGACGGAGGAAGTGCCCGTCGGATACGTGACCAACGGAGTGCACATGCCGAGCTGGGACTCGGCGGCGGCCGACGATCTTTGGACGAAAGCCTGCGGAAAGGACCGCTGGCTGGGGCCGACGGAAGCCTTAGAGCAGGACATTCGTCGCGTCTCCGACGCCAAGCTCTGGCAATTTCGTACCGCCGCCGGCAAGGCGCTTGTCGAATACGCCCGCGAGCGATTGTCCGGGCAACTGGCCGCTTCCGGCGCGTCGCCCGAGGCGGTTGACGGGGCGAAACAGCTCTTCGATCCCAACGCATTGACCTTGGGCTTTGCGCGACGCTTCGCGACCTACAAGAGGCCGAACCTGCTGCTGCACGACCCGGAGCGACTGCTTCGGTTGCTAACCGATCCCGAACGCCCGGTGCAACTCATCATCGCGGGCAAGGCCCATCCGGCCGACCAGGCGGGGCAGGATCTGATTCGGGAATGGACCCGTTTCATCCGACGGCCCGAGGTCCGCCATCACGTGATCTTCCTGAGCGACTACGACATGCTGTTGACGGAGCGCCTGGTGCAGGGGGTGGACGTCTGGGTCAACACGCCGCGGCGTCCCTGGGAGGCGAGCGGGACGAGCGGCATGAAGGTGCTCGTCAATGGAGGCATCAATATTTCCGAATTGGACGGCTGGTGGGCGGAGGCATACACGCCGGAGGTAGGGTGGGCGTTGGGGGACGGCCGGGAGCATGGCGACGATCCCGCCTGGGATGCCGCCGAAGCCGACGCGCTGTACGACCTGCTCGAACGGGAGGTGGTCCCGGAGTTTTATACCAGGGACGGGAACGGCATTCCCCTCGCGTGGGTCCGGCGGATGCGGGAAAGCATGGCTCGGCTGACGCCGCGCTACTCCGCCAACCGCACAGTGCGCGAATATACCGAGCAACGTTACCTCCCGGCTGCGTCGGCTTATCGCGAACGTGCCGCCGACAAAGGTGCGGTGGGCAAACGGATGGCGAACTGGCGCCGGTCACTGGAACAGAAATGGAGCACGCTGCGCTTCGGCGAAGTGAAAGTGGAGACCAAAGGCGAGCAGCACGTGTATGAGGCTCAGGTCTCCCTCAATGACCTCGACCCGAAAACGGTGCGCGTAGAGCTGTACGCCGACGGCGTGAACGGCGGTGAGCCGGTCCGGCAGGAGATGAAGCGCATTCGCCAATGGGACGGCGAATCGGGCGGCTACGTTTACAGCGCGTCCGTGTCTGCGGCCCGCCCGCCGGCGGACTATACGGCGCGACTGATACCGTACTTCGACGGCGTTGCGGTTCCCCTGGAAGAAACACGAATCCTGTGGCAGCGATGATCCGATCGACGGGGAAAAGGCCGATGAACGGGGCCAACCACTCACTGCGCTGCATCAGGATCAAACACGTTGGGGGAGGCATCGTTCCGGCAGACAGGAGACAACCGGCACATGAGCAAAGCAGGCGACGGAAAGATTGGGTTGTGGGCTGTGGTCGCTATCGGTGTGGGCGGGATGGTGGGGGGTGGAATTTTTGCGGTGCTGGGGTTGGCGGTGCAACTGGCGCACGGCGGCACGCCGGTGGCTTTTGCGCTGGCGGGCGCGGTGGCGCTGCTGACGGCCTATTCGTACGCAAAGCTTTCCGTCTCCTATCCGAGTCGCGGCGGAACGGTTACCTTCCTGGACCGTACGTTCGGGTCCGGTATGCTGACCGGCGGCCTGAACGTGTTGTTGTGGCTGAGTTACGTCGTGATGCTGTCGCTGTATGCTTTCGCGTTCGGCAGTTACGGTGCGACGTTTTTGCCGGAGGCATGGCAAGGGATCGGCAAACATGTGCTGATTAGTCTCAGCGTGATCACGATTGCCGGGTTGAACCTGCTCAGCGCCGGGTTGATCGGCAAAGTGGAGGACTGGATCGTGGGATTAAAAGTGGCGATCCTGCTGTTGTTCGTCGGCACCGGGCTTGCCGGCATCAACACTTCCCAAATCGCGCCGGGCTCGTGGTCGCCGCCGCTGCAGTTGGCGGCGGGCGGGATGATCATTTTTCTGGCCTACGAAGGGTTTGAGTTGATTGCCAACACCGCGCGCGATGCGCGGGACGCGGCGCGGACGCTGCCGCGCGCGTACTACACAGCGGTCGGGTTCGTGATTGGGTTGTACGTGCTGGTCTCCCTCGTCACAGTGGGCAATCTCGCGGTGGACAAGATCGTAGCAGCCAAGGATTACGCCTTGGCGGAAGCGGCTCGACCATTTCTTGGGCAGTCCGGCTTCATGCTGATCGCCGTCGCGGCCATGTTATCCACCGCTTCCGCGATCAATGCCACGCTCTACGGCGCAGCGCGGTTGAGTTACTGCATCGCGCGCGACGGCGAATTGCCGGCAACGCTGGAACGGAAAGTGTGGGGTGAACCGTTGGAAGGACTGTTGATTACCGCCGGGCTGACGCTGCTCGTTGCCAACCTGTTTGACCTTACCAGCATCTCGACGGCGGGCAGCGCCGGCTTTTTGTTGATCTTCGCCGCAGTGAATGCCGCCAACGCGTGGCGCGCGCCGCATACCCACAGCCGCGGTTGGATCTCGGCTGCGGGGGCCGTCGCGTGTCTTGCCGCATTGGGCGCGTTGGTTTGGCAGACGGCGCGGACCGCGCCGGTCAAGTTGTGGGTGCTTGCGGCGATGGTCGCGTTGGCTTTGATAATAGAGGGCAGTTACCGGCTGGCGAAACGGGAGATTCGATTACATGAATAACCAACCGACGCATCGACGTCAAAACTCACCGCTGATCCTCACCGTCAACGGCGGCTCGTCGAGTATCAAGTTCGCGCTGTTCGAGGCCGGTGGCCCGCCACAACGGATTCTTGAAGGCGGGATCGATCGGATTGGAACGCCGGAGGCTACCTGGCGGGTGAAAGGGTTGAACGAGGCGGACACCTTTACGGTGAAGGCGCCGGATCACACGGCGGCGGTGGGCCTTCTGATGGACTGGATCGAGGAACGTAGCGGACGCGAGGCATTGACCGCTGTGGGGCATCGTGTGGTGCATGGCGGGCCGAAGTACAGCGACCCGCAACGAATCACCGCGGAAATGGTTGAGGAGCTGCACCGGCTCAGCCCATTCGATCCCGAGCATCTGCCGGAGGAAATCCTGTTGACCGAGGCGTTTCATCGCAGATTTCCCCACCTGCCCCAGGTGGCGTGTTTCGACACGGCTTTTCACCATGATTTGCCGCGCGTGGCCCGGTTGTTGCCGATCCCGCGCCGCTACGAGGCGCAGGGCGTGCGACGGTACGGGTTTCATGGATTGTCCTATGCGTTCCTCATGGGAGAACTGGCCCGCCTGGGCGGGGCCGAAGCGGCGCAAGGCAGAGTCATCCTTGCCCACCTTGGTAATGGCGCAAGCCTGGCTGCGGTGCATGACGGTAGATCCGTGGACACAAGCATGAGTTTCACGCCGGTAGCCGGGGTGCCGATGAGCACCCGCTCGGGCGATCTCGATCCCGGACTGATTTGGTATCTGGCGCGTACGGAGGGCTTCGACGCGAAACGATTCAATGAGATGGTCAATTTCCAGTCCGGGCTGCTGGGCGTGTCGGAGACCAGCTCCGACATGCGCGACCTGCTCGACAGTGAAACGCAGGACGTGCGGGCGGCCGAAGCAGTCGCGCTGTTTTGCTACCAGGTCAAGAAATGGATCGGCGCATTCGCGGCGGCATTGGGCGGACTGGACACGCTGGTATTCGCCGGCGGCATCGGCGAGAACGCGCCCACGGTCCGCGCTCGGATTTGCGACGGGCTGGGATTCCTTGGAATCGAACTCGACGAAAAGCGAAACACTGAGAATAAGGGCGTGATTTCCGCGGCAGCCGGCCGCGTAGATGTCCGCGTCATTCGCACGGACGAAGAACGCATGATAGCCGAGACGGTTTGCCGTGTTCTCGGCATTGGCTGAAAAGAGCAAATCAGACCATGCGACGAAATCCATCTCTCGGCAGGATATGCTTTCGGCGGGCGGTATCCTCCCCTAATCCCCGATGGTGTCGACACCCCATGGCGCCCTCGGGAGGCGAAGCAGGGTCATGCTCGATTACTTGATTAATTTTGCAGGTCACCTCGGTCATTGGGGTTACCTGATCATCTTCATTATTGTGGCGCTGGAATGCCAAGCGTTGTTGGGCTTGATCATGCCGGGCGAGAGCCTGGTGCTGATGGGGGGATTCTTTGCGGAACAAGGGTTGCTCGACCTTAGGGTCCTTATTTGTGTGATCTCTCTCGCCGCCGTTCTCGGTGACAGCATCGGCTATGAGCTGGGTCGACATCTGGGACGAGGATGGCTTCTGAAACATGGGAGACGGTTTGGGCTGCGTCAGGAGCACATAGATCGCGTGGATGGTTTCTTCGTGCGACACGGCGGCAAGGCCGTTTTCGGCAGTCATTTCCTCCATCTCTTGCGAGCGCTGATGCCCTTCGTCGCCGGCTCCCGTCACATGCGGTATCTGAAGTTCCTCCTCTTCAATGCGGCGGGCTGCATCGTCTGGGCGGCCGTGTTCGCCTCGCTTGGCTATTTGGCAGGGGAGGCTTGGCGTGCGGCTGCGAAATGGATTGGCCGCGCCAGCGAAATCATCGGAGGCGCCCTGCTGCTGGCCGTCGCCTTGGGCTGGCTTTGGCGCTGGCTGGGGCGGCATGAGGCCGATGTCAAGCAGCGGTGGCGGGCGGCGGTGGGACATCCGCGCGTGATGGCCTTGCGCCGACGGTTTGCTCCCCAACTGGAATTCCTTCTCGATCGCCTCTCGCCACGTGGCTACCTGGGACTTCATCTGACAATCGGTGTCTTGCTCCTTATCGGCGCATCCTGGCTGTTCGGCGCCATCGCCCAGGACGTGCTGGCCGGCGACCCTCTGACCGTCATCGACAAGAATGTCGCGGAGTGGTTCCACGAGCGCCGGACTCCCGGACTGACAACGACCATGCAACTCGTGACCGGCCTCGCCTCGCCCGCTTGGGTAACGGGAGTTGTGATGGTTACCGCGCTCGTCTTGTGGTGGAAGCGGCAGTGGTTTGGGTTGCTGAACTTGGCGCTCGTCGTACCCGGCGGCATGATCCTGGACGTTCTGCTGAAGCTGGCCTTCCATCGTCACCGTCCTAGTTTCGCGGAATCGTTCCTCATCTTCCACGGCAATAGCTTTCCGAGCGGCCACACGATGGCGGCCACTTTGCTGTACGGCGTGCTGGCCACTTTTGCGGTCATCACACTCGAAGCCTGGCTCTGGCGAGTGGGGGCGGTCCTTGGCGCGTTCGTCATAGTTCTGATGGTCGGCTTTAGCCGCGTATACTTGGGCGCACACTATCTGAGTGATGTACTGGGAGCCGCCGCGGCGGGTTTGGCCTGGCTGGTGTTGTCCCTAACCGCGGTGGATACCTTGCGCCGAAATCGTGGTCGCTTTAGCCAAAACGGTTTGCCGCGTTCTCGGCCTTGACTAAAAAGAGGAGAATTGCACCATGAAGACGAATACACTTTCCCCGGAACTACTCCACAAAATGGATGCCTACTGGCGCGCCGCCAACTATCTATCGGTAGGCCAGATTTATCTTTATGACAATCCGCTGCTGAAGCGGCCGCTGACGCTCGCGGATGTGAAGCACATGCTGCTGGGACACTGGGGTACGACCCCCGGCCAGAACTTCATTTACGTACATTTGAATCGGGTCATCAAAAAATACGACCTCGACATGATTTACGTCTCCGGCCCCGGCCATGGCGGTCCGGCCGTAGTGGGCAACACCTACCTCGAAGGCACTTACAGCGAGATATATCCCGATATATGCCGGAATGAGGACGGGCTTCGGAAGCTCTTTATTCAATTTTCGTTTCCCGGAGGAATTCCCAGCCACGCATCGCCGGAGTGCCCGGGATCGATCCACGAGGGCGGCGAGCTGGGCTACTCGCTCAGCCATTCGTTCGGGGCGGTGTTCGACAATCCCGATCTTATGGTCGCCTGCGTCGTAGGCGATGGCGAGGCGGAAACCGGACCGCTGGCCACGGCTTGGCATTCCAACAAGTTTCTCAATCCGGCCACCGACGGCGCGGTGCTGCCGATCCTGCATCTCAACGGTTACAAGATTTCCAATCCGACGATCCTTGCCCGCATCGAGCATGAAGAATTGGAGCAATTTCTGCGAGGTTGCGGCTGGACGCCCTACTTTGTGGAAGGCGACGAGCCGGAAACGATGCATCAACTCATGGCCGGCACCTTGGAAAAGGCCATTGAGGGCATCCGGCAAATCCAAAGCAATGCGCGGAAAAACAACGACACCACCCGGCCGCGCTGGCCGATGATCGTCCTCAAGTCA
The DNA here is from genome assembly GCA_963826125.1 of uncultured delta proteobacterium. Taxonomy (GTDB): domain Bacteria; phylum Desulfobacterota; class Desulfarculia; order JACQYL01; family CAWGVV01; genus CAWGVV01. Next base: position 2,712,953 of record CAWGVV010000001.1, on the reverse strand, counting down.
CCCAAGGGCTGGACGGGACCGAAGGTCGTTGATGGCCTGCAGGTTGAGGGCACTTTCCGGGCGCACCAGGTGCCGCTCTCCGATCCGGCCGCCCATCCCGAACACCTCAAGCTCCTGGAAGACTGGCTGAGGAGCTACCGGCCGGAGGAACTCTTCGATGAACAGGGCCGCCTGAAACCGGAACTGGCCGAGCTTGCACCTAAGGGCGACCGACGAATGGGAGCGAATCCCCACGCCAACGGCGGGGCTCTGCTCCGCGACCTGCGGATGCCGGATTTCCGCGACTACGCGGTCGACGTGCCCGCACCGGGAGTGCGCGGCATCGGCGACACGCACGTGCTCGGGCCGTTCCTGCGCGATGTGGCGAAGCTGAACAGCGAGCAGCGGAATTTCCGGGTCTTCGGCCCCGACGAGACGCTCTCCAACGGGCTGGAAGCCCTCTTTGACGTGACCGAACGACAATGGAACGCCGCGACCGTGTCGAACGACGAATTTCTCGCCCCCACCGGGCGCGTGATGGAAATGCTCAGCGAACACCAATGCGAGGGCTGGCTCGAAGGCTACCTGCTCACCGGACGGCATGGACTCTTCAACTGCTACGAGGCATTCATTCACATCGTCGATTCGATGTTCAACCAGCACGCCAAATGGCTGAAGGTCACATCGCACCTGCCGTGGCGGCGGAAGATCGCATCTTTGAACTACTTATTGGCCTCCCACGTCTGGCGCCAGGATCACAACGGCTTCACGCACCAGGATCCCGGTTTCATCGACCACGTGGTGAACAAAAAGGCCGACATCGTGCGCGTCTACCTTCCGCCGGATGCAAACTGCCTGCTGTCGGTGATGGACCACTGCCTGCGTAGCCGCCACTACGTCAACGTCGTGATCGCGGGCAAACACCCGGCGCCGCAGTGGCTGACGATGGACGCCGCTGTCCAACACTGCACCGAAGGCATCGGCATCTGGCAATGGGCCAGCAACGATCAGGACGTCGCGCCCGATGTGGTCATGGCCTGCTGCGGCGACGTGCCCACGCTGGAAACGCTCGCCGCCGTCTCCCTGATGCGCGAGCATCTGCCCGATCTGAGAATCCGGGTGGTCAACGTCGTCGACCTCATGAAGCTGCAGCCGAAAAGCGAGCACCCGCACGGATTGAGCGACACGGATTTCGATGAACTCTTCACCAGGGACAAGCCGGTCATCTTCGCCTTCCACGCCTACCCGTGGCTGATCCACCGGCTGACCTACCGCCGTACCAATCACGCCAACATCCACGTCCGTGGCTACAAGGAAGAGGGCACCATCACCACGCCCTTCGACATGACCGTGATGAACGATCTGGATCGCTTCCACCTTGTTATGGACACCATCGACCGACTGCCGCAAACCGGCGACAAGGGGATATACCTGAAGCAGCAACTCAAGAACAAACTGGTCGAGCACAAGCAGTATATCAAAAAGCACGGTCAAGACATGCCGGAGATTCGGAACTGGAAGTGGAGCATTGCCAAGTGAATAGCCACATCTCCGACTTTGCGAGACTCGCGGCGTAGCAGATGGAAGGAGGACCCATCGTGGAACAAAGTGCCAACCGGCCCAAGGCTTCCGAGTTGAAGCCGGGATCGAAGGCCGGTATTAAGGACGATCTGAAGTCCCTTCCCATGCCGGAACTGCAGGCAAAATTGGGGTCGTCGCCGGACGGCCTCAGCCAGGCCGAGGCGCAGAAACGGCTGACCCAATATGGGCCTAACGAGTTGGAAGAAAAGAAGACAAATCCGTTCCTGAAATTCCTCACCTATTTTTGGGGTCCCATCCCATGGATGATCGAAGCAGCCGTGATCCTTTCGGCGGTAGCCCGGCACTGGCCGGATTTTTTCATCATCCTTGTTTTGCTTCTGGCCAACGCCGTGGTCGGATTCTGGGAAGAACGCCAGGCGGGCAACGCCATTGCCGCCCTGAAGGCCAAGCTGGCGGTCAAGGCCCGCGTCCTACGCGACGGGAAGTGGACCGCTCCGGAGGCGCGTGATCTCGTGCCGGGCGACGTCATCCGGGTGCGTTTGGGCGATATTGTGCCGGCGGATGCGCGCTTGCTGGAGGGTGACCCGATAGAAGTGGATCAGTCCGCGTTGACGGGAGAGTCCTTACCCGTCACGCGAAAATCCGGCGAACCGGTGTTTTCAGGGTCGATCATCCGTCAGGGCGAAATCGGCGCGATGGTGTACGCCACCGGTGCGAACACCTACTTCGGCAAGACGGCGCAACTGGTGCAGGAGGCGCACACCGTCAGCCATTTCCAACGTGCGGTGTTGAATATCGGCAATTACCTGATCATCCTTGCGGTGGCCCTGGTAACGGTGATTATCGCCGTCGCACTCTTTCGCGGCGACCGGATGCTCACCACGCTTCAGTTTGCATTGGTGCTGACGGTGGCCGCGATTCCCGTGGCCATGCCCACGGTGCTGTCCGTGACCATGGCGGTGGGCGCGCGGTTGCTGGCCAGGAAAGAGGCGGTCGTGAGCCGGCTGGTGGCCATCGAGGAATTGGCGGGGGTGGACGTGCTGTGCGCGGACAAGACCGGCACCCTGACCCAGAACAAGCTGACGCTGGGCGACCCTTTCAGCGTGAACGACATCCCTGCCGATCAAGTCATCCTCAACGCGGCGCTGGCGTCGCGCGCGGAGAACAAGGACACCATCGACCTGGCCGTGCTGGGCGGCCTGAGAAACGATCAGGCATTGAAAGACTACCAGGTGGTCCATTTCCAGCCGTTCGACCCGGTGCATAAGCGGACCGAGGCCACCGTGAAGGGCACGGACGGGAAAGAGTTCAAGGTGACCAAGGGAGCGCCGCAGGTGATCCTGGAATTGTCGGCCGATGCGGGACAGGTGAAGCCCGCCGTCGAGAAGGCGATCGACGAATTCGCGGCGCGCGGATTCCGCTCGTTGGGTGTGGCTCGGGCGGATGAGCAAGGCCCATGGCGGTTTCTTGGCGTGCTGCCGCTTTTCGACCCCCCCCGGGAAGAAGCCGAGGCGACCATCGCCACCGCCGGCCGGATGGGGATAAGCGTCAAGATGGTTACGGGCGATCAAGTAGCCATCGCTCGGGAAACCGCCGGAAAATTGGGGCTGGGCACCAATATCCTCGATGCCGGCGGCTTCGGCGACACGAAACATCACGAGACGGCACAATTGGCGGAGTCCATCGAGAACGCGGACGGCTTCGCCCAGGTGTTCCCCGAACACAAGTTCCACATTGTAGACGTCCTGCAGCAACGCGGACATATCGTCGGCATGACGGGAGACGGGGTGAACGACGCTCCGGCGCTGAAAAAGGCCGACTGCGGCATCGCCGTTTCGGGCGCGACGGACGCGGCGCGCGCGGCGGCGTCCATTGTGCTGATGACGTCCGGCCTGTCGGTGATCATAGACGCGATCAAGGAGAGCCGTAAGATCTTCCAGCGGATGAACAGCTATGCCATCTACCGCATCGCCGAGACGCTGCGTGTCCTCCTGTTCATGACGGTAGCGATCCTGGTGTTCAACTTCTACCCCATGACCGCGGTAATGATCGTGATGCTGGCGTTGCTTAACGACGGGGCGATCCTGTCCATTGCCTATGACAACGTTCATTACAAGGATAAGCCCGAGGCATGGAACATGCGCATGGTGCTGGGAGTCGCCTCGGTGTTGGGCGCCATCGGACCCGTGGCTGCGTTCGGACTGTTTTACCTCGGCGAACGGGTTTATCACCTCGACCGTGCGCACATCCAAACACTGATGTACCTGATGCTGTCCGTGGCCGGCCATCTGACTATTTTTCTGACGCGCACGCGCGGCCCGTTCTGGTCCATCCGTCCCGCGCGGATTTTATTGCTGGCCGTGGTCGGCACGCAAATCGTGGCGACGTTGATCGCGGTGTATGGGCTGTTTATGACACCCCTCGGCTGGGGTTGGGCGCTGTTCGTTTGGGGGTACGCTCTGGTTTGGTTCCTCGTGAATGACCGTATGAAATTGTTCGCCTATCGGGTGTTCGATCCGACTGCCGCGCCTTTGTTGGCGAAAAAAACCGTCGATGTGACACCTCAGGTCGCCAGACGAGCATACGAAATCTATGAGCAGCGCGGCCGCCGCGACGGCCAGGCGGATCGAGACTGGTTTGAGGCCGAGCGCGAGATTCGGAAGGATGAAGCCAAAGCAGAGACAAAGCCTGAACCCCATAAATGAACCGACGCAAAGCTGGATGAGTTGAAAACCTCCGGCGATGAGGCATGGGAAGACATGAAGCCAGGTACGGAAAAAGGCCTGGGGTGAAGTCGGGACTGCCTTCAACAGCGCGACTTCAAAGTTCAAATGACCGAGGCCGTTGAACGTGTCCCACAACGGGACATTCAGGATAAACTGAAAGGAGGAGCGATATGCTGGCAACAATTTTGATTATCGTCGTGATTTTGATGCTGGTAGGTGCAATGCCCAGATGGCCTCACAGCCGAGGGTGGGGTTACTACCCGAGCGGCGGGTTGGGAATTGTCCTGGTCATTCTGATCATACTGTTGCTGATGGGCCGGCTTTAGGCGATCGAGCACCTTTGCTGTCATGCGCAGAAAAATACCAAGAACTCTTGAACGTATGGCGGAGAGCTTGAACCTCAAATCGGCTGCGCTCAGAGCAGCCATAAGCGGGAGCGGACCGCTATGGCCTGCTTTCGTCGACAAAAAAAGGAGGATTAGATCATGCCTTTAATTAACGTGGTGGTGGTCCTGATTGTAGTTGGTGTTCTTCTCTGGCTCATCAACCGATTCATCCCGATGGCGAGCTCCATCAAGACGATCTTGAACGCCGTCGTGGTCATTGCCGTTGTCTGGTGGCTCCTGAGTGCTTTTGGAGTGGTCGGTTCGCTCTCCAATATCCGAGTGGGGAAGTAACTGTCCAAGTTCGGCGCATGTGGAGCATAATCGCTGCGGCCCCCTCCTATCCTGTCCCGGAAGGGGACCGACCGGAGGACGCTGTCTGAAAACGGCATTGGGCCGTACACGGTGTTATTTCACAGGATGAATAGGCGGGCGTATGTTTGCAAAAATCGGAGGTATCGGAGATGATTTCACAAAAGCTTACCGCCACTGCCGGGGCGATGGTCGCCGAGGGCAAAGGTCTTCTGGCGATGGATGAAAGTAATCCGACCTGCAACAAGCGATTTGCCCGGTTGGGGATTCCCCAGACCGAGGAAGCCCGCCGTTCCTACCGGGAATTGATTGCGACCACGCCCGGTCTCGGCGAGTGTATCAGTGGTGCGATCCTCTACGACGAGACAATCCGCCAACAGAAGAACGACGGCACTCCCTTTGTTAGAGTAATCATCGATGCGGGAATTATTCCCGGGATCAAAGTTGACACCGGCGCGCACGATATGGCTGCGCACCCCGGCGAAAAGATAACCGAAGGTCTGGACGGATTGCGCGACCGCTTGGCGGAATACTCTCGAATGGGCGCCCGTTTTGCCAAGTGGCGAGCGGTGATTACCGTGGGCGACGGCATTCCCAGCCGGGGTTGCGTCGAGGCCAACGCGCTGGCGTTGGCTCGCTACGCGGCGTTGTGCCAGGAAGCCGGTCTGGTCCCGGTCGTCGAGCCGGAAGTGCTCATGGACGGCGACCATCCCCTGGAGAGGTGCTTTGAAGTAACGACGGAAGTCCTGCGGACGGTTTTCGGCCAACTCTCCACTCAACGGGTGACTCTTGAGGGTATGATCCTGAAACCCAATATGGTGCTTCCGGGAAAGGACTGTCCCAGGCAAGCGAGTGTGGAGGAGGTGGCGGACGCCACCGTGACCTGCCTCCTCAGGGCCGTTCCCGCTGCCGTACCGGGGATTGCATTCTTGTCGGGAGGCCAGGCCGGCGAATTGGCCTCGGCCCGTTTGAATGCCATGAATGTGAGATTCAAGTTGCGACTGCCTTGGGCGTTGTCCTTTTCGTTCGCCCGCGCCATCCAGCAACCCGCGTTGGAAATATGGAAAGGCCTGCCGGCGAATGCAGCCGCGGCGCAGCAGGCTCTGTATCATCGAGCCAAATGCAACAGCGCCGCACGCCGTGGTCGGTACACGGGCGATATGGAAAAGGACATGGAGTCCATATCATCGCAAGGAGCTAGGAGATGATTGTCTTCATCGGCAACCTGCAATTATGTTTGCTTGTCAGTCGGATGCGGTTTGCGTCCGAGCTCAAGGAACCTTTACCAATAGGAAAGAACCCTATGAGCATTAGCGGTCGCCAAAAAAACATACGGTCGGCGCCCGTGCAAATGTCGTTACTTGTTTGTGAAGGAAATCTGTGGGGCATAAGCCCTATAAAAAGAGGGAGAAGTCAAATGAAGACTCAAACAGTAAGCAAGGTCTTTTTGGTGATCATTACGGCCGTCGTTTTCGCGATGGGATCGGTTTCCTTTGCGGCACAATCGTCGACGCAGGAGAAGGGAACAAAAGATGTCAAAGAGAAGGTGACGGAAGCCGTTCAGGCAATCGAGAAGTATTCCGTCAAGCAGCGGGATGAAGCGGTTAAGAAGGCCAAGGCCGCGCTGGATGACCTGGACACCCGGATCGACGACCTGGAATCCCGGCTTGATGAAAAATGGGGCCAATTGGATCAGGCTGCCCGCCAAAAAGCGAGGACTACATTGACGGCACTGAGGAAAGAGCGCAATGAGGTCGCCGAGTGGTACGGCGGCTTGAAACATAGCTCCGGCAATGCATGGGAAGCTGTGAAAAAAGGCTTTGTGAAGAGTTACCGAAAGCTTGGAGACACCTTTGACAAGGCGCGCAGTGAATTCTAGCGAGTCGGGACTCCATCTTTGATGGCGAGGTCCGTGCAACAGACCATGGCCGAAGAGTACAGACCTCCTCCCGGAGAGCTACACTCCAGACGAAACAAAGGGTACGTATGAACTTAACCATCTATTTTCTGCGCCATGGCGAGACCACTGCCAGCCAGACAGGAGGCTACTGCGGCACCCTTGACCCGGACTTAACCCCGGAAGGGCATCAGATGGCGGAGGAATTTGCCGATACGTATGCATCTCTGCCATGGGTCGCTGTCTTTTCCAGTCCCCTACGCCGTGCCGTGGCCACGGCCAAACCTCTTTGCGCGGCGGCGGGAATACGAATGCAACTCAAGGAAGGATTGAAAGAAATTGCTTATGGTCAGTGGGAAGGAAAAACTCCCGAAGAGGTGAGCCGCGAGTTTCATGACGACTATGTTCGATGGTTAGCCGATCCGGGGTGGAATGCTCCAACCGGAGGGGAAAGAGGTATAGACATTGCCCGGCGCAGTTCGCTCGTTATTGCGGAGATTGAACAAACCTGCAGTACGGGAAACGTCCTTGTCGTCTCCCATAAAGCCACGACCCGAATTATGCTTTGTTCCCTGATGGGCATTGATGTGGGGCGTTTTCGCGACCGCATCAATATGCCTGTGGCCTCCATCAGTATCGTGGAAATGGCGGTGCACGGTCCTTTGTTGCACATGATGGGCGACCGGAGCTATCTGCGGGAGCACCTGCGCAAACGAGTGGGCACATAAACGCCGGAGCCCGGCGCAACCCCCCAAAGTCCGAGGAGAAGATCGGATGACCTTACCCGGCAACGTGGTGTTTCTGTTTGATGTGGACAATACCCTGCTGGACAATGATCGGGTGCAAGATGACCTGAGGAACCACCTTGAACGGGAGTTCGGCGCTGAAACCCGGGACCGGTACTGGGCAATATTTGAAGGGATGCGCGTGGAGTTGGGCTACTCGGACTATCTGGGCGCTCTGCAGCGTTTCCGGCTCGAGGACATGTGCGATCCGCGACTCCTGATGATGTCTTCCTTTCTGGTGGATTATCCGTTTGCGAACCGGTTGTATCAGGGTTCGCTCGACGTTCTTGCGCATTTCCGTCCCTGGGGGGCAACGGTCATCCTGTCGGATGGAGACGTGGTCTTCCAGCCGCGGAAAGTGCAACAATCCGGACTATGGGAAGCGGTCGGGGGCCGTGTGCTGATCTACATTCACAAAGAGCAGATGTTGGACGACGTCGAGCGGCTCTACCCGGCGCGGCACTACATCATGGTGGACGATAAGTTGCGCATTTTGACGGCAATGAAAAAGATCTGGGGAGATCGCGTGACGACCGTATGGCCCCGCCAGGGGCATTATGCCCTCGACCCCGAAATCGTCGCTGCGTATCCCCAGGCCGACCTCACGGTTGAGCGGATCGGAGATCTGGTTCACTACGACTTACCCGCATTCGGCGTCACCGGCGGCCGTCGTACAGCCCTCAAGGATTGAGCCCGGACGCCGGTGCCACGGCCGGGAACCTCATCGCGCGTCACGCCTCGAAGAAAAGAACTCGCCATGGGAAACTCCGGGGTCGAGTTCTATGTTCACTATGGCTGCACCGGGGACTCAGCCGCCGTTTCCGCCGCGGATTCGGACAACATAATTCTCAGCTCATCCCCTTGCACCATTTCCTTCCGGGAAAGGAGCTGGGCAAGGGCATCCAGAACGCTACGCCGTTCCTTGAGGATATGCCGCGCCCTTTCCTGGGCCTGTTCCATCACCCGGGAAATTTCCTCGTCGATCTGCGTGGCTTTTGTTTCGCTGTAGCTTTTACCGGAACTGTAATTTTCCGGATGGAACATGGGCTGTCGGGGGCGTTCATAGGTCACCGGCCCCAGGAGATCGCTCATACCGTATTCCGCAACCATGGACCGCGCGATGTCCGTAGCGCGCTGCAAGTCGTTTTGGGCGCCCGTGGAGATCTCTCCGAAAACCAGCTCCTCCGCTACCCTGCCTCCAAAAAGAACGGCGAGTCGGTCGAGTAACTCGGCGCGGGTCATCAGGTAGCGATCTTCAGTGGGGCGCTGCTGGGTATAGCCCAATGCCCCAATGCCCCGGGGAATGATCGAGATCTTGTGCACGGGGTCGGCATACTTCACCGATTCGGCCACAATTGCGTGCCCGGACTCATGAAAGGCAACAATCTCTTTCTCCTTCGGATTCATCACCCGGTTCTTTTTCTCCAGTCCGCCAACCACCCGATCGATCGCCTCGTCGAACTCCTCCGAACCCACCGTTTCTTTATTTTTCCGGGCGGCGAGCAGCGCCGCCTCATTGACGAGGTTGGCCAGGTCGGCTCCCACAAAGCCCGGGGTAAGGCTGGCGATCTTGCGGAGGTCCACGTCCGGCCCCAAAAGCACATTCTTAACGTGAATTTTCAGGATCGCTTCACGCCCATTTATATCCGGGCGGTCTATTACGACCTGCCGGTCGAACCTGCCCGGACGCAGCAGGGCGGGGTCGAGGATTTCCGGCCGGTTGGTGGCGGCCATGATAATGACCCCTTTGTTCGATTCGAAGCCGTCCATCTCCACCAGAAGTTGGTTAAGCGTCTGCTCCCGTTCGTCATTCCCGCCGAAAACATTCATTCCACGGGCTTTGCCCAACGCGTCCAGCTCGTCGATAAAGATGATGCAAGGGGCCTGAGCGGTCGCTTGGGAAAAGAGATCGCGCACCCGGGACGCTCCGACGCCGACAAACATCTCCACAAATTCGGAGCCGCTGATGCTGAAGAAAGGCACTTTTGCCTCCCCGGCCACGGCCTTGGCCAGAAGGGTTTTGCCGGTCCCCGGCGCGCCAACCAGAAGCACCCCCTTAGGGATTCTCCCGCCCAGTTTCTGGTATTTCTCCTGATTCTTTAAAAATTCCACAACTTCCTGGAGTTCGGCCTTGGCCTCATCGATACCCGCGACATCGGCGAACGTTACCTTCGTCTCGGTCTCCGCAAACAGCTTGGCCTTGCTTTTGGCGAAAGACATGACCCCCATCCCCGGTCCCATCTTTTTCATGGCATACCGCCAGATCAGGATCATTATGGCGATGGGAAGGATCCAGGAAAGAATACTGCTCAGGAATTTACTCTCATAATGTCCCGAATAATCGACATTGTGCTCATCCAGGTCTTTGACCAGATTGGGGTCGTCCACACGAATTGTCGCGAACTTCTGACTTGCCTTCTGGTCTTTTTCTTTCAGTGTTCCAGTGATGTTTTCCGGGCCGACGGTCATTTTTTCCACGGCGCCCTGGGCCACGTATTGCTTGAATTGGCTGTAGGGAATCGTCTCGACTTTGGAAGAAAAATAGTACTGCTGTAAGAAGCTCATGAGAAGGAAGGCGAGCAGGAAATACCAGATGCTGAAATGAGCCCTGGGGGGCAAGCCATCCTTCTTTTTCTGGGGAGCCCGGGAACCGAAAAAGGAACGAAACTTTTCTTTTATCTCTTCCAGGGGGTCTTTTTTTTCATTGGATGGCATATTCACCTCTCTTCAGCATGAGAATAATCCAAGAAACATTTTCTTTTTCCGTTTCGAAGTCGGAATGCCCCGTTCCCTTTCATTACCGAACCCGGCGGAAGCGTAGTGTATATTCTCCGCACTCCGCTGCCCGTGCAGCATTTTGACCGTTCCGCAGCGAACATGATCGAAGCAAGTACCTGCTGACTCCTGATGCTGCACGTGTTCGATCAGATAATACCATACCATCCCGGGTTGGCCATCGTTTTTCTCCAGAAGCGCTGTCGTAACGGTATCGTACGGAAGCAGGGTTTCGACGCTCCGAGGCGTCCCCGGCAACTCGTCACCATGCTCATGCCGTAACGACTTTCAATTTTTATCCGACGACAACCCTCCCCTGATCGTGGCAACGCCGCGCCAAGGAGAAGCCGACCGTTAAGCGACATCCAACCTGATCTATTAAGGCACGAACTCCGGCTGAGATGAAATACGGAGGCCGCCGTACCTCCCTTTACCCCCATTGGCCCAAAGTCTATTCGCACCCTCGGGCTGTCCAATCAATGGGGTCCACTACCACGATCATCGTGGTGTACGGGAAGTACACTGAAGGTCTTCGCGATAATGACGACGGCGAACACTGAATTCGCTCTTGCTTGGAACCACCGGTAGCAATGGTGAGGAACAGGGAAGAGCAAATTCGGGCAAGATTTGGGCAAAACCGATCATAAACGAGAAAGGCCTAGAAGGGGAAACCCTTCTAAGCCCTTGATTTGTTTGGTGCGCCCAGCATGATTCGAACATGCGACCTACGGATTCTTAGTCCGTTATAAGGCATTTCCCTCGAATTACCCCAACCTACTTGACTCTATCATTTCAATATGTTATCTATATGGCCACATACGTGGGATGACCGCAAATTACCGCACCAGGGTAGCAATAGGGTAGCAATGAAAAGAATCAAAATCGCCAAGTACTCAGGGGTCTATTACCGGGAGTCCGCCGACAGGAGCTTTAACAGCAGGCCTGACCGTTGCTTCGACATCACCTATAAGGACCAGCGCGGAAAGAAAATATGGGAAAAGGTCGGGTGGGCGTCCGAGGGTTATTCCGCGCAACTGGCCGCGGATATAAGAGCGAAACGGGTACAGGCCGTTCGTCACGGCGATGAACTTCCGAAGGAGAAAAAGAAGGAGCTGACCTTCGGAGAACTGTGGACCAGGTATGAACAATGGCTTCAAACCAACCGTAAGCATCCGCAGGACGATCGTGGCCGGTATCACACCCACCTGGAACCGCGATTCAAAGACAAGACGCTTTCCAAGATTACCCCGTTCGATCTTGAAAAACTGAAAAGCGATTTGCGAAAAAGCGAACTGGCTGACGCGACGGTAAAACACGTAATCGTCGTGGTACGCCAGATGTTCAACAAGGCCATCAACTGGGGGCTTTGGAAGGGTGAGAACCCGGTTAGACGAGTGAAATTGCCTCGACTCCAGAACAAACGTGAACGCTTTCTTAGCTTTGAAGAGGCAGGCAAACTTCTGAACGAACTGGGAAGAGTGAGCAGTCAACTCAGGGACATGGCGTCTCTGAGCCTCTATACGGGGATGAGAGCAGGAGAAATTTTCAATATGCGCTGGACGCACATTGATCTCGAGAACGACCTGATCCATATAGCAGACCCCAAAGGAGGGGATCCACGAAAGGCCTTCATCGTTCCCCAGGTGAAGGAGATGTTGGAACGCCTTAAGAACGACAACGGCCCTCCCGAGCAATACGTGTTCCGCTCACGAAAGGGCGGCCAGATAGTCGAGGTCAGCAAAGCCTTTGGCCGCATGGTGGACCGACTGGGATTGAACGAGGGGATAACCGACCGGCGTCAGAAGGTCACTTTCCACACTCTGCGTCACACTTTCGCCTCCTGGCTTGCCCTCAGGGGTACTCCGATCCTCACCATCAAGGAACTCATGGGTCACAAAACCTTGGCCATGACCGAACGGTACGCTCATCTGATGCCCGATCACAAGCGGGAGGCGGCTCTGTCGCTCGCCAAAATGATGGATGAGCAAAAGGTGGGCGGGGGTTCCACGAATTCGGACGTGAAAATCTCACCTGAATTTACACGTTGATTGCAGGCCGAAACGGCATACAGAAAAATAATGCCAATCGCCGTTCGAGGAACCGGGACTTCCCGCTCTCTCTTCGATTCCCGTGTGGCATAGTCATTTTTCTTCAGTAAGCCTGCCAGGTCTCCCGCGGCCCGATCCTGCTCGTTGGTAAACTCCCTGATTCTTCCAAAACTTTGCACTCTTTTGGCCACCCTTGTGGTTTATCCAGGGGGAGAAGGATCAGGCCTCAGGCAAAACAATCGATAAAAAACACTACCTTGGGAAGTCATGAGAATCATTTTTCAAAAAGCTGATCTTGACACGTGTCTTACGGCGCTCATTCTGGGTGTTAGGTCTGAGGACCAGATAGTCTCCGTTCGGGGAGACACTCCCGAGGTTGATTTGACGAATCCGTCGGTGGTGTGCATCGAAGCCGGCGGCAGCGGCTTGGCTCACCTGAACAATTTTGATCATCACAACATCGTTGAATATCTCCCCCCAGCCTGCAGGCAAGCCTACACACACATGAGAATGGACGAGAAACATCTCGCTCGGCTTGTTGACTATGTGGCCATGGTGGATGAAGGGATACCATTGAGCACGCCAATTCCTTTTCCTTCCCTCTCCAACGTTTTTTCGGGCATGCTTTTTGTTGCGCAGCTCGAAGTCGAGCGTTTTAAGGCAGGGATAACCATCTTGAAGAAGGTCCTGGATGACGCTCTGGACCCGTTTCAGACCATGCCGGATTGTCTTGAATGGCGGCCTTACCGGGAAGCCAAGCTGCAAAACCAGGAGCGTCTCTCCGGCGCTTTTGCCAAAGCCGGGTTTTTCACTTCAAAAAGCGGCCTGAAGGTTGGGTTTTCCGAGCAAGACGTTATTGGCGGGCTCGGTTTTTTCTACGCGCAGGGCTGCGACGTTGCGATCTTGCACAACCCCTCTTTCGGGATGCCTCCCGTATCAAAGTTCACTATTGCAGGCAACGGAGTATCGGTGAGGCACCTCGCGGAATACCTGAACAAACTCGAAGATGGGTGGGGAGGGGCAGAGACCATTCTCGGGTCTCCGAGGCGGGGATCGAAGCTGAACAGTCAGCAGGTCCTGCAGGCGATCTTAGACAGTATGTAAGAAAGATCGCCTCCTCAAAAACATGTACCAGAACAAATACCGGCGATATCCGTTGTCCGCTAGGTACATACCGTTTGTGTCCGGACTATTTCATCTCCGGGCCTTGCCGCGTTTCACCATATTCATGCCGGTAATGTTGAGCAGAGCCATGCTGCAGTCGTCTTGCGTCATCTGCCTGAATACTGTCTTAAGGTTCAGGGTGAGTATCTCGGTAACCTTCCGGGATGGGAACTGGTTGGACCACGATAAGATCTTTTGGCAAGCAGGGGCTACGGTCCCACTTTTCTTGTGATAGAGGCTGTGAGCAACCCCGTCCGACATGAGAAGAAACCCCGTGTTTCCTTTGGCTTCTCCCAATGCCAATCGCAGGTTTTTCTCCATGTCGCCCGAGGTAAGGAACACCGTCGAGTTTGCGTACTCACCGTTGAACGGATGTGAAAGGACCTTCGCCTGTCCGTTCTCCGAAATGGCGATCACCCCGTCGCCGATGTGCCCGCTGCAGTACCGCACCACCTTCCGGCGGAATGCGCAGCAGACAAAAAGGAGCGTAGATGCCAGAGCCCGGAAGTCGATGTTCTCCTGGACGGAAAACCGGAGTAGTTCAGCCCTGACATCTCGGACGAGCGAACGCCAAAAAACCTCGTCTGTGAAATCGACGTCGTCCTTCCTCTCCTTCAGCAACCTGCCGAGTATGCGGAGGGACTCTTCCGCCCCGATGTGCGAAAAGGGCGCCGACCCCGCACCATCGGCAAGCGCGGCCAGGGCCGTTCGTTTTCCCAATCGCAATGAGAAGACCTTGTCCTGGCCTTCCCGGCCGTTCCGATCATGTCCACGGCCCGGCACCGATGAACAAGCCACGCGAATCCCCGCCCGCAGCATACTACACCTCCGCCCAGTCGTTAATACCCGACACATCGAGAGGGACGGTCTCGCCGGGGATCGACTGGGAAACGTGGGATATGCTCCGGCTCAGCCACTCGAAAAACTCCTTGAAACAGAGCCCCTTGAGTTTCAGAGGTTTCCTCCTGGGGGAGAACATGGCCAGCACATCCATCCCGGCATCATCACCGACGCCTATGGGGAAAACGCTTAACTTCCTCTCCAGCACTCGCCGGCTCACTTCCGCCGCTACCCTGACATGCGATTGGTCGGTTGGCCGTCCGTCCGTCATCAGGATGAGCCAGGGTTGAAAGTAGTCCACCCCCGCATTCTGATATTCCTTCTTGCGGGCATCCAGAAGGGTGAGCGACTGCTCCACGGCCGTTCCCATACTGGTTCCGTCGAAAGACATCTCGGCGACTTTCATTGACTCCACCCGCGTTACCGGCTGAAAGCCCGATACGACTTCCGGCTTTCCGGCAAAAGCGACTACGGCGACTTCAGCCGAATAGCGGGCGATGTCATCCTGATTGAGTTCACTGAGGAAAAGTGCGATCCCCTCATTCATCAGATCGAGTCGCGTGACGGTATCGCCCCTCACGAGGTCCCATTCTTGACCATCCTTGTGCATCTTCTCCCCTGTGCGGGTATAGTTGCCGCCAACCACCTCGGTCATGGAGCCACTCGCGTCCAGCACGAGGCAAATGGGCACCCGGGGGGAAGGGTTCTCCACAAGGTCCTTTCTCATCAGCATGAAGTCGCTCGCCATCGTGTTTCCTCCTCGTATGGTTTCAGTTCAAAATGAATCGCTGCCGACACTTAGTCGTTACAAGAACATTTTTCGGCGCAAAATTCGTAGCCGAACGGATATTGCCATTCACCGTGAAAGAAATTCCATTTGAGTATTGAAACAGGCCCCGCAATCAATTGGCCGCCTTTTCCCGAAGCGCCATGATGCACTCTGGGCACAAAAGCTCTGCTCGTTTCTCGCTTGCCTGTCTCTTCCGGGACGAAAATTTTCCAGAGCACCGGGGACAGATCAGGACTTCATACAAGTCCTTTGCACCGAACTTTATTACGGCGTGCTCGTTAATCTTCTTGAGCGTCGTGGGGAATATTTCGTCGGACACATGCCCTTTGGCCAGATCGCTGCGGTAACCTTCGAGGACATTGATCCAGTCTTCCGGGGCATACCGTTTCCCCTGGGCGAAACACTCGTAGAAACTCTCCTTGGTCCTGTAGGGGAGATTGCTCCAGATAAACCGCCACGGCCCCAGCGGTGTTTTTCCGTTGGTGTTACTCCGAAACGGATAGGAAAATTCCTGTTTCATAATGTTTTCCCCGGGATTCCCACCCCCTTGCATGGAATAGGGAGGTTTTCCGGGCAAAAGGATCATGAACAGGAGCGTGGCCACGGCAAAATACTCATGTTCGGGCCGACGGAGAAACGTGGCGAAATTCTTCCCCTGGAGTTCCGGAGGAGTGAAGGTGACCGTACCCACGGGGCACGGGTAATCGCCCACCTGGAAACTGTCCGTATCCACGAAGTACACCGCCTTCTCCGATGAGATGAGGATGTTGAGCGGGCTTATGTCGCCGAGAAGAACGTTGTTCCGGTGCAGGAACTGTATCTTCAGAAGGACCGTGAGCGCCAGTTCGACCAAGTGCTTCCTCGTCCAGGTCGGGAAATGCTGCATCAGAAGCTGCTTGAGGAACATGCCCCTCTGCATGGGCACCCCCTGGGCTCTCTCCATCAGGTACCCGGCGAACCGACCACCGGCAGTGTCCACCATGTCCAGCGGCCAGCAAACCCCTTCCTGCCGCACGGGTTTTTCCAGCATCAGGAATAGTTTCTTTCTTTTGTCCTCGGTGACACGGTCCGGAAAATAGACCTTGCAGGCCAGGTCTTGCCCCTCCACGAGGTAAATCCTGCCTTCACCGCCCTCCCCCAGCAAACGGGACAGTCTGACGGGCCCTCTGGTCAGGGCAAAAAGGGTGGTCTTTTCTCCCGCCATTTCACGGCCTTTGTTTCCGGTCCCCATGCTTCCCCGCCCCCTTTCATGGGACGCATGGAGCGTCCCGTTAGTAGAATCCCGTGTTGCAGCGCCCAATTTCAGTATCCACCGTCGCTTATGAGGCACCTCCTTTCTGAAGCTCAGGTTTGTGCGTTCTGAGGATATGTACTCAGGGAGAGGGAAAAAGTGTGCAGTGGCGGAATGATTTTTTGAGAAACGCTCGGCCGGTGCAGGGAGGATCAGGCGTGCCCTTCATAGGATCATAGAAATAGCGGATGCAGGGGGGCACGTCCGTACTTCCCACTGCACGGCTCGTCAAATGAAGCCGGTCTTCGACTGGTAGAAAATGTTGCGACAAGGAAAGAGCTGCGACGGGATTCAAAGGCCCACAAAGTCGTAGGGGCGGCCAATCGGTCGCCCCTATCGTGTTTCCATCTCCAAAGGAGATTCAAAGGCCTATAAGTTAAAATTATTTGCAGGATGGTCGCATCGAAACCCAAGTTTCCATCTCCAAAGGAGATTCAAAGGCCTACAAGGGATATCATTTGGCGGAAGTTGGTCGTCTTACGTCGTTTCCATCTCCAAAGGAGATTCAAAGGCCTATAAGCGACCTCGAGGAGGTCGAGCGGATCGTGATCAACGGAGAGGAGTTTCCATCTCCAAAGGAGATTCAAAGGCCTATAAGTCCGAAAAGTTTCTCGGAAACGGCCTTCCGGAAAGGTTTCCATCTCCAAAGGAGATTCAAAGGCCTATAAGTCTCTCCGATGAGAAACAGGAAGAATATGAAGCTCGAGTCTCCATCTCCAAAGGAGATTCAAAGGCCTATAAGGCCCCATTGAGCCTATGAGCGGTGATTGGAAAGTGTCGTTTCCATCTCCAAAGGAGATTCAAAGGCCTATAAGTGATGAAAGAAACGGGAATAATTGACGGTTTTATGTTTCCATCTCCAAAGGAGATTCAAAGGCCTATAAGATAAAGAGGATGCCGAACGCTTTGACGTCTGGTTGTTGTTTCCATCTCCAAAGGAGATTCAAAGGCCTATAAGTGGTCGGGTCCGGGCATTGCGACCCGGATCTCGAGTTTGATGAGTTTCCATCTCCAAAGGAGATTCAAAGGCCTATAAGGCCTTATTTCAGGGAGTATCCTAAAGATCCCTACTATGTTTCCATCTCCAAAGGAGATTCAAAGGCCTATAAGTTTTCTATTTTCAACAGGACCCGGAGTATGACGCTTGGGTTTCCATCTCCAAAGGAGATTCAAAGGCCTATAAGTGGATGGGAATATCCAGCAAGTCGGTGTTAGCTGCGTTTCCATCTCCAAAGGAGATTCAAAGGCCTATAAGTGCTCGGTTGACACTTTGCCGTTTGCGGTATTCGATGGGGAGTTTCCATCTCCAAAGGAGATTCAAAGGCCTATAAGAGCAGTATCCTCAAGGGATTCCAGCCTCTTCATTTTTTATGATCAATGGAACCCGTGGAAATGTCAAGAACATTTTTTCATCCCGATTTTTTCGAAAATGGCCGTCCAAACGGCCCATCAAAATTGCATAAAACCGTCCAGAATGAGCTAACCTGTTGAATTTACTTACCGCCGATTTTCGCAACTGATTTTCCTTTTCCCTGAAACAACCCCATTTTCGAAAAAACGCTGGCCGCCGAATTGTTCGACACATAAAAACCACAGAAATACACTATGTTACAAAATGGTCATTTGTCCGGAATAGCCGATTTTCGAAACTCACCTGTCCACATTCCCGGAAAGGGGCCATTTTCGAGAAATCCCCAACCTATCCAACGGGAGGGAAACAGAGGATACCGTAAGATAACTAGTCGATATAGTGCAACGATATACCATTTTACAGCCTTGTTCCGGATTTTCGAAAATGGAAAACTCTCGATTGCACGGAAATGTTCCCCTGAGCGGTAGATATCCTTTTCATGATCGCCTGACCTCTCAATCCCCCGTACGCTGTCCGGTGATGAATCCCTCAATGGATTGCCGCAGGTTCTCCGGCCGGTCCAGGTCCGTGAGGGGAATCTCCAGCAGCCTCTCCCTGGGCAGCGTCAGACGGCTCCTTCTCCAAGGCACCGGCCCCACCAGCACGGGGATGCAGAACCGTCCCACCCCCGTCCGCGCCACGGCCACGATCTCCTCCCGCGCGTCCAGATACCCTTCCTCGTTGCGGAACCCTTTCTTGCAGGAAACCCCCAGGAACGAAGTGCCCCAGATGAGCGCCACGTCCAGTTCGGTGCGGAACTGCTTCAGTTCGCTGCCCCGCATGTCCGTAAGGTGCTCCCACACGAGAGGGAAGATCATCTCCCGCACCTTGTCGCCACCTGCCTGGTAAAGAGAAAACGCGATCAGGGGCTCCAGCCAGAATCCTTGAACCGCCAGTCCCGGGAGCCTTCCGCGATACTCCCTGCCGTCCCTGGCCAGGGTGATCTCCAGGTGTCCCCGCTCTTTCGGCCCGAACTCTTCGAAGATGAGACCCGCGATATTCCGAAGCTCCACGTGACCGACCCGATCGGAGCGGGCACATTCCGCCACCGCGTGGACCATGGCCTCCAGGAAGTCTCTGTTTTCGTCCAGATCAGCCAGAGTCCCGCCGCTCTCCCTGCGCCAGGGCCCGCCACACACGTAGGCCTGGGTATCCAACGGGGGCAGGGTGTAAGCGGCGACCACCGCCCCGTCCGTACGTTTCACCGTAGCGGTAGCATTATGCAGGGTGCAGGGAATCACCCCTTCCAGTCCGGACAGTATCCAGGCCTGGGCGTTGGAACCGGCCGAGCAGTTGGCGAACCAAGTCGATTTGTCCTGCCCTGACAGATGGGAGGCAACCTGCTCCCGTAAGCCGTCGCCCAGGTGATTCACCGGCACGGGAAAGAGGTCGCCCACCGGCAGGGTGGAGATTTTCTCCAGCAGCCGGTTGGTGATCGCTTCCACGAAGGGCGTTCCCGCATCGTAGCAGAGCAGGGCTTTGGCTGGACGGTGGCTGGTGAGCGCCAGCAGGGTGGGCGAAGGGTCGTTGCCCATGCACACGACCAGGGGGTTGCCGTCGCCTCCGCCGCCGCGGTACACGATTATATCGGGGCGCGGGGCCCTGTCCCGGGGGCCGGGTAAAGACCTGCCCGGCGCCTCCACGTTGCCCTTCTTCCACTCTTCGATCCAGCGCTCGGCGCCCAACGATGTCCCGGGTCCCACGAGCCTGGTTTCAATGTCGTAGGCGATCAGCCTGTCCCGGATGGGTTTATAGTCCGTGGCTAGCGTTATGCGGGGGCGGAGATGATTCAGCACTTTCGGGTCCCGCACCAGGGCTTTGAACTTCCTGGCCTGCAGTTTTGCCTTGGCAATGGCTTCCTTCTCTCTCTTTTCTCCCACATTGATCTCGGTTACCGCAAAGAGACGCCCGTGCTGTTCATAAATCCCGGAAAAGAAGTAGGGCTGATCGGGCGTTTCCGGCCCGCTCAGAGAAGTGTCGATCCACAGTTCCCTTCCGGAGTCGTGGAGGGGGATCTTCCCCCTTGTCCTGGCTTTCACCTGGTGCAGTTCCAGAAGCGTTTCGAAACCCACGTTCGCCAGGGGCCACTCTTGCCCTTTTTCCAGCGTGTTCAGGTACCGGTCGTCGGCAATGAGCGCCGTGACGTGGCGCATCGAATCGGACAGCGCCCGGCGCAGGAAGACGAGGTGCCAGGTCATGCCGGCGGAGGCGTCGAAATAGACCCGCATTCCCTGTGCGGCGGCGTCATCGATTTCCTCTTTCACACGCCGCGCCGTGTTCGCCAGGGTCATTACGGGCCAGGGGAGAGGACGAGTGGAGCGGGAAGGGTCGCCGATGACCAGGATATCCGGGTTCATGCCCCAGGTACCCAGAAGCGATGCCAACCCTTCGGCCATGGGGAGAGTTTTCATGGTGGGTAGCAGAAGCACGCGGCTGATCGGGTCATGTTTGTTAAGCGTCGCGGCTGCCACGGCCACGGCCCCGGGCTGCTGCCCCACGAGACTGATGAAGAGCGACATGGGTTTACCTTGCGGAAAGGGGGGAGAATACCTTGGTGGTGACCGGCTGGTCGCCCCTGCCGTGTTTCCATCTCCAAAGGAGATTCAAAGGCCTATAAGTGGGAACGCTATCATTAAAGGGCAATCTGGCTGCCGTTTCCATCTCCAAAGGAGATTCAAAGGCCTATAAGACATCATTTCAGTGATGTCAGACTGTGTGCAAAGAAGTTTCCATCTCCAAAGGAGATTCAAAGGCCTATAAGGGATTTTGTCATTGGCGAGTCCGGAGCAACTTTTCTGTTTCCATCTCCAAAGGAGATTCAAAGGCCTATAAGTGGCGCTCTGGCGCCAGGAATGATGTGGAGATGAGTTTCCATCTCCAAAGGAGATTCAAAGGCCTATAAGTCATTCATCTTTCAGTAGAGGATGAAATTGCTTTTTGGTTTCCATCTCCAAAGGAGATTCAAAGGCCTATAAGTGTTTTAGTGTTGTGGACCAGTGTAATTCCTTTTCTCTGTTTCCATCTCCAAAGGAGATTCAAAGGCCTATAAGCGAACGGATGTGGTTCGAAGTCCAGATGGCTGCGTTTCCATCTCCAAAGGAGATTCAAAGGCCTATAAGTCGAGGGAAGAACCATGGTCAATCTTCGGAGTTTGTTTCCATCTCCAAAGGAGATTCAAAGGCCTATAAGTGCTTGGGAGTTTGGGACTGACCCGTTTGCGGCTTAGTTTCCATCTCCAAAGGAGATTCAAAGGCCTATAAGAGCAGTATCCTCAAGGGATTCCAGCCTCTTCATTTTTAATGATCAATGGAACTCGTGGAAATGTCAAGAACATTTTTTCATCCCGATTTTTTCGAAAATGGCCGTCCAAACGGCCCATCAAAATTGCATAAAACCGTCCAGAATGAGCTAACCTGTTGAATTTACTTACCGCCGATTTTCGCAACTGATTTTTCTTTTCCCGGAAACAACCCCATTTTCGAAAAAACGCTGGCCGCCGAATTGTTCGACACATAAAAACCCTAGAAATACACTCTGTTACAAAATGGTCATCTGTCCGAAATAGCCGATTTTCGAAACTCCTCTGTCCACAATCCGGAAAAGGGGCCATTTTCGAAAAAATGAACCCAGCGAATCAGCGCCGTCTTGGCGCTATTCTCGGCATAACTAGCTGATTGCAAAGACTTGTTATGCGTTTTCCTTACTCTTCCGGATTTTCGAAAATGGAATGCACGGATTTCGTGCCGGACACCGTATATTTACCTTACCATGGAAACGAACTACCGTCAGCTCGCCCGCATCACCGATCCGGAGAACCTCTTGGATGCCTGGAAGAGGGTGCGCACCAAAAAGGCCGCCGGCGGCCTGGACGGCAAAAGCGTCGAGGATTTCGAACGGGACGTGGAGAAGGAACTCCAGGCGCTCCGGGAAGAAATCATTGCCGGGAGATATGTGCCGGAACCGCTCCTCCAAATCCAGATTCCCAAATCGAACAAGCCGGGCGAGAAGAGATCGCTGGGGCTGCCTTCCGTTCGCGACAAGGTGGCCCAGGAGGCGGTGCGGACCGTCATCGAACCCGCCGTGGACAAGGATTTCATGGATGCCAGTTACGGGTATCGAAGGGGAAAGGGTCCGGCTAAAGCCATCGGGCGCGTCCGGCACATCCTGGGTAATGGGGCTGTGTCGTGGCTGGTGGACATCGATATCGACGACTTCTTCCCGAGTATCGACCACGACCTGTTGCTCGAACGGCTGCGGATTCACGGGGTCGACGAGCCCGTGTGCCGCTTGTGCCTTCTCTGGCTGAAAATGGGGGTGGTCGACGGTCGGGGCAAATGGCGGGACGTCTACGAGGGTGTCTCCCAGGGCGGCATCGTTTCGCCACTGCTGGCCAATATCTACCTTCACCCTCTGGATTTGTACCTGGTGGAAAAGGGAGTACCGTTCGTCCGGTACGCGGACGACATTCGAATGTTTTTTCCTGCCCGCTCCCAAGCGGTTGAGACTCACGCGGCTATCCGCGACTTCCTGGACACGTCGCTGAGGTTACGCCTCAACCCCCACCCGGAACCGGTTGCGCCGATCGACAAAGGGTTTACCTTCCTGGGCGTCTTTTTCACCCCCCAAGAGTTGCATATCGACCCTTCCAAATGGGACACGTTTCGGGAAAAGCTCAAGGCGCTCTTTGCCCGCGGAACCGATCTGAGCGGGGTTGTTCGGAAAGTGAACGAATCGGTGGCCGGCTGGAAGCGGTATTATGGAGCGCTCGTGGCCCCTCACCAGATGGCGAGGCTGGAAACGCTGTTGATGGAAGTGACGGGTGGATATGTGGCGACTCTCCTCCGGGAACCGGCGGAAGCCGACAAAGCGCGGCCCGTTCTGGAGCAATTGGACCTGCCCATTTCACGTAGCGGGGCCGATCGAACCCGGTTTTTCCAGGACGTAATGCAAAGAGCCAAGGAACTCGCGGCCAGGGCCGGGGAGAAGGGAGACCCCAACCGAGAGGTGCGGAAAGCGGTACTGGAAAAGAAACGGCGGCACCTCCGCAAGATCGTGCAGGTGTCTCATCTGGTCGTCGATACTCCGGGCTTGTTCGTGGGCAAGCAGGATCAGCGTGTCGTCATCCGAGAGGGGCGGGAGACCAGGTATGAGGTTCCCTTCAACAAGCTGGAGAGCATCACGCTCTCGTGCCGGTCGGTGAGCCTTTCCGCAGATGTCATCACTGCGTGCGCGCAGCGATCCATCCCCCTGATGTTCATAGCTCCCAAAGGGGACGTGGAAGCAATCCTTAACAGTCCAATCCCGGCGGCAGGACACCTCCAGGTGCGGCAGATCGAAGCATCGGTCGACCCGGTGCGTTCCTTTGCCACCGCCAAAATGATCGTGCAGGGGAAAATCCGCAACCAGATCATCCTGGTGAAATATTTCAGCAAGTACGAGAAGCGGAAGAAGGGTGGACCTCTGGCGGAATTCGAAGGTTTCATGGAAGCCGCGGATAAAATCGAAGACGAACTTGCCAAACTCACCCCTGCGGATACCGTCGAGCAAAATCGGGGGAGGCTGTTCAGCGTCGAGGGCAGGCTGGCGACGTCTTACTGGAAAATGATGGCGCGGCTGCTCAACGGAACGGGAGGGTTTTCCTGTCGGGTCCGTCAGGGGGCGAACGACCTGGTGAACTGCCTGCTCAACTATGGCTACGCGATTCTGTTGTCCCGGGTGCTCCTGGAGATTCATCGCCACGGCCTGAATCCTTGTATCGGTTTTCTCCATGTCGCTCGGAAAGGCAACCCGGTATTAGCATTCGACCTCATGGAACTGTTTCGGCCCCAGGCGGTGGACAGAGTAGTATTTTCGGAGCTGCGGCGTTTCGCGTCCCGCCATGAACTCGAGCCGTCCGGCCTTCTGAGCCGGCAGAGCCGTCATGCACTCATAAGGAAAATAGGGGCGCGCATGGCAATGGTGGAAATCTGGCGGACGAGGGAACTCACGCTTCAGGAGATCATGCGACAGCAGGTAAAGGAATTCTGCAACTATCTCTCGGGCCAAGCCCGCTTCCGGCCCTATGTAGGGAAATGGTAGGGGGGACCATGCCGGGAAGCAATGGCTCGTGCTACGCCTCTCAATCCCGCCCCATATTCTCCATTATCCGGGAAACAAAGTTGTAGATCGGTTCGTCGAATGCGGCCGCGAGGTAGAATCCGCACAGGGCAAGAAGCCCCGCGGTAACTAGCAGGATCCATCCGGTAAGCTTCGGCGTCCTGCGGATTTCGCTCGCGGTGCATTCGTTGAACCCGTGATGCACCAGAAAAGTCCCTCCCCGACTCCTGCCGTGAAGCACCACCCTGTCGCCATCCATGGGGCCGGCGCCCGTAAGCTCCCCCTTCAGAATGCAGGCGCGCTGCCCGGAGTCCTCCAGGAGAAGGCGAAAATCATATACCGGGACAGTACCCAGCCGAATCGCGGAACGAAGCGTGGGGAACAGGCGGCAGAGTAGCTCATCCAGCATGACCAGGTTGAACGGTCCGACGATTTTCATGATGAGAGCCAGGGCGAGGATGGAGATGACGGCCTCCGGTAGTCCGAACAGGTCGTACACCAGGCGGAAAAGGGAGATTGGGAACAGAATCGAGATCATACTCCACCCGATTTTGCTGAATGCCAGGGCCCAGTCGGTTCTGCCCTCCTCCTGGTAGTACCTGATTCGGGCGATGGTTCCGCGGATGGTTTCCATGACCTTACTTTCATGATCTCCGCGCGGGACCGCGGAACAGCCAGGCGACCAATCTGAAAGGTGCCTTGATGAGCTCAAAGAGCAGGGAAGAGAGCACGTTCTCGGAAACCCGTTTCCCGAATATGGCGCCGAAAACGGAAATCGCGACGAAAACGCACAAAATTACAAAGAGTCCCGGAGGAAGGATGCCGATGAAAGCACCTATGAATGGAGTGGCGAGAGCCACGAGGATGATCGTGCCGACGATCCCGAACCCCAGGCGACGCATGCCGAAAATCACCAGGAACCCGCCAATGACCATCACTGCGGGCCAGGTTTCCTTGGGAAGAAAACGCACGAGGGTGGTGATCATGGTACGCCTCCGTAAGAGAATGATACGATCTCAAGGAATAGTACGTCGGCGAACCAAAAATCCGTGCAAAGGAATGTAATATGGGCGGAGAAGAGGTGGCTCCCGGGGCTCGTGCTACTGCGGGTGGAGTTCCGCCTGGCCCATACCCTTGGGCGTGCCGTAGCCGATGCCCGAAAAGAAGCTGAAAAGTCCCAGCAAGGCCACTGTTCTCAGGAGATGCTCGTCAGCGTCACTGCTCGGCATGTATTCGCACCACCCGGTATAACCGATTTCGCGGGATCGTTTCCCGAACTCGAGCATTCTGGTTTTCAGGTCGTAGCGCGAAACCACCAATTGGCGGTCTAGTTGGGACGGATCGATTTCCTCCAGTTTCAGCTTGGAGGAAAAACAGTTCCAGCGGGCAAGCAGAGCGGGAAAGATGAGTGACGGAAGAGGAAAGAGCAGATTGCGGCCCTCGGATTTTGCCGCAGTTGGACTAAGGAAATGATACCGCATCTTCCGGAAGGGTTCCGTCGTCGCGTTTTGGATGTACGAATATAACCCGCCGTAGGAACCGAATCCGGTGCGAACGTGATCCCGAAAGGAGAAGCCATCGATCTCGAAGTTCATGGTTCCCAGTCGAAGCGAAGTCGGGGAATGTTCCGGAAGCGCTGCCAGGGCTCCGGTCAACGCGGATTCCAGGCTCGTGAAACGAAGCCAGTATTCCCGGCCTCGCTCGATTGTATAAACCGGGTCTTCCCTTCGGCGTCCCGATTCGTCCTGACTTCTTTTTCCGCCATCGAGTATTAGGGGAGAACAGGTAAAAGGCCGGTACTTGTGGTATGGAGCATGAATTCCATCAGCTATCTCGGAAGAGACCCCCTTTACGAGTGAAAGAAACGCCGCGTGCACCAAGCCACCGTGCGTGCCGGGAAGTTCTCCGCTTTCCCGGGCCCGGAGGTGGATCACAAATGCGAGCAGATCGGGGGAAGTCTCCATCGGTTACTTGCCTCCGGCGGGCGACTGCGGCGACAGATTGATTAAACTTTCGGCCTCAGCCTTCGCACCGGCCGCGTTATCGGCAT
Source organism: uncultured delta proteobacterium (assembly GCA_963826125.1). Lineage (GTDB taxonomy): Bacteria > Desulfobacterota > Desulfarculia > JACQYL01 > CAWGVV01 > CAWGVV01. The sequence continues at coordinate 2,686,864 of CAWGVV010000001.1, read as the reverse complement.
CACCCAGGAGCAGGAGCAGCCGGGCCTTTTCCCTCAGGACACCGATTTTTCTGATGGCCGGCGCCGATTCCGGCAAAGCCCTCTCCGCTCTCTTGATTGATTCCCTGGCTTCTTCTTTGTTGCCGGATTGAATATCCATTTCCGCCATCAGGAAATACGGCAGCGGCTCGGCTCCCCGAGTCTGCCCAATCATCTCACGGGCATGGTTTTCCGCTTCTCTTGATCGCGCCTCCTTGAGTGCCGCACGTGCCAGTACGTGTCGTGCGTAAAGATTGTCCGGCCATATTTCAAGAATATCGGTCGCTATCGTGCGCGCTTCGTCGATCCTGTCCTGTTCCAGTTTCAGAGAGGAAAGTGATGTGAGCACTTTTGGGTTACCCGGTGCCACTTCGAGAGCGCGATCAAGATAGCCGGCGCAGGAATCCAGCGCCGCCCGGCGATCTGCTTCCGGCAAGGCTTTGGCTTTGTCCAGTTCAAGCATCCCGCTTTCAAGAAGTACCGGAACGCTTTCCGGATCGATGTCGTAGGCTTCTTCAAGCTGGTTCCGAGCTTGCTCCCAATCCCCACGGACCCTCGCCATGTTTCCGAGGCTCTGCAGGGCGTAAATATTCTTGTCGTCCATCTCCAGAATTTCATTCCATATTCGGTGGGCTTCGGGCCAATTGCCCTGATGAAACCGTATCCTTCCCTTCACATGCAGAGCGAGGAAGTTTCGATTGTCCAGGGCGAGCGCCTTCTTGATGTCCTCCTCGGCTTTCTCGACCTTGCCCCTGTCCAGGTTCATGTCCGCCCGCGCGACCAGAGTGCAGATGTTTGCCGGGTCAACTGCCAAGGCCCTGTCGAAACAACGTTCCGCCTGCAGATAGTTTCTGGTCTCCGCTTCAAACTTCCCCCACGCTTGCAAGACATAGGGATTGTTCCGGTCCGCCCGCGCCGCGGCGCTGAAGGCTCTGGTTGACCCCTCCCGCCGCTCCGGTGAGAATTGCGCCCATTGGCCGAGCAGGTGGGCCTTGGCCTGGAGGAGGTAGATGTTCTCCGGCTCCCGGCGAATTCCTTCTTCCAGGGCCTTTATTCCGAGATCGAACAACCCCATGCGGGCCAGGCACAGGCCCCATATGAGCTTTTCGACTGACGTTCCGGAAGCGATTAAGTTGTTGAGTTGGCCCCAATGGTGCTGCACAGCCTCGCGTATCTTGCGGATACTGAAGTCACTATTCGCCAGCGAGAGACGAAATCTGCTATCGGCGATGAGAGCCTGAAGGAGGCTCAACACGGTCCAGCGGTCGTCACGATTCCCCGCGACCGCTTTCTCAAATAGTTTCGCGTAATTGTCGATGGAGAGTTTGTTATCTTGGTCCAGTTGCCGCAGCCAGAAGCGGGCGAAGCTTTCCCCTCCCGTCGAGACCAGAAGAAAGGGAGGTTTGTCCCTTTCCACCCAAAACAAAAGATTCCTGTCGGATGCCGCTTGGATAAGAGCATCCAGCTCGTCTTCGTCGGCTCCGACTATGCGGATGAGAAAATCAAAGGGAGGGGGACTTCCCCAGGCATCGAGCAAGGCTACGGCATAAAACGCCTTTTGCACTGCATCAGACTCCGCTTTGAGAACAGCGGAAATATCGGTCCAGGCGGTTTCTTTTCCCGCACTGAAAGATTCGCCGTCGCGCATGAAGTCGTTAAGTTCGATGATGGGCATCTTCATCTGCCGTTGCTCAAGTGCGTCATGTCGCCCAGCGATAAGTGCCGCTTTCCCGGAGTCTATCCAATGCTCAAGCGCGAGGTTCAGGTTTTGAAATTTCGGCGCGTGGTAAATGAACCATACCTTTGTCTCTTCCGGAGGAGGAGCAAGGTAGGGGGACCCCAGGAACTGGACGATTTCCACCCTCTGGCCCATTTCGCGGCGCACTGCTCCGGCCAAGGCCTTCAGGAAGAACATGGCAGGGCGTTCTCCGTCTTCGCCAAAAGTCAGGATCAAAGTGCCGCCCTTCTCTGCGAGCGCCTTTAGCGACGTAACAGCGCGGTCAAGAAGTCTCCCGTATTCTCGCGTGCCGAAAAAGTGAGGTCCCCAAAACGGACGGTCCAGTTCGTACGAAATGGGAAGACGTTTCACAATGTTGTTTTGAGCCGTCATTGCAGTTCCTTTTTTACCGGACCGCGTTCTCGAAAATCCTCAAACAGCTTCTTGCCCTCGGAGGTGTCCAGAAATTCACCCCAACCTTTCCTAGTGCGCCTGTTGTTAGAAAGCCATGTATTTTCAGAAAGATCTGGAGAATTCTTTCGCCTGTGTTCATTGAATGCGGTTTGAAGGCCTTCCTCTTTTTTATTTTTCAGGTATTCTATGACCATGATCGGGGAGCCAGGTCTTTCTATCGAGCGCAGGAAGGAAAGATGCTTCCGGTTCGCATTGGTCAGAAGACCACTGGATACGAATGCATCCAGCAGTTTGTTCGCTCTATCCATTCTCGTCGCCTTATCCAGAGCTTCCTCTATACTGGTGTGCACACTGCCTGACGCTCCAAATATATCTACTTCAATTAGATCACTCAGATCTCTTGATTCCTCTTCCGTCAATGGTTCATCCAAACTTCCAGTGACATTGGTCTTAAATACAAAATCAACCAGACGGTGAGCGACGCTCTTGACTACTGAATTAACGAAATGGCCAACATCTTTGAAACTGCTTTCCTTCTTCTCCCACTCCGCTTTCATTTTTTTAGCGTGCCTAATCAGCAGGTCGATTGTCGCGTGTTCTATGTCATTGGTTTCCTGCTTGCTGAAAGAAGGCAAGTAAAGGATGAGCGGCTTTTCCGGTTCTTTCGTATCGGTTTCGGAAGTCTCACTCCTTTTCTTTATCACCGTGGCGATCAAAAACTTCATTTTGCTCACGGCTTTGTCTTTCGCCACATCTATGAAGCTGGTTTCTATTGATATCGAGGGATTCTTCTTGGCAAATTCTTTTTTCTCTTCCCTGGTCAAATAGGAACCCATCCACACTTTGCGGTCGGCTTCATCGCTGCAGGCCAGCCATTCGTATACGTCGTCCAGAATAAAGCCGAATTCCTGTTCCGTGTTCATCTACTACTGCTCCTGGTGTGGGAAAGTCAGATGAAAACTCACCGATGGCGCTTGATCTCGATTTTCATTACACCCTTATCGTCGGCGCTTTCATACGGAAATATACGGATCGCAAGCAGACAAATGTGCACTGTGCCAAAAAGGCGGGGGAAAGCTTGTACTTTCATCGATCACTCGCTGATGGTCCGATTTTCTTTCAGCGCCTTCTCAATGAGTGTCTTCAGTGTATTGGGCTGGTTCAACAGGCTCAGTCCTATTTCCAGGGGCTGACTCTCTACACTTTCGTCGGCAATGCGCGTCGCATCATTCGGCGGAATGCCGCCTCTCACCAGCACCGGCAGGGCGAAGCAGCCTAAACATTTTTTCGTCCGGGCAATCATTTCGGCTTTGACTGCATTGATGTCGTCTGATTCCGTAAGGAAATTTTTGCACTCAACGGCAATATACTGCCCTTGCCAGACAAGGATGACATCTATCTCGTCACGAGGCATATCATTTTTCCATCCCGTTCGTTTATGCCCCAGCCATTTCCATTTTACCGAGACGCGCATATCGCTTATCTGTTTTTCTCCCGCCTGCAGGAAAGCGACGGCTACCACCTCTTCCAGCCAGTGCCCTTTTCCGAGATCACCCGATACATAGCATTTACTATCAGCTTTGTTGAAATTAACGCCGAGTTCAAGCATGGGCTGCCCGTTGCTATCCTTGAGAGAAGATATAACCTCAATGAAATTGTTTTTATAGTCGCATAGTTTGTCTCCAACTTTCCCGGGAAACTTTTCGACGTCTTTTCCGAGACCGCCGTCTTTCCTGGCACTTGCCTTATTGGAGACAATCCAGGCCATTGAATAAAGGGGGTCCATTTTTTCGTTTATCGCGACAAGATTCGTTCCGAAATCTCTGAGTTCTCCTCCTACCACCATAGCCTGAGGCGCCACTTTCGGGAAGTCATAGGGCAACGGCCGGGGGTGCGGCTCCCCGGCCAAGAGCGGGGTACAACACTTTTCTTCGTCATTGAGGGACCAGAGTTCCACGTTATCAAGCCGGGCCAGATGCCAGGAGAAACCCTTGCTGCCAGGGCTGACGTTGGCCTTCCATCCCCCCTGTTCCAGCCATTGTTTGAGTTCTTCATTCAACTCGCCCCTCAGGTTCGAAGGCCAAAAGGAAGCCTTGCCCACGAGCAGGCGGCCCTCCTCGATGGCCTTTTTCAACCTGGCGGCCATAACTCTGACCCAGTGTGATCCTGCATCCACCAATATGGCTGCTTCTTCGGGTTGGTGGGTGGCCAGCGCCAGGAGGGTGGAACTGGGGTCCGAACCAAGAGCCAGAACGAGTTTTTCTCCCCTCCAGGCTTTCCTTGTTCGCGCTTTCGCCTCCACTCTCCCCGAAGCGAAGTCCATGGGAGACTCCCCAGTCAATGATTCCTGGGGCTCGTCTTCCATGATGATTCGATTCCACTCCGTCCGAGCGTCATCACTGTTTCCTGCTCTTATACACCGTATCCCATAGGCTTCCAGCCTGCGGGCCGTTTGATTAATATTGGCCCATACCGCCAGAAAGGGATGGAATTTAGACAGGCCGCCGTTATCGCTCAAGGCAGCCACGATTTTTCGTACCTGTCCGGTTGTCTCACGTGACGGACCGGCCGTAACCTCCAGCAAAATATAAAGTCTTCCCCACTGTTCCCTCAGTGCCTTGAAGCCGACTCCCCTTCTCTCTACCTGGGCTTGTAAATCATTCTCTGAATCGTACCCATGCAGTTTCGCCAGGGTTTCCAGACTGAGGCTTGCAAGATTCCGATTTGATTGCGTCGTAAGATTATGCAGTCGCTGGTGGTCCGCGTAGAGGGGAACTATGTCCTCTCTGTGCCGAAGGTGATGCGCGATAAGCGCGACCTGGTAATTGAGGCCCGGTGAGATGTCATAGTAGAAGGGCGACGGATACTTGCCGGAGTCCAGCAAACGGCTGATGGTATCCGACGCGGAATTGTGATTGCCGACCCTGCCGGTGGGATCAAGGGAAATAGTGGATTCCTCGACGCTTATGGTGGGGAACGAGTCTCTGATGCGATGAGACTCATTTTCGGTGTTTTTGGTCGGCAAGAGAAGAACGTGCGAAATCTCTTGGCCCATCGTCTTCACAACGGTCGCCGTTGCCCCAGGCCTCTGGCCTACCAAGGATACGAGTGTACCCATCGGGGTCCCTCCAAAAGTCAAACGATGCAGACAGACTATCTATTTCGAGAGCTTCTCAAAGCGTACGCGAATTCCCTTTTTACTCGCTTCTTGCACAAAGAATTCGGCGTGCGCTCCATCCGATAGGTCGTTGGGTATCTTGTTCGGATTTGAAATTACGGCACCCCGAGGATCGCCCGCAAAGCTGGCAGCCCAAATGCTCCCGTTTCGGTGTAGGATCCCAATGAGGGTCTGGCCCTTACCAACCGGTTTATTTGCCTGCTGAATTCGTATGGGCGCAGTGAGTGTTGTAGCGTGCCCTCCGTGCGAACTATGGGAACCAGAAGTAGGGGGCGGACTTGTCGGTCTCGCTTTGCGAGTGTTCGTACCCTGAAGCTCCAGGAGAAAATCGAGCACCAGTGTGGACTTTGGGTCTACCTCCGATTTGGCCTGCGGCACCGTTCCACTCTGGCCGCCGGGAATTCCTAGATGTCCGGGAAAAGATACAGGGCTGGTCAGTATGATGGGGCTCGAGTCCGATCTTTTCCTGCCATTTTCCTTCCAGATAGAAGTCTTTTTAATCCTCACAACATAATCATCGGGCACAAACTGGCCCGGGAAGAACGACACTATCCAGACTATTTTGTTGTCGGCGAGCGACAGCAATTTGATAATGATCGGGGAAGCTCTCCGTCCTTCGGCATCTGCTTTTGCCTTTTTGGGGACCGCAATATATTCCAGCCGACACGGTTTAGTACGGTCGTTTAGGTCTCTAAGGCTTTTGTATTCCTGAGCATAGGGAAGTCCGAATGCTGCTCGTTCCGGAAGGCGGGCAGGCGGTAATGGGCTGGTGTAACCACTGGGAGCAAGTATGGCCTTAGTGAAGTGGTAATCGGGTCCGGGGCCACCCGCTCCATTCCGGTTTTTCCCATACCAGCTCCGGAGGCTTTGAAATTTGGATGAAACGTCTTGCAGCGCTTGTTTCCAATCGTTCCGTATGCTTCCAACGATTTTTTCATATTCCTTGCTGAGGGCGGTCCATTTGACCTGACATGGGGTGGCAGTTGCGGATGGACGATTTGGAACCGGCGAGACGATTTTCAATCCCTCGTCAAGGAGCCTTTCAAACTCTGCCACGTTTTTTGCCATATTGAGGCAAGGTAAATTGTCCGGCCAATTGAACCCATCTACGGGCGCAATGCTCACGCTTCCCCAGCCCCTTCGGGATCGCGAACCGATGCCGCCCAACGCTCCGAACAGCCAGAGAGCTTTTACTGCTTCATTTAGCGCCGCCTTGTCCTTGTGAAGGAGAGTCACCTCGAATGCACTGCCAACGTCCAATGCTTTCCGTTTTGAACGATTGCCATGTTGGTTTGGATCATACTCAATGGGGCCATACCCGGTATATCCGAGAGCCGAACCGCCAGGATCCGCCCCTATGGGCTGTTCCCTTTTTTGTTTTGTCTCGACCCGGACCTGCAACCCTTGCCCCTGCTTGGTGTCACCGAAAATACAGCCTTCCTCTTCCCGAAGTTTGTTTATGTCCCAGTCCCCGTGCATGGAGCGCCACCAGAACCGCAGAAGACCCTTCACTGAAGCGGAGCGCAGCGGTTGGGCCGGATCGAGGTCCTTTGCCTCGGCGCCTCCCAGGAAAGCAGGGGAAATGATTCTTAACTGCGCACAGAATCGGTAAGCTTTCTTATTGCCGATCCAGCTTTCCCAGGTCTCCTTCACCTCTTTTGCGAGTTTTTTCTCCACTTCCGCCGGATTATTTTTAAGCACAAACGCCCCATACCCGGCGGCCGTTTTGGCTCCCGCGCCCTTATAGCACAGGGCTCCGGTGAGCCACTCCCGAGCCAATTCAATGAGTTTATTGTCCACGTCCGATCGGCGCTTGGAAACAGCAAAGGAAAATGTATTGTTTGGCCCGATGGCCAGAAAATAGACCGGATTAGGGTTCTCCCAGTCGCCGGGAGCGTGGCCTTTATCGTTGGGGTTAGCGCCGTAATACTCCGGATGGTGGTTGTTGACGATGTCCACATAGAGCTTGGGCCATGCTCTCGGCCAGGCGTCATGAAACACCACGGAACCGGATGTCTGCTCCTTTTCATCCTTTTCACCGGGCTTATTCCCGAAGACTTTGATGATCTTCTTTCTTTCCGCTTCCCCATTTCCGTGAGCAGGGAGCCACACCGTTTCGGCATAGGCGCGGGCCATGCCTTTGAGGCCCGTGCTGGGGAAGTAGACAAAGCCGTAAACAGGGTGCAGGCAGATACCGGAGTTCTCCAGCGCATTGGGCCGGGCCAGGTGGAGGGTGACCGGACCGTCGGTGATACACTTCCATTGCCGGACATGAAGGCCCTGTTTGTCAAGGTTGTCTAGCAGTGTCTTGCGCCTTTCGAGCTGTTGCGTGAGGACATCGGCGGATACGGGACAGGCGCATACATCGTCCAGCGCCTTCTTCTGCTCTTCCTGTTTGCCCGGAATGCTGTATTTGTCCAATTGGAGACCGGGATGACGATCGCTAAAATTCACCTTTTCAAGCAATTGACGGGTCTCAATCGGAATCGCCAATTTCGCGGACATGGTGTTCCCCTCGTGCCTGTCAGTCTTCCGTTTGGATTTCCGCTTCGGCGAAGCGTCTGAGTATGGCCAGGTACTCCATCACCTCATCGGTGGCCCGCCGGTAGAAGGCGGCGTTGTCCTCACATAAGCTCATCAGCAAATTGTCCGGATGCTTTGACTGAAGTTTCTGTTTCCCTATCACCCAATCGGTCAGGTCCTCATGAATTTTCTTGCAGGCTTCATCCTTGGGATTATGAACAAGAAAGGCCAGCGCATTGCCCAAACCGCTATTGATGATGCGCATGGGCAGCTTTTTCACTTCCCGGGCATAGTCTTTGGCCTTGTCGCCATATACTCCGTTGCCCTCTTTCTTGAGATCGGCGATTTTGCCCCAGGCGTGCAATGCCCGTTTCTGTTCCAATGTTTGCCGCATCGTGCCCGCAGGTGGAGTCATTTTTTCACCTCCTCCGGTGTGACAAAACGCACCGCGCAGAACCCCTTGCCCACCGTTTCGTCGCCGCCGATCTGAAGTACCGAGAGGTCATTCTTTGCGTACTCAAGCACGGCATGGGCGCTCTTGGCCTTTTCGCTGTTCCTGCCGGCATGAGCTATCACCGTCGAGTAGAAAAGCGTCTCCGGCGGCAAGAGTTCCTCGGTAAATAAGGCTCCCTTGCGTACGGTTTTGGTTTCGTAGTTGAGCCCGATTCTGGTCGTCACTTCCGTTTTGTAGCGGACAAAATAGGTGAACTCGTCGTCGTTGATAAGGACGAGATTGGTCATCAGTCGGCCGGCGGTTCCATTATCGGCTTCGGATACCGTGTTTTGGGCTATCCAGGAACCGATAGTGTCGATTTCTCCGATTTTGTCGAAGGTGAATTCCTCCAGAATCATGCTTTCGGCGTCGTCGCCATTCTCCTTGATGAGCAGTGAGTCGCCCGAGCAGTACGCCTGCCCTTCCTCCGGGTAATGCAACTCGCCGGGGAACTCCACGCCGATGGTCCGCAGATCCCGGCGGAACCGTTCCAGCAGAAGGGGGCAAGTCACCCAGGCGAAAACGCCCTTGGCCGAACGCACGGGGAAGGCCAGAATACGCGCGCCGCTTATGGAGAGCGCCCCCGCGTAATCGCTTCCCTCCTCAATCTTCGGGGGGCCGAATACGATCATGAGGTCCTGGTCCTTGTCGGCGTCCGCTCTGCTCTTTTTTTGTTCGGCGACCACTTTTTCCCGGCGATCGTCCCTGAGCACGCCCTTGAGCGACTGTCCCGAAATGAAGGGCCATTGGGTGTGGCGTTCCCGCGCCACGGGCAGATCGATGGCCCCCAGGGAAGACCCCGCCCCGGGATGCAGGGAGGTCAGCACGTGGACGAAGAGAACGGCGGTCTGTTGTTCGGACATGGCATTACTCTCCTTTGGCGGGCCTAAACCCGTTTCCCGGTCGCACGTTCACCATTCCATAGGCAAAGGTTTGGCTTCCCCCAACCTGAGGCACCTTGATCCCTTTCAGGATTTCGTGCACCTGCTTCAGGCTTTCTCCGGCCATTATGCTCTTGCGGGAGGAGTCCTCAAAATCCCTGGCCAGCACCAGGCTGAACATAACCGTGTCGTCGGGCAGACTTTCCTCGCTCCACAGCGCGCCGGACGCCACCGTACCCTGTTCTCCGATTTTGATGTGGGGAGTAATCCGGCAGGAGTGTTTCACGAAATCCCGGAAGGTCTCATCGTGCACAACGGCCAACCTATTCATGAACCGTTCCGCCTCCATGCCGGCCAAGTAAAGAGCGTGCTCGGCAAGGAAAGAAGCAACCGCAGCTATCTCGGAGGAGGCCTTGTCCTTGGCGTCGAACGTGAGGCCGTGGTCCAGAATCACCTGCCCGTTGTGTGCAAGCAGAGAATCGCCGGTCACGTAGGCCATTTCCTCCGTGGGGCTGATTTGACCGATATCCTTTGCGAAGTCCGGCTCACTCCGGTACGCCAGGTTCCAGCGAATCGCCAGATCCTCAAGCACCGAGGGGCAGGTGACCCAGGCGAACGTTCCCCTGAAGGAGTGAACCGGAAAGAGAAGTATCCGCGCCTCGGTGAAGGAGAGCGAACAGAATTCCTTCTCTTTATCGTCGGTATCGGGGCCGAAGAACAGGAGCATTTCCTGTTTGGACAACCCGCTCATGAGGCCCCAGTCCCGGAACGCGCCCTTGATGGTGCCGTCCTGGATGATGGGAAATCCCGAGTAGCAGTCGCGCTGAATGGGGAGGTCCACGTAGGACGATCCTCCCCCTCCCCCCGCATGGAGCGGCTGGGTGAAGTGCAGGAAAATGAGTTCCGCCTCTTTGTACACGTCGCTACCCCTCCTTTTGCTTCCAGACACCCGCCACGGCCAGTCCGAAGCCCATATCCCGGTAAAAGCGAAAATCGGCGCAGTTTCCCTTGTCCGGAGTCATCACGGATTTGAAACGGAATTTGTTCATGATCCAGAGGGCGTCGTTGATGTCGAGCTTCCTGGACGTCTCAAAAAAGTAAACGCTCCCCGCCGGAACCATTCGGTACAAGGGTTTGGGTCGCTTGTTTACGATGTCCCAGCCGCTTATCACCTCCGGCTTGCCCACCGCCGCCGCCACCAATTCGGCTTCCAGGTCGTCCCGCAGCTTCAATTTTCGTGTGCTTGGGTCGACCCCGTCCGGAATCCAGCCGTTCTGGAAGAGCGCCGGGGTGAGGAGCAGCAGCCGAAATTTGTCCGTGCCTTTCAGCTCGGTTGCGACGTCGTTCTTTAGTTTGCACAGGCTTTCATCATTGAAAGGCGCGGGCGGTTTTTCCAGAGCGACGTACGAGGCAGCCCGGGATTTGCCGCCCAGGGCCAGGAACCCGTTTTCCTTTAAAGGATTGCTGCCCTCACGGCCAGTGAAGCGCACCAGGAACGAACCGTTCTTCGCCATTCTCCGGAACCCGACCGTATAGAGATGATGTTCCTTGGCCGTACGGCCTTTGTTCTGTTTGATCCCGGTCCGCGGCTCCTCTTTGCTCAGGGCCTTCTCATCTTTGAGTGAAGCGATGAAGTCCGGATCCGGACTCTTATACTTGAGATAGTCGATAAGTTTATCCCCCTCCAGGTATCCCCCGTCCGGCGCCTCCATGCCGAGACCTTCGGAGGTGAGAATACGGAGAGTTTTGGGCTGATCCCCTATGCCCTTTTCCCTCTCCGATGGATGAGTTGAGGAAACGGTGATCCCCGGCCATTGCTCAGCGGAAGGTTTGAGGTATGAGAGTGTTGTCCGATGCTCTTTCTTTTTCTCAGGTTCCTCCTTTTTCTCCAGCAGGTCCTTGGGCAGGGGGAAGAGAACTTTGGGTTTGGCCTCCTTAGGGTCCCGGTACAGGAGAAAGGGCCCCTTCATGCCCAGCCCGCCGCCAAAGTTCGGTTTGCCGGCCAATAAAAGATCGTCTTTGGAGGAATCGCCGTTTGGTTTGGCGAATTCGGCATATTCGTGAAACGAAATGCCTTTTTCGATAAGAAACCGGCTGCGGAGCGCTCCGTAGAAGGGCATGGGGGAAGGCGGAAATTGACTGACCGCCCACACCGCCTCTCCCGCGGAGAACGGTTTGGCGTCGCGAAAAAGGAGCACGTCAACGGGTACGATTTCCAACCACATCAGCGCACCTCCCGGCCGGCTAGGAACAGCAGCAGGCGAAGAAATTCGGCGGTCGTGGTCCAGGCCTCCACGGGAGGACGATCAGCAGCGGGATCGTCGTCGATCAGATCGAAAGAGGCCTCCCACCTCAGCCTTGACCTCATCCCTTGCTCCTTCACTGCTTTGCCGTTTGCAGAGCAAGCTCAGCAGCGATTTTCGAGCTTTTAACGCCTCTTCCCGCTGGCCCTTTTCTGCTAATTTCTGTTTACTTTCTCTATCGATGACCGCCCAGGTCTCCTCGTGCATACGGTAAGGGAGGCTGGAGGAAATGAGGTCGGCCTCAATAAGCTGGTATATCTCCTCTAAACAGCAGAGAGTATCCTTTTGACCTTCCTTTGAGAGGGCGCTGAACTTGTACCCCACTTCCGTGGTTTCGCCCGACCGCCTGACGTGCCGAACGGCGAAGGCGTTCCTCATCAGTCCCTCCTTGGCGTGGTGTTTCAGCACCTCCTGGGCCTTCTGGATGCCGGCGGCGAGGGGGTCGCTGTGGTGCTGGATCACCACCCCCATGCTGACGGTGATCCCTTCATGCGAGGGGTCCAACTTTATTTCGCGTCGCCCGCCCATCATGCGGAGCACCTTCGCCTCATCGATGAGGACCCCTTCTTTTTCTCCTCGCCACCCTTGGTTCAGTTCCCGCATGACCGGCAGGAGGTGTTCGAGGGGGACAAAAGCCAGCACGTCGTCGCCGCCGGCGTAAACCACGCTGCCCGCATGGTTCACTTCCACCACCTGGCGCACAACGTGAAGGGAAAAATTGTTCAGGCTGTCGCTCAGCGCCAGTTGCAAGGCTGGGCCGAGGGGTCGGTTGAGGCCGCTGGGCAGGAATGTACGGGCTTTTTCCCGCACCTCGGGATGGAACGGCCAGGAATAGTGGGGGGCGTTTTTGCCCGTTACCCAGTCACCCATCTTGTCCCCATCAAGGGCCAGAATGGCATAGTAGGTGGGAGGGGAACCAATGGGCTTTGCGCCGTCCTTCGTTGATGCCGCCGCCTTATCCAACTTTTCGATCGCCCTTTGGAGTGCTTTTAGCTGTGTCTTTTTGAGGTCCTCAGTGCCGTTTCTCGTTTCCTTCCGGCTCTTCATCTCCCGATCATAGGTTTCCTCGTACAACCAGGCCCCGTCGATATCCAGGAATTTTTCCTGCCATTCTTCTTTCGCTTTTGTCTTTAAGTATTCAGGGGCCGCGGAGGGATAAGGGAAGTCGTTATTATAGAGAAACAGCGCGACGGCTTTGGTGAACCCCTCCAGCGCTTTTGCCAGCTCCGGGTCGTCCTTTGTCCTTTCCAGCAGCCTTGCCCGGTAGGCCGCCGTGGCGATACCGGCGGTGGAGGGGAACATATGGTGATCGATTTTGAGCTTTTTCTGAAAAAAAGCCTCATGGGCCAGACGCTTGGTGAGGCAGGGCGCGCAAAGTATTTCATTTCGCCGTATCCTGCCGGCCAGTTTCAGGTTTTCTCCTTTTCGGGGAATGGCCCCCAACGCGTTCCAGAACGCGGTTATCCATTGTCTCTCTGAAGGTTTTTTGATTTCCCCGTTTTCATTGGGCACTTCGATAGTTTTCGGTATGTTTCTTAGGACCTTCGCACCCGGATGAACCGCTTCCCACTTCCCGCACAGGGAGCATTTGTGGCCCGGTTCATCTACCTGGGCGAAGTCGCGCAGGTTCTTGCGCCCGGTAAGCCCCCGGCCGGCAAACGAGGAAAGGAGTTGGTAAACCATGCCGACGTTTACGAGTCCGTCCTTCTTCAGTTTATTCAGCAACTCCTTCAGGAGCTCGAGGGGCTCTGAATTCCCATGTTCAGGTTTAGCGGCCGTAATCACCGCATCCGTGTCCCGGCCCCAGGGGCAGACCGCCCAGTACACCCCCAACCCTTCGATAAACCCTTTGATCTGCTGGTCCCAGATTTCCGACCAGCTTCTTTTACCGTTCCCGGCGTCACCTCGCGCAGCCTCTTGGGCGGATTTCTCCTCCTGATGGGTTTCGCTTCGCTCTACCCATTCTACAGGCTCAACCCCCCAAGCATCTTGGACCGACTTTTCCACCCCGGCTCGCACCGCCTTCGCGATTTCCTGCCATGCGTCGGACACGGCCTTATGCGCCTTTTCGGCAAGCGCCTTGGCATCTTTCTCCGGCACAATGGCCGTGAATATGTTGGGGATGGCGGCGATCTTGAGCTGGTTCCTGAACTGTTCAGTCTCTATGTCCAGCGAAAGTCCCTTTGAATTAAGCCACCTATCCACCAGCGGGAGGCCGCGCAGCGAGGGATAGACAAAGGCGTCCGGGCCGCACTCCTCGGTAATCGGTTGCATGGCCGCCCAGGAAAGATAGGAGAGGATGAAGCTGCTCATCCAGGCGTCCTGGGTGCGCCGCGAGGTGGAAACCATGTCCTGGGCCGAGGCGATGGTGAAAATGAGGAACGCCGGATCCGGGAGCGCCGTTGACAGCGCGGAAGCGACCGAAGAGTGTTCCCACACCGAATGGGAGGGGATGCAGGGATCCGCGGGGAGTATTCGCCAGTAGTTCTTGAGCGGACCGCTGTCGGTACTTTCGAGATTTTCCGGGAGCAGCCGCCACAGGGCGAGGAAGAGCGTCTCATTCCCTCGACCGGAATACGTGTCCTTTAACGTCTGGAGTTCATTTTTTATACGTTCCTTGATGGCTGGGAACTCGGGAGTCCCTATACCCAGGCTCAGTTCCTGGGCGGAAAGAGGGTGAGTGACGACGGGTGCTTGCCGAAAGCAGTCCCGGTCCAGCTTGTCGACGAACGGCGGTATGTCCAGCCCGTCGGAAATGCGCCGGATGTCTTCCAGTTCTGAGGAGGGGGTAAGAAATCCCGGCCCGAAGACCTCTTCCAGGATGCCTCTCCATTCAGCCTGTTTATCCGGGAAAAGTGACTGGTAGGGCGGAAGGTGAAGAAATGCGGATATCTTTTTGTTCCAGTCGGCGCTCATGGTGTGTTCCCGTTTTCCTTTCCCGCGTTGGGGGGTTTCATCCATTCGCGGTACCGGTTTCGTTGAAATCATCACCTGCGCAAGCTCCAGCGGAGCCTCAGTTGCATCTTTGTATACCGGAGTCGTCAACGCTTGCAAGATTTTAAATTTGCTAAGATTTGAAAAAAGGCTCAACCATCGATCACTACAGCACGCCAAAGCACGCATGCCCTTTTGTCCTCGTGAAACTTATATTTTTACCTTTTCCATCTTTTTTCGCGCAAGTACTGCCTGTAGCACTGGACAATACCGGGAATCCTTCGACATGCGCGCTCGGTTTCATCGAGGTACGATGCCCGCCCGTTCTCGACATCTTTTTTCAACATGAACGCGAAAATCAGCCAGGAGAGCAATAGCCCCACGGACGCGATCAGTATCGCCGTCCCCGGATGACCGTAAAGGATGGAATCGACTGCTGCCAGCAGCGTAAGAAATAGTATGGCATTGGTGACGCAGTGCCGTATCTGTTCGTTTCGGGAACGATATATTTTCATTATGTACGGGCGCCTCCTGAGCGGGTGGACGTTAGCCGACGGAGCACTGCGGTTCGCTGTCATGGGGGAACTCATCCTCCTCATTTTTTCCCCGGCATCACCGGCAGGACTCCCGCCCCCATTCGTGGTATAAAGGTAATACACGTTCGTTTTCCATTTTTCCGTGCAAACCATTTTCGAAAGTTTGCGAAGGCGGTCGAAATGTATCATAAGTGCAATGATTAAAGTATGTTACCATACAACAAGGGAACTCATTCGCTTGCTGCGGAGCCTTGGAAATTTTCGAAAATGGCCCCTTTCCGGGAATGTGGACAGGTGAGTTTCGAAAATCGGGTATTCCGGAAAGATGCCCATTTTATAACGTGTTGTATTGCCACGGTTTTTAGATGTCGAAAAAAACGGCAGCAAGCGTTTTTTCGAAAATGGCCCTGTTCCCGGGAAAAGGAAAATCAGTTGCGAAAATGCGCAGTGAATAAATTCAAGCGGTTAGCTCATTCTGGACGGTTTAATGCAAATTTCGAGGGCCGTTTGGACAGCCATTTTCGAAAAAATCGGGATGAAAAAATGTTCTTGACATTTCCACTGGTTCCATTGATCATAAAAAATGAAGAGGCTGGAATCCCTTGAGGATACTGCTCTTATAGGCCTTTGAATCTCCTTTGGAGATGGAAACAAGATTCCTATTCCGTCGGCGGGGTCGGACGAGGAACTTATAGGCCTTTGAATCTCCTTTGGAGATGGAAACTGTTCCTCCAGCTCCTGCTTCTCGCCGACCAATTTCTTATAGGCCTTTGAATCTCCTTTGGAGATGGAAACCGGTCGCTATCCGGGTTTTCTGAAGTCCGGTTACCGAACTTATAGGCCTTTGAATCTCCTTTGGAGATGGAAACCGGCTTTTTCCTCAGGCGAAAGCGAGAGTTCAACCGCGCTTATAGGCCTTTGAATCTCCTTTGGAGATGGAAACTCTGGAATATTCTTTCGCTTGAAGCAAGATATTCCACTTATAGGCCTTTGAATCTCCTTTGGAGATGGAAACCCGTTTCATCCCCCACAGTAGCAGTGATCTTCATCTCCCTTATAGGCCTTTGAATCTCCTTTGGAGATGGAAACAAAAGAAGATTCGACCGTAGCTTGACGATGGTTAACTTATAGGCCTTTGAATCTCCTTTGGAGATGGAAACTCGTGCGCGGAGATCTCGTAGACGATCTTCCACTTATAGGCCTTTGAATCTCCTTTGGAGATGGAAACTATACACTCCAGCTTGAGTAGAAATCTCGCAAAGTCCCTTATAGGCCTTTGAATCTCCTTTGGAGATGGAAACACGATAGGTAGGGGCGTGCAATACGCCCCCACTTTGAATTCCGCTTGGATTGAAACAGGTTCATCTACCCGCCCGGAAAGACTCCGTAAAAAATCCCCTCTCGTTGCACTGTTTTGCCGGTTCCCCTGGTAGATAACGCCAGGGAAACGGAAAGTCCTTCTTGACAGCCCACGCTTTCCCTGTTTCCCACAACAATTCCACAGCACGAGGAGGAGATGACATGGCGAGCAAATCTTCAGTAAAGGGCGGGACCCGGCATACCTCTCGGCATGACGGCGGCTCCCGGGATGAAACCTACCGCAACGGCACAATGGTCTCCATCGACGATCACACCAAGGACGGCAAGGCCCACAGCCACAAGGTGTGCCGAAACATCTTCGGTCCCTATGCCGGGGAGATCATAAAGAAAAAGAAATAGGCGCCGGGCAAGATTCCACTCCCGGGACGTCGTCCCGGCTCCGCATATTGCGGTACGGGATAAACTCCGGCCGGGATCCAGAAGCACTTGAAAATACTGGATTCCGGCTTCCGCCGGAATGACGAAACGGAGCAAAATGCTCCTTCTTAACACCTCGGGCATTCTCTGCACGAAGGGTCCCTTTGCCCCTCGGCCCGAAATTCGAATCCTTCTGCACGATTATTCGCATGTGCCGCGTAATTTTCTTCGAAACCAGGAATCCTAAACTGCATCAACCGTGGACGAAGGAGGTGCTCATGTCCCGTGGCTTCCTCGCAGCGATCACTCTCAGCATGGTCTTTGCGGCCTACGGTTGCGGCGCGCCCGGCTATTACCTGCAAACGCGCCCCGGCCTCGGGAATATGGTCGTAGAGCCCTGGCGGGTCTCTACGAGGAATGTGTATCCACAGATGCCTAGTGCCTACGGTGTGTACATGCCCCGGACCGAGCACAAAACGATAAAGCCTTACAGCGAAGAGTGGTGGAGCCGCCGCACCAATAATGTGCTTCCCCCATTCCCTCGGCCCCAGCCGCCTGCCCCGCCTCTGCCGCAGCCGTCTGCTCCGCCCCGCCCCGCAGCCATCACCACCGCCCGGTATCCGCGCCCCGAACCCGCTCCGGCGGCCTTGAATCAGTCGCGGGAAGAGGAGCCCGTTCCAACACCGGCCGCCTCCCCGCGGGAGAGCGCAGCCCCGCAGCCCACACCGGAACCGCATGTACAGCCGACCGGCTGTCCTCTGGAAAATGCGTGGTGACGAGCTTTGAAAACCCATCGAGTGAAAACCTTGGCGGAGAAAGGAGGAGCACCGTTGTCCGGACCCGAGGAAACCTTGGCATCGATTCGCCCTCGGCGGCTGGAAGGGGTCCGGGAGAAGCGTTCGTTCGCGCCGGACGAGGCCAACGTCGGTCCCTTCACTCGCATGATTTTATTCCTTCATCGTGAACATGGCCTTTCTCCGGACTCCATCGGCCGCGTCCTGCACGTGGATGGGCGGTGGGTGGAAGCCGTCTTGAAAGAACAAGGGGCCTAACGGAAAAGGGGATACGCACATGTTCCCATTTGTTTCCATCAGATGGAAAGCGCCTTCGGTCGTAGCCACGGCGGGCATTCAAATGGATGAGATGCTCTCGGAGCCGTTGTTCCTGCATGATGTCGCCTCACGTGAAAAAACTTACGGTGTTTTGCCGGACGACCGGTTGAAGCAGGAAATCCTGAGCGGATTTTCTCGTCTTGTGCATGCCGTATCATCCTGGGAAGAACATACCTGGGTGGAATTGCACTGGACCAGTCGGCCATGCGTGGGAACCCCCGCTCATGGAAGGATCGGTATCACCCTCACGGTGAACAGCCGCGGGGCCACCGAAACGGAAGCCAGGGAACGCGTCCTGGTCAAATACCTTCCGCTCAAGGCTCTTCTCCATAGCTCCCTGCGGTTTGCAGACTTTTCGCCGCTTAAAGAAGAGTCCCTGCTGCGCTCCGTTCTTTTGCCTTTTATGCCCCGGCAGGCCGTGACGTTCGTGCGCAGAATGGAACAGGTTTCTCTCAGTCTGCCCCTGGAGGTGTATGGCTCCACAATCGGTTTCCTGCAAGGAGAGGTCCCGAACTCGAAAGAAGGCGAAGAGGAAGAGATCGAACATATCTTCCCCTGGATTCCCTCTGAAGACCCCCTTCACCGCCTCATCGACTTTCTGGCCTGGTACCCGGAGCCGGTATGGGTGCTCATCCGCATGCGCCGTTGCTCGGACCTGCGGCAGGAAAAAGAAAAGTTGCTCGGCATGGTGGAAAAATGCGGCGAACTCCTCACCGGCTTCCACTCCGACGGCCGGACCGTTCCCCGGGCACAGGCCAATGCTTTGCAGGAATTCTGTCTGCGGCGTTTGGGCGAACTATCGCAAGGTTCCGTGCATATCGTCGTTTACGCCGCATGCAATTTTCATCTGGAGGAAACCCTTTGTCATGCCATCGGTTCAAGCTTCTTCGGACTCGGCCACGAGAAGCAGGGTGGGGATGGTTTAAAGGGGGGAGTGTGCATTCGGCCGGTCGAGCCGTTGGTTCTTGAGGACCCGGACTATTTCCCGGACCCAAATCCGTTTACGATGCACGAGGCAACGGCGGTATTTCGCCTTCCCTTCCCTCCGCGAGAGGACGCAACGGTCCTGCCCGTACGGCGGTACCGCAGCCGTTCGGCCGAAGCGGGCCTTTCGGGTGAGGGAAACGTGCATGCGATATCCTTGGGGGAAAACCGGCACCGGGGATCCGTTCAGGAAGTTCGAATCCCCATCGAGGAACGTTTCCGCCACATGTTTATATGCGGCCAGACCGGCACGGGTAAGTCAACGACCATGGAAAGTCTCATTCTGCAGGATATCCATGCCGGCCGTGGAACGTGTCTCATCGACCCGCACGGCGAACTGGTCGACGCCATTCTGCACCGGTATCCTCCCGAGCGGAAGGAGGACCTGGTGCTCATCGATCTCGCGGACCAGGAACATCCTTTTGCCCTGAACCTGCTGGCCTGGAAAACACCCGAGGAGCGTGACCGCATCATCGACGATCTGTTCACGACCATATCCCAACTCTATGACCTGAACTCCGTCGGCGGGCCCATCTTCGAGAAGCATTTCCGCTCCATGATGTACCTCCTCATGGGAGAAGGGAACCACCCTTTCGTGCCGACCCTGCTGGAGTTCCCCGTCCTCTACGTGAAAGCCGATTTCCGCAGGACTTGCATGCACCATATCAAGGACGAGCAGGTGAAGCTGTTCGCGGAAGAGATGGAAGCCGCGACGGGAGAGTCGTCCCTGCAAAACCTGAGCATTTATATCACCAGCAAGTTCGCACGCTTCACCTCCGACAAACGACTGAAACGGATTTTCGGCCAGGAGAAGCTTTCCATCGACTTCTCCGAAGCGATGGACCGTGGAAAAGTGGTGCTGATCAACCTGGGCAAGGGGATCTTCGGGGACACCGTAAGCAGCCTGGTGGCCAGCCAAATCATAGGCAGGTTCAAAATCGCCGCCATGTCTCGCGCCCAACTCTCGATGGAGAAGAGGAAGGAATTCTTCCTGTACGTGGATGAGTGCCATAACCTCGCGCACGAAACGCTGGTCGAATTCCTTTCCGAGGCGCGAAAGTATCGAGTCGGACTCGTGCTCGCCACTCAGTACTTGGGACAGCTTAAGAAGGAGATGGTCGGCCGGAGGGACACCTTGCTTTCGGCCGTGCTGGGGAACACGGGAACAGTCCTGGCCTTCCGCTGCGGACTCGAAGATGCACGTCGCCTGGAGGAAGTGTTCCAGCCCGCGTTTTCCGCTCTTGATCTCGTCAACCTCCCCAACTGGACGGCGTATCTGCGCATTCACCCGATCGGACGGACGGCTGCTCCCTTCAATCTGCACACCATCCGAAACAGTGCGCCTCGGGATGCACGGCTGGTCGAACAATTGAAAGAGTTGAATCGGCAAAAGCACTGTGGGGTTGCGGAGGAAGTGGACAGGGAAATTAGTGCGCGATGGAGACGCATGAGCGACGCATGAGTGGGTCTTCCGCCCCATATTCCGGGAAGGAGGCCGGAGCCTAAATGTAAAGTAAACCATTTGGCACGGAAATTGATGTCACCCCGCATTCATACCCTATAGAGAACGAACAATGGAAAAGAGAGAACGACTAACACAACCGATAATCAGCCTGACGGAGACAGCATGCGCTCGCCCAATGGAAAAACGGTTTCTCTGGTTCTGGCCGCCTCCATTTTTGTTTCCTCCGTCGGCATGTCCCCGGCACGGAGCGAAGCGTTTCTGTTTCATGCCACCAAAAAAGCGGCGGCGGCGAAAATCATGAAGCAGGGCTTCAAGTTCTCCCGGTTCAAAACAAAGGCCCGTTTCGGGAAAGGCCTCTACGCCGCCAAAAGCAGAGCCACCGCGCTGGCGGAAAAGGGGAAGACCAGCGCCGTAATCGGGTTAAAGAGTAGCAGATATGCCGAACGAAAGGCAATCGACCTGCGAAACCCGACGGCGCGGAAGGTTTGGGGCCTTCTCGGGAAGATCGATCTGCGCGGTAAAATTCGGAACAAGGTCATCGGTCCCAAGCTGGGGCAGCAGGTCGGAAGGGAAGCAGCACGTTCCGGGAGGTTAATTCAATACCGATCCGTAAAAGACGGCGGGACTAACATTTTTATCCCGAAGAAGGTGCTGCGGGAACGCCCGCGAATCGTACGCCCGGCAGGACTCGTAACCCGGTAGCAGCCGAGGATATGTTCGTCTAAATAAACCAAGGGACGGAAGGCACATGCTCGAAGCACTCTACACGGCGGCGGTAATCCTGGGTTCCACGCTTCTGGTGAGAAAACTGTACCAGGGGCTGAAGAGCCGGTTTCGGCCGACATTGGGTTGTGCAGTCACGCTGTTGCCCATCTGTACCACCTCGCTGCTTGTTTCGAAAGTCATCATGGACCAATGGCCGGGGTGGGGGGCGGCGCCCATACTGTTGGCGAGCCCGCTCTTTTTCCTCTTCGCTCTGGCCACTTTTGAGCTCTGGAGGTTTCTGGCTCGCGGCCCTCTCATGCTGGAATTATTCCGCCTGAAGAATTCGCTCGAACAGAACACGGCACAGCATACCCGGGCAGAGGCCGAAATCGAGAACCTTAAGAAAAAAATCACCGGCGTACAGAATCAACACAACGGCTTTCTCCAATCCCGAGGAGCGTTCGAGGAGAAGGTGCGAATATTGTGCACCGGCGGCATCGGAGACCATCGATTTACCTTGCTGCAGAAAGAGAAAATGGAAGAGCTTCTCGCCGGAATGTCGGGGAAGGAGATCGAACGCGCTCTTTCTTCACTTCGAAGGATAACGGAACCGGACCTGAGCGAAAAGCTCCGCCTGTGCCTCTTTGAGATCGCGGCAATCGACCGTCAGTCCGACAGCGCTTTTAAGAAGCTCTCTTCGGCCAAAACGGAACTCGACGTCCTGGAAACGAGCAGGAGAAGCCTTCAGGCGGAGAAGTCACGAATCGCCGCGCATATGGAGAACGTCAACAAGATGATCCACGACAAGACTGTCCGAATAACCCTTACCTGAGCGAGGTGAACCATGAGCGAAGTAGCATCCTACAGGACCGTTATTGTTATCCCCAGCCTGGCGGAACGGACCAGTGTCGCGGCCAATATCATTGACAACGAACCCCGAGCCGCTCTCCTGAAGCGCGCGCTGGAACTGCTGGCCGAAGACCATGGAGGGAAGCTGGTAGATCTCGTTGAGGACTGCGACGGGAAACAGATTCCCTGCCTCATGGGAGTCTCCACTCCGGAATTTCCGCGCGGTATAGGGACTGTGGTGGACAAGGCCGGACTCGTGTCTTTCGTTTACGATGCTCATGGCGACGCAAGCGGGATGGGCAGAACGCTCGCCGGCGAACTCTCCGCCAACTACAATGCCATCGCTATGCGTATGGCCCTGGAAGCCATGGACATGGAAGTGGGAGTGACGGAGGTTCAAGGAACGCGCACCCATAGACACATTGAGATCGTAGGAAGGGTTTAATATGCCGCCAACAGTGAAAGTGATTATTGACAATGAAGGGAACGTCACGGCTGATTTTTCAGGCTTTCAGGGACGTGAGTGTGAAAAATTCGAACGCAGGCTGAGGGAGGAACTTGCCCGGTACGGCGTTTCCGTTGATGCCACCGTTTCGCCTAAGTCCGACTATCAGATTGCACAGGAAGTCCTGGTGGAATCCGGCAAATCGGTGAAGAGATGCACGAAAATCAGACTGTAGATGGTAGAAAGTATTGGGTGGATGTGCTCCTCATTGACGATTCCATCCAAATTTCCGTTCACGGGACGCACGACTGGTGTCGGAAGCTGGCGGAGAAACTCAAGGAATTCGGGGTTGAAACCGAGGAAATATTCTGTTCACCTTGCGGATAGGAGCTGTAGATGAGAGGGAACCGCACACTGGAACAAAGCTGGATGGAATCGGGACTGGGGAAGATCAGGTCCCGCTTCTCCAATGTCCTCTTCTTCGAGACGGAGGACCCGGAACGCTATACGCAGTTCCTGCGGGGGGTGCAGAATATTAAGGATTTCAAGGAACATGCCCTCTTTTATTATGACCGGTGGATGGGGCTGAAACGTTATGACCGCAAGAATGAGCAGTTTATCGAGCTTCAAGCGGGGGAGCAGGACAGATATGCCACTAAGACGGCGGAAAAGACGGGCATTGACAGGAGAATCCTGGATATTGAGACCGCTCTCCGCCGCATGGACAAGGAGCTGAAAAATTCAAAAGCCGTTTTTCTCCTCAAGGATATGGAGGCCACCCAAGAGTCGGATCCGAACCATGACCCGCTCCTCGTTTCGGCCCTCAGGTCATGGTCACAGGACCCGGATGTGAGCTACTTCGGATCCGCCGTCATTGTATTCTGCTCCAAGGTGGAGCTTCTGGTTGACTCCTATACCAAGCAGCGGTCGGCGGTGATACCGGTTGACCTCAGTGAGGTGGAGGAGCGGGCCTGCGTGATAGAGCAGGCGGCTTCCGATCTCAACATTTCACTCACACGCGGAACGGCACATGGGGGCGGGATCGAGCATCTTGCCAGGCTTACCGCGGGATTGAACCTGCATCAGCTTCATAGCGTCCTTCTGGAGTGTCTGGCAAAGTCAGGCGATTTCAATTCCGCCATTCTTTCCAGGCTTAAATCGGATTGGATCAAGCGCGAGGAAGTGGTGGAAATAGTGGAACCCAAGGGAGGATTCGGGACGATAGGAGGATATGAAGTCGTCAAAGATTTCGTCAAATCGGCGGTTGTGAAAGTTTTGACTGACACGGAAGGTGCCAAAAGACTTGGCGTACCTCTACCCAGAGGCATCCTGCTGTTTGGTCCTCCCGGGACCGGAAAAACAATTTTCGCAAAGGCTCTGGCAGGAGAAACGAACCTGCCTTTCATTAACCTGAAGACCGAGAATCTCATCTCCCAGTGGCTAGGCCAATCAGGGAGGCTTTTCAGCCGTGCCATCTCCATTTGCGAAAAAAATGCTCCTGCGATCGTATTTATCGATGAGATTGACCGCTTCGGAAAACGGCACGGAACGAGCGGAGATTCGGCTGGCGAAGAGACAAGGCGCGTATTCAACCAGATTCTTGAGTGGCTTGGCGATGAGGCACGGAAGAGCATCATCGTGGGAACCACGAACAGGCCGAATGATCTTGATGATGCCATGCTGCGTGCAGGACGGCTCGACTACAAAATACCGTTCCCTTATCCGAACGAAGAAGCCCGCAGGCAAATCCTCGGAATCCACCTGGGACTCACCGGGATTTATCTCAAACCGCCCGAGAGGCCGGCAGGAGTGATTGAAGAGGGGATCAATTGGCTTATCGGCAGGACGCAGAACTTTGCCGGGGCTGAATTGCAGGAACTCGTGAAGCGCATACGGCGGAGCGCTTTCAGTAGGGGATCGAAATTTGTGGAAGCTACTGACTTCGAATACGCCGCCAACAATTTCACAATAGATCGGGAAGTGAGGGAAAGAATCGTGCGCGAGCACCTTGAACACGCTAAAGAGTTTAGTAGCGAAAAATTATCTCTGGATAGTTAGAAAAGGGAGATATCCATGGTTCGCAAGGGCACCGCAGCCCTAAAAGCCAAGAAGACGCTTCGTGTTTCGAAGACCGCAGCGTTTTTCATTTTTTTCTGGGTGTCGGTCAGCATTTGCCTTGCTGTCATGGGAAAGTGGGGCATCTCTTCGGGGCAAACACACTTTACTGCCACAAAAAGGGAGGCGCAGGACACTTTTAATGAACTCAAAAAGTTGAGGGATGACTTGCGTAAGCAGGTGTCCCGGACACCGGTCACTGAGCCCGCAAACACCCTCCGCCCGATGCCTGAACCCATCCCGGCCCGCGACAGCCAGGAAAACCATGCAGAACTCACATCGTCACAAGCTCAGGAGAAAAGTGCTCCTCGAGATTCAACTTCCACAGCTGAGGGCTCTTGCGGACCAGAGACGGACAAGACACCTGTCCAGCCGGCTCCCGCTCCACCATCTCCGACTGCGGATTCAAGGAGCGTAGACCTCGACTCCCTTTGGGAACAGGTGAACCGCCTGAAGAATGCGGGCAACTGGAACGAAGCGATTCAAACTGCTGAAGAAGCATTGAACTATTCACCGGCGAGTACACGATTCCGGAAAGCTCTTGGAATCTGTTTGGCCGATTCCAGGGAATTCTCAAGGGCGCTGCGAGAACTGGAAGAGGTGGTCCATGATAGGGAAGGGGATGCGGAAGTGTACCACGTACTTGGGCACGTTTATTATAACCTCGGAAGCTTCCGAAAGGCTTATGATTCATTCGAAGAAGCCGTGAGAATGGAACCAGACAACCCGCGCCATTACATCTGCGGCGCCAAGTTCATAGAGGAAGCCGCTAAAAGGGATGTGTACTTCCAGCAGTACAGACCAGTCGCGCAATCCTGGTCCCAAAGAGCAGCGGAATTACAGCGGCAACAAGGTTAAACCGAATATCTCGCCTCCGTGCGCAGGGTTCACTTATCGATAAACCCTGCCGATATATAAGGAGCTTTATGGGAAGACCGATCGCAATCAACGGCATCCATGGGACCGCCACAATTATTTAAATTGATGAAAATGATAAATTGATGGGAAAGAACGTAAGCCGCCAAATTCATACTGTTAGATTAATGAACCGGATGAATTTAAGCACGTGGACGGAGGGCAAGGTTTTGAGCCGCTATCGACTGATTGATTTGTTTGTCCATCTCATTTTGCGCCGGACCGTGGAGCTGGTAATGGTCGCAACGCTAATGGTTTTTACCACTCCGGTTTGCGCCCATGAGATCAAATGGGAGGTCGGAAAATACCGCATAGAGAAGAAGGATTGCTTATCAACCATCAGCCGGAAACTGTGCGTTTCCGTGAATGCCTTAAAAAAGTTCAATGGGCTGTCCGGGAATATAATTCAGGAGGGAAAGACGCTGAGATACCCAGAATTTGAATCTTCCGTTAAATTACATTGGGTTTATACGTCGGGAAATTTTCTTTATCTGATGGTCTATGAGGATGAGAAAGTTGAATCTTGGGGAGCTATTTCAGTCTTAAAAAAAGAACAGGGCTGGGTGCCGATTGACAGATTCAAATCACCTTATTCCCTCTTAGGGAACGGCATTAAAATTGTGGTTAAAGACTTGAATAATGATGGTCAAGACGAGTGTTATGCTTTCCGTACGTATGCAGCAAGTTCTAAAGATGTAGGAGTAGAAGCTCTATTCCACGCTCCAGAAGTGTCCAAGTGCCTATGCGGTATCGTTGTTAATTTCCATACCTTCAGTATTGGAGCCAGGGAAACAGAAGGGTACCCTGGCTCCATGAGCAGGGAAGAAAAGATTGGCGAATGCTCAGGTGCCTTATTCGAACGGTACAAGACCTACATCGAACGCAAAGCAACTATGGTTCTGGATGAGCTGACCTCGCAGAGATACTGAATGGAAAAGCTTGGTTATGGTATCCCCACGTGTAAACGGGCCTACAGGATGGCGGCCAGAGTTGGCAGAGAGGGAGAAATTCCCCCTGCGAGGATACGGTGGATATGTGGCTGAAAAACCCTTGCGTTTCGCTTTTTGTGACGGATATCGACAATACCCCACATGGTGAAAAGGTTTTTCAATTCATTTTCGGTTCGACATACACGAATATTTCATCGGGCACTGAAATCATAGATGAATGAAAGAACGTCCTTGCCTTCCTGTTTCAGCTTTTCGACTTTCCGATCATGTTCTTCCATAACACTATCGCGCTCGTCCCCGCTGTTAATCTGAGTGAACACCAGGACACTCCCCCCGTCCGTCGTTTGCCGCTCCAACGAATCGAGTCTTCTTCGCAGGTTTCTCATGCTGCTCCGCCTTTCTTGCTCAGGATTACCTCCTGAAAATTTCGAGGAACCGAAGTTCCGTTCATCAATCCGTTCGAGAACGAACCCGCCTTTCCAACTCCTCCAACCGGACTTCCAGGTCGTCAAGTTCGACCCCTTTGAGAGCCAGGTCGAGGATCGTCCGGGCGGCTGCCAGCCGGGCGCTCGGCACGACGCTTTCGTCCCGCACAATCTGCTGCAGTGTCGCTACCGCCTCGACCGCCTTCTGTTGAAGGGAAGCGATGGCTTGGCTCACCGCCTGCCGCCTTGCCTCTCGGTAGGCGTTGGCGAACATTGTATCTTTCAGCCACCGGAATACGGTCGCTTCGCCAACTCCACAGGCGTGCGCCGCTTCGCGTATGGTCCCGTGTTGGAGCAGGGCGAGGACAACGCGGTGCTGTCTCGGGGTGAGATTTTCGTTACTGTCTCTCATTTTCTCTTCTTTCCTCTCATTTCGGGTTTTTCGATCCAAATTGGGAGTCCTTTCCCGTTCATCCCGATCATCCCTGAGGTCTTCAACTTTCACTCCATGTCTTTCAGCAAATCGGCCAGGGAAAGCAGGGGGTCCGCTTCAGGCTTTTCGTTGAGGTTGAAGGCCTGTCGTTCCAAGGGGATCAACTTGGCTGTACATTGGGAAATCCGCATCAACACGTCGCTCAGGCTTTCCCTGGGGCTATTGAGAAAAGACAGGTCAGGCTTCCCTCCCCCTTTTAATGCTTCCAGTGCGGAGACCAGCCCATCCAGGAGCAAAGCCGAAACGTAGTGCAACTTGGCCAGGTGCACCCGATGTTGCCGCACAACTTCGACCCCGCGGGCAGCCGCAGTTTCTATCGCCTCATGCGTGTTGCAGGATGTACCCGTACCTGTAACCAGTCGTGCGGAAACCTCCTGCCGAACCTGCTCGGAAAGGTCTCTGCTCCACGCTTCCTTTTTTGCTCGTTTGATGATGGCCTGCCGGCTGCATCCATTTTGGCGGGCGATCTCGGCTATGCTCAACTGGCCGGCACGATATTCCCCGGCGATGGTTTCCCAATCCAATACACCCTGTCGGTGTTTTCTCTCAGGAGCAAGCATCAGCATCCTCCTCCTCACGAAACGCCTCCGGATCGTCTCAGGCGCCTTTGAAAAATTCACACGCGTGTTCGAGATCTCTGTCCTGCCCTCGGGCACCATTCCACGAAATCTCGTTCCTGCACCACCTGAGGCCGTCGTAATGGTCACACGCGGCGCACGTCACGGTATGAGGAGCGGTCTCAAACCCCGCAGCATTATTTTCCTGAT
The DNA here is from genome assembly GCA_963826125.1 of uncultured delta proteobacterium. Classification (GTDB taxonomy): domain Bacteria; phylum Desulfobacterota; class Desulfarculia; order JACQYL01; family CAWGVV01; genus CAWGVV01. The sequence continues at coordinate 2,658,905 of CAWGVV010000001.1, read as the reverse complement.
TTTCCAATGAATATTTCGTTCTTGCGGGGTATGCGGGGTTTATTTCCTTCCTTTTCTCTTTTTTTTGTGCCGCTTTTTTTCCCAATGCAGAAAAATCAGATTTTTTTTGGGCCCGGCCTGTACTTGACCCTGCAAACCCCGCATTCTCGATTGGATATCCTTTAATATCAGAATGTTGGCTGTTATTTCTTGAATGGTGGGAAACCCCGCAATTTTGCGATCGGACTACCTGCCAGCGTACTACTTTCTTGTGGGAATCCTGCCCGGCTTTTTTGAAGACAAAGCCGTTTGAAAAATGTGCATCCTGCTTCCTAGCCAGAGCCTTCCCCAGCTTTTTCTTGAAACTTACGGTTGGCTTGGCGAAGCTCTCCTCGAGATCATCGGGGATGCTTTCCCGCAGCACCGAAAACTTACTAAAATATTCGTCATGACAATTATTACTGAATAGTCCGAGATCATCGACCAAACGACTGAGCGGGATTGGCTCATCCTCATAAACATCGTACCAGGCCTCGGCGAAGCCCATCCATTGCTGCCCTTCACAGTCAGCGATCTCATAGAGTTCTTCAAGGTTGTCCAGAAAGCCCTCTATCCCCGCAAACTCCAGTATCCCTCCAATGGTGCGGCACCAGTGTTCAAAACTTCCCAGAACCGGACCCCTGCCTTCAGGTTTACCGGCGACGAACCAAGCCCGTATCACCGTGAGCAGATGAGCGATCACCTCACTCCGATGCTGGGACAGCCAATCCAGCAGATTAGGATGTCTGAACGTTCTCCCTTGCCAAGGCTGCGGCATGTTGGCATTGAGACGAATCCGGAAGCAGCGTTGGGGTAAATCCCCTCCCAAACGAATATTATTTCCCGTCACGATCCAAACCGCTTTTTGTGGTAAATTGACTATTTCGCTCCGAGACAGAATGCGGTCGGACCATGTATCGGCGGTGAGTGCCGCAGCGAGGGATGGTGCTTGTAGTGGTTTGTCTACGTTATCAATGACAATGATGTTCGTGCCGTGCAGTAACATGGCGGGATAAGGTAGGATTTTTTTCGCACAATTTGGAGGAGAAGTAGCCCTCGAGCTGGTATGGTTTGGGTTGTCGAAGACTCAAACGAGGGACCAGAAGGAGGGCTACTGATGCAGGATAGCAAAGAAGGAAGCGGAAGAGAAGGGACAAAAGGGAGTCAGATCATTCGGATCGAGGAAGAACAGCTGAGCCGGCACCTGGACAAGGTGGTACGGGGTACGGTGGAAGAGACGCTGAACGCTCTTCTGGACGAGGAAGCTGACCGTTTATGCCAAGCCCGGCGCTACGAGCGTACGGAGGGGCGCCGGGACACCCGAGCCGGGCATTACACGCGGAAGCTGCACACCAAGGCGGGCGAGGTAGCGATTAAGATGCCCAAGCTACGGACCTTACCCTTTGAGACGGCGATCATCGAGCGATACCGGCGGCGGGAGAGTTCGGTGGAGGAAGCGCTGATCGAAATGTATCTGGCCGGGGTGTCGGTGCGGCGGGTGGAGGACATCACACAGGCGCTTTGGGGCACGCGGGTGAGCCCATCAACGGTAAGCTCGCTCAACAAGAAGGTGTACGGGCGCATAGAGCGGTGGCTCAACACTCCCCTCGCCGGCCGGTATCCGTACGTCTTCCTGGACGGGGTGTGGCTCAAGCGATCCTGGGGCGGCGAAGTGAAGAACGTGAGCGTATTGGTGGCCGTGGGAGTGGACGGAGAAGGTTTCCGGCAGGTATTGGGCGTCAAGGAAGGTGCCAAGGAGGACAAGGAGAGCTGGACGGCGTTCCTACGCTCTTTGAAAGGACGGGGTTTGTCCGGAGTGGAGCTGTTTGTGAGCGACAAGTGCCTTGGGCTGGTGGAGTCCTTGGCCGAGTTCTACCCGCAAGCCCATTGGCAGCGCTGCGTGGTGCATTTTTACCGGAACGTGTTCACCGCGGTTCCCAAGGGCAAGGTCAAGGAGGTGGCGGCCATGCTCAAAGCCATCCATGCCCAGGAGGACCGGGAAGCGGCCCTGGAAAAGATACGAGCCGTGGTGGGGAAGCTCAAGGGCATGAAACTTGGCAATGCGGCGAAGATCGTGGAAGAAGGGGCGCATGAGACCTTGAGTTACTATGCCTTTCCCAGCCAGCATTGGCGTTCTCTGCGCACCAATAACCCCCTGGAGCGGCTGATGCGCGAGATCCGGCGCAGGACGCGTGTGGTGGGGGCTTTCCCGGACGGCCAGTCGGCACTCATGCTGGTTGCGGCTCGGCTTCGGCACATCGCGAGCACCAAGTGGGGCACACGGTGCTACCTCAACATGGACCGGCTGCAAGAGCATACAGCGGAGATCGCGTAGAATAATGCCCCTCAAGGGGGGGCCATGGCCCCCCCTTGAGGCATCCCGAACCCCGGCTTGGAAGGCTGCATCCAAATCAAAAGTGCGAAAAAGTCTGGACACTACCCATGGCGGTAATTTTTTTTCTCCACTCCTCGTCATCATTCCCCCGGAAACTCTCCGGGGCAGTAGTCATGGGAACGTCCCGGCCTGTGGCTGTCCGAACGATTAGTGCGGCGAGCAATGATTTACCGGTTCCGGCTTGCGGTGCATCGATTAAACAAAGAGGAACATTTCCCAGGATGGCAGGCCGTAGGATAAGGGTGAGCAGAGTGCCGAGAAGGTTCGCTAAGCTGCGTTTGTCCTCAAAAGGGAACTCATCAAAAAGTTCAATTTTAATCCATTTCATGTTTTCAATAGCATCCCGCCTTGTCGGTTCTGCCAATATGGGCGGCAGCTGGAAACCGGTAGGAGGCAGATACAGTAGGCGCGTGGCAGGGTCGTATCCGGGTTCAGTGCAGAGGGAGCCATCCTCCCGGATGATGGGAATCTCTACAAGACCGGCCAGTGGAGGAAAATCCCAAGTTCCCAGCGCAAGGATATCGCGCACCACATCAAGGGGCGGGGGAGTAGCTTTTGGTTCTCCCGCGTTATTCAACTTAAACCAATCGGCGGATCGAGCCATTCGTCCGCGCAGTGAAAACTCATTGATCAATTCAATGGTCAGTTCTCCCTGTCCACCTTCTTTTGTCCTGCACAATTTCCCACCGCGGACAAACAGGTAGGGAGGATCATTGTTTTTTGTCAGCGCCTCGAGCGATAAAGCGGTTTCTTCTGTGAGCTGCTTGTCGGTAATGATTATTTGGGGGAGATTTTCCGCATGGGTTGCCGCAATTGGGTCACTGTGGGCCGCAGTTTCGTTCGATCGAGGGCCGTCTTCCATTACCTCTTTGGGGTCGACAAGCGTCGCACCTTCAATAAGCCCGCGGAGCATGTCCACGGTCCAGCCTTCAGGCGGATCATCTGCCAGGTCCCAACCGGTGGGAAAGTCGGCCGGCACGTCTACAAGGTAGACCTTGGCGGCGCCGGACCCGTAGGCCATCATGGCAACATCGTGCGCATATTGTTTGCCGGGCATATCGGCGTCGGGCCAAATGAAAATTTCACGGCCACAAAGGGGGGTCCAATCCGCCTTTTTCGCTGATTTGGAACCGTTCGGAGAAGTGATTGCCACGTGGTGAGGGAATATTGTTTGCGCCGCGCAAGCCGTCTTCTCACCCTCCACAACCAGGACCGGGAATTGTGGATTCTGTGCAAGCTTATGGAGTCCGAAAAGGAAACGAGGCAAAGGCCATGTCTTCCAGTGCCATTTACATTCATCGGCCTCAGTATTCTGCCAGTAAGTAAGTGGCCGGGTTGTCTTGCCGTTTTTGGTTTCAAATCTCACCACATAACCTACGAGTTCACCGCGCTCGTTCAGGTACTTCCAGCCCATGGAGGGCGTGCCCAATTTAATATGGGACTCGGGCGGAGGCGGTGCTGTCGGGGGAATGGAAACGATCACTCGCCACGGGTCTTGATCGTTTGCGCTGTTCTTTTTCCCTTGCTTCTTCGGCATGGGATTTGGCTGTCCACCGGGGCCGTATTTGATTCCGAGCAGGTCCGCAAGCTCCCTTATCGCCTGTCCGTAGCCGATTACCTTTAAGTAGGCGTAGAGCGATATTAAATCGCCACCCTTGTCGCCGGTTGAGAAGTCAGCCCATCGGCCGGTAGACAAGTTGATGCTGAAAGAGCCTATGTGTTCATCGTGACGTGTTGGATTCCGCACACGATATTCGTTACCATCAAGATTACCTCCGGGAATCCATTGGGGAACCAAGTCCTTGCTCCGTGACAAGGCAACTCTTGCCACCTCATCGCGATTGGGCATTGAATGCTGTTTTGCTTCTGCGTTCTTCATTTTAGATTCCGCTACGTCGTATTCACTTGGGCAAGGGGGGTTCAGTCATACACATCCGCTCTGTAATATGGATTGCAGGAACCCACAGCTCACTCGGTAACCTTTATTTTTCTGCCTTCCATGAACTCATGCACATCTCTTATGTCGTATCTAACCGCCCTGCCCACCTTGCAGTAACGGATAAAACGTCGTTTAGAGCGCCAGTTCCTCAGAGTTTGAACAGCAATGCCCGTTAATTCAGCGACCTGTTGTTCATCAATATATTTGTTCATGTTGTGGCTTACCTCCATTCTGGAAGACATGCCCCTTTATACTCGACCAAATTTTAAATAAAAATTCTCTCGACAAAAGGAAAACTGTTTTCATGGGAAGAATAGAGATTGATCGAGAAGCGTTTTCTTCATTCAACACATTGATATCGCAAGATATTTTTTATCGGATTGTATTTCAGGTAGGGGTTTGAATTTTTCGCCGATCATTCTTTTTGGAAGGTCGATTTCCCAAGGATTGAAGCGGCAACTGCAGACGATAGCTTTTCAAGTCATTGATTTTATTAATTTATTATTCAGACAGCATTTCAGCACACAGAAAAAAAAGAATCGACCCCGGTATAAAAAAATGTGCACTACCGTAACTTATTGAATATTAACGATTTATTTACAGAGCCAAGAAAAGGGTTTTTCCCCGAAATTCAGACCGATATTTTCTGGGTGCACTTTGATCTCCCCTGCGCAATGGGACCGAATTCAGTAACTTTTTGAAACCAATGCACGCGGAATACCGAAGACAAAGGGGACGCTATGGTCGGCCTACAATGCCATCACCCACGATGAGGACTACCGTCACGCAGACGAGGATTCCAAAGATCGGCGGCTCCATCGCGTATGGTTTGGCCGAGGCGCAGACCTGACGATAAAGGCTTTCCGGGAGGCTGAGGCCTGAACCCAAAAGTGGGCTTGACGAGATGGGCACACGGTTTTTGCGTGAGCCGGGATGCAAAAAGTGAGAAAAGAGGAATACACAAAGGGGGCAGATGCAGCGGACATGCCGCGGTCGATGGTTCAACTTGAGGCTTACTCGGAAATGAGGAACGGTTCATGAACAATTTCGGGGAAAAGGTCGGCTTTATCTGGTCGGTGGCCGACCTTTTACGTGGTCCCTATCGTCCCAACCAGTACAAAGACATCATGCTGCCCATGACCGTCCTGCGGCGGCTCGACTGCGTGCTTGAGCCCACCAAGGAAAAAGTCCTCGATAGGCACAATTCCCTCCAGGGCGGAAAGGTGAAAAACGTGGAACCTCTCCTTTGCCGTGCCGCCGGAGTGCCGTTTTTTAATACCAGCCGCTTCACGTTCGAGAAGCTCAAAGGCGACCCCAACAACATTGCCGCGAACCTCACTCACTACCTAAAAGGATTCTCCTCCCGGGCGCGGGAAATCATTGAACACTTCGGATTCGAGGAGCACATCGCCAAGTTGGACAAGGCGGACCGGCTTTACCTGGTCGTGTCCAAGTTCTGCGAAATCGATCTGCACCCGCACACCGTCTCGAACCTGGAGATGGGCTACATTTTCGAAGAACTCATCCGACGGTTCAACGAGGCATCGAACGAAGAGGCGGGCGATCACTTCACCCCGCGCGAGGTGATCCGGTTGATGGTCAACTTGATCTTCATGCCCGACAGCGACGTGCTCACCACCAAAGGAATCCTGAAGACGCTCTACGACCCGGCCTGCGGGACCGGCGGTATGTTGTCCGTGTCCGAGGAGTACCTACGAGAACTCAATCCCGACGCACGCCTGGAGGTCTTCGGCCAGGATTACAATGCCCAGGCCTACGCGGTTTGCGGCTCGGATATGATGATCAAGAACCAGAACATCGACCACATCGCTTTCGGTAACAGCTTCACCGACGACCGATTCCCTCAATTGAAATTCGACTACATGCTGGCCAATCCGCCCTTCGGTGTGGAATGGAAACCCGAGGAGACGTTCATCCGTCGCGAGCACCAAGAGCAGGGCTTCGGCGGACGCTTCGGCGCGGGGCTCCCGCGCATCAACGACGGCTCGTTCCTTTTTCTCCTGCACATGATTGGCAAAATGAAAGGCCCCAGGGAAGGCGGAACGCGCCTGGCCATCGTTTTCAACGGCTCGCCCCTCTTCACCGGGGCGGCGGGGTCGGGGGAGAGCGAAATCCGCCGCTGGATCATCGAGAACGATTGGCTGGAGGCCATTGTCGCCCTGCCGGACCAGCTCTTCTACAACACCGGCATCTCCACCTATCTCTGGATCGTCACCAATCGCAAGGAGCCGGGCCGCAAGGGAAAGATTCAGCTCGTGGACGGGACGAGTTTCTTCAAGAAGATGCGCAAGTCGCTCGGCAACAAGCGCAACGAAGTCTGCGACGACCAGCGGGACGATATTACCCGACTCTATGGAAGTTTTGCGGAAGGCGATCACGTCCGCATTTTCGACAACGCCGACTTCGGCTACCGGCGAATCACGGTCGAGCGCCCTCTGCGTCTCAACTTCCTCGTAAGCGACGAACGGCTCGCACGCGTGCGCGAAGCCGGGCCGTTCGCCAATCTTGCCACAAGCAAGAAACGCAAGGACACCAATGCCGCTCAGGCGGAAATCGCCGAGGGGCTGAATATCCAGGAGGCCATCATTGCCGCCCTGCGCAATCTCGCGCCCAAAGGTATGGTCGAAAACCGCGAGAAGTTCGCGGAGATACTGAAGAACGAATTCAAGGCGGCCAATATCAAGATTCCGGCCGCGCTCTTCAAATCCGTCCTCATGGCCTTGGCCGAACGGGACGAAACCGCGGACGTCTGCACGGACAACAAAGGAAACCCCGAACCCGACCCGGAACTGCGCGACTACGAAAACGTGCCGCTCAAGGAGGACGTGAACGAGTACATGAAGGGCGAGGTGCTGCCTCACGTGCCCGACGCGTGGATCGATCACTCTAAGACCAAGGTCGGTTACGAGATCAATTTCAACCGCTACTTTTACAAGTACACGCCGCCGCGACCATTGGACGAGATCGAAGCGGACCTGAAGAAGATCGAGAAGGAAATCGCGGACATGCTCGCAGAGGTGACCGAATGAACGTGAATCCGCCCAACTCCGGTGATTCCCAGGTAATTATTTATCAGTCCGATTCTGGTGAAACCCGCCTTGAAGTGCGGCTTCAGGACGAAACGGTCTGGCTAACGCAAAATCTCATGGCTGAGTTGTACCAGACCACCAAGCAAAATATAAGCCTACACATTCAAAACATCTATGAGGAAGGGGAGCTTTCGCCGGAGGCAACGGTCAAGAAATACTTGACAGTTCGACAAGAAGGCACGCGATCGGTTAACCGGCTGCTCGACTACTACAACTTGGACATGGTCATCGCCGTGGGCTACCGTGTCAAGTCCGGCATCGCGACTCGGTTCCGCCAATGGGCCACGGAACGCTTGCACGAATATATTGTCAAGGGATTCACGCTGGATGATGAACGGCTGAAGGGGCACAACCGCCTCGCCGATTACTTCGACGAACTGCTCGCCCGCATTCGCGAAATACGCGCCAGCGAAGCGCGCGTGTACCAACGGATAAAAGAGATCTTTGCGCTGGCGAGCGATTACCGGGAGGGCGAGCAGGAGACCCAACTTTTCTTCGCCACCATGCAGAACAAGATGCACTATGCAGCCACGGGCATGACCGCGGCCGAGATCGTGCGGAAGCGTGCCGACGCACGAGAGGCCAACATGGGGCTTACTGCGTGGAGCGGCGGCCGGGTGCTCAAACGCGACGTGACGACGGCGAAAAACTACCTCGACGAGAAAGAGATCGACACGCTCAATCGCATCACCGTGATGTTTCTCGACCAGGCCGAATTCCGCGCCCAGCGTCGCCGGGACATCCACATGCGCGACTGGGAGACGTTTCTTGACAAATTCCTGCGCGACACGGAACTGGACGTGCTTTCGGGTCCGGGAACCGTCAGTCGCGAAGAAGCCGGCGAATGGGCTCAGCGGCAGTACGACGGTTTCGCCGATCGGCGGCGGCTGGAAGCGGAAGCCGAGGCCGAAACCCGATACATCGAAGATCTTCGGAATTCCGCCAGGGAACTGGACTCGGAGCGCAAGAAGCCCGCTGCGCCACCGAAAGACAAGAAGAGTAAAAAGAAAAGTGTAAAACGGAACCCGGGCGGGAAACGCAGCGAATGAGCGATAGCCGCGAGGGAAAGGTTCACGAACCGCCCCAACCCAACCGCCTTTCCATCCGTTTGCGAGGCTATGATTACTCGCGTGCCGGAGCGTATTTCGTGACGATTTGCATCCATGACCGAACAGGTCTGTTCGGGGGCATCGCAGACGGGCAAATGGTGTTGAACGATGCGGGTATGATGGTTCAAACCGTGTGGAATGAAATCCCACCGCATTATCCCGGAATCGCAATCGATGCATTCGTTATTATGCCGAACCACATCCACGGAATTATCGTCATCGTAGGGGCAGGCCCCCGTGCCTGCCCTGATACGGGGTGCGGTAACGGGCAACCACAGGGGGTTGCCCCTACGTTGTCATTGCCGGACATTGTTCACCGATTCAAAACCATGACCACCAAACGATATGCCGACGGCGTTAAACGATACGGATGGCGGCGGTTCAACGGAAAATTATGGCAACGCAATTATTATGAACATATCATCCGCGATGACGGCGAATTGGACCGTATACGGGAATACGTCGTCGGCAACCCGGCCCGATGGGAATCGGACCGGGAAAACCCGAACGCCCACTACGCACTGTGCACCTGAAACGCCAGGGGAAGACGAAAAATGAAACACCGGCCCTATCCCAAATATAAACCGTCCGGCGTGGAATGGCTGGGCGAGGTGCCTGAACATTGGAGCACAACCCCAGTCAAGCGGCAGTACGAGATTCAGCTTGGGAAGATGCTACAGAGCAAGCCCGAGTCCGATGATGACGTTTCCGTCCCCTATGTCAAGGCGGTGCATGTTTTGTGGGGGAAGGTGAATGTTCTGGATCTGCCGGAGATGTGGGCAAGCCCCACGGATATTAGGCGTTTCAAAGTGAGTAAAGGCGAGCTGCTTGTCTGCGAAGGCGGCGAGGCGGGAAGATCTGGCGTCGTGGATTCCTTACCTGATCCCTGCATCATTCAGAATGCCTTGCACAGAGTGCGTGGTAAGGGTGCCGACGTTCGCTTCCTTCTATATGTTCTTCACGCTGTTGGGGGTGCGGGCTGGTTTGACGTGCTCTGCAATAAAGCAACCATCGCCCATTTCACGCGTGAGAAACTTGCGGAACTTCCGATGCCGTTGCCACCGAACCTCGACGAGCAACGCGCCATCGCCGCCTTTCTGGACCGCGAGACGGCACGGATCGATGCGCTGATCGAGAAGAAAGAGCGGCAGATCGAACTGCTTCAGGAAAAGCGCGCGGCACTCATCAGTCACGCCGTCACCAAGGGCCTCAACCCCGACGCAAAGATGAAGGATTCGGGGATTGAATGGCTGGGGGAGATACCGGAGTATTGGGATATCCCGCCACTTTACGCCCGATACAGTGTAGAGTTGGGAAAGATGCTTGATGCAAAACGCATCACCGGAGACTGCCTGTTGCCGTATCTGCGGAATATCGACGTTCAATGGGACCGGGTGAATGTGGACGACCTGCCAGAAATGGATGTTGCACTAGACGAATATGCTCGCTACACACTGACGGAAGGAGACTTGCTTGTGTGTGAGGGCGGCGAAGTCGGCCGAACAGCGATTTGGCGCGGAGAACAGCACTTGTGCGCTTTCCAAAAAGCCATTCACCGCGTTCGTCCTCAAAGTAGGCGTGACCTTCCCCGATTCTTATACTACATCATGCGAGCAGCGGCCACCACGGGTGTATTTCTGGCGTATGGCAACCCCAACACGATTCCTCATTTAACCGCAGAAAAGCTTCGAGTGTACCGCTTCGGTTTTCCTCCCTTTGACGAACAACGGGAAATCGTTGAACATCTAGACGACCAAACCTCGCGAATAGACGCACTGGAAAGAAAGATCGATGAAAACATTGCCACGCTTAGCGAATACCGCACAGCCCTCATCTCGGCGGCGGTAACGGGGAAGATTGATGTACGCGGAGAAATTTCCTGATGTATGATGATGTTGTGGAGGAATGACCGATGCCCTTGACGAGCGCCGAGTTCGAAACGATTTTAAACGACCGGAGCAAGTCCATCGCCGGCGACATTGAGTGGTCGGAAGATGAAGACCATTCTCCGTCGGTGGAGTTTCGAGCCGAAGTGAACTCGGCATCCGGCTGGCCCCTTTTCGTTCGCGGGAGCTACAATCCCCTGGCTCAGACAGTGACGTTCGTAATGATTCTGAAAACAGTCGGGCGCATCTACGGGCTCGACGTGGGCAAAGCACATCATAACCCGACCTGCGAAACGCTGAATGATACCCACAAGCACCGCTGGAATGATAACGATAGGGACAAGAGCGCTTACATTCCGGTAGATATCACCGCCACGGCCGCAAGTCCCATCGAGCTATGGCAACAATTCTGTCGGGAAGCGAATCTCTCGCACGATGGCCGCTTGGCGCCTCCACCGCCTTTTCAAAGGGAGTTTTTCTTATGAACCATTTTGATCCCTGCGAAATACTGGGGCAGTCACTGGGACTTTTGTTCCAATGCTCTCCTCACGGCGAGTTCTACCGGATTCGAACACCATATCTCTATCCGGACGGCGATATTGTGGACCTGTATTGTCGATTCGACGATGGAGCCGGCACCGTCACCGATTTGGGCGAAACCGTTCGCTGGCTGAGGATGCAAACGCTCTCCCTTCGCCGTTCGCCCAAACAGCGAGCCCTGATCGAGGATATTTGCCTGAACCACGGGGTGGAGTTTTACAAGGGCATGCTCATGGCCCGGTTCGGAACGGGAGAAGAACTGGCCGGCGTGGTCACACGAGTTGCGCAAGCGGCTTTGCGCGTCTCCGATCTTTGGTTTACGTTCCGCACTCGGGCTATCGAGTCGGTCACGGACGAAGTGGCCGATTTTTTGACGGATCGAGTGATTTCCCATTCTCGGAGCGAAAAACACGTCGGCCGTTCCGGCCGTGTTTGGACGGTGGATTTTCACGTACGTTTACCGGAAAGAAGCTCTCTGGTCTACATATTGTCAACCGGAAGCCGTTCGGCCGCACGCTCGGTCGCCGAGCATGTATTGGCGGCGTGGTATGACCTGAATTTTTTGTCCACAGGACCGGAAGCAATGCAATTCCTTTCCCTTTTCGACGATACCGTTGACGTATGGTCCCAGGAGGACTTCAACCTTGTCGAGCCTCTTTCCAAGGTTGTTCGCTGGTCTCAACCGGACAGGCTGGCAGAGGAGCTTCAGTACGCGGCATAGGACCATGGTCGAAGGGATTTGGGGGTCGCGCCAAACGGATGGCCCATAAACTGATTTGTGTGTCACAAAGCCCGTTTCGTGCCACACAAAGTATTTTGCGTGGCGTGCACGACACACAAGCAGACACGGGCACAAATAAAAACCCCTTACCTCATTAAGCGGGGCCCTCCTCGGGATAGGTTTCACTCCGCAAGCTGTAAAAAGGACCCACAATGCCCGGCCGGCATACCGAAAAAGCCTTTGAGACCGCCATCGAACACTGTCTGACCAACGGGGGCGGCTACGGGATGGGAGACAAAGAAGCCTTCGACCGGGAGCGGTGTGTGTTTCCCCGGGATGTACTCTCCTTCATCCAAGCCACGCAACCCGGGGAATGGGCCTATCTCGCCGGTTTGCAGAAACACCGGGCCGGGGAAACGCTGCTGGAAGACCTCTGCCGTGCGCTCAATTCCGACCATGAAGGGTGTCTCTCCGTCCTGCGGCATGGCTTCAAATGCTTCGGAAAACTCTTCCGGGTAGCCTACTTCGCCCCGGCAAGCGGGATGAACCCCGACACACGGGAACTCTATGCGGCCAACCAGCTTACGATCACCCGCCAACTCCGCTACTCGCCCAAACATGGCAATACGCTTGACGTCACGCTGGCACTGAACGGCATCCCGCTGGCCACGGTCGAACTCAAGAACCCCATGACCGCCCAGACGTGGCGGCATGCAGTGACCCAGTACAAGAACGACCGCGATCCGGCGGACCTGATCTTTCAGTTCAAAAAGCGCGTGCTGGTCCATTTCGCCGTGGATACCGACGAAGTCTATATGACCACCCGCCTTTCGGGTCGAAATACGCGCTTCCTGCCGTTCAATAAAGGTTGCAACGGCGGCACCGGCAATCCGGAGAACCCCGGTGGATACAAGACAGCCTACTTGTGGGAAGAGGTTCTGGAGCGGCACAGCTTCCTCGACATCCTCGCGCGGTTCATTCACCTGCAGGTCGAAGAGAAGAAGATCGGCGGCAAGATAGTCAAAAAAGAGACCATGATCTTCCCGCGTTATCACCAGTTGGATTGCGTGCGAAAACTCGTGGCGGACGCTCGGGGAACCGGTGCGGGCGTCAACTACCTTGTTCAGCATTCGGCCGGGAGCGGCAAATCGAACTCCATCGCCTGGCTTGCGCACCGCCTGGCCAGCCTCCACGATGAGCAGGACGAAAAGATCTTCGACTCGGTTATCGTGGTGACCGACCGCGTGGTGCTGGACCAGCAGTTGCAGAACACGATCTATCAGTTCGAGCACAAGCAGGGGGTGGTGCTGAAAATCGATGAGGATTCGGCACAGCTCGCCGATGCGATCATAAAAGGCGTGCCTATCATCATCACCACCCTCCAGAAGTTTCCCTTCGTGACGGACAAAATCGAGCTGTTACCCAAAAGGAAATACGCGGTTATCATCGATGAAGCCCACAGTTCCCAAGGCGGGGAAACGGCCACCGAATTGAAGGGGGTCCTGGCGGCGGCGGTCATTCGGGAAGAGAGCGCCAAGTACGGCGCGGAAGAGGGACTGCCCGACTATGAGGAAGAAATCCTGCGCACCATGGCCAAACGCGGGAAGCAGCCCAACATCAGCTTTTTCGCTTTCACGGCAACGCCCAAGTACAAAACCCTTGAAGTGTTCGGGCAGCCGGGTATGGACGGCAAGCCTCGGCCCTTCCATCTCTACTCCATGCGCCAGGCCATCGAGGAGGATTTCATCCTCGACGTGCTGTTGAACTATACGACGTACGCGACCTACTATCGGCTGCTCAAGTCCATCGAGGACGACCCCAGGGTGGACAAGCGCAAGGCTGCTCGGGCGCTGGCGCGTTTCATGAGTCTCCACCCGCACAACATCGCCCAGAAGACGGAAGTTATGGTCGAGCACTTCCGCCACTTCACCATGCACAAGATCGGCGGAAAGGCAAAGGCCATGGTGGTGACATCCAGCCGCCTGCACGCGGTCAGATACAAGCAGGCGTTCGACATGTATATCGCCGAGAAAGGGTACGCGGGCATCAAGACGCTGGTTGCCTTTTCCGGAACGGTTGTCGACCCGGACACCCGGAACGTCGAATACACCGAAGCCGGCATGAACTCGGGGATAAAGGAAAAGGAACTGCCCGAACGGTTCGGTACCGACGACTACCAAGTACTGCTGGTGGCTGAGAAATATCAAACCGGTTTCGATCAGCCACTCCTCCATACCATGTATGTGGACAAGCGTCTTGCGGGCATCCAGGCGGTGCAAACGCTTTCGCGCCTTAACCGGACGCGTCCCGGCAAGGATGACACCTTCATCCTGGATTTCGTGAACGAGCCCGAGGAAATCCTCAAGGCCTTCCAGCCCTACTATGAACAGACCCTCATTGGCGAGCGCGCCGAGGCCCGGCAGCTTTATGAACTACAGGCCAAACTTGATGGGCACCAGGTATACTTCAAGGCCGAGGTCGAGGAGTTCTGCCGAGTCTTCTACAAGCCCAAACGGAACCAGTCGCCCGCCGATCATACCCGCATGAACGCTTGCCTCGATCCGGCGGTGGGCCGCTACAACGAACTCGAGGAGAAGGTCCGTGAGGAATTTCGCAAGACGCTTACGGCGTACCGCAACCTCTATTCCTTCATGTCTCAGGTGATACCGTTCCGGGACACGGACCTGGAAAAGCTCTACTCGTACATCCGGTTCCTTCTGCCCAAGCTGCCGAGGGGCGACCGGGGACCGATCTACAACTTCGATGACGACGTGACACTGAGGTACTACCGGCTGCAAAAAATCAGCGAAGGATCGATTCAGCTTGAGGCCGGGAAAAAGGAGCCGATATCCGGCCCGACAGCGGTAGGTACAGGAATTGCGGGTGGTGAAGAGATCGAATTGTCCAAGCTGATCGAAATCCTGAACGAACGGTTCGGCACGGAGTTCAAACCGGGAGACCAGTTGTTCTTCGACTCGATCCGAGAGGATGCCGTGGGCGACAGCGCCCTCCGGCAAGCCGCCCTCGCCAACACTCTGGAAAATTTCGGCTACGTGTTCCGAAAAACGTTGGAGGGGATTTTCATCGACCGTATGGAACAGAACGAAGACATCACGGCGAAGTTCATGAACGAAAAGGAATTCAAGGAGCTTGTCACCCAACACCTGCTGAAACAAGTGTATGACCAGTTCCACGCGGAGGATGCCCGGTGAAGCCGGCCCTATTCGGCCGAATTCCGGACTCGATCAATGTACTTATGAAGCTTTCTTCTTTCCAGAACCTCCACCGCTTATCTTTTTACTCTTCATTATTATAGGGCGTCTCCCGGGGTTGCGATTCGGACAGAGGTCTTTGATCCAAGTTCTTAGAGTGGACTCCTTATATGGAGCCCCATTCTTTTTGATTTTTCCGATTTCTTTATCCTCTACCATCCTGGCGATGGTGATTGACGGATATTCTTTCCACTTTCTTGCAGCTATCTCACGAACCTTCCCCCTATCTTCTCTGGACTTGTAAGGTCTTTTTTCTCCGTCTGCGGAATGAGGCTCTGCGTGAGCAAACCATGCATCGATGTCCTGTATTTCTTGTCCCCATCCTTCAATTCTTTTTTCTTTTACCAACTCTTCGCCGACGTTCGCACTGGGAATATTTTCCCATTTCTCTATTTCTTGTTCCAAGTGGTTCTTGCGTTCCATCTTTTTGTACGCTTCATCAAGCTCCTCGTCCTGAACGCGCATGCTCTTTGCTCTTTCTGACTCAAAGAGAATTTGTCTCTCCGCGTATTTTGATGACATGACATTTTCGAGACCGGAATTTGTCTGGTTCGTCACGACCATGTACGTTTCTGATCTTTGGTTTTCTTCTTTTATCCTTTCCTTAAATTTCTGAACAACTTCTTCATTATCATTTGGATCGACTACTTCTTCTGCTAGCTCTATAAAAAATATTGTGCGAAACCTATTATCGATACTGTTGAATACAGGGTGACTCAGATCATGTAGAGTTATCCTTTCGATCCACTGGTCACCGTATTCCCGAGCCCACTGCTGAGCGAGACCATTCAGATACTTCATTGTTTTCTTCTGCTGTCCGGGCTTAACCTCATCCATTTATAACACCCCCACGGCTCTCGCGTTGACCTTCCCGGCGAGATGACGGGATTCTATGCCTTGGAAGGTAGGTAAAAGATTCGCGGAACGGAATCCAAAAATCAACCCCAATGAACGATATCGACCTTTTTCATTCGCCCCTGGATGCCCGAATGCCGACAAGAAAATTTGAACATGGTTCTCGGAAAAGTAGGACCAATCGAGCGTAAGGGTAGCAATAGGGTAGCAAAACTGAAAAGGGGTTACAGCCTACTGACTGTAACCCCTTGATTTAATTGGTGCGCCCAGCATGATTCGAACATGCGACCTACGGATTCGTAGTCCGGCGCTCTATCCACTGAGCTATGGGCGCGCGACGACGGGAGTGAACCCCGGCTTCGTTTTGGTAAAGGTACCCATAGAAAATTACGGTGCGTCAGTCAAGCACCTGTGAGCGTTTCGCATCATTTTCCCGGTTTTGCCGACAAAAGAATGCTACACTTTATTTAGCCGGTATGATATGGAATGGACAATGAAAATCGGACTCGACGATGGGGACGCTTCAGGGGAATCCTGCCACCGTCGAAAGCGAGGGGTATGGCCGGGATACTTTTTCTTCGCCGGTCGGGCGCGCGTCACCGGGTTTTCAGGTCGAATGGAATGCAACAGAATTTCTTAAATAAATATGTTATCAATGCTCATTTCTGGCTGATCCTTATCATCGATATCGCTCTCTTCTCCGCCGCGTATTACCTCTCCTGGGAATTGCGATTCGAAACGATATCCCGGCAGCAGATGGTCATGCTGAAAACCACGCTTCCCGTGGTGGTCGGCACCAAGCTATTGATGTTCTTCCTGATCCACCTCTATTCCGGTTTGTGGCGGTATTCCGGCCCACGCGACTTGGTGAAAATCGTCCTCGCCTGCGGTGCCTCGACCGTCCTCATCATCACGTTTTTCACGCTGCAGCACCGGTTCCAGCATTATTCGCGAAGCATATTCCTCATCGACAGCCTGCTGACCGTCTTTTTTATCAGCGGGTTTCGACTGGCCATCAAAACCTACTACCTTCCCGATCAGTTGCGTTATATTTTCCGGTTCAGAGACCTGTTCGCACGGAATCGGCGGCGGCTCCTCATTGTAGGGGCGGGTACCCACGGAGAAAACCTTCTTCGTTCGATCTTCGAACACCACTCGCTCTCACAGCAATACTTCCCTATCGGATTTCTGGACGACCAACCCGGCAAGCGAGGCATGAAGATCCACGGCATCCCCATCAAGGGGACAGTGGACACACTTCCCGACATCGTGGAGAAAGAGGAAATCCAGGAGATCATGATCGCGCTGGCTACTGCCGACGCCGCCACCATGAGGCACATCGTGGGGCTGTGCCAGGAAACCGGCGTGCCGTTCAAGATCGTACCCACCATTGAGGAGATCGTGCTCAACGAAGGGAAGTCGTCACCCATTCGGGAGCTTTCCTACGAGGACCTTCTGGGACGGGACCCGGTAACGGTGGATTACGACGTCGTCCGGGA
The DNA here is from genome assembly GCA_963826125.1 of uncultured delta proteobacterium. Lineage (GTDB taxonomy): Bacteria > Desulfobacterota > Desulfarculia > JACQYL01 > CAWGVV01 > CAWGVV01. The sequence goes on along the minus strand of CAWGVV010000001.1, from coordinate 2,641,561 downwards.
ACAGGTCGCGGGAAAAGTGGTGCTGGTCACGGGGGCAGGGGGGTCCATCGGATCGGAACTCTGCCGCCAGGTGTGCCGCTATTCGCCCCGATTGATTCTGCTGTTCGATATTTCCGAATACGGCCTGTACCGGATCGAAATGTCGCTGAAGTCGCTCTTTCCCGATGTGCCGGTGGTGTCGGTCATCGGCAGCGTCGAGGACCGGTCGGTGGTGGAACCGATCATGCGCCAGTACACGCCTCATTTCGTGTTTCATACCGCCGCCTACAAACACGTACCCGTCGTGGAAATGAATCCCGTTCAAGGGGTGAAGAACAACGTGTTCGGCACGGCCACCATGGTGCGCATGGCCGAACGGTACGGCGTCAACCGGTTCGTCTTCATCTCCACGGACAAGGCGGTTCGGCCCACGAGCCTCATGGGCGCCACCAAAAGGGTAGGGGAGCTAATCACCCTTTCCCACTCCACCCGCAGCAAAACGCGGTTCATGATCGTCCGCTTCGGCAACGTCGTGGGCAGCGGCGGAAGCGTCGTGCCCCTCTTCATGGACCAGATCCGGCAGGGCGGTCCGGTCACGGTTACTCATCCCGAGGTCACCCGCTTCTTCATGTCCATTCAGGAGGCGGTGCTGCTGGTGCTGCAGGCGGCTTCCATGGGCGAAGGAGGGGAGGCATTCCTGCTGGACATGGGGAGGCCGGTGAAAATTCTGAACATGGCCGAAGACCTCATCCGGTTGGCGGGCAAGGAGCCGTACCAGGAGATCGACATCGTGTTCACGGGCTTGCGTCCGGGCGAGAAGCTGTATGAAGAACTCCTGGTGGACGGGGAAACGAGCCTCCCCACCCGGCACCAGAAAATCTACACCGCCAAGGCCGGAAGCATGGACTGGAAGGAACTCGAAAGTACCCTCATGCACCTGAGGAACTGCGTGGATGAGCGCAACCTTCCGGAAATTCTGGAAACGATCCGCGCCCTCATCCCCGATTACCACCCTTCTGACTTCCTGGGCGGAAAAACCGAGAAAAAAGAACCGCCCCGTCTGCGCGTGATTTCCTGATTCTTTGAGGGGCCCCGTGGCGAGTCGAGCGAAGCCGACTTGAATGGATGGCCGCAAAGCCTCCCTCACCCGGCCTTCGGCCACCCTCTCCCAGAGGGAGAGGGATTGATATGCGCGGCAGAATCATTTTGAGTACTGGTAGGGGCGGGTTTGAAACCCGCCCCTATACGGGACCTTCGGTGTCGGACGGTTCCCCTCCGGTTTCCTGTTTAGACCGGGGAACGGGTGCGCGGAGACATGGTAGGCACTTTGGTACACCGTTTTCCTGTTTAGACCGGGGAACGGGTGCGCGGAGACATGGTAGGCACTTTGGTACACCGTCGATCGATCCGGCCCTTAGCCCCTCTCCCAGACGGAGAGGGATTGTGGCAATCAGCGGGGGCATGAAAATGTTTACCATGTCTCCGCACAGGTTTACGATCTCTTCCCCTTCCATATGTGGCGCTCAGTACGCTCTGATGGGTCGAAATCGTTCCTACTCGTAAATTTTTTCTTCCTCGGCATCGGACCCCGGTGCATCCATTTCAAAATCCCGTTCCGTGGCCGCCTTCTTCTTGTCGAAATACTCCCGGTACCATTCGTTGCCGATGATGGCGGACATGACCTCGTTGGTGCCCGTCCAGATGGACGCCAGCCGCAGGTCACGTTCGATCCTCTCCACGGGGAAAATGTTGGTGTAGCCGATCCCCCCCATGACCTGCATGGCCATCCGGGCCGCCTGCTGGCACGATTCGGTGACGAATTTCTTGGTCTGGGATACCATCCGCCGCACCAGATTCCGGTCCACGCCCGCATCCACGGCGCGAGCCGTCGTGTACACGAGCGAACGGGCCGCGTCCAGCAGCATGGCCGCTTCGGCGATCTGGAAGCTCACCCCCTGGAAGCGGTTGATCGTCTGGCCAAACGCCTTGCGCCGCGTGGTATACCCCGTGGCGACGTCCAGCGCGGGCCGCGCCGCTCCGACGGTCATGGCGGCCGTGCCCAATCGTTCGGGGATCATCATGGTATTGAACACGTCGTAGGCGCCGTTGAACCTGCCCACGATGTTTTCCCTGGGCACCTTGACGTCGGTGAACACCAGCCGTCCCGCGCCTCCGCCCCGGCAGCCCATGAGGCCGTACAGGTATTTCGTTTCCACTCCCGGGCCGCGATCCACGACGAAGCAGGTGAGCCCCTTGTGCGGTTCAGCCGTAGGGTCGGTCCGTGCGTAGACCAGGAAATAGTCGGCTCCCTCAGCCCCCACGATGAACCGTTTCTGGCCGTTCACCACAAAGTGGTCTCCCCGGTCTTCCGCCACGGTGGAGGTGCCGAAGAAATCGGAGCCGCCGCGCGGTTCGGTGAGGCATTCGGCGGCAAAGAGTTCCCCCTTAAGCAGGGGAGCCACGTACTTTTCCTTCTGGGCATCCGTGCCGTGCAGTACAATGGCGTCGCACACCAGTTCCGCCCCCACGCCGAACACGCAGGCAAAGATGTATCCCAGCGTCCCCACTTCCTCCATGACCGTGCATGTGGTGACCCAGTCCATGTCACGCCCTCCGAACTTTTTCGGGTAGCGGCACCCCATGAGGTTGCGGCGCGCCGCTTCCCGGAGGAAATCCTTGGGAAACTGCACACGGTCGGCATCCATGTCCAGAATGAGCTGTCGGGGCACCCACTTCACCAATTCGCGCGCCTCGTCTCGAAGCGCACGCTGTTCTTCCGTCAGCAGAAAATCGAACATTGCTCTCTCCTCATTGGGGTGTTGGAATAGCCAAAGGGAAATCAGGATGATCCGGGGAACCCCCTTTTCACGAAAAGGCGGTTCCCCGAACCCCTCCGTGAAAACCGTTCAATTCCCTCTCCCTTTGGGAGAGGGAGGGAGGGTAACCACATGCAACTCGGGCACGATGATTATATAAACGGTGCTGCCCTTATCTCCCATTTCTTCACCATCCTCGCCGCTTCCTGTCAATCTCTTTTATCCGACCATCCTGCACAATCACCGCCGGCCGTTCTTCTTCCCGACAGGCCATATCCCTCTTTCCTCCCGGTGCTCCCTGTGATACATACCTTTCGGACGTATAAACACATCATTGCGAGGATGCATCATGATCGAACCCATCCCTCTGCTTCTGGCCACACGCAACCGTGGCAAGATCCAAGAAATCACCCGACTTCTGGCGGACTTCCCCGTGCGCATCAAAACGCTCGACCAGCTCGGCCCGTTGCCTCCGTTCGAAGAGGACGGCCTTACCTTCGAAGACAACGCCTACAAGAAGGCGTACGAAACGGCCAGTGCATCCGGTATTCCGACCCTGGCCGACGATTCGGGACTGGTGGTCGACGCGTTGAACGGAGATCCGGGAGTCCGCTCCGCCCGCTATTCAGGGGAACATGCCACGGACGAAGAGAACAACCGCAAGCTTTTGCAGGAAATGCAGGGCAAAACCGGCCGGGCAGCGGCGTTCGAATGCATCATCGCCATTGCCGTGCCCGCGGGCCCGGCGCTCATCTACGAAGGCCGGGTGGAAGGCGTCATCCTGGAAGCGCCGCGCGGAGCGGGCGGTTTCGGCTACGATCCGCTGTTCTACTATCCGCCTCTGGACAAGTCGTTCGCCGAACTCACCACCGACGAAAAAAACGAGGTGAGCCACCGGGGTCAGGCGCTCAAGGAACTGGGCCGGGAATTCGACAAGGTGCTCATCTGGTTGAAGCAACGGCTGAGGGAGAGCGGCTGGCCGGTGGAATGAAATCGTCTTTCCTGCCGAGGGGAACCCCCCTTTTCAAGAAAGGCGGTTCCCCGGACCCTTCCGCTAAAAGCGTTAAGTTGCTCCGCGGATAAAATGAAGTTCCGGCAGGTGGTCGGTTCCGGGGAGATCACCCTGCTGTACATGAGTTCTTTACTGGCGGGGAGAATCGTGGTTTAATACCTGTACAATTTATTCGTGCCGGGGGGTGCCCTGTTGGGCTGAGATCATACCCCTGAACCTGATCCAGGTAATACTGGCGTAGGGACGGTTGGTTTATTATCGAAATTTCTTCAAGCCGCCCGTTTCGCCGGGCGGCTTTTTTTATTGATCAACCCTTCATCGGAGGAACCAATGACACAGCTGGAAGCGGCAAAGAAGGGAATCGTGACGGACGAAATGCGCACGGCAGCGGGCGCGGAAAACATGGACCCCGAAAAACTTCGCGGACTCATGGCTGAAGGACAGGCCGTGATCCCCAAGAACAACAAACATGCCCTGAAAAATATCATGGCCATCGGCAAGGGACTGCGCACCAAGGTCAACGCCAACATCGGGACGAGCGGCGATTGTACGTCGATTGAAAACGAGATGGAAAAGCTCGACGCGGCCGTCAATGCCGGGGCCGATTCGGTCATGGACCTCTCCACCGGTGGGGACCTGGACGGCATTCGCGACGCGGTGCTGGAACGCTCGCCCGTTATGGTGGGCGCGGTGCCCATTTACGGCGTGGCGGCGAAGCTCGTGCATTCCGGCTCCTCCGTGGCCCGCATGGACCCGGACGAACTGTTCAAGAGCATCGAAACGCAGTGCGCCAAGGGACTCGACTATATCACCGTGCACTGCGGGGTGACCAGGGATTCGGTAAAACGCATCGAAACCTACGAGCGGATCATGCCGTCTGTGAGCCGTGGCGCGTCGATCCTCATGAAATGGATGCGCAGTAACAACCGCGAAAACCCTTTGTTCACCGAATATGATGCGCTCCTGGACATCGCGGCCCGCTACGACGTGACGATCAGCCTGGGCGACGGCTTTCGCCCCGGCACGGTGGTGGACGCCACCGACGGGCCTCAGATCGAGGAACTCATTATCCTGGGGGAACTGGCGAGACGGGCCAAAAAGCGGAACGTGCAGGTGATCATCGAAGGCCCGGGCCACGTGCCGCTGGACCAGGTGGTGGCCAACGTGCTGTTGGAAAAACGGCTCTGCGACGGCGCGCCGTTTTATCTCCTCGGCCCCCTCACCACAGACATCGCCCCCGGTTACGACCACATCACCGGCGCCATCGGCGGGGCCATCGCGGCTACGGCGGGCGCGGATTTCCTCTGCTACGTCACTCCGGCCGAACACCTCTGTTTGCCCACCACGGCCGACGTGCGGGCAGGCGTCATCGCTTCCCGCATTGCCGCTCATTCGGCGGACATCTGCAAGGGGATACCGGGCGCCATCGAAAAGGACCGCGCCATGTCCGTTCACCGGCGCGACCTCAACTGGGACGGCATGATGGCCATGGCCCTGGACCCCGACTGGGCCAGGGAAAAGCTGCGCCTTTCCGCCGGCCGTGAATTCTGCACCATGTGCGGCGAACTGTGCGCCGTGAAGCTGTCCCGAAAGTAGAAGCGGGAGAGGCAGGATAGAAGAAGGGGACAGAAGGAAGAAAGAGTGGACAGGAGGGAAAAACCCTTTTCGGCAAAGGGTTTTTCCCGGACCCTTTTCCCAAAACCTTTGGGATGCCGCCTTTTGGCGGCGATAGTTACCACACAGCCGGGGGCGGCAGTGCTCCACGGTCTTCAGAAGCAGGGCGGGGTGAGCACCCAGATGACCTCTATGGGTTCCCCTTCGATCCCCTTCCAGGAATGGGGGACGTGGGCGGGATAATAGATGCTGTCTCCGCTTTGCAGGAGATGAACTTCCTCCCCCACGTGTATTTCGAGGGATCCATGGAGGACGAGCCCGAATTTTTCGCCGGCTGGATCGACAATGGGTTCTTCTCCCGAATTCTCGCCTTCGGATATCCGCATGTACATGACTTCCAGTCGACGGTTCAGGTCCGGCGTCAACAACTCGTAGAGCACGTTCGATCCGGGGAGGGTGAGGCCTTTGCGGCGCGTGGAACGGTTCTACCGGGACGCCCGCGTCTTCACCATTTACGAAGGCACGTCCGAAATCCAGAGGGTGGTGATTTCACGGGAGTTGCTGAGGTAGTGCGACGGGACGGGTGACGACGACTTCAGCCGGGGGCGAGTCATCGTCACCCCCGACAAAAGTGCACCGACACGGTATCAGCTTAATTCCCACTCGACATCTTCGCCATCGTGAAGAATGGCGATCGCGCGCAGGGGCGAACCCGATCCCTTTCTTATGCGCAGCGGCAATGCCACGAAGGTGAACCTTTTACCTACTAGCTTATCTAGGTTGCAGAGGTTCTCCATGTGAGTCACCTGGCGTTCCCTGCATACCATGTGACAGGGATAGGTCTTGTCGAGGAACATATCAGGGCTGGTATTGTCGACCCCGAAGTTGATGCACCCCTGGTCAATGATATATTCGGTAGCTGCCTTGGTCAGTCCGGGTTGATGGGTGCAGTATTCGGGTTTTCCGTAGTACCGTTCATAATGGCCGGTATAGAAAAGCACCGTATCGCCCGGACGGATGCCGAGATTCCATTTTTCCAGTTGGGCCTTGATCTTTTCAGGGCCGAATTGCGTTTGCACGGGTACGTCGCTCACGTCGATACAAATGGCTGATGTGATGCAATGCTTTAACGGTATCTCGTCCACGGTGGGGGCATTGGGATCGGGCGAGAAGTGGCTGACGGGGTCGATGTGGGTCGGTCCGTGGTCGCAGAGCATCAGACCGCTCGTCTTGTAAGAGAAGCCGGTACCAAGCTGGCGTCCCGAATCTTCATGGGACATGTGCTCCCAAACGACTGTTTTTGCGTGCCCGGGGTAAACCGGCATGTCCGTGTAAATTTCCTGACTCAGATCGATGATGGTACCTTGCACTTTCATATCGAAGACTCCTCTACTTTCTCCCCATTATTATTAGGGGGCATGAATATACGAGAATGCAGAAGCCGCCATTCAAAAACAAGGCGGAGTGAGCACCCAGATGACCTCAATCGTATCTCCCGCGATTCCCTTCCATGAATGCGGAAAGTGTGCTGGGAAATAGATACTGTCTCCAGGTTCCAACTGATGCACATCGCCGCCAACCCCGACCTCAAGCATCCCTTTCAGGACCAGGCCGAATTTCTCCCCCGAAGGATCGACTATCGGTTCCTCCCCCGATCCCTCGCCCTCCGATATGCGCATGTACATAACCTCCAAGCGGCGCTTTAAATCGGGAGTCAACAACTCATACAGGACGTTGGACCCGGGAAGCGTGAGCCCCTTTCGTCGTGTGGAGCGCACAACTCGCACGTCATTGATGTAATCGTTTGTCTCCTCTTTTTTACTGTCTTTTGGAGCGTTGTATTCCCAGAGCCCGCCGTTATTTTCTCCATCCGCGTACAGTTTTACTACACTGATTCCAAGCTGGTAAGCGATTTTCTTGAGGGATGAAACCGAGGGCTGCGCGAGCCCTCGTTCAATCTGGCTGAGAAAGCCTTTGGAGAGTTCGGTTTTTTGTGCGAGCTGCTCAAGAGTCATCTTGCGCTTTAGCCGTTCCTCACGCATCTTGTTCAACACAGGTTTCATGTAACGATCAGCCTTATCTTTTGATTAGGGTCGTATTTCTGAACAGACGGTATGGCGGAACCGTAGTTACCGCTCACCCGGGTTATTCCAAGCTCCTCCGGTGCCAAAGAAACGGAACCATGCTGTAATACCCGCTCGAACGGCTCCCCTAACTGAACGGACACGCGATATTCTTCTAGGAGTCGCTGAGGGCGCTTGACAATCATTTCATAAGGCCCGGTAGCCAAAGGCTCAGCGAGGGGAAAGCGATCACGATGATCAGAACCACGGTGATCATGAGCAGAAAAGGAAATGAACCCCTGAAAATATCCTCCAGTGTGGCCTCCCCCGCAAGTGATGACTTCATCGCGTAGACCACCATCCCGAACGGAGGAGTGAGAAGTCCCATCTCGACGGAGACGATGGCGACCACGCCGAACCAGATCAGGCTATAGTTGAGCGATTCTATTACGGGCAACATCAAGGGAATGGTAACGAGAAGGATGGAGGAGGAATCCAGGATCGCCCCCAGAATGAGAAAAATGACCACGAACAGGAGGACGATCACGATAGGCGGGACGGGGAGAGCTTTCACCATGTCGCTGGTCTGGGCCGGCAGGCCGCTGATCGTCAACATCCGGGAGTACATCTGGGCGCTTATGAGGAGGAAAAAAATGCTTGCCGTAGTGAAACCGGTCTCCAGCAAGGTTTCCCATAGCCTCTTGAGATTCAGTCGCCGTTTGACGATCACCAGAACGAAAGCTCCGAAAGCTCCGATCGCCCCGGCTTCGGTAGGCGTGAAAAAACCGAGGTAAATACCCCCCAGCACAACGCAAATCAAAATGATGAAGGCCCATGGCCTGAACAAGACGCGTAATACTTTTTTGATACCCATTTTATCGATTTCGGGACGTGTTCCGCCCAATCGCGGGCGTACCAGGACCATGACATAAATGCCCGCGGACAGCACTGCGGCGAGGATAATGCCCGGCATGATTCCGGCTATGAACAGCTTGCCGATGGCCTCCTCGGTCAAGACGCCGTAAATGATAAAGAGGATGCTCGGCGGGATGAGCATCCCCAGGAGCGAACTCCCTGCCACGATCCCCAATGCAAACTTGTGATCGTAGCCCAGCCGCAGCATCTGGGGGATGGCTATTTTACTGAAAACCGCCGCCGAAGCCACGCTCACCCCCGTGATGGCCGCGAATACGGCATTCGCGGCGACCGTTGCGATGCCGAGGCCACCCCGCAGACGGGCCAACAGAACGTTTGCGGAGTCGTAAAGCTCCACGCTCGCCTCGGAAAGATTGGCGAGCATGCCCATGAGAACAAACATGGGCACCACGCCGAAGACATAGTCCATAACGGCTCGATACGACGTGGTTCCCAGGAGTTTGACCGCAATCATGGGGCTTCCGGTAATCCACCACATCCCTACCACGCTCATCAGGGCCAGGGCGACCCCGACATGCATCCCGCAGATGATGGCAGCCATCAGAAGCGCAACGGTAATGAGTGCTATGAATATAGGGTCCATCACGATCTCTTGAAGTACGCGGCCATGTGGCGAATGCTTTGCGCCGATTGGAGAATGAAGATAACAGCCGTCAGAGCACTTCCCAGGAGAATGAGACTGCGAATGGGATATACCGGTACCCGTAAAGCCCCCTCTCCTTCAAACTCCGATATATGCCAAGCGGTTACGGTGGCAGGCCAACTGGCCACAAAGATGGCGAGGAAGACCAGCGCCCCGGCGACCGAAGCCAGAAGCTCGAGCCACTCTCTGTTCTTGGGGCTTACCTTCTGCAGAATCATATCGGAACGGATGTGCCTTCCGATCCAGAGAGTATGGGGCATTTGCATGAACACGATGCCCACGATGGATATCTTCACCAGTTCCGGCGTACCGGTGATCGGGTGATTAAACAACACCCGTCCCACTACATCCCCGGTCATGAGGAACATAATCAGGAATATCCATGCCGTGGCCATGGCGTTCAATGCGGAAGTAAACCGGATAAGAACCTTCCGACCCGTTATTTTCATGAGCAGCACTCCGCCAGCCGTCACGTCATTTGATCTGCCAACGACGAGGGAACTTGTATCCTTCCTTCTCCAACTCATCGAGGTATGCCTTGAGTACCTTGGAGCCGGGCATTCCCATCTTGTCCGCCTCCTTGGCCTTCTCGTCCGGGATATCTGCCATGCCCTTCGCCCAGCTCGCCTTCACCTCAAACGGGACGTCATATATTTTGGTTCCGGCCTTCTTCATGACCTCGATTCCGCGATCGCCCTTGGCCAGAGCGGCCTTGGCTTCCACGGCATTGTATTCTCGTCCCACCTGCAGCATGATTTCCTGAATTTCCTTGGACAGTCCCTTCCAGCGATCCAGGTTGATTACGATGGCGCCGACGGCGCAAGCCCCAAAGCCCGTCAACGCAAAGTTCGGGGCCACCTCGTGGAGCTTGAATCCTACTGTGGCGTCGATGTTCATAATCCACCCCTGATACACACCGGTCTGGAAGCTGGTATACGCCTCGTTGAGGTTGCTTTGCACGGGTACCGCGCCCACGGCTTTGATCCAGGGGAGGTTCGGGCCTGCTGCCGCGATTTTCTTTCCCTTGAGTTCATCGACATTTTTCCAGGGGAAGGTGGTGACGAGGTGATAACTGCTGATGGTGCCGGTGCCCAGGAATTTCTGATTGTACTGTTTTTCGAACACTTCTCTCAGATAGGGGAATTCATCGTGCAGTTTCTGGGAAACGCGAGCGACCTGAAGAACATCCGGGCTGCCGAACGGAACATAGTAGCACCAGTTGTGCAGGAACAGCTTGGTCGGTTCGAAAGGATAGACGATGTACCCTACGTCCAGAACTCCATCCTGAACTGCCTCCAGGACTCCTCCCAGTTTGGCGACCGAGCCGCCATAGGCATCGACCCATTCGATATCGTCACCGGTTTTTTCCTTAACCCGCTTTTTTACCTCTGGAGCGAAGAAATCACGGACCGAGCCGACCCAGATGGCGGCATCGGCGGGATGTCCGGAACCGATGGTCAGGCGAATTTTCTTGGCATGGGCATCCATTGACGATGCGGTCAGAAAAAGGAAGACCAGCCCGATCAGGACTACTACCCAGGAAAGACCCTTTTTCCTCATGACGCACTCCTTCCTATGTTTGGAGATTGAGAGATGTGCCTTCACCAAGCCTACCATCGAAACGGGCCGCTTCACCGTGGAGACCATTTCTTCCGCCATGCGGATGACTCATTTTCGAGCCAGCAGCCCGATTTCCGCCGAAAACGGGGAGAAGAAAGTGTATTCAGTATACAAAATCTTTCGTTGTTTCGAGCGTTCAGCTTCTTCGTCCGGCGGCATGGCGCCGTGCCTCAACTTGTCGATAACAAGCGATTTCCGGCGCCACCAGCCGCCCTTTGATTCAACCCCGCGTTAGAACGCGACCTTGTCCAACCCCTTCAGTTCCAGCAGCTTGCGCGCCTCGTCAGGCGTGGCGGGTTCCAGGCTCAATTCTCTGGCGATATTCACCGCCATCCTTACCTGATCCGCATTCGACGTCGCCTTTTTGCCTTTGCCGGCGTAGAGGGAATCCTCCATGCCCACGCGAATGTTGGGTGCCCCCATAGCCATGGCCACGGCCGCCAGCGGCATCTGGTGCTTGCCCGCCGCGGCTACCGACCAAGTGAAGTTTCCTTCGCCGATGCGGGTTGCCGCTTCTTCATGCAGCCATACGAGGTGCTTCACCGACGGCGGCATCCAGCCCGGCAACGGTCCCAACACGAATTGCAGGTGCGGTTTTCCCTTGATCAGACCCTGGTCCATGAGCCAGGTCACGTAGCCTACGTGCCCCAGTTCGTAAATTTCGAATTCCGGCTTGGTGTCCGAGGCGAGCATGGTTTTGGCGTACTCGATGTCGTCCTCGAACGTGGGGCCGATCAACAGCGTCCGCCGCGCCATGTCCAGATATTCTTTTTCCCAGGCATGCTTGAAGGCGCCTTCGTATTTTTTGCCCATCTCGAAGATGCCGAGGTTGAACGGGGCGGGATCGAAGGAACACATTTCGGGCTTGAGCTTGGCGATGGGCCGCAGCTTCTCCTGCAGCGTCTGGTTCGGTCCTCCGCCCGTGGTGGGCAGCAGGATGATGTTGCACCGTTTCTTGATGCCGCCCAACACCTTCTCGAAAATGGCGGGATCGGCCGTGGGCCTCCCGTTTTCGGGATCGCGTACGTGGATGTGGGCCATGGCGGCCCCTGCCTCGTAGGCCTTGACCGCGTCGTCGATGATCTGGTCCGGTGTGAGCGGCAGATAGTCGCTCTGGGTCGGTATGTGAATCGACCCGGTGATTGCGGCGGTGATAATGAGCTTGCTCATCGAAATCCTCCTTCTCCCTGAGTGTATACAGTATGCTGATTCAAGCCGTATGTTTTGTCAAGGAATATTTTGATATAAGTAAACATTTTAGGCAAGGCATAAAAAAGATTGCCCCGGAGTTTTCAATATGCTAGATAATTTTCTTGGAACAAAAGCTCGCAATTTTCGTCTTGCGAATGGTGCGTTTTAAGCAGTAATTCATTTATTTCGAAACCTGTAAGAAACTGTGGTTTCCCCGGCGGTCGCACCGTGGTACCTTTGATCGGCGGCAGGGGCGACTTAAAAGTTAGCAAGAAGTTTGATAAAAGTAAACAAACATCAAACTCGACCAAAGGTGGCGTCATGGCGAACGACCTGAACACTCTGTTCGAGCCTCAAAGCGTCGTGATCGTGGGAGCTTCGGCCACGCCCCGCAAACCGGGCAACGACGCGATCAAGAACATCCTGGAGAACGAGTACAAAGGAAAGCTCTACCTGGTGAATCCCAAGGGGGGAGAAATCCTCGGCTTGAAGGTCCACCGATCCATCGGCGACCTGCCGGACGGAATCGACCAGGCGGTCATCATTCTTCCTGCCCGGGATAACCTCAAAGCAATGCGGGAGTGCGCGGACAAGGGCATCAAGACCTTCGTCCTGGCCGCGGGCGGGTTTTCCGAGGTGGACGAAGAAGGCAAGGTCATGCAGGAGGAGTTGATCCGGCTCATAAAGGAAACGGGAATCCGAGTCGTGGGCCCCAACACGTCCGGACACGTTTCCACGCCGAATCGTTACACTTCCAGCTTTTTCCCCCTGGGCGCCATTCCCGAAGGCACCATCTCCTACATCAACCAGACGGGAAATTTCGCCACGCACACCATGCGCTACATCCTGACAGGGGAACACTTCGGCGTGGCGCGCGTGGTCGGGTTGGGGAACAAAGTGGACGTTGAGGAGAGCGAGGTGCTCGAATATCTGGGCGACGACCCGTACACCACGGCGATCCTCATGTACCTGGAGAGCATAAAGTACCCGCGTAAATTCCTGGAAGCGGCCCGCAAGGTGACCAAAAAGAAGCCGGTCATCATGCTCAAGGGCGGGAGTTCGGCCGAAGGGCGGAAGGCGGCCGTGGCCCACACGGCGGCGCTCGCTTCCGACGACCGGATCCTCGACGGAGCGCTCAAACAGGTGGGAATCACCCGGGTGCGCAAATATACCCATCTCATCCACGCGGCCAAGGCCCTGTCGGTGATGCCGCTGCCCAAGGGCAACCGGGTGAGTTTTCTAGCCCCCTCCGGTGCCATGCTGGTGGTGCTGACCGACCTCTGCCGCCAGCAGTTGGGGCTGGAAGTTCCCCAGCTGGAAGAAGCCACCCGCGCCCGGCTGCAGGAGATCAGCCCGCCCTTCATCCGCATGCGCAATCCGGTGGACATATGGCCTTCGGCTTCGGTTCGCGGCATCGAGTTCGGCTACGGCGAAGGCATGGATGCGGTGCTTTCGGACCCCAACATCGACGCCGTGGTGCCCGTGCTGATGCTCACCGAGGGGACGGGTATGCCGACGCTCGATTTCATCGTGGACCTGGCGCGGAAACATCCCGAAAAGCCGATCTACGTCACCTTCAGCGGCGACTGGAAGCTCATGGAAGAGGCCAAGGCATATCTGGAACCGAGGGGGGTGCCGACCTTCCCCATGATCGAGGAGCCGTTCGAGGTATTGTCCGTTCTGGCGCGGTGCCGCAAGAACCTGGAGCGTAATTGAAATGGAGATTCGCGAGCACGGGAGGCGGGAACTATCATGATCGATGTTCGGGGAATGGTGAATACGGCGAAGGACCGCGGGCATGGTGCTCTCTCCGAGTACGAGAGCAAGCAGGTCCTGGCGGCCTACGGGATACCCGTGACCAGGGAGTTTACGGCCCGGAACTGGAAGGAGACCAGGGAAGCGGCGACGCGCATCGGCTTTCCTGTGGTGCTCAAGGTGTGCTCGCCGAACATCGCCCATAAAACCGAAAAGGGACTCATCGCCGTGGACCTGCGCGACGAAGCGGGGCTGAAAGCGGAGTTCGAGCGCATGAAGGAGCACGCTGCCGAAGACGACGCGTTCTTTCTCGTTCAGGAAATGGTGAAGGGCGAGCGGGAACTGGTTATGGGAATGGTCCGTGACCCTCAGTTCGGTCCCTGCGTCATGTTCGGCCTGGGGGGGATTTTCACGGAAACCCTGAACGACGTGGTCTTTCGGGTGGCCCCCCTCGAAAAACGGGACGCGTACGAAATGATGGACGAGATTCGGGGAAGCAAACTGCTGGGCGCCGTTCGCGGCATGGAACCGGTGGACAGGGAGGCGATCGCGGCCGCCCTCACGGCCCTGGGCTCCATCGGACTGGAGCAGGAAAACATCCGTGAAATCGACGTGAATCCCCTCATCGTCAGCCGTGGCCGGGCCATCGCCGTGGACGGTCTCGTCGTTCTGAAATAATCCGCAGAGAGGGAACGCCATCCGTACCGCTTGCAGTACGGATGGCGCGAACACCCTCCGCTGCCCGGAGCACACCGGGCGCCGAAGCCTTCGTCCGTCCCGCATTTCCCGGTAAAAGCTGCAGTATCAACCCTGTCCATTTTTTCTGATTCCACCTTTTAATGAAACAGGGATATTTTTCCACTCCACCACCTGTAAGGCTCCGCGGCTACCCGGAACAACCCGTTTCGGAATCGCATGCGATAGGTTTGCCCGGCTTCATCCTCCCCCCCGGCCGCAGTGCCCCGCTTCGCAGAAACACCTACTCAAGTCCGCTTGGGAAACCTGAAATCGTATCGGTTATGACGAGCGGTTGTTACTACTAAATCGTGCAGTCAAGAATGGTTTCGCCGCCTCCACAAATAGTTCCGGTTGAAAGTGTCCGCAGATATTTCATGCGGCGGAATACCGGTTTAAAATCTGAGTTCTTCAATGTTGTATATTTTCGCTTGTCCAATTTTGTTGGCATAAAACGGCGTTAAGTTAATAGAATGGGCACAAATCGAAATTAAATGCACTGAAAGCGAGCATACAACAGACAAAGGTCTATAACGGTTGAATAGGTTAAAGTTGCTCTTTCAAACTTCCGATAGTTGGTATGGCGATGGAGAATGAAGTATGCGCCGTGGTGCATGGTGATGCGTGTGGCGGTTCGTTGGGCACCATTGTGTTTCTTCGCACGAACCGGAAGTGAAAAACGGAAACCAAAACAAGGGGGGCGAACGGAAGCGGTTCCTGAAGGAAGATGAGCGCCCGATTGAGCCGCCCGGACAAAAAAAGGGGATATGATTTCTTTATGATTCGCGGTTTTTTGGGAACAGAGGTGCGTTCCGAAGAGCAAAAGGTGAACCATGTCGCGGTACATGCCGTTTTTCCTTTCCGCCGGTGTGGTGAAGAATCGTTCCGGGTGCACAACAATGATGTCCGCACCGGGATAGAGTTTTTCACGTCCGCCGGAACAGGCAAGGGGAAGAACGGTGTTGTCCCGCATCAACTTTCCATTTCACACTACATGGTCGCTAGGTAAGGCGTGAGGAGAAATAATGAGGCTGCATTTCGGAAGAACCATCGGTACACGGATGATGCTGGGCATGACCGCAATGTTGGTGGTGATCATCGGCGCCCTGATGTTTTCGGTCGACTACTACCAGCGGGACCTGTTCAAAAAGCAACTGGAAAACATCACGGAAATGGATAAAGCGAAAATTCAAAGTCTCGTTCACGGCATGGCCCTGAGCCTGTCGGAATTATATAAGAGAAACAAGGATACCCTTTCCCCGGAGCAACTCAGAAGTTTCATTGGCGATTACACCGGCAAAATCTGGTATTCCAAGGATGGGTACTTTTTCGTCTACGATCTGAAGGGCAATACCATAGCTTTGCCGCCGGACCCCTCGTTGCAGGGCAAAAGCCGGTGGGACTTCCAGGACTCAAAGGGAACGTATATCGTCAGGGAATTCGTCGGGCTGATAAACAAAGACGGCAAAGGATACTTCGACTATCAGTACAAACATCCCCAGACCCAGGCGGACGAAAAGAAATTCGCTTATTTGGAAGCTGTCCCCGGAACCGATTGGTTGGTCGGCTCGGGAACCTACTATTCCGGATTGGACAGCCTGGCCGGAGATTTACGGAAGGGCTTTCTTAAAGACGTCACCGAAATGAGAATTTTCCTGGTGAGCATGGCGGTGGTTTCCATTCTTCTTTCGACGCTTCTGAGCGGCCTGCTCAGCCGGTGGATCTCCGGTGCACTTTCCAGGGCGGTCCGCCAGCTTTCGGGTTTCGCAGTGAAGACGCGTGAAATGTCGGCCAACGCCTCGACGGTGAGCAGGTCCATGTCCGTCGCCGCCAATGCGCAGGCTTCGGCCCTCGAAGAAACCGGAGCATCGCTCGAGGAAATCGCTTCCATGACCCAGCAGAACGCCGACAGCGCCGCCGAGGCCAAGAACAACATGCTGGAAACCATAAAGATGGCGGGGGATGCGGCGGAGTCGATGAAGGCGCTGACGGTGTCCATGCGGGAAATTTCTTCCGCCAGCGAAGAGACGCAGAAGATCGTCAAGACCATTGACGAAATCGCCTTCCAGACCAATCTGCTGGCGCTCAACGCGGCGGTGGAAGCGGCCAGGGCCGGTGAAGCCGGGGCCGGTTTCGCCGTGGTGGCGGACGAGGTGAGAAGCCTGGCCATGAGGGCGGCCGAGGCGGCAAAGAACACGGCGTCCCTCATCGAGCAGACAGCAGCCAGGGTAGGTGAAGGTTCCGGAGTGGTCCAGAAGACCAACAAAGACTTCAGCAAAGTGACCGCCACCGTGACCAAATCCGGAGACCTCGTGGCGGAGATCGCCGCGGCCTCACGGGAACAGGCCGAAGGGATTCAGCAGATCGGCAAAGCCATCATGGAAATGGACAGGGTGACTCAGCAGACTTCGGCCTACGCCGAAGAGTCGGCCGGCGTCTCCGGCGAAATGAGTTCCCAGGCCGAACAGATGAGGAGCACCGTCGCCGATCTCATCACGCTGGTGAGCGGAGTTCGCGCCGGGCTACAGGCGACGGCGTCCGAAGCGCATGTGGAGGTCGAGGAAGAAACGGAGCGTCCCGCTGCCTCTCCCCGGAAGGCTCCCGCCGCCGAAAGGACCAGAAAACAATTGACGTCCGGGATGGGCGTCGGGCGGGTGCGTCCGGATGAAATCCTCCCGCTGGACGAGGATTTTTAACCTCATGAAGAAACCGACTGCATGAAGCGCTTCTCCTGAGGGGCGGGTTGACGCCCTCCTTCAGGGGAAGGTTTGATGAACGGTTGAAAACCGTTCTTGCACCCGGATTCCTCCGATTCGTCGTCTCTGAGGAAACTTTCCCGCTAAATCCCAACTTCCACATTCCAAAAAACTCCGATCTCTTCCCGAGGCGGAAGAATCCGAAGACGGTTTCCCCGTGCGGAGTCATTCTCGCCTTTATCAAAAATGTGGTACAGTACTCTTGCAGGAATGCGAAAGTATTGAGGACGGCGCTGCGGGTCAGTCCCTTGGCATGGTAGGGTTTCCGAAAGTGATCAAACCGGAGTTCCCTGTGAAATCGCATACGGCTTCCGGGGTCTGCCGGATACTGATAGCGGCCCTCCTGATGATGATTTCGGGACTGTGCTTTTCACCAGTGAACGGCCGCGCCGCTGAAAGCCGAGCCTCCGACAACGCAGCCGGAAGGAAGGTGTCGGTTTCTCAAATCGAACCCGACCCCCGAGGCGGCAAGGCATACCGGCTCATCTATCTTGTACAACTGCCCATTGACGTGTACTGGAAGTTCAAAAGCGATTTCGACAACGACTTCCTGGTAACGAACAAATACATCATCGAGCACCGCTTCATTTCGCGCAGTGACGACGTCGCCCTTACGGAGGATATGTACACCAACGCTCCGGATGTGTTTTTCCGGTGGCGGACAAGGTTGTACCCGAAGGCCCGCCGCCTGGAATTTCTCCTGTTGAATCCCAAGGAATGCGGCCAACGATTTCATCATGGATACATACAACTGGAACCGGCGGCCGGGGCAACGAAAGTTACTCAGGTGGGCTATTTCGATTTCTGGGGGGCTTCATTCTGGGCCGACTATCCCTGGGGCGGCGGAATGGTCGATTTTCTCACCTACACCGCCCGCTGGGAGCAGGACCTCGCCTTGCAATTGAAAGAACGTTACGTGCGGTGAATCCTCATATCGGGAGGCGGAAATGGTGAACCGGTTGCGGCTTCGAGCATTTTTGCTTGTCGCGCTCTTGTCTTTTCTGGCGGCGGGTTGCGCCATTGTGCCGAAACCGACCGAGTCCGTTCGTCTCGGCCAAGCCGACGCCACGGGCGAATGCGCGGCGTTTTTCTCCTCGCTGGACGAGCGGACGTCCGAAGCACGGGCCATCGATCCCGGAAGTTTCAGGGTGGAAGGCTACCCTTACTTGCGGGTGAATCGTTTCCTGGCATCGTTTCGGGACGAGGCCGGCGAGCCGGCCGCTTTCTCCGCATGGGTGAATCGGATGCAAACGCTGGATCGGGAGGCCCGCCGTTTTGAAATCGCGAATCTGCCCCGGTCCGAAGGTTCCTCCGTTGCCGCGACAAACGACGTCTCCGCGCTGAACGCTCAGGTGACCGATTGCGGCAATCTGCTGAAGGAAGCGGACTTTCAGACTGCGGAACAACGGGACGCGCTGCGGCAAGAAGTCTCCGTTCCGAACGAATACCTGTCGGTGGAGCGCTTCCTGGGAATTTACCCCCTATCCCGTCTGTTCGTGCTGCACGGGATCGAAAACTGGCATGCCGGGGCGCGCAAAACCTTCTCCACCGAACCCCCGGTCGGGTTGCGAACCGTCCGGTACGTGCCACCGGCGGGCGACGATTTTCCCAACGCGAGTGCGATTTTCGGTCGCACCGGCCGCGATGCCCTGGGTATCCCCGACTATTCTCCGGCCGACCGGGAAGCCCTTTTCCGCATCTATGCCCCGGTGTGGGAAGTGCAGACGGAATCAGAATCCGACCGGATCGGTGCGCCCTCCCGGGCCGACGGGGAGAACCTCGCCGTCGATACGAAAGCACCCGTCGTTTATACGCTGCTTTCCTTCACCCGTTTCGGAAAACAGATCCTGACCCAACTGAACTATGTCATCTGGTTTCCGGCCCGTCCCAAGGTCAATGCGCTGGACGTGTACGGCGGGTTGCTCGACGGGGTGAACTTTCGCGTGACCTTGGACGGAAAAGGAGCGCCGCTGCTCTACGAAACCGTTCATAATTGCGGGTGCTACTACAAAGCGTATCCCACCGACCGGCTCAGGGTACGCGAAAAGATCGACTATGCCGAACCCCCCTTGATCCTGCAAGCGCCCGCATTGAACAACGGAGGGGAATACCTGACGGTGAGCATGGAAACCCGCACCCACTACGTTCAACACCTCTATCCACTTCCTCGTCGGCTTCCGGCGGACGCTGTTGCGTATGCCTTTGCGCCGTATGACGAACTGCGCAGCCTCCCCGATTCCACCGGCGGACGCAGGAACATGTTCGGCGAAACCGGCATCGCGCCCGGAAGCGAGCGGCTCGAACGTTTTACCCTGTGGCCGACGGGCGTCTATTCCCCCGGAGCCATGAGGCAGTGGGGGCGGCATGCCGTGGCCTTTGTGGGCGAGCGCCATTTTGACGATCCCCATTCGCTCGAAAAGATGTTCGTCGAAACGGGTTCGGAATAGATAGCGCCCAATACGAATAACAGGGAAGGCATGCGCCGATCATGCTCTCCTTGGGACCGTTCGGGAATACCAGTCCATAAAGGTTCTTCGTCCCTTTCCGTTGAAACCATCCGTTACCGTTCGGGCCGAGGTATCGAAGCTCGAGCGGTCCAGTTCAATCCCGCGGCAGGATGCTTCTCCGGAATTGCGGAGCGAACCGCTGTTTTTTCTCATTCCCCTCCGCTTTTTCTCCTTTTTCCCCACGCCCTCCCTGTCGATAGAGTAATAACGCGGTACGCAACGGACGGGGAGAAACCATGGGGAACGGTAAGGTCAAAAATCGCTGGCTCATCGCCGCCTCGGCGGTGGGTATCCACATTTCCATCGGCTCGGTCTACGCCTGGTCCGTTTTTTCCAAGCCCATCGTGACTCAGTGCGGCTGGAGTCTCAAGGAAGTCCAGTTTACCTTCAGCCTGGCCATACTTTTTCTCGGGCTGTCTGCCGCTTTCTTCGGGCGGTTGGTGGAACGGCGCGGCCCCCGCACATCGGGCATGGTCGCCGCCGTGCTGTTCGGGCTGGGCGTCACCGGCTCCGGTCTGGCCGTGGCTCTGGGGAAAATATGGCTGCTCTACCTGTTCTACGGAGTATTGGGCGGCATGGGGTTGGGGATCGGCTACATCGCCCCGGTTTCCACCCTGGTGAAATGGTTTCCGGACCGGCGCGGGCTTGCCACGGGGTTGGCGATCATGGGGTTCGGTTTCGCGGCGCTTCTGAGCGGCCCGTTGATCCAGCGGCTCATCGCCGGGGTGGGGCTTTCTCAAACCTTTTTCATCATGGGTCCCGCCTATTTCGGGGTCATGTTCCTGTCCTCCCTTCCCCTGGCGCCGCCGGAGCCTGGATGGTCTCCCTCCGCGTCCACTCACGGGAGGCTCATGGGGATCCACCGTCCGTCCGAAGACAGGTTCCAGCTTTCCGCTTCCGAGGCGTTGCGTACCCGCCGTTTCTACTGGTTGTGGCTCATGCTGTACATCAACATCACCTGCGGCATCGCCGTGATTTCGGTGGCCTCGCCCATGGGGCAGGAACTGATCGGCATGTCGACCGCCCAGGCGGCGGCCATGGTGGGGGTGATCGGGCTGTTCAACGGCGGCGGACGGCTCGCCTGGGCGGCGTTTTCCGATTATATCGGCCGCGCCAACACCTACACCGCTTTTTTTCTCCTGCAGATCGTCACGTTCTTCCTGCTGCCCCGGACGTCGAACCTTCCGGTGTTCGAAATCCTGCTGTTCCTCACCATGACCTGCTACGGCGGCGGGTTCGCCTGCGTGCCCGCCTTCATCGGCGACATGTTCGGCACAAAACAACTGGCCGCCATCCATGGCTACATTCTCACCGCCTGGGCAGCCGCGGGCATGACCGGCCCCATGTTTGCGGCCTGGGTTCGCGAAAACACCGGCACCTATTCCGGTACCCTTTCCCGGTTCATTCCGCTTTTCGTCGCCGCCTTGGTCGTCTCCCTCATCATCCGTTGGGAAATCAAAACTCCCGGAGCAAAGAACGCGACGGATTCAGGTGTTTCCCTACCGGACGGGATTAGCGCACGCCGGGCCGAATTTCCCGCCGAACTGGAATCGCTGGAACCGGTCCGAGGGATGGTTGTACGGCACGCGCGGGAAGCGGGGCTGCCATCCGGGAAAATTCAGCGCTTGGAGCTGGCGGCGGAAGAGGTGGCGGCCAATATCTGCACCTATGCCTACCTTGAAGAAGCCGCCGCCAACATGGTGAACTACGCCTATCATAACCCGGGAAGCTTCTCGGTGGCGGTGGAGGATGACCCGGAATCCTTCCGCGTGGTGTTCCGGGACCGCGGAAACGCTTTCAACCCGCTTACTGTCGCCGTACCGGACCTCGAATCGCCACTGGAAGACCGCGACCTGAAAAACCTCGGCATCCACCTCGTTCGTTCCCTGACCGACAGTATTGATTATCTTAGGCAGGAAGAGACGAATGTTCTGACGCTGACCATGACGAAGGAGCATGGGGAATAAGGTTTTCTTCAGACTCGACTACAAAGGTGACGTTAGGGGGGATGGTGCTACGGAGTTTTCGGGAAGCCTTGTTTCTTTTGGCCCATTGAGATTCCACAGCTTTCGGGATCCCTTTCACGAAAACGGCCCGGATCTCCCCGAAACCCGTCTTTTCCTCCGTCAACCGCGATTATCGTGAAATGCGGATGACGTGCACCTCGCCCGTCACCAGATCGGGCAATACCACGGTGTTTTCCTTTTCGCCGGGAATCAGGCAGAAATCGGCCGGTCCCTCGAATCCTTTTATCAGGGTCCTTACCCCTTCGTTTCGGTTCCAGCTGAGGAGCGCGCCGCTCTTCCAGTCGGTAAAAAGATACGTGTCGTCATCCAGTCGGGCCAACCCGTCCAGTGCGCCGATTTTCTCCGCCCAGGCAGTCACCTTGCCCGTCCGGTCCAGTGCATAAATCCCCTCGTCCTCGCCTCCGGGATTGTAGCCCACCATCACCAGGGCTCCCTTCGGCCCGGCGCAGAGTCCGTTGGGATGGATTCCCAGCCCCCGGTAGCGCAGCGCCACTTTCGGACCGTCCGGAGTATCGAGGAAGTCCGCCGGTTCCACGGTGTACAACTTATCCCCCGCGGAATCGCTTACATAGAGGACCCCGTCCATGATCGTCGTGTCGTTGGCGAATTGCGCGTCGGGAAGAGATACCTTTTTCCCACGGCGGCTTTTGATGTCGAACTCCCAGACCGCGTCGATGTCGGTGACCCACAGTTTTCCCTGACTGATAGTCACGCCCTTGGGCTTGTGGAGTACGTCGCCGGAATGAGGGAGGAACGCGCGTTCGAGGATTGTCCCCTCCAGCGACACTATGGAAACCCTGCCCTCACCGTCCTTGAGTGTCGGCTTGAGCACGGATCCGAAATCGGATGCATAGAGGAGCGAATCGGCGGGATCGTACCCGATGGACTCGGGATGTGAAAGTGTGGCTATTACCGTATCGGATATCACTGCCGCCTCCTTTGCCCATGCGGTCGTGAGCGCCGTAAAAAGGATCGGGATCAGGAAGGCGAAAAACCGGCTTTTCCCGTGCATGTCTTTCCTCCTCATCCTTACAGTAAGAAATGAACCGGCTCCGGCCCCATCGTTGCGGCGAGCCGGAATCCGGCGGTTTCCCCGGTTTCCCTACCCCGACCGAGGCGACTCGGAACGGAAAGCCGTAGGGGATCGCGCCACCGGCCGCCGTCTTCAGGGGTGGGAGATGTTCGCCATCCCGAGCGCCGTGAGGATCCCCGCCGCCGCCAGCACCGTGAGCAGCACCGCCGCGGGAATGAACCGAAGGCCGGGTCGTTCGCCGTCCCTTCCCCTTAAAAAAGGAATTGCGGCCAGCGCCACGAGCATGAGGAGGGGAACGACGATTCCGCCCAGAAGGGGAGGAACGGTGCGCAGCAGGTATTGGACTCCCACGAAAATCCACGGCGCCCTCAGTTCGGCCGGTTCGGGACCGGCATGGTGAGCCGGGCCCGCATCCAGAAAGGCGCTCACCAGAAGGATGCCGCCCAGCAGGGCGAGGATCGACAGCCCTTCGTTAAGGAGTAGCCGATCCGTGGGCGATCGTTTCCGGTTCGCCTCTTTTCCGCTTGTCTGGACTCGATGGCGCATGGTGCGTAGTATAGCACGTATGGAGACGACGCAGAACACTCATCCGGGTACCGACCTCGGGGAAGCGGAAACCGGGCCGCCCCGAAGAGGCTTCTTCCGTGTGTCCGCCGTCATGATACTCGGAGGGATAGCCCTGCTGTGCAAGGCGTTCGCGGAATTTCTCGGATGGGCGCCTTCACCATCCGGACCGGCGCCGTTCACGCTTTCCATCCCGGACCGGTTCCCTTTCTTCATCCGGGAAACGTGGATCGGCCGCGACGACCGGGGTTTTTTCGCCTTCTCCGGCATCTGTCCCCATCTGGGCTGTCAGCCGATATGGGTGGAAGACGTGCGTCAGTTTCACTGTCCCTGCCACCGGTCCGTTTTCGCGGTCGACGGGAGCCGCATTTCGGGGCCGGCTCCCCGTGGAATGGACCACGTACTGTTGAAACGAACGACCGGCGACACGCTGTTTGTCGATCCGTCCATCGTCGTTCCGGCGGACAGGCGTATCCCTTTGAACGCCTGAAATACGGGGACGACAAGAGCGCGGACCCGCTTCCGGTCGGTCGGCACCGGTGTCCGCGGAGCAGTGCAATGGGTTCAGCGCACTCGAATTTGTACTTGACAAGCAAAGTGCGGTCGTGACAAAAAGAACAAGCCTTTTTTCGGGGCATTACTTCCCCGCTTACGTCTGTACACCAGCCAGGAAAACGGACCGGGTATGGGTTTGTCCGTTTGACGGACTTTTACTTTCAGTAATCATGTGTGCATGCAACGCCGCCAGAGGCGCAACGGATGAGCAACGCGTATCACCGTTCCGGAAAACACGGATGGCTCATGTTCCTTGCAGGATTCGCAATGTCGCTGTTTGTGGGATGGGTGGTCTTCCCTCAGGCGTTGTACTCCTCCAAAAGCCAGCCGTTCGCCTTCAGCCATGCCGTGCACGGAGAAGACGGTCCGGCGGGACTTTCCTGCGAGGAGTGTCATTCGTTTCGGGAGGACGGCAGTTTTAGTGGAGTTCCGACGCTGGCCGGGTGCCTCGACTGCCATTCCGACATGCAGGGCACAAGTCCGGAAGAAGACGCATTTCACGACGCAGCAGTGCGGATGAAGGCTGCGGGCGGGGAAGCACAGTGGTTCGTGGAGGCGAAGCAGCCGCCCTGTGTGTACTTCTCGCATGCCGCCCACGTCTATTCGGCCGAACTGGCGTGTGAGGAATGCCACCGCGACGTGGAAAAGGAAACGTCACTCCCTGCGGGACGGCAGGATCGCATCAGCGGCTACAGCAAATTCGTGGCCGAAAACATGACAATGAACGATTGCGCCGACTGCCACACGCGCAGCGGCGCCGATAATGCGTGTTTCGTCTGCCATAAATAGGAGAGGTAGGACCTATGGGGATACATAGACGAGGTTTCATCAAGTTTGCGGTAGGCGCCGTGGTGGGTCTCCAGGTGACCCCGATTCCATGGAAGCTTACCGGTGACATCGCCATCTGGACACAGAACTGGCCATGGGTGCCCGACCCGAAAAACGGGGAAATCTCCTATCGATACATCTCCGGCGGCCTGAACAACTGCGGGTGCGGGTTGCGGGTGCGGCTGGTCGACAAGAAACGCGCCGTGTCCATATCGGGGAACCCCGATCATCCCTTGAGCCAGGGGGCGGTCTGCCCCATGTGCGCCGCATCGCTGCAGTACTTCTACAATCAGCAGCTGCGCCTCACCACTCCCATGAAAAACGTGGGCGGCGACTGGCTGAAGGTGACCTGGGACGAAGCCATGAAAACCATGGCCGCCAAGCTGACGGACATCCGCAAGGCAGGCGCTCCCCAGAAGATCGCCATGATCAACGACGGGGCGAACAGCGCCACCACATCGATCCTCAATCGTTTCATGCAGGCCTACGGCTCCCCCAACGTCTACTCCATGCCTTCCATGCGCGATACCAATCGCGTGGTGGCCAAGGCCATGTTCGGGGTGGACGGCGATCTCGGCTACGATCTCCATAATTCCGACTACATCCTGAGCTTCGGCAGCGGAATCGTGGAAGGATGGGGCCAAAACGTTTTCACCATGAACGCGTACCAACACATTGCGACCAACCCCAAGGCCAAGCTGGTGCAAGTGGAAACGAACCTTTCGGCGACCGGCTCCAAGGCGTCCCGATGGGTGGCCGTCAATCCCGGTACGGAAGGCGCGCTTGCCCTGGGAATCGCCCACATCATCCTCAAGGAAAATCTTTTCAAGCCGGAAAACGTTTCTTCCCTGTACGGATTCGGAAGCGGGCCGTCTTCCTTCCGGGACATGGTCCTGGCAAATTACGTCCCGACCAAGGTGACCGCCATCACGGGGGTACCGGAAGCCGTCATCACCGAAATCGCCCGTGAATTCGCCAAGGCGCAAAATCCGGTGGCGGTGGCCGGCAGGGGCAAGGGAACCATGCCGGGCGACGTTCAGGAATTCATGGCCATCATGAGCCTCAACGCAGTGGTGGGGTCGGTGGGCCGCAAGGGCGGCGTGGGACCCGTTGCGGTGCCGGTTTCGCCCCTGGGCGACGTCGCGCCCGATACAACGGCATCGGCCGGACTCAACGGCAAACCCTTCGGCGGCGGAACGTTGACGGGGTTCGTACAGGAGGTCGCGGCGCAGGAAAAAGTTCCCTTCGACATGCTCATCGTGGACGGTTCCAACCCCGCGTATGAAATGCCGGGCGCGCTCGACTTCAAGGAAGTACGCAAGAAGATACCGTTTATCGTGTGCGTGGCTCCGTTCTACAACGAAACCGTCGCCATGGCCGACTTGGTACTGCCCTCCGCCACCTTCCTGGAAAAATGGGACGATCTGGCCGGAGCGAGCACCGTGCCCTTCCCCGTGTATCAGGTGACCATCCCGACCTTCCATCCCATCTACGACAGCAAGGCGACGGGCGAAATTTTCCTGGCCCAGGCCAAATCCTTGGGCGGGTCAGTGGCGGACGCCATGCCTTGGAAGTCCATGGAACAGGTGGTGATGGCGCGAGGCAAGGGCGTTTTCCAGAGCGGAACGGGAATGGTCGCGGAACCCGGCAGCATGGGCAAAAGCGGCAAGGGTTTCGGGTCCGAAAACGATTTCTGGAAAGGCGTGGCCTCCAGCGGCTGCTGGTACGATCCGGCAGCGGCGGTGGGAACCGCTCCCCTGACGGCCCAAACACCGTCGGGAAGCGTGGAACTCGCCTCCCAGTCGGTGCAGGGCGTTGCGGCGGCAGCCTACAAGCCGGCAGCGGCGCCGGGGGACGCCAATGCGTACCCGCTTCTGCTCATGCCCTACGAGACCATGTGGATTTCCGGAGACGGGCTGGCCAGCGCGCCCTATCTCACCAAGCTGTTCCCCGACACCCTGCTCCGCGGCAAGGACCTCTTCGCCGGCGTCAATCCTCAGACCGCGTCCAAGCTGAACGTGTCCGAGGGTGACTGGATTCAGGTTGCCTCCTCCAAGGGAGCGCTGAAAGTGCGTGCTCACCTTGCCAACGGCGTGCGTCCCGACGTGATCGCCATGGCAGAAGGTTTCGGCCATACCGCGTTCGACGCCCACATGAAGGACAAGGGCGTCAACGTCCGTGAAATCGTAACGGTGCAAACCGACAAGTCGAGCGGCCTCCCGCAGTGGTGGGGTACGCGGGTAAAAGTCACCAAGGTGTGAGGTAAGTGATGAGCAGCAAAGGTGCTGAGGACAAAAAGATCTACCGATACGGGATGGCCATCGACCTGGACAAGTGTACCGGGTGCGGAGCCTGCGCGGTCGCCTGCTATTCCGAAAACAACGTATTCACGCGGGCGGACGAATCCAACAAGGTGCGCAGCATCACGTGGTTGCGGCTCTATCGTTTCGACAACGGAAAGCCCTACCCGGAGACGCAAGAGGCGTATCTGCCCAGACCCTGCATGCACTGCGACCACCATACGCCCTGCACCTCCGTGTGCCCGCCCACGGCTACCCAGTACGGGGAGGACTACGGCGTTGTCAGCCAGATCTACACGCGCTGCATCGGGTGCCGGTACTGCGTTGCCGCCTGCCCTTACCATGTCCGATACTTCAACTGGTTCGACAGTCTGTGGCCCAAGGGCACCAAGGAACACCTGAACCCCGACGTCACCGCCCGCATGCGCGGCGTCGTGGAAAAATGCACCTTCTGCTACAACCGGCTGCAGCGGGCCCAACAGGCCGCTGCGTTCAAGGGCGAACGGGAAGTGGCCGAATCGGCCTACCAGCCGGCCTGCCTCGAGGCGTGCCCGACCAAGGCGATCGTGTTCGGCGACCTGCTCAATCCGAACCACGCCATCACCAAGCTCCTGGGCGTGAAGTACGATCACGAGCATCACCACTTCACCTACACCAATCCCCGGGCCTTCCGGTTGCTCGAACGATTGGGGACCGAACCCAAAGTGTTCTACCTGACTTCTCAAGAGTGGGTGAAACGGATGGGGGACAACTACCTGGCCTCCGAAAGCGTGGGTAAAACCGGTTCGTCGGAGAAAAAGGCGCACTAACCGTCGCATGCGGCGTAGTGGGGTGTGCGTACAGTAGAGACCACCAGCATCACCGGAGAGGGAAACAATATGGATTCGGCATTATTTCCGGAAAACGCCGATCGTTGCGATTTTGGGAAGTTTTCTTTGTGGGCGGGCTTCTGCGTGGCGCTCCTGCTCTGGGGAGCCGTCAGCGCCGTCCTTTGCCTGGGTCTGGGATTGAATCAGACCAACATGAACGACTACTTCGCCTTCGGCGTGTGGATCGTCGTCGACCTGGCAATCATCGCGCTGGGAGCCGGTGCTTTCTTCACGGGGTTTCTCACCCACATCCTTAAGATCAAGGAACTGAGAGCCATCGTGAACGCGGCGGTAATCATCGGGTTCCTCTGCTACAGCGCCGCCGTGGTCATGCTCGGTATCGACATCGGACAGCCCATACGCGGATGGTTCATCTTCTGGCACGCCAATGTCCACTCGATGCTGACGGAAGTGTCCTTCTGCATCACCACGTACCTCATTGTGCTGACGATCGAATACCTCCCGATCATTCTGGAGCAGCGGCAGCTGAACAGGGTTCCCGTGCTGCACTTCCTCGGCCATAACCTCCATTCCATCGTCATCGTTTTCGCCGGAGTGGGCACCTTCCTCTCCTTCTTCCATCAGGGTTCCCTGGGCGGCATGTTCGGCGTTCTCTACGCGAGGCCCTTTGCCGATCGCGGCATGTTTTTCATCTGGCCCACCACGTTCGGCCTTTTCATCCTGTCCGCCGTGGCGGCCGGCCCCGCCTTCACCACGCTGATCGTGTGGATCACCCAGAAGGCGGGACGCAAGGAGCTGGTCAAGCGGAGCGTGCTGTCCCTCATGGGCAAGATTTGCGGCATCATGCTCAGCATCTACATCGTGCTGAAGATCATCGACACCGTCTACTGGGCCACCGTGCTGGCGCCGGCGGCGGGCAAGACCTTCGCCGACTTTTACGCCGGTGGACCCTACGGCATGTGGCTGATGTTCCTGGAAGTAGGCGTTTGCGGGGTACTCCCGGCGATTATCTTCCTCATCCCCGGCCTGCGCAACAGGAACGGCTGGCTCATCACCGCCTGCGTCCTCGACTGCACGGGAATCGTGCTCAACCGCTTCGTGTTCGTCATTCAGACGCTGGCCATCCCGGTGCTGCCGTTCGAACATTTTCTGGGATATCTCCCCTCCTGGCAGGAATGGGGCATCTCGTTCGCCGTCGTCGGCTATGGAATGCTGCTCTATTCCCTGAGCTACCGCTACCTGCCCATATTCCCGCAGGAAAAGGACCTCAACCCGGCAAAATAGCGATCCGGTCGTGAAAACGCAAAAGAGCCCGGTGTTCGTAAAGGACACCGGGCTCTTTGTTGTTGACAGGTTACGATGAGGGGAAAATCAGTGGTGCTGTTCCCCTCCGTGACCGGAAGAAGGATTGTTCAGGTCATAGATGGTTTTCAGGACGCCGACGAGGACGGCAAGGCTCACCACGCCGAGAGCCGTGTAGAAAAGCCCCATGAAAATCAACCGCCCCACTTCCCAATGCCATTCGAATATGAAGGGTAACATCCCATTCCCCCTTTCCATGCGTTTTCCCGAAGCAAAATATTCGCAAATCCGCTTTTTACTGTCAAGTGAATTGTGAACGATCTCTCAAGAGCGATTCGATGCCCGGAGGCCCGGCAACCATTTGCCAAGCCCGACGGATTTATGTATACCACGGCTGAATCTCAAATAAACCGAACCGGAGGTGTTTCAGATCATGAAGTATCTGTCGCTCATCGCCCTCTTGGCAGCGTGTTTGTTCTTTCAACCCATTACCGCCGTAGCTGCCGGACCGAAGATTGTCGTTCCCGAACCCGCCTACCAATTCGGCGCCGTTCGCGAGGACGAAAAAATCACCCACGACTTCGTCGTGAAGAACGAAGGGGATGAGAAACTCACCATCGACAAGGTTGTTACGTCTTGAGGCTGTACTGCGGTCAAGTTTGACCGCGAGATCGAACCGGGGAAGCAGGGGATCATCAGTTTGGCCGTCAATACCGCCGGACTCAACGGAGAGGTGCACAAAGGCGCCACCGTGTATTCGGACGATCCGGGGAACAAAGCGGTCAAGCTCTCCCTCACCGGGGAAGTGAAGCCCTATGTGGAAGTTGCGCCGCGCAGTTCGCTCTACCTGGTGGCCGATCGAGGAACGAGCATGAAGCAGACGCTCAAGATCACGGCGGCCGAAGGCGAGCACATGAAAATTCTGACCGAGAACGACAATCTGAACGGCGCCGCCACCTACAAGGTTAACGAGGTGCAGCCGAACAAGGAGTATACGCTGGAAGTCGACAGTTCTCCGGAGAAGGAACCAGGGCGGTACAGCGGATACATAGAACTGGTCACGGACCATCCAAAGAAGCAGACGGTGAAAATTCACGTGAACGTGGACATACGCGGCGACGTGCTCGTGAGTCCGCCCAACGTCTTCTTCGGGAACATCGACCCCTCCGCGGTCGGGAACGCTCCGCTCCAGAGGCGGCTGATGATCGTGCGCAAGGGCGGCAAGGAACTCAAGCTCACCCACGTGAAATTCGACGAAAAGAAATATCAGGTAACGATCAATCAGTTGCAGGAAGGCAAGACGTACGAAATGATCGTTACGCCTCGGCTGGAAAACTTCACGCCGGGAGTCTACCGCGACGAAATCATGCTGCGCACGGACGTGGATACCCAGCCGGTGGTGAACATCCCGCTCACCATGAGCATCATCGAACCGCCGACGAAAACGACCGCGGCCCCCGCGCAAAAATAGGGCGGCACGGGAAAAAGGATTGCAATCGGCCGCATAAGGCGATAATATACGCGGATTCCGTACCGGGGATGTAGCTCAGCTGGGAGAGCGGTACGTTCGCAACGTACAGGCCAGGGGTTCGAATCCCCTCATCTCCAATAGGAATTTGAAAGGGCCAACCGAAAGGGTGGCCCTTTTTTGTTTTTCATTTATATG
Organism: uncultured delta proteobacterium; assembly: GCA_963826125.1. Classification (GTDB taxonomy): domain Bacteria; phylum Desulfobacterota; class Desulfarculia; order JACQYL01; family CAWGVV01; genus CAWGVV01. The sequence continues at coordinate 2,610,829 of CAWGVV010000001.1, read as the reverse complement.
GGTAATCTGGATCATCAGGAGTTCCGGCTACAGCCACCCTATAAATACGCTGGACATCATTAAGCAGATCGACTGCATCTTCTTCAATATTATCCATTATCCCTTCTAGCACGGCCAACTTATCACGGAGTCTGTCAATCTCCTTAGAAAGACCCCGCGATGAAAGACGGTAGTAAAAGTGTGTTATTATCAATGAGCTTATAGTACCCAAGACTGCCCCAATGAATAATTCAATCATTTTCATTTACCCTCTAAATTAACACCGATAGCCCACCTTTCACCACTTAGTTTTACGACCTGTGCTGATCCGAATCATTCTCACATAAGCGATTGATATTCTGTATTTTACTACTCATTTTCAAAAAAACCTTTCCAAAAAGCCCGTCGTTCTCCCATGTAATTCCGAAGCAATGAATAACGGAATGCAAGTTTTCCGTTCTTCATCTTTTGGTACAGGATAGATAACTCGTCCACCTTTTTATATGTCATCTGGAGAACGCGAGGGTCGATGTTCCCCCCGAACATTTCGCGACTATAAGCACCAAGGTAATCAATAAACCAATATCCATCCTCATCGCATACTATCCATTCTATACAACGCCTTGCCATATCTTTTGATGCTTCGGTGAACTCGTCCGTTTCCGTTTGGTCACGCACCATCTGAAGATATCTGACGAGATCATCGCCGACTACGATACGAGGGTAATTGGCTATTTGGGACTCAAGCGTGTACGCGCGGGACAAAGCCGGGCCGTATATCTCCTTGCCTCTGATCTCAATACCAGGTCCGACATCAATTCCTCCCCGTATGGGATGCCCTTCGGCAAGACAAACAAGGAAGGTGGCGGCTGCAGCGCACAGGATGCCAAAAATGCCTCCAGCCGTCAGCTTGACCTTGTCAGTCTTGAGGCAAGAATATACAATGATTGAATCTGAAAACCTCTGGAATTTTATAGGATTGTGGGTTAATTGATCATATTTCTTTCTCTGTTCTTTCGTCAGCCCGAGAGGAACAGTAGGTTTTCGGCTGAAGGAATTAAAAAATCCCGTAAAATGCTGGCGCATCGCCGTGACGGCGCCGTAGGTATCACGCAAAATGATTCCCGCCCTTTTCATATCATCAGGATCGTCCCTATTTGGGAGGACCCGAAGCTCTCTGAGCCGTTCTTGTTGCCCCAACAGATCAAAGAAAGCCACAACATAGTAGGCCAGAAAGTTATCCTCTCTTTTTTTGCTGGACATTTTCGGACAACCTTTTTATTTGAACAATTCACTTTATATACATTTTTTCACACGAGGAATAAAACAAAAATCCATATTTCTGCGGGCCGATCTCAGCTTAACCTATAGTCGCTTCCGCCGGAATGACGTACGAGGAAATGATGGCCGCTTGAAACCCTCTCCCGCTGGGAGAGGGTGGCAGGAGGCCGGGTGAGGGACCTTACGGCCATCCATCCGGGCCGGCTTCGCTCGACTCCCTACGACCCCGGTTTTCCTTCCGCCTTCCGTCGTTCCATGAGCCAATAGCGCAGATACGCCGGCGACTTGGAAAGCAGCGCTTCGATCTCCTGCCGGTTGAACCCTCTCGCGCCCGGATGGGTGGAATGCTGCACCTGTTGGCCCGTTATCCGGGTCGTCTGTTCCAGCCCGAAATCGACGTCCAGCCCGTCCGACCACGGACGCGCGACGGGTATTTCCTCGTATCCCCCCCCCCGTGGCATGAAGCGCACGAGTCCCAGGCCGATCGCCTTGGGATTCAGGTGGCATCCCTCGCACGCGACGGTTTGTTTGCGGATGGAGTGGGGCGCATAGGGGTTCATGGCCCAACCGTCGGCGTTACCCCGCGTTTTCGGAATGGCGCTGTCCAGCAGCGTCCGCCCTCGGGCGTCCACCCGGCTCAGCACGAACTGAAAGAGCGGCCGCAGAACGCTCACCTTCCCGGACGCATTGCGTCCCAGCACGTTTCCCGCCCAGCGCCGGTAACTCCAGCCCGCGTACCAGACGCCGGGATGATCCTCGCCCGTGAGCCAGTCGCGGGTAACGGGCGGCGTCCTGGCCGCGACGTCGCGGGAGAGTTGGTCTGAAAGCAACGTTTGCACTTGCGGATCGTTCTGCGCCCACAGGGAACGCCAGGGTTCATAGCGCGTGCTCTCGTCCAGCAGCAGGTGGAGTCCGTATTGCTGGAAGGACCAGGCCGCGTGGCAGCTGGAACATTCCATGTTCTTCATGTGTTGGGGGATGAGATGGTTAACCGTGCGCGTATCCTTCAGCTGCGGTATGACATGGCGCTCCCCAGTGACCTTTGACGTCAGCACCCACGACTCGCCCACTTTTTTCACGTGCGCCAGCACCGCGCCCCGGGCCGTGATGAGTACCTCGTCGCCCGCGGCCGCATCGTAGCGGGGATTCGCCGCCGCCATGCGCAACGATGCGGCGTCCGAAAGCACCGTTTTCCGGGGCTCGCCGTTCACCGCGCCATGGCAGTCTTCGCATCCTACCCTGAGCTGCCGGAAAGAAAAGCCGTACACCTTGCCGTCGCCCATGAGTTCCTGTTGTACGTGGCAGTCGATGCAACCGAGCCCCCGCTGAAAGTGAAGATCGGGCAGGAGGCGGTGGTGATCCATGCCGTGGTCGGCCCGCAGCGATTCCCCGTCCGTCGAGAGGAACCGCGCGCTCGAATGGTAATCCCGTTCGAATTTGCCCACGTAGTCCGACCCCACATAGTTGGAATTGTGGCAGTGCGTGCACTGGGAAACGGGAACGTCGGTGCGCATGCGGTGGAGTTCCGGATAGCCTCTTGTCAGCGTTTTCGCGCCCGAAGCGACCTCGGCCATGAACCCGCGCACGGCCCGGTCCGCGCTCCGGCTCATGCCGGCGTTCGCATAAGGTACGTGGCATGAGGCGCAGCCGTCGGCCCGATAGTCGCCGAAACGGGCGGCCCCCCGGTTCTGGAGGTGGCAGCGCAGACACTTGCGCCGCAGGAGGTCGTCCGCCGGGGGCCCCGACGGTTGCACGTCCGGGAGCACCGGCAGGGGAGACGTGAAGGAGCCGGAATAGACGGGGTCGGGGGTGTCCTGCGCTCCGAGCAGGTACCTGGTCTGGTTCACCATTCCCGCTGCCGTGGCCATGAGGGACGATTGCACCCCTTTCACTTGGTCGGGGTGGCAGGAGCCGCACCGCTCTTCCGCCTGGTCCAGGGACGAGGGATTGGCCACGATCCCCGCATGGGCCTTGTCCTTTTCGGACGCGGTTTCGTCGCCTCCGTGGCAGGTGACACAGGAAAAGTCGTGAGACGGGCTGATGACTTCGATCCCCTGATGGCAGGCGGCGCATCCCGAGGCGAGGGCAGGGGATGGCCACACCGTTAACGCAATGAAAAGGAGGGTAAACAGGAGGCCGGCAGCTCCCCACAAAGCCGGGTGAGGCGGTATTTTAGCATTGTTTCGGCGTCGTTGATATTCTCCAAAGGATAAGGGGGAATGGCCATGGTCTGTTGTAGGCCCCATTTTTGATGCGGCAAGGTAGGAAAAGGAGATGCCCGGACGGCGAACCAAAGGACAACTCCCCCCTTTGGCAAAGGGGGGTTGGGGGGGATTTCCCGCGATCAAGCCTGACATGGTGTCCCTTGGCGGACGATACCGCATTCCGCTTCTGTTACCTCCCATCGGGAGCCCCCACTGCCCAGAGCGGCCGCCGCGGATATTTCATGGAACGCAGGCCGGACGTGGCTTCGTCTTCCAGCTTCCGGTGTTCTGGCAATTCCGCGGCCGCGAGGCTTTTCTTGAAATCGCGGTAAATGGGGTCGTTTTCTCCGTCATGGCAGACGATGCACTCCCCCACCCGCCGGATGCGGAAGAGTTCTTCCCGGTTGAAGGGTCGGGCGCCTTTGTGGGAGTTGCCCTGCAGGACCGTTCCGTCCGGCGTGACGAGGCTCTCCCAGGAAAAATCGATCGGGTATCCGGCGGCCTTCGCGTCGTACAGGGGTTCGAACACTTCGTTACCCGAAGGAGAAGAGGCGCTCCCGGGCGATGGTTTTCCCGGGGGGGGAGGGGATGAAAGGGCACCGGTGTCGTTCCCTTGCCCTGTGGTCGTCAATCCCACGCCTTCCCCGAGCCCGAGCATCTTGGGGTTCAGGTGGCAGTCTTCGCACAAGGGCACCTCCCGGCCCACCGTGTGGGGAAAAATGGGCGTGGACACGATGCCGTTCAGCACGAGGTCGCCCGGATAGACGTAATCCTTGTAGGGGGCGACGACGTTGCCGCTTTTGTCCAGATCGGTGAAGAGCACCTGGCAGCCGGGCATGTAGGGAGCGATTTTCCCCCGTGAATCGATGCCGAGCGGCGGGTTGGTGAAACGAAAGTAGTCCCTGGTTTCGAGCCACCTGCCGGGAGCCCCGAATCCGGTCATGCCGTCGTAGTGGCGCCCGCCTGCCTGTCGGTAATCGTGGCATCCGTAGCACTGGGGCGCCCACCGGGTGTGGCACGCGTAGCATTCGAGCCGTCCGTGGCCGTCCACAGCGTGCGCGCCTTCCTTTCCCGTGATGATCGGGCTCACATGGCGCAGCCCCGTGACTTTGGAATAGACGGCCAGTTCGTCGCCTTCCTTTTTCACGTTCACCAGCGGCCGTCCCTTGGAAGAGAGAGCGACCGCCGTGCCGGGCTTGTTGGGGGGAATGGACAGGTACTGCGAAGCCCAGGCGGCGTAATCGTTTTCGGTCACGGTCGTCAGCCGGGGCAACGCATGATAGTCGCCGTGGCAGTCGGGACAGCGGATTTCCACCTGGTCCCGCATGCGTTCGTAAATGGTCCCGTCGCCCATGGTGTCGTTGCCGGTGTGGCAGTCGATGCAGTGCATCCCCTTTTCCCAGTGAACATCGGGCGCCAGGCCATAGGTGGAACGTCCCCCGGCCAGTTCTCCCCCGCGCGGCGCTCCGTTGCGGAAAGGGGTGCCGTAGCCTTCCGATTCCATCAGGCCCTGATACGACATGGCGATCCTGCCGCTCCGGTTATGGCAGCGCAGACACTGGTTCACGGGAATGGCGGTGGTGATGCGGTGTACCGCCGAATAGCCGACGCCGCCGCGGGGCAGGGCGATGTCCTCGCCCAGGTAGCGGCCGTCTCCGTCGGAGAGCATGTGGCACCCGGCGCAGCCCGCGCCGTGCGCGCTCCGGCCCTCGTCCCGCTGGTACCAGAGGTGGCAGCGGGAGCAGAACTTGCGCCACTGGTCGTCGGCGTACTTTCCGGAAATTTCAATGGGGTTTCCCATGACGTCATGGTCGTCGGGAGTTCCGTCCGGCGGTTTGGGAATCTGGGATGCGTCGAAGAAGGGGACCGGCAGCAGCTGTTTCTTCCCGTCCGTGGAGAGCGTGCCCACGGCTCCGTAACGTGCGGTGTAGTCGTGCTGGGCCCCCCAGGTGACCCGCAGGCTGGTGACGACCCCGGTCATGGTGGCCATGATGGTGCGCGGCACGCGTTCCGCCTGATTCCTGTCCATTTGATCGAATCCGGCGTGGCAGCGCACTCCGTCCGGCGTGATGCGGCCGCACGATTTTTCCGCGACTTCCAGCCGGGAGGGGTTCGAGCCGCCGAGCATGCCGCGGTGGGCTTCGTCCTTGTCCAGGGAGAGGCCGTTTCCCTCGTGGCAGATGGTGCAGCCGAAGGCTTTCACCGGATGGGAGGAGCTGATTTCTTCCAGGCCCGCATGGCAGGTGGGGCAGCGGTCGCGCCGGTTCCAGCGCGGCAGGGAAATTTCAACGAGGTGCGGAGTGAAGCGGTTCAGTTCCCCCATGCGCGTCGAGAATTCATCGGCCGAAACGGCGCCGGTGCGGAGCTTTTCCTGCAGGCGTGCTTTCTGATCCCGGACGTATGACGACTGGTACTGTTTCCACGCAGGGTGGGAAAAAGAGAGATATGCCGCCAGGGCGGCACAAAAAAAGAGCGTGCTCCAGAAAAGGAGCCGTGCACCGTCGCTTTTCATGGCGTGGGCGGGGAGGAGATCAAGCACCCTCCGCGGGGCGGGGTCACCGCAGTGGCAAGGACGGAAACGAATAGGGCAAGGCCCGACGTCACGCCGGGCCCATTCCCCGAAATGCTACCACCAACTGATGTTGCGATCGTTGTCGAAGATGAGTTTCACCATCTTGCGGTAGTCGACGTCATCTTCGTACATCTTGAAGGTTTGGGTTTCGTTTCCTTCGCTCACGGCCTTCATGAGTTCTTCCGTGGCCGCATCCGGTTCCGATTTCAAAATGTGCAACAGTTTCATGGGGCCTCCGTCAGAAGGGGATGATGAGATCCATCTCGCGGAGTTTCCGGCCGATCTCTTCCATTGTCAGATACTGGAAGCCGTGTTTATCGCAATTGGCCTGGACGTTGGAGAAGCGTTGACCCTCCATGTCGTCCAGCCATTCGATGTTCTCCTTGAGTTCTTCGGTAACGCCGATCTCATGGTTGATGACGAACAGATAGACCCAGAAGTTTTCCACCGCCAGACCCAGGGTGGATCGAACTCCTTCCCAGTCGTTCAGGGGGTCTCTCACGAGAAAAGCCACGTGTTTCACGTCTTCCATGGGAGCCTCCTAGAACACCACGTACCGGTCGCAATCCTCGATCATGACCCCGTTGCGGGCCTGGGTTGCGAAACCGGTGTCGGGAACGCCGGGCGCGGGCTTCCCCTTCAGGTTATTGGATTCATACCCCACATTGCACAGGGACATGTCCGCTAGGCCGGTGAGTTCCGGGAACCGGGGGTCCTGGGTGAGGAGCACGCCTTTGTGCGTGAAGAAAATCCGCGTTTCGACCCCTTCCTCACGGGCCGCCTTGACGAACTTGATAAGCTGGTCCAGGTATTGATCGGACCGTACGAGAATGCCGAGCAGAGGCATGCTCACCTCCTTGGGGTGTCCCGATCAACCCTTTTTGATGTAGTAACGGATAAACCCCTGATCGTTCTTTTCGCCCAGGTACTCGTGACCGCCCCGTTTGGCGAAGCTCGGCAGATCGTTGGCCGTGCCCGGGTCCGTCCCCAGGATTTCCAGGATCTGACCGGATTTCATGGCGCTCATCTGCTTCTTGGTTTTCAGGATGGGCATGGGGCAGCTGAGACCCCGGCAATCCAATGTTTCGTCCGCTTTGACGTCGACCATGTGTTTCTTCCTCCTCTTTGCCTATGAAATGCGATGAAAAGCGCTGATTCCCTTAAAATACGGTAAACTTGTCCGTCTCCTCGTTCCACGTGGCCAGCCAGAAATAGACGGCCATGATGGCGAAAATAAAGACGAACGACCAGAAATACCCGAAGACGTTCGGCATGTACGCCGCGCTCCCGATGTGGTTGACGAGCCCCGAAGTGTCCATGAACCTGCTCCACAGGGAACCCACCGCGGCGAACGTAAAGAGGGTGCACCACAGTTTGAGGTGTCCCTCGCCCACGCGCCACAGCGTGCCGCTGCCGCATCCGCCGGCGACCACCATGCCCACTCCGAAGATGATGCCGCCGACGAGGCCGCCCACCCAGAACCGTTCGGGCACGTACATACTCTCGGGCCGCAAGCCCACGTATTTGATGATGATGAAGCCGATCGTGCTGATGAGCAGACTCAGCGCCACGGCGCGGGGCGCCGCGCCTTCACCGGTCATGAAGGGATCGCGGAACGCCCGGACGAAACAGAATCGGGCGCGCTGGATCACCAGACCGAAGGCCATGCCGAACAGGAGCAGCCCGCCGAGTTGCACGTAGGCCCGCTCGGCATACAGGAAGGCGAACACGATGCCCGCCAGAAACACCAATGCTCCGAGCCACGGCTGCACTTTGGTCCAGTCGGTACCTTCACCGGCTTTGCCTTCCACCGCGACCGTCTGCTTGGGGGGAAACTTCTCCATTTCCCACAACAGGTAGCGCAGGCCGATATAGGCGCCGACAATGAGGCCGACCATCATGGCGATTCCGCTGAAGCTCAGGGCGCTCGTGGCGATGTAGAACCCGCCGACGTTGCAGCCCGAAGCGAGCGATGCGCCGACGCCCATGAGGGCGCCGCCGGAGAAGCCTTTGACTACTTCGATACGCGGCGCGGAGCGAATCGCGAACTGTCGCGACAGGAGCGCAGAACCGAACGCGCCGAAAATGAGTCCGAAACTCAGAATCGACGAGGACGAAGTGACCGGGTCGACTCCGTGGTCGTGGTAGAGACCAACTACGTTGAACAGCCAGTCACCCCACGCCTTCACTCCGCCGAACACGCCCCAGGGGCGCGACCAGGCAAAGGTGAGAATGCTCAACAGGCCGATGAGTATGCCCCCCAGCCAGAGTGGCCACTGTTGCCCGAAGGCGAGATCGTATCCTTCCTTACATTTCTGTTTGAATATGCCCGACACGGTCTTCTCCCTCAGCACCCTTCATCGTCCACGATTTTGAAACCGCTGGAGCTTTTCGGTTTCTCCGCTTTGGCCGCCGCATTGTCGGACGGGGCGGCGGCAGCCGGGGGCTGGACCGCGGACGTTGCTGGCGGTTGCACCTGCGCCGGTTGCTGAGCGGGCGCTGCGGACTGTTGTGCCGGTGCGGCCGCCGGTGTGTCGGCCTTGGCCATGGGTTCCGCGGGCCTGACCACGTACTTGCCGGTGTCCTTCATCTCTTCCGCCACGGTGTACATGGATGCCAGATCATAGAAATTCCAGGCTTTCTTCGAGCCGGGATCGGCCTGTACCGCCTGCTGGAAATAGTATTTGGCGTCCTTGAAACGGTTGCGCTGGAATGCTTCCAGGCCGAACCGGATCATGAGCGAACTCATCTCTTTATCCGATTTGAAAGTGGGTTTGGGCTGTTCCGCGAGAGCCGTTCCGACGAGTAGTGTGCAGGCGATGCACAGGGACAAGGCGATCCTGGAAAGAGGGAATACCTTCATTCTGCCGTTCCTCCGGTAAAACGGGATTGTCATGATTGGTGATAAAGAAAATGCTTTCATGCAACTTGTCTTACTTCGATGTTTTTAAACAAGAAAATGTTTAACGTCAAGTAGTGGAATTCCGCGGAAAAGGTTTTTCCAGACGAGGGAAAAAGCCCGTTTCCACAACGGTTGAACCGCTTTCGGACAGTAGCGACCTCACCCGAAGAAAAACCGTGAAGGATCAAAAACCGTTCTGAACACCGCTTGCCCTTACACCATTAGAGCCGCAAAGCGGGTTTTGGAAACAGAAAATACGGCCGGGCGATGTTTTTTGCTCAGGCGCGGTCCATGCTGCCGCTGGCGAAACCCTCCAGGTCCACGGTCACGTAGGGGAAACCGAGCGCGCGGCATTTTTCGACTACGAGGGAACGTGCTTCGGAGGAAACGAGTCGCGCCACTTCGTCGGGGGCTACTTCGATCCTGAGCACCGTGCCGTGCAACCGTGCACGCACGGGCGAAAAACCAAACTCCTTCAGCGTCCGTTCGCACTCGTCCAGACGGCGGAGAATGTCCGCATCGAGATCGTTCCCGTAGGGAATGCGGGTGGCGAGACACGATTGGGAACTTTTGTTCCATGTGGGCAGGCCATATTCGCGGCTCAATGCGCGTATGTCTTCTCTGATGAGACCGGCTGCATTGAGGGGTGTTTTGATGTCGAGTTCCCGGATGGCCAGGAGTCCCGGCCTGGTTCCGCGGGCGTCTTCGGCCGTGGTCCCGTCCATCACCGTCGGAATGCCGAGTTTGCGCGCCTCCTCCCGGGCTTCACGATAGATGAGGCGTTTACAGTAGTAGCAGCGTTCCCGGGGATTGGACCTCACCAGCGGCTCCAGCAACGGATTGATTTCCTTTACGATGTGCCGAATGCCAATGGAGCGGGCGATATCCCGCGCCTCTTCCGTCTCCCCCCGGGGAATGAGCACCGTTTCGGCCGTGAAGGCCACGGCTTTGTCACCGAGGAGTTCGCGGGCAACCTTCGCCAGGAGGGTGGAATCGAGCCCGCCGGAAAAAGCGAGCAGGGCCGATTCAAAGCCCAGAATCGTTGCTTCCAGTTTCTTCCGTTTTTCCCGCAGATCGGGACCGGATACGTTGTTTTCGCCCGAGTCCGCCATCAATCGTACGTCGACACCACATGGTGCCCGGCCCTTTCCATGTGATCGATCACCGACTGGATGTTCCGGGGAAGGAGACGGAAGGAATAAATCTTCTCGCTGTCCTGTTCGGCCTGCATGCCCACGCTGATGATCTCGCCGCCGTTTTCCTTGATGATACGGCTTACCTCTTCGAATGCCCCTGGATTGCCGGCGAGCATCACGTCCAGGCGAACCGATTCCCTGAGCACGCCCATCATGGAGATGAACGCGGCCACGATGTCGGCGACCGTAAGGATGCCGACCAGTTTCTGGTCCTTCACCACCGGCAGCGCGCCTATCTTCTCGCGATGGATGACCGAAGCGGCCCTTTCAATGGGGGCCTCGGGCGAAATGACGATGGGGTCCGTCACCATGACGTCCCGGACGTCGATCTCCTCGTACATGGAGGGGATCATCATTCCGCGCAGATCGCTTTGCGTTACCAATCCGACGAAAATCCCGTTCTCCACCACGGGAAGATGACGGACCGAATGTTCCTTCATCAAAGCGATGGCGGTCTGCACCCGCTCCTGCACGTCGATGGTGACGAGGTTTCTGGTCATGTATCGTTCTACGCTCATACAGAACTCCCCTATGCAAATTTAGGTGCACCGGAGAACGGCCGGTTCCTCCGTGACGAAACATATCGGCGCCGTGAGGCCGATACTTTTTTCAAGACGCTCGCTCCGCAAAACCGCTGTATATGCATTGATTGTAGAATTCCCGGCCATGCAATGCAAGAAAAAGCATCCAAATGGGCGGATTGCGGAGAATCGGCCCGTCTTGACATTTGGCACGGCTTGGGGTACGTTGCAGAAGTCAATCACCTATACCTATAACATATTGATATATGGGAACAATGTCTGCAAAGAACGTAAGCAACAAGTTTATTTTCGTCACGGGCGGAGTGCTCTCCTCCCTGGGTAAGGGATTGGCATCCGCTTCCATTGCCGCCCTTCTCGAGTGCCGCGGCCTGCGGGTAACGTTACAGAAACTGGATCCCTACATAAACGTCGATCCCGGAACCATGAATCCGTTCCAGCACGGCGAAGTGTTCGTTCTGGACGATGGGGCGGAAACCGACCTGGACCTCGGCCACTACGAACGGTACGCCAACGTCCGCCTCACGCAGAAGAGCAACTACACCTCCGGAAGGATTTACTACCAGGTCATCACCAAGGAGCGGAGAGGCGATTATCTGGGCGGTACGGTGCAGGTGGTTCCGCACATCACCGAAGAGATCAAACGGGCGATTCTGGAAGTCGCGGACGACGCGGACGTCACCATCGTGGAAATCGGGGGCACCATCGGCGACATCGAAAGCCTCCCCTTTCTGGAGGCGATCAGGCAGTTCCGGTCCGACGTGGGGAAGCAGAACGTCATCTACATTCACCTCACCCTAGTTCCCTACATAAAAACCGCCGGAGAGGTGAAGACCAAGCCCACCCAGCACAGCGTGAAGGAACTCCGGGGCATCGGAATCCAGCCCGACATCCTGTTGTGCCGGTCCGACCGCGACATGAATCCGGACATCAAGGCGAAGATCGCCCTGCATTGCAATCTGGAGCCGGAGGCGGTCATTACGGCGCGGGACGTGGACTCCATTTACGAAGTGCCGCTCCTGTACCACAAGGAAGGCCTCGACGACCGCATCGTGGAGCTGCTCAACATCTGGACCCGCGCGCCCCGACTGGAGCAGTGGGAAAAGCTGGTGCGGCGCATCAAGAACCCCCGGCATCACGTCACCATCGGCATCGTGGGCAAGTACATCAACCTGCGGGAGTCGTACAAGAGCCTGAACGAGGCGCTGGTGCACGGCGGGCTCGCCAACGAGGCCCACGTGAACCTTGAGTACATCGATTCCGAGGACCTGCAGGCCAACGCGGAGGACGCCCGGCGCATGAAGGCCATGGATGTCCTTTCGTCCGTGGACGGCATCCTGGTGCCCGGAGGCTTCGGGTCCCGCGGCATCGAAGGCAAGATCATCGCGGCCCGTTTCGCGCGCGAGAATAATATTCCCTACTTCGGCATCTGCCTCGGCATGCAGGTGGCGGCCATCGAGTTCGCCCGCAACACCGCCCACAAGGAAGGGGCCAACAGCACCGAGTTCGACACGAAATCGCCCTATCCCGTTATCTATCTCATGAAGGAATGGTTCGATCCTAAAACGGAAGAGGTCATCCAGCGGGACGTCAATTCCGACAAGGGCGGCACCATGAGGCTGGGGGCGTATCCGTGCGTTCTCAAAAACGGTACTCTGGCGGCCAAAGCCTACGGAGACAAGGAAGTCTGGGAGCGTCACCGCCACCGGTACGAGTTCAACAACGATTGCCGGGCGGACATGGAAGCGGCGGGACTGGTGTTCTCCGGAACGTCCCCGGACAACACACTCGTGGAGATCATGGAACTCAAGGACCACCCCTGGTTCCTGGGATGCCAGTTCCACCCGGAATTCAAATCCCGCCCCATGGATCCTCATCCGCTTTTTGCCTCGTTTATCGGCGCCGCCCTGAAATACCGGCAAGGAAAGTCATGACGTCGTGACCAGGGAAATCTCCATCGGCTCCATCAAGATCGGCGGTTCACATCCGCCTCTTTTTATTCTCGGCCCCTGCGTGATCGAAAGTGAAGCGCTGGTGATGGACGTAGCGGGTCGTTTGAAGGAAATCACCGGTTCGCTGGGGGTGAAGTTCATCTTCAAGGCTTCCTTCGACAAGGCGAACCGCACCTCCACCAGCTCGTTCCGCGGACCGGGGATGGAAGACGGCCTGGCGATCCTGGCGCGTGTGAAACGGGAATTCGGCTTGGCGGTGACGTCGGACATCCATGCGCCGTCCCAGGCGTCGGCAGCGGCGGAGGTGCTTGACGTGATACAAATCCCGGCGTTTCTCTGCCGCCAGACGGACCTCATCGTGGCCGCCGCATCCACCGGCAAACCCGTCAACATCAAAAAGGGCCAGTTCATGGCTCCGTGGGATATGCAGCACGTGGTGGAGAAGGCGTTGTCCACGGGCAACGACCGGATAATCCTCACCGAACGTGGAACGTTCTTCGGCTACAATCGTTTGGTGGTGGACATGACCTCGCTGCCGGAAATGCGCAAGCTGGGCTGCCCCGTGGTGTTCGACGGAACACACAGCGTGCAGCTTCCCGGACAGGGCAACGGATGCAGCGACGGACTGCGCGAATACATCCCCCATCTGGCCCGCGCCGCAGCGGCGGTGGGAGTGGACGGGATGTTTTTCGAAGTGCACCCCGATCCGGCCAACGCCCGATGCGACGGTCCCAATTCGCTTCCCCTGAACGAGCTGCCGCCGCTGCTCGAAACCCTTCTCGCCATTCGCGGAGCCGTGGATGGACGCTGACAAGCCGGGCGCCGGGGATCTGAACGGCAGGGCGAGGTCAGTGCGGGGAGTGTTTCTCGACGTGGACGGCGTGCTTACGGACGGGAGCATCACCTTCGACGCGGACGGTCGGGAAACCAAGACTTTCAACGTCAAGGACGGCGTCGGTCTGAGAATGCTGATAAAAGCGGGTACACCGGTGTGTCTGATCACCGGCCGGTCGTCCGCCGTGGTGGCGATGCGGGCGGCGGAGCTGGGAATCGACGAAGTGTACCAGGGGGTGCGGGACAAGGTGGCGGTGTTCGAGAGCGTGTGCGCCCGCTGGAACATCACCCCTTCCCAGGCGGCGTTCGTAGCCGACGATCTCCCGGACCTGCCCGTTTTTGCGCTGGTCGGGTTGGCGGTGGCCGTGGCCGACGCCAGCGTGGACGTTCTGTCCCGAGCGCACATGATTACCCGCAGCGGGGGAGGCCGCGGAGCCGTTCGGGAAGTCGCCGAACTGATCCTCAGGTCCCGGGGCGATTGGCCCTCCGCGAACCGGTGACGGGAGCGGCCACATGATTTTGCATTGCGGGCCGGTGAAGGGTATACTTTGAACGCTATGGGAATAAAACGATTTTTCCTCACCGGCGTTGTGCTCTGCGCGCTGGCAGTGGTCGTCTGGGCGGCGACGCGGCCCGACGCTCCCTCCCGTAAACTGAGCGACGAAATGGCGAAATCGTCCGCGCAGGCGGGGGTCTCCATGGAGAAGATGGAATACGTGGAGATGCGGGAGGGAAAAAAAGAATGGAAGTTGCTTGCAAAATCGGCACATTTTTTGAATGATAAGAATGTGGCTGATCTTGAACAGGTTGAACTCACGTTCTATACGAAGGACAACAAGGAAATCCTCTTGACGGCGGATAACGGGAAATTCAATTCCCAGACCCAGGATATCCAGGTGTGGGGCAACGTGAACGCCAGCACGCAGGAAGGGTATCGTTTTACCGCTCCGGCCGTGCATTACGACGCCAAGGCGCGGCGCATCGCTTCCGACCATGTGGTGACCCTGACCGGACCTTCGTTCGAAGTGACCGGCAAAGGAATGACGGCCGACGTGGACAGCGGCACGCTGTCTCTCAAAGCGAGCGTGACGGCCACGGTGAAACCGGAGATCCTGGAGAAAGGGAGAGCGTCTTGACCATCGCCCGGCGTGCAATCGCGCTGTTTTTCGTACTGTTTTTTTGTGCGGGGGGAGCGATATCGGCGGAAACGAATGTGAAAAAGTCCACAGATCAGCCCATCCGCATTACGGCGGACCGGCTGGAGGCGGACAACAAGACGCGGGACATCGTTTTCAGCGGATCGGTCAAGGCGGTGCAGGATGACGTGGTCATCACCTGCCGAACCATGACGGTTACCTATTCCGGCGAGAGTGCGCAGGGAGAAGAAAACCGGTCCATCACGCACATCAGAGCCAAGGGCGACGTGGTCATCACCCAGAAAGCGCGACGGATCACGGGCCAGGAAGCCGAGTATCTGCAGAAGGAAAGAAAAATAGTGGTTTCGGGCGATCCCCGGGCAACCGAAGGACAGAACGTCATCAAGGGGAACCGTATCATCTATTTTATCGACGAGGATCGCAGCATTATCGAGAGCGGACCCTCGGTGCAGGTCGAAGCGACGATTTTTCCCAAGGAGAAGCCGGGCAAGGAATGAGAGATCTTGCTTCACCCTCCGCGGACAAGATCCTGGCGACGCGCGAACTGGTCAAGGCATATCACCGCCGGAGGGTGGTGGACAAAGTCAGCATCGAGGTGCGACAGGCGGAAATCGTCGGCCTTCTGGGACCCAACGGAGCGGGGAAGACAACGACTTTCTACATGATGGTGGGGCTCACGCGCCCGGATAGCGGATCGGTGATGCTGGACGAAGAGGACATCACCGAGTGGCCGATGTACCGCCGCGCACGCCGGGGGGTCAATTATCTGCCCCAGGAACCCTCCATCTTCAGGAAGCTCACGGTCGAGGAAAACATCCTGGCGGTGCTCGAAACGCTGAATCTCAAGCAGCGGGAGCGGCGGGAACGGCTGGCTGAACTGCTGGAAGAATTGAAAATCGCTCATCTGGCCAAGAACCGGGCCTATTCCCTGTCCGGGGGAGAGCGAAGAAGAGTTGAAATAACGAGAGCGCTGGTAACGTCGCCTTCGTTTATTCTACTGGACGAACCGTTTGCGGGTATCGATCCGCTCGCGGTCGCCGATATACAGAATATCATCCGGCAATTGAAATCCCGCGGGATCGGCGTCATCATTTCCGATCACAACGTGCGGGAGACGCTGGGGGTGTGCGACAGGGCGTACATCCTGAACGGGGGCGTTATTCTGGAGGAGGGGGCGCCGGAGGCAATAGCCCGGAGCGACCGGGCAAAATCAGTTTATCTGGGAGAGGGATTCAGGCTCTAAATGTCGGCAATGGAACTCAAACAAACACTGAAGCTGGCCCAACAGCTCATCATGACGCCGCAGCTCCAGCAGGCGATTAAACTGCTGCAGTTGTCGCGCCTGGAGCTTTTGGAGACCGTAGCACAGGAGCTTGAGCAGAACCCGGTCCTTGAAGAGTCCCAATATGATCCCGAAGAAGACAGCGCCGCCGATTTCCAGGAGTCGGAAGGCGACGTGCTGGGGAAGGCCGACCCCGATGAAATGAGGGTGGAAGAGCGCGCTCGTGAGGACGTGAACTGGGAAAATTACATGGACGAATTCAGTTCGCGCAGCCTCGCCTCCACTTATGAAGCCAAGGACTCTCCATCCTTCGAAAATTTTCTCTCCAAAGAGGAGGGTCTTCAGGACCATCTTATGTGGCAGCTGCTCCTGACCCGGCTGGACGAGGACGAGGAGCGGGTGGGCGCGGAGATACTGGGCAACATAAACGAAGACGGGTATCTGGCCTCTTCTCTGGAAGAAGTATCGGAATCGGCGAGAGTGCCGATCGCGGCGGCCGAACGAGTGCTGGAAAAGATTCAGAACTTCGATCCGCCGGGCGTGGGTGCCAGGGACCTGCAGGAATGCATCCTCATTCAAATGAGGATTCTCGGCATCGACGAACCCCTGGTGGTGGATATCGTACGCGACCACATGGACCTTCTGGAGAAGAAGAACTACGTTCTGTTGGCCAAGAAGATGGGCACCACCGGCGAAGAGATTCGGCGGGTGGTGGAGGTGATCACCCAGCTCGACCCCAAGCCGGGCAGGCAATACAGCTCGGAACGGTTTCAGTACATCAGTCCCGACGTCTACGTCTACAAGCTCGGCGATGAGTACATGATCATGCTGAACGAGGACGGGCTGCCCAGGATCAGGATCAATACGCTGTACCGCGACGCCCTTGAGGGCAAGCAGTCGCTGGGGACGGAAACCAAGGAGTTCCTCCAGAACAAGCTGCGTTCCGCCGTGTGGCTGATCAAGAGCATCCATCAGCGGCAGCGGACCATCTACAAGGTGACGGAGAGCATCGTGAAGTTCCAGCGGGATTTCCTGGATTACGGAATCTCCCAGCTGAAGCCGTTGATCCTCAAGGACGTGGCCGAAGACATCGGCATGCACGAATCCACCATCAGCAGGGTTACCACGAACAAGTACGTGCACACCCCGCAGGGCGTATTCGAATTGAAGTATTTTTTCAACAGCGCCATCAACCGGGTGGAGGGCGAATCCATCGCCTCGGAGAGCGTGAAGGAAAAAATCCGGAAGATTGTCTCGGACGAGGATCACGTCCGGCCGTTGAGCGACAAGAGGATTGTGGAAATCCTGAAAACGGATGGAATAGACATCGCCCGCAGGACCGTTGCCAAGTATCGGGAAATGCTGGGCATTCTTCCTTCCAGCAAGCGAAAGGACCCGTTCGCGCGGATGAACCGCAAATGACGGGTCGGCATGGGGTTCGATGCGGCGGAGAAGCAGCGGTCCGCCGGCCGGACGGTGCCGAAGACGATGGTGAAATAGTGACGCTCCTTCCGTAGCGAGGGACGATTCGGAAAATACGGTTGCCGGGTAACCGAAGGAGGTAGCGAGGAATGGCAGTGAATATCAGCTTCAGGAATCTGGACTCTTCCGACGCGATTCGCGATTATGCGACGGACAGGGTTTCGCGAGTGAGGAAGTACATCGAGTCCCCGTTCGACGCGAACGTGGTGCTCTCAGTGGAAAAATTCCGCCATATCGCCGAGATCACCATCTCCTACAACGGAGTGACCGCGACGGGCGAAGAAGAGACGGGCGATCTCTACTCGGCCATCGACATGGTGATGGACAAGATAGAACGGCAGATAAAGAAGCAGCGCGGAAAGTTGATCAAGCGCAAATCCGGCAAATCGAAAATCGAGCTGGACGAAGCCGGTGAAGAGATCATCACCCTGGAATCGACCGAAGACGAAAGCGTACGGGTCATCTATACCGAGCCTCTGGCGGTAAAACCCATGGACGTGGAAGAAGCGGTCATGCAACTCGAGCTTTCGGATGACGATTTTCTTGTGTTCACAAATTCCCGGAATCAGCAGCTCAACGTCGTCTACAAGCGGAAAGACGGAAACTTCGGACTCATCCAGCCGCGTACCCAAGGGTAGCAGAAAGACCCGTTCATGAAGTTGACGGACATCCTTGATAAAGGATTCATCATCCCCGACCTCAAGGCTGAAACAAAACGTACCGCCTTGGAGGAACTGATTTCTGTCTTTACGGTCAGATATCCCGAGACCGACAAAGCCGAGTTCCTCCGGGTATTGTTGGAAAGGGAAAGGCTGGGCAGCACGGGGATTGGCTTCGGTGTCGCCATCCCCCACGGCAAGGTGAAGAAACTCGACCAGATGGTCGTGTCGTTCGGCCGAAGCGACAAGGGTATTGATTTCGACTCCGTCGACTCCCAGAAGGTGCATCTGCTGTTCCTGCTTGTGGCGCCGGAGAGTTCGACGGGATTTCATCTCAAGGCACTGGCCCAGATCTCGCGGCTGCTCAAAGACAGGGAAACGCGCGAGAGGCTTTTGCAGGCACAGTCCGAGAATGAGATATTCGACATCATTTCGGAGAACGATCAGGATTACTGAGAGATCAAGCGTTTTGCCGACGGCGATGCTCCCCGGTTGCGTGATGTGCGCGCTGTCGCGGTGTTATCGCCGGAAGAAAAACCGTAACTGCTCCGCCAGCCCGAAAGGCCGATTGCCGCGATGGTGACTTCCCAGATCGTCATCGTTACGGGACTATCAGGTTCCGGTAAAAGTACTGCACTGCGCGCCCTTGAGGATGCGGGGTATTTCTGTATCGACAACCTGCCGGTGGCCCTCCTCCCGCGCCTGCTGGAGCTGAAGTCGGAATTCGGCTCCGACGCCATGCGGTTGGGCCTGGTCATGGATTTGCGGGAAAAGGATTTCGCCGTGCGATTTCCCCAGGTGTTCGGCGGATTGCGGGACCAGGGATACCAGGTGCAGATGCTCTACCTGGATTCTTCCGACGCCACGCTTCTTCAGCGCTTCAGCCAGACGAAACGGCAGCACCCCATCACCGACGTCGATTCCGTTGCGGAAAAAATCCATACGGAGCGCCGGAGGTTGGAGCCGGTCAGGATGCTGGCGGACCGTGTGCTGGACACCAGCCATTACAATATCCACGACCTGCGCGAAGTGATCATTCAATCCTACGGACCGACGGCGTCCGCGGAGAGGATGAACATTCAGGTCCTTTCCTTTGGATACAAATACGGCATTCCCCACGAAGCCGATCTAGTGATCGACGTTCGCTTTCTGCCGAACCCGTTCTATGTTTCCCACCTGCGCTCCAAGGACGGCACTGACGCGGACGTTGCGGAATACGTATTGGACAGGAAGGAAGCGAAGGATTTTCTGGATGGGTATGTTGATCTGCTCACCATGCTCATTCCTTTATATCGCAAGGAAGGGAAGTCCTATCTCACCCTGGCGGTGGGATGTACGGGGGGAAGACACCGCAGCGTAGCGGTAGCGGCGGCTATTTACGAACGGCTGCGGAAACTCAGGATAGAAGCTTCGCTTCGTTTTCGCGATATCAACCGGGAGTGAAACATGGTGGGTGTGGTCGTTGTCACACATGGGAAAATGGCGGACGAACTGGTCAAAACAGCTGAATTCATTGTGGGAAAAGTAGAGTCGACGAAGGGGTTGAGCATTGATCCCATCGCCAGCTCGGAAGAAATCCGACAGCAGATAGGGCAGGCCATAAAGCTGGTGGATGAGGGAGACGGCGTCCTTATTCTCACGGACATGTTCGGCGGCACGCCGTCGAACATCAGCCTTTCCTTCCTTCAGGAGGACAGGGTGGAGGTGCTGAGCGGGGTGAACCTTCCCATGCTGCTCAAGCTGGCATCCCCAAACCGGAAATTGAGCAAACTCAACGACCTGGCGCAAGCGGTGCTCAAGGCTGGACACAACAGCATCAATCTGGCGAGTACCATCCTCCATAAAGAAGTGCGATAATGTCACTGGCGTTGGTGCGGATCGATTCAAGGCTCATTCACGGGCAGATCATTGAGGCATGGGTGCCGTTTCTCCACAGCGACTGTATTCTTGTTGCCGACGACCGAGTCGCGTCGGACCCCATGCAGAAAACGATCATGCGCATGTCCGTGCCCCGGGATGTTGCGGTCGAGATTGCGGGGATTCATCAGATGGTAGATGAAATACGGGAAGGCAAGTGGATGAGCCGCACCTGTCTCCTCATCTTCTCGGATTGCGAAAGCGTCCGGCGCGCCCATGAGTTCGGGTTGGCCATACCGAAGCTGAACGTCGGGAACATCCATCATGAAACGGGCCGGGTTCAGGTGACCGCCAGCATCGCGTTGAATGAAGAAGACGTGGCCTACCTGAAGGACCTGGAACACCACGGGGTGCGCATCGAGTTCCGGGCGGTGCCCCGGCAGAAAGCCGTTCCATTCGGTAAGCTCAAGCTTCCTTTCTCCGACAACACCAATCATTGAAACATCGAAGGGGGAAACGGTCCATTCCATGAACCTTATTCTTCCGGCGGTGAAATTGAGTCTGGCGGGGGCCTGTATCTACCTCGACCGGACTCACGCCCTGCAGATCATGATCTCCCGGCCCATCGTCGTCGGTCCGATCATGGGATTTCTGGCGGGCGACGTCGTCATGGGATTGTTCATGGGGGCCATCATCGAACTCCTCTGGATTCGGGATATTCCGGTGGGAACGGTGGTGCCGCCCGATGAAACCACCATGGCCATTCTCGTTTCCTCGGTCGCCGTTCTGGATTTTCATCTGCCGGGCAAACAGCAACTGGCCCTCTCCGTCTATGCCCTCATTCTCTTCCTTCCCGCCCCGTACATCAGTCCCCGGATCGAACTTCTCCTCCGGGGGGTGAACAACCGGCTGTGGCGAATCGCTTGGCGGGACGCGGAAAAAGGAAAAACGGATCGGGTTCCCCTCTATCATTTCGCCGGAGCCGCCATCGCGTTCGTGGTGCACGCGGCCATGTTGTTCGCGTTTCTCATGGGAGGGCTGCAACTCATTCAATTGACGTTTCCCCTTCTTCCGAAGTTCGTTACCACCGCCCTCGTCGTCACCGGCTGTATCTCCCCGGCCATCGGGATCGCCGCTTCATTGAGCAATGCGAGGGGGCGTTGGGCGCTCGTGCTGTTCTCCCTCAGTTTTCTCCTTCTGTTCGTGATCTTTCGATGACGGCTCCGGACCACGTTCGGATACTCCCGGTACGCCGGGCGGACATCGGGACGATTCTGGCCATGGAGCGGTCTTCATTTTCGGACCCCTGGTCGCCGGGGATGTTCGAGGGCGAATTCGTCAATCCCGACACCATGGCGCTCACGCTGTGGGTGGGGGACGAGATGGCCGCCTACATATTCCTGCGCCGGGCAGTGAACGAGTGGTGGATCATGACGCTCGCCGTGGACGCACGGTTCCGCAGACGGGGGCTGGGGCGCCGGCTTTTCGAATACGTTTTCGACCGGGCACGCGCCACGGGGCCGGCGAAAATCACCCTGGAAGTGAACGAGCACAACGCGCCGGCCATTGCGCTCTACACCTCGCTCGGCTTTCTCCCCGTGGGGAGGCGGCCCGGCTACTACGTCAAGGAAAACGCCGCGGCGCTGATTATGGAAGTTTCGTTATAATTCTTCCGGCTCTTTTACGACATTCGGCAGGTGTGGTACCATAGTTTTCAGACTTTTCCCCGTGGGGGGGAAGAAAAGAAAAGTTGTGCCCCATAGCCGGCGCCGTTTCGCCGGAAAAGAGAAGACGCCCCTTGCCGCCCTCGACCAACGACTCCACACGTTCCGGGAACGTGAAGCAATCCGCCCTCGACGACCTCCCCATCCGGTCGCAGGCGCTGGCTGCCAATATCGCCCAGTGCCCCACCCACGACAGCATCGATCCCAAGTACCTCGTGCTGCTTGATGTCATCGCGGACTACGCGGGGCTGGTGGAAGAGAGCCATGCCTTTGTCTGCGAAATCACCCATCCGATGAAAAATTGGCGGTTCATCCTGGAGGGAATGAGGACCTACGGGTTCAAACACCTGCACCTGCTGGTAAAGAGCCCCCGGGGCGGGGAGGCGGCGAGGGTCCTGACGGACATCTATTTCGATGCGATCCTCACCCCGAAAGACGCGGCCGTACGTTCGGAGGCCATGGACAACCTCATCATCTTTCTCGATCGGTTGACCAACGAGAAGGAAGGAGGGTCCCTAGGGTTCCTCCCGGTGACGGCCTACGGCCTTTCCCGCATTGGAAAACTGCCGGACGACGCCTTTTTCCTCGCCGTCTCGGGATATTATCCCCTGGAAAAAACCGTTGAGGCGTATCTCGCGCGTCTCGCACGTGCGGGCGAAGAGGCCGACCGGGAAATGTGTTCCCAGGTTCTGGCCCGGCTCTTTACCGTGCTCTATCGCTACTGGCTGAAGGAAGAGGACCCGAAACCCTGGCTGGAAAGAGAAACCGGCCTGCCCATCGAGGAAGGGGAAGCGGCCGACCTGCTCGATTCCGTGTCCCACGAGGCCATTCGCAATCATCTGGCCCTTCTGAAGGAATTCGAGGCGCGAAGCCTCGACGAGCGGCTGGAGGGTCTTCAGGACCTGCCCGCTTTCCGGCACTGGGTTTCCGTCTACCGCTCCCTGCCCAGGAAACTGGCGCCCGGTACCGATCCCTCTCCGGACCGGGTCTACCGCAAACTCGTTTTTCTCTTCCGCATCGTGGACATTCCCCCTCTGGCCCGCCTGCACGAAGAGGCGCTGCGGGAACTCAACCAGGCGGTGTCCCGGCTCATCTCCCACGCGGAAGAACACACCCTGGCGGACCTGCTGGGCAAGACGTTCGACACGCTGAAAAAAAGCAGCCGGCGCTACCCCCAGGCGGCGCTCGAATGTATCCGGACCATGGGCAAAGAGGTATTCGAGGGGAAAAAAGAGGATTTGCTCGATCTGTTCCTGGAACGCAGCATCGGCTTCGGTTTTCAACATCCCGACATTACCGGCGTCAACGAAGACTGGCAGGTGCTGGCGAACACGGCCCACCTCAAGAACATCCGGGTGTGGCTGGCCCTCATCCGCACCGACCCCGCCCGTGCCCGGCGACTCCTCTCCGCCCTGACCGTCAACCTGGCCGTGGGGGGAGTGTTCGTCCGGGATACCGATCTCTTCCCTCGGGAAATCACCGATCTGCTCAACACGGAAGTGTCGCCCGTTTACCCGCTGGTAAAGCAGTTCGCCCGGCTGCTGCCGGTCTACTTCAACGAAATCGGGGCCGAAGGGCTCCTGCGCGACATTTCCACGGACCTGGACGAGATTTTCCGTCGCAAGGACGAACTGGTCCATTTCCTGCGCAAGCAGTCCCACGTGGATTCCAGCAATCTCACCATGATCCTGGCCGAGGCGACGCTCACCTTCTGGAGCACCCTGGACAAAGAGCCGCTGCGGCCGTTTATTCCCCCTTCGCTCTACGAATGGATCAACCCTCAGAGTTCCTACGTGCTGGGGGCCCACCGGGTCCTGGCCGGTGTAATGGAGAAAAAGGGGCTGGACGACCCGTCGCGCATTATCGAGCTGCGGGACGAGGAGATTGAAGCCGTCATCGATGCCATGGAAGGCGTGGGCGAGGCGGAAAAGAAACGTGTCACGCTCACCGTCCGCCTCTACCGTCTCCTCCACCAGAAATATACCCGCGGGATTCAGGATTACCGATCCCAGCTCGCCCATTACGAAACCACGGGGTTCCAGTCCATCCCCGAACTGATCGAGGGCCTCGGTTCGACCGATCCGATGAAGCGCGCCGACGCGGTGCTCGCCTACCTGGAGCGGCTGAAGGAAACCATTCTTTCCCCCGAACGGTTCTCCGCGCTGGAGGACATCTATCTCAAGCGGCACATCGCCGTGGACATTCCCAGCATGTACGGCAGCTACCACGAACGGAAGTTCGATTCCCTGGGGCTCACGCTGCGGCTGGAAACCGTTCTCAATCCCATCCTCGACGACCTCGTGGAAGGCTTCGACGCGGGAATGATCACCGGCGGCGTTATCCGCCGCGCGAGGGAATTGCTGAAGCTGTTCCGGAGGACGCTGGCTACGGACGGCATCGTGTCCGACGAGTTCGACACCGCCCTCGGCGTGCTGTACCGCGCAACCAAGGTGCACGGCATCACGCTCACCCAGTACGTCGACATCTTCAACGGATTGGCCGCCGCCGTCGGCAAGGTGATCGACCTCTTTTTCCACCGCCCCTACGCCGAAAATCTCCGGATCGTCCTCCGGGGAATGAAGCGGGAAGAAATCCTCCCCCGGTACACCCGCATGCTCACCACGTCGGAGCCCGAAGAGGTAGCGAACGGCGTCGGCGAACAATTCCTGCGGGAACGCATTGCAACGGCTCCCGGAGTGCAGGGTCTGGACCGTTTCGTGCAACGCTTCCGCCAAGCCCTCTATGCAAGCGCGGACACCCTGGCCGAAGGCCAGTCCGACGTCCTGCTCCGCTACGATCCCGACAAGGTCGTCTGCCCGTTCGACGACACCCCCGACGAACTGAACGACGTCGTCTATCTGGGGAACAAGGGCTACAACCTGGTCAGATTGACGGGCCTCGGCCTGCCCGTTCCCCCCGGCTTCATTATCACCACCGAAGCATACCGGGCGCGCGGACCCCTGATGTCCTTCGGTCCCGCTCGCGAAGACCTTGAACGGCGGATCGTGTCGGCCGTGAACCGGCTGGAGTCGAAGACGGGGCTGAAATTCGGCGATCCCGCCAAACCGCTGCTCCTTTCGGTGCGCAGCGGCGCGGCCGTGTCGCAGCCGGGAATGATGGAAACCGTGCTCAACGTGGGCCTCACCGAACCCACGGTCCGGGCCATGGAACAAGCCGCGGGCGACGCGGACGGATCATGGTTTTCTTGGGATTGTTGGCGGCGCTTCCTCATGGGCTGGGGAATTCTTCACGGCCTCTCCCGGTCGGCCTTCGAGGCGGCTCAGCCGGAAGCGCGGGACGGCGGCTCGCCGCACCGGGATGCGTCTTCCGTTCGCAGTGCCGCCATGGTCTGCCGGCGCGTTCTCGAAGACCACGGGATTCCCCTTTACGACGATCCGTACCGCATCCTTTTCACGGCGGTCGGCAAGGTCATGGACACGTGGGAGAGCGGCAAGGCCCGCACCTACCGGTCGCTGATGGGAATTTCCGACGACTGGGGCACCGCGGTGGTAGTGCAGCGCATGGTGTTCGGCAACCGAAGCACCTCCTCGGGCGCGGGGGTGATCTTCACCCACAGCCCGCTGTTTCCCAGCGACAAAATCCGCTTGTGGGGCGATTTCGTTCCGGGCGGCCAGGGTGAGGACGTGGTGTCCGGCACCGAGAGGACGCTCCCCGTCAACCGGAAGCAGGCCCAAATCGAGGATCGTACCGATTCTCCCTGTCTGGAAGATCTTTTCCCCGAGGTGTACCGGGCCATGACGGACAAAGTGAAGCGCCTCGTTTACGAGCACGGATGGGGGCCGCAGGACATCGAATTCACCTTTGAAGGTCCGCGGGCCGAAGACTTTTTCATCCTGCAGGCCAGGGACATGGGGTTCAAGGAACGAACCGTCGAGGCGATGTTCGACCCCGCCGCCAAGGCGCTGGAAGGACGGCTGTTGTGCCGGGGGTTGGGGGCGGGTGGAGCCGCCATGAGCGGCCGCGCCGTCTTCTCCCGTGCGGATGTGGAAAAATGGCGGGCTGAGGAGCCCGACACGTCGCTCATCCTCGTCCGCCAGGATACCGCGCCCGACGACATAGGGGAAATCTCGGCCGCCGACGGCCTTCTGACCGCACGCGGCGGTTCCACTTCCCACGCGGCCATCGTGGCATCGCGTCTGGGCAAAACCTGCGTGGTGGGGTGCAGCCGGCTGGGCTGCGACTCGGAAGGAGGCTCCTGCTCCATCGGCGACGTTCCCGTACGCTCCGGGGACGAAATCAGCATCGACGGTCGAAGCGGTGAAATTTATCTGGGGCGCGTCCCCATCGTCAAAGGCTCTCAACTCTGAAAACTCTCGAAGCCCTCATGCGAGGAGGATCGAAGGCAGATGGAAAACACGCTGAAACTCGGAATCAACGGGCTGGGGCGCATCGGCAAGATGTCGCTCTGGTACCATATCGCCCACAAACATTTCGATGAGATAGTGGTGAACGTAGGACGCGAAGTGGGGACCTCCCTCCAGGACGTGGTGAGCTACATCGAGAAGGATTCCACCTACGGACATTTGAAGAATTACCTGTACGGCTACAACGCGGGCAAGATCGTGGAGGAGGTGGACGAAAAAGACCGCTCCATGGTCGTCGACGGGGTGAAGGTGAAGTTTCTCATGAAAGACCGCAATCCCCGCGACATCGGTTGGGCGGACCACGGGGTCGACCTCGTGGTGGAAGCAACGGGCCAGTTTCTGGACCCCACGCTCCCCGGCGACGCGCCAAAGGGCTCCTGCCGCGGGCACCTGGACGCGGGGGCGCGCAAGGTCGTGGTCAGCGCTCCGTTCAAGATCAAGGACAAGGCCAAGTCCATTCCCGACGACGCGCTCACCACGGTGATGGGCGTGAACGACCACCGGTACGACCCGTCCCGGCACGTGATCGTCTCCAACGCCTCCTGCACCACCAACTGTCTGGCCCACATGATGAAGCCGCTCATCGACTCCTTCGGGGTGAAACGGCTGCTCACCGCTTCCATGGCCACCGTGCACGCCATGACCGGCAGCCAGCCCGTGCTGGACAGACTTCCCAAGGGAGGGGATACGGACCTGCGCAAAAACCGCAGCGTACTGGACAACATCATCCTCACCTCAACCGGGGCGGCCAAGGCGTTGGCGCTGGTCATCCCGGAGATGAAGAGCATCGGGTTCATGGCCGAATCGGTCCGGGTGCCGCTGGCCACGGGTTCGCTCATCATCCTGGTGGTGAACATCCAGGAGCGGCAGGAAGAGGAGGTGAGACGGGAAACGGTCAACACCATCTATCGCGAAGCCGCGGCCGGGGACCCGCACGGGTATCTCCGTTACACCGACCACCAGAACGTGTCGCGGGACATCGTGGCTCACGAAGGGGCCACGGCGCTCATCGAGGGCCACGAAACGCATACCCGGACGGCCATGGCCACCGTGGACCTCGTCAATATCAAGGGGTTCCCCGCCGACATCTTGGCGCAGCTTCCGGACACCCGCGTGGAAATACCGATCACCCAGGTGGTCGTTTACGGCTGGTACGACAACGAGCTGGGCAGTTTTGTGCGGATGCTGGGGGAGCGGACCATCAGTGTCGCCCAAAGCATGGTTGATTAATTCAGCGTGCAGTATAGACTGCTTCGTCGAAATCTATTGACGATGCGGAAGAATTGTAGAATAAGGATTCCTCATGACGGGAGTCTGCCAATGAAAAAGGAGGAACTATGGCTACACGGATTGGAATCAACGGATTCGGCAGAATCGGTAGAAATGTAACGCGAGCCCTGATCGGCAGGAATTTCGATCTGGAATTGGTAGCAGTGAACGATCTGGCGGGAGCCGAGGAACTGGCTCACCTTTTGAAATATGACTCCGTGCACGGCACGTTGAAGCAGGAAATCGGCGCCGACGGCGACACCATCAAAGTGGACGATCGCAGCATCAAGTGCTTGCGCGTATCGGACGATGTACGCAACCTGCCCTGGGGAGACTTGGGCGTGGACGTGGTCATCGAGAGCACCGGGCGGTTCACCGATCGGCCCAATGCGGCCAAGCATCTGGAAGCCGGCGCCCGCAAGGTGATCATCAGCGCTCCGGCCAAGGGCGTGGACGGCACCTTCGTCATGGGCGTCAACGACGCCGACTACAATCCCAAGGAACACCACGTGGTGTCCAATGCTTCCTGCACCACCAACTGCCTGGCTCCGGTGGCCAAGGTGCTGCATGAATCCTTCATCATCGAGCGCGGTCTCATGACCACCATCCACTCCTACACAATGGACCAGCGTATTCTGGACACCCTGCACAAGGATTGGCGGCGCGCCCGTGCCGCGGCCATGTCCATGATCCCCACCACCACCGGCGCCGCTGCTGCTGTTTCCCTGGTCATTCCCGCCCTCAAGGGTAAGTTGGACGGCATGGCCATCCGCGTGCCCACCCCCAACGTGAGCATCGTGGATCTGGTGGCCGACCTGGGCACGGACGTCACCGTGGATCAGGTGAACAGCGTGATAAAGCAAGCCGCCGACGGTCCGCTCAAGGGGATACTGGTCTACAACGACAAACCCTTGGTGAGCGTCGATTTCAACACCACCACCTATTCGTCGGTATTCGACGCGCCGCTGACCAAGGTCATCGGGGGCCGCATGGTGAAGGTGCTGGCATGGTACGACAACGAGTACGGCTACTCCAACCGCGTGCTCGACCTGGCGGCGTACATGGGGAAGATGCTGGACTAGTTCCGCTTCGGCGGAGTTGACGGCCGGTATGCGGGAAAAACCTTTTTCGGTAAAAAGGTTTTTCCCGAACCCTTTTCCAAAAACCTTAGGCTTGGCCTGTCGGCTCGGCAGTTCAGAGCCCCGGCATCCGGGGTGTGTCACCCATTCCATAACCAGGCGCCAAGTCCTATCGCGGGAGTGCACCATGAAGTTCATTGATGAGCTTAACCTCAAGGGGAAGCGGGTGTTCGTGCGTGCGGACTTCAACGTTCCCCAGGACAAGCAGGGCAACATTACCGACGACAACCGCATCCGCGCCGTTGTTCCCACCATCCGCTACATTCTGGACCAGGGGGGATCGGTGGTGTTGGCGTCCCATCTCGGAAGGCCCAAAGGCAAGGTGAAACCCGAGTTTACCCTGAAACCGGTGGCCGCCAGACTGAGCGAACTCCTGGGAGTGCCGGTTCCCCTGGCCCCCGACTGCATCGGTCCGGAAGTCGAAAAGATGGCCGGCGCCCTCAAGCCCGGAGACGTGCTGCTCCTGGAAAACCTGCGCTTCCATCAGGAAGAGACGGACAACGATTCCGGGTTCGCCCAGAAGTTGTCCGCGCTGGCCGACGTCTACATCAATGACGCTTTTGCTGTGAGCCACCGGGCGGAAGCCTCCGTGGGAGCAGTCACCCGGTTTTTCAAGGAGAAGGGGGCCGGCTTCCAGCTGAAGGATGAAATTCAGTATTTCGAGAAGGCCATGAAGAACCCCAAGAGGCCGCTCGTGGCGATCATCGGCGGCGCAAAAATTTCGAGCAAGCTGGACGCCCTGAAGAATCTCATGGGCAACGTGGACAAGGTGATCATCGGCGGGGCCATGGCCAACACCTTCCTCAAGGCCATGTACGGGCAAGTGGGGAAATCCCTGGTGGAAGACGAACAGGTGCCCAACGCCGAGGCCATCATGAAACAGGCCCGGCAGCAGGGGATCGGACTCTATCTGCCCGTGGACTGCGTGGTGGCGAAGGAAATGGACGCCGGGGCCGAAACGTCGGTCACCGACGTGCGGAACATTCCCGATGACTCCATGATCCTGGACGTCGGCCCCAAGACCGTGGCTTCCTACAAGGAGGCGCTCAAGGACGCGGGAACCATCATCTGGAACGGCCCCATGGGCGCTTTCGAGCTGAAGCCCTTCAGCAAGGGCACCTACGACATGGTGTCCGCCGTGGCCGCGTCTGACGCACTCAGCATCATTGGCGGCGGCGACACGGACCTGGCCGTGCACAATGCGGGGAAGGCGGACAAGATGTCCTACATTTCCACGGGCGGAGGCGCGTTTCTCACGCTGCTGGAAGGAAAATCCCTGCCGGGCATCGAGGCGTTGGAGCAGTAGCGGAGAAAACGATACGGTTGAGGATGGAGTTCCCAGACAGGCCGCATATAAAGACGGGTTACCTCACTACTTGAGGTGAAGAAGCGGGCTTGTCATAAGAGGTT
Source organism: uncultured delta proteobacterium (assembly GCA_963826125.1). GTDB lineage: Bacteria > Desulfobacterota > Desulfarculia > JACQYL01 > CAWGVV01 > CAWGVV01. The sequence goes on along the minus strand of CAWGVV010000001.1, from coordinate 2,581,006 downwards.
TCGCCCGTTGATATCTCGGATCGAACGGGTAGACTCGATAGAAAAGACCGTTCACCCTGAGGTATCGAAGGACGAACGGATACGTTTTCCGTTCCTGCCGAAGTATCGAAGCATGAACGGCTGCATCTCCGAAGCTTTTCGAAAATCGGCAATTTACTGAAAAAGAAGGAGGCTGTCATGGCGAGCGAACGTACCCCTCTGATCGCGGGCAACTGGAAAATGCACAAGACCGTCGCCGAGGCGGAAGCGCTGGCCCGGGCCATAGCGGACGGCAAACGCAGGACGGACGTGGACGTGCTGCTCGCTCCTCCCTTTACTGCGCTCTCCGCGGTGGCGGATGCGGTGAGCGGCAAAGGCGTGTATCTGGGCGCCCAGAACGTACATTGGGCGTCGAGCGGGGCCTTCACCGGGGAAGTTTCCCCGGGCATGCTGAAGGACGTCGGGTGCACCCATGTCATCATCGGCCATTCGGAACGGCGGCAGCTCTTCAGCGAAACCGACGCCTGCGTGAACGAGAAAGTGACGGCGGTACTGAAAGCCGGACTGGTTCCCGTCATGTGCGTGGGAGAAACCCTGGAGGAACGGGAAGCGGGCAAGACGTTCAAGGTGCTGGAACGACAGCTTTGGGCGGGATTGCAGGGGTTGAATCCGGAAACCATGAGCGGCACGGTTCTGGCATATGAGCCGGTGTGGGCCATCGGCACGGGGAAAACCGCCTCGCCGGAACAAGTCCAGGAAGTGCATCATTTTTTGCGCGTCAAACTGGAAGATTTCATCGACAAAAGTATTGCCAAAGCCACGATCATCCTGTATGGTGGCTCAGTTAAACCGGACAATATCGCGGACCTGATGGCTCGGGAAGACGTCGACGGTGCATTGGTCGGCGGGGCGAGTCTGACGGCCGATGTTTTTTTAAAGATCATAAACTTCTAAGGAAACAAACTTACTTCATGTTTGCAATCGTACTGATTCTGCATATTCTGGTTTGCTTCGCCATGGTCCTCATCATCCTGATGCAGAAGAGCAAGGGTGCTGAGATGGGTGCGGCATTCGGCGGGTCGAGCCAGACCATCTTCGGCAGCAGTGGGGCTATGACCTTTCTCAACAAGGCGACCACGGGCGTGGCCATACTTTTCATGGTAACGTCCCTGGCCCTGGCCCACATGTCCACTCCGAGGAACCCGCAAAGCCTCATGGAGGGAAAACCTGCCGCCACGCAGCCGGCACCGGGTCAGGAATCCGCCGCACCGGCGCAACAGGAACAGGCCGCTGCACCGGCTCCTGCTCCCAAGCCCGCACCGGCGGTAGATGCGTCGCAGGCCCCCGCGCCTCAGCCCATCGAAGGCGCTCGGAAGGCGGAACAGCCGGCTCCGGCCGCGCCCGCCGCACCGGCTCCGGCCCCGGCGGAGAAAGCCCCGGCCCCCGCGGGAGGGGAGAGTCCGGCAAAGTAACATCGACGACCAATGTGCCGAAGTGGTGGAATCTGGTAGACACGCCATCTTGAGGGGGTGGTGGGCAACTCCCGTGCGGGTTCAAATCCCGCCTTCGGCACCATACGATAAGAAAAGGGCGTAATCCGAAAGGGTTACGCCCTTTGTGCTTACGGAAGCAAGCCCGGCCGCCGATCGCCGATCTCGTCCCACCGCACGCAATACTCCCGAAATCCTATACGGCCCCGAATGCAATGGGAAAGCAGTCATCGCTTCCGAAACGCAACTACGAATGACCCCATCGCGTGTACCGGAATGTGGGACACGGACTCATGGAAGGTTCATGCCGCAACCGGAAGAATATAGGCAGGCTCCGTAACAACGTGACTATCGTTGTTCAATGGACGCAAGGAAAATCAAGGAGTCTGGAAAGCATTAAGGTGGTGAATGTAACCTTATGGTAAAAAGTTACATTCAATCTGGACGTAGAGCGGCGAAGTGGGGGTTGAAGCAAGGAAAGGGCAGGAAACGAGGTGTTCTACTCGGCCGGAGGGAGAAAAGAAGCCCGTAGAGCGTTTTTGATCTCCTCCTCAGAGGCCGCGTTTGAAAGATCGACTCCGCTTTCCTGGAGAATGGCAATCAGGGAACGGATGAACTCAGACCGGCTGAGCTTGACCTTTGTGTTCTTCAGGGTGCGGTACTCAAGATCGTCCAGGAACTCGATCTGACTTTCGAGCAGGATAACGGTGGTCTTCCTCCACTCAGGGAGGGCACGCGGTCTGCCCATGGCCTGGGGTGTGTCCTTCTGCGATTCGTTCATGGCAAACCTCCCGATGGATGTAGGGACATACTGAGGCAGGTATGTCATGAAGCAGAAGCATGTCAAGTCAATGGGGGTATGGTGGGGAGGGTTGGACAGGGGGTACCCCCCTCCCCCCGGCATGATATATGAACTTCCCCCGATTATGAGGACACGCAGTTAAGCAGCCAACATGATGCTCTCGTATTCCGTCGGGGTCAGGTATCCCAGAGCGGAATGTCGTCGGCTACGGTTATAGAAGACCTCAATGAACCAGAAGATGTCGCTCATTGCCTCCCGTCGGGTACGATAGAGACGGTGATTGACCAACTCGGTCTTGAGGGTATGGAACCAGCTTTCCATGGGGGCGTTGTCCCAGCAGTCCCCCTTGCGGCTCATGCTGCAGAGCATGCCATGGGACCGGAGCGCCTCCCGATAGTCATTACAGGCATACTGGCTCCCCCGATCCGAGTGATGGATCAAGCCCGGCCCAGGCCGGCGGCGATCCACCGCCATATGAAGCGCATCCAGTACTACCTCTTTGTTCATGCGGCTGGACAGGGACCAGCCCACAATGAGCCGGGAATGAAGGTCCAGCACGGCAGCCAGGTACAACCAGCCTTCTGCGGTGGGAATGTACGTGAGGTCTGCCAGCCACCGCTGATTGGGCGCTTGGGCCGTAAAATCACGCCCCAGCAGATTGGGCGCCACGGGATGGGAATGGTTCGAGTCCGTGGTCGCCTTGAACTTTCTCTTCTGTCTGGCCCTGATGCCGTTCTCGCTCATCAGCCGCGCGATTCGTTTCCTGCCGTGGCGCATCTGCCTGGACGCAAACTCGGCATGAATCCGCGGGCTGCCGTAGGTACCCCGGCTCGCAGCGTGAACCGCCTTGATCTCGACCAGCAACCGACGGTTCTCGCGCACTCGTCGGCTCTCCGGGCGTCCAAGCCATGCGTAGTAGCCGCTGGGCGACACCTCCAGCACCCTGCACATACGCTGTACCTGGAACAGGCCGCTATGGTCACGGATAAACCGGTACTTCATCACCTGGGCACCCGCGAGAAGATGCCGACCGCCTTTTTTAAAATATCCCGCTCCTCCCGCAACAGCTCGTTCTCCTTGCGGAGACGGGCCAGTTCCTCATCCTGCGGTCTCAACCTGCCTTTGCCCGGAAAGGCCTCCTGCGGAGCTTCCTCGAACTGCTTCTTCCAGCGACTCAGGACGCTCTCCCGTATCCCCAGATCCCTCGATGCCTGAGCAATACTCAGCCCCCCTTCCGCCATCAGCCGCACCGCTTCCACCTTGAACTCCCGGCTGAAACTCCGACGCTTCTTCTCCATCCAACACCTCCAAGACGCTTTATACGTCCTTTTCGAGGTGTCCTTCAATCCGGGGCAACTTCAATACGGGTAATATTTTGTGGGGAAGAAAACAAAAAGGGGACAAGGAAAAGGTGGGGAACGCCCGAAGCTTGATGGATATTTCTTTCTTGTCAGATTATCCGAGCGCTGATATGTTCTGAAGTAGACTCAGTACAGGCCATTGTGAGTTGAAGGCGACGGTAATAGCAATAGCGGTTCTCGTCAGGAATTGGGGATGATAGCCATCAGCTTCGGAAGGGTTTTGTGGACAGACAAAAGCCTACAATGATTGTTGTTCATTCAGAGTAAGGAGAATAATCAGATGCGAATTGGTATGGCTATTATAATATTCCTGGTATTTTCATCAACTATTGTTTTGGCGCAAGAAGCTGTAACAATAAGGGAAGCCAAAATATTAGGGCAAGTGATAAAGGTAGGACAAGGAGCGGATATAGTTCAAAGTAGAATCAGGGCGGACAGATTTGAAACATCAGGATATAGCTATGGAGATGTTAGTAAGGGGTACTACAATGATAAAGGTATCACTTACATTGTCACATACGGTCCTCCTAAGGGCGGCACAGGGGGGTATATAGTCCAGCAAATTGAAAAGGTAAAGAGTCCTAATACTACAAGTGCAGCTCCTCCTGCATCCTCTTCAGCAGTAGAGAAATCGCCTTTAAGCTATACACGTGAACAGGTAATTGAAACCCAACGGACCTTCAAAGTGAGGGTTATTTCTTTCGACGCAACCCAAGAACTTGGCACGCAGTTCCCATACTCCGACTTTGTCAGACTGAAAATAACCAATACTTCAAAAATTGTACTGGATACTCTCACTGTACTTACTAAGCGATTCGACAGCAATGGTAGAATGATTGGTGCGTCACGTGCTCCAAGTATACCGGTGCATGACCTTAAACCTGGTCAGAGCGCAGAGTTTGATTATTACCCACGCGGGCACCTTCCAAGAGTAAAGAAAATCACAGTCGAAGTCGAGCAACTGATATCTAAACAGGATGAACAGTTTATCACAGAATTGCCCAAATGAACTAAACACAAAGGGGGAGATGAGGACTAGGACTTAGTCAGTCGTTTGAATAATGGTATACTTCTTCAGCTACTCAGCCACATTGCGGCTGAATCCTGTGGGGGTGCAGGATTAAAATACCGCGAGGTGCACTTGTCCATGAGAAAACCGATGAAGCCATGCCTCAACCCACATAGTATAGAGTGAAAAGAAACGCACAAAAACTGTGCGTAAAAATTGATAAAACAGAAATAAAAAGAAATGCTGCTTTAATCCACTTCCTGTATAGCCTTATGCTCTCCACCCCTCGTTTTTAATCCGTTCCAAACGTAAACACCACTGAATGACGATTGTTCTATTCACCGGCTTCCTCTAATTTGTCTGATGGCCTTACGAATTTTCTTTTCAAGCTTATCTGATGTGCCGATTGCAAATGAATGCTTAAATTTGTTACCAGAGGGAAGAATGGGATCACATCTATTTATGGACAGAAAGGAAAGCATATTAGTGCCGTCTACATGATATTATCTGCAATCTGGGCTATAATTCAATTATTTACCGTCATGTTAGCTTTCATTAGTTCGGGCGTTTTTGCAGCTATAATGACATTGATATTTCCTTTGCTGTCACAAATATACTAGTTTTTTTAAGATAGGTTTGAATAATGGGTGCACAAACAATCTATTTTGCATAGCGATTATGATATATACTGGACTTTGGGTACAGATGGTCGCTGGTACTGCGGTTGCTGGCGGTAGAGCATGGTACTATACAGAGAAATGATAATTGTTATGCTGTGCCGATAGGAGTAGATTAGATGACTGAAAAATACTATGAGGATAAGAGACAAGCATCTTCGGTGATATCGGTCGGGTCAGATAAATGCGGCATCCCCTTTGTTCTATCCGATGACAGGTTGTTTAGAATGAAAGATTATTCTGATAAAACGGAAATAAAAAATCCTGAGCATATGAAACTTATAATTAATGGTTGCGCGGAAATTTCAAACCAAAGAGCCGTGTATCTAATGGAAATACGTAAGCAGAAAAAGAGACGGAGTTCATATGATGCTATTTACAATAAAATGAGAGAAGCTGAGGATGAGTGGTCAGACAATCGTGAAGCAGAACTTAAAGAAGCTGAAATATTACTACATGACCACATAGGCAGAAATGGAGTTTTCAAAAAGATTAGAAGCGCATTATTTTCCTTATTGCCAGTAACCACTGAAACAGTGTATAAGCATGTAAAAAAATATCAAATAAAACTATATCAGTGGTACTTCAATGAGTTGTACTATGATCTTCGATTGCAAACATCAAATCCAAGAAGACTTGGCGAGATCGTTGCTGGTGATAAAGTAGCAAGTATTGCCCAAAAAGCACAAGAGAAACATGGGCTTAATCCACTTTTGGTACAAATAATGGTAGCTCAGTATGTTATGGCTGATGAGCGCATGAGGGCTGTTAATCGCTACCGCTGGGTTAACCAAGTTACTACTAGAAAAGCTACCGATTATTTCCCTGATGCAACAGGTTTGATCGTGGCATTGTATTCTAAAGAAGGAATTGCACTGGGGCAAAATGACGCTACTGTTAATAGCGGCAAGGAGCACCCTCCAAATATTGCAACAATCTCTCCATTAGAAAACAGTAAGAGCGCAATTTACCCAGACGATCTGAGCCAGGAAGCAAGGAAGGCTGCTGTCGCTGACGAGATGGGCTGGAATAAGCTGGAATCCCTGCCGACGATTCTTACGACAAGAGAAGTGAAAAAGCTCGATGCCAAGGCGGCCGCTGAAAGAGCCGCAGCACAAGAATCCATGAAACAGGAAGAGGAAGCCCGCATGGCCGCGCGTCTAGTGGAAAAGGAAAAAAGAATTGCGGTTCGCCACGCGGAAAAGAGAGTCCCCATGACGCCTGCGAACGTTCAGCTCACCGATACCGATAAGCTTAACATGATGATCGACAGAACACGCAGACGAAGGTGAGGCAAGCCAGAATTCAATGAAAAAATGCCTATTCCCGTTTCTTACTACATCTCGACACGGCACAAATGCAAAAGGCAAATCAGGGGCAGCTTGTACCCTTGTTTTCACAAATCGGTTACCAAAAGTTTACCAGCCCATTTTAGCGCTTAATAATATCAAGCACTTACATCAAAACTTACGGGTTCAAATCCCGCCTTCGGCAGCATATGATAAGAAAAGGGCGTAACCTGATAGGGTCACGCCATTCCGGACCCCGGCTTTCGCGGGGTGACGTTGGGAAAACCTTTGTCGAACCCCCCGATGGCGATTCGAAACCGGTTTATTTGCCGAACACCTGCTTGAGAAGGTCCGTGACCCTGGCCGCCGGGTCCGTGCGGATTTTGGCTTCCTCTTCGGCAACCATCTTGAAGAGTCCGTCCAGAGATTTGTCGGTGACGTACTTGTCCAGATCGAAACTCATGTCTCCGGCGAACGGAATGGTTTTTACCTTGGTGTCCAGATCCTGGTAGTATCTGGTGACTCCCACCTCGGACATTTTTTCATGGACGATGGGCTTGAATGCATCGAAGAGCTTCCCTCGTGTCTTGTCCTCGAAATACATGGTCGCGGCGTTGTCCCCACCGTTAAGAATTTTGCGGGCATCGGTGAAGGTCATCTGCTTGATGGCATCCACAAAATAGCCTTTGGCCGCGGGCGCGGCCTTCTCCGCCGCATGGTTCATGCTCTCTTCAAAGGCGTCGATTTTCTCGCCGTAGCCCACGCCCCTGAGGATGCTTTCCATCGTCCGGACCTTTTCGGGGAGCAGGATTTTAATGCTCGGGTTCTTGTAGTAGCCGTCCAGCCTGGAAACGGAACTCACCGCGTTGGACGTGCCGATCTCAAGAGCCTGCTTGAGCCCGTCGGCGATGGTGCCGTCCGAGGACCCGGCGCTTCCGCCGCCCACCGCTTTCTGGACGCTTTTGAAAAGATCGTCGAATCCCCCCGCGTATCCCTGAATCGGAATCCAGACCAACACAAGCGCCAGCAGAACAATTTTTTTCCCTGAATCAAGCATGTTGTATATGCTCCTTTGTCGAACGCAATGGTTCACCGGATTGGATGGCGAAGGAAACGCGCACGAACGACGTGGCGTAGCCGCAGACAAGCCTCGTAAGACGCATTCTCCGGAAACGTGCCCTTTTCATACATCGTTTTGGAAAAGAAATCACCACGGGTTTTGGGCCTGCCCGAAGGTCCCCGGTTACGGCGGACCTTTCCCGGCCCATCAAAATGAGCATTTCCCTAAATTTCGTGAAATACCGTTCGGAACATGCCGCACCGGTTGCCATTCCCCCTGAAAAAGCGCAAGAACGACGTATTATTCGCTTGACCCAGGAGCGGCAAAACTGGAATTATCTCTCTGAATCGCACATCTGATATCGGCCTGCCGGCCGCCGGGGCAAAGGGGAGTGCCCGTCTGTGCAACTGTTTGCTCGGAACGGGTTGGCGCTGTTCTTGCTGGTATTTTGTTCGGCTGCCGCCCGGCGGTTCCCCGTGAGGTCGAACGCCGACCCCCGTTGGACGGATTTCCGGCAGGTCGACCGGGAAGACGGGAAACTCATCCCGCGCCCGGCTGAAAGCGGGCGACGAGACTCCCACGGCCGAAGAACAGGGCGGTCGGCGGCGTGGTTCTGCCCGTCGTTCGCACATTTGCACAAGCTGGAAAAAGGAACCTGTCCTTATGAGCTTCAAGGGTGTCTCAATCCGCGGCAAGGTACTCATGATCGTCTGTGCGGCCCTGCTCTTTCAGGTGCTCATCGGCCTGACGGGCATGTACTACATCAATCGAGCCAACAGAAACCTCGAAGCCATTGTGGACAGGGAGGCAGAGGCCATCAAGGCGGGGTCACGCGTCAATTCCCTGTTCTATAAGATGCTGATATCAGAAAAGAACATGATAATCGCGCAATCGGAGGACGAAGTTTCCGGTTACAGGAATTCCTTCGATGAAGACCGGCGCAACCTGGAAAAGCGTCTGGCCGCTCTCCGGGAGGTCGTCGGACCGGCAAAAGCAGGGGACCTCGACGAGTTCGAATCATTTTACCGGGAGTACCTTTCCACTCACCAGCATATTCGGGAGCTGAGCGAGAAAAATCAGGACGCAGAGGCAATGCGGATCAGCTCCGGGGAGGGGCGCGACCGCAGGACCAAGGCGACCGCCGTGCTCAGCCGTCTGGTCGACGATCTCGACGCGGCACTGGGACAGCGCAAGAGCGAGAGTCAAACTGCCGCCCACACCGCCATGACTCTGATGATCGGGATAGTGGTCGCCACGCTGATCATTGCCTTGGGCTTGGCGCTCCTGGTTACACGGGCTATCACGAACAGACTCGGCGCCCTGGTCGCGGCCGCCGACGCCATCGCCGCCGGCAACCTCGATACGCCGATCGGTGTGACAAGCGGCGACGAAGTCGGACGGCTGGCGTCATCCATGGACGTGATGCAGGTCGCGCTTCGAGCGGCAGGCGACGAGGACCGCGCCCGGGATTGGCTCAAGACCGGGCTGACACGGTTGAACGATGTGATGCGAGGAGAACTTGACGTGGAAACCCTCGCCTCACGAATCATCTCAGAAATCTCGGAATACCTGGACGCCAAGGTCGGCGCATTTTACGTGATGAGCGCACCCGGGGAGGATGCCACCCTCTCGCTGCTCGGCTCCTACGCCTACACGCGGCGCAAGAATCTGTCGAACCTCTTCAAGCCGGGCGAGGGCCTCGTCGGTCAGGCAGCGCTCGAGCGCAAGCAGATTCTGGTTTCCAACGTGCCCGAAGACTACATCAAGATCACCTCGGGGTTGGGGGAGGGTGCCCCCCGGCATATCTGCGTAACGCCTCTCGTTTTCGAAAACCGGGTCAAGGGGGTGATCGAAGCGGGAACCCTCGATCCGTTCACCGACTTACAGCTCGAATATATGAACCTGGCCGGTCCCACCGTCGCCATCACCCTGGAGACGGCACAAGGTCGGGACCAGATCGCCAACTCCCTTGCCGAAGCGCAGCGGCTCTCCGAGGAGCTTCAGACCCAGCAGGAGGAGTTGATGGCCGCGAACGAGGAACTCGAGGAGCAGACGCAGCGGCTGCAGGAGTCGGAGGAGAAGCTCAAGGCCCAGCAGGAAGAACTCCAGGTCATCAACGAAGAGCTGGAGGAGAAGAACGATCTGCTCGAACGCCAGAAGAAGGAAGTCGAGCACGCCAGGAAAGACATCGAGGAAAAGGCGGAGGACCTGGCCCTCGCCAGCAAGTACAAGTCGGAATTTCTGGCCAACATGTCCCACGAGCTGCGCACGCCGCTCAACAGTCTGTTGCTCCTGGCGCAGGGGCTGACGCAGAACAGGGAAGGCAACCTGACCGATGAGCAGGTCGAGTCCGCAAGGATCATCCACGGCGGCGGCATGGACCTGCTTAATCTGATCAACGATATCCTGGACCTGTCCAAGATCGAGGCCGGACGGATGGACCTCCAGCTCGGCACGGTTCGGATGGGCGATCTTGCGGAAACCGTTCGGACGTCCTTTCGACACGTGGCCGAGGAGAAGGGGCTCGACCTGGAGGTGGTGGTGGAGGAAGACGCGCCGAGCGAAATCGTAAGCGACCGCAGGCGCCTCGAACAGGTCGTCCGGAACCTCCTCTCCAATGCAATCAAGTTCACGGAATCGGGAAGCGTAACCGTGACGTTCCGCCGGTCCACTCCGGGGGTCGATCTGAAGGGAAGCGGACTTCCCTCGGGCGGGTGGCTGGCCATCGCGGTCAGGGACACCGGCATCGGCATCTCTCCGGGGCAGCAGAAGATCGTCTTCGAGGCCTTCCAGCAGGCGGACGGCGGGACGGCCAGGAAATACGGCGGCACGGGACTGGGACTTTCCATCTCCAGGGAACTGGCGCATCTTCTCTCCGGAACGATCGAACTCGAGAGCGAACCGGGCAAGGGTTCCACGTTCACGCTGTATCTTCCCATTTCGGCATCGGCGGGCCGCGGGGGTTCGGCGGGAGACAGGGGGACAATCCCCGGGCAGGATAAAGGTGAGGTGTCCGACGCCACTCGGAAAAGATCGGCAGCCATACAGATCGACGACGACCGCGACAGTCTTGAAAACGACGACCGGGTCATCCTGATCATCGAGGACGACCCGAACTTCGCCCGGCTGCTTTGCGGGAAGTGCCACGAGAAGGGGTTCATGTGCCTGGCCGCGTCCACCGGAGAAATGGGGCTGGAACTCGCGGCAAAGTACCTGCCCTCGGCCGTGATCCTCGACATCCGCCTTCCCGGCATGGACGGCTGGGCCGTGCTGACTGCGTTCAAGGAGAACACCCGCATCCGCCACATTCCGGTGCACATCGTCTCCGTCGAGGAGGCGTCGAACGAAGCGTTGCGCAAGGGCGCGGTAGGGCACGCCACCAAGCCCCTGGACCAGAAAACCCTGGAAGAGACGTTTCGGAGGCTTGAACGGGCGTCCGCCGAAAAACCGAGGCGAGTGCTCGTGGTGGAGGATGACGCAAAGATACGCCGCGACACCGTGCAGCTGATCGACAACGGGGATGTGAAGGTGGAAGAGGCCGAGAACGGGGAACAGGCGCTGCAAGCGCTGCGTTCGGGCCGTTACGACTGCGTGGTGCTGGACCTCGGGCTGCCGGACATGTCCGGCGACGATCTGCTCGCGCGGCTCGAGAGCGAAGGCGTGGAGGTGCCCCCGGTGATTATCCATACCGCCCGGGATCTTACGATGGAAGAGGAGATGGCCCTTCGCGAACATGCGGAATCGATCGTCATCAAGGACGTCCGATCCCGGGAACGCCTTCTCGACGAGGTTTCGCTTTTCCTCCACCAGGTGGTCAGCAAAATGCCCGAGAAGAAAAAACAGATGATTCTTAGCCTTCACGAGACCGATGTGTTCCTTAAGAATAAAGAGGTGCTCATCGTGGACGACGACATGCGCACCACCTTCGCCCTGTCCCGCCTCCTGGCGGGGCGAGGCATGAAGACGCTCAAGGCGGACACCGGTGAGAGGGCATTGCGGATACTCGACGAGGAGCCGAACGTGGACCTCGTGCTCATGGATATCATGATGCCCGTTATGGACGGTTACGAGGCCATGGGACGGATTCGCGCCCAGGAAAGATTCCGAAAGCTGCCGATCATCGCCCTGACCGCCAAGGCCATGCAGGAGGACCGCGAAAAGTGCATTGCCTCCGGCGCGAGCGATTACCTGCCCAAGCCGGTGGACGAGAACCGGCTGATCTCCATGATGCGGGTGTGGCTGTACAAATAGCCCAAGGCAAAAAAACCATATGAGGACGGACGAGAGAGAACACATCGAGATCGACCTCCTGCTGGAGGCCGTCTACCGGCGTTACGGCTACGACTTTCGCTCGTATGCCCGCCCCTCCATCGAACGCAGAATCAGGCAATTCCTCCCCAGGTCCGGGTGTGCGTCGATCGTCGAGATGATCCCGAAGGTCCTGGACGATGGGGAGTTCTTCTCTCGCCTGGTTCGATACTTTTCCATCCCGGTGACCGAGATGTTCCGCGACCCGTTCGTCTACCGGGCCGTGAGGGAGAAGGTAATCCCGCTGCTGAGGACCTGGCCGCACTTCAAAATCTGGCATGCTGGATGCGCCACGGGCGAGGAGGTATTCTCGCTGGCCATTGTGCTCAAGGAAGAAGGCGTCTACAACCGGGCAACCATCTACGCCACCGACCTCAGCGACGACTCGCTGGCGCGGGCGCGAGAAGGCGTCTATGATATCGACAAGTTTCGGGAGGCGACCAGGAACTACCAGGAGGCGGGCGGTAAGGAGTCGTTTTCGGAGTACTACCACGCCCGGTACGATGCGGCGGTGATGGACGACGCGCTCAAGGAACGCATGGTCTTCTCCAACCACAACCTGGCTTCCGACAGCGTGTTCGGAGAGATGCACCTGGTGTTCTGTCGCAACGTTCTGATCTATTTCAACCGGGACCTGCAAAACAGGGCGCTGGGACTCTTCACCGAAAGCCTGGTGCATGGAGGTTTCCTGTGCCTCGGCACAAAGGAAGACCTGCAGTTCACCGGCGTGAGCGAGCGATACGAAGTCGTGGATCACAAGGCGCGAATCTACAAAAAGAGGGACGTCCCCTGAGAACGACACAACCGCAACAGCCTGCGTGTGCCGCGCGGTACCGTGCCATTGTCATCGGCGGTTCGGCGGGAGGCGTTGAGGCGCTTACGGTTATCTTCGCGGCGCTTCCTCCGGAGTTCGAACCGCCGGTCCTCGTGGTCCAGCACCTGCACCCGAGCGATGACGGCGCCTTTGCCCGACACCTGGCACGGGTCACACGGCTTCCGGTGGTGGAGCCCTGCGACAAGGAACGGATCGATCGCGGCCATGTCTATGTCGCGCCGGCGAACTACCACATGCTGGTAGACAGGGATGGTACGATCGGCCTGTCGGTGGACGCGAAAGTGAACTGGTCCCGCCCCTCCATCGACGTGCTTTTCGAAAGCGCCGCCATCGCCTGGAGAGACGCCGTGGTTGCGGTCCTCCTCTCGGGAGCGAGCGCCGACGGAGCCCAGGGCATGCTGGCCATCCGCGATGCCGGGGGATTGACCGTCGTACAGGATCCGGCCGAAGCCGGATATCCCTTCATGCCGCAGTCAGCCATCGACGCGCAAGCTGCGGAGAATGTGCTGCGGGCAGGCGAGATCGGGCGGTTGTTGGCCGAGCTCGGTAGCAGAAAAAAGGCATGATTCGCCATGCAACTTACAACCCCGATGCTTCGGGAGGACATAGACATGATCGAGAAGCAGAAGATACTGATCGTGGACGACAGGAAGGAAAATCGCGTCGCCCTCAGGGAGGTCCTGCGCGACATCGATGCGGATATCGTTGAGGCCGAAAGCGGCAACGAGGCTCTCGTCGCCACACTCGACCAACATTTCGCGGTGGCGATCCTGGACGTGATGATGCCGGGGATGAGCGGCTACGAGCTGGCCGAACATCTGCGCGGAGATGAGAAAACCAAAGTGATCCCCATCGTCTTCCTCACCGCATCCTATGCGGACGAGCAACACATGTTCGAGGGTTACGAGGCGGGTGGAATCGACTACCTCATCAAACCCTTTGCGCCTGAAGTCCTTCTGGGCAAAGTCAAGGTATTCCTCGAACTCGACCAACACAAACAGGAGCTGAAGCTCCACCGGGATCACCTCGAAAGACTGGTTGCCGAGCAAACCCGGAAATTGCAGGATCGCGTCAGCGAGATCAATTGTCTCTACTCCATCTCGAGCCTTTTCGCGAAACCGATCAAATCGATCGATGAGGTCATGAAGTCCGCGGTGGAGTTGTTTCCGCCGGATCTGCGGCATACGGGCACTGCTCGTGCACGGATCGTCTTCGAGGGGAGAGAGTTCGCGGCCGAGGGGTTCAGAGAAACGGACTGGAAGCAGTCGGCCGACATCGCGATCGCCGGGGTTGCTGTCGGGACGGTGGAGGTCTGCTGCCTGGAGGAAAGGCCCGCGCTGGGCGAGGAGCGGTTCATCCATCAGGGGGAACGGGAGCTGATCAACGAAATCGCCAGGCAACTCGCCGTTATGATCCAGCAGAAGAGAGCGGAGGAAGCGCTGCGGAACAGCGAGCGCAAGTACCGTATGCTCACGGAGAACCTGCCGCAAAAGATATTCATCAAGGACAGGCAGTCGGTCTACGTCTCGTGCAACGATAATTACGCCCGCGGACTGGGTATCGTTCCGGAGGAGATCGCGGGAAGGACGGACTACGATTTCTACCCCAGGGAGGTTGCCGAGAAACACCGGTTCGAGGATGAACGGCTCATCGAACAGGGAACGGCTAAGGAATCCGAGGAACGGTACATCCAGAACGGGAAGGAAACGTGGGTCCATATGGTCTCGACGCCCGTGAGGGACGATGATGGGAAAGTAACCGGGGTACTCGGCATCTTCTGGGACGTTACCGAGAGAAGACAGTTGGAAGAGCAATTCCGCCAGGCGCAGAGGCTGGAGTCCATCGGCCGGCTCGCGGGCGGCGTGGCGCACGACTTCAATAATATGTTGAGTGTCATCATGGGCTACGGGGAGGAGCTTCTCCAGCAACTCCCCGTTGCGGATCGTTTGCGGGAGTCTGTCGCGGAAATCGTGGAGGCCGGGAAACGATCGGCCGCCCTCACCCGGCAACTCCTGGCCTTCAGCCGCAAACAGACGCTTCAGCCGGAAGTGCTGGACCTCAACGGTATTGTGAAAAATCTGGAGAACATGCTTCAAAGGCTCATCGGTGAAGACATCCGGCTGGTTACCCGGCTGGCCGATGATCTGGCACGCGTGGAGGCGGACCCGGGGCAGATCGAGCAGGTGATCATGAACCTGGCCGTCAACGCACGGGACGCCATGCCCCGGGGCGGCAAGCTGATCATCGAGACCGCGAATGTGGAGTTGGATGAGGCGTACGCGAATCATCACGTGAGCGTTGCACCCGGGAAATACGTGTCGCTCACGCTGACCGACACGGGCAGCGGCATGGACGAAGCGACAACGCGAAAGATATTCGAACCGTTTTTCACGACCAAGGAGAAGGGGAAAGGCACGGGCCTCGGCCTTTCAACCGTCTACGGCATCGTGAAGCAGTCGGGGGGGAACGTCTGGGTATACAGCGAGCCCGGAATAGGAACGACCTTCAAAATCTACATGCCGCAAACCAACGCCGAGCCGGCGCGGAAAGAAACCCCCACCCCGCGGGGAGAGGTGAGTTTTGCGGATGTGACCGTCCTGGCGGTCGAGGACGATCCCGCCGTGCGAAGGCTCCTTGAACGTATGCTTACGCGGCTGCGTTGCCAGGTGACCGTGGCCGCCAACGGGATTGAGGCGCTGCGCCTGATCGAGGAAAACGGCTTGCGTCCGGATCTTCTTATCACCGACGTGGTAATGCCGGAGATGAGCGGAGTGGTCCTGGTTGAGCGGCTCCGCGCGATTCAGCCGGATATCAAGATACTCTTTATGTCCGGCTACACGGATACCGCAATTGTTCACCACGGCGCCCTCGACCCGAATACTCCCTTCATTCAGAAACCCTACAGCTTCCGCGACCTCACCTCCAAGATCGAATCGTTGCTGCGGGGGTAACGACTACGAGCGGAGAATAGGATTTTAACGATCGGTGATGTCTCCGTTCGATGGGTGCGGTGAACGCTTCGGAGGAACAGCGGGACGCGCCGCCGCTCATGCCGATGTCGGTGGACAGGAAAATGAAGGAACGGGTCTTCGGCCTGCTGTTCCTGAACATCATTCCCATGGTGAGGTGCTTCCGGGTCGGTCTGCATCGGGGATCAAACCGACCGGACATTGACGGAGTCGCCGGAGAGACAGCACCGAAGGTTTTTCCAGCGCCGTTGCAACCCGGCACCAATGGAAGGGATGTTTGGAAAAACGCTTTTCGATCCGTCGGAACAAATTGAGCAGATAATAAGATATGGTCATCTGTTGAATAAAAAGATTGAAATCCATAAGGTAATTGAAATAAGAAAATGAGGGCTCATAGAGAGAACCGGGCAATCGGGGGCTGAAAGAGCCGTTCACGGAGGAAACCTCTCCGTGCAGCGGGAGTACTCGTACGACCGTACCCACACCCTATACAATTTTCAAAGCAGCCGATTTCCGCGTTCACCTTTTATCGATTACGAACTTCCGATAACAAAATTTAATAACCTCCTGAAACCCGCTCCCGATCCGGTTTTGCCGGTACGAACAACAGACAAGCGGTCGTCTCCGCGGGCACGGTGCCGGACGGCAATCAGGCGGGAAAAGGGGGAATCCGCGTCATGGAGCCTGAACGGTATGCCCGGAGTATCGAGGGGAAACCCTCGGAAGAATGGCAGAGCGTGGAGGAACACCTCCGGAACGTGGCGGAATCCGCTCGGTTCTTCGCGCAAAAGTTCGGAGCGGGTGAATGGGGATATTGCGCCGGCCTGTGGCACGACATGGGGAAGTATTCTCCCGAGTTCCAGGCGAAACTTCTGAGCGGTGATGAAAACGCGCGAGTCGATCACTCGACCGCCGGCGCTCAGTTCGCCGCCGGAAAGTTCCGTGACGAAGGCAAGCTCCTCGCCTACGTCATCGCCGGCCACCATGCGGGCTTGCCGAACGGAAGCTCCACCGGCGAGTCCGACTTGGCCCAAAGGCTGCAAAAGAAGGTCCCCGACTATTCCGCATGTCCGGAAGCCGTAAGGCAATGCTCCGATCTCCCCCAACCGCCCTTTGCAATGCAGAGGAAGCGTTTCGGCTTCCAACGCGCCTTTTTCACCCGAATGCTCTTTTCCTGTCTGGTCGATGCCGACCGTCTGGACGCCGAGCGGTGTACCGACGAGGAAAAGCATCTCCAGCGAAAAGGGTATCCTTCGATAACCGAGCTGCATGAACGATTGGATAAAAACCTTGAGCACCTGCTCCGGACGTCGCCCGAAACCGAGTTGAACTTCAAACGCACCCGGATTCTCGGTGAGTGTCGTTCAGCCGCGGGAGAGGAAGCAGGACTGTTTTCGCTCACCGTCCCCACGGGCGGCGGCAAGACGCTCTCCTCGCTGGCGTTCGCCCTGGAACATGCGCAAAAACATGGAATGGAGCGGGTGATCTACGCGCTTCCGTACACCAGCATCATCGAGCAGAACGCCGACGTGTTCCGCCGCTTTCTGGGAACCGAGGCGGTCCTTGAGCACCACAGCAATTTCACTCCGAGAGAAGAAGACACCCGGTCCGGTCCGGCCGCCGAAAATTGGGACGCACCGCTCATCGTCACCACCAACGTGCAGTTTTTCGAATCCCTGTTCAGCAGCAAACCTTCACGGTGCCGGAAAATTCACAACTTGGCCCGTAGCGTCATCATCCTGGACGAAGCGCAGATGCTCCCCGTGCCCCTGCTGAAACCGTGTCTGGAAACGCTGCGGGAGCTTTCCTCGGCCTATGGTTCCACCATCGTGCTGTGCACTGCCACGCAGCCCGCCATCGTGCGGAATGCGCAATTTCCCGAAGGGCTCGAAGGAGTACGGGAAATCGTCTCCGACCCGGTCGACCTCTACCGTTCCTTCAAACGGGTGCGCACCGAACGGCTGGGTCCGGTCGACGACGTCGCCCTGGCCGCCGATCTCGCGACCCACCGCCGGGTGCTCTGCATCGTCAATACCCGCGCCCATGCACGCAACCTGTTCGAACTTACTTGTCGGCAGGCCGACGCCGTCCACCTGAGCGCCCTCATGTGCCCCGCTCACCGCAGCGAGGTGATAAGCCGGATAAAACACGACCTTGCACAAGGGAACCCCTGCCGGGTCGTCAGCACCCAGCTCATCGAAGCAGGGGTGGATATCGATTTCCCGGTGGTGTACCGCGCCTCCGCCGGAATCGACTCCCTGGCCCAGGCGGCCGGACGGTGCAACCGGGAAGGGAGGATACCAGAGGGGGGCGTCATGCGGTTGTTCCGGCCGGAAACACCCCCGCCGCCGGGGCAATTGCGCAGGTCCGCGGAAGTCGCCGACATCGTCCTTGAAGGTCACGACGATCCCCTCTCCCCGGAAGCGGTGCACGACTACTTCCGCCGGCTCTACTGGATGAGCGGCAGCGGTCTCGATGCCTATTCCATTCTACAGGACATGGCGGAGGGAGCCGCGAGTGGCGACATCCCCTTCAAGCGGGTGGACGAAAAATTCCGCATGATCGAGGACGGCACGGAAACCGTCGTCATCCCCTGGGACGCCAACGCGGAAAAGCTTGTCAAAGAACTCAGATATACCGAATACCCCCGCTCGGTCGGTCGCCGGCTCCAACGTTACACGGTGCAGGTGCATCCCGTCGTGGCGCTACGGCTGGAAGAGGCGGGTAGCGTGGAGCGCATCCGGGATGCCTTTTTGGTGCTCGCCAATATGGACATCTATCGCCCGGATGTGGGGTTGTGTCTGGACGATCCGGCCTTCCGTAAGGTGGAAAATATGATTGTATGATCCGGTTGATTATGCAGGTCGATGCAACGCCCGAACGATCGGGAGAAAGGAGGAAGAAGATGGCCTTCGGCGTAAACCTGAAGGTCTGGGGCGATTATGCCTGCTTCACCCGTCCGGAAATGAAGGTGGAACGGGTGAGTTACGACGTTATCACCCCATCCGCGGCACGAGGGATTCTGGAGGCGGTGTACTGGAAACCGGCCATCCGGTGGGTGATCGAACGCATTCACGTACTCCGGCCGATCCGCTTCGACAACATACGGCGCAACGAGGTGGCCGGGAAGCTTCCCCTCGGCGCGGTGAAAAAGGCGATGACGGATGGCGTCTCCCCGGTGGAATCGTTCATCGAGGACGAACGCCAGCAGCGGGCGGCCATGGTGCTGCGCGAGGTGGCCTACCGCATCGAGGCTCATTTCGAATACACAAGCGGTGAGGACAACAACTCCGCCAAGCACAAGGAAATGTTCGAACGCCGCGTGGCCAGGGGGCAATGTTTCCATCGTCCGTATCTCGGCTGCCGGGAATTTCCGGCCCACTTCGCGCCGAGCGATGGAGAGTCGGTTTCCTCGCCCCTGAGGGGGGAACGCGACCTGGGCTGGATGCTTCTGGACGTCGATTATGCCCACGACATGGAGCCGCGTTTTTTCCGAGCGGTGATGCGTGACGGCGTCATCGACGTGCCTCCCATGCAGGGGAGCGAGGTGCGATCATGATCCTCCAGGCACTGAACTCCTACTACCACCGGTTGAAGGACGATCCCGACACGGAAGTTCCCCTTCCGGGGTTCAGCATGCAGAAGATATCCTTCGCCCTTGTTTTGAACCGGAGCGGAGAACTGTTGCAGGTGACGGACCTGAGGGAAACCGTCGGGAAGAAGCCCGTTGCCCGCCTTCTCAACGTGCCCGAACCCGTGAAGAGAACCGCCGGGGTTTCCTCCAACTTCCTGTGGGACAATACCGGCTATGTGCTGGGCGCGGACGGCAAGGGGAAGCCCGAACGGACCGCCGAAACCTTCTTGGCGTTCAAGGACCTCCATCACGAGATCGGAGACGGGTTGGACGACGATGGAATGCGGGCCGTTCTTTGTTTTCTCGATTCCTGGGACCCCGCCGGCGCGGCTCAACTCCCCCATTGGGAAGAAATGGTGGGACTCAATCTGGTCTTCATGCTGGAAGACGAACTGCGCTTCCTGCATGAACGGCCCGCGATCCGTGACGGTTGGCTCGCCTACTCCCAGGGAAAATCGTCGGAGGTGGAGGGGTACTGCCTCGTCAGCGGCGAAAGGGCGCCCATCGCGCGCCTCCATCCCGATATCAAGGGAGTAAGGGGAGCGCAGACGAAAGGGGCATCCATCGTATCCTTCAACCTGGACGCCTTCGCCTCCTATGGAAAGACGCAGAACTTCAACGCGCCGGTGGGAGAACAGGCCGCGTTCGCCTATACGACCGCCCTCAACCGGCTGCTCGCTTCCGGAAGCCGACAGCGAGTACAGATCGGCGACGCCAGCACGGTGTTCTGGACCGAACGGCCGTCTCCGGCGGAAGGGTTCATGGGGTATGTGCTCAACCCCACCGACGAACCGGGGGACGTGCAGGCCGTACGCACCTTTCTGGAAGCCGCGCGCAGCGGTCACTACCCGCCGGACGTCGATCCGGAGATCGGGTTTTTCATCCTGGGATTGTCGCCCAATGCCGGGCGGCTCTCCGTGCGCTTCTGGTATGCGGGAACAGTGGGCGACATGGCCGACAAGCTCCGTCGCCACTTCGACGACCTCCGGATCGTCAAGCGGTTCGACAACGATCCCGACTACCCCGGCCTGTGGCTTCTGCTGCGGGAAACCGCGGTGCAGAAGAAATCCGAAAACGTCCCGCCGCTCCTGGGTGGAGCAATCATGCGCTCCATCCTGACGGGAAGCCCGTATCCCGCGAGCATGCTCGCGGTTCTCCTCGGCCGCATCCGCGCGGACCAAGAGGTAAACTACCTGCGCGCGGCCATGATCAAGGCGTGTCTGGTTCGTCACCTTCGTACGTACAACCCCAATGCATGGGAGGTCGGCATGGCACTCGACAGAGAATCAACCAACACTCCGTACCGGCTGGGCAGGCTGTTCGCGGCGCTGGAAAAGGCTCAGCGCGACGCGGTGCCCGGAGCCAACACCACCATCAAGGACCGTTACTTCGGGTCGGCCTCGGCAACGCCCCGGGCCGTGTTTCCCCAACTCATCCGACTGGCTCAGCACCACATCCAGAAGGCCGAATACGGCCGTTCCACGGACAAGCTGATCGAGGATATTCTGCAGCCCATCGAGAATTTTCCGGCCCATCTGAAACTCGACGAGCAGGGCATGTTCGCCCTCGGCTACTACCACCAGCGACAGGCCATCTATACCGCTAAATCAGACGGTGACAAGGAGAAGTAACCCATGAGCATTCAGAACCGCTATGAATTCGTTTATCTGTTCGACGTGGAAAACGGCAACCCCAACGGCGATCCCGACGCGGGCAACATGCCCCGTGTGGATCCGGAAACAAGCCACGGTCTGGTTACCGACGTGTGCCTCAAACGCAAGATACGAAATTACGTGGAACTCTCGAAACGTTGTGAGTCGCCGTACGAAATCTATGTCCGAGAAAAAGCCATCCTCACCAACACCCAAAAACGAGCGCATCAGGCGGTGCAGGATGAGTCTGCGGGCGACAAGAGCAAGCAAATTTCCCTGGCGCGCCGATGGATGTGCGATAACTTCTACGACGTCAGAACGTTCGGCGCGGTGATGGCCCTCAAGGAAAACAACTGCGGCCAGGTGAGGGGACCCGTGCAGCTCAATTTCGGCCGCAGCATCGAGCAGATCCTCCCCTTGGAAGTGACCATCACCCGGATGGCCGTGGCGACCGAGCGGGAAGCGGAAAGCCAGAGCGGCGACAACCGGACCATGGGGCGCAAGCACATCGTCCCCTACGGGTTGTACCGCACCGAAGGGTATGTTTCCGCGCCCCTGGCCGCCCAGACGGGCTTTTCGGACCCGGACCTGGAACTGCTCTGGGAAGCCCTCGTCAATATGTTCGATCATGACCACTCGGCGGCGCGCGGCAAGATGACCGCACGGAAGCTCCTGGTTTTCAAACACGGGACACCGCTCGGATGCGCGCCGGCCCACCTGCTTTTCGATCGGGTAACGGTTACGCGCGCCACGGACCCGGCCATTCCCGCCCGGGCGTTTTCCGACTATGCCGTGAACGTCGTGCGTGACGGAATGCCCGAAGGGGTGGAACTCCTGGAGAAGCTATAGCGAGGCGAAAATGTACGACGAAGACTCCCTTTTGCCCGTGTCCGCGTTGCAGCATCTGCTGGTTTGTCCCCGGCAATGCGCCCTCATTCATCTTGAAGGGGCGTGGTCGGAGAACCGGTTCACTATGGAAGGGAGGATACTGCACGAAAAGGCCCACGAGGCGGGGAGGGAAACCAGGGACGGTGTCCTGATCGTTCGGGGGCTCATGGTGCGTTCCCTCCGGCTGGGGCTCACGGGCAAAACCGATGTGGTGGAGTTTCATCCGAAGGGGGACGATCCCGCCGGGGATCGTCCGTCCGGTCTCCGGGGCAGGCGGCCCTTCCCGGTGGAATACAAACGGGGCAGCCCCAAAATGGAGGATTGGGACAAGGTGCAGCTCTGCGCCCAGGGGCTCTGCCTGGAGGAAATGCTGGCGGTCGATGTTCCGAGCGGTGCGTTGTTCTACGGAAAAATCCAACGGCGGCTGGACGTCGAGTTCGATGCCCGGCTCCGGGAGGCCACGGAAGAGGCGGCCGCGCGGCTGCATGAACTCGTGGCCTCTCGAACGACGCCCAAGGCGGTGTACGGAAAGAAGTGCGAGAAGTGCTCGCTCTTCGACAGGTGCCTGCCCAAGGCCATGAACGGGAGGAAGAGCGCCGTACGCTATCTGGACGCGGCGCTCGCCGCTCCCCGGGAAGGAGAATGACATGAAACACCTTCTCAATACGCTCTATGTCACCACCCAGGGCGCATATCTCTCCCGGGAGGGGGAAACGGTGGAGGTGCAGGTGGAACGGGAAACGAAGCTCCGGGTGCCGATCCATACCCTGGGCGGCATCGTCTGCTTCGGCCGGGTTTCATGCAGTCCGCCCCTCATGGGTCTGTGCGCCGAACGCAACGTGGCGCTCTCCTTCCTGACCGAACAGGGCAGGTTCACGGCGCGTGTTCAGGGTCCGGTTTCGGGAAACGTCCTGCTGCGGCGCGAACAGTACCGGCGAGCCGACGACGAGGAGCGTTCGGCGGAAATCGCCCGGGCGATCGTCGCGGCCAAGATCGCCAACAGCCGGGTGGTGCTGCTGAGGGCCGCGCGGGACCGTCCGGATTCGGATTGCTGCGAGGACCTTCAGAAGAGCGCGGACGGTCTGGCGGCGCTCTTGAGTGCGCTGAAAACCCCCGCGTCCCTTTCCACCGTCCGGGGGCTGGAAGGATCGGCGGCGCGGGAATATTTCACCGTTTTCGATCATCTCATTACCGCGAACAAGCAGGACTTCTTTTTTCGGGAACGGAATCGCCGGCCTCCCCTGGACAACATGAATTCGTTGCTGTCCTTCCTCTATACCCTGCTGATGCACGACGTGGCGTCCGGCCTGGAATCGGTGGGGCTCGACCCCGCCGTGGGATACCTGCACCGGGACCGTCCGGGTAGGCCGGGGCTGGCGCTCGACGTCATGGAGGAGTTCCGGCCTTTCCTGGCGGACCGGCTGGCCCTGTCGCTGGTCAACCGGCAGCAGGTGAACGGCAAGGGATTTCGCACCACGGAAACGGGCGCGGTAATGATGAACGACGAGACGCGAAAGGAGATTCTGGTGGCCTATCAGAAACGAAAACAGGAAGAGATTCAGCATCCCTTCCTCGGCGAAAAGGTGGCCATCGGCCTGCTGCCGTACGTCCAGGCCATGCTGCTGTCGCGCTATCTGCGGGGGGACCTGGACGGATATCCTCCCTTCCTGTGGAAGTGAACCGTATATGCTGGTGCTTGTGACCTACGACGTGAGGACCGATACGGCCGAAGGGAGGACGCGGCTTCGGCGCGTGGCCAAGGTGTGTGAGAATTACGGCCAGCGGGTGCAGAATTCGGTGTTCGAATGTCTTATCGATCCGGCGCAACTGGCGTCCCTCCGGCATCGGCTGCTGCAGGCGATCGACGCGGATGAGGATAGCCTGCGGTTCTATTTCCTCGGGTCCAACTGGAAAAAGCGCGTGGAACACGTGGGGGCGAAGGTGGCCTACGATCCGGAGGGACCGCTTATTGTTTGATCGGAGCGTTGCGCGAACCCGGAGCGCACGCGGTTTTTCCGGCAGGTTCGCGTCGGTTGTAATTGATTGAAATCGTGATAGATAATGAGATGAGGCCGAAGGAAAGAGCGTTTTTCCGCCGAGCGAGGGAACCGGTTCGCGGGAAAAGAGGAAAAACCCTTGCAAGCATACCGGGTTACGGGTATGCAGTCGCCCCCCGCGCGGGGGCGTGGATTGAAACACCTTCGGGCGTCCGTACCGGAAACGTGTAATCGGTCGCCCCCCGCGCGGGGGCGTGGATTGAAACCGAGGACAGAGGCTTTGTTGCAGCAAATCGAGCACGTCGCCCCCCGCGCGGGGGCGTGGATTGAAACCCGGATGGCAGGACAGCACTGGCATCATAAAACACGGTCGCCCCCCGCGCGGGGGCGTGGATTGAAACAGATTCGAAGGAAGGGAGTGCAGGACGGCTTTCGAGTCGCCCCCCGCGCGGGGGCGTGGATTGAAACATTGTGCAATTTATCGGATAACGGGGGAACCAAGAGTCGCCCCCCGCGCGGGGGCGTGGATTGAAACTTACCATTCAGGATATAATCAACGATCCCGAAAGTCGCCCCCCGCGCGGGGGCGTGGATTGAAACACAAGTCTGCCGCCGCCGATGATGATGATGAATCCGAGTCGCCCCCCGCGCGGGGGCGTGGATTGAAACTCCAATAGACCCGCTTCAATGTACCACCGAACAGGTCGCCCCCCGCGCGGGGGCGTGGATTGAAACAATTCCCGCGTTTCCGTAAAACTGCACCGTCGCGTCGCCCCCCGCGCGGGGGCGTGGATTGAAACTCCGTCCCCAGGTCGTCAATCACCAGCAGATCGCACGTCGCCCCCCGCGCGGGGGCGTGGATTGAAACAAGAGTCGGGAGTACAGAATTTCGCGCTTACCCGGTCGCCCCCCGCGCGGGGGCGTGGATTGAAACCCATTCGGAAGGGCTCGACGGCATCCCGTCAATAAGTCGCCCCCCGCGCGGGGGCGTGGATTGAAACTCCTTTGTGTGTACCTGCCCCTCCAGGTTGTACTGTCGCCCCCCGCGCGGGGGCGTGGATTGAAACTCCTGGCGCACCCCAAACAGACGGTACTTGCAGAGTCGCCCCCCGCGCGGGGGCGTGGATTGAAACCTGCGTCGGTAAACACGTATGACCGTTGCTCTCTGGTCGCCCCCCGCGCGGGGGCGTGGATTGAAACTGGCGATGGCTTTGCACGTGGGCTGTAATTTTGAAGTCGCCCCCCGCGCGGGGGCGTGGATTGAAACTACCGTGAGCACTGCAAGGGAGCCGAGACAAAGGTCGCCCCCCGCGCGGGGGCGTGGATTGAAACAACTTCTATCTGCTGTATGTAGACATATCATCGACGGTCGCCCCCCGCGCGGGGGCGTGGATTGAAACGGCGGTTCCCACGCCCAACGCCTTGATCGACACAGTCGCCCCCCGCGCGGGGGCGTGGATTGAAACACCAGTCCGTAATATCTTAGGCGCTGGACGGCCAGTGTCGCCCCCCGCGCGGGGGCGTGGATTGAAACTCGAAATTTTCTGCATGCACCCGAGGCACGCGCCCGTCGCCCCCCGCGCGGGGGCGTGGATTGAAACCTGTTACCATGTCAATAGAAAAAAACATGTAAAAAGTCGCCCCCCGCGCGGGGGCGTGGATTGAAACCAGTCGGGTTCCTCTCCGTCGGCCGCGATAAAATGGTCGCCCCCCGCGCGGGGGCGTGGATTGAAACACGATATATCTACAAGCGAACGTCGTACATTCAGTCGCCCCCCGCGCGGGGGCGTGGATTGAAACCACGCCGCCAGGGAGTCCTTTTCCTCGCTCCCACGGTCGCCCCCCGCGCGGGGGCGTGGATTGAAACGCGTAGCTCTCCCCGTAAATAGCCGCCGCCATTGTCGCCCCCCGCGCGGGGGCGTGGATTGAAACCGAGGGGAAGGGAAGCGATGCGGCTCCAGCGGCCGAGTCGCCCCCCGCGCGGGGGCGTGGATTGAAACCCCGTGTCGGTCAGGCCCTGGATGTCGCGGTAGGTCGCCCCCCGCGCGGGGGCGTGGATTGAAACGACAGGCTCCGGTCCCGGGCGCGCGACAACATCGGTCGCCCCCCGCGCGGGGGCGTGGATTGAAACTCCTCCCCAATGCTTTCGAACCCGTGTCTGACGCGTCGCCCCCCGCGCGGGGGCGTGGATTGAAACATGCGCCAGGCATTGCTTGAGGGGAAATCCGCAAGTCGCCCCCCGCGCGGGGGCGTGGATTGAAACCGCCGTAGTATGCCACGTTGTCATCTCCCGTGGCCGTCGCCCCCCGCGCGGGGGCGTGGATTGAAACATGATCCCCGCGTTCACCATGGCCGGGTAGTAGGGTCGCCCCCCGCGCGGGGGCGTGGATTGAAACCGCTCTTGTCGTGTCCCAGCCGGCCATTGCTCTTGTCGCCCCCCGCGCGGGGGCGTGGATTGAAACATCCGTGTCCCCCCTTATTTCGGCAAGCCCCAGGTCGCCCCCCGCGCGGGGGCGTGGATTGAAACTCGTCGTCGTCCAGGATGACCGATTTCGGCACCCGTCGCCCCCCGCGCGGGGGCGTGGATTGAAACACCTCGATCACGCGGCCGTTCATGGCGCGGCATAGTCGCCCCCCGCGCGGGGGCGTGGATTGAAACTTCGCCATGACCTATTGGTCTCCTGATTCGCGGCGGTCGCCCCCCGCGCGGGGGCGTGGATTGAAACTCTATAGTCGAATCATCAAACGAAAAGGAGCCCGGTCGCCCCCCGCGCGGGGGCGTGGATTGAAACTCGAAACAGGTTTACGGCGCGAATGAATCTTGCGTCGCCCCCCGCGCGGGGGCGTGGATTGAAACTCAGTGCAGCGTATGCACTTATTTGATGCCTGTAGTCGCCCCCCGCGCGGGGGCGTGGATTGAAACTGAATTACCACTCGCTACAACATCATTGTTGGAGTCGCCCCCCGCGCGGGGGCGTGGATTGAAACTGATGTTTACTAGTTGGGGTACAGCGGTAACTGTTAGTCGCCCCCCGCGCGGGGGCGTGGATTGAAACGTCGTGGGTCATTGGAGTTAGCCAACCTTGTTAGTGGTCGCCCCCCGCGCGGGGGCGTGGATTGAAACCGAAAGGTGGAAATGTAATACCCACATCTCCATCAGTCGCCCCCCGCGCGGGGGCGTGGATTGAAACAACCCGTAGCTTCTTACATCACCATGTTTCCGAAAACGTCGCCCCCCGCGCGGGGGCGTGGATTGAAACGCCCTGTTGATCATTGCTTACGTCGCAGAGTACGGTCGCCCCCCGCGCGGGGGCGTGGATTGAAACCCAAGACGGCGGAAATCCTCACCGGCGTGCAGGGGTCGCCCCCCGCGCGGGGGCGTGGATTGAAACTTTCCAGATGGTATTGGATGGTTGTCTGATGTTGCAGTCGCCCCCCGCGCGGGGGCGTGGATTGAAACGCATTGTGTAAAGCTATAAGGAGATAGACCAACCAAGTCGCCCCCCGCGCGGGGGCGTGGATTGAAACTACCATCTGCCCTCCTATGCCATATCTTGATAGCGTCGCCCCCCGCGCGGGGGCGTGGATTGAAACCTTCTGCATCTTCCAACAGTCCATGCAAAGATGGTGTCGCCCCCCGCGCGGGGGCGTGGATTGAAACTTCTTCTTGGACAACTCTCACTTTGGATGCAGATGGGAAAGTCGCCCCCCGCGCGGGGGCGTGGATTGAAACTGATCATTCGGTCTTACAAGGAACTCGAAAGTACGGTCGCCCCCCGCGCGGGGGCGTGGATTGAAACCTTTCACTTCTGTTGCTGGTCAGTTGTGCCCATCTGGGAGGTCGCCCCCCGCGCGGGGGCGTGGATTGAAACGCATCTAATGGCTTGATAAAGTACCGCTGCACACGTCGCCCCCCGCGCGGGGGCGTGGATTGAAACCTGATACCACGGTCCGCACCATATGGGCGCGGATCGTCGCCCCCCGCGCGGGGGCGTGGATTGAAACTATCTCGACTGAAGCGGTTAGCATCTCGCTCATCATGTCGCCCCCCGCGCGGGGGCGTGGATTGAAACGCGCTGTCCGGGAGGCAATCCCTCGAACACGACCGTCGCCCCCCGCGCGGGGGCGTGGATTGAAACAAAAATACCTCCCTCGGCCGGGGCCGGTTCCTGCGTCGCCCCCCGCGCGGGGGCGTGGATTGAAACAATACCTACGCGACCAGACGCTTTCCTTGAATATAGGTCGCCCCCCGCGCGGGGGCGTGGATTGAAACCCGTCAGATAGTATCGCAAGAAATCCCCCCCGGCCCCCTTTTGGCAAAGGGGGGAGATGTGGGCGTCGATCACCCATCGTTTCCTCCGAACCGCCGTGCCGTTGGGGCGGAGTTGAAACCTGTCCCTGACCATATTTCCCATCGTTCGCTTTGCGGGGGCTTCCTGAAATACCCGGATGAACCTCTGTAAAGGGGAAAGCCCGTTTACGAAAACCCTGACTCAGCACCGCTGTCCCGCATTCGGAGACCGTACCGCCGTTTTCCGTTGCGTGAGGAATTCCGATCTGGTAAATACGAACCAATACGGTACAACCGCTATCGGAACACGGTGCGAATCCGTGGCGGTCCCGCCGCTGTAACCGGCGACGAACCCTGCAGGAACCACTCTTCGGTTTGAAAATCGAAGGGGAAGGGCGGGGGGAGGATGACCCGGAAGCCAGAAGACGGGCGGTTGTGCCAGGGGTGCGGTTTATGGCAACGACAACCCCTGCCCTTCGTTGGGCAGGGGTTTTTTTATTGTCCGGACAGGTCGCTCCGGGAACAAAACGAGAAACTCTTGGAGGTCGTATGAACAACGCTTCGTCCGTCGCCGCCGCCGCGGCCCCCCGGTTCGCCCGCTATGATACCCGGGCACTGGTGGGCGCGGCCCTTTTGGGAGTCGTATTCGTGCTCGTGCAGCAGATCGCCCACCGCATCGACGCGCTCATCAACCCCGCCGCCGTTATCGTGGGGGGCGTCACCTGGGCGTCCTTCACCGGACTGGTGGTGCTGCTCTACCGCCAGCCCGCCGGAATCATCACCGGGGAAGTCTCTGCCTTCGTGGCGTTGGCAACGGGGCTGTCGCCGCTCGCCCCCTTCTTCATTCCCGCCAACGGGCTGGGGTCCCTGGCCTACTCGCTGGTGAGTTGGCGGCTGCCCATGACCTCATGGTTCCACCATCTTCTGGCCCAGATCGCCTGCAACGTGGTGGGGAACGCATGCGTGGCCGTGGGTCTCAAGGTGATCCTCAACCTTCCCCTGCCGGTCATTCTGGCCGCTTCCGGCGTCACTACGCTGGCGGGTATCGTGGGAGGCACCATCCTCACCCGGCTGCTGCACAACAACCTGGTGCGGTCGGGGCTGGCCGGCGACGCGCACGGCAGGGTGAGGCGATCGTCATGAACCAGGATTGGCGTACGTTCCTCACGCGGTATGAAAAGGAATTCCCCGGCGAGGTGCTCACCATATCCCAGGAACTCGATCCGTGCTACGAACCCACGGCGATCATCATGGAACTGGAACGACAGGGCCGGTACCCGGTGGTGCGGTTCGACGCCGTCAAGGGTTCGCGTTTCCCGGTGATCGCAAATCTCCTGGCGGACCGGAAGCGTTTGGCCATGGGTCTGGAGGTGGAGGAACGGTATCTGCCGGAAGCCTTTGCCGAACGCATCCGGAAGACTATTCCGCCCCAGCGTACGGAGTCGCCGGAATTTCTGGCCCACAGCCATCACGGGCCGGACCTGGACCTCACCATGCTGCCCATCCTCACCCACTTCCCTATCGATGCGGGGCCGTACATCACCGCCGGTCTGGTGGTCGCCAAAGACCCGCTGACGGGCGCGGATACCTGCGGTTACCACCGCATGCAGCTCAAAAGCAAAGACCGGTTGGGCATCAGCCTGCATTCCCGCCAGCGGCTGTGGGAATATTTCCGCCGGGCGGAGGAGAAGGGGACCAACCTGGAAGCCGCCGTGGTTCTGGGGGTTCATCCCGCTATCTCCCTCGGCTCCATGGCGCTGGTGCCCTACGACCAAGGGAAATTCGGCCGTATGGGGGGCCTCTTTGGAGAACCGCTGCAGACCGCTCGCTGCACCACCATCGACGTGGACGTTCCGGCGTGGGCCGAGATCGTCATCGAGGGGGAGATTCTGGCCGGGGTGCGGGAGCCGGAAGGTCCGTTCGCCGAATTCACCAACTACTGCTGCCGGCGCAGCACGGAAAACGTGTTCGTACCCAAGGTCATCCATCACCGGGAGAACGGACTCTACCAGTGCATCACTCCGGGCATGACGGCCGACCACATCACCATCGTGGCCGTGCACCGGGAAGGGGACGTGCTCAAGGCGCTCCGAGCCAACCTGCCCAACGTGAAAGCCGTCCATGCACCGCTTTCGTCGTGCGGGCTGTTCCACTGCTATATTTCCATGAAAAAGATCGCCGAGGGCCAGCCCATGCAGGCCATCATGACCGCCCTGTCCGTGGATCACAACATCAAGCTGGTCGTCGTGGTGGACGAGGACGTGGACGTGTTCGACGAACGGCAGGTGCTGTGGGCCACCGCCACCCGCGTGCAGGCCGACCGGGACGTGCACGTCATTCCCCGGCACCTGGGCATGGGATGCACGCTGGATCCCTCCACCGACGAACTGAGCCGCAGCGCCAAGATGGGGATTGACGCCACCATGCCGATGAACGGTTTCGCGGAAGGGGTGACACTCCACCCCGAAGCGCAGGCCAGGGCGCGGGCGATTCTCGGGCAGTGCGGCATACGCCTGTCCTGATGGGAAACGGATTGGCTCCGCCCCTGCTTTCCGCCGAGATACGCAGCCTATTCCTGCCGGAAGACACGGAACCGGTGCTGCGCGACATAGCGCTGGAACTGCGGGCGGGGGAACTCCTCTTCCTGGCCGGAGAGGCGGGTTCCGGAAGGTCGGTGCTCTGCCGGTGTCTGGCCGGAGTGATCCCCCTGTTCTCCCCCGGCCGTCTGGATGGAGTGGTCCGATATGAAGGCCGGGCCGTTCACGGGATGCGGCTGCCGGAACTGGCGGGGATCGTCGCCTACGTGCGGGAAGAAGCCGAGCACCAGCTGTTCTGTCCCACGCTGAGGGAAGACCTTTCTTTCGGCCCGGCCGGGATGCTCCTTTCCCCTTCGGTCATAGCGGAGCGGGTACGGGACGCTTTGGATACGGTGGGGCTCACCGGTTTCGACGAAAGGACCCCGGAAACACTTTCCGGAGGGGAGAGCCAGCGGGCGGTCCTGGCATCGTTCCTCACCCTGCACCCGCGGATGTTCATCCTGGACCGGGCTTTCAGCCAGGTGGACCGCAGGGGACGGCGGGACCTCTATGGACGTGTACGATCCCTGTGCCGGAAACACGGCTGCGCGGCCGTCATCGTGGACGAACGGGCCGCCGAACCCCTGGAGGTTGCGGACCGGATGGCGGTGCTGGCGGAGGGAACCCTGGTGTACCTCGGCCCTGTTGATCACTCTTTCCTGCCGGGACCTCAACGGCATAAGCACGGTCGCCCTGAGGTATCGAAGGGTGAACAGGCACATTCCCCGGATTCCACTACCAACCGGACAAAAGACGAAGTCGTGGTCCGGCTTCGCAACATAGGTTACCGATACGAGGAAAGCGGATTCGAACTGCGGGACATCAACCTTGACGTTCGAAAAGGGGAGTTCCCGGCGCTCACCGGGCCCAACGGTTCCGGCAAAACCACTCTGCTCCGGATACTGAACGGTCTGACCAAACCCGTGAAGGGAAGGGCCGAAGTGTGTTCCCTGGACACCCAACGTTACTCGCCGGCCGGGCTTTCCCGCCGGGTGGGGACCTGCTTTCAGAACCCCCTCGTTCAGCTCGGCATGAACTCGGTGCGGGAGGAAATCGAACTCACGCTGAAGCTCCGCAAGGTCCCGGCGGAAGAACGGAGCCTACGAGTACAGGACGCGCTGAAGGAGTTTCGCCTGAACGACGTCGCGGAGTTGCATCCCTACCGGCTGGATGTCGCCACGATGCAGCGTACGGCTCTGGCCGCTGTGCTGGCGGGACGACCGGACATTCTGCTGCTGGACGAGCCCACTTCCCGCATGAGTGCTTCTCTGCGTGACGAAATCATGGAAATCGTCCGGCGCTTCCATGAGCAGGGGGGCACCGTCATCCTCATCTCGCACGACGGCGAAACCGTTCGGCGTTACTGCACCCGTGTGATCGAGATGGCGGCCGGGCGGATCGTTTTCGACCTTTCCCTCAACGACGGCATAGAAGCCGGGAGAGCGGACAAAGAGGGGAATTCGGTTTTCACGGCGGAGCGGACCGGTGGTGAACGGTTCCCGCTGCCGGAGGCCCGGCCGTGAAGCTCATCCTCGGTTCCGGCCGCTCCCGTTTCGCCGCCGCCGTCGACCCCAGGGTGAGGCTGGGTTGGGCCATATCGGCAGTGGCGGCGGGGGTATACGTGCATGAACTCCTCCCCCGGATGGTGCTCCTGGCCGCCGTGCTGGCGGCTTCCCTGATCACCCGCACCTCCATCAAGCCCATGGTGCTCCTCATCAAGGTCACCGCCTTCCTGGGGGTGCAGTTCATCCTCCTCCAGTCGCTGCTGCGGCCGGAAGGAGTCGTGCTCATGAGGATCGGAGCACTCACCTTTCGGGAAGGCGGATTGTGGGAAGGGGTCAACGGTATGCTGCTGCTCATCCTGACCATGACCGCGTGTCTGCAATTCCTGCAATGGACGAATCCCGAAGAACTGGCCGTCCTGCTCTGCCGGCTGGGAATACCGCACCGGTACGCACTGCTGCCGGGGCTGGCGCTGCGCTTTCTCTCGGTGGCGGAACGGGACCTTGTCGGAGTGATGGAATCCCGGCAATGCAGGGGCCTGGAACTGGCGAGCGGGTGGCGAAAAGCAATGAACCTCCCCTTTCTGATCGTTCCGCTCCTCCTGCGCACGCTCAAACGGGCGGAGGAAGTGTCTCTGGCCATGGAACTGAAGGGATACGGACTCCATGACCAAAGGACGCTCGTGAGAGACCTGCGGTTCACCCGGCGCGATGCTGCAATTGCGGCGGCGTGTGGGGCCTGGTTCGTCCTGTTGTTAGTGTGGAGTTCGATGCGATAAGAATGACTTACCGGGTCTCTGCCTTGAACCGCGCGAGGATGGTGTGGATGGCCCGGGCCGAACCGCTCTTCAAAACCTCGTGGTACTGAAACGCTTTCGTGTCGGGAAGGTGCTCCAGCCAGGAACGGAAGTTTTTGCCGCGCATTACCTCGGCCCAGTCCGGCTGCAGCGCCTGCACCTGTTCGTACCTGCCCAGGAGCGACTGTAATTCGGGAACCGGCTCGGAATCTTGGATGCCGAGGTCGGCCTGGAAACTGAGGATGGCTTTTTTCGTCCGGGGTCCCACAATGCCGTCGACCTCACCCGACTCGTATCCCAGACGCAGCAGGGTTTGCTGAATGACTTCCACCACCTCGCGGACCAGCTGTCCGTCATCCTTCTTCGGGGAGGAGCTTCCGGACGAATCGGTGGTGCGGTTCAAACGTGCTTCCAGCGCCGCAATGCGATTGTTCAACCCCTCCCGTTCCGTATTTTCGCTCTTCTCCAGATCGTCCAGCCGCTGCTGCAGGTCCCGATTCGCCGACAACGCTTCATTTTTTTCCGCCAGCAACGAGTCCCGCTCCTTTTGCAGCGTGTCCCGCTCTTCTTTCGACTTTCGCATCTCTTCGCGAAGAGCTGCCCCTTCTTCGTCCTTGGAATGAGCGCTCTCTCCGGAGCCGGACGAATCGTTCAGGCGGGCTTCCAACAGCGCAACGCGCGTTGTAAACTGCTCCCGTTCCATGTTCCCGCTCTTCTCCAGATCGTCCAGCCGCTGCCGCAAATCCCGGTTGGCCGACGACGTTTCATCCCTTTCCGCCAGCAGCGCGTCCCGTTCCTTTTTCAGCGCGTCCCGTTCTCCTTCCAGCTTTTCTCTCTCGGCGCGAAAGGATGCCCCATTTTCGGGAACCGCTCCCGCTCCCGCGGGTGCTCCGGTTGCCATTACTCCGGGCCGCGTCCCCGGTCCTTGAGTGGGGGCCGTCGCATCGGCCGGTTGCAGGGGCTGCTTCGGCCCGGAAGCTTCCCGATCCTCCAGTTCCTTTACCCGCGCGGCCGCCGCGGAATTTTCCCGGACAGCCTCTTCGAGCTGTTTTTTCAGGAAATCCACTTCCTCGGACAGTTTTTTGGCATGATTGTCACCGGGCGATGGTTCCCGGTCCCACGTCGCATCATCCTTCAAGAGGGGCGTGGATACCGAAACCACGGCCGCTTTTCCCATCTCCCGCGCGATCGGCGGGGGGGCCGCGTGCGGGGGGAGCGTCTGCGTCGCCCGCTCTCTCGCGGGAGAAAGCGGAAAAAAGAAATACGTGGCAAGGGTGAGGAGTGAAAGAAATGCCACAATGGACCATTTCATCACCATGAAGAACCATCCCCTCCTTAGCGGTGGATATTTCTATTATAAACCGCTCTTTGGCTCCGGGAAACGGGTGGGAGCAAAGATTTCCGCACGAAAAAAGGGGGACGAAATGAAGAAGCTTTCTCCGACTGGTTGTAGACAGGAAACATTCGAGTGGGTTAGAAAGGGGAAAAGGGGCAAGGGGCGATCGTCATGACGATCAGAATAGGGGTCATAGTAGTGCTGGCGGCGACGCTCGTCCTGACCTATTTCTATTTTCCGGATAAATCGCCTCCCTCGGAACCCGTACCGAAAAGCGGGGCTCAGAAAGCGGCCGAATCTGCTCCTAAGGCGCGAGGCAAGCGGGATTCCTCCGCATCCGAACCGGCGTCGTTGAGAAGAGGGATCGTTTGGCACGAAGAGGACTTGTCGGGCGAATCGGCATGGAAGAGCGCCGTTAAGGACCTCCCGCAGGCGAACCGGGCGCCTTCCCAGGTGAATCAGGCGCCGCCGGCACCCGAAAAAAAGGTGGCGGAAAATGAGCCTTCGCCGAAGGTTCCTCCTCTTCCCGTGCCGGAAGCGGGACCGCCTCCTCTTCCCGTGCGGGAAGCGGGACCGCCCCCGCTTCCCGCGCCGGAGCCGGGGCCGACCGGAAAAGGATGGCAAACCGGCGCGGCCTGGGTTGAAGAACAACTCCGGGACTGCCGCCAAACGGAAGGTCCATCCGATAAATGTCTTTCCCTGCCTGCCCGGACAGCCGACCACGTCTTCGGTTTCAGTGACTTTGTTGTGCCTTCGGGCTATCTGTCCGTGCAGGGGATGGCGGAATATATCCTCTCCCACGGCCGGGATTGGAAGGAAATAGGAGACGTCCTCGGAGGGGAGGCGCTTTCCAAGGGTCTGCGGGCCGCCCGCGAGGGGAAAGTGGTGGCTGCATTCCGATCCCCGGCTGCGCAGGACGGGGTAATGGCGTTCCTGCTCCCAAGCGACACTTCTCGGTCGTCCACGTGGGAGGTGGACGTACCGGAGGCGGTCGTGTTCTTCGCCAGGAATCCCGGAGCATCCTTCGTGGGGAAACGTCTCTCTTTCGCCTGGAAGGCCGAGGAGGCGGAAAACGTACGAATCTACGTGCGGCAATCCGCCGGCCGGTAACCGTATCGGGAGCGTTTCCCCGTCGAATCGCTCCGGCGGGCGGTGAGAGGAATCCCTGCCCCGCGAGGGGTTATTGATTCTCGGTGGACACGTAGATGCCCACGATCTGATCGTATTGCTGGAGCGTGGAGGGCAACCCCACGTACACCTTTCCGTCCGTCAGCGCCAAAGCCGAAAGCGCGGTGGCCAGCATTTTGTTTTCCTGGCCCACGGGTGCTTCGAAATAGACGCGCACGAAGGAAGGGGAAGCGGCATTTTCGGTGAGTCTGATGCGCACCTTGCCGTTGTTCATCACTCCCGCAAAGGTCACCTTGGCCGAATACCAGACGGTGGATTCCCCCTCCTTGGCCGACATGTCGTCCAGGACGGTGATGTTTTCGAACACCTTTCGCGCCGTATTCTCATCACCCGCCATGGCGGGCGCGGAAAGAGCCGACAGACTGAGCATCACCCACACCATAACCATCCAACCGCGTTTCATACTTCCTCCTTGAGCGTAACCGTCGGTTTCCGTCTTACTCGCATGTACATTCGGGGGTCTTTGGGGCGGCAAGCCCCGCCATAATCGCTTGCGGGGGGATTCCCGAGCCGGGAGTTCTTTTCCGGGAAAAAGCGTCTTCCTCGGCCTTCCTTCACTCCAGCAAGAGCGGCAGCATGCCGGGGACAAATCCGTTCACCGGCTTTTCGGCCTCCACGGGATTTCCGATGAAATCCTGGCCGGCCATATCGGCTGTCACATTGCTCAGATTCCTGTATGCGGGAAGGAACGTGTACCCCGTTTTTGAAGGCGTCACCTTGCCGCTCCATCCTTTCGATACGTCATGCGC
This sequence comes from uncultured delta proteobacterium, assembly GCA_963826125.1. GTDB lineage: Bacteria > Desulfobacterota > Desulfarculia > JACQYL01 > CAWGVV01 > CAWGVV01. The sequence goes on along the minus strand of CAWGVV010000001.1, from coordinate 2,544,617 downwards.
AAAATACCCGCTGACGTTGGTGGTGACGCTTTCCCCACTGCTGCCGAAGACAATGGTAACCCCAAACATGGCCTGCCCCGATTGCGCGGTCACGTGTCCCGATACCGAAACGGTACTCGGTTGGGGGCCGGGGGAAGTCGAACACTGTGACACGCCGGCGCGCCGCGCGAAATCCTGGGTCCAGAACGGAACGTTGCCGCTGTTGACGTGCGTGGCGTAGCCGACTCCGATGTCGCAGTAGCCGGGGTTCAGGATGTTGGCGCGGTGGCCGGAGCTGCTCATCCAGCCCTGCATCACGGCATCGGCGCTGGAATACCCCTCGGCGATGTTTTCACCGGCGGCGGAACAGGAATACCCGCTGGCGAGGATGCGCTGTACGAAGGTCCGGCCGTCCTTGCTGACGTGGCTGAAATAATTCTGTTCGGCCATGTCCGCCGAATGGTTGCGGGCCGCCTGGCTGAGCGAGTCGTTACATTCCAGAGCGGCCACCCCCTCGATGGCCCGTTCCTCATTGACCAGGGTGACGACGCTCTGCTCCGCGCCAAGCTGCCCGGTGCATCCGGCGGCCGCGGGGAGAGCCTGAACGTCGATTTCCCGTATGATCTGAAGCCCTTTGTCAAACGAACGAACCTGGAAGTACGATTGTGCCACCCGGATGGCGCCGTTTAAAATTCCGTTTCCATAGGCGAGGGTTACCCGGCTCGATTCATGCCCCTCGATTTTGCCCGTCAGCACCGTGAAATTGCCGGCCTGCATGAGCGATTCCGGTTGGGCAACGTACGACACGCCGTTGAAAAGGTTGAGCGTAAAGGGATGCAGGCTCCCCCTCGTCCTCGCCTGACCTCCCCGGGCGACGGGAAGAGCGTTCAGGTGAACGGTCGCGGCGCGTTGGCGCAGTACAAAACGACTCCGGGGCAGAACCGCCTGCTCAGCCTTCTTGCCGGGGGCGGAAAACAGGGCGGAAGGCGTGGAACCCTTCGCGGCTTCTGAAAACGACCCCGCCAGCAGCACCAGGAGCATTGCCGCCACAGCGCAGACGCTACCCGTCAAAGACGGAATTCTTGGGCGATGCATTGTTTGCATATCCGTTTTTAAAGGAAAAAGAACGGGAAATCAGCACCCGCACGCTGCAGCGGTCGAGTATCGAACAACGGGCGTTATCCCTTTTTTGTCGGCCCCTATTATAAGCACGGTTCGTGCCATACCCCGAGTCCCGAAAAATCATTCTCCCGTTGGAGCGGAAACAGGTGCGTGTTATAACACATTCATGAACGACCTCATACGCATGAATGTCCCCCTGCTCGGGGAATGGCTGAAGCAATATAACGGTCCGACTCCGCAGTTGTACCTTGTCGGCGGTTTCGTGCGCGATCTTCTCATGAACCGCCCTTCCAAGGACGTTGACGTAGCCTGCCGGGGAGCCAAGTCGTTCGCGCGGCGGATGGCCGAATCCCTGGGACTCGCCTTTGTGCCCATGGAAAAGAAATCCGACGAGCCCTGCTACCGGCTGGTGGATCGAAAGGATGCCGGCCGCGTTCTCGACGTGGCCGAGCTTCGCGGAAAAACCATCGAACACGACCTCTCCCACCGGGATTTCACCATCAACGCCATGGCTGCCCGAGTGGACCGCGAGGGCGCCATAGGTGAAATCGTGGACCCGCTGGACGGGCGGGGAGACCTCAGCCGGACCATGATACGCAAGGCGGGGCCGGAAGCCTTCCGTTCCGACCCGGTACGTATTCTCCGCGCGGTCCGGTTCGCCGCGCAGCTCGATTTCAGCATCGAATCCGAAACGGCCGCGGACATGGCGCGCTGCGCGCCACTGCTCGGTTCCACCTCCGCCGAACGCATTCTGGCGGAACTCATGATCATCCTTGCGTCGTCCTCCGCCGCGTCCCATTTCCGCATGATGGACCGGGTTTCGCTCCTGGAGGCGATCTTCCCTGAAATCAGGGTCATGAAGAACTGCGAACAGGACGCGTATCATCATCTCGACGTGTGGCAGCATTCCCTGCTGGTGATGGAGCATTGCGAAGCGATCGTCAATGGCCTGACCGAACGGTTTGGCGAGGTGGCGGACTCCGTGCGCCGCAACCTCGACCCGAACGGCCGCCGGGAGCTGCTCAAGCTGGCGGGGGTGCTGCACGATGCGGGCAAACCCATTACCCAGGGGTTCAACCCCCGCAAGGGCCGCTTCACGTTCTACCGCCACGACGCCAAGGGGGCGGAAATCGTGCTTTCCATCGCCCGCCGTCTCAAGATGTCCCGCCGGGATCAGGATTTCCTCACCCTCCTGGTGGCCGAACACCGCCATGTACACGATCTGGCCAAGCCGCAGGCCAAACCCGCCACCCTGCTGCGCTGGCTGCGGTCGCTGGGCGACGACGCGCCCCCGGCGATCGTTCTCAGCATGGCCGACGACATGGCCAAGCACGGGCCGCTGGCGGACGACGAGTCGCGGGAACGGTACCTCCGCTGGGCCGGGGAGACGGTTCGGCGCTACTACCGGGAAACCAAGGCGGTGCTGGAAACCCCGCCCCTCATCACCGGTGCCGACCTGCTGGCCCTGGGCATGGCGCCGGGTCCCGAAATGGGACGCATCCTGTCACTGGTGCGCGAGGCGCAGGATGCGGGGGAAGTGAAGACGAAGGAGGAGGCGCTGAAACTGGCAATGACTCTGGGTAAGGAGCGGCAGGACTGAAGAAACGAGGCTTACCGTCTCTTGTCCTTCGGATCCGGAGAGGCCCACCTCGGGTGGATCCGGGTCACCTTTTCATCATATCTTGAGACATTCTATCAGCGGACAAACGATTCGTAAATCGCGGGTAAAAATATATGTCCATGCCGCTATCGGTATTTCTCATTATGTTTTTCGTAAATCTGAATAATTAGCCTTATATAGGGTTAAAAGTAGATTGTTTGCTTGATAAGAACCTTTTAATGTCCAAAATGCTCTCCTGAAAACGCCCTCCAATCCTTGTAAATCCTTTGGGTTGGCTTGATTTTATCTTGCAGTGGTTAACATATCCCTCGTATGCTCTCAAAGAACCAATGAATCCTAATTCCGAACCGCCTAAAAAGGCTGCTTCAATCAATTTATTTATGTATTCATCCTCTTCTCTATGATTTATCCCCACAACGATCACTTTACTTGATTTTGATATTAGTTGCAATAATTTCTCTCTTTGATAATCAATAAATTCCCGATTAAAAGAAGTGCTTTTTGTAGGGTTATAGGCACTGATAACTGAAGGTATTGACCGTTCAATTGATTCCATTTCTTCATGCGCCTTCTTTGGATCACAAAGAAAAACTGGCCCTAGAGATATGTTACTAGAAGGATCGCAAATAGCCATTCTTTTACAGTTCTCAATTTTTACCCTTAAATAAACACGATATGTCGAAGAGCCGTGCGGCTTAAATATTGGAACAAATGCTCTTAATCTATTATCTGTAGAGTTAAAACTATCGTATTCTGCTGTACCAGCTATTACCCCATATCCTCTTTTCCTTAATGACATCTCCAGTAATGACTCATAATTTAACGAAACGAATATTACTTTTTTTAAAGTATAACTTCCCAATACATCTATTAATTTAAGATAAGCAGAGTCACTTGGTAAATGGTGGTATTTAGAAAAATATTTCGAAATACACCATAATACATCAGTAAATTGGAAGGGTTTATCTCCAAGCTTTTCAAGCCACTCTTCGAAATCTTCTCCACATTGAATTGAGATTTGTTCTTCTACATTTCTAAATTCTTGATAGCTATCACGTAACTCCTTCCCTAAATCCTTCCCCAATGGAGGACAACTGCCTCTATTAATAGAGTGCCCAAAAGACGCTCCAGCACCAATTATTATGAAAATGTCCCTGTCTAATATTTCTCTCTCAGAGATTAGTTGAGATTTAGTCAATCCGGTTGATAATTTATTCGTCATTCCCGTCCCCGATTTTGGCGCTCAACTCCTTGGTTTTCACCACGTTGAGGTTGAGGCCCAGTTCCTTCCGCGACATGCCCATGGCCATTCCCAGAAGCTGGGGCAGGTAGAGGACGGGGATGTCGTACTCGCCCCCGAACTGGTCGGCGATGCCTTTCTGGCTGCTGTCGAACATCACCGCGCAGAAGGGACACACCAGCGCGATGCAGTCGGCCTTCACCTCCGCCACCGCGTCCAGCTTCCGCTTGGCGGCGAGGAGCGCCGTGTTCTGGTCCACGGCGACCACCGGCCCGCCGCAGCATTTCTTCTTGTTCCGGTAGTCCACGGTTCCGGCCCCGGTGAGTTCCACCAGACGGTCGAGGGTAGAGGGGTTTTCCACCCGATCGAACCCGTCATAGATGGTCGAGGGCTTCAGATAGTGGCAGCCGTAGTGGACCGCCACGTCGAGCATGGAGAGATCGCGGGTGAACGTTTCCCTGATGCGGGCTTCGTCCACCTCCTCGCTCAAAATGCGGGCGAAGTGTTTCACCTGCACGGTGCCGCCATAGGAACGGCCGATTTTCTTCAATTCCCCGTTGATTTCCGCCCGCAGGTCCGGGTCGGCGTTGAGGGCGTGGGCATCCTCGGTGAGGGCCGAGGTACAGGAGGAACAGAGGGTGACGACGTCGAGGCCCTGCTCTTCGGCCAGACTCAGGTTGCGCCCGTTGACCAGCAGGGACGCCCGGCGGTCCATGGCTTTGAGCGGGAAGCCGCAGCAGGCGAATTCCGGTACGTCTACCAGTTCGATACCCAGCTTCGCCGCCACCCGACGCGCGCTCATTTCGTAGTTGCGGGCCCGGGCGGGGATGGTGCAGCCGAGAAACAGCGCGTACCGCATTAAGGAACGGTCGTTCACGGATCAGCCCTCCAGATAATCGAGCAACACCTTGAGGTCGTTGCAGGAGGTGGGAAGGGGCGGCAGATCGGCCTTGACCCTTTTCTTGTTGTCGAAATCGTCGAGGGCGTAAATCCGGCCCTGATTCCTGATCCGATCGAGCTGGGTGCGTACTCCCACGGGAATGTTGCCGTTTTTGAAGGCGATGTTTTTCAGCACGTTCATCAGCTCGGTGATGGAAACGTTCTGCGGACAACGTTCCTGGCACGCGTAGCAGCTCGAGCAGAGCCAGACGAAGTCGCTTTTGAGGACTTCCTCCCGCATGCCCAGGAGCACCATGCGGATGATTCGCTTCGGGTTGAACCGTGCATCCACGTCCTGAATGGGGCAACTCGCGGAACACGTTCCGCAGGCAAAACAGGTTTTGAATCCTCGGCCTCCCTCATGCTCCAGCACTTCGTTTTGAAACCCCGGATCGCAGGAACCCAGGTCGATATCCCTCATACCGATTCTCCTTCGGGAATGAACTGATCGAAGGCATCAGACTAGGCAAAAGTCCCGTTTCTTGCAAGCACTTGTTGTATACAATGGAGCGCTGAAGCCGGGCATCGTCGGCATGGTTACGGGTTTTGAGTTTCAATAACGCCGATCATCTGCTACACTCCGGTTTCGGAAAACAATATGCTCGGGGAAGCACGGGAGGCCGTAATGGTAAATCGTACGCAATCAGGCGCCGGGACTCAGCTGCCGCCGGAATTGTCCGTGAAAGCGCTCGACGACCGGTCTCAGCACAAAGATATCTACCGCATCCTGCTCGAACGTTCGCCCCAGGGAATTGTCATCATTCATCTGAACCCCCTCCGTCTCAGTTTCGTCAATCAGGCCACCGCCGACATAACCGGATACACGGCGGAAGAGTTGAAAGCGGTCAGAGTGGACAGAATCGGTTCGTTCATTCATCCCGAAGACGTACAAACGCTTCTCGACCGTTTCGCGGCGCGCATTTCCGGCAAGCCTCTCGAAGACCCTTACGAGTTCCGCATTTTCACCAAAGAAGGACGGCTGAGATGGGTACAGACCTATGCCATCCTCATTACCGACGTAGGGTCCCCGGCCATCCTGGCTTTTTCCACCGACATCACCAGACGGAAGCAGACGGAAGAGGCGCTGCGGGAGAGCGAGGAGCGGTTTCGTTACATCTTCGACCAGGCCCCGGTGGGGGCGGCCATTATTTCCATCGAACAACGGTTCATGCAGACCAACGAGGAATATTGCCGGATCGTCGGCTACTCCGACCGCGAATTGGCGTCCATGTACCAAGCCGACATCATCCACCCCGAAGACCTGGATGACTGCAAGGCGCGAATGGCCGATCTCATATCGGGCCGCGTGGACCGCTGTCAGCGGGAAAAGAGGTACGTCCGGAAGGACGGCACCGTCGTATGGGTGAACGTGTGCGTTCGCATGCTGTGCGATTCGGCGGGAAGGCCCCTCTATCTGCTCTCCATTATCGACGAGGTGACGGACCGCAAACGAGCGGAAGAAGCTTTGCGGCAAAGTGAGGAGCAGTACCGGCGCCTCTTTGAAAACCTCCACGATCTCTTCTGCAGCGTCGACCTGGAGGGGAAAATTCTCCTCGCTTCCCCGGCATGCAGGAGGGTCACCGGGTACACACCGGAGGAGTTTGTCGGCACCAATGTGCGGGACTATACCCTCAACACCGAGGAATGGGACCGGTTCATATCCCTGGTGCTCGAAGAGGGGGCCACGGAAAACTTCGAGGCCCGCTTCAGGACCAAGGACGGGACCGTTGTCTGGGGTTCGATCAACGCATGCCTGGTTTTCGACCATCGCGGCCGGGTGATGGGCGTGGAAGGCACGGTGCGCGACATTACCCGGAGCAAGAAGGCCGAGGAAGCCATCCTGAGAAATGAGAAGCAGCTGGAAGCCAAGACCCGGGAACTGGAGGAGATGAACACCGCGCTCAAAATCCTGCTCAAACGGCGGGAGGATGACAAAGTGGACCTGGAGGAGACGGTGCTTTCCAACGTGCGGCAGATGGTGATGCCCTACCTGGAGAAAATGAAGAACACCCGGCTGGATTCCACCCAGAAGATGCTCATCGACATCCTCGGATCGCACCTTTCCGACATGGTTTCGCCATTTCTCACCCGGCTCTCGTCCCGGTTCCTGCACCTCACGCCGACCGAGATTCAGGTGGCGGATCTCATCCGGGAAGGACGCACCACCAAGGAAATCGCCGAACTGATGAATCTGTCCGACAACACCATCATGGCTCACCGCTATCATTTGCGGAACAAACTGGGGATCAAGAACCAGAAGCTCAACCTGAAGTCCTACCTGCGGACCATGAGCGCCTGACGGGAACGTTCATGGTGAGGGTGGGGAAAAGGCGAACGCGCGCCGGCGAATTGCACGGTAAAAACGATCACACCCGGCCGAACGGACCCCTCCCTACTTTCCCTCGATCACCTGTTTCCGCAGCTCCCGCTTCAATATCTTGCCCGCCGGGCTCGTGGGGAGATGATCCACGGCCACGTACTCCTTGGGCACTTTGAACGGCGAAAGACGGGCTTTCAGAAACGACTTCATTTCCGGCCCATCGACGGACGGGCCGCGCCGGGGCACGATATAGGCCGCCACCCGTTCCCCGTATTCCCGGTCCGGCAGCCCGATCACCGCACATTCGATCACGTCGGGATGGGAGCAGAGGGCCTCTTCCACCTCCCGCGGGTAGACGTTCTCTCCCCCGGTGATGATCATGTCCTTCAGCCGGTCCACGAGAAACAGATATCCCCGTTCGCCCGTGTACCCGATGTCCCCGGAACGGAACCAGCCGTCGTGGAAGGCTTCCCGGTTCGCTTCCTCGTTTTCCAGATAGCCCTTCATGATGTTGGGCCCGCGCAGCCAGATTTCACCTTCCAGCCCTTGTTCCACCAACCGCCCTTCCATGTCCCTGACGGTCAGCTCCACGGTTCCCGCCGCGGTGCCCACCGACCCCACCACGTGTTGGTGGTAGTGGTTGTAAGTGGCCATGGAGGCGCTTTCGGTCAGGCCGTAGGCTTCGTGGATGTTGAGGCCGGTTTCTTGCCGCCACTGGGACACCAGTTCACGGGCCATGCTCGCGGCGGCGCTGAAACAGTAGCGCACGCCGCCCAGCTTTTCACGTATTCCCGGCACCTGCAGAAACCGCACGTAGATGGTGGGGACCGAGAAAAACTTGGTCACCTCGTGAACACGGACGGCATGCAACACTTTGTCCATGTCGAAGCCCGGCAGCAGCACCAGTCCCCCTCCGCTGTAGATGGTGGCGTTCATGATGTGCATCTGCCCGAACACGTGGTTGAACGGCAGGAAGCAGAGGGCCCGGTCGTTTTCGGTGGAACGTTCGTAGAACACCACGTTGTGGATGGCGCTGTTGATGTTGTTGTGGCTCAGCATGACGCCTTTGGGCAGGCCGGTGGTGCCTCCGGTGTAGAGGATCGCCGCCGTGTCGTCCCGATCCCGATCCACCGCCGACAGGGGTCCTTCCGCCCGACTCATCATGGCTTCGGTTTCCTCACCCGCGCGTACGATGAACCTGAGTCCGATTTCCTCCCGCAGCGTTTCGAACTCCTCCGCCCGTTCCGCGGTGGTGAACGCCGCCACGGGGCGGCAGTGCCGGAGCAGCAACGCCAGTTCGGGCGGTGACAGCATCGCCGACAGGGTAACCGCCACGGCCCCGCACTTGAGGACGCCGAAGTAGAACGCCAGCCACCGGGCCGAGTTCGGACTGCACAGGGCAACGCGGTCGCCCGGCTTTATCCCCTTCGCAGCCAGGGCACAAGCGATTCTGCCGGCCTCTTCGTTGAGTCGTCCATAGGTCGTACGAGCGTCGCCTTCGATGACGGCAACGCGGTCGGGGAAAAAATCGGCCGATCGTTCAAGATTGCGCGCCAGGTTCATTCATGGACCCTTTGTTCGTTGTTTTGCGGTTCCGCACTTTAGACGAAAAGAACCCCTTTGGAAATGCGACTTCGTCCTGACGCCCTTGACCTTGGGCGAATGAAGTCGGCCGCGAGGCTTTGCATACCGTATACTATTTGGTCGTACATAATACATTAAGGGGACCCGTGTCAATCCGCCCGGCTCCTTCGTTACCGAACAGACGTTGGGCCGGCCGGTCCGGGAAATGGCGCGGATCGCGGCACTAGAAGCAAATGATGGTTTCAGGGGCGGAACGATGACCTACCGATGAGGCTTGATGAATGTAACGGCTCGCCACCGCCAGGTGTAAAGAGGGACTTCGCCTCTTTTCGGCCAAGTCCCTCGACCTTTTTGGTGTCGGAAGCCGCTCTTTCCTTCACTCGAGAAACGGGCTGAGAAGCAGCCCCCCAAAGAGTTGATTTCCGTTGAGGCCGCGCTCGATGTGGAGCGGGGATTTCATGCCGAGGTTGCGTTCGTAGATGTCGCCATAGTTGCCGCCGGCGCTGAGAACCCGGGTCTGCCAATCCTTGTCCAAACCCAGTTCCGGAGCCGCGATCGGCATGGCCCCGGCGCCCCCGGCATACCAACGGGTTTTCGGCCTCTCCGCGCTTATCAGCGTGTGTATGGTCCACGCAACAATCGCCGACCACTGCGCATCGTCCGTTCCCGTAACGGCCATCACCGGGAAGACGGCCAATGCTTCGGGGAGGATGCGGCTGGTTAGGTTTTTCACGCCGTGTTCAAGGCGAGTCGTCGCCAGGGTGGTAATTTCGCCGGCAATGGCCTGACAATTCTGCACGACGTAGGTATCGTTCATCTCCCCCTCTTCGGAGAAAGCCCGACGGAACCAGTTGTGATGGATTCTGTCGAAGTACGCCGACAGGCTCCTCTCGACCGGACTGCCGATCATGTAGCAGACGCTTTCGTCTTTGAGGTCTTCAACGTGGTGCACGGGTGAAGCGGTCGATACCATTACGTTGAGGGATTCGACGAAGACGGTGGGACCGGGCAGCACCTTGCCCGCCAGCTTCTGGTCAGCGATTTCGGAACCGGTGAGGAAATCGATGTCGTCCAGATGGTTCCGCACGGCATCGAACTCTTTCTTTGTCTCGTATACGTGGTATTCGACGTGGTCGGGGGAGCCGAGCACGGCAGCAGCGACCGCACGGCAGATTTCGACTTCAAGGCCCTTGCAGCGGCCGCGGCTTTCGACCTCCGCCAGGCCCGGTCGTGCAACGCTGCCGCATCGAATGACGCCACGCGCCTTCACGCGGTCCAGCACAGAGCCCGCCATGGCGTCGGAGAGAGACCAGCAGGTCATAAACAGAGCCAGCAATATGGAAAAGAGACGCATGTTTCCTCCCAGGAAAGAGCACGGAAAGATGGTCCGACGCACGGACCGAATAACGAATGGGGGCCACCTTACGGCTCGCCCCCATTCGAACTTCCTTTTTATCAGTTGGCTGTCGGGTACGTGCTCGGCAGCGGGTTGAATCCGTCGGGGATGTTGTTGGCAATTCCTTGCCGGACATCCTCGGGAACGATCCCGATGGCGCTCATTCCATGGCCGCCGAAGTGCGGAAGGGAATTCACCACACTATCCGGAATCATGGCGAACGATGCCGGAAGTATCGGAGAAGTACCCATCAGACGCTTGGGATCGAAGCCCGACAGGAGGCTTTCGGATATGGGCGAGTTGATGTCGCGCGGTCCCAGGTATTTCTGCTCGAATCCGGCGGGGCCGAACTTGTTGAACTCCGGAGAGTTACCGGCCTCAAGCGCTTGCGCCTCATCGGGAAGGCTGGCGAGCGGCGGAAGCCCGAAGATATAATTGATCGTCTCGATCACTGAGTTATGATCGCCCTCTACGTGCGAAACGGCGTGCGTCCGCGCAAAAGGCGAGATGAGAATGAGCGGCACGCGAATTCCCCTGGAGAGCGGCAGCCCATTGGGACCATAGGAAAGGATACGCGGCGGGACATGGTCGTAAAAGCCGTCCGACTCGTCGTAGGTGATAATGATCGCACAATGTTCCCAAAGGTTCTCATTCCCCGCAATTGCATTGATCACGCGGGCCGCCATCGCCTCGCTGAGCTGTCGGTCGGTATAGCCCGGGTGGTCGTCATCGCCCGCCTTGGCCTTATTGATGGCCGCCACTTCATCGGGCGGAGTGTTGGGGTTGGTGATCGCCGGCAGCAGTCCAGCCTGGTTCGTGTAGCCGCCGCGGATGTAGAAAACGCCTCCTGCGGGCAGGGCCTTGTTGAACGGGCCGGAAGCCTTGTCGGACCCGCCGTCTATCGTATTGTTCGCCATGTCGGTGAAGAAGTTCGTGAGGCTGCGCTGGTGGGCGCTCACTTCCGGAGTATTGGAAATATAGCCGAAATATTGCGCCCCGTTGTGGTGGGTAACATAGGAATCGTGCGATGCGACCCCGTCCGTGTCCGTGGACTCGAGGCCGTACCCCTCCTGGTACCAACGCCAGTTGACGGGAGTGGTTCCGAGTTGCTGGATATAGGGGATGTCCTGCTGAATGTCGGCCAGGTCGAAAGCCGGATTCAGGTTCCCGGCCATGGTGGAGGCAACGTTCCTGCCCTCGAACGTCAACGGCAGGCTGGCGAAGGTCAGGTTGGAGGCGATGTTGGTGTCTCCATAGTACTCTCTCGGGCCTGCGGGCTGCCTGTCGTCCGCCGTGGTGTCGAACTGCGATCCGTAGAAAGGCTGGGGATCGTTGACCAGCGGCGGTCCCTGGGTCGTGCCGGTATGGTCGCCCACGGTATAGGTTTGGCCATCCGGGCCGTGCTTGACCCATTGCGTTTCACCGGACTGCCCGGCGATCATCGCCACGGCGTTCGGGGTGGAGGGGGTGTCCTCGGTGGCGAAGATGTTGTCGAACATGGTGAATCGACTGGCCCACAGCCAGAAGAACGGGATGGTATCGCCATCGATGTGCGACATCACAAGGCGGGCGAACTGTTTGCCTTCAGCGATGTTGGCGTCCCCCCCTTTTGAGGCGAAGCGATCGTACTCATCCTTGGCAAATCCGTCCATCTGCGGCACGTTGTCAACCACGTCGATCTTTTTTGCGAGCCCGGTGTGGGAGTGATCGACGCTATCGACGACGCTGGAATTCTGGTCGGCTCCGATCCGGAATGGCTGGACCGTTACCTGGAGGCCGTCGGCGTCCGTATAGGTCTGGGTGAAGCCCGGCGTGTCGGCGGCTGAGCGGGGCTTCTGCCCGTCCGAATAAAGGCCGTTCACACCGGGAAAGGTGCCGAACTCGTTGTCGAACGAGTGATTCTCATTGAAGATGACGAAGACATACCTGACATGCTGCTTGAGCAGTGAAATCATTTGCTCTTGAGTAAGCGAGGGGTCGTTGTCGGGATTGTTGAAATACGCAGCAATGTCCTGCCCGACGTCGGGTTGGGCTGTTACGGACGTGTTCTTCTGTCCTCCCTTTTTAACAAACCAGGGCGCGTCGGCGGATGCCGGGAGCATGAAAAAAGTGGATTGCAGCAGAAGGACTGCCACAGCCAATGCCAGGCCGTAAGTCCTGAATCGCATTACTATACCTCCCCTTCGGGATAGAAAAGTTGCGTTTTCTTACTTGACCTTTTTTGCGTCTTGGATAGCCCGCGGATCGGTTTTCGATGAAGAGCAGATGGAGGCGGGTGGAAGCTCAGGAGGATACATCGTTTAGGTGTCGTTCAACCGTATTCAGTCTGCTATCACCCCCCTACACCGCGCGGGCGGAGCGCGTTGAATGACTACGCACCCGCCGCACACGCACAATTCATGGCGCTTGCGTTTTTTCGTCCTCATTCGAAACCGGGCGGAGGCCTCGGGCAAGCTCCGGCGCCCCTTTTCCTTCAATCTTGGTAAAGGATACGCCTGCCGGAGGAGGGTAACGTTATGCTTGTATGAAATTATGGTTAGACTTTTCTTAGGGCGCTTCGTTCAAGGGGTGATATGCGGGGTGAAATCCGGGGGGAGAGGTGCTTGCCAAACGAAAGAATTTGCTCTATATCCATAACTTATGGAAAAAGTTTTACAATTCAAACCGATCAGGCACGGCCGCGTATCCGGGGAAGTCCTTGCCCAGCTCAAGGGAGCCATCCTGAACGGCCAGTTTCCGGCAGGCGAAAAGCTTCCCTCGGAGCGGGAACTCACCGAACAGTTCCAGGTGAGCCGGGGGGTGGTGCGGGAAGCCCTCCGGGCACTGGAAATGACCGGGTTCGTCGCCATCCGCCAGGGCCCCAACGGCGGGGCCTTCGTCACCGAGTTGACGTCCGACAACCTGAGCGGCGGCTTCCTGGACCTCTACCTCGCCAACAAACTCACCATCCCGGAACTCAATGAGGTGCGGAAGCACATAGAACCGGAAGTGGCGCGGCTCGCCGCCCTCAACGTGAACGATCCTTTCAGGGAGCGGTTGAAAAACGCCCTGCTTGCGGAGTGGGACCCGTCCGCTACCCCTGAGGAAAGAATGAAGCGGCTCACCGCCGTCCACTTCATCCTGGCGGAAATGTGCGGAAATTACCTCTTCACGGCCATCGTCAATTCCATGATCAGGCTCACCCATGAAATCGTGGCCGTGGTGGGGCCGACGGACCACACGGAAATACACGGGGCGGGCGAACACGAATCCCTGGTGAACGCCGTTATGGCGGGAGACGCGGAAGCCGCCGAGAGGACCATGCGCAGCCATCTCGACACCTTCTGCCGGGGATTGGTGAAAATGGACGGGACCTATCGGGGAACGGTCCGGCCGGAGAGAAAATGAACGTTCCGAACGTGAAGCCCGCGCCGCATACGGTTCGTTACGAAAAGCCGGAGAAGCGAACCGTCAGGGCTTGCGATAGCTGATCCGGTAGACGGCCCCGGCCCGGTCGTCCGAAACGAGCAGCGAACCGTCGGGCTTCACCAGTACATCCACCGGCCGTCCCCACGCCCAATCTCCCTGAAGCCACCCTTCGGCGAACACTTCCGCGTTCGATGCGCGGCCGTCCTTCACCTTTATCGATACCACCCGGTATCCCACCGGAACCGACCGGTTCCACGACCCGTGCTCGGCAATGAACACCCGGCCGCGATAGGCGGAGGGAAACATGGCGCCGGTGGAGAACTTCATGCCCCGTTTCCTCCATTATACCGGCGACTGGTTGGCGGTGAACAGGGGCCGCGAGGGCAAAGGGCATATCCGCGCAATGTGAACGCTCCCGATAGGGCCGAAGCCGGATGCAAGGCCGGAAAAAACGCTTGCCGGAACCGGGAAAACCATTATTATGCTGGTGCAGGAATTCACCACAAAATCGGCGCGAAGTTCTTCCGTCAGCCGGGAGTGCGGCAACCGACCATGAATTCGTTGGGGAAAGCGCGAAGCGAACGGCCGATTACGGCCCTGGAAGCACGCCGGTCCATCAGGGGATACTACCGGAAGAATATCGTCGCCACCCTGGTCAGCCAGATCGTGGTGGGCGTGCTCGACATTTCCACCCCCATGCACTTCATCACGACCCATTTTTCCGGGCTGGCCCATCCGGGGAAACCGGTGTTCACCCTTTTCGGGCTCGAACGTTCCTCTCCCGTGATGCTGGGGGTCCTGGTCCCCCTCGTGCTCATCATGTCACGCATCCTCAAGCCGATTTCGCAATGCGTCCGGCTCTGGACACAAGGGGAACAACCGTCGGAGAGCCTCCTGGAAAAAGCACGCCAACGCCTCCTCAACGTCCCGTTCCTGATCATCCCCACCCACCTGGCCCTGTGGGTCACGCTGCCCGTGATTTTTTTCGGCTACGGCTACCTCGTTGGGAATATCGATATCCACTCGGCCCTGGTGCTCTGGATACGAACCTCCATGATCGGCCTCATCGCCGCCGCTTTTGCGTTCTTCTCCACGGAAACCCATGCGCGTAAGATCCTCATTCCCCTGTTCTTCCCCGGGGGGCGGCTCGCCGAACTGCAAGGAGCGGCCCGGCTGCTCATCAGCAAGAGGATTCGGGCGGTGTATCGGCTGTCCGGGCTCGTCCCCATGGCCGTCCTGGTGGTCACGCTCATCACCCTGGCCTGGGAAGTGAAGCGGTTCGACATCGACGCACTCACCTTCGCCTCGGGGGTGGTACGCTTCAGCCTGGTGCTCTTCGCCGTCTTCTTCGTGTACGCGGGTATTTTAAACAGGCTGGTGAGCCGTTCCATCCTGGAGCCGCTGGAGGACATGTTGTCGGTGGTGGAGAGGGTCCGGCAGGGCGATTACTCCTCACGGGTGCGGGTGGTCAGCAACGACGAAATCGGGACGCTGGGAGATTCCACCAACACCATGATCGAGGGGCTGGCCGAACGGGAGGTGATACGTTCGACCTTCGGTCGGTACGTGTCGCCGGAAATACGGGACGAAATCCTGGGCGGGCGCATTCCCCTGGAGGGGGAGATGCGGGAGACCACGGTGCTGTTTGCTGACCTGAGGGATTTCACCCCCTTTGTGGACTCCATGGAACCCAAGGAAGCGGTGAGGATCATCAACGGATATTTTCAGGCCATGGCCGAAGCCATACGACGCCACAACGGCCTCATCCTGCAGTTCATCGGCGACGAAATCGAGGCCGTTTTCGGCGTGCCCCTGTCGCTGGACGATCATCCCGCCGCAGCGGCGCGCGCGGCCCTGGCGATGCGCGCGGAACTGGAGAAGTTCAACGCCGAAATCGCCCTCAAGGGGAAAAAACCCATCCGGCACGGCATAGGCGTGAACACGGGTATGGTGCTGGCGGGCAACGTCGGCGGCCCCGATCGGCTGACGTATTCGCTGGTGGGGGACACGGTGAACGTGGCGTCGCGTATTCAGGACCTCACCAAGGATTTCGACCACGACATTCTGCTGAGCGACACAACGCGGCAGCGTCTGGGAGCGGAATTCGTGGTGAAGGAACTCCCCCCCACCAAGGTGAAGGGCAAGCAGGACCCGTTGATCCTCCATGCACTGCTCGGGTAACGTCCCGCCGGCGGCAACCGACAAAAAACACTTCCTCCGGCAGGCTCAGACCTGTAGTTCGCGTATCGTTTTTTGAGACTGCTTCTTCCGATCCCTTCTTTCGGAACGACAAAACGCTATTTCTGACGACCGTTCCAACGTCGAATCCCCGGCCGTTCCAGCCGTAAGCCCTGCGGACGCACACGGTCTTCCGTCGAGCCGTTGAACGGGACCCGGCCGAGGCCGCGCACTTTCCCCGGACCTTGTGGACGCTTCGGCGAAAAAGGGATAGCCCCGTATTGCCTTTAAAAATATCGGTAACTATATACAAAGGTAAGCCATAAACAATTAAAAATACTTAACACTCCCGAATGAAACGGAAAGAAGCGCAATAAGGGGGAAAACGCCATGAGACGGATGGCAGCACTCAAAGTGGACAATGTGGGCAATATG
The DNA here is from genome assembly GCA_963826125.1 of uncultured delta proteobacterium. GTDB lineage: Bacteria > Desulfobacterota > Desulfarculia > JACQYL01 > CAWGVV01 > CAWGVV01. Next base: position 2,528,395 of record CAWGVV010000001.1, on the reverse strand, counting down.
GTGAACGGGGTGGACGTGGGAGCATTGCTCGCGACCATCGATGCCATAAAAAAGAATCCGGAGATCGCCAAGTTTCATTTCCGGGCTACGGACAAATGGGTGAAAGGGGGACACAACCGGGCGTTCGTCAAAGACTTCTATGGAGCGCTGAAAAACAATCCGCACGAGAAACCCTTCGAGCTGGAAGAGGACGAACCGCCGCTCCTATTGGGTGAAGATATTGGTCCCAATCCGGTGGAATACCTCTTGGTCGGGCTGATCGGGTGTCTGACCAGTTCGATGGTGTACCATGCCGCCGCCAAGGGGATCGAAATCCACGGAATCGAATCGCGGCTCGAAGGCGACATCGACCTGCGCGGCTTCCTGGGGCTTTCGAAAGAAGTGCCGGTCGGGTATGGGAACATCCGCGTCTATTTCAAAATCGACGCCGACCTGTCGGAGAAGGAAAAGGAAGAACTCATCGAAATGGCGCAGAAATATTCGCCGGTATTCAACACCGTGTCCAAGCCGGTGCCCGTATCCGTTCAACTGGACAAATGAAGGAATGTCGGCCCTCGGCCGGGCGGAGAAACCGAACGTCGGGGGAGGAATGATAAATGGGGAAAATAAAGGACTGATGTCTCGTTGAGAGATCAGTCCTTCTTTTCTATCCACAAATGGCGGAAGTGCATGGGAATCGAACCCACCTGGGAGGTCGTTAGCCCCCCACACCGGATTTGAAGTCAAGCAAACCATGAGCGCTAACAGTAGGATATTTCAATTTTATTATTTCAGGTCAAGCGCACAGTCGGCAATGAGTTTTCGACAGACTGTCTCAAGCGCATCAAGCTTATTTTGCACCACATCCCACACCACGGGAAGGCTGACGCCGAAATATTCATGTACCAGAATGTTCCTGAGACCGATGATCTTACGCCATTCGATTTCTTGAGCAGTGACACACAGGGATTCCGGCAGGTGTCCGGCGGCTTCGCCTATGATCTCCAAATTGCGAACTACGGCATCCTGGGTTTTCTTGTCTTTTTCGAACCCGGCATAGTCAATCTCCGACGTATACACTCGAATATTGCCTATTGCTTCCAGAATATCGTCCAAGTACAGACGAGGGTCTCTAGGCATAGACAGCTTCCCGCTCTATCACCGGCTTGAGGCGGGGTTTCAACGTGTCTGCCATGACAAGGTCCACCGGGCGCTGGAGGGCCTCTTCCAGCCTGAACTTGAGGTCCATATAGTGATCGAAAGTGGGCTCTTCCAATTCGACGAGGATATCCACGTCGCTTTCAGGGCCTTCATCGCCTCTTGCAATGGACCCGAAGACGCCGATACGCTTCACGCTGAACCGCTCGGCGAGTTCGGGACGCATCCCTCTGATGATCTTTAGGACATTGGATTCAGTTGCTGGTTTTAAGGTAACATTGCTCATTTGTTCATCCACCAAGATTTCTCTTCCCAAGTCTGTCGCAAAAGGATAACCATTGAACCAAATTCATCAAATTATATCTTGAAATGAAAGCATGACTGACCTAATCTCTTGGGAGAAAAACTTGCAAATTAAGTGCCCCCTCATTAACTCAGTCAACCATAAACAAATCCTTATTGAAAGTATTTTATCAGCAGAGGAGCCATCTCCATAGAGAAATTTGAGGTGGACCCAGGAATTTGGGAAGCCTGAGGGTGTGAATAAGCTTTAAGTCCATGCTGTTGGGGGAGGCTCAGGGGTGCACTCTTCCCTGTGAACCTTGGCGAGCAAAAAAAAGGACTTACCCACAAGAAGTAAGTCCTTGATTTAACCGATGGCGGAAGTGCATGGGAATCGAACCCACCTGGGAGGTCGTTAGCCCCCCACACCGGATTTGAAGTCCGGGAGCCCCACCAGTGAGCTATCCACTTCCGAAGCCAAACTACCAGTAAGCGCAGGACAAGTCAATTATCCGCGTGCCGTAAAAAAGGTTATTTGCCCTTGCGTTCACCCGCTCCGGTGGCGAGGCTCGCCGGAAGAGGATTCAGTAGACGGGTTTCATCCAGCCCGTTTCCTTGTCCACAGCGATTTTGTCCACCAGGGACCCTTCCTTGGTCACGATTTCGCCCTCGAAATAGGTCCCTTTGTCTTCGAGTTTCCCCAGCTTGAGGTTGGGGTTTCTGGTCGATGAAAGGTAGCCCTCGATCATGGACTTGGCTTCCTTTTCATCCACCGGCGTCTGTACGTTGCCGGGCCCCTGACCATAGCCGGGCCCCTGACCGTAGCCGGGCCCGTACCCCTGGCCGGGACCCCAGCCGCGGTTCATCATACCGGGTCCCATGCCGTAGCCGCCGCCATACCCGCGGTTCATCATCCCCGGCCCCACGCCGTAGCCGCCGTATCCCCGGTTCATCATGCCGGGTCCCATGCCGTACCCGTAGCCGCCTTGGCCATACCCATAATATCCTCCGCCGCAGTTCGGGCAATTGTACCCACCCTGGTCGGGCGGCGGACCGTAGCCGTAGCCGTAATTGCCCATCATGCCCTGCCCCTGCGCGAGCGCGACCGCTCCCAGCAGGAATACGGACAAAGTGACCGTCAGCAGCACTCCATACCTGTTCATGGCTTCCTCCTTCCGCATCATCGGACAGTAGCGGCCGCGATGCGCGTCAACGGGACCCCAGGTCCCGTTTCTTCTGTTCGAACTCTTCCTTGTTGATTTCTCCCCTGGCATACCGTTCCCGCAGGATGTCCAGGGACCGATCTCCGCCCTGCCCCTGCCAGCCGTTCCGGTTCGAGGGGGACGAATGGAGCATCCACCGAATGAGAACGATGATGCCGACGATGATCAATATCCCGAACACGATCATGAAGATTCCTCCGAACCCGCCCATGCCGTAGCCGCCGTACCCCCCCATCATGCCGCCGCCCCAGTTGTCGTAACCCCTCCACTGGGCGTGAGCCGTTGCGGCGGGCGCACTCGCCGCCAGCAGCGCTGCCTGCATCCATCGCTTTACGTTCATCTCTGCTTACCCCCTTCTCCCGGCGTCATCCGGATCGCGGCCAAGCCGGGCGATCGCTCCCTTCTTCATTTAGAAAAGTAACGCACCACGTTCGCCATGCCAGCCTCCATATGGTACAGATTGTGACAGTGGTGGAACCAGTTCCCCGGGTTATCGGCGATGAACTCTATCTCCGCCCTTCCCATGGGATCGACGATAAGGGTATCCTTACGGAGCCACTTTTTTTCCGGAAGGTTCGGATTGACCACCCGGAAGAAATGGCCGTGTAGGTGCATGGGATGCGGCATCATGCTCATGTTACCATACTGGATGCGCACGCGTTCGCCCCGGGCCACGAATAGAGGCTCCGCGTCCGGATAGACCTGTCCGTTGATGGTCCAGTACGGCGAGCCGCCGCTCAGAATCTGCCGAAAGGAACGGTGAACACGAGGCGGGAAGTCCGTATCGGCAACCTCCCCGGCTGCCTCCAGGTCCCAGTAGGAAGCGAAACGGAGCGGCCCCACAAAATCGGGAAGTATCGGCGCACCCCTTCCGGTACCGTTATAGACAACCGGGATGCGCAACGTTCCCTCCCCGTATCCGGTCTCACGGGCCGCCAGGAACCAACCGCCCGGATTGTCGGCCGGGAATTCCACGTCGTATCGCTCACCCATGCCGATTCTCAGCACGTCCACTACGCGGGGTCTCACGGGGTTGGCGTCCAGATGCGTGATGGTCAATGCGTGGCCGGCCAGCCTCAGATCATAGATGGTGGCGGAGGAAGGATTTATGAGCCGGAGCTTTACCCGCTGGCCCTTCTCCACCCGAAGCGGCTCGATTGCTTCACCCACGCGCCCGTTGACCGCGTAGCCGTCATATACGGGTTCCAGAAGCGGCATCATGCCGGGCCGAGGGGTTCTTCCGCGCATCCGTCCGCCCCCCATCATGCCCATTCCCATGCCCCCGGGCGGCCTTCGGGATACCGGCGCCACGCCTCCGCCGTTCCTCATCACCCAGTCCTCGAGCACCAGCGTGAATTCCCGGTTAAATGGAGCCGGCTGTCCCGCGGGTTCTATGATGAGCGGGCCGTAGAGGCCCTGGTCCAACTGGTATTTGAAATGAGAGTGATACATGAAGGAGCCCGCGGGTTGGGCCTTGAATTCGTAAACGAAAGTCCCTCCCGGTTCCACCGGATTCTGTGTGACGTGGGGTACGCCGTCCATCTCATTGGGTACCGGAATTCCGTGCCAGTGGATGGTCGTGGGCTCCGGGAGCAGGTTCGTGAGCACTACTCGGATGGTCTCCCCTTCCTTGACCCGGATTTCCGGGCCCGGAACCTGCCCGTTGAACGTATAAGCCGTGAAATCCACCGCCGAGCCCAGGTTCACTTTCGCGGAAGACGCCGAGAAACGGAATTCACGGACTGCCCTTTCCGGGCGCGTCAGGCCATGGACCATCCTGCTTTCGGTGAGGAGTATGCCGGCCGCTCCGGAAATCGCCGCTTTCAAAAAATCTCTTCTCTGCAAGGTATCCGTCCCTTCCCTTCCGGAGTCGCCTCTCCTTCACATCGGAGGTAACTCCCGGAAATTCTCGGTTCATGGGAGGAATTATGGCCGATCGGTCGGGTTTTTCGCGGGAAAGTGCCCCGAAGGGAAAGGAAGGGCGGAAATCCCATGGGGCTGACAAGAAAGAAGCCAGTCTTATTCCCTTGACCGGCTCCGGCCATGTCATCCCTCCTCACCTTTATTAGAACATCGGAGAACTCGGGAGGAAAGAAGGGTAAATTGATTTTTCCGGAATTTCCCCGGAAACACCTTTCAGACGGTCAAGAGCGAACTGAGACGCTGCACGGCGTCACGGGCCTCATCCATGATATCGCGCATGATGTCCGCCGCCGGTTTGATGGAACGGACAAGCCCCACTCCCTGGCCGCACGACATGATGCCCGCGTCGAGAGCGCCGTTGTCGTACAGCCTTCGGGAATTTTCGCCCGCGATGAGCGGCATGAGTTCCTCCAGCGTGGCTCCTTCGCGCTCCTTTTCCGACACGGCCCTCGCCGCATCGTTGGACCATACCCGGTGGGTATTACCGATGGAACGCATCACCAGCGTGGTGTCGGTCTCATGGGCGGCGACGAGTGCTTCCCGTACGCGCGGGTGGAGGGGGCATTCGGTCGAAGCCAGAAACCGCGTGCCCATGATGACGCCTTCGGCGCCCAGCGCCAGCAGGGCGGCCACCCCCCGACCGTCGCATACTCCTCCCCCGGCGATGACGGGCACGGAGAGTTCGTCCACTACGCGCGGCGTGAGGCACAGAGTGGTGACGTCCAGCGTTCCCGTGGCGCCGCCGTTCTCGTATCCCACCACGGTGACGGCGTCCACGCCGAGCCGCTCGGCGGTTTTTGCGTAGCGCACGCCCACGCACTTGTGGATCACCTTCACGCCTTCCCGCTTCAATCGATCGATGTACTCCTCAGGCGCCTTGTGCCCGGAGGTTTCCACCACGCTCACGCCTTCGTCCAGGATCACGTCGATGTATTCGTTGTTGTCGATCTTGCGCATGGCCGGGAACATATTGAGGTTCACGGCGAAGGGCTTGGACGTGATCTCCTTGCACTTGCGCACTTCCCGGCGGAAGGATTCCTTGTCCGTAAAGATGGCCGACGCCATGACGCCCAGCCCGCCGGCGGCCGAAACCGCGCCCACCAGCCCGGCCCGCGACAGGTGCATCATGGTCCCGCCGACGATGGGGTGCTCTATCCGGAGCAGGTCGGTGATTCTGGTCCTGAACATGTGCATGTCTCCTCGCAACAAGGGAAGAGCGTTCCGCTTCAATCGGAGCCACTACGGGGCGGGGGAGGGAACTCCGTCATTCCCCTCGTGTTTTGGGAAAGCGGTGTTTGACCAGCACCACCGGAACGGTACAGCGGTAGAGCACGTAGTGCGTGACGCTTCCGGCGAGCCAGTCCTGGAAATCCGACAGGCCGCTGTCCGAGATGACCAGCAGTTCGAAATTTTCGTCCATGGCCAGATTGCAGATGACGTTGCCCGGTTTCCCGGAAACGATCCTGTGGGCGGCCTGCACTCCTCCGGCGGCGAGTTTGTCCATGACCTCATCCAGGATTTTTTTCATGAAGTGCATGTGGGATTCGCGGACTTTGTCCTGCAGCCCGATGTTCAACCCCCTGCCTTCCAGCTGGCTGGTGTCGAAGACGTTGACGACTGTAACGTCCAGCGGCGTGCGGTCGTTGAGTTCAATGACGTAGTCTTCCGCCGGCGCGGAGTTTCTCATCCCGTCAACCGGAAGCAGTACCTTCAGTTTCTCCATGGTATTCCTCCGACGGAACAAAAGGGCGGCACGGTGCGCAGGGGAGCACCCGACGGCCCGGCGATCATTGGACGAAGCCCATCAGTCTGGGCAGCCAGAGCGCGGCCCCGGGCCAGTAGGTCATGAGCATCAAGACGGCGATCTGAATGGCGAGGAACGGCAGCGATGCCTTGGTGACGTAAATAAGGTCCCGATTGGTCAGCGCCCCGGTGATGTAGAGGCTCACCCCCATGGGCGGAGTACAGTAGCCTATGGCCAGATTGACCGTGAGCAGCAGGCCGAAGTGAACGAAATTGATGTGGAACGCCTCGCACATGGGCAGGAAGATGGGCCCGAGGATGAGCGTGGCCGAGATGATGTCCATGAACATTCCCACGATGAGCAGCAGGGCGTTGATGACCAGCAGGAAGACCCAGGGCTGCGAGATGTTGGCCAGCACCATTTCCGTGATGCGGGCGGGCAGGGCTTCCAGGGTGAGGTACCTGCCGAAGCAGGTGGCTCCGGCCACGATGATGAGGAGCGTGGCGGAGGTGACCGCGGAGTTCACCGTGATGCGTTTGACATCGGAAAGCTTCATGTCCCCGTGGATGAAGAGTTCCACGATGAAGGCGTAGACGCTGGCTACCACGGCGGCTTCATTGGCCGTGAAGGCGCCGGAAAAAATGCCGCCGAAGATGATCACCGGCAGCATAAGCGCCCAGAACCCCTCCCGGACGACGGCTTTGATTTCCGGCCAGGTCGGCCTGGGCCTGGGTTTGAACGAGGTTTTCCGTCGGTAGAACAGATAGGAATACAGGCACATGCCGAAAATGATCAGGATGCCCGGCAGGAAGCCGGTGAGGAACAACCCCTCCAGCGAGACATTGCTGATCATGCTGTAGAGGATCATCGAGATACTGGGGGGAATGATCACGCCGAGGTTGGGAGCCGTGGTCATGATCCCGATGGCGTATTCCTCGTCGTAGCCGTTTTCCAGCAACGCCGGGATCATGAATCCGCCGATGGCCACCACCGTGGCCACGGTGGACCCGGAGATGGCGCCGAACAGGCCGCAGGCGAGCACTCCCGCCATGCCGAGCCCTCCGGGCAGCGCCCCCACCAGCACGTTGGCCACCTTGATGAGCTTGTCCACGATGGTGCCGGCAGTCATTATGTTGCCGCAAAGGATGAAGAAGAGCACCACGACGAGGGAGAAGTTGTCCAGGCTGCGGAAGATGGTCTGTGCCAGCAGCAGGAGCGGCAGGTCGGTGAACATTACGAAGCCGATGACGGCCGTAAAGAACAGACACATGAAGACCGGCACGACGGTCGCCATGCCTCCCAGCAGCACAAGAAGTATGATTATCGAATACGATGAACCCATGTATACGACCGATCCGAAAGAGAAGCGGCGATGGCTGCAGCGACGCTACGCAGCGCGCGAACGGGAATCCTTGTAATCAAGCCACATGTTCTGAAGGGTGCGCAGGAGCATCATGCCTCCCATCAGGGGAAGAACGCAAAAGAGATAGACCAGGGGGATTTCCAGAATGATGCTTTTCTGGGCCGTGAGGGCCTGCTGTTGCACCATCCGGGTGCCGTAATAGAGCATGAAGACGGAAAACAAAATCGTTACGATGTTGCTCCAGGTGGAAAGCACGGGTTTCAACCGGGGCACGAGCTGCACCAGGGCGTCGATCTTGATCATGGCCCGGCTTTTTATGGCCGCGCTGCAACCGATGAGCGTGGTGTAGATGATCACCTCGCGTACCAGTTCCTCGGACCATGCCAGGGAGTAGTTGAAGCCGTAGCGCAGGATCACGTTGATGAAGAGGGAAATCAACGCAACCATGGTGGCGAGGTAGAGCGTCCAGTCTTCAAAAAAGGTCAGGATTTTATCGACGGCGGCAAAAAATCGGTCGATCATTCGGGCTGAACCTCCGGAACGGTTCCGCGGGCGGGTTCGAAGGAGGGGGGCTTCCGCCCCCTTCCTCCTTTACCATGTCCCCGGTCAGGGCTTGTATCCCATGAATGCCTGCACCTTTTTGAGGTATTCCTCGCCGATCTCCTTGGCGTACTGCTTGTGGACGATGTCGCCCTCCTTGCGCAGGGTGTCCATGTCCGCGTCGGACAATTTGAAGAACTCTATGCCCTTTTTCTTGGCGTCGGCGATCTGGTCGATTTCCTGCTGCACCGTTTCCTTGCGGATCTCGGCGCATACGTCATGCACGGTGGAAACGAACACCTGCTGCAAATCCTTGGGCAGCTTGTTGAACCATTCCTTGTTGAATATCCAGATGAAAAGGCCCTGGGCGTAGTTGACCTGGGTGAAGAATTTGGCCACTTCGAACTTCCCGGTGATGTTGCACACGGCCGGAGTATGGTCCAGACCGGTGATGACGCCCTGCTTGAGCGCCACCGGAACGTCGGGCCACGGCATGACCACGGGGTTAAACCCCCAGGACTTGTAGAGCAGTTTGTTCACCGCCGCCTCGGCGATGCGGAATTTCACCTTTTTGGCGTCCTCGATGTTTCTTACGGGGATAGTGGTGGCCCAGCCATAGTTGCCGTAACCGGTGATGTCCAACCCCATGATGCCCACGCGATCCATGGCCTTCAGAAAATAATCGAACAGCTCCTTGTTCCCTATGAATTTGTCCAGTTTGTCGAAGGAGTCGATGAGGAAAGGCAGGTTCACCAAACCGAAACGGGGCCCGAGGTTGGTGGAAGCGACCGATGAAACCCCCATGCCCTGGATGGCTCCCATTTGCAGCTGGTTGAGCACCTCGACTTCTCCACCCAACATGGAGAAGGGAAGATATTCGAAGAAAATCTGTCCCTTGGAACGCTTCCACAGTTCATCCCGTATGGCGAAGCCGGCGTAGACGCCCTTGAGAACCGGGTGGGAAACGTTCGAAACCTTCAGCTTGTACTTGGCGGTGGAAGGATCAAAGGCCGGCTTCCACTTGTCGAGCGACGGTTTCTGCTGGGCCTGGGTGATGGCGGGCAGTACCAGAAAGATACATGCCGCGACGATGGCCGCCGTCAGGACTAGCCGTTTCCTTGAATACATAGACGCCTCCTTAGCGTTGGGATAGGGAATGCTGCTGATTCTCTTCCTGAAGCGCCGCGACGACGCTCCGTTTCAAACCAAACGAGTCCCTCCGGTGAATCAAGGCATGCGCGACCACCGGTGTATCCATGGGCGTAATGTTTACCGGGATAGCCTGAGAACGGAAAACCTCTTTATTAATAATGTTTCCGCACAGTCGACGGTGTTTTTTGTATACAGTGACGGAAAAATACCATAGAGGGGGAGGCAAAAGCAAAGGAATTTTTTCCCCCGAGTAACTGCTCGTCATCCCTTAATAAATGACGGTGTTGACAAAAAAAGGGAGACTTGCTACTCCCTCATCGCATCGTCCGTCCTTCAGGGGCGGCGCGTGTTCTCTTCTATCCGGGAAAATCCATTGACGACGGTTTCGAAAACAACGGAAAAGCTTCGGCCGTGGGTGCGCAAATGCTTCCTTGAACTCGCCCGTCCTCGCCTGGGAGACAATCTCGCGGACGTCGACCGGCTGGTACGTGCCCTGTCCCGCATTTTTCCCTCGCGGCGGGTGTCGATCCCCTACCGCCTCTGGAACGACGTTCCCCGCATGCTGCGCGACGCCGATTTCGCCGTGACGGCGGCGCTGACGCTTTCCGCGGCATCGGCGGAAGTCGTGGCCCTGGAACCGGGAAACACGGAGAACGAACTCTGCGGTCTGGCCGTGGACCTCGGCACCACCACCCTTGAATTCAATCTGCTGGACCTTGTGACGGGAGAAGTGCTCGCACAAAGCAGCGTCGCCAATCCCCAGGCTTTACACGGCGCGGACGTGCTGACCCGCATTCAGTTCGCCGCGCAGCCGGGAGGGCTTGAAACACTCCAGCGGCTGGTGATCGACTGCTTCAACCGGGCCGTCGGGCTGATGTGCGGCGAAGCGGGCGTGGATCGGCGCTCCGTCCTCGGCGCAGCCGTGGCCGGAAACACCACCATGACCCACCTCTTCCTGGGCCTCGACCCCTATTACATTCGACGGGAACCCTACATTCCGGTGATCAACCGCCCGGGATTCGTGCCGGCACGGGACCTATCCCTCGATCTGGGGCCGGGGGCCGAAGTGTTCGTCTTTCCCAGCGTGGGCAGCTATTTCGGCGGAGACCTGGTGGCGGGCATCCTCTCGTCCGGCATGTACCTCAGCCGCGACGTTTGTTTGCTGGTAGACATCGGCACCAACGCGGAAGTGGTGCTGGGCAACCGCGACTGGCTGCTCGCGTGTGCCGGTGCGGCCGGCCCCGCCCTGGAAGGCGGGGTGGCGCGCATGGGCATGCAGGCGGGGTTCGGCGTCATCGATCACGTTGCGATAGCGCCCGGGGACCTCGCCGTCCGCTACAGCACCATCGGCCAGGGGAAACCGTTGGGCATGTGCGGTTCGGCACTCATTGACCTCACGGCCGAACTCTTCGAGCGCGGTATCATCGACATGCAGGGCAAGTTCCGGCCGGAGCGTGGAGCGCGGCTCCTGGAAACGGACGACGGACCGGCCTTCGTGGTGGCCGAGGTCCATGAAACGGCCCACGGGCAGCCCATCACCCTGAGCCAGGTGGACCTCGACGTGCTTCTGCGATCCAAGGCGGCCATGTACACCATTCTCCAGACCATCGTCGCCGAGGTGGGTATCGACTTCACGGACGTTTCCCGCTTTTATGTGGCAGGCACTTTCGGATCGTACATCGACCCCCGCAAGGCGGTGGTTCTGGGCATGGTGCCGGACCTTCCCCCTCCCGCCTTCGTGCCCCTCGGCAACAGCTCAGTGGCCGGGGCCCGCGAGGTGCTCCTCAACCGAAGCCTGCTGGAGGACGTGGGCGTTATCGCGGGCAAACTGACGTACATGGAATTGAACGTCAATCAACTGTTCATGAATCTTTTCAGCGCGGCCCGCTTCATTCCGCACACGGAGAGGAGCCTGTTCCCGTCGGTGGCGACCGATGCGGAAAAAGCTGCGGCGGATTCCGGGGGAGATGCGCCCCGGGACATGACGTGATAGAATAAAGAGTGTACGGGCCATCGTCGAACGACGTGCGTGCCCGGGAGACACGTTTCGGAGCTGTTTGCGTTCGACTATTTTTCTGTTGACATAGACGGACGAGTGGATTATAAACGCCGGATTATATCCCAGCAGGGAGTTACCCGCGTTGCGCGTTCCTACTTGACCTGCAGTGAATGCGGGGTAGGGAAGAGAACGTCGTAGGCGGGATGATCGTGTCGCAAGGCTCGGTTTTCATGTTTGGGCAAAAAAAATGGTGATGGACCTGCTGGCGTAGCTCAATCGGTAGAGCAGCTGATTTGTAATCAGCAGGTTGCGGGTTCGAGTCCCATCGCCAGCTCCAACGAAAGACGAAGCAAACGGCATTTTGAACGGCATTTGAAAAACTGCTCCTTTCCATCAAAAGTTTCGGAGAGGTACCCAAGCGGCCAAAGGGAACAGACTGTAAATCTGTCGGCGGACGCCTTCGGAGGTTCGAATCCTCCCCTCTCCACCACAAACGAGTGCTTGAGGACTTGTAGGAGATTGTGTATCGGTTGTACTACATCCCGGGTAACGTCGAGCTACACGTGTCTATCCGGTCGAAGGGTGCGCGGGAATAGCTCAATTGGCTAGAGCATCAGCCTTCCAAGCTGAGGGTTGCGGGTTCGAGCCCCGTTTCCCGCTCCACATATCCAATGCCCACGTAGCTCAGTTGGTAGAGCACTTCCTTGGTAAGGAAGAGGTTCACCGGTTCAAGCCCGGTCGTGGGCTCCATATTTTTACATAACGAGGAGGAAAACCGTGGCCAAGAAGAAATTCGAGCGGACGAAGCCGCACGTGAATGTGGGGACGATCGGTCACATTGACCATGGGAAGACGACGCTGACGGCGGCGATCACGAAGCATCTGGCAATGAAGGGCATGGCGAATTACGTACCGTTCGACCAGATCGACAAGGCGCCGGAAGAGCGGGAACGCGGTATCACGATCGCTACGGCGCACGTGGAATACGAGACGAAGACGCGGCACTACGCGCACGTGGATTGTCCTGGTCACGCCGACTATATCAAGAACATGATCACGGGCGCGGCGCAGATGGACGGAGCGATCCTGGTGGTGGGAGCCGATGACGGCCCGATGCCCCAGACGCGAGAGCACATTCTGTTGGCCCGTCAGGTGGGCGTGCCGGCCATCGTGGTGTTTTTGAATAAAGTGGACATGGTGGACGACGAGGAACTGATCGAGCTGGTGGAACTGGAACTGCGCGAGCTGCTGAGCAAGTACGAGTACCCGGGGGACGAAATACCGATCATCCGCGGATCGGCGCTGAACGCGCTGAACTCGGACAGTTCCGACAGTCCGGAAGCCAAATGCATTTTCGAGTTGATGGATGCGGTGGATGCGTACATTCCCGAACCGGTGCGAGACATCGACAAACCGTTCCTGATGCCGATCGAAGACGTGTTTTCGATCTCCGGTCGCGGCACGGTGGTAACGGGACGCGTGGAACGCGGCCGGGTGCGCGTGCAGGAAGAAGTGGAGATCGTGGGAATCAAGGACACGGTCAAGACGGTGTGCACGGGCGTGGAAATGTTCCGCAAGATCCTGGACGAAGGGCGGGCCGGGGACAACATCGGCGCGCTGCTGCGCGGAGTAAAGCGTGAGGAAGTGGAGCGCGGGCAGGTATTGGCGGCTCCGGGATCGATCACGCCGCATACGCACTTCATGGCCGAGGTGTACATCCTGACGAAGGAGGAAGGCGGTCGCCACACACCGTTCTTCACCGGGTATCGGCCGCAGTTTTACTTCCGCACCACGGACGTGACGGGAATCGTGACGCTGCCGGAAGGGGTGGAAATGGTGATGCCTGGCGATAACATCACGGTGGAAGCGAAGCTGATTACTCCCATCGCCATGGAAAAGGAACTCCGGTTCGCCATCCGCGAGGGCGGTCGTACCGTGGGCGCCGGCGTCGTGCACGAAATTTTGGAATAGAGGTCGATCATGCGGGACATTATCACGTTGGCGTGTACGGAGTGTAAGCGTAGGAATTACACGACCACGAAAAACAAACGACGGACACCCGATAAACTTGAACTGAAGAAGTACTGTCGATTCGATCAGAAGCACACGATCCACAGGGAAACCAGGTAGCAGCTCGGCAGGGCGGATACCGAACAGTTCGTGTTGCAGGCCAGTAGCTCTAGCGGCTAGAGCACCGGACTCCAAATCCGGGTGTCGGGGGTTCGAATCCCTCCTGGCCTGCCATTTTTATTGCCCACTGTTCCTTACGGTCCGGGCGGATGAGAGCATGGCGACAACAAAGCGGAAGGACAAAGAAGAGAAACGCGGTGTCGGCGAGCCGGTGAAGAAGGATACGGCTCAGGGCGCGGCGGTTTCGAAGCAGGACAAGGACCGCAAGGCGGCGCCGAAAAAACCGGCGAAGTCGGTCGTGAAGAAGTCCAAAAGCGCCGAACCCAAGGTGAGTTTCATCCGGAAGGCCAGGCAATTCATGCGCGAAGTAAAGGTGGAGCTGAAAAAGGTCACCTGGCCTTCGCGCAAAGAGACCATCGCCTCCACCTCGATGGTGGTTATACTGGTCTTTATTATTTCCATTTTCCTGGCCGTGGTTGACATCGGGCTTACCCGGTTCATCACCCTCTTGGTCCGATAAGGTTCAGGTGAATCATGGCAAAAAAGTGGTACATCCTGCACACTTATTCGGGGTACGAGAACAAGGTAAAGACCAGCCTGGACGAGCGTGTAAAAACGCAGGGGATGCAGGAATATTTCGGGAGGATTCTGGTACCGACCGAGACGGTTGTGGAGTTGGTCAAAGGGCAGAAAAAGGAATCGTCGCGCAAATTTTATCCAGGCTATGTGCTCATCAACATGGAGATGAACGAACAGACCTGGCACATGGTGATGGATACGCCCAAGGTTACCGGTTTTCTGGGTGGGGAAACCAACCCGGTGGCCGTACCCGATGAAGAAGCCGAAGCCGTTATCAATCAGATCGAAGCGGGCACGCTGCAGCCGAAATCGAAATACCAGTTTGAGGAAGGGGACGAAGTCAGAGTCGTCGACGGGCCTTTCTCCAACTTCAACGGCATCGTTGAGGAAGTGAAGCCGGAGAAGGGGAAACTGCGCGTACTCATCAGTATCTTCGGTCGGGCTACTCCCGTGGAACTTGAGTTCGTGCAGGTATCGAAGGTATAGGGCAGGCCGAGAGGCTGTGTTCGTCGCAGAGCCGAGCAGTGTCCCGGCGTTTGAAAGAGATGTTTCGAGGAGTACATTATGGCAAAAAAGATCACTGCGCAGATAAAGTTGCAGATCACGGGAGGACAGGCGAACCCCTCTCCACCCGTAGGACCCGCCCTGGGCCAGCACGGCGTCAACATCATGGAATTTTGTAAAGCGTTCAACGCACGCACCCAGGAACAGACGGGGACGGTTACGCCGGTGGTCATCACCGTATATTCGGACCGTTCCTTCAGTTTCATCACTAAGACCCCGCCCGCCTCTATTCTGTTGAAGCAGGCGGCCAAGCTGGCCAAGGGATCGCCGGAACCGCACCGGGAAAAGGTGGGCAAGGTCACCAAGCAGCAGGTGGAGGAGATCGCCAAATTGAAAATGCCCGATCTCAATTGTGCGGACCTTCAAGCCGCCATAAAAACCATTGAGGGAACAGCACGAAGCATGGGAATCGTGGTGGAATAATCCGTTTGGAGTTGAACATGGCAAGGAGAGGGAAAAAGATCACAGCATCCAGGGAAGCGATCGACCGAAGCCTGCGCTACACCTTCGAAGACGGCGTAGCGACCGCTTTGGGGGCCGCATTCGCCAAATTCGATGAAAACGTCGATGTGGCGGTGTGCCTGGGAGTCGATCCCCGTAAATCCGATCAGATGGTGAGAGGGACCGTCATTTTGCCCAACGGAACGGGCAAAGAGGTCCGCGTGCTGGTCTTCGCAAAGGGCGAGAAGGAAAAAGAAGCCCTTGATGCGGGCGCCGATCACGTGGGTGCCGACGAACTGGTCGAAAAAATCCGGGGAGGCTGGCTCGAATTCGACAAGGCCGTGGCTACTCCGGATATGATGGGTCAGGTGGGCAAGTTGGGAAAGATTCTCGGACCCCGCAAGCTCATGCCCAATGCCAAGCTGGGAACCGTGACCTTCGACGTCGGTAGGACGGTCTCCGAACTCAAAGGCGGAAAGATCGAGTTCCGGGTAGAGAAAACGGGCGTCGTCCATGCGCCGCTAGGAAAGGTTTCCTTCGGCAAGGACAAACTATTGCAGAACATCGGATCGTTTTTCGACGCTTTGCTGAGGGCAAAGCCGCCCACCAGCAAAGGCACCTACCTCAAGAGCATCGCCGTTTCCACCACCATGGGCCCGGGCGTGAAGATCGATCCGAATGATGTCCGCTCCCTGTTGCGGGCCAGCGGTTCATAAGGAGGAAGGCACATGGCGATAACCAGGGCGAAGAAGGAAGAGGTGGTCGCCGACCTCACGGAACGGATGTCCCGTACCAAAGTGGCCATCCTTACCGATTTCAAGGGGCTGGACGTCACGGCGATGACGAATCTGCGTAATGAACTGCGCAAGATCGATGCCGAATACCAAGTGGTCAAGAACACACTGCTCAAGCTGTCCGTAAAAGACACGGAGCGGGAAGTGCTGGATCCCCATCTCAAGGGGACCAGGGCGGTGGCGGTCCATTATCTGGACCCGGTGGCCCCGGCCAAGGTTCTTGTCGATTTTGCCAAGACCAACGATAAGCTGGCCATCATCGCGGGCGTGCTTCAGGGCAAGGTACTGTCCGAACAGGACATACGGAACCTGGCCAAGCTTCCGCCCAAAGAACAGCTTCTGGCCCAATTGTTGGCCGCTATGAATGCGGTGCCCACGGGGATCGTCCAGGTTCTGGCGGCGGTACCGAGACAACTGCTGAATGTACTCGTAGCCATCCGAGATAAAAAAAGCGAAGGACAAGAGTAAGGAGGATTGTTTCTCATGGCAGCCAATATCAACAAGCAGGATGTGATAGAGTTCATCGCCGGCATGACGGTTCTGGAACTCTCCGAGATGATCAAAGAACTTGAAGAAAAGTTCGGCGTAAGCGCCGCTGCCCCCATGGCAATGGCAGCAATGGCCGCTCCCGCCGCCGAAGCCGCGGCAGTGGAAGAGAAGACTGAGTTCGACGTCATTCTCACTTCCTCCGGCGACAAGAAGATTCAGGTCATCAAGGAAGTACGGGCCATCACCAGCCTGGGCCTCAAAGAAGCCAAGGAATTGGTCGACAAGGCTCCGTCCCCGGTGAAGGAAGCCGTTTCCAAGGAAGAGGCCGAAAGCATCAAGGCCAAACTGGAAGAGGCCGGCGGCACCGTGGAAATCAAGTAAATTCGGTGGAAGGCAGAGGATGTTTCGGCCCGAGAGGGCCGGGCAATCCATACCGTTTCACTGAGGCCGCCGCCCATTTCCTGCTGAAGGAGGGGCTGGCGGTCTTAGGTTTTTTTTCGACCGCTCCGGAAGAAGCCGCTCGTCAGAGGTGTGTCTTCCGGCGAGCGGTATTCATGTCTGCGGCGAACGGACCGGAGTAAACCTCGGTCAACGCCTCGACAACCGGCGGAAATAACGAAGAATGCGCGCCGAAAGGCGCGCGAGATGACCGCCGGTAACCTACAGTGGAGGAAAATGCTTTTATGATGCACAAAGGCAGGCTGCTCAGAAGGAGTTTTGGAAAGATCGAGAGAATCATCGATCTGCCTCACCTTATTGAGATGCAGCGCCAATCGTATGAGCGTTTCCTGCAAAAAGATACCCCCGCGGAAGACCGCGAGGAAATCGGTCTGCAGGGAGTTTTCAAGAGCGTCTTTCCCATTAAGGATTTCAGCGGAAATTCCGCGCTGGAGTTCGTCCGCTATCAGTTCAGCGATGTGAAATACCTGAAGCAAGAATGTCTGCAACGGGGCATGACCTTCGAATCTCCGCTCAAAATTACGGTGCGCCTCGTAGTATACGATCTCGATAAAGATACCGGCACCCAGTCCATTCGCGATATCAAGGAGCAGGAAATCTACTTCGGCACTATTCCGCTCATGACCGAAAACGGTACGTTCATCGTCAACGGTACGGAACGAGTGGTAGTCAGCCAGCTTCATCGTTCCCCCGGCATCTTTTTCGACCACGATCACGGCAAAACCCATTCCAGCGGAAAAGTGCTCTACAGCGCGCGCATCATTCCCATGCGGGGGTCCTGGATCGACCTCGAATTCGATCCCAAGGACGTCCTCCACGTCCGTATCGACCGGCGACGCAAGTTCCCGGTCACCCTGTTGCTCAAGGCGCTCGGCTACACCACGGAAAATCTGCTCAACACCTTCTACCAGTGCGAAGAAATACAGGTGAACGAAGGGACGATATTCCGGGAATTCAATCCGAACATTCTTCTGGGACAGAAGAGTGTGGATGACATCGTCGATCCCAAGACCGGCGAAATGCTCATCCAAAAAGACAAGAAATTCACCCGAGTAGTCCTTAAACGCATGGAAAGCGCCGGCATCGGCGGCATTCCCGCAACCTTCGAAGAGATCAAGAACCGGGTGCTTTGCAGGGACGTTCTTCACCCCGAAACCAAGGAAGTGCTCGCGCAGGCCAACGACGAACTGACCAGCGAGAAGTTCACCGAATTCATGACCGGCGGCATCAAGAATTTCGGCCTCGTCCACATCGACCAGGATACGGACAACACCACCATCCGCGACACGCTGATGCTGGACAAGGTGAAGAACAGAGACGAGGCGATCATTGAACTGTACCGCAAGCTGAGGCCCAGCAATCCGCCGACGCAGGAAATCGCGCTCAAGTTTTTCAACAGCCTCTTCTTCGACTCGGAACATTACGACCTCTCTTCAGTGGGCCGCATGAAGCTCAACCAGCGGCTGGATATCGAGGACGTTCCCACCGAACTGCGCACGCTGCGCCCCGAAGACATCATGCTGGCCATCCGGAGGCTCATCGATCTGAAGGTCACGGAAGGGCCGCCCGACGACATCGACCACCTGGGCAACCGGCGGGTGCGCGCGGTGGGCGAACTCCTGGAAAGCCAGTACCGGGTAGGGTTGGTGCGTATGGAACGCGCCATCAAGGAAAGGATGAGCCTGGGGGAAATCGAAACGTTGATGCCCCACGACCTCATCAATCCCAAACCCGTTTCGGCGGTGGTCAAGGAGTTCTTCGGCACCAGCCAGCTCTCGCAGTTCATGGACCAGACCAACCCGCTGTCCGAAGTGACGCACAAACGGCGGTTGAGCGCTCTGGGACCGGGCGGTCTCACCAGGGAACGCGCGGGATTCGAAGTGCGCGACGTGCATCCGTCTCACTACGGGCGCATCTGCCCCATCGAAACTCCTGAAGGTCCGAACATCGGCCTTATCGTTTCCTTGAGCACCTTCGCCAGGGTGAACGAATTCGGGTTCATCGAGACGCCCTACAGGATTGTGAAGGACGGGCAGCTGACCAGCGAGGTTAAGTTCCTCACCGCGTTGGAGGAAAAGGACTACCCCATCGCGCAGGCCAACGCGCCCGTCGACGAGGAAGGCCGATTCGTCAGGGACATCGTGTCATGCCGCGTGCGCGGCGAGTTCGTGACCGTGCCCCCCGACAGGGTGCGCTACATGGACGTCTCGCCCAACCAGTTAGTGAGCGTGGCGGCGGCGGCGGTTCCCTTCCTGGAAAACGACGACGCCAACCGTGCCCTCATGGGGTCCAACATGCAGCGCCAGGCCGTTCCGCTACTCACCACCGAAACGCCTTTCGTGGGAACGGGCATGGAAAGTTCCGTTGCCCGGGATTCGGGCGTCACCGTCATCGCCAAGTATAATGGTGTGGTGGAAGACGTGGACGCCTCCCGCGTGGTCGTTCGCTACGAGGACGGCAACGGGCAAAACGGCGAACAGTCCCATAAGGTGGAAATCTACAAGCTGATCAAATATCAACGTTCCAATCAGAATACCTGCATCAACCAGAAACCCATCGTCCACAAGGGCGATCGGGTGACGCCGGGACAGGTCCTGGCGGACGGTCCGGCGACCGCGTTGGGAGAACTGGCCCTGGGGCGAAACGTCACCGTGGCCTTCATGACGTGGGGCGGGTACAACTTCGAAGACTCCATTCTGGTGAGCGAACGTCTGGTAAAGGACGACGTGTATACCTCGATTCACATCGAGGAATTCGAAGTGCTGGCTCGGGATACCAAGCTGGGCAAGGAAGAAATCACCCGGGACATTCCCAACGTGGGTGAAGACGCCCTGCGCGACCTGGACGAGAGCGGCATCGTGCGCATCGGGGCCGAAGTGAGGGCCGGCGACATCCTCGTGGGCAAGGTAACCCCCAAGGGAGAAACGCAGCTCTCGCCCGAGGAAAAGCTCCTGCGGGCCATCTTCGGCGAGAAGGCGGGCGACGTGAAGGATACCTCCCTGCGGGTCCCGCCGGGAGTGGAAGGCATCGTGCTGGACGCCAAGGTGTTCTCGCGACGCGGCGTCGAAAAGGACGAACGGGCCCGGGCCATTGAGGAACAGGAAGTCGCCAGGCTGGAGAAAGACCAGCGGGACGAGATAGAAATCATCAAGAAGAACATCCAGGACAGGCTGGAGAGGCTCCTGCTGGGCAAAACCGTCTCCCAGGCCGTGTACGACCACAACGGCCGGGAGCTGGTGAAGGAAGGCCAGCAGATCCCCAAGGCGGTCCTGGACAAGGCGCCCCTCAACACCTGGCGCGACGTCACGATCAACGATTACGAAGCGCGCATGGAAGTGGAAAAGGCCATCGATCAGTATTCGGAGCAGGTTGCCGTAGTGAAGATGGTCTTCGAAGAGCGCGTCAACAAGCTCAAGAGGGGTGACGAACTGCCGCCCGGCGTCATCAAGATGATCAAGGTGTACGTGGCCATCAAGAGGAAGCTGGCGGTGGGCGACAAAATGGCCGGCCGTCACGGCAACAAAGGCGTCGTCTCCCGGATTTTGCCTGAAGAAGACCTGCCGTACTTCCCCGACGGCACACCCGTTGACATCGTGCTCAACCCCCTGGGCGTTCCCTCTCGTATGAACGTGGGCCAGATTCTGGAAATTCACCTCGGGTGGGCATGTCTCGAACTGGGAAAGCAGATCCGCGAACTGGTGGAAAAGCTGCAGGATGCCAATCCCCTCAGGGAAAAGCTGAAGCGGGTGTACGGCAATACCGAGTACAAACGCCAGTTCGGCGATGCGACCGACGAAGAGATCGTAACGGCGGCCCGGACCCTGAAAAAGGGCCTCTACGTGGCGACCCCGGTGTTCGACAGCGCCGAGGAAAACGAGATCGACAAGTTCCTGCAGGAAGCGGGATTGCCGGAAACCGGCCAGGCCACGCTCTATGACGGCCGCACGGGCGATCCGTTCGACGGCTCCATCACCGTGGGCGCAATGTACATGATGAAACTTCACCACCTGGTGGATGACAAAATACACGCACGTTCCATCGGACCCTATTCGCTGGTTACCCAGCAGCCCCTGGGCGGTAAAGCACAGTTCGGCGGGCAGCGGCTCGGCGAAATGGAAGTCTGGGCCCTGGAAGCTTACGGAGCGGCTTTCTCGCTCCAGGAATTCCTCACCGTCAAGTCGGACGACGTGGCAGGCCGAACTCGTATGTACGAAAAGATCGTCAAGGGCGACAACGTCCTTGAACCGGGTCTGCCCGAATCCTTCAACGTGCTGGTGAAGGAACTCAAGAGCTTGGGGCTCGACGTGGAAATGCTCGAAGACATCGAGGAAGGATCGGCGGTATAGCGTCTCTCCCCCGGGGGAATTCCCCCGGGGGAAACGATGACCGTTCACCCCTACATCGAGGAGAAAAATGGTTCAGGATCTTTACAGCTTTTTCCAAAAACCAAAGAATCCCACGAGGTACAACGCCGTCAGGATTTCTCTGGCTTCGCCCGAGAAGATTCTGGAGTGGTCCTACGGGGAAGTGAAAAAGCCGGAAACCATAAATTACCGAACGTTCAAGCCCGAGCGCGACGGGTTGTTTTGCGCAAAGATATTCGGTCCCACCAAGGACTACGAGTGCAACTGCGGCAAATACAAGCGTATGAAACACCGCGGCGTGGTGTGCGAAAAGTGCGGCGTGGAAGTCATACAGTCCAAGGTACGCCGCGAACGCATGGGGCATATAAAACTGGCCGCGCCGGTAGCCCACATCTGGTTCCTGAAAAGCCTGCCCAGCAAGGTGGGCAGTTTGCTCGACATCACGCTGCGGGACCTGGAAAAGGTGCTCTATTTCGAATCCTACGTGGTGGTCGAACCGGGGAATTCTCCGTTGCAGAGGGGGGCACTGGTCCCCGAGGACAAGGTCCGCTCCTATCAGCAGGAGTACGGCGACGGGTTCAAGACGGGCATCGGAGCGGAAGCCATCAAGGAGCTGCTCTCCAAGCTCGACCTGGAGATGCTGAACAAGGAACTCCGGGAAGACATGTCCAAGACCAGCTCGGAAGCCAAGCGCAAGAAGCTGGCCAAGCGGCTGCGCGTGGTGGAAGCCTTCCGCGATTCGGGCAATCTGCCCGTCTGGATGGTCATGGACGTGGTGCCGGTGTTGCCTCCGGACCTGCGTCCCTTGGTGCCTCTGGAAGGGGGCCGGTTCGCCACGTCGGACCTGAACGATCTGTACCGGCGCGTCATCAACCGCAACAACCGGCTGAAACGCCTCATGGAACTGAGCGCGCCCGACATCATCATCCGCAATGAAAAACGCATGCTGCAGGAAGCGGTGGACGTTCTGTTCGACAACGGCCGGCGGGGAAAAACCATCACCGGCCCCAACAAGCGCCCGCTCAAATCCCTGAGCGACATGCTGCGCGGCAAGCAGGGCCGGTTCCGCCAGAACCTGCTCGGCAAGCGCGTGGACTACTCGGGCCGGTCCGTCATCGTGGTGGGCCCCGAACTGCGTCTGCACCAGTGCGGCCTTCCCAAGAAGATGGCCCTGGAGCTGTTCAAGCCCTTCATCTACCATCGGCTGGAACAGAAGGGGCTGGTGACCACCATCAAGGCGGCCAAGAAGATGGTGGAACGGGAAACCCCCGATGTGTGGGATACCCTCGACGAGGTGGTGCGGGAATATCCCGTGCTGCTCAACCGCGCTCCCACGCTGCACCGGCTCGGTATCCAGGCGTTTGAACCAGTGCTCATCGAAGGCAAGGCCATTCAGCTTCACCCGCTGGTCTGCACCGCCTACAACGCGGACTTCGACGGGGACCAGATGGCGGTTCACGTGCCTCTGTCCATCGAGGCGCAGATCGAAGCCCGGGTGCTGATGATGTCTACCAACAACATCCTCTCCCCGGCCAACGGCGAGCCGAACATCGTTCCCTCCCAGGATATCGTGCTGGGGCTCTACTACATGACCCGGTCCAAACCTTTTCAGAAGGGCGAGGGCAAGGTGTTCAGCTCCATGGAGGAGGTCCAGGTAGCTTACGACACGGGCTCGGTGGAACTGCATTCCCGCGTCCTGGTGCGCATCAACGGCGAACTCGTGAGCACCACGCCCGGTCGCGTGCTGCTCTTCGACGTCGTTCCTTCCAGCGTGCCCTTCGACGCCATCAACAAACCGATGACCAAGAAAGAGCTGCGAACCCTGGTGGGCTGGTGCTATCGCACCAACGGTATCAAGGCCACCGTGATTCTGGCCGACCGGCTGAAGGACCTCGGATATCAGTTCGCCACGAAGGCGGGGATTTCCATCTCCATCAAGAACATGATCATCCCGTCCACAAAGCAGAAGATCATCGACAAGGCCAGTTCGGAAGTGATGGAGATCGAGCAGCAGTACTCGGACGGCGTCATCACCGACGGTGAAAAGTACAACAAGGTGGTGGACGTCTGGGCCAAGGCCACGGAAGACGTTGCGGCGGCCATGATGCAGGAAATCTCCATGGAAGAGGCGGTGACGCCGGAGGGGAAAAAAGAAGCTTTTCCCAGCTTCAACCCGATCTACATGATGGCCGACTCCGGAGCCCGAGGAAGCAAGGACCAGATGCGGCAGCTCTCCGGCATGCGCGGCCTCATGGCCAAGCCTTCCGGTGAAATCATCGAGACTCCCATCACGGCCAACTTCCGTGAAGGCCTCTCCGTGCTTCAGTACTTCGTCTCCACTCACGGCGCGCGCAAGGGTCTGGCCGACACGGCGTTGAAAACCGCCAACTCCGGTTACCTCACCCGCCGTCTGGTGGACGTGGCGCAGGATACCATCGTCAGCGAGATCGACTGCGGAACCATCGACGGCATCTACGTCGAGGCGCTGCGCGAAGCGGGCGAAGTGATCGAAGACCTGAGCGAACGTATCGTGGGCCGTTTCGCGGCCGAAGACCTGCGGAACCCCTTCACCAACGAAGTGATCATCAAGGCCAACGAGGAGATCACGGAAAATAAGATGTCGGCCGTCGAAGAGGCGGGTATCGAGCGCGTACGGATCAGGTCCGTGCTCACCTGCGAATCCCGGCGCGGCATTTGCGCCACGTGCTACGGCCGCGATCTGGCGCATGGCAAGCCGGTGGAGATCGGAGAAGCGGTGGGCGTCATCGCCGCCCAGTCCATCGGCGAGCCCGGTACGCAGCTTACCATGCGTACCTTCCACATCGGCGGTACGGCGCGGCGGCAGGTGGAGCAGTCCTCCATTGTGACCAAGATCGGCGGTGCGGTGAAGTTCATCAACGTGTCGGCCGTGCGGAACAAGATGGGCCATCTGGTCGTCATGAACCGCAACGGAGCCATCGCCATGCTGAGCGAGCAGGGCCACGAGCGGGAGAAGCATCCGCTGGTATACGGTGCTGTGCTGAACGTGGAGGAAGGGCAGACGGCCGATCCGGGTATGGTACTGGCCGAGTGGGACCCCTTCACCACGCCGATCATCACCGAAGTTTCGGGTAACGTGAAATTCGGCGACGTCGTCGCCGGCCGGACCATGAAGGAAAAGGTGGACCCCATCACCGGCAAGTCGAGCAAGGTCGTGGTCGAATACCGCGATGCGGACGTGCGGCCCCGTATCTCCATCAAGGATGATTCGGGCAGGACGGCCAAGCTGTCGGCCGGGGTGGGCGTGGCCCGCTATCTGCTCCCCTTGGGCGCCATCATAACGGTGAACGAAAGCGATCACGTGGCGGCCGGCGACATTCTGGCCAAGATCCCGCGGGAAACCACCAAGACGAAAGACATCACCGGCGGTCTGCCGCGTGTGGCCGAGTTGTTCGAGGTGCGCAAGCCCAAGGAACACGCCATCATCAGCGAGATCGACGGTATCGTTTCCTTCGGCAAGCACACCAAGGGCAAGCGGAAGGTCGTGGTGACCCCTGACTTCGGCGAGCCCAAGGAGTATCTGGTTCCCAAGGGCAAGCACATCAGCGTGCACGAGGGAGACTACATCAAGGCGGGCGAACCTCTCATGGACGGTTCGGCCAACCCGCACGACATTCTCAACATTCTGGGCCTCAAGGAACTCGCCAAGTACCTGGTGAACGAGGTGCAGGAAGTCTACCGTCTGCAGGGCGTGCACATCAACAATAAGCACATCGAAGTCATCGTGCGCCAGATGTTGCGCCGCATCACGGTACGGGATGCGGGAGACAGCGGCTTCCTGCCCGGCGAACAGGTGGAGAAGCGGCGGTTCCAGGAAGAGAATGAACGGGTGATCCGGGAAGGCGGAATGCCTGCCACGGGCGAGCCGTTGCTGCTGGGAATCACCAAGGCGTCTCTCAGCACGGACAGCTTTCTGTCCGCCGCCTCCTTCCAGGAGACGACGAGGGTGCTCACGGACGCCAGCATTGCGGGACGGGTGGATTTTTTGCGCGGCCTCAAGGAAAACATCCTCATGGGGCGCCTCATCCCCGCCGGTTCGGGAATGGCCCGTTACCGGAACATGATGCTCTAAAGGCGAAGGGTCGGGACGGGGAGAAACGGCGATACTCGGGTTGAAACATCGGTTGAGACTTTTTTACTTGACTTCATAGGGTAAAATAGATTAACAATCGGTGTTTCAAGCCTGTAGCATTTTCATCGTTTCCTCACGGAACGCAAAGCGGATTAAAACACGAGGAAAGGCGCACTCTATTGGGGTGCGCCCGATCGACCAACGAATTCGGAAAGAGAATATGCCGACCATCAATCAGCTTATTCGCAAGGGCAGGAAACGGCCGAAGCAGTCAACGTCCACCCCTGCTCTCAAGCAGTGCCCGCAGAAGCGGGGCGTGTGCATGCGCGTGTATACCTCGACGCCCAAGAAACCTAACTCGGCGTTGCGGAAAGTATGCAGGGTGAGATTGACGAACGGAATGGAAGTGACGAGCTACATCCCCGGCGTGGGCCACAACCTGCAAGAGCACTCGGTGGTCCTCATTCGAGGGGGCCGCGTCAAGGACCTTCCGGGCGTCCGTTATCACGTCATCCGCGGTACGTTGGATGCCATGGGTGTACAGGATCGAAGACAAGGTCGTTCGAAATACGGCGCCAAGAGACCTAAGTAGGTAGGATGGAGTAGAGAGTCATGCCGAGAAGGAGAGAAGTACATAAGCGGGTGATGCTGCCGGAGCCGAAGTTCAACAGTAAGCTGGCGGCGAAGTTCATCAACGGCATCATGCGGCGCGGGAAGAAGAGCCTGGCCGAATCCATCCTGTACGGCGCATTGGATATCATGGAGCGGAAGTCCAAAGATGATCCGCTCAAGCTCTTTGAAAAGGCGCTTGATAACGTACGTCCCGTGCTCGAAGTGCGGTCACGTCGGGTGGGTGGTTCGACTTACCAGGTACCCGTGGAAATCCGCAGCGAACGCAGAACGGCGTTGGCCATCCGGTGGCTGATCGGGTATGCGAAGCAGCGTCCCGAAAAAGGAATGACGAACAAGCTGGCCGCCGAACTGCTCGACGCTGCCGGTAACCGGGGTGCCGCCATCAAGAAAAAGGAAGACACCCATAAAATGGCGGAGGCCAATAAGGCCTTTGCTCATTATCGCTGGTAGAGCCGATCAGAGGGAAATGAGGCTCGGTTTATCATTTCCCTCTTTTTTTGCCGCCGGGAAGAGGTAGTTGTGCCACGTTTGGTTCCACTGGAGATGACCCGCAACATCGGCTTGATGGCTCATATTGATGCCGGCAAGACGACGACGACGGAGCGGATCCTCTATTTAACAGGTATTTCATATAAGATCGGCGAGGTGGATCAGGGCTCCGCTACCATGGACTGGATGGAGCAGGAGCAGGAGCGGGGGATAACCATTACCTCCGCCGCCACCACGGCCTTCTGGAAGAAGCACCGGATCAACCTGATCGACACTCCTGGACACGTCGACTTCACCATTGAGGTGGAGCGATCACTGAGAGTGCTCGACGGAGCGGTGGCGATCTTCTGCGCGGTGGGCGGTGTCGAACCGCAGTCGGAGACGGTCTGGCGTCAGGCTGACCATCACCGGGTTCCCCGAATCGGGTTCATCAATAAAATGGACCGCAAAGGCGCCAATTACGAGCGGTGCCTGCACATGATGCGTACGCGGCTGAAAGCCAACCCTGTTCTTTTACAATTGCCAATAGGGACGGAAGAGAGTTTTACCGGGATGGTGGACCTCATTCGCATGAAAGCCCTGATGTACGAACAGGTTTCGCAGGACGCCGCGGTAGTGGAGCAGGAAATTCCCGAAGAGTTACTCGAAAAAGCGAAGGAAGCTCGGGAGAAGCTGGTGGAATCCGTATCGGAACTTGACGATTCGCTGCTGGAACGATATCTGGAAGGCGGAGTGATCGAAGAGGCGGAGATCCATGCGGCGCTGCGAAAAGCTACTATCGGATTGAAGGCCATCCCCGTTTTTCTGGGGTCGGCGTTCCGGAACAAGGGCGTACAGCCGGTTTTGGACGGTGTTGTCCGGTATCTGCCCTCTCCCTTGGAAGTGCCGGCCATGAAGGGGCTGAATCCTTCGGGTGAAGAAGAAGAACGGATCGCCGACGACGATGAGCCATTCTCCGGGCTGGCCTTCAAAATTATGTCCGACCCCTTTGTGGGGAACCTGACCTTCCTGCGGATTTATTCCGGGCATTTGAAATCGGGAATGTCGGTGCTCAACTCGGGGCGTGGCGGCCGGGAGAAAATCGGTCGACTGCTGAAGATGCACGCCAACAAGCGCGAAGATATAAAAGAAGTCTACGCGGGCGACATCGTTGCAGCGGTTGGGCTCAAGAGTACTTTCACCGGCGACACGTTGTGCGACGAATCCCGGCCCATCGCGCTGGAATCGATCGTGGCGCCCGAACCGGTGATCGCAATCTCCATCGAGCCTACCAGCAAGGACGATAGAGAGAGACTCGGCGCGGCGCTCAGAAAATTGTCCATGGAAGACCCGTCGTTCCGCGTGCGTACCGATCACGAAACCGCTCAGACAGTCATATCCGGTATGGGCGAGTTGCACCTGGAAATCATCGTCGACCGGATCAAGCGTGAATTCAAGGTGTCTGCGGAAGTCGGAAGGCCCAGCGTTTCCTACCGGGAAACGATTACCAGGGCGGGCAGGGAAGTCGGAAAGTACATTCGACAGTCGGGTGGCCGCGGTCAGTACGGACACGTTGTCCTGGAAGTGGAGCCCGGCGAAAAGGGAACCGGCGTCGTGTTTTTGGACAAGATCGTGGGCGGCGTGGTACCCAAGGAATTTATTCCCTCGGTGGAAAAAGGCGTGAGGGAAGCCCTGGAGCAAGGGGTGTTGGCCAAGTATCCCGTGGTGGACGTAACGGTGAAACTGGTGGACGGGTCCTATCATGATGTGGATTCGTCGGACCGCGCCTTCCACATCGCAGGGTCGATGGCCGTGAAGGAAGCGCTCAGAAAATCCGGTCCTATCCTGCTGGAGCCGGTCATGAAGATCGAAGTGCTGGTTCCGCGGGAGTACCTGGGCGACGTTATCGGAGATTTCACGTCTCGTCGCGGAAAAGTCGCGAGCATGGAAGAACGTGACGAGATACAGATATTGACGGCCGAAGTCCCGTTGGCGGAAATGTTCAATTACGCAACGGACCTGCGTTCGGCCACTCAGGGTCGGGCGACCTATTCGATGCAATTCGAACGGTACGATCGGGTTCCGGCCGCCACTGCACTGAACATTATGGGAAAAAGTTCGTGATTCGAGGTTAGGAGGGGGCATTCATGGCCAAGAAGAAATTCGAGCGGACGAAGCCGCACGTGAATGTGGGGACGATCGGTCACATTGACCATGGGAAGACGACGCTGACGGCGGCGATCACGAAGCATCTGGCAATGAAGGGCATGGCGAATTACGTACCGTTCGACCAGATCGACAAGGCGCCGGAAGAGCGGGAACGCGGTATCACGATCGCTACGGCGCACGTGGAATACGAGACGAAGACGCGGCACTACGCGCACGTGGATTGTCCTGGTCACGCCGACTATATCAAGAACATGATCACGGGCGCGGCGCAGATGGACGGAGCGATCCTGGTGGTGGGAGCCGATGACGGCCCGATGCCCCAGACGCGAGAGCACATTCTGTTGGCCCGTCAGGTGGGCGTGCCGGCCATCGTGGTGTTTTTGAATAAAGTGGACATGGTGGACGACGAGGAACTGATCGAGCTGGTGGAACTGGAACTGCGCGAGCTGCTGAGCAAGTACGAGTACCCGGGGGACGAAATACCGATCATCCGCGGATCGGCGCTGAACGCGCTGAACTCGGACAGTTCCGACAGTCCGGAAGCCAAATGCATTTTCGAGTTGATGGATGCGGTGGATGCGTACATTCCCGAACCGGTGCGAGACATCGACAAACCGTTCCTGATGCCGATCGAAGACGTGTTTTCGATCTCCGGTCGCGGCACGGTGGTAACGGGACGCGTGGAACGCGGCCGGGTGCGCGTGCAGGAAGAAGTGGAGATCGTGGGAATCAAGGACACGGTCAAGACGGTGTGCACGGGCGTGGAAATGTTCCGCAAGATCCTGGACGAAGGGCGGGCCGGGGACAACATCGGCGCGCTGCTGCGCGGAGTAAAGCGTGAGGAAGTGGAGCGCGGGCAGGTATTGGCGGCTCCGGGATCGATCACGCCGCATACGCACTTCATGGCCGAGGTGTACATCCTGACGAAGGAGGAAGGCGGTCGCCACACACCGTTCTTCACCGGGTATCGGCCGCAGTTTTACTTCCGCACCACGGACGTGACGGGAATCGTGACGCTGCCGGAAGGGGTGGAAATGGTGATGCCTGGCG
This sequence comes from uncultured delta proteobacterium, assembly GCA_963826125.1. Lineage (GTDB taxonomy): Bacteria > Desulfobacterota > Desulfarculia > JACQYL01 > CAWGVV01 > CAWGVV01. The sequence continues at coordinate 2,498,781 of CAWGVV010000001.1, read as the reverse complement.
ATAACATCACGGTGGAAGCGAAGCTGATTACTCCCATCGCCATGGAAAAGGAACTCCGGTTCGCCATCCGCGAGGGCGGTCGTACCGTGGGCGCCGGCGTCGTGCACGAAATTTTGGAATAGAGGATTACGCGGATTATGATAACGAATAACCAGAAGATCCGTATCCGTTTGAAGGCGTACGATCATAAACTGCTTGACCAGTCGACCATGGAGATCGTGGATACGGCCAAGCGCACAGGCGCCAAAGTGGCCGGCCCCATCCCGCTTCCCACGCGGATCAACAGATATACGGTGTTGCGCTCGCCGCACATCGACAAGAAGTCGAGGGAGCAGTTTGAAATTCGCACCCACAAGCGGCTTCTGGATATTCTGGAACCCACGCAGCAGACCGTAGATGCGCTGATGAAGCTGGAACTGTCTGCCGGGGTAGACGTGGAGATCAAGCTCTAAGTCCCGCTTTCCGGAGGTCCGCGGCATCGAAAACGGTGGCCTGTCGGGCGTAGGGAGGGGACGACAAAGGTGCGAGTGATGATTTCAGGGCTTATAGGTAGAAAAATAGGGATGACTCGGCTGTTCATTGAGGAAGGCCGCTCCGTGCCGGTGACTGTGCTCGAGGTGGGTCCGTGCCGTGTCGTTCAGGTGAAAAGCAAGGAGAACGACGGGTACCAGGCCGTGCAGTTGGGGTTTGAACCCAAATCCGAACGACGCTGCACCAAGCCGGTACAGGGGCATTTCAAGAAGGCGGGCGTCGAAACCATGGCCCACCTCAAGGAATGGCGCGTCGACGATACCACGGAGTTCCAGCCCGGACAGTTAATCGGAGCCGATCTTTTCACCGTGGGTGAAAAGGTGAACATCTGCGGGCGTAGCAAGGGGTGTGGATTCCAGGGCGTAATCAAGCGTTGGGGTTTCTCCGGTCTGCCGTATACCCACGGCACGCACAAGGTGCAGCGCTCCCCCGGTTCCATCGGTACCAGCGCTACCCCCTCTCATGTGCTCAAGGGAAGAAAACTCCCAGGTCATATGGGGGATAACAACATGACGGTGCGGAACCTCGAGGTAATCGACGTGCGGCCCGAGGATAACCTGATCATGGTGAAGGGCGCGGTGCCCGGCAGTGCCAATGCGCTCATCACCGTGCACAAGGCTAAGCGGGCCTAAGGGTTCCGCGGGCCCATTGGCGAAAAGGCCCGAGCGGTTGAGAGGACGATCATGGCGGTCACAGACGTTTACAATATAAGCAGGGAAAAGATTAAGGAAATCGATCTGCCCGAAGACATCTTCGATGTGGAGGTGCGGGAACCGGTGCTGCATCAGGTGGTGACCATGCAGCTCGCCAATCGACGGTTCGGGAATCACAGCACCAAAACACGCACCGAGGTGTCGGGCGGTGGGAAGAAACCCTGGCGCCAGAAAGGGACCGGACGCGCCCGTTCGGGCAGCAGCCGTAGCCCGGTATGGCGGCACGGCGGAGTCATCTTCGGACCGAAACCGCGCGACTATTCCTACACGGTTCCCAAGAAGATCCGTCGCTTGGCCCTCAAGATGGCCCTCAGCAGCCGGCGGCAGGCAGACAAGCTTCTGGTGCTGGACGACTTCCCCATGGAGGAGATCAAGACCAGGGTCTTCGTGGAAACAATGAAGCGTTTCGAGCTGGAGAACTGCCTCATTCTGGTGAATGGGGACCAGGAAAAGCTTCTACTTTCGGCGCGCAACGTACCGCGGTTCAAAGTGCTGAAAATCGACGGCCTCAATGTCTATGACATTCTGCACTATGAGAACTTGGTGTTGCTGGAAGGTTGCGTCGGCAAGATCAGGGAAAGGTTGCTGCCCAATGAAAGCAATGCATGACATTCTGTATCGGCCTCTCATTACCGAGAAGTTTACGATACAGAAGGAACGGAACAATAAGATAGCGTTCGAAGTGAACAGGAACGCAAACAAGATTGAGATCCGATCCGCCGTGGAAAAGGCCTTCAAGGTGAAGGTCCTCGATGTTCAGACCATGAACGTCCTGGGCAAAAAGAAACGCATGGGCCGTATTGAAGGAAAGTTGCACGACTGGAAGAAGGCCGTGGTGACTTTGGCTCCCGGCGAGCACGTTGAATTCTTCGAGGGAGCCTGATGCGACTGCTTCGCTGAGTGGAAGCGGACGGAGAGAACGGAGAAGCAGGAATGCCGATCAAAAGTGTAAATCCAACATCATCGGGCAGACGGTTTCAGACCTATCTGATCAATGACGTCATTACGACGGATCAGCCCGAAAAGAGCTTGCTGGAACCGCTCAGCAAGAGCGGGGGCCGCAACGCCAACGGCAGAATTACGGCTCGACATCGGGGCGGCGGGCATAAGCAGAAGTATCGCGTCATCGATTTCAAGCGGAACAAGGATAACATCCCCGCCAAGGTGACGACCATCGAGTACGACCCCAACCGTACTTCGAACATTGCCTTGCTTTTTTACGCCGACGGGGAGAAGCGCTATATCCTGGCCCCCATAGGGCTGTCGGTGGGCGAAGAGATCGTTTCCGGGGACCAGGTCGACATCCGTACCGGCAACTGCTGCCCGCTGAAGAACATGCCTCTCGGTACCCACGTGCACAACGTGGAAATGAGGCCCGGGTCCGGCGGGAAATTAGTGCGGAGCGCCGGGGCCTATGCCCAGCTCATGGCCAAAGAAGGCAAGTACGCGCTGCTCAAGCTGCCCTCGGGGGAAGTCCGGATGGTAAACGATACCTGCCGGGCCACCATCGGGCAGGTGGGAAATCTGGAGCAGGAAAACGTTTCCATCGGTAAGGCCGGCCGTTCGCGGTGGTTGGGACGCAGGCCGAAGGTGCGTGGCGTGGCCATGAACCCGGTCGATCATCCGCATGGCGGCGGTGAAGGCAAATCCTCAGGCGGACGTCACCCCTGCACCCCATGGGGCAAGCCCACCAAGGGGTACAAGACCAGGGTAAGGAAGCAGAGCGATAGATACATCGTAAAGAAACGAAGCAAGTAAGGAGGGAGACGTGGCGCGATCGCTGAAAAAAGGGCCGTTCGTTGATGATCACGTCCTCAAGAAGGTCAAGCGGGCCAAGGACGGTGAAAGCAAGAAGATCATCCAGACCTGGTCCAGAAGATCGACCATTATTCCGGAATTTGTCGGAATGACCTTCGCGGTGCACAACGGGAAGAAATTCATCCCGGTATTCGTCACCGAAAACATGGTCGGCCATAAGCTTGGAGAATTCTCTCCCACTCGGACGTTTTACAGTCATGCGGGAGATCGAAAAGCCAAGGTTAAAGGCAAAAAGTAAACGACGCGGACGGAACGAGTTATGGAATTCAAGGCCATAGGAAGATACCTGAGGATTTCTCCGCGCAAGGCGCGGATGGTCATCGGCGAGTTGAAAGGACGCAAGGCCGAGGAAGCTGTCGGCATGCTGACCTTCACTCCCAAGAAAGCGGCGCACCTGGTGCTCAAGGTTCTGAAATCGGCGGTAGCCAATGCCGACCAGAATCCGGACATCGATGTGGATACCCTGAAGGTAAAATCGATTGTGGTGGATGAGGGTCCCACCATGAAGCGATTCATGCCCCGAGCCATGGGGAGGGCGACCGCTATACACAAACGCACCAGTCACATTACGGTGGTGCTGGAAGAAAGTTGATCGGGAGGTTTGCCTTGGGTCAGAAAGTCAACCCTATTGGTTTTCGGTTGGGTGTCATCAAAACATGGGATTCCCGCTGGTACGCGAGCAAGGAATACGCGAACTTCGTTCTGGAAGACCGGAACATCCGGAAATACCTGAAGAAGAAGCTGTACCACGCCGGGATCGCCTCGATCGAAATCGAGCGAGCTGCCAGCAAGGTGAAGGTGATCATCCATACCTCACGGCCGGGAATCGTCATCGGCAAGAAGGGATCGGAGATCGAGGTCCTCAAGGGCGAGATGGTGAAAATGCTCAACCGCGAGGTCGTGATCGATATCCAGGAAGTACGGAAGCCTGAGATCAACGCCCAACTCGTCGCCGAAAACGTGGCTTCTCAACTCGAACGCAGGGTGGCTTTCCGCCGCGCCATGAAAAAGGCGGTGAACAGCTCGATGAAGTTCGGGGCCCAGGGCATCAAGATCGCCTGTGCAGGAAGATTGGGCGGCGCGGAAATGGCACGGCGGGAATGGTACCGCGAGGGCCGGGTTCCTTTGCACACACTGCGCGCAGACATCGATTATGGGTTCGCCCAGGCCTTCACCACGTACGGCGTGATCGGGGTCAAGGTGCTTCTGTTCAAGGGCGAGATTCTGGAAAAGAATGCAGCGGTACAGACCGCGTAAGGCAGGGTAATTGTCATGTTAAGTCCCAAACGCGTAAAGCATCGGAAGGTGCAGAAAGGCAGAATCCGGGGCGAAGCCTATCGCGGTTCCGACCTTTCCTTCGGCAGCTACGGCCTGCAGACTCTGGAATCGGGGCGGTTGGATGCCCACCAGATCGAAGCCGCTCGTATCGCCATCACGCGGCACGTGAAGAGGGGCGGCAAAGTGTGGATTCGTGTGTTCCCCGACGTTCCTTTCACCAAGAAGCCCGCTGAAACACGCATGGGCAAAGGCAAGGGATCGCCGGAAGGCTGGGTCGCCATCGTCAAGCGGGGCAAAATGCTCTACGAACTTGACGGGGTAGGCAGGGACCTGGCGGTGGAAGCACTGGAACTTGCCGCATATAAGCTTCCCCTAAAGACCAAGGTTATCATTAGGGAGGGCGTGGAATGAAAGCGACCGAACTGAGAGACCTTTCACGGGAAGAATTGACCGCCAGGGGGAAACAGTTGCGGGAAGAACTGTTCAACCTGAAGTTCCAGCATGCGATCGGGCAACTGGAGAACAACAGCCGGTTGAACGCCACAAAGAAAGACATCGCCCGCGTAATGACCATCATGCGGGAAGTCGGCATCAACTGATAGGGGCTCGGAGCGGCCATGAGTGAAGAACAAAGAGGAAAAAAGAAGGTCTTGACCGGGATTGTGGTGAGCGACAAGATGGATAAGACCGTGGTAGTGTCCGTCGAGCGTAATTATCGCCATCCCGTTTACAAGAAATACATCCGCAAGCGGGTGAAGTATTCCGCCCACGATGAGCGGAACGAGTGCCAGAATGGGGATACGGTAATGATCACCGAATCCCGGCCTCTGAGCAGAAGCAAACGCTGGCGCATGAGCCGCATCCTGGAAAAAGCGAAGCTGTCGGGGTGATATCATGATACAGGTGGAAACACGGTTGGATGCGGCCGATAACTCCGGAGCCAAGCAGCTCTACTGCATCAAGGTGCTGGGCGGGGCCAAGCGACGCTACGCCAGCCTGGGAGACATCATCGTCGTTTCGGTGAAGGAAGCCATCCCTAATTCGAAGGTGAAGAAGGGCGACGTGATGAAGGCGGTCGTCGTGCGCACGAAGAAGGAAGTACGGCGCCAGGACGGCAGCTACATACGGTTCGACAACAACTCGGCCGTGCTCATCAACAATCAGCGGGAGCCCATCGGAACGCGCATATTCGGACCGGTGGCCCGTGAACTGCGCGCCAAGCGGTTCATGAAGATCATTTCCCTGGCTCCCGAAGTGCTGTAGGGCGTAAGGAACGGACATGAGACCGAGACTGAAAATCAAAAAAGATGACCGAGTAACGGTTATTACGGGCAAGGACAAGGGAAAGACCGGCAAAGTCCTTAAGATCGACCCCAAAAAGGAACGCGTGGTGGTGGAGAAGGTCAATATGATCAAACGCCATACGCGGCCCACCCAGCAGAACAAGGGTGGAATCGTCGAGCGCGAGGCACCGATCCACGTTTCCAACGTGCAGCTTGTCTGTCCCAAATGCGCCGAAATTACGCGTGTGGGCAAAAAAGTGTTGGAAGACGGAAGCCATATCCGCCAGTGCAGGAAGTGCAACGAAGTCATCGACGGGTGATGCGGCCGGTCGTACTGGAGTGTAGCCATGGGTAAGCTGAAAGATCTTTATAAAAACGATGTTATCGGCCACATGACGAAGGAGTTCAGTTACACCAACGTCATGCAGGTGCCGAAGCTGACCAAGGTAACGGTGAACATGGGTTTGGGCGAAGCCATCCAGAACGTAAAAATTCTCGAATCGGCCAGCCAGGAACTCGGCGATATCACGGGCCAGAAGCCCATCATCACCAAGGCGCGAAAGTCCATCGCCAGCTTCAAGCTGCGTAAGGGTATGCCCATTGGTTGCACCGTGACTTTGCGCGGTCAGCGTATGTTCGATTTTCTGGAAAAGCTCATCAATATCGCATTGCCCCGTGTCCGCGATTTCAAGGGAGTATCGCCGAAGTCGTTCGACGGACGCGGGAACTACACGATGGGTATTCGGGAGCAGATCATTTTTCCTGAAATCGATTACGATGCTATTGACAAGATTAAGGGAATGAACGTAACCATCACTACGACCGCTCGAACCGACGAAGAGGCCCGGTTTCTTCTTAAGGAACTTGGCATGCCCTTCCGCAATTAACGAGCGTGGAGGACGATCGTGGCAAAATTATCGAAGATAGCACAAGCCAAGCGGACGCCGAAATTCAAGGTTCGGAGATACAACCGCTGCCCCATGTGCGGCCGGCCTCGCGGGTTCATCAGGAAGTTCGGCATTTGCCGCATTTGTTTCAGAAACATGGCTTCCATCGGCGTAATACCGGGCGTGATCAAGGCGAGCTGGTAGCGGGAGAGATACTATGAGCATGACCGACCCCATTGCAGATATGCTCACCAGGGTGCGGAACGGAATCTTGGCTAATTTTGCCAAGGTTGACATCCCTTCGTCCAAAATGAAGATCAACATCGCGAAAATTTTGAAGGACGAGGGATTCATAAAGAACTACAAAGTGATCAAGGATCGCCGACAGGGCATTCTCCGGGTCTTCCTGAAATACGGAACGGACAAGGAGAGTACGATCCACGGTCTGGTGAGGGTGAGTCGGCCGAGCCGCCGCCTGTACGTCGGGTCCTCGGAAATTCCCCCGGTGCTCAACGGACTCGGCGTATCCATCGTTTCCACCTCCAAGGGGCTCCTCACGGACGGCGATGCCAGACGGCTGAATGTCGGCGGGGAAATTGTCTGCACTGTCTGGTAAGGTCTGGAGGTACGAAGCATGTCACGTGTTGGAAAGAATCCGATACCGATCACGGACGGTGTGAAGATAACGAACACCGACGGCAGGATACGCGTACAAGGCCCCAAAGGGACCCTGGAAAGAGACATTCATCCGCTGATTGCGGTGGAAATTACCGACAGCGCCGTCACCGTTTCTCCCAGAGATGAATCCCGGCTCGCGCACGCGTTGTGGGGGACAATGAGAACGTTGATCAACAACATGGTGGTCGGCGTCACTCAGGGGTTCACCAAGGGACTCGAGATCGTGGGCGTTGGGTACCGCGTAGAACAGAAGGGCCGGACCCTTGTGTTCAGTCTGGGGTACTCGCATCCGGTGGAGTACGAGCTGCCGGAAGGCGTCAACGCGGTAGTGGACAAACAGAACAAGATCACCTTGGACGCCATCGACAAGGAACTCCTGGGACATACCGCCGCCAAGGTGAGGGGGTTCAGAAAACCCGAGCCGTACAAGGGCAAGGGAGTCCGCTACTTGGGAGAAGACGTCAGGCGCAAGGTGGGCAAAGCAGGATCCAAATAAAGTGGCCGTATACTGCCGGCCGCGTGAATGGATGAGTTGATATGGATAAGAATATTGCCAAGAGGTTGGCGCACCTGAAGCGGAAAAAGCGGGTGCGGAAGAAATTGGAAGGAACCGCTGAACGTCCGAGAATGAGCGTGCACCGGAGCCTTAACCACATCTACGCTCAGATCGTCAATGACGTCGAGGGGCGTACGCTGGTAGCCTGCAGCAGCATGTCGCCGGAATTCCGCGGCAGCAAGGTGGAGGGCGGCAAAAAGGGAATCGCCAAGAAGGTGGGCGAACTGATTGCCGAAAAAGCGCTGGCCCAGGGAATCAATCAAATTTCCTTCGACCGCAGCGGGTATAAATATCACGGAAGAGTTCAGTCTCTGGCCGACGGTGCACGTGAGAAGGGACTCATTTTCTAGACGAAGAGCAACCCTTGTGAAGGCACGCTGTGAACGGGCCGAGAACGGGTGATGAAAGGGGCGATTAGTGTTTCCAACCGAATCTACTGAAGCTCAACTTATCGACAGGGTTGTACATATCAGCCGTGTTGCCAAGGTGGTTAAAGGCGGACGACGCTTCAGTTTCAGCGCCATCGTGGTGGTGGGTGACGGAAACGGCCGTGTAGGCACGGGGCTGGGAAAAGCCAACGAAGTTCCCGAGGCCATTTCCAAGGCTACCGACCAGGCCAGGAAGAACATGTTCGATGTTCCGATCCAGGAAACCACCATACCCCACGAAATCGTGGGCAGGTTCGGAGCTGGTCGTGTTCTTTTAAAACCGGCCTCCGAAGGTACCGGTATCATAGCCGGCGGGCCGGTACGTGCTGTTATGGAAGCGGCGGGAATTCGCAATATTCTGACCAAATGTCTGGGCACCAATAACCCCCACAACGTGGTGAAAGCCACGATGGAAGGGCTCAAGGCCCTCATTAGCCCGACTGAAATGGCCAGGAATCGCGGCAAGACGGTTGACGACATCCTGGGAGGTGAGGGCGATGACGGAAGTATCGAAAAAGGTGATTAAGTTCCGGCAGATCCGCAGCGGCATCGGAAGGCCCAAGAAACATAAGGCCATTCTGCGCGGACTTGGCCTGACCAAGTTGAACAGGGTTATCACGAGACAGGATACGCCGGAGATCCGGGGTATGATCAACAAAGTGCCTCATCTCGTGGAGATTGTGGAGTAGCCATGGTTACGCTGGACGATTTACAGCCCGGGGAAGGTTCCCGGAAAGGCAAAAAGCGCATCGGCCGAGGCACGGGCTCCGGAATGGGGAAAACGTCGTGCAGAGGCCACAAGGGACAGCGGGCCCGTGCGGGCGGAAAAGGCTCCCGGGGGTTCGAAGGCGGTCAGATGCCTCTGCAGCGGCGACTCCCCAAATTCGGTTTCACCAACATCTTTGCCAAGCGGTTTGCAGTGGTGAACCTGAGGGACCTCGAGCGGTTTGAGGCCGGTACGGTGGTGGACCCCGAACTGCTCGTGAAAAGCGGGCTCGTGGCCAAGGCCTATGACGGAATCAAGCTGTTGGGACACGGAGAGTTGACCCATCCACTCACCGTCAAGGTGCATCGCACCAGCAATTCCGCCAAAGAAAAAATCGAAGCCATGGGCGGTAAGATCGAGGTGATCTGATTTGATCGGCGGCTTTCAGAATATCCTAAAGATCCCGGAACTCAAGCGGCGAATCCTTTTCACGTTTGTGATGCTGGCGGTCTATCGGTTGGGATGTCACGTCCCCACACCCGGGGTGAACGGACAGGCCCTGTCGGCGTTTTTCGGTCGTACGGGGGACACGCTCTTCGGGCTGTTCAACATGTTTTCCGGCGGTGCGTTGCGGAATCTTTCCGTCATGGCCCTGGGAATCATGCCCTACATCAGCGCCTCCATTATCCTGCAGCTCCTTACCGTGGTGGTGCCTCACCTGGAACGTCTGCAGAAGGAAGGTGAAGCAGGCCGGAAGAAGATTACCCAGTACACGCGCTACGGCACCGTCCTTCTCAGCGCCATTCAGGGGTTCGGCATCGCGGTGGGACTCGAATCGATGACCAGCCCCGGCGGGGCCATGGTCGTGGTGCATCCCGGCTGGAGTTTCCGACTTATCGCGGTGATTACGCTGGCTGCGGGTACGTCGTTTCTTATGTGGGTCGGCGAACAGATCACCGAACGCGGCATCGGCAACGGAATTTCCCTGATCATTTTTTCGGGTATCGTGGTGGGCATGCCTTCATCGGCGGTCCGCACCTTGCAGATGATGGAAGCCGGAAGCATGGGGATCTTTATCATTATCCTGCTCACGGCGTTCATGATTCTGGTCATCGGGGCAATTTGTTTTGTGGAACGCGGACAGCGACGCATTTCTGTACAGTATGCCAAAAGGGTCGTGGGCCGCAGGATGTACGGGGGGCAAAGCACGCACTTGCCGCTCCGTATCAATACGGCAGGAGTTATTCCGCCCATCTTTGCTTCGTCCATTATCATGTTTCCGGCCACCATCGCCCAGTTCATCAACATGCCCTGGATGCATATCGTGACGGACATGCTGAGGCCCACCCATGCGGTTTACAATCTGTTGTATGTGGGCTTCATATTCTTCTTCTGCTACTTCTACACTGCGGTTACCTTCAATCCGGTGGACGTGGCGGACAACATGCGAAAATATGGCGGGTTCATCCCCGGCATACGCCCCGGTAAGAACACGGCCGACTACATTGATAAAGTTCTGACCCGCATCACCTTCGGGGGAGCGGTGTACGTTTCCGTTGTGTGCGTACTGCCGACATTCCTCATCAGTCAGTTCAACGTTCCTTTCTACTTCGGCGGCACCGCGTTGCTGATCGTAGTCGGTGTGGCGATCGATACGGTGGCGCAGATCGAATCGCATCTCCTGACAAGACATTATCAGGGGTTCATGAAAAAGGGAGGAACCCTGCGGGGTAGACGGTAGCTCGGTTGGCCGCGCGTCCGGACAAACGGCAAGGAGCCCGTTTAACCTCACGAAGCTGCCGACAGTCATAAGTAGCTCCGGATAGCGGCAGAGAAACGACCATGATCGTCCTACGTTCTCGAGAGGAAATAGAAAAGATCAGGAACAGCAACGCTATTGTCGCAGAAGTTCTCGCGCGGCTCTCCGAAATGGTGAAACCGGGCGTTACTACCCTCGATCTCGACAAGTTGAGTGAAGAGCTGTGCCGCAAGAAGCAAGCGGTTCCGGCGTTCAAAGGATACCGCGGTTACCCGTACAGCCTGTGCGCCTCGGTAAATGAGCAGGTGGTGCACGGGTTCCCGAATTCACGGCCGCTGAGGGAAGGAGACATCCTCAGCCTCGATTTCGGCGTGCAGTACAAGGGATTCTACGGCGATGCGGCGGTGACGCTCCCCGTCGGCCAAATATCGGAAAAGGCTGCGCAACTGTTGAAGATCACGGAAGAGTCCCTTTTTCTGGGTATTAAACAGGCGTTGAAAGACAACCGATTGTCCGATATATCCCATGCCGTACAACGACACGTGGAAGCCCACGGCTTTTCCGTGGTACGTCAGTTTGTGGGGCACGGTATCGGCCAGAAGCTTCACGAAGAGCCTCAGGTTCCTAATTTCGGTCAGCCCGGGCGTGGGGTGAGGCTGAAGGAAGGCTTGGTTTTGGCCATTGAACCGATGGTCAACGCCGGAGATTACGAAGTGGAGATTCTCGACGACGGATGGACGGCGGTTACCAAAGACGGCGACCTTTCCGCCCATTTCGAACATACCATCGTCGTTATGGAGAACGGACCGGAAATTTTGAGCAAGCGGCCGTCTTGAGAAACGGGAGTAAAGTCATGAAAGTACGAAGTTCGGTAAAAAGAATATGCAATAGCTGCAAGATCATCAAGCGACACGGCCTGCTGCGGGTTATCTGCACCAACCCCCGCCACAAGCAGCGCCAAGGCTGAGCGGGAAACACGAAGTGTCCGCCCTAGGCGTTCCGACACTTCATAAGGAATGAATTTCTTCATGAGAGGACAGCAGGAGGTTAGCATTGGCCAGATTATCCGGCATTGACCTGCCCAGAAACAAACGGATGGAGGTCGCACTGACCTACATTTACGGCATCGGTCGCTCGACGTCCAAGGAAATACTGAAAAAGGCCAGCGTCGATATCAATAAGAAATCCGACGATCTGACCGAAGACGATGTACGGGCGCTCCGAAACGTCATTGACGCCGATTACCAGGTCGAAGGCGACAAGCGACGTGAAGTGGCCATGAACATAAAGCGGCTTATGGACCTCGGCTGCTATCGCGGGTTGAGGCACCGTCGCGGTTTGCCCGTCAATGGGCAGCGGACCAAGACCAACGCCCGAACGCGAAAAGGGCCACGCAGAATGGCCGTCGGCCGCAAGAAAAAATAAGTGAGGAGCAGTCATGGCCAAAGCCGGTAAGAAGAAGGAAAAGAAAAATATTCCCGTGGGCGTCGCCCACATACAGGCTACGTTTAACAATACTATCGTCACCATAACCGATGCACAGGGGAATACCCTCTCCTGGGCGAGTGCGGGTGGACAGGGATTCAAGGGATCCAGAAAGAGCACTCCGTTTGCGGCGCAGATGGCTGCTGAGACGGCGGCGCGCAAAGCCATGGAACACGGCATGCGCAGCGTCGAAGTGCGCGTGAAGGGACCCGGTTCGGGGCGTGAAGCCGCAATCCGCGCGCTTCAGGCTACTGGATTCCAGATCAACATTATCCGCGACGTGACTCCCATCCCGCACAACGGATGCCGTCCCCCCAAACGGCGGCGGGTGTAGCTCCAAAGGAGGAGGTTTGCCTTGGCTCGATATCGTGAATCAGTGTGCAGGTTATGCCGTCGTGAAGGCATGAAACTGTTCCTTAAAGGCGACCGCTGCTATTCAGACAAATGTTCGTGGGAAAGGCGCAGCTTCGCCCCCGGCCAGCACGGCCAGCGGCGCAGCAAGCATTCCAACTACGGGGTTCAGCTCCGTGAAAAGCAGAAGGTCAAAAGAATCTACGGAGTTCTGGAGAATCAGTTCCACCGGTCGTTCGAGAGAGGCGACAGCATGAGGGGCATCACCGGCCTTAATCTGCTCAGCTTGCTCGAATTGCGGCTGGACAATGTGACGTTTCGCCTCGGCTTCTCCAACTCGCGCAACCAGGCGAGACAGTTCGTACGGCATAAGCATTTCCTGGTGAACGGGAAGACGGTGAACATTCCTTCCTATCAGGTGAAAGTAGGTGACTCCATCGAACTCGCGGCTTCGAGTCGCGAAAACGGGCAGATTCTCTCGGCCATGGAAGCCGTTATGCGCCGTGGAGTTCCGTCCTGGCTGGATATGGATACGACGGCCTTCAAAGGAACCGTAAAGGCTTTGCCCGTTCGCGAAGAAATTACTCTACCCATTCAGGAGCAGCTCATCGTCGAGCTCTACTCCAAGTAAGACCGATGGATATCGCAGTGTGCAAAGCATACAACCCTTCGCTGCGTATTCCGGAAGGGTCAAAATCTTGAATGGGAGTAACGATGCACAGAAATTGGCGAGAGTTGATAAAACCGAAGCGACTTGAGGTGGAGGAGGATACTCACACCCCTTACTACGGGAAGTTCGCATGCGAACCCCTCGAGCGGGGATTCGGCCTGACCATCGGTAATTCCCTTCGGCGGGTACTGTTGTCCTCTCTCCAGGGTGCGGCCGTCTTCTCTGTGAAGATTGACGGCGTGTTGCACGAATTTTCCACCGTTCCGGGCGTCGTGGAGGATGTCACCGACATCATCCTGAACATCAAGCAGATCAACCTGAAGATGCACGGCGAGGGAGTTCGAACGATCCGCGTCGAGCACAAGGGCGAGGGACTCGTCACCGCCGGCTCCATTATTACCGACAATTCAGTGGAAATTCTCAATCCCGAGCAGAAAATTGCCACTGTCGCCGGCGACGGCAAGCTTGTGATGGAGATGAAGGTCCGGATGGACAAAGGGTACATGGCCGCCGAACGTTCTGCGGAAGTGGAACAGGAAATCGGCGCATTGCCCTTGGATGCGGTTTTTACCCCCATCCGTAAGGTGGCCTACCGGGTAGTGAACACCCGCGTAGGGCAGAGGACGGATTACGACAAGCTCGTGCTGGAAGTGTGGACCAACGGCAGCATCACCCCCGAGGATGCGGTAGCGTACGCTGCCAAGATTCTCAAAGAGCAGCTTACGGTCTTCATCAATTTTGAAGAGGAAAGCGAACCGACGACGGAAGACAAGCCGACCACCGAAGAGGAAATCAACGAGAACCTCTATCGTACGGTCGACGAACTGGAACTCTCGGTGCGCTCCGCTAACTGCCTCAAGAACGCCAAGATCACCTACATTGGCGAGTTGGTGCAGAGAACTGAGGCGGAGATGCTCAAAACCAAGAACTTCGGCCGCAAGTCCCTCAATGAAATAAAGGAGATCCTGGCCGACATGGACCTCCACCTGGGCATGAAACTTTCCAACTGGCCGAACAAGGATTACCTGGACAGGTTAGAGAAGGAAAAGCGGCATGAGGCATAGAAATACAGGCAGGAAATTGGGTAGGACCACCGCTCACCGTTCGGCCATGTTGCGTAATATGGTGACTTCTCTTTTTCATCATGAGCGGATCGAAACCACCGAGACGCGCGCCAAAGAACTGCGGCGCCTGGCGGACAAGATGGTGACACTGGCAAAGCGCGGCGATCTTCATGCGCGTCGGCAGGCGCTCTCCGTTATCCGCAGCAAATCGGTGACGCACAAATTGTTCACGGACATACGCGAGCGGTTTCTTTCCCGTAACGGCGGATATACCCGGCTGGTGAAGATCGGGTTCCGCAAGGGCGACGGCTCTCCCATGTCCATCATCGAACTGGTGGCCGACGAAACAGCGAAGGGGGGCAAGCTGAAGAAATCCAAGAAAACCATTGAAAAGAAGAAAGACAAAGCTGCGGCTCCCCAGCCGGAGAAGAAGTCGGAAGAGAAAAAGGCCGCTCCGGAAAGCTCTGCCCCGGCCGAAACTTCCGCCGAATAACAGCAGGCCGCTTCTTCCCCGGTTTTATTGTCGGCTGGCTCGTCCGAACTCATATTGGTACGGAAATGCAAACGAACCGACTGCGTGCGCAGCGGTTCGTTTCGTTTTTTCCGGCTCATCGATCCGCCGTGCAATCCGACGGCGGGTCGATTTTTCGGGAACCGTCGGATATCGGGGTTATTTTGTTCTTTGCTCGATGATCTTGTGCTTCAGACTGATGTATTCACTTTCCGAGATGATCCCTCTCTTGTAGGATTCTTCCAGGTCCATGAGTTCCTGCCCGAGCGTGCTCCCTTGGGACTTCGATTCGGCCTTCACCTCCGCTCCTCCTCCTCCGCATCCGGCCACGAGCATTCCGGGGGCCAGCATTGCAACAACAACCAATATTCGTAGTAGTTTCATTCCATTCTCCTTCTTCCATATCTTTTGGGGGAGTTGATAAAAACAGTGTACACCCTGATATTGAATGCGCAACAGAGGGATGGCCGTTATTATGGGTCGTTTTCTTCGCGAAACGCTCGGAGGAACTACACGAAGGGAGAAACCATGGAATCCGAATGCCTGGAATTGATGCTTCTTCCGTACCGGCTGGCCATAACCGGGCTGGACAATGACGCCCCCATACCTGCATGGGCCACGGAAAGCGCGTTTTTCTCGATTACCCGCACCCGCCGGGAATTGTCCGTGGTGTGTGAAGAACGTTCGGCTCCGGACGGAGCCCGCTGTGAAAGAGGATGGCGCTGCCTGATGGTAAAAGGAGTGCTGGACTTCTCCCTGACGGGCGTGCTGTCGTCGCTGGCCCGTCCGCTGGCGGACGCGGGAGTTTCTCTCTTTGCGCTCTCCACCTTCGAAACCGACTATCTGCTGGTGCGGGACGCGGACCTTGCCGTTGCCGTTTCCGCACTCGTCGGAGCGGGACATGGTGTTGAAGCATACTGAAAGGAGCGACCGCTAAACAAGGCTTGACAAAGAATAGAACAACTCGCTATTTTCCTTTAATATTTTTCGAACAAAGCCGAAGGCTGTCGGCTTAGAAACTGAGAAGGAGTTTCCGGGTATGAAAAGAATCTTCAGTTGTTTCCTGATCCTCTGTGTGGTGGTGCTGTTCGCCGGAGCGGCCTCTGCCAAGATCGTCATCAAAGTGGCCAACGCCGGTCCGGACGTGCCCAACAATCGTACGGTCAAAGCGGTGGAGATATTCAAGCAGATGGTGGAAAAGGGCACCAACGGAGAGATCGAAGTGAACGCGTACCACGCTTCCAAGCTCGGCAACGAGCGTGAAGCGCTGGAAGGCGTGCGCATGGGCACCATCGAGATGGCCACACTGTCTTCGGGCCCCGTTCCCGGTTTTTTCGATGCCGCAGTGGTTTTCGACATCCCCTACCTCTTCTCCAGCGCGCCTGCCGCCTGGAAGGTGTTCGACGGAGCGTTCGGCAAGGAATTCAGCAAGGCGTTCCTGGATAAAACGGGCGTTCGCATACTGTCCATCTCCGAAAACGGATATCGACATTTCACCAACAATGTCAGAGAGATCAAGTCCCCAGCGGATATGAAGGGCTTGAAGATCCGCACCATGGAAAACCCGGCCCACATGCAGATGGTCAAGGCTCTGGGCGCCGATCCCACCCCCATCGCTTTCGGCGAACTCTACATGGCCCTGCAGCAGAAGGTGGTGGACGGCATGGAATGTCCGGTGGTGCTTATCCACGACATGAAATTCTATGAAGTCCAGAAATACATGATCCTCGACGGCCACCTCTACAATCCGATCTTCACTTTCATGAACGAGAAGTTCTACAAGACCAAGTTGAACGACAAGCAGCGCAAGATCGTCGATGAAGCCGCCATGGTCCTGGCTCACGCCCACAACGGGTTCTCCCAGGAAGCCAACATCGAGGGACTGTCGAAACTGAAGGCCAAGGGTATGGAGATCTACCAGCCCACCCCGGCCGAATTGAAGCAGTTCCGCGACATCGCCCAGCCCGCCGGCCTCAAGTTCATCCGTGAAAAGGCCGGGAACGAGTGGACTGACAAAATTCTGAAGGCAGCGGACGGAGCGGAGAAGGAAATCGGCACCAAGGCCGACGCCGAGATCCAGAATTTCATCAAGTTCGCCAACGACGAGTACGCCAAGTACAAGAAGTAATCGAGGAAAGAAATGTTCCGGGGCTGCTTGACGGCCCCGGAACTCTTGCGGCTGCCGGGTTTGTCCCCTTTCGCGGTATCCGAGGAGACTCACCGTGCCGTCAGTCGGGAACAAGCGTTTTCCCCGCCGTCGATCCCGATCCTGTCTGCACACCCTAGATGTGATCCTATGAGAAGGCTCTCCCACATACTGAATCGTCTTTCCGCCGCCCTGAACGGGATTTCCGAGTGGATTCTCATAGTTATCGGCGTGGCCATGTCGATCGTCGTCCTGATGCAGATATTTTTTCGTTTCGTGGTTTACCTTCCGTTTCCATGGTCCGAGGAAATTGCCCGCTATCTCATGATATGGCTGGGCATGATCGGTTCGTTTGTGGCGCTCAGGAGAGGCCGCCACATCGGTGTGACCATCTTCATGGAACGTGTGCCGCAGCGGGTGAATGTGGTGCTGTTTCCCCTGATCCAGGGTATCATGATCGTCTTTCTGCTGTACGTGGCGCGGGAAGGGTGGACCATGGCCCTGGCCAATCTTACGCAGAAATCACCCGCCATGCAGATTCCCATGTTTTACCCCTATGTCGCCGTCCCGTTTGGCGCCGTGCTCATGATCATTGAACTGCTCGCGGCGCTGCTGCACCAATTCTTCCCCACCGAGGCGGGGATGAATCGGATGGACGCTTCCCAGACGCTGTAGGCGAGACGGATTTTCCCGGTGGTATACTCATGATTTTCACGATGGTCGTTACGTTTCTCATCACCCTGGCCCTGGGATTTCCCGTGGCCTTCTGCCTGGGGATCACCTCCCTGACGGTGCTGCTCTCCATGGACGTGCCCCTGAGCCTGATGGCCCAGAGGATGTTCACCGGCATCGATTCGTTCCCGCTCATGGCCGTGCCCTTTTTCGTGCTGGCCGGGGAACTGATGAACAGGGGCGGCACCACCATCGCGGCTGATCAATTTCGCCAACGTGCTGGTGGGCAGAATTCGCGGCGGGTTGGCCCACTACCAACATCGTCGCTTCCATGTTTTTCGGCGGAATTTCCGGCTCCGCGGTGGCCGACGCATCGGCCATCGGCACGGTACTGGTTCCCGGCATGGTCCAGGCGGGGTACGACAAGGGCTTTTCCGCCGCGCTCACCGCGGCGTCCAGCACCATGGGCCCCATCATCCCCCCGTCGATCTTCATGGTCATCATGGGGGTCACCACCGGGCTTTCCATCGGGGCGCTGTTTGCCGCGGGCATCATCCCCGGATTGATCCTCGGCTTTTCCATGATGGCGCTTTCCTATTACATCGCCATCAAGCGCAACTATCCCCGGGTAGAGGAACCCTTCACCCTCCAGGCTGTTCATCGCCAATCTGAAGTCCGCGGGCCTGCTCTGGTGGCCCCGCTCATCATCATGGGCGGGATTCTGGGAGGAGTCTTCACGCCCACCGAAGCGGCGGCCGTGGCCGTGCTGTACGCTTTTCTGCTGGGAGTGTTCGTCTATCACGAACTGGATCTCGCGGGCCTCAAGGCGGTCCTCATCGACAGTGCGGTGACCACCGCCGTGCTGCTGCTCATCATCGGCACGGCCAACATATTCGCCTGGGTGCTTACGGCGGAACAGATCCCGCAGCGTATCGCCGAAGCCATGCTTTCCCTGACCAACAATCCGTATCTCATTCTCCTGCTGATCAATGCTTTCCTGTTGTTTATCGGCATGTTCATGGAAGGCGGCGCGGCCATCATCATTCTGGCGCCCACCCTGCTCTCCGTGGCCCAGGGGCGTGGGGATCGACCCGCTGCATTTCGGCTTCGTCATGGTGCTCAACATCGTGGTGGGCTTGCTTACGCCGCCGCTGGGGGTCTGTCTGTTCGTGGTGTGCGGAGTCACCGGGCTGTCGCTTAACGTGTCACCCAGGCCGATCGTTCCCTTCCTCGTTCTGGAATTCGGGGTCCTGCTGCTGGTGACCTATGTGCCCGGACTCATTCTGTTCATTCCCAAAGCTCTGGGGTATATCTTGTAGAGAAACCGCCCGGAATCCCGGTGCATCCGATTGGAAAGTCGGGCGGAGACGTGCAAAAGGAGCGCTGTCGAAGCGTTATGGAACACAAAATTTCATCGACGGTGAAGAGCCTGTTCGCTTCGGTCATCAGGGACATGTCCCTGCGGGCCGAGAAGTATGACAACGTCATTTCCCTGGGCATCGGGGAGCCGGATTTCGATACGCCGGACGATATCTGCCGACAGGCGTTGCAGGATGCCGTGGACGGCATGACCCACTACGTGCCCTCGCAAGGCGACCCCGAGTTGCTGAAGGGGCTGGAGCACTATCTGCGGTCCACGTTCGGGTATGAGGTGGAAGCACGCAACATCGTGATCACAGGCGGCGGAATGGGGGCGCTCACCTTCTATTTCCGCACCATGCTGGAGCCGGGGGACGAAGTGCTGGTGCCCGAACCGCATTTCCCCTCCTACCTGCACCACATCCGAGTGGGCGGGCGGAGTGCTGGTACACGTTCCCACCCCGTTTGAGGAACGGTTTTATCCCCCGCGCGGAAGAGGTGGAAAAAAGCAATCACCGCCCGCACCAAGGTGTTGCTACTCAATTCACCCAACAACCCCACCGGAGCCGTGATTCCCGGAAAGGTGCTGGACGACCTGGCCCGGTCTGGCCGTGGAACGGGATCTGCTGGTGGTGAGCGATGAGGTGTACGACCGCCTCATCTACGACGGCGTACGGCACGAATCCATCCTCACCCGGCCGGGCATGGCCGAACGCACCGTGGTGATCGGCTCCTTTTCCAAGAATTTCGCCATGACCGGCTGGCGTCTGGGCTGGGCCTTCGGTCCGGGCTGGCTCATGCCGGAAATGATCAAGGTGGTGTCTCACTCACCTCCGTGCGCGCCGTCGGTGTCACAGCGGGCGGCCGTGGCCGCGCTGCGGCAGGATCGTTCCGTGGTCGATTCCATGGTGGAGGAGTTCCGTCTGCCGCCGCAACCTGGTGTATGATGCGCTATCTTCCCTGCCCGGAGTGAAGGTGCGCCGGCCTGCCGGGTTCGTTCTACATCTTTCCGGACATCGGGGACATCACCGACGACAGCACCCGTTTCGCCCTGGACCTTCTGGATCGGGAACAGGTGGTGGTGGTGCCGGGGAGTCCCGTTCGGCCCGTCCGGGAAAACCTGTGTGCGGGTCGCCTTTACGGTGGACAGACCCGGCTGGCCGAAGCCATGGCCCGGATGAAGCGGTTCATTGAGGGGTACGGCAAGTAGGGACAGCCTGAAGCATCAGGGCGTTGCCCCCCATCCCGACACCCGTCGCCCGGCGATGTGCTGTTGTTGATGCGCCGAGCGGTAGGAAACGAAGCGTGTGGCGTTCGTCCCGATGGAAGGGCGAACTGCATAATTGAAGCGTTTTGGGAAGGGTGAGGGGGGACCTTTTTTGGCGAAAAAGGGTTTCCCCCTCGAAAGCTTCCGTCCTCTTCCCCGCTAAGAAAGGTATCGCTTTGCCCTTGCAACGATCGTTCATACAGTCCGTTCGCGAGGTCGTGGGAGAAGGGAACTGTCTGGACACTCCGGAAGACCTGCGCTGCTATTCCTACGATCTCTTCGCGCGGGGCCATCCCGATCTGGTGGTGCTGCCCGAAAGCACCGATCAGGTGTCCTCAGTGCTGAAACTGGCCGACGGCGCGGGCGTTCCCGTGACTCCACGGGGCGCGGGATCGTCGCTCACCGGGGGTCCGGTGCCCATCAAGGGCGGCATCTCCCTGTGCCTTGCCCGCATGAACCGGATTCTGGAAATCGACGTGGTGGACCGTCTGGCCCGTGTACAGCCGGGGGTGGTAACCTTCGACCTGCAAAAGAACGTGGCCCGAAAGGGGTTGTTCTATCCGCCCAATCCCACGTCCTCCCACTACTGCACCGTGGGGGGCAACGTGGCCACCAACGCCGGGGGACCCAGCGGGGTGAAATACGGAGTCACCCGTGACTATCTGCTGGGGCTCACCATGGTCGCCGCTTGCGGCGACGTGTTGGAAACGGGCGGCCGCGCCATGAAGAACGTCACCGGTTACGACTTCACCCATTTCCTGTGCGGCAGCGAAGGCATGCTGGGCGTGTTCACCGAAGTCACGATGAAGCTCATTCCGCAGCCGGAATCGGTACGCACCCTGTTGGCCTACTACCGGGACGCGGAACCCGCGGTGGAAACCGTGGCCGCCATCATGGCCGAAGGGATCGTGCCGTCCACGCTGGAACTGATGGACGGCAATTTTCTGGCCGCCGTGGACCGGCTCTACCAATTCCGTTTCCCCTCCGACCTGGGCGCGGCTCTGCTCATCGAGCTGGACGGCCCGGAAAGCATCCTGGACGAACAGGCCGACGCCATCGCCGATGCCTGCGAATCCTCGGGAGCCTTTGCCGTATCCCGCGCCACGGACGCCGAGGAGAGGGAAAAGCTGTGGAAGGCGCGGCGCATGGGCACAGCCGCTCTGGTGCGCCATTCAAAATTTCTGGTCACCCTCGACTTTTCAGTGCCCATTTCCGCCATTCCCCGAGCGGTGCGGGCGATTCAGAACCTGGGCAGGGAAAACCATGTGGAAGCAGTGGTCATCGGCCACGCCGGTGACGGCAACCTGCACCCCATGTTCATCTACGACCCGGACGTTCCCGAACAGGCGGAGGGGTACCGGAGGATCGAGCGGGCGCTGGGGTCCCTCATCGTCTCCCTGCGCGGAACGCTCACCGGCGAACACGGCGTGGGGTTGGAAAAAGCGTCGTTGCTTTCCCTGGAGAAATCCGCGTTCGAACTCGAACTGAGCCGCCGGGTGAAGCGGGCTTTCGATCCCCACCTCATCCTCAATCCGGGCAAGTGCGAATGGGCGACCTCTTAAACGGGGCGGTCCCGTCGGACAAGGCGGTGTGCGATTGGTGCGCCCGCTGCCTGGAGGTGTGTCCCACGTACCTTGCCACGCGGGTGGAAACCGTGAGTGCGCGCGGCCGCATGGATTTGCTGGCCGGGGTGGCGTCGGGAGAACTTGCTCCCACCGCCCGCTACCGGGAAGTGCTGTCGCAGTGCGTTCAGTGTCTGGCCTGCACCGCTGTCTGCCCCAAGGGAGTCGACGCGGCGGCGGCCGTGCTGGAGGAACGGGGGCTGCGGACGGGAACCGGCGGGCGGGAACGTTTCCGGCGCTTGCTTCTGAAAGCCGTGTTGGCCGACAGGAAAACCGCGTCGGCGATCATCCGTATTCTGGCCCGGCTTCAGAAACTGCTCCCCGGGAAACCGGAATCCGGCTCGCGACACCTGCCGCTTTTCCTACCCGACATGTTGGCCGGGCGTCTGGTTCCCGCCATGGCCGACCAGCCGATCTTTTCCGCTTTCCCCTCGTTTTTCCCCGCCGATCCGGGAGTGGAACCGCACGGAACCGTCACCTTTTTCGCCGGATGCTGGCACGCCATGGTGGAAACGGGCCCCGCGCACGCCCTCATCGGGGTGCTCAGAGCCAACGGGTTCGGTGTGTCCATTCCGCGCGATCAGACCTGCTGCGGCGCGCCAGCCCTGTTTTCCGGACACCGGGACATCGCCGAAGCCATAGCCCGCAAGAACGTGAAAGCCCTGGCCGGTAAAGGCCCCATCGTCACCTCCTGCGCCACCTGCGGCAGCATGATCCGCCGGGAATATCCCCGGCTGTTGCCGGAAGACGCTGCGCGACGGACGGCGGAACGGTGCCGGGACGTCATGGAACTGCTGGGCGAACTGCCCGTTGTCCGCGCGGGAAAACGAGCGGTGCCCGCCACGGTGACCATTCACGATCCCTGCCACCTCAAGCGGGGCCAGGGGGTGGATTCCGCCGTGCGCCGCATTCTGGCGGCGGTACCGGAACTGAAGATCGCCGAAATGGAGGATTCCGACCTGTGCTGCGGCGGCGGCGGGTTCTACGCCGTGTCCCAGGCGGACCTGTCGCGGCGCATGGGTGAGAACAAGACGCGCCGCATTCTGGAAACCGGCGCCGATGCCGTAGTCACCGGCTGTCCGGGCTGCATCCTGCAGATCAGGGAATGTCTGGCGCGCACCGGCCGACCCTCGCCCGTCCTGCATCCCGTTGAACTGCTGGCCGTTTCCTACGGTCTGGAACCGATGAGTCTGCTGTTCGGGAAAGCGTCGTCGTCGATCCTTCCCGAGGAGTGAAAAGAAGCCATGCGGACGAAACCCGACAGCGGTTGCGTCCCTTTCGGAGAACGATAGACCTATCATGAGCACACCGTCTCAACTGTCCGAGGAAGAGATCGCCAAGGTCGTCGACCTGCGGCGCGAATTGCACGGCAACCCGGAACTGGCGGGCAGCGAAGCCGGTACCGTGGAAAGATTGTTGAATTTCCTGGCCCAATGCGGACCGGACCGGGTGGTCACCGGCATTGGAGGCCACGGCTTCGGCGTGGTGTTCGAAGGCGGAGAGCCCGGCCCATCCGTGGGATTCCGCAGCGAATTGGACGCCGTCCCGGTGGCTGAACTCAACGACTTCGGACATCGGTCCCGCGTGAATGGAGTGTCCCACAAGTGCGGCCATGAAGGCCACGCCGCGGTGCTGGCCGGGCTGGCCCTGCGGCTGGGCAGGCAGCGCCCCGCGCGCGGACGGGCCGTGCTGCTGTTTCAGCCCGCCGAAGAAACGGGCGAAGGCGCCCGACGCATGGTGGAGGATGAGAAGTTCCGGGACCTTCGGCCGGACTGGGTGTTTGCTCTGCACAATCTGCCCGGCTATCCGCTGGGGCAGGTGATCGTGAAGGACTCCGTGTTCGCTTGCGCCTCCACGGGCATGGTGATCGAACTCAACGGCGCCACGTCCCACGCCGCTCACCCCGAACAGGCGCGCTGTCCGGCGCTCCCCATGGCCGGGATCATCCGGGGGCTGATCGATCTGCCCGGGAAGTTCGACTTTTTCACCCTGGTGACGGTGGTCCATGCCCGGCTGGGTGAAGTGGCCTTCGGCACGACTCCCGGATATGCGGCCGTGATGGCCACCCTGCGCGCGGCCGGGGACGACCGCATGGACGCGCTGCTCGCCGCAGCCCGGACCCTGGCCGGAGAACAGGCCGGAGCGGAAAACCTGGACCTGTCCATCTCCTACCGCGATCCTTTCCGGGCGCTGGTGAACGACCCACGGGCCGTGGACCTCATTCGTGCAACCGCCGGCGAACTGGGAGCGAATCTTCTGGAAACGGCGGAACCCTTCCGCTGGTCCGACGATTTCGGCTGTTTCACCGGGGTGACACAAGGGGCCATGTTCGGCCTGGGCGCTGGCGAAAAGCACCATCCCCTCCACAGCCCTACCTACGACTTTCCAGACGATCTGCTCCCCATGGGGATAGGATTGTTCGAAGGTTTGTTGCGCCGCATGGGCAGGGCTTAGCGGAGGCGTGAAAATCATCGTATTTAAACGACAGGTTCCTTTTTTCGCCCGATGAAAATTTTTTCTTGATTTATCGACGGTGAATCGCCTAGTTTTTTGATATCTCGATACAGTTCATCATCGATGCCGGTGATGGGCACCGTGAATCATCGCACATTCGCGTAGGGTGATCTTTGGGGGGCCGCTGCGGTGCGCGAGCGGCAGTTTTTCCCCTTCCCGCATGCAGCTTGTTGCTCCACACTTTCTGGTGGTACGACGCCGGAGGCCCAGCGCGTGAACCTAGTGTCCCGTATGACGAGGAAAGTGAAACGTATTCTCGCCGGGGAGTGGAACGGCCTGCGAGCCACGGAAGGGTGGGGCGCCGCGGGCCGGTCGACGGACCCGGATGAGGACGTTCAATCCTCGGGCGACCTCCTCTCCTATCGATGCAACGTCTGCGGCGGCTTCTGCCGGAGCGGGATGGAGTCGCTCACACGGGAAGAGCCGACCTGCGGAAGCTGCGGCTCCACCGTCCGTATGCGGGCCATGGTCCGGCTGGTGTCGGTGGAGCTTCTGGGGAAGAGCCTCTGCCTGCCGGACTTTCCCCGGCGCAGGGACCTGCGCGGCATCGGGCTCAGCGATTGGGACGGATACGCCCGCGGTCTGGCCCGGAAATTCCGCTATACCAACACGTTCTACCATCAGAAACCGCGCCTCGACATTATGGAGGTCGACGGTTTTGCCGCATCGTCGCTGGATTTCGTTATTTCCACGGATGTACTCGAACACGTTGTCCCGCCCATATCCAGGGCGTTCCACAACGTCTCCCGGCTCCTGAAACCCGGCGGGGTGTTCCTCTTTTCGGTTCCCTATCTGCTGGAAGGGGAAACCATCGAGCATTTTCCCGAGCTGCACGACTACACGTTGTCTCGGGAAAAGGGAAAATGGGTCCTGGCCAACCGAACGGTCGACGGGCGGGAACAGCGGTTCGACGACCTCATTTTCCATGGCGGCGAAGGCTCCACGCTCCAGATGAGAGCCTTTTGCCTCCCCTCGCTCTACCGCCATTTCGAAGAGGCCGGCTTCACCGACATCGCCATTCGCGACGAACCGGACCTTGCCCACGGCATCATATGGTCCTTGCCGTTTTCCGTGCCCATGACGGCGAGGAAGGCGCGGTAACAGGATCTCGTGCAATAGGTGCGAAGTACTTCCTTTTCGCGCAGCTGCGTCTTGTGCCCTTCTCCCTACCATCGAGCACATCCGCGAGGCGAGGGGGCTTCACTCCCTTTCCTGCCATCGCTCTCACTTCCTGAGATTATCTTAATAGGCAATCGTTCTTGTATTAAATGATTATTTTTCCACTTGATATTTTTATTTCAAGTGGTACAAATGAGCTAAATTGTCTTTTCTTGTGAATTGTCCTGTAAAAAATTACCATCCCGTTGGCAAACCGAAGTCATTTTTCATCAATCGTCTGTGAGTGCTGAGGATAGCCGGATGATTCCCAATTCGGTTCCACGTATTCCACTCAGGTTCAAACAAGGGAGGTTAAGAAATGGATTTTGCCGATCAGATAAGACAATTTATAGATAATGTTCAGAAAATTAAAGCCAATGTAGTAACTGAACAAGCGGTGAAGCAATCGCTTGTCTTACCTCTTTTGCAGATACTGGGATACAATATCTTTGATCCGAATGAAGTCATACCGGAATACAACGCCGATCCAAAAAACCAAATCGGTATAAAAAAAGGCGAAAAAGTTGACTATGCAGTAGTCTCCAACGGCGCTCCCTTGTTTCTGATGGAAGTCAAAGGTCCGGAAGCTGAGCTAAACCCGCACACAAGTCAGGTTATTCGATATTTTACCTCAACTTCGGCAAAGTTTGCGATTATAACCAATGGAATAAAGTACCTGTTCTACACCGATCTGGACGATAAGAATAAAATGGATAGTCTTCCCTTTCTCGATATAAGTCTTAATAATGAGATAAGAGATTCTGAATTGACTGAGTTAAAAAAATTCCATAAAAGTTACTATGATGCGGAAGATATTCTTTCAGCGGCGATGGGGCTTAAATACAGCAGCGCGATCAAACAATATTTGAAGGATCAGTTTGCAGACCCGAGCGAGGAATTTTCCCGTTTCGTTATAAAGAAGGTCTACGATGGAATGGTAACCAAGGCGGTTCTGGAAGAATTTGAGCCAATTATAAAAAAATCATTTATGCAATACGTCAATGAAGTGGTAAGTGATAGATTTAAAACCGCCTATAATGATGCAAAGGAAGTGGAGAAGAAGGAAGGGGAAATAGATGCAAAACCGAAAATAGTCACCACGGAAGAAGAAATAGAAGCCTTTCACATAGTACGTTCTATTCTATGCCAAGCCGTTCCGGTGGAAAAAATATCCTATAAGGACACGCAATCGTATTTCGCAATCCTTTACGATGGAAGCACATGGAAGTGGATCTGCCGCCTGGACCTTCGTCCGAATCAGAAATATGTAATTTTTCCTGATTCTGTTGAAGAGGATAGGAGAAAAATAAGTTTTGAGTCGATTGAAGAATTGTACGGAATGTCTGAAATCCTGAAACAATCCTTGAACGCTATACTTTCATCGTAGGTAGCCGTCCTCTTTTATCGCGGCTGTTCAATCCATTTAACCTTGATCAGAGGTTACGTTCTTCCGCTCCATTGCAGTGCGATGAAATGACAGGAGCAAATCCGATCGCGGCGGGCACACGGCAGTGTGCCCCTACGGATTCCGGCGAACGGATACAAGTGTGAACCTTGCCTCCCCCCCAAGCCCGTCCCTCAAACGCTCATGAATGTCCGCTTGTGCCACCTTCCTCGGTTTTCGGTTGAGTTTCGCCGCGGTTCATACTAATTTTCGGGATGGTCGTCGGGCGTCGGTTCATGGCGGGGACACCGAATGCATTCCCGACCCTTCCCGCGAACCGTCGCCACAATTCGCAGAAACCGGAGGAATGACAGTATGGCAAAGCCGTTTGAACGCATCACCGTGGTGGGAGCAGGTACCCTG
Organism: uncultured delta proteobacterium; assembly: GCA_963826125.1. GTDB lineage: Bacteria > Desulfobacterota > Desulfarculia > JACQYL01 > CAWGVV01 > CAWGVV01. The sequence goes on along the minus strand of CAWGVV010000001.1, from coordinate 2,471,518 downwards.
GGCGCACAGATCGCTCTTCTCGCGGCCCACTACGACTATGCAGTCACCGTGTACGATACCCGGCCCAACGCGTTGAACGAAACGTACCGGATTGTGCGGGCCAACCTGGAAGGGAAGGGAGTCACGCCCATTATTCCCTGGGATCGCCTGGAAGAGGCGCTCGGCCGGATCACGCTGGAACCGGACCTGGCCGCCGCCGTCGGCCACGCGGACATGGTCATGGAAGTGGTGCCGGAAGACCTGGACCTCAAGAAGAAAATATGGGCGGAGATCGGCCCGCTTGCTCCGCCGCACGCCGTTTTCGCCACCAACAGTTCCTCCATTCCGGTTTCCCGCATGGAAGACGCCACGGGCCGGCCGGAAAAATGCCTCAACATCCATTTCTACATGGTCCTGGGCGGCCACACCATGGCCGACGTCATGGGCGGCAGCCGCACCACCCCCGACGTGCTGCAGATGGGCGTGGACTGGGTACGGTCCCTCAATTTCGTTCCCCTGACCGTGAAGGGGGAGTTGCTCGGATTCTGCTTCAACCGCGTCTGGCGGTCGGTCAAACGGGAAGTGCTCTGGATGTGGGGTAACGGCTACGTGGACCTGCAGGACGTCGACCGCGCGTGGATGATTTTCAACGGCACGAAGATCGGGCCGTTCGGCCTGATGGACGCGGTGGGGCTGGATGTGGTGCACGACATCGAAATGGTGTACGCCAAGGAGTCGGGGGACCCGCGTGACGTGCCGCCCGAGGCACTCAAGGAAAAAATCGCCAGGGGTGAGCTGGGCGTGAAATCCGGCCGAGGGTTCTATACCTACCCCGATCCCGAATACTGCCGTCCGGGATTCATTCCCCTGCGGAAAGAATAACCTGTCCCGAACCGCATGCCGCGGCATGATCGGATCGGGGGAAACGAACCATGAAAACGGAAAGGTGACCGTCATGCGTCTGCATTCCTTTCAGCACGTTCCGTTCGAAGACCTGGCGGAAATCGGTGTCTGGGCTGAAGACAAAGGCTTCGCCGTCTCCCATACCCGGTTTTTTGCCGGCGAACTTCCGCCGTCCGTCGACGACGTCGACTGGCTGGTGGTCATGGGCGGTCCCATGGGCGTCCACGACGATTTCATGTACCCCTGGCTGGGTGCGGAGAAGGAGTTCATCGGTCGGGCCGTTGCAGCGGGCAAGGTGGTGATCGGGGTCTGCCTGGGGGCTCAGCTCATGTCCCACGTTCTCGGCGGCACGGTGTCGAAGAATCCCTACCGGGAAATCGGGTGGTACGATGTTTCCCTCACTTCCCGGGGAGCGGGTTCGGCGCTGTTCGGTCCGTTGGGGTTGCGCTTCACGGCTTTTCACTGGCACGGCGACACCTTTACCGCACCTCCCGGTGCGATCCGCGTCGCCGAGAGCGTGGGGTGCGCCAACCAGGCGTTCGAATACGGCGACGGCCGGGTGGTGGGCCTCCAGTTCCATCTGGAATCCACGTCCGCCAGCGTGCGAAGGCTGGTGGACAACTGCGGTGACGAACTTTCCGCCGCGCCGTTCGTTCAGGAGTCGGAGCGGATGCTGGAAAACCCCGACCGCTTTACCGAAGCCAATCGGATCATGCGTCTTCTGCTGGATGGAGTATATCGGAAATTCAGTGTGTGATCGGTCCGTAGACCGGGCCGTCCGCGTACCGTGAGGGGCAACATGAAGGAAATGGAGAAAACCGTGCTCGACGCGGTGAACGAAGCGGAAGTGACGGAGATCGCCCGACGACTGGTGCAGACTCCCACCTTCAACCCGCCGGGCGACGAGCTGGCGCTGGCGAAAGTAATCGCTCCCCTGCTGGAAGCGGAGGGACTGCGCCCCGAAATCCATGAATTCGCCCCTTCGCGGGCCAACCTCGTGTGCCGTATGCCCGGATCGGGCGAGCTGCCGCCGCTGGTGTTCTGCGGCCATATGGATACCGTCCCCGTGGGCGAAGAGAACTGGCACGGCGATCCGTTTTCCGGCAAGATCGTCAACGGCGGGATCTACGGCCGGGGATCGGTGGACATGAAGGGCGGCATTGCGTCGCTCCTCGGTGCGTTCCTGGCGCTGAAACGGTCGGGGGCCGCGTTGCGGGGTGGCGTGATCCTGGCCCTGACGGCGGGCGAGGAAGTGGACACCTGCGGCGCCATGGAACTGGCCAAAAGCGGCGTGCTTTCGGGCGCGGGGGGCATGCTCATCGCCGAGCCCACCAATTTTGAAGTATGTACGGCTCACAAGGGCGCGCTGTGGCTGAACGCGGTCACCCGAGGCAAGGCGGCCCACGGTTCCATGCCGCAGCACGGGCGCAACGCCATCCTGCCCATGGCCGAATACGTTCAGTACCTGGCCGGGCTCAAACTGGAAGCAGCCCCGCACCCCCTGCTCAGCAGCCCCACGTTGCTGCCCTCCACCATCCGGGGCGGCTTCAAGACCAACATCGTCCCGGACCGGTGCAGCCTCACCGTGGACATCCGAACCGTTCCGTCCATGGACCACCGGGAACTCTTCCGGATGCTTTCCGACCGGCTGGAAGAAACCGCGAACCGGTACGAAGTGAAGTCGGAAATGTCCATGCTCCTGAACCATCCCCCCATCGACACGCCTGCGGACCATCCGTTCGTGCGGCGGTTCATCGCGATCGCCGAGGCAGCGGCGGGCCGGAAACTGCGGCCCGTGGGAGGCCCGTACTTCACCGACGGATCGGTGCTGGTGCCCGCGCTGAAGATTCCCACCGTCATCTGCGGTCCCGGCGACGGTTCGCTGGCCCATCAGGCGGACGAATGGGTATCGACGGAGAGTCTGGCCGCCGGCGCGCGCCTTTTCGTGCTCACCGCCCTCGAGTTCCTCGCCTGACGGAAAACGCTATGGATTCGGTCATTGCCTTTGCCCCCGCCACCGTCGCCAACGTAGGGCCATGCTACGACATCATGGGGTATGCCCTGCATCACGTCGGCGACTTCGTGGTTGCCGAAAAAACCGGCGATCCCGCTGGCGGCGTGGAATGGGGCGGCGTGCAGGGCCCCCGGTCCGGACTGGTGGCGGACGTGCCCCCGGAACGCAACGCCGCCTTCGTGGTGGCGAGGGACGTCTGGAAGAAGTTGACCGCGATCAAAGCCCGCTCCCACGGCGTACGTATCACGCTGCACAAATACATGGAAGCGGGCACGGGTCTGGGGTCGTCGTCGTGCAGCGGGGTCGCCGCCGCCCGGGCCGTGCTCTCGCTCGCCGGTGAGGAGCCGGGCCGGGATGAGATTATCGGATCGTTGCTCCTGGGGGAGGAAGCGGCCTGCGGCTCGGGCCACCCCGACAATGTGGTTCCCTCCTTTTTCGGCGGTTTCCAATTCATGACCGTTCTGCCGTATGACGGATTTCCCGGAGGGGAGGAGCGTTCCTACCGGGTGCCCGGCGGCCGGTCCCTCATTTCCGTGGTGGTGAAGCCCACGGTATCGGTGGGCACCCGTGAGGCGCGCGGGGCGGTGCTCGAATCGATCCACCACCGTTTCTGCGGCCTTTCGCCCGGCAACGCTTCATCGCTTCTGAAACTGGTTCGGGAGCAGTCGGTGAAGGCGGCGGACATGGTGATGGCCTGGATGAACGACGACGTCCGGCGGATCGGCGCCATCATGCGCAACAACGATCTGCTGGAAACGCCGCGCGGCCCGCTCATCCCGCGCTTCAACGAAGTGAAACGCGCGGCTCTGGACGCAGGAGCCTACGGCTGTTCCATCGCGGGTTCGGGTCCGTCGGTGGTGGCCGTCACGGACAATCGGGAAACGGCCCGTGAGGTGCGTTCGGCCATGCAGGCGGCGTTCAGCGACATCTCCACCCGATGGCTCGTCTCCGCCGTCAACCGGCAGGGCGCGGTGCTGGTGGATTCCATCGACGATTTCACGGCCGCGGCGGCCCTCCACACGGACATGATGGGCGTCTGAGGCGGGGATTTGCTCAAGGGAAAGCTCCCCCGACCATTTCTCTTCCTCGACAACGTTGCCCGGGGGCGAGCCGATTGAGCCGCCACGGACGGACCCTCGGTGAGTCGTTGTCTCCCTCAGGGGCGTATTGCAATACGCCCCCGTCATCCGTTCACCCTTCCATGGACCAAGACGAACGGATCGTGTCGCCGAACACGCATCCCTGGTGAGTTGTTATTCCCCCGAAGGGGGCGTATTTCAATACGTCCCTACTATCCTTGCCGAGGAAATCGAAACGCGTGGACGGAACCGTGTCCGTGCGCTCGTCTTTTCCCGCTTTAGCGCGCCTCGAAAAAACCGCGTCGGCTTATTGAACGGTCCTTCGACTGCGGGTACACTTGTACCAGGAAGATTTCGGACGGACGGATGGGCTCATGCAATACTATCCCCGGCGGAACCTCCGGCGCACGGAAACGTGTCATGGAGAACGGCGGAAAGAGAAGGGGTGGCGGCCATCGAAATGACAAAACGAACGCGCAATCGGCTGATTCTCGTAGCGGTGCTGATCGTTATGGCCTGCCTTTTCTGGTACCTGCACCTGGGCCGGTATTTTTCCCTGGAATACGTACAGAGCAGTCAGGCCCGCTTTCAAGACCTCTACCAGAGCCACCCGGCCATGGTCCTCGGGGGGTACTTTTTCCTGTACGTGGCGGTAACGGCGCTTTCCTTGCCCGGCGCCGCCGTGCTCACCCTGGCGGGCGGGGCACTGTTCGGTTTCTGGTCCGCCCTGGTGACGGTTTCGTTCGCCAGTTCCATCGGCGCCACCATCGCCTGTTTCTTCGCCCGCTTCGTGCTGCGGGACTGGGTGCAGTCGAAATTCGGTGACCGGCTGGCGCCCGTCAATCGGGGCATAGAAAAGGAAGGCGCCTTCTACCTCTTCACCCTGCGCCTCGTCCCCGTTTTTCCCTTCTTCGTCATCAACCTGGTCATGGGCCTCACTCCCCTGCGGCTGTTCACCTTTTATTGGGTCAGCCAACTGGGGATGCTGGCCGGCACGGCGGTTTTCGTCAACGCGGGAAAAGAGCTGGGGCAGATTCATTCGGCTTCGTCCATTCTTTCCCCGGGACTTCTGATTTCCTTCATCATTCTGGGGCTTTTTCCCCTCGTGACGAAGAAATTGCTCGGCTGGTACCGGGCCCGATCGGGCCGGTCGGCGGTCATTGAAAAGGAGGAGCGCAGCGATGGACATCCATGATTACGACATCGGCGTTGTGGGGGCGGGAGCCGCGGGTCTCACGGTGGCTTCCGGGGCCGCGCAACTCGGGGCCAGGACCCTGCTCGTCGAGCAGGATGCGTATTTGGGCGGCGACTGCCTGCACTTCGGCTGCGTGCCCAGCAAGACGCTCATCAAGTCGGCCCGCGCCTACCATATGATGAAGAACGGGCCGCGGTACGGCCTTCCTGCCGTGGAGGTGCCCCCGGTGGATTTTACCCGGATCGCCGCTCGGATCCGGTCGGTGATCGACACCATACAGGCCCACGATTCCGAGGAACGGTTCTGCGGCCTCGGAGTAAAGGTCAACTACGGCTCCCCCGCGTTTCTGGACGACCATACGGTGATGCTGAACGGCCGCAGAATCACCGCGGCCAAATGGGTCCTCACCACCGGCTCTTCCCCCGAAGTCCCATCGATCCCGGGACTCAAGGAAACGCCGTACATCACCAACCGCGAGATATTTTCCCTGGACCGGCTGCCTCAGTCCATGATCGTGCTGGGCGCGGGCCCCATTGCCATCGAAATGGCCCAGGCCTTCCGCCGATTGGGGACCAAGGTGACGGTCGTGCAGCGGAGCGGCCAGATCCTGAGCAAGGAAGACAAGGACATGGCCGACATGGTGATGGACGTACTGGAACGGGAAGGGGTGGAATTTCGCCTGAACACTTCGGTCCAGTCGATCGCCAACCTCGGGAGTACGCGCGAAGTGAACGTCACGACCGAGGACGGAAAAATGGAGCGGCTCACTGCGGAAACGATCCTCGTAGCCCTGGGAAGGTCTTCCAACATCGACGGTCTGAACCTGGAAGCAGCGGGAGTGGAATCCACCCGCAAGGGAATTACGGTGGACGCCCGGATGCGCACCAACCGGCCCCACATTTATGCGGGGGGAGACGTCACCGGTGCGTGGCAGTTCACGCACGCGGCGGGGTACGAAGGCGGAATCATCATCGCCAATGCGGTGTTTCATTTTCCGCGCAAGGCGGACTACACGTTTGTCCCCTGGTGCACCTATACCGAACCGGAGCTGGCATCCATCGGCATGAACGAGAAAGCCGCCAAGGCTGCGGGGATCAAGTACGAAGGGTTGATGGAGGAGTTTAGGGAGAACGACCGGGGGTTGGCCGAAAGTGAGGACGTGGGCCGACTGAAGATGCTCCTGGACGAGAAGGGAAAACCGATCGGGGTGCAGATCTTCGGCCCTCATGCCGGAGAACTGCTGAGCGAGTGGGTGGCCGTGCTTTCCGCCAAGGTAAAATTGTCCACACTGGCGGGGTCGGTTCACCCCTATCCCACGCTGGCCGAGATCAACAAGAAGGTGGCCGGCGATTTCGTGTCGCGCACGCTCTTTTCAGATAAGGTGAAAAAGGGGCTCAAATTCTTCTTTCACCTCAAGGGAAGGGCCTGTGCGGGAGAGTAAGACCGGCTCGGGAGAATCGTTTCCGGGGCCGGGGAAGCAGGAGAACGGTCGATCGACGGAGAGTATTTCGAACCGGCGTGCTATAATCGTGGAGGCTTCAAGGTCCCATGGAAAAGGAGAAGACGGGTGCACACCATTCTAACGGCCGACATCGGAGGGACCAATAGCCGGTTCGCTCACTTTGAAGCGGGAGACGACGGCCCTCCGGAAATCGTGAAAACGCTCTGGCTGAAAACGGGCGAAGCGGCTTCTTTCGCGAATCTGCTGGAAAAAGCCTCGGCCCAGGGGTTCGCGCCGGTCATGCAGCAGGCGGCCATCGCCGCGTTTGCCGTGGCCGGACCGGTGGAGGAGGAACGATTTTCCAATCCCCCCTGGATTTCCTGGGACATCGACCTGTCCGTGAACTGTCCGGTGCACCGCTGTTTCCTCATCAACGACTTCCTGGCCCAGGCGTACGCCTGCCAAAGCCCCATAATCAAGAAGGCCCTGGAGATAGCGCCGGGAAATGCGGTCCCCGGAGAGAGCATCGGCGTTATCGGAGCGGGAACGGGTCTGGGCCATGCGGTGCTGGTTCCCCTCAAGGGAGATGATTTCGTGGCCGTGCCGTCCGAGGGGGGACATGCATCCTTTTCTTTTGAAAACAAGCGGGAAGACGAATATCGGGACTTTATCCTGCGGGAGATGGATATTCCTTACGCTACCGGCGACATCGTGGTTTCGGGGAGAGGGTTGAGCCTCCTCCACCGGTTCCTCACCGGGGAACGTCTGGAGCCCGCCCAGGTTTCCCAGACGTTCGGTCCCGAATCGGAAACGCTCGAATGGATGGCGCGGTTTTTCGGGAGGGCCTGCCGGAACTTCGCCCTCTATACCCTGCCCCGGGGCGGAATATACGTTGCCGGCGGTTTGGCGGCCCGTGCCCCCATGCTGGTGATGCATGAGGCGTTTATTCGGGAATTCAGGACTTCGGGAACCATGGCGTCCCTGCTGAAGGAAATTCCCCTGTTTTTGAATACCAACGAGGAAAGCGGCCTGTGGGGAGCGGCCGTGGCCGCCGTGAAGCGGTTGCGGGCACGCAAGGATCTCTCGTAAAAAATCACGCGCCCCGATCATGAGGGGGGGCCGGCCCGCGACGAGCGGCCGAGCCCCGGCGGATGCGATGTCCGGCTTGCCGGGTGTGCCGTTTCGCGCCCGCCGGACCATGAGGGCGATCCTCGATCCGCTCATCGAATTCCACCGGCCCCTGCCGCCGTTGGCCTATTACACTACACCACCCCGGTGACCTGGATGGGCATTGAAAACGAGTCCAAGGTAGCCCCGCTCCATCTCGCCTTTTCAAAGGGGACTTCTTATTTCACGGATGTGAATTCCGAGCCCGATGCTTCCGAGTTTCTACGGTAGCGCATGTGGGAAGAAGGAAAAGAGGTGGAATCCGGCACCTCAGTTGCGCCGGTTCGCTTCTCCGGGTGCAACACATTTCCTCACCATTGCAATAAAGAGCAAACGACTTCGATGAACGAGCTGCTGCAATTCATACGGAGCGGCGAGGCTGCATCCCCCGTGCTCTTCTTGGCCATTGTCCTGGGCACCTTCATTCTGGAAGACCTCACCTGCGTGGTCGTCGGCATGCTCATGGTGAAGGGACAGATGTCTCCGCTGCTCGGGACCGTGGCCGCCTTTACGGGCATTTTTCTGGGCGATCTGGGTCTGTGGGCCTTGGGAAAAACGTTCGGAAAACGGGTTCTGGCCTGGAGGCCCGTGCGCAGGCGACTCTCCGTGAAGTACATGGAAAGCATGGGGAGTTGGTTCGATCGCCACGCCGCGGGGGCCATCCTGGCCACCAGGTTCATCCCCGGCACCCGGTTTGCGGTGTATGTGAGCTACGGCATTTTCGGACGCCGACCGCTGCTCTTCGTCGTCTGGACCTTCATCGCCTGCCTGATCTGGACGCCGTTGATCATCGCCGTGTCCGCGGGGGTGGTGCCCGCGGTGATTCATCCCGTCGAGCGGCTGCTGGGAAAGAGCTGGCTGTCGCTGGGCGTGGGCGCGGCGCTGCTCGTCCTGCTGCTGCGCACCGTTGCCATGATGTGGACGGCCGAGGGCCGCGCCCGGATTCTGGCTCGGGTTTCCCTGCTGTGGCGATGGGAATTCTGGCCCGTATGGTTGTTTTACCTGCCGCTGGTTCCCTGGGTCGGCCGGCTCTGCCTGCGCTACGGCGGCTTCACCGTGTTCACCGCCGCCAACCCTTCCATTCCGGAGGGGGGAGTGGTGGGCGAATCCAAGTACGCCATTCTAACGAAACTCCCTTCGGACAAGATCATTCCTACCCGCTATCTGGGCGGAGGGAACCCGCGGTGGAGGGCGGAAGCCGTCGCGCGCATCATGGACGGGGAGGGCTGGACGTTTCCGTTGGTGATCAAGCCCGACGCGTCCCAGCGGGCCGCGGGGTTCAAGGTGGTGAAATCGCACGAAGAGGTGGAACGCTATTTCGAAGCGGTCGCCGCCCCGGTGGTGGTGCAGGTGTTCCATCCGGGTCCGTTTGAAGCGGGCGTCTTTTATTACCGGATTCCGAGCGAGGAACGGGGGCGCCTCTTTTCCGTCACCGACAAGCGGTTCTCCATGCTCAGGGGCGACGGCCGATCCACGTTCCGGCGTCTCATCTGGAGCCACCCGCGTTACCGGATGCAGGCCAAGGTCTTTCTGGAACGCCACCGGGACATATTGGACAAGGTGTTGGAGGATGGAGAGGAAATCATGCTGGCCGTGGCGGGCAACCACTGCCAGGGCACGCTGTTCAAGGACGGTTCCCACCTGATCACCCCGGCGCTCGAACGGAGCATCGACCGCATTGCCCGCACCTTCGACGGGTTCTATTTCGGCCGTTTCGACGTGCGCTATTCGGATGAGGAAGCGTTCATGGCAGGGGAGGGCTTCGGCGTCATCGAATTGAACGGGGTGACATCGGAAGCCACCGGCATCTACGATCCCGACCGGTCCCTTTTTTCGGCCTACCGAACGCTTTTCCGGCAGTGGGAGCTGTGCTTTCGCATCGGCGCCGAAAACATCGCGCGCGGCCACCGTCCCACGCCCGTGTTCGCCCTTCTGCGCTCGATCCGCGCCTACTACCGGGACCGCTCATTTGGTACGTTGTCGGATTAGAAGTGAAGGAGAGAAGGTAGGGACGGATGGTTTGTCGGCAGGGCCTTTTTGCGACGAAAAAGTTCCTCCCGAACCCTCCTCAAAAAACTTCAGAATTGGTCCGCGAAGCAACCATAACGTTTTGGGAGGAGGTGCGGGGACCCCTTTATTAAAAGGGTTCCCCCGCAGAAAACTTGCAGCGGTCTTCCGTTTTTACCGGCTTTTTTCCTGATCCAGCCCCAGCAGCGTATATTCCCTGCTTCCCAGGCCCATTTCCTCGGCGTACCTGAGTTGCACGGTCCAGTCGATCTTGGGGTAGACGGCGCGGAACTTGTCCTGTCCGCAGTCGGGTCCGACACAGCTTCCGGCCAGCGGATGAGCTTTGTTGACGAGGTCCACCGATGCCTGGTCCAGGGCCACGATGTCGGATGAGGCGGTGATCCCCACGTCCGCCACGATGGGCGCGTCGCAATGACCGTAACAGTCGCAGGCCGGGGACACCTGGGTGAGGAAGTTGATGAAGGCGGACTTCTTCTCCTTACCTGCCAGGACGCCCTTGGTATATTCCACCATCTTTTTCTGGAAGTTTTCCGGCGGCTCGCTCCACTGGATCTGGATGGCCTGTTCGGGGCAGATGAGGATGCATTCGCCGCAGCCCACGCACTTGTCCACGTCGATGTACGACTTCTTGTTCTTCATGCTGATGGCGTGCTGAGCGCAGTTTTTCACGCAGTCGCCGCACCCCACGCAGCTCTTGCCGTTCACCTTGGGGCTCAGGCTGGAATGCTGCTGCAGCTTTCCCTTGCGCGACGCGCACCCCATGCCCGTATTCTTTATGGACCCGCCGAACCCGGAAAGCTCATGTCCCTTGAAGTGCGCGACCGAGATGAACACGTCGGCTTCGGCGATGTCCTCGCCCACGGCCACGGTTTTGAGCAGATTCCCGTTGATTTCCACTTCCCGGTACGACTGGCCCCGAAGGCCGTCGGCGATAATGATGGGGGCGCCCACCGAGGCGTAGGAAAAGCCGTTTTCCATGGCGGTGGTAAGGTGGGAAATGCTGTCGCTGCGGGTCCCCACGTACAGGGTGTTGGCGTCGGTCAGGAAGGGTTTGCCGCCCAGTTCCTTCACCCGGTCCACGATGACCCGGAAGAAAACCGGACGGATGAAGGAAGTGTTTCCCTTCTCCCCGAAGTGCACTTTGATCGCCACCAGATCACGCGGCTTGACTTTTTTCTCCAGCTCGATCCGATCGAGCAGGATTCCCAACTTGGCAAGCAGGTTTTGCCGGTGGCTGGCGCGCATGTCCGCGTAATAGACGTTGCTTGGCATGAATACTCCTCTCTGAAAAATAAACGGTCGAATCCGGAAACCGTCTTCCCCGGAATCGATGGCGGGCAATATCCCCTTCGGACTATCGTCCGATTATCGTAGGATAATAAAACAGCACCGGCGCCATTGCAAGATGATGGCCCGGCGGTGAAGCGAAGAGCGGCATTATCCGAACAGCCGGAGGGAACAGATCTTTATTTGGTCGACACCAGACCCGTGGTTTTCCCCATTACCGGAAACCGGACGGTAAAAGAGGCTCCTTTTCCCGGCTTGTTTTCCACGTCGATTTCGCCCTGGTGCCTTTTGACGATGCGGTGGACGATGGAAAGACCCAGCCCGGTGCCCTGGGCTTTGGAGGTGAAAAACGGATTGAAGATATTCTGCAGCACGTTGGTGGGAATGCCGCCGCCGGAATCGGTCACCTCCACGGCCGCGAACTTCCGTTGCAGGCTCTCGTCCACGTAACTGAAGGTGCGGACGGAAAGTTCGCCGCCTTCCTTCATTGCTTGCAATGCGTTGAGGAAAAGGTTGAAGAAGAGGTGGCGTAGCTGCCGTTCGTCGCCGAAGATTTCGGGAACCTCCGAAAAATCCCTCCGCAGCGTCACCGATCCGGCTTCGAGTTCCAGGCTGAGGTAGGACAGCGCAGCCTCGATGGTGCGGTGCAGGTCGAGGTATTCGAAATTCCCCTCATCCTTGTCCTGAGAGAAACTCAGCACCTCCTTGAGGGTTTTTTCCAGCCGTTCCACCTCCATCACGATGACGCTCAGATACTCCTTGATGGGGGAGTCTTTGTCCACCGTTTTCAAAACACGGCGGGCAAACCCGCCGATGGAAACCAGAGGGTTGCGGATTTCGTGCGCGATACCGGCGGCGACTTCGCCCAGGGCGGCCATTTTTTCCGTTTCCAGCAGCCGCTCCCGTGCGTCCCTCAATTCCTTGTTTACCCCGTCGATGAAGGCGTACAATCGCGCATTTTCCATGGCCAGCCCGGCCTGGTGAGCCAGCATGTCCAGCGTCTGCAGCTCCGGATCGGTGATTTCCCGCTGATCGTAACCGTGGTCCACCACCAGGATGCCCATGGATTTGGTCTTGGCCATGAGGGGCACCGCGGCGAAATTGGGACCCAGGATGGAATAAATGCGTCTTACAGGGTCCGAGAGGTCCGTGACCGGACCGGTCACCTTGAGGACCCTGCCGGAAAGCAGACACTGTGCCAGAGGCCCCCCGTCGGCGTTCATGGGGAGCTCAAGTCCCAGCACCTCCGACGGTTCGCTACCGATCGGGGGTTCCTCCGATACCGTCGAACGGTTTTCCTCAGCGTCTTCTTTCGGAAGGCGAGGCCGGAACATGGCTCTGTGTACCCGGAGCAGGACCCCCTCCTCGTTCAGAAGCAGCAGGAAGGCACGATCGAAGGCCATGCCTTCCTTGAAAAGCACCGCTTCCAGGATGATGTCCAGTATGCGTTCGAAGTCGACGGTGGTCATCAGGTGGGACGAGATGTCGTAGAGAGAGGACAGACGGCGCACCAGCAGGTCGTTTCTGGCCACCAGCCCTTCCATTTTGGCGAAAACCAGGGATTTTTCCAACGGGCTGCTCAGGAAGGAACCCAGAGCCATGAGGAGCCGGTGATCGTCGTCGTCGAAGGGAATGGGCTTGCCGTTCTCCCAGGAAAATTTCTCGAACACGCACAAGGTTCCCTCAAGGCGGCCGCTGAATTCAAGCGCCACGCACAGGGGAGGGGATTCGCCGGGTTTCCTCACGCCGAAAGCCGATCTGACGGCCACTTCGTCCTGCTCGACGTCGAACACCGTGAGGAGAGCGCCGCGGGCGCTCACCACCTTGGCGCAGATGAGCACCACTTCATCCACCAGTTTCTGGAGCCCCATGGTGCCCGATATGGCTTTCCCGATTTCGAAAAATGCCGTACGTTCGGCAATCCGCTTTTTGGCGTCCATGGACAACCGAAAATACCGTATGGTGCCCGCCAGGAGCAGGCATACGGTTTCCATGAGCGGGTACAGTCCCGTGTCCAGGTCCCGTTCCGACGAAAGGAGCGCGAGCGATCCGTAGATGAAGGTATCGTCCAGGATGGGAAACGCCACCCGATAGCGGTATTGCCGCCAGGATTCGGGTTCCTCGGGGTACTCCTCGCCGTCGCCCACGGCCACGGCTTTGTCGCGCGCTGCTCGGCCCACGAACCCCTCGCCCAGCGGGATGACCGTATCCATGGTCACGTCGGCCACCGGGTCGCTGGCGGCACGAAGCACCATGTTGTTGAACTCGCCGTCCAGGCCGAAGATGTAACAGCGATCCATCCCCAGTTCACGTACGATGCACTTGAGAATGTTCTGCAGCTTGGTCGAAGCCGTGACCGTGGAGTTGGATATCTCCACGAGCTTGCGGAGGAGTTCAAATTTGTTGAGGGACGTCGGTTCGTTCATGTCCGTCTGCTGGCCCGGCTAGCCGGAAGCGAGTCGCCGGTTCATTGCGCGGGCATACACATCCAGGTATTGCTCCGCGGGTTTCTTCCAGGAAAACTCCTTTTTCATACCCGAACGCATGAGGTTCCGCCATTCTTCCGCATCCGCGTACACCGACAGCGCCCTTTGAAACGCCTCGAAAAGAGCCTCGGGCGTGTAGTCCGCGAACTTGAACCCCGTACCGCTTTTGGAATCGTGATCGTAGTCTTCCACGGTGTCGTCGAGGCCGCCCGTGGCCCGCACGATGGGTACCGTACCATACCGAAGACCGTAGAGCTGGTCCAAGCCGCAGGGCTCATACCGGGAGGGCATGAGAAAGATGTCGGCTCCTGCTTCGATATGATGAGCCGCCGCCTCATCGTAGGATATGGCGAGTGCTACGTCCTCCGGGCGCAAACGCGCCTTTTCCTGAAAAAAATTGTGGTACTTGTCTTCGCCCATACCCATGATGACGAACTGAACGCCCATGTCCAGCATTCGATCGAACACCACACTCACCAGATCGAGCCCCTTGCGGTCCAGCAACCGTGAAACGATGCCGATCACCGGCCCCGTCTTCTGCCGGTTCAGATTGAACCTGCGTTGAAGGTCCTCCCTGCACGCGTTTTTGGGTTCCAGGTTGTCTGGCCCATAGGGCGCGGCGATGTGGATGTCTCGGCGGGGGTCCCATACTTCGTAATCCACCCCGTTCAGGATGGGGGTGAGGTCGTTCCGGCGTTTGGTGATGACGCCCTGGAGGCCAAACCCGAGTTCGGGCGTAAGAATTTCCCGCGCATAGGTGGGGCTGACCGTCGTCAGCTGATCCGCGAAAACGAGGCCGCCTTTTATGAGATTGAGGTTGCCGTAGAACTCGAGGGTTTCGGTGGTGAAATATTCCCAGCCGAGTCCGGTCAGGGAAAGATCGTACACCCAGAAGATGCCCTGGGCGCCGAGATTGTGCACCGTGAATACGGTCGCGGCATCCGACAGAGGCCCGACGTCCCGGTAAAGCGATTTCAGATATACGGGGACCAGCGCCGTTTCCCAGTCGTTGCAGTGGATGACGTCCGGTTTCAATCCCAGCGCAAGGCACAGTTCAAGGACGGATCGGGAGAAGAAGATGAACCGTTCGGCATTGTCTTCGTAGTCGCCGTAAGCGTTCCCGTAAATGCCCTGGCGATCGTAGTAGGCGTCCTTGCCCACCAGATAGACCTTCACTCCCCCTTCGATCTCCGAAGCGAAGATTTCGGCCTCTTCCTTCTTCCAGGTCATGGTCACTGAGATCTTCTGCTGCAGGGAACGGAGTTCCCCGCGTATCTCGGACCCGCGGTGCTTGGGAGTGACGATCGACACCGAGTGGCCCAGGGCCGCCAGTGCCTTGGGCAGGTCATGGGACACATCCGCCAATCCCCCGGCCTTGGCAAAGGGCGCCACCTCGGAGGACACGAACATTATTTCCATGGCGTCTCCCTTTCCTCGGAGCATCTTCCTCCACCTCGCGCAAGCACGATACTACTGCACCGGTCCCGAAAACACAAGCGGATGGGCGGCGTTTCCCCGGCGGGACATCACATGAGCAGTGTACCTTCGGAAGAGAAAAGATCGGGATACCGCTGATGCATCCGCATGTTGAGGTACGCGCGCACTTCCTTTGAAGTGATGCAGGTCATCGCCTGGGCCAGCATTTCCTTGCCTTCCTCCATGGAGGTCAGCCGGACGAGACGTTTGACGATGGGAATGGCCGGAGGATTGACACTGAGTTCGCTGAGGCCGAGGCCGAGCAGCAAAGGGACCAGCAGCGGTTCCCCCGCCATTTCGCCGCACATGGCCACGGAGATGCCTTCTCTCTTTCCGGCATCCACCGTGTGCTTGACCATGCGCAACAGCGCCGGATGATACGGTTGATAGAGGTAGGCGACGTTTTCATTGGTCCGGTCGATGGCCAGCGCATATTGAATGAGATCGTTGGTGCCGATGCTGAAAAAGTCCACCTCCCGAGCCAGCAGGTCCGCCACGGCTACGGCGGCCGGCACTTCCACCATGATGCCCACCTGCAGGTCCGGGTTGAACGGCAATCCCTCGCGGATCAGGTCTTCCTGTACTTTGTTCAGCACCTCTTTCACCGCGATGATGTCGCTCACGCCGGAAACCAGGGGGAACATGAGGCGTATGTTGCCGAAATTGCTGGCGCGCAGGATGGCCCGAAGCTGCGTTTCGAAAATGTGGCGTTCCTTGAGGCACAGCCTGATGGCCCGCAGCCCCATGGCGGGATTCATTTCCTCGGCCAGGTCCATGGTAGAGGCGAATTTATCTCCCCCCAGGTCGAGGGTCCTGATGGTCACCGGGTGGGGCGCCACGATTTCCGCGAGGTCCCGATAGGTTTCGAAGAGCTGGCTTTCCGTGGGCAGGGTTCGCGATGCCAGGTAGAGGAACTCCGTCCGATACAATCCGATTCCCTCGGCCCCGTAATCCAGCACCGCCGTGACTTCCTCGAACAGCTCGATGTTGCCGCGGACGATCACCGAGTAGCCGTCGGTGGTTTCGGCGGGGAGATGCGCGCTGCGGATGACTTCGGCCTGACGGCTCTCGTACCGCCGTTTCAAATCCTCATAGGCCAGAATGGTTTCATCGGTGGGATTGACGATCACCTTGCCCGAAATGCCGTCGACAATGACGATCTGATCGTTGGCGATGGCCCCGGTCGCTTTGCCCAGCCCCACCACGGCGGGAATTTGCAGCGTTTGGGCCATGATGGCGGTGTGGGATGTCTTGCCGCCCATGTCCGTGACAAAGCCCATGACCCGTTCGATGTTCATCTGGGACGTATCCGCGGGGGAGAGGTCCCGGGCCACGATGATTACCCGGCCCCTGATGGTCTTTATGTCGCTGGTGCTCTTGCCGGCCAGACTGCGCCAGACCATTTCGCACACGTCGACGATGTCCTTCAGCCGTCCCTTGATATAATCGTCCTGGATGGAATGAAACAGGCTGCGGATCTTCTCCAGTGACCGCTTCAGCGCCCACTCCGCGTTGATCTGTTCTTCGCTTATGAGCTTTTTGGTCTCCTCGTAGATCATCTGATCGTCGAGGATCATGAGGTGGGTGTTCAGGATGAACTTGTGGTCCTGGAATTCGCCCGGCAGTTCCTTGATGTAGTCGTAGAGCCGGCTGCGCACATCGTCCACGGCGATTTCAAAACGTTTCAGCTCCTTGCCGAGGTCTTCCTTTTTGAGCAGGTATTCGTAGACGACCTTGGGCTCGTCCCGCTCCACGTGATATGCTTTGCCGATAATGATCCCGGGGGATGCGGGGACCCCCGTGAGAACGACTTCCTGCCCGAGTTCAGCGCCCATTCCCATGCTCTCCAAAGCCATCCTCGATAAGACGACCGATGTTTTCCATGGCCAGTTCAGCCTCCTCGCCCGTGATTTCCACGATGATTTCGGAGAACTGCGGACAAGCGAGCGTCAACACGCTGAGTATGCTGTCGCACTCGGCCGCCATGCCTTCCCGGAACAGGGTCACCGTGGCTTTGTAGCGGGAGGCGGTGGACACCAGGAGCGCCGCGGCACGCGCGTGTAGCCCTTTTTCGTTCGGTATGATGAAAGACTTCCTCAACGGGTTCATTTTTCCAGCACCAGCGTTCCCACAAGGCTGAGGGCGAATATTGCCAACAGGATCGCCGCGGGCGATATGTTTTTCCTGAGCAGCGTCCAGCATGCCACCACCGCGGGCAGCGCCAACGCACGGTATCCCCAGTCCAGTTCCTGTCCGGTGGACGAGACGGCCTGAAACAGAACGATCCCCAGAATGACGGGAAGTATCTTGCGCATCCACAGGACCACCTCCGGCACTCTCCAGCACTGAACCTCCTCGATGATCCCCAAGCCGCGTTTCAGCCCCGCCCGGTATCCGTGAATGCGCACGAAGAAGTGGGGCACGTTGTACACGGCCAACATGACGAACGGCGCCCACTCGTACCCGCCGTAGGCATAAATCAGGGCGGCGGCTGCGGAAACCGGGCGCAAGGTGTTCCAGAAAAAGGAATCTCCCAGGGCGGCGAATCCCGACATGATGTTCTTCTTGAACCGGGAGATCACCTGAGTGCTCATCCTGCCCTCGGCGTGTTCTTCCTCCAGACGTATGACCGCCCCGATGATGGGGGAAACCATGTACGGCTGCGAGTTGAACAGCTCCAGGTGTCGGAGCGTGGCCTGCCTCAGCTCCTCCTTGTCCGGGTAGAGGTGCTTCAACACCGGCAGGAGTGCAAAAAGGAATCCCAAATTCTGCATTCGCTCGAGATTCCATGAGCATTGAATGAAAAGCGATCTGAGGAGCGAACTCATCATGGGATACTGTAACACCGGTTAACTTATTAAAAGTGTTATATTTTTTTGGTTAGCACACGAGGTGCGCCGTGTCAACCGTTTGATGGCCGGTGGTCGCGGCCGCCGCTGGTCGCCTGCTTCAGCTTCACGCTTTCCCGATAGACGTCCCGTTTGGGAACGTTTCGTCGTTCGGCCACCAGGGAAACCGCTTCCTTGGCGTTCATTCCCTGCTCGCCGATGAGGATTTCCAGGTCCTCGGCAATGGATCCTTCCACCTCCACGGCCGTCGTCGCCCCCTCCACCACCACCGTGTATTCGCCGCGCGGACCGTGCTCCCGGACGAGATCGATCACGCTGCTCAGCGGGCCCCTGAAGACGGTTTCGTGCAGTTTCGTCAATTCCTTGGCGACGGCGACCCGTCGGTCGCCCCACACTTCCAGAACGTCCGAGAGCATCTTTTCCACACGATTGGGCGATTCATAGAACACCATAGTGCGGGACTCCCCGGCCAGTTCCTGCAGCCGTTTCCTTCGTTGGGTGGGCCGGGAAGGGAGGAACCCCTCGAAGCAAAACGATTGGAAAGGGATACCCGACACGCTCAACGCCGCCAGAACGGCCGATGGACCCGGCACCGGCACCACCCTCACGCCGTGTTCGACGGCCAGTCGCACCAGGTATCCGCCCGGGTCGGATACGGTGGGGGTTCCCGCGTCCGTCACCAGGGCCACCTTTTTCCCCTCCCGAAGGAGTTGCAGCAGGCGGGGGCCACGCTTGATCTGATTGTGTTCGGAGAAGGACAACAGCCGGCTGGAAATCCCGTAGCGGGCAAGGAGCTTGGATGTCTGGCGCGTGTCCTCGGCGGCAATGACGTCCGCCTCTTTCAGGACGGCAACGGCGCGAAAGGTGATGTCCTCCAGGTTGCCGATAGGAGTGGCCACCACAGAGAGGATGCCATCCCCGACGGGCGACGGAACGTCGTTTGGTTGCGTTTGCTCGTCAGTCGTCATGACGTCAGCTCGAAGGCGCTTTTCATCCACTCCACGGATGCGGCCTCACCTTCCTTTACCACCGTCACCACGTCGAACCGGGACCGATGGTCCAGGAGTCCTTTCTCCTTGAGATAGTTGAGCGCCACCTTGCCGATGGTTCGCATTTTTCGCGGGCCGATGGAATACTTGGGGTGGACGAACGATCCGGTGCGGCTGGATCTCACTTCCACGAACACCACATAGTCGCCGTCACGAGCGACGATGTCCACTTCCCCCAACCGGCAGCGGTAGTTCCGCTCCAGTACGCGAAATCCGTTGCGGCGTAAAAAAAGAACGGCTTCATCTTCGGACGATCGGCCCAGCTCACGCCGTTCTGTTCCCATGATTTTCATTGCGGAAAAGGGAGGGACGCGTGCTCTTTTACGCCCGAAAACGTCGTGCGGTGAATGGGGCAGATCCCGTGGCGGGCAATGGCGTCAAGGTGTTCGGAGGTACCGTATCCCTTGTTGGAAAGGAAGTTGTAGTCGGGATATTTGCAGTGGTAGTAGGCCATTTTCCGGTCCCGCACCACCTTGGCGACAATGGAGGCGGCTGACACGCTCAGGCTCAGCGAGTCCCCTCGTATGATGGTTTTCTGGGGCACCGTTATCGGAACGGGAAAGGTGCCGTCCACCAGGAGGAAATCGCAGCGACCGAGCCGGCTCACCGCGCGTTTCATGGCTTCCAGGGAGGCATTGAGGATGTTGACCTCGTCAATGCGGGCGTGGTCCACTATTCCCACACCGATACTCCTCGCATTGCGCCGGAGCAGGAGGAACAAGCGGTCCCGTGTCTTGGGAGAGAGTCGCTTGGAATCGTCGAGGCCTTCGACCGGACGTTCCGGATCGAGGATGACCGCCGCAGCCACCACCGGACCGGCAAGAGGGCCTCTGCCTGCTTCGTCCACGCCTGCGACGAAGAGGCAGCCCTTGCCCCATGCCTCTTTTTCGTGCCACAACCGGTCTGCGGTTTCCATTTCAGGAAACAGCGTCGGACTCTCCCGGTGTTTCGCGGACATGACGCTAGCGGGTTCGCTTTTCCTTGATCCTGGCCGCCTTGCCCCGGAGTTCACGCAGGTAGTAGAGCTTGGCTCTGCGCACCTTGCCGTGGGTAAGGATGTCGATTTTCTCCAGCAAGGGAGAATGAAGCGGAAAAATGCGCTCGACGCCCACGCCGTAGGAAACCTTGCGAACCGTGAAGCTGGCGCCCACGCCGCCGTTGCGCCGGCCGATGATCACGCCTTCGAATACCTGGATACGCTGCTTGTCGCCTTCCTTGATCCGCACGTGAACGCGCACCGTGTCCCCCACACGGAACTGGGGAAGGTCCGTGCGTATGCTCTCGTTTTCAATACGTTGTATGATGTCCACGTGAGTTCCTCCTCATGCCAAAAGTCTGTCCACTATGATCGCTGCCGCCGAGCGAACCGACAGGTGATTATAACCGGTGTTTCCCGTTATGGGGTCGAGCAGATAGTCGGCCCTTTGTTTCGTTTCTTCCGTAAGTCCCCATCCTGTACCGAACAGTACGACGGATGGAGTCGATGAGTGAATGATGTCCCGGGCTCCGGCGAAGGAGATCGTCGTCCTCGACGACGCCGCACCCGTTGCGAACACGAGGGGAAGCGTTCCTTCCCTCTCCCGAATCGCCTCAATGACGCTGTCGAGATCGTCAACCACCGCCGCCAGGGAAAGCGCTTCGGCCCTGTCGGGGTTCAGCCGTCCTCCCATCCCGCGAATCCAGTAGTCGATGATCCGTCGGGCAAGCGTCTGCTGGTCGAGGAGCGGCGTAACGATATAGAGCCCCGCCAGCCCGTATGTGGCCGTCAACCGTCCCAAGTCGTGAATATCGAGATTGGTCACGGCGGCCGCAATAATTTCGTGCTTCTTGTTATAAACGGGGTAGTGAATCAATACGGCGTATACGCGCGCCGAAGAATCGCTCAGCCTTCGTTCTCCTTCAAGGCGGCCTCCAGAAGCTCCCGGTCTTCCCTGTCGAGCGTCCTGCCTCTCAACAGGTCCGGGCGTCTGAGCGCCGTTCTCCGTAATCGTTCTTTCCTCCGCCACCGCCGGATGTTGTCGTGGTGGCCGGAGAGCAACACGTCGGGAACCTTCATTCCCTCGAATATTTCCGGTCTCGTGTACTGCGGGTACTCGAGGAGTTCCTCGCTGAACGACTCCTCTTCCAGGGAACCCCGGTCGCCCAGCACTCCGGGTACCTGACGGGCGACAGCATCGATCACCACCAGTGCGGCGAGTTCTCCTCCGGTAAGCACGTAATCGCCGATGGAAAGCTCTTCATCCACGTAGAGGTTGGTAATGCGCTCGTCAATTCCTTCGTAGTGTCCGCATATCAGCACCAGACGGCGATAACCGGAAAGCCTTCGTACCGTATCATGGTCCAGCCGCCTTCCCTGAGGGGAAAGAAGCAGCACCCTGCCCCTGTCCATGCCGTCCGAGGCAAAAACCGATTTGAGACAGGCCGCCAGCGGCTCGGGCATGAGCACCATCCCGCTGCCGCCGCCATAGGGCCGATCATCGGCCTGTTTATGCTTTCCCTGCGCAAAATCCCTGACATCGTGGACATCTACCGAGATGTACCCCGCCTGGATGGCCCGTTTGAGCATGCTCTCCGAAAGCGGGGAGACGAACGTCCCGGGAAAAAGCGTGATGACATCGAACTTCATTCCCGTCATACCACCTCGGGAAAAGCCACCAGCATCCGTCCCTCGTGCAGGTTGATTTCCCTGACCACGTCCCATACCGCCGGAACCAGGATTTCACCCGACGCCCCTTCCACTACGAAGACGTCGTTGGCTCCGGTCGAGAAGACTTCCTTGATTACCCCCAGCCGACCTTTCCGTTCATCGACCACTTCCAGGCCGATCAGGTCTTGCCAGTAGAATTCGTCCTCTTCCGTATCCTCCAGGAGTGCCCGTTCCACCAGAATCCGGGCGCCGATCAGCTTCTCGGCGTCCTCAATAGTGTCCACTCCCCGAAACTTGATCGCCAGGAGGTTTTTCCGAGGGACGAAACGTTCAAGTTCATACCTTTCGGGGGAACCGTCGTTCGCCTGTATGAATACCCTTTCGTATTTGGCAAAGGATTCGGGGGATTCGGCGTAGGAGACAACTTTCACTTCTCCCGCCAGCCCCCTTGTCCTCGTGATGATGCCCAGTATCACGAAAGGGTTATTGTTCTTTTCTATTCCAGAATCTCCAGAACCGATCGCTTTCTGATTTTGGTAGAAGCAGCGCTCAAAATGGTGCGCATAGCGCGGGCGGTGCGACCTTGCTTGCCGATCACCTTCCCCAGATCTTCCTTCGCCACCTTGAGTTCGATAACGGATGTCTGCTCGCCTTCGATTTCAGAAACCACGACCTCATCGGGATGGTCCACCAGAGACTTCGCAATAAATTCAATCAGCTCTTTCATTCGAATTCCCTCCACGCTGCACGCTTCTGATGTGTCCGGTTAAATTCACCCCGTGGACTTCACCTGAAAATCATACAAGGCAGCTTTTTCTCCTTCCCAGGTGCAAAGGCAACCGATTGTCCGTGGCCGCGCTGTTCCGGGCAGGCGCGAGACGGTATTCCCTTCGAAACCTACATCAACCCCTGCTTGCGCAGCAGACTGGCCACCGTGTCCGTGGGATGTGCTCCCTTGGCAAGCCAATCGGAAACTCGTTCCTGTTTAAGCTCAACGACCATGGGTGCTTTCATGGGATTGTACGTTCCCACCACCTCAATGAAACGGCCGTCTCTCGGCGCCTCTGAATCGGCTACCACAATGCGGTAAAAGGGATGCTTTTTCGAACCCTTCCGCGTGAGTCGTATTCGCGTCGTCATGACTCTTCGCCGTGTCCTCCTTTTTATATTTCAAATATTCTAACATCAAACATAAGCATTGCGCAAAAAAATACCCTTTCCGAACGGATAGGTATGCGTTTCCGCCGCTCCGTTCATCAGAAAGGGAGTCCACCTCTGAGCAGGCCCTTCATGCCACCTTTGGTCACTTTTCGCAACATTTTTTTCGTCTGCAGGAAATTCTTGAGCAGGTTGTTCACGTCCTGCACCGATGTTCCGCTCCCCGTGGCGATGCGCCGTTTCCGGCTGGCATTCAGGATCGTATGGTCGGCCCGTTCCCCCTTGGTCATGGAATTGATGATGGCCTCGATCCGCTTGAGTTCCCCTTCTTCTTCAGTGAGGTTCCTCATTTTCTTGAGCTTTCCCATGCCGGGAATCATATCCATGATCTGTTCCAGGGAACCCATCTTTTTTATCTGCGCCAACTGGCCCTGAAAGTCTTCCAGCGTGAAGGAGTCCTTGCGGATTTTCTTTTCGAGTTCCGCCGCCTTCTTCTGGTCCATGACGGCCTGGGCCTTCTCCGCGAGGGAGAGGACGTCTCCCATGCCGAGGATTCGGGAGGCCATGCGGTCCGGATAAAATACTTCCAGGTCGGTCAGTTTTTCTCCCACGCCCACCAGTTTGATGGGCTTTTGCACAACGGCCCGAATGGAGAGCGCTGCGCCGCCGCGAGCATCGCCGTCCATTTTCGTGAGGACCACGCCGGTGACGTCCAGGTCCTCGTTGAATTTCTGGGCAACGTTCACCGCTTCCTGCCCGGTCATGGCATCGGCCACGAAGAGAATTTCCGCCGGACGCGTGGCGGCCCTGATGCGCTTGAGCTCGTTCATCAGGTATTCGTCCACGTGCAGCCGGCCCGCGGTGTCGATGATGACCACGTCGGCATCCACTTCTCGTGAGCGCAGGAGCGCGGAGCGGCAGATTTCCACGGGGTCCTGATCGGTGGAGGACGGATGCACCGGCACCTTCAGGTCGGACCCCAACTTGGTCAACTGGTCGATAGCCGCCGGACGGTAGACGTCGGCCGGGACGAGGTAGGCGGAGCGGCCGCTTTCCCGAAGGTAGACAGCGAGCTTTCCAGCAGTGGTGGTTTTGCCCGACCCCTGCAGCCCCACCATCATGATCACCGTCGGGCGTGCGCCGTGCAGGTTCAGTTCCTGGTTCGCGCCGCCCATGAGTTTGGCCATTTCGTCGTAGACGATTTTGACCACCTGCTGACCGGGGGTAAGGCTTTCGAGCACCTCTTCGCCCACCGCCCGTTCACGGACCGATTCGATGAAATCTTTGGTAACCTTATAATGGACGTCCGCTTCCAGCAGGGCCATGCGTACGTCCCTGAGCCCGGCCTTGATGTTCTCGGGGGTCATCTTCCCGTGGCCGCGAAGCTTCTTGAACGCCAGGTTCAGTTTATCGGTAAGGGTATCGAACATTGCCGCTTCCCTTGAAGATTGCTCTGCCGGTTCGGAGGAAACTCCCCCTTGCCGCGGTAAAAAAGCCGAAAAAAGCGTTTCTTTCCGTTCCCGCGTGTTACTCGGGAACGCACCCTTTGATGGGGAGTCGAACTCCCGAACCCGGATATCCGCGGGTCCGGCCGAATAGGAACAGTTCACCCCGAAGGGAAATCAACCCAGTCGCTCGAACAATTAACCGTTCCCGAGTTTCCCCACGAATCGTCCGGCGAAGAGATGTAAATTATTATTGATACATTCTTTCCTTTTTTCTGTCAATGGAGAAACATCCCCGGACTACGTTTTTCCGTCCATCGTTGCTTGACATGGGCGAGAAGTGCATGCTACAGATCGATTTTGCTTCAAAAGGGGACAAAGTCACCTTGCAAAGGGGGGCGCCGTCCCTGCTCCTTGCCCCATCATGGGGCTTGATACCCGTAAGGAGGAATCGCTGCATGAAACGCTACGAGTGCATCTACATCCTCAGGCCGGAACTGACCCCGGAGGAAATCGACGACCTCGCCGCACGCTTTCGAACCATCGTTGAAGACGGCGGCGGGAAAGTCGTGGACGAGGACCGGTGGGGGCTCAAAACCCTGGCCTATCCGGTGAAGAAGAATACCAAAGGGTTCTACGTGCTTCTCGATTACGCCGCCGAACCGAAAGCATCCGCCGAACTGGAACGTAACTTCAAGATGTTGGACAACGTCATCCGGTTCCTTACCGTGTTGCAGGAAGAAGCCCTGACCCCGGAGCGGCTGGAAGAACTGCTCACCTCGACCCGGGAAAAACCCAAGCGGCACGCCGAGAACGAAGGCGAAGAGGAAGCCGACCGGTTTGCACCAGGGGATGGGGAAGAATCCGAAGAAATGGAATCCGACGAGTCCGAATAGGGAGGTGGACGATTATGGCCTTTCAGCGACAGCCCAAGAAACGCCGCCGTATTTTCGCCAGGAGAAAGGTTTGCAAATTTTGTGCGGACTCAGGCTTGGCAATAGATTATAAAGACGTAAAGACGCTCAGACATTTTACCACCGAGCGGGGCAAGATCATTCCGCGCCGGATTTCCGGTAACTGCGCCAAGCACCAGCGGGCGCTCACCGTGGCCATCAAGCGGGCGCGTTCCATCGCTTTGTTGCCGTTCGCCTCGTCCTATACGATGTAGCGAAACGGCACGGCTTGAAGTGGACACTCGTATCGGCAAGAATGTGCTCTGGGGAGTGCCGGCAACGGTCGGACTGTACCTGATTTCCACCTTCTTTCCGTTGATGGGTGTTGTGCTGATCTTTCTCACTCCCCTGCCTCTTCTCGCTATCCGGGTAATGCACGGCCGGCCCGGCGCCGTCATCTGTGCGGCGCTTTCTTTCGTGCTGGCGGGAGCGATACTCGTATTCGCCGCGGAGGGCGGGGGAATCATGCTGTTCCTGGAACTCATTTTCATGGCCTTGGTCATGGGTGAGTTGTGGGGGCGGCGGTTGCCCATGGAAAAGGTCGTGGCCTATACCGTGGCCGTTTCCATGGGGTTCAGCTTGGTGCTCCTGGTAGCCGCTTCCGTGCCCCGAGGCATGGGGCCCGTGGAAATGGTGCAGGCGGACCTGAAGCAGAACGCGCAACGGTCCCTGGAAGTCTACCGTGCCATGGGCATGCCCGTGGAGAAGGAAAAAGACTTCTCCGAACTGGCGCAGCACATGGCCGGCAAGCTGCTGGAAATTGCCCCGGCCCTCATGGTCATGGGGGCGGCGATTCTGGTATGGGCCAATCTGCTGCTGTGCAACCGCATGGTGGTGGTCGGCAGGAGAAAGGAACCGGGGCGGTGGGGAGATCTCACCCGCTGGCAGGCGCCCGAGTCGTTGGTGTGGGTGCTGGTCGGCAGCGGGTTCGCCATCCTGATTCCCTGGCACGTGGCGAGCGTCGTGGCCATCAATGTGCTCCTGGTCATGGTGCTGGTATATTTTTTCCAGGGGATGTCCATCGTGGTGTTCTATTTCCGGAAGAAAGGGATCCCTCCCTTTGTCCGGTGGCTCATGTACGGCCTCATCGCCATACAGCAAATCATCACCGTGCTGGTCATCGCCCTGGGGCTGTTCGATATGTGGCTCGATTTCAGGCGGCTGCGCCATAAACCGGCGTGATGCCGGCCGGCACCGCCCGAACGGAAGATATTTTTGTAGTGGAGGAATAACCGTATGAAACTGCTGCTCAAGGAAAACGTGGAATATCTCGGCCTGCGCGGCGATACCGTCGTCGTGAAGCGCGGGTACGGGCGCAACTACCTTGTGCCCAAGGGATTGGCCATCGAAGCCACCCAGTCCAATATGAAACAACTGGAGATGGAACGGCGCAAGATCGACGCCATCCGGATCAAGGAAAAAGAGGAAGCCGAAATGCTGGCGGCACAGATCGCCAAAGTGTCGGTCACCATCCGTCAGCGGGCGGGCGAGGACGACAAGCTTTACGGCTCCGTCACCAAGATGGACATCGCCAAGGCTCTGGGCGAAAAAGACGTTGAGATCGATCGCCGGAAGATTCTTCTGGACGAGCCCATCAAGACCCTCGGCACCCACACGGTGGAGATCAAGGTTCATCCCGAAGTGACGGCCAAGGTCACCGTGGTGGTGGAAAAAGAGGAGTAGCATGGCGCAGGAAGCCTCGGCGGCCTTCAAGGTTCCGCCTCAGGACATCGAGGCGGAACTCTCGGTATTGGGCTGCATTCTCCTGGACAACGAGGCCCTCTTTAAAGCGCTGGAGCTTATCGACGCCCCCGACTTTTACCGGGAAGCCCATTCCATCATTTTCGGCGCCATGGTGGAGTTGTACAATCAGAGCCAACCGGTGGACCTCATCACTCTCTCCAGCCACCTGAAGAAGAAGAGTCTGCTGGAGAAGACGGGAGGGGCGGCCTACCTCTCCTCCCTGGCCGACAACGTCGCCACCGCGGCCCACGTGGTGGCCTACGCCCGCATCGTTCACGACAAATCCATTCTGCGCAGGCTGATCGACAAAAGCACGGAAATTGTCTCTAAGGCCTATGCGTACCCGGACGACCCGGACAACCTGCTCGACGACGCGGAACGTTCCATCTTTGAAATAGCCCAGAGCAAAGCCAAGCAGGACTACCATCCTCTCAGTGTCATCGTAAAAGAGAGTTTCAAAACGCTGGAGCGCATCTACGAGCGCGGGGAATCCGTTACCGGCGTACCGTCCGGATTCGAAAAGCTCGACCAGCTCACCGCCGGGTTTCAGAAGGGCGACCTGATCATCATCGCCGGGCGTCCCAGCATGGGAAAGACCGCATTCGCCCTCAACATCTGCCAGTACGCCGCCATCCATGCGCAGGTTCCGTCGGTCGTCTTCTCCCTGGAAATGTCCAAGGAACAGCTCGGCAACCGTATGCTGTGTTCAGAAGCCCGTGTGGACGCGAGCAACGTACGCCGGGGTTTCATCCGGCAGGAGGAATTGGGGAAGCTCATCGACGCGGCGGGGGTGCTCTCCGAGGCTCCCATCTACATCGACGACACGCCCGCCCTCTCGGTGCTGGAAATGCGGGCCAAGGCGCGACGGCTGGCGGCCGGAGAATCACTGGGGCTGGCGGTGGTCGATTACCTGCAGCTCATGCGGGCCCGGACCCGGACCGACAGCCGGGAGCAGGAGATTTCCGAAATCTCGCGTTCGCTCAAGGCCCTGGCCAAGGAGCTGTCAATCCCCGTCATAGCACTCTCCCAGCTCAATCGGAGGGTGGAAGACCGCAGCGATAGAAGACCCCAGCTCGCCGACCTGCGGGAATCGGGGGCCATCGAACAGGACGCGGACGTCATCGCTTTCATCTATCGCGACGAGGTGTACAACAAGAGCCCCGACAACCCCAACCGGGGTGTTTCCGAAATCATTCTGGGAAAGCAACGCAACGGCCCCGTGGGAACGGTCAAGCTATCCTTCCAGGGTCAGTTCATGCGGTTTGAGAATCTCGCTTATATCGACGAAGGGAGATGACCATGGCCCGAGCGGACTCGCTCACCTGCCCCAACTGCGGGGCCGAGGTGAAGCAGTATCGCAACCCTTTTCCCACCGTTGATATCGTTATCGAACAGGAAAACGAAATCGTGCTCGTCCTGCGCAAGAACCCGCCTCACGGGTGGGCTCTGCCGGGAGGGTTCATCGACTACGGGGAGTCCGCCGAACAGGCGGCGGTGCGGGAAGCAAAGGAGGAAACCGGGCTCGACGTGGTGCTTACCGGGCTGCTTGGCGTCTACTCCGACCCCGACCGGGACCCCCGTTTCCACACCATTACCGTAGTGTTCACGGCCACGGCAACCGGAACGCCCCACGCCGCAGACGATGCGGCGGATCTCGGACTGTTTCCCGAGGGAGGAATACCTGCCGCCATGGCCTTCGATCATGGAAAGATCGTTCGGGATTACTTCAGACGCAGACAAGGAGACCGACCAGGGGAACGAAACCGACCAGAAGGAGGGTAACAGGAATGGAAATCAAGACAGTAGCAGTTATCGGTGCAGGAACCATGGGAAACGGCATAGCTCAGGCGTGCGCTCAGATGGGGTGCAACGTTATCATGCGCGACATCGAAGAGCGGTTCGTGCAGAACGGCCTGAACAACATCGACAGGTTCCTGTCGAAATCCGTGGAAAAAGGCAAGATGTCCGAGGAAGACAAGAAGGGCGTGCTCGGCCGCATCAGGGGCACTACCTCGCTGAAGGATTGCAAGGACGCCGATTTTGTGATCGAAGCGGTGCTTGAAGTAATGGACCTCAAGCGGAGCGTCTTTCAGGAGCTGGACGAAGTGACCAGGCCTGAGGTGATTCTGGCCACGAACACCTCATCCATGTCAATCACGGAAATTGCCGCCGCCACCAAACGTCCCGAGAAGGTGGTGGGCATGCACTTTTTCAATCCGGTCCCCCTTATGAAGTTGGTGGAAGTGATCCGCGGGTACTATACGAACGACGATTCGGTGAACGTCACCACCGAACTGGCGAAAAAGATGGGCAAGATCACGGTGGAGGTGAAGAAGGATTCTCCGGGCTTCATCGTCAACCGCATCATGATTCCGCACATGATCGAGGCCATCAAGATCGTGGAAGAAGGCATCGCCACCCCTGAAGACGTGGACATCGCGGTGAAGAACGGCCTCAACTATCCCATGGGCCCGTTCGAACTCATGGACCTTACCGGCATCGACATCTGCTACAACGTGACCGAATATTTCTACAAGGAACTGAACAAGGAGAGTAAGTGGGGCTCGCCCAATCTCTTCAAGTCGATGATCAGGGCCAAACGGCTGGGCCGCAAAACGGGAAAAGGCTGGTACGACTATAAAAAATAACCTACTGCGTGAAAAAAAGAACGCATTGCGTGCGACGACGAAACCCCGGACGGCCAAGGGCCGTACCGGGGTTTTCTTCAGCTAAAAACCGGTCTTGTTTGATTTCTGTGGTTGGTGCTTCCTATTTCTTCAGTTGCAACAGGTTGTTGACCTTCTTGACGCCATCCACCGACCGCGTGATGGAAACGGCTTTTTCCCGTTGCGCCTCGGTGTCCACCGCTCCGGTGAGGGTCACGGCGCCTTCGAACGTCTCGACCGAAATACCGAAGCCGCTCATGCCTTTATCGGCCAGCAATTTGGTCTTTACCTTTGTGGTGATGGTACTGTCGTCCACAACGTCACCGGCGGACCTTCCTGCGGGTGTGTTGCAGGCCGCAAGTCCGAAGCTCAACAACACGACAACTGCCAGTCCCAATGCGAGTTTCCTCTTCATATCTTTCCTCCCTTTTATTTGTCCTTCATATCAGGAACAATAGTATGCATTATCAGGGGAAATCGGTGCCCACAGTAGCGGGAAGCCGATGTTCATTCGGTCGGTCGATATCGCTATATCCTCGGCCGACGTACGACTCCAAAAATAAGGGAGACGATAAAGAGCACGATAAAAATGAAAAAAAGCACCTTTGCTATCCCGGTAGCGGCTACAGATATACCGGTAAAGCCCAGGACGCCTGCAATGATCGCGATAACAAAAAACGTCAATGCCCAACCCAGCATGATAGCCTCCGATCCGTATTCGTGGAATGATACTTTATTGTCTCTTATGGCATTGAGAAAATACTTTTTGTGGAGCGCTCATTCTGGTTAATATCTTATCCATTATTAGCGAAAGCAGGAATAAGGTGAAGACCGTATTTTCGTGCCCGTAAGGAATGTACCTTCCGTGTATTGTATGTGTAGAAAGGAAAACTGTAGGTAGGGGGAAGTGAGATGCGTTCTCCGGGAGGAATCGATCAGGCTTGCATGGCCTGTCCGTCTCGATCGATGAGCCACAATCCGTATCCGAAGCCGAACCGAGTGATGCAGAGGCGCACTCTTCCTCCCTTGCACCCTTCAAGCTCCAGGGCCAGTTCCGCCTTCTTCACCAAAGACCATTGTATGTTCAGAAAAGCGCCTTTCACCTCCCGAACGTCACTGTGGACCAAGACCTCGGCTACCGGCAGGGCCGCAAGGTCCTCCCGGCAGGCATACAGCAATCCCCGGCACAGGGCTTCCTCCAGTGAATCGAAATGGGTGGGTTCCGTCATGATCGCTCCTCATCCAATGGGCGCACCGCCGTGCATTCGAGCTTTCTGAAAATCAGTATTCCGGTGCGCTCCCGCCGTTCCCGCGAAAGGCGACATCCGGTAGTTTCGCTTCTTCCGGACCACGAATTTCACCGGGGTGACGGCCGGGAATCTTGTCCACAGTCTTCACTCCCGCATGGTGCGCGCCGTCCGCTGAAAATTGTCCCCGCCGTCGGAAAGAGATGTGGTATTCTCCGGTAACGGTTTCGTTTGGGTCCCATTTTACCAATCGCACGCCGCAGATACCAGAGACGGCGGGCGTTGAATTGAAGAAAGTTGTATACAGTGATTATTCTTGAGAAAAAAGCCGATCCAGTATATGAAGGAGGACAATTAATGAACCGCCGTTCATAAATGGCGGGCCGGGGGAGGAAAGCCCCATGAGCATCTACAACCTTGACAACGTGTTCCGTCCGAAATCGGTGGCGGTGATCGGCGCCAGCGATCGAACGGACAGCATCGGATTTGCCCTTTTCTACAATCTGCTCTCCGCGGGATTCGAAGGGAAGCTATTTCCCGTCAATCCCAAGTACCGGTCTATTCAGGGTGTGGGTGCTTTCCGTTCCGTACTGGATGTGAAGGACGATATCGACCTGGCGGTGGTGGCCACTCCCATCGAACGGGCGCCCAAGGTGATCCGCGATTGCGTGAAAAAGGGAATCAAGGGAGCGGTGATCATCAGCGCGGGCGGCAAGGAGGTCGGACCCAGGGGGCGGGAGATCGAAGAAGCCATCAGGGAAGAAGCGGTAAAGGGGGGAATGCGCATCATCGGCCCCAACTGCGCCGGCATCATCTGCAACCATCAGAAACTCAACGCCACCTTTTCCTCCCATCAGGCCAAACCGGGCAAGCTGGCCTTCGTGTCCCAGAGCGGCGCGCTGCTCATGGGTATCCTGGATCATTCCTACAAAGAGAACATCGGTTTCAGCCACTTCATCAGCATCGGTTCCATGCTGGACGTCGATTTCGGCGACATGATCGACTATCTTGGCAACGACCCTGACGTCAGCGCCATCGTGCTGTACATCGAGGGGCTCTCCAGGTTCCGCAAGTTCATGAGTTCCGCCCGCGCGGTATCGCGGGTAAAGCCCATAGTGGTCCTCAAATCGGGCCGCAGCCCCGCGGGCGCTCGGGCGGCGAGTTCCCATACCGGCTCCCTGGTCGGTGAAGACGCCGTCTACGATGCCGCGTTCCAGCGGGCGGGCATCGTGAGGGTGAATACCATCGAGGAGCTGTTCGACTGTGCGGAACTGATGGCCAAGCAGCCGCTCCCCGAAGGGCCGGGGCTGGGGATCATCACCAATTCCGGCGGCCCCGGCGTCATGGCCGCCGACGCCCTGTACACGTACGGCAAGGAACCGGCGCTGTTGAGCCAGGAGACAATGCGTAAGCTCAACAGCGTGCTGCCGCATTTCTGGAGCCGCGGCAATCCCGTCGACGTCCTGGGAGACGCCACCCCCGAACGATTCGCCAGCGCCGTGGAAATCTGCATCAAGGCCGATGAAATCAACGGACTGCTCGTGATTTATGTACCGCAGATGTTGAGCGACCCCGAAGAAGTGGCGGCGGCCCTGGTGGACCTGGTGCGTGGGGCGCGTTTCCCCGTATTCATGGTGTGGATGGGCGGGGAAGACGCGGATCGGGGCAAACGCATTTTCAATCAGGCCGGGGTGCCCACCTATGACACGCCGGAACGGGCCGTTGCGGCGTTCATGCTCATGTGTTCCTACCGGCGCAATCTGGAGATGCTGCAGCAGATCCCCCAGAAGCTGCCCCGTCCCCTCAAGTTCGACGAAGCCAAGGCGCGCACCATCGTGGAACAAGCCGTTCATCTGGAAGGCGGCCTCCTGACGGAGGTGGAATCCAAGGAACTGCTGGCCGCCTACGGGATTCCGGTGAACCGCACCCTGGTGGCGACGTCTCCGGCGGAGGCGGTAAAGCTCGCACGGGAAATCGGCTACCCGGTGGCCATGAAGATTTATTCCGAACACATCCTTCACAAATCGGACACCAACGGCGTGCAACTCAACCTGAGAGGGAACCAGGACGTGCGGAACGCCTATGAAGCGGTGTTGAAGGCGGCCCGTGAACACCGGCCCGACGCGGAAGTGCTGGGGGTCACCGTCCAGGCCATGTTTCGCCGCCGGGACTACGAGCTTATCCTGGGAGCCAAACGCGATCCTGACTTCGGCCCCACCATCATGTTCGGCATGGGCGGCATTATGACCGAGGTGATCCGGGACCGCGCCGTGGCCCTGCCTCCCCTGAACCGGCTGCTGGCCCGCCGTCTCATCGAGGATACCCGCGTCTCCCGCCTGCTCAATGGGTACCGCAATCGTCCGCCGGCCAACATCGATCTGCTGGAGGAAATTCTCATACGGCTGTCCCAGCTGGTGATCGATTTTCCCGAAATCGCCGAACTGGACATGAACCCGGTCATGCTCACCGGAAGCGTCGCCTGCGTTCTGGATGCACGGGTGATTGTTGCGCCCAGCGGCGTACCTTCGCCGCTGCACCTGGCCATCAGCCCCTACCCGGAAGAATGGGAGGGGATGGTGCGCACCAGAACGGGGGCCGAACTCTTCGTGCGGCCCATCATTCCCGAGGATGCGCCGCTGATCGTCGATCTGTTCAACGTGCTGTCTCGGCAGACCATTTACTACCGGTTTTTCACCTATATGAAATCGCTGCCCTCGTCGCTGCTGGCTCGTTTCACCCAGGTGGATTACGACCGGGACGTGGTGCTGGTGGGGGTGGAAACCGTGGACGACAAGGAACGCATTGTGGGGCTGTGCCGCCTCACGCGCATTCCCGGCACCGAAAAGGCCGAAATGGCCGTGATCGTGGGCGATCCATGGCAGGGCAGGGGGTTCGGGGCCGCGCTGCTGGAACGGTGCATTTCCCTGGCATTGAGCCGAGGTATCGAAAAAATTTTCGGCACGGTGCTCATGGAGAACGCCCAGATGCTGGCTCTGGCGCGGAGGCTGGGATTCAAGGTGAAGCGGGGCGAGGGCGGATACGAGTTCGAAATCATCCTGGACCTGAACGAAATGAACTGGGAGGAAATGCAGGTTTTCCGTAACGACAAATCCGAGTAATAATGTGTTTCGGGGAAACCCCTCTTCTGCAAAAGGGGTTTCCCCGTGCCCCTTCCCCAAAACCGCTCAATTTTTTAATATCTTCCGTAAATACCGGACCACGCCATAGGGGCGGCCGGCAGGTCGCCCTCGGGTATTCGCCCGACGTCGTCGGGGTCCATCACCGACGGGCATAGACGCCGTAATGTGGTCAATCGGCAACCAATGAACGAGGTGCTCGTCATGGCCGCGGAAATCCTCCACCCCCCCCTTTGTCAAAGAGGGGTGGAGGATTTCGCGCTCGGATCGCATTGCCGGCTGATTGCGACCTCTGCGCTCGGCACCTACCGCTTCCCCGGAATGAGCCCTTTCAGCAGGTCACCCGGATTGAGCGGCGAGGTCTTTTTTTCCGTCGTTCCCGTTCCGGATTCCTGACTCTGTCCTCCGAAAATCTTCTTCCTGATCTGTTCCTCCAGGTTTTTGGCCGGCTCCTTCAATGCTCCGGTGGCCAGCGCCTGGGCCATTGCCTTTACGTCCAGGGTATACGAAGGCTTCTCCAACGAACCCGTCACCCGGATGGGAATGGGGATGTCCTTGAGCTGATCCAGGCTCTGTCCGCCCTGGCCTTTGAGCGTACCCACCAGGGCAGCGGTGAGCAGGTAGTCGATGTCGTCCTTGGCCATGTCCGCCTGGCCCTTGCCGTTGACCCGAAGCAGCGGCGACTTGAGGACCAGGTCGTCGTTTTTCACCAATCCGTTCGTCATGTTGAGCGTGCCCAGCAGTTCGGCGAAGTCGGTTTCCAGGGGCTCATCGCCCGATTTGGGCTGTCCCTTGAGCACTGCCATGGCGTCCCGGATCATCTTGGCGATGTTCACTCCCTTGATCTTGCCGTTCGTTACGTCAAAGGCCGTGGTGCCGTTCAACGTTTTCTTGACCGCATCGGCGTTCGCCCCCTGGGCGGTAACGTCGGTCTTCAGATTGGCCGTGCCGGTGACCCGGTCCTGGCCGGTCATGTCCTTGAGGAGCGGGCCCGCCTGCACTTTGTTCACGGCGGAAACCACCTTCACCTTGGGCTGATCGCCGGAAACGTCCAGGGATACGTCCGCCTTGACGGAGCCTCCGTAGAGATTCACGGTGGCCGGAGATACGGCCAACACGCCGTTCTTGGCGGTGATGCGGGCTTTCACGTCGGCGAGGTTCAACTTGTTGGCGGTGAGCCGGCCCACGCTTACTTCCCCGTTGCAGCTCATCTTTCTGAGGGCGGTAAAATCGGGTTTGGCGGTTTTGGTCGGTTTCTTTTCCGCGGGTTCCTTGGCCGGTTCTTCCTTGGCCGGCGGCGGCAGGTAGCGGTCCAGGTTGATGGTGTCCACGTTGATGGAAAAAGTGGTCGCCAACGGCTGGAATGAAGCCAGCGCCGCTTTGCCGGTGACGGTGGTTTCATCCAGCAGGAGGGAAAGGGATTTGACGTCCAGCGAATTGGCGGTGCCGGCGAACGTCACGTCGGCCTTGGCCTTCTGCAACACCTGGTCGTCGGCCGTTTTCGGCGCTTCGCTTCCTATTCGCTTGATGACGTCCCGGGGACTGAATTCGGCCACGTGCAACACTCCGGAGAATCCCTGCTTCGTCTTGAGGTCGGAAGCGGCGATTTCCCCGGTGATCTTCATGCCGAACAGGTCCATGTTCAGCTTGGGAATGTGGGCCGTGTTTTTCTGAAGGTCCGCGGTGATGTCGTCGGCGGAGACGGAAGCCTTGGCTTCCTTGCCCGGAATGTCGGCGCCGCTTACGGTGGCGTTCAGGGCCAGTTGCTTTACGGCATATGCCTGCTTTAATTCATCGGCGGCGACGTTGGCCACGGATAGATCGGCCGATATGTCCCGCGGCGACGCTCCCGCCGTGTGCACCGTGGCATCCAGTTTCATCCCGTCCACGGCGTAATTGCGGTGGGCCATATCGAACAGGACGTTGTTGGTGGTGAGCGAGACGTTGGCCCCCTTGTCCGAGAGACCCTCACCCTTGATATCGGCGGAGAATTTGAACCCTTTGACTTTATAGCTCTGCCCCGAAACGTCCGGCGTGACGGTTCCCGACAGCTTCGGGGCAACGGTTATGGCCGGCTTTTTGGATTGCACGACCAGGGACGCCTTGAAATCCACCGGCTTGCCCGGCTTCATGCCGCCGAGGTCCAGGTTGAGGTCCTTTACGGCGTAGTAGGTGTCCGTTTGCCGGTCGTCCCACACGATGTTGGCCGATTTCAGCTCCACGCCCTTCACTGCGAGTTCCTTGAGGCCGCCTTCGGAAGCGGGGGCCGGAGCGCCCGCCTTCGGGGGTGTTACGGCAGCGGATGGCTGCGAGAGGTCTTCCCAGTTGGTCTTTCCGTTCTTGTTCCTCTCCAGGCTCACGTCGAGCCCGTTCAGGATCACGGTATCCACGATCAGCCGGTGGGAGAGCAGCGGCATGATCTGTACGCTGACCTTTGCCTCCTCTATCTTGGCGAACGGGCGGTTGCTGAATCCCTGTGCGTTGCTCAAGCTGACCTTCCCTATGTCGAAGCCCAGCCAGGGATAGAACGTAAACCCGATTTTTCCTCCGATCGTCAGTTCCCGTCCCGTTTTTTCCTTTACCAGCGAGGCAATGTCGTTTTTGTAGTCGTTGGGGTCGACGAAGGTTACCAGAAGGACGACGGCAAGCAGCACGAGCACAATAATGCCGCCGATCACGATTCCACCGATTTTCAGTAGTTTGCCCATAAACGTGCTCCTCTTCGGGAAAATGAAAATGAAATGTCCGTACGTTTTTTTTCATGATACTACGGCAGGTGAAAGCAGCGAAAGACGGTAAGGTCATTTAGCGGTGCGGACAGCGCTGTTTCACGGATGGCAAGAGGAAGACGATTCCCGGTTTGCCCTTCATTTTCGTCAGGAGTATGATGATGAGGTATGCACGGGTTTCGACCGGTCCATGGAGTAAAGCGATGTTGCGGAAGCGGATTCTGTTGGGATACGGTGTGGCCTTCGTGCTCATGGCCATGGTGATCGTCTGGGCCGTGATCAACCTCATCACTCTGGGGAATGCCGCCGAAGCGATCCTCCGCGAAAATTATCGGAGTATCCTGGCCGCCGAGAGCATGATCAACAGTCTGGAACGCCAGGACAGCGCCGTGCTCCTCATCGTGTTGGGGTATGACGAAGGCGGGGTGGCTCAGTTCCGCAGGTATGAGGCCGAATTCCTGCAATGGCTGGCTCGCGCCAAAGACAACATTACCATAAAAGGCGAAGCCGAACTCCTCGACGCCATCGACCGAAACTATTCCACCTACTTGTCCGCCTTCACCTCCTTGCGAGGGCTTCTGCGCGATCAGCAAACCCAAGCGCCCTCGTTCTATCATGAGAGTATTCTTCCCCTGTTCACCAAGCTGCGTGAAGACGCGGACAACCTGCGTACGCTCAACCAGAACACCATGTATGACGCGAGCCGGAGGGCCGAGACACTGGCCGCTCAGACTACATGGTCCACCAGTGTGGTCGGTGTTTCCGTGCTGCTGGTGGGGCTCGTGTTCAGCCTCTTGTTGTCCGATCGTATCGTTCGGCCGCTCCGGTTGCTGACGAACGCAACTCAGGCCATCGCAAAGGGTGACTATGACGCCGTGCCAATAGAGGGCACCGGCGAACTCGGACTCCTGGCGGAGAAATTCAACGAAATGGCAGAGAAGTTGAACGAGTACCATAAAATGAACATCGGTCGGATGATGGAGGAGAAGTGGAAGAGTGAGGCTATTCTGCGCAGCATCGACGATGGGTTGGTGGTCATGGATTCCCGTCTTCTGGTGATGAACATCAACCCGGCGGTCCGGAGGATGTTGGGCGTGGAGGAGGTGGAAGAAGGGCAACGACACATTTCGGAGGTGATCCCGGACGAGAAGCTGGTGGCGCTCCTCCGGCAGACCACCGACAGCGGCAGGCCGCCCCTGATTGATGCGGAGGAACAGTTTCTCGTCAGGAGGCTGGGCAACGAAACGCATTACTATTCATTCGGCATCACCTGCATCCATGGGCAGGGCGGGGCACCGCGCTGGATCGTTCTGCTGCTCAGGGATATAACGCGGCTCAAGGAGGTGGACCGCCTCAAAAGCGAGTTCGTCATGGCCGCTTCCCACGAACTGAGGACGCCGCTGACCGGTATCGGAATGAGCATCGACCTTCTCCGCGAGCACGCCGTGAAGAATCTGGACGAAAGGGACAGGGAACTTCTTCAGGCCGCCCACGAAGAGACACAGAGGCTGCGTTCGCTGGTGAATGATCTGCTCGATCTGTCCAGGATGGAAGCGGGCAATATCCAAATGGAGTTCTCCCCCGTTTCGATAAAAATGATGTTGGAGAAAGTGAAGTCGCTGTTCATGAATCAGGCCATGGAGAAGGAGGTGGAGCTTTCGGTGGTCGTGGAAAGCGAAATGGAGGTGAAGGCGGACGCCAACAAGATGGCTTGGGTGCTCACCAATCTGCTGTCGAACGGGTTGCGCTACGTGCCGCGGGGAGGGCATATCCGCTTGTCGGCCCAACGGGCGGGCGACCAGATATACATCTCGGTGAGTGACGATGGTCCGGGAATCCCGCCGGAATACCAAACCAAAATTTTTCAGAAGTTTTTCCAGATGAAAGCCGATCAGGAGACCGGAGGATCGGGCCTCGGTCTGGCCATAGCCAAAGAGATCGTCAGGGCGCATGGCGGTACGATCTGGGTGGACTCAACCCCGGGACAGGGAAGCACGTTTACCTTCACCCTCCCGGCCGTGGGATGAAAGTGGAGGAAAAGCATGGAGAAAAAGTCGGTTCTCATCGTTGACGACGAACGCAACATCAGGCTGACCCTTTCGCGGGCGCTCGAAGAAATGGATCTGGAAACGGAGACCGCCGTGAACGGCGAGGAGGCGCTCCTGAAACTGGAGACGAACAAGTATCATCTACTGCTGCTCGACCTGAAGATGCCGGGCATGGACGGCATGGAAGTGCTGCGCCGGCTCGGCGTGATACGGCCGAATATCCGCGTCATCATCATCACCGCCCATGGAACCATCGATTCGGCGGTGGAAGCGATGAAGCTCGGGGCAGTGGATTTCATCCAGAAACCGTTCTCTCCGCAGGAGATCCGGGACTTGGTTTCCAGGGTGCTCAATCGGGAAACGATTCAGGTCGAATCCGCCACGGATTATGAATCCCTCATTGAACTGGCCAAGCGGGCTATCACCGATCGATTTTTCGACACGGCTGAAGGCTATGTCCGAAAGGCGCTCGCCGCGGACCCTTCCAAAGCGGAAATCTACAATCTGTTGGGTGCGATTCTGGAGATAAGAGGGCAGCGCATGGAGGCCCTGAAGTTCTATCGCGCCTCCCTGGACCTCGACCCCATCTACAAGCCCGCCTGGGCGAACCTCGATCGAGCCACGTCCATGCATCCCGCCGGTGACATCCGGCTGGGGGAGTCGGAGCGGGGAAAATAAGATGCAGCACGACATGTACGTGGTCATCGTGGGGTGCGGACGTCTCGGTTCGCTCGTGGCGAGCCGACTCAGCAAGGAAGGCCACAGCGTGGTGGTCATCGATGTGGACGAGCTGGCCTTCGACAACCTGTCCGCGGAATTCAGCGGGTTTCAGCTAG
The DNA here is from genome assembly GCA_963826125.1 of uncultured delta proteobacterium. GTDB lineage: Bacteria > Desulfobacterota > Desulfarculia > JACQYL01 > CAWGVV01 > CAWGVV01. The sequence continues at coordinate 2,431,956 of CAWGVV010000001.1, read as the reverse complement.
AAGGGGACGCCACCGAACTGGCCATGCTGCGTCAGGCCAAGATCGACAAGGCGGACGTATTCATCGCCTGCACCCATGACGATAACGTCAACCTGATGGTAGCGCAGATTGCGGGCAAAATTTTTTCCGTGCGCCGCGTGCTGGCTCGCGTGTTCGATCCCCAGCGGGAAGAGGTGTACAGCCGACTCGGCATAGAAACCATCTGCCCCACCTGCGTGGGCGCTGCCATGTTTTTCGACTCGGTCGAAGCGATGCGGGGAGAAGGAAAGCGTATCGTATGAAGATTCTTATCGTGGGGGGCGGCAAACCGCTCTATTTCATGTGCCGGGCCTTCATGTCCAAGGGATACGAGGTGACGGTCATCAACGGCGACGAGGACGAATGCGTCCGCCTGGCCCGAAAGCTCAAAGTACTGGTCGTGCATGGCGACGGAAGCGATTCCCGTGTAATGGAGGAGGCGGGGGTCTATGGGACCGACGTGGTGCTGGCCGTCACGGCCCACGATCAGGACAACCTGGTCATCTGCCAGATCGCCGCGGTGAAGTTTCACGTCTCCAAAACCATCGCCCTGGTGAACGACCCGGACAACGAAGAGGTTTTCCGTAAGCTGGGAGTATCCGCCTTCTCCACCACGCACATCATCGCGCGGCTCATCGAGGAGCGGGCGTCGCTGGACGAGATCACCAATCTCATTCCCGTGGGGGAAGGCAAGGTCAATATTACCGAGGTGGGGGTACTGGCCGAATTCCCCGTGGCGGGCAAGGCGCTCCGGGAAATCGAACTGCCCGACAACTCCTTGGTGGCGATCGTGCTCCGGGAAGGAAGCGCCATTGTTCCCCGGGGCTCCACCCGGATATTGACCGGGGACCGGGTGATCCTCGTCACCCTGCCCGAAAACCACGGTCCCGTGATCAAGGCCTTCACCGGAGAGGGATGACCGAGGTGCCCGATGCGCGAATCGCTCTATTTGCGCTCCCGGTATGGCGCAATCCTGTCTCATACCGGACCTATATTCGTTTTGATCGGGGGGCTGATGCTCGTCCCCTTGTGCAGTCTCATCGTTTGGCCGGAGGAGGCGGGCGGCATGTGGGGACTCATCGTTCCCGCGCTGCTGCTGGCGGGTCTGGGGCTTACCCTGTGGAGCCTCTTCCGCGGCCGATCGGCGGTGGTACTGTCCCTGCAGGAGGGCGGAGTGATCGTTCTCCTGAGCTGGGTTGTGGTGTGTCTCTTCTCCGCCTGGCCATTCATGCATACGGGGCTCACTTTTACCCAGGCCTGCTTCGAGTCCGTCAGCGGGTGGACCACCACGGGTCTTTCGGTGGTGGACGTGACCAAGGCCAGCCACCTCACTCTGCTCTGGCGCAGCGTTATGCAGCTCGCCGGAGGCGCGGGGCTGGCCATCATCATGCTTTCGGCCATTACCGGACCTACCGGACCGGGACTATCCGCAGCGGAGGGACGGGGTGATCAGCTCGTGCCTCACGTCCGGCGTTCCGCCAAACTGGTCATCGCCATTTACAGCGGCTACGTGGCAGTGGGAATTCCCGCCTACCTCGCCACGGGCATGAACGTGTTCGATGCCGTTAACCACACCTTTGCCGCGGTTTCCACGGGGGGGTTCGGCACGCGGGCGGAGTCAATCGGCTACTGGGACAGCCCGGCCATCGAAGCGGTCACGATCGTCCTCACCATTTTTGGCAACCTCAGCTTCGTCACGGCATGGACCCTGCTGAAGGGCAACCTCGGGGCGGTGGTCCGGAACGGCGAAGTGAAGCTGATGGCCCTGATCCTGCCGATCGCGGCGGCCTCCGTTTGCACACTCACCTGCATCCATCTCTACCCCTCGTTGGGGAAGAGCGTGCGGGTAGCGGTGTTCGAAACCGTCTCGGCGCTCACCACCACCGGTTTTTCCACCGTCGGATACAAGGACTGGAACAATTACGGTGTGTTCGTGCTGATCCTCCTCATGCTCATCGGCGGCGGCACTTGTTCAACGGCCGGCGGCATTAAGCAATACCGCGTCCACCTTCTGTGGCGGTCGCTGGTCTGGGAGTTCAGGCGTCAGTTTCAGCCTCGCGGCACGGTGACGGCCAACGCGGTGTGGGAGGGCGACAGGGAGGTCTATGTCAACGATGCGCGGCTGCGGCAGGTCGGGACGTTCCTTTTCCTCTATTTCTGCACGTTCGCCATCGGGAGCCTGATCCTCATCGCCAACGGCTACGGCGTGCGCGAGTCGCTGTTTGAATACGCTTCTTCTTTGAGCACGGTGGGGCTTTCCGTCGGCGTCACTTCCCCGGACGCGCCAACCTCGGTGCTGTGGGCCGAGACCGCGGGCATGCTTCTGGGCAGGCTGGAAATCATGGTGCTCCTCACCTCCGGCGTGAAACTCGTCAGGGATACGTGCGTCATGTTTTCCCCGTCGGGCAGAGCGTGAACGCAGAAACCCCGACACGGCGGAAGTTGGAAGGAAGTAGCAGGAAACGAGCGGCGAGGGGCCTCAATCTGCGGCCCCTCGCCGAAACGAGATGAATTGCGTTTTACTTTCCGAGAATCCCCGCTTTGTACAACGCGCCGGCCACCAGTCCGGCCAGACTCGGGACGATGAGGAAGAGCCAGACTTGAGCGAGGGCCGCTCCGCCCACCAGAATAGCCGGGCCGAAACTCCGGGCCGGATTCACCGACACCCCCGTGATGGTAATGCCGAAAATGTGGATGACGACGAGACAGATACCGATGGCGATTCCCGCAACCGACGTTGGTGCTCCTTCCTGGGTGGAGCCGAGGATGACGATAACGAACAGCAGAGTAGCCACAAATTCGAAGATGACGGCGGACGAAAGGGCATACTCTCCCATATAGCCCGTTCCCCATCCGTTCTGGCCCAGTCCTTTCGCGGCGACGTCGTATCCTCCGGGAAGACCTTTGACGATTGCGGCCAGAACCGCCGCAGCGACAATCCCTCCGGCGAATTGAGCCAGGATGTACCCCACGAAGTCCTTGCCTCCCATTCGGCCCGATGTGTAAACTCCCAGGCTGACGGCGGGGTTGATGTGACATCCCGAAACCGGGCCGATGCCATAGGCCATGGCCAGGAGCGCGAAACCGAAGGCAAACGCAATTCCCAGTATCCCGACACTCTTCCCCGCCACTACCGCAGTACCACAACCAAAAAGCACTAGAGTGAAGGTCCCGATGAATTCAGCCAGATACTTCTTCATTGCATTTCTCCCTTTAGAGATAGCGGATGCCGGGCCACCATGACACGCATCGGATAATCGTGGATGGTTCCCATTTTCCGGATAATGTAACATTATTTATCTAAGGGAGTGCATATTATCATTGGGTATCAACGAATAATAAAAACTAAAAAGGATAATGGTAAAATATAATTACGTTGATTTTAAAAACGCGTTTCCTGGGGTAAGATCGGTCGTTCCGCGCCGCCTTACGCCGTATCGTTCGGAAACCATGCACGATGTTTTGCCGAGGCTGACGCGGGAAGTTGAAAATGGAACGGATTTCTGGAAGAGTGGCTTGACAATGCTTGGGGGAAGAACATGACCAAAGTCGGCATCGGCCAGGACAGCCACGCATTCGATTTCGATGATACGGCAAAGAAACTGGTGCTGGGGGGAGTGGTGTTCCAAGGCGAGCATCCCCTCCGGGGCAACAGCGACGCCGACGTGGTGCTCCACTCCCTTACCAACGCAGTATCGGGGGTCACGGGAGTAAACGTGCTCGGCAAGGTGAGCGACGACATGTGTCGCCGAGGAATCACGGACAGCCGGGAATACCTGCAGGAGGCTCTCAAAAGCCTGAACGGATACCGCATCGTGCACGTGTCCCTGTCCATCGAGTGTTTGCGGCCCATGATTTCTCCCCGCATGGACGAAATGAAACGCTCCGTGGCCGGATTGCTGTCCATGAAGCCCGCAGACGTGGCCGTTACCGCCACCACCGGAGAGGGGCTCACGGCCTTCGGCCGGGGCGAGGGAATACAGGTGTTTTCCGTGGTGACCGCCATGTTGCATGAAGATGTTCGGAATCCGACGGGGAGCGGGCCGGGCGCATGACTCTGAATGTCTACCCTTCCCTCATCGAGTGGGTCGAAAGCAATCTGTCGGACCTGGACATGCTGGTGTTCGACATCGACGGAGTGCTGATGTTGGACCAGAAGCCCACTCCGGGCAGTGGAGAACTCCTCTCCCTGCTGAAGAGCCGGGGAGTCCCCTTTTCCATGATCACCAACGATTCGAACCATTCGGTTCGGGAAAAGGCTTCGTTTCTCCGCGCCACCGGGCTGGAAGTGTCTCCGGAGGAAATCGTATCGGCGGGGGACGGACTGTTGGGTTACGTCCGGCAACAGGGGCTCGAAGGGTCGCTTTTTTTCGTCATGGGCGACCTCGGCAGGCCCAATTACGCGGAGCAGGCGGGCCTGCGGGTTACCGGAGAATTGAGCGAAATAGCCGACTGTGCCGGCGTCATCGTGGGGGAGGATCATTACGATTGGGAAGCCGCCATCAACGGGGCGGTGAACTTCTTCATCCGCCACCCCAAGGCGCGGTTCGTTTCGCCCAATCCGGACGAATATTTCCCGCGCGCCGGGGGCAGGATTCACATCGGCGCGGGGGGCGTGGCCCGTTTTGTCTGTCGTGTTCTCGCGGCATACGGCGTCGCCGTGGAACCGGTATTTCTGGGCAAGCCGTACACACCGGTGTTCGAATACAATCACCGACGCGCGGAGGCGAGGACCGGCAGGCGTCTGGACCCCAAACGCGTGGTCATGGCGGGGGATTTTCTTGATGCGGACATCAAGGGCGCCAACGGATTCGGATACCGTTCCGCGCTGGTGCTGACCGGAGTCACCGACCTGCGTACGCTGCATCGTTCGGACATCAGGCCGGAACTGGTATTCGAGCGGCTGTAGGTGCAAAAAAGTAAATATTGACAAGTGTGTACTAGTGCACGTAAATAATATAGCATACTCCATAGAAACGTACTAATTGTCGCGAATAAAGGAAGCCCCGTGGAAGAGAAGCGCGCTATCCCCCTGGAAATCGATTTCGGTTCCAAACTCCCGCTCTACTACCAGTTGCGGGAAAAACTGCGCATGAACATCCTTAACGGTTCGCTGCAAGAGGGGGATCTCGTCCCTTCCGAACGGGAACTGAGCGAGCAGTTCAATCTCTCTTCCACCACGATCCGCAGGGCCCTCAACGATCTGGTGCACGAGGAACTCCTGGAGCGAAAACCGGGCAAGGGCACGTTTGTCCGGATCAAAAAAGTCACCCGCGATCTGAAAAAGGTGCTCAGTTTCACCCAGAACATGAAGGACATGGGGCTGACGCCTTCCACCAAGGTGCTTTCCAAACAGGTGGTGGCGGCCAACGGTTTCGTGGAAGACTTCCTCGGGATTCAGAAGGGCCGTGAGGTGTACCGCATCGAGCGGCTGCGCATGGGAAACAACGTCGCCATGATGCTGGAAACCCGCTACATCCGCATGGACCTGTGTCCCAACATCATCGACCTGGACCTGTCTTCCTCGCTGTGGAACGTATTCGAAACCGTGTACGGCCTCAAACCCCACCGTTACACCCAGACGCTGGGGATCGCCCACGTGTCGGGGAGTTCCGCCGAGTTGCTGGGGTTGAACGATCGCGCCGTGACCTACCTCATCAAGGGCGTCACCCGTCTCAAGAACGGCGATCCCATTGAGTGCGAAGAATCCCTCTATCGCAGCGACAAGTATGAACTGACGTTTGAGGCCGTCGCCGAATAATCCGGCGGGGGAGTGTGCGGTATCGCAGCAGACGCTTTGGGCCACCATCGACATCCTTTTCCGGAGATTTCTTCCGCCGATCCTCACCCCGTCAGTCCCCCTGTTCAACCATCGACTTTTCCGTGTGTTGTTAAATGGCGGTTTCCGGCCGGTGGAAGGTCTGCGCTGGAATATCCCTTGCATTCTATGATAAATTGCATCACCGTAAACGGTGTGACCGGAGGCGGGATACCGTGCGCGGCCGAACCGTGTCCTTGAATCGGGCAACGGCAGTCTGAAAAGAGAAAGCGGCGAAACAGATCATTTGAACGGGAGAACACTCGCATCGTTCGTCGCGGAGAGTGGAATGGACATCAATCCTGAATCGAAAATACCGCTGTACTACCAGCTGAAAGAGAAGCTGAAAGCTGCAATCCTCGGCGGAACGTATGAAGAGGGGGACCTGATCCCCTCGGAACGGGAACTCGGCGAGGAATATAATCTCTCCTCCACCACCATCCGGCGGGCGCTCAACGAACTCGTGTACGAAGACCTGCTGGAACGAAAAGCAGGTAAGGGTACGTTCGTGAGGCCCAGAAAATCGAGGAAGGACCTCAAAAAAATCCTCGGGTTCACCGACACCATGCTGGAAAAGGGGTTGGTGCCCGTCACCCGGGTCCTGGAAAAAAAGATCGTGCCGGCCGGGGCCTATGCCCGGGAAGTCATGGGGTTGAAGAAAGGCACCAAGGTGGCCATGCTGAGGCGTATTCGGTTGGCAAACGACCTGCCCATGATGCTCGAAACGCGTTACATCCGCATGGATTTGTGCCCCGACATCATCAAGTACGACCTGGACGCCTCCATTTGGAAGGATTACGAAAAGGTTTACGGACACAAGCCGTATCGTCATTCCCGGAGACTCAAGCTGACGGTGGTTTCCGGAAAGGATGCCGAACTGCTCCAGGTGGAGGACGGCTCCGTGGTATTCCTCATCAAGGGAGTCACGCACCTGGAAGACGGCCGGGCCATCGAGTGCGAAGAATCGTTCTACCGCAGCGACATTCACCAGCTCTCCTTCGAAGCGGTGGCCGCGCCCTGATATGCGTTCTTCCTCATTCCGGTAAGGCCGGCTGACCGCGCGGGTCTCCACCGATCCATCATTCTCTTTCCCGAACGACTAAACGTAATCGTTGCCCCTTCACGACACGGGGCGCGCGTGAGGGAATCACTTTTCCGTTGACGTGGGGAGCCGCCCCTTTCTACACTGCCCACAGTACTGGCGCGCAGCCTCCTTTTCATGCCGAAAAAGAGCATATCGCCACGGGTTTGCTCATGTCCGATGGACGCTACATCTATGACATCGACGACCGGCTCCCCTTGCGCCATGCCTTGGTGTATGGGCTGCAATGGGCATTCATCCTCTTTCCGGGGCTCATCATCGCGGTGAACGTGAGCGGCAGTGCGCTGCGGCCCGAAGAGCGGGATATGATCCGTCTCCTGCAGCTCACCCTGCTGAGTTCCGGCGTCTTCACCGTAATCCAGACGTTGTGGGGCCACCGCTACCCCTTGCTGGAAGGCCCTTCCACCGCACTGGTGCTCACCTTCATGCTGCTCGCGCCCCAGGGGATTTCCGTGGTGCAGGGCGGGACGATTCTGGGCGGATGCGTGATCGTGGCGCTGGTCCTCACGGGCATGCTCAAGCGGGTCCTCCCTCTGTTCACCCCCAACGTGGTGGGCGGAATCCTCATGCTCATCGCCTTCGGACTTCTGCCCCCGCTGGTGAAGTTCATGACCGGGACCGACGCCGCCCATCCGGGGGGAGATGCTCCGGTGTTCCTCATCAGCGTGCTGCTGGTGGTGATCATCGCGGGCCTCACCCACTTCCTGCGCGGATTCTGGAAAACCGTTTCCATCCTCATCGGCATGATCCTCGGTTCCCTGGTATTTTTCCTGCTGGGGAAACTCTCGTGGTCCAATCTGGCGGCCGCGCAGTGGATCACCTGGTCGCCCCGTCTGGTGTCCACGATGCCGGCTTTTCAATGGGCGTCCACCGTGGCGTTCGGGTTCGCCTTCCTGGCCGTGCTGGTCAACTGTTTGGGCAGCATTCAGGGGATCGCCCGTGTTACCGATCCCGGCAGGCTCGACCGGGCCGTACCCAGGGGCATTCTGGTGACCGGCATCGGAGGGATCGTCTGCGGGTTGCTGGGAACCGTAGGCATGGTGAGTTACAGCACGAGTCCGGGGGTGGTTCTGGCAAACCGAGTGGCGAGCCGCTTCGCCATCACCTCCTGCGGGATCATTCTGCTGCTGGCGGCGTTTCTCCCCAAGCTCGCCGCGCTGCTGTCCATCGTGCCCAACCCGGTGGTGGGCGCGGCGCTCTGCGTGGCCATGGGAGGGCAGGTAGGAGTGGGCATTTCCACGGTGGCGTCGAAACCGCTCGAATCCCGCGACTACTTCGTGGTGGGCATACCGGTGCTTATGGGGACGCTGGTGGGATTCCTGCCCCCCCCCGTCCTCGATTCCATGCCCGGTTTCCTGCGTCCCCTGGCCGCCAACGGGCTCATTGTGGGCATCGCGTTGCTACTGCTGCTGGAACATGCGGTGATGCGGAAAGCCAAGGTCGTGACAGCCGGAAAGAGGTAGCGGAGCGGAGTGCGCGCGTAGGGGAAGGGGAGAAAACGAACGAAAAAATACCTTCCCGCAAACCGGAGCGGCGAAAACGGGACGCTCTGCCGGAAGCGTGGTTAGTGGACCTGCTGCTTTTTGACCCGTTCGCGGATTACCGGGTTGTATCCCCGGTAGGTTTCCTCCATTTCGAAGTCCACCGTGTCGCCCTCATCCAGAACAATGTAGCCGGGATCGTTGTTCCTGGCGTGCATGAAGAACAGCTCGTCGCCGTCCTCCTTCTGGAGATAACCGTATCCCAGCTTGTCGTTGAACCATTTTATACGTGCCAACGGCATGGGAGTCTCCTCTTCCGGTAAGGGTGTAGTTACCTGAAAGACGCCATTATTATACGATAAATGCTGAATAAAGAAAAGAATGGAATGTGCGGGGAGAATGTTTTCGGCTTGACGTATGCACCTTATGGGTGCATATTGAGCCGATACCGAATCGGCGATGTAGCTCAGCTGGTCAGAGCATGCGGCTCATATCCGCAGTGTCCGGGGTTCAAGTCCCTGCATCGCCACCAATAAATTGCACACCCCGAAAGGCGAACGAAAGTTCGCCTTTTTCTTTTCCGGACAGACCCGTCTGGCTGGTCGTCACTCGGGCATAAGCCCACTTAGGACGGCAACAGGTTACCGGGCGACAGGACGCCGAACGCTTACGGCTTCTCCCCTATTATCGCCCTGGCGACCAGAGCGGTGACGATCCCGTACGGCAGATTTACCAGCACAAGGTAAACCACGAACATCGGACCGCCCGCCCGAAGCCCGAAATACCCCGCGCCGGCCAGCGGCAGGAAGATCAGAAACAACGCCAGCACCGGAGCAAGGAAGTAGAGAAGACCGGAGAGGTACAGCCGTTTCCATACGCTCTTTATAAAGAGCCCGAAGGGGATACCCCATAGTCCGCCCCAGAAGAGCGGCTTGTAGATATCCGGCGATTTCGCGGAAACCGGGGCCTTTATCCCAAAGGTCGCGCCGAGCCCCAGGCCAAACAGGATGTGGCTCAAAAGGACCACGGCCGCCGCGCCCACAACTCCCGCCGTGAAGCAGATTGCCATCCGCTGCATCGCGGTCAAACCGCTTGCCGCCGCGTTCAAATCTTTTCTCGCCATATTCAAATCCCTTTCTTGCATGTTGTGTTGATCGTCCTACCGTTTGTTCGACATGAAACGGCGAATGAGTTCGGCGATTTCATCGGCGGTGGTATCCAGCGCGAAATGTCCCGCGTCGAGTACGAAAACTGCCGCGTTCGGTACGTCCTTACGGTAGCGTTCCGGTTCGCCGGGATCGAACGAGGGATCATACCTGCCCCAGATCACCAGCAGGCGCGGCTGCTTTTCCTGCATCCACGCTTGCCATTTCGGGTAAGCGTCGACGTTTGTGCGATAGTCGTAGAAGAGGTCGCTTTGAATGTCGGCTTTACCCTGTCGGCTTTACCCTGTCGGCTGAGGAAGGCAAATTCATCGGTCCACAGATCCGGATCATAGCGTTCCATGTTGGGATCGTTTCCGATATGACGCATTCGCGTCGCCGGGAGTGACAGGAGATTCACGCGAAGCACGCTTTCCTTGGCGGCGCGGTCGGCCCAAAAGGCCCGCCGCGTTTTCCAAGTCACCCCCAACCCATCATTGTGCGCCACTGCGTTCTGGACGATGAGCGCAATCCATTCGTACTTTGCGTAAGGTCATTCCCCTCCTATGCGGGCGCCTTTTTTGGCCACAGAGCGTTTCATAAAGAGCACGAGAGGTATCAAAGCGAATGCAATCACGGCGAACACCCAGAAGCAATCGAAATAGGCGAGCGACGACGCCTGCTGCCCGCGCAGGATAGCGAGACTCTGCCACGCCATCTCTTTAGAGAGCGCGGGGTCGCCGGTCTGCCCGAGGAAAAACGTCCTAACCCGACCGAGAAATGTGTGCATCGCAGGGTTAAAGGGGTCGAGGTACTCTCCGAGACGCATTGTGTGAAATTGGTCGAGGCGCTCATGAAGCGTCTGGGCGAGTGACGTGCCCACACTGCCTCCCTCCGTACGCAACAGGCTGAAAAGGCCCACCGCAGCCCCGCGTAACTTTTGAGGGGTGTACATATAGGCTGCGACATTTAGCGGCGCAAAACACATTGAAAGACCTGCGATCGTAACGATCCGCGGCCAAACCACGATTCCCGGGCTGACACCGAGATTCATCCGTGACATCCAATAGTTGCCTGCTCCCATGACCAGGAGGCCTGAAAGGATTATCCAGCGCGCGTCTTTTCCCCTGCCGAGGAGGAAGGCAATGACCGGCATCAGGAGGACCGCGAACAGACCCGCGGGTGACATGACAAATCCCGCGTTGAGAGCATCATATCCGAAGAGCGATTGAAGCAGGGCCGGAAGCGTCGTACTCGCGCCATACAGGACGGCGTAGGCAAGGAAGATAATGATGCACGAAACCATGAAGTTGCGCTCGCCCAACGGTCGGAAGTTCACCACGGGGCTTCGGTGACGCGTCTCCCGGATGATCAGGCCGGTCAAGGCCACAAGAAAAAGGATCAACAACGTTTGCACTCGCCAAAACGGGTCTCCCATCCAGTCCCACTCCTGGCCTTTGCTGAGCATCACTTCCCAGCACGCCATGGTGACAAGAAGAAGTCCCAGACCGATAGAGTCGAACCGAAGCGGCCGTTTCTTCAACTCGGCGACCTGCGCTCTGAGGTACTCGGGGTCTTCAAGCAAGGCGTAGCAGGCCGCAAGCGCCAGAATGCCGACGGGGATATTAATGTAGAAGCTCCAGCGCCAGGAGTAATTGTCGGTGATCCAGCCTCCGAGGGTAGGACCAAGCACCGGTGCAATGAGCGCCGCAAAGCCGAACAGTGTCATGGCTGCGCCTTGTTTCTCCTGCGGGAAAGCGTCAAGCAGTATCGCCTGGCTGCAGGGCTGCAGACCGCCGCCTGCCAGACCTTGGAACACCCGGAATATGATCAACTGGCTCAGGCTCCTGGACATACCGCACAGGGCGGAGCTGAGGGTGAAGACGGCGATGGACATCAGAAAATAGTTGCGACGGCCGAGATGAGAGGCCAGCCACCCGGAGATCGGCAGTACGACGGCATTGGCTGCGAGGTAACTCGTTAGGACCCATCCGCCGTCATCGACTGTGGCGGAAAGGCCTCCGGCGATGTAACGCAGGGCGACCACGGCGATAGTTGTATCCAGCACTTCCATGAAAGTCGGAACCACCACAATGATGGCGATCAGCCATGGATTAACCGCCGGACGAGTCCGAGAAATTGGGCCTGCCGCGTCACTCAAGGCTTCGTCCCCATGTGGTCTCCGCCGGTGGCGCCGGCTGGCGTCGGAGCCAAATACGGCTGTAAGATCTTTCCGGCATTAGGGCCGGTCGGCCGCTCCTTATAGTAGACATAAGGAGTCACTGATAGGCCGATGAAGAGAGGGGCCTTGTTGGGGTCATAGTCGATGAGGTCGATACGCACCGGCAGCCGCTGCACCACTTTGACGAAGTTTCCGGTGGCGTTTTGCGCCGGAAGCAACGCCAAGGTCGAACCTGTTCCCATGGTGAAACCGGAGATTCGGCCCTTGAACACTCGCCGTTCTCCGTACATATCCACATAGAGATCTGCGCGTTGGCCAATGCGCAGGCCGGAGAGCTGGGTCTCCTTGAAGTTGGCATCGATCCAGACTTCCCGGAGCGAGCGGATCGCCATCAGACCCTGCCCAACCGTCACGTTGTTGCCGGGATTGACGTTGCGGCGGGTGATGACGCCATCGATCGCCGCCAAGATATCACAATAGCCAAGGTTCAGCTGGGCCACCTCCAGGTCGCGCTCTGCCTGTTTGAGCTTCGCCTCGGCCTGCTTGACCTCGGGGGCATCTTCGGCCAACTGTGCGAAAAGAAGGTCGATATCGCCATGGGGCGCACGTTTCATGAATTCGTTCAGCATTTGCCTCGGGGTCTCTTCAAAAGAATGGAAAACGCCGAGTTGGGCTGCACTCTGGATCAAATCCGCCTGCGCTTGAAGGACCGATGAAAATGTCTGGTCAAGGTCCGCCGGCACCTGAGACAGGCTTTTACCCTTTGCCGGGATCGCGGGCAGGCCCAGAGAGGCCCGGGTCTCGTAGACGTTTTCAAGCGCCACCTTGACCTCCGCCTCTGCGACCGAGAGCGCCGCCTGCCGATGCTCATACTCCTCTCGACTCATGGCCTCGGGATTGGCTGCGCGTATGTGCCTGACACGGTCGAAGTCTGCCTGAGCCCTGACCAAAACGGCCTCTTTTGACTGCATGTCGGCAACCTTGGCATCCAGTAGAGCCACTTGGTTGTGCACGTTTTCCATCGCATGTTCGAGCCGCCACCGTTTGTTCCTGGCCAACGCCAGCGCTCCACGTGCCATGGCCTTGGCCGCCAGGAGATCTGCCTGAGCTCGCGCCACTGCGGCTTGTTTCACCTCAACCTGGGCCTCATACGGTTTCTCATCAAGCGCTACGAGCAGGTCCCCCTTGTGCACCTCGTTATTGTCGTCCACCATAACCTTCACGACCTGGCCGGGTACGCGTGCGGCCACGAAGGTCACATGGCTGTTCACGTAGGCGTCATCGGTCGAAATGGTGTTGAAGGCGAGCCTCGCCGCCGGTATGGCGAAATAGAGCACAACCGCCAAGGCCATAATCCCTGCTCCGCCTTTCACCGCCCAGCGGCGTTTCTTGCTTCGTTTACCATTGGACGGCGCAGGTCCTTCCGAAGCGTCTGCATGCTTTGGTTCAGGCGCGGAATCGGCTGGGGCTGCATCCTTCGTTGAAGAGGATTCCTCCGCGCCCCTGGTTTCGTCACCGTTCACGGGATTGCTTTGTTCCTCGGGCATAAACATTTTCTCCCGCAATATGCTTTAGACTCTTTTTCAAGTTTGAGGGAAAAGCGTGTGTACGGTATTTACCTGAGCGCCTAGCGAGCATTGAGACGCACGTTCAGTCAATACCGGCCCTTGTCTCATGCCCTTACCGCCAGGACGATCTTCCCCCGCTTGTGGGGTGTTCCCGCGAGCATCTCATGTGCCAGGGGCGCTTCAGCGAGAGGCAAAACCTCGCCGACGTTCGTTGTGAGTTGACCGGCATCGAGAAGGCAGGCGGCCCTCGGCGGTCGTTGAGTTTGTGGTAATGACGAACGCTCCTTTCAATTACCAGCGGCCGAAATGAGCGCCGCCATCGACGTGCAGGATTTCACCAGTGACCGTCGCGGCGTCGGTCAGATACATGACCGCATCCGTGATGTCCTTGACGGTCGAGACGCGACCCATCGGCGACAGGCTCTGCATGATGTCCTTCTGCTCATCCTTGTGCATAGGTGTGTCAACGACGCCGGGCGCAACGGCGTTCACGCGGATGCCGTCTTTCGCGTACTCCATCGCAAGGTGCTGAGTGATCGTTTCAAGACCGCCTTTGGTGATCATCGGCACCGCCGCCGTGACCCCCCGGATCGGGTTGCGGGCAAGGGCCGCCGTGATCGTTACAATGCTCCCGCCGGTCTTCTGCGCTAACATCTGCTTGATGGAGAGTTGGGTGACGTACAGGAAGCCCTCGACGTTCGTCGAGACAAGCGACTTGAGGTCCTCGGCCGTGTAGTCCGTGAACGGCTTGGTGAAGAAGAGGCCGGCGTTATTGACCAGTGCGTCGATCGACTTAAAGCGAGACAGCGCCGTCTCGACGATCTCGGCGGCAGTTGCCGGCTCGCCGATGTGCCCGTCCACCAGAGCGACATGGTTGGAAGCCGCGATCTCGGTGGATTGGGTCACCTTCCTGGAATTGGCAATGACGTTGAAACCCCGTTCGACGAACGCTTTCACGATTCCCGCGCCAATCCCCTGCGAAGCTCCGGTCACGATGGCTGTCTTCCGTGGGTTGCTCATGGCTGTCCACCTCGAAAACGTCTTGTCACGAGAAGAACCCGATTCACCGGCATCCGCATCTTCTTGACCGAGAACGGACAGGACCACCCTGGTTCAAGTGCCGGAACTAGTGCCGCCTCATAGACTAATGTACTGTGCGGTTAGTCATTGTCTTCAATTCTGGCCGGGTTTCGCCCTAATATATGCCTCGGCCCCTGCTAAATCAGCCTGTTTGGATGGTCGCTCGGTCGATAATTATTGTATTGAACTAACCAAACATAAACTAGCTGGTCGGCCCCACCCCTGAGGTGCATCCGGATGGCTTTCACTTCTTTATCACCGTTCTCTCGGAATGAATCCAGGAATACCGGTCTCTACAACGGGATTAAACCTATACTGTGTCGTGATTTTCTCATTTATTTCCTTCATGGCACTTTCCGGGAGCGTGGAAACATCGAAGCTTTCCTTAATGCGGCCGGGGTTTTTAGAGGTGGTCAAGAGGGCCGTACCCCGTTGCAAAGCCCAAGCGAGCAAAACCTGGGCTGGGGTTTGGTTTACTCTCTTGGCGATATCGGTGATCACTGGATCTTCCAGCAACTTGGGTTCCATCGCATGACCTAATGCCGCGAAGGCCTGCATCACGATGTCATGCTTTTTGCAATAGGCCAGCAGATCCCATTGCGGTAGGTATGGATGAGATTCGACATGGACCACTGCAGGCTTGATTCTGGCTGCTTCGAAAATCTCCTGCAATTTTTCTAAACTGAGATCGGAGAGGCCGATGGCCTTGCATCTGCCCGTGTCCATTAGGCTCTCCATGGCTCTCCAAGTATCCAACAACGTCACTCCTTCATCATAGAGGACTTTGCCGTTTGCGTCCCTAGGGTCCTGCTCGTCACCGGGTTTAAAAGCAAAGGGGGTGTGGACGAGATAGAGATCGGCGTAATCAAGTTGGAGCCTCCTGAGGCTGGCCTCAAATGCCGGTTTGACCCGTTCCGGACGGTGATTCGTGTTCCAGAGCTTCGTGCCTATGAATACTTCCTCCCGGTTAACCTTTCCCTCTTTGAATATCCGCTGCAGCACTTCGCCAACGACGGTCTCGTTCCGGTAGCGTTCGGCGCAGTCGAATTGCCGAAATCCCACTTCCATCGCGGCCGCTACGGCGTTCTTGGTGTCGGCAGGGTCGGGAAGTAAGGTGCCAAAACCAAGGGCCGGAATTGCTGAGCCGGTGTTAAGGAGGAGCTTCTTGAAACGGAGGTTATTGATAGCTTCCATAGGTTTTCTCCCACACCCCGCGCTGCGTTCCGGTGACCAGCACGGCCACCTGGAGCGCGGATTTCGGCAGTGCCGTATGCTCATACATCGTCCTGTTCATGGCCCAGGCCGCCCGACCGAATGCCGGCAAGTGCAACATCGCGTTGAACGGCCCGATGAGCGCACCGTCCTCCCGCGCTACGACGAAGCTTCCAAAACGTTCTTTCACGACACCCATGATGTCGTCGTAAAGCTCCTTCTGCTGGCTAGAGAGGCTGGATGGCGAAAGCAGGGGCAGACGCATCTTTGAGTCCTCTCCAACAATACTCAACACTTAGGGGATGTTGGCTCGCACGTAGCTGTTTACCTCGAAAAACGCCTTGTCATGAAAAATTGATAGTCAAGCGGATCAGAAATCCGCGTCCAGCACGATGCGGTAACGGGCCTTGCCCGATGCAAGCCGGGCGAAGGCATCGTTGATCTTGCTCATCGGGAAGTGCTCGGTTTGCGGCGTGATATTGTGCCGGGAAGCAAAGTCGAGCATCGTCACGATCATCACCGGCGAGCCGGTCGGCGAACCCGAGATGCTACGCTGCTGCAAGATAAGGGAGAATGCCGCGACCGGGATCGGTTCCAGCACGGCACCGACGACGTGCAACCGGCCGTTGGGCGCGAGCGTGCCGATCATCGCATCCCAGTCGATCTTCACGTTGACGGTGCTGATCAGGAGGTCGAAGCTGCCGCCGAGTTTCCTGATCGCCGCCGAATCCTTGCTCGACGCGACGTGGTTCGCCCCGAAACCTTTGGCTTCATCGAACTTGCTCTCGCTCGACGTGAAGGCCGTTACATCGCACCCGTATGCGGCCGCGAATTTGACCGCCATGTGGCCCAACCCGCCGATACCGATGATGCCTACCCGGTCGGTCGGTTTGGCGTGCATCGCCAGCGGCGAGAAGACGGTGACGCCTCCGCACAGGAGCGGTCCGGCGTCGGCGAAGTTCAGCCTTTCCGGCAGCGGGATGGTCCAAGCCCAGTGCGAGCGGATGTGGGTCGCGAACCCGCCACGATGACCGATGATGGTCGGTTGCACTTGCGGACAGAGGTGATGGCTTCCAGACATGCACTGGCGACAGTGCAGGCAGCTACCCGAGTTCCAGCCGACGCCGACGCGCTGTCCGACCTCGAATCCCTTGGCATTCGGACCCATGGCAGTGACCCGACCGATGACCTCGTGGCCGAGAATCGCAGGGTACTGCGAAATGCCCCATTCATTGTTCCAGACGGAGAGGTCGGAATGGCACAAACCGCAGTATTCAACAGCAACCTCAACGTCCTCGGCCCCGAGCGGTCCGAGATCGACGGTTTCGAGCACCATCGGCTGTTTTGCCGCCTTCGCGACCCATGCTCGATAATTCATCGGGTTCCTCTCCATTGGTGAGTCTCCTTCGGTTCGATGTTTGGCCGTGTGTAGCACAGCGACAGCAAGCCGCGCGGAAATTGGATAGGGAGTTGCGTGGGCAGCCCGATGTGGTGAGAGTTCTCATTTGCGCCACGGAATGGAGCCCATTGGAGGTTTCCCTTTTCGCGAACGCTTGACGCTGCGCTATGTGCTTCTCCAAGGCTACCGGTGATATGGGGAAGGATAAATGGGGTGAAGGTTGTATTTCGACAAGGATAATAAGGTATTTCAGCCGAGGATGATCGATCGAATGAAAACTTGCATTGCGGACTGAGATTCAAGCCGTTCCGGCCGTCCCCGGAGTCGTGGTCCTACCGGGCGCCACCTCGGTGAGGGCAAGCCCGACATTGGCTGTTCTTGGGTGCAAGAGCACACTGGGCAGGAGGATGGCGGCACAGCCTATTTCGAGCCGGATGATCTCCGGCCCACTGAGGGCTTCAATCGTCAGCATGGCCGAGCTAGGCGTTGGCACCCCGTCGTTACTCCGGAATGGATACCCTATCATCGTCGTACACACCATTTCCCGCGGTTCGATGGCACGCGATGCAGTTGGACAGGGAGCCTACCGACGGCCGTTTGGCCACCTGCGGAGAGATGTCATGGTGCTTTTTGCGAAAGCAGGGAATTTCGGTGATGCGGAGCGGCGTCCCACCGTCCAGGCAGCTCACGATTTTTCTCGCCAGTCGGGCGGATGAGGTGTCGGCGGCATTGGAGGTTAAATAACCGGTAATCTCCAGGATCGCCGGCTGATCGAGGTCCAGCGTCTGACCGAAATGATTATCGGTGCTCTCAAGAATTTTCCTCCACGACCCAGCCGGTAGCAATTCCGGCTGATAGGCAAAATGGCAGGCAGCGCATTTGTCAGCATAGGTGGAATTGCCGACCGGTTTCAGGCTTCCGTTGCCGCTATGGTTTTCTTCATTGTGCCCTCGTTCGCGCTTTCTCTGCCTATTTTTCCCTTCATCCGCTCCGACCGTTGTAGCCACGAAGCAGAAAAGCACCGACAGGGCTATTCCCCAGATGGTTCCTCTATGAAATCGGTTCATGATTTATCGCTTTCCGACCTATGCCGGCCTTTGCAAGAGAATGAGGGCTCTTCCCTCTTCGCAGGTTGAGGTGAATCCACGGTGGATGACCGACCGTCGAAAGCAGAATCATTGCGACACATATCATCGACCGGCCCAGCCCCGCAGCCGAGGATACTCCCCGTCGGGTGGAGCGGCGCGAAGCGAATGAACAGTGTACGGATATCCAGCTTACTACATTGTCCGAATTCCGGGTACTACTTTCGTCGGGGGGAAGAGGATGACAAAAGCACCGGATTTGATTTATCCTTACTCCGTTTCCGGGCGCCATGAAAGCCATGAACGGTTCCCGCAGTCGGCGTTACTCTTGCGAGGCGGCCCGGCGGTACATGTTCTGTCCACCGTCGATCGTTCGGCGGCCACGCCGGAGTCGGAATGCGCGATCTCGGTGCCGGGTAGGAAAGGCGCACAATGAAAGTCTACCGAATTTTTCGAACGGCAACGAGGGCATTGTGGCGAAACCCGGCACGCTCCCTGTTGACAACGCTCGGCATCGTGATCGGAGTGGGATCGGTTATCGCCATGATGGAAATAGGTACGGGTTCCTCGGCGGCCATCCGGAAGTCCATCGCCAGCATGGGCGCAAATGTTCTCAATCTTAGCCCCGGAGCCGCTTCCAGTGGCGGCGTTACTTTCGGATCGGGCAGCGTCACCACCCTCACCCCTCAGGATGTCCAGGCTATTCTCAAAGAGTGTCCAGCCGTCCGTAGCGCCGCTCCTCTCGTTCATACCCGTACCCAGGTGGTGTATGGCTCACGGAATTGGGTCCCAACCTATATCTACGGCTCCAGCCCCGCGTATCTGGACGTACAGAATTGGACTATCAGCGAAGGAGAGCCCTTCAGCAATCGTGACGTCCTCAACGGCAACAGGGTATGTGTGCTGGGTCAAACCCTGGTTCGGGAACTCTTTCAGAATGAACCACCCATTGGTAAGAATATCCGCATCAAAAACGTTTCCTTTCGGGTACTGGGCGTGCTCGGAACCAAGGGCGCAAACATGATGGGCATGGACCAGGACGACATTATTCTGGCGCCCTGGTCCAGCATCAAGTACCGGGTAAGCAGTTCCACGCTCCAAAACACCAACCAGAGCGCCGACAATTCGTCCAGCACCATAAACACCTTGAGCAACCTCTATCCCGGCGGCCAGGCCAGTCTCTACCCCGAACGGTCCGCAGTGCAATTAGCCAACAATCCCATGCCGGTCCGTTTCGCCAACATAGATCATATCCTGGCCGCGGCGCAGAGTGCCGATACTATTCCCGAGGCTATCCGCCAGATCAACACCCTACTGCGCGAACGGCACCATATCCGTCCGGGGGAAGCGGACGATTTCAGCATCCGGGATATAACGCAGATATCCAAATCCCTCTCCTCGACTACTACCATGATGACGAATCTCCTGCTCTGTGTGGCCATGATTTCTCTGGTAGTGGGCGGTGTGGGGATCATGAACATCATGCTCGTCTCAGTCACCGAACGTACGCGGGAGATAGGGCTGCGAATGGCGGTGGGGGCAAGAGGTCGGGACATACTCCGGCAATTCCTGGTGGAAGCAATCGCGCTCTGCCTTGTCGGGGGCGCTTTGGGCATCATCGTGGGGCGTGGAAGTTCCTATCTGGTCTGGGCATTGTTGCGATGGCCCGTGGAAACCTCTCTGGTCGCCATTGCCGCTTCCGTGTTCGTTTCTGCTTCCGTGGGCGTCGTATTCGGATTCTATCCGGCCTGGAAGGCGTCTCGCCTGGACCCTATCGAAGCTCTCCGCTATGAATGATTGACGAGGCGACGGGGCCGAACGCAAACCGGCCCGTCTTTTTTGAAACTCCCCGCGACCGCGAGGAGAGAGGCTCTTTCCGCTGCAAGACACTTCAACCGAGGGAACAACCTGTCCGGAAAGCTTTTGCCCCTTTATCCGTTACCTGCCACATCGATTTGTTTGGAGCCCCTTTATTATTCCCTTCCGTTTCAATGGCCGGGGCTTCCGGCCCGCGTTAACGAATCATTCCGCCTTTGATGCGATTTCGTTGGCCGCATGACATATCGATAACCTTATTGATAATCGAACAGACGACGAATGGAAAAATAGGGTATTCATATCATCTTTTACAGAACGTGAGCCTATCTTCCGACAAGTTCTCAACGATCAACAGCGAGGTTCTTGTCATGCGGAAGGTAGCGTCGGCGGTTTTCACGAGTTTGGTTTTTTCGTTTATGTTAATCGGCATCCTTGTCGCACGGTTTGCGTTCTGGTTCGGTCTTTCGAACTGAAACAACTACGTTTACAAGGGCGTTCCCGAGTGCAACCCGGGAACGAGAAGAATACCGACCATTTTCCCGTGTAGTCCATACCTGCCAAACCGGGCGTGGACTACTCCACAATCACCCCTTCCCGGCACAGTTCATCGATCTGCTCGTCAGTGAATCCCAACGACTTCATTATCTCCCGTGCGTTTTGCCCCACGGCGGGCGGGTGGTTCCGCAGGCCTAAGTCGTGCTCGTTCATGCGGAGCGGCAATTTGGGGAGTTTTGCCTTTATGCCGTTCGGGAAGGCGATTTCCACCAGGCCGCCCGATTGGTTCAGCTGGGGGTCGTCGAACAGGTCGGCCGGGGTCGCCACCGGAGCGAAGGGCACGTCCGCCCGTTCGGCCGTGGCCATGATGTCCGGCTTGCTCATGGTCGCCAGCCGCCGCTTGAGTTCGGGCAGGAACCATTCCAGTTCTTGGATGCGGCTTTCATTGGTGGCGAGCCGTTCGTCGGCCAGGAGATCGTCGTAGCCGAATTCCCGGCAGAACCGTTTCCACTGGCGGTCGCTGGTGATGCCGACGAACACCGTGTCGCGGTCGGCGGTTTCGAACAGGTTGTACACCGACCAGGTACGGCCGCGTTCGGGCAGGGGAACCGACGGTTGGCCGGTGACGGCGGATACGGCCATGTGGGGGGCCATGAGCATGGCTACCGTTTCGAAAAGCGTTGCAGTGACCAGTTGCCCCTTGCCGGTAACATTTCGTTCGTGGAGGGCGGTGAGTATCCCGATCACCCCGAAGCAGCCGCCCATCATGTCCACCACGGACGCGCCCGCCCGCAGGGGTCGACCGGGCGGGCCGGTCATGTACGCCAGCCCGCCCATCATCTGCACCACTTCATCCAGGGCTGGGCGGTGTTCATACGGGCCGGGCATGAAGCCCTTGAGCGTGCAGTAGATCATCCGGGGATTGAGTTCGCTTACCCGCTCGTATCGGAACCCCAACCGGTCCATGGTGCCGGGAGCGTAGTTTTCGACGAGCACGTCGGAAACGCGGATAAGCTTTTCGAAAATCGTTTTCCCTTGCACGGTTTTCAGATCGACGGCCAGACTCTGCTTGTTGCGGTTGAAGCAGGGGAACAGCCCAGAGCCGAACCCCGTGTGCTGCCGCGTTTCGTCTCCGTCCGGGGCGGGCTCGATCTTGATCACCCGTGCCCCCATGTCGGCCAGCACGAGTCCCGTTGTGGGTCCCATGATGGTGTGGGAAAGCTCCAGCACCGTGATGTCCGCCAGCGGGAGACGTTTTCCCGACGACAATGCGGGATCGGTGGAGGTTTCATTCGGGACGTTCATTACTGCGGGTCCTTCCTGAGAGAAGTGGAAAAGCAAAACGAACACGGGAGGACCCTCCCCTAAAAACTCCGGGCTGGGGACGGGCAAGCCGGGTCGGGCAGGGACCTGCCGAGCAACCTCCCGAGGTATTCCACCGCCTTGCCGAGTTCTCCGAGGTTTACGCCGGTCGAAAACCCCTTTCTTTCGAGCATGGCGACGGCGGCTTCGGTGGCCACATTGCCGCTCGCCCCCGGTACGAACGGGCATCCGCCCAAGCCCCCGGCGGAAGTGTCGAACAGAGTCACGCCTTCTTCCAGACCGGCCGCCATGTTGGCGAGCCCCAGCCCGCGGGTATCGTGAAGGTGGAGCGACAACGTGACGTCCGGCAGCAGCGTGCGAACTCCGGAAACGAGCCGCTTCACCTGTTCGGGCTCGCCCATGCCGGTGGTGTCCGACAGGTTGATTTCCGCGGCCCCGGCGTGCGCCAACGTTTCGGCGGCGGCGAGCACTTTCGCTTCGTCGACAGCGCCTTCGTACACGCAGCCGAAGGCGCACTGTATTCCTCCCCGGACCGTGGCTCCGTCGGCCACCGTCCGGGCGATGAGGTCGGCCATTTCGGCGAGCGCCCGGTCCGCGGGCCGGTTGGCGTTTTTTCGGCTGTGCGTGTCCGAAACGGACACCGACATGCTGAGGTGTTTCAAACCGCACGCCATGGCGCGTTCGCGCCCCCGGTCATTGAGGACCAGGGCGGTGAAAAGCACGTCGGATCCATGGGGGAGCGACGCGACGAGTTCTTCCACCCCTGCCATCTGCGGGACGCGCGCCGGATTGACGAACGACCCGATCTGTATGCGTTCGATCCCCGCGGCCATCAGCAGCAGCAGGAGCGTTCGTTTTTCGGCGGTCGAAAGGACCTTCTTTTCGAACTGCAACCCGTCACGGAGGGACGTTTCTTCGAGCATTACGAAAGGCATGGCAACCCGCCGATCGGAAAGGGGAGGCTTTCGGGGAACAGGCAAACCCTTGCCCGTCGCGTCGTTCGGGCGGAAGCGAGCGGTTCCGGACGGCTCACCGACGGCGGGACCCCACCATTTCGGGACGCGTACGGAAAAGAAATGCGGAGAAATAATAAGTACTGCATTGCAATAACATCAGCCGGTGTTTAAAATTCCAAAAGGGAAGACAATTCCCTAGTGTCAGCCCCGGAGTCCTTCCGGTATACTCCCTCACCGGAAGGACTCATTTTTGCGCGGCGCGACCGGGTTCCGATCAGAATCCCAGCGCCTTGTCACGTTCGGATCGTACAAAACTCCCGCACCAGTCCGCCTCCGCGGATTCCGGCCATACGCTTTCCACTTTCCCCTCACGCACAAGCGCGACGGGCGTTAGTCTGCGGCAATAGCCTTTGGCCGACGATGAAATGCGATCCCAGAAACGGCATTCCTTGCATGAATTGTCCTCCATCCCCTTCTCCTTCCTTTCAAACTCGTCCGGCCTGAAAAAATGCCGACGGTTCGATTCTCGTCCCGTCAAGTGACGAACGTAGTAATTTAACAGTTTCAGTCCTTTTTGACAATCGGTGTTAAGAAATGATCCCTCTGAGCCGATTTCAATGAAGTGAACCGAAAAATTTCCCGTTTCGGTTTCCAATCATACATTATAGCCTTGGTAGGATACTTGCATCCAAATAATCGGATGAAGTGCATTCTGTTCCGGGAAGGTCCCGTCGATGAAAAACAGCGATGTCGTTTTTGCCATACAGAACCTGCCTCCGTTCCCCGAAACGGCGATCAGGGCCATTCAGATCGCCCAGGACAGCCAGAGTTCGGCCCAGGATATGGTAAACGTGATTCAGTACGACCAGAGCATCACGGCCAATATTCTGCGTGTAGTGAATTCCGCCTCCTTCGCACTGAGGCAGAAGGTTACCTCACTCCAGCAGGCCGTAGCCTACCTGGGGTCGACCGTTATCATGGAGCTGCTCCTTTTTAGCGGAACGCTCACCTATTACTCTAATTATTTCACTGGATACGACCAGACGGGCATCCAACTCTGGCAGCATTCGGTGGTGAGCGGAACGTCCAGCAAGGCATTGGGTGAAATGATCGAACCGCAGAAAAGCTCGACTTATTTCACCGTGGGTTTGCTGCACGACATCGGGAAAGTGGTCCTCCAGTCCTTCGTGAAGGACAAGTACGATGAAATCCTCCGGCTGGTGGAAAGGGAGGAATATTCTTTCGTGCAGGCGGAACGGGAAGTCCTGGGCATGGACCACGCCCAGGTGGGCGGCGAAGTGGCGCTCAAATGGGGATTGCCCCAGGAAATGGCGCGTCCCATCTCTTTGCACCATTCGCCGGAGGATGCCCTTTTCAACGATTTCCTCTCGCCGGTGGTTTTCATCGCCGACCGGCTGGGACATCTCGTCACGGGGAGCGTGGGCGCGGACCGGTGGAGTTTTCGCAGAATCAAGGATGCCTTGGTGCGGGTCCATCTCGACTTCAAGGATCTCGACTCGGTAATCTTCACGGTGGAGAAAACGAGAAGGCAAATCAAAAGCATGCTCCAACAATAGGAAAATTCGTCCTCTTACGATGACTGTTCGCGTATGTTCAAGGTACTGTTCGTCTATCCGCAGGAGCATCCTTCGCAGGAAATAGCTGAACGCCTGGATTCCGGGGGGTTCAGGGTTTCGTATTTCTCCGATCTTGATGGGGCCTTCAGCGAGTTTCAGGAGAAACTCTTCGATCTGATGATCCTTTCGGACCGTTTTCCTCTCGAACGGGTGAAACTGCTCATCGATCAGGCTCACATGATCAACGAGCAATTCCCCGTGTTTCTGCTTTCCGGTGCGGCAGCGGAGGCGCCAAAGGTGCCGTGGTCGGGAAACTCCAACGTGCTGACGGTCCGGGAGCCGACCGACCCGGCGATGCTCGAACATCTGTGCAGCCAGAAAGCCCGTGAAACCAAGCTCAGGCACCAGGTCGATTACCTTCGCCATCGAGAACCGTACATTTACAACTTCGACCAGATCATCGGACACGACTCCGGCCTGGCCGAGGTCGCCCAGAATATAAAAAAGGTATCCCGCAGCAACTGTGCCGTTCTCCTTACCGGGGAAACCGGAACCGGCAAGGAGCTTATCGCCGCGGCGATCCATTACAACAGCCTGCGGCGCACTGAAAATTTCGTTGCCGTCAACTGCGCGGCGCTCCACGAGAACCTCCTGGAGAGCGAACTGTTCGGCCACGAGAAGGGCGCGTTCACCGGCGCGGACAAGGGGAGGGTGGGGCGCTTCGAACAGGCCAACGGCGGCACCCTGTTCCTGGACGAAATCG
Source organism: uncultured delta proteobacterium (assembly GCA_963826125.1). GTDB lineage: Bacteria > Desulfobacterota > Desulfarculia > JACQYL01 > CAWGVV01 > CAWGVV01. The sequence continues at coordinate 2,406,937 of CAWGVV010000001.1, read as the reverse complement.
GCGAGATGTCCCTGTCAACCCAGGCGAAGGTCCTGAGGATACTGCAAAATCAGCAATTCGAACGACTGGGAAGTTCGCAGACCATCTGCGTGGACGTGCGCATCATCGCGGCCACCAACAGGGAGCTGAAGCTGGCCATACGGCAAAACCACTTTCGGGAGGACCTGTTCTATCGGCTCAACGTCTTTCCCATTCACATACCGCCGCTCAACAGTAGAAAACAGGACATCCCCCTCCTCAGCCGTTTTTTCCTGAACAAGTATCGCGGGGAGTACAACAAAGGCATCGACGGCATGCACCCCAAGGGCATCGGGAAGCTCATGGAGTACCATTGGCCCGGCAACGTCAGGGAATTGCAGAACGTCATCGAACGGGCGGTCCTCATGTGCGAACAACGGATGATCAATCCCGAGGACATTGAATTCGACGTGGCCACGGCCGGAAGAAGCGTTGCCGCGAAAGACGAGGAACAGACGGAAATCCTCACCCTGGACGAACTGGAAAGGTCGTACATCGTCCGGATGTTGCAAAAGACCAGGGGAGTTCAAAAAGATGCCGCCGCGCTTCTGGGAGTCTCGGCGCGGGCACTGCATTATAAGATACGGAAGCATGGAATCGACGTCGAGAAATGTAAACTCCAGTGATTTTGCGACCGAATGGCCGCTCCCGCCCAAAGTGTCCCGGGTGCTCGCCCAGCTCGAGAACCTGCCCACGCTGCCGCAGGTGTTCGCTCAGTTGACGCGCATCATCGACAACGACCAGTCGTCGGCCTCGGATCTGGTGCGGGTCATTTCGGCGGACCAGGCGTTGACCGCGCGCATCCTCAAGTACGCCAACTCACCTGCTTATCGCGGCTGCCAGCCAATCGAGAACGTCAAACAGGCGGTGGTCCGGCTGGGATTCAAAGAGGTGAAGGACATTTCCCTCACGGTCATGGTCTACGACGGCATGTTCAGGCAAAGCGCGGGAGCCTATTTCAACCGCGTTCAGTTCTGGAAACACTCCTTCCTGGTGGGGTATGCCTGCCAGGAACTAGCCGAATGGCTCAAGGCGGGAAGCCTCGTTTCCTCCTCGTTCGTGGCCGGGCTTCTCCACGACGTGGGTATCGTGATCCTCGACCGGTTTTTCCCCGAAACCTTTTCCCAGCTCATCAAGGCCATCGATGCACAGAGGGAGCCGCTGGAGAAGGTGGAATTGTCGGGGGACTCCGTTCCCCATGCGGTCATGGGCGCGCACGTGCTGGACCGATGGCACCTGCCGGCGCAGGTATGCGAATCGGTGGCCTGCCACCACGGCCCGCTGGAAAAGATTTCCTCCCGGCCTCTGGCGGGGATCATCTACCTGGCGGACTATATTGTCCGCCGGTCCGGTTATCCGTTTTACGTGAGCGAACAGCAGCCGGACGTCGACCTGCTCAAGATGGTGATGCGGCAGGGGCTGGGGCCCCTCCATTCCGGCGGCAGGGAACTGTCGCGGCTGCTGAGCCGTTTCGCTCAGTCGTTCCAGGAATCCGTGCCGCGCCACATCGACAGCCTGAACGGAGTCTTCGTCGGCCTCTGAAATCGTCCCCGATCGCTCGGGTTCCCCCCTTCGACTCAGGCAGCTTCCGTTACCTGCGGCGATCGGCCGCCGCGACCCACGTCCAGACTCAGGAGACGCTCCATGGGCGAGAGGGAGCGATTTCCGAATGCGGCGAGGAGCTTCCGCTTCAGGTGCTCGGGCCGAACGGAATCTCCGCCCATCATGTCCCTCACGCTCTTCTCCGGGTCCCTCAGCGAGTGATGGCGGGAGCCATGCCCGTGGAACCTCATGGCGGAGCGATAGAAACCGTGAGCCAGAGGCTTCTCGTCCGCTATCAGGAGCGTGTGGCCGATGGTGGAGGAAAATGCCGCCCGGAACTGCGAAACCGAGACGACCGTCGACCCATCCGACCCGGTGGTGCTTCCCTGATCGAGGAATGCTCCCATTGATTCCTTGATCATCCGGGACAGGTCGTTGAACGTGGAGGGATCCATGCCCGTGGCCTCAGCCAGAGTCTGCATGAATTTGTCCAGCGTTTCGGCGAATTGTTGTGCGTTGCCGGGGACCGTTTCCGCGGGCGCCGCCGTGTCATCGGCGACCGGTTCCTCCTGCGGCGCTGCATCAACGACGGCCGCGTCGACCGGCTGGTTTCCATCAGCATCGACCGTTTGGTCCACGACCTCGGCAGGTTTACTTCCATCCGCGTCGACCGCTTGGACAACCGTTTCGGCCGGCGGGTTCCCGTCGCTCGCAACGGTTTCCTCGAATCCATCCACCAGGTCCCGTGCACTGTCACTCACGGCGTCCGACGAGGACGGCGAGGCGGTGGCTTCCAGCCACACCATGGTGACGTCAAGCGCCATGCCCGTCTGCATGGAATAATCGACGGCGGAATACCGCCTGCCGCTCTGCACGTAGGCCTGGACCTGCTGCATCGAACTCGCCTCAAGACGCATGTGGATGAGCGAACCGGTCACGCTCCCGCCATCGGCGGTCGTTAGGGAGACGCTGTCCATTTCCAGGCTGTAGTTCAGATTGAACTCGGTGACGGCGGAAACGGCGGCTGTCTTGGATTGGGACTGGAGCGGATCGCCGCCCCGGTAAGGAAGGTAGAGGTTGCCCCCCGGTGTTTCATGAACACTCGTCATACGACCTCCTTGTCGTTTATGGAACGCCTCGTGTACGAGCTTCCGTGCCCGTACAACGTATATATCGGCGGGGTGGGACGAATACTTGAGCGGGTCGGTACGCGTTGGGGAAATCAACGGAAACCAGCGCGAAAACGGAATCCCTATGCGTCGTCTTTTCCATCGAGGAAGCATCTCGGGGGAGAGGGGGTTCGGTCCGGCCATAAAAACAGGTTGCCATTTGTGCTCTACTGGAGTAGTGAATAGTCCACTTTTTTCTCATGGTTGCCCAAAAATGAAGAACATACTCGTAGCCTCCGACAAATCCTCCGTGACGGAGGGGATCCGCGCCTGCCTCGGCAAGGAATACAAGGTGGCTGTGGCGGGTGACCTGAACGGCTGCCTCAACACCTTCCGGCAAAAGCGCTATGAGTTCACCTACCTGGACATTGATCTGCTCCGGCAGAGCAGCTCCGGGAACGGCCAGATCAACTACAAGGAAGCCCTCCAGCTCTTCTGGAAAATTTCGCCCACCGCGATGATCATCGTTCTCGCCCCCCAGAGTCACATACGGGAGGCGGTGTTCGCGGTGAAGGCGGGAGCGACCAATTACCTCACCTATCCGCTCGATCCGGTTGAAGTGAAGTTCGTGACCGAAAGCCAGTCCGAATTCCTCAAGATCGAATCGGAACTGCTCTACCTGCGCGAAACCTCCATCGCCACCAGCGGACTCGAGGGTACCCGTACCAATTCATCGCTCATGAAGGAAGTCTTGAGCAAGATGAGTTCCGTCACGCCCACCAGGACCACGGTGCTGCTCACCGGCGAAACCGGGACCGGAAAGGGAGTGTACGCACGGTTGATTCATGCCCAGAGCAATCGGGCGGAAAAGCCGTTCATCGCGGTGCACTGCGGCGCCATTCCGGATACGCTGGTGGAGAGCGAACTCTTCGGCCACGAAAAGGGCGCGTTCACCGGCGCAGTGAAGAGGAAGATGGGGAAATTCCAGATCGCGGACGGGGGCACCATTTTCCTGGACGAAATCGCCACCATATCCCCGGCCGTGCAGATCAAGCTGCTCCAGGTGCTACAGGACAGGAATTTCACGCGCGTCGGCGGAGACAGCCCCATTGAAGTGGACGTCCGCATTATCGCCGCCACCAACGTGGACCTCGATCAGCTATGCGACGAGGGAACGTTCAGGCGGGACCTCTACTACCGGCTCAACGTATTTCCCGTCGAATTGCCGCCCCTTCGCGAACGGAAAGAGGACATTCCCCTGCTGGTGGAAACTTTCCTGCAGCGGCTGAACCGCATGTACGCTTCCGAGGTGAAGGGCGTGGAGCCGGAAGTCGTGGAGGCGCTGAAGGGATACTCCTGGCCCGGCAACATCCGTGAATTGGAAAACCTGATCGAGCGTGCCTATATTCTGGAAAAAAGTTCCTTTCTCTCGGCGTCGAGTTTCCCGGCGGAGTTGTTCACGTACCAGCACCTGCAGGAGTCGACCGACCAGCACCGGGTTCCCACGCTGGCCGAGGTGAAACGCAGGGCAGTGGAGCAGATGGAGAAGCGGTACCTCCGGGACCTGCTTACCCTTTCACGGGGGCGTATCGGCCAGAGCGCTACCATGGCCGGAATCACCACCCGGCAGCTCCACAACCTGCTGGTCAAGTACGGGCTCCGCAAAGAAGATTACCGGTAAAGGCGGCCCTTTTCCGGAATCCCGGTTTCCTGTGCCATCGGAATTCCTGTTTCCGTTTCTCAAATACAGTCGTAACAGTCATTACTATCAAGCAGTTAGCGATATTTTGGCCGGATTTGTCTCCTCGGGATCGGGGACGGACGGAAATCCGTGTTCCTGCACGCGGAAGAGCTTCGGAAAAAAGCACAGTAATTCAGCTAAGATAGCGGACGGCACGGAATTTGATACCATGTTGTTGATCGAAGAAAGAGCGCCGATTCATCTGCGGCATGCGCAAAGGGTGGCTAGCATGCATGAATGCGAGACGGTCCATCGGGTACAGGTAAAAGGATTGGTGATCCCCGCGGAATGGGATGGGGACGGAAGAGTAACGGCTGTGGCCATATCGTCATTCGACGAAGGGGAGTACGTTCCCGCGAAGAACCGGCTGGCCGATGAGTTGCTGAGTCTTATCCATCAGAGGGTCAATGTGTCGGGTCGATTGATGGGGGGAGAGCGCGGACGCCACATCATTGACATCACCGAATATCGCGTCATGATGGATTGAACGGAACCGCTGCGTACCTGCTGCGTTGAGGCATCGCGGGACCCTGAGAGAGCATTCCCCTCTTCGCGGTAGGCGCCGATTTCCGGAGCGGTCCGCGCATCGTCCACGTTTCACCCCGGATTCCGTCAGGCGGTCGCGCGGCCGATGGCGGATGAAGCCGCAACCGCCGTTTTGTTTTTCCTACCTGCGTGCAACGCTTTTTTTCTCCTCATTCCTTCCCCGTCACGTTCGCTCCGTCCGGCCGAAGTGTGCAAGGCTCGGGTGGGGCGGAAGTTATTTCCTAACACAACTCATATTGCACAATGACGGGACCTCATCTATACTGAATGCTGATAATGCGAAAGTATGATCGATTAATGAACGGGAGTCCTGAACATGGCGCAGAAGAAGAACGAGGGAACGGGGAAAAAAAGGGTCGTATTCACTCTCAATGAGCCAAGTGCAAGCGAAGTATGCATCGTCGGCGACTTCAACGGGTGGAGCCCTTCCAAACATAAGATGAAAGAGAAGCAAAACGGCATCTGGGAAAAAACGATTGTCGTTCCTTCCGGTCGATACGAGTACAAATTCGTCGTCAACGGTGAATGGCAGAACGACCCCGGCAACGATCAGCTGGTACCCAATACCTACGGGTCCATGAACAACGTGCTTGTCGTCTGACTCCTCCTCATGGCCGCTCAATGGGACCTCTACCGCTCGGACCTCATCGGAATGCAAAAAACAGCATCGCCCCTGTTCTCCCAGTGAACGGGAGAAGAGGGGCGACATGGGAAGTTGTCCGTAACGCTCTCGACTCCGCGAGCGTGCCCGGCGCGGAAGGGAAGCAAGGTCTTCGTTTTTCCGGCCCCCTCGGCTTTCGCCGGGGTGAAGTCCGTTCGGCTCCTTCGGGCGCTTCTAGAGCGGGATGTTGCCGTGCCGTCTGGGCGGGCGTTCTTCCTGTTTGTTCTTGAGCGACTCCAGGGCCTTGATGATTTTCGGCCGCGTGAATTCGGGCAGGATCACCTGATCGATGTAGCCGAGTTCTGCCGCCTTGTAGGGGCTGGCGAACGTCTTCCGATAGTCGTCGATCAGCCGTTCCTTCATGGAGTCCTTGTCTTCGGCTTTGTCGATTTCCTTCTTGAACACGATGTTCACGGCGCCTTCGGGACCCATCACGGCGATTTCGGCCGTGGGGTAGGCGAAGTTGATGTCGCCGCCGTGGTGTTTGCTGCTCATGACGTCATAGGCGCCGCCGTACGCCTTGCGGGTGATGACCGTCACCTTGGGCACGGTCGCTTCGCAATAGGCGTAGATGATCTTGCTCCCGTGCTTGATGATGCCGCCGTACTCCTGATTGACGCCGGGCAGGAAGCCGGGCACGTCCACGAAGGTGAGCAGCGGAATGTTGAAGCAATCGCAGAACCGCACGAAGCGCGAGCATTTGACCGAAGCGTTGATGTCGAGGCAGCCGGCCAGGAACCGCGGCTGATTGGCGACGATTCCCACCGTCTGGCCGTTCATTCGGGCGAATCCGACGACCATGTTGCGGGCGAAATATTTATGCACTTCGAAGAAATTTCCGTGGTCCACTACCCGCTTGATGATTTCCAGCATGTCGTAGGGGGCTTTGGGGCTGTCCGGAATAACCGACCTCAGGCTCATGTCCACCCGATCGGGATCGTCGTCGCAGGCGACCGCCGGGGGCTTCTCCAGATAGCTCTGGGGCAGGTAGGTGAGTAGTTCCCGGACCATCTTGAGGGCCTCTTCGTCCTTGGACGCCTTGAAGTGGGCCACGCCGCTCGTCGAGTTGTGCTTGGCCGCGCCTCCCAGGTTTTCCTGTGAAACCTCTTCGCTGGTTACCGCCTTGATCACCTGGGGTCCGGTGATGAACATGTGGCTGGTTTTATCCACCATGAAGATAAAGTCGGTGATGGCGGGAGAATAGACGGCCCCGCCGGCGCAGGGTCCCATGATCACCGAAATCTGGGGCACCACCCCGGATGCGAGCACGTTGCGGCGGAAGATTTCACCGTACGACCCCAGGCTGACCACCCCTTCCTGAATACGGGCTCCGCCGGAATCGTTGAGCCCTATGATGGGGGCGCGGTTTTTCACCGCCAGGTCCATGACCTTGCACACTTTTTCTCCGAACGGACCGCTCAGCGAGCCGCCGAAAACGGTAAAATCCTGCGAGAACACATAGGTCAACCGGCCATTGATTTTACCCCAGCCCGTCACCACGCCGTCGCCCAGGATTTTCTGTTTTTCCATACCGAAATCGCTGCAGCGATGAACGACAAACTTATCGAGTTCCTCGAAGCTCCCTTTGTCCAGCAGAAGGTTGACGCGTTCGCGAGCCGTGAGCTTTCCCCGTTCGTGCTGGGCTTCGATGCGAGCCACACCCCCGCCAAGTTCGGCCTCTTCATCCTTCCGGATCAGCTGCTGATATTTTTCTTCGTTGATCATGTCGAATTCCTTATCCGGTTTATTACGGTGTAGGCTGGTGGTTTTTCTTTACCATGGAAGAGCAGAGACAGGAGAGTGATTCTTTTTCATATTCCCTCATTTTCCGAAATGAGGACGAGAATCGACGGGGGCCATTCGGAAATCCTGTCCATGAGGGATGCGGGCGAAAGAGAAGTCGGCGACCGCCGAACCGGGAACGTGCACGAGGCGCATGCAAAGCTGGGCCGGCTCCAGGAGCGGCCGGCCGAGCCGTTGTTATGAATTGAATTCGATTACCCGAGAACGATGATGACCTGATCGGCCTCCACGCTTGCACCCTCGGACGCCTTGATCTCTTTAATCGTGCCCGATGCCGGAGCTACGATGGGCATTTCCATTTTCATGGCTTCGAGAACGGCCACTTCATCATCTTCCTGAACCGAGTCGCCGACAGCCACCATCAGCTTAATGATCTTGCCGGCCATAGGGGCTACAACATCACTCACTTCTCATCCCTCCTTGACGAAAATAGTAATGGCTAGATAATTATCAGAACTGATAAATAAAAACCCTGTTCACCCTCCGTTCGCTTATCGGGCGAACGGTTCGTCGCTTTTCCGGCCCCAAAAAAAATCGGCAAGAAAAAGGTACAGCCTATAACTGACATGCCGCCCGATGCTCCCCGGGCAACGCAGGTTTCCTTTAAACGCCTCATAATATCACTTGTTACTATGAAGTATATGCCATTCTGTCAAGACAAATCGGAACTTACAAAGAACGTAAGCTTATCCCCAGTTCCTTGAGCTGCGTCTCATCCACCGACCCCGGAGCACCGGTCATGGGATCGGCTGCCCGCTGCGTCTTGGGAAAGGCAATCACGTCTCTGATGGAGGTCCGGCGATCGAGAATCGTGACCAGACGGTCCAGTCCCAATGCGATGCCCCCGTGCGGCGGCGCTCCGTACTGAAGCGCTTCCAGGAGAAATCCGAATTTCTCCCGCGCTTCTTCCTCGCCGATGCCCAGCGTGGAGAAGACTTCGGCCTGCACGTCCTGCCGATGGATACGTATGCTCCCTCCGCCCACCTCGCTTCCGTTCAAGACGATGTCGTACGCCCTGGAACGAACCGCTCCGGGCTGCTCTTTCAGCAGGGACAGGTCTTCTTCGAGCGGAGAAGTAAACGGATGGTGTACGGCCACGTATCTGCCCTGTTCCTCGTCATACTCCAACAGGGGGAAATGCATCACCCAGACGAAATTCAGAACGTCCGGATCGAGCAGATTCAACCGGCCGCCCAGATCGAGACGCAGCCGGCCCAGAATTTCGCTCGCCTTGCGCGGCGCGTCGGCGATGAACAGGGCCAGGTCGCCTTCTTCCAGATTCATGCCCTGCGTGACGGAGTCCCGTTCCTCCTGGTTGAGGAATTTCGCCATGGACGATTGCCATTCCCCATCCTTACGGCGCGCCCAGGCCAGACCCTTGGCGCCGAATTCCGCGGCCAGCGCGGTGAGTTCGTCGAGCATCTTCCGCGAAAAGTGAGCGCATCCCTTGGCGTTGATACCCCGCACCGCTCCGCCCTGTTCCACCTTGTCGGCAAACACCCGGAAGCCGGACCCGCGGAACACGTCCGAGGCGTCCCTTATTTCCATGCCGAAACGCAGGTCCGGCCGGTCCACCCCGTAGCGGTCCATGGCTTCGGCGTAGGTCATGCGCGGGAAGGGGATTTCCACGGTACGGTCCAGCGCTTCCTTCACCACGCGTTGGAGAAGCCCCTCCACCAGGGTGATGATGTCCTCCTCGTCCACGAAGGAGAGTTCCACGTCCAGCTGAGTAAATTCCGGCTGCCGGTCCGCACGAAGGTCCTCGTCCCGGAAGCACCGGACGATCTGGTAGTATTTTTCCACCCCGGCCACCATGAGGAGCTGCTTGAACAGCTGCGGGGACTGGGGAAGCGCGTAGAAGCTGCCGGGCTGAACGCGTGAGGGTACCAGGTAGTCGCGTGCGCCTTCGGGAGTCGATTTGGTGAGGAACGGCGTTTCCACGTCCCAGAAGCCGGCCTCGTTGAAGTAGCTGCGGATGGACTGCGTCACGCCGTGGCGGAACCGGAGCGCCCGGGCCATGGACGGACGCCGCAAATCCAGGTAGCGGAATTTCAGACGCAATGCGTCGGATGCTTCCGCGGAGTCTTCGATGGCGAAGGGCAGGGGCAGCGAGCTGTTGAGGATAGCCAGTTCTTCCGCCCAAATTTCGATTTCGCCCGTCGACAGGGAGGTGTTCACCATGTCGTTCGGCCTGGCCTTCACCGTGCCCGTAACTTCCAGGACGAATTCGCTGCGGATCTTGTGCGCCGATTCCATCAGGCTGGAATTGTTTTCCGGATTGAATACGATCTGGGTGATCCCCTCACGGTCGCGCAGGTCGATGAAGATGAGTCCGCCGAAGTCCCGCCTGCGCTGAACCCAACCCATAAGTGTGACGGAGGTATCGACCGCCGTCTTGCGCAGTTCGCCGCAAGTGTGGGTGCGTTTCCTGTTCATGAACGTTTTTGTTCCTCCTGCGCCCCGGATGGGGAGCCGTTCACCGCTGTTCGGGATTCTTCGCGAGCAGGGCCGAGAAGTCTTCGGGGGAAAGGTCCAGCGAAATTTCCTGTTGCTCGCCCGAGCGCATGTCCTTGAGCATCGCTTTTCGGTTCTCCAATTCTGAATCGCCCACAATCAGCGTTCTGGCGGATTGCAGCTTGTCCGCGCGGCGAAGCTGGCTCTTGAGGCTTTTCGCGGCGTGGCTGAGTTCCACGGTCACTCCCCGGAGGCGGAGCTTGTTGGCCAGAATGAAAGTGAAGTCCAGCGCCCGGTCGCCAAGGGCGGCGATGAAAATATCCGGCGTGGTCGGTTCGGCTTTCACCTTGGAAAGGAGCGCCAGCCGTTCCATGCCCACCGCGAAACCGATGGCCGGGGTAGCCGGGCCGCCCAGCAGTTCGGCCAGTCCGTCGTACCTGCCCCCGCCCGCCACCGAGTCCTGGGACCCCAGACCCGTGCTGATGACTTCGAAGGCCGTACGGGTGTAGTAATCCAGCCCACGCACCAATCGTTTATCGATGCGGAAGGGGACGTCGAATTGTTCCAGGGCGCCGGTGACCTTCCGGAAGTGATCCGAACAGACCGGGCAGGTGTGGTCCAGAAGGGCGGGCGCGTCCTTCACCGCTTCCCGGCAGCTCTCCACCTTGCAGTCGAGGACGCGCAGGGGATTGAGCTGCGTGCGCCTGCGGCAGTCGCTGCACAGCTGATCCTGGCGTTCCATCAGGAACGCGGTGAGCGTTTCCCGGTACGCGGGCCGACAGTCGGGGCATCCCAGGCTGTTGAGCGACACGTTGAGGTTCGACACCTCGGCTTCGGTGAGGAAGGTGTGGAGCATGAGGATCATTTCCGCGTCCACACCGGGACCGGGATTGCCGAACAGTTCGGCGTTGATCTGGTGGAACTGGCGGTAGCGCCCCTTCTGCGGCCGTTCGTGCCGGAACATGGGGCCGATGGTGAAAAGCTTGTTCTCTTCCTTCAGGGCATACAGCTTGTTTTCCAGGTAAGCCCGCAGTACGCCGGCCGTGGCTTCCGGCCGCAGCGATATGGATCGCCCCTGGCTGTCGGGGAAAGAGTACATCTCCTTCTCCACAATGTCGGTGGCCTGCCCGATGCCGCGGGCGAACAGTTCGGTCCACTCCATGACCGGGGGGCGTATTTCCTGAAAACCGAAACAGCCGAACACCCGTCGCGCCTTTTCCTCCAGGCGAATCCAGAGCGCGGCTTCTTCCGGCAGAATGTCGTGAGTTCCTCGTATTTTGCTGATCATGTTCCTTGTCCGGTTATGCGTTCAGCGCGGTTGCGGGCCGGTTCCCCGTTCCCAGGGCCACAGTCGGTCCAGTACGGGTAGGCTTTCCCATACCCACTGCATGCTGTGCGCTTCAAGTGTGATGACGGGGCGGGAGCCGGTTCGGTCCAGCCACGCGAAAAGATCGTCGAAAGGAAAAATGCCGCCCCCGACGGCCCGGTGTTCGTCGGAATGGCCGGTGTTGTCGTGGGCGTGGATCTGCCCCAGCCGGGGACCGAGCGCGTTCATCCATCCTTCCCAGGACGTTTTGGAGAAGGCCAGCGTATGGCCGGTGTCGAAGAGGAAGCGCACCGTGGGGGAATCGATCCCGTCCAACGTGGCCGCCAGAGTTTCGGGGTCCGGTTCGAAGACGTTTTCCAGAGTGATGAAGGCGCCGTTCTCCCGAGCAGCCGGGATCATGGAGTTCCAGAACTCGACGGAACGTTCCACCCACTCTTCTTTGCCGTCTTCGTGCATGACCGGGGAGTACCCCGTGTGGCAGGCCACGCACAGCGGCCGGAACACGGGAAGCAGTTCGAAAACCTGCCGGATACGGTCCTGAGAGGCCCGGCGGATGAGCGGGTCGGGGGAAGCGGGCACCAAGTCCATGAAGGCGCAATGCATGGTGGTCCGTATTCCGCGTTCCCGGAAGAGCTTTGCCGTCTCCTCGAAATCGCGGCGGGAGAAGCGGTCCAGGCTTTCGGCGTGGATGCCCAGTTCCAGGTTGGCGCCGATGGCTAAAACGCTTTCCATGAACTCGTCGATAAGGCGATGATAGGGAACGGCGACGAACAGCTCCGAAAGGAGTCCTCTGGCCCGCTCCGTGACGGCGTTTGTTATCCGGTCATTCATTTTTGACTTGCCTCGAACTCCGTATGATACGACGTTGTGTTCGATTTGACAACAACAGGGCCGTGAGGTAGGCAGTATGGATAACATAGAAACGAAAGCAGCACCATGAAAAAAAAGATCGTCTCACCGCTTTTGTCCGCGTTCGTAATACCCGGGTTGGGGCAGATTACGAACGGTCAAGCCATCAAGGGATCGATACTGCTCGGGAGCGTTACCTTTGTCCTTATTTTGACATTTTTCTCCATTTTCCAGACGCTCTATGCGGCACTGATCGCTATCCCGAACCCCCAGCCCAACGCCGAACTCGTGGTGAGCCTGATGGAGAAGGTGCAGGAAGGCGACGGCACCCTGCTGACCGTTTGCGGCATCGCGTTCTCCATTTTGTGGCTTTACTCGGTTATCGACGCCTTCGTCTATGGCAGCAGGCGCGACAGGGAATCATCATGAGAAAAATCGTATTGGACGAGATAAGTAAGGCCGACGTGGAGAAGGTTCGTTCCTACCTGAACGGGCACGCCATGCTGTCGGAAGTGGAAGACCTTTACTGGGTGGAACTCGGGGAAGAGGAACTCGACGAGAAACAGCGCCGACATGAGGCGTGCAAACCTTACCGCTTTGCGGTGGAGGTGTGCGACGAATCGGTGCATGCCGAATTTCTCATACGAAGTGCGACGACCATGAGGTGCGACTGCATCGGCTATGCTACTCCCCGGCAGAGGGACGTCATCCTGCGGTTCTGCGATACCCTGATCGAGCGAAGCGGGATACGAACCTGACCCCACCACATACGGGAACCGATGTTCCGGAAAAGAAAGAGGGCGCCGAATGGCGCCCTCTTTCTTTTCCGACCGGATTGCGTCGCGGCCGTCGTGAAACGGCCGTGACGTTGTTCGCTACATCTGTTGGATGAGAATGGCATTCACCAGAGCGTTGTCCTGTCCGGAGACGAACGCAATGTTGAGTGTACCGTCGGTTACGTTGACGTCGAAGGTGTAATCGAGAGCCGTATTCTTTCCGGCCTCAGCGTAGATATCGAGGTCGTTGAGCGCCAGAATGCCTTCAATGGAGACGTCGAACATCCGGGTGCCGGACCAATCCCAGTAGATCTCGGCGAATTTCAGGGTTACCCGATAATCTCCGTTGGACACGGGTATCGCATAGGACATGTTTCCGTAGCGATACTGATTGTACAGGGCGTCATCCGTGGTAGAGGCGATGGCGTTCGACTTCGAGGATACGTTGCCGCCCGAGAAGTACGAGTCGGCCAGGTAGATGTTTCCTGCTTCGTCCACGTACTCCGGACCGCCCACGTTGATGCCGATTGTCGCGACCTTATGGGCTTCCGGGGCGGCTCCCGCCACGATGATGGCGCTCACCAACGCATTGTCGCTGAGCGGGAAGAAGTCGAGGTTGAGGGTTCCGTCCGATACGGTTACCGGAATTTCGATGTCCTTGGCGATGGCCTTGCCGCCGGAGAGTTTGTAGATGTCCACGTCGTTGAGAACCGGCTCGCCTTCGGCCGATACGTCGAAGACTCGAGCACCGTTGTAACTCCAGTAGATTTCGGCCATCCGCAGTTTCACGATGTACTTGCCGTTCGGGACCGGAATGGCGTAGCTGAAGGAACCGTAACGATACTGGTTGAACAGCGTATCGTCGTTTGTGCCCGCGATGGAAAGGCTCTTGCTGCCTACCGTTCCACCCTTGAAGTACTGGTCGGCTTCGTACTTTATGCCGTCGGTTCCGGTGAACGCTTTTCCGCCGACGTTAATGGCTGTCGTTATGACCGGCTGCGAGGGATCCGTGGGAGAGAAGCCCTGGGCCACTTCGATGCCGTCGCTGAAGCCGTCGCCGTCGGTATCGGGATTCTGGGGATCGGTCTTGTACACGTTGATTTCATCGGTATCCGAGAGACCATCCTTGTCCGTATCGATCGTCCCCACCTTGATGGTGATGGTGGCCGCGCTGGAAGACGCCTTGCCGTCACTCACCTTGTAGGTGAACGAATCCGTGCCCGTAAAGCCGGTGGAGGGGGTATAGGTGAACGATCCGGTGGACGCGCTGTTGATCTTCACCGTGCCCTTCGCGGGGTTGCTCGCGATCGAATAGGTCAGGGCGTCTTTGTCCGCGTCGGAACCGCTCATGAGGCCGCTCACGGGTGTATTCAGCTCGGTCTGGAGCGTCAGGGCACTTGCCACCGGCGGGTTATTGGTGGCCGGTGCCGTTACGGTGATGGATACCGTTGCCGTATTGGACTGCGCCTGACCGTCGGATACTTTGAACGTAAACGAATCGTTTCCGCTGTAGTTACTCGTCGGAGTGTAACGGAAGGCTCCCGTCGATGCGTTGGTCACGCTGACCGAACCGTGGGCAGGGGCAGTCACCACCGAGAAGGTAAGGGCGTTACCGTCCTGGTCGCTTCCCTGCATGGTGCCGGTCGCGGCGGTATTCACCGTGGTGGAGAGGGAACCCGCGCTGGCCACCGGGGCATGGTTTACGGCCGTAATGGTGATGGATTCCGTCGCCGTGTTGGATTGAGCCTGGCCGTCGGAAGCCCTGAAGGTAAAGGAATCGCTTCCGCTGTAGTTGCTCGTGGGAGTATAGCGGAAAGCGCCCGTTGAGGCGTTTGTTACGCTCACCGATCCGTGGGCGGGGGCGGTCACCACCGAGAAGGTAAGGGTGTTACCGTCCTGGTCGCTTCCCTGCATGGTGCCGGTCGCGGCGGTATTCACCTTGGTGGAAAGAGAACCCGCGGTTACCACGGGTGCGTGATTGACTACAGGGGTGGGCGTATTGGCGCTCACCTGGTTGGAGTAACTGCTGTCACCAGCCGTACTGCACGCCTTCACTGCTAAATAGTAGGTCGTGGAATCGGCGAGGCCGGTGACGGTGTAACTGGTGGCGTTGCTGGCGAGGGTGATGTTGGTTGTGTAACTCCCGCTTTTGGTGCCGTAGCTCAGGCAATAGCCGCTCAGCTGGGAATAGCTCACCGCGTTCCAACCCAGAGTCAGTTGCGCGGCGTGAACCGGTGGAGAAGCAAGCAGCAGGGCGAAGAGTATTGCAATACCGAAAATGGCCGGAGTCGTCCTTACCGTCCGTTTCGTACCTCGTAAACGATACATACAATCTACCTCCATGGATTCTGTGTCCGAACGAACCGGAGGCCCCGGAGGTACCATGATTCGCTCGGCAGCCCCTCTACCGTGTTCCCGGATGTTCCCGAACGTAGGCAGGTGGCTTTGCGTCCCACGCTTTCGCGTGGTTTGCCTTTTTCAAGCGTTTTTTTTACTGCGTCTAAACCAATCATTCCTCTGCACTCTCTGGGGAGCAGTTAGCAAGGTACGTACCATACCGAACTTAATGGGGGCCGGGGAGCCTTTGGACCGGTCCTTCGCGCGGGTCCGGGAACTATCGACGAGAGCCTTGGGAAGGTTTTCCGAAGCGGAGAGTACGCTCGGCGCTCTTTGGAGTACAATTTTGATCCTGGGGAGGGAAACGGCCGATCCTCGTGCAACCCGGCATAATGAGAGAGGAACCGCGATACGCGGAAAAACGGGAATCGAGAAAACAGAAAAATCGTCCGCAGAGCGTCATTTTTCCCGGCATTCGATTTTTTTGACGGTTCGTTGTTCTGACACACGAGAACGAGGTACAATTGATGCCGGGGAGGAGGAAGGATTTGCCTCTTTTCAGTGCGCGGAGGCAAATTTTTCTGGTGTCAAAATAATGGAACCCCCCCCGGAAACCCGACCGGTCGGCGGCCGATTATGTTGACTTTGCTCGGTAAAAACCGTAGGTAATCGGATGGTCATGAAACATCGCACCTCCTCGCCAACACCGTAACACGGAGAACATTTGCACAAGTGGCCGGAGATCTTCTCATCGACTGCAGAAGCAGAGTAATCAGCTACCTGCGCATTTCCATCACCGATCGGTGCAATCTGAGGTGCATGTACTGCGTGGGGGAGGAAGAGTTCGAGTACATTCCCCACAAGGAGATACTGACCTACGAGGAAATCCTGCGGTTGGTGCGTCTGTTCGTGCAGCGCGGTATCCGGAAGATCCGCGTGACCGGAGGCGAACCGCTCGTGCGCAAGGGAGTCATGGAGTTTCTCTCCCGGTTGACGGCCGTCGAGAAATTGGAAGAAACGGCGTTGACCACAAACGGCGTGCTGCTGGATTACCATGCGCAATCGTTGAAAGCAGTCGGCATCAACCGTCTCAACATCAGCCTCGACACCCTGAAGCCGGAAAAGTATCTCCGGATCACGGGGCGGGACAGTTTTCAAAAAGTCTGGAATGGCATCCAAACCGCTCGGGAGCTGGGGTTCGATCCCATCAAATTGAACGTCGTCGCCATCCGCGGGGTGAACGACGATGAAATCCTCGATTTTGCGCGCCTCGCCATGGAAACCCCCCTGCACGTCAGGTTCATCGAATTTATGCCCATCGGAAAGAACACGCCCTGGAAACGGGAAGCGTTCCTCTCCATGGGCGAAGTGCAGCGGACCATCGAAGAGCGGTTCCCGCTGGAGCCGGTCGCTTCGGGGATCACCGAAGGCCCCGCCAGAAAATTCAAACCCCGTGGAGGAGCCGGAGAAATCGGGTTCATAGGGGCGATCACCCGACACTTCTGCGACACCTGCAATCGACTGCGGTTGACGGCTGCCGGGGGGTTGAGGCCCTGTCTGCTCTCGGATCGCGAGTTCGATCTCAAGTCCGTCATCCGCGGGGGCGGAGACGACGATGCGCTGGTCCGGGTGATGGAAGAAGCCGTTCGGCATAAGAACAGCCGGCACCGGATCGATGAAGAGGGAAACCACCCCAGCGGACGGCTCATGGTGGGAATCGGAGGCTAGGAACCTTGTCGAGCGATTCCATACTGGCCATCGACGTGGGGGGCGGCACGCAGGACATCCTGCTGTGGGAGCCCTGCGGGCAGTTGGAAAATTGCGTCAAACTGATCCTGCCCACGCCCACCCGAATCGTCGCCCAACGGATCCGACGCAGCACCTCCCGGGGGGAGCATATTTTCCTGGACGGCCGGGTCATGGGCGGGGGCCCGGTATCTCGGGCCGTGACGGATCACCTCCGTGCGGGATTGAAAGCATACGCCCTGCCTTCGGCCGCGGTGACCTTTCACGATAACCTCGATTATGTTCGGAATATGGGTGTCGTCATCACCGATTCGCCGCCCACGGACGTCCTGACGGTAACAGTGACGCTCGGCGACGTGGACCTGGATACCCTTACCGCCTCCTTGCTTCCCTACGAAGTGGATGTGCCGCGCCGGGTGGCGTTCGCGGTTCAGGATCACGGTTTCTCCCCCATTGAAAGCAATCGGCTGGTTCGTTTCAGGAACCTTGCGGATTTCCTGGAAAAAGGCGGCGATCTGTTCGATCGCGTCTACTTGGAACCCCCTGCGGAAAACACCCGTATGTGGGCCGTAAAGGAGGCGCTGCCGGACGCCCTGGTCATGGACACGGGAACAGCGGCCATTCTGGGGGCACTACTGGACGACGAGGTCGCCCGGTGGCGTGGCGAGACGGTTCTGGTAATCAACACGGGCAACGCCCATACCCTGGCGGCGGTCATCAGCGGAGACAGGGTGCTCGCCCTGTACGAACACCACACGGGGTGCCTCACGCCCCCGGTTCTGGCCGACCACATACGTCGTTTCGTGCAGGGTACCCTGGGCCACCGGGAAATTTTCGATTCCATGGGCCACGGGGTAGTCTATGCTTCCGATTACGAACCGTCCCGAACCCTTCCGCCCGTGGCCGTGACGGGTCCCCGCCGCGCCATGGCTTCGGAACTCTCCTGCCGCCTGGCCGTGCCTTTCGGAGACATGATGCTCTCCGGATGCTTCGGGCTCATCGAAGGGGCGAGGCGGAAATGGAATATCAAATACACCATCGGCGGCGAGAGGAGTGAAACGTGTCGGCGCGAACCATAGACATGGAGGCACTGCACCAGTCGCTGAAACACCACCCCCGGGCGGCGGAAATAGGAATGATTGCGTCTCACCGCGGGCTTGTGAGAGGCACCTCCCGCAACGGCGCTCCGGTGAAGGGGCTGACGGTGCGCTTCAACCGCGAGGAAGCGGACGAGATCGTTCGCGCCTTGAAAAGACGTCCCGGAATCATCGAGGTGGTGCTCGAGTACAACGAAGGCGACCTGGAGGTGGGAGACGACCTGATGGCGGTGCTGGTTGCCGGCGACATACGGGAAAACGTCTTTCCCGTCCTGGTGGATGCGGTCAACGAACTCAAGGCCAAAGCCACGAAAAAGTCGGAATGGATTGCGGAGTAGGCCGGGGCGGGTGACCTCACCCGTGTAGTTCCGGCGCTTGCCTTCCGGATCGGGGATCGAGACCCGAGGGGTCCGAAGATTTTTCTTCATCGTTTTCGAAGTCGTGAGAGAGCGAACTCGATTCGGATAACGGTCGAGAACGCGTTTGGGTCCCCGGAGCCTTCCCCGGGCACGTCCTTCGCGGCGGTAACACAACGTTCTCCCGGCCGTTCCACTCACGGTGACGCCGTACGATTTCACCGGTAACGGCAGAAGGCGGAGTTGTTCCGCGGTTCCCTGCCGCTTTCCACACGACAGTTCGTTATCAAAAGCCGTTTACACCGAATTGAGGAAAAAAGCGCCAATACGCGCGGATCGGCCCGTTTTGAACGGCGGAGGATGCCCATGGGAATGGTGGACGTATCGAGCAAGGACATCGTGATCCGAACGGCGGAAGCACGAGGGTTCATTCAGCTGCAGAAGAAGACGCTCTCCACGCTGAGAGCGGGCACCATAAAAAAGGGCGATCCCCTGGTTTTCGCGGAAGCCGCGGGTATGCTGGCCGTGAAGCGAACGCCGGATCTAATTCCCCATTGCCATCCCATCCCCGTGGAACAGGTGGATTTCCGGTTCGCCGTGGACGACGACGGGGTGGACGTCTCCTGCACGGTAAAGAGCCGGGGCCGCACGGGAGTGGAAATGGAGGCGCTGCTGGGCGTCACCATGGCCCTCAACACCATATGGGACATGGTCAAGTACCTTGAAAAGGACGAAGAGGGGCAATACCCTCTTACCCGCATTACCGACGTGCGCGTGGTCGGAAAAACCAAAGGGGCTCTTACATGACCAACGAAGTGCACCCCCACCGGAAGGAAAGTCGGACTCCCCTCACTTTCTGCATTCTCTCCGTATCATCCACCAGGGGACTGAAGGAAGATGGCAGCGGAGACCTCATCGAAGCCCATATTCTCTCAAAGGGGCATACGGTACGTCGGCGGCAGATCGTGAAAGACGACGTGGACGCCATTCGGGCGGCGATGAGGGACCTGTTGGCCGGTTCCGCGGATTTGATCGTCGTGGACGGCGGTACGGGGGTTACCCCCGAAGACCTCACCATCGAGGCGGTACGGCCAATGTTCGACAAGGAGATGACGGGCTTTTCCAACCTGTTCACCCAGCTGAGCTTCGACCGGATCGGCTCGGCGGCCATTCTTTCCAGGGCATGCGCGGGCACGATCGGCCGGACGGCGGTCTTCTGCATTCCCGGCAGTCCCCAGGCATGCTCCCTCGCCATGGAACGGATTATCCTGCCGGAGGCCGGGCACATCGTGGGCCACATACGGGGAAGAGTGTAATTTCCTAAAATCGCCGGAAAATTCCGCCGCCACGGGAGGTGAAGGGGTGTCCCTCGTCGTCATCAGGCCGGCATCGTACGAGTACGGTACGGTGCGCGCCCGCTTTTTCGAAATCATGGAGACCATCGCCGGGGACCTTGTCCAAAAGGATGGTCGCGTCCTCATCAAGCCCAATCTTCTGACCGCGGCGGACCCCGACAAGGCGGTGACCACCCATCCCCTTCTGGTGAGGGCTGCCGTGGAGTACGTGCTTTCCCGGGGGGCGCATCCAACGGTATCCGACAGCCCGGCCGCGGGAAGTTTCCGCAAGGTGGCGAAGCAGTGCGGAATCGAGGATGCGCTGCGCGGACTCGACGTGGAGTGCCGGGAGTTTTCCGCGTCCCGGGGAGTCGATACGGGAGAACCGTTCGGCGTGGTGGACCTGGCGGAGGATGCGCTCGATGCGGACGTGGTGATCAACCTGCCCAAGTTCAAGACGCACAGCCAGATGGTACTGACCATGGCGGTGAAAAACCTGTTCGGGTGCGTGGTCGGAATACGCAAGCCGGAGTGGCACCTGAGGATGGGAACCGACCATAAGATGTTCGCCCGGTTGCTGCTGACCATATTCGACGCTATACGACCGGCGGTGTCGATCATGGATGCCGTGTGGGGAATGGAAGGCCAGGGCCCCGGTTCCGGAGGCGTTCCGCGCCACGTGGGGGTGCTCATGGGGTCCAGGGATGGTGTGGCGCTGGATATGACCGCCTGCCGGATGATCGGGTTGGAGCCCCTGCAGTTGCCGACCATTCGCGCGGCACAGCAAAAGGGGCTCATGCCGGAAGACATCGTCGTTGACGGCGAACTGCCGTCGGTGCGTTCGTTCCGCCTGCCGGAGCAGGACCCGCTCATTTCTTTCGTGCCGCCGGCCTTCCACCGGTTGTTGCGTCGCCATCTGTTGCAAAGGCCCGTGTGCGAAGACGAGGCCTGCCGATCCTGCGGCCAGTGCTGGCAATACTGTCCCGCCGGAGCAATACGCCACTCGGACGAGAGGATCGAGTTCGACTACGAGGCATGCATTCGCTGCTACTGCTGTATCGAGGTGTGTCCCCACGGGGCGCTCAAGGCCCGGGACCCTCTGGTCGGCCGGATGATCAGGAAGATCGTTTCCATCAGGTCCGCAGGGTAGGCAAGAGGCGCATCGCGGAATTCCGGGAAAGCACTCCTCTTCGTACATCTGTCAATCCGATATGCCGGGAGCAAGCAGCCTGTCATCTCGAACGAAGCGAAGCGAGAGAGAAATCTCGGGGCAAGCGGGAGTTTCGGCCGTCGTTCGAAATCGAATTATAATTGACAATCATTAATCAGTTGCCATCCGATGCCCATGGTAGCGGGGGAATCGTGCCGTCATGGGATATCACTCACGCTCTTCAGACCGGGCCGTCCTCCACTCAAGGCTGATTCGGGCTGCACGAAAATGTTTACCACGTCCACGTACACAAGGTTCCACCTCCCGGTTCGTAATCGCTGTTTGAGCCCTCTTCCGGCACCTTCCCGATGAAACCCCTCTTGTCCTTCGGACCCGGACAGCAAGCTGTCCGGGCCACCCCAAGCCGGGTTGGGCTCGTCGGCGCTCACCTCTTGTGTGTACCGTCATTGCTCCCTAGAGAAGGTTCATCCGGCATTCGTTCTGCCGAAGAGAAGTCTGTTACCGAGTTCTCGACGCCGGCGAACAAATGCTTCCGGGAGTAGCGGACGATGCCAAGCCGACCGGAACGAGCGTTTCCCGAAATTCACTGAAGAACCAAAGAAGAACGGAACCGTTCGGCCGTCGCCGAAAATGCGGTTGCATCCGGGGTGGGGGCGAAAAGGCCCGGCCTTGCGGCCGGGCTTTTTCGTGTGGCAGGAGGGGCCCGACGGTACGGCTTCTTCAGGGGAGGAGAAGCCGCCCCGCCGGGGATGGTGGAGGGTAGAGAGGGGTTTCAGGGGCAAATTTGCGGTTTAGAATGCAAACGTTACGGTAACTCCGCCGTAAATCCACGTACTCTTGTCGTCTCCCACGGTGTTCTGGTTGATGTAGGACAGCAGGTTGTCGGCATCGCTGCCCACCGCGTAGGAGATTGCTGCGTTCGGCTTGATGGTGAAATACTTGCCTACCTTGATCGGCAAACCCACCGAGAAGGTGCCGTCCAGGAACCCGCTGTATTTGCTGTCCTTGGGTACCAGGTCGGACGACACATCGGGATAAACGCTCTTGTCGTCGCTGATCAGGTAGGCAACGGACGCGCCCAGGTCCAGTCCGATGCAGTCGGTCAGGGCAAAGCTGTGGCTGATGCCGAGCTTGAGGTACCAGCCCGGAGCATTGTCCACATCCCGGTAAATGGTCAGCGTCGGTGCGAGCAGGACGTCGAGGCCGGCGCTGAGGTAAAATTCCATGGTGTCGTCCACGCCGTCGAGTGCATAGTAGATGTAGCCGATGGAGGCATTCACGGGACCGAAGCTTCTCCCGTAGGAGAGGGTAAGGTCCGTTTCCGTATATTTTGAATGGCCGGAACCATCTCCCTTGGCAGCATCGTACTGGTCGGTATCCAGGTTTCCCCAGATATCGAACGAAAAGCCGTAATATCCCAGGGTAAGTTCGGGCTGAATCACCAGGCTGTCCTTGGTGAATGCCTGGCCGCGCCAGATATACTGGCTAAGAAACGCCACGTTCATGCTCGCGGTAGGCACTTCCTCTTCTGCTTTGGCCGGCGGAACGGCCACGGCGGTGAACAGGATCGCCAATGACAGGATAACGGTTAAAAAAGATATGCTCACTCCCCGCTTCATTCTCTTCTCTCCTTTTTCGTTGTTGCACCTATTGAAATTCCCTTTTGATCCCTTCACTTCATCTCTTTGCACGAGAGTCCGGCCTCGGGCCGGACCCCTATTCCTCTCAAACCAGCCTAATGTGATGATATCTGGAAATCTGCATAAGCGGTGGCGCCGTGTTCCTTGTAATCGAGTCCTTCCATTTCCTCTTCCGGCTTCACGCGCAGACCGATGATGATGGAGAGCAGCTTGAACAGGATCAGCCCGAGGCCGAATGCCCATACGAAAGCCGTGCCGACTCCCAGAAGCTGAACGCCGATGAGTTTGGCCGAGGGGCCGCCGATGTTGAAGATTCCGGCGGAAATGGTTCCCCACGCTCCGCATACGCCATGCACCGAAACCGCGCCGACCGGGTCGTCAACGTGGATGCGGTCGAAGAAGAGGACGGAGAGAACTACCAGGACACCCGCGATGGCGCCGATGATGATGGAGCTGGTCGGCGATACGTTGTTACAGGGGCTGGTGATGGCCACGAGTCCGGCCAGTGCGCCATTGAGGCTCATACCCACGTCCGGCTTGCCGAACTTGATCCACGAGGTGATCATGGCCATGATTGCACCCGCCGCAGCCGCCTGGTTGGTGTTTACGAAGATCATGGCGATGTCTTTGTTCGCCGCGGTGGTGGAGCCGGGGTTGAACCCGAACCAGCCGATCCAGAGGATGAACACGCCCAGGGTAGCCAGCGGAAGGTTGTGCCCCGGAATCGGTTTTACCCTGCCTTCCTTGTCATACTTGCCGATGCGGGGTCCGAGGACGATCGCACCCGCCAGCGCCAGCCAGCCGCCGATGGAGTGAACGACGGTGGAGCCGGCGAAATCGATGAAGCCCAGCTTTTCCAGCCAGCCGCCGCCGTGGAACAACCCGCCCCATGCCCAGCTTCCGAACACGGGATAGATGAAGGCGCTCACGACAAAGCTGTACACAAGGTAACTCTTGAACTTCGTGCGTTCGGCCATGGCGCCGGAAACGATGGTGGCCGATGTCGCGGCGAAGACCACCTGGAACATCCAGAACGCCAACACCCAGGGGTCTTTGCCCGGAACGAAATCGCTCAGGAAGAATCCGGTCGTCCCGAACCAGCCGGTCGGGTTGGCGCCGAACATGATTCCGAAACCGATGGCCCAGAAAGCGATACTGCCGAAGCAGAAGTCCATGAGGTTCTTCATGAGGATGTTCACGGAGTTTTTCGCACGGGTGAACCCCGTCTCGACCATGGCGAATCCGGCCTGCATGAAGAAAACGAGTCCGGCGCAGATGAGCGTCCACACATAGTCGGCATGGGTCTGTACGAGGTCGATGGCTTCTTTGTTGCTTGCAACGGTCGGTGCCGCTTCTTCCGCCCCCAGGGCGCAAAGCGGTATGGCTACGAGTGCTCCCGCTACGAATAAGGCTTTTATACTTGGTTTCATTTTCTCTTCCTCCCGATTCTCTCTCGCTCGATCAGGTGTACCCGGCGGTGATAGCTGTCTTCCGGCTGGGCCTCGGTGTTTCGCTCCCTACAGAGCTTCCTTTCCTTGTTCCCCGGTGCGAATACGTATGGCGTTTTCCAAGGTGGAGATGAAAATTTTACCGTCGCCGATGTTGCCGGTTCTCGCCTTGTCCAGAATCACTTTCACGACGGCGTCCACCAATTCGTCGTTGACCACGATTTCGACTTTCACCTTGGGGACGAAATCCACCACGTATTCGGCCCCTCGGTAGAGTTCGGCGTGTCCTTTCTGACGCCCGAAGCCCTTCACCTCGCTGACGGTCATGCCTTGGAGACCGATGCCGGAGAGTCCTTCCTTCAGTTCGTCCAGCTTGAACGGTTTGACGATCGCTTCTACCTTCCGCATCCCTCTTTCTCCTTTCCGTGCATTTGTAGGCTCCTTAACTCAAGACCCGTGCCACAGTGAGAATAACAGGAATAGTATCAAGATAACATACTGAGATATTGGGCAATATACCCGCCCGTTCCGGAGGTGCCGCTATCTGGCAGAGTTGTCTTTGACATACAAAATTGTAGCTTATTTTCATCCATCATACGTTCATGTCATAAAACCCAGAGTGACCACCACCGGGCCGCTGCGGGGCCGGAACGTCCAACCTTGCAAGGGACCTACATCTGCGAAAGAACCCGATGCGCCGCGCCGCTGGAACCGTCTCCGACACGGCGGTTCCTCTGCGCGCGGGAAGGGGGTACGGCGCATGATTATGTAAGTTTCCTACGTGCACGGGGGGAGGGGGAAATCGGGGATGCCGGCCATGGGGCTGTACGGAGCCCGCAACCCGGCAGCGCCTCCCCCAAACAGGGGGAAATAATGCAATCGCCGACGTGAGGCCCTATAAGGCCCCTCCGATGCCTTCCTGCGAGAGGAGGGTGTCGATTGATCCCGTGTGTCGTCCCGGAGGAAGACGGGACCCGGCAGCGTGTGTGGGTCGGAAGCGGATGAAGATACTTTCCCCGAGAATATGCCGGAAGGGCGGAGGAACGCACGGGGTACCTTTTCACTCTCTTTCGGACACAGCGGGTGAAAAGCCCGGCCGTGGGGCCGGGCTTTTCCGTGTGCGGGAGGGCCTCGACGGCCGGGATTCTTCAGGGGAGAGAATCCCGGCCACCGGGGAAGGGTGGGGGGCAGAGAGGGGTTTCAGGGGCAATACATTGTGGAGTTCATGGGCGTCGTCACTCCGTGGAAATCCCGATGCGACGCCGGCCGATGAAAAATTCCATTTAGTTTGTACTCCATCGACCCCGGCTTTCGCCGGGGACGTGCTGGAATCTCCATGGGCCCGCGGGGCACTTCCACGGGGCGATATCCGCGCCGTCCGTTCACAGGTTGATTTTTCGCAGCGTAAAGTCGGGGTACGCGGTTACCGCGACCTCGAACTGATCGAGGCCCTCAATCTCCTGTTGCTTGGAAACCCTCATGGGAACGAACTTGTTCGAGACCTTGAAGAAAACATACATCGCGACGAACACGAACACGAAGTTGGTGACGATTCCGATGCATTGAGCGAAAAGTTGCGACACATCGCCGTAGAAGAGGCCTTTGACCGTTCCGGCTACGCCGTTCAAACCGTCTCCATACGTCCCGTCTGCGAACAGACCCAGAGCCAGAATACCCCAGGCGCCGTTGACGCCGTGTACCGATATGGCGCCGACGGGATCGTCGATTTTCATGGTCCGTTCAACGAAGAACACGCTGAGGCAGAGGACTATCCCGGCAATGAAGCCGATGATGACCGCCGATACGGAATTCACAAAGGCACAGGGCGCGGTGATGGCGACGAGCGCGGCCAGAAAACCGTTGGCGGCCATGGAAATATCCGGTTTGCCGTAAAACATCCACATGTACAACATGGAGGAGAAGGCGCCTGCCGCCGATGCGAGCATGGTGTTCGTGGCGACCACCCCGATGCGCAAATCGCCTCCGGCCAGAGTGGAGCCGGCGTTGAATCCGAACCATCCGAACGCCAGGATAAAGCATCCGAGCATGGCCATGGGGACATGGTGTCCGGGAATGGCATTGGGCGTTCCGTCGGGTTTGAACTTCCCTATCCTCGGTCCGAGCACGATGGCGCCGGCCAAAGCGGAGACACCGCCGACCATGTGTACGACCGAAGAACCCGCAAAATCGACCATCCCGTGCCCCAGTCCGAAATTTTTCCCCAGGGTCGAGAGCCAGCCCCCGCCCCAGACCCAGTTGGCGTAGAGCGGATAAACGATCATCGCCATGAAGAAGCCGAAGATGATGAAGGACTTGAAGGTCCAGCGTTCGGCCATCGATCCCGTGGGGATGGTGGCGGCGGTGTCCATGAACACCATCTGGAAGAGGAAAAGGGTAAAGATGGTCGTGTCATAGGTGGCGCCCGAGAGGAAAAACCCTTTCGTACCGAACAGTCCGAACTCCTTGCCGAACAAATGAACGATAACCTCGTGGTTCAATAATCCCGTGCCGCCGCTCAGGCTGGCGACTCCGCCGACGCCTCCCATCTGGAGCGCGAAGCCGCAGACCCAGTAACCGAGCATGCCGATGGCGTAGACCATGAAATTCATGGCCATGGTATGCCCGGCATTCTTGGCGCGGGTAAATCCCGTCTCCGCCATGGCGAAACCGGCTTGCATGAACATGACCAGAAAGCCGGTAACGAGTGTCCAAACCATGTTGAGGGCGATCCGGTTGTGGCCGACTACATCGGCCAATTTCAAAGCCAACGGTTCGTTCGCTCCCAGTTTGTCCATATCCTCCTGCGTGGGGGCTCCGCCGGTGGCGCCGATAACATCCGCGGCCGTTCCCGTACTTCCGCCGGAGGGATCCGGCGCCAGGTCTGCGGCACGGATCGCCACCGGGGAAAGAAGTGCCAGTCCAAGCACGATCAACACGAAAACTGCAGCAATACGTTTCATTTTCCTCTCCTGATATACCGAATGTTCGGGCCCGCGGCCGGCACAGCGCCACGGTCTCGGGCTCGTGATTTGTCTTCTGAACCGTATGTTCGGTAAATTCAGTCCGCTAGCCGCTTAAAGGCATGAAACCGAGATTCGTCATCCCCTTATAGCGCCTCCTTCCCTTGTTCCCCGGTACGAATGCGTATGGCGTTCTCCACGGGTGAGACAAAGATTTTGCCGTCGCCGATATTGCCGGTTTTCGCCTTCTCCATGATCACTTTCACCACGCTTTCCACCAGTTCGTCGTTGACCACGATTTCCACTTTTACTTTGGGGACGAAATCCACTACGTATTCGGCCCCCCGGTAGATTTCCGCGTGACCCTTCTGCCGCCCGAATCCTTTCACCTCACTGACGGTCATGCCCTGCAGGCCGATGCCGGAGAGCCCTTCTTTGAGTTCTTCCAGCTTGAACGGTTTGACGATTGCTTCTACCTTCCGCATCCATTTTTCTCCTTTAGGTACGGTTATGATCCATATAACTCATAAAGCGTGCCAAAATGTTAAGAAACGGTGTCATACGGATGTAAGCGGCTGATACCTTGGATAATGAAACTATTTTTGGATGAAGAGAAAGAATGTGGCAGGCAGGATAAAAGCATACAAAAATGTTGTGATAATGGCCTGGCCATACGCTTATGTCATAAACGAAGGGGACAAGGCGCGTTTCTTTGTGCATGCCGTCGCAGGACGGCGCGGGAGGAAATCGTTCGGGAGGTTACCGGGATCGGACCGGCGCGGGATTCGACGAGGCGGAAGCCGCCGCCGCCGAGGAGAACTTGAACAGCAGCAGGAGCCCGGGAAGGGCGATGACCGTGCAAAACAGAAAAAAAGGAGACCAGCCCATGTATTTGGACATGAAGCCGGTGGGCATGGCGGCGATCACCCGGGGGACTCCCATGAGGCTGCTGAGAAGCGCGTACTGGGTGGCGGTGAACCGCTTGTTGGTCAGGCTGGCCATAAAAGCGACAAAAGCGCTGGTACCCATGCCGCCGGTGATGTTTTCGAACGAGACGACGGCGATCAGGCCCGGAGTATTGTGTCCGAGGTGGGCCAGGACCGCGAAACCGGCGGTGGAGACGGCCTGCAGGATTCCGAATATCCACAACGAGGTGTGAATTCCCAGCTTCAGCATGGCCGCGCCGCCGATGAAACCGCCCGCGAGCGTGGCCCAGAAGCCGAAGAGTTTGACCACGGTCCCTATCTCGCTCTTGGAGAATCCCATGTCCAGATAGAAAGGCGTGGTCATGGCGGAGGCCATTTGATCGCCGATTTTGTACATGAGGATGAAGGCCAGTATCCACCACGCCCCGGAACGGCTGAAATAATCGAGAAAGGGATCGACCACCGCTTCCCTTATGGTTTTGGGCACGCCCTCCAGCGGTTCCGGTTCGGGAGTCGCCAGGGTGGTGGCCACTCCGATCAGCATGCAAGCGGCCATGATGAGGTAGACCGCTCGAAACGAGATGTGATCGGCCAGGATGAGGCCCCCGCCCGAGGCAAGCAGCATGCCCACGCGGTACCCGTTGACGTACAGCGAGGAACCCAGCCCCAGCTCCTCGTCGGCCAAATCTTCCCGCCGGTAGGCATCGACCACGATGTCCTGGCTGGCGCTGAACAGGGTCACCAGAAAAGCCGCCATGGCCACCCCCCAGGGATGCAGCGACGGCCGGACGAATCCGAGGCCGGCAGTGGCTCCAATGAGCAGCACCTGGGTGACCAGGAGCCAACCGCGACGCCTGCCGAGGAAAGGCGGAACGAAGCGGTCGAAGAGCGGCGACCAGAGAAATTTCAGCGTATAGGGGAGGCCGACCAGGGCCATGAGGCCGATTACGGTCAAATCCACCCCTTCATCCTTCATCCGGGCTTGCAGCACGGTGACCGTCAAAAGGAGCGGCAAACCGCTGCTGAACCCCATGAAACCGGCCACCATGATACGGCGGCTGAAAAGTACGCGCGCGATGGAGGGCATTGTGCTTCCCTTGAGTTGTTTTCCCGGCGACCGGTGTCGCAGGGTTTCGCGAAGCTACCACAGGGGAGTGATGCTCGGCAAGCCGCGGCAACGGTTGATGAATGAATCCTTCCCATCCGTTCCGTTCCTTTTCGTCTCGAGGGCGTACCCCGGTCGTTCCTGCACACGCCGTTTTTCCGGAATGGAAAGGCCGGGAACCTCATTTTCGACACGGCCGAAGAAGGCCGGGAAGGGAATTGATCGCGTGCTCAGTGTTTCGCAATGGAAACGAGGGCATCGCGATATTGGCGTTTGAGCCAGGGGGTACCCTGCCGAATGAATGTTCGGCCGGATTTTTCCAACCGTTCCCGCAGCGATTCGATCTGTTCTTCCGAGAATCCCTGGGCATAACGGAACATATTCAGTTGAAGATCCAGAGGGAGTTCGAAATCCCGTTTGAAAACCCGGACCCCGGCGTTCAGCTCCATCTCTTTCAGGACGTTGAGAAGTATGCGCAGGTCGGGGATGAGCGCATCGCGGCCACGGATTCCGCGGAGGAGCCGCTGGAGATCATGGCTCGCCAGATGTACCAATAGAACCTCTTTCGTAGCCGCATCGTACATCTTGCGGAGGGCCGCCGCGATGTCGGCCATGAACAGGCAGTAGCTCGCAATCACCACGTCGTGAAACCCGATGTCCTCGACGTTCACCTCCTCCCACTTCCGTTCGACGACCGCGATGTTGCGTACGTTCGCGCATCGGGCTTTCACTTCGAGCCTGCGGATTTGAGCGGAAGACGGTTCTATTGCCGTGACCGATAGAGCCATCTTGGCAATCGGAACCGATATGGAGCCGCTCCCCGCGCCCACGTCAAGGACCGTGGCGTCATTGTCGATGCAGGCCAGCATGGATTCCAGCATTCTACCGGGATAGCGGGTGTAGCGTTCGTATTCCCCCCAGAGATCGAAACCGTTCCAGAACTCCCGTGACCCGAGGTTGCCCCTTTCCATTGTTCTGCGACGATTCCAGAGAGCGATCCGGTCGGCCCATATGTCCGTCCATCGGGTCCTACCGTCATGTTGTTTGATTGTCATACGCAATTCTCCTTATCGGTCGGAAGCGGCTTCAAGACGCCGTTCCCGAGCACGTACGCTCGACGGCAGAAGAGCCGGACAAGAATCCGATCATGGCTGATGAACACGTAGCCAACTCCGGTATCGCGCTGGATTGACTCCAGCAAGCGAATGATACGCGCCTGGGTGACGGCATCGAGCATACTGGTGGGTTCATCAAGGATCACGACATCCGGCTCAAGAGCCAGGGCCCTGGTGACCGCCAGTCGCTGGAGTTCTCCGCCGCTCAGTTGGCCCGGAAACCGCTCCAGCACGTCGGGCTTGAGTTCCACCCGATCCAGTAGATGCAGCAACCGGTCTTCCGTTGCCGGGATGGAGTGCAACCGGTAGGGCTCGGAAAGGCTCCAGCGTATCTTTCTCCTTGGATTGAAGGCGGTTTCGGGGTGTTGCCAGACAATCTGGACGCGGTCTGGCACCACTTTCGAGATTCCGGACGAGCAGCTCACGATTCGTTCTTTCCCATGCCATACTTCGCCCTTGTCCGGTTCAAGGAGACCCGACAGGATCAGCGCCAGAGTAGTTTTCCCCGCTCCGTTCCCGCCGACGATACCTATGGTTTCCCCATGGCGGATAAAGAGGTTCACGCCCTTGAGGACGGGGAAAATCCGCTTGCTCCACCACCCCACCGCAAATGATTTATCTATGTTGCGTGCCGTCAGTACCATAATGCCAACACCTGACCAGTCGTCCGGACACCTCAAACAAGGGGGGCGTCCGGATGCACCGGCGCGAAGCCTCCTCACACCACGGAAGAAAGGGGCATCCTTGTTCCCCCTCTGAAGCGAAAAGTGCGTTCCGTGCCGGTACCATCATACCCCGCTCGGGCTGCGCGGCGAGGAGCACCTTTGAGTAGGGATGCATCGGCTGTTGAAAGAATTCCCGCCCGGAAGACAGCTCGACGATCCACGATTTGTAAACGACCGCCACCCGGTCGGCGAATTGCTCGGCAAACCCGAGATCGTGGGTCACCAAGAGTATCGTCCGGGATTCCATTTCCCGGAGGGTGCGAAGGATTTCCTCCCGACTGTCGGGGTCCAATCCTTTCGTAGGCTCGTCCACAAGCAGCAGGGGGGCATCGGAACCCATCGCGGCCGCCAGGAGAGCCTTCTGTATCATGCCCCCGCTGTAGCGGTGCGGATAATCCCTGCCACGCCTATCCGGTTCGGCAATGCCCAATTGCCCGAGCAGCGAAACGGCCCTTGCCGTCGCTTCCTTTTTGCCGAGGCTGCCATGGACCCTGATCGACTCGGCTATCTGCCGGCCCACGGTACGCAGGGGATCCATGGCATTACCGGCTCCCTGGGGGACATAGGCCATTTCTCTCCCCCTGATGCGTGACATTTCCTTCTCCGAAACGGCCCACAGATCGATTCCGCGATACCGTATGGCGCCCGAAAGCGAACCTTTTCCCGTCAGCAACCGCAGGAGCGTCATGAGGAAAATGCTTTTTCCACTTCCCGTATGGCCGACCAGTGCCAGCTTTTCTCCTTCCGCCACGGAAAATCCGATATCGTTCAGTACGCGGTGAACGGTTCCTCCGGCTCCGGGGAAATCGACCGAAACATGTTCGGCCGAGAGGAACCGATCTCCCCGGGCCACTGCGGGCTCGGGTCCGGACGAGTGCTTCGGTCCCGGCCGGAAAACGGTTGTAAAACCGGGATCGGCCGCTCCCCCGCCTGCGATAGTGAGAACCAGCACCGAAGCGGAGATGCAGAGCACCGGAGGCAGGTACCACCAGTGATAGCCGTTGACCAGCGCTCCACCTTCGAAAGCGTCGTGAATCATGGCTCCCCAACTCGCATATCCCGGACCGCTCAGACCGAGGAAACTCACGCCCGCTTCGGCGATCATGGCCGCGACCGCGGCCAGCATGCCCTTGGCGATGACAATGTCCAGAATGTTCGGCAGGATGTGTTTCACCATAATGTACAGCGGCCGCGCCCCCAACCCCCTTGCGCTTCGCACAAAACCGGCTTCGCGGATCGGCAGCACCGCTGAACGAACCACGCGGGCCGTGCTCGGCCAGGACGTGGAGGCTATGATCAGAATGACGCCGCCGGTGCCCGGATTGATGTGTGCCGTCAGCAGAATGATGAGGGGAAGGACGGGCAGCAACAAAAACAGGTCGGTAAACCGCATCAGCAGTTCGTCAATTCCTCCCCTGTGGTATCCGGAGACCAGTCCGATGAGCACGCCCACCGACGTGGCCAGAAAGGCAGCCACGATCCCGACGGTCAAAGAGGTTTGAGCGGAATACGCCAGAAGTCCGACGATGTCCTGTCCAATATTGTCGGTCCCCAACAGATGGGAACCGCCGGGTGGCTGGTAGGGGGCATCGAGGTTCTCCTGGGGGGAGGGTAGAAAGAAACCGGACAGACAGACCGCCAGGAGCATGACGAGCAGGAAGCCGGCGCAAGTCCTTCTGGTTTCGGGTTTAGTGGAAAGCGGCGCCATCTTTTATCCGGGGATCGATAAGCCCATAGATGGTATCGGCTGCGGCGTTCGCCAGGACCACGCACACGGCTATCACGGAAAAGCATCCGGAGATCAGGGGGTAGTCCCTGGCACGCACCGCCTCGTACATCAGAGTACCCATTCCCTGCCAGGAAAACACCACTTCAACCAGCAGTGCTCCGCCGAACAGGAAGCCGAACTGCATGGCGGCTACGGTTGTGAAGGGTAGCAATGCGTTCGGCAAGATGTGCCGGAAAAGGATGTAGCGGTCGCCGAAACCCCTGGCCATGGCGTTGAAAACATAGTTTTCGGCCCACGCCTGCCGAACCGAATTGCGCATGATGATGGAGTAGTACGCCAAGGTATGGAGAGTAATGACGGTCAGAGGCAGGAGCATGTGTTCAAGGATATCGAAGATGCCGCTCACGCCGGTTTCTCCCGGTTCGGACGGCCCCGTCATACCGCCCAGGGGCGCGAGCCCTGTATGAAAGGCAAAGAACAGGAGGAAAAGAAACGCCAGGCAATAGACGGGTATGGCGTAGAATGCCAGCAGCAACGGCGTCACGATCCGGTCCACGGTCCGCCCCCGGATGCCGCCGGAAAGGCATCCCAGAAGGGCGCCCAAAACCATGGAAAGGCAGAGGGCCGGAAGCAGGAGCAGGAGCGTCCATTTGAGCCGGTAGAGTATGACCTCAAGCACCGGACGGTTGTATTGGTAGGACCATCCGAACTCACCTTTCAGCATGTGTCCTAGGTACGTGACGTACTGTCCGAATAGGGGACCGTCGATGCCGTAGTGTACGCGCAATGCTTCCAGGTGCTGCGGTTTTTGTGCCTGCAGGTAGCCGTACGTTTCTTCTCCCAGAAGGTGAACCAGTGGGTCTCCCGGCATAAGATGGATGAGAAAGAAATTCAGGCTGATGATACCGAGTATCGCCACGAGATAGCGGGAGACCCCGACCCGGAGGAACCTTCCTTTCATCTACCTGGGTTCCTTTTCGGAGGTCCCGCGAAATCTCACTTCCCGCCAGGTGAATCTGTTGGCCAGCCCGCCTTCCAGATGGTTCACCCGGAAACCCTCCCAGTTTTTCGAATAGGGGAAAAAACTTTTCCCCCAGCACAGGGCAACGGCGGGGAGGTGTTCGGCGTAGAAGGTCTGGAGTTCATGGTACAACCGTACGCGGGGCTCGGTATGCGTCTCGGCCAGAATCCGGTCGCACAGCCGGAAAAAGTCGGGATCGTTGAACCGGCATATGTTCACGCCGCCCGCCGCCCGGGAGTCGAAGTATCCACTGCCGTACCCCGCGTGCATCATCATGCCCCACGGAGTGGTCCTGAACAGCACCAGGTCATACCGTCCCTGATGGAGCAGCGTCTGCCATGTGGGAAGGTCCACCGATTGCGCGGCAACTCGTATGCCGAGCACGCCGAGGTCATGGGTCAGCAGTTTTACGATCTGGCTCTCGCCCCACAAGTCGGACCGGGCAAGAAGGGAAAGGGAAACGGGATGCCCGGCATGGTCTTCCAGAAAGCCGTCCCCGTCTTCGTCCTTGATCCCTTCTTCCGCCAGTAATTTTCTGCCGGCATCCGGGTCCCGGTTCCAGGATGGAAAGGGGACGTGGTCCGGGAAGACCGGAGGAACCAGACCCGGGCCGGGTATGGCTCCCTTACCGTCCATTATGCACTGGTTGAGCCTCCGGTAGTCGAACGCAAGGGCAATGGCCCGGCGGACTGCGAGCCTTTTCACCATCGGTGAATCGAAATTAAACCCCAGCACCGCGGGTAGGCCCATGGAATCCGACTCCAGGATCTCCAGTCCGTCCCGGTTTCGCACGGACCGCAGATAAGGGGCGGGAAAAGTCGCCGAGTAGTTATAGAACGCGTCGATCCGGTTGCTGTTGAGGGCCAGCGTCAGCAAATCGAGCGAGTTGTATGTCCGGTATTCGACGACCGCCGTCCGGGGAACGTCTCCGTAATACCCGCGGTTGGCCCGAAAACGGATGACGCCCGCACTTCGGTCGAATACATCGAATGTGTACGGGCCGCATCCCACGGTGATTTCAGCGGCCTGCGCCGTCCGGGGCTCGTCGATTTTTTCCCAGATATGCCGTGGCAGGATACGCACCACGAATCCGGCATTGACCAGGAACATGCTGTTCGGCCGTTTCAGATGGAATGTCACTCGCCGGCCGGTGACTTCCATCGTTTCGATCAGATCGGCGATCCACCGCGAGGGGAGGTTATGATCGGCGATGTAGTGAAAGGTGAAAAGGACGTCGTCGGCCGTTACCGGGAGTCCGTCGTGCCAGGTGGCGCCGGAGGCCAGATCGAACGTCCATCGTTTTCCTCCGGCTTCGCATTCGAAGGCGGAAGCCAGTTGGGGAACGGGCTGCATCTCCGAGTTGAACCGCACCAATGAATCGTGGGTCATGAGCATGGCCAGGATGTTGTAATAATAGTCGGCCACGGGATTCGTCTGTTTGACGTGCATGGTCGTGCCTATCCGCAGCCGTTGTTCAGCCGCGGCAGGAGATTCGGCTTCGCACCGACGCGAACACCCCGTTTGGCTCATGCAGAAAAACAGCAGTCCCGCGATGATCAGCGCGCCCGCCTGGCGGGAACGGAACCGAATGCCCCACAAGGGGCTGACAGGCCAATGTTTTCTCCCCATTCTTTTCCCCATGCACCGTAATAGGTTGTGGAACGCCCCGCCCGGGGGCCCCAACGGGCCTCCGGTACGCGGATGGGTTAAAAGTGGAGACTGACCTCACCCCAGAAGACGCGGCCGGGGTCTTCATAAATGTAAAACGTTCGGTACCCCTCATCAAAAACATTGTCCACGCTCAGCGACAGATCGATTCGTTTGAGATATCCCCAGTTGACCGGGAAATGTTTGGTGGCCTTGAAGTCCACCACGTAGGAGGCTTTCATGAACTGCTCTTCTCCCGAACTCGTGTACTCTACGTTTGCGTCGTTGGTCTGCTGATCGCTCAGGTACCTGGCGAATGCGCTTATGGTAAAGTTATTCGGCCTGCTGTAGGTCACGCCCAGATTGGCCTTGTGTTTCGGTGAGAAGGGCAGGTCGTTCCCCTCCAGCGACGGATCGGCGTCGTTTTCCACTACTTCCGTCGGGTTCCACGTGTAGTTGGCGTTGATGGTCCAGTATTTGGCAGGTTGGAAAATGATGTCGAATTCCACACCATAGGACCTCGTCTTGCCGATGTTCTTGTTCATCCAGATATTGTCGGTGCTGAACCATGAGATGATCTTCTCGTCGGTGTCACTGTAGAATCCCACGGCCCTGGCCCGCAGCATGTCGCCGAACCATCGTTCCAGGCCGAGTTCCCAGGATTGCGTTGTTTCCGGTTTGAGGTCCGGATTGGGCACTCTCGGATTTCCGCCCGAGGTACGATCATCGTAGAGCTGTTCCGGTGTGGGGGGAATGAATCCAACCGAATAGTTCGCCCAGACAGCCGTTGTGTCACTGAACACATACTTGGCGCCTACCTTGGGACTCCAGTTTTCGTCCGTCCGGCTTCCGGGATGCGTGTCCTCGTAGTTATAAAAGGTGTTGTTGTAGTTCTTCCATTGGTCGAAGCGAATGCCCGCCGTTACGGACAGGTTTTCCACGGGTATCCAGACGTCCTGCACATATCCGGCAAACGTCCTTACCGTATATCCGTTCTCCCCGACCTCGGATCCCTGGGCATCTCTGTAATCCTGTTCCGTCTTTTGCCGATTGTAGAAGAATCCACCCGTCAGGGTATTTCCCCAGCCCATCCTGGCCGTAAGCTGGAGTTCAGTGGGCAGCTCAGTGTAATCCATGTATCGTTTCTGCTTGAGGTCGTAATTTGTGCCACCTTTGTCGTAGACGTGCAGCAAATCATCGTAGCGGTATCCGATAGAGCCCTTAAAGAGCAGGTTGTCGGAGAATGCCTGGTCATAGGTCAGGGCTGCGAAGTGGCGGTCCCAATCACCTCTCACGTTGGGACGCCCACGGGTGTACTCGTCTTCAAAGAAATTATAGAGGACCGACAACTTCCCCGAGTTGGGGAGGTCGTAAGATGCCGTCGTTGAAACGGCGGCCTTCTCATAGGGGGTG
This sequence comes from uncultured delta proteobacterium, assembly GCA_963826125.1. GTDB lineage: Bacteria > Desulfobacterota > Desulfarculia > JACQYL01 > CAWGVV01 > CAWGVV01. Next base: position 2,370,341 of record CAWGVV010000001.1, on the reverse strand, counting down.
TCCCCGATCATGGTGATACTGGGATTGACATGGTTTTTGACCACATTGGTCCCGTCGGACTTCTCCTCGTACGCCGTCAGGGAGTAGTGAAATCCGTCCACGGTTCCATTCGACGTTCCAGTCACCCTCCGGGTATTGAATGTCCCGTATCCCACACCGACGCTGGATTCAATGCCTTTTCCCCCCTCTTTGGTGATGATGTTTACCACGCCACCGGTGGCATTGGCGCCGTAGAGGGCCGACGCGGGCCCGCGGAGAATCTCCACGCGATCGACATTTTCCACGGGTATGGCCTGCGTGATTTCCCACTCGGCCGGGATGCCGTTGACGAGCACCACGGTCCCGACGTCCGTGGCTCCTCGGATGTTGATGTACGCCGGAAAGGGCGAGTATGCTCTCCTGAGGGTAATGCCGACAACGGAACGCAAGGCGTCCCCGATATCGGTATTGGGAAAGTTCTGGGCTGCGAGTTCATCGCTTTTGATCACTGTCATGGATGCGGGAATTTCCGTCATGGGGGTTTCATACTTCGTTGCCGTTACCACGATATCCCCAATATCGTGCCGTATTCCCTCCTGGTCGTCGGCGACGGCCCAGGCCGGAATGGCCAACACCGCCGCGACAATAAACGAACCGATCCTTTTCCATCCCTTCATCCCTCATCTCCTTCCTTATTGTTCGTCAGCCGGACTGCCCGCAGCGCTCCCTCAGCCTCGGAATTCGGACAATAAGAGGCTCGATTGACCGGTCAGAGATGCAGTGATACCATTATCTTCGGAGCATCCCTTCCGAGGGGGCGCTTCACCGGAGGGCGGCGGGAACACTGCCGGTGTACGCCGCCTTCCACCTTTTTCCTGATGCGCGTTATCGATCTATTTCCCTTAGTCGACTCCTTTCCATAAAAAAATGGCCATGAAAGCATTGCCCTTCCACGGGCAAGGACCTTCATGGCCATGTTGGAATTTCTGTCTGTTTTTCGCTAAAAACTACAAAAATGTATTTGCTTGTCGCATGCATTCCGCCTCGGCTTTTGCTGGCCTCGACTGAACGCCGGACAAGGGCGACTTCTGCCGCGAATTGAAAAAAAATACTACGGGCGCCCCCCTTTCGTTGTCAAGCTTTTCCTGTCCGACACGGCAACTCCGTCGGTCTGTCGAGGACTGCCTTCTGAGGAAACTGCGGCTTTTACCCTACAGGGCAACGGGCGCGAGAGGCGTTTGTGGAGGAGGGTTTTCTTCTTAAGAAATCTCCTCTCCGGCCGATATAAGGAAACAGCATACTGTCGGACGAGAGGCCCTCACCTTCGAAAGGATTCGAAAGGACGCAGACCATGGCGGGATCGCGGATGGGAAATACAATGGTGCTCATCGCCTGCCTGGGCATGCTCCTCATACTCGGCATCGCCGGTTTCTACTACGAGAAACACCGGGGAATTCCCACAAGCGGAGCGATAGCTCCGAAGGCAGAGAAGAAAGAGAAAACGGAAATACCCTCTTTCTATACGGTTACGGACGTTGCGAACACCATTACCGTGGGGGGGCAGGGGTATTTTGTCAACTTGGACATCACCTTTCTGCTGAAGGGGGGAAAAGAAGAGGAGAAGGCGCTTCAGTCCCAGGAAAGCAGGTTGAGGGACATTGCCATCGCGAGCATGTCCAATACTCACTTCGACATCCGTACTCCCACGGGAAAGAAGGAAGTCCAGCGGGAAATCTTGCGAAAGGTCCGGGCACTGGAGCCCAACATATCGGAAGTGCTCTTTCCCAACATCCTCATGCTTCGCGTCTACGGGAGCAGCAAGGGGTGATCCGTCAGACAAGGCTCTTGAGTCGGTCCTGAGGCGAAACCATCTCCAGGATACGAAGGCCGAAATGTTCGTTCACCACCACGACCTCACCGGATCCCAGCGGGTTCCCGTTCACCATGAGGTCCATGGGTGCGCCGGCGTCTTTGTCCAATTCCACAATGGAACCCTGACCGAGCTGTATCAGGTCGTTCACCATCATTTTGGTGCCCCCGAGCTGCACTGCTACTTCCAGCGGTATCTTGAGCAGCATGTGCAGACCGTCGTGTCTCGTCCGCACCGGTTTTCCCTTTTCGGGGGCCGGGACGGAAGCGCCCTGCTCCTTGTCGCGCTGCTCTTCAAGCGCGGCCGCCCAATCTATTTCCACATCGTCGTCGCGCTGCAAAAGCCCATCCTTCTCGGCGATCCGTTGTTCCCGGAGAGCCGCGTCCCAATCAAGCTCGTTATCACCGCCGGTGTCGGCGGGTTTCTCTTCTTCGTCCAACGCGGCGGCCCATTGGGCTTCGAGATTGTCGTCTGCCATAGTCGGGTCCTCTTACTTCAGAATGCGCACGTGGCGATCCTACTCTCCCAGGTTCACCTGAACAGAGATAGGCAGGCGCCTTAGATCCTCTTTTATCACCAAAACTTCCTTTTGAACAACTTTGCCCAGGAAGACGGATTTCGCAGGGTAGTTCTCGAGCAGGGTCTGCAGTTCGTCTTTCACCGCGTCCCTGCTGTCGGCCTCGAAAATCGTGGTGAAGGATCCGTTCTCCCGTACGTAGATGCGGTAAAATTCCTTTATCAATCGGGACGAACCCTTTTCCTCGACGATCCGTTCGGCGGGCGGCATAATCACGTCACCGGTTTGACGGCTGTGATCTCCGGAAAACGCTGATACGGCCCCGGAAGGCACGGCGGGAGTGGGAACGGCGGCATGAACGTGCCCTCCCTCACCCGGGGTCACGGGTTCGTCTGCGGCGGTCGGTTGCTCGACCGGTTCTTCCGTTTCCGGCGACGCCTCATCCGGGGTTTTGCCGTTTGCCGCCTCCATGAGAATACGGTCTACTTCGTTCTGGCCGGAAAGGTCTTCGTCGATGGCCTTTTCCGGTTCTTCCTCATCCATCGCGGGCATGAGTTCCACGCTCTCCGGAGCGGGGGTGTCAGCCGGCTCTTCCAATGCGGGAGCGGCGTCCACCTCTTCTTCGGGAGCAGTGGGCCCAGAAAGGAGCGCGTCGATGTCGTCTTGAGAGACGATTCCGCCCAGCCCCCCGTGAGTTGAGGAACCCTTGCCGTTGGCTCCCACCGAAGAAGGACGGGAGGAGAGAATGGTATCCACGAGATCCTGGTCCATGGCGGGCATGGCAGGCATGGTGCGCTTCGGTGCGGCCGGAGGCGCGGACCCCACGCCTGAAAGGAGTGCGTCGATGTCGGATTGGTCGAGCATCGATGCTGCGTCGGACTCGTCGCCGGACTTTTTGTCCTCTTTCTTCTCCGGAATGGGCTCGATAATCCGCGGCTCCCTCTTGGGTTTGGCGGCACTCGTCTGCGACAGCAGCGCATCGAGGTCTTCCTGGGAAAGAATGTCCCCTCCGTTGCCATTGCCTTTGGGATGGGGCCGGGAAGTCTTGAACTCCTCGAGTTCCCTCCTCATGGAGGCGAGAGTGAACTTGACCTTTTCCGCCGGCAGTTTGGCGAGAAATTTTGAGAGGGCGGTTTTTACGTCTTCCAGGTGCGGGTCCTCGAAAATTTCACGATTGGAGTCCACATAGGACATCGCTTCGGACACGGTGCCCTGGATGTTGTCCCGCGCAATCATTTCCGTGAGGACCGCCCTGTCGGCCCCCGCCTTTTTGTTGGCTACCTGGATGAGTTCGTTCAGTGTCATGTGTTCACCGACCACGTCAGCCCCTCCTCAGCCGGTCCCCGGACGCTCCGGCAGGAAGAATATCGGTTCCCGCGTCGTTTGCTCCTTCCCTGTGCCACAAAACCGGCACATCCTGGGGGGAGAGGTGGAGACGCCACCATTTTGACGCGTTGCCGAGACCGGCCGCCCGTCGGTCTCTCCCTCAAAATTTCCGACGGACATACTGCCCGGGAAAAAACTTCCCCGCCAGCTTCCGGGTTCGTCTTTCAGTGTCCGGGCGCTCGATACGAAACGAGCGTCCCGCGGTTCCGTCCCGGAAAGGAACCCCTCACCCGGAATATTTTTCCTCCGGGCGTGGTCCACCGGGGAGGTGAAACCGTTTATCCACTGATATGCAAAAAACTTGCCTTAACAGTCGTGTGCGATGAGGTCTTCGCTGGGTGGGAAAACAAAAGGGCAGGGGAGAGCATTACTCTTTCTTTTTGAACTTCTCCTTCACCTCCTTCACCGCTTCCTCCCCCGTGGCCCGGGTGACGGCGTTGGCCCGTTGCGGGGGGCCGTCCGGGAAAAGCCTGGACATGAAGTCGTCGTCTTCACTGCTCCACGACGTCCATCCGTCGATGCCCACGTACATCTGGATAGAGGTTTTCTGCGCGGGATCGTAGATGCGGACGCCTTTTTCGGGGTCGGATTCGTAGGTGAGCGTCTTGCCGTCGAAGAGGGAAAATTCGGCCTCGGCCACTCCCATCTTTCGCAGAACTTCCTTGTGCTCTTCCGGAATCTCCATCATGGCCAAACCTCGGTAGTCGTTGGCGGTTCTGACTGGTCGGGGAAAAACGGGAAACTTTCATGCCCCATGCCATTACCAGGACATACTAGTAAACCTGCGCACATTGGGCAACCCCGCTCTTCGAAAAAGTGAAAGAGAAGCGGTCGGGACTAAAGTAAAATTTAGTTGACAAAAAGTAAAATAAACTATACAAAACGACAAAGAGAGGAACCACGGGAAAACGAGAATGGCCAAGCCGCTGCCACTGCTGACAATTGTGAATCGATTGCACGTCCTGCGGGCGGAGCGGCGCATCACGCAGGAACAACTGGCCAGGGAAATCGGGGTAACGCGGGCGACCATCATCGCCATCGAGGGGGGCGGTTACAATCCGTCGCTGGAGCTGGCGTTTCGCATCGCCCGTTATTTCGGCAGGGACATTCAGGACATTTTTTCGGTCGAGGAGGAGAATGATGAAAAAAGTTGATTCGATCCTGTTGAAAGTCTTTCTGTACGGCCTTCCGGGTGTCGTTGTTCTGGCCGTAGTCTCCTATTTCTTCCTTGAAAACGCGGTTCATCCCAGCGCGGGCGCAAAGATGCTCAATGCCTTTTCCGGCCTGGTTTTTGCCGTTTGGCTGGTTCTTTGCCTGTACGTATGTGTTCGTTTGCTGGTGTCGGAGCAGTTCAGGGATAAGGTGTTGGCCAAACTTACGTTCATGAAGGAGCGCGACGAGCGGGAAGTCGTATTAACGGGAAGAGCCGCCAGAACGACGTTTCTCACCTCCCTTGCCATTCTGATTTTTCTTCTGTTTCTCTCCTGTTTTCAAGTTTCCCTCTATCGAGTCCCGCCCGAAAAGGCCGTCGACGGCAAAACCGGCATGGCAACGATCAGTTTTACCGTCAAACTCCTGGAGGACACGCAGCGGAACAACGAGAACGGTACCTCGCAGAACTATAATTTGTTTTCCTACGTGGGTTTGCCGCTCACCGGTACGGCCGTTATTTTGCTTCTCATTGTCTGGCAGATCGGTTCCTATAACTACTCCATGCGGCGGTTGACGAAAATGACCGTCGGGTCGCACCGTTAACACCTGGTTGCCTCGGGCGATAGAGAAGCGGACCGGGGCAGCCACAATAGCAGGATAATAACGATGCCCGTTCAGCGGTGCGGGTTCCCCGGCTATTCCCCGAAGCATTCGCCGATATCCGGCAGTGCCGAGGGGAACCTGAAAACCGTACCGCCTTCACTTACATTGTTTCCTCTTGATGAATACATCATTCACCCGATAAGACTCTCCCTTTCTTTACGGTTAAACTATAATAGTTTCCATAGAACAGTACAGACGATGAGTAGTTTTCCGCGTCAATATCCGGAACGATATTGACAACAGGAAAACAGAGACAATTTTTTAAGTACTTCTATGTGGAGGGGACAATGATTTCATCAAGTACGGCAAAGAGAAAATTGCAGGGAAATATTGAGGATATAATTGTCGACGCCAAGAAACTTATCAATGCGGCGTCGGGAGATGCAACCGATAAAACCAAACAAGCCTTTCATCGATTACAGGACAGCCTGGAGGCGGCAAAGAAGAGTTTTGAGGACGTGGAATGCACCGCCGAAACGGCCGTTCGAACGGGGAAAAAATACATCAGCGATTATCCTCTGGAGGCCATGGGAATTACCCTCGGGGTCGGGATTCTGCTGGGAATGCTCATCCGGTGGAAGTAGCGGGAACATCCCCAAGAGCAATTGACGATCATTGCATGCTCCCGTAAAAGCATACCTCCGACGCGCGGGAGACGAGTTCATCGGGCGATTCATGCGCCGGTGGAGAATTCTTCCGCGCTTTTTTTTCGGCCCTTCGGGATAATTCGCGGGAGCCGTCGAATTGCACGACCGTGCCGAAGGTGGTCGACGGCTGCGTATTCCTCAATTTCTACTTTTCCGGAAAGTTCGGTTCGCGGCGTTCGATGGACGCCGAAAATCCTTCAAGGGCGTCGGGCAGCAGCGCGTTGATGGCCATCATTTCCTTGGCATAGTGATAGGCCTGGGTTTCCGTCATTTCGATCTGCGCATAGAACGCCTGTTTGCTGATCCCCAGCACCACCCGGCTTCCCCTGGCGATTTCGGCGGCGAGGCACAAGGTTTCTTCCTCCAGTCTATCATCGGGGACCACCGAGTTTACCAGCCCCATCTCCAGCGCTTCCCGTGCGGAGTAAAGGCGTCCTGTGAAGAGCATCTCCAGACATTTCTTTCGGCCCACGGCCCGGCTGACGGCCACGGTGGGGGTGGTGCAGTTGTAGCCGATCTTCATGCCGGTCATGCCGAACCGCGCGCCTTCCTCGGCCGCCACCGCCAGGTCGCAACCGGCGACCAGATGGCAGCCTCCCGCCATGGCCACCCCATGGACCTGGGCGATGATGGGCATGGGTACCTGCCGCATGACGGTCATCATGGTGAAGGAAGTCTGGAAAAGGCGCCGGATATCGGCGGGAGGAGCGTTCAAAATTTCGGTCCGATCGTGCCCGGAGCAGAACATCCTGCCGTTGGCCCTGATGACGACCACCTTGACCTCGGTGCCGGCGGCCCAACCGTTCAAACAGTCGGTGATCTCCTCTTCGAACTCGATGCCCAGGGCGTTCATCTTGTCCGGGCGATTCAGGGTCATGATTCCGATCCGGTCTTTCACCTCACACAACAGATGCTGGTACGCCATACGTGTTCTCCTCTTGGAAGGTGGGAACGTGCCGGAAACCGGTTCTGTCGGTTCTCCCGGAATCGCTTCGTCGCCGTGGTCGAATAGACCCGCCGTCACCCGGCTCCAAGGATTTGGGAAGCACCCAGGTCGAACGCCCTGAGGTTAATCCCCACCTTGTCGGGCGGAAACGTTTCCGCGATGGCCGCTGCGAAGTCTTCGCGCAGCACCGGCAGTTCGGTGACGGCCGAAAGCGCCCCGATCATGATGATGTTGCCGAAGATCGGGTTGCCGAAGGTGAGGGCTTCGTCGGTGGCGTTCAGCGGATAGTGGCGGGCGCAGAGTTCCCCGAGGGCCTTGCTCAGTTGGTCGCGTCCGGGGTAACGGGCGTCACCGCTGATGACGCTCACCGGGTAGACCGGCCGGGTGTTCCAGATCACCTCGGTCGACGGGTTTCCGTAGGCGGCGAGCACGCGTAGGGCTTCGACGGGTTCCAGGGAGACGACGACGTTCGCCTTGTGAGCCGGTATCTGCGGGGACCAGGCGCCGTTTTCGGAAATCCGCAAATGGCTCATCACGGAGCCGCCCCGCTGGCTCGCCCCGAACGTTTCACCGATGGTGACGTTCAGTCCCCGGCGAGTGAGCATCCGCCCCAGGAGGCGCGAAGCGAGCACGTTGCCCTGGCCGCCCACACCGGTGATGATGACGTTGTAGGGATCGACCGAAAGAACTTTCTTCATCGACATCACGCCACCTCCCGTTTCACGATGGCTCCATGGGGGCAGATCGACGCACACACCCCGCAGCCCGCGCAGATCACATCATCGATCCGGGTTTGCTTCGCCTCCGGGTCCCAGGTGAGGCCGGGGCACTTGAACACCCTGGTGCAGAGCCGGTTGCAGCCGCAGTCGTCCGCCCGGCAACGGTCTTGGTCGATGGACATGCGGTAGCGCTGCCGACCCTTCCTGCCCGGGCTGAGGGCGCAGGGTTGGCGTAGGATCAGGACCCTCACGCCCCCCGATTCATCGTCCAGCAGATCGAGGATCACCTCGCGGGTCCCTTCGATTTCGAACGGGTCGGCCATCACCACCCGCGCGCCGACGGCCCGGCAGATTCCGGCGATGTCCAATGGCGGCAGGTTGTCGCCCGAGGCGCTGAAGGCGGTGCCGGGGTGAGGTTGAAAGCCGGTCATGGCCGTCCCGGAATTATCCAACACGGTTAGGATCATGTTCGCGTTGTTGTGGACCGCGTTGGCCAGGGCGGGCATGACTGCGTGGAAAAAGGTGGAATCGCCGCACACCGCCATCACCGGCTGATCCAGGCCGAAACGACCCAACGCCCCGAAGCCGCTCGCCACCCCGGTCCCGGACCCCATGGCGTGGGAGGTCTTCAGCGTGTTGAATCCGCAGCCGATGGCTCCCAGGGTGTAGCAGCCGATGTCGCCGCACACGAAGCCCCGCCGGTTGTCCAGTTTCAACGCTTCGCTCATGAGCCAGAAGGAAGCCCGGTGCGGGCACCCCGGACAGAAGGTCATGGACCGGGCCGGAATTTCGGCCGCCAGCCGGCTCGCGACGGCAAGGTACGCTTCCGTCTCGGACTGAACGGTCAACCCCAGGATATGAGCCAGCCCCTTGGCCACCAGATCGGGACTCAGCTCGTTCACCGGGGGCAGCGGTCCGGTCTTGCGGCCGTAAAACGTTTTGGGGCCGATTTCGGCGGCCGTTTCGGCGGCCAGTACTTTGACGTTGTCTTCCAGGAAGGGCGTGCCTTCCTCCACCACGAACACCGTTCCTGCCGATGCCAGGTGCTTCTTCAGCAGCCGGGGCGGCAGCGGCCACGTGGTGCCCAGCTTCAGCAGCCCCACGCGGTCGGAAACGCCCAGCATGGAGATTGCCTCGCGGCTGTAGAGATGGCAGGCGGAAGAGGTGATGAGCAGCAGTTCCGGATTTTCAGGGCCCGTGTAGGTGTTGAAGGGTGATTCGTCGAACAGTTCCCGCGCCCGCTCCAGCCGTGCGAGCTGTCGCCGGCGCATGGGATCGACCAGACCCGGGAAGGTGAGGATCGGGCCGCTTTCTCGATCAAGGAAGCCGCCTTCGTAGCGGAATTCCGCGCGGACCCCTCCACCCGGGAGTTGGCCGAGCACGATGTCGCCGCTGGCATGGGACATGCGGGTTACCGAGCGGAACATGATTACGGTGCCGAGTTCTTCCGACAGGTCGAACGCCCAGCGACCCATTTCCCGTGCTTCCTGAAAATCGCCCGGTTCGATAAGCGGAAATTCCATCATTTTGGAGTAGGGACGGGAATCGCCCTCGTTGGTGCTGGACAGCGCTCCGGGGTCTTCGCAGCTTACCAGCACGAGCCCCCCGCGAACGCCGTATTCGGCCAGGTGGAGGAGGAAGTCGGAGGCCACGTTGACTCCCACCTGCTTCATGACGCACATGGACCGCAGCCCCGCGAACGACCCGGCGGCCGCCACTTCCAGCGCGACCTTCTCGTTCACCGACCATTCCACGTACAGGTTCAGTTCCGGCGCCGCCTCGGCCAGACTCTGGACGATCTCCGACGACGGCGTGCCCGGATAACCCGCCACCACTTTCACACCTGCTTCCAGCGCCCCGCGCGCAATGGCTTCGTTGCCCATGAGGAGCACCCGCTCCCCCGTATGGCGCATGCTTATGACCGACATGATTTGCAGCCTCCGCCCACTGAAACAGGTTCCGTCCGGCCGCCGAATGCAGCTTCCATTTTGGCCTCACAGGCGGCTTTTTTCTTGAGGGAAGCCCGTTTGAGCTTGTCCAGGTTTTCCGCCGGGACGTCCCTGAATTCGAGCACTCCCTTTTCACGGGCCAGATCCAACAGGTCCCGCCCCACGGTCGAGCGCACGATGACCTGGTTCCATCCCCGGTCCACGTCCCAGCCTTCGGGACTCCTCGCCGCGCCCACCGACAGGTCGGCGAATTCGCACGTCATGTCGTCGCAGAATCGGCAGGCGGGCCGGACGCACGCTTCAATTTCTTTCAGGGGGATTTCCAGACTCCCCCTACCGGTACGCACTTCCATGCAGGCATGCTTGCTGGGAGGAATGTCCAAGCCCAGAATCTCGGCGTCCCCGATGCGGGAAACAAGCGCCGTTTTCAGCTCCTTCAGGGAAAGCGCCCAGCCGCAGAAAAGGCCCACGGTGAGCTTCAGCTTGGCCGTGCGTTCAGTATCGCCCACTGCGGGATGCGCCCGCATCTTGGCGAGAGCCAGAGCTTGGCAGGGCGTCGCCACCACGCCGATGGACCGTACATTAGTGAGGGAGAGCCGGTTGAAGCCCGCCACGGTGGGGGAAACCACGAACTTGGACCCGGCCTTGGCCGCCACGTCGTCCGGCCGTTCCACGGCGACGCTTGCGGACGCCAAGGTTTCGTCGCGGTCGGCCAGGACGGCCGCTTCGATCAATCCCCGCTCCAGGGCCAGCCGAATCAGCGCGCTCACCGTGCCGCCGTGCTGGGCCGCGTGGCGCACTTCCGGGTCCGCGGCGCGGGTCAGGTACAGACCTTTGATCGGTCCCAGTTCGGGCGTAATGTCCTTTTCTTCGAAGAGCGATTTTCTGATCGCATCGAGGTCGGCGGGGGTACGGGGGCAGTAGTCGTGGCAGCGGCCGGATTCCCGGTCGCAGTCGTGCACGATCACCGTATGGTCCCGGTAGTGCGCCTGATAGGGGCAGAGTCCCACGCACGCGCCGCAGTCCGTACACCATCCCCGATCCAGGATGTTTTCCCGGATCGATGCCTGCCCCCGGTTTTCCATGCTCATGACAAAGCGCTCCCGTCTTTCGTATTCACGGCTCGTTTTTTCCATTTCATAGCATATGCCGCCACGGGCCGCCAGCGTTGTGTATACAGAAATGCAGGGCCGGAATGACGAACCCATCGGAAGACCGATCGAAAGAGCAGACCAACCGCAGAACCGTTCACCCTGAGGTATCGAAGGGTGAACGGTTCATCATCTAAAACATTTCCGCTCAGGGGTGGCCCGGATTCCGCCCGAGGCGGGATTGTCCGAGTCCGAAGGGCAAGAATATGGACTCCGTTGCCGGGACCTCTTGTCCGGCGCCTTCTGATGCCGGACGCAGACAACAAGTTGTCTGCGCTACCCACGGATTGGTTGTTTCGAGTGATGGAGAGAAATCTTACAACAATCCGGTAACTGGCGCTGTCATAGGGCCGTAATATACCGTTCATGGTTCGATACCTCATTACGAACGGTTGAGTGAACGGGAGCAAAGCACGAATGAAAACCCCTCTCCCTCCGGGAGAGGGGAAGGGGTGAGGGAATCCGGTCATCGTCCCCCCTTCTCCATGGCAGCGGCCGGAACCTCCAAAGGACCGCAAACCCGTTCACCCCGAGGTATCGAAGGGTGCGCGGCGCACCGTCTGCACCTCTCCGGCAACGGGCGCCGGGATTTCCCGTTGACAGCAACGCAATATGGTGACATACAAATAGTGATTTTTGTTGAATATCTGGATAATGAACAGGCGTCACACCCCCCTTCATGAAAACATCAAAAGGAGCGTTCCGACACGTTCCCATAGCCGGTTCAAAGCACACGAGGAGATCGGTAATGTATTGGAGAAGCAAGGAAACCATCAAGTGGCCCGAATGGTCCAGCGCCCGAGTGCTCTACAAATCCATGGGGTACAGCGACCAGGACCTCGCCAAACCCCTCATCGGCATTTCCAATTCCTGGAACACGGTGGTTCCGGGGCATTACAACCTGCGGCAGGTGTCCGAATACGTGCGTCAGGGGATTTTCCAGGCCGGCGGGACCCCGGTGGAATTCGGCGGTATTGCCGCCTGCGACGGGGTGGCCGAGGGCCACGAGGGGATGAAATACATCCTCCCCACCCGCGACGTCATCGCCAATTCCATTGAAATGATGGTTCAGGCCCACCGGTTTGACGCGGTGGTCCTGCTGGGGTCCTGCGACAAGATCGTCCCCGGCATGATCATGGCCGCTGCCCGGCTGGACGTCCCGGCCATCGTCGTGGTGGGCGGCCCCATGGAGGGCGGCTGCCAGTTCGACAACCGGCCGTCCGACACCACGTCGCTCACCGAAGGGTACGGCATGCTGCGGGCCGGTAAAATCGATGAGGAAACCTACCGCCGTCTGGAAGACTGCGCCGGTCCCACCTGCGGGTCCTGTTCGTTCCTGGGCACCGCCAACACCATGTGCTGCGTGGCCGAAGCGTTGGGGCTGTCGCTGCCGGGCAGCGCCACCATCCCCGCCACCCATGCGGACCGTCTCCGGGCCGCCCAGGCGTCCGGGCGGCGCATCGTCGAAATGGTGCACCACGGCCCCACGGCGCGGCAGGTGCTGTCCCGCGAAGCCATTGAAAACGCGGTCCGTGTGTCGTCGGCCATCGGCGGCTCCACCAACGTGGCGCTCCACCTGCCCGCCATCGCCTACGAAGCCGACGTGGATCTCTCCATGGACCGGTTCGAGGAACTCAGCTCCACCACTCCCCACGTGGCCAAGATGAACCCCGCCGCACCGGCCAACGTGCCCGACTTCCACGAGGCCGGAGGCATCCCCGCGGTGATGAAGGCGCTGCTGCCCATCCTGAACGGCGGGGCCGTCACCGTCACCGGCCGCACCGTGGCCGAAAACGTGGCGTCCGCTCCCGATCCGGAAGGGTCCATCATCCGGTCCATGTCCGACCCCTGGAGCAAAGGGGGCGGGCTCGCGGTCCTCAAGGGCAATCTGGCCCCGGATACGGCCGTCACCAAACCCGCCGCCATCAGGCCGGAAATGCAGACCTTCACCGGCCGCGCCCGCTGTTTCGACTCCGAAGAGGAAGCCAATAAGGCCATCGGCGACGGCGTGGTGGTGGCGGGCGACGTGGTGGTGGTCCGCTACGAAGGCCCCAAGGGCGGGCCGGGCATGCGGGAAATGTACAAGGCCATGAAGCTCCTCTACGGACGCGGACTGGCCCTCAAGACGGCCCTCGTCACCGACGGCCGCTTTTCCGGCACCAACAACGGCTGCTTCGTGGGCCACATCTCCCCGGAAGCCGCCGAAGGCGGGCCGCTCGCCGTGGTGCACGACGGCGACAAGATCACCGTCGACATCCCCAACCGCAAGCTCGAACTGCACGTGCCGGACGAGGAAATAAAACAGCGGCTCTCCACCTGGAAACGGCCCAAAGCCAAAATCACCCGCGGCTACCTGGCGCTCTACGCCCGCTTGGCCGAATCCGCTTCCAAGGGCGCGATCATCCGGCATAAGGATGAGGAGTAGGGAAGTAGGGGAAAACGAGGCAGGGGGAGTGAGAATAGAAGGGAAATGTACCGGGGAACCCCCTTTTCGGAAAAAGGCGGTTCCCCGTACCCCTCCGGGAAAAGCTTTCAGTATTCCTCTCCCGTGCATTGGGAAAACCGAAAATTCTCCCTCTCCCCATGGGAGAGGGTGGGGTGAGGGTGACAAGGCGTACCAGCGTTTTTAATGGTCGCAAATGTCATTTCGAGCGACAGCGAGAAATCTCATCATGTGAGGCAAAACGGCGATGATCTCACTCTGCGGCGACGACTGTTCCTCCTGCCCCCGGTATCTCGCCACGAAAAGCGGGCGCATAGATGAACTGGAAAAAGTGAAGGACCTCTGGGTCCGCCTCGGTATGCGGCAGCCCGACTTCCCCGTTCAAGACATGGCCTGCCACGGCTGTCGGCCGGAAACAAAATGTTCCTACGGCGAACTCGCTTCCTGCGTCCGCGCCAAGCGAATCGAAAATTGCGGTTTCTGTGACGACTACCCGTGCGCGATCATTACCAACGTCTTTGAAAGAACGGCCAAGTTGCAATCCCTTGCGAGCCGTGTCTGTTCCCAACCCGAAATTGGGTTGCTGCGGAAAAGCTTCTTTTCCAAGAAGGAGTATTTCGACGGGGTGCAGAGGGAACGGGGCGGGAAGATATGAGCCATTGTATGAAGAACGTTCTGTAGGAAACAGCAGGTTTTCTGGCGATGCCAAGGTAGTAATAAAACAGGTCGCATCCACAAAAGGAGGCAAGTGAACAAATGTATCGCATATTGACTCTTTACAACAATAAGGGAGGCGTCTCAAAAACCACAACAGGTTTTAATTTGGCTGTCTATTTAGCACAAGAATTAAAGAAAAAAATATTACTTATTGATTGCGACCCTCAAAGCAATTTAACAGAGTTGTTTTTTGCTTCACAAGATTCCTTGGATGAACCAGGAGTACGGTTACCTGGCACTTCAATCTATGAAGCATTACGCCCTCGTTTCTATGGTGATCAAGGCCGTATTGACGCTAAGTCAGTTGTGCTTGCAGAAAATACTCAATACGATGACCTATTTCTTTTAAGAGGTGACTTTGAACTTGGAATGGCTGAAAACTACTTTGGACAAGCAACTGCTCAAGCTATAACAGAGAATGTAAATGAGAAACAAACGTATTTAGTCCTTCATCGCTTATTTACTGACCTGCTAAATATACATAAATTTGACCATTTAATCATAGATGTTGGACCAAGCGTTGGAGCTCTTACAAGGATGGCAGTTCTGAGTTGCGATTCATTTCTCATGCCCACGTCTCCGGACAGATTCTGTAATCAAGCTATTTCCGTACTTGGTAGAGTCTTGGCAGATTGGATGCAGAGACATAAGCAAATAGTGGACACTTTTCAATCCTTCGGTCTAGAAAGTTTCCCCGGAGCGCCATGTTTTCTGGGTGCCATCTCTCAAAACTTCAAAACATGGGCTGGAAAAGCAAAACAAAGTTATCGCCACTGGCAAGAAGCAATATCAGAAACCATAGCTAAACAATTCCTATGTGAGAAGATGATCCCAAGAAGAGGAGAGTCAGAAAAAACAGCCATTCGTAGCAGAGATTCGTGATGCCGGTCCCATCGCACCTGTTGCTCAAATGTTTGGGCGAGCTATGTTTGACCTCAAGCAGGAAGATACCGTTGAAGCCTCCGGGTCAGGTCAGCAATACTACGGCGCCGTATGGGATAATTGGAAAGACAGAATGGCTGACTACAAGGCTGAAATGGCAAAGATTGCAGATGTCATTGGTGAATTATGACGGAACTAACATACGCATACGTGGCATTGATTGATGTGTTAGGCTTCAGAACTTTACTTGCACGCGACAGAAATGATGGAGTTCTAACATTTCAAACTCATCTCAGAGAAGCATTAAAAATATTATCTAATTTAAATGAAGTTAATTTTCAATATCAAGCTATCTCTGATACTATAATAATTATATGTGGTGATAAAACAAAATTTATCGAATTAGCTATTTCTGTCCAAAAATTAATCGTATCTTTTCTCGAACAGCAACTTTTAATTAGGGGTGGTATTGCCTATAGCCAACATTTTCATAGTGGACAAGTAACATATAGCCATGCTTTGGCACTCTCTTATGAGTTGGAGTCAAGAAAGGCTATATATCCAAGAATATTGGTCGATGATAATATAATTAAGCTACAAGAAGAAATTGGTGTAACCATTCCAAATGGTATTTTGTTAGAACAAAATAAGACAGTTTTTATTGATTTTATTGCAGGTATTGGTTGGCAGAAAGCATACGATTTGGCAAGGCATGTTTACTTGGATCAGGAAGGGGTTATGAGGGGTAATGAAGCGGCGTTCAGTAAGCACCTGTGGATTCAGAACCTACTCCTGAATCACCCTAATGTCCCCGGTAATGCGGTGCCATATATTGAAAGGCCCGTAGCCTTGAGTTCACTCCACAGGAAGTCATGAAGGCAGAAAAGACTATGAATTTAGATCGAATTAGAACCCCCCACCCTACGGGTGGGGTCATGGGGACTGGCTACGCCGGTCCCGGATGGGAATGGCCGAAGGCCGGGTGGTCATGTGTATCCAAATGAAACCAAAGTTAACTCGGCAACCGGGCTTTCTGCGAGCGTCGTGTTAACAGTTAAATTCAAAGCTACAACCGTGCTCATGGACGGCTTCATCTGCCCCCCTATGGGGGGCTCAACCAAAGCCGCGCCCTACGGGTGCGGATACTTTACCTCTCGTTCCAAAGTCGTACTTTTGAATGCCCTTTCCACCGGGAGCTAAGCTCCCGTAAATACAAAACGTTACCAAGTGCAACTTGGTAACGAGGAGCGTGGCGACTGAATATAAGGTTGCAACTGAACGAGGATTATCGCAATCGCAACTGAGAATAATAGGGTAGAATCGTTCCACCTGAAAAACGGAGAACCACCAGTGAATCTGAATGACATCAAGCATATCGCCATCATCGGTTCGGGCACCATGGGGCCGGGCATGGGGTTCTGTTTTGCCCGGGCGGGGCTGGACGTGATCATCTACGATCCGGTTGAAAAGCAACGGAAAAAGTCTGAAATTCGGCTGCGGGAGATCGGGGAGCTGTTCACCGCCGAGAAGCTGCACACCGCCGCCGAAGTCGAGGCGGCCCTCGGGCGGATCAGCCTGACCGGGGATTTCAAGCAGGCCCTCGGCGAAGCGCAGTTCGTTCTGGAAGCGGTCCCGGAGAAGATGGAAATAAAGCACGAAGTCTTCCGGCAGATCGAAGAAGCCGCTCGTCCCGAGGCGGTGCTCGCCACCAACACTTCCGGACTGAGCGTCACGGGGATCGGGTCGGTGCTGAAAGACCCGTCACGGCTGGTGGGGTTCCACTGGGTCAACCCGCCCGAACTCGTGCCGCTGGTGGAAGTGATCCGCAGCGACAAAACCGCCGGTTGGATCATGGACCTGGCGTACGATCTGGCGGTGAAGATCGGCAAGGAACCGATCCGCATCAACCGGGACATTCCGGGGTTCGCCATGAACCGGCTCCAGATGGCGCTTTTGCGGGAAGCCCTCCACCTGGTGGAATCGGGCGTGCTGAGCGCGGAGGACGTGGACAAGGCGTTCAAGTACGGCCACGGCTTCCGCACGTCCTGGCAGGGGCCGCTCGAAACGATCGACCTGGGCGGGTTGGACATTTTTTACCGTATCTCGACCTACCTGCTGAACGAGCTTTCCGACGCCAAGGGGCCGCAGAAACCGCTGGTGGACATGGTGGAAGCCGGCAACCTGGGGCTGAAAACGGGGCAGGGGTTCTACACCTGGGACGAGGAAGCGAAAAAGCGCGTGCGCAAACGGGACATCTATTTTGCGCGCCAGGGGAAACTCATTAAAGAGGTGAAGAACGGCTGATCCTTGGGAGAATGGACGTTCCCCCACCCTGACCCTCCCCCGCCGGGGGATGTCGGAAGAGTATGGAAAAGGCATAAGTGCGGGGGAATTTCTTCCCCCGCGCCCCCTGCGTGAGATTTCTCGCTACGCTCGAAATGACATCCACTCGCATACTATTATGATGATATCAATAGCTTAAAGTTTTTGAGGGAGGGCGTGGGAGGGAACTTTTTTCAAAAAGTTTCCCCCCACAAACTAAAATCGACACCCCCCGGCGGGGGAGGGAAGGAGAGACTTCCTTCCAGTGCCGGAATGAAGGGATGACGGCTGATCGGTTCCGCGCCGTGGTTATTGCACCACCGTCAACCGGTCCCTCTCCCGGACCAGCTGCCGGCATTTCCTCACGCCGTCGGCCGCGTCCCTGGCCCAGTGGTCGGCCCGCACGTGGCGGCAGATCTGTTCGTCGATGCAGGTGCCGCCGATGACGACCGGGGGGCGCGACCGGGAAAAGCCCACCTTCAGCAGTTCCACGGCGCTCTTGAGGTCCGGCAGCGAGGTGGTGAGCACGCAACTGATGCCGATCAGGTCGGGGCCAGTCTTTTTCGCTTCGGACACGAACGTTTCCGGGGCGACGTCCACCCCCAGGTCGGACACTTCGAAGCCGTGGTAGCGGGCCAGCACGGCGAAGAGGTTTTTCCCCAGGTCGTGAATGTCGCCGGCAATGGTTCCCAGCAGTATGGTGCTGCCCTCGCGGTTGCAGTTCGTCCGGGGGAGGCGTGGTTCCAGGAGTTCCGTGATCTGGCGCATGATGTCGCCGGCCATGATGAGGCCCGAAATGAAGTAGCGCCCCTCCTCGAACCGTTTGCCTACGCCGCGCATGCCCTGGATGCAGCATTCCAGCAGTTCCATGGGGTCGCGGCCCGAGGCGAGCAGTTCCGAGATTTCATCCAAACATTGCTGTTCCTTCAACCCGACGATCAAATCCACCAGACGTTTTCTGCAATCGAGGTACGACTCGGGCCGTATGCAGTCCGTGAGCGGTCTACCCATTCCACACCCCCACTTTGGCGATGAGCGGCATCTTGTCCGGGCTGACGATAAACCAGCCGAAAGCCGTCGGCCGGTCCGAAAAATCGTAAAACACGTGTTCCAGCTTGAAGGCGTGGTCTCCGGGGTTCCCCCCCAGCATTTCGGCTTCGGTTTCGCCGAGCGTGGTGGGGACGAGGCGCAGTTCGCCTTTCATGAAACTGGAACGGCCGTCTTCCAGGAAAAGGCCGGTGAGCACTTCCGTGTCCAGCATGTTCTCCACGGTGGGCGTTTCCGGATCGAAGCGGGCAAAACCCACCTGCAGGGTGAAGGGCTGGCCGTGGTGCAGAATGAGCCGTTCCACCACCACCACGGGATCGCCCGGGGCGAGCTGCAACGCTTCCTGCGCCTTTCCGCCGACTTTCTCCGTGCGTGCCTTGAGGATGCGCACTTCCAGGTTTCCCCGGTCCACCAGGACGTTGCGCAGCGGTTCCAGGCCGAAATGGCTGGCCGCCACGTCGATCCGTTTTACAAAGGTGCCGCTGCCCTGGATGCGTTCCACCAGCCCTTCGTCGGCCAGCACCTTCACCGCCTGGCGCGCGGTCATGGCGCTCACCCCGAAACTCTTGGCCATGGCCGCTTCCGACGGCAGCCGGGTGCCGGGAGTGTACTCTTCGGTGGAGATGCGCTGCCTCAGTATCCGGGCCAGTTGGGCATAGGCCGGGAGAAAGCTCTGTTTGTCGATCCGTTCTTCCGGGCTGAAGAAGTCCGACGGTTGCCGGGATTTTCGAAGGGAGTAAGACTTCATGGTCCGCTTTCATGGTGGTGCATGGTTGATGAATAAATGTACTATAATGAACATCCCGATGTCATTCCATTGAAAGGAGAAGTCCCTGTTTTCAGCCGATTCGGGACCCCGGTTTCGCCGGGCCGACGAACGAGAATGGAGCGATACCTTCTACAACCGGTGCTCGTGAAAAAGTATCTGTGCGAATCTTCTTGACACTCTTCTATAAGACTAGTTAAGTATATCATAAAGGTTCAGTGAGAGGAAGGAATTTTCGAGTGCCGAAACGGACGTCCAAACTCCTGGCGTGCAATGCTTTGGCTCATGCGCTGTCGGCGATGACCGAGGAATCCGTGGAGGTGACGGTGCTGGACATCGGTCTTCACGTGGCCCCGGACCGTCTGCGGGCGCGGATCCTGGCCGAAATCGCCGAGCTGGAGGAGGAGGGGACGGACATCATCCTCGGCTACGGGTTGTGCGGACGAAGCCTGGAAGGCGTGGTTTCCGCCAAGAGCAGGCTCATCCTGCCGAGAGTCGACGACTGCGTAGGGGCGCTGCTCGGCTCCCGCGAGCGGCACCGCCAAGTCCTGGGCCGGTGTCCCGGTTGCTACTTCCTGGCTCCTCACTGGCTGGACACGGAATTGAACATCTTCACCGAAATCATGAAGGGCATGGAACGCATCCCGGCCGCGCGGCGGCACCAGATCGTGAAGGCGGCCTTGAAGCACTACGACACGCTGGCCATTCTCGTTTCGGAAAAGCCCGCTCCCGGTGAGGTGCGGCGCTGCGAAACCCACGCCAGGGAGTTCGGCCTGCAACTGATCGAACTGGCGGCCGATCTGACGCTCCTGCACCGGCTGGTGAACGGACCCTGGACGGAGGCCGATTTCATCCTGGCCGCGCCGGGCGAGCCCATTCCCTTCTTTTAGACTGCTTCCGCGCAGGGAGGACGGACGGATGATCATCATCGGCGAAAAGATCAACGGCACCCGCAAATCGGTGGCAAAGGCGATCGGTGAGCGCGACGCGGGGTTCATCAAAAAACTGGCCGAAGACCAGGCGGCGGCGGGCATTTCCTACCTGGACGTGAACGCGGGTACCTCCCCGGAACGCGAACCGGACGACATGGTGTGGCTGGTGGAGAACATTCAGGACGCCTGCGACCTTCCGCTCTGCCTGGACAGCGCGAACCCTTCCGCGTTGAAGGCCGGTCTGGACACGGCATCGAAAACCCCGCTCATCAATTCCCTTTCCGGGGAAAAGGCGCGCATCGAAGGCGTGCTGCCGCTGGCCCTGCACTATAAGACGGGCCTCATCATTCTGGCCCTGGACGATAAGACGGGCGTGCCCAAGACCGCCGGAGAGCGGCTGTCCATCGTCCGCAGGTTGGCGGCCATGGCCATGGAAGGCGGGATCGCCGAAAACCAGCTCTTCATCGATCCGCTGGTCACGGCCATTTCCACGGGCACGGAAAACGCCAATATCACTTTCGAAACCATTCGAATGGTGAAGGAAGCGCTTCCCGCGGCGCACATCACTAGCGGCCTGAGCAACATTTCCTTCGGTATGCCGCTGCGGCCGCTCATCAACCGGACGTTCATGGCCATGTGCATCATGGCGGGACTGGACAGCGCCATCGCCGATCCCAACGACCGGGAACTGATGGGGGCGGTCCTCGCCGCCGAGATGCTGATGGGCAAAGACAACTATTGCCAGAAATTCAACCGTGCCTATCGGGCCGGCCGCATTGGCCCCAAGGCGCAATAATTCACTCGAACGATTGGAGGTGGGCGTATGGGAGATACGGAAGCCTTGACCCAGGCCATTGTCGACATGCAGGAAGACAAGGCTTTGGAGTTGACGGAGCAACTCCTGGACCAGGGTGTGGACGCGCTGAAAGTGTTCGACGCGTACAAGGCGGCCCTGGTGGAGATCGGGAAACGGTTCGAGAAGCAGATCTATTTCATCCCGGAACTGATCATGTCGGGCGAAATGATGAAAGCCGCCATGGAGATCATCAAGCCTCACCTGACCGAAGCCGAAGCCGGCGGAGGACAGAAGAAGGGGAAGATACTCATCGCCACGGTGGCGGGCGACATTCACGACATCGGCAAGAACATCGTTTCCATGCTGATGGACATTAACGGCTTCGATGTACGGGACCTGGGCGTGGACGTGCCGACCGAAAAAATCATCGCCGAGGCCAAGGAATTCGGCGCGGACGTCGTGGGATTGAGCGGACTGCTCACCCTGGCTTTCGGCCCCATGAAGGAAGTGGTGGAAGGGCTCGCCGCGGCAGGGCTGCGCGACAAGGTGAAGGTGATCATCGGCGGCGGGCAAATGGACGAACAGGTCCGTAGCTACGTGGGCGCCGATGCTTTCGTTACCGACGCCGTGGCCGGAATCAACCTCTGCAAGGAATGGGTGAGTTAAGCCGGTTTGCAACCGTTCACCGCGCCAGGCGGAAAGCGAGGGAGAATATGATGCAAGGGAAAAAGCTGTCGCCAGCCGAAAAGCAGGATGCGTTCCTGACCAAATGGGCCTCGGGCGAAGGCATCGAATTCGCCGGTGAAGAGGCCAAGGCCGCTTACCAGTATCGCGCAACCATCATCAAGGATGCGATTCAGCTGAAGAAGACGCCGGACAGGGCGCCGATCATACCGCTCACCACATTCGCTCCCATCAAGATTTACGGACATACCGGCAGACAGGCCATGTACGACCCCAATCTGCTGGGGAAAATCGCACTGGATTTCACCAGGGAATTCGAGGTAGACGCCGCGGGCATCGCGCCCATGGTCATGTACGGCCCGGCCCTGGAAACGTTGGGGTATCATCTCTACAAATGGCCCGGCCACGGGGTCAAGGACGAGCTGTCCTACCAGTTCGTGGAAAAAGAGTACATGAAGCCGGAAGAGTACGACCACCTCATCAACGATCCCACGGACTACTGGTTCCGCGTGTGGCTGCCCAGGACCCACAGCGCGCTTGAGCCGCTGGCGGGCATGCCCCCCATGTACGGCACCATGGAACTTCCCATGGCCGTGCCGTGGCTGGTCACCCTGGGCGCTCCGCCCATCCAGCAAGCCTACAAGGCACTTTTGGAAGCGGGGAAGCAGTGCTTTGACTGGATCAACATTCTGGGGCAGTATCTGGGGCAGATTACGGCTTCCGGCTTCCCGTTCTACGCGGGCGGCGCCACCAAGGCGCCCTTCGACGTGCTGAGCGACACCTTCCGGGGCACGAGTCCTCTGATGATGGACCTCTACCGTAGGCCGGACAAGGTACTGGCGGCGGTGGAGCGGCTGGTGCCGCTGATGGTCTCATGCGGGGCGGGCGGGGCCATGGCCAACAACAACCCGCTGGTCTTCATCCCGTTGCACAAGGGAGCGGACGGCTTCATGTCCAACGATCAGTTCGAAAAGTTCTACTGGCCGAGCCTGAAGGCGGTCATGCTGGGGCTCATCGACAATGGGTGCGTGCCCTGCTGCTTTGTGGAAGGCGGCTACAACGACCGGTTGGAGTACCTGACCGACCTGCCCAAGGGCCAGTCCATGTTCATTTTCGACCGGACCGACATGGGCAAGGCCAGGAAGGTTCTGGGCGGCAAATCGTGCATCGGCGGGGGTTTCCCGGTATCCCTCATCGTCACCGGCACGGTTGAGCAGGTGGAAGAGGAAACCAAGAAGCTGCTGGACGTCGCAGCGGGCGACGGCGGCTATATTCTGAGCATCGGCTGCGCCATGGACGACGGCCGGGCGGATACCCTGAAGGCGTTTATCCAAACGGGAAAGAAGTACGGCAAATACTAGCAGCCGGATCGTGTTTCGGCTCTCATTCCCCCGCTCCCTCGCATGAGGAAGCGGGGGAATCGTAATGAACCTCGTTCCGGAGACGTGCGGCTATTCAGTGACTTCCGATTTGTCCTTGCTGATGATGCGCTTCACCAGCATCAGCAACTGGCGCTTGTCGTTGTCGGAAAGCCCCCCCACATAGTGCTTGATGTGCTCCTCCTTCTCCGCTTCGATGTTCAGCAGCGTCTTCTTGCCCTTGGGGGTGATTTCCAGCAAGGTAACCCGTTCGTCCCGCTGATGCTGTTTACGTAGAAGGAACCCTTCCCGTTCGAGCCGCTTGGCAAGGCCGGTCATGTTGGCTCCGGTCACCAGCATGATCTTGCTCACGTTGGTGACGGTGTTGACTCCCTCCTCTGAGGAATTGAGGACGCGCAGGACATTGTACTGGGCGAACGTGAGTCCGTAATTCTTGAAGATGGCCGACGACTTTTTCTTGAAAAGTTCGGATATCCGCACCACTCCCATGATCACTTTCTCATCCAGGCTCAGGCTGCTCTTGTAGTTTCCAAGCTCCATTCAGCGATTCCTTATATAGATAATATGTAAACTGATTATGAACTCTATTGTCCGCATCGGTTAAAGTCAAGCAGGGAAAATTTCCGATCCACCCTGCCGAGAAGGAAGATATTTCTTTGTGGGTCAAGTAGTTATACGCTCCTCCCCAAAGCGGAACCTCGATGCGGACTCGGTAGGCGGCGGCTCCGGCCGAAACGGTCTCCGAGTGAGCAAGCGACCGGAATCGTTGTCCAGCCCGCGGAATATGCTGATAAATTCGCTGTCGGCGAGCCGTAATGCACTTGACGAGACAGGATAGCTGCGGCATAAATGATTAACTAGTTAAACTATTCGTTCGTTTCTTCCTCCCTCCCATGGTTCCCCCCATCAACAGGTGTGGAACCCGGAGTGGTGCGGTTGTTCAAACTTCCAGCAGGATGGTGAATCATATGGTTTCCCGCGACGGTATCTCCGTGGCCCTGGGAAAGAAACCGGCGGACCTCGTAATCCTGTCCGGCACGCTCCTCGATGTCTACTCCGGCCGGCTGGTTCCGAACCGCAGCCTGGCCATAGTGGGGGACAAAATCGTCTATGTGGGTGAGGACGTCCGGGCGATGATCGGTCCGGATACCGAAGTCATCGATGCCGGGGGGCGCATCATGTGTCCCGGCTACATGGATGCTCACACCCACCTCGGCAACTACTGGAACATCGCCGATTTCCTGCACTATTCCATCCCCGGCGGGACCACGTCGTACGTGACCGAAGGGGAAAGCTACGGCTTCGCCATGGGGAGTGCCGGGTTCGAAACGTTCCTGGCCCAGACCGTGGACCGGCCGGTCAATTTTTTCTGCCTCATTCCGCCCATGGTCACCAAAAGCAAGGCCGTGGAGCGGTTTTTCATTCCCCGGGACGACGTCCGACGGCTGCTCGCCCAGCCGGGGGTGATCGGCCTGGGGGAACCCTACTGGCAGGGGGTGGTGTTCTCCCGGGACGAGCGTCTGCTGGGGCTGATGGAAGAAACCGTCGCCGCAGGCAGGCTGGTGCAGGGGCACGCTGCCGGCGCCAAGGGCGGCAAGCTCGCCGCATACGTACTCACCGGGGCGGCAAGCTGCCACGAAGCCATTTCGGCCGACGACGTGCTCGAACGGCTGGAGATGGGACTGTACGCCATGATCCGGCACGGGGACATCCGACAGGACATCGAGATCATCCTTCCGCTCAAAGACCGCATCGATTTCCGCCGGGTGATTCTGGTCACCGACGGCACCAATCCCGAGATGCTTCTTGAACACGGCTACCTGGTGGATGTTCTGCAGAAAACGCTGGACCTGGGCATGCCACTGGTGGACGTGGTGCGCATGGTCACCCTCAACCCGGCCGAACACCTGGGGCTGGACCAGTTGCTGGGTGGGTTGGCTCCCGGTCGGCAGGCCGACGTACTGCTCCTGCCGAACCCCGGTTGCATGCGGCCGGATATTGTCATTGCCAAGGGGAAAATGGTGGCCAGGGACGGAGCGGTGACGGTCGACCTTCCCCGCCGGCCGTATGATCCGGAAATCCTGCGTACGGTGCGGCTGTCTCCGGTTTCGGCGGCGGATTTCACCGTATCCGCACCGGCGGACAGCGGGAGTATGAGCGTGAGGACCATGGACGTGCAGCCGGGAGGGCTCGTGACCAGGGAGGGCAGGGCGGACGTCCCCGTGGCCGACGGCAAATGCATGGCCGACCCGGACAGCGACCTGCTCAAGGTGGTTTTCGTGGAACGGGCCGGCGGCAAGGGAGAAAAATTCGTGGGCTTTGTCCGGGGCTGGGGACTCAAACGGGGAGCCGTGGCCAGCAGCGTCACCTGGGACTGTTTGGGCGTGACCGCCGTAGGCGCCGACGACGTGAGTCTGGCCGCGGCGATCAACCGGGTGATCGAACTGCAGGGGGGCAGCGTGGCGTGTCTGGGCGACAAGGTGCTGGCCGAGATCCCTTTCAGTGTGGGCGGGTACGTTTCCGAGCTTCCCCTGCCCGAAGTCGCGGCCCGCATGAAGGAGTTCCAGCGCGCGGCCGGAGAGCTGGGATCGACCCTTCCCTATGCCCATCTGACGCTCAACGTTCTGACCGCCACGGCTATCCCGTTCATCAAACTGACCGAAGACGGCTATTTCCGTTTTCGGGAGAACGATGTGGTGGGGCTGTAATAAATGCTCCCCCGGCTTCACCAATCTCCTCAGCTGAGGGGGGTAAGGGGAGGGAGCCGATCGGCCGTAACCCAGGCACGGCGGGCCTTACCGGCTTATCCGAAAAAGCAGTTGACACTCCGGACGGAATTAGTTAATACATTAATAATTAACTTCTTAGTCAGCGCGAGGAGAGAGTCACGTGGAACTCAAACAAAAACTGGCGGAAATCGTAGGGTCGAACAATGTGGATGACAGCCGCGAAATTCTGGCGTCCTACACCAGGGATCACAGCCTGATGAAGAGCCAGGGGCTGCCCGACATCGTGGCGCGGCCGGAAAATGCCGATCAGGTGCATCAGATCGTACAGCTGGCAAACGAGATCAAAATGCCGGTGATCCCGGCCAGCTCCGACCAGCACTTTCACGGCAGCACGCTTCCCAAGATGGGCGGCATCGTCCTTGATTTGAAAAGGATGAACCGTATCCTGGACATCGACGTGCCCGACCGGTTGGCGAGGATCGAGCCGGGCGTGACGTGGGAACAGATGCAGCAGGAGATGGAGAAGATCGGCCATCGCATGGTCATACCGCTGTTGCCCCTCGCCAAAAGCTCGGTCGTGTCCAGCCTGCTGGAACGGGAAGTTCCGACCAATCCCCGCTACGAGTACGGGGAACCCATGACGTCCACCGAGGTGATCTGGGGTTCGGGCATGAGGTTCCGTACCGGTTCGGCCAGCGTGCCGGGTTTTCCCGACAAGGCCGACTCCAAGGGCGGCAATCCGGAGGGGCCGGGCACCAACTGGTATCGCTTTTTTCAGGGCGCGGAAGGGACCATGGGCGTGGTCACCTGGTCCATTGTGAAATTTGAATACATGCCGATGCTGGACAAGACCTACTTCATCACCTTCGACCGGCTGGCCGATGCCATCGAGCCTCTGTACCAGATACAGCGCCGCATGATCGGCAACGAATGTCTGCTGCTCAACAATCAGGTGGGCGCGCTCATCTTCAACGACGGCACCACTCAGAGCTACGAAGCGCTCAAGCGGCTCCTGCCTCCCTGGTTCATGGTGATGGTGCTTTCGGGTCCGCCCCGGGCTCCGGAAACCAAGCTGGTCTATGAAAAAGAGGCCCTGGACGAAATCGCCGCAGCCATTCCGGCGGTCAAACGCATCGACACTTCGCTCAACGGGGCGCCCGGGCTGGAAAAGAAGATCCCCTCCATGCTGCGCAAGCCCTGGCCCGCCGACCGTATCTACTGGAAACATGCGCTCAAGGGTGGCTGCCAGGACCTGCTCTTCATTGCCAAAATGGAGCAGGTGCCCGCGTTCACCCAGACCGTTATCGAAGTGGCCGGGTCCCACGGCTACGACGTGAACCGGATGGGGTTCTACCTGCAGCCCATCGAACAGGGCCGCGCCTGCCACGTGGAGTACCAGTTCTACTACGATCCCGAAGACGGCAACGGCATGGACACGGTCAGGGCGCTCTACCTGGAAGCAGCAAGCCGGCTCTTCAAGGACGGCGCGTTCTTCTCGCGTCCCTACGGCCTGCTCTCGCCCATGGTGTTCGAACATGCCAGGGGTTACACCAACACCATCACCAAGGTGAAGGAAGTCCTGGACCCCAATTACGTCATGTGCCCCGGCAACGTCTGTTTCTAAAGGAGGCGGAAAATGATCGTTTCAGGATCTTTGGAACTGAAGGACTACATGTACGACATGCGCCGGTGCATGCGCTGCGCCAGCTGCAAGTGGCTCGACCACATCTACATGCCCGACAACCGGTTCGTGTACCGCTGCCCCAGCTATAGCAAGTACTATTTCTCCAAGGTCGCCTACGGCAGGCTCAAACTGGGGTTGGCGCTCACCGAAGAGCGGCTGGACGACACGCCGGGCATGAAGGACATGGTGTTCCAGTGTTTGATGTGCGGGGCCTGCGATTCAGGCTGCAAGCGCAACCTGGACCTGGAAGTCATGAATTCCCTGGAAGCGCTGCGCGGACAGATGGTGCAGAGTGGCCGGTTCCCCGAAGCCCACAGCAAAATGGTGGACAACGTCGTCAAAACGCACAACCGGTTCGGCGCGTCGCAGGACAAGCGGTTGTTCTGGAACCCGGCCAACGTGAACGACACTTCGGACACCGTCTATTTCGCCGGATGCGGCGCTTCCTACACGCAGAAGTCCATCGCCCAGTCCACCGACAAGATTCTCGGGGCATTGGGCGGCTACAGGCTCCTGCCGAACGAACAGTGCTGCGGCCATCCGCTGTTCGCCATGGGCCACTACGACGCCTTCCGCACTCAGATGGAACACAATCTGGAAGCCATGAAGAGCACCGGGGCCAAGCGGCTGGTGACGGCCTGCGCCGAATGCTACAAGACGTGGAAAGTGGATTATCCGCGCATGATGAAGACGAACACCTCCGATCTTCCGTTCGAAGTGGTTCACGTCACCGAACTGATCGACCAGGGGTTGACCGACGGAGCACTCAAGCTCTCCAATAAGGTGGACCTCAAGGTCGCCTGGCACGACCCCTGTAACCTCGGCCGCATGTCCGAGCCCTACACGCACTGGGAAGGTACCCGCGGCCAGTGGGGATGCCTGGAACCGGCCGAGAACTTCCAGGCCAAGCAGTTCAACCGGGGAACTCAGGGCGTCTACGATCAGCCGCGGCGGATACTGGAGTCCATCCCCGGCGTCGAACTCCTGGAAATGAAGCGACACCACGAATTCTCCTGGTGCTGCGGCGGGCACGGCGGCGTACCGGAAGCCTACCCGGACCTCGCGTCCCATGCCGTGGACGAGCGGCTGGAGGAAGTCAAGGTTTCGGGCGCCGAAGCCGTGGCCAGCGCCTGCCCCTACTGCAAGCAGCAGTTCCAGGCCGGATTGAAGGGCCGCGACCATCAGGTCCAGGTTTTCGACATCACCGAGCTTGTCGCTCGGGCGCTTTAGAGAAAGGATGTAACGACCATGCCTAAAGTTACCGAGAGAGTGCCCAAGGCGGCTTACAACGCCTTGCAGAATATCGTGGGACCCGAGTGGATCACCGACGACGCCGCCATCACCGAAAGCTACGTCAAGGGCGGCGAAATCCACGACTGCATCTATCAGCGCGGCCAGCAGCCTCCGGGCGTGGTGGTCATGCCCAATAATACCGACGAAGTGCAGAAGATCGTCAAGGTTTGCTTCCGCTACCATTTGCCCTATACCCCCATCGGGGCCTTCTGGGGCGTGCACTGCGGCGGCAAGGTGCCCTTCCACGTTTCCATCGACCTGTCGCGTATGCGGGGCCTGGAATGGGACGAGAAGCACATGGTGGCCATCGTGGGGCCGGGGCAGATTCATTCGCCTTTGCAGGCCGAAGCCCAGGAACGGGGCCTCTACACCATGACGCCCGGCGGCGGCTCGCAGGCGGCGGTGATCGGCAACATGCTCACCTGCAACTACTCGCCCTTGAACTACCGGCTGGGGTTGGCCACCCGGCGCATTCTGGGCGTGGAATGGGTATTGCCGGACGGCGAGCTGATCCGGCTGGGTTCCCTGGCGAGTTCCGACGATCCCTATTGGGGGGAAGGACCGGGACCCGACCTCCGAGGTCTGCTCCGCGGTTACCTCGGCTGGTGGGGCAAGGTGGGCATCATCACCAAGATGGCCGTCAAGATGCATCCCCTGTTCCTGCCCGAACGGATGCAGCCGGTGGAACGCGGCATGATGAGCACCCTGGAATTTCCCGACAACCGCATCAAATGGTACAACTTCCGCATGCCCTCCGAAGACTCCATGCGCACCGCCATGCGGGAAATTTCCCGCTGCGAGATCGGCGCGGCCGTGATGCGTGTGCCCACCATCTGGCGCTACCGGGGTAAATCGAGTTCCCGCGAGGACTTCTGGTCCAAGTGGGGTCCGGACGAGAAGAAAATCCGCGACGGCCGGGCCACTTCCTCGGTATGCCGGGTGCTGCTCATCGGCTACACCGGCGAAAAACAGTTGCAGTATGAGGAATCCGTGCTCATGGACATTATGAAGGAAGTGGGCGGCGAACTGGGACGCACCAAGCAGTCGGACCAGTCGTGGATCAAGAATGCCGACTCGGCGGGTATGTGGTGGCCGGCGGGCGGCTACGTGTCGGTGGAGTTCGTGGTGGAGACCCTGGAACACTCCTTCGCGCGCGGCAAGACGCTCCTCGAACAAAAGGAGAGCAAGTTCACGCCGCCGCTGGTGGACGAGTACGGTGAGGAAGGCTGGATCCAGATGACCGACATGGGGCATACCAGCTACTTCGAATTCCTCATCCAGTGGGACCCCGAACATCCCATGGGCAAGTACAAGTCCGGCGAATACAAGGCCTGGGAACATTGGGTGGCGAGCCAGCGTACGGCCATCGACCACGGCCAGTACACCGCCAACATCGGCAGCCTCAGCGTCATGGGCCTCACCGGCCCGGCCTTCGGTCCCAACTACGGCGTCATTTACGACAAAGTTAGACAGGCGGTGGACCCCAAGGACATTTCCAACCCGCCGCTCGACCTGCACGACCGGGTCATCGAGGAGTTCGCTCCCCAGTGGATGGAGGATTACAACTTCAAGCCGTGGAAGGACCTGATGCACGACGGCAAGGAGTGGTGGAAGGTCCTGACCAGCCGCGGGATCGAATGGCGCGACTGTCTGCCGGAATGGTACTGGGACCGGGACGACAAGGAAATCGGCTGATTCCGACGTTTGCCCGACTGATTTACTTTGGGAGGGAACTTTTTGAAAAAAGTTCCCTCCCACACCCTCCCTTGAAAACCTTAAGCCATTGGTATAATTATAAGTAGATGTTATTTCGAACGAAGCGGGAAATAGTCTACAGGGGGCGCGGGGAAAGAAATTCCCCCGCCGGTGTGAATGGTAGGACAGGGAGGAATTCAATCATGGTTCAACCCAGCATGGCCGTTTTGGGGATCGGCGCCACCGGTACGGTGCTGGCCGCCGCACTGCTGGCCGAAAACAAGGACGTGGTGCTCGTAGGAAGAAACTCCGAAGCCGGGGAGCGCATCCTGCGGGACGGAATTTCCGTTACCGGAGCGTTTTCCGGAAGCGCGAAAGTGACTTCCTTTTACACCAGCCTGCTCGACGTTCCCGAACCGCTGCCCGAAGTGATCTTCATCGCCACCAAAACGTTCAGTCTGAACAGCGTGCTGGACGACGTGGCCAGGATATGGCGGCCCGGCATGGTGCTCGTGAGCACCCACAACGGGCTGGGGCCGGAAGACCTGATTGCCGACCGTTTCGGCCCGCAAGCGGCGTTTCGCATGTCGCTCAATTACGGGACCGCCCTGAAGGGGCCGGGATCGGCGGAAGTGGCCTTCTTCAACCGGCCCAATCCGCTGGGCTGTCTGGACCCGTCCAACCGGGAACTGGGAAAAAACCTGGCCGCGACGCTCACCCGGGCGGGCCTTGATACGGAACTGGTGGACGACATAAAGCTCTTCATCTGGAAAAAGATGATCATGAAATGCACCATGGCTTCCATCTGCGCCGTGACGGATCGGACCATCAAGGGCGCGCTGGACTTTCCCCCCACCCGGGAAATCGCGGACAACTGCTTCCGGGAAATTCTGGCCGTGGCCAAGGGGAAAGGCTACGATCTGGGCGCCGATTATATGAAGCAGGCCATGGGATATCTGGAAAAAGTCGGAGCACACAAGGACTCCATGTGCGCGGACGTGGCCGCCAAAAGGCCCACGGAGATCGATTTTCTGGGGGGCAAGGTGGTCGAGTACGCAACGCAGTTGGGAATTTCGGCGCCGTACTACCGCGTCATGACCAATCTGGTGAAATCGCTGGAAGAGAGTTACCTGTCGGCATAAAACGCATGGCTGAGATTCTGCTCATAGATACCAATACCACGCCCTTCAACGAGGCCTTTCCGGTCTATCCCATCGGGCTGGATTATCTGCAGGGGGCCGTCGAACAGAACGGTTCGGGGCGGCCGTATATTCTGGACCTGACCAGGCTCGGCGGCCCGCTGGGTTCCCCCGACCTGTCCGAACGGTCGACCCGGAGCCTGGCCGTCATAAAGGATGCGGTGTCGTCCCGGCCCTGGGACGTCATCGGCATCAGCCTGCGCAACATCGATTCCACCTATCCCATTATGGAGGGCGATCCCGGCCTCCATTACTACCTGCCGCAGCTGCGATCCTACCTCGACTGCGTGCAGCAGTACGCCGAGCCCCACACCGGCGTGATTCTGGGCGGCACGGCGTTCTCCATGATGCCGGAAGCCTTCCTCGCCGAGCGGCCGGACAACTGGCACGGCCTCATCGGGCCGGGAGAAACGTCCTTTCCGCAAACGGTACGGAACCTTCTGGAAAGCCGGGAAGTCCCTCGCATCGTGCATCGAGGTGAAATCGGCGTGGGGAGGCTGCAGAACAGGAACCTGCTCGACAGCTACCTGAACCTTCCGGTGGGGGAATCCACCTTCGGGTTGCGCACCAAAATCGGCTGCGGACAGGCGTGCGGCTATTGTCCGTACCCCCTCATCAACGGACCCCGGCCGGTGCTCAAGGACCCGGACGCCGTGATGGCAGAACTGCTGCTCCTGCACGAAGTGCATGCCGGACACAACCCGCCCCGGCCCCTGCGTTTCATGTTCGCCGACGACATTTTCAACCGCCCGTTGGACCATGCCAAATCGATTCTGCGCGCCATGCGGGACCGACGGTTCGTTCCCCATTCGTGGCACGGCTACCTGGACCCCGGCAACCTGGACGAGGAGTTCCTGGAACTGGCGTGCGCCACCAACGGCTGGGCTCTGCACGAAAAGCCGGACGGCGCCGGACGGCGGGCTATGTTCTTTCCGTTCGACATCGAAAGCGGTTCGGACCGGATTCTCAAGCGGCTGCGCAAGCCGTACAAAGCGGACGACATTCTCTCCGCCGTTGATACCTACCGGCGGGTTACCGGCCGTCGGTTGGAAAGCGGCGAACTGGACCACGCCCAATTCGGGTTCCACCTCCTGGTGGGGTATCCGGGCGAGGACGAAGAGAGCGTCGGCGAGACGTGCCGGCTCATCAATCGCGCCCGGCCGGCCCAGATCGCCGTGCAGCTCGGCGTACGCATCTACCCGGACACGCCGCTCGCCGGGGAAACCAAAGGGACACTCTGGCGGGAGGACATCGATCTCTACCGGCCTGTTTTCGTGCGGCCGGACGAGAAAACTGTTCTCGAATGGATGCGCCGCCATCTGGACGAAGAGTACGACCGTTTGAACCGCAAGGGGAACATGCTGCTCATCGGCCGCAGCACGCCGTGAGCCAAACCGCATACATCATAGCCCGGGGATAGCGATTCATGGATTTTGAACTGAACGAAGAGCAGAAGCTTATCCAGGAAACGGCCTACCGGTTCGCTCAGCAGGAAATTGCGCCGGTGGCCAAGGAGTACGACCGCGCCGAAAAGTACCCCAGGGAGATCGTGCGCAAGGCGGCGGAAATAGGGCTGGTGGGTCCCACCATCCCCGATGAGTACGGGGGGGCGGGATACGGGTTTCTGGAGCAGGCCCTGATCATCGAACAGATGGCGCGGGTGGACCTGGGTATCACCCAGGCCGTCGAATCGGCGGCGTTCGGGTCCCAGAACATCATGTTTTTCGGCACCGAGGAGCAGAAGCAAAAATACCTGCCGCCTCTGGCCCGGGGCGAAGCCATCGCCGCCGGGGCCTATACCGAACCCGACGCGGGCACCGACATTGCCGCGGCCCGCACCAAGGCGGTGCGCGACGGCGACGAATGGGTGATCACCGGCAACAAGATGTTCATCACCAACGGCACCGTGTGCAATTTCATGGCGGTGTTCTGCCTCACCGATCCCCAGGCGGCTTCGCCGCACCAGCGCCACAGCCTGATTATGGTCGACGCGGACCGCCCGGGCGTATCGGCCCATCCCATCAAGGGCAAGCTGGGGCTCCGGGCCAGCGACACCGCCGAAGTAGCCTTTGAAGACGTTCGGGTTCCCGTATCCAGTCTCATCGGGAAGCAGGGGCAGGGGTTCAAGCAGCTCATGGCATTCTTCGACGCCACCCGCACCACGGTGGCCGCCCAGGGGGTGGGGCTGGCTCAGGGCGCGCTGGACCTGGCCGTCGGCTACGCCAAGCAGCGCCACACCTTCGGCCGTCCGCTCATCAGCAATCAGGCGATCCAGTTCACGCTGGCCGAAATGGCCACCCGTATCGAAATGGCGCGCATGGCCACCTATCGGGCGGCCTGGCTGGTGGATCGGGGGACCCCCAACCCCACGCTCAACTCCATGGCCAAATACTATGCCGGGGAAACCGCGGTGCGGGTGTGCGACCATGCGCTGCAGCTGCACGGCGGCTACGGATACATCGACGAATACGACATCCAGCGCTTCTACCGGGACGCCAAGATACTGGAAATCTATGAGGGCACCAAGGAAGCGGAAAAGATGGTCATCGCCAAGCGGCTCATGTAGTGATCGCCGGGAAAGAGCGTTCGCGGCAAAAGCACTTGACGGCGGAAAAAACTTTATATATTTACAATCAAGATATTAAGTTATGATCAACGGCAGGCATAACGGAAGCTTCTTTTCCGGTAATCCCGATCAGCGAGCCGGAACCGGAGAAGCGTTCCAACGGCGGTTGTTCGAGACGATCGCGCGAGCGACGAATTTGTTTTCAAAGAGGTGGAGGAATGACCAAGCAACTCATAGAACTGACGGTGAACGGGTACCGGTATGAGGTAGCCGTCTATCCCTGGCAGACGTTGGCCGAAGTTCTGCGGGAGGAACTCAACCTCACCGGCACCAAGGTAGGCTGCAACATCGGCGACTGCGGCGCGTGCACGGTGATTATCGACGGGCGCTCCGTGAGTTCCTGCCTCACCCTGGCGGTGGAAGTGCAGAAGTGCGAGATCACCACCATCGAAGGCGTGGCCGAATCGCCCGGCAAGCTGCATCCCATTCAGGAATCGTTCGTGGATACACAGGCGGTTCAGTGCGGGTTCTGCACCTCGGGCATGATCATGAGCACTAAATATCTGCTGGACCGGAATCCTCACCCGAGCGAAGAGGAAATCCGGGCGGGATTGTCCGGAAACCTCTGCCGCTGCACCGGGTATGTCAAGATCGTGGAAGCCATCGATCTGGCCGCCAAGAAACTGCACCCCACGGAAACCGAGGAGGCATAACCCATGGCCCGGAAACAATTCTCGGTGCACCAGCCCACCACGCTTGAACGGGCATTGGACATGCTCGTAGAGCACCGCGTCAGCGTGAGGGTCCTGGCCGGGGGAACCGATCTGGTTCCCAAGTTGAAGGCGAGGGGGCTGGACGCCAGACACCTCGTCTCCCTCCGGCACATTCCGGGGCTGGACAACGTCTCGTTCACCGATCCCGACGGATTGGTCATCGGAGCCACCGCCCGTCTTTCCCAGGTGGCCGATACACCGGCCGTGCAGGCGCAGTATCCGGGGTTGGCCCATGCCTGTTCGGTGATGGCCACCACCCAGATCCGCAACATGGGCACCGTGGCGGGCAATCTGGCCAATGCGGCCCCCAGCGCCGACACCGCCTGTCCGCTCCTGGTCTACGACGCGTCCGTCAAAGTGGTAGGCCCCAACGGACGCCGCCAAATTAAGCTTGCGGATTTTTTCAAGGGACCGGGAGTCACCGTACTCGAGCCGGTGGAGATCATCGAAGCGATCACCGTGCCCGTTCCTCCCCGGCCTTCGGGTTCCGCGTACGAACGGCTGTCCGCGCGCAGCAAGGTGGACATCGCGGCCGTGGCGGTCGCCGGATTCGTCGGGTTGGGATCGGACGGGTGCGTGAACTCCTGCCGGTTGGCGTTGGCGTCGGTAGCCCCCACCCCCTTGCCCTGCCACGATGCCGAAGCAATGATGATGGGCCAAACGGTCGACGACGACCTCCTCGTCCGGGTGGCCGATGCGTGCATGAACGCCGCCAAGCCCATTGACGACGTACGGTCCAGCGCCGATTACCGCAGGAGGATGGTGCAGGTGCTCTCCCTGAGGGTGCTGCAGCAGTGTGTGGCTCGGGCCAAGGGAGGTGCGTTATGAAAAATCCTGAATTGATCGGACAGAGCATACCCCGGCTGGACGGCCCGCAGAAGGTGACCGGCAAGGCCATCTACACCGACGACATCAAGCTGCCGGGCATGCTGCACGGCGCGCTGCTCAGAAGCCCGTTTCCCCACGCCCGGATCAAGCGAATCGACGTCTCCAAGGCCCTGGCGCTTCCGGGGGTGAAGGACGTGATCGTGGGCGCCGACACCCCTCAGGTCAAGTACGGCAACTGGCGGCTGGTTCCCAACAGCCAGGACGAACTGCCGCTGGCCGTGGACAAGGTCCGCTTCGTGGGGGATGAAGTGGCGGCCGTGGCGGCCGTGAGTCACGACATCGCGGTGAAGGCGACCGAACTGATCGAAGTGGAGTACGAAGAACTTCCCGCGGTGTACACCGTGGAAGACGCCACCGCCGAAGGCGCGCCCCTCATCCACGACGAGAGCGAAGGCAACGTGAGTCTGGTGCGCAAGATCGACTACGGCGACCTGGACGGCATGTTCGCCAAGGCCGACTACGTGCGGGAAGATACCTTCCGCGTCCACGCGGTGCAGCACGCCTACATGGAACCGTGCAGCTCCCTGGCCGCACCCGAGGAAGGCGGCCGCATCACCCTGTGGACCAGCACCCAGACGCCCTACATCGTCCAGTGTTTGCTGGCTTCCACTTTGGGCATTCCGGAAAACCACGTGCGGGTGATGAAGGTTGCCATCGGCGGCGGGTTCGGCGGCAAGATGGAACTGCGGCCCTGGGAATTTTGCGCGTCCTTCATGGCGCTGCGCACCGGGTGCCCGGTGAAGTTCACCCTGTCCCGCAGCGACGAGATGTGTTTCGGACGTCGTCGCCACGGCATGACGCTCTATTCCAAGGTGGGCTTCAGCAAGGACGGCATGCTGCTGGCCAAGGACTTCCAGGTGATGCTCGACGGCGGTGCCTACAATGCCATGGGCCCGACGGCCACGTTCCTCTGCGGCACGTTCGGCAACATGGCCTACCGGCTGCCCGCCTACCGCTACTTCGGTCGGCACATCTACACCAACAAGCCGCCGGCGTCCGCCATGCGCGGCTTCGGCGCGCCCCAGGCCTATTTCGCCATGGAGAGCCAGCTCAACATGGTGGCCGAGGAACTTGGTATCGACCCCATCGACCTGCGCCTTAAAAACGCCATGGAAGACGGCGACGTGATCCCCGAGGTGGCCATCATTTCCACCTGCGGGTTCAAGGAGAGCCTCGAAAAGGTGCGGGACCTGTGCGGCTGGGACGAAAAGCGGAAGAACAAGGTGCCCGGCAAGGGATTGGGCATCGGGTGCTACAGCTTCATATCGGGCGGCGTCTTCAACTGGTTCAACACCAAGTACAATTTTTCCGCCGTGGAAGTGCGGGTGTTCGAGGACGGCACGGCTCAGCTGCTGACCATGGCCTGCGACATCGGCCAGGGTACCGACACCGTACTCCGGCAGATAATGGCCGCGGACCTGGGCATCGGCGTCGACAAGATACGCCTCACCGCCATCGATACCGCCGCCGTGCCCAAGGCGGACCTCGGGTCCTGGGGAAGCCGGGTCACGTTGATGAACGGGAACGCCATTCTGGACGCCACCCGCAAGATCAAGGACATGCTGGCCCAGGTGATGTTCACCCAGTTCGATCTCAACCAGATTCAGGACATCGCGTTCGAAGGCGACCACGTCTATGTGAAGACCAATCCCAAGAAGCGGCTCAGTTTCGGCGAATGCGTCTACAAGGCGCTGCGGGGCCGCAAGGGCACGCCGCTGACGGCTCAGGGGTTCTACACGCCGCGCAACAAGGGGTTGGTGAGTCCCGCCTTTTCCTTTGGCGCGCAGGTGGCCGAAGTGACGGTGGACGAACATACCGGTCTGGTGAAAGTGGACAAAATCTACACCGCCCACGACTGCGGCGTGCCCATCAACAAGAAGGCCGTCGAAGGACAGCTGGAAGGCGCCATACAGATGGGAGTGGGCTACACGCTTTCGGAACAGTTCATCATGAAGGACGGCCACACGCTGAACACCACGTTCCTCGACTACAAGGTCCCCACGGCCCTGGACATGCCGCCGAGCGAGTCGGTGGAGGTGGAAACGTACGAACCGGAAGGCCCGTTCGGCGCCAAGGAAGCGGGGGAGGGGCTTGCCATTCCCACGGCCGCGGCGGTAGCCCATGCGGTGTACGAAGCGACCGGCTACCGGTGCAAGGACCTTCCCATCACGCCGGAGAAGGTGCTGCGGAGTCTGGGGAAGCTGTAGAACTCGAATCGGTTCCCCCTTGCTGAAACAATGACCTGTTGAGACGTCGAGTGCCTCACCTCGTTCCCAAGTTGCACTGGGAACGAGGTGAAGTTTGGCGCGAGGACACCGTTTTTCCGATAGTTAGTATACAGTATACGGAAAAACGAGGGTGGGAGCTGATCCGGTTCCCCCACTAGCTTGCCCCGAAAGGGGAGGGCGGCAAGAACCTATCTTAAAGCTTTTTGGGAAAGGGGCACTGGGGAAACCCTTTTTCCCGAAAAAGGGTTTCCCCAGTTACAGGTTCATTTTACACCTACCTACCTGCCGCACCATTCGGAGATGACGCCATGCCCATGGGAGATATGATCCGAAGGACCGCCGGACGAGTACCCGACAAAATCGCTTTCATCATGGATGACAAATCCCTGTCCTACGGGGAGTTGAACCGGCGCATCAACAGGCTCGCCAACGGTCTCCTGCGCATTGGGCTGCGCAAGGGCGACCGGGTGGCGGTGCTCGCCCACAACTGCATCGAGTTCTACGAGATCTATTTCGCTCTGTGCAAGGCGGGCGGGGTGATGGTCCCCATCAACAACCTGCTGCGGCAGAGGGAATTCCGGCAGATCGTGGATTACATAAAACCCCGATTCCTCATCTACCAGGACGAACTGAGGGAAACGGTGGAAACCTACCTGTCGTCGGGCGGTTCCATTGAATCGCTCGTCTGTCTCGGCGGCGGCCCGGCAGGCCCTCATCGCGATTACGAATCACTGCTGGAAGGCGAGAGCGCGGAAGAACCGCCGGTCCAGGTGCTGCCCACCGACCTGATGTCCATATTCCTCACTTCCGGCACCACGGGCAGGCCCAAGGGAGCCATGCGCACCCATCAGCACAACTTCGTCAACGCCGTGACCGCGACCATCGAAATGGGGCTGCGTCCCGACGACCGGGTGCTCCTGCTGTTTCCCTTCTACCACATCACGTTCGAGGATCGTTTCTGCCACCTCCTCATGGGCAACACAGTGGTCATTCGCCGGGAGGGCCATTTCAAGCCGGCGGAAGTGCTCGACCTTCTGGCGAAACACCGCATCACCATCTGTCAGTTCGTCCCCACCATGGTCAACACCATGCTGCAGGAGAAGAGCATCGAAACCCACGACCTCGACTCCCTGCGCCTCATCCTCTATGCAGCCGCACCCATGCCGGTGGAACTGCTGAAGAAGGCCATGCGCCGCTTCAAATGCGGATTCATGCAGTTCTACGGGCAGACCGAAACCGGTCCCATGACCACCATTCTGAAACCGGAAGACCACAAGCTGGAAGGCACCGAGGAGGAAGTGGGGCGCTTGGCGTCATGCGGCCGGCCGGTGCTCGATTTCGAAGCGCGCGTCACGGGATTCGACGGAAAAGACGTTCCCGTGGGCGAGGTGGGCGAACTGGTGGTGCGCAGCGAAGCCATGACCATCGGCTACTGGAACCTCCCCGAAGAAACCGCCGCCACCCTGGCCGACGGCTGGCTGCACACCGGCGACTTCGCCCGCAAGGACGCCGAAGGGTACATCTACATCGTGGACCGCAAGAATGACATGATCATCAGCGGCGGCAAGAATATCTACCCGCGTGAGATCGAAGAGGTGCTCTACGGACACCCGGCCGTGCTGGAAGCTTCGGTCATCGGCGTTCCCGACGACCACTGGGGGGAATCGGTCAAGGCCGTGGTGGTGCTCAAGGACGGCACACAGGCGACCGAAGAGGAACTGATCGGGTTCTGCAAGGAAATTCTGGCCAGCTACAAAAAACCGCGCTATGTGGAGTTCCGGGATGCGCTGCCCAAGAGCCCCACGGGCAAGATATTGAAGCGCGTTCTGCGCGACGAATACTGGGACGGACAGGCCAGGAAGGTGTGACATTCGGCAGGCGCGGCCGATGGAAATGTTCAGCGCAAGTATGCATCGCAACGTGTATTCGTTCAACAGAGGAATGGGCGTCCCGCTGCACGCGGGACGAAAGACGTTGCGTGTGCGATTCAGGCGCAAATCGACTCCCCCCTTGCCCCCCAATGAGGGGGGGTGCCGGAGGCGGGGGGAGTATCACGTTATAAGCGGAAAAAGGAAGGGAAAGGTCACTTCTACGGCAGCCGGTCTACTGCCCGGTTATTCGCCCGTGAACACGGGTTTGCGTTTTTCGAGGAAGGCTTTGAATCCCTCCTGGCGATCCTTGGAAGCGCCCACCCGGACGGCCCCATCGTCTTCGGACTTCAGTCCCGCCTCCATGCCTTCATACTGGCCCGCCGTCATGGCCCGCAGCACGCTGCTCACCGCGATGGGCGGTCGTTCGGCCAGCTTTTGGGCGAGGGCCAGGGCATCCGCCATCAATTTTTCGGGTTGGGAGATGCTGTTCACCAAACCGATCTCCAATGCTTCATGGGCATTGACGGTTTTGCTGAAGAGGATCATTTCCAGCGCCTTGGCGCGGCCCACCACTCGAGACAGCCTCTGGGTGCCACCCCATCCGGGGATGATGCCCAGGTTGAGTTCCGTGAGCCCGAGCATGGCTTTGGGCGAATCGGCCATGATCCTGAAGTGGCAGGACAGGGCGATTTCCAGCCCCCCGCCCAGTGCGTGGCCGTTGATGGCCGCGATGGTGGGCTTGTCCAGCCGATCGAACCGGGTCCACAACGATCTCCCCTTGGGGCTCGTCTTGTGCGCGTTGGCGGCGTCGCTCACGTCGAAACCGGCCGAGAAGCATTTTTCCCCGGCGCCCGTCAGGACCACCGCCCGGATTTCCCGGTCGTTTTCCACTTCGTTGACGGCCTCTTCGAACTCCTCCATGGTGGCCCAGTTCCAGGTATTTGCCGGAGGATGGTTGATGGTGACGATGCCGACGTGCCCCTGCTTTTCCAGAAGGATGTTCTGCTGTTTCATTCCCTTGCTCCGTTCGCTTCTTGGGGAAAGTTAGTCTGTCGGACCGATTTTGTTGCCTTTTTCGTCATACTTGTACCAGCCGATTCCCGTTTTCCGGCCGAGATGTCCGAGGGCGATTTTCCGCTGCAGCAGCATGGGGGGATAGAATTTTGGGTCGCGGGTTTCCTCGTACACCGCCTTCAGGGCATTGAAGCCCACGTCCAGACCGGCCAGGTCGGCGGTTTCGAAGGGTCCCATGGGCCGTCCGAAACCCAACCGCATGCCTTTGTCCACGTCTTCCACGCTCACCACTCCCGATTCCACCAGACGTATGGCTTCGACCGTGGCGGGGAAATTGATGCGGTTGAGGGCGAAGCCGGCAACGTCCCGGTTGACCCGGACAGTTTCCTTGCCCAGGCTCCGGCCCAACTGTTCGGCGATCCCGACGGTTTCCTCGGACGTGGCGCATCCCCGGACGATCTCCAGGATCCGCATCATGGGAACGGGACTGAAGAAATGGGTGCCCACGAACCTGTCCGGCCTTTTGGTCACCTGGGCGATGTTGGTGATGGGAAT
Organism: uncultured delta proteobacterium; assembly: GCA_963826125.1. Lineage (GTDB taxonomy): Bacteria > Desulfobacterota > Desulfarculia > JACQYL01 > CAWGVV01 > CAWGVV01. Next base: position 2,328,899 of record CAWGVV010000001.1, on the reverse strand, counting down.
GGCGGAGGTGTTCGATCCGAAAACGGTATGGGCCGGGCAGACGGTATCCAGTTCCGAGAACAGCTCCCGTTTGATCTCGATTTTCTCCAGAACGGCTTCGAACACGAAGTCGGCTTCCGCCGCTCCGGAGAGATCGGTCGCGGGATGAATGCGGCCCATGATCTCCTCCACCGTGCCCGAAACCTTTCCCTTTTCGACCAGCTTCCCCACCGACCAGTGGATGGCCTTCAACCCCTTGCTTACGATTTCATCCGTCAGGTCCCGCATGGTCACGTCATATCCGGCCTGCGCGCATACCTGGGAGATGCCCCCTCCCATGAGACCTGCGCCGGCCACGAAAATCTTTTTGATCGCCATCGGCAAACCTCCTCAATCCGTTTGAATAGCAGGAAAATAGTCGATTACAGCAAAACGGAGCCGCTCAATCCCTAACCGCCGCGCGGCCCTTTTCTTTTGGCCAGCAGGATGGTGGTCGTGCCCGTCTGCACTACCTCGTCCCGCTGGTTGATGATCTTCTTTTCAAAGGTGAGGATGCCCCGGTCCTCCTTGGAGGATTCGCGCAGGTCCCGGACAGTCTGATCGACGTATATCGTGTCGCCGATGAAAATCGGCAGCAGGAATTTCCACGTAAGTTCGAGAAAGGCCAGAATACTGTCTTCGGTAATCTGGTAGGCGAGGCCCGAATGGATGGTGACGCCGAGAAGGCCGTGGGCGATTCGTTTCCCATACAGAGTAGACGCCGCGTAGGTCTCGTCCGTGTGCAGCCGGTTATGGTCCCAGGACAGACCGGCAAAATTGACCACGTCCGCTTCGGTTACCGTACGCGCATTGGTGACGAACCGCTGCCCGATAAAAAAATCCTCGAAGTACAGTGAATGGGTGATTCTTTCCGCGCTTTCTCTGCTCATATCGTCGACCTGAATGTTCCGTTCGTCCGCCCGGAAGCGAACGGGAGAACCCTTTTGGGCGAAAAAGTTGTTGCTCTTGCTTCGAAATTACCCGCGGTCAAGTGCGGCCGGGCGGAAGCCGCCAACAAGGATTTCTTGTGCCGCATCCCTGCAAAGCGCCCCCGTCCCTCTCCATTGAGGTTGTCGATAGAGGAGCGTTTCCGCCCGCCTCACGTACGGGCTTTCCGTCCACTTCAGATGAGAGCTTTTCGCGGAAGGGTCCGGGGAACCGCCTTTTCTCGAAAAGGGGGTTCCCCGAAAACAACCCCTCTCTTCCCTCAATCCTTGGTCATTCCGGCGATTTTGCGTACCAGTTCCCGACGGGCTTCGATATCGTATTGGGACGTTATGGCGATCTTCTCCATGCGGGGCGATCCGCCGCCGTGCAGGGCGCCGAACAGGGAGCACCCGCCCTTGGCCGATACCGCGATGTCCCCGATGTGCCGCCATAATTGGGCCTGGTTCTCCGGAGACATCTTGCTGCTGCGGGTAATGTACTTCATGGTGAATTCCTTGACCTCGGGGTTCACGAACTCACCTTCGTAGGGGAAGGTGGCCGGAATACCGCCCGTGATGTCGGCGAGCGTTTCCATTTCGTGGAAAACCGCCTCGCCGCTGAGGCAGCGGCCCACGTTGCAGTAAATGGAGTTGGGAATCATGTTGCCGGGGCCGTAGGGTCTCATGCCGACGCCCGGAATGTAGAGTTCGGGCTTGCCCATGGCCGATGCGGTAAACCCGGCCGCGTAGCCGAGTTCGGTCACCTTGATGATTTCCGCGAGCTTGTCGGTCACGTGTTTGGATTTGGAAATCCCGTTGGCGTCGGCGGCCAGGGCGCAGGCGCCCAGGAGCAAGTCGCCCAACGCGGGCTTGCAGCCCGAGTAGCTGTGCCGGTGGAAGAGGGCGAAGAGCAGGGCCATGATTCCGCCGTGCTTATACTCGCCACACAGGAACACCCGCTCCCAGGGAACGAAAACGTCGTCGAAGACCACGTAGGAATCGCAGCTTCCGGCGTTGAACCCTTTGGGGAAGTGCTTGCGGTCCCGATAGTTGTGGGTCGTCACCAGCTGCTTCACTCCCTCCCAGTCGCCGGGAAGGGCAAACGCAACCGCGTAGTCTTTGTCGGCTTCCATAAGGGCGCGCGTGGGCACCACCAGCATCTCGTCGGCGATGGCCGCTTCGGAGATGTGGAGCTTGCATCCGCGCACCACAATGCCGTCCTTCCTGCGTTCCACTACGTGAACGTACGAATCGGGGTCGGGCTGGTCGCTCGGCCGCAGCATGCGGTCGCCCTTGACGTCCGTCTGGGCGCAGCATCCCACCAGGTCTTCCGTCTGGAACCGGGCCAGCCACTTTTTGAAATTGTTGTGATACTCGGTGCTGCCGTCGTTTCCCTTATCGGCTTCGTAGGACACCGTGTAGATGGCGTTGATGGCGTCGACGCCCATGCAGCGCTGGGTGCACCCGCCCACGGCGTGGCAGATTTTCCTCGTCATGTCCTGCTTTTTATGGAGATCTTCCACCGTCTGATGGACGTGGCAGAACCGGTTGATCCTCTCCCCCGTAAGATGGGAAGTGGCGGTCAGCAGATCGATGAAATCGGGTTCGAGCGCCAGTTCGAAGGTCCTTCCCATGACGTTCGTGGTGGGGATGAACCGTTCATCGTCACGGCCGATTTTTTCGCCGCCCAGATACAGGTTCTTTTGCATCTTGTATATTCCGTCCAGCCATTGCTGCTTGGTCCTCATGGCGACACCTCTCGTTGAAAGTTTTCTCTCGGGCCGATTCCCGGCCCGCAACATTTCGTCGTTTTCTTCTTTCAGCGCTTTGTCAGCCCCAGAATTTTTCTCGCTTCCGTCGGGGAAGCCGGCTCCTTGTCCAGAGCATTCAGGATTCGGATCGCCTTTTGGACCAGTTCAGCATTCGTTTTGGCCGGATTGCCTTTGGCGAGGTAAAAATTGTCTTCGAAGCCGACCCGTACGTTGCCCCCCAGAAGAGCGACCTGCGCCGCCATGGGAAAGTTTTCCGGGCCGATGGAGAACCCGCCCCAGATTGCGTCGGGGGGAAGGGCGTCCCGCATCAGAAGCATGCTTTTCATTCCGGAAGGTATCCCCCAGGGGATGCCCAGGCACAACTGGAAGAGGGGAGTTCCTTCGATCACCCCTTTTTCGATCAGGGCTCTTCCGATCCTGATGTGGCCCAGATCGAAAACCTCGAGTTCCGGTTTCACTCCCGCTTCCTTGATGATCCGCGCCATTTTCTCAACATGGGGAAAGGTGTTCGCAAAGACGAAGTCTCCGAAGTTCATGGATCCCACGTCCAGGGAGCAGAGTTCCGGTCTGATCGCGATGATGTGTTCGGTCCTTTTCTCGGGCGAACACCATATGGTGCCGGTTCCGAGCCCCACCGTTTCCCCGTCGTCCGGTATGATCCGGCCTCCCGCGCCGGTAGTCAGATTGACGATCATGTCCGAAGCGTCCCTGATTCGTTCCGTCACTTCCCGATAGTATTCGAGGGCCATGGACGGCTCCCCCGTCTCCGGGTCCCGGACGTGGATGTGAGCTACAACGGCTCCGGCGGCATGCGCTTCGAGAGCGCTGTCGGCGATCTCCTTGGGGCTCGCCGGTAATTCCGGGTGTCTCGATTTGTCGCCCACGCCGCCGGTAACGGCTACCGTCACTATAATCTTCTGGCCACTCATTTTGAGCCTCCGGTTTCTCCTCGGGATTCAGGTCCGTGCCGTTGCTCGGCCCCGGACTTTGTATCTACCAGTTATATTCCTCTCGTTCGATGATGGTTGCGACTCCCTGGCCTCCGCCGCAACAGGCGTTGGCGCAACCAAAACGACCGTTTTCTTCCTTGAGAATTCTGGCCAGCGTCCCCACCAGCCTGACCCCGGTTGCTCCGAGGGCGTGGCCGATGGCCGTGCCGCCTCCTTTTACGTTCACCCGCTCCGGGTCCAGGCCGAGTTCCTTGATGCAGTTCAGAGCAACGATGGTGAAGGCTTCATTGATTTCCCAGAAATCGATGTCGCTCGCCTGCAGTCCGGCACTCTTCAAAGCCCTTTTCGAAGCAGGGACGGGACCCACGCCCATGACCCGGGGGTCCACCCCGGCAAAACCGATGGAACGAATGGTGGCCAGCGGCCGGATTTTCCTTTCCCTGGCCATCTCTTTGGTCATCAGGATCATGGAGGATGCAGCGGCGTTGAGCGGCGATGAATTCCCGGCGGTGATAACGCCGTTTTCGATAAAAGCCGGTTTCAGCTGGTTCAGGGATTCCACCGAGACGTTTTCCCGGATGGCCTGGTCGGTGCTCACGGTCAACAATGAGCCGTCCGCCTGTTCGGCCTTGACGGGGAGGATTTCACCGGCAAAAAACCCATCGCGTTGGGCCTTGGCCGCGCGGTCGTGCGAACGCTTGGCCCATTCGTTCAGTTGTTCCTTGCTGAATTCGGTCGCCGCAAAGAGATTTTCGGCGGTGTTGCCCATGTTGGTGGATTTTTTGATGTCCCAGTGGGCGTATTTTTCTTCCGTCGCGAGCCGTGGGTTAAGGCTCACGTGGCCTTCCTTGCGCGACGCCTGACCCATGGGCACGCGGGTCATGTGTTCCATCCCCGCGGCGACCACCACGTCCGCATACCCGAGCATGACTTCCATGGCGCCGATGTGAACGGCGGCCATGGATGACCCGCACTGCTGATCCACGTATTTGGCGGCCACGGTTTCCGGGAGGTTGGCCAGGAAGACGGGGAACCTGCCGCCATAGGTGAAGTTCTCGCTGACGCCGATGGCGGAACCGGTGATGCAGTCTTCCACTTCTTCCGGCTTGACTCCCGTCCGGTCCAGAAGTTCGGGCAGCAGCTCGGACAGCAGATCGTCCGCCCGCAGCGCATGGAACCAGTCGCGTGCCGGGTCGTTCGGTCGTGACCGGGATTGTGCCGTTCTCAGATAACCTGCAATAACAACCTCTCTCATGGCGTATCTCCTGATTGGATGCGATTTTTTCCGCCCTGCGCTTACAGGGCTTTCATTTTCTCCATGGCACTCAGGATGCGGAGGTAGTTGAGGTCCCTGGCTTCCAGGACCTCCTCCGTCGTCCGGCCGGAATAGTCGTAAAGTCCCTTTCCCGTTTTCACGCCCAATTCGCCTCTCTTGACCCGATCGCTTATCGTGGTGGAAGGAGTGGTCGAGGCTTCGAGGGGAATGGGTGTTTCCCGGGAGATTTTCTGCGAGACGTCCAGCCCCGTGAAGTCGTAGGTCTGCATCACCCCAACCACCGGTAGCCGGATTCCCAGACTGGCCTTCACCGCCTTGTCCATCTCCTCGATACTGACGATTCCCTTGTCCGTGAGCGAGAACGCTTCACGGGCGATGGCTCGCTGTATCCGGTTGACGATGAACCCCGGTACATACGATTTCAGCAGCAGGGTCGTTTTTCCCAGGGACTCGAGCACTCTCAGCAGGAGGTTCACGCGGTCGCTGCTCATTCCCTCTCCGGGAACGACTTCGACCAGCGGAATGAGGTAGGGGGGAGCGAAGAAGTGCGTGATGGCGATTCTGTCCTGTTTTTCGGTTTCGACGACCGAAAAGATATTGAGTGCCGAGGTGTTGCTGGCGAGGATGGCGTGTTTCGGACAGTACGTGTCAAGCAGCCGGAATACCGCCCGCTTGACGTTCGGGTCCTCATCCACGGTTTCGATGGCCAGATCGGCGTCTTTCCCGCTCTCCTCGATGGAGGTACCGGTATGGATTCGGCCGGGGATCTCTCCGGCTTGCTGCTCGGACAGAACTTCGCCTTTTACCATGGTCCTTGCCACCGAATCGATCATCCGGGATGCCCGGTCGAGGGCTTCGGGGTTCTTGTCCACCAGGGCTACTTCAAAACCCCCCCGGGCGAACAGAAAGGCAAGTCCGTGGCCCATGGTGCCGGCGCCGACAATGAGTATTTTTCTGATTTCGTCCACCGATGATCTCTCCTTCGGGTGAATGAACACTCCGGTCCGGGGTTCAGTGCTGCGAGCCGTAGAGTTTCTTGACTTCTTTCTTCAGCAGCTTGCCGGAGCCGCTTTTGGGGAGCGGTTCATCGACCAGCAGGATGCTTCGCGGATATTTGTACGGGGCCACCCGTTCCTTGACGTAGTCCCGAATGTATTGAGCGTCTCTCCCGGCCCCTTTTTCCAGCACGACCACGGCGGCTACTTCCTCTCCCAGGTCGGGATGTGGTATGCCGTATACAACGGCTTCCAAAACTTCGGGAATGCGGTAGATGACCTCTTCCACCTCGCGCGGATACACGTTGTAGCCGCCCCGGATGATGAGTTCCTTCTTGCGGTCCACGATATAAATGAAGCGATCCTCGTCCATCCTAGCTATGTCGCCGGTGAAGAGCCAGCCGTCCTTTATCGTCTGCCGGGTATCGAGCGGTCGGTTCAGATAGCCCTTCATCACTCCGGGGCCCTTGATGGTCAGTTCTCCCTTTTGGCCCATGGGGACTTCGTTCCCGGCCTCGTCGACGATTCGGGATTCGAACTGGGGGATGGGCATCCCGATGGACCCGGGCCTGGTATCCTGCCCATAGGGATTTTCGATGCATACGGGACATTCAGTCAGCCCGTAGCCTTCGTGGATCGTAGTGGCGAAGAGATGTTCGAATCTGGTCAGGAATTCGACCGGCAGGGAAGCGCCTCCCGATATGCAGAATTTGAGGGACGAGCGTTTGAGGGGATGTTCCAACGCCACCTGGGTCAACCGGTTCAGCATGGTGGGCACCCCGAAGAGAATGGTGCGCTCTTCCCGTTCGATGGTCTGCAGGATTTTTTCCGGTTCGAAGTGGGTGAAGAGTTCGATGGTGAGACCGAGGTACATGGAGACGTTCATCACGCTGGTGATCCCGTAGACGTGATAGAGGGGGAGCGTCCCGACGACCACCGTGTCCGGTTCGATGACACCCCTCATCCCGGCGAGAATTGCGGCATTCCGAGCCAGATTGGAATGCGTGAGCATGACTCCTTTGGGAACGCCGGTTGTTCCGGAGGTGTAGAGGATGTTCAGCGTATCGTCGTCCAGGGTGGGAACGAGCGGGAATTCGTCGGAAGCGGAAGCAACCCCTTCCAGTGCTTTGAAGTCGGGATCGTTTCCACTACCCAGGGCCAGTTTTATTTCGGGCCCCTCCGGCTGGTTCCGAAGGGCCTTCTTCACCTCGTCCAGATAGGCCGCAGCCCCGATGAACGCCCTGGCTCGCGAATCGCCGATGATGTGTTCCAGTTCGTGGGATTTGTAGAGGAAGTTTACCGGCACCACCACCGCTCCCATTTTCGCCAGCGCGTAATACACGGTGAGGGAATGAATGCTGTTCGGCATCATGACGATACACCGATCTCCCTGGGACAAGCCCAGGTCGCCGAGACCGCGCGCAAGCCGACTGCAGTTCCGGTTCAGATCCCGGAAGGTGATCCGGTCGCCTTCGTGCCGAACGGCCGTTTTCTCCGGAAACCGTTCGGCGGAGTGGAGGAGGTATTCTGCCAGGTTCATGCGACGCTCCGTATAATGAAAAAGATGGAGAACGGTTATTGTTCGTTCCCTCTATGGGTCACCATCACATTAACATTCACTGTACGTTCGTTCTTCGGGACTACTATGCCGTTCAGGATCATGTCGGTGATATCGTCGGCCAGAGCCGTGAGGTCTTCGGGTTTCCCCAGCAGATGCCTTCTGACCACGAGGTGCTCGATCGTTCCCCAGATCATGGCCCGAACAAGATTGGGCTTCATGCTCGATCGGAATTCACCCGTGCGGATCCCTTCTTCCAGGACCTGTGTCGTTACTCTGGCGGAGGCCTGCACGATCTTGTACGCTTCGGTTTGCAGGAAGTTGCGGTTTCCCTTGAGGGTCAGCATGACCACGTTGGCATAATCTTCGTTGTTGGCGTAGAGGCCGAGGTGCCGGTGGATCAGGGTGCGCAGCTTGTTTGAAGCCCCCCAGGTGTATTTTAGCAGTTCCTGGTTCTCCCTGTGGTAGCGGCTGATGGTCTGCGCGGGGATCGAGAAGAGCAGCTCTTCCTTGGTGGTGAAATATTCGTAGATGGTGGATTCGGAGACGCTTGCTTCCTTTGCAATATCGGATATGCGGGCTTCGTGGAACCCTTTCGTTCCGAAGACCTTTTCCGCAGCCTTAACGATATCGGCATGTTTTGCCGGATTTTTTATTGTTTTGGGAGATTTTCTCTTCCCTTCGGATGCCTTCATGTCTTTGATGATTCCCTCTTGATCGTTTGTACTGTGATCGAGTGCCGGCAAGGGTGCGAGTGCGGTTCGCAGAGGAGGATAGATGGCATTTTTTCCATTAGACAAGATGGTCATATCGATGTCAAGAACATATTTAAAGTGCGACTTTTTTTTAACGATGTTAACCAAAGCGCGACATTGTTTTTGTGGAGACTCTTCTTGACATGCCCCGGTTTTTGAAGGTACTCAGGTGTTCTACCCGACAAAAAGGAGGAACTTCCATGGGCAGGCTCGACGGGAAGACCGCCGTCATCACCGGCGCGGGGAGAGGAATCGGCAGGAGTATCGCTCTGGCCTTTGCCAACGAAGGATGCGACGTTGCCCTGGCCGCCCGGTCCACTCCCCAACTCGAAGAAGCGGCGGGGGAAATCCGCGCCACGGGCAGGCGGGCGTTCGTTTTCTCCTGCGACGTTTCGGCCGCGGACCAGGTGCGGAAGCTGGCCCGCAACGTTCGCGAACAGTTCAGCGGAGTCGATATTCTGGTGAACAACGCGGGCATTTCCAAGCGTTCCGGGTTTCTCGACTATGACGACGACGTGTGGCTGGAGGTGGTACGGGTCAACCTTTTCGGGACCTATCTGTGCACCAAGGCGTTTCTGCCCATGATGCAGGAGAAGAAAAACGGCCGCATCATCAACGTCGCCTCCACCGCGGGCAAGAATCCCGTCCCGTACAACACGGCCTACAGCGCTTCCAAACACGGCGTGCTCGGATTTACCAAGTCTCTGGCCAGTGAAGTCGGACTGTCGGGATATCCCGGAATCACGATCAACGCGATCTGTCCGTTTTACGTGACCACGGAGATGCTGACGGGTGAGGACGGGTATGTGTCCAGCATGATGGCGCTGACCGGGAGATCGCGGGAAGAGGTGATGGAACGGGCGCTCAGCCGCAACGTGCAGCACCGGTTCCTGGAACCGGAGGAGATAGCCGCGCTGGCGGTGTATCTGGCCTCGGACGATGCCCGGGGAATCACCGGCCAGGCGATCAACGTGTGCGGGGGAGCGGCCTTTCACTGAACGCCCATGGGCCGGTCGACCCGCGGGCTCGCTTCCCCCTCTCGGGCGGGTCGATCGTCCGCGAAGTACATCATGGTCGCATCTTCGTACACGGCCACCCGGGTGCCCATTCCCCTGTCGCCGAGCAGATCCATGACGCGGCTCCAGGTCGTGGCTCGGAAGACTTTGTCGGCCGGACCGAACCAATCCCCGTCCGCGCGGGAGGGATAGGGGGAAAAGATGACGATCCGCCCGTTGTGGCCGGCCACGCTTTTCCCCCGGGAACAGAACCGTCCCGCTGCACGGCTTTTCCCGAACGGACCCAGAAGGTAATGCGCTATCTGGCCCATGGGGGAATGCGCGACCACCACCACGTCTCCTCCGTTCTCCTTCAACGACTGGATACCCATGAGCAGGGCGATTACTCCTTCGCAGGATTTGACCCCCGCGTTGGCTACCACCACGTCCATCCCCGTCGCCTTGGCCGTACCGTACGCCCGGAGTGCCTTTGCAACGGCGGTTCGGTAGGCGGAAACCGGATGCCCGGCCGTAACGCCGATCACCTGTCGCCGCGTACCCGTTAAGACCTGCACCAGAAAATCGGGACCGGCGAACCCCGCGATTTCCTCAACCTCCCCGCGCATTTCGCTCTGCTCCCACTTTCCAAGGCCGCTGACCGGGTTCAATCCCTTCCGCCGGGCACCCACGGAGGCGGAATAATGAGTGGCCGCAATGGTTTCGATGTTCGCCACCCCCGGAACCACGATTTTGCCGGAGCCGCTGAATCCGTTGTAGGGGTGGGGGAGCACCGCACCGATGCCTATTTTCAGGTCGGCATCCCAATACTCGGCATTCACGGCGATCTCGTTGCCGCGCGAGGTTCTGCCGATGACCACCGTATTCTCGTAACAGTTGTGGTTGTACACGGGGTAGCGTTCGACGATGTCGGCGCCCAATTTCATCGCGAACTCAAGCCGCGAGTGGGCTCCGTGCGCGCCCAGGGCAACGATGAACTGGATTTGGTCGTCGGAAACGCCGGCGGCGTGCAGTTCCTCGATTATGGGCGGGAGCAGGGCATGGGTGGGAGTGGGGCGGCTTATGTCGTCGAAAAGAATCACCACTCGCTGCTTGCCGCGAGCCATTTCGCGCAGGGGTGGCGAATCCACCGGTCCGCGTATGGCCGCGGCGATCTCGTCCGCGCTCAAGGGATTCCAGCGATCTCCCGGCACCGGATGGAACTCCACGTCCCACTCTTCGGGGAACTCCAGGGACAGCTCCTTGTCCTCATACCAGGAGAACTGCGGCACCACGTATCTTTTCATGAAGTCCGTTCCTTCGGGGCGACGGGGCGCCGATTTCTTTCGCCTCGGCCGAATGCGTCCGGTGATCCGGCCTCCGGCGCGCGGCCCCACCCCGGAAGGCGGGGACGGGGAACCGGTGGAAACCGCCGGCCGGAGGTTGCCGCTCGACGGCGAGGAGAATAGGGATTCCGGAAGAGCAACGTGTATTTTTCAAATTAAAGGACAATAAGACATCGATGTCAATGGTAGATTTAGAGTTCGACTCTAAATTTCGATTGATATCCAAAGTCACTACTTGAAATGGAAGGAAATATTCTTGACATGTCCCAGGCGTTGCGCTACTCCTCAAGGGAATATCTGCATACAGGATACGGTATGCTCTTCGGGGCGCTTTCCCCATGAGGAGTAGCGCAACGCCGTGGAGGCTCGGATTCGGCGAAGGCCGGGGCTCTCCCGGCGACGAAACGGCCGAAGCCGGGAAAACCCATCTCCGTTTTTCGCCATCCGGATGGAACCAGCGAGAAGACGAGCAAATAGTTGGAGAACTACGGAATCTTCAATGATGCATAACTCACAAAAGGAGGTTTGGGAATGAGAAGACCGTCTCTTGTATCGTGGATCGCGGTGCTCGCGCTCGTCTGGGGCGTCGTACTGTTCGCCGGAACCGGCAACGTTCAGGCGGCCGATGAGATCATAAAATGGAAATGCCAGGTGCATTGGCCGACGGCGAGCAGTTCCTACGCGGACAGCGCCGAAGCCGTCATCAAGCGGATCAAGGAACGGACCAACGGCAGGTTGGATATAGAACTTTTCCCCGCCGAGGCGCTGGTCCCCTCAAAAGAGATCTTCAATTCGGTCAAACGGGGCATGATCCAGATGGGCGTTTCCGCGGTCGCCTACTATCGGGATCAGGTGCCGCTGGCAGCCGTTGCGTCCGGACTTCCCATGAATTTCCTTCACGTGTGGGAATGCGCCTACTACCATCAGTGGCTGGGCTTTGAGGCCATGATGCGGGAAGCCTGTGCTAAACACGGTATCTACTACGCTACGGACAAAGTGTATCCCACGGAATTGGTGTCCAAGAAGCCGGTCCGGACGTTCGAGGACTTCAAGGGGCTGAAAATCCGTTCCTCCGGCGTGCTCCAGCAATACTTGACCTCCATTGGCGCGGCGGCTTCCTATCTGCCGGGCGGTGAAGTTTACACGGCCCTGTCGTCGGGAGTCGTGGACGCGGCCCATTGGGGAGCGGTTCAGGGCGCCGACAGCATGAAGTTCTACGAAGTGTGTAAGTACCATATCCGGCCGGCGCTCAACATCGCCGCCACCGACACCTGGCTGGTAAACCAGAAGGCCCTGGACAAGTTGCCGGAAGACCTCAGGAAGATCGTTACCGCAACCCTGCAGGAAAATTTCTGGCTGCGTACGAATCAATATGAATACCTGGAAGACAAGACCTACATCGACATCAAACAGAAATACGGGACGGAAATCTGTACGCTCGGTCCCGAGGACGTAAAGAAGATGAAGGTGGCCGCCCAGCTCATGTGGGATGACGTGGCGAAACAGAGCCCCGACTGCGAAAAGGCGGTGCAGATGCTCAGAGATTTCCTGAAGACTCTGGGCAGGTAGAAAACGGTCCGTCTTTCGGCAAGAGCGAACAATTGAATCCGGTTCATCACCATCCCCTTTGACTCCTTCCCCACGACGGAGATGGAGCCAAAGGGGCGTGCATCCAACGGAGGAGTAAGGTGGCAACGCTTCGGAAGATTCTCAAACGGGTGAACGCCATCAACGATTGGGTGGGGAATATTTTATCCTACGGGATACTGGTCATTTTCCTTCTGCTCATCGTGGAAGTGGTCCGCAGGTATTTTTTCAACTCCCCCACCGTCTGGGGCAACGAACTGGTGCAACTGATTTTCGGAATGTACGTGGTCCTTTCCGGCGGGTACATCCTGAAGTGGAGGGGACATGTGAACGTGGACCTCCTCTACAGTCGATTGTCTCCGCGCTGGAAAGCACTTCTGGATGTCATCACTTTCTTTCTCTTCCTGCTGTTTTGCGGGATGCTGCTGTTCTACGGCGGGTCCCTGGCCTGGGAATCCCTGTCTACGCTGGAACATTCGCAATCCGCGTGGAATCCTCCGCTGTATCCCTTCAAGCTGATGATTCCGTTCGGCGCCCTCCTCTTGTTGCTGCAGGGATGCACGAAGCTGGTTGATGACGTTCTGATTCTGGTGACCGGTCAGCCGGTTGACGATCGTGAAGCGGGAGGGGAGCAGGCGTGAGCATTGAACTTCTGACCTTTTTGTTTTTCTTTGCGCTTTTCGTTTTCCTCCTGTCCGGTCTGCCTCTGGCCTTTGTCCTCGGCGGCGTCTCCCTGATATTTCTCTATTTCACCTGGGGACCGGAGTCGTTTTACATGGTGGCCGCCCAGACATGGGGGGCCATGGAGAAATTTACCCTGGTGGCCATACCCCTGTTCGTGTTCATGGCCATGATTTTGGAACAATCAGGCGCGGCAAACGCCCTTTACGAGATGATGTATCTGTGGTGCGGTCCGGTACGGGGTGGGCTCGCAATCGGAACGCTGGTGATCTGCGCCATCTTCGCCGCCATGTGCGGGATCAGCGGAGCGGCGGTGGTGAGCATGGGGACCATCGCTCTTCCTTCCATGCTCGAACGCAAATACGACAAGCTCCTGATACTGGGGTGCATCAACGCCGGAGGGAGTTGGGGAATCCTCATCCCGCCCAGCGTCATCATGATCCTCTACTCGCTCATTTCCGGGGAATCGGTGGGCAGGATGTTCGCGGGCGGGGTCCTTCCGGGAGTGTTGCTCTTTATCATGGTGTCATCCTACGTCGCTATCCGCTGTTATTTCCAGCCCCATCTCGGCCCCGCGCTTCCCCCCGAAGAACGGGGAGACTGGCCCAAGAAGTTCCGCGCCCTGCGGGCGGTCATCCTCCCGCTCCTCATAGTGTTCGCGGTTCTCGGGTCCATCATTTTCGGCATCACCACGCCCACGGAAGCGGCCGCCATCGGAGTGCTCGGCTCGCTGGTGTCGGCGTTGGTCTACCGGCAGATGAACTGGTTTCTGTTGCGGGAGGCCTGTCGGCGCACCTTTAAGCTCACCGGCATGATCATGTGGATTCTCTTCGGGGCCTACTGTTTCAGTTCCGCCTATAACGGAATGGGGGCCACGCACCTGATCGAAAACATGATGAACTTTATCCCCGGCGGTCCCTGGGGATCGATTATTTTTATTCAGTTCGTGCTCTTTTTGCTGGGGATGGTGCTGGATCCGGCGGGTATCATGATGATCTGCGTGCCCGTTTTCCTGCCCTTGATAAAACGGCACGGCTTCGATCCCCTGTGGTTCGGGATACTCTTCACGATCAATATGGAACTGGGGTATATGACGCCTCCCTTCGGGTTCAACCTGTTCTACCTGAAGGCCATCGTGCCCCCCTCCATCAGCATGAGCGACATTTACCGGTCGGTGACTCCCTACGTGATCATTCAGGCCGTGGGCCTGGCGCTGATCATGATTTTCCCGGGGATCGCCATGTGGCTCCCCAATACCATGTTCTGATACCGACGGGGGGAGGGCTCGCCCAAACGGCCGGAAAGCTCCCCCCGAAGGTTCGGTATGGCGGCTATGCCGCTCCGTCGGGAAACATCTTGCCGGGATTGAGGATTCCCCTCGGGTCGAAGAGTTCCTTCACTTTTTTCATCCAGGCGAGGGCCTTGCCGTGCTCGGCGGCCATGAACTTCACCTTGCCGATGCCCACTCCGTGTTCGCCCGTCGCCGTCCCTCCCAATGCCAGGGCCTTTTCCACGAGTTTTTCGTTCACGGCATGAATTCTCACCCAGGTTGCCGTGTCGTCCGGACTCGCTCCGATCACGAGATGAATGTTGCCGTCCCCCGCATGGCCGAAGGTGTATGCCAGGGTAGTCCGGGCGTCCCTGGCCGTGGTCCGGGCGAAACCGATCATTTCGGGATAGGCGGAAATGGGAACGGCGACGTCGATGACGATCCGGGAGGTATTGGGGTGGGCGTTCCGGATCATCTCTCCCATGGTATACCGGGCCTCCATGATGCGGTCCCTCTCGGACCGTTCCAGCCCCGGACGGAATTCCAGGCACCCCTCTTCAGCGCAGATTTCCCCCGCCGCCTCCAGGTGCTCGGAGAGCTGGTTTTTGCGCGGGCCGTGCATTTCCAGGAACAATGTGGGGGAACACTGGAGTCCGAGTTGTTTTTGTTGGTTGATAAGGACGACGCACTCCGGCGCCAGCAATTCCAGCGCGGCCGGGGCCAGTCCGGAACGGATGATTTCGGATACCGCCCTGCCGGCGGATTCGGTCGTCGGAAAGCTGGCGATGGCCGATGCCGTCTCTTCCGGGTACCCCATCAATCCCACCGTGGCTTCCACGACAACGCCCAGTGTGCCCTCCGACCCCACAATAAGGCGGATCAGATCGTACCCCGACGAACTCTTGGAGGCGCGGTTGCCCATTTCCACGATCTCTCCGTCCGCCATCACCACCACGAGCCGCTGTACGTAGTCCTTGGTGGAACCGTACCGGACGGTCATGGTGCCGCTCGCGTTGTTCCCGATCATCCCGGCGATGGTGGCTCCGGCGCCCGGGTCGGGGGGAAAGAAGAGTCCCGAGTGCCGGAGCGTGCGGTTGAGGTCCTTATAGTTTACCCCGGGTTCGACGTCGGCCTGAAAATCGGCTTCCCGAATGGAAATGATCCTGTTCATGCGGGCGAACGACAAAACGATGCCCCCGCACACCGGGATGGGATTTCCCTCCAGGCTTGTTCCCGCCCCCCACGCGGTGACGGGGATGCGCCTCTCGTGGGCGTGCGTCAATACCGCCGACACTTCATCCCGGTGCAGCGGCCAGATGACCGCCTCGGGGCGCGTGGGAGCATGCCGAGACATGTCTTTGGAATGCAGGTCCAGGTTCGACTCGCCCATGGAAAACCTGTCGGAGGGCACCAGGGACATAAGGTAGCGTTTGTCTTGTTCGGTCATGACGTTGAAGTTCACGTTCATTGCGTTCCCCCTTTTTCTCAATGGGACGAACCTTCCAAAATCGCACACAGTATACAAATGGGGCGCTGCCGTTACGAATCCCGGTCGAGGCCGGGTCGAGTTCCGCAATGGCGCAAGCGTTCGTCTGCTCTTCGCGGCATCTCAATATGCCGAGGGCACATAGCCCATGTAATGGGAAATTTCTCCGGCGGTTTTCAGCAATTCTTCTCCCAGGGGTTCCAACCGATTTCCCAGGACCTTCCGGGACGGACCGGAGAGGCTCAACGATCCCGCCACGGAACCTTCTCTTGCATAGAGCGGAGCGCCTATGCACCCCAATCCGCGAACCGCCTCTTCCCGATCGATGGAATACCCCCGCTCTCTGGTCTCTGCCAGGTCGTCCAGAAGCCGATCCTTCTCGGTGATGGTGGCGGGGGTGATGGCGACCAGCCTGGCCCGGTCCAGATAGTCGGCAACGGACGGTTCGTCGAGAAACGCCAGGATGGCCTTGCCGATGGCCGAACAATAGGCGTGCACCCGAGGCCCGATCTGCGCGGGGATGGCGGCATGGGCGGTGGGGTGCATGTTGAGGGTGATGACGACCGAGTCGCCGTCCCAGATAGCGATGCGGGCGATGAGTCCGGTGCGCGCAGCCAGTTCACGGCATGGTCCGGCCGACTTTTCGTTGATTTCCAAGGTGCCTGCCAAGACCATTCCCAACTCGTGTATTTTCAGTCCGAGTCTGTACTTGCGTGTCGTGGCGTCCTGATGGAGGAATCCGTGCCCAAGGAGCGTGCGCACCAGACCGTGAACGGTTCCCTTGGGCAGATCAATCTCCCGCCCTATCTCCGCGATTCCCAATTGGGGGCGGCGATGGGAAAACAGGGACAGAATCTGCAGGGCGCGGTCAACCGACTGTATGGACATTACCTTCCTCGATCTTCGGTCCGGACGGTTTCGGGGACGATTCCCGGTGCTCTGCCGAAGAGTCGGCGTCTTTCGCTTTTCCGGAATATTTTAAGACGACGGCAGTTCGATGAAGCCGTCGGCGTACGGGAGTGAGCGTATACAAAAACGTTCCATAATGTCAAACGCTATTTGCCATCACCGAATAATTTCGTTTGCCCTCCGGAACCGTTTATGGTAATGGGCCTGTATACAATCACGTTTTTCCCACGGAGAACCAGGTATGTCCGACAATCGAGGCCAGAAGGGCTTGTGCGAAGACGTTCTTGATCGGGATCGGTGCGCCCTGTGCGGGGCGTGCGCTTCCCTTTGCCCGTACCTACGGTCATTCGAGGGCCGGATGGTAAAAATGAACTCGTGCGACATCGACCGGGGACGGTGCTTCGCCTATTGCCCCCGCACGCCGTTCGCCCCGGAGGAGGTACGCCGGGAAACATTCGCCCGCGGGGAACTGGGCACGTACCGAACCGTCGCAGCGGCCAGGGCAACCGATCGGGCGGTGCGCGGAAAAGGGCAGAACGGTGGCGTGGTGACCGCTCTCGTGGCCTGTGCCCTGGATCAGGGAATCGCGACTGCGGCCGTGCTCACCGCACGGGGAGACGACCTGCTGCCCGAAGGCCGCATTGTGCGCCGGAAAGAGGACGTTTTCGCCTGTTCCGGCTCCAGTTACGTCGCCTGCCCGACCCTGGAGACCTTCAACCGGGGACCATGGGGGGAGGACGAAACCATCGCCCTGGTGGGAACCCCCTGCCAGGTTCTGGCCTTTGGAAAAATGAGAGCTTCGGATCTCGAGAAGCGGACACCGGTGGACCGGGTAAGTCTGGTAATCGGGTTGTTCTGCACCTGGGCCTTCACCTCCGATCCGTTCCTCAGGTTCCTGAAGGAAAAGGTGAACTTCGCCGCCATCCGGAAACTGGACATCACTCCCCCTCCGGAAAGGCTCCTGAAGGTCCATACGGATGATTCGATCGTTGATGTTCCCCTGGATGAGGTGCGCCCCTTCGTCCGTCCCGCCTGCGGCACCTGTCCGGACATGACGTCGGAAACGGCGGACGTATCGGTGGGTTCGGTGGAAGGCTGGGAGGGGTGGAATACGCTCATCGTGCGCAGCGAACGCGGGGAAGCGTTGGTGAACGGTTGCCGGGAGGCGGGAATGATTGAAGTTCGTGATTTGCCGGACGAGAAAGTGGAACACCTGAAACAGGCTTCCCTGCTCAAGAAGGAACGCGCCCTCGCCGCGCTGGAGAATGGAGAGGCCTCCCGACGGGAAGGGAACGAAACGGACCCACAGCCTTTTCACACTATATAAAGAGAGTCAGCCATGACCCGATACAACTGGAACCTGGATGAGCCGGGAAATCGAGTGATGCTCACGGGCAACGAGGCGGTCGCCCGGGGCGCGCTGGAGTCCGGTGTCCGGGTAGTGTCGTCCTACCCCGGTTCGCCCTCCGTGCAGGTACTCGAATGTTTGGCCGCAGTGGCCGAAGAGCGGAACATTTACGCCGAGTGGTCCGTGAACGAAAAGGTTGCCCTCGAAGTTGCGGCGGCGGGTTCCTTCGCGGGGCTCAGGTCGCTTTCGGTCATGAAGGCGGACGGCATGAACGTGGCTATGGACTTCCTGACCACTCTCCCCCTTTCCGGAATCGGGGCGGGTCTGGTCGTCGTGGTATCCGACGATCCCTGCGCCCACTCCAGTATCAAGGAAGAGGATTCCCGCTACCTGGCCCCTCCGGCGCATATTCCCCTGCTCGAACCTTCAAGCCCCGGCGAAGCCAGGGAGGCTATCGGTTGGGCGTTCGAAGTATCGGAAAAGGCGGGCCTCCCCGTCATCGTGAGGCTTGTCACCCGGATCTGCCACGCCCGCGCGACCGTTGAACTGGGGACCGTGACGCGATCCGCAGTGGTTCCCGACCTGCCGATCGATCGAAAATTCCTGACGGGGGGCCGCTTTCACCTGGCTTCCCACCAAAGGCTCGACTCCGTAAGGGAACTGTTCGAAACGAGCCCCTTCAACCGCTACGAAGGGCCGGAGAAACCCGAACTGGTTCTGTTCGTGAGCGGGGTGAGTTATTTCTACGCCTTGGAAGCGCTGGAGCAACTGAACGCGCGCGACCGTGTGGGCATTCTCAAGGTGGGGACCGTCTGGCCCCTGCCGGAGCGGTTGATTGTGGACACCTTGAAACGTTCATCCACGGTCCTTTTTCTGGAAGAGATCGAACCGTTCCTGGAGGAGCAGGTCAAGATCACGGCCGCCGGACATGCTCGCGAGATCGGGGACACCACCTTTCTGGGGAGGCTTTCGGGCGAAGTCCCCTGGGTGGTGAGGCCCAGGGGTATCGGGGAAATGGACCCGGATACGGTCGCTTCGGTCCTGTCCAAAGTGCTGGACATTCCCTTTACCCCCGGATCCCCGGTTCTTAAAGGGAAAGTGGAGGAGTTGCCCAAAGTCGATCTGCCTTTGAGGCTTCCCAGCCTGTGCGCCGGGTGCCCTCACCGGGCCTCCTATTGGGCTATCAAATCGGCCCTGGCGCTGGACGGCAGGCAGGGGGTCGTGCTGGGCGACATCGGTTGTTACGCCCTGGGGGCTCTTCCCACCGGATACGATGCGCTCTACACCGTTCATTCCATGGGCTCCGGCTTCGGAATAGCGAGCGGTCTGGGCAAGCTTTCGGCGATGGGGCTCAAAAAACCGGTGATCGCGGTCATCGGCGATTCCACCTTCTACCATGCCGGCATCCAACCGCTCATCAACGCCAAAACCAACGACTCGCGCTTCCTGTGCGTCATTCTGGACAACGATACCACCGCCATGACCGGACACCAGCCTCATCCCGGCAACCCGATCACCGCCATGGGAGGGGCCGCTCCGTGCCTCGCCATCGCGGGTCTGATCGAGAGCCTCGGGATTCCGGTAACGGTCGGAAACCCCTTTCAGGTGAAGGAAACGACGGAAACGATCGTCACTCTTCTGAAAGACCGGAAATTGCACGCGCTCGTTCTCCGGGGGGAGTGCGCCCTGAAGAGCGGGAGGAAACGTTCCGCGCCCAAGGTTTATGTGGATCAGGATCGCTGCCTGGGGGCGGAATGCGGCTGCGACATGCTGTGCAGCCGGGTGTTTTCATGCCCGGCCAACGTCTGGGATGAGGACGCGGGCAAGGCGAGGATCGACGAGGTGTTGTGCACCGGCTGCGGAGTGTGTGTTCAGCTTTGCCCGCAGGGCGCCATCGTTGCCGAGTCGGAGTAAGACGCTCGGGGTGCCGAGGAGTGATAGTGAGGGCGCGGGATGAAAGGGAATACTCCGGGGAACTCCCTTTTAAGGACAGGGTTATGCGGCTAGTTCCGCAAAGAGCTGAATGATCTGCACTCCCCCCGCCTTCGGCACCCCCCTCAAGAGAGGGGGGCAGGGGGGAGCTTTGCAGGGACGCGACACAAGTAATCCTTATAGGCGGCCTTTGCTGGCCTTCACTTGAACGCGGCAAATTTCGGTGCAAAAGCAATAACCATGTTCGGGAAAAACCGGTTCCCCTGCCCCCTCTGCCAAAACCTTGGAATAGCTGCCAGCGGCAGGAGGCATATCCGTTCGATTCTGCCGGATAGAGGCGGGTGTGAACGCCGAGGGGAAACGCTTTGGAAAGGGGCCCGGGGAAAACTTTTTTGCCGAAAAAGGTTTTCCCCTCTTGCCCCATGTTAGCTTGCACGAGGGGGAGGGTGGAAAAATGCAACTCGTTCATGAACCTACGAACGTCATCGTTTCGGGTGTGGGCGGGCAGGGAAACATTCTTGCCTCGGACATCATTTCCCGCGCCTTCTGCGATAAGGGCTATTACGTCAGCGTCGGGGAAACGTACGGGTCCACCCAGCGGGGCGGCTCGGTGTTCAGCCATATACGGATTTCGGACAACCACCTGTACGGCCCGTTGATTCCGCTTGGGCGGGGCCACATCGTCATCGGCTTCGAACCGTTGGAAGTCTATCGGCTGCTCAAGGAGTACGGTCATGAATCGGTGCGTGTGGTGATGAACGACCGGCCGTTTTATCCGCTCGATGCCCTTCAGAAGAAGAGCCGCTACCCGGAGAAGGAAAAACTGGTCTCATGGGTGCAGCGGCTGGCCTCGGAAGTGAAGATAATACCGGGGACGGAACTGGCCAAACAGGCCGGCCACCCTCAGGCGCAGAACATCGTGATGGTGGGGAGCTTCGCCGGTTTGAACTGGCTTCCTCTCGACAGGGAATGCTACTTGCGGTCGATCGAGGACATTTTTTCAGGATCAAAGCTGGAGTTGAATCGAAAGGCCTTTGATCTTGGATACCTGGCGGGATCGTCATGACTCCCGGATCGATGCGTCGTCATGAAACCGTCCACCGAAGAATTCAGGGTTTGTCTCCAACCGTGAAACAATAGAGCCGAATACTCATGCGCACATTTTTCGATCCATCATCCATTGCGGTCGTCGGAGCCAGTACCCGCAAGGGCGGGAAGAATATCGTCGGGAACCTCCGCTACGGTTTCAAGGGTCCGATCTATCCCATCAACCCCAACTATCGCGAACTGGAAACCTTGCCCTGCTTCCCGTCCCTCGACGACGTGCCGCATGCCGTGGACCTGGCCGTCGTTTTCGTGCCGGCTCCCGTCGTGCCCGGCGTGCTTGAATCCTGCGCACGGAAGTCCGTCCGCAGAGTGATGATCGAAAGCGCAGGGTTTGCCGAGGTGGGCGAAGAGGGGAGGGCCATACAGGACCGATGTCTGGCCATTGCCCGGGAGGCCGGGATACGGATCTGGGGGCCCAACTGCATGGGGCTGGTCGATGTCGTCAACAAGCGCTTCTTCACCTTCATGTCACCGCGCATCTATCAGGATGCCTTGATCCCCAGCCGCGTATCCCTTATCGCGCAGAGCGGAATGCTTTCGGCCGCTTTCATTTCCGACCTCATGAGCAACCGCCGGACGGGAATCGGCAAGGTGTGTTCCATCGGCAACAAGATGGACGTGGATGAATGCGACCTTCTGGACTACCTGATGGAAGACCCCGAAACCGCAGTGGTGGCGCTCTACCTGGAGTCCATGCCCAGGGGAAGGCTCTTCGCGGAAAAGGTGGAACGGGCGGCCAAACCCGTCGTGCTGCTCAAGGGCGGGAAAAGCGAGGCCGGGGCGCGGGCGGCCATGAGCCACACATCGAGCCTGTCGGGAAATTCGCGCCTCTTTGACAGCGTGATGACGGGATTGAACGTCAAACTCGCCGATGATTTCCACCAGATGATCGATCTGGCCAGGGCGTTGGCCGTAAGCCGTCCGCTCCCCCCGTCGTTTCGCACGGCGATTCTCACCTTCAGCGGGGGATCCGGCATCCTCACCTGCGACCTGCTGGAAAAGTATCATCTGCGGCCGGCCCACCTTTCCCCGCAAACCGCCGAGGGATTGAAGCGGTTGTTTCCGGATTGGATGCCGGTGAACAACCCGGTGGACATCTGGCCCGCGGTGGAAAAGAACGGCCGCATCGCCGTCTATGCGCAAGCAGTCACCCTGCTTTTGAACGACCCCAATGTGGATGCGCTTTTCGTCCATTACGTTACCGGCCTGGAAGACGACGAACTGGACCTGCCCTCCATGAAAGCCCAGGCCAACCTCAAGGCGAAGGCGTTGTTTTTCTGGCTGATCGGGCGTGGGGAGCAGGTCCTTGCTTTCCGCCGGAGTGCCGACGAGTGCGGAATTCCCTGTTTTGGGGAAATCTCCCGGGCGGTCGAGTGTCTGGTTTCGACGGCCGCACCCCGAAAAACCCCCGTCGTCGAATTCCGGACGGACATTCGAAATGAGTCCGAGTCCCCCTCGGGACGGGAATCCGGAGATGGGGAACTCTTTCCGGATCGGGAACCGATGCTGGACGAACTGGCCGGCAAGCAACTGCTGGCGCGTTACGGCATTCCCACGGTGCGGGAACAACAGGTGGCAACTCCGGCCGAGGCGCGCGGTTTTGCCGAACGGACGGGGTTTCCCGTGGTGCTCAAGGGGCTGCTGCCCGGCGTCAGCCACAAGACCGAGCTGGGATTGGTGAAAACCGGAATCTTCAACGACCAGGGGATCGAGAGAGCCTTCCGCACCATCGAAGACAGGATGGGGGGACAAGGACGTGTCGTCGTCCAGCAGCAGGCCAAGGTTGAGTATGAATTAATGGCCGGTTTCCTTCGCGACGATTCGTTCGGTCCTTGCGTCATGCTCGGCATGGGAGGCGTTCTGGCTGAACTCGAACCCGACGTGGTGTTCTGTCTCGCGCCCCTGACGCGGGAATCCGCCGCGAAACTTTTCGGCCGTCTGCGCAACGGGCGATTGCTGGAAGGGTACCGGGGCATCGCGCCGGTGAACCGGGAGGTATTGGCCCAGGTGCTCGTTTCCCTGGGCGATATCGGCGTGAATCATCCCGAAATAGCGCAAATCGACATTAATCCGCTGGTCGTCGCCGATGGGCTGCCGCTTGCCGTGGACGCCCTTGTGGTACGGACCGTCGAAGCAGAGGGTGTCTATAATAGCAAGGAAAACGGTTAAGTGCGGGGGAATCTCTTCCCCCGCGCCCCCTGACCATTCTAGGGCGTGGGGGGAACTCTTTTTTAAAAAGCTCCCTCCCACAAACTAAAAATTGACCGCCTCGGCAGAGAGGGTCAAACGGAATGTGCCCAGGTACCTGAATCTGCAATTCGTTTCATCCGCACTATGCCGCACCAAGGACTGGACCGAATATTGCATATTTCCTGCCCGGATATCCGATTGTCCAAAGTTCCATTGTTTTTTCTTCGTGAGTTGCGATAAGCCTTCTGCCGTCAGCTTGACCGTGGGAAGGCCGGGTGCTAGCGTGCCGGGAA
Source organism: uncultured delta proteobacterium (assembly GCA_963826125.1). Classification (GTDB taxonomy): domain Bacteria; phylum Desulfobacterota; class Desulfarculia; order JACQYL01; family CAWGVV01; genus CAWGVV01. Next base: position 2,305,508 of record CAWGVV010000001.1, on the reverse strand, counting down.
TTTCGCTGATCTGCGTCTTTGGGACTTCATCGGAACATGCCGGAATATGGGAGGAAGCACGTGCAGGGATTCGTTGAAAACATGGTCGAAGCCGGTCAAACCGCCATCCCCAATCTGGGGGCGGCCAGGATTGCCAATCCGGCGATTCGGCGAACGGGAAGCAACAACAGCTTTCCCGGCGTGGTGGACGACTCGGTACGGGTGCTGGTGGACCCTTTCACCAAACCGCGGACCGAGGAAGAACCTCCCGGCTTCGAACGCGCCGGACCGCGCGAGAAAATTTACTTCGACCCCATCAAGCTCAAGGCGGCCATCGTCACCTGCGGCGGCATGTGTCCCGGCATCAATTCCCTGGTGCGCGCCATCGTTCTGAAGCTTCACTACATCTACGGGGTAAAAAACGTAGTGGGGGTCCGATACGGGTTGCAGGGATTCATCCCCACGTTCGGCCACGACCTCATGCAACTCACCCCGGAAGTGGTAGCGACGGTCCACGGCCGGGGCGGCTCATTCCTGGCCATGAGCCGGGGGGGCCAACCCGTGGAAGAGATCGTGGACGCCCTGGAACGGCTGAACATCGGCCTGCTCTTCATGATCGGCGGCGACGGAACTCTGCGCGCGGCCCAGGGAATCCACGACGAGATCAGTGCCCGGCGACTCAAAATCGCGGTGGTGGCCATCCCCAAAACCATCGACAACGACATCTGTTTCGTGGAGAAAACCTTCGGGTTCCAGAGCGCCGTGGAAGCCGCGGCCAGCGCCATTCTGGGTGCTCACAACGAAGCGACCGGCACTCCCAACGGGATCGGCCTGGTGAAGCTCATGGGCCGCATGTCCGGCTTCGTGGCCGCTCACGCCACCCTGGCGCTCAGCGAAGTGAATTTCTGTCTCATCCCGGAGATCGACTTCGATCTGGAAGGGGAAAACGGCCTGCTGGCTCATCTGCACGCCCGCTTGAAAGAGCGGAAGCACGCGGTGATCGTGGTGGCCGAGGGCGCGGGCCAGAAGTTTTTTCAGGGTGAAGACCGGGGCTGCGACGCCAGCGGCAACCTGAAGCTGGGTGACATCGGCACTTACCTGAAAGGCCGCATCAACCGTCACTTTGGTGCCCTATCCATCGAAACCAACCTCAAATACATCGACCCTTCCTATATGATCCGTTCCGTGCCGTCCAACAGCAACGATCGGGTCTACACCGGCTTTCTGGGGCATGCGGCGGTCCATGCGGGACTCGCCGGCAAAACCGGCCTCATGGTGTCCCTCTGGAACAACCACTACGTGCACGTTCCCCTGCCACTGGCCACCGGCAACCGCAAGTGCGTGGACCCCGACGGCGGCCTCTGGCGCGCCGTCCGCGAAACCACCGGCCAGCCCCACATGGTCAACGAATAACAAAAAAGTACGGTAATCCTCCCGGTGCTTCCCCCTTTGTCAAAGGGGACTGAGGGGGATTTGTTTCAACGAATCCGATATATTGAGGTAGAGTGAGTAGTTTCGGGGAACCCCCTTTTTGAGGAAAAGGCGGTTCTCCGCACCCCTCCGGGAAAACTTCGGCTGCTTCGCGGAGATCACTACAAGCAGAAACACGAAGTTTACCCTGTCGAATCTGAGCGAGAAAGTTCAAGTAACCATTACGATCAAATTGAAGGATGCGAACGGGAATCTCAATTCTGTTGGTGCACCGGTAGGGCGGTTGGTGGAAAGATTCCCGCAAAAAGGGAAGGAAGGTTGAGCCCGCCCCCATGCCGCTGATCCTCGTGGTATAATTCCTTCAAGCGGCAGGAATACCCCCGCCCACCACCATGAAGGATCATTTCTATGGCCAATGAATTCAGAGGAAAGGCACTGCCGTTGGACCAGACCGGGATGGACGAAGTCCTGGACCGGTTGAACGTGGGAGCGGCGGAATTGTGGGCGGTGCTCACCGTGGAGACGCGGGGCTGTGGGTTTCTGGCCGACCGGCGCCCGCTCATTCTGTTTGAACGCCACATCTTCCGCCGGGAGACCAACGGCAAATACGATGAGTCACATCCCGACATAAGCCACCCGAAGTGGGGCGGGTACGGTGCCGGCGGCGCTCACCAGTACGAACGGTTGGGGCAGGCGCTCAAGCTTGACCGCCGGGCCGCTCTGCGGAGCGCGTCATGGGGCATCGGGCAGCTCATGGGATTCAATGCCGAAATCGCCGGCTATGGCGACGTGGAAGCGATGGTCTCGGCCATGATCGATTCCGAGAACAACCAGTTGCTGGGAATGGCGGGGGAGATTAGCCATAACGGGTTGGACCGGCCGCTGCGTTCGCACGACTGGGCAGCGTTCGCCCGCGGCTACAACGGGTCGGCTTATGCCGAAAACAGCTACGACACCAGACTGGCCGCCGCCCATCAGAAGTTCGCCCTCGGTCGCCTGCCCGATCTCGTGATCCGTACGGCTCAAGCCTACCTCACTTTCCTGGGCTACACTCCCGGACCGGTGGACGGCCTCATGGGCCGGTTTACCCGGTCGGCACTGAACGAGTTCCGGGAGAAGAACGGCATGCCCACGGGGAGCGACGAGATCGATGATGTCCTGCTTTCCGCTCTAAGGAAAAAGGTGTCAGAGCTGTGAGGTAAAAGAAAAAATTATCTGTTGTCTATCTGTAATAATTTTCTATTTTTCGATATAATCATCTTCATTCGTCTCCCCATTTATTTCGCCCCTTTCCCTGCTCCCCATGGGGCGTCTTACCTGTTCGCGTAGCCGGCACCGCGTTGGTGTCGTTCATGATCGGTACTCCGGAGCCTTTCGTCCGGATTTTTCATAAGACATGTTTTACCTCGAAAGGAGAGCGAGCATGATCATTTTCATCAGCGATTTGCATTTTGTCGACGGGAGCGCCGGGGAACACAACGTGCCGGCGGACGCGTTCCGCATCTTTTTCTGCGACATAGCGGCTGCGGCCAATCGGCTCGTGAAGGAAGGGAAATCTATTGAAAACATAAAAATCGTTTTCCTGGGGGACGTCTTCGATCTGCTGCGAACGGAGATGTGGTTCGACTATTCCGCCGAGTGCAGGCCCTGGGGAAGCAACGAAGCCGAAATCGAAAAGAACGGCAATCTGATTCTGGACGCCATCATCGCCAGGAATCGGGAAACCTTCGACCTGATCCGGTGCGACCTGAAAAAGGAGTTCGATTTTCACGTGGAGCCCGAGCGGATTTACCTTCCCGGCAACCACGACCGGCTGTGCAACAAATATCCGGCGATGAGGAAAAAGATTCGCGATTGCCTGGGCATCGAAGCTTCGGAAGCCCCGTTCTCCCACAGCTTTACCGACCCGGACCATGGCGTCTTCGCCCGCCACGGCCACGAATACGACAAGTTCAATTACGAGGGAGGCCTTTCGTACGGCCCGGAAGACTACCTGCGCATCCCCATCGGGGACCCCATCACGACCGAGCTGGTTTCGAAGCTGCCGTACAAAATCATGCAGAACCCCGACGTCGAGAAGATGGACGAAGAGAGTCGCAAGGCGCTGGAGAGGAACCTGCAGGAGATCGAGGACGTGCGGCCGTTCTCCACGGTCATCGAGTGGCTGCTGTATCAGGTGAAGAAGAACCTGTCTCTGAAGGAAATCATCGAGTGTTCCATCGACGAAGTGGTGCATGAGTTCGAGGAATTGCCCTATGTGAAAAAATGGTATGAGCACCATGACAAATGGTTCAAATTCATGGACGAAGCGGACCAGATACAGTCGTTTCTCTTTTTGCTCGATAAATTCAGGATCTTCCCTTCGGAAAAAATGTGGCCGCTTATCGATAAGGTGAAAGGTTGGTTCGCCAAGGACGATCTGCAGGCGGGGGCGCTCAAGGAACGTTGCGATGCAGGGGTGCGCTATGTCGTCTACGGGCACACACACGAACCGCTCCAGGTGCCCATAAGGATCGACCCGGACGGCTCGGCGGAATACGTTTACCTGAACACCGGAACGTGGCGCAAACGATATTACCGCTGCGCGGAAGGACAAGGTTTCATCGGATGGAAAAACCTTACCTACGTCACCTTCTACACGGCGAAGGAACGCGGATTGAATTTTCCTTCGTTCGAAACCTGGACGGGAACGCTGAAGTCGATGTAGTCGGCCGGGTCGACCGGCCTTGCCTTGGGCGGCATTTCAAGGGAATTCGATCATGATCGTGGACATCCACTTCCATCTGGGCGGTGTTGACAGCGACGGAAACGTTCATCTTTCGGATGACATGCGCAGCACCGCCCTGTTCCGGGAACTGCGCCGGTTCCTGTTCCTCCGGAAAGGCAGAGCCGACAATGAAGCGGCCCTTGCATGGTCGATGGACGTGGTTCGCGGTTCAAAGGAGGTTCAGGCGGTGGTCGGTCTGGCCCTGGACTGGGTGTATGACGAGCGGGGGGAGCCGGACCGGGAACAGACCCATCTGTGGGTGAGCAACGAATGGGTGGCGGAGCAGGCGCGGAAGATGCCGCAAAAGGTGATCTTCGGCGCATCGGTGAACCCCAACCGGGCCGACGGTTGCGAAGCCCTCCGGGAGGTTCACTCCAAGGGGGCAAAGCTCGTCAAACTGATCCCGTCGGTGCAGAACATCGACCTGACGGACACGAAACATCGAGGTTTTTTCCGGGAGATGGTTCGTCTCGGAATTCCGCTCCTCAGCCACGTCGGCTTCGAACATACGATTCTTCCCTTCAATCGGGAGCGGCAGGTATTGAACGACCCCGAGCGATTGGAACAGGCACTGGAAGCGGGAGTGACGGTGATCGCCGCCCATTGCGCATTGCCGATGAACGACAAGGAAGACGAACAAATGCATTCCTATGAGAAGCTGCGACGGCTCTTTTCCAGGTATCCGGAAAACCTGTATGCCGACGTATCGGCGTTTTTTACCCCGTTTGCACCGCTGAGGAGAAAGCTTACGGAACGAGTGAGTAAACACGAACTGCCGCATGAACGGTTGATCTTCGGAAGCGATTTCCCCAACCTGCCGTTCCCTCTGCTCGCGGGGCACTCCGGCGCCATGGCTCCGGGGGACTTCCTGGATCTGCTGGTGCATTCCAACCCCCTGGACCGTAACGTCATCGCCCTTCGGGCATTGGGGTTCGATCCCTGCGTATTCACCAATGCGGCAACGGTCCTCAATCTCGCGTGAGGACCATTGCCCCGTATTCTTACAAAAATAACTCTTTTCGATACCGGACTGCTCTTTCCACCCCCGCTCGGACTGTAGTTCACCTACATTCAAAATCCATGAAACTACCCATATACGCCGCCTGAATCCCATGATTATCCTGATAAGACAGGGAAGCGGAGGGCTTTCCGGAAACGACTATTCACAAAGGGGAAAATGAAAATGAAAAGAATCGTTTACCTTGTCCTGGTTTCGTTCTTCATGTTCGCGGCCACGAGCGCTCTTGCGGCCGACAAAGAGAAGATGGCACCTTCCGCGGAAAAGAAAGCGGATTCACCGGCGATCAAATTCATGAAAAAGGCGGCCATCGGCGGCATGCTGGAAGTGCAGATGGGCAAGATCGCCACGGAGAAAGCAACCGATCCGCAGGTCAAGGCGTTCGGGGAGAGAATGGTGAAGGACCATTCGGCCGCAAACGAAAAACTGAGATCGATCGCTCAGGCCAAGGGCGTCAAGTTGCCCGCCGCGCTCAACGAAAAGCATAAGAAGCAGGTGGAAAAGTTCAAAAAGATGAAGGGTTCCGATTTTGATCGGGAATACATGGCCGCCATGGTCAAGGACCACGAAAAGGACGTGAAAGAGTTTGATAAGAACGCGCAAAGCCTTACCGACCCCGAGGTGAAGCAGTTTGCGCAGGACACGCTGCCCACGCTCAAGGAACACCTGCAGATGGCGAAGGACATCCATAAAAAGCTGGGGGGAAAATAATCGTCTCGCTTCTTTTCGCGATCGCGTCTTGAGGAACCGTCGTTTCCCACCGGTCGCGGATGTTATGAAATGTCCAAGCGGCCTTCCTGCACGGTATTTGCGGGCGGCCGCTTTTTTTGTACCCGCATGATTCGAACCCCGGACGATCGGGTGTTTGGAAACGTTTCTCCGTATACAACGTGGAGGAGTGCCGTCGAGAGGTGATATCTGCTTAATTTTGAAATGTTTTCTCCTGAATAAATACATTCCCTGCCTCGCATGATTTCATCCTGTCTCCTTTTCTTCCCTGTAAGCGATTCATTCCTGCCGGCACGTCAACATACCCGCTGAGCAGGACTATCGAGCATTGTCCCGGAATGACGTATCTCCTTCCGGGAAAATCGCATCATTGCGCCCTTTTTCAAGGGAATCACAGAGAATTGGCTAAAGTTTTGGACCAGGAGGTCGATGTATTTAGCGATGCTGATTGATGGCTCCGGAGAGGGTGAAAACAGACTCCGGCAAGACCAACCGTTTTCGGCAATCGATTTTCAGAAATCGTGGAAGAATCCGCTTCACCCGTCACGGCGGACGAGAGCGGCAAGCACCGAATGAGCGTGAGGAGCAAATGGAACATTCCTTCATAGTGAATATCAGGCCGGCATGGCAGGAAATCGAGACGGTCAGAAATCGCAGCCTTCGATTCTTCCAGGCCAACAATTTTCCCGAACCCACCATTGATTCCGTGGTCATGGTCATCGGCGAGTTGCTGGAAAACGCGATCAAATACGGGTCCTTCATGGACAAGGACAGCACGATCACCTTGCTGGTTTCCCTGGCGGGGGGCCAGGTTTCCATCGACGTGATCCATCCCGTGGACAACCTGACCATGAGCCATCTGACGAAGCTCGACAGGACCATCCAGTGGATCAGGGGATACCACGATCCTTTCGAAGCTTACACCGAGCGGTTAAAAGAAGTGGCGGAGAAGGCGTTCACCGACCCGACCAGCGAACTCGGCCTGGTGAGGATCGCCTATGAGGGAAATTCGATTGTCGACTTCTTCGTGAACGAACGCAGCATGCTGGACGTTTCAGCCGTTCTCATTCTCGAAGAGGAGATTCACCATGTTCACTGACGTCGGATGTGAGGTGTTCGAGAATGACCTGCTGAGGATTGAAGTGTCCGAGGACGATCGTGTGGTAATGCTGCGGTGGACGGGCAGAAGCGTGGATCGCGAGCCCGGGAAGTTCATCACGCCGGTTCTCACGGAAATGTTGAAAAGGAGCGATTCGGGGCGAAAAAAGATCATCATGGACTTCAAGGACCTGAGCTACATGAATTCGTCCACCATCACTCCCATCATCAAGGTACTGGATCGTATCAAGCGCGGCATGGGCAACATCATGCTCATGTACGATGCTGAAAAGAAATGGCAGGAATTGAGTTTTTCGGCGCTCAGGATTTTTGAAACCAGCGACGGTCGCGTAGCGGTCAAGGAACAGTAAAATGGGCACTTCTTCTCTCGCAAGTTTCAAGGCATGCCTGACGACCGATTCCGGCATGTTGCCGGTGGAGGCCATGTGCTCGTCGAAATATTCGCTCCTGGTCAGGTTTGAAAACGACGACGATTTCCCCGAAAAGACCGAATTCCCTGATCTCCAGATTTTCGTCAACGGCCAGTTCGTCAAGCTGGGGCCGTGCCGGTTTATTCCCGGCAAATCGGACAGCGTGGACTGGACCCGCGTTGTCTGCAAGGACGAATTCTACGATTTCGAAAAACTTTTCAGCCAGCAGAAGCTCACCAAACTGCAAAACCGGTTTGCCAGTCTGCCCGTGACGCTGGCCTACAAACACAAAGTCAGCAAGGAGTTCAAGCATTACACTTCCGACCTCACCTACGACCTGAGCGTCTACCGGCGTCTGTTCGATGAACTGGACGCCGAATGCAAGGACGAGCCCAAGGACGTCAAAAAGTCGATTCAAAGGGCCGTTATCAATTCGGAAGGTCGAAGACTGACGAAGTATTTCGATGAACAGCTCGACGAACTGCAACGGCAGGTGAAGCAGTTGCCCTCGGAAGATCATAAACGGCACGGTTTCTTCTTCCGGCGACAGCTTTGGAACTACATCATCGCCATCCCGCTCATGGCCCGCGGAAACCTCAAGCCGCGCGGATACAGCGGCGATTCCAAAATGATGAGCATGATCTACGCCGACGATTATCTGGGCCGGTCGACCTTTGCCAAGATATTGCACAAGCACGCAACGGAGCATCCGGGGTCCCAGGCGGTCAGAAACCGCCGCACCCTGATCGCCGAAACGCTGAGACGACTCGGCGCGGAATGCCGAAACGGAAACGTCGGGAAGCTCGACGTGCTTTCCGTGGCGTCGGGTCCGGCAGTGGAAGTCAGGGACATCATGGCTTCCCCGGAAGACTGCTCCGCGCTGAGCTTCTCGCTGCTGGACCAGGACGAAGTCGCCCTGCGGGAAGCTGCTTCCAATATCGCCCAGGTGGAGAGCCGCTGGAAAACGGGAATCGAAGTCAATTACCTCCATCATTCGGTTCGCACCATGCTGGTGGACCCGCAGTTCATCGGGAAGTGCGGCACATTCGACTTCATCTATTCCATGGGGCTTTTCGACTACCTCACGCCCCGCGTGGCGCGTGCGGTGCTGAGCAAGCTTTTCATGCTGCTCAAACCCGGCGGCGAAATCGTCGTGGGCAACTTCCACGCTTCGAATCCCAGCCGCTACTACATGGAATACTGGGTCGACTGGGTGCTCTACTACAGGAACGAAGAAGAATTTATCGGGCTCGTGGACGACGGCATCAACGCGGAGAAGGAAGTGTTTTTTGAAGAAACCGGCTGCCAGATGTTTCTCCATTTGAAAAAGCCGGCGTGAGGTTTTCGATTTTCGTCGGTACAGGGCTGGTATGAGCGCAGTTCGGAACAACACAAATGAGGGTACCGTCGATTTCGTGGCGACCGATTTCAGGCAATACCTGAACGGGATCATCCACGAGTGGCTCCGTACCCTCACCGCTCTCGGATGTGCTCTTATCCCGGCCTTTTTCATCCTCGACTACTTCACCATGCCCAAGGAGCTGCTGCCGCGTTTCGGCTACTACCGGCTCATCTCCACCGTCATCATGTTCGTCCAATGGCTCATCATCCGGCGGACGAATCCGAGCACAAAGTCGCTCTACCATGCCTACATTGTTTCCCTGCACGCCGGCTGCATCATCGTCCTCATGACGGTGGACCTGGGCGGATTCAACTCCCGGTATTACGCGGGGCTCAATCTGGTGATCATGGGCGTGAACCTGCTTCTGCCGTGGCGGGCGTTTCATGCGGTCCTCAACAGCGGAATCGTCATCGCCATGTACGTGGTCATCAATCTGGCGGCCGGCGCGGACTATTCACCCCAGATTCTCGCCAACAATCTCTTTTTCCTCGTCTCCACGGCGCTCATCGCCATCGCCATCAACCACCTGCGCCACAACCTGGTCCGGAAGGAATTCGACCTGATGGTGGAATTGAAAAAGGCCAGGGACGCTCTGTGGAGTGAAATGGAAATCGCCAAGCACATCCAGACCGCGCTGCTTCCCAACAAACAGAACATGACCGGGTACGAAGTGGCGGCCACCATGCTTCCGGCCAAGGAAGTCGGCGGAGACTACTACGACATTCTGGAAGCTCCGGACGGCGCCAAATGGGTGCTCATCGGAGACGTTTCGGGCCACGGCGTGGATTCCGGCCTCATCATGATGATGGCGCAGACGAGCGTGCTGTCCATGGTGAACGATTACCGTCGCAATGAACCGTCCGTGGTGCTGAAGTCGGTGAACGCGGTCCTGCGCGAAAACATCTCCCGGCTGGGGTCGGACCATTACATGACCATGACCGCCTTCCGGTTCAACGGAACCGGCATGACGCTTTCGGGAAGGCACCAGGACATCATCATCTACCGAGCCCAATCGAACCGGACGGAAGTGGTCCCCACCCGGGGGACCTGGCTCGGCATCAGCGACAACCTCGACGAATACCTGGACGACATGCAGGTGAACCTGGATGACGGCGACCTGGTTCTCCTCTATACCGACGGCGTGACGGAAGCCATGAACAAGGCCGGAGAGATGTTCGGTGAGGCCAGACTCGAACAGGCGCTCAACCAATACGCCGACCTCCCCGTGGCGATCATCCTCGAGAAGCTGATGGGCCAGGTGACCTCCTACCAGATGGAGCAGTCGGACGACATGACGCTGATCGTGATCAAAAAATCGATTCCTCGCGAATCGCGTGTTCAGTAATGACTGGAGGAAAACGGTGACCAGTTCCAGAGGTTCCAATGAGGACTTCGTAGTCAACCCCCTGACCCTCGCCTTTCCCGGGGACATCGAAGCGGTATACCTCGACCACCACTATACCTCCTCTCTGGTCCACGTCCGGCTTTCGCTGTTGCTGGGGATCGTCTTCTACAGTCTTTTCGGGTTGCTGGACGCCCAACTGTTCCCGCAGGTAAAACACATTCTGTGGTTCATCCGGTTCTACATTTTCGTACCGTACAGCATGCTCATGCTGATTTTCTCCTTCAGCAGGCGGTTCAAGCCGTTCATGCAGATGTGCATATCCTCCATGATTCTTATCGGAGGGTTCGGCATCATCGCCATGATCGTCATTGCGCCGGAGCCGGATAACTACCTCTACTACGCGGGACTCATCCTGGTGTACCTGTTCGGGTACACGTTCTTCAAACTCCGCTTCATCTGGGCCACCATCACCGGATGGACCATCGTCTTCGGATACGAGGCGGCCGCCATCTGGCTGACCGCCACTCCCTGGCCCGTACTGCTGAACAACAATTTTTTCTTCCTCACCGGAAATTTCTTCGGCATGTTCGCCTGCTATGCCATCGAATATTATTCCCGGCGGGATTTTCTGCAGGCTCGGCTTCTGAGTGAAGAGCGGGAAAAGGTGGACGCCATCAACCGCGAACTCGAAGAACGGGTGCTGGACAGAACCGCGCAGCTCACCCAGTTGAACGAAGCATTGCGCAACGAAATCGACGAACGGATCGCCGCCGAGAAGGCATTGAAGGAGAGCGAACTGCGATTCCGGTCGTTGAGCGAAAATGCGGTGGACATTATCTGCACCATGGGGAAGGATGGAACCCTGACCTATGTGAACCCGGCGTGGGAGAGGCTCCTGAACCACGAGTCCCACGAAGTGATCGGACGGTCGCTGACCGATTTCATGACCGAGGAAGAGCGGCAGACCTGCCGTCAGATGGTATGCCGGGTGAGAGACAATGGAGAAACCTTCAGCGACGTGGAACGGACGCTGCTGAGCAGGGAGCTGGTCCAGTACAATTTTTCCATGAGTTTTTCCCCGCACGTCGACGCAACGGGGAATCCCATCGGCATTCTGGCCATCCTCAAGGACATCACGTCGCGCAAAATGGCGGAAGAACAGATTCGGCACATGGCCTGCCACGACCCGCTGACCGGCCTCCACAACCGCAAGGCCTTTTACGAACGGTTGGACGAAAACCTCTCCGGTCCGGACCGCAACAGCCGGTGGGCGCTCCTCTTCCTGGACCTGGATCATTTCAAGAACGTCAACGATTCCCTGGGACACGACGTCGGGGACGAACTGCTCAAGGCGGCGGCCAAGCGGCTCATGAAGTGTCTGCGCAAGTGCGACCTCATCTTCCGCCTCGGGGGAGACGAATTCACGATCATTATTCAGGAGATGAACGACGAGTCCATTCTGCCGGCCATCTGCCAGCGCATCCTGGAGGAGATCGCCCGTCCCTTCTACATGAACGAACACACCATCTACATCACCGCCAGCATCGGAATCAGCGTTTTCCCCAATGACGGCGTCACCGTGGAATCGTTGGTGAAGAACGCCGACATGGCCATGTACGCGGCCAAAAGCGACAAGCACTGTTACCGTTTTTTCACCGCCGAGATGAACGAACGGGCACTCGAACGCATGAAGCTGGATTCGAGCCTCCGGCAGGCCGTCAGGAACCGGGAACTGCGTCTGCACTACCAGCCCATCATGGAGCGGGGTGTGCGCGTCATCGGCATGGAAGCGCTGGTACGATGGGAACATCCGGAAATGGGGCTCGTGCCGCCCGATCGTTTCATCGGACTGGCCGAGGAGACGGGCACCATTCTGCAAATCGGCGAATGGGTGCTCGAAACCGCGTGCCGGGAGACCGTGGAGTGGCACAAGGCCGGGCATGACTACCTCTATGTAGCCGTGAATCTGTCCGCGCGGCAGTTCCGCCAGCAGAATCTGGCCGAAACCGTGGAGCGCGTGTTGAGAGAAACCGGACTGCCCCCCGAGAAACTGCAGCTGGAAATCACCGAAACCGGCATCATGGAAAATCCGGAGACGGCCGTGGCCATCATGGAAAAGCTCCATGCCGTCGGCGTACGGTTCGCCATCGACGACTTCGGCACCGGCTATTCGTCTCTGAGCTATCTGAAACGGTTCCCCGTGGACACGCTCAAGATCGACCGCTCGTTCGTCAAGGACGTCACCACCAAAGAGGAGGACAGGGAGATCATCCGCACCATCATCTCCATGGCCCGCAACCTGAACATGGAACCCCTGGCCGAAGGAATCGAGACGCGCGAACAGCGGGACTTCCTCACGGGCCGCGGTTGCAGGCTCATGCAGGGATACCTCTTCTCCCCACCGCTTACCCGGGACAAGTTCGATCAGTTCATCAATCGGCGCAATTTCAAGGTGGTGCAGGGCGTCAGCTGAAGGCGGCTTTGCGGGGCATCGGTGAAACGGCGCGGGACGCGGTTCAGACCGTTCCGGGTCCGGGCAGCCAGATGCGTACGATGGTTCCACGGTGCGGCTTGCTTTGCAGGGTGAGGCTTCCTCCGGCCCGCGTGATGAATCCGTAGGCCATGGTGAGGCCCAGGCCGACCCCCACCTTCTTTTTGGTGGAAAACAGCGGGTCCATGGCCCGTTCCAGTGTTTCCTCGTCCATTCCCCGGCCTTCGTCCTCCACGCGCACCAGCACGGCGTCCAGCCCGTCCGGGCCCTGTGGCAGGTATTCGCAGGCCACTTCGATCTCCCCGTCGGTCTCCGTCGCCTCGATGGCGTTGAGCAGAATCTGGATCACCGCCGTACGCAGGTTCTCGTTGAGGTAATCCAGTTTGGGCAGCGTGGAATACGTGTAATGGATCCTCACCTCGATGTTGCTCTCCCTCATGTGCTCTTCCAGGGCCGGCTGAACAAGCTCGATGGCTTCCTGGAGCATGGCGCCCAGGTCGTCCGAGGTGAACGGCTGCACGGTCATGGTGTCCATAATGCCGGTGAACGTGAGCATGTTCTGGACCAGTTCGGTCATGCGGTTTCCCGAAAACAGAATCTGGTCCAGCAACCGGGCGACCTTCGCGTCTCTGGTGATCGATTCGTTCATCTTGAGCATTTGGGCGCAGCCCAGCATGGAGCCCAGCAGGTTATTGAAGTTGTGGGCCACGTCCTTGGTGAGTTCGGCTATGGCTTTCACGCGGGTGGACTGCAACCGGCGGGTTTCCTGCTCTTTCCGGGCGGTGAGGTCTTGTATGAACGTGACCCGTGCGGTAAGCATCTTGAGCGCGCTGTACACCGGATAGGTGCGCAGCAGGCCGGGTAAAACGGACCCGCTCTTGTTCGGCAGTATGGCCTCCACACTGCGTTCTTCTCCGGGACTGGCATCGGAAAGGCCGAGCAGCTTTTCCCAGGAGAATTGGGGAATCAGCATGGAGATATTCTTGCCGGCCATTTCCGCCCGCGAGTAGCCGAAGAGGATACGGGCTGCGTCGTTGGCGAAGGCGATCCGGTCGGCGGGGTCCGTTACCATGATCGCGTGGTCGTGAGGCGCATTGAGCAGGGCCATGAGGAAGGCTTCGGACTCCTTGAGTTCCTCCATGAGCATGGCCCGTTCGTCCACTTCCTTGACCACGCACATGATGCCTTCGGGGATGGGCGATATGAGGATGGAAAAGCGTCCCTTGCGCCCGTCGGGGAGCGTCAGCTTGCCCACCACCCGCCGCGGGGACCGGTTGCGCATCACGGTTTTATATTCGCCGAAAATCGGAGTGCTGGCGATGTCGGGAAATACGGTAAAGATGTCTCGGCCGATCACTTCCCCTCGCCCCACCCCGGCCAGCAGTTCCGCCGTGGAGTTGAAGAAGATGTATCGCCAGGAGAAGTCGATGCCGAAACAAGCGTCGGTGAGGCTATCGATGAGACATTGAAAGCGCTCCAGAATACGCTGTAGATCGTCACCGGCCTGAGCACTGGAATTGTTCTTCACGAGGAGTCTTTCCTCCAAGGAGTAGTATGAGGCAGAGGCCGATGGTGCTGATGGTCGGGAACAAGAGGACCTTCGCGAATGGCGGAGAATACCATGAATATGCTTCCCTTACAATAACTCCGAAGGTCAATTCTTCTCTTTGTATCCCGTGCGGTGGAATCACGGGTTGACATGCACGCGGGTTTGTACCATTTTAGTTGTCATGATTAACGCTCGACGATGAACGTCGATGAAGCGGCCGGGAAGGTCGGGGGAATTTCCCTATACCTCCCGGTTTTTTTGTACTGCGGGAAGGAGGCAACAAGCATGTGTGAAGCAAACGCCTACATCATCAAAGACGGCAGAGAGGAAATGCTGCTGGAAAGCGTGGACCTCATCGAACCGGAAGAGGGTATGCTCCGGCTGGTATCCATTTTCGGCGAGCAGAAGGTGGTGAGCGCGAAAATCAAGCAACTGGCCCTGGGCGAACACAAGATCATTCTGGAGTAACGTACCGCGAAAATGCCGTCACCCCGAACGAACGGCGGATGGGCCGTGTGGTTTCGGGAATGATCGGAAACGGAAAAGCCGTCATGACGAACCGGTGAAAACGATTCGTCGTGACGGCTTTTTACTTTGGGAAAGGAAAGGTTATTCTTCGGCCTTGGTTTCGGCGACGATCTTGTCCTTCATGTGGGGCGGCACTACTTCGTAGTGATCGAACACCACGGTGAAGGTTCCGCGTCCGCCCGTCATGGAAGTGAGGTCCGGGGCGTAGGTAACCATTTCCGACTGGGGCACCGTGGCCGTGATGTGCTGGATGTTCCCCTCGGATTCGAATCCCAGGACTTTGCCCCGCCGTCCGTTGAGGTCGCCGATGACGTCTCCCATGTTTTCGTCGGGAACCATCACATCAACCTTCACGATGGGTTCCAGCAGCGTCGGCCCCGCCTCCAATACCGCTTTCTTGAAGCACATGGATGAAGCGATCTTGAAGGCCATTTCCGAAGAGTCCACTTCATGGGACTTTCCGTCATAGAACCGCACTTTCATATCCACCACCGGATACCCGGCAAGCACTCCGCTGACCGATGCTTCGTTGATGCCCTTTTCCACTGCGGGCACGAAGTTCCGGGGTACGTTCATGCCGGTGAGTTCCTCGGAGAATTCCACGCCGCTGCCGCTTTCCATCGGGAAAACGTCGAAGTGCACTTCGGCGAACTGGCCGCGACCGCCGCTCTGCTTCTTGTGGCGATACACAATTCCCTTTACCGCCTTGGTGATTGTTTCCTTGTAGGGAATCTTGGGGTTGGAAAGTTCCGCCTCCACGCCGAATTTCCGCTTCAGCTTTTCGCAGGTCACTTCCAGGTGAATCTGGCCGGTGCCGGAAAGCAATATTTCCTTGGTCTGTTCTTCCCGTCTGAGCTTCAGGGTGGGGTCTTCTTCTGCCAGCTTGTTCATGGAGCTGAAGACCTTTTCCTCTTCGCCCTTGTTCTTGGCCTTGAGGGCGTAGGAAATAATGCCCGGCAGAGGTTGTTCCTGCTCATAGATGATGGGCTTGGATTCGTCGCACAGGGTGTTGCCGGTGGTGGTTTCCTTGAGCTTCGCCACCGCGGCGATGTCGCCCGCCTCGGCGGAGGGTACGGAATCCTGGTTCTTCCCGGCCATGAAAAAGAGCGTTCCGAATTTCTCCTTTACGTCCTTGGATGCGTTATAAAAGAAGGAATCGGATGCAAGAGTGCCGGAGTAGACGCGAAACACGGTGAGCCTGCCGGCGTAGGGGTCGGAAATGGTTTTGATCACCTGGGCGGAGAAAGGCGCGTCTTCGGCGGCCGGTCGTTCCTCTTCCTGCTTGTTTTTGGGGTTGATCCCTTTCATCGGGGGGCGATCCATGGGTGAAGCGAACGCCTCGTTGATGAAGTCCAGGAGCTGGCCCACGCCGATGTTCTTGCCCGCCGATCCGCACAGCACGGGCACGAGGGTTCCCTTGGTCACTCCCGTATGCAGACCGCGGGCGATCTCTTCCTTGGTCAGTTCCTCGCCTTCCAGATATTTTTCCACCAGTTCGTCTTCGGATTCGGCGATATTCTCGATGAGGCTCTCCCTCATGGATTCGGCCATGTCCTGGAGATCCGCCGGGATGTCCGCTGTGTCGAATTTACCGCTGGCGTCAGGTTTGTAGATGTACGCCTTCATTTTGAGCAGATCGATGACCCCGGTGAAGGAGTCTTCCGCGCCGATGGGGATCATCAGGGGGGCCGCCTTGACGTCGAATGTGTCCCTCACCTGCTGGACCACTTTGTCGAAGTTGGCGTGCTCGCGGTCCATCTTGTTTACGAATATGGCCCGGGGGAGTTGGTGACGGTTGGCGAACTGCCACAGCCGTTCGGTCTGCACCATGACGCCGTCCACGGCATCCACCAGCATCAGCGCGTTGTCCACTCCGCTCATGGCGATTTTTGCATCGCTGAGGAAGTTGGAGTTGCCGGGGGTGTCGGCGATGTGGATTTTATGCTTTTTCCACGTATAATGGTGAAACGAGGCTGAAATAGATGCCTGCCGATTGATCTCCTCCGGCTCGAAATCCATTTGCGCATTTCCCTCGGCCACCTTGCCCAGACGATTGGTCACACCGGCGGTAAAGAGTATGGCCTCGGCCAGCGAGGTCTTCCCGGCGCCGCCATGGGAAATCAGCGCGAAACTCCTTGTCGTTCGTATACTCTCGCTCACGGCAGTCCCCTCAAACGGAATTTTAAGGTAATCACCATTGCTTAGTATATTCATTTCTCGGAAGTCAAGCGCAAAGCAGGCGATTGTTAGCAGGTAATTCAATTGCGGTAAGATCATTGCCTGGAACGGAGAAGGAGTGTGTTCAAGTCGGGCGGGCGATTTTTCTTGACATGCCGATCCCGCCCGTCGCAGAACATTGAATGTTCATTCTTTTTTCGCAACTTTCCGGACGAACGGCCGATGCCGAACGGACAAAGGGGGAACCATGCAGTACGAATTGACCGAAGAACAACTCATGTTGCAGGAAACGGTCCGACGGGTAGCCAAGGAAAAAATCGCGCCCGCCGCCGCCGAGCGTGACGAAAAAGGCCTGTTCGCGTGGGACTCCGTGGAGGTTTTCCGGGAGAACGGACTGTTCGGAGCCGATTTCCCGGAGCAGTACGGCGGGGCCGAAATGGGGTTGCTCAGCTTCTGTCTGGCCATCGAAGAAGTGGCCAAGGTGTGCGCGTCGTCCTCCGTCGTGCTCATGGTCCATGAACTGGGCACCATGCCCATTTTCCTGGGGGGAAGTCCGGAACAAAAACAGCGGTTCCTGCCCTCGCTGGCATCGGGCGAAGACCTCATCGCCTTCGGACTGACCGAGCCCAACGCGGGCAGCGACGTGAGCGGCCTGCAGACCAAGGCGGTGCGGGACGGAGACGACTACGTTATCAACGGCCGCAAGGTGTTCATTTCCCACGGAGACGTGGCCCGCTGGGTGTGCGTCGCCTGCCGCACCGACCCGAACGCGTCGGCGAGCAAGGCGCAGAGCATCATCGTGGTGGAACAGGGCACTCCGGGGTTCCAGATCGGCAAAAAAGAAAACAAAATGGGCATCCGCGCCTCCAGCACGGTGGAACTCATCTTCGAGGACTGCCGCGTCCCGGCCGAAAATCTCCTGGCCAAAGAGGGGCAGGGATTCGGCCTCCTCATGAAGACGCTCGATTTCACCCGCATTCCCGTGGCCGCCCAGGCGCTCGGCATCGCCCAGGGCGCGCTCGATTTCTCCCTGGCATATACGAAAACCCGCGAGCAATTCGGCCAGGCCGTGTACTTCAAACAGGGTCTGCAATTCATGTTCGCGGATATGGCGGTGCAGGTCGAAGCCGCCCGCCAGCTCACCTACAAGGCGGCGGCGACCTTCGAAAACCTGCCCAAGGACCTTTCCCGTCTGCCGGTGGAAGCCATTCGCTCCTCGGCCATGTGCAAGCTCTTCGCGGCCGAAACCGCCATGAAGGTAACCACGGACGCGGTGCAGGCACTGGGGGGATACGGGTACGTGAAGGAATACCCCGTGGAGCGCATGATGCGCGACGCCAAGATCACCCAGATTTACGAAGGGACCTCGCAGGTGCAGAAGGTGGTCATCGCCTCGACGCTGTAAGGGAAATTCGGAAAATCAGGCGGAGATGCGTCACGATCCGCCGTGCGGCTGAAGGATAG
Source organism: uncultured delta proteobacterium (assembly GCA_963826125.1). Classification (GTDB taxonomy): domain Bacteria; phylum Desulfobacterota; class Desulfarculia; order JACQYL01; family CAWGVV01; genus CAWGVV01. The sequence continues at coordinate 2,287,098 of CAWGVV010000001.1, read as the reverse complement.
TTAAAAAGGTATGGGGAACCACCTTTTTCCGAGAGAGGGGTTCCCCGAAGTTCTTTTCCCGCTTGCGGTTGCGTCGATCACCAGATTCCGCGGCTGCTCTTCCACCGGCCGTTTTCGTAGGCGAAGCCGTTGTTGGCGAGCTGCTGTGCGACGGCGGAGTCGTCCGGCCGCAGATACGCGGCCATCACCAGGTTGATGAGCACCTTGTCCGGTAATCCCGCCTTTTGGCTCCAAAGGGCGACCTGCTTGAAATCCTCGGCCGTCTTCGGCTGTTTGCCGCTGAGGTAGCTGTTATATTGCGCCTGGGCCGAACACTCCATGCTCAGGACTTCGTTTTTCTTGATGTAGTAGGAATCGTTCGCCCGGTCACGTACGAGATACGTGGAACCGTCCATGTCCCGGACCGATCCCGTAAGTGTGTAGCCGTTGTTTTTCCCTTCGCTTTTGATGCGCAGCGTGCAGGTGGCCTGATTGGGAGGGTAGGGGCTCAGGGCCGCATACCGCAGGTTCTCCAGTGTCACGATCTGCTGCTGCGCCTGGGGGCGCAGATCGCTGTTCGGATAGCGGTGGAGGAAATTTTCCACCAGGTCGAGGGAACGGTTTATGTCCCCCGATACCCGTATGGCATCGAGGATTTGATTCCATGAGGCCTCTTGCTTCTCGTCGTTCATCCGGAGAGCGAGTTCGGCCTTGATTTTCTCCGCTTCCTTCAGGTGTGCGCTCTCGGGATGGTCGCGGAGAAAACCCTCCACCAGCGCCGTGGCTTTCTGCGCGGAAATGCCGGGAGTGGCGACGCTGCGCAGCACGGATTTCCATTCCTGCGCCACCATCTCACCTTGGAGCCGCTTCAGATCGCCCCGTGCTTTGTCGGAGAATGTTCCTTCGGGGTATTTTTTCAGAAAACCGCGATAGGCCGCGTCCGTCTGCTGAGCCGTGGCTCGGGAATCCTTTTCCACGGCGGCCGCCTTCAGGTATTCCTGCTCCACCCGGTCCGCCTCGTTCCTCGCTTCCAGGTTCCGCACCAGTTGCTGAACGTCACGGGCCGGATCGCCTTCCGGGTACTGCTTGAGGAACGACCGGCACAGCGCAACGGCCTCCCCGCGCTTTCCCTCCTGATCCATCGTTTTCACCCGTTCCGCGATGTCCTGCGCCCATCGTACGGGAACGGTGCCCATGAAATCCATTACCTCTTTGGTGTGCTGCCCGTTGTGGTGTTTGATCAGATATGACCGATAGCGGGCCGGCTGCTCGGGGAAGGGGATATCCGACACGGTGCGCAGCTGTTCGAAATCCCGGTCGTCTATCTTGTCCTGCAATCCGGCCAGCAGAGCACCGGCTTCGGCCATGTGCTTTCCGTCGGGATATTTGGCCAGAAACGCGCGCAGGGGCTTCTCCCACTCCTCGTAGCGATTCCCCAGCGCTTCGGTTTGCTTCAGGAGGTCCCGGAATTCCAGGTCTTCCCACAGGGAGGGAATCTGCTTCAGCAGATTTTTCATTTCCCCGGCATGCTTGCCCCCGGGATGTTGGTCGAGATAGGCGAGCAGGGCTTTTTCCGCCTCGTCCGGCTTCTCCTTGAGCGACTCGTACTCCGCGAACCTGAGCCGGTAATCGCGGTCGTCGATTTTGTCAGGCAGTTCGTTCAACACCTTCTGCACCTGAGCCAGGTGCTTGCCTTTGCTGTGTTTTGCCACGTATTCGAGGTATTCCTTCTCTACCACCTCATACCGGTCGCCGACAGCTTCTCCCGCCTTCGTCGCTTCGTTGAAATCCCGATCGTCGATCAGTCCGGGAATTTTCGCCATCGCTTCCCGTGCGTCCAGGATGTATTTGCTGTTCGGGTTTTGGGCAATGAACCGTTGATACATCTCCTGGCGTTGTTCGAGCGTTGACGCCTTCGCCACGGTTTTGTTCAGGTTTTTAAAGGCGCGCTCAGCTTTGGCTCCTTCAGTGAAAAGCCACCCCACGTACCCGAGAAAGATCACACAGAGAATGGTGAGGAAAACATACAGCCGTTTGAGCAGCGGCTTCAGATTATGGCCCTGTAAGGGAAGGTCCGGGTTTACGCCCAGAACGGACCGCTGAAACCGGGCGCCGTATTCCCGGATTTGCTCCCGTTCGCGGGCGAACTTTTTTCGCGGGCGCTTCGGAGGAGCCGGTTTCCCGGGGGGAGGGACGGACGGCTGCGGCACGGTTTGATATTCGTCATCGTAGGTGTCGGCGACCTCTTCGAACTGGCAATCGCCGTCCCCGGTTTCGGGCGATTTCGACGGAGCGGGTTCTTCCACCCCTGTTTCCATGCGCAACCGTTCGAGATCGTCGGAGGGAATCGGTTTACTGTCAGAAGATTGACGAGGCGCAAACGGTACGCGCATCACCATGCCGCAGGAGGGGCAGCGTCCGAGCTTTCCTTCCAGCTTTTCCGGCACCCGATATCGTTTGCCGCACGCGCATTTGACGGGAGTGGAATGAGATTTATCAACCATATGCGATTCCGGATAAGCCTGTCTGTTCGTGTGGATTCATTTCCCCTCGTTGAGGGAACCACGGCGGTTTTCACCAACCCGGTTTCCCCGGTTTTCCCATGCAAAAATTTTACCAGCAATCGATGGTCGATGGAGGAAACGGAAAGAACAGACGCAATAGCCCGTAGGCTTCGCGCGACGAGGGTTCCGGAGGGGGGAAAAAGCCGGAAGCGAAAGGCGGGAGAGAAAAACGGCCACGTTGCCGCAGCCGTTTTGAACGAACAAATACGAGTTGGTACTACGAGTTACATACGGGTTGCCACATGCACCCGGTAGGTGTCTCCTTCAAAATATTCTTTGGTGAATTCCGCCACCACCTGCGGGTCGTAGCTCTTACAACTGAAAATGTCGATATACGCCGCATTCGATTGGTTGGCAAAATGGCCCGAGATAAGAGAAGTCTCAATCAGCTGGACCATTGAGTAACCGGCCACTCGCTCGTCTTCTCCGAAATTCACCACCACGCAGTCACCGAACCGCCTCATTTCAATGAGTTCGCACAGCCGGATCACATAATTGCGTATCTTTTCCGCGTCGCGGATGGTGTCGGGATTGCAACCGTAGATATCCAGACTGGTCAGAACCCCCCACGGGGCAGCCTCTTCCACTCTTACTGCTATGTTCTCTCTGACGTTCATGGTCCCCTCCCAGCGACTGATATGCACTTCTTTACCCCCGGATACTTTCGTAGTCCGGGTACGCCGGTTGCCAGGAATCCCTGGGTCCCCTTAAAAAGTGAAAAGCTAATGTACCCGTATTGCCGAGCTTGTCAAGCAAAAAGCACTACGAATGTTCAGTGCCTCCTCCCTGTTTTAGACCCCTTTTTTCAACGGCCAAGCGTGTAGACCCATTCCCGTCGGACAAAGATTAAAGGGGAAAGTGATTATTTTTTAACGGATTGATATTGCTAGATGTTTCAGGCCACATCTCATCACTTTCCCATATCCGCATAGTGTAGCAGTGCGGGAGGGGTTTGTATATATTTTTGTGCATTGGCGAAGGGATATTCCGTGTCCGTTGTCCCGGGACAATTCTCCCTTTCGTACGGCAGGGCCGTATTCGCGGAAGAACCGTTTCGGATCGGCGCCTTGTTGCCGAAAAAGCCTCTCACCACCAATTCATACATTATTCCGCTCAAGATTTTCTCAGCTCGACCGATATTTCTTTATAAGGTATTTTTTTATCCTGCCCCTGCAATCGTCTTCCGGTCGTCATCCTCTTCACGGAGGGAAAAGTGGGATTTCGGATATGGTGAGGCCGACGATTCTTATCGTGGAGGATGAGGTCATCACCGGTATGGCTCTGGGCCGGGAACTGGAGAGTTTCGGCTACGAAATAACCGCCAGGGTGACCACCGGAGCCGAGGCCATCGCCGCGGCCGAAAGGGTGCTGCCGGATGCCATTCTGATGGACATCAACATCCGGGGCGACCTTACCGGAATCGAAACCGCGCGAAAAATTCGATCCCGGTTCCAAATTCCCATTGCTTTCATCACCGGCTACCACGATCGGGAAGTGATGCGGCTGGCCGAGGAAGTGAGACCCTTCGGCTATTTCATAAAACCCGTGGACGGCAGGAAAGTGCATGAAATTTTGAGCAGGTTATTGCAGAAGAACCGGGGAGACACTCCCGACGGCGGGCAGTAAACGGAGTACCCGCCGGTATCGCGAACCCCTTCGGGAAATCGCCGAATCGACCTCTTTTTCCGCGCATTTTTCCTTTACTCGTGATATTGAATGAAGCCGCTCGGACGGGCGAAAACCGGCCCTTGCCGATGAGTCGCGCGGTCCTCGCGTCCAAAGAGGAAGGCGTATGCGAAAAACCTTTTTCCTGCTGATGATTGCGGCGGCTCTCCTGTGCGGGGGTTGCTCCGGCGACGGCGGCGAAGATCTGTACCGGACGGCGCAATTCGAGAAACAGCAAAATAACCGGGAGCACGCGCGGCAGCTCTATCGGCGCGTAATGGCCGAAAACCCCGGAAGCGAGTACGCCAAACAGGCGGAAGAACGGTTGTCCGAACTGGAAAAGAAATGACGCGCGCGTGCCGGAAAGGGTGGGCGACCTGTTCACCCGCGGGTGAAGGTCCGGCGGACGGAAAGGGACGATCATGAGCAGTTCCCGTTCCAAGGGACTCAATCTGCTGGCCTGCGCCGCCCTGCATTCGCTCAACCACGCATTGCAGGTGATTCTTCCGCCGCTCTACCTTTCCATAAAGGCCGACTTCGGCCTGGACCTCATCAGCAAAGTCATGATCCTCGGCTCCGCCTACCTCATCACGTACGCGGCGGTGTCCATCCCGTACGGCATCGTGGGAGACCGGGTGAACAGAAAGTTGTTTCTGGTTCTGGGAGCGATGCTGAACAGCGCGGCATTTCTCCTGGCCGCAGCAGCAGGGTCCTACCCCGTGTTCATCGTGGCCATGGTGCTGGCGGGATTGGGGGGAGGAGTATACCATCCCCTGGCCGGTTCGCTCATCGCTTCCATTTTCAAGGGAACCGAAGGCCGGGCCTTCGGGTTCATCGGAATGGGCGCCGGGTTCGGCCTGTTCATAGGGCCGTTCGCCAGCGGCATGCTGGGGCAGCAATTCGGCTGGCGCGCCACCTGCACGGCTTTTGCCGTGACCGGCTGCCTCGTGACGATGCTGTTTGCGGCCATCATGCCGAGAGAGGAGAAACCGGCCGCCCACGAAGTCGAACAATCCGCCCTCCCCATGCGTACCGTGCTGATAGCGGCGTTGCCGCTCATTCTCGTGGGCGCGTTTCGCGATTTTTCCTATTGGGGAGTGATGTTCCTGACCCCGGCCATGACCGAGATCGAGCTGGGGTTCAGCAAGCAGGCCGCCGGTTCGCTCATCGGGTTCATGAATCTCACCGGCATTGTGGCGCAACCCCTCATGGGCAGCCTTTCCGACCGGATCGGCAGGCGACGGCTCATCGGCGGCGCTCTGTTCATCGCGGCGATCTGCGTGGGCGTGCTGCCGTACCTCAGGGGGGTTCCCATTTTCATCGGCTGCATCGTGGCCGGGTTCATGATGCTGGGGTCCATTCCCCCTTTGGATGCCGCGGTGGCGCAGAGCGTTCCTCCTTTGTTCCGGAGCCGCATCTATGGAGTGATGGTGGCGAGCGCCTTTCTGTTCGGTTCGTTCGCCCCTTCCGGGTTGGGCCTCGTCCACGACGTCACGGGCAACTATCACCTCCCCTACCTGCTCCTGGGGGGAGCCATCCTCGTCAGTTCGCTCCTCTGTGCCAAATTGCCGCAAACGCCGGGAATGTCAGGGTGACGGTATTCGGGAATGGGCGGCTTCGCGGTCACCGGTTTTTCTCTTCCGCCCTTCGGTTTCCGGCCTTTGCCTCCAGAATTTCAGAAAGCATTCCGGCTACTCTTCCCGAGAGCCGCTTACACTTGGTCATGTTCTCCTGCTCTCCGAATAGTTCGAGAATGGCGCCGCAGTTGGTGGAGCCGTATTCCAGAAGGAACCGTTTTCGCAGCTCCGCCGCCGGTTCATAGGCATCCTTCCAGTCGGAGCCCGGCTTACTCCTGCCGAACAGCCAGCCGATCGCGAGCACGCCTCCGGAGAGAGCGCCGCACACGTCTTCATGGGTTCGGCCGATTCCGCCGCCGAAGGCGGTGGCCGCCCTGGAAACTGCATCGTCGTCACCGTTTCCGTACGTATCGATGATGGCTTTTGCTACCGATTCCGTACAGTGGAAACCGGCCTGATGGTAATCGAACGCCTTCCTTTCGATGTCTTTCCTGGTCATGACGTCTTCCTCCTCGTCACTTTTGTTTTTTTGTAGAAAAACATTGATCGTTGTTTCAGATTGCATGTATTTATCTATCGTGTCCAACGATTAATCGTGATCGACATGATCGCCGGCGTCGATCATTGGGGGAACCGTGGACCTCATGAACCTGCAAACATTTCTCACCGTGGCCCGGATGTTGAGTTTCCATCGGGCGGCGGAGTCGCTCAACTTTGCCCAGTCCACCGTTTCGAGCCGGATCAAGGCCTTGGAAGAGGAAGTGGGGGTGCCGCTCTTCGAGCGATTGGGCAGGAGGATACTTCTCACCGAGGCGGGAGAGCGGCTCGTCGAATATGCCCGCAAGATGCTTGATCTGGAGCAGGAGGCACTTGCCGAGGTTGCTTCCGGGAGCCGCCGTCGAGGGAGTCTGACCATTCGGGTACCGGAGAGCTTTTGCATCCATCGGTTGCCTCCGGTCATCCGAGCCTTCCGTGACCTCCTTCCCTGTGTTTCCCTCCACTTTGTCACCTGCGCGGTGGAGAGCCTTTCAAGGGATTTGCAGAAGGGAGTTACGGATATTGCGTTTCTCATGGCCGAATCCGTTCAGGAAGCGGACCTGACGACAGAGGTTGTCGGTATCGATTCGCTGGTTCTTGTGGCGTCGCCGGACCATCCCCTTTCCGGGCGTGAAATCGTCCGGACGACGGATCTCGAAGGTGAGACACTGCTCTTGTCCAGGGTCGATTGCAGCTACCGTCGGGAGTTCGAGCGGTTACTGACGGAAGAGAGCGTGAAGCCGGAAATCATATTGGAGTTCAACAGCGTGGCTGCTATCAAACAATGCGTAAAGGCGGGATTGGGGATCACCGTCGCCCCCGGTTTCGCCGTGAAGGAGGAATTTGAGGCGGGCACGTTGGAGGCCCTGCGGTGGGCGGAAGAAATTGAAGTGGCCACGCTCATGATCCGGCACCGTGACAAGTGGCTTTCACCGAATCTGTCTGCATTCATCCGGACGGTGAGGGAGACCCTCGCCTCGGCTGAAGGGAGCCCATGCGACTTGGGACAAACCCGGTGAGTATGCCGTGTCCACCGCCCCGGATAAATGACGTCATTCCGTCGTGAAGTGCCGGTCCGCGTCCCCTTACTTCACCAGAAATTCCGGCGGCCGTATGCGCTCTCCCCGGCAGCGGGGACATTTGCTCGGGATGGTGAAGCGCGTGCGCCGGGTGAAGGCAAATCCGCAGTCCTGGCATTGGGGCGGAGTGAGCACGAACTTTCCGTGCTGGGCCGTACTCTTTGCCACATGCGGCAGATTGGAGATGACCTCCTTTTCGGAAGCGTGGAGGAGGCGGGAAAGCTGCAGCGAAGTATACGGACCGTCCCGCAGAACGTCGGCCATCCTCTGGCGCAGGGTTTTTTCCTGAAGCTCGTTATCCATGGTTTCGGTTATGTTCCTCGGTGGACGGGGGACTTTCCTCGCAGGGGCAGAGGTCGATCCCCGTTACCAGTTCCTGAAGCGTATGACGGTCGAGAACGCCGGCGGACTGCTCCCGGGCCTCCCGCACAATGCGATTCACCCGTTCGATCCATTCCCGGTCGACTCGCGTGGAAAGCGACGTCGGCGCGCCGTGAACGGCGGTCACCACTTCCCCCAGACGAATGTTCGTCAGTGGGCGTGCCGGCTGATAGGCGGGCACGTCTCCCGCTACCATGGACACTACGTTCGCCGCCATGAGCCGTTCAAGAATGGTGTTGACGTGGTGCTCGTCGGCGTCCAATGCTTCCGCGATTCGTTCGCAGGAAAACGGCGGTTCGCCGTGCTGAAACCGCTCCGCCAGCAGCAGACTCACCCCCACGGCGAAATTTTCGATGTCCACGCCGCTCAACTCCCGCGGGCCGTATAAACGGGACAGATTGGCGCGGCCGTCCGCCACCCAGGCCACTTCCGCCCCCAGCAGGATGATGAGCCAACTGATGTGAATCCACATGAAGAACAGCGGCAAGGACGCGAACGTTCCGTAGATCGCGTTGTACTTGGCGACACCGATCTGAAAGGTGATGTACAGATGCTGCACCACGTTCCAGAGCGTGCCCGCGAACACCCCTCCCAGCAACGCCGGCAGGATTGGCACCTTGGTATTGGGGAGGAAGGAATAGGCGAAGGTGCAGGCGAACCATAGGGTGAAATAGGTGCCCAACGAGAGCAGGGAATGAACGACGGTCCCCACGTACTGGGTTTCCATGAGCATGGACACCAGCCCGATGTTGCGCAGGGATGCCGAAAGCCCCGTGGCGGCCAGCAGCAGGAGGGGAAAGATGATGATCACGCTCAGATAGTCGGTGAACTTACGGAAGGGCGAACGCTGGACCGGAACGTTCCATATCCGGTTGAAGTTCACTTCCATGCTGCCCACGGTCTTGATGGCCGAGTAGACGACCACCAGCAGCCCCAGGGTGCCCAGCGTGCCCACGTTGGTGTCGCGCACATACGCCTGGATGCGGTCCAGTATCTCCGGCTGCACTCCGGTGAGCCGATCCCGCAGTACTTCCCACACGGTGTCCGCGGCCCCGAACCCCTTGGCGATTGAGAAAATGAGCGCCATAACGGGAACGATGGCCAGGGCGGAAATGAAGGTCAGGGCGTGGGCCCGCATGAAAATGTCGTCCTGCCGGAACTTCTGCACCGCAATGTAGAGAACGCGCAGGAATCGGATGGTGAAGTCTTTGTACCACGGCGCTCCGCCTGCCCGAAGCGATTCCCGGAAAAGAAACGACTCGATACTGCTCTGGACAGAGCCCACAATGTCCATTATGTCCCCCGCGTCGCCGCAATCACATCGTATCGCCGTAAGAATGCATTTGGAAGTGTTCGGAACCGGCTTTGTCGCGGAGACGCTGCTCCGGACGATTTTCTCCTCTTGTTACCCGGATCGACACGTGTCCAGAAATCCGCAGGACATGAATGCGCAAATGTCCCGGTTGGGTTCCCACAACTCCAGGGCCTTGCATTCGGTGCTTTCCAGGGTCTTTCTCTCCCGCTCCAGCAGTGCCGAGCACGTTTCCGCGATGGCTGCGGTTGCATCGTCTTCCGGGCGTACCGCGACCCGGCGGTCGAGCAGCGGCGGGTCGGGTTTCAGGTACAGGAGCCATGCCTCGGCGGCAAGCCCCTCCCTGGCTGCCGCTGCGCCGTAGATGGCGAGCTGCATGTCGTAGTTCCACGCAACGCCCTTTTTCGGCGCGGCGTACTTGTAGTCGATAATGACCGCCCGTTTGTCGTCCCTGGCCAGCAGGTCCATGGTTCCCTTGATGATAAAGGATTCATCCCCGTTTTTCACGGAGAGGACGAAAGGCCGTTCCTTCCGGACATCCATGGCGCGCAGGGAGGAAAACAGCGGCAGCTCCAGCGCTCGGGCGACGGTTTCGACCGGCCCGGACAATCCCCGCTCCGGAGCTTTCATGTCCAGCGTTCGGACGCCCTGTTCCAGCCATTGTAAAAGCTCTTCCTTTCCCACGTCAAACGGGGCGTGTTCCAACACCCAGTGCAGGAGGGTTCCCATGGCGGCGTTGGACTCCCCTTCACCCCGCTCTTTCTCCTCCCGCTCGATGGACGGTTCTTCGTTGCCGGGACTCCGTCGGTGCGGAAGACCGAGAATCCGCTGGAAAAAGTAATGGCGCGGGCAGACCCGAAACAGGTTGACGTCGGTCGCCGTAAAGGCGGCCATGGGCCGGTGCGCCGGTCGTACCCCCGCCAGCCGGGCGGCCAGTTCGGGCGGCGGCACGAAAACCGGCGGAGGGGAACTCTTCAACGTCTCCATGATCGTACTCACGGGCAGGACCGTTCGTTTCACCGCTTCGGGTAGCTCAGCGTGGGGAATAAGCGTGCATCCCGGGCCGTCCACGGACGTTTTTTCCTCTTCGTCGAGCCCGAAATACTCCAGCAGGTGCCGGAGCCATTCGGTGGCGGATCGCTGGGCGCCCTTGGGGCGGTAAATGCCGCTCAGGATGAGATGGTCCCTGGCGCGGGTGCAGGCAACGTAGAGCAGCCTTTTCAACTCCTCGCGTTCCATGTCCAGCCGCAGGCCGCGCGCTTCATCCCAGCGGAAGGTCGCCACGGGGACCCCGTTGTCGGGGTCCGGCGGTTTCAGGATCAATCCCCGCCCGGGGAGGAGCAGGAAAAAATCGCGCTCGTTGTTCGTCCGCGCCCCCGCAGGGTCGGCCACGATGACCACCGGGAACTGAAGACCCTTGGCCTGGTGCACCGTCATGATGCGCACCACGTCGTCGTTTTCCATCACGGTTTCGGCTTCCGCTTCGGCCGTTTCCGCTTCCATCAGTTCGCGCAGGTAGAGCACGAAGTCGCGCAGGGACCTCGTGCCCCTCCGTTCGAATCGACGCGCCAGTTCGATGAGTTTGTGGATGTTGGCGAGCTTCCGGCCGCCCTGAAACCCGCCGGCATACACCCCGTCCACGCCGCTCTTTTCCACGGCGCGTTCGATGATCTCGGAAATCAGCAGGCGGTCGCGCAGGGAGGCGAGTTCCCGAAACCATTCCCGGAACCGTTCCAGCCGCCCCCGGTCTTCCGGGTCGATGGAGAGGGGAAAGGGGAGGGGGGCTTCGCGGAAGTAGCGGTCCAGGGGAACAGGCTCGTCGTCCTGCCAACGGAGCCGATAGACGGTTTCGTCGCTCACGCACACCAGCGGCGACCGCAGCACCCCCACCAGGGGGACTTCCTCGCCCGCGTAATTGAGGAACGCCAGGAGGTCGATCAGGTCGGCCACTTCCACTGATTGGAAAAAGCCTTTCCCCTTGACCAGATAGTGAGGGATGCGTCCGCGCCGGAGGGCTTCAAGATACGGTTCCACGTTTTTCAGCGAGCGGAACAGTACGGCAATGTCCCGGTAGCACGCCCGCCTCGGTTTTTCGTCCCGGTCGTACACCGTAACGGCGAGTTCGGGCGAGCCTTTCCCCACCACGCTTTCAATGCGTCGGGCGATAGCCCGGGCTTCGGCCAGACGAATGTCCGGCGCCAGCGGAGGCAGATCGAAAAAGGTGATTGCCTCGGGCAGAACGCCTTCCGTCGGCCGATGGGGCTGCATGGCGTCCTGCGTCGTATAGCGGCTGGCGAAGGCGGCTTCCGCCGGACCTTCCCCCATGATGGAGCGAAAGAAGGGGTTGAAGAAATCTTCCACCAGCCTGCGGGTGGACCTGCGGCAGATCGGCAGCGTGTGACGGCGAAGCGGGAGGGGCGAATGGTCGCTGAACAGCAGGTTGAAAATGGCTACGTCGGCGCCGCGGAATCCGTAGATGGACTGTTTGTGGTCTCCCACCGCGAAGAGCCTGTTTTCGCCGGGTTCGACGAGTCGTTGCAGAATGGCGTACTGGAGCGGGTTGGTGTCCTGGAATTCGTCCACCAGCACAAGGGCGAAGCGGCGTCGGTATTCCCGGGCGATCGCGGGGTGGCCCGAGAGCAGCGCCATGGTTTCGCTCTCCAGATCGTTGAAATCCAGCCCGGAGAGTTCCCGTTTCCGTTGCCGATACCGTTCGTCGATGCGCAGGAGCAGCAGCTGTACCTGTTCCAGGTAGGGGCGGGACAACCGGTCGAGGATCATGCCTTCCAGCGCTTCCAAGGACGCGATGATTTCCTTCCGCGCGGCCGAAGCATCGCCCTTGCCCCAGTTGCCGCCCGTGGCTTCGCCCAAACGACGGATGGCGGTGAGGTGGTCGGGCGTGGCGGCGTCGAGGGTGAGGGTGACGAGTGACGTTCCCGTTCGTTCCCACAGGGGAGAAAAGTTCCGGGCCAGCTTGGGCCACCCCTTGTTAATGAAGAACTCCACGCCCCGGCGCAGGGCGGAAACACTCCCGGCAAACAGCGGTTCGAGCCGTTCCATTTCCTCGTCGTGGCTGGCCAGGATGTCCTGAAAGCCGAAACCCAGCGTTCGGGCCGCTCGGTACACGCCGAGCAGAACGTCCAGAATGCCGGTCACGAACTCGGCGCCCTCGTAGCCGTATCCGTCCACCAGCATGCAGATGTCCGGATCGTTGTTCCGCATGCCTTCGTCCACGAAGGCACGGGCCGTTTCGCGGAGGAGCGCCCGGCTTTCCGCTTCGTCCAGCACGCCGAACTGCGGGTCCACGCACGATTCCCCGGGGTTCTCGCGCAGGAGGCGCCCGCAGAAGGAGTGGATGGTGCCGATGTAGGCGCCGTCCATGCGGCGATGGACTTCATCCAGGATGCGTGCCCCGGCGGGGTAGGCGGCCTTCAGTTCCCGGAGGGCGGAGCGGATGCGCTCCTTCATTTCCAGTGCCGCTTTTTCGGTGAAGGTGATGGCGACCAGCCTTTCCACACACGCGCCCACTCTTCCCGTGGACGCGGCTTCGAGCTGAAAGAGCTCGTAAAGGTATTTGTGGACGAGCTGGTAGGTCTTGCCGGTACCTGCTCCGGCCCCCACGATCTGGCCGGTCTGGGTGAAGCAGATGTCGTTCTGGAATCTGTCTTCCCGGAGAAGGTCCTGAAAAAAATTATTGTGGTCCAATGGCTCCCCCGCTTTTCCCTTCACGGTACTGTACCCGCCCCGCACCCGTTTCTTCAACCCGTTTCGTCATCCGGGCAGGATTCACGGCGCGTTGTGTTCATTCGTCCCGCAAGGTATAGTGCTTTTCAGGCGTGCGGGCCGATTCCCCGCCGGCGATGATGAATACATGGGACGGGACGGCCACGAAACCAGGGGAGGGTACGATGCGGCTCTATCTGATGCGACATGGCGAGGCGGTGAGCGAGAAAGTGGACCCGGATAAGTCGCTTTCCGTGCAGGGAGCGGAGCACGTGGAAAAAATCGCGGCCTACCTGGCCGGCCAGGGGCTCCGCGTAAGTACCGTATGGCACAGCGGCAAAAAACGGGCGGAACAGACGGCCAGGATTATCGGCCGCGCGATCAATCCGGGGGGCGGAATCGTTTTTCACGAAGGCATTCAGCCGCTCGACCCGGCGGCTCCCGTGGCGCGGGAACTGAACGGCTGCAAGGAGAATGTGTTCATCGCGAGTCATTTGCCGTTTCTGAACAACCTTGCCGCCGTCCTCCTGATCGGAGTGGACAAGAGTTTTCTGGACTTCGGCGCGGCCTGCCTGGTCTCCTTGGAAAAGGACAACGGCGTATGGCGTCTGCGCTGGATGATCCGTCCGGAGATGCTGGGCTGATAACAAAGGCTCCCCGTCGCGGACATCATCTGCATCGAACGGCGCCTGACGCAGGCGTGCTTGAATGTCATGGCGAGCGACAGCGGGGCCGTTCGCGCTTCGATATCTCCGCCGGAACGATCAAAGATAGTCTCGGCCGATAACCAACCCGTTCGCGGGTGGCACAGACAGCTTGCTGTCTGTGTTGCGCAGCAACAAGGGCTAAACCGATGTTCGGAGACCGCACCAACGATTTTCGGCGGACTCATTCCCTTTTCGAGCGCTCTTCCGGCACTTCCGATGAACTCCCTCTTGTCCTTCGGACCCGGACAGCAAGCTGTCCGGGCCACCCCGAGCCGACCGGAACGAGGCTCATCGTGGAATTCCGGGAAAGCATATTCTCACTGAACAGACAAGTATATGGCGGGAACAAGCGGTTTGTGATTTCGAACGGAGCGAAGCGAGAGAGAAATCTTGAGTCGAGTGGAAGTTCCAGCCGTCGCAAGACTTATTGATATATAATTGACAATCATCACTCATTTGCCTGTTCGATGCCCATGGTAGCGTAGAGATCATGCCACGCCGATAAGACTATCCCGATACTTTCATTGCAGGCGATACGGCTCCCTCCGCAATTAGCGCTTCAGGAGGGGTCTTCCATTCAAGGATTCAAGATTGACACTCATAAGCATTCAAGCCGCTTTGCCGGGCATGGATTTATAATTGACAATCATCACTCATTTGCCCATCCAATGCCCAGGGTAGCGTGGGAAACTCGCGCGTCATGGGAAAGAACGTCTTCTGCACGATATCACTCACACTCTTCAGACCCCGTTCATCCCCACTCAAGGCAGATCAGGCTGCACGAAAGCGTTTACCATGTCCACGTTCGCAAGGTTTACCACCTCTCCGGTCTGTACTCGTTGTTGGAGAAGGCGATAAATCCATAATTGACAATTATCACTCATGCTTACCCATGCGGACGTTCAAAAGGGAAGCACCTTCCGTATCTGTTCCGATTCCTCGCAGATGTACCAACCGGTGCGGCAGGGAGCGAACTTTCACCCTTCAATCAAACGCTTGGAAATACGGGGGGACTGCACGAGATACCCGAAGAAACAAAGAGAAATTTTTGAGCCGAGCACTGTCTGTCGCAGTCTCTCGGCTGGTCAATTTATAATAGACAATTATCACTCATGTTTACTCATTGCCGACGCTCAAGAGGGAAGGCCTTTCGTATCAGTTCCGATTCCTCGCAGAGGTACCAACCCGTGCGGCAGGAAGCGAACGTTCATCCCCTTCAATCAAACGCTTGGATCTACGGCGGACGCACGAGATACCCGAATGAGCAAAGAGAAATCTTTGAGCCGAGCACTGTTTGTCGCTGTCTCTCGACTAGTAAATTTATAATTGACAATTATCACTCATGTTTACTCATCGCCGACGCTCAAGAGGGAAGAACCTTTCGTATCTGTTCCGATTCCTCGCAGAGGTACCAACCGGTGCGGCAGGAAGCGAACGTCATCCCCTTCAATCAAACGCTTGGATATACGGGGGTACTGCACGAGATGCCCCGAATAAACAAAGAGAAATCTTGAGCTGAGCACTGTTTGTCGCTGTCTCTCGACTGGTAAATTTATAATTGACAATTATCACTCATGCTTACTCATCGCCGACGCTCAAGAGGGAAGAACCTCTCGTATCTGTTCCGATTCCTCGCAGACGTACCGACCGGTGCGGCAGGAAGCGAACGTTCATCCCCTTCAATCAAACGCTTGGATATACGGGGGGACGGTACGAGATGTCCGAATGAGCAAAGAGAAATCTTTGAGCCGAGCACTGTTTGTCGCTGTCTCTCGACTAGTAAATTCATAATTGACAATTATCACTCATGCTTAAACTCGATTTCCAAAGAGGTAGAGGAGCGGAACGGAATTTGCCGCTGCCGATCGAAACGACATCCCCGTATCGACGGAAAGGGGACGACAAGCGGCGATCGGCGCCGTTCCCGCTTGCTCCTGCCGCACCAAAGGAAAAGTTCACTTCATTCAGTCGACCCGGAAGGAATACTTCCCGAAATTCAGGGAGAAACTTGTTAAAGGAAGGATGTGGCGATCCGGCCGCGTCGAACAGGAGCGTTCTCCGGGGAAACGGCCCGCCTAACCATCATTTTCACCGGTCGCTGCGTCGCTGCGGCAGACACTGGAATACGCACATCGCGAGCAGGTCGCGTCACGGCCGGAACCCGGCCGGAACCGGCCGCTTTCGATGGAGCGGATCGTGGCGAAGAGGCGGGTTTGGAAGCCCGGGATGTCCTCTTCTCCTTGCGCATGGAGGGGTATGCCGGGCGCCGTGAGAAAATCCCTAAGAGCGGTTTCGTCCGTGTCCCTGGAACGCAGGCGAACGTTCTGCTGCTGCCGGCGGTCCCGCCGAACGATGTTTTTGAGCAAAAGGTAGCCGCCGTCGTACATTTCGGCGTCGGGCCGCGTTTCCCGGAGCGCTCTCGCCGCCGCCAGCAGGTAGAGGGGGACCTGGAAGGACGTGGCCCCCAAAGCTTCGAACGTGAGTTTCTCCCGGTACGTGGCCGCATTGGACGCGAATTTGTAGTCCCACACACAGATGCGGCCGGTGTCCGGGTCCAGGTCCATGCGGTCGACGATGCCGCTGAAACGATGAACCCTTGGCGGGTCCACGGGCTCGACCAGTTCCAGATACCCTGCGGTTTCGTCGGCGGGGGCGGACGGTGGAGGTCCCATGCGGTATTCCACTTTCACGGGTTCGAACCGGTTGCGGAAGAAGGGGTCCCACTCCACATAGGCCAGAAGAATCTGGCGCGCCTGCCGCCGCAGGATTCTCCAGAAATTGATCTCCCCGCACAGGTCGGGGTCCCGCCGCTCCATCTCGTCGAAGACTTCCGCCACCAGCCGTTCCATGCAGCGCACGCGGTCGTCCGGTTCCAGCCGGTGACCCTTCTCTTCCCCGTGATACCGCTCCAACACCCGGTGAACGGCCTGCCCCATGCTCATGGGGTCGGTTTCGATCTTGGGTCGTTCGACGGGTTCCAGGCCGAGCACATCCGTCATCCAGTAGCCGAACGGACAGGAGCCGTACCGCTCCAGGCCGGTGACCTGCCAGGCCCGTCGCCGCGCCTTCATGTGTTCCAGAATAGCGGGATCGCTCACCAGCCCCAGGTAGTTGTTCAGCGTTGGGTCCGGATCTCCGTCGGGGTCCACGGCGCGGCCCCGTGCTTCTTCCACCCGCATGCGGAAGAGGACCGATTCCATGCGATCGGGAAACCGTTCCAGGAGGAAACGGGCCGGCCCCGGCACGGAGTCGGACCCGTCGGCCAACCGCGCCACGGTCTTGTTGATCATCTCCTGCACGTTGAAGGTCCGGAGAAGGTCTTCCTGAACGTGCAGGATGGGCAGGCGGGTAAGGCTCGCCGCTTCGCCTCCCAGCACTTCCAGCGAATCGTCCACGTAGGGGGAACGGAGCAGTTCGCCTCCGCCCAGTTCCGTGGAGGGAAACGAGAACACCAGTTTTTCGCGGGCCGTGGCGGCGGCCAGATAGAAAATGAGCGCCTCCTCGTCCAGACGGTCCGCCAGGGGAACCAGCGGTTCCCGGCCGTTCCTCTTTTCCGGTTCGTGCGCCAGATACCGGTCGAGATACAACCGGTTGAGGGTCAATCGTTCGGTTTCCCGTAAAAAGGGATGGGGAGGAACTCTTAGTGGAAATTCGCCTTCCACCAGACCGCCGATGTACACCGTGTGAAAACCATAGCCCACGGCTTCTTCCGCATTGAGCACCAACACCCGGTTGAGATCGTTCCTGCCCGGCCGCGGGATGTTCCGTTCGTCCAGAAGAAGCAGAAGTTCGTCCCGGCACACGGTATAGGCCGAACGGTGACCGGGGAACCCAAGTTCCGCCATTTCGTCGGCCAGGTCGTCCAGCGATTGCATAAGGCTGTCGTAGGCGGCGAGGTCGCGGTAGAGGAGCCCGAAGGGGACATCCTGCCCCAGGGCCTTGTCCAGCTCCAGCATCCCGACGATTTCCCGAAAAACGGTGAAGAACGCTTCCGCGTTGCCTACATTGGACAGTCTCTTCAACTTGTCCAGAAAACCCACGCCCCAGGTGAGGAGGGCGTCGTAGCCCGAAACGTCCGCTTCCTTCCGGGTCGAAGCACGTCTGCGACGGCGTTCCACCCGCGCTTGCCATTCATGGGGTTTGCCCCGGATGATCCGCAGGTCCAGCACGAGAGCTTCGATGTCCTTGCGGGTGAGGAGTTCGCGGCCGTCGGTGTCGTGGAACAACCGCGCGTAGGAGGACGTGAGCAGCTTGAGCACCTCCTCGCGCCCGAAATCGGAGTCGATGGCGTCGAAGACGGTCAGCACCGTCTTCAGCAACGGGTTGGAACGGGCCGGATTTCCCCGGCGAAAAGCAAAGGGCACCCCATACCGGTCGAACACGTCCTCCACAATGGGGCCGTACACCGACAGATCACGGAAGATCACTCCCATCCGGTGCGGTTCGATTCCCTTTTCCAGATCGGCGGCGATGCGCATGGCGATCTCTTCCACTTCGCGATACCGGCTGTAGCCGTTGAAGCACTCCACACGATCGGTGGAAACGGAGACGGCCGAATCGGCGAACAGGCCGTGGAGAAAGCCGGAGATGTCCGGGCAGGCTTCTTCGCCCACGGCAACCGGCTCCGGTTCCATGGTCCCCCGGAACGACACTCGTCCTTCGATTTTGCGCCAGCTTTTCTCCAGGAAGGCGAAGGACCGGCGCCGGACTTCCGGCAGGGGCAGGAGAATGCGAACCGCCGTTCGCAGCGCGAGGCCGCACATCAATTCGAAGCGGAACGGGCCCAGCCGATAGATGTCGCGGAACTCGACTGATTCGACGCCTTCGAGTACGCGGAAACGTTGCCCCGGATCGTTCAGCCGTTCGATGAGCAGCCGGTTGACGTCGGGCTCGTCGACGCGTTGGTTGGACCGCTTCCGTTCCTCGTAGCGTTCGTACAGGTCGGAGAGTTCCCTTGTCTTGTCCGGGTCCATTCCCATCCGCGGAGCCAGCGTGCGCCATTCGGCGCATCCGATGTATCCGGTTTTCAATTCGTTAAAGAGCGCGGAAAGCGACCGTATGAAACCGTCGGTCCGGGAAATGGGACCGTAATAGGAATTCGGTTTGTCACGGTAGTACTCTTCCGCGGTGATGCAGAGGATCAGGTGCTGCGCCGTGGCGGAGGCCCGGCGGAAAGGAAGGTCGACGTCGGAAGAAAGGGTCTGGACAAATCGTCGGAGGCTGAAGACACCACTGGTGTCCACCACTCCCGAAGGAGAAGCGGCGAGCGTTTCCATCTTGAGGTGTTCCGCCCGCAAGGCGGTCGCGACGACGATCAACTCTCTCGATGCCATTGCTTCGTCTGTCCGGCGACTTTCTTCCCGGTCTTCCAAGGCGGTTGCTCGGCCGGGAGGCAAAAAAAAAGAACGGGGAAAATCCCCGTTCTTTTTTTCACCGATTTACTTTTTTGTAAAGATCAACAATGGCATGAGCTTCCGCATCCCGAACTTCCGTCGCCGGCCATGGACGACTTCGAGGAAACCGTGAAGCCCGAACGCATGCCGTAATCCGTGTAGTCGACGTTGACGTCATTTGTCTGCTTATGCAGCGTCTTGTCAATCAGAAGGGTGAAGCCGTTGACCTTGTACACATCATCCGTTTCCTTAGGTTCATCCAGAACCATTGCGAGCGACGGGCCGCCTCAGCCACCCGACTGCAGAAAGATACGGATGGGGGAAATTTCCTTGTTCTTGAAATATTCCCGCAACACTTTTTCAGCTTTATCCGATACTTCGATCATTGTAGACTCCTTTCGATGTCTTCTTGCATTAAGGATTAGTCATAAATCGGGCCAAAGTCAATTCTGTTGTCTGTTCGACGACCGTATTCACTCTGTCTTGACAGCGGGTACGGACTTTGTAATGACTTAGAGAGCCATTTCTTTCCAAAGGGTGACGGCGTCAGAAGGTGAAGCACGCCGTCGAGGCGACCGATACGAGCCGGTATCCCCCTCGCGGAGAATGAACGGAAGCAGCGCCATGGGCATGGCTGAGATGCAGCCTGCCGTTTTTTCGTTCATGCATCTCACGCATCGAGGCTCGTCATACGGCCCATGCACTGAACAGGTCGCGTGGAGGATTCTGCTCCACTTCAAGCGAATTTCTATGGCCATATCGGCAGAAAATAATAAAAATGTTATACCCTGTACTCAATTTTTCGGCACCGGTGCCGATTCATCTCACATACAACGGCCCTTGTGCGCTCCAGGCGCGGGCGAAGGCGCGTACGCGGGGCGGGTGCCATGACTGAGATTCATCCTTCAGCCATTATCCACCCTGGCGCCGAGTTGGACGAGGACGTATTCATTGGGCCGTACTCGATCATTGAAGAGAACGTACGCATCGGAAAAGGCACCCGGATAGTCGCCCTGGCCCACATCAAAGGTTTCACCTCCCTGGGGTGCGGCAACACGATTCATACCGGGGTCGTCATCGGCGAGGACCCCCAGGACCACGCCTTCGCCGGCGAACCGAGCTACGTGCGCATCGGCGATGACAATGTTTTCCGGGAAAACGTCACGGTGCACAGAGGCACGACCCCCGGCTCGGAAACGATCATCGGCGATCATAACCTGTTCATGGTCAACTCCCACGTGGCCCACAACAACGTGGTGGGCGATCACGTGATCATGGTGAACAACAGTTGCCTCGCGGGGTATGTCACTGTGGGGAACCATGCCACCATCGGTGCATACTGCTCGGTCCATCAATTCTGCCGCGTGGGCGAACATGCGTTCATGCGGGGATACAGCCGGTCGAGCCGGGACGTGCCGCCGTACTGCATCGTCGAGGAACTTCACACCGTAAGGTCTCTCAATCTGGTGGGGCTCCGGCGCGGCGGATTCGGGTCGGAACGTATCCGCGCGCTCAAGCATGCGTTTTCCCTCCTGTTCCGCTCCAAGGGCAACCTCAAGGCTGCCGCGGAACACGTGGAGAAAGAGGTGGAATTGACGGCCGACGTGCGCCATCTCCTCGAATTCATCAGGTCTTCCAAAAAAGGAGTGGCCGTGGCCGGCCGCGGGGGAAGCGATGATGTCCGTGAGGGCGAAGAATCCGGCACGGACTCCGTTTAACGTCTCCCGATCCGGAGGCGCGAAGCAAATCTCTGCTGTGTGTCTCACCGCAGCGAAGGAAACCCGCTGCGGAAACGAACGGAAGTCATAGGGGAGCGCGCCACGGACGCCAATTGCCGAGAAAAAACGTACCGGCACATCCTCAGAGAGCTGAACGACCTCGTTATTGAATGCACCGGGGCCGGGATCATCCGGGAAGTGTACGGCAACGTGCGGCTCACGGGATACACCGAGTTGGAACTGCTCGGACGTCCCATCTCCGCCCTTTTTTCCTCACAGCCTTTTGGGGACAAGTTTTCCGAAACGGTCGAATCGAGCGATACCAGCGGCAGAATTTTCAAGGGAACCATCCAGCAGAAAGACGGCAGCATTACGCATCTGGCAATTTCCATGAGCCGGATAGTTGACGACCCCGTCCATGCCGTGGTTCTCACCGTCCGGGACGTCACCAGAAAAATGGAGATGAATCGCCAGCACAGCCGGCTGATGAAGAAGGTACGCGAATCGGAACGGCTCGCCTACCTCGGTTCGCTGGTTCAGGGAATGGCGCACAACCTCCAGGGCTCCATGGCCTCCATCCTGGGCAGGACGCAGATGCTTTCCCTCCGCTATCCGGACGAGAGGGAGATGGAGGAACTCGTCCTCTCGACCAAGAACATGGCGGAAACCGTCCGGTCGCTGCTGATCAAGGTGAGTGGGGAGCAGCAGTCGTCCGAGCAGGAACTCGATCTCAACGAAATCCTCAAGTCGGAACTCCGTGTCCTGGAATCGGATTTCTTCTTCAAACACAAAGTGGAGAAGCAGTACTACTTCGACAAACAACTGCCCGTGGTGAGAGGAATCTACGGCGACTTCAGCCAGAGTTTCACCAACGTGATCCGAAATGCGGTGGAGGCCATGCGTGACGCGCCGCGCAAGCGTCTGCTGGTGGCCACTTCGTTCGACAACGATTACCTCCTCATCGCCGTTTCCGACACTGGCAAGGGAATCGATGAGAAGAACCTGGACAAAATCTTCGAGCCTTCATTCACCACCAAAACAGTGAAGATCGGGGACAGCGAAGATTTCTCGGGCCTCGGGCTGGGACTGGCCAGCGTAAAGGAACTCCTCTCATCCTATGGCGTAAAGTTCGAGGTAAAAAACAATCCGGAAGCCGGTGTGATTTTTCGTTTTCGCATACCTTATGAAAAGTTCGAAACGCTGGACGAGAAAACGATCGTAGCGCGATCCTATGATCGGATCGGGAAGGTGATTCGGGACGCCGAATACCTGCCCACCATTCCGGACATGCTTTACGAGGTGATCAATGTCACCGCCGTGGATCCGGACGTGTCGGTGCGGAGCCTCGTTCCGATCATAGAGAACGACTATTCGCTGACGGAGAAAATTTTCGCCGTGGTCAATTCGGCCCATTACGCGCTGCGGGCCCCCATCTCCAATCTGAGCCAGGCCATCAGCTATATCGGGTTTCAGGAATTGCGGAACATTTGCTTCGCACTGCTCGCCCGGCAGATATTCGGCGGCGGTTCCAACAAACAGTTCATCGCCGAAATGTGGAACCATTCGCTGGCGGCGGCCGTGGCGGCTAGGACCGTCATGGAGCACCTGAATAGAGAGATCGAGCACGGCTACATCGCCGCGCTGCTGCACGACCTGGGCCGGATGATCCTGATGGAGAATTACGACAAGCTGGCCGTGAACAAACGTTTGGAGAAGCCGGATCGACTGGACCGGAGGGAGGAATTCGCGCGGTTCCGCACCACTCACGATGCGGTGGGATCATGGTTCGTAAAGGAGAAGACCCGCCTGCCCGAGTCCATCCGCCAGGCAGTGGCCGAACATCACGCCCCCTTTGGACCGGACACCGGGGAACTCACCCGACTGGTGGCGCTTGCCGACGGCATTGTTCACGATCGGGGGAAGGGGGACCATCTGTCGGACGACACTCTCCGCCTCGGGGCCGTCTTTGCCATTTCGGCTGAAGAATTGCGATCCGTTGCCCGACGGGCGGCGGAAACCGCCGCCAAAGTGAAGGAAAGCTACCGGCTGCATTTCTGAAACGAGCCGGAACCATCCTGCCGGCCGTGCGGGGCGCCGCTAGCCTTTGGGCTTCGGATGCCGGATGATCGTCCGGTCCGGGTGGTATCCCGAAGGAACCACGATAGCCGGAGCCACCAGGCAGCGCTTCCCCATGACGGTTCCGGGGCTGGTGACGGAGTTGCATCCCGTCTCCGTGCCGTCCCCCAGAATGGCGCCGAACTTGCGGAAATCCACCGTGTACTTTTGGCCTTCCACGGTGATGGAAACGGGCCGGGCCACGATCTTCAGGTTGGCCAGCTTGGTCCCCGCGCCGAGATTGACTTCCCTGCCCAGAACGGAATCGCCGAGGTAGGCGAAATGTCCGGCCTTGGCGCCGTCGAGCATCACCATGTTCTTCGCCTCGGTGGTGTGGCCCACCACGCATCGTTTTCCGATGAGGCAGCCTCCGCGCAGATAGGCACCCTGCCTCACCTCGGTGTTTTCCCCGATAATGGCCGGACCCTTGATGAGCGCGCCCGGCTCCACTACCACGCCTGGCCTCAGCTCGATGTCGTCGTCCATGAGCGCCGCTCCGGCATAGATCACCACGGCCCCCGGCAGGTGTTTTCCTTCGTGGAACGCTTTGAATTCCCCCTTGGCCGTGTCGCCGGAGGCAAGCGAGATGTTCCGGGAGAACACCCGCCCCTGCCACAGGACAACGGTCTTCTGCAGCACCTCGCCCGATTCGCGCAACGGCGCCACGTTGGGTCGCATGTTGTCTCGAACGAACCCCTTGATGAGGGGCAGGGCATCCCAGACGTTCTCCACGTTCGCAAAAAGGGACGCCGCTTCCTGGCCTTCGAGGTCGAAAAAGAGTTCCGCCCGTATCACGATGGCTCCTCCCGAAACCGGAAGCCTCCGGTATTATTTGAGATGCTTGAGTGCCGCCCGGAAATGCTCCGTGCCGGCCTTTTCCAACAGTTCGTACAGAAACATTTCCGTGGCCCCGATCACGGCCCCGGACTGGCGCATGCGTTCCAGCCCCAGACTTCGGTTTTCCTCCGTGCGGGAACTCACCGCAT
Source organism: uncultured delta proteobacterium (assembly GCA_963826125.1). Taxonomy (GTDB): domain Bacteria; phylum Desulfobacterota; class Desulfarculia; order JACQYL01; family CAWGVV01; genus CAWGVV01. Next base: position 2,263,362 of record CAWGVV010000001.1, on the reverse strand, counting down.
CCGCGGCCACGAAGAAGCTGTAGCTCCCCTGGCCGTCCAGCACGGTCTGGCTCACGCACACGTGGCACTCCACCCCCGCGGCGATCACTTGGGTGCGGCCGAGGGCAAAGAGGGTATCCCTGAAGATATCCGAACCGAAGCAGGAAAAGCACACCTTGGAAATGGGGGTTACGCCTTCCATTGCACCGATTACGGCCTCATTGGTGGGCCCTAGCCGTTCGGGGTTCTGCTCGGTGGCGATCACCGGCACGCCCATGATTTTGCACACCTCGACGAGCTTGAGCGCGTTGGCCAGAACCTCTTCCTTGCCGGACATGACGTTCAGGAGCTTGTCTTGCATATCGATGAGCAACAGGACCGCCCGGGTAGGGGATACCATCTTGTCGGATCGATGGTAATTCATGTAAACCTCCTTGGAGAATGGCGATTCCGATACGGAACGATTATGGCAAAAGTAAATGAAGCTTTGATTAGACTCTATCCGTTCGTCGAAATCAAGTCCGCAAAGACACGTTGCACCAAACGCGGCGCGGCGCTAGGGTGGGGAAAATGGAAATCATCGGGGAGGAGCATTGATGGCGACCGTCGGCATGACCGTTCGGTATGATATCGTTCACGCCACCGTGGCCGGCGACGTTGCGCTGGCCGTCACCGACGACGGTTTGTGGAGGGTATCGTTGGCGATTGGGAGCGAGGAGTCGTTCCGGGAAGAGGTGCTTTCGCTGAACGCATCGATCGATCTGCGGAGAGACCCTCACGCGACCGCAGTGGTCCGCAACCAGGTTGAACAATACCTGGCGGGGAAGCTGAAAATCTTCGACGTCCGCCTGGACCTGCGGTCGATCACTCCCTTCCGGCGGAAAGTGATGGAAACCGCGGCAGCCATTCCCTACGGCCGGGTGGCCACCTACGGGGAAGTGGCTCGATCGGCCGGCAATCCCAAGGCTGCCCGAGCCGTGGGTTCCTTCATGGCGTCCAATCCCGTTCCGCTGGTGGTTCCCTGCCACCGGGTCGTGGGGTCCGACGGTTCGCTGGTGGGATTCGCTCCCGGCGTCGAGTACAAGGTTGCGTTGCTCGCCATGGAAAGCGTGGGGATGGAACGGGGAAAAGTGTTGCTCAGGGAAACGGGTGGAGGTTCGCGGTAACCGACAGTCGTTCCTTCGCCCCGAGTGAGGTCGGCTCCTCCAACAAGGAACGGGAAACGGTCGTCCGAGTATCCGCGATTTGTCATTTCGAGTGATAGCGAGAAATCTCACGGCCGGGGGCGGCTGTGTTCCACAATCGGGTTGTTTCCGTTCGTGCTTTCGTTCCCTCCCGAAACCGCGGGACGAAACGCTTCACGAAATACGCGACAAACCTTCAGCGATGCAACGTGGCGGGCCTATTCTTCGCTGTAGGCGTAGAAGCAGCGTTTGGGCGAATGAACCTTGCCCTGGTCCTTGAGGGCGGTGATGATCTTGGAAACTTCCTTGGAGTCCATTCCAGTGGCGGTGGCCACGTCTCCGGGTCGCACCGGTTTCCCCGCTTTTTTCATGGCGTCGAGTACCGCAAGCTGCTTGTCGTCCATGGGTCGATCCTCTCTTCCTCACTGCCGGCACATGGTTCCCGGCCGGTGACGGCTTATTCGTCCAATACCTTGGAGGGATTGCTGCGCACTTTTTCCAGCTTGGCTTCGAAGGAAGGTCCCAGATCCACGCCCATCTGCCGGGCCTTCTTCTGGGCGTTCAAGCCGATGTTCCTCGAATCGCGGTAAAAGGAGTCCGGCTGTTTGGCGGAGGGATCGAAGCCGGCCAGCCGGTCGGCCTGGGACATGTGATAGCTTACCCGGGAGATAAGCCTTTGCAGCTCGCTGCTCCCGCAGCGGTCGCAACGAACCTGTGCTTCCTCGTCCCGTTTGAGCAGCAGGGTGGAAAATATCCTTTTGCACGCGGTGCATTCGTATTCATAGATGGGCATAGCTTCGTCTTCCTCCTCGAAAAACATCGCCCCCATTGTAAAAACGGTGGCCGCACCGGTCAAGGCGTTTCCGCGTATGGACATCGCTCGGCGGTTTTGACAGGGTGGGGGAAAACCGCTACACTTCCGCAATCGAAAGAGGGGCCCTGCATGTGCATTTTCATCGGCGGCGTTCAGCCCAGGAAAGTGACGGTTGACGACACTCCCCGTATGTGTCCTTCGTGCGGGCTCGCCACCGCCCGGTTGAAACGGCTCGACCACTACGTCAGCCTCTTCTTCATTCCTCTTTTTCCCATCAAGAGAGGCGAGACGTTTCTCGAATGTTTCCGCTGCGGGGCGATATTGGACGAAAGCGGGAATACGATTTCGGCGGGAAAGACGGGGGGACCGCGTACCTGTGCATCCTGCGGCCGGGCCGTGGAACCCGGATATTCCTACTGCCCACACTGCGGTCGGCGTCAGTAGCTCTCCCAATTTTGTGAAAGGACATTCCGTATGAAGTTGCGATCCTTTTTCATTCTCATTCCGGCGTCTGTTTTCATTGCCTCCGGATTGGCCTGGGCCGACGATCGCCCGGCGACCGTACAGCCTCCTTCCCAAAAAGCAGCGGTCGACCAACGGGACGCCGCCATCGGCAAACTCAAGGAGGAAAACGCGCGTCTAAGGGAGCGCCTTCGAGCATTGATAGAGCAGATGACGCTGCTCAACGAGAACGTGATGAACTGCATGGACGATCTCAAGGAGTGCGAAGACAAATCCGCCGGAGCGGAAGGAACCGGGACGGCACCGGTGAAGCCGGAGGGCGGGGCCGAGTCCGCACCGGCCAAGGAATGATGTTCCTCGCGGAGTTCCGGGAAAGCGTCCGGCCGTCATGGTCGAACCGGAACGTTCGAGCTTGGATACCTCGGGCCGAACGGTCGAAGACGGTTTTGGCGGCGGTCCGATCCATGACCCGTGAACGACATTGGTCGTGAACGATTTTTTTTTTATTCCGGCGATAAATAAAGAAAATCCCCTTTTTGACTTTACGGGCGGATGAGGATAGGTTAATAATTCCCCAGCGGGGTATGTGTGGAGCGTACCCCGGTACTCGGTTCGTCATCCGGCGTAAACCGGATCCGGTCTTTCCCGACGCCGACCGACCGTTGCGGCGGAAGGCTTCCCGTTTACCTGCACGCGAGGTTTCCTTGGCCAGAAGCGATGACCATTCCTTCATCCGTCGCGTTCCCGGACGATCCGGTCCGCTTTCCGACGGATGTTCCCCAAACGTTCGATCGAATGGTGGAACAGCGTGATGCCCGCCGGCCTTCGCACACTCCTCAGTTTCCCCAAACGGGCCGAAGCAGTGGGCATCAAGATGATGCTCGACGAGATTGGTTTCTCCTCCTCCGAGATCTGCACGAGCGGAGTGGAAACCTGGGGTATGCTCAACCTGCACAAGTTCGATCTGGTGATCACCGACCGCGATCTCACCGGCGGCATGGACGGCATGGAGCTGATCAAGCGCATCAACGCGGACCGCACGCTTTTCTTCATCCCCGTCATTCTGATTACCTCCGAAAATCGGAAGAACAAGATCATGGAGGCCATTTGCGCCGGGGTGAGCGGATACATCCTACGCCCGTACAAACTGGCCACCATTGAAGAAAAAATCCGGGAGATCGTGAACGGCCGGGGAGCCTTTTCACGGAAAATGAGCCGGGTGGACCAGGGCAAAAACCTGTTGACCCAGGGAAAGCTCGACGAGGCCATCGTCGTTTTCAAGGAACTGGTGGCGGAGGACCCCAAGGACGAGGAACTGTACCAGCTCGGCTACCAGTGCATGGCCGAGGGGCGTTTCAACGAAGCCATCACCGCGTTCCGCAAGGCCATCGAGATTAATCATCTCTATGCCGAAGCGTACCGGGGCCTCGGCGAAGCCTACATGAAGAAAGGGGACATCACCGAAGCGGAGAAGTTCCTGATCATGGCGGGTCAGCTCTTCATTCAGCGCGCCCAGTTCGACGAGGCGCGCGAAGCCATCCTCATGGCCCTGCAGGTGAACCCCAACAGCATCAACCCCTACAACACCCTGGGGATCGTCTACCGCAAGACCGGGGATTTCAAGAAATCCATCCAGTATTACGATCTGGCCCTACAGATCAATTCGCAGGATGAAAAAATCTTCTACAACCTGGCCCACGCGCTGGTGGAGGACCGGCAGGAGGGCCGGGCCATGGACGTTTTGCAAAAGGCCCTCGTCTTGAAGCCCGATTTCGAAGAAGCCCGGGCCTTTCACGAACGGCTCTCTACCGGGCGTTCCCTGCCGCTCTCCTCCATGCCTCGGGTCTTCAAGGGCCGCTATGTCCCCATCGAAGAGGTCAAGGGAGAATTCAAATCTGTCATTCACGCCTCGGACACGGCCGCCAACCGCGAGGTGCTCATCATTCGATATGAAGTACCCAAGGAGGTGGAGCACTCCATCAACTGGAGTAAGGTGGAGGAAGCCTGGTCCGGCCTCACCCGCATCGGCGGGCTTTCGCATCCCTATTCCAAGGTACTCTACGACGTCAGTCGCGACGAGAACGTGTTCTACCTTATCGAGGAATGGGTGGTAGGGCAGAGCGTTGCCGAATTGTTCGAAAGCGGGCGTACGCTTCCCATGCGCATGGCCCTGGAGGTCGCCGTGGGGGTGGCCGAGGTATTGGCCTACATGCACCGGCAGAACGTGATACACCAGTCGCTCACGCCGGCCGACATCGTGCTGACCAAGGAACGTTCAGTCAAGGTATCGGGCTTTTGCCGGTATACCTTCGAGGAGCTGTTGCGAACGGGGATCAATGCGTCGTCTCCGCCCCTCCAACCCTACTATTCGCCGGAGCATTTTTCCGGCAAACCCATCACGCCCGCTTCGGACGTTTTCTCGCTGGGGACCATCCTTTATGAGACGATCATGCGTGAAAATCCCTTTGCGGCCGAAACGGCGTCCGGGTTGGTTTTCAACGTCTGTTTCAAGGAACCCGCGCCGTTCAAGCACCACATCATAAGGATCGAACAGGCGGTGCAGGACGTTTTCAATCGCTCCATGGCCAAGGACCCCGCCAAACGCCCGGCCAACGGAGACGAAATGGCCGGCCTGCTCATCGACGTCATGGATTTCATCGATCGTTCCTGGCGCCAGACTCCCCAATTCCTGAAAAGAATCTGAATCGCGCTTCCTCAACCGGGCAAATGCCCTGTTCTTCGACGGCTGTTTGACGGTGGGCGAAGTAATCCCCGCCTTTGGCGGGCGAGGCGTTGGCAAGAAACAGCCTACCATTTACTGATTGCCAAATCCCCCCTCTCTCCCCTTTGCAAAGGCTTCCGCCGACGATTCGCATCCATGGCGGGCACTCCTCCCCGTTGCGTCGTACGTGTCCCCCGGCCTTTTCCCTCACCCCTTCCCTCTACCATAGGGAGAGGGAGCATGGTTCGCGCCGATTTACAGCACACCAAAGTGTTGCCATTGTTCCCGGCAAATATCGGCCAGTTCAGTGAGCGGATGCTTTCACGGAATTACGCGATGAACCATCCGTAGGGGCGGTCAATCTTCGACCCGGAGCGAAGGGAAAAACGCTTTGGTCCGTTCGTCCAGCCACCGCTTCAATCCGTCGGAACTACCGGGCGTCCTGCCCAGCGCCTTTTCCCAGATGCCGGTGCTTTCCATGCAGAGGTACGTGAAGACTTCCGGCGCGTGGGCGCGTATGAGCCCCTCCAGGTGATGAAACATTTCCACCCGCCAGGGGTGCGGATAGCGCAGCTTGCCGTCGAGGCCGGGGATGAACTCCTCATAGGGCAGTCGGGAGGAGGGGAATTTGGAGCGGATGATGGGTTTGAGCTGGGGCATGAAGCGCAGGCATCCCATGCTGATCCAGATGACCCGGTCCGGATCGACGTGGTGGAAGAGCAGCTCCACTGTTTCGGCGTATCCTTCCCGCCACCCTTCGTGGCGGACGATCGGGTCGAAATGGAAGCCCAGGGCGAAACCCTTGTCCTGCAAACGGGCCGCGGTCCGGATTCGGGACGTGAGGCTCGCCGCGCGGTGTTCTTCGTTCCGCGCCGTTTGCGGGCTGTTGAGGGAAAAGGAAACGATGATGCGGTCGGGATCGTCGAGCCTCAGCAGGTTGCCCACGTTCACCGTCTTGGTCTTGAATTCCAGCACCGCGTTGGGGGTGCGTTGAATCACGGGTACGATGAACCGGCTGAATTCCGTCAGGTGGTCCAGGGCCATGCTGTCGGTGAATTCCCCGGTTCCCAGGCGGAACAGTTCGCCGGGCTGCGCCGATGCGGCTTCCTTGACACTCCGGGAAATGCGTTCGAAGTCCGCGAACACCCGCAGGTCGTGCTCGCTCAGGTACGCCTGCAGGATGCAGTAGGAGCAGTCCAGCGGGCAGCCGGTGCCCACGTGCAGGATGCGATAGCCGCAGCACACGTATTCCCGCGTGCCGGGGCAGGAACGGATGACCGGCCCCTTGTTGACGGTGAGGCGCACCGTTTCCTTGGGAGGGTTGTCTCCGCCGGAGGGAAAACCGTCGAAACGGCGGGCCGGAGGGAAGTCTGCCGCCTCGGGATCGATGACGACGCTGCGGGGCTTAAAGGCCATAGCGATCCTCGAAGAGCGGCGTGAGCTTTCCCTCCCGGAAAAGCCGCATCAGGGTTTCGAGCATCCGGCCCAGCTCGTCGTGGCTCACGGCGGAAAATTCCACCCGGCGGGTAGGGCCTTCGAAGAAGGGAGCATGCTTGATGCCGACGGTGGGGGCGAGTTTCAGGGAAGCGAGCCACTGCGCGTAGTCGTCTTCCATGGCCGAGAGCTGCGGAAAACGGCGGCGTTTGAGCCGTCCCCGGATGAGGGCCGCTTTCTGCGGCCGGTTGAGGTCGCCCCGGGACCGGATGCCCTCGATCTCGCCGTCGGCGATGACGTCCGCCGCGCCGATTTCTTCCCGGTAACGGATGTCGGAGACGAGTTCCAGGATTTCCATCTGCCGGCTGGCGCTCACGTTCAGCTCCTCCAGGAACGATGCCAGCCGGTTCTGCTCATGGGGCGGAAATGCGGCCAGCGCCAGAGCGGCATCCAACGTAATGTTGCCTGCGGCCACCGGCGCACGCATTTCCTCCGGCAGACTCCCCAGGGACAGGTATCGTTGCAGTTCCCTTTCGTGAGGGTGCAGGCCGAGGAGCGGCAGAACGGATTCCACCACCGCGCGCCTGTCCATGCAGCGGGTGAATTTTTCGACCACCGCCGCCTTTTCCATGTCGTCGAATTCCCGGTGCGGAAGGTTGTCGTGGAAGGCGATCAGAAGCCGTTCCAGTGCATTCAGCGGTCGATCCGCCATACGGACGGGTATGGCGTCCCACCCGAGTTCGCGGGAGGAAGCCACCCGGCGGAAACCGCACGCCACGGCCACGCCTCCGTCCTGCCGTTCGGCCAGCAGCGGGGGATTGATGAGGCCGAACTGTTCCATGGATCTGGTGAGAGCGGGAACGGACACGTTTCTGCTGATACAACACCATCGGTCGTCGACGTCGATGGAGTTCAGAGGAAAAGAAGGGATTTCACGATAGGAATGGGACGTCATTTTTCTCCTTACGGTATGCTTGCCCGTTGCATCGGGGCACAAACGAACCTATTGTATATCATGGAGAAAGAGAAATGAACAGTTCAGGTGCGGCATCGAAGGAAGCATGGATTATCGGATTCGGTCGTTTCGGCCGTCAGGCTGCCAAACTGCTGGGGTCGCGCAGGGGCATGAAACTGGTGGCGATCGATCCGGACCCGAGCCATCTGCTGGAAGCTCCCCATCTCGGGGCAAAGCCGGTTCAGGCGGACGGAGTATCGTACCTGCTCGAAAATCTCAATTCGGACGGAAAACCCCCCGCTTGGATCATTCCCGCCGCTCCCGTTCACGTGGTGTTCGAATGGCTGCTCATGAGCCTGTCTCAAAAACACACCGCCCGTAGAATCGATTTGCCACTGGTGGTGGACAATGTCCTGCCCAATGCCATGCGGGGCAAGAACGGCGACGTGTACGTGTCCCATGCTTCGTGGCGTTGTCCGGGCGATTGTTCCGAGCCGGCGGATATGTGCCCCGTAAGCGGCCTGTCCCGCCCCGAAGAGATGTACCAACTGTTGGGCGCGTTTCGCATCGACGGGTTTGCCCCGTTGGTGATACGCAGCAGGCAGCTCGCGCCCGGCGTCGGGGGTTTTCAGCCTTCCACCCTGCTTTCGTTGCTGGACCGGGCACTGTGCGAACCTTCACCTCTGCTGGTCGCCACCGCCTGCCGTTGTCACGGCGTGCTGAGTGGCCTGTCCGTCGAGTCGCGGAACTGATGCATCGATTCCGGTCGTAAGAGCCTTCTTTCCGCCGATTCATCCAATCCGGCGAAACTGCGCTTGACAGGAAAGGTTCGGCGACTGCACAATTTTTTCCGAAAGTGTTCCCAGGAAATAGGGATAAGTATCCGGAAGGAGATTGTCGTGGAGCGGAGAAGGTTTCTGAGGGCTCTGGAGCGGGGGGCCGAGGTGGTCGGTCTTCTGGCGGTGGGTGGAGGCGGATATCGGGCCTGGAAGCAGCAGGTGTTCGATCCGTATTCCGGGCCGGAACTGGAATGCTGGGGCCGGTGGAACGGCTCCGATTACGAACGATCCACCGCCCTGCTGGCGGCGGCGGTGCTGGCGGCAAGTCCCCACAACACTCAGCCGTGGCAGTTCTCCGTTTCCCGGGAGGCCATGGAAATTTACGCGCAAAAAGATCGGAACCTGGGAAGCCTCGACCCCTTCCGGCGGGAGATGTACTTGGGGATCGGCTGCACCCTTGAGAACCTCTGCCTTGCCGCACGTGCCCACGGCTATTCCTGCCGGACGGAAGTTCCCCCCGACGGGGAGTGCGCGGCGCGGGTGCAGTTCTCGCCCGGCGTAAAGGAAACCGGCGGGTTGTGGCCCGCCATTCCCCTCCGGCATACGAACCGGGGACCCTATCTCCCCGAACGCATGCTTCCGGCGGGCGCAAAGGCCGCGCTGGAAGGCTGCGCCGTCGATGAACATCCCCGCCTTATGCTCCTGGACTCGACCGACCCCCGGAAACGGCTCTTCGCCGACGCCACCATCCAGGCGACGGAAGCCATCGTAGCCGATTCCGAAATGGTCCGGGACAGCGACGCCTGGTTTCGGCACGAGCGGGCGGACATAGAAAAATACCGCACCGGACTGGACGTGCGGGGGGTGGGGTTGTCCCCGGTGACGACGGCGCTCGCCATGATGGCACCCCAGCCTTCCGCCTCTGTCAGTCACCACATGTGGCTGAAGTCAACTCGGGAGGTGCACCTTCCCACCGCTCCCGTGTTCGGCCTGATCCTGGTCCGCGATCCCCATTCCAGGGAAGAGTGTCTCCGCGCCGGAATGCTCTGGCAGCGGTTGCACCTCACCGCGACCGCTCACGGCCTGGCCGCCCAGCCCCTGAACCAGCTGCCGGAAATGGCCGATCGCGAGATCGCCACAGGAAAATCTCCGGAATTCGGGCGTCTGGCGGAAGGGATTGCGGGAACCGGTGAAGTTCGGCCCGCGTTTTGCTTTCGGGTGGGATACGCCGTGAGGCCCGGATTTGCAAGCCCCCGGCTGCCGGTGGAGTCGGTGATCGTTTCCGCCCGCTCCTGATCGTTACTTGCGGTGCGCGCGCCTGCGGCGAAGCATAACGCGTACGATCCAGATGGTAAGCGCGGCGATCGCCGCCAGTGCGAAGAAGGTCGCTTCGTACCGTTTGAAATGGCCGATGACGCTTTCGATGGCGCTCCCGAAAAAGTAGCCGCCGGAGCCCACGGCAAGAGCCCAGACAAAGGCGCCCACGATGTTGAGGATCACGAACCGGGCGGTGGGGACGGTACTCATGCCGATCATGAACGGCGACACGGTGCGCAACCCGTAGAGGAAGCGGAAGGAGAGAATCAGCAGCGTCCGGTAACGTTCCAGGAGGGCATGAACCTTGTCGATGCGCGTTTTCCAGGAGGGAAGCCGGCTGAGTACGAGGTGATAGTGTTTTCGTCCCAGGTAGAAAAAGAGCTGGTCGCCCGTCAGGCTCCCCAGGAAAGCGGCTCCGATCACCCAGCGCAGTTGGAGGTGTCCCGTATAGGCGGCAATCCCTCCCAGCACCAGAATGGTTTCCCCTTCCAGAAAGGTGCCGATGAAGATGGCGAGGTAGCCGTAGCTGTCGATAAAAGAATGAAGCGTCATCGATATCCAAGTAGGTCTACGCGTCGGTACGTAAACGGTCCACAGGTGCGGAGTGCTTTCTCCTGGGAGACATTATGACAAAAATACGTTTAACATTCACGCCGATGATGCTCGCCTTTGTGGTAATTCTTTTGTCGTGCGGAGTCTGCCCTGCGGCCGTGGTGCTTCACGATGACGATACCCGGGGGCTGGTGGAGAGTGTGGAAACGTCCCTGGACGGCGGGAACGCCGTATGGCTGTTTCACACCCGGAGAGATCTGCCGGTGGACCCGATTGGACCTTACGACACCGTGCGGTTCGAGCTGTTCATCGACGCTGACCGCAAGATCGAGACGGGCGTGAAATCGGCGGACATTCCGTTCCTGGCGTTCGGGGCCGACCGGGTGATCACCGTGACGGCCGTGGCGGGCAAGGAAATTTCCGTGGAGACGACCGGCATATCCCCGTCCGACGAGAAGCCCTCCGCGGGCGGCGGACCGGACATGAACGAGCTGCAATACACCATCGCCCGTCGTTCCTTCCGGCTGCTCGTTCCGCTCTCCATGATCGGCGTGGACGGCCCTTCCTTCAGCTGGCTCCTCACCGCCGGTCGACCGGTGGGCGAGACGACCGTCCAGGTGTTCAAGAGGACCGCCGTTCGTTTCGACACCGGGGAAACGATTCCGCCGCTGATTCTCCCGCCCGGAGCCGTTTCGGTGCAGGACCCGGGGGACGCGAAAATCGAAATCCCCGAACGGGGAGACCGGCCTACCGGCACGGGGATTAGCCCGCGCACGCCGCCCAGCAGCGACCTCACCCGCCTGGACGCAGCCCTGCTTTCCGATGTCCTCATGGCCCGCATCACCTATGAAGCGCCCATCACCATGGAACCCGCGTACCTTACGGGGGTGTTCATACGGATCCCCGGCCCCAACGGGACAAGGGATTTCTACATCGGCATCAACCGGCAGGCCGATACCGGGGGGCAGGCGGTGCTGTTCGAAACCACTCCGGGAGCGGACTCCGCCGATGCGCATTTCATTCAGCAGTGTCTGGCCACACGGTCCAATCAGGCGAGCCTCCTGCTGCCCGCTTCGCTTTTCGGGCAGGAAAGGTTCGATACCGTGGAACTGCACGTTGAAACCCGGCGGATGTCGGAGTCCAGCGTGCCCGGCGAACAGCCCCGGCAGAATGAAAATCCTTCGCAGTTGAGGTATGGGGAGCATCAGGGCTTCTCCCCCGGCATCCGGACCTCGGAACTCCTGGACCGGCTGCCCGATACGGGCGAGGTGAAATTGAACGTACGGTAGAAGGACGGCAACGCGCCGCGTCCGTCGCCGAAAATGAAGCGGAGGAGATACGCCGCATGGCTCAGGAACTCAAGGTGAACGGGAAAACGTATCTGGTGGAAGTCGATCTTCAGACGCCGCTGCTCTGGTATCTCAGGGACCATCTGGGCCTCATGGGAACCAAGTTCAGCTGCGGAATCGCAGAATGCGGGGCCTGCACCGTGCACGTGGACGGCGAAGCGGTGCTCTCCTGCGTGACTCCGGTTGAGGAGGTGATGGGGCGGGAGATCACCACCATAGAGGGGCTGACGGGCAAGGTGGCCGATGCGTTGTTCGAAGCCTGGGTCGAGGAAGACGTCCCCCAATGCGGGTATTGCCAGCCGGGGCAGATCATGACGGCCGCGGCGTTTCTGAAGGACCATCACAACCCCACCGACGCCCAGATCGACGACGCCATGTCCGTGGTGCTGTGCCGGTGCGGGTCGTATCAGGCGGTCCGACGGGCCATTCATCGGGCTGCGGAAAGGATAGTGACGTGACGGAAAAACCGTTGCTTCCCATGAACAGAAGGCGGTTTCTGAAGATCGGGATCGCCTCCGGAGCGGCGCTGACATTGGGCGTTTACGTGGGCGTGGGTGGAGAGGCACGTAAATCCGGGCGGGAAGTGTGGCCGGCCCGGCCGGACGCCTTCACCCCCAACGCCTGGGTCCGTGTCGGCGGAGACGACTCGGTGACCGTCAGGGTGCACCACACGGAGATGGGGCAGGGGATCGCCACCGCGCTGTCCATGATCGTGGCCGAGGAACTGGATGCGGACTGGAGCCGGGTCGGGGCGGAAATCGCCCCCGCCGAAGCGGTGTACAAAAATCCGGAATTCGGCATTCAGATGACCGCCGGCAGTACCAGCGTGAAAACGTCCTGGGAGCCGTTGCGCGAAGCCGGAGCTGCCGCCCGGCACATGCTCGTCGCGGCCGCAGCCGCCCGGTGGGGTGTAACCGCAGGCGAATGCTCCACCCAACAGGGCGAGGTGGTCCATGAACGCACCGGCCGCAGGATTCGCTACGGCGCACTCGTAGAGGACGCGGCCAAACAGCCGGTGCCCGAACGGGTAACGCTGAAAAACCGGGAACAGTACCGGTTGGTGGGCAAAAGCATCCCGCGGCTCGACACCCCCGCGAAGGCCCATGGCCGGGCCGAATTCGGCATCGACGTACGGCTGCCGGGCCTCCTGCACGCCACCGTGGTTCACGCGCCGGCTTTCGGTGCGTGTATGGAGAAATTCGACGCAGCAGAGGCCCTGCGCCTTCCCGGAGTTCGGAAGATAGCGGCCATCCCGTCCGGCGTCGCCGTGGTGGCCGATACCTTCTGGCAAGCCAAAACGGCTGCCGAAGCGCTGAAGATTCAATGGGAACCGAACCGGAAAACGGAAATGACGACTAGCGCCATCCGCGCCCGCTGGGAAACCCTGGTCCGCACGGAAGGCAAGAACCTGTTCCACCAGGGCGACGTGGAAAACGCGTTCAAGGACGCCGCTAAAACGATCGAGGCCGTCTACGAGGTTCCCTTTCAGGCCCACGCAACCCCGGAACCGATGAACTGTACCGCCCACGTGCAGCGGGACCGCTGCGAAGTGTGGGCGCCGACTCAGAATCAGGACGGCGCTCAGGAAGCCGCCGCGCACATAACGGGACTCGGCTACGACCGCGTCACCGTGCATACCCCTTTTGTGGGAGGCGGCTTCGGGCGCCGCACCGCCGTGGATTATGTGGCCGAGGCGGTGGAAATTTCAAAGATGATGAAGGGTCCGGTGAAGGTCATCTGGACGCGGGAAGAAGACATGCAGAACGGCTTCTTCCGTCCGGCTTCCTGTGCTCTCCTCAAGGCCGGGCTCGACCGGCAGGGACGTCCCCTGGCCTGGCTGCACCGGATCGTGGGTCCGGACCAGTTGACCTATCAGCTGCCGAACCTGGTCCCCACCATGCTGCCCTATGCCGTCCCCCGGGCCCTCCGCAACGTTGCCGGAACATTGGCCGGAACCGTGCTGCCGCCCTTGATGCGGGGCAAGAGGGCCGTTGAAGGTGCCGCGCCGCTCTGCTACGACCTGGAAAACGTGACCGTGGAATACGTTCATGACGACCCCGGCGTTCCCCTGGGTTTCTGGCGATCGGTGGCGTTCTCCCAGAACATCTTCTTCGTGGAAAGCTTCATGGACGAAATCGCTGCGGCGACCGGACGCGACCCCCTGGAACTGCGGTTGTCCCTGTCGCAAAAAAATCCGCGCTTCAAAAAAGTGCTGGAAGTGGCGTGCGAAAAGGCCGACTGGAAGAAAGGCCCGGGCGGAAACCTCCATCAGGGGATTGCCGCCTTCGATTTTCACGGCACTAGGATCGCCGTGGTGGCCGGAATCGCCATCGACGAACGCGGCCGTATCCGCGTACCCCGAGTGGTCTGCGCGGCGGACTGCGGGACGGTGATCCATCCGCGAACCATCCGCGAACAGATCACGAGTGGCATCGTTTTCGGCCTCACCGCCACACTGAAGAGCCGCATCACCCTGACCGACGGAAAGATCGATCAAAGCAATTTTCATGATTTCCGCATCCTGCGAATGAACGAAGTGCCCGACGTTCAGGTTCACATCGTTCCCGGCGATTATCCGCCCACGGGAATCGGCGAACTGGCGGTGCCCGCCATCGGCCCGGCCGTTGCCAACGCCGTGTTCGCCGCTACCGGAAAGCGCATCCGCCATATCCCCATCTTTCCCGAAGACCTCATCTAAGAAGACAGTTTGAGCATCGGGGGAAACCCTTTTGACAAAGGGTTGTCCCCCGAACCCCCTTCCCAAACTTTCAGGGACGGCCCCGCTCCGCGGGGTCTACTGGCTCGAAATGGATTCGAACAGCGAGGAAGTGACAAGATGCATGTCGTATCCGTGGGAATCCCGCCCGCCCCCCTTTGGCAAAGGGGGGAAAAGGGGGATTTATAAAAGCCTGTCCTGAGCTTGTCGAAGGGGCGAACGCAAATTGACCTTCACCAATTTTTCAGACGTCCACTCCGCCCCCTTAATGCCCCAAGAGCGGGAACGTACCGGGTACGGCGGGCGCCGTGGCGTTGATCGACATCATGACGCTCAGAACGGTGATGATCACAATGGAGTAGACAAACTGTTTCCGGGCCCAGCGTTTGTCGTCGGATACCGGACCCACCCCGGCCGCACAAAGCCAGACAACTCCCATCGTCGCAGCCGCCGCAAGGTAGCCGTAACCCGTATAGCCGCAAATGGTCGGCAGCAGGGTCGCCGTGGCAAATGCCGTGATGGAGATCACGATCCGCCGTTTTGCCGCACGGATTCCCCGTTTGACCGGCAGCACCGGGATTGCCGCGGCGGCGTAGTCGTTAAAATGATAGATGGCGATGGAATAGGAGTGGGGTATCTGCCACAACGTGAACATCAGCAGTACGATTGCTGCACCCGTATCAAAGCCGTTTCCGGCCGCGCAATATCCCGCAAGGGGAGGCGCGGCTCCCGCCAGGCTGCCGATGAGCGTGGCGTACGGAGAACTGCGCTTGAGGTACAGGCTGTAAGCGCCCACGTAAATGGCGAAACCGGATAGAACCACGGCAAGAGAGAGCAGGTTGGCGGCCGAGCCGAGGAGTGCAATCCCTGAGATCCCCAGCAGGGAAGCGTAAATGGCGGCCGTTTTCGTGGACATGAGTCCTCTGGCGAGCACGCGGTTTCGCGTACGGACCATTTTCCGGTCAAGGCTTCTGTCGATACAGTTGTTGAAGACGCAGGCCGAAGCCACGACCAGCGATATGCCGATGACGGTCGCTGCCAGGACTCCCGTATCCGCGCGGCCCCCCGAGGCCAGGAGAAAGCCGCCCGCCGCCGAAACCAGGTTCCCGAGCAGTATGCCCGGCTTGGTGACGCGGAGAAAGTTGCCTACGGTTCCTGTCAGGTTCCCATCAAGCGCTGATGCAGATGATACATGATCCACATCGTCCCTCCCACGAAAAGACTCATGATCAGCAAAGTGACCGCGAGGGCCAGCAGGTTCCACCTCCAGGCGGACGACGTGTTCATGTGCAGGAAGTAATGGAGGTGCACCAGGCACTGCACGACGGCCGCGACAACCAGTCCCGCGATGGCGTTCGGACGGGACAGAACGTTGCTCATCACCAAGGCAAAGGCCGTCGCGGTAAGGACGACCGAGAGGATGAACCCGGCCGTGTATGACGCGAAGCTTCCCCTGCTCGCTCCGGAGCTGTCCATCGGTGCCTGATCCATTCACATGACCCCCATAAGATACACAAAGGTGAAGACCCCGATCCATACGATGTCCAGAAAGTGCCAGAACATGCTCAACCGCATGAGCCGGGACCTGACCGGTGTTGTCAGCCCTTTGCCCGCCACCTGGACGATCATGAGCGACATCCAGATAAGGCCGAAAATCACGTGGGTCCCGTGAGTGCCGACCAGCGTGAAGAATGCCGACAGAAACCCGCTCCGCTCGGGTCCGTTGCCGTTGACGATCATGTGGTGGAATTCCTTGAGTTCCATGAAGATGAACCCGAGGCCCAACAGAAACGTAACGGCGAGCCCCGCCAGGGCCGGCGCCTTTTTGCAGTCGTGCACCGCCAGCATGGCCAGGCCGTAGGTTGCGCTGCTCAGGAGCAGAAGCATGGTTTCCTCGAACAGGTGGGGCAGATCGAACAGTTCCTTCCCCGTGGGACCGCCCGCGTAGTTGAGGCGCAGTACGGCAAACGTCGCGAATATGGCCGAGAACAGCACCAGGTCGGTCATGAGGTAAATCCAAAAACCGAAAACCCGGTTGGCGGTTTCGTCCCGGTGCACGAATTCGTCGGCGTAAACGGCGTGGGTGGCTGAATTGTCTGCCGTCATGATTCAAGCCTCCGCGATCGGTTGAGGATTGTTCGGTCCGCCCGCGGGAAAGGAGGAAGCCGATTGCCGATAACGTTCGTTTTCCCTTCGTTCGACTTCCGCCGCCGGTATGACGTACTCCGTCTCGTCGTCGCATGCCCTGGCGATCACCAAGGCAAAGATGCCCAATCCGGACAGAACGGCCAGCCACCAGATGTACCAGATCATGCCGAAGCCGAGGAAGAATGCCAGTACGCCGATGATGTAACCCTTGCCCGTGTTTTTCGGCAGGTGGATGTCGTAGTACTTGTCGGGGCGCTGGCGCGCGACGCCCTTTTCCTTCATGTCCATGAACGCATCGATGTCGTGCACCACGGGAATTCGGGCGAAATTATAGGGAGCGGGCGGGGACGCGGTCGCCCACTCCAGCGTGCGGCCGTCCCAGGGATCGCCCGTCAGGTCCCGGTTGTCGTCGCGGTGTCTGATGCTCACGGCCAGTTGGATCAACAGGCAGATGATGCCCAACAGAACAATACCCGTACCGATGGCGGCCAAGATCAGGTAGGGCTGCCATTCGGGATGGGAGTAGTGCTCCATGCGGCGGGGCATGCCCATGAAGCCGAGTACGTAGAGCGGCATGAACGCGAGGTAGAACCCGATGGACCAGCACCAGAAGGCGCGTTTGCCCCACTTTTCGTTCAACCGGAACCCCACGGCTTTGGGGAACCAGTACATGTATCCCGCGAAAAAGCCGAACAACGCACCGGGAATCAGCACATTATGGAAATGGGCCACCAGAAACAGGCTGTTGTGGAGCACGAAATCGGCGGGCGGCACCGCAAGCAGGACCCCGGTCATGCCGCCGACGGCAAAAGTCGTGAGGAACCCCAGCGTCCAGTACATGGGCGTGGTGAACCTCACCCGGCCCCTGAACATGGTGAAGAGCCAGTTGAAGATTTTTACCCCAGTGGGGATGGCGATCGTCATGGTTGCGATGCCGAAGGCAATGTTGACGTCCGGGCCCGCCCCCATGGTGAAGAAATGATGCAGCCAGACGCAGAAGGAGAGAATTGTGATGGCCGCGGTGGCGTAGACGAGCGATCGGTAGCCGAAGAGCCGTTTCCCGGAGAAGGTGGCCACCACTTCCGAGTAGATGCCGAACGCGGGCAGGATCAGAATGTACACCTCGGGATGGCCCCAGATCCAGAACAGGTTGACGTACATCATCATGTTGCCGCCGAGGGTGTTCGTATAAAAATGCATGCCCAGGTACCTGTCGAGCAGCAACAGCGCGAGCGCCACGGTGAGCACCGGGAACGCAAGCACCATGAGCACGTTCGTGAAGAGCGTGGTCCAGGCGAAGATCGGCATCCGCATGAGCTTCATTCCGGGAGCACGCATTTTCAGGATCGTCACCATGAAGTTGATGCCGCTCATCAGCGAGCCGGCCCCGGCAATCTGAAAGGCCCACAGCCAGTAATCCACCCCCGTGCTCGGACTGTATTGCTTCTCGGCGAGCGGCACGTATCCCGACCATCCGGCCTTGGAAAATTCGCCGACACCCAACGCGATCATGACGAGCAGCGCTCCGGCTACGGTCAGCCAGAGGCTTATCGAGTTCAGGAAGGGAAACGCCACGTCGCGTGCGCCGATCTGCTGAGGCACGACCAGGTTCATGAGGCCCACCAGGAAAGGCATGGCCATGAAGACGATCATGATTGTTCCGTGGGCGCTGAACACCTGGTTGAAATGGCCTGGGGGCAGGTAGCCCTGGGAAGCGCCCAATGCAATAGCCTGCTGGGAACGCATCATAATGGCGTCCGAGAACCCGCGCAGCAGCATCACCAACGCCAGGATGACGTACATGATGCCGATTTTCTTGTGATCCAGGCTGGTCAGCCATTCCGTCCACAGATATGGCCACTTGTGGTAGTAGGTGATGAGCGCCAGGATCGATAACGTGATCAGGCCGGAGCCGCCCACTGCCGTCATGATAATAGGGTTGTCGAAAGGTATGGCCGAAAGACTTAATTTCCCCAGCATCAGCGTTCCTCCGATGCGACAGTTTTCATGAGCCCGGCACCCGGGTTATTCATTCCGGCCGTGGAATTGCCGTCCCCGGCCCGATAGCTGTTGATGATGCCCTCGAAGAGGCCCTGGTCGACCGACGAAAAATACGTCACGGGATAGTCCAAACTCGGCGTTTTGAGTTTTCCATATTCCGAGGAGTCGAGTTTACCCGGCGATTCAGAAACCTTCCGTACCCATGCCTCGAATGCTTCGGCGGAAACGGCAATCGCCGCGAAGTGCATGTCCGAATACCCTTTGCCGCTGAACTGCTGATTGTGCCCTTCGAACGTGCCCGCTTCGGCCGCCAGAAGGTGCAATTGGCTCTGCCTGCCCGGCATCGCATAAATCTGGCTGCCCAGTTGCGGAATGAAGAACGAGGTGAGTACCGAGTCCGAGGTGATCCGAAAGTTAAGCGGGACCCCGGCGGGAAACACGATTTGATTGACGGCCGCTATGTTGCGGTCCGGATAGATGAAAAGCCATTTCCAATCCAGCGACACGGCCTCGATGGTGACGGGCTTGGCGGAGCTTTCGATGGGATGGTACGGGTCCAGGGTGAACATCCTGCTCCACGTCAAGAGAGCCAGAGCCATGATGATGGCGACGGGGACCAGCCACACGACCAAGTCGATGGCGATGGAACGGTTCCACTTCGGCATGTACTTCGCCTTGGTATTGGACGCCCGGTACTTCCACGGAAACCACAAGGCCATGAAGATCACGGGAAGGACGACGATCATCATCAGAGCGAAAGCCGCGATAATAACGAATCGTTCCGAATGACCCACGGGCCCCTTGGGATGGAACAGCACCAGATTGCTGCATCCTCCCAGAAAAGGCACGACGACGAAGAGCAACGATCCGGCCAACAGGAGAAAGTGTTTTCCTTTCATTGATTACCCCGCCCGAGATTGGAAAACCTGTGCTGCGGAACCCGGCGCCCATGCCGTACTTTGCTGCTCGGCATGGATCGAAAAGGTTGGCATCGGCAGGAAGAGGAGCGTGAAACCATCCCGCAGGGTTCGCCATGAACCGACCGCCGGAGGTCCCCCCCGAGAATGTGGCGTGAAGAAGGTGGTCGATTGCACCGCGATTCCGATTCCTGCCAACGGACGGAAAAGCTCGTCAGGCACGGGAAAGACAACGATGAGACTTGTTTATCATTCCGAATCCGAGGGACGATGATGGTTCGCTCGGCCCTTGCCCCATAACGACTGGCGGCCGCATCCATCGGCTTCGGGCCATGCCGGGTCGTTCCTTCCGGGTGATCGTCCGAGTCGTTTCGCGGTTCGCCGCATGCCGTTTCCTTCAATCAGACAAAGCATACGCCGACGGTCGCCGGGGAGAAAATGGGGTGGATAGTGTATTTACGAGGCAAGTCTGTAGAGAAAAGAAGAGCGGAATGAGGCCCGAGCCCGAGGCGCGGGAAATCCCCGGCGGCGACCATGAGCGCCCGCCGGCAACGTGCTTCAAGCGGTAGGTCCGTCGGGGGAACCCTTGAGGGGGGTTACTGCGCCTTCCCCCGGCTCACCGGTAGTTCCACGATGAAAGTTGAACCCTGGTCGGGGACGGATTGGACGGAGATGGCGCCGCCGTGGCGGTCCACGATCTTGCGGCAGACGGCGAGGCCGATGCCTGAGCCTTCGAATTTCTTGCGGTTCACCAACCGTTGGAAGGGTTTGAAAATACTATCGGCGTATTGCTGTTCGAAACCGATTCCGTTGTCCCGCACCTGAATTTTCACGGTCCTGCCGTTGCCGTTTTCAGCATGTACCTGCACCACGGGCGGTTCGTCCCGATGGAACTTGAGCCCATTGGCGATGAGGTTCTGGAACAGCTGCCGCATCTGCGTACCATCGGCGTCGATGGCCGGCAGTGTGCCGACGACTTCCACCCGCCCTCCGGCTTCGCTTATTCTGGTTTCCAGGTCCTCCAGAACGTCGCTTACCACCTGTTGCAGGTCCGTCCGTTCCAGGGACAGGTCCGAACTTGAGGCGCGGGAATATTTGAGCAGCGACGTAATGAGGTTCTGCATGCGGGCCGCGGCGTTGTTCATGCGGTTCAGCACTTCGCGGACGTTGTCGTTTACCTCGTCCGGACCTTTTCCGACCAGCATTTGGGAAAACATCTGTACCTTGCGCAGGGGCTCCTGGAGATCATGGGACGCCACGGAGGCGAATTCCTTGAGGTCCTCGTTGCCGGTCTTCAATCTTTCGGCGTAGGACCGCAGCTTTTCCTCCGTTCTTCTGCGTCGGGCCACTTCGGATTCCAGCGCCTTGTTCGCCGCGGTCAGTTCGGCGGTGCGTTCGGCCACGCGATGTTCGAGTTCCTCGTACACCTGAACGTTTTCCATGGCCACGGAAATGCTGTCCGCCAGCACTTGCAGCAGCTTGATCGTCTCGTCCGAAGGAACGAATTTTCTCGCCCAGTAGACGCCGATGGCGCCGATGGGGTCAAGGGTGCGGATCGGCATCATGGTGAGGCTTTTTACGAACGTTTTCCGGTAGGCGTCATGCGGGATGCGGTCGTCGGCGTAGATGTCTTCGATGACGGCCGGCTGCTTGTTCAGCATGGCCCAGCCGCTGATGCAGGTTTCCAGGGGAAACTGCTGGCCCTTCCAGAGCGGCGAAATGGCCTCCTCGTCGGCATAGTAGCAAAAGCCGTTACGGCGCAGAACGAACGTGGCTCCGTCGGAACCCGCAAGTTCGCGGGCCGCGTGGCGCACGTTTTTCATGATGGTTTCCAGGTCCCGGGCGCGGGAAAGTTCCTGTAAAAAAGGGATAAAGCGTTCGACGACCCACGTATGCATGGGGCGTGGGGCTTCGGTGACGTTCGACATGGGACTTCTTCCTCTTTGCTGCGGGGACGGGGAGCTTCTTCACCGTTCTCCCGTACGCGCCCCTTTCATGGTATGAGCGAATAAAAACATGCATCCGCCATGAATGCAAGGAATAAGAACTCGATCCGTACTCTCCCTCTCTCCTGGCGGGAGAGAACAGCCGAAATCAGGGTACTTTCCCGCCGCGCAGCACCGCCTCCACCGCCTCGGCTTCGTCGTTCAGGAGCATGGCACTCCGTGAAATGCCCACCATCTGGAAAATCTTTCTGAAATTTTCCGACATCCCCACCAGGGCCAGAATCTCGTTTCGCTCCTTGCACCGGGCGAGCGCCCCGGCCAGCACGGCGAGGCTAGCTCCCGTAATGGAGGCGTCGGGATCGATGTTCAGTACGATTCCCGATGCGGATTGCGGCTTCACCAGCTCGCATCCCCGGCGCACTGTTTCTTCCGCGTCGCCGGCCAGATCTCCCTCGAGGTCCACGACGGCCACGCCCTTCACCACCCGCAACGATATGCGGCAGGGTTGGTTCGCGTTCCTCGAAAGCCTCCGTTCGGCTCTCGCCAGGGCCGATTCCAGCGCCGAGCGCTGAATAGGTTTGTTAATAAAGTCATCGGCATTAAAGTCCAGGGCCTTAATAACCAAATCCATGTCGCCATGGCCCGTGACCATGATGACCTGGGAGGACGGTTCCAGCTCCTTTATGCTCTGCAGCACGGTAAACCCGTCCATTCCGGGCATTTTGATGTCCGAGAAAATGATGGAGGGCCGTTCCGACCGAAACAGGTGGATTCCCTCCGGACCGTTGTCGGCGAGGAGCGGCGCATACCCGTACGCTCCCAGGAACAGCCGGAACATGTTGAGCGTGGGTCTTTCGTCATCGACGATCAGCACTTTTTTCATACACGTCCTTTCGTTCCCTTGTTCGGCGCCACGCCGGGGAAGGCGACGGTGAAAATCGATCCCTTGCCCGGTTCGCTCTCCACGTCAATGGTGCCGTTATACCCTTTGACGATTCCCAACGTTATGGACAGCCCCAACCCCGCGCCGCGGGCATTGTTCCTGGTGGTGAAGAACGGCTCGAACACCCGTTCCGTGGATTCGCGGGGAATGCCCACTCCGGTATCCGCCACGGAAAGCGCCGGGCGCCCCCTCGAGTTGAAGGTGTCGACCATAATCACCCGGGGGCCTTCTCCGTCCCGCCGGGCAATGGCGTCCCTGGCGTTGGCGAGCAGATTGTAGACCACCTGCCGCAGTCCGGCTTCATCGGCGCGTACGGGGGGAACGGTGTCCAGGTTGAGCACCAGCTCGATGTTCTGCAGTGAAAACGGCGCGCGGAGCAGCTCGGCAACTTCCCGCACCGGACCGTTCAGGTCCACCAACGATTCGGGAGTTACCCCCGGCCGCTCCAACAGACCCAGCCGGTTGACGATCTCCCCGGCGCGGTCCGCCTGGGCGCCGATTTCCTCCGCGATTTCGGAGAGCTGCCGGGCGGGCACATCCGTCCCCTGCTCCACCATCATCCTGAGGAAGTCGCTGCCCATCTTGATGGCGTTGAGCGGCTGGTTCAGTTCGTGCACCACGTCGGCGGAAATCCCTCCCAGCGGCTTCATCATCTTCAGCAGGTCCCAGATGGTCACCAGTTCGACGTGCAGCATGAGCGTGGGCAGGATGATCAGATCGCCCAGCAGCGCCGAGACCAGGGCCACGATCATGAAAAACCCGAAGATGGCCGTGGGCTGAAAATGGGAGAAGAGCAACACCGCGAAACCAAGGCTGATGGTGAAGGTGGAGAAGATCATGGGCCGCCCGCCCGCGCGCAGGGTGTCGCGCAGGGCGCGGTTGCGATTGAGGTCCTTTTTGATCTCCCGGCTGTAGCGCACGAGGTAGTGGATGGTGTCGTCCACCACGAGCCCCATGACGATGCCGGCGATGAGGCTGGTGGTCATGGACAGTTCAATGCCCATCCAGCCCATGACCCCGAAGGTGACCACGATGGGGAAGAGGTTGGGGACGATGGCCGCCAGCCCCACCGTGACCGAGAGGAAGAGGAGGAACATGATGAGGAACACGAGGATGAGGATCAGGGAGAGGCTCTTTATCTGACCGGTGGTGATGAGGTCGCTGGTGGCGGAGATCACGATGCCGAAGCCGGTCACGTCCCAGGAGATGTTTCCCGAGAAGTGCTTCCCTATTTCCTTCAGCAGGTGTTGCTTCAGGGCGAGGAAATCGCGGGAGCCGGAAAGATGGGTGAGCACCACGATGTTGGCGGTGGAGAACGACGGGTCCACGAAGCGGGACACCATGTCTTTCCCCAGCATCATCTTGAAGTTGTTGAGGAGCATTCGCACCTGGTACGATTCCGTGGGCAGCCGGTATTCCTTCGGGTCGTAGCCGTTCAGGGCGTAGTTGATGAGTTTCAGGTAGTCGGCGAAGGAGAGGGTTTTGTCCACTCCGGGCATCGTTTCGACGAATCGCTGGACCTTGTCCACTTCATCCACCCAGTGTGCGTCCTCAAAGGCGTCTGCCCCCTGCACCGTCATGAGCAGGTTGACGGGAAACCCTCCGGAGAGGTCCCGATAGCTGTCGTGGAAGGCGCGGCGTATGGGATCGTCCGGGCGAAAATAGCTGATGGGGTTGGCGTCCACCCGCAGGCGGAAGATACCCGCCCCGCAAATAACGACGATCAATCCGGCGACGACGAGGATCGATCGCTGCCGGGACAGGTTCAGCCGTATGATGCTCTCGACGATGCGGTTGAACAGCCGGTCCACTCCGGCGATTCCGCCGCCCGTGGTGCGGGGCAGGGGAAACATTGCCAGTGCGGCGGGGAAGAAGGTGAGGATCACCGCCAGCAGGCTCCCCATGCCGAAGCAGGTGAACAGCGCGAACTCGCGGATGCCGGTCACCCGGTTGAGCAGCATGGAACCAAGGCCGACGAGGGTGGTCAGCACGGCCAGGGCCGTGGGCAGCACCAGGGACGAGAAGGTGGAAAGGACCGCGTCGCGCGAGTCGGCGGCCAGCGGCGCCCGGTCAAGGTACTCGGAACAGATGTAGAGGCAGTAGGCGGTGCCCACGGCGATGAGGAACACCGGAACGATCATGGTGGTCATGGACAGGGGCGTGTGGGTCCAGCCCAGGAGCCCGAAGGTCCACACGAGGGTGATGGTCACCGACGCCATGGGCAGCAGGAGACAGACGAAACTCCTGAACAGGTAGAGCAGCACGCCTGCGATGAGCACGAACGTCACGGGAGGCAGCCGCAGGAAATCCTGCCGGGTGTAGTCGGCCAACGCCTTGGACACGAGCGGCATGCCGATCTGGTAGACGGTCGCCTGCTTCCGGGCGTCCTTCAGCAGCCCTTCCACGCTTTCAACCACCGCCTGCTTGTCCGCATCGTCGGCGAGCAGCAGGATGAGGCCCGCGGCCTTGTGGTCCCTGGAGAGCATGTTCTTTCCCAGCAGGTCCACGGGGGTGATGAACTCCACGAATTGCTTGAGCGTCCAGGTGCCGGTGACGTCCATGGTCTTCTTGATGGAAGGCAGGCTGATCACCTGAATCACGCCGGGAATCTTCCCGGCCTTGTCCGTGATGGTGCCCATGGCGGAAAAAACCGCCGGGTCGAACACGTCGTCGGCCCGCACCACGACCCGGATGATTTCGTCCGAGCCGAACGTGGAGGTGAACGCCCGATAGCGCGCCGTTTCGGGAAGGTCTTCGATGATGAGATCGTACACCGAGGCGCGGAAGGTGACGGTCGGGATGTGCCAGGCAAAAACGGCCGTCACCGCAAGGACCAGTACAATGACCAGCCGCGGCCTTTGCAGAACCATTTCCAGACGGCTTCTCGTATCGAGGAGGTAGTCCACGAGTTTCATGAGTACGTTCGCCTCTTACCGTGCTTTCCGCCGGGTGTGCGCCCCGTCGGAGGTGACGTCAGGAGTTGAATGCGGGGAACGTGACGGTGAAAGCCGTTCCCCGCCCCGGAGCGCTCTCCACCCGGATGTCCCCGCCGTAGTCCCGCACGATTCCGTACGTGATGTACAGGCCGAGCCCCATTCCGGCCCCGCCTTCCTTGGAAGTGAAGAACGGTTCGAATATCCTGTGCAGCATTTCTTCAGGAATGCCCGTTCCCGAATCGGCCACCGTCACCGCCACTTTGTCAGCGTCCCGGAACGAACGGATGCGAACGGTGCGATCCCCTTTGTCCGAACCTTTGCTCTCCCGGTCCATGATGGCGTCACGGGCGTTGCTCAGCAGGTTGAAAAATACCTGTTCCAGGCGGTTGTTGTGAGCCAGGATGTGCGGAAGCGTATCGTCCAGGGAAAGCTCCACCACCACGTTCCGGAGCAGAAGGTCGTGTTCCATGAGGTCCAGCGCACCCCTGACGGTCGCGTTGATGTCGATCTCCCGCTTCACGAATTCCGTTTTCCGGCTGAAGTCCCGCAGGTGATGGATGATGTCCGCGGCCCGGTCCACCTGGCCGCTGATTTCGCTCACCACCTGACCGAGGTCTTCGGGCGGGACGGCGATGTCGCGTTCCACCATCAGCTTCAGATACTCGCTTCCCATCTTGATGGCGTTGAGCGGCTGGTTCAGTTCGTGGGCGACCCCGGCGGACATTTCCCCCAGGGAGGTCATTTTGCCCGCCTGAATCAGCTGGGTGTCCTTCTCGATCATGTCCGTGAGGTCGGTCATGGAAATGATCATGGCGTCGCGTTCCCCGTAGCGGGTGGTGCAGGCATGGACGTTCACGTAGAAGTGCGAACCGTCTTTCCGGTAGTGCCTCGTTTTGGCGCCGACCACGCAGGCCCTGACCTGACCCTCTTCTTGGGAACGAACGGAACGCAGGGTTTCGGTGCATTCCGGGTCCACTTCGGTGAACGGTTTGCCCAGGATTTCACTGCGCGCGTACCCGTACGTTTCCTCCACGCCGGGATTGACGTCGATAATCTCCAGGCTTTGGGGGTCCAGCACGAAGGTGGGGT
This sequence comes from uncultured delta proteobacterium, assembly GCA_963826125.1. Classification (GTDB taxonomy): domain Bacteria; phylum Desulfobacterota; class Desulfarculia; order JACQYL01; family CAWGVV01; genus CAWGVV01. The sequence continues at coordinate 2,237,119 of CAWGVV010000001.1, read as the reverse complement.
TGGGGCCGCTGTTGAACAGGACGCGGTACTTCTCTTCGGACTCCACCAGCCGGGCCTGGGAGCTGTGCAGCCGCCTGGTCATGTTGATGAAGGAATCCGCCAGTTGGGTCACTTCGTCGCGGGTGCCGGATCGGAAAATCGTGCAATCGGCGCAGAAATCGAGCTTTTCGGGGAACCTGCAGGGCGGATGGCTCGTGCAGTGCGTCTCGTCCACGTACCAGCAGGGAACGTCGGATTTTTCATAGGCCGGGCACTGCTTCCTCCCACAGTTCTGCACCTCCCAGCAGCGGGTACGGTTTCCGAGGTACGTGCCCACGTCCAGGTTCCCCCGGCTGATTTCATAGGACACCTTTGTGAGTTCCCTGAGGGGTTTCGTGATGTAGGTGGAAGACCAGTGTCCGACCAGATAGATGACGACGGCCAGGGCGGTGATGACCATCAGGTAGGTGATGCGCAGCCTGCCGACGACGCGGTCCATGTGCTGTTTGCTCAATCCCACGTGTACGGCGCCGATGCCGTAGATGCCCTCCCTCACCGGTACGGCGATGTCGTACACTTCCTTTTCATCCAGCGACGTCAGCATGATGCTGTTCGGTAGGGTGGAGGGAAGGGGATTTGCGGTGAGCAATCCGGTGGGGAAGGGCCGCACGAAGCTGTTGGCCAGCATGCGGCCCCGGTCGTCAAGGATGAACACGTAGGAGATGAACTGCTTGCGTTCCTCCAGGGAAATCGTGTCGAAAACCAGGCTGACCAGTCCGGGCACGTCGTTGGCGGTGATGTAGCTCCTGCTCCTTTCGGCCACGCTCTGGGCGATGGCGATCCCCCGGGTCTTCAGTTCGGTGGTGAGGCTGTCGATGAGGATGAGCCGGGTGGCGACGGCCACCCCGGCGCTCAAAAGGACGATGACGGCCAGGGTGAAGGCGAGGATTTTGGTCCTCAGGCTTATGGTCTTCGGTCCTTTCACGGCTGCTTTCCGGGAGACGAGGGATTCGTCCGCGCTCTCTTCCCTTGCCCGGGGAGCACGCTTTTCCAGTCGGTGATGGGCACGAACCTGCCGTTTTCGATACGGGTGAAATAGACCTGATCCAACCCCTGGTGGTCGGTCGGGCTGAACGACAGGGTGTTGGCGATGCCTGGATCGTAATCGTGGATCGACTCCAGTGCATCCAGGAATCCTTCCCGCGTGAGGTCGCGTCCCGCCCGTTTCAGCCCTTCCACCAGGACCCGCGCATTGACGTACCCTTCCAGTCCCACGAAGTTGGGACGGTCTTGCGGAAAATATTCCGCCAGCAATCGGGTGTACTCTTGCGCCCCCCACGGGAGCGTCCCGGTTGGGAGAAGTTCCGGGGACGGGACCACCTGCGAGACGATCACGCCTTCCCCGTCCTCATCCAGCCTGCGCGCCAGTTCGTCCGCCCCCACGAAGGACACGTTGTAGAAGAGGGGTGAGAAACGTGCCGACCGGCACAGTTTGATGAATTTGGCGCAGGGGTCGTACGTGCCGATCATGATCACGGCTTCGGCTCCCGAAGGCAGTATCCTGTCCATTCCCTCTTCCACGTCCAGGGTGCCGCGTATGTAGCTCCCCCTGGCCACGGGAGCGAGGCCGTACTTTTTGAGCGCCAGTTCCGTCCCCTTTAGGCCGTCGAATCCGTAGGCGTCGTACTGGTAGAATACCGCCACCTTCCGGATTCCCAGGTCTTCCACCAAGTGTTTCACGGCCGCGCCGGTTTCCTGATAGTAGGAAGCGCGAACGTTGACGATGTATCGGTTCAGGGGTTCGCGCAGCGCATTGGCCCCGGTGAACATCCCTACCAGAGGGATATGCGCCTGATCCACCAGGGGGATGATCTTCACGGTGGTGGGGGTGCCCACGTAGCAGAAGAGGGCGAACACCCCGTCGTCGACGATGAGTTTCTGCGTGTTGGCGACGCACCGGGGAGGATCGTAGCCGTCGTCGAGGGCAATGACGTCGATTGTCCGTCCGTGGACGCCTCCTTGTTCGTTGACGAAATTGAGGTAGGAGAGCGCCCCGTGCAGGGTCTGGGTGCCGAGATAGCCGGCGTGTCCGCCCAGGGCAAGGGAGGACCCGATGAGTATCCGCCGGTCGGTTACGCCCGGAACGCCGCCCGAGGATGCGGGAGCGGTCCCCTGGCGACAGGCCGCCGCGAGCACGAGACAGGCCAGAATAACAATGCGGACCGCACGCCGGGTGGTGAGTGTTCCCATCCGTCTTGGACCTCATGGGCCGGAAAAAGGAAGTCCGTTCGTCCCTTGCCCGACCGCTCCTTTCAGAATCGCATTCGGATGCAATCGGAGAGGACGGGAAGAAGAGAAACCCCGTTCATCGAATTATGGAGGAGAAAAGACGACTCATTGTATCATGCAGCGCGATAAATGCAATCGAATGCACCGTGGCCGTTTTCCCGCGTTCGGAAACGGTTTCCGCACTACGATGGGACCGAGGTTGCGGGGGGAGGTGAAAGTCCGCTCCGGCGGTACGGAACCATGCCGCACCGCCGGGGGGACGTTTTTTCATTCTTCGACGAACATGATTTCCTTGACGGTCACCTTCCGCATGCCGGCCGGAACGGTGAAGAATTCGGGCGGAAAATTCTTCTTTTCCAGCTTAACCACTTCACTGGTGTAAACCGCCTCGCCATCCTCGTATTCCACCGTCCTCAGCGGGAACCCCTTGGTGCGCATGGCGACGACCTCGGGCGCGTCTTCCCATCCCAGGAACGAGCCGCCGATCATTTCACCGGTCATCATGGTGAACTGCTTGACGTCCATGTCCTTCTTCAAGCCTTCGAGTTCGGTGACCCATGTGGCTTCCTTCAGCACGCCGTTCACCCAGATCTCGTACTTGCTCGCCTGCTGTCCGGCGATGGTGTCCGTTTCCATCGGGCCCTTGACTTCGACGTGAAACGTCTTCTTGGCCGACGGTTCCGCGGACTCTTCCCCATGCTCCTGATTCATCATTGTCTTGAAGGCGTCGCGCTGTTCCGGCGGGACCGACGCCATCTGCTCCTTCGTGAATTCGTCCGATGCCGTTCTGAGTTCTTTCTGAAACTCCTTGGGGCTTCCGGCCCAGTACATTTTTTTGTCGGGACGGATGAACGTGAGCATGTCCTTGCTCACGTTGAATATGGTCACGGCCTCACTGTCTTCATATTTGAAGGAGTTTTCCTGGATGAAGGTGGTGAATTCCTGACCGTCCTGGTCACGGTCCACGATGACCCAGCCGCCCAAGGCCCCGGTGGACCAGAACAGCACCGCGAGGGTCAGTAACGCTACTCTCAGTTTCATTGCTTTCCTCACAAATAATAATGGCATTTATTCCCCTCTGGCAGGGATAGACGGTGATAATACATTTTACTCCTTTCGTCACGGAGAATTGCGCCCGAAAGGGGGAACTCTTTGCCCTTATCAAGTGTATGTTGCGGATGCCTTCGGCTGCGAAGGCTACAAAAATGATCGGGATTTTCATTCGCATTATCATGGAGAACGGCCCGCTACGTTCGGTTTCTTGTGCTTTGCGTCGGGACCGGGTATACTCGCTATGAAGTGCGATGCCTTTTTTGCCACGTCCGAACCTCAACCCGTGCGGTGCTCAAGTAATGAATGAGATGAAGAAAAACGTGGTCCTGGGAGTTACCGGCGGTATCGCCGCCTACAAATCCGCGCAGCTCGTAAGGGAACTCGTCAAGTCGGGCTGCGAGGTGCGCGTGGTGATGACCGAAGGCGCGCAGCAGTTCATTACTCCCCTCACTTTCCGCACCCTGACCGGCTCTGAAGTTGTCACGGACACCTTCCAGGAGAGTGGCGGCGAAGTGCTGCACATCTGGCTGGCCCAATGGGCGCATCTGGTCATTCTGGCGCCGGCCACGGCCAACGTCATCGGCAAGGCGGCCAACGGCATCGCGGACGACTTCCTCACCACCATGCTGCTCGCAACCCCCGCTCCGGTGATGGTCTGTCCGGCCATGAATACCGTCATGTACAACCATCCGGCGGTGCAGGAGAATCTGGAAAAACTGCGTTCCAGGGGCTGCCGCGTGCTGTGCCCGGGGGAAGGTTCCCTGGCCTGCGGCATGGAGGGGGCGGGGCGGCTGTCCGACATCGAACAGATTCTGGAAGAGGCGCTGACCATGCTGACGCCCAAGGATTTAACGGGCGTGAAGTTCCTCGTCTCCGCCGGCCCCACCGAAGAATACATCGACCCGGTGCGCTGCCTCACCAATCGCTCCACCGGACGAATGGGCTTTGCCCTGGCGCAAGCCGCCAACAGGAGGGGAGGGGAAGTCACCGTGGTGAGCGGGCCGACGCACCTTTCGCCGCCCTTCAACGTCGACGTGGTGAAAGTCACCTCGGCCCTTCAAATGCGGGACGCCATCGCCGAACGGTTTCCCCTTTACGACGTGCTGATAAAGGCGGCGGCGGTTTCCGATTTCCGGCCCGCCGGCGGCATGATCGACCACAAGGTGAAGAAAAAGGACGCCTCCCTCACGGTGACGTTCGAACCCAATCCGGACATCCTCCGGGAGATGGGGTCCCTCAAGACGGAACAATGTCTGGTGGGTTTCGCCGCCGAAACGGACGACCTCGTCCGGAACGCCCGCAAGAAGCTGGAGGAGAAAAACCTCGATTTCATCGTGGCCAACGACGTGACCGAATCGGACGCCGGGTTCGGCGCCGAAACCAACCGCATAAGTATTGTCGATCGGACCGGGAACATCGAAGAGGTGCCGCTCTGCTCCAAGCTGGAAGCTGCGCACCGGGTGCTCGACCGGGTGGCGCAATGGATGAGGGAACATGGCCGAATCGCATGAACGGACGGATGATGCCTCGGCCCGAAAGCTTCGCCGGTCCCTGCAATTTTACAAGGCCATGGGAGTGGAGCGCGTCTTCATCTCCCCGGAGATAGCACAGGTCCTGCGCGGGAGTCCTCAGGCGGGGCCGCAAGCCGAGGCGAACGTGGCGGACGTCGGCGATCTGGAACAGCTGCGCGTCCGGTGGGGCGAGTGTGTGCGCTGTACGCTCCACGGATCGCGTACTCATCTGGTATTCGGCGAGGGCAATCCCCATGCCGCCATCGTGTTCGTGGGCGAGGGGCCGGGGGAGGAAGAAGACCGGCAGGGGAGGCCGTTCGTGGGGAACGCGGGCCGGCTCCTTACCGACATCATCGAAAAGGGATTCAAAGTCCCCCGATCGGACGTGTACATCACCAACATCGTCAAATGCCGCCCTCCCGAAAACCGGGACCCCGAACCGGCGGAGATCGCGTCGTGCATACCGGTGCTCTGGAAGCAGATCGAACTGATCAAGCCGCAGGTAATCGTCGCCCTGGGCAGGGTGGCCGCCCAGACACTGCTCAACTCCGGCGAACCCATATCCATGTTGCGGGGGAGGTTTCACAAGATCAAGGGGTTCCATGTGATGCCCACATTCCACCCCGCTCATCTGCTGCGCAATCCGTCCGCCAAACGCGATGCCTGGGAAGACATCAAATCGGTGTTGCGCGCGTTTCCACACCTGTCGTGAGGTATCGAGACGTGGGAAAAATCATTCGAATAGTCACACTTATGGCGGTTCTGTTCTCCGTGTCGGCGTTGCCGGCCCCGGTGGACGCGGCGGCCCAGGGAAAGATCGTGGGGTTGGTCCGCATCGACAGCGACATTAATCCCGGCGTGGCCGAATACCTGGATCGGGCCATCAAAACGGCCGGGGAGAAGCAGTACGAAGCGCTGGTGGTGGAACTCGATACCCCCGGTGGCCTGGCCGATTCCATGCGGGAGATGGTCAAGGACATCATGGATTCGGCAGTGCCGATCATCGTGTACGTGGCCCCCAGTGGGGCGCGGGCCGCATCGGCCGGGGTGTTCATCACCATGTCGGCCCACGTGGCGGCCATGGCGCCCGGAACGAACATCGGGGCGGCTTCCCCCGTGAGCATCGGCATCGGCGGTGGCGAAGACGATACCATGAAGCACAAGATCATGAACGACATGGTTGCCTTTGCCCGGAGCATCGCCGACAAAAGGGGCCGCAATGCCAATTGGGCGGAAAAGGCCGTTACCGAGGCGGTGTCCATTACCGACATGGAGGCCGTGCTCAAGAATGTGGTGGATCTGCGGGCTGAGTCTCTGACCGATCTCCTCGAGAAAATCGACGGCCGCAAAGTGACCGTGGCCGGGAAGGAAGTGATCCTGGCCACCGCGCACGCCAAGGTGGAGGAGGTCGAGGAGCAGTTCCGGGAACGGCTGCTGCGGACGCTGGCCAATCCCAACATCGCGTACCTCTTGATGCTCATCGGGCTGGCCGGGCTCTATTTCGAATTCAGCACTCCCGGGGCCATCGTGCCGGGAGCCGTGGGAGCGCTCAGCCTCATTCTGGCTTTTTACGCATTCAACACCCTCCCGGTGAACTATGCGGGAGTGCTGCTCATCCTTCTGGGTGTGGGCATGTTCATCGCGGAAATCAAGGTGGCCAGCTACGGGTTCCTCACCATTGGCGGAATTATCAGCCTTGTGCTGGGGTCCGTCATCATGTTCAGGAACGAGGGAGGCTACGCCGTGCGGGTATCGTGGATGGTGATAATCCCCACTGTCGCGGCGGTGACGCTCTTCTTCACCGTGGTGGTGGCCCTGGTGGTAAAGTCCCAGGTGCGCCGGTCGGTGGCCGGAAGCGAAGGATTGGTGGGGGAGCGGGGGAAGGTGCTGAAGGAGATCACCGACGAGGGAGGCAAGGTGTTCGTTCATGGAGAAATCTGGAATGCCTTCAGCGATCAATCGGTGGAAGAAGGCGCTCTGGTGGAGGTCGAGGAATTCAACAACCTGAGGGTGAAAGTGAAGCGGGTAGCGCCGCCCCGCCCATGATCCGTCACAATAAACGAAGGGAGGAATGACAGGCCATGTTTTCCTATTCTCTTGTGGTAATCGTCGTACTGGCCATCATGTTTCTCAGCTCGGCCATCAAGGTGTTACGGGAGTACGAACGGGGCGTGATTTTCCGCCTGGGCCGCATTATTGCCGCCAAGGGGCCCGGCCTCATCATCCTCATTCCGGTCATCGATCGCATGATAAAGGTGAGTCTGCGGCTGGTGGCCATGGACGTGCCGCCCCAGGACGTCATCACCCGGGATAACGTGTCGGTGAGCGTCAACGCGGTCATCTACTTTCGGGTGATGGATTCGGTCAAGGCCATCGTCGAAGTGGAAAATTATCTGTTCGCCACGTCCCAGCTCGCCCAGACCACCCTGCGAAGCGTGTGCGGCCAGGCGGAACTGGACGACCTCCTGTCGGAACGGGAAAAGATCAACGCCCAGATCCAGGAAATCCTCGACCGCCATACCGACCCGTGGGGCATCAAGGTGACCATGGTGGAGGTCAAGCACATCGACCTGCCCACCGAGATGAAGCGGGCCATGGCGCGGCAGGCGGAAGCCGAGCGGGAACGGCGGGCCAAGGTGATCGGGGCCGAAGCCGAATATCAGTCCGCCGAACGGCTGGCTCAGGCCGCCAAAATAATCACCGAGTATCCCATCGCCCTGCAGCTTCGCTACCTACAGACCTTGCGGGAAGTGGCGGCGGAGAACAATTCGACCACGCTCTTCCCCATCCCCATAGATCTTTTCCGTCCCTTCATAGAGGGTCTTGCCAAAAAGGAGAAAATCGAGTAAGAGAAAGAGTTCGTGTACATTGCCGCGGGGGGCGCTGAATGCCTCCCGCGTATTTTCTGAATTACGAGGAGTCTCTCATGGCCGAAGCAACGGAAAAGAAGAACAAGCCCCTCGATAAGATGACGGTGAAAGAACTCCGGCAGCTCGCGCTGAACATTCCCGGCATCAGCGGTGTTCACGTCATGAAAAAAGACGAACTCATCGCGGGCATCAAGGAAGCCAAGGGCATCACCGAAGAGACGGGCGAAAAGTACGGGGCGGAAATCATCGGCAAGATGAAGGGCAAGATCAAAACGCTCAAGGCCGCCAAGACCGAAGCTCACGAAGCGGGCGACAAGAAGCGCATCAAGATTCTGCAGCGCAGAATCAATCGGCTCAAGAAGAAAACCCGCCGGGCCTCCGCTTAAAGGGTGCCGCTATGGCACTTGATCGCGACCAAGCTCTGGCGCTGCTGCACAAGCACGTGAGCAGCGATCATCTGATCAGACACTCGCTGGCTACCGAGGCCATCATGCGGGCGCTCGCCGTGAAGCTGGGGCATGATCCGGATTTGTGGGGCAGAACCGGGCTCTTGCACGACCTGGATTTCGACAGCACCAAGGACGACATGCCAAACCACACCCTGGTGGCCGAACCCATCCTGCGGGAAGCGGGCCTCGAAGAAGAGGCCATTACGGCCATCAAGTCCCACAACGCCGAAGTGCTGGGGCTGGAACGGACGACTCCTCTGGAAATCGCCCTCACCGCCGCCGAAACCATGACCGGCATGGTGGTGGCCGCCACCCTGGTCTATCCCGAAAAGAAGATCGCCGTGGTAAAACCCAAGTCCGTCACCAAACGGATGAAGGAAAAGGCGTTCGCCGCCGCGGTCAACCGCGACCACATCCGGCTCTGCGAAAAGCTCGGCATTCCGCTGGACCAGTTCGCGGCTCTGAGCGTTGAGGCCATGAAGCCCATCGCCGAGGAACTGGGCCTCTAAGCAGGACGCTGACTCCGTTTCTCCTTTCCTAGTGTCATTCCGGCGAAAGCCGGAACCCGGCATTTTCATAGGCTTCTGGACCCCGGCTTTCGCCGGGGTGACGACCTTGGAGGCTTTGCGATACCCCCACCGACGAGGAAAGACAGTAGCCATGATTGCGGAGGCAAGAGCATAGCCATGTCTGAGGAAAAGAGGCGAGGGACGGCTATTCTTTCACCATTTCCGAAGCGTGGTAGGAGCTTCTCACAAACGGGCCGGATGCCACGCCCGTAAAGCCCATGGCGTAGGCAACTTCCTCCCAGCGCGCGAATTCCTCGGGCGGTACGTAGCGCACCACCGGGTGGTGGTGTTCCGACGGGGCCAGATACTGGCCCAGGGTGAGCAGGAGGCAGTCGGCTTGCCGCAGGTCTTCCAGCGTACGGCGCACTTCGTCTTCCGTTTCCCCCAATCCGAGCATGATCCCCGACTTGGTGAACATTTGCGGATCGATACCCCGCACGCGGCGGATCAATTCCAGCGAACGGCGGTAGTCGGCCTGGGGCCGAACGGCCGGGTAGAGGCGCACCACCGTTTCGACGTTGTGGTTGAGCACGTGCGGACGGGCTTCCACCACTGTGCGCAGGTCGTCCTCCGATCCCTGAAGGTCGGGGATGAGCACTTCCACGCGGGTGTCCGGGCTGAGTTCCAGGACGGCGCGGATGGTGCGGGCGAAGTGGCCGGCTCCTCCGTCTTGCAGGTCGTCCCGGGTGACCGACGTAATGACCGCGTACTTCAGCCCCAATTCCCGCACCGCCTTGGCCACGCTCTCCGGTTCCGCTTCGTCGAGCGGCGCCATTCCGCCGTGTTCCACCGCGCAGAATCTGCAGTTTCGGGTGCAACGGTCTCCCATGATCATGAATGTGGCCGTGCCCGAGGAAAAGCATTCCCCCAGGTTGGGGCAATGGGCTTCTTCACACACCGTGTGCAGATTGGACTGCCGGAGCAGGTCGAACATCCGGTGGTACGTCTCGCCCGTGGCCAGACGCCTTCTCAGCCATGCCGGCTTGGCGATCTTCGGAGGTGTCTGTTCCATTCCGTCACCTTGTGTTTTACTGCCGTTCAATGTGCCGAATAGATTCCATCCACTTCGTGGACGGGCCCCGAATCGGCCAGAGGAGCGGGACCCTTGCCGTCCAGGGAAGCAAGGATGGACAGAAGGACGTCCTTTCCCGTTTTTTCCAGCATGACGTCCATGACCGCCGCGAACTGGCCGATCACCTGGTCCTTCACTTCGTCCAGCGGGACGATCCTGTCCAGAATCGAACGAACGGACACCACCGAAATTCCCTGGAGTCCGCACGGATTGATGGTATCGAAATATGACAGGTCGGGATGTACGTTGAGGGCGAAGCCGTGGAAGCTCACCCCGCGCTGTACCGCCAGCCCGATGAAACCGATCTTGGCATCCCCCACCCAAACGCCGCGGTTGCGTTCGTTACGTTCGGAAGGGATGCCGTATGTGCCGAGCACCCGGATCATGATTTCTTCCAGCCGATCCACCAGGTCGGTCACGCCCAGGCCGTTCGGTTCGAGGGCCAGAATGGGGTAGCCCACCAACTGTCCCGGACCATGGTAGGTAACGTCTCCGCCGCGCTCCACGGGCACGCAGGAAATGGATTTTTCCTCAAGGGCTTTTTCGGAAAGCAGGATGTTTTCCGCTTTCGCCCGTCTGCCCAGGGTAATCACGTGGGGATGTTCCACCAGGAGCAAACAGTCGGGAATCTCATCCTTTGCTCTGGCTTCAAATACGCGATGCTGAAGGTCCAGACACTTCTGATAGTCCATGGTACCGAGATCGGTTACCAGAATCGTTCGTCTCAATGCCGTTTCCTTGAAGTCGTTCATTCGTTCGGCTGCAGCCTCCATTCGCGGGGGTGGCGATCCGAGTGGTGTTGTTTTCCGGCACATCATAGGGAATAGTATCCACCAGTGCAAGCGAAGTGTGTGTTTTTTCGGACGGTATCCACCCCGTGGAAACCCTTTTGAGGATAGGAGCGTGCCGCTCCCCGTTACGAAGCTTTGGAGCTCCGGGCAAGGGGCGCACCATACGAAGGATGCGGAATGAATAGCTCGCCGGTTGCTGTGGATGTTCTGTGCGTGGGGTTTGCCTGTTACGATCTGACCTTTTCGGTGGATCACCACCCCGAGCCGGACGACAAGGTCTTCGCCCAAAGCCTCGTTCAGTGCGGGGGCGGACCCGCCGCAAACGCGGCCGTCGCGGCCGCCCGGCTGGGACGGTCGGTCGCCTTTGCCGGCTACCTGGGGAACGACGTGTACGGCGACCTGCACGTGGAGGAATTCCGGCGCGACGGGATCATCACGGAATTCATCGCGCGAGGGGATACGCCCACGCCCCTTTCGGTCATCCTGGTCAAACCCGACGGGTCCCGCACTGTGGTGAACTACAAGGGAACGGCGGACTACCCGCCGGAAGCCGACGTCGACTTTTCACGCCTTCGGCCCAAAGCGATCCTTTTCGACGGCCGGCAGCCGAACGTCTCGCTCGCCTTGGCCCAAGGGGCGCGGGAACGTTCCATTCCCACCGTGCTGGACGGCGGGTCCGTGCATCAAGGGACCCGTGACCTCTTTCCGCTGGTGACCCACGTGGTGGCGTCGGCCAAGTTCGCCCGGCAGTTCTCGGGATTGGACCATCCCGAACGTGGACTGGACGTGCTGGCCGCGTCCCACCCGTCGGTGGTGGTGACGCTGGGAGACAAGGGCCTCGTCTGGAAAACCGGAAATGAATCGGGACACCTGGATGCTCTTAAGGTGGACGTCGTGGACACCACCGGCGCGGGAGATGCCTTCCACGGAGCGTTCGCCGCCGGACTGGCATCGGGCATGGAGTGGCGCGAATTGCTCGACTATGCCCGCCGCTACGCCGCTCGCTGCTGCACCAAAATGGGAGCCCGGACGGGAATGGCCTACGCGGCCGAACTGTGAGGAAGGGAAGAAACAAGGAGGAGAAAAGAGAAAAGGAAAGGGACGGGAAGAAAAGAAGAGGAAGGAAGAAAGGAAATGAAGTGAATGGAGGAAGGAAGAAGGAGCGATAGGGAGAACCCTTTTTCAGAAAAAAGGTTTCCCGCGAACCCCTTTCCAAAAACGTTGAAAATGTTCCTCTCCTTTGGTCCAAAGCCGCCGACGTAGAATCCCAGGGCATCAGACTTTAAAATGGCGAAACGAGCCAAGGAACAAAAGTCCCCCTTTGGAAAAGGGAGATTGAGGGGGATTTCATAAGTATATCGGGAAAATCCCCCCGTCCCCCCTTTGTCAAAGGGGGGACCCCACGTGCCGCTGCCAAGGCCATCCATGACGCGGGTTCTCCGCGCCTCCCTATGACTTCAAGAAGGCCAGCAGCTCAGTGTTTACGTCGTCCTTGCGGGTCGAACACATGCCGTGCGGCGCGCCCTTGAATATCTTCAGGTGCGCATTCGGGACGATCTTGGATGAGAGCATGGCCGAAGCCCCAATGGGCACGATCTGGTCGTCGTCCCCGTGGAGGATCAACGTCGGCACGTCGAATTTCTTGAGGTCCTCGGTGAAGTCGGTTTCCGAAAATGCCTTGATGCAGTCGTACACCGCCCTGAAGCCCGCCTGCATCCCCTGAAGCCAGAAGGAATCCCGCAGACCCTGAGAAACCTTGGCGTCGGGGCGGTTGGCGCCGTAAAAAGGGGCACTGAGGTCCTTCCAGAACTGCGAACGATCCTTAAGTACGTTCTCTCTGATTTCGTCGAACGCCTCCATGGGCATGCCGCCGGGGTTGCTGTCCGTCTTCAGCATGATCGGCGGAACCGCGCCGATCAATACGGCCTTGGCCACGCGTTTCGTGCCGTGCCGTCCGATGTACCTCGCGACTTCTCCGCCTCCCGTGGAATGGCCCACGTGGACGGCGTCCTTCAGGTCGAGCGCCTCGGTGAGCGCGGCGAGGTCGTCGGCGTAGGTGTCCATTTCGTTGCCGTCCCACGGCTGATCCGACCGGCCGTGTCCCCTCCGGTCATGCGCGATGCAGCGGTACCCTTTGCAGCCCAGGTACATCATCTGATCTTCCCAGGCGTCCGCGCTCAAGGGCCACCCGTGGCTGAAGACCACCGGCTGTCCGCTGCCCCAATCCTTGTAGTAAATCCGCGTGCCGTCTTTGGTGGTGATGGTGGGCATGGATGGTTTCCTTTCCTTGGTGAAAAGAGAGAAAAATTTCGTCCCCCCTCTCGCCGGCGATCGGCGGCAAGGGCATGGACTTCCCTTATTCCGGTCCTCTCCGGGGAGGAGATTACTTGCGTTCGCCCTTCTCTACATCAGGGCGAACGGATCGGGTTCGACCGAGGGCTTCCAAGACCGTTCGTGCTGAGGTATCAAAGCATGGACGGTCCGGTCTCATCCTACTTTCCCGGAATTCCATGATGAACCTTGACAAAGGGGGGATTTGGAGGTTCCCCGCAACATTCCCCCCGAAGTTGTCTTTACTGCTTCCCGTGCTTGATGAACGTTCCGTTCCGGAACTCGTCGAAGGCGACCTTCAGTTCTTCCTGCGTGTTCATGACGATGGGACCGTACCAGGCGACCGGTTCGTTGATGGGCTTGCCGGAAACCAGCAGAAACCGGACGCCGTTCTTGTCGCCGTTCACGGTGACTTCGTCGCCGTCCTCGTACTGGACCAGGGTCCCGTTGCCGCACAAACAGGACCGCTGAAAATCGAAGTAGTTGGTCCCGATCACTTCATGGGAATAGGCGTCGCGGTTCCGGTCGAAGTACCCTTCGCCATCGATCACGTAGGCGAATCCGTTCTTCCCCTTTGTCATGGGATGAGTGAATTCGGCTCCCGCCGGGACGGTCACGTCCAGGTATTCGGGATCGGTCACGATGTCGGTCACCGGACCCTGCGTGCCGTTCACCGTGCCGCAGATGATCTTCACCTTTGCCCCTCCGGACGCGGTGACTTCCGGGATTTGCCCGCGCTTCACGTCGCGATAGCGGGGGTCCATCATCTTGTTCGCCGCCGGGAGATTGGCCCACAGCTGGAACCCGGCCATGACCTTCCGCTCGTTGCCCTTGGGCATCTCCTGATGGATGATCCCGCTGCCGGCGGTCATCCACTGCACGTCGCCGGGATGGATCACGCCCCGGTTTTTCAGGCTGTCGCCGTGTTCCACGTCCCCTTCCAGTACATAGGTGATGGTTTCGATGCCCCGATGCGGGTGCCAGGGGAACCCCTTCAGGTAGTGGTCGGGATTGTCGGATCGGAAATCGTCCAGCAGCAGAAACGGATCGAGTTCCGGCACCTGGTAATAGCCGAAGGCCCTCTTGAGGTGTACGCCCGCCCCTTCGATGGTCGGGTCGCTCTTCCATACCTTTTTCACTTTTCGAATGGACATGCTGTTTCTCCCCTGGGAGTGAGGCGGAACGGTCTAATCTGTTACATGAATGGACGGAGCGAAGCGCAGCGGAAAATCCAGGAAGCCGTCGTGCCCCATGCCTGCGATCTCTCGCTGGCGCTCGGAGTGACAGCCTGCGGAACACGTGCCCGCCGCCGTTCCGGTACACGTGTCCCAAGTGGACGCATACATCATGCGCCCATGTCGTTTTCTGGCGGTATCGGGTGGAGAGTGTATATTGCGGGGGATGCGATGGCCCGGACAACGAGCTTTTATTCATGACCCAACTCGGGAATGGGTCGTCATTCCGGCGAAAGCCGGAATCCGGAAGCAGTCTTGTTTCAGGAGAGCAGCTTCCTGTGCAATTCATGCACGGAAAAGTACTTGCATTATTCTTTCAGGTAATTACAATGTATTTACTATGTCGGTCGGAGGTCGGTAATGCGAGTACGCATCGTGAAAATCGGGAATTCACAGGGCATAAGGATACCCAAACCCCTTCTGGAACAAACGGGGATTACGGGTGAGGTGGAACTTGAGGTGGTGAACCATCAAATCACCATTAGGCCGGCTGCCCACCTGCGGGAAGGGTGGGATGAGGCTTTCAAAGCCATGGCGGAGGCGGGAGATGATAAGCTCCTAATGGGAGACAACCTGTCCCATTCCTGGGATGAGGAAGAATGGGAATGGTAGTCGTTGACCGCTTCGATGTTTATCTGATCAACCTCGACCCAACTATCGGCTCTGAAATCCAGAAAACGAGACCCTGCCTGATTATTTCACCGAACGAAATGAATCGCCACCTCCGGACGGTCATTGTGGCGCCCATGACCACCACCGAAAAGGATTATCCCACCCGAGTGCAGTGTACGTTCAAAAGGAAACAAGGACAGATCGCACTGGACCAGATTCGCACAATCCATAACGCAAGGCTGGTGAAGAAGGTCGGTACCATCGAGTCCGAGACACAAATGGAAGTCGCTTCGGTGCTGCAGCGGCTCTTTGCGTTGTAGCTTCTCCGGCGAGTCGTCGTTCCTTACTTCCCGTTCCCCACCACTCCGATAATCCATTCATACACGGGCGCCAGATACTTCTTCACTTCCCCCTTGCGGGGAATCATGAAGACGAAGCACTTGCGCTGGTCCGGCACAATGGCGATGTGGCGCAAGATCCCCGGGTCCGGGTTCGCTTCCATAAATTGTACGAACTTATAGTGCATGGCGTCGAGTTCGTAGTAGAGAAGGAAATCGAGGCTCCCCCAGCGTACCGTTTGCGACTGCATGCGCGCGGCATTGGTGATCTTGGGTCCCCGGAACGCGGCGTAGCGCGATTCGATGAGGTGTCCTTCTCCCGGCACGTGCGGCTTCAAGTGGATGGTGACGAACAGCCGGTCGTAGCGCATAATGAGCTTGGATACGGGCATGTAGAGCATTGAATGGCGGGGGAGCATGGTGATGGTGGCGTCCACCCGCGAAACAGGCCCCTTCCGCTGGACGATCAGGTTGGCGTGGTAGCCCACCAGCCCGCCGATGTTGGTGAAGGTCTGGTCCTCGGGCTGCACGATGTCCACCAGATCGTGGAACGCCGAAAGGTAGAGGCGCCTGTTGGCCCGCCTGCCCCAGAGGAACCCCATGGAGAGCAGGGTGGTGAAGGCGATGAAGAGGTAAAAGGCGGGTTGCGAAGCTATGTACCCGTGTTCGAACATGGCGGAACTTCCCTTTCAGAACCAGCCGGTGATGTCTTCCTGAATTCGATACAGTTTGTTGTCGTTTCCGTCAAGCAGCGCACCGGAGAGCCTTACCTGCTTCAACGCGGCGTCCGTCATTCGCCGGATGCGTTCTTCCACCGGGCCGACGCTCGGCTGCTGCGGATCGGCGATCTTGTTGTGGATGAGCAGCCGGAGAGGGAGCCGTAAATTTGCGAGCGCTTCGATCAGCCGTTCCGATTCGCGCAGGGAAAGGACGTCCGGATTGAACACCACCACGATTCCGCAGTCGGCGCCCCGGAGGATTGCATTCAACTCTTCGTACTTGCGGCGAAGCTCGTCCAGCCGCCGCATGACCTTGTCGGTCTTTTCATCATAGTCCAGGACGGTTTCCTCGTTGCTCAACGGACCCCGTATGCGGTGGATGGTGTGGCACTTTTCCAGGATCGTCTTCCGAATCTGAGTCAGACGATCGATCCAGGTGACGGTCACGCTCGGCAATGCCAGAAAGCGCAGCGTGAGCCCCGTGGGCGGGGTATCGAATATCACGTAGTCGTATTCGTTCCCGGAAGCGATGATCTCCTCGATGCTGTTCAGCAGCGCGTATTCTTCAATGCCGGGAGAATACTGGAGGACGGAAAAATACTTGTCGAGGTTCAACACCTGGAGATACTTGTAGGTATCCGTCAGGACGTTGATTTCCGATTTCAGATATGCCTTGGCCCGCTTCTGCAGGTCGATTTCCTGCAAGGCCAACCGCTCGGTCAGGAAGGTTTTCTTTTTGAGGGTGACCCCGAAGATGTCGCCCAGGTTGTGCGCCGGGTCCAGCGAAACGATCAGCACTCGGTGCTTTTGTGAGAGTTGCCAGGCGGCCGCGGCCGCCAGAGTGGACTTGCCCACTCCGCCCTTACCGGTAAAAAAAAGGATCTTCATTTAGTCGATTCCGAGCATTCCGCACATTTCCGCCAGCATGTCCGAAGAATCTTTGGCTCTTTTATTCAGTATTTGCAACTCTTTTTCCATCAGGGGCAGCAGTTCCACCGCCAGAAACCCGGGCGGCGAGGGAAGCCCCACGAAAGACCCCAGGAGCAGCAGGGCGAATATGTTGCGCAATTCATCCACCTCGGCGGCGGTAAGCGCCGCCGCCCGTGCCCGGTGGGTGGTGCCCATGTCCGAAAGAAACTTGTGGAGGACCGTGAGAATCGACACCCGAGTACCCGCTTCTCCGCCGCACGGGTTAGGCAGCGGGGGACAATGCCCCCGCGCCGTTATCGGCTCCCGTCGGCGATGCTGTCAGGAGACTTTATACGACTTCGATTTGATAAAATCGTAAATGAAGATGAAATTCAAGAGAAACATCACGATGCAGATGATCATGACGGCCCAGCCGGGGCCGGGTTTGGCCGCGATGGCCGTCGGCTGCACCACCGCGATGAACCAGGTGATGCCGGCGGTAACGGTTATCCAGAGTATCCAGGCCGGAATGACCGCGGCGTTGACGAAGTTCGACTTCAGCCGCTTGGCCACATAAGCCGCGCCGGTCATCAGGGCGATTGAGGCGATGAGCTGGTTGGCCGCTCCGAACGATCCCCAGATGATGAGCCAGTTGCCGGTCCAGGCCAGCCACAAACCGAGGCCGGCGGGAATGATCGAGGCGACCCAGCGGTTGGTCAGCAGCCGGTAAAGACCTTCCGAACTTTCCTTCAGCGGCAGGGCCATTTCGGCCACGCAGTAGCGCGCCAGCCGGTTGGTGGTGTCCAGGGTGGTCATGGCGAACGACGAAACCCACATGCCGGCCAGAATTTTCACGTACACCGTGGGCAGGAAACTGAGCCAGCAGGCGCTCACCATGTCCGCATAGGATTGGACAAAGAGGTTGGCCTGGGAGAGCTTCACCTTGGTGGAAACCGCGGTGAACATGGCGCCCCAGTTTCCGGCGTTCAGCATTTCCGCCGTGACTCCGGCGTTCTTCAGGGCCGTGTAGCCGAATCCGGCGATGGACACGATCACCACCGTGGAGAGGAACCCTTCGGTGAACATGGCGCCGTACCCGATGAACAACCCGTCGCTCTCCTTTTCCATCTGTTTGGAAGAGGTTCCCGACGCCACCAGGGCGTGGAATCCGGAAAGCGAACCGCAGGCGATCACCAACGGAATGGCCGGCCAGAAAGGAGTGGCCTTGCCGCCCAGCAATACGGGGGCGAAGTTCGTGAAGGCCGGGACTTCAAAACCCCGGAAGGAGAAGATGGCCGCCACGAACCCGAGGGCCAGGCCGAAATAGAGCAGCCAGGAGTTGAGGTAATCGCGCGGCTGCAGCAGGACGTTGACCGGGATGGAGGCCGCCACCACGATGTAGACGAAGAAAATGACGATCCAGGTGCCGTAGCCGAGCGTGATCGGAAATACCGGCCCCAGGGCGAGGGCCAATATGAGCAGACCGATGCCGATGATGGTGGCCAGCGCGAAATTCATTTTCACGCGGTAGAGCAGCACGCCCAGAATGAGGGCTGCGGCAATCTTAAAAAGGTAGGCGGAGGCGATGGCGGGCGTCTTGACGTACATGCCGGCGACGATTGCCCCGAAGGCGGCGACCACCAGGATGAGCAGGAAGAAGACGATCCAATAAAAGGCCCGTCCCGTGCGTTTGCCCATGAGGTCGGACGCCACGAACTGAATCGATTTTCCGTCGTAGCGCACCGACGCCATCAGCGACAGGTAGTCGTGCACCGCGCCGATGAAGGCATTGCCGAACCAGACCCACAGCAGCCCCGGCACCCAACCCCAGCACATGGCCACGGCGGGACCGATGATCGGTGCCGCGCCCGCGATGGACGCGAAATGGTGCCCGAAAAGGACCTCCTTGCGTGCCGACACGAAATCGACTCCATCGTAGAGACGTTTGGATGGAGCCGGATTTTTGTCCGTGGCTTTCACCACCTTCTTTTCCAGTGTCTTCCCGTATGTCCAGTAAAGACACATGTAGAGGGCGAGCCCGATGACGATGATGAGAGTAGTCATTGCGAGATACCTCCTGTGTGATGATTCGTATATGAACAGGCATTAAGGGGGAACATATGCCTGATTCTCCTCGGAGGTACGGGACAAGTGGATAGGTCGCCCGGCCTAGTGACTCGCCCTGACCCAGGTCTGAGACGCAATAATGGCGGAAAATCGACCGGACCATATCATATTCCTCATTATTTCGCAAGTAATCAGCCATTTTTTTATCAGCAGGGAGAATAGAGATATTGATGTATATATAGATAATAGAAATAGAAAAGAAGTGGCAATAAAAGTACAAATCAGGTGTGCTTTGCATAAAGCATATGAGTCAATATTGTGGAGAGATGGAAATGCTTGAATTTGTTTCGTTTCGGAAGCGGGGAACGGAAGTCGGATGAAGAACGGCGGCGGGGGATGTCCCCGCGCCGCCGTTCACTCAGCGGAAAATACTGTCAGGAGAGTTTGTACGACTTCGATTTGATGAAATCGTAGATGAAAATAAAGTTCAGGAAGAACATGGCGATGCAGATGACCATGACGGCCCAGCCCGCTGCGGGCGTGGCGGCGATGGCGGTGGGCTGCACCACGATGATGAACCACACGATGGCCGCGGTTACCGTGATCCAGAGCAGCCAGGCCGGAACGACCGCGGCGTTGACGAAGTTCGACTTCAGCCGCTTGGCCACATAAGCCGCGCCGGTCATCAGGGCGATGGAGGCGATGAGCTGGTTGGCAGCTCCGAACGATCCCCAGATGATGAGCCAGTTACCGGTCCAGGCAAGCCACAAACCGAGGCCGGCGGGAATGATCGAGGCGATCCAGCGGTTGGTCAGGAGGCGATACAGACCCTCTGCCCGATCTTTCAGCGGCAGGGCCATCTCGGCCACGCAGTAACGCGCCAGCCGGTTGGTGGTGTCCAGGGTGGTCATGGCGAAGGAGGACACCCACATGCCGGCCAGGATTTTTACATAGACCGTGGGGAGAAAGCTGAGCCAGCAGGCGCTCACCATGTCCGCGTAGGACTGGACGAAGAGGTTGGCCTGGGAGAGTTTCACCTTGGTGGAAGCCACGGTGAACATGGCGCCCCAGTTTCCGGCGTTCAACATTTCCGCCGTGACTCCGGCGTTCTTCAGGGCCGTGTAGCCGAATCCGGCGATGGACACGATCACCACCGTGGAGAGGAACCCTTCGGTGAACATTGCGCCGTACCCGATGAACAACCCGTCGCTCTCCTTTTCCATCTGCTTGGAAGAGGTTCCCGACGCCACCAGGGCATGGAATCCCGATAGCGAGCCGCAGGCGATCACCAGCGGAATGGCAGGCCAGAAGGGCGTGGACTTGTTGCCCAGCAATACGGGGGCAAACGTCGAGAAGGCCGGGACTTCAAAGCCGCGGAAGGAGAAGATGGCCGCCACGAACCCGAGGGCCAGGCCGAAATAGAGCAGCCAGGAGTTGAGGTAATCGCGCGGCTGCAGCAACACGTTGACCGGGATGGCGGACGCCACCACGATATAGAAGAAGAAAATGATGATCCAGGTGCCGTAGCCGAGCTTGATCGGAAATACCGGCCCCAGGGCGAGGGCCACTACGAGCATACCGATGCCGATGATCGTGGCCAGCGCGAAATTCATGTTCACGCGGTAGAGCAGCACTCCCAGGATGAGCGCGGCAATGATTTTGAAAATGTAGGCCGAGCCGATGGCCGGCGTCTTGACGTACATTCCGGCGACGATTGCCCCGAAGGCGGCGACCACCAGGATGAGCAGGAAGAAGACGATCCAGTAAAAGGCCCGTCCCGTGCGTTTGCCCATGAGGTCGGATGCCACGAACTGAATCGATTTTCCGTCGTAGCGCACCGACGCCATCAGCGACAGGTAGTCGTGCACCGCGCCGATGAAGGCATTGCCGAACCAGACCCACAGCAGCCCCGGCACCCAGCCCCAGCACATGGCCACGGCGGGACCGATGATCGGTGCCGCGCCCGCGATGGACGCAAAATGGTGTCCGAAAAGGACCTCTTTGCGTGCGGCCACGTAGTCCACACCGTCATAGAGGCGTTTCGAAGGCGCTGGATTTTTGTCCGTGGCCTTCACCACGTTCCGCTCCAGGTTTTTCCCGTAGGTCCAATAGAGGCCCATATAGAGGGCCAACCCGATAATGATAATGAGCGTTGTCATATCCGAGATACCTCTCCTTTGAGTAGGGTGCTATACCGACAGGCACAAACGGAAGTTTGCGCCTGAACATCTCCCCGCGGGGTACGAGGAGGGGGCGATGAGGCATCTCTCTTCATAACCCTTACCGTGCCCCTTCTTTATCTTTCGGTGCTGCTTGGAAGCGTTGCGCTTATAACATATTTGTCATGTTATCACAAGATTTCGTGCGTTTTTTCTCAAGAAAAATACGCCCTCTCGCGTTCTCATCAATCTTGAGAAGGGAATACATGATTAATAAGGAATCTATGTGGGAATATACTCCGTTTAACGGACGAATCGGGACGGAAACGGCGGATAACTTATCGCGGATCCGCGACCGGCGCGGCGTCCGGGAAGGTGAGCGATGACGGTTGATAAGCACGAAGTGCAGTTCTTCTGCTCCGCATGAAAAGGGTCATCGCGGCAGGGGGGCGTCGTCATGGAAGGAACACACAGTTGCTTGTTATTTCACGATCTCGATCGGATAGACAAACTTGAGATACAGGAAGAAGAAGGCCAGGGATATGGCCAATACGGCCAACCCCACGAAGGAGGATTTTATCTTCAACCCTTGCAGGTTCAGTTCCACCTCTTCGCTCTGCACGGCGGTCGTCTTGAAAGACTTGAAGAATTGAACTCCGGAAAATACGACGCCGGAAACGATCAGAAGGATGACGCACCAGAACACCACTTTGGAAGCGAAGTCTTGCCACAGAAACGCCTTCCTGGTTACCTGGATTTCGTCCGCCTTGTATCGATAATACGCCCGAACATAGCGAAGGTATTCGTTGTATGCTTCCTGGTCGATATTTTTTAGTTCCGTCGGGTAGGCAAGCTCTTCCCTGTCCGGGCCGGTTGGCCGGGTCTGATTATTCCCTGCGACACCCGTTGTTTTCCGAGGCTGAGGAGCCTCTTTGAAAACATCATCCGGGGTTAAGTTGGGAATCGCCAAAGGTTTCTTTTTGTTCAAAGGAAAATCGTCGACCGGACCACCTCGGTTGGGCACTTGTTGCTCTGTTGTTTCATCTGTTAATGAGACGCCGGTATGGGGAGGTTTCAGGGGCTGTCTCCCCGTGGGGCGCTGTATATCGGGAATGTTTTGCTGTGCCAACAGCGGAAGAACGTTTTTTGGTAAGGCTCCTTGAGTCGCAAGCAGGGGAGCTGGCTGGGTGTTGCTCCCCAGGGAGGAGGCGCTCAATGAAGAGCCGGGGAAAAGCATCAGTGCAAGGGACAACCAAACGCATTTCTTAACAATCTGAAACGTCATCCGCGTCTCCTCCGTCTCATTCCAAGTTGTCCTGTAACGGTCTCCTCGCGTAATGAAACCGGTTTCTGGCTCCGCGAGCCTGGCGGGTATTCTTTTATGCTGAGTGATTATTATACGTGAAATAATATAAATTATGAATGGCTTTATCGCTATTCCGGTCGGACGCGAATTGTCGGCAGGAGGCGCCGGCGCCAAGCGCTGACGCCCCTGGCCGGTTACTGAAAGCTTTCAGGTCCTTCAGTGAATTCTGGGAAATGCTCGTTCCGGGTCGACTGGTGAAGAGAACTTTGCCTTCCGTGTGGCGGGTGCAATCGGGGAACGGTACTGAGTGCCGCTTTTCGAGTATCGAAAATGAAGAGTGATAATTGTCAATTATAAATTAGCCATTTGAGTAGCGGCGAGAAATCTCATTCGGCCCAGGATTTCTCTTTTCGCTTCGCTTCGTTCGAAATAACGGACCGCTTGTCCCCGACATGTGGTGTTGACCGATGTACGGGGAGGGCGTGCTTTCCTGGAAATCCGCGATGAACCTTCCATGAGGGCGTTCGTAAGCCCCTTTTTCACCGAAAAGAGGCTCTCTTACGGTCAGTAGAAAAGCTCCGTGTATACCCGCGAATCGGGGAAGCGTTCGTCGATGATGAGGGTGACGTCCCGGACCATGTCCATGCGGCCGCACAGGTAGAAGTCGTAGCCGCCGGGCGCGAGTTCGGTTTCCAGCCATCCGGTAACCCGCCCCCGGTGCAATTCGGTTTCGGCGGGATGTCCTTCGGGGGTTCGGGTGACGCAGGGGACGTAGCGGCCGGCGGCGCGCTTCAGTATTTCCGCATAGCAAAGTTCCTCCGGGACCGACACCCCGTGGAGCACCGTGAAGCCGGTGATACCCGAGCGGGCCATGGAGACGAAGGGTGCGATGCCGGTTCCGGTGGCCACGAAAATCGCCGGACGGGGCGAATTCCGGTAGGTGAAGTAGCCGTGGGGGCCCGTGAAGCCGAACCGGTCCCCCGGCTTTGCCGCCGCCAGAAGCGTAGTGAAGGCTCCCCCCTCCACGATGCGCACGCACAGGGCCGGTTCGGGGTCCGAAGGAGCCGACACCAATGAATAATCCCGTTCGATTCCCCCTTGAATCAAGCGGATGCGCTGACCGGGAAGATGACCGAATCCCTCCGGCTTGGCAAATCGCAGTTCCAGCATGCGCGGGCCGATGGTTTCGCAGCCGATGACTTCCACGATCCCGGCATGCTCCACGGGCGCTCTTTCCGTGCCGCTCATTTCCGCCACGGTTCTTCCTTCACTCCGAGGACATGGTTGCAGTAGCGGGCCAGCACGAAAAGATAGTCCGACACCCGGTTGAGGAACACCAGTTCGTGTTCGAGACCGTCCGCCGGAACCTGTCCGCTTTCCTGCGCGGCCAGCCGCACCACCTTCCGCTCGGCCCTCCGGCAGACCGTGCGGGCCACGTGAGCCCAAGCGGCGCACCGATGGCCTCCCGGCAGAATGAACCCGGCCAGGGGAGTCATTTCCGCCTCCATGCGGTCGATGGCCGCTTCCAGAAAGGCTTCGTCCTCCCGACCCACCCGCGTGAGCACGTCCATGGAAGGGGAATCTGCGGAAGTAGCCAGAACCGCTCCCAGGGAGAAGAGCAGCGATTGTATTCGTTCCACTTCGCTTTTGGCCCTGCCCAGTTCATCGGGCAGCCAGGCCGCCAGCGCCCCCATCGTTGAGTTCAGTTCGTCCACATCCCCGTAGGCGTCGATCCGCTCGTCCGCCTTGGAAAGCCGTTCTCCGCTGAAGAGGCTTGTTTTTCCCCTGTCGCCCGTACCGGTGTAGATTTTCATGTTCTCGGCTCCCGCCCAAGTGAGTCGTTTCCCGTGTGCGGGTACTATACTCCATTGTCGGGGTGTGCGAAAATCATCAATTGAAGGCAAATTCAATGACGCTGAACACTTTCGATGCACGGTCGATTCGGGCGAGTGACCCCGCTTCGTGTCGATGCGCGGGTGTACAACATTCCCTTTACAATGGTATACCTATGGGCTAAACAGAGCATATAAGTGGGAAAAGTGACCGCCACCGGGTCGGGCACAAGAGTACGTTCCCGGCGCGCCGTTCATGAACGGAAACGGCGGTTCGCGATGCGGATACTTCCGTACGCACACAGAAGAATGCTTCTGCCGGAGGGAGAAGGCGAGGTATGGCGACAGACAAGACCGAAGTACACGGACAGGAAGCGAGCAAAGACGAAGGGCTGTTCCCCGAGTTTTCCGCGGCTACCTATGAAGAATGGAAGAAGGAGGCGGAAAGCGGCCTCAAGGGTGCGCCGTTCGAGAAGAAGTTGTTCACCTCCACCTATGAGGGCATTACCCTCAAACCCATCTATCAAAGCGCGGATACCGGGGAACTCGCCCAGCGTAACGACCGGCCGGGCGTCGCGCCGTATCTCCGGGGCACCGAACCCACGGGCTATCTTGAGAAACCGTGGGACGTCTGCCAGGAAATCGCGGTGGGGACGCCCGAGGAGTGGAATGCCACGGTGCGCCACGATCTCACCCGTGGACAGACCGCAGTCGCCGTGGTTCCGGACCGCCCCACGCGTCTCGGGATCGATCCCGAGAATGCGCAGCCCGGGGACGTAGCCCGTTGCGGATTATCCCTCAGCACCGTGGCCGATGGTGTTACGGCGTTCGAGGCCATCGATCTGCCCGAGATTCCCCTGCTCATGTACGCGGGGGCCACGGCGGTTCCCGTGACGGCTCTCATGTCCGCCATGCTGGCCAAGAAGGGACAGTTGCCCTCCCTGCTGAACGGCTGCATTGGGGCGGACCCTCTGGGCGAACTGGCGATGGAAGGTTTCCTTCCCGTGCCCATCGATACGGCATACGAGCACATGGCCCAGCTCGCGGCCTGGGCCGAAAAAAATGCTCCCCGCCTCAGGACCGTCCTGGTGAGGGGCGAAATCTGGCAGAACGCGGGCGGGAGCGCGGTACAGGAACTGGCCTTCGCGCTGGCCGCCGGAGCGGAATATCTCCGGAATCTCACTGCGCAGGGGATCGGCGTGGACGGTGCGGCTGCCGCCATGCGCTTTTCCTTTTCCGTGGGGTCCAGCTTTTTCATGGAAATCGCCAAACTGCGGGCAGCGCGGTTGCTGTGGTCGAACATCGTGGAGGCCTTCGGCGGCAGCGAAGCCGCCCGGAAGATGGTCGTTCACGCCCGCACGTCGAGCTACACCAAAACCGTCTACGATCCCTACGTGAACATGATCCGCGACACGGCCGAAGCTTTTGCCGGAGTGATGGGCGGCGTGCAGAGCCTGCACGTGTCGCCGTTCGACGAAACGGTGCGTCCGGCAGATAATTTTTCCCGACGGGTAGCCAGGAACCTGCAAATCATGCTGCAACAGGAATGTCACTTCACCGTTCCCGTGGACCCGGCCGGAGGTTCCTGGTACGTGGAAAGCCTCACGGACCAGGTGGCGGAGAAAGCGTGGGACCTTTTCCGCGAAGTGGAAGCAAAGGGCGGCCTGCGCAAAGCCCTGGAAGAGGGATTCCCTCAGCAGGGAGTGGGGGCGGTGGCCAAGAAGAAGCGGGAAAGCGTCGAAACGCGTCGTGACGTGATCGTCGGCACCAACATGTACCCCAATCTGACCGAAAAGCCGCTGGAACAACCCATCGTCGACCAGCTTTCCATTGCCGCCGGACGCGCCGACGAAGTGAAGGCTTACCGGCGAAAGGCGGACGGTCCGGAGGTCGAAAAGGCATTCGAGGCCCTGACCGGCGGGGCCGGTGTAATGCGTGCGGCCATAGCGGCCTTCGGTGCCGGAGCCACCATGGGAGAACTCGTGGAACGGCTGCGGAAGGAAGGGTCCGACCGGCCCAAGGTGACGCCGATCAGGATGCATCGCAAGGGGGAGCCGTTCGAACGACTGCGGCGAAACGCGGAAGCCTATGCCGCCGAAACCGGCAGCCGTATGAAGGTGTTTCCGGTCAACATGGGCCCCATTCCCCAGCATAAACCACGGGCGGATTTCTCCACCGGCTTCTTTGAAGCGGGCGGGTTCGAAATGCTCAAAAACGACGGTTTCGCCACCGTGGAAGCGGCCGTGAACGCTGTCGTGGCGTCCCGGGCGCCCATCGCGGTCATCTGTTCGACCGACCAGACGTATCCGGACCTCGTGCCTCCGCTGGTAAAGGGCATCAAGTCCGCCCGGCCGGAGACCATCGTCATCCTGGCGGGCAAGCCCGCGCCGGAACACGAGCAGCCATACAAGGAGGCGGGGCTGGACGATGCCATCCACATCCGGTCCAACGTCTATGAAGTGCTGGCCGGCCTCCAGAAGAAAGGAGGGTTTTTCCATGACTAAATCTCCCGATTTCGGCGTCATGCCGTACGCGTCCCTGAACAAGGGAGGCAACTCGAATGGCGGGAAATCCCTTCTGAAAAAAGTCGTCCGGCACACCGTGGAAACTTCGTGGATGACGCCCGAACAGATTCCGGTGAAACCGGTGTACACCGAGGAGGACCTGGAAAACCTCCGGCACCTCGGTTTCACGGCCGGGCTTCCCCCCTTCCTGAGGGGGCCGTACGCCACCATGTACGTCACCAGGCCCTGGACGCTCCGCCAGTACGCGGGATTTTCCACGGCCGAGGAGAGCAACGCCTTTTATCGCCGCAACCTGGCCGCGGGGCAGAAGGGGCTGTCCATCGCCTTCGACCTCGCCACTCACCGCGGATACGACAGCGATCACGAGCGGGTCGTCGGCGACGTGGGCAAGGCCGGAGTGGCGGTTGATTCCATCCTGGACATGAACATCCTCTTCGATGGCATCCCCCTGGATCAGATGTCGGTCTCCATGACCATGAACGGGGCGGTGCTGCCGGTCATGGCCTTCTACATCGTGGCCGCGGAAGAGCAGGGCGTGAAACCGCAGCAGCTCACCGGCACCATTCAGAACGACATCCTCAAGGAATACATGGTCCGCAACACCTACATCTATCCGCCCGAAACTTCCATGCGGATCGTGGGGGACATTTTCGGTTACACGTCGCGGAACATGCCCAAGTTCAACAGCATCAGCATTTCCGGCTACCACATGCAGGAAGCCGGGGCCACGGCGGATCTGGAACTGGGCTACACCCTGGCCGACGGGTTGGAGTACGTGCGCACCGGCGTGAGGACCGGCTTGAGCGTAGACTCCTTTGCCCCGCGCATCTCCTTCTTCTGGGCCATCGGCAAGAACTTTTTCATGGAAGTGGCCAAGATGAGGGCCGCGCGTCTGCTGTGGGCCAAGATCATTAAGGGGTTCAATCCCCAAAACACCAAATCCATGGCGCTTCGCACCCACTGCCAGACCTCCGGGTGGAGCCTTACCGAACAGGACCCCTACAACAACGTGGCGCGGACCTGCATCGAAGCCCTGGCCGCGGTTATGGGCCACACCCAGTCGCTGCACACCAACTCCCTGGACGAAGCCATTGCGCTGCCCACGGACTTTTCCGCCCGCATTGCGCGCAACACCCAGCTCTACATCCAGGACGAAACCATGATTACCAAGGTGGTGGACCCCTGGGCCGGCTCCTACTACGTGGAGGCGCTCACGGATCAGGTGGCCCGCAAGGCGTGGGAACACATCCTGGAGATCGAATCGCTGGGGGGCATGACCAAGGCCATCGCCACGGGGCTACCCAAGATGAGGATCGAGGAGGCTTCGGCCCGCCGTCAGGCGCACATCGATTCCGGCAAGGAAGCCATCCTGGGAGTCAACAAGTACCGTCCGGAACGGGAAATGCCCATGGAAATCCTGGAAGTGGACAACACCGCCGTGCGGGAAGCGCAAGTGCGAAGACTGCAGAAGTTGCGGTCGGAACGTGACGAGCCCAAGGTGAACGCGGCACTCGAAGCCATCACGAAAGCGGTGCGGACCGGAGAAGGCAATCTGCTGGCCTTGGCCGTCGATGCGGCCAGGGTGAGGGCCAGCCTAGGCGAAATTTCCACGGCCATCGAAAAGGTGGCGGGCAGGCATCAGGCGGTCACCCGGTCCATCACGGGCGTGTACCGCGCCGAGTACGGGGATACCGGCCCGGTGGAAACGGTACGCATGATGGCGGACGAGTTCGAAGAACGGGAAGGACGGCGGCCCCGTATTCTGGTGGCCAAGATGGGGCAGGACGGCCACGACCGCGGGGCCAAGGTCATTTCCACCGCCTTTGCCGACCTGGGGTTCGACGTGGACGTGGGGCCGCTGTTCCAGACGCCGGAAGAAGCGGCAACGCAGGCCGTCGAGAACGACGTTCACGTGGTGGGCATGAGTTCTCTGGCCGGAGGGCACAAGACCCTGCTGCCCAAGCTGGTGGAGGCGCTGAAGGAAAAGGATCGTGAAGACATCATGGTGGTCGCGGGGGGAGTCATTCCTTCCCAGGACTACGATTTTCTGAAGGAGCACGGGGCGTCGTTCATCTTCGGTCCCGGCACGGTTATTCCCGACGCCGCCCGTCAGGTGCTGGAGGAGCTGAGCCGCCGCCTGGGCGCGAATTAGCCCTGCCTTCGGGCTTCGATACCTCGGCCCGAACGGTCTATGATGCCATGGGCCGAAAGCTACTCCGTTCGCCCTGCGGTAACGAAGGGTGAACGGAGTCCGAAAACACAGGTGCTCGGCCCGGAAGGGAAGAACGGACACGTGACGTTCGCCTCAATGCGAGCGAGACGAGCGCCGGTGCATCGCAGAGGGCGCGGGGAGAGTCCCCTCATTGCGAAAAGGGGAGAATGGTGGGGCTGACCACCCATCCTCGGAATCTCCCGGTAACCCGCTGGAGGTACCGTTTCATCCGATGACGTACGAGACGAGAAAACCGGAATGGATACCCGAGGGAGGCGGCAGCGAATACGCCTCCCGTGTGGTCGGCGCCGAAAAGAGGGAGGAAGCCTCCCCCGCGGCTGCCGATGCGGGAGGAACTCCTCCACGGCGCAAGACGTTGAGCGTCGAAGACTACGTGGAAGGAGTGCTTGCCGGCAACCGCACCGTCCTGGGCAGGGCCATCACGCTGGTGGAGAGCAACGCTCCGGCTCACTTGGAACAGGCTCAGGAGATGCTCCGGCGGCTGCTTCCTCAGACGGGGAAATCCATTCGGGTGGGAATCACCGGGTTCCCCGGCGCGGGCAAGTCCACCTTCATCGAGACGCTGGGGACTTATCTGTGCGACCGGGGCCGCCGGGTGGCCGTGCTGGCGGTGGACCCGTCCAGCAGCCGTACCCGTGGGAGCATCCTGGGCGACAAAACGCGCATGGAAAAGCTTTCCCGCAATCCGGGCGCGTTTATCCGACCGTCCCCTTCGGGGGGAATCCTGGGGGGAGTGGCCCGTAAGAGCCGCGAAACCATGCTGGTGTGCGAGGCAGCGGGATACGACGTCATCCTGGTGGAAACGGTGGGGGTGGGGCAGAGCGAAACCACGGTGCGGTCCATGGTCGATTTTTTCCTGCTGGTGCTCATCGCCGGAGCGGGCGACGAGTTGCAGGGGATCAAACGCGGCATCATGGAACTGACCGACGGGCTCGTGGTAAACAAGGCGGACGGCGACAACCGGACCAAAGCGTTGGCCGCCCGAGCCGAATTCGAGCGCATTCTTCACTATCTGCAGCCGGTTACTCCCGGCTGGCAGGTGGTGGCACAAGCCTGTTCCGCGTTGACCGGCGAAGGTATCCCCGAAATGTGGGATGCGATCGAGCGGTTCCGGGAAGCAACGCTCGCTGTGGGCTCCTTTGCGGATCGGCGCCGCTCCCAGACCATGGATTGGGTCCGCAGCCTGGTGGAAGAGTATCTGCGGACCGGTTTCTATCGCCACCCCCGAGTTTCCGCGCTCTATCCGGGGGTGGAAAGGGCCGTGCTGAACGGCGAACTTTCGCCCACGCAGGCGGTACGGAAACTACTCAGGGCGTTCGAAGGGGAGCTAGAGAGCGGCTGCTGATCTTCGTGCCCACTTTTGTGTTGACCGGTATTTTCCTTTCGTACAAAAAAA
Source organism: uncultured delta proteobacterium (assembly GCA_963826125.1). GTDB lineage: Bacteria > Desulfobacterota > Desulfarculia > JACQYL01 > CAWGVV01 > CAWGVV01. The sequence continues at coordinate 2,206,874 of CAWGVV010000001.1, read as the reverse complement.
GAAACGCAAGTAGGTAGCACGAGGGCGGGCGAGGCGCCTGCCCATTACACATCCGGGCTCCGCGACAGGCGGGACCGTTGCATGTCATAGTCGATTAAGCGAGGATAAGGAGAAGGTTCGAAATGATCATCATCGGAGAGCGCATCAATTCTTCGCGTAAGACCATCGCCGAAGCCATCGGCGCACAGGACGCGGATTTCATCAAGAACGAGGTGAAAATTCAGGACGACGCGGGTGCTCACTACATCGACGTGAACGCCGGCACCTTCGTGGGTGAAGAGGAAAAATACCTGCGCTGGATCATCGGGCACGCCCAGTCGGTGAGCGCATTGCCGCTCAGCATCGACAGCCCGGACTACAGAGTGATTGCGGCGGTGCTGCCGATGCTGCAGAAACCGCCCATCATCAACTCCATCACCCTGGAACCGGAACGGATGAACAACATTCTCCCGCTGGTGAAGGAACACTCCACCAAGGTGATCGGATTGTGCCAGTCCGAAGATGAAATGGCCGAAACGGCCGAGGCCAAGCTGGCCATGGCGGAAAAACTGGTGGAAGCCGTCACGAAACAGGGTATCCCCCTGGACGATCTGTACATCGATCCGCTGGTCTATCCCCTTTCCACCAACACGGAAGCTGCCGGCGCCACGTTGAAAGCCATTGAGTTGATCATGAACAAATTCCCCGGCGTGCACACCACCATGGGACTGACCAACGTGTCCCACGGGCTGCCCATGCGCAAGCTGGTGAACCGATCCTTCCTGGTGGCTTCGGTGACCCATGGACTCGATTCGGCCATCATGGACCCCACCGACAAGCAGCTCTACGGCGCGCTCAAAGCCGCCCTCATGGTGATCGGCAAGGATGATTTCTGCATGGAGTTCATCACCGCCCACCGTGAAGGCCGTTTGGGGTAAAGAGTAACCTCTTCCGGTATAGTGGCTCTTTTGAAGCTGCAAAGGGAAACGTCCCCGCCCCCGGGTTACCCGTGGGTCGGAACGATATTCCCTCAAACGGGATCTCGGTGGAAAGAGGAAACGAAGTGAGCGACGACGATCAAAACCGGGTGAAGATTCGATTCGAACCTTTCGGCGTGACGGCAACAGTTGCGCCCAGGACGACGGTGCTGGAAGCCGCTCTCGACAGCGGTGTCCACATCAACGCCTCCTGCGGCGGCCAGGGCGTGTGCGGAAAATGCCGGGTGCAGATCGAGGAAGGCGAGGTCGAGGGCGGTTTTTCCGAAAAGTTAAGCCGACAGGATGCCGAGCGGGGCTTCAGGCTCGCCTGCCAGTCCAAGGTGTGGGGGGACCTGGTGGTGAGGATCCCCGTTGAGCAGGGCATTGACACCGTGGCACTCAAGGCCCTGGTTTCCGGGGCCGCGCAAACGGCGAAACTTTTCGGTTCGGAAGAGTTGAAGGCCGAGGGGCGGTTTTCTCCGGCCGTGGAAAAGGTGGTGGTGGAGGCCGCTCCTCCCACCATCGACGACAACCGGGACGATGTGGGCCGGTTGGTGGGCGCGCTCAAGAAAAAGAAAGTACGGCGGCTCGGGTTCGAGTTCGAGGCGATCCGCGACTTGCCGGAAGCCTGGCGCACGGGTGACTGGAAGGTCACCTGCACGGTGATGCGTCCCATCGATCCGGAGCACGGCCGCAATCAGGTCATTCGCGTGGAACCGGGGGATACCGGATCGCGCAACGTGGCGGTGGCTATCGATCTGGGCACCACCACGGTATGGGCCCAGTTGCTGGACCAAAACACGGGCGAAGTGCTGGGTACGGAAGGGGAGTTCAACTCCCAGATCGGCTACGGAGAGGACGTCATCAGCCGCATCGTGTACGCGGGCAAGCCGGGAGGGCTCAAGCGCATCCAGGAAGCGGCCGTCAGTTCCATCAACGAAGTGCTCCGGAACGTCTCCAAGAGCGCCGGGGTGGCGCTGGAGGACATAAGCCTCGCCACGTTCGCCGGCAACACCACCATGACCCAGCTTTTCCTGGGAGTGGAACCCAAGTACATTCGACTCGATCCCTACGTTCCCGCCGCCAAGTACTACCCCCCGGTGCGGGCCAGCAGATTCGGGCTGGCCGTGCTGGACCACGTACCGCTCCTGGTCTTTCCGTCCGTGGCGTCCTACGTGGGCGGAGACGTGGTGGCCGGAGTCATGGGCGTGGGCATGCATAAGGACGAACGCCTCACGCTGTACATCGATCTCGGCACCAACGGCGAAGTGGTGGTGGGCAACAAGGAGTGGATGGCTTGCGCCGCCGCCAGCGCGGGCCCCGCGTTCGAAGGCGGGGGCATCAAATTCGGCATGCGGGCCAGCCGTGGGGCCATCGAAAATTTCTCGGTCAACCCCGTGTCCGGGGAACCGGCCATCGTCACCATCGGCCGGGCCAAACCCAAAGGCATCTGCGGCTCGGGCCTCATCGCCTGCGTGGCCGCTCTCTACATGGCGGGGATCATTGACGAACGGGGCCGTTACAATACGGACCACAAGAGCGATCGCATCCGCACGGGCGACGACGGCAACGAATACGTGCTGGCCCGGGCCGAGGACACCCAGATCGGCCGTGACATCGTGCTCACCGAAGCGGACATCGACAACCTCATGCGGGCCAAGGGCGCCATGTACGCGGCGTACATGACCCTCATGGAAGGCGTGGGCCTCACCATCCACGACCTGGAGCGGGTCATTCTGGCCGGGGGGTTCGGGCAGTCCATCAATATCGAGCGGGCCATCATCATCGGCCTTCTGCCGGAACTGCCCCTGGACAAGTTCACCTTCGTGGGCAACGGATCCCTCCTGGGGGCGCGGCTCGTGGCGTTCAGCAATCCCCTGCGGGCCGAAGTGGGGGAAATCGTGGACAAGATGACCAACTTCGAACTCTCCGTGGCCGTCAGCTACATGGAAAATTACCAGGGGAGTCTGTTCCTGCCCCATACCGAGGCCAAGACCCTGTTCCCCACCACTTGGCAACGGGTGCAGGAGGCCAAACAGGCATTGCGGAACATGGGGTAAATCCCCCTTCATAATCTTCCGGAAAATCGGCACGGGAAGAGGACACGTACGGGAGCCGCAAAACGAGCTTCCCGCACCAGTAGTGAACGGATGGCCCGGACAACTCGCTTGTCCGGGTCCGCAGGACAAGAGGACGAACTGTCAACCGGCAGTGGTTTCCTTGATCTACCGGTACCTCATGTCCGGCACTTTCGATGCCGGACGCAGACAACAAGTTGTCTGCGCCACCCCTTCTACGAAATAAATACGAGAACGACCTGGAAATTCACCATCCTGTTTCCCGGCGAGGCGAGCCCGGAGAGGAAACGTACAGGAGCCGCCGAACGAGCTTCCCGCCCGGATAGTGAACGGATGGCCCGGACAACTCGTTGTCCGGGTCCGCAGGACAAGAGGCATTCTTCGGATCGGTAGGTGTTTCTTTCTTTTTCCGGCCCCCTCTTTTCCGGCGCCTTGATGCCGAGAAGCCGGACGGTGGAGGTTTCCCTACACTGAATATGGGTCTTCTATACAGGGAATTCCCTATGTGCTCCCGGCGGCTCCAACGGTAGAATGAAGCATTTCTTTCCGGCAGGTACTCGTCACTTTAAGGAGAGGGGTGGAAACCGCAATGTCGAAATACCTAACACTATCGGTCTTTCTCCTTTTGTATTTCGCACTTCCCGGGCTGAACGCATCGGCTGCACCGACGGAACTCCTGAGCGCGTCTCAAAAGGAGGACATCAGGGAAGCACAGCACATCGAGGCGAAGGTCATCCTTTTTGACGACGGGTCCCTGCTGGCCACCATGAAGCTGGTTAATGCGGCGAGGGTGTGGGGGCTCTGCGGAATAACGTATTTCGCCATAAAGAACAAACAGGGCGAGGTTCTCGAAATAAACTCCGTTCCGGAAACGTGCATTGGTGAAATGGGTCAGGGAGTAAACCCTATAATGCGGGAAGTGTCCTGGGAAGGAAAGCTGACGTCAAGCCAATTTCTGAAGGAAGCATCCACCATCGACGTCAAATGCTTCGACAGCTCCCACGACCCCATCCATGTCCTTGGCGTCAAAATCCAGAGTCTTAAAGACATTTTCAAGTAAGCCGAGCTGTACGGCCGCCGTGTTTCGAGCGGCCGACAGCGCTCTTTTCTTCGGCGAGAGGGGCACGTCACCGACCCTCCCAGCTCAGCACCGTTTTTTCGTATTTCTCGTGGATCATCTTCCGGTCGAACTCGTAGAAATCCGCCAGCATGGTTTCCCTTTCGGACTTACTGAAGTAGTCCATGCAGGGGAAGAAGAAGTGTTTGTCTTCCTTGATGATGTGCTGAGGATAGAAGTCCTTGAGCACGCCGAGGAGTGCGCGGATGTCCTCCCGCGCTTCGACGTTTCCCTGCCGGTAGCGGGCATTGGCTTCCAGGAGTTCTTTCACGGTTTTCCGGCCGAACTTGTGGTCCTCGATGAGTTCGTTCACGATTCTGCGGTGTTCTTCCTTGACGTTTTTCTTTTCCAGGGCCTTGAAAAGGATGTCCTCTTCCTTGCCGTGGTGGCACCGGTCGGCATAGGTGCGGAAGAAATCCACGGCGGTTTCGATGAACACCGGGTCGGCTTTTCCTTCGCTGTGGATTTTTTCCCGCTGCGCCTCCATGAGCCGGATCATGCGTTCAATGAGGCGGTGTTCCCACATAAGGGGTCCGATGGGCTCCATAGGTGCTCCTTTCGTTGTTACTGAATGTATACTGTAGCGCACCTTGCGGTCGAGGGGAAGACGGCGGGAAACGAAAAAAGCCCGACGGGACGCCGGGCTTTTCATCACAGGTTCATGCCTGAGACGATTATTGATTTCAGCTGAGGCTTTCAGAGTGGGAAAAATTCAGTTTCCTCACTCCCGGCACCGAGTCGGGATGATCCAACCTTCCGGCGTCATCCACGCAGCGCCGCTTATCCTCTTCGTTTAACGTATTGGGGTCTTTCAGGGCGTTCATGGGGCACAGATACCTGTTTCCCGATGAATCCTTCACCCATATCAATGCATCTCCTTCCATGATATTCACCTCGTTTCTTTCATTATCCGTTCATCCGCCTTCATTCAGGCGGAGAAAATTGATCATGCGCGGCTTGTTCGAGGAATGAATCCGTTGCCATTTCCTCTTAGGTTCTACTATAGTCACGGTGTCCCGAAATGTGAACCGGGAAGGGAAAATTCTCCGGCCCGACGGAGTGGAACAAGACCCCGACTCGAACAATCGTATGCCGTCGGTGGGAGCACCGAGAGCGAAGAGAGGGAAATGATATGACGCCGACGAAGAAAATTCTGTGCCCCATAGACTTCAGTGACCCTTCCTGCGAAGCGCTGCGTATGGCAGCGGACCTGGCCAAACGATTCTCCGCCGAACTGGTGGCGCTCTACGTGGTTGTTCCTCCCGTGGTGATGGTTACCGCGGGAACGCTGCACGACTTCGATCCCGTCGACTATGAAGAGAAGGAGGCGGCGCGGGCCGAAGTAAAGCTGAAAACCACGACAACCCAATGCGTTTCCCCGGAAATTCCCGTCCGTATGGAGATTGTTCGTGGGGATCCGGCCCATGAAATCGTCCGCTACTCAACCGAGGAAAAGGTGGAGATGATCGTCATCGCCACGCACGGACTCGGCGGGTGGCGGAAAATGATTTTCGGATCGGTGACCGAGAAGGTGTTGAAGCTCGCCTCCTGCCCGGTATTCGTGGTGCACGAGCCCCACAAGGAACACTGAGGGCGTCCGCCGAAACCGGGGCGATCCCGTCTTGCCCGACTTCCACCGAGAGTGGAGCCGCCACATGGTCTGTTTTTCTCGACGCACGAAGAGAGGACGCGTGCATCGGGGAAGCCCGGCCGAACAATCCGCTTGCGGGGCACAGCCGCCCCGGCTGTGCGTGGTACGGCATTGAGACACGGGCGAGGGCGCCCATGTTCCACGATACGTTCGGGGAAGGTGATTCCTGCCCCGGCGCCTATGGTTCGCCTCCCTCCCTTTTTTCCCACACCCTTCGCTCGAAAACTCCCTGCGAGTCCCACAATCCGCTTCCGTCACCGGTTCGGCGGAAGGTCGTCCCCGTCCGGCGGTCGGAATGATGAGAAAAGAGTATTCGGCGGATGAAAAATACACGAAACAACCTATTTTCAGCGGCGGAATAAGCGTTAGACTATGAGAAAGTGACTCGAATCCGAGTTCGGCGAGCAACGACTGATGGAATGGTTATTTTTCATGGAAGTTTTTATGGATTCTCTCCGGAACCGGAGCGGACAGGTGTACGTCCGGGTGAAAAAAACATATCTCCCCAATGAGAGAGGACCGCGATGGATAAAACACCCCCGAAAATGCCCATGCAGGACATAGGTTGGAAAAGGATACTGATTTTTCTCGGCATATGGCTATTGATTCTTTCCTTTATTTCGCCCCTGTGGAGTAATCCTTCCGAGAAAATTCCTTATACGAAGTTCAGAGACCTGGTGACGGCAGGCAAGGTCACGTCCATCACCGTGAACGGCGATGCCATTACCGGGAAACTCAGGGAACCAGTGGAGACTGCGAAACATGATGGGACGGCGGGTGCACCCTCCGACCGATTCCAGACGGTCGTTCCGCCGTTCGGCGACAGCGACCTCATGCCGCTGCTGGAGAAGAACAACGTCACCGTGGAAGCCGAGACCCAGGGACGTTCCTGGATGAATACCCTCATCGTGGTTCTTCTGCCCTGGGTGTTGATCATTGGGCTCTTCTACTACGCCAGCAAGAAGATGTCGGGAATGGGGAACATGGGGAAGGGCGTTTTCGGGTTCGGAAAATCAAAAGCCAAGCTGTATCGCAAGACCGACAGCAAGGTGACGTTCGACGACGTCGCGGGGCTTTCGAACGCCAAGAAGGAACTTCAGGAAGTGGTGGATTTTCTAAAGGACCCCGGGAAATTCAAGGCGATCGGCGGCATTCTGCCCAAGGGCATTCTGCTCATGGGACCTCCCGGTACGGGCAAGACGCTCATGGCCCGAGCGGTGGCCGGTGAAGCGGACGTAGCGTTCTACAGCATCAGCGGTTCCGAGTTCATCGAGGTATTCGTGGGTGTCGGCGCGTCCCGTGTGCGCGACATGTTCGACAACGCAAAGAAGGATGCTCCCTGCATCATCTTCATCGATGAGATCGATTCCATCGGCAGGGTGCGGGGAACCGGTCTGGGGGGAGGGCACGATGAACGGGAGCAGACGCTCAACCAGATCCTCTCCGAAATGGACGGCTTTTCTCCACAGGAGTCCGTCGTGGTGATGGCCGCCACCAACCGGGCGGACATTCTGGACCCGGCGCTCGTTCGGCCGGGCCGATTCGATCGTCAGATTACCGTGGACCTTCCGCAACGCGCGGCGCGCAGGGAAATACTGGAAGTCCACAGCCGCCGGGTGCCTTTGGAAGAAGACGTGGATCTCGACTCCATTGCCGGACGGACGGTGGGATTCTCAGGTGCCGACCTGAAGAACCTCGTCAATGAAGCCGCGCTGCTGGCGGCGCGCAAGGGCAAAGACCGGGTGGGCGTGATCGAATTGAGCGAAGCGGTGGACAAGGTCATGCTGGGGATCGAACGGGAAGACCTTCTGAATGAAGAGGAAAAGCGCATGGTCGCCTACCATGAGGCGGGTCACGCCCTGGTGGCAAAAATTCTTCCGGGCGCCGATCCGCTGGAGAAAGTCACCATTATCCCGCGCGGTCATGCCCTGGGGGCGACCCAGCAGATTCCCTCGGAAGACCGGCACAATTACAGCAGGTCCTATCTGCTCAGCCGCATCGCGATTATGCTGGGCGGCAGGGTAGCCGAAAAGGTGGTGTTCGAGGACATCACCTCCGGTTCGGGCGACGACCTGAAGAAAGCCACGCAGCTTGCACGGCGCATGGTCATCCAGTGGGGCATGAGTGAAGCGGTCGGTGCGGTGGCGTTCCGCCAGGGAGAGGATCATCCCTTCATCGGCCGGGAGATCTCGGAACAGCGGGACTTCAGCGAGGAAATGGCCCAGCTGGTGGATAATGAAATCCGCCGCATCATCGGCGAAATGGAAGAGCGGGCCGAGGAGGTCGTCAGGAACAATCGGGACCGTCTTGACCTCATCGCTCAAGAATTGCTGGACCGTGAGACGATCAGCAACCGGGAAATCGACCGACTGTTCGAAGAGGCCGATGCCCGAAGGGCCGTCCCGCCGCGCATTCGAAGGGCGGCGGGGGCGTGAGGTCTTCACGGAAAGTGCGCGGACGGGCGGGTGAGGAAACTCCGCCGATCCGCGTACGGAATTACGTTCAACCCCTCAGTTTCAGCGCGATTTCCGCCACGCGGCGGCCGAGCGCCCTGGCGATGTCGAGATCTCCGGGCGCGGGGGTAAGCTCGTTACCCGGCCCGGCCACGGTACTGGCGCCGTAGGGAGTCCCGCCCCGGCCTTCGGTGTGCAGCATGCCGGGGGTGGAATAGGGCACTCCGACGATAATCATGCCCAGGTGAAGCAGCGGCGCCATCATGGTAAATGCCGTTGTTTCCTGACCCCCGTGGGTACTGGCCGTCGAAACAAAGATTCCGGCCGGCTTTCCTTCCAGTTCGCCTTTGAGCCATAGATCCGCTGAGGAATCGATGAGCTTCTTCATCTGCGCGGTCATGTTGCCGTAACGTGTCGGCGTACCGAATAGTATGCCGTCGGCTTCCCGCAGGTCGTCCATGGTAACCACCGGAACGTCCTTTTGTTGTTCCAGCACTTGGAGGTAGTGCTTGCTGTCCTTTTTTTGTTGGTAGACGTCATCGAATTCTTCAACCCTCCTCAGAACGGCCTCCACACCGTTCACCGACCGGACTCCTTCCGTAACGGCGCGCGCCAAGTCGTGAATATGTCCGTACATGGAATAGTATACGATGAGCACTTTCATGGGACTTTCCTCCTCTTGGATGCGTCAGTAACTGCGGCCAGGCTCTGTTCGTACGGGAAATATTATAACCACGGTTCGGGTATGAGGAACAGTGTCGACGCGGCCGGAAGAGCAAATATAAGGGAAAGACCCGATGGCAATGCAGTGTGGGGATGGTGTAATAAACAGAGGAGTAACGTCTACTCCAGCACACCCGCGCCGGAATTGAAGGCGGGGCATGGCCGACAATGGGCCTTACAGAAACGGTACTCACGAGAAAGGAGACGATATGCCGGAATTTGCGAACTCGTTTACGGGAAATGCCTGCGACCGAAAACTCACCAAACAGGAACTGATCCGGGCCATCCGGTACTCCATTGCCGCCGAATACGAAGCGATCCAATTGTACATGCAGTTGGCCGAATCCATTGACGACGCACTGTCGAAGAAGGTGCTGGTGGACATTTCCAACGAGGAACGGGAACATGCGGGCGAATTTCTCCGCCTTCTGCGCCATCTGGAGCCGGATGAGGAAAAATTCTACAAGCACGGATACAAAGAAGTGGAAGAGATGATGGAGGAACTGGAGAAGGATAAGAAGAAATAGGTTTTCTCCGCCCGGGCGACGGGAAATCGTCGGAAGCAAATGCGGCTTTCCGTTCGTCCCGATCCACCGCGTCCACGGGCGCTTGTCCGCTCGAGCGTAAACGGGGAAGCAAACTCACATGGGGGATACGGTATGACGTATGTGGCGATGGATCCGCTGTTTGCACTCATCGCGGGGATTCTCATCCTTATTTTCCCCAGGATACTGAACTACGTGGTCGCCATCTACCTCATCGTGAGGGGCATATTGGGATTCACCCTTATGCACTGACCGGGCTTCGCCCATGATTTTGATTTGACACAGACCGGAACGAGGTCTATTCTTATATTTGACAAGGACTCTGCCCAGCGCGAACAAGACGGGTGGAATGCGTTTCGATTACCCCGATAATCAGTGATGCAATCAAGAACGATTGGTGTGTTCAGAGAGGGAAGGACGATTGCTTCGGGGCAGGCCGCGCGCGGCAAGAGCGGTCGGAATTCCGAGAAGGATGCAACATTCCGCACTATCGTCCCCGCCCGTTGTCGCTTCTTTTCGGCAATCGCCGTTCCTGTTGTTTTTCCGCACCCATCCGGTGAATGAATATCAGACCGTAAAAGGGTCAAGGAGACGTCCAGCCGTTGTTCGTTTCGCTTCATTTTGAAAGCCGGCACTGTTCTTGGGGAACATTGCCGGGCGTAACTCTTTTTCGATCCCCGGTTCATCGGCGGAATTCGACCATTCTGCATGGCTCCGCGCCAGGCAGGGAATTTACTTATCGGAGGCCGTCGCAAGCGGCCCTATGGGCATTTTTAAACGAAGAAGGGGAGAGCCGATGAACATTTATGTGGGAAATTTGCCGTATGAAACCACCGAAACGGACCTGCAGGAAGCCTTTTCCGCTTTTGGGAGCGTTGCTTCCGTGAACATCATCCGGGACAAGTTCAGCGGCCAGTCCAAGGGATTCGGGTTTATCGAAATGTCCAACGACGATGAAGGTCAGGCCGCCGTCAACGGCATGAACGGAAAGGAACTCAAAGGCAGGCAGATCAACGTGTCGCAGGCACGTCCCCGCGCGGCCGGTTCCAGGGACCGGGGACCGGGAGGACCTCGTCGAGAGGGCGGCGGCAGGATGGGGATGGGCGAAGGCAATCGCAGGGGCGGTGGTGGCGGTGGCGGAAGACGCTATTAGGCGGCTGACCGTACGTCCCGTCCGCGGGGCACTTTACACAACAGAAACAGCGTAACCCGGATGCGACTTTCCAGGGGGAGAGCCATACCTTTCCGACCATGAGGCCCGGAAACGGCAATCGTCCGTTCATTCGATCGGAGTGCCGGGGACAGGACCGAATGGGAGAGAGAGCGTATGGCCGCCAAGGGCAAGGACAGCATTCTGGAACACGGTATCCGGATTCTTCGACCACGACATAATGAAATCCGCAAGTTGAAACGTCTCCATTCACCTTCCAGCCACGGCTTTCGGGTATGGCCGTCCACCTGGCTCCTCATCGACTTCCTGAGGAGCAGGGGTGTCACCGAGAACAGCCGCGTCCTCGATCTGGGATGCGGCTGGGGCGCCGCCGGGATATACTGCGCGAAAAACCACGGATCGTTGGTGACGGGCGTGGACATCGACGCGGAGGTCTTTCCCTTTCTGGAACTGCACGCGGCGATCAACGGCGTGGAAATCGATGAGGTGGAGGGGGACTTCGACGACCTTCCCAGTAAATTCCTCAACAACTTCGATATACTGATAGGTGCGGACATCTGCTTCTGGGACCGGCTGGTCGGTTCTCTCGATTCCCTGTTCACCCGCTGTATGGGAGCGGGCATCAAGAAATTCGTCATTGCCGATCCCGGCCGGACTTCGTTCGAAGACCTCGCCGAGCTGTTCATTTCACGGGAGTTGGGCCAGACTTTCGACTGGACGGCATCCCACCCCTTTGAAGTGCAGGGCAGGATTCTGCAGATAGGGCACTGAACGTTGACGTAAAGCGTTGTGAATATACCGAATGCGGGTGTGCCGGACTGCCCTTCAGGCGGGAAGCGACCATTTCACCTGAATGATGAGATCGTGTTCGGTCGAGCGTGATACGGAAAGAGAGCCCTCGGTGAGTTCCACTCGTTTCCTGACGAGTTCGAGGCTGTGGAAAGACGTGAGCGGCCTCGACGCGGCGGTGTCGTTGCTGATGCCGTTCGAGGGCTTTTTCTTTACGGTCAGATCGACGCTGCCGTTATCCTGTCGCAAATCCACTTCGATTTCGCTGGCCAGGCTGTGGTACGTCAGAACGTTAACGATGTCCTGCAACACCCGGTAAAGCGTAAGTTTGAGATCGTACGACCAGACAAGTTCCCGCACGTCGATGGACGTGGTGAATTGAATGTCCCGGAACCGATCTTTCATCTTCCGGAAAAACATTTGCAGCGTCGGCGACAACCCCAGCTCCCGCAATTGGCTGGGGTACAGGAACTCCTGAAGGTCCACCAGGTCCCGTATGGTCTTCTGCATCAGCGGCAGCACGATGTTCAGCTCGCTCTTCGCCTGCTGCATGCCGCTCTGTTCCAGCCAGTAGTTTACCTGTTCAATCCGGAACTTGATGGCGCTCATGACCTGTGCGAAATCCTCGAATGACGCGGAAATGTGCTCCCGTTCGTTTTCCATGACGGCGAAAAGATCCGCCAGCAGTTTTCCCGAATCCGACCCGACGGAATTTTCCCCGTCGGAATTCCATTTCCGGGAGATGATTTCCACCACCGAGGATACGGACCCGTTTTCTCCCGAAACGGGGTGAAGGGTCGAAACCGCTTTCCCCAGTTCGGGAACGGAAATATCGAAGGTTTTGGCTCCACTCGCGCTTTGCATGTCGGCGATGACGTCCTCCTTAATGGTATCTCCGTGTAGGTACGACAAGGCGGAGATGTTCTTTCCCGTCGGTTCGTGCGTCGAACTGTTGGTCAGTTCTCGCGCCGCGTCATTCATGAACAGGATGTTTGCTTTCATGTCGTAGACGATGACGGGTTCCCTTAACAAGTTCAGTATCAGAGATACAATGTCGTTTATTTTATCGATATTGCCGCCCCCTGTCCCATGACGCGGGTCGGAGAAAAACTCCGGATTCCGGTCCCAGCTTTTCCGGGGTTTGGTGACCGTCACCGAAATTTACATGCGTTAGGTTCGTGACGCTATTATCGTTTGTCGGGAGCACATGCTCAATCAGGCTTTCTACTGATTTCGCCGTACAGTCGCCCTATTTGCATCTGCGGGTAAGAACGGTATAATTAAAAAGATTCCATTATGTTATATTAATATTCCTGTATTGAGGAAGATGCATGGTATAATGCACCCTATTATACTGTTCCTTATGGGTTGTCAGTTACCTTTACAGTGCCACGGCATCGTTTCCGGCAGCGGGGCGCGATTGAAAACGGCCGGATGGGAAAGGGCGTCAATTTATGGAGACCTTGCATCGTATCGTACTCGCGGAGGATCACACCATCATACGGGAAGGGCTGCGGATGCTCCTTTCTTCCGCCAACGAGTACGAGATTGTGGGAGAGGCCTCAAACGGTTTGGAAGCTATCAGCATGGTCGAGGAATTCAAGCCGGACATCGTTCTCATGGACATCTCGATGCCCAAGATGAATGGACTGGAGGCCATTCGCGAAATCAAGGCCACCAATCAGCAGGTCAAGATTCTCGTGCTGACCGTGCACAAGACGGAAGAAAACGTTCTGGCGGCATTCGAGGCGGGAGCCGACGGCTACGTGCTCAAGTACGCGGACAAGGAAGAACTGCTCTTGGCCATCAAGAGCGTGTGCGGAGGCGAATCGTTCATCAGCCCGATGATCAGCGAGCGGGTTATCGAAGGCTTTATCGCCGGCAGCCGTGCGCTCAAGGAAACCACGTCCTGGGATACGCTCACGGCGCGGGAACGGCAGGTGCTGAAGTTGATTGCCGAAGGCCACACCAACCGTGAGATAGCCGACTTTCTTTTCATCAGCGTCAAGACCGTGGAAACCCATCGCTCCAACATCATGAAGAAGCTCGACCTTCACAATGCCTCGGAGTTGACCGCTTACGCCATGAAGAGGGGGCTCGTCGCCGACTGACGCCTCCTCGTCGGGGATCGTTCGTCTGTTACGCCTCGGGCGGTCGATGCCGTGGAAGGCGGCTTCGCCGGCCGGGGCGGGAATGGACGAACCGCTCCCTGCCGGCTGCCGTGTTCGAACGGCTGCCGCGTGTTTCCCCTCGGTTTTTCGGATTCCCTCAGCGATAAAGTTCGTCGAACAAAAAGGTGCAGATGATGTCCAGGCCCGTTCCGTCGGTGACGGGAGAGAAGCGCGGCCCTTCGAACCGGTGCAGTCGGATGTGGCCCGTTATCTCGGGATGTTTTTTTGCCAATGTTTTCAGGACCGCGTGCGGCTCCGGGCTGCCGGTCAGCGCCGTAATGGCGTCAAAGATCGAAATACACCCTTCCGGCGTGAATCCGACCGTATCGTTTCCCAACTGAAAAGTCACCCGGTCATGGTACGATTTCATTCTCCACTCCCTCGGTGCAATGCCCGATGAGGGGAACACCATTCCAAGACGCGGGCGGTGACAACGCGGCTTACCGCCTGCTGTAACGGCCCACCAACTCACCCTGGTCCAGGATGTGTCCCGTCATTGCTTTCTGCAGTTGCCGTTTGCCCGAATCCCTATCCAGGTGAAGCATGGTGTCCAGGGCATAGACCTTGAAGAAATAGCGATGCGAGCCGGAGGGCGGGCAGGGGCCTCCATAGGAGTTCCTTCCCCAACTGTTCCTGCCCTGTACGGCTTTCGGCTCGATGTTCTCGTCAATGTTCTCGGCGGGGTCCATGTCCCAGAATATCCAGTGGTCCCACGTACCCATCGGCGCATCCGGATCGTCCATCACGAGCGCCACACTCTTGGTCCCGGCCGGGATATTGCCTATCCGCACGGCCGGGTTCATGTCTTCCCCGTCACAGGTATACTTCGGCGGTATGTCGCCGTTCGATTCGAAGGCCGGGCTGGTGACGGTGAGTGCCATGGGTCGTCTCCCCTTTGTCGTGAATAACGGTTTTTCGCCTTCTCCCCGTGGCCCGGAGATCGTTCCCGCGTTCGTTGCCGCTGCATGGTCTGGAGCAGTGCCGCTCCGTAATGCAGATCGCGTATCCCGCGGGAATTTTTTTAGGCGGCACAAGCGGCTCGTTTTCTTTTCCGCTTGGACGACGTGGCAATCAATCCTCCCCGGCCCGTGAAAATGGCGGTGAGCAGATTCCAGCAGGCGTCGGACTCGATCATGAGTTGATCCCTGTCCCAATGCCTCTCGGTCTGGTGCTCGCAGCTCTGGCAGTTCAGTTCCGGCAGGTTGAGCCGTGCAGCCTCATCGAGGCACCGATCATAGTACATGCAGAAAGGATTCCTGGCCACTTCGGGAAAAGGGGCGTCGGACGTGTTGATCTGCGTCAGGATGTTGTTCAGAGTTTCCGCATAATTTTCCACGATCATACCCTCCCACTGGAAAAAAGTTGTTCGTTTTTTGACCGACTTTTCATCCGCTATCGAAGTCAACGGATTCATTCGCATCAGCCTTTCCCCCTGGGGAGAGAAGGCCCGCTCCACCAACTGCGGCTTTGGGCAGTAAGAATGGAGCGGCGGACTATCCCTGCGCTTCCGGCGAGCGACGGATCAGTCGGCTGGTCTGGCTACTCGTTTTCGTTCTCAAAGAAGGGATTGCAAGCAAACATGAAGTCTTTCGGATCGTGTTGCTTTAAGAGCTACATTAGCCGGAATTGAGATTGATATGAATCAGGTGAGCCTTGTACTTGGAGCAACGATTCACTGTATTCGAGCGGAGAATGAAGTGCGGAAAACGGGAGGGGGCGGATTGTATGACGCGCGGCGTAAGACGCCCGATCCTCGGGGCGTTCAAGCCGCGGGAGAGCGCTCAGAGGGCAAAATGGGCTTCGATGGTATCCGCGAACACCTTAGACAGGAACTCGGCCACCTTAGATTCCATCAGGTCCGTACCGAACTCCTCATAGGGGAAAGTACCGAGGGGAACATAGTCGGCCAAGGGTTTCCGACGGTATCGTTCCCGCATGTGGAAGGTGACGTTTTCACCGAGGGCGTTGGTTTCGACGGTGAGGGAGCTCCCGATCGCTTCCAGCTCCCGCCCGTCACCGGATTCGTCCTCGACGAGATGCCGGGGCAGGACGTGGAGAACGATTCCGTGGATCCATTCACCGGAAGAATAATCCCTCAAGCGGGCCAGGTGGCCTTGGGCCGAAAGCAGCGTGGCGATTCCCTCCATCTCCGGCCGGATCCACTGCACAGATTCCTTGCTGAAACGGTCCATGAACACCATGCTTCTGGCCGTCAGCAACTCTTTTCTTTCCCGCGCACCGGCCAGTTCATCGTCATAATCCTTCAAGAGCTTTTTTATGGCGTCCATTTCGCTTGCCATGGCGTCTCCCTCCGTTCGTCCCGTTTTCGTTTCTCTCCGTTGTCCGGTGTGCGGAAGTCCCCTCCTGGGAGAAGGACGGCCGTCGTCAGGAACACCACTCTCCGGAGCGGAAAATCCCACCGCGTCGTCGGCGGGATTCCCCGATTCAATGGGATATGGCCGGGGCCTACCGCTGCGTCCCGACCGTATCCGCGATCAGTAGTTGAACCGTTGCAGGGAAAAAGTCGTACCCTGCCAGGTAAGCGTTGCGGTTCCGTCCGGCAGGAACTGGACGGCAACGGGGTCCGTCTCATGGGGTACGGGCTCCTGATAGGGGCACCCCAGACACTGGCCTCCGGTATTTTCCATCAGCGTTCCCGAGAAAGAAGTGGAACCGGCGGGGAAATCTCCGCCGAAGGACCACCAGCGAGGGGAACCGTCATCCCTGTAGTTGTACCAGGCCGCGAAAATGGTGCCGCCCGCCGCTTCGATAAAGAATCCCATGCCGTTGTAGGACGGGTCCACCCACCACCCGGAGATGTCGCGTGGGTCCTTGGGGCCGGGAGAGGTGTTCTGCAGGAAATTCTTCAGCCGAATGGTCCCGCCGGCCTGATCCGTGGACCATCTCATCAGGGCGTCCACGGGACTCTGGAAACTGATGGTCATGGTCCCGACGGGCTGCCGGGCGGGAGTCAGATAATCGCCCCCCAGCGGCCACCCCGACCAGGTGTAGAGGGTTCCGTAGAACGTGTTGCCGCTGTAGAACCCGTCGGCCGTGTACCAAACCGGGCGTCCGGCCTCGTCAAAGAGGTACCACGCCATGAAGGGCACTCCGTTACGGATCTCTATGGAAACACCGCTGCCGTTTTCGTCCGGGTTATACCACCAGCCGGTGTACGACGCGGGAATGGCGGTCAGGATGTTTCCGGCCCTTTCGGCCACCAGCGCGTGAGCTTCGGTGGTGGGATGCATGTCGTCCCAGAAGAGATAGGGCGGATCGTTGATGAAGCCGTGGCCCTGTACCGGACTCGAGTCAAATACGTTGGCGAATCCGTACTGGTCGGGATGAGCGATGATGTCATCCATGAATCCGAAGGTATCCATCCGGTAGAGTTCATAGTCGGGATGGTCCCGGGCGAACCGGTCCAGTTGCGCGTCCAGGGCCTCGTTAACGGCCATGCTCCGTTCCGTGAACTTCACGGAGTCTGGGGCATTGGAATTGAACCGGGGGATGGACCCGATGTTCGGTATGTTGAGCACGAGGAATTCCCGGCCGCCGTCCGTAGCGATCCTTTCAAGGGCATCGTGAACGGCATCGGCGATCAGGCTGTAATCGGTCTCCCCGTTGGCGATGTCGTTTCCCCCGATCCAGATGGCGAACAGCATGTCGGCCGACGAATCCCTGGTGGAGGTATAGGTTAATACCTGACTCTCCAACCCCGGAGGTGTTATGGAGTCTGTCGTACCCCCGCCGAAAGCCAGGTCCACCAGTTCTCCTCCCGTGGTAACGGCGTCGGTCAGGTATTCCGCCCACACGGGACCGTTGGAGAAACGGCCTTTCCAGTAGTCGTTCCCGTCGGGAATGATCCCGAAGGTTAAAGCGTAGAGGTTTCCCTTGTCCGTCAGGCTGTCCCCGAAAGCCACCATGCGGGAATAGGGAAAGGCGGCCGACAGCCCGGGCAGACCCAAGACGAGCAGGAAAACGGACACCAACAGGAAACAGACCGCCGCCTTGACCCGACGGGGGCCGGCCGAAAAGCGACTGCCGCCCGACGCCGCAGGGCCGGGCATATGAAAGGAACGTGAGCAGGACATGTTCTTCACTCCTCCAGTTCGCCGTTCTTCAACCGAAGGATTCGGTCGGTGCGAAGGGCGATTTCGTGATTGTGGGTGGCGATAATCATGCTGACGTCCCTCTTCCGACAGTAGGCCGTGAGGTAGTCGAGAATGGCGGTCCCTGTTTCGGTATCCACGCTCCCGGTCGGTTCGTCCGCCAGAATGATTTTCGGATCGTTGGCCAGGGCCCGTGCAATGGCCGCCCTCTGTCGCTCCCCTCCCGAGACGTTGCTCGGAAGGAAGTGTGCTCGTTCCGCCAGACGCATGTGGGTAAGGAACTGCAGTGCTCGTTCCCGCCGTTCCCTCCGCGCCACGGATCGCGTGTACATGGGGATTTCCACGTTCTCCCGCAGGGTGAGGTGTGGCAGAAGGTGGTGGAACTGAAAAACGAAGCCTATGTACTCGGCCCGAAAGCGCGCGCGGTCCTTTATTTCGCGAACGTTGCGTTTTTCTATGAACAGATCGCCGGACGTGGGCCGGTCGATGGTGCCGACCACGTTGAGCAGTGTGCTCTTTCCGGACCCCGAATGGCCCATCAACGCGACGATTTCCCCTTTTTCCACATGGATCGTCACCCCGTTGACGGCCTTCACCATGCCGTTGTCGTAATGCTTCACAAGGTTCTGTGCAACGATCATTATTATACCCTGAGTGCTTGCGCGGGTGATAGTCTGGACGCGACGATTGCGGGATAAAATGCGCTCGTCACCCCCAGCAGGAGGGAGATGAGGACCGATTTGCCGACCACAACCGCCGAAAACGTTACCGGCACCCAGTCGAGCCCCGTGACCCCGCCGGCATTGAAAATCCACAGCAGCGAATATCCCATCAGTACCCCGGACAGGCCGCCGACCGCGCAGAGGATCGTGGACTCCAGCGCGATGGTTGCCATGATCCGGAGACCGGACCACCCCACGGCCATGAGGATTCCGATTTCCCTGGTCCGTTCCGTGATCGACATCATGAGCGTATTGGTGACCACGATGCAGCAAGTGACGAGGGCGATGAACGCCATGGCCGCGCTGATGACGTCGATGGAATTGATCAGTTCGATGTGTCCGATGACGTCCCCGCTCCTGAGTGCCACCAAGGAGGGAAATTCCCGCTCGATGGCGGCGGCCGCGTCGTCCTGCCCGATCCCTTCCCTAAGCCTCACCAGGGCCATGTTCACGACGTCGCCCTTGTTCAGAATGCGTCGGGCCACTTCGATGTCGACCACCGCTCCGCGATCGAACAGCCGGCTTCCGGAAACGTACACTCCCACGATGGCGAACCGTCCGTGAGTGCCCAGGAGCACCGTGTCGCCGACCGCGTGGCCGAGCGTTTTCGCGGCATCCGCTCCCAGCATCATTTCCGCCGTTCCGGGGCGGGGCAGGCGGCCCCCGGTCAGGCCGATTCTTCCGGCCAGGGCTCCCATGGAGGAAACGCCGTTGATGAGGAAATAGTTGTTTTTCCCCTGACGGATGGGGCCGAGCAGGAGCGCGGAGGCGTCCTCGATGACGTCCATGGCTGCGAGCTTTCGGTAATCGGAGAGGGGGATGGCCGAGGAGAGGGGGGACGAGGATTCCCTGGTCTTCACCAGCAGGTCCACCTTGTATGAACGAATCAGGTGCCGGACCTGCCCTTTCAGGCCGTCGCCGAAGGTGGTGAGGGTGAAGAACACGGATATGCCGACGGCTACTCCCAGGAGCGTCAGACCCGACCTCAGCTTCGTGCGGACGATGTTTTTCAGGACGATCATGCGTTGGGCACCGCAACGAGAAGGGCCGCCCGGCTGAAGGCTATAGCCGGGCTATTGACGACGGTCAGCCCGGCTTCGCGGGCTTTCTCCAGAGTTGCGCGGAAGTCCCGGGCCGTGACGTGGAAACGGGGTTCGACCAGAAGCAGACGGCCGGAAGGGGCGAGCATCGAGCGAATTTCCGCCAGAAACCGTCTTTGGTCCGGCACTTCATGCACCATCCAGAAGGCCAGCGCGAAGTTGACCGGTCCGGATACCCCGATGCTTTCCGCGCCGCACCGTTGGAACCGGATGCGTTCGTAGAGGCCCCTCCTGCGCGCCCTGCGGGCCAGTCCGGCCAGCATTTCCGGTTGGAGGTCGGCCGCCGTCACCGTTCCGTCCGCGCCCACCAGTTCCGCCATGCCCAGGGAAAAGTAGCCCATGCCGCACCCCACGTCCAGCACGTCCATTCCCCTCTTCACAAAGGGTTCCAGCATGCGTGCCGGACCGTGTATCAGCTTCCGCAAAGGGTTGTCGAAGGTAAAGCAGCACCACCACGGACACACCGCGCAGGATTTCTCCTTACCCGTTATTCGATTCAGAAAACGTATCATTGATTCTCCAGTAGCAGGTGGAGCATGGGGACAATCGGTTTGTGTTTCGTTCCCCCCGGAGGACCGTCCGCCGCTTTCCAGGGCATCCCGTCCCTCAGGTAGTTGCCTCTTCCCGTGGGCCATAGCAGAAGATTTTCCGCCGAGCCGGGGACCGTATAAATGAAGCAGCCCGCCCCGAAGGTCTGCACCACGATCTCCAGGGTGCCGTCCCCCGTAAGGTCCATGACCGTCGGCGCCGCCGGTGCGCCCTTGCCGTTTCCGTCCGTCCCCTGTTCCGGGAGTTCGATGTCGTACAGCACCTTGCCGTTGTTGTCCAGAATCATGAGATACCCGTGGGGAACTCCGGGGGCTGCTCCGTCCGGTTCGCCGTACGTCGTGAGGATCAGTTCGACCACGCCGTCCCGGTTCAGGTCGGCGGCCATGATTTCCGAAGCGTACATGACCTGTCGGCCGTGGCGTATGTCGGTCCGCCAGAGCTGCCGTGCGCCGGAGGAAAGACAATAGACGTACCCGTCATGGGCGCCGTAGAGGATTTCCGGGCGGGAGTCACCGTCGATGTCGGCCACAGTAGGTGCGGGCGGATTGGCCGGAGGATACCAGGAATTGCCCGGACGCGGCAGCGGGTACCCCGAGGAGGGGAGCGCTTCCCACCCCGGGAGCCTGCGCGCGCTGCGGGAACCGTCGCCGTAAGACCCTTCCAGGACCATCACGGAGTGGTGTTTGGTGTCGTAGGGAACGTCCATTTCCACGTTCGAAACGCACACCACCTCGTTCCGGCCGTCGCCGTTGATGTCCGCCACGCAGGGAGGCGATTCGGTCCATTGCATCCATTTCTTCGTTTCGGGGTTCGGCCAGTCACCCGTGTGCAGGTGGTAGTGCTTCTCCTCGACGTCGGCATCGAACCAGCGGATGAACTGGCCCCAGTTCAACCGGCGGCCGGCGTACTCGGTCGAACGGTTGGTGAAATAATCGGAAGCCGGCATGCTCACCCCATCGTGGGAAAACACGTTGATCTGATGATTGTCGAAGGTGACCACGATTTCGAGGTTCCCGTCGTCGTTCAGATTGCCGATGCCCACGTTGAGGCCGTAGCAGCCGTAGCCGTGATTGCCTTGCCCGTTGGCGTCCGCGTCGTTGCCTACCCCCTTTTGGGTGTTGTATCGGGGCCAGGCCCGGTAGGAAAGCCCCGGCGGCTGGTACAGGCTCCCGTCCGGATTGAAAACGAACACCTGCGCGCCTTCGGGGTCCGTTTGGGTCGTGACGGCCACCACCTCGATCCTGCCGTCGCCGTTCAGGTCCCCCGCGGCAAGCCCTCTCACCTCGGGGCATTGGCCCGCGTCGCACGTGCTTGCGGGCCAGCCTTTCTTGATGCTCAGGGTGTTGTTTTTCCATTCATACGCGGCGACTTTTCCCCCGTTGCTCCCCACCACGATTTCGTACACGCCGTCGCCGTCCAGATCGGCGCATACCGGCGGCGCGTAGATGCGGCCTTCATGGGGATTGGACGACCCCGAAGGGGCCTTGGCCAGGAGATTGAAATAGCGGTCCCAGACGAAAAGATCGTAGTACGCTCCAATGAGCTTTCTCTCCCCCTGGCCGAGGTTGTGGACGATGGGGGAACCGAACCAGGAAGTGCCCGTCCACTTTATCTGTTTGAGCAATTGAGGTTTGGCGACCGGGGCTGCGTTGAGTGGGGCGGCAAGGGACGAAACGAGGCACGTCAGCCCCGAGAAAAGCAGAATCGCAAAACGATGTTTGTGCACGGCCACCTCCCACAGCAGCAGATGAAAGCACCATGATTGTAGTGCCAAATGAATGCGAATCAAGGAAAAAGGGCGCCGCTCCGTGCGTGGGGCCGGCAAGGAGGGAATGCTCGGGGGCGGAGCGGAGTTGGTTGTGAAACATTGGTAATAAAGTAGAGCAGAGGAAAATACCACTATATTTGTTAAAATTATTCTAACGGCTTCCTCCTTTGCCATTTTTCCGTGAAGCGCCGCAAAATATCGTTGCAAGTCTCTATGGATTTGGCTAATGATACAATACGCGGCACTGTGTAAATCTGCCAAGGTATCACCTGTTGCACACTGATACCCTCTCCCCGTACAGGCCGCGGGATCCGGGAGAGGGAAAGCGGAGGAGAGGGAGGAGAGAGATGAGAAAATCGATAGTCGTGGGAGTCATTCTCGGTTTGCTGTTCCTGTTGGGGGCAGGCGGCAGTGCGCAAGCGATCGATTCACCCTATGACGGCTGGTGGTACGTATCGGGCCAGTCGGGAACGGGCGTTTCCGTGGAAATACAGGGGAATGCGCTCTTCATGGCCCTGTACGTGTTCCGGGAGGACGGTACTCCCGCCTGGTATATTTCGGGTGGACCTCTCGCGTCGAGTTCGTCCTATTCCGGCAATCTGCAAGACGTGAAGGGGTTCCCGTTGGGGCAAAGTTCAACCGCGCCCCAATACGCAAATGTGGGAACGGTTCAGTTGACCTTTGCCTCGGCGACCCAAGCGACGCTCAACTGGACGGCGAACGGCACGTCCGGGACCATGACGCTCACAAAGTTCATGGACCAGTTCGGAACGACGCAGGACATGCGGGACATCAACGGCTGGTGGTTCGACCCCAATTACAACGGCATGGGGTTCTTTGTGGAGGTTCAGGGCAACGTGCTCTTCATGGCCTGGTACCATTACCGCGCAGACGGCTCCTCGCGCTGGTGGTCTGCGGGACAGACATTCAACAACGGGTCCGCCACCTACAGCGACAATGGAGACGATGCCAGGAAGCTGTGGACCTGGATCAATGGGCAATCCCTGGGAGGGGCCTACAAGACCGGAGACCATAATGTGGCGAGTCCGATTACCCTTGCCTTCAACGGTTACTCCAACGCCACTCTCACTTCGAACGTGGGGACGTACAACCTGACCCGATTCCGGTTCGGCGCATTCGGCGGGGAGGTACCCGTGCAATACACGGGGAACTCGGGACAGGCCGCCATCACCCCAGCGAATGCCGTTGCCATTACCATGGCCGGCCTGAAAGGCGTTTCGAGCTTTTCTTACCTGGGCGATCTGCTCAAGACCAGCGCGTCGGTAACGCCGTCACTTAAAGACGTGCCGCAATCGCTGGAGGAGGCCCATGCCCGGGCGTTGAATTCCATTCATAATCTGCAGGCGGCGAATACCGACACCTTCTACGGGAATTGCGGCGGCAGCTTGTCCTATTCTCTCGACTTCAACCAGAACACCGGAAACATCGGCGGGTCCTTTTCCGCCGACAAGTACTGCAACAACGGCCTCCACGTCGACGGCAGCGGAACATTGTCCGGATCCCTGGCTGCAAGCGGTTCGACACTCAATGTTTCCCTCACGGCGACGGTGAACCCCACCACCATTACCACCGATAGCGAGGACATCACCCTGAAAGGTACGTTGACGGCCCACGCCAACGGGACGTCGTCCAATCTGAACGCGGGTGCCACCGGGGATTTCCTGAATCGGGACAATCTGCTGGGCGAGGTATACTGGGCCAACAATTTCGTGCTGACCCTCACCGACCTGCCGAGTTCCCTGCCGGGTGTCGGATCGGGTCTTCCGACCGGCAGCGTCGGGTTTACCATGACCGGGCGGTACTACCATCCGGCATACGGCTATGTGGACATGACGTCGGACGGACCGTTCACCGTGGCCAATTCAAGCAGCAGCGGGACCTCCGGCATCACCTTCAGCGGATCCCTCATCGCCAACGGCGCCAACGGCACGAAGTGCAAATTAACCCCAAACGGCACGAGCAGTTTCACCGTACAGGTCGATACCAACGGCGACGGTTCCTATGACTGGAACTCCGGGACACTCAATACCGCCGACTTCTTTCCCGTCGGAGGCGGTTCGAGCGGCGGAGGCACAACTCAGCAGGCATATTGGGGAGCGAATGCGTTTCTTTGCTGCCCCTCTGGGACATATTCCTTCAAAGCGAGCCTGGAAGGGCAGTCGAGCACCATCACCCGCCAGAATTGCGACGACATGCCGGCGCTCCCCTCGTACATAGCCACGGCAGCAGGAAGCAAAACGTTTTCCTGGCAGGATGTGTCAACAAATTGTGCCGCTTACTCCGGGACCGTAAACGCCACCCTTACGGCGGGGAAATGTTACCGTGTATACCGCTACATCGAGAATAACGAACTCAAGGTAGAGGTCTACGAAGACCTGGAGAACTGTCCTTACTGATGCTGTACCGTATGTTACCGTTTTCAGTGAAGCGGGTGCTGATAGAAGCCACCCGGATATTCACCCCTGCAAAAGCCGGTGTGAATATCCGGTAAAAATTATGTGATCCCTGCTTCCACCGGAATGAAGAGCACTGAACGCTCTATGGGCAGCGGCGCAGTCCGGGCGTGAAGAGTCAAAGAAGACCGGGCAACACCGGTACGACCGCCTTGGCATGGTTCCTTGAAAAGCAAAAGCGGTTCCGGAACCTTCCCGAAAACCGCTTCGTTTCGACCGAGGTGAAGAACCCGTCTATCCCAGCGCGCTGAGGGAGAGGGAATCCTGCCCTTCCGGGCTCTGACCCTCCAGCATCACTTCCAGGAACTTGGAAACCATCTGCGGATCGAACTGGGTGCCCGAGCACCGTTGCAGTTCGCGCAGCCCCTGAGCGCCGGTGCGCGGTTTCTTGTAGGAACGGTTGGACGTCATGGCGTCGAATGCATCGGCAACGGCGATAATGCGGGCGTGAAGCGGTATCTCCTCGCCCCCGAGCCCGTCCGGATACCCTCTGCCGTCGAATCGTTCATGGTGGCTCCGGATTCCCGGCGTCACTTCGCTCAGGAGCGTGACGGTCTTCAGGAGTTCGGCTCCGTGAATCGGGTGCTTTTTGATTTCCTCGAACTCATCGGCCGTGAGGGGGCCCGTTTTGAGCAGGACACTGTCCTTCACGCCGATTTTCCCTATGTCGTGCAGCAGCGCCGCCAGCCTGAGGCGTTCCAGCTCTTCCCGGTCCATTTCCAACCGGCGGGCGATGATGAGACTGTAGTCGTGCACCCGCTGCGTGTGGCCGCCGGTATACGGATCGCGAAGCTCGATGGCCTCGGCCAGCACCTGAGCCGTCCGGTAGAACGTTTCCTTGAGCTGTTCGTAGAGCCGGCCGTTTTCGATCGCCACGCCCACGTTGTGGCCCATGGCCTCGATCACCTGCAGGTCCACGTCGTCGAAGCCGCCCTTCAGTTTGTTCACTCCCTCCAGAACGCCGATGAGTCTTCCCCGCGACGTGACCGGGCTGCAGATGATGTTGCGGGTCTGGAAAGAGGTGGCGCGATCGGCTCCCCGGTAAAAACGGGAATCGTGAGCCGCATCGTTGACGATGACCGACTCTCCCCGCTCGGCGACCCAGCCGGCGATGCCGGTTCCGGGCTGCAGCCTGATCCGCTTGAGCCCCTCCGCCTTGTCGCCCACCGCGCTGTCGAAATAAAGTTCGCCCGTGGCCTCGTCCAGCAGCAGAAGGCTCGCCCCTTCCGCGCGAAGCACGTTTTTCGCCACTTCTATGGCCGTCTGACGGATCGTTGCGGGATCGAGGGACGAATTGATGAGTGCGGCCATTTCGCGCAGAGTGGTAAATTGCTCCGCATTGCATTCCCCCCCCACCGACAGGTGCGGAGAGTCCCCGGAAGGGGCGACGGAACCGATTCTTATGAAGGGAAGTAGAGGCTCCATGACGCTCACCAAACGAGCCGTTGGCGGCAAATGGGTGGAACTTGGGAAACGATGCGATAGCAAAAAATCATCTTCATACGAGGCGGACTATACATGAGAGTTCGGAGGAGTGCAACAACTCTTGCCCCCGAATTTTTTCCGGCCGTTTCCGCGACCCGGGCGGAGATTTCCGGCGCAAGAAAACGGCGGGGACCGGTCGGTGCTTGTTCGGCAGGAAAAGCGGCCGGGGAAAAGCCCCGATCACGGTCCCTTGCCTGCTATTCATGGAATGGAACCGGATCGTCGCTGCCGCGGCGTTCATGGGTGGCTTCGGCCGGGTAAAGGAGGCCGAATCGGTTCTGAGAAACGAGTCGGCAAACCCGGCACGATCGGCCAAATCGTCACCAACGAAGGCACGAAGAATCCCTCTCCGCGCATCCGGTACATGGACAAGGGGGAAAGTCGAGGGCTCGAACCCTATCTATGGACGTTTTGGAGAAACACGGAGAAAGGGGAGGGGGAGCGCCTATCGTTTGGGTGAATCGAGCAGCTTCTTGATGTCGCAGAGTTCCTTACGGATTTCGCGCAGGACCCGCTTGAAGGCTTCCTCGCTGAAATCGAAACGCACCTGTTCCGGCTCCTTGGACCTCACCTGCTTCTTGGCGCCGCTGATGGTGAAGCCTTCTTCGTGGAGCAGCCGTTTGATCCTGAGCAGCAGTTCCACGTCTTTTTTCCGGTAGAGCCGCTGCTTGTTGGAACGAACCGGTTTTATCTCGCCGAACTCGCTCTCCCAGTAACGCAGCACGTGAGCTTCCACGCCCACAATCTGAGCGACCTCGCCGATGCGGAAAAACATCCTATCGGGAATCTCGTCCATGATTCCCTTCATTACCGTTATAAACGATCTTTGAGTGATTTACTGGGACGGAACGTAAGCACCCGTCGCTCCGGAATCACTATTTCATCGCCGGTCACCGGATTGCGACCTCGGCGTGCCGCTCTCTGCTGTACTTCGAACCTTCCGAAACGGACGATTTTCACGTCGTCCCCCTGGGTCAGCCGATCCTTGACAATCTCGAAGATGTCGTCCACCAGCCGGGCCACCGTCGATGCCGGGAGTCCGACCTGTTCGTGCACCTTTTGAACGATATCGCGTTTGGTCATGGATGGTCACGCGTCCTAATCGCGGAGGGTTCCGCCCGTTTGTTTCACGACGTGGTCCATAAGCCTTTCATGGAACACGTTCACTTCCTTGTCCGTAAGACTGCGGTCGGCGGCCCGGTACACGATCCGGTAGCCCAGGCTCACACGGCCGGGTCCGATCTTTTCCCCTTCGTACACGTCGAACAGCCCTACGCTCTCCAGATGGGAGGTGCGGCCGAATTCCCGGATGATCTCCAGGACGGAGCCCGCCATGACGTCCTTGGGCACGGCGACCACCAAGTCCCTGAGTACCGGAGGATACTTGGGCAGCGACTGCATCATCTGAACGGGCGCATTCTTGTCGGTCAGAACGTCGAACCGGACGTCGAACGCGTAGACTTCCGCCTCGATGTCGAAGCCGGTCAGCACGGAATCGCGAATGCGCCCGAGGACGCCCGCTTCCCGGCCGTCCACCAGAAGTCGTGCCGATACGCCGTCGGCGAAAATCGCGTCGCCGGTCAGCGGCGCATAGGAAGCGTTTGCGACGTGCAAAACGTCGAGCACGTTTTCCAGCGCTCCCTTGATGTCATAGAAATCCGTGGTTTCCGCGTTGCCGTGCCACGACGGGAGCACCCGTTTGCCGGTCCAGACGGCGGAGAACATGTGAGGCTCGAGCGGAAGCTCTTCGTTTCCGGCAACCAGGAACACCTTGCCCAGCTCGAAGAGCTTGAGATCCTGGTTCTTGAAGGCGGCGTTGCGGGATACGGCGGTGAGCAGCCCGGGCAGCAGACTGGTCCGCATGACCGCCTGGTCTTCGCTCAACGGGTTGAGCAGAGCCACGGAAGGGCGGCGCGGGTCGTCGGAGGGCAACTGCAGCCTATCCCCCGACTGGGGCGCAATGAAGGAATAGGAAATCACTTCCGAAAAGCCCGTGGCCGCGGCCGTGTCCTTGGCCAGCGCCCTCAACCGCCGCAGCGGGCTGCGCGGCTGGGCATGCGGCGCCCCGGTGGGCAGAGTAACGGGAATGCTGTCCAGCCCCTTGATTCTGGCCACCTCTTCGTACAGATCCACGTCGCGGGTGACGTCCATGCGGAATGAAGGAGGAACGGCGGTCATTTCGCCCCGGTCGTCCGCGTCGACTTCCATCTGGATGGCCCGGAGCGTATCCGCGATTTCCTGCGTGGAGAATTTCGTGCCGAGGAAAAGGTTGAGCCTGTCCCGGTTCAGATTGATCTGGCCGCGGGGAATGGGCCGTGGGTATACGTCGACGATCCCCGAATAAATCCGCGCTCCCGCCAGATCCGCCATAAGCTGAGAGGCCCGAACGGAAGCAACGACGACTCCTTCGGGATCGGTGCCGCGTTCGAAGCGGTAGGCCGCCTCGGTGGAGAGTCCGAGCATCTTGGACGTCCGCCGTGTGGTCGACGGGTCGAAATAAGCGCTTTCCAGCAGCACGCGCCGGGTGTTCGGTCGGATCTCCGAATTGAGGCCGCCCATGACGCCCGCCAGGGCCACGGGACCCTCGCCGTCGCAGATCATGAGCGAACGGTCGGTCATGATGCGTTCCACATTGTCGAGCGTGGTGAAGCGTTCGCCTTCCCGCGCGAAACGGACCACGATGCGTCCTTCCCGCAGGAGTTCGAAATCGAAAGCGTGCAGCGGCTGCCCCAGTTCAAGGAGCACGAAGTTGGTTACGTCCACCACGTTGTTGATGGGACGCATCCCGGCGCTCAGGATCTTCTCCCGCATCCAGAATGGGGACGGCGCGATGGCGATGTTGTCCATGAGGCGCGCCGTGTAGCGCGGGCACCCGTCGGGGGCCTGGATTTCAACGGACGTTTCGTTTTCGATGGGGCCGAGTGTTTCGCTGAGGCGAAAGCCGGGGAAGCGGAGCGGGACGTTGAACAGTGCGGCGGCTTCACGGGCGATACCGAACACGCTCAGGCAGTCGGGGCGATTGGGCGTTACGCTCACTTCGAGAATATAATCGTCCAGGTGCAGGGCGTTGTAGATAGACGACCCCACCGCGAGATCGGCGGGCAGGTCCATGATACCGTCGTGGTTTTCGCTCAACCCCAGCTCGTCCTCGGCGCAGAGCATGCCTTCGGACACGACGCCCCGGAGCTTGCCCGGCTTGATCTTCATGCCGTTGGGGAGCTTGGCTCCCGGCAAAGCCAGCGGCGAAAGCATGCCCGGCCGCACGTTGGGGGCGCCGCACACGACCCGGCGCGTGCCGGACCCGTCGTCCACGGTGCATACGGTGAGCCGGTCCGCGTTCGGATGGGGAGCGGCTTCCACCACACGCGCCACCACGACGTTATCCAGAGGGGCGTAGCGTTTTATCAGGGCTTCGACTTCGAGCCCGGCCATGGTGAGCGCATCGGCCACCTCGGAAGGTCCCGCGTCGATTTCCGCATATTCTCTAAGCCAATTTATGCTGAATC
Source organism: uncultured delta proteobacterium (assembly GCA_963826125.1). Lineage (GTDB taxonomy): Bacteria > Desulfobacterota > Desulfarculia > JACQYL01 > CAWGVV01 > CAWGVV01. Next base: position 2,177,504 of record CAWGVV010000001.1, on the reverse strand, counting down.
TCATGTCGGTTCTGGGCGTAGGGGGGTGAAAATCAGAATTGCCGTAAAAAACGGACGTCGTTGTCGAAAAACATGCGGATGTCGTCAATACCGTATTTCAGCATGGTGATGCGTTCCACCCCCATGCCGAATGCGAATCCGCTGATTGCTTCAGGGTCGTAGCCCACAAACTCATAGACCTTGGGGTCCACCATACCCGATCCCAATACTTCCAGCCACCCGGTGTTCTTACAGGTACGGCATCCCTTGCCCTTGCACAGCACGCAGAGGATGTCCACTTCCGCGCTCGGCTCGGTAAAGGGGAAGAAGCTGGGACGGAACCGCAACCCGATGTCCGGACCGAACATCTGGTGCACGAAGGAAGTGAGGACGCCCTTGAGGTCCCCGAAACTCACCCCCTTGTCCACCAGAAGTCCCTCCACCTGATGGAACATGGGGGTATGGGACACGTCGGAATCGCAGCGATACACTGCGCCCGGAGCGATGACGCGCACTGGCGGCGGCTGCTTTTCCATGGTGCGGACCTGGATAGGCGAAGTATGGGTCCTCAGAACCACGTTGTCGGAGACGTAGAAGGTGTCCTGCATGTCCCGGGCCGGGTGGTCCTTGGGAATATTGAGGGCTTCGAAGTTGTAGTAGTCCAGCTCCACGTCGGGGCCTTCGGCCACGTTGAACCCCATGCGCTCGAAGATGTCGCAGATTTCCCGCAACACCTGGGTGATGGGGTGAAGCTTGCCCAAGGAGTGGCGCCGGCCGGGTCTGGTCACGTCCACCGCGGAAACGTCGGCCCCTCTGCGCGAACGCAGCGCAGCGTCGGCCTGCCGGATGAGGTCCGTGACGACGTCTTTCACCTCATTGGCCAGCTTGCCGACGGCCGGACGCTCCTCGGGGGAAAGAGACCCCAATCCCTTGAGGGCGTTGGTGAGGACTCCCTTGCGGCCCAGGTACTTTACCCGCAGTTCTTCCAGCGTGTCCGGGTCGACGATTCCGGCTGCTTCCCGACGCGCTTCTTCCAGAATGCGGTTGAGCGTTTCCTGCACCGCTATCGCCTCTAGGCTGCGGCCGAACGCGCCGCTTCCACGACGGCGGCGAATCCCTGGGGATCGCCGACGGCGAGGTCGGCCAACGCTTTGCGGTCCACCGCGATGTTCGCCTTGTTCAGCAGATCGATGAACCGGCTGTAGGACAGCCCGAAGGGTCGAACGGCGGCGTTGATGCGGATGATCCACAGGCTGCGGAATTCCCGTTTACGCACCTTACGGTCGCGATAGGCGAATTTCAAGGCGCGGTCAACGGTTTCCCGTGCGGTGCGGTAGAGCTTGCTGCGGCCGCCCCGGTACCCCTTGGCCATCTTCAGTACTTTTTTATGACGCTGATGGGCGGTGACGCCCCTCTTTACTCTTGGCATGAAAAACCCTCCACTTGAGCGGCGTTTTTACCTGAGCCGCCAGAGGTCAGGCATAGGGAAGCATCGTGCGGATGGCCTTTTCATCCACTTTCACGATGAGGGCCAGTTTCCGCAGGTTCCGTTTCCGTTTCCTGGTTTTTGAAGTCAGGATGTGGCTATGGTACGCCTTCACCCGTTTGATCCTGCCGGAGCCGGTAACTTTGAAGCGTTTGGCGGCCCCGCGATTCGTTTTGATTTTCGGCATGTTATCCTCCGCTTTGGTCCGTGCTGCAACAGGACGGACCCATACACCTGAAACGGTGACAAAGAGCTAATTTGGCACAACGGCGGTGCAAAATCAAGAACAAATAGCGTCAATACCCGTACGTCGGGGAAAGAAAACGGCTGCACTCCCGTCGGCATTCCCCTGAAAACACAACGGTGTGAATCGCGCCGTTCCCTCCCATGCGGGGAAAGGAAGTCTTCGCCGTGACGAAAAGCCGACTCCATCGCCTCTTTCGCGGAAAAAAGAATCGACGGAACAGCGGCACCATGCCGACAAAAGCGGCTCGAAAGAACCGCTCTACTTGGGAGCCAGCACCATGCTCAGATTACGGCCTTCCATTTTCGGATGCTGCTCCACCGTCGCGTCTTCGGTGACTTCTTCGCTGAATCGTTTGAGCAACTGGAATCCGATTTCGCTGTGCGCCATTTCCCGGCCGCGGAAAATCATGCTGATCTTTACCTTGTTCCGCTCGCTCAGGAACTTCTTGGCGCTTTTCAGCTTGAACTGATAATCGTGTTCCTCGATTTTGGGCCGCATCTTGATTTCTTTGACCTGAATGACGGTCTGCTTTTTTTTGGCCTCCTGCTGCCGCTTGCTCTGCTGGTACTTGTACTTGCCGTAATCCATGATTTTGCAGACCGGCGGTTCTGCGTTGGGGGCCACCTCCACCAGATCGAGACCACGCTCCTGCGCTATTTCAAGGGCTCTGGCGATGGGCAGAATACCGAGCTGGTTTCCCTCGTCATCCACCACGCGCACTTCAGGATTCCGTATCTTCTGGTTCACCCTCGTAGTGATATTGGCTATGGACGATCACCTCCCTTATTTATTTGAGCCGCCCGGTACGGACGGCGTATATCCTGGGGAAACAAAGAAGCTTCCCTTTTTTCCGAAATCACCGTTTCAACTCGATTTATGGTACGGATTGCTTTCCTCTCGTACGAGCGCAATGAAGTCCTCGGGCAACATGGGGGAAAGCTGTTCCCCGCTGCGGCTGCGCGGAGCGACCGTTCCGTTTTCGGCTTCCCGGTCCCCGATCACCAGCATGTAGGGGACTTTCTGCAGTTGGGCTTCCCGGATCTTGAGCCCCAGCTTTTCGTTGCGCGTGTCCTTGTCCGCCCGCAGCCCTTCCTGCAGGAACCGGTGATGGAGCTGTTCCACGAAGGGGATGTTGCGGTCGGTCACCGAAAGAAGAATCGCCTGCACGGGTGCGAGCCAAGTGGGGAAGGCCCCGGCGTAATGTTCGATGAGCACGCCGATGAACCGTTCCAGGGACCCCAGGATCACCCGGTGCAGCATGACCGGACGGTGCTTCTGGTTGTCCTCGCCCACATAGGAAAGATCGAAACGCTCGGGCAGCGTGAAATCGCACTGTATGGTGGCGCACTGCCAAGTGCGGTTGAGGGCGTCGTGGAGCTTGACGTCGATCTTGGGGCCGTAGAATGCGCCGTCGCCCTCGTTCACGTCATAGGGGAGCTTCTTGTCCTCAAGAGCCCGTATCAGCGCGTTGGTGGCCAGTTCCCAATCCTCGTCGCTGCCGATGGATTTCTCCGGACGGGTGGAAAGCTCCATGTCGTAGGGAAATCCGAACAGCTTCATGATGTCGTCCACGAAATCGAGCACGCCACGGATTTCCGCGTTGGCCTGTTCCGGGGTGCAGATGATGTGGGCGTCGTCCTGAGTGAACTGGCGCACGCGGGGCAGCCCGTGGAGCACCCCCGACCGTTCGTGCCGCAGCACCGTGCCCAGTTCGAAGTACCGTTTGGGCAGGTCGCGGTAGCTGTGCACCTTGGATTTGTAGATCAGCATATGAGCCACGCAGTTCATGGGCTTGATGCCGTATTCTATCCCGTCCACCTCGGTGAAGTACATGTTCTCGCGATAATTTTCAAAGTGGCCCGACTTTTTCCACAGGTCCAGCTTGAGCATCTGGGGACCCATGACCACTTCATAGCCGCGCTTCAGGTGTTCGCGGCGTTCGAATTCTTCCAGGAGTGCCCGGAGCATCGCGCCCTTGGGGTGGTAGATCACGAGCCCCGCGCCGGCTTCTTCGCTGAACTGGAAAAGGTCCAGTTCCTTGCCCAGCTTGCGGTGGTCGCGCCGCCGCGCCTCTTCCAGGTTCTCCAGATGGGTCTTGAGTTCCTGTTTGGTGGGGAACGCGGTGCCGTAGATGCGCTGGAGCATGGGGTTGCGCTCGTCGCCGCGCCAGTAGGCTCCGGCCACACTGGTGAGCTTGAAGGCCTTCACCTTTCCCGAATTGGGGATATGGGGCCCGCGGCAGAGGTCCACGAAATTACCCTGACGATACAGCGAAACGCTGTCGGTTTCCATACCTTTGAGCAGTTCGACCTTGTAGGGCTCCTTGAGCTTCTCGAAGAACTCGACGGCCGCTTCCCGGGTCATCTCCTGGCGTGTGAACGGGGCCCTGCCGTCGACGATCTCCCGCATGCGGGCTTCGATCCGGGGCAGGTCTTCCGGGACGAAGGGTGTCGGCTTTTCGAAGTCGTAGTAGAAACCGTCCTCAATGGCGGGCCCGATGGTCACCTTTACTTCGGGGAAGAGGCTCTGCACCGCCTCGGCCATGATGTGGGAGGTGCTGTGGCGGAGAATCTCCAGCCCCTCCTTGCTGTCGATCAGGATGGGAACCACGTCCCCGTCTTCGGATACCGGATGGGCGATATCCACCGCCCGGCCGTTATAACGGACGGCCACCACGCGGCCGAAGGCGTCATCCATCTCTTTACGCAGGATGTCGCCCAGGGTTGCGCCCGATTCCGCTTCCAGGGTCCGTTCATCTTTCCAATGGAGCGTCAATTTCGGCACGATTCATGATCCCTTAAAAAAAGAAGGTATCTTGAACGCACTCGCCTTCTCCCGAAGGTGGTCCGACTTCCAAGATACCGGCTTATAGGACGTCAAGATAGTATCACTAGTGCGGCATTTCCAATAGTAGGCACGGGGAGATTTGAACTCCCGACATCTACCGTGTCAAGGTAGCGCTCTCCCACTGAGCTACGCGCCTGAAAAATACGAATTTCCAATAACAGTACGTGGATTTCATGTCAAGCTTAAACGCAGAACGGTCCCCCCGTCAATCCCTCTTTTTGTCCTCGTGTCGTTCCTTTTTCCCATTCGTCCACAATCCGAACGATTTCCCGAGGATTCGCCGCGCCAAGCACCTGTTTGCGCCATTGATCGTCGCTGGCCATCCGGCTTATTTTTCCCAACGTTTCCACGTGGCATTCCCGGTTTCCTGCGGGAGAAAGCAGCAGAAAGACGATTTTAACCGACCTGCCGGATTCCTCGTCGTAAATGCCCGATTTCCCTACGCCGAGGACCACCAGGGGCCGGTCCAACCCTTCCAGTCGCGCATGGGGAATGGCGACGTCCTCCCCCATGAAGGTCCCTCCCTGCTTTTCCCGCTCGAGGATGGCGGACAGCGCCTCCTTTTGGATTTCCGGGGCATCGCTGCAGCAGGCATCCAGCAATTGCCGGATTACTTCCACCTTGTTCGCGCGTTTATCCCACATCATCGCCCGGACGTCAAACCGGGGGGACGTCTTTTTGGAGAGCGTACGGCCTTCCCCCCGGCTCCCTTTTCGAATCCCCTCGGGTGGCGGGGCGATCTCGGCGGACACCTGCGCCTTCGCCACGCCTTTGGTGTCGAGGACCACGACTGTGGCCCCCGTGGTTTGGGCGACCAGACGCTCCACGACCCCGCCTTCTCCACGCAAACGTTTCCAGAGGGAGGGTTTCCTTCCGGGCGCGCCGATCACGATGTGTCCGACCCGGTATTCCCGGGCGAACTGAAGGATGGTCTTCACGATGTCGTCGCCTCGATAGGTGAAAACGGTCGCACCCAGTTGCTGGGCCAACGTTAACGTCCCGGCCAGAATCCTCTGCGTTTCCGCGTCGATGAGCGTCGGATTTTCCGGAGTGGTCTGAACGTACACCGCGTACCAGTTGCGGTTCAATCTACCGGCCAGGCGGGACGCATAGCGAAGCAGGGCTTCGCTGTTCGGGCCTCTGGAACTGAGACAAACCATGACCTGGTCCGGACTGGAAACCGCTTCCGCCACGGGCCGGTCGCGCCTGCGCGAGTCGATCTGGGCGGCGAGTTCGCGCAGGGTGAGTTCGCGCAACTGCTCCAGATTGGCCGGCCTGAAGAAGTGGGTCAAAGCGGCCTCTATGCGCTCCGTGGTGTACACTCTTCCTTCCCTGAGACGTTGGCGCAGGTCCTCGGTGGTGAGGTCCACGTTGACGAGTTGATCCGCCTCGGCGATGATGTGGTCGGGGATACGCTCCTTTACCCTGACCGAAGTGGCTCGTTCGACCGTTTCGTACAGACTCTCCAGGTGCTGGACGTTCATGGTGGAAATGACGTGGATTCCCGTGGAGAGAATATCCTCCACGTCCTGATAGCGTTTGGCGTTCTTGCTGCCCGGGACGTTGGTATGGGCGAGTTCGTCGATGAGTGCGACGGAGGGGCGGCGGGCAAGAACGGCGTCGAGGTCCAGTTCCTCGATCTCTATTCCCCGGTAACCAATCCGTTTTCGCGGAATCACTTCGATGCCGTCAAGCAACGCTTCGGTTTCCTCCCTGCCGTGAGTCTCCACCAGACCGACCACGACGTCGATACCGTCGTCCTTGAGGCGGCGGGCTTCCTGGAGCATCTGGTACGTCTTGCCCACCCCGGCGCAGTAGCCCAGATAGACCTTCAGCCTGCCCCGTTGGGATCGCCGGATCATGCGCAGAAAAGCATCGGCTCTGTTGTCGTTCATCTTACATCCGCCCCCGGTTGATTGATAAGGGAATCACTCCTTACCGATCCTGTCCAGTTCAATGTTCACCCTCAGCACGTTCACCAGCGGTTCCGCGCCCATCGCTCCCCACGGGTCCCCGGCGTTTCGATCCAGGATAGCCGTCACCCTGGCCAGAGGTAAGCCGCGCGCAGCCGCCACCCCGGGGGCTTGGAACCTGGCGGCCTTCAACGTGATGTCCGGGTCCAGCCCGCTGCCGGATGTGGTCGCCAGGTCGGCGGGAAGCCTGTTGTGTTCCGTGGCGCCGGTCACTCTGACGAAGCCTTCCGCCCTGGCGCGAAGCTCGGGGTTCGTGGGCGATAGATTGCTGCCGCCCGCGGCCGCTGCGTTGTAATCCACCGCCGACGGACGGGGCCGGAAATACTCGGGCCGGGTGAATCCCTGGGCTATGAGGCTGCTGCCGATGATGGTACCCTGTTCGTCCCTGACCAGGGAACCGTCTGCGGTATGCGGTGTCGTCACTCGTGCGAAGCAAAGGACGAACAAGGGGTAGAGGATGCAGCAGATGGTCATGGTGGCCAGTGCGACGCGCCCCGATGTCAGCAAGTGTGGAAGCAATCCGTTGCTGCGTTCGGTATTTTCCATGGTCCGCTCCTATAGAAGCCCGGTTAACCTGAGGGCCGTATCGATCAATTTAATGCCCACGAAAGGCGCGACAACGCCGCCGAGACCATAGATGAGCAGGTTGTTCCTCAGGAGCACGTTTGCCCCTCTGGGCCGGTATTTGACCCCTTTGACGGCTAGGGGTATGAGCAGGGGGATGATGACGGCGTTGAAGATGAGCGCCGAGAGAATGGCACTCCCGGGTGTTGCCAAACCCATGATGTTCAGCGTCGAGAGTTGCGGAATGGCCAGCATGAACATGGCCGGGACGATGGCGAAATACTTGGCCACGTCATTGGCAATGGAAAAGGTGGTCAACGCTCCACGTGTCATGAGTAGTTGCTTGCCGATTTCGATGATTTCTATGAGTTTGGTGGGATCGCTGTCGAGGTCCACCATGTTTCCCGCCTCCTTGGCCGCCTGGGTCCCCGAATTCATGGCGACCCCGATGTCCGCCTGGGCCAGGGCCGGTGCGTCGTTGGTGCCGTCGCCCATCATGGCCACCAGTCGGCCCGTTCCCTGTTCCCTGCGAATGTAATCGAGTTTGTCTTCCGGCCTGGCTTCGGCGAGGTAATCGTCCACGCCCGCCTGTTCCGCGATGGCCGCCGCGGTGAGCGGATTGTCGCCCGTCACCATGACCACGCGCAGTCCCATGGCCCGCAGCCGCGAGAAGCGGTCTCTTATGCCCGGTTTGAGGACGTCCGAGAGTGCAATCACTCCGAGGGCTTGGCTGGCCTCGGCCACCACGATGGGGGTGCTGCCGTTCCGGGCAATGCCCTCCACCAATCCCTGCAGGGGAGCCGGAACGGTCCCGCCCATTCGGCCGACGTAGGATCTGATGGCGTCGGGCGCCCCCTTGCGGAAAGTTCTGCCGTCTGCGGTATCCAGCCCGCTCAGACGGGACTGGGCGGTGAAGGGGATAAGTCTGCACTCCGGCTCCTCCCTCGGGGCCCTGACCCCCAGCGTTTTGTCCCCGAGATTGAGGATCGATCTGCCTTCGGGAGTGGGATCTCCGAAAGACGAGTACATGGCTGCCAGCGCCAGTCGCTCGCGGGTTACTCCGGGCAGAGGGTAGTATTCGGTGGCCTGGCGGTCACCCATGGTGATGGTGCCGGTCTTGTCCAGCAACAGCGTGTCGATGTCCCCCGCAAGTTCAACGGCTTTGCCGCTCTTGGCCAGCACGTTCGCCGACAGCGCCCGATCCATTCCCGCCAGACCGATGGCCGCAAGGAGCGCCCCGATGGTGGTGGGTATCAGACAGACCAGCAGGGCCACAAGCGTGGGAATCGGCAGATCGATCCCGAAATAGCGGGCTATGGGCAGGAGGGCGGCCGTCACCAGGAGAAAGGCCAAAGTCAGGCCGGCGAGCGTTACGGTAAGTGCCAGTTCGTTGGGGGTTTTCTGGCGAACGGCCCCTTCAACCAGGGCGATCATCCGGTCAAGGAAGGAATCGCCCGCGGCCGCGGTGATGCGGACCGTAATCCGGTCGGACAGCACGCGCGTACCGCCGGTCACTCCCGATCGGTCTCCTCCGGCTTCCCGTACCACCGGTGCGGATTCGCCGGTAATGGCCGATTCGTCGACCATGGCAGCCCCGTCGATCACCTCTCCGTCGCCGGGAATGATTTCCCCCGCTTCCACGAGCACCACGTCGCCTTCGTTCAATTCATCCGACATGACCTGCTCCTCTCCCCCATCCGCCATTCTGCGGACGGGGGTTTTCCCCCGGGTTCGCTTCAGAGCGTCGGCTTGAGCCTTTCCCCGCGCTTCGGCCAGGGCTTCGGCGAAATTGGCGAACAGGACGGTGATCCAGAGGATCGCAGTCACCAGCGTGGTGTAAAGGGTTTCCCCGCTGTTTCGCCAGACGTCCTGAACGAGGACGAGCGTCGTCATGACCGCGCCGATTTCGGTGACGAACATCACCGGGTTCCGGGCCATGGTCCGGGGATTCAACATGACGATCGACTGCTTCCCCGCGACGCGCACCATGTGTTTGTCGAAAAGGGAAGCCTTGCGCGACTTCCGGCGCGCGAACTTTGCCTGTTCATTTTCGTTTAGGTATTCCATCGGTACTTCCTTTCCATTGGGGTGGCGACACTCCAGCCGGTCACGACACAGCAAGGTATTCGGCGATGGGACCCAATACCGCCACGGGAAGAAACAGAAGGGCTCCAATGAGCAGAATGGAACCGAGAATCACCATGCCGAACAGCAGGGTGTCCGAACGCAGGGAGCCTGAGGTCTCCGGCGCCGGTTTTTTGGCGGCCAGCGAACCGGCGATGGCCAGCGGAAGAATGATGGGGATGAACCGGGCCAGCAGCATGACGATGCCGGTTGCCACATTCCAGGGAATCGTATTGTCATGGAGCCCCTCAAACCCGGAACCGTTGTTGGCAGCGGCGGAACTGAATTCATAGAGGATTTCCGTGAATCCGTGCGCGCCCGGATTGTTGACCGTGGCGGCCCCCCATGACGTCATGGCGAAAAGCGCCGTCCCTCCCAGGATGAAGAACGGGTGCGCCAGAAGCGCCAGCAGGGCGTATCTCATCTCCCGCGTTTCCACCTTGCGGGTGAGGTATTCGGGGGTGCGCCCCACCATCATGCCGGAGATGAACACTCCCACGATAATGTAGAGGAACATGTTGATGAACCCCACGCCCACGCCGCCGAAGATACAGTTGAGCCACATACCGGCGAGCGGCAGCAGCCCGGTCAACGGATTGAGGCTGTCGTGCATGCTGTCCACCGATCCGTTGCTGGTGGCCGTTGTGGCGATGGCCCACAGCGGTCCGGAGGCGGGGCCGAAGCGAAGTTCCTTTCCTTCCAGGTTGGGCCCGGCTTCCACGGGAAGTCCGGCAAAGGCCGCGGTCGGAGCACTTTCGAGGGGAACGGCCAGCCCCACCATGCTCGCCAGAAGGAAAGCCATGACCAGGAAAACGACCGCCGCATGGCGCATCCTGCCGGTAATGCGTCCGAACATCCAAACCGACGCCATGGGGATCAGCAGAATGCACACGCACTCAATCATGTTGGTGAAGAACGTGGGATTCTCGAAGGGATGAGCCGAATTGGGGCCGAAGAAGCCTCCGCCGTTCGTCCCCAGTTGCTTGATGGCCACGAATGCCGCCACGGGGCCACGGGCGATGGTCTGCACCGCACCCTCCAGGGTATGGGCGACGGCGGCCCCTTTGAGCGTCATGGGGACCCCGCCCAGCACGAGCAGGATGGACGTCGCCGCCGCCAACGGCAGCAGCACGAGAAAAGTCGCCCTCAGGAGGTCCCTGTAGAAATTACCCACCTCGGTATTGCCCGCCAGTCCTCGGGCCAGGGCGGTGAGCGCGCCGATACCGGTGGCAGCGGAGACGAACTGCAGCCACATGAGCCCCACGATCTGGGAGAAATAGCTCATGGAAACCTCGCCCGAATAGTGCTGAAGATTCGTGTTCGTGGTGAACGAAGCCGCGGTGTGGAAGACCAGGCTCGGCGCAAGAGGACCTATTCCGTCCGGATTGAAGGGCAGATACTGCTGCAGGGACAGTATGGCATATACCACGGCGAACATGACCCCGTTGAACAGCAGCATCGACAGGCAGTACCGTTTCCAATTCTGCTCTTCATCGGTGATGCGGCCGCCGAATTTTCGAAAGACGGTTTCCATTCGCGACCGAAACGCGCCGGCCGTTTCTCGAGGATTCATGGCCCAGGTCATGGCGTTCCCCAACGGCCATGACAGCAAAGCAGAAATTGCCAATATTGTTATGATAAAAAGGATCGACATGGTTCACGCTCCCTTAAAAGCGTTCGGGATTGACGATGGCGTACACAAGATACGCTATGCAGAATATGAGAAAAATTGTTGCAATAAAGACCATGGCTATCTTCTCCTTCCCGGTAAGGCCCGGCCGATGAGGCTCGGATCGCTGTCGGATGCGCCGGCCGGAAAACGATCATGATGGTTTTTCCGCTTCATCCCCGTTCCCCGTCGGACGGTGATCCTCTTCCAAGGGCAGCGTGAAATGGAAAACGGAGCCTTCACCGCTTACGCTTTCGGCAAAGACTTCACCGCCGTGAGCCCATACGATCTCCTTCACGATCGCCAACCCCAGCCCGACGCCGGATTTGTCGTCCTGCCCAGGCACGCGGAAAAATTGTTCGAACAACCGGTTCAGGTATTCGGAGGGAATGCCCATGCCCGTATCCCGAATCGAGAAGCGAACGGCATGCGCTTGCTCCGAAGCCCGGATGGAGATCTCGCCCCCCGGTTTGGTGAACCGCAGCCCGTTGGACAGGAGATTGGCAAAAACGGTTCGTATTCCGGCTGCATCGGCCATTACCCGGGGAAGATTGTCCGGAACGGCGTTGACGATCGCGACACCTTTATCCCGCGCCTCGGCCAGAAAGGGTTCGACACCTTCGCGGGCCAGTACGTGCGGGGAAGCCGGTTCCGGCGCAAGGTTCCTGCCCCGTGCTTCGACCCGGGCGATGTTCAGCAGGTCTTCCAGAATCGTGGACAGCCGTTCGCTTTCGTCCCTGGCCGCCACCAGCAGATCGGTCTGTTTCTCGTTCAGCCCGCCCACCCGTTCTTCAAGCAGGAGATGAATGCACATGCGCAGCGACGTGAGGGGGGTCTTGAGCTGATGGGAAACGGTGGACACGACGCTTCGCTTGAGTTCCTGCTGCTCGTGCACCTGAGTCACGTCTTTCAGGATCACCGCGACGCCCGTGGGTTCCGCTTCCCGCGATCCCACCGGAATGGGCATCACCAGGGGTTGAAAGAAATACTCCCGGTTGTCCACGAACTGCTGAATGACGCCGTCGCGTGTATTCGATTCCACCATGCGGTTTTCCTCCAGGGCCTGATGGAACAGCCGGGAGAGCCATTCATAGCCGAGGTCCCCGGCCAGGATTCCGGGTTTCAGCCCGAAGTGAGAAGCTGCCGTTTCGGTGGAGACTTCAACCCTGCCCTCCGGGTCCAGCACCGCAATAGCCATGGGAAGGGCCTTGAAGACTTCCTCCGTGGCCCGCCGCGTACGCAGCAGGTCCATCCGGTCGTGTTGTCGCACCCGGCGCAGAACGGCCGTCATCTCATTGAAGGAATCCGAAAGACGGCCGAGTTCGTCGCGCGACTCGCCGTTCAGAACAAGGTCCAGGTTCCCCCGGCGGATTTCGTTGGTCGATTCGATGAGCCGATTGATCGGCGTGAGAATCCACCGGTGGGACAGGAAACTGAAGAGAATGGAGAGCACCGCGCAGGCAACGATGGCGATCAGCACGCGCCGACGCGCCGACACCGCTTCCCGGCGGGCGTCGTCGTTGGCCTCGCTCATATTTGTCTGGTTCATGACCAGGATTTCCTGGACGAGTCCCTTGATCCGCCCAAACCGGGGAAGGAGGGTGGTGAAGTAGGCGGTGCGCCGGTCGGTGAGATCCCGGGCCGGATCGACGGCCGGGGGAATAGCCCCGGTGAATTCGGTGAAGAGCGTTCGGATTCGTTCGGCCTTCGCCCCTTCGCCCGGAAGAGTGATGTTGCCGAGTTCCACCTTGAGGGCGGACAGGAACCGGGCGGAGTTTTCGCCGATGATTCGGCCGCTTTCTGTCTCATTGCCCGCAAACGAGAACAGGATGCCGCTGTCCAACCGTTCCAGCGCTTCCTTCATATCCTCACAAGCGACGACGCTGCGGTAGTTTTCCCGCAGGATCACGTCGATGGCGAGCCCCAGCCGGTCGATCTGGCCCATGGTCAATACGCCGATCACCAGCACCACGGCCAGCAGCCCGCCGAATCCCAACATGAGTTTCTGGCGTATCCCGATCATCCCTGCACCTCCTGCCGCTTGCTAAAGCATATGTCGCGCCATGGTGATATGTTAGGTAATATCAACTATCTAACCGTGGTGGCGGGACGTAGGCTCATTGCGGAACGCAAGAAAGCGCGGGCCGGGCCTTGCGATTTGCAATGCGGTGGATGAAACCGAGGGGTTGTTCAGATGCCGTACTGCTTGCGTTTTCTCCAGAGGGTGGCCTGATCGATGCCCAGGATGTTTGCCGCCTCCTGCAGGGACGGCGCGGATGCCATGACGCGGCGAATGTGCTCCTCTTCGATCACGTCCAGGGAAACGGTGTCGCCCAGCCGAACGGAAGAGGGGCGGGGGGAAATGGAAGCGGGGAGGTGTTCGACTCCCACCGTTTGGGAACCGCACAAAATGGCCGCGCGTTCGACGGCATTGCGCAGTTCGCGGAGATTGCCCGGCCAGGAATAGGAACGCAGGGCACTGAGGGCTTCGTCGCTGAACCCCCGCAACAGTTTGTGGTTCTGGGCGGAAAAAAAGACGAGCATGCTTGCGGCGAGCGGCTCGATGTCGTCGGGGCGTTCGGCGAGCGACGGGAGGTCGATGGGGAAGACGTTGAGGCGATAGTAGAGGTCCTCCCGGAAACGTCCCTCCCGGACCGCCTTCTCCATGTCCGCATTGGTGGCCACGACGATCCGGACGTCGGCCCTGCGTGTTCTCTGGTCGCCCACCCGCTCGTATTGGCGATCCTGGATGAAGCGGAGGAGTTTGGGTTGTATGGACAACGGCAGGTCGCCGATCTCGTCGAGCAGCAGCGTGCCTCCCTCGGTGGCCGCGACCCGGCCGGGGTTGTCGCGATGCGCCCCGGTGAAGGCGCCCTTCACATGGCCGAAGAGTTCGCTTTCCAGCAGCTCCGGACTCAACGTGGGGCAGGATATGATCCCGAGCGGCTTTCCGGCCCGGCTGCTCCAGCGATGGATGGCCCGGGCCAGCACCGTTTTTCCGGTCCCGCTGGGGCCGCGCAGCAGAACGATAGCCTCGGACGGGGCCACCTGGCGGGCAAGTTCGATGGCCCGTTGCATCCCCGGATTGCTCGACACAAAGGAAATTTCCGGATGCAGCCGTTCCAGGTCCTGCTGGAGTGCGCCGATGCGTTGTTCCATGCCGCGGACCAATGCCATGCGCTCGGTTACCAGGTCCACGTCGTTGGGGGTAAACGGCTTGGGAATGTAGTCTGCGGCCCCCCGCTTCATGGCGTCCACGGCCGATTCAACGGAGGCGTAGGCGGTGATGACCACGATCTTGAGCCAGGGGCTTGAAGCGATAAGCACCGGAATGAGATCGAGGCCGCTTTCGGCGCCCAACCGCACGTCGACGAACGCCAGATCGAAAACGTGTTCCTCCGCCTCCCTCCTGGCGTCGTGCCCGTTGCCCACCGCGGTTACCTTGTGCCCGCGCGATTCAAGGCAGACGGTCAGGGTCTTGCGGATGTTCTTCTCGTCATCCACCACCAGAACGTTGAGGGGAGGCGGATCGGTGAGGTTGGACGTCGTCCGTGTCATAGGTGTTCCCGCCATTGCCCATTGCGATGTCTCGAAGGCACGCAACGAACACAAAACCGCCTGCGCCTCCTACTGTATTCCCTTTTGCCGCACTTCGAAGGCGGCCGTGCCTTCCCCGCCGGTCAGTTCATTTGAGCCAACGCCTGGAGCTTGTCCCGAAAGTAGCGGAAACTCGGCGAAGCGTTGTTCATGACGTCCATAAACGGCGCTATCTCCTTCGCCCATCGTGACTTTTCCGCCCCGACGGCCTGCCACCCGCGTGAGATCAACACTTGAACCCCACCGGGGTAGAGGGCATCGGCCAGTCGTTCCCACGTTCCGCAGATACTGTCGTTGACGTATGAGTCGAGAACGTTGTTTCTTGCTCCGGGAAGCGCTTTTCTGATCGCGTTCAGATCGCCGTCAGGCGTTTTGTGCGTGTCGATTTTCTCGATACCGGGAATCTTCTTGGCAATGCGGTCCAGAATGGTCTGGAACCGTTTCGGGTGCTCCCGTTCCATGAATTGGACAACGTTCCCCAGATTGTCCCCATGGATGTTCAAGTGCTTCTGCGGACCGGCCAAGGGAAGGCTGCGCGCCGCATCGGGGGTGAAATAGCTCAGGTACCATCCCTCGATAAAGCGGCGAAAGGCGGAAATCCGGGGGTGCTGTTTAAGCGACCCGAGCGTGGCGATACCGAGTTTGCGTTTATCCTCCAGTTCGATCACCTCGGTTCCCCTGCTTTCTTCTTCATCTTCGCCGCTTTTTATGGAGTCGATAAGGCCCATCAAATCGAGCTGTACTTTGCGTTCATCTATTCCCTCCCGATCTCCTTTCCAAGCGATGCCTGTGCCATCATTCAAAACAAGAAAAGAGAACGGTCGGCCGTAACTCTGGCCTTTTCTTCTTTGCCGGAGGCGTTCTTTTTGCACGTACGGCCGTCCGGAAGGATCCAGGTCGATCGAAATCTCGTAGGTGATCGGCCTCGCGTTGCCTTCTTCCTTGTAGTACACCTCGAAATCGATCGAACCAAGTTGTCCATGCGACCTGATGCGTTCAAAACCACCTCGGCCGCGAAGGTCGCAGGCTTCCTCAACGCCCGATTTGAGGCAATCCGCGAGGAAGCCGAAGGCATCGAAAAGGGTACTCTTGCCTACCCCGTTCTTGCCGATAACCGCCGTCATCGGTGTCAGGGAGTCGGTGCCTTGGAGGTTCCAAAGCTTCCCCAAGGTTACATCCTTCAATGCCCGGAAGTTCCGTATTCTGATTCCTTCGATTTTTGCCATGAGAACCTCCGCTCCTCACTTCATATAAAGACCGTGAAGCTGTGGATAGCAAACGGTGTTTTACTGTCCCCCCTTTTGCCGCACTTCGAAGGCGGCCGTGCCTTCCCTGCGTTCCACCGGGACGAGCTGAAGGTTCTTGATCGGTTGAGCCAAGAGGCGGGTTTCCAGTTCCTCCAGCGAACCGCGGAACTTCACCGCCAGCGTGAACTGCAGCGCACCGGCCGAGGAGAGATACACCTCGCTCACCCCCGGCACTTTTCCACTCAACGTTTCCTTGATCTGTTCGTACTGCTGGTAGCGGGTGACCCCCTTGAGGACCACCTGATAGCTGCTGAACGCAGCCTGTTGAGTGGTCGCGGCGCCCTTGAGGTTTTCCTCCAGCATTCGGCCCAACCGGTCCCCCAGGTTTCGGGTCATGTTTTCCCGCCCCCGGTCCAGGTTTTCCACCGGTCCTTCCTCCTTGGCGGACGTGTCCACCAGCAGCACGCGGTTGACCGCGTCGATCAGCTTGAAATCGGCGGTAGACGAACAGGCGGATTGTCCTGTTTCGCCCTGCGTGCAGGAAGTGCGGCCGGAAACCAGGATCACGTAGTCGGCCTTCTTCTGCCGTCCCACGTCTCCCCAGGTCTGAGGGCTCACCAGACCGGGGTCCACCAGACCGGGGGAAGCGAATTCCACCGCGTACCCCAGGGGAACCAGGACCCGGGAAAATCCCTCTTCCAGGAGCGACTTCATGGCGTCCGTGCCTCCCAGGAACACCAGCACCGATCTCCGTTCGGTTTTGGCGAGCACGCTGAAACCGGCGTAGCGCAATGAATCTTCCAGCGGCGGGCGCGTTATGGTGGCCTTTATGGACACCGCATAGATATTTTCCGCCCCGGCTTCGCCTTCGAACTGATAGTCCTGAATGAAGCCGCGTCCGAGCCGCAGGACGTTTTCGGTGAGGGACTTGAGCTGGCGGGCGATCTGTTCGGGCGCCGCCAGTTCGCGCACGGCGGCCAGAACGGCATTGTCCAATGCGTGCTGAGTGGCCGCTTCCTTGGCCTGGGCCACGTTGCCTTCCGCGATGCGCGCGATCCCCACGGCGTGGACTTCCATGGTCGCGGGCGGATCCGCCGCGAACGAGACGCTGCAAAGGGCCGGAAGCAGAAGGAACAGGAATGCAATGAGGGAAGATTTCACCTTATGGTTCATGGAAAACGCCTTTCACGGGTCGGGAAGGGGATGAGTTATGGTTGGTCGATTTTGCCGGCTTTGAGCTGTTCGATTTTTTCTTTCAGCCGGTACAGTGTTTTCAGCATGCCGGGCCCCGATTCCGGGCCCAGCGGATCGAACTGTTCCTGATTGGACACCTGGGTGGTCATGATCCCCCAGGTGGCGGAAAGCATGACCGCGTTGAAACAGGGTGATACGGTGGGCACGTCCGAAAAGGGGGATCGGCGGTTGAGGTACATGGCGGCGATGTCTTGCATGCCGGTGGCCCGGATGATGATGTTCTGGATGATGGCCGCCAGTTCGATACGGGTGATGGGATCGTCCGGACGGTA
The DNA here is from genome assembly GCA_963826125.1 of uncultured delta proteobacterium. Lineage (GTDB taxonomy): Bacteria > Desulfobacterota > Desulfarculia > JACQYL01 > CAWGVV01 > CAWGVV01. Next base: position 2,160,245 of record CAWGVV010000001.1, on the reverse strand, counting down.
GGGACCGCCGGCGAACATTTCCGGTTCGGCCACGCCCGATTTCACCACCAGTTCCACGGCGGGCCGGAACGGATGGTCGTCCAGACTCCCCTCGGGAAAGGACACCTCTCCCCCTTTGGGAACCTTCACCCAGGATTCCAGCCCGAATTCCTCCACCAACACGGCCGCCGTTTCGGCTCTGCTGACGCGGGGTTCCGCGGCCACCTTCCTGCCGATCATGGTCTGAGGCGGATACAAGCGGATGGTGCGCATGAGTCCCGCTTCCCTGAGCGCGTCGCCGTAGTAGGGGCCGGGCATTTCGGTCGCCCGCTGGAACATCCGCTCCGCATCCTGAAAATTATAGGATTCCTTGTACGCCAGCCCCAGGAAATAGTAGGGCTGCATGGAATCGGGGTCCAGGCGGCAGGCACGATTGAAAGCGGCCAGAGCGTCTTCCAGCCAACCTTTTTTCTTTTCCTCGAGGCTTACCCGCAGGGCCGCCACTTCCACCAGGGAAAGCTCTTTGTTGCCGCTGCCGTAGGTACGAGCCTGATTCAACAGATGGTAGGCCAGCAGATAGTGGCCCTGCCTGGCCCTGATTATGGCGAGACCCGCGTAGGCCGGGCCGAATTGCGGAGAACCTTCCAGAGCCGCCTTGAACTCGTCTTCCGCTTCGGGGGTCATTCCCCGGTGCAGAAAGGCATAGCCGTTGTTTATGTGGTGTTCCGGGGATTCGATGTTTCTGACGGGACGGGAAACGGCGCAGCCCGCGACAAAGGCCAGAAAGAGCAGGTATGTGACGATACGTCGTTTTTTCATACGTGGTTACCCGAGTGACACCCGTCGAAGAATCTAGCAGTGGAGCGCATGGTTGTCAACGGTCCGTCCCCCGCGGCTCCGGGGTGTCTTCGGCGTCGAAGAAGCGTCCCACGGCCGCTGCAATGGCGTCCGTATTCCCGCTGTCGGTCCAGACGAGCTCGGGCTGAGCCCGGAACCAGGTGTATTGCCGTTTGGCGAAACGGCGGGTGTCCACCTTGAGCTTCTCCGCGGTTTCGTCCAGACTGCGGCGGCCGGAGAGGTACTCCGTGACGTGGCGGTAGCCGATGGACTGCATGGACTTGAGTTCCGGGCCGTATCCCCGATCCAGCAACCCCTCCACTTCGACCACCAGCCCCTGTTCCAGCATGGAATCCACGCGGCGGTCGATGCGTTCGTAGAGCACCGTGCGGTCCATGGCGAGGCCGAGCAGCAGAAAACGGTAAGGGGTCCGGGCGAACCCGTGCTGCCTTCTGAGCACCGAGACGGGGGTGCCGGTCTGCTCGAACACCTCCAGGGCGCGCAGAATGCGGTAGACGTCGTTGGGATGGATTCGTTCGGCCGACGACGGGTCCACCCGAACCAGCCGTTCGTACATGGCGGCCTCCCCCATCCGACGGGTCTCTTCCTTCAGAACGCGGCGCACTTCTTCCGAAACGGGCGGGGCCTGGAATAACCCCCCGAGGAGGGCCTTGATATAGAGCCCGGTGCCGCCCGCGACGATCACCCGTTTTCCCCGACCCGCGATGTCGTCGACGGCCGCGGCCGCCAGCCCGCGGTAGCGGGCGGCGTCGAAATCCTCGTCGGGCGCGGTTACGTCGATCAGGTGATGGCGCACGCGAGCCCGTTCCTCGACCGACGGTTTGGCGGACCCGATGTCCATGAACCGGTAGACCTGCACCGAGTCGGCGTTCACGATTTCCGCGCCGAAGCGTTCGGCAAGGTCCAGGGCCGCGCCGGTTTTTCCGATTCCGGTGGGGCCGGTGATGACGGCCAGGGACTTGCGTGCCATGGTCAGCGTCGTTTGAGGTCCCTCTCGATCCGTTCGTAGGTGACCCGGGTGAGGATGGGACGGCCGTGAGGACAATGCAGGGGAACGTCCAGGCGAGCCAGGTCGTCCACCAGCCGTTTCATCTCCTCCATGGAAAGCTGCTGCCGGGCGCGCACCGATCCGTGGCAGGCCATGACCATGAGCGTCCGGTCCAGGAAGGTTTCCTCTTCGGCCGATGGGTCCAGCCCCTGGAGGGAATCGGCAAGTTCGGCGATGAGGTCCCCCACTTCATGGGACGGAACCGGAGCGGGGGTGGCTTTGACCACGATGCTCGTTCCGCCGAACGGTTCCACGGTGAGGCCCAGCCGTCCGAGTTTCTCCGTGGCGCGGGCGACGGCGGCGTAGTCGGACCGGGACAGGTCCAGCACCATGGGGATCAGGGTCTGAGTGGGGGGAGGCGTGGGGGACGAGTAGGTCCGACGTAGCTTTTCGAACACGATCCGTTCGTGAGCCGCGTGCTGGTCGATGATGACGAGTCCGTCGGACGCCTGGCAGACGATGTAGGCGTTGCCCAGCTGAGCGAGTACGATGAATCCGTGAGCAAGGCCGCTCGTTTCCTCGTCCGGCACGGGGAACGCAATGGTGCCGGTCGTTTCCGGACCGGCGGAGAGCGGCGGGAACACCTCGTGCGGCAGGGGACCGGGGAAGGAAAGCGGCGAGGTCAACGGTTCGCTCACCTTCCAGGCCGGATACCCACCTTGGGGATACGGAAAATCACGGCTCGTTTGCCCGGAAAACCCGAACGTTCCCGGGGACGGTATGGGAACGGTCAACCGTTCGGAAGGAGCGGAAAGCAGGGCATGGTACACCCCGTTGCGAACGGCTTCGTAGACGGCGTGGGATGCGGCGAACCGCACTTCGTTCTTGGTGGGATGAACGTTCACGTCCACCCGGCCGGGGTCCAGTTCGAGGAAGATCGCGGCGAGCGGATAGCGGCCCTTGGTGAGGAACGGGCGATACGCGGCGAACACGGCGTTACGCACCAGCGGATCGTTCACCCAGCGTCCGTTGATAAAGGTGTGCACGTGGCGTCCGGCGGACCGGGAGATGTCGGGCGGAGACAGAAAGCCGTGCACGCGCACGGGTTCGCTGGTCTGCGTGTCGATCCCGATGAGCCGCTCGGCCACTTCGGTTCCCCACAGGGCCCGCAGCCGGGAATCGATGTCTTTGGAGGGCGGGAAGTCGAAAATTTCCTTGTCGTCGTGGTACAGCCGTACGTGGATTTCCGGGTGCGCCAGGGCCATGCGTACGAAGACGGATTCGATGTGGTCGAATTCCGTATCGGCGCCGCGGGTGAACTTGAGGCGGGCCGGGGTATTGTAGAAGAGGCGGGACACCGTTACCGTAGTCCCGGGTCTCACGGCCATTTCCCGTACGTCGCGGATCACCCCACCTTCCGCCCACACACGGGTGCCCACGGTGTCTCTGGGGCGGCAGCTGACGATCTCCAGGTGGGACACCGAAGCGATGGCGGGCAACGCTTCACCGCGGAAGCCCAGGGTTTTTATGGCGAAAAGGTCGCCGTCGTCGGCGATTTTGCTGGTGGCGTGGCGTTCCAGGCTCAGGATGGCGTCGTCGTGTCCCATGCCCGAACCGTTGTCCACAACGGTGATTTCCTGTTTTCCCCCGCCCAGGACTTCGACCGAAATTTTGGTTGCCCCGGCGTCAAGGCTGTTTTCCACCAATTCCTTCACCACGGACGCCGGACGTTCCACTACTTCGCCGGCGGCGATTTTGTTGGCCAGGGATTCGGGTAAAATTCTGATGCGCGTCATGATCGGTCGTGCCTTTCTCAATGATCGGTTGCCCGTTGCACAACGGGGCGGGGCATGCTAAGAATGGCGGTCAGGGAGGGCTCCCTAAGGGTTCTTCCTACATTCAAAGGCCTCTGCTGATCAAACCGCCTTCTTCCCTCAGCAGGGGCTTTTGAAGCTTTCCGGCGAGGAGGTATGGTGATGCACTCGGAAGATGAACTCGTACTCAAGGTTACCAAGGAAATCGTCATCAAATTCATCGAGACGGGCAGGATGTCGCTCAACACCTTCGAAGAAGGATTCGTGAAAATCCACGAGGTGGTGAAGTCCAGTCTGCAGCAGGAGAAGAAGTAGCCCGTCTCTCTCCCCTCTTGTTCGATCGTTCGTCAGTACCGGACCTCCACCAGGTAGAGTCCCTGGGGAGGAGCCGTCGGTCCGGCCGCGTTCCGGTCGCCGCCTTCCAGGACGGCCCGAAAGTCGGCAACGCTTCGTTTGCCGGTTCCCACTTCCAGCAGTGTGCCCATCACGTTGCGCACCATGTGGCGCAGAAAACCGTCCGCCCGCAGGGTGACGGCCACATACCCGTCGTTTTTTTCCATCCGCTGTTCGAACAGCGTGCGAACGGGGCTCCCCGGAGCACCCCCCGTGGCGCGGAAGGCGCCAAAATCGTGCGTTCCCTCCAGCATGGCCAGACAGCGGGCCATGCTGTCCAGATCGAGGGGACGGGGTACGAACGCGGCCCGGTTGCGCTGGAGCGCCGAACGCAAGAGGCGGTTCAGAATGACGTACCGGTACTCCTTGCTTCTGGCGCTGTAGCGGGCGTGAAAATCGGGTTCGGCGTCCGCAGCGTCGAGCACCACGATATCATTGGGGAGGAGTTTGTTCAAGGCCCGCAGGTAGAGGTCGGGGGGTCTTCCGGAAGGGCAGTCGAAATGGGCCACCTGGCCCAGGGCGTGGACTCCGGCATCGGTGCGACCGGACCCGTGGAGGGTCACCGGAGCGTCCGCGACCAGGCTGATGAACCGCTCGATCGTTCCCTGGATGGAAACGGCATTGGCCTGTCGCTGCCAGCCGGCATAGCCGGTGCCGTCGTATTCGATGGTCAATCTGATTCGCCGCACCGTTTTCACCGTGGTGCGCGGGCTCGAATCCGAGGGTGAGGGCGTCGAGGAACGTGCATTGACTTCCATTTCGTCATTCCGGTGAAAACCGGAACCCGGCATCTTCAAATCGCCGGGCCCCCCGGCGTTCGTCGGGGCGACGTTTCGGAAGGCCGTACGGACAGCCTCCCCGGTTCAGGGGAACAGGGGCGCGATCTTGAGGCCCGTCGTTTCGTCGAAACCGAACATGATGTTCATGTTCTGCACTGCCTGGCCCGAAGCCCCCTTGACCAGATTGTCGATGGCCGCCGTCACCACCACCCGGTCGGTTCGCGGGTCCACCGTGATTCCGATGTCCGCGTAGTTGGTCCCCCGCACAAACGCGGTAGCGGGGAGCGAACCCTTGGGGTAGACGCGCACGAACGGTTTGCCGCCATAGAAGTCGTTGTAAACGGCCAGCAGGTCTTCGGTTTTGGCGGGCCGGGTCAGGTTGGCGTAGACCGTGCTGAGGATGCCGCGGGTCATGGGCGTCAGGTGAGGCGTAAAGGATATGGTCACCGGGGCGCCCGCCAGAAGCGACAGTTCCTGTTCGATCTCCGGAGTGTGCCGGTGAGTGCCCACATTATAGGCTTTGATGCTGTCGTTCACTTCGCAGTAGTGAACGGTGAGACTCGCGCCGCGTCCGGCGCCGCTCACCCCGGATTTCGAATCGGCGATGACGGTGGCCGGGTCGATCCAGCCCCCTTTCAGGAGCGGGGCGATTCCCAGGATGATGCTCGTGGGGTAGCAGCCGGGGTTTCCCACCAGCGAAGCCTTTTGGATGGCGGAAAAATGCAGTTCCGGCAATCCGTAGACGGACGTTCGGAGCAGGTCCGGGGCGGAGTGAGTCTGGTACCACGCTTCGTACACCCCGGCGTCGTTGAACCGGAAGTCGGCGCTCAGATCGACGATCCGGACGTTCTCCCCCATGAGCCGGGGGATCATCTCCATGGCGGTCCGGTGGGGCAGGGCGGTAAACACCGCTTCGGCCTCATTGAGGATGGCCTCGGGATCGGGTTCGCGGAAAACGAGGTCGGAAATGGCGCGCAACGAAGGAAATACCTCGCCCACCGGCCGGCCCGCGTGCTGGCGCGACGAGATGGTGGTGACCTCGAATTCCGGGTGTCCGGAAAGGATGCGCAGCAGTTCCACTCCGGTGTAGCCGGAACCTCCCACGACGGCCGTCCTGATCATGACGTGCCTCCTTGATGCCGAGCAACGACCCATGCGTAAAACGATAAAAAAAGGGAGGATGGGCCCCTCCCTTTCTCTTCCCGCCTGTGGAAAAACGGTTAACGCTTGGAGTACTGGTACCGGGCCCGGGCGCCGCGCAGACCGTATTTCTTACGCTCTTTGCGACGGGCGTCGCGGGTGAGGAAACCGGCCCGCTTGAGAGCGGGTCGGTAGTCCGGATTCACGTCCAGGAGCGCGCGGCTGATGCCGTGACGAATGGCTCCCGCCTGCCCGGCGATCCCGCCGCCCATGACGTTCACCATCACGTCGTACTTGTTTACCGTTCCGGTGAGTTCCAGGGGCTGACGCACGATCATGCTGAGCGTCGGCCTGCCGAAGTATTCATCCATGGGACGCTTGTTGATGGTGACGGTGCCGGTTCCGGGGACGATCCTCGTCCTGGCGACGGCGTTTTTCCGTTTCCCGGTGGCGAAGTAGACGAGTGGTTCAGCCACGGTTCGCTCCTTTTTTACAGCGCGACGCGCTTGGGCTGCTGAGCCTCATGCGGATGCTCAGGGCCGGAATAGATCTTGAGTTTCTTGATAAGCTTCCGAGCGAGATTGTTCTTGGGAAGCATGCCCCTCACTGCGCTGCGGATCAGGTCTTCGGGTTTTTTCTGCAGAAGCTTGGCCGCAGTTATGCTCTTGAGGCCGCTGGGATAACCCGAATAGTGGTGGTACATCTTCTGATCCAGCTTGTTGCCGGTAAGCTTGATCTTGTCGGCGTTCACGACCACAACGAAGTCGCCGGTGTCCACGTGGGGGGTGAAGGTGGGCTTATGCTTTCCCCGCAACCGCATGGCGATCCCCGATGCCAGTCTTCCCAACACCTGGTCTTCCGCATCGAAGACGCACCATTCGCGGGAGCACTCACCCGGTTTCGCGCTGAATGTTTTCATGGTTCTGCTCCAGTTTTGGAAAAACAATGAAAATAGATGGATAGAGAAAAATGAGTCTCTTGTCAAGGGAAAAACAGGATACCGCCTTCCTTTCGGCCTCCGTTTTCCCGTTCGGGCGCTCTTTTAGAATCCGAACGACAATGCCTGCACTTCGCCCACGCCCAAAAGCGAAAAGGTGAGGCCGACGTTCTGTTCGTCCGGACTGTTGCGGAACATAAACCGCAACCCCCAACATTGGAATCGTAACCCGAATCCTACACCGCTTTCAACAGCCTTATCGGCGGACAGCGAAGTTTTCGTGAAACCGAGCAGATCCACCCGCTGCGTCGCCCGCACGGTGAGCCACGCGTTCAGTTCCTCCACCGAATCCCTGGTGAAGCGGTAGTCGAGTTGCAGCAGGTCGCCTCGCATGTCCGCCGCATGCACATAGGCGTTGTAGCTGTTGAACTGTCCGTCGTAGATGTTGAAGGTGGTGTCCATGATCAGGGCCACCTGGGGGAAGGGATAGCACTCCAGTTCCCCCCTCAGGTTGGAAAACGGCTTGTTTTCGTCGTCCGGACCGTAGAAGTCCCGGTTGGCTTCCTTGATGTCGTACTCCTGCAGGATTCGCAACCGGGCCAGGTCGCGGTAGGACGTGAGCCCCTGCGCGTTGACGAAACGCCCGATGAAATCGTTTTCCAGCCCGTAGCGCACCCGATGAACGCTCTGCTGGGTGTCACAGGGATCGTACATGGGCAGTCCGCCGCTTTGGTCGATGGTGGAATACTCGTAGGTGGCCACCGGTTTGATCACGTGCTTGAAGGCGTCCAGACCGCCCCAGGAGACCGAATACACCCGGGATACGTGGCTGGACAGCTCAACGCCCAGGTTGCTCTCCAGGCGGCTCCCGAATCCGTCATCCGCGGTGGAATCGTCCCCGTCGGTGTCGTAAACATATTCCCTGGCCCGTCCGAAAGGGGTGATCGTGGCGTAGCGGCCGAGAGCCAGGGGCATGGAGATGCCCGGATCGATCAGCATGCGGTGTCCCTTGGAACCTTCTTCCCGCCAGAAGTAGCTGTAGTTCGAATTGAAACTGTAGAAAAGCGGCGATCCGAAGAGCGGGTTGAGGGGCGCGCTGAAGGAGAAGGTGGGGAGCTTCTCGGCAACCGTTTCGTCGAAGGCCTGGTGGGTAAGTCCCTGAAAGTAAACCAGCCCTCCGTTCGCATTGAAGTGGTCCCATCTCTTCGTGGCGCTGACCACGCTCTCCCGGAACAGGGACGTCTCGTCCTGCAGGTTGCGGTGAAACGCCGCGTCGTAATAGTGGTCCACGGCGCTGAACCCGCTGAACCCCGACTTGAATTCCCGCAGGAAATCTTGGTCGCTGGCAAGATCGATATCCACCTTGGCCTCGATTCCGTTGGGCAGCGCGTGGTCGACGCGGGAACGGATCCACCAGCGGTTCTCCTCCTGCCGATCATATCCGTCCGAATAGAGGTCGTCGTCCTTCTTGGCGTCGTGGAGGTAATCGACGTTGATGGACCCCTTGGACCCGGGGTCCAGAATGTACCGGTATTCCACTCCCTGCTTCCAGCCGCGGCGGGAAAGAATCCGGGGGTAGAACGTGGCGTCGCTGTTGTCGGAAATGGCCCAGAAGTAGGGGAGTTCGAACTCGAAACCGCTGCGGGACGAAATGCCCATGTAGGGTTGCAGCAGGCCGCTCTGCCTGGTCACCTTGGTGGAAAAGGAAAACCAGGGGCTGTAGAATATCGGCATGCCGCGTATTTCGAATTTGGCTCCCCGGATGGTGGCGAAATCGTCGATGGTGACTTCGATCTCGTCCCCGTGGAAACTCCAGTCGGGGTTGTCCCCGTTGCAGGTGGTGAAGGTGCTGTTGAGAGAGAAGTAGCTGTCCGGGCCGGTTTTTTCGATGAGGTCGCCCTTGAAGCGGTAGTTGCCCTCCCGGATGTGGATTTCGCCGTGCTTGAGGCGGCCGGTCTGGCCGGTGAAATCGATGAAGGCGTAATCTCCCGTGGCGGTGCCCTGAGGCGAATCCATGCGCACGTTGCCTTCGGCCTCGGCCTTGCGGGTTTCGTTGTAGATACGGACAATGTCGGCGGTGAGCAACCTGTCTTCCTGGCGGATGTGCACGTTTCCTTCGATGACGACCAGATTTTTCTCCCGGTCCACCGTCACCTTGTCGCCCCACACCCGGTAGGGGGCGTCGCCGATTTCGAAGTGCAGCTTGGGCATTTGCACGGAAAATGCGGCCGAAGCCCAGAACAGGGAAATGAGGAGGCCCGCGAGAAAGGCCGCTTTTCGGTACGGAATGGAAGTCATCAGCCCGGTGTGTGCCGTGGGTACGGCCATTGGAGTCGTTTAAGCATAAGGAAGCTGGGGCTTCGGTACCCCGGCATCCGGGAATTGCGTACCACAGAGGCGCTTGCGGCGCAACTCAAAACCGGAAGCCGTTCGGGCCGTTTGATGGCGGCGAAGGTTTGCTTCCCGGACAAGCGGTGTTTATACTGGTGTGAAACGTCGGGGCGCGCGGTGTGCTCCCGACGGTCGAACGGTCCGGCGCCGATGATTCCCGAGGAAAGATACGGCGACCGTCCGAGGAAAGGGGAGAGACATGAAGCATCCGGTGAGATCCGGTGACGTCGTGCGTGTTCACTATACGGGGCGCGTCAAGGACGGGGACATTTTCGAAACCACGGTCGAAGGCGAGCCGTTGCAGTTCGAAGTCGGCGCGGGAAAACTGCTGCCGGGATTCGAAGGCGCGGTGATGGGGCTGTCGGAGGGCGACCAGGTGACGGTGACGCTCACTCCTTCGCAGGGGTACGGAGAACACCTGGACGAACTCATGGTGAACGTTCCGCTGGAGGAGTTTCCCAACGACATTCGTCCCGAACCGGGCTTGCAGTTGCAGGTGGTTGACCAGGAGGGCGGTGCGGCCCTAGTGCTGGTGACCGACGTGGACGACGATTCTGTGGTGCTGGACGCGAACCATCCGCTGGCCGGCCTCGAACTGGAATTCGATATCGAACTGATCGAAATAGTCGAGTAGCGATCGAGCCTGGCCGGACATCGGTCCGGTCAGGCTTCCAGCCCAAGAATTTCCATGGTTTCCCCCACCGTAAAGAGCGACCCGGTGATCACCAGCACCCCGTCCCTGCCCGCCTTGGCCCGGCCCCGTTCGATCGCTTCCTTCAGGTTCGGACACGTTTCCACCGGGATGGACGAAGCCCCTGCTTCCTCCGCCAGTACTTCGGGGGAAGCAGCGCGGGTATAGGCGGGCCGGGTGAGGATCGCCTCGTCGGCGGCCGAGAAGAATATTCCGAGCGCCGCGCGGATGTCCTTGTCCGCCATCATGCCCACCACCATAACCACGCGCTTGCCGGGATAGCACCGTTTCACCGTGTCGGCCAGCGTCCGCGCGGCGCCGGGATTGTGAGCCCCGTCCAGAACGGTGACGGGATTATCGGCCACCACCTGGAACCGTCCCGGCCAGCGGGGAGATTCCACTCCGTGCCGGATGATCGTTTCGTCCCAGGAGAAGCCGTGCGGTTCCAGCAGTTCCAGCGCGCACAGGGCCAGCGCCGCATTGTCGGCCTGATGCCGGCCCGGAAGGCCGGGAACAAGTCCCGTAAGAGACCGGTGAAGCCCCTGATAACCAAACGCGCCGTCCGTTTCCCGCGCGGAGAAATCGCGCCCCAGCAGGTAAAAGGGGCTCCCCAGTTCGCGGCACCGGTCGGCGAAAATGCGTACCACCTCGTCCTGGGTGACGGCACTCACCAGCGGCACGCCGGATTTGATGATGCCCGCCTTTTCCCCGGCGATGGACGCCAGGGTATCGCCCAGATACTGCTGGTGTTCCAGGGAGATGGTGGTGATGATCGACGCCAGCGGACGAATGATGTTGGTGGAGTCCAACCTGCCGCCCATGCCCACTTCCATGATGGCGAAATCGGTGTTTTCGCGTGCGAAGAGGTCCAGGGCCATGGCCGTGGTGAATTCGAAGAACGTGGGCGGCTCCTTTTCGTTTACGGCCTCCCTGGCCCGGGCCATGAGTTCGCGCGTGGTTTCGCGGTCGATCATCCGGTCGTTCACGCGGAACCGTTCTTCGAACCTGATCAGATGGGGGGACGTATAGAGTCCCGTACGCAGTCCGCTTGCCGTAAGCACGGCGGACAGCACCGCGGCTACCGACCCCTTTCCGTTGGTCCCGCCGATGTGGATGAATTTTCTTCCGTGGTGAGGATTGCCCAGCCGCTCCAGCAGCCACTCGGTGCTGGAGAGTCCGAATTTTATGCCGAATTTCTGCAGGTCATAGGCCCAGGAGAGCAGCTCGTCGTAGGATTCCATTGATTTTCCGTTTCCGCACGCATCCCGCTTCATTCCCCTCGGGGAAGGCCGGGACGCGGTTCATGTCTTGTCGCGACTCGTATCGCCATGCAAAGGGGGAGGGACCCTGTACGGATGCTCCTCCCCTCATTTGATTCCGTGTTCCCTCTGGAGACGTCAGGCCATGGTTTTCCGCCCCAGGTCCGCCACAATGGCGTCCACCAGGCCGTCGATGGTGTAGTTTTCCGGCTGAATATGAACCGTCAGCCCGTGCCGTTTCGCCGTATCGGCGGTGATGGGGCCGATGCAGGCGATTTTTGTGTTGCCGAGCAGTCCGGCGATGTCCGTCCCCGGAAACATGGACACGAAATTGGACACCGTGGAGGAACTGGTGAAGGTGACCGCGTCCACTTCGGATTTCCGGAACAGGTTCTGGACATGCTCCAGCCGTTCGGTGGGCAACACGGTTTGATAGGCGGGCGCCACGTCCACTTCGGCCCCCATGGCGCGCAGTTCCTCCGGCAGCACTTCGCGTGCCCGTGCGGCCCGCACCAGCAGTACGCGTATTCCCGGCCTCATGCCGTCCCTCATCCCGTCCACCACGGCTTCGGCCCGGTATTCAGCCGGTACGAAATCGGCCGTGATCCCGAACGACCGCAGCCGTTCCGCCGTGGCCGGACCGATGGCCGCCACCTTGATGCCGCTCAGCCCCCTGGCGTCCAGACCCGCCGCGGCAAGGCGCGATTCAAAGAACTCCACGCCGTTTACGCTGGTGAAGACGAGCCATTGGTAGTCGGAGAGGCGACGGATGGCTCCGTCCAGAGGTTCGAAGGTATCGGGCGGCACGGTGTCGATGGTGGGAAAGGCCACCGCTTCGGCGCCCAGTTCCCCGAGGCGCGCCAAAAATCCGCTCGCTTGCCGCCGGGCGCGGGTCACCACGATGGTTCGGCCGAAGAGCGGACGGGTTTCGAACCAGTTGAGCTGCGGGCGCAGGGTAACCACTTCGCCCACCAGGATGATGGACGGAGGGTGGATGTCCGCTTCCCGGGCCCTGGCGACAATGGTTTCCAGGGTGCCGGTCACGGTTTTCTGTCGTGGCGTGGTGCCCCGCTCGATCACCGCCGCCGGGGTGTCCGCGCTCCTGCCGTGCCGGATCATGTTTTCCACGATGCTCGGCAAGTTCTTGACCCCCATGAGGAATACCACGGTGCCCGCGCCGGTGGCGATCTTGTCCCAATTGATGGACGACCCGTCCTTGGTAGGGTCCTCGTGGCCGGTAATGAGGGTGACCGACGCCGTGTGGCGGCGGTCGGTGAGCGGGATTCCGGCGTAGGCCGGAGCGGCCGCCGACGAAGAAACGCCGGGGATCACTTCGAACGGTACGCCGTGTTCGAAAAGGAAGGACGCTTCCTCCCCGCCCCGCCCGAAGATGTAGGGGTCGCCCCCTTTAAGCCGGACCACGGTTTTTCCTTCGAGCGCCTTGTCCGCCAGGAGCCGGTTGATGTCCTCCTGCCGCATGGCGTGGCAGCCGCCCATTTTCCCGGCGTAGATGCGTTCCGCTTCGGGCCGGGCGTGGTCCATCACCGCCTCGTTGGCCAGGAAATCGTAAACAATGACGTCGGCCCGTTTGATCCGGTCGACCGCCTTGACGGTAATGAGGCCGGGGTCGCCGGGGCCCGCTCCCACCAGATAGACGGTGCCCGTGCTCATGATTGATTCTCCAGCAAACTGTCCAATATTTCCCTGCCTCCCCGGGCCAGAATCTTTTCCGCCACCTCCCTGCCCAGCGCTTCCGTCTGTCCAATGGGCGCCTGCATCGATTCCCTGATGACCGTACGGCCGTCCAGATCGGCCACCAGCCCGTGCAGTTTCACCACGGGGCCGGCTACGTCGGCCCAGGCGGCGATGGGCACCTGGCAGCCGCCCTGCACGGTCCGCAGGAAGGATCGCTCGGCGGTCAGGCCGATTTCCGTCCGTTCGTGCTTCAGGAACGAAATGAGGTCCAGGGTGCGGCGGTCGTCGCGCCTGGTTTCGATGGCCAGGGCTCCCTGGCCGATGGCCGGGAGCATGGTTTCCGGTGAAAAGTATTGGGTCACCAGATGGGACATGTCCATCCGTTTCATCCCCGCCGCGGCCAGGATGATTCCGTCAAGGTTGTCGGTCTGCAGTTTGCGGATTCTGGTGTCCACGTTGCCCCGGATGGAAACGACGGTGAGGTCGGGCCGAAGGGCCAGAAGCTGAGCCTGCCGCCGCAGGCTGCCGGTCCCGATGCGGGCGCCGGGGGGGAGCTGCTCCAGAGGCTTGCCGTCCCGGGAAATGAGCACGTCGCGCAGGTCTTCCCGTTCGGGAACGGCGCCGATGACGAGGTCCTCCGGCTGTTCGGCCGGCACGTCCTTCATACTGTGAACCGCGACGTCCGTTTCGCGCCGGAGCAGGGCTTCTTCGATTTCCTTGACGAAGAGGCCCTTGCCTCCCACCTTGGACAGAGCGGTGTCGAGGATCGTGTCTCCCTTGGTCTTTATGAGGACCAGCTCCACACGAAGCCCCTCATGGCGGGACTCGAGCTGCGATTTCACCCACCGGGCCTGCCACAAGGCGAGAGCGCTTCCGCGGGTGCCGATTGTGATGTTATCCATGGAGTACTTTCAGTCGTTTTCTTTTCCGGGAGAACCTCTTTTGGAAAACCCTTCGGAAGCTGCCTTCGGCGGCAGTGAATTGTGGACGTTTCCCCTCACGCTTCAGGTTCTCCCGCCGGGAAGGGATCGGGGAGCCGTCTTTTTGTTTTTAAAAAGAGGGTCCCCCGAAAAACGGTTCCTCATGGTGTACGAATTAATGGCAGGAACTGCACGAAGAGGAAGTGCACCCGGCGCAGCCGGAAGTGCCCGCCGCCCTCTTCACCGATCCGTCGCCGCCCTTGCTGGTGAAGCAGCAGGCGGACATGAGCTTGTTGACGTCCGTACCCTTGCACTGCGGACAACAAATGACTTCGTTCGAGCGGATAACCAGCGTTTCGAACCGGTTCCGGCACGATTTGCATTCATATTCAAAAATAGGCATCGATAATCGTCTCCCGATGGTTTTCTTTCATCAACATAAGAACATATCACGCTTTTTCAAGCCGGATGGCGCTCCCCGACCGGACCTTCCTCAGGTCTTCCGCGCTGCCCTCGATGTGGCCCAGGACGTTCACTTCGCTCGCCGCCCTGATCTCGGTGGCGGTGGATACCGGAGTCCGGCCGAAGAAGATGCAGAACGCCTGTCCCGGAGGCCAGAAGGCCATGTCGAATTTTTCCACGGCGGCCGATGCCCCTTTCTCCAGGTCAACGGATATCCCGATGCCGAAGTAGATCTCGTCGCCCCAGGTGTTGACCCTGGATTCCATGGGCAGGTTCTCCCACACGGTGTCGGCCGTTACGGAGTTGTTGAGGACGCCCTTGAAGGTCATGCCGCCGGCGATGATGCTGATTTCTCTGCTCATAGCTCACTCCATTCCTTCAATAATGGTTGCCGCCAGAAGCGGGAACATGATTTCGTGATGTCCCGTCAGGTGAAAGCCTTTGCCGCTCTCCATGGTGGGCCTTTGCACCACGTTGGTCAAGGGCCGGTAGTGGCGGTTGAAATCCATGTTTACCGTCGTGAACCCGGAAGCGTCGTACCCCAGGTTGTGCACCAGGGTGAGGGACTTCAGGAATACCTCGGGGATGATCACGGCCGAGCCGAGATTGATGAAGACCCCCTCCTTGAGCCCCGCCACCAGCGAGCAGAAGGTGCGGAAATCCAGGTGGCTTGCTCCTCCCACGGCTTCCGGATCGCAGGACGGATGAAAGTGCACGATGTCCGTTCCCATGGCCACGTGCACCGTGACGGGAACTTCCAGCCGCGCCGCTCGGGCCAAAATGGAATCGCAGGCGTAGGGAGCGTTGCGGTCGAGCAGCGCCTGTCCGACCGAGCGGCCGATTCCCATCCCCGCCGCGTAGCCTTCGCGCACCGCGCCGTTGATGAAAACCGCCGTTTCCTCCGCCATACCGAAGCCCCCGGCGGCGAGTCCCGCCGCCACGTCTTCGCTGGTGCGCCCCATTATTGCCGTTTCGCTGTCGTGGATGATGCACGCACCGTTCATGGCGATTCCCTTGATCACCCCCCGCTCCATCAAGTCGATGATAATGGGCGAAAGTCCCACCTTGATGGGGTGGGCGCCCATGCCCAGGAGCACCGTTTTTCCCGCCGCGACCGCTTTCACCACGCGGGCGGCGATGTCCCGCAAATCCTCGGCGGCGAGGATTCGGGGCAGGGAATCCAGAAATCCGGAAATGCTTCCACCTTTGGTCCAGGGCGTACCGAACATGTCCCGGTTCACCTTGCTGGGTCGTTCCGCCAGGCTTCCCGTCTTCAAATCGTTCAGCTGTATCGGTTCCACGTTCATTTTCGATACCGGAAAAGGATGGTGTCCACCAGTTCGCAGATGGCGTGTCCCACCACGATGTGAACCTCCTGCACCCGCGCCGTGTCCGAGCCTTCCACTTCCAGGGCGATGTCGCTCAAAAGCGCCGCCTGGGAATCCTTACCGCCCGTGAGCGCAATGCAGTGCAACCCAAGGTTTCTGGCCGTGTTGAGCCCTTCGACCACGTTGGGCGAGGAACCGCTGGTGCTGATGCCCCAGGCCACGTCTCCCCGGTGGGCCAGCGCCTTGAGCTGCTTGGAGAAGATGTATTTGAACCCGTAATCGTTGCTCACGCTGGTGAGCACCGAACAGTCGGTGGTGAGCGCCACGGCGGGCAGGCCCGGGCGTTCCAGCATGAACCGGTTTACGAATTCCGCCGCGATGTGCTGGGCGTCGGAAGCGGAGCCGCCGTTCCCGAAAAGGTACAACCGGTTCCCCTGGTTGAAGCAGGCGGCGATGGCCTGGGCGGCCTTGACCACGGCGGAGCCGTGCCGGGCGAAGAAGGTCTCCTTCAGGAGGTTGCCTTCCCTGCATATTTCCATCAGCCGCTCTTCCATGGCGTTTCCGTCGAAATCGTCCGTCGTCATTGGAACATCATCCTGCAAGGAATTCGAAACTTCGTTGTACAAGGGGGAGTTCGGCCTCAGTGATCGTACGTACGTCCAGCAGTACCCGGTCGTGTTCGATCCGGCACACGAGCGGCGGATCGCTCTTCCGCAGCAGTTTTTCCATCCGGGAGGAGGACATGGTGTGAGGAGTGATCGCCACCAACCGCGTGGGGAGGTCCTGGGTGGGCAGCGCGCCGCCTCCCACACGGGAAACGCCGTCCGTCACATCGGTATCGTATCGTCCGGAGGCAACTTTCCGCAACCGCGCCGCCAACCGCTGGGCTCGCGTCGAAAGGGTTTTCTGGTCGGCGCAGATCATGGAAAGCGTCGGTATTTCGCGCAGGGCATCGTCGTCGTTGCGGTAGAGCATAAGGGTTGCTTCGAGAGCGGCGAGCGTGAGTTTGTCGATGCGGAACGCCCGGTTCACCGGATTTTTTTTGATGAGATCCACGTAGCTTTTCCTGCCCAGCACGATTCCGGCCTGCGGTCCGCCCAGCAGTTTGTCGCCGCTGAACGTGCAGATGTCCACCCCCGTCTTCACCGTTTCCTGTACCGTGGGTTCCTTCCGGAGCCCGAAGCGGGAAAGGTCCATGAAGCAGCCGCTGCCCAGGTCTTCCATGACCGGGACGTTCAGTTCCCGCCCCAGCGTCACCATTTCCTCCAGCGGGACCTCGGAGGTGAACCCCACGATTTGGTAATTGCTGGTGTGCACCTTGAGCAGGAGCCCCGTCTGTTCGGTGACGGCTGCGCGGTAGTCTCGCAGGTGGGTCTTGTTGGTGGCCCCCACTTCGACGAGCTTTGCTCCGCTGCGGGCCATGACGTCCGGAATACGGAAGGACCCGCCGATTTCCACCAGCTGCCCACGGGAGACGATCACTTCCCGTCCGACGGCGAGAGTGCCCAGCGACAGGTAGACGGCTGCCGCGTTGTTGTTCACCACCAACGCCGATTCGGCTCCCGTGAGTTCCCTCAGGATACCTTCCACGTGCGAATAGCGGGAACCGCGTTCTCCCCGGTCGAGATCGAATTCCAGGTTGGAGTACCCCCGGCTCACTTCCACCATGCGTTCGATGGCCCGTTCCGCCAGCAGGGAACGCCCGAGATTGGTGTGCACGACGACGCCTGTGCCGTTAATGACCCGTTGGAGATTCGGTCGGGCGGATCGTTCCACGTTCCCGGTCATGCGCCGGGCCATTTCGTCCCTGCCGGGAAGCGCAGCTTCCGTCTCTGCGGATATCACCTCGCTGCGCACTGCTTCCAGAACACTACGGACCCCGTTCACCACCAGGTCCCGCGGGTAGCGTTCGAGAAGGGGGGCCACGGAGGGGTCCCGAAGCATTTCATCAACACTGGGGAGTCGACGGAGGATATCCTGTTTTGTCTGCATGGTCGCTGTTCTTGTCTCCACGGGGGGGAGCAGCCGGTGGGCCGGCGATTCCGGCCGATGCCCGCGGCTAAAGGAATTCGGAAACGTCGCCGTAGCCCTGACGTACCACTTCAGGCTGATCGTCTATCAGGGAAATGACGCTGGAAGGCACTCCCGGCACCGGTCCCCCGTCCACCACCACATCCACACGGGGGCCGAAAAAATTTTCCATCTCGTACGGTTCGACGGGTACTTCCTGATCGGGAAGGATAACGCTGGTGCTGATGACGGGTTTCCCGAGCATCTCCACGATCTGCAGACAGATCTGGTTATCCGGAACGCGGATGCCCACCGTCTTGCGGTTGGTCTGCATGATCTTGGGAACGAGTTTGGTACCTTCAAGGATGAACGTGTACGGGCCGGGCAACAGCCGTTTCATGGTTTTGTAGGAGAAGTCGCTTACCTTCGCGTAGCTGCTGATGTTTTTCAGGTCGGAACAGATGAAGCTGAACGGCTTCTGAGCACGTCTTTTCTTGATCTGGTAAATCTTTTCCACGGCGCGGCGATTCGTGAGGTCGCACCCGATTCCGTAAAGGGTATCCGTGGGATAGATAATGATCCCCCCGTTTTCGAGCACGTCGATCACCTTCTGGATGAGGCGCTTCTGGGGGTTTTGTGGATTTATCTGCAAGAGCATGATGGTTTCCTTTGGTCAACCTTATAGCCACCTGTCATTTCGTTGTCAATAAATGGTCCGCGAACAACCCGCGTACGGATGGATGCGACGCGGACCGCGAAAGGCAGTCGGACACTGGTGGCCGAAACGTGCGTTCAGTCATTCTGCGAAAGCCGCGTGGCCCGGAGAATGTGGAACAGGGGGACGATGGGAGGGAGCGTCTTCAGCCTCTGCACCCTGAAATGCGCCTTCATCGCCCGTTCTATGTCGTAGATGGTGTGATGGTGGAATCGATTTTGAAATCCGACCAGCCGTCGGCCCAGGCGGTAAAGCAGGTTCTCGGTGGGTCCGGAAACGATCAGCGCACCATCGCGTTTGAGGAGCGGGGCCATGGCCGCCAGTGTATCTGCCGGGTCGTCCAGATGCTCCAGCACGTCCAGCGCCAGGATGAGGTCCAATGAACCGGGAGCCGGGTGTAATTCGTCCAGAGAGCTGAAGATGGTCACTGTTCCCGTTCCCTGTAATCGACCATCGGCGCAGGCCACGATAAAGGCACGGGCGAATTCCGGATAGGTGTCCACTCCGAACACTTCCCGGAAACGATGGGTCAGAAAAGGGAGCAGAATCCCGGTCCCGCAGCCGAAGTCCAGACACTTCCCGCCGGACGGTCCGACCGCTTCCATAACGCAGTGCAAGCGGGACCAGAACACCCACCTCGAAAGAACATTTCCGGAGAGATAGGCGGGCACGGCCTGTTCGTCCAGGGAATGAGCAACGCGCCCGGCCGCCACGGTTTTCATGACTTCTCTGCATGCGGCGAGAAATTCCGCGTTTTGTCTCCGTCCCATGTGTTCTTCCGAGTCAACGACGCAACTGGAACAGCGTCATCTTCTGTATCGGGTCCGACGACAGGATGGGCGGCACGTTCAAGCCCAGGACCGGGTTGAAGATTTTGTCCTCTATCTTCAAATGCACGAACCGGCATTCCGAAAATCGCGCCTGTTCGGCTACCCTTCGGAACTGCTTCAGCGTGAGGAAATAGGGCAATTCAACGTTCCATAACCGACGGACGACGGGAAACGTCAGCGGATAGGCCAGGTGATACATCAGCTCCAACGGCCCGGCGATGTTTTCGGCCACAATGAGCGTTCCTCCCGGCCGAAGTACCCGCCCGAGCTGCAGGAGGCCTTTCGTGATACGGCGCGAGGTTTCGCTGAAATTCGACCGGCCCAGGTGGTGCAGCAGAAAAAACGAGCACACGGTGTCGAACGACTCGTCCGCGAAAGGAAGAGTGAAAATGTCCCCCCGGTGCAGCGTAACTTTTTCCGGAGCAACCGGGTCGTAGAACCGTAAGCCGTCCAGCATCCGGTCCGAGACGTCCACGCCCGTCCAGCTTTCGGCTCCACGCAGGTCGTAGAAGACCCGGGACCCGCAGCCCACATCCAGGACATCGCCTCGGATGAGCCCCGAAGTGAAGGCGCGCAGCGTCATCTGGTAGTGAGTCCAGAGATTGAAGCGGTCCGCCGCCCAGGTTTCGAAATAGTTTATTGTAGTCGATGCCGTCATTGTCCTGACCGTTCCCGTGTTTTCGATGCACCGAACGGGAACCAGCTTTCGAAATAATGCCGGTCGAATTCCGGTCCCAGGCATGATTGGATCCCCGCAATCATTGCTTCATACCGGCGGGGCTCTTTTTCTCTGAGTTCGGATACGGCCTCGATGGTTTTGCGGTCCACGAACACGGAGAATTTCATTACGGCCAGTTTTGACCGGTCCACGGACCATAATCCTATTCTGCGGTTGGGGGGCCCCGCCAAAGCGATCCGTTTGAACGCGGGATGGAGGTTCAGATACTCGTCCATTTCCGATCCATAAAATCCGGTGGTGACGATATGACTTATGTTCTCTGTTTTGATTGTTTCCATGAGGTGCTCCGCGAAGAGAAAGATGGAAACACCCTTTCCATATTTGAAATAGAGGGGGGGGGCCGAGGATGCCAGGGAGAGAGTGCAGCTTTCCGCAGCCCGACGATTTTGCAACCAGAACACCCAGGGCATGGGTATGGTTCGGAGCCGTGCATCCGAAAAGAAATAAAGCGCGTTGGCCGCCGGGGCGGAGTCGGCCATCACCGTCTGTACGGACGCTCCGCTCCGTTCTATTTCCGCCAGCACGGGGGCGTACTTTTTTCTGTCAAAATGGTTTCCCTGGATGGTTACGGACGGAATACCCATGCCGCCGGCCAGCAGTGAGCCGCTCAGAAAATCCGAGTTCGTCTTTTGGGCGGCATTGGGAACGACCGCCTGTACCACTATCCAGGCGACCAGAAAGGCGGCGGGCAGAGCCCACTTTATTTCCCGTATGTGCAGCCGGACCGAGAGCCGTTCAGTCAGAAACGCCACCAGGGCCGCCAGACCGAGGAAACTGAACTGGTAAAAGGGTACATAATAGCCGATACGCCAGCCTCGAGTGGCCACATACACCACGAGCGGCACATTGATGAGGATGCAGAGGGCGACCGGTCTGAACATGCGGTTGCGGCGAACCATCAGGAAAAACGGCGCCAACGTTCCGCACAACACCAGAATACCGAGCGGAAAGACGTCGAGGATCGACTGGTTCAACGTCACCCTCGCGACATGCAGGAGTTCTCCCATCAATGAAGCTCCGGCCGCCCCCCGATCGTCGAGAACCGTTGACCGCAGGACGTTGGCCCCCTGAACTCCGGTGAGGTGGAATGAGCCCGTATGGACACATACGTAGGTCGCCCAGGGAGCAATGCAGAGCAGGGCGGAACCGGTTGCGGCCAGCGCCAGGCCGAACCCTCGCCTGTTCCGGAACTCCGGCAGGAGAAACCATATCGAGAGAGGAACGATGAAGTACACGATGGTCGCTTCCTTGACCAGGTATCCGATGCCGAGGCAGACGCCGGAAAGGACGGCGAGGAAGAACCCGCTCCCGCGTTGTGCCGCGATGTTCGCGATGAGCGCCAAAAGGATGAACGCCGGCCATACCGCGTCGAGATGCCGCATGGAAGCGTAGTTGACTCCGAATGTGGTTGCATAGGCCACGGCGGCGACGGTGCCCACCGTCACGCCGGCAATCTGTCTTCCCACAAAAAAAAGCAGCAGCGGCGTGACGAGGGCGAAGATGCGAACCACCCAGAACGCCGCCTCCGGCGTCTGGTCGATCCACATGGCGGAGGCGATCATGGCGGGAAACAAAGGACCGCGATTGAAGAATACCGTCTGTTGATCCGCACCCACATATCCGAAACCATGGAAAATGTTAAGCCCCCGGACGGTATAAAAAGCCATGTCCCAGCAAATGGCGGGCTTATGGCCCAGGTAGGTCGCCAGTGAGATAACGCCTACGAGGACGGCGCAGAGAATCTTCTTTTGTTTTTCCGAGAACCGTTCGGGAAGGGAGACGAACCGCATGATTCCCCTTCTTCGCATGTTCGTGAGCATTGTTTTTTCCCTTCTCACTTCGAGGTGAGGAAGAACACAGGAAGCAGCACTCGAACGATTTTTATTCGTCGTACATCCTCCGCGGCGGAGGCTCTCCCCGGACCGCTTCAATCGAGAGCCGCTGGGAAGGATTTTCCGGAGAAACGGTACAGTCCCCCGACCGCGCAGCGCAAAACGACCGAATTGATCACGCTCACCACCATACATCCTCCGGGTTTTACCAGACGGCGAGCGAAGTCAGACAGGCCTGCGGATTCTCCACGAGGGTGACGGACTCCACCAAAGATATAACGGGCATTCCCCTGTCAATGAACGAGGAGTTCTTCCGTGTCCCGTCATCTCCGGGCCATGTCGGGCGTCCCTGCCACCGTATCGTTCGGCCAGTCGCGCTCACCGATCCATCGCCGCACCCGCTCAGATTCGAAGCCCTCTGGAGAGCCGATGGTTCCGCACGGTGTCGTGCAGGAGCACAGTATTTCCGCCGATGCAAAGATCTTCTTCTGCTTGATTGCCTTCGCTCAGCCCGTACGTTGGAACAGATCCCTCCAGTAAGCCTTTTGGTCCATTTTCGTTCCAATCACATTTCGGGAAATCTCGGCATACCACGGACCCAGCCTGTCCGTGACCCACGGAGGAAGCCGCCGCCAGATGCCAGCCGCCGCTTCATAGCCCCGTAGACGGAGAGGGGGCTACTGCTAACGTGTGCACGATACAGCATGGCCCCCCCTTTCTCTTGAATTCGTCGTCGTCCCCTCATAGGCGGAACGCCGAATCGAAATCGAAGCGGGCCGCCACCGCTCCTCGATCGCTCTCCAGGCGTCAATGGTCGGACCATCTTCTTTCCAGTTCCACACCCGCGGAAGCGGGCCGTCATTGTCCGGTGCATGAGCGAAGGGGAGGGGCGTCCTCCCTTGAGGAGCGGCCCGCCCGATCGCCTCCTCCTTCGGAGAACGGCCATCCGGTTCCCGTCGCGGCGCATGATCACCAGAACACGCATAACCATCCCGGAGCGTCCGATCACTCTCCGCCCCGACCACCTTGTAGTTCTACCGGACGACACCCTGGCCCTGTTTCTGCACGGACGAAGGTCTCCCTCCCACGCGATCCGGGTTCTTGCCTTCGATATCCAACCGCATGACACCGTTCGCCGCTTCGGGCGACCGGTTTCGGACGCATCGGGGAGCACTTTTACCGAAATCGAGTGCGGGGCACGCGCATGAGAAGCGCCTGCGCCCCGGCGAGGTTCAGGTCGCTGTAACTCAGCAGCGGAACATGCGTGGCCACGCGGGGAATCCTCCCGGCCTGGGCACAATGCGAACCCTTCATCCACCCTCCAGCGAAACACGTTCGATACGAGGTCCCTCCACGCGGCGACGAATTCCGAAGAGAACCGGATGTGGTAGAGATCATCGGCCATTGCCGAACGCCGCCGTCGCGCATTCCCGATAATGGTCCCGAGGCCGGTCGATACCCCCGGGCCCGCAGATGTCGGATCATCCGTCTCAGTTCGCCAACGTGTCGTCGCCCCTTCCCAACCAAGAGAGGCGATAGAAAAGTGCGGCCGAAGCGGGGATGTTCGACCGCTCCACGGAACTCGTGCGGACCAGGTCCACCATGTGCATGTCGTAAACAGCAGCCGGGGAGCCCCCCGAGTCTCGCCACCGCGTCGGCTGTCCATCGGCGCGAAGAGTGCATAAATGAATGGGGGCAGCGGTAACCCAAGCCCACCGCCAGCGGGAACTCGTCATGGCCCGCCGTCCAGACGAACTGCAGCCCGGGCGCTCCGCCACGCCTCCGCCCGATTGGCCCCGTAGCCTAAAGGAGATGCCAGACGACGAGTCCCACAAAAACCCTGCCTCCGCAGTGCCCGGAAGATTTCCGGCTAAGGCGAAACGTGTGGCTCGATACCCTCGGGCCGTCACCGAGACGCGTCGAACAATTCGGCGGACCTCTCCAGATCTCGCTCGTGTCGCCCTCCCGGCAGTGTGTAACAGTGCATTTGCAGATCGATCATGGAAGTCCAGCCCCCGGACGAAGTCGGGATTCTTTCGAACAGGAGCCTTCCACAATACGGTGGCGGCACCGATTCGCCTGCCAGGAGATCCTTCAGCCGTCCATCCCCTTGAGTGCCTCAAGTTTCCCGAAGCATAATCGCTCTCCAGATCGAGGTGAAAGCCCATTTTTCCTCGACTAAGCATATGAGATGTCCCTATCCGAGAGCAGGTCCGTGACCGGCATTGAGCGGCGTTTCTTTTCGGTCGCAGCAAACCCAGGCGGCGCTGCACCGGTTCATAAGGGACAGATGCGACGTCTATCCCCAGAAATCCGATCAGCATCTGAAATCCCACGATGATCATGAGTGCCGGCAACATGACCGAGCCCACCGGAGCACCGTAAGCGAGTTTCAAGTAGTGGAGCCACGTGAAGAATCCCAAACGGTTCCCCCAAGGAACAGGGACAGGCCGAACAGCAAGAGCAGGGAGGCCATGGAAAAATTTCGCAGGAAATAGGAGTAGGCCACGCGTTTGCCGGTGTTGGCCAGATGTTTCCACAGAAAGGGCAGCATGGTCTTGCGGGGCTTCAGACTCGATTCTTCGTTGCCGTATACGGCGTGCATGGGGATTTCAACGATTTTTCCCCGTACCGTATAGAGGCGGAAGAGCATGTCCGATTCAAAGAAGTAATCCCGGCTGATTTTATCCTCGGGAAGCTGATGAAAGACCACCGAGTGGATGGCGATGTAGCCGTTGGTGGGGTCGAATACGTTCCAATAGCCGGTGGAAAGTTTTGCCAGACAAGAGAGGATGGCGTTGCCGACGATTCGGACGGGGGGCATACCGCTGAGGTCTTCCAGACGATAGAAGCGGTTGCCTTTGGTGTAGTCGGCTTCTCCCGCCAGAATAGGCGCCGCCATTTCTCCTATAAAGGAGGGATCGTGTTGTCCGTCGCCGTCGATTTTGATGAGGCAGTCGGCGCCGTCGGCCACCGCCGCCTTCATACCGGTCAACGTCGCGCCTCCCACCCCCTGATTCCGCTCGTGGAACAGCACCAACACCCGCTTATCCCCGATGGTCTGCCGGACGAATTTTCCGGTTTCCTGGGGGCAGCAGTCGTCCACCACGTAGATACGATCCACCTCGGGCCCGATGGCGCCGAGCACGTCGCCGATGGCGTTCCTCACCTTGTAGGCCGGTATGATTACGGCCACGGTTTTCTTCTCGTTGTTTTCCGTATCCGGACTCACGGTTCTCCTCGGTTCATGCTGCTCGAATCGGACATCCGGGGGGATATCCTCCTTCTTCACCGGCGCATTCGGGCGTGCCGCCGCCGAAAGAACGGGGTTTTGCGGTTTTCCCCGTTCCCGCCGGCCGACGTATGCGGACGAGCAGCGGGAGGATCAGGAGACGGAACGGCAATGGAAAGCGCGATGTGGAGAGCACTTGTACTGAAACTCAACGTAGTTGCCTGGGAGGGCCGTTGTCCGGCCAGAACCAGGAAGCCCGAAAGTCCGGTTTCGACCAGTCCCAGTCCGCCGATGGTGTGCAGGGGGATCACGGCGAGGAACGAAATTCCGCTTACGAACAGAACGGTTTCATCAATCCTCGCACGGAACCCCAGGGAATGAACAGGCAATAGAACGTCAGTAAAGGACATCGCCCAACGCAGCAGGGCAGGCACGGCGCGGAACCGCTGCCCAGCGCTCCTTCATCGCCACGGCTGAAAACGTCCGCCGCCTCCGCCAGCTTCCGCCGGAGCGGTGCACGGGTTCCGGTGCCGATGAAACGCTCCAGAAACAAGGAAACCCGACGCAGAGTCGAACGATCGACTCCACGAGATTACGTAGAGGAAAATGCAGAGTACGGCCGACAGGACGACAAGGGGTGAGCTGCCGTCATCCTGCTCGCCATCAGGCACTCCCCGCCAGCACAAAAGCGGATACCACCACCCGAAGGTCCCATACTCTCAATATGGTAAAAAAGGCGATGGATCGCTGCAGGGAACGTCGAGTCTGGTCGGAGCAGCGCGAAGAACGCACTTCACCGGTGCGAAAAGGGGTATGCGCAACAGAAGCTGTGAGCGCAGCTCACTTCCAGAGCTCTCCGAATCGCTCCCGGTTCCCGTATTCCATTGCGGGAAGCAGGGCCGTGATGCGCCACGCCGAAATCACTATCGAGAGTGCCATGGATGAGCGGCAACCGCAAGGTACCGGATGTCGGCATGGACGAGAAGTCCGCCCAGGAGCCGCCAATTCACGAGACCCGATCGCCAGGAAGCAGCGTCCCGAGCGCGGAAGGAGAACATACGGATCCCATGCGAAGCCGAACTCCCTGCATACACTTTCCTACATCATCCCATAGCCGTAGCGATCCGCGTACGGCTGGGCGACGGAAATGATGCTTCTTTTTAGTTCGTCACTCCATCGGGGCCAGATTCCGGACGTCGGTACCGGCGCGCAATTCACCCGTTTCGATAAACAGAATACATCGGCCGGAAGCAGCGAGGCGTCCATCCCCAGATGTTCAATGGCGGCCCGCATGGTTTCGAACACGGGACGGTCCCGTTCAAACATGTCTTCGTAGCGGATACGAAGGTAACTCAGTCCGTTTCGGCCACATGATTCGATGCGTTCGTTGATCTTTTTCCAGCGCCATGCAAAGCGTTCCACGTCCGTGAGCCCGGACCAGAATTCGGCCGCTTCGCGGGGACGCCCGTGAGCCAGGGGCAAGTGTGGGACGAAATGTGCCCGCCAACCGTGCGCTTTGAAGGCCAGAATGGAGGACACCCAGGTGAACGGATGCCGGACGATGTGCAGTATGCGCGGATTTCCGTGCTCGGGCCTCAGAAGATGGGCATATGGCGTCAGGAATGGATTGATCTCGACGAGCCGGGAGTAATTCCCGTTCCTCCTCAGCCAGCTGCGGCGGGTGGTCCAAAAAATGCGCAGGGCCAATTCCCGGGTGGGGAAGCCCCAGTCGGCGGCGTTGGAGAGCATCCAAAGCGATCGGGACGGTATGGGCTCCTGCAGCACCAGTGCCCGCGGGTATGCCTTCTGCATGAGTTCGGTCAGATAGGTCGTGCCCGTCCGGCCGCCTGACAGCACGAGAGCGTAGGCCGGAGTCTGTGGCGTGGAGCCGGAGGGTGTCATTCGCCTTCGTTGGAGCCGGTGCGAGCCAAAATGAGAATCTCTCTTTTCGCCCTTGGAAAGGTATCGTTAACGATGGCCTGGAGGTTTCTTTGTGAACGGTTCACTTACGTGCATGGGGTGTATACCTCGGGAGCTGTTTTTTCTCAAGCAGTTCCTGTTCACGGCCGACTCCATCAACGAACCGGGAAAATCCACGACTACGTTGCGTCATGGTCTGAAAACCGGGGTTTTTCCACGTATGCGTTCCACGATTCTTTCGCGTCGAGGCTGAAAATGTTTTGCTTACAACCCTGTTCCCGTATATGCGCGGTATGCTACCCTCTGGAAAAAGCCACTTTGAAACAAAGGTTTCTTTTGTTTTTCATTCCGGTGGAAGCCGGAATCCTGTATTGGTAAACTCCTTCGAAAACGCGGCTTCCCCGGGTGACGGCTTTTCTTCAGCCGTGAAAGGCGAGGCAAGCGAACTGTCGGATCGGTAAAGACGGAGAACCTATGGATGTGACGAACCGGGAAGCGACCGAACGGGAAGCGGTAATCAATCAACTGGCCGGCCTTATGGGTATCGAACCTTCCTATTATGACATCTGGGGAACGCTTCATCATGCCGATACGGAGACGAAACTGCATCTCCTGCGCGCCATGGGGTGCGACACCGAGACGGATGGAGCGCTGGAGAAGTTCCTGCGCGAACGGGTGGCGTCCGAATGGATGCGATTCGTGCCGCCCGTTTGGGTGGTGTACGAAGACGACTATCACCCACTTCCGGTTCAGGTTCCAGTCGATGCCGATTCGAAAGCATCGCCGTTCGAAGAGTTCCGCCTGGACATCACGGATGAATCGGGAAGCATGCGACGGAAAACGTTTCTCGAATCGCACTTGAAAAAGGCCGAACTGTTTGCCGACAACGGCCGGGTCTATCAGCGTTATCTCCTGGAAATTCCCCTCCTCCCGGAGATCGGCTACTACACGCTCACCATGGTTTGCACGGGCGGCGTGGAGGAGTACCGGGGAGAAACGGATTTCATCGTCTGCCCCTCCAGGGCCTATCTTCCCCCCTGCCTGGAAGGAGACGGGAAGGCGGCCGGCGTCGCGGTGGCCCTCTACGGCTTGGTCTCTTCCCGCAATTGGGGGGTGGGGGACTTCACGGACCTGAAAGCCCTGGCCGACTGGACGGCGGAAGAACTCAACGCGGACGTCATCGGCATCAATCCGCTGCTGGCCATCCACAACGAGGAGCCCTACAGGCACAGCCCCTACATGCCCATCACCAGGCTCTTTTACAATTTCCTCTACCTGGACGTGGAGGCGGCAACCGGGTTCGAAGACGATCCCTCGCTGCGCGCGGCCCTGGAATCCGAAGTCACCCGCCATGAAATGGAATCGCTGCGCCAGGGGCAGGAAGTGTTTTACGGCGGAGTGTCCCAGCTGAAACGGCGGTTTTTGTACGAGGCGTTCGAAGCCTTCATGGCCCGTCCGGAGTACGATCCCGACCGAATCGATTTTGAACGGTTCGTGAAGGAACGGGGTGATGAACTGCGCGGCTTCGCCCTCTTCATGGCGCTGTACGAACAGTTTAGCACCGCGGACGAGCCGCTCTACGGATGGCGGAACTGGCCACGGGAGTATCGGGAACCCGATTCGGTCGCGGTAAAACGGTTCGCGGAGAAAAACGGGAAGGAAGTCGCTTTCCACGGCTATCTGCAGTGGCAAATCGACCGGCAGCTTCGTTCGGTGGAGGAACATCTGGAAAACGCGGGACTACGGATCGGCCTCTACCACGACCTACCCCTGGCGGTAGACGGCGACGGTTCCGATGCCTGGATGCGTAAGGACCTCTACGCCCGGTCCGTGACCGCTGGGGCCCCGCCGGACCCGTTTTCCCCCATGGGCCAGAATTGGGGATTCCCTCCCCTGAATCCGGACGCCCTGCGCGAGGACCGCTACCGGTACTTCCGGCGGGTGGTGCACCGCGCCATGAGGGGCGGGGGCGCTCTGCGCATCGACCACGCCATGCAGTTCGTTCGGTTATTCCTGATTCCCGACGGCGAAGATGCCGCAAGGGGAGCGTACTTGCGCTACCCCGCTTCGGACCTCATCGGCATCCTGGCGCTCGAAAGCGTGCGCAATCGAACCCTCGTCATCGGAGAGGACCTCGGCACGGTACCGGAAGAAGTCCGCACGCTTTTCAAGGAGCGCGGCATCTTTTCCTATCGGCTTCTCTATTTCGAAAAGGACCGGGCGGGCAATTTCAAGAACCCGGATGAATACCCCGATCAGGCGCTGGTGGCCATAAGCACCCACGACCTGCCGCCCTTCGAGGCCTGGTGGAAGTGCCTCGACATCCATACCCGCCGGGACCTGAACCTCTTCCCTGATGAATCGACGCTTCAGCGGAGCCGGGTCGAACGGGAACAGGACAAGGCGAAGCTGCTTCACCTGTTGCAGGAGAAATGGCTGCTGCCCCACGATCATTCCGGCGACCCGGCTCAGGAGTATGTCCCCACGCCGGAAATGCATTCCGCCGTGGTGGGAGTGCTCGCCATGACGCCGTCGCGCCTGATGGTGATCAACCAGGAGGATATCTTTCGGGACCAGCGGCAGCAGAACATGCCGGGCACCACGTCGGAAGTGGTCAACTGGAAAACCCGAATGCGCTTCAGCCTGGAGGAGCTTTCCGGTAACCCCATGGCCGTGGGGTGCACCCGCATGGTTCGCGGCTGGATTGAAAAGTGCGGGCGGACCTGCGGAGGGAAGAAATCCTGATCCCGGGAAAACCGGCAAGCCCTTCGGACTGGTAAGCTTCAGGACGGTGGAAGCATTTGATTCGCCTGCCGGCACCTGTGCCGGCAGGGCAGCGACGGTGAGGTTCCAACGTCGAGCAGTCGGCTTTTCCACCGTACGACGTGGCGCGTCCTGGCGATTCCGTGGCGGATCCCCCTCCCGCAACGACTCCTTCCATGGACGATCCTTCCGTTTAGTGGTATTTTTACGGCAGATAAGTCGCCTCGCGGACGAACGGTGATGAAAGGAACGGTGGTTCATGGCGGCGGATGATCTCTCCCGGCTGCGCATCGACAAGAAAACGGTTGTCGCCCGCGGAAAACGAAAACGGCGCTTCGTGTGGCTGCTGCTCCTCCTGCTGCTGGCGGGCGCCGCCTGGTATCTCTACTACAAAGGTCTGCTCACCCGCGCGGCCCCCGTCCAGGTCACCAGCATCCAGAACGTGTATCCCTCCCAGGCGGTGAGCGTCCTGAACGCCAGCGGTTACGTGGTGGCTCAGCGCAAGGCGGCGGTGTCGTCCAAACTGACCGGCCGCCTTATCGCGCTTTTCGTGGAGGAGGGGGACACGGTGAAGAAGGGCGACGTCATCGCCCGGCTCGAAAACGACGACCTTCAAGCCGCCAGGGATACCTCCAAGGCCAATCTGGAAGCCGCCCGGGCTTCCCTCACCCAGTTGCAGGCCGAACTGAAAGAGGCCCGGCTCGATTATGAACGCAAGGGGGACCTCCTGGAACGCAGGGCCATCGGCAAAGCGGATTTCGACGTGGCGGAGGCCCGCTTCCGGGCCGACCAGGCGGGAATCGTCGCGCAGCAGGCGCTGATAAGGGCTGCGGAAGCTTCCCTGCGGCAGGCCGAGGTGAACCTGGATTATTCCTTCATACGCGCACCCTTCGACGCGGTGGTCCTCACCAAGAACGCCGACATCGGCGACATCGTGACTCCCATCGGCGCGGCGGCCAACGTGCAGGCGTCGGTCGTCACCATCGCCGACATGAATTCGCTCCAGGTCGAAGTGGACGTTTCCGAGTCCAACATCGGGAAGGTCCGGGTGGACCAGCCCTGCGAAATTCAGCTCGACGCCATGCCGGACACCCGTTTTCGCGGCAAGGTGCACATGATCGTGCCCACCGCCGACCGCAGCAAGGCGTCCGTACTGGTGAAGGTGGCCTTTATCGACCGCAATGCGGGCATATTGCCCGAAATGAGCGCCAAGGCGGCCTTCCTTTCCCGGCCGTTGACCACGGAGGAACTCAAGCCGATCAAAGCCGTGGATGCGGCGGCGGTCGTTTCGCGGAACGGAGTGCAGATTGTTTTCGTGGTGCAGAACGAACGGGCCGTGGAAACGAAAATCACCACGGGGAAACGGCTGGGCGACATGGTGGAAGTGTTGTCGGGAGGCGAAATCGGCGATCGGGTGGTGGTGAAGCCTCCGGATAAGATGAAGGACGGCCTCAAAGTCTCGATCGTGGAAAAGTAGAACCATGCCCCCCATCGTACGGATCAGAGACCTTTCCAAGACGTATCGGCGCGGGAGCCAGATCATCAGCGTGCTGGAGCACATCACCCTGGACGTGGAGGATGGCGACTTTCTGGCGCTCATGGGGCCGTCGGGTTCCGGAAAATCCACCCTGCTCAACCTGATCGCCGGACTGGACACCACCGACACCGGGGAAATACTGATCGGGGACGTGGACATCACCACCCTGTCGGAAACGGACCTGGCCGCCTGGCGGGCGGTCCACGTGGGATTCATCTTTCAGTTCTACAACCTCATCCCCGTGCTCACCGCGTTCGAAAACGTCGAACTCCCCCTCCTCCTGACGGGACTCTCCCGCAAGGAGCGCCGGGAACACGTCACCATCGCCTTGGAACTGGTGAAACTGCAGGAACGCGTGGACCACTATCCCCGGCAGCTTTCGGGCGGGCAGCAGCAGCGGGTCGCCATTGCGCGGGCGGTGGTGACCGACCCCACCATACTGGTGGCGGACGAGCCCACGGGCGACCTGGACCGGGTTTCCGCCGAAGAGGTGCTGATGCTCATGGAACGGTTGAACGGCGAACTGGGCAAGACCGTGATCATGGTCACGCACGATCCCCGGGCCGCCAGAAAAGCCAGGTCCATGAAGTACCTGGACAAGGGCGTGCTGACCGATGCTCCTGAAGCTGCTTATACGGAACACGTTTAGAAACAGGCTGCGCGTGCTGCTGACCGTGTGCGGCATCTGCGTCGCGGTGCTGGCCTTCGGCATGCTGCGTACGGTGGTGAGCGCTTGGTATGCCGGGGTTTCGGCGTCTTCCGCCACCCGGCTGGTCACCCGCAACGCCATTTCCCTCATCTTTCCCCTGCCGCTCTCCTATGAAGAAAAAATCCGCGCCGTGGACGGGGTGACCATTGTCGCCGCCGGCAACTGGTTCGGCGCCTACTACGTGGACCGCAAGAATTTCTTCGCCAATTTTGCGGTGGAGGCGGACAGCTACCTGCGGCTCTACCCGGAATACGTACTGCCGCCGGACCAGAAGATCGGTTTCATGCGGGACCGCAAGGGCTGCGTGGTGGGCGCCAAGCTCGCCCGGAAGTACGGCTGGAAAGTGGGGGACAACATCGTCCTCACCGGCACCATTTATCCGGGTCAGTGGCCGTTCGTGCTCCGCGCCGTCTACACCGGCCGGGACGAGACGGTCGACGAGACGCAGTTTTTCTTCCACTGGGAATACCTGAACGAATCCATGAAGAAGAGTTTCCCCCGTCGGGCGGATCAGGTGGGATTCTACATGGTCGGGATCGCCGACCCGGATCGGGCGGCTCAGGTGGCCGAAGCCATCGACGCGACCTTTAAAAACTCCTACGCGGAGACGCTCACCGAAACGGAAAAAGCCTTCGCGCTCGGGTTCATCTCCATGAGCGAAACCATCCTGAATGCCATTCAGCTCGTCTCGGCGGTGATCATCGTGATCATCATGGCGGTGATGGCCAACACCATGGCCATGTCCGTGCGCGAGCGGCTGGGGGAATACGCCGTGTTCAAGACGCTGGGGTTCAGCTCGTTGTGGATCGGCGCGCTCATTTTCGGCGAATCCCTCATCATCGCGGTGCTGGGAGGGCTCCTCGGCGTGGCGCTCACCTATCCAGCGGCCACCGCTTTCCGCAAAGCCGTGGGCACCATTTTCCCCATCTTCAACGTGGAAACGAGGACCATTTTCCTGGACATGGGGGCTGCTCTGCTGGTGGGGATCGTTGCGTCCATCGTACCGGTGTGGCGCGCCGTGTCGGTGCGGGTGGCCGAAGGGTTAAGGAGGCTGGGCTGAATGAAGCTGCTGTTCTTCTACAGCTTCCGGAATTTTTTCGCCCGACGCCTCACCGCCGTGCTCACCACGTCGGGCATGGCACTCGTGGTGTTCGTCTTCGCGGCCATCGTCATGCTGGCCCAGGGACTCCAGGAAACGCTGGTGGACACGGGTTCCCCGGACAACGTGGTGGTGATTCGGCGTTCGTCCCAGTCCGAAGTGCAGAGCGGTGTCGACCGTGAACAGGCGTCCATCGTGGAGACGCAGCCGGAAGTCGCCGTAGGGCAGGACGGAAGAAGGCTCGTGGCCAAGGAAGTGGTGGTGCTCATCAACCTCCGGAAACGGGAGAGCAACAACCCGGCCAACGTGGTGCTGAGAGGCATCTCCCCGGAGTCGCTGGCCGTGCGCCCCCAGATAAAGATCGCGGAAGGCAGAGTCCCGCGCCTTGGTTCGCACGAAATCATGGTGGGCCAGAGCGTGGCCAAGAATTTCCAAAACGCCCAACTGGGAGACACCCTCACCTTCGCCATGCGGACCTGGACCGTGGTGGGCGTCTTCGATGCCGGCAACACCGGCTTCAGCTCGGAAATCTGGGGCGATGCCGACCAGTTCATGCAGGCGTTCCGAAGGTCCGTCTATTCGTCGGTCATCTTCCGACTGCGCGAACGGGATCAGTTCGAAGCCGTGAAACACCGGTTGGAGAACGATCCGCGGTTGACGCTGGAAGCCAAACGGGAAACGACGTACTACAAGGAACAGTCGGAAATGATGGCCAAGTTCCTGCGCATCCTGGGCACGTCGCTCACCATCGTGTTTTCCGTCGGCGCGGTCATCGGGGCCATGATCACCATGTACGCGGCGGTGGCCAACCGCACGGTGGAAATCGGCACCCTGCGCGCGCTGGGGTTCCAGCGTTCGAACATTCTGCTGGCGTTCCTCCTGGAATCGCTCATCATCGGCTTCATCGGGGGAGGGGAGGGGCTGTTCTTCGCTTCCTTCCTCCAGTTCTTCACCGTATCCACCACCAATTTCCAGACCTTCTCCGAACTGGCCTTCGGCTTCAGCCTCACCCTGCGTACCGTCCTGCAGGCCATGGCCTTTTCCGTTTTCATGGGGTTGGCCGGGGGAGTGCTGCCCGCCATCCGGGCGTCTCGCATGAACATCGTGGAGTCGTTGCGGGAAGTGTAGGGGGCGGGAGAAGAAAGAGAGAGGAAAAAGTAAAAGAGGGGGGAGAAGAAGAGAAAGTGTTTGGCGGGGAACCCCCTTTTGAAAAAGGCGGTTCCCCGCGCCCCTCCGGGAAAACTTTTCAGTTCCCCTCTCCCTCCGGGAGAGGGGATGAGGACGCAACCACGAGGGGAATATCTTGTATTGCCTTTGCAGGATGTGAAACAGCGAAGAGGGTAGCGCAGACAGCTCGTCTGTCTGCGCCCGGCGCGTGCAGCGCCGGGCAAGAGGGAAGGACAATGTTAAAAGATACTCTTGATGTCGGAACCTCCTGTCCTTCGGACCCCGGACAGACGAGCTGTCCGGGCCACCCATGAGGTCCCCCCTGCTCACCCTTTGCCAAAGGTTCATCACCGAATTCCGGGAAAACATCCTGCTGCAAGAATACACGAACCGTTCGTACTTCGATACCTCAGCACGAACGGTCAAAGGCGCTCTCGGCCGAGGCAGTGACCCGTTCGCCCCGATGTATAGAAGCATGTCCTGAGGTACCGAAGGGGGCGAACGCAAGTTATTGAAAAACAAAATTATTTCCCTCGTTACAAGGTTGAACCTGGCAACGTTATTACGATGGGGAGCTAAGCTCCCCTTACCGTTGCATTCCCAAGTGTAACTTGTGAACGAGAAAAACGATCTTCAGGTTTTGGGTGCTGACTCCGGCGGTGTTCAGCTACGCCCCGTGAAAGCGGGGCCACTGTAAGCTTTTTGGGGGTGGGTTCGGGAGGGTCCTTTTTCTCGAAAAAAAACCCTCCCGAAGGAAACAACTCATTTTCTCCTTCTTTGTTTACTCTTCATAGGCAGCCGCCGCCGGAACCTTTGCATCCTCCCGCCGCCACGCCTTTTCTCCTCCCCTTGAGGCGGCTCAGATCGCCGTTTCCGTACAGGGCTTTCAGACCTTCGTTGATGAACCCGTTCATTTCCACGGTAATAATGCCCGCATTGTTCAGCGTGTTGCGCGGACTTTCGCCCATGGCGGAAGCGAGCAGCGCCCGGCAGTCGTGGAGCAGCTCGGCCAGTTCGGCCCAGCGGTTGGGGCCGCTGCCAGACTTGGGGGCTTTTCTGGTTTCGGCCAGCCGGAATTCGTCGCCGGCCTTTTCCCAGATCTGCAATTCCTCGGCTTCCCCCAGGTGCAGGTTCACCAGAACGCCTTCGTAGGTGGCCACGGCCACGTAGGGCCGTTCCTCCTCGTCGAAGGGCGGGAGCGTCGAACATTCGGAGAGGCACGAATGGAGTTCCCCGGAACGGTCTTCGCCCAAGAGGCCCACGGCGTCGGCCCGACAGCGGGTGCAATGGCGCATCTGTGGAAGGTGCGCTTCCGCCTCGTTCCGGATGTCGCGCATGAGGTCGCAGTCCGGTTCGGGTATGTCCTGAAACGGCGTGTCCGCGTTGGGATACATGGCCATGCAGTTGAGGATGTCCACCCCGAGTTCCTTCATCCGCTGAGCCACGACCGACACGTGGTGATCGTTGATGCCGGGGATGATGATGGTGTTCACCTTGACGGTGACGCCCAATTCCTTGAGGCGCGCGATGGCTTCGAGCTGCCGGGAGAGCAACAGTTCCGCGCCCTTTTTTCCCCGGTAGACCACGTTGCCGTCCCGCACCCAGGAATAGATGCGCTGTCCGATTTCCGGGTCCACCGCGTTCACGGTAATGGTGACGTGGGTCACCTCCAGCCTGGCGATTTCCTCCACGTAGGGGAGAATGCCGAGGCCGTTGGTGGACAGACACATGAGCATCTCCGGGAATCTTTTCCTGATGAGGCGGAGCGTCTCCATGGTTTCCACGGGATTGGCGAACGGGTCGCCCGGGCCAGCGATGCCCGCCACCGAGATGCGGGGTTCCTTTTCCAGGACGCGTTCAATGTAGCGAACCGCCTGGGCCGGGGCCAACACGGCGCTGGTCACGCCGGGCCTGCTTTCGTTGACGCAGTCGTAGCGGCGGTTACAGTAGTTGCATTTTATATTGCATCGCGGCGCCACCGGCAGGTGGACCCGACCGAAGGAACCTTTGGCCGCTTCGTTGAAACAGGGATGGCGTCCGGTATCGAGAGCTGGGTTCATGTTCGTTTCCTCCATTTGTGCTTCGCAGGATGGGTGCTCCCCATCAGATGCGTGATGGGTTTCGCTTCGCTCTACCTATCCTACGGGTCTTTCCGGCGATGATCGGGCGTGCGAATTCCCCCTTTTCCAAAGGGGGGCCAGGGGGATTTCATGCCCTCACCAGTGCTTACAAATACCCGTACCCGACGGGCGAGGTTTCCTGGAATCTCTCCAGCAGGCCGTTCACGATCCGGTCGAACAGACTCTGCGTGCCGCGATACCCCAGGTGCAGGATGCGTTGGCCCCCGAACCGGTCATGGATGGGGAAGCCCACCCGGATCAACGGTACGTTCATCGACCGCGCCACACGGTATCCCTTGCTGTGGCCGATGAGGAGATCGGGCCCGATTTTTTCGGCTTCCCGGGCGATGCGGGCGAAATCCGCTCCTTCCAGGACCAGGGGCGGTTCGTCCAGAAGACCGGCGGTGACTTGTTTTATGGTACTTTCCAGATTTCCGCTGTGGCCGCCGGAAGCGCACAGGACCGGTTTGATGCCGATTTCCACCAGGAACCCGGTGATGCCGGCCACCAGGTCTTCTTCGCCGTACACCACCGCCCGTTTGCCGAAGACGTACTTGTGGCCGTCCACATAGGAGTCCACCAGCCGCCCGCGTTCGGCTTCGTGCAATTGCGGTGTGGGGCGTCCGGAAAGATTTTCCAGGGTATCGAAGAGACGGTCGGTTTCCCTCAAACCGATGGGCATGCCCATCCTGGTGAGCTCCACTCCCCAGCGATCCCGCAGCAGGGTGCCGGCCGTGTCTTTTCCTTCCAGGGTATGCCCGAATTCCACTCCGGCCCGCGCTCCCCCCAGCCGTCGGATGGCCGCCAGGGGCGTACCGCCGTGAGGAACGTTTTCGTAGTGGCGTAGCGCCGGGCCGTCGAGGCTTTCCGAACCGTCGGGCGTCACGGTGGCCGAAAGGCCGAAGTCGCGCAGGATTTCCTTGAGATACCGCAGGTCGGCCGGAGAAACGAGGCCCGGGAAGACCGCCACGTCTTCGTTGGGTTCGTTGCTCTCCGCCAGTTGGTCCACCACCGCCCTGACCGCCGCATGGAACCCTTCCATGTGGGTTCCCGAATAGCTGGGCGTGGAGACGGTCACCAGGAGCGGCAATTGTTCGTCGCCGATGAACTTCGTTGCTTCCTTGCGGAATTCCCTGATGATCATCGGCGGATCATCCCCGATGGTTTCGGTGAGGCAGGTGGTGGCCACGCCGATGATCGACGGGTGGTACTTGCGCATCACGTTGATGATGCCCTGCTTGAGATTGGGGCCGCCGCCGTACACCGCGTGCTTTTCCCCCAGTGACGACGAGGCGATGTCGATGGGCTCGCGGAAGTGGCTGATCAGGTAGCGCCTCATGTAGGTGGCGCATCCCTGGGACCCGTGGAGGAATGGAACGGCACCTTCGATGCCGCGAAATGCCAGGGAGGCCCCCAGCGGAGCGCAAAGCTTGCACGCATTGGTGGTCGCCGTATAGGGAGCGGCGGTGTTTTCGCTATGGGATCGCGCAGAAGCGGTGGTTTTCATGGCCACACCTACCTTTTGAGGGATAAGGCAAGGAATCTCTGGCGGGGGAATCTCTTCCCCCGCACCCCCTGTAGACTATTTCTCACTTCGTTCGAAATAAAATTTGCCCTCATACCAATAAGTTAAGGTTTTTAAGGGAGGGCGTGGGAGGGAACTTTTTTCAAAAAGTTCCCTCCCACAAACTAAAATCGACAGCCTCTACAAAGGCGGGATTCACCCGACGGCATCTTTTTGTCCTGAAAGGCTTGTCGAGTCCTTCCCGTACCAATGCTTCGGGAGCATTCCCCTTTTCGCGGGACGAACCTCCATACGGGGCTCATTACGGTGCCGTACACTTCCCTGGCGAAGTTGAGCATGCCCACGAACCCTTCCAGCGGCAGCTTGCGCTCATGGTTGTGGTCGCAGAACCCCACTCCCAGCTTGTAGGCGATGGGTCGTTCCTTGACCCCGCCCACGAAGATGTCCACTTCCTTTTCTTCCAGGAAGTCGACCAGTTCCAGAGGGTTGGTATCGTCGACGATGATGGTTCCCTCGTCGGTGATGTCGTACAGTTCCTTGTAATCTTCCTTGGTGCCCGTCTGCGATCCCACCATCACCACCTGCATGCCGAGCAGCCGGAAGGCCTTGACCAGTGAAAACGCCTTGAATGCGCCGCCCACGTAGATGGCGGCCTTTTTCCCGTTCAGGTCCCGACGGTACTGTTCGAGCTGCGGATAGAGTATGGTGAGTTCTTCCTGCACCAGTTTGCGGGTGCGGTTCATGATTTCCGGGTCCTTCGCCTGGAAGAACCGGGCCACCGCATAGAGGGATTCCGCCATGTCCTCCACGCCGAAGTAGGAAACCCGCAGGTGCGGAATGCCGAATTTTTCTTCCATCATTTTGGCCAGGTCGAGGGTGGCGCCCGAGCACTGGACCACGTTGAGCGAAGCTCCGTGGGCGCGGCGGATGTCCGCCACCCGGCCGTCGCCGGTGATCGACGCCACCACCTGCACGCCCATGCGGGCGAAGTAGTCGCGGATAATCCACAGTTCCCCGGCCAAGTTGAAATCGCCCAGCACGTTAAGGCTCAGTTCGGGGATTCCGGCCGTGTCGCCCGTGCCCACCAGTTGGAACATGGCCTTGCAGGCGGCGTGGTAACCTTCCCGTTTGCTCCCCTTGAATCCTTCCGATTCCACGGGGATCACGGGGATGCCTTTTTCCCGTTCCACGGATTTGCACACCGCTTTCAGGTCGTCGCCGATGATGCCCACGATGCAGGTGGAATAGACAAAGGCCGCATTGGGGTGGTGAAGGTCGATGAGTTCGGTCAGCGCGCGGCGCAGTTTGTCTTCTCCGCCGAAAATGATGTCCTTTTCCTGCAGGTCGGTGGAAAAGCTGAAACGGTGGAGTTCCGGGCCGGAAGAGAGGGCGCCGCGGATGTCCCAGGTGTAGGCGGCACAGCCGATGGGGCCATGGACCAGGTGCAGCGCGTCCGCGATGGGGTAGAGGACCACCCTCGAACCGCAGAAAACACAGGCCCTCTGGCTCACCGCTCCGGCCACGCTCTCCCGGTTGCAGTCGATGTCGAATGGCTCCTCACCCTTGCGGTGGACCTGGTTTTTTCTTTCGTTCAGCACCTGTTCCATGGCGTTCCCTTTCTTTCTACGACAGGAGGTATTCCTTTGCCGGACGCCCTTCTTCCAGGGCGTCGAGTATTTCGTCGATCGCTTCTTCCCCGGTGATTTCGCCGTACCAGTAGGCTTGGGGATACACGACCATCACCGGCCCCTGGTCGCACAGCTTCATACACCCGGCGCTCGTCACCATGGCGTTGAGGCCGCGGTCCGAACATTCGGTTTCAAGATACTGCATGAGGTTCATGGAATCCTTCTTGATGCACTTGCCGAGGGCTTCCGTACCGCGGAAGCTGGCGCAAACGAAGATATGGTAGTCCGGTTTCTGCATGGGTTTCACTCCTTTAAAACCCCCTCCCCCGTTGAGGGCGGGTCTGATGGGGGGTGGCGGGAAACCCTTTTGGAAAAGGGTTTCCCCGCGCCTCTTCCGAAAACTTTTTGAGTTCGGCGCGGCTGACGCTCGCGCCGCCACGGTCCAGCCAACAGTCACGAGTCATCGCGAGTCGAGCGCAGCCGACCCGAATACAAGGGCCGAAAGGCCCCCTCCCCCACCGGGGGAGGGTTGGGGTGAGGGTTTTTCCTACATGACCAGTTCGAACCGTTCTTCGGGATCGTCCCGGTCCTTGCGATCCAGCAACGTGTTGACGATGTTGGCCAGCAGGTGCAACCCGCCCCGGTACCCCACGGTGGGGAAGTAGCCGTGCCCCGTTCTGTCCAATATAGGCCAACCGAACCGCACCAATGGAATGTCCTCCGCCCGGCCGATGTACTTGCCGTACGTGTTGCCGATGAGCAGGTCCACCGGATCGTTCTTGATGAGCTGGTGGAGGTGGAACAGGTCGTCGGACGCCTTCACGAACGCGTTGGGGGCGTCCTTCTTGAGCAGCCCTTTGACCCTCAGTTCGAACCGTTTTCCCGGAGTTCCGGTGATGACGTACTTGGGAATCATGCCCATGCTCAACAGGAATTCGCTGATCGCGACCATCTGGTCCGGATCGCCCCACAGGGCAACCGTCTTGCCGTACAGGTAGTGCTGCATGTCGCACATCATGTCCACCAGCCGCCCGCGGTCGTCTACTATGCTGTCCGGCACGACGCCGTCGGTGTAGTTCATCATGGCCTGGATGAACCGGTCGGTGGCCTTGATCCCGATGGGCAGGTCCAGCAATTCGAACGGGACGTTGCACTTGGTTTTGAGCGACACCGCCGCCTGTTCGGAAGCGAACGCGCCGAGCGCCACGGTCCCGGCCGCGTCGCCGGTCCGTTCCAGGTCGACCACTTTCGTGCCGCCCTTGGGGAACATCCGGTAGTGGCCGGTCTGGGGGCCGTCGAGCACGTCCGAGGTATCCGGGAACACTACCGAGTCGATCCCCATGGTCGATGCGATGTCCCGAAGTTCCTTCATGTCCGGCGGTTCCACGTAGCCGGGGATGATGTTTACGTGTTTGGAACGGGTGCCGGTGGAAAGGGAGAAGTAATCCACCATGCCCCGGACCATGTTTGAAAATCCGGTGACGTGGGAACCCACGTAACTCGGGGTATTGGTATGAATGACCCGTTTGCCTTCCGGGATGATGCCGTCGTCCTGCGTCTTCTTCACGATGCTCGGAATGTCGTCTCCGATGGTTTCCGACAGACAGGTGGTATGAACCGCCACCACATCGGGGTCGTAGACCTCGAATATGGTGGACAGCGCCTGCCGGAGGTTGGGGGCGCCCCCGAATACGGAGGCGCCTTCTGTGAACGAGCTTGTGGAGGCCATTACCGGTTCGCGATAATGGCGGGTGAGATGGCTTCGATGGTAGGAGCAGCAACCCTGGCTGCCGTGGCTATGAGGCAGGCAACGGTGAATTCCCAACGCTGCGTACATGGCGCCGACGGGCTGGCAGGTCTTGGCCGGATTGACCCGCAGCGCGGTACGTTCGTGTATTTCTGCTGTTGTGTGGTTTAACATGGTAATTCTCCGGGTGTAATATTCACGCTTAAAAGGACTCTTTCGTCACTCCGAAGCTTTGTCCGTGCCGACGGCCGCCTTCAGTGTCGGTTCCCGCTTCCAGGGCGGAACGGCGAGCTTCCAGGCCGGGTTGTGCACCATCATGTCGACCTCCCTGGCGAAGTTCACCGCGCCGCGGAACCCCGCGAACGGCCCGCTGTAGTCGTAGTTGTGGAGCTGTTTGGACGGCACGCCGAACTTCTCGATGACGTACTTGTCCTTGATTCCCGAACAGACGATGTCCGGCTTGAATTTCTTGATGAGCATTTCCAGTTCCAGGTGGCTCACGTCGTCTATGACCAGGGTTCCGTCCTTCATGGTTTCCCACAGCCCGTTGTAGGTATCGACGATCCCTTCTTCCTTGAGCTTCTTGTACGTTTCCTCGTCAATGCGGGCGCGGTATTTTTCGGGGTCTCTCCCCACTTCGAGTTCCTCGATGTTCCGGCTGTCCGCGTCCACCTTGATGCTGGGGATGACCTTTCTGCCTTCGTAGTCGTCCCGGTGGGCGAATTCGTACCCGGCGATGATGGGCACCATGCCCAGGTCGCGGAAGAGGTCCTGGTAGTGGTGGGCACGGGAGCCGCCCACGAAGAGCACCGCGGTTTTGCCCTGCAGCCGTTCGCGATAGGGGGCGAGTTTTTCATCCGCCAGACCGATTTCCTCGGCCAGCACCGTTTCCACCCGTTCGGTCAGTTCGGGATTGTCGAAGAAACGGGCGATCTTGCGCACGGACTTAGCCATGGATTCCACGCCGATGAAGTTCACCTTGATCCAGGGAATCCCGAAGGAGGTTTCCATCATTTCGGCCATGTAGTTGATGGACCGGTGGCACATGACCAGGTTCACGCCGGCGTTGTGCGCGCGGCGCATGTCGTCGATCACCACGTCGCCGCTGAAGGTGGATTGAATCTTGATGCCGCACCGTTCGAACACCCGTTCGATTTCCCAGGCGTCCCCGCCGATGTTGTATTCGCCCAGGATGTTCACCGTGAATGGGTCCGTCGGTTCCACGTCGCTTTTGCCCACCGCCATCTGGAAAAGCTTGTTGTTGGCGATGTGGTGGCCGGCCGACTGGCTGACGCCCTTGTACCCCTCGCAGTTGAAAGCCAGGATGTCGATGCCCAGTTCCTTGCCCATCTCACGCGCCACGGTCTGCACGTCGTCGCCGATGAGGCCCACCGGACAGGTGGCGAAAATGCTGATGGCGTTGGGCTTGAAAATTTCGTACGCTTCCACGATTGCTTGCTTGAGCTTCTTCTCGCCGCCGAAAACGATGTCCTCTTCCTGCATGTCCGTGGAGAAACTGTACTGGAGGTAGTTCTTGCCGTCCTCCCGCGGTTTGAACAGGTTGCGCCGGGTTAGCCACGAATAGTAGCCGCAGCCGATGGGACCATGGGTGATATGCACCATGTCGCCGATGGGCCCGATGACCACGCCCTTGCACCCGGCGTAGCAGCAGCCGCGCTGCGTGATGATGCCGGGGACGGTCCGGGAGTTGGCGTCGATCTGCTGTTCCATTTCCGGATCGCGGATGACGATGTGTTTCCGCCGCTTCTTGGCCACCTTGGCCGGGTAGTGATTGATCACCTCATCCACGAATTCCGCGGGTTCGATGGCCGGGGCTTTTTTCAGCCGTGTACCTGACATGGGGTTATCCTCCTGCGTTTCCCGTCATCTCGTCGATGGCCGCCGGTCCGGTTTCCTGGGTGCGGACCCGAAAGACGTCGCCCACGGGGAGCACGAATATTTTGCCGTCGCCCGGTGTGCCGGACTGGTTTTCCTTGGTGATGATTCCCACCACGTCGGCGACGAGTTCATCGGGGATCACCAGACTGATCACCCGTTTGGGGAGCAGCCTCGGCCCGCCGGCCAGCGTGGCGAGCACTTCGGGGTGGACGTTGGGGTCTTCGTTGATGGCCCGCAGCACCTGGAAGTCCACGCTCCGTTTTCCCCTGCCCACCGCCTTGATTCCCGTGAAGGCCGGGTAGCCCGCTCCCACCAGGGCGTCCTTGGTCTGGTTGATCTTGTTCATGCGAATGACCGCCAGTACTTCCTTCATGACGTTCGCTCCCTCAGCCTTCCTGGCTGCCCGAGCTGATGGTGTACACCTCTTCCACGGGGCTGATGAAAATTTTACCGTCCCCGTAGGCTCCCTTTTCGCCCGACCGCGCCGTTTCCATGATGGAACGGACCACGAATTCCTTGTCATTGTCGGGCACGACGATCATGAGCATTTCCTTGGGGAGCACGTCGTAGATCACGTTGCCGAGCTTCAGTCCCCGCTGCTTGCCGCGCCCGGCCACTTCGATCTTGGTCACCGCCGGGAACCCCGCCTCCATCAGGTTATGCATGATCTCGCCGGTCTTTTCCGGTCGAACGATTGCGCGGATCATCAACATGTTTTTGTCTCCTTATGCGTAGTTGTCCCCTCACGAAGGGGATCAATAA
This sequence comes from uncultured delta proteobacterium, assembly GCA_963826125.1. Taxonomy (GTDB): domain Bacteria; phylum Desulfobacterota; class Desulfarculia; order JACQYL01; family CAWGVV01; genus CAWGVV01. The sequence continues at coordinate 2,116,377 of CAWGVV010000001.1, read as the reverse complement.
TCGAGCATGCCGAAGTCCATGAGGACCTTTTCCAGGGTTTCCGCCGAAAGCGGGTTCGGAATGACGAACATCTGGTTCGTGTCGATGTTCTGGGCCAGATTGCGGTAATGCTGGGCCTGTCCGCAGCCGGGTTCGTAGTCGATGACCGTCTTGCGGTTGATTTCCGCTCTCTGCACCACGTTGTCGCGCGGCAGGAAGTAGATCATCTGGGTGCCGAGCTTCTTGGCGAATTCGTGGATCATCTCTTCCTCGTTGTCCACGTTGCGGCTGTTGCAGATGAGGCCGCCCAGCCGGACGCCGCCGCTTTCGGCGAACTTGCGGATACCCTTGCAGATGTTGTTGGCCGCGTACATGGCCATCATTTCGCCGGACACCACGATGTAGATTTCCTTGGCCTTGCCTTCCCGGATGGGCATGGCGAACCCGCCGCACACGACGTCGCCGAGCACGTCGTAGAACACGTAATCAAGGTGCTTGTCGTCTTCGTAGGCCCCGAGCTGTTCCAGCATGTTGATGGAAGTGATGATGCCGCGCCCCGCACATCCCACTCCCGGTTCCGGACCGCCCGATTCCACGCACGCCGTGCCGCCGAACCCCAATGCCAGGATATCGTCCAGATCGACGTCTTCGCCCTCTTCCCTGAGGGTATCGAGCACGCTCTTCTGGGCCAGACCCCCGAGGAGCAGCCGGGTCGAGTCGGCCTTGGGGTCGCATCCCACGACCATGACCTTCTTGCCCGATTCCACCAATCCGGCCACCGTATTCTGCGTGGTGGTGGACTTTCCGATACCGCCTTTGCCGTAAATGGCTACCTTTCTCATGTTGGTTCTCCCGTCTTTCGGTTGTCTTCGTTGCCCTCTCTAGGGCAAGGGCCGTGCCACGGGGAGAGACCGAAGTGGAGAATGCTTGAAAGTGAATGAAATTACAGGACAAGAATATTTTTCAGGGTGCGAAAAAAGGCCGATTTTGCAGGTGGGAAAGGGGTGTGGAAAATGTCGACATTTCTTTTTCGTAGTACAATGTGAAAACGTAACAACAAAATTGTATGGTTTACAATGGGTGTGAACCGGAGGGGAAACCTCATAGCCCTCCCCTTTGAAAAAGGGGAGATGGAGGGGATTTGCAAAGGAAGAATTTCCCTGTCGGAAATCACCGGGAGTGCGGACGTGGATGCTACGCGCCAGGATACAAGAAGTGGAATAAGCAAAATGTATACAGAGAGTTGGAGGAATGAGGGGAAAAGGGTACAATGCCGGTGTCTGGGGGAATAGGTCCAGGCTCGTTCAAGGTGGTATCGAACCATGAACGGATGCCATTCTCTTTCGAGACGATGGTTTTTCCTCAGCAACGAGAGTAATCCGGGAGTTCAGCTCCCCCACGACGAATGCCCTCCCAGAGTGCAACTTGGGAACGAGAAAGCATTTGGCACTTGTTCGGCTAACCCGCAACTGATACTCTCGGCTAGAAAGTTTTGCAGGCAACAATGGAGACGGACGATGTAATCTCCTCATGCGAAACACCCCTTGCTGAATGCCGAGGGAGAAAAAGCATCCAATGCAGTTCGAATGGGATCCCGAAAAAGCAACCATTAATCAGCGAAAGCATGGGGTTGCTTTTCAAGAGGCGACAACAATTTTTTCCGATCCTTTGGCTATTACTTTTCCCGACCCCGATCATTCACTTGATGAAGACAGGTACGTTACCTTCGGCTACTCAAGAATGGGCCGGCTCCTGGTGGTGTCCCATACTTCTCGGGGAGAATGGACCAGGATAATCAGTGCGCGCCTTACTACGCGTCAGGAAAGGATGATATATGAAGGATAATAATGATGATGAGCTTCGCCCCGAGTACCGTTTAGAGGACTTGGGGACCGGGGTTCGTGGAAAGTACCTGGACTCGTATCGGGCCGGGACCAACCTGGTGCTCCTCAGCCCTGACGTCGCAAAAGTTTTTCCGACCGACCAAGCGGTGAACGATGCGCTTCGCTCATTGATAGAAGTTGCCCAAAGGTCGGTTGGCCGGACAAAGCGTTCCGACCGGAGCCAAGAAAGCGACCCTATTGAGCCGTGAAGCAACAAATTCCCCCCCCGCCGGGTGAGGGCCAGGGTGGGGGATCAAGGCCAACCACGACCGTGGGGGATCATCGCCAACCGCGATCGACAAGACCATCCTACGTTCCCACCGAGATGCATAATCCGATGGACAAGCTGTCTGCGCCACCCGCTATCATTTTTTTATTGCATAAAATGCTTAATTAAGTTATTGTGCTTACTTAAAATAATTAAGAATATGTTGAACATTTAGCGTAAGGTGGGTAGAGCGACCAGAGAAACCCACCGATTCCTTGGAACTTACGGCGAGTTTTAAGGAACAATTAACCCCAAAAAAGCCGTTGTGGTGGGCACCCTACGTGACCTTCCGGGGGATGGTCAGGAGGGGCTCGTTGGAAGCCGCGAACGGGAAATTTATTCTTCTGGACCGTCGGTGCTCGCAACGCCCGATAGATTTCCGCCCATTCTCTTGTCCGGCACCACTGGTGCCGGACAAGAGACATGCTGTGCCCCTACATACATTGCCCTCCATAACCGGTGCCCAGCCCGAAACCTACCTCCCCGGCCGGTCACAATGGGGCTGGCTGTGCTTATAAGTGGGAATTCAAGGAATTTAAACACGTGTTTTCCCGGATTTCTCTCGAGGATTATTTGCCCATTGAAAAATTTTCATTAATATGCTATAATTAATTATTAAAATTGATTACTTTTAATGAAGTAAAGTAAATATGTAAATGTAAAATAATATTAAAAATTAAAATGACAATAATATAAGAAAATAATAATATACTTGAGTAAAAAAAGAAAAAGAGGACTAACATGCGAAAAGCCGTGTGGAAAGCGATGCTCGACGCAGATATGAATGTCCGTTATTTGATATATATGACTCAACGTCTAGTTCGCAGGGACCGTTGTGTGAAGGTTTTTCTTGCAATTTCGTCTTCAGGTGCGGTGGCGGGATGGACAATATGGGAGCAAATGCCAGCAGTATGGAAAATATTATCGGCTATTTCAGCGGTCATAGCGATAGTTTCACCCTTACTAAGTTACCAAAAGAAAATTGAGGAGCTGGCTGACTTGCGAGGAAGATGGTGGGAGTTACTCCGTGAGTATGAAGTTTATTGGGGAAGGTGGGAAAATAAATCTAGATTTGAAGCACTTGAAGAAGACTTTATAAAGACAAAAGCGAAGGAAGATGATCTTGTTCGGCGCGAAACCAATCTGCCGTATGACGAAAAGCTCCTAATCAAGTGCCAGCAACTAGTTCTTAAAGCAAGGGGTATAACCCAGTAGCATACGGAGAAAATAAAATGGGCGAATCTAGGAATGATAGCGAATTAGTGATTCGGAAAGATCACGATCTAGAGCAAATCATTGAAAAAAGACGACGAGAAATTCCAGAAGATGATCGTGTCGAAAAATTTCAAGCACCAAATCCGTGGCCAGACCCTCCTGCTTCTCAAGAAGATGAAGATGAAGATAAGTAATAGAAAATACTCCAGCTTCCTTCTATAGAAAGCAAGATGATTCAGACAGCTTGTTGTCTGAATCCATAGGACAAGATGCATTGCTAGTATCCGTAGCATCCTTCGCCTCGAAAAGATGGCCTGTGGCGGAATTTGTGCGTTTTTATGGTCCCATAGAAACGGAGTAATATCTCAGGCGCAACCTCTTATCCGGCGTAACTCGCAATTTGCCATCGTCTCGCTGCTTATGTACCATATGTAATGTGGCAAGTAGGCGATAGGTTTATGAGTATACTATCGGCATCAGAGGCAAGAAAACGGCGCTACAACCTAGTCGATGAGGTGAATGATACCCACGAGCCGGTTTGGATTGTAGGTAAGCGAAATTCGGCGGTACTGGTGTCGGAGGAAGACTGGCGGGCCATCGAGGAAACCTTATGCCTCAGGACAATACCAGGAATGCGGGAATCCATCAAAAAGGGTCTTAAGAGCCCTGTCGAAGAATGTGAGGAGAAGCCCGGATGGTGAACCAGGCCGGGTAGTTACCAATCAAAACGATTCCGCCTTTGATCCCCCCGCTTTTCTCCCTCACATCTCCTCCTTAATTTTCTTTTTCAGCAGCCATGCATTCACCGGATACGCCGTTGCAAACCCGGCCAGCATGGCGATCTGCATCATGAACCAGAACACGGGGCTCGTCTTTTCCAGTTCGTGGCCGAAGATGACGAAGGTCACGATGGCCATCCAGCCGTACATGCCCACCTGCCAACTGGTGAGCGACAGGGTGTCGGCCTTGAGCGCCGCCACGATCCCCTTGCCGAAGGAAAGGTTCCGCATGGGCGCGATGGTGAAATACTGAAACGCGATCCCGAAACCGAAGGCGAACGCGAAATCGATAACCCATGCCCCGAAGATTTTGTGGCCGAAGATCGTGAACGGGGCGGCGAAGAAAATCCATTCGGCGGCGAGGTCGCCCAGGGCGCAGCCGCTGCCGCAGTGGGTCGCGCCGAGGCATACCTTCTGCCAGAAGGGCTTCTTCATGCCGGGCATCTTTTCGCCGCGCTTCTTGGCTTCCCGGAACGATTTTTCCGATGACAGCCGCCCCATGCGGTAGTAACCCCACAGCGCCAGAGGACCTGCGTACAGCGCGGTGATGGGCCAGACGACGTTCATGATCCACATGTGCTGCTTGTGGCCGCCCAGGAGATCGATAACGATAACCAGGAAACAGATACCTCCCACGGCCAGCGAAATAACGGCAATTATGGATAACCAGTGATTCATTCGATGCTGCTCCTCTCGTGCGGAACGTTCGGTGTCGCCATGAACATCAGTGTGGCCTGCCGCATTGTTGCCGAGCAAGGGGAGAGGAGGTATTTACAGGATTCACCTTATGCGTGGCGGCGCCTTCAACGAAACGGCACCTGTTCTTCATTGCTCCTGCCCACATGCGGGGTATTGTCGTCATCTCCGTGGGGGCACGGCGTGCCGTGCCTCAACACGCTTGACACCTTCACCATTCTTACGTACCATATGTGGTACGACTTTACGGGAGGGAAGACATGCCGATATTGTCCGCATCGGAAGCCAGAAAACGGCTCTATACCCTGGTCGATGAGGTGAAGGAAACGCACGAGCCGGTTCGGATTGTGGGGAAGCGTAATTCGGCGGTCCTGGTATCCGAAGAAGACTGGCGGGCCATCGAGGAAACCCTGTATCTCACATCCATTCCCGGGATGCGGGAATCCATCAAAGAGGGTCTCAAGACCCCGGTTGAAGAGTGTGAGGAGACTCCCGGTTGGTGACCTGGCGTCTGGTATTCACCAAACAGGCACGAAAGGACGCCAAAAAGATATCACAATCCGGCCTGAAACCCGCAGTTTCCCGGTTGCTGGAAATCCTGCGGGAAGACCCCTACCGGACATCGCCCCCTTTCGAGAAGCTCGTGGGTGACCTGTCCGGCGCCTGCTCCCGGAGAATCAATATACAACATCGACTGGTGTATCAGGTTCTCGACGATATTAAGGTGGTAAAAATCATCCGCATGTGGACTCACTACGAATAGGTTCAATTGACGAATACGTCGGATTACCCCTTCCCGAACCGCTTCTCCCGCACCATTCTCTCCAGGTTGAACTTCTTCAGCCGGTAGCCGAACTGGCGCTGGGTAATGCCCAATTCGCGGGCGGCCCGGGACTGGACCCAGCCGTTGCGTTCCAGGGCGGCCAGCACTTCGCGCTTTTCCATGGTTTCGAGGTCCACTGGCGGTTCCGGTTCCTCGTGGGGGATCGGCGACGAGCCTGCGGGCAGGGCGAACTGGGCCAGGTCCTTTTCGTTAATTTCCCGATCGCCCATGAGGATCACCAGCCGTTCCAGCAGGTTTTCCAGTTCGCGCACGTTGCCCGGCCAGTCGCATTCGGTGAGCCGCTGCACGGCTTCGGGGGTAAATCGGAGCGTGCGGGCATAGTCGCGGGAAAGGCGCCGGGAGAAATAGTCCACCAGGGCGGGGATGTCGTTTCTGCGCTCCCGCAGGGCCGGGACGCGGATGGGGAACACGTTGAGGCGGTAGTAGAGGTCTTCCCGGAACTCACCGGTGAGGATGGCCTGGGACAGGTCGCGGTTGGTGGCGGCGACGATGCGGACGTCCACCTGTCGGGTGCGGTTGCTGCCCAGCCGTTCGAATTCCCGTTCCTGGAGGAACCGCAGCAGCTTCACCTGCAGCGAAGGTGATATTTCCCCCACCTCGTCCAGGAAGAGGGTGCCGCCGTCGGCTTCTTCCAGCCGGCCGGGCTTGGCTTTGTCCGCCCCGGTGAAGGCGCCCTTTTCGTGGCCGAAGAGTTCCGATTCCAGCAGGTTTTCGGGGAGCGCCGCGCAGTTGACCTTCACGAACGGCCCCCGGGCCCGGGAACTGAGTTCGTGGATGATCCTGGCCACCAGGGTCTTGCCCACGCCCGATTCGCCCAGCAGCAGCACCGACGCCCGGCTCGGGGCCACCTTTTCGATGACCTCCTGCACTTCCAGCATGGCCGGGCTCTTGCCCACCATGAAGAAATGGTTGTACTTTTCGGACAATTCGGCCCGCAGCGATCCGATCTGCCGGCTTAGGTTCAGCTCCCTGGCCTTCACCTGCCGGTTGAGACTCACCAGTTGAGAAATGAGCACGCCGACGATGGTGAGGAAACGGAAGTCCTCCTCGGCCGAAACGTGAGCTTCGAACAACCGGTCAACGCTGAGCACGCCGATGGGTTTTCCGTGGAGTAGAATAGGTACCCCGATGAAGGAAACGCGACCTTTTTCCACGCGACGGGACCCCGTTTTGTCCAGGAAGAGGGGTTCCTTGGTAATGTCCGGAACCACGAAAGGCTTGGCCGTGCGAAAGATAAGTCCCGTGACTCCTTCGTCTTCCCGATAGACGCCGCGCGTTTTCTCTTCGTCGCTCAGGCCGTGGGAGGCGCGAATCCTGAGTTTCCGGTCGGCGATATCCTGCAGCACCACGGTGGCCCGCTTCATGGACAGGGATTCGGAGAGTGCCCCCAGAATTCTTTCCAGGGCCACGTCCAGATTAAGGGCTTCCCCCATGATCCGGCTGATGGTGTAGAGTACTTTCAGTTCAAGTTCGGCAATGTCTTTATACATGCAATCAACCGGTGGCGGTCGGTCCCGTGCGAGGCACCATGTCCGGGGTTCCGGCTCATGGACGGATTTCCGGGTCAGGAAGTCCGTGCTTCCCGCGTGGGGACCGAACGAGGATGTTTTCGGGTCACTGTTCACACCCTATCATGGCGCCATGCCATCGATACCACAACAAGCAAAGGGTGTACCCTTCGGATTTTTCCTTTAAGGAACGGGAAGATGGAGAACGATGCAGGAGAAAAGTATGTGGCAGAGCGATATAAAAGCTACGTTAAGGAATGGCATAAGAGCTAAAAGTACATTTATGTAGCTAACGACACGGGGCGAATGAAACCCTCACCCTAACCCTCTCCCAAAGGGAGAGGGAATTGAGTGTTGCGGTGATTTTCCGTTCGCGTTTTCAGGGATGGTAGGGGGGCTCTCGCTTGGATGAGCACTCCCCCGGCTTCGCCACATCCCTCAATGGAGAGGGGCAAGGGGGGAGCGGTTAGGCACGCGCAAAGGAGCTTCGGTCGTGATTTTCCGCCGAGAGCGCGTCAGCTCAGGTTGCGGATGACCAGCTGCCGTCCCACTTGGGTGATGGTTCCGGATTCCCTGAGGTCCTTCATGGCGCGGGTGATGCTCACCCGGTGCGCCCCCACAAGGAAGCTCAGGTCTTCGTGAGTGAGCGGGAAAGGGATCACCGTGCCGTTGACGCCGGGAGTGCCGTGTTCCCGCGCCACGTTCACCAGCACTTCCCGGAGGCGGTCGGCGAGGTTGCCGAGCGACATGCTGCCCACGCGTTCGGTGAGCGACGAAATGCGTTTGCTCAGATTGCGGATGACCTGCAACCCGATGGATGGGTGGTCCAGGACGAGCTTTTCAAACCGCTCCTTTGAAAAGCCGCACACCAGGGTTTCTTCCATGCACCAGGCGGTGACGGGGTAGTCCATGTCCTCGCTCAACATGTTCTCGCCCATGAAGTCCCCGGCCTTGCGGATGTCGAGCGTAATCTCGGTGCCGTCCTCCAGCAGTTTGGACAGTTTCACTCTCCCGGCCTTGATAAGGAACATCATGGCGGCGGGGTCCCCCTGGGCGAACACCTGCCGGCCTTCGGAGTACGTTTTCCGCAGGGCGGCCTCGGCGATGGCCGCCAGGTCTCCGGGAGTCAGGTCCGCGAACACCCACAACTGGCCTATGCAGGCGGAGGAGACGGTAATGCCGCTTCCCGCCAATCGATTGCAAATACATCCCGTGGCCATCGAATCCCCCCTTGCGGAGTCACGAGTTCCGGTCGTGCGGAAAAGCCGTTCCGGAACCGGACGAAGCGATGCGGCGGGGAAGGGATCCCCGCCGCAATCCGATCAGAAGGTGATCACCTTCCAGCCGGTTTTGAGCATTTCCGTCAAGGGCACACCCATGTAGATGACGTCGAACCCCAGGGCGGTCGCCTTTTCCGTAACCCCCAGCATGTCGGTGCAGGCTCTACACGCTTGCAGTTCCACGCCCGCTTCCTTGACCGCGACGAGCTGATCCTGCAGTTCCTCGTCTTCCGCGATCAGCTTGGCCGAGGGCCCCCACAGCACCAGCCGTACCTGGTCCCACCAGCCGCGCAGCTTGGAGTTCTTGGTGTACATGAAGACCATGCTGAGCGCCACTTCACGATTGTCCGAACTCCAGATCACCGCCAGCCTGTCGTTTCCCTTCTGCGTTTCTTCCGCCATCGGTCCATCCTCCTGGTGATTTACGTTCGCCGCAGCCTGACGCTCCATCGCGTAGTCGCCGTGCGTGCAAAATCCCTTTGTAGCACATTCCCTTCCCGAGAAAAACGTATGTAGGTCCCGCCTCAGGTGCTTGTGGCATCCGGCGGTTGCGGCATCTGTATGAAAGAGAGGATAAACGAAAAAACGGTAAGATGTCTGTAGCGGAGGCTACAGAGGGAAAAAATACCCCCAACGACGAAACGAAATGTTCAGGATGTGGCGAAACACGGTACGACTGTGATATGTGACGAAACAGCAGTTTTCCCGCCAATCTTTTCTCGACCAGGAGCAGGGTGAGCATGATACGAACCGGTATGCCCGGAAGAACCACTTTTTTCCTCTGCACGGCCGAGGTGTTCGGCCTGGCGGGAATCGCCACTTTTCCGGCGCTGCTCCCCACCTTCAAATCCCTCTGGCACCTGAGCAACACCGAGGCGGGGTGGATCAGCTCCGTCTATTTTCTGGGATACATGCTCTCCGTACCGGTGCTCACGGGCCTCACCGACCGCACGGACGCTCGGACCATCGTGATCGCGGGCAACCTGCTGAGCGCGCTTTCCGCCCTGGGGTTCGCTTTCTTCGCCGACAGTTTCCTTTCGGCGTTCCTCTGGCGGTTCGTGGCCGGGATAGCGCTGGCGGGCATCTACATGCCGGGGCTCAAGATGGTGAGCGACGGCGCCGAAGGGCCGACCCAGTCGCGCCACGTGGCCTTCTACACGGCGTCCTTCAGCATCGGGTCCAGCCTGTCCTACCTCATGGCGGGCGAAATCGCCGCCCGCGCGGGGTGGAAATGGACGTTCGGCCTTTCCGGGGTGGTGGCAATGGGGGCGCTGCCACTGCTGCTGGTGTTCACTTCGGCCAAGAAGCCGTCGGCGCGCAAGACGTCATTCGCCAAGTTGCTCGATTTCCGTCCCGTATTGAAAAACGGGCCGGTCATGGCGTACGTGCTGGCCTATGCCTCACATATGTGGGAACTGTTCGCCATGCGGTCCTGGGTCGTGGCCTTTCTCGTTTTCAGCCAGCATCTGCCCGGAGCGGGCGATCCTCCGTGGACACCCACTCAGATCGCCTTTGCGGTGAACCTCATCGGGCTGCCGGCCGGCTTCTTCGGCAACGAGGCCGCCCGGCGGCTGGGGAGGCGAAAATTTCTGAACCGGGTGATGATCTCCTCGGCGGCGCTCGGCGCGGTCATGGGGTTCTCCGCGCCTCTTCCTCCCCTGGTGGTGGTGGCGGCCTGCCTCATTTACGGGGTAACGGTCACGGCGGATTCGGCGTCGCTCACGGCGGGCACGGTGCTGGCGGCTCCCCCGGAAATGCGGGGTGCGGCCCTGGCCGTGCATTCCACCATCGGCTTCGGCGCGGCTTTTCTGGGTCCGCTGGCCGTGGGGGTGGTGCTGGACCTCTGCGGCGGCATGTCCGTTTTTTCCTGGGGCATGGCCTTCCTCACCATGGGGCTGGGGTGCGCCGTGGGTCCCTTCATCCTGCGGACCGTGGGCATCGGACAGGCGAAAATGGAAAAAGGGTGATCGTCAGTCAAGCGAGGCGAGCAGGTGGGCGAGGCTGGTGCGATTGCGCAGGCCCAGCTTTTCATAGACGGCTTTCAGATGGTTTTCCACCGTGTACCTGCTGATGGAGAGTTTCTGCGCGATGTCCGCGTTCGTAAGCCCCCGCCCCACCAGAAAACTCACTTCGCATTCCCTCGGCGAAAGCCCCAGGGCGCGCAGCCGATGCGGGATCGCAGCCGCCGCATCCCCCGTTTGCAGGAAGATCACGAAGCAGGCGCGGGTACCGGGTTCCGGCACCGGCCGTATGAGGATGGAAACGGTGTGTCCCGACGGCGCGGAGACTTCGAAACGTTCCTCCCCAATCCCCCTCGGCGGAGAGTATGGCATCTCCCGTTGTATGCAGGTGCAACGGTTGCGTACGGACTCCAGCACTCCGGCTCCCTCGCCGCGATCCGACCGATCGATGAGAGCCCGTGCCGAATCGCTCACATGCACGATCTGCATGTCCCTGTCCAACAGGAGAATATTTTTCGGAAACAGGTCCGGGGCGGCTTCCATCATTACCCGCCAGGGAGTGCTTCTTTCCAGATCGATCATCCTGACCAGCGTTTCGGAGATGAAGGGAACGATCAGTTCGGCCTTGGCCTTGTCCTCTTCGGAAAAGTCGAATGCGTCGCGGGGCCGAAGGAAGGCCATGGCGCCCAGGAAGGTTTTTCGGGACCGCAGAACAATGGCCATCTGATAGTGGATCGACTGGGGGCGCAGAAATTCGTTGTAGTATTCGCTGCGCATCAGCTCGCGAAAGGACACGATCTGACGGGTGGTGACCACTCCTTGTCCCCAATCGAGCGCCCGGTTGTAGGGATCGAAACGGTGAAAGTACTCCGCGTATTGTTCCAGGAACGACCCGTCGAAACCGCGGAACACCACGGCATCGTAGTCGAGGCCCCGGCCGGAGGGACCGGCCAGGAAGAAGGTGCTTTTCTCACAGTCGAAGAAATCCTGCAGATGGTGGAGCGCTTCCTTCCGGAGTTCGTCCGTGGTTCTGCATTCCAGAACCATCCGCGAAACCCGCAACACTTCCCTGAGATCACGCTCACCCAATCCGGCCATGGGCGGTTCCTCTCCGGCACCGCGGCCCTTTTGCCCGCGCAGGTCTCCGGACTCCGCCCTCGTTTTCACGAGAAGACGCAGTCCTTTTGTCCCTCTCTTTTCTTCCCTTTTACCAGAGGAAACCGCAATGGGCAAACGGTGCTTTCCCAAAGCCCGGGACCCGTGTTCGAAAAAATGACTGATTTCAGTCATTGACCGGTGGTTTGCCTTTGTGAAAATGATCTAAGAACCCTATCCATTCTGTTTTCGCCGGTTTCCCGGATGCAGGGACTTCCCGAGGAGGTTCCTCTGTCTCTTAAAGGGGGGATCCAACGACATGAAAGCCGTGGGGATCATTGCCAATCCCGCTTCCGGCAAGGACATCCGGAGATTGGTGGCCTATGGTTCCGTCTTCGAAAACAACGAGAAGGTCAATATCGTCCGGCGGGTGCTGAAGGCCCTGGACGCCAGGGGAATCGAGCAGGTCTATTTCATGCCCGATTACTTCGGTATCGGCGTCCGCGCACTCCAGGACCTGCACGTTTCCCTGAAACCCGCCTTTCTTGAAGGACAATTCCTGGGCAATCCGCAGGATTCCCTTCGTGCCGCCGCCGCCATGCACGCGCTCGACGTGGCGTGCATCGTTACCCTGGGGGGCGACGGCACCAACCGCATGGTGGCCAAAGGGTGCGGCGACACCCCCATTCTGCCTGTATCCACCGGCACCAACAACGTATTTCCGTTCATGGTGGAAGGAACCCTGGCCGGGCTGGTCGCCGGAGTGCTGGCGGAAGAGCGTTTCCCCGAGGACGATCTCTGCCGCAGGGTCCCCAAATTGGAGATCGTGGGAACCTCCGGTGTGCTCGACGTCGCGCTGGTGGACGTAGTGGTGTCCGACTCCGATTTCATCGGCACACGGGCCATATGGGAACCGGACACGGTCCGGGAGATATTCCTCACCCGGTCCCAACCGGGCACCATAGGATTCTCTTCGGTGGGGGGACATCTCTGTCCGCAGCCTCCCGGAAGCCGCCACGCGGTGCACATCGTCACCGGACCGGGCAAATGGAAAGTGCAGGCCCCCATTGCTCCGGGCCTCATCTGCGATCTGCCGATCGCTTCCAGCGAAGTGGTGCCGCCGATGACGGACGTTCCCGTAACGCACGTTCCTTCGGTCATCGCCCTGGACGGGGAACGGGAAGTGATGGTGAAGAGGGGGAGTTCGGTTTCGGTTCGCTTCAATCCGGAGGGGCCGTGGGTGGTGGAGATCAATGAAACCCTCCGTTGGGCCGCGGCGGATTCCCTTTTCCTGCGGCCGCAATAAAACGCAAAGGAGACCGACATGGCGTTAAAAGCAGCGTTCATTTTTCTGGCTCCGGACGGAGACCCCGACAAGCATGCCGCATGGGTGAAGACCGACGCAGTGGAGCTTCTGGCGATTGGGGTGAAAAACTACGATACCGCAGCCAAGGTGGCGATCGACTTGGTGAAGAACAGGGGCATCGGGGCGATCGAGTTGTGCGGGGGGTTCGGGCACGCGGGCGCCGCCAAGGTCGTGGAGGCGGTAGGGCCGCACGTCCCGGTGGGGGTGGTGAGGTTCGACGGCCATCCGGGACTCGGCGGCAAGAGCGGGGATTCGGTGTTCGGGAAATAGTGGGAGTTGCGTTTTTTTCGCTGTTCCCGTGCGGCTCGATCCGACGGGGGGGCGTCTAGGGCCGCGCCCTCTCGCCGGAAGGGGATGGGGAGCGTTCGGTTTCAGGGGTTGGTTTTTCATTCACCACCATACAAGGGGAGGGCGGAAAACGATGAAGATCACCAACGAGACCATGATTCGGATGTACACCAACATGGTGCGCGTCAGGAAGCTGGATGAAAAGACCATCGAATGTCTTTTCGCCGGGAAACTGCGCACGTTCTTTCATAGCAGCCAGGGGCAGGAAGCCCCCGGCGTGGCGCTCTGCGCCCACCTGAACAAGGACGACTACCTCTTTTACAATCACCGGGGCCACGGCCTGAACAAGTGTCTGCCCAAGGGGTTGTCCGCCAGGGAAATCCTGGCCGAACACTTCGGCCGCGCCACGGGCGGCGGCCGCGGGTTCGCAGGGTTCCACTATTCGGACATCAGCATCGGCCTGCCCGGCATGGGCGGCATGGTGGGCGGGGAAACCACGCTGGCCGCGGGAGCGGGCATCGCCTGTCAGCTTCGGGGCAAGGGCCAGGTGGCGGTCTGCTGTTTCGGCGACGGTGCCACCGGCCGGGGTCCGCTGCACGAAGCCATGCTCATGGCCGCCGCTTCCAAGCTCCCGGTGATCTGGTTCTGCGAAAACAACCTGTACGCTCAGTGGACCTGCCTTAACGTCTCACACCCGAAGGAAGACCTGGCCGACTTTGCCCAAGGCTACGGCATGCCTTCCATGATCGTGGACGGCCAGGACGTCATGGCGGTGTACGAAGCCGTGGGTCCGGCGGTGGAACGGGCGCGTTCGGGAAAGGGGCCGACCTTCCTGGAGATCAAGACGTATCGCTATCGGCCGCACGCCGAAGGGTTCCCCGATTATTCGGTGCAGTGCGAAGGGGGAGTCCGGCCCGACGAAGAACGCGAATCGTGGCTCAAGCGCGATCCCATCGAACTGTTCCGCGCCGCGCTCCTGGAGAAGGACGTCCTGACGCAGGAGGACGTGGACCGGATCGATCGGGAGGCAGCCGGGGAAATGGAAGAGGCGGAGAAGTTCGCCGCCGACAGCCCCTGGCCGAACCCCGCAGACTTCGACAAAGCGCTCTACGCCGCGTAAAGGAGGCCGCCATGAGAGATATTCTGTACAACGCAGCAATAAACGAGGCCATGCATGAAGAAATGGCCCGGGATGAAACCGTGTACCTCATCGGCGAAGAGTGCGGCCAGTGCACCTGGGGCACCAGCGAAGGGCTGATGGAACGGTTCGGAGAACAGAGGATCAGGAATTCGGCCATCAGCGAGGCGGCCATCATCGGATCGTGCGTGGGCGCGGCCATGGCCGGTTACCGGCCGGTGGCCAACATGATGTTCGCGGACTTCATCGTCTGCGGGGCCGACGAACTTCTGTACAAGGCGGCCAAGTGGCGCTTCGCCCACGGCGGCAAGATCAACATTCCGCTGGTCATCCGCGGGCCCATCGGAGGGTATTCGGGCATCGGCCCCGAGCACTCCCAGTGCATGGAGTCGCTCCTCATGCGCACCCCGGGCCTCAAGATCGCCATCCCCTCCACGCCCTACGATGCCAAGGGGCTCCTCAAAACCGCCATCCGTGACAACAATCCGGTGGTTTTCCTCGAGCACAAGAACCTCATGGGGTCCGTCGGTCCCGTGCCCGAAGAGGAATATCTCGTTCCCTTCGGCGTGGCGGATGTAAAACGGAAGGGGTCCGACGTGACCATGGTGGCCACGGGGTACCAGGTGAACATCGCCCTGCAGGTGTGCGATCTGCTGGAAAAGGAAAAGGGCGTGAGTGTGGAAGTCATCGACCCGCGCACGCTGGAGCCGCTGGACATCGATACCGTCGTGGCTTCGGTGAAGAAGACCAAACGGCTGGTGGTCGTGGATGAAGACACTCTGCGCTGCGGCGTGGGCGCGGAGATCGGAATGCAGGTGATGGAGCGCGCCTTCGATTACCTGGACGCTCCGGTCAAGCGGGTGCAGGCCAAGAACTACCCCATCGCGGGGGCGTACCTGGAACAGTTCGTGCTGCCTCAGCCCCAGGAGATCGCCGATGCGGTAATGGACATACTGGACAAGTCCGACCGGCTGGACATCGCCGGCAGAGTGGTGACCAAGGGCGTTTTCTAACGTTGACCGTTGCGTCCGGCCCTCGCGCGAAAGTATCGGAGTTGTTTCCCGTCTTTCGTCCTCTCTCTCGCTCCGTGCGGCGCGAGGGTCGTTTTCACCATCGACGGCCGGAATCCGGCCGACCCCTCCTTTCGGTAGCCGATCCGGGTATGTCCCGCGATTGGCGATTCGCAAAGGGTTTTTCATCTTCAGGAGCTGACAGCAATGGCGATACCCATTCACATTCCCAAGCTCGGCATGACCATGTCCGAAGGGCTGCTGACCGAATGGAAAGTCCGGGAAGGCGATAGCATTCAGAAAGGCCAGGTGGTCCTGGCCATCGAGACGGAAAAGATTTCCTGGGAAGTGGAAGCCCCGGGCGGGGGGCTCATCCACATCATGGCGGCCAAGGGTACGTCGGCCAAGGTGGGCGCAATCGTCGCCTACCTGGCGGAAACCGTGGAAGAGCTGGAGTCGCTGCGGAAAGAGTATCCGTTCGGAACGGTTACGGAAGCGAAAGCGGCAGCCGAGCCCCCCAGACCGGCGACGCATGCCGCCGCTTCCGCTCCGGCCATCGAACCCCGCGAGGGGGATTTCGTCCCTTCGAGCCCCGCCGCCCGACGATTGGCCAAGGAGCTGGGTGTGGACATCGCTTCGGTGGCGGGCACCGGCAAGGGCGGCCGGGTGACTGAAGAAGACGTGCGGCGCTACCATGAAGAAGGACCGCCGCCGCCCAACGTCACGCCGCTCGCCGCCGAGATCGCGCGCCAGGCGGGTGTGGACCTGGCCGGGGTACGGGGCACCGGCGATGGCGGCAAGATCACCAGGGAAGACGTGGAAAAGGTCGTCGCCGCGCGCAAAAAGGTAGAAGCGGTCAAGCCCGTTACGTCCATCCCCTACACGGGGCTTCGCCGGGCGGTCGCCCGCAACATGCACGCGAGCCTCCACAACACGGCTCAGGTCACCACCTTTGTGGAAACCGACGTCACCGAAATGGTGAGGTTTCGCGAAACCCTACGGGAAGAGTTCAAAAAAGACGAGTCGGTGCGCATTTCCTACAACGATATCGTCGTTCTGGCGGTGAGCCGCGCGCTCAAGCGGTTCCCCATCATGAATTCCACGTTGGTGGGCGAAGAGATTCTGCTGCACGATTCGGTGAACATGGGCGTGGCCGTGGCGGTGCCCGGCGGACTGGTGGTGCCGGTGCTGCACGACGCCGACAAAAAGGGACTGCTGCGGATCGGCCGCGAAACCCGCGAATTGGCCATCAAGGCCCGCGACAACGCACTCACCGTGGACGACATGACCGGCGGTACGTTCACCATTTCCAACGTGAGCATGTTCGACGTGGACGGCGCCACTCCGATCCTCAAGCCGCCGGAAACGGGCATCCTGGGAGTGGGCCGGGTCAAGGAAAAGCCGGCCGTATACCGGGGGCAGATATGCATCCGCTCCCTCATGTTCCTGTGCCTCACCTTCGATCATCAGGTGGTGGACGGCGCTCCGGCCAGCGATTTCCTGCGCACGGTGGCCAAATACCTGGAACAGCCCGGACTGATCATGGCGTATTGAAATCCTCCTGCGGCAGGGAAGGAAAGTGAAAAATGACTGAAATCATCGTCGTGGGTGGAGGTCCGGGCGGATACGCCTCGGCCATCCGGGCGTCGCAGCTCGGAGCCAAAGTGACGCTGGTGGAAGCGGCGGAACTGGGAGGCACCTGCGTGAATCGGGGATGCATCCCCAGCAAGGTGTGGCTCAAGGCTGCCGCCGTGAAGGAAACCGTGCGCCGCGCCGCCGAGTTCGGCGTGGAAGCCGATTTCAAATCCCTGAACCTTGCCACGGTGGTGGCGCGCAAGAACGGCATCGGTTCGGACATCCGCATGGGCATGCAGGGGCTGCTGGCCAACTACCGGGTCAACGTCGTGCAGGGCAGGGCAGAATTCACCGGCCCCACCGAAGTCGTCGTGGACGGGAAGACGCACTCCGCCGATCGGGTGATCCTCGCCACGGGATCGAAAATCGACTTCCCGAACATTTCCGGTCTGGAGGACGCGGCCCTTCCGGTTACCCAATTGTTCGACCTCACCTCGCTTCCCGGATCGGTGCTCATCCCCGGCGCCGGAGTGATCGAAGTGGAAATGGCCCAGCTTCTGGCATTAATGGGGGTCAAAGTGACCCTGGTGGCCGACGGGTCGCGCATCCTGCCCGGGGAAGACAGCGACGTGGGCCAGCGCATTGGACAGGCCATAAAAGCGCAGGGAGTGGATGTGGTCACCCGCAGAAAGCTCGCCGCGGTCTATCCGGCCGAAAAGGGGTACCTGTGCGATCTGGCCGGGGAAGGCGAATGCTCGGCCGTCGTGGATAAAATCGTGCTCTGCGGCCGCACGCCCAATTCCGCCGGCCTGGGGCTGGAAACCATCGGCGTAAGGACGGCCGAAGACGGCGCCGTGTGGGTGGACGACACTCTGCAAACATCGACCCGGGGGCTCTATGCTATCGGGGACGTGACCGGCGGGCGCATGCTGAGCCACGCAGCGTCGGCCATGGCCGTGTTCGCCGCGCAGAATGCCATGGGCGGCAGCGCGAAGTTCCCGTTCCACCTCGTGCCGCGCGGGTTGTGGACACTCCCGGAAGCGGCGGCCGTGGGGTTCACCGAAGAAGAAGCCGAAGCGTGCGGAAAGGAAGTGAAGGTGGGCGACTTCCCCTTTTCCATCAATGCGCTGGCCATGACCGAAGGCGAACAGCCGGGCGCGGTGAAGGTGGTGTCGGACGCCAAAACCGGTGAAATCCTGGGCGTACACATCGTGGGGAGCCACGCCACGGAGCTGATCGGCGAAGCCGTCACGGCTATGCAGCTCGAATCCACCACCCGGGAACTCGCGCTTTCCATCCGCATGCACCCCACCTTTTCGGAAGCCGTGGTGGACGCCGCCCGCGACAGCCTGGACTGGGCGCTGTATCTGCCGAAGAGGTAGGAGAGAAGGGAAAGGGTGGATAGGAAAAGTGGCGGGGAACCCCTGAATCCTCCCCGCCCCCCCTTTGCCAAAGGGGGGAGACAGGGGGGATTTCCCGCACCCCTCCGCGAAAAGCGTTAGACTTTTCATCCTCTATTCCCCATGCCGAACTTCGGCACCCGTTCGTTCCGAGGCAAAGAAGTACGAACGGTCCGGCTCCTTTCGCGACATGATGCTTTCACGAAATTCCACTATGAATCCAACCGACGAAGGGAGACGTGGGCGAATTTTCCCATCTATTCGTGCAAAGCTTTCAACTCCCTCTCCCTCTGGGAGAGGGATGGGGTGAGGGTAGTTCCGGCCTTTACTGGTTGGCAGGCGTAAAATCAGAGGCAAAGCATTTGCTCGGAGACGGCTCCTCCACTTCCAGGCAAAGCTCGATCGCTTCTTTTACTCTTTTCATGAGGACATCAATTGATTTCGCTTGGGCATGGCATCCACTCAAGGCAGGTACCGAGGCTACGAAAAAACCATCGGCGTCTTCCCGACGAGATTCCGCCGCGGGCCGTTATGGTTTTGTCAGGGGGATGGAGGGGGCGTAGGGGCGACCGGCCGGTCGCCCTTCCGGGGCTTCCACCGAAATCCCGGTGCGCCCGGAGACCTGATGAGAAATTCAATCACTTCATGAGCAGCACCACGCTCACCCGCCGGTTTCGCGGACTTTCGGGGTGGGCCGGGTCCGCCAGCTGGCGGTCGCCGTATCCGCGTATTTCCGCCATCCGGTTTGTATCGAGGCCCTGGTCCACCATGATTTTGCGTACGGAGTTGGCCCGGTCGAATGAAAGGTTCCAGTTGGAATAGTTCGTCCGGTTGGTGTACGGGCGGCTGTCGGCGTAGCCTTCCACCACGATGCTGCTCGGAATGTTCGTCAGTTCCCGGGTCATGGCCTGCAGTAGTTCCACGAATTCCGGCGTCGGGGTTTCACTGCCCGTTTTGAAGAATTCCTTGTTTTCGCGGTCCTGAAACTGGACCCTGACCCCCACGTGTTCGGTTTCGCCGGGGTTCTGCGTTTTTATGATTTCCACCTTGATCTGGTCCTTGAACTTCTCGGCCAGAGGCAGGGATTGCAAGGCGTTTTCCAGCGTTTCCCGCGCTTCCTCGCTTCGTTTTTCCAGGTCAGAAGGCGGTTTTTCCTCCGGAGGGATAATTTTCCGTTCTATCTTGGGCGTTCCGGCCAGAACGCTCGGTTCGCCGTTGAGGGCTCCAGGGGAAGCCTGTTGGGCCTTGAAGGCGATGGGGTCGATAAAGTACGCGGCGACGGCCTGTTTGACCGCGTCGCTCTGGCCGAGGATCCACAGCACGATGAAGAGCGCCAGCATGGCGCTCATGAAGTCGGCATAGGCCACCTTCCAGGCGCTGCTGTGTCCTCCCTCCGCACTTTTCTTGATCCTTTTTATGATGATGGGCTGTTGCTGGTCGCTCACCACGCTTCTCCGATGTTCCGGTTTCTTGAACCGGGGGGGTTGTTATTTTGCCGGTTTCACCTTCAGTGCCTTGCACTCGCGTTCGGTTTCGGCAAAAGAAGGACGTTCGAGTTCCGGTATGGCCCGGCGGGCGAACTCCACCGTCATGATGGGGGATTGCCCCCGCGCGAAAGCGGATATTCCGCACCGCAGCGCGTGCAGCTTCAGCACCTTTGTTTCGGCTTGATGATTGAGAGCCTGCCCAATCGGCGAAACGATGCCGTAAGCCCCCAAAACGCCGAGGAAAGTTCCCACCAGGGCCGCAGCCACGTGGTGGCCGACTTCGGCAGGGTCTCCGCCGATGGATTGCATGGTGATGACGATGCCCAGCACTGCGGCGACGATTCCCAGCCCCGGCAGCGCGTCGGCGATGCCGGCCAGCGAGTGCGAGGGGAACTTGGATTCCTCTTCGAGCACTTCCAGGTCCTTCTCCATGATGTCGTCCAGCTCGTGGGGGCTCAGACCGCCCACAATGAACATTTTTATGGAATCGCAGAGGTAGGTGAGGAGCGTCTTGTCGGCGGATATTTCCGGGTACTTGCTGAAGAGATCGCTCTTGTCCGGCTGCTCCACGTGGGGTTCCAACGACAGGACGCCTTCGGTCCTGCTCATCTGGGATACCTCGAAAAGCAGTTTGAGCATCTGCATGCTGCCGTCATGGCCCGATCCCCCGCCCTTCAGAAGCTTGGGCAAGGAACCGATCATGACCTTTATGTACGGAAGGGGCGTGGCGATCACGAAGCTTCCGATCACCGCGCCTCCGATGACGATGAATTCCGATGGCTGGATCAGGACTGCAAGATGGCCTCCCGCCATGCTGAATCCCACGATTACCGAAGCCACCACGATAATGAGACCGACAATTGAAACCATACTTCGATTCCTGCAGCCGTGCGTTTGTGTATCCATTGGAACCGAGCGGGTGGAGGACGGGAGCACCCCGGGCGTTTTTCCCTCCATCGGTATCCGATGTCATTTTTCCTCGGGGGTACGGGTGGAAAGATGCAATAACAATGCCTATGTTCCGACGAGAATCGTTCGCGGCGAAACCGGGGGAAAGACCCGGAGCCGGTACATGAGTTGGGACGATTCCGGTGCTTGCGGGCTATGGTAAACGAGGGCAGTGCGTTACATTCAATGCAGGAGGAGCAGCCCGCCGACTGCTGTGTGACCGAGGGAGGAGCGAACGATCGAAATGCATCCGGAAAAAGGTTCGACCGGAACACCGTTCAAGGTCGTTACTTATAACATTCACCGGTGGGTCGGCATGGACGGACGGGCGGACCCGGAAAGAATCATCAGGGTCATACGACAGATCGACGCCGACATCGTGGGCCTGCACGAGATCACGTTCTCGGCCGACAAGGCTCACGGGCTGGAGGAGCATTCCCTGGCGGAAGCCACGGGCATGCACGTCGTCACGGGGTGTACGCTGCTCAACCGGAGTTGGGAGTTCGGAAACGCAGTGCTCAGCAAGCATCCCGTGCTCGAGGTCTTTCGGCACGATATGACGGTGTGCGGGCGCGAGCCCAGGGGATTTCTTGAAGTATACGTGCAGATGAACGGTGCGCCCGTTCGCGTCGTGGCCACGCATCTGGGGCTGCGGGCGTATGAGCGCCGCGCCCAGGTGAAAGCGCTCCTGTCGCGGATTACGGCCCAGCCTTTTGCCCGGGACATCATGCTGGGGGATTTCAACAACTGGCTCCCGTGGAGCCGGCTGCTCAAGGGTGTCAACGCCTACTTCGGGGCGCCGCCACGCCTTCGAACGTTTCCTTCCCGTCTCCCCTTCCTGGCACTGGATCGGATATGGGTGAACCACGGATTGAGTCTCCAGCGGCTGTCGGTCCACAGATCGCCCCTCACGAGGGTCGCATCCGACCACCTGCCGCTGAAGGCGCTGGTTTCCATGGATTGACGGGGGGAAGAGGGGGAGGGGCGAACGTCGTGAGGGCGGGGAACGGTTAGAGCAAAGCGAGAATTTCCTCGAGCTGATTTTCCTTGATCCGTTTGAATCTGAGGCCGATTCCCGGAACCTGTCTGGCGTCTCCCCAATTCCGTTTCCAGCACACTTCGCACCCGATGGGAGTGCGATCGTTCAACTCGTTGAAGATCAGAAAGAGTTCGGTGTGCACTTGCCGGGACCGGGTCGAGAACACGAAACAGCCTCCGCTGGAAATGTCGACAGTGAAGCTCTTCTCAAGCGGGCCGTCCTGTGAATCGTCCCCGGCGATCAGTACGTTCAGATGAACTTTCTTTCTGGGATTCGATCTGGCCACCCGGGCCCAGAACAATCGGCACTCCTTTTCGATGAACTCTCGTATCGAGGTAGCTCCCTTGTGCTGGCTGAAATAAAAGGCGCGTACTTCTCCGGTAACTTTCTCGTAGTTCAGAAGCAGCACGGGAAACGTGTCGATGATGTCCGTCAGCATCGTCTTTTCGTGTTCTTTGGCTTTTAGCTTCACCAAAAGATCGATCAATACGCCGTTATAGGGATTGGCGGTCAGCACGGAGTGAAGTTCCTGGAGGGAAGAAACCGCATCGACCTGCACGTCATACTCTTTCATGGCATCTTCAAATCGTTTCCTTGCCTCTCCTTCACGAGCGAGAAGCACCACCCTTGTATTCACCATGCTATCAGTCTCCTACCGGAAGACAAATGAGCGATAAATACGATAAACACAAAGAGGCTAATTCGGAGCAATGGTTTTCACAACCGCTGACCGTAAGAAAAAAGGAATATAATTGTACTGGGTGGTAAAAATATATCAGGACCGGGAAAAGAACACAAGAAGGAAAACCGTACACCAATCCTTCTATTTTTAGCGAACGATTGTCATGTCGGAAGAGTCTTAATTGATGCTGGAAAATTGTCCATGTTGTTATTTGGAAGAGCGATGTTCCGTAAAAGATGTTCCATTACTCAGCAAAGGGATAAATATTCTTCCGGAAGGGAATATAGGCTTTTCAATAGGGAGGAGTCCGTTGAGGAACACAACGGCTCCCCCCTTCTTGTGGAATTGAAACCCGAACGGGGTTATTGTCCCGAACTCTTCGCGGGCCGATCGGCTTTTTCGAGGAGCGGGAGACTGCGGAAACGTCTTCCCGTGGCGGCGAAGAGTGCATTGGCCACAGCGGGCGCCACGGGCGGCACACCCGGCTCGCCCACCCCGGTTGGTTCCTCCGTGGACGGCACGATATGGACCTCCACTTCGGGCATGTGATGGTAGCGCAGCGGCGTGTAGTCGTGGAAGTTGGATTGAACCACGCGTCCGGAATCGAGCGTCACGGCCTCCCGGAGGGCCGACGACAGGCCGTAGGCAATACCTCCTTCCATCTGAGTCCGGACGATGCCCGGGTTGACCGCAATGCCGCAGTCGATCGCGCAGACCACCCGTTCCACCTGAAAAGCGCCGTCGTCCGTCAGCGATATTTCGGCCACCTGGGCCACGAACGATTCGAAGGACTGATGCAGCGCCACGCCACGGCTTCGTCCGGCCGGTAGCGGCGATCCCCACCCGGCTTTGTCGGCCGCCAGATCGAGCACCCGGCGGTGACGCGAATCAGCGGGGAGGAGGGCTCGGCGAAATTCCAGGGGGTCGCGCCCTGCGGAGGCCGCCAATTCGTCCAGCATCACTTCCACCGCGAACGCGGTGTGGGTATGTCCCACCGATCGCCACCAGAGCACCGGCACCCCCACCTGCGTGGAGTGCAGTTCCACGCCCATATGGGGAATCGCGTAGGGCATATCGACGATCCCTTCGACCGAAACCAGGTCGATGCCGTCTTTCACCATGGCGCCTTCGAAGGGGGTCTTGGCCAGGATGGACTGGCCGACCAGCCGGTGGTGCCAGGCGATCAGGTTTCCGTTCCCGTCGATCCCCGCCCTCACCCGATGAACGAACATGGGCCGGTAGCGGCCCCCGCGGATATCGTCCTCCCTGGTCCATACGAGGTGCACCGGCGCGCGTCCGCCGATGGCTTTGGCCACCTGTACGCCTTCCACGATATAGTCGGACGCCTCATTGGCTCTTCGGCCGAAGCTCCCGCCCGCATACAACGTGTGAATCCGCACCTGTTCGACGTTCAGTCCCGCATGCGCCGCTGCGTTGGCCTGATCGATGGTCTGAAACTGGTCCCCGGCCCAGATGTCGCACCCCTGGTCGGACAGCTGCACCACGCAGTTGAGCGGTTCCAGCGGAGCATGCGCCAGATAGGGGAATTCAAAGGTGGCTTCCAACCGTTTGGCCGCCCGGGCCAGACCATCTTCCACGTCTCCCTGTCTACGTGCGTTCATCCCGGGCATTTCGAGGAGCCTCCGGTATTCGGCCATCAATTCGTCCGTCCCCCGCAACTCCGCCGCGCCGTCGTCCCATTCCACCTTCAGGGCATTCAAACCCCGCCGGGCGGCCCAGGAGTTTTCGGCGACTACTGCCACCCCGCGAGGGATTTCCACCACGTCGGTAACGCCCGGCACGGAACGCGCCCCTGTCCCATCGAACGATTTCACCTTGCCGCCGAAGCGCGGCGGCCTCGCCACCATGGCGGTCAACATGCCCGGCAAACGCACGTCCAACGCGTAACGGGCCGATCCCTCCACTTTGGCCTCGATGTCGAGGCGGGTGTCGAGCTTGCCGATGAGTTCGAAGTGTTTCGGCTCCTTGAGCACCACATCGGCGGGAGGAGCAAGTTTGACGGCCTCCCGGACGAGTTCTCCGAAACCGGTTTGCCGTTCGCTCCCCATATGCCGCACCACTCCTTTTTTCACCTCTATTTCATCGGCCGGCACGTTCCACGAGGCGGCCGCGGCGGAAACGAGCATGGCCCGCGCAGACGCCCCCGCCTGCCGGTATTGGGTGAAGGAATTGGCGATGCCCGTGCTGCCCCCGGTCGCCTGAATCCCGAAAAAGAGATTGCTGTAGTGTTCGTTGTCGGCGGGAGCCGATTCCACGCGCACGCGGCCCCAATCGGCGTCGAGTTCTTCCGCCACCAGGGTTGCCAGTCCAGTGTAGATACCCTGCCCCGCCTCCAGGTGCTTGGCGATGACCGTAACCCGGCCGTCGGGGTCGATGCGGACGAACGGATTGAAAACGAACGACTCTCCGGCGTACTCACGACCGGCGTCCGCGGGCACCGCTTTCGGGTGCTGCTCTCCCCATGCTGCTCCGGCCTTCATTTCCCCGGCCGCTCGCTTGACCGCCGCCTTGATGCGGCTGTACGTGCCGCAGCGGCAGAGATTTTTCTGCATGGCCTTGGCGATCTCCCCATCGTCGGGATGGGGATTCTCGGAAAGGAGCGCGATCGCCTGCAGCATCTGGCCGGGCTGGCAGTAGCCGCACTGAGGTACCTGCTCCTCAATCCAGGCCCGCTTTACCGGGTGGTCCGAAGGAATGCCTTCGATGGTGGTCACCGCCGCGTTTTCCACGGCTTCAACCTTGGTGATGCAGGAAGGCCGCGCCTTGCCGTCGACAAGCACGGTGCAGCCCCAGCACCGGCCCATTCCGCAGCCGAACTTCGGCCCCGTGATTCCCAGCACGTCGCGCAGGACCCAGAGGAGCGTCATTTCAGGGTCCACATTCACTGTGTACGTCTGCCCGTTCACTTTGAAGGTCGCCATGTTTTCTTCCTTTCCGGCGGTGGTGTACGATAAGCACTCCACAAGTGTAACGGTGCCGGAATCGATCCCGCAAGAGGCCGTCCGCTTCGAATCGATTCGAATATCGTGCTCCCCGCGAGGCGCAAGAGAGCAAAAACAGTGCCGCCGTGTTTTTAACCGAAAACACGTGACATGGAAAAGATTTTCCATTATAATCTGTATATTTGGCTATAAAAATAAGATACATTTTATTTGATGATCAAACGAACCAAGAACGAATAAAAAATTGTTTCCTCCCGTTCCTCTCTCTCACCCGGAAATGAGCGATGCGGAATACGGGAACATCAATGCCATCCGGCGGTTCCGGAATTCGCAAGGCTTGCTCACCGAACCGCTTGCTATGGGACGGCTTTCGTCGGGAGTATCCCCGGCGGATGAAGCCCCTCATCGGCATTTCCCTACCTCTGTTGATGTCTCCTCCCTCACGTCTCAAAAGTCGGGGGAGTGTAATTCTTTCGATGAGAGGTGAACCATCATGTCGAACGATCCCGCTCGAAACAAAGTATTGACTGGGCTTTTGGGGCCTTCGGAGTCCTGTGCTTTCCCGACTTCTCTTCTCGATCTCTTGGATGTCGCCGTGGCAATCGCGAACGAACGCGGCGAATGGGTGTATTGCAATTCCGGGTTCGAACAGCTCCTGGGATATTCGGAGCAGGAACTCGCAGGCCGTTCGTATGTCGATATCGTCCATCCCGACGACAAGGCGGGGACGATGAAAGGCGTGAACGATGTGCTCATGGGTATCGACAATCACTATCGCGCCGAAGCGAAACATGTCCGAAAGGACGGATGCGTGGTGTGGCTGGACATGGCGGCCAAGCCGATACCGGGAGGAGAAGATACGATACGGGGATTTGTTCTGTCGGCTCACGACATAACCGATAAGGTGAACATCCTGAAAAAATGTCGCGATGAAGAAATAAAATACGAGGCGCTCCTGGAAAGCAGCATGGACGCCATCTTTCTCACCGGCCCGAATGGAGACGTTTTCTTTGCCAACAAGGCAGCCTGCGATCTGTTTGAGATGTCCCAGGAGGAATTCGTGGAAGGCAGGCGACCCCTGGTGATGGATGAAACCGACCCGAGACTTCCCAAGGCCCTGGAGGAAAGAAGGAGTACCGGTTCGTTCAGGGGAGAATTGTCCTACAGGAAGAAAGATGGCACCTCTTTCGAGGGGGAGGTGTCGACACGCATTTTTCGGGACATGCAGGGCAATGAACTGAGCAGCGTGTTCTTGCGTGATATATCGGGGAGGAAACAGTCGGAGGAGTTGCTGCGGAGCAATGAAAAGAAATATCGTTGTATCGCGGGGGAGCAGGAAAAAACCATTGAACTCCTCCAGCATATCAACCAGTCGCTGAGTGTCGTCGATCTGGTGCAGGCGACGATCGCCTTTCTGATGGAATGGTTCGGCGTCGAAGCCGTTGGAATACGGTTGAAGGAAGGTGAGGATTACCCATATTACGAAGCCCGGGGATTCCCGGATTCCTTCGTTATGGCTGAGAATCGTCTGTGCATCCACGATCCCCACGGAAACGTTCTTCGGGACGGTAAAGGGAATCCGGCCCTCGAGTGCATGTGCGGGAACGTTATTTCCGGAAGATTCGATCCTGGACTACCTTTTTTTACTCCGAACGGCAGTTTCTGGACGAACAGCACCTCGATTCTGCTCGCCACCGCCACGGAAAAGGAATTGCAGGGCCGCACCCGCAACCGGTGCAACGGCACGGGGTTCGAATCCGTCGCCCTGATACCGCTGCGGGCCAAACGGAATACCCTGGGGCTTATTCAGCTCAACGATTCACGAAGAGACCGTTTCACCCCGGACGTCATATCGCTGTTGGAACGATCGGCCGACCAGCTGGCGCTGGCGCTGGCCGAACGGCAGAGTGCCGAAGCCTTGGTAAAGAACGAGAAAAAGTTCCGGGCCATCTACGAGAAGGCTCCGGTGGGCATTGCTCTCGTGGATTCCCGCACCGGGCGTTACTTGCAGGTCAATCCGAAATACTGTGAAATTGTCGGTCGTTCTGAAGAAGAGCTGCTGCGAATCGATTATCTGTCAATCACCCATCCCGACGACCAGCAGCAGGGCCTCGAAAGTATGCATCGCATGAAGGAAGGGATAAGCCGTTTTTTCAGGGTTGAGAAGCGGAGTATTCGCCCGGACGGAGCTGTCGTCTGGCTGAATCTCACCGTGGTGCCCATGTGGCGGGAAGGCGATGTGCCGGGGTTCCATATCGCGATGATTGAAGACATCACCGAACGGAAAACCGCCGTGGAGGCGCTGCGTTCTTCCCTGGAGGAAAAAGAGGTCCTCCTGCGTGAGGTCCATCATCGCGTGAAGAACAACCTGGCATCCGTCATCGGTTTGATCAACCTGCAAAGGAGCACCATGGAGGAGACGAAATCCGTCTTCATGAAGGAGCTTGAATGCCGCATCTCCTCCATGGCGCTGGTTCACAAGACCCTGTACAATTCGGCGGATTTGAGGCGCATAAGCATCCAGGACTATCTGAGCGAAATGATTCAGTATCTCCGGGACGCGTACGATCCGGAGCGGCGGATCCGGATCGACTTCGATGCCAACGGCCTCGCATTGGGAATCGACAGCGCCATCCCCTGCGGGCTGATCGTGAACGAACTGATCACGAACGCTCTCAAGTATGCCTTTCCGGAAAAAATCGTCCCTTTGGGCGAGGGGCAGTGTGCGATCGCGATTTCCATCAGGGAAGACACCGAGGGCTGCACCCTGACCGTCTCCGACAACGGTGTCGGGCTTCCCACCGATTTCGACTGGACCAATACCAAAACGCTGGGGATGCGGCTGATAAGAATGCTCGGACAGCATCAGTTGGGGGCGCGGATCCGGGTTGACGGCGAAAGAGGAACGACGTTCACGCTCCGGTTCGATCCCAGGGACCGGTAGACGGGGATTGCACCGATTCCATCACTTCCCCTGCCGTTCAATCGGGAACCGACCCTGTCCCTCTCCCGCCGGGAGAGGGTGGCCGAAGGCCGGGTGAGGGAAAAAGTTCTTATTATCCGCGAATTGCCTTCACCGTCGAAATCCGTGGTCTTGAACCGATTGAAAAGACCGGCTGCCGGGGAGACGAAGCGAAGAGCAGCGTTCGTTTATCGACACCTTCAAAGAAGAGGCCCCGGCTCCATCTCCCCCGCTACTGATCAATGGGGAACCGACTTTCCCTCTCCCGCCGGGAGAGGGTGGCCGAAGGCCGGGTGAGGGGAAAAAGTTTGTATTATCCGCGAAGTGCCTTCGCCGGAGAAATCCGCGGTCTTGAACCGATTGAAAAGACCGGCCCCCGGCTTCCCGCCGGGGAGACGGAGCGAGGAGCAGCGCTCGTTTATGGACACCCTCAAAGAAAAGGCCCCGACTCCATGTCTCCCGCCACTGATCAATGGGGAACCGACCTGTTCCCTCTCCCGCCGGGAGAGGGTGGCCGAAGGCCGGGTGAGGGAAAAATGTAAGTTCGCTACTCCTTGATCCCGGCCAGCTTGCCGGCCGCTTTCTTCTTCATGTCCAGTTTTCCCAATCGCGCGTACATGACCTTCTGGGTCTGGGGCGAACCCGCCCCGTGCATGGATTCCACCAGGGCCGTGCCGCCGGTCATGGTTTCGATCAAACGCAGGATTTTCATGCGGTTTTCCGTGGATACCCCCGGGACCCCCGCCAGGTACTTCTGCACGTACTTCCCGATTTCCTCGCTTCTGAGATCGTTTTCGAACGGCATGGTGGCCAGGATTCCTCCGGCCACGTCATGGGCGAGCCGGGCGATTTCGTACACGTGGCGGGTGACGTTGTGCTTGGTGCAGTTGGCCAGAAGCGGGTCGGGATAAAACGCGCCGCTGGCGGTCTTGTGCCCCATGGCCGAACAGGCCACGGAACCGGAATAGAGCGTTTCCGTCAGGTGCATCATCTCGGCCAGCTTTTCCTTGACGTGGGAAGCCTTGCTCGATCCCTGGAAGTCGGCGGCCAGCGCGCAGGCCCCCACGATCACGTCGGAAACGCCTCCCTTGCAGCCGCCGTAGTTCTGCCGGTGCAGCGTGGCGAACCGTTCCACCAGCAAACCGGCGAAATCGTATTCCCCGCACATGAACACCCGTTCCCAGGGCACGAACACCTTCTCGAACACGATGAGCGTTTCGCCGCCCACGGGCCCGAAATCGGGGTTGCCGGCGTCCAGGCGCCCGCCGAACTTGCGTTCGTCGTTGGTCTGGCGGCCGAAAATCTGAATGATTCCGGGGGAGTTGAGCGGGATCGCGCAGCAGATCGCCCAGTCCGCATCCTCCTCACGCATGGCCTGGGTGGGCATGATGAGGATTTCGTGGCTGTTGGCCGCGCCGGTCTGGTGGGCCTTGGCCCCGGAAATGAAAACTCCTTTGTCGTTTTTTTCCACCACCCGCGTAAAGATGTCCGGGTCCGCCTGCTGGCTGGGGGCCTTTGAACGGTCGCCCTTGGGGTCGGTCATGCCGCCCACCACCATCCTGTTGGAAGACTGGATCGACTTGAGGTATTCGATGAACCGTCGATGGTAATCGGTGCCGTGCTTCTCGTCGATTTCATAGGTGGTCATGTAGGTGGCGTTCAGTGCGTCCCAGCCCACGCAGCGCTGGAAGCAGCTCCCGGTTTCATGCGCCACCGCGCGAAGCAGCTGCACCTTGCGGATGAGGTCCTCCACCGACTGGTGAATGTGGGTGAAGCGGTTGATCTTCTCCCCCGTGAGGTGGCTGGTCGCCGTGGCCAGCGCTTCGAATTCGGGCCGCAGGGCCATTTCGTACGTCATGGCGGCGGAATTGATGTGGGGGATGAACGCGGGATGCGTGGTGACGTCCGTCACCCGTTGGCCGTTATAGTATACGACGTGGCCCTGCTCCTTGAGACTCCGTATATAATCTTCCTTGGTTCGTATCGTCATTTCCGTTACTCCTCCATGAGGCTGCTCACGACTTCCGCCGGTTCCCGTTGGGAATCGGTAACCACCACGATCCGCGAGCCGGGGTTCATTTCATCCGCAGTGCAGGACGTCCGGCATCCGCAGATGACCAGTACCGCCGAACTCTCCCCATCGGGCCTTACCCAATTGATGCGTCCATCAGCCGCGGCTCGTATTTTCTCCCAATATTCCACCCGATCGTAACCGGGGTTGCATCCTCCGCAAAATGCCAGGGCCACGGTCTTCACGACGTACGTGCCTTTCTCCGATCTACCGCCGCGGCGGGTCGCCCGACGGCACCATTTCCCGCAGGTGCTTTTTGAGCACCTTTCCGCCGGGGTTGCGCGGGAGTTCTCCGACGAATGAAACTGACGCCGGGACTTTGTAATCTGCAATCCGCAGCCTGCAATGTTCGATGATTGCCTCTTCGGAAACGTCGGTTCCGGGCGCACGCACCACGAAGGCATGCACCACTTCGCCGAAGATGGAGTGGGGCCGGGGAACCACGGCCGCTTCGAGCACTCCGGGGTGCGCCACCAGCGCGGCCTCGACTTCTATGGAATAGACGTTCTCGCCCCCGCGGTTGATCATATCTTTTTTGCGGTCCACGATAAAGACGAAGCCCTCCTCGTCGATGCGGGCGTAGTCCCCGGTCTTCAGCCAGCCTTCGGAGAAGGCCGCGCGGCTCCCCGAATCTCCCCAATAGCCCGACACCACGTTGGGGCCCTGCACGTACAGTTCTCCCACGTCGTCGGCCGGCACGTCTTCGCCCTCCTCGTTCACCACCCGCAGACGGATGCCGCTCACGCCCAGCCCCACGGACCCCGCCTTGCGCACGGCGTCGCAGGCCGGGAGCACCGTGGTGAGGGAACTCGTTTCCGTGAGGCCGTAGATGTTGTAGAGGTCCACTCCCAGCCGTTCCTGCAGGGAGGCAATGGTCTGGGGATCCATGGGAGCGCCCCCGTAGGCGGCCATGCGCAGGGAGGAGAGGTCGTGACGGTCCAGGGCGTCGTTGACCAGCATGAGCGTAAAAATGGTGGGGACGCCCACCAGCGCCGTGATCTTGTGCCGTTCCACCAGTTCGATCATGGCGGCGGTGTTGTAGGATTTCATGATTACGCAGGTGCCGCCCGCATAGGTGAGGGCAATCAACTGGCTGTTCAGCCCCGTCACGTGGAACAGCGGCACCACGCAGAGCGTTACGTCGTGCTCGCGGTAGCCCATGTGCGCCCCGCAGTTGCGCGCATTCACCAGAATGTTGCGGTGGGTCATCACCGCGCCCTTGGGAAACCCGGTGGTGCCCGAAGTGTAGAGGATGCAGGCCGGATCGTCCGTTGCGGGGCCCGGAGGTTCGGGAGGCAGATCCATGGCCGTCAACCGGTCGAACCATTCCGCCCCTTCCTTCTCCTCTTCGCCCGCATACACCAGCGCTTTCATGGGGTTGGCGCCGGCCAGGATTTCGCGGGCCACGTCCCAGAACTGATATCCCGCGATCAGCACCTCGGCGCGCGAGTTGTTCAGCGCGTAGGCGAGTTCGCGGGCGGCGAGGCGGCTGTTGAGTGGGACGACGATGAAACCGGCTGCGGTACAGGCGAAATAGGAGACGACGAATTCGATGCAGTTGGGCATGAGCAACGCCACCCGGTCGCCCTTGGAAAGCCCCCTGTCCCGCAGATGGGCCGCCAGGGAGAGCGCCCGGCGGCGAAGCTGTGTGTAGGTAACGGTCCGGTCGTCGCAAATGAGCGCGGTCTTATAAGGAAGCCGTTTGACGGTATAGCTTAACATGTCGAACAGGTTCATTATGTTGCCCTCCTACCAGACGGTCCAGCCCCCATCCACGAAAATGGTCTGGCCGGTGATGAAGTCCGATGCAGCCGAAGCGAGAAACACCACCACCCCCGCCAATTCGTCCGGTCGGCCGAACCTGCCCATGGGAGTGCGGTCCTCGATGAACTTTTTTCGAACCGGGTCCTGCTTGATGGCTTCCACCAGCGGCGTGTCGAAGTAGGTGGGGCCGATGGCGTTCACGTTGATGTGATGGGACGCCCATTCCAGCGCCATCACCTTGGTCATCTGGATGACCCCGCCCTTGCTCGACGCGTACGGCAGCTGCATGGGGAGCGCCACGGTCCCCAGAATGGAGGCCATGTTGATGATCTTGCCCCGCCCCCGTTCGATCATGGAGGGAGCCACCGCCTTGGTCACGAGGAAGTAGCCCTTGAGGTTGGTGTCGATCACCCTGTCCCAGTCCTCCTCGGTGATTTCCAGGACCGGCTTGCGCACGTTGACACCCGCGTTGTTGAGCAGGATGTCGATGGTGCCGAACGTTTTGAGGACTTCCTCCACCCCCGCCTTCACGGCGGCTTCATTCAGTACGTCCACGGCAAAGGGGGTTGCACTGCCTCCGCGGGCCTCGATTTCCTTCTGCACCCCCCGCAGGTCTTCCGGAGTACGCGCCATGAGGGCGATCCGGGCGCCGGCGTCGGCCAGCGCAAAGGACATGGCCCGGCCCAGGCCCTTGGACGCCCCCGTGACCACGGCGGTCTTGCCGTTCAGGTTGAAGAGTTCCAGCGACATATTCCGTTTTCCTCCCTATGCTTCGGACGATTCCGTTGGTGCGCGGTGCATATGGTCCGGCAGGGCGTCGAGCAATTCCCTCCGCGTTTTGCTAAAACGTTGGCGGATTGTTCACCCACAGCACCACCGTCTTGCACTGCCCCGGATTGCGGAACTGATGGGGCGAGGTGGACTTGAAGTAGAAACTGTCTCCTTCCCTCAGCAGGGTGACGTTCCCCTCGTAGAGCAGTTCCATTTCCCCCTCCAGAACGATGCCGAACTCCTCTCCTTCGTGGCGATACGCGCCACGGGACCCCCCTCCGGGCAGAATGGTGGCCAGCCTCGCGTCCATGTTCTTGTTCTGGGGGTTGGGCACCAGCATCTCGATGGACATTTTGGACTTGGGAAATTGCACCAGTTCCCGTTCTTCCTTCCGCAGGGTGAGTGTTTCCTCGGCGTGAGGCCGGAAGAAATCCACAATGGTGGTGTTGAGGGATTCCATAATCTTCTTGAGCATGGAGAGGGAAGGGTCCACGCGTCCGTTTTCGAGAAGCGATATATACGCCGGGGTGCAACCCAGCCTCTGGGCCAACCGTTTCTGGGTCAGATTTTCCGCCGTCCGGAGCGTTTTTATTTTGGATCCGATGCCGTCCATACCGTTTCCCGTGTAAATCTCACTTACTTCTTTCCCCGTGCGCGGAAGGAAAAGGGGCGGGTCGTTCCCGGCCGAAACCCCACTTTTTGCTTGACAGTATCGTTCTCTGAAATCTAGTATACTGTATACAATATAAGCGTGAATTAATTCAAGACATTTTTCCGATTACGGCGCCACCGAATATCCAGGCACCTTGCCGGCGACCGCGCGCGATGCGCATGAGCCGGTTCGCGATGATCCTTTTCGTCGGCGTATGGACCCTGCAACGAGTCCGAGCTTGCTCGGGCTTTCCCACCAACAACCATAACCGGAGGGAACCATGAGCTTTGAAGAAAAAACGGGATTGGATCGCAGGTCGTTTTTAAAGGCTGGAGTGGCTGTCGGGGCGGCAGGCCTCGGAATCGGATTGCTTCGCCCCGGCGTGTGGGCGGCAACCCCCAAGTTGAAGGGGCCCGTAAAAATCGGCTATCAGACGATCCTCTCCGGGACCCTGGCCGGTTATGGCGAGTTCCACAAGATGGGCGTGACCATGGCCCTGGAAGAAATCAACGCAATGGGCGGGATGGCCGGGGCCAAGGTGGAAGTCGAATTCCGCGATTCCACCACCAAGGTGCCCGACGCCATCAAGAACGCCCGCTATTTCGTGGACAGCTGGGAGGCCGATTTCCTCGGGGGCGTGGATTCCTCGGGCCAGGCGCTGGGACTCGCCCCGGTCATGAAAACGTTGAACCGCATCCTCATGGTCACCCACGCGGCCACGGAGAAACTCACCGAGCAGCTGGTATATAAGGACGGCATCAAGGAAGTGTTCCGCATCGCCACTCCCACCTATCAGGACGCCAATGCGGCGGCCTTCGTGGCCAAGGATTTTCCGGCGGTCAAATGGGCCACGGTGAGCCCCAAGTACGAGTACGGCTTCACCTGCTGGGAAATGTTCAAGAATACGCTCACCAAGCTGAAACCGGGCGTCGAGTTCGTGGCCGAGTCCTGGGCTCCCTTTGGCACCACTGATTTCCGGACCCACATCAACACCGTCATGGATGCCAAGCCCGAAGGACTCTATTCCACCGAATGGGCCGGAGAACTCATCACCTTCGTGAAGCAGGCCCGGCAGTCGGGGATGTTCGACCAGATCAAATACGTCATGCTGCCGGTGGGCGCGGCCATGGACGTGCTGGAAGGCTTGGGAAGCGAAATGCCCGACCACGTGTGGATGTCCGGCCGCTACTTCTTCATGTATCCCGCCAACAAAGAGAACACCGACTGGGTCGCCCGCTTCAAGAAGCGCTGGAGTCACTATCCCGCCTACGTATCCGAAACCGGCTACTCCATGATGTACGCCTTCAAGCAGGCCGTGGAAGCCGCGGGTTCCAAGGATACCAACAAAGTGATAGCGGCGCTGGAAGGCATGAAAATGGAGTCTCCGGCCGGCAAGCGCGTGTTCCGCAAGGAAGACCATCAGGCCATGTACGAGGTTCCCTGGGGCCCCACCGTTTCCAATGCCAAATATCCCTTCAAGATCATGGGGAAGGAAGTGGTCATTCCGGCCGAAGCGTTCTTCAATCGTCCGCCCTTTAATGACGCTACCTGTTTCCCGCCGTTCAAGTCCTGACAAACGGGAACGGGCGGCGGTAACTCGGTGCCGCCGCCGTCTCCAAGTCAAGCAACCCGGCGCTTACTCCCCGCGCCGTCAAAGGAACGAGCCGGACCCATGACTCAATCGATCGTGCACGTCTGCCTGGCGGGGCTTTCCATCGGCATGTTCATCTGGCTGGTGGCCAGCGGCCTCACGCTCATTTTCGGCGTTCTGGGGGTGCTCAACTTCGCTCACGGCAGTTTCTACATGCTAGGGGCGTACCTCTGCTTTTCCGCCGTCCGGCTCATGGGGGGCAACTTCTGGCTGGGATTGGTGCTGGGGCCGCTGTGCATCTGCTTTGTCGGATATTTCCTGGAACGCTTCTTCCTGCGCTACGTCTATAAGCTCGCGCTCGCCTACCAGCTCCTGCTCACGTTCGCCTTCGTGCTCATTTTCGACGACCTGGTGAAAATGGTGTGGGGAGGCGGGTCCATCAGCGCTCCCACGGTGCCGGGCATGTCGGGTTCCATCCTCATCATGGGCCGCGGTTTCCCCGTCTACAACCTGTTCATCATCGGCATAGGGCCTCTTGTGGCCCTGACGCTGTGGTACGTGCTGGAACGCACATGGTGGGGGCGCATCATCCGGGCCGCCTCTTCCGACCGGGAAATGGCCTCGGCCATCGGCGTGCGGGTGCGTTCCCTCTACACCTGGGTGTTCGTCCTGGGAACGTGGCTGGGAGCACTGGGCGGCGCGCTGGCGGTGCCCTACGTGGGGCTGCTCACCCCGGGCATGGGGGAAGGCGTGATTATCGAAGCCTTCGTGGTGGCGGTCATCGGCGGGCTGGGCAGCCTGAAGGGGGCGTTCCTCGGGGCGCTCATCATCGGACTGCTTTCGGCTTTCGGCACCCGGTTCCTGCCCGCCTTCGACATGTTCCTCACCTTCATCCTCATGGCGGGGGTCCTCATGTGGCGTCCCCAGGGGTTCTTCGGAACGGCGAGGTAGCGGTATGAGGGGAAAGGGGAACGTCGTCATCGTCTGTGCCGGCCTGGCCGTCGCGCTCCTGATCGGTTCGTTCGGCGGCCGGTTCATTATCTATCTCACCATGCGTGTCATGCTGCTCGCCATGTTCGCCATGGGG
Source organism: uncultured delta proteobacterium (assembly GCA_963826125.1). GTDB lineage: Bacteria > Desulfobacterota > Desulfarculia > JACQYL01 > CAWGVV01 > CAWGVV01. The sequence continues at coordinate 2,080,075 of CAWGVV010000001.1, read as the reverse complement.
TACAACATTCTCTTCGGGCGGACCGGGCTTCTTTCCTTCGGCCATGGGGCCTTTTACGCGGCCGGGGCGTATGGCCTGGGGTTGATGAACCTGCATCTGAGCGGCGATCCGATGCTCGGGATTGCGGCGGGCGTAGTAGCGGCCGCGTTGCTGGCGTTGATCATCGGCTTTTTCTGCGTCCGCCACACGGAAATCTACTTCGCCATGCTCACCCTGGCCTTCGGAATGATGGTGTTTTCCCTCATCTGGAACCTCAGATCGGTGACCGGGGGGGACGACGGGCTTTTCGGCATCGCGCGCAATCCCGTCTGGGTGTTCGGCCTGTTCGACATTCCCATCGGCAAGGACCGGCAATTCTACTTTCTGGTGCTGTTCTTCTTTCTCGTCTCTTCCTGGTTCCTGCACCGGGTTTTCCGCTCCCCCTTCGGCCTGGTGCTGGCGGGCATCCGGGAGAACGACCGAAGGGCGCAGTTCGCCGCCATCGACATTAAAACGTATCGGCTGGCGGCGTTCGTCATCAGTGGCGCATACGCGGGTCTGGCGGGCGCCCTGAGCGCCCTTCTGGAAAGCACGGCCAGCCCCTTCATGGCCCACTGGAGCCATTCGGCGCAACCGGTCCTGGTGAGCCTCATCGGCGGCATCAACAGCTTCGCCGGTCCCATTGTGGGGAGCGTTGTGTTTATCGGGCTGCGGGAAATCATCGAACGGTTCACCACGAGCTGGATGTTCTGGTTCGGCATCATTCTACTGGTCATCATCATGGGATTCCGGGGCGGAATCATGGGCGTGGTGGAAACGTTCCGGCGGAAAGCGCAGCAAGAGGGGTAGGCACAGTGGACGAACCGATCCTGGAAACGAAAAAGCTGACCAAGAACTTCGGCATGGTCTGTACGGCCCGCGAACTGGACCTCTCCTTTCGCGCCGGAGTCCTCACCTCCATCATCGGTCCCAACGGGGCCGGCAAGTCGACGCTCATCAACATGCTGAGCGGTTCGCTCTCCCCCGATTCCGGCCGCATCTTTTTTCAGGATCGGGACGTCACCGACCTGCCCATTTTCAAGCGGGTGCGGAGAGGGCTGTGCCGATCCTTTCAGGTGGTGAACGTCTTTCCGGAACTCACTGTGTTCGAAAACGTGCAGATTCCGGTGCTGGCGGCCAACGGCCGCTCTGGCGGCTTCTTCCGGCCCCTCGGGAGGGAAACGGGCGTGCGTGACGAGGTGATGGAGCTGCTGGAAGTGGTGAGCCTCACCCCGGAACGGAACACCCCGGCCAACGCGCTGTCCCACGGCGACCAGCGGCTGCTGGAAGTGGGGATCGCCCTGGCGTCGCGCCCCCGGCTCCTGTTCCTGGACGAACCCACCGCCGGTATGAACCCGGTGGAACGGGTGACGATCCTGGAAAACGTACGACGCCTTTCGAACCAGGGCAAGACCACCTTCATCATCGTGGAGCACGACATGGACATCGTGTTTTCCTTGTCCGATAGGGTGGTGGTGCTGCATCGCGGCGACGTCATCGGGGACGGCACTCCGGAAGAGATCAAGCGGAACGAACAGGTGCGCGAAGTGTACCTGGGAGAAGAGGTTATGGCGTGATCCTCGAAGTCGTGAGCATCGACACCTACTACGGCACGTCCCACGTGCTGCAGTCCGTTTCCCTCTCCGTGGATACTCAGGAAGTGGTGGCCCTGCTGGGCCGCAACGGAGTGGGAAAGACCACTACCCTGCGTTCCATCGTCGGTCTTACCCCTCCCAAGAGGGGAGTGATCCGCTTCGACGGCCGGGAAGTGACGGGAAAGGAACCGCACGAAATGGCCCGGGCCGGAGTGGCCTACGTGCCGGACGATCTGCGCATCTTCCCGGACCTCACCACCGACGAGAACCTCGAAATTGCACAGCGGCTCTCCCGCCGTCAGGGGTACTGGAACAAACCTCGGGTGCTGGAACTTTTTCCCAAGCTGCAGGAACTCATCAACAACAAGGGGCTCAACCTGTCCGGCGGCGAAAAGAAGATGTTGGCCATCGGGCGGGCGCTCATGGCCAACCCCATGCTCATCCTCCTGGACGAACCTTCCGAAGGGCTGGCCCCCTTGGTTGTGCGCAACCTGGCGGAAATCATCCGGCAGATACGCGAGCACGAGATCACCATCCTTATGGCCGACCAGAACCTCAAGTTCTGCCGCCGCGTTTCGGACCGCGGCTACATCATCGAAAAAGGGACCATCGTCTATCAGGAGAGCATGGAAGCCATCTGGTCCAACGAAGAGGTGGTGGGCCAGTATCTGGTGGTGTGACACGGCGTTACGCAGTTCCCGGAATGCGCCCTTCCGACCGGGGCGAACTACCCGGTCGTTTTCGCAGAGTCTGTCCTTCCCGAATCCACGCGTTTCGTTCTCCCCTCCGACTATCTCCAGCCATGGCTTCCGTGTCTAGACAGAAAACGAATCAGTTGTACAACCAAAACGTTTTATTTATTGACCGGTAACACGAAAGGCGGGTTTCCCGGGTGTGGAAAAACTGGAGGAAGAACTGAAGAAGCTGCAAGACGAGGAATGACGGGTTTTGGGTGGCGCAGACAGCTCGCTGTCTGCGTCCGGCGCCTTGCGCCGGACAAGAGGTTTTGGAGAACATTTCTTGGCAATGGGGCTACAAAATTCAGGAAAAGCCTCTTGTCCTTCGGACCCGGGCCACCCTGCCGTTCATTTCATGGACGATTCTCCCGAAATCGACGGATTTCGTTTCACTCCACCCATAGCCTGCCGTGCATGGTTCGACACCTCACCATGAACGGCCTATTCGGATAAAAACATTTATGCTTTCAATGGCTTAAAGTTTTTGCGGGAGGGTGTGGGAGGGAACTTTTTTCAAAAAGTTTCCTCCCACGGAAGTTTCACGCCGCTTCCACCCGGCAAGGCACATAGCGGTGCAGCGGGGTGGCGGCAAACCGGTCGCGATGGCCCGCCTGCGTGAGCCGGTTTACATTCGTGCCATAGGTTTTTCCGTCATACTCCAGCCCGAACCCGTGGGGCAGGATCACCATGCCCGGCCGGGTGTCTTCACTCACTTCCAGTTCGGCATTTTCCGCTGCTCCGGCAGTAACCACGCGCACGGTTTGTCCGTCGGCCAGCCCCAGCGGTTCGGCGTCATGCGGATGCATTGTGAGTGTGCAGCCGCGTTTTCCCTTGTTCCAGGCGGGATCGCGCATGAGGGTGTTGGCGTTGTAGTCCATGTGCCGGCCGGCAAGCAGGATGAGCGGGTAACCGGCCAGGTCCCGGTCCAGTGCTTCGGCTTCGGCGGCCGGGTTCACCGACTGCACCCATTCGGTGAGTTCGGGGGCGAAAATGCGCAGCTTGCCGTCTTCGTGGCGTACTTCGGAAAGGTTGTTCTCCATGTCGGCCTTGCCCACCCACAGCCCCTGGGGATTGTCCAGGACGGCCCGGAATATTTCCTCCCCCATGGCCGGGCCCGGCTTGAACCCCGCCCGCGCGGCGTATTCCCGAAAGGATTTGGGCGCGGTCATGAGCATGCCCCACAAGGTGGACAGGTGCACCGAACCGAGCGCCGCACCCAGGGTTTTCCCCAGCACCAGAGGCATCACGGACGCGGCTTCAGGGTGAGCCTGCCCGTACTGCATGAGGGCCATGCCGAACCTCAGCCGGTCGCCTTTGGCCGCCTGATAAAGGTCATCCGGTATTTCCGGGACGAGCCCCAGCCGGTCGGCCAGGTTGAGCATGATTTCGCCCGCCTCTTTGGGTTCCCCTTCCGGTTCGATCAAGGGACGGCGCATCTGGAAATAGATTTCCGGCCAGTTGTGGGCGAAGAAGGTGGCGTCATAGGATTCATATCCCGACCGGGAGGGGAGCACGTAATGGGCCAGGGCCGCGGTTTCGGTCATGGCGACTTCCACCACCACCAGCAGATCGAGCTTCTTGAACGCCTCTTCGTAGGCCGTAGTGTCGGCGTAGGAACGCAGAGGGTTGGACTGGCTCACCACCATGGCCCGCAGTCGCTGCGGATGGCCGGTCGTGATTTCCTCGGGCGTCACGTTGGGCGGAAACGTGCCCATGATGGCGGGGAAATCCGTGGCCACGGTCCTCCACGTGCGGCGGTCCCGTTCGTCCGAATGGGAACCCATGGGCATGACGTGGCCGGGAATCACGTTGCCTCCCGGCACGCCGATGCGGCCGCAGAGCGCCAGCAGGACCATCTGCAGGAACGTGGTGAGCGTGCTGTGGCGGTTCATGAGCACCCCCAGGTCCGGCCTCAGCGACCATTGCCGTTCCCCCATCAAGCGGCACACTTCCAGTACCTGTTCGTACTCCAGCCCGCACACCTTCACCGCTTCCCGGGGATCGAACTCCTCGAACCACGGTTTCACCTCAGGGAAATCCGCCACATGAGCGGCGAGGTAATCCTGCTTGTGCCAGCCGTTTTCCAGAATAATGGCCCCCATGGCCCGGGTGAGCAGCGCGTCGACGCCGGGGCGGATGGCCAGATGAATGTTGGCGCGTCGGGCCGTTTCCGAACGGCGGGGGTCGATCACCACCAGCAGCTTGTCGGGGTCCTTGGAAAACCGTTCCAGCCACCGGCGGGCCTGGGGAACCTGATGGCTCATCCAGCCGTTCCACCCCACCGCCACCAGCATGTCGGTGCGCGGCAGGTCGGGAATGGCGTGCTGATACTGCCTCCCCAGCACCCGGCCCCAGCCCCAGAAGGCCCCGGTGAGTTCCTGGGCCAGGGGGCTGTAATGATAGTGCGATCCCAACCCGCGCAGGAGCCGCACTCCGAACGCCGCTTCGAAGTGACAGCCCTGGCCGCCGCCTCCCATGTAGGCCAGGGAGCGCGGCCCGTGTCCGGTCACGATCTCCTTGAGCTTCGCCGCGATTTCATCGTACGCCCGGTCCCAGGAAATGGGTTCGAACCGGTCGCCGACTCTCTTCAACGGGTGGGTCAGCCGCTGGGCATGGTGCTGATGAAAGGCGACGTTGAGGCCCTTGCGGCAGGCGTAGCCTTCACTGCGGGGATTGTCTTTGTCCGGGCGGGACTTCACGATACGGTTGTTCTCGATCAGCACTTCGAGCCCGCAGTTTTGCGCGCAAAGCACACAACCCGTCTTCTGCCATCCGTCCATCGAGCACCTCCCATGCGGTAAAGGTAAGGAAAGTACGTGTGGCGGGGAACCCCCTTTTCGGGAAAAGGCGGTTCCCCGCACCCCTCCGGGAAAACCTCAAAATACCCTCTCCCTCCAGGAGAGGGTAAAGAGCGAAAGCATGCTGTATTCTTTCCGACTGTCGCGGGATATCCGTACACAACGGCGCGTGAGCGCCGGGTTTAATGGTTTTTGGAAAAGGGTCCGGGGAAAAACCTTTTTGCCGAAAAAGGTTTTTCCCCGTTATCTCACTTTCTTCACCACCTGATGCAGACCGCTCAGCAGGGTTTCCCAGTTTTCCCGGCCCAGGGTTTCCATCACTTCGTCCTGCACGTTCCGCCACAGGGGCGCGGCCTTGCGCAGGATCTCCTCGCCTTGTTCGGTGATGGAAACACGGCGTTCGCGTTTATCGTCCCCCTGGCTGACGGATATGAGTCCCATGCGTTCCAGCACGGCCAGGTTGCGGGTGAGGGATGTCCGTTCCATGCTCAGGATGCGGGCCATGCGGGTGAGTTGTATATCTTTCTGGTCGTAGGCGCACAGGAGCACCGAGAGCTGGGTGCCCTTGAGGCCCACTTCCCGGAGCGCGTGGTCGTATTTCTGGGTGATTACTCGAGTGGCTTTTCGCAGATTGAAGCAGGTGCAGGTTCTTCCCATTTCCCTGCGCGCTTCCTTGTCCGTTACATCCATTTCAATTCCTCCTGCTCCTCATGAAAGTGTATACACACCTTTTGCGAAAGCGTCAACGGCGGTTTTCGATCGGCAACGTTATGGGTCGGGGAAGGGAAGGAACCCCACTATTCATTCGGCCCGGCGGGAGGAACGCATGGCAAGAGTACGTTCATTTTGTTGACTTTCGGAGCCTTTTGCGTATTATACTTTTCTGGTCTACGTTCCATCTTATTTGTAATAAAAAGAACAATCCGCCATTCATCGACACGGAACCCCTCCGCGGGGCCGATACTTTTATTCATCAGCCAACAACAGGTAGGGAAATGACGTTACCCAACTTCACTACATGGGACGGTCTTACCGAGAAAACCGCCGACCGATGGGATGGACTGAGGTCCAGGCTGCAAACCGGCGCCATCCGCGCCGTCATCGGCTGGAACGGCGTCACCATCTGGGACGACGACGTGAACCCGGTGGACCTCGTACGCGCCTACGTGGAACAGGCCAGGAAGGAATCCTGCGGCCAGTGCTTCCCCTGTCGACTGGGCACCGAACAGCTCAGCCGGATCATGGAAAAAATCTGCTCCGGGCAGGGTGAAGAAAAGGACCTCGCCAAACTTGAGACCCTTGCCCGCCGCGTATCCGAAACCGCCCGTTGCGACATAGGGCAGACCCTGGCCAAGCCCATCGTGGACCTGCTCAACCAGCGCATGGACGATTTCCTGGCCGTGGTGCGGGAACACACACCGGTGACCCCCGGCAGCTACGAAGCTACCGTAACTGCTCCCTGCATGGCGGCCTGCCCGTCCAACGTGGACGTGCCGGGTTACCTGGAAGCCGTGCGGCTGGGACGGTGGAGCGAAGGGCTGGAAGTGGCCCGCCGCGACTGTCCGCTCCCCGGCACCATCGGACGCGTGTGCGTGCGTCCGTGCGAATCGGCCTGCCGGCGCGGCCTCATCGACGCTCCTCTGGCCATCAAGCCGCTCAAGCGGTTCCTGGCCGATCATGAACTGGCGGCTCACAACGAGCCGCAATTGAGTCCAGAAGCGGAAAAACCGCAGAAGGTGGCCGTTATCGGCGCCGGACCGGCGGGACTTTCCTGCGCCTACTACCTGGGGCTCAAGGGATACCGCTGCACCGTTTTCGAAGCTCAGGACGGCCCCGGCGGCATGGCTGCCTGGGGAATCCCCTCCTACCGGCTCCCCCGCGACATCCTGAACTACGAAGCGTCCCTGGTGGAAAAGCTGGGCGGGGAAATTCGCTACGGAGTGAAAATCGGGAAAGACCTGACCATCGACGACCTGACCCGCCAGGGCTACGACGCCGTGTTCGTCGGCGTGGGGGCCCCGGAATCGTCCGCCATGCGCTGCGAAGGGGAAGAAGCCGGCTACGAAGGTTTCATGACCGGCATCGGATTCCTGGAACAGGTTTCGCGCGGCAAGAAGCCGCTTGACGGCCGCAAGCTGCTGGTCATCGGCGGCGGCAACGTGGCCATGGACTGTGTCCGTTCGGCGCTGCGTATCGGCTTCGAGGACGTCAATCTCCTCTATCGCCGCACCGAATCGGAAATGCCCGCCGACAGGGCGGAAATCGACGAGGCCAAGGAGGAAGGGGTTATCTTCAACTTCCTGGTTGCGCCGGTGCGCATCGTGGCCGAAAACAACAAGGTGGTCGGTCTGGAATGTCTGCGCATGGAACTGGGCGAACCGGACGCTTCCGGTCGTCGACGCCCGGTGGCGGTGGAAGGATCGAACTTCGTCATCGACTGCGACGCGGTCATCCCGGCCGTGGGGCAGGCCTGCATCGTGGACTACGTTCTGCCCAAGAATGAAGCGGTAACCCGCTGGAAGACCCTGGTGGTGGACGAACTCACCTTTCAGGTGGGAGACTCCAACCTCTTCGGCGGCGGCGATTGCGTGACCGGACCGTACACGTTGATTTCCGCGTTGGCCGCGGGCAAGAAGGCGGCCCGGTTCATCGAACAGTATCTGAAGGATGGTTCCTGCACGCTGGAAACCAAGGACGTGCTGGAGCGGTTGATAAAGGATTCGGGCGTGTTCGATCCCGCCGAAACGTTCCCCTTCCCGGGGATTTCGCACCGGGGCCACCCGGAAGTTCTCACTCCGACCGACAGGGTACGGGGTTTTGAAGAAGTGGAAGGGTGTCTCACCCCGTCTCAGGCCGTCCACGAAGCGTCACGATGTCTGCGCTGCTATCGCATTGCCGTGGCCGCGGTTTGAATACGCAAGGAGCATGACTATGCCGGAACTTATTCTGAACGGAAAAAGCGTATCCTTCTCGCCCGGACAGACCATATTGCAGGTCGCCGGGAACAGCGGGGTACGCATCCCCACCCTCTGCCATCTGCCGCAGGTGGAGGCCACGGGCGTCTGCCGCATCTGCGTGGTGGAAGTGGCGGGCAGCGATCGGCTGCTTCCCGCCTGCGCGACTCCTGCGGGCGAGGGAATGAACATCCAGACCGACAGCCTCAGGGTACGCGCGTCGCGCAAGAACATCCTGGAAATGCTGGCGGCCTCGGGCGAACATAACTGTCTGCTGGCCAAACTGCCCCCGGAACAGCTCAGCCCCCGCCAGCGCGCCATCACGGAAAAACCGTGGCACGACAAGCCCTGCCCGGCGGACGACGATTGCCGGCTGAAGGAATTGCTGGTGGAATACGGGGTAGGGGTGAAGGACATCGACCCCCTGGTCGACGAATTTCCCCTGGACGACGGCTACCCCATGATCGTGCGGGACTACAGCCGCTGCATCCAGTGCGGCCGCTGCGTACAGGCCTGCAACGAAGTGCAGGTGAACCTGGCCATTCCCGCTCCCTACGGCCGCAGGGAAGACCGTCCCCAGGGCTGGTTCCCCCTGGCCGATTACGACAAATGCACCCACTGCGGCGAATGTTTGCAGGCCTGCCCCACGGGGGCCCTGTTCGAAAAGAAAGCGTTTCCGTATCTCGACGGCGGCAAGGCGGAACTCGTACGCACCACCTGTCCCTATTGCGGCGTGGGGTGCCAGATCGAACTGCACGTCAAGAACGGCCGCATCGTGAAGGCGGAAGGGGTAAAGGACGCCCAGCCCAATCAGGGTCGGTTATGCGTCAAGGGCCGTTTCGGCTACGATTTCATCCACTCCGAGGACCGTTTGCGAACGCCCCTCATTCGGGAAGGCAGCGGCTTCCGGGAGGCATCCTGGGACGAGGCCCTCGATCTGGTGGCCAACAAGTTCATGGAGATCCGTGAGAAGCACGGCGCGGACGCCATTGCGGGAGTGAGCTGCGCGCGCAGCATCAACGAAGACTCCTATAACATGCAAAAGCTCTTTCGCGCGGTGATCGGGACGAATAATATCGATCACTGCGCACGTACTTGACACGCTCCCACAGTCGCCGGTCTGGCGATTGCTTTCGGTTCGGGGGCTATGACAAATTCCTTCGCCGACTTCCCCTTGGCGAAGATGTTCCTGGTGATCGGGTCCAACACCACCGAGGCTCACCCGGTGGCGGCGACCTTTATCAAACAGGCGATACGCAACGGAGCCCGCATGATCGTCGTCGATCCCCGGCGTTCGGGAATCGCCGAGCATGCGCAGACCCACGTACCCATTCGGGTGGGGACGGACGTGGCCTTCCTGAACGCGGTCATGAACGTGCTTATCACCGAAGATATCTACGACAAAGAGTACGTGAAGACCTGCACCGTGGGGTTCGAGGCGCTCGAAAAGAAAGCGCTGGAATATCCGCCGGAACGGGCGGCTGAAATCTGCGGCGTCTCCGCCGACCTCATTCGGCAGGTGGCGCGTGAACTGGCCGCGATCAAGCCGGCCATGCTCCTCTACACGCTGGGGATCACCGAACACACCTGCGGGGTCAACAACGTGCTGAGCTGCGCCAACGTCCAGATGCTGCTGGGCAACGTGGGCTTTGCCTGCGGCGGCGTGAATCCTCTGCGCGGGCAGAACAACGTCCAGGGGGCATGCGACATGGGCGCTCTGCCCAACGTGTTCCCCGGCTACCAGAAAGTGACGGACCCCGCGGCCCGGGCCAAGTTCGAAAAGGCCTGGAACGTGGAAAAACTGCCGGACCAGAACGGCCTCATGATGCCCCACATGATGGACGGCCTCAAGAGCGGCAAGGTGAAGGCGTTCTATATCTTCGGCGAGAACCTGGCCAATACGGAACCGGACATCAAACACGTGGAGCACTGTCTGGAATCGGCCGAATTCCTGGTCTGCAACGACATCTTTCCGACGGAAACGACCCGGTTCGCCCACGTGATCTTCCCGTCCGCCGCATGGAGTGAAAACGACGGCACCTTCACCAACAGCGAACGGCGGGTCAGCCGGGTACGCAAAGCGGTGGATGCGCCGGGGGATTCCCGGCCCAACTGGTGGATATTCAAGGAAATCGCCCGCCGTATGGGCCACGAATGGGCATCGAACAGCGGCCGGGAAATCTGGGATGATGAAATATCGGTGCTGGCGCCTCAGATGGCGGGTATCAAGTTCCGCCGCATCGAATGGGACGGCTTGCAGTGGCCGGTACCCAACATGGATCATCCCGGCACCTCGTTCCTGCACAAGGACGGATGCTTTACCTGCGGCCTGGGCAACTTCACGCCCGTGGAATGGACGCCTCCGGCCGAAGTGCCGGACGAGGAATATCCCTTCGTACTCAGCACGGGCCGACGGCTGTATCACTATCACACCCGCACCCAGACCGGGCGGTGCGAAGGATTGAACGTTCTTCTGTCCGAAGAGACCGCCGACATCAGCGCTGCCGATGCCGAACGGCTCGGGGTGCAGGACGGCGAAAAGATACGGGTGGCTTCCCGACGCGGAGAGGTGTTTGTGAAAGCGCGGGTCACCGGGGAAGTACCCCCGGGGCTGGTGTGGATGGCCTTTCATTTCCGGGAAACATGCGCCAACTGGATCACCAATCCGGTGTACGATCCCGTCTCCCTGACGGCGGAATACAAGGCCTGCGCCGTCAAGCTGGAAAAGATCCCTTCCTGAGCCATGTAATGAAAACGGGGGCACGATGGTGCCCCCGTTTTTTCATCAATCGCTCATGTCCGTAGATATCCCCGGCACTCCGGGTTCCTAATACAGCCCCCCATGCGCTTTCTTGACCGCTTCACGGTCCACGGCTCCATCCTTGACGCGGGGCAGATCGTCAACGAACACCACGTACTTCGGCTTCTTGTACCGGGCGATACGGGAAGCCACGAAATCGATCAGATCCTTTTCGGAAAGCGTGCTGCCGGGCTCCAGTATGCATACGGCTTTAATGGCTTCGCCCCATTCCTTGTCCGGCACGCCGATGACCAAACATTCCATCACCTCGGGGTGTTGCAGCGTCACGTTTTCCACTTCGGCGGGATACACGTTTTCCCCGCCCGGTTTGATCAGTTCCTTTTCCGGCTTGCGCTTCACGTAGAAGAGGTATCCTTCGGCGTCCAACCGCCCCACGTCGCCGGTATGGTGCATGTCGCTACGGAAGGCGCGGTCCGTTTCCGCCTCCAGGTTCCAGTACCCGTCGAACACCATGGGGCCGCTGATGACGATTTCCCCGTCCTCCCCCGTGGGTACCGCCCGGTCGTCATCGTCCACGATGTTCAGGATGGTGAGCGGGCCGGGTTTCCCGGCCGATCCCGGCCGTTCCTCCGAAGGGCAGAAGGTGGCGAATCCGGTGGTTTCCGTTTGTCCGTATCCCACCCAGAATTCCGCCCGGAAAACTTTTTCGAACTCCGCGATCACCTCGGCCGATTCCAGCCCTCCCACGTATCTCACGCTGGAAACGTCCCGTGGCCGGGTCTTGAGGGATTCCAGCAGCATGGAGACTACCGGGGGAAAGCTGAAAAAGACGGTCACCTGTTCCTTCTCGATCATTTCCAGGGCCGCGGCAGCATCGAACTTCGGCAGGATCACGTTGGCTCCCCCGCTGTGGATCATGGCGGAAGCAATGGCCAGATCGGCGATGTGGTAGAGGGGCAGAGCGTTCAGGTGCACATCCAGCTGGGTCAGGCACATGGCGCCGATCCAGGAGAGGTTTGCGGCGATGAAATTTCCATGGCTCAGCAGCGCGCCCCGGGGCTTGCCCCCCATCGCCGCCGTGTGGATGATGACGAAACCGTCTCCTTCGTCCATGGAGGCGGGGGGGGTGCGGCTTTCTTCCCCGAGAAGGTTCGCGAAATCCTCAAACTCTTCCGCTTCGCCTTCCAGGCAGAACCGGCTTTTGATGAACGGCTTTCCCGCTCCGGCCGATGCGGCCGTCTCCAGAAACTCTCTCCCGGCGATGAACATGACGGGCGTGGTGTCGTTCAGGATGTAGTCGATCTCCTCGGGCTTGAATCGCCAGTTGATGGGCACGAGGATCGCCCCCACCCGAGCGGCGGCCGGGTAGAGGCAGAGGTAGGCGGCGGAGTTCTGCGCGAGCAGCGCGATACGGTCTCCCTTGCATACGCCCGATCGGACGAACCCCTCGGCCAGACGGTCCGCTTCGTCCTTGAATTGAGCATACGTCAGTCGGCGATCCGACTCCACGACTGCCGTGCGTGAGCCGTACAGCAAAGCACTTCGTTCCAGCGAGTCGTAGACGGTGAAAGTGCGCAAAGACATGGGCCACCTCCCTTGTCGTCCCCTCAAAACCGGACTTTGATGTGTATTTGTGCGGTGTGTGTTGTCGCGGAAAAAAACGATCGGACGATTCACCTTACCATTCCCCCGCAGTGCGTGCAACGGGACGGAAAAAGGGGCGCGGATTTTTCTTGCACCGACGGCATCATGTCTGCGAGACTTGCCGCTGCCATAGTCTAAACAAAACCGGAGGAGGTGACCGCATGGGAGAATCCGCATTGGTTCGCTACGAAAGCCGCGACCTCGTGGGGAGGATCGTTCTGGACAGGCCTGACAAACGGAACGCCTTGAACGTACGGGTGTGGAACGATCTGGAGAAGGCGGTGATCCTGGCCGAAGAGGACCGTGAAGCCAGGGTGATCCTGGTGACGGGAGAGGGACCTGCCTTCAGCGCCGGGCTCGACCTTTCCCCGGACAACGAACTGTTCAGTTCGCTGCAGAAAAAATCGGGGGCCGCGGGCAAGGTGGAATTTTTCCGCGAAGTCATGAGAATCCAGGAAATCCACAACCGGTTGGAACGTCTGACACGGCCCACCATTGCGGTCGTACAGGGGTACTGCCTGGGCGCGGGGCTCGAACTGGTCCTGTGCTGCGACCTGCGTCTGGCGGAAACGAACACGCAGTTCGCGCTGCCCGAAGCCCGTCTGGCCATCATCACCGATCTGGGCGGGCTCCAGCGCCTTCCGGCCGTGGTGGGACCGGCCAAGGCGAGGGAAATAGCCTATCGGGGCCATCGGTTCGGAGCGCGGGAAGCATTGAATATCGGGCTGGTGAACAACGTCTACGAATCGCCGGAAGAGCTGAAAAATGCGGCCGAGGAGATGGCGCTCGAAATAGCCGCCAATCCGCCGCTGGCGGTGCAGGGAGCCAAGGAAGTTTTCCTCTTTGCCGAAACCGTGGACAGGTCCCGGAGCATCAACTATAATGCCGCCCGTTCCGCCATGGTCCTGCCGTCGGAAGACCTTCTGGAGGCGGTAGCCGCGCACATGCAGAAGCGCTCCGGCCGATTCAAGGGAAATTGATTTCGCGCGCCCATGGCCGCCATCGCTTTTTTATGGGGAAAAGAGCTTTTAATGGATAAACCAAGTACCGCGGAACTGAAGAAGCTGCTGCTTCAATGCCAGTCCGAAGACTTTCCGGATGCGTACCTGTATCTGAAATACCTCGACCTCTACCTCTATTTTTTCGGCAGGCCCGCCGGAACGATCTCCCGTAAGGACGCCGAAGCGGTCATGCGGAAATATCCGCCGGAGATTGTGGAACAGGTGCGGCAGGCGGTGAAGAGGACCGCCAGGACGCTGGCCGATCCCGTGGAGAACACCTATCACGCCAAGGTGCTCGACCGGAACCTGGCCCGCAAGATCATTACGGTGGACCGCTCCATCGACGTCCGTTCCGCCGAAGTCATCATTCCCTACTCCACCGCCAACGACATCGTCCTGCACCATCCCAAATCCATTGCGGTCATGGCCTGCGCCTGCCGGGAAATGCAGGAGAATCCCTGCCTGCCCCTGGACGTCTGTTTGTGGATAGGCGAACCCTTCGTCTCCTTCATGGTGGAACATCACCCGGAAAAGGCCCGCAGGATCGACGAGGAGGAAGCCCTCTATATTATCGACGTGGCGGCGCGGAACGGACTGGTGCACCACGCGTTTTTCAAAAAGGAACTCGGCAACCGGTTCTATTCCATCTGCAACTGCTGCTCATGCTGCTGCTTGGCCATGCAGGCCTGGCACAAGGGATTCCGTGCCCAGCTCAAGCCCTCGGGGTTTGTGGCCCACGTGGACGAGCAGTTGTGCATCGGCTGCGGAGAATGCGAACAGCTCTGTCCCTTCGGGGCGGTGAAGCTGGATCAGGAAACGGAAAAAGCGACCGTGTGCTTCGACGTGTGCATGGGGTGCGGCGCGTGCACCGTCAACTGTGAAACCGGAGCGCTGAAGCTGAAGAGGGAGCCGTCCAAGGGAGTCCCCATGGACGTGGAGAAACTGTAGCCGTCGGTACGGGAGGCGAGACAATGGATGCAGGCAGCGTGAAGAGCGTTGTGGTGGTCGGCGCCGGGGTAATGGGCCATTCTATCGGGCAGGTTTTCGCGGCGGCGGGGATTTCGACCCATCTGGTGGATACGGACGGGCAGCGGCTCGACCGAGCCGTGAAAAAGATCGAATCCAACCTGGAAGTCCTGGTGGAAGCAGGAAAAGTTGCAGCTGAAGATATCCCCGCTATCCTCTCCCGCGTTCATCCCACGACCGATCTTCGCACCGCGGCCCACGATGCGGACTTCGCGCTGGAAGCGGTCACCGAACGGCCGGACATAAAGAAAAAAATCTTTTCGCAGCTGGAGGAGTTTTGTCCTCCCGATGGTGTGTTGGCCAGCAATACGTCGTCGTTGGACGTGTTCGGAATCGCGGACATCAAGACACCCGAACGTATGGTGGTCACTCACTGGTTCGAACCGGCTCACATCCTGCCTCTGGTGGAGGTGGTACCCGGACCGGCGACCCGCCCGGACGTGGTCGCTTTCACGGCCGACCTTATGAAGCGCATCGGAAAGCGCCCTCTGGTCATGAAGCAGTTCGTTCAGTCCTTTGTCGTGAACCGGATTCAGCGCAGCATCGGGCAGGCCATCACGGAATTGCTGAACAACGGCTGGGCCACGCCCGAGGAGATCGACCAGGCCGTAAAGCTCAGCCTCGGGATCCGGCTGCCCATCCTGGGAGTGGTGCAGCGTCTCGATTTTGCCGGAATCGATCTGGCGTACGACATCATGAAGGGGTTGGGCAACGTGGACCCCATGGTGGAGGAGCTGGTCAAACAGGGGCGTCTGGGAGTCAAGACGTCCCGCGGATTTTACGATTACGGCGGCCGCACTCCGGAGGAAATCCTCAAAAAGAGGGACCGCCGCTACCTGGAGCTGCTCGACTTCCTGGAACGGATCGACGCGTTCGAACCGATCTGACAGCTAAACGGCCGCTTGCGCCTTGCGCCATCCCCGGTCGCTCAGCGTCTTCACCCGATCCTTGCCCCAGGACGTTATCTTGGTCATAAAAACGAGCATGTTGCTGCCGCACTCCTTGCGGATGGCGCTCCTCTCGGCAAGGCTTTCCTCAAGCTCGGTGGGCGTGAAGCCGTTCCAGGACGAATACCCCTCGTCGAAGAGAAATTCCGGACTGATTTCGCTCCGGGAGTCTCCGAATTTTCCGGCCAGAATGTTCCGGGCCATGTCCATCCGGTATTCGATCATCCAGCCGTTGTCCTTCACCATGCGATCCGGTTCGAATGCGGCGATGCCCGAACATTCGGGGCACCACATCTTCCGGATGACCTCGGTGGGCAGGATGTTGTCTCTGTTCATGATATTGGCGGAATGTTTTCTACAGGTACAATACAAACGAAGATTCGTACACATGACGAGTCCTTATTTTTTTGTTCTCCCCGGCCGGAGAGAGTTGGAGGTGGACCATTCCAAAAAAACATATATCCCGGCCGGGAGAAAGTAAGTGGAAGACGGCGACGCGATCCCCATGGGGCCATACCCGCTCGCATCGCCTCGGTGCGGTACGGATCGTCAGGAACGGTATTTCAGATCCGCATCCGGATTGACGCAGTTGAGCACCGGTTCGCCGCGCATGGCCCGGCGGATGTTGTCCGCCACGCCGGTGCCGATCCCCCGGTAGGCAACGTCCGTACTGCCCGCGATGTGGGGCGTGCACACGACGTTGGGCCGGGCGAACAGTGGGTCGTTGGGCCTGGTGGGTTCTTCCCAATACACGTCCATTCCCGCCCCGGCCACGTGTCCGGAGTCCAGTGCTTCCTCCAGGGCCTGCCGGTCGATGAGCCCGCCTCTCGAACCGTTGACGACCAGTGCGCCGGAAGGGAGGAGCGCAAACTGTTCCCGGCCCACGATTCCCCGGGTTTCGGGGGTGAGGGGCAGGCAGAGGAAGAGAAATTCGGACTCCTTGAGCAGTCTTGGCAGGGCGTCCATGCCGGCGATCCATTCCAGACCCAGTACCTCCGGGTCGACCGACTTCCAGCTCCGTTTGACGCCGATCAGCCGCATGCCGAACGGCTTCAGCCTTTGCGCCAGGGCCGTGCCGATCCCCCCGACCCCGATGATCCCCGCCGTATGGCCCAGGAGCGCCCTTCCCGTGGGGGAGCCCCAGGGGTCGCCCTTCCGCACGTGTTCGGCAATCGCAGGGTAACCCCTGCCCAGGGCGATGGCGGCCATCACGCACCATTCGGCCACCGATTCGGCGTTGCCCGTTCCCGGCGTGGGTACATTGGCCACCGCCACCCCGTGCCGGGATGCCGCGTCGACGTCCACTCCTTCCAGGCCGCTGCCCCACTGCTGGATCAGCTTGAGCTTCGGGGCCGCCACCAGAATGTCCTCACCGACCCTCACCATGGTGGGGACGAGGACGTCGGCGTCCCGCACGGTTTCCTTCAAACGTTCGGCGCCGACCTTCACCACATCGGCCTCCGTCAGCAGTTCCCTGAGAAAATCGAGAACGGGGTCGAATGCCTTCCCGGCAATGACCACCTTTATTTTATCTGCCATGGGTCCTCCGTTCATGAATAAGGTACAACGGTCCCCTACTGTAGGCACTTGAAGCCGACCCGTCAACACGGAGAGAGTGGAGAAGGCCCCGCTTCCGGCATGGCAAGGCGTAAACAAGAAACGGCCTGCGATGGGCGGGGCAGGTCAGCCGTTTTTTGGTGATTCCAGGAATTGTCATTCCGAGCGATAACGAGAAATCTTACGGCCGGGGGCGGCTGTGCTCTACGAGCGGATCGTTTCGCCAGCCAATCATCCGTGGAGCACGGGCGCCGGGGATTACCGCGTTCCGCCGAGGGCGGGCTTTCCGGTTGACAAAGGGGGGACCCTCGGCGATACTGAAAACGTCTGCTTTTAAAGATGTGTTGTCTCGGAAGAGGCTCATCGTATGCCGGCCCGCGTATTCGCGGCCGGTTTTTTCTCTATGGCCTGAAGGATTTCGCGTACCCCCTGGAAAGCAAACAATGATGGAGATTCCGCGCGCCAGGAAAAAGACCCGCCGGATTCACGTGGGAGCCGTTCCGATCGGCGACGGTGCGCCCATTGCCGTGCAATCCATGACCAATACGCCGTCCACCGACGTTGACGCCACGGTCGGTCAGATCGAAATGCTGGCTCGGGCCGGGTGCGAGATCATCCGGGTGGCGATTCCGGACGATGCATCGGCCGAAACCTTCAAGCATATCGTACGGCGCTCGCCGATTCCCGTGATCGCCGACATTCACTTCGATTACCGGCTGGCTCTGTCGGCCATCGAATCGGGCGCCCACGGCGTCCGGGTCAATCCCGGCAACATCGGCGGGTACGACAAATTCGAAATCGTCCTTCGAGCGGCCGCGGATGCCGGGGTGTGCGTCCGGGTGGGGGTCAATTCCGGATCGTTGGAAAAGGACCTCCTGAAGAGGTACGGCGCACCCACGCCCCAGGCCATGGTGGAGAGCGCGCTCCGGTTCGTGGAATTCATGGCCGGGCACGATTTCACCAACTATAAAGTTGCCCTCAAGTCTTCCGACGTCATCAACACCGTCACGGCCTACCGGTTGTTTTCCGAGGTATCGGACGCTCCGCTGCACGTGGGGGTGACCGAGGCCGGTTCGCTGGTGCAGGGGTCCATCAAGTCGGCCATCGGGATCGGCATGGTGCTGGCCGACGGTATCGGCGACACCCTGCGCGTTTCCCTGAGCGCCCATCCGGTGTACGAAGTGAGGGCCGCCTACGCCATCCTGCGCACGCTGCGGCTGCGCGAACGGGGAATCGAAGTCGTTTCCTGCCCCACCTGCGCCCGTTGCCAGGTGAACCTTCTGCCCGTGGTGGAAGAAGTGGAAAACCGGCTGGCGTTCATCGAGAAGCCGCTCAAGGTGGCCATCATGGGGTGCGTGGTGAACGGACCCGGCGAAGCGCGGGAAGCGGACATCGGCGTGGCCGGAGGAAAGGGCAAGGCCATCCTGTTCAAGAAAGGCGAACTCGTGAGGAAGATCGACGAGAAGGAAATGGCCGATGTCCTGGTGCGGGAAGTCGTCGCGATGACCGGGGAGGAAGAAATCCGCCCCCCCGAGAATTCATGAAAACGTCCGTTTTTCCCGATTCTTACTAACAAACTCCCGGGGAAAAGAACGCGTCTACATAAGCGGCGGCACGATTCCGCCGCGGCGGACGCGGGATAGACCGGTTACCCGTCGGATTCACAAGCCCGTAAACGAGGTTGTTCATGCGATCGTCACAGATGTTTTTACCCACGCTCCGTCAGGTGCCTTCGGACGCCGAAGTCGTAAGCCACCAGCTCATGCTCCGGGCGGGGATGATCCGCAAGCTGACCAGCGGCGTCTATTCCTATCTTCCTTTGGGCCTCCGGGTGATCAAAAAAATCGAGCGCATCGTACGGGAAGAGATGAACCGGGCGGGCGCGCAGGAAGTGCTGCTCCCCGGCGTGCAACCCGGCGAGTTGTGGCAGGAGAGCGGCCGCTGGCAGGAGTACGGCAAGGAGCTGCTGCGGTTTGAGGACCGACACGGGCGTCCCTACTGTCTGGGACCCACTCATGAAGAAGTGGTGACCGATCTGGTGCGCGGCGAAGTGCGGTCCTACCGGGACCTGCCGCTCAACCTTTACCAGATACAGACCAAATTCCGGGACGAAATCCGCCCCCGCTACGGCCTCATGCGCGGACGCGAGTTCATCATGAAGGATGCCTACAGCTTCGACGCCGACGAGGCTGGGGCCGAGGCGAGCTACCGGGCCATGTATGAGGCGTACCGCAGGATTTTCCAGCGCTGCGGCCTCAAATTCCGGGCCGTGGAAGCCGACACCGGGACCATCGGCGGAAGTTTTTCCCATGAATTCATGGTGCTGGCGGAAACCGGGGAAGACACCATCATCAGCTGCACGTCCTGCGAATACGCGGCCAACCTGGAGAAGGCGGAAACGCTGTCCGGCAGGGACGAGGCGGACCCCGATTCGGCCCGGTTCGAGGAAATGAAGGCCGTCGATACCCCGAACATGCGCACCATCGAGGAAGTGTCCGGTTTCCTGAAGGTTGCACCCTCGACGGTGGTGAAGACCATCGTCTACGCCACGTCGTCCGACCCGGTGGCCGTGCTGATACGGGGCGACTATGAAGTGAACGAGGCCAAGCTGAGGGCGTATCTCAAGACGCAGATTCTGGAACTGGCCGATCCGCAGACCGTCGAGCGGGCCACCGGCGCCCCCACCGGGTTTGCCGGCGCGGTGGGCATCTCCACTCGCACCATCGCCGATTGGTCGGTCAAGCCCATGGTTAACGCGGTGATGGGCGCCAACCGGGCGGACACTCACCTGACGAACGTCAATCGGGGACGGGACTTCACGGTTGCTGAATTCGCCGACCTGCGGGTCATCAGGGAGGAGGACCCCTGTCCCCGCTGCGGAGGAACGATCGCTTTCTTCAAGGGGATCGAGGTGGGTCACGTCTTCAAGCTGGGCGAGAAGTACTCCAAGGCGCTCAAGGCCGTTTTCCTGGACCGGGACGGCCGGGAAAAGAACCTCATCATGGGGTGCTACGGCATTGGCGTGGGCCGGACCGCCGCCGCAGCCATCGAACAGAACAACGACAAGGACGGAATCATCTGGCCGGTGCCCATTGCTCCCTATCACGTCATCGTGGTTCCCATCAGCGTGAACGACGAGGAGACGAGAACGGCGGCCGAGAATATCTATGGCGCATTGCGGGACAAGGGGCTGGAGGTCATCCTGGACGACCGGGACGAACGGCCGGGGATCAAATTCAAGGACGCCGACCTGATCGGCGTACCGCTTCGCATTACCGTGGGCTCGAAAAATCTGAAAAACGGCATGGTGGAAATGCGTACCCGCACTGAAGGCACGAACACCCTGGTGCCGCTGGACGTTATCGTAGACACCGCGGAGCGGTGGGTGCGGGAAAGGGAAAGCTGAAGGGGATATACCCGACGGCACGGTGACGACACCTCGTGGTCAGGCTGAACGACATAATCGATCAGGTACTTTCGTACCACCCCAACGCGGACGTGGCGCTGATCCAGAAGGCGTACGTCTATTCGGCGCGGGCGCATCTCGGACAGGTGAGGAGTTCCGGTGAACCGTATCTTTCCCATCCCCTGGAAGTCGCCCACATGCTCAGCCTGATGAATCTGGACGTAGTGGCTATCACCGCCGGATTGCTCCACGACACGGTTGAAGACTCCGCCAGTACGGTCGAGGAAGTTTCCGCCATGTTCGGCCCGGAAGTGGCCGTCATCGTAGACGGGGTCACCAAGATCAGCCAGTTGGAATTCAAGGGCCGGGAAAAGAGCCAGGCCGACACCATCCGCAAGATGATCCTGGCCATGGCCACCGACATCCGGGTGCTGCTGGTGAAAATCGCCGACCGCATGCACAACATGCGTACGCTCGGGTATCTGGACGAGGGGAAGCAGCATCGCATCTCCCAGGAAACCCTGGACATCTATGCCCCGCTGGCCGGGCGATTGGGGCTCGGCAAGGCCAAATCCGAACTGGAGGACCTCTCCCTCTATTATCTGGAGACGGACAAATACCGGGAGATCAGGACCGGAATCGCACAGAAGCAGGACGAGCGGAAACGGTCCTCCGACGAAATGCAGGTCGCCCTCCATGCGCTGCTCAAGGAAAACAAGATCGAAGCCAGGGTCAAGGGAAGGCTCAAGCACGTTTACAGCGTCTATCGCAAGATGATCAGCCAGTCCCTGGCGCTGGATCAGATCTACGACCTGATGGCATTCCGCATCATCGTGCAGCGGCTGCGCGATTGTTACCAGGTGCTGGGCATGATCCATACCACGTGGAAACCCATCCCCGGCAGATTCAAAGACTACATCGCCATGCCCAAATCGAACATGTACCAGTCCCTCCACACGACCGTGCTGGGTCCTTCGGGCCAACCGATGGAAATCCAGATCCGTACCGAAGAGATGGACCGGGTGAGCGAAATGGGCATCGCCGCCCACTGGAAGTACAAGGAAGGCGGGGGCAAGCAGGAGGCCGAAGGCGAGCGGTTCGCGTGGCTGCGCCAGCTCCTCGACTGGATGCGCGACACCCAGGACCCTCACGACTTTCTGGATAACCTGCGTGTGGACCTCTATCCGGACGAAGTGTACGTGTTCACCCCCCAAGGGGAGGTCAAGTCGTTTCCCCGGGGCGCTACTCCCCTCGATTTCGCCTACACCATCCACACCGACGTCGGCCATACCTGCGTCGGCGCCAAGGTGAACGGCCGTTTAGTGCCCCTCAAGTACGAAATGAAAAACGGGGACATCGTGGAGATCGTCACCAATCCGCATTCCACCCCCAGCAAGGATTGGTTGACCATCGCCAAGACGGCCCGGGCACGCGCCAAGGTCCGCCGCTACTTCATGCAGGAGGAGCGGCAGAGGAGCCAGGCGCTGGGCAAGGAACTGCTGGACAAGGAATTCCGGAAGCACAAGGCGTCTCTTCCCCGTTTCCTCAAAAGCGGCCAGTTGGATAACACCGCCCATGAATTTTCGTTCAAAACCGTGGACGATCTGTTCGTGGGCGTGGGGTACGGGCGCATATCCCCCAAGCAGGTGGTGGGGAGAACACTCCCCCGGCAGGAAGAACACGAGGAGGTGAAGGAGGAAGCCCCGGATCTGGTGATCCGCAAGGCCGCGGGGCAGGACAGGGGCGGAATTTCAGTGCGGGGGGTGCACGACGTCATGGTGCGCATGGGTAAGTGCTGCAACCCGCTGCCGGGGGACGATATCGTGGGGTTCATCACGCGCGGCAGGGGGGTGACCGTCCACACCTACAATTGCCCCGTGCTCAAATCGGCCGATCCGGAGCGGCGGGTGGACGTGAACTGGGAGAGGAGTTCGGACGGCGTTCATCCCGCACGGCTGCAGATCGTTTGTGAAGACAAGCCGGGTTTGCTGGCCATCATTACTAACGTGTTCAGCAAGGCCGATTCGAACATCGTCAAGGCCAAGGTGGAACGAGCCGAGGACGCGAAATCGGTCCTCGACTTTACCATCGAGGTGCAGGGAAGGAAGCACCTCGATAGGGTGGTCGTTTCCTTGAAGAAGATCAAGGAAATTATCAAAATCGATCGCTTGAGGGCTTAATCAGGCGGGCTTTACTACGAAACCGGACCGGATGCAGCGGGTACAGACGTTGAGACGTTTGGTCGTACCGTCCACGCTGCTGCGTACTTTCTGCAGGTTCGGAGTCCACCGCGTTTTGGTTTTGTTATGAGCGTGGCTGACGTTGAATCCGGTCTGCGGACGTTTCCCGCAAATATCACATACCTTAGACATTATTCTCACCTCCGGGCTTCCGATTCTTCTTCTTGCCGCCTGAAAAGCGGAAAAAAGGAACGTGCGCACATGTAATTTTTTAATTAACCACATGTGCCGTACGATTGCAAGTATAATTTCAGTCCACAAGACTCACGGAAGAATCGTCGGGGCCGCGGTCCACGATGTCTCCGATGATGAACGCTTTTTCGCCGAGCGCCTTGGCCCTGTTCAGGATGTCTTCCGCTTCTTCCGCGGGCACGACCAGGATGAGGCCCAGCCCGTTGTTGAAGGTGCGTACCATTTCCCGCTCGCCCAAGCCTCCGAGTTTCTTCAGGTAATCGAAGACCGGGGGTCGCTCCCAGGAATTGCGACGGATCACGGCCCGGCACTGCTGCGGCAGAACGCGCGGCAGATTTTCCAGTATGCCGCCTCCGGTGATGTGGCTTATTCCTTTTATATGGAAATCCCGCAGCAGGTTGGAGATGAGTTCGGCGTAAATTTTCGTCGGCCGCAGCAACTCCTCGCCTATGGTACATCCCAGTTCTTCCACATGGGCCGCGGGCGAAAGCCGCTGTTCCTCAAAGACGATCCTGCGCACCAGGGAAAAGCCGTTGCTGTGCAACCCGCTGGACTGAATCCCCACCACCACGTCTCCCACCCGCGTTTCCGAACCGTCGATGATGGAGTCGTTGTCCACGAGCCCTACCACGAATCCGGCCAGGTCGTATTCGCCCTCACTGTAGAACCCGGGCATTTCGGCCGTTTCTCCCCCGATGAGCGAACAGCCGGCGATTTTGCAGCCCTGGACGATGCCCCGGATGATTTCGGCGCCCAGTTCGGGGTCGAGCTTGCCGGTGGAGAGGTAGTCGAGGAAGAAAAGCGGTTTGGCGCCCTGCACCAGGATGTCGTTGACGCTCATGGCCACCAGGTCGATTCCGATGGTGTCGTGTTTTCCCGTTATCTGGGCGATCTTCAGCTTGGTGCCGACTCCGTCGGTGGAAGCCACCAGCACCGGCCGCGAATAATTCTCCGCATGCAGCGAAAACAGGCCGCTGAACCCGCCGATGTCGGTAATGACCCCGGAAGTATATGTTTCCTTGACCAGAGGCTTGATCAACCTGATGAACCGATTCCCCTCTTCAATGTCGACCCCTGCCTCTTTGTATCGGTCTTCCGCCATGCCGCGCCACCCCAATCCGCGAAAATTTGAATTAACGGATTATGCACAGCGGCCGCCTTCTTGTCAATGGTGGCCGCCGCCATCGCCGGTTCCTTGAGACGTCCACGAACCGCGTGAAGGGTTTCACCCCACGCCATCCGTATCATTCGCCGCGGACGGCGTATCTGTCGTCCCGCACCGACACGAAACCTTCCTTCTCCAGTTGGGGCAGGATCTTTTCCACCCGCTGAACGGGAAAACCGGTTCGTCCGGCGATCTCCTCCTTGCCCAGCCACGGCTCCCGCAGCAGAATCCGGAGGATGGTTCCGCGCACCTGGCGGTCCGATCCCTCGAAGGGCGACTGTTTCTTGTAGTGAGCACTCCGGCGGTTCGGGTTGGGTACGCTCTTTTTCAGCATGGCGCCGTAATCCATGAGCGCATAGTACCAGGTGCGGGGATCGGTCCGGCCGAGCGCCTGCTCCGCCAGGGGCAGGATATCGGAGTCATCCACGCTGTTCCGGTCCTGAAAAAAGAAGTGGATGAACACCCGGCGTATGTTGGTTTCGATGAACACCTGGGGGACGTTGAAGGCGAAGACCGCGATTTCCGAGGAAGTGGCCGGTCCGATGCCGGGAAACGTCCTGAGCACCGCGGCATCGCTCGGGAGTACGCCGCCGTGTTCCTCCATGACGATCCCGGCGGTTTGCTTGAGCGCCACGGCCCGACGGTTATATCCGAGGCCCTGCCAGAGGGACAATACGCGGTCGAGGGGCGCCGCGGACAGGGATGCGAAATCGGGAAGCTTTTCCAAGAAAGCTTCGTACTTCCGGATCACACGCTGGGTCTGCGTCTGCTGCAGCATGAATTCGGATACCAGGATGCGGTAGGGGTCACGGGTTTCCCGCCAGGGAAAACACCGCCCATAGAGACCATAATAATCGAGGATAATTTCCCGAAATGCGGGAATGTCGTGCATAAGATTTTCTCTCTTCAAGATTTTCCTCAGCGCTCATGCTCCGCCGGGTGAGGCGGCATTTGATGAGCCTTAGCGGGTGACGCCTTCTCCCCCGGTTCGGGCATGTCATTTCGAGCGACAGCGAGAAATCCCGTTCGGCTTGAGATTTCTCACTTCGTTTCGCTCCGTTCGAGATGACAACTTGCTTGTTCCCGGCATCTACCGGTGTCCGCTGTCCACTGAGCGTAACATATGTTTTCCCGAAATACCGTGTGAACCTTTCCAAAGGGGGACCTTACTGCATGCCTCATTCCGCGCAATTTCTCGTTTTTGCGCATGCCGGCTCCCGGTTTCTCCCTGATCGCTTACACGCCGCCGGGTGAGGCGGCATAGAGCGGGGAACGGTTGATGTCGCGACCCGATGGCCGAATAGTCTCCCCCCTTTATCAGAGGGTATCGATAAAAAAGCGTTTTTCCACGATTCGTCATTCCGGCGGAAGCCGGAATCCAGCCTTTTCGGGTACTTCTGGACCCCGGCTTTCGTCGGGGCGGCGTTTGGAAAGGCTTTATCGACAACCTCATCAGAAGGGGATTTCCTGTATAAGCGGTCATAAAATCCCACTGAATCCCTCTACTCAACCGGCTTCCGGCACACCAGTTGAGCGATGGCCCGGCCGGGGTTTCGTTTGATCCCCTCAAACAGGAACAAAATCTCCCAATCGGCGAACCATTCCCTTAGCTCCCCCGGCTGCAGCAGGAAATCCGGATTGGACGGTTTTCCGAACCGCGCATGGTCGGCGGTGAAAGTTTCGTAGATGAGGATTCCCCCGCTCTTGATCCCTTCGCGGATGCCCTTCATGATCGGCCGGTAGAGATATTTGAACACGATGATGCCGCCGAACTCGTTCCGTGCGATCGGATTTGCCCCCTCCCGTTCCAGGTCCACGCGGCGGGTTTCGATCTCCACCCTCCTCCTCCGCGCTCGTTGACGAGCCGACTCCAGCGCCGATTCGGACCCGTCCAGGACGACAACTTTCATCCCTTTGCCGGCGAGATAGAGGCCGTTTCGTCCTTCCCCTCCCGCCAGGTCCAGGACGGGTCCAAGACCGGAAGCCTCGGCCAGCAGCGATACGTTCCGGACCAGCAGTGCCGAAGGGGTAATCCGATTGCAGCGATATTCCATGACGGTCCTTTCGCGGGATGATTCGCCCGGCCGGGAGAACGACCAACCCCCTTTCCCGCATTCGACGGGCAGGCGCGGGAGTCCCCGGAAGCGGTTCTTACTGCCGGAAATATACACCACGGAAGGGGGATGGTGCAAAATAGACTGAAGTGCAAAATGGCCTCTTGACAGGAGGAGCCGACATCGAATATAAGACAAATATGATCTTAATTATCCTGTTTAAAGGCTGCCGACCATGAAACTGACCCGCGCGGGTGAATACGCCGTTCGCTGCGTCCTCTATCTTGCCCGATACGGCAACGGTTCCATTGCCAAACGGAAGGACATCGCCCGTGCCATGGAAATCCCCGAGCAGTTTCTGGGCAAGGTGGCCCAGGTGCTGGCCCGGGCGGGAATCGTCGACATCCATCAGGGGGTCGGCGGCGGCTTTCGGCTCACGCGCCCCCCGGAGCAGATCAACCTCCTGGAGGTGGTGGAGGCGGTGGAAGGTCCCATCGTGCTCAATCAGTGTCTGCTCCACCCCGACAGCTGTTCGCGCGTTCCGTCGTGCTCGGTTCATCGGGTCTGGCACACAGCCGTGGAACGGGTGAGGCGAACGTTGGAAGAGGCGAACTTCGCCGATCTGGCCCGGGAAGAAAACGTCGAATGCGAGCCGCGGCGCGGTGCCGCGGCAGGAAAATAAACAAGGGAAAGCACCATACTCTTTCAGGAGGCTTGGGCATGGATGTTCTCACTCTCTCCAGGCTGCAGTTTTTTGTGGCGACGTTCTTTCATTTTTTCTTCGTACCCCTCACGCTGGGGCTTTCCATCATGCTTGCCGTCATGGAAACCCGGTACGCCCGGACCGGCGACCAGACCTATTACCGGATGACCCGGTTCTGGGGAAAGCTGTTTCTTATCAACTTCGCCGTCGGAGTAGTGACGGGGCTCACCCTGGAATTCCAGTTCGGCACCAACTGGTCCCGCTATTCGGAATTCATGGGCGACATCTTCGGTTCTCTATTGGCCATAGAAGCCCTGGGCTTCTTCTTCCTGGAATCCATCATGATCGGCGTATGGATTTTCGGCTGGAACAAGATCTCTCCCAAAGCGCACGCCTTTGTCATGTGGCTCATCGCGTTTGCTTCGGGCGGGTCGGCGGTCTGGATCCTCACCGCCAACTCGTGGATGCAGCACCCCGTGGGATACGTGATCCGGAACGGCCGGGCGGAACTCGCCAGCTTTTTTGAGGTGGCCACCAACAAATTCGCCATCCTCATGCTCATGCACACCACCGCCGCGGCTTACGTGGTGGCGGCCTTTTTCATAATGGGCATAAGCGGGTACCATCTGATCCGCAGGCAGCATATGGACGTGTTCAAGCCGTCGTTCAGGATCGCGGCCGTTTTCGCCGTCATCTTCTCTCTGTTCGTGGCGTTTGAAGGCCACTTTCATGCCGAAGACCTGGCGGTGACGCAGCCGGCCAAGTTGGCGGCCCTGGAAGCCCACTGGGAAACGGGTCCCAAGGCGCCCATCTACCTGTTGGCGGTCCCAGACACGGAGCAGGAGAAGAACAGCGTACAGATCGGATCCATCCCCGGCCTGCTGAGCATCATGGCCTTCGGCGATCCGAACGCGGTGGTCAAGGGATTGAAGGACTTCCCGAAGGACGAACGTCCGCCGGTTTTTCTCACGTTCCTGGCATTCAAGTTCATGGTGGGTCTCGGCGTCCTGCTCATTGTCCTGTCCCTGTTCGCCTGGTGGAAGCGCAACACTATCGAACAGTACTCCGGTTTTCTCAAGCTGATGCTGTGGGCCATCCCCCTGCCGTACATCGTCTGCCAACTGGGATGGATCGTGGCGGAAGTCGGACGCCAGCCGTGGATCGTTTACGGTCTCATGAAAACCTCCGACGCGGTTTCTCCCATTGCCGTATCGCAGGCGGCGACGTCGCTGGTGGCTTTCATCCTGGGCTATGGCCTGCTTGCCGCCGTGGCAGGGTATCTCATGGTGTCGACCATTAAAAAGGGCCCCGCGCCGGTCGCGAAGAAAGCGTCCCGCTAGGGAAGGAGGGGGAGAGAAATGGTACTGGAAACAACGTGGTTTTTGCTCTGGGGCTTGCTGTGGGCGGTCTATTTCGTCACTGACGGATTCGATCTCGGCATGGGCGTTCTGCTGCCGTTTCTGGGCAAGGACGAAACACGCAAGAGGATCATGTACAGCGCCGTGGGGCCTCTGTGGAACGGCAACGAAGTGTGGCTCATAACGGCGGGCGGCGTCACGTTCGCCGCGTTTCCCAAGATGTACGCCACCATGTTCAGCGCTTTTTACACCCCGTTGATGTTCATCCTCTTCGGGCTCATTCTGCGCGGAGTTTCGGTGGAATTCCGCGGCAAGGTGGAAAGTCCCGGCTGGAAGAAGGTATGGGACACGGGCACGTTCCTGGGCTGCTTCATTCCGGCCCTTCTGCTGGGCGTGGCGTTCGCCAACATCTTCCGGGGCATCCCCATCGACGGACAGGGAGTGTACAAGGGGACCCTGTTCACCCTCCTCAACCCCTATGGGCTTTTGGGCGGCGTCTTTTTCCTCACGTTCTTCATTCAGCACGGAGCCATCTGGCTGGCCGTGCGTTCGGAAGGGTCCATCCATGAGTCGGCGGCCCGAACGGCTCGAGGTATGTGGCCGGTCCTGTTGATTCTGGCAGTGGCGTTTCTCGCCGCCAGCGCGGGTGCAACCCGGCTGTACGAAAACTATCTCTCTCAACCGGTCCTGTTCCTGGTGATTCTGTTGGCCGTGGCGGCGCTTCTGGGCGTGAGGATTTTCCTGGCGAAAGAATCGTACTGGAAGGCGTGGTTCTCTTCGGCGGTCTTCTGTATCGGGGCCACCTTTTTCGGCATCATCGGCCTTTATCCGTCCATGCTGCCCTCCAGCCTGGACGCAAGCTTCGGTATCACCATTCGGTCGGCGTCCAGCCCCCTGACGCTCACCATCATGCTGGTACTGGCCCTCATCTTCGTCCCCGTGGTGTTGCTTTACCAGGGTTGGGCGTACCGGCTGTTCAGGCACAAGGTGACCGAGGCGGACCTGGCGCATGAAGAGTCGTACTGAAACCGATTACGGACGTATGAAATAAGGACTTGTCCGCTCCTCCATGCGATCGGGCAAAACGGGTAGGCCCGCCCGTTTTGCCCGATTCTTAATTTTCCCAGATTCGTCTGACTTTCTCCAGGGTTTCCCCAGCCTTGCGTTCATCCCGGCACGATATGCAGAAGCCGCGTCCGACCACCCGCCACTTGTCGGCCGTCCGGATGATGTGGAACGGTCCCTCAGTGAATCCTTCTTTTACGGCTTCTCCCTCCCTTACGGTTTTCCCCTTACGTAACGCCATGGCCGTCCCCCCTTTTTTCATATTCCGTTTCCTGCTATCCTTTTGATCGATGGAGGAGAATATTTACGGGAGGATGAGTTTTCTGCAAAAATATGCTTTATCCGTTTGTCTTGGGACATTAAGAACGCGTGACGGACTCCATCGTTTTCGACACTACCGCTGAACGGCCGGAACGGCTCAGCGGCTCCGGGGGAACGTGCGTCCGCAAATCAAGGGCGGAATATCGTGCCGAAGGGCGCTTTCAGCCGCCAAAAAATACTTGAAAAAGGGTTCGAGGTTGTTATAGTACGGCGACATGTTTCAGGGTTGAGCAGGGGAAAAGAGATGGGGGTCTACTTTTACCGTTGCGGAAACTGCAGGGGGGAATATAATTTCCTGCAGAAAGTCCATACGCGCCACCGTTGCCCCGTTTGTTCCGGTCCTTTGATCGAAGCCGAAGGTGAGGGGTTCGAACCGGCGATTTCTCAATGGTACGTTGCAGATTATCGGAACGCGATGCGACTGTCCGACAAGGAAAGCGAAGACAAGGGCGTCGTCTGAAACCCTTGTCCCTCGCCGGTCCATGCTTTAAAACTACAATAAGAAAAGGTGAGAACGCTGAACGATGGAAGATATCCGTTACAGCAAGGAACACATGTGGGCACGCCTGGACGACGATGATCGAATTACGATCGGAATATCCGACTTTGCAGTGTCCGAGTGGGGCGAAACAGCCGCAGCAACGTTGCCGGAGGAAACCACCGAACTCGTAAAGGACGAAATATTCGGACGGATCGAGGCGGCGAACGGAACGTTCGACCTCTATGCACCCGTGTCCGGGGAAGTGAGCGAAGTGAACCCGGACCTGGATGAAAGTCCGGAGATCGTCAGCGAAGACCCGCTTCAGGACGGCTGGCTCATACGCATGACGGTGCCTTCCCTCGCCGACTTCGACGAACTCCTCACCGAAGAAGAATACGAGGATTACCTCAAAGAGGAAATGGATTACGAGCCCGAGGACGTCGATGAAGTGGACGAAGTGGAGGACATGGAAGATCTCGAGGACGATGACGACGACCTCGACGACGACGACTTGGACGACGACGAAGATTAACGGTTATTCCGGTTGATGCGGTTCGAAATGCTATTGCCGGACCCTCTCCTCCGGTGACGTGACAACGAGAGAAAATCCCCACCCGCACCGTAAGGTCGGGGGGGTATCGCCACCGCACCCCTTTCCCCTTTTATTATGGAAATTTTCGATACCTGGGTGGACCGTTATGAAAAGTGGTTCGACCGGCCTCTCGGAAGAGCGGTGCTCGGGGCCGAGCAGAACCTTGTCGCTTCCCTGCTGAAGCCTTCGGCGGGACAGCGCGTGCTGGACCTCGGCTGCGGCACGGGTATTTTCACCCGCCCCGTGGCGGACTCGGGTGCGCGGGTGACGGCGCTGGACCTTTCGTACCCCATGGTGCGGGGAGCCCGCAGCCGCCTCGGCGGAAAAAGCGTCCACCTGGTGAACGGACACATGCGCATGCTCCCTTTTGCCGACGGTGCGTTCGATCACGTCTTCTCCATCACCGCATTGGAATTTATTCCCGACGCACGGCAGGCCCTCGATGAATGTCTCCGGGTGGTGAAAACGGGAGGAACCGTGGTGGTGGCCACCCTCAACCGATACGGTTTCTGGGCTGCCCGGCGCAGGAGGGAAGCGGCCGAGGGACATTCGGTCTTTCGCGAGGCAGTATTCCGCAGCTGCGGAGACCTCCTCCGGCTGATGCCGAACCTGCCCGCGGAATGTGCCACCGCGGTGCACTTTCCCCCGTCGGAACATCCTTTCCTGGTGAAAGCCGCACCCATGATCGAGGCGGCCGGCCGGCGTCTTCGCCTCAAAACGGGCGCCTTCGCCGTGGTGAAATGGACGAAAGTCTGACGGAACGATGCCTTGCGTTCGGATGCTTCAGTCGGCGGGGGGCGCCGGTTTCACCCACCAGTGATCGTTCCCCTTGAACCACCAGTCGGTATGGTCGGTTTCCAGTATGGCCCGGGCCAGCGTTTTCCCCTCTTCGGTGTGCAATCGCTTCAGGAGATTTTCGATCCACGCCTCGGCGTAGGGGTTGTTCAGGTCCTTCTGCTCCTTGAGGACCAGGAGCAGGTCGATTTGGTCCGCGTCGTGGGCCAGCTTGGCTTCCCGCGTTCGTCCCTCTTCGTATTCCCGTATCAGTTCGCGGATTTCGGGACCGAACGGGTTGTCCGCGACGAGGTGGTTCACGGCCTTCTCATGGTCCACCGAGACGTAGCGCTTGTAGACGTAGTTCTGGTCGCCGGTCCGTACCTCCACCGCGTCGTGGAAAAGGCAGAGTTTCATTACCTTGAAGCGGTCCGCTGCGGGGTCAAGGCCGGAGAGGACAAATCCGACGACCTGGGCGCCGTAGCTGTGCTCGGCCACCGATTCGGTTCCCGAACCGAGGAAGCGGTAGCCCGTGCGGGGGGTCTTTTTCAGGAAACCGAGCTGGAAAAGAAAATTTGCAATATTCTTCACGTTAACCGATACTCCGATAGGATTTGTTTTCGGGCCGATGAAATGAGGCCGACGGCGCGGAGCGCAACCGTGAGCATACAAGAAGGCTCCGGCGAACACAAGCTCCGACGTAAGTCAAAACAATTCTTAAAAAAAATGGACTTGACACCCCTCGGGAAGTGGTGCTAGGGGGATGTAACCTGGATGCAGAAGTAATGAAAACAAACGATCCTATACATAAACTTGCAGACACCATCCATCGGGCGCAAAGAATCGTTGCCCTAACCGGTGCGGGAATTTCGGTTGACAGCGGAATACCGGCCTTTCGCGGGGGGCAGGGATTGTGGTCCACGTACGATCCCATGGAGTATGCCCACATCGATGCGTTTCTGCGTGCCCCGGAGAAGGTCTGGCGGATGCTTTCGGAACTGGACCGGCTGGTGGCCGACGCCAAGCCGAATCAGGCGCACTATGCCCTGGCTCGGCTGGAAACCGTTTCCTCGTTTTCGTCGGTGATCACGCAGAACATCGACAATCTCCATCAGGACGCGGGAAGCAGCAAGGTCATCGAATTCCACGGCAACGGCCGACGTATGAGGTGTCTGAAGTGCGGAGCAGTATATCAACGTGAACAGATCGACCTGAATTTCCTTCCACCCCGCTGCTCGTGCAGTGGTCTCATCAAGCCCGACATCGTCTTCTTCGGTGAAGAGATTCCATGGAATGCCAGCCTTGAGGCGAACGCTGAAGCGAGCAACTGCGACGTAATTCTGGTGATAGGCACATCGGCGGTGGTGGCACCTGCCAGCAGTATTCCCTATCTTGCCAGAGACAACGGAGCAACAGTGGTGGAAATTAACCCTGAGCCGACGCAACTCACCGGATTCATAGCTGACATTTCCATTCATCGAGGGGCGAGCGCGGTTCTGTCCGATGTGCTGAGAATCCTCGAAGGGTAAACCGCCGCGAGGCGGGGGCTGAGTGGCGGCAAAGCAACGGGAGCGGGGAAAAGCTCCTTGGGGGAAAACGTTACTCCGGGATCGCATTAAACCAATTGGTGGCGCGGTTGCTCCATCCGGTAACGTTGGCGAAGATCGTCTTGCGGGTGTCTGTTCGAAAGTAAAGGGAACCCTTTCACGTACGGATTGTGTCGATGTTGCAATTTTTTCCTTATCTTGGTGTTCAGACCACGGTGGATCTCGGCGGGAGAGTCGAAAGCGACGTCATAGAACTCATGGCTCACGCCAGCCTTATGGTGAAATTCATCATGCTCCTCCTGTTCACTTTTTCCGTGATGAGCTGGGCGATCGTCTTCTGGAAGTACCGGATGTTCCGCAAGGCGAAGGTGGAAAACGAAATATTTTTGGAGATTTTTTTCGAAGGGAAGGGGATGAATTACGTGTTCCGGGAAAGCCGGCAACTGAAAAACAGTCCCCTTGCCGCTCAATTCCGTCTCGGGTATGCGGAACTGGTAAAGGTGCGCAAAACCGCAGCAGGGAATCCCGAAGGGAATCCGGGCGGGAGGGGACAGATCTCTTCCGACGGCGTAACCGAACACCTGAAGCGTTCCCTGGAACGGGCGGTCCTGGCGGAAGCGACCAGAATGAGCAGTAATCTGGCTTTTCTGGCCACCACCGGCAACTCGGCTCCTTTCATCGGTTTGTTCGGGACCGTGTGGGGCATTATGAACGCTTTCCGTGGCATCGGTCTTAAGGGGTCCGCCAGCCTCGCCGTTGTGGCGCCCGGAATCGCCGAGGCGCTTATCGCCACGGCCGCCGGTCTGGCCGCCGCCATCCCCGCGGTAATCTTTTATAATTATTTCTCCAATAAACTTGCACGGCAGGAGGCGGACATGAACGGGTTCAGCGCCGACTTCCTCAACCTGGCGGATTTTGAATAACGGTCGGGAA
The DNA here is from genome assembly GCA_963826125.1 of uncultured delta proteobacterium. Taxonomy (GTDB): domain Bacteria; phylum Desulfobacterota; class Desulfarculia; order JACQYL01; family CAWGVV01; genus CAWGVV01. The sequence continues at coordinate 2,046,206 of CAWGVV010000001.1, read as the reverse complement.
GGAAAAGTGCTGCGAGGAACATGGCCATGCAGGTAGGTGGAAATTCGAAGAAGCTGCTTGCGGAGATCAACGTCACCCCGCTGGTCGACGTCATGCTGGTGCTGCTGATCATTTTTATGGTTACCGCGCCCATGATGCAACACGGGATCGACATTGAGCTGCCGCATACGACGGCGAAACCGATAAAATCGGACGACGAGCGGCTGGTGATCACCGTAGGCAAGGAAGGCAAGATTTATATTGACGACCTGGAAACGCCTCTGGCGACGCTCAGGGAGAAGCTGGAAAATATCTTACGGAACAAAGCGAACAAGGAGGCATTTCTCCGTGCGGATTCTTCCGTTACCTACGGCTATGTAGTTAAGGTAATGGCGGAAGTGAAAAAGGCGGGGGTCGGTAAACTCGGCATGGTCACCGAGCCCGTAGAAGAAAAGAAATGACGCTCCCAACAGACCTGTATCCTCAGTACCTTCGGGAAAAGGCCGTTTCGTGGATGATCATCATCTCGGTGGGATTCCATCTGGCCGTCATCGGAGGCGCGATCATCGTTCCGTGGCTGAGCAACGGTTCCCATTCGATGGAACCGGTCTATACCGTGGAACTGGTGGACATGCCCTCCCGGACACCGGCTCCGGCTGTGCAGGGACCTCCTCAGAAAGAGGTTAAGGAGAGCGCGCCGAAGACGCCTGCGCAATCAAAGCCGGTGGAGCTGCCGGAAACCGCCACGAGGATTCCGACGCCCAACGTGAAGCCCGAGGTCGCCGAGCCCATTCCCATCGTCAAGAGCCCTCAGAATATCAAGGTCAAGGTGAATGAGGCCAAGACGGAGGAGCGTATCACCTCCCAGCTGGAGAAGCTGAAAAAAGAGGTGGACAAGCAGAAGAAGCAGGACAAGGATAAGGACGAGGCACAGAGGCTCAGCAAGGCGCTGGAGAACCTGAAGACGCAGGAAACCCAGGAGGAAGCCAGGAGGGCGTCTGCCCCCACCGCCTCTGCAACGCAGGGCGCCGAGGGAACCGGCGCGGGCGGCGGGCAGCTGGGACTCAAGCTGGAAATATACAAGACGCGCGTTTGGAACAAGGTGCGAAGCAACTGGTCGTATCCCGACATTCTGGCCGCCAAACAGAGTCTCGAGGCTGTCGTCCTGGTGACGGTCACCAGCGAAGGGCAGATTCGGGATTCCCGTTTGCTGAAAAGGTCGGGCAACAGCCTGTTCGATCAATCGGTGCTTCGAGCGGTAAAGCTGTCGGAGCCTTTGCCGCCCTTCCCCGAGGGGTACGTGAAACGCATGGAGGAACTGGAATTACGTTTCTCTTTGGCGGAACTCGCGGGCAACTCCTAACCTTATAACTCGGTTTGGCGAAGATACTCCTATGCTTATGAAGCAACGTACATTCCTGACGATCGCGATCGTAATGGTAGGCATCCTGCTCCTGTCCGCACAGGACTCGCGGGCTCGTATCACCATTGACATCAATTCGCCGGGACTCACTCAGTTTCCGATATCGGTTGTTCCCTTCAAGCCGCTCGGCGGCTCTGCTGCGGAGCAGTCGCTTTCGAGCCAGTTGTCGGACATCCTTGGTAAAGACCTGCTCTATACGGGGTATTTCAAACTCATCAGCCCGACGGCGGCGCTGCAGAGCCCCGATCAGATGGGGATTACCAAGGAGGAAATCAAATTCAACGCCTGGTCCCTGGTGGGCGTGGAACTCCTGGTGACCGGAGGCCTTTCGTTTGTCGGTAACCAGCTCACCCTGGAATTGCGTCTCTTCGACGTCTCCGGCCAGAGCCTCATGATCGGGAAGCGGTACACCGGGGACGAGAACAGCGGTCCGGGCATGGCGCATCGTTTCGCAAACGAGATACTGCGTTATCTCACCGGCCAGGAGGGATACTTCCTTTCCAGGATCGCTTTCGCGGCCAGCGACGGGAAAAACAAAGACATCTACATGATGAATTTCGACGGCCAGAACATTCAACGTTTGACCAATTACAAGAATCTCTCCATAACGCCGAGGTTTTCTCCCACCGGCCGGGAATTGCTCTTCGTCTCGTTCAAGGACGGGCAGCCCGATCTGTTCCTCAAGAGCCTGTCGTCGGGGGATACCGAGAAGATTTCAGCTCGGAAGGGATTGAACATCGCTCCCTCATGGTCTCCCGACGGGTCGCAAATCGCCTGTACTCTGTCGCAGGACGGCGAGGAAAACCTCTATCTGATCGATCGCAAGGGGCGAATACTCAATCAGCTCACCAAGCGATGGGGGATAAACGTGTCGGCGTCTTGGGCGCCCGACGGCCGGCGTCTGGCTTTCGTCACCAATCGCTCGGGAAACGCGCAGGTCTATGTGATGAAAGTTCAGACGGGGGAAGCCGAGCGGCTGACGCTGGACGGGAAACAGAACGTGGACCCTGCCTGGTCTCCCCGGGGAGACCGGATCGCCTTCAGCGGCGCGGTCGACGGCGCGAAGGAAATTTTCACCATGAAACCGAACGGCATGGATCGTCAGCAGTTGACTTCCACCGGCGGGCTGAACCTTTCGCCCTGCTGGTCGCCGGACGGCAGCATGATCGCTTTCTCCTCCGACCGTAACGGAGAGATGGCTATCTACGTAATGAATTCCAACGGAGCTAACCAGAGGAGATTGACCTTCATGAAGGGAACTCAGGAGAGTCCCTCCTGGTCGATCAACCTGGAATAGTGGAGTAGTAAACAACATTCTTTATTTTTATTGGGAAAGGAAAAGGAGAAGAGAGATGGTGAGGAAATTGTTGGTGTTCATGCTCGCTGCGGCTTTTCTGGCGGGGGGGCCGGTGATGCTTACTTCCTGCGCCAAGAAACAGATGAAGGAAGAGCCCTCGCTCATATCCGCCGATGACAAAGCCCGGCGGGAAGCGGAAGAACGGGCGAAGATGGAGCGGGAACGGATGGACCGCGAACGTGCGATCCGGGAACAGAAACTCCGCGAACAGCAGTCCAGTCTGAAGGAACAGTTCGAAAACAAGAAGGTCTACTTTGCATACGACTCTGCCGCTCTGTCCGGAGACGCGCAGAACGTCCTGAGGGACAAGGCTGAGTTTCTGAAGAAGAACGCCGACAAGAACGTCCTGGTCGAGGGTAACTGCGACGAACGCGGCAGCGTGGAATACAACCTCGCGCTCGGCCAGCGCAGAGCCGAGGAAGCCAAGAAGTACCTCACCCTGATGGGTGTGGGTGCCGACCGGATCAAAACCATCAGCTACGGCAAGGAACGGCCGCTGGACCCCGCTCACAACGAAGAAGCCTGGGCGAAAAACCGGCGCGACGAGTTCGTCCTTCAGGACTAACGGTCCGCTTGGCAATCCGACGGTTCGACAGGGAATGAAAATGGAGGGCCCGTCATAGGGCCCTCCTACAAATCCGAGGAGCGCGACGTGAAACGGTATGTGTATGTTGGGATGGTGGCCGTGTTGCTGGCGGGCCCGTTTGCCATGATCGGATGCAGTACCGACGATCAGCTGATAATGGTGAAACGAGACCTGAGCACCAGAATCGACATGGTCGATTCCCGCGTGAGTCGGCTCGAAGGCGAAGGCAGCACGAAGAAAGAGATCGAAGACCTGCGGAAAAAACAGGTCGACATGTACAACAACCTCGAATCGCTTCGTTCCAACGTCCAGGACATGACGGGGACCCTGGAAGGCCGCGTCCTGAAAATGCAGCGTGAGATGCAGGGGCGTCCGGGTGGGGCGGCCGGAGACGATACGGCTTCGATGCGGGCCGAAATCTCCCGGATGAACGAGCGCATCAGCCTGCTGGAAAGCCGGTTGGGAATGGCCGGCGGCGAACAGGAAACGCAGCGTCAGACCGCGGCGGTGCAACAGCCCAAATCCGAACCGCGTCAGGAATCACGTTCCGAATCACGTTCCGAATCACGTCCCGAGCATAGACGGGAAGCGAAACCCGAACCGAAGCAACCTTCCGCTCCTCCGACGCCTCATACTGAAGACGGCTTGTACAACGCGGCCCGCGATCTCTATACGAGCGGTCAGTACGACGCATCGCAGCAGATGTTGGAACAGTTTCTCTCCAAATATCCCCAGAGCAGGAATGCGGACAGTGCTCAGTTCTGGATCGGCGAGTGCTATTTCAAGAAGAAGGATTACGGGAAGGCTATCCTCGAATATCAGAAGGTCGTGGAAAAGTACGCGAAGGGTAACAAGGTTCCGGACGCTCTCCTGAAACAGGGCATGTCGTTCAAGGCGCTGGGCGATAAGACAAGCGCGAAAATATTGTTCAAGAAGGTCACCGAACAATACGCACGTTCTCCTCAGGCGGATGTAGCGCAGCGGGAGCTGGAAAAACTGTAGCATGCCGTCGGGCATGGTCGTCTCTCGCTGCGGGACCGACGGCGTGTAGGCCGCCTTTTCCCGCCCGTCATCGGAGATGGCCACTTTTGTGCGCCGGTGAAGAACAGGTCGGCGTCCGCTCGTAGTACAGGGGGGAGAGCGGGAGCCAATGCGTTGCGGTCGCCTTTTCATTCTCCATGTACTCGCAGAAATTCCCGAAACCCGAACGAATTCGATAGGGCGGCCGGCGCCGGGCCCCGTGAGATGGAAGGGTTGGGACATGAAACTGTTTCTCTCCGCACTGGGTCTGATGCTTATTTTCGAGGGTATTCCGTACTTTGCCTTTCCCGAAAAAATACGGATATGGCTGGAGAAAGTGCGGCGGCTGACTCCGGCGGAACTCCGTGTTTTCGGTTTTTTCTCCATTCTCGCCGGGGCCGTCCTGGTGTACCTTGCCCATGGCGGCTGATGGAAGCATCGTTTCCCATTTGGGCGGAAACGGGACGAAAGCGTTAGGGAACGATCCGCCACATTTTTTGAAGGCAAGGGAGACACACGAATCCGGCATGCATGCGCACGAAGCTTTTTCCATCGATCTCTACGACTATCACCTGCCCGCGGAGCGGATCGCCCAGCGGCCCCTTGCCCGGCGGGATGAGTCCCGCCTGCTCGTTCTCGATCGCGAAACCGGCGATTTGCGGCACGAAATGTTTTGCGACATACCCCGGCACTTCGGCCCCGGCGACCTTCTGGTGGTCAACAACAGCAAGGTGATCCCGGCACGGATTTACGGCGTGAAGCCTTCGGGGGGCAAGGTGGAGATGCTCCTGCTGTCCCCCGTGGACGGTAACGGGCGGGAAGGAGCTCCGCAACCGTGGAAGTGCTTGCTCAGGGCCGCGGGGAGAATCAGGGAAGGATTTACCGTTTCGTTCGGGCCGCTGCTTACGGCGTCGGTTTCCCGCTGCCTGGACGACGGGGTTTTTGAAGTCGAGCTTACGTCCCGCAAGGATCTGTTCGACGTGCTTTCAGAAATCGGCCATATTCCGCTTCCCCCCTATATCCGCAGGCCCGACGAATCGAACGATTTCGAACGGTATCAAACCGTCTACGCCGAACGTTTCGGCTCGGTGGCATCCCCCACCGCCGGGCTGCACATGACGCCGGAACTCCTGCGGGAACTGGAGGACAGGGGGGTGGAGAGAGTCTCGGTCACCCTGCACGTGGGGCTGGGGACCTTTCGTCCCCTTGCGGTGGAGGATGTACGACGGCATACTATGCATAGTGAAGTAGTGGAAATTTCGCCGAATGCGGCGCTTCAGATCAACGACGCAAAACGTGAGGGCAAACGCATCGTTGCCTTGGGCACCACGACGGTGAGAGTGCTCGAATGGATGGGAAGCGAAGGAAGGGTGCGAAGCGGCCGCGAAGAGTGCGACCTCTTTATTTTTCCCGGATTCCGCTTCAGAATGGTGGACGCGATGATCACCAATTTTCACCAGCCCCGATCGTCGCTGCTGCTCCTCTGCTCCGCTTTCGCGGGGAGGGACCGCTTGCTTTCCGCCTACCATGAAGCGGTTCGCCTCGGCTACCGGTTTCTCAGTTACGGCGATGCGACATTACTGTTATGACGGATTTATTTGAACTGCTCCATACCGATATCGATTCGTCGGCGCGGCTGGGAAAGCTGACGCTGCACGGCGCCGCCATCCCCACCCCCGTATTCATGCCCGTCGGCACCCAGGGGACGGTAAAGGCCATGACCCCCGAGGAACTGCTGGACATGGAGGTGGGCCTCGTTCTCGCCAACACCTACCACCTCTACATCCGGCCGGGGCACGAACTCATCCGCCGATTGGGAGGGTTGCACCGCTTCATGAACTGGCCGAAGGCCATATTGACGGACAGCGGCGGGTTTCAGGTGTACAGCCTTAGCAAGCTGCGCAAGATCACTCCCGAGGGAGTGGAGTTCCAGTCGCATCTCGACGGCTCGCGCCATTTCCTGACCCCCGAAAGCGCGATTGCGATTCAGGAAGCGCTCGGTTCGGACGTGATGATGTGTCTGGACGAATGCACGCCCTATCCCGCGGACCGCGATTACACCATGAAATCGGCCGAACTGACGCGCGTGTGGGCGGAGCGGTGTAAACGGGCGAAAAAGGACAACGGCCAAGCCCTGTTCGGAATCGTGCAGGGCGGAATGTACGAGGACCTGCGCCGAATGAGCGCCCGCCAGATGGTGGAGATCGGTTTCGACGGCTACGCGGTGGGGGGACTGAGCGTCGGGGAGGAGAAGCCGACCATGGAACGCATGGCCGGGGTGGCCCTGGAAACACTTCCCGCGGACAAGCCGCGCTACATTATGGGGGTGGGTGCACCGGACGATCTTCTGGCGTGCATTGCCTCGGGAGCCGACATGTTCGACTGCGTGCTGCCCACCCGGAACGCACGCAACGGTTATCTCTTTACATACAGTGGAAAAATTGTCATAAAGAACGCCCGATACACTGAGGACGAGCGTCCGCTCGACGAACAGTGCGGGTGTTATACCTGCCGCGGGTACTCGCGTGCGTATCTACGGCACCTTTTCATGGCCAGGGAGATTTTGGCCATGCGGTTGAACACGATTCATAATTTATATTTCTTTATGGACTTGATGAAACGGATCAGATCGTCTATCAAAAACGGGACTTTTCAGAGCTTCAGACGAACTTTTCTAGCAAACTATTCCTACAGCGACGGAGGTGAGTAACTTGTTCAACGTAGCTTACGCAATGGGCCAGGGGGCAGGCGGGGAAGGCGGCGGCGGTCTCGCGGCATTTGTGCCGCTGATCCTTATGTTCGTGATTTTCTATTTTCTTCTTATTCGGCCTCAGAGCAAGAAACAGAAGCTGCATAAGGAGTTGCTCTCCAATCTGAAGAAGGGCGACCAGGTGGTTACCACCGGGGGGCTTTACGGACAGATTACCGGCATCACCGAAACCATGATCACGCTGGAGATAGCCGAACGCGTCAGAGTGAAAGTCGCGAGGGGTTTTATTCAATCGGTGGTCAGCCCGTCGAACCAGCCGTCGGTGCCGGAGCCTCCCGCGGCCGGTTGATTCGGTCCTTGTCGCGGTGAATCGTCTCACCGACCGATCAAGGCATGGCGCGTCCCGAAGCATCGCCGAAGAACGTATCTTCCGGCACGGACAGAGGTTGTCCTTCGGATGCGTCAACATGGTCTTTTTTGGCTGATGCGCCGTTGCGACTTTTTTAAGGAGATAATTCGTGGACAGAAAAATGGGATGGAGGGCCCTGATCGTTCTGGCGGTCCTTGTGGTTTCTCTTGTATACCTCTTTCCCACTTTATCCGGCGGCGAAAAACTGCCGGAATGGTGGAAGTCGTTTTTACCGACGGATAAGATCCATCTGGGTCTGGACCTGCAGGGAGGAATGCACCTTATCCTGGAAGTTGAGGCGCAGAAGGCGGTTGAGACCACGCTGGACGGCATGAGTGACGACTTGAAGCAGGCCCTGCGCAAGGAGAAGGTCTGGGTGGCTTCGGCGCGTCCCGTCGAGAAGAACCGGATCGTCGTACAGCTCAAGGATCAGGGCGACGTCCAGAAGTTGAAAGACCTGCTCAAGGATCAGTTCCTGAATCTCACGGTCGAACGCACGAACCCCATTGAGAACGGCGTTGATGCATACCTGCTCCTGGATCAGAAGGAAGCCGACAAGATAAAGAAAATGGCGGTGGACCAGGCCCTGGAGACTATCCGGAACCGCGTCGACCAGTTCGGCGTTTCCGAGCCGGATATCACCCCCCAGGGTGAAGACCGCATCGCGATCCAGCTTCCGGGCATAAAAGATGCCGAGCGGGCGAAGAATCTGATCGGCAAAACCGCTCTCCTGGAATTCAAGATAGTGGACGACGCGGCGGACGTTCAGCAGGCGTTGCAGGGCAAAGTGCCGCCGGGTCGTGAAGTGCTGTACGAAATCAGCGTGGACAAGCAGACGGGGAAAAAGAGCAAAATTCCATTCGTCGTGGAAAAACGCCCCGCCATTACCGGCAGGTATGTCACCGACGCCAAAGTTTCGATCGACAGCCAGTATAACGAACCGTACGTATCCCTGAGCTTCGACCGGCAGGGCGCCCGGATTTTTGCACGAGTCACCGAAGAAAACGTGAAACGTCGCCTCGCCATCGTGCTGGACGGCGCGATCTATTCGGCGCCCGTGATCAGCGAGAAGATCGGCGGCGGCCAGGCCCGGATTACCGGAAGCTTCACCATGGACGAGGCGCACGATCTCGCCATCGTGTTGCGGGCAGGCGCGCTTCCGGCGCCGGTCAAGGTCCTGGAAGAACGAACCGTCGGTCCTTCCCTGGGGCAGGATTCCATCAACAAGGGAACGATGTCGGCCCTGATCGGCGGCCTTCTGGTGATGATTTTCATGTTGATATACTACCGGGTTTCGGGCCTCATCGCGGACATCGAAGTACTGCTTGACGTCGTGCTCGTTCTGGCGGGTCTTGCGGCGTTCCGTGCGACGCTCACTCTTCCCGGTATCGCCGGCATCATTCTGACCATAGGTATGGCGGTCGACGGGAACGTGTTGATTTACGAACGCATACGGGAGGAAATCCGGCTGGGGAAAACCGCCAGGGCGGCCGTGGACGGCGGATTCTCAAAGGCGGTGGTGACCATCATGGACGCCCAGATAACCACCCTTATCGCGGCGGTGGTCCTCTTCCAGTTCGGTACCGGGCCGGTGAAGGGCTTTGCCGTCACGCTGACCATCGGTATTCTGGCCAGCCTTTTCACCTCCATTTTCGTGTCTCGACTGATTTTCGACTACCTTTTGGTCAAGCGCGGCTGGAAATCGGTTTCCATCTAAGGGGCGAGCAAGCATGGAATTCATCAAACCCAATGTGAATTTTGATTTCATCGGAAAAAGAAAATGGGCATTCGTCTTCTCGGGGACGCTCATTCTCATTTCCATTATCTCCCTTGTCGTCAAGGGGGGGCCGAATTACGGCATCGACTTCGCCGGCGGCATCATGGTCCAGGCGAAATTTTCCGTGCCCACCGATGCGGGTGACGTCCGGAATGCCGTTTCCGGCGTTGCCGAAGGCACGCCCATGGTGCAGCGCATCGGCGCGCAGGGATCCGACGAGTACCTGATAAGGGTCGAACGGGCCAGCGAATCGCAACTCAACCAGATACGGCAAGGCATAGAAAGCGCCCTGAAGTCCAAGTTCGGGGCCGACAAGGTCGATATCCGCCGCGTGGAGGTGGTGGGACCGAAGGTGGGAAGCGACCTGCGGACAAAGGCCCTTTTTGCTCTTTTCTACGCCATTGTTTTCATTTCCATCTACATCTCGGGGCGGTTTGAGTTCAAGTGGACGGTGAGCATCATTACGTGCGGCTCGCTCCTGTTGGTGGTGTACGTTATTTCTCTTCTCGGCTGGAGTGTAATGGTGCTGGTCATCGCCGCGCTCATAGCCATTCTCGCTCTTTGTTGGTTCTTCAGGATGAAGTATGCCCTGGGAGCCGTTATCGCCCTCATCCACGATATCACCATTACGGTGGGGGCGTTTTCGCTCTTGAATAAGGAGATGAGTCTCACCATCGTCGCCGCCCTGCTGACGATCCTGGGCTACTCTCTGAACGACACTATCATCATTTTCGATCGAATCAGGGAGAACCTCCGCAAGTCGGGACCCAAGGATTTCGCCGGAACGATGAATTCAGCCATTAATCAGACGCTCAGCCGAACCATTCTGACTTCCGGCACCGTGATTCTCGTGGTGGTTGCCCTGTTGGTGTTGGGAGGCGGCGTCATTCACGATTTCGCCTTCGCACTCCTCGTGGGCGTCATTATCGGAACCTATTCGTCCATTTTCGTCGCGAGCCCCGTTCTGCTGATCTGGCAGGAACGGTTCGATAGCGGAAGGAGAAAGGCACGATCGGCCTGAGCCGTTCCACGGACCGGGCGGACGCAATCCCGCGCGATCATGGGTTTTTCGGCCATGCAGAGGGATGATGCGTTCCACTATCTGGCCCTCAAACGCGTGCCGGGACTGGGAAACGTCACGGCGCGCCGACTCCTGGAAACCTTTCGGGAGGCGGGGGCCATATTCGCCTCGCCCCGGCAGGAACTGCTGAAGGTCAAAGGAGTGCGCCCGCAGGTGATCGATGCGCTCCTCTCCTTCCGGGACGAGGGGAGCATCGTCAGGGAAATGGAGGTGGTCGCGAAATCGGCCGTTTCCCTTGTCTGTTGGCACCATGAGGATTATCCTCAGTTACTGAAGACGATTTACGATCCGCCGCCCGTACTTTACGTCAAGGGCGCGTTACGGCCCGAAGACGAAAAAGCGGTGGCGGTGGTGGGTACCAGGACGCCCACCCAATACGGTCGGGAAATGACCCGGAACCTGTGCCGGGAACTCGCCCGTCAAGGGGTGACTGTCGTCAGCGGATTGGCGCGCGGCATCGACAGTGCCGCTCATGAAGCAACGCTGGAAGGCGGCGGGAGAACGGTAGCCGTCCTCGGGTGCGGTATCGACGTTGTGTACCCTCCGGAAAACCGAAGGCTGTATGCTGCGATAGCGGCGAGGGGAGCCGTTATCAGTGAATTTCCCCCCGGAGTGAAACCGGAATCCCACCATTTCCCCGTTCGGAATCGTCTCATCAGCGGGATGTCGTTGGGCGTCGTGGTCATGGAGGCCGCGGAGAAAAGCGGATCTCTCATTACGTCCAGGTTGGCGGCGGAGCAGGGGAGAGAGGTTTTTGCGGTCCCGGGGCCGCTCAGTTCTCCCAAAAGCAAGGGCACCAACGCGCTCATCCGCAGCGGAGCCAAGCTCGTCTCCGGCGTGGAGGACATTCTGGAGGAACTCGGACAGTGCACCGCCGCGAATCGCGCGGAGGGCAAATCGGTGGAGCCGGACGATTTCACCGATCGGGAGCGAACGATTTTGAACCTTCTGGGACCGGAGCCTGTCCATTTCGACGAGTTGGTTCGCGCATCGGGAATGAGCGTGCCGGAAGTGTCCGGTATCGTTTTGATGCTTCTCCTGAAAGGCGGCTTATATGAACTTTCCGGAAAACAATACGTGAAAAAGATGGGGTCATGAAAAAAAATCTGTTGATTGTCGAGTCGCCCGCCAAGGCGGTTACCATAAAGAAATACCTGGGTCCGTCCTTCGATGTGAAAGCTTCGGTCGGACACGTCATGGACTTGCCGAAAAATGCCCTCGGAGTGAACGTCGAGTCAGGCTTCGAGCCTCACTACGAAGTCATAAAAGGCAAGGAAAAGGTCATCAAGGAACTGAAACAGGCGGCCAAGTCGGCCGATGAAATCTACCTGGCGCCCGACCCGGATCGTGAAGGGGAAGCCATTGCCTGGCACATCGCGGAGCAGGTGGGAAACAGCAAACCGCTCCACCGGGTACTGTTTCACGAGCTGACCCACAAGGGCATCGAGGAAGCGATGAAGAACGTCACTTCCCTCGACCGCTCCCGGTATGAATCGCAGAAAACACGGCGCATCCTCGACCGGCTGGTGGGCTACCAGATATCGCCCCTCCTGTGGGGAAAGGTGCGCACGGGCTTGAGCGCCGGGAGGGTGCAGTCGGTAGCCGTTCGGCTGGTGGTGGAAAGGGAGCGCGAAATCCAGCGCTTCGATGCCGAGGAATACTGGTCCGTCACCGCGCTCCTCGACGCGGACGTGCCGCCCGGGATTGAGGCGTCGCTCCTCAAACACAAGGGCAAAACGCTCAAGATCGGCAACGGTGAAGACGCCGCGCGCATCAAGGATGAGCTGCAAGCCAAGCCCTACATCGTGAAGACCGTTACCCGCAAGAAACGCAGCCGCAATCCCGAACCTCCGTTCAAAACCAGCACGCTCCAGCAGGAAGGGATCCGCAGGCTGCGGTTCACCGCCAAGAAGACCATGGCCGTGGCTCAGGCGCTCTATGAGGGCGTGGAAGTGGGCGACGAGGGCCAGGTGGGTCTCATCACCTACATGCGTACCGACTCGGTGCGGATCGCCGACGACGCGCAGCGGGAGGCGTTGCACTTCATCGAACAGCGGTTCGGCAAAGAGTACGTGCCCGCCAAACCCAACGTGTACGTGAACAAGAAAAACGCCCAGGACGCCCATGAAGGCATCCGGCCTACGTCCATCGAACGCGATCCGGAGTCGGTGAAGCCGTTCCTGAATGCCGACCAGTACCGGCTTTATACCCTGGTATGGGAACGGTTTCTGGCGAGCCAGATGAAAGCGGCCCTCATCGACCAGACGTCGGTGGACATCGTGGCCGGGGATTACCTGTTCCGCGCCACCGGATCGGTCGTCGTGTTCCCCGGATTCATGAAGCTATATGTGGAAAGCACCGACGACGAAAAGAGCGGCGACAACGGCGACGGAGGAGATGAGAGTTCCAAAAAGGCGGAAAAGGGGAGCCAGGAATCCGACAAGATCCTCCCCCCGCTGGAGGAAGGGCAGGAACTCGCCCTGAAAGACCTCGTCACCCGGCAGCATTTCACCAAGCCGCCCGCCCGTTACACCGAAGCCACGCTGGTAAAGGAACTGGAAGAGAAAGGCATCGGCCGGCCGTCCACCTACGCGGCCATTCTGTCCAATATACAAGACCGCGACTACGTGAACCGGGACAGGAGGGTCCTTTTTCCCACCGAACTCGGCTACCTGGTCAACGATCTCCTGGTGGTCAACTTCCCGGACATTCTGAACGTGTTTTTCACCGCCCAGATGGAAGAGCGGCTGGACGACATCGAGGAGGGGAAGGCTTCGTCCCTGGACATCCTCCAGGCATTCTACGGCCCTTTCAGCGACGACCTGAAGAAAGCCGCCGACCAGATGCAGAACGCGATTCCCACCGACATCAAATGTGACAAGTGCAGCCTCCCCATGGCCATCAAGTGGGGCAAGAACGGGGGCTTCCTGGCCTGTACCGGTTACCCGGAATGTAGGAACACCAAGGATTACACGCGGGACGAGAAGGGGAACATTCAGGTGACCGAGCAGGAGGCCGTTCAGGAAACGTGTCCCCAGTGCGGGAGGGAAATGGTCGCCAAGAAGGGACGATTCGGCCCCTTTCTGGCCTGTTCGGGATACCCGGAATGCAAGTACACTCGGCCCATCAAAGGCGACAAACCGGATGCTCCGTTGGCGGAACCCGAACCCACGGGAGAGAAATGTTCCAAGTGCGGCGGAAACATGGTCATCCGACAGGCGCGTACCGGAACCAAATTCATTTCCTGCGAGAACTACCCCAAGTGTAAGAACGCCAAGTCCATCGGCATGGGGGTGCCGTGCCCGCTGGAAGACTGCAACGGAGAAATCTCGGAACGGGCCTCCAAGAGGGGCCGCCGCTTCTACGGCTGCACCAACTACCCCAAGTGCAAGTTCGTGTCCTGGTATCCGCCCGTGGCCCAGAAGTGTCCCGAATGCGGTTCGACCTACCTGCTGAAGAAGGAAACCAAGCGCGACGGTTCGCATCTGGCCTGTCCCACAAAGGGCTGCCCGTACAAGGAGCCTTTGAGGGGTGAAGGTGAAGACGCTTCCTGACGGCCTCCTGGTCATAGGGGGCGGATTGGCGGGATGCGAAGCGGCCCTGCAGGCCGCCGACAGGGGAGTGAAGGTCACCCTGTTCGAAATGAAGCCGCACCGGATGTCCGCGGCGCATACTTCACCCCTGCTGGGCGAATTGGTCTGTTCCAATTCCCTGCGCGCCTCGTCGCGGGAATCGGCGGTCGGACTGCTCAAGGAAGAGATGCGCCGGCTGGGCTCCCTCATCATGGAAGCGGCCGACGCGACGCAGGTTCCGGCCGGAAAATCGCTGGCCGTGGACCGGGAATCCTTCTCGCGCTTCATCACCCGCCGCGTGGAGGAACATCCCAACATTGCGCTGGTGAGGCAGGAAGTGTCCGACGTCGATCCCGAACGGCCCACCGTCGTGGCCACGGGGCCGCTCAGTTCGGACGCAGCAGCCGCCGCCGTGGCCCGTTTGACCGAACCCTCCGCGCTCTCCTTCTACGACGCCGTTTCCCCCATCGTGTACACCGATTCGGTGGACTTCACCGTCGTCTTTTCCGCTTCACGCTATGAGGACGGGGAGGGCGATTACCTCAACTGCCCCATGACCGAAGAGGAATACCGCGCGTTCTACGAGGCGCTGACTTCGGCCCGGCAGGTGCCGCTGAAGGAATTCGAAAAGCAGGCCTATTTCGAAGGGTGTCTGCCCATTGAGATCATGGCGGAACGGGGGTTTCAGACGCTCCTCTTCGGGCCCATGAAACCCGTGGGCCTCAGGGACCCCCGGACCGGAAGACGGCCCTTTGCCGTGGTGCAGCTGCGGCGCGACAACCATGAAGGCACGCTCTACAACATGGTGGGGTTTCAGACCAAGCTCGCCTACGGGGAGCAGGAGCGGGTCTTCCGCATGATACCGGGGCTGGCGAACGCCCGGTTCGCACGGCTCGGTTCCGTGCACCGCAATACCTTCGTCAACGGTCCCCGTTGGCTCACGCCGCATCTGGCCCTGAAGCACCTCCCGAACGTCATTCTGGCCGGACAGCTCACGGGGGTGGAAGGGTACGTCGAATCCGCCGCCATGGGGCTTCTGGCGGGCATCAACGGCGCATGCCTGGTCCTCGGCCTGCCGCCGGTCGCCCCTCCCCGGGAAACCGGACTGGGCGCGTTGATCCATCACCTGACCACCGAACAAAAAGACTTCCAACCGTCCAATGTCACGTTCGGCCTCTTCCCGCCGCTCGAAGGGAAAGTGCACAAAAAGGAGCGCAAGCGGGCCATGGCCGAGCGCGCCCTTTCGAGCCTGGATAGCTGGATACGGACGTTGTAGGGAAGCAGCGCCCGCGGAAAAGGTTTTTTCGGTGCTCCCGACTTACTCCGGACCGGACAGTTGGGGCAGTTCGATGCGATCCCCGTTCAGGGGAAGGAAAAACACTCTTTTTCCCTCGTCGAACTCCAGCAGGGCAGAGAACTGATAGTAGGCGGGGCGCGAGAAGCGGGCCTCGAACCCGCCGTCCTTCACCGTGCAATAGAGCACGTTCCCCTCGTTGATGCGCAGGGACGAAACGTTGAGCGCTTCCGTTTTCCGATCGTTGAGGGTTACGAGAACCTCCTGCTTCCCTTCCGCGGAAAGTCCCAGGTCGGCCCTGGTTATCAGGAACGGGACGTCTTCCACCTCCACTTCGCACACCTGCCCGCGCCAGGAGATGAGATATCTCCCCCACTCGTCGCGCCGGAGATTTTCCGATAGGAGCGCACGGATTTCCTCGTGGATGATGGGACGGCGTTCGTGCAGCCAGTTCCCTTCCCTGTCGATGGTGATCATGCAACTCGGGATGTTCGGTTTTTCGTTCATGTTCCGTCCTGATTCACGGCCGGGGTGGAAAGTTCCCCTGAGTCAGAAGGTTTTTTCACTGTCCAGCAGGATGGTGACCGGGCCGTCGTTGACGAGGTGCACTTTCATCATGGCCTGGAAACGGCCCGTGGCAACGGGAGTGCCGGTGGCCGTCACGTGCCGGATGAACGACTGGTAAAGTTGCTCCGCCCGGTCCGGCGAAGCGGCCCGGCCGAACGAAGGCCGTCGTCCCTTGCGGCAGTCGGCCCAGAGGGTGAACTGGCTCACGATGAGCATGGAGAGCCCCAGTTCCGACAGAGAGCGGTTGAGCTTGCCCTCTTCGTCTTCAAAGATGCGCAGGTTGACGATCTTTTCGGCCAGATAGGATGCTTCGGCTTCCGTGTCGTCGTTGCCCACGCCGAGGAGCACCAGCAACCCCGACCCGATGGAGCCCACGAGTTCTCCGTCCACCGTCACGCTCGCCTCGGTCACTCTCTGCACCACCGCGCGCACGCAGCACCTCCGGCCTGAAAGGAAATCGTCTTCATACGGGTAGTTTCCCCTCCCCGAAACTCCTCCGCGGGGAGGGGGGGTGGGAAATAATCGTTCTCGATCCGCACCTTGACGTTACCTTTTTCTCCTTACCATAGCGGAGAACGATCGGGAAGGGTATTCCTTGTATTTGCTTCCGAGGGAGGATGCTTTTACAATCGTCCTTTGACTGAAACGAAGCGCAACCGGAGAACCGAGGATATCATGCCGAGGCCGTATTACCTGCTCATCAACCCCTGGATTTATGATTTCGCCGCCTATGACATGTGGGCCAAGCCCCTGGGGCTGCTCACCATGGCCGCCCTCCTTCGCCGGGCAGGCGCCCGGGTGGCGGTGTGGGACGCCATGCTCCGCCCGCCGGCCGATGACGGGAACGCCGCCGTACGCGACCGATTCGGCACGGGGAAATACCTTCGCACCGTCGTGGAGAAGCCCCAACAGCTGCAATGGTTTCCCCACCCCTATGCCCGGTACGGGAAAGGCCCCGAGGCGCTGGCGGATTTCGTCGGTCGTACGGAACGGCCGGACGGAATCCTCGTGACCTCCCTCATGACCTACTGGTATCCGGGGGTGTTCGAGGCCATCGGGGTCGTAAAGCGCGAACTGCCGGGCGTCCCCGTGTTTCTGGGGGGCGTTTACGCCACGCTGTGCTACGAACACGCGCTGCGGTATTCCGGGGCCGATCACGTGCTTCCCGGAAGGGGCGAAGTATCGGCGGCGCGCATCCTGGACGGGACCGGTGTCGAGGCGGAAGCGGACGCCGGGGGTGGGAAACCTTCGTGCTACCCCGCCTTCGATCTCCTTGCGCACGGGGAGTACGCATGCATCCTGTCGTCCCGCGGCTGCCCCTACCACTGCCACTATTGCGCGTCCAAAACGTTGTTCGACGGTTTCGAGGAGCGCGATCCCGGGGACGTGGAAGAGGAAATTCTCCATTGGTACCGGCAGCAGGGGGTGCGGGACATCGCCTTCTATGACGACGCTCTGCTGGTGCACAGCGAACGCCGCATGGTTCCGCTGCTGGAAAGCCTCATCCGGCGCAACCTGCCACTCAGGTTCCACACCCCCAACGGCCTTCACCTGAAGGAAATCAATCCCGAGCTGGCCCGGCTCATGAGAAGAGCGGGGTTCCGCACCATCCGACTGGGGTTCGAAAGCTCGAATCTGGAGTGGCATCAAAAGACGGGCGGCAAGGTGGGCGGAGGAGATATCGAACGGGCGCTCCGGTGGTTATGGGAGGCGGGATTCGAACGAAGCGAGGTGGGAGTCTACGTGCTCATCGGGCTTCCCGGCCAGCGGTACGAAGAGGCGGAAGACGCGGTGCGAACGGTGAAGGGACTCGGCGCCCGCTGTTTCCTCGCCGAGTATTCCCCCATCCCGCACACGGCCATGTGGGAAGACGCGCTGCTCCATTCGGCCCTGGAGCTGGAAAACGAACCGCTCTTCCACAACAACAGCCTGATTCCCTGCGGCGGAGAAACATTCACCGAGGAGCGGGTGAGGAGGCTCAAACGGCTGCGGGACGAAAGATGACGCGACGGAACGGGACGGGGAAGACCACAGGGGGAATGCGGCTGCGTCAGGCCATGAGGTTCAGCTCGGAACGTTTCTGCGTTTGCGACAGGATGAGCGGGGATTTGGAAAATTCCGCGGCCCGTTCTCCATCCACCGCACCGATGGTGATGGTGAGGGCGGTATTCTTCTTTTCTGCCCGGCGCAGCCACCCTTTTATTTCGGACTTCAGGTCCTCCTCGACCACCTTGTAGGAAGAGGGCTTGCCGAGTACTCCGCTGGAATTGACGTACATCCATTCTCCGTCCTTCTGACTCACGATTCCGGTATGGCCGAAGGTCTTGGAGGAGTAGGAAAGGATGGCGCCATCCTTCAGATGGGGTTCGAGCTGAGTCCAGATGTCCTGTACGCTGGTATTTTTTGCCTGTGGGACCTCAATGGACACCGGTTGGCTGCACAACACGCCGGTCACGCCCTCGCCCGTGAAATACGTGTAGGGGTCCTTTCCCTCCGTCTGCGCTTTCTGGAGGAGTTCCCCGGCCAGGCCGTCTTTTCCGTAGTAGGTTATGCCTTTCTTTTCCAGCATTCCGGCCAGAAATTCGTAGCAGTCCTTCCGTGCGAATTCACGCCGGAGTTCCGGCACCGCCGTGGATGACTCATCGCCGGCGGAAGCTGAGTTCGTGGATGCGGAAGATGCCGGGGATGCGTTCGTTTTTGCCGCTGTTGCCGGAAAGATGGGGTCTTCGAATTCATCGCTGCCGTAGAGGTGGATGCCCTCTTTTTTCAGCAGGGAGGTAATTTCGTCGAAACGCGCGCGTCCATCATCGGTGGGAGACGTGCGACCGTCCACGAAACTATGGCGTTCCACCACCAGGCGGGCAATTTTTTCGGCCTTGGAGGAATCATTTTGCCGTATCTGCGACCATCGCCCGTACTGTCTGGTGCTGCGGAGCAGTTGGTCGGCGATGTCTACGGCGAAGGAATCACCGGACGTTACGTCGCGGGATGCGCTGTTTTTCGAATATAATGCAGTGGCGCTCGTTTCCGTGGGGTCAACAAGAATCATACCTCCTCCTCCCGGGGCTCATTCTGAGGAAAAGAGGAGCAAAAAAAGTGCCATATCCGGCATTTTCATTTCTCGGGAGGAAAAGGGACGATTCTATGGCCATGGAACTTGGGTGCAGGGGGGGTATCGGATACCTGTTCACCCGAAGGTCGTCGGTGACTCCCGGTCACATGGTTTGGAACTCCACCGCTACTCCCACCGGTTCGACCCGCACCACTTTGGCTTTGAGGGTGATGTTGAAGGCATTGGGAACCAGGGGAGTCGGACTCTCGTCGATGATTTCGAGGAGTATGGAATCTCCCACTTCAAGTTCATGATTCAACGCGAGCCGTACAAAAGCACCGTGACTGCTGGTGTTCAGGGAAACGGCCGCGATCTTTCGCCCGTTGTGTTTCGCTCCCGAGTTCAGCGTGATGATGAGTGGAAGGTGGTGCGGTTTTCTCGCCACTCTCCGCCTCTCCTGAATTGTTGATCCGTTGCCCATGGTGCCGACTCCCGTGAGAAAACCCTCATATGGAGTATGGATTAAGGATATCCTCATAAGGATATATCGATATTCATACGCATGGCAATATCCCTTTTTCGAAAGGCGACAAATAAATTTCAATAAAAACGTTATTGCATCGATTCTCTTAAATCTTTTACCTTTATCCCGATTTTGGCGTCTCCACGCCATTCGTCCACATACAGGGAGAATACCGCATCGACGCAGGGGGGTAAACGATCCTCCATTTCCGCCATGCCGAACCCGATGGCCTGCAGCACTGCCCCGTTTCGTAGCCCGAACGTGAACCGGAGGTGATTTTCGCCCACGCGCTGCGTCTGTTCCACCATGATTTCACGGGCCATCCACAGCGGTTCCGGGTTGCCCATGCCGAAGGGCTCCAGCGAAGCCAATTCCTTCACCTTCTGCAGCGTGAGACCCTCCAGAACCGTTTCCGCGTCAATTTTCAGGCGAGGTTTCAGGATCGCCGCACCGAGTTCTTGACGGGCATGCGCTTCGAAGTCCTCGGTGAAACGGTCAATGCCGGAAGGGGCTATTTTTATTCCGGCCGCGTAGCGGTGTCCGCCGAACGAGATCAGGTGAGCGGAGGTGGCTTCCAGGGCGCCGTGCAGGTCGAAGCCGGAAATGCTTCGCCCCGACCCGTACCCGACTCCGTCCTCGACGCTGATTACGATGGTGGGACGAAAGAACCGTTCCACGATCCGGGAGGCGACAATCCCCACCACTCCCCGGTGCCACTGCGGCGAAGCCAGGACGATGCTCCTTCGCTCGTCCGTGAAGCCGTCGCCCAGGAGTTGCAGCGCCTGCTGCAGGATGCGGTTCTCGATGTCCTGGCGTTCCCGGTTGATCTGGTCGAGCCTCGTCGCCAGATCCAGAGCCTCGCGCGGGTCGTCGGTGGTGAGCAGTCGCAGGGCCAATGCCGCCTCGCCCAGCCTCCCTCCGGCATTGATCCTCGGGGCGAGCTGGAAAGCCACGTTCCATGAGGCGACCGTTTTGCCGTCCAGGCCGCACACCTTCTTCAGGGCCTTCAGTCCCACCCTTTCCGTGCGGTTCAGCACTTCCAGACCGAAGGAAACCAGGATGCGGTTCTGTCCGGTAAGGGGGGCGAGGTCCGCTATGGTGCCCAGCGCCACGAGGTCCAGGTACTCCTTGAGGTTGGGTGCGGTGGTTTCGTTCCAGTGTCCTTTCTCCCGCATGGCCGACCGGAGCCCCACGGCCAACAGGAAGGCGATTCCCACTCCCGCAAACTCCTTGTAGGGAAAAGGGCAATCCTCTTGGCGGGGGTTGAGCACGGCGCGGGCGTCGGGAATGATCGCGCCCGGAAGGTGGTGGTCCACGATGATGACGTCGATGCCCAGCGCGCGCGCCTTCCGGACCGCCGGTGCGTCGCTGATCCCGCAGTCCACCGTGACGATCAGGTCCACCCCGGACTCCGCCAGTCGCTGCACGGCTCCTTCGTTCAACCCGTATCCTTCGCGCAGACGATGGGGAAGATACCAGGTAACCGGAATGTCCATTTTTTTCAGAAAGGTTACCAGGAGTGCGGTGGCCGTAATTCCGTCCACGTCGTAGTCCCCATAGACCGCTACCTTCTGCCCTTTCTCCCGAGCCGACAGTATCCGTTCCACCGCCTTGTCCAGGTCCTTCACCCCTTCCGGATGCAACAGGTGCATGAGCCTGGGTTGGAGAAATTGTTGCATCTCCTCGATTTGCGTGAATCCGCGATTAAGCAGAATCGCCGCCAACAGGGGCGACACCGAGAGGTCGGCGGCCAGTCGTTCCACGGCGGGATCGGACCGGTCCGCCATTTCCCATATTCGCGATTGCATCGACTCGATCATTTCCTTAGTATCTCTTGTTGTGGAGGAAAAACGGACGCGGAAGTGAACCTCCGGGCGAAAAAGTTAAGGCGCGACTTTTTCTCACGCCTCACCATGCATAGCAGCGGATGCCGTGTGCTTGCAACCGATAGCGGCGGACGGGTTCCCTTTTCTCAGTTCCCGCAGCCGGGGACCACGAACGCTCATCACCTCTTGCGCGGTTTTCAAACGCCTTGACAGGCGGGGGAGGTCCGACTAATGGAAGAGAGAAGCAACGAGACTCTCATGTCCGAAAATCATGAAATAGAAGATCGTAAAGGTTATGACAAGCTCTATTCCATCGATCCTCTTCTGTGGCGGACCATCAGGGAGAGCAGGCCGATGGAAGTATGTTCCCGCTGTTGGGTTGAATTCCGTCCCGATCAGGGATACCTCTTTTCGTACCTCGGAAACGACTGCATTGTTGACCCGGAGAGAGAAGTAATCACCGTCCGCGTGGGCGGGGACGGACGGGAGAGTTCGTTTCAAGAGGGGCTCGTAATACTCACCTATCTCGCCAAGGCCTGTCCCTCGGCGCCGAGCGGGCGTCTGGTAACGGAAAAGGACCTCAAGGGTGGGGAGCTTTTCTTTCGCGGGCCCCACTCGCTATTTACGCGCCCTTTGATCGATCGGTATGCGGCCGACCCCGGCCGGTTTGCCGTCGATGCTCAAAAGCTGGGGGGCGTTGCCGTCGACTATGGCGATGCGGCGGTCAGGCTGAGGCCCCTGCCGAAAATTCCCGTGACCTACATCCTCCACCGCGGTGACGAAGAGTTCGCTGCGTCCATGTCGGTGGTGTTCGACGATTCGATCGAAAGCCACCTTCCGCTGGACGTTGTCTGGGCGCTGGTAAACGTCACCACCCTTCAATTCGCCAGATGCTCGCGGGAATCATGAGTATCCCTTGCTCTCCGGAGTGATCTCACGGAGACGAAAAGGAGGTAGTTTCGTCGTATGAAGAAGTCCGGCTTGATTTTGGTGTTGCTCATCATCGTGCTTATTCCGCTGGGATGGTTCGTATATATCAAATTCGAGGGCACGAATCCCGAACTCACCCTGCAGCCCGAAGTATCCTACCTGGGGAAGGAAACAAAGCTGTCCCTCAGGCTTCGGGACAAGAACAGCGGTCTGAGGAAGGTGACGGTGAAGCTCAAGCAGGAATCCAAGGAAGCGGTTGCCCTGGAAAAAGACTTTCCTCTGGCCGGATTCATCTCGGGCGGAAAAGTGAAGGATGAGACGATCGATTTTACGATCGATCCCACCGCCCTCGGCATCGGCAACGGGAAGGCCTCACTGACGGTGACGGTTTGGGATTACAGCTATCGGGAGTGGTTTCACGGGAACAAAACCGTCAAAACCAAGGACATCGTCGTCGATACGCTGCCGCCGGTAATATCCGTCCTCACCAACACGCAGTATCTGAACCAGGGGGGCAGCGGGATCGTCTGCTACACGTCTTCCGAGAAACCCGCGCGGGGAGGGGTGCAGGTGGGCGAAACGCTCTATCCTTCCTGCGTGCTGGACAGCTCCAAAAACCTCTATGTTTCGCTTTTCCCGCTGCCGGTCGATACCGCGGACGTACGGTTGAAACTGGTGGTCGCCGACGAAGCCGGAAACAGCGCGTCGAGCACGTTTTTCTACCAGATCGCGCGCAAGCAGTTCCGCGCGGATCAGCTGGCGCTCGGCGACGATTTCGTCCGTTTGATCGGGTCGCGTTTCCAGGACCGCTACCCCGACCTCGGTGGAAACGCCCTGCTCGTCATGCAGAAAGTCAATAAAGAGATGCGCGAGCAAAATGACGCCCAGATTCGCGAAATTTGCACGCAGTCATCGCCGGAAAAGCTGTGGAACGGGGTATTCATGCCGTTGCCCAACGGAGCGACGCGCGCGCGTTTTGCGGATGCCCGGACGTATCTCTACAACGGAAAGGAAGTCGGGACTTCCGTTCACTACGGCTTGGATTTTGCATCTCTTGCAAATTCACCGGTCCCCGCAGCCAACAGCGGCAGGGTGGTGTGGGCCGAGCCGCTCGGTATCTACGGCAACGCCGTTATCATCGACCACGGCATGGGACTTTTCAGCCTCTATGGCCACCTGTCCACGTTCAAGGTGAAAAAGGGCGACAGCATCGCCAAGGGCCAGGAGGTGGGTCTGACGGGATTCACCGGTTATGCGGGCGGAGATCACCTGCACCTCGGCACCTACGTGTGGGGTGTACCGGTCAATCCGGTGGAATGGCTGGACCCCAGCTGGGTGGAGAAAAAGGTGGAACAACCGATGCAAAAGGCCCGTCAGTTCAAATAGTTTTCCCAAAGGGGTATTGCGCCGGGAACCGTTGCGAACAATCGATCCGGGATGTCGACCTCTCCCGTTGAATAAAGAGAAGACGGAGGATAAATCTGTATGGAGGCATCCATTCTGACCCGGCTGGAGGCCGTAAAGGACCTCCCGACCATACCCCTGGTGATCAGGAAAATCGAGGAGATCGTTCAGGACCCGAACGCCAGCGCCAAACAGGTCGCCAGAGTCATTGAAGACGACCCCGCCATCATGACCCGCATCCTGAAGGTGGTAAATTCGGTGTTCTATCGCGGAGCGGACGGAAGGGAAATCAGTTCGCTCCCCCTGGCCATCGCGCGCCTCGGCTTCACCACCATAAAGAACATCGCGCTGACCACCAGCGTTTTTTCCATGTTCGGCGACACGAATCCCGCGCTTTTCGACCGCAACAAGTTCTGGGTTCACTGTATTGCCACGGGCATCATCAACAACATCATCTATGAAACCTGCGGGGGGAACCTTTCCCGACTCTACTCCAAGGACGAACTCCACCTGCTGGGGTTGCTGCACGACGTGGGAAAGATCATTCTGGAGCAGTATTTCCACGACGAGTTCAGCCTCGTGCTCGACACGGCCAGGGAGAAAAACCTCCACTCCGTTGCGGCGGAGGAAGAGGTCCTCGGGGCCAATCACGCGCAGATCGGTGCCTGGCTGGCGAAAAAGTGGATGCTGCCGCCCCTCTTCGTCAACGGCATCCTCTTCCACCATCGACCGGAAGCTGCGCCCGATGAGTTCCGGGACGCGGTGGTCATGACCAACATCGCCGATTTCATCTGCATCAAGGGGCAGATAGGGAACAGCGGGACCACCGTGCTGCCGAAATTCGACGGCGGGGTCTGGAAACACCTGGGATTGAACAACAAGTTGCTGGCCGAGATACTGGATCGAGCAAACGAGGAGACGAAAAATTCCTCGATAATGCTGGCTATTGCGGCATAGCGGAGGATTTTCCCCGGGAAAGCGGGCCGGGACACCGGCTCCGCCAAGGGGTCAGTGCTGTTTCATGGCGGCGGCGATCCGCCCTTCCAGTTCCTTGCCCTCCTGAAAATCCGGCTGGATGTGCAATGCCTGCCGGATCGTGCGGTGCGCGCCGTTGTAATCGTGCTTCAGGTAGAGGGCCGCGGCCAGGTTGTAATAGAGGTTCGCGTCGTCGGGCGCTATCTTTATGGCCTTCAGATACTCCGCGGAGGCGTCGTCATACCTGCCCATCTTGCGGAACGCGATTCCCAGTCGATTGATGATGTGTATGGAACGGGGGCGCAGTGCCTGTGCTTCCCGGAAAACCAGCTCGGCGTCCTCGAAGAGGGAGTGGGTGAGGTAGAGTTCCCCCGCGTTCAGCCGCACGTCGGCGTCGTCGGGCATTAGGGTGAGCAGATCGTTGAGCGAGTCCCGCGCCTCGTTTACCTTTCCCGCCGCGAGAAGTGTTTGAGCCCTGGCCAGAATGTCTCCGGCGTTGGAGGAGGAGATTTCCATTTCGGCGGTCATCATCGCGCTCAGGAAATCGTGCATGGCCTTGTTGTCGCCCTGCGCAAACGACACCGGACCGAAACGGCCCTTGAAGTCTTCCGACTCGGTGAGGGCGATGGCGGTTCGGTGAATCTTGTAGTCCACCTGTCCGATGTTCTCTTCCCTGAAATCGTGGCTTATCCTCAGCTTGAGCGCGTGGTTGAGGGCGTGGAGCGCCCGAATGGTGAGCCCCTCCTGCGTAAGTTTTCGAGTTTCATCGAGTTTCCGCTGTACGAGGTTTACCACCGAAAAATCCGTGCCCTGAGCCATCCCTACTCCTTTCGCCGAAAAAAAGCTGGACCGACATTGGTATTCAGCGACGGGTTACGATAAACGTTTCTCTACCACGACGGCCCCCGAGGGTAAATACCCTTCGGGCCGCCGACCCCATAAAATGCACGATTGATTCCCTGTTCATCCAAGCGTATAGTCATATCCGATATCGATGCCGCCTCCCGTGGAAGGTGGCGAACAACGGGATATTCCCGGAGGTTTCTTCCGGGAGCGCCGCACGTGATTGCCGTTGAAGCGAATCCGTTCGGAGCATCGACCGGCGATTCGGGGGAATCGTTCGCTGCCCCGCTCCGGCACAGCTCCTCGCGAAGAAATTAACCGGGGCTCCCCTTTTCAGCGAATGCCCGCCCCCTCGGGGGCATAAAAGCTTCACTTCCGCAACAGCAAGGAGTTATCGTTGTCCCTGGCGAATAGAATCACCCTGGCCAGAATCCTCTTGATTCCGTTCTTTCTGGCTCTCACCGTACCCAGTTCCACCTGGACCAGGGTAGTGGCCGCGGTGGTGTTCGTCATCGCATGCGCCACCGACCCGCTCGACGGCTACTTTGCCCGCTCCAGAAAAGAAATAACCGATCTGGGCACCATATTGGATCCCCTGGCCGACAAGCTCCTCGTCATGGCCGCTTTCGTCGTGCTGGTAAAGTACCAGACGGTCGCGGCCTGGATGGTGGTGGTCATCATTGCACGGGAACTCATCGTCACCGCCCTTCGATCCTTCCTGGCTCAGCATAGCCACACCATCCTCAGCGCAAACAAATGGGGAAAGTTGAAAACACTGACACAGATGGTGGGAGGCAGCATCCTGCTGTTCATATCCCCCTTCGGCGAGCACGACGTAACCATAAGCTTTCATATGACCTGGATATCCAACGTGATTATGATCACCATCCTGATCACTACCATAGGTTCGGGATATATCTACCTCAAGTCGTTTTTTTCCGGGCAGGAAGGGCGTAACCTGAAGATGTAGCCCGCCGGAACGCATTTTACCGGGCGTGGGAAACTATCAGATTTTTTCGTTGGACTCGATCTCGGCCGAAACGAGCACCTTTGCCTTGAGCAGGCCGTTCACCCTGTCCGTGACTACCTTGGGAAAGTCTTCGCCCAGCTTTTTGTGCTCCACTTCCTTCAAGGTTTCGAAGATTTCCGCCCGCACCAGACCTTCCTGCGACAGGTAGAAATCGAAGAATGTTTTGTTGACCTCGACCATAACCACGTAGGAGGTGAAGGTGCCTTTTTTTTCCTCGCGCGGAAGGAGGAAATCCTGGAGGACCCTCCGTTCCGACGTAACCGCGTTCCGCTCTTCGTACGTACCGATCGAGGCGGTAATGACGCCGGAGTGGCTCGGAGCGGGCGTGCCGAGGAGGAAATGAACCAGAACCCCGCACACAACGACCACGATTCCCAGTCCCGTGCCGACCAGGATCATCAGCTTCGGGGTAAGGAAAAGCGGCAGCTTCCATTCCCGTTTGCTTTTAACGGGCTCGGCGGGTCGGGATTCCTCCCTTTGCATCGGCTGCGAAGGGAATTCCTCGGTTTGAAGCGGATCCTCGAACTCGATGCGGTCCAGTTCCGTGCTTTTGCCGCCGTCCTGAGCGGCTTGTTCCTGCGCCTCGGGCTCGGGCGCGGCCCACTGGAAATCGTCCGTGATGAGGTTCGGCCCCGCAGACTCCTGACTCATGTTCGGCCTTCCGCAAAGCAAAGAATATCGTTACGCCCGGAGGGCGGTGTTCGCGCCGTTCGACCGGGAGCATCAAACTCCCGATCGAACATCGCTTATTATTCTATTTCGTGCGGAAAGGGGAAAAACTTGAGCTTCAATGGGAACGATCGGAGGCCGGCATTCTATTGATGGAGGCCCAACGCCTCGGATTTTCGTCGCAGAGCGCTGCAGCTTCGCCGCAGAGCGCTCGAATCGTCGAGGGAAGGTATGTCCAGCGGGACGCGTTCCGTGACGGTGAGGCCGAACCCCTCCAGTCCCACGATGCGTGTCGGCGTGTTGGTCATGAGCCGCATCTTTCTCACGCCCAAATCGTAGAGGATCTGCGCGCCGATGCCGAACTCCCGGAAATCCGCCACCGTTTCCATGGCCTGATGCTCCTCCTCCGGCGCGATTCCCTCGTCTTCCATGGCGTACGCCCGGAGCTTTTCCACCAGGTTCACCGACCGGCCTTCCTTGTGGATGTAGAGGATCACGCCGCGCCCTTCCTCCTGCACCTTTTTCATGG
Organism: uncultured delta proteobacterium; assembly: GCA_963826125.1. Classification (GTDB taxonomy): domain Bacteria; phylum Desulfobacterota; class Desulfarculia; order JACQYL01; family CAWGVV01; genus CAWGVV01. The sequence continues at coordinate 2,018,650 of CAWGVV010000001.1, read as the reverse complement.
CGGCCATGAGCAGTTCACCGCAGTCGCACCGGTAGGATTTGAAGACGTTTCCCGTGATGCATTCGGTGTGAACGCGGACGAGGATTTCCTTGTCCGGATCGATGTCCCCAGTGACGAGCGCCAGGTGTTGGGCCTTGTCCAGGGTGTTCTCGAAGGCGATGGCCGTGAAGTCTCCGTACACGGTCGGAAGCTTGGTGACGGCGGAACGAACGACGAAGGATTCGCTCTGCATCCGGTAGGTGACGATGTCCGCGATGGTGACCAGGGGGAGACCGAATTTTTCGGCGAGGATTTCCAGGTCCTTCATCCGCGCCATTTCCCCTTCGTCGTTCAGGATGCTGCACATGGCCGCCGCGGGCTCGAGGCCGGCGATGCGCACCAGGTCCACCGACCCCTCGGTGTGTCCCGTCCGGAAAAGAACGCCGCCCCTGCGCGCGCGCAGAGGAAATACGTGCCCCGGCCTTACCAAGTCTCTGGGCCGCGTTCCCTCCTTGACGGCCGTGAGGACCGTATGTGCGCGGTCGGCGGCGGAAATGCCCGTGGTGACGCCTTCCCGCGCCTCGATGGAAACCGTGAACGCGGGCACCGAATACGCCCCTTGGGGATTCACCAGGGGAAGATCGAGTTCTTCGACCCGTTCGGGGGTGAGCGCCAGGCAGATGATTCCTCTGCCGTTGATGGTCATGAAGTTGATGGTCTCGGGCGTGATGTTTTCCGCGGCAGCCAGCAGCATTCCTTCGTTTTCCGGTTGCGCGTCATCCACGAGGATGACCATTCCCCCTGCACGGAGGGCTTTGGCCGCATTTTCAATCCTTGCTATGGGCATTCGTATGCTCCTACAATGGCATCGATAACGTGACTGACGGAACTCTCTGTCGGAACGACACTATAGAGGATAACCTCCGTCTTGACAATTCATCCGGGGGTGTTTCGGAAAACACTTGACACGCGGGTGCCTTTGCTCTAGGGATTCGCTGAAAATCATAGGGATTGGAGCATGGAAGGGAAGCAAAGCGAACATCTGAAAGAAATCGACGACTCCGAATCGATCGCGAACGTGGAACCCGTAATCATCCCGCGCGACCAACACCCGGTTTCCAGAAAAAACATGACCGAAGAGGTGTTGAAGGTCCTCTATCGCCTGAAAAACAAGGGGCACGTCGCGTATCTGTGCGGCGGCGGGGTTCGGGATCTCCTGTTGGGTAAAAAACCCAAGGATTTCGACGTGGCCACGGATGCCCGGCCCGGCAGGCTCAAACAGATCTTCCACAACGCCTGGCTGGTGGGAAAACGGTTTCGTCTGGCCCACATGGTTTTCAAGGGGGGCCGGGTAATCGAAGTCTCCACTTTCCGCAGGCTGGCCGAGGTACCGGAGAGGGCGGGCGAGGATACCCTCATGATCCACCGGGACAACACGTTCGGGACCGAAGTCGAAGACGCCTTCCGCAGGGACTTCACCATCAACGCCCTGTACTATAACGTGGCCGATTACTCCATCATCGATTACGTGGAAGGGCTCAAGGACATCCAGCGTCGAATGATCCGGAGCGTGGGGGACCCCTTTATACGGTTCCAGGAGGACCCCGTGCGCATCTGCCGGGGAATCCGCTTCGCCGTCCACCTGGACTTCACCTTTGAGGAAAATACCTGGCGGGCCATGCTGGAACACGGGCCCAAGGTGGCTCACTGCCCAAGCTCGCGCGTTCAGGAGGAACTGCTCCGTTTCATGCGCGGCGGGGCCCTGACCAAAGGGTTTCGGCTGCTGCACGAAACAGGGGTGTTGAAGGCGGTGCTGCCGGAAATCGAAGTGTATGCGTCGGACCCCGGACGCGGAGAGCTTTTCTGGTCCATCCTGGAGAAGGCGGACGAACTCCGGCCCGCTGACGAGCCCTACTCGGACGGCGCGCTGTGGGCATTTCTGTTCATGCTTCCCGTGTTCGATGCCCTGGACGAAGCAGGGCCGCAATGCGATGCCTACGAAACGGGGTTCGGCTGCCTCATGGGACCGGGAACGCGCATGAGCATTCCCAAGGCCACTCGCAGGACCGCCGTTCAGCTGCTGACCGACGCACACCTGATGGCCTCGGCGCCCCCCGACGCGAAACAGGGCAAGAAGGCCGCGCGCATGTTCGCCCACACGGGCTTCAAAGAGGCGCTGACCGTATTGGACGCATATGTCGACGACAGGGAAGCCGACCGGGCCCTGGTGGAGGCGTGGCGGCGGCAATACGAACGGTGGGAAAACCGCCGGGAAGGCGAAGAGGTCAGGAAGCCCCGCCGGCGAAAACGAAAAGCTAACAGAAAAACATTTGACAACGTTCCCAAAGCAGAGTAAACAGGGTTCATCTTTCACCAAAGAGAGCACATGAACGACTTCTGCGCACATAAAGATTCCACTCTGAAAAGCCTCATCACGGGGAACCCGATACTTTCCCTCATACTTATTATTGTACTTATTCTTGTAGGCCTACCGACGCCGAAGGGTCTGATAATGTGATCGAATAGAAAAAAGCAACACTCTAAAGAATCCGTTATCAGACCTGATAACGGATTCTTTTTTTTCGGAACCGTACAGGGGAGACCATGGAACCACACGTAATGCTCTACGACACCACGTTGCGCGACGGCACGCAGGGGGAGCAGATCGCCTTCTCGGCCGAAGAAAAGCTGCGAATCGCTCAAAAACTGGACGTCATGGGCATTCACTACATTGAAGGCGGGTGGCCGGGATCGAACCCCAAGGACGTGCGTTTCTTCAAGCTGGCCGGGAAACAATCCTTCAAGAACGCGAAGGTGACGGCATTCGGAAGCACGCGCAAGCCTCACGTGTCGGCGGAGTCCGATCCGAACGTCAGGGCGCTGCTCAAGAGTGAAACGGCAACGGTCACGGTGTTCGGAAAGAGTTGGGACCTGCACGTTACCGACATCTTGGAAGTCGGCCTGGACGAAAACCTGGCCATGATCGACGATACCGTTTCCTATCTCAAATCGGAGGGGCGTGAGGTCATCTACGATGCCGAACACTTCTTCGACGGCTACAAAAAGAATCAAGACTACGCGCTGCGCACCATCAAGGCGGCGATCGAAGCCGGGGCCGACGCCATTGTCCTGTGCGATACCAACGGCGGCTCCATGCCGTTCGAGGTGGATGAAATCGTCTCCGCGGTGAAATCGACCGGCGCTTCGCGTCTCGGCATTCACACCCACAACGACGGCGGCCTGGCAGTGGCCAACAGCCTGATGGCCGTGAAGGCGGGAGCCGTCATGGTGCAGGGAACCATCAACGGCTACGGAGAACGGTGCGGCAACGCCGACCTGATCGCCGTCATGGTCAACCTGCAGATGAAAATGGGGTTGCACTGCGTGGACGACGCCCAGCTCGCCCACGTTACCGAATTGTCCCGATACGTGAGCGAAGTGGCCAACGTGCCGCCCCTGGACCAGCGGCCGTTCGTGGGCAAGAGCGCGTTCGCCCACAAAGGCGGGGTGCACGTAAGCGCCATCATCAAGAACAAGGCCGCGTACGAGCACATCGACCCCTCGCGGGTGGGCAATCAGAGCAGGGTGCTGGTGTCCGATCTGTCCGGGAAAAGCAACGTGATCTACAAAGCCCAGGAAATGAACATCCCCCTGGGCGAAGACAAGGAAGAAGTCAAAAAGATCGTCGAAGCGGTCAAACAGATGGAGGACAGAGGCTACCAGTACGACGCGGCGGAAGGGTCCTTCGAATTGCTGGCCAAGAAACTCACCGGCCGTTTTTCGGAACCCTTCTCACTCAAGACCCTGCGGGTTATCATAGAGAAAAACGAGAACGCTCCGACCATCTGCCAGGCGACCATCAAAATCGGGGTTGGCGACAGCGAGGAGATCACCGCGGCCGAAGGCGACGGTCCGGTCAACGCCATGGACAACGCCATCCGCAAGGCGCTGACCCGGTTTTTCCCGGAGATCGAAGAGATGAAGCTGGTGGACTTCAAGGTTCGCGTCATCGAAGGAACGCGGGGCACCGCCGCAAGGGTGCGGGTGCTCATCGAGAGCCGCGACAAGCGGTCCGTGTGGGGCACGGTCGGCGTCTCTTCCAACATCATCGAGGCCAGCTGGCAGGCGCTGGTGGACAGTTTACAGTACAAACTATCGCTCATTCAGAATGGAAAGTAGCGTCATGGACGTAGCAGTAGTAGCAGTAACTGAAAAGAGGGAGAATTCTGCCACAGGCTTCGTGCGCCTGTGGCAGGCACTCATGGCCGGGGCCGCGCGCCCCTTTTCTCCGACCGGGGACGAATTGAACACATGACGGAAAAACGAGGAGAAAGACCATGAGCGACAAAATTTTCATTTTCGACACGACACTGAGGGACGGGGAACAGTCTCCCGGTGCCAGCATGAACATGCAGGAAAAACTGCGGTTGGCGTTTCAGCTGGAAAAGCTGCGGGTGGACATCATGGAAGCCGGTTTCCCGGCGGCGAGCGTCGGCGACTTCGAAGCGGTGAAGCTGATCGCGGGAAAAATCAAGAACTGCCAGGTTGCGGCGCTGGCCCGCACCTCCCGGGCGGATATCGACCGGGCCTGGGAAGCCGTCAAGGACGCGGCTCACCCCCGTATCCATACGTTCATCGCCACTTCCGACATCCACCTGCAATACAAACTGAAAATGACCCGCGACGAAGTGATCGAGCGCGTTATCGACTCGGTGTCGCACGCCCGTTCCTATACCGACAACGTGGAATTCTCCACCGAAGACGGGTCCCGCACGGACCTCGATTACATGTGCCGGGTGGTGGAAGCCGCGATCAAGGCGGGAGCGAATACCATCAACATCCCGGATACCGTGGGGTACGGATTGCCCGAGGAATTCGGCCGCTTCGTGAAAAGCATCATCGAGCGGGTTCCCAATGCCGACAAGGCCGTCTTCAGCGTCCATTGCCACAACGATCTGGGGCTGGCCATGTCCAACTCACTGGCCGGAATCATCGGCGGGGCCCGTCAGGCGGAAGTGACCGTCAACGGCATCGGCGAACGCGCCGGCAACTGCTCGCTGGAAGAGCTGGTCATGACCCTGGCCACCCGCAAGGACTTCCTGAACCTGGAAACGAACATCGACACCACGCAGCTTTGTCCCACCAGCCGTCTGGTTTCCATGATCACCGGCATGCTGGTGCAGCCGAACAAAGCCATCGTGGGCGCCAATGCCTTTGCCCATGAGTCGGGCATCCATCAGGACGGGATGCTCAAACATCAAACCACCTATGAAATCATGCGTCCCGCAGATGTGGGGCTGTCCAGCAGCGCCATGGTTCTCGGCAAGCATTCGGGACGACATGCACTCAAGAGCCGCCTCAAGGAACTGGGGTATGAACTCGACGAGGAACAGTTGAACACGCTGTTCACCGCCTTCAAGGAACTGGCCGACAAACGCAAGCAAATTGTCACCGAAGACCTTGAGGCGCTGGTTGCGGAGAAGATCCTCCGCATACCCGATCATTACAAGCTGCTCTATCTCAACGTGGTCAGCGGCACGGTGGCGGTACCCACCGCCACCGTCCGACTGCTGGGCGAAGGAGAGGAAATTCAGGGTGCGGGTTTCGGGGTCGGCCCCATCGACGCCACCTTCAATACCATAAAGGACCTTGCCAAATCGCGGTGCGAATTGCTCCGTTTTACCGTCAGCGCCATCACCGGCGGCATGGATGCGCAGGGCGAGGTGACGGTGAGGCTGAAAGAGAACGACGTGGTGGCCCTGGGCAAGGGCAGCGATCCGGACATCATCGTAGCCAGTGCGAAAGCGTTCATCAACGGCATCAACCGTTTGATCTACCTGAGGGAGAACCCCAGCGTGCAGGCGCAGCTCTAGGAGCGGAAAGAAAGGAATCACCATGGGAATGACGATTACGGAAAAGATACTGGCGCTTCACGCTGGAAGGGAAACGGTGCGGCCCGGTGACCTGATGGAAGTAAAGGTGGACTTGGCCCTGGCCAACGACATCACCGCCCCCATCTCGATAAAGGTGCTGCGGCAGATGGGCGCGAAAAAGGTGTTCGATCGGGAAAAAGTGGCCCTGGTGCTCGATCATTTCGTTCCCAATAAGGACATCAATTCCGCCGAGCAGTCCAAAATGGTCCGCGATTTCGCCCGTGAACAGGACATTCTGCACTTCTACGAACTGGGCAACGGCGGGGTGGAACATGTTATCCTGCCGGAAAAGGGGCTGGTACTCCCCGGCGACGTGGTCATCGGGGCCGACAGCCACACCTGCACCTACGGTGCGCTGGGCGCGTTCTCCACGGGAGTGGGAAGCACGGATCTGGCCGCTGTCTGGGCCACCGGCGAGATCTGGCTCAAGGCGCCGGCCACCATCAAAATAGAATTTAACGGCAGTCTCCAACCCTGGGTGGGGGGAAAGATCTCATCCTTTACACCATAGGACAAATCGGCGTGGAAGGGGCACTCTACCGAAGCCTCGAGTTTACGGGTAAGGCAATAGAATCACTTTCCATGGACGGGCGATTCACCATGGCGAATATGGCGGTGGAAGCCGGCGCCAAGAACGGAATCATCGCCCCCGACGGGATTACGAGGGAGTACGTGGCGGAACGATCCCGCCGCGATCCCCGAATCCTTTTCAGCGATGCGGACGCCGAATACGAGCGGGTCCTCGTCTTCAACGTGAACGATCTCGAACCCCAGGTGTCGTTCCCGCACTCCCCGGAAAACGCGCGTCCGGTCTCCCAGGTGGGGAACATTCCCATCGACCAGGTGTTCATCGGTTCCTGCACCAACGGCAGAATGGAGGACTTGCGGAGCGCCGCCCGCATCCTCGCCGGCCGGAAAGCCCACCCCTCGGTGCGGCTCGTGGTTTTGCCCGGTTCCCAGCAGATCTACCGCAAGGCCATCGAGGAGGGAATAGTGCAGACCCTGATGGACGCGGGCGCGGTTTTCGGCCCCCCTTGTTGCGGACCCTGTCTGGGAGGGCACATGGGCATTCTGGCCGAGGGAGAACGTGTGGTGTCCACCAGCAATCGGAACTTTGTGGGACGAATGGGACACCCGAAAAGCGAAGTCTACCTGTCCAATCCAATGGTGGCGGCGGCTTCGGCGGTAAAGGGACGCATTGCCGGCCCCGCCGAGCTGTAGGCCGACGGACCGGACATACGGTGGAATCAGAGATCAGAAGAGGTGGACACCAGTGAATACGATGAAAATTGAAGGAAAAGTCTGGAGGTTCGGGGACCACGTGGATACCGACGTGATCATCCCCGCCCGGTACCTCAACGTGTCGGAACCGGATGTGCTCGCCGGCTACTGTTTCGCCGACAGCTATCCCGATTTCAAAAGCATGGTGAACCCGGGCGACATCATCGTGGCCGGGAAGAACTTCGGCTGCGGTTCCAGTCGGGAGCATGCCCCCATCGCCATCAAGTATGCGGGAATCTCCTGCGTCATCGCCGAGAGCTTCGCCCGGATTTTTTACCGGAACGCGTTCAACATCGGGCTTCCCATCCTCGAATCCCCCGAAATATCCGCCCAAGCCAAGGAGGGAGACGTCCTCCGGGTGGATATCGAAAAGGGGGAAATCACCATTGTGGGAAGCGACGTCACCTATAAAACCAGCCCCATTCCGCCGTTCATGCGGGAACTCATAGCAATGGGCGGACTGGTGGGGTATATCCGAAAAAAACTTGCCGACGCCGGGGCCGCGGGAGAGTAAGCCCCGGGCCGGGCACATCGCGCTCGGGGGATCGAACCCCCCCGAGACGTAACATTCAAGAGGAGCAGGCTGACCATGATAAGCGACAGCGTAACAAAAGGTGTGGAGAGGGCTCCCCATCGTTCTCTTTTGAGGGCCATGGGCATCACGGAAGAGGAGATGAAACGCCCGTTGATCGGCATTGCCAACTCGGCCAATGAAATCATTCCCGGACACGTTCACCTGGACAAGATCGTCGAGGCCGTAAAGGCGGGCATTTACATGGCGGGCGGCACGCCCATCGAATTCGGCACCATCGGGGTGTGCGACGGCATCGCCATGGGCCACGAAGGCATGAAGTACTCCCTGGTAAGCCGCGAACTCATCGCCGATTCCGTGGAAATTATGGCCCGCGGGCACGCCTTCGACGCCATGGTCATGGTGCCCAACTGTGACAAGATCGTCCCGGGCATGCTTATGGCCGCGGCGCGTCTCGACCTGCCCACCGTGGTGATCAGCGGCGGCCCCATGCTGGCCGGCGACTTCCGCGGCAAGAAGGTAAGCCTGGTCGACGTATTCGAAGCCGTGGGCTCGGTAAAGGCCGGCCGCATGAGCGAAGACGACCTCGAAGAACTGGAAAGGTGCGCCTGCCCCACCTGCGGGTCGTGCGCGGGCATGTTCACGGCCAACTCCATGAACTGCCTCACCGAATCCCTGGGCATGGGGCTCCCCGGCAACGGCACCATTCCCGCCGTCATGGGCGCCCGGTTCGCCTTGGCCAAGGAAGCCGGCATGGCGGTGATGGAACTGCTGAAAAAGGGAATCACCGCGCGCCGGATCATGAATACCAAGGCGTTCGAGAACGCCCTGGTGGTGGACATGGCCCTGGGCTGCTCCACCAACACGGTGCTGCACCTGACCGCCATTGCCCGTGAAGCGGGCGTGGAAATCGATTTGAACCAGATCAACCGTATCAGCGACGCCACCCCGCGCCTCTGCTATCTGAGCCCCGCCGGTCCGTATCACATCGAGGACCTGTACGGGGTGGGCGGCATCCAGGCGGTCATGAAGGAGCTGTCCAAAAAGGGACTCCTCAACCTGGACGTCCTCACCGCCACCGGATCGCCCCTGTCCGAAAACCTGGAAGGGCTCAAGGGCGGGGACGGAGAAGTGATCAAGGAAATGGACAGCCCCTACGACACCCAGGGCGGGCTGACCATCCTGTTCGGCAATCTCGCCCCCGAAGGGTGCGTGGTGAAGAAATCCGCGGTGGCGGCGGCCATGCTCAAGCATGAAGGCCCGGCCCGGGTGTTCGACTCCGAAGACGCGGCCGGCGAAGCTATTCTGGGCGGGAAGATCAAAGCCGGCGACGTGGTGGTGATCCGCTATGAAGGTCCCCGCGGCGGTCCGGGCATGCGCGAGATGCTCGCGCCCACGGCGTCCATCGCCGGAATGGGGTTGGGCGAGAAAGTGGCGCTCATCACCGACGGCCGTTTTTCCGGAGCCACGCGCGGTGCGTCCATCGGCCACGTATCCCCCGAAGCAATGGAAGGCGGGCCCATCGCCATGATTCGTGAAGGGGAGCGGATCAGAATCGACATCCCCGGACGGAAGCTGGACCTGCTGATCGACGAAGAGGAAATGAAAAAACGAACCGCCGCCTGGAAGGAACCCGCCCCCAAGGTAGCCCACGGGCTTCTGGGGCGCTATTCCCGCATGGTCAGTTCCGCCTCTAAAGGCGCGGTGTACAAATAAACAAAGCAAACAGACGCGGCAGGGGCCGGAGTAGGGCCTGCGGCATGAGGTAGACCCCGCATACGCGGGTTCCGGCTCCCGGCCTGCGTGAAAGAAGGTGATTGGTATTAAACTTCAAGGTGCACAGATTCTGATGGAAACGTTGAAGGCCGAAGGGGTGGATACCATCTTCGGGTACCCGGGCGGAGCGGTGATCGACATTTACGACCGCTTGCCCGAATACGACATTCATCACGTGCTCATGCGACACGAACAGGCCGCGGTGCACGCAGCCGACGGCTATGCCCGCACCACGGGCAGGGTAGGCGTATGCCTGGTGACCTCCGGCCCCGGAGCCACCAATACCGTCAGCGGTATCGCTTCGGCGTACATGGATTCCATTCCCTTGGTAGTGCTCACCGGTCAGGTGTCCACCAGCGTTATCGGCAACGATGCGTTTCAGGAAGTGGACATCGTGGGCATCACCAGACCGTGCACCAAGCACAACTATCTGGTGCAGTCGGTGGACAAGCTGGCCGAAACCATTCGGGAGGCTTTCCACATCGCCCGCACCGGTCGTCCCGGCCCGGTTCTCATCGACCTTCCCAAGGACGTGATGGCCGCCTACATCAACTTCAAAATGCCCGAACCAGCAAGGCTGAAGAGCTACAAGCCGACCTACAAGCCCCACAGCGGGCAGATCAACAAGGCGGTGAAGCTGATACTGGAAGCCAAGCGTCCCCTCGTCTTCGGAGGGGGAGGGGTGATTCTTTCCGGCGCCTCGGAACAGCTGACCAAGCTGGCGGAAATGCTCAGGCTGCCGGTCACCACGTCGCTCATGGGGTTGGGCGGATTTCCCGGTTCCAGTCCTTTGTTCGTGGGTATGCTGGGAATGCACGGCACCTACCGGGCCAACATGACGGTGGCCGAATGCGACCTGCTCATCGCGGTCGGCGCACGCTTCGACGACCGGGTGACGGGGAAGACCGACGAATTCGCCCCGAACGCCAAGATCATTCACATCGACATCGACCCGACGTCCATCCGCAAGAACATCGCCGTTTCGGTACCCATCGTGGGGGATTGCGGCATCACCCTGGACCTCATCCTGGAGATGCTGGCAACGGTCGATGTTACTAAAATGGCGGAACAACGGTCCGCCTGGTTGGAGCAGATCGATACGTGGAAGGAAACCGGTCGATTGTCCTACCACCAGGAAGAAAAAGGGGAAATCAAACCCCAGTACGTGGTGGAACGCATCTACCAAAAAACCAAGGGGAAGGCCATCATCACCACCGAGGTGGGCCAGAACCAGATGTGGACTGCGCAGTTCTATCTGTTCGACAAGCCGAACAGTTTTGTCACTTCGGGCGGCCTGGGCTGCATGGGGTTCGGTTTCCCCGCGGCCATAGGGGCGCAAGTAGCCAATCCGGACAAACTGGTTATCGACATCGCGGGTGACGGATCCATCCAGATGAACATCCAGGAACTGGCTACGGTGGTGGAGAACAAGCTTCCGGTCAAAATCGCCATTCTGAACAACCGGTACCTCGGGATGGTGCGGCAGTGGCAGGAGCTGTTCAAGGATCGGAAATATGTGTACACGAGCATGGAAGGAGCGCCCGATTTCGTCAAGTTGGCGGAGGCGTATGGCGCCGTAGGACTTCGGGCCACAAGGCCGGAAGAGGTAGACGGTGTGCTCGACCAGGCGTTTTCCATCAAGGGACCGGTGGTAATGGAGTTTCTGGTATCCCGCGAGGAGAACGTGTACCCCATGGTGGCAGCCGGCGACCCGCTCACCAAAATGCTGCTCGTTTAGCAGCAGGAACCATGCGGCAGGGAAACGATGAAAAACGGTACGCATACGTCAAATGGCGAAATGAAGAACGTCATATCGCTCCTGGTTGATAACGAACCGGGGGTGCTGGCCAGGATCGCGGGACTCATCAGCGGCAGAGGCTTCAACATCGACAGCCTCTGCGTGGCGAAAACCAACGATCCCGTGGTATCCCGCATCACCATGGTTACCATCGGGGACAGCCACATCCAGGAGCAGATCACCAAACAGCTCAACAAACTGGTGAATGTCATTAAGGTGGTGGAGTTCACCAACACCGAGTACGTGGACAGGGAACTGGTGCTGCTGAAGGTTAATGCAGCGCCCGAAAACCGCGCCGAGATTCTGCGCATTGTGGATATCTTCCGCTGCAAGGTGGTGGATGTCGCCCCTGTGTCGTTTGCCATCGAGGTTACCGGCAATCAGGGAAAACTGAACGCATTGATCGACCTGTTGAAGCCCATCGGAATAATCGAAATCGCCAGAACCGGCGTGATCGCCATGGCGAGAAGCAAAAAAGGAGTCAAAAATGAGTGACATTAAAATGTATTATGACGACGACGCCGATCTGTCCCTGATTACCGGCGGTAAAGTGGCAATTATCGGCTTTGGAAGCCAGGGTCATTCCCAGGCCTCCAACCTGCGGGACAGCGGCGTGGAAGTCATCGTCGGCCAGCGTCCCGGCGGCAGGGGCTATGAATGGGCGCGCGAACTCGGGTTCGAGCCCATCCCCGTTGCCCAGGCGGCCAAGGAAGCCCAGATCATCCAAATGCTGGTGCCGGACGAGAAGGCCGCGGAACTCTACGTCAACGAAGTGGCTCCGGGGCTGACCGAAGGCAAAATGCTCATGTTCGCCCACGGCTTCAACATCCACTTCGGGCAGATCGTGCCTCCCAAAAACGTGGACGTCACCATGGTGGCTCCCAAGGGCCCCGGCCATCTGGTTCGCCGGGAATACGAACGCGGCGCGGGCGTGCCGTCTCTGGTGGCGGTGCAGCAGGACGCCACCGGCCAGGCGCTCGGACGGGCCCTTGCCTATGCCAAGGGAATCGGCGCCACGCGAGCCGGCGTGATCGAAACCTCCTTTGAAGAAGAAACAGAAACCGACCTTTTCGGTGAGCAGGCGGTTCTGTGCGGCGGCGTGACCAGGCTCATCCAGACGGGTTTCGAGGTTCTGGTGGAAGCCGGATACCGCCCGGAAATCGCATACTTCGAATGCATGCACGAAATGAAGCTCATCGTCGACCTTCTCTATGAAGGCGGGATGAAGTTCATGCGCTATTCCATCAGCGACACCGCCGAATTCGGCGACATGACCCGCGGCGACGTCGTGATCAACGACGAAGTGCGCGAATCCATGTACTCCATCCTGGAAGAAATCCAGTCCGGCGAATTCGCCCGCGAATGGATTCTGGAAAACAAGGCCGGCCGGCCGGTGTTCAACGCCCTGCGCAGAAGAGCCCAGCAGCACCTCATCGAGGAAGTGGGCGAGAAACTGCGCGGCATGATGCCGTGGCTGAAACGGAAGTAGGCTGACAAATCCCGCGGGTTCCCCTTGTGATTTCGGTGGAGACGCCGCGTCGCAATGAAGTGCCCGGACGATGAATCTCCCCCCGCTTCGGCACCCCCCTCAACGAGGGGGGCAAGGGGGGGAGTTTTCCGTAGCAGGACTTTCCCAAAAACGGCATCGTCAACATCCACTCGCAACTTTCTCTCCTTGCCTTGATCCCGATGTCCCCGACATGTATACTCCCGCTCTATGGAATCCATCGAAAAACTTCAGGAGCCGCGGCCGACTTTTCTGAACCTCGATCGGGAAAAGAGGAACCGCATCGTGTTGGCGGCGGTGGACGAGTTTTCCGTTCACGGGTTTAAAAGCGCCAGCATGAACGCTCTGGTCCGCACCATCGGCATTTCCAAAGGTTCCATTTTTCAGTACTTCACCAACAAGGAAGGACTCTTCCTCTACGTTATCCAGCACGCCGTGGACCTGGTGAAGCGCTACCTGAAGCGGGTACGCACCGAAACGGCCGACCAGGAGGTTTTCGAGCGCATCAAGGGGTCCATGATGGCGGGGGTGACGTTCGTGCAGAAGCACCCCAAAATCTTTGAACTCTACCTGCGCCTCATGTTCGAGAGCGACATTCCTTTCCGGTCCGAGTTGATTCAGTCGATTCGCAGGCTCAGCATCGAATATTTAACGGGGTTGCTCCAGACCGGCAAGGAAAGGGGAGAGATCGACGGTTCCGTGGACGTGCACAAAGCCGCGTTTTTCCTCGATTCCATATTGGACCGCTGCCTTCAGGCGTACGGTATGCAACACGTGGACGTGGGATTGGGATTGTTCGGGGCTTCCTACGAAGAGGCGGAGGCATGGGCGAGCCAGGTGACGGAATTCTGCCGTCGCGGCCTGGCCGCAAACGGGGAAACTGATAAAGAACATCAGGCGGTGGCGCATGACCATGGAGACTACGAAAGCCAAGCTCATCATCGGTGCGGTCGATGATGAAATCGATATGCTCGTCTCGCGGTTGGAAAGCAGCGAGCAGGTTGCTTTGAACAGGAAGAAGGCATTTCGCGGGCTGCTCGGGGGAAAAACGGTCCTCGTGGCCGCGGCGGGCGTGGGAGCGGTCAACATGGGCCACGGCATCACTTCGCTCATGGAACGGTTCGACATAGAATCCGTGGTCATGGTGGGAAGCGCCGGTGCGTACCATGAAAGCGGAGCGGTCCTCGGCGACGTCGTCGTGGCGCGGTTCGAAACCTACGCCGACCTCGGGCTGCTCAGCCAGGAAGGATGGCACCCCTTCGACGGTCCCCCCATGAACCTCCTCGTCGACGTGCCGGAGAGCACCCATCACTTTGTTCTCGATTACGAGCGATCCGAGCAGCTGCTGAACGTCGCCCGCCAAACGGGCATGTCCTATGCCGGATCCTTCATCACGGTGAATGGAGTGAGCGGAGACGAAGACACGGCCCATTCCCGCTACCAACGGTTCCAGGCGCTGGCCGAAACCATGGAAGGGGCGGCCGGGGCTCACGTATGCTGTCTGTACGACGTGCCTTTCCTCGAAGTTCGCGGGGTGAGTAACCACGCGGGGGTACGGGACAAGCGGGCCTGGGACATTCCCAAGGCGTGCCGGGTCGCGCAGGAAGTCGTCCTGGCGGCCATGGACGAGGGAGTTCTGTGAACACGCTCAGCCTGGGCTTTTCCGGCTGCCCGAACGACACCTTCACCTTTTACGGGCTGGTGCACGGCCGGGTATCCTGCGACGGTTTCCAGGTCGTGGAACACATTCACGACGTGGAACTGTTGAACACCATGGCTCTGCGCGGCGAACTGGACGTGACCAAGGTGTCCGCCCACGCGCTGCTCCATCTGCTGGACAACTACGCGCTCCTGCGGTCGGGCGCGGCCCTGGGGCGGGGAGTCGGCCCTCTCATCGTTGCCCGTCCCGGCCGGAAACTGGAGGAGTTGACAGAGGCCACGGTGGGGTCGCCCGGCAGGTACACCACCGCCGAGTTGCTGCTCCAGCTTCACAGCGGTCCGAAAGTGAACTCCCGATTCCTGGTGTTCGACCAGATCATGCCCGCCGTGCAGCGGGGCGAAGTGGACTTCGGACTCATCATCCACGAGGGACGGTTCACCTACCAACAGTACGGCCTGGAAGCGATCCTGGACCTGGGCTCCTGGTGGGAGGGGGAAACCGGCCTGCCGCTCCCCCTGGGCGGCATCGTCATACGCCGCTCCCTGGGCGCCGGAATGGCGCATGCAATGGAAATGGCCATCGCCTACAGCATACGGTTTGCGCGACAGAATCCCGAGCAGGTGCGGGAGTACGTCCGTTCCCATGCCCAGGAGATGGAAGAGAGCGTCGTTCAACAGCACATCGATCTGTATGTGAACGACGAATCGCTCCGCCTGAGCAAGGAAGGGGAACGGGCAGTGCATACCCTCCTCGATCTCGCCACCAAGATCGATGCCCTTCCCGCGAACCACAAGCCGGTGTTTCTCACCTGAAGCCGCGCGTATCGCGAAACGGCTTTTGTCGGGGCAGCCCACCATGGGAGCCATTCGAAGGGGATCGCCGGATGGCGGTTATTCGTAGCGGAGCGCTTCGATAGGGTCCAGCCGCGAAGCCTTCCACGCGGGGTAGAACCCGAAGACAATGCCCACCGTGGCCGAGATGAACACCGCCGCAGCGATGGCTTCGGGAGAGGTTTTTACCGGCCAGCGCAGCACCTCCCTGACGAGAATGGAGCCGCCGTGGCCCAGCACGATGCCCACACCGCAGCCCACCAGGCAGAGCACCACCGCCTCCACCAGGAATTGCCTCAGGATGTCGCGTCCCCGTGCGCCTACCGCCATGCGCAACCCGATTTCCCGGGTCCGCTCGGTGACCGAAACGAGCATGATGTTCATGATGCCCACGCCGCCCACCACCAGCGAGATCATGGCGACGCACAGCAGAAGGTTGATCATCGATTTCGAGGTTGAAGAGAGGGTGCGGGATACCGCGCTCATGTCGCGGATGTCGAAATCGTCCGGTTCGTCAATGTCGATTCGATGGCGTTCGCGAAGCAGCGCGGTGATCTGGGTTACGGCGTTGGGGATGTCCTCGGCGCTTCGCGCGGCAACCCGGATACCGTGGATTTCGTGAAAGCGGATGGGCATGGGGGTGTCCGCGGCCTGTATGGCGGACCTTTCCGGGTAAAGAGCGGTCTCCCCGCTCGGGTAGACGTTGGCCAGCGTGTTGACCGTGTCGGTCGTGCCGCTGCTTGTGCTCTGGTTTCCCGATTCGACCCTGGAGTTCGCCAACCGGTATTTGATGGTGGTCCATGGCGCCAGAAAGATGTTGTCCTGGTCCCTTCCCATCATGGTGGCGCCTTTGGACTCCAGCACACCCACCACCTTGAACGGCAGGTTTTTGACCCGGACGTACTTGCCCACGGGAGATTCGTCCCGAAACAGTTCGTACGCCATGGTGGTTCCCAGCATGCAGACCCTGTTTGCATTGAGAACGTCACGGTCCGTAAAGGGTTCTCCTTCGCAAACGCCTCTCTGCTGCACCTCCAGGTAAGCCGGAGTCGAGCCGTACATGTATTCCGGGTCCCAGTTGCGATTGCCCCGGATTACCTGCATTCGAGAGCCTACCAGGGGCGCCGCGACGCGTACCGCGGGACACTCCTTCTCGACGGCTTCGCAGTCCTCGGGGGTGAGGCTGTGAGAGCTGCCGGCCCCCATATTCACTCCGTGCCGGTAGGCGGCGTTCGGCCTCACCAGGAGGACGTTCGCTCCCATGCTGGCGATGGTTTCCCGGATGGCCGCGGAGGACCCCTGGCCGATCTCCATCATGGCGATGACGGCGGCCACGCCGATGACCGTGCCCAGCGTGGTCAGCATGGCCCGCATCGGATTGCGCAGCAATGCCTTGGATGCCGTCCGAACGACGCGGAAGAGTTTCATGGTACCCCTCCTGTTATTGCCGGAAGGTCGCGTCCGGGCACGCGGGAAAACGGAGGCGGGAAAGGATCGGGAGGCGGGACCATGCGTCCCTGGTGGTTCGTATGACCGTGTCCGGGAATGTTCCGGATCGCGGCCCGGGTGCGTGATACGCCGCACATGAACGCTCGCGCGGCTTTCAGGCGGGTCGCCCGCCTAACCCCCGCCTTCGTCGTTCCTATGAAACGGCGGCACCGATCCCTTCTGCTTCGGAGTCGACGACTCCACTGATGCCGATTATCTTGTATACCCCCCGAAAAGGCAAGCACTTGCCGGAACGGTAGGGAAAGCCGCTTGACCAATCTCGGCTCGGAGTGAATACTACAAGTATGCGCGAGCAAGTAGTAAACAGGTGGACATCTCGTTTCCGGAATTGAGGAAAAACCTCGACAAGGTACTGGAATCCCTGGAACGGCGGGAAGTGGTCACGCTTTTCAGACGCGGCAAACCCATTGCCCGGATTTGAAAGGGGGGAGTGAACAGTTGCCTCCTCAAGAGCGCGAGGGTTTTATGGGAAGTTCCGTTCATACAGATACATCCCCCCCCCAGCGCCTCCCACCAGGAGAGGGGAAGTTCAATCGATACGAGGCTGCGCATGCGAGAAGCCTTTCGATCGCACTCGTAACCAACAGCATGGTGGAATTCGAATGGATTCCTGGATTAAAACCGGAGAATTGGGTAGTATGAAGAGGAATTCAACCCGGCCGGCATGAGCAGGGTCGCCAATTACCGTTTGGCCAACCATATGAATAAAAAGCAGGTAAAAGACATACTTCGCTCTCATTGTGATGAGTTGCGTCAAATGGGCGTCCATCGCCTGTTTCTTTTCGGATCTTCAGTGCGTAATCAAGCAGGGCGCTTGAGCGACGTGGACCTGCTGGTTGAGTTCGACAGGCCCGTCGGTCTCTTCGACTATTTCCGAGTTCAACACCGTCTGGAGGAAATGCTGGGCGTGGATAAAGTAGACCTGATTCAACCCGGAGCCCTGCACCCAGCTCTCAAAAACCGAATATTGGCTGAGGCCGAACATGTCGCCTAGGCTTTGGCGGTTCAGGGTCCAGGATATCCTTGAGGCCATAGCCAGGATCCGGGAATACACTGAGGAGATCAGCCTGGAATTTTTTATGGCGGATACCAAAACTCAAGATGCGGTGATACGCAATTTCATTGTTATTGGAGAGGCGGCCAACGCTGTTCCCGCGAATGTCCGAGATGCCTATCCGGGTGTCCCGTGGCGTCTTATGGCGGACATGCGCAATTTTGCAGTGCATGAGTACTGGGGCGTGGAGTGGCCTACGGTTTGGGAGACGATCAAGAGTGACCTTCCCCCGCTGATCCCCCGGTTGAAGACCATCCTGGAGCAGTTCGAATAATTCCTTGCAGTTGAGATGACCCAATCGGAAGAGGTTCATCGTGGAATCAGGGAATTGATTCATCCGTTCGTGCCGAGGTATCGAAGCCTGTCCTGAGGCTCTCGAAGGGCATGAGCGGATCGCTCTGCCCTCAAGCCCCGCTTGTGTCCATGTCCTTTCCCCGACCGATTCTGAAGTCGTCAAGCACCTCTTGTACTACACGACAAAGATCAAGGCACTGGCAAGTGTAAGAAAAGTAATCGAAATAACAAAAAAAAGAGGAAAAGAAAAGGGCGTGGGTGTATACTATGCTCCCATGACGTCATGAAAGACACCGTAGTGGCGCACGGCGTGCGCCCGAGTAAGGGGAGCTGTCGAACACCTTGCGCGTGCGAATTGCGTTCCAGATAAAAGGATCATCGAGTCAACGGAGGGTAATTACCAACTCTTGATAAACCGGCGGACGAGCGTCAAGCCACTGAAAGTAAGGAAATTACGGCGTCCCCAACAAGATCTAAAGGCGTCTTATAGGGATACGAAATTAAAACCCGGCATCTTATGCAGGTCCATTTTGCTGGGCGGTCGGCAGGACACGCGACTATCTATCGCTTTAATTACCGACTGGGCGAAGGGAAATTCCACTTGCAAAACGATCCGTCAGCATTCGCAGAAGTTGCAACAGCGGGAGCTGCATGGCTGGCACTCATGTTGTCACTCCTTAGCTTCATCGTTTCGTGGAAGGCTCTGCGACTCAGTGAACAGCAAGAAGAGCGGCGCAAACTTCGATTGGTGCCGTACCTGCGAGACGGATACGTGCGCAGACATGCTGAGGACTGTGTTTACGCTTTTTTCTTCTCCGTCAAGAATCCTACTGACTCTGATAATGCAGTCGCTGCCCTCGATTTTCACCTTACTTATACTACGAAAAGCAATGTTCGAATGACTATCAAGATACCTTTGCACGGTGAGATTGCAAATGCCTTTCATGACGGGGTTGGCCATCATTTGGCAATACCACTGCGACTGGATGCCCACCAGACGGTTGAGGGATGGGCATTTTTCCGAGTGGAGGACATGCTCCTTGGCGGCGCCATCGTCGAAGAGTACGTCATTGTGCTCACTGACAGCCACGGTATGGAGGCTCAATTAAAACCGATAATGATTCGGGAGTATGGCGGTGCAACTGAAACCACGCCGAGCTAAGTTCCCTCTTCACAACCTGCGTGAGGCACGTCCACTCCGAATCGTAGCGGATGCTGCCATAGCAACGACAATTGTTGGTGGAGGCCGTCTAATCCCTCTCATGATACTCGACACTACAGATCGAACCGATGTTGAAGAACTAATCCGCATACATCAACACCTGCCTCCAGGTGACGTCGATTCCCAGTGGGGCGCATTAGAAAGCTCCCAAGAAAAGGTAGCGCTAATGCTTACCTTCAAAAGACCCGCTGAAATGGTGGTGATTCTGGAGTTCGATATCGTCAAGCAGGGAATTCTTGTGGACCAAGCTCTCACCGCCAGGGGCATTTATCTGCAGTCTGGTCGTGAAGGCGACAGGTTCTTAACAAACCCCGATATCCCCAAGATCCTTGTAGAGATTCCTGGTACGGGTTTTCACGAATTCTGGAATCAACTGTTCCATGAGAATATAATGAAACGAATGAGGAAACATGGTCTTAGCCGGAATCAGGCAAAAGAGGCTGCCTCTAAGTACATCAAGGAAATGCGAGAGTTCGCCCAGCTTCGGTTGAGGCGGTCATGAAGACAGCGGGGTATAGTCGCCCACCGCTGTGTCAACCGGACGCGTGGGGGCCATGTGTCGGTGTCCTCCGAAGCCCCTTGGCAGCGCGTCGGTTGCGCTGGCCTTAGGCGCCCTGGCTGAGTACCAATGCCGCGTGTGCAGGGAAACGGTTTCTATCTCACTTGCGATGATTGAATGCAAGGAGCGAAAAGAGGGGACGCGCCTCGTCGTTACCGGCCGATGTAACTTCCCCGGTGACTCTCACAATTCGCGGGGGAGCGAACGTGGCGGGCCGATAGCAATCGAACAACCGGAACAGGCGCTGCATCGCCGGTTGAACGGCGGGAGGAGGGGAAGCATTCGTCCTGACATGAGCAGGAAGTTCTCGGTAAGTTTTCCAAAACCCTCCGGTTGCACGGGAGATCATATGATGTCTTCAAGCGGGATCGTTTTCCCTGCCTTGAATTCGTCTATGGCTTCGTCAGCCATCCGGGCCAGTTTATCTTGGGAAACGGCAAAGGCTTCATCCCAGCGGCTTTCATCTTCCAGTTCCATGAGCATTCTTGAGGCTATTGCGTCCTGGCTATCCGCGGGGAGTTTTGATATGGCCTCAAAGGCCTTCTTGAGCAGTTCGGTCAAGGGAGCCTCCTTCTCGTGAATTGCGGATATTGAAAACACACCTCTGGAGGTAGGTAAAGTCAACTTCGCTCCTGATAAGAACCAAGGTCGTCGGCATATCCCGCCGACACGGAATTCCCCGGACCATCAATGTCCGGCGCCATCGACGGATATCCCCCATCCTCACGTAAAAAAGGAAGTCTCCCGTCACTTCGCGGCCGCCGTTTCCGGCCGTCAAATGCAACCGATGGTGTATGGTGTACGCACAACTCCCCCCGGCTTCGCCACCCCCCTCATTGAGGGGGGCAAGGGGGGAGCCGGTTCGCGCGTGAGGAAACCATGTGATTGACCCATTCCTACGCGTTGCGCTACTCGGCCGAACGCATCAACTTTCCCCGCCTTCGGCATTCCCCGCATCGGAGGCTGCCATAAACGAGCGTTTCTCCTCACCTCGTCATTCCGGCGAAAGCCGGAATCCAGTCTTTTCGAATGCTTCTGCACCCTTGGCTTTCGCCGGGGTTATGCTTGGAAAGGCTTTATGGACAACTTCATTGGAGGAGGGGTCCGACTCCGCCTACGGCCATGAAATCCGCTTGACCAATCCCCGGTTCGAAGTGAATACTACAAGTATGCGCGAGCAAGGAGTAAACAGTGGACATCTCGTTTCCGGAATTGAGGAAAAACCTGGGCAAATTACTGGAATCCCTGGAACGGCGGGAAGTGGTCACGCTTTTCAGGCGCGGCAAACCCATTGCCCGGATTGTGCCCGTGGAAAGCTCCGAAAGATGCTCCGCGTCCAAACATCCCGCTTTCGGCATGTGGGCCGACCGTTCGGAAATGGATGACGTCGCCGGCAAGTTCCGCGAGATGCGCAAGGAGCGGTTTGATGCACTTTGACACGGACCTTCTTATCCGGACATCTGTGTATCTCTCGATTCGCGCATCAGGGAACGTGGTGTTGGTAATTGTGGGAAAAGTATCTAAGGTAGCAAAAAAGAATGGGAAAATGGAAGGCCATGGGTGTATATTGTTTCGGACGGCGTGGGGAAGGCTTTTTTCGTAGCCGCATGGCATGCGCCTGAGTAAGGGGAGACGTAGATGCCTTGTGCGCATAACAACCGCGTGCGACCAATTTTCGATACTACCGGCTCTGGCTGATGCCTGTGTCATTCATAAAACCAGAGAGGGATAAATGATCGATTTCAAAGAATTGTCCCATACCGACGATACTTGGGAACTATTTGCTAGGGACTTCCTAAGTGAAAGAGGTTTCTTTATCGAATCGCCGCCAGACCGTGGACCAGATGGTGGAAAAGACTTATTGCTTACCGAGAGATTGCATGGCAACCTTAACAGCTATCGGTTCAGATGGCTCGTAAGCTGTAAGCATTTTGCAGTGAGCGGCAAGGCAGTGAGCGAAAAAGACGAACCCAGCATTCTTGAACGTGTTTCCTCTTTTGGAGCAGATGGCTTCATCGGATTCTATTCTACCTTACCATCTTCAGGACTAAATTCAAGGCTGAGGGCACTCCGAGATGAAAAGAAGCTCAAGGACTATTCGATCTTCGATAATAGGGCCATTGAAAACTTGCTGGTGACGGTAGGCTACTCTCATATATTGATGAGATATTTTCCAAGCTCGTATATAACAGTCAAACCTTTGCATCTAATCTCAAACGAATATGAGCCGTTATTGTGCAAAGTATGCGGTAAGGACCTCCTTATAGCTATGTTTGAATCTGAGTATAACGCCAATATAATTCAAGCCTATAAGTGGGACAAAGAAAACAACATAAATTATATTAAAGATATTTATTGTTGCTGCAAAATTAGGTGCGATTCTTATCTCGAATCATCCGTCCGCGCAGCACAGCTTATGTCGGGGTGGGAAGACCTTTCAGATCTGATTATTCCAGCGAACTTCTTAAGATATATTTGGGCAACCATGAACCGCATTCGAGCAGGCTTAGACATTTACACAGAAGAAGCTTATAAAAAGGAGAAAGCGATCCTGTCCGCTCTGGCGCAGAAGGTATTGCGTGCAACAACGGAACGTGAAAGGGAACGCTATGAAGAGCTTATGTCTCTTCCAGCTTTTTGAGAGAATATGTAGCACACAAATAGACTACCATATTAGTAACGTATGGTGGGTAGAACTTTCAGCGAAACCCACTAATTACAGTTAAATTTTCCATATCACTGCCAATCAACATAAACTACTAGTAATGGAAATAGCGGATATTATTAGGATTATTGTTGCATAAATCGATGATATCAGGCAGTTAGACGTGAGTATAAACGCGATTGGTGGGTTTCGCTTTGCTCTACCCACCCTACATGCTGGCACCTAAGATACGTTTGTAGCTCTGGCCCGGTTAAACTGCCATTTTAGGTGCACGGGAACTGTCGTCAGAACATGCCGAGCGCAACGATTAAGATTTTTCTGGTACATGGCGATCCGAAACGGCTGAGAACGGCTGAACTGTCAAACTGGACCGGCAAAGCGGTTGCGGGGCCACGCAGCGAATTTGAAGGCGTGGTCGGACGTGAAGAGTCTGGCAGTTCAGGCGTGTACTTCCTAACGGGAAATAGTCCAGAATCTGGGAAGCCTGCTTTGTACGTTGGTGAAGCAGAAAATATCAGAGACCGCGCTAAGGCCCATCTGGAAAAGGACTTCTGGAACCAGATCGTCTATTTCATAAGCAAGGATGAAAACCTTACGAAAGCCCACATCCGCTATCTGGAAGGGAAGCTTATAGAACAAGCCCGTCAGGCCAATCGAGCTCTTGTTATTAACGGCCAGAACAGTGGAGCAAAACTTCCGGAATCAGATCGTGAAGATATGGAGGTTTTCTTGGAAAAGATATATCAGCTTCTGCCTGTACTTGGTGTTGAACTGTTGGTCACCGCAGCAGATAAAGCCGTAACCGGCGCAGAGAAGGAAATGCTCTACAGTGAAATAAAAGGTCTAAAGGCAAGAGGCCGTCTCACGCCGAACGGTTTCCTTGTGCTGAAAGGGTCTCAAGCCGTGCTAAAAGATCGTGCGTCGTCGCAAAAATACCCGTGGCCGTTTAACATGCGGCAGAGACTCAAAGATGAAGGCGTTCTTTGCGTCTCTGAAAACCATCTTGTTTTCACGCGTGACGAGGAATTTTCCAGCCCCAGCGCGGCTGCGGCTGTAGTCCACGGCGGTCATGCCAACGGTCTTACTGCGTGGAAGAACAAAGCAGGTAAAACCTTAAAGGAGATTGAATCCACCATAACTCCCCGCTTAGCTCTGTATTAGTGCCCAAACTTAATATCAATGCTGCTGCGTGTATAATAAAAAAGGTTCCACCTCGCTTTCGCCCTATTGAAGAAACTCAGCAGGGAGCAAGTTAACAGAGCCGAGGGAGCAGTTCAGAGTTGAGAGAGGATTATGTCATAGTCCGAATGAGTGCCGATCCAGAACCAGATACAATGGTCCTCGTGTTTGACGCAGATTGCACGCCAGTTTTGCCCTACGCGCACAGAGTAGATCGGACGTTGTGCATGGACTTTCTTGAAATGGAGCGAAGGATGCCGGGGATCACGCAACCAGAGGCGATAGACCTTCCCGGCGTTCGTCCTGACATGAGCAGGAAGCTCCCGTACGTTTTCCAAAACCCCCCGGTTGCACGGGAGATCATATGATGTCTTCAAGCGGGACCGTTTTCCCTGCCTTGAATTCATCTATGGCTTCGTCAGCCATCCGGGCCAGTTTATCTTGGGAAATGGCAAAGGCTCCATCCCACCGGCTTTCATCTTCCAGTTCCATGAGCATTCTTGAGGCTATGGCGTCCTGGCTATCCGGGGGGAGTTTTGATACCGCCTCAAAAGCCTTCTTGAGCAGTTCGGTCAAGGGAGCCTCCTTTTCTCGTGAATTGCGGATGTTAAAAAATATATCGCTGGAGAAAACCAAAGTCAACTTTGCTCCAGATAAGAACCATGGCCGAACAAACGGTTGAAGCGGACGTGAAACCACGCAGAGTTCATCCACAGTGAGTGCGCCCCTCCGAAGTGCTTCGGGGGGCACCCCGAGTAAAACAATTACTCTTTCATAATACAAGGATGGGTTTCGCTTCGCTCTCCCCATCCTACCTCTTAGTACCGGTTTCATTCGCACATGCCTGTTTTTCCGGGAGTCACCAAAAAGCGTGGAAGTTGGCGTACGCACAACTCCCCCCGGCTTCGCCACTTATGCAAATGAATGTCATTTCGAGCGCAGCGAGAAATCTCCGCAGGGGGCGGCGGGGGAAGAGATTCCCCCGCACTTATCCCTTTTCCATGCTTTTATCGACACTTTCTGATCGTTCCATCCCGCGTGCGCTACCCGTTCATCACTTCTTCGTCAGATTTCCGTTCTCTTCGGCTTCTTCGCTCCAGCCGCCGCCAAGCGCCTTGTAGAGGGCCACCAGGTCCGACGACACATTGCCCGTGGATTGGGCCAGCGAGTCTTCGGAAGTGTAGAGGGAACGCTGAGCGTCCAGGACGTTGAGGAAGTTGGTTTCGCCCTGTGTGTAGAGGCTGGTGGCCAGTTCGACGGCTTTCCGGTTGGCGGCCACGGCTTTGATCAGCTCGGCCCTGTGTTCCTGTTCCTTGGATGAGGCGATCAGCGCGTTTTCCACTTCCTGCAGGGCCGTAAGGACCGTCTTCTGATAGGTGATGGCTTGTTCTTCCTGTATGGCCTTCTGCAGTTCGATGTTCGACCGGATACGGCCCATGGTGAAGACGGGCCAGCTCACCGAGGGACCGAACGACCACAACCGGCTGGCCCAATTGAAGGTCGATCCCAGGTCGCTGTTCTTGTATCCCGCGGCGCCCGCGATGGTGAACCGGGGAAACAGGTCCGCGGTGGCCACGCCGATGCGGGCCGTGGCCGAATGGATGGATGCCTCGGCCATGCGTATGTCGGGGCGGCGGCGCAGCAGGTCGGAAGGCACGCCCACCGGAACTGCGGGCGGAGTGCCCGGGATGTCGGCCGTGGGGTTCAACTCGGTCATCAAAGCCGTGGGTTCCGAGCCCAGCAGAACTCCCAGGTTGTAGATAGTCTGTCTGGCCGCTGATTCGAGCACGGGGATCTGGGAGGCCGTGGTGGCTACCTGGGCGTTGGCGTTGGCCACGTCGAGTCCGCTCACGAATCCGCCTTCAAACCGCTGGCGTGTCAGGTCCGCCGAATGCTGTTGCGACTTGAGGTTCTTCTCGGCGATGGCGATCCGCTGCTGATAGGCGCGCAGATTGATGTAGTTGAAGGCGACTTCCGCCGTGAGGGAAACGAGCACGTCGCGGCGCGACTCAACCGAGGCCAGCAGGTCGGCGTCCGCGGCTTCGATGCCCCTTCGGATTCCCCCGAAAAAGTCGAGTTCCCAGAGTGCGTCGAAACCGGCCTGATACTGGTTGGAGGTGACCCCGTTCGTCCCTCCAGAGCTTCCGGAAACCGGGGTTCTGCTTCGCTGGTAGGAACCCGACGCGTCCACCGTGGGCCCGATGCCGGAAAAGGCAATGGCCCGTGAAGCCCGCGCCTGCCGCACCCGTGCTTCGGCGACCTTGAGGTCCAGGTTCGATCCGACGGCCCGTTCCACCAGCGAGGTGAGTGTCGGGTCGTCGAAGACCGTCCACCACTGGGCGAGGACCGTTTCCGCATCGGTGGGTGTCTGCGCCGTGAGGACCGAAGTGGGCCCGGTCCAGTCGGAAGGCATGGACGTTTGCGGCCGCCTGAAGTTGGGACCCACCATGCATCCGGTGAGCAGAACCAGGCAGAGGACCGTGAGCAGGGCGAAACCGTGCTTCCGCGGAACCGTCAGCGATCGGGGAAGTGTGTTCGGCATGATAAAAAGCTCCTGTAGGGGGCGCGGTACCTTCCGGCGCCACATGATACGTTATTCGTAACGTAGCGCTTCTATGGGGTCCAGCCGCGAAGCCTTCCATGCGGGATAGAACCCGAAAATAATGCCCACCGTGGCCGATACGAACACCGCGGCCCCAATGGCTTCGGGGGAAGTTTTCACCGGCCAGTGCAGAACCATCTGGACGAGATACGATCCGCCATGCCCCAGCAGAATGCCGAAGGCGCACCCCACCAGGCAGAGCACCACCGCTTCCACCAGAAACTGTCGCAGAATGTCGCGGCCCCGCGCGCCCACCGCCATGCGCAACCCGATTTCCCGGGTCCGCTCGGTGACCGAAACGAGCATGATGTTCATAATGCCCACGCCTCCGACCACTAGTGAAATCATGGCCACGCACAGCAGGAGGTTGGTCATCAGACTGGTCGTGGAGGAGAGGGTCCGGGACATTTCCGTCATGTCGCGGATGTTGAAATCGTCCGGCTGACCGAGGCGGATGCGGTGGCGTTCGCGGAGGACCGCGGTCATCTGGTTGATGGCGTCGGGTATCTCGGCGGTGCTTTGCGCGGCGACCAGGACCGAATCGATGTCGGTAAAGCGCACCGGCATGGGATTGTCCGCGGCCTGCACTTCGGATTGTTCGGGATAGAGGTCGGCCTGGGCGCTGGGATACACGTTGCTCAGCGTATTGACCGAACCGCTGGTGCTGCTGGTGCTGCTGACGCTCTGGTTTCCGCTGTCCAGCTTGGAACTCGTGAGCCGGTACTTTATCGTCGTCCAGGGCGCCAGGAGCACGTCGTCCTGATCCATGCCCATCATGTTGGCTCCCTTGGAACCCAGCACCCCGACAACTTTGAACGATACGTTTTTCACCCGTACGTATTTTCCCACGGGCGATTCGCCCAGAAACAGTTCCCGGACCAGGGTGGTCCCCAACATGCAGACTTTGTTGGCGTTGAGCACGTCCCGTTCGTTGAAGGGCTCGCCTTCGGCGACGGTCCAATCCTGCACGTCCAGGAACGCCGGAGTGGATCCCTGGATGAACGTGGGCACCCAGTTGCGGTTTCCGTAGATCACCTGTGTGCGGGCGCGGACCACGGGAGCCGCGCTCCGTACCGCCGGAGAGTCCCTCAGAATGGCATCGCTGTCTTCCGGGGTGAGGGTGGTCGCGCTGCCGGCCCCGAAACTCACGCCCCCGCTGGACGCCGCGCCGGGCCTCACCATGAGGACGTTGGCTCCCATGCTGGCAATGGATTTCTGAATGGCTTCGGAAGAGCCCTGGCCGATCTCCATCATGGCGATGACGGCGGCCACGCCGATCACGGTGCCCAACGTTGTGAGCATGGCCCGCATGGGATTGCGCAGCAACGCCTTCAAGGCCGTTCGAATGACGCGATAAATTTTCACTTGCCGCTCCATTCGTCCGTTTCGGGAAGATCGCACTGCGGTTCCACCGGACAGGCGGGTTCCTCCCCGGCGAAAGCTCCATCGACGATCATGCCGTCGCGAATGTGGATGACGCGCCTGGCATGTTCGGCCACGGAGGGGTCGTGCGTCACCATGATGATGGTGGTGCCGTCTTCCTCGTTGAGGTGCTGGAACATGCGCAGCACCTCAACGCTCGTTTTGGAATCGAGGTTGCCCGTCGGTTCGTCGGCGAACAGCAACGGAGGCCGGTTGATCAGCGCCCGGGCGATCGCCACCCGCTGTTGCTGGCCTCCCGAAAGCTGGGACGGTTCGTGCTTCATCCGATCCACCAACCCGACGCGGTCAAGCATCTCCTCGGCCCTTTTCCGGGCGTCTTTTTCGGAGACGTGTTCGTCGGAATAGGAGAGCGGCATGGCCACGTTGTCCAGGGCGGAGGTGCGTGGCAGCAGATTGAAGTTTTGAAAGACGAAACCCATCTTGCGGTTTCTGAGCAGCGCCCGCCGATCGACGGAAAACTGCGATACGTCTTCTCCTTCAAGCAGATATTGGCCGGACGACGGCCGGTCCAGGCACCCCAGGATGTTCATCAGGGTGCTCTTACCCGAACCCGATGCACCGGTGAGGGCCACCAGTTCGCCGTTGGCGATCGTGGCGGAGACTCCCTTGAGCACGGGGACCGATACGTCTCCCATGTGGTACGTCTTGCATATGTTGCAAAGCTGGATCAGGTCCATGCCGATCCCTCCCGAATCGAAGCGGTTTGCCTAGTGTCCGCCGCTCCGGCTGCGGCCGAATTGGGGCGCGAACGGATTGTTGGTTCCGGACTGCCCGGCTTCCTGGGACATCTGTCCCGTTACCACCGGCATGCCTTCGGTCAATCCTTCGCCCTGCACCGCGGTCTGCGAACCGTCGGTGATATTTTTGGCGACACGGATCGGTCGCACGAATCGGTCCTCGGCCACCCACACCACTCCGCGACTCCCGTTTTCGCCGGCCGACCCTATTTTCCCGGCGGGCTGGGCGGCTTTCCGCTCTTTCACCGCGGCGGATACCTGCTGGAACTTCTCGCGGTACTCCGGAGCCACCTGGTCGACCGAAGGTACCCAACGCAGTGCGGAATTCGGTACCAGCAATGCGTTTTCAATGTTGTTCAGCTGGAACTGCACGTTGGCCGTGAGGTAGGGCAGCAGCTTCCCGTCGGAGTTGTCGGTGATGATTTCCACCGTATACGTTACCACGTTCTGGGTCATGGATGCATTCAGCCTCACCTTGCCCACTTCGCCTTTGAATGACTGACCGGGAAACGCGTCCACGGTAAAGGTAACGGGCAGGCCGGGGTGGATTTTGCCGATATCGACCTCGTTGACCGCCACCCACACCTGAATGCGCTTGAGGTCCTTGGCGATCAGAAACAGGCTGGGTGCATTCAGGCTGGCCACCACGGTCTGGCCGATGTTGACGCGTCGATCGATGATGACCCCTTTCACCGGAGACTTGATGGTGCAGTAGCTCAAGTTGCGCTTTGCGCGCCTGAGCACGGCGTCCGCCTGGGCGATACCCGATCCGGCTTGCAAAATCGCGGCCTCTCCCACCGCCACCGTGGCCCTGGCCGTCTCATAAGTGGATTTGTACGCATCGTAGCTGGCCTGGGATAGCGCCTCGGAGGGTCCCAGCTTCTGGGCGCGCTGCCAATCGCGTTCCGCTTGGTGAAATTTAGCCTTCATCTGCTCCAGATCGGCCTGGGAGCGTTGCAGTTCGGCTTTGGCCGATTGCACCTGAGCCTCGGCCTCCGCTTCGGCGGCGGAGTACAGGGAGTCGTCGATCCGAGCCAGAATGGTGCCCTCATCAACGGGCGAACCGTAGTCCACCGGCTTGCCGTTGGAGTCTCGCCCGAACGACAGAATCTGTCCGGCGATCTGTGAACCGACGTCGATCACTTCCTCCGGTTCCACGGTGCCCGTGGCGTCGATGGTGAGGTGAAGACTGCCGCGGGTCACTTCTCCCGTCCGGTAGAAAACGGTTTGTACTTTGTCGCGCTGCAGGTACCAGGCGGCCGCACCACCCGCGCACCCCAGCACGATCAGGATCATGAGGAGCTTCTTCAAGAACGTTTTCATAATTCCCCTCTGGACACGGCCGCACCTTCATCCTCGGATTTCGTGCGTTTCCGTCGTTCTGTCGCCTCGATACGCCGCCGGACATCACGAATTCCCGCCAGGCTGAAGCGGGTGACGTGATCGGCCACAATCTCCACGTCCTCCATGATGGCGTCCAGTCCGGGATCGAGCTTCTCCGGACCTGTCTGCATCCTTCTACGCTCCCTCATCATGGGACCGAAGCATTGGGCTTTTATGCTCATTCGGCACAGCCTGGAGTCCTGCTCGGATGCCCGATCCCCCAGCAATTCACGGATGATAACGGTGAATCCCTCAAGTATGGGTTCGAACGACTCCTGCAGGGCCGAGTTCAACAGTCCGGTGGGAGTCGCCATCTCCTGGTGGACGATGTCCAGGTCGTTGCTCTCCGGGTCGCTGATGCGTCGCATGATCGCCAGGATCCTCCCCTTGAGCCGTTCCTCGACCCCGGCTTCCGGAGCTATTCCTCCGTCGGCCGGATACGTCTCCAACGATTGCCGGAAAGCATGCCGCCAGCTCTGCACGTAGAGCGTTTCCTTGCCGCCGAAATGGTAGTTGGCCGCCGCCGTGTTGGCTCCGGCTCGCTCGCAAATCTCCGCCATTGTCGCATTTCGGAAGCCCTTTCTGGCGAAGACTTCCGCAGCGGCCTTCAGCAGGTTTTCCCGCGTTTCTTGTCCGTCAATCCGCTGTTTTTTCATCGCTCCCACAATTCTCCGTATTTCAAATGGGAACTTAAAGTATCCAGTTGAAATAGTCAAGTGATTCATGAGGGAACTTTCTCCTTCCGGGTATCGTCGACCGCCATTGCTCATGGGTTTCCCTGCTCTTCTACTCGTGTAAGACGCTTTTCCCACCGACAAAGTTGACGATCCGCGGAAGAAAAAGGCCGGGACACGCGATATTTTCCCCGTGAGGGATGTTCGACGAAATTGCTCGTTATGAACCTAGTCCCCCCGACGTACCGGATGGTTACAGGATGAGGTATAATTTTCCTCAGGAGGTATCATTTGAAAAGTTTAACGACGGAAACAAGGAGGAAGTATGAGTACGCCGACCCGATTGGACAAAACGTTTTCCATTATCGTCAACCGGCTGAAGGAAACGGGCAGGGCTCCCTTCTACGTGGAAATCGCGGCCGAGCTGGGAAGCTCGATCGAGGAGGGACGCCGGGCCGTCCACGACCTCTTTGCGGCGGGCATCCCCGGCTGGGTATTCCCCAATACGGACCTCATCACGTCTTTCGCACCCTTCAACAATCTCCCCACCCAGTACCGCATCAGTATCGACGGGCAGCAGAAATGGTTCGGGCAGTGAGGCTTCGAATCGCTGGCGGTCAGCTGGCTCTTTCCCGGAAAAACCGTGCGTATCGAAGCCCCCTGCCTCGA
Source organism: uncultured delta proteobacterium (assembly GCA_963826125.1). Classification (GTDB taxonomy): domain Bacteria; phylum Desulfobacterota; class Desulfarculia; order JACQYL01; family CAWGVV01; genus CAWGVV01. Next base: position 1,987,364 of record CAWGVV010000001.1, on the reverse strand, counting down.
CTGCGGGGAGCCCATTGTGGTGGAGATGCGGGACGGCAAGGTTCTGTCGACCGAACCCGGTGGTCTGGTGGGGTATACGTGCGTGCCCTTCGCCAAATGGTTCAACGACCTTCCCTATTCCTGAAGCACCATGAATCTCTTCCGGTCGGAAGAGCACGTTCGCAACTGGACGGATTTCAAGCCGGGAACCGAAGAGGGAATGGTTCCGTTGTCCGACCTGGTGAACCTCTTTTCTCTGAAGTTGTTCACCAAGCGTGTGGACCCGGATTACGTGTCGCGCTTTAAGGAGTATCTGCAGGAATTCGCGGGGGCGCTTGCCGATCTGGGCAAGGTGCGCCCCTTCTGGCTGCCCAAGGCGAAATAGGAAAAAGAAGAGGAAGGGAAGGCGTCCGTCCGCGCGACGGGCGCCGTATTCCTACAAAACGGTTTTTTCCAGACGGCAGGGCACCCAACGATGGTACGGGGTGGCCGCAATGGGGTCCCGGTGGTCTGCCCGGGTCAGCACATTCACGTTGACTCCCTTGGTTTGGCCGTCGAAATCGAGACCGAACCCCTGGGGCAGAATCACCATTCCTCTCCGGGTGAGATCGGAATGTTCCACCTCAACCGTCACCGTACCGCCCGCGGTGGAAAGCCGCGCCGTGTCGCCGTCCCCCAGGTTCAGCTCGGCGGCGTCTTTAGGGTGAACGGCCAGACACCCCACGCGCCTGTCCTTGTTCCAGGCGGGATCGCGCATCAGTGTATTGGCGGTGAAGTCGTTGTGCCAGCCCGCCATGAGGACGAACGGGAATTCATCGTTCCGGGCAAGAGCTTCGGCTTCGGACTCGGGCGTGATCGATGTGAGCATGGCCGTGAGTTCGGGGGAGGTGAGGTGAATGCGCCGGTCCTCCGTGGCCACGAAATCGAGCCCCTTCTCCGGGTCCAGCCGCCCCAGCCAGATTCCCTCGGGATGGTCCATGATGGCCTTGAACGCCGCGTCCGCTTGGCCTTCGCCCAAGGGAAAACCACGCCGCCCCATGGCGTCCTTCACGCTTACCGACGCCGACCGGAGCAAACCCCACAGGAATGCCAGATTGCACGAACCGAGCACCGGCCCCAGCGTTTTGGCCAGTACGAACGGCAGCTTGAGTGCGCCGTCGGGGAGAGTCTCCACGTAGCGGTCGAGTTCCCGACCGAACCGGGACCGGTCCTCACCGGCCGACCGGTGGAGTGAATCGGGAATGTCGGGAAGCACCCCCATTTTTTCGGCCAGCTCGGTCATGATCCATCCGCTTTCCCTGGTTTCGGGAGCCGGTTCCACCACCGGGCGGCGGAGGTGAGCGTAGATTTCCGGATAGTTGTAGCTGTAGAAGGAGGTGTCGTACGATTCATAGGCGGTACGCCCCGGCAGGACATAGTGGGCCATGGCGGCCGTTTCGCTCATGGCTACTTCCACCGACACCAGCAGGTCGAGCCGTTTGAAGGCGCGTTCGTAGGCTTTGGTGTCGGCATAGGACCGCAAGGGGTTGGCGCCCACCACCACCAACGCTCGAATCCGGTCGTCGCGCTCCGACATGATTTCCTCGGGCAGGACATTGGGGGGAAAAGCGCCCATGATGGCCGGAATGTCCGTGACCGCGGTCCGCCACGTATTGGGGTCCTCGGGCGGGGTGTTGACGCCCACCGGGGAAATCATGCCCGCGCACGTGTTGCCGCCTTCGCTGCCGATCCTGCCGCACACGACGAGCAGGAGTTCCTCCAGATAGCTCACCAGGGTGGAGTGGCGATTCATCAGCACTCCCAGGTCCGACATGACGGCCGACCTGCGGCTGGAGAAGAGGCGGCACACTTCGCGCACCTTGTCATAGTCGAGCCCGCACACCTTGAGCGCCGCCTCCACCGGAAAGTCGATGAAGCAGCTCTTCAGTTCGTCCAGCCCGGTGGCGTGAGCCTCAAGGTAGGCCGTATCCTGCCAACCTTCCCGGAAAATGACGGCGATCATGGATTTGAGCAGCAGCGCGTCGCTGCCGGGGGTGAGGGCAAGATGAATATCGGCATACTTCGCCGTTTCCGAAGGGCGGGGGTCCACGATGATCAGCGTTCGTTCGGGGTCTTCGGACAACGCTTTCAGGAAGCGCCTGGTCTGAGGCATGCCGTGGCTGGACCAGCCGTTCCACCCCAGTCCGAGCAGGACTTCCAGCCGATCGTGTTCGGGGTGCAGGAAAACGGACTGGTCCCCGTACATCCGGCCCCGTGCATAGTGGCGGCCGGTCCATTCCTGTCCCAGGGCGGTGTACAGGTAGCGGGAGCCGAGATTGTGGAGCAGCCGGCCGGTGAATCGGCCGGTTATGTGACAGCCGCCCGATCCTCCGATCATGAAGGCCACGCTGCGGGGACCATGCTGCGCCAGAACGGCTTTCAACCGTTCGGCGATCCCGTTCAGCGCTTCTTCCCAGCCGATCGCCTCCCTCCGGCCGTTCTCCAACCGCAAGGGACGATCCAGCCGCTGCCGGTGGTGCTGGAAGTGAGCGATGCTGAGGCCCTTGCGGCAGGCGTAGCCCCGGGACCGGATATTGTCCTTGTCCGGCCGAACCTTTACGATGGTATTGTTCTCGACCAGCACTTCCAGCCCGCAGCTCTGCAGGCAGAGGCCGCAGCTCGTTTTTTGCCACTCCGTCATGATCGTCTCCTTTTGGGTCTCTTATCCCACGCCCGGCCTCGTGTAGTCACGCCGGGGGAGGGGACAGTCGGGGGACTTTTCCCTGTGTCGATGCCTCCTGTGATTTTGCCTTAAAAATTCACTCGCCCGGCGGGCCGCCGACCGTTTTGCTTCCTTCGGAAGCGGGCTTTCCCTCCAGGTCGTGGAGCAATCCGTTCAGCCGCTCCATGAGTTCCTCGGCCCCGGACACGCCCATTCTGTCTCCCACATAGGACTGGACGTTCTCCCAGAGCGGCCGCGCGCGGTCCAGAGCCATCGTTCCCTTCTCCGACAAACCGATCTCCTTGACCCTCCCGTCCCGTCCCGGCCGGATGAAGATGAGACCGTTTTTCTCCAGCAGGGTGAGATTCCGGGTGAGCGTGGTTTTGTCCATGAGCAGGATTCGGGAAAGTTTCGAAGGCGTCGCCGTTCCCTGCCGACGAATGTTGACCAGCAGGCTGTATTGGGTCACCCGGAGCCCGCTGGGGGCGAGCATCTGGTCGTAGAGGGACGTGAGGGATCGGGACACCTTGCGTACCAGCGCGCACATGCAATGCGTCTCAAGGCTCATGGCCATTGTAAATTGCCTCCGAGGGTAGGGCGAGTAAAATGATTGTAACTACAACTATCGATGCGCGTCAAGCGGATTTTGGTGAATGGCAAATGAGGATGGGCTACCGGCCAAGCTTTGATCATTCGGAAGCATAAAAGACGGGTGAGCATTCACCCCCTCAGCATCAATCTCGCCGGCCGTAGGTACTACCACGAAAATAGAGCTGGACGAATCAAGCTGAGGAAGGCTGTCGAGGCCGTGTTGCAGCAGAATCGGGAAGCCCTGTGGGGAGCCGACAATCAGCAGGGGCTCACGGGCCGCATTCCCGGTTTTCTCCACGAATGGGAAAACCGGATCGCCGCCTTCACCCTCATCAGGGACTCGGCCAGGCCGGGAAAAATGCCGACATAGAAAACCTGCCGGCCGATATCGATCCGGCAATCAAATTGAGAGATGAGGAGCAAGGGCTGTCTTTCGCAACAGGCTGGGCGATTGAGGTTCTGGGTGAGAACTGGCGCGGCGGAAATGCCGATTGGGGCTTGGTCGAACACGTCCTGGAACGAGGGCGCACACTGCGGGAACTTTCGAACCGGGTCGGGGACTTCGTTCCGGAAACACGCGGACCCCCCCAACACGCCCTGGCTGAAGTTCTCCATCAGCGGCCGGACGGTGTTCGCGCGGGCGGTGCACCAGAGGGCGCGGAAGGAAAACCCCTTCCCGCGGATCGCCGCCGCCCAGGTGGACGCGGCCGGCTACGACTTCCTGCTGCCCCTGCTGGAAAAAGAAGTGGGCGAGAAGGTGGCCCGAAAGATTGTCAAGGAAGTAAAGGTGAAGGTGGAGGTTTAAAGGCGGCGCGGATGGGGATCTACGAGCAGCCTTCGCGAGGGCTTCAAGAATAGGATCATTATTCTGGAACGGTGCAGATAGCCGGCAATTGTAACGATTCAGCTCCATCCGGTGGTTATGTTGCTCAGATTGGGCTTTCCAAATACACGGCCGCCTTCGCATCTTTTTCTATGGCTTGAGCAAACTTTTCAAGCTGGCTGAACTCGACAAAATCGAGTAAGAAATAATCGTTCCGCTGTGTGCTTTTGCTGTCGATGTAGGCGTAGCGAACCTCCAATTGGAAGTTATCTTTTATCGACTCCGGCTGCGAATCGGTATCGAAGTCAACCGAGAACATCTGTTCAAATGAACTGCACATAACTACCGGGAACTCAAGGACCACCTTCGCGCTTCTTCCGGTTTCCTTGAGAGTTGGAACAGAAACAGATTGTCGCTTCATCGACACCATGGCATTTAGAACTTGGTTTAGTGCTTTGTAAAAAGGCTCGTTTTCCAGCGATTTGCTCTTACTTGTTTGAAACAACTTCGCTACTTTAGATTTCTGTGACAAGTAATGATGTTTCTTTGTGTAACTGTTGTCTGCTCGGAAGGGGCTATTACTACATACCAGGTTCTCCGCAGATTCTAGATCACTCTCGGCAAACCAGAATACTGAATATGATGGAACAAACTTGCACTCGATGAACAACCTCACAGCCAGATAGTGTAGTAGATGGCCTGACCTATCGTTTATGGGCCAGAGCTTCTCAGCAATTAGGTCTATTTCACGGGATTTGTTTTGCGTCTGATCCATATAGTACGGACTCACTATGATGTGCCAGTCGTTAGCAGCAAACCAACGTGCCACCTTCGCATGGAAACTGTTACCACTATCCTTAATCAGTTTAAATACCTCATCGGGGATTGTCATCATCTTGCTTCCTCTGCTTTCGACACAAATTCGAGATCAGGTCTTGCTTTTTGACTTTCTCTTTCTCTTTGACCTACGAAGGAGTAATGGACCCAGACATATGCGGCTTAAAACAACAAGACTTAAGTCCGAAGCTACTCCTTATCACTATTTATTTTTTCGTCGAAATCTTTCTTTTCTATCTTGAAATGTAAGTCCCCGGAAACCGGCTCAGGTAGATTCGCTGGACGGATAATGTAGTGACAAGAAAAGGAACGTGCCGACTCGTAAGAATCAAATGTGAGGAACATTTCCGGTAGGGCGGCACTGGCGCCATGCTTGATTCTTTCAAAATGGTCCCGTACTTCGTAGCCTCCTGTTTCCATTCGCGTAATAGAGAAAGGGATTTGCATTTCTGCAGGTACGTTCCACTCGGGCACAAATGGACGTATAGAATAAAGTGCGTCATTTATGGATATCTCGATAGTAGTTCTCGGTTTGGTCGGCGGCAGTGGCATTTTAGGCAAGCTTGGCATTTTGTCCGCTGATAATAGGTGGAAGCCATCTGAAAAGTGTAACAACACGTCCACATCTTCTGCTGGGGACCTCCCCATGTTTCTTATTTCAATACCGAATTGAATGCTTCGCTTATTGGCTGCTTGAATTTTCCATTTATTCCTCATGTACCGTTCGTAGCTTTTGATGTATTCATCAATTTCCTTATTGTATCGTTCGTATTCCGTTATGGGGATAAAGTCCATGTGAGCCTGAATCGATGAAATCGACGACATTTTCCTGTGCTGCTTAGGAAATTTTTCTATGAGTTCCTGAATCTTCGTTGTAATCTCATTATCTGTAAGTTCGGGATGCTGAGAAATAATAAAGGATGAAAATTTCCCCTTATCGTTTTGGCCAATGATATCAATACCTAATTCGGGAAGTGCATTATGCAGTATTGACAATTTTCTCTTCAATTCTCGGTTTTCGATCTCCAGAAGGTCGGGTTCCACAGGAAGTTTGTATTCCTCTGGCAATTCAAGGGACTTGATACCGAGCTGCGAGGCAGTGATACGCGGGCCTGAATCCTGTGTGACGAGGATGACAGAACTATTTTCGGGACGATCTTTCATGCACTGAATGACCGAGGCTATGAGGACGTCATCGTTCCACTCCGAGTTGAGACCGAGTTCCGGATAGTGTACCTGAGGCACACCCTTTAAAAATTCTACGGATACTCCGGGAAGTATCTCCACCCCTCCGGACCACTGCTCGATCTTCTTCAGCATCTTACGTGCTCGTTCTCGGATTCTACTCGAGCTGTGAGTGTTTTTATGCTTATCCAGTTCGCGAAGTGTAATGCGAGGTATAAGCACGGTATGAGGGGGAGGCCCAAAAATCTGATTAAAATCGATTTCTTCCAGGTTCCTGTAGTGAAGGAAGATCATCGTATCGAAGAATATCTTCATAATCTATTCCATCAACCCTATTGCTTACACTTCAAAAGAATGCCCCTCACGGTTTCGTCCTGGAAGGTTTTGTTGACCGCTTGGGACAAGGACAAGCTGAGCGAGTTCTGCATGTCTTCGGAGCCGCGGTAGCCGTGATCGCTCTGTGAGGCGCCGGTAAACTGCCCCGTGTATAGGCTCTTCTTGTCCATTGCGTCTGCAATGTAGAGATCGAAGCACACCTTTGAACTCACTGCGACGGTCCAGAAACCGGGCCGTGATTCAACCCAGAAGGTCCGGAGCTTGCCGCCGACGATCAGTTTCGTCTTTACCTGCTCAGGGATGGCGTTCGGGTCGTAGTTCCACCCTTTCACTTTGATCACCGTGAAGCCGCAACTCTTCAACTGTTCTTCCAGCGCATTTTCGACCACCGCGAGGGGCTCGTTCTCGGCAACCCACGTCTCGATTTTTCCGCCGTAAGCATTGAACCCTTCGCCGATCCTGTCGCTCGGGTTCCGGTCGTCGTAAAAGGCATTCAAGGTAACGGTTTGGTTCTGGCCTTCGAAGAGCTGCGTGGCGTGAAAATTCGACATGTACTCCGGCTTGATGGTCTTTATCCCGCCGCACCCGCTCAGAAGCGCCAGAGCGATGAGAATGATCAGCGTGTAATGGATTCTCCGTAACCCTCCTCCTTGTTCATTCGGTACATGGCTTATCAGATCACTCATTATATTCTCCTTTCGGACGCTAAAAAGATCTCTGTGCTCGGTTCAAACAGTCAACCGCTGCTAGACTCAGGGAATCAATGTTGGAGGAAAGTACAGCTTGTTTTCTGTTGCAATCATATGCAAATTATTCATTATTTGTATATACTCTTCTTTGCTCTTCATTTGGCTGAATTTGGATCTGACTAATAGCGCTTCCTTGGGTTCAATAAATGGAGCACAAATAGATAGCGCTTGCTCAAAGTTATTAGCTTGTAATAATTCAAACAAGTTGATTATATTTATTGATATAGATATGGAAAAGCAAAAGAATATTACAATTAGCAGTTCTCTTTTCTAAAATTAAGTAATTGCTTACTTTCTCGTCCTTTCAATTGTGCTCTTTCTGTCCTGTATCTTAAATATAAAAATGAAACTACTCCTGAAACTAAACCCAATATAAAAGCTATTATAGCTGGACCTGTTCTATCAACATTTCCCTTAGCAATATTTGTGTAAATTATTTCATTTAAATTAGTAAATATTAATGAAAGCAAGTAAACAATTAAGGAGCCAAATCGAATGACTATAGGTTTAACCGCTACATCCCACAAGCCAGACCCTATAGTTCCCAGGAGAAGGCTCCCTACAATGTAGAAAATCTTTTTCTTTATGTTTGGCATAGGTTAGCAACCCCGCCGTTCTATTATCTGCCAGCCTCTGTTGATGTACCCTTTTGATTCGAGTAACTTGCGGCGATCGCTTGGTGTTGGGGCGGAGAAGTCGAACACAAGGCCCACAGGTTGTTGTTCTCTGCGCTCTGCCCCAAAAAGTCCTGCGGTAAATCGCCGCAGTTGGTTATCTTTCGTGTACAGTGGCGAAGAAAGCTGAATGGCCGTAGCCAAGATTAAAACATCATTGATAGTATTACGTAATTTCTTTTTTGCCACATAGCTATCTAAATATTTTGAAAGTAATTCCATTCCTTTTGAGGCAATTTGCTTTGTTACGGGAAGGCATTGTACTTTAGCCTTAATAAGAAAGTAGAACCGAGCACTGAGTTTTTTCTTTACTTCTTTGTCAAGATGACAAATGCTATCTAAATATAACTTTTCTAGTCCTTCATTGATGATCTGACTGATTGCAATGCTACCGAATTCTACAAAAGACGGCAGATGCCCACCGAAGTTCAACAACAACTGGTCGGTTCTGTGTTTACCTAAAGATGCATGCTTTCTAGAGTCAAAGAAATGTCCTGAACATCGGCACATAGATGGTAAAATTGGATAGTAATTTGCCTTATTAGGTTTTTTTGAATGGATAAGAAGAAACTCTGCCGCAGTGATTGATGAAATGGTGATCGGATAATTTGAAATACACTCCGCCCCTTTGTAGTAGTAGGAAAGTATTTGAGTATCGGTGATTATCATCTAAAATGCCTAAATTTAAATTAATATCGATCTTCCTTTTACCAACAAATTATTATTACTCGCAACTGATACTCAACATCAACTATAAACCGCCTTTCTCTCCTGCAACTCGCTCATCGCATGCCAGCATTCGTGGTACGCCCGCAGCCGTTCCAAATCGCCGCGCACCGCATTCTTGAAATTGGGGTAGTCGATGGATGCCGCCTGGTCCATGACGAACGAGGCCCGGCGGTCCTTCTTCAGTTTGAGCCGGAAGCGGTAGTCGGCTTCGGGAGTTTCGACGATCTCGTTTGCATCGATCTCGTTGTCACGCGCGAGCTGCTCGATGTTCTGCCGGACGCCGGCGCGCACCATTACCTCGTCGGGCCGGCAGTACCGGTCCTGCACCTCGGAGCGGAGCACGGAGTACACGCGGTCGGCCCGGACGTCCGAAATGGTCACGCCCTTTTCAGACAGTCGGCCTTTATCCTATTGATCGACGCGTCCATTTCCCTTCTGTTGGCGAAATGGACGCGCGCACGGTTTTGTTGGGAGAAAAGAGGGAAGTGAAGCAAACGACAGATCCAGATACCCCTCTATTTTTGGCACAATAGCATTTCTTCACTCAATTATCAAATCCGCCGTCAGGAATTTCCTGAAATTGAAAAGGGGGTATCGCCTCTTATGAAGGGGCGGGTTTGGGGCACACCGTTCCTTCTTCGCTTTTCACTATCGAAGAGGGAAAGGAAGGGGGGGAGGTTCTAATAATAAGAAGGGACTGGCATGGCGGCATTGATCCGTTGCGGGAAGCCGCGAAACCGCTCCGGAGGAGATTCGGCGCGGCCTCCGGTGGTTGAGGCCGGGGCGAACCTGAAGGAAACCGTTTGCACTTGGCTGTGCCCGGTAATGCGGCCTTTCTCCGTTCCCGCCCCCTCACCGGTTGTACGCCGCCAGAATTCCTTCCAGCACGGCCCCGCCGAGGGCGCGGGCCTTTTCGCTGATGGTGGTGAGGTATGCCACCTCGCCGCGCGGATCGACGTCCCCGACCTTCAGCCCCTTCTTCACGAAGGTTTCCGGGCGAATGAGGCCTCTGACAACCCCGTCCAGTTTGGCGGCCACGGGTTCGCCTTCCACCCGGGCGATCACCTCTCCGGCGGCCACCTTGTCCCCCAGTTCCCGTTCGGTGGAGATAACGCCGTCCCAAGGCGCGCGGAGAACGCGCTGCTCCGTTTTGCCCCCGATTTCACCCGGTATTCCGGTGTTGGGGGCGGGGGCGCCGTCGTAGATCAACCGGCCCAGGTAGTGTCCCCGCATGGTTTCGATGGCCAGGTGCACGTCTCCGGGAGCGACGAAGCCGGGGCCGAGGCCGATGGTCAGGGGCGCCATGTCTCGGCGCAGGCCTGTGTTGAATTTGGCCATGACCGCGTCGACGATGACCGGCGGTCTGAGGCCGTCCAGACACTCCATGGCGGGGTCCACCAGGATGGGGATTTCGCCCCCGGCCCACAGGTCGTGCCTGTCCTCCGGATTCCGGATACGACGGGCCGTGATTCCTTCCACGGTCTTCGCGGTGTCGTAAACGGCCTCGCAGAAGCAGACCGCCCGTCTGACGGCCAGTGGACGCGGGATTTCGGTAATCATCACCCGGAAGCCGCTGCGCGACAACCGATGAGCCACACCGGTGGCCATTTCGCCTCCGCCGCGGAGGAGCACCACCATCCCTTTCAACAGAGCAGAGCAAGAGAGTTCGTTATGAGATTCCATAGTTTTTCTGTCAAGGGAGAGTAAAAGTTCGGGGAACTCCCCCCACGTCCTTTCTTCGTTTCGCCGCCGGGCGAAGAAGAAGGCGGGAGTTCCCCCGAGGGCTGCCTCGGCGGTCAAGGGCGGACCGGGTATTCCGCCTGTGGCGGGATTACCCGGCTTGAGCAGGTTTTGCGGTCTGCCTTTCCTTCCGTCTTAAACGACCGGGGGACCGGTTTCGTCACGTGTTACAGTTGCATCCAGGCTTCTTTCAGTACCCTTTTGGCATTGGCGATGGCAAGCAGGGGATCCTGTCCCTTCGTGGGTTTGATCTCAAAACTCACGATGGGCCTGTTCTTGCCGTTCAGGAACCCGATGTCGAAGAGGCTGCGAAGGAACTCGACCATCTCCGGCACATCGTTGGCTCCGCCCGGCGCGCCGAACACGGGATGGTAGTCGCCGTATCCTTCGCATGCCCGGTCCACGACCGCGTTGCCCATGTGCGCTCCGGTGAGGTAGTCCTTTACGGGCCAGAGGGCCTCGCCGGGAGATTCCCGCACCAGCGGGAGGTGGCTCAGGTCCATGAGCAGCCCGAAATTGTTGACCCGTTCACGGACGCGGCGGCCGACTTCCCTGGCCATGGGCGCCGGTCCGAGGAGGCAGCACTTGTCGATGTCGTAGTCGAACACCTCGGCCACGATACGGGGGCCGTTCTTCGATTTGGAATAGGCGCAGAGTTCCAGCAGCGATTTTACCAGGGCATCGATGGCCTTATCCCTCAAGGCATCGCCCGGGTCCTTGCCGGAGAGGATGGCGAACCCTTCCGCTCCCAGCGAGATCGCCTCGTCGATGTGCTTTTTCAGAAATTCGCAGGCGTGCGATCGCACCGATTCGTCCGTGGAGTTCGGGTCCAGCTTGTTTTTCATAATGACCGGCTGGCCAGCGTACACTACCGACAGCCGGGAAAGCTCGAGCATCTTCTTCACCCGTTCCCGAACGGCGTCGTCCGGGATGTGGGTAATCTCGATGGCGTTAAAAAAGGGATCAAGGGCGATGTGTTTTATGGCTTCTTCCAAAGAACCGTCTTCCGCCGTAGCTTCCGGAAACGCCATGAAGTGAACGATTCCCAGCCTCATGAATGCTTCCATCGGTCGATCCATTTTTCCCCTCCTTATTCCGAGACGCAATCGGATGGTTGATAAAAGGGTTGGGCTCCGGCGGAGTGGAAACAGCCTCCGGAGCCGCAAAGGCGTTCCCAATAGAACAACTATTGCGGAATACTTGTCAATTCTATTCCGGCACAGCGTTGAGGATCGTGCAGGCGGATCTGCGTTCCGCCCCTTGTTCCCGGCACATACCGGTGGCCACCGTGTTGCGAATATACTTCCCGGGATTCCGCGACCGGCCGTTATGCCGTTTTTCCCAATACGCGTTTCAGTTCCTGCGACAGGGCCGCGAGGTGGAACGGCTTCTCCAGGAAGCCGGCAACTCCCTTGTTCCCGAATTTCTCGACTGCCTCCTGCCTGCTGTATCCGCTGGACATGATCACCTTGACGTCCGGCCGCAGACGCAGCATTTCATCGAAAGCGGCGATGCCGTCCATCCTGGGCATGGTGAGATCGAGAACGACCGCGCTGATGGAATCCGCATGCTCCCGAAACACCTCCACGGCCTCCGCCCCGTCCACGGCGGCGAGCGTGTCGTACCCCAGCCGCTTCATCATGGATCTGCACAGGTCCCGCACCATCTCTTCGTCGTCCACTACCAGGATCGTCTCCCGGGAAGCGGTCTTTTCCCGCTCGCCGGCCCAGAGGGTGCCGCCGTCATCCTTGCTTCGGGCGTCGCCCTTTTCAATCGCGGCTTCGGGAAACAGCACCCGAATGGTGGTTCCCCTTTGCGGCTCGCTGTCCACCATAATGGCGCCCTTGTGCCCGCGAACGATACCCAGGACGGCGGACATGCCCAGCCCGCGTCCGGGAAACTTGGTGGAAAAGAAGGGATCGAACAGCCGCTGTCGGGTGTCGACGTTCATTCCGCAGCCCGTATCCTCCACCTCCACCCAGACGAAACGTCCCGGAGCGGGCTTTTCTTCCAGAGCGCTTGCCCCGAGATATTCCTCGTCGCATTCCGACGTTCCCGTGGACAGGACCACCACTCCGGGGCGTCCTCCGATGGCTTCCGACGCATTGGTGATGAGGTTCATGACGATCTGCTGCATCTGCCCCGCATCCGCCAGAATGGACGGAAGTTCCTTTTCCAGCCGCAGGTTCAGAACCACGTTTTTCAGGACGGCCGATCTGAGCATGTGCACGTTCTCCTCCACCAGTTCGGACAGGTTCAGGCAGGTGGTGATGAAACGGCCCTTGCCCGAATAGGCCAGCATCTGGCGGGTGAGGTCCGCCGCGCGTTTGGCGGCGTTAACGGCTTGTTCGATGCTCGAACGGGCCGAGGAGAGGGGAGAGAGATCGAGCATGGCCATGTCCAGGTTGCCGATCATGGCCATGAGCAGGTTGTTGAAGTCGTGGGCGATCCCGCCGGCCAGCACGCCGAGGCTTTCGAGCTTCTGCGCGTGGAGCAGCCGCCGCTCCATTTCCAACCTTATGCTTTCCGCCCGTTTCCGCTCGGTGATGTCCCGGGAAACCCCCTGTATCCCGACGGAGTTTCCATTGTCGTCGAATATCAGCTTGGCCGACACTTCCGTCCAGACGGTGGTTCCGTCCTTGCGGGGCTGTTCCACTTCGGTCAGGGACACCGCGACCGGCTGCTCTCCCCGCGCCTGCCGGATCGCCCTCGCCATGTCCTCCCGTATGCGTTGCAATGAGGATTCGCACACCACCTCTTCGAGCGGTTGCCGCGTCACCTCTTCCGGGGTGTAGCCCCGCAGCTGAAATACCGAAGGGCTGACGTACTGGAAGCGGCCCTGCAGATCCATTACCCAGATCACGTCGGTGGAGTTTTCCGCCAGCAGCCGATACCGGGCTTCGCTTTCGCGGAGCTTCTGCTCGGCCAGCTTCCTTTCCGTGATCACCTTCGAATACAGAATCATGCCGCCCACGTCTCCCTCGGCCGTGTACCAGGGCCAGCATTCCCATCGGACAACGTCGACTCTGCCGTCCGGCCGTTCGATGCCGTCGTCTTCGCCGCTTTCCACGGCGCCCTTCAGCACGCGCCGGTGCACCAGCTTCCACCGTTCGGGCATTCCGGGGAACACGTCGTAATGGGATTTTCCGATAACGTCCTCCTCCCGCACCTGATAATCGTGGAGGTACCGTTCGCTGGCGAAGATGTAACGGAGGGTATCGTCGAACACCGCGATGGCGTTGGGATCGTGCCGGATAATGTAGTGCATGAGTGCGCGCCACTCGTCCAGTTTTTCTTCGGCCCGCTTACGATCCTCGATATCAGCGTGGGTGCCGATCATTCGCAGGGGGCGTCCCTCCCCGTCGCGTTCCACGGTCTTGCCGCGGGACATGATCCAGCGCCATCCTCCCTGTTTCATCGCGCAACGGAATTCCACCACGAAACTGCCGTCTCCCCGGGTCACCTGCTCCTCTACGTTTTTCCATGCCGCCTCACGCTCGTCCGGGTGCATGAGTTCCAGCCACTTGGCGAACGACATGGGGAATTCGTTCGGCTCATAGCCGAGCATGGCGTAGCAGCGCGGGCTCCAATAGACCTGCCCCGTGGGAAGGTCGAAATCCCACAGTCCGTCGCTCGTCGCCTCCATGGCCAGCCGCAGTCGCTCCTCGCTCCGCCGCAGGGCCTCTTCCGCCTTTTTGCGTTCGGTGATGTCCAGGACCACGCCCACGATTCCGGCGACGTTTCCTGCGGAGTCCAAGAAGGAAGCCTTGCTGAAGAGCACCTCACGGTCGGTACCGTCGGATTTGCTTATTTTGTGTTCGTACGACTGCGTCCCCGGCTTCAGGAACAACTCCCGGTCCATGGCCGCGTGTTTCGCCGCTATTTCGGGGCTGCTCACGTCGTACACGCTGTGCCCCACGATCGTTTCCTTCCCCCTGTTCAGCATTTCCTCCAGGGCGTGATTGCAGCCGCGGTAGATTCCCGACGTGTCCTTGTAGAATACCGGGTTGGGGATGGTCTCCAGAAGCGTGGTAACGAATCGCACCTGGTTTTTGAGACCATCCTCGGCCTGCTTCAGTTCGGTGATGTCCCGTGCGACTCCCAGCACCGAACGTACGCTGCCGCCCTCGGCGAATTCGGGGGTCAGCCTCCAGTCGAAGTACCGTTCTTCCTCGCCGCTCCGCCATTCCAACCGGCTGATCGATTCTTTTCCCGAAGCGAACACCTCGAGAATTTTCTCCTCCCAGTGCCGCTCCGGTCCTCCGGCGATCCCGCATTCCCGCAGCCGCTTCCCGAGCACCTCCCGCTCCGTTGTTCCCAACAGCCGTAATGCCGCCGGGTTGGCATAGAGGATGCGGCACCGGTCGTCATAGCGAATGATGACGTCCTGGATGCTTTCCGCCAGGGAGCGGTATTTTTCTTCACTCTCGCCCAGCGCGGCTTCCCGTTCCCTGAGCAACCGATCCTGCGCGTGGCGGTAGAGCGCCATCTCGATGGCCGCGGACAATTCGTACTTTGCCACCGGCTTCATCAGATAACCGTAGGGCGTGGTGATTTTCGCCTTTTGCACCATGGAGCCCTGCGTGTAACCCGTCAGATAAATGGTCGGCACGTCCATGATCTTGCGGATTTCCCCGGCAGCCGTGATGCCGTCCATCCCTTCTCCCAGGTTGATGTCCATCAGGATAAGGTCCGGACGGTGGGCACCGATCGCCGCGATGGCCTCTTCCCCGGAAGCCGCCGGTTTGGAAACCCGGTACCCGAGTCCATCGAGCATCTCCTGCAGATGCGTGGCAAGGATACCATCGTCCTCAACGATCAGGATGGTTTCTTCAGCCATGGCCGTCCTTTCTTTTGCGCGAAACGAAAGTCAGCGAAAAACGCGTTCCCGCCTCCACGTCCATTGCCATGCGGCCGCCGAGCTGATGCTGGCCGAGCATCCGAACCAGACGAAGTCCCAACGTCTTGGTGGTGGTCCAATCCAGGGAAGGGGGCAATCCGACGCCGTTGTCGGCGATGGACAACGTGAAGGTGGAATCCTGCGCGGACATGGAGACGGAAACCCTGCTGTCGTCCGGTCCCGGCCGGCGATCCCCGTTCGGGAATGCATACTTCAAGGCATTGGTGACGATTTCATTCACCACCAGGCCGCAGGGAATGGCGGTATCGATGTTCATGCCCAGACGTTCCGCATTCACGCCGATGGATATGCGGCCGCGCGGATCATAGGTGGTTTGCAGGTACTCGGTGAGTTCCAGAAAATACCGTTGCAGATCGATTCGGCTGAGGTCGTCCGACTCGTACAGCATTTCGTGAACGAGCGCCATGGACCGTATCCTGGCTTCAAGGTCCGTCAAATGGACGGGCAAAGTGTCCCCCGGGGCGCTCCGCTGCAAGCCGACGAGCCCTACGATGGCGGCAAGGTTGTTCTTCACGCGATGGTGGATTTCGCGGAGGAGAATCTCCTTTTCGTCCAGGGATGCCCGCAGGGCCTCTTCGACTCTTTTGCGCTCCGAGATATCCCGAATGCTGCTGATCACGAAGGTCTTTCCTTTATGGGTAAACGAGCCGTTGGAGATTTCCACGGGAAAAGCGCTACCGTTCTTTCTTTTGTGATAACGTAAGGGGATGAACGGTTCCGTCCTGGTCATCGCCTCGAACGTCGCTTCAGGTTCGTTCGATATGTCCGTGGCCTTCAATCCGGCCATCCCGTGCGGTTCATATCCGTACATATTCGTCGTCGCCGTATTTGCCTCCACGATCTGAGTGGTTTGCGGATCGACGATCATGACGCCGTCCCGAATTTTATCGAAAAGCTCGTGATATTTCTGCTCGCTTTCCCGCAGGGCTTCCTCCGCCCGTTTGCTTTCGGCGATGTCCCAGGCCAGGTCCGCCAGCAGGGAAACGATCTCCACGTCCCGGGAGTCGTAATCGCGGGGTTTGTTCCCCACCCCCAAAACCGCCACTATGTGGTTGCACCGCACAACGGGCGCCACCAATTCCCGAACAACGGGAACGTGGCCCGCGGGCAAGCCGTTTCTTCCGGGGACCGCGTGCAGGTCGTTGTGGATGAGAGGACGGCGCTCGCGGATGCAGTCGGCCCACATGCCCGCCTGATCGATGTTGTAGTGTCTCCGCTTGAACTTCGCCTTACACATCTTTTCCAACGTGTTCGTGGACCACATCTGCAGGGAAATGGTTCGTTGGTCCCGTTCCACGAAATCGATGAAGCCGATACCGCTGCCGGTGAGCATTTCCGCTTCGTCCACCGCCTTTCTGAGCAATTCATCCAGGGTGTGGTCGGCGGCGAATTCGCTCAATCGGAGGCGCGCCCGCAGGATTTCGTCCTTTCGCACACGGCTGGTGATGTTCCGTATGACTCCCATAATCCCGATGGGGAGGGATGACTCGTCGCGAAGGAACGAGAGCTTCGTTTCCGTCCAGATGGTAGAGCCGTCCTTCACCTTCACTTCCAGTTCCACGGTCTTTGAACGCGAAGGATCTCTGCCTTCGGCTTTATCCCACTCCAAGGCGCGGGCCAGGGTATTCCGGACGACCTCAAGGGAAGCGGGGGTCAGCGCGTCCGTCCATGAAGTCTTCAGCACCTCTTCGGGTTCGTATCCCCGCAAGTTTCTCACCGAGGGGCTTATGTAGGTGTAGTTCAAATTGGTGTCCATGACGAATATGACGTCACGGGCGTTGTCCGCCAGCAAGCGGTACCTCCGTTCGCTCTCCCGCAGGGTCGCCTCCATCTCTTTGCGTTTCGTGATGTCGGTAAACATGGCGAACGCACCCGAGAACTCTCCCCGCTCGTTTCGGATGGCCGTGGCCGAAGCGGTGGTCCACACCGTGCTTCCGTCTTTCCTCCTGAATTTTCGTTCGTAGAACGCCCGCTTGCCCAGTTGCCGATCGGCTTTCTTGGCGGCATGGTCCTCCAGGTCTTCTTCGAAAAGAAACCATTCGAAGGGCCGGCCGATCATTTCCTCCGGTTCGTATCCGAGTATTTCGGCCATCCGGCGGTTGGCGAACGTGGTGCGGAACCTGTCGTCCATCTCCCACACGCCTTCGTTGGCG
Source organism: uncultured delta proteobacterium (assembly GCA_963826125.1). Taxonomy (GTDB): domain Bacteria; phylum Desulfobacterota; class Desulfarculia; order JACQYL01; family CAWGVV01; genus CAWGVV01. The sequence continues at coordinate 1,969,946 of CAWGVV010000001.1, read as the reverse complement.
GTTTCGATCATGCGTCGATATTTCTCGTGTTCCTTCCCGGATTTTTCACGCGCCTGTTTTTGTTTGGTAACGTCCCGACAAAACTCTATGAAGCCGACAATTTTCCGACGGTCGTCCTTAACCGGATAGCCCTGAACGAACCACACCCGTCCCTCTTTGGTGGTGATTTCGCCCTCCTCGATCTTCCCGGTCCTTGCCGCTCTGCTAATCGGGCACCCTTTGCAGTGCTCCTTCAGCTGGTGGCGGATTTCATAACAGCGGCGCCCGACCAGTTCGTCGGGCCTCCTGCCCAGTGAATCGGCGGTGGCCCTGTTTACCCAGAGGAACCGGTGGTCGGTATCCTGATAGGTAAAGATTTCCGAGACGGTTTCGAGGATGAGGGAAGAAACGGTGCCGGTTCTTTGGAGGTCGTCGTTTTGCCGCTTCAGCAGCGCGACTTCCGACTCCAGATCGAAAATCCTTTTCCGTAAAATTGAATGGATGTCCTGTCTCCCGTCGGCGCTTGCCCCGGTTCTCTTCATCTCAGCCCTTCCCCCGCGGCCTTCTTTAAGTACCCGAAGGGTATACATGGTATCGAAACTCCGTGGAGGGTGGCACTTCCATGTCGGAATATTCAATATCATTTATCGGTAAATTAAGTGAATATATAAATTAATCGACGATAATAATAGTTACTTGCAAATAAAATCGCAGTCAATCTGTTGTTCACGTTCTTTTTCTTCGTGAACGTAGTGGTTTCATACGGAACGGGGCCGAATAGTATTAGTTCCACTAAAGCATAGCGGGCATTCTAAGAACTCGATCCGCGTCCCGCGGACTCTCCGCGCCTTACGAATGGTAGCTTTTATTTGCAATTAAAAGATTGTCAAATTTGCAAAAAACAGGCCACGCGGGGCATGCCGGGAAAATACCATAAAGTTGGTTGAAAGGAAGGCGGAAGTGGTATGGCCGCGCACCGTTCGTCGGTGCGCGGAGGTCCGGGTGCGGTGGAAACTGCCGTGCTCCCCCTCGAGTGAGTCTGTCGATAAACGAGCATATCTCCTTGGTTCGTCATTCCGGCGGAAGGCGTAATCCAGTCTTTTCAATCACTTCCGGACCCCGGCTTTCGCCGGGGTGACGTTTGGCAAGGCTTTATCGACCATTTCAATTAAGGGGGGCTCGGGGGGAGTTCCGTTCGAACATGACACAAGAAATCATTGTGGCGGTTTCGCCACGAACTACTTTGCTTCGTCCAGCGCCGCGAAGAACCGTTCCACGTCCTCTTCGTTGTTGTAGCAGTGGGGGCTCAAGCGGATTCCGCCGCCGCGCAGGGAGGCCACCAGGCCGCGTTTGGTCAGGTGCTTGAACAATTCCTCATCCCGGCCGGTGGTGAAAATGAGGATGCCCGAACGTTCCGCTTCGTTCATGGGGGAAAGCACCTTCATGTTGCGCTCTTCGATGCCCTGGACCAGCAGGTCGTTGATGTCCAGAATGCGGCGGAACACGCGATCCATGCCCGCGTTTTCCAGCATGTCCAGGGCGATGGCCAGAGGGTAGAGCCCCCCCGTATTGATGGAACCGTGTTCGAACCGTTCCGCCGTGGGCAGCAGGGTGAAATCGATTTCGTGGAAAACGTGGGCATTCACTACCGATTTCCAGCCCACGATTACCGGATGGATGCGGTTGAGCGCGTTTTCGTCGCAGAAGAAAAATCCCGCTCCCTCCACGGAGAGCATCCATTTGTGGCCGTCGGCCGCGGCGAAATCGATCCCCAGGCTTTTCACATCCAACGGGATGGCTCCCACGTGCTGAATAACGTCCACGGCCAGAAGCGCATCACGTTCGTGCACCAACTGGGACACGGCTGCGAGATCGGCCCGAAAGCCGCTGGACCACTGCACGGCGCTGAGGGACACCATGCGGGTGCGGCCGTCCATGATGCGTCTCAGATCGTCCACCAGCAGACGGTTCCCCCGCGATTCCCATCGGCGCACTTCCACACCCAGCCGTTCCAGGTTCAGCCAGGGGTAGACGTTGGAGGGGAACTCCTGGTCGGGAATGACGACGTTGTCGCCCGGCTTCCAGTCGAACCCCGACGCCACGGCCGACAATCCGAACGAGGTCGACCCTTCGAAGGCGATTTCCTCGGGCTTGGCTCCGATGAACCGCGCCAGTGCAGCCCGGACGGTATCTTCTTTTCGTTTCCACTCCGCCACGGCTACCGACCCTTTGTAAATCACCGAACGGGCGAACTCGGCCAGGGCCTCTCCCGCCGTATCCGGAATGGGGCAAATGCCCGCATTGTTGAAGAAAATGTATTCCTCGGTGACGGGGAAGTGGCCACGCAGCTCTTTCCAATCCATGGGAAACTCCTTTGCATAACGTTTGCCGATGCGTAAGGAGCCGGGAGATGCTCCCGGCATACTCCCGAATGCTCCTCCCTAAACTTTTACGCCCTTATGCGGAGCATGTCCATTGGGGAAAGCACGGGGACGCCGAAAATCGTCCTCCCCGGTCCGTTCCGAGGGGCGGAGTCGGCACGAACAGCAGGTACCCCACCGCGTTACCATTTGACAGTTTTAATAATCTATCGTTTATTGCTCCTGCATTGAGTGAATTGCTTCCACGGCTTCGCCGATTTATCCGTTGTTTACCTGCACTCCTCTCCCGTGCTTGCTGCCGTCCGTTCGGAAAATCGATAATTTTCAAGACGGTACACCGCAGACGGGAGTATAATGATTTTGGGAACCTATCACGGCACGATCTCCTTGAATCGGATATCATGGTGTACCTACCAATCTTAAGGACGAGGATATGCTCCACGTGAGATCCACGACCCGCAACAAGGACGTTCTTGAGAATTTACGCAAGCGCGCCGACGAGTACCTGAAACGCAGCGGTGCGGCGGTGGAATCTCCCGCGGACGAAATTGGCCGGCTGATCCAGGAACTGGAAACCTACCAGGTTGAACTCGAAATGCAGAATGATGAACTCGTCCGGACCAGACGAGAAGCGGAACTGGCCCTGGAGCGTTACACCGATCTGTATGAACACGCTCCCATGGGGTACGTGACTCTCGACGAGCAGGGGATGGTGGTCCGTATCAATGAGGTAGCCAGGAATGCCCTCGGGTGGGTGAGGGCGGTGGAGGAAGGTACCCTCCCCTTTTCGCGCCACGTTCTGCAGCAGAGGAAGGGCCGGTTCTACGGATTGCTCAACACGAGAGGTCCGGTGAGAACGGGCGAGGCGGTACTGGTTCGGAAGGACGGAGCCGTATTCCCGGCGCTGGTCGAGGTGGCCGACGAAAAAGGGCGGGACGGAACGTCGGACGGTTGGCGGCTGGCCTTCATGGACATTTCCGCCCAAAAGGAAGCCGAAACTCTTCTGAAGGAGGCGCAAGCCCGGACGCAAAAACATGCGACGGAACTGGCCGCCGAGGTAGCGGAACGCAAGCGGGCGGAGAAGAAGCTGAAGGAGTACGCGGAGCAACTCGAACTGCGCAACAAGGAACTGCAGGAATTCGCCTTCGTTGCTTCCCACGACCTGCAGGAGCCTTTGCGGAAGGTATGCACGTTTTCCGACATGGTGCGGGAAGGGTATTCTTATCGAGTGCTGGACGAGAAGGGAATCGACTACTTGCAGAGGGCTCAGCAAGCCGCTCGGCGCATGCACTCGCTCATCAAGGCGTTGCTCGATTACTCGCGCGTCACTACCCGAAAGGGCGCGATCGACTTGGTCGACCTGAACGACGTGGTGAACGAGGTGATCGAGGACCTCACCATACGGGAGGGGGCCAGAGTGGAAGTGGGCGAGCTGTGCACCGTTCTGGCGGAGCCCACCCACATGCGTCGGCTTTTTCAGAACCTCATTACGAACGGCCTCAAGTTCCAGACGCGGCCGGACCCCGTGGTGAAGATTTCCGGCGCCCTGCTGGACGAGAACACGAACGACAATCCCCTCGGGGCGCCCGCCTGCCGCATATCGGTGGAAGACAACGGGATCGGCTTTGACGAGAAATTCAAGGAGAGGATATTCGTGCCCTTTCAGCGGTTGCACGGCGTTGGTGTTTACGAAGGAACGGGTATGGGGCTTGCCATCTGCCGGAAGATCGCGGAACAGCACGGCGGACGAATTACGGCCCATAGCAAAAAGGACGAGGGGGCCACGTTCGAAGTAATCCTGCCGTTGGGACGGACGGAGGAGTAAGACGGAGACTTTTCTATTGTAAATTCCCACCGGCTTCCCTTTTTCCAAGGGGAGGGTTTGTAAGAAATCATTTCCATCAATGATGTAGGGAATGCAGCAGTTCCTTACGCGCCGACATGACAAACGTTTTGGACCACGTTTGTCCCGCGAAATGTTTTGCGAAAACGCGCCACACTGAAGGAACGAGCGCGCCTGTGCTTCCCCCTTTGGCAAAGGGGGAAAGAGGGGGATTTTCTTGCGAAAAAACCTCCTTCTGTTTATGGGAAAAATCCCCTCCTGCTCCCCTTTTTCAAAGGGGAGGGACGATAAGGAATCCGGTTTCAGACGGTTTGACGAGAACCTTGCATGGATTTGCACTCCCCCCGGCTTTGGACTCAATGTAAACGGTAGGACGGGGGCAACCGCCTTCGTCATTCCGGCGAAAGCCGGAATCCAGTCATTCCCGCCGCTGTGGTCTGATGGCGGCTGGAGTAACCAGCCAACAGGTCTTTCCACAATTTAATACGGAAATATCCTTTTTTCATTGAACAGACTGATTTGGTTGCGATATGGATAATATCTGCAACCATGCCGTTGCCATTTTCAATGGGTCGATTATGATGTTCAGGCCGATCTTATTCAAGGAACTCAAGGCAATACTTCAAAGACATCTAGCATGGGTGGAATCCAAGGGCGAAGAAGGATCGCGTGCTGATCTAAGTGAATTTGATCTCAGTAAGTTTGATTTAAGGAAGGTGAATCTACATGGGGCAGATATTGGAAGGGCCAATTTAGAACGGGCAGAGTTAATAGGGGCAAACCTGACCGAGGCCAATCTGGAGTCGACTGATTTAATTCAGGCTAATCTAAAAGGGGCCAAACTGAATGCGGCAAAACTGAACCATGCCGATATGGACGGAGCCAATCTTGAAGAGGCTGATTTGAGCGAGGCAGAGCTGTGGGGAGCCAATTTGAGTCGGGCGAATTTGAAGGGGACGAACTTCAAGGAAAGCCGCATGGCTTATACCATTCTATGCGGTGGCCCAAGTATTGGCGAATCACTAGGTCTAGAAGAAGTCGAGCATTTTGGGCCTTCGGTAATAGGAGTTGATGTGCTGTTCGAAACCGAACGCAACCTTCCCGAGGTGTTCCTCCGTGGAATAGGTGTGCCAGAAATACTGATCGAATACCTTCCCTCGCTTACGGCACAACCCATCCAATATTATTCGTGTTTCATTAGCTACAGCCACGCGGACAAGCTGTTTGCCCGGCGAGTGCACGACACGCTCCAGGGAAGAGGAATACGCTGCTGGCTGGACGAGCACCAGCTGCTCCCCGGTGACGACATCTACGAGCGGGTGGACCAGGGGATTCGGTTGTGGGACAAAGTATTGCTGTGCTGTTCTCGGGCATCGCTCACCAGTTGGTGGGTGGACAACGAAATCGACACCGCATTTGAAAAAGAGCGGGGGTTGATGAAGCAGCGGGAAAAGAAGGTGCTCGCCCTCATTCCCCTGGACCTTGATGGGTTCCTTTTTTCCGAAGAATGTATTAACCCGAAAAAACGCCAGATTCTCACCCGATTGGCGGGAGATTTTAAAGGATGGGAGAGCGACAACGACAAATTTGAAACGCAGTTCGAGCGACTCTTGCGTGCCTTGAAGACCGGTGACACTGGGCGGGAAAAGCCACCCATGTCGAAGTTGTAAACCGTTCACCTTTGATACACCTCTCAACTAACTCTGTACGCCCGCACTGGATTCCGGCTTTCGCCGGAATGACGGATACGAGCGGCTTGGCACTCCCCTCCTTTTTCAAAGGGGAGAGTCTTTTAGGAATCAACCAAAGGGGTGCCGCAGGAAACGCAGCAGTTCCCTACCACCCAATTCCGTCCGGGTACTGTCGGATTTCTTTTTCCTTGACGACCGGCGCCGGTGTCTGTAATTTATCCATTTGACTTGACACGGAGACTGAGCGGGGAGAGCCGGGTGGACGTTCTCCCGGCGGAAGGCCGGAACGGCCCTCGATCATGCATGAAAGAAACAGTTTTTTGTACAACCTCGCGATCATCCTTTTTGTGATCCCGCTCCTTCCCCTCTCCGCACTCTATTTCCTTTTGCGGCCAGACCATCGAAAAGGGTTGAGCATGCGGCTCGGCGACGTGCCCGATGCGGTAAAACGCCTGGACGGCAGGCCGAGAATATGGATACATGCGTCATCGGTGGGTGAAGTCGGAGTGGCCGAAGCGCTGATCGACGCCCTGGAATCCCTGGAAGATTATTCGATCGTGGTATCGACGTTCACCTGGGACGGGTATCGCCAAGCGGCCCTGCGTTTGAAGGACAGGGTCCCGGTGATGCTTTTCCCCCTGGATCTGAAATGGTGCGTGGACCGCGCTTTGCGGAGCGTACGGCCGGACGCTTTCGTCGCGGTGGAATCGGAGTTCTGGCCGAATTTTTTATGGGCCGCCCACAAAGCGGGCGTCGCCACGCTGCTCGCCAACGGGCGGATTTCATCGCGCTCCTTCCGGCGGTTCAATCGGCTGCGGCCCTTTGTGAAAAGAGTGCTGGGGGCGTTCGACGTGCTGTCCATGGCCGGACCCCGGCAGGCGGAACGGGCACTGGCCCTGGGCGCGGAACCGGACCGGGTGGTGGTGAGCCCCAACGCGAAGTTCGGGCTCCTGGTGAGGAAGGTTGAGCGCGAGCGTGGTCGGCTGCCCGAACTGCGCCGACTGCTCGGTTTGTCCGAGGAGACGGTCGTGTTCGTGGCGGGGAGCGTGAGGGGCGGGGAAGAGGAAGCGGTCGTCCGCACGTGCGACGCGGTGAGTCGAATCTACCCCGGGGCCGTTTCGTTTATCGCACCCCGGCACATGAACCGGGTGGGGATGATCGGCGAGGCTCTGCACCGCCGGGGAACATCGTTTCAACGCTGGTCCGAAGTGAAGCGGGGAGTGGAACCCCGCACTGCGCCGGTGATCATTGTGGACACCCTGGGAGACCTGTTCGCGCTGTACGGATTGTCCACGGTATCGTTTTGCGGGGCGAGTCTGGTGCGCAAGGGTGGGCAGAACGTGATGGAGCCGGCGGCCTGGGGTATTCCTCCGGTTTACGGGCCGCACATGGAAGATTTTCTGGACGCCGCGGAGATGCTCGAAAAGAATGATGCATCGGTACGGCTGAAGTCGGGAGACGAACTTCCCGAATGCGTGCTGCAGCTTCTGGGGAATCCTTCGGAGCGTGGAGAGAAGGGCAGGAGGGCCGAAGCGGCCGCGCGGTCCCATGAGGGCGCTGCCCTGGCGACCGCTCGGATACTGCAATCCATGGTTCGTCGCGGCACGGAGAAAAGAGACCTTCATCGAGGGCGGCGGAACGCACTCGTTGCAAGCGGAGAAAAGGGAACTGAATGAAAGCATTATTGGTGCTCGAAGACGGGTTCTGCCTGCGGGGCCGATCGTTTACCGGCAGGGGGGAAACGGTGGGAGAGGTGGTATTCAACACCGCCATGAGCGGTTATCAGGAGGTCCTCACCGATCCGTCCTACCTCGGCCAGATTGTGAGCATGACCTACCCCCTGATCGGCAACTACGGAGTGAATTCGAAGGACGTGGAATCCTCCCGTGTGCAGGTGGCCGGGTTCGTCGTCAAGGAATACAGCCCCGTGGTGAGCAACTACCGCGCCGAGGGCGATCTGGCGTCCTACCTGAAAAAATACGGCATCATGGGCATCGAGGGGATCGACACCCGGGCGCTGACCAAGCATCTGCGTTCCCGCGGCGACATGAGGGGGATCATCTCCACTGAGGAAGACGATCCGTCCAAACTCAGCGAACGGGCGGGATCGTGGATGGGCATGGTGGGATTGGACACCATCAAGGAAGTGTCCACCAACGAGCCGTACGGCTGGCCGGACCTGGCTCCCAAGGACGGCTTCGAATCGAAGGACCGGTTTCACGTGCTCGTCCTGGACTACGGCGCCAAATACAACATCCTCAGGAGTCTGCACAGCCGCAACTGCGAAGTGATCGTGCTTCCGGCGGGATTCGACAAGGAAGCGATCGACCGCTTCAAACCGGACGGCATCATGCTCACCAACGGCCCCGGCGATCCGTCGGGCGTGCCCTATGCCGTGAATACCGTTCGGTCCCTGCTGGGCGCCTATCCCATCTTCGGCATCTGCATGGGCCATCAGATACTGGGCCAGGCACTGGGCGGCAGGACCTACAAGCTCAAATTCGGACACCGGGGGGCCAACCAGCCCGTAAAAGACATCACCACCGGAAAAATCGAAATCACCAGTCAGAACCACGGCTACTGCGTGGACATCAGTACGCTCCGGCAGGACGAGGTGGAACTGACCCACGTCAATCTGAACGACAACACCCTGGAGGGGATTCGGCACCGAACGCTCCCCATGTTCGCCGTGCAGTATCACCCGGAAGCTTCACCGGGCCCCCACGACGCGAACTATCTGTTTGACCGCTTTGTGAACATGATCAGGGAGGCGAAGGCGTAAGCGATGCCGAAAAGGGAAGACATCAAGAAAATTCTGCTCATTGGATCGGGTCCCATCATCATCAGCCAGGCCTGTGAATTCGACTACTCGGGCACCCAGGCGTGCAAGGCCCTCAAGGAAGAGGGATACGAAATCGTGCTGGTAAACAGCAATCCCGCGACGATCATGACGGACCCCGAATTCGCGGACCGTACTTATGTCGAACCGGTGACGCCCGAGGCACTGGCCAAAATCATCGAAGTGGAACGGCCGGACGCCTGCCTGCCCACCCTGGGCGGACAGACGGGCCTGAACGTGGCCGTGGCCCTGGACGAAATGGGCGTGTTTCAGAAGTTCGGCGTGGAGGTGATCGGAGCGTCCGCCGATGTGATCCGCAAGGCCGAGGACCGGGACCTCTTCCGGGAAGCCATGAAACACTGCGGGCTGCGGGTGCCCCGGAGCGGTATCGCCAAGAGCATGGAAGATGCGCGGGAGATCGCCAACGACCTCGGTTTTCCCCTCATCATCCGTCCCAGTTTCACGCTGGGAGGCACCGGCGGAGGCGTGGTCTACAATGCCGAGGAACTGGAAGTGCTCGCCAAGTCGGGGCTCGATTCCAGCATCATCCACCAGGTGATGCTCGAAGAATCGGTGCTGGGCTGGAAGGAATTCGAACTGGAGGTCATGCGGGACCGCAAGGACAACGTGGTGATCATCTGCCCCATCGAGAACTTCGATCCCATGGGCGTCCACACCGGCGACAGCATCACCGTGGCCCCGGCCCAGACTCTCACCGACAAGGAATACCAGGCGATGCGGGATGCGGCCATCGCCATCATGAGGGAAATCGGGGTGGACACCGGCGGCTGCAACACCCAGTTCGCCATCAATCCCGATACCGGGGAACTGGTGGTCATCGAAATGAACCCCCGCGTGTCCCGAAGTTCGGCGCTGGCGTCCAAAGCCACGGGCTTCCCCATCGCCAAAATCGCGGCCAAACTGGCCGTGGGATACACCCTGGACGAAATCCCCAACGACATCACCCGCGAGACCATGGCTTCCTTCGAGCCTTCCATCGACTATTGCGTGGTGAAGATACCCCGCTGGACCTTCGAGAAATTCGCCGGCGCCGAAGACCTGCTCACCACCTCCATGAAATCCGTGGGCGAAGTCATGGCCATCGGCCGAACTTTCAAGGAGGCGCTCAACAAGGCCGTCTGCGGGTTGGAGATCGGCCATTACAGCGTGAGCTTCGGTCGGTCCGAAATAGACAGAGAGAAAATCATCGAAAAGCTCATCACGCCCAATTCCGAACGGCTCTTCTTTGTGGCCCAGGCGCTGCGGATCGGTCTCAGCATCGACGACATCTACGGACATACCAAGATCGACCGCTGGTTCCTGGCGCAGATAAAGCAGATCGTCGACCTGGAGGACGAAGTGAGGGCCAGGGCCGGCCTTGCCGACATCGACGAAGCGTTGATGCGGAAATGCAAGGAGTACGGCCTTTCGGACATCAATCTGGCCAAGATGTTCGATCTTCACCAGGACGAAGTGCGGGTCCACAGGAAAAAGCTCGGGGTGCTGCCCACGTACAAGCTGGTCGATACCTGCGCGGCCGAGTTCGCCGCTTACACCCCGTACTACTATTCCACCTATGAGGTGGAAGACGAAGCGGCGCCGTCCGACCGGAAAAAGGTGATTATCCTGGGTGGCGGCCCCAACCGCATAGGGCAGGGCATCGAATTCGACTACTGCTGCGTCCACTGTTCCATGGCCTTGCGGGACATGGGGGTGGAAAGCATCATGGTGAATTCCAACCCCGAAACGGTGAGCACCGATTACGATACCTCGGACCGCCTCTATTTCGAGCCGCTCACCAAGGAACACGTGCTCAACATCATCGAGAACGAGAAACCCCTGGGGGTGGTGGTGCAGTTCGGCGGCCAGACGCCGCTCAACCTGGCAGTGCCGCTGGAAAAAGCCGGCGTACCGATTCTGGGTACGTCTCCCGACAGCATCGACCGCGCCGAGGACCGGGAACGGTTCACGGAACTCCTGCGCAAACTCAACCTGCTGCAGCCGAAAAACGCCATGGCCCGCACCGTGGACGAAGCGGTGGCCGTGGCGTCCCGCATCGGGTATCCCGTGGTGGTCCGGCCATCCTATGTGCTGGGCGGCCGCGCCATGGAAATCTGCTATGACGACCAGGCGCTCAAAGGGTTCATGGACCGCGCCGCCAAGATATCCCCCAAACATCCGGTGCTGGTCGACCAGTTCCTCCAGGCCGCCGTGGAAATCGACGTGGATGCGGTCTGTGACGGCGAGCATGCGGTGGTCGCGGGAATCATGGAACACATCGAGGAGGCGGGCATCCATTCCGGAGACAGCGCCTGCGTGCTGCCCCCCTATTCGCTGCCGCCGGTGATGATCGACGAGATACGGGAAGCCACCCACGCCCTGGCGCTGGAACTGAAGGTCAAGGGCCTCATGAACATCCAGTACGCCATCAAGGACGGGAAGCTGTTCGTGCTGGAAGTGAACCCCCGTGCTTCGCGAACCATCCCCTTTGTGAGCAAGGCCACGGGAGTCCCGTGGGCCAAGGTGGCCACCCGACTCATGCTGGGACAGAAGCTTTCGGATATGAACCTCCCCGACACGTCGAAACTGAAGCACGTGGCCGTGAAGGAATCGGTATTCCCCTTCATCCGTTTTCCCGGAGTGGACATCCTGCTGGGGCCGGAAATGCGGTCCACGGGAGAGGTGATGGGAATCCACACGACTTTCGGCTGGGCGTTTGCCAAGGCTCAACTCGGGGCGAGCCAGTTTCTGCCCAGACAGGGCAGCATCCTCATCAGCGTGAAGGACGACGACAAGGATACGCTCCTTCCCGTGGCCAGGAAATTCCATGATCTGGGGTTCGGTATTCTGGCCACCGGCGGGACGGCCGATTACTTCCAGAGCCACGGTTTCAAGGACGTGAAGAGGGTGAACAAGGTGCGGGAAGGACGGCCGCACATCGTGGACGCCATCAAGAACCGGGAGATTTCGCTGGTCATCAATACGGCGCAGGGGGGAAAGGCGATGCACGATTCCTACTCCATCCGCCGCGCGGCGCTGGAATACGCCGTTCCCTACACCACGACCGTGGCGGGGGCCAAAGCCACGGTGGAGGCGGTGAAATCTCTTCTGGAAGGGGGCTTCTCAGTAAAGACCCTTCAGGACTATCATAAGGAAGTGCACTCGGGACCGATCTTCAAGGACTGAGGCTCATCGTCCGGTGTCCCCGTTCGTAGTGAAACGGTGAACCGGGAAGGTTCGGCGGGATGATTCCTCCGGACAGCTACAGGGGTGTTCTCCGTGTCCGGCCGTTGGAACGCCGCGAGCGCAGGCTCCGCGTCAAGTACGGGGTCGGGGGGAAACGCCCGAGAGGTTTGAATATGACACAACGAAAAAGGCAGGGACGACGACTTTTTCTCTGTCTGGCATCCGTGCTGTTTCTCATCCTTTTTTTGGGTACGGCGCTGGCGCAGCAATATGTCTACGTGACGGATACGGTGGAGATCACTTTCCGGCGTGGCCCGGGGACCGAATTCAAGGTAATGAAGGTCCTCAAATCGGGCGACCGCATGAAGGTGGTGAACGAACCCGAACAGCAGCAGGGATGGCGCAAGGTGGCCCTGGAAGACGGAAGCACGGGGTATGTGTTGAGCCGTTTCATCACCGATCAGGAACCGCTGTCGCGAAAAGGGCAGATTCTGGTGGACGACAACCAGAAGCTGCGGACAAGAGTGGACAGTCTTACGGCCGAGAACACACGCCTTGGCGGCCTCAACACCGAGTTGACTTCAAAACTGACCGCATCGGCCGACGAATTGAAATCGGTGCGGGAAGAGCTGGATCAACTCAAAAGCGATTCCAAGGACGTCGTGAAGGTGCGGACCGAATTTCAGACGCTGAAGAAGCAGAACGCCGAACTCGAGGAACGGTATCGCAAAGCCGCGGTGGCGGGGGACGAAGGAGAGGAAAAGCACCTCTGGGTTCTCCTGGGCGCGGGCGTGCTCGTGTTCGGAATAGTCGTGGGAAGTATTTCCCGGCGTTCTTCCGGCAGCTACGCGAAACTCCGCTGAGCCCGGAAGAGACGGAAAGTAAAAGGACCGTTCGAGTCCCCCTTTGCCCCCCTCAATTGAGGCTGTCGTTTTTAGTTTGTGAGAGGGAACTTTTTGAAAAAAGTTCCCTCTCACGCTCTCCCTAAAAACTTTAAGTAATTGAAATAAGTGGATGAAGTAAAAAAATAGCCTCCAGGGGGCGCGGGGGAAGAGATTCCCCCGCACTTAACCCTTTTCCATTAACAGCCCGTTCATCTTGCCCCCGGCGGCAATGGCGCTCAACACGGTCCCGGCATGCACCCGGACCGTCGGTTCGACGTCCGTATGGTACCCGCCTCCCAGGGTGAACGCCACGGGGTAGCCGTTGGACGTGCAGAAATCGAAGACCAGCCGATCCCGTTCCCGCACCCCCTCCAGTGACAATTTGAATCTTCCCAGGGAGTCGCCGGCCAATACGTCCGCTCCAGCCTGATAGATCACCAGGTCCGGGGAGAACGATTTCACCCCCTTAAGATGGCGCTTCACCACTTCGAGATAGGCCGCATCGCCGATTCCCCAGGAGAGTTCCACGTCCACGGTGCTGCCGATGGGGTCCCGGCTGAGCACGGAGCGTCCGTGTATCGACATCGTGTAGATGGCCTCGTCTCCCTTGCAGATGTCCGCCGTCCCGTCGCCGGGATGAAAATCGAGGTCCACCACGGCGATGCGTGCGACTTTCCCCCTGGCGAGAAGGGTCTTGGCCGCGATCGCCAGGTCGTTCAGGACGCAGAACCCGAACCCGAAATCGACGTGGGCATGGTGAGTCCCGCCCGCCAGCACTCCGGAAATGCCCTCATCGAGCGCCGTCTCCGCGGCCGCCAGCGTGCCGCCCGTGGCGTAACGCGCGCGCAGGAAGAGGTTTTCCGACCAGGGAAACCCGATCCTGCGCTGGTCGATGCGTGACAGTTCGCCGGTGATCAGCTTCCTGCAATAGCCTTCGCTGTGGGCAAGGCGCGCATATTCCATGTCCAGGAGAGGGGTTTCGGTCAGCGATACTCCCGGGGGCACTCCTTCCGGAAAGAGCATCTTATGAAGAAGCTCATATTTTGCCACGGGGAAAACGTTGTTCGGCCACACTTCCACGGGGATATCGGGGGTAACGTAGAGGATCATGTCGGTTCGATCGGGATAAGGTGTCGGCTTCCTAATCTATCGGGGTTTCGGCGGAACGGGTCCGGCGACGGATTGCCGTCATACGCACAACCCGTGAAAACGGGCCATGGGGATTTCTTCCATGGGACAGTTTGCGGCGAAGGTGTTCGGTAGATGTTTGGCCTTTCTCATGATCGAGCTGAGCCCGTTGACCCTGGCGGGATATTTGACGTTGCGTACGGACTGAATGATCTCGTGCCACTTGGAAGGCAGTTCCTCGGAAGTCTCCAGGTCACCGAGATACAGGGGCTGTACTTCACGGGGAACGCCGTTCTGATAAAAGGAATAGTGTCCGGTTACCAGCGGAAGATGGTTGAACCGACACGGGGACACCTGCCCTTTCCAGTTGACGAACATGTCCCGGCCCGGATTGAAGGGGCACAGATGGGGGCTGTCGTCCATGAACAGGTTGACGCCGAGTCCTCGGGCCTCCTCCACCAGCTTCTTCTCCTTGCGCACCACGATTTCCGGAGGCACCCTTCCGGGGAGCGTGGCGAGTTCGTCCACCGCCCGCATGTAGAAACGCGGTTCGTGGAAGACCACCAGATCGACGGCAAGCTTTGCGGCCAGGCTCACGTATTCGGAAAGTTCGCGCAGCGTGGCGGCGTTTTTCAGCAGGCTGATAACGATTTCGGGCCGCCGGTGGCAGTTGAACTCGATCCAGTGTACTGCCCGGCTGATGTTGAAAAGCGTGCGGTTGAAGGACTGCTCGGGATTGGCCATTTCATATGTGCGGGCCTTGCCGCTCCCCAGCCGGAACACCAGCGTATCGACGCTTTCCAGTACCCGGGGCGGCACCGCGAGGGCTCCGCTGGTGGAAAGAACGATCCGTACGGGCGTTTCCCTCAACGCGCGGATCATTTCCTGGATTCGGGGATGGAGCATGGGTTCGCCCCAACCCTGCAGCTTTACGGTGCGGTAACGGCGGGAGAAGGAGAGGACCCGTTCGAATACTTCCCAGGACATGTCGCGTTCGATCCAAGTATCCGCGAACGCCACACGCGGGCATTGCGGGCATTCGAGCATGCACCGGGTAGTAACTTCCACCTCCAGGATGTCACCCGGACGCGACTTTTCCGACTCGATGAGCGTCTTGTGAGTACTCAGTGGGTGAAGCACCATTCAGTGCACCAGCGTGTTGCCCAGAGAAGTTTCAATTCGGAGATGGATAAAATAAGGTATGAACAATTTCTTTATAATGAAAAACCTGCCGCGTCAAATAGTCTTTCGCCTCTTCCTGCTTCTTCCGTTTTTTGCCGATGCAGACGTTGGAGACAAACCGTCGGTATGATAAAAGGAAAAAGCGGATGACGTTTCTTCGCTGTCTGAAAAAAGAGACAATCCTTCCACCGGAATGGTGTAATCCATGGGAGCGCTTACCCGAAATAATTCCGGATCCGAGGTCCCCGACCTCATCGAGGCGGTCACGGGCAAACGTCCGGACCCCCGAAAGCTCCGGATCGTGACCGACACCGGCAATTTCATGCAGATCGACTACGGCGACGTCGTAGAGGTGGGCGGCGATCTGTTCCTGGTAAACGGGGTCGAACGGGAAGGCCGGTTCGGGTTGGACGACGAACCGAAGCATTGGGTCAAAAAAGTGGTCGATCTTCGCACCGGCCAACGCAAAGTCCTCAAGATGGCCTATTTCGAAACCTTTCAGGGCAGGGTAGGGTCCCTGGAATACAACTTTTACCGCAGCCCCCGCAAGGAAGGCCGCATCCTGGACATGGTGCGGGGAAATCCTCATTTTATGCAGGGGTATTCGCTTTTGGACGACGGAGACAACGTTCTGAGGGTCATCGATTACGTTCTGGGAAAACCGTTGAGCCTGGTGATCGACGAACTGGAGGTCGATCACGAAACCTACTTTTACACCCTGTTCCCCCCGATCCTGGAATCGTTCGCACGGGCCGTCGAAGCGGTGGGTTCTCTCCACAAGCGAGGGGAAGTGCACGGCGACATTCGGCGGGACCATCTCTTCGTCGAAACTTCCGGCGGCCGCTATGTCTGGATAGATTTCGACTACGCCTATGAAAGCACCGCCAACAAGGTGGGATTCGACATGTTCGGCCTGGGAAACATCCTGGCGTTTCTGGTGGGCAAGGGAGACGTGACGCTGGGTGGACTGAAGGAGCACAGCCCGGACGTGCATTCCCTGGTGCGCGACGATGACCTGAACATCGTTTTCGGGTCGCGGGTGGCGAACCTGAGGAAAATCTACCCCTATGTCCCGGAAAGCCTCAACCGTGTACTCCTGCACTTTTCCCGGGGCGCGGAGGTGTTTTACGAAACCGTGGACGAAATGGCGCACGACCTTCGATCATGCAGTTCGGAACTGCCGTGGGGATAGCATCGCAAGTAACGTCTCAATGAGGAGTTTCGCTATGGCTGACAATATTCCGCGGGAACGAAGAATCCTCCTGGCCGTCGATGAATCGGAAAACTCATCCCGCGCCGTTGAATACGTGGGGAGGTTCCTTGGGGGGATCGGCGGTTTTGCGGTTGAGGTCGTGAGCATCGTGGAGGAACCGTCCGAAGACGTTTTCGCCGGGAAAGATGAGCGCACCCGATTTCTGGAAGAAAAGCGCGAAGCGGTGAGGAATGTCCTGGAAAGGGCGCGGGACCGCCTCATCGACATGGGGGTCGACGAAACCGCGGTCTCCATACGGGCCCACCAGCGGCGGTGCGAAAATCTGGCCCAGTGCATTCTGGACGAACAGAAGAGCCTCGAGTATGGAACACTGGTGCTCGGGCGGCGCGGTTTGTCCAAATCCGAGGAGTTTCTCTTCGGAAGTGTCTCCAGCAAAATCGTTCGAGATGCTCAGAATTGCACCGTCTGGGTCGTTGAATGATGGAAGAGGAACAACTGCTCTCCCTTCTTGAAGAAACCGCTCACAGACTGGGTGTCGCCGTCCGTTACGAGAAGCTGGAAGGAGGAGACGTCCCCGTCAAGGACGGCTTCTGCCGGGTAAAAGGGAAGGGCATGATCATTATGGACAAGCGGCACCCGCTCCACACGAAAATCCGCCTGCTGGCCGAAGCGGTGGCGGCGCTCGATTCAGAGGATTCCTACCTGCCTCCCGTGGTGCGCGAACTGCTGGAAAAGGTGAAGGGCGAGGCCAGGGGAGAAGAGGGCCCGCAGTAGGTGCAAAGAGGCTGTTCCCTTGGCCCGGAAAGAGACGCCGGCCATTGCCGGATACTCCGGTCTTTCCTTTGGAGGTTCCGGTCAACGCTCCCCGTCGGGAACGCCCGAACCGCAATTTTCCGATCGTGTAGCCCGCACTACGGATGTCTTTCGTCTCTTCTGCTATCCTCTTCCAATCCACGATAAGATGATGGGAGAATCATGATGGATAGCGAAATAATCGGCATCTCGGGCAGCCCCGTAAAAAACAGCAATACTGATCGCTTGATCCAATCCATGCTGGATGCGGCGCGGCTTGAATCGAAATTCGTGAAGCTCAGCAGCATCAATGTCAAACCCTGTTTCGCCTGCAAGAAGTGCGTACGCGACAATATCTGTAAAACCGGGGACGACTTCCCGGAACTCGCGGAAAAGATCAAGAAAGCCAAGGCGTTGATCATCGGCGCCTACGTCCCCTACGGTCAGATCGACGGTTTCACCAAGGCCCTCCTCGAACGCTTCTGGTCGCTCAGGCACGTGAACAACCTGCTCCGGGGAAAGTTGTGTGCCACGGTCCTCACCGGAATCGATGCAGACCGGTTGGAGACCGTCAACAAGGCCCTGGGCGCCCAGGTGGAGAAGTACGAGCACATGGAACTCGTGGGACAGCTCACCGTGCGGGGCAACATCCCCTGTATCACCTGCGGCGAGGGGGACGACTGCGAGATGAGCGGCATGAGGAGGCGCTACGGTCCCGAGGCCAGGACGTGCGATTTCCCGTATTTGCGGGTGGAAGACCAAAAGGAAACGTGGGAAGAAGCCATCCGAATCGGTCGCCTGATCGGGGAACGCGTGCGGGGCAAATAACCCCTTCCCTTCCCGCCGGAAAATTCGAACGATGAGTCCGGGTCGCGGCCTGACGAAGCGGAGCATTCGGTTTTCCCTTCCATCGGGACAGTCTCCGACCTCCGTTTCACCGGCCGGGACTTGACAATCGGTCCTTATCCGGCCTATTAAAGAGCCTCTGCAGCGCCCCCGTAGCTCAGTAGGATAGAGCACAGGATTCCTAATCCTGGAGTCGTGCGTTCGAATCGCGCCGGGGGCACCAAGGAAATCAAGGGGTTACGGTGCATGATGCCGTAGCCCCTTTTCAGTTTTCGGTGATTTGTCCCGCTATTGAAAAAAATAGAGGGTTTCAGGGCAACAAAAAAAGGCCTCTCGGCCCTCCTTCCCTCGTATCGTGTTCCCTCTACGGTTTACACAACCCACAAGGGCGGTAGAATCCTGCTTTCAGAGCATCGAGCCTGTTTGTAATCTTTCATATGGCATCATTGCTGTCCAAGATAAACCGGGTTTGAAAAACCGGGTTTGAAATATCAAGAAGTTGGACGGATAAATCGTTCTTTGTAAATTGAGGTTGCCATTATTCCGGTGCTGTCCAACTACCGGAAAGCCGGCATCAGCTGCTCATCTCCGGGAATTATTGCCGGCACCTCGAACGGACTGTCCAGCCAGAGCCATAAATCCCTGTAGGTGAACAGATTATACCTGAGCATGGCTACCAGGTTCGACAGCGACCAGTTCATGCTCGATCGGAACCTGAGAAACTTCAACAGCAGGATCGCGATCAGTGCTGTCCAGATCTGTATGAGCAGCGCGTTCTTGCTGGTGCCGACAAAGGTCTTGATCTTCAGGTTCTGCTTGATCGCCTTGAAGAAAATCTCGATCTGCCAGCGGTCCTTGTAGATTGCCGACACGGTCGTGGCTCCGAACGTGAGGTGGTTGGTCAGGAGAACGAAAGTCCTGCAGCTTTCATCATCCAAGACCTCTATCCGTCGCAGTTGGTGCGGGCAGTTTTTTCTGGCGAAGTAACCAGTCAGTTCGATGACCTGATCTTTGAGAACATGGCGGTTCTTTGGAATGATACGTTCTTCAATCACCCGGTAGGCGGCGTTGCTTTTCTGTCGGGTAACGAAGAAGACACCGTCAGTTGTCCATCGGGAATACAGGGCATAGTCGGTGTAACCCATGTCGATTGCCACAATGGAACCCTTGGGAAAGGTGAGGCCCCTGGCGATGTTTATCTCATGGACATCTCCTTCGGTCACCGTGGCAAACACCGGCAGGTAGCCGTCGGGTCAAGAAGAAGATGGAGCTTTACGGCTCCTTTGGTCTGCCGGAACGTGGCCCAGTCAAACAGGGACAGGCATAGTTCGATGACCGTCGCATCGAGGCTGAAAAGCTTGTTCTTGAACCGGAACTTACACTTCTGCAGCCTGGCCAGGGATTGGCACTTATCCAGAAGGTGGAAGAACATCTCCTGATACAGTTGCCACGGCCGGTGTTCATTGGCATAGGACAACGTCGACCGTTTGGGGGCGTCGCCGATACCGAGATGTTTCAGTTTGCCGAGGCAGGTGGCAAGGCCGCCGCAGATCTCCCGGAGAGAATGCGCCTGGCCAAGTTGACAAAACAGCATGGCTACAAACTGATCCCAGCAGGTGAAGCCCTTGGCGGCACGTTCCGCCCCGGTGTCACGAACCGCCTGTAAGAAATCGCGCTTGTCAAAGATCTGTAGAATCTGGCCAAAGATGCTGCTAAACTTGTTCACGGGGAATCCTCCTGTGGCTTGTTTATGACTCGCAACCTAAACGTACCGCAGAGGGGCATTCCCCTTCAGTATTTCAGAAACTTATTTTGGACAAGTCTGCCCTGGTATAGAAAAAGACCCCACGGACTGGATCGGGAAGTACGGCCGGGTAGCTCTCACGGGAAAGCCTCTGCAGTTTGAAAGCTATTCCGAGCAGCTTGAAAGATGGTATTCGGTTTCGGCCTTCAGTCCCCACAAAGGCTATTTTGCGGTGACGTTCAGCGAAATAACAGAACGAAAACGAATGGAACAGGCGCTGCGGGAGAGCGAAGAGAAACTTCGAATCACTCTTGCCAGCATCGGGGACGCGGTAATCGCAACCGACATATCGGGTCGGATCGCTTTCATGAACCCAGTGGCCACTCATCTGACAGGGTGGGAATTATACGAGGCGTACGGACAACCGATCGAGGAAGCGTTTCGAATTGCAAACGAGCTTACAGGGAAATCGGCGACGACATCGTCAGGCACGTTTTGCGCGAAGGCTGCGTTGCCACCTTGGCGAATCACACGTCCCTGGTCACGCGGGATGGACGGGAGATTCCTATTGATAATAGTGCTGCGCCAATCAGAGACGAGTCTGGTAAAGTGTCGGGTGTAGTGCTCGTATCTCATGATGTCACAGAAAAACGGAGGGCGCAGAAGATCCTTAAGCAAAAGGAGGCAATGCTCAGTGAAGCTCAGCGGCTCGCCCACATTGGTAGTTGGGAGTGGGATGCAAAGACTGGCATCGCCGCCGGCTCGAACGAGTTCTTCCGTATTTTCGATCTTGATCAGACTCTGATAATGAATCTGGCAGCAGCATTTCGCGAGCAGAAAGGCTGTTTCTGTCCGTCTCCAGAGTGGGGACGAACGAATGTAGCTCTCAAAAAGACATTCCAGACGGGCATCGGCCTCGAACTAGATATCAAGGCGTTTCGCGGTGGCAAGCCAATATGGGTTACAATGCGGAGTGAGAGCGTCCGTGATTCCAATGGCAAAATCGTGGGCCTGCATGGCACGGTTCAAGACATCACTGAGCGCAAACTGACCGAAGAGGCCTTAAGCCGCGCAAGTCAGGAGTGGGAGCGCACATTTGACAGTGTACCGGACCTGATCGCTATCTTGGATGCACAGCACCGAATTGTCCGAGTGAACCGAGAGATGGCACAGCGATTGGGGGTAGCGCCCGAAGAGTGCGCTGGCGTTTCTTGTTATCGTGTGGTTCACGGTTCGCATCGGCCACCAAAGTTTTGCCCTCATGCCCTAGTGCTCAACGACGGGCAGGGGCATATTACAGAAGTGCATGAAGAACGACTCGGCGGTCATTTTCTGGTCAGCGCAACACCGCTTCGAGATGAGGAAGGAAAATTGATTGGTAGCGTCCATGTGGCCCGTGATATCACCGAGCGCAAACAGATTGAGGAAGAACTGCGCAGGTCCCGGGATGAACTTGATCAGCGGGTTCGGAAACGGACCACTGAATTGAATGTGTCCAATAAGGCACTTATGGAATATGCCGCAAAATTAGAAAGACTCAACGAGGAATTGCAAGAATTCACCTTTGCGGCGCTCACGACTTGCAAGAGCCATTAAGAAAACTTCACACGTTCTGTGATCTGACTGTGGAGCGTTGCGCCTCCAAATTGGACGGCATAGAACAAGATTACCTGAATCGGATTATGAAATCGTCAGACCATATGCGGCAACTTCTAAATGATCTGCTCCAGTTTTCGAAAATTGCCACAAGAACTCAGCCGTACAAGATGGTCAACCTTATGAAAATTGTTCAAAAAGCGGCAGATGGCTTCAAGGAGGATATTAAGGAATCGGGTGCCATAGTTGAGATTGATGGCCTTCCCAAGATTGAGGCTGATGAGACCCAAGTGCTGCGCCTTTTCCAGAACATTTTTGCCAATGCACTCAAGTTCAAAGGTTATAAAAAACCTCGGATCACGGTGTGTGCCAAACTGGATGGACTAGGTAATTGCGAAATCCTGGTGAAAGACAACGGCATCGGGTTTAATCAGAAGTATGCCGAGCTTATCTTTAAGCCCTTCCAGCGGCTGCACCGACGCGGAGAATATGAGGGAACCGGAATGGGGCTTGCTATCTGCCGAAAAATTGTTGAAAGACAAGGGGGAACTATAAGGGCCGAAAGCGAGTCGGGAAAGGGCGCAACTTTCATTGTCAGGTTGCCGGTAGCTCATTCCCATAGGGACATTTGATGGCTCAAGGCGAGCCGGACCCCTCGAAAGAGGGGAAAATCAAAATGATTACGCACGGATACTGGAGTTCAGCGAACTTCTCTTCCGTACTCTCGCCCTGCCTTTTGGGATGGCTTTGTCCGACTCCTGGAGATGTCCGATAATCATTTGAGCAATTATATGAAAGAGAAGAGCATGAAGGAATTAATGCAATTGGTGGTCTTTACTCTGGATGAGCAACGCTATGGTCTGAGACTGTCAGTTGTAGAAAGGGTGACGAGAGCCGTGGAAGTCGTATCTTTGCCTTCCGCGCCGGATATTGTGCTGGGGATAATAAAGTTTGCGAGTCAAGTTGTGCCGGTGCTAAACATCCGAAAACGTTTCCGGTTACCGGAAAAAGAGCTAACCCCGGACGATCAGTTCATCATTGCGAGAACGTCAAAAAGACCGGTGGCTCTTCTTGTTGATTCAGCAACGGCCCTCGTTGAGGTTTCGGCGGGCGATATTGTCCGCGCGCCGTTAATTCTTCCCCGGATCGATTATGTGGACGGAGTGGCAAAACTTGAAGATGGAATGATTCTCATTCACGATCTCGACACTTTTCTCTCACTGGACGAGGAACGGGCGATCAGGGAAGCCCTGGGACCGGACTGAGGGCCGTCGGCGGTTCCCATTATCTGATCTCCGATTGCTGGAGGGATGTTACGACTTCGTGTAAATCAGAGGATTCCAAGCTCCTATCCGTCCGCCATGCAAAGAAACAGAGTCCTTTCTGTTGATTGAACGGGGTGTAAGATTGACGGGAACCATTCCTGAAGACCATCTGTCGCGCATCAGCGCCTTCATCGCTGCCAGAATGGGCTTGCACTTTCCCAGGGAACGCTGGCGGGATCTGGAGCGTGGAATCAATGCCGCGGGACGCGAGTTGGGAATTAAGGATGGCAGGGCATGTGCCGAATGGCTGCTGTCGGCATCGCCAACGAGACGACAGATTGAAATTCTGGCCAGCCACCTTACGGTCGGTGAGACGTATTTTCTTCGGGATAAAAGGTTATTCAAGGCTCTCGCGGAATTCACGCTTCCGGAATTGATCCGGCTCCGCCGCAACAGCGGAAAGTACCTCAGAATATGGAGCGCGGGCTGTTCGTCGGGCGAAGAACCTTACTCGATTGCCATCCTCCTCAACCAAATGATTTCCGATATCGCGGATTGGAACATCACCATTATGGCGACCGATATCAACCCGTGCTTTCTGCAAAAGGCCGCCGAAGGGGTATACGGCCGTTGGTCATTCCGGGACACAGAGCTGGGGATCAAAGAAAGATTTTTCACCCCAAGGGGGGAAGGACGCTTTGAGATTCTCTCCCGCATCAAGGATATGGTGACTTTCACCTACCTCAATCTGGCTGAAGACATGTACCCCTCGCTTATCAATAACACAAACGCCCTGGACATCATATTTTGCCGAAACGTGCTCATGTATTTCGTGCCGGCTCTGCGGAACAAAGTCGTTCAGAGGTTTTATCGCGCCCTGGTGGAGGGCGGTCTTCTCATTGTAAGCGCCAGCGAATTTTCCCCTCTCTTTTTCCCGCGATTCGCAACTATTCGAGAGTCGGGCACGATTCTCTACAAAAGGGAGGATCGGCCGGGCGTCGCTCCCTGTGGTCCGCCCCGAAAATTGAGATCCACCTTCAAGCCTGCGCTTGATGTGGTTCCCGCCACCGCTCGGGATCGCACACCGGCGGGAGTGCGAACCGCTCCGCCGGCCGAAGCCCGCAATCCGCCCCTCCAGTCGAAAGCTCCAGAGACAGATACTCGAAGCGGCAGCTACCTTTACCGGGAAGCCTCGGCCTTATATAGGGAGGGCTGTTACCGGGAAGCAATGGAGAAAACAGAGAAGTTGCTCTCGGAGGACCCCTTAGACGCAAGCGGCTTGTCACTTCTGGCGCGCATATATGCGAATTGGGGCAAACTCGACAAGGCACTGGAAGCTTGCGAAAAAGCCATTGCCTCGGAAAAACTTCACGCGGAACACCATTATCTGATGGCAACCATTCAACAAGAATTGGGACGAACGGAAGATGCGGTGGCTTCGTTCAGGAAGACACTTTATCTCGACCCGGGATTCATTCTGGCGTATGTAGCTTTGGGGAATATCAGCCGAAAGCATGGCAGGGGCAAAGAATCGCTGAAGCACTTTCAGAATGCCCTCTCGCTTTTAAATGCCAAACGTCCGGAAGACATGTTGCCCGAGTCGGAGGGGATGAACGCGGAGAGGCTGACAGAGATAATCAGAGCGATGCAGCAGGCTGAGGTCGGGAGGTGAGGTGATGAGTGGTGGACAAATCGACTGGAGCGCTATTCGCCGTCGCCTGGAAGCGGTTGAAGCTGCCATAAAGAGAGGATCTTCGCCCAGCCCCGAGGAAAGGAAAAGAATTCTCAAGAAAAGGGCCGATCTGCTGGCCCGGGAATCTCCCGGAGGGAGGAGCGAAGACACTATTGAGGTGGTGGAGTTCATGCTGGCTGACGAACGATACGGGATCGAGTCCAACTATGTCCGCGAGGTGTATCCGCTCAAGGCCTATACACCGCTCCCCTGTACGCCTCCATTCGTCCTGGGGTTGGTCAATGTGCGCGGGCGGATCATCTCAGTCATCGATATCAAGAAATTTTTCGAATTGCCCGAGAAGGGCATCACCGACCTCAATAAGGTAATAATTCTTCACAACTACAACATGGAATTTGGAATCCTTGCCGACCTGATACTCGGCGTGCGAGGTATTGACATCAAGGGAATTCAGCCCTCCCTTCCCACGCTCACGGGCATCCGAGAGGGATATCTCAGAGGGATCGCCGCGGATCGGTTGGTGCTGTTGGATCCTGAAAAACTTTTGTCGGATAATCGAATTGTCGTGCACGAAGAGGCATAAGCGACCATAGGAGAAATAGAGATGGCTTGGTTCGGCGGCGATAAAAAACTTGAGGAGGAGCTTCGGAGAGCCTCGGCATATACGCGCAGCCTCCTCGAAGCCAGTCTCGACCCGTTGGTGACGATAAGCCCCGAGGGTAAGATAACCGACGTCAACGAGGCAGCCGTTACGGTTACCGGAGTCGAGCGTGATCGCCTTATCGACACGGATTTTTCCAATTACTTCATGGAAACTGAAAAAGCCCGCGAAGGGTATCGGCAGGTCTTCAAAAGAGGCTTCGTCACCGACTATCCTCTCACCATCAGGCATACCAGCGGGAAACTTACCCATGTCCTTTACAACGCGTCCGTGTACAGGGACGCGGACGGAAAGGTTCTGGGCGTTTTCGCGGCTGCCCGAGACGTAAGCGAACAGAGACAGGCGTCCCATTATGCCAGAAGCCTCCTCGAGGCCAGTCTCGACCCGTTGGTGACCATCAGCCCGGAGGGAAAGATCACGGACGTGAACGAGGCTACCATAAGGATAGCGGGAATTCGACGGGAAGAACTCATCGGGACCGACTTCTCGAACTACTTCACGGAACCGGAACTGGCGCGGGCGGGGTACCGCCAGGTCTTCGAAAGAGGCTTCGTCACCGACTATCCCCTCACCATCAGGCATACCAGCGGGAAACTTACTCATGTCCTTTACAACGCGTCCGTATACAAGGACGCTGACGGAAAGGTCCTGGGCGTTTTTGCCGCCGCGCGCGACATCACTGAACGTAAAAGGATGGAAGAGGAGCTGCGCGCCGCTTCACTCTATACCCGAAGTCTCCTCGAGGCCAGCCTCGATCCGCTGGTCACCATCAGTCCCGAGGGCAAGATTACGGATGTGAACAAGGCTACCGAACTGGTGACGGGATTCCTCCGCGAGCATCTGATCGGGAGCGATTTTTCCGATTACTTCACTGAGCCTGAAAAGGCCCGTGAAGGATACAAGCGGGTGATATCTCAAGGGTTTGTGAAGGATTATCCTCTCACCATCCGCCACACGTCGGGTCGCCTTACGGACGTTCTTTATAATGCGGCGGTATACCTGGGCGAATCGGGTAAAATGAAGGGTGTTTTCGCCGCTGCCCGTGACATTACCGAACGAAAGCAGGCCGAGGAAAGTCTCCGGGCGGTGAATCAGCAGGTGCAGGAGGCCGCCAATGTCCTGGTAACCTCCGTCAGCGAGATTTTGACCTTGACGACGCAGTTGGCTTCCGTGTCGTCCGAAACGGCGGCGTCGGTAAATGAGACAACTTCGACCGTCGAGGAGGTGAAGCAGACGGCTCGATTGTCGTCCGAACGGTCAATGAGTGTTTCCGACAGTGCACAGAACGCGGTAATTGTCGCCCAGCAGGGGAGTGCCGCCGTGGCCAGGACCGTGGAAGGAATCAATCACATCAGGGGATTGATGGAATCGGTCGCCGAGAGCATCATCAGGCTGAGCGAGCAGACACAGGCCATAGGAGAAATCATCACGGCGGTCAGCGATCTTGCACAACAGTCCAACCTGCTGGCGGTGAACGCCGCCATTGAGGCGTCCAAGGCGGGTGAGCAGGGTAAGGGATTTGCGGTAGTGGCGCAGGAAATCAAGAGCCTGGCGGACCAGTCAAAACAGGCAACGGCACAAGTGCGCGATATCCTGGGCGATATACAGAAGGCGACCGGAGCCTCCGTAATGGCTGCGGAACAGGTAAGCAAGGCAGTGGAGGGAGGCGTGCAGCAGGCCGCCGAATCGGGAGATTCGATAAGGAAATTGGCCGACAGCATCGCCGAATCGGCGCAGGCGGCCTCCCAGATCGCAGCCTCCAGTCAGGAGCAGTTTGTCGGCATGGACCAGATTGCGATGGCGATGGAGAACATCAAGCAAGCTTCCCAGCAAAATGTTTCGGCTACCAAACAGGCCGAGCAGGCGGCGCAGAATCTGCACGAACTCGGACAAAGACTCAAGGAGATGGTGAGCAAGTACCGGGTGTAATCTCACTTGAGGTGAAGGGCGGAATTCTTTAAAAGTAATCGACAATTGTCTCGGAAGCGAGGGATCGATGTGGAGCAGAAAGATCAGGAACTCCTGAAAAGGCTCCTCCCCATGTTTAGAAATGAGGCTCGGGACCATCTCAAGGTCATCTCCTCCGGCCTGATCGAAATCGAGAGAGGCGAACACGAGAAACAGGCCGAGATCGTAGAGACGATATACCGGGAGTGCCACAGCCTGAAGGGAGCGGCTCGTTCCGTGAATTTGCCGCATGTTGTCACGCTTTGCCAGGTTATGGAGAATGTCTTTTCCACTTTGAAGCGAAAGGAAATCACCCCTTCCGCGAGCACGCTGGACCTGCTCCACCGCGCCGTGGATTGCGCCTCCAGGCTGGTTGCCGGAGAGGAACTTTCGTCCTCGGACAAAACAATCGTCGAGGAACTGGGCCACAGGCTTGAGGGCGCGGCGCGGGAGCCCGATCTCATTGGGAGAAAAGAAGCCGGACAGGAGAAACCCGGCAACGTCGGAGCCGAAACGCAGCCGGAGGAAGAAGAGAAACCGTCGGGCTTCCGGCCACATGCGGAATACGGAACCTTGGCTCCCTATGAACATCCCACCTTTTCCGTGCTTCCATCGAATGACACCGTAAGAATTTCGACAGGGAAACTCGATACGCTCTTCCTGCAGGCCGAAGGAATGCTCTCCGTGAAAATCGCGATCGGCCAGCTTTCAGGGGAACTACGGGGACTGCACAACGCGCTTGCCCAGTGGAAAAAGGAGAGAGCGCGGAAGAGGTCTTCCTTAAAAGCCATTGGAGCGGAACCAAAAGGAGCAAAAGACGGCAGGGACGATGTCGACCGGTTTACCGCCATAATTGAATCCAGGCTGACAAATCTCCTCAAATCGGTAGAATATGATCAGCGATCGTTTGGCGTCATGGTCGACAATCTTCTCGATGATACCAAGAAAACCCTCATGTTTCCGTTTGGCTCCATTCTGGAGATGTTTCCCAAGCTGGTCCGCGACCTCTCCAGGGATGCCGGAAAACAGGTGGACTTCGCCGCTTCGGGCGGTGAAATCGAACTCGACAAGCGGGTATTGGAGGAAATCAAGGACCCCCTTATCCACCTCGTGAGAAACTGTGTCGACCACGGAGTTGAAACGCCTGGAGAGCGGAAGGCGAAATGCAAGCCGCTTCGCGGGAAAGTAGAGATTGCGGTGTCTTCCAGGGACGGCAAGATAGAAATCGCGGTTTCCGATGATGGGGCGGGGATCGATACATTCAAAGTGAAGGGCGCCGCAGAACGGCAAGGAGCAGCCTCCCGGGAAGAAATCGACAGGCTCAGCGAAGATGAGGTGCTGGCGCTTATATTCCGCTCCGGACTCACCACCAGCCCAATCATTACGGACATCTCCGGCAGAGGACTGGGCCTTGCCATTGTAAGGGAGAGAGTTGAAAAACTGAACGGTACGCTCTCGATCGATACGCAGCCGGATGTCGGGACTACGCTCAGAATGGTAGTCCCGATCACCATTGCGACTTTCCGGGGCGTACTCGTAGGAGTTGGCGAACATCTCTTCTTCATTCCCTCGGCAAATGTCGAGAAGGTGGCGAGAGTGAGCAGAGAGGAAATACAAACCGTGGAGAACCGGGAGACGCTTCTTGTCGACGGCCGACCGGTATCTCTTGCCAAACTCGGTGCAGTCCTCGAACTTCAGACAATCGGCACACCATCTCGGACGGAAAATCCATACGTTCAAGTCGTTGTACTCGGTTCGGCCGGGAAACGCATTGCTTTTCAAGTTGACGAAATTGTTCAGGAGCAGGAAGTGCTCGTAAAAAGCCTTGGCCCTCAGCTTTCTCGTGTTCCGAATATCGCGGGCGCCACACTGATTGGAAACGGAAGGGTGGTGCCTGTTGTGAACGTTCCCGATCTGATGAGTTCGGCCGCGAAAGTTGCCCCCGCTCCAATGAGAGCCATCGCCGGCGGACCTTCGAAACGAGCATCGGTTCTGGTTGTGGAGGATTCGATCACGGCACGTGCCCTCCTGAAAACAATCCTGGAATCGACGGGGTATGACGTAACAACCGCTGTCGACGGAATCGATGCGCTCGCCGCGCTGAAGACCCGTGAATTCGATCTTGTGGTATCGGATATCGAAATGCCGAGAATGAATGGGTTTGATCTCACGGCAAGGATACGGGCTGACAGAAAGCTCTCTGAAATCCCCGTCGTGCTTGTGACCGCACTCGAATCACGCGAAGATAAAGAGCGTGGGATAGATGTGGGGGCAAACGCATATATTGTAAAAAGCAGTTTCGAACAGAGCAATTTGCTGGAGGTTGTCCGGAGACTCATATGAGCATTAGAGTCCTGGTTGTGGAAGATTCAGTAGTCATTGGGGAGTTCCTGCACCATATTCTTACTTCAGATCCCGATATCCGGGTGATCGGAACGGTACGTAACGGAAAGGAAGCGCTGGAGGCGGTGCGGAATCTGAGGCCCGACGTAGTCACGATGGACATAAGCATGCCTGAGATGGACGGGTACGAAGCGACCCGCAGAATCATGGAGACCAATCCCACCCCTATTGTCATTGTGAGCGTGAGTGTTGATCCGAAGGAGTTGGCAACCACGTTCCGCGCGCTGAAGGCAGGCGCTCTGGCGGCCGCTCAGAAGCCGATGGGTATCGGGCACCCGGACCATGACGAAACGGCAAGGGCTTTGGTTCAAACGGTGAAACTGATGTCCGAAGTGAAGGTGGTAAGGCGCTGGGCTAAGCGGCACGCCACGGTCTCTGCCCTTGCCGACACCACCCCTGTTGAGGCCGGCGCGAAAGACATCGAGATTATCGCAATGGGTGCCTCAACGGGCGGTCCCGCTATTCTGCAGGAGATCCTCGCGGAATTTCCGCCGAATTTTCCTGTGCCGGTGCTGATCGTTCAGCATATCTCTCCCGGTTTTATCCGCGGCTTTGCGGAATCGCTCACGACTTCCTGCAAACTACCCGTGAGTGTTCCCGACAACGGTGAAATCTTGCAGCCCGGACACGTCTATCTTGCACCCGACGGCAGGCATATGGGGGTTGGATCGAAAGATCGGATTATTCTGGCGGACAACTTGCCCGAGAATGGCATGCGACCATCCATTTCCCACCTCTTCCGAACCGTGGCCGATGTCTTCGGTGCCAAGGCGGCAGGTGCGATTCTGACCGGCATGGGGAGAGACGGTGCCGAAGGGCTCAAGGTCATGAGAGAAAAAGGAGCGGTCACTTTCGCTCAGGAAGAGTCCAGTTGCGCGGTTTTCGGCATGCCGGCGGAGGCTATCCGTCTCAAGGCGGCAATTCATGTTTTTTCACCGGGCCAGATCGCTTCCTGTTTGGCCAGGCTTATAAGAGCACATCGAGATTGTTGAATAGGTACAGTCGCTGTTATGCTCTCGGGGTTTTCACTATGTGTTCAGAAATATCCACAGTGCCAGGCATCCCTGAAATCCTGATTGTGGAGGACAGTCCCACTCAAGCCATGGAACTCAAGCTCATTCTGGAGCGGTACGGCTTTCACACCTCGATCGCCGGGAACGGGAGGGAGGCATTGAGCTGGCTCACCCGGAATGAATCCGTCGCCCTGATCATCAGCGACATCGTGATGCCCCAGCTCGACGGATATGAACTCTGCCGGGCGGTTCGAGGAAATGAAAAGCTGAAGGACGTTCCGTTTATCCTCCTCAGCTACCTTGCAGATGCGGACGACATCCTCAAGGGCCTGGAAAGCGGGGCCAGCAATTTCGTCGTCAAGCCGTACAACACGGAATATTTCGTCTCATATATCCGTGAAGAGATTTCAAGAAAGCACCGGGGAGAAGAAGATCATCCGCGAGCGCCGCTTACACTGGGATATGGCGGAAAGAAGTACTCGATCAACTCCAGCGTCCGGCAGATAATAGATATACTGCTTGCCACCTACGGGACAGCCGTAGGCAAGAATGAAGAGCTGATAAAAGCGGAAATCGATCTTCGGCTATTGAACGAACAGCTTGAGGAGAAAGTCAGAGAGAGGACTGCCTCACTCACCGCGGAAAATGCGGAGAGACGTCGCGTGGAGGAGGAACTCCGCAAAACAAGTCACGAATTGCTCGTGTATTCTTCCAAATTGGAGCAGAGCAACCGAGATCTTCAAGATTTCGCCTTTGTCGCCTCTCACGACTTGCAGGAACCTCTTCGAAAAATCCAGACCTTCGTTGATCTTCTGAAAGTACATCTCGATGAATCGTTGGATGAGAAGGGACGGGATTATCTGGAAAGAGTCGGAAGGTCCGCCCGAAGGATGCAGGATTTGATAGTGGATCTTCTTAAATATTCACGGCTTGCCTCAAGTGTGGAACATTTTCCCAAAGTCGATTTGAGGGTGTCGCTGGAAGAAGCCTTGTCGGACCTGAAAGTGATTTGCGAAGACACAGGGGCACGCATCGAAATTGGGACCTTGCCCACGGTCGAGGCGGACCCTGTTCAGATGCGGCAACTTTTTCAGAACCTATTGGGGAATGCCCTTAAATACCGGGGAGAAAAAACGCCCATTATCAAAGTCTACGCTGAACATGATGCGTCTGAAGGGGTTCATGAAGTCCGGGTGGAGGATAATGGAATCGGTTTTGACGAATATTACCTCGACACTATCTTCAAGCCCTTCCAGAGGCTCCATAGGAAAAATTCGCCTTACAAGGGGAGCGGCATGGGCCTCGCCATATGCAGAAGAATTGTAGAGCGTCATGGGGGTAGCATCACCGCTCGGAGCACTCCGAGCAGGGGGTCGGTATTCATGGTAACGCTGCCGGAAAAACAATCATGACCGGAGGACCTGAGTTGGAAGAGGCGAAGAGGCCAGTAGTCTTGATGGCGGACGACGATGAGGATGATTGCATGCTGGCGAAGGATGCCTTCAAACAGAGCAGAGCGAATGGAACCCTCTACTGTGTCGAAGATGGTACAGAACTTTTGGATTATCTCACACGCTCCAGCGCGGAGTCCGGGGAAATCGACAACCCTTTGCCTTCTCTTATTTTACTAGACCTCAACATGCCGCGTAAAAGCGGTCGTCAAGCTCTCGTCGAAATTAAATCAGTTCCTGCTTTTCGAGATATTCCGATTGTCGTGTTCACCACGTCTCGGGAAAAACAAGACATTATTTTCTGCCGTGAAATGGGCGCAGAAGACTTTATCACGAAGCCAGCTTTGTTTTCAGAGTGGGTAAAGATTATGAAATCCTTGGCCAGACATTGGATTGCGGGTAGTGTCCCCATCGGAGATTGTTGAAACCCCTCGCTTGAGGCGAAGAAAGGACTGGCGATACGGTCGTAGCCCATGAGCACACACGCACTTCCTCGATACCACGCTCATCGAGCATCGTTTTGGCCCAGAGATAGGCATAGGGACCGATGTGGACGGTTTTGTCCAACAGCCACTGTGCGCCGCGTTCGACCCCGGAGATTTTCCGGTCGCTAAGATGTGCCCGATCGGTGGAGAATCTTCCGGGCTCGGCCTTGGAATGAAGGGCGATTTGGGCGAAAGAATCATTGAACACCCTGACCAGCCGGGTGTCCCAGCGAACCCAGACCTCTCGTCCGAGATACTCCGGAGGTACTGAGTAATAGGCTCTGTCCACTTCCACGTGCGCATCACGATGAACCCGCCGTCGGCCTTCGTGATAGAAGGGGAAAGGCTCGGAGGGAAGTGGTTGCAGCGCCGGCCGTTCGACCTCCTGGAATACCCGGCGGACTTGTCTCTTCGTGGTGCCGTGGATGCGTGTGTCGGCGACCGTTTCCTCCCAGTGAAGAAGAAACAGCTTCTGCTCGGCCAGCGAGCTGAAAAGGCGGCCCTTGAGGGCGTTGGATTTCACGTATTTTACGCCGCTCTCTACTTTGCCTTTGTGACGGGGCATATAGGGTTTGGTGGGCAGGATTACCGTCTTATAGTGCCTGGCGAACTCCACGATCTTCGGGTTGAGGTCCGGATCGAACCAGTCGGCTTTGGTCACTGCGGCCCGGAGATTGTCGATCACCAGCGTTTTCGGCACTCCGCCGAACTGCCGGAAGGCGTTTTCAAGCGCCCGGATGAAATTCTCCGTGGTCTGGCGGTAGACCGGCTCGCTGTAGCTCTTGCGGGAGTAGCTCAAGGTAATGCGGAAGATGTGCGGACGCCGCTTCCTGCCCTCTTTTATGATCCAGGCCCCGGAGCGAAATCCACCTGGGCTTCCATGCCGGGCTCGACCTCCATGCGGCGAAAAGGCAGGGATGTGGTGGCCCCGACTTTCCTGACATATCGCTTCACCGAAGAGTAAGAGCCGGTGAATCCGTGCTCCTGGCAAAGGTCCTGGAAAATCCTCTGTGCGGAAAAGCCCTGGTCGAGCTTCTTATGAACCTCACCGCTCAAAGATTCGCACAGACTGTCACGCCCCGGACTCGCCACGGAGCCGGCGGTCGGAATGGCGGGATTTGTATTGTCGGGCGGCTGGAACCCGGAGGTCGAAATGGCGGGATTTGCCCTGCGCAACCTATCGTAACGTGCAACCGTTTCTCGGTCGACGCAGAGCTCACGTGCTACGCGGCGATATGACCAGCCGTTCTCCAGTAAACCAAGAATCGCGTGTTTCTTAGCCATCTTGAGTTCGTTCGCCATAGGCTACCTCCTTGTCGCCAAGAAGGTATATGGCTTCTCCTCAATAATGGCTGGTTTTGATTCGACCCTACATGGCTGGTTTTAACCGACCGCTAACATTTTTCCTTGAAAAAGTTGATGCACGTTGCCTGGATTTGGTCCTCGTGCGCCCATGAGATACCCCCCCTATCGGTTTTTTGGCATTACTCAGAGCGTAGCTTCCGCTTACGGACAACAAATTTAATATATTTAAAGATTTTGATCCACCCCGCATGCCTTTGTTGGATAAGGGCGGCGAGCCGATCCCGCCGCCCTCGCCGGTGAGAGTGGATGTCCCTGAAAACTTGTGCTATCTTGTTTTCAAAAAGACGATTTGATCACAAAAATGCGAACTCCTTCGGGATATTCTCCCCAGACGGCAGGTTCCAAAATCAATTTTTAATCGGTGGCCAAGGCAGCCGCATAATCTCAGTTTAAGGAGGTAGGTGCGATGATCGAAGTTATGCCCGAAAGCCAGGGAAAGGTGGTAGGCGTAAAGTTCAGCGGCAAAATTACGGCCACAGAATACGAGGACGCCGTCATTGCTCGTCTGGACACCACGATCAAGGAGTATGGCAAGGCGAGGTTTATGTGGTATCTGGACGAGAGTTTCCAGGGCGCGGAAGTCGGGGCTATGTGGGACGACACCAAATTCGGCTTCAAGCACCGCCATGATTTTGAAAAACTGGCCCTGGTGGGTGGACCTAAGTGGATGGAGTGGCTGACTAAACTGGCAGCCCAAATTTTCTCCGGGGAAATCAGGACGTTTTCCCGAGAGCAGCTTCAGGAAGCCTGGGACTGGCTGAAATCGTAAGCCGTTTGTTGTTGACTCGGTGTTCTCAGACCCCATTAGCGCGAAAAACGACATCAAAAAAATTCGCTCCAAGCGAGCGAAGAACGCGGGTCCCCGAACCTTGCGTTGCATTCTCTTGGGAAGGACCCGGCCCGCCCCTGGTTCTCTTCCCCGCGAAATTTTACCGGTTTGCATGATGCTCTTCAGGCAACAGCCGCCTGCTGATAAAGATACTTCTGGAAGCCGCTGAATACCTTCTTGATGATTTCAGGCCTTCCCAAATCGGCGACCGCGTCGGCGATGGAATCATGGTATTTGAGGCGTAGCAATGGCTTCAGCTTTTCGTGGTCCAGTTCCCCCACCCCGACGCTCACATAGCGCGAAAGTACGAAGTCGAGGAATACCTGCTGTTTCGTGCCGAAGTGGGTGCTGATGACGACCTTGGCCCTGGCGGCGCGTTCCTCGCGCGTTACAGGCGGCAAGGCGTAGGCAACATGGGCCAGCACGTCGAAGAGGTCGCTCTTCTCCGTGCCTATGATCCTCTGCATCTCGGCCAGCTGGTCACGGCCGAACCCTTTCTCGGCGAGTCCCTGCAGGAGCTTCTTGCGCGTGTCGGGGGCGAAGTGGCAAAGGGAGGAAAGCGGGTGCGCTGATTGGGGAAAAACGCCTTTCTCCAGGGAGAGAACTGCCTGCGGACGTTCCGATTGAAGTTGTCGAGCGCAAATTATTTCCGTTTATAGCAAAAATCACAGAAACTAGCACCCTCCATGATGGTGTGCGTTCTCGTCAAGCCGATCTCCGGGTTGAAGCCTTCGATAAAGGCGAAATCCCTGTTGCAGGAAAGGAGCGTTCCCCATTGCTCCATCCCCAGCTCCCTATACATCTCCGCATACCGACATCTGGTGACGTGGAAAGCATAGCTCTCCGGAGTCTGTTCAATGGCTTCCATGCGGAGCGCATCCCCCTTGGTCCAGAGCGCCAGGCCGGAAGCAAGATGAGTCAGCGTGTTTCCGCCAAGATATGCAGCGAGCTGCGCGCCGCTTTCCCCGGCCATGGACACGATCGCCTGTTCCATGATTTGCCGGGTTCGCTCCTCGCCGACTTCCCGGATGAACGCCGTGATGACCGGCATAAGCACCCGTGCTTCGATCTCGCGCCGAACGAGAATCCCCACCTGCGATAGATCGCTGCCCATTGTCGTCTCCTTTTACTCCTCCTCTGCTCTCCTCGGACCGGAAGTCACGATCGCCGACATCCTCCCTGCATTGCAGGAGATTCTTCCCCGGGATCCGACACCTGAAAAGGCATCGGAGGTCGCATTTCTTCGTGCGATTTTCCTGGGTTTCCAATCTCAGGCGGTTTCCTCTTCGTAGACGTTGCAGATGCAGCAGAGAAACGTGGCGGGCTCTTCGCTCAGGTTTTTCATGCCGTGAGGTTCCATGGAGGGAATGTAAACCGCCTCCCCCGGATTTGCTAGCGCCTTTTCCTTCAACTGATCCGTTTCCGAATCGAACTTCCAGCATTCAAAGGAGCCGGAAAGAATATACATCGTCTGATGGTAGAAATGGCTGTGGATGGGTATGCGGCCGCCGGGCTGAATGGTGAAGAAGCGAAGGCCGTATTCGGGATACCCGTTCCCGTCGTCCCCGTGCTTGCTCAACCAGCGAACACTGGTGCCGATGACCTCCATGGGCTTACCCTTGTAGGGGAATTTTTCTATTTTGATATCTTCCACATCTTTCCAGTTCATGATCTGCATGTTTTCCCTCCGGCTGGTGCCGCGCATGGCTACGGCTGGGGTTTGTTCTGTGCGGGATTCCCGTAGTCCCGTTCAGGATTGTGCGACGGGAACCGCCGATACTTTGTGTGAGCTTTGTTCCATACATTCGTTTCGGAGGCTCTCACGGTTTGGACGAGCATACCGGTTTCTTCCGCAATTTCCAATCACTGTCAATCGTTTTTCGCATACAGCTCCGTACCGCTTGTGCACGGCAAGCCGACCAGACGATGTCCGGGGAAGAATGCCTATCTTCGTGGAAAATTGTTCATGTGGAGGCGGGAAAAGGGAACTGTCCGGTTGCCGGACAACCGTCCCGGAAAGCGCCCACTCATATACTTTCGGAGAAAAACCTGTTTTCACCGTGGATAAGGATCGGCACGCACATTCCGGCCGCATTGTCTGCTACAATAATGACCTGAATGTGAAGGTGGAGAGGCTTTTAAGACTCGCAACTAACCATGGATGGACCCCGTATCACCGATGTTCCTCCTGCTGCGGCCGCCATGCTGCCGGTTCCGGGGAATATGCCGATGTCCTCCGGATCCGATGGGCTCCTTACCCCGGATACCCACTCCGCGAGGAAGGAGCACACAACCGGCCGTGAATGCGTCCGGGAGGAACCCGGAAGGAGACGCGTATGACCCACTGGCGGCGGAGACTGGTTTTCCTTCTTTCGATTCTCCTGTTCATTATTCTTCTGGGAGCGGTACTGAGTGTCTACTGGCGTGATTTCCTGGTTGACTTGTGGTGGTTCGATTCCCTGGGCTACGGGCTGTATTTCTGGCAGCGTCTTCTGTACCGTTATGCCGTTTTCGCAGCGGTCACCCTGGCATTCTTCGGGATTTTTTTCCTGAACTTCCTGGTGGCTTCCCGCTTTCTCCACGCCTCCAGGCTTATCAGCGAAGCAGGGAACGTGTCCGAACGGCGCCGGATCATGAATATCGTCTGGGAGTTCCGTAGGGGATCCCTGTTCCTGTATACGCCACTCTCCGCTGTCCTCGGGATCGTCATCGCCTTTCCTCTGCTCCGGCACTGGCAAGAGTTTCTGTTTTACGTCTTCGGCTCCCAATCCGGCGTTTCGGACCCAGTGTACGGGAAGGACGTCTCCTTTTACCTCTTTTCGTATCCCATTTATACGCTGCTTGAGCATCGGTTGGTAATTGCCTTTGTGGTGCTCCTTTGCGGACTCGTCATAATGTACGGATTCGAGCGCAGGTTGCTTGCCGAATCGGGCAGGAAGCTTTCCCGCGGCGCACGATGGCACCTCAGCCTCATCGTCCTGCTGGTCTTTGGCCTGGAAATCTGGGGCTTCGTGCTACGGCGCTACGGCCTGCTCTACAGTGAAAACCATCTGCCGCGCTTCTTTGGTCCCGGATTCGTGGAGATGCGCTACGTGCTGCCGATGATCTGGCTTGCTCTGCTGTCCCTGGCCGGAGTCGCGGTATCGCTCACCATTTACATCAACGTGCGCAAGGGGCTGGTGGCAACCTGTGTGTCAGTGGGACTATTTATAATTTTTCTGATAGGCCTGCATTCCTCTGCGATCAACGGGCTGATCAACAGATACCTGGTCACGCCCAATGAAATGTCGCGCGAATGGAAGTACATGGAATACAATATCAAAGCCACTCTGACTGCGTACAAGCTCAGTAATGTCGAGATTCGAGACTTCTCACGGCAGAGACGCCCCGAAGAGGAAACCATTCCGCACGTACGGAATCTTCTCAGCAACGTACCGGTATGGGACCGTGAGCAGTTGCAGGATGTTTACAAGCAGCTTCAGGAACTCCGTACTTACTATTCCTTCAACACGGTGAATGTCGGTCGCTACATGGTGGACGGAGGAAAGAAACAGGTGTTCCTCTCCGCACGGGAGCTGGATTACGCCCATCTTCCCGGCCAAACCGGAAACTGGGTGAACCAGCATCTCTCCTATACGCACGGTTACGGGGCGGTAATGACTCCTGCCAGTCAGCAGGGAGGCCGGCCGATGACCTGGTACTTGTCGGGAATACCTCCCCAGTCGGATTTCGGTTTCTTCACGAAACAACCGGGCATCTACTATGGGCTCGGAAGCTACCACTACGTGATCGCACCAAACACCGCCAGGGAAATCGACTACCCGGAGCGGAATGACAATGCGCTGGCCGACTATACCGGCGGAGGAGGAGTATCGATCTCTTCCCTCTGGCGCAGGCTGGTGTTTGCCTTCTACTTCTCGGACAGAAACATTTTTTTCACCACCAAGATCAAATCGGAAAGCCGAATCCTTTTCCGTCGAAATCTTCGGGAGCGGGTCCATCTGCTGACGCCCTACCTGGTGCTGGACCGGGCGCCCTACCTTGTTGTCACGCCCACGAGACTGCTCTGGATTCAGGATGCTTACACAACGGCATCTTCCTATCCGAGTGCCATGACGTCCACACTGTACGGCGAACAGATCAACTACCTGCGCAACTCGGTGAAGATAGTAATGGACGCCTACAGCGGAGGTCTGACCTATTACATCGCCGATCCGGAAGATCCCATTATCCGCGCGTACACGCGCATGTATCCCGGAGTGTTCAAACCGCTTTCGCAGATGCCTTCCGACATCAGGCCTCACATCCGGTATCCCCAAGACATGTTCGATACCCAGATGAGCATTTACGCCAAATACCATCAAACCGACCCGGCGGTGTTTTACCAGGCCGAAGACGTCTGGCAGCCGGCAGCCATTCCGGGTATGCCGGAATCCTCTGCCGACAGGGCGCATTATGCCACCCTGGACCTGATCCAGCCGTCACGGCTCGATTTTCTTTTATTGCTGCCCATGCTGCCTCTCAACCGGAACAATCTGAGAGCATTGGCGGTGGGAGGGTGCGACGGGGAGGATTACGGACGCCTCATCGTGTACCAGTTCCCCAAAGGGGAACTGGTCTTCGGCCCTTCCCAGGTCGACTCCCTGATCAACGAAAATACCGACATTGCCAAGGACTTCACCCTCTGGGATCAGGCCGGCTCCCGGGTGGCGCGGGGGCAGATGATCGTTTTGCCGGTGGGCAATACCGTCTTCTATATCCAACCGGTCTATCTGCAGGCAAGGCGGTTGAACATCCCCGAACTGCAGAGGGTGATCATGAGCCAGGGTCAAACCGTCGTGATGGCGACATCCCTGGAGGAAGCATACGAAAGGCTGACTAAATTGACCCAGGAACTGGGGGCGGAAAAAAGCCGCACTCCGGGAACACCGCTTCAAACTCCGATCGGCAACGCGGAGGCGCAACCAGCCTCCTCGCAACCTTCGACCGGCGGCGCGGAGACGCAACCGGTGCCCACTCAAACTCCTGCCGGTGGTGAGAAGACGCAACCGGCGCCGTCAACGCCGCCCAAGCCTCGATGACGCAGGGCGCCATTCAACTTTTCTCACTCCCTTTGGTGTTTCCGTTTTTGGGGAGGGTCCCGGGGAACTGATCCCATTGAAAAAGGAGCCAGCGGTTAACGCTAACTCCCTGAAATAATTGGCAGTCCCAACGGGGTTCGAACCCGTGTCGCCGCATGGGTGCGGAAAATGAAAGAAGCATTTCATACGAGATCGTACTTTTTCACTGGCTCATTTGCGAGCTTCCGGATGCAAAAAGGCTCCCGGAAAACGCGATTTCCGGGAGGCACGTTACTGATGTCAGGGGACATCTAATCAGAAAGCCTCTTCAACCTTCCAGGCTTCCCATACCTTCCCCACAAGATCGGGACCCGGCTTGAGTGTGGTCTTTCCGGGCCTCCATCCCGACGGCGTGGCTTCTGCGCCCTCGGTTTTCCGCACGTGCTGGAATGCTTTGATTTGACGAATCATCTCGTTGACGTTTCTTCCCACGGGCGGAGTGAGAATTTCTATGGCCTGAACCACCCCGTCGGGATCGATCAGGAAGCGGCCCCGCATTTCCACTCCCGCGGCCTCATCGTACACTCCGTAAATCCGTCCGATATGGCCCGGTCCGTCGGAAAGCATCGGAAAGGGAACACCGCCCTCGACCATCTTGGTCAACTCGTTGTCCTGCCACATCTTATGAACGAAGTGGCTGTCGACGCTCACGGAAAGGATTTCAACTCCCAACGCTTGGATTTCCTTGTATTTGGACGCAGCTGCGGCCAGTTCCGTGGCTCAGACAAAGGTGAAATCGCCGGGGTAGAAGCAGAGAGCCACCCACTTGCCGAGGTATTCGGACAGCTTTACCTGACCGAAACCGCCGGATTGATAGGCGGGAGCCTCGAAATCCGGAGCCTTTTGGCCAACCCTCACGACGGACATCGATGCCTCCTTTCTTGCTGGTTGTTCCTGAACCGGTGACTCAACCTGCTTCTGGTCCCCCACCGTTGCGCCGGTGGGTTTTCCGCATCCGATTTTGAGTTCACGCATCCTCAAACCTCCTGTTCTGGTGTTCATGTCGTCAGGATAGGGGATTGGGCAGGTTATGTCTAGGAATGTGGCGGCAATTCCGATCGTGGGAGGCCTCGCCTAATGGCGAATCCTACCTCTTTTCAGCACTAAGAGAACTTGTGGCGGTTCTTTGAATTTATGAGCTAGGGCACCCGACTCTTTAGGTATAGATTTTGGCCTGATTTTAGTGATAAGTAATTTGAAGAAGAAATGATCATGACTGAAACCGCTGAATGCCACAAATATGGACGATGTTTACCCCGATTCACTCGCGGGTGAAACAGAAAAGAGACAAGTCCCCAAGATACTGTATGCCGTTTAATATGCTTCCAGACATTGATTTCCATAAGATTCGACCGCTAAAAGACTCGAGAAATAAGGGCTTCGAGGAACTCTGTGTTCAACTCTTTCGTTCCTGCTTTCTCATTAGGAGCAGATTCTACAGGGTTGACGACGCTGGAGGTGATGGCGGGGTGGAAGACATTGCCTTTAGAGCAGACGGCAAGAAGACGGGGTTGCAGGCGAAGTTCTTCGAAAAGCTGGGGCAGGCCCAATGGACCCAAATAGACAAGTCTGTGAGAACTGCTTTGCAGTGTCATGCCCCCGATCTTGTAGAGTACCGCATTGCGTGTCCCTGCAATCGCTCAAAAAATACAAAGAGTTGGGATAACTATTGTGCAAAATGGCACGAATTCGCGAAAAAACTGGGCTACACCCAAAAGGTAAGTTTTGTATGGTGGGGAGAGACGGAACTTCGCGATGAGCTTATAAAAAAAAAGCACCATGACAAAGTTTATTACTGGTTTGGCTGCAGGAAGTTCTCACAGGAATGGCTGATGGGGATTTTTCGAAGCACCGAAAGATTGCTCGACACTCGGTACACGCCGACCCATCATGTGAGAACCGAATCTGAAAAGTTTCTGGATGCATTCTCTCTTACCGATGGATTTGAAAGCTTTTTCTGGAAATTAATCCGTGAAGTCCTTTCGCTGGCATCAGAAGCCATTGAGTCAATCAAGGGAAATATAGTCAGCAAAGAGGCAGAAGAACTTGCCAAAGAGATCCAACGATTTCGCAGTACATTTACCGGAGATTGCGGCGTTCCGCCAATTTCGAAATGTCAGGACGGATTTCGACAACTGGAGGACTGTACGCTCGAAGTCTATCGAAAATACGAGGGCCTTCGAGAAGCAGAGGAAAAAGAACCACATGGCGATGATAAGCGCTATAGGCCTCGACTTTATTCATATGAACTCGGAAGTCTTGAAAGACTTTTAAGCTCCCTTCACAGGGTATACAATTTCATTGCTCGGTTTAAGAGTTATGATGTGCAGAAGGTCATAGTTCTTGGAAATGCTGGCAATGGAAAGAGCCACTTATTAGCAAGCACCGTAGAAAGTGCGATAAAAAGGAATCAGCCTGCTATCCTAGTGTTGGGGGAACAGTTTTTATCAAGTGAAGTTCCGCTTGTACAGTTATGCCAAATACTTGGATGGGAGGAAGGAATCGAGTCGCTGCTTGGCGCATTGAATGCGGCAGCCTCGGTGCGAGGAAAACCAGCTATTATCGCTATAGATGCGTTGAACGAAAGTGGTGAAAGGAAGTTCTGGAAGAGCCACCTGCTTCAAGCAGCCGCGCAAATTAAACCGTATCGCAATCTCCGCATTATGGTCAGTTGTAGAAGTGATTTTGCCGCATTTGTTCTTCCCAGACCCCTGGCGGAAGGAACCGATACCGAGTGGTCAAGCATAGAACATCATGGTTTCGGAGAGGACGTCTTTCAAGCCATAGCAACTTACTTTAAGGGTTACAAGGTGACCTCCGATCATTTCCCGCCGGTTCTCGAAGAGTTCCGAAACCCACTTTTCCTAAAGACCTTCTGTGAGGCGTATGCCAACAGCCGTGTTCCGCCCGGACCATTGAGTTTCGAC
This sequence comes from uncultured delta proteobacterium, assembly GCA_963826125.1. Taxonomy (GTDB): domain Bacteria; phylum Desulfobacterota; class Desulfarculia; order JACQYL01; family CAWGVV01; genus CAWGVV01. The sequence goes on along the minus strand of CAWGVV010000001.1, from coordinate 1,927,483 downwards.
CAAATCCTAAGGAAGCGCGTCAAGAAGTGCCAAGAAATAATCCGCGAGAAAACTGATTGCCCGGAATACAAGGTAAAAAGCGCTATTGATCTCCTTGCTGCTAAAATATCCGAAAATCACGGACAATCCATCCTTTATGACGAAATCCGTTCGGAGATAGATCGGCTTTTTGATGGTGGGGGCGAAAGTCGGTCACTCTATACCCACCTCCGGTCAAACGGGATGATTGTTGAAACGCCACGTTTCAGGGATGGTAGTCGAGATGAGCCGGAAACGGTCGTTCGGTTTCCCTATGAACGTTTTTCGGATTACTTCATCGCATCAAGAATGCTCGACAATTACACTTCCGCAGATGACCTGCAGGTTGGCTGGCGAAATAATGGCCTCCCTGATGGGTGGATTAAGGACTCCCTCACCCTCTACGACAACCGGGGACTTTTAAGAATGCTCGCCATCCTGGTACCCGAGAGGTTTGGTCGCGAATTCATAGACTTTTTTACTTCGAAAACTCTCTCTCCCACCCTTTACCACGATATCCTTATGTCCTTGCCCTGGCGAACCGCAGCTACTATCACCCCGCGTACCGAGGAGCTGCTTGTCTTGTGTGCTCATAACTTGGGTTCGCGGGAATACTTAGAGCATCGACTGCGGGTGATCACCATTCCAGAGCATCCGCTAAATGCACGACGTCTGCATATGCGTCTAAGTCAGGCTAGGCTTTGGGAACGGGAGTTGAATTGGACTATCGTTGTGAATGAGATGGTCAATTGGATGGATCGATCGGTAGTGGATGATATCCTCCGTTGGTCATTTAGTGTTCCGTCACACCTAATTTCCGATGAGCAGGCATGGCTCGCCGCTCTTTTTTTGGCGTGGGTGCTAACGAGCAACTATCGGCTTTTACGGCAACGTGCGAGTTTGGCATTGACCCGCATATTAATCGGACGAACTCATCTCGCGGCTGAACTTATCAAAGAGTTCCACAACTGCAACGATTCCTACGTGGTTGAGAGAGTTTACGCAGCCGCCTGCGGGGTTGCGCTTCGGGAGAGAGACAAGGATGCGTTAGGTAACTTGGCTTCGGTAGTTTACCAATACATGTTCGCCGGTGAACATGTGCCTGCTAACATCCTGCAGCGCGACTTCGCACAGCTCATTATGGAGTATGCAAATTACTGTGGGGCACTTCCGGAAGGGATACAAATCGAAGACTGCAGACCCATCTATCACTCGAAGTGGCCCAAAATCATGGCGGAAACCAAGGCTAAGGAAACAGAAGAACAGGAAGGATGGGAATGGATAAAACATTCCTTGCAACCCGAAGAGACAGGTTGCTATGGGGACTTTGGGCGGTATGAAATGGAGGCAGAAATTCATCATTTTTCCCGAAGAACACTTAAACAGCGCCCACGGACAAAGAAGGGCCGGGCAAGAGGATTTAGTGGTTTCGTTGCGCGAAGATATATTCTGCAAAGAATAAGAGAGTTCGGGTGGACCCCGGAGAGATTTGGCGATTACGAGAAAAGGTCGAGCCATGGTCGCTTGCGGGTTGATGAAGAGAACAATAAGGTTGAACGTCTCAGTAAGAAGTATCAGTGGATCGCGCTTCACGAATTCCTTGGCTATTTATCTGACCGCTACCGCATGCCAAAAGACTGGTCAGGCAACGAGCCTGTGTTTAAGGGTGCCTGGCAAACCTATGTTCGCGACTTCGACCCAACAGAGCCGCCCTCAGATCCGCAAGAACAATTTGATCTGGCCTCAGAACAAGACCTTCCTTCTGAAGAAAATATAGAGTGGTGGATCACCTGTCCCGACCCCTTTGCTGACCTTGAATTGCGCTTCAACCGTGAGTGTTGGGTCATGGCCTCGCCACCAAGTTTCGAATCTCTGATTGAGCAACCCAGCGTTCCAGATCGGCAAGGTGAGTGGCTAACCTTGTCATGTCATTACACCTGGACCGAGACTTTAACAATGACACAAGATGAGGAAAAGGAAGGCCGGCTAAAAATGTGGACAGACCTTCGGTGCTGGCTAATTTCTAGTGGAGGCAAAGAGCGTTTTTTAGGAATGGTCAAAGAACACAAATTCTGGGGCAACGGAGTTGATAATCTGGAATTTCACAAGCTATGGCTCGGTGAGTATCCGTGGGCACCTTCGATGAAAGAAATTGTCGAGGCCAGCCGTTCGAAAGACCCTTGGTTAAACAATCTAAATCTCGACATGAATGTACATCAAACTGTCTGCAGGTACAGCAACGAACGATCAAACATCTATGCGCGTTTGCCTGGCCCGATTGTTTGCCAACTTCTAAACCTAAGATGGACCGGCACTGACTTCGAGTATGTCAATCATGCAGGGGAATTATTGACATTCTGCCTTGGAGGAAAGGACGGCAAGCCTGATTTTGGTTCACCGCTTTTGGTGAAAAAAGAGGCTTTCCTGGCAGCCATCGATCAAGCCGGACTTGTGGCAGTATGGGCTGTCTTAAGTGAGCGCAGCTGCTATAGTCAAAAAAAGCAAGATCCTATCGTCGATAAATGGAACATCACACAGAGATTGTATGGGTTCGAAAAAGGACGCCTGTTGTGCTACAGCGACAGAGGATATGAAATACCGCTATATAAAAGGAAGGCACAATGAAGAAAGAGTATGGGCAATGGGCCGTATATTTACAGGGCTTCTCTTATGGAGAAATGTGAGACTGAACACTCTTCGTTTTAGTGGACACACATCTTCTCGCGGGGTGCCCAAGTGAGATATCAGTTTATCCGTGACCATTTCGGTGGAAATCGGAATGCTGTAGACTTGTTGATGAACCCGCCTTATCACAGCCTTCCGCAACCTATCCGCAACCAAAAACAAACAGGGGAGTCGGCATCCATCGCTAACTCCCTGAAATAATTGGCAGTCCCAACGGGGTTCGAACCCGTGTCGCCGGCGTGAGAGGCCGGTATCCTAGGCCACTAGACGATGGGACCGAGATGACCTTTTTGCAGAGCGTTTCTCCATCAGCGCTATAAAGGAACTCGCTGCGAGTGTCAAGCATAATGGGGCCTGTAAGCAATGGAAAAGCAATGCTGAGACGAGCTGTTTGGCATCTCCCGGCGTGTCGATAGCCGCAAAGAACAAACCTCGTTTTCTCATCCGGCGGTTGAAAAAACGGCCTTGCGACAAATATTGTTCATGGAGAACCAAAAAACGGCTTCCCGTACCGTTGCAGCGGGAAAGGGGAATTTGTAACTTGCTGATAATGAACAAAAATAAAGCATATTATTTTGGCACGCAGGTTGCTATATTACAAACCGAACGCCTCATACGACCCCATAACCCAAGCCCCGCCAGGTTTAGCCCCCCTTTCCCTGGCGGGCCATTTTTTTTTGCCCCATAGCCGCCCTTCGCCCTATCCCTCTCGAAAACCCCGATTGGAGCGGACCACCTTTCGATCGGTTCATTCTTGTGCTAATCTGAATGGAACATCATATCAGAGGCGGAGAGTTCCGCACTCCCCGTTCAACCGCGAGGCAGGCGCTTTCCGGAACGGAAGGGCAATCAATTCCAAACGCATGAAAAGAACGCTCTCGACAACGGCCGTCGCGGTTTTTGTCCTGGTTACGGCGCTGTATCCGCTCTTCACTCATGCCGAGGAGACCGGCACTGTTGTCTGGCGCATCGGCTCGGTCGAAATCGACGGGGCCACGCCCGAGCAGGAAAAGGTTATCCGCAGCAAAATGACGCTGAAGGGTCCCGGCTGGAAAAGGTACATCCCCTGGGACAAGCTCCCCACCTTTCAAGAAGAAAACCTGCAATACGACACCGATCTCATCATCCGGCTGTACCAGCGGTGGGGGTACTACGAAAGCAGTGTGAACATCGACGTGGACCGTGACGAGGAAAAACACCGCGTTAAGCTCCACGTGAAGATCGAACCCGGACCGCCCACCCTTATCAAGTCGGTGGACGTGCAGGGGATGGAGAGTCTGGACGAGGCCGACCGGGAAAAGATACGCAGTCTGATCGAACTGAAACCCGGCAAGATATTCAACCAGGAAGATTACGAGACTTCCCGGCGCAAAGTGACGGATTACCTGGGCAACCACGGATTTGCCAAAGCCGACGTGGACTGGAAGGCGGTGGTGAGCAGAAAGACGCGCTCGGCCACCGTTCGGCTGACCGTCATACCGGGAGAAAAATACCGGTTCGGAAAAATTACGGTGGACGGGCTGCGCAACATCGATCCCAAGGTGGTCAAGGCCAAGGTAACGTTCAAGGAAGGGGAACTGTACAACGCCGACAAAGTGAAGGAATCCCAGCGGCAGATTTTCGGGCTCGGGCCTTTCAACCTGGTCGTAGTGGACCTGGGAACGCCGGAACCGGAACGGCCCGATTCCCTCCCCGTCACTATCGAAACCAAACCCCGCAAGCCGCGGGACGTCACCTTCGGCATCGGATACGGCACCGAGGACAAGCTGCGCGCCAGCGTGGCCTGGAGCCACTACAATTTCCTGGGGCAGGCGCGCAACCTTTCCGTGGAGGCCAAGTACTCCTCCCTGGTGGAATCTCTGGCTGCCACCTTCAAGCAGCCCTACTTCTACCACGACCGTCAGTTCCTGCAGGACCAGTTGGGCTATCGCAAGGATGAGTTGGTGAGCTTCACCAACGAGCAGCTTTTCAACGACCTCACCGTTACGCGGCTCTTCGGCAAACATCTGTCCCTGGGAGTCGGACATACCCTGGAATACAACAACCCCACGAACGTGCAAGCGGACACTGCATTCGAACTGTCGCAGCGGGGGGAGAAGTATTTCATTTCGACGGGCAAAACGTTCCTCCAGTATGACAACCGCGACAACGTGCTCAATCCGGTCAAGGGATATTTCTTCCGTTTCGAAGCGGACGTGGCGGCGGAAGCCCTGGGGTCCGAACTCGGATATCTGCGTCTGACGAGCGAGGCCCGGCACTACTGGAAGCTTCCGCGCAAGATGGTGTTGGCGAGCAAGCTGGTGCTTTCCACCATTGAAGCCACCGAGGGGGCAACCGACGTTCCCATCTTCAAACGGTTTTTTTCCGGCGGCACCATGAGCGTGCGCGGGTACGGCTTTCAGGAACTGGGTCCCAGGGATTCGAACGACAATCCCATCGGCGGGGATACGCTGCTGGAGGGGTCCGTGGAATTGCGCTACCCCGTGTGGCGGGACCTGGGCGGCGTGGCCTTCGTGGATTTCGGACAGGTGGACCCGTCCCCCTATACGGTAAATTTCGGCGACGTCCGGTTTACGGCCGGCGTGGGCATCAGGTACACCACACCCATCGGTCCCGTCCGGGTGGATTTCGGCTATCAATTGAACCCCGAGTACGATAACAACAGTCATTATCAAATACATTTCAGCATCGGACAGGCGTTTTAGCGCATGAAACGGGTGCTCAAAATAACGGGCTTCGTCCTGGTGTCCATTGTATGCCTGCTTCTGGCCGGTCTGCTGGCGCTCCAGACCGGGCCGGTCAAGGATGCCGTGCGTTCGCGCGTCGAAAAGGCAGCTTCCGAAGCGTTGAAGCTCAAGGTTTCCATCGGTGCGCTTGACGGGAATTTTCTCCGCACCATCGTCCTGGAAAACCTCCGCGTCGCGGACGATGAAGGGATGCTGCTGGAGCTGAAACGGCTCTCCGTGCGCTATTCGCTCCCCGCCCTGCTGGACAAGACCATCCTCGTTCGGTCCCTGGACGTGGAAGCGGTGTCCGTGTTCCTGCGGAAGGAAGCGGACGGCACCTGGAACGTGCAAAAGATCGGCGGGGGAGGGGAAACGCAGCCGCCGAAGGAGCAAGAGCCCTCCTCGGGTCCGGGCTGGAAGTTCCTGCTGGAATCGGCGCGGATCGGGAACGGACACATCCGTGTGAAGGATGAAAAATCGGGCCAAACCCTGGAAGCGTCGCTGGAGGTTCAGGGCGCGTTTCGGGACGGCATGCTGCAGGTGCGGACCTTTGGGCTGCGCACCCCGCGTTCGACCGTCACGCTGGCCGGAAGCGCCGACCTCGCCCGGCCCAACGGGAACATAGCCATTACCCTGAACGTACCCTCCCTGGCCCTGAAGGAGTTGGCGACGGTGCTCGACCGGCCCATCCCCGACGAAACGGTCTCCGCTTCCATCACGGTATCCGGGTCATCGCAGCACCCCACCGCCGATTTCCGGGTAAACGTCACCCCGCGGCAGGAGGTGCAGGGTACCGTCGCCGTTCAACGAGGCGAAACGCTGCAGGCGGATTTGACGTGCACGTTCGGCAGCATTCTGCTCGGCACGTGGACCCCGGCGGTGAGCGGAGAAGTGAACGGGAAGGTCACCGGCCGTTTCGAAGGCAAGGGTCTGGGTAGCATGAAGGGAAACGCGCGAGTGGAAGTCACCGATTCCACGGTGGGCGGGTACAACGTCGAACAGGTGCTGATTGCGGCGAACCTGTCGCCGGGACTGGCGGGAACGGTGGAGGCGAACGTCAGTTCGTCGCTCGGCAAAGCCGATCTCTCCGCCGCCGTCAAACTCGCCGGAGCCATGGATGAAAAGCAGGGTGCATCGGGCACCATACGGTTGAAGGCGGCAGGCGTGGACCTTACCGGCCTCAAACCGGAACCGATACCCGTGCGGGTCGGAGACCTCAACCTGAACGGCTCCTTCAACAAGGAGCCTGGCGCTCCCCTGATGCAATCCCGCGTGAAGGCGAACCTTTCGGCCGACGATTGCACCTTCCGGGAAGCCCGCGTGCGGAAAGCGCGAGTGGAAGGCACGTACGGCGGCGGATCGTTTACCGTCGAGCAGGCGGAAGTGCTGGTGGACGGCGGCAGGGTGGCGTTCAAGGGGTCGGGGGAAATCCGGGGCGACGTGAACGGCAGCCTTTCCCTGCACCTCGGCGATCTGGCCCAGGTCACCGCGCCATTCATGACCGAACCGGTAAAAGGGTCGGCAGACGGAGCGTTTACGATTTCGGGAAAAACCCTGCGGCCGGTCGTCGACGGCCAACTCGATGCGCGGAACGTGTCCGGACCCGGCGTCACGATGGACGATCTCTCCCTGAAGTTGACCGGCCGGACGGAGGAGTTGGCCACTACGGTCGATCTCACGGTGAAGAAAGGTGTCTTTCAGACCACGTCGGTCCCCTCCCTGACGCTCTCCGGCCGGGTTTCTCCGCAGAATGCCGAAATGACGCTGAAGGGCAGCCTGGAACCTTCGGGCACGGTGGAACTCGCCGGGTCCGTAACCGGTCTGGATGCCGAACGCAAGGAGATCGTACTCAGCCGTTTGCGGGCGGGGTTGAAAGGCTCGATCTGGGAAGCCCGGGAACCGGTAAAGGCCGCCGTGAGTTCCAACGCCATCGAACTACGCTCTTTTGCACTTTCCAACGGAAAGCAGTCCGTGAACCTTCACGGGACAATTTCCCTGGAGGGTGAAAGCGACTTTACCGCTTCCCTGAAGAACATCCTGCTGGCGGAAAACCTTCAGTTGGCGGGCATGGAAGAACCTCCCCACGGGCAGCTGACCGCCGATCTGCACGTCACGGGCAAACCGGACGCCCCGCTCGTCAAGGTCGAAGCGAACGTCACGGACGTGCAATGGCGGGAAAACAAGCTCTCCTCCGTTTCCGTGAACGTCAACTATGCGGACAAGACGGCGCGCATCGATGGCGCCGTCCTGGCGCCCGACGGCAACCGGCTCGACATCGCCGGAACGGTGCCCGTGAATCTTGCCCTGCGCGCCGAGGGGCCGAGGCTGCCGTCATCCGGCCTGAACCTGAACGTGAAGGGGAGGAAGGTCAATCTGGCCTTTGCCCAAGGGTTCACACCGGTCATAAAAAAGCTGCAAGCGGTCATGAATGTGGACCTGCGGATCGTGGGCGATCCGCGGAAACCCGACTTGTCGGGGAACCTCTCCCTGGACGGGAAGGAAATCGAGTTGCAGAACCCGGACGTTTCCCTCCGCAATGTGGCGGCCGACGTTTCCTTCGACCCCTCCGCCATCGACATCAAAGCGTTCTCGGGGCAGGCGGGCAAGGGCACGTTCGACGTCTCCGGTACGGTGAAGCATCGGGAGTTCATCCCCCGGACAGTGGACGTGTCGGTGAAAACCAGGCAAGCGCCCTTGCCGGTGCAGGGATTCGACCTCGCCCTCACCAGCGATCTGCGGGCGAAAGGAGACATCGACAAAGTACTGGACGTCACCGGCACCCTGCATGTGGAAGACAAGGGGCACGGTCTGGACTGGTCGACACTGCGCCCCATGGCCGTGACTCTGGCCGACGACACCCTGCGCGTATCGTCGCTCACCCTTTCCCAAAAGGACCAGCAGATAACCGCGAAAGGCACGCTTTCCCTGAAAGGGACCAACGACTTCTCCCTGGGCCTGAAGAACATCAGGGCGGGCGAACTGCTGAAATCGTTTGCCAAGTCCGGCCGGCTGCCCGAGGGAGGAATGGTCAATGCGGACGTTCGGGTCACCGGCAAGGCCGAATCCCCGGTCATCAAGGCCGACGTGGACCTTGCCGATCTCACCTGGCAGGGGAAACAATACGGTTTTTCCGACGTGAACCTGAAGGTCGATTATGCCGATAAGAAGGCCTCCCTTTCGGGTGAAGTGCGGGCCAAGGACGGCAACACTCTTTCCCTGAAAGGGACGGTGCCGGTCGATCTTGCCTTGCGCGCGGAAGGGCCGCGCCTCGGGTCGGAAGGAATGGACGTCCGAGTGGCGGGCGACAAGGTGGACCTCAATTTCGTGGCCGGCCTCGTGCCCGCCGTCCAGACATTGGACGCGCGCGTGACCATGCATGTCAGGGCCACCGGCAATCCCACGGCCCCGATGCTCAACGGCAACGCTTCCCTGGAAGGAACGAAACTGGAGCTGAACGGCACCGATTATTCCATCGGCCCCTTTGCGGCTTCCGCTTCCTTCACGCCGAATCGCATCCGGGTCGAAAAGCTCGACGCCACTCTAGGTGGACAGGGGAAACTGGACCTCAAGGGGACCGTGGAACTGAAAAATTACCAGCCTGAGACGGTGGAAGCGTCCCTCACTACCCGCCAGGTACCGCTGCCGGTGAAAGAAAACCTGCCGAGCCTTTTCACGTCCGATCTCACCGTGCGCGGACCGGTGGATTCGCTCTCCCTTGAGGGTACCCTCCATCTCACCTCACAGAGCGGCGAAGGCAGTTGGCGAACGCAACAGCCGCTCGCCGTGACGGTCAAACCGGATGCGGTGACGGTCCGGTCGCTGTCGCTGATATCGGGAAAACAGACGGTGTCCGTTTCCGGTGCCCTCTCCCTGAGGGGCGCGAACGATTTTCATGTGCGGGTGGCCGGGTTGGATGTGAAGGATACCCTGACGCTGGCGGGGACTGAAAACCCCCCTTCGGGAACGCTGAACGTGGATGCCGACGTGACCGGCACCGCCGACGCGCCGGCGATCAAGGCGGACGTCGGGCTGCGATCCGCTTCATACGCGGCCGAGGAAACCATGGACCTGACCCTCACCATCCGTTACGCGGACCGGCGGGCCAGGGTATCGGGTACCATTCAGGCGGCCAAGGGTGGCGCTTTTACCTTGCAGGGCGTCGTCCCCGTAAATCTTGCCTTCACCGCGCAAGGCGACCGGCTGCCCAACGCGGGTCTGGACGTTTCCCTGCGCGGCGATAGCGTGGACCTCGGCTTTCTGCCCGGGCTGGTCCCGGAAGTCCGTGAAGCAAAGGCAACTTTGACCGTGGACATGAAGGCCACGGGGAATCCCCGCCGGCCGTCCATTTTGGGAAATGTCGCGTTGAACGGCGAGAAGCTGCAGCTGGCCCATCTGAAACAGCCCGTGCGCCAGCTCGTCCTCAAGAGCACCTTCGGGGCGAATCGCGTGCGACTTGAAGAATTCTCGGCCCACGTGGGAGACAAAGGCCGGATATCGGCGGGCGGTACGGTATCGCTTACGGATTACCGCCCCACCGAGGTGGACCTGAACATCAAGGCCGACGACGTGCCGGTGGACTACGGCGGCGACCTGAAAACGGTGCTCTCCATGGAAATAAAGGGGAGCGGCCCGCCGCGGGAGCTTTCGGTGAAGGGGGACGTTACCCTGACTGACGGCGAAGTGCGCGTGGACCGTATCACGGAGCGGGCCGACCGCAACGTGGTGATAGTGGACACGGAAGTGGAGGGAGAGCAACAGCCCCGGGCGGCGAAGAAGCCTCCTGACATCTACAAGGGAATGAAGATTCGGGTCCATGTGATCGTGCCGGGGAGGATGTGGGTGCGCGGCATCGGGACCAACATCGAGATGAAGGGTGACCTGCGTCTGGCCAAGGACTCGGGCGGCGATCTTCGGATCAACGGGCAAATCAACACGGTGCGCGGTTTCTACGAGTATGCGGAGAAGGTGTTCACCATCAAGAGCGGAACGGTGACGTTCATCGCCCTGAAGGAACCGGACCCCAACCTGGACATAACGGCGGTCTATAAAATCAACACCGTGCAGATTTTCTGTAACATCACCGGAACGGCGTCAAAACCCGTGGTGAAGCTTACGAGCGACCCCGTCATGGACGATTCGGACATCATCGCCTATCTGCTGTTCGGCCGCCCGGTGAGCAACCTGTCCCGGTCGCAGGCTTCCAACCTGCAAAGCACCGCCGCGACCTTCATCGGCGGCCTGGTGGCCAAGAACCTGAAAGACATCCTGGGTGGGCCCTTCAATTTCGACATCGTGCAATACCAGGGCGGGACGTCCGGCCTGGCCGGAGGATCGCTGGAACTCGGCAAATACGTTGCTCCCCACGTCTTCATGACCTACCGGCGCAAGTTCGGCGAGAACGGCGGAAACGAAGTGGCCGTGGAATACGAGATCACCGATCATTTCGGCATCGAAAGCCAGATCGGCGACGATCAGACTACAGGAGCGGACCTCATCTGGCGGTACAAGTATTGATGCTGCTTGTACGGCGTTGGGAAACCTTGTTGGGGAGTGCTCTTCGAGTTCTTCCTTTCAGCCGGTACCGATGTTGTCATTCCGAGCGCAAGCGAGGAATCTCGTAAGCGGGAAATCGCTCAAAGAGATAAATTACCTCGGGTGCGGCGGCCGCAGCAGGTCGGTGCAGACGAAAACCGTGTACTCTTTTTCCACGCCGTCCTTGAGGGGCACGGTAAACGTCACCTCCTTGGCAATGTCCCGGAAGCATGAATAGGCTGTTGCGGCCGGATTGTCGCTGTGCGGAGTGACGAAAATCGCATTGCGGCCGATGTTGGATTCCAGTCCGCCCCACAATTCATACTGGCTGTGAATGCCGGGTTTGACCGGCCAGACCATCGTCCTGGGTTTTTCGGGCATGTAGAACGCCAACTGGCTCACGATTTCGCGGCGATCGCTCAAAACCAGGCACGATCCCGGCTCCCATCCCCGTTTCTCTTCGATTTCCCGTTTCACTTCCGACACTTTTTTCCCCAGGTTCGACCACCCCAGGAGCCGGAAGGTCGGGTCGGTTTTTCGGCTGATGGGAAAGCCGAACCACCCCAGGGTTCCGGGAAAGTAGGTGAAGAAGGTGAAGATGGCGCCCACGATCAGGGCCGCCCTGAAGACGCGTTTACGTTTGGCGGAGAAAGCGAAGGGTCCCGTGAGCGCTCCCAACGCCCAACCGGTGGTGAGCGCCATGCCCGTGAGGTAGAAGGGGGCGGGCCAGTTGGGTTCCACGCGCGACAGGATGGACAACCCCTGAAATCCCACCAGCGCGGGGTAGCAGAGCAGCGCGGGGTAGAGGACCCGCAGCTCCCTCGCGGCCGCATGGTGCTTAGCCACTTTCCAACAGACGAACCAGAGCATGGCGAACAGCACCGGCGTCGTCACGCCGGCCTGCCCGCCCAGATATTCGAAAAAGAACGACGGGTGCAGCAGGTGTCCGCCGGATTCGAGCTGCACGTGGTGCGCGGTGTGCTGGAACGTTATCCAGTGATGGTGCAAGTTCCACAGAATCGGCGGAAGCAGCATGGAGAATCCCAGCACGGTGAACAGGATGAAGCCCGGGGAAAAAATCTTCCGCCTGCCGCCCGGAACAAACCACAAAGCCAGCGCCGTCAGCGGGGCGAAGCCGATCATCACCTGTTTGGACAGCATGCCTCCGCCCATGGCCAATCCCGCGGCGATCCACCAGCCAAAGGAACCGCCGGTCAATGCCCGATAGGTGAAATATGCCGTCCAGGCCCAGAAAAGGAGCAGCGGGGAATCGATGGTCAGGATGGTGGCCGCCGCCGCCATGCCGGGCGTGAACGAGGCCGCGGCCACGGTCCAGAACGCCACGCGGGACGAATAGACTGCCCGGGCGAAAAAGAACAGGCCGGTCATGGTGCCCGCCATGATGAGCGCTGCTCCGGCGCGCACGGCGAACGTGGTGCTGCCCCCGATCCAAGTGACGAGCGCGTAGACCCATGCGATCATGGGCGGCTTGCTGTAATAGCCCCAGTCGAGCCTCCTCGACCAGTCCCAGTAGTACGACTCGTCCGGGGCCAGGTCCATTCCCGAATGGGCGGCGTAGATGAGGCGGAATACGGTGAACAGACCGATGAACAGCACAAAGGAGACGACGTAGCGCTGCCCGTTGTTTTCCGGAGGGGAGGGTGGGTTCATTTCCGGGGAAAAACCTTCCATACCAATCTTTCTTGCGAGTCCGCCTTTTTCCAGACGAACTTCAGCAGACAATAGAAAAGGATCGCGGCCGTCGACCCCACCACGGCTCCGCCGATGACGTCCAGGGGATAGTGTTCCCCCAGATAGACGCGGGACAGGGAAACCAGGGCGGCGAAACTGAAAGCATACGGTCGGCAGCGGGGGAAAAAGAGCCCGGCCAGCACGGCCATGGCCCAGACGTTCACCGCATGGGTTGAAGGGAAGGAACGGCTGCCCGCATGGCGGTGAACGCTTTCGGCGGTGGTGACCACCCAATGTCGGGAGACGTAGGCATAGATGCCGGTCAAAGTGTCATAGGGACGGGGCCGATCGAACAGGAGCTTGAGCCCCACGGAGTTGCCCCGGTCGGTTATCCACAGCAGGAGCAGGGAAGAGGCCACGAACGTGCGCCCCCTGGCTCCGCCTTTCCACAGCAGGAACAAGGCCAGCGCCGCCATGAGATATTGGAAATTCTGGAACCGCGAGACAAAGGGCATGAGCCAGTCGAAGAAGGGATTTCGCCAGTCCAGATTGATCCAGAGGAGCGTTCGGGTATCCCAGGATTGAATGGCGGAGATGAGATCGGTCATGGTTCTGAACGGTCGTATGCCTTCCTCTGAAGTATCCCCTTCACATACGACAAAGATTCCATGCCGTCAACGCAACCGGCGGTAGGTGGGCCGTCAGGCCGAGGCTTTTTGCCTCCGCCGGAGCAGCGCCGTAAAGTGATTCAGTTCCTCACACCCGAAGAGCCGGGCGGCGACAAAATAGGCGAAGGTCCCCAGTACCAGGGAAACAGCAAGCCGGACGAGCGGGGTTCCGGGTGTGGAGAAGGCCGCGAGGCCGTAGAGCACTCCGGCCATGACCGTCGCCGATGCGGCGGTACGGAGGAAGGACGCCAGAATCGACCTTCCCTCCAGCCTTCCCATTCGCTTTCTGAGCAGATGCAGCAGCACCAGGACATTGACGGCCGCCGCCAGACTGGTGGCCAGGGCCAGCCCACCATGTTTGAGGGGGCCCATGAGGGCCACGCTGAACAGCACGTTGACGACGAACGACAGCACGGCCACCTTTACCGGGGTCTTGGTGTCCTGCAGGGCATAGAACATGTTGGCCAGGATGCGGACGGAGGAAAAGGCCCACAGACCCAGGGTATAATAGAAGAGGGCGACTGCCGTCATGCGGGTGGATTCGGCCCCGAAAGCCCCCCGTTGAAAGAGGAGTTGCACAATGGGATGGCGCAGGACGATCAACCCGACGGAAGCGGGGAGGGTAATGAACATTATCAGTTTCATGGCATGGGAAAAGGCGTGCACCATGCCATGCACGTCGTTTCTGGCCCAATAGCGGGACATGGACGGCAGCGTGGCCGTGCCGAGGGCGATGCCGAATACGCCCAGGGGAAATTCCACCAGCCGATCGGCGTAGTAGAGGGCCGATACGCTGCCCTGGGGGAGCATGGAGGCCAGCAGGGTGCCCACCACCACGTTGAGCTGGTACACCGCCGCTCCCATGGCGGCGGGCCCCATGAGTACGAGAATGCGCCGAATGGCCGGACGCCTGAAGGCGAAGCTGGGACGGAAGGAGAACCCGCGGGAAATCATGAACGGCACCTGCAACGCGAGCTGGGCCATGCCGCCCATGAGGGCTCCCACCGCCAGACCGGCGATGGGACGGTGGAAGACGAGCGACCACACGTACACGCAGAGGATCATGAAGACGTTGAGCAGCGCCGGGGCCAGGGCCGGAGCGGCGAAATGGCGCAGGGAATTGAGCACGCCCATGCACACGGCCACCAGGCCGATGAAAAAGATGTAGGGAAAGGTGAGCCGGGTGAGCCAGACGGTGAGGCGGAATTTTTCCGGATCGTCCACAAAGCCGGGAGCCATTACCTGCACCAGCAGCGGGGCGAACAGTTCTCCCAGCAGGGTAATGCACAAAAGGACCAGGGCCAGCGCCGTGAATACGGTGCGCGCCATGTCCAGGGCCTCGTCCTTGGAGCGCTGCGTAACATACTCGCTGAAGACAGGTATGAAAGCAACACTGAGTGCGCCCTCGGCCAGGAGGCGCCGCAGCAGATTGGGAATGCGGAACGCCACGAAAAACGCGTCCGCGGCCATGCCTGAGCCGAAAAAGTAGGCCACCACCACGTCCCGAACAAACCCCAGGATGCGGCTTACCAGAGTGGCCCCGCCCACCACGCCCGCGGCGCGGGTTATGCTTTCATGTTCGCCCATGAGTACCCGGATTTATCTTGACAATGGATTGGTCATCGTTTATGAAGAAAACTTCGTTAAAAACGGTTTAGCACCATCGGGCTCACCGCCCCATGTGTAAAGCAGGCATGCAGACAGCCGCAAACGGGAGGACAAATTGGCAAACCATGCTTCAGCCCTGAAACGGGCGCGCCAGAGTGAAAAGAGACGGGCCAGAAACGCGAGCCGCAAGACCCGGGTAAAAAACATGGTCAAGAGTGTGGTCAAGGCCGTGGAGATGAAGGACCAGACCGCAGCCCAACAGGCAATGAAGGAAGCGGTGCCCGTTATCCAGAAGGCCGGCGCGAAAGGCGTCATCCACAAGAAAAAAGCCAGCCGGCAGGTGTCCAGACTCATGCGCCGCCTCAATAGTCTGCAGGCCAAGGCCGAATAAGTTTCACCGGGGCTTCGCTTCTCCGTGCGCGGGGAACACGGCCCCGGTAGTTTCCCACTCCGCAGTTCCTCCGGAACGGGAAGAAACGGCCTTCGTTCTCTTCCTGTGTCCGAGAGCGCCTTCCGAAACCCTCTTCTAAAAACCGGAAAACAGAAAATCATGGATTTTCTCGGCCAGGTTGTCGGAAATCTTGGCCAGGGCGGCTTGTTTGTTGTAGTCCGTCAGTACCGGGTCCTTGGCCGCCACCGCGTACGATTCCAGATACGTCAACCCCTGGCGTGACCAGAGCATTTTCCCTGTAGAGACGTCCTTCATGCTCACGTTCACCGTGAGCTGCACCCGGCGTTCCGTGGCCCGTTCGTCGGCTCCGTACGACACCGGCGAATAGTGGATGGCGAAGATGACGCCGGAGAGCACGGCGTCGGCGTGGTCGACCGTTTTTACCTTCAACATTTGCCTGCGGTTGAACTCGGCGATGACTTTCTGGGTAAGGACGTTTTCCAGACCCAGCTCGCTGGTGTGGTTTTCGAAAATCGGAATGGCTACCGTCTTGATGTGCGGCGGCAGCGCGGAACTCTGCCCCCGGAATTTATACCCGCACCCCGTCAGGAGCGACGCCAGAAGGGTGAGGGCGAGAAGGGTATGCAGTAGGCCGCTATTCTGTCGGGGGAAGCGAAAACGTCGGCAGCTTTGGAGAGCGTTGCACTCCCCCCGTGCCCCCCTCATTGAGGGGGGTGCCGAAGGCGGGGGGAGCTGCGGGTTCTCTACGGCATCGCAGGCACTGTCGGCTGTTCGTGATGGGGTACATCTGCCCTCATCCCGACCCTCTCCCGGGGGAAGAAGGAGACGGGAGGTTTTCCCGGGGAGGTGCGCCATCTCCCCCCTTTGACAAAGGGGGGCCGGGGGGGATTTTCTCGCTCGCGGTGCACCGTCTGCTTTCTGGCTGCCGTATGAACTCATTTCGACCGTCGCGAAACCTTTGTAAGTCGTTGCTGTTACAGCTATAGTTGCGATATGGGGCAGGGGGGATTTGAGTGGGTCCCCCGAAGCACCGGCCGTGTTCCTTTTTCAGTCATCCGATGTTCCGCCGCATCGTTACGAAACGACAACGTTCACCAGCTTTCCCGGCACCACAATCACCTTGCGCACGGTCTTGCCTTCGATCCAGCCCTGAATTTTCTCATCCGCCAAGGCGATTTTCTTCATTTCCTCTTCGGCGATGTCCACCGGGGCATCGAAGCGTCCGCGCAATTTTCCGTTCACCTGGAGGACGACCGTCACGGTCTCCTCGGCCGCCGCTTCTTCGCTGTACACGGGCCAGGGGTGGTCCACCAGGCTGTCATTGCAGCCCAGCGCAATCCACATCTCTTCGGCCATGTGGGGAACAAAGGGGTAGAGCAGGACCACGAGGTTTTCGAGCGCGTCCCTGATCACTGCCGCTTCGGCCGGTTCGAACGGTTGCGTCCGGTCCTTGGCCTTGTACATGAGGTTGGTCAGTTCCATGATGGCGCTGATAGCCGTGTTGAGGTGAAAGCGGTCTTCGATGTCGTTGCTCACCTTGCGGATGGTCTGGTGCATCTTGCGGTGCACGTCCTTGACCCCGGCCGGAACGTCTTCCCCCTGAAGGGAAGCGGGGGCCTGAGCGGCCACGGGCAGGAGGTCGTAGACCAGCCGCCAGACGCGGCCCAGGAACCGGGATGCGCCCTGCACGCCCTGTTCGCTCCATTCCAGATCGAGTTCGGGCGGCGAGGCGAACAGGCAGAACAGCCGCACCGTGTCGGCGCCGTACTGGTCGATGAGCCGCTGTGGGTCCACCACGTTCCGTTTGGATTTGGACATCTTGACCGTGGGGCCCACTTCGACGGTTTCACCGCAGGTGTCGCCGTTCATCGCCACGTGACAGCGGCCGTCCTTCACCTGGTCGGGGAAGAGGTAGCCGTGGCGGGGGCAATGGTAGGTTTCGTGGCACACCATGCCTTGGGTGAGGAGCCGGGTGAACGGCTCGTCCGCGTTGATGTACCCAAGGTCCCGCAGGACCTTGGTGTAGAAGCGGGAGTAGAGCAGATGGAGGATGGCGTGTTCGATTCCCCCGATGTACTGGTCCACGGGCATCCAATATTCGGCCGCCTCGCGATCGAACGGCCCCTTGTCGTAGCGGGGGCTGGCGTAGCGAATGAAATACCAGGAAGACTCCATGAAGGTGTCCATGGTATCGGTTTCCCGCCGGGCGGGACCTCCGCATGTGGGGCACGTGGTGTTGACGAAGCTGTCCAGATTGGGCAGCGGCGAGCGGCCGCCTTCGGCCAGCGGCGCGTCGGTGGGGAGTAGCACCGGCAGGTCTTCCTTGCGTACCGGCACCAGACCGCACTTGTCGCAGTACACCACGGGGATGGGGGCGCCCCAATAACGCTGGCGTGAAACGCCCCAGTCCTTCAAACGGTATTTGACGGTTTTGCGCCCTAGGTCGTTTTCCTGCAGGTGCTCGACGATGGCGTCTTTGGCCTTCTCGTTGTCCATTCCGTTGAACGGCCCGGAATTCACCAGCACGCCCGGATCGTGGTACGCCTCGGTCATGGTGTTCTCGTCCAGGCTTTTGTCCGGGGGCTGAATGACCACCCGCAGAGGCAGGCCGTATTTACGGGCGAACTCGAAATCGCGCTGGTCGTGGGTAGGAACGGCCATGACCGCGCCCGTGCCGTATTCATACAGGACGAAGTTGGCCACGTAGATGGGCATCCGTTCCTTGGTCACCGGATTGATGCAGTATTTGCCCGTGAACACGCCTTCCTTTACCATAGCTTCGGAGGTGCGCATATAGGACTCGACCTTCAGGGTCTTGTCCACGAATGCCCGCACTTCCCCTGCCCGGTCCGTGCCCGCCGTGAGCTTTACGGTAAGGGGATGCTCCGGGGCGATGCTCATGAAGGTGGCGCCATACAGCGTATCGGGTCGGGTGGTGAACACCTCGATGAATCCGTCGGACCCTTCCATGGGGAAACGGATCACCGCTCCGGAACTCTTGCCGATCCAGTTCCGCTGCATGGTGAGCACCCGTTCGGGCCATCCGGTGAGGCGATCGCACCATTCCAGCAGTTCCTCGGCGTAGTCGGTGATCTTGAGGAACCAGCCGTCCATTTCCTTCTGCACCACTTCCGTGTCGCCGTGCCGCCAGCAGCAGCCGTCCTCCACCTGTTCGTTGGCCAGAACGGTGTTGCACTTTGGACACCAGTTCACGTAGGAACGCCTACGGTAGGCCAGCCCCTTTTCGAACATCTTGATGAAGACGAGCTGTTCCCAGCGGTAGTATTCCGGTTCGCAGGTGGAGAGTTCCCGTTCCCAGTCGTGGCTGAAGCCCATGCGCCTGAGTTGGCTCTTCATGTGCGCGATGTTGTTGTTGGTCCAGACCGCCGGATGGATGTCGTTTTCGATGGCCGCGTTTTCCGCGGGCAGCCCGAAAGCGTCCCAGCCCATGGGGTGGAGCACGTTAAGGCCGCGCATTCGTTTGTAGCGGGCCACCACGTCGCCGATGGTGTACACCCGCACGTGGCCCATGTGGATTTTGCCCGAAGGGTAGGGGAACATCTCCAGCAGGTAGTACTTTTCCCGCGCCTTGTCTTCCCCGGTATGGAATGCCTGGCGGTCCTGCCAGGTCTTCTGCCACCGGATTTCCACCTCATGAGGATTATAAAGTTCCTGCATCGCGTAACTTCCTGAAGATGACGGCGGACCGCCCATGAAAAGGGGGCAGGGGCCGGTCAGGCCTTTCCGCCGGAATGTTTCGATTTTTCGGAGTCGAGTTGATGGTGCACCGAGTCCAGAATGCCGTTGATGAAACTTCCGGAATCGTCCGTGCCGAATTTCTTCCCCAGATCCACGGCTTCGTTGAGCACCACTTTGGGAGGGGTATCGGGTCGGTAGAGCAGTTCATACACTCCGAGCCGCATCACGTTTCTGTCTACCCAGGCCATGCGGTCCAACCGCCAGTTGCTGGAATGTTTGCGGATAAGTTCGTCGATCTCGTCCAGATGTTCCTCCACGCCGCGCACCAGCTCCTCGGCAAAGGGCACCATTTCCTTTTCGCCCTCCATGAGGTGGACAAAGAAGGCGATGGCCTGGTTGGCGCTGACGCCGTTGACGTCCATCTGATAGAGAATCTGTACCGCGATCTCGCGGGCTGCTCGCCGGGACCCCATGCTCACGCTAAATTCGCCTCAACAAGTCGACCATTTCAATGGCGGTAACCGCAGATTCCGCGCCCTTGTTGCCGGCTTTGGTTCCTGCCCGTTCGATGGCCTGTTCGATGGTATCGGTGGTCAGCACGCCGAAGATGACCGGTACGCCCGTATTCAGCGACACGGAAGCGATGCCCTTGGATACCTCGGAAGCCACGAAGGTGTAGTGGTCGGTGGCACCCCGTATCACGGCGCCCAGCGCAATAACGGAATCGAACTTGCCCGATTCCGCGAGCTTTTTCGCCATCACCGGCACTTCGAACGCACCGGGTACCCGATAAACGCTGATGTTCTCCCCGTTTGCGCCGTGGCGCTGAAGCGCGTCCAGACACCCGTCCAGCAGCCGGGCGGTGATAAAGTCGTTGAAGCGGCTGACGATGATGCCGAATTTCATCCCGTCCGCGTTGAGCTGTCCTTCATAGTACGTGGCCATGTGTCCTCCCTAGCCTTGAACTCGCGTAATGCGACTCCCCGGACCGTGTTCCGGTCAGTTGTCGATGGTCTCCAGCATGTGTCCAAGTTTGGCGCATTTGGTCTTCAGATAGCGCATGTTCTGGGGATTGGGCCTGATCTCCAGAGGTACCCGTTCCACCACGTCCAGCCCGTAGCCTTCCAGCCCCACGATCTTGCGCGGGTTGTTGGTGAGGAGCCGAATCTTGCGCACACCGAGATCGGCCAGAATCTGGGCTCCGATGCCGTAGTCCCGCAGATCGTCCTTGAACCCCAGGGCAACGTTGGCTTCCACCGTATCCTTGCCCTGGTCCTGGAGCATGTATGCCTTGAGTTTGTTGATGAGGCCGATCCCACGGCCCTCCTGGTGCATGTAGAGGACGATGCCCCGGCCTTCCTCGTTGACCCTGTGCATGGCGGCTTCGAGCTGGTCGCCGCAGTCGCAGCGCAGCGATCCGAACACGTCGCCGGTCAGGCATTCGGAATGAACCCGCACCAGCACCGCGTCTTCCGGCCCGATGGTCCCCTTTACCAGCGCTACGTGCTGATGTTCGTCCGCATCGTTGGTATAGGCCACGGCCAAGAACTCACCGGCCGGGGTGGGCAATTTGGCCGAAGCGGCCCGATGCACCAAGGAATCCTTTTTCATCCGGTAGCTGATGATGTCGCGCACCGTGGCAATCTTGAGGCCGTGCTTTGCGGCGAAGACTTCCAGATCCTGCATTCGGGCCATGGTGCCGTCTTCGTTCAGAATCTGGCACACGACCCCCGCGGGCTTGAATCCCGCCAACCGGGAAAGGTCCACGGACCCTTCGGTCTGGCCGGTGCGCACCAGCACGCCCCCCTTGCGGGCACGGAGAGGAAATACCTGTCCGGGGCGCACGAAGTCTTCGGGCCGGGCGTCGTCGGCCACGGCGGCCAGAATGGTGGCTGCCCGTTCACGTGCCGTTATGCCGCGGGTGACTCCCTTTCGCGCATTGATGGAAACGGTGAATGCCGCCCGGAAGGGAGAGGTGCTGCTCTCCGCCATGAGCGGCAGTCCCAGCCGGTCCACGAGGTCGGGCGAGAGGGAAAGGCAGATGAGGCCGCGGCCGTATTTGCTCATGAAATTGACGGCTTCCGGCGTCACCGCTTCCGCGGCCATGGTCAGGTCGCCTTCGTTTTCGCGGTCCTCGTCGTCCACCAGGATGATCATCCGGCCGTTGCGGATTTCGTTTATTGCTTCTTCGGTGGTCGCCACCGGCATGATATGGTCTCCAGACTACGCGCCGCTCGGATCACAGAAATCCGTAGCGGGCGAGAAACTCGGGGTCGATCTCTTTTTTCTTTTCCGGGTCTTTTTCGGCAGGGCGCGGGGCCAGCAGTTTGGCCACGTATTTGCCGATCATGTCCGTTTCGATATTGAGGGTATCCCCCTGCTTCTTCTCATTGAGGGTCGTGTTGCCCATGGTATGGGGGATGATGTTCACCTCGAAGCCGGTTTTGTGCACACGGTTCACGGTCAGGCTGATGCCGTCCAGGCACACGGAGCCTTTTTCCACGACATAGGGCATGACGGCTTCCGGCACTTCAATGCCGAGCGCCACCGACGTTCCGGCCGATTCCCGTTTGATCAGTTTTCCCGTGCAGTCCACGTGCCCGGATACCAGATGGCCCCCCAGACGGTCGGAAAGCCGCAGCGCCCGTTCCACATTCACCCGGTCGCCCCTGCGCAGCGCCCCCAGACCGGTGGCGGCCAGGGTTTCCAGGGAAACTTCGAATGTAACACCATCTCCGGCAATATTCACCACGGTGAGGCAGGCGCCGTTGATGCAGACGCTGTCGCCGATGGCGGTCCCACCTTTCAGGAACGGAGCGGTAACGGTAATCTTTCCGCCGTCCCCCCCGGTCACGAGTCGTTCGACCACCCCGACGCCCTCTATCAACCCGGTGAACATGGTGCTACGCATTCTCCCTCAGAGGGCGTGTTTCCACCATCAGGTCCGCTCCGAAACGGCGCACGTTCATCGGCCCCAGTCGCAGACATCGATCGACGGTTTCCGCTCCCAACTCGTCCACCATGCCCCTGGAGCCGCTGCCGCCCATCAGCTTGGGCGCATAGAACAGGTACAGTTTATCCACCATTCCTGCCCGGAGGAACGAACCGTTGAGCGTCGATCCGCCTTCCAGAAGCACCGACTGGATGTCGTCGGCCGCCAGCGCCCGCAGCAGGGGTTCGATCGCCACCCTGCCGTTATCTTCCGGAAGCCGTATAATTCTGGCTCCCACACCTTCCAGCATCCGCGCCCTGCCCCCGGGCGCGCTTGCGAGGGTCGCGATCAAGGTGGGAGCGGTGGAGCCGCCGTGAAAAACGTTCGCTTCCGGGCTGATTCCCAGGTGCGAATCCACAATGATCCGCACGGGGTCTTTTCCTCCCCGGTCGAGGCGGCAGGTGAGCCGGGGGTTGTCCCTGAGCGCGGTGCCCGATCCGACCATGACCGCATCGTATCGGGATCGCAATTGGTGCACGAACCGACGGGATTCCTCGCCGGTGATCCATTTTGAGTCGCCCGTGGATGATGCCGTTTTGCCGTCCATGGTCACCGCTGACTTCAGTATCACCATGGGCCGGCCCTGTTCCGTTGCGGTGACGAAGGGTTCGTTCAGTTCCCGGCACTCGGCTTCCAGTATCCCCACGGTCACCAGGACGCCCGCTTCTTCAAGGCGCCTTATTCCCCCGCCCGCCACGTGCGGGTTGGGGTCGCGCATGCCGACGACCACCTTTTTCAGTCCCGAAGCGATGACCGCTTCCGAACAGGGAGGCGTGCGGCCGAAGTGGTTGCATGGCTCCAGCGTAACGTAGAGGACGGCGTCCGACAGGTCGTCCCCGGCCGCCCGAATCGCTTCGACTTCCGCGTGGACCAAACCCGGACCTTTGTGATACCCCTGTCCGATCAGCCGGTCGCCCCGGTAGATCACGGCTCCCACCACGGGATTAGGCGACGTTCGCCCCAGTGCCCTGGCGGCGAGCCCGAGGGCCTGCCGCATCCGATCCTCGTCTTCGCGCGGTTCAGCCACTAGTTCTCTTCTTCCGCTTTCCGCCGTTCTTTGATGATGGTGGTCAGTTCGTCCATGAATTCCTTAATGTCCTTGAACTGACGGTAGACCGAAGCGAACCGTACGTAAGCCACGTCGTCCCATTGCCTGAGCTGGGCGATCACCTTCTCGCCGATCCATGTACTGGGAATTTCCTTCTGCGGCAACTCCTGAAGGTCCTGCTCCAGCGACTGCACGAAGTCCTCAATGGCTTCGGCGCTCACCGGCCGTTTCTGGCATGCCTTGCGAATACCCTCGATGATCTTGTTGCGGTCGAATATTTCGCGGCTGGTGTCCTTTTTCACCACCATGGGCATGATTTCCTCCACCCGCTCGTAGGTGGTGAATCGCCTCGCGCACACCTGACAATCGCGCCTGCGCCGGATGGTGGTCTGCTCCTTGCTCAACCGTGAATCGATAACCTTGTTATCCAGCGATCCGCAGTAGGGGCATTTCACGGTATGGTCCTTTGCGCTGTAGGATCGTTATCCATGGGAAGGATCGGCCTTCCGTCTTCACCTCGAATCTTCGGTGCCCCTTTATACTCCCTTTTTCACCATATTGCATGTCCGACGGCCAAAACCGCGTCGATTGCCCCGCTGGGGGATCAGGATCGGTGAAAACCGACGTTCGATCCCGTGCATCCGGCCAGTCCGTTCGGTCACACTTCGGGATAAATGGGATACACCCGGCAGAACTCCTCCACCTCGCGACCGGTTTTTATCAGGAACTGCCGGTCGTTCATGTGATCGAGCACCTTCATAATGAGCCCGGCGATGTAACGCATCTCCTCTTCCTTCATCCCCCTGGTCGTCACCGCCGGAGTACCGATACGGATGCCGCTCGTTTTCTTGGCGCTCTGGGTTTCGAAGGGAACGACGTTCTTGTTGAGCGTAATACCCGCCAGGTCCAGGGCCTCTTCTGCCTGGGCGCCGGTGATGCCCATTTTGCTCAGGTCCGCCAGCATCAGGTGGTTGTCGGTGCCGCCGGATACCAGCGTGAGTCCGAGGCGGGTCAATTCGTCGGCCAGAGTGGTGGCGTTCTTGATAATCTGTTGTGCGTAGATCCGGAACGATTCGGTCATGGCCTCGCGCGCGCAGACCGCCTTGGCCGCGATGACGTGCATCAGTGGACCGCCCTGGATGCCGGGGAACATGTTCTTGTTGATGAGGACGGCGTGGCGTTCTTTGGCCAGAATGAAGCCGCCCCGGGGGCCGCGAAGGGTTTTGTGCGTGGTGGAGGTGACGAAATCGGCGTGCGGCACCGGGCTGGGATGGACGCCGGCGGCCACCAGCCCCGCGATGTGGGCCATGTCCACCATGAGATAGGCGCCGACCTCGCGAGCGATGCGGCCGAAGCCTTCGAAGTCCAGCGTGCGCGGATAGGAACTGGCGCCAGCGATGATGAGCTTGGGGTGATGTTCCTTGGCCAGGGCTTCCACTGCTTCCAGGTCGATCATGCCCGTGGCGCGGTCCACCTGATAAAACACGGTTTTGAAGAAGCGGCCGGAAAAGCTGGCCGGACTGCCGTGGGTGAGGTGTCCGCCGTGGCTCAGGTTCATGCTCAGGATGGTGTCTCCGGGTTCCAGCGCCGCAAAGAGCACGGCCATGTTGGCCTGGGACCCCGAGTGGGGCTGCACGTTGGCGTAATCCGCCCCGAAGAGCTGCAGCATGCGGGCGATGGCAAGGTTCTCCACCGTATCCACGTTCTGGCATCCCCCGTAGTAACGGGCACCCGGATAGCCTTCGGCGTACTTGTTGGTCATGACGCAGGCCTGGGCTTCAAGGACCGCCTTGCTGATGTAGTTCTCCGAGGCGATCAAAACGATTTTTTTGGTCTGGCGATCGATTTCGGCCTGAATGGCCTTCGCCACTTCGGGGTCTGTCCTGGGAAGGTATTCCATGATTTTTTCTCTTTTATTTTCTGTGTGCCGTCCGATACCGGCGCCATGAGGAGGGGATGGATTCCCCGCATGTTCTCTTTGGCCGGTGCATGAACGCGGGATCGGTGAAATTCGGGGGAGGCGGACCGGTTGTGAATGGCGAGTTTCCCTGTCCCGGAATGGAAGGCTGTCGGAAAAACGTTTTGGAACGTCACCCCGGCGGAAACCGGAAACCGGAAACTCTTCTGCCGGAATGACGCAACAAAAAGCAGTGCTCGTTTTTCGACACCCTCACGGGGAGGGGGAACCGAAAATCGGTAAACGTTCTACTAACCCTCAAATTTTCTCAATACCAACGATGCGTTCGTACCGCCGAAACCGAAAGAATTGCTCATGGCCGTTTTCACTTCGGCTTTTCGCGCCGTATTGGGCACCACGTCCAGGTTGATCCGGGGATCGGGTTCCTCGTAGTTGATCGTCGGCGGAATAATGCCGCGGTCGATGGTCAGAGCGGTGTAAATGGCCTCAACGCCGCCCGCGGCTCCCAGCAGATGCCCGGTCATGGACTTGGTGGAACTGACCGGCATCAACTTCTCGCGATCGGCGAACACCGTATTGATGGCCTGGAATTCGGACAGGTCATTCAGTTCCGTGGATGTGCCGTGAGCGTTGATGTAATCGATGTCGTCGAGGGGCACTTTCGCACTCTTCAACGCCATGCGCATGCATCGCACCGCGCCTTCTCCGCCTTCGGCGGGGGCCGTCATGTGATACGCGTCGGCCGACAGGCCATAACCGATTATTTCGGCGTAGATGGTCGCTCCGCGTTCCAGGGCATGTTCGAGTTCCTCCAGGATGAGGATGCCGGAGCCTTCCCCCATGACGAACCCATCCCGGTTCTTCTCAAAAGGCCGGGATGCTTTCTCGGGTGCGTCGTTCCGTTCGGACAGGGCCCGCATGGAATTGAACCCCGCCAAAGCCAGCGGTGTCACCACCGCCTCCGCCCCCCCGGTGATCATTGCCTCGGCCACGCCCATCTGGATCATACGGTACGACTCGCCGATGGCATGGGCTCCCGCCGCGCAGGCGGTGCTGACCGACAGGTTGGGCCCCTTGGCTCCGAATTCGATGGAAATCTGCCCCGGAGCCATATTGGCGATGAGCATGGGGATGAAGAAAGGGCTTACCCGATTGGGTCCTTTCGCCATCATGATCTGGTCGAACCGCTCGATGCTCTCGAGTCCTCCCAGCCCGCACCCGACGTAGGCGCCCACGCGTTCGGCGAACTCGCCTTCGATCTTGATTCCCGAGTTTTCGACGGCCATTCGCGTAGCGGCCAAGGCCATTTGAATGAAATAATCGATCCGCTTTACCAGCTTGGGCGACATGAAGTCCTGGGGGTTGAAGTCTTTTACCAGGGCCGCGAACTTCGTGCGGTATTCCGTGGTATCGAACTTGTCGATGTACCCCACCCCGGATTTCCCCCGGATGAGGCACTCCCAGTTCTGCTCGAGACCGATGCCGAGGGGCGAAACGATACCCATCCCCGTTATGACTGCTCTTTTGAGCGGCAAACCTTCCATAGCGATCCGGGAAAAGCTCCTCAAGTATTCGACTTCACGTAGTTGATGGCATCCTGGACGGTTTTGATCTTTTCCGCGTCCTCATCGGCGATTTCCACGCTGAATTTTTCTTCCATTGCCATGATGAGTTCCACGAGGTCGAGAGAATCGGCGCCGAGATCGTCCACAAATGACGCCTCCGGCACAACATCCGCCTCTTCCACACTGAGCTGCTCACAGATGATGGCAATTACCTGTTCCTCAATAGACATCTCTCCTACCCCCTATACACGTTGTACTTCGCGTGATGTTTGTCCTACGAAAAATTGGTGTGTTCATATCATGTTTTTGCATGGTTGAAAAATAAAAATGTGTTAGCCGTACAGTCCGCCGTTGATGTGAATCACCTGTCCGGTGATGTAGGATGCCTTATCGGACAACAGAAAGAGCACCAGATCGGCCACGTCGTCCGGGGTGCCGCCCCGTCCCAGCGGGATGGATTTCAGAAAGGCCTCTTTCACGCTCTCGGGCAGAACGGCGGTCATCTCCGTTATCGATGTATCCGGGTGCCACGGCGTTCACCGTGATTCCCCGCGGTCCGAATTCTTTGGACAGGCTTTTGGTCAGCGCCATGACCCCGGCCTTGGAAGCGGCATAGTTGACCTGGCCCACGTTGCCGATCTGGCCCACCAGGGAACTGACGTTCACAATGCGCCCGCTGCGCTGCTTGAGCATCACTTTGCACACGGCTTTACAGCAATTATACGTGCCGGTGAGGTTGACGTCGAGCACCGTCTTCCACTGGGTATCCTTCATTCGCATGAACATGGCGTCCATGGTGATGCCAGCGTTGTTCACCAGCCCGTCGATGCGGCCGAACTCCTCGACGAGCGAGTCGATGTGGTGCGTGGTTTCCTCGATGTTGGAGACGTCGAAGTAGAGCTTGCGCGCCGTGGCTCCCAACCGTTCGATTTCCGCCACCGTCTTGTCCGCTTCCACTTCGTCGCGATCGTAATGGTTGATCGCCACCACGGTATCGGGCGAGGCGAGTTTATAGGCAATGGAGCGGCCGATGCCGCGGGACCCGCCGGTGACCAGATAGACGATTTTTTCCACCTTGTTCCTCCTCCACTTGAACCGGACCGGCGGCGTCAGCGCCCCAGCCGCTTCTTGATGCTGCCGATGATCTGCGGGATCACTTCGAAAACGTCCCCCACAATGCAATAGTCGGCAACTTTGAAAATGGGCGCATCGGGGTCTTTGTTGATCGCCACGATGACGTCGGACGACTGCATGCCCACCAGGTGCTGCACCGCCCCGGAGATGCCGCAGGCGATGTACAGTTTCGGGGCCACGGTCTTGCCGGTCTGCCCCACCTGATGGCTGTAGGGAATCCATTCCGAATCCACGGCCCCGCGGCTGGCGCCCACGGCTCCGCCCAGAAGTTCCGCCAGTTCCTGCAGCATGGCGAAGCTTTTGGAGTCCTTCATGCCTCGTCCCCCGGACACGATCACCTGTGCCTCGGCCAGGTTGACGCCGGTGCCGACTTCCCGTATCGATTCGAGAACGGTAATCCGGCTGACGATGGTATTCGGCTCGATCGGTACCACCTCACCCTTGCGGGTCGGGTCGACCTCCCTCCGCTTCATGACCATGGGGCGCACGGTCGCCATCTGGGGCCTCGCCCGGGGGCACACGATGGTGGCCATGATGTTGCCGCCGAAGGCCGGCCGCGTCTGGAGCAGATTCTTGGTCTCGGGATCGATTTCCAGCCCGGTGCAGTCCGCGGTGAGGCCCGTATGCAGCTCCGCCGCCACCCGGGGCGCCCAGGAACGGCCTATGGCTGTGGCCCCGCACAACACGATTTCGGGTTTGTAGCGCCGAATGATGTCCACGGTGGCCGCGCTGTAGGACTCTTCGTTGAAATGGGCGAGATCTGAGTGGTCGACGGTGTAGACTTTGTCCGCGCCGGCTTCGATGAGGCTGAGCGCCGGTTCATAAACATCCTGTCCAAAAAGCACCGCGGCGAGTTCCACGTTCAGCGAGTCGGCGAGTTCCCGGCCCTTGCCCAGCAGTTCGTAGGTGATCCCCGCAACCTGCCCGGCCCGGTATTCGGCCAGCACCCACACGCCCTTCCATTCGCCGGACGCTTCGTCCTTCTTCTCTTCCGGACGATAAATGGTGATGGCCTCGAAAGCGCACACGTCCTCGCACGTGCCGCACAGGGTGCATCCGTCGCCGACGACCGCAACGTCGTCCACGATTTCGATAACACCGAAAGGACACGATTCCTTGCACGCCCCGCAAGCGGTACAGGCTTCTTTATCGATCTTTACGCTCATGAGTCTCAATTTCCGTTTGTTGAGAAAATTCGGCGGACATCACGGGGAAATCCGCCCTTCCGAATTCAGCCGTTCCAGCTTCGATACCCGGCACGAACGGCATTTTTCCGTCGCCACGTTTTCAGGCGACGTTCCGAATTGCAGGCCCTTCGCATTGCAGCCACGGACGGACCATTTCCCTTTCACCCCGAGGTATCGAAGGATGAAATGGACAACATGTCTTCACCCTACAAGGTGTCGAAGGACGAAACGTGCCCTACTGGATGCTGATGATTTTGTCGCGGCTGAGCAGGTCGAGCAACTGATCCACCTGCCGAGGGACTTCGCCTTCCAGCACCATCTGCTTTCCGCGCGGCTTGGGAGCGAAAATCCGAGTGACCCATGTGGCCGAGCCCTTGAGGCCGATTTCTTCTTCCGTGAGGCCCAGTTCCTCCGGTCCCCAGGCGGGGATTTTGAGGCTCTTGGCCTTCATCTTTCCCTTCAGGCTGGGTACACGGGGTTCGTTGATTTCCTTGACCACGCTGACGAGGGCGGGAAGCTTCACTTCCACCCGGTCATATCCGTCGTCCATCATGCGCTGGAGGATGATCGCGTTGGGGTCGAGCTTCTCGACCTTCCGGACGAAGGCGACGTGAGGCAGTCCGAGGTGGCGGGCCACGGCGGGCCCCACCTGGGCGGTGTCGCCATCAATGGCCTGTTTCCCGCACACGATCAGGTCCACGTCGCCCAGCTTGCGGATTCCCGCCGCGAGAGTGACTGAGGTCGCCAGCGTGTCGGAACCGGCAAATCCCCGATGGCTCAGCAACACCGCGTCGTCCGCGCCGTAGGACACGCATTCCCTCAGAGCCGCTTCGGCCTGGGGCGGTCCCATGGTCATGACGGTGACGGTCCCGCCGAGCTGGTCCTTCACCCGCAACCCCGCCTCAAGCGCGTACATGTCGAACGGGTTGATGATGCTTTCCACCCCTTCGCGTTTGAGCGTATTGGTCTCGGGATCGATTTTGATGTCTTTGGTGTCCGGCACCTGTTTTACGAGAACGACTACCTTCATCGGTTCAGGCCTTCTTCTTCTTCCTGGTGTACTCTTTGTTGAGCGACTGTCCAATGATGTTGCGCTGAATCTGGTTGGTGCCCTCGTAAATCTGCAGGATTTTCGCGTCGCGCATCATCTTCTCCACGGGATAGTCCCTCATGTACCCGCTGCCGCCGAATACCTGCACCGCGTCGGTGGTCACCTTCATGGCCATGTCGGTGGCGAACACCTTGGCCATGGCGGCTTCTTTGGACACGTCCTTGGCTCCGGAGTCCACCATTTTCGCCACGCTGTAGACCAGCGCACGAGCCGCTTCCACCGCGGTGGCCATGTCGGCCAGGATGTGCTGCACGGCCTGGAAGGAGATGATGGGCACCCCGAACTGAACGCGCTGCTTGGCGAATTCCACCGCTGCGTCCAGAGCGCCCTGGGCCACGCCCACGGCCTGGGACCCGACGCCGGGCCGGGACTGGTCGAAAGTCTTCATGGTGACGATGAAACCGATGCCTTCACGGCCGAGGAGCCGGTCGCGGGGAATGCGGCAGTCGTTGAACACCAGTTCCCGTCGTGGTGGACGCCCTGATGCCCATCTTCTTCTCCTTCTTGCCGAAGGAGAAACCGGGATCGCCCTTCTCCAGGATAAACGCGCTGGCCCCACGGGGGCCTTTTGTTTTGTCGGTCATGGCGATGATGCTGTAGATGTCCGATTCGCCGCCGTTGGTGATCCACTGCTTGGTGCCGTTCAGCACATATTCGTCGCCGTCGCGCACCGCGGTAGTCTGGATTCCGCCGGCATCGCTGCCCGCGTTGGATTCGGTGAGCCCGAACGCGGCCATCTTACGGCCCGAGGCGATTTCCGGCAGATATTTCTTTTTCTGTTCTTCATTGGCGAACAACAGGATGGGATAGGCGCCCAAGCCGCTGGCCGCAAAGGAAGTAGCCACCCCGCAGCACACCCGGCTCAGCTCTTCCACCGCCAGGACGTTTTCAAAACAACCGAGACCCATACCGCCGTATTCCTCGGGGATCACCAGCCCGAAAAGGTCGGACTGAGCCAGGTCGCGCATGATCTCGTGCGGAAATTCCTCTTTTTCGTCCAGCTCCGCCCGAACCGGCTTGATTTTTTCCTCGGCTATCTGACGGGCAAGCTCTTTTATCATGAGCTGTTCTTCTGTCAGCATGTAATCCATGATCACTCCTCGATTGAGACCGCCGGAGCAGGCGTCACGGTCGGACGGCGTCCGCCGCTTCAGGGTCCGTTATCGCGAATTCCTTTATCTCCTCGCCGATCAGGTACTGCACCTTGTTGAGCACCATGTTCCGGGCAACGCCGACGGCATTGAGGATGGCCTTGGGGCCCGAGGAGCCGTGGCAGATGATGCCCACGCCGTTGATC
Source organism: uncultured delta proteobacterium (assembly GCA_963826125.1). Lineage (GTDB taxonomy): Bacteria > Desulfobacterota > Desulfarculia > JACQYL01 > CAWGVV01 > CAWGVV01. Next base: position 1,896,191 of record CAWGVV010000001.1, on the reverse strand, counting down.
CCCAGCAGGGGAGCCCCCCCCACCTCCTCGTAGTCTACCTTGCGTCTGGCGTTCCGGAAAGCGGGCAGGACCTTCGGAAAGGCCGCTCGGGCTTCCGGGTCCTTGGATATCTCCCGTTCCATGATGGAGAAGAGGGCGCTTCCCAGTCCTTCGCTCACCTTGAGCAGCACGTTGCCCACGAAGCCGTCGCAGATGATCACGTCCACCGACCCGTTGAACACGTCGCGGCCCTCCACGTTGCCGATGAAATTCAATGACGACGCGCGGAGCTGTTTGTGCACGATCTTCACCAGGTCGTTGCCCTTGGAATCCTCTTCCCCGATGCTCATCAGTCCCACTTTGGGCTCGGCCACGTTGAGGACCTGCTGGGCGTAAGCGTGCCCCATGAAGGCGAACTGCACGAGCTGATGCGGCTTGCAGTTGACGTTGGCGCCCATGTCCACCACCACGGTGTGCCCGTTCACGTTGGGCAACATTCCCCCGATGGCCGGCCGGTCGACTCCGGCAATCCGGCCCAAGGTAAAAAGGGCTCCGGCCATGGTTGCGCCCGAATTTCCCGCGCTCACCACTCCGTGTACCTTCCCCTGTTTGGCCAGGCCGAAGGCAACCATAATGGACGAGTCGCGTTTCTTGCGCATGACCACGCTGGGCGGATCTTCCATGGATACGAAATCCGGTGCATGGACCACGGAAATGCGGCGCGGATCGGGACCGAACCGTTGCAGCAGAGGTTCAACCTCTTCCGTTTTCCCCACCAGAACGATGTTTACGTCAAGTTGTTCCGCGGCCTGTACTGCCCCCTCCACGATGGCTGACGGGGCATTGTCGCCGCCCATGGCGTCAACGGCAATGGTAATTTCTTTTGTATCCATAAATAGATGAGCTGCCTGCCGACGGCGGGGTTCATACCGTCGGGGTCATCGTGCTATTCGACGTTGATTTCTTCCCGGCCCTTGTATGTTCCGCAACTGGGGCAGACACGATGGGGCAGGCGGGGGTCACCGCACTGGGGACATTCGACAAAGGCGAACAGGGTTGTTTTCTTGTGGGTCCTGCGCTTATCGCGCCGCGCTTTGGATGTTCTCCTCTTTGGTACGGCCATGGCGATTAACTCCTTTACACGATCGAATTATGAATCGAATTTCAGTTTTTCCAGAACGGAAAAAGGGCTCTCTTCGACTTCGGCTTCCGGTTTGCAGGAGCAGTTGCTCACGTTCCGGTTGACGCCGCACACCGGACAAAGTCCCCGACATTCTTCATTGCATAACGGTTTGATGGGCAGAGCCAGGATGAGATGCTCGCTTACGATCTCGTCCACGTTGAATTCCTCGCCCTTGTAGGTTCCGATGTCCAGGTCCTTGTCCTCGAGTTCTTCCTCGTCTTCTTCCCCAAGCTCGGACGCGGGAACCAGCGTGCTGTCGACGGCGGTGACGATGGTGTAGTCGAAGGGATCGAGGCACCTGCCGCACTCAAGGTGCAGCGTTACGGTCGCTTCCCCCGTTACCCGGATATACTCCTCCGACTTGTCCACATGCAAGTGAGCCGTCACCTGTCCGTGCGGGGGAAGATACTCCCCCCATGCTTCATTTTCGATGAATTCGACGTCCAGCCCGCTTTCATCGATGTCTCGTATTCTTATATCCACTTCTTCTCTTGCCGGAAACAGTTGGGATGTTGACTAAAAAGGGCCAATATAAAAGAAATCTCCCTTTTGTCAAGCATCGCTTCACAATGGAACGCCCCGATCCGGGGTGTCGCCTGCGCTTGATCGCCTCCCATGGCCTATGTTATACGAAAAGAAGGTTTTATGATACCGCAGGGAGGATTCCTCATGCTGCGCAAGCCGGCAGTAGCCGGAACATTTTACCCCGGCGACCCGAGTAGATTGGACCAGCTGGTCCGCGGGTTTCTCCGGGGGGCGGACCGTAAGGAAAAAGCCTTCGCCGTGGTGGTTCCTCACGCCGGGTACGTCTATTCCGGCGGCGTGGCGGGCAAGGTATTTTCACGCGTGGAAATTCCCCGGGACGTCGTTATCGTGGGGCCCAACCATCGCGGGATGGGCGCGGCCCAGGCGGTCGTGGCTTCCGGCGGCTGGCAGATGCCGGGCGGCACGGTTCAGATCAATGAAGAGCTGGCCCGGACCTTGATGGACCACATGCCCAACCTGAAGGACGATCCCTCGGCCCACCGCATGGAACATTCGCTGGAAGTGCAAGTCCCTTTCCTCCAGGCCTTGCGTCCGGACGTTCGGATCGTGCCCGTGCTCCTGTCGGCGTCGTCCTACCGGGAGTGCGAAGAACTCGGCACGTCGCTGGCCGCGGGAATCGGCGCGTACGGGGACGAGGCACTGCTCGTCGCCAGCACGGACATGACCCACTACGAAACGCACCGTGAAGCCGAGAAGAAGGACCGGTTGGCCATCGACCGTCTGCTGGCCATGGACCCCGAGGGATTGTTGAAAACCGTGCTGGGCATGAACATCAGCATGTGCGGCGTCATCCCCACCTCGGTCGTGCTCACCGCGTGTCGGAAGATGGGCGCCACGTCCGCGGAGTTGGTGGCATACGCCACTTCGGGCGAGGCCAGCGGGGATTACGAACAGGTCGTGGGCTACGCGGGTCTGATCGTTACATGAAGTGCTCGGTAAGGATGCGGGAAGCTTGCTCGGCCTTTTGAATATCCTCGGGCCTGATATCCGGGCCGGGGCGAACAGGTGGCGCGCAGGCAGCTGCCGAAGTACCGGCGCATAATTGGGGCGTTAAAATCCCTCCCAGCCCCCCTTTGCAAAGGGGGGAGGGAGCGGCGCTCCGGTTTATCGGCGGCCGTTTTCTTTTTTCTGTTCCGCCACGCCGGGACGGGGCTGGGTTTGCGTAGTACGAACGGTTTCCGGAACGTCGAAACGAACAGTTCGGCCACGTTTTGTGCTTGTGCTGAAGCGGCCAAGCACAAATAACCCGCGAAGCAACAAAGCAAAAGGTCTCCGGCAGAGGACCGGCGGCCTTTTTGCCGTTTCGGCGTACAATGCCGGATGTCAATATATTATGGATGATTTTCATGGAAAGGATTCGCTTTGAGCCACATCATCACCAGATTTCCGCCGTCACCCACCGGCCACCTTCATATCGGAGGGGCGCGAACGGCGCTCTTCAATTGGCTGTTCGCCCGTCAGAACGGCGGTAAATTCATCCTGCGCATCGAAGATACGGACCGCGAACGCTCCAAGGACGAGTACACCGAATCCATTCTGGACAGCATGACCTGGTTGGGGCTCGATTGGGACGAAGGGCCTTCCTTCCAGTCGCAACGCACGGACATCTATCGGGAGCAGATCGATCGGTTGGTGGAAGAGGGCAAGGCCTACTGGTGCCAATGCCAGCCCGAAGAACTGGACGTCAAGCGTCAGTTGGCCATGGCCGAAGGGCGAAAGCCCAAATACGACGGCACCTGTCGCGACCTGTGCCTGAAGCCGTCGGACAAAGGCGTGGTGCGTCTGCGGGCCCCACAGACGGGTCAGACCGCTTTCATGGATCTGATCAAAGGCCCCATCAGTTTTGAAAACGAGGAACTGGACGACCTGATCATCCTGCGCAGCGACGGCTCCCCCACCTACCACCTGGCCGTGGTGGTGGACGACGTGACCATGGGCGTGACCCACGTCATCCGGGGCGACGACCACGTGAACAACACGCCGCGGCAGATTCTCATTTTCAACGCCCTGAACTATCCGCTGCCCAAGTTCGCTCACGTGCCCATGATCCTGGGGTCGGACAAGACACGGCTCTCCAAACGGCACGGGGCTACTTCCGTGCTGGCCTACCGGGAGATGGGCTACCTGCCCGAAGCGCTCCTCAACTACCTGGCCCGCCTCGGATGGGCGTTCGGTGACGAAGAGATTTTCGGCAGGGACGACCTTCTGGAGAAATTCTCCCTGGAAAACATCGGGAGATCCGCCGGGGTGTTCAATCCGGAGAAGCTCCTGTGGCTCAATGCCCACTGGATCAAGGAGACGCCGGCGGAACGGCTGGCGGAGAGTTTGAAACCCTTCCTGCAGAAGCTCGGGATCGTCGCCGATGACGACCGTTACATTGCCGGGGCCATCCGCACTTTGCAGCCGCGCAGCAAAACGCTGGTGGAAATGGCCGAAGCGGCGGTCTTCTATTTTCGGGAAGTGGAGTTCGATCCCAAGGCCGTGGAAAAGTACCTCACCCAGGACGCGGCGGCCATTCTGAAGGATCTGGCGGACCGGCTGAAGACGCTCTCATCCTGGACCGAGAAAGCCATGGAACCGGTCTTCCTGGGGCTCATGGACCACTTCGGGGTGAAGCTTGGCGCCATCGCCCAGCCGCTGCGGGTGGCGCTATCGGGAAAGACGGTGAGCCCCGGCATTTTCGAGGTGATGGAAGTATTGGGCCGGGAACGGGTGCTTTCCCGCATCGAAGCCGCGATACGGCTGGCGGAAGGCCGATAGGCGATCGGTTACCGGCAACGTGCCGCCGGAGCCGCGTTGAAAAAAGATCGATTTCAGCCTTAAGGACTTGATTCCCGACGGTCCTTCCGGTATAGAAGTTTTCATGCAGCGCTTGCTGGGGGATCGTCCAGCGGCAGGACAACAGACTCTGGATCTGTCTACCGAGGTTCGAATCCTCGTCCCCCAGCCAAATCACGATATCTAAGGGCCAGGATATCTCCTCCTGGCCCTTTTTTTTCCTTTGCGAGCTTTTCCACTCGCCCGAGTGTTGCAGAACACGCACCACGAGGAGGCCGTCATGAAGAAGATCAAAGTGGTGACTACCGGCGGCACCATCGCCATGTCGAGTTCCCAACGGGACGAAGCGAGCACCCTCAGCCTGGACTCCGAAAATTTCAAAAAGCTCCTGGACCTTCCCGGCGTGGAACTGTCGTTCGCCGATTTCAGCAAGCTCCCGAGTTCCAACATCGACAGCCGGTACGCTCGAAGGCTGGTTGGGTATCTTGAAGAGGAGACAGCGGGGGTCGACGGCATCGTCATTACCCACGGAACGGACACCATGGAAGAGACCGCCTTCTATCTCGAAATGGCGGCCGAGCTGCCGGTTCCGGTGGTTATGACGGGGGCCATGTACACGGCCAACAAGGAATGCTACGACGGCATCGTGAATCTGCGAAACGCCGTTACCGTGTGCGCGGCGGAGGAAAGCAGGAACAAGGGCACCATGGTGGTGTTCAATCAGGACGTCTTTCCCGCCGTCCACGTGGAAAAGGCGCAGTCGGAGCGGCCGAACGCGTTCGGGGCGGTCAACACCGGTAAGATCGGCTCAGTCAGGGGAAACGAAGTCATCTACTATTACGATGTGAAGAAGCACCGCAAGCTGAAGAACCTCCCTTCGACCGACTACGCCGTGCTGAAGTGCCACTACGACATCGGCACAATGCTCGTCGAATATGCGTACGCCACGTTCAAGGCCGTGGTGTTCGAAGGCATCGGCAGCGGGAGAATCCCTCCGGGCGTCGTCGAAGTCATCGCGGACCACCCCGAAACGATCACCTACCTCACCACCCGCGTCCATTCCGGCCACCTGTACGATGAATACGTCTACCGGGGAAGCTACCGCGACATGCAGAGCATGCGCGTGATTTTTTCTCCCCTGAACACGCTCAAGACGGCGATCCTCGCCGGGCTCTGCCTGGGAAACGAGTTGGGTTTCGAGGACGCCAAGGAGTTGGTCGAGCGTTTCTGGCACTGACGGACACGGAAGAACGTCGTCGCGGCAAACGAGCGGAGGAGGGCCATGGAAACGATCACGGAAACGCTGGAAGCGTGGTGCGCGGCTCCGGGAGTCTCATTTCGCGATGAAAAGGCGGAAGAGGCATACAAAAAGCGGGCACAACGGGTGGCGGACGTCATCCGGCTCTCCGTGCCCGACCGGGTGCCCATCGTGCCGAGCTTCGGCATGTTTCCGGCCCTCGACAACGGGTTCACCTGCGAAGAGGTGATGTTCGACTTCGACAAGGCCGAAGCGGCGTGGAGGAAAACGCTGCTCGACTTCGAACCGGACCTCTTTCGCGCGTCGAGTTACGCCTTCCCCGGTCCCGTGTTCGAAGCCCTGAACTACCGGCAGCTCAGGCTGCCCGGCCGCGGTATCCCCGCCGACCACGTTTTCCAGTTCGTGGAAGAAGAATACGTGAAGGCCGAGGAGTTCTACGATGCCTTTCTCGACGACCCCACCGGTTTCATGCTGCGGACCTACCTGCCGCGCGTCTGCGGAGCGCTCGAACCGCTGAAAACGCTTCCGCCCCTCTCGTCATGGTTCGGGTACTATCTGGGACTCGTGGGGGGCGTTTCCTTCTTCGGAATGGACGAAATCGCACAATCCATGGAGGCCCTGCACAGGGCCGGACGGGAAGCACTCAAGTGGCTCGCCCACCTGCGCAAGGAAACCATGGAGATCGCCTCCCTCGGCTTTCCGGACATCGTGGGCGGGCATTCGGCCGCACCCTTCGACGTCATCGGCGATTGGTTCCGTGGAACGCGCGGCATCATGCTGGACATGTACCGGCATCCCGCCAAGCTGCTGGCGGCCATGGAAAAGCTGGTGCCGATCCAGGTGAACATGGGCGCCAATCTTTCCAAGAGGATGGGCAAGCCGGTCGTCATGCTCATGCTGCACAAGGGGTTGGACAGCTTCATGTCCGTCGAGCAGTACAAGACCTTCTACTGGCCGACCTTAAGGAAGGTGATGATGGGGTTGATCGAGCGGGGGCTCGTCCCCATGCCCCTGTTCGAAGGCGACAACACGTCGCGCCTGGAGATCATCAAAGACATCCCCAAGGGGAGTGCCATCTACTGGTTTGAAAAGGTGGACATCCGGAAAGCCAAGGAAATACTCGGCGACATAGTCTGCTTCCGGGGCAACGTGCCCGTGTCGCTGCTCTATGCCGGTACCCCGACGGATGTGGAAGCGTACGTGAAGAACCTCATCGGCACGGTGGGGAAGAGCGGCGGCTTGATGGTCGACTGCGGTATCTGGTTCGACGAGGCAAGGCACGAAAACGTGAAAGCCATGGTCGACGCCACGAAAAAGTACGGCGGGTATCGCTGACGGCTCGGTAACTTCATCCAAGCATTTTTATCGAGGGCCGTCGAGCCCAGCCTCGCCACTTCCCGGGAGAGACGGGGACAAACAGAAAAGCCGTGAAGACCTCTTCCGAAGGGAGGCTCCTGCACGGCTTTTTTGTTCTCGAAGCATCAATTATCCGCGGCACTGCCTGCCGTTCAAAAGGAAAAGCAAGCGGTTCACGATACAGTACTTCCTCCCCCGTGCTATCGGTTCTTCCGCCGTCACTTGCCGTCGGACTATTCCGGAGCCATCGGGATGAGTCCAGGGTGGTGATCGGAGAAGTCAAGTAGAAAAAATATCGACGGTCCCGTTCGGGGCCCGTGCCGTAAAAAGTGAACGCTAAAAAAATGCCTATAGAAGGGAACAACTGAAAAAGAAAAGATGAAACGTAATTGAGTAGAAAAAAATATATTCCTGTCCAAATTAAGCCAATTGCGTGTCACGCCGCTGTGTCTTCCGCCGCTGAGTTCTTCTGAAATTCTCCTGCAAAAACATCTTGACCCTCGACGGAGAGAGGTATATTTATTAAATACTTGTAATAATCGTTATGATTCAATGTCTTTTCGTAAGGGAGTACCTTTACTTCATTTTTGTGAAAGAGTCCGGCATTAAGCAACCTACGAAGCCATTTTTTTTCATTTTGGACGGACTGCTCCCTTGAATCGGTTTTCTGGTTTTTTGACAATCAGCATCCAGTGACTTTGAGCAACTGATCGGCGAACAAGGCGATGATACCGAACATCAGGTGCAGCATCAATTTGTCGGCTCCACGAACCTGGACACAACGGCCACCAAACTCATCCTGTTCCGTCATCTGAACGGGCAGCCATTCATCCAGGTAGGGGAACAGACTTGCTGTACTGTCCTCATCAGCCATGGTACTCTTTCCTTGAGCTTCTATGGACATCCTCCCGTGTATTATTTGGCATCCTAACCCAATAATATCAAAGAGTCGTCCTTGAACCCCAACTTTTATGACTCCTCACCACACATATTCAAAAAGATGCATCTACTTTTGCAAGAGGCTCAGTATGTCACCGATAAGGTCCTCGCAGAAGAACCCGGCCAGGGAAAAGGTAGAACAAAAAGATGCGGAATCGTTCAGCCTGTGCGCCGATGCGCCCTATTCTAATGACCGACAGGTTCGGAAGTCGATGACGCCGCGTCGGTCGGATGTCGTGATCGTTCCGGCAGGGGGGTGCGACGAGGAGATTCCTCCGCCTTTTTCCCGTTCGCTGCATCCCACGGGTCAAGAGGCCACGCCTTGACCACTGATCCGGCGGCAGGCCGGCATCAGGATCGAAACCGAAGAGGAAAGCCCCTCTCCGCATATCTGGCCCGGCTGATCTGTCTGTGTGTGCTGCCGCTTCTGCTGCTCGCGGTGTGGCTTGCCGTGGACAGCGTCCTGAATACGCAGGCCGATCGGGATATTGTAGCCCAGAGCCTGGTAAAGAACTTCTCCACCGACATTGAACACCAGCTGAACGCCCGCATCGCGGCCCTGAACATGCTGGCCATATCGCCGCTGGTGGACGATCCTTCGCGCTGGGAAGACCTTTACAGGGAAGCGCAGGGATTCCATCGGAGTTTCGGCAGCCACGTCATCCTCGCGGACGTGGGGACGCCGATGCACATGCTGTTCAACACGCGCGTGCCCTTCGGCACCGCCTTGCCCCTGCTGCCGCGCCCCAAGGGCCACGCTGCCGCGCCGGTTGCCCTGGAGACCGGGCAACCGGCGGTGGGCGATACCTTTTTCGGGCCGATCGCCAAGGAACCACTGCTAGCCATCGCCGTGCCGGCCATGCGGGAAGGAAAACCCGCGTTCCTTTTGCTCACCATCTTCGAAACCAAACAGTTTCAGGAGCGTCTCGACAAGGTGGACCTTCCCTCCGGCTGGTCGCTGGCCCTCTGCGACGGCAAGGGCGATCTGATCGCCGGTCGCATGCCGTCGGGGCAAAAGCCGCACGGTGAAGCTGATTCTTCGGGCCGTTTCGTCGTGAACTCTTCTCTGTCCCACTGGTCGGTCATCCTCGCTATCCCGAAAAATGTGTACCGGGCTCCGGTGTATGCGGCGGCACTCGCCGTGGGAGCGGGGGTTCTGGGCGCCACGCTGATGGCCGTCGTGGGCGGCATGCTGGCCGGCCGCCGCCTCGGCAGGTCCGTAGCCTCCCTGGCGGATGCCACTCCTTCCGGGGCGCGGCTTCCGGACATCCGCGAAATCGATGCCGTACAACGATTGCTGGACGAGGCGGGGGAAAGGCGTAAAACAGCCGAGGACACCCTGCGGGAGAGCGAACAACGCTACCGGGAACTCGTGCAAAACGCCAACAGCGCCATCGTCCGCTGGAGGAGCGACGGCACCATTACGTTCTTCAACGAATACGCGCAGGCCTTTTTCGGCTACACGGCGGAAGAGATCGTCGGGCAACACGTGGGCATCATCGTGCCGGAGTCGGAATCCACCGGCGGGGACCTGAATGCGTTGGTCCGGAACATCGCCACCAATCCCGATGACTGCCTCAATTTCGTCAACGAGAACATCTGCCGGGACGGCCGCCGGGTATGGATGGCCTGGACCAACAAGCCGCTGTTCGACAAGAAGGGCGCGTTAACCGAAATCCTCGCCGTGGGCACCGACATCACCAGCCGCAAGCGGATGGAAGAGGCGTTGCGGGAAGCGAAGGACGAAGCACAGCGGCGGGCGGGAGAGGCCGAGGAGCGGGAGCGGATACTCAACGCCATGATGGAACATATCCCTCTGGGCATCACCATTGCCGATGCGCCCGACGTCACCATCCGCGCCGTAAGCCGTTACGGAAGGGAGCTTACCGGGCGGCCCCGCGAGCGCTTGGAGAACATACCGGTGGACAAACACGTCGAGCAATGGGAAATCTACCATGCCAACGGCGTAACGCCGGCCGCGAACGAAGAACTTCCCTTGACGAGGGCGACGCAGCAAGGCGAGATCGTTAGGGACGAGGAGTGGGTGCTGGGCCGCAGCGACGGTACGCGTATTCCCATTCTCTGCACCGCCGCGCCCATTCGCGACAGCGAGGGCCATATCACCGGGGGCGTCATCGGCTGGCAGGACATCACCGAGCGCAAGCACAACGAACAGGCCCTGAAAGAAAGCGAACAAATGTACCGGACCATAGGGGAAGCGATCCCCTACGGCGTTTGGGTCACCGATGCAATCGGGTACTGCAGATTCGTAAGTGCATCGTTTCTGGAGATGGTGGGCATGACGTTGGAAGAAATCCAGGAATTCGGCTGGTTGCATCTATTGCCTGCCGAAGACGTGGAACCCACCAAGGAGCATTGGCTGCATTGTGTTCAGACGGGCGAGGATTTCAACCACGAACACAAGTTCAGATCCGCTGACGGCTCCTTTCGTTACGTGCTGGCCTTGGGGCGGCCGGTCAGGGACGCGGAAGGGGACATCGTCAACTGGGTGGGCCTCAATCTCGACATCACCGAGCGGAAGAGAACGGAAAACGCCCTGCGGGAGAGCCAGACGACGCTGGAAGCGGCCCTGGCCAGCATGACCGACGCCGTTTTCATTTCCGATGCGGAAGGGCGATTCGTTCAATTCAACGAAGCATTTGCGACGTTCCACCGGTTCGGGAGCAAGGAAGAGTGTCTCAAGACACTGGCAGAGTACCCCGACATTCTGGACGTGTTCATGGACACCGGGGAACTCGCTTCCGTGGATCAATGGGCGGTGCCCAGGGCGCTGCGGGGCGAAACCGTTTCCAATGCCGAATATACCCTGAAACGCAAGGATACCGGCGAAACATGGGTCGGAAGCTACAGCTTCGGTCCCATCCTCGACAAGGAGGGTCGGATCGTCGGGTCGGTGGTGGTCGGGCGCGACGTCACCGAGCGTAAAAGGATGGAGGAGGCGCTGCGGGAAAGCGAGCAGCGTTTTCGTCTTGCCTTGCGGAACGCCCCCGTTTCGGTTGCGGCACAGGACCTCGATCTACGCTACATCTGGGCGTTCAATCAACGGACGGCCGAGCCCGACCAGATCGTCGGCCGCTTCGATCGCGAACTCTTCACTCCCGAGGAAGCGGCCCACATCACGGCCGTCAAGCGGCGGGTGCTGGAAGAAAATGTCGAGCTTCACGAACAGATGTGGCTCAACCGGTCGGGCGACAGGATGTTCCTGGATGTCACCTGGGAGCCAATCCGCGACCGGGACGGCCGGGTCACGGGCGTGGCGTCCGCCACGGTGAACCTCACGCCGATCAAGCTAGCGGAGGAGGCGCTGAAAGTCTCCCTCGCCGAAAAAGAGGTGCTCCTGAAGGAAATCCATCACCGGGTGAAAAACAACATGCAGGTCATTTCCAGCCTGGTGGATTTGCAGGCCGACGAGGTCCGGGACGCTGCCATGAGGGCAGTATTCCAGGACGTAGTCCACCGGGTGCGTTCAATGGCGCTGGTGCATGAAAAACTCTACCAGTCCCCCGATCTGGCACGGGTGCAGCTTGACGAATATGCGGAGAGCCTGCTCAACTACCTCTGGCGCTCCCTCCCCGTTGCATCGGGTATCCGGCTGATTCCCGACCTGGAGCCGGTGTCCCTCTCCGCCACGTCGGCGGTGCCGTGCGGACTGATCCTTAACGAACTGGTAAGCAACGCGTTGAAACACGCTTTCGGCGGCCGCACCGAAGGCGAGGTGTCGGTGACGATTCGCGGCGGGGAGCACGGCCTGGTACGGTTGAGCGTACGGGACAACGGCCGGGGTCTGCCCGAGGGGTTTGACTGGACGCAGGGCCGGTCCCTCGGCCTTCGGTTGGTACAGATGCTCGCCGGACAACTCCACGCCTCCGTGGAAGTCTCCGGCCATAACGGCACTCAATTCACGGTTACGTTTACGGAATCGAATATATGAGCAAGACCACCATACTGATTGTGGAAGACGAGGCCATCGTCGCCGCCGATCTGGCGGGCAAGTTGCGGCGGCTCGGTTACGACGTGGCCGGGACCGCCGCGAAGGGCGAAGACGCCATAGCATTGGCCGAAAACCTGGGTCCGGACCTCGTGCTGATGGATATACGGCTGGAGGGGACGATGGACGGCATCCAGGCGACGGAGGAGATTCGTCGTCGGATCGACGTGCCGGTGATCTACCTGACCGCCCATTCGGACGCCGCGACACTGTCCCAGGCCAAGCTCACCGGGCCGTTCGGCTACATCCTCAAGCCTTTCGAGGAACGGGAACTGGCGACGCAGATCGAGCTGGCGCTGTACAAGCACCAAGCCGACCGGGAAATACGCAGGCAGCGCGAGTGGCTGCGCGTCACCCTTTCGAGCATCGGCGATGCCGTGATCGCCACCGATGGGGACGGCCGCGTTGCCTTCCTCAATCCTGTGGCCGAGTCGTTGACCGGCTGGAAGGCCGAAGAGGCCATGGGCCTGCCCCTCCAGACGGTGTTTCGCATCGTCAACGAGCGGACCGGTAAGTCCATGGAAGGACCCGTGTCGCGGGTCTTGAGCGAAGGATGCGTGGTGCCCCTGGCCAACCATGCGGCGGTGGTGACCAGGGACGGCCGCATAGTGCCCATCGAAGACACCGCTGCCCCTATCCTGGATAGTGCGGGCGGAGTGGTCGGCGCGGTGCTCGTTTTTCACGACGTCACCAGGAAGAGACGAGGCGAGGAGGCGTTGAGGGAAAGCGAGGAGCGATTCCGCGTAATGGCCAATTCAATACCCCAGCTTGCCTGGATTGCCAAGGCCGACGGCTACATCTATTGGTACAATCGACAGTGGTACGAGTATACCGGAACAACGCCCGCACAGATGGAAGGGTGGGGCTGGCAGAGTGTCCATCACCCGGATGAACTGCCGGTCGTTCTTGAAGGCTGGAAAAAATCCATCGCTACCGGCGAGCCTTTTGAAATGGTTTTTCCGTTGCGGGGGGCCGGCGGAAACTTCCGGCAGTTTCTGACCCGCGGAGTGCCGGTGAGAAACGCGGAAGGGGAGCTGATTCAATGGTGCGGAACGAACACGGACATCACCGAGCGCAAGCTGATGGAAGACGAACTTCGCAGATCACGCGACGAGTTGGAACTTCGCGTTGAGGAGCGGACCGCCGAACTCACGAATTACATGGAGAAGCTGGAACAGAGCAACGGGGCGCTTCGGGAATTCGCTTCCATTGCTTCGCACGACCTGCAGGAGCCCCTGCGGAAGGTGAGAGCCTTCGGTGATCGTCTGATAGATAGATACGCTTCCAGTCTCGACGAACCCGGAAAGGATTATCTCAACAGGATGCTCAACGCGGTCGAGCGGATGCAGAACCTCATCGATGCATTGCTCAACTACTCGCGCGTCACGACGAAAATAGAACCGTTCAGCGACGTGGAGCTGTCCAAAGTCATGGCCGAGGTGCTTTCCGATCTCGAAACGCTCATCGAACGAACGGGCGGTCGCGTCGAGGCGGAGGATCTACCGACGATCCGGGCGGACGCAAGCCAGATGCGCCAGCTCATGCAGAACCTCATCGGCAACGGACTGAAGTATCACGGAGGGGAAAAGCCGCTGGTGAAAGTCGCTGTGGAAAACCTCGATTCGGCTTACATGATTTCAGTGCAGGATAACGGCATCGGGTTCAACGAGAAATACCTCCCCAAGATATTTCAGCCCTTCCAGCGGCTTCATGGAAAAACGAGTCAATACGAGGGAACCGGGATGGGGCTGGCCATCTGCCGAAAAATCGTCGAGCGGCACGGGGGAAGCATTACGGCGACGAGCGAACCGGGAAAAGGCTCGATGTTCATCGTCAGATTGCCGGTAAATCCGGACCAGGCAGGAATCAACTGAAAAGAGAAAGGCCGGGATTCCGGCCTTTTTATCGAGGATGAAACGAAACGAACGGTCGTTTTTCACTACTCCACGCAACAGTCCCGTGTCAGATGACGGGCCCCGTCACGTAGATATCCATGGACTCCGTGTACCCGCTTATTTCGGCTTTGGTCAGGCGGCCGGAGGCAAAATTCATCATTTCCGTATAGATGCGCCGACCCACCTGGGGGAGTGTCTCAGTCCCCTCCATGATGGTTCCCGAATAAATGTCCATGTGGTCCCGCAAATTGCGCCAAGTCCTTTCGTTCCCCGTTATCTTGACCACCGGTACGAAGGGGAACCCCTGAGGTGCTCCGCGGCCGGTGGCGAACAGGATCATGGTGCATCCCGCGGCGGCGAGCCCGGTCAGGATTTCCGGCTCGCGTCCGGGAGAATCCATTACCACCAGTCCCTTGACCGTCGGCTTCTCCCCGTATTCGTACACCGCCTGTATGGGGGCCGTTCCCGCCTTGGTGATCGCTCCCAGGGATTTTTCCTCGATCGTCGTGATACCCCCCTTAATGTTTCCCCCGGTGGGCTGGCCGCCCCGCATGTCGCAGCCCACGGCCTTGGCTCGGCCCTCCATTCGTGAAACCAGGGCCAGAATGGCGTTGGCGATCGCCTCGTCTTTTGCATGCCGGGCCAGGATGTGTTCCGCTCCGATAAATTCCGTCACTTCGCCCAGTACGGACGTGCCGCCCGCGGCGACCAGAAGATCGGAAGCCACGCCCACGGCGGGATTGGTGAAGAGCCCCGAAGTGGTGTCGGAACTGCCGCATTTGAGTCCCAGAACGATGTCCTCCGCGGAACACGGCACCCGTACTTCCGAGGACGCCGCCGCGACCAGTTCCTGGGCAAGGAGCTGTCCGCGGGCCACCGATTGCGCCGCTCCGCCCAATTCCTGAATGACGAGCGTTTCCACCCGCTTGCCGGATCGGGCCACGGCTCCCGCCACTTCGTCGAGCATCACGCTTTCGCACCCTAGACTTACCAGGAGCACCGAATGAAGGTTCGGATTGGAGCCCAACCCGATGAGAGTGCTCCCCACGCGTTCCACGTCCATGGGGGTCTGGCAGCAGCCCTGCTGGTGCTTGAAAGCCACTGCGCCCGTCACCTGATTGGCGATCCTGGTGGTCACCTCGTTCGCACACACCACCATGGAAACGATGCCCACGTAATTTCGCGTGCCCACTCTGCCGTCCGGTCTCCGGTATCCCATAAAATCCATAGCGCTCATCCTTCCGCGAGGTCGCCACGTCCTCTGAGGCTTTCAATGTTTTGCACATGGGCATGGGTGCCGGCCGGAATATCGGCGGATGCCTTCCCGATGACTTCCCCGTATTTGTAAATCAGCTCTCCCGCCCGTATGTCGTTCAGGGCGAACTTGTGGCCGTAGGGAATGTCCTGTTTCACCACGCTCTCCCGCGTTTCATCCAGTATCCCGGTCAACACGGAGGAGTTCGCCGCAATGTCCCGCAGAGCGGTGGCCACATTGTCCTCTTCCCGTAGTGCAATGGCGTCGATTTTCATCGGCCTTTCCTTTCCCCCCGGCGCGATCGGAGCAGCACCATACGGCGACCGGCCATACCCCTTGCCGTATCGGCTTTCGGTGCTTGTAAGATCAATGTCCTCGTAGAATTCGAAGACGGCGAGACGGAGTTCGTGATTCAGCCAATGTAGAGACGTTCCCCCGCCGTGTCAAACCCCGTCCCGGAGGAGGATAGAGGAAATGCGGGAAAACAGGCACGGCATGCGCCCCCCGCGGCGTATCTTCTTTCTCCACCTTCAGTGTCCCCGATGTATGCCCTTCCGGACGCATGTTCCGGACCGGCTTCACGAGAGAAGCAGTCGGGTCCAACGTCCCTTTGTCGCGGTGCTCCTTCATGGAACCGAACGTCGGAAACGCTATTTTAATCTCAAGAAAAGAGAAAATAGTTCCGATGAAGAAGCATAATTGGACCGGATACCCGGACGTGGGGAGAGTGGGTAAAAGTACCTTCATTTTCGGCATTCTTTGAACGCATCGTCGGGAATATCAGGCCGGACGCCAGGTTAAGCCGACGGAATTTGATGAAGCCAAGAAGAGGAAACGCATGAAACACCAAGCACATGACGAATCGGACGGAGTTACGCTGGTGCTGTCGGAAGATTTAACCCTACCATATGCCGAAGAATTGAAAAATATCTTCGTCGGAACCGTCGGAACGGGAAAAGACGTCCGGGTGAAGTTCGATGCGGTTACCGAAATCGATCTTTCCTTCCTGCAGGTGCTCTGCTCGGCGCATCGCACGGCGATGCGATCCAAATCCCGTTTCGAGGTGGACGGTCCCATGCCGGAGGAATGCAGCCGCTTTATCGCGGAAGCGGGATTCGTCCGGCACAGGGGATGTCGTCTCAACGCGGAAAAAGAGGGCTGCCTGTGGCAGCCGGGGGTCCATCGCGGGTAGGAAACATACGGCCGTCGATCGGCTGTGATACGAATAATGG
Source organism: uncultured delta proteobacterium (assembly GCA_963826125.1). Classification (GTDB taxonomy): domain Bacteria; phylum Desulfobacterota; class Desulfarculia; order JACQYL01; family CAWGVV01; genus CAWGVV01. Next base: position 1,879,761 of record CAWGVV010000001.1, on the reverse strand, counting down.
CCGGCTTTTCTCGTCGGGAGCACAGTCGGGAATCGGTGATTGTGAAAAAAAGCATGCGGATTGTACAGGAGTGAAGAGGCTTACCGATGAGCAACCAGAAGAACCCGTTTTTGGAAGAGGCGTATGAGCTGATTGTCGAACTGGAGAGTGCGCTCCTGGAACTTGAGGAGAACCCGGAAGACAAGGACCTGATCGGTCGCGTTTTCCGCGCCATGCACACCATAAAGGGCTCGGGCGCGATGTTCGGCTACGACAACATCGCGTCGTTCACTCATGAACTCGAAAGCGCCTTCGATCTCGTGCGGGAAGGCAAAATAGCGATCACGTCGAAACTGGTAAACCTTTCATTGTCCGCCCGCGACCACATCAAATCCATGCTGGACGCCTCGATCGGCAAGGGCGTCGTCGACGAGGACCGATCGCGGACCATTATCGATAAGCTGAAGTCCCTGCTCGCTTTGTCGGGCGAAGGTTCCAACGAATCGACCGCGAAGGAAACCGGTCCGTCCCCAGACATTCCGGCCGAAGCCGCCTCCGAAAGCAGCGACGAAAAACCCGAAAGCGAAATTACCTACCGGATTCGATTCAAACCGGAGGCCGATACTTTTCGAACCGGCACCAATCCCGTCCTGCTCCTGAAGGAACTCCGGGAACTGGGTACCTGCCGCGTCATTGCCCAGACGGAAAACATCCCGACGCTGGACGAACTCGATGCGGAAAGCTGCTACGTCTACTGGGACATCATTCTCACGACCTCCAAAGGCATCAACGCCATTGAGGACGTGTTCATATTCGTCTCCGATTCCAACAACATAAAAATCGACATCATCGATGAACCGGCCGGGAAAACTTCCGACATCGACTACAAGATGTTGGGTCGGATTCTGGTCGAACGGGGCGATCTGAAGGAACAGGACCTTGAAAAGGCCATCCGCAAGCAGAAACGCATCGGCGAGATTCTGGTGGACTCCAGGAAAGTCGACCAGGGAGTGGTCGAATCCGCGCTGGCGGAACAGGAACTGGTCCAGCAATCCCGCAGAAAAAGGCAGGAAACGGAAAGCGCCTCCACTATTCGGGTGGCCGCCAACAAGCTGGATACGCTCGTCGACCTGGTGGGCGAACTGGTCACCGTCCAGGCGCGACTCAGCCAGAAGGCCGCGTATGAAAAGGATGCGGAGCTGATCAACATTTCAGAGGTGGTGGAACGGCTGACGGCCGAACTCAGGGACAATACCATGAGTATCCGGATGATGCCCATCGGCACCACCTTCAGCAAACTGAAGCGTCTGGTGCGCGACTTGTCGCAGGAACTCGGCAAGGAGGTGGTGATTGTCACCGAAGGCGGAGATACCGAACTGGACAAGACCGTAATCGAACAGCTGAACGACTCCCTGGTGCATATCATTCGAAACAGCATCGATCACGGGATCGAAGAACCCGGGGCGAGAGAGGCTGCGGGAAAGCCGAGGCAGGGCACTGTTCGACTCTCCGCCGAACACTCCGGCGCCAGCGTGGTGCTACGCATCGAGGACGACGGCGCAGGCCTCGACCGTGAGCGAATACGCGAAAAAGCCGTCGCCAGGGGTCTTATTCCGTCCGATGCATCCCTGACCGAGGCGGAGGCTTTTTCCCTCATTTTCACGCCGGGCTTCTCCACGGCGGAAAAAGTAACGGGCGTATCCGGCCGGGGCGTGGGGATGGACGTCGTCAAGAGGAGCATAGAGCGGCTGCGGGGCAGCGTGGAAATCGAAAGTGTCCGGGGAAAAGGCACGGCCATGACGTTGAAACTGCCGCTGACGCTGGCCATTATCGACGGCCTGCTGGTGGAGATTGCCAAATCCAAGTACGTCCTGCCGCTTTCCGACGTGGAGCAGTGTGTGGAGCTGAGTCGGCAGGATGTGGCCCGGGCCAACGGACGCAACATTTTGAACATCCGGGGCCGGCTGGTGCCCTACATTCCGTTGCGCGAACGGTTCAGAATCAAGGGCGATCCGCCGGACATGGAGCAGGTGGTCATCAATGAGGTCGACGGCCAGCTCATCGGGATCGTGGTGGATCGTGTCATCGGGGAGCGCCAGATCGTCATCAAGACAATGAGTCGGCTGTATCAGAGCATCGAGGAAATTTCAGGGGCGACCATTCTGGGAGACGGCATGGTGGCGCTGATCGTCGATGTAACGAAACTGATCGCAAAGTTGAGAACAGAGGAGCTTGCTGCGGCATGATGTCGATGAAGCGATCCACGGCATCCATCTGGCCGGTCGGAGAATGGGGACATGACGACTGATACCCGAACCATTTCCATACCTCCCCAGATACTATCGGACAAGGTTTTTCACCGTTTCAGCGAATTCATCACCGCCGAACTCGGCATCAAGATGCCGGCTTCCAAGAAGACCATGCTCCAGGGGCGGCTGCAGAAACGGCTGCGATTCCTGGGTTTGCGGTCCTTTGAAGAGTATGCCCGCTACGTGTTCAGTCCGGAGGGCAAAGAGAACGAGTTGGTGCACGTGCTGGATCTCGTGACCACCAACAAGACCGATTTTTTTCGGGAATCCCGGCACTTCGATTATCTGGTAGCCACGGCCGTGCCGGAGTTGATCGACGAGACGGGAGTGAGAATGCGAAACCGGCTTACGGTCTGGAGCGCGGGCTGCTCCACCGGAGCCGAACCCTATACGCTGGCCATGGTGCTCGGCGATTTTGCCGAGAACGTGAAAGGGTTCAATTTTTCCATTCTGGCGACGGACATTTCCACCCGGGTGTTGGAAAAAGCCCGGAAAGCAGTTTACCGGGAAGATGAACTGGCGCCGGTGCCCGCGGAGATGAAAAAACGATACCTCCTGAAAAGCAAGGATCGGAGTACGCGCCTTGTTCGGATCGTTCCCGCGCTGCGGGCCGCCGTCGAATTTCAACGGCTCAATTTCATGGACGAGGACTTCTGCATCGAGCAGCCCGCGGACATCGTTTTCTGCCGAAACGTCATCATTTATTTCGATCGTCCGACCCAGGAAGCCGTCCTGAGGCGCATCTGCCGATACCTGAGGCCCGGCGGTTTTCTCTTTATGGGGCACTCGGAAACCTTGCACGGAATGAGGCTTCCGCTCGTCCAGGCGACCACGACGATTTACCGGCGCAAGCCGGACAAGATAGCGATTCAGGACAACTGAAAAGGGAATTCGGACAAAAGCCGATTGAGAAAAGGCGCAACCGGAACCGCAACAACGACAGGTACCATGCACCGTCACATGGACCAGGAACATCTTCGAACTGAAGCGGAAAGAACGGTGGGCCGTTTGCCTGAAAATGACCCGGCCTTTGAGATTGGACGACACGTTTTTACGACGGTACGCCGTTAACAAGGAGAAAGTGATATGAGGGTTACTATCAAGACGCGACTTTTCGGTGGATTTGCTTTGGTACTCATTCTGATGGTGATCTCCGCTGTCATGGCCATGAGCAAGCTCTCGGAAGTCAATACGATGCTTACCAGCATCGTGAAGGGGTCGGCGCACGAGGTAAGGCTCGCCGATCGGATCGACCAGTCCTTGCTGGAAATCACCAGGGCGGAAAAAGACCTCATTCTGACGGAAAGCCGGGAAGAGAAGGAGAAATATGCCGGGTACATCGATCGGCTCCTGAAGGAGATGCAGGGTGAACTGGAGGAACTCAAGAATTTGTCGGACGAGGAAGGCAAGGCAATGCTCCGAACCTTTGCCGCCTCCTGGGAGGAATACCTCGGGGTTCACAAGCAGGTGAGGGAGTTGGCACTTCTCAACTCGAATGTGAAGGCCGAAAAGCTTTCGGAGGGCGAGGCCAGGCAAGCCTTTGGGAAAGCGGTAGCCGCCATCGCCGCGGTTGTGGAGGAGAACAGGCGGGAGGCAGCCGGGGCCGGGGACATGGCTGAACTCAAACACATCGCCGAAAAAAGAGAACTTGCCGAGGATATCAACCGGAACCTCCTCGAACTCGTGCGAGGAGAGAAGAATACGATTCTGTCTTCGACCCTGGAGGAAATGGACGTTCAGACCAAGTTCATGGAGAAGGCCCGGAAGGAACTGGAAGACCGGTTGAATGGACTGGAAACGCTGGCCACGGGCGATGAGCGGGCCGGGGTCAAGAAGCTCAGGGAACAATGTGCTCTGTATCTCGATCTCCATTCCAAGGTGATTGAGCTTGCCCGACAGAATGGCAACAACCGGGCCTTTGAACTGGCGTCGGGCAAGGGCCAGGAGTTGGTGGAAAAGAGTCTGGCCCTTATGGGAAACATCATAGCGAAATGTGAAAAGGACATGGAGGAGGACAAGGTTGCAAGCGACCGTGATTACGGTTCCGCTCGAAACCTGCTGATCGCCCTCGCGGGAATAAGCCTCCTGCTGGGAATCGGCCTGGCCTTGTGGATCGCCATAAACATCGGTAAAGGCATCACCAACGCCATGAACGTGACCAAGGCAGTGGCCGAGGGCGACCTCAGCAAGGAAGTGGTGATCGGCAGCCGGGACGAAATAGGCGACCTCCTCAACTATATGAAGAACATGGTCGCGAACCTGCGGGATACCGCCGAGGCTGCGGACCGGATCGCGGACGGCGATCTGAACGTACGGGTGAACGTACTCTCCGAGAAGGACACCCTGGGAAAAGCCCTCCTGAACATGGTGGAGAAGCTGCGCGAGGTGGTTTCCGACGTCAAGGCGGCGGCGGACAACGTGGCGGCCGGCAGCCAGCAGATGAGTTCAAGCTCCGAGGAGATGAGCCAGGGGGCGACGGAACAGGCGGCATCCGCCGAAGAAGCTTCGTCCTCCATGGAGGAGATGGCGTCCAACATCCGGCAGAATTCGGACAACGCACAGCAGACGGAAAAGATCGCCCGGAAGGCTGCCGACGATGCACGGGAAGGCGGCCGGGCCGTGACCGAGACCGTTTCGGCCATGAAGCAGATCGCGCAGAAGATATCCATCATCGAGGAAATCGCGCGCCAGACCGATTTGCTGGCGCTCAATGCGGCCATCGAGGCTGCCCGGGCCGGAGAACACGGCAAGGGGTTTGCCGTGGTGGCGTCGGAAGTAAGAAAGCTGGCCGAGCGAAGCCAGACGGCGGCCGGCGAGATCAGCAAGGTTTCCGCGAGCAGCGTCGAAGTGGCGGAAAAGGCGGGAGAGATGCTCAGCCACATGGTGCCGGACATCCAGAAGACCGCCGAGCTGGTGCAGGAAATCGCGGCTTCCAGCAACGAACAGAACACCGGCGCCGACCAGATCAACAAGGCGATTCAGCAGCTGGACCAGGTGATACAGCAGAACGCCGCCGCATCCGAGGAAATGGCGACCACGGCGGAAGAATTGTCGAGCCAGGCGGATCAGCTGCAGGGCGCAATCTCCTTTTTCAGAATCGAGAACAGCGGGGGAAAGCATCAGCAGCAGGCAGCCAGATCGACGATAAAGGTAGCCCACACACACCACATCGAACCATCCAGGAAGCCGGCCGATGCAAATCATTCGGGCGTATTGAAGAACCACGGGAAGACCCAACCGAAGCCGGCCGAAGCCCATTCCCGCAAGGGGAACGGGTCGAAGCCCGTGGAATCCGCCGATGGATTCATGCTCAACATGGACGGCGGCAGACAGGATGGCGACGCACTGGATGCGGAGTTCGAGCAGTACTAGGATGGAACGGGGAGTTCCCTGAACTACCCCGAGTTTCCGCACATATAAGGAGAAAAGAACAGTGAAAGAGTCGCAAACGACTAGAACCGCCCTTTACCTGACGTTCAAGCTGGGGAAGGAAGTCTTCGCCGTCGACGTATACCAGGTACGGGAGGTGCTGGATTTAAGTCCCATTACCGAGGTGCCGCAAGCGGCCGATTACATGCGTGGGGTTATCAATGTCCGGGGCAGCGTGGTTCCGGTGGTGGACATGCGGACGAAGTTCGGCATGCCTCCGGTGGCGACCACGGTGGACACCCGCGTGGTGGTAATGGAAGTCTTCGTGGAGGGCGAGGAGATCGTGCTGGGGGCCCTTGCCGATTCGGTGCACGAGGTGATCGAATTGGAGCCGGACCAGATCGAGGAGCCGCCCAAAATCGGCGGTCGATGGCGCAGCGAGTTCATCAAGGGGATTGGAAAAAGAGACGAGCAGTTCATCATCATCCTGGACCTCAACCGGTTTTTTTCGGCGGGTGAGTCGGCCATCCTCCAGGAGATGGACGCGGTTGTTTCGGCTGCGGAAAATACAGCTGCCGCCGGATAAAAAGGAAGCATGCAGTTCACACGGGACACATGGCGACGGCGGCATCGCAGACGGCCGGATGGGACCTTGAACCCGGGGGGTTGGAAAACACCTCTCGGGCCCCGGCCCGTCTGTTTCCCGTCGTGAGGGGATGAACGATCGGATGAAGGAAAAGATACGAGTACTGGTGGTGGACGATTCGGCGGTGGTTCGCCAGACGCTGCAGGAAATCCTCAACAGCGATCCGCAGATCGAAGTGATCGCCACGGCTTCCGATCCCTACGTCGCGGCCGAGAGGATTCAACAGATCGTTCCGGACGTCATCACGCTCGACGTGGAAATGCCCCGCATGGACGGGATCACCTTTCTGCAAAAAATCATGAGCCAGCATCCCATTCCGGTGGTCATTTGTTCCAGTCTCGCCGGGAAAGGAGCGGACACCACCCTGAAGGCGCTGGAATGCGGCGCAGTCGAGATTATCGAAAAGCCCAAGATGGGCACCAAGCAGTTTTTGCAGGAATCGAAGACCCTCATCTGTGACGCGGTAAAAGCCGCTTACCTCGTGAAGGTCAAGAAAATCGGGCCGGTGAGGGTTGTACAACGCAAGCTGACCGCCGATGCGGTCATCGCCAAGCCGGTTTTTTCAAAAGCCATGGTCCAGACCACCGAGAAGGTGGTGGTGGTGGGGGCTTCCACCGGCGGCACGGAAGCATTGAGAATTTTTCTGGAAGCGCTGCCGTCCACTGCGCCCGGCATGGTGATCGTTCAGCACATGCCGGAAAATTTCACCTCTTCGTTCGCCCGACGACTGGACAGCCTGTGCGCCATAACCGTGAAGGAGGCCGAGAACAACGACACGGTGATCCGGGGCAGGGCGTTGATTGCTCCGGGAAACAAACACTGCCTGCTCAAGAGGAGCGGCGCACGGTACTACGTCGAAATCAAGGACGGTCCACTGGTCAGCCGACACCGACCTTCCGTCGACGTGCTGTTCCGCTCTGCCGCCCGTTACGCGGGTTCAAACGCCGTGGGGATGATCATGACCGGCATGGGTGACGACGGGGCCAGCGGGATGCTGGAGATGAAGCAGGCCGGCGCGTACAACATCGCCCAGGACGAAGCCACGTCCGTTGTGTTCGGCATGCCGCACGAGGCCATCAAGAAGGGGGCCGTGGACCGAGTGCTGCCGCTGCAAGCCTTCGCGGGCGCCATTCTGAACGCCTGACCCCGCGACCACCGCGAAACGCTTCGTCCGAAAAACGTTCACACCCTCGCGGAAACCCGGGCGACAATGGGCTTGCCGGTTTCATTGAATGAAGCGCTGGAGCAATACCGTTCATCCGCCAAAAAAGCGAAGAGTCTTTCCAAATCCGGATTGTAAGCACGAGACAATCGTCGGAAGAAATACGCCCCCCCCTTGCCAAAGGTTCTTCCGGAATGTCGGGAAATCCCCGTTTCGCCCGGTTGCGTGAGAGCCCAAAAGCGAACAACGGGGAGGCGGTTAGGGGCTGTCTGAAAATCCGCCCTCACGGCACTGCGGATCCCACATACATCCGGCGAAAACAATGGGCGACGGCCGCCCACACCTCCCCCCCTTTGCCAAAAGGAGGGCCGGAGGGATTTCCGCGCCCAAGCCGTACACCCTGTCCGGATGTCGTTATCGCTGCCAATCGCTGATTGCGTCCGTTCCTTCAGGATGGTACGCTAAAACAGAAACGGGACTCTTCATTCGCCCATGGGGACCATGCGGCCGGAATCGGTTGCGCGCCGCTCCCGGAGGAGAACAACAAACCGCACGCAAATGTTCGGGAAAACTCCCATGCTCGCCTTTGAACTTATCGTCATCGTCCTCCTCATTCTGGTCAACGGCTTCCTCGCCCTGTCCGAACTTGCCGTGGTTTCGTCACGGAAGAGCCGGTTGGAATACCTGGCCAATCGAGGCAGCCGCAGCGCACGCGCCGCGCTGAAGCTGGTGAACGATCCGGGCCGCTTCCTCTCCACCGTCCAGTTCGGCATCACCCTCATCGGGATCGTGGCCGGAGCGTTCAGCGGCATAACCCTGGGAAAACGCCTCGGCGTCTGGCTCGATACATTCCCTGCCATATCGCCTCACGGCGACAAGCTGGGCATCGCCGTCACGGTGGTGGGAATCACCTACCTGTCGCTGGTCGTCGGGGAACTCGTTCCCAAGCGGGTGGCGCTCGCGCGCCCGGAGAAAGTGGCGGCCTTCGTCGCCTGGCCCATGAGACTGCTCGCCATTGTCGCCGCTCCGGCCGTGTGGGTGCTCCACGTTTCCACTGAAGCGATTCTGCGCGCCCTGCACCAGTCCGGCGTTCGGGAAAGCGACATCACTGAGGAAGAGGTCAAATCCCTCATTGCCAAGGGGACGCGAACCGGAGTATTCGCCAAGCAGGAACAGAAAATGATCGACGGCGTGCTCCGGTTGGCCGACCGTCCCGTCCGGGTCATCATGACGCCGCGGTTCCGCATTGTCTGGATCGACGCCAAGGCCGGACGGGACATGGTGATCGAACGGTTCGAAACCAACCGGTTTTCACGGCTGCTCGTCTGTAACGGCTCGGTGGAACACCCCGTCGGCGCCGTCCATAGCAAGGACCTGCTGCCCGCCGCTCTGCGTGGCGATGACGTGCCGCTCGACGTACTGATGACTCCCCTGATTTTCGTGCCCGAACAAACCCCGGTGCTCGTGCTCCTCGGCCGGTTTAAGAAGGAGCGGGCGCACATGGCGGTGGTGGTGAACGAGTACGGCGAAACCGAGGGGATTGTCACCGTCACCGACATCCTCGAATCCATCGTCGGAGACCTGCCGGAACGTGGGGAAGAAGCCGAACCGGACATCGTGCCGGAAGAAGAGGGCGCGTGGCTGGTGGACGGGATGACGCCCATCGACGAAGTGAGAGGCGTAACCGGCATCGCCCTCGGACCCCGGATGGAAACCATGGCCGGCTTCATGCTGCACCGCCTGGAACGGGTTCCCGAACCGGGCGCCGGCATCACCTACCGCAACGCGCGGTTTGAAATCGTCGCCATGGACGGCAACCGCATCGCCAGGGTGCGGATTGCGATCCAGGGGAGCCGTAACGGGTCGGGAAACGCTCAGTAGAAATGCAAAGGAACAGAAGAAATGAAGCGGGGGAAACCTGGAAGAAAAAATGCGTCGAGAAGTAAGAGAAAATGCGGCGGGGGAAACCCTTTACAAAGGCTTCTCCCCCGCACCCCCTTCCCAAACCTTTTGAGCTGATTTGAAAAGAGCTTGATTTCTGATTCTCGTTCACAAGTTGTTTGGGAACGCGTATCACCTTTGCATTCGCGTGCCCAAGTTGCACTTGGGCACACGAATTCCGCCGGGAGCTAATCTCCCATAATGGAGGACGTTACCAGCGTTCAAGTGGTAAGGGAAGGAAACGACCTGATAGCCATTTTTATTGACAGTACACAATTTTGTTTTTTATATACTTTAGCGTTCTTTAATAAAAATTATTATAATTGATAACTTGGGAGAGTCCGGAATGTCCGAAACTGCGGAAGACAAGATCGCTCGAATGGCGGCACTGACTGTCTCGGCCAAACGGTGTAACGCACGCCCGGCGGTCCTCCTGCTGGGTGCGGGGGCTTCCATGGCTTCCGGGGTGCCGTCGTGGCGCGGAGTGTGCGACAAACTCGCGGCGAAGCTGCGCCTGGGCGGCGGTGACGACCCGATTCAACTTGTACGTGAGTACTTCCGCAAAGATCCCGATAATTCCTATGAGAGGTTCTGGACACTCTATCCCGAGATATCGTGTTTTCAGCCGAGTTCAGGCTTCGACCATCTGGCGTATCTCGTGAGCCAGGGGTATATCGGCCTCATCATTACCACCAATTGGGACCCTCTGGTCGAAATAGCGCTCGCCGGGATATTGAGGCCCGATCAGTACAGGGTGCTTGTTCGTGGCGAGATGACCGACGACATGATAGCCCGTGCCATCAGAAGGAGCACTCTGCCCAAGGTCCTCAAACTGCATGGCGACCTTTCCGCACAGCTCTTTCACATCACCGACCGCGACATGCCGTCCCTGAGTGACAGTCTCCGCACGGCGATTATCGAAGCCGGCGGCACGGAGATGCTGGTGTTGGGGAGCAGTCTGGAAGACCCCGACGTATCGGCCTTGCTCATGGCATGTTGCCATTCGACTTTGCATTACATCAACCCGGAGACGCCGCTACCCGGTTCGTCCGCTCACACGGTTCTGCGCAGCAAAACGGCATACACGCTTATTGATGGAGTCCAGGGAAGGTTTGACGAGTTCTTCACCTCTTTCGACATGGATATCCAGCGCGTACTCCTGGCGGACTCTTCGCCGAAGGGGTTGGATACCGAGAAGAAGATGCTCGCAGCCCTCGAGCGTGGCGTATTGTCGATCGGCTATCAGGCGCTGTCGGACAAGGTCGCGGATTTCGCCCGCAAGATCCGGGCGCGTCAGCCAGACATGGTTGCGTTCATCAATGATGAAGGAGCACCGGGCGGACTCGAGATGCGTCGGCGCATGGCGGCTACTGCTATCGGCGGGATACCGCAGCTCGACGTTCCGATCAAGCACGGCCATAGCCGTATCATGGACCGTCGGGCCGTTCTCGACGACAAAGTGAACGGCGATCCTATCAGGATCGTCCTGATCGATTCGGTGGCATTCTCCGGCAACACCCTGAAGCTGGCCGTTGAAGCGCTTGAAAAGAAATTCCCCTATGCCGAAATCATCCCCGCGGTGCTGGTCGCTTCTCATCAATTCAAGGAACGATCGGGATCGGAAACCTGGCTTAGTAAGCTGATCTTCGAAATGGAAACCGATCGGCATGAAATCTCTTTTCCATGGGGCAGCACCTTTTCGACCCGCACCATCGATCGATCCATCGAATACCTCGATCCTCCCCGCAACGTGCAAATTTTCCGGAGCCCGTGGGGGTGCGGCGAAATACTTGCCGACCGGGAAAATTGCTCCGTCAGGGTACTCACCATCGAGGCGGGCCAGAAACTGAGTTTCCAGCGCCATCTCTGCCGGGATGAGTTCTTTGTCGCATTGGACGACGAGGTCGGATTCGACCTGTCGGGAACGGAGTTCAGCCCCGACGAGGAAATTAACGAATTCGATCCGCGAATCCGGGCCGTCACATTGAACAAAGGAGACTATTTTTTGGTTCCACGCGGGATATGGCATCGGTCCAGAGCGCCGCGGAATTGTGTGCGACTGCTGGAGATCGGGTTCGGCATCTACGACGAAAAGAATGACATAGAGCGCAAGTTCGACATGTATGGCCGTTCGAAAAAGAAAGCGGAAGATTATTGATCTTCTTGGCCGGAGGAGGTGGACAATCCTTTTTCCCAAATCTCTTGAGCTTTATCGCTCTACCACCCGATAATTTCGTTTAGGCCCTCGATGATTCGATCGAGTTCTTCTGATGATACACTTCCCACTTTCTGGCCGATCCGTTTTGTTGAGAGAGTACGGATTTGTCCAATTTTCACCCATGAGCGTTTCGGCAGCTCCTTGGAATCGAGTTCAAGGGTCAGGGGGAACCCGGGACGCGGGGATTGGCTGGTAAGTGCCATAGCGATAACCGTTCCCGACCGATCGTTGAAAACATCCCGGCTGAGGATAACCACGGGACGAAAGCCCGCCTGTTCCTTTCCCACGACAGGATTCAAATCGGCCCAGCGGATTTCTCCTCTTAGTATTCCGGCCACTGCTCCAACTCCGCACTCATGCCCTCTTCGGCCAAAGCCTGCTCTTCTTTCGGATCGAGTTTGGTACATTCTCTGGCTAACCGGGTTCGTTCCAGTTTCTGCAGCTTCTCTTCGACGGCAGCCTGAATGGCCTTGCTCCGATTGGGAAACACCTGGTCTTTCACCAATCGGTCGAGCCGTTGCAGGGTTTTCTCCTCCATGGTGATTGCAATCTTTGTGGAAGCCATATTTGCACCTCTGGTATGATAATATGACATACCAATCCTTTGGTCAAGAAGGAAAGGGATTAGCCGGATGCATAGGTCGATTGTGAACGGTATGATGGCCGAATCACCAAGCGATCCATCGGATGTGGAAAGCGCGCTTTACGGAGGAAGTCCTGCCGGTGGACTGCAAGGAGGAGTACTTCCAAGACTTCCGGGTACTGGAGATCGACTATACGTTCTACAGCCTGTTGCTGGAGAAGGGCGGTTCGATCACCAAAATCCGGAAGGTGCTGCAAACCTGCGAAGAGCACCTTAAGGGGGAGCCTATGATTCGACAGGTGGCGACAACCGGGGAGTCAAAACCGGTCGGGCGCGGATCAGCTCAGCATGGTCGTTTCGGCGCGCAGCCGGAACAGGTAGAAATTCTTGGCGTGGGAAATGTGGTGCCGGGCCAGTTCGTTCAGCCGTTCCTTGTCCCCCGCGGCCAGATATTTAATGAACAATCGGTGCTCGTTCCGGACGCGGGTGAGGATGTCCGCCGACGACCAGGCCGAATAGCGGATGATGTGGCAGCGGTTGCGAAAATCGTTGATGGTGTGCCGCAGGGTTTCGTTGCCGGAAAGCTGAAAGATGTAGTCGTGGAACCGGGAATCCCCCTCCACCATGCCGGCCACGTCGGCGGTGGTCTGGGCATGCTCGAGTTTTTCCACGATGGCCGTCAGGGCATCCACGTCGCCCGGGCCCATGTTTTCCATGGCCATTCCCACGGCGAGTTGTTCCAGCACCACGCGGATGGCGAAAATCTCTTCGATTTCCTTTTCGTTCAGTTCGCTGACCACCACCCCCTTGAACGGGATGACCGTAACCAGCCGTTTGGTTTCCAGAATTTTGAAGGCGTCGCGCACCCAATACCGGCTCACGTTGAACATCTGGGAAAGGTTGGCTTCCACCAGCCGTTCCCGCGGACGAAAACCGCCCGTCAGGATCATGTTTTCCAATTTGGAAGCAAATTCCTGGAAGTCGATCTTGCCGTTGTTTTTCGTGACCTTTTTCTGCCGCGCCATGCGTATGGTATCCATTATCGTGTCGGTGCGTTATGCCGATTTGTCATTTCGAAAGAACACGAAATTCCGAATTCCGTCTCGTCCCATGAGATTTCTCTCTTTATTTGAAATAACACTTTCGGAAACTTCCGGGAAGCTCTTCGAACTAAAAAATATTCCAGCCCCGTTGTCCGGAACGGTCACGCTATTTCATCACATCCGGCCATACCGATGCAACGATGGAATGGAGCGGCGTCCCCGCAAAAGCGGAGACGCCGACGGTATCAGCTTTTGGGGAACGGGCAACCGTCCAATACTTCCTTGATTTCGGCATCGGTCAGTTTGACGTAATCTGCGTTCATCACGTCGGCCAGCATGTCTGAAGTCCACACGTCGTAGCCGGGGTTGGCCTCAAAAATCCAGGGCTCCAGGGCCGGTTCCATGATCACTTCGGGCATGAACTGCCAGCCGATGTCGAACACCACTTCGGGGTTTTTGCACATGAACACCAGCTTGCCGCGATACTTGCCGTTCACCATGTACACGTTGGGACAGGTATAGAAGACGTCGAATCCCATCCGCTTCAGCGCCGCTTCGGCGTATTTCTGAATCACCAGGGGCGAAACGCTGGTATGCACGTTGATGTGCATGTGGTTGGTGGTGGGCTTGACCGGGAACTTGAGGCCGTTGAGGAAGTGTTCGGACGTGAAGTAGTCTTCCATGGCCCGTTCCTCGGCCTTGCCGATTTCCCGGAAGGGGAATTGACGATAGAACTGGTTGATGTACCAACGGTTCCAGATCAGCAGGTTGCAGCCTGATTCGCTTCCGTCGCATGCCTTGAGGCCGATTTCCGGCTTGAAGAACCACTGGTAGTCGAAGTGGGGCTTGCCCTTGGGTTCGACGCCATGCAGGCTGCCCATGCCCGCCTTGGGGGCCATGTGGTCGATCTTCCTGGCCGAGGGCCAGCCCATGCGTTCGAAATAGCCCTTCATGATCGCTTCCAGCGAGTCTGGATCAACGCAGGTGTCCACGTAGGCGTGGATGTGGGTCCCTTCGGGGTCGGGGTCCTGCAACGCGCCGCACAACCGACGCCAATGGTCGGATCGGGCGAAGTATTCTTTTACCTGTTCGACGATTTCTTTTCTGTCCAAAGCCATTTTGGTGAGTCCTCCCTGGGCCTTTTACGGCCGGTTACTTCTTTTTGTCGTATGAACCCGGCTTGACCGGCGGACTGAAAACGCTGATCAAAACCAGGGGTTGATCTCCCGTGTTTTTTACCCCGTGTTCGATTCCCGGTTCGGTGAAAACGGCCACCCCCGGTTCGAGCGGATAGGTTTTCCCGCCGACCATGGTTTCCCCGGTCCCCGACAGCACGTAGATGATCTCCTCCTCGGCCGCATGGCTGTGAGGCCCCGGGTTGCTTCCGGGGGGAAAGCTGACGACTCCGAGAATCATGTTGCTGCAATTTCCCTCGTCCGGGGAAATGAGCTTTTTCCAGTTGCGGCCCGGCAAATCGAGGCCGGTGATGTCTTTCGCGTTGACGTAATGCATGGTTTCCCTCCGAAAGGTTATTTGACCATGTTGGGGATAAACAGTGTGAGCTGCGGGAAAATGGTGATCAACGCCAGGATGGCGATCATGGTGAGCACGATGGGCATGCTTCTGGCGGCTACCCGTTCCACCGGGACCCGCGCGATGGCCGACGAGACGAACAGGCAGTATCCCACCGGCGGAGTCAGCAGCCCGATGGACATGTTCAGCACGAAAATCATGGCCATGTGCAGCGGGTCGACGCCGATCGCCTGGCCCAGCGGCATCAGCACCGGCACAAGGATGATGGTCGCCACCAGGATGTCGATCAGCAGCCCCACCCCCAGGAGAATTATGTTCAGGATGATGAGGATAACCCATCTGTTCTCGGAGATGCCGAACATGAAATCCTGAAAAATGGACGGCAACCCCTCATTGATGCAGATATAGGAGAATACCGAAGCCCCCGCTATGATGATGACCACCTTGGCCGTGCCCTTTGCCGATTCCAGCAGCACCTTGGGCATGTCGCCCCACTTCATTTCCTTGTACACGTGGATGGCCACGACGAGCGAATAGATCACGCCGATCATGGCGGATTCGGTGGGAGTGAACACGCCGGTCATTATGCCGCCCACGATGATCAACGGGGTCAGAATGGCCAGAACGGAGCGGCGGAACGTCACCTTGACCCGTTCCCAGGTGAAACGGGTGTCGGTCCGGCCGTACATCCTCTTCTTGGCGATGAAGTAGCACAGAATCATCAGGCTGATGCCGATCATCATGCCGGGAACGTAGCCGGCCAGAAAGAGCTGGAGAAGACTCAACCCCGACGTCATGGAATAGACGATCATGGGGATGGATGGCGGAATGATGTTCCCCAGGGGACCGGCGGTACCCACCACGGCAGCCGACCAGTCGCGCGGGTATTTCTCTTCCTCCATGGACGGGACGAGCACCGAGGCCACGGCGGCCGTATCCGCTACGGCGGACCCCGAAATGCCTCCCATGATCATGCCCGTCAGCACGGCCACCATGGACAGGCCGCCCCGGAAGTGGCCGATGAGGGCGTTGGAAAAATCGACCGCCCGTTTGGAAATGCCTCCCTGGCACATGATCTCCCCCACCAGGATGAAGCCGGGGATGGCCAGCAGAGCGAAGGAATCCATGCCGATCAGGAGCCGCTGGGCGATGATTTCCAGGGGCAGCCCCGATGCCACGCAGGCCGCGGCGGCGGACAACCCGAATGCGAAAAAGAGGGGCATGCCCATGATGACCAGAGCGAAAAAGATGAGGGCTACGATGAGCATTGTCATGATGCCGTGTCCTCGTCGACCGCCGTCCATGACTTTCGGGATATGGAGCGAATGATGAGTTCAAGAAGGTAGACGGCCATCAGAAAGCCTCCCAGGGGAATAGCCACGTACATATACCCCATGGAAATTTCGAGCGTGGGTGATTTGGCTTCGGCCACGATGGGAAAAATCGCCAGGCCGTAACGCACCATAACGAGACAGAAGCCGAGCATCATGAGGCGAAGCAGATTCTGCCATATCATGCGGATTTTCGGCGGCATCTTTCTGAGCATGAAGCTCATGCTGATGTGCGAGTCTTCTCGTGTGACCAAAACGGCACACAGCATGATCATCCAGAGGAAGGAATAACGGCTGACCTCCATGGACCAGCCCACGGGCGTTTTGAAAACGTAGCGCATCACCACCGAATAAAAGAGCAGCACCACGATTCCCGCCATGATGAAGGTGCAGACAACCTTAATGATCGTGTCGAGAACGTCCAGAATCTTGACCGGGAACATGAGCGACCTCCCGAATCCGGGCGGGAACCGTGTCCCGCCCGGCCGGTCCGATGGAGCCTCGTTACTTGCGGATCGATTTGATGTAGGCCATCGATTCATCCATGAACTGCGCGCCGATCTTGTCGCGGAAATCCTGGTGGATCGGGCTCGTCAGTTTCCGGAACGCTTCGAACGCCTCGGGGGAAAGGGTGTTCACCTTCACGCCCTTGGCTTCCAGCAGAGCCTGGGATTTTTCGTCCAGGTCGGCCTGCTGCAGCCGCGCCCACTGCATCGCTTCCGCCGCGGTTTCCTTGATCAGCTTCTGCTCTTCCGGGGTGAACTGGGCGTAGAATTTCTTGCTCATGATCAAGGGAGCCGTTTCATAATAATGTTTGGTGCGGGAGGCGAATTTGGCGATGTCGTGCAGCTTGAGGGGATAGCCGAGGCCGTAGGTGGTGGAGATGCCGTCCACGGTGCCTTGGCGCAGACCCAGCAGACATTCGTTCCAGGCCATGGGAGTGGCCACCGCGCCCATGCGGTTCATGGTGGACATGTCCAGCGGAGTTTCCACGGTGCGTATTTTCAAGCCCTTCATGTCTTCGGGAGACGTGATGGGGCGTACGTTGTTCCAGATGCCCCGGAAAGACCACGTGGCCCATCCCAACCCGACGATGTCCTTGGCGTCCAGAAACTGGAACAGCTTGGCGCCGATGGGGCCGTCCAGGAATTTGTTGGCTTCGTCATGATTATTGAACAGGTAGGGGAGGGGAATCATGTAAAACTGGGGCACGAGGTTCGCCAGTACCGAACCGCTGACAACCGCCGTGTCGAGGGTGCCCAGGCGGCAGCCTTCGATCATTTCCCTGTCGCCGCCCATGACGCCGCGATCCAGGATTTTTACCTCCAGCTTATCGGCGGCGCGTTCTTTCATGAGCTGTTCCCATTTCACCAACCCCTGATGAATGGTGGTTTCCGGGAGTGCCACCGTGGCCACCCTGATCTTTTTGGCCGCCCCGGCCGTACCGATGGACGTCAAGACAACCGCGAGACCGAGCATCAATACCAAGCAAGCTAACGTCACTCTCTTCACTTGTTCTCCCTCCGTTGCAAAGTAAGAATAGAAAGACTTTTCTTCCGACTATCCCCCAACTCAAGGGTCATCTCGAACCGAAACCGGCCGGTCCGTTACGACCCGAGGTTCCTCAATTAAAGGCAAACGGCCAGTTCGAAGGCCTGATGTATGGCACTCAACGCATTGCCCGGACAGTCGCAGTCCCCCACGTGCAGCCGGAGACCCGGGGCGCCCATAGCACATTGCGCTACTTCGCTCTCCGGCCTTCCGCCCAGTCCCAGCACCACGAGATCGGCCGGGATGCGTTTTTCGTCTCCCCCGCCGTTCAACGGCCGGTCGGAAACGATCACCGCATTCGGCTCGATGGACATGGCGCGATGGCCGGTGAGGATGGACACCTTTTTCTCCGCCAGACGCGCAAGAAGCGATTCCCGCACCCCGATTCCCGGCGCAATGTCCCGCCCTGGAGCATCCAGCATTTCCACAACGGTCACGGTTTTCCCTTTTTCGGAGAGGAAATCGGCTGTTTCCAGCCCCGTGGCTCCCGCGCCGATAACCACCACCGGCCCGGACCCGGCCTGCACTTCTCCGCTCAGCACCCGGTGGGCGGTGACCACGTGCGGCAGATTCACTCCGGGCAGCCGGGGAACGATGGGCAGCGAACCCGTGGCCAGAACGAAAACGTCGGCTTTCAGCGTGTCCAGCAGTTCCGGCGTCACTTCGGTTTCCAGCCGTACCGTCACCCCGAGCCTTGGTAATTCGTTTTCGTAGAATTTCACCAGCAGGGCGAAGTCCTGCTTTTTCGGAGGCACTGATGCCAGATTGAACTGGCCGCCCAGGCGTCCTTCCTTTTCGAAGAGCGTCACTTCATGGCCCCGCAGCCGGGCCACTCGCGCCGTCTCACAGCCCGCCGGTCCGCCGCCGATCACCGCCACCGTCCGTTTCCGTTCCGCCGGAACGATGGTCCGCACCATCTCGCGGCCTGCCTGCGGGTTGTACATGCAGGTGACCGCGGACAACCCCTGATCGCGCAGCATGGCGAAGCACCCCTGATTGCAGCGGATGCAGGACCGGATTTCGTTCAGCCGGCCCTGCTTGACCTTCAGCGGCCAGTCCGGGTCGGCGATGAGCGGCCGGCCCAGGCCGATGAGGTCGGCCGAGCCGTCCAGCAGCGCCTGTTCGGCCATTTCCGGCGTGAGCGAATTGCCGACGAGAATCGGCACGTTGACCACCTTCCGGATGCCCGCGGCGAGCGGCAGCAGAATGCCGCGCGGGACGTCGCTGGGCGGTATGGCGATGTGGTTGACGTGGCCCAGCCCCCCGGAAACGTTGATGGCGGTGACACCGTGTGCTTCCAGCGCCACGGACAGGGCGCGGCCGTCTTCCGGCGTAAGCCCTCCCTCATAAAATTCGCTTCCGGAAATCCTGAACAGAACGGGGTAATCCGGGCCGACAGCAGAGCGAATAGCGTCCAGGATTTCCAGGGCGAAGCGAAAGCGGCCCGGGGTTCCGCCGTACTCGTCCGTGCGGCGGTTCCAGAATGGGGAGAGAAATTCCGATACCAGGCACCCGTGGCAGGCGTGCACTTCCACCGCGTCGAAGCCCGCGCGTCTGGTTCTGGCCGCGGCATCTCCGAAAAGCCCGGTAAGATAGCGTATTTCGTCTTTGGTAAGTTCACGGCAATCGGGAGCATAATCGGGGGATCGCAACGAAACGGCGTAGCGCGGAAATCCGTTGAGCTGCTGTCTGAAGTAGAGCCCGATTTGCAGGGATGCCTTGGCCCCGGCCAGGTGAATCCGGTCGGTAAGGTTCGACAACCCGGCCGTGAGCGCTTCGCCGTAGACGCCCAAGCCGTTTCGTACGTGAGGCAGCTGAGGATGTACCGAGGCTTCTTCCACCGTGACCATGCCGACGCCTCCGGCGGCTCGCCGTTCATAGTAGGCGGTCAGTGCTTCGGTAACCTGGCCGCGCGGCCCGGCCAGACGGGTGGACATGGCCGTCATGACCAGTCGGTTTTTCAGCTGGAGCGGCCCCAGAGAGAAAGGATCGAAAAGGCCCATGAACTTCCTTTCCGCAGTCTGCGCGGTGTACTCTTTCGTTTTAAAATACCGTATAGGTATTTAAAAACAAAAGAGAAAATATGTGGACATAGTTGATAGCTAAATTGTTAACAATCTATCGGGGCCTTCCTTTCTTGTCAAGCGTTTTTTCCGGTTGGTGGAAAACGGATTTTTATGCCGGAGGGAAGGGAAAGAACGGGGATTTCGTGAAAGGCGTTTCGGAAAGGACCGGAGAAACCCGCGGCCGTCGCCGGGGCTTCCTTTTCGATGGGTTTTACGAGGATCGACGCAAGGCGGCGGTGAAGGCGCCTGCGGCGATGAGCGCGCTCCCGCCGCAGCGATTGAACCACCTGCGTACGCGGGTGTTCAGCATGGAATCGCGCAACCGACCGGCGAACAGTGCATAGAGCGCCGCATTGACTCCGGCCAGGAACAGGAATGTCGCACCCAGGACCGCAAGCTGGGGAAACGACGGCTGATGGCGGTTTACGAACTGGGGGAGAAAGGCGACGAAGAAGGCGATGCTTTTGGGGTTCAGGGCGGTCACGACGTAGGCGTCCCGGAAAAACCGGCGGCCGGTCGCCGCGACGATCGGAACCGCGTGTTCACCGGGATCGGTCCTCCAGAGACGGATGCCGAGGTAGCAGAGATACACGGCTCCGATCCACTTGAGGACGGAAAAGAGCAGGGCGGAAGCGGAAAGTACCGCTCCCAACCCCAGCAGGGACAGAGTCATGGCCGTGAAGTCGCCGCACACGACTCCGGCCGCCAGGGGAACCACCGACCTGCGCCCGTACGCCACCGCCTGGCTGATTACCAGTAGCACGGTCGGCCCGGGGATGACCAGTATCACTATCGCGGCAAGGGTAAACGCCAACCAGTTCTGTACGTCCACCACGCACCTCTGTTCGCTGTCTTACAAGGGACCCCGCCCTTTTATGCAACCGCGGAAAAGCCCGGATGAAACACCACGTCTCCCCGTGCTTCGCTCTTGCCGAACGGCAAAACCATGAAGTATTCCTGCGGGATACCGGGATACATAAGACCGGGATCGTTCCTGAAGCCGAACCGTTCATAATAGTTCGGGTCGCCCACCAGGGCGCATCCCTTGGCTCCCAGCGCTTTCAGCCGGGAGAGCCCCTCGTGCATGAGAGCTTTCCCGATGCTCCGTTTCTGCAATTCCGGCAGCACGGAGATGGGGCCGAGGCCGTACCAGTCGGAGCTGCCGTCGGAAATCGTCGCGGGCGAGAATGCGATCTGGCCCACCACTTTTCCGTCGATCTCGGCGACCAGCGAGATGGTGAGGGCGCCGGCGGACCGCAACGCCTTCACGATAAACTGTTCCGTGTGGTTACTGATGGGAAGCGTTGCAAATGCCTTTTCCAGAATTTCAGTGATGATATCGATATCCGAGTCCTTTTCGTTTCGTATGACCATGTTCCGCTCCAGTAGGTAGGAATACCGATGGGTTATTTCGTGGCCGTGTAGCTGCTTCCCTGCTCCAACCTGCCGGGATTCGGACTCGTGTTTCTGAACGTGACCGGTACGGACCCGCATTTCAGGAAATCTCCGCACTCGTTTACGTGAAAATGGAGGTGCGGCGTCGGGCTTTCCCCCGAATTGCCGCTCAGCGCGATCACTTCACCCTGTTCCACGATTTGGCCTACTTTCACCTTTGACCCGTGCTGAGTAATGTGCCCGTACAGGGCATAGGTTCCATCCGGTTGGAGAAGCACCACGGCGTTTCCCTGGTCCTTTCCGTGGTCCTCATCGGTGAATTCGTCCCGCACAAACGCCACGACCCCGAGCCGGGCCGCAACAATCCTCGTTCCGATGGGCATGGCAAAATCGTAGGAGTAACGTGCGTTGTCATAGTGGGACCACGGACTTTCGTGGGGAGCGCAATTCCCCTGAACGACCTCGTGCGACTCGCCCACCGAATAGGGAAGAACGTACTGCGATTCGCGCGGGTCGGAATAGCCGGTACAGCCGTCGCTTGTCAGCCAGCCCGCGTTCTGGGCGCAGCCGGAAACCAGCAGCACTATCCAGATCGCAACGATACACGCCGCATGCGTGGAAAGGCGCACCCGGTGGTGAGGAAACGTACTCATGAGCGGCCTCCTGTTTTGCTTCTTTGGGGGATACCGGCGGATGTCCCTCTTGCTGTTCCGCACTCTTCCTTATTGTTACTCGCCTAATTGTATTGACGCAAGGGCGGGGAAACGTCAACATTCGTGATGCGGGAGCCCGGCTCGGAGCGGGCTGCGATGAGCGGATTTCCGAAAAGTGTGCGGAGGAAACGATGGAATGCGGCAAGATTAAGACAGAGGCCACGTCCCGGGGGCCGGTCGAATATCTCGATACGGGGAGCGGCGATGCGGTGCTCTGCCTGCACGGGGCCATGGGGGGACACGATCAAGCGGACACGCTGGGACGGACCATTGGGCCGGCGGGCTGCCGGTATCTGGCGCTGTCCCGTCCGGGTTACCTCGGCACTCCCCTGACCACCGGGAAAACGCCCGAAGAGCAGGCGGACCTCTATGCGGAGTTCCTCGACCGTCTGGGTATTGGCCAGGTGATCGTCATGGCCATTTCCGGGGGAGGGCCGAGCGCGCTGCACTTTGCCCTCCGGCATCGCGACCGGTGCCGAGGCCTTGTGCTTGCCTCCACGTGCGGCGGCAGGACCGAAACCAAGATACCGTTCTTCTTCCACGTCATGACGCTGCTGGCCGGATGGCCGGGTTTCGTGAACAGGATGAAAAAGAAGGCCGAGGGAAACCTCAAAGCGTCCCTGGCCCGGTCCATATCCGATCCGGAAATTCTGGAACGCACCTGGGCGGACGACGAAGCGATGGCGCTCTTTCGGGAAGTGGCCGTCGGGAGCTTTTTCCGCATGGCCGAACGGATCGCGGGGACCAGGAACGACATACGGGTGACCCAAACGCGAACGTACCCGTTGCGGGACGTTGCCGTTCCCACGCTGGTGGTGCACGGGAGCAAGGACCCGCTGGTGCCCTTCGAACAGCACGGCCGGAAGCTGGCCGAGGAAATCCCCGGTGCGCGGCTCTTCCTGGCGGAAGGAGGGGAGCACGTCACCATCTTCACCCATCGCCGTGAGGTACGGGAGCGGGTTGCAACGTTTTTTCGGGAGGTAGGGGTGAACTGAGGGGAGGGAATGCTCAGCCGTTCGCCCCCTTCGACAAGCTCAGGACAGGCTTCTCTCCATCAGGGCGAACGGGTTCCGATCAGGTGGAACGCTGTGGGTGCCGTTCGTGGTGAGCGAAGTAAGCACCGCCTTTAGGGGCGCAAGGTTTATGCAAGAAACAGCCCACCGGTTAGGGCGATTGCCAAATCCATTGCCGGAGTGGGCAGGAAAGGGTAGCGCAGACAACTTGTTGTCTGCGTCCGGCACCGGCCCGGTGCCGGACAAGAGGTTGGAACAATGCAATAGCATCCGGGCATCTCCGGCGCCTCTTGTCCTTCGGACCCGGACAACGAGTTGTCCGGGCCAACCATCCCCAAGCCCATATGATTAACCGGTTGATTTTATTACTACCCAAAAGCTGTTGGTTGGGAGGTATCGAACCATGAACGGTCCGTTCGCCTCCGGCCATCAAGTCGTACTTGGCAGAGGATATTGAGGAAGGGAGCCAAGCTCCCTTGGAAACGAAGAAAAAGGAGTAAACAGAGAAATGAAAAATAACGGAAGGAAATTCTTCAATCTGCGGGGATTTGCCGTTCTCACCGCTACCGTGAGCGGACTCGGGCTGCCGATCACCGGCCTGATCATCTACCTGCACCAGAGGGGACCAATAGCATCCGCCTCGCGACACGGTTGGATGACGGTGCATACCTATTTGGGCATTCTCTTTCTGGTGTCGGCTATCACGCATGCCACGCTCAATCGCCGCATCCTGGTCAACTACATCCGCGGCTACGCCGCGAGTTCGGGGATCGGCCGGGAAGCCGTCTGTGCCATCGTCGTCGTGGCGGTAGTGCTGATTTTCGCGGTGGGCCAAGCGGTTCGCTGAGTGGTGGTCGGATTGAAGGTAATTACATGAAGAGCAGGCAGGTAAACAACGAGATTTACCAGACATACGGCCACGATTGGTGGTCCGAGGATGCCCCGATCGATGTTGTCGGCCTCAGGTATTGCATGAACCCCGTGCGGTACGCGTATTTCAAACGCAGGCTTCAGGAGCTATCCCTTCCGGGTAAGACGGTATTGGACGTCGGCTGTGGAGGCGGTTTTCTGACGGAGGAATTCGCTCGGGACGGGTTTGACGTAACGGGGATCGATCCGGCGTCCAATTCCCTTGCGGCGGCGCGGAAACATGCCGCCGACAACAACCTGGAGATCGACTACCGGGAAGGAAAAGGAGAATCCCTGCCGTTTCCCGATGGTTCTTTCGATATCGTTGCCTGCTGCGATGTACTCGAACATGTGGACGACCCCGGTCCTGTGATCGGCGAAGTCGCGCGCACCCTGAAGCCGGGCGGGGCATTCTGCTACGACACGGTCAATCGAACATGGTTGAGCAAGCTTGCTCTGATCAAAGTCAGCCAGGACTGGAGCTTCACCGGTTGGAGCCAACCCGACGTCCATGTCTGGGAGAAGTTCATCAAACCGGCGGAACTCATTGCCATGCTGAACCGCTTCAATTTCGAGAATCGGGAACTGAGGGGCATCTCTTCGAAAAAGAACCCGCTGGCGCTGCTCGGGAGTCTACGAGCCTTGAAGAAAGGCAAGATAAGCAACCGGGAAGTGGCCGCGGCCTTCGCATTGTGCGAAACCGAAGATTTGCGAATATCCTACATGGGCTATGCTATCAAGAATTCTCAGGCTTGACCGATGTTGCTATTGCCGGGGGGATGCATGGTGCGGAGGCGTCGGTATTCGAGCCAGGTAAGCACAATGACGATGATGTCCATTACGGAGAGTATGAGAAGTTCGGGCGCGTGGGTAACTGTGTAACGATAGATCTGATAGACGAGAAAAAGGAGGAAGGCGACGATCGCGGCCGGATAGGCCCACCGCTGCCGGAGAAGGAGCGCGCTCACCAGCCCCGCCTTTATGATGCCGTGCCCGAGCAGGTAGATCGCTCCGAACGTCTTGGCGCTGAACGAGAGGTGCTGTGCGGAGTGGAGGAGGTAGTTCGCTACGATGTCCCGAGGATCCTCTACCAGTTCGTCGTGAGTTATCAATTTGACGATATAATAAATGCGCTGTGGGCTTACGAAGAACAGCAATGTGCCGCCGACGGTTTCGAGCACGCCGTCCAATCCTTTCACCATCACACTGATGGTGAAGAACAGGTGAATGATTCTCCCTTTTTGCAAAGTTTCCAGGAAGGACCCTCCGTATGGCGACGCCCCATTACCGTCCATTTTTCGTTGCTCAGCCGCAATTGTAGCATACTCCTTTCGAAAGAGATGCCATTGCCCCCACACGGGCGGGCCGAAGGAGAGAGGGGTTCTCCGGTACCCATATGAAAATTGCCACCGTTTTGATGGTCGCCTTTTTTCTTTTTCCGCCTCCTTTGGCGGCGGCAACCGTATGGGAACGTACGGAAAAGGCGTTGGACGCCCGAGGGCTCAACCTGTCGCTTCTCTACGACGGAGACGTCTATGCTAACGCGGCGGGAGGCGACAGGCGCGGGGCCACATACGTCGGAAACCTGTACCTCAATCTTACGGTCGACATGGAACGGCTGGCGGGCTGGCGCGGGGCAAGCGTGTTCCTTTCAGCGCTGTCCATCCATGGCGGACACCCCAGCCGCTTCACCGGCGACGCTCAGGGCGCCTGTAACATGGAAGGATCGTCGGGATGGAGGCTGGAAGAGGCCTGGGTGGAGCAGAATGTGTTCAGACAACGGTTCTCCATTCTGGCCGGGGTCTATGATCTGAACTCCGAATTTTATCGGTTGCAGTCGGCCGGTCTTTTTCTGAACAGTTCTTTCGGTATCGGTCCGGAACTGTCGCAAAGCGGAATTGCCGGGCCATCCATTTTCCCCCAAACGTCACTTGGCTTGCGTTTCGCCTTTAAACCGGCTCCTTGGGCCATTTTGCGGGCGGCGGTATTCGATGGGGCTCCTTTGCAGAGACCGAACGGCAGCTACGGCGCCTTCGAAAATGGCGACGGACTCATGCTGATCTCGGAAGCGGCTCTCCTGTTCCGTTCCGCCGGCGAAGTCGAGCAGGGCTTCCCCTTGGGCAGGTTGGGGTCGCTTCCGCCCTACCACATGAAAATCGCCCTGGGAGGATGGTATTACACCGAAAAATTTCCGGACATCAGCGAAACCGGACCGGACGGAGAACCAGTGCAGCACCGTGGAAGCGGCGGGGTCTACCTCTTGGCGGACAAAACGCTTTTTCGATCGAGCGAAAGTCCGGACAGACAGCTTGCCGGTTTCGTTCAGCTCGGCATCGGGGACGGGCGAGTGAACCGCTTCGGCTCCTATGTGGGGCTGGGACTGGTCGCTTCAGGTCCTTTTCAGGGAAGGGACGACGATCAGGTCGGGCTGGGGGTCGCCATGGGCCGGAACGGGTCCCACTACACGGATCACCAGAGGGACCTCGGGGCAGGGGTCAGGGACGCGGAAATAACCCTTGAACTCACCTATCTTCTGAAACTCACCGAATGGCTGGCCCTCCAGCCCAGCGTCCAGTGCATCATTTCTCCGGACACGGACCCATCGCTGGGGAACGCTTCCGTTTTCCAGCTCCGCTTCGAAGTTTCCCTGTAATACGCGAACCATTCCGGAGCGCGCGGTACTCATGAATCGAGCGGTGGCGGCTCATTGTCCGTCGATCGAGACGGGTCGGGCTGCAGCGAAGCCGTTCATGGTGAGGTATCGAACCATGAACGGGAGCGTTTTTTCGTAAATCCTCCGCATAAGACGAACAGAAGCGCCACGACAGGCCGCGAAGGGGTAGAATGGAACCATGTCCATAACCGGCTACCTCACGGCGCCCGGCCTGGCGCTCATTCCGGCGGGCGGCAACTTTCTGGGGTGTCTGCTGGCCGAGATCGCTCCCGTATCCCGGCGCGAGTTGAGCCTTGCCTTGCACGGCGCGGCGGGGATCGTCATTGCGGTGGTGGCCATCGAGATCACGCCGCGCGCGAAAACCGTGGGTCAGGTGTGGGTCATGGTGTCCGCATTCGTGGCAGGCGGCCTTTTCTTCATTCTGGCCGATTCGCTCCTGGGAATCGTGCGGCGCCGCATGGGAACGGAATCGAAGGGCGGCGGCCCGTGGCTCATCTACTTTGCCGTGGCGGTGGACCTGGTGAGCGACGGCATCATGATCGGAGCCGGGGCGACCGTGGCGCCGCATTTGGCATTGCTCCTCGCTTTGGGGCAGGTGGCGGCCGACATCCCGGAGGGGTTCGCCACCGGAGCAACGCTGCGCACGGAAGGGCTGCGGAGGAACACACGCTTGCTCTTCGCGGCAGGATTGGCTCTGCCGGTGCTCCTCAGCACGACCGCGGGTTACCTGGCGCTACGAGGTGCTCCCGAATCGGTGAGGATGGGGCTGCTCGTCTTCACTGCGGGGATCCTCATAACGGTGACCGTCGAGGAAATGATGCCCGAAGCCCACGAAGCCACGGACAGCTGCTGGGCAACATCGTGCTTCGTGCTGGGCTTCGCCGGCTTCTGGTCCCTGACGGCGGCGCTGGGGTAGGAGAAGGGATGGCGGGTGGGCTTTGCAGTCTTGTTTTTTTACCCCTTCCTCTCCGCCCTGATCAGCAGCAGCGGCACAGTGATCTTGTGCTTCAGCGTGCGGGAGACGCTGCCGAAGAGCATGTCGCCCATGAAGGTGTGGCCGTGGGTGGCCATGGCCACCAGGTCGTAGTCGTTGTCCTCGATTTCCTGCAGGATCATCGGATCGGGTTCGCCGCTCCGTAGCAGGATGTGCGCCTCCACTCCCAGTGTCAGCAATTTCTCGCAGTAGGATTGCAGGCACTCCTGAGCCTTTTCGCGCATGGCCCGTTCCTGATCGAGTGTGTGGGAATGCACCACGTGGATGAGGTACACCTGCGCGTGGTTCTGCTGCGCCAGGCCGGACACGTGGTCGATGATGGTGTCGTCCACGGGCGAGCAGTCCATGGCGACCAGTATCTTTTTATATACCTGCATGTCAGCTCCCTCCGGCAAGGCTCGAATAGAGCAGATAGACGTTGAGCACAACAACCACGGCGGATATGACCAGGGCGGCCGCGAATTCGGTGCTGTTGCTCCGGAACGCGCCCATGACGCTCTGTTTGCGGCACAGGATCAGCAGCGGAACGAGCGTGAAGGGGAGCTGGATGCTCAACACCACCTGGCTGAAGATGAGGATGCGGTAGGTGTCCAGGCTGAAGAGGATGATCAGGAACGACGGGATGGCGGTGATAAACACGGAAATCCGGTAGAGCAGGGTGTGCGGGTCTTCGGGTTTTCCCAGGAACCCGGTGATGACGTTCACTTCCGCCATGGACGACGTTACCGACGACCCCACGCCGGCAAAGGTGAGGGCCACCGCAAAGAGGAACCCGGCCAGCGGCCCGGCCAAGGGCTTGAGCGTCGCCGACGCCTGTTCGATGCTGTCCACCAATACGTGGTTTCCGGAGAAGACGACGGCCGCGACCACGATCATGGCCGAATTCACCGACCACCCCAGGATCATGGCGATCAGGGTGTCGATCTTCTCGTAGCGCAGCACCGCCATCTTTTCGTTTTCGGAAATGCCCCACTTCCTGCTGTGGATGACGTTGGAGTGCAGGAAGATGTTGTGCGGCATCACCACCGCCCCCAGGATGGCCATGGCAACGTAGATGCTGCTCCGGTCGATGGACGGCACGACGATGCACGGCACCAGGGCTCCCCAGTCGGCTCCCACGATGAGGATTTCAATGAGGTAACAGAGGGCTATGATCCCCAGGAACGCCATGATGGTCGTTTCGATACGATGATACCGCTGGCTGACGATCAGGAAGATTTCCAGCAGGACGGTGACCAGGGCGCCCAGCCAGAGCGGAAAACCGAAGAGAAGATTGAACCCGATGGCCCCGCCCACCAGTTCCGCCACGTCGGTGGCGATGCAGGCCAGAACGATGGTGATTCCCAGGAAGGCCGCGACGGTGGGCGGAAAATGTTCCCGGATGTTGACCGCCAGCGACTTTCCCGTGGCGATCCCCAGCTTGGCGGCCATGTGCTGGATTACGATGAGCATCACGGTGCTCAGGGTGATAACCCACAGCAGGTCGTAGCCGAATTTCGAACCGCCTTCGATGTTCGTGGCCCAGTTGCCGGGATCGATGAACCCCACCGTGACGAGGAAACCCGGCCCCAGGAAGCTGAACAGCCGCCTGAGAGGGAACTTCCTCCCGGTCGTTTGTCCCGACGCGGCGGGTGTTTCCACGGGAACGGCGCAGATCTGGTCGCTCGGCGACGGATCGATCGTGCTCATGCTCCGCAACCTTCTTTCAGTTCTTCCGTTTGTTGTATCCCTTGTCGTCGTAAGGCTGCAGTTTTTCCAGCCACAGCGTTTCCAGCGCCGCCAGATCGTCGGTGTAGTCGTGGTCGACCCCTTCCCTGGGCTCCAGGGAATCCACCACCTCGAAGGCAAAGTTTTCCGCGCCGAATTGGGTGTACTCCCCCTGCATCTCCCGGTTCATGTGGGCGCCCTGCTTGAGCTGGAAGGCGTAGCTGTTGGCTTTTCCGGTCAGGTTCTTGGAGCTGCCGACGAGCATCTTTCCGTTGACCAGGTTGACGATTTTATAGATCCCCATGGGCGGAAGGGTCTGCTTGTACTGCTTCTTCAGTTCTTTTTTATCGGCCATATCGTTCTCTTTCGGGTTGGAATAATCGCTTCTCACCAGTTGAAAGCGGGCGGCCGGCAGCGAATAGACTCCGCCGGTTTCATGAAAAACATTCTCGCATTAAGGAAGATATCCCTCAACTTTTTTCCTCCCGTACCGATGAAAGAAGTATAGTACCATTTTGTGCTTCATGGAGGATGCTCATGGTCGGCGCGATCTGGCAGGCAATCGGCGGTATGCAGGTGTTCCAGAAAAAGGCGGACATAACGGCCAACAACGTGGCGAACGTCACCACCGACGGCTTCAAGAAAAGCGTTGCGGAAATCACGGAAGGGGCCGACGGAATTCCGCGCATGAACGTGAAAAAGACGGACTCTCCCGGCTACCGGGTTATGATCGGTGACGAGGAAAAAGAGCTGTCCAACGTGGACATCGGTCAGGAAATGATCGATCTGACGGTGGCCGAACGAGGGTACGAGGCCAATACCAAGGTGATTCGGGTGGCCGACGAAATGACCGGACAGTTGCTGAACATCAAGGCGTGACGGGGAAGGATGCCCCCCGGCGTTCCTTCCCTCCCCCCCACGTCTTTCTTTTTTCCACCAAACGCCGACGCGGACAGGATCCCGTCCGCATCTCCTCACGGTTCCCCCCTGCCGCATGCCAATCTTGCACCGTTTGCCGCAGTCCTTACCTTACAGTCATAACGAGACCGGAAGGATATTCCGTTCGGTGAGCGCGGTGAAAAACGGTACTTTGATAGCGTTCGCCATTCCGCCGGAAGCCGGAGTCCAGTGATTTCAATTGCTTCCGGACTTGGGCTATCGGCGGATTGACGGCCGAGAAGGTTTGCCCACAGTCTGACAGAACGGTGTTCCGTTCGGAATCCAATGAACCGATGAAATGAACCGATGAGGGGAAACGTCGATGGAAAACGAGGTCAAACGCATTCCCGAAGGGTACCATACGGTGACGCCCACTTTGACAGTAAAGGGCGCCGTTAAGGCAATCGAATTTTATCAAAAGGCGTTCGGGGCAGTGGAGCGGTTCCGAATGATGACTCCGGACGGCAAGGGGGTCGCCCATGCCGAACTCATGATCGGCGATTCCATCGTTATGCTGTCGGACGAGATACCGGGACAGGATTGCGGCAAATCTCCGCAGGGGCTCGGTGGGACGCCGGTCGGCTTCTATCTCTATGTCCGGGACGCGGACGCGGCTTTCAAGCGGGCCGTGGAGGCGGGCGCCACGTCACGTGTGGAAGTGCAGGATATGTTCTGGGGCGACAGAATGGGCCAGGTGGCCGATCCTTTTGGACATGTCTGGTCGTTCGCCTCACACGTGGAGGACCTCTCGCCCGAAGAAATCGCTCGACGCGGCAAGGAGTTTTTCGAGAAAATGGGGAAGTAAGCCGATAGCGACGCCTCCGGCCGATGGGTCGGGGGCGTTTCGTTTCCCACCGTCTCTGTTTTTCCCCATGCAATGGGAAATACATTGCACTTGACTTTATGCAGGTCGTGTTGAATAATCCGGATCAGATTGTTAACAATTTTAAACACAATTTTGTGCAAGAGTTTATGCAAGCAAATTCAAGGGATTTAGATCGGCCCACTCATTTTTTCCCTGAATGCTTGTCCGTTTCCACAACGGTCCGACACTGACGTACCGGACATCGCAAGGGACTTTCGACGGAGGATTACCCATGGGGGCACGCTATAAAATTTTGCTGTTCGAGTCCATGCACGAACAGGGGACCAGTCTGCTGGCGGAACAGGCCGAACTGGTCTACGCCCAGAATTTCGATCAGAGCTATCTCAACGAGCTGGCTCGCGACGTGGATGGGCTGGTCATCAGGGCCAATGGGGCGGTCACGGAAGAACTGATCGCCGGGGCGAAGAAACTCAAGGTGATCGGGCGCCACGGTGTGGGGCTGGACGGCATCGACCTCGATGCGGCCAAGCGGCACGGAGTAAAGGTGGTGTATACCCCGACCGCCAACACCCAGAGCGTGGCCGAACATTTCGTCGGGCTGGCCGTCATGCTGGCCAAGAAGATCAATCTTGCCGAGAGCGCCCTGCTGGAGAACCGATGGCAGGACCGTTACAAGCTGATCGGGACCGAGTTGCGCGGCAAAACACTCGGGGTGCTGGGATTCGGACGCATCGGACAGGCCACCGCACGCATCTGCCGCCATGGGTTCGGCATGCCCGTGATCTACTACGATGTCATCGCTTTTTCCGAAGCGGAAAAAGAACTGGGCGCGGTTCGCATGGAAATGGCCGACGTTTTCCGGCAGGCGGATTTCATCTCGATCAACCTGCCGCTGCTGCCTTCCACCAGACAGTGCGTCAACGCCGGTATGATCGGCCTGATGAAGCCGGGGGCATTCCTGATCAACATGGCCCGGGGGCCGTTGTGGAACGAAGAGGACCTTTTCTCGGCGCTCAAGGAGCGCTGTATCGCCGGTGCGGGATCGGACGTCTTCGAGGTGGAGCCGATCCGGCCGGACAACCCGCTGCTCACGCTGGACAACTTCATCGGAACCCCCCACATGTCGGCTCATACCGAAGAGGCGATGATTGCCATGAGTATGGTGGCCAGGGACATGCTGGCCGTTCTGGAGCGGCGGACCCCCGAGTTTCCGGTACCGGGCGTTTAAACGCAGGCGCCTCGCCCCGCGCCGGAAAGCCATAAGGCGAAAGTGCGAGGGGGAAGGCGCACTCCGGGAATTTCGCGAACGGGACGGCGCGGCGGTTGCCGTTCGTGTCACTCATAAGGAGAAGATATGTCGAAAGTTCTGTTGATCCCGCAGTCCTGCAAGGGGATGGATGACTGCGGTATTTGCGCGTTCGTGTGCCCCAAGGCGCTGTTCGCTCCATCGGGGGAACTCAATGAGGCGGGCTACCTGCCGCCTGCTCCGCCCGATGAGGAAAAGTGCACCGCTTGCGGTAATTGCATGACGTATTGTCCGGACTTCGCCATTGTTGTTCAGGGCCCGGAAGGGGAGGAAGAGGACAATGGGTGAATTGAAAAGAATCAATTCCGGCACCCATTTCATGATGGGCAACCTGGCGTGCGCCGAGGGCGCCATTGCCGCGGGGTGCAATTTCGCGGCTGGCTACCCGATCACCCCGGCCAGTGAGGTCTTCAACTCCCTGGCCAAGCGGCTTCCCGAAGTAGGCGGCTCGCTCATGCAGATGGAGGACGAAATCAGCGCCGTCTGCGCAGCAGTCGGTGCTTCCTGGGGCGGCCTCAAAGCCATGACCGTTACCTCGGGCCCCGGCATCAGCCTGATGCAGGAAACCATCGGATTCGGCGTGGCCACCGAGACTCCCCTGGTGATCGTCGACGTACAGCGGCTGGGACCCTCCACGGGCGTGCCGTCGGTCGGTCTGGCCGGGGACATGGTGCAGGTCGCCCGTGGTTCCCACGGCGACTACCAGATCATCGCCCTCTGCCCGGAGAGCCCCCAGGAGATGTTCGACCTGACCGTGAGGGCCTTCAACCTGGCGGAAAAGTACCGGGTGCCGGTATTCGTCCTGGCCGACGGGTTCATCGGCCACATGAGGGAGCGAGTGGTCGTTCCGGAGGAAGACCAGGTAGTGCGGTTCGAACGCCGGATCACCACGGGCGGCGATCCCCTGACGCGGCCGGACTTTCTGGACGTCGAAGTGGCTCCCATGCCGGTGTTCGGCCGGGGGCTCCAGACCCACGTGACCAGCTCCTGCCATGACGAGCGGGGCATGCGCAACCTGACCGAGCCGGAAGTCATGCACCGCTACATCACGCACCCCATCGCCAAGATCCTCAACCATCGCGACGACATCGTCGAGGTGGTCGGCGATTACGAAGGCGCTCGGCTGCTGCTGATCTCCTACGGCACGGTTTCCCGCGCCGCGCGGTCCGCCGTAAGGATGGCCCGGGAAGAAGGATTGCCGGTGGGATTCCTGCGGCTGAAAACCGTTTGGCCGTTCCCCGACGTGGAAATCCGCCGGGCCGCCGAAGCCGTGGACCAGGTGCTGGTGCTCGAAAACAATACCGGCCAGATGCTTCCGTATATCAAAGCCGAAGCCGCTCACGCCGCGAAGGTTTCTTTCCTTGGACCTCAACTGCTCGGCCAGATCCACGACCCGAACTACATCCTGGCCAAGATCAGGGAGATGATGAAATGACCGGTACGGTTCATCCCTTACGAAAATACATGCGGCCCCAGGTGACCCGCACCACCAACTGTCCCGGGTGCGGCAACGGCATCATCATTCAGGCCATCCTGAGAGCCATCGAAAACCTTGGCCTGCAGATGGACGACTTCGTCTTCGTGGCCGGCATCGGGTGTTCGGCCTGGATTCCCAGCCCGCTCTTCGCCGTGGATACCCTGCACACCACCCACGGCCGTCCCGTAGCCTTCGCCACCGGCGTCAAACTGGCATTGCCGGAGAAAAAGGTCTTCGTGGCCAGCGGGGACGGCGACTTGAGCGCCATCGGCGGAAACCACCTCATCCACGCCGCCCGACGCAACATCGACATGACCGTGGTGCTGGTCAACAACGGCATCTACGGCATGACCGGCGGCCAGACCGCGCCCACCACGCCTCACGGCCTTACCACCGTCACCAGCCCGTACGGCAACGTAGAGCATTCGTTCGATCTCTCCTCGCTGGTGTCAGCCGCCGGGGCGTCGTACGTTGCCCGGTGGACCACCTATCAGCCGCGGCAGATGTCCAAAGCCATCGAGAAGGGCATCACCAAAAAGGGATTCGCCCTCATCGAGGCGGTGAGCCAGTGCCCGGTGCAATACGGCCGGGTGAGCAAACTGGGTAGCGCGGTGGACATTCTGAAGCATTTCAAGGCCAACAGCGTCCGGATAGCCAAGGCCCGCGACATGGCCCCGGAAGAACTGGAAGGCAAAATCGTGGTCGGAGAATTCGCGGATCGAGAGAAACCGGAGCTGCTGGATTCGATGTCCGAAATGCGACGACGGGTCGGGGGGAATTGACATGACGCAACTGAACATCACCATCGCCGGTGTGGGAGGCCAGGGTTCCATCCTGGCGGGCGTGATCCTCGGCGAAGCCGCCGTGGCCTATGACGGAAAATACGCCGTCCAGACCCAGGCCTATTCATCGGAACTGCGGGGCGGCTTTGCCGCCACCTGGGTCATCGTATCCGACCAGCCGGTGGATTACCCCCGGGTCGTCCAGCCCGACATCCTGGTGGCGCAGGCCCAGGATTCCATCAACCGGTTCGCCAAGGTAGTGAAACCGGACGGCCTCCTGATCATGGACAGCGACATGATCTCCGAGGTTCCGGCGGGGATCGGGCGGGTGTTCAAGGTGGCCGCAACGTCGGTGTCCAGGAACGAACTCAAGGCCCCGGTGACGGCCAACATGATCATGCTCGGCGCGTTGTGGCGGGCGACCGACGTGGTGAGCCGCGCCTCGCTGGAAAAGGCCATTGTCGCTTCGGTGCCCAAGGGCAAGGGGGACCTGAACCTGACGGCGTTCGAATGCGGAGTGAAAGCGGTCGAGAGCCAGCTGTGACCACATTTCGGGTGATGGAAAGGCATAAGTGCGGGGGAATTTCTTCCCCCGCGCCCCCTGCGGGAGATTTCTCACTTCGCTCGAAATGATGACATCAATTGATTTCAAAACGGTTCGGCAACGGATACATTGAAAACTTTCACGAACAGGAGGCCCGTCATGGGCGTGATGACCAAGGCTGAATACATAGCATCGCTCAGGAAACTCAAGCCGACAGTGTTCATGTTCGGCGAGAAGATAGAAAACGTCGTGGACAATCCGCGGTTGCGGTCCGGAATCGAAGCCACGGGCGCCACCTATGCGCTGGCGGAACAGCCGGAATACCGGGACATGATCATCGCCCACAGCTCGTTGATCGACGAACCGGTGAACCGCTTCAACATGCCGCCCGCCTCGATCCAGGACCTGGTGGCCAGGGTGAAAATCAATCGCGTTCTGGGTCGGAGCGTGGGGACCTGCCATCAGCGCTGCACCGGCATGGACTGCATGTGCGCGCTGTCCATCGTCACCTATAACATCGACAAAAAGCACGGCACCGGCTATTTCCCGCGGGCCGTCGAGTTCATCAAATACATGCAGAAGAACGATTTCACCGCCAACGCCGGTGTCACCGACGTCAAGGGCGATCGGTCCCTGTCCCCCCTGGAGCAGGAAGACCCGGACATGTACCTGCGGGTGGTGGAAAAACGCGAGGACGGCATCGTGGTGCGTGGCGCCAAGGTGCACCAGACCGGTTCCCTGTCTTCCCACGAAATCATCGTGCTCCCCACGAGAGCCCTGCGTCCCGGGGAAGAGCAGTTCGCCGTGGCCTTCGCCGTGCCCGCGGATACGCCCGGCATCATCCACGTGGTGGGGCGTTCCAGCCTGGACACCCGTGAGATCGACGGCTGCGACTGCGGCAATCAGTTCTATTCCAAATACGCTCCCACGGTGATCTTCGAAGACGTTTTCGTGCCCTGGGAACGCGTGTTCATGTGCGGTGAAACCGAATTCGCTTCCGAATACGTCATGCGTTTTTCGGCATTCCATCGCCAGAGCCACGGCGGGTGCAAGGCGGGCAAGATCGACTGCATGGCCGGCGCGGCCCTCACCATGATGGACTACAACGGCACGAACAAGGTTTCCCACCACAAGGAAAAAGTGATCGACATGATCCACCGGGCGGAAACGCTCTACGGCTGCAGCCTGGCCGCTTCCTATGAGGGCCATCAGGAACCCTCCGGCACCTACTTCATCGACCCGGTGCTGGCCAACGCTTCCAAGATTCACGAGGGCAAGGAGATGGCCGAGGCCACCCGGCTGATGATCGACATCGCCGGCGGATTCGTGGCCGACCTGCCTTCGGATCGGGATTTCAACAATCCGCAAATCGGCGGCCTGCTCAAGAAGTACCTCAAGGGAGCCACCGGGGTATCGCCCGACAAGCGCATCAAGATGTTCCGGCTGGTCGAGAAAATGGCCATGGAGAGCGCCGACACCGTTTCCGACATCCACGGCGGCGGCTCACCCGCGGCTCACCGGCTCACCATCTTCCGCGAGTCGGATATCAACGCGAAGAAGAAGGCGGCCAAGAAGCTGGCCGGGATCGACGACTAGCACATCGTTCGACGTCTCTCGGTGAAGGGTTTGGGAGGGTCCTCTGTTCAAAAAGGGGGCCCTCCCAAATATTTTGACACTCAAGGAATTTTTTACAGGAGCATCGTTCATGGTTCGGCCCGTCATGCATCGCGTCCGCCAGCTTTTCGACGCCACCCACATTGAAGACGTACCCGCCGCGGTCCGCCGGGAAATCGGCAGCCGGAACTTGAGTGGACGCTGCCGGCCCGGCCAGTCGGCATGCGTGGCCGTCGGTTCCCGTGGTATCCGCCATCTGCCAGAAATCGTGGCGGAAGTGGTAGCCGCACTCAAGGAATTGGGGCTGTCGCCCTTCATCATGCCCGCCATGGGTTCTCACGGCGGCGCAACCGCCGAAGGCCAGGTTTCCATACTCACCGACTTGGGGGTGACCGAAGCCGCGGTAGGCGCTCCCGTTCGCTCCAGCATGGCCGTGACCTGTCTGGACAGTCTGTCGTCCGGGGCCGAAGTGTTCCTGGCCGACGATGCTCTCGCCGCCGATCATCTGGTGGTGATCAACCGGGTCAAACCGCACACGGCGTTTCGTTCCGAAGTGGAATCCGGTTTGTGTAAAATGCTCACCGTGGGCTGCGGCAAACACCGGGGCGCCCTTACCATGCATCGCTTCGGTCTGGGGGATACCATCGTCCCGGCGGCGGAGGTGATCCTCAACCGCTGCTCGGTGCTGTTCGGCCTGGCGATCCTCGAGAATTCCATGGAGGAAACCTGCGGCGTGCACGTCGCCCTGTCGGAGGAAATCGTCGAACAGGACGCTCGACTGCTGAAAACGGCTTGGGACCTGCTACCGCGCGTTCCGGTGGACGATCTGGACGTCCTGGTGATCGACGAGATGGGCAAGAACATCAGCGGCGCGGGGATCGATCCCAACGTGGTGGGTCTGTGGAGAAGAAACGGCGGTCCGCGAGCGCCCGATTACCGGACCATCATCGTACTGGACCTCACTCCCGAGTCCCACGGCAACGCCACCGGCATCGGAATCGCAGATCTCACCACGCAGCGGGTGTGGGACCTGATCGACCGGGATGCCACCTACACCAATACCGTTACTTCCGGAATCTGGCCCTCCGCCAGATTTCCCATGGCGCTGGCCGACGACCGGGCCGCCGTCGATGCAGCATTTTCACGGCTGCCCGATGCGGGGAAAAGCCGTTTGATCCGCATCACCAGCACGCTCTTTCTGGAGAACGTCTGGGCGTCGGAAGCCCTTCTGCCCGAATTGTCCGCCAATCCGCGCGTGGAGGTCGATCCGGAACCGCTCTCCTGGAAGTTCGACGAATCCGGAAGGCTGTTGCCCTTTTCCCGTGTTTGATCGATGACAAGAGAGCGGGGGCGGGCTTACGCCCGTTCCCGCTCTCTTGTCGTACCGTTTTGAACGTTTCCGTGATTGCTCCCGGAAACGTCCGTCGTCACAGGACGCGCATGAAGTTCACCAGGTCCTTTTTCTCCTGTTCCGTAAGCTTCAGTTCCTGAATGTGATTGAAGAACTCGACCACGTCTTCCAGAGTCAGCAATCGGCCGTCGTGAAGGTAGGGGGGCGAATCCTTGATGCCGCGCAGCGGAAAGGTCTTGATCGGTCCGTCGGAAGACGCCATCCGACCGTTGACCATCTGGGGCTTGAAAAAGCGTTCCGCCTTGAGGTTGTGCATCAGACCGTCCGTGTAGTAGGGGGAGGCGTGGCGGTAGGCGCATTGCGCCTTACCGTGGAATATTTTTTCCCCGCGCAGTTCGGAATCATCGGCTTTCTGTGGGTCCAATTTTCCGTAAATGTTCAGTTTCGGGGCCGGCGGGAAGTCCATGATTTCCTGGACCTTTCAAGGGTGTGTTTGGGATGGGGGGGTGAAGTACCGTTCCCCATGGAATCCGATGCTCATCATTATACCTGTAGTCTCCGTACGATAGCAGAGTGAGTACTAGATAATAATTAGAATTATTCTCCTTAAGCGATCGGGCTCTCCCGTGGAGGGATTTCCGCGCCTACGCCGTGCATCCTGCCCCGGCGGCCGTTTTCGAGGCATCCGAAGGATTTCCCCGGAACAAGTGGAACAAGGCGCTCCCCTTGCCGGCGGCGGGGTACCGTCGACAGAAGTACCGATCGTCAGGCGTTCGGCCATTTTCGACGGTCGGCGGAAAAAATCCATTTGGTCCTTGACGAAAGCCGGAGGTGAAGGTAACATTTCGGAAATTTTCCCACGCCCAGAAGAAGTATTCCGTAAACTGAAAACCGTTATATCTGTTAACTTTCACTAGTAATCGAGATGATGTATAACGGATACCGTCGTCATCCGTGCGTCGTCGGGAACAGAAACTGTAAACGACAGTACCCTTTTGTCACATTGTGATAGAAAGTGCCGTCTTGCTCTGGTATACAGTATACCTGTTTTGTTTTGCAGTACCGGTACCGTGCCGACAAAAACATGAAAGGAGGTGGGCTGTTTCAGGATTTTCGACTGATATGATAGCTGAACATACCATTCAGAGGAGGAGGGAAGGATGAAAAAAACGATTATCTGCGTGCTTATGGCGATTGCTCTGGTCGGATTTTTCAGCGGAGCGGGCTTTGCCGAAGACAAAGTCATCAAGTGGAAGGTTCAAGGCTTTGTTCCCGCCGGAATGCTGTATCACGAAACGCTTCTGCGACTGGCTGAGGAGGTAAAGATCGCCAGCAAGGGAAGATTGATATTCGACTGCCAGCCGGCCGGCGCGTTGGTGCCCCCTTTTGAAGGCGTCAAAGCCGCCAGCGACGGAGTCTATGAGGCCAACTACGGCTACTCGGGCCAGTGGGTTGGGAAAATTCCCGTCTCGCCTCTTTTCACCTCCGTTCCCGGCGGTTTCAACCCGATGGACATGCTCATGTGGCTGGATTATGGCGGCGGAATGGATCTGTACCAGGAAATGTACGACAAGTACGGCTTCAACGTGAAGGTGTTCAGTACCGCCATCATCCCCATGGAAAATTTCATGTGGGCCAAGAAGCCCATTAAGAAGATCGAGGATTTCAAAGGCCTCAAGATGAGAATGATGCCCCTCATGGGCGACGTTCTGCAGAAGCACGGCATGTCGGTCATCTTCGTTCCCGGTGGAGAAATCATGCCCAACCTCCAGAGGGGCGTTCTGGACGCGGCTGAATACAGTATCCCCGCTTTCGACAAAACGCTGGGCATCTGGGAAGTGTGC
This sequence comes from uncultured delta proteobacterium, assembly GCA_963826125.1. Taxonomy (GTDB): domain Bacteria; phylum Desulfobacterota; class Desulfarculia; order JACQYL01; family CAWGVV01; genus CAWGVV01. The sequence continues at coordinate 1,839,942 of CAWGVV010000001.1, read as the reverse complement.
AAGTACGTGATGGAGCCCGGTATCCACCAGCCCTGCTCCGGAACCGAATTGCTGGTCAACAAAAAGGCCTACGAGGCGCTGCCCGACGACCTGAAAGTCGCCCTGAAAATGGGTATCGAAGCCGACCGTCTGAAGTCGTGGCTCTGGATGGACGCCAAGAACCTCGAAGCGATGGCCTTCTTCAAGGAGAAGGGTATCGAAGTGGTAAAGATGGATCCGGACACGATAGCGACGCTCGTGAAATGGGCTGACGAATACCTGGATGAACGCGCCAAAAAAGACGAGTTCTTCGCAAAAGTGTTGAACTCCCAGAAGGCGTTTGCAGCAAAATGGTATCCTTTCTCCGAATTTTTTCATCTTTCACACTGAGAGGGGAGAACGGAGCTGATAGCTCTTTTGGGCTATTCCCTGAGGGAATAGCCCCTCTCTTTTTTCAACGGGGGTCTGAATGGAGAAGTATCTCCGTATCATTGACGGCATTAGCGAATGGACGGGAAAGATCGCAAGCTACATCATGGCGGCGCTGGTGGTCGCCATCTGCTACGACATTACAGTCCGGTATCTTTTCTCAACGGCGAATATCTGGCCTTTCGACATCACCTATATGGCGTACGGGGCCTACACCATGCTCGGCGTGGCCTACTGCCATTACCATAAAGGACACGTTCGCATGGACCTCCTCTATGGTCGTCTCTCGACCAGGGGGAAGGCGACCATGGACGTCATATGCTACATTTTCCTCTTTTTCCCGCTGCTTATGGTTCTCACCTATAAATGCGGGCAGCAAACCCTCTGGTCGATCCTCCACAGCGAGCGGTCGTCTTCCAGCGTGTGGCGCCCGCTTCTCGGCCCCTTTAATGCGGCCATAGAGCTGGGGTTCATCCTGTTTCTTCTGCAGGGGATCGCCGATTTTCTGCGCACCCTCCGAACAGCCGTCAAGGGGGAATCCAATGAGTCCTGAACTTGTCACCATCCTGATGATCCTGAGTCTTTTCATTCTGCTGGCCGGGTTCCCCCTGGCATTCGGGATCGGTACCGTGGGATTGTTTTTCGGCTATATCACTTCCGGTCAGGCGTTTCTCTACATGATGCCTCAACGCGTAATGAACGGCGTCCTCTCGGAATACATCCTGGCCGCGGTGCCCCTGTTCATTTTCATGGGAAACATGATGCAGACCTCCGGAGTCGCCGAGCGGGCCTTTCACCTGTTGCATCGATGGTTGGGAGGAGTGAAGGGCGGACTGGCAGTCGCCACGGTGCTCCTGGCCATGATGTTCGCGGCAACCACCGGCGTGGTGGGCGCTTCGGAAACGGCGATCGGTCTTTTGGCAGTGCCTTCCATGCTGAAGGCCAACTATTCCAAATCCCTGGCCAGCGGAAGCGTCTGTGCGGGCGGCACATTGGGCATCCTGATTCCTCCCAGCGTCATGCTGATCCTCTATGCCCCCATGGCCGGAGTCTCGGTCATCCAGATGTTCGCCGGAGCGGTGATCCCCGGAGTGCTCATGGGGATTTCCTACATCGTGTACATCATGATCCGCTGCGCCATCAACCCGAGCCTCGGCCCCAGTCTTCCCCCGGAAGAACACATGCATTTTTTCACCAAACGGTCCTTTACCGAAGGTATTAAATACATGTTTCCCCCCATGGCCCTCGTTGTGCTGGTTCTGGGGTCCATCTTTTTCGGAATCGCGTCGCCCACCGAAGCCGGTGCGGTCGGTGCGGTGGGAGCAACCGCGCTGGGGTTGGCGTACAAGAAACTGACCTGGGCGGATTTCAAACTGAACTGTTATACGACCATCAGGGTCACCTCCATGATCATCTTCATCGCCGTTGCGGCGAGCCTCTATACCGGGGCCTTCCTCAACGCCGGCTGCGGAGACGTGATAAGCGAGTTCCTGCTTTCCTTCGGTTTCGGCGACTGGGGAATTTTCATCACCATGCTGTTGATCATTTTCTTCATGGGATGCTTCATCGACTGGATCGGCATCCTCATGATCACCATTCCCATCTTTGCCCCCATTCTTATGAAACTGGGATTCGATCCTCTCTGGGTGGGGCTGGTGATCTGCACGAGCTTGCAGATATCGTTTCTCACTCCACCGTTCGCGTACTCGATTTTCTACCTCAAAGGGCTGAACCTGGGGTTGGAGATTACGGACATGTACTGGGGTGTCATTCCCTTCGTCGGACTGCAGGCTCTGGTGGTGATATTGATCATTATTTTTCCGGGTTTGTGCATGTGGCTGCCTAAGGTACTTGAATGATGTTGCATTTCGACGGCATGCACCATGCCGGCGCAGCACTGGAGTCATGGTGACAAAACGGGAGCGGCGGGAAAAACGTGAGAACGCGCCGCTCCCGTCGATCCATACAGCAGTCGAGCATTTCGGAGGCAGCCGGTCGACTCGGAAAAAGCGGATGCTTCATCAGTCGACCGGTTGCGTTTCAGCGGGGACATTCTTGACAAGGACACAGGTATGAAACTGCAGGATATCGATACCATCGCCGTACTCGGAGCCGGGATCATGGGACACGGAATCGCCCAGACGTTTCTCATGGGCGGATACCGGGTGTGCCTTTTCGACATAAACCAGTCGATTCTCGATTCAGCCGAAGCACACATCCGGGAGAACCTGGCGCTTTTCCAAACGTTCGGCCTCATCGAGGAAAAGGAAATCGATCCGGCCATGGAGCGACTCTCCTTAACGACGGAACTCGGCGAGGCGGTAAAAGGAGCCGACTTCATTGTGGAAGCGGCGCCGGAGGACCTGGAACTGAAGCAGGAACTCTATCGGAAAATCGAGGAGATGTGCGGCGCGGAAACCATCATCGCCACCAATACCTCTTCGCTCACCCTGAAGGACATCTCCCGGAAAGTGAACAACCGGGGTCGTCTGGTGATCACCCACTGGTTCAACCCGCCCCACATCGTTCCCGTGGTGGAAGTCGTGAAGGGGGAGGACACCACCGATGAAGTGATGGACACCACCTACGCGCTCCTGGAAAAGGTGAAGAAAGTACCGATCCGGATCAATCGCGAAGTGCCCGGCTTCATCGTCAACCGGATTCAGGTGGCCATGGTCCGTGAAGTACTCGACCTCTTTGAAAAGGGACTCGCCAGCGCGGAGGACATCGACAAGGCGATCAAGGGAACCATCGGTTTCCGCCTTGCCAGTATCGGCCCCCTGCTCACTATCGATCTGGCCGGAGTGAAATTGTGGCTCAGGGTGTTCGAGAACCTTCTTCCCAACATCAGGAGTTCGCAGGACGCTCCAGAGGTGTTGAAGAATTTGAGCGACGCCGGTCACGACGGGATCAAGAGCGGGAAGGGCTTTTACGACTATTCGCTCGCCTTCGGGGGAACGGAACTGGATGAAGCGGTCAAAAATCGTGACAATGAATTCCTGAAACGACTCAAGAGCCTTTACTGGAAAAAATGACGGCGAATGCGAACGATCCGGTGATTGCGGCGGTGGGAGTTCCAATGCGGCGATCGTTCGAAACAGCGACGAGACGGTCGGGAGGAGAACAATGAGCATCCTGATAACGGGCGGTACGGGTTTTATCGGTGCCGAGGTGGCGCGGCTCCTGGCCGCAAAGGGCGAAAAGGAAATTGTCGCGTTCGACATCAATCCTTCCACCAAGCTGCTCGACGACCTGGCCGGAACGATGGAAGTGATCCGCGGGGACCTGGGCAACTTCAGCCATGTTCTGCAGGCGGTACAGAAGTTCCGCCCCACGGCCGTGTACCATCTGGGCGGCATGCTTTCCGTTCCTTCGGACGCCGACCATGCGGCTTCATTTCGCGCCAACGCCATGGGAACGTACCACGTGCTGGAAGCGGCCCGGCTCTACCAAGTGCCGCAGGTGCTCTTTTCCAGCACGGTGGCCACCTACGGCCTGGACATCGGGCAGACGACGGTGGACGATTACACACTCCAGCGGCCCCAGCTTTTTTACGGAACGACCAAGGTGTTCTGCGAGCACATGGGGCTGTTCTACAAAAGGAAATTCGGCCTCGATTTCAGGGGCGTGCGCTATCCCTCCATCGTCGGGCCCGGAGTCAAAACCCCCGGCGTGGTGCAGTACACTTCCTGGGTGATCGAGGAATGCGCCAAGGGCAATCCCTACACCGTCTACGTGGAGCCGCGCACCAAGTGCCCGGTCATGTATTTCAAGGACGCGGCGCTCGCCATGGTCAAACTGGCGGAAGCTCCCGTTGAGAACATCAAGATGGCGAACTACGTGATTGCCGGGCCCAGCCCCATGGCCACCGCCCGTGAGTTGGCCGATCTGGTGGCCGCGAAGATTCCCGGGGCTCAAATCGCTTTCCAACCGGACCCGGAACTGCAGAAAATCCTCGACAAGCTCCTGCTGCCCCTCGACGACCGTTTGGCGAGGGAAGAGTGGGGCTGGCGTCATGAATACGATCAGGAACGGATCATCGACGACTTCCTGGAGGAAATGAAAATCCATCCGCAGCGGTATGTCTAGGGGGCGTTGAGAAGATCACCCGAGAATAAGGTGCCAAGGGCATGTTCCGAATACCTCGGACCATGCCCTTTGCTTTTTCCATCCGGCCCGACCGGGAGCCGGCATGCCCCCGGGAGACCGTTGCACCATCCCGACCGATGTATCAGAAATCCGTGAACTCTTCCTCTTCGAAGGGAATGACCTGCTCGGGTTTCAGTTCCCCGGCCACCCCTTTTCTGCCCGGTGTGGGAGAGGGATAGCTGCCGTTGCCTTTGCCGGTAATCCGCGCCACCGGTCTTTCCGCAGGCGACTCCGCGGACTCGACGGCCGCTTTGGACGCTTTGCGCCTCCAGAAGAGCAGTCCTCCTCCGGTTCGGCCTTTCCCCTTGCGGCGTTTTTCTCCTTCGCTTTTTCCGGCGTTCTTCCTTACGTCGGCGAGTCTGCCGCCTCTCACCATGGCGGTGAGCTGAACCACGATGCCCTTCATGGCGGAAGCCTGGGATTGCATCTCCATGGAAGACGATGCCGACTCCTCGGCGTTGGCCGAATTCTGCTGGATCACCTTGTCCAATTCATGCACCGCTCCGTTGAGCTGTTCGATGCCTTGGGCCTGCTCCCGTGAAGCGGAGGCGATCTCGTTCACCAGCTCGTTCACCTTGCCGGTATTGGTGCTCACGTCGGCGAACTGTTCGACGGAACGGGTTACCTTGCGGATGGCTTCGGAAATCTTGCGACCGATGTCTTCGATCTGTTCGGTGGTATTTTTCGCGGCCTGCGCCGACCGCATGGCCAGGTTGCGCACCTCGTCGGCCACCACCGCAAACCCCGCTCCGGCCTGTCCCGCCCGGGCGGCTTCGACGGCGGCGTTCAGCGCCAGCAGGTTGGTCTGGAACGCGATTTCGTCGATGGTTTTGACGATTTTCTTGGTCTGGGTGCTGGCATCGTTCACCTGGCCGATGGCCGTTTCCATTTCCTGCATGGTAACGGAACAGTCCTCGGCGGTGGCCTTGGTCTGAGCGCTGAGTGAACTGGCCTCCCCGGCGTTGTCGGCGTTATTCTTGATCATGGAGGCCATCTCTTCCAGCGAGGAAGTCGTTTCCTCCAGGGATGCGGCCTGTTCGGAAGTGCCTTCGGCCAAGGACTGGCTGGCGGCCGACAACTGAGCCGAGGCGGACGAGACCTGCTCGGAAGCTTCCGTGAGGCCCTTTATGGTGTGCTGGATCGGTTTGGAGATGGATCGCGTGACCAGCCAGGCGGTCAACAGGATCGCCAGCAGGCCGATGGCCGCGATGATGCCCATGAGCACCTCGATACGATTCACCACACCGAAGGCCTCTTCGGCTTCCAGATCCGCCACCAGCACCCAGGTGAAATCGCCCAGTCTGATCGGGGTATAGGCGGAGATGACCTTGTGGCCGTCGTAGGTGGCGAAAATGCTTTCGCCCGTTTTTCCGGCCAAAGCCTCGCGAACCGCCAGCGTATCCATGGAACCCTTCTTTGGATCGGCAAAGGATGTCGCCACCGAATGGTGTATGGCGTCCTCAAGCGAGTCGGAACGCATGAGCTTGTCGGAACCCACCAGATACGTTTCGCCCGTTTTCCCCATGCCCGCGCGCTGCTGCATAATCCTGTTGTTCGCATCCACCGGAAGCTGCAAAGCCACCACGATGTCCACCCCGCCCTTGGCGTTCAACAGAGGAGCGGCGAGGAAGGCGGCCGGGATGTTGTTGCCTGGAGCGTACGGCGCGAAGTCGGACAGGCCGAACTTCTTGTCGGACAGTACCTTTTTGACGAGCGTGCCCACGTTCGATTCGGCCAGGTCTCCCAGCACCACGTTGGAACGGTAATCCGACTGGTGAGTCACCGAATAGAAGCAGTAGCCTTCGGCATTGACCAGAAGCACGTCCGAATAGCCGTTTTCTTTCACGAATCGGGCAAAGAAGTCTTCGTTGCTCCCAACAAGTTTGGGGGCGATCACATCCTCCAGGTTCACCTTGGAAGCCAGAGCCCAGTTGAGCCCCGCGAGTTTCAGCGGATTGTACGCCACTGTCACCAGGGTCCCGCTTCCCTCTTTGAACAGCGCCTCCCCGCTTTCCCCGGCCAGCGCCTTTTCCATGTAAGGCGTGGAATATTCCTGACCGACTTCGTAGGTGATACCGCTCCCGCCGAGGTTTTCAGCAGTGCACCGGAAGGCGATCCTGCCCTTGGCGTCCTTGCCCAGTACGTAGGAACCGGCGTTCGTCCCCATGCCGGTGTTCCTGTTCACGATGGCGTCGATGGGGGGTGGAAGTATCTGAAGGGCGACAACGCCGATGACTTTGCCGTCCTGAGACACCGGTGCTCCGATGAACGCAGCCGGTTTGTTCTTGATCGGTGCGTAAATCGAAAAGTCTTCGATGCAGGTTTTCCCGTCCGCCATCACCCGTTTCCAGATGGAAGCCAAAGCATCGTTCTTGTAGGGTCCCGTTTTGAGATTGGTCCCCAGGTCCGGTCCCAGTTTGCCGGAAATAAGCACCTGTCCGGAATCGCCCTTGATCACGTATACGTCGCCGTATCCGTAGTCCTGGAAATAGCTGGCGAAATAGGGGCCCAGATCGTTGCACATGTAGATGAACATTTCGTTATCGGTTTTGAGGGCATCGTCGGGGGCGATGTTTTCCGTCTGCATGTAGATGCCCATTTTATCGAACGTTTCCAGAACCTGTGGCTTTCTGGACAGGACGGAAATGTCGGTTGCCGCTCGGGTGAAGTACTCTTCGAGCTGGGCCGTCTTAATGTCCTGCACGGCCTTGATTTTGCGGTACGCTTCCTGCCGCAGGGCCGAAACCGTGGAGATGAGCGACTCCATGTCCTGTTGCCGTTCGGCGTAGAAATTCTCTATCTGCGTTTTCTTGATTTCCCGAATGCTCTGGAGCTGAGCGGTGGCTTGGCGGGACAGTGCTTTTGCCGACTGGGAAAGAGAAACGAATCCGATTACGGCGAGGGGAATCACGCCGACCGCCAAAAATGCCAGCAACAGCTTGGTGTTCAATTTCATGCTTTTCGCCATCATCGGTTCTCCTCGGTGATAGTGCCCTCGATCGGCGCGCGGATAGTGAAACCGTAAAATAGCAGAATTGCCGACCGCGTCGGTGTATGTCGGCGGGAAAAGGGAAAATATCGATCCGATATGAACCGCCCGTCGTGGCGATTTCGTTCTCGTTTCTTCGCGTTCGACGGGCCTTCATGAAGAGGAGCCGTTATTCCCCGCCTCTGGTTAGCTAATCGGTCGAGACTGTATACAACTTTAGGGTGCAATATCAGGAAAGAGGAATATGAAGATAAATGAGGAAGAATTGTCGAATAGAGAAAGATAGGTCATTTTGTCGTGGATGAATTGGTCAGCGAACATAGCAAAAAACGTTCTTATGTCGAACGGAAGGCGGGAAGACCTCGTACGGGTACCGTTCGAGTGCTTGCCGCCTCCCCACCGACGAGTTATTCCCCGTCCCTGGGTTCGCCGAATCCGCCGCCGCCGGGGGTTTCGATGCGCACGACGTCGCCCTTCCTCACGTGCTGCGAAAACTTTCCGGGCATAACTGTGGCCTTTCCGTCCCGAATGACCACGTTCCGGCCCAATGTTCCGGGTTTTCCCCCCTGCAAACCGTAGGGTTGCAGCACACGCCGTTCCGAAAGCACCGTCACCTCCGCGTCCGAAAGGAGCTGAATCTCGCGCACCAGCCCGTCGCCGCCCCGGTACTTTCCCGCGCCGCCCGATCCTCGACGGACGGAGTATTCCGTTACCAGGAAGGGGTAGCTGTATTCCAGCGCCTCAACGGGGGTGTTGAGCGTGTTGGTCATGTGGCAATGCACCGCGCTTTCGCCGTCATCATGCGGGGACGCTCCCAATCCGCCGGCCAGGGTTTCGTAGTAGGCGAACGGCTTGCCGGTCCGATCGTCGATGCCCCCGATGGTGGTGTTGTTCATGGTGCCTTCGCTGGCCGCGGGGACAATTCCGGGCAAAGCCACGGACAGGGCGCCCAGCACCACGTCCGTGATGCGCTGCGACGTCTCCACGTTGCCCGCGGCGACCGCGGCCGGGTGCTTGGCGTCGACCACCGTGCCCTTCCTGGTGGTAACGGTGATGGGCCGCACACACCCAGCGTTGGCCGGTATGTCCTGGGGCGTGAGAGCCCGAAACACGTAAAGGACCGCCGACAGGGTAATGGCGTACACGGCGTTGACGCTCCCTTTCACCTGGGGCGCCGAATCGCTGAAATCAAGGACCACCGTGTCACCGCTCACCTCAACCCTCACTTTGATGCGGATGGGGCCGCTCCCCAAACCGTCGTCGTCCAGGAAATCCTCAAACTCATACACGCCGTCGGGGATCGACCGGATCGTGGCCCGGGTGACGGTTTCGGCGTAGTCCAGGAGGCTTCCGGCGTAGAATTCCACGGTGTCCAGGTCGTACTTTTCGATCAACTCCCTCGTGCGTTTTACACCCGTGATGTTGGCCATGATCTGCGCGGCGAAATCGCCTTCCCGTTCCACCGGTGTGCGCACGTTGTTGAGGAAAAACGACATCAACTTGCGATCGATTACACCCTGTTCCACGATTTTCAACGGCGGTATGATGATCCCCTCCTGAAAGATGGAAGTGGCCAGAGGCATGGAGCCGGAAGTCATGCCGCCCACGTCGGCATGGTGCGCCCGGTTGGCAACGTAAAAGGAAGGCCGGTCCTTTCCGGCGAACACCGGGGCCACGATAGTGATGTCCGGAAGGTGGGTGCCTCCCTTGAAGGGATCGTTGAGGATCACCATGTCGCCTTCCCGAAATTCGTTTCCCGCGATGGCCGACTTGACCGACATGGGCATGGACCCCAGATGCACCGGGATGTGGGCGGCCTGGGCGATCATGTCCCCGTCGCCGTTGAAAACCGCGCAGGAGAAGTCGCGCCGCTCCTTGATGTTGGGGGAAAACGCCGTTCGGTTCAAGGTGACTCCCATCTCCTCGGAGATGGAGGAAAAACGGTTTTTGAATACTTCCAACAGAATGGGATTGACGTTCACGGTTCGACTCCCGGCTACGACATATTTATGGAATATGGTATTTTTTGGGGAACCCCTTTTCAGGAAAAGGGGGTTCCCCAAACCCCTCCCCTAAAAGTTTTCAGATTCGGCGCTTCCGCGCCGGTATAGCTCCTTATCGCGTTCGTGAAACGGCAGTATAATAACCAGGTTCCGAAGGTTTCAGCGAATTCCCCCCGCCTCCGGCACCCCCTCATTAGGGCTGTCGAGAAAAGAGCTTTTCTCCATGATCCGTCATTCCGGCGAAAGCCGGAATCCAGTCATTGTAAATACTTCTGGACCCCGGCTTTCGCCGAGGAGACTTGAAAACCCGCCGCAAATCGAATCCCCCTTTGCAAAGGGGGGTAAGGGGGGATTTCCTGATATATTGCAGATAAAATCCCCCTCAATTCCCGAAAAAGGGGGTTTCCCGATTTATTTTCCATCTTTTTACCCTATCTCCTCTATTTCCAGCACAAGGTTCCCGTATCCGTCCACGGACCCTTTGGCGAACGGCGGAACCACGATGGTGGACGAATATTCGAGCACGATGGCCGGTCCCTCGATGCGGTTGCCGCAGGTGAGTTTGGATCGGTCGTACAGAGTGGCGGATACCGGCCGGGAGTCGAAGATCACCTGTCGCTCTCCCACGACCGCTTCCGGGGACGGGGTTTCGGACGTGAATTCCGAACGGGGAAATACGGGTTTCACCGGCATGCCGCGCGCCCGCAGCCGGACGTTGACGATTTCCACGGTTTTGCCCGGATTGCGATAGCCGTAGGTCTGTTCGTGCAGGGAATGGAACGCTTCCACGAAGTCGCCTTCGAACGGCACGATGATTTCGTAGGACTGGCCTTCGTAACGCATGTCGAGGTAGTGTTCGAGTTTCATGTCCTGCGGACCGATCCCCTCGGCGGCCAGGTCTTCCCGGCCGCGTTCGTCCATGGGGCCGAACAGTTCGGCCAGGGCCGACTGGTCGGTGGTGTGCTGGTTGAGCATCACCGTGCGGGAATAGTCCTTGATCACGTCGGCCATGAGCATGCCGATGGCCGACAGGATACCCGGATTTCCGGGGATGAGGATCGTCGGGATGTTGAGCAGCCGGGCCAGGAAGGCTGCGTGGAGTCCGCCCGCTCCGCCGAACGAAAAGAGCGTGAACTCCCTCGGGTCGTAGCCCCGCTCCACGGAAATGACACGGATGGCCTTTTCCATATTGGTATTGGCCACCGCCAGGATTCCCTCGGCCAGTTCCCGCGGCTTGAGTCCCAGTTTGGCTGACATGTCCCGGAACGCCGCTTCCAGTTTTTCGGTTTCCAGCCGCATGTCCCCGCCCAGGAAGTGGTCGGGCACGAGCCTTCCCAGGAACAGGTTGGCATCGGTGACGGTGATCGCCTCACCCTTGCCGTAGCAGATGGGGCCGGGGTCCGCTCCGGCGCTTTCCGGTCCCACCTTGAGCGAGCCGCCCACGTCGCGGTAGGCGATGGACCCGCCGCCCGCGCCGACCGTATGGATGTCGATCATGGGGACCTTGACCGGGTAGCTGGAAATGGACGATTCCATGGTGAGCGGCAGGGACCCGTTGATGAGGGCCACGTCGGTGCTGGTGCCCCCCATGTCGAAAGTGATGAGTCGTTCGAATCCCGCCATGCGTCCGATTTCATACGCCCCCACCGCGCCCCCGGCCGGACCGGAAAGGATGGTGCGCACCGATTCGGTCATGGACGTCTCGGCGGAAATGGACCCTCCGTTGGACTGCATGACCCGCAGGCTGTCGCCGGGGTCCAGGTGCTGCATGAGGTAGGAAATGTACCGCTTCATCTTGGGCGAAACGTAGGCGTTGATCACTGTGGTGGAGGTGCGTTCGAACTCACGGAATTCGGCCAGGATTTCGTGCGACAGGGAAACGGGGATTCCCAGCGGCTCCAGCAGGTCCCGCATGGCGCGTTCGTGAGCCGGGTTCACGTAGGAAAAGAGGAAGCAGACGGCCGCGGATTCGGCCCCGGCTTCTTTCACCGCGGCGGCGGCTTTTTTCGCTTGTTCCAAGTCGAACGGCTCCAGCTCCTCGCCGGTGCACAGGATTCTTCCCCCCACGCCGAACCGCAATTCCTTGGGCACGATGTGCGGCTCCCTGCGGTAGGCCAGGTCGTAGAGCCGGGTGCGGTTCTGTCGCCCGATTTCGATGACGTCCTCGAATCGCCGGTTGGTGATGAGCGCGGTTTTGACGCCCTTGCGCTCTAAAATCGCGTTGGTGGCCACCGTGGAACCGTGCACCACCGATTTCATGCCGGAACCGGCGATGTGGCGGAGGCCGGCAATGACTGCTTCGGCCGGATTGGACGGCGTGGAGAGCAGTTTGTACACCCCCCAGGTGTCGCCTTCCTTGTAGATGAAGTCGGTGAAGGTTCCTCCGGTGTCGACTCCGATAATGATCATGCGGTCCTCCCGCGCGCCGGTGGGGAAACACCGCCTCCCGCGCTTACCGGGCGGGAGGGCGGTCGATGTCCTTTCGGCGGCTCGCTTGCTGATAGAGGCGGCGGGGGGAATCTCGGCCCGCACCGCATCGCCCCCGCCCCCATGTCCGGGCGGGTCAAAGGATGGTAAGGTCCTCGTCCTTCAGATCGGATACGAACATGTGCCCCGGAGCATGAGTGATGACGAGCGGAAGAGCGGGGCTTATGGCGGCCACGGTGGACGTCACCCCGCAGGCCCAGAACACGGGGACTTCACCCGGTTTGATTGTGACGGGATCGCCGAATTCCGGCCGGTTCATGTCTTTTATGCCGATGGCCCCCGGATCGCCGATGTGCACCGGCGCGCCGTGGGTGAGGTGGAATCGGGTGGTCACCTGCGTGGCGCGTATGGCCTGGGCCGGAGTCATGGGGCGCATGGTCACCACCATGTTGCACGCAAACGGACCCGCGGGAACGCAGGGAATGTTGGTGAGGTACATGGAGACGTTCCGGCCCTCCTCAATGTTGCGGATGGGCAGGCCGTTGGCCAGCATGGCGTTTTCGAAGGAGAAACTGCAGCCCAGCAGAAAACTCACCATGTCCTCCCGGAACAGGTCCGTAACGTCTTCCGTTTCCGAGACGAGTTTTCCGTCCCGATAAATGCGGTACCGGGGCAGATCGGTCCTCAAGTCCGCGCCTCTTCCGATGCGCGGTTCCGTGTGTCCCGGCTCCAGCACGTCGAGGATGGGGCACGGCTTGGGATTTCTCACGCAGAAGAGCAGGAAGGAAAGGGCGTGTTCGGCCGGCATCATGACCAGATTGGCCTGCACGATACCGGGAACCAGGCCGCTGGTGGGGCCGGTCCATTCCCGTTTTCTGATGATCGCTCGCAGTTCCCGCGGTGACTGGGGGATATCCATTGTTCCTCCTCCGAAGGGTATCCCCATATTTATGCTTTCGAAGCGAATGAAATCAAGGAGTTTTTCCCAATCAGGAAAAATGCATTCCGTTTGTCGCCGCGGGAAACGATTCGAACGGTGCGGGGCTACCTCACGCCGGAAACATCGTCAGGACCGCGGAAAGTGAGAGGAAGGAGAGCAGGGTGGAGAGAACGATTCCGGCCGACGCGAGATGCAGGTCGCTGCCCAACTGAGACGACAGCACGTAGGTGCTGGTGGCCGTGGGCAGGGCGAAATAGATCATCGCCGCTCGCAGGGAAACGCCGTCGACGGAAAAAAGACGCAGCATGGCATAGCCGATCAAAGGCAGGACCAGCAACTTCAGGATGGAGGACGACAGGCTTGGGCGGAACCTGCTCGCCACTCTGGACAGGGTCAGCGTACCACCGATGGAGATGAGGGCCATGGGAAGGGAGACCATGGACAGGAGCCGGAAGGTATTTTCCACGGAAACGGGAAACGGGACGTTCAGGCGGGAATAGAGGATTCCGGCCACACAGGCCAGGATGAGCGGATTGGAAATCACCGCCCTGCCCAGAATGAGGTACTTTTCACGGGGGCTGAAATCACGGTCCGAGTACCAGATGAGCGTCGGCACTACCAGCAGATTGATGAACGGGATGGCCAGACTGATGATGAGTCCGAACTGCCGGACGCCTTCCTCCCCCATGGAACTCAGCACCACGGCCATGCCGACGTAGGTGTTGAACCGGAAGGAAAGCTGATTGTACGTGCCCCGGAGAAACCGGTCCATGCGAGTGGCCCACATCCAGCCCAGGCAGAGAAGCCACATCACGGCCAGTGCGGACAACACGGCCCAGCACACCGACCAGTCCGTGTGAGCGTTCCGGGCCGGAGTCCCTATTTTCCAGAAAAGCATGGCAGGGAAAAAGAGGTAGTAAATGAGCCGGTCCGAAGTCTTCAGGAAATCGTCGCTCGTAATGTCGCAATGGCGCAGGAATCTTCCCAGAGCGATGACGGCGAACACCGGCAGCAGGCTGTTCAGGATGATCATGGGCGGGTCCCCGGTTGGCGTGCGCAACCATGCTCGCCATTGTGCGGTAAGTTTACATCAGCCCCTGCGTGTGTAATTCCTCCATCAGCAGTTTGCCCCGCGCCAGACTGTCGAAGACGACGGCCGAGGTGATGGTGGCCGACGTCACTGCATCGACTTTCGGGTCGAAGGCGAAAGGTTCTCCCAGGTTGTGTCCCATGACTCTCGAACGCATCTTGCACAGGTCCTGGTCGTCCCATGCCACGTTGTTGTATTTCGTGAGGTCCAGCGGCGTGAGCCCCAGAATGGTTCCGGAATCGTCGAAAACATAGATGAACCGCGCGTTATGGCAAACGTCGCATGGTACGGTACGGTCGACCACTTCGGCAAAGTACCGTTGAGTGGTATTGTCCTGCCGGAGACCTCCCGCAAAGACCTCCCGACCGCTCGGCAGGGTGATCGATTGCATGGCCACCTTCCGGCCGATGGCCTGGGTAACGGCTCGGGCGACCTTTTCGCTCATGGAGTCCGATTCGGACGCATCGGGTCCGGTCTGCGTTTTTTCGGTGATAATGGCGCTGCCGCTCGTTTCCCTTTTGAGCTTTTTCAAGGCTTTGTAGGCCGACTCCATGTCGCGGTAGACTCCCAGATGGGTCCAGTCCACTTCGGCAGGTGACTTGCCGCCCTTCATCCGCACGAAGATGAGAAAAGGCGTCCTGCTGCGTCCGATGGCGGCGTGCATAGTGAAGTTGGGGTCGGGAATGACCGGATATCGTATGTCGAACGCGTCCTTGAAGGCTTTCACTTCCTCGGGGCCGTTCCCGGCCGCGAACCCGATTATTTTCACCGTATCCCGCGTTTCCGCGTCATTCTGAAGGCGGTTGTACAGGTCGTTCAGGAAGGGGGCCTGAATCTGACAGCTCGAACAGTAGACGTTGAGTATTTCCACCATCACCACATCGGCCTTGATGTCTTGAATCGTGAAGGGGGCGTCCGCCTTGATTCCCAGATAGTCGGCTTCCTCCACTGTTACCGGCGTGGTCATTTCGGTTCGCGGGAAAACGTCTCCCGGTTGAAGCAGAGTATCGGCGGCGAATGTCCGCACCGAAAACATGCTCAGCGCGGCGATGAGTACTCCAAACATCGCGATACCTTTTGCGACGTATCCACGCATGACGGATCTCCTTTTACAATGGCGCAGTATCATGCACCCGAATGCGGGACTATTCTCCGTAAAGGACCGCCTTCAGGTCCCTTATGGGGCATCGTTCCAGAAGATAATCATACTCTCTTTGGGGTGCCGTGCAAATGGGCCGACCCGTCACGGATCGGCGAGGTGCCGGACTTGGGCCTGGGGCGGCTGTCACGGGAAAAACAGTAGAAAACCAAGGAGGCCGCATTGCCCGCGAAGCAGAACCAGAAGGCCCAGTGAAAGGCCTCCGGCGGATGGCATCCGTTGACCAGGGGAAAACGGCCGATGATGATCCCCATGACGTGCGTGATCACCGCCGCTCCACTGATGGTGAAAAAGTTGACGTAGCTGGTGGCCATGCCGCTCATGGAGTCGGGCATGGATTCCTTGATATGCGCGTACACCAGCACACCGGTGGAGACGAAGAAAGCCATGGCGAAGAAGAGGATGGAATTGGCCATGATCGAGGTGACGGGAAAAATTCCGGTGAGGGAGAGAAAGAGCAGGGTGTAGATCCCCAGGGCGGGGACGAGCACCCATTTACGCGACCTCAGCGCCCGGTCCGACATCCGCCCGCCGATGACGGGGCCCAATACGGCCCCGATGGCGTAACAGAGCAGGATGTTGCCGGTGGTAATGGCGGAAAAGCCTTTCACTTCCCGCAGAAACGGACCCATCCATAACCCTTGCAGCGCCACGTAGGTGCCGTAGCGGAAAAACGCCAGGAAGGCGATCTGCCAGAACAGAATGGACCCGCTCAGCAGGGCCATTCGCTGCCGGAAGGAAAGGTCGGATTTTGGGGAGTTGTTCGATACCGCTCTCTCTCCGGAATCGATTCCCCTGAGCAGCCGGAACGTAATCATGCCGATGACTAGAATGAGGACCGCCACCAGCGCAAATCCGTACCGCCATCCCAATGCGTTGGTGAGCATCACCAGGGGAGTCGCCGCAAGCATGTTTCCGAGCGTGCCGACGGACATCATGAGGCCGGTGAGCGTGCCGAAATGGTGTTGAGGATACCGCAGCGCAAAGACCTTGAAGGCCCCCATGAGGGCCACCGAGACGCCGATGCCGCAAAGGACCCGTCCCGTAAAGGCGAGAAAAAACCCTTGGGCCATGCTGAACAGGAGAAGCCCCAGCACGCTGAGCATGGGCACCAGGGAAACCATGAGCCGGGGGCCGAACCGGTCGAGTGCCCAGCCGAGCGGTATCTGCATTGCCGCGAAGGCATAGAAGAAACTGCTGCCCAGAAGGCCCAGCTGCGCGGCGGTCAGGTGAAGGTCACGGGTCAACTCCTGGGACACCACGGCGATGGAGACGCGGAGGAACTGGGATATGATGAACAGCGCGGCCATCGCCCAGAAGATGGAATGCCCCCCGGAAAAGAGACCGGCTTCCGCGGCTGCCCGGTTCCGGATGCTGTTGCGCTTTGACGATGCCATGGAATTCCCCGGCCGATTGAGAGAAGATTTCATTATTAGCGGAAAATGGTTGTCGGTCCAATAGAATAATGGACGGTACGGTGCTCCTCCCGTGACGTGATAATCGAAAACCACGAGAATCCTCTCCCCCTGGGAGAGGGCAGGATGAGGGAACAGCGGGCGCCCCCGGGCTGTCGTGATAATCGAAACGAATTCGAGCAGCGGCGAAAGGACATGCTCTGCACGGCAGGCGTGGAGATCTCCCCCCGGCCCCCCTTTGCCAAAGGGGGGAGAGCGGATCGGCGGCGGTCCACGTCGGAACCGGTTGTGTTGCACGGGCATGTTCCAACGTGCCCCAATGAAGAATCGCGGGAATCGAAGCACCTTGACAGCGGTGCAGCCGGAAGGATAAAAGAAACCAAATTCGAGTTATGTCCAGGCCAAGGCCACCCAGACTCGTTCGGGGCGGCCTTTTTTGCGTTCGAAGGATGGTGCGGATACTTGTCCTTCCAAACAAGCGCGGCAGAGCGGGTCCCCCTTACACCAATGTTCAGGAGGAAAGCCATGTCGTACAAATGGATAGCACCCGTCTTGCTCTTGATCCTTCTCCTTCCCTGTCCGGTTCGGGCCGCCGATCCCCAAGCGATCCGCATCGGGGCCACGGTGTCCGAAACCGGCAAGTTCGCCGTCGAAGTCGGTCCGTTCAGAAAACTGTTCGAAGCCTGGGCGGAAACGGTCAATGCCGGGGGCGGAATATTTCTCAAGGAATACGGAAAATCCCTGCCGCTCCAAATCACCGTGTACGACGACCGCAGCGAAGAAGCCACGGCGCGCCTCTCCTACGACCGGCTGACGGTGCGGGACCACGTACATCTGCTGTTCGGGCCCTACAGCAGCCCACTCACCCTTGCTTCCAGCGTGGCGGCCCAGGCGCGAAAGACGCCCTTCATCGCTGTTTGCGCCAACTCCCCGCGCATTTACGACCGGGGGAACAGATGGCTGGTGGGCGTCATCGACAAGGCTCCGCGCTACACCTACCGTTATTGGGACATGGTGAAAGCCAAGGGTGGGGTGAACACCGTGGCCTTTGTGGTGGAAGACACGCTTCACCCGCAGGGGGTGTGCCAGGGCGCATCGGAACTCGCCCTCCAGGCGGGGCTGCGTGAGGTGTCCAAGGAGGTGTTTCCGGCCGACACCCAGGACTTCACTCCCGCGCTGGCGGAACTGAGGAAAACCGATCCGGACATCATTTTCGTGTCCGCCAACATTCCCTTTTCGGTGGCCTTCATGAAACAGGCGCTGGAATTCGGCCTTTCGCCCAGGGAATGGCACGTCATCCATCACAGCGGCGTGTTCCGGGACGCACTGGGACCCGGGGCCGAAAACATCACCGGGCAGACGTACTGGACTCCCGAAATGCGCACCCCGAAAACGCAGGAATGGCTGAAACTCCTGAAGAACGCAGAAGTGGACCAGGACCTCTATCCCTGGGCGCCGGCGTATCTGGCCGCCTTCCACGTGGCCGAGGAAGCGCTCATTCGGGCCGGGACGCTCGATCCCCAAAAGCTCATGGATACGCTCCATGCACTGAAAACGGACACCGCTTTGGGCACGGTGGCGTTCAATGAGGACGGCAGCGGGACCATCAACACCTATCCCAGCCAGATTCAACAGGGGAAATACGTCATCCTGTGGCCGCCCGAAGCGGCGACGGGATCGCGCGTCTTCCCCCTGCCGCACGCTTCCCGCTGACGGTGGAGGCGGCGGGTTCGATTCTGCTGGCCGGACTGCTCCAGGGCGGCGTGTACGCCCTCTGCGGAGTCGGGCTCTCCCTGAGCCTGGGGTTGCTGGGCGGGGTGAACCTCGTCCACGGCGAATGGGTCATGCTGGGGGCTTTCTGCACGTGGCTGTCGGCCGGTTGGGGGGCGCCCCTGCCGGTCGCGGTGGTCCTGGGCAGCATACCGGTGGCGGGCATCGCCCTGGCCGCGTATCTCCTCCTGCTCCGGCGCGCATTCGTCGCGCCCGCCAAAGACCGCACCAGGTCCACGCTCCTGGCGACCTTGGGGCTCGCCTTTCTTTTGCAGGAAGGAGCGTCCGGCGTGTCCTCCCAGCCCCTGTGGAGCCTGCGGCTGGGCAGTGACGCGATCCGAATCGGCTCCGTGAGCTTCTCCTCGGCCCGGCTGGCGGTTGCCGGAAGTCTGGCCGCGCTCTGCACGATCCTGTGGCTGGTACTCAAACATACGAATACCGGCATGGCCGTGCGGGCGGCGGTGGCGGACCGCAAGGCGGCGCTCCTGTCCGGAATCCGCATCGATCGACTTCAGCCGGGAGTGTTCTGCGCCACCGCGGGTATAGCCGGACTGGCCGGGGGATTTTTGGTGCTCCTCTTTTCCGGCTGGCCGCGCATGGGGCTCCCCATTACTCTGAAATGTTTTTTCCTGGTCATCCTGGGCGCACCCGGTTCCCTGGCCGCACCCCTGTGCGGCGGACTGCTCATGGGCTGCGCGGAAGCCGCAACCGGAGCGCTGGCGGGAGGGCGATGGTCCCAGGCCGTTGCCCTGGTCCTGCTCTTGGCCGCCGTCGTGGTTCGTGACCGGAGGGCACGCCGATGACAATCGGCCGGAACACGGCAGTCACTATCGCGGCCTTCGCAGCGGGCGCTGCGCTGCTCCTGGCGGGCGGCGATTACGTGAAGGCGGTGCTGTTCGGCGCATGCGTCAACGTGGCCATGGCGGGGAGCTACAACCTGCTGAGCGGCTTCGGCGGCAAGATCAGTCTGGGGCATGGATTGTTTTTTGGCCTGGGGGCGTATGGCTGTGGACTGGCTCTGGTGGCGGGACTGCACCCGGCCTTCGCGCTCACGCTGGGAGCGCTGTGCGCACTTTGCGGAGCGGCCCTGCTGGGTCCGGTGGTGCTGCCGCTCACGGACACATCCTTTGCGGCCGTGAGTCTGGGCGTGGTCATGGTGGCGGACCAGGCAGCCGCCGGATGGGAAAAGGTGACGGGCGGCTCCGCCGGACTGGTGCTTCCCTTCATGCCGAACCCCGGAATCACGGCCGCCGGGGCGCTCCTGCTGGCGTTTGCGGTCGTGGTCGTTTCGCAGCGTATCGCCAAGTCGCGGCTCGGCTACGGCCTCCGAGCACTGGCCGGTACCGAAGCGGCGGCGGCTTCCTGCGGAGTAAATTCGCTGCGCATCCGTCTGTCGGCCTTCCTGCTGGGGGCGCTTCCGGCGGGGTTGGCCGGGGGGCTCGGCGCGCTCCACCTGTCCTACGTAAGTCCCTCTTCGGCCTTCGGGCTGGAAACGACGCTGACGCCGGTGGTGGCGGTAATGGTGGGCGGCCCGTCCACCGTTTGGGGGCCGGTGCTGGGCGCGGTGCTCCTCACCCTGTGGCAGGAAACACTCTGGACCTACATGGACCGTTTTCCGCTCATGGCGTACGGCGCGACAATTCTGGCCGCCGGACTCTTCCTGCCCGGCGGCATTGCGGGAGTAGTGAAAAGGCGTGGGAGTTGAGATACGGGCGGAGCCGGGGAACCCCCTCTTCGAGAAAAGACGGTTCCCCGCACCCCTCCGCGAAAAGCGTGAAGCTTTTTACCTCGTTACCAGGGGGGAGCGCAGGTCATTCGGCGATCCCGGGCCTGCCCGCGGCCCCCGGCATGAAATAGTGGTCGGGTTCGAAGTCGGGGTTGCCGTCGTAGCGGTGAGCGAGCTTCCCGCGAAAGCGGGCGAAGTAGTCGAGGTCCGGTTCCAGGCCGATTTCGCTCAGCCTGCCGATCACCTCTTCCATGGTGACAGGGCATCCCTTGATGCACACCGCCTGCTTTACGTTGGGGTGCTTCCGATTTTTTTTGATCATGCAGTTGCCGAACAGGATCGTCTTTTCGAAGCCGGGTGACGGTTCCATCCTCTTCCCGGTGACCACCTCCATCCTGGCGGTGTGCTGTTTCCCGCTATAGGCGGCGGTAAGCAGCATCAGGAGCGGATTGTACAGCGACGAGCAGCCGGTGCAGATGGTCTGGTCGTACTTGGGAATGCTCAGGTTGGTGATGCCCAGCTTGTCCCAACTTCGGGGACCCGAGTTGTCCTCCCGCCAGTTGAAATCGCACTTGAGGGGCCGTTGCACCGCAAAGGGGTCCAATCCTTTGATCGTAAAGTCCTCCGGGGACACGGAACGGTTCGCTCTTTTGGCGAAAAGGGAAACGTGTTCGACGGCATCCGGCTCGTAACCGGCAACGATGGACCCCACAACATCCACGGCCAAAGGGTCGCGGGAAGCAACGATGAGGTTCATGCGGTGGGCGGTGCCCAGATAGTAGGGTCCCTTTTCCAGGCCGTAAATACCGTCCAGAATGGTGAGTCCCGGGCGTACGGCCTCGGCGAAGAGCGCGCAGAAGGAATCCAGCGGAAGGTGCGCATGGTGGCAGAGCCGCCGGGATTTCAGATCGATGCACCCCTTGAGGTTTTTGAGCCCCAGGGACAGCGTGGTCTGGTTGTGGGTTTTTAGCACCGGCATGTTGATAACGAAATCCGCATCCAGGGCGCTCTGGGCGAAATCGAGCGAACAGGTATCGAACTCCACCGTCCGGAAAGGCTCGTCGAAGAAGTCGATGAGCTTCACGCCGTAGCGTTCCTTCAGGTAGTCGTACCCCAGGGCCTTGAAGATGAGTTTGGTTCCCCGGAGATGGTTCGGGAGCTTCGCCCCGCGCGGCGCCGATCCCTCCCCGACGGCGATTTCGGTCGCTCCGTATTCCTTCAGCAGGATCACCATGTCTTCGACCAGGCGGGAAGAGGTATATACCCCGTAAGGAGCGATGGGGTAGATGGGGTCCCAACCCACGAGATTGGGTTTGATCAGTATCCGCATGCCGGGCTTGAGCGCCCGAAAACCATCCACCGCCTCCAGGGCCGTTTTCAGCGATCCGGGAGACGACTCGTACCGCATTACCGAAACCACCGGTTTTTCCATGTGCCGTACCTCTCTTGTCCTCTGCGGTCGCCTATCGTTCGAGCACCGCCGCGATCCCCAGACCTCCGCCTCCGCAGATACATTCCAGCCCGTAGCGCGCGTTGCGCCGTTTCATCTCGTGCAGCAGGGTCACCAGGACGCGCGTACCCGTGCAGGCGATGGGATGCCCGAGAGAAATCCCGGAGCCGTTGACGTTCACCTTGGGGAACGATTCCTCTCCCACCCCCATCTGTTTCAAATCGGCCAGGACCTGAGCGGCAAAGGCTTCCTGTATTTCAATGAGGTCCATGCGGTCGATGGAAAGTCCCGCGCGGTCCAACGCCTTGTCCACCGCTAAGGGAACGGTCCGGTACGCACGCCGGGGGTCGTCGCCCGCCACCGCGCACGACCGCAGCGTGGCCAGCGGCTCCAGTCCCAGTTCGGCGGCCTTTGCCGCCGACATCACCACCACGGCGGCGGCGCCGTCGTTTTCCGTGGAGGAATTTCCCGCCGTGCATACGCCCCCCAGAACGGGCTTCAGCCGGCTCAGGCTTTCCATCGACGTGTCCGGACGCGGGTTCTCGTCACGGTTCACCATGATCGGTTCGCCCTTGCGCTGAGGTACGGGCACGGGAACCAGCTCGTCCGCGAAGCGTCCCGCATCA
Organism: uncultured delta proteobacterium; assembly: GCA_963826125.1. GTDB lineage: Bacteria > Desulfobacterota > Desulfarculia > JACQYL01 > CAWGVV01 > CAWGVV01. Next base: position 1,817,790 of record CAWGVV010000001.1, on the reverse strand, counting down.
ATGGCCGCGCATGCCTTGCGGTGGCTTTCCAGGGACCAGCGGTCGCACTCTTCCCGTGTGACGTTTTCCTCCTCGGCCGCGGTTTCCGCCCAGGTCATCATGGCCGGAAGGACTCCGTAACGGTCTTCCGGCTGCGACATGACCCTGGCCCTCTGGATGCGGTCGTAGAAGGGCATTCCCCAGGTGGCGAGGTTTCCGTGGCCCCTCGGCGCTCCCTTGGTTCCTCCCACCCCCCATTTGATTCCGCCGGGGAGGTAGAATTCGGCATTGCTCATGCTTTCCACTCCCCCGGCCACCACGATTTCCGCCTGGTCGGACTGAATGAGGGCTCCCGCGAAGCGTACCACATCCAGCCCCGTGCAGCAGCGGCGATCGAAGGTGACCCCCGGCACGGCTTCCGGCCATCCCGCTTTCAGCAGTCCCATGCGCGCGATGTTGACGTATTCGCCGTTCTGGTAGGACTGGCCCATGACGACCTCATCTACCGCGTCGGCGTTCAGATTCGCCCTCCGGACGGCTTCGTTGAGGATCAGCGCCGCCAGATCATAGGCTTCGACGTCCTTCAATGCTCCCATATAGCTGCCGACCGGAGTTCTGACGGCGCTGACGATGACTACGTCCTTCACGGATTCTTCCCCTTTTGCTCTTGCGGTTGCGGATCGAAAACGGCCGGAACGTTCCGGCGGCCGTGTCTTCCCTTTCGCACCTTAGAAAGCCTCCACCGGCATGTCCACCACTTCCCGGCCCTTGCGGAGGCAGGTCTGCATGCGGGCCCGCGTTTCGGGCAGGGTCACATCGGTGAAATAGGTGGCCTGCATGACCTTGCCCACGCAGAAGTCGTTCCTTTTCCCCTCTTCCATTTCCCTTTGAGCGATCACGGCCATGTCCAGGAGCCGCCAGATCACGGTTGTTTCGCCGAAACACATCAGAGCGGGATAGGTGGAGGAAGCCCACCCGAGAGGGTCCGTTTCCGAACGACCGGCCATCTCGACCGCCATTTCGCCGAGTTGTTTCACTGCCCCGGAAAGTTGGCCGACGTATGCGCCCAGCGTAGGATGTTCTTGGTTCTCGCGGCAGAAGGCATCGATTTCTCCCATGAAGGCCTTGTACGATGCGCCGCCGTTCAGGCGCATCTTGCGTCCCATGAGGTCCATGGACTGGATGCCGTTGGTGCCTTCGTAGAGGGACATGATCTTGGCGTCCCGCAGATACTGTTCCAGCGGGTATTCGCGGCAGAACCCGTACCCGCCCAGGCACTGCACCGCCGTCTCGCATACCCGGAACCCCATGTCGGAGCAGTACGCCTTGATGATGGGGGTCAGGAAATCGATCAAAGACGTGTAGTGGCGCCGCTGTTCCTCGTCGGGCGCTTCCTGGGCAAGGTCGGACCAGAAAGCACCGGTGTAGATCATGGAACGCATGCCGTCCACCGTCGCTTTCATCCACAGCAACATGCGGCGCACGTCGGGATGATCGATGATTGGTACGTAGCCGGGCTTGCGTTTCGCCACGTCCGTGCCCTGAATCCGCTCCCTGGCGTAGGCCAGGGCGTTGCGGTAGGCGGTGCCCGCGAGCGTCATTCCGCTCACTCCCGTGTTGATGCGGGCGGCGTTCATCATCTGGAACATGTGGGCCAACCCCTTGTTCTCTTCCCCGCAGAGGTAGCCGATGCATCCGTCGTTGTCGCCGAAATTGAGCACGCAGGTGGGGGACGCGTGCAACCCCAGTTTCTCCTCGACGCCTCCGCACAGAGCGTCGTTGGGCTCGCCGAGCGTGCCGTCCGGGTTCACGCGGACCTTGGGAACCACGAAAAGCGAAATCCCCCGCACGCCCTCCGGTGCGCCTTCGATGCGGGCCAGCAGCAGGTGGATAATGTTTTCGGTGAGGTCGTGGTCGCCCCAGGAGATGAACATTTTGGAACCCTTGATCCTGAAGTGGTCGCCTTCCCGGAAGGCCGTGGTGCGGATGGCCGCGAGGTTGGACCCGGCGTTGGGCTCGGTGAGGGCCATGGTGCCCGCCCATTGGCCGCCGAACATTCGGGGCACGTAGCATTCCTTCAGCTCATCGCTCCCGAAGGTCTCGATGAGGTGAGCCGCCCCGTGCGTCAGGCTTGGGGCCATGTTGAACGCCTGGGAAGCCCCGTACATGATGTCGTTGATGACAATCCGCATCATGTGGGGAAATCCCTGCCCGCCGTACTCCGGGTCCCTCGCCGCCGCGATCCACCCGTTCTCTCCGTACACCTGGAACGCTTCCCTGAATTCAGGCGGACAGAAGACCTGCCCATTCTCGAACCGCACGCCCCACTTTTCCCCGATTTCCTGCAACGGATCGATTTCCGTTCGAGCGAACTTGACGGCTTCGGTAACCAGCATGTCCAGAGTGTCTTCGTCCAGTTCCCGGTATCGTTCCAGTTCGCAGAGGCGACCGTAGTTGAGTTGTTCCTTAAGGATAAAAAAGAGATCTTTTTCGTTGACCAGAAAGTGACCCATGGCGCTTATTCCTCTCCTTGCTCCGCGCGAAAAGGCGCGGGAATCGTCATGTGCGCTCCCGTGAAGGAGCCGTCAATCCTTGATAAGGTCCCGGGCGATCACCATGCGCTGGATTTCGCTCGTGCCTTCGTAAATCCGGTAGAGCCGCAGGTCCCGATAGAACCGTTCCACCGGAAAATCCTTCATGTAACCCATGCCGCCGAACACCTGGACCGCGTTGTCGGCCACGCGGCACGCCATTTCCGTGCAGAAGAGCTTCACCATGGAGGCTTCGCGGGCGACTTGTTTGCCCTGGTCTCTTAGGGTGGCCGCGTGATAGAGCATTTGCCTGGCCGCGTAGATTTCGGTAGCCATGTCGGCCAGCATGTTCTGGACGGACTGGAAGGTGGCGATGGGTTTCCCGAACTGGATGCGCTGCTTGGCGTAGGAGACGCACAGGTCCAGAAGCTTCTGGGCGGCCCCCAGAGCGCAGGCGCCCATGGTGAGGCGTCCCTTGTCCAGCACTCGCATGGCCGTTTTGAACCCCTGTCCGATCATGGCTTCGCCGCCGATGACGCTCTCCACGGGAACTCGGCAATTGTCGAAGACGAGTTCGCTCGTATGGCTGCCGCGCAGCCCCATCTTTTTTTCGATGGTGCCCACCTGAAAGCCGACCGTACCCTTTTCGATCGCGAAGGCGGTAATGCCGCCGCGCGACCGCTTTTCCCTGTCGGTGAGCACGACCACCGTGGCCACGTCGGCGACGTCGCCGTTGGTGATGAAATGTTTGAGGCCGTTGATGACGAAGGAGTCCCCGTCACGCTCCCCGGCGGTCTGGATGTTTCCCGCGTCCGAACCCGCCTCGGGTTCGGAAAGGGCGAAGCAGGCCGTCCATTCGCCGGAGGCGATCCTGGGAAGGTAGCGCTCCTTCTGACCGTCGGTGCCGTCGAAAAGAATGCCCATGGAACCGATCCCGTTGCTCGTGCCGATGCGGGACCGGAAGCAGGCATTGGTCTTCGTGAGTTCCTCGTAGACCAGACATTCCCCCAGCGTGCCGAGGCCCAGCCCGCCGTATTCTTCGGGAATCGATATGCCGAAGAGCCCCAGTTCGCGCATCTTGTCGACGATTTCTTCGGGAATGTGGTCTTCTTCCTCAACCTGCTGCGAGATGGGCTCCAGATCGCGATTCACGAAGCGCCTGATCGTCTCCTGCACCATACGCAGATTTTCCGGAATTTCATAATCCATGATAACCGTGCCGCCCTTCCTTGAACATATTTTCAGTGCCTGAATCCCCCGGGGACTTACCCTTCCGGAAGGACAAAGTTCTCCGTGGATACTGAATACAAATAGCGCGCCATCAACAATGATCTCTATTAAGCTATTGAATAGATAGAATAAATAATCAACGGGAGGAATTTTTCCGCTGCGGGGCGATACAACTTGTAGAGGTTCGTCTACAGAAAAATCGAAACGCCGGACGGGAAAAGCAGGGAACCGGGCATGCCATGGCCGTCGCTAAGGGCTTGCAGAGGATTCTCTACACATGTAGAGTATCTTCTACACTTATCCCAACGGCAGCGGTCCGGTGGGAAATCCTTGTGCCCGGATGAAAACATGAGAAGGGAACTGAGTGCCGTACCGGAGGACCTCCTCTACGTATTGCTGGACAATCCATACGACAGCCTGATCCTCATCGACGAACACGGAACGGTGCGGTTCATGAGCAGTTCGAACGAAGGGGTATACGCCTTCCCGGTTCGCGACGCCGTCGGCCGACACATCAGCGAGGTGAGTCCGCATTCGCGCCTGCTGAACGTTCTGAAGACGGGAAAGGCCGAAATCGGCCGCAGCATGGTCGTGGACGGCAAGAACGTGGTCATTACCCGTATCCCTTTGTACAAGGACGGCCGCATGGTCGGGGCCGCCGGGAAACTGATGCTCAAGAACCCCCGGCAGCTTCTGGAATTGTACGAACGGATCGATACCCTGGAAAAGCAGCTCGATTACTACAAGGAGGAACTCACCCAGGTCTACGGCAGCCGGTATTCGTTCGACGCCATTATCGGCGATGCGCAACCCCTGGCCGAAGCCAAGATCATGGCTCGACAGGCGGCTTCGTCCGATTCCCCCGTCCTCATCCGCGGCGAATCGGGAACCGGCAAGGAGGTGTTCGCCCACGCCGTTCACCAGGCCGGGAAGAGGAGAAATCACAATTTCGTGCGCGTCAATTGTGCCGCCATCCCGGCGGAACTGATCGAAGCGGAGCTTTTCGGGTACGCACCCGGCGCTTTTACCGGCGCCCAGCGGCAGGGCAGAGCGGGAAAATTCGAACTGGCGGACAAAGGGACCATCTTTCTGGACGAAATCGGAGACATGCCGCTCAACATGCAGGTGAAGCTGATGCGGGTGCTGCAGGACAAGGAAGTGGAACGCCTCGGGGGCGGTAAACCGCGCGCCATCGATTTCAGAGTGATCTCCGCCACCAACCGCAATCTGGAGGACATGCTGGCACGGGAAACCTTCCGCCTCGATCTCTATTACCGGCTGAACGTAGTCACCATGAAATTGCCCGCGCTTCGTGAAATACGGCAGGACATCCCTTTGCTGTTCGCCCACTTCCTCAAGGTGTTGAGCCGTGAGCGAAGGGGCAATGCCGGGGACGTCTCCCCCGAGGCGATGGAGATGCTGCGGAATTACGGGTGGCCCGGAAACATGCGGGAACTGCGGAACGTAGCGGAACGGGCGCTGATCGTCTGTGACGGGAAACGGATCGAAGTGGAACACCTGCCGGCGGACATGCGAAAGGACGTCCGGGAGCCGGCCGCATCGCACACCTCACCGTTGCCGTTGAGGAGCCTGCTGGATGAAACCGAACGGCTGGCCATTGTCCGGGCCCTGGAGAAAACAGGAAACAACCGGGTAAAGGCCGCCGAACTCCTCGGTATTCACCGCACGGGCCTCTACCAGAAGATGCGCAAATACCGAATCAATGAGAACACACAATGAAAAGGAACGGTATCACATGAAATTCCCCGCGGTGATTTTCGATCTCGACGGTACGCTGCTGGACACGCTCGAAGACATGGCGGACGCCATGAACGCATTTCTCGTCCGGGAACACTTTCCCGCTCACCCCGTCGACGCCTACCGGTACTTTATCGGCGACGGGTTGCGAAAGCTGGTGGAACGGGCGCTGCCGGAAGACCGGCAGGACGAGGGCCTGATCGATCGGGGCCTCGACGCGTTCGGGGAAGCATACCGGAAGAACTGGCACGACAAGACCCGGCCGTACGACGGCATTCCGGACCTGCTGGCGTATCTGAACGAAAAACGGATACAGGTATCGGTGTTTTCCAACAAGACGGACGAGTTCACCCAACGGATCGTGCCGCACTATTTTCCCGGAAACCGTTTCGTCGTGGTGCGGGGCGCAAGGGACGATGCGCCGCGCAAGCCGAGCCCCGAGGTCCCGCTGGCCATCGCCCGGACGATGGACACTCCGCCGGAGCGCATCGCCTACGTGGGCGATTCGGGAACGGACATGCAGACCGCCACGGCGGCGGGGATGTTCCCGTTCGGCGTCTCCTGGGGGTTCCGTTCGGTGGAGGAGATCGAGAAGAACGGCGCCGCCGTCGTTCTGCGCCACCCGACCGAACTGCTGGAGTACTTCTAAAGGAGGCTGGGGTTTTGCGGAAGCAGGACTTCCGTGTTTTCGCCTGCTTCCGGGTCCCGGCTTTCGCCGGGACGACGTTCCGGAAAACCATTCATCGACACACCCCTCCGGTTGAAAAAACGCCCATGCCGTCCCGGCAGCCGCATGAAGGATCGCTTCGCGCTGCACTTCCCGAAAATTTCAGCGCTGCCTTTTCCTTATGGCGAAGATGGTACAATGGGAGAAAACCATTTGAGGAGAACCATCCATGAAGGCGATACAAATGGCCGAGGCCGGGGGACCAGAAGTGCTGAAGGTGAAGGAAGTACCCGATCCGAAGCCCGGCGAGAACGATGTGCTGGTGGAACTGAAAGCCGCCGGGATAAACCCCATCGATTATAAACTGAGAACCAGGGGTACCCTCTACCCCGACCGGCTACCGGCGGTCCTGGGCTGTGACGGAGCCGGCATTGTTCAGGAGGTGGGGAAGAAGGTGCAACGGTTTAAAAAAGGCGACGAAGTCTACTTCTGCTACGGCGGGCTGGGAGATCATCCGGGAACGTACGCCCGGTATGCGGCCGTTCCGGAAGCGGCGGTGGCGAAAAAACCCGCTTCCCTGGGGTTCGAGGAAGCCGCGGCCGTGCCGCTGGTCACCATTACGGCCTGGGAGTCGCTCCACGATCGGCTCCGCATCCGGGAAGGATACCACGTGCTCATCCACGCCGGAGCAGGGGGAGTGGGGCACACGGCCATCCAACTCGCCAAGCTGGCGGGGTGCCGGGTGGCGACCACGGTGAGTTCGCAACAGAAGGCCGAATTCGTGTCCAAAGTGGGGGCGGACAGAACGATTTTCTACAAGGAGGAGGATTTCGTCGCCGCGGCGGCGGAATGGAGCGGAAAAGGAGGCGTGGACGGAGTGCTGGACACGGTGGGCGGACAGACCTTTCGGGATTCCTTCCGCGCCATCCGGTTCTCCGGGGACGTCGTGAGCCTTGTGGCGCTTCCATCCGACCTCGACTGGGACGAACTGAAGCGGAAAAACGGCCGACTGAGCCTGGAATACATGCTGATCCCGATGAAGGAGGGGCTGATGGACGAACTGCGGAGGCAGGCCGGCATCCTTGAACAAACGGCGAATCTCATCGACGGGGGCAGGATCGCGGTCCACGTACAGCGTGTCTTGCCCTTGGAAGAGGCAGCCGAGGCGCACCGGCTCCTGGAACAGGGATTGGAAAAGGGAAAGATCGTCCTCAGCATCGATTAGCGGCGGGCGAACATGAAATACCGGTCGGAAAGGAAGCAGGCGATGCGGTTCCTCTGAATATCGCCTATAGATAAAACTTATAATTTTATATTTACCGCTGAGAAAATGCGTCTTCGTAAATTTACCACCTTGTGCTATGGACATTTATCTGGTATTTACGTTTATTCCCGATTGTTCCTGTTTACCCGCTGGAGAAAGGAGCATTCATGGTCCGATCCAACAAAAGCCAGACATTCAGTACGGGACGCATCGCAAAGCTCTGCGGCGTTTCCATAGCGACCGTGCAGAAATGGATAGATGCGGGCGAAATCCCGTCATACTGGCTTCCCGTCACGAATTCCGAACGCAGGGTCACCCGCGAGGACCTTCTGACGTTCATGCGCCGGTACGGTATCCCCACTGGGGAACTGGACGAATCGGCCAGGACGTATTGCGTGCTCGTCGCGGGAGTGGAAGGCAAAGCGGAAGCACTGGTAAAGCGGGCTTTCGAGAACGCGAAGAAGGACGTGGAAGTTCGGGTATGCAATGAAGCCGCCGAGTTGTTGCTGCTTATCGGCGAACTCATCCCGGACGCCATCGTCTTCGACTATCACTGGCAGGACCTCGACGCAGCGCGAATGATCGAATTTTTACGGCAGGACGAACGCTTCCGGAACACAAGGCACATCGTCGTGTCCGACCTTTCCGATGGGGAACGGGCGGACCTCGGGAAATTCGACATAAAGTCGGTCCTGCCGAGGGAGTATCAGCCGAAAAAATTTACCGAAATCGTTACCGAAATGGTGCGCGACCAGGGAACGCAGGGGAAACCGGGTCGAAAAGGGGCCGGACGCAAGAAAGCATAACCGGCGGTCGGGACGAGCGGCCCTGTTGTTCCTTATTCTTGATGGGACCGTGGCGGGCGCGGTCCCGGTTGCTGCACGGCGTATCTCCTCAAAGGTCGATTTCGAACCAGGCCTCGGGGAGACACGCCGCAGCGAACGGTAAACGGGTCTATCAGGACGAACTCAGGCCGCCGTCTTCGTAACCTTCTTTGTACTTTTCTTCTTGGCCTTCGCCTTCGCGCTCTTTTTACTTTTCTTGGCGCTCTTTTTGCTTTTCTTGCTCGAGGTGTGTTTCTTTTTTACGGACGAACTTTTCTTATGAGTGGTCGCCGATGAAACGCTCTTGTCGGTGACCTTGCTCTTCGCCAGGGCTACTCCCGGCGCACCGACCGATACGAAAAAGAGTGCCGCAATCACCAACGTGATAACACGTTTGATCATCATATCCCGACCTCCGATACATTGGCTGTTACGCAGTTTCGAACTTTTCCTTTCCCTTGACCCAACGCCAAATGCCTTCTTTTCCTCGAAACCCGTTTCGTCCCTCCCTTTGCAATTGTTCGTTGCGTAATAAAAAGAACCGACCCCTTCGTTGATGCGAAATCAGACCGGTTCATTTGCATTTCCTCGTCCACTGCCATTAGAAAGACGTCAAAACGAGGCGTCGCCTGAGACGATATTCGTATGTGCCGATTTTCGGGAAAAGTCAAGGAATAGTCAGGATACGGCAATTATGCGGATGAAACGTACGGTATGTTGGAGAGCTGTCTATTTTCTGCGTATTATGCCGGTAGATGGCGCCTTACGTTCACGGAGGACGGCAGTGGCCGGCGATGTTCACGCGGCTCCATCTTTCTCACTGCTGCTTGAGCGCAATGACACGGGTTCATCCAGGGGGGAATTTGCAGGTTCGGCAGCATGCGCAGCAGGGAGCGATGAAACAAAACGTAGCGACAGCCGTTACTCGAGTATCGGTCCATTCCATAGGCCGGGAATGTCATTTCGAGCGACAGCGATAAATCGCGCTCGGCTAAAGATTTCTTTCTTCGCTTCGCTCCGTTCGAGATGACGGGTTGCGTGTTTCCGGCATTTGCCGGTGACCGCCGTTGTTGAATATGCTTTCCCGGAATTCCATGATGAACCTTTGTTATAGGGGGGCGTTTACCTTTTCTCGTTCAGTCTTCCGGGCAGCAGCATCCCAAGGATGGCCAGACATTCCATGTCCAGGAACTTCTCCGCCCGTCGCTCGAACAACACCTTGCATTGAGCGGGGAATTCCTCGTCCCGGTCGTTGAACAGAAGGAGAAGGGGGATTCGGGGAAGGGCGGGGACGACGCGGCAGAGCTGATACGGGAACTGCTCTTCCGGGTCCCGGGCCCCCATGCGGTTACAGGCTGCTTCCATTTCTTCAAGCCTGCCGGCGAAGAGTTTGGCGATGGGCTTCTCGGCGGTGTTCAGGAATCCTCCCACAAACGGCGCGGCATCCCGAAAATCCCGGAATGCCGTCCAATCCGTTTCCTCCGGAAGGCGGGGAGGACAGAGGAGAAGGTAGCGGCACAGCACCACACCGATGGAATGGTCCCTCAGAAAACGCTCCGGCTCGCTCTCGCGTTCTTCGACGATCCCGGCGCCCGATACCCGGTAGGTACGGCCGAAAAAGGGAATGACCGCCCGGCCGTCCTCCACCTGAATGCCGAGAATTTCGGCTCGTTCGGAAACATCGATGCCGGCCACCTGTTTCAGATAGTCAGCGAGAATTTTTTCAAAAACCGGAGCTTTTTCCATGTCCGCAACCTCTTACCAGAGACAGATGAATTTCCTGCCCTCGCGCAGCTCGCCCCTCACCCGTTCCATGTGGCGCAGGGCGGCCACTTCCCGCTCCAGATCGTCGCCGGTAATGCTCAACCGGTCCGCGAGTGCAGCCGGTTCAAGGCCTCCCGTCTCGCCCAGAATCTTCATGAGCTTTTCCTGACGGTCGGTCAATGGCGGATTTCCGCCTCCGTGCCTCTCAAGACTCTTGGCGCTGTGCACGGCCCACGGATCGCACGTCTTGGGCTTGGATACGATGTCCAGGTAGCAGTCCTCGCAATAGGTCATGCCCCCGTGTTCGTAGGATTCGCCTTCCTCAACTGTGGTCCCACATTTTGCACAATTCATAGGTATCTCCTCTTGTTAACAACCAAGGTTATTACGACTTTAGCACATTCGATTTCTCTTGGCACGTCCTGCATGCACGGGAAGCGCCCTGCTCCGAACTCCCCTCTGTCGTCACCTTACCTACTGCGAAGCAGCACGGAACCGCCTTACTTCTGATCCGTCGGAAGGTCCGCCTTCGCGACGTGTTCCGGGTAAAAGTGAAAAAATGCACTATTCGCTATGGCTGTTGAGTTCCGGATTTCGCTGTAGTACCCAGAGGAAAACCGGCCGACGTTTACGACATGGGAGAGGAGCAAGGTGAAGAATACCTATTTGCGACACAAGATTTTTCCTTTTATTCTCATCATCTGCACGTTAACGGCAACTTCCGCTATCGCGTCGGTATATGTTTCAAGCCAGGGAACAAGCACCATTGACGTATTTCCAAATGACGGAACCGGAGATATCGCTCCCGCACGATCCATTCAGGGCGCCGCCACCACTCTTTCTTCGCCCACTTGGGTGGCGGTAGACAGCAACTGGGTGTATGTCGCCGATCCGCCAAACGGCAAAGTTGACGTGTTTCCCATGGGAGGAACCGGCAATATCGCTCCCGTACGCTCCATTCAGGGCGTCGCCACCACGCTTTCCGTGCCTTCGGCGGTGGCGGTGGATGAAAACTGGATTTATGTTGTCGATGAGATCCAACAAAGCGTCGATGTGTTTCCCATAGGAGGCACCGGCGACATCGCTCCCACACGCTCCATTCAGGGCGCCGCCACCACGTTCTCTTTGCCTGCGGGGATAGCGATAGATGAAAACTGGATTTATGTTACCGACCTATCAGGCAGCAGCATCTCCGTGTTTCCTATCGACGGCAACGGCAACATCGCTCCCACGCGATCCATACAGGGTCCCGCCACTACATTGAGCGGTCCCTGGGGAGTAGCAGTGGATGCGGGCTGGATTTATGTTACGAATTTATTTGGCGATATTCTTGCCGTGTTTTCGATAAACGGCAACGGCAACATCGCTCCCATACGATCCATACAGGGCGCCGCCACTACATTGGACAGTCCGGCGGGCGTAGTGGTGGATTCGGACTGGATTTATATCGCCAACGGAAACCACAACAGCATCGATGTGTTTCCCTTGGACGGCAACGGCAACATCGCTCCCACGAGATCCATACAAGGCGCCGCCACCGGATTGGATGTCCCCTGGGGGATAGCGGTGGATGCAACATCCCCGGAGGCTCCACAGACAATACAGGCTATTCCGACCATGAACGAATGGGGCCGGATGGCATTCATACTCATTGTGGTCGCTTTGGGTCTTAAGATGGTAAAGGGCGGAAAGAAAAAGGAAGCCATACGGCGAACGTGAAACGACCGCCCGGTGCCTGAGAATCCAGACCGACCACTATTCCTTCCCGGCGCAGCCTTGACGCTCCCCCGGCGGCCTGCTATTTTGTAACCGAATCTGCGTCGGAGTCCGCCGTGCCGGCATTGACCGACTTCTTCTCCCCGGCAATTGAATCTTTAAGCGGCCGGACCATTTTACTGAACAGGGAAAAAGCAGAAGCTCCCCATCGGAAGAAAACCGGAAAGAGCTTTTTCCATCCTCTCTCATTGGAGCATTGCTTCCTCCTTTTACGAATCCGACCGCACGCGGGGAGAACGAACCGACCCCGGCGTCCCCCGCCGGTTCTCCACATCCATCGAAACAAAGCGAGTCGACGATTGTGATAACGAAAGTGGTTCTCGTCATGCTGGGAGGCGGTCTCGGGGCGTTGTCCCGTTACGGGGTGGGACTGTTGGCCGTGAAGCTCTTCGGCAGCCGTTTCCCCTACGGCACGCTGATCGTCAATCTGGCCGGCTGCTTCCTTATCGGGCTCGCGTTCGCACTGGCCGATCGCGGCGTCGCCGTTATGAACCCGTCGGCACGGTTGTTCTTCATGACGGGATTCCTGGGTGCTCTGACGACGTTCTCAACGTATGCCCTGGAAACGGTGAATGCCGTGCGCGCGACGAGTATGGCGGCGGCCGTGTCCAATTTTGCGGTCAACAACTTCATGGGAGCGGCTCTGGTGCTGTTGGGCATGTGGCTGGGCCGAATCAGATAACGAGGAGTGACCATGCTGCCGTACAAGGTGATCGAAATATTCACCGGTGAGGAAGTGCGCTGGGAGGGAAGGTCGCCGGCCGAGGCCGTGGTGGAATGCGTGAAGGAGATGAAGATCGCCGGGCGCTGCCTCGTGACCAGGGCCATCGAAGGGTGCTACGAAAACGGGGAGGTCGCCACGGGCAGGCTGGAGATTCTCTCCTACAACATGCCGTTGCACATTACCGTCGTAATACCCGCGTTCGAACTGGAACGGGTGCTGCCGAAGATGGAAGCGATGGTGACGGACGGCATCGTGGCGGTACGGGACTTGGACGTGGTGTCGCACAGGACACGGCGGTTCCTCGTCGCCCGTCACACCAGGGTGAAGGACATCATGACTCCTTCGCCCCGGAGGGTCGAAACGTCCACGCCGCTCAGCGAAGTGGTTCGGCTGCTCCTTTCATCGGTCTTCAGCGGGGTCCCGGTGGTCGACGGCGACGGCCGTCCCGTGGGGATCATTACTCAGGGAGATCTGATCTACCGGGCGGGTATGCCCATGCGGATCGGGCTGCTGGCGGAGTCGAACGACCAGGTGTCGGCCGTGCTGGAGTCTCTGGCCCGGAAAAAGGCCGAAGAGGCCATGACCGGCCCGGCCATTACCATCGGTGAGGACCGGATGGTAACCGAGGCGGTTGACCTGATGATCGAGAAAGGGGTGAAGCGGCTGCCCGTGACCGATACCCGCGGAACACTCGTCGGTATGTTCTCCCGGCTGGACGTCTTCCGGACCATCATGAAGGAAGCACCGGACTGGAGCGGTTTCAAGAAACAGAACATCGAAGTGGGGGAGCCCGGACCGGTTTCGGACATCATGCGCAGGGATACCCACGCCGTACCTCCCGACACGCCGGTTGAAGAAGTCATGAGGATCATCGATTCGAACGACATTCAGCGGGTGGCCGTGGTGGATGAAGACGGCTATTTCCAGGGGCTGATATCCGACCGCGACCTGCTGGCCGCTTTTTTGCCCAAGCATCGGGAAGGGATCTGGGAGTATTTCGTCAGCCGCATCCCCTTTGCCGAACGCGGGCGCGGCCATGGGGAACTCATACGGGACCTGCGCTCGAAAACGGCCGCCGAGGTGATGAACAGGAACATCGTGATCGTCCGGGAGGACGAACCCCTCGACACGGCCATCCTGCTCATGACCGAAAAAGCGCTGAAGCGTCTACCGGTAGTCGATAGCGCGGGGAAGTTCAAGGGAATGATCAGTCGGGATTCGATCCTGCGTGCGGGTTTCGGCCGCGGGAAATGACAAGTCGGCCCCCGCGGCTGCATTTTTTCGTCAGAACAGTTCGATCACCTGGGCGTTCACCGCTTTCACGATGTCCTGCGGGGAAAGGATCACCATCATTCCCCGCTGCCCCGCGTTGATGGCCACCCGGTCGAAGTGCATAAGGCTTCCTTCGATGTGGACCGGAAGCCGCTTCCTCACCCCGAAAGGGCTGATTCCACCCACCAAATATCCGGAGAGTTTTTCCGCCGTCGCAACCTCGGCCATGGCCGCCTTTCTGACCCCCAGCTTCCGAGCGAGTTCCTTGAGCGGCACCTCACGGTTTCCCGGCATGAGGAGGTAGACGGGTCCGCCGGGGGTGAGGTCCATGACCAGCGTCTTGATGGTCGCCTCCAAAGGAGTGCCGAGCGCCTGGGAGGCGAACACCGCCCCCTTCTCCAGGTGTTCGTATCGGCGCACTTCATGGGGTATTTTGGCGTTGGTGAGAAAAAGAATGCCACGTGTGGACAAGGACGGTTACCTCAATACTGGCGGTTTATGATGATCAACCGCATAGCCTACGGTGAGCCTCGTGTCAAAAAAAAACGTAGCTCGAAAAAACCCCCCGCCCGGATAGCCGCTGCCGGACGAGGGGAAAAGGAGGGTATGAAATGAGAACCGCTTCATCTCTGAAGCAATAGTATAGAACAAGAACGGGATGGATTGGTTTAACAACGGCGATTCGGATGACGGCAAAAAAAGTCCGCGGAGGCTATTGCCCCCGCGGACCAACGAAAGGAGAAAGGATGAAAAGAGTTGGGATTCTCTATTCGTTGATATAGACCCTTGTGCACGGAAAGAGTTTAAAGAGGAATCATCCGTTCGTGCCGATTTTTTTTCGTTCCATCAGGTCTTCTGGAATTCCCCGCCGAATCGTTATATAAGGCGGGTACGAAGAAACAATCGGCAGCTTTCTTTCGCGCACCGTGAATCATCCCGTGACATCATCGTGTATCCGGTTCCGGTGCGACCGTGCCGGGAGCTACAGCGTCCGTCGGTCCGCCCGGAATCGGCCCGGCATCAGGGGAACTTTTCGAAAGGTGGCAAGCTCCGGCGATGAAGACAGGTTGACTTGCGGCAACGAAATCGGCCATGTTCGCCGAGAGGGAGAACGGAGTATCGGAAGTTGAGGATTTCCATCAAGTACAGGCTGTTTGCAGTGATCACGCTGCTCATTGTCATCATGACTTCGGTTATCGGTACGGTGATGATCACCAGACAACGCGCCCAGTACCTGGATCAGCTCACTCAGTTCGGGGTGTACATCACTTCCTATCTGGCGAAAACCAGCGCGGAACCGCTTCTGTTCGGAGACGAGCTGGCCATGTCGCTCATGGTGAGGGACGTGAGCAGGAATCCCCAGGTCGTGCAGGTGATGATCGTGGACAAGTCGGGGGTAATCCGCGCCCACAACATCCTGTCGCGTCTGGGCACGCTGTTCGTTCTTTCGGATACGCCCGGCAAGAAACAGGAAATCGGATCGGTAACGGTCCGCGAGAAAAACCAGATCGGGGAGCCCACGCTCGAATTCGCGCATCCCATTGTTTATCAGAATATGGCGGTGGGTGCCGTTTACTTGACGCTCACCCGTTTGTTCATCGAACAGGACATCTTCCGGGCCACCTGGTTCATCATCGCCATCGCCGCCGCCCTGATCATCGTGGGCGCGTTTGTCTCCCTGGTGCTCAGCACCGTACTGTTGAGGCCGGTACAGAACCTGGTACGGGGAACCGAGGAGATCGCACAGGGAAACTTCGACCACCGCGTTGAAGTGATCCGCAACGACGAGATGGGCGATTTGGCCGAAGCCTTCAATATCATGGCCAAGGACCTCCGCTTGAAACACATCGTGGAGGAATCTTTCGGCCGATACGTGTCTCCCGACATCGTGAACACCATCCTTTCCAATCCCGAGCAGGTATGGATGACGGGAACCAAACGGGAGGTCAGTCTGTTTTTCGCGGATATCAGGGGCTTTACCTCCCTTACCGAAAAGAATCCCCCGGAACAGATCGTTTCGCTGCTGAACCGATATTTCTCCATGGCCACCGAGGTGATCGTCCGCCATAACGGCTTCATCAACAAATTCGTGGGGGACGAGGTCATGGCCGTGTTCGGTGCGCCGGTGGAGAACAACAATCATCCCGCCAGCACGATCAGGACGCTCCTGGACCTGCGGGACGGTATCGCCGCCTTCAACCGCACGGTGGGAATCCGGTACGACGTGAAGCTGGGTGTGGGCATGGGAGCGACCGTCGGCCCGGTCATTGCAGGTAACGTAGGGTCGCAGACCAGAATGGAATACACGGTGATGGGAGACAGCGTCAACGTGGCCAGCAGGTTGACACAAATGGCGGCAGCCAACGAAATTCTCATCAGCGCGGAACTCTACGGGAGGATCCAGGACATCGTGCATGCGGAAACCGTGGGCCCTGTTCAGGTCAAGGGCAGGGAAAAGTGGGTCATGGTACACCGGGTGATCAGCTTGAAGGAGGCAGGGGTATGAAAATGGCCAAACCGCTTTTTTGCCTCGTTCTCACGGCGGCAATCATCGTTTGTGGGATAGGTGTCCCCTTCTCACGGATTCCCGATTGCCGGGCCGGGCAGGCGGTCCCCGCCGTCGACGACAACGGTCCGCAATATGCCGTTCATAAGGTGAAAAGGAATGAAACCGTTGCTTCCCTGGCCCGAGCTTACCTGGGAGACGAACGCAAAGGGTGGATAATTCGTTCCTTCAACCGCGTGGACACTCTGTCGCCCGGAATGTCAGTGATCATCCCCCTGCACTACAAGCGTCCGGGAGGCCTTTCCGCCAAGGGGTACCAGCTTGTGCCGGTCCTGGTCTACCACCGCTTCTCCGACTCCTGCAAAACACCGCTCTGCATTTCGACCGACGTGTTCGAGCAGCAGATGAAATATCTCCACGACAACGGGTACGCCACCATCGGTTTGCGCGATTTCATGCGTTTCAGCCGGTTGGAGGGGACGATTCCCCCAAAATCCGTGGTAATCACCATCGACGATGGTTACGGCTCCACCTACGACATTGCCTATCCCGTTCTGCGTAAGTACGGGTTTGTCGCCACGCTGTTCGTTTACACCGATTTCATCGAAGCCAGCGGTAAATCACTCACCTGGAAACAGCTCAAGGAGATGAAGGACGCCGGCTTTGAGGTGGAGTCGCATTCGAAAGCCCACTCCGACCTGACGGTGCGGCTGAACGGAGAGAGCGACGAGCAGTACAGGGAGCGCGTGAAGCAGGAAATCGAAGTGCCCCGGGAACTCATAAAAAAAAATGTAGGGTACGAGTCCCTTTTCTTCGCTTATCCTTTCGGGAAGTCGAACGATCAGGTGAAGGAAGTGCTTGTGGAAGAAAAATATGAAGCCGGGCTGAACGTCGATGGAGAACAGGACTCCTTCTTTGCCGCTCCGTTCTCTCTCTCGCGGATACAGGTTTTCAATTCATACGGACTCAAGGAGTTCGCCGGTTTGCTGAAAATTTTCCACGAACAGGATTCCCAATGAGACGTTCCCACAAATTACTCGTGGCGGCGTTTTTGCTGACCATACTGATACAGGGGTGCGCCGAGATCCCGAAGAAAGCGGAGGCTCCTCCTCCGCCTCCTCCGCCTCCCGCCGCGGATGGGAAACCGTGGGAGGCGACTCACATCGGCTTTGCCCGCACATACGAACAGCAGGGCGCCATACGGGAAGCTCTGGAGCAATGGAAGGCCGTGCAGTCCCTCGACCCCGCGTCCCGCGAAGCCGCGGCGGCGGTTGTGCGACTGGAGAAGGAGAGCCGGGAAAAGGCCGATGAAGCTTTCCGGAGAGGGCAGGAAGCCTGGAGAAGGGGACTGGCGGAAGAATCCCGCCGCTGTTTCCTGTTGACGCTCTACCTCGATCCCGACCGGAAGGAAGCGCTGGAAAAGCTGCGCGCGGACCCGCCCCGTCCCAAGGGAGTCCTCGTCCACAAGGTTGCGCCGGGAGACACGCTCTCCATCATCGCGCAGAAGTATTACGGTATAACCAAAGACTTCCAGCAGATCGCTCAATACAACATGTTGAACGATCCGTCCAAGTTGAAGGTGGGACAGGAACTCCTTATCCCGGAAGTGACGTCGCCCGAGGCGCAAAAGGAGACCCCGCCGCAGGAGAGAGTAGTGAGGAACGAAGATTTCCGATCGACTCCCGCCGGGGAGTCCCCGAACGGCGCCGCCGGGAAAGCGCCCGAAGGGCTGAACCAGCCCGTGAATGAAGACGACTTCATGGAAGCGTCGCAGAAAACCTCCGTCCGGGTGGAGGAACTCTATTACCTTCAGGGCGTCGGATTCTACGGGGAAAGAGACTACGAATCGGCGGCCGTCGAGTTCAAGAAAGTGGTGAACGCGGATCCGAACTACAAGAATGCCCTGGCCTATTACAAGGACAGCAGGTACCACTTCGGGCGGGAACTCATTGCCAAGGGAGAGCTGGACAAAGCATACGATGTGTTCAAGGAACTCTCGGACCTCGATCCCTACTATC
This sequence comes from uncultured delta proteobacterium, assembly GCA_963826125.1. Classification (GTDB taxonomy): domain Bacteria; phylum Desulfobacterota; class Desulfarculia; order JACQYL01; family CAWGVV01; genus CAWGVV01. Next base: position 1,799,477 of record CAWGVV010000001.1, on the reverse strand, counting down.
AGGACGTGAACCGGTTCCTGATGGTCGCCGAGGACAAGCTCAAGGAACAGCATTACATGCGGGGCATCCAGCTCTACAACCAGGAGCGGCTGGAAGAGGCGTTGAATGAATGGCGGGTGGTGGCCAAGGTCGATCCGCAATACAAGAAAGTCACCTACTATATCGAAAGGTGCGAACAGATTTTGAAAAAGATCAAGGAATTGAAGTCGTCCGGGTCATGACGGTTATCTGGTCGTGCAAACGGGAAGGGTACGTCCCCGTCCTGAAGGAATCGATCCCCCTGGACAACGGGCTCGTCCTGGAAGCCTGGGACATGAGCAGACACATCGCCGGGGACCGCAGCCAGGTGGTGCTGGCGTGCCGCATTCCGGTCGACGTTTCCCGGCGCTTGTTCCCCCTGGACGATGACGGGCTGGCGGCATACGAGGAGTTTCGGCGGGAATTCGGTACCTCGATTTCCTGGGAATTCCTGAGCGAACGAAATTTCGTGGCACGGCAGTCCCGGGTACAGGTATGGGAGGAGTTGTTCCGGCAGTTCAGGGACGACTCGCTTCGATATCTGTCCCATCCCCGATTCGCGGAGCGGTTCGTTCTTTCGATCCTCGGAAAGTTACGGCGAAATCCGATCGGACTGAGGACGGAGCGGTCAAAATCGATATTCGGGCGGTCGTTGCGCGAGGATGAATTTGGCGAGTCGGAGGCATCCGGCGAGGAATAGCATTCCGCGTCCTTCGCCCTAGACGCCCGTCTTTCCAGCGCACGCCGGAACCCGGTGCGGACGGACGGGACCATCTAAACGCCTTCTTGCATAACGTTCAAACAGAACGCCCCCCTGTCCCCTTCATTGGAGGTTGTCGAAAAAGCCTTGCCAAACGTCACCCCGGCGAAAGTAAGGGTCCAGAAATGCTTGAAAAGACTGGATTACGGCTTCCGCCGGAATGACGAATCATGGAGAAACGCTCTTTTATGGACACCCTCATTGAGGGGGGTGCCGCAGGCGGGGGGAGCGCAGGTTCATTTCAAATTTTGTTCTACGGCAAAAGGGGAAACCCCGGAGCGGCTCACTCCTCGTATCGCCGGAAATCATTCCTCCAGCCACAATCACCGGCCGGAACGCTTGCGGAAATAATCGGTGAGCGCATCCCTGGTGGAGCGAAAGGCGATGTCCTTCCACGGAACGGAGGACTCGGGAAACACTGCGGCTTCCGAGCATTCGTCGCCGGCCCCCAACGTCCCCCCCACGACCTCCGCGTGGTAGAAGATCACCACCACCTCCGCGTCTTCATAGGAATAGACTCCCAGCAGATCGACAATCCTCACGTCCAGGCCCGATTCTTCCCGGGTTTCCCGAACCGCCGCCGCGGGCACCGTTTCGAACCGGTCGACGAACCCGCCGGGCGCGGTCCACATTCCGTAGCCGGGTTCGATGGTCCTGCGCAGCAGCACCACGCCCCCTTCCGTTTCCACCACGGTGCAGGCGGCCACCTTGGGGTCCTGATAGAAAACAAAGGAGCAGGAGCGGCACACGAGCCGGTCCGGTTCGTTCGGCTTCATGGGCTTGAGGTCGAGCTTCCCTCCGCAGCGGGGGCAGAAGAGGTAGTGGGACGAGTGGCTCACGGTTTGCCCCGTTTTTCACGGGAAGGGACAAATTCCATGAAATAGCGGTAAAAAGCGGCCAGCACCAGGGCATGGGTGATACGGCCCTCCCGGATGAGGTCGGGAACCCGGCCCAGCGGGCTGAGCGTGACGGTGATGTCTTCCTGGTCGTCGAGCTGGAGGTCGCCCACCTTCACGGCTCCCAGGGCAAGATAGGTGTAGCAACGGTTGGACTGAATGGCCGGGTTGGGGTGCACGCTCCCCAGTTCCACCCAGGTTTCGGCTTCATACCCCGATTCCTCGCGCAGCTCCTTGCGGGCGGCCGCCAGGGGAGTATCTTCGCCTTCCACCATGCCGCCCGGAATTTCCAGCGTGATGTCCGCTATGCCGTGCCGGTACTGCCGGACAAAGATCACTTCGTCCTCGGGGGTGAGGGCGATCACGTTCACCCAGGGGGTGGATTCCAGAACGTAGAAATCGTGGGCACGGCCGGTCCGCGGCGATACGGCGCGGTCGGTCCTGATGCTGAAAACCCGGTAGGAATCGTCGCGGCGTGAATTTTCCACTTTCCACGGCTGGGGCAACGCCGTGCTTCCGTCTTTCGGTGTTTGATGCATGTCGCTCTGCTCCGAACAGTAAATGCGGGAATCAGAATTCCAGGTTCTTGGGCGTGCGGGGAAACGGGATAACGTCCCGAATGTTCGCCATCCCGGTCACGAACTGGATGAGCCGTTCGAATCCCAGACCGAAACCGCTGTGGGGCACGGTGCCGTATTTGCGAAGGTCCAGATACCACCAGTAGTCGTCGGGGTCGAGGCCCGTCCCGCGCATCCTCTCCAGCAGCACGTCGTAACGTTCTTCACGCTGGCTGCCGCCGATGATCTCACCGATCCTCGGCACCAGCACGTCCATGGCCGCCACGGTCCGGCCGTCTTCGTTCACCCGCATGTAGAACGGCTTGATGGAGAGGGGATAGTCGCTGATGATGACCGGCTTTTTCACCACTTGTTCGGTGATGTAGCGTTCGTGCTCCGCCTGCAGGTTGGTCCCCCATTCCACGGGAAATTCAAAAGACTGTCCCGATTTCTTCAGCATTTCCACCGCTTCGGTATAGGAAATGCGCTCGAACGGGGTTTCCGCCACGTGCGCCACCGTTTCAATGGCCGTGGCGTCGATGAATTTATTGAAGAATTCCATGTCGTCCGCGCAGGTTTCCAGCACCGATCGGAACACGGACCGCAGAAACTCCTCGGCCAGTTCCATGTTGCAGTGCAGGTCGCAGAAGGACATTTCCGGCTCGATCATCCAGAATTCGGCCAGATGGCGGGCGGTGTTGGAATTTTCCGCGCGAAAGGTGGGGCCGAAGGTGTACACCTTGCCGAGCGCCAGGGCGTAGATTTCCGCCTCCAGTTGGCCGCTCACCGTGAGGTAGGCGGGTTTTCCGAAGAAATCGTCCTCAAAGCCGGGGTGAGCGGCGATCTCCGAGGGTTTCCGGCCGGTGACCAGGAACGTTTCCCCGGCTCCCTCGCAATCGCTTCCGGTGATGATGGGCGTATGGATATAGGTGAATTCCCGCTCCTGAAAAAAGCGATGCACGGCCATGGAAGCCGCGTTACGGATGCGGGCCACGGCACCGAAGGTGTTGGTGCGGGGCCGCAGGTGAGCGATCTGTCGGAGGAACTCGAAGGAATGACGCTTCTTCTGCAGCGGGTAATCCGCTCCCGCCGCCCATCCGTGGATTTCCACCTCGGAGGCGCGTATTTCCACGGACTGTTCCCGTCCGGGGGTGTTGAGCAGTTCTCCGGTGACGGTCACCGAACATCCCGTGGAGAGTTTGGACACCTCGCTCTCCCAGTTGTCCAGTCCGGCGTCCACCACCGCCTGGATGTTTTTGAGGCTGGAACCGTCGTTCAGTTCCAGAAAAGAGAAGCCGCCCTTGGAATCCCGCCTGGTCCGCACCCAGCCCCGGACCGTTACCTTTTCCCCGACGAAGTCCCCTGTCAACAGTCGCCGAACGGAGTACACTGACGACATGGAATTTTCCTTCTTTCCCAAGAGTAATCCTCACCGCCGCCGGAGCGCAACCGTTCGGTCCGGGAGACGGTGCGTGCGTTCACGTACCGGTTCTTAGACATCGTCGGGGAGAAAACCGATTACTGCAATGCCAGGCGGGCCTTTTCAATGTCGCTGACGTGCATGACGAAGACCGTCTGGGATTCGGAGGGTTCAACGGAACCGTACACATAGTTGATGTTGACGTTCGCCTCGGCCAGTTTCCTGGAAATCTCCCCCAACTGTCCCGGCTTGTTGTCCAGGCGCACCGCGAGGACGGCGGCCATGTCCACGGAATAGTTCAATTCATGGAGCAGGTTTTCGGCTTTTTGGGGTTCGTCCACGATGATGCGGATGACGGAATAGTCGGCCGATTCCTTGAGAATGTTCTGATAGTTCTTCGTCAGAACGATTCTGCGGCCCGTTTTCTCCCGGGCCCGGTACAGCTCCATGACGTAGTCCCGTGCGTTCTGGATGGACATGGCCTCGATGTTGACGCCCTTTTCTCCCAGCAGACCGCACAACTTGGCCAACTCACCCGGTTCGTTCAACAGAAAAACGGATAGTTGCGTTCTCTCGGACATGCGCGCCTCCGGAAGTATAGGAACATCATCGTTAAGGCCTTACCCGTTCTCCCACGCGAGAACGGTCATCGGACCATCCGGGAGGGACCTTCCCCTCCGTTTCCACCATTCGCTGCAATAGATATATCGATTACTACCCCAAGAACCGGGACCGTTCAATCATTTTTTCGGAACGAGCTAAGCGGCAGAGGGTTGTTTCACAAATTCACGCGGCGCCGAGTTCCTTTTCCATCTCCCGGGTGGCTTTATCCAACCGCGCCTGGCACTTCTCCCAGCGGTCGATAAGGCGATCCAGTTCCTTGCGCAGCGCATTGTATTCGGCGAGCAGAGGGCCGCTTTTCTCTGGATTTTCGAACACCTGGGGGTCCGCCAGTAGCTTGGAAACCTCGGACTCCCGGGTTTCCAGCGTCTCGATGCGTGCTTCCACCTCCGTGAGTTCCTTGCGGATGGGCTCCACCACCCGGCCCACGAGGCTGCGCCGTTCGGCATCCAGTCGGCGCTGCCCCTTGCGGGCCTCCTTGCTCATCGCCTTGGGCTGCTCGTCCGTGTTGGTTCCGTTCTTCTGCGCGGCCGCCGCTTCGGCTTCCCGCTGTTCCACCCGGTCCCGATGCAGGTAGTACTCCTTCAGGTTGCCCGGATACTCCTCGACCTCCCCCTTCGCCAGGTCCCAGACTTTCGTCGCCAGCTGATTCACGAAACTCTGGTTGTGGGAAACGAAGAGCAGCGTACCGTCGTATTCCATCAGGGCCTTGATGAGCACCTCGGAGGAGAACAGGTCCAGGTGGTTGGTCGGTTCGTCCATGAGCATCAGGTTACCGGGGGCCACCAGCAGGCGGGCCAAGGCCACACGCGCCTTTTCGCCGCCCGATAGCACACCTACGGCCTTGTCCACGTCGTCGCCCGAGAAAAGGAACGACCCGCAGACGTCCCGGATGTACCCGACACCGGAGTCGGGAGCGGCCCGGAGGACCTCCTCCAGCACGGAACCGTTGGGATTGAGCTGCTCCGTCTGGTGCTGCGCGTAGTAGCTCATGGTGACGTTGTGTCCGTAGTGGACTTCACCGGCGTCCGGTTGCATTTCTCCCGCGACGATCCGCAGCAGCGTGGTCTTGCCCGCTCCGTTGGGACCCACAATGGCGATGCGTTCGCCGCGCTGGACGCGGAGCGTGAGGTCCTTGAACAGAGGGGGACCGGCGAAACGTTTGGCGAGGTTTTCGATGCTGAGCACGTCGCGGCCGCTCCGGTGCACAACGGGAAAGGAGAACCGTATGGTCTTGCGCTTCTTGTAGGTTTCGACCAGCTCGATTTTGTCCATGAGCTTGATCTTGCTCTGGACCTGCCGCGCCTTGGTGGCCTTGGACCGGAACCGTTCGATGAAGCGCTGCGCCTCCCGCACCTTGCGTTCCTGGTTTTTGGACTTGGATTCGGCGATTTCCTCTTCCATCTCCCGGTTTTTCACGTACTGGTCGTAATTGCCGGCGTAGGAGCGCAGCCCCTCCTCCTCCATGCTCACCACCCGCTTGATGTGGCGATTCAGGAACTCCCTGTCGTGGCAGATGAGCACCAGTGCCTGGCCGAAGCGGCCCAGATAGTCGTCGAGCCAGTGCACCGAGGGAACGTCGAGGTGGTTGGTCGGTTCGTCCATCAGCAGCACGTCGGGCTGCTGGAAAAGCAGCCGGGCCAGGGATGCCCGCATTTGCCAGCCGCCGCTCAGTTCTTTCAGGGGACGGTTCAGGTCCGGTTCCCCAAAGCCGAGGCCGAACAGGATTCGTTCCGCTTCGAAGCGTGAAAACAGCGTATCGAGGTGCTCCAGTTCGGCATAGAGGTGGGATAGCCGACGGCCCAGTTCGGCCTGCAGTTCCTCGTCCCGGGCGTCTTCCAAATCGATTTCCACGGACTCGATCTGCCGTCGCAGTTGCGCGGACCCGGGCACCGATTCGAGAATCCAGGGCAGGAGCTGGCTGTCGGGAACGTCGATGGCTTCCTGGGGCAGGTACCCCAGTTTGATCCCCTTCAGCGGACGCACTTCTCCGCCGTCCGGCGATACCTCCCCCGTGACGATCCGTAGTAGGGTGGTTTTGCCGGTCCCGTTGGGACCGACCAGACCGATACGATCCCGGTCGTTGATCTGAAAATTCACGTTGTCGAATAACGTCCTTCCCCCGAAGGCGAGGGAGACGTTGCGTACCATTACTAAGCTCATGGCGGCGTATATACACAAAAGCGCGCCCCGCCTCAAGCCCTCTCGGCAGAAGCGAGGCTTTCCCCCCCCGAGCATGTGGCCATTGAGATTAAGGGCGGCCGGACTATTCCAATATTCATAATCGCATCGGTGAGGCGGAAAAAAGTCATTTAAAAGCAAAAAAAAAGGGCTTTGCCGAATGCTGAACCATTGTGAGCATCGCTGCTCTGAACATTGAATCAGCCGGGAGGGAAGCTGTTTAATGGAGGACCGTTTTCACAGGGGCTAATCCTTCGCAGTAAATCCGGGTTTGGAAATTACCCGCCGACCACCCTATGAAGATGATTGTCGAGAATGACATATGCATGGAGAAGCAGCCCTTTTTGTTGCCGACAAAAGGCAAGAGCGGCAGTGATGATATCCGGGTACCCCTGGCGGGTGAAGACGGACAGCCAGCCCACAATGGTGCAGGTAATGAAATGAGGCGATTTCAACTCCGCGATTTTATAACGACTTCGCATAATGGTGATGAGGTTTCAAAGCGCAGCTTTGACAGAGCGTGTGTCCGGGTCCTCAGGACGGCTTGGGGTAGATCAGCCAACTCGCGGACGTTTTCGTGAAGAAGATTTGGTTAAGCCCCGGATGATGAAAGAATCTCTTAACAGGAGTATGAATACGCTGTATACGTGGAAAAAATAAAGTGAGGATAGAATGGAACTTCAATCGTCGGGAATGGTGTTTCCACAGGTGGAACCACAACCTCCTGCTCCATGCTGAGGGAGCGGAGCAAAAGCGCGGGGAGGTGCTCCCCGTCTCGATCAACCGTTCGTCGTAGGAGTGCGTGAAACCGAAGCCGGTCCGGTGCCGGTGATTTCAACTCGGCTCGGATGGAAGGACCGCCTGGGGACGATAAAAGTTCGGTCGAGCATCGGCCGCATGAGCTACACCGTGGACCCGGGGCTTTACGCCGCGGGAGACCCGGACGGCGAATCCATGGTGTTGGCGAGCTGCAACTACAAGCTGAGTTTCGATCTGCTACGTCGGGAGCTGGCGGGGCGAAACCTGTGGGTGCTGGTGCTGGATACCCGAGGTATCAACGTGTGGTGTTCGTCGGGGAAGGGCACTTTCGGCACGCAGGAACTGGTGGACCGTATCGCTTCAACCGGGCTGGCCGGCATCGTGACTCACCGGAAGCTCATCCTGCCGCAACTTTCCGGTCCCGGAGTGGCAGCCCATGAGGTAAAAAAGCTCAGTGGGTTTCGAGTGGTATATGGCCCCATCAGGGCTGAGGATCTGCCGGCCTTCCTCGATGCGAAATTGAAAGCCACACCGGAGATGCGCCGCAAGACCTTCACTCTCGGGGAAAGGGCGGTATTGGTTCCGGTAGAACTGGCCGCCGCGCTCAAAGCGGCTCTCTTCATCGTTCCTCTCCTTTTGCTCCTGGGGGGATGGGGAGGAGCCGGTGCATTCCGGTCCGCGCTCTACAACCACGGACTCTTCGCGGCCGCGGCATTTCTGGCCGCAGTGGCGGCGGGAGCAGTGGCCGCTCCGATTCTTCTGCCCTGGCTGCCGGGCCGTGCTTTCGCCCTCAAGGGAGTGAGTTCCGGCGTGGCTGCGGCCCTGTTGTACCTTTATCCGTGGGTGGGGAAGGGTTCCTCATGGCCCGGCATTCTGGAGATGGCCGGGTGGGGCCTGCTCATGGTGGCGCTCTCATCCTATCTGGCCATGAACTTTACCGGCGCCTCCACGTACACCTCCCTCTCCGGCGTGAAGAGGGAGATGCGGATGGCAGTGCCTCTGCAGATCGTCGCCGGGTCGGCGGGAATGCTCGCCTGGTTTTTCTCCTTGTTTTTATCCCGGAGGATGGGATTATGAGCGGTACGCTCTACCTCAGAGACGTGGTTACTCTGGAACTGGACCGGGAACTGTGCACCGGCTGCGGCATGTGCATCGTGGTGTGTCCGCATGAGGTCCTTCGCCTGGAAAACGGCCGGGCGTCCATCGTTGAACGCGATGCCTGCATGGAATGCGGAGCGTGCGCCCGCAACTGCCCTCCACGGGCGGTGAAGGTCAAGGCGGGTGTGGGGTGCGCCGCGGCAGTCATCAATTCTGCCCTGGGGCGTACGGGCGGATGCTGTTGCACCCTGGATGGCGAGGAGGACAATCGGACCCTCTGAACGCCTGGGACATCCCCGCATGCTCCACTTGTTTCAGCTTTCGACTTCCATCGTCCGGCCCCGGCAGGTCACCCCTGCGATGCCAGCAGCGCCTGATCCAGGTCGGCGATGATGTCGTCCTTGTGTTCGATGCCCACCGAAATGCGCACCATGTCGGGCGACACTCCCGCCTCGGACTGTTCTTCCGGCGTCAGCTGCGAATGGGTGGTGGTCGCCGGATGGATCACCAGCGTTTTGGCGTCCAGGATATTGGCCAGATGGGAGCAGACCTTGACGGATTCAATGAACCGCCGTCCCGCTTCCAGGCCGCCTTTCACTCCGAAGCCGAATACCGCTCCCGGTCCGAGGGGAAAATACTTCTTGGCGCGTTCGTGGTCCTTGTGCGTGGACAGCCCCGCATAGTTGACCCAGGAGACCGCCTTGTGGCCCTGGAGGAAGCTCGCCACCGCCCGGGCGTTTTCCAGATGGGCCCTGGCCCGGAGCGTCAGCGTTTCCATTCCCTGGAGGAAAAGAAAGCTGTTCATGGGAGCCGGAGCCGCTCCGATGTCCCGCATCAACCCGGTGCGTACCTTCGTGCAGAAGGCCGTGCAGGGCGTTCCTTCCATGGTACACAACGCCTGCCAGAAGTTGATGCCGTGATACGCCGGGTCGGGTTCGGTGATTTCGGGGAACTTGCCCGACGCCGCCCAATCGAACGTGCCCGCTTCCACCAAGGCTCCCCCGATGCTCGTGCCGTGCCCGCCGATGATCTTGGTGAGGGAATACACGGCAACGTCGCACCCGAAGTCGAATGGGTTGAAAATGGGGGGAGGGGACACGGTATTATCCACCACGAACGGGAGGTTGTGGCGGTGGGCGATGTTGGCGATCGTTTCCAGATCGTCCACGTTGCAGTGCGGATTGCCGATGGATTCCGTGTACAGGAGTCGGGTGTTTTCATCGATGGCTTTTTCGAAATTGGAGGCGTCCGCGGAATCCACGAACCGAGCCTCGATGCCGAACCGCTTCAAGGTGTGGCCGAACAGCGTATGCGTTCCGCCGTACAGATTTTTCCCGGAAACGATGTTCTGGCCGGCGCCGGTTATGGCAGCGACGGCGTAGAATATGGCCGACATGCCGGAAGCCGTGGCCAGTGCGGCGGAACCTCCGTGGATGGCCGCCAGCCGCTGTTCCAGTACGTCGGTGGTGGGATTCATGATGCGCGTATACATGTAGCCGGGTTCCCTGAGGGCGAACAGGTCGGCCGCGTGCTGCGTGTCGCGGAAGACGAAACTCGTGGTCTGGTAGATGGGAACCGCCCTGGCATACGTTTCCGAATCGGGCGTGTGCCCTGCGTGCAGCAGCAGGGTATCGATGTGTTTCGATTTTTCGTTCATAGCGACATCCTCATTCATGGAGTGAAATGCACGAAAATCCAAATCCCTTTCTTCGATTCCTCCTATTTTCCCCTTTTCGCTTCCTCATATCCACCATCTGGACAAAATATAACCGAAAGGGAACCGGCACTCAAGAAATGGTGTAACTTTGGCCGATTTTGGGTATCTATTGGTAACAGAGCCGAAAGTGGTTATAATCAATAATCGTGACGCCGTAAGAAAAAAACCGGAGGAGCAAAAACAGTGGAAAACGTGGCTAGGGAATACCCCTTCCGGAGTGTACTGAGCCTCAAGCCTCTGATCGATTACCTTGAGAAGAACAACATTGTGCCCGAGGGCAGGAAACATTGCCTCAGGGACGATTTTTTAGAACTCCTCGCACAGACTCCGGAGCTTTCACAGCCCATCACCGACATGGCCGTCCTGGAAAAGAACAAGGAGATGGTGGAGCGATTGATGAGCCTTGTTTTCGCGGTGGCTAACTGGGAAATCGATGCCGTGGCGGCGGTGGTTCCCTACTACATTACCCCGGTGGTGGCGTCACCCCAGTTTACCCGGCTCTTCCTCGACGAAAACGGATCGTTTCACGGCCGCGTGAACATCAACGAACGGCACGTCTCCCATTGGAGGGTGATCCGGGCGTATCTGCTCATTCTGGAGAAAGTTTACAACGTCCACATCAACTTCAACTACCCCTTTGTCCGTATCGTGCCCGATCCGGATACCGGACTCGATCGTCACTTCAAGGTCAACGTCGATTTTCGGTTCGTGGAAATCAATCCCGTGGGCGAACTGAGGAAGCTCACGGAAAGCGACATCGATTTCATCCTGGAACACATCACGGACCCCGAGGAAATCCGAAAGCTGTTGCCTCCCGAAGCATTCGAGCTGAGAGGATTTACGGTGCTTCAAGCCGTGGATGTTACGGAAACGGAAGTGCTCTCGGCTCTGGAAAGAGACCTGATCGATCAGCAATCGATCATCTCGCGGGTGGGCTTCACGCGGCTGCAACAGCGGCTGCGGACCCTGTTCGGGCGCCCGAAACTCATGGCCGGACTGGCGGCGGTGCAGGACGATCAGGTGCTGCTGGTCAACAGGGGATGCGTCAACGAACAGAACTGCATTTTCGCCGAATCGAAACACCTGTCTCTCGCATCCATGAAAGGGACCATCTTCGATCGAGTGCTCACGTCGGAGGAGGTCATGCTCGTTCCCGACGTCCAGAAGGATTTCGGGGGGTTCGGGGAGGACAACGTGATGCCGGAGGAGGCGAAGTCGCTCATGATCGCGCCGCTGCGGTATCGGGAACGCGTCATCGGCATCCTGATGCTGGCCTGTCCCCATCCGCGGGACTTGGGCCCCATGCACAAACTGCTCATGACCCAGTTGCAGCCGCTCTTTTCCATGGCCATGAAACGGGTGCTGGATGATTTGGAAAGCAGGATGCAGGCCATCATCAAGGAAAAGTGCACCGCCCTTCATCCGACGGTGGAGTGGCGATTCCGCAAGGCGGCGTTGCATCACCTGGAAAGCATCCGCACGGGGAAGCCGTCGGAATTCGAGTCCATCGTGTTCAAGGACGTGTATCCCCTCTATGGGATATCGGACGTGAGGGGGTCGACGAAGGCGCGCAACATGGCCATCCAGGAGGACCTGGCGGAACACCTCGACCTCGGCTTGAAGGTGATTCGCAGCGCGACGGAGTCGGAGTCGCTCCCCATTTTCCTGGAACTGGCCGCACGCATCGAACAGCAACTGAAAAGGCTGGATCTGGGGTTGGGATCGGGCGACGAGCAGGACGTCATCCGTTTTCTGCGGGATGAACTGGAGTCCACGTTCCCGCATCTGAAGCGTTACGGCCCCAAGGTCATCAGGAGCATCAGCGCCTATGAGGACGCACTGGACCCCCATCTGGGGACGGTCTACCGCCGGCGCATGGAATTCGAACAGAGCGTGTCCGTGCTCAGCAACCGCCTTGCCGCATTTCTGGATCAGGAGGAAGCCAAGGCGCAGGGGCTGTCGCCGCACTATTTCGAGCGCCACCGCACGGACGGGGTGGACTACGTTATCTACATGGGGGCATCGCTGCTGGAAGATGGGGTCTTCAACGAGTTATACCTGAAGAACATGCGGTTATGGCAGTTGAAAGTGGCCTGCGGGATGGCCTTTCTGGAGGAACAGCTCCGCTCCTCGCTCAGCGTGCCGCTGGAAACCGCGCATCTCATTTTCGTGCAGGACAAACCGCTCTCCATCCGCTTCCGTTTCGACGAAAAGCGATTCGATGTGGACGGCACCTACGATATCAGGCACGCCATCATCAAATCCCGCCTGGACAAGGCGGTGGTGAAGGGCACCGAAGAGCGGCTCACCCAGCCCGGCCGAATTGCCGTGGTGTATTCCCATTCCGAGGAAGCCAAGGAGATGCTCCGGCACATCGAATTCCTGCAGGCGGAAGGGTGGCTGAACGACGACCTGGAATCGCTTGAAATCGAAGATCTTCCCGGCGTCAAGGGACTGAAGGCGGTGCGGGTCGGGGTGAATCTCAAGGCGCAGGAAATGGAAATGATCTTGGAGGAGGAACGTCAGGCCGCAGTCTGAACAAGGGCGGACTATGTCTTTTCCTCTTTGTTTTTCCGGACGTACCGGAGCGATTTTATAAAAAATGAGGACACGATGCAGAAGGTGGCCACGGGCGAAACCCACTCCGGCACGTGTGCGCCGAAGCCGTCGGCCAGCATGATGCAGCCGAGGATGAAAATCGAGTACATGGCGCCGTTCTTGAGAAACGGGTAGCGCTTGATGCGGTCGATGTTGCCCACCGTGAGCTGGCGCACCACGAAGGCTCCCAACCCGTTGGCCACCAGGATCAGCGGCACGGAAAAGGTGAAGGCGAATGCGCCGACCACTCCGTCGATCGAAAACGACGCATCCAGAACTTCCAGGTAGAGCAACCTGCCGAAATCGGAGAAGCCGTTTTCGCTTTTCTTGAGCCGCTCCTCGTTTTCCTTCGCCTCGTATTCACGGAACCCGTGGGTAAGGAAAAAGGCGCTGGAACCGGCCACCGCGCCGAAGGCCAGCAGTTCCCGCTGCTTCAGGGCAAACCAGACGATGGTGGCCAGAACGACGGAAATGAGCGCGAAAAACACCGCGCCTTTTCTGGAAAAGAATTTTTCTCCGGGAAAGCCGAATGCCTTCGGTTCCAGAAAGAGCCAGCGGAAGAAGAGGAAAATGAAGTAGATTCCGCCTCCGAGCAGCAGAATGGGGGCGCCTTTTTCGATCGCCTCCTTCACCGAGGGATCGCTGGAAAATGTTGCGGTGACGGCTCCCCACGGCCCCAGTTCCGGGCTCATCCGCCACACCAGCAGCCACGGCAGGACTCCCCGCACCACGAATACCGCCAGAATGAACCCCCAGAGGAGAAACCAGCGCCGTGCCCAGCTTTGCATGTCCTTGAGGACTTCCGCGTTGATGATGGCGTTGTCGATGGAACAGACGATCTCGAAGAGGGCCAGACCGGCCACAATCATGACGATGGAAAGGATGGACATCGAAGAGGAACCACGCTCCCGGTTATTCGCCGTGGGGTCCCCGATGGGAGCACGACCGCTATCTTGGAAAAACGACTCCTCCTATCCTAGTATACCCCTTGGAAGTCGTGCAAGATGGGCGGGAGCGATTTCCGAAGAAGGACTCACCGGGGCGAGGAACCGGCAGGGGCGGGTTTCAAACCCGCCCCCACGGTACCTCGTTGATGTGTGTCAGTCCACACTCGGCCTGGGAAGAAGCCCGGCCATTTCGGCGATTTCCGGCACCCGCTCCTCCCATTCGATAGCCATGAGATGGATGCCGGACACGCCCTTCATTTCCTTGAACTCCTGAATCTGCTCCACGGCGATCTTGATTCCCTCTTTCGCCTTGGCTTCCTTGGGCGCGGCCTTCAGCCGGTTGATGAGGGCGTCCGGCACGTCCATGCCGGGCACGTTCTCTTTCATGTACCGGGCCATACCCATGCTCTTCAGCGGCGTTACGCCCGCCAAAATATGCACTTTTTCCGTGAGACCCATGTCGTTGGCCATGGAGAGCCACTTTTTGAACTTGTCCATGTTGTAGATGCACTGAGTCTGGATGAAATCCACGCCGGCGGCGATCTTCTTGGCCAGTCGGAACACCCGGAATTCGAACGGATCGGCGAAGGGGTTCGCCGCCGCGCCGATGAAGAATTTCGGGGGGGTTTCCATCTTGTTGCCGCCCAGCATGCAGGCTTCGTCCCGCATGTTTTTCACCATGCCGATGAGCTGCATTGAATCGATGTCGTACACGTTCTTGGCTTCAGGGTGATCGCCGAACCGCTGGTGGTCGCCGGAGAGACAGAGCACGTTGCGGATTCCCAGGGCATAGGCCCCCAGCAGGTCGGACTGCATGGCCAACCGGTTGCGGTCGCGGCATACCATCTGGTAATTGGGCTCCAGCCCTTCCTGCAGGAGGATGAGGGAAGCGGCCCAGCTCGACATGCGCACCACCGCCGTCTGGTTGTCCGTGACGTTCACCGAATCGACCACCCCCTTGAGGTGGCTCGCCTTCTTCCGCACCGTCTCGGCATTGGAATCGCGGGGGGGGCCGCATTCGCCCGTGAGTACGAATTCTCCCGCGGTCAGCAGCTTTTCCAGTCGGCTTCCGGATTTCATAGAGCGAGGTCCTCCCTGATCACCTTTCTGGGGCCGCCGTGCCGGGCGGTGAGCCACTTCTTGGGCGGCCGCACTTCCATGAGCTGATCGATCTTCCCCTGCTTCATGAGCTTTTCCACGATCAGGTGCCAGATACAGTCCACGTCCTTGTCGATCTCGCACTTGGCGTTGGCCGATCCCCCGCACGGGCCGTTGAGCAAACTCTTGGAGCAGCGGGAGATGGGACACATGCCGCCGTAGTTGTGAACGATGCACGTGCCGCAGCCGGCGCACCGTTCCGCCCATACGCCGTGACGCTCCGCCCCGCCCATGAACTCGGTGTTGACGCCCGGAAACACGTTCGCTTCCGGGTATCGTTCGGACAGAAATTGCGGTCCCACTCCGCAGGCGATGGAGATCACCGCCTCGTAGTCGCCGATTTCGTCCTTCACCTGTTCCACGTATTCGGGGTCGCACTGGCGTTCGAGGGTGCGTTCGCCCACCTCGAGTTCTCTTCCCTCCTTCTTCGCCGCGATGCGCAGGGCGGATGCCAGTATGCCCACTTCCTTCACGCCTCCGGCGTTGCACACGGTTACGCAGCCCTTGCAGCCCAGCACCAACACCTTCTTGCAACGGTCCACCATCGCAACGAGTTCGTTCAAGGGCTTTCGTTCAGCTACGATCATAATATCACCTCTTTCAGGCGGCCTTGTTCTTCTTGAGCGGACTGGGGCCCAGTCGGACGGCCCGATCCACCATCTCCTTCACGATCTCCGCGAATCGGGGGCCCTGGCCCGAGGAGAGATTGAACATCTCCACTCGGTCGGGCTCCAAGCCGAGTTCTTCCAGGGTCTTCTTGACATACCCCACCCGCTTGCGGGCCTTCAGGTTGCCGGTGAGATAGTGGCATTCCCCTTCCAGGCACCCGGCCACGAACACGGCGTCGGCGCCGTCTTCGATGGCTCGCATGAGGTGGATGATGTCCACCCTCCCGGAGCAGGGAACGTGGATGATCTTTACGTTACTCGGATACTGAAGCCTCATCGAACCTGCCAGGTCCGCGGCTGAGTACGCTCAATACTTGCAGCAATAGGCGAGCACTTCCGGTTCATAGGTATCAGCCATGGGATTCCTCCTTTATGAACAGCGCATCCGTTTTCGCCATTATCTGGGCGTCCGTGAAGTGCTGCAGGGTGATGGCTTTTCCGGGGCATTCGGCCACGCAGGCTCCGCACCCCTGGCACCGGGCCGGATCGATGACCGCGTATCCTTCCTCTCCGATGTAGGGTACCTGATAGGGGCAGGTCCGCACACAGGTGAGGCACGCGGCGCACTTGTCCGACGATACGTCGGCCACCACGCCGCCCACCATGATGGACGGTTTGGACAGGATCCTCAAAGCCCTGGCCGCCGCCGCCTTGGCCTGCGCGATGGTCTCGTCGATGGACTTCGGATAGTGGGCCAGACCGGCCAGGTAGAGGCCGTCGCTCGCAAAATCGACGGGCCGCAGCTTGGCGTGGGCCTCAATGAAGAACCCCTCCGCGTTCACCGGCACTTTGAACTGTTCGGACAGACCCTTGTTGTCGTTGGGGATGATGGCCGAAGCCAGCACCAGCAGGTCGGGATGCAGCTCGATGGGCCTGCGCAGCACGTGATCGGTGACGGCCAGGGTGATCCCGCCGTCCGTACTCACCCGGGGCGGATCTTCCAGATCGAAGCGGATGAAGAATACGCCCTTTTCCCGGGCTTCCCGGTAGAGGTCTTCCCGGAAGCCGTAGGAACGCATGTCGCGGTAGAGCACGTACACGTCCCGGTCGGGGTCGGCCTTTTTGAGGCTCACCGCGCTTTCCAGCGAATGGGTGCAGCAGATGCGGGAACAGTAGGGGCGTTCGGGAATGCGCGAACCCACGCACTGGATGAACACGGCCGACTGTGCGTTCTTCACGCGGTCGTCGTTCGTCCGGAAAGCGGCGTCGAACTGGAGCGCGGTCATGATGCGGTCGTTTTGGCCGTAGCCGTACTCGGTGGGGGTGTACTCGTGGCCGCCCGTCGCCATGATGGTGGCGCCGTGTTCGAGCACCGTCTGGCTTCCCGAACCGTTCACCGGAGCGATGGTGGTCGTGTAGTTACCTATGATCCCGGCGGTTTTCTTCACCGTGCTGCCGAGGTTCACCTTAATGTTGGGATGTCCCTCGACGCGGGAAACGAGGCCCTGCACGTAATCGCCGATCGATTCCCCCCGCCAGGTGGATCGCAGCTGTAATGCGACGCCTCCCAGACGGTCTTCCTTTTCCACGATGGTCACCGGGAAGCCCTGGTCGGCGATGCCGAGCGCCGCTTCCATGCCGGCCACCCCGCCGCCGACCACGAGCGCCGACTGGGTGAGGCCCAGGCTCACCTGATGCAGCGGTTCCACCAGAGCCGCCTTGGCCACCGCCATGCGCACGAGGTCCTTGGCCTTCTCCGTGGCCGCCTTGGGATCGCCCATGTGCACCCAGGTGTTCTGGTCGCGGATGTTGGCCATTTCAAACAGGTACTTGTTGAGGCCCACCTCGCGGATGGTCTCCTGGAAGAGCGGTTCGTGGGTTCGGGGGGAACAGGATGCCACCACCACGCGATTGATGTTCTTTTCCTTGATGGTCTGCTTCATCCTGTCCTGCGTGTCCTGGGAACAGGTGAACAGGTTGTCCTCCACGTGCGTCACGAAGGGAAGACTCTTGGCATAGTCCCTGACCTCGGGCACGTTGGCCACGCCGCCGATGTTGATGCCGCAGTTGCAGACGAACACGCCGATGCGGGGCTCCTGGCCGGCCACGTCGATTTCCGGAGGCAGGTCCCTCACCTTGGTCAGCGTATCGCGGGCCGAGGAGAGTCTGCTGGTGGCCATGCACGCGGCCGCCGAAGCCTCCATCACCGACTGCGGGATGTCCTTGGGGCCCTGGAACGCTCCGCAGGCGTAGATGCCTTCCCGGTTGGTGCTGATGGGGGTGAAGCTGCTCGTTAGGGCGTAGTCGTGGTTGTTGAGTTCGATGCCCATCCGCTGCGACAGTACCTTCACGTCCCTGCTCGGCGAGAGGCCGATGGAGAGCACCACCAGATCGAAGTGCTCCTCCATCACCTCGCCCGATTCGGTGACGTAACGGAGGATCAGGCTGTCTCCGTCACCGGGTTCGATGGAATGTATCCGCGAACGGAGGAACCGGACGCCCTTCTCCTGCGCCCTCCAGTAGTACTTTTCGAACTCCTTGCCGTAGGTGCGCATGTCCATGAAGAAGATGGCGGTGTCCAGATCGTAGTGCGCGTGCTCCTTGGCGATGACCGCTTCCTTGATGGAGTACATGCAGCAGACGGCCGAACAGTAACCGTGGTCGCAGGTGTTGATGTCCCGGCTCCCCACGCACTGCAGCCAGGCGATTTTCTTGGGTTCCGCATGGTCGGACGGCCGTACCAGATGTCCTTCGTACGGACCCGAGGCCGACAGGATGCGTTCGAACTCCATGCTGGTGATCACGTTCGGAAGTTTGGAATACCCATAGTTGACGTACTTGGTCGGATCGAAGGGTTCGAACCCCGGAGAAAGGATGATGGACCCTACCTGAACGGTCCGTTCCTTCGCTTTCATGGTGTGGTCCACGGCCCCGGCGAGACAGGCTTCCACGCACTGGTAGCATTCGGAACACACGCCGCACTTGAGGCAGCGAGACGCTTCGGCCTTGGCTTCCTCTTCGCTGAAGCCCAGGGCGATTTCCTTGAACGTGCCGCGGCGTGCCTCCGGGGAGACGGTCCTCATGGCGGTGCGTTGCATGAGCGGCTCGTCTTCGGGGCTCACTTCGACGTAGGTCCAGTCTTTCTCCCGTCCCTCGCGCAGGTCTTTTCCGCTCAGGTACCGCTCGATGGATTCGGCCGCTTCCTTGCCCACGCCCACGGCTTCCACCACGGACTTGGGTCCGTAAAACACGTCGCCGCCCGCAAAGACGCCCTTTAAAGGCGTTTCCAGAGTGACGGGGTCGGCGGAAAGCCCGCCCCTCGGGGTGGTTTCGATGCTTTGCTGCTTGGCATAGGAAAGGTCCGCAGCCTGGCCGATGGCCACGATGATGGTGTCGGCGTCCAGATGCAGGGTTTTCGCTTCGTCGTATTGCGGATTGAACCGTTTGTTCTCGTCGAAGACGGCGGTGCACTGCTTGAAGTCGATACCCGAAACCGTGCCGTCCTTGCCGACGAAGTTCAGCGGGCCCCAGCCGTTGACGATGTTCACGCCCTCTTCGAGGGCTTCGGCGATTTCGTAGTCCCACGCAGGCATTTCGTTCCGCTGTTCCAGGCACACTAAGGTTACCTTTTCGGCCCCGGTGCGCAGGGCGGTCAGCGCCACGTCCACGGCCACGTTCCCGCCGCCGATGACGATGGTCTTCTTGTTGACCGTCACGGGATTTCCGAGCGCGGCGTCGCGCAGGAAGTCCACGCCCTTGAGGACGTTTACAAGGTCTTCGCCGGGAACGTTCAGCCCGCGGCTCAGGTGCAGACCGGTGGCCAGAAAGAAGGCGTCATACCCTTCCTTCTTCAGGCTCTCCAGAGTGACGTCGGAGCCGAAAGCCACGCCGGTCCTCATTTCCACGCCCATGTCCTTGATGACCTGGATCTCCGCGTCGAGCACGTCCCTCGGCATACGGTATGCAGGAATGCCTACGGCCATCATGCCGCCGAGAACGGACAGCTTCTCGAATACGGTGACGTTGAATCCGCGCCAGGCAAGGTAGTAGGCGGCGGAAAGTCCCGCCGGACCGGAGCCGATGATCGCCACTTTGCCGGCCTGCTTTTCCTTGGCCTCGGGAACGTACCGGCTCTCGTCGTTCAGGTCGAGATCGGCCACGAACCGCTTCAGGTATTCGATGGCTACCGGTTCGTCCACCTTGTTGCGGGAACACGCCTGTTCGCAGGGATGGTGGCAGATACGGCCGCAGGTGGCGGGGAAGGGGTGTTCCTGCTTGATGAGCTTCAGGGCTTCCTTGTACTTGCCCTGGGCGATGAGCGCCACGTACCCCTGGATGCTGATGTGGGCGGGACAGGTGGCCTTGCAGGGGGCGGTGCCCATCTTGTGGATGGCGTACGCGCTGGGCATGGCCTGGGGATAGAGCTTGTACGCGGCCTTGCGGTCCCTCAGTTCCTCGTCGAATTCGTTGGCCACGTCGATGGGGCAGACCTTGGCGCATTCGCCGCACGACGTGCATTTGCTCATGTCGATGTAGCGGGGATGCTCCAGGAGCGTTACGGAGAAGTTACCGGCCTCTCCGCTCACTTCCTTCACTTCTCCGAGGGTGACGAGTTCGATGTTCAGGTGCCGACCGGCTTCCACCAGTTTGGGCGAGATGATGCACATGGAGCAGTCGTTGGTGGGGAAGGTTTTGTCGAGTTGGGCCATGACGCCGCCGATGGCGGGATTGCGTTCGACGAGATAGACGTAGTATCCGCTGTCGGCGAGGTCCAGGGAGGCTTGAATACCGGCAATGCCTCCGCCGACCACCATGACGGCTCCTACCGTGGTATTGGGATGCTCGTGCATACTTCCTGTGTCCCTCTCTTTCTCTTCCCCGTACTGGCCATGGGAGAGCAGCCGGGTCTGAAGGGAGTGAGTGAAAAAACGTCCGGGAATCATCAGCCGTCGTCGGCGGGAGAACGGTTGCCGACGACACGACGGATCGGGCTTTTCACAAGGGCACGGCGAAAGACAACGGCGAAAATCAATCGAAATTTTGTCTGAACGAAATTTTGGCTATAGAAAAAAACACCTCCCTATCCGTTTGTTCACTATACACGAATACTTCAGGTGGTGCACGAACTTCCGAGAAGCACGGGAAATGCCCTTTCGGGCACTTCCCGCATGCTTTTGACGACTAGAACAATCCCTTGACTTTGCCGGTGGTCACGTCCACGTCGACGCGGCGGAAAGCCGGGTTGGAACTCGTGCCGGGCATAAGGCTGATGGTTCCCGCCACGGGCACCACGAAGCCGGCGCCGCCGTAGGTGAGAACGTCGCGGACGTACAGCTTCCAGCCCTTGGGAACGCCCTTCATGTTCGGATTGTCGGACAGGGACAGGTGAGTTTTCACCATGCAGGTACCCAGCTTGGAGAGAACGGGGTCCTTCTCGATGCGGGCAGCCTTGGCGCTCGCGTCGGGCGAATATTCGACGCCGTCGGCGCCGTACACTTCCTTGGCGATCAGTTCGATGCGCTTGCGCAGGGGCAGTTCGAGGTCGTACAGCAGCTTGAATTTGGGTTCCTCTTTGCAAGCATCCACTACCGCGTCGGCGAATTCCAGGGCTCCGTCGCCGCCCTTTTCCCAATGCTTGGAAAGGGCCACGCGGGCGCCGGCGGCTTCGGCCATGCGGCGTACGGCTTTGATTTCGTCATTCGTGTCCGTATAGAACGCGTTGATGCACACCACGGGGTTGATGCCGGCCTTCTTCACCGTATTGATGTGGTGAACGAGGTTGGCGCAGCCCTTTTCCACCCATTCCACGTTCTCACTCTTGTATTCCACGGGCATGGGCTTGCCGGGAACCGGAATCGGTGCGCCGCCGTGGCACTTGAGGGCGCGGATGGTGGCCACGATCACGGCCGCGTGGGGCTTGAGGCCCGAATAGCGGCACTTCAGGTTCCAGAACTTCTCGAATCCGATGTCCGCGCCGAAGCCCGATTCGGTGATGTGGTAGTCGGCCAGCTTCAGGCAGACGCGGTCGGCGATGATGGAACTCTGGCCGATGGCGATGTTGGCGAAAGGACCGGCATGCACGAACACCGGCTGTCCTTCGATGGACTGCAGCAGGTTCGGGTTGAGGGCTTCGGCCATCCACGCGGTCATGGCGCCGGCCACTTCCAGGTCTTCCGTGGTAACGGGGTTGCCCTTCTTGTCATAGGCCACCACGATCTTGCCCATGCGTTCGCGCATGTCCTTCATGTCCTTGGCCACGGCCAGGATGGCCATGACTTCGGAGGAGACGGCGATGCCGAACCGGGACTGCATGGTGTAGCCGTCCATGCGGCCGCCGAGGCCGATGACGATGTTGCGCAGCGACTGGGCGCAGAAGTCGATGATCCAGCCCATTTCGACGTTGGACGGATCGATGTCCAGGCGGCGGATGCCGGAAAGCCGCGCAAGCTGTTCGTCGTCGTAGTTGCGTTCATGCTGCATGCGCGACGTCATGGCCACCATGGCCAGGTTGTGCGCATTCATGATGGCGTTGATGTCGCCGGTGAGGCCCAGGGAGAAGGGGGTGAGCGGAACGCACTGGGACAAGCCGCCGCCCGCCGCGGAACCCTTGATGTTCATGGTAGGACCGCCGGAGGGCTGGCGGATGGCCGCGGAAACGCTTTTGCCTCTCTTGCCCAACCCCTGGAGCAGACCCATGGTGCTGGTGGACTTGCCTTCGCCGAGCGGGGTGGGGGTGATGGCGGTGACGTCGATATATTTTCCGTCCGGTTTGTCCTTCAACCGGTCGAGTACCTTGATGAAATCGACCTTGCCGATGTAGTGGCCGTGGGGAAGCAGTTCTTCTTTTTGCAGGCCGAGTTCCTCGGCGAGCTGGTAAACGGTCTTCATGTCCTTTTCCGCTGCTTCAGCGATTTCCCAGTCGGCATGTTTTGTTGGATCTAACGGCATGTGTACCCTCCTTGTGAATGAAATAACGATGTAGTCTAGAGTAATTGGCCGGCGGAACCGAACTGCTGCTCCGAGGCTGGACCTGCCGAGTTGTTCTTCCTATCGTTTTTGAATGCTTGGGGAAGATGAAGCTACCTTGGGAACGGCCCGGTTCGATTGTCCCGTTGGGTTGGAACGTCGCTCCGGCGTACCGGTCTCTCATGCACCGAATCCATACGAGCATAGTAGAGAGCCGGAGAAGATGTCAAGACGAAACGGCGGGGTGGGGGGAGGAGAGTGAAAGGCGCCAGGGGCTTATTGCTCCTTCATGCAGATTGCTGATGGCAGTTCAGCACAAATAAGACAGGCTTCCAAGAACCAACGAATAGATATCGATAAAGTGCGGGATGCACTCAATCTCCCACTTGGTCTAACCCCCTCCTGGATACGTTCTAACTAAGCCTCTCTCAGAGCAAATTTATAACATAACTTTTCTAAATCCAAGGATAAACACATTTTCAGAATAAGGCTTATTATCCGAATAATATTTGGTGCTTTCATTTGATTCATATCTGAAATAGCCTCCATTAAGATCCATCATTCGCTGAATTATGTGCATTCCTATGCCTCTGCCTTTGTTATCGATGCTGTCTGCAAATTGACCTCTTTTGCCAAATAAAGTCAAAAACTTGGATTCATCTCTCGAGAAAAACAAACTAGTCATTTCATACTTTACCTCGATAAAGCTTTCGCTTGATGATGTGAAGGATACTTGAATAGTAGTATTTTTCTTGCAATATTTTAGGCAATTATCATACAATTGCGCTAGTGCTGTCTGGGCGGTATTCCAATTTATAATGACCTTGTCATGGCATTTTGTAATTTGTAGACTAATTTCCTTTTCTTTGAAATCCTGTTCGAACAAATAGAAACTCATAACACACAGCGTATGTATCTTTTGCCTAGAAAAATCAGCATCATGTAATATGGATGCAGGGTCTATAAAATCGTGTACGTTGTATTCATTCATAATCTGTCTTGTTGATTTAAGTACCGACAGTATTTCCCTGGCAAATGCATTCGGTTTTTCTTTTATTCTAGATTCTATGTATTTTATTTTATCATCTGATTTATATAGTTCTGATTCTTTGAGCAGTGATAATAGCTTATTGTTTATTTCAGCATTTAAATTTCGCGTGTTATGGACCGATATTTCAGAAGCATTTTTTTGGATGGCAGCAATTCCCTGTATAGGTAAAATAGACTTATAGAAAGCGTCTATGAATATTTTGACGATATATTTAGCATGTTTGCTCGTCTTTGCTTCTTTTAAGCAAAAAATAAAAAAGCTTTTTTTATCTTCCGCTAATTTTGATACGAAGTAATGCTTTTTTTGACAAAGAAACGCACGCTCCGAAAGCGTGGGTTCTGTACTCATGCATCGTTCGCAACTCGAATTATTGCGGATGTCCTGGTATTCATACTTCTTGTTTAATGTAGCTGCATCAAAACAGATTACTCGCATCATTAGCCTTCTAATGTGGTTTAGGCACGGAATTGATGAGTTGAGCGATGGCACTGGCTACTTGTATTGCTGCAACCGTAAGTCTAGATATTTTATCTACATTGATTTCTCCACTTGGAGAAATCGATTTTCGTAGCATTTTTTCAAATTCCTTTAAGGTTATCTGTGTGCCAAAATCATCTTTGAATTTTTGATATGCGAGCTCCACGCATTTATTCCAATCAAAAACTTCGTAAGCCAACTCCTCAACAGCTTTAATAAATTGATAGGGTTGACCATCCTTGAAGAAGTCTTCTGTCAACAAGATATATTGATTCATCAAATATATTATGAGTAGGAATTGAGGAATAAAGTAGAATCTTCTTTCCCGGATGTTTACCTTTAATTCCTTTCACAAGACCGAGTCCACTCTCGCAGCGCAAACTTCTACCTACATTGATTATGTCAAGGCATACGATGTGAGAATCTATCAAGGGTGTTGAGTCATAGGAAAGTAGATCAGCAATATAGTTTACGCGCCAACCCTCTCTTTCCAGGTCATTTACTAATTTCGGTTCACGATCATCGATGACTAAAATCCTAGATAATTCTTTAATTTCCGAGAGTGACTTCTGCTTAAACCAATTTCTCTGGATGCGGACAAATGGATTCAACATCCTTTAAAATACCTCTCATTACATTGATTTTGGTCTTGATTCCTCTATGAATGTACCTGCTACAATCTCGTTTTAACATCGTTCCCAGGTACCACCGGTACCGATAATAAGATGTGGTGATCAAGTTCAAAAATGTTCGCTCTATCTGCCGCTTATGTTGATGCGTTTCGATTAGCCTCAACATTCACGAAAATTGCCCCTCCTGTCAATCCTAATCTTGCCGCTCTATACGTCGCCACGCGGCACCACTGTTCTCCGGGCACGAGGGGATTTATTCTTACTTTCATTATTAGTGTTTCGTAAGGAAGACGTAACCGAACAACATCCTTGCTCATCATGATCAGGCTTGCTCACGGAATGACCGAGTTCATCCTTATCCCCTCGTTCCCAAGTTGCACTTGGGAACGCTTAGCATCCGGGGAGCTTAGCTCCCCAATCTTTATTTCGTTACCAAGTACAACTTGGTAACGAGGAGAAAGCACAGCGATCAGAGGTAGTGGTCGCGGCCGGGACTTCCGCCCTCGCCCCGCTTAACGATAAGTCCCAACACGCCTCAACATCCACGAAAACCGCCGCTCCTGTCAATGTTAATCTTGCCGCTTAAGCGGCTGTTCGCGACATACTATCGCGCTTCCCCGTCAGGCTCGTGCGGCTAGCCGGCCACCCCGGTATTGCAGGCGATGAAATATCCCAACCCCGAGGATCGCGGCCATTGCCGGCTGTCGTTTCGAACGGAGCGAAGCGGAGAGAGAAATCTCGATCCGAATGGGATTTCTCGCTGCCGCTCGAAATGACACACCGAGCCAGGGAAAGCGGCCCACCGCCCATCGTTTCTTCCGGATGATCCCCGGAGAACCCGGATGATCCCCGGAGAACCGCTTTGACATAGGGACGTATCGCAATACGCCACTATGGCCACATTCCCCGGTCGTGGTTTCGTTTGGGGCGTATAGCAATACGCTCCTGCGGCCCATGCCCCCTTTTTTTTCGGTGCGGCAACCATTCCAACAATATTGGTGCGGGTCGGGTGGTAGTGGCACGGCATGCCGTGCCCCTACGGGAGACATGCCGATTGACCATCCAAGGAATCCGGTGAACGAGATTCGGGATGGCCGCGAATGCAGGTGATTCGGCACCGTTTGCGCCACCGATGCACGGGTGGGGGCGCCCGTGCTCCACGGACGATCACGGTGGTAAAAGACCCGTTTGTGGAGCACAGCCGCCCCGGCTGTGTCTCCTAACGGCCACCTAAGAACGAGGTGTACGTCTTGGGGAGGAAATCCCCCCGGCCCCCTTTGGGCAGTTCATGGAGGAATTTCGGGAAGAATATTCTCTTTCGTTGGAGAGAAAAAATATTTTTCAATAGCTTGCGTTCGCCCCCTTCGACAAGCTCAGGACAGGCTTCTCTCCATCAGGGCGAACGGGTCAGTTCTCAGCCGAGGGCATTCATGACCGTTCGTGCTGAGGTATCGAAGCATGAACGGTCCGGTTTAATCATCCGGCAACCTGCTGTCCCGGAATTCGGTGATGAACCTTGTCTCAGGGGCTCGGGCTGGCTTATTTCTGTTTTCTTGCGTGATTTCATCGTAAAGCCTCTGATGCCAATTCAACGCGGCGGCCATGGGCATACCCTGCCGTTCCAGGATGGATCGCCAATCAGTCAGGCTTGAAAGAGGGCATGTCGCACTTATTCCCGAGATACCTTCCGCCGTGAAATCATATGGATAGATACGGCAGAGTAAAGGACGCACCTCCGCCGGCAGAACACAACCCGTTCCGCGCAGGAAAAAGCAGGAATCGTCCGTGGTTCTGCGCAAAACACGGCGTGAGCCGTCTGCTTCGAGAACCAATGAAGACCAAGTCGGATCACTCTCGGAGGCATCATATTGAGGAGACATTCGTTCAAACGTGACAAAGCCGTGATAACCCATAAACTCAGCGATGCGCCGCACGTCTCCGATCGTAACAAAAATTTGCCCGCCGACACAGCAAGATCGACCCGCCTCGGCACACTCCGCGCACTGTGACAGCATGTTTGTCCTCCTTATCGATAGGCTGTCATTCTCACCGGAATCAGACTTCAATTGTACACCCGGAATCTTCGAGAGAAATAGCATCATTCAAATTTTCGACAGGGGGATAGCCCATAAGTGGTTATCGGGCCTTCACAATAATTGATGGTTCCAATGGGCTGATTGTAAAGTCCCCGTAAAATTCGGTCCATTTGTCAAATAGACTTCAGGCTCAAAATGGGACGGGAGTTATTATTTGCGTTTCCAAGTTGAACACGGGAATGCGTTTCGGAGGGGGGCGTGCGGAAGCCCCCGCCTCCCACCACCGTTTTCCGGGCACGAGGGCATTTTTTCTTGCTTTCATTGTTAGGGTTTCGTAAGGAAGACGAAACCGAACAACGTCCGCAAAAAATCATTTCGGGATTGCTCAGGGTATGACCGAACTCATCCTCATCCTGGGGCTCGTGGCCGGCATCTACATGGCCTGGAACATCGGAGCCAACGACGTGGCCAACGCCATGGCTTCCGCCGTGGGGGCCAAGGCCATTACCCTACGTCAGGCGGTCATCATCGGCGGCGTCCTCGACTTCCTCGGGGCGTCCCTGATCGGCTCGCAAGTCACCTCCACCATCCGCAAAAGCATCATCGACGCCAACGTGATTACCGACCCCAAGGTGATGATGCTCGGGCTTCTGGCCTCCCTGCTGGCGGCCGCGTTCTGGGTGTTCTTCTCCACCTGGAGCCAGTTTCCCGTTTCCACCACCCATTCCATCGTGGGCGCCATGCTCGGTTTCGGCATCGTGGCCGGGGGGCCGGGCGCGATCCAGTGGGGGAAGATCGTCACTATCGTCATCAGCTGGCTGGTTTCGCCCATCTTCGCCGGACTGCTCGGCTACCTCATCTTCCAGCTCATCCGGCGGAAAATACTGCAGAAGACCGAGTCCTTTGTTACGGCGCTCCGGTGGACACCGCTCTTTGCGGGAACTACAATATTCATCGTGCTGATTTCGCTCATCACCAAGACACCGCTGGGGGAGAAACTGGGCATCGGCGCCGTCACGGGATTGATCGTTTCGGGAGTATCGGCGATCATCTTCGGGCTGCTGTCCATGAGGTGGATGGCCAGAACCATTCACGTGGTGGAAGAGGCGGGGGTGGAGGTGATATTCAAGCGCCTCCAGATTTTCACCTCCTGCTACGTCGCCCTGGCCCACGGCGCCAACGACGTGGCCAACGCCGTGGGACCGGTGGCCGGCATCTACATCATCTTCACCATGGGGTCCCTGGAACAGGCCGCGCCCGTGCCGTGGTTTCTGCTCATGTTCGGCGGCTTTTTCATAATGTTGGGGGTGCTGACCTGGGGATACAAGGTCATCGAAACGGTGGGGTCCAAGATCACCGTATTGACCAATACGAGAGGCTTCGCGGTGGATTTCGGCACGGCGACGTCGGTCCTCATCGCTTCGAAGATCGGACTTCCGGTATCCACCACGCATGCCGCCGTGGGAGCGGTGGTTGGGGTGGGACTGGCCGGCGGCCTCGCAGCGGTGGACCTCAGAGTGATCTGGAAGATCGTGCTCTACTGGGTGATCACGCTTCCCCTGTCGGCCCTGCCCGCGATGCTTTTGTACAAGATACTGGCCTGGATATTCCTGTAAGATTCGCAGATTGTGTATCCTCAAGGCGTGGAGGTGGTTCATGCGTTCCGGTATTCTCAGCCTTTTCCGACGCTCCCCGTTTGAAGGGTTGTTGAGACACGCCGAAATCATCGGCGAAGCGGCGCCGGCCTTTGTAAAGGCCTTCCACGCCTATCTCGACGGCGACAAGGACGAATTCGAGAAGCATCACATCGAAGTGACCATCCTTGAAAGCCGGGGAGACGGCGTGAAGAGGAACATCCGCGGCCACCTGCCGCGCAGCGTCCTCCTGCCCATGGACAAGTACCAGCTGCTCATGTACCTGCGGGAACAGGACAAGATACTGGATTCCACCCAGGACGTGCTGCACTGGATGGCCTACCGCGCCACCGACATCCCCCGCGAATTCAAGGACGACCTGTCTTTCATGGCCGAAAAGGCCGACGAAATGCTACGGTTCATCCATCCGTTCGTGCGGGCGGCCGAGACGTATTTCCGAACGTACGGCGAAGGGGACCGGAAACTGCTCAAACGGGAAATCCGGCAGATTCGGGAGCTGGAATTTCAATCGGACCAGATCGAACACAAGCTCATTCCCGACTTTCTGTCATATCCCTTTGCGGATGCAGTATCCAATTTTCATCTGGTCCGGCTGGTGGAGTACCTCGGGGACATTTTCAATCATTCCGAGAATGCCGCGGACATGATGAGGAGTATGATCGCCCGGTAAGGCGGGGGAGGGCGGGAAATCCCCCCCGACCCCCCTTTGTCAAAGGGGGGAGATGTATGCCCGGATGCCGATGGACCTCGCGCCGTAGGGGCGGGTTTGAAACCCGCCCCCACCATTCTTTCGTCACCCGGATAGACCGTGATTGTCCTTATCGTACGGGCAAACGGCCGGTCGTCCGAACATATCCCCCGATCGGCTACAGTACCCGATCAGAGCCAGCTGTCCTCATCCCCGTAGAGGAACAGGTGGGGCAGGGAGAGCTTCCACCGGATGGCGGCCAGCCTCAGTCCCAGCGTGACGGCGATGGACAGGAGAGCGATCAGCGCTTTGTTTCCCGACGCCAGGGAAAGCAGCACGTACGCGGCGCCTCCGCACAGGGAGGCGGTGGCGTAAATTTCCTTGCTCAGGACGAGCGGAATCTGTCCGGAGAGCAGGTCGCGGATAATGCCTCCGGCTACTCCGGTCATGATCCCCATGATGACGGCGACGAGGCCCGGCACGTGGAAGGCGAGGGCTTTCTGGGTCCCGATGACCGTGAAGACCGCGAGCCCCACCGCGTCGGCGATGGCCAGAATGTTGGAGGGCAGGGCGTGCGTTCTGGCGATGGAGAAGGTGAAGAGCGAGGCCGCCACGGCCACGATAATATAGACGGGGTCCGTCACCCAGAACACCGGATGTGCTCCCAGGATCACGTCCCGGATCGTTCCTCCCCCGAGCGCCGTGACCACGGCCAGCACCGCCACGCCGAAGAGGTCCATTCTCCTCTTCCCGGCGGCAAGAGAACCGGAAACGGCAAACACCGCCGTTCCGGCAAGATCGAACAGATAGATCACCATATGCCCGCGTTCTCCCGGACGGATGCTTGCACCGACCCCCTAAACGAGACTATGATGGCGCAATCTCGGCAGGGACGGTTACCGTCCACTGTACAGGAAAAACCTTTGACCTGAAAGACGAACTCTGATAGTCGAATGCTTTCGTACAGGCCAAGGGAACGAGGGCTTCATTCTTCACCCACACGATACGCGGTAACGACCGGCCATGCGCATAGCCATTGCTCAAATCAATCCCATTGTCGGGGACCTGGAGTATAACCACAGGCTCATCAGGGAATCCATCGACGCCGCCAGGAGGCGGGACTGCGACCTGGTCGTTCTGCCCGAGTTGGCGATTGTGGGATATCCGCCCAAGGACCTCCTGGAGCGGCCTTCCTTTATAGACGAAAACATCCGCATTTTCGAGGAACTGGTGGCCGAAACCCATGGCATCCACACCATCATGGGATACGTGGAGCCGAGGGCTTCCAGAACCGGCCGGCCGCTCCACAACACCGTGGCCATGTTCGGCAACGGCAAGGTGGTGGGGAAGGCATACAAGCGGCTGCTGCCTTTTTACGACGTGTTCGACGAAACCCGTTACTTCGAACCGGGCCAGTGCCCCGAAGTCGTCGAGTTCATGGGCAAGCGTATCGGGCTTTCCGTGTGCGAGGACATCTGGAACGAGAAGGACCTCTTCCCCCGGCTCTATTACGACCTCGACCCGGTCAAGGACCTGGTGGAACGGAACATCGACATCCTGGTGAACGTTTCGGCTTCTCCCTATTTCATGAAGAAGCGCATCATCCGCGAAAGCCTGCTGCGTTCCATCAGCAAACGAAACGGCGTGGCGCTCATCTACGCCAACCAGGTGGGTGGCAACGACGACCTGCTCTTCGACGGCACGAGCATGGTGTTCGACCGGAAGGGGAGACTGAAGAGCAGGGGGCTGGAGTTTTCATCCGACTTCCTGGTGTGGGACACGGAATTGAACGAAGGCGACGTGCGGGGCGTGCCCAACGACCTCGAAGAATCGGTCCTTAACGGCCTGACCATGGGGGTACGGGATTACCTGGTCAAGTGCGGTTTCCGCAAGGCGCTGGTGGGCTTGAGCGGCGGCATCGACAGTTCGCTGGTGGCGGTGCTCGCCTGCCGGGCGCTGGGGCCGGAAAACGTGATGGGGCTCGGCATGCCGTCGGCATACACTCGTGACATGAGCCGGGAAGATGCGGTCCTGCTGTGCGGAACGCTGGGCATGCAGTTCCGCGAAATCCCCATCGCGGGGATCTTCGGTTCCTACCTGGACGCCCTGTCCGGGCTGTTTGCCGGGACCGAACCCAACGAGACGGAGGAGAACATTCAGGCCCGTATCCGCGGCAACCTGCTGATGGCGGTGTCCAACAAGATGGGGCACCTGCTCCTCACCACCGGGAACAAGTCGGAGATAGCGGTGGGATACTGCACGCTCTACGGAGACATGTGCGGCGGGTTGGCGGTCATTTCCGACGTCCCAAAGACGCTGGTGTACCGGCTGTCCAACTACATCAACCGGGAAAAGGAGATCATTCCGCAGCGGGTGATCGACCGGCCTCCGTCGGCGGAACTGAAACCCGACCAGACGGACCAGGATACGCTGCCGCCGTACGATGAGCTGGACGCGATCCTGCACGCCTACGTGGAGGACCAGAAGGGGTTGAAGGCCATCACGGAAATGGGTTATGCGGAAGAGACGGTGCGCGATATCATCAAGCGGGTCAATCGGAACGAATACAAGAGAATGCAGATGCCCCCCGGGCTCAAGATCACGTACAAGGCATTCGGTTACGGCCGGAGATACCCCATCGCCAAGGGCGGGTTCAACGCGTGACCGGGCAGGGTGCGGCACGACCATCCGGGGGAAGGGGAGCGGATGAACCGCCGGGGAACCGGAGCGGCCCCGTCCCGTCGTCCCACTCAGCCGAATCGGTTATCGTTATCCATACATTTACACGGTGTTGACGCCGACGCTGAAGCGATTGCGGCCAATTCTCCTCACCCGGCCTCGAAGCCCCGGCCGTTGGGGTGAGGAACTGCGGAGGAATACATGAGCGACAACCTGTTTCATGCCATGCTCTGGGTGAGCAGTTGGGGGGACGATCGGGTCCTGCTCAGCAAGCTCAAGGAGCGACCGGAAATCTACTCGATTTTCCACGTGATGGGCACCTCCAGCTATCTGCTGGACGTCTTCACGTCCCACAAAAAGGACATGCGGTACCTCATTTTCGAGATGAAGCGTTATACGCTGCCGCAGATGCCTCTGCCCATCATCACCTCCATATCGACGCAGAAAGTATTGAAGGTCTACAAACATCAGAAGGATTTCAACATCGCCTACTACAGCGAGGAAAGAATCTATTGCTTCACCCGGCTGTTCAACAAGGGGCCGGACGAGCAGTTCATCGCGCAGATCATGCAGGAACCGGCGCTCAAATCGATTCTCCGCCTCCAGGGAAGCATGACCTTCCTGTTGGAATCCATGGCCAACACGCCCGAAGGCGTGATGGAACTCACGTCGAAGCTGAAAAGCATGCCCACGGTGACCTCCATGGAGACGCAGGAAGTAATGGCGGTCATCAAATACCGGGGCGTGGAATTCGACGATCCCACGGCGCCGCCGAAATTTATTGCGCCGGCCATCAAACCGGGCGACGTCATTACCCTTTAGGCCGTATCCCGGCGGAAGGGAATCGTACATTTCGGTGAGATTTTCTTCTTGAAGATGACGTTAATGTATGATTTAAAAGGCGTTCGTGTCGCGTTACACCTTTTAACATGTTGAATGAAGAGTCTATTTTTATTTTGGCACGTGGGTAGCATTAAGCATCCCATCCAGGGGAACAACGATAGTGCTGAAGGCTACCACAAAACCACTCTGAAGATTCGGAGGATAACGTATGTTGTGCAAGACGGCTGACGATGTTAGGAAAATTGTCGAGGAAAAAAACGTAAGCTTCATCCAGTTCTGGTTCACCGACGTGTTGGGCGTCTTGAAGAGTTTCGCCATCACGCCTTCGGAATTGGACGAAGGGCTAACCGAAGGAATGGGTTTTGACGGCTCGTCCATCGAAGGGTTCTGTCGCATTGAAGAATCCGACATGATCGCCAAGCCCGACCCGACCACCTTTGCTTTCCTTCCCTGGAGATCCGGTGAACGTCCCGTAGCGCGCATGTTCTGCGACGTTCTTCAGCCCGACGGCACCCCCTATGAAGGCGACCCGCGATTCATCCTCAAAAGGCTGCTCAAGAAAATCGCGGATCAGGGCTACACGATGTATGTGGGCCCCGAACTTGAATACTTCTACTTCACCAGCAACGCCTGCCCGGAAGTCATCGATCAGGCGGGCTATTTCGATTCCCGCGCCCTCGACATGGGCGGCACGCTCCGGCGCGATACCATCTTCGCGCTGCAGTCCATGGACATCCGCGTGGAATACTCCCACCACGAAGTGGCCCACAGCCAGCACGAGATCGACCTGCGCTATGACGAAGCGCTCGCCATGGCCGACAAGGTGCAGACCTATCGCATCGTGGTAAAGGAAATCGCCAAGCAGCACGGCCTCTATGCCACCTTCATGCCCAAGCCCATCTTCGGACAGAACGGCTCCGGCATGCATACGCACCAGTCCCTGTTCAAGGGCACCAAGAACGCCTTCTTCGACGGAAGCGACAAGTACAACCTGTCCGCCATCGCCAAGAGCTACATCGCCGGTATTCTGAAGCACTCCCAGGAGCTCACCGCCGTCACCAATCAGTGGGTGAACTCCTACAAGCGGCTCGTGCCCGGCTACGAAGCGCCCGTTTACATTTCCTGGGCCCGCCGCAACCGTTCGGCCCTGGTTCGCGTGCCCATGTACAAACCCGGTAAGGAAGGTGCCACGCGTATCGAGCTGCGCTCCCCCGACCCGGCGTGCAACCCCTACCTGGCCTTCGCCGTCATGCTGTCCGCCGGCATGAAGGGTGTTGAGGGCGGATACGAGCTGCCCGAACCCATCGAAGAGGACATCTACGAGCTGAGCGCCGAAAAGCGCCAGAAGCTGGGCATCACCGAACTGCCCGGCAGCCTCATCGAAGCGGTGGGACTCGCGGAGAAATCCGACCTCGTTCGCGGCGCTCTCGGCGAGCACATCTTCAGCAAGTTCATGGAGAACAAAAAGAAGGAATGGGATATGTTCCGCGTGCACGTGTCCCAGTATGAGCTTGATAAGTATTTGCCTATTCTGTAAGAGAAGACCATACACTGCATGATGGGGGGTGACAGGGAGTACCGCGCTCCCTCCACCCCTGAGACAGGATTGGGCGGCCGGGCGGTGTCATGTACGCTCGGTTCGCCCTTACTTTCCTCAGCGGGAAGCGACACTAAACGGTTCCCGGACGTGCAGCGTCTTTGTTATATTGCCGTTACGATCCGGTTAGCCCCGGGTCGGCAAGCGCGGCCCCCTGAGGAAAGCGAAGAGAATACCACCGGACGTGTCGCACGCGCAAAGAGCCCAGGGGATGCGCATTGAATGAATGCGCAGGCTGCTCGAGACGATAGTTGCGCATGAGCCGGCATTTCCCGAGTTTTCGCAGGAAAACACGACAATCTGCAATCCGGTCCTTCAGTGATATCTTCGGCCCGTCGGATACCGGTTGAGGCGCGGACAAGGCGACGCCGGAGACCCATGGGTGACTGCAAGGGGTGAAATTTTGCTCTACCAACCAATCAGCAAGTGTTACGCGGACTTCCGCATTTATCGCGATCTGGACAAGTGTATCCAGTGCAAGGTGTGCGTTCGCCAGTGCACCTACGGGGCACACGTATATGACGAATCAAGCGACATGGTGCGCGAGGACAATACCAAGTGCGTGGGATGTCATCGGTGTGAAGCACTCTGTCCGACCGAGGCGATCACCATTCGTCAGAACCCCATGGAGTTCCGCACCAACGCGCTCTGGCAGCCCTGGTTCATAAAAAACGTTTACAAGCAGGCGGACACGGGCGGAGTGCTGCTCACCGGCATGGGCAACCCGCAGCCGTACCCCATCTATTGGGACCGCATGCTGCTTGACGCCAGTCAGGTGACCAACCCCTCCATCGATCCGCTGCGCGAACCCATGGAATTGAAGACCTACCTGGGCAGCCGGCCGGACAGCATCAAAGTGGAAACCGCCGGCGGAAAAACGCGGCTCACCACCAAGTTTACGCCCCAGATCGAAATCAACTATCCCATTCTCTTTTCGGCCATGAGCTACGGGTCCATCAATCTCAACGTGCACAAGGGGTTGGCGCGGGCGGCGACCGAATGCGGGACCCTCTACAACACGGGTGAAGGCGGTCTGCACAAAGACCTGTACGAATACGGCGCGCACACGGTCGTCCAGGTCGCTTCGGGACGGTTCGGCGTGCATCTGGGATATCTGAACGCGGGCGCTGCAGTGGAAATCAAGATCGGCCAGGGGGCGAAACCCGGCATCGGCGGCCACCTGCCCGGCGAAAAGATCGGTCCCGACGTATCGGCCACCCGCATGATTCCCGTGGGTTCCGACGCCATTTCCCCGGCTCCCCATCACGATATCTACTCCATCGAGGACCTGCGGCAGCTCATTTATGCGCTGAAAGAAGCCACCCGTTACCGGAAACCGGTGTTCGTGAAGATCGCCGCGGTACACAATTCCGCCGCCATTGCCAGCGGCATGGTCCGGGCGGGAGCCGACGTCATCGTGATCGACGGCTTCAGGGGCGGCACGGGCGCAGCTCCCACCATGATCCGCGACAACGTGGGCATTCCCATCGAATTGGCCCTGGCTTCGGTGGACGATCGCTTGCGCCAGGAAGGCATCCGCAACCAGGCTTCCGTTATCGCGGCCGGGGGCACCCGTTGCAGCGCGGACGTGGCCAAGGCCATCGCGTTGGGCGCCGACGCCTGCTACATCGGCTCAGCGGCTCTGCTGTCGGTGGGGTGCACCATGTGCCAGCGGTGCTACACCGGCCGCTGTCCTTGGGGAATCGCCACCAATGATCCCTACATCGCCAAGCGCATCAACCCGGACATCGCCGCCGAACGGCTGACCAACCTCATCCACGCCTGGGGCCACGAAATTCAGGAAATCCTGGGCGGTATGGGGCTCAACGCCCTGGAGAGCCTGAGAGGCAATCGTGAGAAGCTTCGCGGCGTGGGGCTGAACGAAGTGGAACTCAGGATTCTCGGCATCAAAGCCGCCGGAGAATAATTATGAAAAGAATCGTGTGTCAGGAAGAAGTTTGCATCGGATGCCATCTCTGCGAAGTCGCCTGCGTGACCGAGCATTCCCGTTCGAAGAACGTCATCAAGGCCTACAAGGAGGAAAGTCCCCGTCCCCATCCCCGGAACATGGTGGAGGAGGAAGGACCGCTGTCCTTCAACGTGGCCTGTCAGCACTGCGATGAGCCGGCCTGTGTGGAAGCGTGTATTGCGGGAGCGATGGTAAAGGACTACGACACCGGAGTAGTGAGGCATCAGTCCGAAAAATGCGTCGGATGCTGGTCCTGCGTGATGGCTTGCCCGAGGGGCGCCGTGAAGATCGACTCCACCAAGACCAAGGTGATCAAATGCGACATGTGCCCAGGACGGGAAGTTCCCGCTTGCGTGGCCGCCTGTCCCAACCGTGCCCTGAAGTACGTTGAGAGGTGATTCGATGGAATATGTCATAGTGGGCAACGGGGTCGCGGCCATTGGGGCGATCGAGGGGATACGGAGACGGGACAAGGAGAGCCAGATCACCATCATTTCCGATGAACCCTATCTGGCGTACGGGCGTCCATTGATCGCGAACTTTCTGCGCGGAAAGCTGTCCCAGGACATGCTCCTCCTGCGTGAGGAATCTTTCTACGAGAAGAACAACGTCGCCCTGGTCCTCGGAAAAAGGGCAACGGGGCTGAACCCGGCTGAAAAGAGCGTATTGCTCGACGACGGAAGGACCATACCTTTCGATCGGCTGCTTCTGGCGACCGGCGGCAAGCCCTTTATTCCGCCCATCACCGGACTCGGCGATAATTACCACACCTTCACAACACTGAAGGACGCGTACGATCTCGACCAGATCTGCCGTCAGGTGAGGGAAGTCGTGGTCGTCGGCGGGGGCCTCATCGGACTCAAGGCGGCGGAAAGCCTGCACGACCGGGGAGTCAGCGTTCACGTGATCGAACTGGCCGACCGCATCCTGAGCGCATCGTTCGACGAGGTGGCGGGCAGGATCATTTCCCATCGTCTCACCCAGGTCGGTCTCGACATCAATCTGGGGACCACGGTGGCCGAAGTGTACGGCGGACCCGACAAAGTGCTGGGCGTGAGACTGAAGGAAGGCCGAACCATCGACTGCCAGGCACTGATCCTCGCCATCGGCGTTATCCCGAACCTGGACGTCGTCAAGGGCACGGACATCGAAACCAATCGGGGCATCGTGGTCGACGATTTCCTGGAAACCAGCGTGGAGGGAATCTTCAGCGCGGGCGACGTCGCCGAAACCACGGATATGCTGCTGAACCAGAAACGGGTAACGCCCATCTGGCCCAACGCCTATTCGCAGGGGCAGATCGCGGGCCAGAACATGACCGGCGCAAAGCGGAACTACCGGGGCAGCATCCCCATGAACTCCATTGCCTTTTACGGTATTCCCACCATTTCCATGGGCATCACCAATCCGCCCGAGGACGGGACCTATCGGATTATCAAAAAAGTGGACGAGGCGCACAGCACCTATCGCAAACTGGTGCTGGTCGATGACTGTCTGGTGGGTGCGGTACTGGTGGGCAAGATCGAACGGGCGGGCCTCTTGACCGGAATCATACGGGACAAGGTGAGTGTCGGCGGCCTTGAAGATGAATTGATGAAGGACGAGCTGAGCATCACCCGTTTTCCCGCGGAGGTGCGTCGGCAAATCCTCGTTCACCAATAACGCCACAGCGTATGCAAGCCGGTCCGGAACCGGCGAGTTCTGCTGACTATCGGGATGCGACACTATGAACCATAATTACCAGAAGGACATATCGGGCTGCGGCGTATCGGGCTTCATTCACCGCAACGGCAAACGGGTTTCGGGCGAGGCCATCATCGCCTCCATGGGCAACATGCGGGATCGCGGCAACGGCCTGGGGGCCGGGTTTGCCGCTTACGGCATCTACCCCGATTATAAGGACTTCTACGCGCTCCACGTCATGTACGACAATGCGACCGCCGTGAGCCGGACCGAAGATTACATCAAGGAGAATCTTCATCTGGAATATCACGAGCCCATTCCCCACCGGCACAACCAGTTCATCGTGAACCATCCCACGCTGCGCCGGTATTTCGTGCGTCCCCGCAGGGACATCGGCGAAGAGCAGGCGAGGCAGGGGCTCACCGAACACGAGGACCAGGACGACTACATGGTCAAGATCGTCATGCACGTCAACCTGAAGATCGAAGGCGCTTTCGTGTTTTCCAGCGGGAAAAACATGGGGACCTTCAAGGGCGTGGGATTTCCGGAGGACATCGCCGACTTCTTCAGGGTGGACGAGTATGAGGGCTACATCTGGACCGGCCACAACCGATTCCCCACCAACACCCCGGGCTGGTGGGGCGGTGCGCATCCATTCACCATTCTGGACTGGTCCATCGTGCACAACGGAGAAATTTCCTCCTACGGCATCAACAAGCGGTATCTGGAAATGTTCGGATACCACTGTACGCTGCTGACCGATACGGAAGTCGTGGCGTACCTGCTGGACCTTCTCATCCGCAAGCATCGGTTGAGCAAGGAGATGGCCTGTCGTGCCTTGGCGCCGCCCTTCTGGGAGGACATCGACCGCATGGACGAGGACGACCGGCAGCTCAACCGGGCGATCCGCATGATTTACGGGAGCGCCTTATTGAACGGGCCTTTCGCCATTCTCTTCGCCGATCGGCGGAGCCTCGTGGGACTCAACGACCGCGTGAAGCTGCGCCCGCTGGTGGCGGCCACCGAGGGCGATACCGTGTACCTTGCGAGCGAGGAAAGCGCGATTCGCGTCATTTGCGCCAAACCCGACAAGGTGTGGGCGCCCAAGGCGGGAGATCCGGTAATCACCAACCTGTATCCGGGGGTTGAAATCTGACCATAATCCGTTCCGGTTCCCCGTTCGGTAGGGATACCCATACGCGGCGGCTGAGTGGAGTAAAGCGGTGACGAAAAAGGCCTTACAGAAAACAACGGAAAACGTGCTCGAAATCGATGCCTCGGGAGTCTATTACCGGGACCTGAACGAGCGGATATACAATGCGGTGCAGCAGGGATGCTCCCACATCGTCCTGCGTAACGTGAACGGGCAGCGATATATCGGCGGCAGCATCACCACCCCCGTTACCATCGACCTGCACGGCACCGCCGGTCAGGACCTGGCTTCGTTTATGAAGGGCCCGCTCCTTACCGTGTATGGCAACGCTCAGGACGGCGTCGCCAACACCATGGACGACGGCAAGGTCGTGATTCACGGCATGGCCGGCGACGTGCTAGGGTACGGCATGCGCGGCGGCAGGGTATACGTGGGCGGAGACGTGGGATATCGTGTGGGTATCCACATGAAGGAATATCAGGACAAGGTACCCGTGATCGTGGTTGGCGGCAAGGCGGGGGATTTTCTGGGCGAATACATGGCCGGCGGCATCATCGTCGTGTTGGGTATCATGGGCGAAAAAGACGAACGCCCCCTGACCGGCAACTTCCTCGGCACCGGCATGCACGGGGGAGCCATTTTCGCGCGCGGCGGAGTGGAAACCTGGAAGCTGGGCAAGGGCCTTTCGCCCAAACCGCTTGACGACAAGGACCGGAAGCTCGTAAAGGAAGTAGTTGATGATTACTGCTCGTACATGAACCTTGACAGCAAAGAGGTTCTGAGCGGAGAATTCGTCAAGGTGGCACCCTACACGCATCGCCCCTACGGCAACCTTTACGCATATTGATTTTTTGCGGCCCCGGGAGCGGCGAAAGCCGTTTTCCCGTTTCAGGCCGCTGATTTTTTTTCAACCGCGAGAGTGAAGTTCGGGAAGGACATGCTGAGCAAACGTATCATTCCCTGTCTGGATGTCCGGGACGGCAAGACCACCAAGGGCATAAAGTTCAAGGAGAACGTGGACATAGGCGACCCTGTCGATATGGCCCGTTTCTACTATGAAGAGGGAGCGGACGAGATCGTCTTTTACGACATCACCGCTTCGGCCGAGAAACGCAGCATCATGCTGGAAGTGGTCGCGCGCGTGGCGGAGGAAATTTTCATCCCCTTCTCGGTAGGGGGCGGTATTCGCACCCTGGAAGACATGCGCGACGTGCTGCTGGCCGGAGCCGAAAAGGTGAGCGTTAACTCCGCCGCCATCCTTACCCCCGGAATCATCAGCGAAGGGGCCAAGGCGTTCGGTTCCCAGTGCATCGTGCTGGGCATGGACGTGAAAAAAGTCGAGGTGTCCGCCAAGATTCCCTCGGGATACGAGATGGTCATCAACGGCGGCCGCACCTACATGGGCATCGATGCCCTGGAGTGGGCCCTCAAGGCGGTGGAACTGGGCGCGGGAGAGATATGCCTCAACTCCATCGATGCCGATGGCACGCAGGAAGGCTACGAGCTGAACCTCACCCGTATGATTTCCGAAGCGGTGCCCATTCCGGTCATCGCCTCGGGTGGGGCGGGGACTATCGAGCACCTGTTCGATGCCGTGACGGTGGGGAAGGCCGACGCCGCGCTGATCGCCTCCATGGTACACTACGGAACGTACACCATTCGCGGAATCAAGGAAGAGCTGCGGGATAAGGGCGTACCCGTCCGTTACATCTGGTGATGGGAAGAGAGAAGGACTAAATGGATAACGTGCCCCGCGAGTATTGCGGTGTTTTTGGGATTTACGGCCATGCCGATGCCGCCAAACTGACGTATTTCGGCCTCTATGCGCTCCAGCATCGAGGGCAGGAGAGTGCCGGAATCGTGGTCTCGGACGGAAACGACGTCTTCCAGCACGTGGGTATGGGGTTGGTGGCCGACGTCTTCGACGAGGCAAGTCTGAAAAAGCTCAAAGGAACCCTAGCCATCGGCCACGTCCGTTATTCCACGACCGGTTCGTCCACGCTCAAGAATGCTCAACCGCTCCTCGTTCAACATGGCCCCCTCTACCTCGCCGTCGGCCATAACGGCAACCTGGTCAACTCCAAAGAGCTTCGGTTCCGGCTGGAAGAACACGGCCACAT
Organism: uncultured delta proteobacterium; assembly: GCA_963826125.1. GTDB lineage: Bacteria > Desulfobacterota > Desulfarculia > JACQYL01 > CAWGVV01 > CAWGVV01. The sequence goes on along the minus strand of CAWGVV010000001.1, from coordinate 1,758,590 downwards.
TTTTCAGTCCACTATGGACAGCGAAATCTTTCTGCAGCTCATCGCCCGGCATATGCGGGAGGGGCTGGAGAAGGCGCTGGTGCGGTCGCTCAATGAAGTGGTGGGCGCCTTTGCACTGGTTCTCATGACGCAGAACATGCTCATCGCGGCGCGCGACCCCCTGGGATTGCGTCCTCTGTGCATCGGCAAGCTCAACGGCAGCACGGTTTTCGCGTCGGAAACGTGCGCATTGGACCTCATCGGCGCCACTTATTTGCGGGACGTGGAACCGGGAGAAATCGTCCTGGTGGACGAGCAGGGGATGCGCAGCATTCGTTTTGCCGAATGTTCCCAGATCAAACAGTGCATTTTCGAATTCATCTACTTCGCACGACCCGACAGCAACATTTTCGGCCAGAACGTCTACATGCTGCGAAAGCGGCTGGGGAAAATGCTGGCCGAGGAATTCCGGATGGACGCGGATTTCGTCATGCCCTTTCCCGATTCCGGCAACTACGCGGCGCTCGGCTACGCCGAAGCCACGGGGCTGCCGCTGGAAATGGGCGTCATCCGCAACCACTACATCGGCCGCACCTTCATTCAGCCGTCCCAGGCCATGCGCGATTTCGCCGTACGCGTGAAGCTCAATCCGGTGCGTGAACTGCTGAAGGGCAAGCGGGTCATCGTCATCGAAGACTCCATCATCCGAGGGACCACCACCCGGTCCCGTATCAAGACCATCCGCGACGCGGGAGCAAAGGAAGTGCACATGTTCGTGAGCTGCCCTCCCACGCGCTTCCCCTGCTACTACGGCATCGATTTCTCCAGCAAGGGGGAACTCATCGCCAATCAGAAGAGCGTGGAGAATATCCGGGATTTCATCGGCCTCGACACCCTCGGCTACCTCAGCATGGACGGAATGCTCAAGGCGACCGGCATGGAGCGCAAAAATTTCTGCCTCTCCTGTTATACCGGAAACTATCCCACGGCCATCTGCAACGAGTTCGACAAATTTTGTCTGGAAGGTGTGGACAAGAGGAAGACGGCCGCCCCGCTCTGAGGTCGTCGATAAAGCAACCGTCACCCCGGTGAAAGCCGGGGTCCGGAAGTATTTGAAAAGACTGAGACGAACCCGCCGGATCGAAAGCCGAGTTCGAAAAAAATTACGGGAGAAGCCTTTTAAAAAGCTTCTTCCGTTTTTTTTCAGGTGTGACCCCTTCCCAAAACCCTCCCCATCTGGGGGAGGGCAGGGTGGGGGAATCGTTCTTCTGCAATCCGGTTATCGCTATAACCCCGGTAACAGGGAAAGAGGACGATCAGATCTTGGTCTTGAGGACCTTCGTGGCGCGCTTTTTCAGCGCCTCGTATTCGGCCCGCACCCTGGTCTGGATGTCTTCCATGTCCGACGCCGTCAGGTGGCGGAACCGTCCCTGAATCTTGAAGTAATCCTGCACCGGCTTGAGTTCCTCAAACCCGTACGTCAGGGTGAGTTCTCCGTTTTCAACTTCGTAGAGCGGGAAAATTCCCGTCTCCACCGCCAGCCGTCCCGCTTCGATGGATTGTTCCGGCTTGCAGCGCCAGCCCGTGGGGCACACGGAGAGCACGTGCACGTAGGCGGGTCCGGGAACTTCCGCCGCCCGCTGCACCTTGCGGATGAGGTCGCCGATGAAGCTGGAGCACGCCGTCGCCACATAGGGAATCCCGTGAGCTTCGGCGATTTTGGCCATGTTTTTCTTCCAGGTCTTCTGGCCGATGGACTTCTTGCCGGCGGGCGACGTCGTGGTGGAAGCGCCGTAGGGCGTGGACGACGACCGCTGGATGCCCGTGTTCATGTAGGCTTCGTTGTCGTAGCATACGTACACGTAATCGTGGCCGCGTTCCCAGGAACCCGACAGGGGCTGGAAGCCGATGTCCGTGGTTGCGCCGTCGCCGCCCATGCCGATCACGTTGATCTTCTTCTGGGGAATGCGGCCCTTGCGCATGAGTACCTTCAGACCGGATTCGACCCCGGAAGCAACGGAAGCCGCGGTTTCAAACGCCACGTGAATCCAGGGCACCGCCCAGGACGTCGTCGGCAGCGGTGAGGAAACGATTTCCATGCAGCCGGTGGCGCAGGACACCACGGTGTCCTTGCCCAATGCCTTCTGCACGTGCCGGACGGCCAATGCCTCGGCGCACCCCTGACAGGAACGGTGCCCGTGAACGAAGTACTCCTCTTCGGGGAGCTTCTTGAAGGCGAACATGTCCGGCGGCCGCTTGACGATTTTCGGCTTTGCCTTTTTCTCTACTGTTTCGGCCATTATTCTCTCACTCCATAGAATTGGAAGTCTTCTTCTTTGGCGTCCTTCTTTACCATTTCCATTGCCCGGTCGTAGATGTTCCGGAAGTCCTGGGCGCCCACGTCGCGTCCGCCGAGGCCCGCGATGAGATTGGCGATGCGGGGCTTCTTGGGCTCGTTGTAGAGCACCGACCGGAGCTGTTCGGCCACGGGACCGCCGGCGCCATAGGACACCGCCCTGTCCACGACCACCAGGTTTTCCGCTCCGGCAACCGCCTTGCGGAAGTCGGCGAAGGGGAAGGGCCTCCACAGCCTGATTTTCACCAATCCGACCGATTCACCGGCTGCCCGCAGTTCGTCGACGGCCACGGAAGCGGTCTCGCCGAAACTTCCCATGGTGACGAAAACAGTCTTGGCGCCTTCGGCCTTATAGGTTTCCACCGTATGGTACTTTCGACCGGTGAGCTGTTCCCATTCGTCGAGCACCTTGAGGATGGTGGACATGGAGTCTTGCAACGCCGCTTCCTGCGCCCGCTTGGCTTCGGTGTACAGGTTGGGCATGGCGAAACAGCCCATGCTGATCGGATCGTCCGGATGCAGGCTCTTCACCGGCTTGTAGACGGGGAGGAACTTGTTCACGGTTTCCTGATCGAGAATCTTGATCGGTTCGATCACGTGGCTCAGAATGAACCCGTCGCCGTTGACGATGACCGGCAGCAGGACGCTGGGGTCTTCGCCGATGCGGTAGGCCATGATGCTGAAATCGAACATCTCCTGGCCGTTTTCCGTGAAAATCTGGACCCAGCCGCAGTCCCGGATGCTCATGACGTCGGAGTGGTCGTTCCAGATGGACAGCGGACCGGAAAGGGAACGGTTCATGAGGGTCATGACCACGGGCATCCGCAGGGAAGCGGTGATATAGACGATTTCACTCATCAGCGCCAGCCCCTGGGAGCTGGTGCAGGTGAAGGTGCGGGCTCCGGCGGCTTCCGACCCGAGGCTCACGGCCATGGCCGAGTGTTCGCTCTCAACGGGAATGAATTCGGCATCCAGTTCGCCGTCGGCCACGAATTCGGACAGATGCTCCACAATGTGGGTCTGGGGGGTGATGGGGTAGGCGCACACCACGTCCACATTGGCCAGCTTCACCGCCTCAGCCACGGCAATGGATACTTCCACTCCTTTACGTACTTCCATTATTCTTCCTCCTCCACCATGGAGATGGCTTCCGTGGGACATTCGTGCGCACAGACGCCACAGCCTTTGCAATAATACATGTCGGAGATGAAGTAGCCTTCTTCATTGGCCGGAGGATACGCCATGTCGGGACAATAAAGGTAGCAGATCCCGCATTGGACACATTTTTCCTTGTTCAGCACGGGACGGAAGGTCTTCCAGTCACCCGTGCGGTATACCCGGGCATTTCCCGGTTCGGACACGGCACACCCCACCTCAAGCTCGCGCCAGGTGAGGAGGTCTTCGGTGGTCTTGGTTTTCGTCATACTGACTCCTTTCTGTCGGACGGCGATTCCCTCTCCATCAATGGGAATCGCCCCGGAGGGAACCGGTTACTTCTCCAGGATGCTCGTTTCTTCGTAGGCTCGCTCGTACGCGTTGATGTTTTTTACCGCGATACGGCCGAAACGGCCTTCAAAGGGTGCCTTGAGAGATTCTTTTTCCACCGCTCCCGACGCCTTCAGCAGGGCGCCGAGCATGGTAGTGTTGGTGATGGGCAGCCCCAACGCCTCCATGGCGATCTTGGTGGCGTTGACCGTGGCCAGACGATGCTGAATGTTCAGCTCCTTCTTGATCTCATCGCACGTGTACCGCGTATTGGTGATCAGGGTCCCATCCGGTTTCAACCCGTCGGTCACCTTGACGATGCGCAGGATGGAAGGATCCAGTACCAGAACGTAGTCGGGGGTTACAATGTTGGCGCGAACCCGGATGGGTTCGTCGCTGATTCTGCAGAATGCCACCACTGGAGCGCCGCGGCGTTCCGGACCGAAGCTCGGAAATGCCTGTGCGTATTTGCCGCTGTTGATCGCGGCGGTGGCCAGCAATTCAGCCGACGTTACGGCGCCTTGGCCGCCACGGCCGTGAAATCGAATTTCTATCATAAAATCTCCTCCAACTGTGAAATGACGTCGCAGCGTTCAACGGCGAAGCCGGGATCGTGCGGCAGTTCTACTTCTTCTTGATTTTGGTGGTATCCAAGGCCGAATGCACGAGTTGGATAAGATCCATCACCTGCACGTCCACTTCGTTTCTTCGAGCGAAGGTGGTCATGGTCCTCACGCATTGCTGGCAGGACGTAATCACGCTTTTCGCTCCCGTTGCCTTGATGTCGTCGATTTTCTTGGCGGCGATGCCGGACGAGAGGTCCGGAGCCACCATTTCCAGATTGCCGCCGCCGCCGCAACACAAACAATGCTCCCGATTGTGGGGCAGTTCCACCAGTTTCACCCCGGGCAGCAGACCGATCACCTCGCGCGGTTGATCGAAGGTCCGACCGCCCCTGCCCAGATCGCAGGGATCGTGGTACGTCACGGTGAGGTCCAGTTCCTTCAGGGGTATCTTCCCCTGTTTGAGCAACCGCAGAATGAAATCGGAAGCATGGAACAGTGCAAAATCGCTGTGATATCGCTCCCGCCATATCTGATAGCAGGACGGACAGGCGAAAACGACTTCCTTGGCCCCCTTGGCCTTTATGGCTTCCTTGTTGTGGTCGATGAGGAACTGCGCCTTGTCCGGCAGCCCGGCGCCCACCAGCGGGAAACCGCAGCACCACTCCTCACCCCCCAGCAGCGTAAAATCCACGCCCGCCGCGTCCAGTATCTGGACGAATGCCATGGGAATCTTCTGGGCCATGGGGAAGTACGACGCCACGCAGCCGGTGAAATAGACAACCTCGGCCGTGTCGTGCTGGTAGAGGTGATCCGGGACGCCGCGGATGTCTTCGGTCCACATGGCCCGGTCTTCGTTGTCCTCGGCGAACACGTTGTAGGAGTTTTCGAGGTTCTCCGCCACCATGTCCACTTTCTTGGGATAGAAGTTCCTGCACACCAGATCGGTGCGCAGGTTCAGCCATATGTCCTTGAGGCCGATGCCGGCCGGGCACACTTCCTCGCACGCGCCGCACAGGGTGCACTGGAATACCTGGTTGCTGAAATCCTTCCACTCTTCGTCGGAGATTTCCTTCTTGGGGAAGAGTCTGGCCAGCAGCCCCCGGTTCTGTTTGAGCATTTTTCTGAGGGTATCCAGCTTCTTGGCCGACGCCAGGGACGAGTCCTGCGACGCGGCGAAAGCGGGACACACTTCGGCGCAGCGGAGGCACCGTGTGCAGGCGTCCATTTCCAGCAGCTGCTTTGCGGAGAAATTCTCTTTATCCTGGGCCATTCCGTTTTCTCTGTTCGCTTACATCCGTGTTCCGGATGGTGACGGCACGGTCACCGGTCCCGGAACCCGGCTTCGCGCGGGACTGATGAGTCCCTATTTCAGCTGGTCGGCGTACTTTTCCTTCTCGGCCGCCAGCCACTTCTTCAAGGCGTCCACGCCGTGGATCAAATTGCTCAGTTCGGCCGTGTCGTCGGGCTTGATCTTGTACATCCAGCCCTTGCCGTAGCAATCCTCGTTGATCAGCTTGCCCTTGGTTTCCAAGTCCTCGTTGACGGCGACCAGTTCGCCCGAGAGGGGTGCATATACCTTGCCCAGCCACTTTCCCGATTCGACCTTGGCGAAGTTCTTGCCCTGCTTCAGTTTTTTTCCTTCCGGCGGCAGTCCCACGAACACGACCTCTCCGGCGAGTTTCTGGGCGAAATCGTCCATGCCCATCACCGCCACGTCGCCTTCCATCTTCACCCAGAAATGGTTGGATTCGTAGTAGAGATCCTCGGGCATCTCGTAACCTTCGATATTCATGTACAACTCCTCCTTTTTATTGCGCTTGGGCGCTTTCTTTCTCACGGTAGAGTTTATTGATGAACTCGGCGATGTTGTAGATTTCCAGCTTCTGCTTGCGGAGTTTGGCTTGTCGCAGATTATGGACGCAGGAAAAGCACTCTGTCAACAATACGTCCACGTCCGCTTCTTCCAGTCGTTTACGGGAGATAGCCAGGGAATTGGTGGGGAAGGCGCCGCGCATGCCGCCGCCGGAACCGCAGCAGAGCGACTCCTGACGGTTGTGCCGGAGTTCGACGAAATTCGGGGCGATCTTCCTGATGATCTGTCTCGGTTCGTCGTAAATCGAGGAGTGGCGTCCCAGATCGCAGGGATCGTGGTAGCCCACCACCTTGTCGGTTTTCACTTCGAAGTCGAAATCCTTGAGGAACTGGGTGATGTGCAGGATTTCGATCCCCTTGTCGAGCAGTTCCTTGTAGGCGTCCTTGTGGATGAACGTCCGGTAGCAGTAGGGGCAGGCGGTAACCACCTTTTTGGCCCCCGTGGCCAGGATGTTCTTCACGTTTCGGGCCGCCAGGTTTTCCTTCAGCGCGTATCCGAGATCGTCCAGTACGCCGCTGCAGCAGACTTCATCGATGAGCGTGTAGTCCACCTTGAGATGGTCCAGCAGCTCGAGGGTCTGCTCCGCGGTTTCTTCTTCCCGGTACGTCCCCACGCAGCCCACGAAAAAGACCACTTCGGCTTTGCGGTTCTTTTCCCGTTCGAAGTCGTACGGTTCGTCCTCCGCATAGATGTTGGTGTTGTCGGAGAGCACCTTGTCCAGCCCTTCGAAGGCCCGGATGGTCACTCCGCACTCCACCATGTCCTTGCGCACTTCCTTGAGGATATCCGGCACCTGGACGCCGGACGGACACTGCTGCGCGCAGTTGGCGCAGGTGGTGCATTGGTAGAGGCTCTCGCTCAGGGATTCGTCCAGCGGGATTTTCCCGTCCATCACTTCCTTGAGCAGAATCATCTTGCCGCGGGCGTTGAGGGCGGGGCGCTGGCGAACGGAGAATGCGGGACACACGGCACGACAGAACCCGCACTGCGAGCAGCGCAGGATCTGGTCACGATACTTCTTTTCGAATCGGTATTCCTTCTTTTCCACGATATATCAACCCTCCAGGGCCATCTTCCCCGGGTTCAGAATATTGTTGGGATCAAGCAGCGTCTTGATTTTCTGCATTACGTCCATGGCCACTGGATCGTGTTCGAGCGTCATGAACGGCGCTTTGGAAAGGCCGATGCCGTGTTCGCCGGTGAGTGTCCCCTCCAGGGCAATTGCGAGGCGAAACAGGTCGGCCGACGCCTTTTTGGTCCGTTCCACTTCATCCGGATTGTAGCCGTCGTAGATGATCTGCGGATGGAGGTTGCCGTCTCCGGCATGACCGAACGTGGCGATCTTCAGGTCGTACTTTTGCGCGATCTCCTGGATGCCCGTGAGCAGCGCGGGGATGTTCGAAATGGGAACGGTGACGTCTTCCAGAACGAAATGCGTGCCGATGCGGGCGAGCACGGCGTAGGCCGATTTCCGTGCCTTGAACAGTTCGGCCTTCTCCGTGGCGGTTTCGGCCGTCCTGATGTCGCGGGCGTTGTTGGCCTTGAAGACCGAAATCACCTTGTCCATCTGGCTTTTGGTGTCTTCAGACGTGTATCCGTCGGTTTCCGCCAGGAGAACGGCGGGCACTTCGGGCAGGTTGAGTTCCGTGTTCTGGTTGATGGCGCGGATGGTGTAGATGTCCATGATCTCCAGCACGCTGGGGATGACGCCCACGCGCATGATCTGGCTGATGGTGTTGCCCGCGTCCTCGAGCCGGTCGAAGACGGCCATGGCGGCCGTGGAAAACGTGGGAACGGGATTGATCTTGAGCGTCACCTCGGTCACCACGCCGAGCATGCCTTCGGAGCCCACGAAGAGCCTCGTGAGGTCGAAACCGGAAGCCGACTTCATGGTTTTGGCCCCGGTCTTCATGATGCGCCCGTCCGGCAGCACCATGATGAGGCCCAGGACATAATCGCGGGTGGTGCCGTATTTCGCGCCTTTCACTCCGCCCGCGTTGGTGGCCACGTTCCCGCCGATGGTGCATGCCTTGCCGCTGGACGGGTCGGGCGGGAAGAAGTAGCCTTCCTTGCGCAGGACCCTGTCCAGATCGTCGTACACCACGCCGGGTTGGACAATGGCCAGGCGGTCCTCAACGCTCACCTTGAGAATACGGTTCATGCGGGCCAGGTCCATGACGATTCCCGACCGGGCGGGCACGGCCGCTCCGGCCAGTCCCGTACCGGCTCCCCGCGGCGTAACGGCGATTTTCTCCCGGTTGGCCAGTTGGAGCACCGCCGAAACCTGCTCCGTGTTCTCCGGCCATATGGCGCACAGGGGGCGTCCCGAGTGTTCGGAGGCGTCATAGGAGTAGACCACCACGTCGATGGTCCGGTCGGTATAGTTGTCCTCGCCGACGATGGCGACGAGTTCTTTTTTGATGCGTTCGTCCATAGTAAATAAACTCCTCCTCCCGCTCAGTCCGTCAACGGAAACGTGACCGAAGCGTGAGGCATTACCCAGATGGAAGGATTGTTCCCGGCCAGTTCGAACCCTCTCTTAAGGGCCTCCCGGGGTGATGGAGCAGGGATCATACCGGACTTTTTTAGGACATCGGGATGCATGGAACTGTAAAAGACGATTCGATGCTTCTCGGCCCACAGGGTTTCCCCGAACCCCATGAGGCCCCCGATAGTGCAGTTGTCCTTGAGGAAGTTGGCTCGGGAGGGATTGTCCGGAAAATTCACCATGATGTGTTCGAAGTCCGCATTCCCCATGCCTTCCCGGCATTCGCTGCAGACCACGATGACGCCGCCGGGCTTTATCGCCCTCGCCACGTTGTCGAACGTTTTGTAGGTCTGGTAGAGATCGATGTCCTCGGGATACCCCATGGCGCTCGCCACGATCATGTCCGCGCGTTCCGGAATGCGAACCCCGAACACGGAACGGGCGATTTCGCATCCCTTTTGGTGCGCGGCGATGGGTTCGCCCGCCACCACGGCCACGATCTCCTTGCGGTGATTGATCACGGTGTTGAGGACGAAATGGGCCTTGGCCGCCTTCATGACTTCCAGAAGGTCTTCGTGCAGGGGATTGCCCATGGTGTCGCCGGAGGCCACTTTGGGGTTCATTCCGTCCAGCGGATTGTCGGCCAGCGCCAGACGATGGTTCGTCTGGATGGTGTCGTATCCCGCGACGCCGATGGAAAGGCCCTTGGCCCCTCCGCCGAACCCGTTCAGGAAGTGGTAGACGATGCCCCCGGTGACGATCACCGTGTCGGCTTCCATTACCGCGCGGTTGATCCGGATGGGGGTGCCCCGCGAAGTGACGCCGAGTTCGACCAGGTCTTCCCTGTTGCGGGCATAGTGGTTCTTTACCTTCACCCGGTCGTATGCCGGTTTGCCCACGATGCGTGCTTTCTCTTCTTCAGTGTGCTTGCGGTGGTCGCCGTTGCCCAGCACCACGGTGACGTCCCGGTCGTCGACTCCCGCTGCGTTGAGGGTGTCCAGGATCACCGGAAGGAAGAATTCGGTGCCGACCCACAAGCGGGTGATATCCCCCACCAGAATGGTCACCTTGCTTCCGGGTTTGACCATCTTCAGCAGCGGGGGACCGGCGACGGGTTCGGCCAGCGCTTCGCGGACCGATGACGCCACGTCGGCGAGTTTGGGAACCTCGTTGGCCCGAATCTCGCCCAGAATGCGGCCTTGGCCGATTTCCAACTCAAAACCGCCGTTACCATACTCGAATTCGTAGACGCTCATGCCTTTTCCCTCGTTCCGTTTGCGCAGTAGCGGCGCAGTTCCTGCGGGTTATTGGTGCCGATGTTTGGTGGCGGCATTCACCGCCAGTACAATGGGCGCCAGAACGATGTGGAACATTCGGCTGAACGGCAGGTAACAGAGGAAGGCCGCCCATATAACGGCATGGATGTACCAGAGGTAACCGTAGACACTGGTGAGTCCTCCGGGCGTGAAAAGGTGTGCGATGGCGTTGCCGATGAATGCGTAGCATGCGAGGTCGGGCGGCACCTGAGTCATTGCCATGCGCGCGCCTTCCACGATGAATCCCATAATAATCGCGGCGCCCAGCAGCGACTGGGCCACGCGGTCCTGTCCCATGCCTTCGACCTTGGGCTTTTTGCTCGACAGCCCGCGAATCACCGCCAGGATGATGCCCAGAATGATGCACGCGCCGCTCAGGTCGAACAGGAACGCGGTGGCCGGATCGTTCTTGTCGAGCATGGCCCGAGTCGTTTCCGCGCCGGGGAACCACAGGGAAGCCAGCAGCGCGACGATGCCGAAGAAGAACCGGAACACGAACGGGTAGTAGATCAGCGCGTGAATAGACCAGCGCCCCACGTTTTCGTTGAACAAACGGCGCAGCAGGAGTCCGTCCAGGACCAAAGCTTCGAGGATCGACCAGAACCGCGCCGAGAACACCGCCCGGAAAACGCTCCCGATCATTCGGCCCGCCCGTACCCAGATGCTCTCACCGGCCGATACTCCCACGGTTCCCGACAGCCAGAAGCTGAACGCGCCGATCACCCCGAAGAGGAAGACGATGAGGGCAACGATGGTGGTCGTATCACCCGCGGAGAACGTGGAAGCGTGGCAAGGCATGCAGATGATGCTCTTGGCCGGCAGCACCATGGCCGGCGCGCCGATAACGTTTCCGGAGGCATGGCACCGGTTGCACAGGGCGTCCCTGTCTCTCACCCGCATGTCGTGGATGTTCACGGCCGGGTCCACCGATGCGATTTCCGCTCCGATGAGGAAGCGATCCCGTTCCCGTACCGGCTTGACTCCCCGCAAGTGGCAGGCTTCGCAGGCCACGTCGCCGTGGTAGGTTGCCGCTACTTTTTCATCGTGGGGGACGTGGCACCGGAGGCAGTTTCCGTCGTGCTGGGGCGCATGCGGATAGCGGGCCGATTCCGGATGGCAGACCATGCAGGAAAGGTCGGCATGGGAGGTTTCACCATAGAGCTTTTCGTCGATGATGCCGACCTGCGCCTTGCCGCCCTCCCGGATTGCCCGTCCCGTTTCCAACCCGTGGCAGGCGAAGCAGAACTTTTCCAGCGCGGGAGTAACGGCCTGCGCTTCTTCCGCCTTTTGCAGGTGACAACCGTAGCAGCCGACGTCTTTGGTGTCGGGCGGAGGCAGCTGCGACTGGTTTTCGTGACAGGCGGAGCATTGTCCGGTCAGGCTGCGGCCGGAATCAATTTTCTGCCTGTTTTCCTTGGATACCACGTAGTGGACGCTGTGGCAGCGGGAACATTCCGTGTAGTGGTCCGGATCGATACCGGTTCGGCTGCCGTGGCGGGATTCCTCCAGATCGGCGAACACCTTGTCGTGGCACTGTTCGCAATCGGCCGAGGAGAAGACCTCGTCGAGGCTTTTGTTGACGTTTCCCGGCACCGGATGCTTCTCATTCGCGATTTTCGGGTGGCATTCCTGGCAGGAGAACTGGGAGTGGTCCGAAACGTGATAGCGGTAGGGATCGATGAGCCAACCGCTGGAGACGGCATGTACGGTGAAAGGAACGGCGAGTATCAGGAAGAGAGCAATGCAGACCGTCGCAACGACGGAAACGTACCGGTGAGCGTGATAATCGCGCAACGTTGACCACCTCATAGAAAAAATCAAACCACTCCGAAGCCGCTTTCGTGCAGCAAATAAACATATTTTGCTATTGTAATCAAGCAGGAACGGTCCCCGTCCCGCCCTTTCTACGCCTGCGTACCCATCTGTTCGCGCACCAGCAGGACGTCCTCTTCCTCCAGCGGGAAAGGATAGCTTCTGATGTCGCTCGGACGCCCGTCACCGAAGGGACGGTTGCAGGCCACCGCCATGCCTTTGCCGGGACAACCGCTGGTCATGAACGGCAGTCCCGAGTCGATGATCTTTTCCCGCTTGGCTTCGTCCAGACCGAGGGAATTCAGCCGGCCGTCATCGGAGAAGGACATTCCTTCGATGCGTGCGATGTCGTTGTCGATCACATACCGGGCCAGTTGCATGCGCCGATACTGGTCCACCGGAGCCGCGGCGCGTCCGGCGAGCAGCGAACCCGATTCCGGATAGAACGAAAAGAGATGCGTACGGGCGCCCAGGTCCCGCACCGTCTGAAACATGCGGACCATTTGCAGTTCGGTCTCGCCCATGCCGACGATCAGGTGGCACCCGGCTTTATTTTTGCCGAATATGGCGGCCGTTTCCTCCAGGAAGCGGAGATAGTAGTCGAACCGGTGCGGACCGTTCACTCCGGACCCCCGATGCAGGTCGAACAGCTCCGACGTGGCCAGATCGATGGCCACCGACGCCATTTCGGCGCCCCGCCGCTTCAGTTCGTGCAGGGTTTCCACCGTCATGATGGTGGGCGTGATGAGCACGGAGATGGGGAGTTCCACTTCCCGGTGAAAGCGTTCGGTGAGCAGCAGAGTGTCTTCCACGGCCCGGGGATGGGTGACCATGGAGATGCATACCCGGCGAAGCCGTTCTTGCCGTTCCACCGTCTTTTCGACGATGGTTTCCATGTCGTACGTGGGCCATTCCACGCGGATGAAGCTCTTTTCGTGGAAGTCCCCGTTGCGGGACTTCTGCAGCCCGCAGTAGGAGCAATTGGCCCGGCACCCGTCGGGATAGGTGAGCAGCAGATTGAGACAGTAGAGACGGGCGTTGCGGTAAAAAATGCCTTTCCTGAGTCCCAGGGTCATGGCCGCGGCCAGACTCATCTGCAGATGGTCGGGGCTGGAGGGAAGGTACGATTCCTCTACGGAACCGGCAGTATTGTTCATTGCGCTCTCCCTGTTTTCCTGCGATATTCCTCAAAGGCGATCCAGCTTTGCCGGATGAGGCTCTGAAAGTCTTCGGTCTGCCACGTGTCTACCATGCGTCTTCGCTTCACCGACGCCCAGGCCAGGGACGGACCGAGAAAAGAAGCCAACTCCACCGCATAGGCGGCAAGCGGCTTCGTACTTGCGTCCTTTACCGCTTCGGCGGCCGCTGCTCCGGCCATTTCGCCGGACAGCAGGGCGTTGTGGATTCCGGCTCCCGTGATGGGGTGGCACGTGCCCGCGGCGTCGCCGGCCATGATCACCCATTCCCTCCACGGCCGGACGAGCCCGCCCACGGGGAGGTATCCGCCGGTTACGCCCGTCACCTCGGGCTGCACGATCCCCTGTTCCACCAGCCGGGCCGCGAATCGATTGAGGACCGACCTCAGGTTCGCGCTCCTCCGCGAATGAATGCCCACGCCGACGTTCGCCCGTTCTCCCTTGGGAAACACCCAACCGTAGCCGCCGATGACCGAACGATGGAAGAACACCATGGTCCGGTCGCTCGGTTCCACGAGCGACATGCGGTACTGCGCGGTGGGCATGAGCAGGCGATTCACGCAGCCGATGGACCTGCCGACCGTCGAAAGGGGGCCGTCCGCGCCGACGATCACCCGGGCCGAAATACGAATGTCGTGTTCCGCCGTGACGGCCGTTGCCGTCCGGTCGTGTATCCGCGTAAGGCGGACTCCGGTTTCCAGCTTTGCTCCCGCGGCTTCGGCCCGCGACGCCAAGGCGCGGTCGAAACGGTCCCGGTGCAGCATGACGCCATTCACCACCGTCCGCGTTTCGGGTGCATCCTCCACCCGTGTCGCCATGGCATGTATGGGCTGGCTCACCACCTCTTCGTTCAGCGGAAGGTATCGACCGATGGCCCGGGGCGCGAACTCGGCGCAACGCACCGGCATGCCCACCCATTGGCGGCGTTCGAGCAGGATTACCGAAACCCCCCGTTGGGCGGCTTCCCGCGCGGCAATGCTTCCCGCGGGGCCCGCGCCCGCCACCAGCACGTCGCAGGTCCAGTGGAGGGATTTACGCAGCGGCATCGCTCCTGGACCCCGCTGTGCGCAGCCGGGCCACTGCGTGGAGGATTTTGGTCAGAAGCTCGATTCTGACGTGGGTCTGCTTCCCGAACGTCCCGTGGTAGGCTTCCTCTTCCCGTTTCAGTTCGTAACAGGTGGTGTTTTCGATGTCAACGAGCAGGCCGGGGAGTCCGGCGTCCTTGAACGCCTCCTGCCGCTTCACCATGAACGCTTCGCAGCAGCAACCGATGTAGGCCCGCGTCCCGCTCTCTTTTTCCCTGATGAGTTCTTCCACCAGATGTTCGTAATTCTGGATGGTCGTCATCCGAAGCCCCGCTTTTTCTCCCAGGGTCCAGGCTTCTCCCACCGTGCACTTTCCGCACTGCTTGCAGCCGTCCTTGAAGCGGAGGCCGCATTCCGGGAGTTTCGCGCAGTAGGGCAGGAGCAGCAGGTCGCAGCGGCTCAGTATTTCGTCCATGGAGCCGTGGATGCAGGTGAGGGCGTTGGCTTCCTCCATGGAGAGGCCGTAGGAGGTGTACGATACCTTGTCCACGGCCTGCCGGAGCGCGCGGATGAAATCGTCCGGACCCAGTTCGAACAGCGATCGCGACTTGTCGGCGAAAAAACGACGGACGATTTCGTCCAGTTCTTCGAGGCTCCGCTGCCGGAGCGCCGCTTCCAGATCGTAGATCGCCCGCCTGGGCCGGATGAAGAAATCGCCCGTGATGAGCACGTCGCGCAGCACCTTGCGGTCCACGTCCACCTTGGCCGCAACCCGGATGAGCCCGCCTTTTTCCTTGTGGATGGAACGCAGCATCTCCTGGTGCATCATGGGGAGGCGGCCTCCGTAGATCCAGGAATCGGACAGCACCGTAATCGACTCTTCGGCGAAGAGTTCCTCTTCCCTCGGGGTCAGCCCGCCGGGCTCGAAGGTAAGGCCGAAAGCGTCGCCGAGGGCACCGGCCAAGGCCGCTTCTATTTCCCCCGGAGGAGGGACGAAGCCGAGCTGCTCCTTGACGCTGGTGACCCGCTCGGCAGCCGAGGAAATTTCCCGCCGATTCAGTTTTTCGGTGGGAATCCTGAGAGCTTTGATGAGGTTTCGGAGGTTGAAGTCGATCAGCAGGGTCCCCTGGAACAGGAAACATTCTCCGTCGAAGCTGCCTCCCGTTCCTGAAATTTTGCGGCCCTGCACCTCGATGTCGTTCCTCGGCCGGAACCAGGCGTCGATGCCCAGACGCCGCAGCCCTTCGGCGCCGGCGCGGCAGATGGCGCTGGTGATGCGCTCCATGTTGAGGCCGAGTCCGAGGTCGCGATAGGAACAGATGAATTCCCAGCCGAGCTGTCCGGCGTCGAAATAGATGGCGCCCCCTCCGGTAACGCGGCGGTTGATGTCGATTCCCGCTTCCCGGCAGTAGTCCACCCGTATCTCTTCGGCAATGGACTGGTGGTATCCCACAAGGGCAACGGGCGGGGAAAAGCGCAGGAAACGGAGGGTGTTCGGGGCGGCGTTTTCCGCCCGGGCGGTGAGCAGCGCACTGTCGAGCGCCATGTTCTCCGCGCCCGATCGCAGGCCGGTATCCAGCAATCGCCATCGGCGGCCGGGCTGAAGGCGGAGGTCTTCCTTCATTCGGTGGGAACCTTTCGGATCATGGAACAGCAGGTCCTGCTCCCGATCACCTTCATGTGCCGGTCGTGCGCCACCTTCACCACTACCTCCGAGGGAAAGGCGATGCCGTCCAGACCCGCCTCCAGAGCGAGCAGGTCGGTTTTTTCGCGATGGGGGCCCAACGGCCGTTCGCAGCCGAGCAGGACGGGCGTATTCGGAAAACGGGTACGGGCCAGCCGGAACAACACGCCCATCGATCCCGGAGGCAGAGGCGTCACGTGGGCCATGGCGGTTCCCGGAATGGGCCGGAACCCCACCATCACCAACGCTTCCACCGGATACGCGGCAATGATGTCCAGGGCGCGTTCCTCTCCCAGCATGCGTCCGAAGTGCAGCCCCATGATGACATGGGGAGCCACGGGTACCGAGGCTTCGACCAGCAATCGCAGGGACTGGTCGTAATCCTCCACCGTGGCGTTGAGGTGGCACACTTCGCGGATGGTGTCGTTGTGGCCGATGATGTCCAGCATCACGCAATCCACCCCGGACCGGGCCAACCCTTCCGCGGTGGAAGGACTCACCAGCCCGGTATGGACCAGGATTGAAAGACCCAGTTCTTCCCGGATGGCTTTGATGGTCGTGAAGAACGCTTCAAGGGGGACCGAGCCGTCGGGAAGGCTGCCTCCGCTGATGAGGAGTCCGGGGGCGCCTTTTTGCGCGGCTCGGCGCGCCTCTTCCATGAGCGCGTTGGGCGTCGTCGTCGGTTTCATGGCCCGCAGGATCGACCTGCCGCAGTGTTCGCAATTGAGCGAACAGGACGCTCCGGTCACCGATACCGCTGCCAGACCACAGCTTCCCGCGGCGGTGAATCCTTCAACGTCGTAATGCTTGAGTCCCGGCGCAAAGAAATGAATCGTTTCGCTCTCGCGGGAATCCTTTGCGAAGCTTTTCGTTGCCTCACCCCCTCATGAAAAAAGTGAGAAGATGCTGATTTTCTCTTTTTCAGGACGATAACATACCCTCTCCCGCACGTTTTGGCAAGGAAAGTGGGGCGGGTACGGGGGGACGGAACCGTGTTGCGTGGAGAGAAGGATTCCCCGTTCCTGGACCGGGACGGGGAAGGTGTTTTTCAGAATCGGTCCGTATGAATGAACGAAGCCGATTCTTTTCGTTTCGGCGACCGGAAAGGCTGATCGGGATAGCCCAGGGGATTCATGGTCACCACGGTATACTCCTCGGGCATCCCGAGGATCTTTTCCACGGCGGCCGCATCGAAGAGGCCCACCGTAACGGTGCCGAGTCCGAGTTCATGCGCGGCGAGGCAGAAGTTTTCCACCGCCATGCCCATGTCGAACATGAACCAGTCGCCCTTTCCCGTTACCGTACACTCTTTCCCGCCGTAATATCCGGAGGAATTTTTCTTGGCGCAGAAAACCGCGATGATCGGAGCGTTCATCCATCCCTTGTAGGAGGGGTTCCCCTTGCCGGCGGCCTCCCGCAGCTGCTCCTTTATCGAGGGGTCCTTGACCAGCACGACTTCCCAGCATTGCGTGTTGGCCCATGACTGGCAAAGATGCACCGCCTCCATGATGGTGTCGAGCGCGCTGTCGTCGATGGGGTCGGCTTTGAACATACGAATACTTGCCCTGGTGCGTACGGCTTCCATTACGTCCATTTCTGTTCCTGCTCCTTTCCGTTTCCTACTACCAAGACCGGACAGGTGACATTCCTGCCTGACGAAACAATAATAATACGTCGTCTTCATTTATTTCTCATTATTTTTTTGTAGCTTTTTAAAAGCTCCACCCCTGAAAGCAATTCCATCCCGTTCAAGCGCGCACCTTTCGGGAATAAACCGCTACCCCGCGCGCGGCCGCGAGCCGTTGTACGGCAAGGGATCGGGAGGAGCGGCTCAGGTATTCCATCGCGAGCGCTATTGCGAAAAACGATTAACCTCTTTCGCAGGGGCACAGAAATGTGTTATGAAAACATAGGCTTTGCAGACGATTCCGCCTGGGCGGGAAGCGAAGCGATTTATTGGGACATGCAACTCGGTGCCGGAACGGATGCCGGTGCGGAGCTACCCGATCCACGACTGATCGGCGGTATACCGACGGATCCCCTGGAGATTGACGAAGGGATGAAAGACCCCAAGAACGGATCGTTGGAACAGGAGCACCGGGAGGAAGTCCTTCAGGACGGTGAAGAGGAATTTTCCGTTCTGGACGCGGACTTGGCCAACATTGTCGCCGGGTTGACAAAACCGCCCGAGCCGAACGAAGACCGCACCGTTCTGATCGAACGACGCGTTTGCGAAAAAATCGACGATTACGACTTCTACGATTTCTCCAAAGAGGAAGACTGCGCGTTCAAGGTGTTCTTCGATCTTTCCCAGGAATTCGAAAAGGTCGACGATTTCTACCGCATCTGCGTGATGATCCCCAAGACGTTCTATGACCTTGAAAGCACCATTTATCTCCTGGAAGACACCAACGCGCTGCACAGAGTGTGCAGTTCGGAGACGCTGAAGAAGGACAAGAAGACCGAAGCGCCCGAAACGGTGCCGCTGCGTTTCTTCGAGGAAGCCCAATTGGTGGGGGATTCCTATTTCATCCCCATCCGCGGCAAGACCGAGTACGTGGAACGGCTTCCCTTCGTTCCCAAGGGGAACATCATCGGGCTGTTCGAGATCTATCCCACGGGAAACCTCACCGACCACCAAAGATTCTTTTTCGAAAAATACGTCAACCGTATCGGTTTTCAGCTTCACAACAAGATCATCGAACACCGGAACCAGGAGCACCTGCGGTTCATACGCTCGCTGGTGAACGATATCGGGCACAACGTGGTGGTGCCCAACATGTATTACAAGCTTTTCTTCCGCAGGCTCGGCGGGAAGATCAAACACATCGACGAGATCGATTCGAATTTCCGGGAGATGCTGCTCGAAACCGATCGGACCGGCCGGCTTCCCGACATTCGGAAACTCCGGAAGATCGAGCAGGAACTGGCCTACGTGAACGAGGGGCTCCAGGACCAGTTCGCCCAGATTCAATCCCATTACGAACACACCAGCCTGTTCCTCGAAACGCTGCTTCGGAGGAGCCATTTCGAAGAAGGCCGCTACGTGCTCGACAAGAAGAAGTGCAACTTCAGGGTGCAGGTGGTGGAGCCTCAACTCAGACGATATCTTCCCCGCTTGAAGGGGAGGGGAATCGACGTGGACGATCAGCTTGGCGGGGTTCCCGACGAAGAAATAGAAGCCGTGGTGGACGTGGGGCTCATCTCCCAAGTGTACGCCAATCTGTTCTCGAACGCGGTAAAATACACGCGGGACGTGCCGGACCGATACGGCCACATGCATAAATACATCGCCTGCGGAAGAGAAATCCTGAGGGACTTTTTCGGAGAAGGCAAAGACGGAATCAAACTGAACGTTTTCAGCACGGGAACGCATGTGCCCGAAAAAGATCGTCTCCATCTTTTTGAGGAAGGGTACCGGGGGAACGACATTTCAGGGGAATACGGTACCGGCCACGGCCTCCATTTCGTATCCGAGATCGTGAAACTCCACGGCGGCGTGGTGGGTTACGAACCCACCGATCTGGGCAACAATTTTTACTTCATTCTCCCCAAATAGAATACTGCGTTCGCATCGCGATCCGGCGAGCATTCCCGCCGGCGTCGCCGCGATTTTTTTGTGCGGCATGACGTCACGCCATGCCGGAAACGGGGGGAGCCATACCTGAAGATTACGGAGGGATCACAAACGGTAGGTGATGATTCCGTGGGAGACGTCGTAAGGGGAAATGGATACTTTCACGCGGTCTCCAATCATGATCTTGATTTTATACTTCTTCATGCGTCCGGCCATCTTGGCCTGGATGGTATGTCCCTCCTTGGTTTCCACCTCGAAATTACCGAAGCCCAAAGAACGTGTGATCACGCCCTCGGTCTGAATAAGGTCATCTCTCGCCATTAATCCCCCCTGCCGTCGTCAGCATCTGCGGCCTTTCTTGAAAGGACGAATGAGCGTCCTCGCCGTATGAAATGAGTTTATCTTTTCGTGTTTACGACGTATTCGCCTAAAAGTCAACGACCGCACTCGACGAAGGGACGCTCATCCATTCGCGCCCACCCCATTCGATCGTCTCGCCCGGTAGTGCCGGCGGCTGGTGAAGGAACTTTTTCCCTCCGGAAAAAGCACGGTTCATCCCACGGGACGGCTCTTTTCGTACGGTTCATGTACCGGATCACAGTGAGGATTTCCTTAATTTGGTATACAGTAATCTTGACAGCCGCGCCGGGGTCCCCTACAAAGGTGGGATGGCATGAAGCGTGCGCTGAACCGGTCGTATAATTCAATTGACAGGTAAAACCAATACCGATAATAAACCAACATTTGCTCGCCACTGTGCGGCAGGGGAGAGACTGAATGGAAGAAGTCGTCATTGCCAGTGCTGTCCGAACCGCCATCGGAAAATTCGGTGGAACTTTGGCCTCTTTGAGCGACATGGACTTCGGTCCCGTACCCATACGGGAAGCCGTGGCCCGAGCAGGACTCACCGGCGATCAGATCGAAGAAACCATTTACGCGTCGGGGTACCGCACGGGCGATCTGCCCATCAATTCCGCTCGCGTGGTGGCGGTAAAAGCCGGCATCCCCATTGAGCGACCCCAATTTACCATTTCCAAGGCGTGCGGCGGAAGTTTGAAGGCCGTGGTGCTTGCCGCCCAGGTGATCAAGGCGGGCGACGCCCATGTCCTGGTGGCCGGCGGCATGGAAGCCATGAGCAACGCGGCCTACATGCTCAAGCAGGCTCGGTGGGGATACCGGTTGGGACACGGCCAGCTCATGGACCAGCTCATCCTGTTCGATCCGTTGAGCGGCAATACCATGGGCGAGACGGCCGAGAACGTGGCCGAGAAATACGGTGTCTCCCGTGAGGATCAGGACGCCTTCGGATTGAGAAGCCAGCAACTGGCCGAAAAGGCCATCAAGGAAGGCAAGTTCAAGGAACAGATCGTTCCCGTGGAAATACCCCAGAAAAAGAAGGAGCCGGTGATCTTCGATACCGACGAGCATCCCCGGTTCGGGACCACCAAAGAGAGCCTGGCCAAGCTGCCGGCCGCCTTCCGCAAGGGGGGAACGGTGACCGCCGGAAGTTCCAGCGGCATGAACGACGGCGCCGCCGCGTGTGTGGTGATGTCCCGCAAAAAGGCCGATGAATTGGGGATCAAGCCCCTGGCGTCCATCGTCTCCTATGCCTCGGCGGGCGTGGACCCGGCGTACATGGGAATCGGCCCCATCCCGGCTACCAGGCTCGCCCTGGAAAAGTCGGGTCTTGCGCTCGACGCCATCGACCTCATCGAACTCAACGAGGCGTTCGCTTCCCAGTCTCTGGCCTGCATGCGGGAATTGGGAATGGACGAGAACAAGGTGAACGTAAACGGGGGCGCCATCGCCCTCGGCCATCCCGTTTCGGCCAGCGGGGCGATGATCCTCACCAAACTCCTGT
Source organism: uncultured delta proteobacterium (assembly GCA_963826125.1). Lineage (GTDB taxonomy): Bacteria > Desulfobacterota > Desulfarculia > JACQYL01 > CAWGVV01 > CAWGVV01. The sequence goes on along the minus strand of CAWGVV010000001.1, from coordinate 1,737,372 downwards.
ACGCAATGAAAGACCGTCAGGCCCGGTACGGTCTCGCCACCATGTGCATCGGCGGCGGCCAGGGCATCGCGATGATCGTGGAACGAAAATAGGGTAACGACAAGAAATTGTCCGGTCTCGGCGCCGCGCACGGGTTTCCACCCGTGCGCGGCCGTTCCATGGGGAACCGATTTCCGCGGGGGCGGGGTTGAAGCCGGATGGAACATCGAGTGAGCCGACGGAAAGGAACTTCATTCCGCCGGATACTTATCTCGGGATTTTTCAGGTGAGACATGCAGCTGTTGACGCCGGAACAGGAAGCATTTGAAAAGAGAGTGAGCGACATCGTCGAGCAGGGGGTTCGCCCCTACGCGGCGCAGATCGACGAAAGGGAGGAGTTTCCCCGCACCAGTTACGAAGCCTTCAGGGACAGCGGACTCTTCAAGACCGCCCTCCCCGTGGAATACGGCGGATCGGGCGCCGATACCGTTTCCCTCTGCCTCATGGTTTCCACCATCGCCAGGGTTTCGCCGTCGTCGGCGCTCCTCGTTTTTCCCACGTCCGCCGTGATCCGCACCATTGCCGGAACGGCCACTCCCGAGCAGAAGGAACGATTCTTCAGCCAATTGCAGTCGGGCGACAAGATGTGCGGCTTCTGTCTCACCGAGCCCAACTACGGGTCCGACGCGGGGTCCCTGCAAACCCGGGCGGAACTGCGGGGCGACCATTACATCGTCAACGGCACGAAAAGCTACATCACCATCGGGGAGTATTCCCACCTCTATCTCGTTTTTGTCCGTACCGGTCCGGGTAAGGGCAGCAAGGGCGTCACCGCCGTCATCATGAATCGCGATACGCCGGGGCTCTCTTTCGGCAAGAAAGAGCGCAAGATGGGCCTCTACGGTTCGGTAACCCAGGAAATGGTCATGCAGGACGCCCGTGTGCCGGCGGAAAACGTGCTCGGCGAAGTGGGAGAGGGCTGGAGCGTGCTCACCGGTCACTCCAATCCCATGAGGTTATGGGGAGCGGCATCCATGTCCCTGGGCATCGCCGAAGCGGCGTTCCAGGAATCTTTGGCATATGCCGGAACACGAGTGCAGTTCGGCAAGCAGATCGGCCGTTTCCAGGCGGTGCAGTTCATGTTGGCGGACATGAAGATACGGCTGGAGGCGGTTCGTGCATTGATTTTCGAATCGGCCCGGCTCATCGACTCCGGAAAAGCTACCCGGAAGGAAATCGAACTTCGGGTCAGCATGTGCAAGTGCCACGCTTCCGATACGGCCATGCAGAACGCTCTCGACGCGGTGCAGATTTTTGGCGCCGCCGGCTGCGAGCGGGGATCGCGTGTGGAACGACTGATGCGGGACGCCAAGGCCATACAGATTTTCGACGGTTCCAATCAGGTACAGCGGATGGTTGTCGCCCGGAACCTGCTCATCTGAACGGGTCCCCTTTCCATGAGTTTGTCGAACGTCGTCCCGGTGAAAGCCGGGACACGGAAGTATATGAAAATACCGGATTCAGGCTTTCGCCGAAATGACGGTGCAAGGCTCTCCCCCCCGCAAGCGTCACCGATGTTCGTTAATGAAGCGTCGAAGCATGAAAATGTTCAGTGCGCTCCTCAGCGGTATTGATTTTCCCTGAAATCCGCCATGCCCCTAAAAAAATTCCCCTCCCTGTGAACAATTTCGACCCCGGGTGCGTCTACACAATAGGTACAAAACGAAGGCCTGCGTTCCCTGTCGAATAGTTGAAAAAGTCAAATATTGTGTTAGCATAAAGACGGAACGACATGGATGCGGGGCGTGCTTATGGTTAAGGGGTTCGAGGATTACAAGCTGATAAACGATATCTTTTTGCTGTCGCGTCGAATCCGACTGCTGAGAAAACAGAACATGGCCACCGACATGCTGACCGAAGCCGAACTTCTGATCCTGGATTACCTGGCCCAGAACAGGGTGGAACCACCCACCATGAGCCAGGTTGCGGATGCCGTGGGGCTTACGTACTCGCATCTCAGCAAGGTGATAAGTTGCCTCGAAACCAAAAACGGATGGGTGGAACGGGCCATCGACCCGAAAGATCGGCGTCATACTCTGCTGTCAATCTCGAAGGTCGGCCACAAAATGCTGGAAAAGGCGCAAGAGGAGGAACGGGAAAGGATGAGGCTCATCATTCCCCGGCTCTCCGAAACGGAAAAAGGCATTATCGCCGAGGGAATTTCGATATTCAATCGAACCCTGGACGAGATAAAAACGAAGGAGGAAACGAGATGAAGCGGGCAATTGTGGTCATGATCGCACTCTTGTTCGTACTGGTCGGATGCTACTATCCGGCAGGCCCCGGGACGAATCAGGGAGCCTTGGCGGGCGGCATCCTGGGCGGCGTAACCGGAGCGGTCGTCGGGCACCAGCTGGGGAGTTCGCTGGCCGGAGCGGCCATCGGCACCGGAATCGGCGCGATTACGGGCGGCGCGATCGGCAATGCTCACGACAAGGCCGACGCTGCCTACTACCGGAGCGGACATACGGCATATGCGGCTCCGAGCGTGGCGCCGGAACCTCAGGCCGCGCCTCCGGGCAGATGGGTGGTGGTTCCCGGTCAGTGGGTCGGAGGCAGCTGGGTGCCCGCCCATAAAGCATGGGTTCCGCTTAATCCGTAACAAGGAACCTTCGGCCGTTTGAAGGGGAGAGAAGGACAGAGCTATCGTGTGGAAAGGAGGAGGCCATGAGGGTCAGACGCGCACGTTTCCTTGCATGGGCTTCGGGATTGCTCCTCCTCATCGGCGTGTTTGCGCTTGCCCCGGGAGTGACGGCGTGGGCCGACGTGAGTGGAGAGAGCCGCATCAATCTTGTTGAAGGCTCGGTGGTGGTTCAGGCGGCCGAGGCTGCGGACTGGGTCGAGGCCCAGGCCAATTATCCCCTGGGACCGGGGGATAAGGTATGGACCAACCAGGACTCACGGGCGGAGGTGATCGGCACCGACGGAGTGGTATTCCGATTGGGCGAGCTGAGTTCCGTCACGCTGGACGCGGTACCGGACCAGGCTGGAGCCGATACGTATCAGGTGACCCTTCCGGAAGGAAGGCTCTATGTGGATGCCGGTGGCTATGCGGGCACTACCACGGTGGAAGTGAGTCTACCCCGAATGTTATTGAGGTCCACGGGGCAGGCGCTTTACCGGGTGGACTCTTTCCAGGACGGGACGGTCCAGGTGTTCGTTCGGCGCGGTGAAGCCGTCATGGAAGGCGACCTCGGCAGCTATCGGGTATCGGCGGGCCAGCTTTTCAATTCGCTGCCGGGGGGACAGCCCCAGGTAACGGCGCTGCCGCCGGAGGATCAGTTCGATCAATGGAACGGTTCCCGCGAAGCGGTTCTCACCGGTTACGCCTCTCAGGACAACACTTACCTGCCCCCCGAAATAGTGAGTACCTACCCGGACCTGGACCCCTACGGAAGCTGGAACTACATTTCGGACTACGGTTACTGCTGGGTGCCGAGGGTGGCCGTGGGGTGGTCTCCTTTTTTCAACGGCCGCTGGGTGTATTGGCGCCATAACCCCACCTGGATTTCCTACGATCCGTGGGGGTGGGCGCCCCATCATTACGGGCGGTGGTCCTTTACCGGTGGAATCGGGTGGTTCTGGGTGCCTCCGGTGCGTCATCGGGCGTACTGGTGTCCGGGAGCAGTGGCGTGGTACCACGGTTCCAAGAGTACCTACTGGATTCCGCTGGCGCCGCATGAACTCTACTACGGACGAGGCCGGTTCGGACCCGACAGCATCAACGTGGTAAACGTGAACGTGACGAACATCGGGTACGGACGTTTCAGGCACAAGAACTACAACGCGCCCCACGCGGTGGTTGAAGTGGAAAGCGATCGTTTCTTCCACGGAGGATACCGGGCAGTTTCCCACCGCAACGGTTCGTTTGCCGAGAGCGGGAATATCTACCAGACGTCGGTTCCGGTGCTCGGCGCGGCTGCTTATAAGAGTGTTCCTTACGTGGTTTCCGATCGCTCCCGTCTGGCTCCGCCGCAGAGGGTGGTCGACATCCGGACCTACGGAGAAAGCAGGCGGAATCGCGAAATGAGGGGAGCGGCCATCGGTACAGCCGGAACCGGGCTTAACACCCGTTCCGAGGTGAGGGACCAGGAGTCTCGGAGGAACCAACCTTTCAGCGCCCCCGCGCCTCCCACAACGGTCGGCGAACGTGGACGTCGTGTGCAACCGGCCGGACCGAACGAAAGAATCGCTTCGCCGGGAAGATCGACCGGATCGTTCTCCCGCGAGCCCGAGGCGACACGTGAGCGTCCCCGCGCCGAGGTGAGGCGAGAGCCTTTGCGGACGGGGAACAGCCCCACGGTGACGACCGAACCCCGTTCGATGCACATGTACACCCCGCAGCAGGTTCCCGGCCGGTCAGGAGGGACCGCTCCGTCGTGGGCGTCTCCCGAACGCGGAACGCGCTCGTACACTCCGCCCGCCGTCCTGAACCAGGGGCCTTCCACACAGTACCAGAACCGTTCGCCTTCGTTTTCCAGGCCCATGGAACCAATGAACCGGATCGAGCCGTCCCAGAGTCGGGACAGAAGGTCTTTGCGCTCCACTCCCCTCAACGGAAATTCCTCTTCCGGACGGATGTACACCCCGCCTTCCAATTCTCTGCGCAATGAATCTTCGTCCGGTTTCAATCGAAGCACGCGTGTTCAGCAGAACCGGGAAACGTACCGCCCTCCGACGCAACAGTCCCAACCGTCCCGACAATCGTTTTCTTCTCCCCGGAGCGGGTCCCGGATGGCTCCGAGCGGACGGCAGCAGAACGAAATCGGAAGAGGGGGAAGGTCATCTTTCAGCCGGGGAAATTTTCTCCGGGGAAATATGGCAAATGGAAGGTAGAATATATATGGAAGGTAGAATATATTAGGATAGGGTTGTCCGACACACTGGCGGCACAAGATGAAGCATTTGCCGACGGACCTCTCCTTCTCGCGGGCGCGAGGATGAGGGGTTCGTTGTATTGAGACGCCGGAAGGAGAGTTGAAGATGGCGTGGAGGGGCCTTCCCTGCCATGGATAGGGTGGAAGTGTTGACGATCAATCTGCGCCGTCAGGACGAACGGGATGGTCCGAACGACTGGCCGGTACGCAGGAAATATACGGTACGATGCGTTCAGGATCTCGCTCCGGACGTGTTCGGTACGCAGGAGGGCAGGCACCCTCAGTTGCTGGACATGCTTCAAGGGTTGCAGGGCTACCGACTGGCAGACGATCACCGGAGCTGGGACCCGTCTCGCTTCTATCCCTGCATTTTCTACCGTTCGGAACGCTTGGATCTTCTCGATGCGGGCGACCGATGGCTTTCGGAAACTCCGGACATACACGCCAGCAAGAGCTGGGGCAGTGCTTTCCCGCGTCTGGCGACGTGGGCTCGTTTCAGGATGAGAGAAAACGGTCGGGAGCTGCTTTTCGCCGCTACCCATCTGGACAACATCAGCGCCCCGGCTCGTGCCGGACAGGCGGAAATGATCCTGCGTCTTTTGCAGGAGGTCAATAAGGAAGGTCTGCCGGTGGTGCTGGTGGGCGATTTCAACGATCTCCCCGGCTCCGAACCGCATCGCATCGTTACCGCTCGTTACGTCGACGCCTGGCAGCGGTTTCATCCCGGCGGAGCGGAAGCGGACACATGGCATGGGTTCAGCGGTGAAGGTCAACGGGGGCGACTCGACTGGGTAATGATCAGTCAGGAGATCACGGTGCTGGACATTGAAATCATCTGTACTTCTTACGACGGGAATTACCCGTCGGACCACTTTCCCGTTCGCGCGCGTCTGAGCATCTGAATTCCTCCGGTCCGTTATGAACGGCGCGTGGACCGGTCGGCGTAACCGGGCCTCCGACCGTACTTTCCTCTGAAGCAGGGGCGAAATGTGAAGTATCGGGACATCGACCCCTTCCTTTTGGTTCGTCGCGGAATTTCGGGAAATATTTTTTCTTATGCTCTTACCGCGGCCGGTGCACTGAGGGGGGCTTGCACCCTCTTTTTTTCTTCAAGAAAACGCTTCGACTGAACGATATAGAGACATGGGTGGTTTGTCCGACACTTTTCATGCGCGAAGCGCGAGGGGAAGATAGAACGGAATGGAGTATTCGCAAAAAATCGCGGTGCTGACGCAGGAAGTGATGGAAGAACTTGCCAACCTGAGCAAGCAGCGGCGGCCGTTGACTTCCGAATTCCTGCAGGAGGCGTTGGTCAAGCGTAAGGGCGTTGCGCGGTTGCTGGAAACGGAAGAAGGCCGGGCAGACGTCGAACCCGTCGAGAATGCGGCTTCGCCCAAAGACGGCAGGAATAACGGGAAATCAATCGAGAATGTGGTTCAGTCCAATCCGCCTGCCCCCCCCAGGCCGACTCACGAGGAGAACCGAATCCCGACCGCTTCCCGGGAGGACGGCCGTTCGCAGGTGGTGATCGACGTCCTCAGGCGAATGGGGATCCTTCTCGCCATGGCGGCCAAGCAGGACGAAAACCGTGAAGCAAACGAGTGTCTGGATCAGATAAAAGTCGAGCTGAAGAGGGAAGACACCGATGCCGAACAGGTGGAATTCCTGCTGGATCAGTTGCGAAACATTCGGCTTCGGGAGGAAAACGGAGAGGACACTCCCGGCGAATCTGCGCCGCGTCGGCGGGGAATTGAAATCGCGGAACCCGAGACGAAGGAAGACGATGTCGATCGGCTTCGGAGCCGCGTGGAATATCTGGTGGAGAGGCTCAGGGCCATTCTGGAGAAAACCATCGGCCAGCTTTCACTGCCGGAAAACAAGGCGTATTCTGAAAAGCTTTCCAACGTATCCCGCAAGCTCAACCAGAACCCCTCCATACCGGAACTGGAGGTGCTGGAACAGCAGGTATACGAACTGCTGGTTTCCTTCCGTCAGGAGGTCGAAAAGGAACGCGACAACATGAGCGGGCTGCTCCTCGACGTCGCCCACGAACTCGTCGCAACGGAGAAGGAGTTTCTCTGGACCCTCCTCATGGACCGCAAGCGAAGGAGGGAGGGAGACGTTCAGGTCGAGCAGACCATCCGGCAGCGCGTGCAGGCCATCGAAAATTCCTTCGACCGTGAAACGGACGTGGGCAACCTGCAGGAGCTGGTAAAGAAAGGTATGAACGGCATCCGCCAGTTCATCGTCGACTGGCGCAAGCGGCAGGAGAACATCTTCAAGGAATCGGAGGTCAAAATCGTCGGCCTGCGGACGCGATTGAAAAAGAGCAACGAAGAACTCGACACCATTCAGCAGAAGGCGGAAGAGGACCCGCTGACGGGAGTGATGAACCGCAGATCGCTCGATCGCCACATCAAGCGTCTCTTTGAAGAGTGCGCCCATTCGGAGATGTGGGCCTCTTTCATCATGCTGGACATCGACAACTTTAAAAGTATCAACGACACCTACGGCCACCTCAACGGAGACAAGGTGCTCGCCGCCATGTGCCGGGCGATTTCGGCATCCCTGCGCCAGGGCGACCTGTTCTTCCGCTACGGGGGAGACGAATTTTCCATTCTCCTTCCCGGCGTGCGGATCGACGACGCAAGGGTGGTGGCGGAAAAGATTCTCAACCTGGTCAATCGCCTCGAATTCATCAGCAAAGGTTCCAGAGTTCCGGTGAGTATCAGCGTCGGCGTAACGGAACTGCAGTCCGGCGACACGGAGGAATCCATGATTCACAGGGCCGACGAAGCCCTCTACTGCGCCAAGGAGAAAGGTCGGAGCAGGGTTGAATTGAGAAAGTGATTTCACATTTGAAACCATAAATTCACCGCCGGTTTCAGGATGGGTCTCTCCCGCCAGCGATCCGTCGGGTTTCCCCTGCTTCCCCGGGAGCTTTCACCTTCGCATTGTCCTTACCCTATCTCGTGTTCGGACCGATCATCCTTTCGTCTTTTTCTTTCCGATTGCCACCACACATTTGGGAACGCCGGTTGCATAAAGAGGTCGGGCGTAAAACGCGGCGATGCAGCCACGGGGGGCTATGCCGCATCGCATATGCGGGTACGGTAAAGGGTGAACGGGGGAGTTGAGCGCCTACGGATGGCGGAGGTTCCTCGCCATTGGGGGAGAAGGATGAAGAGCGCACCGCTCAGTGTCCCGTATGTGTTGGTTTCCAGCGTCCTACGAGATAACAATGAGGTGGAGAAGAGGGTCCAGACCCCGTTCGGAGCCTTGGCCATTTTACTCCGCAAAACGAAACTCAATCGGCTGTGCGTGCCGATGGAAATGGCCGTCGAAATCAATTTTGCCCTGTTCGACATGGCGCCCCGCCTCCGGGACGATTTTCTCAGAAACATTGCCGACTTCGCTCTTGAAATCGCCCGCGACTGCATGAACCTGGGAACATACCTGTCTTGCGACATAGAATTTCACCTGACGACCGAGGCGCGGGTGGAACGTCTCACGCTCCCGGCGGGCGGTTGCGAATGGCTGGCCCCGGGCCGTCACTGACGTTATTTCTCCGCCTCCGAAAAGCGATTCGCGGCTGCCGCGGGAATCGTCGCACCCCCTTCCGGTCAAAGGAGCGTCGTCATTTGGCGCTCCCTGCGCACAAGGTGAAATCCCTTCAACGGTAAGCACTTACACCTTCTTTTGTCTTGAAATGTCAATCACGGTATGGTTAATTTAGGAAGTCTATCCTGAGCATGTGCGCCGCATGATGTGGACGTCAACCGTTTTCCCGGCGCACGTAAACGGAGGTGAGGGAATGAGACCCTATTTCGACAAGATGAAAGAATTCGGTAAGCCCCTGAATCAGAGGCAGATCGAAGGCAGCGAAGAAAACGTTAAACTGGTCCGTGAAGCGATGGACACGGTCCTCAAGGAAGTGGAACGGGTCAAGAACGCGGGGCTTCCCGCAGCGGAAATCAATAAACGTAAACAGCTTACCGCCTGGCAGCGGCTGGAGTACCTGGTTGACGAAGGAACGTGGTGCCCGCTCGATACCATTTACGATCCCATGAACAATGAGGAAGGGACCACCGGCGTCATCAACGGCCTCGGCAAAATTAACGGGAAGTGGGCGGTGATTATCGCTTCCGACAACAAGGTGCTGGCCGGAGCGTGGATCGCCGGACAGGCGGAAAACATCGTCCGCGCCACCGACATGTCCAAACGCCTCAACATCCCGCTGATCTGGGTGCTCAACTGCAGCGGCGTAAAGCTGACCGAGCAGGAATCCGTATACGCCAGAAGACGCGGCAACGGGGTCACCTTTTTCCGCCATGCCGAACTCGAACAGCGCGGACTTCCGGTGCTGGTCGGGGTGTACGGCACAAATCCGGCGGGCGGCGGCTATCACGGCATCAGCCCGACCGTCATCATCGCCCACAAGGACGCCAACATCGCCGTGGGCGGCGGCGGCATCGTGAGCGGCATGGCTCCCAAGGGCTCTTTCAATCTGGAAGGCGCCGAACAGATCATCGAGGCCACCCGGCAGTTCAAGATTCAACCTCCGGGGAGCGTGCCCATTCACTTTAATGAAACGGGCTTTTTCAAGGAAGTGTACGACACCGAGCAGGAAGTGCTGGACGCCCTGAAACGCTACATGGACAAACTTCCCGCTTACGATCCCTCCTTTTTCCGGGTGGCCGAACCCAAGGAGCCGCGGTTCGCTCAGGATGACATCGAACGGCTGGTCGCCTTCAACCAGAAGTCCACGTATAACATGGACGAAGTGCTCGCCCGCCTCTGCGACAACAGCGAACACATGGAATTCCGTCCGGGCTACGGCCCCGAGGTGTACACCGGTCTGGTGAAGATCGACGGTTTTCTCATGGGCGTCATCGCCAACCGGCAGGGGTTCCTGGGTGCGAAATATCCCGAATACGCCGATTACACGGGAATCGGCGGCAAGCTCTATCGCCAGGGCCTCATCAAAATGAACGAGTTCGTCACCCTCTGCGGACGCGACCGCGTGCCCGTGGTCTGGTTCCAGGACACGTCTGGCATCGACGTCGGCGACACGGCCGAGAAGGCGGAACTCCTGGGGCTGGGGCAGTCGCTCATCTATTCGATCCAGCAGACTGACGTTCCCATGATGCTCGTGGTGGTTCGAAAGGGAACGGCGGCGGCCCACTACATCATGGGCGGACCCACGGCCAACGACCACAACGCCTTCACCCTGGGCACCCCCACCACCGAGATTTACGTTATGCACGGTGAAACCGCGTCGGTGGCGTCCTTTGCCCGCCGGTTGGTGAAGGAAAAGGATGCGGGAAGGCCCCTGGAGCCGGTCATCGACAAGATGAACAAACTGGCCCAGGAATACCATGACAAATCGCGGCCGGTGTACTGCGCCAAGGCCGGGTTCGTGGACGAAATCGTGTCCTTCACCGACCTGAGAAAGTATCTCCAGGCCTTCGCCGGTTCCGCGTATCAGAACCCCCGGTCAATCTGCCCTCAGCACCAGATGATGCTGCCCAGGATCATCAAGGGGTAAGCGGCACATCGACAGACGAAAAAAGGGTACATGCGGGGGAATTCTTCCCCCGCACCCCCTGTAGACTATTTCTCACTTCGTTCGAAATAACTTCGCTTGCATATTAGTATACCAATAGCTCAAGGTTTTTGAGGGAGGGCGTAGGTGCACGGCATGCCGTGCCCTACTACGGAAAAAGTTCCCTCCCACAAGGTCCCTCCCACAAAATAAAAAACGGGCGAACCGTTTCCGGCCGCCCGCAGTGTTTCTCCCGCCGATGGTTCCTAGCGGTTGGCTTTGCGGAACCCCAGCTGGTCCATGGCAATAATCATCTTCTGCACGTTGGCCGTGCCTTCCACGATCTGGTAGAGCACCGCGTCGCGGAAGTAGCGGGCCACCGAGTATTCCGGCGAATAGCCGTAGGCGCCGAGGATCTTCATCGCGCAGTGAGCGCAGTATGCAGCGGTTTCGCCCGCATAGTACTTGGCCATGGAGGTTTCGAGCGTGTTGCCGAGGTTGCCTTCGTCCTTCTGCATGGATGCCTTGTACGTCAGCAGCCGCGCCGCCTCGATCTGGACGCACATCTGGGCGATCATGTCCTGGTTCATCTGGAACTGGCCCACCGCCTGCCCGAACTGTTCGCGTTCGGTGCAATACTTCACTGCGGCTTCATAAGCCGCCTGGGCCACGCCCACGCCGCCGGCCGCGGTGGAGAGCCTGGTCTGGTTGAGGGAGGAAAACATGATCTTGACGCCGTCGCCTTCCTTGCCCAGCAGGTTTTCTTTTGGTACCTTGACGTTGTCGAAGTAGATTTCGCCCGTCGGTGAAGAGCGCGTTCCCATCTTGTCCAGGGGGCGCGTGGTCACGCCGTCCACTTTCAGTTCCACCGCGAAGGCGGAAAGCCCCTTGCCGCCCTTGCTCCGATCGGTGTACGCGTACACGACGCAGACGTCGGCCACCTGGGCGTTGCTGATCCAGGTTTTGGAACCGTTGATGGAGTAATAGTCGCCCTTGTTATCGGCGGTGGTCTTCATGGCGAGGGTATCGGAGCCGGCATTGGGCTCCGTGATGGCAAAGCAGCCCAGGAGGCTTCCGTCCACCAGACCCGGGATGTACTTCTTTTTGGTTTCTTCGTTTGCATACCGCAGGAGTTCGAGGGCCGATCCCAGCGTCTGCATGTTGAAAGCCACGCGCAGGGCGCTGCTTCCCCGGGCGATCTCTTCGGTCAGGATGGACTGCGCCAGGAAGCCCATGTCGTTGCCGCCGTATTCCTCGGGGATGACGCAGCCGAAGAATCCCAGCTCGCCCATCTTGCTGATCACTTCACGCGGGAAAAAATGTTCCTCGTCCCATTTGTCGGCGAAAGGAATGATTTCCTTTTCCGTGAAGTCCCGTGCCGTCTCTTTCAACATCAGGAGTTCTTCGCTCAGGTTGAAATCCATACTGCCGCTCTCCTTTTTTCAGCTCATACATGTGCCGTGCGTCCGGGAGGAGGTCAATCCCCGGACCACGGACAGCCGGTGCGAAAGTAATGTGTACTCGTTAACCTACCTTGATCACCAGGGCGGCCGCGGTATCTCCGGCCGCGCATCCCCCGAACAACCCGTATCCCCCGCCTTTCAGCGAGAGTTCCTCAATCATTTCGATGATGAGCCTCCCCGCCGTGGGTCCCTGCGGATGACCGAAGATCAGAGAGCTTCCGAAATTATTGAAGCCTTTCCAGTCAATACCCATTTCCTTGGCTAAAAACAAGTCATTAACGGCGAACGGATTGTGGGTTTTGATCGCCGCCACGTCCTTGATTCCGATCCCCGCCTGCTCCAGCGCCTTGCGGCAGGCGGGCACCACGGCGGCGGCCATGAAGCCTTTTTTTGCCCGGGCGAATCCGTAGGAGACGATCGCAGTGTCCAGTTTGGGATCGGCACTCAGTTCCTTTGCCTTGTCCCTGGTCGTGACGATCAGACCGCAGTTGCCGTCGGCCGGGTGCGTCTGGGCACCGAACGTATGTACCCCGTCGGGCATGACGGTGTTGAGCGATGCCAGTCCCTCCGCCGTGCACGCCGCGATGCCGTCGTCTTTTTCGATGGTGATGCTCTTCTTCTTGCTCAGCCGGATTTCCAGCGGGAAGAGGTAGCGTTTCTGGAAGGCCCGGTCGTCGGCCAGTGCGTCCTGGTACTGTTCGTAGCGGCGCAGGGTGAGCGCATCGCATTCCCGGCGGGTGAAGCCTGCTTCCCTGGCCACGTTTTCCCCCGTCTGGATCATGGCATTCCGGGCCCAGGGATCGTGATTGAAGTTGTCCATTACCCAGTTTTCCGACTCGACCTGCCCGCCGGGCCCGCCGGGGTTCGGCCACACGAGGTGCGGGCCGTTGGAGCAACGATCCGCCATGAGCGCGAAGGCGGTGTTCATCTGGTCGTTCTCCACGCCGAGGGCCGCCTGCCAGAGGATAGTGGTGGAGGTGGAGCACGCCTGGCTCACGGTGACGCCGGGAATGCCGTCCATGCCGGCCAATGCCGCGGCCCAGGGGCCGCCATAGAATCCGTGGTGCTGGGCGATGGTGAAGCCGAGGAAGAGATAGTCGAACTGGTGCGGGTCGATCTTACGTTCGGTCATCCACCGTTTCGTCGTCTCGGCGCCGAGAACGATGGCGTTTTCCGCGGCCAGGCTCCCCTGCCAGCGGATGAAAGGGGAAGAAAAGTAGCCTTTGTAGGGGATATACGCCTTGGTCAACATATTCCGTCCCTCCCTTTTTACGGCGATTCAATCGGCCGTTTCTGGAATGATTGCACGAATGCGGTTACCGGTTGTCGCTCCACGTCCCGTACCGGTCCCGGAGTAGCCGATGGAGAATCTTTCCGGTTCCCGTCCTGGGCATTTCGTCGTCGGCGATGAAATCGATGGATTTCGGTTTCTTGAAGCCCGCGACTTTGTCTTTCAGGAATTCCATAATCTCACGTTTGAGTGCGTCCGTCCGCTCCACGCCCTCGTGGAGAATGATCACTGCCTTTATGGACTCACCCCACTTGGCGTCGGGCACGCCGATGATCGCCACGTCCTTCACCTTGGGATGGGAACCCACCACGTTTTCCACTTCCGACGGGTAGACGTTCTCCCCGCCGGTGATGATCATGTTTTTCTTGCGGTCGACCAGCACGTAATAGCCGTCTTCGTCCCGTTTGGCCATGTCGCCCGCGGAAAAGTATTCTCCCCGGAAGGCGGCTTTGGTCTGTTCGGGCATTTTCCAGTACTCGTTGAAGACGATGGGCGTGTGGGAGTAGAGTTCCCCCACTTCGCCGTCGGGCACCTCGTTGCCGTCCTCGTCCAGGAGCTTGAGCCGGCGGGAACCGACGATCTCGCGGCCGATGGAGCCCAGCTTGCGCATCTGGTCCTCGGGACGGAGCAGCGTCACTAGCCCCGCTTCGGTGGACCCGTAGGCTTCGAACAGTTCCGAGTTCTTGAAGTAATTCATGATGTCGATTTTGGTGTCCTTGCGCACGGGGGCGGAGGAGCACATGAGCTTGCGGATGCAGCTTACGTCGTACTTGTTTTTCACCTCGTCCGGCAGCGCCAGCATCATGATGTAATGGGTGGGAACGAGGGACGTGAAGGTGATCTTTTCCTCGGCCAGCGTCTTGAGGAGGTGCTCCGGATTGAAGCTCACCATGTTGTACACGCACAGGCCGCCGTAGGTGTAGGTGAACACGAAAGAATAGTAGATGGAATTGATGTGGCACATGGGCATGACCAGAAGCCCGATGTCGTCGCGGTTGAACCCCAGTTCGGCGATGTTGGAGAAATACTGGGCCACGAAGCTTTCGTGCGAGCGAACGACGCCCTTGGGTCTGCCGGTCGTGCCGGAAGTGTACATGATCACCCAGATGTCGTCGTGCTCGACCTTTACGGGCGGGCTGTCCGGGGAGCTTTTCTCGACGAGGTCTTCATAATGGACATATCCGTCCGGAGCCTTCGGCCCTCCGAGGAAGATATAGTTGGATGCCGGGATACCGGGCAGCTTGTCCCTCAACGAATCCGCACCCTTGGTGAACTCGGAGGCCACGATGAACGCCTTGGCTTCGGAATCGTCCAGAATATAGTGGTATTCGTGCGGAGTGAGCCGAAACATGATGGGTACGGCGATGAGGCCGCTCTTGGCGAAGGCGCCGTACATTTCCATCCACTCCAGACAATTGTAGGCGATGATGGCTACCTTGTCGCCCTTCTTGAGGCCCATGTCCAGCAGTCCGTTGGCCAACCGGTTACATCGTTCGTTCCATTCCCTGAAGGTGAGGGACCGCACGAGATCCTTGGCGCCCATCTTGTCGGGGTACAGGTAGGCCGCCATGTCCAGCACTTCACCCACATGCATCCATCTACTCATGAAACCTCTCCCTTCCTACGCTGAAAATGGTGGTTCACGTTTCGGCAAAGAATTGGGGGACCTTCCGTCCGATCCCCGCATCGCCCGGCCCTGAAAGCCGCTTCCCGTCGCTCCCGCGGCCGGGGCGGCAACGCGGGGGTTCCGCCCGGGCCCGCTTTTGCCGGGCCGGAAAAGGGCTCAGTTTGAGGCACCGAACTGGAGGGCGAACAGGGCCGCTCCGATGGCCCCGGTAAACTGCGGATGCGGAGGAACGAGCACCTCACGGCCGATCTCTTCGGCTAGGATCTTCTGCAATATCGGGTTGTGCGCGGCAACTCCGCCGGTAAGCACCACGTTTTCGGTCAGGGTGTCCATCTCCAGGACACGCTTGGCCACCGACCGGAACAATCCCTTCACGATATCGGCCACGGGAGTTCCGGCCCTGATTTTCTCCAGTACCTCGGTGGCGGTGAAGACGGTGCAGAAACTGCCCAGGGCGACTTCTCCCCCGGCCTTGCAGGCATAGTCGTTGAGTTCGTCCAGGGGCAGATTGAGGCGGTACGCCATCTCTTCCAGGAAAGCACCGGTGCCCGCGGCGCACTTGCGGTTCATCTTGAAACTCACCCGGGCGCCGTTCCCGTCGAGTTTCACGACCTTGTTGTCTTGGCCGCCGATGTCGATGATGGTGATGGGCCGGGGGAAGAAGTGGTAGCATCCCCGGCCGTGGCAACTGATTTCCGTCCGGTTGTCGTTGGCGAAGGGAACGTTCCGGCGCCCATACCCGGTGGAAACCACGTACTTTACGTCCGTTCCCCGCGCCCCGGCGGCGGCGAGCACTTCCCGCCAGGCCGCCTCGGCGGTGGCGGGGAAATCATGGCCGGAACGCCGTACGTCGAGCGCCGCCACGTTCTTTTCGTCGTCCAGGAGCACCGTTTTGGCATTGGCCGCCCCGATGTCTATCCCGCCGTAGAGTCCCGCGCTCATAGCCTCTCGTCAAGCTGCTCGATGAAGGCTTCGATGTTGGTCATGGCCTGCTCTTCCGAATAACAGCGCAGGTCGTTGAGGTCGCCGTTGATGACCAGGGCGGGGACACCCAGCAGTTTTTCCAGCCGCTGGGGCATACCGTAGCGGTTGTTGGAATTATTCGGGCAGGTCTTGGCATCGTGGAAGACGATGCCGTCGAAGCCGAACAGGTCCCGGCATTCCCGGATGTATTTTTCTTTGTACGATTCGTCGCGGACGATGAACAGCTCGGTATAGGCCCTGGCCATGCTTTCGAACGGTTCATCCGGGTCGAAGGCGTCGAATATCCAGCTGTTGCAGTAGGTGGACGCCACCACGCAGCTTTTCAACTGCCGGAACAGTTCGGACAGCGGCCGTAGCTTGCCCCAGATGGGCATGCCTTCCCAGTACAGCCGGTGCCGTTCGCCCTCTATGGCAGGGATACCCTGATCCACCCGTTCCTTGAGTTCGGTCAGCAGTTCCCGGTAATACGTTACCGCTTCCTGCGTGCCGCGGGCGACCACGGCGGGACCCATGACGATGGTGGCGTCGAAGAAAGTGAGGGGCGACGGCTTGGCCGACGCCGTTTGGAGCACCGACTTCCACAGATCCGTGCATTCGCGGGAGAGCCGGACGGCTTCCCGGAAACGGTCCATGTCGAACTTGCGGCCGGAAACCTCTTCCAGCGTCGGAATGAGGCTTTTGATCTGCGCCGCCACCGACTGGACGTGGTGCGGCTCGACCGTGCTCACTTCCCGGTGGGTCTCCACCCCGATGCAGGGCGCACTGAATTCGCGGCCGTACCACTGAAACCAGTCTTTCACGTCACGGCACTGGTTGGTGTTGTACACCAGCACGTCCGGCTTGGGCACCGACTCGATGTTGTACGCCTTCAGCAAGGGCGTGGTCTTCTTCAGATAGGCCCCGATGTCGCTGGTGAGGTACGAGCAGATGTCCGGCGAGTATCCTTCCGCGTTGGCCATGGGGATGAACTCGGTGGCCGTGCGGGTGGCGCCCAGCATGGCGCCGTGGTTTTCGGGAAAGTACACCAGAAAGCCCATGCCGCGCAGCAGTTCGGCCGGGCCCACGCTGGTGCACCAGGCGATCTTCGGGTCCCCGGACTTGGCCGCCCGATCGAGTTCGTAAAAATGGTCGGCCATGATCTTCTTGAGCATGCCGCCGCTTCTGAATCCCTTCCGTTTTGCCTCTTCCGACATGATGCCCGTAATCTCCCTATTTCCCCAAAGCCTGCAGGACGAGTTCGTTGATATCGATGATTTTCAATGACTTGCGTTGCTCCTTGGGGAATTCCTTAAGCGCTTTTCGCAGGTTGTCCTTGCAGGACGCACAGGCGGACACCAGGATTTCGGCGCCCGTGTCGAAGGCATCCTGCACGCGCAGCTTGGCCATGTTGAGCGACATTTCCGGGTCCACGGCGGAAACGCCCCCGCCCGCGCCGCAACAGCGGCTCTGTAACCGGTTTCTGGCCATTTCCACAAATTGGACGCCCGGAATGCGCTTGATGATGGACCGGGGCGACTCGAATATGCCGAGCTTCCGACCGAGGTCGCACGGGTCGTGGTACGTCACCTTCTGTTCGATGGCGTTGGTGAAGATGAGTTTGCCTTCGTTGAGCAGCATCTCCAGGTATTCCACCGAGTGCAGCAGCTTCACCCCCAGGTCGCCGTACTTGGGATAGATGTCCGAGAAGGAGTGGTAGCATCCCGCGCAGGGGGTTACCATGCGCTGGGCCCCGGTCTTCCTGATCCGCTCGATGTTTCCCTCGGCGTAGGCGCCGAATTCCTTCGACCCCGACAGGTAGACGGGGAGCCCGCAGCACCCTTCCTCCATGGCGAAGGTCGTGAACGACACGCCGCCCTTCTGCAGACTGTTCATGAGCGAGGGGACGATCTTCATGTCCACGAAGCTCGGCACACAGCCCAGGAACAGCAGGGTGTCCGCCTTCTCGGGGAGCGTGTTTTCCTGCACGGCTTTTTTCAGTTCGGAAGGATACACCGCGATGCGCGACTCTTTGGACGCGGCGAAGGGGTTCCCGGTCTTCCGGATGTTCTCCACCACCGCCTTGTAGCTGTCGGGGATGAACCCGGCTTCCGCCAGCTTCTTCCGGGCGGACGCCACGATTTCAGGCACCTTGATCTGCGCGGGGCAGTAATAGGTGCAGGTGCCGCAGGTGGTGCACCGATAGTAGGTATCGGCCAGTTCCTTGCTGGGCTCCATCTGCCCGGTGAAGAGCTGATACGCCAGGATGTTGCGCCCCTTGGCGTTACGCGATTCCCGTTGCGTGACGCTGAAGGTGGGGCAGCCATTGCGGCAGAACCCGCACATGACGCACTTGAGCAGTTCGTTGTCTTCCAGTTCGCCGAGGCTCTTCTGCGCCTCGCGCCCCTTGAGCAGGGGTTGGAAGGCAAAATTGAAGTAGATGTCGTTCACCTTGTCGTCGAACCCCATCTTGCCGGGGTTCAGAATGTTGTTGGGGTCCAGCGTCTTCTTGATGGATCTCATCAGCTCGAAGGAGGAACCCATTTCGCGGGCGATAAGGGGTGAGCGGGTGAGGCCCGTGCCGTGCTCGGCGCTGATGGTTCCCTGGTTGGCGAAGGAGAGTTCCACCAGGGCATCCCCCGCGAGCTTGAGCCGATCCCACTGCGCGGCGTCCAGCAGGTCCACCACGAAAGTGGTGTGAATGTTGCCGTCGCCCACATGGCCGAAGGTGGCGATGAGGATGTCGTATTTTTCCGCTATCTCCTGAGCGCCCCGGATCATGGCCGGGATGTTGGAAATGGGTACGCCGAAATCCTCGCAGATGGGGGCCAATCGCCAGCCGGGCTTCATCTTGGAAAGGGAGGACACCAGCCCGGCGCGGCCGCGCCACATCTGGGCCCGTTCGGCCTGATCGTCGGACCAGCGCACGTCTTTTCCATTGTGGTCCAGACAGATGGCCTTGATCTGCTCCATCTGGTCCTTCACCGCCGCCCTGTGGCCGTCCACCTCCATGATGACCATGGCTTCCACGGACGGGATGTCGAGCTGCATGGCGTCGCGCACCACGTCGATACTCACCCTGTCCATGATCTCCCCGGCGCATAGCGGAATGCCCGATTCCAGTATGAGGGTCATGGCCTTTCCGGCATCGTCGAGGTTTTCGAAATAGGCCGTGGCGAAAGCTTCGTACTCCGGTTTGGGCTCGATCTCTATGGTGACCTCGGTGACCACGCCGAGGGTGCCTTCCGAACTGACGAAGAGATGGCTGAGGTCATAGCCGGTGGCCGTTTTGGGGGCCAGCGTTCCGGTGCGGATGATCCTTCCGTCGGCCATCACGACTTCCAGTCCCTTGATGTAGTCCTTGGTCGCGCCGTACTTGACGGCCCGCAACCCGCTGGCGTTGGTGTTTACCATACCGCCCAGCGTGGCGATGGCCGCGCTGCCGGGGTCGGGGGGAAAGAACATCTTGTGTTTGGCCAGTGCGGCGTTGAGCGCCGCGCAGATGACGCCCGGCTGGACCCGTGCATAGAAGTTGGTGGGGTTGATCTCCAGAATTGCGTTCATCCGGCTCAGGTCCAGCAGAATTCCCCCTTCGATGGGGAGCACGGCCCCGGTGACGCTGCTGCCCGACCCGCGCGCCGTCACCGGCGTTTTCGCTTCGTTGGCGGCTTTCAGAATCCCTGATACCTGCTGCGCGTCGCGCACGTATACGATCATGTCGGGAACGCCCTCGTGAACGGACATGTCCCGTGAATAACAGATGCATTCGGTCCGTTCCGCGATCACGTTTTCCGCGCCGACGATTTCGGTAATGATTTGGACGAGGTCCATGGATACCCCCTCGATAATAGGATAGCACTGGCGTGATTACAATTTAGCTACATCGTAACTGTACGAAAATCGCCGCAAGCCTGTCAAGCGATTTGTGGGTTCGGTAGAGATAGGTGGCCGGGGAACGCCGGAACCGCGGGAAAGGGGATCGGAAGCCGACGATATCCCTGTCCGAACGGCCGAAAATAACGAATAGCGGCGGATGGTATCATTTCTCATCGGGAACGTTTTCCCCGACCCTCCCCGACGGATCGCAACGGAAAACCGTGTCGCCGTCGGGGAAGTCTGCGCCGGGATTCGGTGTGGTTTCCGGGTCGAGGGGCGGTCAGGAAGCCAACTGTCGTCCGAACTCCTTGGCCGATGCGATGAGGCCGGCGTCCTGCTCCAGCTGTTCCACACCCTGCACCGAATAGGCGCCGATGGTGCCACGGAAGGTCATGCCGGTGATGGACGCCGTGCGCCGCATCATCTCCACGATCAGATCGGCGCCGTCGAACGCTTCGCCGCCCGCGGTAACGACCAGGGAAAGGCCTTTTCCGTTCAGGCTGCTCTTGTATTGCCCCGTCGCGGAATCGACCTTCAGGAAGCAGAAGAGGCGGTCGATGAACCGTTTGATCTGCGCGGTGGGGCCGAACCAGTAAACCGGCGTGGCGATGACGATCTCTTGTACGTCTTGGAGCGCGGTCAGGAAGTCCTGCACCTCGTCTTCCACCGCGCAGGCATACTGATCGCTTTCGCGGCATTTGTAACAGGCGATGCACCCCTGGCCTTCCTTGCGCGAGGCATAGATGGTTTTCACGTTGGCCCCGACGGAACACGCTCCCTCGGTGACCTGAGCCAGCAGGAAATGGGTGCTGCTTTTCTTGTGGGGGCTTCCGGCAAGGGCCAGAATCGATTTCATACCGTTACCTCTTTTATTGCCATAAATTGGGTTGCTGGGTTGAGGTGTTTGGTTGACTCGGAGACGGGGCCGGTTGCATCACTCTCCGAAAAGGATAGCGCTCCCGACACGGGTTTTCAACCTCGATCGCGAGGCCGACAAACGGAGTGGAAATGGTCGTTCCGGAAGGGGGAAAGTGCCCGTCGGCCGATCCGAAGCCCGTGGAAACACCAGTGACCCGGCGAAGCGATCCGTTTTTGGGAAGCCTCCGGGAACGCGGCATGATATAACGTGCATCGCGAAAAATAGTGAAAAAAAAGAACGTGTTGGAAACGATGAGGAAAGGAGAGAATACATGTCGGAAATGATCGCCTGTTGCGGTCTTGTCTGTTCGAGCTGTTCCACCTTCCTGGCAACACAGAATGACGATGACGAAGCCCGGAAGAAAACCGCCGCCTATTATGCCGAAACATTCGGCCTTTCCTTTCAGCCCGAAGAGATCAACTGCGACGGCTGCCTCAGCGAAGGGGGAAGGTTGCTCGGCTATTGCGGGGCGTGCGGAATCAGGAAATGCTGCCGGGAGAAAGGTTTGGTCAACTGTGCGGAGTGCGAAGAGCCGTGCCAGACGCTGGCGAAGTTTCATAACGTGGCCCCGGACGCCAAGGCGTGCCTCGACGGTTTGAAAAGGGAAATGCGCTGAGGGGGTAATGCCGTCGGGGGACCTTTCCATGGTACACTGAGGGCGTGGGCGGAGGCCCGCACCGTTCGGCATGGCTCTCGTTCGTTCACGGGATGAAGCCGTGCATCAGCCACCAACAAAGGGAGGATATCATGGACAAACTTCCCCTGGCCAAGTTGATCGAACTTGTGGGCAACGAACTCCGCAGGGCGGAAGAAGAGGCGAAAGACCGGGGCGACCACATCATGCAGTTTGAGGAGTGCGAGCTGGAAATGGGCATCGAGGTGGAATCCGAAGCCCAGGGCGAAGCGGGTGTCTGGGTGGTCAAGCTCGGCGGCGGCGTGAAAAAGACGGACGTCAATACCATCAGGGTCAAATTCAAGCGGCTCCCCGATAGAATCATGGCCTTTCCCGCCGAGGGGGAAGGGGTCGGTCCCATTCTGGGGAAATAACGGAGGACACCACGATGATCGATATGCTGCCCGGAGCCGTCTGGCTGCGCAGAAACTGGGAGGAACTCCGGCACTACAATTTTCAGTGGATCGCCACCGCGGGCGACCGCATCGATGCGCACGGCGAGGACCTTGAACGGGTGATGGACGAGATCGTCGAGCAGGGGCTGGCCGAACAGGCCGTGTACGCGTTCGTCGACTTCGACGAAGAGGAGCGGGTCCGATGACTTATTCCACGGTCGATTTCGACGCAGGGGAACAATACGTCCTGAACCGTCCCAAGGGCGCCGTGGTTCTGCACGGTCCGGGAGGACCCCACGGAACTCAGTGGAAAACCCTCGCCCTGGTGGACACCGGGGCCGACTACCTGCACCTGCCCGAGGAAGCCGCCCAGAAAGTCGGCATCTTCCTCTACCAGGCGCCCGTCTTCCGCATCTCCACGGCGGGCGGGGTCATACGGATGGTCCGCCGGAACGTCGACGTGGAAATACAGGGCGTCAAGGTGAACGTTCCGGTGAATTTCGCCCGGGGGGCGGTGCCGCTCATCGGCCGCCAGGCCATCTTCAGGGTCCTCGAAGCGGCCGGGTTCACCACTCGGGAATGGTTGCTCAAGTGGCGGACCTCAACGCCGCAGTTCCAACAGGTGAAGAAGCTGGAATCGTTATCGAACGCCGGAATCGTAGACCACGGCTCATGGGTTGATATCGGCGGGGTGAGGATCGATAAACGCTAGCCGTGATATGTGGGGAGTAAGGGATAGGGCTGGACATGTCACCTCTTGTTGCTCATTGATACGTCGTCCTTTCCAATGAATGACGAAGACCCTTTCGGCGTGCCCTCAAACGAAGACACTACACGGGCGGAGGCTTGATCGGCCAAGCCGGGGTGGCCCGGACAACTCGTTGTCCGGGTCCGAAGGACAAGAGGCTTTCAGTTTATGGTCTATGCAACTTTTTTTTATTTTGCCATCGAAGAACTTCTGTGATCATTTTTTTTTGGCCAATATCTCCTTGAGAGCATTCTCCGAGGCGGCCCATTTCCACCTGTCCTTCGGAACGCCCACACCGCTTCAACTCCTTGCCTCTTTTCCTCCTGTTGTCATCCTCCCGTTTATCCGCTATACAGGGAGATTCGAGGGCAATCGTTCCGTTCGGGTGCGCATCGAATGGAAGTCGGCTACAATGTGTCCCTATGCGGGACGGGCGCCTTTTCCGACATGCCCCGTGATGACGATTTTCACCATGAAAGAGTCCGCTCCCGGAAAGGGAAGCGGTGACGTATTCGAGGAGTATTCGCATGGCTTTGAGACTCTATAACACCATGTCCGGAAAGAAAGAGGAGTTCGTTCCCCGGGACGGGAAGAAGGTACGGATGTACACCTGCGGCATCACGGCCTACGACTATTCCCACATCGGCCACGCCCGGGCGGCCGTGGTGTTCGACACCGTTGTGCGGTACCTCCGTTACCGGGGGTATGACGTGACCTACGTGCGTAACTTCACGGACGTGGACGACAAGATCATCAACAAGAGCATTCAGCAGGGAGTGGAGTCCGCGGAGATCGCCCGCAAGTTCATCGCCGAATACCGTAGCGACATGACCGCCCTGGGGACCCTGGCGCCCGACGTGGAACCGCTGGCCACCGAAAACATTCCCGACATGATACGGGTCATCGGTGCGCTCGTGGACAAGGGCCATGCCTATGCGGTGGACGGCGACGTCTACTTCGCCGTGGACAGCTTTGCCGGTTACGGCAAGCTTTCCGGACGGGACCCCGAGGAGATGATCGCCGGCAGCAGAATCGACGTGGACGAGCGCAAGAAAAACCCGCTGGATTTCGCGCTGTGGAAGAGCGCCAAGCCGGGCGAACCCCGGTGGGAGAGTCCCTGGGGCGAGGGCAGGCCGGGGTGGCACATCGAATGCTCGGTCATGAGCACCCGGATTCTGGGCGAGACGCTGGACATTCACGGTGGCGGCAAGGACCTCATCTTCCCCCACCACGAGAACGAAATCGCCCAGGCCGAGGCCGCCACGGGCAAACCCTTTGCCCGCTACTGGATGCACAACGGCTTCGTGACCATGGACCGGGAGAAGATGTCCAAATCCATCGGCAACGTGCTCAACATCCGGGACCTGCTGAAGGAGTACCATCCGGAGGTGCTGCGGTATTTCCTGCTCTCCATCCACTACCGCAGCCCGCTCGACTTCAGCCCCGAATCCATCGGCGAGGTGGAGAACGCCCTGGGCAGGTTCTATTTTGCGCTGGACCGGATGAACCGAGCCTGCGGCGATGCGTCTCCCAAGGACGTGGATGACGGCCGGCTCAGCGACGACGAGCGCGAGGTGCGGAAGGAAACAACGCTCCTGCGGGAACGGTTCGTCGAGTCCATGGACGACGACTTCAATACGGCGTCGGCCATCGGCCACCTCTTCTCCCTGGTGAAAGCCGTGAACCGGATGCTGGACGCGCAGCAGGGAGCCGTCCGGGAAACCGGAGTCGCGGTGCTGGCTTCGGCCCGTGAGGCGCTCCTGGAGACGTGCGGGATTCTGGGGCTCCTGCGGGACACGCCGGAAGGGTTCGCCGCCTTTCAGGAGCAGCGGGGTCTTGAAAAAGCCAACATCGACCGGGAGCTCATCGACTCCCTGGTGGCGGAACGAGTGGCGGCGCGAAAGACGAAAAACTGGGCCCGGGCCGACGAATTGCGAAAGCAGTTGACCGACATGAACGTGGTGATTGAAGACCGTCCGGAAGGCACTGTATGGAGGATGGCCTGACCTCCGATGAACCGCTTCCAACTCGTTACCGATTTCAAGCCGCAGGGCGATCAGCCCCGGGCCATCGACCGCTTGGCGGACGGAGTGGTCGGGGGTGACAAGGACCAGGTCCTCCTCGGCGTCACCGGGTCCGGCAAGACCTTCACCATGGCCTGCGTGGTCGAACGCGTGCAGCGCCCGACCCTGGTGATCGCCCCCAACAAGACGCTCGCCGCCCAGCTTTACGGCGAATTCAAGGATTTTTTCCCCAACAACGCCGTGGGGTACTTTGTCAGCTATTACGACTATTACCAGCCCGAAGCCTACATCCCCAGTTCGGACACCTATATAGAGAAGGACTCCTCCATCAACGAGGAGATCGACAAGATGCGGCACTTGGCCACCATGTCCCTGTTCGAACGAAGGGACGTGATTATCGTGGCCAGCGTCTCCTGCATCTACGGCCTCGGCTCGCCCGAAGCCTACCACGACATGCTTATTCTGCTGGAAGAGGGCATGGAGATGAGCCGCGAGGAGATGCTTCGGCGTCTGATCGAAATCCAGTACCAGCGCAAGGAGTACGATTTTCATCGCGGCACCTTCCGTGTGCGGGGAGACGTGGTGGAGATTATCCCGGCCTACGAGGATCAGAAGGCCCTCCGCGTGGAGTTTTTCGGCGACGTGGTCGATTCCATCAGCGAGATCGACCCCCTCACCGGAAAGATTCTGGCTCGGCGCGACCGCATTCCCATCTACCCCGGCAGCCACTACGTGACCACCCACGACACGCGCAGCACCGCCATCAAGGCCATCAAGGAGGAGCTGAAGGAGCGGGTCGACTACTTCCTGGGGGAGAAGAAGTTCATCGAGGCGCAGCGTATCGAGGAACGGACCAACTTCGACCTGGAAATGATCGTGGAGATGGGGTTCTGCCACGGGATCGAAAACTATTCCCGGCATCTCACCGGACGCTCCGCCGGGGATCCGCCGCCCACCCTCATCGATTATTTCCCGGACGATTTCCTCCTGTTCATCGACGAGAGCCACGTCACCGTGCCCCAGCTCAACGGTATGTACCGGGGAGACCGTTCGCGCAAGGAGACGCTGGTGCAGTACGGCTTCCGGCTGCCCTCGGCCCTGGACAACCGGCCGCTCAATTTCGAGGAATTCAACCGGGTGGTCAACCAGGTGATCTACGTATCGGCGACGCCGGCGCAGTACGAGTTGCGGGAATCGGAAGGCAAGGTAGCCGAGCAGGTCATTCGCCCCACGGGGCTGATGGACCCCCGCATCGAGGTGCGCCCGGCCCGCCGCCAGGTGGACGACCTGCTCGAAGAGGTGCGGAAACAGGTGGAGGCCAAGGAGCGCACGCTGGTGACGACCCTTACCAAGCGCATGGCGGAAGACCTCACCGATTTCCTGGCCGATGCGGGCATAAAGGTGCGTTACCTCCACTCGGACATCGACACCATCGAACGAGTGGAAATCATCCGCGACCTGCGTGCGGGCAAGTTCGACGTGCTGGTGGGCATCAACCTCCTGCGGGAGGGGCTGGACATTCCCGAGGTTTCCCTGGTGGCGGTGCTCGACGCCGACCGGGAGGGTTTTCTGCGGTCGGAGACGTCCCTCATCCAGACCTGCGGGCGGGCGGCCCGAAACGTCCACGGCAGGGTAATCCTCTACGCCGACCAGATCACCGGATCCATTCAGCGGACCATCGCGGAGACGGAACGTCGGCGGCAGCTGCAGGAGGAGTACAATACCGAAAACAACATCACCCCGGAGACGGTCATCAGGTCCATCCGGGACGTGCTCGGCAGCGTGTACGAAGCTGATTACGTCACCGTTCCCATGGCGGCCGAAGCGGAAGACAAATACCTGACCGTGGCCGACCTGGAAAAGAGGATCAAGGAACTGGAACAGGAAATGAAACGGCTGGCCAAGCAGCTCCGATTCGAGGAAGCGGCCCACGTGCGCGACAAGATCAAGAGCTATCGGGAGCTTGCCATGGACCTGTCGTAACCGGGGGGCGCTCGCCATGACGTGAAAGTTGGTCGGCGGAAAGAGAAATTTTTGACACCCGCATCTGGTGAGAGCTAGAATATTCTCCTAACCGTAAACGAACGGAAGGGGCCGGGCTCCTCCGAGAAGAGGCTGCTGCGCTTCACTATGAAGATCTTCGACAAAATACCGGAAGAACTGGTCCTGCTCAGACTCGACGTGGGTGACAAACAATCCCTCTTCGAAAAGCTTGCGGCGGTGCTCGCTTCCTACGGCTACGTCGAGGACGAATACGACGTATGCAGCGGCCTCATCGAGCGTGAGGAAATCATGTCCACCGGAATCGGGCAGGGGATGGCGGTCCCCCATACGGATCGTGGCGGAGCCGAACACTTCGTGGTGGTGGTGACCACGTTGAACAAGGCCATAGAGTTTCACGCCATGGACAATAAACCGGTGGACGTCGTGTTTACCCTCCTCGTACCGCACGACCGATTCGATCTGCTCTCCCGACTGCTGGCTGGTTTGTCCCGCACCCTGCGTGACGGGCAGCTCCTCGATCGGCTCCGCAGGGCCGCCGACGAGAAAGAGGCGCTGGATTGGCTGCGGGAATCTGAAGAAATGGCCCACCCCGCACATTGAAGTTTTTTTTAAAACCGCTATACTTTGAAAAGCAGTACCGTTTCCGTTGAGCGAGGAAATTCACGGTTACCGCTCGGAAGGAGGCAACCGCTCATGATCACACTCGTGAAGTGGCACGAGAAGCAGTTGGACAGCATGCGCAAAGAAATGGACGATGTGTTCGATCGCTGTTTCGGGATCGTTGTGGAACAAGGCACGAGGCGAAGGGAATGGATGCCCTGTGTGGACGTGGTCGAGTCTTCCGACGACGTTAGCGTGCGCATCGAATTGCCGGGGCTCGATCCGAAAGACCTGGACATCCAGGTGGAAGGCAGGAAACTCGTCATTCAGGGACAGAAAAAACAGGAGGAGCCGTGCGAGCAGGAACACTACCGCTCCATGGAGCGATCCTACGGCTCCTTTTATCGAGAAATCGAACTCCCTGCACTGGTGGATGCCGATAAGAGTGAAGCGGTATACAAAAACGGCGTGCTGGTGATGACGCTTTCCAAATGGAAGAAGAAACCCGCCGATCGCGTGACGGTTCAGGTCCAGTAACGGTCCGTCGGCATTCTTCTCCGCGCCTCTTCCCGTTCGGAGGCGCGGAGCGTATTTTCAAAAGATTGCCCTCTTCTCCCACTGGTTCGGAAGCGGATCAGCGCCTGCGGGCGGGCCTGCCTTGGCGTATCGCGAATTCAACCTCCACTTCGTCATAGCCGCGGCGCACCAGAAACTCGGTGATGGCCTGGCGCAGAAAAGAAGCCACGGTGGTCGACTCTTTTTCGGATCCGACATCGGGGGCTACCTGTTCCATGAAATCGAGGATCTGACGGAATTGTTTCTTCGGAATGGCCACGGAAACGGTTTTGAGGTTCTTTTTCATCGTTGACTCCATTTACAAGACTCCGATCTGCCGGCGCTTCGCCCGGGCAAGGTCCATTTAAATTGCATTGCGCCTCATGGTGCGTCCGAACGAAAAGAAGACCGGTTCAGAAGGACTCGGAGAGGGCACCTTCCTCCGATTGATTCCCGTTTTTGTTCAAGAAACGGGGAAAAACGTCGATTTCAATGAGAGGCGACCTTTCACTCCACCCATAACGGGGGCGGTAACAATGAAAGCACGGGTGTTTCTGCTGATAGTTCTTGCTGTCTTGTCGGTTTCCGGATGTTACGTGGGATCGAGGAACCTGGGGGAAGTAGGGGTGTACTATACGCCTCCCTACACGAGATCCCAGTCGGAATCATATCCGCGGTGGATCGAAGCTCCGGAAGTCGGTTCTCGGGAGTACCCCTCCGCTTACCCCTATTGGTATTGAAGCTCCAGGCAGGGCTCATCGCTTCTCGACCGCTATTTTTCATTGACCTGCGCGGAAATTTGTTTAACCATGGCCCTCGTCGTTTCAGCCTGGATGGCGGAATAGGTAGACGCAAGGGACTTAAAATCCCTCGGCTGCAAGGTCGTGCCGGTTCGATTCCGGCTCCAGGCACTTTTTACGGGGAATCACGCCCTCTTGGGCGTGGCTCCCTTTCTTTTTTTGCACCCTTTCGGCCCCGGTACAAGCGCCTTTTTCTTCCGAGGGTGCGGAAATCGACCTGCAAGGAAAAATTAAATACAATCCAGAATAATGCGAGATTGCCGGTTAATTACCAAATATGGACAAACAAAGGCTGAGTATTTATCAAAATATCATTTCAAATACTTATAAACATGAATGCAAAGCCTGGTCAACGATGTAATAACAGTAATAAAGCAGTGATAAGAAATAACTGGAAAGGAAACACCCCGTGGCGGCCCCTGAATTCGGGGCGAAACACGCTGTTCTTTTCTCCTCACAAGGTTTCGTGCTAAGTGAGGAATGAGGAAAGGATCGGCGGTTTTCAGGAGTGGGGACGTCTCCTACCCGGACTCCCGATACCACGATCGGAAAAGAGGCCCATCATGTTGACTCCGGTTTTTGTCAAAGCGCGCGATATCCCCGATTTGTGGTACCAGCTGGTGAGGGCCGCCGTGGAAGAAGGAAGGGAATACGAGGTAACCAAGGGAAGTACTCCTTCCCGCCGATGGGAACTCGATTTCGTCTCCGCGCAGGTCACTCATCCGGGAACACGGCCGCTGGAACCGCAGATTCCCGCCGGGATAGGCATACCCGATCCCGTGGAGATCGGGTATGCGGAGCGCTACCTTCCGTATTATATGACGGACGTATCCCAGCCCGGAGAACACTACACGTACGGGCAGGATCTGGCGTGGCAGATCGAATGGATCGTACGATACTACCGTGAGAACGGCCCCGGAACCAAACACTGCTACATGACGGTCGGCCGTCCGGAAAGCCTGCTGTTCTACGATACCTCCGTCGACTACCGGGAAACGATCGAGGTTTCGGACAGAGATTCAGGCGGAGCGATTCGGGAGAGAACCATAAGCAACGGTTTCAACAAGAGGGAACCCGGAACCACCCAGTGCCTCCGCGGGATAGACACGGCAATCAAGTACGGCAAACTCCATTTCAGCATCCATTTCCGCAGCTGGAATCTCTGGAACGGACTTCCGGCAAATCTCGCCTGCCTGCAGATGGTAAAGGAGTACATGGCGGAACAGATAGGCGTCGAAGATGGGGAGATGTTCATTACCTGCATGAAACTGGGGCTTCAGGAATCGTGTTTCGACCTGGCAAAGCTGCGTATGTACCTGGATACCGGAAGAGGAGGAACATCGTCGTCGTGATCCTTTTCCGATCCTTCTCCGGTTCCGATGGACGAGCCGCGGACGTATCGGACCGTTCGACATCCCTGAAACGATTTAGTCAAGATAATGACGATGATCGTCCGTTTTATGATCCTTCCTGTTCTCGGTAGAAATTCTTCAGCATCTGGGAGAAGAATGTCCTCACGTGGACGGGAAATTTATTCGCGTTTTTCACCAGCGAGGGCAGGGTATGTTTCATGGTGAGCCGCTTGACGGTAAATTTCTTGAATCCGAGGAACGACAGGTAGTCGTCCACGAACACGCCGTTGGTGGCGTCCGGCTTCGCCTCCTTGACGGTATCGTAGCAAAGATGAGCCACATGAAGGATGGCCAGGGAGTTCCGGTACTCCGGAGACAGCCTGCCCGGTCGGCAGAAATAACAGTAGGCCTGGTTTTCCACCGGCAGGCAGATGGAGTCGGGGAGATTCCATTTTCCGAGCAGAATCGATCCGAGTTTCGCGTGGTCGAGCAGGTCGATGAACATCACCAGTGAGGGGTTTTGTTTCCTCAGGAGGGAGATAACGCTTTTCCCGATGTCGTGGAGCAGACCGATGGTGCTCATGACGACCGGCTTTTCCTTGTTGCACGCCCGAGATAATTCATACGCAATATGGGAGATCAGAACTGAATGAGCGTGCATCTCGCGGAAATCGTCGGTGGGAGGCATGACGTTGCGTATTCCGTGTGACAGCACCAGTTGATAGATCTGGTTGAGCCCGAGCAGGAGTACGGCGCGGTGGAAATCGGCTATCTGGGAGGCAAAGCCGTAGAGGGGGGAGTTGACGGTTTTGAGCACCGCCGAAACGAGGGATGGATCCTCCTGGGCCAGATCGACGATCTCTTTGACGGACACGTCCTGGTCCTGAAGGCGAGCCATCAATAGCCCCACATGCGTCGGCAGACTGGGAATGTTGTTCACGATTTTCTGGATCAACGGGGACTCGGCATAGTTCCCCGTGTATTGCTGATAAAAATTTCTCATGTAATTGGTGAGGAGGAGGCTCTGTCCCGCCTGGAGCTTCTCCCCGGCGCGGAAAGCCTTCATGAATTCCGCCGCGCAGTCCACCAGTTTCGACAGGATGTAGCTCCGTACGTTGGCGGAGAGCGATTGCAGTCCGGTCTGATCCAACTCCATCACCGTGAGCGGTTCGAGCGCGACGCACGAGGTGAGCGGGTCGATCGTCGTGCAGGATGGGGTGTTGCCGATACAGTCGCCGGCGGAAAAAATCGCTACGTCGGTTTTCGAATGTCCGCCGTTTCGTACCACTTTTAGCGACCCCTTGTTGATCAGGTAAATCGAGGCGGGACATCCGCCCTTTTTCACGAGGAAGGCATCGGGGGGGAGGTTCTTCACGGTGGCTGCGCTATAGAGCTGGTGGAGTTCGGTTTCCGAAAACAAATGCAGATGTGTGGAACCTTCCAGGGTCGACTGGGGCGAGTTCGCCATCATATTACCTCTTCGAATCGGCGGAGAGCCATGCGTTCACATCCGTAATCCTTTTCGTCGCTTCACTCAGCTATTCCTCATGAATGAATTCCATTATAGGCAATCAAGATTTGTGCCAAATACCCAAGCAAGGAATAGATTACCTTCGCCCCCCTTGAGATTTCGTCCGGAGCGGTGGACATTATCCGTTACGAGGGAGTTTCAACTGAAAATTAAAAATTTCGAAAGGCCCGTTTGTTTCGAATCGCAGGAGAAAAATGATGTTTTTTGAGGAGAAAACGATTTAATCGACATCTGCCGCTTTGGCTTAAATCCTTGAAAAAACCCTTACTCTTCATTATACAGAATTGACCTTAGAACCTTATGGGATAATGATTGCTCTTTTATGATCCTGTTAGGTTGCGACGTCGCGCTGTTTTCGCCGTTGCCGGTTCGTCGGAACCGTCGGTCTGCAACATATATACAAAGGAACGGCAGCTTTTCCCCTCCTTTCCGAGTCGGGCTCGGTCTTTGAGAAAAGCGGAAGGCTAAGGAACGCTGTTGAATGGAGCGGAGTGTCCTCCTTGCGTTTCCGGCATTTGATTTCCTCCTGAGGTTGTATGGATTCGTCTCATGCTCAAGAAGATTTCTATCGAACAGCTCGTGCCGGGTATGTATGTCGAACGGATAGCGCTCTCCTGGCTGGATCGTCCCCTCTTTTTTTTCAAGAAGGGAAAAATGAACACGCGCGAGGACGTGGAAGCATTGAAGGCGGTAGGTGTAAAGGAGCTTTACATCGATATCGCAAAAGGGCTCGACGTGCCGAACCAGCCTCTAACGGTGGTGCCGATGCCGCCTAAGAGTCCGGTGCGGCAGCCGGAGGGGAAGCGGGACCGCGCGCCCTCCGATGGGGGAGGTGTGTCTCTGGCGGGAGAAATGGGGAATGCCCGCCGAATACATGCCGAAATGGTGAACTTCGCCAAGGGGCTCGTGCATGAGGCGCGGGCGGGGAGAATGGTGGAATTCGAAAGGGCCGTGCCGCTCGTCGATTCCGTTATCAAAAGCGTGCAGCGCAACGCCAATGCATTGACGGCGATTACCAACCTGAGGTCCTACGACGAGTATACCTATACGCACAGTGCAAACGTCTCCGTGCTGGCGGTGGTTTTCGGCCAGTACCTCGGATTGTCGGCGGACGATCTCGCGCTGCTCGGCGTCGGTGGAATGTTTCACGATATAGGAAAAGTGCGGATACCGGACCACATCCTCAATAAACCCGGAAAACTGACCGAGGAAGAATTCGCGGTCATGAAAAATCACCCCGCGCTCGGTCATGCCATGCTGGAGAAGCACGCAAACATTCCCGAACCCGTGCTGAAAATGGTCATAGAGCACCACGAAAAGTACAATGGCAAGGGATATCCTCACGGGATCCGCGGCGAAAACATCAGCCGGTTCGGAAACCTCCTCAGCGTCGTCGACGTCTACGATGCGTTGACCACGGACCGAGTGTACCGGCAGGCGGTTTATCCCAGCAATGCGCTGCATATTCTCTATCGCGGTAAGGCGCAGGATTTCTACCCCGACCTCGCCGATCTTTTCGTGAAGTGCGTCGGCATCTACCCGATCGGCAGCCTGGTGAAGCTGAGTTCCGAAGAGTATGGAATCGTGGTCGATACCAACATGCAGGCACCCCTGGAACCGAAAATCTGCGTGATACTGAATAAGAAGATACAACCCCTCATTCCCAGGATTCTGGACCTCCACGAGCCCGGCTCGGTGCAGGGTGAACCGGTCAAAATCGTTGAAGCAGTGGATCCGCGCGCCCTCAAGACCGAAACCTCGGAACTCTTCTTCAAGTCCCTGAAACGGCTCTGACGCCCGACGGTTCGCAAACCGGAGAACGGTGAACATCAACGGCTCCTGCCGTAAGCTCCCCGCCCACTCGTCCCCGATCATTAGGCATCCTGTTTGCATTGTTTCGTCGTCACCGACGGGATTGTAGTGGAATCGTTGCAATAATCGATATACACTGCCGTCCCGTATCCGTAGAAGACCGAATGCGCCCCGTTGCCGGCTTTCGCGGCAGGCGAATGTTTTCCCCCATAGCTTCCAAGTGAGATGCAATGTCCGATTGCCAAGTGATTCTACACGCCCATTTCTATCAGCCGCCCAGAGAAAACGGGTGGACCGAGGAAATTGAACTACAGGAATCGGCCGCGCCCTTCCACGACTGGAACGAACGAATCGCGGCGGAATGCTATCGGCCCAACTCCTGCGCCCGGGTGGTCGGTCAGAGGGGTGCCATCCTGAACATCGTCAACAACTACGCCTGGATCAGTTTCAATTTCGGCCCCACGCTCATCGACTGGATCAAAAAGAAGGACCGCTTGCTCTACGGCCGCATTCTGGAAGCGGATAAGGCAAGTCGAACGAGATGGGGGTTCGGCAACGGCATCGCTCAGGCGTACAACCACATGATCCTGCCCCTGGCCAACCAACGGGACAAGGAAACCCAGATCTACTGGGGAAGGATGAACTTTCAGCACCACTTCGGACGCGATTCCCTCGGCATGTGGATGCCGGAAACGGCCGTGGATGCCCCGACCGTGCGTGAACTCATCCGGCAAGGCGTGCATTTCATCATTCTCTCCCCCCATCAGGCCGAAGCCGTGCGCCCCATCGGAGCGGACCCCTGGCTTCCCGTTTCGCCGGTGGAACTCGACATATCGCAGCCGTATCGTGTGTATGCCGAGGATTCGGACCGCACCGACGCGAGCCCGCACATCGACGTCTTTTTCTATCACGGGGGACTGGCGCACAATATCAGTTTCGGCGATCTGCTGGGCGACGGCCAACGGTTCTGCCGGGCCGTTCGCGACACATCCCTCCACTGTGCACGCGGCGGAAGGCTCGTGCACGTTGCCACCGACGGGGAGGTGTACGGCCACCACCGGAAATTCGCCGACCTCACCCTGGCCTACGCGGTCCATGGGGGATTTGCCGAAAACGGCCTCGAATTGACCAACTACGCGGCATACCTGCACCGCCACCCGCCTACGATGGAGGTGAAAATTCATCCGGGCGACAAGGGGAGGGGCTCCTCATGGAGCTGCGCCCACGGAGTGAGCCGGTGGTACGAAGATTGCGGCTGCCACACGGGAGGCAAGCCCGGCTGGAACCAGAAATGGCGCACGCCGCTGCGGCAGGCGCTGGACTCCCTGAGGGACGACCTCGCCCTGTTGTTCGAACGGGAGGGGTCCCGCTTGTTCCACGACCCGTGGCACGCTCGAAACGAATACATCCACCTGCTCATGAACCCGTCGCGCGAACACAGGGAGCAATTTTTTGCCCGGCAGTCGGCGATGCCGCTCGGCCTCAGCGAGCGCTCCACGGTTCTGAAACTGCTGGAAATGCAGCGCCACGCCATGCTCATGTACACCAGCTGTGCGTGGTTTTTTTCCGACGTCTCCGGCATAGAGACCATCCAGGTCCTGCAGTACGCCCGCAGGGCCTTGGAATTGGCTCACCAGGTCTCCGGAACGGACCCGGAACCGGCGTTCCTGCAACAACTGAGCGAAGCCCGGAGCAACATCCGGGAGCAGCGGGAAGCAAAAACCGTTTATCTGCGGTACGTGAGGCCCGCCGAGGTGACTCCGGAACGCGTGGCTCACCATGTGTCGGTGGCGTCACTCGTCCCCGGCGATGATCGGCGTGGGAACGCTTTCGGGCGCTATCGCGTCGACCTTGAAGACTACGACCGCCGAAGCACCGCCGGCGCGGTCGCCGTGCTGGGCCGCATGAAGGTGATGTCCGAGACCACGGAGGAAGAGATGCGTCTCGCCTTTGCCTCGGCCTATTTCGGCGGATACCGGTTGCGCACGAGCGTGATTCCGGACGTCGGCCCGGATGAATTTCGCAGGTGGGTGAAAAAGATTTTCTACGCGTTCGACCGCCGTCCCGAAAACATCCTGGCCATTCTGGACGCGCGGTTCAACAATCACTCCTTCAGCTTCGACCATCTGATGAAGGACCCCAGGAGAGACTTCATCCGGCGTATGGTGGAAGAATCCCTCAACGAATACGAAACGTCCTGCGAAAACTTCATCCGGAACGTCGACCGGTCGGCGCTGGCCATGTCCAAGGAGGGCATGCCCCTTCCCGATTCCGTGCAGTCCGCGGCCGGCGTGGCGCTCTCCCGGCGGCTCAACCGGTGCGTGGACCAGCTGCGGAAAACCCCCGACGACGCCGTCACGATGGGGGAATTACGCTCCGTCTATCACAAAGCCCGCTCCTACAACTGTGCCATCGACACCCGATCGGCCAACGCCCGGCTCTCCGCACTGGTGGAGGAATCCGTCGAACGGTGCGTCGAGGCACCCTCCGTCCGCGAATGTACGCTCCTCCTGGGCATTCTGAAACTCGCCTCCGACCTCGGCTTCCAGCCGGACCTCACCGAAGCCCAGAACCGGTTCTTCTCGCTGCTCCGGAACTACGTGCAAGCGCCGAGTTCCAACGGCCCCTTCGGCGCCATCAAGGACCCCCTGCTCACCGCATCCCTCATGCAACTCGCCTCCGGTCTGGGGTTCGAGATCGGAGCCGATTCGTTCGAGGGGTAGGGGTTCTCATCCGGGCCGGATGGGGGCCAAACGTGTTCTTCTACCCGGATATTCACCGACCTGATTTACGGACGACGTCACACGGGTAGTGCTATACTGATTCTCATACCGGCGTGTCGAAAAAGCCGAACTCCAATGGGGTGACACTATCATGGCGGGCAAAGTCGCTGTTGTAACCGGATCGAACCAGGGGCTGGGCTTCGCCCTGGTCGAAGCTCTTTGCAGGGAACTCGGACCGGAATCATCCATCTACCTGACCGCACGCAATCAAGCCCGAGGTGAGGAGGCAGTCCGTGTACTGAACGATCGAGGGGTTAAGCCGCTCTTCCATCTGCTCGACGTTACCGACGAATTGAGTGTCGCAGCGTTGGCTGAAACGATCCGAAGGGAGCACGGCGGAGTCGACATCGTCATTTCCAATGCGGCAGCCCGAATTTCCACCGACATTCCCCTGGCCGAACAGGTGAGGCTGTTTGTCGACACGAACAACCACGGCACTTTCCGGATGATCCGCGCCTTCGGCGGAATGCTGAGGGACAACGCACGTTTTCTGGTGGTTGCGAGCGCCTTCGGTACCTTGCGGAATCTATCGCAGAGCCTTCATGAAAGGTTCGATGTCGCAACACGGTCGTTGGAAGACATCGACAGGCTGATGGACGAGTATGTTCATCTCGTGGAGACGGGCGAGGCAAAGGCCCGCCAATGGCCGGAGTGGATCAATATTCCGTCGAAAATCGCGCAGGTCGCCTCGACCAGGATCATGGCACGCCTCATGAGGGAGGAGACGGCACGAAGAGGAATATTGATCAATGCCGTGTGCCCCGGAATGGTGGATACCGCCGCGTCACGGCCGTGGTTCCAGGACATGTCGTCGGCCCAGAGTCCGGCTCAGGCGGCCACCGATGTGGTATGGCTCGCCACGCTCCCGTCTCGGACCCGGGAGCCGTACGGAGAACTCGTCCAGCACCGAAAGGTGGTCCCTTGGCTTTGAAGGGGGGGGAAGGCACCCGCCAGATTCGAAGGCGTGGCCCGTGGGGCCTCTTTCCTAAAAACGGTGCGGGCATGCGAATTCGCAGTCTTTTACAACTACGGATTTTAGCCGTCTTTAACCGATATCTGCCTGTTTGACGAAGAAAGGTGCACACCAAGGGACGCGGCCCGTCGGAAGAAGCCTTCGCACTATCATAGACTTTTGGTCCTATCTTGCCCTTGAGTTCGGGATGGGCCGGCTTGGCCGGGTCAGCACAAAGCCATAGTGCCTCTCCAACTCCACATAAGCCCGATTCAGGGTGGGATCATAAAATTTTGGGATCCATCACACCGGCCTCGAGTTTGTCGAGGACCAAGGAGGCCGGCACAACTCCGAAGGACCTCACCGGCTATCCGCTTTGCGCGCATGGGAAACTACCGCCTCGACGATGAGGGACCACGCGCCTCCATGGGGCATGTCGTGACCCATCCCTTCGATGATCATCAATTCGGCGCCGGGGATCGCCTCCGCGCTGTCTCTCCCCGCCGCCACCGGTATCAGCGGATCGTCCGCTCCGTGGATCACCAGTGTCGGTGCGGTGATGGAGGCGAGGAACGGTTTTCGGTTGCCATGGGCAAGAATGGCCAGGTACTGGCGGGCTTTCCCTGGACCGTAAAGCGCCCGGTCGTAGCTGCGCCCCGCCAACTTCCCGTGCCAATCCTCATCGAAGGGGAAGCCGGGGCCTACGATCGTGCGATATAACTTCATCATGTAGTCGATATATGGTTCGCGCTCTGCGGGCGGAGGGGTAAGCAGGAGCGCCATGACCTCGGGCTTCGGCTTCGGAAGCTCGGGATTCCCCGTGGTGGAATACACCTGGGTCATGCTCCTTACGCGGGAAGGATGTCGGTACGCTATCGTTTGCGCGATCATACCGCCCATGGAAATACCGCAAATGTGGGCCTTCTCTATTTTAAGCGCGTCCAGAAGGCCGACGGCGTCGTCCGCCATGTCGTCGAGGGTATATGGCACGTCCGCTTTTTCTCCGTTCATTATAGCCGTCATTACTGCCGTTGCGTCGGGAACGCCCGCCGCATCCAATTTCGTGGATAGCCCCACGTCACGGTTGTCGAAACGGATCACGTAAAGGCCCTTTGCCGCCCATGATTTACAGAGTTCCTCGTCCCAGCCAATCATCTGTCCGCCGATTCCCGCGATCAGCAGGAGCGCCGGAGATGAAGGCTCCCCAAAGGTTTCATATTCGATCCGAATTCCATTGGCGGATACATTGGACATAACAATACCTCCTGTGACATCAGTGTCCGGTGAAAAATTTAGTGGCATCAAGCGGCCTTGAACCGAAACCGTTGATGGCTTGGGGAGAATGGTTTTACCGTCTGTCTTCTTCGCATTTGCCTCTTGAAACAGCCCAATGCGTTCAAACGGCAATCCGGCTAAAAGAAGAAGGCAGGAGAATACCCCCCTGCCTTCGAATACATTTTTTGTAGTCCCTCAGGTTACCATGGCCCTTGCCACAGGAACAGGCTCGTGACGTAATCCGCCACATCCCGGCTGGCCGGGTCTTGAGCGTCTACCCAGGCCTGACGTTCGGCCTCAGCTCCCTCAAACGTCACTTCCTCATTCATCATGCTAATTTGGGCACGCCGGTAATCGGCATCGAAGACGATCGACTTTGGTTGCCCTGGTTCGTTGGACCATTGTTTCCATTGAGGAATGCGATACGCAGGGAACCGCTGATACGGGTCGTCCGAATTCGGATTCCCCGTCCGGGCGAAATTCGACAAGTAGCCCATCATCGCTTTTCTAAGCGCTTCCCGTCCTCGATGCATGATACGTGTAATGAAAAGAGAAAGACCCCCAAGGAAGGAGCCATTCCTTGGGGGCCTCGTAACGGAACTTTTGAATGATCCCCTTTTCTCATCCGAATCATCCTTGGAAAATTTCTTTCTCCAAGAGTTCCCTGAACCGCTTCTCGGCCCCACCCGTTCGGCGAGGACCGAGAAGCGTGCATTTTCACCTCGGTTATTTGCCCCAACCGTCCTTGCCCTTGCATCTTTCCATGTTAGGATCCAGCAACGGTAATATCTTGGCCGCCGGGATCGTAAACGTGGGGCCGGTGAAGGAATATTTGTCGGACCAATGGTAGGGCGGGATGTTGAAAGACACCTTCTGCTCCGCCGGCGGAACGTATTCGAAGATGTGCAGGTCCCGTATGGTTTTGTGGTCGCAGGCCCTCATCTGCACGATCGCCCCGTTTCCATACTGATACGTGTCCCCTTCCCAGACTTTGATGATCTTTTCCGGGTCCAGACTGGCCGCCCGTTCAATGACACTCAGGAGCCAGTAGGTCTGCTCGATGTAAGAGCCGAAGTCCCCCATCGGGTGTTCGAAAAGCGGCGTGTTATAGGGGGCCGTCCACTTGCTCTTCCACAGCTCGTGCCACTGGTTGTAGATGTTGATCTGGGCCTGCGTCTTGAAGACCGGATTCTCCGATCCGTACCAACTGAGCTGAACCAACCCTTTCGACCCTTCCACTCCTACTTCGCTCAGGCTGTTGGGGTCATCCATATAGATATTGGCAAAGGGCAGGTTGATCCCCATTTGCCTGGACTGCTTGAGCAGGTTGGCGGCGTCGGGGATCCAATCGCCGGTATAGATCACTTCAGCCCCGGAGGCCTTGATCTTGCTCAGGTAGGGGGCGAAGTCGGTCAGAAACAACTTGTGGTAATCCTCGCCGACGATCTGGGCATCGGGATAATATTCCTTCAAACCCAGCTTGAAGCTTTCAGCCAGAGCATGACCGAAACTGTAATCCTGGCACAGGATGTAAAACTTCTTTTCCTTTTTCCGCATCTGCCCGTAATAGTAGGCAAACCCTCGTCCCACCGACCCGGCGGTCCAGGCCGTCATAAAGGAATAACGGGAAAAGTTGGTGGCGTCATAGAGTTCATCCGACAAGGCTGCCGCATCCATGGCAATGACATGATACTTATTGGCTACCTCGTTGACGATTTTCATCAGGTTACTGCCGGCGGTACCCCACAGGACATTGACCTTTTCCTGCAGAACCATTCTTTCGCAAATCTTCTTGCACTGTTCCGGCTGGGACATGGTGTCGGCCTTGATGAGTTCGATGAGCTTCTTTTTTCCGTCTACCAGTATCCCGCCTCTTTTGTTGATATCGTGCGCGGCCCAATAAACGCCGATAAAGTAGGCCTTCCCGATTATGGCTGCCGGGCCGGAAAATGGGCCCACAACGGCAATCTTGATCGTATCGCCGGTGGGAGTTACCGGATTGCCCGGATCGAAGTCGGACATGTCCGACACTTTACTGAGATCGAGCTTTGCATTGACTTTCTGAGCGTGGGCCGGGCTGAATGCCGTCAAAGAGAATAGGCAAAAGACCAACACCAGTAAAAAAATCCCCCTGCTGAAGCGTTTCATTTTCGTTCTCCTTTCTTATTTGACTCATTTCAAATAGACTTCTGAGGAGAAAAGCCTTCCTGAACACCACACTCATTTTGTCGCTTCAATCCGTTCTCTTCGTTTTTATCCGCTATCAATTACCGATTCAGGGTATCGTCGCTTCCGTGAGGCCGGTACAGATGAAGCGTATATGGTCCATGCCTTGAAACTTCAAGTTTTATTATGTTCTTCCTCCGCCGGCGGCGTGTAAATAACCATAAAACATTTGGCTTCCTTGGTTCCCAAGGATTCACCGTAATGAGGAATGCTGGCATCGAAATAGATACAATCGCCTTCTTCGACGATGTATTCCCGGTTTCCGTAAAAGGACCTCATGGTTCCTTCGAGGACAAAGAGCAGCTCTTCACCTTCATGCTGGGAAAAAATCTTCTTCTTCGGCTTAAGCGGAAGAGTCAGGATGAAGGGTTCCATCTTCTTGTTCGGGTAGGTATGGGCAACGGACTCATACGCATACTCGAAAGCGGTACCCTTCCTGGGAACTAAAATCCTTTCCCCTTTTCGCACGAGGCCGATGGAGGTCTGCTGTTCATCTTCCCCCACCAGAAACGAAATAGTAAGGCCCAGTGCCCGAGCGATGATTCCCAACGTGGAAAGAGGGGGCGATTTTTCGGAATTCTCTATTCTGGAGAGATAACCTTTGGTAAACCCGGTTTGGTTTGCCAGTTGTTCGAGAGTAATTTTCTTACTAATTCGAGCGGCCTTGATCCTCCTGCCGATTTCCGATTCAATAAATAAAGCCGTTTGTTTCATATTTGGAATACACATTCATTCAAGAGATGTAAGAAACTTGTGCAATGGAGAGCTGGCAAGAAGTGATGCTACAATGAAGCTGTTTTATTGCATATCAGTAAACTTTTGTCAAGGTTTTCTTTGTATACGGTATCCAGATAGTTTTCTTCACTGCCTTGGCAGTGAAATACAAGTAGCCGAAGATAAACGAATTATTGTTTTTGCGTCCTCGCAGGCCGGCGTCGGATTCCAGGAGAGGAGGTGCGCACCATCCGGATCGCGCAAAGCCCGGTCCGAATCGATGCCTTTGTAGCCTGTATACATCGTATCATCCTTTTTACCGCTCGTTGATCAGGAAGTAAAGGAGTATACAATGTCATCTATGACCATTTATGACCGTTTAAGCATAGTAAATATATCTATCTTCATTTTTTGCTCGTTTAATTCTGCTATTTTTTAGTTATATTTATTTTTCATCAGAAAATGCCGAATCGCGAATGACATGATCGAGCGAGATGATCCTTGACAAAAGTTTACCGGTATGCAATAAAGTTGCCCAATAGTATCCGTGCTGTCTCCTGTATCCCCGTTCCTGAAGTTGTTGTTATTCTTCCGACTATTGTGTATGCAGCATACAGCGTCGTTCAATTAAGCCGGAATCGGCGGGAGTATGAAAGCGGTGCGCATGAAGGGAAATTCATTCTCGAACGATCGGTTGACCGGACCGGCATTCCCACCGAAGACGGTAAGATGAAGCGGGTCATCCAAAAGCGCTCGGCGTGCCTCGGGGAGGACTGCCGCCGAATCGTTTGAAGGATATTTTTTTCAATCACGCAGAGGGCAGGAAGGCATGCTCCCGACCTTTCTGTTCAGTTCCATAATTTCGTAATTCTTTCCTTCTCTTCACCCTCTCTTTCGCGAGTGTTTTCCGAGCCGCCTTTAGAGAGAAGGAATCGTCCACTGAATTCCGGCCGGGCCGCACGGGCGTTCCAACGTTGAGCAGCAGCGTTGCCGAACCGCATTGAAACGTTGGCCACGGCGAATTTTACGCTTACCAACCGGGGAAAGGCAAAGGAATGAACCCAACGACGGCGATGTACGTTTCACAGGGAATTCACGGCTTGGCATACGGCATGATTCTATTCCTCATCGCGTCGGGTCTGAACATTATTTTTGGAATGATGGGAATTTTGAACCTGGCCCACGCCTCCTTTTTCATGCTCTCCGCGTATCTCGCGTATCAGGCGCTGGCCATAACCGGGAACTTCTGGGTGGCCCTGATCGTGGCGCCGATAGTCACGGCCTTTTTCGGAATTATTTTGGAGAAGTTCTTCATCCGCAGGGTGCACGCATTCGGCCACGTCGGCGAATTGATTCTTACCGTGGGAATGTCCCTCATCATCCTCGCTGTGGTGAAGATATTCTGGGGCACCCAAAGCTTGCCCGTTGCCGTACCCCCACTCCTGAACGGACTCGTTCATTTCCGGGGGCTGGACTACCCCGTTTACCGTCTCTTCGTGATCGGGGTGGCGGTTCTGGTGCTGGCCGTCATGATCTTGCTCCTTTATAAGAGCCGCCTGGGAAAGATCGTCCGCGCCGCCGTCACCGACGCCGACATGGTCAACGCCCTCGGCGTGAACATACCCGTGGTCTTTATGATCATTTTCGGAATCGGCACGTGGCTCGCCGGGGTGGCCGGGGTGGTGATCGCACCCATTCTGACGGTATTCCCGGGTCTGGCCGATCAGGTCGGCATGGATGCCTTCGTGGTCGTTGTTACCGGTGGGTTCGGCAGCCTTCTGGGAGCCTTTATTGTCTCCATCATTTTCGGGCTGCTCAGCTCCTACGGCGTCCAGTTTTTCTCCCAGCTCGCGCCCGTGCTGATGTACCTTTTCATGGCCGTCGTCCTGATGATCAAGCCCACCGGGCTTTTTGGAGAACGAGAATGAATCGCAGAACTCAAATGCTCTTGTGGGCGGCGCTTCTTGCATTCCTTATCTTCTATCCGGCGCTGTTCGGGCCTTATTATACCAACCTGTTCGTAACCTTTGCCGTCTTTGCGGCGTATTCGGTTTCGCTGAACGTGCTCCTGGGGTACACGGGTCTTCTCAGCTTCGGGCACGCCATGTTCTTCGGGGCCGGTGGATATGGCACAGCCCTGGCGCTGAAGCACATCCCCGGACTGCCGCTCATTCCGGCCGTGCTGATCGGTTTTCTGTCGGCCTTGTTTCTGGCGCTCCTCTTCAGCCCTCTCATGGTAAGGGCGACAGGCACCGCGTTTGCCATGCTGCATCTGGCATTCGGACAGCTCATGTATGTCCTGGCCCTGAAGCTGCGATCGGTCACCGGCGGCGAAGACGGAATAGGCGGATTTCCCATTCCGTCGCTCACTATTCCGGGGCTCGGTTCCATTTCCATGAAAGATCCGACGAATTTCTATTACTTCGGGGTGGCCGTCTTGGGATTGAGCATCTGGCTCATGTGGTTTTTCACGAAAACGCCGCTGGGACAGGTCCAGATCGGGATAC
This sequence comes from uncultured delta proteobacterium, assembly GCA_963826125.1. Classification (GTDB taxonomy): domain Bacteria; phylum Desulfobacterota; class Desulfarculia; order JACQYL01; family CAWGVV01; genus CAWGVV01. The sequence continues at coordinate 1,693,824 of CAWGVV010000001.1, read as the reverse complement.
GGGACAACGCCAAACGCATTGATTACCTGGGATACAAGGTCCCGCAAACCAAGGCGCTCGTGTACGTCATGTCCGGCGCGTTCGCGGGTGTGGCGGGTGCGATCTTCGCCCTCTTCCAAAGTCTGGTTTCCGCCGATGGCGCCCTGGGCATCATGGTTTCTTTTGCACCGCTCACCAATACCGTGATCGGAGGCATCGGGAGCTTCTTCGGACCTATCTGGGGGACGGCGATCTTTCAGATCATCCAGGAGATCAGCGTCCGGTATACGGAACGCGTCGAACTGGTCCAGGGATTGATCATGGTCCTGGTGATGATGTTCGCCCCCACCGGATTTGTCGGCTTCATTCAATCCAGGAGACAAAAACGAGCGGCGCGGATATTGGCCTCGGCTTCCAAAGCAGAACCGGAGAAAGCCTGATGAATATTCTGGAAACAAAGGATCTGTGCCACGACTTCAAAGGGTTGGGCGTCTTGTTCAACGTCAACCTCCAGGTGGAGGAGGGCGAGCGCCACGCGGTCATCGGCCCCAACGGCGCGGGCAAGACGACCCTCTTCAACGTGATTACGGGCACGTACCGCCCCAGCAAAGGGCATGTTATGTTCAAAAACAAGAACGTCTCGGGCGCGCGGCCGCACGAACTGAGGCGCCTGGGCATAGGGCGTTCCTTTCAGATTACGAGCACCTTCGACCGGATGACGACGTTCGAGAATATCCGCCTCGCCGTGCTCTCGAAGCGGGGAATCCGCTTCAACTTCCTCCGCAAGGTGGACAACATGCACGAGGTGGCCCGGGAGACGAGCGAGATACTGGAACGGATCAATCTCTCGGATGAGCGGAACACGCCGGCCGGCGAACTCTCCTACGGCCAGCACAGGGCCCTGGAGATCAGCCTCGCGCTGGCGACGGAGCCGGACCTCATCATGCTCGATGAACCCGCCGCGGGGATGTCCCGCGACGAGACCCATACCGCGGTCGACCTGGTGCGGCGGTTGACGGAAGGAAAGACCGTCGTGATCATCGAACACGATATGGACGTTGTCTTTTCCCTGGCCGATCGGATTACGGTGCTCCATCATGGAGAGATACTGGCGACGGGCTCCCCTGAGGATATCCGCCGGAATCAGGACGTGAAGGACGCATATCTCGGCGACACGGAATTCTAGGAACCCGCGTGTTGCATCCCGGCTATCCGATTGAAGAGGAACACTATGCTGTTCGAAATAAAAGACCTGCATACGTATTACGGGACGAGCCACGCCCTGCAGGGGGTCTCGCTCAATGTGGCCGAAGGAGAGCTGGTGGCGCTCCTGGGCCGAAACGGGATGGGCAAGAGCACCACTTTGAAGAGCATCATGGGCTTGGTGAAACCCCGGTCGGGAGTCGTGAGCTTCCGGGGAACCAATATCTTCGGTTATCCGCCGTTCAAGGTGGCCCGAGCCGGAATCGGTTATGTTCCCGAGGAGAGGAGGGTATTTCCGACCCTCTCGGTCGAGGATAACCTCTTCCTGGGCATTAAGGGCGGAAAGGTCCGCAGCAGCGATCCCCATGTTTGGACGATGGAGCGGATTTACGGCCATTTTCCCAACCTGAGGAAGAGAGCGCAGCAGCAGGGTCGGCATCTCTCGGGCGGCGAACAGCAGATGCTGACGATCGGTCGTTCGCTCATGGGCAATCCGGAACTCGTCCTGGTCGACGAACCCACGGAAGGGCTTGCACCGATTATGGTTCAGGCGGTGAGGGACGTTCTGGCGGAAATCAATAAGGCGGGAGTTTCCATCCTGCTGGTGGAGCACAACCTCAAGGTGGCTATGTTCCTGGCTGCTCGCATTTATCTCATGGGGAAGGGATACGTGGGATTTTCCGGAACTCCCGAGGATCTGCAGGCTCAACCCGAGATCCGGGAAAAATATCTGGAGGTCTGATACCATTTCCCATTGTAGATGCAATTAAAAGGTGATATCCTCTTTTAAGGAGGGATCGCCTATGTCACGACCGAAATTCATTTTTTCTGCAGAACTCGCGAGCAAAGCGCAAGCTGATCTGGAGGCCCTCGACCGCCACGGAGTCGTCCAAAAGCTCAGAGCTATTGTATCGGCATCAAAGCATCCCGTTGCAATGGTAGCCGAAATCCTTGGTGTGGCTCCCGAAACCATCTGGAGATGGGCAAAGGCCTACACGACTGAGGGAGTGCAGGGGCTCTATTCAAAACCTCGTCGTGCCAAGTCCTCAAAGCTGAGTCCGGCTCAGAAGGAGCAGGTTCTTGCCTGGATCGATGAAAGCAAGACGCCTGATGGCAAGGAAATTCATTGGACCTTGGAACGGCTTCGCCAGGCAGTCATCGATCGTTTTGGCGTAACTTTAGGTCTCAACACGCTCTGGGTGTGGCTTCGCAAGGAAAACCGGAAACCGAAGGCGCCTCGTCCTCGACATTATAAGGGGGACAGTGCCTCCCAGGAGGCTTTTAAAAAAACTCCCCACTCTGCTGAGTAAAACGCCTGAAGCAGAGGTATTTTTCTTCGATGAGGGGCGCTTTGGGTTTCAGCCGGTCACAGGACGTCGTTGGGCACGAAAAGGCGTGCGGCAGACAGTCGTTGTGCGCCCGGGATACAAGAATTTTTACGCCTACAGTGCGGTGAGCCCTGTCACCGGAGAAGCCTTCAGCCTGCTCTTGCCTTGGGTTAACACGGTGATGATGAACATATACTTGAAGCACCTGAGTCATTTTTTAGGCGACCGCTCTTGCCTTATCGTAATGGACCGAGCCGGATGGCATGTGAGCGTCGACTTGGAACTCCCTTCAAACATTGAAGTGTTGCACTTGCCGCCATATTCTCCCGAACTTAACCCAGTGGAAAGGCTTTGGCAGTGGCTTAAGCGGCATGTCGTGCGCAACCGATGTTACGATGATTTGGATGCCATGATGAAAGCAACAGAGGACTGCCTGCGCTCGACCTCCTCTGCCTTTTTTAAAAGTCTATGCCAATGTAGTTATTTGTAATTAAAATAGGAAATGGTATGAATCCGATCGGAAGTCATGTCTCCGGCCAATAAAGAGCGGAATCCACTATCCCGACAAAACCAAAATAACCGTTGAATCCCCTCTGCCGGCAGAGGCTATGAAGATGGCCTCCCCCAAAAGCGGCATCTTTGAGTATTCGAAAATTGTAATCCACGAAGGATAAGAAAAACACTTCAGGCACTTAAGAGACATGCTCCTAAGTGCCTGATATTATTGGTGCGCCCGGCCCGACTCGAACGGGCGGCCTGCGGATTCGAAGTCCGACGCTCTATCCAGCTGAGCTACGGGCGCATGGTGGTAGCTGGTGCAATTCCTGTTTACGGCACACTCTACGGTGCGCGGCTGCGGCTGTCAAGAAAGGAGTGAACAGATGCTGCCGCTTTGGTAAGCCCGCTCAATCATGATGGTTCAAATAAAGAACGGTCAGTTGCTTCGGGAGGCAGTAATCGTGACTGGGTGAAGTCCATTTGGCCCTGCGGGAACGCTTTCACTTGAAAAGCTGCTGTAGTGTCATAAAATTTAACGATACTATTTGCATAGTTATATCAATAAATTATATTTATTTAAATAGCCTGAAAACAATCTATTTGCCAATTTTGATTATGGTTTGTGTTAACTTGAATTTACATTTTTATTATTAACAAAATAATATCTATAGTTAAGTGTCTGATTATTTTAATAAAAAAAATTGCCATATTTGGCATTTAAGTTGCTTTATTGATACTCATATCTGCAAAAATAATAGTTGAGGCATTGGAAAATCGATATTTTACTATATTTTAATAAAATTGGTTTTTAAATAAATTATCTTGTCGTTTAGGCAGAAGTGCCAACATCTCTTGTCCCGGATCACTCGCCGGACTACGACGACGGATATCTTCCGTTATTTCAAAGGAGGGTAGTTTCCATTGTGAAATTTCAATAAACACAAAAAGGGGGGGCAACATGAAGAAAATATGTGTGTATGCTTTACTGTTAACATTAGGGTTGTGCCTTGCCGGGCAGGCAGGAGCGGTGGTTTATAACTTCGAGGGGGTTTGGAATAATCTGAGTGGCTCCGGTCTGTTTTTTGAGGAACTGAGTCCCACCGCGCATTTCTCCGGGTGGATAGATTATACTTGGCCGGGCGATGGCCAGGAAATTGTTGACGAAGGTGGTACGACATACTTACCACCGGAGTTTGCCTACTATATTCAGATCAGCGATACGCTTTCAGCTTCAAATCCTTCTCTCGTAATTGCCAAGTACCTAGACGACCACACATTCACTATTTACGACATGATATCTTCTCTTGCCCCGCCGAGCCCCTTATTCCTGGATGATCTCTACATCAATCTCTATTCAACAGATCCACTTCACCAGCCCCTGCCGATCGATCTCTCTTCTATTATCGGAGGGCAAGTATCCCTGGGTTTTCCAGAATACGGTTCTGGATACTGGGGCGAGATGGAGGGAACGATCACGTCCTTTTCAGCGGCCCCAGTACCCGAGCCGTCTACAATCCTGCTGGTGGGGCTGGGTCTATGCGCGATAATGATAGGGGTAAGGAGATCGATCGCCAAAAGCTAAAGGCCCTTTTGCAGGATTCATTCGCAACGCCGACTGGTTGAGCCCGAACACTGTGGAACAGGGAGTTCTCGCATACATCTCATAGACGTCAACAGAGATTATTCCTCTTCGCCGGTATACAAAGACTAATTCCAGGCCCGACTCTCAACGAACGGGCTTGGAATTTTTGCCGTATCCATGCACCGCACGCTACGGAAGCCTGCCGGCGCCTCAAGTGGTAAAAGGCAAGAGCTTTCCGGACAGATCGCCTTCTTGGCATAGCATATAGCCTGGTCGAGCGCTTCTGCTGAGCGAGAGAGGCGCATAGAACGATTGTTATGCCGGGTGGCTCACCCTTTCCCTGCATCGTTCAGATGCCCCGCCGCCCGTGCGGCAAGCTCCAGCACGTAATCGCGGCCGCGAGGGCCGTTTTCCAGACAATCGAGCCAGCGGCGGGGAATGTTTCCCAGGCCGTAATATGCCCCGGCCACCGCACCGGTCATGGCCCCGATAGTGTCCGTATCTCCTCCCAGGTTCACTGCGCGCGTGACGGCGTCTTCAAAGGAAACGGAAGTCGCGAACGCGGCCAGCGCGGGCGGGACCGCTTCGATGGCCTTCACGTCGCAGGCGAACAGGGCCGTCATGCGGTCGGCGAATTCCTCCGCGGTGTCGGCGCGGTACCCGGCGAGGTTCAGGAGCCTCAGGGCAAACGGCCGGTGGACGTCGGCCGCCCGTTCGGCCAATTCGGTGAAAAACCGGAAGGAATCCACGGGCGTGCGGCGCAGTCCCCAACCGAGCGCCATCGCCACGGCGGATGCCTGGACGATGGCCCCGGCCAATGCTTCCGGGTGGGTGTGGGTGATGCGGCAGGAATCCGCGGCCGCTTCATGCAGCCGGTCGGGATTTCGAAAATGGAAGAACCCGATGGGCGCGATGCGCATGGCCCCGCCGTTGCCATAACTGTCGGTGCCCGCGCGGTCCCAGGAAACGCCTTTCCGTATCCGTGCCATAACGTCGTGAATTCTGGCGCCGTAGCCCCGTCCGGGGTCGAACGTCTCGGCGAACCGGCGGGCCGTCCATGCCGGATCGAAACGCCCGTGCTCGGCCAGACATTCCAGGATGGAGATCATCATCTCCGTGTCGTCGGTATAACGGCCACGGGGAAACCTGCCGGCCTCCATTTCGGCCAGGGTGCCAAACCGTCGGCGGATTTCATTCCGTGACCACCCCTCCACCGGCATACCCAGCGCATCGCCCACGAATGTCCCCACGGCCGATCCCTGAAAGCCGTCGACAACGTCTCTGCAAAACCGTTCCGTTTCCATGCTGAAATGGTGAGTGAAAGGCAAAGAATTGTCAACACCGGAGAGGAGAGTGTCCGGGGCCCCGTTGACGAAACCCGTGACGCGTTGTTATATATGAAGAGGCTGGAAAAGGGAGGAATAAGATATGAAATTAATGGGTAAAAAGGCGTTGGTCATGGTGGATAACCTCTACCAGGAATTGGAGTTATGGTATCCTCTGCTGCGTTTGCGCGAGGAGGGCGTGCAAACCAAGACCGTGGGTGCGGGGACTGCCAAGACCTACACCAGCAAGCACGGGTATCCCTGCGATGAGGACCTCGACGTAAAGAACGTGAATATCGAAGAATACGATGCACTTATCATTCCGGGCGGATACGGTCCGGACAATATGCGCCGCCATTCGGCCATGGTGAACCTTGTGCGCGATGCGTTCAATAAGGGGAAAGTCGTCGCCGCCATCTGCCACGCCGGATGGATGCTCGCTTCGGCGGACATCATCAAGGGCAAGAAGGTAACGTCTTTCTTCTCCATCAAGGACGACATGGTACATGCAGGAGGCCAGTGGATCGACGAAGAAGTGGTGGTGGACGGTAAGCTCATCACTTCCCGCAAGCCGGACGACCTGCCCGCATTTTGCAGGGAGATCATAAAGGCTTTGTCGTAAGCATCCTAGTAAAATGCACGGAAGCGGGCGCGCCTTCGCGGCTCGACGTCGCTTCCGTGCAGAAGCCCGGAAAGCGCGCGTGCCTTTCAGTCCGGGGGCGGGCGATCATCGAAAACACAGAGGTGTAATGATCCCGTGGAGAATAGCGAACTGCTGAAGTCCATTGCGGAGACGTTCGTCCCGTCTTCCGAAATCGAAACCCGCATCTCCGTATTCCAGGCCGCACTTCAAGAGGCGGACATCGATGCCGCCATCGTCAAGCAGAACGTAGACCTCTATTACTACAGCGGGACCGTCCAGGACGGATACCTGTATGTCCCCGCCGAAGGCGATCCTCTGTTCATGGTGTACCGCAGCGTGGATCGTGCCCGAATCGAAAGCCCCGTGCGGAGCATCGTGCCTCTGCCGTCCCTGGGGAAGATGGGGGACATACTGAAGCGGGAAGGGTACGAGGAACCGTCACGTCTGGGATTGGAGTTGGACGTTATTCCCGCGGCCTTCTATGTGAAGCTGGGGAAGGTCTTCAAAGGGAGTGAAATCCGGGACGTCTCGTCGTTCATCCGTTTGCAGCGCCGGATAAAATCACCGTTCGAAATCGAGCAGCAGCGAAGCGCGGGACGCATGTGCGCGCGGATCGCGGAGAAAGCGGGCGAAGTGCTGCGCGAAGGAGTGATGGAAATCGAGGCCCAGGGGCTGCTGGAGGCGGAAGCCCGAAAGCTCGGGCACATCGGACCGGTGCGGATGCGTTCCTACAATCAGGAGATGTTCTACGGCCACCTGATCTCCGGTCCGGAAGCCGTCCTGCCGTCCTCCATGGACGCCCCGACGGGAGGAATGGGAGTATCGGCGGCGTACGGCCAGGGTCCGGGACGGAAGAAGCTGCGGCGAGGAGAAGCCATCAATGTGGACATCATCTGCAACAGAAACGGATACCTGGCGGACCAGACCCGGTGTTTCTGTATCGGCGAACCGGGAAAAGCATTTCGTGAAACCTATGCGGCCGTCCGGGAGATACACGAAACACTCCTCTCCATGATGAAACCCGGCCTTCCCACCCGCGCACTGTACGAAAAAAGTTTCGCCATGGCTTCCGCCATGGGCTATGGTGATGTTTTCATGGGATTCCCCGAGAGCCGCCCCAAGTTCATCGGCCACGGAGTAGGGCTCGAAGCGGACGAATTCCCCTTTATTACGGAATCCGGCGACGAACGTCTCGAACCGGGCATGGTGGTGGCCATCGAGCCCAAAATTTTTCTGAAAGACTACGGCGTGGTGGGGATCGAGGATATGCTGCTCATTACCGGGGATTCCGCCGAATCGATCACCATTGCTCCGCGCGACCTGGTGGTTTTGCCTGTCTCCTGATCGGAAGAAAATAGACGATAGTGCGACGAGAGGAATGAACGGGATGGAACACGAGGAGAAAAAATCGGCCGGTCTGCGGATTATCTGCCCCAAGTGCAATTCCAGCGGGATCGTGCCCTGGGAGAAAATGAAGGGTGGCAAACTGAAACTGAAGTGCGCCGCCTGCGGGGATCAGTTTCCCTACTTCCACGAACGGAGGGAGCACTATCGCAAAATGCCCATGCCCATCGTCCGCTACGGCCCCATCGGAGTGGATTACGGCCTGCTTCCCAGCCGCGGCTTCATCATAGATCTGTCCATGAGCGGCTTGCAGGCCAAAGTGGATCACGCACCCGAGGACGAATACGTCAACATGAGCTTTCAGCTTCCCCCGGTGGAGGAAACCATAAAGGTGAGCGGAAAAATTGTATGGCTGAAGCCGGCGGACGAGGGGAGTTACCAGATGGGCGTCAATTTCACCCACATCGACTTGCACAGCAAGAAACTGATCGGGTTCTTCCTCCTGGGCTGAAGGGGTGCCGTTTGACGCGCCCGGCCGGTCGGCGCGACCGGGCGCGTGTCAGTTCACCTCGAACAGTTTCCGGGGGGTGACGGAGAGGAACTCGTTTTCCTGCTCCCCTATCAACAGCATGTCTTCCAGCTTCAGCGCCATGCGGCCGTCCACGAGCATGTGCATTTCCACGGCGAGTACTGTTCCCGGCAGTACGAGGGCCGTATTTTTCATGGTAACGAGCGGCGGCTCGTTGAGTTCCAGTCCCACGCCGTGAGCGATGTAGTGCAGTCGTTTTCCGCGCTGCATGTTCTGGAACGGCTCCCGCACCCCCAGATATTCGGCTCGTCCGGCTACCGAGGCGAAGCACTCGACCCACGTTTTCCCCGGCCGGAACAGTTCCCGCGCGTAGTCGAAAAGGTCTTCCAGCGCCTGCTGAAGACGCTGCATTTCGCCGGTGGCCTTCCCCAGCACGTACGTTCGGGAATGGTCCGCATGGTAGCCGTCGGTCATGACGGGGATGTCGACGAGCACCAGGTCGCCGTTCGCGATGATGCGCCGCGACGCGCCGGCCGGCACGGCGGCGCTCAAACCGACTCCCGTGATGGAAAAGGCCACGCCCGTATTGTCCAACAGGTTGGGACCCGCGGCCATGAGGCCCCGGCCCATGAAAAAATCGGGGTGGCGCATGAAGTACATGCCTTCGTGCCCGGCCCGCCGGTGGGCGTCTTCCAGTTCCGCCGCCAGTTCCAGCTCGCTCATGCCTTCCCGCAGCGTGTCCATGATCCGCAGGTGCCCTTCATATACCACCCGCTGAGCCCTGCGAAGCGCCTCAATCTCGACGGGCTCCTTGATCTGTCGCTGCGCCAGGACGACCGGCGTGGCGTCGGCGAACGTCCTTCCGGGTGATGCCTGCTTCCAGCTTTCCCACACGTTCACCGGAAGGATGTCCAGCTCGGTGCCCACGGTCGCCGTTTCGGCCACGCCCATGTCGTTCAGAAAGCCGAACACACGCTTCACGTCCCGCTGTTCCTCCACCAGGGCGGGATCGATGGTGATGTCCTTCAGCGCTCGTTCGTACCCGCTCTGCACGAACAGCCGACAGGTGTCCGGCAGCACCACGAGTCGGGCGGGTTGAGCCGTACCGGCGTAGTAGAGCACATCCCGGCTGTACCATAGCAGGGCGCAATCCATGTGTGCGGCGACAAGGCGACGCTGAAGTTCTTTGATGCGATGGATCATCGACAGCTCCGGGATGGTGGTGGAAAGAGATTGTCGGCCCCGCGTGTTTCACGGCCGCAGGGCCGTAAGACGTTATTTCTTCTCCGCGATCTCTTCGTAGAGGTGCCGCTTGTCCACCACGCGCTTGGCCTTGAACTCGGATCGTTCCAGCGTTCCGGGAGGCAGCATCTGCACAACGGTCCTCAGCCCCTTGGCCTTGAGGCGCGATTCCAGCTCACGTTTCAGTTCCGGCGCCTTGGCCTGATCCACGTCGGGCCTCGTTTCCGCCTGCACCGCCATTTCGTCCATGGCTCTTTCGCGCGAAACGACGATCCGGTACTCGTCGCCGAAGCCGTCGATGCTTCGCAGAACGTCTTCGATGGCGCTGGGATAGACGTTTTCCCCTCGGACCACGAACATGTCGTCCGACCGGCCGTAGATTCCCTTGGGAAGTCGGGGGAAGGTTCTGCCGCAGGGACAGGGATCGTCGACCCAGCGGGTGATGTCGCCGGCGTTGAAGCGGATCATGGGCTGGCTGTTCCGTTCCAGATGGGTGTAGATGGTCACCCCCTCCTTGCCGTAGGGAACCCGTTTGTTGGTCCGGGGATCGATGACTTCCGCGTACACGACGTCCTGCCACAGGTGCATGCCCTGCCGATGGCCGCATTCTCCGTTGGCCATCCAGGGGCTCATTTCGCCGGTGGAACCGGTGTCCGCGCAGATGCCGCCGTAGGTTTCCTCGATTCGTTTTCGCGTGGCGGGAACGCCCGCGCCGGGTTCACCGGAGAAGAAGAGGATGCGGAAGTTGAAGTCCTTCAACGGGTCGATCCCCATGGCCCGGGCCCGTTCCGCCAGATAGAGGCTGTAGGAAGGCGTGCCGTAGAACACCGTGGGCTTGACTTCCTTCATCCACTCGATGGCCCGTTCCGTCTGGCCGGGCACGCCCGCGCCGAAGGGAAACGCCGTGGCTCCCAGCCGTTCGGTGCCGAGGAGCGCTCCCCAGCTGCCCCAATAGAGGCTGAAAAACGATCCGATGAAGACGATGTCGTCCGGCCTCACTCCAATGGCCCACATCACCCTGGCGTGGGCTTCGGCGATACGGTCCAGATCGCCCCGGCTGATGCCGAAGGCGGTCGGCCTGCCCGTGGTCCCCGAGGTCCCCAGCACTCGCGCCAGCTCCACCCTTGAAACGCACAGGTTGCTGCCGAAGGGGGAGTGGCTTTTCTGGTCCTGCCGGATTTCGTCTTTGGTCACCAGGGGGACCTGTTCGAAATCTTCCAGAGATCGTATGTCCTGCGGCTTGATGCCCGCGCCATCCCATTTGTTGCGGTAGAAGGCGGAATGTTCGTAGGCGTACGCCATCTGGGCCTGCAGTTTGGGGAGGATGATTTCCCGCTCCCGCTGCTGCGGGTCCATGGTTTCCAGCCGCTCGTTCCAGTAGGGCGAATCGGGCGAAGGGACATAGTTCCGGTCGTAGGCCGTGGGCCATTGAATGCTCATTGCGTTCTCCCGTGAATTTTCGATGTAACGGTGTTTCAGGCAGCGGTTTTGTTCGCCACGGCCCGACGGATGGATTCGACGATTTCCTCCCTGGCGGAACCGGGCGGGAAGATCCCGTCGAACCCCAGGTCCTCAAGCGTGCGGCCGTCCTCGGGGGAGAAGACCCCTCCCATGACGAACACCTTGCCGTCCTTGAATTGTTCCTCATGGGCCTTTTCCAGCAGGAGCCGCCCCAGGGCCAGGTGGGCCCCGCCGAGGGAGCTGACGCCGACCACGTCCACGTCTTCCTGGATGGCGGTGGCGATGATTTCATCGGGCAGGGCGTTGCCGATGTACACCACCTCCATGCCCGCGTCGCGCAGTTCCTTGGCCACGGTGATCAATCCCCTGTTGTGTACGTCCAATCCCAACTTCGAGAGAAGTATCTTGATTTTTCTGGCCATTGTTTTTTTATTCCCCCTCATTCGAAAGGATTCCGTGTTTCCCGCGCGGGGCGGTTTCTACCAGAAAACGGGCGGTTTCCATAACCCGAATGCTTTCTTGAACACTTTGAAGATTTCGCCGCCGGAGCATCCCGCGCGGGCGCAGTCCACGGAGAAGGGCAGCAGGTTTTGTCCGCTGCGGCAGGCGTCTTCCAGGGCGGCGAGAGAAGCGGACACCTTATCGTTGTCGCGCGTGCCGCGCAGTTTGTCGAGGCGCGCCTTCTGCCGTTCGGCCACTCCTTCGGGATAGCGGAACACATTGATGGGCGGCTGTTCGGACGTTGACCGAAAGGCGTTTTCGCCGACCACCCGAATGGTTCCGTCCTCCATGAGGTCACGCTCCCGATGGAAATATTCCGAGATGGTACGGTGAATCCAGCCGCTCTTGATCGACGCCACGTAGCCGCCCCTGCGCTCGATGGCATCGAGTTCGTCCAGGATTTTCTTCTCCATCTCGTTGGTGAGCGCTTCGACGTAGAACGAACCGCCGAGGGGATCCACCACGTGCGTGACGCCGGTTTCCTCGTTGACGATCTGCTGGGTCCGCAGTGAAAGCAGCGCCGCTTCTTCCGTGGGTACCGAGTAGGCTTCGTCGTAGGAATCCACGTGCAGCGACTGCACGCCCGCCAGCACGCTGGCCAGGGCATGGTAGGACGCCCGCACCACGTTGTTGTACGGTTCCTGGCGGGTGAGCGACACGCCGGAAGTCTGCACGTGGCAGCGCATCCAGGCCGAACGATGGCTTTTTACCTGAAAACGTTCGGTCATGATGCGGTACCAGAGCCGTCTTGCGGCGCGGATGCGGCAGATTTCCTCGAAGAAGTCGTTGCCGATGGACCAGAAGAAGGCCAGCCGTTCGCCGATCCAGTCCGCATCGTGCCCCCGTCCGATCATGGTGTCCATGGTCTCGATACCGTTGGCCATGGCCACGGCCACTTCCGTTATGGCCGAAGTACCGAATTCCCGGAGGTTGTACCCGTTGATGGTGATGAAGTTCCACAGGGGGACGTCCCGGCGGATGAATTCGATGTTGTCGCACTGAATCCGGAAGCAGTCCTCGGGCGGAATGTATTCCGGCCCGCTGCGCACCACTTCTTCCAGGGTGATGTCGTTCTGCACGCTGCCGCGCAGCTTGTTCCAGGGGATCCCCCTGCGTTCGGCCATGACCAGGAACATGGGGAAGAGGATCGCCGTGTTGGACGGGTAGTGGGAAACGAGGGAAACGGTGACTTCGTCCAGCGGGATGTCCTTGAAGAGGATGTCCATGTCCTCCACGCAGTCGATGGCTACTCCCGACATGCCCACCTGACCCGTGGAGACCGGGTCGTCCGAATCGTACATCTGGATGGTGGGAAGGTCGAAGATGATGCTGGCCCCGGTGGAACCGTGATTGAGCAGAAACTTGATGCGGGCGTTGGTTTCCTCGGGGCCGCCGAAACCGGCGAGCTGGCGGCGAGTGAACGATTTCCCCCGGTACATGTTGGGATGCACGCCCCGGGTGAAGGGTTCCTGTCCGGAATTGCCCATGTCCGCCTGATAGTCGAAATTCGGCACGTTCAGGGGAGTGTAGAGCATTTCGCGGGGCGTTTCCGATCCCAGCACGAGATGGGGCACGGAAGACCATTCCCGCCGGTCCGTTTCCCGCACCGACCGGTCCTTCCATTGATCGAAGCTGGAGCGGATTTCGTCGAGAGCCTCCTTGCGGTAGAGCGGGCTTCCCTTTTTCCCGGCCGCATTGGCGGCCAGAATTTCCTTGGTCGTTCGTTTACCGGTTTCCATACGGCAATGCTCCCTGATCGAAGAAAAATGAGTATCACGCGGTCCGCATTCGTTCCCGAAGCGGGTTCAGGCGTCTCGGGCGGCTCGCGTGCGTTTGAACCATTTTTCGGTGTTGTGAAGGTGGAGGTTCATCATGGCGGCCGCCTTCTGTCCGTCCCCTTCCCGGAGGGCTTCATAGATGCCTTCGTGCTCGTGGAACAGGTCCCACTGGTCTTTTTCCGTGGTGTAAATCTGTTCGTGGGACAACTTGGTGACTTCGGCGAAGAGGTAAAAAATCGTGTTGGCCACGTGGTAATAGATGCCGTTCCGGGTGGCGCGCGCGAGCACCAGGTGAAACTCGGCGTCCAGGTGGTGAATCGGCGTGCGTTTTTCGATCCCCTCGCGCATCAGTCCGACGATCCGCCTCAATTCTTCCAGGTCGGCCTCCTGAATGCGTTCGGCGGCGGAAGCCGCGGCCCACGTTTCAATGGCCGTGCGGAATTCGGCCAGTTCCACGATGCGTTCTTCCGAATCCCGGATGATGGCGCGCAGGGGATCGCCCAGCGACTGTTCGCCCACGTCGCGCACGTAGGTGCCGTCCCCCTGATGAATGGACAGCATGCCGGCATGTTCCAATATCTGGAGCGCTTCACGCAGCGTAGGGCGGCTGACCCCCAGTTGCCGGGCCATTTCGCGTTCCGCCGGGAGCTTGTCACCGGCGGTCACCTTGCCCTGGGCAATGAGGTCCTTGATTTGCTGGACGATTTCTTCGGTGATTCGTTTGGGCCTGATGTGGGTGAACACGGCTTCTCCACAGAAAATGATCAAGTGGTCTGACCAATACAACAGGGAAACCGGGATCGTCAAGGAGAAAATGCATACTGCATACAAAAGGGGTGGTGCTTCGAAAAATTACGTGTTTTTCACGACGAAGGTGAGGCCGACTTCCGGTTCGTCGAGCGGTGGAGATTACCAGAGATAGAAGTCGTACAGTTCCCAATGATCGGGGTTGTTGGCGATGACGTCCGGCGGGTCGTAGCTTTTGACGTAGGCGCAGTAGGTCGGGCAGGAAAAGGTAGTCCAGTTGTTGCGGATGGCCCGGTCCAGGCACGTGGAGTAGGCCACGCAGTACAGATTGCGTTTCCCCTTGCACGCCTTGGGTTGAACCGGCGGGTTCGTCAGTATCTGGCGGACCATGGAAACCTGTCCTCGTCGACAGCGCTTGCTCATGTTCAAACGTTTTACGGGGTCCAAGTTATTTCATGCCTCACACATCGTGTATGATGCTCGAAACGGTCGTAATCATCTCATTTTTGCCCTGATACGTCAAATATTTTTTATTTGTAATATCCTCGGTAACTTAGTCGCTGCCCACCTCCTGTTCTGTATACAGAACAGGGAACGCCCGGCGGGCGTTTTCAAGAGCGATCGCACCGATCTCCGCGGGGTCCCGGTCGCGCAGGGAAGCCACCAGGCGCAGCGTCTCCATTACGTGTTCCGGCCTGCTTTCAAGATCGCCGTAGCGAACCGGGCAATCGGTTTCCAGGAGGAGATGTTCCAGCGGGATGCGCCGCACCGCGTCCCGGTGCGGAGGGCTGTAGGAGAGGGCGGGGGTGGCGGAAATGAAATAGCCGTGATCCACGATGCGGTCCAGCAGGTCGAGCGGGCCCGAATACCAATGGAACACCGCCGTCCGTACTCCGTGTTCCCGTACCATGTCGAACGTGGTCTGGTGGGAATAGCGGGAATGGGTGATGGCGGGCTTGTCCATGCGTACCGCCAGTTCCAGCAGCCGATGAAGGGTCTCTTTCTGCAAACGCTTGGGGGTCCGCGTTTTATAGTCGAGTCCCACTTCGCCGAGGGCCACGCATGAGCCCAAGTGCTGCTCGATGAACTCCAGGTCTTCATCGAGCGATTCCGGCTGGATGTTCCAAGGGTGCAATCCGATTGCGGGGAATACGTAACCCGGATACCGGCGGGCGATGTCCAGAATGCGGCGGTTGGACGCGCCGTCCATCCCCACCCCGACGACCGCCATTACCCCGGCGCTTTTCGCCCGGGCGAGCGCTGCATCTACGTCCGGGACTTCGTCCAGGTGGGCATGGCCATCGACTGCTTTGCGGACATTCTCTTCCATGAACACTGGTTGCTCCACGGCTGCGCTCTTTTGAGCCGTTCCTTCAGCACGAAGTCGGACCGCATCCCATGCGGTCGTGAGCCTCGTGCAGGTCGGTCGGTCCGGCCTTGCGCACGTCGTTTATGGTGATGACCACGTCCGCGGAACTCCCCCTTCCCGGAGGGTTGAAATCCGCGAGCACGGTATCTTCCCGGATTTCGAGCGGAGTGAAGGTGTACATGCACCCCTTGCGGATTTCCCGGTAGACGCGCCCCACGCTTAGCCGCTGCTTTTTCAGTCCCGCACGGGGGATCTCCATAACGAGACCCTCGTCCCGTTCTCCGGTCAGGTTCTCCGGTTCAAGATGCGTTCGCACCACTTCGCCCTTCTCGCGTCCCCTCACCGCATCTTCCAGGGCGGGAAGCTGCCGCTCCACACCGAACACGAATATCACCCGCTGCGAAGGGTGCCTGCTCGAACTCCCGTCGGACAATTTCAGGGTAAAATCATATTCGATGTCCACCAGCATGCCGTGTTCCACGCGTTCCATCCGCTCGGCCTCCGTCTCTTTCGAGGTATTCCCTTTAATGTATGCTTTTCACGCCGCTGGTCAAGGAAGTACTCGGGAACCGTCCTCCCTCGCGCCACTTTTCCGAATGCCCTTGTCAATCGTCGTTCCATCGGGTACATTTATGTCCTCTATTCACAGAGTGGTTCGGCCGGCGGGAGAAGGTCTTCGCCGCACCGGGCGGTTCCTTTTCAGGAGTCCCGGCGTTCCCCGGAAATTCGATCATGGGCGGCTTCCGAGAAGCGGGAGCGAAAATAAGCTGCTGAAAGGTTTCATCCTCACCTGTACCGTTCCTTCTCCTCAATCCTGAGCCGTGGATGCTCGCAGACGGCGGATCGCAGCGACCGGGGTCCCTCAGTGGGAGGCATCCATCGAAAACGAACAGGTGACGAAGTCATCAGGGCGGGGTTTTGGTCTTAAACGAATCCTTTTTATGAACGACATGGAGAAAACGACATGAACGATCGGCATGTTTCCACCATTGCCGAGGAGCTGGGCATAGCCGACAAGCAGGCGACGGCCGTCGCTTCCCTGTTGGAAGGCGGGGCCACGGTCCCGTTTATCGCGCGGTACCGCAAGGAAGCCACCGGTTCGCTGGATGAAGTAGCCATCACCGAAATACGCGACCGGTTGACCCGGATGCAGGAACTGGACGACCGGCGGGAAGCAATAGTGGCGTCCCTCGTCGAACGGAACCTCCTCACCGACGAACTGAAAAAGAAAATCGAAGCGGCCGCCAAGATGACCGAGCTGGAAGACATCTACCTGCCGTATCGGCCCAAGCGGCGCACCAGGGCCACCATTGCCCGGGAAAAGGGGCTGGAACCGCTGGCCCGGCTCATCCTGGACCAGGACCCGGCGACGGACCTCGAAAAGGAGGCCGCTTCGTACGTGAATGCCGACAAAGAGGTGGCGAGTGCGGAAGATGCCCTGGCCGGGGCGCGGGACATCATCTCAGAGTGGGTGAGCGAGGATCAGGACGCCCGTGTGCGCATACGCGGACTCTTTTCCGCAAAGGGGATATTCCGCACCAAGGTGATTGCGGACAAGGAAACCGAAGCGGCCAAATATCGGGACTATTTCGATTGGGAAGAAGCCATGGCGACCGCGCCGTCGCACCGTGTTCTGGCCATGCGGCGGGGGGCCAAGGAAGGGTTCCTGAGCCTGCGGGTGATCGCGCCCGAAGAGGACGCGCAGATGCTCCTGGAAGCGCTTTTCGTGAAAGGGCAGGGCGCATGTTCCGAGCAGGTTCGTTCGGCGTTGCAGGACGGCTACAAGAGGCTCCTGGCGCCCTCCATGGAAACGGAATTCCGGCTGGAAACCAAGAAGCGGGCCGATGAAGAAGCCATTAAGGTGTTCGCGGACAACCTCCGCCAACTGCTCATGGCGTCTCCGCTGGGGCAGAAGAGCGTGCTGGCCATCGATCCGGGGTTCCGCACCGGCTGCAAGACGGTCTGCCTCGACCCTCAGGGAAAACTCCTGCACAACGAAACCATCCATCCGCTGTTCACCGAAGAGGGGAAAGCGGATGGCGCCCGTCGGGTCATGGACATGTGCAAACGCTTCGGTATCGAGGCCATTGCCGTGGGGAACGGCACCGCGGGAAGGGAAACGGAAGCGTTCGTTCGCGGCATCGGACTTCCGCCCGCCATCGCCATTGTGATGGTCAACGAAAGCGGAGCGTCGATCTATTCGGCATCTGACGTGGCGCGGGAAGAGTTTCCGGAACAGGACGTTACGGTCCGCGGGGCCGTTTCCATCGGACGGCGGCTCATGGACCCCCTGGCCGAACTGGTGAAGATCGATCCCAAGTCCATCGGGGTGGGGCAGTACCAGCACGACGTGGACCAGAAGGCCCTCAAGCAGAGTCTGGACGACGTGGTGGTAAACTCGGTGAACGGGGTAGGGGTGGACGTCAACACGGCCAGCGTGCAGCTTTTGACCTACGTTTCGGGCATCGGTTCCAATCTGGCCCGGAACATCGTGCGGTTCCGGGACGAGAACGGACCGTTTCCGTCCCGCGACCGGATTAAAAAGGTGCCGCTCATGGGCCCCAAGGCGTTCGAACAGTCCGCCGGGTTCCTGCGGGTGCGCAGCGGCGAGAACCCGCTCGATTCGAGCGCCGTCCATCCGGAGTCGTACGGTATCGTGGAATCGATGGCCAAGGACCTCGACTGCCGGGTAAACGACCTCATGACGAACGCGGACCTGCGCAAGCGCATCAACATCGAGCGCTACCTGAACGACTCCGTGGGCATTCCGACCCTCACCGACATTCTTGCCGAACTGGCCCGGCCGGGACGCGATCCGCGCAAGGAATTCGAACTGTTCTCGTTTTCCGACAAGGCGGTCAAGCTGGAAGACCTCACGCCGGGGCTCAAGCTGCCCGGGATCGTGACCAACGTCACCGCCTTCGGGGCCTTCGTGGACGTGGGCGTCCATCAGGACGGGTTGGTGCACATCAGCCAGCTTTCCGACAATTTCGTGAAGGTCCCCAACGACGTGGTAAAGGTGCAGCAGAAGGTGACGGTGACCGTCCTGGAAGTGGACATCGAACGCCGCCGTATTTCGCTCTCCATGAAAACCGATCCCTTTGCCGAACGTCCCACGCCGGAAGCGAACAAGGACCAACCGGAGAAGAAAGGTCCTTCGGGACCGAAGAAACCCGGCCCCAAGCAAAAACCGGGCGCAAAAAAGGACGACCGCAGTTCGAGTTTCAATACGCCGTTCGCAGCGTTGCTGAAAAAGGGCAAGTAACGAGACAGGGCCGGGCGGCGTAGGCCGCTCGGCCTTTGAACTACGGCAACGATTCACGCCAATGACGGCCCGGGCAACGCGATGCGTGTTGTTTGGGCCGTTTGCGATTATATCTCACCCTTTCCAGTGATATCCGCCACTTCCCGTCAACAACCGCTTAGAAAATACTGCACGCAGAAGGCGTTGCTCCCCGGATAAAATCCTGCGCAGTTGACGCCGTTTGGCTGCCGAACCCAAGGTATGGCTGCGACGGTCTTCCTTTCATTGCCGGGGAAATTGCCGATGTTTTCCCCCTCTCCCTCTGGGAGAGGGGCGGGGTGAGGGAATTATTGATTTTATGTACATATAAGCGATATCATGTCGACAGGAAACTTTACCTTATTGATAATATTGCAATATATATAATATATTAGGTTCGGATTCGATCGAAAAGAATGTAGGTGCAACAGATTGATAATAAGGGTAGTCTCGACTCCACTAGCAAGCAACATCTTTCCGGAAAAAACGTGGTCTGATGAAGAAACTCCTTATCGGACAGTGACGGGTGAATGAGCCCGAGGAGGTAATATAATGGATTATACCACAAGCCAACGCCGAGCCATCGAGACTGACAACAATAATCTTCAGATCATTGCTTGCGCCGGCTCAGGTAAAACCCAGGTCATCTCTGAGCGTATTGTACATCTACTCAGAACAAAAGCCAATGTAGGCGTTACCCCAGCCAGTATTGTTGCCTTTACCTTTACGGACAAGGCAGCCGGGGAACTGAAGGACCGTATTCACCGACTCTGTCGTGAGGAACTTGGTACTGACCAAGGCCTGGGCGATATGTATATCGGTACTATTCACGGCTTTTGTCTGAACCTGCTTCAGGCACCCCCTCTGTATAGGTTTCTTAAATACCAAGTCCTTTCAGAGGTCCATCAGCGATTATTTATCGACCGCAACAGCAGTCTAACTGGGCTTACGCAAACCCCTCTGCTGAGAGGTGGCCATTTGCGGCGCTGGCATGATTCAAAACTTTATCAGCAACTTCTCAGTATCTGTTCCGAGGCTGATATTGAGTGGAGCCACATACCGGAGGAGGTAAAGAAATGCTTGCAAATGTATAGAGAACTTGCTGATGAAAAGAGATATTTGGATTACACGACGATCATTGTACAGGCGTTACGGGAAATCAGGACCCATAGAGAGCTTAGAGAAAAAATAGAAGGCCAACTTCGTTACCTCATTGTTGACGAGTACCAGGACGTGAACCCCCTCCAGGAGCTACTTATTCGGGAACTCTTCGACCTCTGCGGAAACATTTGCGTCGTTGGTGACGACGATCAGACTATCTACCCATGGCGGGGAAGTGATGTCAACAATATTATAACATTTGCCGAACGATATCCAAGAGTTGAAACTATTCCTTTGAATATGAATTTTCGGAGTAGCCGAAGTGTGGTGGAGGCTGCGAGACAATTCATAGAACAATTACCTGACCGCCTTGAGAAGGCTATGGAAAGTTCGGATGCTCAGCCTGCTGCCAGAGGGGACGTGCTTGCCATCAGTTTCAACGACCCCAGCGAAGAAGCCGAATGGATTGTAGGAAAAATTCGCGATCTGCATGGGAGAGAATACAGAGACAGACCCAACTCTGAGCCCCGCGGGCTGACATACTCGGACATGGCTGTGCTTCTCCGTAGTGTCAAAAATGATGCTCGACCCATTGTGGACGCTCTTAATAGGGCCGAAATTCCCTACATCGTAGGGGGCATGGATGGCCTTTTCGATACGCCTGAAATTCAAGCTATTCGCGCGATCTTTTTTTATCTCGCAGATTTCCTTCCCAGCGGAGGCACGGCGATCACGGAAGCTAATGTTCGCGATGCATTACTTGAGGCGGGAATGGGTCTTACCAATGCACAGCTCGATGCCGGTTTTGCGCTGCTAAATGACCGGAAAGAGCGACTCGGGCGGGGGATGGATGCCACTCTATATCTTCAACGAATTTACCTTGACTTCCTGGGCGAATTGAATTTGCGGGAAGAAGCTATTGATGCTGACGAAACAAGCACCAGATCTGGAGAAATAGTTTATTGCAATCTTGGTAAATTTAGTAATGTAATTTCCGACTTTGAGCAGATTAACTTCCACACTGATCCAGTTGCCCTTTACCCCCAGTTCGCTAGTTTCCTGCATTACCAAGCCCATGAATACTACCCAGAAGGTTGGGAAGAAAACGGAATCGGACGCCCTGACGCTGTCCAGATAATGACGGTTCACAAAGCAAAGGGGATGCAGTGGCCTGCTGTTTTTATCCCTTGCCTACGTAGAAACCGTTTTCCCTCACGCCGGCAAGGAGGACGTTCGGTATGGCATGTAATCCCTGATGCGGCAGTCACAAACGTTGATCGTTACCGAGGTACGGTTGAGGATGAAAGGCGTTTGTTCTATGTAGCCCTCACCAGGGCAGAAAAATATCTCTTCTGTTCTTGGGCTCCGATTCAAACAAATCAACAGCAAAGAAACGTCTCTCAGTTCCATCGTGATTTCACCAATAACGAACATGTATTAACCCGTGATCCTCTCACCACCTTGCCGCCTTTTGTTGAGCCGCGCGCTCGACAAGAGGACATTACCCTAGCCTTGAGCTTTTCAGAGCTGAAATACTATTTTAAATGCCCTTACTTATTTAAGTTGCGCTTTCTATATGGTTTCGACACCCCAGTGAATCGGGCACTTGGGTATGGCAAGTCTTTACACGATGCACTCGCTGAGATTCATGCGGAATCAATAAAAGGTTGTATTCCAGATGTGAGCGAGGTAGACAGGCTGGTAGAAAATCATCTGAATCTCCCATTTGCCAACGCAGCTGTTCGGGAGAATCTTCGTCTCGCTGCCAGCGTTGCGTTGACTCGCTATCTGAAAGAACATGGAAAGTCCTTGGACAAACTTGAGCATGTTGAAAAGACGATTGAATTGAAACTTGCAGAGGGAGTGGTGGTGAATGGCCGTATCGACCTGATACGACGCACCGATACCAGCGAGGTGTTGGTTGTTGACTTTAAATCAGATGTTCGAGCTCAGACGGAAGAAATCACTACTCGTCAACTCCATGTTTATGCTGTCGGTTATGAACAGCTTACAGGGACTAGGGCTGACCTGATAGAAATTCATAATCTGGATAGTGGAGGAGCAACGAGAGAAGTAGTTAACGAAGACCTGACCAACGATACCCTCACTATCGTCAATCAGGCTGGTCATGCGTTGCGAGAGAATGAGCTTCCAAGGCTCTCGAGTTGGTGCGAGAACTGCCAGGATTGCGATCTGGCATCAATATGTAGAACCAAAGGAGCATGAGCCATGAGAGTGAGCCCGTAGCTTAGTTAGAGCGTTAGCGAGACCCACCAATATTCCAAATAAAAGTGTAGTGTGCTCTATTTTTTCGCTCCTTTCATGATATTTGAACTATGTTCATGGTATATACCATCCACCCGGACTTACGAAGGCGGCTTCGCGCCGGTTCCTTTTAAAGTTATTTTATTCTACCCACCCACTCAATATGGAACTAACCTTCACACCTCCCCACACTGAAAACCCCGGTCTCATCGCGTCGCTGCTCAAGCAGAGTTATGCATCGCTGCTTGGTTCCGACCCCGAGCACTGGACCCCTGAAGTGGCGAAGTGGGAACTGTTCGACCGGGAGGTGTTCGAGCATCCCGACACGGTGGGGTCGTGCGTGTTCCTCAGCCGGATGGGGGACCGAATCGTGGGGTTCGGGTCGTACGACCCCCGTGGGAAACCTGAGTTCGGCATTGTCGGACACAACTGCATCCTGCCGGAGTTTCGAAACAGGGGGTTCGGGAAAGGGCAGGTATTGGAAATCCTCCGTCGCTTCAAAGCATCGGGCATACGAAAGGCCGTGGTCACGAGCAACGACTATCCCTTTTTCCTGCCGGCCCGACGGATGTACGTCGCGTGCGGGTTCCGGAAGACGGGAAGACGTCCGTGGGACCGGGACCCGTCGCGTGCGTTGATCGAATACGAATTGAGCATCGAAGAGATACCACAATGAAATACCCGGATTTGATCACGATACCGTTTCATGTTGGTTATGGTGGGTTTCGTTTCACTCTTCCCACCCTACAGGTGGTTCACCGGCGCAGACCGGCACTCCGGGACCACTTTTCCCAAATCGGTAGCATGAATGAGTCACTACCTCTCCCTCTTTTTACCCTCCTGCACACTGAGAGCAAAATCCCCTTCGGGCCGAGGATCGCAAAGGGTCCGTGGGCTCGATCTGCCGCGATTACGTAAATTTTTATCCGGCTGATGTATAATCAGGCTATAATAGTTTTCGTGAAATATATCCCCCCTAATATTACCGAGATGACGATACTATCCTAAACCATGAAGCGTGGGGATTCTTGAGACTCTGATATTTCTGAAAAGCCGCAACAGTGGACGATTTGGGAGCCGGGAGTCGGCGGTTCGAATCCTCTCGCCCCGACAAAATGATGAAGGCTTGCAGGTTCTCCGGAGCAGTCCCTCGTGTTTCTCCCTGCAAGGGATCATCGAGCATCACAAATGCATTTACGGCGAAAGCGATATGGTTGCTTGGGCGGGAGCCTTCCCATCATGGGCGGCATGGCGGAAACAGTTGGCCGGTATGCTTTCATTTTTCAAATTATCATGCTATATTTAAATTATTCACGGGTGGCAGCATTCATGATATTCCCCAGCTCCCGCCAGTCGCCGATCTCGGATGTTCGAGAGCGGTGGGGATAAGGCATTTATTTGGAGAACGGCGGTGGTCCCCGAAAACTGGACAATGTGTTAAGCTCTGGGTCAGCCGAATTTGAAAGGACCTGACACATGAGCAAGAAGCGCACACGCTACACAGCCGAGTTCAAGGCCAAGGTGGCTTTGGCGGCTCTGAAGAACGAAGAGACGATCTCTGAGCTGGCAGTCCGTTTCGGAGTTCACCCCACGATGATCAGCAGCTGGAAGCGCGCTCTGGTGGACAGCGCGGCCGACATTTTCAGCAAGGGACAAAAGGCTCATAAGCAAACCGAAGCCCAAGTGGATGATCTTTACCGACAGATCGGGCAGCTGAAGGTTGAAAACGATTTTTTGTCCAAAAAGCTCAGTCTCTGAGCCGAGAGCAGCGCAAGCAGATGGTTGATCCGCGCCGGCCGAATCTGAGCATTGCCAGGCAGTGTCGGCTGCTGAACCTCCAGCGGTCTTCTTTTTACTACCGGCCCAAACCGGTGAAGGCCGAAGACCTGGAACTGATGCGGCTCATTGACGAACAGTACCTGAAGGTCCCCACGTGGGGTTCCCGGTCAATGCGAAACCACCTGCGAAGGCTGGGCTATACCATCAACCGCAAACGCATGCAGCGCCTGATGCGACTGATGGGTCTGGAAGCCATCTATCCCAGGCCCAGGACCAGCCGGCCGCATCCGGAGCACGCGATTTACCCCTATCTGCTCAGGGACATGAATATCGAAAGCCCCAACCAGGTGTGGAGCGCCGACATCACCTACGTACCGATGAGTCGTGGGTTTCTGTATTTGGTGGCGGTCATGGACTGGCAGAGCCGCAAGGTTCTGTCCTGGCGGCTGTCGAACACCATGGACGCCGACTTCTGCGTTGAGGCCCTCCGGGAGGCCATCAGGGACTACGGGCGTCCGGATATCTTCAACACCGACCAAGGCGCCCAATTCACCAGCGGGGCCTTTACGAAGGTGCTGAAAGACAACGATATCGCCATCAGCATGGACGGTCGCGGACGCATGCAGGATAACATCTTCATCGAACGACTCTGGTGGACACTCAAATACAATTACCTTTACCTCCGATCCTTTGCCGATGGATCGGAACTCAGAGCCGGCCTTCGGGACTGGTTCGGCTTCTATAATCACGAGCGCTCTCATCAGGCGCTTGACGGCAGAACCCCGGATGAGGTCTATTATGGCCTCCCTCATCCACTCACGGAGGCCGCCTGATGCCTCCACAAACCAATTGGCTCAGAGCTTATCTTAACCATCAGGCTGTCCATACAATGGGGTCCACTGCCAACTTCCCGGATGTCGGGGGAGTTTCGGAAAGGGAAATAAGAATGCAAGCACGAAGTCTATTCATTTTTCTCACTCTTATTTTTTCCACCATTATATCCAGCTCAATCGTTCTCTGCGCTGAGAACTCCCCTCCCGAGACAAGACAGGAACAGGAGCGGGTTTCCAGAGATTCCATCTTTACTAACACGCAGATGAAAGAAGCCGAGCTTTCCGAAGCTCCGGGACAACGGATGCCGCTGGGAATACGACCAGCGAAACAGGACAATTACAGTATCGCAGTTGAAGTCCAGAAGGAACTGAAAAAATTGGGCTATTACACGGGCGCCGTTGACGGAGTCATCGGAATGCAGTCCAAAAAGGCCCTTATGGACTTTCAACGCGACCTGGACTTGCCGATCACCGAGCGGTTGGACCATGAAACCGTGCAGCGGCTATCAAGACCGACGTTGATTCTCAACACTCAGGATTTTGCCCCATTTCACTACAAAATTGCTACTTTCGGAAATAAAGTCTACGGTCCGGTGCCGGAAATCATTAGAGCCGCCTGTAGTGAGGCTGGGATAAATTGCATACTCAGGCTGTATGATGATTGGGGGGCAGCTCAAGAACTGGTCAAAACGGGTCAAGCCCATGGCATGTTTGTCATTGGATGGAACGCGGAACGGGCAAAATCTCTCCTGCCTTCGGTGCCGATCATAGAGACGGAATATGGACTTTTCGTCCGTACCGATGACCCTCTGCATTTTGTAAAAATAGAAGATCTTAACGGCTATACCGTCGGAGTGTATGGTCCGTCCAATACCGCAAGTACCCTGAGACAGATCGAAAATGCGCTGCGCGGCAAAGACATGCAAATCCATGTCAAGGAAGATGCCGACGATAAGCCGCTTTTTAAGGAATTAGCTGAAGCGCATGGCGTTCGCGCGGTTTTTTCCAATAGAGACGTGGGAAACAGCATTATCAGAGGCCTGGGGCTCAGCAATGTACGCTATGCCGGCCCATACAAAAAACTCTTGTACTACGTGGGGTTCTCAAAAAATCTTGTCCCCAAGTCGATTGTCGATCGATTCAATGAGGGGTTCGGGAACTTACAAAGAAAGGGCCTTGTGCAAGAAATCTATGCAAATAGTGGGCTCCTGGGCAATCCCAATCAACCTGATGTGCAGGTATCCATAAGGAAAGAAAAGAATGAAGCAAGTAATGCTCCGTCCGATAAAAAATACATCCCAAAAACAGAAAACGGCCAGGAGACGATCACAGACCAAAAGACCTGTCTAACGTGGCAAAAATCCGGAGCAGCAAACCAGATGACCTGGAACGACGCACAAAATTACGTCAATACGCTCAATAAAGATGCTTATGCGGGGTACACGGATTGGCGGCTGCCGAAAATAAAGGAACTCTCCTCTTTGCTCGAAACCGATATACGCAAGGAAAACCGTCTCTATATAGATCCTCTCTTTGATTCCATGCAACAGACTTGTTGGAGCGCCGACAGCGCCGCCAACGACAATGCAGTCATCCAATTCGTTGATTTTTATGATGGCAGCGCCGCCTCGAAAAACTCTCAAGACACGAATTTTGTGCGCGCCGTGCGAGGGAACGGCTGCCAGTAAACGCTCTCGACGGTTCGTTCCACGTGGCCGATTACACATCTCGTTCAAATTCGGTTGTAATCGGCCCTAGAATTGCTTTCGGCGACGGGGCAGTAATCCTATTCGCAATTCTATTGAGGAGAATAGCAAGAAAACCTGGTCGTAAACGGTGTGTGGTATGTATAAAGCTTTTTATGATTTAAATGCGATCCCTTTCAACATCACCTTCTATCCGAAACTCCCCACACTCAGTCCAGATCATGAAAAAGGTATGTTACTCCTTCTCAATGGTATCGCACAAAAAAAAGGGTTTATGGTCCTGACTGGTGAAGTGGGAACAGGGAAAACAAACCTGTTAAACTCCCTTTTAAACAAACTTGACAAGAGAACCCATAGAGCCTTTCTGGTCGATTCCAGGCTGACCATAATCGATATGTTACGATACGCACTTGATGAATGGAAGGTCAAGGGAGTTGATGAATCAAAGGAAGGAATTTTCGCCGGTTTAAGAAAATTTTTGGCGGATTGTGAGAGAATAGGAGAAAATGTCGTTCTTATCATAGATGAAGCACAGAAGATATCACATGATACTCTTAAAGAGTTGCTTGAACTTGCACAACTTGGAAATGAAAAAGGAAAGTTTCTGCAAATTATTATCTCCGGACAATTAGATCTTGAAGCAGAACTTGGCAATATAGTATCAAAACAAAATACGAAAAGCATAGTCCTGACGTATAGGCTTAGACCGCTGAATTATGATGAAACAAAATCCTATATAGAAAAAAGCTTAATCGCTGCTGGAGCACGCTACCCTATATTTACATCAGATGCGATAAAGGATATTTATACCTACTCCGAAGGCATCCCAAGAGTCATAAGTGGAATGGCTGATCTTGCGTTATTCTTCGGCTTCACCGATCAACGGCGTAAAATCGGGCGATCCCTCATTATGCGGGTTGCAGAGAACTTGAATATCTGTGAGTCGCCACGATCTGCAGGATCCGGTGCCCGGCGAAAAAGAGACCCGGCTGACCTCCCTAAGAGTCCTCCCGGCTTGCTGGGGCGTTGGGAAAGGCGGGTTCAAGGGGGGGTCCGGCGCCCGGTTGTAGCCATAGTTTCCAGCATGGTGGTTGGTGTGCTTGCCCTCATTTTTTTCTTCCGTATTGAGCCCGGCTTTATGCCGTCGTTTATGACCGCATCATCCCTCCTCCGTACTACTCCGCGGTCATTACCCGAGCATTCTTCACCCCCCACATCAGAACCAACCACGTTGAACGCGACGGCACAACCTGCGGCCGCCCCAATGCCAAACCCTGCCGGGCAAAAGCAGGGCGAGCGTCCTATATCTCCTGCCGATGCCGAGGCGTTCCAGGAGGAGAAGAACCAGCTGCAGGAACAACCTGGCTTTATGCCGTCGTTTATGACCGCATCATCCCTCCTCCGCACTACTCCGTGGTCATTACCCGAGCATTTTTCACCCCCCACATCAGAACCAACCACGTTGAACGCGACGGCACAACCTGCGGCTGCCCCAATGCCAAACCCTGCCGGGCAAAAGCAGGGCGAGCGTCCTATATCTCCTGCCGATGCCGAGGCGTTCCAGGAGGAGAAGAACCAGCTGCAGGAACAACCTGGCTTTATGCCGTCGTTTATGACCGCATCATCCCTCCTCCGTACTACTCCGCGGTCATTACCCGAGCATTCTTCACCCCCCACATCAGAACCAACCACGTTGAACGCGACGGCACAACCTGCGGCTGCCCCAATGCCAAACCCTGCCGGGCAAAAGCAGGGCGAGCGTCCTTTATCTCCTGCCGATGCCAAGGCGTTTCAGGAGGAGAAGAACCCGCTGCAGGAACAAACAGAGAGGCTGGAAGCCAACAACATGCCGATTGCGATTCGCGATATCGATCTCCATGCCAAGGCCCTCGCTACGCAAGGTCGCTATGGCGAGGCTGAAGCCCTCTACCAACGCGCACTGGCTATGCAGGAGCAGATTCTCGGTCCCGAAGATCCCGGGATCGCCTCGATCCTCAATAACCTGGCGGGCATCTATTATATTCGACGCAAGTATGCAGAGGCTGAACCCCTTTACCAGCGCCTCCTGGCACTTGACGAAAAACGCTTTGGCTCCGAGCATCCCCAGGTGGCCGCCAGCCTGAACAACCTCGCTGCGCTGTACGAAGCTGATGGCCGCTATATCGAGGCGGAACCCCTGTATCGGCGTGCCCTGGCCATTAAGGAGCGGGTTCTGGGGCCGGATCATCCGGGCTTGGCCACCAGTCTGAACAATCTGGCGGTGCTGTATGAAACCCAGGGCCGCTATTCCGAGGCGGAACCTTTGTACCGGCGTGCCCTGGCTATCAAGGAGCAGGTTCTGGGGCCGAACCATCGGAGCCTGGCCACCAGCCTAAGCAATCTGGCGGTACTCTACCGGATTCAGGGCCGCTATTCCGCGGCGGAACCGCTGTATCTGCGTGCTTTGGCCATCAATGAGCAGGCTCTGGGGCCGGACCATCCCGACCTGGTCATCAGCCTGAACAATCTGGCGGTGCTTTACCATATGCAGGGCCGTTATTCCGAGGCAGAATCCTTGTACCAGCGCGTCCTGGCCATGGATGAAAAGCGTCTCGGATCGGATCATCCTGATGTCGCCACAGACTTGGAAAACTACGCGGCTTTGTTGCGAAAAACCCGGCGTGGGGCGCAGGCTGTAGCACTCGAAGCCCGCGCGCAGAAGATTCGATCTCTGCACAAGCGTTAAGGCACCAGCGCCGCTTCATTTTTCCGGAGGTTTGATTATGAACTCATCCCACCGGATGAGCACGCAGTACAAGATGCCGCTCATTTAGTAGCCGGAAGCTTTGGAAAAATCCACTTCCCGGAGAAGCCGAGTTCCAGCCTCACTCTCCCAATCCTCCGTCGTGACCGTGTGGGTTTGCATGATGGACCACCCTTCGAGCCGAGGTCCTCAAATGGGGTCCACTGCATCCTACTGCTATGTAAATATTTATCTGGATAATTTATAATCAGGTTATAATAGTTTTCGTAAAATATTTCCGCCTGAATATAACCGATACACCGCAATGCAAAGATAGCAGTAATAATCCATTTTTATGAAGGAGAAGGAAGGGATAATCGCAAGCAACCGTCCGTTGCTCCTTTGGAGTAAACCGCAGATGGGGAGGGGAGTATGGCCTGCCAGATCAAAATTCTGGGCGTTGTCGGGCAGAAAAAAAGTGGTGCGCTGGTCGGGATCAAGGTGGTCGGCTCGGCGTCCAACTGCGACATCGTCATTGTCACCATCACGTGCGAAGGCTCCAGGCAGCAATTCCAGGCGAAGGTTATCGACGGCGCCTGGTCGGTGACCGCTCCTCCCGGAGACCCGAACGGACGTCCCTGTCTGTGTGACGAGAAGATCGAGGTCGCAGCGGAGTGCCTTTCCCACCAGTGCCAGGATATGTTCACCGGCATATTACCGTGCGAGGATGTGACCACCTGCCCCGATATATTCGTCGACATTACGCCCATTGATGCCGACTCCAAGTGCGACGCCGGCGGCATGCGTGTGGTGAGCGGCACCGTCGCGGTGTCGCCCGACCCGAGCAAGCCCGTGGGAGTCACGATCACGCTGGACGGCAGTCCAGTTGCGAGTCATCCGGCCACGACGACTGCCTACACGCTCACCTTTTCGGTCCCGCTCGGGCCGGGTACGCACGTCCTCAAGGTCGTTCCCTCCGATCCCGGTTGCGGGTCGTTCGGGCAGTCGATCAAGGTCCCGGCGTGTCCGGGGACGGAGAGTTGCCCAAAGGCCGAAATCGATCACATTGATGAAAGCGATTGCCGCGGGACCAAACGAGTCGCAAAGGTATTTGTGAACGTCACGCCTCAGGGCGGCCCCACCGATGTCCAGCTTCTTCACGGGAGCAACACAATCGACAGCGCAACGGCGCAGGTGACGCCGTTCGTCCTGTCCGGCGCCGATACCTTCACGCCGGGAGGCGACACGGTCACGGTCAATGTCACCAAACCCGGCAACTGCCCGCCCCTCACCTTGAACGTCAACGTCAGCCCGTGCCCCGAGGGCGGCCAGCCCGGACCGGGCGGCAGCAACGGCGGAGACGATGGCGACGACGGTTCGGGGGGATGTCTGATCGGCCGTGTGTTGGTGGCGCTGCTGCTTGCAACAGCGCTGTTCCTGACCCTAGTGGGCTTTTGCGTGCCGGGATCGGCGCCGGCGGTGTTGATTGCGGCCGCCGCCTTCGCGGCTGCGGGTGCCATTGCGTTCGGGCTCTGGTGGCTGTTCTGCGGAAGCAGATGCGGGGCACTGCTGATTCTATGGCAGATATCGATGATCGGCGCTTGGGTAAGCGCATTTCTGGCGTCATGCTGTCCGGCGGCACTGCTCACGGCCATCGGGCTGGGCGTCGCGGCGCTGGCAATATTCTTCAGCTGGTTGACTGCGTGCAAGCCGTCGAGCTGCAAACTCACCTCCGAACTGCTGTGGGTGTACGTGACGGCCATAGGCACCATCTTTGCCTACCTCACGAAGCTGGCGCCCTGCGGACTCCCGGCGGTACCGTCCCTCGCTGCGGTGATCGCCGCCGTATTGGCAGTTGCCGTGGGAGTGGCGTGCAAGAAGTAAAGAGGTAATGGAAGCCCGAAGAACAAAGGTTCATCACCGAATTCCGAGGCAGCTTTCCGTCGCAGTGACGGGGCCGGACCGTTCGTACTTCGATACCTCAGCACGAACGGTCAAAGTTGCCCTTGATCGAGGGGTGATCCGTTGCCCTGATGTAGAGAAGCATGTCCTGAGGTATCGAAGGGGGCGAACGCAAGCTATTTAAAACGTTATTTTTTTCTCAAAGGAAAGAGAAAATTCTCCCCGAAATTCCTCTATGAACCGGAACGAAGGGTGGGTGGAGCGTAAGCGAACCCCACCCTTCGGCATATTCGCTGTCCGACGGTCCCAACCAAACGAGCATCCCCGCCCGATTCGGCGCTCAGGTTTGTCCGCCTCGCCGCGATGCGGCTCGTCATCACGAAAAGAAAATAATTTCCCCCGCTTGCGGCCCTCTACCCAACCTCTCTATAATGAATGAACGGTAGCTGAAACGCGATAACGGGTGCGCTCTTGGAACCGGGGTAAAACGCTCCGGGAGAAAATGGGAGGAAGGAATGCTCGAAGTAATTGCAATTGTTCTGATCATCCTCTGGCTGCTGGGATATGTCAGCTCGTACACCATGGGAGGATTCATTCACGTCCTGTTGGTGGTCGCGATCGTGGTTATTTTAATTCGAATTATACGAGGTCGAAGACGTTTGTAGACGACAAAACGTCCGTGTCCGGAACCGAAAGGCGGGAGAGGTTCGAAAACGGGCGCATCTTATTGACCGACGCACTCCTGCCGAATTGTTCATGCGGATTAGCTGTCCCCAAAGGAGGTTTGAAATGAGTTCAACCAGGGTATTTGCGATTGTGCTGATTGTCGCCGGAATTCTGGCGCTGACATACGGCAGTTTCAGTTTCACCAAGGAAACCCATGAAGCGAAGCTCGGACCCCTGGAATTGAAGGTAAAGGAAAAGCAGACGGTCAACATTCCGGTCTGGGCCGGGGTGGGAGGCATTGTGGTCGGAGCCGCACTCATGTTTGCGGCAGGCAAGAAGCGTTAATATCCTGTATCGGGATTATTGATAAAAGCATGTTCGTCACCCCGGTGAAAGCCCGGGTGACGAGTTTTTGAATGACCTCGTGCTCCATTGTCAGGCATGTTTTCTTCGAATTTCGAGAAGCCACTTTGCCCCGGACCGGCCGTTCATGGTTCGATACCTCACCACGAACGGCTACGTCCGCCGTTCGAACGACAGGCCTTTTCAAGGCAGGCAATGTCCGGCATCTGTCCGGAGCCGTCGGTTCAGCTCCGGAACATGGCCTCGGCGAACTGACGGGGATCGAACTCCCGCAGGTCGTCGATCGTTTCCCCTACCCCGATGAAGCGTACGGGCACGTTCAGTTCCCGGGTGATGGCCAGTACGATGCCACCCTTGGCCGTTCCGTCAAGCTTGGTAAGGATGAGGCCGGTGATGCCCACGGTCTCGTTGAACATCTTGGCCTGGGTGAGGGCGTTCTGGCCCGTGGTGGCGTCAAGCACCAGCAGTACTTCGTGTGGAGCACCCTCCATCTGCCCGGCGATGACCCGCTTCATCTTCTTGAGTTCTTCCATCAGGTTTATCTTGGTATGGAGGCGGCCGGCGGTGTCGATGAGCACCACGTCTTCATCGCGTTTCTGGGCGGCCTTGATGCCGTCGAACGCCACGGCCGTGGGGTCCGATCCGGGTTGCTGCTTCACCAGGGGAACCTCGGCCCGCTGGCTCCATACTTCGAGCTGCTCGATGGCTGCCGCGCGGAAGGTGTCGGCGGCCACCAGGAGGATGCGTTTGCCCTGGGATTTGAGCTGAGCCGACAGCTTGCCGATGGTGGTGGTTTTCCCGGTGCCGTTCACCCCGATGACCATCAGGACCAAAGGCCGCCGGTTCCAGTCGAAGGGCTCCACGTGGATGTCCATGAGGTCGCAGATTTCGCTTTCCAGGTGGGACTTGAGGGCCGAGGGGTCCTTCAGTTCCTTGCGTTCCACCCGCTTCTGGATGCGTCGGATGAGTTCCATGGTGGTGGGGACGCCGATGTCGGCGGTAA
Organism: uncultured delta proteobacterium; assembly: GCA_963826125.1. Lineage (GTDB taxonomy): Bacteria > Desulfobacterota > Desulfarculia > JACQYL01 > CAWGVV01 > CAWGVV01. The sequence goes on along the minus strand of CAWGVV010000001.1, from coordinate 1,660,672 downwards.
TGAGCATCTCCTCCAGCTCTTCCAGCATATCCTCGTCGATGACCTTTTTCCCGGCCACCAGCAGGTCCACTCCGCCGGCGAAATTGGCCCGGGTTTTGGTCAGGCCCTTCTTAAGGCGGGAGAAGAAGCCTTCCTTCCTTTCCGGCTCCTCAAAGGAGAACTCTTCCGGGGGAGCACTTTCAAGTTCCTCCGGGGATGCTTCGGCTTCGGCCCATTCGGCCGGCTCTTCTTCCGTGAACTCTTCTTCCGTGAACTCCTCTTCGGGAACTTCTTCTTCAGGAAGCTCTTCCTCGGGGAATTCTTCGGGTCCGGCCGATGCTTCCTCTTCTTCCGGAGTTTCTTCCTCGGAAGCTTCTTCGAGGATCACCTCTTCGGAGGTTTGTTCCTGTTCGTCTTCCTTTTTCTTTCGTCGAAACCACTTTATCATGCGGCGGTCGCCTCTTCGAGATTCAGGGAAATCAGTTTGGACACTCCCGGCCGTTCCATGGTGACGCCGTACAACCGATCGACGATCTCCATGGTCCTGCGGTTGTGGGTGATGAGGATGACCTGCGAGTCCTTGGCCATCCGGGTCAGCAGATCATTAAACCGATCAATGTTGGCTTCGTCAAGCGGCGCGTCGATTTCGTCCAGCAGACAGAAGGGCGACGGCTTGATGAGGTACATGGAAAACAGCAGCGCCAAGGCGGTGAGCGCCTTTTCGCCGCCCGAAAGCAGTCCCATGGTGGTGAGTTTTTTGCCCGGCGGGTGGATGACGATCTCGATCCCCGAGTCGAGCGGCTTGTCCGGTTCGGCCATCAACAGTTCGGCCTTTCCTCCGTTGAACAGAATGGGGAACACCTTACGCAGGTTTTCGTTCACCAATTGTAAGGTTTCGAGGAATTTTTCCTTACAGGTGCGATTGATCTTCCGGATGGCCTGATGGATGTCCTCGATGGAGGCCGTGAGGTCGTCATGCTGCTTCTGCAGGAATTCGAACCGTTCGTTCAGCGCTTCATACTCCTGAATGGCCATGGGATTGACTTCGCCAAGCTTTTCGATGGTTTCCCGGATGTGGTCGATGTGGGAGTCCACTTCGGACTCATCGGTTTCCTCGACGGCGAGCGACGGGTCGGGCCGTGAAATGTCCACTCCGTGGCGGGTACGGCTTTCGTCCACCAAATGGCTGAGGGTGAGTTCCACCTGCTTGAACGTGAGCTGCACCGCGGCCAGTGATTCACGGACCGCCGAAAGGGCCGTTTCGCGTTCTTTTGCCTCGGCCGAAAGCCGGGCGACTTCCTCCAGCGCCTGGTCCCGCTGTTCTTCCAGACCTTTCAGTTCCTGCTTGGCCGCTTCCAGTTGACCCGCAAGGCTCGTCAGTTCGTCCCGGCTGTCCGTTTCCTTGTCGAAAAGAGTGTCGCGCTCGGTGCGTAGTTCGTCCAGCTGCTTTTCCAGCCGCTGCCGACGGGACCGGCCGTCCTCGAACGTTTGGGACAGCCGTTCCAGTTCCTTTTTCAGATGGGAAAGCTGTTCTTGCAGGGTATGCACTTCCAGCTTTCGGGCGTAGAGGAGTTCTCTCTCTTTTTCCAGGGCTTCTCCGGCTTCGCGGCAGCGCAAGTCGAGCGACTCGATTTCGCGTTCCGATTCCTTCTTTTTGCCGGAAACCTCCGCCGCGTCGCGTTCGGTTTTCTCCCGCTTCTCCTTCATATCCTCCGAGTCGCGGTCCAGATGGTCGATCTCGGCCCCAATGAGTTCGTTCCGGCGGGTGAGCGTCCGCAGCCGCTCCTCGCAGCGAAAGAGTTCCTGGCGGATTTCCGACAGTCCCTCTTCCATTTCCGCCTTTCGTTCCTTCAGCACCTCCAGGTTTTCACGCACGCCGTCCATGTCGGAGCGGAAACCGTCCAGTTCCCGATCCATGGCCGCGATTTCCTCCTGGTTGGCGGCGATGACCGCTTCCAGTTCCTCGATTTCCCGCTTCTTGCTCAGGATGCGGGAGGTCTGCTGGTTTTCCCGGCCCCCGGTCACAACGCCGCAGGCATTGATGATCTCGCCGTTCATCGTGGCAATGGGCGCATGGTACTGTTCCCACAGCTTCCAAGCTTCGTCGATGTCGGCGGCCACCAGGAAGTCCTTGAGCAGGAATTCGCCGAGTCCTTCGTGTGGAGGCGCGGAACTCACCTTATGGCAGAGCAGGGGAGCGCCGTTGCACGACCCGTTCCCGTTGGAGCCGTTGGTATGGGAGAGGGGAATGAAGGTGCACCGGCCGCTTCCCTTGTGGTGGAGAAACTTCACCGCATCGGTGGTGCATTCGCGGTCCTGCATGAGCACGCCTTCCAGCATGTGGCCCAGGGCCGCCTCGAGAGCGGTTTCGTACTCGCGGGGGGTGCGGACCACGTCGGCCACGAGCCCCTTGATTCCCGTTACCGAGGAGTTCTTTGTGCCCCCGGCTTCCATGACCGCGCGTACTCCGTTGCCGAGCCACTGGCGGCGGTCCCACAGTTCCATCATGGAGGAGAGCCGGCCTTCCAGGGAATGCAGTTCCGACTCCTTCTTCCGTTTGCGTGCTTCACCCTGGCCCATCAATTCCTTGAGCCGCCGCAGCTCCGCTTCGGCTTCCGCCGTTTCCCCGGAAAGCTGCAGTTCCAGTTCCTCGTGTTCCTCCAGGGACCGCTGATTCTGCTGGAGGCCGTATTCGGCTTCTTCGAGGGATTGCCCGATCTCTTCCCTCTCCCGCTCCAGGCTCTTGCGGCGTCGTTCGAGGTCCTGTTCGAACCGCTCCAGGTTGAGCAGTCCGTTTTTCAATTCGGTTTCCTTGGTGAGGAATCCGACCAGTTCCTTTTTCCGCTTTTCCAGTTCCGCGGTGAGCTGTCGGCTGGCGGACGACCTGCTTTCCAGTTCCGCCTCGGCCTCTTCCAGCAGCTCCTTCTGTTCGAGGAACGACCGTTCCGCCGTTTCCCGGGCCGTTTCCTGACCGTTGAGGTCCCGTTCGAGGTTCAGAAGGACCACCTTGGTACGGGTCAATTCCTCAACACAGGTATCTTCCTGCCGTTTCAGCTCTTCCAACCGGGAAGCGATGCGTTCGGTCTCCCGTTCCTTCTTGTTGATGGCGTCTTTCAGGCCGTAGAGCGCCGTGTACCGTTCGCGGATGCGGTCTTCCTGCTCCTGGCAGCTCATCTGAATCGCTTCCAGCCCCGCCTTGACCGTGTCGCGCCGCACGCGCAGGTCTTCGGCTTCGCGTTCGGTCCGCTGCAGTTTTTCCGCCGCGCTCTGCCGTTCCTGCGAAAGCGCGCGGAAGCGGGAAAAGGACTTGGACAGCTCCAGGTCGCGGAGGTCCTTCTTGAGCTTCTGATACTGCCTGGCCTTGGCCGCCTGGCGTTTGAGCGACTTCAGCTGCCGTTCCACCTCGCCGATAATGTCCTTCACCCGCTGCAGGTTCTGCTCCGACTGCTCCAGCTTGCGCAGGGATTCCTTCTTGCGTCCCTTGTACTTGCTGATGCCGGCGGCTTCCTCGATGAGCATCCGGCGCTCGTCGGACTTCATGTCCACGACGACGTTGATCTTCCCCTGCTCGATGATGGTGTAGTTCTTGTTCCCCAACCCGCTGTCGTAGAAGAGGTTGCTCACGTCCTTGAGGCGGCAGGGGGCGCGGTTGATGAGGTATTCGCTTTCGCCCGAACGGTAGAGGCGGCGGGTGATCATGACTTCGGAAAAGGGGGAAACCACGGCGGGTGCGTCGTCGTTGTCGTTGCTCAGGTAGAGGCTCACTTCGGCCATGCCCAACGGCTTGTGCCCGATGGAGCCGCCGAAAATTACGTCCTCCATGGAGCGGCCCCTGAGCTGGCGGGCGTTCTGTTCCCCCATGACCCAGCGGATGGCGTCCACGATATTGCTCTTGCCGCAGCCGTTGGGGCCCACCACGGCGCTCAGCCCTTCGGGGAATTCAATGGCCGTCCGATCGGGGAAGGATTTGAACCCCCTGATTTCGAGCTTGGTGATCCGCATGCCGCCTCCTGGCCGTTTTTTTCAATCCAAGCTTTGCAGAATGGGTGTCAACCCGTGTGTGTCAATCCAAAACCCGACGGGCTTTGCCAATTCTACAAATCACTCGATCTCCCACCCGGACCCTCCCCCACCGGGGGATGGTAGGGAGGGGGTGCCGTTCGCACGATGACCAACCTAATTCGAACGTTCCCTCGGATGGCAAATTGGGCAAATAATTCCTCTCCGTGCTTTGACCTTTGTGTTCGGCGAAGAGTCTAAAGTTGACAGAGCGAACCTACCAGATCGAGCCCATGCTGTAAAGAGAAAAGCTCCCATATGGAGTATGAAGCATGCCGGAGAATACAATATATTGTGCTATATCGTCAAGGTCTGAGCCGGAGGAAGCCCGGAGTGGAAAGAAAGTACCCGGATCGGTGCCGGAGATGCGGCATGGCGTGAAAACCGCGAAAAACGGTTGACAAGCAATCTCCACGGCTGGTAATCAACATATTTGTTCAGTGAATCGCGTGCGCGTGGCGTACGCTGTATACAAGGGGGGCGAGGTTTGAAGGGAAAGATCGTAATCGACCGGGAGCTGTGCAAGGGCTGCCTGCGTTGCGTCGAAGTATGTCCCAAAAAGGTGATCGAGGTATCTCCCAAGCTCAACGCAAAAGGGTATTACCCCGCCTGTTTCATTGACGATCGTATGGAACCAGCGGACCGGAAATGCAACGCGTGCACGCTGTGCGCCGTTTCCTGTCCCGACGTCGCGATAGAGGTATACAGTGAATAAGGTGCTGATGAGAGGAAGCCATGTGGTGGGGGAGGCGGCCATAAGGGCCGGCTGCCGGGCATACTTCGGGTATCCCATCACCCCCCAGAACGAACTGCCGGAATACATGGCCCAGCAGTTCGCGGCCCGCGACGACGCAGTGTTCGTGCAGGCGGAGAGCGAGATTGCGGCCATCAACATGGTCATGGGCGCCAGCATGGCGGGCGCTCGGGTCATGACGTCGTCCTCCAGTCCGGGGATCAGCCTCAAGCAGGAGGGCATGTCCTACCTGGCGGCCATGGAACTGCCGGCGTTGATCGTCAACATGGTCCGGGGAGGCCCGGGGCTCGGAAACATCGCCCCTGCCCAATCCGACTATTTTCAAGCCACGCGTGGCGGCGGTCACGGCGATTACCGTAACATCGTACTTGCTCCGTCTTCGGTACAGGAAATTGCGGATTTTACCCGCAAGGCGTTTGAACTGGCCGACGCCTATCGCACTCCGGTCATGATCCTGGCCGACGGCATGCTCGGTCAGATGATGGAGCCGGTGGTGTTCCCTGAACCCATCGACCCGGCTAGCCTCCCGAAGAAAGATTTTATCCTGGACGGCGCCGACGGAAGACCCACTCGCGCCATTCTTTCGCTGCTGCTCGACCCCAGAAGGGAAGAGGAGCACAACTGGAAGCTCATGCGTAAGTACGACGCCATCACCCGTCAGGAGTGCGATTGGGAAGAATACCGCACCGACGACGCGAGGCTGGTGGTCGTGGCCTACGGAACGGGTTCGCGCATCGCCAAGGGCGCGGTGAACAAGCTGCGGGAGAATGGGATGAAGGTGGGGCTGTTCCGCCCCAAGACACTGTGGCCGTTCCCCGAGAAGCCCCTGCGCGATCTGGCGAGGGACATCGACCAGGTGGTGGTGTTCGAGATGAGCGCCGGCCAGATGGTGGAAGACGTCAGGCTGGCGATCGAAGGACGGTGCGAAGTGTTTTTCTACGGCCGTCCGGGCGGCATCGTTTCCACGCCCGACGAAATCGCCAGAGTGCTCTCCAGCAGGTATCAGGGCAAAAGCCCGGTCCGTTCCGGGGGGGTAGCACAGTGAAAAAGATATTTTCGCGACCCAAGTCGCTCAAGGCAAATCCGTTCCACTACTGTCCCGGCTGCGGCCATAGCATCATTCACCGGCTGGTGGCGGAGACATTGGACGAACTGGACATACGGCACAAGACCATCGGCGTTCCTCCCGCGGGATGCGCGGTACTCGCCTACAACTACTTTGACGTGGACATGGGCGAAGCCCCCCACGGTCGGGCGGTAGCCGTAGCCACGGGGATCAAGCGCATTCAACCCGATAAGGTAGTGTTCACCTACCAGGGGGACGGCGACATCGCCGCCATCGGAACGGCCGAAACCATACACGCCGCCAACCGGGGCGAGAACATCACCGTGATCTTCGTCAACAATGCGGTGTACGGCATGACCGGCGGCCAGATGGCGCCCACCACCATGATCGGCCAAACCACGACCACTACGCCCGGGGGCCGCAGGGCCGCGCGCGACGGGAGCCCCGTGGACCTGAGCCAGATGTTGGCCGTGGCCGGAGGTAGCTCGTACATCGAGCGGGTGGCAGTTTCAACGCCCAAAATGATCCTGAAGGCCAAGAAAGCCATTACAAGGGCCTTCCAGAACCAGCTCGACGGCAAAGGATTTTCCCTGGTGGAAGTGCTCTCCCCCTGTCCCACCAACTGGAAGATGAGCACCAGTGAGGCGGTCCGGTGGGTGGACGAGGAAATGACGAAATTCTTCCCGATCAAGGTGATCAAAGATGTTGGTTAAGCTGGTATTTTCAGGGTTCGGTGGGCAGGGTGTGCTGATGATGGGTTATCTGACGGCGGTGGCTGCCATGAAGGAAGACCGCCACGTTACCTATCTCCCGGCCTACGGCGCGGAAGTGCGCGGCGGAACGGCGAACTGTACGGTCGTGGTATCCTCCGAGGAAATCGCTTCCCCCGTCGCTTCAACTCCCGATTATGCGCTGGTGATGAATTTCCCCTCCATGGTCAAGTACCAGAACGCGGTCAGATCGTCGGGCGTCATGTTCCTGAACAGCGATCTGATTGAAGAAAGGCCCACACGGGGGGACATCCAGATCGTGGAAGTGCCTGCCAACTCACTGGCTCATGAACTGGGCAACGACCGGTCCCTCAACATGGTCATGATGGGTGCGATGTCGCAGAAGACCGGACTGGTGAAGCTCGAAAGTTTGCAGGCGGCGGTTGAGGAAACCATCAAGTCGAAGAACAAGGCCATCATTGAAGTCAACCGGCGCGCCTTGGCGCGCGGTGCGCAGTACGTTGCGGAGGGGAAGTAATGAAGACGGTGAAACAGCTTTCGGTGAAACTGCCCGATGAACCCGGCATGGTGTCCAAAATCGCCGAGATCCTGAGCGACAACGGCGTGTCCATAGTCGGGTTCGGCATTGAAAACACGGGAGGCAGCGGCTTGCTCCACCTGGTGACGAGCGACCCGGAAAAAGCCCGGAACGTGCTCACCACCTTCGGTCATGAGATTCAGGAGAAGGACATCATCGCCGTGGAACTCCCCCTGCACCCGGGCGGGCTCAACGCCGTACTCAAGTCGCTCAAGGAATCGGGTGTCAACGTGGAGTCCCTCTACACGTTCGTCGGCTTGGCGCAGCGGACCATTCTGCTGATGGGGTTGAGCAACGTGGAAGAAGGCGCCGCGGCGCTGGAACGCAACTGGATCCAGCTCCACGGTTCGGAACTCTATTCCATGTAGGAAACGACACGGGTGAGGGGCTTTCCCTCACCCGCATGAAACCATCCTGTCCAACAATCCGTACTCTCTTCCCCACACTGTCATCCTGCCATTTCGAGCGTAAGCGAGAAATCCCGTCGCACGTGTTCATACGTATTTCGATTGCCTACTGCGCTTCGCTACGTTTGAAATGACATGACAAGAGTTCTCCTTTTCCCAGGGGATCGTGGGGAATTCCGTTCGAACGTAACGCAAAAAGGTAACGAGGCATTTCACCTCTGTACGGAATACGTGCTCTCGAATGTGTTGGACATTGACCAAGATGAAGGAACCATCGCACCCTCTTTCCCCCTTTGGCAAAGGGGGAAAGAGGGGGATTTCTTTCGATTGAAAAGTCACCGCTTACCGCCTCATCTCCTCGCTTTTCTCTCCACCACCACCTTCGTCGCCAGTTTCACCGCCGCCACGGCGTCGGCCCCGTACCCGTCCGCTCCGATGGTGCGGGCGTACTCGTCGTTGAGCACCGCCCCACCCACGATTACCGGCACGCCAAGTCCGCTCTCCCTGACCAGCCGGATGGTTTCCCGCATGGAAGCCATGGTAGTGGTCATGAGGGACGATAACCCGATAACGTCCGCGCCCAGCTGCCGGGCATTGTCCAGAATGGCTTCCGCCGGAACGTCGATCCCCAGGTCCACCACGTTGAATCCGCTGTTCTTGAGCAGCACCGCCACCAGGTTCTTGCCGATGTCGTGGATGTCCCCCTTCACGGTGGCCAGCAGCACCGTCCCTTTTTTCTCCATCGGGGCGCCCTTCAGTTCCCGTTCCAGGCGGGAGAAGGCGGCCTGCGCTGCCGCGGCGGAGAGCATGAGTTGGGGCAGGAAGACTTCCTTGCGGCTGAACCGTTCGCCCACGTCGGTGATGGCCGGAATGAGGGCGCCGTTGACGATGTCCAACGGAGAGCGGCCCGACGCCAGAACTGTTTCGACCAGCCGTTCCACCGCGCGGCTGTCGCCGTCCTTCACTGCCGTTCGCAGTGCCTCCTCCGGGTTTGCTCCGGAAGGATTAACGGCTTTCACCACGGGTGGTGCTTCCGTAGCTCCCATGTCGCGGAGGTAGCGCATGGCATGAGGGTCCCGGCCGGTGAGCACGTCGCAGCCTCTCAATATGCTGCGGTGGTGTACCGAACCCGGATTGCCGTTCACCGCGCCGATACCCTCCCGCGCGCACATAGCCAGGAAGGCGCCGTCCATCCACCCCCGTTGAGGCAGCCCGTAGGAGACGTTGCTGAGGCCGCACATGGCGAGGAGCCCCAACTCTTCCACGCAGGCGCGGATGGTTCTGAGCGTTTCGCCCGCGCCGCCGGGGTTGGTGGCTTCGGAGAGCACCAGGCCGTCCACGACGATGGCGCTTCGGGGAATGCCCAGCGACACTGCTTCGTCCACCACTTCCCGGATAATGGACAGCCGTCCCTCGGCTTTGGACGGGATTCCTTTTGCGTTCAGCGGCATGAGCACGAACATGGAGCCGTACCGTTTTACCACCGGCAGCAATGCTTTACGACGGCCTTCTTCTCCCGAAATGGAGTTGATCAGCGCCCGGCCGGGATAGCGTTTTACCGCCTCCACGATGGGCGTCGTATCCGCCGAATCGATGGAGAGCGGAGCGGTGACGGCCACGGAAAGATCACGGACGATCCGCGTCATGAGTTCCGTCTGGTCGACGAGCGGCACGCCCACGTTCACGTTGATGATGTCCGCGCCTTCCCGATCCATGCGTACGCCGATTTCCCGGGCCAGGGTCATGTCCCCTTGGGCGAGTTCCGCCGTGAGTTTCTTCCGACCCGAGGGGTTCAACTGGTCGCCGATGAGGGCGATGGGATGGTGTGGCCCCAAAAAGACGGTTTTCCGGAGCGACGTCACCCCCGACACACTTTCGGTCTTCGACCGGTGTGGGGGCAGGGAGCGCGTCTGAGCGGCCATGGCTCGGATGGTATCCGGGGTGGACCCGCAACAGGCTCCGATGAGCGTTGCCCCTGCTTCGTACAGTGGTTTCACGAATGAAGCGAAATCGTCCGGGAGCAGGGTGAAGAGTGCATTGTCGCCGTCCGTGCGCGGAATGCCTGCATTGGGCTGCACCAGGATTGGAACCGCGGCATGCGGCGCCATGGCTTCGATGAGCGGAATCATGTCCCGGGGCCCATTGCCGCAGTTGGTGCCTACCGCGTCCGCGCCCATGGCCTGAAGGGTAACGAGCACGGTGACCGGGTCCGATCCGGTCAGGGTACGGTCGTCTTCAAAGGTCATGGACACCCAGACCGGCAGGTCGCACGCGTCCTTGGCGGCGAGCAGGGCACAGCGCGCTTCCTGCAAGTCGAGCATGGTTTCGATGAGGATAATGTTGCAACCGCCTTCCGCGAGTCCGATCACCTGTTCGCGGAACACGTCGTAGGCTTCGTCGAACGATAGGTCCCCTGACGGCTCCACCAGCCGGCCCAGCGGCCCAACGGAACCCGCCACGAAACGCTTTTCTCCTGCCGCTTTGCGCGCCGAGGCGGTGTTGCGCCGGTTGAGTTCTGCGGTACGACCGGCCAGCCCGAAGTGGGACAGCTTGATGCGGTTTGCCCCGAAGGTGTTGGTGGTGACCACGTCGGAACCGGCGTTACAGTAGGCGCTGTGGATTCGCTCCAGCAGATGTTCGTTTTCCACTGCCCAGAGTTCCGGGCAGACATCGGCCGGTCGACCGAGCCGTTGCAGTTCCGTACCCATGGCCCCGTCCAGAAGGAGGACCGTTCCATTGAATGATCGGGAAAAACGTTCATCGCCCATTCGTCTGCTCCTGATGGGAGAAATCCCGGAATGATGTTTCCGCGTGGGGGTACGGTACAAACGGAAAAGGCAGTCTGTCAAGCAGGGAAGAAATGAGTTTTTGATGAACATTTTTTTTGACAGTCGCCGGTTCGCATGATATACGGTTCTTCTCTTGTGGGGCTGTAGCTCAGCTGGGAGAGCGCTTGAATGGCATTCAAGAGGCCAGGGGTTCGATCCCCCTCAGCTCCACCAACAAAATAGAGTACTTGGCCGGGCCTCGAGCCCGGCTTTTTGTTTTGGGAGTTGTGACGAGACCGCTCCTTTCTTTTAGTCGCCAAAGTATTGTTCGAGAACAATCCAGAATTTTGCCGTTCCTCGCTCGTAATGTTTGCGTGAATTTCTCCGATTAAATGACACTCAGTCAAGCAGCTCGCCTGAAGATCCGGTATTCTCTTGGAAAGGATATCCCGATGCGGAACGTTTGCGTCCGCGGTTGTCGAAAACCTCGATAAACCGAAAGCCATCGCCCCGGGCCCCTTGTCGGGATGCGTTAGCGGCGGTAGCCAACTCGGTCTTGATGGTAGGGAACATTGTCTCAGGGTGCAGTGTCCCGGCAGCCGCCCTTGCAGCTCATGCTGCGGAGCATGCCGTGAGATCGGAGTGACGAGGCCCCTGCTGTGTCTATTTTATCGGAACAATTCCCAGACGAGGCTTTACAGCCGCATGGCCACGTATGGTACTATCCTCTAAACAAAATAAAGAATAAGTATTAAAAACATGAGCAAAGGAGAGTTTATGAAAAAAGCGAAACGATGTTTCCTCGTTCTCTTTTTTATCGCCCTGCTGGTTCAGGGAGCAACGATTTCGGCGGCCGCAGAACACGGTGTTGCGAAGCCGAATCCCGATGAAGTGGTGACCATGCTCCAGGACGGCAACGCGCGCTTCTCCAGCGGCAAGGCAACCTATCCCCACACCGATGCGGAACGAATCGCCCTGGCGGGCAAGGAAGACCAGGGGAACTACGCCTATGCGACGGTCATCAGCTGTTCGGACTCGCGGGTTCCCGTCGAATTGCTCTTTGATGCCGGGGTGATGGACATCTTTGTGGTCAGGGTCGCCGGCAACGTGTGCGACACGGATGAAATAGGATCGATCGAGTACGGGCTGGCCCACGTGCATACCCCGGTTCTCGTGGTGTTGGGCCATACGCAGTGCGGAGCGGTTACCGCGGTCGCCCGCGAGGTGGACGGCAAGGGGCACAAGCTCGAACGAAACATTCCGCCTTTGGTCGACAATATCATCCCGGCCGTGAAACGGGCCATGAAGCTGCATAAGGACGTGCACGGTGATGCGATCATTCCCTACGCTATAGAAGAAAACGTGTGGCAGGGAATTGAAGACCTGTTCATGAAAAGCCCTGCAACCCGAGCATTGGTCAAAGAAGGGAAGACCAAAGTGATCGGCGCGATCTATGACGTCGCCACCGGCAAGGTGAATTGGCTCCCCGGGGAGAAGGTCGATCAAATTCTCAAACGTGTGGAGGCCTCTCCGAAAAAAGAAACGCAGCCGTTTGCCGCGAAATAAATCACAGTAGAGGGCCGTACTCGAACTCGACACACGAAACCAACGACAAGACTGAAGGAACGTTGAACGATTTCAGGGTGGAGCTGAGCTGCTCATCTCGGCTCCGCCAGCGAAACGAACCATTTAGCCGGGACCATGCCAAGCTTTTTTCTCCGCGATCATATCGGCGGCCATGCCGGCGACGCTCGTCACGCCCGGCTGCCGATCCTCTTTTCCCAAGCTGCTTGTGGCTTTGACTTCTTTTCTCCGTAACGTCCTTCCGTCCGGCGATAGGTTACCCTTCGCCGTCTCCATTCCTGCCAGCCGAAAGCAGTTCGTGAGCGGTGGTGTCACCCCGGTGCGGTGGCAGGGTGTCGGCTGGCCGATTCCGGGGCGTCGGAAAGGAACTTCCTTTCCGGTTGGAAAATACGACAAAAATTTGATGCAGGGATCAAGCGCCATGTTAAGTGGCACGTAGATTGAAGTATGACAGGGTGTTCAGCGATAAGGATTGTAGCGTTTCGCTTTACCAAATCAGCAATGTTGAAACCTTTACGGGAGGATAAAGAGGAACAGTGCGCTGTTCATGACAATTGATCATTAAATTGACACAATGAATCGTTAAATAAATGACAAGACAGTAAATTGACGCATGTCATTCGGAATACTGTTGTGTTATTCGCAGTGCGAGAACGATATTGCAGTGAAACTCAAGGAACTGTCTTCTCCTTCCTCTATTTCCTCGCAATGCCCGTACAGATGCGGGAATCCGGTCGTGTGTCGTCTCTTGGCTTGTTAATTGCTCTCCGTTCCCCCAAGAAGTAACGATCAAACGTGAGGGCATAAAACTATGAGTACCAAACTGAAGTGCAGTCTCCTCTTTTGCTTTGTGGCTTTCGGACTTCTCTTCGTATCCGTGGCCGGCGCAAAAACGGTAACCTTGAGTTGGGACAAAGTGAATTATTCCGGCCTCGGTGGGTATGAACTCCATTACGGCACCAAGAGCGGAAAGTATACCCAGAATGCCGATGTCGGAAACGTGACAACTTACCAGGTCCCATCACTCGAAGGCGGTGTCACCTACTATTTCGCCGTCACCTCATACGGAACCGGCGGGGCTTCGAGTTCCTATTCTAACGAGGCCATAGTACGGTTGGCCGCGGACAGCACGGCGGGGAGCAGCGGGTCCAGCTCCGGGAGTGATGCCGCCGGGAGCGGGACTGCGGGGAGCGGAGATACCGGGAATGCGAGCGCCGGCAATGGCGACACGGGCAGCGGGTCGGTTGCTCCCGCGGCCGGCAATCTGACGGGTTGGTGGTACGACCCTTCAATGAACGGAACGGGGATCTCCATCGAAGTTCAGGGGAACTCGCTCTTCATGGCTTGGTATTTTTATGATGAGCAAAACGGAGAGGCCGTGTGGGTGAGTTCCGGCGGTACCATGATTGACTCCGCCCATTACTCCGGAGGCCTTCTGCAGTGGAACGGATATCCGCCCGACAGCGGGTACGCCGCCCCCAAGGCCGAGACCGTCGGCACCGTCGACATCAGCTTCTCTTCAGCGAATAAGGCGCGGATTACCTGGACGAGGGGACCGTATTCCGGTTCGGTCAAATTGTCCCGATTCATGGACACCATTACCAGCGGCGACCACGAATATCCCGACATGCAAGGATGGTGGTACGATCCTTCCAAGGAGGGAATGGGAGTATTCGTCGAAGTCAAAGGGGGCATTATTTTTACGGCCTGGTACAACTATCGCACGGACGGCTCGCCCCGGTGGTGGTCTACCGGCGGATCGCTCGACCTGAACGCTCTGTTTTACCAGGGTCCGTTACAGGAATGGAGCGGCGGGCAATGTCCCGGTTCCACGAAGGCGAACCAGGCCCAACCGGTTTCTCAACCCATAGGAACCGTCAGCGTCGATTTTCTCGATCAGAACGAGGCCTATCTGAATTGGGGAGGACAACAGTTGCACCTGAAGAGGTTCCAATTTGGGAACGGTGTAAACTAGCGTAGGAGCGGGCAAGAGGAGTAAGCAGGAAAAGGGTCCCGGCGCAACGGCCGCGACCCTTTTCTCGTTTCAACCGTACCCCAAAAGAAAGGCTGAAGGGTTTCGTTGCCCTAGCCTCGGGTCCTCATCCGGTAGATGAACTCAGACGACGGCGCGCCTTCTGGTGAACCACTGAGATATCCACGGCCAGAAAAACATGATCAAACTCAGCCCCAACAGCAGGAGCGCAATGGGCCGGGTGTAGAAAAGGAGATAATTCCCGTGGAACATCAGTTTCGTACGGGTCATCTCCGATTCCAGCATGGGGCCGAGAATCAGGGCCAGACAAATGGGGGAGAGGGGAAAGCCCGTTCGCTGCATAACGAACCCGATCAGGCCGGAAATAAACATGACCCACACGTCGAACATGTTCGTGCCTATGGCGTAGGAACCGATCACCGTGAGCACGACGATGATGGGGGCGAGAATGTTCTGGGGCACCCGGACCACGCCCTTGGCCAGCCGACAGAAGGCCAGGCCGAGGAAATACATCAGGATGCTGATAATGACGAATCCCGTTATTACCGTGTAACCGACCTCGGGCCGATTCTGGAAAATCATCGGCCCTGGCCTGAGTCCGTGGATGAAAAGGGCCCCCAGAAAGATGGCTGCGGGGGGAGACCCCGGAATGCCCAACGTCAGCAGGGGGATGAGAGAACCGCCGGTACAGCCGTTGTTGGCGGCTTCCGGAGCCGCGATTCCCCTGATTTCCCCTTTCCCGAACTTTTCGGGATTCTTGGAACGCCGGACTTCATCGTTGTAGGCGACGAACGACGCGATGTCCGGTCCCGCCGCGGGGATGATGCCGATGCCGATGCCGATAAGCGAACTCCGCACTATGGTCCACCAGCAGCGTTTAAAGTCCTTCATGCTGACCAGCAGCGATCCGAACACCCGATCGATGCTCCTCGCTCCGATGAGTTGTTCGGCCATTTCGATTACCGGGGGGATGGAGAAGAGGCCGATCAGGACCGGTACCAGGGGAAACCCGCCCAGCAGCTCGTACCGTCCGAAAGTCAGGCGGGGAAATCCGTTGAGCGGGTCCTGCCCCACCACCCCCATGAGCAGGCCGATCAGGCAGGCGATCAACCCTTTCACCAGGCTGCCGGGAGACAGGATCGACACGACGCTCAACCCGAAGATCGCCAAGGCCATGAGTTCGGGCGGGCCGAATTTCAGGGCGGCCATGGCCAGAATCGGGGAAAAGAAGATCAAGGCGAATGCGCTCAGCAATCCGCCGACGGACGACGCCAGGGTGCTCATGCCCAGGGCTCTCTCCGGCTGCCCCTGCTGCGTCAGGGCAAATCCGTCGAAGCTGGTCGGGACCGAGGCCGGAGTTCCGGGGATGCGCAGGAGGATGGCGGTAATCGAACCGCCGTAGATGCCGCCGCAGAAGATGGCGCTCAGCAGGTTGAGGCCCACCTCCGGCGGAACCCAATAGGTGAGCGGCACCAGCACGGCAACCGCCATGGTTGCCGAGAAGCCGGGCAATGCCCCGAAGATCATGCCCAGCAGGAGGCCGAAAACCATCATTGCCAGATTGAGGGGCATGAAGCAGTGGACGAAGCCGGCGATTACATAATCAAACATTGCGTCACCTAACAGCTAGAAAAATAACGACCATACCGCGTATCCGTCGGGGAGCGGGACCATCAGCCCCTTTTCGAATCCTACATAGATGAGAATAACGGTGGCGACGGAAGCTCCCAGAAGCGCACCCCAATTCCTGACGCCCAGGCGCCACATCAGAAATACCAGGAAAATCATACTTGAAGTGATGAATCCAAGGTAAGGCAGGACGAGGATGTAGGCGGCGCTCATGACGATGAGTTCCACCGAGGCGCGTTGCCAGCCGACCCCCGTGGATGCGGTATCGGAACCTTTCCGCGAAGCGCGCGCCTTAACGGCTCTGGCGAAAAGCACCAAACCGCACGCGAACAGGCAAAACACGAGGGCCTTGGGATAATACGCGACGTCCGGCGGCACGTCGCCCATGGCCCACCATAGAAAGCCGGACAGTAAAAGGAGAAAAGCGGAAGTAAACGTATCTTTTTTCCAGGTCATTGTCGCTTCTCCGGTGGGTCCGGAGGCGAACGGTGCGGGCCGCCTCCGGATCCTCTTGCCCTATTTGGGCGCCACTCCCAACTCCTTCACCAGCTTCTGGTAACTGGCATGTTCTTCCTCAACGTACTTGACGAATTCCTTATGGCCTTTCCAGATCGGATTTACTCCGGCCTTGATCAGCGCTTCATGGCATTCGGGGTCGTCATAGGTCTGCTTGAAAACCTTCTCCAGGAAAGCAACGATCTCCGGCGGCGTCTTCGGCGGAACGGAAAGCCCGCGCCAGATGTACTGAACCACGTTCAGGCCCATTTCCTTCACGGTGGGGAGGTTGGGCAGCGCGGAAACTCGTTCGTCGGACGAAACCGCCAGCGGGGTCACCAGCTTGCCTTCCAGCATGGGCAGCACTTCGGGCACGAACGGGGTGGCGGAATCACACGTGCCGCCGGCAACCGCCTGTACCGCAGGGGCCCCACCCTGGAACGGAACGCGCTGGAATTGAATCCCGGCCGCTTTTTCCAGCTTCACCCGGAAGAAGTCGTGGGCCGTCCAGTTTCCGCCCATGCCGATGGAAACCTTGCCCGGATTTTCCTTGGCGTATTTGATGAACTGGGCGAAGTCCATTTTGAGATCGTTTTTTATGGCCAGGACGTTCGGGTCAGCGGCGATGTGAACCAGCGGCAGAAAATCCTTGTAGGTGTAGGGAACGCCCTTGATGACCATTTCATCGGTTACCAACCCGTTGGTCCACGTTCCGATGGTATATCCGTCGGGACGGGATTTCATGATTTCGGTGTTGCCGATCACGCCGCCGCCGCCGGTCTTGTTGACCACGGCGATCCGCTGACCCAGGTATTTTTCCGCGTACTTCGCAAGAATTCTGAACGTCACGTCCTGACCGCCGCCCGGTGCAAAGGAGACGATCATTTCCACGGGTTTGGCCGGATACTTGCTTTCCGCCCAACCGGGCGCGGCCAGGGCCAGAGCCAAAACCACCAGTACGGTTACCAGTTTTCCCTTTGTCATCCCATTCCTCCTTGGTAGATGAAGTGCTGCATGGTGCAGTTACCTGCTCACGCTCCGTGAACGGTCCGCCATACGGACCACCAGCTTATAAGCCTCGACCATGGCCCCGACGTCCGCCAGGCGCTTCCCGACGATATCGAACGCCGTGCCGTGGGCCGGAGTCGTAATGGGCACCGGAAGTCCCCCGGATACCGTAACGCCGCGCTGAAACCCCATGAGCTTCATGGCGATCTGGCCCTGGTCGTGGTACATGGTCACCACCGCATCGTAAAAACCGTCCCTCAAACGCAGGAAAATCGTGTCCGCGGGAAACGGGCCTTCAACGTGAAGCTCGTTTGCAACGGCTTCCCGAACGGCCGGTTCGATCACGTCCATTTCCTCCCGGCCGAAATTTCCTCCGTCCCCGGCATGCGGATTAAGGGCGGCCACCGCGATCCGGGGGCTGTCGATTCCGGCTTTGGCCATGGTACGGTGAATAAGGCGGATAGCCTTCCGGACGGATTCGCGGGTGATCAATCGGGGTACCTCGGCCATGGATACGTGGCTGGTTACCCGGGAAGTCCAGATGTCACCCAGCACGTTGAGTTCGCCCGAATCGTCGGAATGGCCGAGTTCGTGGGCGAAGAACCTCAGTTCGTCGGGAAACTCCAATCCGCCGAGATGCATGGCCTGTTTGTTCAAGGGCGCGTAGCAGATACCGTCGATGATTCCCTTTTGGGCCAGATCGACCGCCAGCCGCAGGGATTTGAGCACGGCGGCCCCGGCTTGGGCGGTGGCGCGGGCGGGAACCACTTCGTCCGGCGTAATGAAATTCGTTTCCAGAAAGGCGGGAACGGGAAAGGCGCCGAATTGGTCCGGGTGGGATATCCGGACCGTTTCCGGGGCGATGCCCGCGATGAGTTGCGCTCTTTCCAGCGCCCAGTGCTCCCCGATGACCAGTACCCTGGCCGAGGCGATGTCTTCGGTCCTGGCCAACAGTTTCGCTACGAGTTCGGGACCGATACCACTCAGGTCCCCCAACAGAATTCCGATTGCGGGCTTCATACGTTCTTCTCCAACATCCCGTCGCGACGAGCGGCGATCTTGGATACATGTATTCATGAATTCCGTAGTAGCCAAAAGCCGGAACCTTGTCAACAATAATCATAAATAAACGGGTTTTCCTTAAGTTACCTACGGATATGAACAACAAGCCGTTTCAACTCGCGCAATAGCTTCACCATTTCTGATTTATCTCCATTATTTTTCCAATGGTAACTGAAATCGCTGTAAATTTGTCCGAACCTGCAGGATACAATCGCATACTGTTCGAAATTTCTTCCCGCACACCCGACTCCCGATTCACTTCCACCGACGTTCCGCAGCCCGGCGGATCCGGCCGCTCGTGGCTCCCTGCCGACGATTCGCTTCGTTCGCGTAACTCTACGATAACCAAATCGCAATATTAGTGCGAAAAAGGAAATAATTCATGTTCTCAAGCTTTCGCCTCAAGTTTTACGATTGGAAAACCGATCCTTCAAATCAACGAGGATACGCGGAGGAGATGATCGCTTGAACCATGAGGTTCTCTTCCGTTCGGGGGGAAAAACCCCTCCCGACGATACCGACCCAAGGATGGGAAGTCATCTTCGTTTCGCGAATCTCCCCTGAAAGTTCGGCTTGGAGGCGGCGAAAAGTCGGTGGGATCAGCAACCGGCTCATTAAGCAGAAAAACAGTGGGATATAGATAACTTAATGAAAATCAATCTTGCGCAGAGTTTTTACCGATGATGAATAGACGGATGTTTCCCCTCAATCTTCCCCAATTTCTCCGCTCCCTGTCCTTCAGGGGGAAAGGATCTCCGCCGCCCGAAATCGGTACCTATTCCATTGAACCTATCTGTCATGATCTGAGAGAGCTGAGCGGCGTAGCGGAAGAGAAGTTTCTCTATATCGGCGAGAGGTTGTTCAGATTCCAGAAGAGGACGCGGAAGATGTCCGCCATGGTGTCGGAGGTCGCGGACATCATGGGGGGCAAGGCCACCCTGGACGCCATCACCGGCCTGGAATCCATTGTCGACCGGGTGATGGAATTCGAACGTATCTCCCATGAGAACATCAGCACGGTGGACAAATTGCTCCGGCTTCTCAAGGGCGTGAGCGACAAACTCCAGGGGTTTGAAAACACGGTAAAAAACCTCGAGATGCTCGGGATCTACACGAAGATGGAGAATGCGCGCCTGGGGGACCTGGGCGTGGAATTCAAGGGGCTGGCTCAGGACATCAAGACGCTTTGCCTGGAAATTCAAGGCAAATTTCAGACGATTTTCGCACACACCTCCGAAGTCGAGGGTCTTTTGATGGGGGCCCGGAATTCCATCGGAACCGTTCAGCAGAAACGGAAAGGCCAGGCGAACGTCATCACGAAGGACGCCAGATCCGGGATCGAGGAATTGCGGGAACGGCATCACCTTTCTCTTTCCGCGGTACGGAAAGTCGAAACGCTTTCGCATGAAGTGGCGCGGAACATGGAGGAGATCGTCAGCTCCATGCAGTTCCAGGACATCACCAGACAGCAGATGGAACATGTGATAGAAGCCCTGGAAACGCTCGATCGGGGACATTTCTTCGCAGCCGGCGAAAACGACGGCAAGCACGGGGACGCCGCGCCGAAGGCGATCGATGACGGGGTGGAAGTCTGCGAATTGCAGCTCGAACAGCTGCGGCATTCGAGAAATCTCCTGGTTTCGGCTGTGGAACGTATTCTGCAAAGTCTGGTCCTGGTGAGCGAGAGCATCGATCATATGGCCCGGGAAGCCGGTTCGATGCTGCAGGAAACCGAAAGCTCCTATCGTGTTTCCCTCAGCGAAACGGATGAAATGCTTGGCTCTCTGACCACCACGTTTTCCGATTACGAATCCATGGGAAAACAACTGTCCGGTACCCTTGCCGAAGTCGCGAAAACGGCAGGGGAAATGATCGGTTTCATCGATAACATTCGAGAGATAGAAAACAAGGTGAAGCTCATTGCGTTGAATTCCAGCATCAAAGCCGCCCACCTGGGAAGCGACGGCGCGGTGTTCAGCGTTTTGGCGGACGAAATTCAACGACTGGTGGAAGAACTCGTCGACCTGAGCCGGGTAGTTACGGAGAGTCTCGAGTCCATGAATGCCTCGTCGCAGGTCCTTGCCTCCACGGAAGCAGACTCCCGGAATGCGGCCGTCACGTCTGAGAACGGCCATAGGGATCTGGTGGCGGCAATCCATCGGGAGAGCGAGCGGATTTCCGTCATGATGGAAGAGGTAAACGAGGAGAGCGAGCTCCTCACCGGCGATATTCGGAATCTCGTGGATGATGTGACCATACACACGGATGCGGGGGACGTTCTGGACCGTACGATGGAAAAGATCGCCTCCGTGGTGTCGCATAACAGGTCCTTGCTGCCTGAATCGGCTGTGCCGAGGGACAAGGACCGAGTACAAGTGCTCGAATCGCGCTACACGATGGAAAGCGAGAGGGAGATTCACCGCGCGGTGACCGACAGCGAGTTCCCCGGCGAGGAGAAGACGGAACGCAGTGATCCGTCCGAGGGAGTGCGGAAGGAAGCGGAAAAGGGCGGAGACGACGAATTCGGCGATAACGTTGAACTCTTTTGATGTCGGGCCCTGATGGGCAGTCGAATAGAGCGTGATGGAACAGGAAAAAGAATAACCTATCCCGGTGGGAGAATGCAGACAGTCGGTCGGCCGGTGCTGCCGTTGGGTTTCTCCATGTTCGACCGGAACATGAAGGCTGCTCATCAAACAGGAGACATACGTATATGTTTGGAAAGGCTCAGAGGATATTAGCCGCTGAAAACGAGCAACTGAGACTGCGGATCGGCCAGATCGAGTCCGAGCTGATCCTCGAAAGACAACAACGAAAGGTCACGGACGGAGTGCTGTCAAGTGTGGCCGCGCCCATGTTCGTTACGGACAGGAACCTGGTCATCACCACGGTGAACGATGCGGCACTGCAGGCCATGGGGTACGGCCGGGAAGAAGTCGTGGGGAAGATGACCTGCGCCGATTTTTCGAGAACACCGCTCTGCGGCACGGCGGACTGCACTATCAGGAACTGCATGAAAACGCGCCGGGCAATTTACGGCGAAACCTTCGCCCGCACCCGTGCCGGCAAGGAGGTACCCATTCAGGCCGCGTGTTCCGCGCTTTTCGACGAAAAGGGCGATCCCATGGGCGGCATGGAAGTCATTATCGACATTACGGAAGTGAAGCGTCTCCAGAGCGAAGCCGACGAGCAGAAGGACTACCTGGAACGCCAGGTGGCCATGTTGGTGAACGCACTGGACGTCTTCAGCAAGGGAGACCTTTCCCTGAAGTTGACCGCCGAACGCAACGACGAGATCGCCAAGATCGTTGCGAGCCTCAACGATGCCATCGCCGGTCTGCGTGAGCTTGCATGGGCGGCCGGAGAGATCGCCCACGGCAACATCGGCGTCTCGGTGACGCCTCGATCGGACAAGGACATCCTGGGCGTGGCCCTTTCAGGCATGGCCGCCAAGCTGCGGGAAGTGGTGGGCGAGGTGATGAAGGCCGTGCACCAGGTGGGGAGCGGCAGCCAGGAACTGAGCGCCAGTTCGGAGCAGCTTTCGCAGGGCGCCACGGAACAGGCCGCGGCGGCGGAAGAAGCGTCGTCCTCGGTGGAAGAGATGGGTTCCAACATCAAGCAGAACGCGGACAATGCGTTTGCCACGGAAAAGATCGCCACGGCGGTTGCGGACCGCGCGGCCCAGGGCGGATCGGCGGTGTCGGAGACGGTATCGGCCATGAAGGCGATCGCGGGTAAAATATCGATCATCGAGGAAATCGCCCGGCAGACCAATCTGCTGGCGCTGAACGCGGCCATCGAGGCGGCGCGTGCGGGAGAGCACGGCCGGGGATTCGCGGTGGTGGCGTCGGAAGTGAGGAAGCTGGCGGAACGGAGCCAGACGGCGGCGGGCGAGATCGGGAAGCTGTCGACCAGCAGCGTGGAAGTGGCGGAACGAGCGGGCGAGATGCTGTCGCAGATCGTGCCGGACATTCAGAAGACGGCGGAACTGGTGCAGGAGATCAGCGCGGCGAGCAAGGAGCAGAACATCGGCGCGGGGCAGATCAACCAGGCGATCCAGCAGCTGGACCAGGTGACCCAGCAGAACGCCTCGGCGGCGGAGGAAATGGCTTCCACGTCCGAGGAACTGGCGAGCCAAGCGGAACAACTGCAGTCCATCATGGACTTCTTCAAGGTGGACGCGGACGGCGGACGGCAGACGGCGGTGAAGGCCGCGCCCGCCCGTAGAGGAAACGGGGGAACCGATGTTGGGAAGAGAGCCCCGGCGGCGAAGAACGCGCTCCCGGCACTGCGGAATTCCGGCAGGGGGAACGGCAAGGGCCATATGGGCAAACCCGAAACCATGCGGGTGGATTTATCGGAAACCGCGGACGCTCTCGATGGGGAATTTGAACGATACTAGTGATCGCGTACTTTGACGATCGGGATGTGCTCATGGAACATGAATGTGTTCGTTCTCAGGACAAGTTGTTGTTCAAGCTGAAAGGGGAATTTACCATTCAATGGTTGGCCGGGATTCGAGCAGAGGTTATGGAAGCTCTCGAAAATGCGGATGCCGTTGAGCTTTCCCTGGGAGAAGTGACGGAGACGGACGTAACCGCGCTGCAACTTCTCTGTTCGATGCATCGTGCTTCGGTGAATGGTCGGAAGCAACTAACAATCGTGAACGGGCTTCCTCCCTCCATCATGCGGAATGCGTTGGACGCTGGTTTCATCAGACGTACGGGGTGCCCCGCGGATGTGGGGAATACCTGCTTGTGGATTATGGAGAAGAGCTGATGCAAAAGGTGATCATGACGGTAGATGACTCGGCAAGTGTTCGCCAGATGGTTCGATTCACTCTGGAAGAGGCAGGATACGGCGTGGTCGAGGCCGTGGACGGCAAAGATGCGATCTCCAAACTCTCCGCCACACCGGTGCAGCTTGTGATAACCGATCTCAACATGCCCAACATGGACGGAATCCAACTGATCAAGGGCGTTCGCCAGAGTTCGACTCATCGGTTCGTCCCCATCATCATGTTGACCACCGAGTCGCAGGATTCCAAGAAACAGGAAGGGAAGCAGGCGGGCGCCACGGGCTGGATCATCAAGCCGTTCAAGCCGGATCAGCTCAAGGCGGTCGTGAAAAAGGTGCTTGGATGACGGACCAGCTCAAGCAGACGTTCAGGGAGGAAGCGTTCGAATTATTGAGCGACCTGGAAACGACCCTCCTGGAGCTTGAAGAAACCCCCGAAGACCCCGAACTGGTGGGAAGGGCTTTCCGTGACCTTCACACCGTCAAGGGGTCGGGCGCCATGGTGGGATTCGACAACGTCGCCGCCCTTGCCCACGAGGTGGAGAATTTCTTCCAGTTGGCGCGCGACGGCAAGGCGTGCATCGACAAGAGGGTCATCGCGCTCACGCTGTCGACCTGCGATCAGGTACGCGCCATGATCGGGGAGGAAAACGAGGGCGGAGAGGATTCGCTCAAGGTATCCACGGCCGAAATCATCAAGGCGTTTCAACTGCTGGCGCTTGAAACCGAAACGTCGGTATCGAATACCGGGCAAGAAAAGCAGGACGCTTCCGCGAACAAGGCCGTGAAGGGCGACTTTTCCGGGTACGCATCGTATCGAGTCCATTTTGCACCCAAACCGCGTCTGTTCCGGATAGGCGCCAATCCGCTGCCGCTTTTCAAAGAACTGCAGGAACTGGGAGAATGCGTGGTGGTGGCCCAGACCTCGTCCATCCCTCCGCTCCCGGACATCGATCCCGAGGAGTGCTACCTTTCCTGGGACATCATCCTGACAACCGATCAGGGGGTGAACGCGATCCGCGACGTGTTTATTTTCGTGGAAGACGAATGCGACCTCAGCATTACGGAAATCGAAGGCAGCACGGACATCAGTGAAGGAATCGATTACAAAAGGCTCGGCGACATCCTGGTTGATCGGGGAGTCATCACCACGGAAAATCTGGAAAAAGCCCTCCACGGACACAAAAGGATCGGCGAACGTCTGGTGGAGGCGGGTGCGGTCGACCACGACCACGTGAATTCGGCGTTGGCGGAACAGGAACACATCCTGAAAATGCGCCGGGAGCACGCCCTAGCCGATCGGGTGTCGAGCGTGAGGGTTCCCGCGGCAAAGCTCGACGACATGGTCGATCTGGTGGGTGAACTCGTTACGGCGCAGGCGCGTCTCTCGCAACTGGCCGCCGAAGTACAGAATCCCCGCCTTATCGAAGTGGCGGAGGAATTCGAACGGCTTACCGGTCAACTCCGGGACAAGACCATGAGTATCCGCACCCTGCCCATCGGGACCATCTTTTCGGGGTTCAGGCGATTGGTGCGGGACCTTTCCGACGACTTGGGAAAAGAGGTGAAACTCACCACCAAGGGCGCGGAAACGGAACTCGATAAAACGGTCATCGAACGGATCAACGACCCCCTCGTGCACCTGATACGCAATGCCATCGATCACGGGATAGAATCTCCGCAGGCACGGGAAGCGGCCGGGAAGCCGCGTGCGGGGACGCTCCACCTGGAAGCCGTCCCTTCGGGAGCCCATGTCCTCATCCGCATCAGCGACGACGGGGCGGGAATCGATCTGGATCGGGTACGGGAGAAGGCCATGCGGCAGGGGCTCATTTCGTCCGAAACGGAACTTGCCGAGAACGACCTCTACAATTTGATTTTCGCGCCGGGTTTTTCCACGGCGGAGCAGGTGACGAACATTTCCGGCCGCGGGGTCGGGATGGATGTCGTGAAAAAATCGATCCAGGCGCTCCGCGGTTCCATAGAGGTGGAAAGCAAACGCGGCGCCGGTACGACCATCACCCTGAAGCTGCCGCTTACCCTGGCCATTATCGAAGGCCTGCTGGTGAACATAGGAACGAATGCGTTCGTGCTTCCCCTGGCGACGGTGGAAGAGTGCGTGGAGCTTTCCGCCGGCGCCGCCGCACTCTCCGAGCGTCGGCGCATGGTGAACATCAGAGGCGAAGCCGTGCCTTACGTGCGCCTCCGGGAAATCTTCGCGGTGGAGGGTGCGAGGCCGAACATCGAGCAGATCGTGGTGGCCCGCGTGGATGGGCACAAGGTGGGTTTCGTGGTGGACGAGGTGATCGGCGACCATCAGACGGTCATCAAAACGTTGGGAAAGCTTTTTGAGAACATTCCGGACATCTCCGGTGCGACCATTCTCGGAGATGGAGCAGTTGCGCTCATACTTGATGTCCCCAAGCTACTGAAAAACATCGAAAACGACTACCGATCGGAAATGAACGCAGATAGACGGGACACCATTTTCTCGAACAGCGCAACACATTTTTATCACTGAAAAATTCATCTCTGAGTGTAGGAGAGTCATCATGTTCGGCAAAGTACAGCAAACCCTCAGACAGGAGAACGATCTTCTCAAACAGAAAATCGAGAAGCTCGAAAACATGGCCGCCGAAGCGGCGAAGGAATCCAAGGGCCGCGAAAACGTCCTCATGGCCATGGCCGCGCCCATGTTCGTGACGGACAAGGACCTGGTAATCACCACCATCAACGACGCGGCCCTGCAGGCCATGGGGTACAGCCGCAATGAAGTGGTGGGCAAGATGCGCTGCGGGGATTTCGCCCAGACTCCCCTGTGCGGGACGCCGGAATGCACCATAAAGAATTGCATGCAGACCGGGCGCGCCATCCATGGCGAAACGGTGGCCCGTACCCGTACGGGCAAGGAATTTCCCATCCAGGCGGCCTGCTCTCCGGTCTACGACGAGAACGGAGTCATTCGGGGCGGCATGGAAGTCATCATCGACCAGACCGAAGTGGTGCGCGCGAAATTTAAAACCGAAAACATCCTCAAGTCGGCGGCAGCGCCCATGTTCGTAACGGACAAGGACCTGATGATCACCACCATCAACGACGCCGCTCTGCAAGCCATGGGATACAACCGGGAAGAAGTGGTGGGCAAAATGCGCTGCGCCGATTTTTCCAGGACGCCTCTGTGCGGCACGGCGGACTGCACCATAAAGAATTGTATGAAGACCGGCCGGGCCATCTACGGAGAAACGGTGGCTCATACGCGTGCGGGCAAGGAAGTTCCCATCCAGGCAGCGTGTTCCGCGCTTTTCGATGAGAAGGGCGACGCCGTGGGCGGCATGGAAGTCATCATCGACATCACCGAGGTAAAGGACCTCCAGAAAGCGGCCGACGAGCAGCGGGTTTATCTGGAGCGTCAGGTTTCCATGCTGGTGAGCGCGCTCGACGCCTTCAGCAAGGGAGACCTTTCCATGAAGCTGAACGCCGAGCGGAACGACGAGATCGCCAAAATCATCGAGAGCCTCAACCAGGCCGTCAGCAGCCTGAGAGAACTGGCCGGGACGGCGGAAGAGATCGCGCAGGGCAACATCAACGTTTCGGTGACACCGCGATCGGAAAAGGACATCCTCGGCAAGGCGTTCGCGGAGATGATCAAGGAACAGCGGGAAAAGGCCCTGCTGACCGAACAGATCGCAAGAGGCGACCTGACCACGAAAGTGGAGGTCAAATCGAAAAAGGACATTCTCGGCGTCGCCCTTTCGGATATGGCCGCCAAGCTGCGGGAAGTAGTGGGCGAGGTGATGAAGGCCGTGCACCAGGTGGGGAGCGGCAGCCAGGAACTGAGCGCCAGTTCCGAGCAGCTTTCGCAGGGCGCCACGGAACAGGCCGCGGCGGCGGAAGAGGCGTTGTCCTCGGTGGAAGAGATGGGTTCCAACATCAAGCAGAACGCGGACAATGCGTTTGCCACGGAAAAGATCGCCACGGCGGTTGCGGACCGCGCGGCCCAGGGCGGATCGGCGGTGTCGGAGACGGTATCGGCCATGAAGGCGATCGCGGGCAAGATATCGATCATCGAGGAAATCGCCCGGCAGACCAATCTGCTGGCGCTGAACGCGGCCATCGAGGCGGCGCGTGCGGGAGAGCACGGCCGGGGATTCGCGGTGGTGGCGTCGGAAGTGAGGAAGCTGGCGGAACGGAGCCAGACGGCGGCGGGCGAGATCGGGAAGCTGTCCACGAGCAGCGTGGAAGTGGCGGAACGAGCGGGCGAGATGCTGTCTCAGATCGTGCCGGACATTCAGAAGACGGCGGAACTGGTGCAGGAGATCAGCGCGGCGAGCAAGGAGCAGAACATCGGCGCGGGGCAGATCAACCAGGCGATCCAGCAACTGGACCAGGTGACCCAGCAGAACGCCTCGGCGGCGGAGGAAATGGCTTCCACGTCCGAAGAACTGGCGAGCCAGGCGGAACAGCTGCAGTCCATCATCAACTTTTTCAAGGTGGACGCGGACGGCGGACGGCAGACGGTAGCGAGGCCCGGGGCGATCCGGAAGGGCAACGGAGGGATCGCGAAAAGAGGGGGCGCGGGAATGCATGCCACCCCGGTTCCCCGATCGTTTTCCAAGGGAAACGGCAAAACATCCGTGGGCAGACCGGAAAACATGCGGATCGATCTGTCGGAAGAGACGGACGACCTGGATGCCGAGTTCGAACGATATTGATTTGGGGCTCGGTCGAGGAATGTATCCCCTTTCCAGCGTTTCGCCATTCGGGAAAGATGGTTTCGCCATTCGGGAAAGATGAGAGGAAAACATGAGCGAGAAAACGATTCATGAAACCGGCCAGTATCTCACGTTCAAACTGGCCGACGAGGTCTTTGCGTTGGATGTGGCCAACGTCAGAGAGATACTGGAATATTCCAAAATCACCAAGGTCCCCAAGACGGCCGATTTCCTTCTCGGCGTGATCAACGTCAGGGGAAGCGTCGTTCCCGTCCTCGACATGCGTTTACGGCTGGGACTTCCGGCCGTGGCGCCGACCGTGGACACCTGCATCGTCGTCATGGAAATTTCCATCGACGGGGAAACCGTTATCGTCGGTGCGCTGGTGGATTCCGTGCAGGAAGTGTTCGAACTGGAAGCGCACATGATCGAACCCGCGCCGAGAATCGGCACCCGGTGGAAAACGGAGTTTATCCAGGGCCTGGGAAAACGCGATGAAGCGTTCATCATGATTCTGGACATCGAGAAGCTCATCTCTTCGCGTGATGCGGCTTTTATTAACGAGTTCGAGGCGGTGGGTTCTTCAACCGCATCCCTTACGGAGCGCGTCGAAGAACATGGAATGCCTGCCGCTCGACAATAGATGCCGCACCGCGCCGTCGGGGGCCGGGCAGTCGTTGCAAAGGATTTTTCAGGCCGAACTGAGCGATCATGATTTCCTGCGGCTGGCAGGAGCCATAGAGACGGCATGCGGCATCAAGATGCCCCTTTCGAAAAAGCTTCTGCTGGAGGGGCGGCTTCGAAGCCGGCTCAGGCAACTCGAACTGAAGTCTTTTCAAGACTATTGCGATATGCTCTTCCGTCAGGACCCGGAAGGGGAGGAATTCGGACTCGTACTCGACCTTGTGACCACCAACAAGACGGAGTTTTTTCGGGAGTCCCGCCATTTCGAATATCTGGAGCGGACGGTATTGCCATACTGGCTGCAGACCCTGTCGAGAGCCGGGGAGACGTATCTCGTGTGGAGCGCCGGTTGCTCGTCCGGGGAAGAACCCTATACGCTCGCCATGGTGCTCAGTGAATTCGCGGGCAACAATCCGGGGTTCCGATTTGCCGTCAAGGCGACGGACATTTGTTCTTCCGTGCTGGAAAAAGGGCGCCTCGGCGTTTATGGGAGCGAACTGGCGGAGTCGATTCCTTTACCGCTCAGAAAAAAGTATCTCCTGAAACATCGCGACGGAAAGAACCGTGTAGTGCGTATAGCCCCGGAGATTCGGCAGTTAGTCCAATTCCATCGCCGCAATCTCCTGGGCGAATTCTCCAATTTCCCTCAGCGGTTTCACCTGGTTTTTTGCCGCAACGTGCTGATTTACTTCGACCGCGCAACGCAACAATCGGTTCTTGAACGGCTTTGTAGCCGTCTGATTTCCGGGGGGTATCTCTTTCTGGGCCATTCCGAAACAGTAAACGGCCTTCGCCTTCCACTGGCGAACGTCGCGACAACCATATACAGGAAAACGTAATGAGGGATAAGGATGAAAAAGCCTCTCTCGTGTACCTTAAACAACGCGAAATGTGCATAGCCAACCGTCCCACGATCGTCTCGACCGTTCTGGGTTCTTGTATCTCCGTAACCATGTTCGATCGCCGGAACCGGGTGGGCGGTATCTGCCATGCCCTGCTTCCCCGCTGTCACGGAAGAAACGTGTGCAGTCGGGAATGTCCGGAGGTCTTTCGCTACGTCGATTGCTCCATCGAACGGATGCTTTCGATCTTTTCCGCGCAGCACACGGGGCCAAACGATCTTGAAGTGAAGATTTTCGGCGGGGGGAGCGTGATCGTGGCCGGACAGGGCGTGGATCACGTGGCGGTCGGCAATCAGAACATCATGGCTGCGGACGAAGTGTTCAGGAGGAGGGGCGTGTCGCCGGTGGCCGTGGACGTCGGCGGCTCCCTGGGGAGGAAAGTCATTTTCTACACCCACACCGGCGAAGTGTACGTGAAGCGCCTGAACAAAAGGCTCTTTTCCGATACCTCGGCCCATGCGCCGATGGAAGGGGAAAACCGCACGAGTGAAGCAGATCGGTGCCGGATGACCCGAACCTTTAATCTGTCGAAAGACCGCAAGCTGTGATGAACAAAGACGAAAATCGAAAAATACGAGTACTCGTCGTGGACGATTCTGCGTTGGTCCGCCAAACGCTCACCGAGGTGCTCTCTTCGGACCCCGGCATTGAGGTGATCGACACCGCTGCCGATCCGTATATTGCCGCCCGCAAGCTGCAAAAAGAAAAACCCGACGTGATCACCCTGGACATAGAGATGCCCAAAATGGACGGCATCACCTTCCTGCGGAAAATCATGGCGCAGTGCCCCATCCCCGTGGTCATCTGTTCGAGCATCGCCGGCAGCAATTCCGACAATGCCCTGAAAGCCCTGGAGTACGGCGCCATATCGATCATCGAAAAACCGCTCATGGGCCAGAAACGGTTCTTCCTGGAATCGAAGGTGCGTCTCGTGGATGCCGTGAGGGCGGCTTCGGTGGCCAGGATGGGGAAAGCCGCTCCCTCCCGTACCATTGAGCCGAAACTTTCGGCCGATGCGGTGCTCCCCATGGATTCCATGCCCGCCGTCCTTACCACCACCGAAAAAGTGGTGGCCGTCGGAGCGTCAACCGGCGGCACCGAGGCGTTGCGGGTGTACCTCCAGTCGTTGCCCGGAAACGCTCCGGGGATGGTGATTGTGCAGCACATGCCCGAAAATTTCACCGCAGCTTTCGCTAAAAGGCTGGACAGCCTGTGCCGCGTGACGGTCAAGGAAGCCGAGGACGGCGATTCGGTCATCCCCGGAAAGGTTTTGCTGGCGCCCGGCAATAAGCACATGCTGCTCAAGCGCACGGGCACCAGATACGCGGTGCAGGTCAAGGACGGCCCGTTGGTGTCGAGACATCGCCCGTCCGTCGACGTCCTGTTCCGTTCGGCGGCGCGCTATGCCGGCCCCAACGCGGTGGGGGTCATCATGACCGGCATGGGTGACGACGGGGCCGAGGGGATGCGCGAAATGAAAGAGGCGGGGGGGTACACCATCGCCCAGGACGAGGAGAGCTGTGTGGTTTTCGGCATGCCCAGGGAAGCCATCGAGCGGGGCGCCGTGGATCTGGTCCTGCCGCTGGAATCCATCGCCGAGAACGTGCTGAAGGTGTGCGCCCGACTTTCCGCCGGGATCGGGAAACTGCAAAGCTGACCCCTGACGGAGGGTCCATGCCGGTTCCCGTGTAGGCATGTTGTAACGCATTCCGGCGTAGCGAAAAACGGTTTTTCAGTACGCACTCGTCATTCCCGAGAAATCCTGAATCCAGTCATCTCAATCGCTTCCATACCCCGGCCGGGGTGCCGATCGAGAGAGATTGGCGATACTCCTGGCTCGAGCAGCCGCTTCCCTCCTTTTTTATTGATCCGCCATTGGCAGAATAACCCCTACTGCCGGGGCTGAGGTTCCGTAATCCTGTCGGAAAGCACAGCTCTCACATATTCCGTTGACATACTGACCGCCGTTCCTTCACACTGGAAGAACATGCTTCCCGATCGCTGCGCTCTTCCGCCCGGTAGGTTCCGGGGGGATATTCGTTCCGGGAAGAGAATCCGCGGAGAACAGCTTCCAACAGGGGGATCGGTATGGCGGAAAAAATGAAGTCGTTCATGGTTGAATGCGCGAAATGCAGGAAGTCCTTTCCGATCAGTTTCCCCCTGGTTGACCCGTCGGCCGAGGGAAGCGCGGAAGTGGCGGTCGTATGCCCCCATTGCCACGAGCAGGTAATCGTGACCATCCCCGCACCCTACCTCCCTCCGGGGGAGGATCTCGTGAGGGAGTGAGTCCGGCATCCAAATGACGTCATGAATTATCGAACCGGTGAGGACCATCCGTATGGTTGAGGAGATGAAGACGTTCAGGGTGGAATGTACCGAATGCGGCGAAACGTTCCTGGTCCGATTTGCCTTGGCGGAGTCCAAAGGTGGGAAGGAAGAAGAGGTGGCGGTGAAGTGCACTCACTGCCGCAAACAGGTGATGGTGACCGTCCCGGCAATCTATCTTCCCCGTGGGGATGACCTGGTACGACTCGTCGGCCGCTGACGGTATCCGTCCGGGGGCACATAGTGTCATTTTGAACGCAGCGGAGCGCAAAGAGAAATCGCAAGAGCGAAAGGCTGAGATTTCTCGCTTTGCTCGAGATGACGGCAGACCATTGACGTCGCCCGCTGTTGGTGACGTGGACGCTGGAGCATTAGCTTTTCAAGCTTCCACGTCCATGAAATGGGGCCGAGCAACGGAAGTCCCCCTTTGGAAAAGCGGGAATGAGGGGGATTTCATCCTGAAAATTGCAGGAAATCGGTAAATCTCCCTACCCCCCTTTGCAAAGGTTCATCACCGAATTCCGGGACAGCTTCTGTCGCAGTGACGGGGCCGGACCGTTCGTACTTCGATACCTCAGCACGAACGGTCAAAGTTGCCCTCGATCGAGGGGTGACCCGTTCGCCCAGATGTATGGAAGCCTGTCCTGAGCTTGCCGAAGGGGGCGAACGTAACCTACTGAAAAACATTATTTTTGTTTCCAACGAAAGAGAAAATTCTTCGCGAAATTCCTCTGTGAACCTTTGCAAAGTGAGGATTCCTTTACGAAAGCTTCAGGTATTTCATTCCGCATACCCGTGAAACACAAGAGGCGGTATCCCCTCGGGGACCCGCCTCTTTTTTCGTACGACTGAAGGGAATCAGTAGCCGAGCTTGGCCAGGGTGGCCACCAGCTCCTGCACCGCATCGGCGGACTTCTTCAAGGCCGCCGCTTCTTCATCCCTCAACGTGATTTCGATCACTTCTTCGATTCCGTCCTTGCCCAGCTTCACCGGCACGCCGATGAACAGGTCTTTGATCCCATATTCGCCATTCAGAATGGCCGCGCAGGGGAGGATTTTCTTCTTGTCCTTGAGGATGGCCTCCACCATTTCGGTCACTGCGGAAGCCGGGGCGTAATAGGCGCTGCCGGTCTTGAGGAGCGATACGATCTCGCCGCCGCCGAAACGGGTTCGTTTCACCAGTTCCTCGATCTTTTCCGGCGTCATCAGTTCGGTGATGGGAATGCCCGCCACGGTCGAAAAACGGGGCAGGGGGACCATGGTGTCGCCGTGGCCGCCCAGCACGAAGGCGTGGGTGTTTTCCACCGATACGTTCAGTTCCATGGAGATGAAGGCGCGAAAACGGGCGGAATCGAGCACACCGGCCATGCCGATGACCCGGTTCCGGGGGAATCCGCTGGCCTTGTAGGCCACGTGGCACATGGCATCCAGGGGGTTGCTCACGATGATGAGGATTGAATCGGGGGACGCCTTGACTACCTGTTCGGTAACCGATTTGATGATGCCGGCGTTGGTGTTGATCAGGTCGTCCCGGCTCATGCCCGGTTTGCGGGGGATACCGGCGGTGATGACGATGATGTCCGAACCGGCTACCAGGTCGTAGGTGTTGCTTCCCACCAGCTTGGCGTCATGCTTTTCCACGGGAGCGGCTTCGGCGAGGTCGAGCGCTTTCCCCTGAGGGACTCCTTCGATGATGTCCACCAGCACGACATCGGCAAGTTCCTTTTCGGCGATCCTCTGAGCGGTGGTCGCGCCCACGTTGCCCGCGCCGATCACGCTAACCTTCATCCTCATCGTACCCTCCTTGCACTGTTTTTATCGCGGAAACGAACCCCCCACGATCGGCCGTGGCAGGGTGACGGGTCCCGCTGTTTCGTATCGAAATGAATGGAAGAACAGCTTCGCTGGAATTCTGCAATGCTGGAACAAGAGGCTCAAACCTACCGTAACCGTAAACCATAATATCGGACGTGTCAACGGAGAAGCCGGTGATGGGAGCATCCTCCAGGGTACTCCTTTTCTACGGAAAAAGCGTTCCCCGGAACCTTCCGTTCACTGCGTTCCCTTTGCACCCTTGGTAAGGCCCCCGGCCGAAACCCTATCCGATTCGAGGAGCCGGACCACGAAGAATCGGGTAGCGATCGACCAATGTTTCGGGAACGGGTGCCGCCTTCCCGGTGAGGAGCATCTGCAGCTGGACTCCGTTCGCCACGGCCTGACCGGCCAAGTGATTGTTGGTGATGATGAATATCCGGTGCGCGCGTTCCCGCATGACTTCGACCGATGCCGCCATCTCCTTGAGTTCCTCTTCCGAATAGAGGTAATCGTAGCGTTCGGCTCCCGCGCCGTCCCGGAACCATTGGGCCGCATTGCGTCCGTGCAGCCGAAGGTAAGCCGTCTCCCCGGTGACGTGGCCGGTGCGTTCGAGCGATCTTGAAACATTCGGCTGGTCGACGTTGCAGAATCCCACGTTGCGGCGACTCAGGGACTCAAGTACCGACGGCCTGTTCCACTCCCGGTGCCGAAACTCAACCACCACGGGGTAATCGCGGAATCGTTCCAGCAGGGCTGCCAGCGCTTCCCGATTTTCTTTGGTGTAATGGAAGGAGTAGGGGAATTGCATGAGTAGCGCCCCGAGTTTCCCCTCGTCCATGAACGGATCGATCCCCGCTTTGAACAAGCCTTCTTCTTCGGGCTGGAGCCTGTCCCGTTCGTGCGTGAAACGGCGGTAGAGCTTCACGGTGAAGAGGAATCCGGGGGTACCGCTCACACGATCGATCCAGTTCCGGGACGTGGCCGGGGGCAACGGTTTATAGAAGCTGTTGTTGATCTCCACCGTGTTGAACATGCGGGCGAGGAATGCGAGCTGGTCCACCTTCTCCCGTGCCGGATAGACGATTCCCTTCCAATCGGGATAGGACCACCCCGCGGGGCCGATGTAAGCGGTACAGGCCATCGATGGTTTCCTGGAGAGCGGTTTTCATTTCTCCGTAATCGCCTGTGCAGGCGACTGACGACCACGAGGTGCGGGCAACCGGCGGGCGAAGCCCCCCGCTATGGCAGTTGCCGCAATTGCTGTTTGAGTCGTTCCACTTTTTCCCGCAGATAGAAAAGGACCTCGATCTTTTTCACCAGGGGCTGTCCCCGATCATAGCCGTAGCGGGGCACCCGGGTAAGGTCTTCTTCGCTCAGGCACTGTTTTACCATTTCGGCCGGCAGGTACTTGTAGCCACACTCCTCGGTTTGACTGAGACACACTTCGGCGTTGTTCAACTCGCCCGCAACCTTTTTACGTTCCTCTTCTTCCGGGGAGAGCTGTTGCTCAGGTTGCGGCGTCTCGATTTCTCCCCTGGGGAAAAGTGGAGCGGGCGCAGGAGCCGGCTCCTGCTTCGGAGACGGCGGGACGGGCGGTTCGATGTTTTTCGCCGGACCGGTTTCGGCGGGCGGTTCCATTTTTTCTTCCCGCACTTTGTCGCCGGAGCCTTCCGGCACTTTTTCCGGCGCATTGGTGATGTGTACGACGCCTTTGTTGTCCTTCCACCGGTAGTAGGTATCTCCCCGAACGGGAACCGAGGAAAAGAGCAAAAAACCGGTGATCGAGCAGATGATGAATAGCTGCTTCATAGGAAAGTCCCTTTTGCCACCTGACGTGTCCGGAGCTGATGTCTGTATTCAATGTATACTGCAACCGAAGAGGTTGAACAAGATGCATTTATCTCTTAAACAGAGGGACGGTTCCGGGGAGGAGAAACACGCGCGAAATGGACACCCGGACCTTGGACGACATGCGAACGATAAATAGATGACGAGAAGGATGGTAAATGAAACCGGACATCGAGAATGAATCCATACGCGAAACGGAACTGGTCCTGGTGCACATCGACCACAAGCCCGGTTTCTTCGCCCGGGTGGAGGAAATCGCCCCCGACGCAAGGCCGCAATGGTGGCAGGTAAGGCTCCTGCCGCTCGGGATGGACAACCTCGACTTCAAATCCATGGTGTGGATATTGGATTCGGAACAGATCTGCGGAGCCGAGTATACGATGTCAGGTATTCCCATGCGGATCGAGAAGGTGCCGCCGTACAAAAAGCAAACTCCCCCCGCCCCTCCCGAAGAAGAGCATGGCGGCCGTGGCAAGGTGGTGAGCCTGGCCAATCGGAAGAAATGAACTACGGTGATCGCGGAGCAGTGTCGGTCAAGGCCGGGATCGTAGAGGAAGGAACCCGAACGGGCGGGCGCCCGTTCGGGTGACGTCGCTTTTTCTCAATAAGGATGGAACTCGCGGATGCGGTAAGCGTCCTTGTCCATACCGAACTGCTGGGAGTATTCCGTGATCTTGAACTTGCCCATGAACTGGTTCACGAATTCGTGACCGGCCTTGGCCCAATCAACCACGCCGCCGTCATACACATACACATTTTTGTAGCCGTACTTGTAGAGGAACCCGCCAACGTATTTGGCGCGGTGCCCGGTCCGGCAGAATATGTAGATTTCGGCATTGGGATCGGGAATGTGCTTGGGGATGGTGTACATGTGACCGTCATGAATATGGTCGGTTCCCTGAATGTGGAACGCATAGAATTCGGGATGCGAACGGACATCGATCATGTAGATGGAATCCCGATACGCCTTATCCTTCATGGCCCGATCCCAAATCTTGTAGAACTGATCGACGTTGATGATCTTGTCCTTGGGAATCGCGGAAGCGAATTCCGAGTGCACCTTCTTCTCGTTGGCCGCAAGAGAGTTATCGTCGGCGGCCAGCGCGGGCCCGACAACGGCGAAGATGAACAATAAACAGGTGAGCGACAGCAACACTTTCTTCATGGATTTACCTCCTTGGGGGTGAAAAAATTAAGGAAGCTCTCGGAAGCCTCCCGTCATACACGAAAGTTATGATTTAAAGAGAAAACTAAACCTATTCCATTTCACCTGTGGCGTCAAGGGGTCGACGAATATTCATACACGGAGGAAAACCACGAAAGCGGCCGTTCCCCGAAGTATGACGTCAAAGTTGATACGGCCGCCGCACTTTTCCGAGAAAATCGAAAAGAACCGCTTGAAGAAGACGCACCGTACCGGTCTTATGAGGGCTTCGCATCCGAGAAAGGACGGCAGGCAGGCAACTTATAGCCCGAGGAATCGCTCGATGAAGGCAGCCGCCACATGATGGGCCCTGAGCCCCAGTTTTTCCTTGTGCAGAAGAACCACGGCGTACGCCAGGGAGGTCTTCGATTCCGGTTGTACCGCGTAACCGACGAACCAATCGTATTTGATCACATTGTCCGGACTGTTGATCGTGCCCGTCTTTCCACCGATGTCCAGGGAGCCGTTCTGAATTTTGGTGCGGAACTTCTGGAAGCTTCTTCGGGCCGTGCCGGCCAGCACGGTGTCACGCATCATTTCCCGCAGTTTCTGCGACGTTTCCTCGGAAATCACCTGCTCCATCTTGCTCGGCGTGTACGAATAAACGACGTTGCCGTGTACGTCTTCAACGCATTCAACGGCGGCCATGGAACGGCACAAGCCTTTGTTGAGTATGGTATCGGTGATCCATGCTCCGTGCAGGGGTGTCATGCAGGTGGTTTTGTTGTAGCCGGAAGCGATTTCCGCAACTTCGAAATCCGTTTCGGGAACCACCATCCTGCTTGCCGGAACGGGCAGATCGGAAGGCAGCGGGCGATTGAAAAAAAATTTCTCCCCGAACTCGCTCAGGGAATTTCCGCCCACGTGGTACATACCGATTTTTCCGAACACCGGATTGATGGAAAGGGCGAACGCGTTCTGCAGAGAGACGTAATGCGTGTATTTGGTGATCTTGGTTGAGAGGTTCGAGCGGTAAAGCGTGTGTTTCTGCCCGTTGTAGGGGATCATGGACTTGGTGTCCAGGTCGGTCTTCTCCAGTGCGGTGGCCGCCGTGATGATCTTGAAGATGCTCGCCGCGGGCAGCGGCTGGAAGAGAAGAGACGGTTCCCCTTCCAGATTCTTTTCCGCCAATCCCAAAATTCTCCCGTCATGCGGGTCGACCACGGCGATGGCGCCGCCGGCCGCTTCGTTGCTTTCCAGCAGGTCGAACAGGATGGACTGGAGATGCAGATTGACGAACGTTTTTACGAGGAGAAGGCGTCCGCTGTCGTCGACAATGTTGAAGTTCTGTTTTTCCTGGAGTTGTTTAATATTGTTCTGCAAAAGACGTGTTATCTGATATCGGTCGAGCATCCGCACCGGCTGGGGGGGCGTAGGGATGACAGAACTTTCTCCCTGGGGAATCAAACTTAGGGATACCGTATCCGCCATGCCGAGGCTGAAAGTGCATGCCAGCAGGAGGGCCAAAGGGAGCAGCGGAAAACGGCGGACCTTCTTTGCAATGCGCGCACGTACGTTTTGAGCACCGAGTACGGCAGGCCGATAATCATATTCATACATGCTATTCACCAGGAATGCAAAACTGCATTATGTTTCAATGTATGTATCTGCTTACAACTCTATATAAATTAGTGATAATTATATGTATCTGTATGTACATGTCAATGGGAAACATGCCGCTGAATGAAAAATCCTTTTTCAAGGGGTGTGCCAACAACGGACGTCCGGTTGAAACGAGCCCGCGGGAACGATATGCCTCGTGCGTCGGCTATGGCCGGTGATGCGGAGCGAAACGAGATCGCAAAGACCGTCGCACCCGGGCGGGATGTTCCTTC
This sequence comes from uncultured delta proteobacterium, assembly GCA_963826125.1. Classification (GTDB taxonomy): domain Bacteria; phylum Desulfobacterota; class Desulfarculia; order JACQYL01; family CAWGVV01; genus CAWGVV01. Next base: position 1,622,438 of record CAWGVV010000001.1, on the reverse strand, counting down.
CGATGCGAAGACGATGTCTACGACTCGTTCGGCAGGTACACCCGTAAGAACGAGCTACTTCTTTCTCCAGTTTCCGTCCGGGCCCTGGATGAGCCAGCCGCCGCGGCTGTATTGCTGCCAGAATTCCGCGAACTGGCCCCGCACTTTCGCTATCTGCGAATCGGGCACGTTCAGCGCCTTTGCTACTTCCGAATAGAGCTTGTCCCTCTCCAGATTGGTCGCCGATACGAGGTTGTTGAGATCGCTCTTCTGCTTCAAGTTCAATCCGTCGGTGGAACGGATCGCGACGTGTCCGGAGTTGTCTTCGCCGATGTTGCCCCCATTGTAATAGGGTGTCAGCATAGGCTCCCGTTTTTTCAGCGAATCCTTGATGGCGCGGATGGTGGGGGTGTTTACCTTGGTGGCTTCCTGGGCGTACGCCGTTGATACGGACCATGTCGGGAAACGGTACCGGTCGAAGAAGCTCTGCGGCTTGTCGCTCTGCTTTTCCTGCGGAGCGTCCAGCGGGCCGCGGATATCCTTCACGATCTCATCCGCCGCTTTTTCCACTTCCTTGGCGGGAAAATAAATATTGACGGTAACGCAGGAGAGAATCAGAAAAATGACGGTGATTACCGCCCATTTCGACCATGCCGGCTTCTTCATTGTGCCCCCCATCGACTGCCGTTCCCGGTGATCGTTTACGTCCGAAGACCAAAGCCCGCATCTCGTACGGTGTCTCTTTATACCAGACCCGCATCGATTTCCGCTATCTCTTTCGACTGGTTCATTTTACTTCCATGGCCCGTTTTTCCGCCACGCGCTTCACCCGATCGACCATATCCTTGAAACTGATCTGGTTTTCCGGATTCACATTGACCACGTCGATGCCGGTGAGTCCCGAACGGGAAACGAAATACTCCTTTCCGTTCTTGTGAATCAAGCCGTTCACTCTGAAAACGTCGTTCCCCAGTACGCACGAGATACCGATTCGGTCATACCCCAGGTCGTTGATGAATCGTTCGAGCCCCATGGGGAGGGAAATCCCCACCGCGTCTCCCTGGCTGATGGTCTGGATGTCGCTGACCGCGTTGAAACTCACCCTCTGCGGGACACCCTTTGTCTTGACAGACTCGAGTTGGAACGAGAACGCTTCGGGCTGGCCGTTGACGATGGTCATGTCATGGACGAACCCCGATACTTTTCCGGTGATGCGGCCGAAGGAAAGCGCTCTGGTGAGCTGTTCCATGTCGAGGGATTGATAGTTCAGGTTGCACGAAAATTTGCGGTACGGCGAAAGAATGTCTTCTGCCGCCATGTCAAAGATTTCGGCTGTGCCGCTGAACAGATCGACGATCACCCTTCCGTTCGTCTCCAACCGGTCGAAAGACCCGTTCACCTCGAACTCCCGGCTGTTTACGGTCCCTTCCAGTTTGTAGGGGGGCGGCAGCAGATCGAGCGGTCCGATGGGAATGTCGTGCAGCGTGACGCCCATGGAAAGGGTGGGGGCGGCGGCCAGGGGATTTCCCACGGTCAGTCCGGAAATCACGACGGTACCGGTTTCCAGTGGAACCCGAAACGGCGCGACGTGGTATTTCCCCTGCTCGAAGGTCAGGCGGATTTTCTGATCAATGAAACGGAAGCGTCCCGTGTCGATTTTCCCGATGGAGATGTCTCCCTGCTGCGCGGTTTTTGGGCCGGGACCTCCACTGCGGGAAAGGAAAACGGGCAGGTCGACCCGTATGCTGCCGAGGGAAAGCGGCCCTTCCATCTCCAGTATCGGCAGCAGAATGCGTATCCGGCCTTCAATCGCTTCGGAGGTAACGTTCGATTCCCATTCCAGCGATCCTTTCACCTGCAAGGTATTGAGGGACGGAGCGAGCGTCGAGAATGACGGTTTGATGAACCGGTCGTTGAATTCGGACAGGTCGTCCACCCGCCCCTTCACAATCAACGGAAAGAGTGACTCTCCCGCGGAAGCAAGCGTCGTGGAAGCGAGATTTCCCATCTTCAGCGTTCCCTGCTTCACGGAGAATCCCTCACCGGCCGCAACGGCTGAAACGTCGCACGTGAGCGGCGTGGAGGCGAAATTGAAGTACAGTCCCTTCAAAAGGGCTTCGCCTTTCTCCACTCTCATTCCGGCGGTGAAGCGATCCGGGCTAAACGAATGCAGGGTGCCCTTCAGGTTCGCTGTTGCCGCGCATTTCTCGGCCATGTAGCTACCCTGCGGGTCCGACAGGGAATCGACAGCGAGAGCCACTGCTCCGGAAAACGACCCGTCTTCCCGCAGGTGCAGGTTCAGGTCGGCCTTGCCCTGCATGCTCCATCCGCTGAGCGAGGGATACACCGTCTGCAAAAGCGCGAGTGCCGCCGAGGCTTCGATCCCCTCGGCACGCACGGTTGCATCGACCGGCGTCGTTGACGACACCGCAAGCTGAAACGGCCCCAGCCCGTCGATGGTGACCCGGCCGGACACCTCACGAACGTTCCTCTCCGCTCCGTCCCACACACCGGTTCCCGATATCTGCACGTTCTTGAACGCCACGGGTTTTTTCCGCATCAGGGTGATTTCCTGAAAGGTGAAATCGGCTCGCTTAACGGAGATGTTTTCCGTGGTCCCGTCGAACTCTATGGTGCCGCTCCCCGCCCTCCCCCGGAACAGGTCCGACTCCAGAGCCACGTCGGAAAGGGACGGGGACCCTTCCAGGGAGAGCCGCCCTTCACGCATTTCCGCAGTCACTTTGTCCGTCAGCGTAGCCGAGGCGATCAATCCCCGGCGCGAAACGGAACCGCGGACTCCCTGAAAATCCGCCGTTACCCGCCACTCTTTCGGCGCTGCCGGAGGCACCGTGGGGACAACGCATTGCGCATTCACGACGAGCATCCCCTTGGCGGTGACGGTTGCGCCCGAGGGAACGGGAAGCATCCGTTTGACGGCGTCCAGGGCCAGGAGTTTCGCCACGTCTTCGAAGTGAACTTCGGTGGAAACGTTCAGGGATCGACTCAGAGAACCGGATGTGGTCAGGTCGGCACTGAAAAGATCGCCCACCTCTGCGGACACCCGTGCATTTATGTCGTAGGGGTGGTTCAGAGACACCTCGGCGGCGGGAATCCTAAGATTTACCGAAAGAGGAGGTGCACCATCGGGGAGCGAGGGAACCGTCAGGCCGGAAATCTCCGCCGTGCTGTCCCGCAGATTCACCACGCCGCTGGCGAAGGAAAACCGAAAGTCGCCGGTGAGTGCCGAAAAGGCGGCTTCGGGGGCGGAAACGTCCCGCATGGTGCAGGTGACGATCCCCTCGGCTTTCCCGTAGGGCGACACGGTGCCCTCCAGGTTCGCTTCCCCCGTTGCTTTCCGGAATGATGGCGAGACGCCGACGACGGCGAAGTGTGATGTGCCCTTTATGGCACGGATGCCGGTCGAGTTGTCCCGTTCCGGAGTCGAGATGGCCAGGGTGAAGTCGGTCAGCGCACCCGACTCTTCCGCAAGGGGAAATTCCAGACGCGAACCGTTCACGGAAAGGTGCCGAAAGCGGAACAGGAACGCCAACCCGTTTCCCGGATCGAACCTCCCGTCCCGGCCCTTGTCGTGAGGGAGAGCCACGTCCACCCCTTGAACGTCGAGCGAAACGGGAGTGAAAATGCTTCCTTTCAGCGGATTGGACCATTCGCCGATCAGCCGCACCGAATCCACCGCTCCGGCCGGACCTTCGCCCTCACTCGTTCGGAACCTGATTCCTTCCAGGACGAGCGCCGGTCTACGCACGGAAAGTTCCACAACGGACACCGTTGCCTCCAGACCCGTCATGGAATGGAGGATGCGGGGCAGGGACCATCGGGCGATGGCGGAGAAAAAAAGGATGAAGACGACGACGACCAGCAGGACGACGACGGCGGCGGAGCAAAGAGAGATGAGTCGCCTTTTTGACATGGATTCCGCAAAAGTATATGGTTGCTTCTTTTGTCGCGCAAAGACATTCTACTTGAGAAGCACGGCAGGGGAAAGTACGAGGTGAACGCAATGTCCGATTCGCTGTCCGTTTATGCCGGAAAAGCCATATTGGAAATGATTCGCGACGAAGGATTGCGGGCGGGCCGGGTGAATGCCTATGTGGGTCCCGCTTCCGGTCCCCGCTGCACGGTCATTGCGGGAATTGATCTGGCGCTCGCCGCCAGCGGGTTCCTGGAAGGACACCGGCGGGTACTCATGGTCGGGGCCTCGGCCGGCGCATGGCGCATGGTATGTCTTGCCCAGCGTGACCCCGTGGCAGCGTTGCAGCGGTTTCGGGATGCCTACGTGAACATGACCTTCACCGCTCAGCAGAGCCTCCGGCAACGGTCGACCCTGGTATGGAAAGCGGCGGCTTCTCTTGTCCCACGGGAAGAAATCTCCCCTCTGCTCGATCATCCGCACTATGATCTCTGCGTCGACACGGTGCGCGTGGTCCCGCCGCTTTCGTCTTCGAACCGCCTTTTCGCGGTGGCGGGTTACGCGGCGGCCCTGGCCGCCAACGAGGTGCATCCCCGCTTTCGTTCCCTGTTCATGCGGCCGGTCCGCTTCTGCGCGGGGAAGGGACCCTTTCCGCCGCTCCTCTCGGGCGGAGAAGTTGTTCCCTTGCGCGAAGAAAACCTCTATCCCGCTCTGGCGGCCAGTGGATCGGTCCCCGTGGCCCTTCTGGGCGTGAAGGACATTCCGCTCGCACCCCCGGGAACGTATGTTGACGGCGGACTGGAGCAATACATCATAAATGGGCGCTACTCAACAGAAAAAAAAGACGTAACGTTGCTCGCCTACCACGGGGCGCCGCTCGTGCCCACCTGGTTGGACAAGAAGGCGTGGCGCCCCTACCGAAGGCTCCCGTCGCTGGATAATCTCCTGGCGGTCTGCCCCAGCCGCCGCTTCGTCGCCGATCTCCCCCACAGGCGGGTGCCGGATCGACAGGACTGGACGAGGTTCGCCAAGGACCCGGCGGGGAGAATCCGGTTCTGGAATAACGTCATCGACCGCTCGCTGAAACTTGGGGACCTGTTCATGGAACTCACCCAGGGCGGACCCATCCGGAATTCGGTGCTCCCCATTACCCGCCTGCTCCGCCCGTAAGTCCACGAAAGCCGGCAACGGGAGTTCGTACCGGCTTTGACAACGGCCGTTTCTGCTCCTATGCTGAAAAGAGCCGATGACTAAGGACGGGCGACTATGAAATCCATTCGAGAATACCACGACGCGGTAAGCTACGACCGGCGGGAAATGAAGGGCGGGGTTCTGGACTGGAACAACCGGCCGTCGGTGTTCAAGGAATATCCGGACATCGAGGCGATCGCCTTGCCGGGGGAAGTCGGCTTTCCGCCCGTTCCCGCGTTGGATCTGATGACCGGGGTGGAAGACCTTCCCGCTCGGGAGAAGGTCGACGTAAAGGAACTCGGCGCGATCCTGTCGCTTTCCTGCGGACTTACTGCCAGGGCCCCCCACGGATCTGAATGGTTTTACTATCGGGCCGCGCCGTCCGCCGGAGGCCTCTACCCCGTGGAAGTGTATTTTTCCGCCACGGGGATTGATGGACTGGACGACGGTCTCTATCATTTCTCCGTTTCCCGCTTTGCGCTCTTCCCCTTGCGCAGGATGAACGAAGAAGATCCTCATTCTGATAAAAACGCTTTAACCACGGATGCTTCCGCACAGGAAATAACCTTTTTCCTCACGGCGGTCCTGTTCAGGAGCGCGTGGAAGTACCGGGATCGGGCCTACCGTTATCACCTTCTGGACACCGGCCACGTAGCGGAAAACCTCCTCCTCGCTTTGCGCCTGCTGGGGATGAACGGCAGCATCGACATCGATTTTCCCGATACCGGACTGGCGGAATGGCTGGGTCTGGACACGAACAGCGAGGTTCCCCTGGCCGTGGTGCATTGCGGGGGCAACCCGGACCGGGACACCGTTGATCCCGCGCAACAAACGCCTCTTTCGTTGCGCTCCAGTCCCGTAGCCAATAGAGAAATACCCTTTCCCCTCATTGCCGACGTGCACCGGCTGTGCTCCGAGCCGTTCCGCGGGCAGGAACCCGACGATGTACCGCTGCCGCAGTTTCCCTCCGTGCGGGAGTGGGTGCGCCTTGATGAAAACGGGAAGGCAGTTCCTCCCGCCGATTTCGCCCGAACCGTCTCGCGGAGAAGGTCCCGGCGCAATTTCATCCCCGCCCGGCTGGAAGCGTACCGTTTCAGGCGGTTGCTTTCTTCCCTGTGCCTCCAAGAAAAGGATCCGGACAAAGCATTCGAAGAAGGATTCGTCACGGCTGCGGTGGTGGGGAACGTGGAGGGGATGGAGCCGGGTTTCTACCGGGTCGACCCCGGCCGGAACCGCATCGGCGCCATTCGATCGGACGATATGGCCGCCGCCGTGGCGCGGTCCTGCCTGGAACAGATGTGGCTTGCCAATTCGTCCGTACAGTTCGTCTTCTGCGCCGACCTGGACTTGCTGGAGAAGCGTTTCGGCCCCCGCGCCTATCGCGCGGCCATGATCCGCGCGGGCCGGTTGGGCCAGCGGGTCTATCTGGCGGCGACGGCGCTCGATCTCGGCTGCTGCGGGATCGGGGCCTTCTACGACGGCGAACTGCGGGACGTTTTAGGGTTGGAGGAACCGTGGCGGGTGCTGTACGTGGCGGCTGCGGGAGTCATCAAGGCGGGCGCAATCGACGTCGGGTAACTTGCGGACGGATGCGGCGACGAACCAGTGAATTCGTTGGAGGGTAAGGAGAGACGATCCATGTCGTTCGTCGAGGACGTCGCATACCGGTCCCCGGTGCCGGGGGGAGGTTCGGCCGCCGCTCATTGCGCCGCCTGCAGTACGGCGCTGATGTTCAAAGTGATGAAGGTATGGCGGGAACAGCCCGGTTGTTTCGACGCGGCGCTGGTGGACCGGATCGGCATGAAGCTCGAAAAGCTCATGGAAGCGTTTTCAGTTCTCGAGTCCGAGGACGCGAAAGCGTATCTTGCGTTTTCGGAAGCGCGGAAGAGTGCTGCAATCCTGCCGGGGGAAGACGTGGTCCTCGCATCCATGGCTCCCCCCCTGGCCATTTTGGAGCACTGCCTGGAAACGCTTCGCGATCTGTTTCCCGTCTGCGAGAAGAGCCCGCTCTTCCTGCGCGCGGACATGCTGGTCGGCCTGGAACTGCTGGGATCGGCATTCAACGGCGCGCATCACATCGCCCGTTCCAACCTGCGGTTTTTCAGCCACGGGCAGACCCTCGACCGGTTGGAAACGCACCTGGCTGAGGAGCGGTTTGCTTTCGCCCGACTTCACCGGGCCACGATGGAATCCCTTTCCGGTCTTTCCCGCCTGACGAATTGATGTTCGACAGCCGAGCGGACAGAAGAGGGCGAAGAACCCGGTCGTCCTGAAAATAACCGAAGGAATTTTCGGTAACTATTCGTCAGTGAAGGGATTGTTGCTTCGGGAGGGAAAACGTTCGTTCGCGAAGGATGATACCCCGATGGAGCGGCGCTCTTTCGTTCTTCCGTGAACGTCGGAGCGATCACGCGGGAACCTTTGTCCCCGGCCTCCGGAGGAAACCCGTCCGTCCGAACGGGTCCGGGTCACGCGGAAGCGGAAGCGTATATCCACTCCCGCAGCCGCTTCAATCCCTCCTCGGGCCATGCGGCGCCGCTTCGTTCGACGAGGAAGTGCTGAAAAAGCCGGTCCATCATGTCCATGGCGTCCTGGAGCAGGGCGATACGTTCGAGTACGCGTCCCTCGCGTCCCTCGTTTTCCTCGGCCAGGTTCATCATCTGGGGCAGGCGCAGAGCCTGGAAGCGGAACTCGTCGCCCTTGAAGGAGAATTCCCACTGGAACTCGCCCTTGATGAGCTGAAGCCGCGCCTCCTTCACCTTTTTCCCTTCGCGCAGCGCGGCCCGTCCTTCGGCCAGGCTGGCGTGGGCTCCGGAGCACTGCACGGCCTCCATGTATTCGCCTTCTCCCGATTCGAGGACGATCCTGCGGATGAAAGCGATTTCAATGTCGCCGTAGCCTTCCAGGAAAACGTTTCCGCCGCGTTCCTCGCTCATGAACCAGAGCCAGGTGAGAAATTCACGTCCCAGGTATGCCAGACTGTCGGTCGGTTGTTCCATATCCTACCTGCAGAAGATTGCCGGTTCCAGCGCGAGAAGCCGCTGCGCCGTCTCGTCGGTGGCGGAGTAAGCATCCCACGGAAAGCGCGGGACCAGTTCCAGGTCGAAGCATTGTTTGAAGTAGTTTTCGAACTCTCCCCGCACCTTGGTGGAAGTGCCGGTGAAGATGAGCCATTTTTTGGAGATGCACCAGCAGACGTCGTAAACGGACGGCACCGGGAACGAACCGGTGAGGAGTTTCAAGCGCATGCGTTCGCGTATCTCGGTCAGTTCCTGGCGGGATATGCGTTTTCGGCCGGTGGAGGTTTTGATGCGCTGTTCCTCCTGCATCACGTGCTTCTTGAGCAGCGCCGGCGGAATGGCTTTCTTGTCCATGCGGAAGGACAAAACCAGATAGTCGCCCACGGAGTAGGCGGCATAGGCGAATTCGCTGTCCAGAAGGTTGTCCAGCCCCACCCAGCCCATGGCCGACTCCTCGGAGCCGCCCTCTATTTCACGGAAACGGAACAGCCGAATCTTTTCGTCGATGACTTGCCAGAACGGGTCCGGCTCCTCACCCTCCACGTGATATCTGACAAAGGATAAACTTCCCGTGAGAAGCCCCATGGATATGCACTCCCTGCGGTTGTCGTTCGCACCTACCTACGGGGTTCCGCCCGGAATGTCAACCCGTGTTCCGGCAACCTGTGGGAGTGGAGCACCCCCGGATCAATACCCACTGACCTTGAAAAGTACCTGCTCATCTGTTATCAGTTCACCCAATGAACGCGTATGCCGCAGTGGATATCGGTTCCAATTCGATCCGCCTTCTTATAGCGGAAATCGATAACGGTATCAGAACGTTAACCGCACGGCGCCGTATTACGCGGCTGGGCGACGCGGTGGACGAAACGGGTCGCCTCGGCGCGGAGTCCATGGACCGTTCCCTGGACTGCCTTGAGGACTATGCCCGCGACATGCAGGTCCAAGGCGTGAAGCGATACCGGGCCGTGGCCACGGCGGCGGTGCGCAGGGCGGCGAACGGGATGGAGTTCGCCGAGCGCGTGCTCGCCGATACCGGTCTTTCGGTGGACGTCATCTCCGGCCTGGAAGAGGCGCAGCTGTCCGCCAACGGCGTGTTGAGCGTCATTCGCCCCATGGACGGATGCAGTCTGGTGTTCGACGTGGGGGGCGGCAGCACTGAATTCATCCTCTGCCGGGACGCGAAGGTGCTCCGGACGGTGAGCGTCGATCTCGGGGCGGTGAGCCTGACTGGAACGTTTTCGGCCGGAGGGGACCCTCCTTCCGCTTCTTCGCTCGCCGCGATGGAGCACGCGATCGAGTCGGAATTCTCGAAGGTGAAATCGCTCTTCGACTTGGAGGAGTGCAGTCCTTCCCTCGTGGTGGGAACCGCCGGAACGGCCACAACCCTGGCCGCCATGCTGCTGGAACTGAGGGAGTACGACCCGGCGCGCATCAACGGCTACTTCGCGCCCTTGAACCGGTTGGAATCGCTGTTTCACACCATGAGCGCCATGGACCCGGAGGCGAGGTCGCGGTTGGCGGGGCTGGAGCCGGGAAGGGCGGACATTATTTGCGCCGGAACGCTCATCGTGCTCCGGATATTGAAGATTTTCGGCGTTGACGGAATGACCGTCAGCGATGCAGGATTATTGGAAGGAATTCTTCTCGAAGTGAGCGGGCAACCGTTTCACTGAACAGGGAGACACATGGAACACAATCCGATTCCCGAAGCGCTCACCTTCGACGACGTTCTTCTGTTGCCGCGGTATTCGGAAGTATTGCCGGTCGAGGTGGATCTTTCAACCCGCCTCACCCGCAACCTGAGGCTGAACGTCCCCATTCTGAGCGCGGCCATGGATACCGTGACCGAGTCGCGCACCGCCATCACCATGGCGCGGCAGGGCGGTATCGGCATCATTCATAAGAACATGTCCGTGGAAGCGCAGGCCATGGAGGTGCACAAGGTCAAAAAGTCCGAGAGCGGGATGATCGTGGACCCGGTCACCGTACACCCCGACCAGAAACTCGCCGAGGTGCTGGAGATCATGGCCCGGTACCGTATTTCGGGACTGCCCGTCATCAAGGACGACAAGCTGGTGGGCATCCTCACCAACCGCGACCTGCGTTTCGAAACCAACGTGGAACAGCGGGTGGGGGACGTTATGACCAAGGAAAACCTGGTCACCGCCCTGGAAGGCATCAGCCTGGAGGAATCCAAGCACATCCTGCACAAGAACCGCATCGAGAAACTGCTGGTGGTGGACACCGAAGGCAAGCTGAAGGGCCTCATCACCATCAAGGACATCGAGAAGATCAAGAAGTACCCCCTGGCCAGCAAGGACAAGTTCGGCCGGTTGCGGGTCGGCGGCGCGGTGGGCGTGGGACCGGATCGCGAGGCGCGCATCGAGGCGCTCCTCAACGCGGAAGTCGACGTGATCGTCTTCGACACGGCTCACGGTCATTCCCAAGGGGTCATCGAAGCGGTGAAGAACAGCAAGCGCAATTTCACGGACTTCGAATGCCTCGCCGGAAACGTGGCCACGGAAGAGGGCGTGCGTGCGCTCATCGATGCCGGGGTTGACGGCGTCAAGGTGGGCATCGGGCCGGGCTCCATCTGCACCACCCGCGTGGTCGCGGGCATCGGCGTGCCGCAGATCACGGCCATACTGCAGTCGGTTCGCGCGGCGAGGCCGGCGGACATCCCCGTCATCGCCGACGGCGGGATCAAGTTTTCCGGCGACATCACCAAGGCCCTTGCGGCGGGCGCGGACAGCGTGATGGTCGGGAGCCTTTTCGCGGGCACGGATGAAAGCCCCGGCGAGCGCATTCTGTTCCAGGGCCGCAGCTACAAAGTGTACCGGGGAATGGGTTCCATCGAGGCCATGCGCGAAGGCAGCGCCGACCGTTACATGCAGAGTCGGGAAGCCGAGGAGAGCAAACTGGTACCGGAAGGAATCGTGGGCAGGGTACCCTATCGCGGGCCGTTGGCCCAATCGGTGTACCAGTTGGTGGGAGGGCTTCGTTCGGGCATGGGCTACCTGGGCTGCCGCACCATCGAGGAACTGCACAAGAACGCGCGGTTCATCCGGCAGACGGCGGCGGGGCTCAAAGAAAGCCACGTGCACGACGTCATCATCACCAAGGAGGCCCCCAATTACTGGATCGAATAGCATGACCGGAATTCACGAACAAAAAATTCTCATCCTGGATTACGGGTCGCAATACACGCAGCTGATCGCCCGCCGCGTGCGGGAACTCAAGGTGTACTGCGAGATTCACCCGTTCAATTATCCGCTGGAGCAGATACGGGCCTTTCACCCCAAGGGCATCATTCTGTCGGGCAGCCCGTCATCCGTGTACCAGCCGGGCGCTCCGCTCAGCCCCGCGGACGTCTTCGAACTGGACGTGCCGGTGCTGGGCATCTGCTACGGCATGCAGCTCATGGCTCACCAGTTGGGCGGCGGAGTCGTTCATTCCCCGGAACGGGAATACGGCTACGCGGAATTGCTCATCGACGATGACTCGGACCTCATGAAGGGCCTCCGCGACGGCGAACAGGCCTGGATGAGCCATGGCGACAAAATCGAAGCGCTCCCCGAGGGATTCCGGGTGATCGCCCACACCGGCAACAGTCCGGTGGCGGCCATGAAGCATGAACACCGGTCCCTCTACGGCGTCCAGTTCCATCCCGAAGTGGTCCACACGCCGAAAGGTGTGCAGGTTCTGAGCAATTTCGTCTTCGCCATCTGCGGCGCGGAACCGCTGTGGAACATGGCGTCGTTCATCGAGGAATCGGTGAAGGCCATCCGGGAACGGGTCGGGGGCGAACGCATCATCTGCGGACTGAGCGGAGGCGTCGATTCGTCGGTGGCCGCAGCCCTCATCCACCGGGCGGTGGGGGACCGGCTCACCTGCATCTTCGTGGATAACGGAGTGCTGCGGGCGGATGAAGCTGAAGAAATCATTGGAACTTTCGGCACACACTTCAAGATCGATCTCAGGTTTGTGCAGGCGTCCGATCGGTTCCTCTCCCGGCTCAAAGGGGTGGAAGATCCCGAACGCAAGCGCAAGATCATCGGCGAGGAGTTCATCCGGGTGTTCGAAGAGGAAGCCTCCGGCATCGGAGATGTCCGCTTTCTGGCCCAGGGCACGCTCTACCCGGACGTCATCGAGTCCGTTTCGTTCAAGGGGCCTTCCGCCACTATCAAGTCCCACCACAACGTGGGCGGACTCCCGGAAATCATGAAACTGAAACTCGTCGAGCCCCTGCGGGAACTGTTCAAGGACGAAGTGCGGCTGCTCGGCGAGGAACTGGGACTGCCCCACTCGCTCGTCATGCGCCATCCGTTCCCCGGTCCGGGGTTGGCCATCAGGGTGCTGGGCGAAGTGACGCCCGAACGCCTCGGCGTGCTGCGCAAAGCCGACTCCATCGTTCAGGACGAGATGAAGCGTTCCGGGTACTACGAGAAAGTGTGGCAGAGTTTCGCCGTGCTCCTGCCCGTCCGCACGGTGGGAGTGATGGGCGACGAGCGCACCTACGAGAACGTGGTGGCCCTGCGAGTCGTGGAGAGCCAGGACGCCATGACCGCCGACTGGGCCAAGCTGCCCTCCAAGCTGCTGGAAACCATGTCCAGCCGGATCATCAATGAAGTGGCCGGGGTAAACCGGGTGGTCTACGATATCTCTTCCAAGCCTCCCAGCACGATCGAGTGGGAATAGACATGCCGTCTCCGTTCATCCATTTGCACCTCCATACGGAGTACAGCCTGCTGGATGGAGCCATCCGGCTCGGTGCGCTCTTTTCCAAAGTGAAAGAGTACGACATGCCGGCGGTGGCCATGACCGACCACGGCAACATGTTCGGCGCCGCTGAATTCTACAAGCAGGCATTGAAGCAAGGGATAAAGCCCATCCTGGGCTGCGAAATCTACGTCGCTCCGGGGAGCAGGCTGGAACGGACGTTGGGGCGGGGGCTGACCAACTCGCACCTCGTGCTCCTGGCCAAGGACCTGGAAGGCTATCGTAATCTGTGCGAACTGCTTACCAAGGCATATTTCGAGGGATTTTACTACAAGCCCCGCATCGATCACGAGCTGCTGAAGCAGCACCATGAAGGGCTCATCGGGCTGAGCGCCTGCCTGCACGGCGAAGTGGCCGAGGCGGCCCTCACCGGGGACGGCAAGAAGGCGCTCAAGGTCATCCGCGAGTATCAGTCCATCTTCGGCGAGGACAACTTCTTCGTGGAAGTGCAGGACGCGGACATCCCCGAACAGAAGCAGCTCAACGAAATCCTGCTGGAACTTGCCGTGTCCGACGGCATTCCCCTCGTGGCCACCAACGACTGCCACTATCTGAACCGTGAGGACTCCAAGGTCCACGACGTGCTCCTGTGCATCCAGACGGGAAAGACGGTGCAGGACGAAAACCGGCTCCAGTTTTCCACCGACCAGCTGTTCCTGCGGTCTCCCCAAGAGATGACGGAGCTGTTCAAGCGGTTTCCGGGAGCGGTGGAAAACACGCTCAAGATAGCCGAACGATGCAACGTCGAACTGCCCCTGAACACCCCCCACATGCCGGTGTTCGATCTCCCCGACGGCGTTTCGGCCGACGAGGTCATGGTGGGGAGGGCGTGGGAGGGGCTGGAGGAGCGGCTCGCCCAGAAGAAGAAAAACGATCCTTCGTTCGACGCGAAACAGGAAGAAGAGTACCGGGAGCGGCTCGAGTACGAACTGGACGTCATCAAGAAGATGGGCTTCCCCGGATACTTCCTCATCGTCGCCGATTTCATCACTTTTGCCCGTAGCAAGGGCATTCCCGTGGGGCCGGGTAGAGGGTCCGCGGCCGGGAGCCTGGCCGCCTACTGCCTGAAGATCACCAACATCGATCCCATTCCGTACAAGCTGCTGTTCGAACGGTTCCTCAACCTGGAACGAAAGTCCATGCCCGATATCGACGTGGATTTCTGCATGGACCGGCGGGAGGAAGTAATCCAGTACGTGTCGGAAAAGTACGGCGGCCGTGACCGGGTTTCCCAGATCATCACCTTCGGAAAGCTCAAACCCCGCGCCGTTATCCGGGACGTGGGCCGGGCCATGAACGTGCCCTACGGCGAAGTGGATCGTATCGCCAAGCTGGTGCCCGGAGATCTGAAAATCACCATTCCCAAGGCCATCGAACAGGAGAGCAGGCTGCGGGAACTCCGGGACAACGATCCGCGGGTCAAGGAACTCCTGACCGTCGCCGAGGCGCTGGAGGGTCTCCCCCGGCACGCGTCCACCCATGCCGCTGGCGTCATCATCTCCGACATGCCGCTCACGCACTACCTTCCGCTGTACAAAGGCCCCAACGACGAAGTCATGACCCAGTACGACATGACCAACGTGGAAGCGGTGGGGCTCATCAAGTTCGACTTCCTGGGGCTCAAGACGCTCACGGTGATCAACCACGCGCTGCGCATGATTCGGGAACGGGACGGCCTGGACCTGGATCTGGAAGCGCTGCCCATGGACGACAAGGAGACGTACGATCTCCTGAGCCGGGGCGACACCACGGGCGTGTTCCAGCTGGAAAGTTCGGGCATGAAGGACCTGCTGCGGCGCATGCGGCCGGCCTGCTTCGAAGACGTGGTCGCGCTCGTCGCCCTGTATCGGCCCGGTCCGATGGAAAGTGGCATGATCAACGACTTCGTGAAGTCCAAGCACGGGGAACAGGAAATTTCCTATCCGCTTCCCCAGCTCGAACCCATCCTCAAGGACACCTACGGAGTCATCGTCTACCAGGAACAGGTGATGCAGATCGCCAACGAGCTGGCGGGCTACAGCCTGGGGGACGCCGATATTCTGCGCCGGGCCATGGGCAAGAAAAAGGCCGATCTGATGGCGGCGGAGAAGGCCAAATTCCTGGAGGGCTCGGACAAGAGGGGCGTCAACCATAAGAAGGCGGAAGAGGTCTTCGACCTCATGGAAAAATTCGCCGGATACGGGTTCAACAAGTCCCATTCGGCCGCTTACGGCCTCATCGCCTATCAGACGGGCTACCTGAAGGCCCACTACCCGGTCGAGTTCATGGCCGCGCTTCTCACGTGCGACATGAACAACACGACCAACGTGGTGAAATTCATTGTCGAATGCCGGGAAATGCGCATCAGCGTTCTTCCTCCGGACGTCAACGAGAGCCACAAGGTGTTCACGGTGGTGGAGAACGGCATCCGTTTCGGCCTGGCTGCGGTGAAGAACGTGGGGGGAGGGGCAATCGACGCCATCCTCGACGCCCGCGAAGAAGGGGGTAAGTTCCGTTCCCTTTTCGATTTCTGCGAACGGGTGGACCTGCGGAGAGTCAACAAACGGGTGCTGGAGAGCCTCATCAAGGCCGGGGCTTTCGATTTCGTTCCCGCCCACCGGGCGCAACTGGCGGCCGCACTGGATGATGCCATCACCCACGGGCAGAACTTCCTGAAGGACCGCATGGCGGGCCAAGTGAACATGTTCGACGTGCTGGCCTCGCAGGAACCGGAGTCGCGGCCCGAACCGCCGCTCCCCAAGATCGAACCGTGGAAAGAGCGGCAGAAGCTCTCCTATGAAAAGGAAGCCTTGGGATTCTACATCACCGGGCACCCGCTGGATCGTTTTCAGACCGAACTGGCGCTGGTGGCTTCTTCCCGGATTTCCGACCTGGGCTATGTGATGGACGGGGAAACCGTGAGGGTGGGTGGCGTGAGCGGAGACGTGAAGAGCATCCTCAATAAAAAAGGGGAGCGCATGGGGTTCTTCCCCCTGGAAGACATGGAAGGGTCCGTTGAAGTCGTGGTGTTCAGCGACCTGTACACCCGCTGCGCCGATCTTATCGAAAGCGACGAACCGCTACTGGTGACCGCCAAGGCCAACCGCGACGAAAAGGGGGTCAAACTGACCGCCCAGGAAATCATCCCTCTTCGCGATGCGCCGGGAAAATATGCGTCCGGACTGGATATCCGCGTGCGGGGAGAGGGGCTGGACACCCAGCGGCTGAGGGCTTTCCGAGACCTCATCACCGCTCATGCGGGTGAATGCGAAACCCGGCTGATCGTCGAGATTCCCGAACTGGGCGAGACGATTTTCGCCCTGCCGACCTCCCTGTGGGTGAAGCCGGGGCGGGACTTGGTGAAGGACCTGAACGGGTTCTTCGGATACGACGCGGTTCATGCCAGGGTATGAGCGACCCCCGGGAACGGACCTATCGGCGTCGTCTCTCCCACACTCACCTGGAGACGTTTGAGGTTCGGGTAAAGGAAACCGACCTGCTTGTGCGCGGAGACCGGAACCTGTCGGAACCGGCCCGTAACGCCGTCCTCGGACTGCGCGAACAGCTTGAATCCTACATCGTGCTGCACCCCGAATTCGCGGAATCCATGGTTCCGGTGGAGGACGATCCGTTCGCGCCGCGCATCGTGCGCGACATGATGCTGGCCGGAAAAAAGGCCGGCGTAGGCCCCATGGCGGCGGTGGCCGGGGCGGTGGCCGAACACGTGGGAAAAGCGCTGCTCCGCTCCACGGACGAAATTATCGTGGAGAACGGGGGCGACATTTTCGTTAAAGTGAATCGGCCGGTTACGATCGGCATCTACGCCGGGGAATCCCCGCTCAGCAATAAGTTCGGCCTCACCGTGGAGCCCGGCGAAACGCCGCTGGGCATCTGCACCTCATCCGGCACGGTGGGCCATTCGAAAAGTTTCGGCAAAGCCGACGCCGCCTGCGTCGTCAGCGTTTCCACCGCCCTCGCCGATGCGGCGGCCACCGCGCTGGGAAACAGGGTGCGCAGAGGGGAGGACCTGGAAAAAGCGCTCTCCTGGAGCAAAACCATTGACGAAGTCGGTGGTGCGCTGATTATTATAGGCGAAAAGATCGGGGCATGGGGCACTTTGCACTTGGTGCGGTTATGAAAGCCGTTTTCCTTTCAGGGTCGATCATGGTAAAAGAGGAACATGGGGTGGGGGAGAAAAAACAATGGACACGCTGTGGGCGCCTTGGCGGATGAAGTATATCCTGAAGGAAGAGCGGTTTGACGGCTGCATCTTTTGCCTCAAGGAAGGCGATGAAGACCTGCGCGAGCGATTGATCCTTCACGTGGGCGAACGCTGTATGGTCATCATGAACCGTTATCCCTACAACAACGGGCACCTGATGATCGCCCCATTGCGGCACTGTGCCGACCCGAGCGAACTCGAACAAGACGAGATGCTGGAAATCATGGAATTGCTGCGGGCTTCCCTGGACATTCTGCGAAAGGTCATGACGCCGCAGGGATTCAACGTGGGACTCAACCTGGGGTCCGTGGCCGGTGCGGGCGTGGAAGACCACATGCACTTTCATATCGTGCCGCGGTGGGGCGGAGATACCAATTACATTACGGTGGTGGGGGAAGTTCGTGTCATTCCCGAGCATCTGCTGGCTACCTACGACAACCTTTTCCCCCATTTTCAGGGACTGCAGCCTGGAGGATCGAAATGAAATACCTGCGGAACATCTTTTTCACATTGATGGCGCTCATAACGATTATCTTCATCATCCAGAACTACCAGGATTTCTCACGGCCCATCACTATCAGACTGGACCTGTATTTCATTACGCTCGAAACTCCCGCCATTCAGAGCTGGGTACTGTTCCTCATGGCCTTTTTCGTGGGCGTGGTGCTGGCGAGCATCGGAGGGCTTTTCGAGCGCATGCGGCTGAAGGGGGAAGTTCGGGATGCCAGACGGGAAGCGCAGAAGTTGAAGGAAGAACTGAACTCGCTGCGCAATCTTCCCATCACCGAAGAACCGGTCCCCACCGTTCCGGCGCCCGTAACGACTGAAGTGTCGGAGCGGGAGCCTTCCGACGAAACGAGGCCATGAACCCATTCGCATCCTTTAACCCGAATATCGTCGTGCCGGCCGCGGTGGTGATCTCGCTGGCCGTCGGTTTGGCCGTCGGGTATGCGTTCAAATCGCGGGTGCAGAAGGTGAGAGGGGGGGCAGGCCAGGTTGCGGTCAGCGCGGCATTCCTCAAGGGCCTCAACTACCTCATCTCCAACAATCAGGACAAAGCGATCGAGGAGTTCACCCGTGCGGTAAAAGTGGACTCCGACACCATCGAAACGTACGTTGCCCTCGGAAACCTCTACCGTTCCAAGGGTGAGATCGAACGGGCCATACGCATCCGACAATCCATCATCCTGCGGCAGGGCGTCAGTGAAGAGATAAAGCAGCAGGCCCTGTTCGACCTCGGAATGGACTATCGGCGCGGCGGCTTCATCGATCGGGCCATTGCCACGTACAACGGTCTGCTCAAGGTCAACCCTTCCCGCCTGGACGTCTACCAGCAACTGGAACAGCTGTATGAAGAAACGCGCGACTGGTCGCAATGCATCTTCATGCGCCAGAAGATTTCCAAGCTCCAGTCCACGGACGACCGCAACATCCTTGCGCATTATCATACGGAGATGGGCAAAACGTTTTTCGCGGCGGGTGATCTGCACAAAGCCGAAGACTGTTTCGACAAGGCCATCGGCATGAACAAGCTGTGTGTCGACGCATACCTTCATCTGTCCGACCTGTTCATTCGCCTCGGAGAGATGAACAAGGCATTGAATACGCTCAAGAAGATGGTTTCCGTTGCTCCGGAAAAGGCGTACATGGCCGTGAACCGTCTCGACCGAATGGAAAAAGCGGGAGCGGACGAGGAAAAACTGAGAAAATTCATCACCGAGAACGTGAGGGGAAAAGAGACTGCGGCGGTGCGCCAGGCTCTGGCCCGCTATTGGATCAGCAAGGGGAAAAAAACCGAGGCCCTGGAGGAACTGAGGGCGGCGGTGGAGGAGAGTCCCCGGTTTCTGCCGGCGAGAAAGCTCATGGGCACCATCCTGATCGAGGAACACCTCGATGAGGAGAGCTTGGCTCAGTACCGGGCCCTGATCCGAGGAATGGAGGAGAATCCGCGGGAATACCAATGTTCCCACTGCGGGTACACGTCGTCCGAACTCACCTGGAAATGCCCCCAGTGTCTGCAATGGGACACCATGGAACACGTGGAGATCGTGCGCTGAAAGCGTCCCCGCGTCGCGGGTCCCACCCCCTGAAGTCCGAAAATACTCTCTTAAGCAACGAGGTACCCACGCGGCTATGATCAAGCTGACCCCCATGCTCGAGCAGTACCTGAGCGTTAAGCAGATGCATAAGGACGCCATTCTCCTTTTCCGCATGGGGGACTTCTACGAAATGTTCTTCGAGGATGCCGAAACGGCGTCCAAGGCCCTCCGCATCACGCTCACCTCCCGCAACCGAAGCGAGGAAAACCCCATTCCCATGTGCGGCGTGCCCCATCATGCGGTGGCGGGGTACATCAACAGCCTCATCGAGCAGGGGTTCAAGGTCGCCGTGTGCGATCAGGTGGAAGACCCCCGGATGGCGAAGGGCATCGTCAAAAGGGAAGTCACCCGTGTCATCACTCCGGGAACGGTGATCGAACCGGAAAACCTGGATGCGGGAAGCAACAACTTCCTGGTGAGCGTCGCATTCGAAGGAGATCAGTACGGGCTCGCCGCGGTGGACGTTTCCACCGGTCTTTTTCAGGCGGTGAGCCTGGAGGAGGAACGGGATCTTTTCAGCGAAATCTCCCGCATCGGCCCCCGGGAGATCATCTATCCCAAGGGGTTCGAGAACCGGGTGAACGGAGAGGAACTGGAAATCCTGACCCGATCCGTTTATTCCAGCGCGCTCGACAACGAACGCTATCTGTTTGCATCGTGCTACCGAACGCTGACCGGGCATTTCGAAGTCGATACTCTGCACGGCTTCGGCTGCGAGGACCAAAAGGAAATCGTTTGCGCGGCGGGGGCTTTGCTCGATTACGTCAAGGAGAACCAGAAAGCCGCACTTGCCCACGTCACCGGCCTCACGGTGTATCATCTTTCGGAAGCCATGATCATCGACGAGGCCACCCGCAAGAATCTGGAACTGGTGGAGTCGTTCGTCCGCAAGGGGATAAAAGGGTCGCTCCTGGACACGTTGGACTTCACTGAAACGGCCATGGGGGCGCGGACGCTCCGTCATTGGATCTGCTACCCGCTGGTGAAGACCGAACAGATCGGCCACCGGCTGCAGGCCGTGAAGGAACTGAAAGAGGAAACCGTATTGCGGGAACAACTCCGGGAGGAATACGGCAGGATCAGCGACCTGGAGCGGCTGAACGGAAAGGTGGTGCTGGGCCAGGCCAATGCGCGCGACCTGAACGCTCTGCGGGATTCCCTCCTGCGGGTGCCGCGTTTGAAGGAACTCCTGGCCGGTGTGCAATCCCCCCTGCTCTGTGAGTTGAACGCCGGGCTGGACGAACTGGCGGACGTGTGCGTGCTCGTCGGCCGGGCACTGGTGGACGACCCGCCCGTGTCCCTGAAGGAAGGGGGCTTCATCCGCGAGGGGTTCAACGCGGAACTCGACCGCTACATCTCCACTTCACGGGACGGCAAATCCTGGATCGCCGGGCTCGAAGCGGCGGAACGAAAACGGACGTCCGTCAATTCCCTGAAAGTGGGGTTCAACAAGGTTTTCGGGTACTACATCGAAGTGACTAGGGCGAACCTCCATCTGGTGCCCCCGGATTACGTCCGCAAGCAGACGCTGGCCAACGGGGAACGGTTCATCACCGAGGACCTGAAAAATTACGAGACGCTGGTGCTGGAGGCCCAGGAGAAGCGGGACAGCCTGGAGTACGAATTGTTCGTGGCCCTGCGTGAAGAGGTGGCGAGCCACCATAAGCGCATGAAAGGTACCGCCGGAGCGGTGGGGGAGCTGGACGTGCTCACGGCCCTGGCGCACGTGGCCGACAAGTTCGACTATGTGCGGCCCGAGGTGAACGAGGGCGCGGAGCTTCACATCCTGGAGGGAAGGCATCCGGTGGTGGAGCGCACCCTTGCGGCCAACTCCTTCGTGCCCAACGACGTGCACCTGGACGACGAAAAGGAGCAGGTCATCATCATCACCGGACCCAACATGTCCGGCAAATCGACCATCCTGCGGCAGGTGGCGCTCATCGCGGTCATGGCGCAGATGGGTTCCTTCGTCCCGGCCAGGGAAGCCCGCCTCTGCGTGTTCGACCGTATCTTTACCCGCGTCGGCGCCATGGACGACATTACCCGCGGCCATTCCACCTTCATGGTGGAAATGATCGAGACGTCCAACATCGTCCATCAGGCAACCCCTCGCAGCCTGGTGATTCTGGACGAAATCGGCCGCGGAACGAGCACCTTCGACGGCATCAGCATCGCTTGGGCCGTGGCGGAATATCTTCACGACCGCAGGAACCGGGGCGTGAAAACCCTGTTCGCGACCCACTACCACGAACTCACCAAGCTGGCGCAGCTCAAGGACCGCATCGTCAACTACAACGTCGCGGTCAAGGAATGGAACAACCGCATCATTTTCCTGCGCAGGCTCCTGCGGGGCGGGGCGAGCAGCAGTTATGGCATCGAAGTGGCACGTCTGGCCGGGCTGCCCAAGCCGATCATCAAGCGGGCCAAGGAGATTCTGCAAAGCCTTGAGAAAGGGAAATTCGAGGAGGTGGGGGTTCGTGAAACCCCGGCGCCCGCCTGGGACCACCGGCAGATGAGCCTGTTCGGCCGTGACGACGGAGAAATTCGGAAGCGGTTGGATCAGGTGGACGTCAACACGATTACGCCGCTCGAAGCCCTCCACATCCTCCACGACCTGAAGACGCTTGCCGGAGGCGGCACGATAGAGTAGGGCACGCCGCAACGTGCCCCCCGATCATGTTATTTGCCGAAGAATTGGCCCATGCGCATGAGGACGGTCAGGTCGCCCTTGGCCGTATATTTTCCCTGCATGAACATCGCCTGGCCGTCGGCCTTCCCCGTAATGACATCCATCCACACGTCGAACGGCGACTCGATGACGATGTCCGGATTCTCCGCCGTACCCAGTGACGACCGTATGGCGCCGTCACGGATGGCGAGATAGCATTCGCCGTTCACTTCTCCGGTGAAGCGGAACTGCAGGACCGCCTTGGCATCTCCCGCCTTTTCAGGATTGAATCCCATGCCCATGATGTCCATGTAGGATTCCAGGGAATCCGGGCGCGGCATGAGCCCGCGTTTGGCGAACTCCATGGGCGTTATCTTCTCGTTGATGCACGTTTTCCAGAAAGCGTTCGCAACACGCGCCATCTGATCGAAATCCTCCACCACGGGCTGGATGACCCGCTCCATGGTTTCGGGCGAAACCGCGCTCTTCTCGATCAGTTCCCGTCCCGCCTGGACGGTGGCGTTCAGGATGTCTTTCGTCGCGGCGCTGTCGGGGTCGTTGGCCATGCTCTCGGCGCCCGGGCGGTAGATTTCCGCCAGGAGGCCTCCCAGGTGCCTTCCGAACAGGAAGTGCACATACGATGAGAGCTGGTCGAAAATCTTCATCTCGGGGAACCCGGCCACGGAAAGCACCACCACCTTGGGAGCCTTGTGTCGAAAGGGATGACCCGTGCTTTCGCCCTTTCTCACCATGTAAGGCTCCAGAATCGGTAAAGTTCGTTCGATGAAGGCTTTCATCGATGCCGTGACGGTGTAGTGATACAGCGGCGTGGCGTAGACTACGATGTCCGTCGCCAGCCACTTGGGGAACAGCTCGTTGGTCATATCGTCGTTGTGAACGCACACGCCGGGAGTTTTGCTCCAGCAGGTGAAGCAGCCGATGCAGTTCTTTACCTCTTTCCTGCGCAGTTCGACGGTTTCCACCTCGGCTCCCGCTTCCCGCATGCCCTGCACCAGGTGCGAGAGCATCAGGGAAGTCTTGCTCTGGCTCTCGGACCGCGGACTGGAATTGATGGCGAGCACTTTCATGGCTTTCTCCTTCTGTTGTTTGCCCGACGATGAGGAGGACTCGGCGGAAGATCGCCGGTCCGCCCTTCATTGTCGTATATGCTGCGTTTTCCTTCGCCTCTTCATTCGTCTGTTTTGCCTACGATGCCTTCTCCGATGGCGGAGCCTCCTTCGACGACACACCGCCGAACATGGTTTGCATCCGCATGAGCAATCCCATGTTGCCGCGAACGGTATATGCCTGCTTCATGAATGCGGCCTGGCCGTTCATTTCCCTCCGGGCAATGGCCAGCCACACTTCCGCCGGGGTGACGATGGTCAGCTCGGGATTGCTCGGCGGCGCGTCCGACACGCTGCAGGTGCAGATCCCGTCGTGGATGTTCAGGAAAGCGTTGAATGTTTCGGAACCGCTCACTTCAAAGGCGATGACCGCCGTGAGTCCTTCCGCTTTCTGAGGGTTGAATACCAGGGGCATCTTGGAGATGGCTTCCAGCGCCGTCGAAGGCAGTGCGGCGCGCGGAACCGCCTTGCCTTTATCTCCGGATGTCTCCCGCCCCGCGCTCCGCTGCTCGGCCGTGGTGGGCAGTCCCTTCCGTTTCAGGTAGAGGTCGGGAAACCGTTTGGTAAACGGGGCTCCGAACCCGAGGAGCAGCGCCGCCGGGATGAGAAATCGGGTTATGGCCGAGGGCATCAGGCTCAACAGTGCGCAGACGCAGAACAGTCCGGCCCACACGTATGTCATGATGAGGTTGATCCGGATGAAGATGGGGTTTCCCCAGGCGTCCCGCGGGGTGGATTTCTTCGCGTAGTACATGGTGAACGGGTCGATGCCGATGAGGGGAGGGATGAAGCAGGCGCCGCACAGAAAACCGTACATGAGGGTAACGGCGTACCGGGAATAAAACGGTGCGGCCGTCTCCGGGAGCGCGAGGAAAGAGAGCAGCGCGACGGCCGAATAGCAGCAGTTGGCCCAGTCGAAGTAGGTGGGCTTCTCCCGTCGGTACGCCGTAAAGATGAAGAACGCGCTGAACAGGGTAAGAATGAGGGCCACGACGCGCATCGCCAACAGATCGGCGATGGTGGATGCCGCCACCTGAAAGACCGTCACCGGGAGAAAGGACCCCACGGCGAGAAAGAGCTTTTTACCATTGAACCCGGATTTTTTCTCCATGGCGGACTTCCTCACTTTCAAGGGAAAAGAAATTTATGGTTGTTTCCGTTCAACATCCTGCCGCAGCGTTTCGACCAGAGCGGAGACGTGGGCGATGAGGTCGTTGAAAAAGCGAACGCCGAATTCGAAACACATCCACTGGAAATGGTCCGCATGCTTCCGGACGTCTTCCCTCGACG
The DNA here is from genome assembly GCA_963826125.1 of uncultured delta proteobacterium. Taxonomy (GTDB): domain Bacteria; phylum Desulfobacterota; class Desulfarculia; order JACQYL01; family CAWGVV01; genus CAWGVV01. The sequence continues at coordinate 1,598,150 of CAWGVV010000001.1, read as the reverse complement.
ATTCGAGCACCAGCAGTTCCTCCTGCAGCAGGGAGAGGTAATCTTCGGTCGAGGAAAGGCGGTCTTGCGGCGGCAGGTGCGAGTAGAAGAAGAGTCGCGTCAGAAAGTTGCTCCGGTTCCGGTCCAGCATCATGGGGCCGGTCAGGGAGTGAAGAAAGGCTTCCCGTCCGGCGTCGGTGATAGTGTACACCTTGCGGTCGGGTGTCCCGTCCCGGTGTTCCACCGTCAGGGTGATGAGGCCGTTCTCGGCCATCTTTTTCAGCGCCGGATAGATGGACCCGTAGCTCAAGCCGGAGAAAAAGGAGAAGGACATAGCGAATTTTTGCTTGAGCTGGTAGCCGGTCATGGGGCTTTCCATGAGCATGCCGAGGATGATGGAAGGCGCGTCCATTGGTACTCCTTAGTATTTGACCGATATATATCACATCGATATATATCGGTCAAGAAAAATTCCGACGCGACGAATCGCCCGGCAATGACCTTTCAGAAACGGTCGTCGGATACCTTCCGCACCCCGGAATTCTCAATGAGACCTTCCATCCAGCCGCTTCGCGCATCGAGCCGAACGTCGAAGCGGGGGACATAGGGCTTGATGTCCAGGAGCGGCGTGTCGTCCAGCATGTCGATTTCCGAAATGGAGAGAATCCTGCCTTTCCGCCGGAGCAGACGCACGATGGACAGGCCGATCGGATTGGGCCTTTTGGGAGCCCTCTGGGCGAAAACGCCGTGCCGCGTCTCGTCCATATAGGGTTTGGTCATCAGTTCGAACCCCTCGGAGCGATCGAAGGCATAGAGGAGGATGAGATGCGAGAACCCCTCGATGTCGGTCAGTCCTTCTTCATATTCTTCAAACAGTTCGACGGTTCCCGAAGTCGCCTGATCGAACACCCCCTGAATGGGGATTCCGGATTTGGTCCGGTAGGGGGTGTGAATCACCCCGATGGGACGGAAAACGAACTGCACGTCCTTACCGTTTTCGCTCATTTCACAGGTCCTCCTTAAGAACAAACATGGTTATGCCGTTAGCTCCGCAATCATTACGATTTGTTCGGTTATGTACGCCAGGTAGTGCAAAAAGCGATCATGGTTGCGGTTGACCCTCCCGGTGCCGCGCAGAACGTATTTCGAAGCGGCGTCGGGAAGGTCGAATGACCTGCACTCGCCCCGCCTTCGGCACCCCCCTCCAATGAGGTTGTCGATAAACGAGCGTTTCTCCTTGGTTCGCCATTCCGGCGAAAGCCGGAATCCAGTCTTTTCAAATTCTTCTGGACCCCGGCTTTCGCCGGGGTGACGCTTGGACAGGCTTTATCGACAACCTCAATCGAGGGGGCAGGGGGGAGCTTTGCAGGGACGCGACCCAAGTAATCCCTGGGGTGGCTTCCGCCGGCCCTCACCCGGACGCGGGAAATGTTGAAGCAAAAGCAATAACCTCAAAGAAAAAAAAGAAGGCGCCCCTTTCCGGAACGCCTTCCCGAAAACCCTCTCCCGAAAAGGGGTGGCTTACAATTCCGCCGTGGCGGCCAGATACGCCTCGATGAAGGGGTCAATGGATCCGTCGAGGACCGCGTCGACGTTCCCGACCTCCACGTCGGTCCGATGGTCCTTCACCAGACGGTACGGTTGCAGGACATAGGAGCGAATCTGGCTGCCCCAGGAGATGCCCTTTTTGTTCTTCTCCACCGCCGCCCGCTCCTTGGCCTTCTTCTTCTCCTCCAGTTCGTAGAGTCGCGCCCGGAGGACTTTCATTGCCGTGTCCTTGTTGCGGTGCTGGGACCGTTCGTTCTGGCACTGCACCACGATATTCGTCGGCAAGTGCGTGATGCGGATGGCGGAACTGGTTTTGTTGACGTGCTGTCCCCCGGCGCCGCTGGAACGAAACGTGTCGATGCGCAAATCCTCTTCCCGTACGTCGATGACGATGTCGTCGTCCACTTCCGGATAGACGAAAACGCTGGCGAAAGACGTGTGCCTTCGGCCGCTTGCGTCGAAGGGCGAGATGCGCACGAGCCGATGGATGCCGATTTCGGAGCGGAGATATCCGTAGGCGTATTCGCCTTCCACCGTCAAGGTGACGCTTTTGATCCCTGCTTCTTCACCCTCCAGCATGTCGATGATGCTGGTCGTGTACTCGTGTTCCTCGCACCAGCGCAGGTACAGCCGCAACAGCATCTGGGCCCAGTCCTGAGCTTCGGTCCCGCCCGCCCCGGCATGAATAGTGAGGATGGCATTCATGCGGTCGTCTTTGCCGCTGAGCAACCGAACGATCTCCAGCCGGTCCAGTTCCTGCATCACCTTCCGAACGGAGGCGCGGACTTCCTGCAACGTCTTGGCGTCTTCTTCTTCCTCCGCCATGTCGAGGAGAATCGACGCGTCCTCCATCTCTTTTGCAGCCGAAGCGAATTGTTCGATTACCGGTAGGAACTGCGAACGGCGTCTCAGAACTTTGGTCGCCCGGTCCTTGTTTTTCCAGAAGGACTCCCGGGCCATGATGGAATCGATACGTTTGAGTTTTTTTTCAATGGTAGGTATTTCAAAGACGACCTCGTAACTGGTCGAGTCGTTCATCCACGCTTTCGAGTTCTCTTCGCACGTCGCTGTACATGGTCCTCACTCCTTTTAGATTCTTCTATAGTATTCGACACTCGCCCGCGGCGATTGGTCAACCATGACCGCATGATCAACAGAACGGCCATGAGAGAACACCCGTAGGCAAACACGTCACCGAATCGCACATAAAAGGTGGTTCCGTCAAGTAGCTCGGCATCGTGCACGAGGGTGTAGGGTTCGAAAATGGGGGACCGCACCCGGATGGAGCCGTCGGCCGCGATGACTCCGCTCACGCCGGTATTGGCGGCGCGCACGGCCCAACGGTGGGTTTCCACACACCGGAACACCAACATGGAAAAATGCTGGTACGGCGCACTGCTGCGGCCGAACCATGCATCGTTGGTGATGTTGACCAGGAGCTGCGCGCCGTTGCGCACCTCCGCCCGGCTGATTTCCGGAAAAATGGATTCGTAACAGATGAGGGGCCCCAGCGTGAACTCCGGAGAGGAGAGCACCTTGCCGGAAGGGCCGGGGGTAAAATTTCCGGCCGCCACGATGAGTTTTCGGAAAAAGGGAAACATCCACTTCAGCGGGACGTATTCTCCGTAGGGCACCAGATGCGACTTGTCGTATTTGCCGAGGGTGGAGCCGTCGGGCCCCAGCAGGAAGGCGCGGTTCCGGTACTCGATTTCCTTGCCTTCCGTTTCCACCGCCGGGCTGCCCAGGACGAAGGAAACCCCGGCCCCTTTGACGAATTCCCGCACCTGGTCGGCCAACGGTTTATCGCGTTCGAACAGGAAGGGGAGGGTGGTTTCCGGCCACACGACGAGCGCGGGTTCTTTCTCCAGCGCCTCGGCGGTCATGTTGAAATAGATGTCCAGCGTCTCCTGCTGAAACAGCGGGTCCCACTTGACCGTTTGGTCGATGTTGCCCTGCACCAACGCTACCGGGATGGTTTTTCGCGGATGGGGGGCTTCATGCAGCCGGACCATGCCGTAGAACGGCAACCACGCGAAAAGACACGCGGCGGTTACGGTCGATGCGTTGAAAAAGCGGGACTTCCCTTCATGCTCGGGAAAAACGATTTCATACAGGGCCGTGTTGATGGCGACAATGACCAAGGAGAGGCCGTAGACTCCGGTGACGGCGGCCGGCTGTATTAGGAGCGTTCTCCGGTACAATGATTCGCCCAGCAATTCCCAGGGAAAACCGGAGAGAAAATAACTGCGCACCAGTTCGAGGGCCACCCAGACGACCGGGGCGACGGCGATGAGAGGCAACTTCGACGAACGGGTGACATAGGTGACGATGTAGCAGAAGACACCGGGAAACAGCGCCAGGTAGCCCACCAGACAGAGCAGGGAAAAGGCGGCGAAATACCAGGGAAGCCCGCCGTAGTATTGGATTACATAATAAATCCAATATATCAGGGTGAGGAAATGGACGAATCCCGCCAGGAAGCCCAAATAGAAGGCTCGTTTCGTCGTGACGCCCCGGATGGAAAAGAACAGGGGAACCAGCGCGAACCAGACAAGGAAATCCGCGTCCAGGTTGGGGAAGGACAGCGTGAGCAGGAGCCCGGAGAGGATCGCCCCGATGATGGAACGGGAATCAGCCGACACTGGTTGCGGGTAGCCGGGAGTCGAGCCGGCGGACCCTGATTCTCCGGATACGCCGCTTGTCGCCCTTTTCGATGACGAATTCCATGTTCTGGTAGGAAATTACCTCGCCCACTTTGGGAACCCTGGAAACTATATTGATGATGAACCCGCCCACCGATTCGTAATCTCCCGGAGGCAGGGTGATGTCCCAGTGCTCTTCCAGATCTTCTATGTCCGCGCTCGCATCGATGAGAATGGTGTCCTGATCGATCTCCTGAATCGTGCTTTCTTCATGGTCGTACTCGTCCTGTATGTCGCCGACGATCTCTTCGATGATGTCCTCGATGGTGACGAGCCCGGACGTTCCCCCGTACTCGTCGGTCACCACGGCCATGTGAAACCGGTTGGCCTGGAAGTCGCGCAGGATGTCGCTCACTCGTTTGGTTTCAGGGATGAAGGAACACGGCCGCAGGAACTCTCTCTTCAGGACCGTTTCGCCGTTCGGCAGGTGGCGGGCGATGAGGTCCTTCACGTGCAGGATGCCGACGATATGATCCAGATCGTCTTCATACACCGGATACCGACTGTGTCCCTTTTCCGATACCAGTCCAGGTACGTCGCTCAGCGGAGAATCCAGCTGTATACACGTCATCTCCGTCCTGGGTATCATGATTTCGCTGGCAAGGGTATCGCGGAGTTCGAAAATACCCTGGATCATTTCTCCTTCCTGCTCGCTTATCTCACCCGCTTCTTCACCTTCATCAAGAAGTGCCTGTATCTTCTCCTCGATGTTTTCGGAACCGAGCCGACCGTTCGTCAGGAAGGAAAGAGCTTTTTGAATGAATGTCTGTTTCCCCAATTCAGGATATCACCACCTTGCTTGACTATAGGATTCGCCATTGTTTGTGTCAATGGTTCGATCTTCACTATCCCGGAAAAAGCGGCCGTTCAATCGGAAAACAGGTAGATGCCTTCCCCGTGGGGAGCAACAACCTCATGGATCACCTGTTGTGTGATCTCGGCAACTCCGTATCGCTCCAATGCCTCCACTGGAATGAACTCCACGTCGTCGGCGTCGCTGGCTGCGACGTGTTGTCCGCTGATGACGTCGCATAGGAAATCGCACAGTACGTAGTGGTATTTCACCCGGCCGTTCTCGTCGCGGAAGATGCGTTCCAGCGTCTTGATCAGCGCCCGGGGTTTCACCACCAGTCCCGTTTCTTCGAGCACTTCCCGTGCCACTGCTTCCGCCAGCGTTTCTCCCACTTCCACCAGCCCTCCGGGGATTGACCATTGACCTTTGGATGGTTCATGACCCCGGCGGACCAGCAGCACACAATCGTCACGCAAAATCACGGCTCCCACACCGATGAGGGGCATTTCCGGATATTCTCTGTTCATGCGCCTTCTCTCGTACCGGCGAAGAGGAATCCCCCGTCGTCCGCGTTTTTGCTCTTACCTTTATTATGTGAGCGTTGTGTGAGCATTATACTGCATATCCGCTTCCGTACTCCACGGAATGCGCTTTAGCACGAATACAGGTCCTTTGTCGAACAAGGAAACGAAATGCTCCGTTTGGGGGGACCCCGAAGGTTTTTCCGTCGTTGTCGTGGCGTATGGACAGTTGCCCATGCAAACTGGTAAATAGGGTAATATCCGCTGCGGAGTTACCGTGCGGTCACCGCCACGTTCGTCGTCAATGAAGACGGTTCGTCCAATGACGGGCGGCTGCTTCCGAAGTTCGACGAGCGGGGTGCCCGTTGACCGGCAGAATTGGGAGAACATGCATGAGTACCTTCCCTGAGGGGAATGCCGTCGTTTATTGTCAGGACGCGTTCGCCACTTCGAACGGCAAGACGGCTCACGGTCTCGTCCGCCGCTCCGCCCGGTATCGTCCCACGTGCGTGGTGGATCGGCGCCATGTCGGCGCCGACGCCGGTCGATTGCTGGACGGACGGAATCGATCCATCCCCGTGGTGGCATCCGTCAGGGACGGGATTGCGGTGGCGGCCAAGAAGGGCATGGCCGCAACTCACCTGGTTCTGGGCATTGCTCCGGACGGCGGACGGCTGACTCCGGAAGCCAGGGGCGACGTGCTGCTGGCCATCCGGGCGGGGCTGCACGTGGACTCGGGGCTTCACGATTTCCTTTCCGAGGACCCGGAAATCTCCGAGGCGGCCACTCTTGCGGGCGTACGCATACGGGACGTGCGGAAACCCCCGCCCCGGAGCGAGCTTCATTTTTTCAGCGGCAAGATCGCCGAGGTGACATCCTTCCGGGTGGCGGTGCTCGGGACCGATTCCGCCGTGGGAAAACGCACCACGGCCTGGGTGCTGAGGGACGGGCTGGAGCGGAAGGGGATATCGGCGGAATTCGTGGGAACCGGCCAGACTTCCTGGATGCAGGGGGCACGGTATTCCCTGGTCATCGATTCCCTGGTCAACGATTTCGTGTCGGGTGAAATCGAACACGCGGTGTGGACGGCCTGGAGGGAGAAAGACCCGGAAGTGATCGTCATCGAGGGCCAGGGAAGCCTGCTCAACCCGGCCTATCCGGGCGGGCTGGAAATTCTGGCGGCGGCGCGCCCGAACGTGGTGGTGCTGCAAACCGCTCCCGCGCGAAAGGATTACGAAGGGCTGTCCGGCTACCCCATTCATCCCCTGGAAAAACAGATCGAGGCCATCCAGCTTCTCTCGGGAAAACCGGTGGTCGCTCTTTCGGTGAACCACGAAGGGTTGAGCGAGAAGGAAATCCCCGCCATCTGCGAATACCTCATGGAAATCGTCGGGCTGCCCGCCGCGGACGTGCTGCTCGCGGGTGCGACCCCCATTGTGGAGGCGCTGCTGCCGTTTTTCCGGCCGCGAAGGGCGATTTTCAACTCCTGAACCCCACCGCAAGGCGAGAGGGAAAAACCGCGTCGACGGCGCAAACCCCGCGCCGGTCATGCTTTATCTTTGACGGAAGATGGTGTAGGCTGCCGTATTTGCTACGCCAACGATTATAAAGGAGGGTGGAGAAGTGACCATCTTCATTTCGGGTTCGCTCGCATTCGACAGAATAATGGATTTTCCGGGCCGGTTCAGCGATCACATCCTGCCGGACAAGATTCACGTACTCAACGTCTGCTTCAACGTAAACGGCGTGAAGGAGCATTTCGGGGGCACCGCGGGAAACATCGCCTACGGGCTCGCGCTGCTGGGCGAACGGCCGCTCGTGCTTTCGGCCGTGGGCAAGGATTTCGCTTCCTACCGGGCATGGCTGGAAGGGAACAATATCCCGTGCCATTGCCTTCGGGTGGTGCCCGACGAGTTCACCGCCGGGGCCTACATCACCACCGATCAGTCGGACAACCAGATCACCGGGTTCAATCCGGGGGCCATGAAACACCCCACGAATTTCACCCTGTCGGAAATCGGTCCCGACGGCGGGATCGGCATCATCGCCGCGGGGAACCTTGACGACATGACGGGGTATGCGCGCTGCTTCCGGCAGGGGAACGTCCCCTACATCCTGGACCCCGGCCAGTCCCTCAATATCTGGGACGGCGATTCGCTCAAGGAAGCGCTGAACGGTTCGGCGATTTTCATTTCCAACGATTACGAACTCGACCTCACCATGAAGCTCACCGGCCTCACGCTCGACCGGATGCTGGACAAAACCGGGGCGGTCGTTACCACCAAGGGGGAAGATGGGTCGGTAATCGTCACGCGGGAGGGAAAAACGGCCGTTGCAGCCGTGCCCGCCGACGGAGTGCTCGACCCCACGGGCGCGGGAGACGCGTACCGTTCGGGGCTCATGAAGGGGCTGGTGGCAAACGCCGGCCTTTTGGAGAGTTGTCGGCTGGGGGCCGCGCTGGCCAGCTTCGCGGTGGAAGTTCACGGCACGCAGGAATACCGCTGCTCGGTGGAACAGGTGAAGGGCCGGTATGAAAAGGCCTTCGGACCGTTGACGTGGCTGTGAGCGAGGAAACGCGCGGAAGTCGGACGGGCGGAAGTCCCTCGATGTGAGGGCGAAGATTTGACGCTTACGAGCCGTGCATGGTAAGAAAACACTTTTCACCCGAGGCGGTAGGGATCTGAGAGTGAACATCGGAACGACCGGGATAATTGCATGCTGCCTTACCGGCGGGAGCAACAGGAGGGGAACGTGGACGTGAAACTTTTTGGAGTGGTCGGCGCCGGACAGATGGGGTCGGGCATCGCCCAGGTGGCGGCTGCCAGTGCATTGAACGTGGTGATGAACGACGTCTCGACCGAGATATTGGCTCGGAGTCGCAAGGTCATCGATAAGAGCCTGAGCCGCATGGTGGAAAAGGGAAAGCTCGCCCCGGAAGAAAAGACGGCGATTCTCGGCAGGATTCGGGATTCCGTCTCCCTGGACGACATGCGCGAAGCCGATTTCATCGTCGAAGCCGCCACGGAAAACGTGGACATCAAGCTCGGCATTTTCCGCCATCTGGACGGCATCTGCGGACCGGAAACGTTTTTTGCCTCGAACACTTCCTCCATCTCCATAACAAGTCTGGCCTCCGTCACCAAAAGGCCGGACAAATTCATCGGCATGCACTTCATGAATCCGGTGCCGGTGATGAAACTGGTGGAAATCATCAACGGACTGGCCACCTCACGGGAAACGTTCGAACTGACCCGCGACCTGTCCGTCCGTTTCGGCAAGACGCCGGTGGAAGCCAACGATTTTCCCGGCTTTGTGTCCAATCGGGTGCTCATGCCCATGATCAACGAAGCGGTGTACTGCCTGTTCGAAGGCGTGGGAACTCCCGAAGCCATCGACGAAGTGATGAAGCTCGGCATGAACCACCCCATGGGGCCGCTGGCCCTGGCCGATCTCATCGGGCTGGATACCTGCCTGGCCATCCTGCAAGTGCTTCAGGACGGGCTGGGAGAAGACAAGTACCGTCCTTGCCCCCTGCTGAAGAAGTATGTGGCGGCCGGATACCTCGGACGTAAAACGGGACGGGGCTTCTACGACTATTCCAAATGATGTGTGTTTTTCTCGGTTGAAAGGGCGGATGTATGATCGCCATTGTGGATTATAAGGCGGGCAACCTCACCAGCGTTGCCCGGGCTCTGGACAAATTCTCCATCCCCAACACCATAACTTCCGACGCCGGCGCGATTTTCGATGCGGGACGGATCATTTTCCCCGGCGTCGGAGCTGCGGGCGAGGCCATGGCCAACCTCAGGAAATTCGGTCTCGACGGCGTCATTCGGGAGGCATTCCGGTCTGGAAAGCCCATACTGGGCATCTGCATCGGCACCCAGGTGATAATGGACGCCAGCGAGGAAAACGATACGGAATGTCTGGGGCTCGTTCCCGGAAAAGTCTCCCGGTTCCCCGGCAGCCTGAAAGACGCGGACGGAAACGCTTTGAAGATTCCCCACATGGGGTGGAACCAGGTCAACTGGAAACGCTCGCATCCCGTGTTCGAGAACATCCCCGGCGGGAGCGAGTTCTATTTCGTGCACTCCTATTTCCCGGTGCCCTCCGGAGAAGCGGACGTGGTCGGCCAAACCGAGTATGGCGTGCCTTTCGCTTCCGCCATCGCCAAAGGCAGTCTGGTGGCGGTACAGTTCCATGCGGAAAAAAGCGGCACGGCGGGACTCAAGGTTCTTCGGAATTTTGCCGAATGGAACGGAAGAAGCTGAACATTGTTCAGGATGTTTTGAATTCTTCGGCGTAGGCGAGGACTTTGACGAGGTAGGTTCTCGTCACCGAATAGGGGGGGATCCCTCCGTAGGATCTTACTCGCGCAATCCCGGCGTTGTAGGCCGCCAGGGCCAGCTGCAAATCTCCTTCGAAAATGTTTATGAGGTTCTTGAGATACCGGACACCCGCGAAGATGTTCTGCCGCGGGTTGAAGGGATCGGTGACACCGAAGATCTGAACCGTGTGCGGCATGAGCTGCATCAGCCCGGACGCTCCACGCGGGGAAATCGCTTTGGCATTGAAGTGAGACTCTGCTTTGATAACGCCCTTGATGAGGTAGAAGTCGACGTCGAATCGTTCGGCCGCCTCCCGGATGATGTGATCGTAGCGATTCTGATGATACCCGCTTTCCAGAGGACCGGGAGTATCGATGGGGCCGAGTTGAGGTCTGAACGGCGTCCTGTCTTCACGGGCCGTTTTCGTTGCCAGATCGTCGATCGTGGGGTATTTATCCTTCTCCACCCACAACACAACGAGAAAGCAACTCCATACGGCCACCAGGGCCACAACCTGTTTGTTTCGTAGAAATATCATGGCAGAATCACGTTTTTGGCCTGAACGTCAGCTCCATTGAGAGGGGAACATCCACAGCCAAACTGATTATGCCATGATCATGTCGCCAAGGGAAGCCCCCCAGGCGAAAAAACGTCCACCAACAGCGGGGCCGATGCCGTGAAGAGAGAAGAAGTGCCGGATATTGTTATCCATAACGGAACCATCGTTACCATGAATAATTCCTTCGAAACGATCGCGGACGGATGGCTGGCCGTCGTCGGCGAACGCATCGTCGACCTCGGAGGCGGCGATCATCCGCAAGGCGATCCTCGTACGCGCTTCATCGACGCCCAAGGCGGCCTCGTGCTTCCGGGGCTCATCAATTGTCACACGCACGCCGCCATGACCTACCTGCGGGGGTTGGCCGACGACCTCCCCCTCATGCAGTGGCTGCAGGAATTCATCTTTCCGGTGGAAGCACGGAGTTCGGGCGAAATCGTCTACTGGGGAACGCTGCTGGCCTGCGCCGAAATGATACGGTCGGGCACCACCATGTTCTGCGACATGTACCTGTTCGAACGGGAAGCGGCCCGCGCCGCCAAAGAGGCGGGCATGAGGGCGTTGGTGGGTGAAGTCCTGTACGATTTCGATTCCCCCAACTACGGCAAAATCGAAAACGGCTTCGCCTACACCCGGGACCTCATCGACGAATGGAAGGGCGACCCGCTCGTCTCCATCGCGGTGGAGCCCCATGCCCCCTACACCTGTTCGCCGGATCTCTTCCGTACGGCCGATGCGCTGGCCCGCGACAACGGAGTACCGCTCATCACCCACCTGTGCGAATCGGAAGACGAAATCTGCACGGTTGTCGAACGGTACGGAGTAAAACCCGTCGATCATCTCGAAGAACTCGGGGTCCTGGGGCCGCATGTCATTGCCGATCACTGCGTGCATGTTACAATGGAAGAAATCGATACCCTCGCCGCCCTCGGCGTGCGGGTGGCCCACAACCCGGAGAGCAATCTGAAGCTGGCGGTGGGTATCGCTCCGGTCTGCGACATGCTGCAAAAGGGCATGGCGGTGGGGCTCGGCACCGACGGCTGCGCGAGCAACAACAACCTGAACATGTTCGAAGAAATGGACACCGCCGCCAAGCTCCACAAGATGGCTCGGCGCGACCCCACCGTCATGGACGCGAAAACCGTATTGGCGATGGCGACCATCGGTGCGGCCAAAACCCTGGGCGTCGCGGATCAAACGGGAAGCCTCGAACCGGGCAAGCTGGCCGACGTCATCGTGCTGGACGTCAACCGTCCGCACCTCACTCCGTTCTATAGCCCGTACTCCGCGGCCGTCTATTCGGCCAACGGGTCCGAAGTGACCACGTCCGTGATTCAAGGCCGGGTGGTGATGGAAGAGGGAAGGCTGACGACGCTGGACGAAGAGAGGGTAATGGCGCGGGTCCGGGAAATCGGCCGCGATACGCTGGCGATTATCGGCAAATGAGCAATCGTCCGCTGCAACTCACATCCGACATCCGCACGGAGAAAGAAACATCATGGCTGTTGTAATGCCGTTTCGCGGCGTTGAGTACAATCCCCAGCGTTATCCCGATCTTTCGCCGGTCGTCGCACCGCCGTACGACATTATCTCTCCGGCTGAACGCGACCTTCTCTATGATCGAAACCCCCACAACGTCATCCGTCTCATTCTGGGCAAGTCGAATCCCGGAGACGACGATCGCGACAATCCCTACTCGAGAGCGGCGGCGTTCCTCGACCGATGGCGGGCGGAGCAGGTCCTGGTACGCCATCCCGCGCCCGCGGTGTATTTGTACGACCTCGATTACACCAACGAGGAAGGCGAGGAACGCACCCGTCGGGGATTGATCGCGGTGGTCGAACTGGAAGAGTTCGGGCCCGAATCCGGCGTGAGGCCCCACGAGAAGACGTTCACCTCCACCAAGGACGAGCGGCTGCGGCTCACCAAGGCATGCCGCACGAACCTGAGCCCCATCTGGTCCATCTACGCCGATCCTCAAGACGACCTGGGAACCGCGCTTTCGACGGTCCGTTCCGATCGCCCCCACGCTTCGTTTACCGACGACCGGAAATTCCGCCACACGGTGTGGGCAGTGCACGACCCGGCGCTGCTTCGCCGAGTGCACGAGTTCTTCGTCGGCCGGACGCTCTACATTGCCGACGGCCATCACCGGTACGAAACCGCCCTGAACTACCGGCGCTATCTCCGGGAAACAACCGGGAAGGACCTGCTGGGAAAGGCGCCCTCCCACGTCATGATGTATCTTTCGGCCATGGAAAGTCCGGGGTTGACTATTCTGCCCGCCCACCGGTTGCTCGCGCGGCGGCCGGACCACTTTTCCCTCGACACTTTCCTGGATCGTGCCGGCAGGTATTTCACCGTGCACACGCTTGCCGGTAACGGGTCGGATCGCGAAAGCACCCGGATGCGTCTGGCAACGGAACTGAAGGAGAAGGGGAGGGAACGGACCACGTTCGGACTGGCCGTGGCGGGAGAGAACCGCTTTTTCCTGTTGCAACTGAAGGAAGACGCGCCTCTGGACGGCGCGCTGTCGGGAATCGAGCCCCAACTGCGCGACCTCGACGTGGTGGTGCTCTCGCGGGTCGTGCTATGCTCGCTGCTCGGGCTGGAAGAAGCGGCGCTCGACGACGTGGAGAGTGTCCGGTACAACAGTTCCTTCACCGGGGCTCTGGACGAAGTGGCGCGGGAAAACGCCGCAGCAGCCCTGCTCCTCAATTCCACCCCGGTTGACCAGATGAAACAGGTGGCCGAGGCGTCGCTCTGCATGCCCCGCAAATCCACCTACTTCTACCCCAAGGTCATCAGCGGACTGGTGTTCAACCCCCTGGACCCCGAGGACGCCATAATCTTACCCTGAAACTCTGCCCTATCGATAACGCGCCGCAGGAAATCCTTCCCCGCCGGGGGGAGGGTCTTGGTGGGGGTGCGATCATCAACCAGGATCGTGCCCTCGCAGTAGTTGACGGGGCGCTCCCCCTCGATCAAGAAACAGACGCACGACTTAGCTTCCGGCGAGGTTTTTCCTGCCCGAACGACTTCAGACCCCGTCAAAGGACATGGTGCATGTTGCAGGCGGGGAATCGCCCGGGTTGATCCCCCCTTTGGCAAAGGGGGGAGGGGGGATTTATCCATCCTGCCCATCGGAAACGGTTGGCTCACCTCTTTTTCCGGCCATGACGTCCCGTTGCTCCACGCGCCGTTCATGGTTCGATACCTCATCATGAACGGGGAGTCACCATGAACTGCCCAATGACCATGAACGGCGGGGAATCGCCTGAATGGCGATGACCACTTTACGCCGTAAATCCGCCGTCGATTGTCAGGCTCGCGCCGGTGATGAACCCCGCGTCAGGACTGGCCAAGTAGGCCACCATTCCCGCAATTTCGTCCGCCTTGGCGTAGCGGTCCACGGCCATGAACTTTTTCAGCATTTCGGCGAAATCGCCGGTGGCCGGGTTCATGTCCGTTTCGGTGGGTCCAGGGTGGACGTTGTTCACGGTGATGCCGCGCGGGCCGAGGTCGCGGGCCAGCCCCTTGACGAGGCCCACCAGGGCGGCCTTGCTCATGGCGTAGGCCGAGCCGCCCGGGAACGGCATGCGTTCGGCATTGCAACTGGCGATGTTGATGATGCGTCCGCCTTGCTTCATGTGCTTCACCGCCGCCTGCGTGGCGATAAAGGCCGCGCGTACGTTGATGGCGAAGGTGCGGTTGAAATCCTTAAGGCTCAGGTCGTCGACGGGCGCGATGACCGCGATGCCCGCGCTGTTGACCAGAATGTCGATCCCGCCGAATTCGGACACCGTCTTTTCAACGGCCGCCGTCAGCGCTTCGGCGTCGGCGCTGTCGGCCCGGATGGGAAAAGCCCGTACGCCGAATGCTTCGGCCGCCTTAGCCGTTTCAGCAGCCTGTTCGGGCTTACTGACGTAGGTGAACGCGACGTGGGCGCCTTCGCGCGCCAGACGTTTTACGACGGCGGCGCCTATTCCGCGGCTGCCGCCCGTCACCAGAGCACGTTTTTCTTGCAATAATCGATTCATACGCCGTCGTCCTTGCTGGAGTTATCTCCAGAATAACCATGTCTTCCATTGAAAACCACAGCCGCCGGCGCCCCTGCTACACTGTCAGGACGATCTTGCCCCGCTTGTGCGGTTTGCCCGCCAGCATTTCATGAGCCGACCGTGCCTCGGCCAGCGGCATCACCTCGCCCACGTCGGTGGCGAGGTCGCCGGAGTCGAACAGTTTCGCGATTTCGGCCAGCCCTTGGGAAGTGACGGCCACGAGAAAGAATATCCCCCGAACGTCATGGCGGGCGGCGTTTTCACGATCGGGTTCGGCCACCGAGGATACGACGATGCCTCCTGGCTTGAGGACGTCGAAGGACCGGTCGAGCGTTTGGCCGCCTACGGTATCGATAACCGCGTCCACGTCCTTCACCTTGTCCTCGAAGCGTGGAGCCTGTAAGTCTACGATGTGGTCCGGGGTAAGAGCGGGGACATAAGGTGCGTCGTGCAGGCGCACACCGGCAAATACTTCGGCCGCGGTTCGTACGGCGAGCTGCACCGCATACCTGCCCACATTGCCCGCGCCGCCCAGCACGAGCACCCGTTTCGATGCGTCCACCCCGCCGTAATCGAACACCATCTGGTGGGCCGTGCTCGCCACGACCGGCACGGAGGCGGCTTCCACGAAGCTCAGCCGTTTCGGCTTGGGCGCGATCATTCCGGCTTCGGCCACGGCGTATTCGGCATAGGCCCCGGTAAACCGCGCATTCGTCACGCCGAAAATTTCTTCACCCGGCCGGAAACCATATACGTCCGCACCGATTTCTTCCACGACGCCCGACAGATCGGAGCCCGGCACCAACGGCAACGGCTGATCGATCGCGCTTTTTCCTGCCCGCACCCACGCATCCCAAGGCCCCACTCCGGCGGCCTTGACGCGGACCAGTACTTGTCCCTTTTTTGGGGTGGGTCGGACCATCTCTTCATACACCAGTGCTTCAATACCGCCGAACCGGTGCACGCGCACCGCTCTCATGGTCCGGGCAGCCGGCACCTTCCGTTCCGCAGAATCTTCTCTCATGGGGTTCCCGCCTTCCAGCGATAAGGGCATTCGACGGGCCAGACCCTGCCGCATGGAGGAATACGGTTCCTCGGCGCAAGGGTGGCCTGAAGATAAGTATACTATCGGCGGGATTGGTGGGAACAGAGGCCGACCGGATTTCGGGGAAGGATGCGACGCGGGGGCGCGCGGTACGTCGGGGAGGGAAAGTGGGGCCCCCGCCGGGAGAACCGGCGGAGCCGTGTTTTTCCAGACTACTTTTTCTGCATGTTCTTCATCATTTCTTCAATCTGTTCCTTCATATTGTCGATGTCTTCTTGGGAAGGCCCACCCTGGGAGCCGGTCATGGAGGGAAGCCCGAAACCGCTCGTCCCCATGGCGTCCTCAACGCTGTTCACTTTTTTATATCCCGCCGGAATTTGAAACAGGCTCGCGGGTTGGGGGCCTATCTTGATGTTTTCAAGCGAGTGGGTCATTGCGCCCATGGGTGGTTCGAGGGTCGTCTCCATCCTCATGGGGTATCCCAGCTTTTTCGAATACCAGACCTTCATGGGGGCAGGAGACTGCCCTTCGGAAAAAGTGATTTTCCCCTGATAAATCGTGCATTCGAACCCCTGCAGGGTCTCCCTGCCGGTGGCGCGCATGTGGTTTCTGTCCAGCCACTCCTCGAAAGAGGTGGCGTTGGCCATGGGATATTCCTTCGCTAGCTCCTTTATGTCCTTTACCACATACTTTTTGGTGGAATCGAAAATCTGATACACCAGAGGGCGTTTGGTGATGACGGTCACGCCCATCACATCGTGACGGTTGACGTCGACATTCTTGAAGTAGATTTTTCCGGAGGTATCCCCGATGCGGCTTTGCAGGATGATGTCCGCGGAAAATTCTTCCGCCATGGCGCTGTTCAGCAAAGCAAATACAAGGATCAAAGTGGTGGCGATTGCCTTTTTCATCCCGTGCGGTCTCCTGTCCTACAAGGTAGTTTGACAATAACTAGCAGATATATAAGAATCTTTCAAACACAGCAAAGAGAAGGCGCAATGTGACGGAAGCATACGGAATCGGGGGAAAACTCGAGCGCGGATTTTATACGCGTGACGTGCTCGTCGTCGCCCGGGATATACTGGGCAGGGTACTGGTGCGGAAGACCGAACAGAGTACGTTCGCCGGGAAAATCGTGGAGGTCGAAGCGTACGACGGCGCGGTCGACGAGGCGGCGCATTCCTTCAGGGGCATGACCGAACGGAACCGGGTGCTGTTCGGGCGTGGCGGATACCTCTATGTGTACTTCACCTACGGCATGCACTTTTGCAGCAACGTCGTAACGGGCGAGGAGGGCAGGGGCTCGGCGCTCCTGCTGCGCGCGGTGGAGCCGATCACGGGAATTTCCCGCATGGCGCAAAACCGTTTCGGCGCGTCGTCGCTTCCAGCCGGCAAGACATTGTACCGCCTCACCAACGGCCCGGCGAAACTGTGCCGGGCGTTCGAAATCGATCGCAAGGACAACGGAACCGATCTGCTGGGAGATTCCATCTTCCTGACGGAAGGCGAACCGGCTCCCGACGATTCCATCGGCGTTTCGAGGAGGATCGGAATCCGGAAATCCACGGACCTGCCCTGGCGCTTTTTCCGTAAAGACAATCCCTTCGTTTCCGGAAAATGATCCGGCCGGACCGTTACTTCTTTTCGATGTCTTCGATGATGTAACGGTAGAGGTCGCGAGCCTGGTCGTCGGAAATTTCATAGGACGCGAAGGTCGGCATCTCCCTCGTTTTTCCGGGCAGCGATTTCTTGCCGCGCAGGTACTGGAGGAAGGTGTCGAAGTTGACCAGCATCTTCGAACCCTTCACCGGCAAATCGGGATCCATGCTGTTCCCGCCGTCGGGATGGCAGGTCTTGCAGGTATCCTCGTACAGCTCGGCGCCGGCTTTAACGTCCCCGGACATCGCCGGCTTCGCACCCTTCTCTTCCCCGAAAGCCGGATGCATCCCCGACCATCCCCATGCGACCGCTACAGCAAAGCAGAGGACAATGCCGATCACGCGGTTACGTATCCTGCTCTCAGCCCGTGAGACGATCAGGAGAGCAATACCCATCAGAACGAGAAGTGGCAAAGCAAGATAGATTATCTGGACCATTTTCACATCCTCCCGTTGCGCTCCGGCCTCCTCGGTCGGGGACGTGCCCGGTTCGACAGCTCAACACGTACCGCTACTCTACCAGAGGAGCCTTTCAGGGGACAATACGCGGCGGAAATTATTCGGCGGCCGGAGGTCCCTCCGCAACCGGATCGAGCCCTGTTACCGGGGCAGGGAGCAAGCGGGAAGCGTGTTTCATGGAACGGCAATCAAAGTGAAGATTCCTTTCCGACGACTACGGGAAAAAGTGTTCTCTTCCGGTTGCCTGCGCGATGCGATAAGAGTATATTGACTGACTCGTCAGTCAATAAAATAGATGGAAGGACAATGGCGGAATCGAAGGAAGAACGACAGGGGCCGGGCAGGCCCAGGGACCCCGACCTTGCCGAGCAGAGGACGGAGGAGATTCTCCGCCATGCGATCGGGTATTTCGCGCGCAACGGATTTTTCGGCGCCGACGTGGACGCCGTCGCAGCGGCGGCGGGATGCGCCAAGGGCACGGTTTATCGGTATTTCAAAAGCAAGCGGCACCTCTTCAGTGCGGCCGTGGACCTCGTCATGAGCGACCTCATCGCGGCAACGCTCACGACGTCGGCGGAAGACCCGCTGGAGCGGCTGGAGCACGCCATCCGCTCGTACCTGATGTATTTCGATGCCCATCCCGAGTCCATCGAACTGCTCGTACAGGAACGGGCGGAATTCCGGGACCGGGAAGAGCCGACGTTCTTCCAGTTCCGGCGCAGCCGAAACCTGACCGGCAAAACTCTGGTGGGGACGCTCATGGATCAGGGGCGTTTCCGCAGCATGCCGGTGGATCAGGCCCTGGACATTGTGGGGAACTTGCTCTACGGCACCATATTCACCAACTATTTCGCGGGGCGCACCACAAGCCTCGAGCAGCAGGCCACGGACATCGTGGACGTTCTCATGATCGGACTGATGACTCCACCCGAAGCTGAAAAGTGGAGAACACGCACCGAAACACGGATACACCCGACAACGGAGAATAAATGAGATCCGAAAACTCATCCGGCGACGAAAAGGCCTCCCGGGGCAAACCGGGATACGGGGGACTCATGCAGCGGCTGATCGCTCTTGCGATTCTTGCGGTCGGCGCGGTAGGAGCTTTCCTCTATTGGCAGAAGGCGAGCCATGCCCCCCAGGTGGAAAGGCCACAGGTTCGACAGGAACAGACTCTGAAGGTTCACGTGGTGCGGGTGCTCCCCGAAAGCGTGCTCATCCGGCCGCGGTTTCTCGGCCAGACCGAAGCTTCGCAGACGGTGGAAATCCGGTCGCGGGTGAAGGGGTTCCTGGAGAAGCAGGGATTCGTCGAGGGCACGAAGGTCGAAGCGGGAAGGGTGCTCTTTCGCATCGACCCTCGTTCGTTCCAGGCTGAAGTGGACATCGCGAAGGCGAAACTGGCGAGTGCGGAAGCCCGACTGTTCCGGACGCGACAGCAGGTCACGCGCTATGAAGCCCTGGTGTCCCGCAACTCGGCGGCCGCCAACGACCTCGAACAATTGCAGACCGACGAACAAGTGGCTCAGGCCGACGTCCAGTTGCAGAAAGCCCAACTCGCCCAGGCCCAGCTCAACCTGAGCTATACGACCGTGGAATCGCCCATTACCGGGCTCATCGGGGAGGCCATGCGGGACGTGGGCAGCTACGTGGACGACGGAACCAACAGCCTGTTGGCGGTGGTGGAGCAGGTGGACCCCATGTACGTGCGGTACACGGTGAGTGAACAGGAAATGCTGAGCTGGCGAAGCCTGGTATCGAGCGGGCAGGTGACCATGCCGGAAACTGAGAAGCTGAGGCTGCAAGTCACCCTGGCCGACGGAACCGTTTACCCATACAAAGGGAAAATCGGCTTCGTGGGCGTCAGCGTATCCACTTCCACCGGTTCGACGGTGGTGCGCGGCACCGTGTCGAACCCCGATTCGCTCCTGAAGCCGGGCCAGTTCATCCACGTCACGGTGGTCGGACCCGAACGGCGGAACGCGCTCCTGGTGCCCCAGGGGGCGGTGATCCGGAACCCTTCCGGGGCATCGGTGTACGTGGTCGATAAGGATAATCAGGCCGAGCAGCGGACCGTGGTACTCGGAGAATGGGAAGAGGATCGCTGGGTCGTCGAATCGGGACTCAAGCCTGGCGACCGGGTCATCGCGAATCACCTCATGCAGGTGCGTCCCGGAACCAAAGTTGAAATTGTCTCCGACCCGAACGACAAGGCGGACGGCGCTCAACCCATACCGGCGGGGAAACAGCCATGATTTCCCGATTCTTTATCGACCGGCCGGTATTCGCCTGCGTTTTGTCCATTCTCATTCTCCTCACCGGAGTGGTGGCCATTTCCGTGCTGCCCATCGCCAGCTATCCGGAAATCGTGCCACCCACCATCCAGATCAGCGCCACCTATCCCGGTGCCGATGCGGAAACGGTGGCCGAATCCGTGGCTGCGCCCATCGAGCAGCAGCTGAGCGGAATCAAGAACCTCATTTACTTCAGCTCCCAGAGCGCCAACAACGGCGCCACCACCATCGTGGCGACCTTCGAGATCGGCACAGACCAGGACCTCGCAGCAGTGGAAGTGCAGAACCGGCTTTCCATCGCACAGCCGAGGCTGCCGCAGGAGGTGGTGAGGCAGGGGATAACCGTTACCAAAGCATCCACCAATATTCTGGGCGTTGCCGCGCTCCAGTCCGAAGACCCCCGATACGACGACGTGTTCCTCAGCAACTATGCGACCATCAATCTGCTGGACGCCGTCAAGCGCGTTCCGGGGGTGGGGGACGCCAGGGTTTTCGGCTCCAAGGACTATTCCATGCGCATCTGGGTAAACCCGGATCGTTTGGCCATGCGCGGGTTGGCCGTCTCCGACGTGGCGAACGCCATACGGGAACAGAACGCGGTCTTCCCGGCGGGCACCATCGGCCAGCGCCCCACGAACCACGAAGTGGAACTCACCGTTCCCGTGCTCACCAGAGGGCGACTGAGCGAGGTGGAAGAGTACGAGAACATCATCCTCCGCGCCAACCGGGACGGCTCGATGATCCGTCTCAAGGACGTGGCGCGGGTGGAACTGGGGTCGCTGAGCTACGACCAGTTCGCACGGGTGAACGGCAAACCGACCACTTCCCTTCTCTTCTATCTACAGACCGGCGCCAACGCTCTCGGCACCATGGAGAACGTCAAGAAGACCCTCGACCGGGCTTCCCTTTCCTTCCCAGCCGGGGTCAGCTACCGCATTCCCTATGACACCACGCCGTTCATCAGGGACTCCATCAAGGAAGTGGTGAAGACGCTGTTCGAGGCCGTCCTGCTTGTGCTCCTGGTGGTGTTCATCTTTCTGCAGTCCTGGCGCGCCACGCTCATTCCCCTTGTGGCCGTGCCCGTGGCCATCGTCGGGACCTTCGCCGGCATACTCGCCCTCGGGTTTTCCATCAATACCCTCACCATGTTCGGCCTCGTGCTGGCCATCGGCATCGTTGTGGACGACGCCATCGTGGTGGTGGAAAACGTGGAGCGCATCATGGCCCAGGAACGGCTGTCGCCCCGCGACGCCACCATAAAGGCCATGGAGCAGGTAACGGGGCCCGTTATCGCCATCGTGCTCGTGCTCTCGGCGGTTTTCGTTCCGGTGGCGTTCCTGGGCGGCCTCACCGGCCAGCTCTACAAGCAGTTCGCGGTCACTATCGCCGTGTCGGTCGGCATTTCCGGCCTGATCGCATTGACCCTCAGCCCGGCGCTCTGCCGCCTGATCTTGAAACCCGATCACGGCAAGAAGAAGTTTTTCGGCTTCCGGTGGTTCAACACCGTCTTCAACGGGATAACTGCGGGCTATGCGGGAGGAGTGCGTGCGGCGATCCGGTACTCTTTGGTTGCCGTTCTTGTGTTCGGGGGATTGTGCTTCTTCACCTATCAAATGGCGCGGCACGTGCCCACCGGATTTCTCCCGGATGAAGACCAGGGCTACATCCTGGCGGCCGTGATGCTGCCGGATGGGGCGTCGCTGGACCGCACGGACAAGTTGGTGCATGCCTCGGAACAGTTCTTCCTGCACCAGCCGGCGGTGGCCAACGTGGTCACCCTCAACGGGCTCGACATCCTGGCCGGGAGCATCAACAGCACCAATGCCGCCACCATTTTCGTTCCTTTGAAGCCCTTCAGCGAACGGAAAGGGCCGGGGATGAGTGCGCAGGACCTGGTGCAGGCCACCTTCCGGGAATTCGAGTCGCGGGGGGACGGAAGCGTGTTCGCGTTCAATCCGCCCTCCATCAGTGGGCTCGGCCGACGGGCGGGTTTCCAGATGGAGTTGCAGTCGCGCGGCGGGGGTTCCATCCAGCAATTGGCCGAGGTGGCCGATACGTTCGTCACGGAAGCCAACCAACAAAAGGAACTGACCGCCGTGCGGGGGACGCTCCGTGTTTCCCTGCCCGAGTTGTTTCTTACGCTGAACCGCGACAAGACCAAAATGATGGGCGTGCAGGTGGCATCCGTCTTCGATGCGCTCCAGGCGTATCTGGGCGCGCTCTACGTGAACGACTTCAATAAGTTCGGGAGAATCTGGCGGGTGCAGATTCAGGCCGAGTCCGAATTCCGCGACAGCCCCGAGGACGTGGGCCGGATATTCGTCAAAAACGATGCGGGCGAAATGGTGCCGCTGGTGGGAGTGGTGGATACCGCCTTCCGTACGGGCCCCAATGCGGTGTCGCATTTCAACGGGTATCCCTCGGTCCAGATTACCGGCGCGCAGAGCGAGGGCACCAGCAGCGGCCAGTCCATGGACGCGATCCGCAGGCTTGCAGGGAACGTTCTGCCCCACGACTACGGTTTCGAATGGAGCGGCGCCTCCTATCAGGAGATCAAGGCGGGGAACCAGGCGCCCTTCGTTCTGGCGTTCGGCCTCATCGCCGTTTTCCTCGTGCTGGCCGCCCAGTACGAGATGTGGTCCATGCCCATCGCCATCCTCCTCATCGTACCCATCGCCATCCTCGGGGCCGTTCTGGCAGTGTGGGCTCGCGGCCAGGTACAGGACATCTATTTCCAGATCGGTCTTCTGACTCTGGTGGGACTGTCGGCCAAGAATGCGATCCTGATCGTCGAATTCTGCGTGGCTTCCCACCGTGAAGGCATGCCGATCGTCGATTCGGCGTTGCAGGCGGCCAGGCTCCGCTTCCGGCCCATTATCATGACGTCGCTGGCTTTTATCCTGGGCGTGCTTCCTCTGGCCGTATCCACCGGGGCGGGCGCGGCCGCCCGTCATTCGATCGGAACGGGGGTGGTCGGCGGCATGCTCACCGCCACGTTCATCGCGACTTTCTTCGTCCCGCTGTTTTTCGTGCTCATTCAGAAACTCAGCGAATTTTTCATCAGTCGGGAGGAATCGTACCTCGAACACCTGGACGATGATTCCGAGGGTGGAACTGAGTAAGGCTCTGATGGTGAGAGGGGAAGAATGGACCGGTGTGGCGAAAGAGGTGTAACGAAATCGGGAGGACCTTCTCAGAGAAAAAGAGTCCTCACGATCTCGCCCGCATTTCCCGATATCAGAAGTCCCTGAAGTCGCCTTCTTCCATGGGGATGACCTGTTCCGGGGTCAACTCCTTTGCGCCTGATGCGGTAGCTGTGATCTCACGATGTGTCCTACTCGAGCTTGCATGGTAAGGCAACGGAGTTTTCGTTTTCTTTCCGGACCCCGGCCGGACAGTTTGCTCGCCGCCCGCTTTGGCGTCTTTCTGCTTTCGGACCAGCTTCGCCAGATCCGCGACCATGCCCCTGAGCTGCACCGCCTGAGCGTTCATTTCCTGGCTGGCGGAGGCTGATTCTTCGGCGTTGGCAGCGTTCTGCTGGGTCACCTTGTCCATCTGGGCGGTCGCCTTGTTGACCTGGTCAATGCCTTGCGCCTGCTCGCTGGAGGCCGCCGCGATCTCGCCCACCAGTTCGGCGACCCTGGAAGTGCTGGTCGTCACCTGGCCGAATGCCTGGTTGGTTCTGCCGACCAGTTCCGCGCCGCTTTTCACCTTGATCACCGTGCCCTCGATCAGGGAAGCTGTGTTCTTGGCCGCTTCGGCGGCACGCAGGGCCAGGTTCCTCACCTCGTCGGCGACCACGGCGAAACCGGCCCCCGCTTCCCCGGCCCGGGCCGCCTCCACCGCGGCGTTCAGCGCAAGCAGGTTGGTCTGGAAGGCGATCTCATCGATGGTCTTGATGATCTTGGAGGTTTCCTGGCTCGCTTTCGACACCTCCTGCATGGATACGGTAAGCTCCGCCATTGAGCCGTTCGCCAGTTCCACCACCTTACTTGCCTCGGCCATCAGATTGTTGGCTTGGTTCGCGTTGTCGGCGTTCTGCTTGGTCATGGAGGACATCTCCTCCAGGGAGGACGACGTTTCCTCAATGGAGGCCGCCTGTTCGGAAGCCCCTTCGGCCACGGCATTGCTGGCGGTGGATACCTGCTCGGCGGCCCCGGCCACCACCCGGGAGAGTTCCCCCAGGTTTTCGATAATGTGGTTTAGGGACTTCTGGGTGGCCCTCACGATGAACAGGCCGAGGAGAATGAAGAGCAGTGCTCCGGCGCCCGTGGCAGACAGACCGACCCAATTGGCGATCCGGTCATACTTCGCAGTGTTCTTTTCCACCGTGTCCGATATGGACTCGGCCAGCCCCTTTACCTTGTTCACGGCAGCCGAAAGCTGCGCCGACAGCTCATTTCTTTTCTGCCAGGCAGAGTAAATCGTCTGTTCGTCTTTGTCGGCTTTCTCGATGAGTTCTATGGCGCTGTTCCAGGACGGCTGGTATTTTGATAAGGTCGCCGATCCTTTAAATGTTGTGTCTATGTTGCTTTTCTCGAGCTTCACTCTTTTCGCCACTGACTGACGGGTCTGTTCATACTGCTTGTCGTCTCCCGATACGAGCAGGTCTTGAAGGTTCTGGCTCTTCACATTGACGGTGATCAGGAAATCCTTGACCAGGTCACGTAGGGTGGACTCGGCAGGGCTGAGGTCTTCTCCCTGCATGATCTTGTTGGTTTGCTCCTCGGCGATGGTGTCCACGATTTTTCTCAGTGAACCGTTGCCCAGCGTAACATTTGTGTTGAGGCCCTTTCGAGCCGTGTCCATGGTCTCCTGATTGGCGCTGATGGTCTGGAAGAGCTGTTGGTGCTCGTTTTGCTTCTTGATGAGTTCCTCGGCTATCTTTGTGATCTGAACATCCTGCGACGAGTTGCGCAGCTTCTGCATGGTGTCCAGAAGCAGTTTGTTGGATTTATCAATTTCCTTGATAATTTCCGGGTCGTGCCGGTTTATGAATTGTTCCTCGGCCCTGAGGCTTTCCAGAACATAAAGCTGAGTTTCATGGCTTTGCGTGCTCAGCTTCACGTTGTTATCCTTCAGCCGGTTTTTGTACCTGTCGGCCCCTGCATTGAGGAGGATAATGGTGATGCCCAAAACGAGCAAAACCAGAATTTTCGACTTTATTGTTCTGAAGTGGGACATGGTTCATCCTTTCGACATTTCCATTGAGGGGCATCTTGATGCCCCCTTCGTCTTTTCCTCCAGACAGACTATTTGCTGGCCTTCTCGGCTTCTTCCTTCGTCATGTCCCATACGCCACCGCCAACGAAAAGGTTTTTGCCGGGGACCCCTTTTGCAAAACCTACCTTGGGAGAGGGCGTCTTGTCTCCGGGCTTGACCCATGTGTAGTCGGCCCATCCCTCCCCGGACTTGGCAATCGAAATGAATTCCGCGTGGAAGAGTTTCCCGTTGGCATCCTTGAGGCCTAATAAATTTTTACCTTCCAGTTTTGCATTGAAAGGGTGCACCAGCATAATTCCGTCATAGTCGCCTACAAACAGATAGGTGTCCTTCCACACGAAGGGACCTTTCTTGTCCCTGATGATATCGAACGCTGCGTCCCCTTTTTCCTTGATCAGGTTCACCGCTTCGTTCACCTTCTGCACGACTTCCTTGGGGGTTGCCTTTTCTTGAGCGAAACCTGCGGTCGCGGCTACTGTGAGAAACAGGGCACATGCCAATAACATGATAACTCTCTTCATCATATTCTCCTCTTTGCCTCTTCAATTTTCCCGCTCATCGATGCGGCGGGATCTCTTGTATGGGCGTTTGTTTGGCAATAAATCAACGTGGAACCATCCGGATTCGAGTGAGGGAGTACCGATGTCCCCCCTCATCCGTACACAGGCTATTTGCTTTCCTTCTCCGCCGCTTCCTTGGTGATGTCGTACAGCCCACCGCCGACCAGCATGTTCTTACCGGGAACCGCCTTTACAAAGCTCACCTTGGGGGATGCGGTCTTTTCTCCTGGCTTGATCCACGCGTAGTCGACCCATCCCTCCCCGGCCGGGCTCTTGGCAACGGCAAGTATTTCGGCATTGAAAAGCTTGCCGTTGGAGTCCTTAACGGGCAACTGGTTTCGACCTTCGAGTTTCTGGTTCATGGGATGCATCAGCATGATTCCGTCGAAATTGATGACAAACAGATAGGCGTCCTTCCACACGAAGGGGCCTTTCTTGTCCCTCAGCGTGTCGAGGGCGGCGTCACCTTTTTCTTTGATCAGGTTCACCGCTTCATTCACCTTTTGCACTACTTCCTTCGGGGTTGCCTTTTCCTGAGCGAAGCCTGCGGTTGCGGCTACTGCGAGAAACAGGGCACATGCCAATAACACCATAATTCTTTTCATTTTCGCTCCTATTCGCTGTACTCGTTTTATCCGCGCACCTACGGCGGGTGGATTGCCATACTTCTCCATGGGCTGGAGACAGGCCTGCAAACCCTATGCGATCTATTCTCTGAGCCGGCACTATGAGGGCCTGAAAAATCGGTCCCTACTGATTGGTAAGTCCATATATGCCAGTAATTCGGTATGGTATGCAGAAAACATTAGTAAAAATTACAAAAGGGTAAATAACCACTTACATTAAGTTGTAATCGCAAAAAAAGTGTCAACATTAGCTATGGTATGATTTAATAATTCTGGGCCTGTCTCCGAACGTCATTTTCTTCACGATTCTTCCGCTTCCTGCCATGCGTTTGTCCCAAGATTTTCAGTGCCGGTACTATTGATTCATGTTAAAAGCAAAATTTGTACCATCATGCGTTATCGTGATAAGTATTTTATTATACGTATAGAAATAATAACTTAGGTGGGAAGGACCGTATAAGCTGCAACAATGAAAGTTGTGCGGTGGATGGTATAAAACAGCCGGAGCCATGAAAGAAGCCTGAAGGGGACGAAGCACAACCTCGGTTGTAGCGACAACTATGGGCGTGGAGTTTTGGATGTGTTGGCGTGCTACGCGTGCTGGGGGTGAAAAAAAGCTGTTTTGGGAAATTACAAGCTGAAGAGTTTTTTTCCGAACGCAGAAAGGCTTTCGAGCACCTGGACGATTCGAACGTTGAGATGCCGAACAAAACGTACGAACCAACCGCCAGAAAAACACGCCGGTCCCTGCCGCGAAGAGCGCGGTCGGTAGGAAATCGGAGTATCGCGGATTATGCAGGTTAAAAGGGGCGGGAGATCCCGCCCCCTGCACCTTTCAGCGATTTCTCGGTTTAGAAATCCCCGAGATCGTTCCGATCGAGAGGAATCATCTGTTCCGGGCCGATTTCGTTTTTCCGGGGGACGAGCGCATGAACGCGCCGCTTCCCGTTCTCGATACGCTTTTCCCCCTTTCTGGTGTCCATGACGGCAGGTTTCCCGGCCTTCACATCCTGCACACGGCCTTTGCCCGCCACGACCATGGCCAGCAGTTCCTCGACGAACCCCTGCATCTGTTCGGACTGGGAGTGCATCTCCTCGGAGGCGCTGGCGTTTTCCTCGGCGTTGGCGGCGTTTTGCTGCACCACCTTGTCCATTTCGGTCACCGCCTTTTTTACCTGCTCGATTCCTTGAGTCTGTTCCCGTGAAGCCGCCGCGATTTCCGACACCAGTTCCCTCACCTTGGCCGAGCTTTGCGCCACCTTGCCGAAGGCCTCGTCGGTACGCCCAACCAGTTCCGAGCCGGCCTGCACCTTTTTGACCGTGCCTTCAATCAGGTTGGCCGTATTCTTTGCCGCTTCAGCCGAACGCATGGCCAGGTTCCTCACCTCCTCGGCTACCACCGCGAATCCGGCTCCGGCCTCCCCGGCCCTTGCCGCCTCCACTGCGGCGTTCAGGGCCAGCAGGTTGGTCTGAAAGGCGATTTCGTCGATGGTTTTTATGATTTTGGACGTCTCCTCGCTGGCGCGGGAGATTTCCTGCATGGAGGTGGAAAGCGCGGACATGGAGTCGTTGGCCTGTCCGATCACCGCATTGGTTTCACTGGTCATGGTATCGGCCTGGGCGGCATGGTCGGCGTTTTGCTTGGTCATGGACGATATCTCTTCCAGCGAGGAGGAGGTTTCCTCGATGGCGGCCGCCTGTTCCGACGACCCTTCTGCCAGTTGTTGGCTGGCGGAGGACACCTGGCCGGAGGCCGTCGATACCTGCTCGGCCCCGTCGCTCAAACCCTCGATGATGCTTCTGAGAGGCTTGGTGATGCCGCGGGTGATGGCGAAGGCGAGGAACGCCCCCAGAAACAACGCCGCGCCTCCGATGACGACGATCAGAAGAATGCCCCGGGTATTGGACGCCACAATCTGCGGCCCCAATGCATACTGTTCATTCTGGTAGGAGTCGCCGACGCCTTTCATGTTTTTGGACATCATCGGCCCGAGGCGATCGAGCGTTTCATTGACAATCGTGACCTGTCCCAACACCAGACTCTCCACGTTCCCGAACACTTTGGTGTACTCATCCTTGGCTGCGGCGACTATGGAGAGCATTTTCTTACTTTCCGGGTTCTTGAGCCCCTTCTCCAGGAGCAGCAGTCTCTCCTGCATTGCGCCGAATTCCTCGCGCACCCGTTGTGCAACCTTTTCATCGGTTGTTTCCATGAACTTGAACATAGAGAGGCGCGCCAGGAGCAGGTGTTTCATTGTCAAACCGGCATTGAACGCGGCGGCGGTTTCCCCGTCCGCGTTGGCGGATTCCATGATGGTTGTCAGCGTCTTCTCCATCAGGGGGCCTTTGACGTTGAGCACCTCGTTCACCGCTTTGTCGCGCTCCCGCACCATTGTTACTACTTTGTTAAAGCCCGAACCGTACTCACTCCAGGAACCGGCGATCGAGTTGATGATTGCTGCCCGTTGGGCGTTTTTAATGTCCTTTTTTACTTCCTCCAGAAATGAGTTTATCTGCTTTTCATATTCGAGGTACCGCGTTTGAGCGGTGTCGTTCCCCGTCGCAATGAAGTTCCTCACCTCCACGCGAGCCATGAGCAGATAGCTCTGGAAGTCCCCGGCAAGGTTGCTGTGCCTGGCGAGCCACCGGTATTCTTCCAGGCCGTTCGAGGAATTTCGCAGGTTGAGGAAACCGAGCAATCCGACCGCCACAAGGAGGACGAGCACCGATGTAAACCCCACAATGATTTTTTTTCCCACCGTCATTCGCTTAAACATGTTCGATTTCCTTTGTCGTATTGTTCCCCAAATGTTTCCGGGAGAAGGAGCATTTGAGCGGCGAGCCGCGGAAATCACGATACGCCAGCGTATGGTCAAATATTGTATTAGCTTACGCATTACTCAAGTCGGCGTATGCTCGCTTCTCCCTGTCCGAATGCAGCATCCGGTACACTCTCCACCGACAGCCCGGGGCCCGGAGGAGAGTACCGCCTTATCCCTTCTTGGATACTCCCTTTACTGTCCCATCTCTGATCCTTTACGCTGTTCTCGCCTTCATTCCTCCTTTGTCAAAGTGTTTTTAAAGTTAATAAACCTCCGGCACATGAAATCAGTTGTCTCCGGGGACTAGTCCCGTCGCCTCGAAAAGACCCGTTCGATTCTTTTTAAAAGTGAAATTTCAAGGTTATGATCGTAGCCAACGGCTTGACGTTCTCAGGCCGACGACAAGGTAAGACGACTTTTTGCTAGTCGGTACAATGTGGGGAATACTTTAGTAAGTAGAAGAAAGAAATGTATTATAAGTTGTTGGAAATAAAATAGACTATTTTCTTTGTTATAGTGATTATAAATAATTTTGATTGATCATGGATAATTATTCTTAATTGTACACAATGCATAATGATTTTAGATTCAAAATAAATATACAAATTTTCGATTATTCTTTCTTAAATTCCGGAGAGTATTAACCGCGCGAGAAAGGCGCACGGAGACGCCCATCCAGAATCATGGACGATGAGAGGGAATGGCATCACCGCAGGAGTGAAAAGAGGAGGCGGAAAAGGAATTGGTAGGGCGCTACCGTTCTCAGGTCTTACACTACGACAATTTGGGCATAAAACATCGGTTTACAGGTAGAAGTGTTGCTTTTATGATAGGAGATAAAATCGTTTTTGTTCTTTGTCATAGCGATTGCAAATCATTTTTATAGGTCATAGGTACATAATGATTTTAGATTCGAAATAAATATACAAATTTTCGATTATTCTTTTTAAATTCCGGAGAGTATTAACCGCGCGAGAAAGGCACACGAAGACGCCCCATCCAGAAGCATGGACAATGAGAGGGAATGGTGTTGCCGAAAGGTGAAGAGAAGATGACGGGGAAAAAAGACGGAAGCGACGCAGCCGATCCTCAGGTCTCACACCGCACTACGTTGAGCTTAAAACAGCGGCCTTTACAGGCTGAAAAGTTCTTTTTCCGCGCGCAGGAAATCCTCGAAACGTTGCCGAAAATGCAGATACGCCTCAATGGCCTTCCTGCCTTCTTCCGTGAGGATGGCGCCGCCGCCGCCCTTTCCGCCAGTCGCCGTTTGCACCAGGGGCAGGCGGGCCTGCTTGTTCATGGAATCGACCAGTTCCCATGCATGCCGGTAGGACATGGACATGGATTTGGCGGCTTCCCGAATGGAACCGTAGTCGCGGATGCGCTGCAGAAGGGTGATACGGCCGTAGCCCAGAAAGGCGCCGTCGCTTCCTTCTATCCAGACCCGCCCCATAAACCGGTAACGACCCGACTCAACCTGCGTTATGCACGGATCTTCCTTTCTCATGGGGTATTGCCTTACCATGAGGTTCGGACGCCTGTCAAATGAGTGAAATTCCCCCGGGATCGAGCGGCGAAGGATCCCGCTCGGGTTTGCTCCCGACCGCGCCCCTCCCGTTTCCGATGCCCAGCGGAACACAGACGCGCAGTCCGTCCGAAACCGTGAGCACTTCGACGTCGATGCCGTAGAGCATTTTCAGGTTCTTGCCGTTGATCACCTCAAACGGGGTTCCTTCGGCCGCCACGCCACCGTCTTTCAACATCACCACGCGCTCGGCCACCCACAGGGCGTGGTCGGGGAAATGGGTGGATTTGACGAAGGTATAGCCCTGCCCGGAGAGCGACCTGATCTGTTCGAGCAGCCTGATCTGGTTGCCGTAGTCCAACCCCGACGCGGGTTCGTCCATGATGAAGGTTTCGGCGCCCTGAGCCATGGCCCTCGCGATGAGGGTGAGTTGGCGTTCGCCTCCGCTTATCTCCGTGTAGGGACGGTCGGCCAGGTGTCCGATGGACAAGCGTTCCAGCGCGGAACGGGCGATCTTCCCGTCCTGTCGGGAATAGGAGACGATGAAACGTTTGGAGGGAATCCGGCCCATGAGCACCACGTCGATCACCCGATATGGGAACGATACGCGGTGTATTTGCGGCACGTAGGCGATTTCCCCGGCCAGAACGCGGCGGTCGAATTCCCGCAACCGTTTGCCGCGAAAGAACACCTGTCCCCCGGACGGGTGCAGGATGCCCAACAGGATTTTCAGCAGCGTGCTTTTCCCCGTGCCGTTGGGGCCGAGGAGACTGACGATCTCTCCTTCGCGCACCGATACATCGATTCCACGCAGGACGAGTTTGCTCGTGTAGCCGAAGGAGATATCCCTCGCCGAAAGATGGTCCGTCACATCCATCCCTTTTTGGCATTCTTCAGGACGAAGATGAAGAAGGGGATGCCCACTAGGGAGGTGAGGATTCCCAAGGGCACCTCGATGCTGAAGAGCAGCCTTGCCAGATCGTCCACAACAATGAGATAGACCGCCCCCATGAGGGCGCTCGCGGGCACCAGCACCCTGTTGTCCGGTCCCACGAGGAACCGGGTGAAATGCGGCACCACGAGCCCCACCCAGCCGATCATTCCGGCTAGGACCACGGTGAGGGCGCTTATAAGGGTAGCGGCGATGATCACCACGGTTCGTATCCTCTCCACCGGCACCCCGAGGGCTTTGGCTTCTTCATCGCCCAGGCTGAGCGCGTTCAGGTACACCGACAGAACGATCATGACCGCCACCCCGGCCAGAATGGGGATGGCGACGACGTACACGGTGTTCCTGTCCACCAGGGAAATGCCCCCCATAAGCCAGTAGACGATGACCGGCAGTTGGTCGTTGGGATCGGCCAGGTATTTTATCAGGGAGAGGAGGGACGTGAAGAGCGCTCCGCTGATGATGCCACCCAGGATGAGCATGAACACGGTATTCGCGCGGTAGATGCGCGCCACTCCGAGCGCCAGAAAGACGGCGATAATTCCGAAGGCGAAAGAAAGGAATTCCACCACGAACCAGCTTTTGGAAACCATCAACCCCAGGGCCGCGCCGAAGGAAGCTCCGGCCAGCACCCCCAGCAGGCCTGGTGAAACGAGCGGATTGATGAACATGGCCTGAAAGGCGGAGCCGGAAACCGAAAGGGCGGCGCCGATGAGGGCGGCGGCGATAATCCTGGGCATGCGGATTTCCAGGACGAGGTTCCGGAGCAGACCCGCATTTTCCGGGGAGGAGGGGAAACCGAAGAGCGTGTGGGAAAGGAAACGAGCCACGTCGCCGGTCGTCACCGGATATTTCCCCAAGCCGAGTGATACGGTGATCGTCAGTATCAGCAGGAAGAAAAGAAACGGGAACAGCAGCCTGCGGGTGTTCATGGATACATGATGCCTTTTATCTCCTTTTCGGAGAGGTCGAGGCCCAGGAAGAGCCGGTAGAACTCCTGTGTTTCCTTCACGATATCAATTGAGTAGATATCCGGATGGAGCAGGTTGGTGAGCCACTTGACGCCCATGATGCGCATGAACGACGGCGGACGGTCGAACCAGTTGTACGGCATCTGGGGAATGAAATAGACTCGCTTGTCCTTTACGGCCCGGATCGATTGCCAGCGGGGGTCGTGAAACACCGACCAAAAGAACCGTTCGTCCCTCACCAGAATCACTTCCGGATTGTAGAGCATCACCTGTTCGAGGGTGACTTTCTCCATGCCGTAGCCGGCCCGGTTTTCGCAGTGATGGACGTTTGATCCGCCGGAAATCGGGATCAGCGCCGCATGTTCGGAAACGTGGCATTCCGAACGCAGTCCGTCCGGGTCTTCGGCATAGTACACCGTGGGTTTCTTCAATTCCGGGATGGAATCCAGGATGGGCCGTATGGATTCCAACGATTGAACGACATATTCGCTGAGCATCCGGCCGCGCTCCTCACGCTGGAGCAGCTTCCCCAGGGCGAGGAATGCGGCGGGGTAATCGTAAAGACTGTCCACGTTGATGTAGAAGATGGGCAGGTTCAGATGCCCCAAAACGGCTTCCACCTTTTCGTTCAGGGCCGAATTCCTCCACAGCCAACCGATGACAACGTCCGGGGCGGCCTTGAGGATGGACTCGGCATTGGCCGTCTTGTCGGCGTACCAACCCCCGATCACTGGTAGCTCCAGGGTATCCTTCCGCAGGTACGCCATTTCGGCATTGTTGGGCGTGGCGTTGAGCCCCACGAGCAGTGACGGGTCGATCGAGTAGACGATGTTCGTGGCGGGAGGGGTGGAGCCGAACACCTTGGCGATTCTGTCGGGAACGGTCACCTTCCTGCCGGCCATGTCCGTCACTTCCCGGGCGTGGAGAAGTGACGAACACAGGAGGATGAAGGTGAAGAGAAGAGAGAAACCGCCGAGCCTGAGAAACCTTTTCATCGTCGATGACCCTTGGGCCTGCGGAATACGCTTGGGTTTCCTCAAAGCGTCACCACTTCGATGTGCCGGAGCTTTTTTACGTAGCGTGAGCCATTGAGGTTGTCGTTGGCGGAGACGAGGGTGAAGTCGCCGTCGTCGTTGTGAAGGTGGAGTCCTTCCTTTTCGATGAGCACCATGACACCTTCGCCCACCGAAGTATTGAAGACTTCGTTCCAGGAGAAGATCACCCGGTAGCCGTCATCCGCGGTGACGTCGAAATAGATACGGTTGACGGTTCTTTCATCGTAGGTAATGATCTTGGCCTTGGTCAGAATGGTTTCCAACAGCACCCCACGGCAGCGGGAGAATCGTCCTTTGGGTTCCCCGCTTTCGCAGATCACCGGGAAGTCCGTTATTTCCTCCGTCTCCATGGATCGCAGATCGTCCAGGCTTAAGGTCAGAGGGTTCGTCACGGTGCCGTCCACCCTGAGAACGGAAGCGGTTTTCTTCCGGGCGGGTGCAGCTTCCGACGAAGCGGTGGAAAGTTCTTCTTTCATGACGTGATTCTCCACTCGTTCAACTGATGATCGTTTTCAGAATGCCCTTCCGCCTCTCGCGGGGGACACAGACGCGGAAGGACGGCAAGGGAGGGGCTTTGTGCGGTCACGATCTAAGGCAACTCCCTCGTTTTCAAGGTGCGATGCGTAAAGAGGGTTTCGTGTTAAGAGGGTATTTTTCCGGGTTGAAGATGTTGATTTTCCGCAGGCAGCCGTTGAAAAGCTGCATGGCGGTTCCGCCTTCCGAGATGCGATCCATTGCTTCTTCCCCGTCGGTCACCACGGTTCCGCTCACGATGCTTACGTTTCGACGGAAAAAGGCGTCCGGCAGAAAACTCGCCGTGGGGCCCACTACCGCCACCAACGGCACGTCCCGGATGTACTGCATGAGTTCGTCGATCGTGCCGTTGGAGATGGACGACCCGGTAATGATGGCCACGTCGGAATGGGGGAGGACCTTGCCGGCAAATTCCGCAGGGACGTAATACCGCAGTTCGTCCTCCCCGAAGGCGTCCTTTCGTATTTCAACGATGGAGAGTTCTATCCACTCCATGGTTTTGAGGATCCGCATGAACGGATGAAACGCTCCGACCATGCCCACCTTCTTCACGTTGCTCAGGTCGATGAGGTCCAGCACGTCCGAATCGTACGCGATGGAGTAGTCGCCCTTTTTGAGCAGGGAAGAGGAGAGACCGTTCATGGCCGCCACCCGGAAGGCCTCCGTAAGGGAGTCTCCGGGTGCGTTTGTAAGAAGCTCGTACGCAGAACTCCCTTTAAAGGATTTCTTCCCCCCGGAATGACCGGACACGCAGGAGCAGCACGCGCCTTTCCCCCTTTGGGCCTGGTGATGCGGAGTGGGAGGCGGGGTGGCGGCCACCCCGCAGCTCCCGTCGGAGAACATCACTCCGGTGAAGAAAACGCCGGCCACGGCCCTGGCAACGGTGAGTTCGTGCAGTCCGTTTCCATACAGCGCGGAAAGAATCTCCACCGTCTCGTCGATGATCATGTCCGTCTCCTTACCATCATCAAACCTTAGAAATGGTACGTAAGGTTCGTAAAAGCGTTAATCCCCGGTTCGGGAAACCCTTCGTCGATGGCGTAATTCTCGTCGAAGATGTTGTTTACCCCGGCTTCCAGTTCCAGTCCCTTTATTATCTCGTAAACGGCCTTGGCATTCACGATCGTATAGCCGTCGGCCACGCGTTTTCCGTCCGTGGAGGTGTAACGCTTTGAATCGTACTCCAGATCCGCCAGAAGGGTGAGTTTTTCGATGGGCGAATATCTCGCGTAAAAGAAGAACTTATGGTGGGGCACGTTGGTGATTTTGCTGTCGTCTGTTTTGTTGTCCCACTCCAGGTAGGTATAGTTAAAACCGGCTTCCAGGTTCGAGAGTATGTTGACCACCACGTCCAGCTCCACTCCGTACTGATCCACGTCGCCGATGTTCTTGTTCTGGTTGAGCGTCATGGAGGGATTGTCGGGATCGGGAACGGCCGCGTTGATGATGTAGTCCGAAATGTCGCTGTAGAATACGGTGGCCTTCGTACGTACTCTGTGGAAAAAAACGTCCTGATACCCGAGCTCGAAGTTGATGGACTTCTCGGCGTCCAGATCGGGATTAGGCAGCGCCGTCCCCAGCCGGAAAGAATACTTGTCCTTGATGCTGGGCAGGCGCGTTTTGCGGGATGCGGAGATGTGCGCCGTGCCGGTATCGGTGAACTTGTAGAAGAGGCCGATCTGCGGGTTGAACGCCGATACGTCTTCCTTGGGGAAATCACTCTTCAAGCCGGTGTTGGAATCGTAATCCTCCGCTTCCTTGGTGTCCATGACGTCGTAGCTCACGCCCGCGATGATCGAAAACCGGTCTCCGATCTTGATGGTGTCCTCACCGGCAAACGACATGATGTCGTTCCTGAAGTGCTGGGTGGGGCTGCCCGCGTTGTGTTCCCGGTGCACGTCCTGCTTGTAGTGGAAGGCAAACTTCAGGTCATTGTACGGCACAAGACGCGTTCCGGCTTCCAGGGAGCCGCCCACGGTGTAGTCGTCGTAGTAGCTCCTGAACGAAGAACGTTTGTTCATTGTGCTATACGTTGCATCGTCGTAGGCGAAGAGCGAATTCTTGAACGTGTCGTAATAGAGTCTGGCTTTGACGTAACTCGCTCCTCCGACGGCGGTGTTGGAAGTGAAATAGTAGCTCTCCTTGTCCCAGCTCGGCCAACGCCAGTAGCGGGCGGCGGTGGAGGGGTCGGTTCCGGCGTAGGGAGGCACTCCTTTCACCCCGTGCTGATTGATGTAGCTGAATGCGTATTCGTCGGTGCTGTTCGGCGTGAATCCGACTTTTGCGCTCACCTTCTGATCGCGGTGATAGGAATTCTCGCGCTTTCCGCCGTTCTCGGTGCTCATGGGTTCCCAATCGCCCGACAGCCGGTAGTATCCGCTGTCCACATCCGAAGCGCTGACCTGGAAATACCACAACTTCTGGTTGGTACCCGCATTCACGTATGCCTGGTGGGTGTTCCCGGAAGCAAATCCCGCGCTCAAGCTTCCTTCCAGCTTTTTTTCGGGCTTGCGGGAAATCATGTTGATCGCCCCGCCCATGGTGTCCGGGCCGTACAGGACGGAAGTGAAGCCCTTGGAAACCACCACCTGGGAAAGGTCGAAGGTGTAAAAACGGTCCAGATCGGGATAGCCGTCGTAGGGGACGTAGATCGGAATACCGTCCAGAAACAACGGAACGTGCTTGAGGTCGAAACCTCTGATGGAAATCATGGTTTCGTTCCTGGCGCCCACCCGCGAAATGGCGACGCCGGGAAGCAGCTTGACCGCCTCGGCGATGGTATCGGCGTTGAAGAGCCGCATCTCGTCGTTGGTGATCCAGTCGACGACGGGATTTTCATATCGATCCGCCTCCGCGGTCACTTCCACTTCCCCCAGAGTGAACACTCCGGCTTTTCCGTTCGGCTCGGCTGCCCCCAGCGGCCCGGCCAGAAGAATGGTGATCACGGCTGCCACAGCCATAACCATCGAAACACGTGTGCACCTCGATCCATTCATCTCCCTTTTCTCCTTTCTCCTTTGCGCATTCACTTTCTCGATTACGTCGGAAGCGTGGAGCCTCCGGCGGACCGAGTGAAAAACCGTCTCCGTTTCCGGTTGTCGGTACCCTTTTCGTTTTTTGCGGAACGGCTGCACCCGGGAACCAACCCGGCGGGTGCGCTGTATTATTAAGGGAATAACGGTGGATAATGAAAAACGCGCCGACGGCGTCCACCCCACGAACGTTTCCAGCCTCCGGCGGGGAGAGCCGATCCGACTCGTTGTCTTATTAAAGAGATAACGCTACGCGTATTCCAGGTGCTTGGCAGGGGCGCTGCACTGGGTCGTAGTATTATATAGGGAATCACGACGAGTCAAGGAGAAATTGATAAAAGTGACGAAACGGGGAGGCATGCGCCGATAACGGGAGAAAGAGGGAAGCGAAGAGTGCGGTAAAGCGGAGAGGAAGCCGTGCCGGCGGGAGAATCAATTCCCGGCGGGACGTTTCCGTTCCCGCCGGGAGGACGCAAGAGGGACGCTGACTACCGCCTCTCGCGGTGACCGTGTATGGTCGTCGTATCAGAATTCGTTGAAATCGGCTTCTTCCATGGGGATGACCTGTTCCGGCGTCATCGTTCTGGTTTTGAAACCCGTTGCCGTCCGACCGTTGGTCCGTTTCTTTCCCGCAGCGGTCCCGGCGGTCAGCCGGCGGGAAGAGCCACGCCTAGCCGGTTCGTCATCTGCTTCTCCTTTTTTGCTGCTCTTCACCTGCCGCGCCAGGTCCACCACCAGCGCTTTCATCTGAAGCGCCTGGGAGTTCAATTCCTGGCTGGCCGATGCCGATTCCTCGGCGTTGGCCGCATTCTGCTGGACGACCTTGTCCATTTCCGTCACGGCTTTTTTTACCTGATCGACTCCTTCGGACTGCTCGCGGGAGGCCGCCGCGATTTCGGCCACCAGTTCGCCTACCCTGGCCGCGCTTTTGGCTACATTGCCAAAGGCTTCATTGGTCCGGGCAACCAGGTCCGATCCCGAATGTACCTTTTCCACGGTTCCTTCGATCAGCGCCGCCGTGTTTTTCGCCGCTTCGGCCGCCCTCAGGGCGAGATTCCTCACTTCATCGGCCACCACCGCGAACCCGGCCCCAGCTTCTCCGGCCCTGGCCGCTTCCACCGCCGCGTTCAATGCCAACAGGTTGGTCTGGAAGGCGATCTCGTCGATGGTTTTTACGATTTTGGACGTCTGCTCACTGGCCGCCGAGATTTCGTTCATGGAGGAAATCAGTCCGGCCATGGATTCGTTGGCGCTCTCCATCACCTCATTGGCTTCCCTTGTCAGATCGTCGGCCTGTGCGGCATTCTCCGCATTCTGTCTGGTCATGGCCGCGATCTCCTCCAGCGATGCCGAGGTTTCCTCGATGGCGGCGGCCTGTTCGGAAGACCCTTCGGCGAGCTGCTGGCTGGCCGAAGACACCTGCCCCGAGGCCGAGGATACCTGGGCGGCCCCGTCGGTCAATCCTTCGATAAGGCGTTTGAGGGAAGTGACTATGCCGCGGGAGATAATGAAGGACAGGAGTATGCCCAGAAGCAATGCCGCGCAGCCGATAACGATGATCAGGCTGATGCCCCGGCTGTTGGAAGCCACCAGCTTGGGACCCAGCGCATATTGTTCGTTCTGGTAAGAGTCCCCCAGGTTCTGCACGGTTTTATACATTTCAGGACCGATGCGATCCATGGTTTGTTCGACG
Organism: uncultured delta proteobacterium; assembly: GCA_963826125.1. Classification (GTDB taxonomy): domain Bacteria; phylum Desulfobacterota; class Desulfarculia; order JACQYL01; family CAWGVV01; genus CAWGVV01. The sequence goes on along the minus strand of CAWGVV010000001.1, from coordinate 1,559,216 downwards.
ATCCGATTCTGTTCCGAGATGACGGACACCACCTCGCCGAACGTTTTTTCATACGTTTCTTTCGCGAGGACAATGGTATCGAACATTTTTCGATCTTCGGGTCTTTTCAGTTCCTTGTTAAGGGCAAGCAGCCTCTCCTGCAGCCGGCCGAATTCTCCCCGGACCCGCTCCGCGGCCGCCGATTCGTTCGATTCGAGGTACTTTATTACGTAGAGTCGACCCAACAGCAGGTTCCTGATGGCCAGGCCGGCATGAAAGGCCACCTTGTTGTCGGTGTCGGAGGAGGCGGACTCCATGATTGAAGTCAGGGACTTCTCCATCAGCGGCCCCTTCACGTTGAGCACTTCTTGTTCCGCCTTGATCCGTTCGTTTTTCCGTTGAACCACCGTGGAGAAAGCGGCGTTATATTCGTTCAAGGATGCATGGACGGTTTGCACTTTTGCTGCTTGTTCGGGTTTTTTAATGTTATTTACCGCATCCTCCATAAGTTGCTTCAATTGTTTCTCGTGATCCATATAATTGGTGCGAGCAGCTTCGCTCCCCGTGAGGACGAAGTTTTTCGCTTCCAGACGCGACAACAGCAGGTAATTTTCAATGTCCCCGATCAGGTTGTTGTTGCGCGCCAGACGGCGGTATTCGCTCAAGCCGTCCGAGGAGCTTCTTAAATTGAAATAGCCGATCATTCCGACCGTGACGAGCAGAACGAGCACCGACAAAAATCCCAGCGTAATTTTTTTCCCCACGGTCATTTGCGTCTTCATGACACTATCCTTTCCCTTCATTGTTCCTTCGCTCAGGTTAGTAGTAACTCTTTTGCTCACTCTTTCCGCGGCCTCCCGTTTCTTGCGGCCGCGTTGCCACAGGCAATGGCAAGGGACGTGCCACATCGGTCATTCCGTGTAAGTGATGGAAAAACAAAGGCTATTTAACGAAAGGCGTGATCGTTGTGGTCCAATCGTCACAACCTTGCTTGTGGAGAGCCAAGGGTAGGGATCGCAAGGCGGCTGAAACAAAGGCTCTTTGATCCGGTCACAATAAAGGTTGTGAGGACAATGGAGGTTGTGACCTGGGAGATGCAGAGGAACAAATGTCCAAACGAGCCCGCTCCGGCGACAGCCGATCCTTCCGGCTTTCCATGACCTGCCGCCGGACCGCTTCCTCAGTCGAGGATTTCGGACAGTCGGGGGTGTTTTTTCTTCAGCCGAAGAATCGCCGCGTCATAGTGTCGGAGGCGGAGAAAGGAATAGAAAATGAGATACCCTCCCAACACCAACAAGGCCAGGTTGATGATGGAAAACGGTATGGTGAAGTGCAGAACCCTTCCCGGATCATGGAAGCGCGAAGTGGCGATGAGGATGCCGAAGACGAAAAGTTGGATGATCAATATGGAAATGCCGGTGCGCATGACCGCAAGGGATGTTCTTTTCTCTTCCAGGAGAAGGTGTATCTGATCGATGATCGCATCTTGCCGGTCCTGATCGTTGTTAGTGTCCAAGGTAACCTCCCCGATGAAATCTACTGATGCAGTACGAGTATGAGGATGCGCACTCCGACGAGACCCAAGGCGGCTGCCAGACTCCTGATGATCCAGCTTCCGCCTACCCGTCGCGACAGGAATGCCCCGAGTTGTGCGCCGAGCACGACCCCGATGGAAAGAGAAATCATGAGGTGGACGCCGCGGGCGAACGTTCCCGAGATGATATGCACCACCGTGCCGGTGAGGGCCATGATAACCAGGATGAAATGGGAGGTGGCCGTCGCCACGTGAACGGGAAAGTGGAGGAGGTAGACCAGCGCGGGAACGTGGATAATACCTCCGCCGATGCCCAGGAAACTCGAAATATAGCCGACGAACACGCTTAATACTACGCCGATCACGGGCCTGAACTCGTAGTCATAGCACGTACCGTCGGCCTCTACCAGATGGCGCCTCAGGGGGTGATTGGTCGGATGGTGTTCTCCCGGGTCCTTTCCCGCCATGGGAGGGCGCAGAAAGAGGTAAAACGCGGCGGCTGCCAACAGTACGCCGAAGATCGCGTCGAACAGGCGCCGGGGAACGATGCTTGTGTTGAGTGCCCCGATAACCGCTCCCGGAATGGTTGCGACCGCGAACAGGATACCGGACCGGTAATCGATCCGTTTCATCCGTGCATACGCTTCCGAACCAGACAGGGCGTTCAGAAATACCACGGCCAGAGAGATGCTGGTGAGCACCTCCGGCGGCTGTTGAGGGTAAAGCAGAATGAGCAGTGGCATGAGGACAAAGCCGCCGCCGGCACCGATGAGGGTGCCGTATGCTCCCACGCCGAACCCGAGGGCGATGAAGGCCAGGTATTGTTCCGCGGAGAGTGGCGTCAACACGGCGCTCCATTTTGATGTCGGGTATGAACCTGACGCATCGGCGGGACTCCGTTGGTTCCCTTGCCGTAAGCACTGTTTTCCCTGCAATGGCGGGTAACAAACACTATACTCCTATTCGCGGTCATGGGAAAACGAGCCGGAACATTTTTTTCGGGGGGACATTCCGGGAAATGACCTCCGGTGCATGGTGGCTTTCCCTGTCTTCTTGTGGGTATAATAACGGCGACTGTTCGACTGGACATACGTATCAATCAATTGTCGTGGGAGATGTAGGTAATGGAAGGTTCGCAGAAAAATGAAATTCGTCCTCAAACGCAAGAACCAGGCGGTTCGGATGAAGGCCGCCGTTACTCGGGTACGCTGCTCACACCGCTTACCATCCGGGGAGCGACGTTTCGCAACCGGATCGGTGTTTCCCCCATGTGCCAGTACTGCGCGGACGAAGGCATGGCCGACGACTGGCACCTCGTGCACCTGGGCAGCCGGGCCGCGGGCGGAGCCGGTGCGGTATTCGTCGAAGCGACCGCCGTGACCCGCGACGGACGCATCACCAACGGCTGCATGGGGATATGGGACGACAAGCACACCGAGCCCCTCCGCCGTGTCGCGCGTTTCATCGAGCGGATGGGGGCCGTGCCGGGAATCCAGCTCGCCCATGCCGGCCGGAAAGCGAGTTGTAAAGTCCCCTGGGAAGGCGGAGCGCGGCTGAAGACACCCGAAGAGGGCGGCTGGACCGTGGTGGGGCCGAGTGCTGTTCCCTTCAACGAAGACGATCCGTTGCCCCACCCCCTGGACGAAGCCGAAATCGGGGAAGTGACCGACGCCATTGTGGCTGCGGCGGGAAGAGCAGTAGCGGCGGGCTTTCGGGTGATCGAAATCCATTCGGCCCACGGGTACCTCATGCACCAGTTCCTCTCCCCCTTGAGCAACCATCGGACGGACCGCTACGGGGGCTCCCTGGAAAATCGCATGCGGCTGGTGCTGGAGGTAGTTGCCCGGGTGCGCGCGGCCATTCCCGACTCCATGCCGCTCTTTGCGCGGATTTCCGCCACGGATTGGGTCGAGGGGGGATGGGACGTCGAGCAATCCGTCGAGCTGGCCCGTGAGTTTCGAAAAGCCGGGGTGGACCTGGTGGACGTGTCCAGCGGCGGCATGGTGCCGTACGCGAAAATCCCCGTGGCTCCGGGCTACCAGGTGCCTTTTTCAGCTGCCATCCGGGAACGGGCGGGTATTCCTACCGGAGCCGTGGGAGTCGTCACCGAGCCGGAACAGGCCGAGGAGATAGTTTCGTCGGGAAAGGCCGATATGGTGTTCCTGGCCCGACAGATGCTCCGCGAGCCGTATTGGGCGCTCCGAGCCGAACGAACGCTCGGGGGCGACCAGGAGTGGCCGGTCCAATACGGGTATGCGGTTCGCAGGAGGATCTGATTCATGGACCGGCTGCGGTGGAATTTCCGCACGCGGTACGGTTCTTCACCCGTTCAACGTTTTCGACGAATGTGAGGAAAGGAGACAGCCATGGCGCAACTGGAAGGGAAAACGGCGCTGGTTACCGGTGGAAGCCGTGGGATCGGGCGAGCCGTCGCTCTTGCTTTGGCCGAAGCGGGAGCCAACGTCTGCATCAATTATCTTGCACAGCGCGATGCGGCGGATGAAGTCTGCGCGGCCATCCGGGAAAAGGGGCGGAAGAGTCTTGCCGTGCAGGCGGACGTGTCCCGATCGGACCAGGTGTCCCGCCTGGTGGCGCAGGTCCGGGAAGAGCTGGGGAGCGTCGACATTCTGATCAACAACGCGGGCGTGGCCCATAAGGACAAGCTGGAAAACATGACGGAAGCGGACTGGGACCGAGTGATGGCCATAAATCTGAAATCCGCTTTTCTCGTCACCCAGGCGGTACTTCCGGGGATGAGGGAAAATCGCTGGGGAAGGATCGTCAATATGTCTTCGGTGGCCGCGCACACTGGCGGGGTTACCGGTCCCATCTACGTCGCCTCCAAGGCGGGGATGATCGGGTTGACTCATTCCTACGCCTCCCTGTTGGTGAAAGAGGGCATCATGGTGAACAGTGTGGCGCCGGCGCTCATCGAGACCGACATGGTGACCAAGGACCTCAAGGCCACGCCCGCGCCCATTCCCCTGGGGCGTTTCGGGACCGCGGAGGAAATTGCCGAGGTGGTGGTGATGGTGGTGAACAACGGCTACATGACGGGACAGACTATCAACGTGAACGGCGGCTGGTACTTTTCCTGACGGACTCGAGGGGGCGGCCGATCGTTTTCCGGGGATGGAGTTTTCCGGGGGTATCCGCTCCTGAGGGGCCATGAGGGGGGAGGAGCCATTCGCTGGAGGGCGAGGGGATACCTAAAGGGGTATTTTTGGGATTTCGGCGACAAAATTGATTTTTCGCTTGACTTTAACGGAGGGAAAGTGTCTTATAGCGAAACTCAGTAAAGGCCCGTCTCGGTATTGGCGGGCCGGTTTCGTTCTGAAGGATTGCTCAATTTGTCAAAGTGGCGTCCCGCAGTTTGAGACCGAGCAAACAATTAATTATTATTTTATCATTTTAGGAGAGCACCACATGGCAAATGGTATTGTGAAATGGTTTAACAGCTCAAAGGGTTACGGCTTCATTCAGCAGGACAACGGCCCGGACGTTTTTGTCCATCATACCGGCATCAACGGGAGCGGCTTCAAGTCACTGAACGAAGGCGACCAGGTAACATTCGAGATTCAGCAGGGCCAGAAGGGTCCTTCCGCGGTCAACGTAACCGTTAAGTAGCTCACCATTTTCGCCATGAAACGGCGTTCCGTCGGAAGACGGAGCGCCGTTTTTGTTTCAGCTGCAAGAGTCTCTTTCCGTTTTCAGTCCCTCCGGATATTTATACACCCCGGCTCGGTGCCTCTATCCGTCGGGAGGGAATCCGTTCTCCAACGAAGATGCGGTTTTCCACCGCCAGGGACATCACCCTGTTGACATCGATCACGAGGGGGCCTTCCCGGCAAAGTCGCACCACGGGGCGGACATCACTCCCTGTTTCGAACTCCCTCTCTCCGTCCAGAGCCAATACCGCCGGTATGTTCAGTACCTCCCGTGCTTCGCCGTCCGATAGAAGTTCCTGCTGCTCCACGTGTACCCGGGTGATGACTCCCGGGGCTACGGGCGCCAGAACCGGCGTGCCGCCGGGGCCGAGGATCAGGTGCAGGCATACCGGGTCCTCGGGGCGGAAGGGATGCAGGAGGGCGCCGATGGCCGAGAGCCCGATGCTGGCCGGGTTTGCCCGGTTGATGAACATCTGGCTTATCTTTTCCGTTTCCCAGACGGCCCGCGATCCCACGAACAGGTCCTGGTACACGGCGATGTCCACCAGGGCGATGTCCTTCACCTCTTCGTCGACGAGTATTTCCAGCTTGCTCGATCGATAGGTCGATTCGGGAAGCGGCACCAGATTGCGCGCCACCAGGCCAGCCGCGATGCCGGCGAGCGTACCCTCGATCATGAGAGGAAACACGTTGTTGGTACCGGTTGAGAGAGGGAGGAGGGGGACGTTCAGGCTCCCCTTGGCCACAACGCGGTTCGTGCCGTCTCCCCCCAGGGTAATGATGCATGCTGCGCCGCTTTCCTGAAGGATATGCGCCGCGAGAGTAGAGTCGTCCTGGTTGTTTCGGGCCTTCATCGCAATGGGCCGGACCACGGCACGCGGGGTAACCTGAAGCAAGGCCCGCTCAACAATTCCGTAGTACTCGGGCATATAGGCTATCTCTTCGACTCCCAATGCATCGATTCCCAACAGAACGCGGCGGACGATGCGAACCTTTTCCTGATTGTCGAAGATACTGCCGTATGCTACGAGTCGCCGGATGTCCTTCCCCGAAGCCGGATTGGCAATGATCCCTATGAGCGCCACCTGAATTCCCCGAATGATAAGGTGTATTGCGGAAATCGTGGCCGTCGAAGCGGTTCACCTATCGGAACCCGCCAGACCCTTGGCCGTCACCCCGGCGAAAGCCGGGGTCCAGAAGCAATTAAAATTACTGGATTCCGGCCTTCGCCGGAATGACGAACGCTACCAAAGTACTGTTTTTCAACACGCTCGCGGGTTCCCCCATCGGGAACCCGCACCGGTCAAGGTGTGTTGCGGCCGAAATTACTATGCCTTTCCCAGGACGGTTCTCACCGCTGTCATGATCTGTTCCTCGCTCGGCACGAAAAGGTTTTCGAGTGCCGGAGAGAAAGGTACGGGGGTATACGGGGCCGCCACCCGCAGGATGGGGGCGTCGAGGTCGTCGAATGCCTTTTCCGCCACCATGGCGGCGATTTCCGCTCCCGATCCGGCAAACTTCACTTCCTCGTGTACGATCACCAGCTTGTTTGTTTTTCGGACCGAATTCAGGATCAGGTCTTCATCCAGGGGGGAAAGCGTTCGCGGGTCGAGCACTTCCATGCTGATGCCTTCCCCGGCCAGCTTTTCCGCCGCGCTCAATGCGAAATGCACCATGCGTGCGGTAGCCACCACCGTTACGTCCGTTCCTTCCCGCTTGATGTCGCCCTTGCCGAGCGGCACCACGAATTCCCCCTCCGGCACTTCCCCTTCGAGGGCATACAAATGTTTGTGTTCCAGAAAAACGACGGGATTGTCGTCGCGAATCGATGAAATGAGTAATCCCTTGGCGTCGGCAGGTGTGCTGGGCATGACCACCTTCAAACCGGGAACGTGCATGAACCATGCTTCCAGACACTGGGAGTGCTGTGCCGCGGCGTTCATCCCCGCCCCGCAGGTTCCGCGCAGCACGAGCGGAATGCGGGCTTTCCCGCCGAACATGTATTTCATCTTGGCTGCCTGGTTGTAGAGCTGGTCCAGGGCCACTCCGATGAAATCGATCATCATGAATTCGATGACCGGGCGGAGTCCCGCCAGCGCCGCCCCGACGGCGGTTCCCATGATGGCGCTCTCGGTAATGGGGGTATCCCGGACGCGATTGGTTCCGAACGCATCCAGCAGCCCGGCGGTAACGCCGAAAATTCCGCCGTACAACCCCACATCTTCACCGGCCACATACACGTCGGGGTCCCGTTGCATTTCAATTCTAATTGCGTCGTTGAGCGCCTGTGCCATATTCATCCTGGGCATGGAATTTCCTCCTTATGGTGCGCGTCGATAACAATCGAATGGAGCGCCTCACACCGAGTAAACGTCCTCGGTAAGCTCGCCCGGAGCGGGCCAGGGGCTCTCCTCGGCAAATCGTACCGCCTCATCCAACTGTTTCGCGATTTCGTCTTTTATCTGCCGCGCTTCTTCCTCGCCGAGGATTTTGGCATTGATCAATTTCTTCTCAAATCGGGATATGGGGTCCTTTTCCAACCATTCCTGAACTTCTTCCTTGGGCCGGTAAAGATCGGGGTCGCCCTGGAAGTGTCCCTTGTGCCGGTAGGTTTTGCACTCGATCAAGGTCGGTCCGCTGCCCGATCTGGCGCGTCCGACGGCCTCGACGGCCGCCTCGTGAACGGCGGTTACGTCGTTTCCGTCCACCACGACGCCCGGCATGTCGTATGCCGCCGCCCGGTCCGCCACGTCGGGGACGCACATCGAGTTCTTCGTGCAGGAGGAAATGCCGTACATGTTGTTTTCGTTGATGAATACCACGGGGAGCTTCCAGCAGGTGGAGATGTTCATGGCTTCATGCGTCGTGCCCTGGTTGGATGCTCCGTCCCCGAAGAAGCAGACCGCCACCAGGTCTTTTTTGTGGTACTGAATGGCCAGGGCGGCTCCGGCAGCCAGAGGCGGCCCTCCGCCCACGATCCCGTTGGCGCCGAGGATACCCAGATCGATGTCGGCAATATGCATGGAGCCGCCTTTCCCCTTGCAATAGCCGGTTCGTTTGCCGAACAGCTCCGCCATCATGAGCCGTACGTCGCCGCCCTTGGCGATCAGGTGCCCATGACCGCGATGGGTGCTCGTTATGTAATCCGTTTTGCGCAGCGCGGAACAGACACCGGTGGCAATGGCTTCCTCTCCAATGTACAGATGAACGAAGCCCGGAATATTGCCGGCCGCGAAGTAGTGTTCCACGCGCTCCTCGAACATTCTGATTTTCAACATCGTTCGGTACAGTACAATCATCTCACTATTGGTGAGGCTCATGTGCCGTCCTCCTTGTAGGTGTGAAGCCGATGCACGATCTCATTGCCCTGTCAGGTGCTCCTCTGTTTGCGGTCGCTTCCCCCCCTTCCCTTGCATGTTTGCGATAGAAAAATGTCCCCTCGGAATACAGATTTATTATAGTGCACTGATACAAATATATACAGGAATAAAACGGACTCGGGAAAAGCCCTTTGCCTCTCAGTCGCGTATGGAGCTGAATTCCGAAATTTTCCTTTCGGAGAATGGAGGCCCTCCGACCGCAACAGACCCCTGCACCTTCGGGAACAACCATGGTTCCCCGCCATGCTTTCTCCCGCGGATACCGGGAAAATCCTTGGAATCCGTTTTATTGCCCCTGCTTCGTTTGGCCGTCTGATTCTCGCGAAATCCGCTTTTTCGCCAGCCAGAGACCGAAGGCGATGACTGCCGCCACGCATACGGCTATCAGCATGTTCATCCAGTTCGGCTTGTGCAGGAAAAATAGGAGTCGATCGGCAAAAAAGGTAATGGCGAAAATCCCCGGTGCCATACCGATGGCCGTACCGCTCAGGAAGTCCTTGAAGGTAATTCGTGATGCGCCGGCCACGATGTTGACGATGGTGAAGGGCGCGAGCGGCAGGTTGCGGGCAAAGATCATGGTGAGCATGCCGCGTTTGGCCAGATGTTTGCTTAGCCGGTTCAATCTTCGACCGGCCAGTTTCCTGATGGTTTCCTTCCCGAGGAACGAACCGACGGCATACCCGACAACGGAACTCAATAGGCACCCCCCGATGGCGTACACCGCCCCCAGCAGCGGGGAAAAGACGATGGCCGTGGCGCCGATCAACAGGGTGATGGGTACCATGGTGAGCCCCCCCAGAAGATAGGCGCCCAACACCCACAGGATCGATACCGGACTCTCCCGTATCCGGGAAGCCGCGGCGGTCAGGTTATCCATGCTCACCCATTCCGAAAGGGGAGTCCACCGCCAGCCGGCGGCCATGGCGAGAAGGACGCCCAGGATGATCAGCGGCTTCAGATATTCACGCTTCCTGTGAGCGGTATCTCCTTCGCAGACGAAATGATCCATCATACGGTCGAATTCCACCGGTCTTTCGGGATCGACCAGCGATCCGTCCCCCAGGATAGCCGCCGTGCCGGCCGAGGCCTGAGGACTCGGCTCCAGTTTTTTCAACGTCCGTTCGGAACCCAAAAAGGATTCTATTGTCACGATGAGGGATTTCTTTTCGGCCAATCCCCGGGCCACGTCTTCGGGTTCCACACCCAGGTGTTCGGCCAGCAGGCGGTTGCGGAAGTCGGCAATGGCCTCCCGGCCGTCCATGACTTCCACTGCCAGATTGCATTCGGTGTCGAGTCCCATGGATCGGTTGGCAAGATTGGACGATCCCACCCACGCCAGCCGATCGTCGGCGATCATGGCCTTGGCGTGCACATACACGGAAAGGTCGTCCTTCTGTACCGGATAGAATACCCGCAGCCGGCCATGGGTATCCGCCTCCCGGACACGCGCGAGGATGCGGTCCCTGAGCGTGTCCATGGTGCTCTGCTCCAGCCAGCCGCTCGATTTCTTCGGCAGGACGATCACGACTTCCGGCCCGTGCGGTTTTTCCAGGCTCGCCGCGACACAGCCCGCGACGATGGAGGAGGTAAAATACTGGCTTTCAATGTACAGTGATTGCTCCGCCGCGGCGATGGTGGTCTTGCACAGCGCCTCGATCTCGCGCACTTCATTCCGACCCTTGTAGGCGGGAAGCGTTCTGGCGATCGCTACGTCCACGTCTTCAAGGTCCGGTTTGACCGACCGGGGCCAGGAGGCAATTTTTGCGCCCCGTACGGGGTTAAGCTTCGTATCCGTCGCCCACAGCCATCGTTCCCGGAAATGTTCGCCGAGTGCGGCCGCTGCGTCTCCGTCCACCGCCATCTGGATGTCGTGGAACGGGCCGTATCGTTTCCCGTCGGGATCGGTCCGCCGGTCGTCCCCCACGGCGTGTTCGGGCGTATCCCACCGGTTCTTGGTGAGGTCGATCCCGCCGCAGAAAGCCACCGAATCGTCGATCACCACGAACTTCTGATGATGGGCGCCTCCGGCGGGGTGCTGATCGTCGTGCCGGAAATGGACGCGGCGGTCCGCGTTCCATCCCATGCGGAACACGGAAAACCAGGTGCGCTCCAACGCATAGATGATGGAAAAGTCCCAACAGAGGATGTATGCATGGAGGCCCGGGGTGGAGGATACTCGGGCGTTCAGGATGCCTCCCAACGTGACGGGGCCTTCATCGTCCGTTTCTTGACGAATCAGGGGCACCCTGCTGTCGATGTCCCATCCGATGATGTAAACGGCCTTCTGCGCCAGGCTGATCGCTTCGGCCAGGGATTCGAAGTAATCGGCGGCATCCACGAGAAAAGCCGCATGATCGGCATGTTCAACCCGCCAGCAGTTCCGTCCCGGTTCCAGAACAGGTTTCTTTTTCATAGGCAGCTCGAACGCTTCATCCTTTCCAAAATTGAAGTGACCCCCATTGTACCACCATCTTTCACCATGGGAGGAGATGCACCCACAAGGAATGGTGTTCCGTACCGATTATTATCCGAGGGCAACGCTCGGTTCAATCATGCTCCATGAAATGGATGATAATGTCGTTTCTTCATGAGGGAAGGTTCATCGCGGACTACCGGGAAAGCAGACTCACACTGAGCAGCGGTCACTACCGTATTGCCGGGAACATGCTGTCGGCCAGTTTGAACGGAAGTGGATCGGAGAAATCCCGGGAGTGGGATGTCTCACCGGCACTCGAACGACATACCCCGATCATGGAGAAAACAGGTTGGGCGATCGCCGCGCACATCTCCTCTTTGCCAAGAGGGGAGAGGTGAGTGATTCCCGCGTCTACGCCGGGTGGGGGAGAACGGAAAAACCGTTCCTCTTCAGTTCGCCCTCACGATCAATCCCTTCAGATAGTGCCCCTCGGGGAAACTGAGGCCGATGGGGTGGTCGGGGGCCTGCGACAGGGAGTGCAGGATGACGGTGTCTCTCCCCGCGTCCAGCGCCGCATCGGCCACGATTTTCTGAAAGAGGGGAGGGAGCAGGTGTCCCGAGCAGGAAAAGGTGAAGAGGGTGCCTCCCGGCCGCAGGAGCTTGAAGGCCAGCAGGTTGATGTCCTTGTATCCCCGGGCCGCCCGTTCCACCTGGGCGGCGGAGGAGGCGAACTTGGGCGGGTCCAGAATAACCACGTCGAACTGGAGCGCTTCGTCCCGGAAGCGGCGGAGCGCCTTGAAAGCGTCTTCGGAAAGGTATTCCAATCGTCCGGAGGGAAACCGGTTGATCTCCTCGTTGCGGCGGGCGATGTCCAGAACGTCGGCCGAGGAGTCGAGCTGCACCACGCGGGACGCTCCCCCCTTGGCCGCCATGAGGCCGAATCCCCCGGTATAGGCGAAGACGTTGAGCACCTCGGCCTTTTTCGTGAAAGCCGACAGCGCCGCGCGGTTGTCTCTCTGGTCAAGGTAAAAACCCGTCTTGTGGCCCTTGCGCACGTCAACCAGGTAGCGTAGCCCGTGTTCGTGAATTTTCACGAAGTCCGGTGGTTCCTCTCCCGTCAGAAGACCCACGGCGGGAAGGAGCCCCTCCTTGGCCCGGGAATCGCCGTCCGAACGTTCGAAAAACCCTTTGGCCCCGGTCAGTTCCATGGCCTGTTGAACGATCCCCCCCTTGTGGGTTTCGGCCCCCGTTGACAGAAACTGGCCCACCAGAAAGTCGGTGTATCGGTCGATGATGATGCCGGGCAGCCCGTCGGATTCCCCGTTGACCAGCCGCATGGAGTCGGTGACAATGGCCGGTATCGACGCCTGCCGCAGCGCCAGAGCGCGGCCGATCCGGTTGCGGAAAAACGCGGGTCCGATCTGTTCGTCCCGCAGGAACGTCCACATCCGCACCCGAATCTGCGACTGGGGCGACCATGCTCCCCGGCCGATCCACTGCCCGTCGGCCGACAGCACGTCCACGGTTTCGCCCGGGGCCGCGCCTTTGGGCGCGTCGGCAATCGCTCCGGAAAACACCCAGGGGTGCTTTCGCTTCAACGATTCGTCACGGCCCTTTTTCAGCCGCAGGACCGCATGGTTCTGTTTCATTCTGTCTCCCGGAGCCCTTCATGCAAGGCTGTTGTAGCTCTGTTCTATCCGCAGGGCATGGCGAATAGCAAGGCCCGTCCATACAATCATTCAAGGCGGGAATCAAGTCCGGGGTTTGTTCGATGAAAAGGTTGGGCCGGTCATTTGCGTGCCCGGTCGGTGAGTTCATCCATGCGCTCCACGGCCGACACCTCGGCCTGGATAGCTGCCGGATCCAGAATGATCGCGATGTGTCCCACGTGGGGAACCAGGGTGACCGGAATCTCCTTTCCTTCCACTTTGAACACCATAGCGAACTTGTCCGTTTGGAATACTTCATCGTCCGTTCCGGCAACGAGCGACACGGGCTGCTGGCAGGCACGGATGTTCGCCCGGTAATCTCGCCAGGGGGCGAAATTCTCGGCAAGCGAATACGAGTAGTACGGTGTGAAACGCGTCTTGCTTTCGTTTCTGAGTGCGAAGCGTATCACCGGGAAGTTGTTGAACACTCGTATCCCCGCGGAATTCAGCACGGCGATCGCTACCCATCGCGGGACTCCGACCCTGACCCATCCGCCGCTGTTCGGGCGATACGTTGGTGCATCAGGGCTGAGGAACGGCGATAGCAGCAGGTAGTTGGAAAACAGCTTCTGCCTGGCGCTGCCCGCAAAACGCAGAACAAACCCCCCGCCGGACGAGAAACCCGCGAGCGTGGTAGGGTGCGGTGGTTTCACCTGGTTCATGAAGTCCTCGAGGTCGTCTTCCAGTTGCCCCACGTACGCGATCTGCCCCCTGGTGCCGGAGTCGCCGTGCCCGCGAATGTCGAGGGCGTACGCCACGTAGCCGGTGGCGGCAAACCCCTTTGCAAGTACGTGCATGCCGCTGCTCTTTCCGGACGAACCATGAACGAGTACGATACTGCCTTTTGAGCTGCCAGTTGAGGCGGGATAGGCATGATACGTGAGGCGTATTCCGTCGCGAGCCACAAAGTGGCTCGGCGACGGGAGGTCAGAAAAATCGACGCCCTTGAACCTGTCACTGATGCTCGCCATCGGCGGAGGGGCGCCCGGTCCTCCTAACACGATGGCGCCCGCCTCAATGATCGCGAACACCACGACGGATATGCCGACCGAGTAGACAAGTCTTTTCATGTATCACGGCCCAAACGTCAACTGATATCCGAGATAGATGGAAAGCCGGTTCGGGCCGGAGAAATCACGCCCCACGGAATACAGGATGTGCTGGATGTCGTTCAGGTTTATCTGGCCGCCCACGTTGAACCCCGTGCTGTTGTCCCCGTTGTCTTCGCTCGGCGTACCATGAAACACTTCCGCGCCGACGGTGAACATATCGTTCAAATCTCGTTGCAGCAGCCAGCCGAAAAACCACCAATCCCTGTTTCCCTCGCCGGGATTGATCCAATAGCCTCCTCCTCCGTAGGACGTCCAGGGTCCCCAGCTTTTTTGCAGCCAGACGGGGAGGAAAAACTGCGTCTTGCCGTTTCCCAAACCCCTGCGTTCACTCCCGGTGGGGAGTTCGGCCAGCGGAAAGATACCGATCTGGGGAAGCCGGTCGGTTTCCTTGAGGAAACGTACTTTTACTCCCACTTCGGTGTCGCCGTAGCCAAACACGGTCGAGCCCCCCTTGGGATGGTCGTAGGCCAGCGGGGCGATGAGATGCAGTTGCACTTCCGGGATGATGCCGTAGTTCACCTCCAGGTGCGGGAGCGTGCCGGACGTGCCGTCCCGGTCATGGAAATACTGCGCGGAAAGGTACACCTCCCAATGGCGATATTCCACGGGTTCCGGATCGTCGGTTTTAAAGGGCGGGCCAGCCGATACCTTTGTCATGCCTGCAAAGAAAAGAATCAGAAACGCCACCAGGACCGTCGCTACCTTGGTGGCCAGCTTCTTACTCATCAATATATGGCGAAGAAAATCGGCATACACTCGCATCCCTTTCCCCTCCCGAGTATATCTTTACCCTGGAATTCTATGACATCCCGTCACTTGTCGCTACGGTAGACGCTTGTTTCTTCCATTTTCCGAAAAAGCGAGCGGCCCAACTGGGCCTCGATCGTGGCACGGAAGGGGGCATTGGATCGCCCCTTCCGCGTTTCGATCAGTCTCCGATCAGATAAAAACCCGCGATGAGCAAACCAGCGATTACCACCGTAACAACGATAGTGGTAATCAAGCCTTTCCCCGAGGTCCGTACGCCGTCGCCCCCGTGTGCCCGGGCCAGCAGCAATCCAAGCACAACGAAAGCGATGAGATCGAATATTCCATGGGTAACCCAATGATGACCGGTGGCCTTTTTCATCCAGGCGAGGACGGTGTTTTCATTGGTTTCCTTCACGATAACCAGCAGTGCGCTGAGGATACTCGTTATTGCAAGAGAAAGGCCGAAAGATATCGTATACTTGCTGAGATCGTTCTTTCCCATGATACCGCCCTCCTCCCTATTTCGGCAGCAAGGCAACTTTGACACCCATACCAATGATAGCGCCTGAACCATCCATGGCGAGCGCGACCAGCACAATGAGTCCCGATATCCAAAGCACTACATTTCGAGCAACCTTGTTCGATGCAAGGTTATTGGACGCGGCGATGGGAAGATAGGTGGTCAGCAGGAGCAACATCAGAACGACATGCTCCTTCATCTCCATGAAAAAGCTGTGGGCAAAAGGCCACGGTCCCTTGAGAATTATGGTTTTGTCCGGCGTATAATGGAATACATACCAGTACCCGCCGACCAGATATGCGAGCCACATGCATACGGCGACGGCGAGGCTTACCTGTTTTATTCTTGCCTGGTTCCTTTCGCTTGCATTCAATGAGTCAACAAAGACCCAGACGCTCGCGACGATGCAGAGCATCCCGAACCCAACGTGCACCATCAGGAGTACGTCGGTGAAATTTGACATTTTTGCCTCCTGAATGCTTTGTAGCATGAACTGCACAACAGTCGCACGGCGTCTTCGGATGGTAGGTACGGGATGGAAACGTTAGGAACCGTTAAGCTCGGACATTAGTATCGATGGACCCGCCATGCCGACCGGTTGTCCAACGGCAGCAAAACGTCTTCAGGCACACCACGACCTGAAGACGTTCTATCGGTAGTTTCCGATACAATCCCCACCTCGAATTCTCTCCGTTGGGAGGATAAAAACATTTTAAAAAGAATAATTATATATTTTATTATAATACATGAAATTGTTTGCCACAAGGAGTGCATTACCGTTGAAATGAGCAAAATATCGCGTTGGAGAGGAACGAGACAGCTTCCGGCGCAAAGGGATCTGGAGAGGCATGCCGGAGAGTTGTTCATCGGACTCGGGGCCTTCGGGTGGGGATGATTCGTACTCCTCTTCACGTTTTGTTGATTCGGACCGAAAAGGAGGTCGTGCGCTCATTCAGCCTCTTCCGGCTCCACAAACGGGAACGGCCCCGCATATTCACCCGGTCGCGTTGGGATGACGCTCACGTGGGTCACCACGGAGGGTCGCGGCCACAGGTCGGTACGAACGTGGAGCATGACGGCGGAGGGTTCCAGCGAGAAAAGGGGCGGGTCGGACTGACTCAGGGCGAGGGCGAGCTGCATGGCCGTGCTGGGGCAGGTCATGGCCGGGATGGAGAAGAATTTCCGGAAAACGGTGCGGTGCAGATGGCCGCAGTAAATCCCTTCCACCTGCCGGTGTCCCTTGATGATGCGGCCCATTTCCCGCCATCCGGCAAAGCCGTCGCCGTCCATTTCCCCCAGACCGGAGCCGAAGGGCGGATGGTGCATGAAGAGGAGGGTAGGGACATGGGGCCGGGCGGCCAGGGTACGACGCAGCCAACTGAGCCGTTTGGGTCCGAGCCCGCCGCCGTGGTCGCCGGGGGTGACCGTGTCCAGCCCGACGAGCCTCAAGGGGTAGTCTTCCACCGCATAGCAGATGAAGCGATGATCGTTTCTCCGGAGGTCCGTTTTCAGGTATCCATGGTCCGGGAATGCGGCGACCAGCGAAGGGACGTGGTCGTGGTTGCCGGGGAGCAGAAAGACCGGCGGGGCGAGCGGTTCCAGCAGTTCCTTCAGGAATCCGTACGCTTCCGGAGAACCGGGATCGGCAAGATCGCCGGTGGCCACCACCGCGTCGGGAGCGGGAACCATCCGGTTGATGTGATCCACCGCCCGTTGCAGGCACGCACCGGTATCGACCACGCCGTAGGAAAGCTTTCCCCGGGGGACGAGGTGGAGGTCCGATATCTGGCAGACGATCATGGGACGATTTTCCCCGGTTATTGGTTCAGGGTGAACAATGCCGAGGTGTCCAATTCCAGCCGCACTCGTTCCCCCTGCCGTATCGTTCGGTTGCCTTCGGTTTCCATGGTGAGGCGCGACGCACCGTCCATCGCCAGCTCCAGGCGCGTCCTGTTTCCCATGAAGAACGACGTCATCACCGTGGCCGTGAAATGCCCTTCACCCTCCGTGGCCACGCGAGCGTGTTCGGGGCGGAAAAATACTTCGATTTCGTCACCGTTGCGCGTTTCCGGAAAGCCCGTGGCGGAGATGTCCACGCTTCCTCCGGGGAGCAGGAGCCGGCCGCCCTTCACCTTGCCCTTCATCCGGTTGATGCTTCCCACGAATTCGGCCACGAAACGGCAGGAGGGCCGAAAATAGATCTCCCGGGGCGTTCCCACCTGGGCCACCCGGCCGTGATCCATCACCACGATCCGGTCTCCCAGCGCCATGGCTTCGGACTGGTCGTGGGTCACGTAGAGGGCGGTGATGTGGAGCGAACGCAGCAGCTTGTCGATCTCCACCCGCAGGGCGTCGCGCATTTTGGCGTCCAGGGCGGTGAGGGGTTCGTCGAGCAGCAACACCCTCGGCCGCACGGCAATGGCCCGGGCCAGCGCCACCCGCTGCCGCTGACCTCCGGAGAGCTGATCGATGTGGCGGGAACGCAGGGTTTCGATCCGCATCATGGAGAGCATTTCATTCACCCGACGCGCGCGCTCGGAACGCGGCATGCGCCGCACCCTGAGGCCGTAGGCGATGTTTTGCTCAACGTTCATGTTGGGGAAGAGCGCGTAGCTCTGAAACACCATACCCACGTTACGTTTTTCGATGGGCACATCGGTGACGTCTTCTTCCCCAAGAAATATTCTGCCACCGGGATCGGGGGTTTCCAGTCCCGCGATGAGGCGTAGCGTGGTGGTTTTGCCGCATCCAGAGGGCCCAAGCACCACCGCCGTTTCCCCCGCGGCCAGTTCCAGGTCGAGGGGTTCCAGCGCCCGCGTGCCGTCGTCGAACGTCTTGGAGCACCGCTGAAGGCGGATGGCAATGCCGGACGTCTGCGATTTCTTCCCGTTAGGCATACGGTGTTGCTTCTCCCATGGATACGGCCGCGTCGACGGCTTCGGTTTCGTCGGCGGGCAGTGGTGCCGCCTGCCGAATCCGGCCCGCCACCCACTGCATGGCCAGCAAGAGGGGAATAATCATGAAGAAGAAAAAGATCGTATAGGCCGAAGCGATTTCGAGCCGCATGGAGGCGTAACTGTCGGCCAGCCCCACGGGGAGCGTCTTGGTGAGCGGAGTGTGGAGCATCCAGGTGAGGTTGAACTCCCCCAGCGAGAGGGTGAATACCATGAGCGAGCCGGAGAGGATTCCCGGCATGGCGTTGGGCACCGCGATGTCCAGGAAACGCGACCAAAGTCCCGCCCCCAGGCTCGCCGCACTCTCTTCCATTTCCGTGAGGTTGATCGATGCCAGCACGGCGATGACCGACCGAACCATGAAGGGAAGCGTGAAGATGACGTGGCCGGTGAGGATGAATAGCCAGCTTGTCCGGTAGCCGGTGAAGCCCCCGAAACTGATGATGAGCGCCAACGCGATGGCCAGTCCCGGCAGGGCCACGGGAATGACCAGGAACTCCTCCAATGCCCGCATGAACCACGATCGGCTCTTGACCATGACGTAGGCCGCGGGCACGCCGACGATCACGGTGATCGCCACGCAGCTCACCCCGATGAGGATGCTGCGCAGGATGGTGTCGTGGTAGAGCTGCCACACCTGAACGAACCATCGCGTGGTGATGCCGCTCCTTATTCCCACCAGGAAGTTCGCCGACACCCCCGCCATGATGGATTGCACCACCGGGACCACCATGAACGCGCAGACGATCAGCGTGAGGGTTAGTTGGGGAACAAAGATGGATGCTCTTCGCTTCATACCGTCACGCCGCCGCGGCCACGGTGGTGCCCGCCGCCGTCCGGGCCACGGAAAGCACGGCCAGGGTGATGATACCCAGCACGATGGAAAGGGCCGATGCCATGGCGATGTTGGCCGACAGGGTGAATTCCGTGTAAATGGTGATGGCCAGCACGTCGATGTTGGTGGCCAGGGTGAAGGCGGTACCGAAGGCGCCCATGGAGGTGGCGAAACAGATGGCGCCCGAGGCGATGAGCGACGGGGCGAGCGCCGGGAGGATGACGTCGATGGCCACGTGCCGCGCGGAGGCTCCCAGCGAGAGCGCCGCCTCTTCGAGGTTGCGGTCGATTTTCTCCGCCGCGGCCATCACGGTGAGGATCACCCGGGGAATGGAAAAATAGAGGTAGCCCAGGAACAGTCCGGACATGGAATAGGCGAACACCAGCTTGTGGCCGAACAGGTGTTGGGTCATAACCCCGATGAGTCCCTGGCGGCCGCTCAACATGATGATCATGAACCCCACCACGACGCCGGGAAAGGCGAGGGGAAAGGTGAGCATGGCGATGAGCGTTTTCTTGCCGGGGAATTCGTTGCGGCAGAGGAACACCGCGCAGACGGCCGACACCGCGAGCGCCAGGAGGGTTACCCCCAGGGAGAGCAGGACCGTCGCCAGCAGCGTCTGGAGGTAGCGCGGGGTGGTGAGAGCGTCCAGGTACACGCCGAATCCTCGTGCCCCCTGCGCCGAAGCGAGTATCAGGCGGGCCATGGGAATAAGGAAAAACGCCGTAAATACGATGGCCGCCGGGAGGACGAGGAGAACGAGAAAGAAGTTTCTGGATTGTTTCATGATCTTTTTCCCGGCAATGCAATCATTTACGGACGGTTCGGCGGAAGGAACGGTTCGCCGCGCCGTGGGCGATGCTCCACGGCACGGCGGTATCAGCCCCGATCGGGGCATGGTTTTTCCTGTCAGCGAACCTCTGCCAGATAGCGGTCGCGGAACGAATTCTGGACTTCCGCCATTTTGGCGTAATCCAGCGGCTTGGCTCTTTCGTATTCGGCCGCGGGCAGGAACTTGGCCGCGGCTTCCGGAGACATGGCGTTGGCCCGCACCGGCCGCAGGAACGCGTTGGCCCAGATCGCCTGCCCCTTGTCGGAGAGCACGTAATCGAGCACCTTCTTACCCTGTTCCGGGTGGGGGCAGTTCTTCACCAGACTCATGACGTAGGGAACCACCACGGTGCCTTCGGCCGGAATGACGAATTCGGCGTTGGCTTTATCCTTGTATTTGGCCCGGTAGGCGTTGAAGTCGTAGTCCAGCAGGATGGGGATTTCTCCTGACAACACCCGCGCGTAGGATGTCTGCTTGGGCACGATGGGGTCGTTTTTCATGAGCTTCTTGAAGTAGTCGATGCCGGGGGTCAGGTTGTCGAAGCTGCCGCCCATGGCCATGGTGACGGCCACCGCTCCCACGTAGCCCACAAAAGCGGACGTGGGATCGAGATACCCGACCATTCCCTTGTATTCCGGCTTGAGCAGGTCGGCCCAGGATCTCGGCACCGGCTTTCCGCCCAGGGCATCCTTGTTCACGAAGAAACCAAGCGTTCCGGAATGGATGGTGAACCAGGACCCTTCCGCGTCCTTCAGACCCGCCGGGATGTCGTTCCAGTTGGCGGGCTTGTAGGATGTGACCACTCCCGCTTCCTTTGCCTTCATGCCGAAGGAAACGCCGTAGTAGGCCACGTCGGCCACCGGATTGGCCTTTTCAGCGATGAGCTGGCTCAGGGTCTGGCCGGAGTTCTTGTTGTCCATGGGCATTTTTATGGACTCGTCCTGTTCGATGGATTTCAGCATCGTGCCCCAGTCGGCCCATTCGGGAGGGCAATTGTAGCAGATGGCGTTCTCCTCGGCCGAGGCCGATCCAGCAAGGACCAGAAACAGCGCAAAAACACCAAAGACAGCGAACAACGTTTTTCTCATGGATGCGATCTCCCCTGATGAAGGTTTCCGCACGTCCCCGGCTCGGCAGGAGTACGGCATGGATTTTCCTGGATACCACATCCTGCTTTAGGGGATTGTTAGGCTACGGTGATGAATGAGTGATTTGATCCGATGGCCGTGCGGCGGACGTAATCAGAAGTCTTGCGAGTGAGATTTCTCGCTGTCGCTCGAAATGACAGCCCCCCACGCAAGGAGTGAGTACCCTTTGGGCAAAGGGCGGATGTGGGTGGCGATCGCCATCCATAATTCTATGGGAGGTGAGGTATCGCTTTCGGTATTGAAGGTCGGACGCGGATCAGTTGGATGCCTGAATGCTGCCGAAGTCCGTGTTGTACGTGAAGGTCTCCTGGCAGATGGAGTCCGTGCCGCTGATGGTGAGCTTTTTGTCGCCGTCGGGAGCGAAGGTGATGGTCCCCGGCAGCGTTTCCGTCCACAGCCCTTCAAGCTGGTCCTTGCCGGGCCATACATTGTGGTTGCCGTAGTAGACTGCGGCCGCCGAGGCCGCATTGCGCACATCCGATTTCAACGTGGCGCAATGCCCCTGCTTCCGGTAGAAAAGATGGGAGGGGAGGGCGATGGACGCGAGGATGCCGATGATCGCGATTACAATCATCAGCTCGATCAGGGTGAATCCCTGCTCTTTCTTCCCACGTGACTTCACCATTGGACCACCATTTCCTTTTCACGGGATGCGTTGGAAATTGTTTTTGAGTTCTCCGGAATAGCTGTGTCAGGAAATTAGCAAAAAGCGGACCATTAACGCGCGGTTTTGCTTTTTTCAGGATCGGACGGCGGAATGTCCCGGCTGCGTTAGGATGAAAAGCCCGCTTTTGAGTGAACGGCGGTTGAAAAGGAGTACCGTCTTACCTGTCGCGGGGCAAGAAAGGGTTTATTGGGACCAATTTTTGTCATGGCAATGAAGTGATATTTATCATTCCTGGAGATTTTCTTAAGGGCGAAAGCCGACGCTCCTCCCGCGCGCTGTGACGGGAACACGCGGGAGAGGCCGGTTGCAGCTCACAATGAAGCGGCTTTTCGATAAAGGGGCGACATGCTGCGCAGGGTGTTCACCGCGTTGCTCAAGGCATTGAGAAAACGTTCGACGTGCTCCTCCGTGTTGTCGATTCCGAAGGTGACCACCAGCGTGCCCTGGGCGTCCGCGAAATCGCATCCGATGGACAGCAGGACGTGGGATGCCTGCAGGGCGCCCGAGGCGCAGGCCGACCGGGTGGAAACGGCGATGTTTTCTTCGTCCAGCATGAGCACGATACCCTCGCCCTCGATGTACTTGATGGACACCGAAACCAGGTGGGGAAGATGGTGCTCGGGATGGCCGTTGATGATGATGTCGTCGATCCGTTCATGCAATCCCCGGATGAGCAGTTCGCGAAGCTTTCGGACATGGGCCGTTCGTTCCTCCATGTGGTGGGACGCCAATTCCGCGGCTGTCCCCATACCGACGATGCCGATGAGGTTTTCCGTGCCGGCCCGCTTGTTGTTTTCCTGAACTCCGCCGTCCAGCAGAGGCCATAGTTTGGTGCCCGATCGGACATAGAGCGCGCCCACCCCGGCGGGACCGTAAAATTGGTTGGCGGCGAAACTCAGCAGATCGACTCCCAGCGCTTGTACGTCCACGGGCACGATACCCACCGACGTCACCCCGTCCACGTGGAAGGGGACCTTCCGCTTTCGGGTGATCTCCGCTATCTCCCGGATAGGCTCTATGGTCCCAATCTCATTGTTGCTGTGCATGATGGTGACCAACGTGGTGTCGTCGCGGATGGCGTCCGCCACGTCTTGCGGAAGGACCCGGCCGTAGTCGTCGACTTTCACGGAGGTAACCTTATAGTCCATCATCCGCAAGCGGCGCAGGGTTCGCAGCACGGCGTTGTGCTCGATGTTGGAAGTGACGATATGTTTGCCTTTCTCCTCATTGGCAAAGGCGACTCCCTTGATGGCGTGGTTGATGGATTCGGTCCCCCCGGAAGTGAAGACCACTTCCTTGTCCTGTCCGGCATTGATAAGACCCGCCACCTGTTTCCTTGCCCGGCTCAAGGCGTCAGCCGCCTTGTCGCCCAATTTGTGCTGGCTGGACGGGTTGCCGTCCGCGTTTTTCATGGCCTCCACCATGGCTGCTTCTACCTCCGGCAACAGGTGGGTGGCCGAAATATGATCGAGATTGATGATGTTCATGATGCTCCCCCTTTAAGACGTCTTCAGCATGGAATGCGGCCCGGAGCGTCTACTCCAATTTGGTTAACGGCTTATCGAGGACATTGCCGCAGCTTCTGCACGAGATCATGTCCGGCGTAACGTCGGCATCGCAGTAGGGGCAGTAGCAGTGCTCCCCATGGTCATGTTCATGTTTGTCCCGGCGCTTCTGTTCCGCAGGCTCCTGGCCGCTCTTTTTCTTTTCATAATTTTCGATCGCCAGATGCAGAGCGTCCGCCCCAAGATTGGAGCAATGCAGCTTGTTCTTGGGAAGCCCCTCCAGGGCATCCGCCACCGATTTATTGGTAATCGCTTTGGCATCCTCGAGGGTCTTGCCTTTGGCCATTTCGGTAATCATGCTTGATACGGCGATGGCGGCTCCGCATCCGAAAGTGAGAAATTTTATATCCTTGATGCGTTCCTTCTCGTCCACCTTGATGAATATGGTCATCATATCCCCGCAGAGCGGGTTTCCTATCTCTCCAACCCCGTCCGCATCGGGGATTTCGCCCACGTTGCGGGGAGCTTTGAAATGATCCATGACGGTTTTCGTGTACATGGCGCCACTCCTCTCTTTGCGGCGTTAGACGATGTTTCCGACACCGGCCGCGTCTTGTGCGGTGACCGAAACATAAACGCTCTTGACAGCAATTCAGTCTGCTGCTATTTTACACATTATTTTGTATAGGGGCAATAAGTGAGCCGCAGACTGTTTCCCAGGTTATTACTGTTCGTCATCCTCACCGGTTATGTGGGCGCCGCGGAAGCGGCAGTGCTGCTCGGTTCGGTATGGGACCAGTCCTGCTCTCTTTTGACCCTGCCCAAGAGTGAACCGATCGCCCCCGGTTGCCACGGGAACGCGGTTCCCCAGCCGCAGCGGCGTCCTGCCGGCCCCTGCTGCTGTTTCAAGGAAACCGTCCCGGTCGCACAGGAATCCACCACCTTCAAACCTCTCCCCAAATCCCACGGCTGGCGCATCGAGAGACCGGTGGTGACGCCGGACCGTACGCTGTCCGCCGAACGGCGAGACGATTCGGTGTACGACGCCCGGGGGAATTGGATACCGCTGTATCTGCAGAAGAGCGTCCTCATCATTTAGCCACATTCCCGTCCCTTCACCGTTCGAACTCATTTTCACAATCTACCGATAAAAGCGTTCGTGGAACGTCCGGCGTGCATTTGTATTCTGCGGTCGGGGTCCACGGGAACAGGGAGAAACGCATATGGCGTCCAAGAAGAAAAGCGGTCCGATAAAGGAAAGCCTCTTACAGAATAAAAAGGCAGCGGTCCTGGGGAATTCCTCTTCCGGAAAGAACACGTCGATGGCGGGCAAACTGTCCATCCTGGCGGTGGCGGTCGTCGTGATCGCCGCAGCGGCCTTTTTCCTCCTTCAACACGGTTCCGGAACAAAAGTTGCCGCGGCACCCGCTGCGCAATCGATCGTGGGAGACCAGGTAGCCTATGCCACGACTGATTTCCAGGACGGAAAGGCCCGCTTCTATTCCTATAAGGACAAGGACGGCCTCGAAATTCGCTATTTCGTGTTGAAGAGCAGCGACGGCGTCATTCGCGCGGCGTTCGACGCCTGCGATGTCTGCTGGCGTTCCAACAAGGGATACCGTCAGGAAGGCGATTTCATGGTGTGCAACAACTGCGGCAGGAGGTTCGCATCGGTCCAGGTCAACCAGATTCAGGGCGGCTGCAATCCTTCGCCTCTCAAGCGGGAAATGGACAACGGCAAAGTCGTGCTGAAAATCGCCGACATCGTACAGGGTCGCCAATACTTCACTTTTTCGTCCTAGGAGGGACATTCCGTGACGTTACGAACCATTGCGTTGATGAACGTGCGGCGGCGGAAGGCTCGGGCCGCCTTTGTCCTGGCGGGCATCATGATCGGGGTTGCCACTGCGGTGGCTCTTTTGAGCCTCACCCGGGCCATGACCGAGGAGATCAATCACAAACTGGAGAAGTACGGCGCAAACATCCTCATTCTCCCCAAATCGGAACAACTTTCGCTCACCTATGAGGGAATGTCCTTGGGCGGATTCTCCTTCCAGACCGATGAAATCCGCCAGGCGGATCTCACGGCCGTCCGCACCATCAAGAACAGCGCCAACCTGGCCGCGGTGGACCCGGTGGTCCTGGGTGTGGTGAAGGTGAAGGACCGTGAGGTGCTCCTCGCCGGGCGGGAATTCACCTCGGAAATGACCATCAAGCCGTGGTGGCACATTGACGGGACCATTCCCGCCGCGGGGCAGGTGCTCGCCGGCGCGGAAGCCACGAGGGTGTTGGGAATCGCGCGCGGGCAGAACATCGAGATCAAAGGGAAGCCGTTCGTCGTCAGCGGAATACTGTCACCCACCGGGTCCCAGGACGACTCCCTTCTCTTCGCCCGTCTGGACGAAGCGCAGGCGTTGCTGAACAAGCAGGGAATCGTGTCCATGGTGGAAGTGGCCGCCCTGTGCAAGGACTGCCCCGTGAACGACATGGTGACGCAGATTTCGGCCAAACTTCCCGATACCCGCGTGATGGCGATCCAGTCGGTGGTGAAGGGCAGGATGCAGACCATCAATTACTTCCGCACCTTTTCCTACGGAGTTTCCGCGCTGGTGATTCTGGTGGGCAGCTTGGTGGTGATGGTGACCATGATGGGCAACGTGAAGGAACGGACCGGTGAGATCGGGGTTTTCCGGGCCATCGGGTTTCGCCGCAGCCACGTCATGAAGGTGGTGCTCATGGAAGCGGCGCTGGTGTCGGCCGCCGCGGGAATCCTGGGGTATGTCATAGGACTGGCCGCGGGCAAGGTGTCGCTGCCTTTCATCACGGAAGGCCATGGCGCCCATCTGTCCGTGGACCCGATCCTCGGAGTCGGAGCCGTGCTGCTGGCCGTCTTCGTGGGGCTGCTTTCAAGCGCCTACCCGGCCATCATGGCGGCGAGGCTCGACCCGTACGACGCGTTGCGAACCCTGTAGCGTTTCGGGCGGGGCCGGGGTCCGAACTTCGATGCCTCAGTGCAAACGGATGGATGGGCTGATCGTTCCGGCCCGCTCGTTCACCCGTAGGAGCGAAGGGTGAATGGACGGAAACCGTGAGTGGTTCGGACTTCGAAACCTCAGTCCGAACGAAAACAGCGCTCGATTGCCCGATGCCGTTCACCCTGAGATATCGAAGCCTGTCCTGAGCTTGTCGAAGGGGGTGAACGGGAACCGCTGAAGCCTTGCGCGGGGGCTCCGGTTCGATGCACGATTGATCAACACCAAACGGATGTACCGTACAGGCGGAGAAATGCAATGAGTTATGTTGAGATAGATAACGTGGTCAAAAGATACGGCCAGGGTGAGGGGTCGGTGGAGGCCCTGAAGGGGATCAGCCTCACCATCGAGCAGGCCGAATTCGTGGCGGTGATGGGGCCATCGGGTTGCGGGAAGTCGACGCTGCTGTCCGTCCTGGGAGCGCTGGCCGCCCCTTCTTCCGGGGGTTACTCGGTGGATGAAATCGACATTTGCTCCCTCAGCCGGGATCAGCTGGCGGACTTCCGGCGCGAATACCTGGGGTTCGTCTTTCAGAATTTCAACCTCATTCCCTACCTGAGCCTTGCCGAAAACGTCATGCTGCCGCTCGCTACCAAGAGCATGAAGACGCGGGAAAAGAGGGAGCTGGCGCAGGAAGCGCTGCTTCGCGTGGGGCTGGGCAATAAGGGGCATCGCCTCCCCAACCAGGTGTCCGGCGGAGAACAGGAACGGGCCGCCATTGCGCGGGCCGTGGTGAACCTGCCGCCCATCCTGCTGGCGGACGAGCCCACGGGGAACCTGGATGCGACTACCAGCCGCGAAGTGATGGACCTCCTGTCGAGATTGTCGGGAGAGGGCACCACCATCGTCATGGTCACCCACAACGAGGAGTGCGCGTCCTATGCCGGGCGTACGGTGAGGATGTGCGACGGCGGGATCGCCGATTGCGGCATTCGGCTGAGGAAGGCGGCCGCTTCGGCCTAGGATTCGGGGCAAACGTTTCGGGAGGACCGCCGTAAGGCGGGTCCTCCCGAATAGTGCGTTTCGACAAAGGGGATGCCGGGCGGCGCTTTCAGGGCCGGTCGATCATCTCCAGGATTTCGGCGGTCTTCTCTTCCAGCAGTTTTTCGTCTCCCCAGGTTTCCACGTTGAGGCGGATCACCGGTTCGGTATTGGACTTGCGCAGGTTGAACCGCCAGTTTTGGCCGAAGGTGAGGGAAATTCCGTCGGTAGAGTCGAGTTCTGGTTTCAGCGCATCGTAGTGGTGCAGGATACGATCGATGACTGCGTCCTGGTCCTTCACGTTGCGATTGATTTCGCCGCTGCACGGGAAGCGTTTCATCCGGTCTCCGATCAGTTCGGCCAGGCTTTTGCCGGAGGTGCACATGGCCTGCGCCACCAGCAGCCAGGGGATCATGCCGGAGTCGCAGAAGGAGAAATCGCGGAAATAGTGATGCGCGGACATTTCCCCGCCGTACACCGCGTTCTCTTCCCGCATGCGCGCTTTGATGAAGGCGTGTCCCGACTTGCACTGCACGGGGACTCCTCCGGCTTTCTTGACGGCATCCACCGTGTTCCAGATCAACCGCGGATCATGGATGATTTTGGCGCCGGGATTGCGGGCCAGGATCTGTTCCGCCAGCAGGCCCACGATGTAGTACCCCTCGATGAAGGTGGCACTCTCGTCGAACAGGAAGCAGCGGTCGAAATCCCCGTCCCAGGCCACTCCCAGGTCGGCCTTGTTGTCGACCACCGCCTTGGCCGTCACCGCACGGTTTTCGGGCAGCAGCGGATTGGGCACGCCGTTGGGGAATTCACCGTCCGGCTCATAGAAGAACGGGACGAACCGGAAGGGCAGGTGTTTGGACAACTGCTCCATCACCGGTCCCGCGCAGCCGTTGCCGGCGTTGGTCACCACCGTGAGGGGCTTGAGCTTCCCCACATCGATGAACTGCAGAATGTTCTGGATGTACGGCTCCATGATCGGCAGCGGCCTGTCGGTTCCCTTCCGAGCGGAATCGGGAAGATCGTTTTTTCGCACCCGTCGTTCGATGCCCGGCAACCCGGTATCTCCACTCAAAGGGCGAGCGCCTTCCGTGACCAACTTCACCCCGTTGTAATCCTTGGGATTATGGCTGGCGGTCACCATGACGCCCCCGCCCATTTCGGGAAAAGCAGCGGCATAGTAGACCATTTCCGTGCCGCACTGGCCAAGGCTGCGGGTATCCACTCCCCCATCGTTCAGCCCCTTGATGACGGCTGCGGCCAGTTGTCCGCTGGAGAGGCGTACGTCGTGCCCGACTGCAATGGGTTTTTGCGGTTTGATCTCGGCCGCGTAGGCCCGTCCGATGGCGTAGGCCATGTCCTCGTTCAGTTCGTCGGGAATTCTTCCCCTCACGTCGTATGCCTTGAAGGCGGGCAGCTTGTCGGGCGAGTAGCTGTCGGTCATGTGGTTCACCCCCTACCGTTCGGTATCCGACCGTTTGATGGTATGCGTGCGGTCGATGGAATCGTCCGTGCGAAACCTTCCCCGCACAGGCGTTTGAATCTGCCTTGCCGATATCGTGCGATGATCTTGCTCCATACTACCAATATTTGCAGAGGCGCGGTAGGAGGAACGGAAACGATGCGATCATTTCAGGTCCGCTGGGTGGACGCTTCCCGCAGGCTTTGTGCCGGAACCTTGGAGGGGCGGGATTGTCCCGCCAGTCGGGATGCAATGACTTGCAGGAGACGGTCCAGTCCTCTGCGGTCGATCACTTCTCCGAACCGCTCTCCCTTCTCGTTGTGTTCCAGGTGGAAGTCCATGCAAGCATCCACGACTTTGACCGCTTCCTCCCGAGTGTAGATATGGGGAAGCTCCACGCCGAGCCGGGGATGGCGTCCAAGTCGGCCCCCCACCAGAATGCGGTAGCCTCGGGCGGATTCGCGTAGCGTTCCCGAAGGACAGGCGGTAATGCACGTGCCGCAGGCCAGGCAGGCGTGCGGGTCGATGCGGGGGGTGTGGTCCCCCGTGTCCAGTCCAATGGCCCCTTCGCGGCATGTTTCGACGCAGGCCAGACAGCGGGTGCATCCTTCCTCGGCCACCCGCGGAAGCCTCGCCCCAATGAGCCCCACGTCCGCGATCTGGGGCCGCGAACAGCAGTTGGGGCAGTCGGAAATGGACACCGAGAATTCATGATGGAACTTGAGCGTCCCCTTCACGTTCCGTTTGAGCAGATCCCTGATGTTGTGCGTGGCAAGCATCGCTTCCAGTTCTTCTTCCAGCCCCCGGTCCTCCACGGCCCGGTTGGGACAGCCTGAAGACCCGAAGCAATGCTCCACCCGGAACCCCCGCACCTCTTCTTCCATGCCGGAACCGGAAAGATACCGTTGCCGGCAGGCGTTCAGATGTTCCGGCCGCACGAGGTTATCCCCTCTGCGGGATGCCTCCTCTTCCACTTTCGTCTTCACCCGTTTTCGGATGAAAAAGGGAACTTTCGTCAGTTCGCTTCGTGCTTCAGCTGTCCATTCCAATGCGATTCCTCCCGGATCAATACAGTACGCACTTTCTACGATACGGCAAGGGATAGAAGCATTGACGTACGTCAAATCGGTCGATGGCAAGGGAGGAGAGAGCGGAACAAAATGGTCGGAAACGGGGAAAACGAACGCAAAATCCGATGCCTCAGTTGCGGACCCCGGACTCTCCGTTTTTCACCTTTTTGTTCATGTACATGCGGGAGTCCGCCAGGGAAAGAAGGTCGTCGAGAGACGTGAGGGCGGAAGGTTTCCGTACCAGGACGCCGACGCTGACCGAGAGCGTGACGGGACTTGTCTGGAGCCTGTTGAGCGCCTCGATGTTGTCGTTGAGACGCTTGACCAGAAAACGGGCGCTCTGCCGTGGGGTATCGATGGCGAACACGGCGAATTCGTCGCCGCCGATGCGCGCGATGATGTCGGACTCGCGGAAGGTTTCCTTGAGGAGACGGGCCACGTCCTTCAGCGTGTGATCCCCCTGAAGATGGCCGAAGGCATCGTTGATGTACTTCATGCCGTCCACGTCCACGAAAAGCACCAGTACTTCGCTGCCCCGCCGATTGGCGATTTTCAGCTGCTGCTCGGAGAGGTTCCAGAAGCCGCGTCGGTTGAGCAGGCCGGTGAGATCATCGGTATGGGAGAGCGCGCGGAGCTGCTGCTGAAGGCGGTGGCGTTCGATAGCCTGCCGCAGGATACGCCCCAGGGGATCGATCTTCAGGCTTCCCTTTACCAGATAGTCCTGAATGCCCGATTGGACGGATTTCACCGCCAGGCACTCGTCATCCTCGGCGGTCAGCACCACCACGGGTATTTCGGAAGCCTTCAGGCACACCTGCTCCACGGTTTGCGCACCCGTGCAATCGGGGAGATTGATGTCCATCAACAGGAGGTCTATGCCCCCCCGGCTGAGCCTCTCCATTCCGTCCGAAAGCATGGTGGCGATTTCCACCTTGAAACCGCACTGTGGGGAGGCTAACAGCGCATCTTTGACGAATCGAATGTCGACGGGGTCGTCTTCAACCAGGAGAACGGTGTAGGTGCCTTTCGGTGTCTCTTCCATCGGGCTCTGATTATGATGTTTATGGGGTGGTTCGCCGCGCAATCCCAACCGGCGGCTTTTACCAGTCTCTCCTTACAACACTTCACCGATGCCTGCAAGAAAAATGTATTATCCGTTTCTCAGTGCAAGGAAAACGGAATAAGAAGACGATGGCGAACAGGAGGAGGAACATTCCGCCACAATCCAGCCGGCATTTTCAGCCGAGCCGCTACAGGGGTTGGAAACCTGAATGCCGATTGAAACCGAAGCGTATCGAAGCGCCGCGATGGTGCTATCCGGGGTTTTTTCGGTCGACATGCCGACCGTTACAGTTCGAGCACCCGTTTGGCGACGACGGGATCCAAGCGGTAGGGGCTCTCCCTGCCCTGATAGAAGCCGTGCGCCTCGATGAGATGAATGGAAAGGTGGGACCAAACGAGCTTTTCCTTGGTATCGGCGTTTTCCATCTCCACATGGGTCTTGGGGAACATTCCGTCCGCCCAGGGGCAGGGCACCTTTCCCCGGGCATCGAACACCTTCACCAGGAATTTTTCATCGATGCAGACCGGTTCTCCCCACCCCTCGCGAGCCTTCTCCGCCAGTTCGCGAAGCCGGGCGGCAATACGGGCGTGGGTCAGCCCCAAGCCGTTGACCGTTGCCTGATCGTCGGTGAGCACCTCCACGAGCTTGCGCTCATCCCGCCCCATGAATCCGTGCTGCCAGGGGCGGCAGGAGGCCATCTTCAGTTCCACCGCATCGAGGATCGGACTTTGAAAGATGGGGAAACGTCCCATGCTGCCCCCTGGCGGGCCATGCGGCCTAGCCTCAGTTATGCATTAACCTGCCTTGAAAAGGAAAAGGATGTGGTCTAAGGTATCTTTACCATTAACAAAAATCTAAAGACAAAACACACCCTTACGAAAACAGTCCGCCAAAACAACCGCCTTCAACTGCTGTCGCTTCGTAACGTGGATAAGCGCACGCATTATAGGTCGCCTATTACTCGTTACAATGAAAAAAGTATACCGGCTCTTTTCGTTCCTCGCACATTTTACTCAGTCGCATTGCCATATCTTTAATGATGCTTTCTTTCATCGTTCTTGCGTTTTCTGGACAGGCTTTGATGCAGGCGCAACACAAGACACATTTTTGATTGTCAATCAAAGAATAATCATAAAAATCGATGGCGCCAACTGGACAAAGTCTTGCGCATTCTCCGCATTTCGTGCAACTATCGTTCTGATCAATAAAGTCCACTGAATATAATTTCTGTAAATCTTTATAAGGATACTTCCCTGGAACAATTATCTTGGAAGTTGGATCAAGTGATGGTAGTGATTGTAGTGTTTCATTAATTTTACGACCAAAAATTTCTGCGGAATGCAAGTCAGACGAATCGGGTCGAGATGATGAAATAGGCGTGTCTGAACTTGAAAAGGAATGTTCCCCGATAAATGCGGCGCAGGCAATCGGGATACCACCACGTTCTTTTACAATATCTTTTATCTCAAGAAGCGCATCGCCAAAATCGAAATTGCCATAAACTACAATACATACAGTAGGCGTATTCTCAGCTTTCATCGAATGGAGCCATTCTCCTAACAGTTCAGGAACCCTACCAACGTAAACCGGTATTGCAATTACAAGCAAATCATTTTTCGATGTCTGTAGCTGTATTTTTCGCGCAATTGGTCTGGTGATATCGATTTGTTCGATATTTTTTTGATTGAGGCCGCGCGCCACCGCCTGTACTATCGCTTTTGTTGTCCCAGTGGGTGAAAAATAGGCCAATTTCAGTGATGCTATTTCCACTATTATGATCCTTTGAGAAGACGACGATACTTTTCCGCCTATCGACTCGCACTACATGATTTTGCTTTCAAAATCGAGTATGGCGGCCAAGCTGAAGAGAAACACCGGTTCAAAACAATTCTTCAACCGGATGAATAGATATGACTAGCCGAACTTATCGTAGAAAATGTGTTCAGCGGGAACACCCTTTTCCTGCATCAGCTTGTCCACCGATTCCACCATGGCCGGATTCCCGCAGATGTAGCCCTGGAGGGAATCCCCGCTCGTTATGCACTTCTGCAGCACGTCGGTAACCCGGCCCTTTTCCCCGTCCCACCCTTCCTCCGGCGGTTTGGACAGAACCGTGTAAAATTCCATGTTGGGGATACGCTTCTGAAGTTCACGGATCTCGTCCAGGTAGAACAGGTCCCCCTTGTGGCGGGCGCCGAACACGAACACCACGCGCCGTTCGATCTTTTCATCGGCGATTTTGTTCAGCAGCGACATGATTGGAGCCATGCCTGATCCGGTGGCCACCAGGAAAATGTCCCGATCGGAATCGCGCAGGAAGAAATCGCCATGGGGACCGTTGAAAATGACCTCGTCGCCTTCCTTGAGGAAATCGTGGATGTAGGTGGTGGCGAGCCCCTGGGGCACCCTGGTCACGATCAGGGAAATCCCCGCGGTATCGCTGGCCGCGGAAGCGACGGAATAGGCCCGGTATACGGATTCTTCACAGCCCTCGTATTCGGGCACCTGGAACTGGATGAACTGTCCCGCCTTGAACTCGATTTTTACGGGATCCAAAAGCTGCAGCTTGAGTTCCTTGATGTTGTCCGAAAGCAGGCGCAGCCCGGCGACCTTGGAACGAAACTCCTTGATGAGGAACAGCTCGGGGGGAATTTCGATCGACAGGCTCCCGCGCACCTTGATCTGACAGGAAAGACGCACGTTGTCCTTGAGTTCCTGCGGCTCCAGATAGGGTGTTTCCGTGGGCAGGACCGGGCCGGCGCCTTCCGTCACCTTGACCTTGCAATAGCCGCAGCTCCCCCTGCCGCCGCAGGCCGAGGGGACGAAGATGCCCTGGCCCATCAGCGTCGAGAGGAGCGAACTGCCGCCATTCACGGTAAGCTCCCGATCGCCTTGGTTGATGGCGATTTTGACCTCGCCGTAGAAGCCGAAATAGGAGTCGGCAACCTCCAGCAGAAGAGCCATCAGGGCGGCGAGCCCGCTCATGGCCAGAAGACCGATTAAAATGGCTACCATCGTTCTCCCTTACTGTATCTGTATCATACCGCTGAACCCGATGAAGGCCATGGCCATCAGCCCGGCGATGATAAGGGTGATTCCCGGCCCTTCGAGCGGTTTGGGGATTCTGGCGTTTTTCAGTCGTTCGCGGATGGCGCCCATGCAGATGATGGCCATGCTCCAGCCGATTCCGCCACCCGCTCCGTAGGCCACGGACTGCACGAAGGTGTAGTTGCGGATGATCATGAACAGCGCCACTCCCAGGATGGCGCAGTTGACGGTGATGAGGGGCAGGAACACCCCCAGGACCACATAGAGCAGCGGCGACACCCGTTCGATGATCATCTCCACCAGCTGCACGAAGGCGGCGATGACGATGATGAAAATGATGAACCGGAACTGGGTCAGATTATAGGGTATCAGGAGGTAGTAGTAGACGATGTAGTTGAGGGCCGAGGTGCAGGTCATGACGAAGGTGACGGCCATGCCCAGCCCCAGGGCGGATTTCACTTCGCGCGAAACGGCCAGAAAGGAGCACATGCCCAGGAAGTTTGTGAGCAGGATGTTGCTCGTGAATATGGCGGCGAAAAAGATAACGTAGGCGCTCAAAACGTTTTCCATGGGTCCTCCTAGGCCTTTGCCTTCGCCGTATCGTCCGTCTTGGGACCGTAGGAACGCACGATCCAGATGATGACCGCCAGCATGAAAAACGCTCCGGCCGGAGTGATCATCACCGTCCAGTTGACGAATCCCTCCGGCATTACCCTCAGGCCGAAGATGGTACCGAAGCCCAGCGTCTCCCGCACCAGCGCCACCAGCAACAAGACGATGGCGTACCCCGCGCCCGAAGCAATGCCGTCCAGAAACGCGGGCCACGGCTTATTCATCCGCGCAAAGCCTTCGCACCGCCCCATGATGATGCAGTTGGTGATGATGAGGCCCACGTAGGGGCCGAGCGCTTCGCTGATATTGGGGAGGTAGGCTTTGAGGAGGATGTCCACGATGATCACGTAGGAAGCGATGATCAGCACCTGCACCATCATGCGGATGCGGGCCGGCGTGACGTCCCGCAAAAGAGACACGGTGGCGCTGGAAAGGCTGGTGGCGAAAATGAGGCCCAACCCCATGATGAGGGTGTTGAGCATCAGATTGGTGACCGCCAGGGCCGAACAGATGCCCAGGATCTGCCGGAACACCGGGTTTTCGTTCCACAGGCCGTTGTAAAAGATTTTTTTGGAAGTCAGTTTCGCCATTGGCTCACCGCGATGATACCTTGATCGATTCCGCCTGCGCTATCAGCGGCAGATAGAGGTGAATGTCCTTATTCATGAACCGTTCCACGGACGTGCTGGTGATGGAGGCCCCGGTGATACCGTCCACTTCGTTGGGACGGGTGGATTTTCCCTGCTTCACGAGGGAAAAGTACTTGTCCGCGGGTTCCATGGGCTTGAGCTGTTTTCCCTCGAACTGCTTCACGAACCAGTCCTCGGTGATGCGTCCCCCCAAACCGGGGGTTTCGGTGTGGGCGTAGAAAGCCACCCCCAACACCTTCCGCAGATCGGCGTCCACGCCCATCATACCGTAGATCGGCCCCCAGAGGCCGGGGCCTTCCAGGGGAAACGCGTATCCGACCGCCGTCATACCGTCCTGCGCCACTCCCCGATAATAGTACCGGTCTCCCTGCGTCGTTTTGCTTATCCGCTTGTCGAAAACGGCAAGAATCTCGGCATCGGGAGCATGGGGTGGGACTTCGATCTTGAGCACGCGCAAAATGATCCTGGAGAGTTTTACCTTTTCGTTGACGGCGATCCGCTCCTCGTTCACCGCGTAAATACCGCTGACCATGGCCGTGAAAACGAACGTAATGGCGAACATGTAGAGGACGGAGAAGATGCGCTTTTTCATGACGCCGCCGCCTTCTTCCGGGATTTCCACGTTTTGACGCCCATGTCCAGAAGCGAGACGAAGATGTTCATGATCAGCACCGACCACATGACGCCTTCGGTCCAGCCGGAGAATCTTCGAATCACCACGATCAGAAGGCCGATGAGGAAACCGTAGATCCACATGGCGGCTTTTTGTTTCGGTCCGGATACCGGTTCGGTCACCACGAAGAACGCTCCGAACAGAAACGAACCGGCACAGAGGGTGGTAAGCGGATCGGGGACGTGGGGAATTTCCGCCATTCCGAGCGTTCCGCTCATGACGACCCCACCCGCCAGGCAGGAAACGACGAATCGCCAGTTGGCGGATTTCTTATAGACGATGTAGAGTCCGCCCAGAAGCACCAGCCAGACGGAGGTTTCCCCGAACGAACCGGACACCGTGCCCGCGACGAGATCGATGAGATGTACACTGCCTCCACCCTTGATCAATTCCAGGGGAGTGGCCGAGGTGAGGGCGTCGACGGGGGGAGGGGCAAGCCAGGCGGTAAAGCCGCCCAGGCCGTGTCTGAACGGCTCGACCCAACGGTTGGTCAGGGCGATGGGGAAGGCGAGATACACGAAACACCGGCCCACCATGGCCGGGTTGAAAACATTGTAGCCGAACCCGCCGAAAACCATCTTTCCGAAGAGTATCCCGAAGACTACTCCGACGACGGCGATCCAGAAAGGGGTTGTGGCCGGAAGGCTCAGGGCGTAGATGGACGCGGAGACGAAAACGGCGGACGTGACGGGCTTGCCTTCCCGGAACGTGAACGCCGCCTCGGTGGCGAATGCGAAGGCCGCGCACACCGCCAGCATGACGAGAGAACGCAGTCCGAAAAAGTAAACCGAGCCGAGTGCCGCGGGCGCCAGGCCGTACAGCATGTTCAGCATGATGGGCTGGACCAGAACCTTCTTTTTCGGAATGGCGGGTTTTTGCGCGCCCGCCGTCTTCGCTTCAGCCATGGATCGTACCGTCGCTTGGGGGAAGAAGCCTGATTTCAGTGGAAACTGAAGAAAATCCTGAAACGTCGCCCCCGGCGGCAGCCGGGATCCATACGCACCGGGAAAAGCGGGTTCCGGCCTGGGCCGGAATGACGAATAGGCCGCACGCCCGGTTTTTCGGACTACGCCCGTTGGGGGCGAGTATGGACACGCATACGCCGGGATCGTTCGACCGCGGAAGAATCGTACAGGTTTTTCCTATTGAGATCAAACCTCTAATTCACGACCCCTTGGGAAGAAGGTGAATCGGACTGCCCAGGAACAGCTCTGCCGCCTCGCCTTCGGTTTCGGACAACGTGGGATGAGCATGCACGCTCAGCGCCACGTCTTCGGCCAGCGCTCCCATTTCCACGGCCAGTGTCCCCTCGGCGATGAGGGCTTCCGCTCCTCTCCCCACGACCCCGATTCCCGCCACTCTGCCGGTACCGGGTTCGATGAGCAGCTTGGTGACTCCTTCGGGGGCTTCCATGGTCAGCGCACGGCTGGAAACCTTCCATGGGAAGCGGGAGATTTTCACCTCACGACCTTCCTTGCGGGCCTGCTCTTCGGTGAGGCCCGACCAGGCGATCTGGGGATCGGTGTACACGACGGCGGGAAGGGCCCGCACGTCATAGGCCGACGGCTTTCCCGCAATAACTTCCGCCGCAACCTTTCCTTCACGCATGGCCTTGTGGGCCAGCAGAATGCCGCCCGCCACGTCCCCGATGGCCAGGATGTTCTCGTCCGCCGTCTGCTGGCGGTCGTTGATTTCCACAAATCCGCGCTTGTCGATTTTTACCCTGGTCTTCTCCAGACCCAGCCCCTCGGTGTTGGGAGTTCTTCCAATGGCCACCAGCACACGGTCGAAAGACTGCTCCTTCTTCTCTATCTCTCCTTCGAAAACGACATCGACCGACTTTTCGTTTTCCTTGAATTCCTTTGTATCGGTATTGAAAACAATGGCTGCAAAGAGGTCGTCCAACCGCTTTTGCAAGGGCCGCACCAGATCGGCGTCCGCGCCCCGAAGCAGCCGTTCGCTGTGCACCACCAGGGTCACTTCGCTCCCCAGGGTGGCATACACGGAGCCCAGCTCCAGGGCTACGTAGCCGCCGCCGATGACCAGGAGCCGTTTCGGAATGTCGGGCAGCTCAAGGGCGCCCGTGGAATCCATGATGCGGCCGCCTTTTTTGAATTCTACGCCAAAGGAGGTGCTCGGCCGCGAGCCCGTGGCCAGGATGGCCTTGCGGAACTTGATGTGGCTTACCTCCGCTTCCAGGAGACGCAGATGTCGGGAGTCCTCGAAGACCGCCTTCCCCTGCAGAAACTGCACGCCCCGCCTTTTACAGAGCGTGACCAGGCCGTTGGTGAGCCGGTCCACAACGTCGTCTTTCCATTGTCGGAGCCGGTCGATGTCGATTTCCGGCTTGCCGAACCGCAATCCGAATTTTTCCGCGGTCCGCGCGTCGTGCATGATTTCGGAAACGTGCAGCAGCGCCTTGGAAGGGATGCAGCCCCGAAAGAGGCACACTCCGCCCGGCCGAGGGCCATCGTCGACGAGGGTGACGTCGAGGCCGAGGTCCGCCGCCCGGAAGGCGGCCGTATACCCGCCCGGTCCTCCGCCGATGACCACCACATCCGCTTCCTGGGTGAATTCCCCCATTACCATCGTATTTTTCCCCTTTCGACAGGGCGTTGAAGAATCTCCCGGAAGTACACTCCGGGCGGGAGCCGCAGCCCGGAACGTCCGGAAACGGCGGATCGGGGCCGTCCGCAGGAACGGCCTTCCCCGCTTATTCTTCAACCCCGTCAGGTCATGGACATCAGCAACCGGTCCGGATCTTCGAGCACCGATTTGATCATGCCGAGGAACGCCACCGCATCCGCCCCGTCGAGCACCCGATGATCGATGGTGAGGGAGACGGGCATCATCCTCCGGATCACGATCTCCGGGGTGCCGCCGGCGGAAGTACGCACCACCGGCTCCAGCCGCGCCTGGCCCATTCCGAGGATGGCCACTTCGGGATAGTTGATGATGGGGTTGAAGTGTCCGCCCCCCATGGGGCCGATGTTCGTAATGGTGAAGGTACCGCCTTTCATGTCGTCCGGCGAGATTTTGCGGTCGCGGGCCCGGTTTACCAGGTCCGTGAGTTCCACGGACAGTTCGAGGATGCTCTTGCGATCCACGTCACGGATGACGGGGACCATCAGGCCGTTCTCCGTCTGCGCCGCCACGCCGAGATGGTAGTACTTTTTCAGGACGATTTCCCCGGACGCAGTGTCCAGGGTGGAGTTGAAGTTGGGGAACGCACGCAGGGCCGTGGCCACCGCCTTCAGCACGAAGACGGTAATGCTCAGCTTGCCGCCCTTTTTCTCCACGTCCTGCTTGTGCCGATTGCGGAATTCCTCCAGCATTACCACGTCCACCGAATCGTGAGTGGTGACGTGGGGAATCTGGGACCAGGCCAGTGCCATCTGTTTGGCCGTGGCCCTGCGCACGGAGCGCACCGGCACCCGTTCCACCTCGCCCCATTTGGTGAAATCGGGCAGGGGTGGGGGAGTCATGCCCCCCGGCACCAAGGGCGACGCTTCGCCGGACGGTCCCTTTGCCGCCTCGGCCGCAGGAGCTTCGGCTCCCTTCGCGGCGGGGGCTTCCTTCTCTTTCTTCTTTCCCGTATCGGCAAA
This sequence comes from uncultured delta proteobacterium, assembly GCA_963826125.1. Taxonomy (GTDB): domain Bacteria; phylum Desulfobacterota; class Desulfarculia; order JACQYL01; family CAWGVV01; genus CAWGVV01. The sequence goes on along the minus strand of CAWGVV010000001.1, from coordinate 1,520,008 downwards.
CGAGCGCACGTCTTCCATGGTCACCAAACCCTCGGGACCGGAAGCCGGGACGTCGTGAAGGTCCACGCCCATTTCCCTGGCGAGTTTCCTGGTGGCGGGGGATGCGGGCACCACACCCTCTTTCTTCGGTTCGGGTTTCTCCTTTTCGGAGATTTCCGGTTTCTTCGCCGCCTTTTCCTTCTCTTCCTCTTCTTCGGGTTCCTCTTCCCGCTCGGGTTTCTCTTCGCGAGGTTCGGGACGCTTGGCCTCCTTGCCTTCCTTTGCGGCGGGTTTCTCTTCTTTCTTTTCCGCTTTCTTCACTTCAACTTCGTCTTCCGAGGCTTCGGGCTTGGTCTGGGGCTCCTCGCCCTCGCCGCCGAAGGTGAGCAGCACGTCGCCCACGTGCACCGTGTCTCCCGCCTTGCAGGTTATCTTCTCCACCGTTCCGGTGTAGGGGGAGGGGATTTCCACCGTGGCTTTATCCGTCTCCACCTCCAGTATGGGATTTCCTTCCTCCACCGTGTCGCCTTCTCCCACGAGAACGGAGACGATCTCGCCTTCGTGAATGCCTTCCCCCAGGTCGGGCAGTTTGAACGATCGTGACATGTGGAATTCCTTCCTTATGCTTTCAAGGTTGAACGCGCCGCGCGTAGGATACGGGAGGTATCGGGCAGGTATGCCGTTTCGCGCGCGAACAGAGGAATGTTGATGTCGCAGCCCGTCACTCTGGCGATGGGCGCTTCCAGGTGGAAAAAGGATTTCTCCATGATGCGGGTAATGATCTCGGCTCCCGGGCCGAAGCTCCTCGATGCCTCGTGCACCACCACGGCTCTTCCCGTTTTCCGCACCGATTCGGTGAACGTGGCGTCGTCCAGGGGCGATATGGTGAGTAGATCGATGACCTCCGCCTCGACCCCGTCCTTTTCCCTCAGGGCGTCCGCCGCTTCAAGCGTGGGCCGCATCATGGCGCCGTACGAAATCATGGTGAGGTCCTTCCCCTCCCTGGCCACGTTGGATTTGCCGATGGGAAGGGTTTCCTCCTTCTCGGGCACTTCTTCCCGGAACGCACGGTACACCGCCTTGGGTTCGTAAAAGATTACGGGGTCGGGGTCCCGAATGGCGCTCACCAGGAGCGCCCGGGCATTGCGGGGAGTGGAGGGGATGACCATCTTGAGCCCCGGAATGTGGGCCCAGAAGGCTTCCTTGCTTTCCGAGTGATGTTCCAGCGCGCGCACGCCGCCTCCGTAGGGGCAGCGCAGCACCATGGAGACGGCGAAGCGGCCCTGAGAACGTCGACGCAGCCGGGCGGCGTGGTTTTCCATCTGATGAAAACTGTAGTAGGCGAATCCGGAGAACTGAATCTCGCACACCGGTCGCAGGCCGTAGAGCGCCATGCCGATGGACATGCCCGCGATCCCAGATTCGGCCAGCGGCGTGTCCACGCAGCGGTTTTCTCCGAATTCGTCGATGAGCCCTTCGGTGACCCGGAACACTCCCCCGTCACGGCCGACGTCTTCGCCCAGCACGATGACCCGATCGTCGTTTTTCATTTCCTGACGCAGGGCCAGATTCAGGGCCTGAACCATCGTCATCTTAGCCATTTTCTCCCTCCCTTGCGTCGGCTTTCAGCTCTTCGGCCATTTCTTCCCGCTGTTCCTTCAGATACGGCGGCATCTCCGCCCAGGTATGTTCGAACATGTGCAGAGGGTCGGTATATTCCTTCATGAGTTTTTCCGCGTTCTTGACCGCCGCCTGGATGTCGCTCTTGATCTCGGCTTCAAGCGATTGAATCTTCTCCTCCGACAGCAGCTCCTTGCGGATGAGGTATTTCTGGAACCGCTCGATCGGGTCGCGCTTTTCCCATTCGGACACTTCGTCGTCGGTGCGGTACCGTTTGGGATCGTCGGCAGTGGTGTGCACGGACATGCGGTACGTAATGCACTCGATCAGGGTGGGCCCGCCTCCGTTGCGCGCCTTCTCTTCCGCCTCCTTTGCCGCTGCGTACACCGCCAGGACGTCGTTTCCGTCCACCTGAATCCCGGTGAATCCGTAGGCAAGACCTTTTTGCGCCAGCGTTTTGGCGTGTGTCTGCCGTTTGCGGGGCACTGATATGGCCCAGTGGTTGTTCTGGCAGACGAAAACCACCGGGAGTTGATACACTCCCGCGAAATTCATGGCTTCATGAAAATCGCCTTCCGATGTGGCCCCGTCACCGAAAAAAGTCATGGCCAGATCGTTCTCGCCGCGGTATTTGATGCCGTAGGCCAACCCGACGGCGTGGAGCATCTGGGAGCCCACGGGTACGGCGATGGGCACGTTGCGGGAGTCTTCGTCCATTTTGCTGCCTTCTTCGTAGCCGCCGAACCCCAGCAGAATGTTCTCCATGGGGGCGCCGCGCAGCAGCCAGACCGCTGTTTCACGGAAGCAGGGAACGAACCAGTCGGTGGGCTTCATGACGGATGCCGCTCCCAACTGCGCCGCTTCCTGCCCTTTTATGGGCGCGAAGGTCCCGATGCGACCCTGGCGCTGAAGACTGAGCAACTGTTCGTCGAACCTTCTGCCCAGCAGCATGAGGCGGTGCAGCTTGAGCAGCGCTTCGTCTTCTATTTGGGGTTCCAGTTCTTCATCCAGGCTGCCGTTCTGGTCGAGGATGGAGAGGTATTCCACGCTGAGGGGAATGTCCACTTTTGTTCTGGGCATCTGGTTTCTCCTTTTTCATGCCGGGAACCTGAAGAGGCCTGATCCGAGGCCGGGTCGGCAAGATGTTCGACACCTGCCGCATACTTTATCGCAAGGGAAAACGGTGCGGCCGCTTTCCCCATCCGAAACAGCCGTTCAAAATGAAATCATAATGTGCCCCGTCGCATTTTGTAAAGGGCGGTTTGGTATTCCGTCCGGTGATTCGGGTATAATGGGGCAGGAACTTCCCGATGAGGAAAAGGGGAGGCCGCCGTGTTCCGGAACAAGGCCGGCGCATCGGAACGGCGGTCGATCTCCGCCGGCCTGCGGTAGCGAAAACCGCCGATCGGCGAAATTGTCTTTGCATGGTATGGAGGTGGGAGAAATATGGATTTCGTGAACGAGCCGTGGTTGGATTTCTCATTGGAGAAAAATCAAAAAATCCTGGACGAGGCGTTGCAGCATGCTTCCGACCATGGCGGCAAGAGCTGTCCCCTGCTCATTGATGGAAATCGTGTATTCACGGGGGACGTTCGTACGTCGACCAACCCTTCCGACACGTCGGAAACCATCGGAAACGCATCCGTGGCGGATGCCGGGCACGTGGACGACGCAGTGGAGGCGGCGGGAAAGGCATTCGAATCCTGGAGATTCGTCAAGCCGGAAGAGCGGGCCCGTTATCTGTTCTCCGTGGCCGAAAACATTCGCGAGAACCGCATGCAGCTCATCGCTCTGGTGATGAAGGAAGCGGGAAAAACGCGGGTTGAGGCCGACGCGGACGTGTGCGAGGCCATTGATTTTCTCGAATATTACGGGCGGGAGATGATCCGTATCGGTTCCCCTTACCGCACGCAGTTTACTCCGGGGGAGATCAACGAGGTGACGTACATTCCCCGGGGCGTGGCCGTGGTGATCGCACCCTGGAACTTCCCCCTGGCCATCCTCACCGGCATGGTTTCGGCGGCTCTGGTCGCCGGTAACACGGTGATCATGAAACCGTCCGGCAACACGCCGGTCATCGGTTGGCGGTTGATGGAGATGTACCTGAACGCGGGCATTCCGGCGGGGGTCCTCAATTTTCTCCCCGGCAGCGGGGAAGAGGTGGGCGAACGTCTGGTGAATCACCCGAACGTATCGCTGATTGCCTTCACCGGTTCGAAGGACGTGGGGCTGCGGATCGTGCAGCTCGCTTCGGTGACGCATCACGGCCAGAAAAACGTGAAACGGGTCATCGGCGAGTTCGGGGGAAAGAACGCCGTCATCGTGGACGAGAGCGCGGACATCGACGCAGCGGTACAGGGCATTGCCGCCTCGGCGTTCGGGTATTCGGGGCAGAAATGTTCGGCGGCCTCCCGCGTCATCGCGGTGGAGCCGGTCTACGACCGGGTGCTGGAAGAACTGGTGGCTCTCACCGGATCGGTGAAAATCGGTCGGGCCGAGGAACCGGAAACCCTGGTGGGGCCGGTTATCAGCCGCGAGCAGCTGGAGAAAATACGGGGCTACATCGAAATCGGGAAAAAAGAGGCGGTCACCGCTCTTGAGCGGGAAACCCCGGCCCTCAACGGGCACTACGTCGGCCCGGTCATTTTCGCGGACGTTCCTCCGGAGAGCCGCATCGCCCAGGAGGAGATATTCGGGCCGGTGGTATCGGTCATCAGGGCCCGGAACATGGACGAGGCCCTGCGCATCGCCAACGGCACGCGGTACGGTCTCACGGCCGGCATCTATGCCCAGGATACGGAAATCATCGAGAAGTTCAAACGCGAGATCGATGCGGGAAACCGCTACATCAACCGGAAGATCACCGGTTCCATTGTGGAACGCCAGCCGTTCGGCGGCTATAAAATGTCGGGTATCGGCTCCAAGGCCGGGGGGCGGGACTACCTTCCGCAGTTTATGATTCCGGTATCCGTCAGCGAGAACGTGGCGTAAATGAAAGGGGCCCGTTCGGGCCCCTCGATCTTTCGTCCTTCATTCTTCATGGCTTTTAGATCCCGGCTTTCGCCGGGAGTGAGGTTCCGGGGACTTCTTCGACACTCTCCTATGGCAGCGCTTGTACTTCAGCCGTTGTCAGTGCCCGATCATACACGCGAAGGTCGTCGATAATCCCGTTGAAACCGCGTGAGTAGCCGGAACTCGGACTGTTGCCTATCCAGCAGCCGACATTGCCGGCGGCGACCATGCTGCCGGTTTTTGCGACCGTCCCGATCTTCAACCCGTTCAGATAGAGTGCCATGTTCGCACCGTCGTAAACCGCCGTGGCGCGATACCATTTCCGAGCCGTTATCGACCCCGAATCGGCCGTGAGCGTTTGCGTACCCTGCCTGTTCGTCTTCAGGCGAAAGCGCAAGGTAGTGCCGGATGGGCCGTCGGCGGTTCCCAGCATGAAATAGGAATCCTGCTCCCCCGTTCCGGATGCCTGGGAAATCAGACAAGCGTCGTCCTCGGGGGTACCATATGCGTACAACCAGCAGGTGACGGTGACGGCGCTTCCCCGCACGTCGATGGTGCCGGCATCTGCGTAGTCGTCGAATCCCCTCAACAGCAACGCTCTCCCCGATTGGGATGTCCTCGTGAACGACGCTCCGTTTTCCAGAATGGCGTCGTTGGCGTTGCCGGTGGAATCCAGGGCCAGATGCCCGCGGGGTTCATCGAATTTCCAGTATGCAATGAGACCCTGCAGCAATGAATCTTCCGTAATCGCTCCACCGCCGTTCGAGGTCGATCCGGTATTGACATCCGGGACCGATCCGCCGCCTCCGGTCGAGGTCGATACGGGTACCACGTTGTTGTTCGAAGCACCGGAAGTTCCCGAACTGTTGGAGCTTGCCGAAGCGCCCGACGAGGATACCGCCCGAACGATAATCGCATTTACCTGGGCATTGTCCCTGACTGTTACGAAGTCTATGTTCAGATGGGAGTCGTTCACCTTCGCCTGAAAGGTGCGGTCGCAGGCGATGCGCATTCCGCCCACGGTTTTGACGATATCGAAATTATCGAGCACCAGCCCGTTTTCGATGTACACGTCGAAGATTCTCGATCCCGCGTTGGTCCAGTACGTTTCGGCGAATTGCAGGGTCACCGAGTACGTTCCCTTCGCCACGGGAATATCGAAAGACATATTGCCGTAGCGGTTGGTGTTGTACAGGTAATCGTCCTGAGTGCCTTTTATGGAAAGGTTCGAACTCGACTTCTTTCCCCCGGAGACATACGCGTCGGACCGGTACACCGTACCATCCGCGTTCGTGTAAGTCGTGCCCCCCACGTTCAAGGCCGCCACCACGTCACCCGTCGTCGACTGCGAACCGGAGGACGTGCCGACCGCCGGACGAGGTTCCGCCGGAAGAAGAGGAAGCGGGTGCAGTGGAGTATTTCACCTCATTTGAATATGCGCTTTCGTAGAGCGAGGTGTAGGAAGTGACTGCGCAGTAGTAGGTCTTTCCATCCTGGAGTCCGCTGATAGTATATGAAGTAGCTTTGCCGACACCGGCGCTGTAGCCGTACGAACCGCTTGTCGTACCATAGTAGATTTTATATCCTTGAACCGATGAAGTTGAAACAGGGCTCCACGCAAGCGTTATTTGTGCTGCGTAGGACTGAGAAATGAAAAGAAAAAATGAAGAGACGAACAAAAAGACAATGAATGGAATTCCACAACGGCATACCGAACCGTCACCGCCCTTGCGGCGGTTCAGACAAAATGACCACATACACACCTCATATCCCATGCCGCCGACGGATCTACTCCTTATCAGTCCCCCTTCAATGAAGCAGACATTACGGAGGCATTCATCCCTACTCCTTACGCATGACCAAACCCGCACAACCGCTGTCCCTACGGGTTTTCCGGCACAGGAAGCCACACCCCTGAAGCCTCCGACCGGTTCAGCGTTTTTTCCTCTCCCTCCTTTCCTGGTTCCCCCTGAACCATGTAATTTGGGCAGAGGTGTAGCAGAAGGAGGAGGGAAGTTCAACCGGAATTGTATGTCCGTAAGTCCGTTCGTCTTCAATTGACGGCGGTGAGGGAGGCATTTGCTATGCAAATGCAGCGTCTCTCGTGATAAAGCCAAAATATATTGATGCACGATGATCCTTACAGGCCCGACCGTCCTCACCCGGGGCGGCGCTGCCGGCAGGAGGGAAAATGCGACTGCGAAGACGGGTTTTCCTCCGTCATTCGAGCTTATAACGAGATGTGATATAGTGGACGGGCGAATGCACCGGCGGAGGCGTGTTTCGGCTGTGAACGTCTCGGCTTGCGGCAGGGGGATGCGCCCCGGTTATTTGTCCATTCGTCCAATGCAGAAGATTACCGGCCACTGTTACATAGGGAGCGACGGAAGCATGGTGGAAAAAGTCATTATCATGGGAGCGGCGGGAAGGGACTTTCACAATTTCAACGTCTACTTCCGCAATAATCCCCGTTACCGGGTGGTGGCGTTTACCGCCGCACAGATCCCCGACATCGAAGGCCGGGTGTATCCCCCCGAATTGGCCGGGGAAGCGTATCCCGGGGGGATACCGATTTACCCCGAAAGCGAGCTGGCGGAACTCATCCGGGCCCACGGTGCGGATCTGGTGGCTTTTTCCTACAGCGACGTGCCGCACGTGGAGGTGATGCACAAGGGTTCCATCGCCATGGCCCACGGCGCGGACTTCATTCTGCTGGCCGCCACCTACACCATGCTCACTTCCTCCAAGCCCGTCATCGCTGTGTGTGCGGTGAGGACGGGGTGCGGCAAGTCCCAGACCACCCGGAAGGTATGCGAGATTCTGCGGTCCATGGACAAGCGTGTGGTGGCGGTGCGCCATCCCATGCCGTACGGCGACCTCCGCGAACAGGTGGTGCAGCGGTTTTCGTCCTACCGCGACTTCGAAACGCAGAAATGCACCATCGAGGAACGGGAGGAATACGAGCCCCTGGTGGAGATGGGCATTCCCGTGTTCGCCGGAGTGGATTACGGGGAAATCCTCGCCCGGGCCGAAAAGGAAGCGGACGTCATTGTCTGGGACGGGGGCAATAACGATACTCCCTTCTACCGGCCGGACCTGCACATCGTCCTGTTCGACCCCCATCGTGCGGGACATGAGCTGCTCTATTACCCGGGCGAGACCAACATGCGGATGGCCCACGTGGCGATCATCGGCAAGGTTGACACCGCTCCGCAGGAGGCCATCGACAAGGTACGGGCGAACATTCGGAAGTATGCCCCGGATGCCACGATCATTCTCGCCGAGTCTAACGTGCTGGTGAACAACCCTTCCCGCATCAGCGGCAGGCGTGTTCTGGTGGTGGAAGACGGCCCCACCATCACCCATGGGGGAATGCCCTTCGGCGCGGGATTCATCGCCGCGCGGAAATTCGACGCCGCGGAAGTCGTCGACCCCCGATCGTTCGCGGTGGGAAGCCTGAGGCAGACGTTCGAAAGGTATCCGGGCATCGGCCCGGTCCTGCCGGCCATGGGGTACAGTCCGCAGCAGGTGAGCGATCTGGAGGGCACCATCAATAACTGCGGTTGTGACGTGGTGCTCTTCGCCACGCCCATTCAGCTTACCCGGATCGTTAACGTGAACCGACCTACCATACGCGTTCGCTACGAGTACGCGGATCATGGGGAGCCCACACTGGAGACGGTACTGAAAGAAAAACTTGCCGGCATGAACATTGTCCCGTCGCATCCGGTCATGGAGAAACCCGCATGACCGGTGAATTCGCCGCGGAACCGATCGTTCTCATCGCACTGGGAGGCAACGCCCTGGTCAAAAAGGGCCAAAAGGGAGAAATTCAGGAACAATTCGCCAATCTGCGAACCGCCGTGAGTCAGATCGCCCGGCTGTCCACCCGCTACCGCATCATCATCACGCACGGCAACGGCCCGCAGGTGGGCGCACTCATGCTGCAGCAGGAATCAACGACGCAAGTGCCGAGAATGCCCCTGGAAATCCTCGTGGCCCAGACGCAGGGGCAGATGGGGTACATGATCGAAGCAACATTGGACGAGGAGCTTACCGATTTAGGATTGGACAAGAAGCAGTACCTGGCCACCCTGTTGAGCTACGTTGTGGTGGACGAAAACGACCCCGCGTTTGCCCGTCCGTCCAAACCCATCGGTCCGGTATTCGGCAGGGAGGAGGCCGCGCGGCTCCCCTACCGGACGGTGGAGACGCCCAAAGGCTACCGTCGGGTGGTCGCGTCCCCACGACCGGTGACCATCGTGGAAAAGCGGGAGATCCGAAAACTCATCGATCTAGGGTTCATCGTGATTTCATGCGGCGGAGGCGGCATTCCGGTCGTCCGCGACGGCAGGCGTTTTCAGGGGGTGGAAGCCGTAATCGACAAGGACCTGGCCAGTGTTCGGCTGGCCCTTGAGGTGGGAGTGGACATTTTCGTCATCGCCACGGACGTGCCGGGAGTGGCGCTCGATTTCGGCACGGATCGGCAACGGTACGTTTCGCGTCTCACCGTCGGCGAAGCGGAACTCCTTCTGCGGGACGGCCGGTTCGCCGCCGGTTCCATGGGTCCCAAGGTGGAAGCCGCCGTGGAGTTTCAAAGGAACGGCAGCGGCCGGGCCGTGATCTGTTCGACCGAGGACATCGAAAGCGCCGTTGCCGGCGGGAGCGGGACGGAAATCGTCACGGGGTGACCGCCGTCGTTTCGTTGCTTACCGCTTGCGTAATCCCCGTTCCAGGGTCACCACGAAGTCCTGCACGTTGGTGAGGATGGAGTGGGCGGTGAGGGAGCCGCGGTCGGCCAGCTTGTTTACCGCAAACTCCGACATGTCCACGCAGTAGAAAAAGACCGGCCGCACCGCTCCGTCGGCGGTTACGTGATAGGACGGAGTCATGTTGCCTACGGCAATGGTGTGAAGCTGGGTGGCCAGGGCAATGATGGTGGTCGCCGTCGAGGTGACGGCCCGCATTCTGTCCTGGGCCAGATAGACGTCCGGTACGACCTCGGGCAGCGGCCCGTCGTCCCGAATGGAACCCGCCAGCACGTAGGGCACCTCATGGCCGAGGACCGCCTTCATCACCCCGTCCTTCACCATGCCCCGGCGGATCGCTTCCTTGATGGAACCCTCGCGGCGGATGAAATTGATGGTGTCCAGGTGGTTATAGTGTCCGGCCGGCACGGGCCTTTTGGAATAGATTTCCTGCCCCAGCGCGGTGTTGAAGCACGCGCCCTCCAGATCGTGGGTCGCCAGCGCGTTTCCCGCCAGAAGGCCGTTGACGTAGCCGCCTTCGATCAGCGAAACGAACGCATCGCGGGCGTCTTTGTCGAACACCACCGCCGGGCCGAGCACCCAAACGATACTGCCGTGGTTGCGCTCGAAGGGGAGCAACTCGTACAATTCGTCATAGTCGACCGAAAACGACGTCTCCCGCGACGTGCGGGTGCGGAAGGCGAACTTCTCCCGGCGCTCCGTCGCCAGGAAGGCTTCGGTATGAACGTAAATGCCGTCTTCTCCGTCTTCGCCCCGACCGACGGCGACTTCTTCGCCGACCTTCAGGGTCCGGAATTCCCGCACCCGCAGAGCGCCGCCCGATTCTCTCACGATGACGCAATCCATACGGGAACGTTCCAGCAGCGCCCATTCGCCGGGGCGCACGTGGCAGTATTCCGGGAATACCGAAGTCGCATGGTATCCCCCGGGTGCAACTCCCGGGACGTCCACCTTTTGGAAACGGAGGAGAGGGGCGTCTTTCAGCGGGGCAACGGTGAAGTCGGGCGGCGAGTAGGGGGGCAGAACGAACGACATGGCAGACTCTCCGAGGTGCAATAGCGGCTGAGCGGTTATGCTTTTCTCACATTGCCCTTGAACATGCCGTTAACGTAGCATAAGATTTTTGCGTGTACCAGAAGATACGGCGACTTCGGAAAATCGTATCGTTCTTCCCATCGAAACAGTTCCGGTTCGGCCGCCGCTTCCGGCACGACACGCCAAACGGAAGTAGGGTCGAAGTTCAGAATAGCATTGTATTACGCTGACATCGGAGGAAAACATGAGTGACAGCCTGACAAAAAAAATTCTCAAGGCTCACCTGGTAAAGGGCGAGCTTGTTCCCGGGGGGGAAATCGCCATACGGATGGATCACAGTCTCCTGCAGGACGCCACGGGCACCATGGCCATGCTGGAGTTCGAAGCGCTGGGCGTCGATTCGGTAAAAGTTGAAGTCGCGGCCCAATACGTGGACCACAATCTCCTGCAGACCGACAACAAGAATGCGGACGATCATGCCTTCCTGCGCACGGCCTGCATGCGCTACGGCATTCATTTCAGCCAGCCCGGCAACGGGGTTTCCCATCAGGTGCACATGGAACGGTTCGGCGTTCCGGGCAAAACGCTCATCGGTTCGGACAGCCATACGCCGGGGGCGGCCGGGATATCCATGCTGGGCATCGGCGCCGGGGGCCTTGACGTGGCCCTGGCCATGGCCGGAAGGCCCTACAACATTCCCTGTCCGAAAGTGCTCGGCGTGAAGCTGGTGGGTGAATTGCCCGACTGGGTGAGCGCCAAGGACGTGATTCTGGAGATGCTGCGCCGCTACGACGTCAAGGGGTGCGTGGGCAAGGTCGTCGAGTATTACGGACCGGGCGTGAAGAGCCTGTCGGCCACCGACCGGGAAACCATCGGCAACATGGGAACGGAACTGGGCGCCACCTCCACGGTGTTTCCCTCGGATGAACGAACCCGCGAATATCTCGAAGCGCAGGGCAGGGCGAGCGCCTGGGTGCCGCTTTCCGCCGACGAGGGCGCCGAGTATGACGAATACGACGAAATCGATCTGGCCAAGGTAGAACCCCTCATCGCCTGCCCCTCGTCGCCCGGCAACATCAAAACGGTGCGCGAAGTGGCGGGTATCACGGTACATCAGGCGATCGTGGGAAGCAGCGTGAACTCCTCCTATCGCGACCTCATGGTGGTGGCGGAAATGGTGAAGGGGCGCATGCATGCGCCGCACGTTTCGCTGCACATCAATCCGGGCAGCAAGCAGGTGCTGGAGAACGTGGCGAGGAACGGCGGCGTCATGTCGCTGCTCATGGCCGGAGCGCGGATTCACGAATCGGGATGTCTGGGCTGCATCGGCATGGGCCAGGCGCCGGGCACGGGACAGGTGAGCCTGCGTACGTTCCCCCGCAACTTCCCCGGCCGTTCGGGCACCAAGGACGACCAGGTGTACCTCTGTTCGCCGGAAACCGCCGCGGCCGCAGCCCTCAAGGGGGTCATCACCGACCCGCGCGACCTCGGCAAGGAAATGGCCTATCCGCGCATCAAGGACCCGGAAAGTTACTTCGTTGACGAGAAATCCATCATATTCCCCTCGGCCGGGAACCGGAGCACGGAAGTGGAACGGGGCCCCAACATCAAGCCCCTGCCGCGCTTCGACGAACTGCCCGAAACCCTCGAAGCGGTGGTGGCCATCAAGGTGGGTGACAACATTTCCACCGACGGCATCATGCCGGCCGGCGCGTCCATCCTGCCGCTCAGGTCGAATATCGAGGCCATCAGCGAGTTTGTGTTCCACCAGATCGATGCGGCATTCGCCCAGCGATGCAAGGAATTCCCCGCAGTGGTGGTGATCGGCGGGGATAACTACGGACAGGGGTCCAGCCGGGAACACGCGGCCCTCGCCCCCCGCTACCTCGGCGTGCGGGCCAAGATCGCCAAAAGCTTCGCCCGCATCCACAAGGCGAACCTGTGCAACTTCGGCATCCTTCCCTTGACGTTCAAGAATCCGGCCGACTACGACGACGCACAGCAAGGGGCTCAGGTGGTTTTCCCCAACGTGCGGAAACTCTTGCAGCAGGGAGCAGTGGAAATCCCCGTAACCATCGGCGGCAAGAGTATCGTCACGCTTTTGGACATCTCGGACCGCCAGCGGCAGGGAATCCTGGCGGGCTCCGTGCTGAACGAGGCGCGGGATCAGATCGCCAGGGGAAAATAGCACTACCGGCGTGAACCGACATAGAAGGCGAAAGGGAGACAGAAACCATGGCCGAAGTCGTGAACGTGAAGAATACGGGGCTGAGGGGGGTGACGGTAGCCGACACCGCGGTGAGTTTCATCGACGGCAACAAGGGCATCCTCATTTACCGGGGGTATCGTATTGAAGAGCTGGCCGCCAATTCCTCCTACATGGAAACCGCCTACCTGCTGCTTTTCGGCGAACTGCCGTCCAAAGAGCTGCTGGAAGGCTTTTCCGCCCGGGTGAGAGAATCGTGGGAAGTGCCGGGATTCCTCTTCGATACTTTCCGACGCCTGCCCAAAAGCGCCAATCCCATGGACGTGCTTCAGGCCACGGTACCTCTGCTGGCCACGACGGACCCCGACCTGGAGGACGATTCGCGCGAAGCGAACGTCCGCAGGGCCGTTCGGCTCATCGCGCGGCTGCCGGTGGCCATCGCCGCCTGGCACCGAATCCGGCAGGGCAAGGACCCGATTCCTCCGGACGGTTCCCTATCTCATGCCGCGAACTTCCTCTACCAGCTTACCGGCGACAAACCGGACGAGGAGATGGCCCACGACCTGGACGTCTGCCTCGTCCTCCACGCGGACCATACCTTCAACGCGTCCACTTTTGCCTGCCGGGAAGTGGTGTCCACCAAGGCGCACATGTATGCCGGGGTGACGGCGGGCATAGGGGCACTGTCCGGGAGTCTCCACGGCGGAGCCAACGCGGCCGTCATGGGCATGCTGCTCTCGCTGGAACAGGAAAAGGACGTTCCCGGTTGGGTCCGAAAGCAACTCGACACGGGCCGGAAGGTGATGGGCGTGGGTCATGCCGTGTACAAGACCATGGACCCGCGGGCCGTTGTGCTGAAGAAAATGAGCGAGCGGCTGGGCAAGAAGACCGGGCAGCCTCAGTGGTACGAACTCTCCAAACAGATCGAACAGACGGTGCTGGCGGAGTTCGAAAAACGGGGCAAGAGCGACCTCAAGCCCAACGTTGACTTCTACTCCGCGTCCGTCTACCACGTCATGGGGATTCCCCGTGACATCATGACTCCCGTGTTCGCCGTTTCCCGCATTTCCGGCTGGTGCGCCCACATCATCGAGGAGAAGTTGGGCGACGTGCAGGGCAAGCCCGCCCTGTACCGGCCCCAGGCGGAATACGTGGGGAACTACTGCGGCCTGATGGGATGCGTGTACAACCCCATGGATGCGCGGGAATAGGGGACGGTCATGGCGATTCGGACACACGACGTGGTGATCGTCGGCAGCGGGTTGGCCGGCTTGCGAGCGGCCACCGAGCTGGCGGGCAAGCTGGACGTGGCCGTGGTCAGCAAGGTGTATCCCACCCGTTCCCATTCGGGCGCGGCACAGGGGGGCATCGCCGCCTCCCTGGGCAACGAGGAACCCGATTCCTGGGAATGGCACATGTACGATACGGTCAAGGGCGGTGACTACCTCACCGACCAGGACGCCGCCGAGGTGCTGGCGCAGGACGCTCCCCGCGCCGTCTATGAACTGGAACACCTGGGGGTGCCCTTCAACCGTACAGCCGAAGGCAAGATCGCCCAGAGGCCGTTCGGGGGGCACACCAGCGAATTCGGGAAGAAGGCGGTCAAGCGGGCCTGCCACGCCGCCGACCGCACGGGGCGCGTCATCCTGGATACGCTCTATGGGGACGCTCTGCGTAAGGGCATCAAGGTATACCCCGAATTCCAGATGATGGACCTGCTGGTGAACGACGGCCGGGTGGCGGGGGTCGTCGCCCATGAGCTGGCCACGGGCGAACTCCACGTTCTGCGCGCCAAGGCCGTTCTGCTGGCTACCGGCGGCTGGGGAAAGGTGTTCAAAGTCACTTCCAACTGCTTCGCCAATACGGGCGAGGCGGTCTTCATGGTCTACCGGGCCGGGTTCCCGCTGGAGGACATGGAATTCGTCCAGTTCCATCCCACGGGCATCTACGGCCTCGGCGTGCTCATCAGCGAAGCCGCGCGCGGGGAGGGGGGCATTCTGCGCAACGACGCCGGCGAACGGTTCATGGAACGGTACGCTCCCACCATCAAGGACCTTGCCGCCAGGGACGTGGTATCCCGGGCCATCCGGACGGAAATCCGGCAGGGCAGGGGAATCGGCGGCGGCGACTACGTTCACCTCGACCTGACCCATCTGGGAAAGGATCGCATCGCCGAGAAGTTGTCCGACATCTCCTCCTTCGTCCGCATCTACAAGGGAATCGATACCTCCGAGGAACCAATCCCCGTGGCCCCCACCTGCCACTACATGATGGGCGGCATTCCCGTTACCCTGCATGGACGGGTGCTGAAAGACGCCGAATCCACCGTTCCGGGCCTCTATGCGGCCGGGGAATGCTCCTGCCTGTCCATCCACGGAGCCAACCGGCTGGGCTGCAATTCCCTCCTGGACCTGGTGATTTTCGGCCGCCGGGCGGGAATGCACATCGCGGAAGACATTGGACAACTGGATCTGGCGGATTTGCCCGAAGACCCCATGGGCCGTACACGGTCCAAAATAGAAACGCTCCTGGGGAGATCGTCCGGGGAACGGACGTCGATCATCCGCGCGGAACTGCAGGAGGCCATGTCCTCCCACGTTTCGGTGTTCCGGGACCGGGAAGGGCTTGCTTCCGCGCTGGAAACCGTCCGGGCGCTCGAAGAACGGTACAAGACAATCGCCATCGACAACCACGGCCGGAAGTTCAACACGGACCTGGTGGAAGCGCTGGAACTGGAAGCGCTGTTGGGTCTGGCCGAGGCCATGGTGGAATCGGCATTGGCGCGCGAAGAGAGCAGGGGCGCCCACTACCGTGAAGACTTTCCGGAGCGGGACGACGAGAAGTGGCTGAAACATACGCTTGTCCGCAGGGAGGACGGCGGCCGTTCCCTGTCGTACAAGCCGGTCGTCGTGACGCGCTTTACCCCCAAGCCGAGGGTCTACTAATGAAAAAGCTCTTCAAAATACGGCGATTCGATCCCGAAACCGACGGCAGCCCGCACTTTCAGGAGTACACGGTTGAGGCGTCGCCGACGGAACGCGTTCTGGACTGTCTGAACCGCATCAAATGGGAACAAGACGGAACGCTCGCCTACCGCATGTCGTGCGCCCACGGCGTGTGTGGGTCCGACGCCATGAAGATCAACGGCCGCTGTGCACTGGCCTGCCAGAAGCTCGTGAAGGACTACGGCGACGAGGACATCGTCCTCGAACCGCTGCCCGCCTTCACCGTGCAGAAGGACCTGATTGTGGATCTGGAGCCCTTTTTCGAAAAGGTGCGCCAGGTGCGCCCGTACCTCATTCCGGCCGTATCCCCCGGGGAGAAGGAAACCCTGCAGTCGCCCGAAGACCGCAAAATCCTGGACGTGGCCATCCGCTGCATCCTGTGCGCCTGCTGCATGGGGGCTTGTCCCATCGAGAACGAAAACGAAGGGTTCCTCGGACCGGCTCCTCTGGTGTGGGCCTTCCGTTTCATCTTCGATACCAGGGACGGGGAGAAAAAGGAGCGGCTGGAGGGAGTGGATTATCCCAACGGAGCATGGGCCTGCGAGAACAAATTCGAGTGTACCCGTGCGTGCCCCAAGGAGATTCCCGTGACCAAGTACATCAACACCATCAAACGGGAAATCGACAAGGTGTTCCCACGCGAGAAGAGGTGATCGGGGGCGACGATTTTTGCTACGTTAAGCTGAATCGAATCCACCCTCAAAGCACGACGGTTCCACGGACATCCGGAGGAAACCCATGGGACCCATGCAGAGTAAGACCGCCCTTGGCGGCGGCAAGGTTTCGGCAATGGAACAATAAAATGAGTGATAATTGTCAATTATAAATTAACGGTTCGCGAAGGCCGGAAATCCCCGCTTGGCCCCGAGATTTCTCACTTCGCTTCGCTCCGTTCGAGATGAAAATATGAAAGCGCGACTCCCTCCATCAGGGTAAACTGATGGAAATCCTCGGCAGAAGAAAGGAGTCGCGCATGGAACAGTATATAGCATTTGATTCGCACAAGCACTACACCCTGGTGGAGCTGGAAGAGGTAAAAACCGGTAAGACGAGGCAGTTTCGTGTGGACCATGGTCCCGGAACGATTACGCGATGTCTGCAAGATCAAACGAAAGGTACCTCGGTGGCGGTGGAGGCCACGGGCAATTGGTACTGGATCGTCGATGAGATCGAGCAGGCGGGATTGCAGCCGAAGCTGGTCCACCCACGCAAGGCCAAGCTTATGATGGGAATGATCAACAAGACGGATAAGCTGGATGTCCATGGGCTCAATCGTTTGCAGCGGAACGAAGTGTTGCCTACCGTGTGGATACCTCCGGGAAAGCTCCGGGACCTGAGAGAACTGACCCGCACCCGGATGGTGTTGACAGCCCAGCGGAACCGGTTGAAGAATCGCATCCAGGCCACGCTGAGCAAATATGGACGGGTGCTCAAGGACTATAGCGATGCATTTGGAAAGAAAGCTCGGGTGGAACTGAACCGATGCATCGACGATCTTCCTTCTGAAACGGCGTATGCGACCCGAGTGCTGATGAAGCAGTTGGACGTGGTGATGGAACAGATCAAGGAGATGGAGAAACGGATTTGCGCTCTGGCCCGGGAAACCCCCGAGATGCAAAGACTGAGGACCTTGCCGGGAATAGGATGGATTCTCTGCGTAGTGATCGCTCTGGAGGTGGGAGATATCCGTCGTTTTCCCAGCGCCCAGCATTTGGCATCGTATGCCGGCGTCACCCCACGGGTTCACCAGAGCGGGAACACGCTGCGTTACGGACGGTTGCGGCCGGATGTGAATCGCTATCTTAAATGGGCTTTTATCGAGGCGGCCAATTCGGTCTGTGTGCATCAGGCCTCCCATCCCAACCGGCATGTTACCCGACTTTACCAACGTCTTCACGCACGTAAGGGGCATGCGAAAGCCATAGGAGCAGTGGCGCGGCACCTGGCCGAAGCAGCGTATTACGTATGGAGCAAGGAGGAGGCTTATCGGGATCCGTCCTTGAAGCAGGGTCGATCTACGGAGGTGTAAGCGCGAAGCTGTCATGATTCCTTTGAGGATCGCAAAATGAATGCGACACACCTCCGGAATATTTTCATGCCCCAGTGAGGGCGAAGAGATGACTGGGAAAGACCCGATTGAAATATCTTTGTCCGGAGGAACTTTTCGCGCTTTCATATTTTCGCCGGAGGTGCTCTTGACTTGACGCGCTTTCAGAGATGACAGCCTGTTTAGTCCGGGCAAAGGGTGTCGACCGGTGTCAGTGAGCGCATGCTCTCCCGGAATTCCATGGGGTCGGGGGGGAATTCCACGCTTACGCCATGCATCCTGTTCCTCTGTGGCTGTTTGACAGAGGGCGACCGGCCGGTCGGCCCCACGGCACAACTTTTCAGCGTCGTCGGAGCCACAAGGCTCCGTACGTCCCATCCAGTTTCGGACGCCCGAACCGCCGCTGTTCATAGTGTTTTTCTATAGAACCCTGAAAAGAGATATACCGCTTGTTCTGTAATCGGGGGGCGAAAGCAATGTGGGGAGAAAACGAAGAACGGCTCCAGCTACTTTCCGAGGGCGGGTTTCTTTTTAAGGACGGCGGCGACGGACTGGCGAAGCGCGAAGAATCCGTCCCACGGATCGTGCCGTAGAGACTTCAACCGTTTCGGAAGGTTTTTTACCGTAAAGGCGTCAGGGGTAAGGCTTTCGTCAAGTTCGTCCCAAGCGACGGGGGTCGATACCGGTGCTCCGGCACGGGCGCGGGTCGAGAACGGCGCTACCGTGGTTGCTCCCCGGCCGTTTCGGAAGTAGTCCACGAAGATTTTCTCGTTCCGTTTGGCCTTGCTCATGTTGGCCACGAACCGCCGGGGCTGCTCCTTGACCAGCATATTGGCGACCGCTCCGGAAAATGCTTTCACTTCGTCCCAGTCGCTTCGGCCAGTGAGGGGAACCACGAGATGAAAGCCCTTGCCGCCGCTTGTCTTGAGGTAACTCTTGAGTCCTATGTCGGCCAATAGGTCCCGGAGCAGCCGGCACCCTTCCACCAGCTCGCCCGGCGAAATCCCCGGACCGGGGTCCATATCGAACACCATGCGGTCGGGGAATTCCAGACGGTCCGCCCGGCTGCCCCAGGGATGGAGTTCCAGAGCCCCCAGCTGCACCAGGGAAATGAGGCCGGCGAGGTCCTCGATCATGAGGTAGGTCTCTTCCCCGTCCTTCTCACTTACGGGAATCCCCTTTACCGCGCTGGGAACCTGCTCGGTGAGGTGCTTTTGGTAGAAACAGTTCTTCCCCTGCCCTTCGGGGCAGCGCACGACGGTCAGCGGCCGTCTCGTGATGTGCGGCAGTATCCAATCCGCCGTTTTATCGTAAAACTCCGCCAGTTCGCCCTTGGTGATCCCCATCTCGGGGTAGAGGACCTTGTCGGAGTGAGTCAAGCGCATGCCGGCGATCGTCCCGGAGGGTGACCTCTTGGCCGGCTTTTCGGTGTTTTCCCGCGCCGCCGAGTGTTTCGCCGTTGTGGACCTCGGCCCGTCGTCTTCCGGTTGTTCGCGCACGACTTCCCCGGGCCGTTTGTCTTCCCGAATCCCCTTGAAGGACGGCTGCCGCAGCCTTCCTTTTTCAGTCCATTCGGCGAATTCGATTTCCGCCACCCGTTCCGGCCGCACCCATCGAACTCCTTTGGCCTCAGCTCCCGTTGGCGGGTTGGACAGGGGGGAACCTTCCCGCTTGAGCGACTTCAAGTCCCTGATCAGTTCGCGGAGGGTCTTTTCGTTGAACCCCGTCCCCACCTTCCCCGCGTAGCGGAGTTCTCCCTTGGAATCGTAATATCCCAGCAGCAGCGCGCCGAACCCGGAACGCGACCCGGAAGGGCGGCTGAATCCCGTGATGACGAATTCCTGCCGATGCAGGCATTTGGACTTGACCCAATCCTTGTTGCGCTGCTGAAGGTAAGGCGCGTCGAACCGCTTGGAAACGATCCCTTCCAGGGCGAAGCGGCAGGCATGCTGATAAACCGACTCTCCGCTCCCGCGTATGTGGTCGGAAAACCGGAGTAAAGATTCCGCGGGCGCGGCTGCCAGCAGGCAGCGGAGCCGTTCCTTGCGTTCGATCAGGGGAGTGCGGGTGAGGTCGAATCCGTTCAGGTAGAGGAGGTCGAACAGGTAATAATTCAACTGGCCGGAGGAAATGCCCTTCAAGAGGTTCTGAAGGGCCTGGAAATCGGTTGTTCCGTCCGGTTTTCTCACCACGACTTCTCCGTCGGTGACCGCATTGTCCGCCGGAAGTTCCTCCAGGGCCTGCTCGACCTCCGGGAACCGGTCCGTCCAGTCGTTTCCGCGCCGGGTGATGAGCCGTACGCCGGAGTTGTTTTTGAATCCCAGGATGCGGTACCCGTCGTATTTGATTTCGTGCAGCCAGTCGTCGCCCGAAGGCGTCCTTGCGACGAGCGTAGTCAGCTGCGGAGTCAAAACAGAGGGAAAATCGTTGCGGCGGGCGCCGGGAAGTTCCCGCAGGCCGTCGGAGCAGGACGCGTCCTCACCGGCCCGGCCCGGCGTCCCGGAAACGGTCGGTTTATTTTCCTGCGTCGAAGCGGACCACACCCTCTCCCTGTCGGCCGCAATCTCTTCCATGGAGCGGCCCGAAACCGCGCTCAACGGTTCTTCATCGAGAAAACCTGATTCGGTGCGGACGTATTCGTCCTTCTCCTTGATGAGAAGCCAGTTCTTGTCTTCCTCGCCGTCCTTCTTGCGCATCCTTACCAGCACCCAGCGGCCCTTGAGCTTTTGGCCGTTGAGGCGGAATTTGAGGTTCCCGTCTTTGTAGCCGCGGCGGGGGTCTTCCAGCGGCTCCCATTCCCCCGTGTCCCACAGCATCACGGTGCCGCCGCCGTACTCGTCCCGGGGGATGATCCCCTCGAACCCTCCGTATTCGACCGGATGATCTTCCACCTGTACGGCGAGATGCTTCTCGGCGGGGTTCAGGCTGGGTCCCTTGGGCACGGCCCAGCTTTTCAGCACCCCGTCCAGTTCGAGCCGCAGGTCATAGTGAAGGCGGCTGGCCGCGTGTTTCTGAATCACGTACAGCCTCCCCGCTTTGCCGGGTTTTACCTTTCCTTCCGGTTCGGCCGTGCGGTCGAAACGACGCTTGGCCCGGTATTCCTTTAGCGGTTTGCCGGGTTCCCGTTCCTTATCCTTTGGCGGCATTGCGTATGGCCTCGATCAGTTCGTCCCGGTTCATTTCGCTTCGTCCCGGGATGTCCAGTTGTTTGGCCCGGGCGTAGAGTTCCTTCCTGCTCGCCTCCCGAAGCGCTCTCTCCGACCGGTCTTCCGACATTTTGCCCCCGGTGGTGCGTTTCTTCGGCGGGGAGGCGGTGCGATGTTTTCTCGTCGCGGAACCGCCTGAACCGGCCCTTTGAATGCTCCGTTTCAGCGCCTCCATGATGTCGATGACCTTGCCGCCCCGCGCTTCTTCTTCCTCCGTCTCTTCGGGCGGATGAACGATCCCTTCGCCGGCCGCTTTCTTTCGTTCGATCAATTCCAGCAGCTTTTCGGAATCCCGGTCTTCGAACGCGCGCTGGTCGATTTCGTCCGCCGCAGCCGCCTTGATCGCCTGCTTCATTTCCTTTAACACCGACGCGGACACTTCGGCGGAAGCGGGGAATTCGATTTCTTCCGGAGGCCGGATTTCGTCCGCGAAGCGGAGGGTTTCCGCTCGAAGAATACCGTTTTCGGCCAGGATTGCGATCAGGTATTCCTTGCTGCGCATCACGAAGGTGGCGATCCCTGCTTTCCCGGTCTTCTCAAGTACATGGGCCAGCAAGCGGTATGCTTTCCGGGAATCGCCGGTGGGGACGAAAAAGTAAGCGCCATCGAAAAGGAGCGGATTTATCTGTTCGGAGGGCACGAAACGGCGCAGGTCGATTTCACGGGATTTTTCGGGCTCCAGCGCCTCAAGCTCCTCGTCCGTAATGGGAACGAAGGTGTCCTTTTCGTATTCGTACCCCCGGATGATTTCGTCGCTCTTGAGGGGTTTATCCTCCAGGGAACAGAAGTAGCGCCGATGGAGCGGCGTCCCGTCCGGCGCCAGCATGCGCAGCGAAACCCGCGGGTGACGGTCGCCCGGGAAAAGCGCCACGGGGATACTCACCAGGCCGAAGCTGATGGTGCCCGACCAGAACCCTCTCTTCCCGATGTCATGTTCTTCCTCAGGCAATTTTCCGCTCCTTCTCGGCCTGCCGGATGCTCTGTTGCAGCAGGTCCGTCAGCGATGCTACCTTGGGTTTCCTGATTTTCGCCTTTTTGAATTCCAGCGTGCCGCCCCTGGCTTTCGTCTCGACCAGAGTCATGACCCGGTCCTTGTATTCGTCGCGATATTCCGCGGGATCGAAACTGCCTTCCAGTGCCTGCACCAGTTGTTCGGCCATCTGAAGTTCCGGTTTCTCCAACGGCCGCCCCGAGGGCTGCGGGAGTTCGCCTGCGCTGACGACCTCACCGGCATGGCGGAGCGTGAACATCGCCAGTAACCCGTTTTCCGACCGCAAAACTCCGATATAGTTTTTCTTGCGCATGCTCCAGCGCGCGAAACCTTCTTTTTTCTCTTCCTCAAGGGTTTTGGCCAGCGCGGAATAGGCTTCCTGTTTCGTATCGGGGCCGAGGTAATAAGGCCGATCGTACCACTGGCGGCCGATCAATCCGGCGGGGAGAAAAGAAACGACCTCCACGTCCCGGTCGGCTTCAGGTTCGAGAGACTGCAGCTCCTCGTCGCTCAGCAGGACGATGTCGCCTTCCTCCGTCTCGTAGCCGCGTCGTATTTCTTCATGAGCAACGGCCACTCCCGTGGCCGGATTGACCATTTTTTGTAGGACGGGGACCAGGTCCTTGCGGTGCAGGAGCCGAAAGTGGATGCTCCGGGCCGTAACGGCGGCATAGAATTTCACGGGCACGGAGATCGCGCCGAAACGGATGATCCCTTTCCATAACGCACGGCTCATGGTTTGTTCTTTCTCCTGCTCACCGAAGCCGATAGGGCGCTGTCGAAACTACCGCTCTTCCCCGCGCAACAACTCAGCGTGGAACATACACCGGCAAGAGCATGCGGAGCGAATCGCTCCACCGGTCCTACATCCCGCCCGGGATGGCTCAAGCGGCTTCTTCGACGTCGCCGGTCAAAAGGTCCTGTTTTTCCGCCTCTTCCACGGCGGCTTTGCGGGCTTCATCGGCAACGCTCTTTACCTTGGAAATGGTTTCCCGCCCGGTTTCGAAAATGGTTTCCATCAAGTCGTCGCGCATCTTTCCCAACATCCGGTCTTCACCTTTGGTGCGCGGTAGGATGAGGCCGATAGTAGCCCCTATGGCCAACAGCGAACCCGCGAAAAGC
The DNA here is from genome assembly GCA_963826125.1 of uncultured delta proteobacterium. Taxonomy (GTDB): domain Bacteria; phylum Desulfobacterota; class Desulfarculia; order JACQYL01; family CAWGVV01; genus CAWGVV01. The sequence continues at coordinate 1,497,016 of CAWGVV010000001.1, read as the reverse complement.
AGCGGACGCGAATAGAGCAGCCCCCGGGATTGAGTCTTGATTTTGCCGGTGTTCCGCCGGACCCGCTCGCTTATGTCATCCGCGGTTCTGCTCACCCGGTGCCGAATGTCGTGGAACTTGTCTCCTGCTCGCTCGGCGAATCTCCCGGTTTTCTCTTTCACCTGCTCCACGCCTTCAGCAAACGCTTCGCCCGCCGCTTCGGAGGTTTCGTCGAAATCTTCCTGGAAGTCTTCCTCGAAGACCCTGGAGCCCCAGTTCTCCTCGTCTTCCTCGTAGCCGTTGGACGATTTACGCACCTGGCTTGCGACGAGCCAGGTGAGACCCACTCCCAACACCGCCAGGGGAGCAAGGTTGTCCTTCACCATCTCGACAAGGGACGATCCCACGTCGCCCGCCATGTCGCCCATCCGGCTCACCGTGTCTCTGGTCTTTCCCATGGTTATCTCCTTTATTTTCTCCGCGGCCTTTTCCTTCAGGGCTTCAGGCGAGAGATTGCCCTGAATGGCCCTGACCAGGTCGCCGGTTTTGATTCTGGTTCGTTCGATGTCGGCCAGAAGCTCAACCATCTTCGCATCTTTTCCCGTCGGTTCTTTTACTTCGCATTCGGCCGGCAAAGCGTCGTCCGGTTTCCGCATGGGTACGCTCGCAGAACCGGGAACGGTTGCTACTGCATCAGGTTTTGTATCCATCGCTTATTTTCCTCGAGTACTTTGAGCGTTTTTTCGGGAACAAGGCTGATCTGTTTGATTCGGCTGCGGCCGATCAGGAGCGCGATTCCGCCGATGAGCGCCATGGCGGCTCCCACGCACAAGGCGGACAGCCACAACGGGATCACCAGCGCCAGCCCGAGGACGGCGGCGGCCAGCAGGACGAGAAACCCAGCGAAGACGAAAAAACCGCCGAAACACAAGAAAAGGAAGCTCGCCTGCACCCGTGACGCTTTTTCAGACATCTCAAGCTTGGCCAGCTTGATTTCCTGAACGATCATGGTGCGTAGTTCATGTGTCAAAAGAGAGAAGAGTTCGCCGAGGGAGCGATCTTCCTTATTCGATTCGTTCAGCGTCGTCCGCACCGTATCTTCTTCCTTTCAGCTCTCCGCCGGTCCATTCCACGGCTCGTCCTCGAGATCGAAACACCACGTGTGGAAGCGAGGGTCAGTTACGACTCGTGGCTTTGAAGAAGCGAGCCGCCATGAAACCGACTGCGAACGCCCCTCCCAAAAACAGGCACGGCCTCTGTTGAGCCAGGTATTCCAGGTCGTCGGTGATTTCTCCGATCGATTTGTCTTTCAGATAGTGCGACGCATCTTCCAGGCGGGAAGCCGCATGATCGACGCAAGCCGCCAGCGGAGTCTGGCCGCGCTCCGACAAGTTCCTCGACGTGTCGCGAAACGACTGCGCCGTTTCCCCGATACAGTGGGCCGCGCGGTCCTTCTCCACGTTCAAACGGGATTTCGTTTCTTTTTCCGCCTGCTGCTTCAGATGTTCTCCCGTTTGCTTCAGATGTTCTCCCGTTCGCCTCATCCGGTCTTTCATTTCTTCCGCAGTGTGTTTCGTTTCTTCCGCAACGTCATCGAAAGAAGGATATTCGCCCCCGCCGATGGTTTCATCCGAATCCGCCATGGCTTTACCTCCCCTTTCATCGCTATCATGTGGAAAGAGCATTGAGAAAAAAGCAGCCATTACCGTATGACCATTCACTTCTTATGGGGAATCCGCCAAAGGTTCGAAGTTCCCCTTGTCATCACGAGTGGACGCTGCCCTCACAGGGGCCGATGCATTCGGCTAAAGATAAGACCTCCAGGGGTGGCCGGAAATAGAGCCTTTCCTGTATTTCCTTTCCCTCGGACACTCCGACACATTGCAAATCAGCGGTAGACACATGTACCGATTTCCATCGGCAATGCCATGCCGGCATCCACCTCAGTGTTCGGAACAGGCGATGGAGCTGATGAGTGCGTTTTCGGCCCGTCGGGAGAAGGTGACGTCCGCTTACGGGAGTAGTCCGCAGGAATGTTATAGGCCGAGACCGCGACATGATCGACAGCAACATCTGTAGGACGACCCGTGACGGAAGTCAGTTTTCTCTTCGCCGCCAGATCATCTCGCGGACTTTATCGGCCGTTATAGTCAATGGTGAAGCCAATCCCGCCGCAGGTGGACAATTCGGGCGTGAGCATGGAAAACCGCCTTCGCCCACAAAGGCCACCATTTGAACCTACAGGGGTGCGCCAATCCTTTCATTCGATCATCGTACCCTATCAGTATAGACGAAGGAGGAAATTTGAAAAATAAGTTGAAGCATGTATTCTGTGAGGAATTTCGGAGTAGGAGCTTCTCCTCCGTTCGGGTGGATCATGCAGTGAATGAGGGAGGGATTGAGAGCGGAGGGTCATCCGGGGGGGATTGAACAAGGCATCGCGGAGGAGGAAACGCGGTTCCTCCTCCGCCTCGGGATGGGGCAAAGGCCGTCAGCCGAGGATCAGTCGATGCGGGTCGCACTTTTCCCTGAGCATTCGCAATTCCTCGGACGAGGGGGACGACACCTCCACCGCTCTCGACACGTCCACGGTGAATTCCATGTTGTTGAGTATCTGCTCCGGAGTGATCCCGGGGTAGTATCCGGACAGGTACATCTCCTTGGTGTCGTCGTCGAACCGCATGATCCCCATGTTGGTGATGACGGAAGAAGGACCTCCCCGACGCAGCCCGACTTTTCTTCGGCCGTCGGGGCCGTCGATCCAACCGGGGCTGGTGAGGTAGTCCAGCTTTGCCACGAACTTCTTTTTTTCGTGCTGCATGAAAACGATGGTCCTGCTCGCAAAGCAGGCCGCGTCGCAGGCGCCGCCGCTCCCGGAGAACCGTATGTCGGGAGCGTGGTAATCTCCGATCACCGTGGAATTCAAATTGCCGTATATATCGATCTGGGCGGCCCCGAGCACGGCCACGACGTGCATGCCCGTCATGGGGTTCTCCATGGTGGCGAAAGAATCGGACAGCCTCCCGTTCACCGAGGTCCGAAACATCACCCGCGGGTCCGCCACCGCCAGGGGCACCTCTTCGAGGGTCGAATCGATGGCGCCCGTTTCGAAGAAAATCACGCTGTTCGGGGCGGAAATATACTTGGCGGCCATGGCCGCGAGCATGGAAATGCCCGTGCCGCAAAAGACGATTTCGCCATCCTTGATTTCTCTGGCCGCAACGATGGTCATCATTTCCCTGAGCGTATAGTCAGCCACATCCACCTCTATCTTCTGTCCAGGTTTCGGGCGTATCCCCTCTCCGGATCCGCCTTTATCATTTCCATGCGCTCTTTCCCCACCGAGTCGATGAGAGCAGCGTGATCTTTCAAACCCTTTATGGACTTTTCAATGTAATCTCCATAGAGGGCGTCGTCTTTTGCAACGCGGGAATATTCCTTCAGGTAGATGGGGTCGTAGTCGTAGTAGCCGAAGCAGGCCGTGGGGTACGCCCCCATGGGAACGGGAACCACCGCGTCCGTAAGAAAAAACGGTATCTGATTGAAATCCGGATCCTGCCGCAACTCGCCGGGTTCGGCGATTTCTTCGCAGGTGACGATCAGATGCTTCGCCGCTTTTGCCTGCTCCACGTCGGCGAAGGGAAGCCCACGCATTCTCACCGTGCCCTGGCGGTCCGCCTTCTGGGCATGAATGATGGTTACATCCGGAACGATGCTCGGCAGGAGCACCACCTTTTCGGTATCTCCCCAGGAGTCGAAGGGGTTTTCGATCACCACCATTTTTTTGTTCGGTATTCTGGGATTTTCGGCCCTTATTTCGGGCGTAAACCCCCATTTGCGAAGGATGTCGCTCCCCAATGACGACTGGGTGGGAAGGAACGGAACCCCCATGGCTCCGGCTAGAAAGCGCAGCGTCATCTGGTAATTCGAGTAGTCCTCCACGATGAGGCGCTTTTTCTCCACCGCCTTTCGGAAGCGGATGCACGTTGAGGCAAACCGGCCCGTTCCTCCATACGCAATTTCAATCTTCTCCACGCACCCGGCACCGATCAGTTCGTCGATTCCCTGTCCGTTCGAATGCGCATAGACGTGCAATTTCCTGAGTCCCTGTCGGATGATTTCATACACGGCCGCCATGGGGTTGCGGTTCAGGGTGAAACCGCCGATGGACAGATGGCAACCATCCGTCACATAGGTCCTAATTGCACTCTCCAAATCCATGACCTTGTCCGGCCGAGTATCCATTGTTCCGTTTCAGCTCCTTTTGAATAGTTGCCGTTGAGGAAGAAGACTACCTTTGAAAAACCGGCAAAGACAGTATCTATATTCTTTTGGGAAGAGTTACAAGGGGCATTGCCGGGTTGTCCTTGAAATCGCTTTCTTCTGTTGTATCTCCACCGAACCGCATAACCGTTGCCTTGTCCCGGGACTTCAGCTACCCTGTACATTGACGGCAAACCCCACGGTTCACCCCCGTTTCGGAGGAAAAGCATGGACATGGCACTGTTACTGATCGACATTCAGAACGATTATTTTCCCGGCGGGAAAATGGAAGTCGAGGGCGCGGCGGAGGCCGGGGCCGCGGCCGGAGCGTTGTTGGAGGCGGCCAGGCAGGCGGGCATTCCGGTCCTGCACGTGCGGCATGTTTCTCTGCGGCCGGGGGCGACGTTCTTCCTCCCCGGTACCCCGGGGGCCGACATCAACACCTGCGTCTCCCCTATTCCGGGAGAAACGGTTTTCGAAAAGCATTTTCCCAACAGCTTCCGGCAAACGAAACTGGAGGCGACGCTCAGGGATTTGAAGGTAAAGAAAGTGGTGATCGCGGGCATGATGTCCCAGATGTGCATCGACGCCACCACCCGTGCGGCGTTCGACCTGGGATTCGAATGCGTGGTGGTTCATGACGCCTGCGCCGCACGTTCTCTTGCCTTCGGAGGGAAAACGGTGAAGGCCGCTGAGGCCCATGGGGCCTTCATGGCGGCGCTCGGCTCAACCTATGCCCGGATGGCTTCGGCTTCCGAAATCGTTTCAGAATTCAGCGGGAGTTTCCCCTCATAAGGGGGAAGGGAGCGTTCCGCTCGAGAAGAAGGCGGGACTTCCCTGGACGAAGTACCGTTCCAATCGTAAACCGGAGCGGGATCTCAACGGGAGGGATGCCACGGAAGAAAGGGGTGCCCCTTTCCTCCGCGTCAGGCAGCCGAAAGACCGTTCAACCATTCGTAGGTCTCATTGGACTTTTTTGCCATTTCCTGCAGGAACTGCGAAAGGCCGTGAAAAAAGTAAGTGTCCAGGCAGCCGGAGGACAGGTTTTCGTCCTCGCCCGAAAATACCTGAGCCCACGTTTCCAGGAGCAGCATCTGACTGTAGGTCTTCTTTTTCATCGCTTCCAGTTCGTCCACACAAATGCACGCAGGCGCGCAGGACAACTGGTTTCCTCTACTCACGAGCATCGAAAGCCTCCTCCCTATTAAACAGGGAACCCGCACCGAGTACCGTCGGGGAGATTTTTCCCGTCTTTCTCATCGGACAACAAAATGCGTAAGAGAGATGCCGTTTATTGCGCACCATTCACCCGGTTGTGCTGGAATTCGGTCCGAACGCGCACCGCTTCTCTTTTCAGTCCCGAACCTTCCGGACGGTTCATTCTTCCAAGAATTACGATGGCCAGAACGAGAATCCCGATCTTGATCATGAATATGGACATTGCCGTTTCTCCTTTCACTCGCCCATCGGTTCCACCCCATCGATGGTTTCGCCATTGAGAAAAGCAAGAAGAGTACCATACGGGAAGGAATCGGAGGAAAACGAAAACGCTTTCGATTTCGGGCGGGGTGGAGAGAGAAAACCGTGCACAACGGACCATTCCCCCTCCGTGGTCGCGGACGCGGTTTCCCGTTCATTTTCCTCGGCGGGGCGGCCGTCGATTCCCCGCCGCAGCCGGTTGGGATCAGTCGACTTCGAATGCCGGCAGCGTCTGGAGCGCATGCAACACCTGGCTCCAGACAAGAACAAAGCACACCCCGACGCTTCCGGGATTGTCCACGGTTACGCTGCCTTCAACAAAACCTTCGGGCCTTCCGGCGAGATCGTTCTGTATGCTGAGCACGTTCACCCGTTTTTCCCTGGCAACGAGAATCACGTCCGCAACGACGGGACTATCCACCGAACGCATCCGTCCGGTGAACTGCGCCGGTGCGTCCTGGAGGGACCACATGACGATGCGGCTGTTTGCGCCGAGCGAGGGTTCGATGAGATACCTACACTCGAAACGGGCCGCTTCGGTTTGTCCGTAGGTCAATCCCACGATCGAGGCACCGTTGAGCGTGCCCAGATCGAGCGGGATGTCGGCAAGGTCGGTTCTGGCCAGCGGCACCACGGGAAGGAGCGCGGCGTCCCCGTTCCCCGGATTTACCAGGAAGCAGTGCCCGCCGATGTTCGTTGCCTTCTCCGAGGGCAGCAGGATGCCGTCGTCGTCCGGAACGAAGATGAGATAGCCCACCAATTCGCTGTGTACGCCTTTGTCCGCTGCAGCGAGCGAAAAGGAGTAGTCCGATCGGTCGGCGGTGACCTGTATGGAGCCGTGGGCGTAGAGCGTTCCGTCTCCTCCGAGGAAACTCCAGTAGATGGCGGACCCCGGATTCACGTTTTTCACGTTGATTCCGATCACCGTATCTTCCACGGGGTTGTAAATGGCGACGGGCACGAGGAACCCGGTTTCGAACTTTCCGAAGGTGAGTACGGCGGAAGCCGGGGCAGCGGAGGTGAAGACTGCGAGAACCACAAGACAGAAGAACACCGAACGCCGCGGGACGTTTTTCATGGCTTTCCTCCTTTTTCGGGTGGGTGGTCCGTGAGGGGAACAGTAGCAACGATAGAAGAAAACCGGTCGGGGGGCAAGGGAAATGCGGGCGCCGGCGTAAACATGGAAAATCAACGGCACGCCAACCTTCCCGTAACCATACCCTATTCAAATGGCCTACTGTGTTCGCACCGCCGCGCGGGGTGTGTTGGTTACGGCGGAGACTGTTACGCACAAACAGCAGTGGAGGAACGGTGGATGGACGCATCCGGGACGATGATCGACAAAAGCCAGATATGGCGACTTCTCAAGACGTTTCGCAGGAAACGTGCGCCCGGGCAACTGGTCGTTCAAATCACCGACCGCTGCAACGCCCGCTGTCCCCAATGCGGCATGAGGATAACCAACGACTTCCCCCGCCATACGCTTTCCCTGGATCACCTGAAGCAAACCATCGACACGGCGGCGGAAAAGGGAATCGAAGTCCTCTCTTTCACCGGGGGGGAGCCGTTGCTGTATCTGAAGGAAGTGGCCGAACTCATCTCGTATGCGGGAAAAGCGGGCATCGGCTACGTACGGACGGGGACCAACGGGTTTCTGTTCCAGGGCAGCGAAAAGAGCGGTTTTTCGGACAAAGTGGAACGGATAGCGGCAACGCTGGCATCCACCCCGTTGCGGAATTTCTGGATCAGCATCGATTCCGCCGTACCGGAGGTCCACGAACGGATGAGGGGACTTCCGGGGGTGATCGCGGGAATCGAAAAGGCCCTGCCCATATTTCACCGCTACGGTATCTACCCGTCCGCCAATCTGGGGATCAACAGAAACGTGGCGGGTGACGGCGGCTGGGCGCTTGCTTGGGGAGGACGGCGCGGACCCCTGTCGGACAAAGCGTACTATGAGAATTGCTGCGCCGCCTTTCGTACGTTTTACCGGTTCGTCATCGACCTTGGGTTCACCATGGTGAACAGCTGCTATCCCATGAGTGTCGACCTCGATTCGACGGAGGAAAATCTGAACGCGGTATATGCGGCGAGTTCCGCCGATTCGGTCATCAGATTCGCGCCCGAAGAGAAGAAACTGCTGTTTTCTGCCCTTCGGGATACGATTCCCGAGTTTCGCTCCAGGGTTCGTATCTTCTCTCCCCTCGTTTCCCTTCACGGTCTGGTCAGGCAGTACGAAGGAAATGAGTCGTCGTACCCCTGCCGAGGCGGCATCGACTTTTTTTTCATGGATTCGCGGGAGGGGAACATCTATCCGTGCGGGTACCGGGGAAACGAAAACCTGGGGAGCTTCTCCGACCTGGATTTGAGGCGACCCGCGGCGGCGCCCTTTTGCCGCCAATGCGATTGGGAATGCTTTCGGGACCCTTCGGAATTGTTCGGCCCCTGTATCCGTGCGTTTGACGCCCCGGCCGAATTGCTGAAAGCCCTGGTACGGGACCCTTCCTTTGTTCGGTTATGGATCAAGGACGTCACCTATTACAGGGCCTGTAATTACTTTAACGGCAGAACCCCCCCCGATTTCGAACGTCTCGCCTCATTCGCCCGATGAATGTCCCGAGCGGCCGTCAGGTACTCTTGACGAGGTAAAAGCACTCTTTGCTCTCCCCGCACGAGCACGACCTCAAAAGCACGCGTGGATCCGGCGGAGAGCAATCGGCATCCGGATTTCTCCAATGATCGACGGGCGCCCGGAAACGATGGATTCCGACACCATCCGTCCGGTTGGAAAGAAATTTGCAGGACGCTCAGAAGTGTTTTACTATAGTACACTGTTGGTGCATGAATGGGAAAACCGGGAGGACGGTGACGTCGGGAATGCAGCCGAAAGAAATTGAAATACTCATGATCGAGGACGATGAGGACGATTTCGTAATTATTCGCTCCCTCCTCCATGAGATATATGGAGATCATTTTTCCCTCGAATGGGTCTCGGACTTCAAAAGCGCCGTCACCGCCATAGAGGGTCGGCATTATGACGTGATTCTCCTGGACTATATGCTGGGTGATCGCAACGGTCTGGACGTTCTGGCCGAAGCGACCAGGAGGAGAATCAGGACCCCCGTCATACTTCTGACCGGCCTCGGCGATTACGACCTCGACGTGAGGGCCATGGAAGGCGGCGCGGCGGACTACCTGGTAAAGGGCCAGATAAACAGCGGCCTTCTGGAGAGGTCCATACGCTACGCCATACGGCATCACCGCGCGGAAGAAGAGCTTCGGCAGGCGCATGACGAACTGGAAAAGCGGGTGGCCGAGCGGACGCTCGAACTGGCGCAGGCAAACGAGGCGTTGAACAACGAACTCATCGAGCGGAAGCGGGTCGAACGCGAAATCAGTCGGGCCAAGCGGGAATGGGAGCTGACCTTCGACGCGGTTCCCGATCTCATCGCCATCGTAGACGAGAACAACTGTATCGTCAGAGTCAACAAAACCATGGCACGACGGTTGTCTGTTCATCCGGGCGAAGCCGTCGGCCTCAAGTGTTATCGCTGCATTCACGGAACAGAGGAACCGCCCGAGTTCTGTCCTCATCACGCGCTCATTCACGACAACAAAGCGCAGACTTTCGAAATCGAGGAAAGCTATCTGGGAGGCGACTTCCTCATCACCGTTTCCCCCATCCACGATTCCGAAGGGCATTTTGTCGGCACCGTGCACGTGGCCAGGGACATCACCGAACGCAAGCAGCTGGAAGAAGAGCGGATGAAGGCGAGCAAGCTGGAATCCATCGGCATTCTGGCCGGAGGAATTGCCCACGATTTCAATAACCTGCTCACCGCCATTCTCGGGAACATTTCCCTCGCCAGACAGTACGTCCCCCTGGGAAGCGAGCCGCACAAACACCTCAGCCGCTCGGAAAAGGCGATCCTGCAGGCCACGGGGCTCACTCAGCGTCTTCTCACCTTCTCGCGCGGCGGAACTCCGCTGAAGAAGAAGATACAGATCGCCGGTTTGATCCACGATACCGTTGCTTTCCATTTGAGCGGTTCGAACATCCTCTGCCAGTATCTCCTCCCCGAGGACCTGTGGTTTGTGGAGTGTGATCCGGGCCAGATCGCTCAACTGATCGGTAACCTGGTGATCAATGCCAAGGAGGCGATGACCGGAGGAGGCGTGCTCGAAGTGAGCGCGCGAAACCTGATACAGAAGGAAGCGAAGAACGGAACGCAGCAGGAATTACGGTTCGTTGAAATCGCCGTCAAGGATACCGGGATGGGGATACCACGGGAAAACCTGGAGAGGATTTTCGATCCCTATTTCAGCACCAAGGATCGGGTTTCCGAGAAGGGGATGGGACTCGGCCTCTCCATTGTTCATTCGATCGTCCGAAAACACGGTGGTCGTATTACCGTGGAATCACGGGAAGGCGCGGGCACGACCTTTTTCGTGTTCCTGCCGGCACTTTCCGGGACCCATCGGCTTGAGAGGGAAATTCCGGTTGAGATGGTGCGGGGCAGCGGAAAAATTCTGCTCATGGACGACGAGGAATCGGTGAGGAAAGTGGGCGGCGAGCTGCTGCGTCTTCTTGGCTACACGGTGGAACTGACTCGTGACGGAAAGGAAGCGGCGGATACGTGTAAAAAGGCCGAGGAGTCGGGGCAGCCGTTCAATGCCGCAATTCTGGACCTGACCATACCCGGCGGATTCGGCGGCAGGGAAACCGTGGACGAGCTGCGCAAAATCTGCCCCGGCCTGAAGGCCATCGTATCCAGCGGATATTCCACGGACCCGGTCATGGCCGAGCCGGTCCGGCACGGCTTCGACGCCGCGGTAGCCAAGCCGTATCGTCTGGAGGAGCTGGGAAAGACCCTTTATGCCCTTTTGAATACCATTTCGGCTGTTTCGCCGCCGAAGTTGCGATGATTCCGGTAACCCCTTCAACCGCTGTTCGGCAGTTTTCATGAATGTCCTGCTCGTTTATCCTTCCGTTCTCGATCCGCGCGTCCGGGAAGACGATGCCCGCGCAATGCCCATCGGCCTCTATTACGTTGCCGCGGCGCTGCGCCGCAACGGTCATGATGCGGAAATCCTGAACGGCGCCGACCTCACGGAAGAACAGATCGAGCGGGCTCTCGAAGTGAAAAAGCCGCACGTCGTGGGGTTGTCGGTGCTGAACGCGAATCGCTGGGGCGCGGTGGCCGTCGCCCGCCGGGCAAAAAGCAGGTATCCGGACGTTCCCGTGGTATTCGGGGGCATTGGAGCCACCTGTCTCTGGGAACATTTTCTCACCTACTTTCCGGAAGTCGATTTTGTCGTACAGGGGGAGGGAGAGAAGAGTTTCGTTTCCCTGGTCGAACGGTTGGAAAACGGCGGACCGGTCGACGACATCCCCGGCATCGCCTATCGAAAAGACGGCCGACCGTTTCAAACCGGGGATGCGGAGCGGGCAAAGGACCTCGACACACTGGACGATCCGGCTCAGTATTTCGGCTTTTCGCACGTCTCCTCCTCACGGGGCTGCTTCGGCCGCTGCACGTTCTGCGGCGCTCCCAACTACTGGGGCGGGAAAATTCGCTACCACTCTCCCGCATGGTTCGTTGAACAGCTTTCCCGACTCCGCGAAAGAGGGATTTCCTTCTTCTTCGTGTCCGACGATACCTTCACGGCCAACAAGCGCCGGGTAGTGGAAATCTGTCGGGGGATCGTGGAGAAGAACCTCGACATTTCCTGGGCGGCGATCTCCCGCGTGGATGCGGTGGACGAGGAAGTGCTCTTCTGGATGCGCAGGGCGGGCTGCATCCAGATCAGCTACGGCGTCGAAAGCGGTTCGGAGAAGATACGGGCCGTCCTCGGCAAGAACATCCGCACGGAAGACATCAAACGCGCCTTCGCGCTCACCCGGCGGTTCGGGATCATGGCCCGGGCCTACTTCATCTACGGCTGCCCCGGAGAAACGTGGGAAACGATCGGGGAAACCATCGACCTCATCGGTGAAATCGAACCCTTGAGCGCCATTTTCTACATCCTGCAGCTTTTCCCCGGAAACGAGCTGTACGAACGGTACAAACGTGCCACCGGGGCGACGGACGACATCTGGCTCCAGCCCATGGAAGCCGTCGAATACTTCCGGGTGGACCCCCGCCTCGACGAGGAACAGATCCTGGCCTTCGGTGAAAAGCTTCGCTCCACGTATTACAAACGATTGCCCTCCTTTGCCGATTCGCTGGAGCTGGAGGACGATCCCCGGCTTTTCCCCGCCCATGCAGATTTTCTCTCCCGCCTGGGAATGACGTTCCTGCTCGGCGACTATGCCGGAGTGGAGGCTATGGACGGCAGGGAGGAAACGGCGGAGAAGCTGTTCGGGAGAGCGCTCACCTACCAACCCGATCATCGCGCCTTCCTGGGCCTCGGCATTCTTCTGCAGAAGAAGGGAAATCATGCGGAGTCGGTGAACGTCCTGAAGGACGGAACCGCGCGCTTCCCCCACAGCGATCATCTGGCCGCGTGCCTGGGAGTCGGGCTCATGAACCTGGGAAGGTACGACGAGGCGGTGCGGGCCATGTCCCCGTTCCGCGATTCCGAAGCGGTGCGGCCCCACCTGGACGGTTGCCGCCGCGCGTTGAGAAAGTAAGAGCGGTAACGGGGAGGCGGTCGACCGACCCCACCGGGATGCCGTGTTGCAATGTTCCGAATCCACCCGCGGCGGTTGCTTCCCCTTTTTCCATTCTTTATCCTGTAAACAGTACCGGTGATTTCGGGATGGGAAGAATACCCGTTCCCATTCTCCTCCCGTGACCACCGAACGGTTTCGAACATCCAATGTCGTGGGGAGGCAGCCATGGACGAACGACATCTGTCGGCAGACGGAAACATCCGAAGAACCGAGTTCGGCCAAACGGGCCGGTCGGTGACCGTCGTGGGGTTGGGCGGTGAAGGCGTTCTGCGGACCCACGGCTGGGACGACGAAGCCGAAACGGTGATCCGCGAAGCCCTGGATCGGGGGATCGGCTATTTCGATTCCGCCCGGGCCTATGCGGGCAGTGAATACTACTACGGCCGGGTGTGGTCCGCGCACCGGGATGAACGGCAGCGGGTGTTCCAGACCAGCAAATCGGCGAGTCGCGACCGGGAGGGAGCACTCCGGGACCTGGAGGGAACGCTGGCTACCATGCGCACCGATACGCTCGACCTATGGCAAATCCACGACCTGCGCACTATGGATGAACTGGAGTTCGTCGCCGCACCCGGCGGAGCGCTGGAAGCGTTCGTGCAGGCCAGGGAAGAGGGGAAGGTGCTTGCCATTGGAGTGACGGGCCACCACGACCCCGACGTGCTGGCCAGGGCCGTAATGGAATGGCCGGTGGATTCGGTGCTGCTTCCGGTCAATCCGGTGGAAGGCGTCATCGGCGGTTTCGTCGACCGCGTCATCCCCGCGGCCCTTGAAAAAGGCGCGGCGGTGATCGGCATGAAAGTGCTCGGCGCTTCCCACTATCTTGCGCCCGAGGCAGGCATCACGGCGGAACTGCTCATCCGCTACGCCCTTGCGCACCCCATCACTACCGCCATCGTGGGGTGCTCCACCGTCGAACACGTGCGGATTCTCGCCGAAACGGGCCGCGAATCCATTCCCATGACCGAAGACGAGCAACGTGGGCTGGAAGATCTTTACCGCCCGAACGCCGGGCGGCTGGCCTACTATCGCGGCGTGATCTGAACCGGAGAAGAACCCGCCGGTGAAAAAAATCGTTTCCATTTCGGCCATCCGGAAGTAAGATAAAAGTCAACCTTCTTTGTTCGTCCATATATTTCGTAATAACGCTTAAAAAACCGGGGGATGGCGAAACACCCCGTTTTCCGGCTCAAGGCGGGAATTATGCCCGAAAACGGTACAGGGGAAGCCATTCGGTTGGGAATCGCGGGAGGCGGCAAACGATGCCGCCTGCTCCTGGAGATGTTCCAGAGCGGACAGTTCCGGGATTTCCACGGCTCCGTCGTGGCAGTCGCCGACATCAATCCCGATGCTCCGGGCATGGTGAAAGCCCGCGAGATGGCGATCGCCACCACCGATTACGAAGGGCTCCTGGCCCGGAGCGATATCGACCTCTACGTGGAACTCACGGGCGAACGGAAGGTCCGAGAGGAAATGGAGCGCCTTCTGCCGCCGGAAATGGGCCGGAAACTCTGCGCCATCAACCGGCTCTTCTACGACGTGCTCAGAATCAAGACCAGGGAGATGGAGGAAGAGAAGGAGCTGGAGCAAACCAGCCGGCTGCTCGAAACCATTTTCGATTCCATCGAGGAAGACATCCTGGTGGTGGACCGAAAATACCGCATCGTCGACGCCAACGATACGGCGGCACGGCACGTGGGGCTCTCCCACGCCGAGATCGCCGGACATCCCTGCTATGAAATCACCCACCGGCGGCTCACTCCCTGCGAATTTCCCGATCACCCCTGTCCCATGCAGGAAGTCCTGGACACCGGCAGGCCTTCGTCGGCGACCCATGAACATTTCACCCGCGAGGGTAAGAGGTACTATGAAATCTCGCACTATCCGATCAAGAATAACCACGGCACCGTCATCATGGTACTGGAGATCGGCCGGGACATCAGCGAGGTGGTTAATGCGCGCGTCTGGAAGACCGAAGAGAAGTTGAAAGACGACTATTCCCGTCTGGTCATGGAGGACAAGCTCATCTCCCTGGGGAAATTGATGGCCAGCGTGGTACATGAAATCAACAATCCCCTGTCGGGCACGCTGAACCTTGCGCAACTGGTGGCGGAAAAACTGAAGGAGGGGATACCCGACGAGGAGGCCATAAAGGAAAACCTCAAGTATCTCGATCTGATGTGCTCGGAGCTGCACCGTTCCATCAAGATCGTTTCCGGCCTGCGGTTTTTTTCCCGCCAGGAACCCAAGGAAGAGCGGACGGTGAACGTGAGCGAGACCATGGAACGGGTGCTGGCCATCGCTCACCACAAAATTCGATTGCAGAAAATCAACCTTCTCGCCCGATACGATTCCAACGTGCCGGACATCCGGTTTCAGGCCGGGCAACTCGATCAGGCGTTCATGAACGTGGTGTTCAATGCCATAGAGGCCATGCCGCAGGGAGGAAACCTTTCGATTTGTATCTCCTTTGATGAAGAGGACGGGATGGTGAGGGTGCGCATAACGGACACGGGGTGCGGAATCGGCAAGGATGACATGCTGAGAATCTTCGAACCGTTCTTTTCGACCAAGGGAGAGGGAAAAGGCGTGGGGCTCGGCTTGTCCGTGGTCCACGGCATCATCAAGGCCCACGGCGGCACAATAGACTATGAGAGCGTTCAGGGCGGGGGAACGACCTGCACGATACAGTTACGGACGGTCAGACATTCATGATGTGCTCAACCCGTTTGCTTGAAGAAAGGGGATTTTGATTCCGATGAGCAACTCCATGCGTGTCTTGGTGATCGACGATGAACTGAGCATCCGCGTTTCGCTCCAGGGATGGCTGAAAAAATTCGGTTACGACGTGGACGTCGCCGAAGACGGATCGTCGGGCCTGGAACAGATCGAAAACCGGTTCTACGAACTCATCTTCCTCGACCTGAAAATGCCCGGCATGGACGGCATCGACGTGCTCAAGCGAATAAAGAACGACTCCCCGGACAGCATCGTGGTGATGATCACCGCCCACGGCTCCATCGAGTCGGCGGTGGAATCCATGAAGATCGGCGCGGGCGACTACCTGATGAAGCCCTTTGATCCTACCCACCTCAGCCTCATGATGGAAAAGTTCGTCCAACAGCAGAAGATTCTGGCGGAAAACCGGCTCCTGCGCGCCCAGGTCCGGGAGCGCAGTGGGCTTCAGGACCTCATCGGGTCTTCCGACGCCATGCGGAAGGTATTCCAGTTGGTGCAGGACGTGTCGCAAAGCGAAGCGTCGGTGCTCATCTACGGGGAAACGGGCACGGGCAAGGAGATGGTGGCGAGAGCCATCCACGCTCTCAGCCCCCGGTGTTACGGGCCGTTCGTTCCCATCAATTGTGGCGCGTTCACTGAATCGCTCCTGGAGAGCGAGCTGTTCGGCTACGAAAAGGGAGCGTTCACCGGCGCCCTGTACTCGCGCAAGGGGCGTATCGAAATGGCCGGCGGCGGCACGCTTTTCCTGGACGAGGTGGGCGAGATCCCTTCCAAAATGCAGGTTGACCTTCTCCGTGTGCTGCAGGAAAAGAAGTTTCATCGCATCGGCAGTCCGCATCCCTTCGACGTCAACTTCCGGCTCATATCCGCGACCAATAAAAATCTGGCCAAAAGCATCGAACAGGGCGCGTTCCGGAGCGATTTCTACTACCGGATCAACGTGATCGCCCTTGAGGTTCCTCCCCTTCGGGAGCGGAAGGACGACATTCCCGTGCTGGCCGGCTATTTTCTGGACCGATATTCCAGGGAAACGGGCAAGCGGTTTTCGGGTATATCCGCGGAAGCCATGAAACTCCTTGTGGATTACGAGTGGCCCGGCAACGTTCGGGAGCTGGAAAACGTGATCGAACGGGCGGTGGTGCTGGCCCGGCGGGAACGTATCGTTCCCGAATGCCTCCCCTTCGGCCCAAGGGAACGCAAACGGCACAGTGCCTTGTCGTCGCTGGAAACCGTGGTGCGGGATCACATCCTCGAAGTGCTGGAACACAACGAATGGAATCTTTCCCGAGCGAGTGAGGTGCTGGGAATCCACCGGTCCACGCTGTATCAGAAGATGGACAAGCTCCACATCAAACGGGGGAAAGGCTCCGAGGGCCGGTGAGTTTGGGAACGTCCACCCGCGCAGCGGGGAATATCCGCATCCTTCCCCTGGGCAACGACATCGAAGAGGATGTACTGACCATCATCGCCGCCAATCTCCAGGCGCTGTTTTCCCTGCCGGTGGATGTCCTTTCCGCCGCGTCGCTCCCGGAAAGCGCGTACCACCCCGTTCGACGCCAGTACAACGCCATCTCCATTCTGCGGGACCTCCGGGCCGGCAACGATTCGAACGACGTCCGACTGTTGGGCGTGGTCAACGTGGACCTCTTCATCCCCATCCTCACCTACGTTTTCGGGGAAGCGCAAATGGAACAATCGTGCGCCGTGGTGTCCCTCCAGCGCATCCGGTACCGTAAGGACGGCGCCAATGCGCCGCTTTCCCTGTATCTCGAACGGGCCGCCAAACTCGCGGTGCACGAGGTGGCGCATACGTTCGGGCTGCCTCACTGCACCGAAGCTGATTGCATCATGAAATTCCTCCCCGACCTGGACGCCCTCGACGATCAACCGCTTGTGTTGTGCCGATATTGCGCTCTGGAAATTTCCGAACGCACGGACCGAAGGTGAAGCAGGATTTCACGCCGCAACGGACAGGAACATTCCCCATCCTGCCGTGCCCCCCGCCGAGTATAAGCGCTCACGTGGAAAACCGGAGCGATCGGTTCACGTTTTTCACCCTCTCCCCGTGGGAGAGGGTGGCCGAAGGCCTGGTGAGGGAAAATGCACGGGAATGCCGTCACTTCGCCCCTCTCCGGGGAGGTTGTCGATAAAGCCTTGCCAACCGTCACCCCGGCGAAAACCGGGGTCCAGAAGTACTTGAAAAGACTGGATTCCGGCTTCCGCCGGAATGACGAATCATGGAGAAACGCTCCTTTATCAACACCCTCCGGGAGAGAGGGTGATTATTGTCATGACCCGGTGAGGAGAAATTCGTGCACCAGACGGTCCCAACCAAGTTCCGGCAGCGCGCCGTAGATGTCCCGGGTAAGGGCGCCGCCCGCCGACGCCGTGGGGCCGATTTCCGCGCCGACGAGCGAGCGCAGCCGGTTCGATTCGGCCCTGGCCCAGGCGGTCACTTCGTCGCCGTACAACAGGTCCTTGAGGTTCTCTTTCAACTTGATCGGTTCCAACAGGTAGAGCCAGCCTTTTTCATAGGGCGAGCTGTTCAGGAGGATCGGGTCCTTCACCGCCTTGTAGTTGACGGCGCCGACTACGGCGTCCACCGGGGAGAACATGCTGGCCGAATGGCCGTCCCGCTCCACCGTCCAGCCGATCTGGTTCTGCCGGACGGTCTCCCCCACCGAGAGCACTTCCACCTTGTCCGGACGTCCCAGCAGCCGTGAAGAAAAATCGTCCATGCCCACCCGGATGCGTCCGCCGTAATCCAGCATGGTATAGCCATGGCCGCGGTGGTAGTAGTAGGTGTCCGGATAGAGAAACCCTTCAACGCTCCCGGTCCCCGGCGGCACCACGGGATCGAGGACGCCCATCTCGTCGTCGATCATCTGATCGAACTCGCATTTGTGGCACCGGAACCCGTTGACGCATATCTTGTAGCCCACGTGCCCGTTCAGCATGTGGCGGCAGAGTCGTTTTTCTTCGGGAAGGGAATTGAACACCTTGCGCCAGTTGGCCCCCACTTCCGCGAGATCGCTTTCGCGGGCCAGCTTCCTGCCGATTCCCTTGTCGAAAGGGCAGTTCATGCAATCGTAGTTCATGTTGCACAGCTTGAATTGCACCACCCCCGCGTTCATCCAGATGCACAAGGGTTTGTCCACGGTGAGGCGTTCCGGGCGCTCGACGTGTTTTTTCTCGGCCATTGTTTCGTCCTCCTTGGAATAAGGTGTTTCCCGCGACGTTCGCTCCGTAGTCACGCCGCCGCCCGGATTTCAATGCTCTCATTCACCGGTTCGGCCGGGTAATCGACGATCATCTGATCGAATTCGCACTGCGTGCACTCAAAGCCTCTTCTGCATATCCTATGAGCGATTTCTCCCGCCGCGACCCATACGCACTCCCGGTCACGGTCGCCATGCACCGCTTTTCTCCATTCCGTTCCGCTCATACAGCACCTCCCTCGGGTAACGGCTCTTTAGAATACAGATAGATCAAGCTTCGTGCCATTCGATGCATCGTTATATAAGCTATTGATATGACATTAATTATCGAGATTATCTTGATTCCTTCGCGGGAAGCGTCCAGTACTGTAACTGTAGCGATAACGGACAGGAGCGCGTGCGCTGCAAGGAAAACGACGTGATATCGGTTGGTTATGGTGAACGTCGGATATCTCCCACTTGCTGTTGGAAATCGCGACAGTCGCACCAGACCTAGGATTGTCGGTTTTCCCGACGGAAAAACCGTTTGCCGGCGCTTGGGGGCAGGTTCCGACATGCCGATCGTGAGGGGAGGAACGTAAAGGGATGGCAAGGTGACGGGAAAGAAAAAGAGAAGCATCGCCGCGGGACCGGAACAAACGAGCATCATCCTGGACAGCATCGCCGACGGGGTGTTCACCGTGGACGAGGAATGGAGGATCACCTCCTTCAACAGGGCGGCCGAAACCATTACCGGCATTTCCCGGGAACACGCGGTGGGTCGTTACTGCTGGGAAATTTTCCGGGCGGGCATTTGCGAACGGCAGTGCATCCTGGGCGAAACCATGAAGACCGGTCAGCCCATCGTGAACCGGTCCATCACCATCATCAATTCCCAGGGAGAAGAGGTGCCGGTCAGTATCACCACGGCCCTGCTCAAGGACGAACAGGGGCGGGTGTACGGCGGTGTGGAAACCTTCCGCGATGTGAGCCAGATCGAAGAGCTGCGCAAGGAACTGCGCGGCCGGAACTCCTTTCTGGACATCATCACGCAGAACCACGAAATGCAGAAGCTGTTCGGTATCCTGCCGCAGATCGCCGAAAGCGACAGCACGGTGCTGCTCCAGGGGGAGAGCGGTACGGGAAAGGAGCTGTTCGCCCGGGCCATCCACACTTTGAGCCATCGCAAGGACAAGCCGCTCGTCACCATCAACTGCGGCGCCCTGCCGGACACGCTGCTGGAATCGGAATTGTTCGGGTACAAGGCGGGGGCTTTCACCGACGCCAAAAAGGACAAGCCGGGACGGCTGGCGCTGGCCCAGGGGGGCACCTTCTTTCTGGACGAGGTGGCCGATATTTCCCCCGCCCTCCAGGTGCGCCTCCTGCGGGTCCTCCAGGAGAAAACGTATGAACCCCTGGGGGGAGTGAAGTCGGAAACCGTCGACGTGCGCATCATCGCCGCCACGAATCAGGACCTGCCCGGACTGGTGGAAAAAGGGAGTTTCCGCAGAGACTTCTTCTACCGCGTCAACGTGATAAAACTCGATCTTCCTCCCTTGCGGAATCGCCGCGAAGACGTTCCCCTGCTGGCCGACCATTACCTGTCCCGGCTGCGAACGGTCCGGGGCAAGGAAGTCGCGGGAATCTCGGCCGGGGCCATGAGCATGCTCATGGGGTACGATTTCCCGGGCAACGTGCGGGAGTTGCAGAACATCATCGAACACGCCTTTGTCCTGTGTCCGGGCGGAGAGATAGAAACCGGCCATCTCCCGCAATTGCTCCGGCAGGAGAGGGGCCCGCTCGGCGACGTTTTGCCCGCCGTTCCGGAAGGCGGCGGGGGCGATCGGTCTCTGCGGGACGTGGAGAAGCGGCACCTCTACGAAGTGCTGCGGAAAAACCGGTGGAACCGGGCAAAGGCCGCACGCGAACTCGGCATTCATAAAACCACCCTCTGGCGCAAGATCAGACGGTTGGGTCTGAAGCTCCCGACGGTGGACGGCAGGTCCCACGAGGAATAATTGCATAAGGCACCGGTAGTTGCACCTTTGTATGCGTTCACCGTTGCATGAGTGCAATGGCGGTTGCTTCCTTTCTCATGCGTCACCTTCCGTTCCGCAGAGATAAATCCCCTGTTATCAATAGAATACCGTAATGCTCTTCTCTTTGATCCCTTCCTGGCACGCCATATGCTCTATCCTGGTGCAGGAGGGAGCACGCATGAGAATCGGCATACCGGTCTGGAACAATTGGGTGTCGCCGGTTCTGGATACGGCCGGAACGCTGCTCCTGGTGGACATCGAACGGCTTCGGGAAACGGGCCGCAGCGTCGTCTCCATCGATACGCCGGAATTCGCGCAGAAGGTCCGGCGTATCTGCGAACTGGACGTCGACGTCATCATCTGCAATGCCGTATCGCGGGGTTTGCTGGAGCTGTTGTCCCTGCCGGGAAAAGAAGTGATTCCCATGAGGTCGGGGCCGGTGGACGAGATCGTTTCGGCCTACCTGGAAGGCAACCTTCACGCGCCGCGCTACGTGGTGGGGGACTGCTGCGCGAATAAAGGCGGGGGGCCGAGGCGGAATCGCGGGAAAAGATGAAACGTCTCTTTGGCTGCTCATCGAGGCCGCAACCTCCGGGGAGTCGTTCGGCTCTCCGGCAAGACATGAAGGAGGACGTTATGCCCGGTTTCAACCGAAGAGGACCCGAAGAACTTGGACCCATGACGGGACGAGGAATGGGCTATTGCATGGGATACGTGCGTTCGGAGGAAATACCGACCGCAGCCGCGGGCAGGGGAGGACGAGGGAGGCGCAATCGCTTCATGGCCGCCGGCCGTCCCGGTTTGGGGCGATGGGCAAATGAAACGGCGGTATCCTCAGTTCCCGAAACAACCCTTTCCTCCGAAGGGGAAATCTCACAACTCAGGATACAGGTACGGAACCTGACGAGCACCGTGGAAAAGCTTATGGATCGCTTGCAGGAAATTGAGAAACACTGACCGACCATCCTCCAACGTACCCCTGCGGCCGGGGCGGTCCCGGTCGCAGGACCTCCATCAACGGACGGGAGGGATGAAGTTCCCGGTCTTTCAATAGTTATGAATAGGAATGAGGAGATACCATGAAAGTCGCCGTAACGTCTCAGGGGAAAGACCTCGATGACCGGCTCGATTCCCGCTTTGGAAGGGCATCGTATTTCGTCATCGTGGACCCGGAAAGTATGCAATTCACGGCATTCAACAACGAACAGAACCTGAACCTCCCGCAAGGCGCGGGAATCCAGACGGCGCAGAACGTCATCAACAACGGCGCCCAGGCCATCATCACCGGCAACTGCGGACCAAAAGCATTCGCTACGTTGGCCGCGGCTCGGGTGACGGTCTACACCGGCGCCCGGGGTACGGTGCGGGAGGCGATTGAGGAATTCAAGAACGGCGCTCTCACCAAAGCGGAGAGCGCCAACGTAGAGGGACACTGGGCATGAACAAGGAAGAAAAGGAGAACTGCAACATGCCGAACGGATGTGCGCATGGCGGGGGAGGAGTTTCCACGGATGACCGGCAGGCCCTCCAGGACCTGGAGATCGGCGGGAAGCTCGGCAAGATCGCCCACAAGCTGCTGGTGATGAGCGGCAAAGGCGGAGTGGGTAAGAGCAGCGTGGCGGCGTATCTCTCCGTTCTGCTGGCCCGTCGGGGATTCTCCGTGGGGCTCATGGACGTGGACCTTCACGGTCCGAGCATTCCCCGCATGCTGGGCGTGACCGGCAGGCCCCAGCCTTCGGGTGAGAACGGCATCAAGCCCGTGGAATGCATGCCCAACCTGTGGGTCATGTCCATGGAAACGATCCTGCCCGACAAGGATGCCGCAACCATCTGGCGCGGCCCGGTAAAAATCGGCGTCATCCGTCAGTTCATATCGGACGTGGAATGGGGAAACCTCGACTACCTGGTGATCGATTCCCCTCCCGGCACCGGTGACGAACCCCTCACCGTGGCTCAGACCGTTACCGGCGCCAAGGCGGTCGTGGTCACCACGCCCCAGGAGATTTCCCTGGCCGACGTGCGCAAGTCCATCAACTTCTGCCGGCAGGTGGGCATGGATATCCTCGGAATCGTCGAGAACATGAGCGGCCTGGTATGCCCGCACTGCGGACAAACGTTCGACCTGTTCAAGCGGGACGGGGGGAAGAAAACGGCCGAGGCCATGGGACTCCGGTTCCTGGGCAGTCTTCCCGTGGAGCCCGGAATCGTGGAAGACGCCGACGGCGGGGCCCTCTCGGTACTCAATAACCCGCAATCCGAATACACCCGAAGCATAAACGGGATCATCGATACCGTAGTGGAACTTACCGAAGGCGCCAGCACCGCAAAGGGCGATTTTCTTCCCACTCAGAACGGTGTCCCGGAAACAGGAGATGCATCTGTGAACAACGAGAAAGTGTTTGCCGTACCCACGGCGTCCGGCATGTTGTGCAACCATTTCGGCCATTGCGAACAGTTCGCCATGGTCAAGGTACAAGATGGGAAAGTGACGGGTAAGGAGATGGTCACGCCTCCCCCCCACGAACCCGGACTGCTCCCCAAGTGGATCGCCCAGCAGGGCGCGCGGGTGGTGATTGCAGGCGGCATGGGCAAAAGGGCCCAGGACCTCTTTACGGAACAGGGAATAGAAGTGGTCGTCGGAGCGCCGTCGGCTTCGCCGGAACGGCTGGTGGAGCAGTATCTCGAACATTCGCTCCAGACCGGCGTCAATACGTGTGACCACTAGACATCCATGATGAACCATGGGCACAACTCATAAGAGAAACGAGGCTTCGCCGATGAGCGGCCGGAATACCGGCGAGGCCCGTGGTGCATTGCAAGCGGGGAAGGAAAGCGGAGCCGTCGCTCTGCCGATGATCGACGACCAGGCACCGTTCGAAGAACCGTGGCCCGGTGGCACCACCGCCACACTCACCGGTCCCTGCGGGGACACCATGCGGTTCGATCTCCGGATCGACGGAGACGTGGCGGCGGACGTACGCTTCCTGGGTCGCGGGTGCCGCCACAGCCGGTTGTGCGGCACGTTCGTCGCGGAGATGGCCAAGGGACGAAATCTGGACGAACTGCCCGACATTACGCCCGATTTTATCGCCCGGAACATCCCCGAACTCCCCTCGGAAGAGGCCCACTGCGCGCAATTGGCGTACGAAACACTGATGGAGGCGCTCGACAGGTATTTCTCGGAAACGGTCCGCAAGGGGAGAGGGAA
This sequence comes from uncultured delta proteobacterium, assembly GCA_963826125.1. GTDB lineage: Bacteria > Desulfobacterota > Desulfarculia > JACQYL01 > CAWGVV01 > CAWGVV01. The sequence goes on along the minus strand of CAWGVV010000001.1, from coordinate 1,473,439 downwards.
GTAGCCCACCCCTCCGGGAAACTTTTGGAAGTTCTCCCCCCGAGGGTACCGGTAAATGAGCGTTTCTCCTTCTTCGTCATTTCGGCGAAAGCTGGAATCCGGTATTTTCAAATGCTTCCGGACCACAGCTTTCGTCGGGACGACGTTTGGAAAAGCTTTGTCGACAACCTCTCCCGGAGAAGGTTGGGATGAGGGTGAGTAACCGGGGATGCTGTGTGGTGAAGGATGCGCACGGCGCCACATGGTTTCGTGAATCGAGGAGAAGCAGCATGATAATCAGCGTCGCCAGCGGGAAGGGCGGAACCGGCAAGACCATGGTCGCCACCAACCTTGCCTCGGTGCTGGGCCTCAACGTACAGGTCCTGGACTGCGACGTGGAGGAACCCAACGCCCACCTGTTCCTGCATCCGGTTTGGGAATCGAAACAGACGGTCACCACCTTTGTTCCTTCCGTCGATGAAGAGAAGTGCACCCACTGCGGCGAATGCGCCGAATTCTGCCGGTTCAAGGCGCTGGCGGTCCTCAAGGAGATCACGCTCGTCTTTGACGATTTATGCCACGGCTGCCGGGGATGCCTGGAACTCTGTCCAACCCGGGCAATCAGTCGGGGCGAACGTGAAGTGGGCGTCGTGGCGACCGGATGGACGGAAGGAATCGAACTGGTGCACGGCAGGCTGCGCATCGGCGAAGCCATGGCTCCGCCCCTCATCAGGGCGGTGAAAGAAAGGCTCCGCCGCACGTCAACGGTAATCGTGGATGCGCCTCCGGGCACGTCGTGCCCCGTCATTGCCGCCATGAAGGATTCCGATTGCGTGGTGCTGGTGACGGAACCCACTCCTTTCGGCCTGCACGACTTCAAGCTGGCGTTGGAAGCGGTACGCGTCATGGGACTTCGGCACGGGCTGGTGATCAACCGCAGCGACGTGGGCACCGATGACCTCCGCAGGTTCGCCGAAGAAGAAAACATTCCGATTCTGCTGGAAATTCCGTTTGGCAGGGACATTGCGGAAGCATATGCCCGAGGGGAGTTGGTCGTGGACGCAGTCCCCGGAATGCGGGAACGGTTCCTCGAACTGTGGACGAACATACGGGAACTCGTGGACGGCGAAAGGCGGGGTTCATGAAGGAACTGGTGGTCATCAGCGGTAAGGGCGGCACAGGGAAGACGAGCATCGTGGGAGCGTTCTCCGCGCTCGCGGAGAACGCGGTGCTCTGCGACGCCGACGTGGACGCGGCGGACCTCCATCTCCTGCTCCGGCCCGAAATCGTGCGCCGGCATGATTTCCGGTCCGGGAACAAGGCGGTGATCGATCCGGACCGCTGCACGGGGTGCGGCCTGTGTGGGGAACTGTGCCAGTGGAACGCCATAAGCCGGGATTTCGTAGTGGACGAGATATCCTGCGAGGGATGCGGGGTATGCGTCAAGTTCTGTCCTGAACAGGCGGTGGACTTTCCGGAAAAGACGTGCGGTGAATGGTACGTTTCCGATACCCGGTTCGGTCCGCTGGTGCATGCCCGGTTGGGAATCGCGGAAGAGAATTCCGGCAAGCTCGTGTCCCTCGTACGCCGGGAAGCACGCGCCCTGGCGGAAGGCGCGCAATGCGACCTCATCATCACCGACGGACCTCCCGGCATCGGCTGCCCGGTCATCGCTTCCATCGGCGGCGCCACTGCGGTCCTGGTGGTGACGGAACCATCGGTCTCCGGCCGCCACGACATGGACCGGGTGATCCGGCTGGCAGGCCACTTCAACGTTCCGGCGTTCGTTTCGGTGAACAAATACGATCTGCACCGGGAGACCAGCGATGCAATAGAGGAATTCTGCCGGGAAGCGGGCCATCCCTGTCTGGGGCTTATCCCCTTCGATCCCGCCTTCACCGCGGCCATGGTGCAGGGGGAATCCCTCATGGAAACCCATGGGCAAACACCGGCCGGAAAAGCGGTGCGCGCTCTGTGGGAAAACCTTTCGCGCCGTTTGGAAGAACTGCCATCATCCGATTGAAAACGGCCAAGCCGTACGTTGCAGCCGGGTGGAAGCCGCGAACCTGCGGTTTCCGCCTTTGTTTTGTTGGCGCTTCCCAAGTCCTCCTTTTTATGGTGTGTCTACGCTCAACCGATGCTTGTCACATCACAACGGTTTCCCGAGAAACGCGGGACCGGAAACGGTCGGGAATGGCTCTTCCCGTTTCGCAAAAAGAAAACAAACAATATATAACACGCAGTATTGGCCGGAAGTTGAAGGGAAGAACATGATTCCTTCAGGATTCTTCTCATTCGTAAGCGGAGTTGGCGAACGGCGAAGCCGGGATATTCATTGACAGGATGGAGGTGGATACACTACTATTATATAAAAAATAATGTACAAGCTTTGTTGCGCTTGAGCGCGGGTCAGGCAGTGCCCTCCAAGCGAAAGTCATCTTGCGGGATTTCGCCTCACCCTCCCATTGCTGAAGCAGGCAAAGGGAACACAGCCGCCTCCGGTACGAATTTCGCTAGGGCCGGACCGTGGTCGAGGCCCCCATCTTGGCCCAACCGGAATGTTCCAATCGCTTGGAGACGGAAGTATCTTGAGGAATCGCCGATGTGGAGCACGTCGTACAGGCTGGGGGAGCTAAAAATTACCGAGAGCGATGGCGGTGAGGTGTGGTGGGAGTCGCATTATGGACTGGGATCCTGCAGGGAGGGAAGATGTTACAAGCAGGGTGAGGTCCTTTTTATCGGTCCCTCTCAGACCGAAACGCTCGGGTTCCTCAAGGGAGAATTCCTTGACAGCATAAGAAGTTTACCGCCATGGACAAAAACCAAGTACCATTGCAAACTTCCGACGGTCTACCACTGCGGGTCGGGGAAGAGAGTGTCGGACGAGGAGAATCCGCTCTTTCGTGCCGGTCGAAAACACCGGCGTCCTGAACCGGAGGGAAGAGGCGACTTTGATTCCCCCTTCAGCAATGCATCACCAGGATACATAAGAGAAACTCCTTCATACAGGATCGAACACTACCGATTAGCGGCAAACAGATATGGTCCGGTTACCTGGAGGTCATATACCGACAGGAATACCGTCAGGGAAGGTACGTGCGTTGTTCTCGGCGATATCCTTTTGTTCAAGAAATCGGATTCCGAACAAGAAGGATTGTTGAAACAGGAATTTTATGATGAGTTGAATGAATTGCCAACATGGAACCTGACCACGTATTATGCCCTTAATGTCGATTTGATGTGTTCTTCAGAGGGCAGGACAGGATACCCGCCACCATCGGTCCCCGGCAAAGGGCGACGAGCGCCTGAAGCGGAAAATCTTTCGGAAAGAAGATTCCCGGGATTAAACAGCATACCTTATACACAGAAAATAAGGACATACTCAGCCAGGGCGGGCGAAATGAAGGTCCTTTCAACCGCCGTCCAGGCTTTGTCGGATCGCGTCATTGCCACGGGAAAGGCTCTTTCCATGAACTGCTGGAAGAAGGTGAAAGAAAGGTGGTTGGACCGTTAAAATCACAGCCCGAATGTTGATTTTCACCGCCCCCCCATTTCCGTGCGTCGCAGGGCTCAAAGGGAAGTCTGACTGACAGTCGCATGTACGGCGCCCCGGAGGATTAATGGTCCAAGCCCTGCCAAGGTAAGATGGTTTCCCGAAAAAAAACCTGCCCGCCTACCGGCGCTTCCGGAAACGATGGGATGTTCTTCCGGGCCATTTCAAGCAACGCACGACTATCGGCTTTCGACCATTTTACCGTCAGACGGTGTACGTTCTCGCCTTGACCCTGCGGACACCGTTTCGGCGCATCAGTTTCCGCTGCGTCTTGAATGCCGAAACGCAGGACTGGTAGTGTTCGCCGCAGGTATATCGGATGTTGGAATGAATGATCTGGCAGATGGTGCCGATGGTCCAGATGGGCGGATAACCGAAAAAACTGTCCGGCACGAACTTCCCGTCCGCCTCCTCTATTCTGGTGACCGCCTTGCCGAGGTGGGAAAGGAGGTGCGCGTCGCTGCCCGACGTCATCTGCTTTTCGAAGTACACGGCGGCGCACAACGCCTTGTAGTTCTGGGACTGCCTCATCTGACAGTTGAAGACTTCGATGGCGTCGCAGAATTTGATCATGCGTTCGGAGAGTTCCGGACGATAGTTGATGTTCTTGAACAGAAGGCCGAACGGGTGCGGGAACACGGCGAGAGCTATGCCGTAATGCTCCCGCAAGCCGTTCCACAGGAACGCTTCCATGGGGCGGTCGATGCGCGTCATGCGGGCGGTCTTGAACGGCTCAACCTCACGGACGAAGAATTGCTCCAGAGCACGGCCGTCCCGGAAATACAGCAGTAGTTCCTTGCCTTCGCGGGTTCCGAGTTCCATGCCGCAGAGAAAAGGTATGTTTCTCGCTTCCGCCACCGCTTCTCCTATCATGGAGCCGCGGATTTCATTGTGATCCACGATGGCGATGCCGATATTCTGTCGTTCCGCTGCATCCAAGGCTTCGGAAACGGTCATTTTTCCGTCTGAATGGTTGGTATGAACGTGAAGATCGTAGGAATGCACAAAAAGTCTCCCCTCGTATATGGTGCATGATGCGAAGACCACGACGCGAGGTGCAGGAAGAAGGATCGCTCGCGGGAATCTGGTCCGGCGAGCAGCCGGTTCGCAATGACCGGCATGAAATAGCAGGATTCGCGGGTCTCCCCTCAAGTGGAGGCACCTTTACCACAGTCATCGGTCGAACGCAAAGGATATGGCGTCTTCACCTTCCTTGACTTTTTCATCCGATAACCGTTTAATGAATCGTTCGTTTTCCGGATAAAAATAAGGAAAAAGTGAAGGGCGCGAGCCGGCGCCCCCATTTGGTAGCCGGCTTTTGAAGAAGAAAAACGCCGGGATCACCGTTCGGGACCGTCGAAACTCTCTACAAGAGTAACCATGCGGAGACGGAGGGGGAACCCTTCGCGGCCGTTGATTGTTCATTTTGAGGAAGTGGTATGAACTTTCTGGTAACGGGCGGGTGCGGATTTATCGGGGCGAATTTCGTCCACTATCTGCTCCGCCGACGCAGCGATTCATCAATCACCGTGCTGGATAAGCTTACCTATGCGGGGAACCTGGAAAATATCGAACCCGCCCTGAAAGCGTCCGCGGGACGGCTCACGTTCGTACGGGGAGACATCGGCGACGCGAGTCTGGTAAACGAACTCATGGAGAACCGGTTTGACGTCATCGTCAACTTCGCGGCCGAATCGCATGTCGACCGAAGCATAGAAGACGCCGGTATTTTCCTCAGAACCAACGTGCTGGGAACGCAGACGCTTCTGGAAGGCGTTCGACGCCACGGCGGTCTGTTCGTGCAGGTATCCACCGATGAGGTGTATGGGTCCCTGGAAGGGACGGGCAGATTCAACGAGGATTCGCCGCTGGCCCCCAACAGCCCCTATGCGGCCAGCAAGGCGGCGGCCGATCTTCTGGTGCGGTCCTACGTTGCCACTCACAAAGTGAACTGCCTCATCACCCGCTGTTCCAACAACTACGGCCCCTACCAGTTCCCAGAAAAGCTCATCCCGCTGATGATCAGCAATGCGCTGGAGGGAAAACCGCTGCCGGTGTATGGTGACGGGCTGAACGTCAGGGACTGGCTCTATGTGGAAGACCACTGCCGCGCTATTGACGCGGTCATCGAATCGGGCAGGAGCGGGGCCGTCTATAACATCGGGGGCGACGCGGAAAAAGCGAACCTCGACCTGGTGCGGGAATTGCTTACTGAATTGGCAAGGCGCCTCGGCCATGACGGCGGCCATTTCCACCGCCTGATCTCCTTTGTCGCAGACCGGCCCGGGCATGATCGGCGCTATGCCATGGACTATTCGAAATTGAACCGGGAACTGGGGTGGCGGCCGGTCTATTCGTTTTCCGAAGGCATCCGTTCCACCGTGGCATGGTACATCGAAAACAGGTCCTGGTGGACGAAGATAAAGCAGGGCGAATATCTCGCCTATTATGATCGCATGTACGGTGGCCGTTCGGAAGTAGGGTCCGCAACCTGAGGAAAAATAGAGGAAAAAGGGGGAACTGACAACGTGGGGTCGGTGCGAGAAGACTTGCCGAAAGAGATCGACAGCATCCTTTTCATCTGTTACGGGAACATCTGCCGGAGTCCCATGGCGGAGCGAATCGCAGCTCGTATGCTGCGTTCCAGGGGGAACACCGCCATGAAACTCGGTTCGGCCGGCCTCCATGCCCTTAACGGCAATCAGTCTCCCGCCGAGGCGGCGAAGGCGATGTCCGAAGTCGGACTGGACATCACGGACCACCGTGCACGATTGGTACTGCCGGGAATGGACGAGGAGTATTCCCTGATCGTGCTGATGGACAGGTACAATCTACGGGAATTCCTGACGCTTTTTCCGCAGGCCGAGGCCAAGGCGCGCCTTATGCGGGCCTTCGCGGGCAACGGAAAGAAACAGGACGTCGAAGACCCTTACGGAGGCCCCGTCGAAGCCTACCGCCAGTGCCGCGAAACCCTCACCGAAGCCCTGAGCGGATTTTTCGGTTTCCTCGAAAGGATGCGGTGACAAAAAAAGGGTGCACCGTCCTACTCACCGCTTTCCGAATTCATTGCCCCTCGGGCCGGGCCGTCGGTTCATCGTCCCGGCTTCCAAAAAATCCGGGTTCGTGTCCGGGAGCCTGCGCGGGCGGCGAACCGGGGGAGGTCTGGTTCCGGAAAGCGGCCAGCCGTTTTTCAAACAGCACGGGCGGCACGCGTTCCGCCTCGAGCCGGGGAACTTCGGCATAGGGGGCACAGAGAGGGTCTCCCACGATTACCGATTGCCAGCTCAGGAAGGGCAGCGCCTGGTAGTAGCTTTCGGCCAGCGTGTATCCTGCTACATAAGCGGGAAACAGGATGTCGGGCCGTACGCACCCATCCAGGTAGGGTTCCGACACGTTGGCCGCCATCCCCGTAACGCCCTCACGGATGAAGTCGCCGGCCAGGCTTTGACCCTCGCCTTTCTCGACGCCGTCAACCCGGTGGCGGAACTCCCACCGGCTGCCCGGGTCCTCGAACGTCCTCCCGTTGGTACTCACGAAGGTGGTCGCCACCGCCCCCGGCAGCCAGGAGAAGCCCAGAAAACGTTCCTTTCGATTTGAGTCGTTCGATCCCCAGGCGGCATATCCCATGACGCCGGCCAGGCTCTTCACCACCACATCGGTTTTTTCCAGGATCACCTTATGGCCGCCCGCCTGCAGCAGGGAAGCCGCCCGATCGATGCTCCCGTTGCCTTCCCTGTATCCGCCCGAATGCAGATCGAACACGAAGATCCCGTCAGCGGCAGGATGAGTCGCGCGGTCTATCAGTGCTTTCACATCCTCCCAGGAGTAGCCGGTCAGGCGCGTCACGAGGTACATCGAATAGCGGTCGTGATCGAACATGCATAACGGGTCGACCTCCTGCCGGCTTTTGAAATAGGGGTTGGGAATTCTCCCTTCCCTGGGCACTGCCCCGGCAATCATTTCGGAGTACAGCAAACACAATTCCGAATCGACCGACGCCTCCGTAGTGCCGAAACCGTCACCGTGTCCCCAAACGCCGAGCGGCACCCCTTTGGTGGTGACGATGCACAGGACTTGATCCTGCAGCTCGTTTTTCATCAGGAAACGACCGATGGGCTCGCGTATCTCCTCCTCGTACACGATGCGGGGGACGAATTCCCTGGTGGACGTGGCGATCTTACACACATTGCCCGGGGGAATGTTGCGTACTTTGCCATAGTAGTCGCCTATCCGCACCGAGAGCGGACTTTCGGTGTTGACGACCAGCAGGACGCGGTGCGGGGACATGGGCCAACCGGTGCCCACGCCTGCTGCGAGCAGCATGACTACGGCGTACAAGACGGTGCGTACTATCCTTTTCAGCGGGATCAAACCGTTGTTTCCCTCTTCCGGGGTACTCCGGAAATCGGCGTCCGAGCGGTTTTTTGACGTTGCGGAAGGTCTCCCTTCGCAGGCGAACGACGGCGGCGGGCGCAACCGGTCAGCGAAAGTGGCAGGCCATGTAGTGGCCGGGCCATTTCTCCAGCAGTTCCGGGACCACTGACCGACAGACATCCTGGGCATACGGGCATCGTGTATGGAATCGGCACCCCGCGGGAGGATGTACGGGGCTGGGGATTTCCCCCTTGAGGGGAGCCCGCAGCGACCCGCCGCGATTCGGATCGAGCCGGGGGGCGGAGGCCAGCAGCGCCTCGGTGTAGGGGTGCTGAGGGGGGCGGAGGAAGTCTTCCTTGGGTCCGCTGTCCATCACGATGCCCAGGTACATGACCACGATTCTGTCGCTCATGTGGTAAATCACGGACAAATCGTGCGAAATGATGAGATAGGTCAGGTGGTATCGTTCCTGGAGATCGCTCAGCAGGTTGATGATCTGCCCCTGAATGGAGACGTCGAGAGCGGAAACCGGTTCGTCGGCCACGATGAAGCGTGGGTTCAACGCCAAAGCCCTGGCGATTCCGATGCGCTGGCGCTGGCCTCCGCTGAACTCGTGGGGATAGCGATGGAACCACGAAGACTGCAGTCCCACCTCGTTCATGATGGCCAGCACCTTTTCGCGTATCTCCCGTTTGTTCCCGACGCCGTGAACCTTCAACGGTTCGCCGATCAGCCAGCCGATGGTCTTGCGGGGGTTGAGCGAGGAATAGGGATCCTGGAAGATGATCTGCATTTCGCCCCTCAGGGCGCGCATCGCCTTGCCGTTCAGTCCAAAGATATCCCGATCGTCGAAGAATACCGTGCCGGAAGTCGGTTCCTCCAACCGCAGCATGAGTCTTCCCAGCGTGGATTTTCCGCAGCCGCTTTCCCCCACCAGCCCCACGGTTTCTCCGCTGTAGATGTCCAGGTCCACCCCATCCACCGCTCTCACCGCCAGTTTTTTCCCCGAAAAGGGACCTGCCGAAATGCGGTAGTGCTTTACCAGTTTCTCGGCCCTGACGAGACGGTTGGAATTCGGGTCTCCCTTTGCATATGCCGATATCATTTTCGGTACCCGTGGCCGTACCAATAGCAGCGCACCAGATGGCCGGGCGTGATCTCCCTCAGGTCCGGTTCCTCCTTGTCGCACGGCTCGAACACGTCCGGACAGCGCGTGCGGAACTTGCACCCTGAAGGAAGCTCGAAAAGGCTGGGCACGTTGCCGGGAATGGTGTGGAGGCGTTCGTTCCTGCCCAGCACCGGCACCGCCTTGAGCAGGTTGACCGTGTACGGGTGCATGGGGGACCCGTAGAGGTCCGTTACGGTGCCGTATTCGAAAATGCGTCCGGTGTACATGACGGCCACCCGGTCGGCCATGTCCGCCACTACCCCCAGATCGTGGGTAATGAGCAGAATGGACATGCGGGTCCTTTGTTTCAGATCGTTCATCAGGGTCAGTATCTGAGCCTGGATGGTCACGTCGAGGGCGGTGGTCGGCTCGTCGGCAACGAGGAGCTTGGGTTTGCACGCCATGGCCATGGCGATCATCACCCGTTGGCGCATACCGCCGCTCAACTGATGGGGATACTGGTTGACCACTCTCCGGGGGTCGGGAATTCCCACCAGCGACAATGCTTCCTGAACCTTGTCCCGCAGCACGGTGCCCGAAACCTTTTCATGAATCCGGAAGACCTCGCCGATCTGGTTCCCGATGGTGAACACGGGATTCAGCGAAGTCATGGGTTCCTGAAATATCATCGATATGTCCCGGCCCCTGATCTTTCTCATTTCCGCCGGGGGAAGGGTGGTCTGCTCTTTCCCGAGAAAACGGACGGAGCCGGATTCGATCCTGCCCGCCGGTTTAGGCAACAGCGCGAGGATGGAGAGGGCGGTGACGCTCTTTCCGCATCCGCTCTCCCCCACCAGCCCCATTGTTTCCCCGGTGCCGATGGAGAAACTCACTCTGTCCACCGCCCGCACGACGCCTTCGTCGGTGGCAAAGGTCACGACCAGATTTTCTATGTCGAGGAGGTTCATGGAATACCGCGGAACCGGAGAGAGCTTTGCTCCCGTCCAGTCACCTTTTTTTCCCGCACCGGGCGGGATTCGGGAAATACCGACGACATGCGAAAGACTATGCCACACATGGACCGTTCGTTTCAATGAGCATTGCGTTTGTCGGCGAGGGAAGGAGAGGATACCCGTGCAAAGATGGGAGGCGGTGCATCATTTATGGGGAAAGGAAAGTCCGGGCGGAATGTTCCGATCGACCCCTACGGGCGATTCGAGGAAAACCGCTTCCGCCGGACGGCTCCGGTCGGTACCGGGCTGAAAAAAGGGCGCGGGCACATGGACATTCCGTTCATCCGTCTAAACACCCGCGGTTTTCCGGGAGCGGAGGTAGGCTTCGGACGACAGTGCGGCGATGGTCCCGTCGTTCATGGCGGTGGTCAACTGACGATATTTTTTGCGTCGTACGTCTCCTGCCACGAATACGCCTTCGACGTTCGTCTTCATGTCTTCGTCCCCTATGATGTACCCCTGCTCATCCATGCGGAGGAGATCGCGAAACATGTCCGTCTGCGGGGCCTGGCCGATGTACACGAAGATACCGCTCACGGAGACGGTGTGCCGTTTTCCCGATTTCGTGTGGCGGAGGCCCGCAAGAATGGTTTCTCCTTCAAGGGTAATCGACTCCACCTCGGTGCAGGTTCGAACGGATACTTCGCTCCGCTCGGACAGCGCTTCCTGCGCGGTGCGGGAAGCGAACAGACACTCGGCCTGTTCCACCAGGAAGACGTTGCGCACTCCCTGATTCAACAGGTAGAGCGCATCTCCTACGCCGCTGTTGCCTCCCCCCACCACCAGGACGTCCTTGTTCCGGTACGCGGCGCCGTCGCAGATGGCGCAGTAATGAATCCTGTCGCAGTCCGTTTCCACGGGCAACCGGATGGGTTCCCTCCCGGTGGCGACGATCAGTGCGCCCGCTCTGAATTCTCCCTCGTCGGTCACCACCATTTTGGTTTGATCGTCGATGCGCACGTCGGCGATTTCGACGATCTCCCGAACGTCGGCCCCCAGCTTCTGGGCCTGGTCCTTGATGCGCGACATCAGGCAAATCCCGCCGATCTTTTCATGGGAGGGGAAATTTTCTATCTCAATGGCCCAGTTGGCGAGGCCGCCGCAGGAATACTTCTCCAGCACCAGGGTCGAAAGCTTCGCCCGGGCCGTGTAGATGGCCGCGGTCAGTCCGGCGATCCCGCCGCCGATGATGATGACGTCATACTCTTCCATGGCACGCGCTCCCTGTTCTTCCATGCTCGATTCGGCCCGCCGGTCAGACGTTTTTCAGCAGCAGGGCGAGGCCCTGCGGGTTGGTGAGCCCCTTTTGCCGGGCTTTGGTTTCCTTTCCGTCCCTGAAAAAGATCAGGTCCGGAAACCGCTCCACCCCATGGGACTCCGTCGACTTGGGGTTTTCCAAGCCGTTGATTTGCAGGAGGCGAATGGAGGGAACCTTGTTCCCGAATTTTTCCATGACGCCCTTCATGGTCTTGCAGTAGGGGCAGGGGTCCTTGTAGAAAATAACCAGGCATACGCCCTCGGCGGTCTTTTCCACGAAATCGACATCGGTGATTTCCTCGACCATTGTTTTTCTCCCGGGTTTTTTCGAAACATGCGGCCCGGCGGCCGTCCGTTAAGGCGGCGTCCCGCGGGAGGTCCGGCCGGAAAACCGAAATCCTCCCGCGGGACACCGTGGGTACCGTTAACTCGCTTTCAGCTCGAGCATATAGTCGCGAAGCTGCATCCAGAGATCGTTGGCGGTTTTTTTCTCGTCATTGATGACGTTGTTCAGTTGGAAAGGATCGGTTTTCCGGTGATAGAGTTCGTCACCCGTGGGCGTTTCCGCTTTGGCGCCCGGGGTGCAGGACCATATCTTGTCTTCCTTGCTGAGGGCGAGGCCGTCGGCATAAAGGTCCGGGATCATCTGCTTGATGACGTCCCCGTAGAAACCGACCACCGCTTCTCCGCTGTCCTTGAATTCTCCCTCGTGGAGCCAGTGAATGTAGGACCAGTCCTCCGTATAGATGCACCAGGAGAAATTGTTGTACCCGGCGATGGCGAAGTCCCTGATTTTCTTCTTTTCGCCGGTCATCAGCGGCAGGAGGCTCTTCCCCTGCATCTCCTCTTCCGCGATGCGGTCCTTGATTCCGAGAAAGTCGAGGACCGTCGGCGCCAAGTCGGTGTTCTGGACAAAAGAGGATATCCGCTGCGGTTCGAGGTCCGGATGGCGGATCACCATGGGGACGTGTACCAGCTCCTCATAGGGCCACGGCCGGCATTTTCGCATGATTCCGTGGCCGTGTTCCTTGTTCCCCAGAGGTTCGCCGTGATCGGACAGCCAGATGATGAGCGTGTTGTCGTAGAGGCCCAGTTCCTTCAGCTTGTTGAGCACGACGCCCACGTACTTGTCCGTCATGGTCGTTTTTTCGGCGAACAGCATGCGGATGTGGTGGAGTTCCTCCTCGGTGTACGCCCCTTCGACCGGCGTGGGCACGGGCAGAATGAGGTTCTTGCCCTTGTAGTCCGGATTGTAGGGGCATTTCATGTCGGGGTCGTAGATTGACGGCGGGTCCCACGGTTCGTGCGGATCGAAGAAATCCACCCAGAGATAGAACGGCTTGGTCCGGTCGACGACCCTGTCCAGATAGTCGACCACCGCCCGGCACGTCCGGGCCGAATGCTGGTCAGCATCGGTTTTCCAGTACTGGCGCTGCGCCACATATCCCTGCAGTTCCTTCAAGGTCAGGCGGCTGATGGCGTTTTCCGTGGTCGAGCCGGGATCGCACACGGGCTTGTGGAAATCCATGGGGTTCAGATGCCGGATGGGGTCTTTTCCGTAAAAATGGTCGGCTTCCTGTCCCCGGATGAAATGCACGTAGTCGAAGCCTCGGCAGTATTTGTATTTGGGCAGATGCAGCATCGGGCAGTCCGCGATGAGGGCGGATTGCGTATTGTTGCGGTAGCAGATGTCCGGGACGGTCGTTTCCTCGTCGGTGAGGTTCGACCATCCGAAAAAGGGCAGCGTGAATCGGCCGGTCGCGAGCGTCCTCCGTACGGGAATGGTCGGCAGCCCCTCGGCGTACGCGTTTTCAAACACGGTGCCTTCCCTGGCCAGGGCATCGACGTTTGGGGTCCGGATCCATTTGTTTCCGTAGCAGCCCGTATAATTGAACTGCCAGCTATCGGTCATGATCATGACTACGTTTTTAACCTTGCTCATGCTGTGTTCCTCCTTACATTGTTTCGCCCGTTGCGGCGGGCGTTTGTGTAACGACTCCAAGGGGTTTGTCGTCTTCCAGGCTGAGTTGCACCTTTTCGGTTTTCTCCAAGTCGCGGTTATAGGTCGTCCCGGCAAGCAGGAAGAAGATCGCCGCGACGGCGGGTGAAAATGCGAGAACGATCATGGCGGCCGAAATGCCGAACTTATCCGAGATCATGCCCGCCACGACGGGGCCCATGGCAAAGCCCAATACGTTCTGCAGGAGCGTGAGCACCGATATGGCGGTGGACCGGAGGCCGGGATGGACCAGCTCCGTTATCGCCGAATAACTGGGGCCGTTAAAGCTGGCCATACTCACACCGCCGAGCAGCAGCAAGAAGAATTGCAGATTCCCGCCGGTGAAGCCGAAAGCGACGAGAAAAAGCGTGGCGTTGAAGAGCTGGATTACGCCCGCCACCAGCGGACGGGCGTTGGTCCGCCCCCCGGCCACCATTTTGTCCGCTATCCTGCCGACGATGTAATTGCCGACGATGCAGATCACCATCACCGCGCCCGCCCGGGCGGATGCCTGGGGAACGGAGAGATGGTGGATGCGGTGAAAAAAGCTGGGCAGCCAGGCTCCGAGTCCGCCCATGAAGAAGAGGCCCATAATCTGCCCCAGGTAGAGCAGCAACAGGCTCGGCTTGCCCAGGACGTTTTGCACGATCTCGGACGTTCGCATCTTCCTCATCGTGGTACACCCCCCGGACGACTTGGCCGTTACGGTCAGTTCGACGGTTTTGTAATCCCGAATGAAGAAGAAGAGGATGGCGAAAATAAGGCCGGGGATGCCGACGACGCCGAAGGCATGCCGCCACCCGAACGTGGCGGCGATCCACCCGCCGAGGACCACGCCGACCGCTACGCCGAGCGAACTTGCTCCCATGAACAGACCGATGAGCGAGGCCCTCAGTCTGGCCGGAAACAAGGCCGATATCAGGGCATTGCCCGCGGGAACGTAGCCCGCCTCTCCGGCCCCCAGGATGAAACGGGTCATCATGAGATGGCTGAAGTTCTTGGTGAATGCACAGGAGATGGTGGCCAGGCTCCAGATGATGGACATTAACCCAACGGTCTTTTTCCTGCTCCACCGGTCGGCCATCAGAGCCACCGGCACGGCGAATATGGTGATGGACCAGTTGACCGCCGCGGAGAGGACGCCGCACTGGGAGTCGCTCAGCCCCCAATCACGCTTGAGGAAGGGAAAAAGCGAACTGAGGATCGATCTGTCCATGAAGTCGAACAACATCAGGACGAAGAGCAGGAAGAACACGTACCAGGCGTATCCTTTGGAGACGAGGTAGCCGTTGTCATGCGAAGAGTCCATGAGAGTGCCCCTTAAAGCCTGATGAGCGTTGGAGTGAACTTTCCCGATGTAGTCTCCGGAGGCAACCGGAGCCGAACCCGTTTCATGGCCGCTGCAGCGTTCACCGGGGACTGTAGGTTCGACTCCATGAACTGCGGTATTCGTGCCAGCCGGGAGCAAAGGGATATTGCAAGGATAACTAGTGGAAATTAAATATAATACTAGAAATTAAAAGTCAGAAGATAGACGGAAGGGTGAGGTGAAAATCCTCACATGTCAGGAGGGAATGAAATATCAGGAATGAAGGGCGGGACGCTTGATGCCCAGCTTCTTCATCCGGGATTCGAGCGTCTTGGGATTGATGTTCAAAATCCGGGCGGCTCCCCGGTCGCCGCTTACGCGCCACCCGGTTTTGTCGAGAATTTTGATGATGTGGTTTCTCTCCAGATCATCGAGTGTATCAGGGGGATGTACAGTGTCACTTGGTTGTTCCGGTACATGGATGCGAAGGACCGACCCCTGGTTCAGAATCACGGCCCGCTCGATCACGTTCCTCAGTTCACGCATGTTTCCCGGCCAGGAATACCGCTGTAAGGCCTCCATGTCCTTTCGGGAAACGCTGTCGATGTTCCTTCCCAACCGTTTGGAAAATTCCTGAACAAACGCCGCCACGAGAAGCGGTATGTCGTCCCGCCGTTCCCGCAGGGGCGGCACATGAATGGGGAAGACGTTCAAGCGGTAGAACAGGTCTTCGCGGAAGCGGCCTTCCTTCACTCCCTTGACCAGGTCACGGTTGGTGGCCGCCACGATCCGGACATCGACCTCGATGCTCTTAGGGCTGCCGAGCCTCTCGATGCGTCGGTCCTGGAGCACGCGCAGCATCTTGGCCTGGACCTCCATGGGAAGATCGCCGATTTCGTCGAGGAAGATGGTCGAGCTGTTGGCGAATTCGAATCGGCCGCTCTGTTTTGCCACCGCCCCGGTGAAGGCCCCCTTTTCGTGCCCGAAGAGTTCGCTCTCGATGAGCGAGGGCGGCAGACCGGCGCAATTGACGCAGACCATGGCCCTTCCCTTGCGGGGGCTCGTTTTGTGGATGGCCCAGGCCACCATCTCTTTTCCGGTCCCCGTTTCTCCGGTAATGAGAACCGTGGAGTCGGTTTGGGCCACCTGCCTGATCTGTCGCAGGACCTTCCGGATGCCGTCGCTCCGGCCGATGATCTCCTTGTGGCCCTGGATGAGCTGAATTTCCTCCTGTAGGCTCACGTTCTCCGCCTGGATCCGGTCCTTTAATTCCCGCACTTCCTTGAAAGCGTTTTTCAGCGCGATCTCCGCGGCTTTCCGCTCCAGTGCGCCCGCTATGATGGTCCCTATCACCCGCAACCGGCCGATCATCTGCTCCGGGAAGGTACATTCCTCCAGGCTCGTGCCCAGGCTCACGAACCCGACCGTTTTTCCCCTGGCGACCAAGGGGATGCCGATAATCGATTTCAGACCGTATTTGGCGAGGTACGCAGCATCGTCGTGTGCCTCGGGCGGGAGGTCGCTCACTTTGATGAACCGTACCGAATCGGTGGATTTCCGCATGCGCCGATAGAACCAAGGCACCTCGCTTCCCGCGAAGTACCTTTTCCGCGACTTGTACCCCAGCTGGGCCCAGCAGTGGGTGGCGAAGAAATGTTCTTCTTTTTCGGATGTCTGAAAGAGGGTGCCGCGATCGAACCCCAGGAAAAGGACAACCTGTCGGAGCGTCTCTTCGATGTGTTCGTCGATCTCTTCGGCCGGGAGATTCACGAAGGCGGCGGAGAGATCGGAAATCAGAATTTCGAATTGGAGGTGTTTGTCCCGGTAGTCCTCCATGAGCGAAAACTCCCTGCGTGCTTTTCGAACGAGCGGAACCCGAACGCCCTCACCACGTTATGCGCCGACGCGTCGGGCCGGTAGCCGAGGTTGAATCGGCCTTTCACGGTATGTTCATAGCGCCGAAAAAGCAAGCAACTCCTCCGTTTTCTACCGGGTGCCGTCGCCTTGTATCGATCATACGCACAAAAAAAAGACCCTTGACTTCGATAATATACGCCTCCTATAACATCGCGCATGGAGAACGAAAAGGAAGCCGTGATCGGCGTGGACATGGGCGGCACCAACGTTCGATTGGCACTCGTGACCGATCGGGCCCGGATACTGGAGCGTGTACGCTACGCGAACGACACGCACAACGGGCCGGAAGGGGTCATCGAGGAGTTGGTGCGGCATGTGGGCGCCGTAATGAACAGGGCAGGGGAAGCCGGAGTGAAGGTAACCGGAGTGGCCCTCGGGGTGCCGGGCCATCTGCTTCCGGAAGAGGGGATTGTCATCCTTTCCCCCAATCTGCCGGGATGGGTGAACTACGATCTGAAGGCCGCCTTGTCGCGTCGCATTCACGTTCCCGTGATTATCGACAACGACGCCAACATGTGCGCCCTGGGAGAAAAATGGCAGGGAGCGGGCAGGGATTACGACGACTTCCTCTGCATGACGTTGGGGACCGGCGTGGGCGGCGGTTTGATCCTCAACGGAAAGCTCTGGCATGGACGTTGGGGCAGCGGGGGAGAGATCGGGCACGTGGTGGTGAACAGCCAAGGCGGGTTGTGCTCATGCGGCAACCGCGGATGTCTGGAGAGCGAAGCGTCCGCCTCGGCCATACGCCGCAAGGCGCTGGAAGCCCTGGGCAGAGGCGTACGGTCCGACCTGGAGAAATTTACCGAATGTACGGAATTGCTCACTGCCGAAGCGGTGGCGGATGCCGCGTCTGCCGGTGACGAGCTGGCGCTTTCCATTTACCGGGACGTGGGGACCTGGCTGGGGCGGGCCATCGTCAACACCATGAACCTGCTGGGGCTCCAGGCGTTCGTGGTCGGGGGAGGCGTGAGTGCGGCGTGGGACCTCTTTTATCCCGAAATCCTGGAAGAGGTGAAACGGACGTCGCGGCTTTTTCCTCCCGACTGCTACCACATTCTTCGCGTCAGGTGCGGGGAGGATGCCGGGATTCTCGGGGCGGCCAGGACGGGTTTCGGCACTTTTTTCGCGCCGACGGCGGAAATGTCCGATTCGCCCCCGGGTTGGAAGTCCGTTGTCCTTTGACGCAATGCACTCTTGCCTTGAACGGGCAGAGTGCTTTTCTCCGTCGATTGTTTTGCCGCCTGCTCCGGAAAAGGAGGCGGAACTTGACGATTCCCCGCCGCTCTGGTACAGAAGTGTCCATCCCGTTGAAATCTGGAGGAAGTGCCGCGCATGGCCGAAAAAATGACCCGGAAGGAATTGCTGAAGCAGAACGATACCTTCCTTTCCACAAGCGAACGAGTAGTACTCTGGGCGCAGGAAAACAAGAAACTGGCGATCACCATCGCTTCGTGCTGCGTGCTGGCCATCTTGTTGGCCGTCGTGGGCAGGATGGTTTACACCTCGAATCAAAAGGCCAAGCACATCGCCTTTCAGGAAGCATCCGACCTTGCCTCTGTCGACGGTTCCAGGGCGAAGGCCATAGAATCGTTCCAGGCGTTTCTAAAGCAGTATTCGGGAAGCGCCCAGGCGCCTCTGGCGCAGTTGTCCCTGGGGCGCCTCTATTTCAACTCCGGGCAGTACGACAAATCGGTAGAGTATTACGAGCAGGCCCTCCCCAAGCTCGACAAGACCCCCGAATTCGTACCCCTCGCCTCCTTGGGGTGCGCGGCCGCCTACGAAGCGGTCGGCAAGGTCACCGAGGCCATATCCCGACTCGCAGCCGCCCGTGAAAATCCTTCCAATTACATCATGGACGAAACGATGCTGCAACTTACCCGGCTGTATCACAAGGCGGGCCAGAACGATAAGGCCAAGGAAACGGGAGAGCAGTTCGTGAAGCAGTTCCCGGAGTCCGCCAACGTGGAATACGTCAAATATCTCGCCGGAATGAAGTGACAACCGCGGGTTGCACCGTTTTTCTCTGATCGCGGAGACTCAACAACGTATTCGGTTTACCGCGTCGACCGTAGGGTAGCCCCATCAAATCGGCGGAGAGGTGCTTCTCGGACTCTCACCGCTTCGCCCCCTACGGGAAGCAAGTCGCCCCGCGGATATGTGCTCTTGTAAATAAGATGTTGACAGGCATCGTTCGATCTCGATATACATTATAGCTAAAATATAGTTAATATGTGACTACCTCGGCCGGGACGGTGAAGAGGCGGCCGGATTCCCACGAGCCGCGATGAATGAATCGTCCAGCCCGAAAAACGGACCGGTTTATCCAGGATAAAAATACCTTGCAGTGATCCCGACGGTAAGGAGGAGCACCATGTCCCAATTCTGGAACGAGAAGATGGAAACCATGTCCGATAGAGACAAAACCGCCCTTCAGCTGGAGCGGCTGCAGGCGACCGTCGCGTGGGTATACGAAAAGGTGCCTTTCTACAGGAACCAGTTCGACCGGATGGGACTCAAGCCTTCGAGCCTGGGAAGCCTGGAAGACCTTCCGAATTTTCCCTTCACCATCAAGAACGACCTGCGGGACAACTACCCCTTCGGGCTCTGCGCCGTTCCTCTCTCGGACGTGGTCAGGGTGCACGCGTCGTCCGGGACCACCGGCAAGCCCATCACCGGACCGTACACGGCCGACGACCTCGATCAATGGTCGGAATGCATGGCGCGGTCGCTCTGGTCGGCGGGGGTGAGGCCTGACGACATCTTGCAGAACGCCTACGGCTACGGCCTGTTTACCGGCGGGCTGGGGTTCCACCAGGGAGCCACGAAGATCGGCTGTGCCATTGTCCCCACTTCATCGGGGCTGACGGAACGGCAGATCATGCTGATGAAGGATTTTGGCACCACCGTGCTCGGTTCCACGCCGACGTATGCCCTAACCATAGCGGAGCGGGCGGAACGGTTGGGCCACGACATGAAGAAGTTCCCGCTCCGGGTGGGATCGTTCGGCGCCGAACCGTGGTCGGTGGAGATGCGGAGGGAAATCGAGAACCGCATGGGCATCACGGCGCACGAAGCGTACGGACTGACCGAACTGATGGGCCCGGGGGTGGCGTTCTCCTGCGAACATCGGAAGTTGCACGTCAACGAAGACCACGTGTACGCGGAGGTGATCGATCCGGAGACCGAACAGCCGCTTCCCGAGGGAGAGACCGGCGAACTGGTCTTCACCGCCCTGCAGCGTCGGGCCATGCCCGTGATACGGTACCGGACCAAGGACATCACCCGTCTGGTCAGAGGAAAATGCCAGTGCGGCCGGACGCTCATCCAGATGGAAAAGGTGACCGGGCGCGACGACGACATGCTCATCATCACCGGCGTGAACGTGTTTCCGTCCCAGGTGGAGAGCATCGTCATGGAATTCAAGGAAGTCGAACCCCACTATCTGATCCGGGTACGCAAGAAGGGCTATCTCGACGTCATGGCGGTCGAAGTGGAAGCTCGTCGCGAAGTCTACGATGCGGGGCAGAAGAGACTCGAAGATTTGGCCAAACAGGTGAGCAACAGAATTCATCAGGTCATCGGCATCAATGTACCGGTGGTGATCGTTCCGTTCGACACGATTCCGCGCAGCGAGGGAAAGGCCAAACGGATCATCGACGAACGCAACGCATAGGCCGTTTTCCCGGTCAAAGAAGAGGGACCGGAAGGAACCGAGCGTAACCTGAAAAAGCCAGGAGCGAATTCATGCATAAATTACTCACGGACAGCCCCGGCAAAAAGGTTCTCATGCTGGGGAACGAGGCCATCACCCGCGGGGCGCTGGAAGCCGGCGTAGCTTTCGCCACCACCTATCCCGGAACTCCTTCATCGGAGATTCCGGCGAATTTCTTCAAGATCGCCCAGGAAACCGATCTCTATTTCGAGTATTCCACCAATGAGAAGGTGGCACTGGAAGTAGCTTCTGCCGCTGCGGCGAGCGGTCTGCGCGCCTTCTGCACCATGAAGCACGTGGGCTTGAACGTTGCCGCCGATGCGTTGATGACCCTGGCCTACGTGGGGGTGAAGGGGAGCCTGGTGGTGCTCAGCGCCGACGATCCCTTCATGTTTTCCAGCCAGAACGAGCAGGACAACCGGTATTACGGCAAGCTTTCCGGACTCCCCATCCTGGAGCCATCTTCGGTGGAAGAGGCCAAGGACATGATCGTCTACGCTTTCGACCTTTCGGAACAGCTGCAGGAACCGGTGATTTTCCGTACCACCACACGGGTGAACCATTCGAGCGGCGTGGTGGAACTCGGGAAGTTGCGGGAGAGGAAGACCAGGGGCGAATTCGTGAAGGACCCCTTCAGCTTGGTGACCGTGCCCGCGGTATCGAGAAATTTGCACAAGAAACTCCTGGCGCATTGGGAGGAAGCACGGCTTCTGGCCAACAAGAGCGAGTGGAACCGGCGGGAAGGGAGCGGGCGGCTGGGCGTCATCTGCAACGGCGTGAGCTATAATTACGTCAAGGACGCCATCGCGGACCTCAAGCTCGACGGCAAGGTCAAAATTCTCCGTATTGGGTTTTCCCATCCCCTGCCCGACGAACTCCTGTTGGACTTCGTGCAGGGGTGCGACAAGGTGCTGGTGGTGGAAGAGGGGGAGCCTTTCCTGGAGGAGAACACCAAGGCGATCGCTCAGACCGCCGGATGTACGGTGCCCATTCGGGGAAAAGGGCCGGCGTTCTTTTCCCGGTTGTACGAAAACGATCCCGCCACCGTGCGAAAGGTCATGGCCGACTACTTCGGAGTGGAATATTCTCCCGTGGCGCCGCTGGACGTTTCGGACCTGCCGGAAATCCCCGCGCGGCCGCCGAACCTCTGTGCAGGCTGTCCGCATCGCGCCACGTTCTATTCGGTTCGGCAGGTATTGGGGGATGACGCCATCTATCCCACGGACATCGGCTGCTATACGCTCGGCGTGCTCCCGCCGCTCAGCATGGCCGATTACCTTATCTGCATGGGTTCCAGCATCGGGTCGGGCTGCGGTTTTTCCCAGGCCACGGGCAGGAAGGTCGTATCGTTCATCGGGGACTCGACGTTTTTCCATTCCGGTATCCCCGGGCTGGTGAACGCCATCCACAACAACCACAACATGACACTTATCGTCGTGGACAACGGCACTACCGCCATGACGGGGCACCAGCCGCATCCCGGTGTGGATCCCGAAAAAATCGGCCTGCCCAAGACGTTCGTTTCCATTGAGGAAGTGGTGAAGGGACTGGGCGTGAAGCACCTTGCGGTGGTGAGCCCCCTCAAGACCCAGCGGCTCATGGACGCGATCAGGGAAGCCACGGACTACGAAGGAGTGTCGGTAATCATTTCGCGGGAAGTATGTCCGCTCTTCGCCAAGGCGACCGGCGCCAAA
The DNA here is from genome assembly GCA_963826125.1 of uncultured delta proteobacterium. Lineage (GTDB taxonomy): Bacteria > Desulfobacterota > Desulfarculia > JACQYL01 > CAWGVV01 > CAWGVV01. The sequence goes on along the minus strand of CAWGVV010000001.1, from coordinate 1,451,524 downwards.
TCAAAACGTCCGTTCTACGTCGATCAGACGAAATGCAAGAACGATCGCGACTGTATCAACAAACTGGGATGCCCGGCCTTTTATCTGGAAGAGGAGAAGGTGTGCATCAATGAGGATGCCTGCATCGGTTGTGCGCTCTGCGCTCAGGTATGCCCGGAAAACGCCATTCTGCCCTTGAAGAAATAGGAGATGGACATGGACGCTACAAAACTGCTAATAGTGGCGGTGGGGGGACAAGGCAACCTGCTGGCATCGCACATACTGGGAGAGGCTTCTATCGTGGCGGACATGCCGGTGCACATGAGCGAAATTCACGGTATGGCTCAACGGGGCGGCGTGGTTGAATCGTCGGTGCTTTTCGGAGACGTGATAAGCACGGTGATTTCGGACGGCGAGGCCGATGTACTCCTGGGGTTCGAACCGTCCGAAACCCTGCGCGCCATGAAGAAGTGCAACAAGGAAACGGTGATCATCAGCAGTTTGAGCCCGTTGCCGCCTTTTACCGTTTCCATTGGAAAAGGCGTCTATCCCGATATAAACGGCAGCTTTAAAAAAATTAAAGAAAAGTGTAAAAGACTTATTGCGTTCGAAGGTATTTCCCTCGCCCACGAGGCCGGTACCGCGCTCGCGCTCAACATGGTGATGCTTGGTGCGTTGGCCCAGAGCAAGACCATTCCGTTGTCGGAAGAGGTACTCAGGGAAACGATCCGTACGAGAACCAAGAAAACCTTTGTCGACATCAACCTGAAAGCGTTCGACCTGGGATATAACGCTGCCACGAAGGCCGCGTAAAGCAAATGGCGACCCGGTCGTGTGCCGGGTTCCGTTGGGGAGATGTAGTCTGGTATGAGTCTGTTAGCCAGAATTCTAGCGAGGGATAAAGCGCGTTCTGTTCCGAAGAAACAGACGGATCACAAGACCTTCTATGATTTTCTGGAAATGGCGGGCCAGGAAATCGATGAACTGATCGCTGAGAACCCCAACTGGTACCAGGAGCTTCCCTACAACGCCCCTATCGGAAAGGACCAGGCCAGGGAGCTGGAAATCGAGAAGCGGGCGGTGTGGAGGCGGGTGATCTACGATGCCCAGCGCAGCAAGTTGAGCGCTCTCCGTTGGGACTGCATGATGGATGAAAAGTCCGACGATGAGTGCACCAAGAGGAACGGGAAGCTGTTCTACCTGAACGAATATGAAGAACTGGACAAGATTCGGATGCATGTGGGGTGCCGATGTAATCTGATGCCCGTTCGAGAACCCGAAGAAACAGGGGAGGAGTGATCACTCCTTCCCTCCCGCCCAGACCGGCGGTTCAAGAACATGTCCCGCCGCGTTTCCTCTTCTTCTTCGGGTTCATCCCCGAACGGGATTTACCGCTCACGACGCTTGTCTTCCGGTGAGTCTTTTTCGCGCCGAACGATATTCTTCTTCGGTGAGTACTCCTTTGCCGAGGAGTTCATCCAGGGCTGCCAACGAAGCGGAAACCCTCTCCGCGCTGCCGGCCGGGAGGTCCGTAAGATCGAGCACCGTTTCCCGTTCTATCGTTTTGCCCTCGGCGGGAGGTGCGGGCAGGGCTCGTGAAGGAGTTCCCGTCCAGCCCGCCATGAGATGTTCCGTACCCCCTTTCCCCTCGTAGGTGACGCTCATCATTCCGCCGAGCAGGGAGATTTTTACGGTTTGTCCGTCGCCGGCCGCCGAGCGCACCGCTTCCATAATGTCCGTCGTTTCCTTCAGTATCTTCCGCTTGAATCTGCCCCGGTAGCGATAAAGAAGAAACGAACCCGTCGCAACAACGAGCATGCCGCCCACGAACAGGTATACCCGATAGTCGAATACCACCCGAATGAAGAGTACGACGAACAGCAGGAGAATCGGGATGCTGATCAGGACGAGCATGAGACCGTAATAAATAGTGAGGCTGGACGCCAAGCCGGGTTCGCTCGCGGCGGCGTGCCTCTCTTGGGCGCACTCCCCGGAATTGTCTTTTCGTTTGTTGGACATGTATCTTCCAAGGATATACCCTCCGGCGCAAAAAATGCAGGAGAGCGTTCTATCTTTTCGATGTGCCGGTCACTCCGTTTCCCGACGGCAAAAAAGATGCCGCCGTCCCACGCCCGGTACTCGGTGGGGAGATCGCATCGCGAGGTGAAGAAAGCCGGCAAGTGGAAACTATAGTAGCCGTTTTCCGTACCTGTCAAGGAATGCGAAGTTCCCGCATCGATCCCCCCGCGGCGGGGAGAGGAGTATTGATTGCGTCTCCCTCAAGCGGTATACCTGTCGGGAAGGATTGTTTCTTTTCGCGGCCATATGCCGTTTTCCACATACCGAGGAGTGTCCGTCATGGATGTTTTGCCCGAAGCAATCGCGACCGCACCGGAAGGTTCTCCCTTGATACTCGTCCCCGCCGGACATTTCATCATGGGCTCCGCCCTTTTCGATGAGAAGCCGCAGCACCGACACTACCTGCCGGCCTACTACATATCCGTTCATCCGGTCACGAACCGCCGGTACGATGCGTTCGTGGCGGCGACAGGATACGCGCAGTCGTCCGAATGGCGAGAGTTTGTCGGGCCGGGCCGGGAGGACCATCCCGTGGTGAAGGTGAGCTGGTATGACGCCGTGGAATACTGCCGTTGGGCCGGAGTGCGGTTGCCGACCGAACCCGAATGGGAGAAGGCCTGCCGAGGGGAGGACGGACGGGAATACCCCTGGGGGGAGGAGTGGGACCCGGAACGGTGCCGAAACAGCGTGGAGGACGACAGCATGGAGGGCACCTGTGCGGTGACGTCGTATCCGGGCGGTGAGAGTCCGTACGGAGTTCGCGGGCAGGCCGGAAACGTCTGGGAATGGTGCGCCAATGTGTACCGGGAGGACCTCTATTCGACGTTCACCGCGGGCGATTTTTCGCTGCCCATGGAGGGCGAAACGGGGGTGCTCAGGGGAGGGGGCTGGGAAGACGTGGACGAATTCTTTTTCCGGTGCTCCACCCGGCTCGCCAATCCTCGAACGCTGCGGCACCGTCAGGCAGGATTCCGGATCGCCATGGACGTCGTAAGCCGGTAACAACCGGTCGCCCAAAGAGAATCATCGCGGGGATAAAAGCGCACCGAAGGGAAGGGTGTGGTCAGTGGACGGCCCTGCCGCCCGTCAGCGCGCCCCGTCGGCGATTCTTGAAAAGGAAGGCGAGTTCTTCGAACAGTCTGTTGGTGGCGGTTTCGATCCTCTCCAGATTGTCGGAATCGACAAGATCGAGGTCTACGCTGGAGATGGTGTTTTCCAGTATCCGGAATTGTTCATAGACTTCCGGATGCACGTCCGAGTCTTCCAGGAAACGATGGATATCCAGAATCGTGGCGATACAGGTCGCTACTCTGATGCGGTCCGCATGATGCAAGGACAATTTCCTTTCGAGTATGAACCGTTGTTCACTCTCAAAGTAAATGCTCCCGGATTTCATGTCAAGAGGAGGAAATCGCACGCCGTCCGTTATGACAGGCCGGTGTCCGAGGTCACACGCGTCACTTCGCTCACCGTGGTGAGACCTTCCTTCACCTTTTCCAGGGCGCACTCCCTCAGGGTTCGCATACCCAGATTGGCCGCGGCCCGGGAGAGTTCCTCGGTGGGGGCACCCTTGGTGATCAGCTCCACGAGCGGTCCGCGAACCGGCATCATCTCGAAGATCGGTATCCGGCCCTTGTACCCCGTGTCGTTGCACTCGGAGCAACCCTTCCCCTTGTAAACGGGGATTCCCTCCAGGTCGTTGAGGCCGAAAGCCATGAGCTGCGCTTTGGGGACGTCGTCCTTCATCTTGCAGTTCGGGCAGATCCTTCTCATGAGCCGCTGTGACATGACCAGAATCACCGATGAGGAGATGAGATAACGTTCGATTCCCATGTCCGCCAGACGGGTGATCGCCGACGGTGCATCGTTGGTGTGCAGAGTACTGAAGACCAGATGGCCGGTGAGCGCCGCCTTGATGCCGATCTGGGCGGTTTCTTCGTCGCGGATCTCGCCCACCATGATCACATCCGGGTCCTGGCGAAGGAACGACCGGAGAATATTGGCGAACGTGAGACCGATTTTTTCGTGGGTCTGAAACTGGTTGATGCCCTTGATGTTGTATTCGACCGGGTCCTCGGCTGTCATGATGTTGATCTGGTCGGAATGAATGTGCTGGAGGGCCGCGTAGAGGGTGGTCGATTTCCCGCTTCCGGTGGGTCCCGTCACCAGAATCATGCCCCAGGGTTGCCGGATGGCGGACAGGAACTCCTTCAGTTCCCATTCGCTGAAACCCAGTTTCTGGATATCCAGGCTGATGTTCGATTTGTCGAGGAGTCGGAGCACCACTTTTTCGCCGTACAATCCCGGCAGAATGGAAACGCGGAAGTCGATCTCGCGACCCTGAAATTTTACCTTCATTCGGCCGTCCTGAGGAAGCCTTCTTTCGGCGATGTTGAGACGGCTCATGATTTTTATTCTGGAAATCAGCGGATTCTGTAGCGATTTCGGCGGCGTCATAAGATTGAGCAGCACGCCGTCCACGCGCAGCCGTACGCGGAATTCCTTTTCGTAACACTCGAGATGGATGTCGCTGGCCCCTCTCCTGATCGCTTCCGACAGGAGTACGTTGGCCAGTTTCACCACGGGGGTTCCCTCCGCGGCGTCTTTCAGTTTCCCGATATCGTCGACTTCGTGATCCTTGGCGTCCACTTCCAGGGTGCCCTGGAAGTCCATGGAATCCATGATCTGATCGAAGCCTTCCATGGTCTGTTCGGTGTAGTGCTTCTCGATGGCGACGGTAAGCTGCTCTTCGGAAGCAAGCACCGGGATGATCTGCAGGCCGGTGAGGAATTCGATGTCCGTCAGGAGGGAGAGCTGTGAAGGATCCCTCATGGCGAGCGTCAGTTCGCGGTCCTGGCGGAACAGCGGAAGTACCTGGTGTCGTTTGGCGACCTGGTAGGGGATGAGCTGCGTGAGTTCCGGGTCCAGTTCTATCTGGTCCAGATTCACGGTGGGAAAAGTCGCCGCTCCCGCTTTGGTAACGTTTTGCATCTGCCTCATGGCGCTCCGTTCAATTCACGAAAGTTGAGAATTCACGGTAGAGGGCGACAAGTTCCTTACGGAGAATGTGAATGTACGCGGCGAGCTGATGCAGGTCGTTATAATTCACGATTCCGTCGACACCCAGGGAAAAAGCCCTGAGGTTTTCCATTGTCTTGTATTTGGGGCCGGTGATCATGTAGATCGCCTTCCTCCTCAGCTGCATCGGTATGGTCACCAGATACGGAAGGACCCGTTTGTCTTCCCGCAGGATCTGCTCGTCGATGATCACCAGCTCGTACGGGATGAAGGCCATCCGTTTCAGGGCTTCCTCCGCCGATTTGCATAAATCGACTTCGTACCCCGCCACGCTGGTCTGTTTCAGAACGGTATCCGCCCACTGGGGATCGGAACCGGACGCCAGGGCTCTCCGAGCGCTTACGTTAGTATCTGCCATAATCGACATCCATTGAGAGTTCATCGATATCGGTGGTTTTTTCGCCCCGCTTGCTTTTTACGGAATCCACTCTTTGCCGCATGACCGATGCGTGGTTGGAATAGGCCATGGCCGCTTCCTCGCTGATGGAGCTCTTTTCAAAAGCCCTGATGAGGTCGGACTCGAACGTCTGCATTCCCAGACCTTCACCGTCCTGTATGACGCCGTAAAACGTCTTGTCCTCGGTTTCTCCGTTCAGGATGAGTTCGCGGGTGCGCAGATTGGTGCCCATGATTTCGAATACCGCGTGGCGGCCGCCGTCCAGTTTCGGCACCAGCCGCTGGCTTACTACCCAGCGAAGCGTATCGGCGATGCGGATACGGACTTCCCGCTCCTCGTTGTTGTCGAACATACCGATGAGGCGGTTGATGGTGGTGCCGGCATCCACGGTATGGAGCGTGCTGAACACCAGATGGCCGGTTTCAGCGGCTCTCATGGCCACCTGGAGGGTGTCCTTGTCGCGGATTTCACCCACCAGGATGACTTTCGGCGCCTGACGGAGGGCGGCCCGAAGTCCGTTGGCAAAGCTGTCGAAGTCGATGCCCAGCTCCCTTTGGTTGATGGTGGCCGTCTTCTGCGAATGATTGTACTCGATGGGGTCTTCCAGCGTAATGACGTGGATGGGTTTGGTTTCGTTGATCTGGTCGATGAGGGCGGCCAGGGACGTCGTCTTTCCGGTGCCGGTGGCCCCGGTGAAGAGCACGATGCCGTTCTTTTCCTCGCAGATGCGAAAGAATACCTGCGGGAGCCTCATGGTGTCGATGGACGGAGTTTTGGTCTCCAGTTTACGCATAACGATGGAGTAGGTCCCGCGTTGGGAAAAGATGTTGACGCGGAACCGGGCCTTCCGGGGGATGAGATAGGAGAGGTCGCACGATCCCCTGACGAGGAGGTCCTCCAGAATGCGGGTGTTGTTCTGTATGAGGGCGAGCGCGATGTGCTCCGTCTGGTAGGGGATCAGCGACTTGAAAACGGGCTCGGTTTCCACCGGTTTCAGAATGCCGAAGCTCTCCACCTGGGGAGGTTTCTCCACCGTGAAATTGATGTCGGACACACCGGGATTGCTGTCGAGCAGCTGAATCAACAGATTGTCGAGGTCCTGTTTCTTCATAGCGTCACACCTCGGTGAAATCGACCGGCGGATTTTTGATGAACGGCCTGAACTTGGATTTATCCTGACATTTGGAGTAGGCGTCGTCCGGGTCGATGATCTGCTTATTCAGGAGTTCCAGAATGTGGTCGTCGAGGGACTGCATGCCGAATTTGCGGCCCGTCTGGATGGATGAGTTGATCTGGAACGTTTTCGTTTCGCGGATGAGGTGCCGCACGGCGGGAGTGGCGATCATCACCTCCAGCGCCGCCACCCGGCCCTTGACGTCGATCCGTTTGAAGAGCGTCTGGCTGACCACGGCTCTCAGTCCTTCCGAAAGGCTCGTCCTGATCTGGTTCTGCTGCTCGTGGGGAAATACGTTGATGATTCGGTCTACCGTTTTGGCCGCCCCGGAGGTGTGGAGGGTTCCCAGCACCAGGTGGCCCGTTTCCGCCGCTTCCAGGGCCAGGGAGATGGTTTCCAGATCGCGCATTTCGCCGACCAGAACTATGTCCGGGTCCTCACGAAGCGCTCCGCGCAGCGCCGCACCGAACGTCTTCGTATGAACCCCCACTTCGCGCTGGTTCACCATGCAGCTCTGGTGGGTGTGGAGGAATTCGATGGGGTCCTCAATGGTGATGATGTGGTCCTTGCGCACCTTGTTGGCGTGGTCCACCATGGCGGCAAGGGTGGTCGACTTTCCGCTTCCGGTGGGCCCAGTGACCAGCACCATGCCTCTCGGCAGCAGGGCCAGCTTTTCTATGACCTCCGGCAGGCCGAGTTCCTTTGCGGTCATGATCCGGCTGGGGATTTCCCGGAATACCGCGCCGACGCCGTTCTCCTGGCGGAAAAAGTTGGCGCGGTAGCGGGCCAGATTGGGAATGGAGTAGGCGAAATCCACGTCCCCGGTCTCTTCGAATACTTTCACTTTGTCCTCGGGAGCGATTTCGTACAACATTCGCTTGAGGTCTTCGTTTTCCAGCACTTTGTAGCGGACCCGCTCCATTTCGCCGCGGATGCGCAGCACCGGTTGGCTGCCTGCGGCGAGGTGAAGGTCGGAAGCCCCCTGTTCGTGCATGAGTTTGAAGAAGGCGTCTATCCGTGCCATGGGTTTAAGGCATCCTTCCTTTTCTTTTGACGGTCATTGTTTCAATACGGCCGCTTCCGCCGACCAGAAGGCTGAGGAGCCAGCTTATGATGCTCAGCACCAGCGCTCCCCAGAATGCCGACCAGAAACCGGCGACCACGAATCCCTTAATGACACCGCTCACCATCATCAGTACGATACCGTTGATTACGAAAGTGAACAGGCCGAGCGTCAAAATGTTGATGGGCAGGGTGAGGATAATGAACACGGGCCGTATGAACGCGTTCAGGATACCCAGAAACGCCGAGGCTAGGAGCGCGGAAAAATACCCGTCCACGCTGATCCCCTCCACCAGACGAGACGTGAGAAGCAGCGCCAGACCGTTCAACAGCCACCGTATGAACATGCCGTTCATGGACGGACCCTCATCTTCCTGGGTGAGTCCCCGTGGCGCCGCTTCGAAACGCCGCAGGATGTTCGGCCTTTATTCTCTATCGGCCCAAGTTCCGAGAAACTGAATATTTTGTGTCAAAGTGCCGAGTGTATCGCGCACACGGCGCCGCATGCGCAAAGAGCGGCGCTTCTCCAGTCCGACTCCGCAGGAAAACGTCCGCCATTCGCGGCCGTAATAAATTGCCGTAAGAGGATGCAACTTGCATGCCGCTATACCGAACGTTTCCCGCGCAGTTTCTGCATGATCACGAAAAACACCGGAACGAACGGAATGGCCAGGAGGGTCGAAGAAAGCATGCCGCCGAAGACTACCGTGCCGATGGCCCTCTGACTGGCCGCCCCGGCTCCACCTGCGTAGAGAAGGGGGGTTACCCCCAGGATGAAGGCGAACGAGGTCATGACGATGGGACGAAAGCGTCGTCTGGTCGCTTCCACGGCGGCTTCGGTGACGGACATGCCCTGCGCGTGAAGGTCGCGGGCGAATTCCACGATCAGAATGGCGTTCTTGCTGGCCAGGGCGATCATCAGCACGAGCCCCACCTGCGTATAGAGGTCGTTCTGGAAGCCCCGTACGATAAGGGCCAGAAGCACTCCCACCATGGCCAGGGGCACCACCAGAATGACCGCTCCCGGAGTGGTCCAGCTTTCGTAGAGGGCGGCCAGCACCATGAACACCAGGACGATGGACAGGGCGTAGATGAAATAGGCCTGGTGGCCGATCTGCTTTTCCTGGTAGGCCGTCGCCGTCCAGTCGTAGGACATGCCTCGCGGCAGGTTGTTTGCCGCCACCTGTTCCATGAGGTTCAGCGCCTGTCCCGAACTGAATCCCGGCGCGGACGACCCGGAGATGGCCGCCGCGGGATAGAGGTTGTAGCGCGTGATGAGTTCGGACCCCAGGGTGTGGTTGAAGTCCATGAACGTGGCCAGGGGCACCATTTCCCCCAGGCCGTTTCGCACATAGAGTTTTTCGAGGTCCTTGGCGTGGAGCCGGTGGGGAGCGTCGGCCTGAACGTAGACCTGGAAAACCTGATTGAACTTGTTGAAGAGATTGACGAAGGTCGATCCGAGGTAACTCTTGAGGGTTTCAAACGCATCGTTCAGGGGTACTTGCATCGATTGGGCCTTGGTCCGGTCGATGTCCAGGTGAAGCTGAGGGCTGAGCGCGCTGAAGGTGGTTTTCACGTTGCGCAGTCCGGATTGCGAGTTCGCGGCCTGAACGATCTCCGTTGCCGTCTTCTGGAGCTGCGCCAGTCCGAGGTTCTGGCGATCCTCCACCATCATCTGGAATCCCCCCGACTGGCCGAGCCCCCTGATGGGCGGCGGCACCATGACGAAAACCACCGCATCCTCCATCTTGGCAAACCGGGAGCGGAGATTGGCGAGAATGTTGTCCTGGCTCAGGGCGGCGCCCCGCTTGCTCCAATCGTCGTAAACGATGAAGGTGGTGGAGATGTTGGATACATTGGCGGAATCCAGTACGGAATAGCCGCCGAAGGTTACCCAGGCGGAGATGCCTTTGGTCCTTTTGATGATTTCATTGATTTGGCCGGTCACGGACCTGACCCGGGGCTGGGCCGCCGCATCGGGGAGTTGGGCGAGAACAATGGCGTATCCCTGATCGTCGGTGGGGAGGAACCCCGTGGGGTGTCGGACGAAGCCCCAGCCGCTTACGGAGATGATGACGATGAAAACCATGAGCGTGATTCCGGTATGGCGCACCATGCGGGAGACAAGGCTCACGTAAATGTTCTCAATGAACTGGTATCCCCGATTGAAACCCCGGTAAAAGATGTTCGGCCTCCTTTCCTTGCGGGGACGAAGCCATAAGGCGCACTGCGCCGGTTTCAGGGTGAGGGCGTTGATCCCGCTGATGACGGCGGTAGCGGCGATCACCAGGGCGAACTGCCGGAACAGCTGTCCGGTGAGGCCGGGAAGAAACGCCGCCGGCAGGAACACCGAGGTGAGGACCAGCGTGATGCCCATCACCGGTCCGGTAATCTCCGCCATGGCCTTGATGGTGGCCTCTTTGGGCGGAAGCCCCTGTTCGATGTGATAGGAACAGTTCTCCACAATGACAATGGCGTCGTCGACCACGATGCCGATCGCCAGGACCAGGGCGAACAGCGTCATCAGGTTGATGGTGAACCCGAGCAGGAACATGGCTGCGAACGCGCCGATGATGGTCACGGGAACCGTGGTCGCCGGAACCAGCGTGGCGCGCCAGTTCTGCAAAAAAACCATAATGACGATGAGCACCAGAATGCCCGCCAATATAAGTGTCGTGTAGACGTCCCGAATGGTGGCCTTCACGAATTTGGAGGTATCGTAATGGGTCTCGTAGACCATACCCGGCGGGAACTTCTTGCTCATCTCCTCCATCGCCTTCTGAATTTCATCGGCGACGGTCAGGGCATTGGCTCCCGGCAGGAGGAAAATCGGGATATCCGCAGCTTTGTGGCCGTTGACTTCGGCAAACGAGCTATAGGTCTGTTGGCTCAACTCCACCCGTGCGACGTCTTTCAAACGCACGATTTCGGCTGAGCCGGTTCCCCGCGGACTCTTGACGATGATGTTCTCGAACTGCGTTGTGTCGGACAACCGGCCCAGGGTCGTTACCGTGAACTGGAAAATCTGGTCGGGCGGCACCGGAGGACCGCCGATCTGCCCGGCCACGACCTCCACGTTCTGGGCCTGGATGGCGTTGACCACGTCCAGCGTCGTGAGACGGTAATGTTCGAGCTTCTCGGGGTCCATCCACACACGCATGCCGTAAGGGCCGGCGCCCCGAAGGATAACCTGGCCCACTCCCGGCAAACGGGACAGGGGATCCTGCAGGTTGATGACGGCGTAGTTGGAAAGAAAGGTTTCGTCGTAACGATCGTCCGTCGAGGAAATGCTGACCACCAGAACGATGTCCGTGGAAACCTTCTTCACTGTGATTCCCTGGTTGGCGGCGCCCGAAGGCAGTTGCGCCAAAGCACCGTTCACGTAATTCTGTACCAGGGCCAGGGAAGTGTTGAGGTCGGTGCCGACGTCGAACGTGATGGTAAGGGTGTAACTTCCGTCGCTGGAGCTGGTGGAAGACAGATAAATGGAGCCTTCCACTCCGTTGACCGCCTTTTCTATGGGGATTCCCACCGTGGCCGCCACCACTTCGGCACTGGCTCCGGGGTAGCGGGTGGTCACCTGGATGGTGGGCGGCACGATGTGGGGGTATTGGGAAACGGGCAAGACATAGAAGCTTATGGCCCCCAGAATGAGGGTGACAAAGGCGATGACGTTGGCGAAGATCGGCCGCTCGATGAAAAACCGGGAGATCATGGGGTGCCTTTCCCCGGCTGGGCGTTGGAGGAAGCCGTGCTGCCCGCACCCGTGCCGTCGGTTATCCGGTTTGGCGTCACCTGCTTGCCGGGGAATGCCTGTATTTGCCCCCGGATAACGACCCAATCTCCTCCGGCCAACCCTTCCCGGATGGCCCGGCGTTCTCCCACCCGTGCGTCGGGCTTCACCGTACGGTGCTCCACCACGTTTTTCTCGTCCACCACCAGGACGTAGGCACCCAGCTGATCGTATCCGACGGCCTCTTCCGGGACCAGCAGCGCGGGTTTTTCCGATCCGGCAAGACGGATCCTCACCCGCGCGAACAATCCCGGCAGGATTTTTCCGTCGGAATTGGGAAGAATGCCGCGAAACAGCAGGGTACCGGTGGTGGGGGTAAGGCCCGTGTCCCGGAAATCGACGTACCCTTCGTGGGGATACCCCGTTTCGTCGGCGAGCCCGACCATCAGCGGTATCCTGGGATCCTCGGGCCGTATCGCGGATGAACCGGTTTCCCCCATCATACGAAGCACGTCCGGCTCGTTGACGTTGAAATAGACGTACAGCGGGTCGATCTGATTGATGGATGCCAGCGGCGTGAATTCTCCCGCTCCCACGAGATTGCCGGGATCGACCAGATGTCTTCCGATGCGGCCGCTGAAGGGTGCGGTGATTTTGGTGTAACCGAGATTCAATTCGGCGAGGTCCCGCGCGGCCTGGGCCGCCATGACGCCGGCCTTGGAGGCGTCCCGCTGGAATTTCCAGTTGTCCAGGTCCGTCTGGGGGGCGGCGTTTTGCTGTACCAGTCTGGTGTAGCGGTCGGTCTCGATCATGGCATGATCGTAATTGGCTTTCTGTTGGAGAATCTGCGCCCGAGCCTGTTCGAGCTGCGCCTGATAGGTGTTCTGCTGAATAACGAACAACAGCTGCCCTTCCTTCACCAGGTCGCCGTCCTTGAAAAGCACCTTTTCCAGCACGCCTTGCACCCTGGCCCGGAGCTGCACCGTGTTGACCGCCTCGGTGTTGCCGGTGTACTCGAGGTGATCGGCCACCAGGCTGCGCGTAGGCTGGACAACGGTTACCGAGGGAGGGGGAGGCGGGGCATAGACGTTTCGTTCCTCACAGGCCATGACAGCCGCCATTGCGCAGAGCACGGCCCATCCACGGAACGTTCTTCCGAACAGCCTGGACTCATCGGCCCCCATTGTGCACCGTTTCCTTTCCGAGCGCCGAAGCATTCGTTGCCTCCTCACCAGTCGGGTGATCTGATGAGATCTTCGTCCGGGCCCCGTTCCGACGGGGTCTGATTTTCCGGAACGAGCAGATTACCCCAGTCGGTGCGGGTTTCCATGGTCCTCCGGGTTTCCCCGGGCACGAATTCATGGCCTTCCCGAATCTGCCAGCCGCCTCCCAACGCCCGATACACTCCCACCAGGAAGCTGGAAATGTTGCCCGTGGCGCCGGCCAGACTGTCCTCCTCGTTCAGCAGGGATTGCTGGGCGGTAAGGACCGTGGTGAAATCCGTGGCCCCCTCGCGATACTGGATCAGGGCCAGGGAAAGGGAACTGTAGGCGGCTTCCGCGCTTTGCCTCAAGGCCACAGCCTGTTCCTGCGTCCACAGAAACCCCGCCAGATTGTCCTCCACGTCCTGCTGGGCGCCGAGTACGACATTCCGGTAGGTGAGGAGCAGCTCCTGAAAGCGGGCGTCCTGTAATCGGACGTCGTTGGCGATCCGTCCGTAATTGAAAATGTTCCACTGCACGCCGGGGCCGATGGACCACATGCGATTGCGCCAGTGGAACAAATCCCCCAGCCCGTTCCTTCCCGCGTCGCTCGAAAGAAATCCGAAGTCGCCGGACAGGGAAAACGCCGGGTACATTTGCGATTTGGCAACGCCGATCCGGGCGGACTGCGCCATGGCATTGTATTCCGCGGAGCGGATATCGGGCCGTCGGCGCAGCAGGTCCAGAGGAATGCCCGCGGCCACTTCGGCAGGGGGGGACGGAATCTGTGCAATGCCGCTTTGCAGTCGACCGGCCAGGATATTCGGCGGCATGCCCAGGAGAACGCTCAGCGCGTCCTTGGTCCGTCGCAGTTCAATGCGCAGGGGCGGGATCAGCGCTTCGGTGGACAGCAGGAGCGTCCTGGCCTGCTCCACGTCACGCTGGGAGGTGGCTCCGCCGTGAAAACGCGCTTCGGCGATTTTCAGGCTTTCCCGCTGGATTTCCAGATTCCTGCGGGCGATGATCAGCCGTCTTTCGATCGTTCGTATAGTGATGTAGTACACCGCCGCATTGGCGGTGAGGCTCACCAGGGTGCTGTCGTAATCCGCGACGGCAGCCAGAAGATCGGCATCGGCGGCTTCGATGGCCCTTCGGAATTTCCCCCAGAAGTCGATTTCCCAGGTGGCCGTGACGCCTATCCGGGATTCGTTGTAGGTGGTTCCGTCGAATCGGGTATTGTTCGATGACGTACCCGATAGGGGTACTCCGGCGCTTTCACGTACGTTTTGCAGCGATCCGGTGACCTGTTGGGTTTGGGGGTAGAGCTGACCGGTGACGATGCCGAGTTGGGCCCGCGCTTCCAGAACGCGTACGCCCGCGATCCGCAGGTTGAGGTTTTCGCGATACGCGGTTTCGACGACCCAGTCCAGGGTTGGGTCGTTAAAGGTCTTCCACCACGTCTGATGGTCTTCACTCTCGGCTTTCAATCCGGCGTCCTTGGATTCCAGCCAGTTTTCGTTCAGGAGGACAGACGGGCGGTGGTAATCCGGCCCCACCATGGCGCAGCCGCACCAGAGGCAGGCTATAAGGACCATGGAGGCAGCAGTCGGACCCAGGCTGCGAAACAGGAACTGCATCGGCGTCTTCCCTCCAGGTCCGTCGGGTGCAGAATCTCCGGAAGTGTCTCGATCCCTGGTTACGGGATTGTTCCGAAAGTGCCTTCTCCGCGTCCCCGGCCATCGGCCGACGCGATCGGCGGGCGTCCCGGATATCAAAATTCCCCTCCGGGCTCGGATTCTCTTCAGGCCCTTGATTCCATGGCAATAAACGTTATACGATGACTTCCCCTGCCGGTTCTCTCGGGATGTGAGGTTCCGGCGACGGATGTGAACGGGTCGTCTCGCTTGGAGGAGAAAAGGAGCGAATAGAGGGAACGAAGGGGGACATACATACTTCCAAGGTGCTTTTACCGTTTTTCCGTTACTCGGCCATCCCGATAAATGTCATTGATTTACTATAGAGAGGTCGCCCGCGAAAAAGCAAGAGGGGGCCGAAGATAAATGGAGGGAACCGAAGCCACCGATGGAAATCAGGCGACGCTTCGGGTTACCGTGCTTTCGTCATGCAAGGGGCGGCCAAGGCGCCGAGCGGCGCCGTTTCCGGTTTTCCCGATCGCCGTGCGTGAACAGCGCGGGATGAGTCAGTTCGCCTTGGCCGAACTCAGCTTCATCAGCAGTTCCTGAACCTGTCCTTCCAAATCCTGCTTCTCCAGTTTGATGCGATTCCCGAAGGTGAGCACGTCATTGTATCGACGTTGGTATTCGGCGTTCAGGGAGTGAAGCCGTGAATTCTCCACGCTGAGTTCGGTGATCCGGTCCTTCAGGCGATAAATTTCTTCGACGCTGGAATCCACCTGGGGTACGGCCTGATGATCGGAAAGTTTGGTTTCCTTGCTGATTTCCACGCTGAGCGCGTTGTTTTCCGACTCCAGCACTCGAATGTCCTTGGCGATGTCTTCGGCTTTGGACCTTTCCTTGATGCTTGTCAGCTCTTCCTGCAGCTTCCGGATGAGCTTCTGTCGTCGGAGCACCTCCTGTTTCAGGCGGCTGACGCGATCATTGTGAAATTTTACAAAGGCGGCCCTCTGCGACTCGGCCTTTTTTTCGGCGGTGTTCGCCAGATCGGAGAGCCGGAGGATCTCAAGCTCCAGTTTGTTGCGGTCTCTTCGGAAACCGTCGTTCTTCCCGCGAGCCGATCCGCACAGCACGGCCAGGACAGCGCATACAATGAACAGACCCGCCGAAACCGCCGGGTTTCCGGCGAGTGCCGCAATGGATGAGAATTGCATGGGGAAACGCTCCCTCCGACGTTTTCCGTTGGTAAGTATACATCGGCAGAATCAGCCGAAAGATAAGTACCTGCTATGCATCGGCGCCGGAGGAAGGGGATTTCTTCGGGGATCGCGACCGGCTTCTCTGGCGGGGCGGTTTTTCCGCGGTCTTCTTTTCCGCGGGTTTCCTTTCCGTGGCCTTTCGCTCAAAGGACGGCTTGCGGCTTCCCCTCCTGCCCATGGGGACCTTTTCCACCCTTCTTTTGGAAATGTATTTCGGCGCTTTGTCTTCCAGGAACCAGTCTTCCTCGGGCCATACCACCGGAATTTTTTTCTTGAGGAGCGATTCGATGGCCTCCAGATGGAACACGTACTTTTCGTCGGCCAGGGATACCGCTTCCCCCATCTTGCCGACTCTGCCCGTACGGCCGATCCGGTGCACGTACGATTCCGCGTCTTGGGGCAGATCGTAGTTGATGACCGCGTCGATGTCTTCCACGTGAATGCCGCGCGACGCCACGTCGGTCGCTACCAGGATGGAGAGTTCCCCGGCCTTGAAGGCTTTCATGATGGACAGACGCTTCCGCTGCGGGAGGTCGCCGGTGATGCCCTCCACCATCATGCCGTTGCCCCTCAGCTTCTCCGCCACCCGGTCCACACCGCTCTTGGTGTTGCAGAAGATGAGTATCCGTTCCCAGGAATTGCGCGACAACAACCCCAGCAGAAGGCGCAGTTTTTCCACCGACTCCACGTGCACCAGCGTCTCCCGGATGTTCTCCAGAGTGAGTTTGTTCGGTGCGATGGATATTTCCTCGGGAATGTTCATGAACTCGTAGGTGAGTTCCATGACCCGGTATCCCAGTGTGGCGGAGAACAGAAGCGACTGTCTCTTCGCATAGGGGGGAAGGCGTCGCAGAATATAGCGGATGTCCTTGACGAACCCCATGTCGAACATGCGGTCCGCCTCGTCGATGACCAGCATTTCGATGTTGTCGGTGACGAACACCTTCTGCTTGAAATAGTCGATGAGCCTGCCCGGCGTGGCGATGACGATGTCCACTCCCTTACGGAGGTCTCCCGCCTGCTTGCGGTAGTCGATCCCGCCGAATACGGGGCAACTGGAGAAGCCGGTGTGTTTGCCCAGGAGTTCGCACTCCTCGGAAATCTGCTGTACCAGTTCGCGCGTGGGGGCGAGGATCAGCACCCGCGGCCCGTGTTCTCCCGAAGCGGGTCGCTTTTCCAGCATGTGCAGGACCGTGACGAGGAAGGCGGCGGTTTTCCCGGTTCCCGTCTGCGCCTGGCCGGCCACGTCCTTACCCTTGAGGGAATAGGTGAACGTTTTTTCCTGGATGGGCGTACAATAAACGTATCCGGCTTCAGCGAGACCCTTCATCACGTTCTCGGACAGACCGAGTTCGGAGAATTGTGTCTTGGTGAGATGGAGGTTCTGCTGAGCGGGCGGCGTCTCCGACGTTTGCGGTGTTTCTGTGGTGGACGGAAAGGAATCGCTCGTGATCGATTCGGCATTATTGTCGGTAATGGATTCTTTCTGATTCATTCTTAAAAGGATACGGGAAAATCGATTTTTTCTCAAGCAACTTGTGAATCGAGGAGTGCTGTCATATCATGCTCCCGCGTGGCGCCGTGGGCGACGGTGACGGAACAGCCCCCTTCGCCGGGTGAAGGAAGAGCGGTAATGGAGTTCTGGTCGACCGAAGAAGAAATAAAACGCGAGAAACAAAAGGCCAGGGAGCTGCGCGCGACCCAGTGGTGGAAACGTAAATGTGCCAAGGGGGTTTGCGCGTACTGCGGGCGCCGGGTGAGCCCTCACGATCTCACCATGGACCATATCGTCCCGTTGAGCCGAGGTGGAAAAACGACCCGCAACAACGTCGCCCCGGCGTGCAAGGAATGCAACAACAGGAAAAAGTACCTGCTTCCGCTCGAATGGGAGGAATACCTCGAGTCGGTCAAGGAACCGCCCTCCGACCTATCCTAAACCCCACCTCGTCTGGCATTCTTATTGCTTCGTTTCAGAGCGAACTTCGGGCCGCAGTCGGATGGGAATTGAGAAAATAGAACTCAAGTCCCGGCCTGCAAAAGACGATAATTACTCTAAAGCAAGACGACGCCAAATGACTCAAACAGAAATGAAGAAATGGCCGGACGGAGGGCTTGTGGGCCTTCCCTCTCGCGGCCGGAACAGTGAAAAAGTGAGATCACGGCGTTCTTGCTGGGCTTCTGAGATGCGCGTGCATCTTCGACTCCACCGTTCTCAATAACAATGAATCGTTTTCATTACAGAGGATGTGAGGAGAACGAAAAAACGGCCTCGTCGGAAGCCTTTCCTTTTTCCAAGTCAGGGAGGGAAAACAAAACCATGGCTATTCTGGGGAGGATCATTCCCGCTAAGGTCCCCGGATGCCCCACCTGCCAGGTGCCCCTGAAGACGTCGGGCTCAAATGGTAAAGAGTCATTCGAATGTCCCTCTTGTAAACGAATATTTGACGCTGCACCCAAGGCATCCCGTAAAGGGTCGCCTTCCCCCACCGCGCCTTCCACATCCCAGGCAGGTCCCAGGCTGAGCATTAACATCAAGATTTAACGCGGCGGCACAAACGCCGCGGTTTCCGCTCGTCTCCTCGTGAAATTCGTCACGCATTCGGCGTGCGTCGGAATGAGGTGCCTTTTTCAAAGGGGGGAGTCCCGATGGAATCCATTTTCGGCGCTTCAGCGAAGCTGGAAGAAATTATGTTTATCGGATTGGAGAACATCCCGAACGAACGGTATGTGGAAAAATGGTTGTTCGGTAACGACTTACGCAACAAAATGCACAAATAGCGCGCACTCTCCCCCCGGCTTCGCCACCCTCCCAACGGAGGGTGGCGATAAAAGAGCGTTTCTCCATAATTCGTCATTCCGAAGGAAGAAGTAATAAAGTATTTTTAACTATTTATGGACAACTGCTTTCGCCGGAGTGTCGTTTGGCAAGGCTTTATCGACAACCTCAGCGAGGAGGGAGTTGGGGGAGTTCCGTCCGAGCGTGACGCCGGAAATCGTTGTGAATCGACTCCTCTGGTTCCTCGAAATTGGAATTTTGAATTCGTCGGACCACGTACGACCGTGAAGAAACGATCGTGCCCAGGCTTCCCCCTTTGACAAAGGGGGAAGCCTGGGGGATTTTTTCGGTATAAATCCCCTCCGGCGTTCCTTTCCGTGATCGTAACCCTTCACGCCTGACCTTCGGTGGGAAAGCGCCTTCTCGATCTCCACGGCGAAGAACACCACCGAACTCAGCGCCGTGGCGACGGCCAGGTCCTTAACGCTCAGCGGCACGGTCTGAAAGAACCGCTGCGCCGGCGGTGCGTAGATAATAGCTATCTGGAGGAGTACGGTCAGGGAAATTTCCCGCCGGTGGCGAGCCGGCCGGTAGGTGCGTATCGGTATCGATTCGACTCCCCTCATGGAGGGGCGGAAATGTCGCTGGAAGATTTTGCGGTGGGGGTATGGGTCATTTTCCGTCGCGTGGTTCATCGCGGCCGGTAGTGCGGAGTTCACACCTTCGTACTTTCGTTCCCGTCAGGGAGGAGAGCACACCTCCTACGTACTTTTCAGTGTAGAGAGTCTCCACGGACAGGTCGAGACGGGGGCATGGGCGGTCGGGAAATATGCTTCACTTTTCCGTATCTTCCCACAAACCGCGCACCGCGTTCACCACCCGGGCCGCCTTCTCGGTGAGCTGCATGCTGTCCCACTGTTGCAGGTGCTTCCGGCCTTCGCCGTAGAGCTTGGCGTAGTGAATCAGGGTGTGGCGGTAATACCGGTTGTCGGAACCCCCATAAAATCGCTTGCCTATGAAACAACCCATGGGCGTGTAACCGGCCTGTTCCAACGTCATCTGGGAATATTTATGTGTGGTGACCACCCATGCGGACCCTGCCTGTGCGCCGCTCTTTTCCACAATCCTGTCCGAATAGACGCCGATGTTTCGCCATACCCCCAAACCCCTATACGCGGGGTCCACGCAGCCCCATACCCATTCCATGGTTCGGTCGCCGCGAGCGATGTACATCGACTCGATGGCGATGAGCGTCCCGCCCAGGTAGCACCCGTAGAAATTCCAGTCTCCGGTGTCCACTTTCATGACGATCTGTTCGGGGTCGTGATGCCATTCGATTTCGCTGTTGTGGATCATCTCATAGGCGCCGCGCCGGTAGATTTCGGCGATTCGTTCCGCCGAAGCTTCGATGTCCGACATCAAGCGGTAGGTCAGGATGTTCCCGTCCACCTCGTAGTGCTCCACCATGTCCGGCCATACGATTTCCTTCACATCCTCCATTCTGCCCAGAATGGTCTCCTCGATGCGGCCGAACCTTCTCCCGACCCAATCCCGCCTGTTTTCCGTCATGAAGACCGTCCCTTTCGTCGCGTCCGAAGGAAAATCCGTGTTCATTATATCGGAGAGCGGAAGGATCGTCACAACAAACATTTCCATTCGTTCGGCCGAACGTCCCATCCGGGGTTACATGATGGAAAATTCACCGCCGATAGAGTATAGTTCCACGAGCGCGGACCCGAACGGTGGAGCGCAAGGGCGACTGCCGAGAAATGCGAAGACTCGGAAGGTTCGCCGCAGAGAGTTCCTATCCTTTGAAACAACAGGGGAGAACCACATGAAAACCGGTAAGTGCCCCAAGTGCGGTTCCGACGACGTACATTCGGGGACGCATCTGTTCCCCAAAACCGGACCTTTTGCCAGCAACTCCATTCCCATATCGCTCCTCTCCATGGCCGCCCTGGACAACTACGTGTGCGTGAAATGCGGATACGTTGAACGGTACGTTTCCGGTGCCGAGAAGCTGAAGGAAATCGCCGAAAGCTGGCCCAAGGTGGGAGAAGCGGAGCCTGCCGCCGCACAGCAGGAAGAAAAAACCGACAAAGGCGAATGATCGTCGAACGGCCGCCGACAGCGCAGGGGTTCGTTTTCCGGCGCGGAACATCGGACGTTCGGGCGGAGCAGCGGAACAGCACCATGGCCTTCCCTTTCAGCGGAGCGTGCACGGCATGAAAGTCTATCTCCATCTGGCTACCGTTCTCCGGGTATTGGCGAAACACGGACTCAAGGAAGTCGCCGAGCGGATTCGTTTCTCCGGAAAGGGAGCGAAAGACGCGGAATACGAACCGGCCAAGAGCTTCCTCATGGCGAGCCTCCCCACTCCGGAACGAATGCGATTGATCCTGGAAGAACTGGGACCCAGTTTCATCAAGCTGGGCCAGCTCCTGAGCACCCGTGCCGACCTGCTGCCGCCGGAATACATTGAGGAATTGAAGAAGCTTCAGGACCGGGTGCCGCCCGAAAAATTCGAAACCATCGAACGGACGCTCCGGCAGGAACTGAAACGGCCGGTTTTCGAACTTTTCCGGGATCTGGTCAGGGAACCCATCGGCTCCGCGTCCGTGGCTCAGGTCCATCGGGCCACCCTTCCTTCCGGCGAAGAAGTGGCGGTAAAAATCGTCCGGCCGGGAATCCGCAAGAGGATCAGGGAAGACATCCGTCTCATGTACTTCCTGGCGGACAAGCTGCAAAAGGTGTCCGGCATGGCCCGTGCTCTACAGCTTTCCGACGTCGTGGCCGAGTTCGAGCAGACGATCTACAAGGAACTCGACATGTTCGTGGAGGCGGGGAGCATCGATAAATTTGCCGCCAATTTCGCATCGGTCGACGAAGTCCACATTCCCTCTGTGTATTGGAACCTCACCACCAAGTCGATCCTCACCATGGAGTTCATCGACGGGATCAAGATGGACCAAGTGGACCAAATCGTGGCCCACGGCATCGATCCCGGAGAAATCGCTCTCATCGGGCTCCGCTCCTTTTCCCGGCAGTTGATGGAATTCGGGTTTTTCCATGCCGATCCCCACCCCGGAAACACCATAGTCATGTATGACGGCCGGGTGGGGCTGGTGGATTTCGGCATCACCGGATATCTGGACGAGAAAACCATGCTCCAGATTGCCGGTATTTTCTACGGGTACTCGGAACACAATTACGAACTGGTGATCGATGCGCTGAAAGACCTCCGGATTCTGGAGGAAGACCGGATCGACATGGACGCTTTCACCCGCGACCTGATCGAGATGAGCGAGCAGTTCTACGGGCGGGCGTTGAGCAACGTCACCATAAAGGACGTGTACGAGCAGGTCATTCTGCTCATTCTGAGATACCAGATACGCATGCCCCGGAACCTGCTACTGCTGCTTAAGACCTTCGTGCAGGCAGAGGCGTTGGGAAAGATCCTATCCAGCAACGCGAGCATCCTGGAAGTCACCAAACCGTTCGCCCGGGATCTGATCATGCGTGGGGCGGGTCCACAGAGAATGTCCAAAACCGCCGTCCGGGACCTGCGCTTCACCGCCGGATTTCTGCGAACCATGCCCGAACTGCTGCTGAACATCACCCGGCAGCTGTCCAAGGGAAAGCAGCGCATCGAGATTTACCACACCGGGTTTCAGCCGCTGGACGCCAAGATCGAGCGGGGAGTCAACCGGCTCGTGGTGGGAATCGTCATTTCCGCCTCGCTCATCGCGTCCGCCTTTATCCTCAATTCCCCCAAGACCGTCATTCAGATACCCCTGCACTGGCTGGGGTTCGACCTCATTCCCCTGACCGAGCTGTTGGGCCTCATCGGCTACGTGATGGCCTCGTGGCTGGGCATCTGGCTCATCGTTTCCATATTCCGCTCCGGCAAACTGTGACCCGGCGCGCACCCTGGTTCCCGTTGCGAAGCAGCGCAGAGGCGAAATGTCTTGACATGCGTTATACCGATCGGTATAGTGGAGTTGAATTCAGCGGAAAGGGCGTTGGGGAGCGGTGGACAACAAGGATAAAATCAAAAGTGCGGCGCTCGCATTGTTCGCCGATCAGGGGTACGACGCGGTCGGCGTGCAGGAAATCGTGGTTGCGGCCGGGTTCACCAAGCCGACGCTGTACCACTATTTCGGCAGCAAGCTCGGATTGTTGGAAGCGATTCTGGAGGAAAACTTTCTGGCCCTGCTGGAGAAGGTCCGCCCGGCTGCCGATTACAAAGGCGATCTGCCGTTGACGCTCTACCGTCTGGCCGGGGCCTATGTGGCCTTTGCCAAAGAGCACCCCCAGTTCTACCGGCTGCAGCTGGCGCTCTGGTTCGCCCCCAAAGGGAGCGAATCGTTCCGCGCCGTGCTCGGCTGGGGGGAACGGCAGCACAAGATGTTGGAAGACCTGTTCGTCAAGGCGTCCCGTGACCATGGCAACATGAAGGGCCGACATCAGCGCTACGCGGCCACCTTTCTGGGCATGGTCAACACCATCGTCGGCCTGGGCCTTAACGAACTGGCGGAACTCAATCAGGAAATGGTGTTCAATGCCGTGCACCAGTTCATGCACGGCATCTATTCCTGAGATGGTCGAACCGGGCCGAGGGGCGAATATGGCGTGAACGGATTTCGTGGGGAAATTTTTTTGCCCATCGCTATACCGAACGGTATAGTGGTTCAGCGTACGTGCACGCGGGAACTGTTCAACATTTAAAATAGCGGTCTATTACGAAATAAAAACACAGATTACGAAGAATTAAGATATGACAATTAGACACATAATATACTGAAAATACATAATTATATTGAAAGCATTGACGATGATTAAATAATAAGCTAGGCTTAGTAATATGGAAACGGAAAAAGAATACCACGACATTGCATTCGATACGGCGAACAAGCTGCACCGCAGTGCGCTGCATCTCGTTCGACTGCTCCGGTCCGCGCTGCCGGAACGGGGGTTGAGTTCGGCCAGGCTCGGCGTGCTCGGCCGGCTCTATCGGGAAGGCACGGCCATTGCCACGGATCTGGCGGCCTATCTGCACATCCAGCCGCAGTCGCTGACGAGAGTACTCACCGAGCTGGAACAACGCGGCCTTATTACTCGTCGGCCGGACGAAGTGGACAGACGCCGGAGCCTGCTCGAAATCACCGAGGAGGGGCGTCGGCTGCTGGTGGAGGAAATTCGCGAACAGCGGGTGATGCTGGCCCGGATCATTGCAAAAGAATTCACTTCCGCAGAACGCGACATGCTCAGGATCGCCGCCGGTTTGATGGACCGGTTGGCCGAAGCGGCCGAAACTCAGTTATCGGAAAAAGGCGAGAAAATGTGGGCCGAAGCTCCGGAGGAAGGCTGATCGTGGGGACGTTCGATCCGAATACCGGGAGAAATCCCGGAGACGTCGCAGGAGCTTCCGCTATGGGTGCATCGGGGCATGTCGCCCTCTCGGCCGACGGCATTCACATTCATTATGATGTGTACGGCGACGGCCCGGCGGCTCTGGTGTTCGTTCACGGCTGGTGCTGCGACCGGAGCATGTGGGACCGGCAGGTCCGCCGTTTTTCGTCCCGCCTGACCGTGGCGGCCCTGGACCTCGCCGGGCACGGCGCATCGGGACGGGACCGCGAACAGTGGACCATGGCCGCGTTCGGCTGGGACATCGCGGCGGTGGTGGAACAGCTCAAGCCGGCACCCGTCGTACTGGTGGGACATTCCATGGGCGGCCTGGCAATCGTCGAAGCGGCGCGGCTTATGCCCAATCGGGTGAGAGGCGTGATCGGCGTCGATACCTGGTGGGACGTGGAGCATGAGCGCACGGCCGCCGAAGTGGACGAATCGCTTGCGCCCCTGCGTGCCCATTTCTCGCGCGCGGCGGGGGTGGTGGCGCGGAGAATGTTCCTTCCCGGTTCGGACGCGGCATTGGTGGAAGAAGTGGCAACGACCGTGTCCGCAACTCCTCCGAACGTCGGTGTCGGTGCGCTCACCGAGAGCATGCTCTACGATCCCCGTGAAGGGCTGCGGGAAATCAAAGCGCCGAAAATCGTCATAAATGCGGATTCCTTTCGCCCCACGAACAAAGCTTCGGCCGCGCGCCACGGCATTGAGGTGATACCCATACCAGGCGCGGTGAGCCATTTTTTCATGCGGGAAGCGCCAGAAATATTCAACGGTCTGCTCAGGGAAGCGGTGCGGAAGTGTTTTCACCCGAATGCGGATCGGGAACCGCTGAAAACCGTACCCGAACCGACGGGGAAACGCACCATCTTTTCTTTTTTCGCCTCCAAAGCCGCGGCGGAACGTACCGCTTCGGCGTCCCAGGCCGTCGCCACCGCGCTGGGGATGGCCGGGCCCATCGCCGCGGGGGCGCTGATCGGTCATGCGGAATTAGGGATGATGGCCGCCCTCGGCGGCTTGGCGCTCAGCAGGGACGGGAAGGGGGCAACGTTCCGCCAACGAGCCAAGGGGTTGCTGTACGGATTGGCGGCCGGGACTCTGGCCGTGTTTACCGGATCAGCCCTGGCCGGACACGGGTTGACGGCGCTCGGGATTCCGGCCGTGGCCGCCGTGGCGGGACTCCTCGGCAGTATCAGCAGGCCGCTGGCCCGGGCGACGACGCTCTTCATCCTCTACACCATTATTGCCTCGAGCATAGGGGCCCGGGGCGTCCACGCTTCGGGGGCAACGTTTCTGTTCTTCGTGGGGGCCGCCTGGACCGCCGGATTGTCGCTCGGTTTGAAGCCGCTGTTTCGTCTGCTGCGCTTCGGGCGGTCCAGGCAACCCGCGGAAACCGCCGTTCCCGCGCCGTCCTACACCGCTCGGCAGCTGTTGCGGCGGTGGAAGGGAACGCTCGGTCATCTGTCGGGCTGGCAATACATCCTGCGGATCACTTCATGTCTGGTCGCAGCTCAGTCATTCGAATTGCTCTGGCCCCACCACCACGGGTATTGGGTTTCCATCACGCTGGTGATCGTTGTGCAGCGCGACCTGCAAACCGCATTTGAACGGGCGGTTCATCGCGCGGTCGGGACCTGCCTCGGTGTGCTGCTCACGGGGCTGTTTTTATTGAGCGAACCGTCCCTTTGGTCCATGATCGGCATCATCGGGATACTTGCGGCGGCACGCCCGCTTCTGATCGATACCAACTACACCGCCTATGCCGCGGTGATGACCCCGCTGGTCATTCTGCTGCTGGATTTCGGCCGCGATCCGTCATGGGCGGTGGTTTTCGATCGCCTGATCGCGACCCTCGTCGGCTGCGGCATCGGCTTGACGCTCGGCTACCTGGCATGGTCCCGGATTGCCACACCCGTTACGGCTCGTATTCCCGTGAGGAACAGAAGGCAGCCGGTAGCGGAGGCGGAATAAAGTCCGGGGGAAGAACGGGAGGGAAGGAACAGCAATGGGGAAAGGCAGGGGGAAGAGAAGAGGGGATGCGGGAAAAACCTTTTTCGGCAAAAAGGTTTTTCCCGGACCCTTTTCCCAAAACCCTTAGTTATAATCCCTCCCCCTCCGGGGGAGGGCAGGGTGGGGGCAGAAAAGAGCGAATGCAGGCCGCATTCGTTTCCCTCACCCCTTCCCCTCTCCCAAAGGGAGAGGGGAAATCTGAGGTTTTCCCGGAAGGGTATGGGAAACCGCCTTTTTCGAAAAGGGGGTTCCCCACAAGGGGACAAACCCGAAGGTTCTCGTTCCCACGTTGAACTTGGGAACGCAGGAGCTGGGGAGCTAAGCTCCCCATGTTAGACAACCGTCGCCAAGTACAACTTGGCGACGAGAGTAGACGTAGGCGGATTTTCCCGAAAGGGATTTTTTTAGCCACAGCATTATACCAATCGGTATAGAAGAGAGGTGTATCATGGCACATTGGGCAGACGACGCAATTTTCTACCACATCTTTCCCCTGGGGTTGTGCGGGGCTCCCCACGGGAACGACTTTTCCGCCGCGCCGCAAGATCGGCTGGAGAAGATCGTCCCCTGGCTGGACCATGCGCGCGGCATGGGAGCCACGGCCATCCTGCTGGGGCCGGTGTTCGAATCGACCTCACACGGCTATGAGGTGGCCGACTATTACCAGGTGGACCGGCGGCTGGGCGACACGGAATCCCTGGTTCGACTGGCGCGGGAAGTGCGAAGCCGCGGCCTGAAGCTCGTGCTGGACGGCGTGTTTCACCACGTGGGACGGGATTTCTGGGCCTTCCGGGACGTTCTGGAAAAGGGACGGGATTCCCGCTTCACGGACTGGTTCCATCTGGACTTCAATAACCGGAGCCCCTTCAACGACCCCTTCTCCTACCGGTCGTGGAACGGGTGCTACGATCTGGTGAAGCTGAATCTCAAAAACCCCGAAGCAACGGGCCACCTCTTCGAAGCGGTCTCCTCCTGGACGCGGGACTACCACATCGACGGTTTGAGGCTGGACGCGGCCGACCACCTGGACGTCGACTTCATGCGCGACCTCGCCTCCCACTGCCGCCGCCTGAAGCCGGACTTCTGGCTCATGGGCGAAATGGTGGGCGGCGACTATAACCGCTGCATCGTGGAAGGAGCCCTCGACTCGGTCACCAACTACGAATGCTACAAAGGGCTTTTTTCCAGCCACCGCGACGACAACTACTTCGAAATCGCCCACTCCCTGCGTCGCCAGTCTGGCGAGTACGGCCTCTACCGTTCGGCTCATCTCTACACCTTCGCCGACAACCACGACGTGAACCGGCTGGCGAGCAACCTGACCGACCAGGCGCACCTCTACCCGGTCTACTGCCTGCTCTTCACCATGCCCGGCACGCCCTCGGTCTACTACGGCAGCGAATTCGGGCTGCCGGGCACGAAATCCAAACAGGACGACTGGCCCCTGCGCCCGGCCCTCAACCTGGATACGCTCAAAGGGAACGCTCATCGCGTGGAACTCGTCAAGGCCATCGGCCGGCTGGCGCGATTGCGCGCTGCTTCACCGGCCCTGCGGCATGGCGATTACGAACAGCTGGCCGTGAGCCAGCGGCGGCTGGTCTTCTCCCGCCGGACCCCCGATCAGTGGGTTGTGGTGGCGATATGCGCCGAAAAGGGACCGATGCCCCAGGACGTGGTGCTCCCCGAACCGGTCAACGGCAAACTGGTGGACCTGCTCAATCCGGGCGAGGAGTTCCCGATCCGCAACGGCCGGGCGCGTATCGATCCGTTGTGGCCGTGCTGGGCGAGGGTCCTGGAAGTGCGGCGATCGTGAGATGATAAAAGAACGGAGAAAGACGGATTGAAGTAATCGATCGGGAGGCCCTCACATTCTCCTTACCCCCCATAGACAAAGGGGGGAAGGGGGGATTTCTCCCGAACCCTCCCCGAAAAAACTTCAGGACATTGCTCCCCCTTGAAAAGAGGGATTGAGGGGAATTTCATCCGGAATATCAGCGACGATCGTCCCATTGTATCATCACACCGCACCGGCCAGCGCGGCGGCCGTGTACACCAGGGAAAGCGAGAGGATGATGTTCACCGCGGTCTTCAGGGTGGGGTGGTGCAGGTACGTCTTGATACCGGTTCCGCAGAGCGCCCACAGCGATGTGGCCGCGAACGAAACAGCCGCCAGCAGCAGGGCCGCCGTTACCACCAGCGCCATGTTATCGGTAATGGGAGTCAGAAAAACGGAAAACAGGGTCAGGGCATAGAAGATCAACTTGGGGTTCAGCACCTGCAACATGAATCCATGAACGAACCCCTGGGGTTTTGCATTGCCGTCGGTGAAGGCGTAGCTGGCTCTCAGAATCCCGAACGCCAGGTAGACGATGTATCCCGCGCCGACATACCGCAGCACGGGTTCAAGAGTGGGGGAGATACTCAAGAGTGTTGTGGAAAC
Source organism: uncultured delta proteobacterium (assembly GCA_963826125.1). Lineage (GTDB taxonomy): Bacteria > Desulfobacterota > Desulfarculia > JACQYL01 > CAWGVV01 > CAWGVV01. Next base: position 1,423,292 of record CAWGVV010000001.1, on the reverse strand, counting down.
CCACCCGCTCAGCACCATCAGCAGGAACACCCCCGTTGCCAGGCCGATCTGATACCTGAGCGTGTTCCGGTATCCGTGCAGGGTGGCGATGGACGCACTGGAGATGTTGGCCGGACCGGGCGTGAAGGTGGAAACGACCACGTAGGAGAGGAGGGGAAACAGGTTGGGGAGCAGCGCGGCGTACACGGTTATCCGATCTGCTGCGCGTATCGGCCCGGCGTCACGCCGATAATCTGCTTGAAGCGGCAGGTCAGGTGGCTCTGGCTGCTGAATCCCACTTCGGCCGCCACGTAGGCGAGGGAGCGGCCCTCCCCGATCAGCCGTTGCGCGTGCCGAATGCGTACGTTGTCGAGATAGGTGTGAGGGGGCATGCCTACCTCGGCCCGAAATACGCGCAGCAGATAGTAGGGGCTGAGCCCCACGTGTCCGGCCAATTCGCTCAGGCTGATGCCCTCGGCAAAGTGTTCCTCTATGTAGCGGCGTGCGAGCCGGATGGCTCTCCGCTCCCGCCCCGGTTCCTTTTCCTTGTGACGGGTATCGGCGAATCTCTTGATGAACTGCGTCAGGGTCCAGGTGAGGTGCGATTCGCACTCGAGCGTGCTCGTGCCCTGCGCGAGAGTTTCGTATAACCCCAGGATGCTCTTCGCCGCCCAAGGGTGGTCGACCCGGACGTCCATGAAACAAGGCAGAGCCCCGTAACGGCCCGTCAATTCGGAAACGGCGGCCTGCATATGGGAAACGGTCGGGTAGATGCACTCCATCTCGAACCCAAGCTCATCGGCGGCTTCCCCCGTGTGAACGTCACCGGGATTGAGCAGGATTACCCCGCCCGGCGGGGTGAAATGCTTCGTGCCCCGGTGGGTAAACGACTGAAGGCCCCGTTTCACGAGGCAAAGCACATAGTAGTCGTGGCTATGGCGCGGAAAGGTGTGACCGACGTAAAACGCCTGTAAGAGCCCGATGTCCAGCCGGGTGTGATGTGCGGTTCTGGTCCATTCCCGATACTGCATTCCGATACCCCGCGCCCTTTTCACGGCAAGGCGCGACTGCCTGCCCGTTGTTTGTCGACTCAACTTTCTTGCCCCGGATCGTTTTGTACTATACTTCCATCTTGGCCGTCTTGCAGGATATTGCCCTATTCTTTAGGGAGCTGTTCTTTTTCCGATCGGGCTGGATTCAAACGTTTCCATGCCGAGGCTTGCACCCGAGAGAGGATAATCATTAACTAATCCTATTGAAGTCACGGGAAAAGGAAAATCGAATTGAGGAATAACCCAAGAAAACCCGGTCACCCGGGCGGGATTTTAACAAGGATTTCTCTCGCTCCCGGGGTAAACTTTGGAACGAATATGTTGCGGGCAGCGCAGCTCCCCAGGGCAATGACGTTGCCACATCCTCCGGCTATGGTTTCGCCTGCTTCTCCTCTTCGGCCGCGATGTCGCGAAGCTGCTTTTTTTCATTTTCATCGAGCCCTTGCAAGCCTGGCCACTTTTCTCCAGAATCCAACTTCTTGACCAGCTTCCCGGCAAGTCCCTTGCGGGTGCTCTCCGGGTCATCGTCACGCTTAGGAATTTGCCGGATGATGCCCCGCGCGATATCCACGGATGCGTAGGTCAGGTTGATGAGCTGTTCATGGAGCTGGCCGAGCTGCTTTTTATCGGCAGGGTTAAAACGGTACTTACAATGTACACCCTCGCTGCCTTCGTCGGCGCAGGATTGTAGTTCCAAAGGCGCGGCATTCGGCCGGGAAGCTTCTTCGATACGTTGAATACCCTCCTTTAGAGAACCCTCGGCTAAAAAATAGTTTTCCTTCGCCCACGAGGCGCTTATTTTTTTCAGAGTTTCAATCAGGCTGCGCGCCTCTTCTTCTGTCAATGGTTCGAACATGACCCCTCGGGCATCGATAAAGTCACCCTTTGTCTCCGTGGTTCCGTACACGTTTGCCCCGTGCAAATCCACACCTTGAAAGTCCGCATCCCCTAAATCCGTCCCCCGAAGGTCCGCACCGGACAAATCCGCCCCTTGAAGGTTCGCAAAGTGCAAAGCCGCCCCCTGAAGGTGCGCACCGATCAAAGCCGCGCCCTGAAGTTTCGCAAAGTGCAAAGCCGCCCCCTGAAGGTGCGCACCGATCAAAGCCGCGCCCTGAAGTTTCGCGTCTCCCAAATCCGCCCCTAGGAGGTACGCCTCCCACAATTTGGCTCCTTCAAGGTCCGCACCGATCAAAACCGCCCCCTGAAGGTGCGCACCGATCAAATCCGCCCCCTGAAGGTTCGCACGGGCCAAAGCCGCCCCCTGAAGATCCGCAAGCGTCAAATCCGCCCCCTGAAGGTCCGCGTCCCTCAAGACCGCCCCCTGAAGGTCCGCATCCCACAAATTTGCCCCTTCAAGGTTCGCTTCAAACAAATTCGCCCCCTGAAAGTCTGCATTTTTTAAGTTTGCTCCAACCAATGTTGCTTCAAACAGATTGATTTTGCGCAGGGAACGTCCTTCGAGGTTCACCGGCATAATCCCTTTTATGACATCATGCCATTTCCTATCCGCAAGCTTTTCCCGTACCTCGGCCCCTACGGGACTCGCTGCCAGAAACTGTCCGCTCAGATTCAGCATACGAACATCGGTGATCATTTCGCAGAAAGCTGTGTGATCCCTCGGCGCTTCCCCATTGATCCATGTGTCGAGTGGTTCCCCATCCACCATCAGGGCAAACGGGATCCAGAATCCGAGGGGTAGGATGACTATGCACTGCATCATTCTGCCCCGTTGAGGGTTTGCGCTCCAGAGAAGGGTTGTAAATGCGGCCATTAACGAACCCAGTATCAGGAGCACGAGAAGGACGAGAGAAATGTGCCATGTCGAGTCATGAAAGAATTTTTTGACCAGCCAGGGAAAGGAACTGAGGAAGAAAGTTGTGAACGAAAACAGGGCGACAAGAATTATGCGGTGTTTTTTGATATGAGCCTTGGAGCCGTTCAAAAAAAGCAATCCGAGAGGAGCGAGGATAACCCAGGGCAGAATTTTCTTAACAAGGCCCATATCTAATGAAAATTGTAAATCTTTGATTGTGGCGCCCAGAAGAAGGAACCCGACTGTACCAAAGAGAACCAGCGCAACCAGCCCAAACCACCACCGTGAGGGATAAGACCTCAGCACATCTTCCCAATACTGTCGCCAGCAGTCGGCCCTGTCCACAATGAGCGGCCACAAGATGAGAATCATTGCCACATCGAGCCATCCGGCGATGCGCTGGCTCCAGGTAATGGCTGCGCTTTGATAGGCCAGGAATCGGGTCTGAAGAAGGAAGAGCGTCAGCAGGGGCAGCACGATGATGGTCGTTGTTACCATAAGGCTCAACAACCCGCTGACGATTGTACCTTGGCGGCCCACAAGGTACTGGCTGAAGGGAAAACTGTGCAACAGGCCGTGCGTCTTGTCGGATTCCTCACCCTTGGGGACGAGGCCGTCAAATACATAGAGTTTGCGGGAGAGCAGCTGCAATTGTAGCAGCAGATTGAAATGGACCAGCAGGACGATGAAGGGGGCCACCGCGTAAAACCCGGTGATGGGGACGTCCACCCCCACCACCGGCAGCTTGATGCCTTTACCCAGGAGCAGGTCCAGGTCGGTGGTGCCGAAAACGGTCACCAGGACATAAGCGCAGACCGCCATGAAGGCCACGTGCAGGACGGCAATCTTGTCGGAGGTGCTGTTGGCCGCATCCAGGGACGCTTTCACTTCGGCTGCTACCGTGTCGCCGTTGCCCATGAACCGTTCCTCCGGGGCCGTTTTAGCCGCGATCGGGTACGCTCCTGCGAGGAGCGATTCATCCGTCTAGTGGTGTCCATATTTTAATTTTATTACTTTAATAATTTTAATATTATGACAAGATTTCTGTCAAAGGATTTTTTGCGGTTGGTGGGTAAGCTATTGCCGAAGAAAAAGTTAGATGTTTTCTCGTTCCTCTTGGACCCCGGCTTTTGGCCGGGGTGACGTCCGGAGTGGTTCGTTCATCAAACAGCCGAGTAAAAGAACCGCCATTCGACCGTTTGTTCGTTCTGTCATTCCGGCGAAATCGAAATCCTGAAGAGGCGGATGATCTGCGCTCCCCCCGCCTTCGGCACCCCCCTCAATTGAGGGGGGCAAGGGGGGAGCTTTGCAGGGACGCGGCACAAGAAATCTGAGTGGGTGGCATCCGCCGGCCCGTACGTGAAGGAAGGCAATTTGAAGCAAGACAATAACCATGTTTGAAAAAAAACGGGCATCCCGCACCCTCCCGAAAAAACTTCCCCTCGTCTGCACACCTCGACGCACAAACATTGCCAACCGTATACGTACTATCCAGTCGAACCGCCGGAACGGGAAAGGTGGATACTTTCTGCGCACGCCGGAGGCTCCCGGACAGCGTGAAATTTGTCTCCGGTCCTCTAGAAAACAATAAATTATAATCAATAACAGCATGTTATGACGTGCAAGTGAAGCGATGGCACGCTCCTTGCCCTTACATGAGGTCAAGAAGACCGAACGGAAACCAACGAGGAGGTTTATCATGAAAGAAATAGCGATCGTGTTGGCGGGTCTGATGATACTGGGTCTGGCTGCCATCCCGGCATTTGCTCAATACAACGGCGGCATGGGGTATCGCGGCGGCATGGGAGGCTTTTACGGCCCCGGATACCAGAACCCCGCTCCGCAGGCGCCCGGGCCGGACGGCTACGGCAATGGTCCTCAACCGCGGGGGACAGACGGGTACGGGTATTATGGAAACGGTTGCGGCTCAAACGGCGGCCGGATGGCGGGCTGGAACGGCGGTTACGGGCGCGGCGGCATGATGGGCGGCGGCTATGGCTACGGCGCGCGCGGCGGCATGATGGGCGGCGGCTGGTAGCGGAATCGCGGCGGGGCGCGTTTTCCCCGCAGGCGCCCGGAGGAGCACAACGGAGCAATCTTTCAAGATTGCTCCGTTGTTCGTTCATCGGGCTCCACATCCGGAGTGAATAATCGTCAGGGCCTACCGGGCGGACCCGCCACTGGGGTTTTCACCGGCGCGGCGGCTCCGATGAGGACCACCATCTCATGGCCTCCGGGATTGTCAAGGTTCGTTAACGCATCGATCAACCAGTTATTGGTGCACCACACATTGCCTGAGGGATCCACGGCGACCGAGGTAATCCGAGTGAAACCATCGCTGGTGTACCCCGTGCTGGGCGAAATGGGGTCGCCGGTTTTATAGCCCGGCGGGCAGTTGCCGGTTTTCGAACCGCACAACTCGGTCACGCCGATAAGTCCGGATTTGGGGCCGGCGAAATTGGCTACCCAGACATTGTCGTCGCCGTCCACCACGATACCCCAGGGCACGAAGATACCGCCTCCCTTGAAGGTCTTCAGCTTGCCGTTGGGAAGGCGCAGCATAACGGAGGCGCCTGCCGGGGGTAACTCAGCGTCGAGAACGTCGGCGGATATTCGGTTCTCGTCCAGTTCCCCGGCGCAAGGCGTACGGATGGCCGCCGAGTTCGCGATCCATACGTAGCCCAGGCTGTCAACGGTGATGCCCATTGGCAGGTTGATGTCGCCACCTGAGATGGAAGTCCCGATGACCGAGCCGTTCTGTCTCAGTTGGACCACGGTGTCGTTGCCGTTCCCGGTAACCCAGGCGTGTCCCTTGTTGTCGATCGCGATACCGAAAGGTTTCATGACTCCCACGTCACTGAAATTCACGGCCTGATCAAAATTTCCACCCGGAATCTTCGTGACGCTGGCATTGCCGCAGTTGGCGATCCAGATGTTGCCCCATTGATCCGTGGTAATGCCTTGCGGTTGGTAGATGTTGGCCTGGTCGCTGCGCCAGCCGCCATACGGGTCGTCGATGGGCCTGCTGGGAGATATGGCGTTCCCGTCGGGATCGAATTGCGATACGCTGCTCGACAACGCCACACGGTCGGTGTCGGTTATGGGACAATCAGTCCCCGTAAAGCCGAAATTGGTGGCCCAGACGTCCCCGAACGGATCGAGGGTGATACCGAAACCCGAGCCGTAGAGGCCTCCATTGTTGCCGGTGGGGCCACCGTAGGGGGAGCCGGGCGCGTCGTCGCCGGTAGGAGTGAACTTGAAAATCTGGTTACCGCCGCAGCCGAAATCGGTGCCGGGCGTCCTCACGTAGTTATTGTTGACCCAGGCATTGCCGTGCTTGTCAAAAGCGATATTGCCCGGTCCGTCGAGCGCTCCGCTGTTCCCGGTGAACCTGACGGCCAGGGTCCAGGCATCGGGTTCCAGCGATGAGTCCAGGGCGGGCTCGTACACAGTAGAGGTTTGCGAGAGGGCGAAGAGCGAAGAAACATTCTTCCAGGGGTAGTGGGCAATGTTCACCATGGCCTGCAAGGTGTTCCTGGGCGCGGGGCCACGGGGAGGTGTGGCCAGACTGAAAAGAGAAGCGCCTGAATCGCTTGCGCTGGTGGTGAGCAAATTGGCCAGAGAGTTGAATTCCCGCATCGTCGTCGTTGACAACCCATTGACCGAATTGCCGAGGACCGTTCCCACCTCTCCCGTGGTGATATTTACCAGATTTTGCATCATGCCCGCAGCGTTTTCCAGGCCGGGGGATTTCCCGCTGATCCGTACTCCGTTGATGAACTGAGCCATGGCGTATGCGGTGGCGACGGTCGTTCTCTCGTTGATGACGATTTCGACGGGATAAGGACCGACACCCATAACGGTCGCCAGTCTGATGGGACTTTGCCGAAGTCGGGGATGTCTTCCCTTGGTGAATGTGGCCCTCCCGTCCGCGATAAGGTAGAGAACGGCATCGGGCTCCGCCGGCGGCTTGTAGGCGATGGTAAAGTTACCCTTCTTGTCCCCTATGGTTGCCCCCAGGGGAACAGCACCATATTGTCCCGCCTTGTAGAGGATGACGGTGGGAAAAGGGACCGGCGTCTCACCGCTCTGGACCACACCGCTTTGTGTTGCGGTATTCCACTTGTTACTGGTGGAGTCCTTGCCCGTTGTTGCATGAATGGTAGCTGCCACTACGAAAAGCGCAAGGAACAGGGTACAAACGAAAAACGTGGCTGATCGGTAACGCCTCATGAGACGACCTCCTTGTTAGGGCACCATAATCGGTGTTTTACTACCCAATTTAATTAATTATCAGGAGTTGTCCGGCGGTGGCGAATGAGTGATGCTCTTATTTCGTATTACTTTTTCAATCTCCACCCAAAACCGCCACGAAATATATTTTATAATGCTTGCAGAAACACGAAAGGGTGGGAAATGGGGTAAAGACGGTATTGGCGGCTCCGTAAAAGGGTATATTCCGTATCTTACGCGGGTATTTATCTTACTGGGGGATACGGTGAGCGGAAAGGAGAGAACATACTGGTAGCGACACAAGATCGCCACCTCGCATGGAGGTGGCGCGACATGTTTTCCGGTTGCCAATGCGAGCGGGACTGCAGTTGCCTCAACCGAACTTCTTCACCGCTTTTTCAATACTCGGCCCTGCCTTCATGACGTCCTCGATCTTCATGGCCGGGGTGATCTCCACGGTCGCATCCACCGCCAGGAACCAGGGTTCGGCTATGGCCGGAATCTGGGAAGCATCGTCCAGGTTCACGAACATGATGGCGCACCGGTTGCCTTCCTCGGCAACGAAATAAATGGCCTCGGGTTTGATTTCGTCGATAATCGACTGGGCCAGTTTCCCCAGCTTTCCCTCCCGCGCCAGCTCGTTTCCTCTTTCCATGTCCCAAATGGCCCTGACCATGAACCTCATATTCTGCCTCCATTCCGTTAAAAGGTTGGATAAAAATAATGAGCGGTCTCTCTCATCGGTTTACCTCTCCCGAGGAAAGAATACCGCCGGAACAGGGAGGAAAGAATGGGGCGAGGGCGGTATTTCGAAGTGGAAATGATGGTATACGCCGTCTCGGCAGGTCCCTTTTCCCAAATCGTCCGGTACGACGGGGGCGCCTATTGCGCCCAAGGCGGGGCTGTCTCTGTCAGGCGCCCGGCGTCGGACACGAGGTGGTGGAAAACGGCCGGGAAGCTTTGTATGGGGAAGGGAAGGGCGCCTTCCCGTTCCGCCGCTAATTGCCGATCTTTGCAACGGGCACGACGGCTTTGGCAATCCGTAATACGGGTTGCGTCGCTCCTCCCGTTCCATAAAAAATGATGTCGAAAACATAGGAATCGGAAAGATCGGGGCTCCCGGCAGCGACGATGGCCTTGGACAGTTGACAAAGGAATTCCGGGTCCGGTCGGTTCGTGCAGTTGGTGTTGTCGTCCAGACCCGGTCTGTACGGTCCGGGTGGAAACAACAGCAAAGGGATACTCGTCGACACACCGCCGCCCAAAGATTTCGAGAGGTACACGGCGATTTTCACCTGGAGCGTCGGTGAGGCGGAACCGTAGACCGCCATGAGCGGCGCCGTAAGCTGCGAAAGAAAATTCGCCAGGTGCGAAGCCAGCGGCGCGCGCTGATTGTCGGTGGTGATGTCGATCTCTTGACTGATGTCGATCAGGGGACTCACGGGATCGGCAAAGGAGGATGCACCGGGCACGACCTGGGCGGGTTCCCGGTATGATATGGCCGTTTGCGCGTAGGCATCGCGCAACGCATCGAGCCCCATAAAGGTCAGTTTCCTCGCGCTGCCGAAGGTGGCGTTTTCGATTATTTCTATCGAGGCTTCGGGAACATCGTCGGGAACGGGAGCGCTGTCGGGGACGTCCGGGGTGACGCTCACGGTTACCTGTTCTCCCGAACGGTTTTCCGTCACCACGTAGCGGTAGACTCTTGGGGCCATCTTTTCTGCCGCGGGGGCAAGTGTCAACTCCACACCCGTTTCCAGCAGACAGTCCGTGGTGGGCAGGCCACCACTATAAGCGCCGTATTCGACGGTGTACGTCCAGGAGCCCAGCGTGTTCAACGGATCGTTCTTCTTCCAGGCCGGCTCGCTGCCTTGACCACGACTGAACAGTGCCGGTGGACCGAACGGCCGGAACGACGAATCGAGCGGATTCCCTTCTTCGTCCCATGCAGCGACTTCCACATTGCTATAGTGGAAAGACAAGCCGCCTTCCCCCGTGAGATTGCCGTCGATCAGGTAGACTCCTCCCGGCACGCAGGGACCGGATGCAGGCAGGTACCTGAAATCGAAAACAAACGTTGTGGCGCTGCCCCCACAACCTCCGGCTATGGAGAACCGGTTGTCCTCACTGGCGAGAGTCATCGTCCGGCAGGGGTTGGAATCCACCGAAACCACCACCTCGGCGGTCGCATAATCCGGAGGGTACGTTGAGGTGGTAATGGTGAGTCCTCCGGCGAGGTCGCGGGTGATCACCGTAGGCCCTCCCGATCCCCCCGGTACGCCGTAGTAGTAAAGGGAAGAATCGTGGTCTCCGCAGGAAAACAGTGTGGCGAGAAGGAAGAAAGCCGCCGCTGTGGCGGCGAAACGATGCACTACATCCCGAAAGGTCTTTTCCATATCGATCCCGATCGATACAACACAAGGTGAAGCGGTTCCCGGAAGTGTCGAAAGTTCCTCTCACGTATATTTCCGAATACTGCTCCCTTCGAAATAGTGCAATGTATTTTTCAGTTCATACGTACTCGTTTCCGTAAACGGTCCCGTCCGGAACATCTCGCAATGAAGTTGTTCCGTTCAGTACAGGAGTTCCAGGTACGCCTCGATTCGCACCCGGAGCTGTTCGGTGTCGCTTGCGCGTGGCACCCCACACGAGGGGTGAAGAACTCTTGGGGCTGGGGGAAGAAGAACGGGGTTATCCGGCTCCCGTTTGATGGCAACGGGAACGAGGGGAAAACGTTCTGGGAAGACTGTCGTTTTTCCGACCCGGACGGCAAAGCTGGCCGGGCGATTACGTCCGAACCGCGGTGTCTATTTTACCGGCAGCGTAATCACGAGCTTCCCGCCGTCGGCCGCCACCGGAAGGGGTATCGCGTCCTTTTTCGCCGAGCCGGAAATCCGTTTGCCCGCGTAATCGAAGGTCGATTTGCCCACGCTGCAGCACTGTACCTGCCCGGTCCCGGGCACCGGGTCCAGACGGCGTCCGGCATGCGTGCAGCGGTTGCGGAAGGCGTGGAATTCGCCGTCGTCTCCTTTGATCACCAGCACCCGTTCGGGCGAACCTTTCCCTTCCAAACGCAGCGCCCCATTCGATTCGGCCAGTTCGGGAGCGCGTGCAAGGTCCAGGACGATCTTTCCGTCCCCTGCCGTCCAGCAGCCGGCGTCCTGTGGCGTCTTCGTGGCGCACATTCCCATGAGGCGCTGGAAGATGTTCCTTTGGTACGTTGCATCACCCATGGATCGGAACTCCTTACTCTGTGGGTCGAGACAGAAGGTACCACGTTTCCCCGCGGAAGCGATAGTGCATATGGACTTCTAACTGAACCACGTGCGTGATCCGCCGTGGTTCATTTCCCCCGGTTTTGCGGCGTAGTCCGTGCTAAGGTCATCCGCCCTCAGATGTACGGGATTTACCGTATTTCCTTTCCTGCGTGTCCCATTATAATTTTGGATCGAGACAAGTCGAAATTATTTCTGTTCGCTCCGGGCGGGTACCGCCCGGAAGAATCGTATGGAACGGGAAAGGCGGTCGACATGAAGTCCGTTTTAATCACCGGGAGCAACCGGGGGATCGGCCTGGAATGGGTCCGACAGTATGCGGCCGACGGCTGGCGGGTTTTCGCCACCTGCCGCCACCCGGCTGAAGCCGACGATCTGCGGGAAATTAAACGGAACAATTCGAACGTTACCATTCACCGGTGCGACGTCACCCTGAGGGAAGACGTGCGGGCGCTGGTTTGGGAGTTGGAAAACGACCGTATCGACGTCCTGATCAGCAACGCGGGCGTGTACCTGGAAAAGGGCGCTCCCGAGTTCGGTTGTCTGCGGTACGAAGAATGGGTCCGCACTCTGCAGGTGAACACGCTCGGGTCCGTGCGCATCATCGAGGCGCTGGTGAACAACGTGGCGCTCAGCGACAAGAAGCTCATTGCCGTGGTCAGCAGCCACATGGGGAGCATCGCCGACATCAACAGTGCGGGCAACTACTACTACCGTTCGAGCAAGGCCGCGCTGAACGCCGTCATGCAGGGGTTGTCGTGGGAACTCAAGCCCATGGGCGTGGGCGTGCTCATCCTCCATCCGGGCGGAGTCAAAACCCGCATGGGGCCGCGGGACGGTATTCCGGCGGAAGAGAGCGTGCGCGGCATGCGCGGGATCATCGACCGGTTCACCATGGCGGACAGCGGCCGCTTCGTCCGCTACGACAACGTGGAAATGCCCTGGTGACCGGGCACAAGGTGCGTCTCCGCGCCGCTCGATAACTCCCGTTCGAGAGGTACCTTTATCTGAAAGACAGAGACCGCGCCGGGTCCTTTCATGAATTTTCCCCTCGGGGTACGTATTCCTCCGTTGCAGACGGTTGGGGGAATGTGATACCCCGTTCTTGCATGCGCGGTTCCCCGCGTCGAAACTCCTTTTGCGCTGAAGCGAAAAGATGGGGAAGCACGCATGCGGGAATAGGGGGGGAAATCGAATGATCGAGAAAATACTGCCCGATCTCTATCGGGTTGAAATTCCGCTGGCGGAAACGCCGCTCAAAGCGGTCAATTCCTACATCGTAAAAGATTCGGACCGAACCCTCATCGTCGATACCGGTTTCAATAGCGACAGTTGCCTGGAGGCAATGCGGGAAAGCCTGCTGGAGCTGGAAGTGGACCTCGGGAAGGCGAGCTTCTTCATCACCCACTCCCACTCGGACCACCTGGGCCTCATCAGCAGACTCGCAGGGGAAGGAAGTACGGTTTACTTCAACCGTCCCGATGCGAAATTCCTCACCGATATGAGCCGCTGGGAGGCCGCCGTCGCGTATGCCGGAAGGTCCGGGCTCCCCATGGACGCCGAGACGGTCCTCTACACCCATCCCGGATACCGTTATCGGCCGGATGTCATTCCGCCGTTCACCTTCGTGGAGGACGGCGATACGATCGCTGCCGGGAGGTATACCTTCCGCTGCATCGCCACGCCGGGCCACACCAAGGGTCATATCTGCCTCTACGACGGTGAGCACAAAGTACTGCTCTCGGGCGACCACATTCTGGGAGACATCACGCCCAACATCACCTGCTGGTGGGACGACGAAAACCCGTTGCGCGCCTACCTGGAGAGCCTGGACAAAGTGGCCCATCTCGACGTGGACGTAACGCTGCCCGGCCATCGACGGATCATTCGGGACCTCGGGAAACGCATCGAAGAACTGCGCCGTCACCACGACCAGAGGACCGACGAAGTGCTCTCCATCCTCAAAAAGGGGCCGAGGAACGGTTTTCAGACGGCCGGCGCCATGACCTGGGACCTGGCGGTCGCGTCCTGGGACGATTTCCCGCCTGCTCAACAATGGTTCGCCACCGGCGAAGCCTTGGCTCACCTGCGCTACCTGGAAGACCTCGGGCTGGTTCGTCGGGTGCCGCACGACCGGTTCATCGTATTCGCCGCAAACCGCTGATATTGGTTGCCGGCGAGTACCCTGTCTTGCGAAGCGATGCACTTGAAGGGCTCTGCGTCGCTTCGAGTGCGGCTCAAAAGGAGAAAACACCTCGTCGAACCCCAGAATACAGTAAACAACCCATACTCCGGCTCCTCTTCGTCAGGTAACCTGAGAAAATAGCAGATGGTTCAACCGTTTCCGGGAGAGGAAAACAATCATGCGTGTGATCTCCACCATTCTCATCACGATTCTTGTTCTGATCGCCGGCGCCGTAGCGTTCGTGTTGTCAGGAACGTACAACATAGCGGCGACCGACCACCATTGGGAGATCACCGAGTGGCTCGTCGAAAAAACGAAGGATCGTTCCATCGAAGAGCAGAGCAAGCACGTCTCCGCACCTCCCGCCGACATGAGCGGCCTCATGGAGAAGGGCGCGCCCCATTTCCATGAAATGTGCCGCCGCTGCCACGGCGCTCCGGGAATACATCGCGACGAATTCGCCGAAGGCCTCTACCCCTCGCCCCCCAATCTTCGTTCGCAGGACGTTCAGGCGTGGATGGACGAAGAATTGTTCTGGATCGTCAAGAACGGATTGAAATTAACCGGAATGCCCGCGTTCGGCCCCACGCACAACGATGAAACGCTGTGGGGCATCGTGGCGCTGGTGAGGAAGTTGCCCCAGATGTCCGGGGAAGACTATCTCCGCATCGTGCAAAAGGCGGCTCCTGAAGCGCAACATATGGAACAACCTGCGGAACAGCCTTCGGCCGTGAAATGAGAGCCGGGGGAACGGTCGCTGAAAGGGGCTGTTGCCCCGTGCCCGCCCTTCAAACGACGTAATCTGCGGCCATGCCCGCCAGCCAGGGACCGATGGTTTCGTGCGCTTTCATGAGGACCGAAAGGTGTTTTTCTCCCTGGATGGTCCCCGCCAGCGAACGGGCTCGAACTCCGACGGCCAGTTCCGCAAGGGCGATCACTTTGTCGGGCTGGAACAGTTCGTCGTTCGAGCCGATCCACAGCCCGAACGGCCGGTCGAGCGCCGCGAATTGTTCCAGGGGCGCGGAAGGTGTGAGGGCAATGGCCATGTTGACCGTATTTGAGGCGACCAGTCCCGGGTCCGCTTCCAGTACTTCAGCGGGATAATTGAATCGGACGGCGTGGGTGTGTCCGTGAAGAGTGCCGCCGCTCACGGCATTGGCCACAAAGGCGGAACATCCACCACGGCGAAGGGAGTCGCGAGGGAGGGCCGTTCGGTATTCGACCGGAATCCGAAATGGGGTGAGAGGAACACGTAGCCTTCCACCTGCTCGCGAGCCTTCTGAGCGGTGTAGTTGAGTGTCAGACCCGCCCCCGAGGAATGGCCGCCGAGGAACAAGGGCAGGCGGGGATGTTCGGCTCGAAGATATCGGATGAAGGTGGTCACGTCAGCCCAGACTTGTAGCGGCGTGGGCGCATCGCCGCGAGGTCCCTCCGAAGCCCCGTGACCGCGCAGATCGGGAGTGTAGACTGCCGCACGAAAGCGTTGCTGCAGGCCGGCTGTCGGGTGACGGTATCCCGCTCCGCTGTGGGCGCCGCCGCCATGATAAAAGAGCACTACGGAGTTCGGATCGGCGGGAACATAGCTGCGGTAGGAAAGCAACACGCCGTCATCGGCTGCCAGTGTGTTGACGGGCGCCGGATCGTACCTGCCCGACTCCTGCAATTCACGGAACGAGAACGGTGCGTCGGTCATGGCTGCTTCCCCGGGGAAGGTGGGAGACGCATGTTCGCGTCTCGTTGGAGGATTTCCGGATGCGGCGTGAAAAACTCCCATGGCCGCCCGGACACGACTCCATGATACTTCAACGAGAAGAACGCGTCTACAATTTCCCGGGACCCGCCGTTTGGATGTCCGGTCCGGCGGTTTCCTCATTCTTGTCGGCGTCGGCATATTCGGGATAGAGCGCTTCGATGCACTCCGGGCACAGACCGTGGCTGAATCGGGCATCCGAATGATGCGACACGTAGTATTCGATCTGCTGCCAGTATCCCTTGTCGTCCCGAACTTTTTTGCAATTCGCGCAGATGGGCAGCAGCCCGCTCAAGGTCATCACTTGGTCCCGGGCTTCCCGCAGTTCATTCAGGCTGGATTCGAGTTCGCTCCTGGCACGCGCTTCCCGGTGCTTGGCAAGAAATTGCCTGCGGCGGTAGTTTTCCATTCTTCCCGCCAGCACATAGCCACCCCCCAGGGCCAGCAGAAGCGCCACCGTGATTGTCAGCATGGGGGATGCCGCGGGCGCATGTTTCCAGCCCCAGAGCGCATACAGGCTGCCGAACGTATGGAGGACCGGGGGTAGGGTCCTCCAAGGCCAGCCGATGCCTGAGGCCATGAACATCAGCATAATAAACAGCACGTCCAGGACGAAACCATCCAGGTAATCGGCGGGGCGAGTGAGCTGGATCGCAATGGCCAGCAGGGAGGCCGTGGACGTCCATATCGCCAGATGAATGTCGAAAAGGCGTGGATTTTTCGCGCGGCGAAGAGTCCAGGCAAGAACAGCCGCCCACACCAGTTCCGTTATTCGCCCGGCGACAAGAAGATACGTCGTCGGTGAATGACCCAGAAACCGGAAATCGTTTCTCACCAAAGAGACGAGGGGGATGCAGATCATCCCGATGACGACCATGCATAGAGTATAGTCTTCAAGGAGGTGACGGCGGCGGTAATCCTGATGCAATCCTCCCAGATTGACACGTGTTGCGCCTATTAGTTCCAAAAAATTGACGGCCACCGGTTGATGCTCCTGCTGATAATTAAAAATTTATCAGAAAATTCCCCGTATATATTCCCTGTAACATCCGGATAAAGGCAAATATCATACCAGAAATAGTTCGATGCGAAAGGGAATCAAAAGGCAGGTCCATGGAGTTCAGTTGAAGCCGCTTATCGAAAATGACTGGGGAAGCGAAAATTAAGGCAGGTTGCCGACATGGGCACGGGTGAGGGTCGAGCTGCTTGATTCCAAGGTGCCCGCCGGGAATGGCGACCGGCGTCGAGGGAACGTCTTGAGAGAATACGGCTACGGCTTCTTGGAGGCCTCTTCCGTCGATCGGCTGCCGGCGAAGGGCTGTGGCCGGTTGTAGTATTCCGGGTAGAGGGACTTGAGGCATTCCGGACAGAGGCCATGACTGAACCTGGCTTCGGAATGGAGCGAGAGATAGGACTCGATCTGCTGCCGGTATCCCCGGTCGTCCCGGATTTTTTTCAATTTGAACAGATGGGCAGCAGGCCCGCTCGAGGTCATCACCTGATTCTGTGTTTCCCGCAGCTCTTTCAGGCTGTTTTCCAATCCTCGTACTTGGAAAGGAACTGCCTGCGGCGGTAGCTCTCCATTCTCCCGCCGGCACGTACCTTCCTATCAAGGGCCGGCAGGGAAGCCTCGGAGGTCCAGGCTACGAGATGAACGTCGAAGCGGCGGCGACTTTCGGCTCGCCGAAGGGTCCAGGCAAGGAGCGTGGCCATACCATTAGCATAGTTCGTGCGGCGATCGATGGGCTGACTAGTGCGCGGGTGTTTTTCCCGCGCATCCTCGTCAAGCCCTATGTTGGGTATATACGTCGATTTCATACATCATCAACAAGAAATAATTGGGAGTCTGATCGTGAACGTCGTGCCACGGTCCAACTCGCTCTGTACATCGACGCCGCCGTTATGGCTTTCGATGATACGGTACGCTATGGATAATCCCAGACCCACACCGGAGCCCACCTCCCGTGTGGTAAAAAAGGGATTGAATATGTTTTTGATGGCCTCTGACGGTATCCCCACGCCGTTGTCCGAAATCTCTGTACTGAGGTAGTTGTTTTTCACCTCCGTTGTGATCGTTATGATACCGTCAGCCTTTATGGCCTGGACCGCATTGAGAATCAGGTTGGCGAACAACTGCTTCAACTGATGGGAATTGGCAAGTGTTTTTGGCAGGTCGCCACGGTTCCTTACGACACGTCCCTTCTTGCTGATTTCATTATCGAGCAGCAACAGAGTCGAATCTATTTCCTCATTCAAGTCAACGAGTCTCCGCTCGCTTTCGCTGGTCGAGGCAAACGACAGCAAATTTGAGACGATGGTTTTGATTCGTTGCAGGCCGTGCAACGAATCCTCAATGACTTCAGGCAGATCATTCTTCAGGTAACGATAGTCCTCGCTGTTGATGATATGCCGTATCTCTTCCTCGATTCCCGCCGCTCCCTGATTTCCCTGCCCGGCGCTTGTCACAAGTTTCTCCATCGAATCGACATAGTCGAAGAACTCGGAAACGTATTTCCGCATGGTTGACATATTGCTTAAAATAAAGGCGGTGGGATTATTTATCTCATAAGCCACTCCTGCGGCAAGTTGGCCAATGCCTGCCAGCTTTTCAGCGCGGACGAGTTGGTCCTGCGCCTTCTTCAGCCTCTCCATCGTTTCTCTTAGTTCGTCGAACGCCCTTTCTCTTTCTTCTACGATTCTGCACAGTTCGATTCCTGCAACGATTTCATTTTTCTTGTTCCTAAGCACGGACGCGATGTTCTCGAACCGGAAGGGAATGCCTTCTTTTGTAATCCCCACACGCAATGCCTTTGTCACCTGTCCGGTTCGAAACGACTCGATTATCGGACAGTCTTCGCATGCCGAGCTTCGTTTTTCGTAGATGTTGTAGCAATAGTCACCAACGTGCGATCCGAAGTTGTCGATCATGAATTTGTTCTGATAGACAATCCGCATGTTCTTGTCCTGTATGCTGAGACCATCTCCCATCGACATCATGATATTGGCCAAAATGCCGGCTGGATCGTCCAATAGCAGCCTTGCCGCCTTGAAACGATCATCCCAATTTGGATCGCTAAGCAGTTTGTCGTTTTTTGTCGTCATTGGTTTGGTTCCTCACAAAATACGGCAAGGGTAGTAGAACAGAGACCCAACAGGAAGTACGGTTCGGTGGTGTGGCCCGGAAACCGGAAATCGTTTCTCACCAACGGACGAGCGGAATGCAGATTATGCCGATGACGACCATGCAGAGGGCATAGTCTTCGTGGAAGTGCCGGCGTCCGTAATCCTGATGAAATCCTCCCGGATTGACGCGTATTGCTCCCTACCAGTTCCAAAAAATTGACGGTCATCTGCTGATGCTCCTGCCGATAGTGAAAACTTATCAGAAAAATTCCTGTATATTCCCATTTACATAAAAATATGGGCAAAAAACGTGCCAAAAAACTTCACAAGAATTGAATTCAGGCGACAGTGAATGGACGTCCGCTAGCGCCATTTATCAGGTAATGGAAAATCGAGACAGGTCGCCGATGAAGGCCGGAAATTCGACTACGGCTTCTTGGAGGCCGCTTCTGTCGATCGGCTGCCGGCGAAAGGCTGCGGCCGATCGTAATATTCGGGATAGAGCGATTTGAGGCATTCCGGACAGAGGCCGTGGCTGAACCTGGCTTCGGAATGGAGCGAAAGGTAGGACTCGATCTGTTGCCAATATCCATGGTCGTCCCGAACCTTTTTGCAGTTTGAACAGATGGGGAGCAGTCCGCTCAAGGTCGCCACCTGGGCCCTGGTTTCCCGCAGTTCCCTCAGGCTCTTTTCCAGTTCCCGCCGAGCCTCCGCTTCCCGGATGCTGGACAGAAATTGGCTGCGCCGGTAGTTTTCGATCCTTCCGGCCATAATGTATCCCCCCGTCAGCGCCAGCAGAAGCGACCACGTAATGGATCCCTGCGGAGTGACGGCATGTGGCTGTTTGCAGTACCAGACCACGTACAGAACGGCAAGAGTATGGATGGTTGGTGGCACGGCCCGCTTGGGCCAGCCGCAGCCCGTGGTCAGAAGCAGCATCAAAATGAACGGAACATCAAGTACGAAACTGTACAAATAGTCGGAGGGACGTGATAGGTCGATACAAAATTGTGTCACCACAATGGGAATCATCCAGGAAAGCACCCATCGATCGAGACGGTCGGGATCTTCAACCTTGCGGACATGCCAGGCCAGGAAAATTGCCCAGAGCAGCATAGCGAAGCGCGCGCCTATCAGCAAGTAGGCCGCGGGCGAGTTTCCCAGGAAATGGAGGTCATGCCGGGCCAGGGCGGCAAGGGGAGGGGTGGTGACCGCCAATGCGACCAGAAAAAGAGCATAGTCCGTGGAGACGTGCCGACGCCGGTATTCCCCTTCCAGTTTCCCCAGGTCGACACAACGTATGCCCAGGGCCTCGGCAAATTTTCCGCCCATGTGCTTCAGCTTCCTCTGCCCGAACCGGCACGGCCGCATCGCTCGCTGCGCAGAACGGGTTCAAGTGAGTTCAATGGGAGATCGAATGCACCAATACATGCCATATTTATGCCACAATTGTAAAGTTATCAATTCCGTAAAATTTGGCGCATGAAGACAACGATTCCGGAGATGAATGGTCATGGTGAAAACTCGCCTATTCCATCGTAAAACATGTCTGAATCGGAAAAATACTAGTATATTTCTATTGTTCCCTTCCGATTCCCGGCCCGGAGGGGGGAGCAAAGTGCACAAGGAGGTTACACCCGCAATACGTACCGAAGCGGAAAACGATCTTGCCTCCCGTACCGCTGTTGCCGAGGAGATGTGCCGAGCCTCGTCCCATGGCTGCAATTTTCCGGCGGAAATGACGGGAAATCGGCGTAACCGACACTCCGGTGGCGGGCACTGAAAAACGTCTTTCGGTGAAGTCCTTTCCGGCTTACCTTCTGCTCGCAGGGGAAGGGCGGCCGTGGTATACTTCCTTCGGGAAAATCGGCGTTTTGCGATGAGGAGGATTGCCCATGGCGACCAAGTGGCCGGCTGCTGCCTTCTGTCTGTTTCTGTGGGGCTTCGGATATGCAAGCGCCGCGGAAGTGGTAACGCTTCAAAGCGTCACTCCCCGCGGGCCGTTTCAGCTGATCGAACGCGATTCTCGTTGCGAAGCGATACGGGTCAGCGGCACGCTCACCTTCCCCGAGAACTTCACGGGCGGGGTTCCGGCCATGATCGTCGCCCATGGCAGCGGCGGGGTCACTGAAAGCCGCGAAGGGGAGTGGGCCCGCCGGATCAACTCAATCGGGGCAGCCGCTCTGGTGATCGACAGTTTCGGCCCGCGGGGCATTGTGGAGACCGCCACCGACCAGAGCCGCCTTTCCACCTGGGCCGACGTGGCCGACGCTCTGAACGGGCTCAAGATGCTGGCGTCCGACAGCCGGATCGATCCCCGCCGGATCGGCATCATCGGGTTTTCCAAGGGCGCCCACGTGGCACTCTGGACCGCTCTGGAACCGGTACGCCGGAGCGTCATTTCCGACAGTCTGAAGTTCGCTCTCCACGTGGCCGTCTATCCGGGTTGTTCCACCCGTTTTGTCGCCTCCGCCGTCACGGGCGCTCCGGTTTCCTTCCATCTGGGGGAGAAAGACGACTATACCCCCATCGCTCCCTGCCGGGACTATGCCCGCTGGTTTGAAAGCAGGGGCGCGCCCACCACCCTTACCATTTATCCCGGGGCTTATCACGGTTTCGATCGGCCCTCGGAAGTGCGATGGTTCGCCAAGGTTCAGACCGGTGGCGACTGCACGGCCGAAGTGGACCTTGACACCGGGCAGTGGCGACGATTCGACACCGACGCGGTTTCCTCCGACGTGAGCGCTCTTCGGGATTATCATCGCCGGTGTGCGCAAAGGGGAGCTCACATAGGCGGAAACGCCGAAGCCGCCCGGCAGCTGGTGGACAACGTCCTGCGCTTTTTAAAGGATAAGTTCCGGCTGTGAGTGTCCGGCCGCCGGTGGTGCTTGCCAACCCGCTCTACCTCGCGCTGAAAACGACCGGACCGTCGCCGTACGGCTCCATCCGAAAGACAGCGAAAGGGTAACCCGACTCGTTCGGTCGGGTGCGCGCACTTGCGGCGCGGATCGCTGCGGGATTATAGTAGTGAGGGGGAAATACTCGGGTACCTGCCATCCCGGGGGGGGCCGTTCCCTTCGCCGACGTTTTCGGGCGCCCTGCACTACCGGAGACCGGCTCTCACGCAACCTTCTTGGGGAAGCGGTTTTCCACGGAATTTTTTCCTTTCTTCAACCTTCCGCCAACGGATCACGCTACGAGGACGCTGAACGTGTCGGCCACCTTGATTATCGGAATTGTCCTCGTAGCCCTGGCGCTGTCCGATGCATTCGAGACGGTAATTTTCCCGCGCAGGGTGACCCGAAGGCTGCGCCTTACCAGGCTCTATTTCAGATACTCATGGAGAATATGGTCATCGTCGATCGCATGGATGGTATCGGGGCGACGTCGGGAAAGCCTCCTGAGCCTTTACGGCCCTTTGTCCCTCCCCCTCCTGCTGGCGTTGTGGGCATTCATGCTGATTTCGGGCTTTGCCCTGTTGTTCCATACATTCGGACCCCTGGCCGGAGCGGGGGAACCGTCTCCCGGATTCCTCAATGCACTCTACTTCAGCGCGACAACCTTTTTCACCCTGGGATTGGGGGATGTCATCCCGGCAACACCTCACGCACGGCTACTGGCGGCGATGGAGGTGGGCGTGGGATTCATCTTTCTTGCCATGATCATCGGGTATTTTCCCGCCCTCAATCAGTCGTTCTCACGGCGTGAGATAAGCATTTCCCTGCTGGACGCGCGGGCGGGCTCACCCCCGACCGCCGCCGAAATATTGCGCAGGAACAGCAGTGCCCAGGGAGCGAAACAGCTTGAGCAATTCCTTCACGACTGGGAGTACTGGGCCGCGGAGCTGCTTGAAAGCCACTTGACCTATCCCGTGCTGGCCTATTTTCGTTCTCAGCACGACAACCAGTCCTGGCTTGCCGCGTTGACGGCGATCCTGGACACGAGTGCGTTGGTCATGGCCGCGTTCAAAGGCGATTGCGAACGACAATCCGAACTGACCTTCGCGATCGCGCGGCATGCGGTCGTCGATCTTGCCCTCATCTTCGAAACGCCCCCCGAATTTACCGGGCCGGACCGGCTCCCGCCCGCGAACCTGGAGCGGATTTTCACCGTTCTCACCAACACCGGTTCCCTGACTCGGAAAGACGGCGACGCCAATCCGCGGCTGACGGAACTGCGTGCCTTGTATGAGCCCTACGTCAACGCCTTGTCCAGACGATTTCATCTGGCCCTTCCGGCCTGGATTTCGGAAACCGCGCCGCCGGACAACTGGCTCCAAAGCGCATGGTTTCCTCGAAAACACGTGAAACGGCCGGGCTCGTCAAGCGGCATCATCGAGAGGCACTTTTAGGAGCGTTTTCTCAGGGATGAATTCCGGCTGTAACTGAAAAGACGTCGGGGAAAACCCTTTTGCCAAAGGGTTTTCCCCGATCCCCATTCCCTAACTGAGTTTTGACCTATTTTTGAAGCCGGTCGGCGCTACGCGGCGAAGGCGTGTTGCCGCGCCTTTTTCCGATGTTCGATCCACTTCACTACGAAGTACGCACCGAGAACAACGCACCCGATGACGTCCGTCCGTCCGGACGGAAAAAAGAGCAGGGTCGCGCAGACGCCCACCAAAACTCTTTCAAGCATGGAAAGCGGTTTGAGAAAATAGCCGATCACGGAAATGTTGAGGCAGAAGATCGCAAGCAAGGTGATGAGATAGCGCGAAACGATCTGCACCAGGGCCTCCCCCAGCGGGAGTGTCTGAAGGACCGGGAGGATCAGCAGGCCGCTCCCGCTCAAGGAGAGGATGAAGGTGAGCCCGAGCAGATACTTGGGCAGTGCCACCTTGGCCGCCGAGACGCTGGTTTTGATGGGGTCGGTCCCCATTACGGACGCCGCTGCGTACGCGGAGAGGGCCACGGGGGGCGTTACCTCCGCCAACACGGCATAGTAAAAGAGAAACATGTGGGTCGCCATGAGTGCCGCGGCTTCCGGTATGCCGTTAATCATGGCCAGTTTCTGAATGGCCGGGGCGGTGAGGGCGGATGTCAGGACGTAGGTGGCCACGGGAGGCACCCCCATCCCCAGGATCAGGCTGAAAATCCCGGTGAAACCCGTTGCCAGCAGAATGCTGTCTCCGCTGATTTTCATCAGAACCATGGAGAACTTCGAGGCCAACCCGCTCATCACCATCATGGTCATGATCATGTTGGCCGCGATGACGGCGCTGGCAATGGGAAGGAGAAAGATAATCCCCTCCGCGAGCGCCTCCGGCAGGTCGCGCCCCTTCGGCCGCACGGTCTTGTCCATGTACGCGAACACGATGAAGAGCGCGATGGCCATGGTGACGGTGAGATTGATGGTATAGCCCCGGTAAATCAGCACGACGATCAGCAGGATGGGGAGAAAAACATAGCTGTATCGTCGGAAGTACGAAAAATCGTTCTCGGATGTCAGCTCCATGCGCGGCAGGTTTCTTTTCTTCACATAGAGTTCGTTAAAGACGACGATGCCGAAAAGGTAGAGGAGCATGGGCCCCAGGGCCATGATGATGATCCACGAGTACGGAATGGCGAGCATCTCCACCATGAGAAAAGAAATGGACCCCATGACCGGGGGGGTGATGTAGGCGATGGAGCCCACAGTGGCGACGATGCCGGCCGCAACGAGTTTTTCGTAACCTACTTTGTCGTAGAGGGGTTTGGTCAAGGTTGCCACAAACTGGGTGTCCGCGGCTCCCGATCCGGAAAACATGCCCATGAGGACCGCCATGACCGAACTCGTTCTTCCGGGCGAGGCCGGACTCCTCCCCACGAAGAGAAGGGCGATGTTGGCCAGGATTTTCCCGAAATTGAGTTTGGAGATGATGGCGCCCAGAGTGGTGAAGTAGATGAGATACTTTACCGAAACCCCGGTAATCGTGCCGAAGATTCCCGCCTCGGTTTCGCAGTACATCTTCCCCAGGAGCATGTCGAGGTCGAAGCCGGGATTGGCGATGACGTCCGGCATCAGATATCCGTAGAGGTTGTAGAGGAGGAAGACCGTGACGAAAATCGGCATGATGGGGCCGCTCAAGCGGAAAATCACCCCCAGGACCAACAGGACTTCCGTCAGGGACATGAACAGGTCCCAGGGTTCGGGCGTAATCGCCCGATAAATAAGCTGCTCGTAGTTTGCGACGAGATAGAGGAAGGGAAGCAGGCTGAGTATCGAGCATACGATGTTGGAAACGTTTCGGATGCGGGGAATCATCGGCGCCAGCAGGGCCAATCCCCATACGAGGACGGCGAAGATTTTCAGATGAATGGGAAGATCCAGCTTCAGGAAATCGAGGAGAATAATGGCCGTCAGTACGGCGAGGGGAAACCCTCCGCCCAGTTTTCGATCTTTGGTCACCCGTTTTTTCAGCCACAGGATATTGTACAGGTACCCGAGCGCGCAGATGAGAAACACGTGGGTGGCTCTTTGGACCTGAGTGAGGTTCAGGACGGAGATGTGATATCGAGACCATGGCAAGTACGGGTGAATTACCAGATAAAGATGGTAAGAGGTCCCGATAATCGCCAGAACGAAGACGATCCTTCGGATCACACGGTCCATAAAAGTCTTACCTCCAGGCAGCCTTCTTTGATTTCAAAATCATAAAAGCCCAAAGTAAGGTGGATCCCCTTGATGGAGCAGAACCGGAGGGTATCGACTGCTTCCTTCGAATCCACGTCGTTCATGGAATAGAGTCCGTTCGTGTAGTAGGCTTCAGTGGTTTCGTCGGTGGTGACCTCAAAATGCCGGAAAACGGTCCCCACGCGAAAATGGATCCTGACCGGTCCTCCGGTCACCGAATTTACAAAACGGATATCTCCGGACTGCCAGCGCAGAAGCACCAGCAGTCTGGAGTGGTCGTCGGTTTGCACGATGGCGGGTTTGACAAGAAGAACGAGACAGACAACCGGCAAAAGCACTACGATCAAAAGAATGTTCCTATGCACGTGCACTCGCTATTTGACCAGCCCCTTCTCCTTGAAATATTTAATTGCTCCCGGATGGAAGGGAATGGCGGCTTTCCCGATGAACTTCGCCGTGTTTTCAGGGGTCGTATCCTTGGCGGCCTTCACGGCGGTCTTCAGCGTTTCGAGATTTTCAAAAACCGCTTTTGTCGTTTGGTACGCCAGATCTTCCGGAGTCGACGCCGGGCAGACAAACATATTCCAGAAGGCGATGGTCGGAGTGTCGGCGGCGGTGTCGTAGACGCTCTTCTTGATGACCATGGAATCCACCAGGCCGGAAAATTCCTCCTTGAACTTGGCGACTCCGGGGTCCGAATCCGGCAGCGGCACGATGAAGATATTCATTCCCTTCCGCTTGAGGGTATTGGAAAGTTCGACGATGGACCCGGTCGGTAGCCCGCCGGACCAGACGAACGCATCGATGGTCCCGTTGGAAAGGGCTTCGTCCGATTCTTTCGCTCCCAGCTTTTCCCACTTCTTGAATTTGTCGGGATCGATACCGGCGGCTTCCAGGAGATTGAGGGCGGTGAATTCCGTCCCGGAGCCGGGTGCGCCGGTCGAAACGCGTTTGCCGGCCAGATCGGCCAACTTGGCGATACCGGACTTATCCGTGGTGACGATCTGAAGATAGTTGGGGTACATCATCCAAAGAATTTCCGCCTTCACCGGCTTTTGGGCAAATTTTTCCTGCTTTCCCTTCACGGCAAAATAGGCGGTATCGGGCAGGGTAGTGGCAAAGAAGTAGGTATTCCTGTCCTTGTTGGTTTTGTCCCGGACCAGGAGCATGTTGTCCACGGAGGCGGCGGTCTGGATGGCGGTGGCGGAAGCTGCGCCACTCTTATTCAAGATCTCAGAAATCTGCGTTCCATAGTAGTAGTAAACCCCGCCGATACCGCCCGTGGCAATCACGACCTTCTGGCTCTCTGCATAGGCGTTGACGGACAGGCACAACATGAACACCAGTGCGATAATCCCCGATTTCTTCATCGATTGCCTCCTTTTCCATGCTCCTTAGGTTGATTGCTGATAAGGCTGTCCGGAATCGACGTCTCACGAAAGAAAAAACGAGAGATCAATGAAAACGCGGAGCATCGATTCCCGATAACCGCAGTCCACTCCCTGCCCTCATCGGATCCGTTCCGTGGGCACCATACGCAATTTATTGACAGAAATGACGGACATACGTCATTATCCATCACACGGCAACATCGCGGAAACGATCCTGCCGAAAAATCCGCTCATGTATGAAGCGGGATGGCGCTCGAAGAGACTGCCGAGCCCGGTTGAAACGATGTAACCCTGGCGCTGTAATGCGGGTGGAACATCCGGAAGTGCCGTTTTCCGACGAGCCGCTCACCCTGCGGCAACCCGGACTCCGAAACCCCACATGCGGAAAAACGCGGTATGTCATGAGAACTCATGCCATTAGCACTGTATACAAAGAGGTAATATCATAAAACTGTATACAATGGGATAAAAAGATTTGGCAATAGCACAGAATTTCCTTTCTCCCGTGTCGGCTGTAGGATTGGCGCGCATGCTCGACTGCACCCTCGGCTTGGCTCGCCATCCCGTGGGAATCGGCCTGTTGCCGGACAAGGCCGCCTTCGACGCATGTCCGCTGCCCCGGGTACGCCACAGGATTTCTTATTGCACCATGGTCATGCTCGCCTCGCGGAAATCCCGTCCGCTTGGCCGCAAGGCGGAAGGGACCAATTTCGCCTGCCCCGGTTCCGCTCACGTGTTCGGATTTCTCCCCACGGACGAAAGCATGGCTTCCGGACGGAGGTTCCTGGAATTCGGGCTCTACGACCGGCTAGAAACGGCGGCCGGCACCCAGGCCGACATGGCCCGTCTGGACACTCCGCCCCACGGCGTGGCGGTGGCGCCTCTCGCATTCTGGCAAACGGAGCCGGACACGGTCCTGTTCATTCTGGAACCCTACCAGGCCATGCGCCTTATCCAGGCGCGCTCGTACCGAACCGGCGTACAGCGCTCCTTCAGCATGGTGGGCAACCGCGGAATCTGTTCGGAATGCACGGCCGTGCCTCTGAAAGACAACCGGATGAACCTTTCCCTCCTCTGCTCCAATACCCGTTTTTCCGCTAGATGGAAGGATTCGGAATTGGGACTGGGCGTTCCTTATTCGCTCCTTCCCGATCTCGTCCGCGACCTCATCGCCACGCTCGACGCGTGCGAACCCGACGGCCGCAAGGACGCCATCCGGAAGCGATGCGGGGAATCCGGAGTGGATATCGCCGTCACCCGTCGAGGCAGTTACTTCAAACGCTGAAATCTTTCCCGGACCGTTCGAGCTTCGATACTTTACCGGCCCGTAGCATCAGGTTGACCTGACGATTGGGGCTGAGCTATGGTTGCGAGCGGTAATTTTGCCTCCCTGACGACCCGGAATGAAGGAAATGCGCTGAGCTTGGCCAATTACGAATAGTTGGATCCGGGTTTGGGCGGTATGAACGGCGGTAGTGACACGTTCCGATTTTTCAAGGTGGAAAAGGAGTGTTTCAATGAAGTTGATTCACTACACGGAAGAGCAGGCGAAGGCATACCCCAGCGATTTGGCCAAGGGTGCCGTCGGTCGGGTGGTGATCGGCAAGGCCGACGGCAAGACCAGTTTCTGTATGCGGGTTTTTGAGATAACCCCCGGCGGGCACAGTGCCAAGCACAGCCATGAATACGAGCACCAGGTGTTTATCCACGCCGGACAGGGCCAGGTCTGGAACGGCGAGCAGTGGCGGGACATCAGTGCCGGGTCGGTGATTTTCATTCCCGGCGGCGAGGAACATCAACTCAAAAACACCGGTTCGGACACGGTGGTTTTTGCCTGCGTTATTCCCGCGGGAGCGCCGGAACTGTAATCGACCTGACGTGGAGCGGCGACGGTTCGCCGGCCGCTCCACGGGTCCGCGGCGCTACTCCTATTGTCGGCCATTGTCAAACAGGCTCCTGCGCCGGTTGTTCAGAGGGTTGTCATCAACCGTGAACGTCCCGCCGGGGCTGCCTTTCGTGTTCCGAACGGAAGAGGGGAAGGGCGCCTCATTTCATTTATTCATTGAAATTATCAATTCATAACATCAAAATTTCAAATAACTCTCGCGGGCGTCAATCCGAATTATCTATTTCGGTAGTCCTCCCCCTCTGTGGTATGGACCCTCCTGAATGAAAAAATTCGATTTTAAAAAGGAGCGCCCCGTGAAACGTTTCACCATATTCTTCCTATCAGGGCTGTTGTTCTGTTTATTTGCCGCCGGTGCCGCTATTGCGGCTCCCAAATGGACCGTCAAGTTCGGACACGATCAGCGCGAACAGAGTCCCCACCACGACGCGGCCCTCTACCTGAAGAAACTCATTGAGGAAGGCAGCCACGGCGACATTCAGGTGCAGATTTATCCCAACCAGACCCTGGGAACGGGCGTGCAGATGGTGGAGATGGTGCAGGCCGGAGCGCTCGAAATGCTGGCCGTGCCGACTTCCAAGATTCAGGTGCTCCAGCCGTCGTTCCAGATCCTGGATCTGCCGTTCCTGTTTCCCGACAAGAAGAGCCTCTACGACAAGCTCTACGGCGAGTTCGGCGAAAAGCTTTTCGAACCCCTGCCGGCCAAGAACATCGTGGGTCTCACCTATTGGGGCATGGGGTTCAAGCAGTTGACCGGCAACTTCCCCATTCACAAGCCCGGGGACTTCAAGGGCAAGAAAATCCGCGTCATGCCGTCGCCGGTTATCCGCGAGCAGTTCAAGGCGCTGGGCGCTTCCCCGGTGCCGGTGGATTTCCATGAGCTTTACAACGCATTGCAACAGGGCGTGGTGGATGGCCAGGAAAACCCGCTGGTGGGCATCACCACGATGAAGCTCTACGAGGTCCAGAAATACATGGCCATGAGCAACCACGCCTTCCTCACCTACGGCGTCGTCGCGGGCAAAGGTTTCTTCGATTCCCTGCCCGAAAATTACCGGACACTGATTCGCGAGTCGGCGAAAAAATCGGCCGCCTATCAGTTGAGTCTGATCGAGGAGCGCGACGCCGGCTTCCTCAAGACCATCAAGGACGCGGGCGTGCAGGTGACGGACTTGACCCCGGAAGAACACGACGCCTTTCAAAAGGCCATGCAGCCGGTGTACGAATGGTTCGTGGCCAACGTGGAAAACGGCAAGAAATACCTGGATCTGGCGCGGAAATAAAAATCGCCTTTTCAGGCCCCGACCCGGGGAAACGGCCGTGAAACCGTCTCCCCGGACGTCACCCCGGTGAAAGCCGGGGTCTAATCAGACTTGAAAGGAGACGTTTCCGGCTGTTGCCGGAACGTCGACTGCCGGAAGAAAGCTCTCCCGAGGCATCCTTCCGAACGGGGAGCGTTCGAAACGATGTTCGCCCATTGCCGCCACCTATCCCGGTTTTTCCCGGCGCTTCTGCACAAGGTGGAAACCACCGTCCTGGCCGGGATCATTCTGTTCTCGGCGCTGCTCCTCTTCGTCAACGTGGTCCTGCGCTACGCCTTCCTGCATCCCATTTTCTGGGCCGATGAACTGGCCCGGTATCTCATGGTCTGGATGATCTTTCTTGGCGCGGGCAAGGTGGCGGGCGGCGAAGGCCACGTTTCGGTCACGATCCTCGCCGACCGTTTTCCTAGCGTGACGCGCCGTATCTGGGATTTCACGGTCACCCTGCTGTGCCTGATTTTCTGCGTACTCCTCGCCTGGTACAGCCTCAAACACACGCTCCGGGTGCAGGCCGCCCGCCAGACGACCGCCGCGCTGGAGCTGCCCATGTGGCTGGCCTACCTTTCCGTTCCGGTGGGCGCGGCGTCCATGGCCCTGCGCTACGGCTGCAAGCTGGCGAACGCCGTCCGGGGGGGCCGATCGTGACCGCGCTCATCTTCCTCCTGCTCTTCCTGTGCATCGCCGGGAACCTGCCTATTTTCGCGTCGCTGGGGATCGTCGCGTTCGCCGTGTTCCATTTCTTCACCGCCATCCCGCTGGACATTTTGCCGCAGCGCATGTTCGCCGGTGTCGAAGGCATGGCGTTGCAGTCCATTCCATTCTTCATCCTGGCCGCCAACATCATGAGCGAAGGGGGCGTGACCTCGCGGCTCATCGCGTTCGCCAATACGCTGGTGGGCCATCTGCACGGCGGACTCGCCATTTGTACGGTGCTGAGCTGCCTATTTTTCGCGGCCATCACCGGTTCGACTGCTTCCACGGTGGTAGCCGTGGGCGGCATCCTCTATCCGGCGCTGGTGCAGGCCGGGTACGGCGAACGGTTTTCCCTGGGGCTGGTCACCTGTTCGGCCCTGCTGGGCATGATCATCCCGCCCAGCAACGCCATGATCATCTACGGCTCCATCTCCAAGGTATCCGTGGGCGCGTTGTTCATGTCCGGCTTCGGGGCGGGACTCGTCTTTGTGCTCCTCTATTCCCTGCGGTGCTATTGGTATGCCCGGCGCAGGAACATACCGCTCGCGCCGAGGGCCGGAATCCGTGACATCCTCAAGGCGGCCCGCGATTCCGCCTGGGGGCTGGGGGTTCCCGTGATCATTCTGGGGGGAATTTACAGCGGGGTGTTCACGCCCACGGAATCGGCCGCCGTGGCGGTTGCCTACACGCTCTTCGTGACGCTCGTGGTGTATCGCAGCCTGACGCTCGCGGCCGTCTGGAACATCGCCGTGTCCACGGCGCTTACGTCGGCCCGCATCCTCATCATGGTGGCGGCGGCGACACTCTTTTCCTGGCTGCTCACCGTGCAAGGGATCACCCAGCATCTGGTGGCGCCCATTATCGCGCTGGCCCCTCCGCCCTGGGCGGTGCTCCTCTTCGCGAACCTGGTCATGCTCCTGGCGGGCATGTTCATCGACGTGTTTTCGAACATCCTCATCTTCTGCCCGCTCTTCTTCCCCCTCATCGCCGGGGCGGGAGTGAGCGAACTGCACTTCGGCATCATCGCGTCGGTGAACGCCGACATGGGCAACATCACACCGCCCTTCGGGCTGAACCTGTTCATCGCGGGGGGAGCGTTCAACAAGACGTACATCGAAACGGTGCGAGCGGTGCTGCCCTGGCTGCTCATCGCCATGGCAGCACTGGCTGTGGTCACCTACGTCCCCCAGGTGAGCCTCTGGCTGCCCTCACAGCTCTATCTGGGCGTGCATTGATGAAATCGAAGCTTGGTACCGATGGGAAAATCCGTGCCTCCATCCAACTGCGTGTTTAAAAGCTGTTTCTCCGCACAGGTACAAATCTCACGCATTTTACTTCGGCTTCGTTCCCCGCTTCATCGGAACGTTTTTCACGATGCCCGGCGGGACATACGTGTTGTCGGCGATGTTCCCGCCCGGAATCACGCCGTAAATGCGAAGCATGATATTGAAATCCCCCTTCGGGACCGGGAGCCAATTGGCCATGGGCACTGTTTCCGGCTGTTCTCGGGCCATGCGGATGGAAATCGAGCCGTCCGCGTTGGATTGCAGGCCCGGAGTGTAGCTCGCGACCACGTATTTATCCGCTGAATTGGAAACCAGTTCGATCGCCTTCGGTGTGTATGCGGTGACGGACCAGAATCGTCCCGCTTGGGGAATCTGCCCGGCGGGAAAGGTCAGCACATATCCGCGGGGATCGTCTCCATTAAGCGGAGAGCCGTTGCCGTCTTTGAAGGCGTGATAGTACGCCGCCGTCGATATGCCGTTGCCGTACTGAATGAACTCGCTTATTGCGGACCGATCGATGACCCGATCGCCCCAATGGCCCATATTGGTGAAATGAATCCAATTCGTCGGTCCCAGATGAGTGAGGTACGCGTCCAGTATCCACCGGTGGGCCGCCCGAACTCCGGCCGCGAATTCCGAATCTCTCCCGACGTTCCCGTCGCCGAACAACCGGTCGAAACGGTCCGACAGCATGCGTTCGGTCGGCGACATGGGCGGGGTGTTGGAGGACGCAACCGCCGACTGAAGCTGCTTCAGGAAATAGATCGGGGCCAGGGAGATCAATTCGTCGGCTGCCGTCTTGAAGGGCAGGGCGAACGCGATTTCCGGAAGGATCAGCGTGGCGTCGCCCCCGGAGGGATCCTTCAGGTGATCGGAGAGCTTTTGTGTCTTGAGCGACCTGCGGAAGGTTTCGGCTTCCGCGGTCATGTCTTCGTTGGTGGAAGAGAACTTGTCGACCCGGAAGATCAGTATCGAGAAATTGAGAGGGATTGCGATGTGGATTGCGTCCGAGGGGAGCGTTCCCACAAAATCGGGACCGGTAAGCACATAGGTTCCCGCCTTCCGCCCGGGGATGCCCGAATCGAAAACGTTTCCGTAACCGTCCAGGGTGAGCACGGAATACGTGGCGATTGTTTCCGGAATTGTCAGGACGGTCGCCTGATGCGCAAGGCGGAGCAAGGTACTGGCGTAAAGCGTATCATCGTTGATCGCTACCACGCTATGGTAAAGCGGAGAAATATGGGACGGTCCGATCAAACGGTTGCGCGACCCCGCTATCAGGGACTGATGGTAGGTGAACCAGAGGGGATAGAATTCCTCCACATAGGCGACCGTGGTCGTAAATATGTTTGAATTCCAGTTTTCCCCATTCCCATCGGGACCGTCCGAGCCCGACCATGCATGACGTGCCGTCTCCGTCCCGAAAAACGCAACCACACCCAACAGGACGAAGACGATAAACAGGCGTTTCAGAGAGAAACATGGTTTCATGGCGGTTCTCCTTGTTCGTACATCGCCCTCCGCATCGTGCGTGCCGCTCTGCCTATCGCGTATGCTCGCGCGGGTCAGGCAAAGGCCCGACCCGCTTTCCCCCTTTTTTTCAGTTGCAACCACCTTGTGTGCACGTAATGTTCGTGTTGATGTTATAGGTCTGCGTGTATTCCGTGGTACAGACTTCCACCAGGTTGCAGATCTCTACATAGTCCTTTCGCACCGTAAACCTCCAGGGTTCGACGTTGTTGGGATCGGGCGCCGTCGTTGTTATGGACATCTTGCTGCCGGTGGGCACCGCAATGATGAAGGAGGGGTTCAGGTCGTACGTGCTGCGAGCAACGCTTGATGCGCCCGAATAGTCCGGAAAGTCGCTATAATTGCCGCAACCGACAAGCGAGGCCGCCCAATCGATCGCCTGGTCGACCGAATTGGCGGCAACCGTGATCGTTACGTCCGGCTGGCCGTATGATTGCGAATATGCCGCGTTCACTCCGGCCTGGGTGGTCGTGATGTTGCCGCCTATGGTGAATCCCGTGGTGGTGCTGCCTACCGTCGAAGAGGGCATATAGT
Organism: uncultured delta proteobacterium; assembly: GCA_963826125.1. Classification (GTDB taxonomy): domain Bacteria; phylum Desulfobacterota; class Desulfarculia; order JACQYL01; family CAWGVV01; genus CAWGVV01. Next base: position 1,390,611 of record CAWGVV010000001.1, on the reverse strand, counting down.
CCCACCACTGGCCGCCGGGGGTCGTCACGGTCGCTGCGGCGTGCATCGATTCCGTCCACCAGCCGCAGTGGCCGTTGGTGTCTCCGAATCTGTCCCCGGTCATCTCGTAGAAGGTGATCTCCGAGATCGTCTGAAAATCCACGCGATACCAGTCGTCATTATTCTGGTTGCTGGCTACCGTGTAGGGACTGAGTGTGAATTTGTAGGTTCCGGCTTGTTCATTATCGCCCTTGAAAGTAGCCATCGTTTCGCCCGACCATTCATAATTGTCAAGCGCCTGCCAGGGGCTGTCGCCGTCGGCGAGCGTGTGATCGGTTCCTTCATTCCTCCTGAACCAACTGCGCATGCTCATGACCGCATCGGCCAGGGAATAAAACGAGCTGCGCTCCGGGGTGGGGGCGGCGATGATGAGTTCGTTGACATGCCCGGCCGGGTTGCGGTGCAGGACCACCCAAAGGCCGTCTCCGCCCGTCGACGCGGGGGAATCGGCGAGCGCCGGATCGAGCAGACCCAGCTTCTGCTTCAGATCTTTTCCGAAACCTCCGGCGCCTATGCACACCCTGCCGGTCTCGAACCCGAGGAGCAGCACGTTCCGCGCCCCGGTGCTCAATGAATCGATCTGCGAGGTATCGTTGAAAATGACAAATCGAAGATCGGCAGGCGCGTCATTGGTGATCAAGTCCTCGATCCCTCCTCTCAGTGCCGCAAGGCCGATACGGATATTGTCATACGCCGTGACGCGCAAGCTGCTGTCGACGATATCGTAGACGACCCGGTTCTGGGCCACGGACGGCAGCTCCAAATTGGAGGGGCTCCCGGCGGCCGGTCCGATGGGGGTAGGCGAACCGCCGGTCGTGCCCGGGTGGGTAAAGGGAGGTTCCGCACGTGCCGGAGCCGAAAACAGTCCGAACAGCACAACGATACCAAGCAATCCGGCGCAAAAAAAGGACAATCCCGAAAGATGGTACGCAGTTCCCTTTATTCTATCTACGGTAGTTGCGTTCATGGCATCCTCCTTTTATTGATAAATGGCAGTATTTAATTATTTTTGTTGTCATTATGAAAATATGGCTGACTTGTTTCAAACATTCTACTTGTTAATTAAATTATAGCATACGAAAGGAAGAACAAGGGGTAAAGGACACTCAATTGCTTTTGAAAGCACATAATCCGAAGTTTTCTACGAGCGATGGCGTGCGAGGAGGTATGAAAAAGGAGTGGGGGACTGTGAGTTGAGCTGCCGAGGCGTACTTCGGAACGATAGGTACCGGCCGTTTCGCGCGTTCCACAAAGGAAGATTCGTTGATGCCGAAAAAGCCGTCCGCGATCCTCTTCGAGTGGCGTTATGAGGTTGGATCGTTTATCAAATCGATATTTCTGTTCTTAATTTTATGAACGGGGTCTTCGTCGGCGCCGAAGAGGGAACGGTTCGAAAGCACCGTGATAGCTCTGCCGTTTTTTTTCCTTTGAAATGAAGATTGGTTTCTTGCGATATCCTTGCGGGGAGTTCGGTCCTGCCCCGGCTGGTTCCGGCTCTGTGCAGGCCCGGCCGTCGGAAAACATGTCTTCCGACGGCCTTGGTCGTTTATGCAATGCTTGTGTTATTCAGAAATCATGCAGTCGTCGGGAACTGCGCCTGCAGCGCCTCGATCATGGACGGACTGAGTTGTTTGTACAGCTCAGCATTGTACGATGCGCAATACGGGACTCCTTCCACCGTCCCATAGAAAATCGTGGGATCCGTGGAGCCGTCCTGGGGCCGCGTCGGGTCCATGGATTCAACGGGTATGGCGTTATACGCCTTCTGGACGTTGGGATTATTCAGGGTTAATTGGGACTGAATGATTTGCTGCGTAGCCACCGAATAATAGCGCGATTTCGCCGCAGGCGTTCCTTCCGCTACCGCCGGATCGACGTTGGTCGTCACGATCGAAACGGTATAGTTGCTGTTGAGGTAGATTTCAAAGGTGCGAAGCTGCTGTGGGAAATCCCTCAATGATGAGGTTTCCACCTGCCAGAAACCTTTCTCGGGGGCGCTGGCGGGGTCGGGCGAGACGAAAGCCTTGACCGTATTGAGATGGCGATGCCCGGCGATCCACATGAGGAAATTCGGGGTGTTCTGAAGCACCGTCACCAGTCCCGCCAAAGTCACCGCATTCTGTTCCCTGGCATTGGGGTCCTTTTCGGATTCCCACCATTCCGTCTCGGAGCCGATGGCCGAAACACCGATCGGTATGTGCGCGGCGATGATCATGAGCTGGTTGGCCTCCTGGCCGGCCGCCAGTTCCGCTTGAAGCCAGGCCCACCGGTGGGAGTCGAGAAACCCGTGGCCGTGAATGTCGGTGGAGCCGTCGGTTTCCGACTGGGTGTCGTCCAGCACGATCACCTTCAGCGGCACGTCCGCTTTCGGCAGGAAGCTGTAGCAGGCAAAGCCCGCCGGCTGGGAGGGGGCGACCAGACCGAAACCGTGGCCCGCGGGCGTGGTGGAGGTGTTGAAGAATTCCCGGATCCATTCCGTTCTCAACAACGAGCGTCGATCCGGATCCGCGGCCACCTTGGGAGGAGTTTTGAATCCTTCGACAGCCCCCGCGTCGATAATGTCTCCGTTGGGGGTCGAGCCGTCCAGTACGCCTGCGTAATATCTCGGGGTTCCCTTGAACTTCTCCATGTCGATCAGGACGGGGAAGTTGGGGATGTTGGGGACGATAATGTCCGGTATGTCCCAGACGGTGTCGCTGACGTACGACTGCCTGAAACCGAGCGACGGATCGGCATCGACGGGGAAGGAACCGAGAAAGAAGTGGTCGTGGTTGCCGAGCGTCTGGTACCAGGGGATCGATTTGTCGAGTCCCGCGGCTCGGAACGGCTTCTGGTAATCGATGGTGGCTGCTCCGAGATGAGCGCCCGAACTGGGGGTAATGACTTTGCCGTCGATGACGTCGATGTACCACCTGAGTTCGTTGTATGAGGTGCTGTTGCAGGTGTCTCCCAAAGAAATGGCGAAATCGAAGGGGTTCTTCTTGTGAAGGGCGTTCGCCGTCTGCATGGCGGCATCGAGCACGTGCGTGGTGCACGTCATGACCGCCGAATAGATCGAAGTGTTGCCTCCCGAGTAGGTCGGGTCTTCCTGCTGAAAGTAAATCAACTGGTTCGGCGCTTCCTTGTCCGTGATGTGGATATCGCTTATGCTAAAGAAATTCACGAATTGGCCGAGTCTGGTGAGCGATGCGGCAGTTGCGGCATATCCGGCCGGGTCCGGCATGATGTCGAACCGTTGTATGATCGGGAGACCCTGCGTACTGTACTGCCAGTTGCCGTAGCCGTATTTGGGGTACTCCTGAACCAGCGGAAGCTCGCTCAGATAGAGCCCCGTGCCCGAGTTCGGGCTGGTCGGTTGCGCCGGTATGGGGAACGACAGCACCCGGTCGGTCGTCTTGACGACGGTTGAATTGATCGGATATTCGGCGACCGAACTGCCGTCACTGCCGCACGCGGTAGTCAACGCTCCGAGATAGAGACAGGCGAACGTCCCAACGGAATATTTTACAAACTCCCGCCGGGTTACGCCACGAACCATTTTTAGGTTGTCGCCGGTAAGGACCATTTTCAAATCGTCGCCGGACAGAATTTCGTTGCCCTTTTTAGAATCCGCCTTCGCCACAGCTCTCTCCTTTAGTCTGCCTTGTTTCCTTGTCCACGAAGCGTGAACTGCATAAACCCAACACCCTGGTGGGTTCTTCCCGTGAGAAAAAACACGAAGCGCCCCGCCGGCCCCGGCGGAAATTTGTGCTCCTCGTATGCATTCGGGGCCTGCCCGACTCAGGCCCCATGAAAGACCTACTTTATCGGAGACCCGTAATTAGCGATTATGGCCTGCATTTCGGGGGCCAACTGTTTCACCAGCTCGGCGTTGTACGCATGCGATGTGGTGTCCGCCAATAGGTAAAAGCCTTCTTTCAGAGAGATATCGGTCGATCCGGCGCAAACAATAAAGGAATTCTTCTCAAGAGGAAGAAAGAGTATCCCTTCCTTACCGATCGGACGCGAATGCATCGCTTCGCTGCCGCTCTCTTCGAAGGGCATGTCCCAGGCTCCGGCAAAAATGGAGGAGCGTATTCCAATACGCCCCTGCCGACAAGATTTGCGGACAAGTTCCAGACTCCATCATGAGCGAACTGAGATTATCGGCCTTGCATCTAGCCCGCAACGTTTGGGAACATTTCCCGTAGTACGCCGACCATGGTCGGGCTCAACTGTTTGAACAGTTCCGCGTTGTACGAAGCACAGTACGGAACTCCGGGCACTGTCCCGTAAAAGATAGTCGGATCTGGGGAGCCATCCTGTGGGCGAGTCGGGTCCATGGTATCAACCGGGATGACGCCATACGCCTTCTGAATATTGGGAGCATTCAACGTTTTGTTTTCTTGGATTATTTGCTGAGTCGCAACTGAATAATAACGCGATTTGGCCGACGGCATTCCTTCGGCGATCGCCGAATCGACGTTGATCGTAACGATCGAAACCGTGTAGTCGCTGTTGAGGTAAATTTCAAACGTACGTAACTGCTGAGGGAAATCCCGTAACGATGAGGTTTCCACCTGCCAGAAGCCTTTTTCGGGAGCGTTGACGGGGTCGGGTGAAGCGAACGCCTTCACCGTATTGCGATGGCGATGGCCGGCGATCAACATGAGGAGATTCGGAGTGTTCTGAAGTACCGAAACCAGTCCCGTCAGGGTCACCGCATTTTGTTCCCGCGCATTCGGATCCAGGTCGGATTCCCACCACTCCGTCCCGGAACCTATCGCTGAAACGGCGATCGGGATATGAGCGGCGATGATCATGAGTTGGTTGGCCGCCTGCCCGGCCGCGAGTTCGGCTTGAAGCCAGGCCCACCGGTTGGCGTCAAGAAACCCGCGACCGTGAATATCGGTGGAGCCGTCGGTTTCCGATTGGGTATTGTCAAGCACGATAACCTTGAGCGGCACATCCGGCTTCGGCGCGAAGCTATAGCAGGCAAAACCGCCCGGCTGGCTGGGATCGACGAGGTCAAAACCGTGACCGACCGGACTGGTGGACGTTTTGAAAAATTCCCGGATCCATTCCATTCTCAAAAGCGAACGACGATTGGGATCGGCTGCAACCGTTGGCGGAGTTTTGTAATCCCCGACGGCCCCCGCGTCGATAATGGCGCCTGTGGCAGTTGCGCCATCAAGTACGGCGCCATAATACTGTGGGGTCGCCTTAATGTTTCCGATATCGGCTAGGACGGGGAAGGCATGGGGATCAGGGATGAGAAAATCCGCTACGGCCCAGACGTTTCCGCTGATGTATGACTCCCGGAGACCAAGAGACGGGTCGGCGTCGACGGGGAACGAACCGAGGAAAAAATGATCGTGGTTACCGAGCGTCTGATACCAGGGGATCGATTTGTCGAGTCCCGCTGCCCGGTACGGCTTCTGATAGTCGATGGCGCCGGCTCCGAGATGAGCCCCGGAACTGGGGGTAATGACCTTGCCGTCAATAACGTCGATGTACCACCTGAGTTCGTTGTACGAGGTACTGTTGCAGGTGTCGCCCAGGGAGATGGCGAAATCAAAGGGATTTTGCTTGTGAAGGGCGTTCGCCGTCTGCATGGCGGCATCGAGGACGTGGGTCGTGCACATCATGACCGGCGAATAGATGGAACTATTTGCTCCGGAGTTTTTTGGGTCCTCCTGCTGGAGGTAAATAAACTGGTTCGGCGCTTCCTTGTCCGTGATGTGGATATCGCTTATGGTAAAGAAATTCACGAATTGGCCGAGTCTGGTGAGCGATGCGGCCGTAGCGGCGTATCCGGCCGGGTCCGGCATGATGTCGAATCGTTGTATGATCGGCAGGCCCTGCGTGCTGTACTGCCAGTTGCCGTAGCCGTATTTGGGATACTCCTGAATCAGCGAAAGCTCGCTCAGATAGAGCCCCGTGCCCGAATTCGGGCCGGTCGGTTGCGCCGGTATGGGGAACGACAGGACCCGCTCGGTCGTCCTGACGACGGTTGAGTCGATCGGATATTCCGCGACCGAGCTGCCGTCACTGCCGCACGCGGTTATCAACGATCCGCAAGAGAGGCATGCTAAAGCCCCCAGGGAATACTTCACGAATTCCCTTCTCGTCACGCCGCGCACCATTTGAATGTCGTTGCCGGCACGGACCAAACGTAATTGGTCGCCGGTAAGAATCGCGTTGCCTTTCATCCTGTCCGCCTTTGCCACGGTACACTCCTTTGGTTTGTCCCGATTCCTTGTCCACTCGTCGTGAACGTCGTGAACCCAGCAACTGGTGGGTTCTTCCAGGGGAATAACAAACAAAGTCCCGCTTCAGTCCCGGCAGCCCTTTGTCAAAGGTATTCAAGAGCGAAAACATGCCTTCGGTTTGACCGAGTCCGAACCTCCTCTCGTTCGGCATCCATTCTTTACATCGATATTTCCGGCCAGAACTTGACACGTTTTCCCGATTGCTCCCGAATAATACGCAAAACGGCGTTTTTCCGGCCATGAGAACGGCGCGGCACCGCTCGTTTCTCGGACCGGACATCGGACCGGAAAGGCGAACGACGGGGCGTGCCGATCGGGAACGGCAATGCTTTTTCGGGACGGTTGCTAAAGAAAGGTGAAAGCCGCCGGAGAGGAACTCCGGCGGCCTCCTTGTTGGTGTAAACGCCTAAATTGGTTACGCCTGTGTGGCGTCAGTTAAAGGTGATGGTGCAGGTGGCCGTCGGGCGTACGTTGCCGTCCGATGTCTGCGCCGGGACGAGCGGATCGGTCACCGTGACGACCAGCGAAGTTCCGGCTTGCGGTAACGATCCAAGGCTCGTCTGTAGAAATCCCTGGGATGAGACGGTAAAGCCGGCAGCATCCTGCGGCAAGGCGTAGGTTACGTTGCTCCTCGCGTCTTCGCAGTTTCCGCTGCCGTAGAAACGGGTCGGATACAGTTGCAACCCGTTTTGCTTGAAGCTGTTCCAGTTGGAGGCGATGACGTTATAGCTGGACGGCCATACGCTTACCGCCTGGGGGGCCGGAGCGGAGCTTTTCACGGGACTCTTCAGTGTGATCGTCCCCTGGACATCGGTTCCGTTCGGCAACTGGCGTGTGGCGGTGAACGTCACCGACTCCCCGACGGAACCGGGCAGCCAGTGGATGGTTCCCGCATTGTTGGGCAGAGGCGGGAAGGTGCTGCCGGCGGCCGAGGCTGACCCGTCCGACGACTGCACATTGGAAATCGGCGCATTCTGAGGGTCCGAGCTTGTCCAATAAGCATAGTTGGTCAATTCGAATGAGAGTTCATTGCCGGTTCTGGTGGGATACACGGTAAGTGGCTCGGTCCCCGACGAACCGTTGCTGTATGGGTCCGTGACGATAGCCGATGAGCTTATTTTCAAACCGTCGTAGGCCCCCATAACCACGGCTCCATGGTCCTGGTTCGTTGGAGCTGTCGGATTGAATGCGGTTCCATTCATGATTATGCAGGGACCATTGATTTGACATGCCCATCCGACGATATTTTTCTGGCTCAGGGCAACAAATGGATAAGCATTGTTAAGGGCCATTACGACCCTATCATTATCACAAGCGGTAAAAGTGCCTATATTGCCCGTTTTTCCACTGTCGTCAATCCAGCCGACGGTATAATTATAGCAGGATCCACTGCTCCCGGTACGGGTTAGCGTGAGGAAGCCGTTTTTCGTGGTTGTTACCTGTTTTAAAGGCGCGAATTGACCTATAAGGTTGTACTCGTATGGGTAATAGGTGACCTTTCCCGGCTTGAGGTTCGTCCCCAGGTTCGTGTTCATCCATTCGCTGAAGTTATCCTGTGCGCCACCGGAAATACCCTTTATGGCATTGAAGACAGCCTGAATCGTGGGAGTGTCGGCGATAACCCAATTGAGCCCGCCGTCCGTCAGGTTGGCTGCATAGTCCCACGCGTTTGCCCCCGTAGCCATGGACACGGAAGCGTTCTGAAAGAGCAGCGCGTTTTTCGTGAAGGCTGCAAACTCGTTCTGAGTCAACGTCGGCAGGGGCAGTTGCATCATCTCCTGTTGAACGTTGCCGCTGATTCGGGATATCCAGTCGGACGCTTCTAGGCGAAGGCCTCCGGGACTGTTCTGACCGATGATGTTGTATGAAGATGGAGAATTAATGGCTCCCAGGAGGTTGATCGCCTGCACCTGGAGCCCTGCATAATAGTTCATCTGCTGTTGCAGAACATTCCAGTTGGTATTGCCGATGAAGTTGTCGACATAGGTAAGCTGCTTTGCATAATATAATAGAGGTTGATTGCCCGGTGTTCCGACGGACTGCATGGCGTGGATGGTATTTGCATCGTCGTCGATCTGGGTATTCACCCAGTTGGCGTTCGTGTAGAGCGCCTGTACGTCGGTCGGGAGCCTGGTCAGGTTCGGACTGCTGGCCGGTGTCGAATCGATCTGAATCTGCTGGATTTGGTTATAGGCGCCGATGATGTTTTCGGTCGGCATACCGGTGGAGATGTCGGTGTATTCGGACTGATTGAACTCCTGTTCAAGGCTTTGGGCAAGAGTCTCGATCATGGTGACCATCTGCTTGATCTGAGTCTGTACCTCAGTGAGCTGACTTTCGATATCCGATAAATCGGGAGCGCTTCCCAGGCCGGGGATATGATCAATGATCAAGTGGATGATATTATCAATCAGTCCATCTCCGATGGTATTGGAAAGATTGAATGTCTCGGATACCGCTTCTCCCACCGCGGTCGTCGGCGATGCCATCCTTTCAACGCCGGCCTCCCATTCGGGAACGATGGCGTCGGCGAAGTTTGCAAGGTTGTTGACGCTACCGAATTCTCCTCCCGTCAGAGAGATTGTACTGGAGTCGATTTCTGTTGCGACGGATTCGAAATACGCAGTGAGCCCCCCCGTGTACTCTCTCGCGTGCTTCATGAAAACCGGTAATGAGAACTTCGAGTAATGGGGGTGGGCAACATTGTCGCCCAGATCGTACTTTTCAGGAATTCCGACGTAGCGATGGATCTTGTCGCGTACTTCTTCGATGCTCATTTCGGGATGTTTTACATGATAGGCTCGGCAGAGCGTTGTCAATCCATTGATATGCACGAAGGTCGTACTGCCGTTGGCGATACCATCCACCTCGGTTTCAAACACATCGCCGTTCGGGGCCGTTACCACTACGGTGAAGGGTCCGCTCGGCAGATACGGAGAAAGTTCGGCGGCAAAGGCGCCTCCATGGTCGGTTGTCGACGCCTCTCCCAGGGGCACCGTAAAACCGTCACTGACCACGGAGACGGCCGCCCCTTCGACGGAATCGATATTCATCACCGCCAGCCCGAAGACAGTGGCCGTGCCCGGAGTAAGGTTCGCTCCGTCGTCCGTACCGCCACCGCCACACCCGGTAAAGGAGAAAACCAGAATCGCCAGGAGGAAAAGAAATACGGGGATGTTGCGATTTGTCATCTGTTTGCATTCCTTCGTTTTAGCCGTTTGATGTGGTCTCTTTGGTACCAATTACATCGTTTTTTTCGGCCAAAACTTGATATTATTCCCAATTGCGCCCGAATAAGGCGATGTGGCGGGCGCCCGTTTCGCCTCGCGTTCATCTATTTTGTTCGGGTCGAACGCGGGGTGGCTTTGGTGAAAATGAGAATGCTGTTCAAGCATTGACGCGGGTGGCGGTATTCGATCATTATCCCTTGCATGGATTGAATCGCACGGTTGCCCTGTTCTGCTTCCTCACCGCTCGCTGCGGATACGCGGCCGACGGATATATCGTTCGTACTATGGTAGAAAGAAACAGCGGAGAGCCGTTCGGGCCGGAACAGACGCGATGGGCCGATACGGCGCCCGCCGCGTCCCCGACGCTGAAAATTTGCGACATCGTCCAGTCCTACAGCCCCACCAGCGGAGGGGTGAAACGGTACATCCGGGGCAAGATGAGTTTCGTGGCCTCTCATCCGGACATGGAGCATGTCCTGGTGGTGCCGTCGGTCCGGGATGCATGCCATGTCGAAGGGTGCACGCACGTCCACGAAATACAATCTCTCCCCATGTTCGCTTCGGATTACCACTTTCTCCTGAATCGGGAGAAGATACTCCGGGTCATCGAAACCGAGCGTCCGGACGTCATCGAGGTGGAAAATCCGTACTGGCCCGCCTGGGTCGCCATCGAAGCGAGCGAGGAAGAACACATTCCCGTGGTGGGGTTCTACCATTCGGACATGCCGAGAGCGCTCGGCCGCATTTTGTCCAGGTTCGTAGGTCCCCCGGTCGGCAATTTCGTCACCCGTCTGACCGAACGCTATCTGGTGCGGCTCTACAACCGCATGGCCGTCACGGTCACCGCCACACGCGATTTCGAACGGATTTTGAAGCGCATGGGAATCCGGCGCGTCGTCCGCATCCCCCTGGGGGTGGACACGGAACTGTTCCGTCCCCTGGAGTCCCGTGAAAAGCTTTTTCGCCGTTTCGGTTTTCCGGAAGACGCCATGCTTTTGCTCTTTGTGGGGCGCTTCGCCGCCATGAAGAACATTACGGAACTCCTGGCCATGATGGAACATTTCACGGCCGAAGACGGCCCCATCCGCCTGGTGTTGATCGGCGACGGCGAATTGCGGTCCGAAGTGAAAACAGCCGCGGAAACGCTGAAGCACGTCACCCGGCTGCCCTACATCGAGAACCCCGTGGAGTTGGCGCAGTGGTATTCCGCCGCCGATCTGTTCATCAATCCGGGTATGACGGAAACGTTCGGGCTGGTTTCGGTGGAAGCCCAGGCCTGCGGGACCAGAGTGCTGGGGGTGAGGGGCGGGGGCATGGACGAAACGCTGGAAGGCGAAGCCCCTCTGATAATGGCCGATGACCCGAGTCCGGAATCGTTGGCGGACGCGGTGCGGCGCATCGGACGAATCGGCGATTCAGCGGAACTGCGTGAAGGGAGGCGGCAGCGGATGATCGAACGGTTCTCCCTGCAAACTACCTTTCGGCAACTCACCCGGCTGTACGAACACATGAAAAACCGGAAACCCGTGGAAGAGTTCCCGGTATAGCTCGGGATTGAGCCATCCCGCTTTCCCGCGAAGCGCTCGATCTACCGCTCCACGGAAAGTGGGATGGGTTTGGATTCGCGTGGCTTAATGGGAGCAGTGGCAGGATACCCCACCGGCGTGGCCGGCGCAGGTGTTCTCCGAGCCGAACTCGGACAGGCTGCCCGCTTTCAGCGCCTTGGCCACGTCGGCCACGGTGCCCGTCTGGGCCCGGTATACCTTGATCCCGGCCATCTGGAGGCCATTGAGGGCGCCCATGCCGATTCCGCCTACTACCACGGCGTCGATCTTGCGGCCGGCCAGTGCCTTCATGGGGCTGCACGAGCCGTGAATGTGATTCTGATCGGCGTTGGTCAGATTTTCCACGGCCATGGTTTCGCTGTTGAGCAGCAGAAAGCTGGGAGCCGATCCGAAATGGCCGTAAATCTGGCTTTCAAGGCCTTGGTATTCTTCCACCGGAAATGCAATCATCATGACTGTTGTTCCTCCTCGTTCTTTTGTTTTTTGTTGCCTTCCGGGCGCGGGTCATCCCCGACCGGTTCCGTAGATCTCCAGCCGCAGCCGGGGCCCGCGCCGTATTGAATTCTTCCGCGATGCGGCACGCCGCCGCACGAATCTCGCCCGACCCCGCCGGATTCCGCCGGTTGACCCTCGGCGTCCATCTCGACGTTGCCCCCTCCGAGATGAAGGGCTTTGCCGTTGACCAGAACGTCGGCTACCTTGCGCCGTGCCGTTTCGAGCACCCGGGATAGCGTGGGGCGGGAAACGTTCATGGCCTGCGCGGCGGCTTCCTGGTACTTGCCTTCCAGATCGACCAAACGCAACGCTTCCACTTCATCCAGGGTAAGCTCGATCGTTTCCAGCAAGCGGACGGGAACGCCCGCCGGCTTGAAATAGTCGGCAGCGGGCATGCACCCCACGCGTCGTTTGCAACAAGGTCTGGACATCACGAGTTCCTTTCCACGGCGAAATCATTATGAACATATGTTCAAAACAATTGCAAGCACTATTGATCGGCTCAAGTGAAACGCGGGCTGTGTCGATAGGGGAGAAGAGGGGAGAGGGCCTCGTTGTTGCCCCTCCGTGAAAGTGGCGGGAACCGTTTCCGCCGGAACCGTTGGCTACATCACCAGGGAGTGCGCACCGCCATGGATAGGTACCTGAAAGTTCACCACGCGGATGTTCGTGGATGCGGATGGCGATGGAGAGGGCTTTGCGCGGCGATTTTCGTAACGGTTTTGCTGTTGTGGGGCGCGGGGCGCGTTCCGGCGGCCGAACCAGCGCCGGTTAATGGGGCTCAGCTGGTCGAACTGAAGACGCTGGCGCCGGACATCCTCCTGGACATCCGCTATGCCACCGCCAACAATTTTACCGGCAAGCCGGTATACCCTTCCAACCGCTGTTTTCTGGCCAAACCGGCGGCCGAAGCGCTGGCCCGGGTGGCGGAAGCGCTGCGTACGAAAGAATTGCGACTGACAGTGTTTGACGGATATCGTCCTTTGAGCGTGCAGAAACGGTTCTGGAAAATCCTGCCGGACCCGCGCTACGTGGCGGACCCAGCCGTCGGAAGCAAGCACAACCGGGGCTATGCGGTGGACGTTTCCCTGGCGGACCCCCGTGGTAAGCCGCTCATTATGCCGACCGGGTATGACGACTTCACGGAAAAAGCCCACGCCGACTACGCGGACCTTCCGGCCGAAGCCGTACGCAACCGGGCGACTCTGCGTACGGCCATGGAAGAGCAGGGCTTTACGGCTTTTCCCACCGAGTGGTGGCATTTCGACTACAAGGGTTGGGAAAAACAGCCGGTGCTGGACATTTCCATCGAATCGCTGACCGGCGGCAAGGTTTCCACGGTTCCTCGCTCCAAACGAAAATAGGACCGCCCGGAAGACAGAAAGTGCCGTTTAAGAAAGAAGCGTGAGCCCGGACGTTCTCCGGAAGAACGAAATGTTACTCTCGCTCCCAAATGCAACATGGGAGCGAGAAGGAAAGAAACTATCAATCGGTGCTGACGCACTATAACACCTGTGCGCTGCATGCTTCTCACCCCTCTCCAGAAGGGAGAGGGAATGGTAAGCTTTTAGGGGAGGGGTACGGGGGACCCCCTTTTCCCGAAAAGGGGGTCCCCCGTAGCATTGCCAACCTTCTTTTCTGAAATGACGGCATCCGTCATTCCTCCGACCACACCTCCTCCGTCCACATTCCCTCTCGCCGGTTGCCTTCGGCGTCCGCCGCTTTGAGGGCCCAGAAAACCATCTCGGGAGTAACCGGGACGGGTTCGTTGTAGATGGTTTCGCCCTCCTTGCAGGCGGCTTCGGCGACTATCATGAGGTCCTCGTCGGAAACGTCGGCCAGGCCGATATCGGATAGCATCACCGGCAGTGCCACCATCTCGCAGAAATCGTACACCGTCTCTATGGTCTCGGCATCCTGGTCCGTCAGGAAAAGCGAAGCCAGTACCCCGATGGCCACCTTTTCGCCGTGGAACGCTCCGCGGCTTTCTTTCAGCACGGTGAGGCCGTTATGGATGGCGTGGGCCGCGGCCAAACCCCCGCTCTCAAACCCCAACCCGCTCAGCAACGTATTGGCTTCCACCACCCGTTCCAGGGCGGGCGTCACCACGTGGTTTTCACAAGCCGACCTGGCCAGTTCGCCGTCATCCTGGAGGGTATTGTAGCAGAGTTCCGCCAGCGCATAGGCCGTCATGGTACCGGTATGGCCGCTCATATTCTTTGCATATTTCTGACGGCAGGATTTTGCTTCAAACCAGGTGGCCAGGGCGTCTCCCATTCCGGATATGAGGAACCGGACCGGCGCGTCGACGATCACGCCGGTGTCCACCAGAACCAGGTCCGGGTTCCTGGGCAGGAACAGGTATCGCTCGAAGCTCCCGTCCGGCGTATACAGAACGGCCACCGCGCTGCACGGCGCGTCGGTGGAAGCGATGGTGGGCGCACACACCACGGGTCGCTCCATGCGATGGGCCACGGCCTTGGCCGTGTCCAGAACCTTGCCCCCTCCCAGCCCCACGATCACCGGCTTGCCGCCCTGCGAACCCACCAGCTGCGCCAGCCGATCAACCTCCTTTTCCGTGCATTCCCCCCCGAACTTCACCGCTTCCAGCGGAACCGGCCCGCCGCCCTGTTCCACGGACGGCCAGACACGATCAAAGGCCGTTGAACCGCAAATCACGAATCCACGGTCGCCCAGACGAGCCGTTTCTTCGCCCAGAATCGACAAAGCGCCGGGGCCCTGAATGTAACGTCCCGGAAAAATGGTACTTTTAATCATCGTCATAGGTCACCTCTCTTCGTTACGGTTCGGTAATGTAAAGGTCTACCGGTTTGGTTTTTTCAGCCTCGACATCAGACTTTCCGTCGGAGTCCCTGAACAAGCGAAAACACTACCAGCACAAAGATGAGAACGGTTGTGGCGGTGAGGAGAAGGGGAAATTTCTCCTCCATGGATGGAAATTCCCGGCCGATGGTCGTGTAGACGATCGTTGCGGGCAGCATGCCGAGTCCGGTGCCCAGGAGGAATGCCAAGGGTCGGATCCCGCTCAGTCCTGCCAGATAGCTGACAGCGTCGAAGGAAATAAAGGGCAGCAACCGGGACACGAGAATCACCCAGAACCCTCTTTTTTCCCCGGCATGCCGGATGAAATTTATCGTTTTTTCGTTGTGAATGATTTTCTGCAACGCAACGTTCTCAAAAAGACGGGCGATCCAGAAAGCCGTCAAGGCGCCGAGCATCGCTCCGATCCAGGATATGACCACGCCCCAGAAATTGCCGAAAATCATCCCGTTCGCGGCCGTCACCACGAATGCCGGAATGGGGGCCACGATGGCCTGGGTGATCATCAGCAATATGCTCATCAGCGGGGCGGCCATGCCCCAGGAGCGGATCAGGCCGATGACCTGGTCCAGGTTACCGCCGATCAGGATGACGCAGGTCTTTTCGAAATGGTGATGAACGGTAAAGAAAACCGTCAGGAACAGCAGAAGGATGATGGAAAAAAGGACGTTATGGGAAGCCTTTCCGGTATGAGTTTTAGCGTATACCAAGCCAACCAGGAGAATTCCCAGAAATAAAATCACCAGTCCGTAGATTCCCATTCCCACCTTCCTTGATGTGAGCCCATTCTACCAGAACGAAGGGGGCGTTCTACAGGTTTTTTCTCCGGAAATGGAAGATGCCGAATTTTGCCGGGACACGGCGTCCCACGGACGGTAAGGGTATGAAGGCCGTTCATTCCGTCGTTTTCAGCACCGTTCGGTAAAACCCACCTCTCCGTGTTGTCAGGAACACTCGATATTGCTATCGTTCGGACGGACCGAGGCATTGGATATTCGCACAGGAACGGAGGAAAGGGTCGGTCGGCTATGCACATAAAGATCTTCACCACCGGCGGCACCATCGATAAGGTGTATTTCGACGCCAAGAGCGAATTTCAGATAGGCGATCCTCAGATCGTCGAAGTGCTGAAAACGGCCAATGTGACTTTCGGTTTCGCCGTGCAGTCGCTGCTGCGCAAGGACAGCCTGGACATGACCGACGAGGACCGGGCCTTGGTCGCCGAAGCCGTCCGCAACGAACCGCTCCGGCACGTCGTGGTCACCCACGGCACCGACACCATGATCGCCACCGCTCTCGCCCTCCGCGCCGTCCCGGACAAGGTGATCGTCCTCACCGGGTCCATGCAGCCCGCCCGCTTTCACGTGAGCGACGCCATGTACAATATCGCCTCGGCCCTCACCGCCGTGCAACTCCTCCCCAACGGCGTCTACATCGCCATGAACGGCCGCATTTTTTATCCGGAGAAATGCCGCAAGAACCTGGCGCTGAATATATTCGAGGAGACACGGGACGGGGATTGAGGGCATGTTGGGACTGGGGAACCCCGACATTTCTTCTCCCCCTTTGTCAAAGGGGGAAGGGGGGATTTTTTCCCGGGCCCCTCTGCGAAAAGCGTATAGTCACTGAAGTTGCCCCGGATTGAAGGACACCTCGAAAAGGACGTATAAAGCGTCTTGGAGGTGTTGGATGGAGAAGAAGCGTCGGAGTTTCAGCCGGGAGTTCAAGGTGGAAGCGGTGCGGCTGATGGCGGAAGGGGGGCTGAGTATTGCTCAGGCATCGAGGGATCTGGGGATACGGGAGAGCGTCCTGAGTCGCTGGAAGAAGCAGTTCGAGGAAGCTCCGCAGGAGGCCTTTCCGGGCAAAGGCAGGTTGAGACCGCAGGATGAGGAACTGGCCCGTCTCCGCAAGGAGAACGAGCTGTTGCGGGAGGAGCGGGATATTTTAAAAAAGGCGGTCGGCATCTTCTCGCGGGTGCCCAGGTGATGAAGTACCGGTTTATCCGTGACCATAGCGGCCTGTTCCAGGTACAGCGTATGTGCAGGGTGCTGGAGGTGTCGCCCAGCGGCTACTACGCATGGCTTGGACGCCCGGAGAGCCGACGAGTGCGCGAGAACCGTCGGTTGCTGGTCGAGATCAAGGCGGTTCACGCTGCGAGCCGGGGTACCTACGGCAGCCCGCGGATTCATGCCGAGTTTGCGTCCAGGCAGATGCGCCACGGCAGGAAACGAATCGCGCGGCTGATGAGCGAGAACGGCATCAGGGCCAGACAGAAGAGAAAGTTCAAGGCAACCACGGACTCGAACCATTCCCATCCCGTGGCGCCCAATCTGCTGGGGCGTGATTTTACGGCCCAAGCGCCCAATCAGCGGTGGCTGGCAGACCTCACGTACATTCCCACCGCAGAAGGCTGGTTGTACCTGGCTGCCGTGCTGGACCTTCATTCCCGGCTCATTGTGGGCTGGTCCCTGTCCAGCCGCATGAACAAAGAGGTAGTACTGGATGCGCTTCATATGGCGGTGGATCGCCGCCGGCCTGGGCCGGGCTTGATCCATCACTCGGATCGGGGGAGCCAGTATGCCTGTAATGACTATCGGGAGGCGCTCCGGTCCCATGGCATGCTCTGCAGCATGAGCCGCAAGGGGGACTGCTGGGACAACGCCCCCATGGAAAGCTGGTTCCATACCCTCAAGACCGAGTTGGTCAATCACCGTCTCTATCGTACCCGACGGGAGGCAATGAGCGACATCTTCTGGTTCATTGAGGTCTTCTATAACCGTAGCCGACGACATTCCGCTCTGGGATACCTGACCCCGACGGAATACGAGAGCATCATGTTGGCTGCTTAACTGCGTGTCCTCATAATCGGGGGAAGTTCACTTTTGCAAACGCACTTGGAAAGGAGCACGTGAGCCCCATGAAACTGCCGTTTACCGTCGAACAATTCCTCCAGGTATTTACAGCATTCAACACCGCCATCTGGCCATGTCAGATCGCGGCCTATATTCTCGGTGTCGTGGCGATCGGGGCCTCCTTCAGTCGCTCCAGAACGGCGCAGCGAATCGTTTGCGCCATCCTGGCGGCATTTTGGCTCTTCATGGGCCTCTTTTACCATTTGGTATATTTTGCTCCCATAAACAAAGCAGCCTACCTGTTCGGCGCGGCGTTCGTGCTCCAGGGAGCGCTGTTTGCGGTGACCGGAACCGTGCGAAGGAAACTCTTTTTCCTCCCTCGGCCCGACGCCTACGGAATAGTCGGCTTTCTTCTCATCCTCTATGCCATGCTGCTGTACCCTCTGTTCGGGTACGCGCAGGGGCACGTGTATCCGTCCTCGCCCGTGTTCGGCGTGGCTCCCTGCCCCACGACCATATTCACCTTCGGCTTGATGCTCCTGGCACGGCCGCCCGTGCCGATTCACCTCCTGGCCATTCCCTTCCTCTGGTCCATCGTGGGATTCACCGCGGCCCTCAAACTCGGCATCCGGGAAGACATCGGCCTCCTCGTCGCCGGGTTCTGCGGGAGCATGCTGGTGGTGCTGCGGAATCGGCGCTGGAGGGCAGGGGGGCGTTGAGTGGGAATAGAAGCCCGAGCGTCAGGCAGAAAAACTTCATTGACAAATGACCATTGGTCATTTATGCTTCCTCTCAGGTACGACAAACCATGACCAGGAAAGCGATACATCAGGAACAGAAGGAGGAACGGCGCGACGGGATCATCCGGTCCGCGCTGACGCTCTTGCAGGACCATCCCTATCACCGGATCACCGTGCAGATGATCATGAAGGAGGCGGGGTTGGCCAAGGGGACGTTTTTCCTCTATTTCAAAACCAAGGAAGAACTGTTCATCGACGTGATTGCCGACGGCTACGCCAACTGGTTCGCTTACATGGAAGCGGAAATGGAACGGCTGCCCGGGGGCGGCGTGGAACCGTTCGTCGAGGCGATCGTGCACGGTTACGATCGCGAACCGCAGATGGTAAGGCTCATGCGGATCATGCACACCGTTCTCGAAGAGAACATCAGCTTCGAAACCGCCGCCAGACTAAAGCTGATGCTCCACGAAAAGCTCGGAAAATTGGCTGAAAGGATGGAGCGCCATTTTTCCTTTTTCCGCGGAGGAGAGGCGGCCCGCTTCCTCATCCAGGCCCACGCCCTGGCGGTCGGGTATCGGAACATGACGGACTTGTCGGAGAACGTGCAGCGCGTCATCGAAGAGTTTAAGCTGGACGTCTTCCGTATCGATTTTCTGGACGAGCTGAAGAAGGGGCTAACCATGCTGTTGCTGGGCCACATGAACATGCGATGCGAGTAAAAATTTTTTCTCTTTAAAATGACCAACAGTCATTTTAAAGAACATCCGAACGAAAGGAGCATTAAGATGGAAAAACAATGGGTTTTACTTACCGGCGCATCCAGCGGTATCGGGTATGAATTAGCGCACGAGTTCGGTCGGAACGGGTTCAATATGGTGCTGGTCGCCAGGGACGCCGTGGCCCTCCATCGTCTGGAAAACGAACTGAACGGTTCCTACGGCGTGGAAACGGTCGTGTTGCCCAAGGATTTGATGTTGCCGGCGAGCGCCGGGGAGATATTTCAAACTACCGAGGAAAAGGGGCTGACCATCGACATACTGGTCAACAACGCGGGGATGATGGTGTACGGCGAGTTCGGCAGCCGAAACGTGGATGAAATCGTCGATATGATCAACATCAACCTGGTAAGCCTCACCAGACTCACCGGGCTTTACCTCCCCGGAATGAAGTCCAGAAAACAAGGGAGAATCCTCAACCTCGGCTCCACCGGGTCCTTTGCGCCGTGCCCGTACAGCGTGGTCTACTGCGCCACAAAGGCGTATGTCCTGAGTTTTTCCGAAGGGCTCGCGGAGGAATTGCGGGGAACCGGGGTAACGGTGACGGCCCTCTGCCCCGGCGCCACCAGGACGCAATTCGCCCCCCGGGCCGGGATCGAAAACGTCAGGCTGTTCAACAACTCCAAGACCATGGACGCAAAAACGGTGGCGCACATCGGCTACCGGCACCTGATGAAGGGCACCCGCGTCGTGGTCCCCGGACTGCTGAATAGGAACATGACATTCTCACTTCGCCTCACCCCCCGGAGCATGGTGAGCCGGTTGGGGGGATACTTGATGTCCAGGTCGTAAAGGGAAATCTTTTCCCCCGGTTGGGCATTCGGTGGGGAGAAGAGCGTGTTGTGACGCACTCCCCATCCCGTGGGCTCCGGTCTGCCGTTTCCGGACCCCGGCTTTCGCCGGGGCCGCGTCCGGAGGAACGTCTTCGGCAACTTCCCATACGGGACGATTTTCCTGAAGCAGTATCCGGTGGATGAACGCCCCCGCATGTGGGAGCGGAAAGGCTAGTGATAATTGTTCGAGGGGTTTTCCGCGAGATAAAATCGTTCGATCTTGTTTCTGAGGATGTCGACTTCGTTCCGTATTTTCCTGTCGCGCTTCATCTTCTTTTCCAGACTCTTCAGCGTGTACAGGACCGTGGCATGATTGCGGTCGAAAGCTTCCCCGATGGTTTCGAGCGTCATGTCCGTGAAGCTGCGGCAAAAATGGATGGCGATGCTGCGCGGATAGGCCACCGACTGCTTGCGCGAACTCGATACCAGCTGGTCCACCGGGATACGAAAGCTGTCGGCCACGAAGTTTTTTATGGCGTCCGCGTCGATGTTCTTGCGGTAGTCAACGAAACTCTTCACGACTTCCTGGGCAAGCTCCATGTTGACGGGCCGCTTGCCGATGTTCGCCCGAGCCATGAGCGACATCATGCAGCTTTCCATGGCGCGCACGTCGTCGTGGACGTTGTGGGCGATGAATTCGACGATCTCCGCGCCGATGCGCAGCCCCAGGTTATCCGCCTTCCTTTGCAGGATGCGCACCCTGGTTTCGAAATCGGGGGTGTTCATGGTGATGATCATTCCGGAGTTGAGGCGGGACCGGAGGCTGGAATCCATCCTGCGGATTTCGCGCGGAAGCTGGTGGCTGGTGAACACCACGCGTTTGTTCATCGTAAGGAGGTCGTCGAGCGTGGCGGTCAGTTCCCCCTGGGTTTTCTCCTTGCCGCCCAGGAAATGGACCTCTTCCAGGACCAGGACGTCGCATTCCTGCCGATACCTTCGCTTGAAATCCTCCATCTTGTTCTGCCGCAGGGAAAGCACCATCTCGTTAAGGAAATCTTCCGCCGTCAGGTAGACGATCTGCAGATTCGGCGAATTGGTCCTGGCTTGCACGCTGAGCGCCTGCGAGAGGTGGCTCTTCCCGAGGCCCGTTTTCCCGAAAAAGTAGAGGAGATTGGGCAGGGAGCAGTCCCCCTGGCTCATGCTCATCGCCGCCGTGTAGGCCAGCCGGTTGCACTCCCCCGTCACGAATCTGTCGAACGTGTACATCGAGTTGAGCTTGCGTTGGGGCCTGCCGAATGTCGTCAGCTGGGGAAGAAGGAGCTGTTGCTGAGGTGAAGCTTCCTTCCCCCGTTCCACTTCTCCCACCCTGACCAGAATGTCCCTGACTCCGGGGTCCGTGCCGGCGAGTTCCTGCCGTATCAGATCGATGAAATGTTCGCGCACCCAGTTCACGAAAAATTTGTTGGGACACTCGAGGACGATGCTGTTGTCTTCTCCTTTGGCCGAATTGATGGGTTTGATCCAGGTTTCGTAGTTCCGCTCGGAAATTCGAGTTCGTAAGCGTGCTTGAATGTCACGCCATACGATGTTCATATGCAACCCCCACACACAACTTGTCTCTGCTTGAGTAACCACCCGTTGCTATCGTAACCGATTATCTACGTGACCATCCCCGGACTGTCAAACGGGCTCATGGGTGAAAACCATTTGCCGACTAACAGAAATCTCACACTGTGCAAGTTGCTTATATTGCAATGTTATTTTTACAAGGCCGAGACAAAGCCGCACCAATGACTGAGTTCGCGGCCATGGTTTAATGCTCGATTATCAAAGTGATTTCCGGGTTGGTCACGGTTGTTGATAAAAATTTCCCCACCCCTGATATCCTCTTTTCTCGGATTTTCTCCCATTTTCTGACACCCGATGTTTTTTGGCGCTCTTCTCCGGTGGCGGAGGTAAGTACCGAAAATGAAAGCATAATATAAAATAGGGACACGGCATTGATTCCATGTGGCTTTTTCCGTAGGATGATCGCTATGGGCCGTGCCCGAAACTTACACCGGAAGGAGGGGAAGACGCGAAAGGCGATGCCCTTGACCGTGTGTTCTTCCCGTCCATCACGCAACGGAGCAGTATGGAAGTGATTCTCTATCCGGGCAGCCGCATCGGTGGGCCCGATTTCGCGGCGCCGGCGCTGTACTTCGAAAAGCTCTCCATTTTTCTGGCGGGCGGCATGAAGCCGGACCCATGGCTGACCCCATTCGCGGAACGGGGGATCGTGGGATTTTCCGGCAGCGGAAAGCCGTTTCCGCCCGACCTGGGAAAGATTCTCGATGAGTATCTGCGCTGGGGCCAGAGCCATTCCGGGTCCATGAAGGACCTGAGAGGGTGGGCGGACGGGCAGTTGGACGACAGGGAAACGACGTCGCAGATCAAGCGGCAGCTCAAGGGACCTTTTGAAGAACGGGAAGGCGGCATCGACTCCGAGTCGTGGAAGAGCCACCTGATCCTGAATCTGGCGCAAAAGCTCGATGAAAGCCAAAACGGCCTCGACGACCTGCTCTCCCGCGCCGATGCGTCGAAGAAGTCGTTTGCCTGCGCCCTGGGAATCGATGAGCCGGAGGATGCCATTCCGCACCCGATTGCGCGGCGTCCATCGGGTTTTGCGGGCCATCGCATGGGTGAGCGCATCGAGGCCTGGCGCTTTCTGTTCGGGGAACAACTCCCGCTTCGCGGCGTTTTGGCGACTATCGATCGGTACGCCCATGAAGAAATCGTGGAAAAATGGGACGGGAACGTCGCCATGATCGGACTCGGCACCCTTGAGGTGCCCGTACCGTCCGTGCCGGAAAAGGGAAGAATCCTGGAAGACCGGGAAGGGTGGTGCCTGGCCCCGCGTTCGGTCGTCGATCGGTTCATCGGGGACGTCCTCGGCGCTTCGGGTGAGGACAAAGAGCTGCTTTCGCGCCGATTTTCCGCCGTTGCGGCCGAGGTGGAGAAGGTCGTCCGGGACACTCCCCCGCCCTCGGGCCTGTCGGGGTCCGCGCGCATTTCCTTCGTTTTTTTTCAAGGGCTGACGCCTTCGGAGGTACTGGCCGATCCCTCTCGCGGTTCCGTCCCCTCCTCGCCGGAATCGGCTTCGCTGTTTCTTCTGGTGGAGCAGGGGGAAGGGCGCTGAAAACGGCTAAAAAGGACGGCTCCCATCGCTTGACATTCGTTTTCGTACATGGTACGGAGAAAAACACATAATCCTTCTACAAGAGTCGACAGTGAACGGAATCTATCTTCATCGTGAAAATTCTCAGTGGTTGTGGTGGTGGCGCGAAAACCACATAGCGCCCCCATGGACTCTTGTTGTGAGGTGAAGTCGGGCAGAATAGACAGACAATAACGAGTTCGATTCAGGATAAAAAGACCATGGGGCAAACGCCTCATGGTCTTTTTCTTTTTTAACAACCAACGGAACCGGGAGGAGCGAAGCATGGACCAGGTGAAAGTGTTTCTCAATGAAGATGAAATGCCCAAACAATGGTACAATATCCAGGCGGACATGCCCAACCCCATGAAGCCGCCGTTGCATCCGGGAACCGGGCAGCCCATCGGGCCGGATGACCTTGCCCCCATTTTCCCAATGAATCTCATCGAACAGGAAGTGAGCAAGGAGCGGTGGATTACCATTCCGGACGAGGTCATGGAGAAATACCTGATCTGGCGTCCCAGCCCTCTCATCCGGGCCAGACAGTTCGAGAAAGCCCTGGGATGCCCCGTCCGCATCTATTTCAAGAACGAGGGAGTGAGCCCCGCCGGGTCCCACAAACCGAACACCGCCGTGGCCCAGGCCTATTACAACAAGGAGTTCGGGATAAAGCGCATTTCCACCGAGACGGGGGCGGGGCAGTGGGGTAGCGCCCTGGCGTTTGCCTGCCAGCTTTTCGGTCTGGAATGCAGGGTGTTCATGGTAAAGGTGAGCTACGAGCAGAAACCCTACCGCAGACTCATGATGAACACCTGGGGCGCCACCTGCATCCCGAGCCCCAGCAATGTCACCCAGGCCGGGAGATCCATTCTGGCGGAGCATCCCGATTCGCCGGGCAGCTTGGGCATGGCTATCAGCGAAGCGGTCGAGGACGCCGTGGCTCACCAGGATTCCCGGTATTCGCTGGGGAGCGTTCTGAACCACGTCCTGCTCCACCAGACCGTGATAGGATTGGAAGCGAAGAAACAGATGGAAAAAATCGGGGAATACCCTGATGTGGTGATCGGCTGCGCGGGCGGTGGATCGAATTTCGCCGGTTTGGCGCTGCCCTTTATAAAGGATAAAATCGAGGGAAAGCAGGTTGAAATCTTGGCTGCGGAGCCCACTTCGTGTCCTACCATGACCAAGGGCCCCTTTGCATACGATTTCGGAGATGCGGTGAAATCGACGCCCCTGCTGCCTATGTATACCCTCGGCCACGATTACGTCCCCGAACCCATCCACGCTGGCGGGCTTCGCTACCACGGCATGGCTCCCATCGTCAGCCAGCTGGTGAAGGACGGTCTGGTTACGCCCAAGGCGTACCTGCAACTCGACACGTTTTCGAGCGGCATTCAGTTTGCCAGGACTGAGGGACACATCCCCGCCCCCGAAACCGACCACGCCATCGCCGCGGTGGCGGAAGCGGCCCGGCAGGCCAAGGAAGAGGGGAAAGAGAAGGTCATACTGTTCAATTTCAGCGGCCACGGCCTTTTGGATCTCACGGCGTACGACGCGTACCTGAGCGGAAAGCTCACCAATTATTCCATGCCCGACGACGAAATCGCGCGGGCGCTCAAGAGCATCGCTTCGCTTCCCAAACCGTAACGTACCTCATACGTGGGCGCTGCGCGCCCACGTATGCAAGAGGAATGATCGTATGCGACCGGAAGAGTACGATATAAGAGAGATACGATGTCCCAAGCTGGGGCACCCGGTGAAATTTTCCTATTGCCGTGTCGAGGCGGGAGTTTTGCCCTGCACCAGGTCGCTGACGTGCTGGCAATCGCTCATTCCCGTCCACGGCTACTTCCGCAGTTGCCTGACGCCGGAACAATGGACTTCGTCATTCGACACGATTCCCAAACCCAAGGTGGTTTCCCTTATCGAGCTGATCGAGCAGGCCAGGAAGAGGGGATGCGGGCAATAGGGAAGGTCGTCGGCACGGATTTCTTCCGTTTCCCCTTGCGAGAGGCCGGGCAATGCTTCGCACGTTCATCGTTTGCACGGCGGTGATGCTCCTCCTGGGCGCGTGTGCTCCGGTATTGAGTACCCGAACCCGGGAGCAGGTGGACAGGAACATCACTTTCACCCAACTGAAATCGGACCCGGACAGCTACCGCGGAAGAACGGTGCTGCTGGGGGGACGCATCATTCAAACCGTCGTGGAATCGAGCGAAAGCTGGGTGGAAGTGCTGGAGCAGCCCCTCGGGTGGGGGAACAGGCCGGAAGATACCGATGAGACCGGCGGACGTTTCCTCATCCGTTTCATCGAGGCTCCCGACCCGGCCAAGTATGCTCCCGGAACGGAAATTACGGTTTCCGGACCGGTGGAGGGATCGAAATCGCTGCCCCTGGGTCAGACCCGCTATCTTTACCCCGTCATCGGGCATATGGAATCCCATCTGTGGTCGAATCAGGACCATTCCCCGCCTCGCTTCATGTTCGGATTCGAAATAGGCACTCAAATTCACTGAACCGCTTTGACGTTCTTGCGAAAGGTTCCGCTCTTGTGCTATGCGAATGGTTGCACAAAGTCGGGTGGGTGAGTAATCCCGCGAAGAAGCAGTTTTCTCCTTCCTCCCCGGTCTATTGACAAAAAGGAAAGAGAACCGTAAACGTTCTTGACAAAGGCAAAGGTGTTTGTTTAAAGTGAATTTTCTCACAATCCGCAACCTTGGAAACGGTAGCCGTTCAGTATAGTTTTAGCTGTTCTGATTTCTTCAGTCCCAGGTCGGCTGCTTGATTTTTTCCATGCTCTATGGCAAGAACTTTCGTCATTTCTAAAGGATATGGAAGGGTAGGCCGCCTCTTCATGGGTTGAAGACGGCCCTTTTCCCTTCGCTCACGCCATGAAAATAAAAGAGATTATCCGAGAAAAAAAATCCGAGATTCTCCACGCTTGGTTCGACGGCGTCATCGGCAGTTATCCATCCGACAGCCGGAAGTTTTTCAAGCAGAAGGACGCTCAGTTCACCAATCCGGTGGGGCATACGATTTACAAGGAAGTAGAAGCAATCCTTGACGAATTCATCAAGGGTGCCGATCCGGAAACCGTGGCCCCCCATCTGGACGGAATCGTCCGCATGAGGGCGGTGCAGGACTTTTCCCCGGCGCAGGCCATCAATTTCCTGTTCCTGCTGAAGCCGGCAATCAGGAACGCTTTGAGGAACGAACTCAAGGAGACGGAGGTTCTGGAGCAGCTCGCCGCCACGGAATCGGAAATCGACGACATGGCCCTCATGGCTTTCAATATTTACGTGTCGTGCAGGGAAAAGCTCTACCAACTGCGGGTCGACGAGGTACGAAGCAAGACGCAACGGCTTCTGGAACGGGCCGGCGTCCTATATTCGTTCAAGACGGAAGAACCGGGCGAAGAGGGAACCAATTAGTCCACATAAGAAGAGGTAAGGGTTCATGATTATTCTTTATCCTTTATTGGCAGTGATCGCGCTCATTTTGATTGCCTGGATCGGTACCGGGGTGTTGGGGCTGACGTACCTTTTTGGAGTGATCGTGCCGTATGCCGCCATCCTTACGTTCCTCATCGGATTCATTCTGAAGATCGTGAGATGGGGCAGGTCTCCCGTCCCCTTCCGTATTCCCACGACGGGCGGACAGCAGAAATCATTCTCCTGGATAAAATCGAATCCCATCGACAACCCCTCCAACGGCGTCGGCGTCATAGTCCGTATGGCCTTTGAAATTCTCACGTTCCGTTCGTTGTTCCGCAACACGAGAATGGAATACCGCCTTCTGCCGGAACCCAAAGTCAGCTATGCATCGGCCAAATGGCTGTGGATCGGCGCCTTGCTCTTCCACTATTCCTTCCTCGTGATCCTCCTCAGGCATCTGCGGTTCTTTCTCACTCCGGTTCCCCTCCCCATTACCGTGCTGCAGAATCTGGACGGATTTTTCCAGGTCGGACTTCCCGGCATCTACGTCACCGATGCCCTCATTCTGGTCGGGTTGACCTACCTCTTTCTACGGAGAGTTGTAAGCCCTTATATAAATTACATTTCGCTTCCGAGTGACTACTTTCCCCTTTTTCTCATCGGCGGTCTGGCGATCACCGGCATCCTCATGCGCTACGTGATACGGACCGACATCGCCGGCGTGAAGGAACTCACCATGGGACTGGTCACCTTCCACCCACAGGTCCCCGATACCATCGGCTCCATCTTCTTTATCCATCTGCTTATGGTGAGTACCCTGTTTGCCTATTTTCCCTTCAGTAAGCTCATGCATCTGGGCGGAGTGTTCCTCAGCCCCACGCGGAATCTGGCCAACAACAGCCGAATGGTCCGCCATATCAATCCCTGGAATTATCCGGTCAAGATCCACACATACGCAGAATACGAGGATGAGTTCAGGGAGAAGATGGTAGAAGCCGGCCTGCCGGTGGATAAAGAATTAGAAACGGTCGCGGAAGAAGAGGAGTAGTTATGGCAGACCTCCCCAAGGCAAACAAGTTGGCTTCGGCCCTCAACCACACTCCCCCGGAAAAGCGGTGGATGGATACACCGGTCAAAATCCGGGAGGGGATTTTCTGCTATGCCGGAAAACCCCAGAATCTGAATGCGGTAGGGTTGCCGTACGGCCGGGAGTGGCACCCTCTCGATGAAGACTGGAAACTTCCCGAGAACTGGAAGCAGATCGTTCTCGACGGTTTCAGGGAGCGGTTGGAGAAGTTCCGGAGCTTTCACGTTTTCATGGACATCTGCGTTCGCTGCGGCGCATGCGCGGACAAATGCCACTTTTTCATCGGTGGCGGCGATCCTAAGAACATGCCCGTGCTGCGAGCCGAGTTGATCCGGTCCATCTACCGCGGCGAGTTCACCACCTTCGGTAAGCTGTTGGGAAGGATGGCGGGCGGGCGGAAACTCACCGAGGACGTCATCAAGGAGTGGTGGTACTATCTTTTCCAGTGTACTGAATGCCGCCGGTGTTCGCTCTTCTGCCCCTACGGCATCGATCAGGCGGAAATCACCATTATCGGCCGCGAGTTGCTGAACCTCATCGGCCTCAACACCGACTGGGTTTCCGCTCCCGTCGCCAACTGCTACCGCGTCGGAAACCACTTGGGTATTCAGCCCCATGCCTTCAAGGACATGATCGACTTTTTCTGCGACGACCTTGAAGAAGTCGTGGGCATACGACCCAATCCAAGCTTCAACCGCAAGGGCGCCGAAATACTTTTCGTGACCCCTTCGGGCGACGTATTCGCCGATCCCGGCACGTACACCTGCATGGGCTATCTCATGCTTTTCCACTATCTGGAGAGCATGGGACTGGACATCACCTGGAGCACCTATGCGTCGGAAGGCGGAAACTTCGGTTTCTTCACTTCCCACGAGATGATGAAGCGCCTCAACGCGAAAATGTACAACGAGGCCAAACGTCTGGGAGTGAAATGGATACTGGGCGGTGAATGCGGCCACATGTGGCGCGTCATCAACCAGTACATGGAAACCATGAACGGCCCGGCCGACTTCCTCGACGTTCCCGTTTCCCCCATCACCGGTACGCGGTTCGAAAATGCCAAGAGCACGAAGATGGTCCACATCGCCGAGTTTACGGCGGACCTCATCAAGCATGGAAAGCTGAACCTTGACCCGAGCCGGAACGACAACAAGATCATCACCTTCCACGATTCATGCAACACCGCCCGCGGCATGGGCATCTTCGAGGAGCCGCGCTACATAATCAACAGCGTGGCAAACCATTTCTACGACATGCCCATCCAGACCATTCGGGAACAGACCTTCTGTTGCGGCAGTGGCGCCGGCCTCAACGCCGGGGAAGACATTGAACTCCGTATGCGGGGCGGGTTGCCGAGAGCCAACGCGGTAAAGCACGTGCACGAGAAGCACGGGGTCAACATGCTGGCCTGCATCTGCGCCATCGACCGCGCGGTGCTCCCCACGTTGATGAACTACTGGGTACCCGATGTAGAGGTGACCGGTTTGCATGAACTGGTCGGCAATGCGCTGATCCTGGACGGTGAAAAGGAAAGGGATACCGACCTGCGCGGTGAGCCTTTGCCGGGCAAGGAGGAAGAAGAGGATGTATGACGGAAAGAAGATAATCTTCGGGTTGATCATCTTTGTCGCCCTCGTGACGATTCCTTTTTGGGTAAACGCGGGCAAAGCGGTGCCGAATCCCGATCCCGTGATTTCGGCCAAGGCTAAGCTGGCGGGCAAGTGCGTCCTGCCCAAGGAAACCATGAGGACGTCTCACATGCAGATATTGAATGTGTGGCGTACCGAGGTGGTGCGGGACAAGAACCGGGTGTACACCGCTCCCGACGGCAAACATTTTGACATGAGTTTGCAGAATACCTGCATGGACTGCCATGCCAATAAATCCACCTTCTGCGATTCGTGCCACAACTATGCAGATGTCAATCCTTACTGCTGGGACTGTCACCTTCAGCCGCAGGAGGTGAAATATGGACGTTAAAAGAAGGGACTTTCTGAAAGTCGCCGGGCTCTCTTTCCTGGCCGGGCTGGGTGGCAAGGCGGCCTGGGAACTACTGGCCCCCGGTTCGCTGGAAGCGGCGGAAGCCACATATGCTCCGCATGCGAATGCATTGACCGCCACGCGTTGGGGAATGGTCATCGACATGAGCAAGTTCACGCCCGAGTCGATCAAAGCCGCCACAACCGTGTGCCACAGCATTCACAACGTGCCGAACATCGGGAACATCAAGGAAGAGATCAAGTGGATCTGGACGGAGCCTTTTCAGGATATCTTCCCGGAAATGGAGGGCGGTTTCATCACCGAGAAGCTGG
This sequence comes from uncultured delta proteobacterium, assembly GCA_963826125.1. Taxonomy (GTDB): domain Bacteria; phylum Desulfobacterota; class Desulfarculia; order JACQYL01; family CAWGVV01; genus CAWGVV01. The sequence continues at coordinate 1,361,020 of CAWGVV010000001.1, read as the reverse complement.
AAGACAAGCCGTTCATGGTGCTGTGCAACCACTGCTTTAATCCTCCCTGTGTCCGGGCGTGCCCAACACAGGCTACGTTCAAGCGTGCGTCCGACGGTATTGTGATGATGGACATGCACCGCTGTATCGGGTGCCGGTTCTGTATGGCGGCATGTCCCTTCGGCGCTCGAAGCTTCAACTTCTGGGATCCCCGGAAATACCTCGACATGACCAAAGTCAATCCCGCGTACCCCACACGCACCAAGGGTGTGGTCGAAAAGTGCGACTTTTGTGCCGAACGGCTTGCGGTCGGTGAAATGCCGGCATGCGTGGACGCCGTGAAGGGAAGCGGAGCGTTGGTGTTCGGAGACGTAAACGACAAGAAATCAGAGGTGCGCAAGATTCTGGACGAGAACTACACGATCCGCCGGAAAAGTCACCTGGGCACGCAGCCAAACGTCTATTACTTAATTCAGATGGGTGGTAGTCATGCTTGAGAAAGCAATTCAGGGGTCCAAAAAATACTGGGTATGGCTGATATTCCTGCTCACCCTGCATGGAATAGGCGCCACTGTCTATCTGTTCCAGTTTTTCCTCGGCCTGGGAATCACCGGCATGAGCAGGGACGTGTCCTGGGGCTTCTACATCGCCCAGTTCACCTTCCTGGTCGGCGTGGCGGCCTCTGCGGTGATGCTCGTACTGCCGTACTATCTGCACAACTACAAGAAGTTCGGCCGTATTACCATTCTCGGAGAATTTCTGGCCATTGCCGCGGTCAACATGTGCCTCATGTTCGTACTGGTGGACATGGGGAATCCGATCAGGCTGCTGAACGTCATCCTCTACCCGACTCCCCATTCGATTCTCTTCTGGGACATGATCGTTCTGAACGGGTATCTCGTCATCAACCTGATCGTCGGATGGACGACGCTCGGCGCCGAGCGCAAGGAAGTTCCGCCGCCGAAGTGGGTGAAGCCCATCATTTACCTCTCGATTCCCTGGGCCGTTTCCATTCACACGGTCACGGCCTTCCTCTATGCCGGTCTCCCGGGCAGAGGGTTCTGGCTGACCGCTATCCTGGCGCCCCGCTTTCTGGCTTCGGCTTTCGCCGCCGGTCCGGCGCTCCTCATCCTGCTTTGCCTCCTGGTAAGAAGGATTTCGAAGTTCGATCCCGGCAGGGAAGCGATCCAGACACTGGGAAAAATCGTTACCTATGCCATCATGCTCAATGTATTCTTCCTGGCCCTGGAATTCTTTACCGTGTTTTACAGCCAGATCCCCGAACACATGCATCACCTCCAGTATCTGTTCGTGGGCCTGCACGGGCACGGCACCTACGTACCGTGGATGTGGGCATCGGTTCTCTTCATGCTGGCGGCCATCGCCATGCTGGTCTGGCCGCAGGTGCGAAAGAACGAGAAATACCTCGGCATCGCATGCGCGCTGGTTTTCGTGGGAACCTGGATCGACAAGGGCATCGGCATGATCAACGGCGGCTTTGTGCCTTCACCGCTCAACAAGGTTCACGAATACATCCCGACGATACCCGAGCTGCTCATCACCGTAGGAGTCTACGCCACGGGCGCTCTGATTCTGACCGTCCTCTACAAGATCATCCTGGACGTCAAATCGGAAGTGGAAGTATAAACAGCCGATCGATCGTCCGACAGTCGTTGTTTGTAAGAAGGCCTTTCCCCGGAAAGGCCTTCTTTTTAGGTTACTGACGGACAGGAGGAACCGGGTGCTTTTTTTCCGGGGGTCCCTTGTAATGGACAGGAGTTACATTATACTAGTTGCTAGATTACTGTTTTTTTGATCGTAGTTTTAGAAAGAAGCGGAACCTGAGATACATCGACCTGATTTGATGGGACGAGCGATGCCGGTAAAGGAGAGGCGTATGGAAATCAGAAAAATATTGTGGCCCACCGATTTTTCAAAAAATTCTGAAGATGCCTTGCCCTATGTGACCTCGTTGAGCCAGAAATACGATGCGGAAATACACATTCTGTACGTTGGTGAAGACCTGAGCCACCACGAAGCGTGGTATGGCGAGTTCGAAACCACTCACATTCCCAAAATCAGGGAGTGGGAAGACAAGATGGCCGAAAAGCGGTTGGAAGACATCTGCAGCAACCATCTTGAAGGGTGCCCCCGGTTTATCCGGCACATCAGGGTGGGAGATCCCGCACAGGAAATACTGAGAACCATCGGGAGCGAAGGCGTGGACATCGTGGTGATGGCTACTCACGGGATGAAGGGGCATTTCCCCTTTGGGAGCGTCACCGAAAGAGTGGTGAAAAATTCGCCGGTCCCCGTTTTAACCATTTCATCGCAGAAGCAAGAGGCGCAGGAATAGAAGACAGCGAATATGGAGAAAGAGCGTGAGCAACGCGTTTTCTCACGCTCTTTCAATCTTCCCATGATCTAGTGAACCGTGTAGTGTTCCGGAACATCGGTTTCCTCCGGAGCCTCGACGCCTTCAACGATTTCAAAAATATATTCCATAGCCAGAACCGCGGCTCGTTGAGCATTCGACAGCGACCGCAGGTCCTCGGGGAGCTTCCCCTGCTCGATGGGAAGCGATTCGTCGGACTCCACGTTGATCGAAACGGTGCCGTCTTCATTGTCTTGAAACGTGATAATAACCCTTGGCATTTGCATACTCCTGCAACTGTTACTATCACATAATAAGACAATGCACTTGAGTGTCAAGGTTTGGTCGATTCAGGTTTCGTGAAAAGGAAACGGATTTTTTTCAAGCGGGCCGGGTATCGGCCGAGTGGATTTGGAGAAGGCCTGGGGCAGTTTTCCGGTGGGGGTTCGCTGTCCTCATGCCCTTGAGCCGCCCGCGGAGCAACGAGGGCGGCTCTTTTCTTTTTCCCGCACTCCCATCATCCGGTGATGGAAACTGAACGCATTCGCCGGGCGCATCATCCGGAAAACACTCTGCAATCTCCAGCGGATCGTCGCGAAACGAAAAAAAATGAGCCGCTTGACAAAGGGGTGAATCAAGCGGCTCGGCGGTAGGGTAACAAAGGGCTTTTTCAGCCCGAATAGTATATCGGCAGATCGACGACGGTTCTTGAGCAGGAAGGCAGGGAATTTTTCCCGGCGGCAAGTAGCAGGGCTGCACGACGATACGTTGCCGCTAAGGCGGCGGTTCCTCGCGGGGGCGGGACGGGTGAAGGGGAACCCGATTGCCAGCGGCGGGTATGACTGTGCGGATTATTCCTGTACGGAGAGACCGGCGAAATCGTAGCTTTGAATGAACTGGACGAGGAACTCGTCTCGATACTCGAAGAATTCCTTGCTGATTTCCGCCCGGTTTTTTTCCACCCACTCGACCATGCGATCATGGGACCACCCTTCCTCCTCCGCTTTCTCCTCCTCGAAAAATAGCACCGCCGAGAATTCGCCGGTCAGATCGTTTTCGGTATACGTGACGTCCACAAACTCCGAATACACCTTATTCAGTTGGTCGTGGCAGCGCCAATGGACGATAAAGAACAAATCCTTGAAAAAGGAACGCAACTGGCGGTGGGTGAGAATTACGCCGTCGGCGTGCTCATCCAGGTACCCCTCCAGCACCTCGTCGTAGAAGGCGTGCATGTCGTAGGTATCGGTGGCGATGATCATGTCGTCGTTGATTGCCCGTATGAGTGTTTTTTCCTCTGATGACGCCATGTTTCCTCCCCTTTGATCTCGCATTGTACCCCATGACGCGAATCGGTGTCGTTTCTATTCGGTCGTGCCTCTTACAAAGTTGCATCGGTTCGACAAGGCCAAGGGAAAAAGGCTTTCGAGCAGGTAGGCGCGGTTGATCCCGAGGTTCAGCTTTTCCAGAGAGGCCAGTCCGGCTTTTTGTTTATCCGTGAGATTCCAGGGATTTTTGAGCCAGATGTAGCGAGTGTCTTTGAGAAGGTCTTTGTGTTCTTTTCCCTTCTCCCGGATCTCGTCCCTGCGCACCTGATCAACGGCGTCCATGAGGTGACGTACGATATGGAATTTGTCGAACACCAGTACGGCCTGTGGAGCACACTCTTTCACCACTTCCACGTAAGGCTCCCACATGTCACAATAGACGCCCTGGATCTTCGACGCCTGTTCAGGTCCCAAAAAGGCAAAGAAACCCTTCATTGTTTCTTTGCCGCGATCTTCTCCGCTCCAGAGGAGGGCTTTCGCCTTCAGGTCGAACACATTGGTGAGGTAGACGTGCCCCTTTTTCCTGGAAATCTCATCAATTCCGATATGGATGACGCCTTTCACCTCCCTCTTGGAAAGTCCGTAGGCCACCACAAGTTCAACGGAGGACGCCATCGTTCCCCAGGACACTTGAAACAGGCGGGAGACATCCAGCCACGGCAGCAGCCGCGCCCATGTGGCCAGGAAACAGGCAAAGGCGGTGGTCACACGGCGCTTTCCCCACGTCCAAGGCAGCGCTTCGAAATATAATAGCTCTATACAACTAGGTGAATAAAATTTGAATAAAGTTTCTTGGCGAGTGAATAAAATATCTTCGGTGGAATAAAAAAGCTCTCTCATTAACATCCGTGTGCATCCACGTACACCCGCTCGTTAACCGAAAAACCGGCAAAAGGTGAATAAAATACGAATAAAATTAACTTAGGCAAAAAAAGAAGGACTTAACGAAGCTCGCTAAGTCCTTCAATTTCCTGTCTTTTTTGTGTGGGCCATCACAGAATCGAACTGTGAACCTACTGATTAAGAGTCAGTTGCTCTGCCAATTGAGCTAATGGCCCGCGAACAGAAAAATCTTATAGACCAATTATGCCTCATTATCAAGTCTATTTGGCGGAAAAATCAGCTGAAAGGGCCGGGAATTTCACCGGGGCTTCACAGTGCTTCCGGTTCCCAACGAGGATTCCGGTTCCGAGTTTCAAGTTGACACCGGAGTTTCCTTAGGCTATTCGTTTCAATAATTTCAAGGGGGTAGCAATGTCCGATCAATCATGTGCAGCGCGGGAAAAGAATCTGGAGCAATGCACCTGCTCCTACCCGGGGTGCCCGCGAAAGGGCAACTGTTGCGAGTGCATACGACACCACAGGCTTCATGGCGAACTCCCCGCATGCTACTTCTCCGTCGAGGGGGAAAAAACCTACGACCGGTCCATAGAAAACTTTATCCGAATGCGAAGTACGAAGTAACCGTCCGGAATGGGTACGTTCACCTCCTTCGATGAACTCACGCGACTCGTCAGCAACACGTTGGATGCGTTCACTGCGGCGCTCTTTCTGCGCGAAGAGGGCTCCGACCGTTTCCAGCTCGTTTCGTATTTCAGCATCGGCAACCAGGTGAATAGCGAATTCGGTTTCGCGGAAGGTGAAGGGTATTGGGGATGGGTGGTCAAACACGGCCAGCCCCTTCATATCTCGCCCTTCACCCCCGACTACAAGCAACTCGACATTTATCACCGCAAGGAGGAAGTAAAATCCTTCCTGGCGGTTCCGCTGGAGGACGGCTCGGGAGTGCTGTCGGTGGACAGCAAAAGCACCTACGTTTTCACCGACCGCGCAATCAAGACCCTGACGGATTTCGCCCGCATGGCATTGAATCTGCGCCTTTTGAAGGAGCGGCTCGATGCGGCCGACGGGGACCAGCAGATCTTTCGCTCCCTCATCGGCGTGCAGGAACAACTGGCTTCCGGGGGAACGTTCGAACAAGCGCTGGAACGCGTACGCATTTTTTTCGACGCCACTCATGCCTTCTGGACGGTTCTCACGGAAGATTATCAAGAGTATTATGTGAGGTGCGGCGCCGGCGAATTCAAGAAGCACGCTTTTCTCGAAGGGGCCTTTCCCATCAAGAAGGGATTGGTCGGTTGGGTATATCGACACGGGCAACCGTTGCTCCGGGAACGGATTCAAATCGACTCCCGGCGGTCGTACCTGTTCGACGCCCACGAGCCGCCGTTCCGCGCTCTGGCGTTCGCGGGATTTCCCGCCAAGCTGGGGGACAGGGTGTTCGGGGTTTTGGGGCTGGCGTTCGGCGGGGAACGATCGTGGTCCAGGGATGAAATTAGTACATTGGGTCTGGTGACCGCTCTTTTTGCAACGGCCATATGACGGGACGGATGTGACGACGGTGAAGGGGTAGGGAATGTACTGGGGAAAAGGCATGGCGATGGATCTTGGTACTGCGAACACCCTTATTCATAAACAGGGTGAAGGAATCGTGCTCAACGAACCCTCGGTGCTCGCGGTCAACGATCTCACGGGTGAAATCGTGGCCTACGGAGTAAAAGCCAAGTCCTATATCGGGCGGACTCCGGAAAACATCCGCACCGCGAGGCCCCTCAAGGACGGCGTCATTCGCGATTTCGAGCTGGCGCAGAGCATGATCCGCCAATATCTGGGGAGGGTTTCCAGGCGCAGCGTTCTGTCCCGGCCGCTCGTGATCTTCTGCGTGCCGAGCGGAATAACGCAGGTGGAACGACGCGCGGTGCTCGATGCGGCGGCCCAGAGCGGGAGCGGGCGCATCCTGCTCATGGAGGAACTCATGGCCGCGGCCATCGGGGCCGGACTCGACGTTTCGACCCCCGAAGGAAAGCTTGTCATGGACATCGGAGGCGGGACCACCGAAGTGGCGTTGATCTCCATGTATTCGACGCTCATCAAGGAATCCCTGCGGGTGGCGGGCGACGAACTCGACTTAGCCATCATGCGGTTTCTGGAGGAGAAACACCGGCTGATCATCGGATGCAACCACGCCGAGCAGATAAAGTTGGCCATCGGGACGGCCTTGCCGTCCGGCGCCCCGCGCTCCATGCAGGTGCACGGCAAGGACAGGGACGAGGGCATACCGCGAAACGTGACGCTCTCCGACGCCGACGTGAGGGAAGCGTTGGAACGGCCCATAAAATCCATGGAAGAATTGCTGCGCAAAGTCATCAGCGCGCTTCCCCCCGAATTCATCAACGACGTGGGAGAAACGGGAATCGTGCTGGCCGGCGGCGGAGCCCTCCTGCCGGGACTGGCGGAACGGCTGGAAGCGGTCAGCGGGCTCAAGGTGAAAGTGGACGGCGAACCGCTCCTCACGGTGGTTCGGGGTGCGGGGATGGCCCTGGAGAACGTGAAACAGTACAAAGAGGTGTTTATCAACTGATGGCTCCACATCCTTCATCGAACGATCTGCACGAGTGGTTGAACGTGGCGCGGGAAGCGGCCCTTCGTGCCGGCGATTGTCTTACCGGAGGCTGGAAGCATATCAAGGAAGTGACCCATAAGGGGACGACCGATCTGGTCACCGAGGTGGACGTCAAATCCCAGCAGGTCATCACGGAAACCATTCTGGACAGCTTCCCCGATCATTCCATCCTCTCGGAAGAAGTAGGCGGGCACATCGAAGGGAGTTCCGACGCCCGCTGGATCGTCGACCCGCTGGATGGAACCACTAATTTCGTTCACGGATTTCCGCTCGTGTGCGTGTCCATCGCTTTGGAGGTGGCCGGGGAATTGGTGCTGGGCGTGGTCCACAACCCGTTCATGAACGAACTTTTTTCGGCCTGCAAAGGGGAGGGAGCGTTCTGCAACGGACAACCGATACGGGTGTCCACGGTCGGCGTTCTGCAGGATTCGCTCATCTCCACCGGATTTCCCTACAACGTCGAACCGCAACTGGACCAGATCATCACCCGGTTTACTCGCGTCCTCACCGCGACGCAGGGGATGCGGCGCCCGGGCTCCGCGGCCCTCGATTTGTGTTACGTGGCCTATGGAGCGTTCGAGGCCTTTTTCGAACAAGGGCTGAAGGTGTGGGACATGGCCGCGGGAGTGGTACTTGTCAGGGAAGCCGGCGGCATGGTGACCGATCTGGACGGAGGCGCGTTCGATCTCCCCCGTGGCCGGATACTGGCTACCAACGGCCGAATCCACAATGATATGGCCGGCCTTCTCACCCTTTGACGATCGGATGCGGCGCAAAGGAACACATCGTCCATTGGGATTCGGTTTTCCAACAGCCGTTTCCTGCGTGGTCATCGCTTTTTTCCTGCTTCTGGCAATTTTTCCATTCCGCGATATGACGGCGGGACAGACGTCGCCCCCGCTCGGCGAACCCGCCCGCGCCCCCCTGTTTTATTGCCGGGTGCTGCGTTCCTTTCCGCATGACACCGGGGCCTTCACCCAGGGATTGCTCTTTCACGACGGATACCTGTTCGAAAGCACGGGGCTGTACGGGCAATCGACGCTGCGCAAGATCGATCCCGCGTCCGGAAAGGTCGTAACGCTTGTCCCTTTGGGGCCCGGGCTGTTCGGCGAAGGCTTGGCGTTGAACGGGAATACCCTCGTTCAGCTCACATGGCGGGAAGGCGTGGGGCTCCTCTATGACGTGCGGACGTTGGAAAGAAAAGGGTCCTTTTCTTATGCCGGGGAAGGGTGGGGAATTGCGTCCGACGGGAAGCACCTCTTCATGAGCGACGGGTCGGCGCGCATTCGCGTTCTGGACCCGTCGAACTACCGGGAAGTGAAACGGCTGACGGTAAAGGACGGATCACATTCCGTCTCCCAGCTCAACGAACTGGAATTCGTGAACGGCGAGCTGCTGGCCAACGTCTACCAGTCGACCATGATCGTGCGGTTTTCCCCTGAAGACGGCAAAGTGGCCGGGTGGATCGATTGCACCAATCTCTGCCTTCCGGCAGGGGGGTGCGAGGGCGAGAAGGTATGCAACGGTATCGCCTACGATCCGGAAGGCGGGCGGATCTTTCTTACGGGAAAACTCTGGTCGCGGATATACGAAGTCTCCTTCGAACCCGCCCCCGCCGGGCAATGACGGGCTCCGTCCGAACGGTCCCGCCCTCAGTGATACCGATCCCCGTATGAACCGTCCCCGTCGTCTTTTTCATCATCTTCATCGGGTTCCGCGTCTTCCTCCTCCCATTCCCGGCGGATGATCGCCGCGCTTCGTTTCTTTCGCAGATAGGCGAGGATGAACGCGACGGCCAGAAAGAACCAGAACGTTCCGGCGCTGGTGATGAGGGGGAGCCAGGAGAAACGGAAGCGGACGAATCGTTCCCATTTCTTTGAGAACTCGTCGGGCTTCAATCCCGTTGCGCGATAGAGCGACTGGTCGAAACCGAATCCGCGCCCGTAGTCGCGTATGAACCGCCCCAGAGCCTCGGAGCCGTAGGAGTCGATGAAGAACGACAGCGCGTAATAGCTCTCGGCGTACGCGATGCGGGCCATGTGTTCGTCGACCGGAAAGCCGTTATTCAGTTGAGCCAGGGGGATGAGCTGCCCGGACATCACCGCCTGGGACATGGTAATCATCCGGGAGAAGTCCCACTCTCCCGACAGAAGCATGGCCAGCCCTTCGTGGAGCCAGTCGGGGATGGCGCGTTCGGCGAAGATGTTCCCCAGCAGGAGATGGGTATATTCATGCAGAAACAGTTGCCGCACTTCGTTCATGGATCTGACGCCGGAACCCTTGATGACGATCAGGCGGTCTTTGGGGTATGCCACCGCCTGAGCCCACAGAGGAACGTCTTCACCTTTGGGCTGCGCCTCTTCGAACTCGTCGCGGGAATAGGGAACCAGGACGGCGACTTTCCCGGGGAGGGAAATCCCGGCCAACCTTTCCGCTTCGCTTCGCCAGGCGTCGCAGTGCTTTTCCAGGTAAACGGCAATGCGGGCCGATTGATCGGTATAACCGATGAACGCACGTGGGGTAGCGAGTTCGGCGCCAAAGGGATTGTGCAGGGCGAGTAGCAGCGAGAGGAGGGAAAGAATTCCCATGGAGTCGCTCCGGGAAAGCGATCAAAGCTGAAGGAGCGGAGTGAGTTTGATCCGGATTTCCTCAGCCGAGTATCCCACGATGCAGATGGTTTTGGTTCTGGACTTGAGACCCACGGAAACGCTCATGCTGCTTTTGGGGATGTTCAGCAGCTTGGCGAGATAATCGAGACATGCCCGGTTGGCTTTGCCTTCGATCGGGGGGGCGGTGAGGCGGATCTTGAGCAAACCGTCGAACAGCCCCTCGACGTCGTTACGGGACGATTTCGGCTGGACCAGAACGTGTAAAGCGGCTCCCTCCCTGGTGTCCCGGATGCATTCCATCTTAGCCGCGTTTCATGAACCGGACTTTGTCGTCCAGATCATTCGCGTCCCGGTTGTCTTCCTTTTCCATGTCCAGAAACTTCAGATGAGCTTCGATAAAGGAGCGCAACTTGACTTCGAAAAGCATTCGCTGCCGTTTCAGCTCCGCAATGTCTTCATGTAGTTGCGCGAGGCGGTGGTGGGCGTTGTTGAGGATTTTTTCCGCCGTGACTTCGGCTTTGGAAATAATCAGTTCGGCTTCCTTCTCCGCCTTTTTCTGAATTTCCTTTTCCGCCGCCCGTGCTTTGGCAGCGAAGGAACGCAACGCTGCTTCCCGTTCCTTCATCTCCTGCACTTCTTTTTCCCTGGACTCAAGCGAACGCGAAAGTTCCGCATTCCTTTCCTCAAGGGTTTCCATATGCTCGGCCACTACGTGCAGGAAGTCGTCCACCTGCCGTACGTCGAAGCCCCGAAATTTCAACCTGAACTTCTTCTTCTGGATGTCCTGCGCCGTCAGTTCCATCATGCCCCCAAGATTACCTGGCCATTTGAATGGCAAGTTCCATAAGAGAGTTCACGAGGAAAATCTGGCAAAAATAAATGCCCAGAATGACGATCAGCGGGGTGAAGTCCATTCCTCCGAAATGGAGGGGAAGCAGTCGACGAACACGATAGAGCACCGGTTCGGTTACATTGTACAGGAACCGGACGATCGCGTTGTACGGGTCCGGATTCACCCACGATATGACGGCCCTGGCAATCAGGATCCACATATAGAGGGTCAACACGATGTTGAGGATCGATGCGGCCGCTTTGAGGAGATTGGCTATTACAAACATGAAGTTTTCTCTGTGTCGTCGTTGCAGGGATTGAAAGTTGTATTTACCGGCCCTAAACTAGCTTAACATGTTGGAATCGGTCAAGGAAAATATCCCCCGCTATCCATGTCCGAAGAAGGGCGTTACCCCTGACGGGAGAGAACGCTTGCGCATTTCGGGCGCTTCCTTTTTATTTTGACATGGGAATCCTTCCGATGATATGAAAACAATTTCAATGAAATACGCTTCATTCAGCCGGAAGCGAATGAGTTTGTGCCGAAGTTCGGCCTGACGCGCGACCCCGGATGAGAGGGCAAGGACCGGCGCCCTCATCGTTCATGTTTTCAGGGTTTTTTGCCGACGGAGGAGAGCCTTCGCAATCATGCAGTGCACATATCCGAATATCTATATCGCCGGAACCGGTTCGTACGTTCCCGAAAAGGTTCTGACCAATTACGATCTGGAAAAGTTCCTGGACACCAGCCACGACTGGATCATCAAGCGCACCGGTGTTTCGCAGCGACGGGTGGCGGATGCAAGCCAGTTCTGCTCCCACTTGGCCGCCGAGGCTTGCCGCAGGGCGCTGGAAGCGGCGGGGATGTCCAAGGACGATATCGGACTCGTTATCGTGGCCACCATTACTCCGGATACGCAGTGCCCCTCGGCCGCCAACTGGCTCCAGGCGAAACTGGACATGCCGAACGCCCTGACGTTCGACGTGACCGCCGCCTGCACGGGCTTCCTTTTCGCCCTGAACGTCGCTGAGCAGTACCTGAAGGCGGGATTCTGCAAAAACGTTATGGTGGTGGCGAGCGAGGTGATGACGCGGACGCTCGACTGGACCGACCGCACCACGTGCATTCTGTGGGGCGACGGAGCGGGCGCCATGGTGCTCACCACGGAAGAGGGGCCTCACCGGCTTCTCTCCACCCACGTGCACACGGACGGCGCCAGCGGTCAGAACCTGCTCCTCCCCGGCGGCGGCTCCTCCACCACGCCCATCAACCACGACAGCGTGGACAAGAAGCTGCACACCCTCAAAATGATCGAGGCCAGCGCATCGGTCCGGGTGGCGGTCAAGCATTTCGCTGATGCCTGCTTTGAAGCCGTATTGCACAACGGCTTCACCATGGATCAGGTCAACTGGGTCGTTCCCCATCAGGCCAATTTGAGGATGCTACAGTCCGTGGGCAAGAGGATCGAGGTGGAGATGGATCGGTTCTACCTCACCGTGGAAAAGTACGGCAACATTTCCTCCGCCTCCATGGCCATCGCCCTGGACGAAGCGATCAAGAGCGGTTCGGTGCAGCCGGGCCATCTGGTGCTGCTGACCGGGTTCGGCGGCGGACTCACCTGGGGGAGCGGTCTCATCCGCTGGTGATTCTTGCTCATCCTCGTGCGATAAAAAACGCCGTCCTCCACATTGAGAACGGCGTTTTTTCATACCGAATGATGTCCGACCTTACGTACCCATCTCCCACGAATGGAGATACTTTTCCTGTTCCGCGGTAAGGACGTCGATCTCCACTCCCATGCTGGCGAGCTTGAGTTTCGATACCATGCGGTCGATTTCCGGCGGAACGGTGTAGACGTTCTTTTCCAGCGGGGACTTTAGCGTCGCCAGGTATTCGCAGGACAAGGCCTGGTTGGCGAAACTCATGTCCATCACGGACGAAGGATGTCCTTCCGCCGCGGCCAGGTTGATCAACCGTCCTTCGCCCAGCACGTAGACGCATCGTTTGTCGGGCAGCGTGAATTCTTCCACGAACTCGCGGATTATGCGACGCCCGATGGCGACTTCGGCCAATCCTTCCAGGTCCAGCTCCACGTTGAAATGTCCCGAATTGGATACAATGGCGCCGTTTTTCATCTGCAAGAAATGCTCCCGCCGGATCACGTGGATGTCGCCGGTCAGCGTGCAGAAGAAATCCCCGAGGGGAGCGGCCTGGGCAATGGGCATTACCCGAAACCCGTCCATCACCGCTTCCAGCGCCCGGAGCGGGTCCACTTCCACAACGATGACGTTGGCGCCCATGCCTCGCGCACGGGTCGCCAGCCCGCGTCCGCACCAGCCGTACCCGCACACTACGAAGGTGCTCCCGGCGAGGAGTCGGTTGGTCGCCCGGACGATGCCGTCGATGGTGCTCTGACCGGTCCCGTACCGGTTATCGAACAGATGCTTGGTGTCGGCGTCATTGACGGCAATGATGGGATAGCTCAACACGCCCTGTTCCGCCATGCTGCGCAGCCGGATCACGCCGGTAGTAGTTTCCTCGGTGCCGCCCCTGATGGTGCTGATGAGTTCGCGCCGCTCCGAATGAATCATGGAAACCAGGTCCGCGCCGTCGTCCATGGTGATGTTGAGAGAGAACCCCAGCACGCTGTTGATGTGTTCATAGTACGTCTTGGTGTCTTCTCCCTTGATGGCGAACACCGGCAAGCCGTGATCCAGCGCCAAGTGGGCGGCCACGTCGTCCTGAGTGCTCAAGGGGTTTGACGCGCACAAGGCAACTTGAGCCCCGCCCGCCTTGAGTGTTTTCATGAGGCATGCCGTTTCCGTGGTCACATGGAGGCACGCCCCGATGATCAATCCCTTCAGCGGCTGCTCTTTTTCAAATCGATCGGTAATGGAATGGAGCACCGGCATGCTTTGATACGCCCATTCGGTCCGCAGTTTGCCCTTTTCAGCCAACGATGCGTCTTTTACGTGGTAATCCATAGCAAATGCTCCCTATATGCCGGCGCGTTCCTTGAGGATGTCCGCCTTATCCGTTTTCTCCCATGAGAAATCCGGATCCTCGCGGCCGAAATGACCGTAGCAGGCGGTCTTTTTGTAGATGGGTCTGAGAAGATCGAGGCCGTGAATGATGCCTTTGGGCTTCAAGGGGAAGATTTCCCGCACCAGGGATACCAGCTTGTCATCCGATACATTGCCGGTGCCGAACGTGGTCACCATCACGGAAACGGGGTCCGCCATGCCGATGCAGTAGGCCAACTGTACTTCGCATCGCTCGGCCAGTTTGGCCGCTACGATGTTTTTCGCGATGTATCGCGCCATGTAGGAGCCGCTCCGGTCCAGTTTCGACGGGTCCTTTCCGGAGAAGCAGCCGCCGCCGTGGCTCCCATGGCCGCCGTAGGTGTCGACGATGATCTTCCTTCCGGTGAGCCCGCAGTCGCCATGAGGTCCGCCCACCACAAAACGGCCGGTGGCGTTCACGTAAATCTTGGTGTCACCGTCCAGGAACTGGGGAGGGATCACCTTTTTAATGACTTCCTCGACCACTGCTTCCCGCAGCACCTTGTACTTCACGTCCGGAGTATGCTGGGTCGCGATGACGATCGCTTCCACGCGGCGCGGTGTGCCGTTTTCATATTCCACGGTGACCTGGGACTTGCCGTCGGGCCGCAGGAAATTCAACGCGCCGTTCTTCCGCACCTTGGTGAGCCTCATGGAAAGCTTGTGGGCCAGTGATATGGGCAGCGGCATCAATTCGGGGGTTTCGTTGCTGGCATAGCCGAACATGAGGCCTTGGTCTCCCGCACCCTGTTCCTTCTGCGCGGTCTCATCCTCAATGACTCCCATCGCGATGTCCGGCGATTGTTTGTCGATGCTGGTGATGACGGCGCATGTCTCCCAGTCGAACCCCATGGCGGAATCGTTATACCCGATTTCCTTGATGGTTTCCCGCACGAGCTGCGGGATGTCCACCCACGTGTTCGTGGTGATTTCGCCGGCGATAAACGCGACACCCGTTGTAACCAGCGTCTCGCAGGCCACCCTGCAAGAGCGGTCGTCCTTCATAATGGCGTCGAGTACTGCATCGGAGATTTTATCTGCGACTTTGTCCGGATGTCCTTCGGTCACGGATTCGGACGTAAAGAGAACGTGTTCACCCATGGTAATCCCTCCTTCTCGGGAATAATGTAACGTGTGACAGTAGCAAATATCGTGTGCCGTGTAAAGATTCGAAGCAATAAGGCTGCGGAACAAAAGCATGAGTGGATTTTATGGCGCTTTGCGATGCTCTCAAAAATTTCCGCCTCTTTCCCGCCACCCCCGAAAGTGGGCTGTGCCCGGGGGTGCACGAGGATCAACAGCGGTTCTTCGGAAAGCGTTTTTTCGTTAGGCAGAGTGAAAACGGTCATTTTCCGAAGACATGCGTTCGCCCCCTTCCACAAGCTCATGACAAGCTTCTCTCCATCAGGGCGAACGGATGAGTTCACGGCCATGGCATCTTTGACCATTCATGCCGAGCGAAGTAAGCCCCCGCCGTTGGCGTGGCGTGGCGAGGCGTAGGCAAGAAACAGCCTGCCGATTCGGCCGGATTGCGAAATCCCCCCTCGCCCCCCCTTGCTAAGGGGGGCAGGGAGAGATTCCCACGGTTACGACATACATCTTCTCTCTTCGTAGCTGTTCGAACCTATTTCGATTATCATGTTAATGTTCTTAACGAGTTGATTTTGTTAATGCAAAAAAATGTTAGTTGAGAGGTATCGAAGCACGAACGGTTTGAATCGTTCCCGCGGCAGGATGCTTTCCCGGAATTCAGTGATGAACCGGTGACAAGGGGGAGGGATGGAATCGCAAACGGTTCACTGCGCTCATAGAGCCGATTCCCGGTATATCGCCGGGAATCGGCACGAAATACGCCCGAAGGGAACGGTTATATCGCCTTGGTCGCGACCCGGGGGCCAGAAATTCTGTTGCGGTTGTCCACGTGCACGACGAGGGGCTTGTGATGAGCGACTTCCGCTTCGTCCATGTCCACGAACGTGGTGATGATGATAAGGTCGCCGGGGTGTCCCATGCGTGCCGCGGCGCCGTTCAGGCAGATGTCGCCCTTGCCGCGTTCGCCTTCGATGGCGTATGTTTCGAATCGCGCTCCGTTGTTGATGTTGTACACCTTGACCATTTCATAGGGGAAAATATTGGCCTGGTCCAACAGGTCCCGGTCTATGGTGAGGGAGCCTTCGTAGTTAAGGTCCGCCTCGGTGATGGTGGCGCGGTGAATCTTCGATTTCAGCATGTATCGTCTCATGACAACGATTCCTTTCCACTCAGTTGTCCGTTGTCCAGCAACCTGGTCTTTCCGATCCAGACCGCCATGACCAATCGTGCGTTTTCCGGCAGAGTGTCTGTTTTTTGCAAAGTCTCGGGGTCGCAGATCTCGACATAGTCGATTCTGGCCAGAGGTTCTTTTTCTATGATCGACCCGGCTTCAGCCAGGATGGTATTCGTGGACGTTTCCCCTCCGGTCGCCAACTCCCGGGCGCGCAGAAAGGCGCGGCGCAGGCACGTTGCCGCTTTTCTTTCCTCCGGAGAGAGATAGACATTGCGGGAACTCATGGCGAGGCCGTCCGTTTCCCGCACCGTGGGGCAGCCGACGACGGTAAGGTCCATGTTGAGGTCCAGGACCATGCGTTTGACGGCGGTGAGCTGTTGAAAATCCTTTTCCCCGAAATAGGCGTAGTGCGGCTTCATGATGTTGAAAAGCTTGCTGACCACCGTGGCTACGCCGCGAAAGTGCCCCGGCCGGCTGGCTCCTTCGAACCCCTTCGTTACTTCCGTCACCTCCACGAACGTCTGGGCGCCTTTGGCGTACATCATTTCCGGGGTCGGGGAGAAAATGACGTCGACGCCCACGCTTTCAATGAGAGCGCGGTCTCTTTCGAAATCCCTGGGGTAGGAGGAGAAGTCCTCGTTGGGGCCGAACTGAGTGGGATTGACGAAGATGCTGACGACTACCCTGTCGCATGCGGCGCGGGCGCGCCGCATGAGTTCCAGGTGTCCGTTGTGGAGAAACCCCATGGTGGGCACACATCCCACCGTGAAGCCGCCTTTCCTCCACGCTTCGGCCTTCTGCTGCATCGCTTTCGGTTCGTTTACGATATCCATAAAAAAAGTCCTCCCAGAAGTACCGGAAGGACACCGTAAACGCCGTGCGAACAGGCAAATAGGCCGGTCTTTGAACACACCGACAGAAAAGCTTAACCTGTTTTTTCGGAGTCTCAGTCCAGCCGTCTGGATCCAAGCCCACTTAGAATCTCAAAAAAACTAATCCCTGAATTTGCTTTTGTCAAGCGATATCCGGAATGTCCTCTTCCGGCCTGGTTTGCCCGGCAGCCAGCAGCGTTTCGGCAAGTGCCACGAATCGGGCCAGGGAAACGGTTTCCGCCCGTGCGTTGGGATCGATGCCCACGCTTTCCAGCGCCGCCATGACCGTTTCCTCGGTGCGGTGCAGACTCGCCGCTCTGGACAGGCAGTTCTTTATCATTTTCCGCCGCATGGAGAAGGCCGCTTTCACCACGGATCGAAGATAGCGTTCGTCCCCGACGCGCTGGGGAAAAGGCTTTTCGAAATCGACGCGGATCACCGTGGAGCCGACTCGCGGGCGGGGGTGGAACGACCGGGGCGAAACGTCGAAGAGGCGCGACACTTCGGCATGGTACCCCAGCAGGACCGTTACGATCCCGAAGTCGCGGCCTCCGGGTTCGGCAAGCAGTCTGTCCGCGACCTCCTTTTGCACCATGAAGGTCGCTCTGGTCAGAATGTCCGGAGTGTCCATGAGCTGAAAGAGAATAGGGGAGGTGATGTTGTACGGCAGATTTCCCACCACGCGCAGAATTCCGCCGGATTCGCCGGCCAGCGTACGCAGGTCCATGGTGAGGAAATCCCGGTTGATGACGTCCACGTTCCCCAGGTCCGCCAGTTCCTCCTTCAGGATGTCGGCCAGCCCCGTGTCGATTTCCACCGCGATCACCCGTCCGGCCCGCTCCGCCAGGAGCCGGGTCAGAGCGCCTAGGCCGGGTCCCACTTCCACCACCACATCGGAAGGCGAAACCGACGCCCCTTCCACGATGGCCGTGCAGATGGAGGGATCCGTGAGAAAATGCTGGCCCAGGGCTTTTCGTGCCCGTAAATTGTTTTGTCTGAGGCGGTTGCGGGGATTCATGGCAAACGACGACATCGTAGGGATAACATGGCCGGGTTACCGGCCGGCCGCGACGGGACCGGGAACCCGTGAGAAGCCGTCCAATGTGGACGAATCCCGTAATCCCGCGCGGAGGCGATGGTATCCGAGCGCGGCCACCATGGCCGCGTTGTCGGTACATAATTTGATGCCCGGAACGAAGAGGTGCAATCCGTGCTCGACCGCCGTTTCCCTCATACGCTCCCGAAGGCGGCTGTTGGCAGCGACACCACCCGCCAGAGAGATAGTGTCGACCCCGAATCGCTGCGCGGCCCGCAACGTTTTGGCCACCAGCACGTCGACCACGGCTTCCTGGAAGCCTGCCACGAGATCGTACACTTCGCGGGAATCGAGGTCTGCGGGAAGCGGATTCCGGGCCACGTAATTGACCACCGCCGTTTTTAATCCGCTGAAGCTGAAATCGAGCGATTCCGGGTCGAGCATGGGGCGCGTGAAGCGGACGGCGTGAGCATCCCCTCGTGGGGCGATGCGGTCGATGTACACGCCGCCGGGATAGCCGAGTCCGATCAGCTTTGCCACCTTGTCGAACGCTTCACCGGCCGCGTCGTCCCTGGTTTGTCCCAGGGGTTCCATGTCCAGAAAGCCCCGAACGAGATAGAGGCTGGTGTGGCCTCCGGAAACGACGAGGGCGATGAGCGGAAATCCGGGCTTGGCCTTCTCCAGGAAGGCCGCCATGATGTGCGCTTCCAGGTGGTTGACGCCGGTGAGGGGCAGGCCGGTGACCGAGGCGATGCTTTTGGCCGCACCGATTCCCACGAGCAGGGACCCCATCAGGCCGGGGCCCATGGTCACGGCAATGCCGTCCAACCGGTCCAGACCCAGTCCGGCCTGTTCCAGCGCATGGTCGATGACGGGAACGATGGCGCGCACGTGCTCCCGGGACGCGAGTTCGGGGACGACGCCCCCGAATTCGGCGTGCACGGGAATCTGGGACGCCACCACACTCGAGAGAATGTCTTCCCCGTCCCGGACGACTGCCGCAGCCGTGTCGTCGCAGGAAGATTCAATGCCGAGTACGATCATAGAGGAACGGCTACCGTTTTCCCTGAACGAATTCTTCCGCCATCATCACGTCTTCCTTGCTTCCGATGAAGAGCGGCACCCGTTGATGGATTTCCGTGGGGGCCACGTCGAGGACCGGGCCGTCCCCCGTGCTGGCGTATCCTCCGGCATTGGTCGCAATAAAGGCGAGGGGAGCGCACTCGTAGAGCAAACGGAGCTTGCCGTACGGCTTGCGGGCGTCTTTATTGTCTTTGGGATACATGAAGATGCCGCCGTAGAGAAGCGTCCGGTGAAAATCCGCCACCAGCGAACCGATGTAGCGGCTGGAATAGGGACGTTTGGTCGCCTTGTCTTCCTCTTTGATATAGGAAAGGAAGTTTTTCACTCCCTGATCCCAATAATTGATGTTCCCCTCGTTGGCGCTGTAAATCTTTCCCTTGGAGGGCATCCTGATGTCTTCGTGGGAAAGGAGGAATTCGCCCAGGCTCGGGTCCAGCGTGAACCCGTGCACGCCTTTACCGCTCGAGTACACCAGCATGGTGGCCGAGCTGTACAGAAAATATCCGGCGGCGACGATGGTGTTGCCCGGCTGGAGCAGGTCGTCCAGCGAGCCGTTGTCTCCGGGCGTCATCTTCTTGTGGATGGCGAAGATGGTGCCGATGCTCACGTTGGCGTCGATGTTGGACGATCCGTCGAGCGGATCGAAGCACACGACGTATTTCCCCTTGGGGTATTTGTCGGGAATGAAGATGGGTTCGGCGTCTTCCTCCGAAGCCATGGCGCACAACTGGCCGCATTTTTCCAGTCGGCTTATCAGCAGGCTATTGGCGTATTGATCGAGCTTCATCACCTGCTCGCCCTGGACGTTCGTGTCCCCCGTGTACCCGAAGGCATCGATGAGCCCGGCTTTCTTCACTTCCCGGGAAACGATTTTCGCGGCGACAACCATTTCCGACATGAGGAGCGAGAAGGCCCCCGTGGCCTCCGGGAAATCTCTCTCTCTCGTGAGAATATGCTCCGTTACCGTAACGCCTTTGGGCATGGGAACCCCTCCTTTCGCGACTTTTGCCGCTTCGGTGCTGGCACAGTCATCAAGCTCGTTTTCCCGTCATTCTACCATTCTTCAGGCCGGCAAGGAAACCGAAACGTCCGCAAGGAAGCAAAACGCCGATTTATGGGGCCGCACAAACCGCGTACGGAAGCATCAATAGCTCAACCCCGTTTTTTCACGCACTTTTTCCAGAGTGGGAAGGGCGACGGCGCGGGCCTTTTCCGCCCCTTCACGCAGGACGGACCGCACGTAGTCTTCACTCTTTTCGAGTTCTTCGCGCCGCTCCCGATAGGGAGCGAAGTAGTCCCAGATGCGTTGGACAAGGTCTTTCTTTACATCGGAATACTTGAGTCCGGGAGCGAGGTAGCGGGCGCGCAGTTCTTCGATTTCCGTTTCGGAATAGAAAAGCCTGCACAGGGCGAAGAGGTTGCACGTATCGGGGTTCTTGGGCTGCTCCACCGCAGTGGAGTCCGTCACGATCCTCATTACCTTGGTCTTCAGGTCCTTTTTGGACGAGAATATCTCAATGGTGTTGCCGTACGATTTGGACATCTTCTGTCCATCCAGACCGGGCACGACGGCAAGGGTCTTGTCGATTTCGTAATCGGGAAGAACGAAGGTTTCGCCGTACGTATTGTTGAATTTCACCGCGATGTCCCGGGTGACCTCCACGTGCTGGATCTGGTCTTTTCCCACCGGGATGATCTCCGCCTGATACAGCAGGATGTCTGCGGCCATGAGCACGGGGTAGGCGAACAGTCCATGGTTCGGCTGAACGCCCTTGGCGATTTTGTCCTTGAACGAATGGCACCGCTCCAGCAGTCCCATGGGGGTGACATTGGACAGCACCCAGGTGAGTTCGGTCACTTCGGGGACGTCGCCCTGCACGTAGAACAGACACTTCTCCGGGTCGAGGCCCAGGGCCAGCCAGTCCTTGGCTGCATTCAGCGTGTTATGCCTGAGCAGATCGCCGTTGTCCACCGTGGTGAGAGCGTGGAAGTTAACGAGGAAGACGAACAGTTCCGCCTTTTCCTGATATCTGAGCATCGGCTTCATCATTCCGAAGAAATTGCCGATGTGAAGTTCCCCCGAAGGCTGAATACCTGATAAGACCCGCATGACGCGTTGCTCCTTAAATGATGTATCCGGTTCGTTTCTTCACTCTGCACGTGGTGGAAAAGCGTGCCGGCGAGAGAGAATCGGTGATGAACAAGAGATTGAATATACCAGACCGCAACCGCGAGAAAAAGAAAAAACAACCGGCCGTCGCTCGGGAGCGAAACCCCGAAGCGACAATTGTCCGCGCCACAGAGGCGGGAACATGGTAAAATAAGGCACGGTTCAGGGAGAAATGGAGGTTGCCGTATGACCTATCCGATCATTCTCGCTCACGGCGTGAGTCGTTTCGACGCACCATGGAACGATGCTCTGGAGGTGGACAACTCGGACGACCCGGTACTGGACAAACTCCACTATTTCAAGGGCGTCCGCACCAAGCTCAAGGCGGCGGGCTACACCGTGTTCCATTCGAACGTTTCATGGGCGGCTCGAGTGGAAGTGCGCGCCCGGGACCTGGAACGGAACGTTTCCGCCATACTGGAAAAGACCAAGGCGGAAAAGGTCAACATCATCGCGCACAGCATGGGCGGTCTGGATGCCCGCCACATGCTGTTCAACGACCGGGAAGAGGGGATGATTCACCGTCATGTGGCATCCCTCACCACAGTTGCAACGCCCCATTGGGGGTCCCCCTTTGCCGACTGGGCCATCGGAAACCTGCCCCAAGTCATTCCCTTCGCCAAACAATGCGGATTGGACCTGGATGCCTTTCAGGACCTGCAGGTGAAATCGTGCCGGAAATTCAACCTCAATCCCGACGTGAGAGCTTACGAGCGTGAGTGCGAAGCCACCATACGCTTTCAGACCTACGCCGGCAGACGGAAACAGTGGAGCTTCGTCAACCTGTTCAATCTGCCGTTTCAGATCATCGAAAAGGCGGAAGGGGAAAACGACGGACTCGTATCCGTACAATCGGCACAATGGAAAGAACGGTATTTCAAGGGGATCATTGAAGACGTCGACCATTTGAACGAACTCGGGTGGTGGGACACCAACGAATTGCAAACGGGAGAGAGTGCGGACGACCTCCTGAAGCGGATACACGAATTTTACCTCAGCGTCGCAGAAGGGCTCCCCTGACGGAGCACGGCCGCGACGGAATCTTCTGAGAATTTCAGGAATCGTTCTTTCGTTCAGCAGAGAGAAAGCCGTCATCTTTCGATGATTTGCGTTCGTCCTTTTATACGTCGGGGCGAACGGGATCGCATTGTCCTGCGTTCGCTTCGTTCGGGCACCTGGAACAGGCCATCGGCTTCAATAAATGCGACAAACGGATCAGCCCTCGGCCGAGACCATATTCAACCGTTCGGGCCGAGGTATCGAAGCTCGAACGGTCCGGTTCAATCCCACGGCTGAATGCTTTCCCGAATTCCGCGATAAACCTCCCTTCCTCTGGCGCCTTTTCGTTATTCATCCCGAACAAGTTAATGGCGTTTTCCGCGAGAAAAACGTGATCGTTCGTGGTAGAATCCAACACCATGAAGGGCGGCCGTTTGGCTGATGTATGCCGTCGCTCGTGGCTCGAAAATCTTCCTGAGAATCGTTCCGGGCGCAGGTTTTCTCGCAGGAAAGGACATTACCATGAAATACTCCATCGCGCTCATCCCCGGTGACGGCATCGGCAGGGAAGTGGTTCCCGAAGGGGTCCGCGCGCTGCATGCCCTGGCTGAAAAATACGGCTTTGAAGTCGTCTGCACCGAATTTCCCTATTCCTGCGCCTATTATCTGGAGCACGGAGCCATGATGCACGAGGACGGCTTGGAGCGGCTCAGGGACTTCGACGCGATCCTGCTTGGTGCGGTCGGCGCCCCGGGCGTGCCGGACCATGTGTCGCTCTGGGGGCTCCTGCTGCCCATCCGCCGCAGTTTCGACCAATACGTGAATCTTCGTCCGGTTCGGCTGCTGCCCGGTATCCACAGCCCCCTGGCTGGACGCACGCCTGACGACATCGATTTCGTGGTGGTGAGGGAGAACACGGAGGGGGAGTATTCCGACGCTGGCGGCCGTTTTTTCCCCGGCACCGACCGGGAATTCGTGGTGCAGGAAACCGTTTTCACCCGTAAAGGGGTGGACCGCGTCTTGCGTTTCGCGTTCGATCTGGCGCGGAAACGGCCGGACAAACACATCACCTCGGCCACCAAATCCAACGGCATCAAGTTCACCATGCCCTACTGGGACGAGCGATTCGCCGCCATGGCGGAAGAATATCCGGAAATCCGGCGCGACCAGTTCCACATCGACATCCTCACCGCCCATTTCGTGCAGCATCCAGACTGGTTCGACGTGGTGGTGGGGAGCAACCTGTTCGGCGACATCCTTTCCGACCTTGGTCCTGCGGTGGCCGGCGGCATCGGCGTGGCTCCCTCGGCCAATCTCAACGTGGAGCGAAAATTCCCCTCCATGTTCGAACCGGTGCATGGTTCGGCACCCGACATCGCCGGAAAAGGGATCGCCAATCCCGTGGCCACCCTCTGGTCCGTGCAAATGATGCTCGACTTCCTGGGCCGGGAAGATGCCGCCCGTGACCTGATGAAGGCCATCGAAACGGTGACCGGCAAAGGCATCGCCACTCGCGATCTGGGGGGAACGGCCGCCACGAAGGACGTCACGGACGCCGTGCTGGCGGAAATCGGCGCATAACTCCCTGCCGCGCTTTCTTTTCGTTCCATCCGGTCACGGCACCGCCGGACGGAAGCGGATTTGCCCAGCAGGACCCCACTGAAGTTCCTTCCCTCCCCCCCTTGCGGATGGTTCACGCACTGTTCTATCTTTCTGCATGTGATCCCAATTGATAACCATAAGGAAGGCCTTCATGATTTCCCGTGAATCTCTCCGGCACCTACTGCAAGACGGCGTGGAACTCCGGGAAGTGGAACCCGGGCTTTTCTCTCTCTACTCCCCGGATGACCGGACCAATTCCTATGACGAAGCAGGCGCGCTGGCCTTTTACGACCTCGTGGCCTGCAATCGATTTTACAACCGTATAATGTGGGGATACCGCACATCGCAATTCGAAACCTTCTGCCGGGATGCTCTCGGGGTGTCGGAGGGGGATTGGGTGCTGGATGCCGGATGCGGTTCTCTCGCCTTTA
Organism: uncultured delta proteobacterium; assembly: GCA_963826125.1. Taxonomy (GTDB): domain Bacteria; phylum Desulfobacterota; class Desulfarculia; order JACQYL01; family CAWGVV01; genus CAWGVV01. Next base: position 1,336,914 of record CAWGVV010000001.1, on the reverse strand, counting down.
CGGCGCCTGCATATGCGGCATGCGCGCGTCGACCAACAGTGTTCCTCGATCAATCGCTGAAACTGTTGCGGACGGCCAAAGGCCGCCTGACGAATCTCTGTGGGGCTTTGCCGGACAACGTTGTGTTCCTTCATGCGGACGTGCGGCGGTTGCCGTTCAAGGAGAACGTCTTCGGCACTATTGTGGCCATGAACATTCTTCACGTCGTCACGGACGCCGAGGGGCTGTTGCGGGAACTCGTTCGGGTACGCAAGCCCGGCGGGAATATGGTGTTCACCACACTGGTTGAATCCGGCCGCTGGTCCGATCGTTACCTGCGCATGTGGGGCAGGGCCGGAGAGCTGATTCCACGGACGCCTCAGCGGCTTCGGACTATGTTCGAGGATTGCTCGCTGCCTGTCGACGTTCGGGTTGAGGGGAACATGAGTTTCTTTTCATGTAGAGCGTAGTCCCCGCCCGGACAGTCCCATGCGGCATGGCCGTCACACCGGCCTGACCGCTCACCTCCCAGACCCTTCGATATACGCATTTCGAGCAACATCAAAACAGTGGACACCGGCTGCTCTATTCGGGGGCGGCGGACATCGTGAAGCGTGTGCTTCACCCGGTCCGTACTTAGAGTGACGAGCTTGGATCAACAGGCATCCGGTTTTTGTCCGGGCCTTAGCATGTCCCTTCTGCTTGCTTTTATACAAGAAGGAGAGCAGGGCCACATTGAGTGGAATGCGGTAGAGGGAGGAGGCGCTGCCGCCGGTTGAGATCATGGCAATAACGTCAGTGCAGGGTGTTCTCGTGAAACCCCAGTTGACGGGATATCGCGAGGGCCGTCGAGGTCACCGGATCGCTGAGCGCTAAAATCTTATCCGGAGTCAGGCGCATGCTGGGTCCGGCAACCCCAAGTGCGGCGATGGCTCTGCCGCTGTCGTCGCGTATGGGGGCCGCCATGCACCGGACCGAGTCTTCGAATTCTCCTTCGTCAAGCGCGTAGCCTTGTTCCCTGACCCCGGCCAGATGCAGGTCGAACTCTTTCGGCGATGTTATGGTGTTTGGCGTGTATTGTTCGAAGGTACGGTTCCGCAGATATCTGTTCAGCATTTCTTGGGGAAGGTCTGCCAGGAGGACTTTGCCCAAGGCTGTGCAGTACGCGGGAACCCGAAGTCCGATGGAAAGATCGATCTTCAACGTGTTGCCGCTGTCCACCTTGTCGATGTAGACCACTTCGCCCTCATCCATGAAGCCCACCAGAATCGTCTCGCCGATTTTCTCGCTCAGACGTTCCATGACGGGATGGGCGATTTTGAGCAGATTCAGCCGGCCCCTCACCATTGATCCGATTTCGAACAGCTTCAACGTGGCGAAGTATTTTTTACTCTTGGGGTCCTGCCCGACGTAGCCTAAATCTTTCAGAACCGCGAGAAGACGGTGAACCAGACTCACCCCGAGCCCCAATTCGCTGCTCAGTTCCGTTATGCCGGTTTCACCGGCTATAGCGACCCTCTCGAGGATGAGGAAAATTTTCCGTGTGCTTTCCATAATTTTCTGTATATTGGAATAAGTTTCCTTATTCTAGAAAAAACATCTCCCAACTTGCAAGTTTTTTCTTGTCGAGAAGGGGAAAATGATTGTTTCGGGCAGCGTTCAAGGCGGGCATCTTCATTCGAAACGGCCGTTCCCCTTGCTGTAAAGGGAAAACGCGGGAGAATGATGATCGATCCTTCCCCGTATCATGAAAAAAGCGGTTCGCCGGTCCGTTTTATTGCCGCTGACGGCAAGCACACCGGTTCCCCTCTCCCGCCGGGAGAGGGCGGCCGCAGGCCGGGTGAGGGAAGGGCACTTCCTCCGACAGCGAAAGACAAATGCGACGATTCCGTGGACTTCGCCGTCAGCCTGATTTCATCTATTTAAAGGTTTGGAGACTTGATAGCTCCTGGTTTCTCCGTAAGCACGTATGAGAAAGGCGGAGCCAACGGTTATTATTCCTCGAACGTTTCGAAGCAGGCAACCTCCTCCATGCTTTTTCGCGACCGCGGCAGGGGAACTCGGTCGGCGTAGCCGAGAGGCGACATGGCCACCACGCGGGCGTAATCCGGTACGTCGAGCACCTTCTTGACTTCCTCCTCCCGAAAGGCGCCGATCCAGCATGTGCCCAGCCCCAGTTCGTACGCCTGCAGCAGCATAAAGGAAAAGGCAATGGATACGTTCACCGTGTGGGCGGGCTGTCCGCACATCATGATAGATTTCGACTCCGTGGCGCAGGCCACCAGCACCACGGGGGCTTGGCCCACATACGTCTGGCCGCCCGCGGCGCGCGTGAGTTTCTTGCGCGTCTCCTCGTCCCTCACCACGATGAATTTCCAGTCCTGATAGTTGCTGGCCGAGGGGGCAAGTCTGCCCGCTTCCAGGATTTTTTCGATCTTCTCCTGCTCCACCGGCGTGGACAGGTACGAGCGGATACTCTTCCTCCCCCTGATCGCCTCGGAAACATCCATTGTTCTTCTCCTCTCTGCACGGAACCAGGGCGGCTGTTGGTCGTCGTCAATCTCCCTTTTATAGAATACTCCACCGGTGAAAAATCGAAAGTACTTCCCCGTCTTTTTCGGCCGGCGTTCAGATAGAAAAAAATTCTTGCATCTTTTTTCTATATTCAGTACAAAAGGATCACGCATAAATAGAAAGACGTTCTGCTGTACAGAACAACGACGCCGAAGGGTGGGATACGATATGAATCCGGACGTTGGGAACGATTGGGATGTTCTTGTCCTGGGCGGAGGGAACGCCGCCCTGAGCGCGGCGATTACCGCGCGCGAGAACGGTGCGCGCGTTCTGTTGCTGGAGTGCGCCCCGAAACATTTCAGGGGCGGCAACAGCAGGCATACGCGCAACATGCGGCTGATGCACGAAACGTTGTTCGATCCGTTCACGGGGGTCTACCCCGAAAAGGAATTCTGGGACGACTATATCCGGGCGACCGGCGGGTTGGCCAATCAGGAATTGGCGAGAATGGTGATTCGGGAGTCGTCGGGATGCGTGCCGTGGCTGAAACACAAGCGGATGCGGTTCCAGGGGGCGCTGGCCGGGACGCTTCATACCGCCCGCACCAATGCCTGGTTCCTCGGCGGCGGAAAAACCCTGATGAACACCCTCTACGCATCGGCCGAGGATCTGGGAGTGAACATCCTCTACAATGCAGAGGTCATCGGACTTGAAGTTACCGACGGCAGGTTTCGTTCTGCAACGGTCCGGATGAACGGCAGCAAGATCGTGCAGATAGGAGCCCGAACGGTGATTGCCGCCACCGGTGGGTTCCAGTCCAACATACCGTGGTTGAAAGAAATCTGGGGCGAGACCGCGGAAAATTTCATCATTCGCGGTACCTTTTATGGCCTGGGTACGGTACTCAAAGCGCTCATCGAATTGGGCGCGGAGACGGTGGCCGATCCTTCCCAGGGGCACATGGTTCCGATCGATGCCCGTTCACCGAAATTCGACGGCGGAATCGTGACCCGGGTCGACTGCGTCCCGCTGGGAATCATGGTGAACAAGGAAGGCGAGCGCTTTTACGACGAGGGCGAAGACTTCTGGCCCATGCGCTACGCTATCTGGGGTCGTCTTGTCGCTCAGCAGACCGATCAGATCGCGTTTTCCCTGATCGACTCCAAGGTGATCGACCGCTTCATGCCGACGATCTTCCCCGGTATCAAGGGCAATACAATAGATGACGTGGCCCGTCAGCTCGAACTCCCGGCGGACAAGGTAAAGGCCACGGTAGAGGAGTTCAACCGGGCGGTTCAGCCGGGGACCTTCGATCACAAGGCTCTGGACGACTGCAAAACCGCGAACCTGACTCCGCCGAAGACCCACTGGGCCCAGCGTATCGATACCCCGCCGTTCTATGGCTACCCGCTTCGGCCGGGACTGACGTTCACCTATTTCGGACTGAAGGTGAGCGAAAAGGCGGAAGTCATCACCAAAGAGGGAACACCCTTTGAAAACATTTTCGCCGCGGGAGAGATCATGGCGGGCAACATCCTCCCCAAGGGCTATGTCGGTGGAATCGGTCTGGTGATCGGCAATATTTTCGGAAGAATCGCCGGTAAAGGGGCGGCGGCCCTGGCGAAACAGGGTGAGTGAACGAGTGCCGGAAGGAGTTGGTAAACCCATGTCGGAAAATGAGTTGATGACCAAAAGCGAAAAGATGATGACCGTTTGCAATTCCTGCCGGTATTGCGAAGGGTTTTGTGCGGTCTGGCCGGCGATGGAGTTCCGGCGTGCGTTTCCTCCCCGCGATATGAACTATCTCGCCAACCTGTGCCACGACTGCGGCGAGTGCTACTACGCGTGCCAGTACGCCCCGCCGCACGAATTCGATGTGAACCCTCCGCTCACCTTTGCCAAAATCAGGGTGCAGTCCTATGAGAAATACGCATGGCCGGGCATTATGGCCGAGGCGTTTCGGAAAAACCGCTTCCTGGTTTCGCTGCTGTCGGCGCTGACCCTGATCATCTTTATCGTAGGCTTCGGCGCGCTGGGCAGCGAGAGCCTCACGGTTCCGGTGCCCGGCGGAGATTTCTACCGGATAACCCCCCATGGGATGCTCGTCACCGTCTTCAGTCTTGTGGCGGTGTTCGTGTTGACAGCCCTGGCGGTCGGATTCACGCGCTTCTGGCGGGACATCGGAGAGAAACTCTCTGATTTCGTGAACCCCACGGCTTTGCTGACGGCCCTCAAAGAGACGCTTCGGCTCGAATACCTGGACGATCTGGGCTGGGGGTGTACGTACCCCGAGGACAAGCATTCCCAGGCGCGGCGTTGGTTCCACCACAGCACCTTCTACGGATTCCTGCTGTGCTTTACGGCCACCACGGTGGGGGCATTCTACCATTTCATCCTTGAATGGAACGCACCCTACGGCTACCTGTCGCTCCCCGTTATCCTCGGCACCCTGGGGGGCATCGGCCTGGTGATCGGGCCCGTGGGGTTGCTGGTCTTGAAGTCTCGGCGCAATCGGGACATCAGCGACGGCGATCAATACCAGATCGACGTTTCGTTCACGGTCCTGCTTCTGCTGACCAGCGTCAGCGGCCTGCTCCTGCTCGCCCTGCGCGAAACGGCGGCCATGGGGGTGCTCCTGGTCGTTCATCTCGGATTCGTGATGGGGCTGTTCCTGACGCTGCCCTACGGCAAGTTCGTGCACGGCATTTATCGATTCGCCGCCCTGGTGAAATACGCGCTGGAGCGTGCTCGAAAAAAGGCTTTGGGAGTCTGATTCCGTAGCGTTCCTCGATGCGTGGGAGCCTGACGGTACGGCTTCGAGACGGAACGATTCCATATCATGAAAGGTATCAGAGGGGGATGTTCGATGGTCAAGCTCGGTTTCATCGGCTTTGGCGAAGCAGCATTCAATATTGCCGCCGGTCTCAAAAAAGAGGGCCTCAACGGGATCATGGCCTATGACAAGTTCTGGAACATCGCGCCGCAGTCGGAACTGATCGCCAAAAGGGCCGAACAGGCGGGCGTGACGCTGGCTCCCGGCGAGAAGGAATTGGTTGACGGTACCGAAATCGTCGTTTCCGCAGTCAGCGCGAACATGGCCATACCCATAGCGGAAACGGTAAAGCCCTTTCTGAAGGGGCATCACGTGTACGTCGACCTCAACGCCACTTCGCCGATGACCAAGGAAAAGGTCGATTCCATCATTTCACCGGTCTGTTCGTTCGTGGACTGCGCGGTGATGGGGCCGGTCCCCACTTACGGACACAAAGTGCCCGTATCCGTTTCGGGGAACGGTGCGAAAGCATTCACGGAGAAAATGGCGCCTTACGGAATGAACATAACGTTTCTGGATGCGCCCGCCGGAAGCGCTTCGGCCTCCAAGATGTTCAGAAGCATCTTCATGAAAGGGTTTGTCACCCTGCTGCTGGAGATGATTCTCGCCGCCCACAAGTATCGCATTGAAGACGACGTCCTGGCATCCGTGCAGGAAACGCTGACCGCCGGTCCTCTGCTGGAGGTGATCAACGGCCTTGTGGCCAGGGGGGTTATTCATTCCGAACGGCGGGAGCATGAAATGGAAGAAGTGATCGCCACCCTGGATGCTCTGGGGGTCGACGGCATTATGTCCAAAGCCACCAAAGATAAATTGAGATGGTGCACGGAACTGGGATTGAAGGCCTATTTCAAGGGCGTTCCCCCCAAGGATTTCCACGAAATCTTCACCGCTCTCGATAACAAAGAGGCGTAAGGTGCAACGGAATCTGGTTGAAAAGCTCGTCGCTTCCCATCTCGTTTCCGGGGAGATTAAAGCGGGGAGCGAAATCAGCATCCGGGTGGACCAGACGTTGACTCAGGATGCGCTGGGCACCTTGGCGTATCTTCAATTTGAAAGCATGGGGGTCGAACGGGTCCGAACGAAACTCTCCGTATCGTATGTGGACCATCTGACGCTGCAGGAGGGATTCGAAAACTCGGACGACCATCAGTACCTGAAGACGGTTGCGTCCCTGTACGGCATCTTGTTTTCCAAGCCGGGCAACGGCATCTGTCATCAGGTTCATCTGGAACGGATGACGCGACCGGGGTGGACATTGATCGGCAGCGACAGCCACACCCCCACTGCGGGCGCCGTCGGTATGCTGGCCATGGGCGCGGGAGGACTCGACGTCGCCGTCGCCATGGCGGGCGGCCCTTTCTTCCTGACGTACCCCAAAGTGGTCCGGGTGAACCTCCAGGGTAAACTGCGTCCCTGGGTAACGGCAAAGGACGTTATCCTCGAACTCCTGCGCATACTCACCACCAAGGGCAACGTCGGCACGGCCATCGAATACGGTGGGGAGGGCATCAGCCGTTTATCCGTCCCCGAACGGGCAACCATTACCAACATGGGAGCCGAGTTGGGCGTGACGACGTCTCTGTTCCCGAGCGATGAGGTGACGCGCGGCTTTTTCCGCGCGCAGGGGCGTGAGCACGATTGGGAGGAACTCCTTCCCGACCCTGAGGCCCGCTATGATCGGACCATCTACCTCGACCTCTCCGGAATCGAACCCAACGCGGCCTTGCCCCATTCGCCCGATAATGTGAAGAACATACGGGAGATCGCGGGGATTCCGGTCGATCAGGTGCTCATCGGCAGCTGCACGAACTCGTCGTTCAAGGACCTCATGACGGTAGCGGCTCTCCTTAAAGGAAAGAAGGTCCATCCCGATGTGAGTTTCGGGGTGGTAGCCGGCAGCCGGCAGGTCCTGAGGATGATTACCGATCGCGGCGCATTGACGGACATCATCGATTCCGGAGCGCGCATCCTCGAATCCGCCTGCGGCTTCTGCGTTGGGTACGGGCAGTCGCCCCGGAGCGGGGCGGTTTCGCTCCGCACGAACAACAGGAATTTTGAAGGCAGGAGCGGAACAAAGGACGCCAAGGTGTACCTGGTAAGTCCCGAGGCCGCGGTAGCGGCCGCTCTTTCAGGGAAGATCGCCGATCCCCGCGACCTGGGGGCCGATTCTCCGGCCGTTGCACAGCCCGACCGGTTCTTCGTGGACGACTCCATGTTCGTTCAGCCGACTTTTTCGGGCAAAGTGTTTCGCGGCCCGAACATCGGCACTCCTCCGCGCAATACCGCCATGCCGCGGGACCTCAAGGGGGCCGTGGCCATCAAGCTGGGGGACAAGATCACCACCGACCACATCATACCGGCCGGTTCGGTGAGCCGGTACCGTTCCAACATTCAGAGATCGAGCGAGCTCGTTTTCCGAAACATCGCCCCGGATTTCGTTGCGACCTGCGAGGAGCTGAAGGCCAAGGGGCTGGCCTCCGTCATCGTGGCGGGGCTCAGCTACGGCCAGGGGTCCTCGCGCGAGCATGCGGCCATATGCCCCATGTACCTCGGCGTGCGGATCGTGCTCGCCAGGAGCATCGAGCGTATCCATACGGCAAACCTCATCAATTTCGGAATCGTCCCGCTGATCTTCAAGGAAAAAGCGGATTACGACGACATCGGCCCGGGCGACGTGCTGGAGGTGCCGAACATACACGACATATTGCCGAGCAAAGAATTCACCGTGAAGAACGAAACGCAACGGAAAGAAATTCGCGTGGTTCACGACCTCACGCCGCGGCAGATACTCATCGTATTGGCTGGCGGGCTTCTCAATCATACAGGCAAAAACAGGGAGATTTCGCAGTGACGACAACATCTTCATCCACGATCTTCGGGAAGATCGGGTTTCGTTTCCAATCCGAGATTAAACGAGCCGATCAGAACATTATCGACGAACTGAAGAAGTATCCGACGCCGAACATCGCCGACGCCATGAACCGTTTCCGGGTGATGGACGCGGGGATGCGGCCGGTCAACGAAGGCGATTTCGTGGCGGGTCCGGCCGTAACGGTGATGTGCGCGCCGGGCGACAACCTCATGTTCCATAAGGCGCTCCAACTGGCCAAGCCCGGCGACGTGATCGTCGGCAACTACTTCGGAACGAACAATACCGCCGGGTTCGGGGGGTTGATGGCCAGGACCGCGAAAAGGGTGGGGATCGCCGGGCTGATTATCGACGGCGCGGTGCGCGACGGGGACGACTTCAAGGAACTCGGCCTCCCCGTGTACTCCCGTACGGTCGTGGCCAGCGGGTGCTTCAAGGACGGCCCGGGCGAAGTCAATTTCCCCATCTGCTGCGGCGGGGTGGTGGTGATGCCCGGAGACGTGGTCATTGCCTCCAAGGACGGCATCGTGGTGGTGCCCAGGGAAGACGCAGACTACGTGCTGCAGGAAACCAAGGCCATCTGGGCGCGGGAAGCAAAGCGCGTGAAAGAGATCGAGGAAGGCGTCCTGTTCAAGGCGGACATCGACAACGTGCTGAGGGCCAAGAAAATCATCGCGTAAGAAACGGGCCGGCGTCATCGCCCGGCAAGGGGACGGGTTATGCTTGTGGACGTTTTGGCTGAATACGCGCTGCGGGAGAGCACCGGCAATTTGCCCGGTGAGGTCGTCCATTATGCCAAGCGGGCGCTGCTTGACTGGTTTTCCGCACTGCTTCCGGGGACCTTGGTTTCGCCTGCCGTGAACCTCGTCCGTGCTCACGCGGCCGAACTGGGACACGGCAGGTGCAGTCTGCCGGGTTTCGGCACCACCGCGTTTCCGGCGACCGCTGCCTGGATCAACGGCAGCGCATCGCATTCGGTCGAATTCGACGATATCTACCGCGATGCAATTTACCATCCCGGGTGCCCGACCATCGCGGCGGCCCTGGCGATGGCGGAAGAGCGGGACGCATCGGGCATGGACCTGCTGAAGGCCATCACGATCGGGTATGAAATCTCGACGCGCATCGGGATCGCAGTCCAGCCGTCCCACTATCGATTCTTCCATACCACGGGCACCGTGGGCTGTTTCGGCGGAGCGGCGGCCGCGTCTTCATTGGCGGCCGGCGGCGACGTGGATGTCATACGGCATGCCCTGGCGACGGCCGCTTCACTGGCCGCCGGTCTTCAGCAGGCGTTCCGCTCCGACTCCATGACCAAACCGCTGCACGCCGGACATGCCGCCTGGGTCGGGGTGACGGCGGGGCAGGGGGCCGCCAACGGAGTAACCGGAGCCCTCGACGTTCTGGAAGGCGCTGCCGGATTCGGCGCGGCTCTGTCTGAAAGTCCCCGTTGGGAGCTTGCGACGCAGGGGCTGGGCAGCCACTATAACATCACGAAAGTCACCCAGAAGAACCACGGCTGTTGCGGCCATACCTTTTCGGCCATCGATGCGGCGCTGTTGCTGCGGGAGCGGTATGACGTCGACGTGTCTCAGATAGCGTCGATTCGGGTGGACACGGCGCAGACGCCGATAACCGTTACCGGCAACTTCGCACCGCGCACCCCCTACGAGTGCAAGTTCAGTTTGCCCTATGTCGTCGCCCACGCGCTGATCTACGGCTCTGTTCGCTTGAACGCGTTTTCCGACGAACGGATCGCGGACCCGGCCATCCGCGAATTGATGGCCCGGACGACGCTCTCCCCGGACGCGGAGATGACCGGCAGGTTCCCGGCCATGCGTTCGTCCCGGTTGACCGTCAAAATGCGGGATGGTCGGGAGCTTCGGCATTTTCAGCCCCACCGCAAGGGAGATCCGGAGGACCCGTTGTCAGACGAGGAACTCGATGCCAAGTTCGCCGAATTGGCTGCGCCCGTCATCGGAGGGGAAGCGGCGGAGCTGCTGCGGGACAGGATCTGGAACATCGAGAAATTTCGCATTAACGATCTGAAGCTGGCAGGGGTAAAGGCGGCGTGACCACACAACCGCGACCGGGGCGGCCGGGAGATTGCCCCGGTAAATTTTGCCTTGAACCCCGCTGTGGCATACATTATAAAGGGGTATGGAATAAATAGAAATTCGTTCTGTACAACAGAACGCTATGGAGTTTGAGCGCCGCCGTGCGAACAGCCTTCCCGCAGCCTGTATGGGCTGTCGTATCTCTTTTTGTTATCAGTCGCCGCAGTCCCCATGGCGAACCACGCCCTTTCCGACGGGCGATTCCGAATCAGAATTCTTTCGTCCCACGCAAAGCTCTCATCACCTAAAGGAGGTTCCTTCAGCATGAACGATGAATACATGGCCTCGGGCGACGGCCGCACGCCACGGTTGATCGCACCCCCCAAATCGTGTGAAACGCACTCGCACATCTACGGCCCCAAGGATAAATATCCCCGCTTTCCGGGCCGGAAACCCAACTTCGGTGCATCCATCGAAGCCTACGAAACCCTGCTCAACCGGTTGGGGATCGAACGCTGTGTCATCGTCCAGCCGTCCCTCTACAGCACGGACAACCGGTGCACCCTCGACGCCATACAACATTTCGGGCTGAAGAAGGCGCGCGGCGTTGTCGTGACGAAGAAGGACATCAGCCTCGGCGAACTCAAACAGATGCACGAAGCGGGTATCCGCGGGCTGCGTTTCTACCTCATCGTCGACGATTTCGTGATGGGCGACGCCCCGGAGATGGCGAAGCGGATCGCGCCCCTGGGGTGGCACCTGCAGGTCCAGGACCGCGGCAACTGGCTCCCGGACGCCATGCCGATTCTCAAGAAGCTGCCGGTCGACATCGTGATCGATCATGTCGGCCGCACACCACCTGAAAACGGCGTCAACGATCCCGGTTTCCAGGCGCTGCTCCGCTTCATGGAAACCGGAAGGTGCTGGGTGAAGATTTCCGCTCCCTATCTCGCCAGTCTGGACGGTCCTCCCCACTACAACGACGTGGGCGATAAGGTCCGGGCGTTGGTGTCGGTACGACCTGATCGGTTGGTCTGGGCCGCCAATTGGCCGCACCCCAACCATACTCCCGGGAACAAGCCCGAGGAAGCCGATTGTCTGGACGTTCTGCTCGACTGGGTCCCCGATACGGCCGCCAGAAACGCGATCCTGGCCGACAACGCGGCGGTCTTGTACGATTTCGATTAGTGTTCCGGACCACGTTTCCGCCTACCAAAAACTGCAAGGCAAACGGTGCCTTTCAGATTGGTCATATTCAAGACCCTCGAAGAGGAGGCAATGATGAAACGTAACAGAGGATTCGGCAAGTGGACTAAAGTCTTTACTCTTTTGGCCGCGGTTTTTCTCCTTTCATCCGTTGCATTCGCGGATGGATATCCTTCTCATCCCGTTACCATCATCGTTCCGTTCGGGGCCGGTGGTGGGGTCGACATCAATACCCGCGCACTGGTCCCCTATTTGGAAAAGTATCTGGGCGAGAAGATCATCGTCGAAAACCGCGGCGGCGGGGGAGGAATCACCGGGCATACTCTTGGCGCAATGGCCAAGCCGGACGGTTATACCCTCACCATGGTCAGCACCGGCATTTGTTCCGGCCCCTGGCTCATCAAAGATGTGCGTTTCAATCCCGAAAGCTATGAATACATCGGCCAGGTATCGTTTATCCCGAATTTTCTGGTGGTAAACGCCAAGAGCCCTTGGAAAACCCTGAAGGAATTCGTCGAAGACGCCAAAGCGAACCCGGATAAATTCAGTATACCGTATATGGACGGTTGGACGAGTTCCGACATAGCGGACGCCATCTTCACCTATCAGGCCGGTATCAAGACCAAAGTCGTCGGCGGCTTCAAGAGCGGGGCTGCGGACATCGCGTCGGTCCTGGGGAGCCACACCGATTACTCCTTCAACAACACCAGCGAAGTGCTGCCCCACGCCACGGCCGGCAATGTACGCGTCCTGGCGGTGGCCGCTCCCAAACGTTCGGTCTTTCTGCCGGACGTACCCACGCTGAAAGAGCTGGGCTACGACGATTCCGTCGGTGTTTTCCGGACACTGGCTGCTCCCAAGGGAACTCCGCCGGAAGTTCTTGTCAAGCTGAGCAAGGCGCTCGAACAGGCGCTTCAAGATCCGAACCTGCCGGCAGACTTTAAAAAAGTCGGTCTCACGGCGGATTACCTGCCGCCGAAAGTTGCACGGGATTTCATCATGAGCCAGTACATGCAGTTCGGCGAGGTGTTCAAGAAAATGGGAATTGCTCTGCAGTAATTCCGTTCCCTTGTTCGTGACCAACGGGACAAACCGGCGTGCGGGTCTTGCGAGGCCCGCGCCCGGTTCCACCATATACGTACGATTGCGAGTGGAGATATGAACAGAATCCCAAGACTCTTCGGAGCGGCCCTCATCATCGTCTGCATCAGCATTCTGTTCTGGGAGAGCTTCTCTTTTGCTCCCCGTGACGCCCTCTGGCCGCAGGGGATCATCGTAGGGCTGTTCGCGCTCTGCATTTTATATATCGCAAGCCCGGACAACAAAGAGAAATCGGAAACCACCACACGTCGCGAGTCGAGCGCGGGACCGTTACGAGTCCTGGGGACCATTCTGCTGACGGTGGCATACCTCTTTGTCTGTGAATGGCTGGGATACTACGTCACCACGGCGCTCTTCCTGCTGGCGCTCCTTCTGTTGCTCGGTGAGCGGAGCTGGGTTGTCCTCACTGTGTTGCCCGCTGCAACCACTTTTGCCATTTATGGGGTTTTCTTCCTGTTCCTGCGCATTCCCCTGCCATCCGGAATGCTCTTTTAAGAGGTGACGGAATGCTTGATTTAATGCTGTCGGGCCTGGCGAACGCGGTCCACATACCAAACCTGCTCGCCATGCTGCTGGGCGTCCTGATCGGCATGGTGTTCGGTGCAATTCCCGGTCTGACGGCAGCTGCGGCCATGACGATCCTGCTGCCGCTGACGTTCGTCTTCCCTGCTGAAATGGGGGTCCTTTTCCTCCTCGGCATCTGGAACGCGGCCGTCTATGCGGGGTCCATTCCCGCCATCGTGCTGAATATTCCGGGCACCGCCGCTTCCGCAGCCACCACCCTGGACGGGCACGAGTTGGCGAAACAGGGGAAGGCAACACAGGCCCTGCGGGCATCGGTGTTCGGCTCGACCGTCGGGGCCTTCGCGTCGGCTCTCACCCTGCTCTTTCTCTCCCCTCCGCTCGCCAAACTTTCGCTTATGTTCGGACCGGCGGAAATGTTCTCTTTTACCCTTTTCGGGCTGCTGATTATTGTCACCCTTTCCTCGGGGACACTGGTGAAGGGTCTCATCTCAGGCTTGCTGGGCCTTCTCATGAGCACCATCGGTTTCGCCCCTTCCGGCTCCATACGGTTCGCCTTCACCCCGGACCTGGTGGATGGGTTTCCCATCATCGTCACGCTGATCGGACTTTTCACTTTTCCGGAAGTCTTTTCGCTGATCCGCGCACAGAAATCCGTTATCGAAAGCGGGGCTGGAATCCTGCTGTCCAAGGACACTTTTCTCCTGAAATTGTCCGACTGGACGCGACATGCCGGCAACTTCATCCGTTCGTCCATCATCGGCTCGATCGTGGGCGTATTGCCGGGTGCGGGACCGACCATTGCCGGATTCATATCGTACAACGAAGCAAAACGCGCATCGAAGCACCCTGAAAATTTCGGCAAAGGCGAGATCGCCGGCGTGATCGCTTCGGATACCGCTAACAACGCGGCAGTGCTCTCTTCCCTGGTCCCCGCTCTTACCCTGGGGATACCGGGCAGCGTCGACGCGGTCATCATTCTGGCCGCATTGACCATGCACGGTATTCTCCCGGGGCCGATGCTTTTCCAGAGCGACGCCTTGCTGGTTTTTACCGTTTTTATGGGAGTGTTCATCTGTAACCTGATGATGTTGGGTGTGGGCGTCCTGAGCGCGCGCCATATAGCGCATTTGACCCGCTTTCGTGGTTCGATCCTGGCTCCGATGATCATTGTGTTTGCCCTGGTCGGTTCATTCGCGGTACGGAACAGCTGGTTCGACGTCTTCTCCGCGTTCGGCATCGGGCTCATGGGATACGGACTGCGTAAACTGGATATCCCACTTGCGCCCATGGTGCTGGGGGTGATCCTCGGGCCCATTCTGGAGCGCAACCTCTATCAGATGATCGTGCTGTTCGGCGGACATTACATCGACTTGCTGACAATGCCCATTTTTCTCATATTTATGGCTCTTTCGGTCCTCAGCGTCATAATGCCCATCATCCGCGGAAGGAAGGACGCTCAACGGCCAGTGCATTGAATGAAGGCGTCGGACCTTCCGGTGGCGGTTCCGTCCATGGAGACATGACGGAGTCGCTGAAACCAAAAGCGTCGGGAGATAAGCGAATGCAGGGGAAAACAATGCTGGTCGTCAGCGCCCACGCAGCCGACTTTGTATGGCGCGCGGGCGGAACCATCGCCAAATACGTTCGCGGCGGTGCGGAAGTGCATGTCGTCATATTGAGTTTCGGGGTGCGCGGCGAATCCAACAACCTGTGGAAACAGGAGGGCCAAACGGCCGAAACGGTCAGGGGCATTCGAATCGGTGAAGTCGGACGGGCTGCCGAAATCCTGGGCGTTCGCCACATTGAGTACTGGGATTTCGAAGACTACCCCCTGGAGATAACGCGCGAGCGGATCGACAGGCTTTCCATCCGCATCCGCGAGGTACGGCCGGATATCGTCCTGACCCACGATTGGAAGGATGCCTTCAATCCGGACCATGAAAAGGTGGCCCAATTCGTTTTTCAGTCCTGCGTCATTGCGAACTCGGCCGGCGCGCAACTCAAGGGCCTTAAGGCCACAAAACAGATGAGCATCTTCGGGTTTGAACCTCATCAGACCGAAATAAGCGACTTCAAACCCGGCACGATCATCGACATATCGGACACCTTCGACCTGAAGCAGCAGGCGATGGAATGCTTCAAGGCACAGGCCCATCTCATAGAATATTACGGTATGCGCGCACGCATGCGCGGAAATCATGCCGCGCGCATTTCCGGCAATAAACAATGCCGCTATGCCGAATGCTTCGCCAACTATTTCCCATCGGTCGGAGAAGAGTTCCTCTAGAGGCTGCCGTTTTCATGTCCCGCCTTTCTTCGCACCGGAACCGCACCGGTAAACCGCGCCCGTTCGAGAAATTCTGGATTCCTCGAAACCCGTCGGCAGCCGGGGGATACCGGATTGATACGACCTTTGTTCCTGCGTGGGAAACATCCCATTTGATTTTTGAGCCGTCTTCCGTAAAAATGAACGAATTCGTCGGGGCCGGCGGGCCTCTCGCGAAATGGGGGATTGGTCCCCCTTTCGGCGTGCGGGAGGACGGTCGTCGGCTTCCGTACCGACCACGGTGGAGAATAACAACGACCACATTTCCCTGTGTCCGGACAGGGCCAATGAAGACGGCCCGCGATACACCCAATCGATCGCTGAATGAGGATGAGGACATGAACGACACTGAAAAACAGACTGTGGGCGGTGTCGCCGCCGTAGATCGGGCCCTGCAGATATTGAAGGCTTTCGGCAACGACGATCCGTCCCTTTCTCTCGCGGATATCGCCGCGCGAACGGGATTCTATAAGAGTACCATCCTTCGGCTCGTACAGTCGCTCGAACGGTTTTCTTTCGTGATAAGGGGAAATGACGGGCGGTACCGGGTCGGCCCGGCTGCGTGGCGTCTCGGAGTGCTCTTTAAAAGAGAATTGCGCCTGGAGGAACGGCTGATGCCGTTTCTGCGCGACCTTGCCACCCGGACGAGCGAGAGCGTCGCCTTCTGGGTTCCGCTTCTCGATCAGCCGCAACCAACGCGCATGTGCCTCTTGCGGGTTGAATCGCCCTATGCGGTGAGTCATAATTTTCGAGTGGGAGACATGGTGCCGCTCACTGCGCTCCAAGACCGGAAACTCGGCACCACCGGGCGTGTGATACGCGCGTTCTCGCTCCCGTATCAGCCGCAGGACGAAGCCATTCGACAAAACCGGGTATTCGCCAGTTGGGGAGAACGCAATCCCGAACTGCTCGGCGTTGCTGCTCCCATTTTCGGGCCTGACGACGAACTGGTGGGGGCATTGACCCTCTCCGCACCGACCAGCAGACGCGACGAAGCGTGGGCCCGATCGATGAAGCCGCTCGTCCTGGACACGGCCGACCAGGCAACGGGCGCCCTGGGCGGCGCCGTGCGCAAAACTCCTCCGACTTTGCCCGAACGGTAAGGCTCCGGTGAGCGTAAGCATTTCCCGGGAATGTCGGCAAGGCGGGAATCGATGGGAAAAAGACGAAACACGGCAGTGAAGATTCGGTCGTCTGCGAATAACCCACCGAGCCCCGTTTCCCAAAAATTTTTATCGTGTCATGACCGGCGACGTTATTTTTGCTATAAAACAATCATATGACGAAAGTGGTTATTGTTTTCCGGTGTCCGGCCGGGGAGGTACGACCGTGACGGTGCCGGTCAAACGCCGTTTTACTACTCAAGATTCTTCGAAAGAGAAAGGACGGAGGAGACCATGGAATCACCGTTTGGCTCGAGAAGAGGGGTTTTCATCGATATCAGCCGGGAAATGAAGACTTCGGGTGAGTTGCTGTCGGCGGACGACCTGAAGCATTTCGAACGATTCGATCTGATCTACCGCTCGCTTTGCGCCCTCATGTTCAACTACGTTCCTACCTCCGGCCATCCGGGCGGATCGATTTCTTCGGGCCGAATCGCAAGTGCCTTGCTGTTTGACGCGATGGATTACGACGTATCCAACCCCGACCGGGAAGAAGCCGACATCATCTCCTATGCCGCCGGACACAAGGCGCTGGGCATCTATTCCATGTGGGCCATGCGAGACGAAATGCTCCGCATCGCGGCTCCGGAACTCCTTCCCTCCGACGAGAAGCGCAGGCTCCGCCTGGAAGACCTCCTGGGGTTCCGCCGAAATCCGATCACCAGAACCCCGCTCGTCTCCAAGTTCAACGTAAAGCCGCTGGACGGCCATCCGACGCCGGCCACGCCCTTCATACGCCTTTCCACGGGCGCATCGGGTGTCGGCGTGACAACTTCCCTGGGACTCGCCTTCGGTGCTTCCGACTACTTTGGGAAGAACGCTCCCCGCGTTCACATCGTGGAAGGGGAGGGCGGTCTGACGCCGGGTCGCGTAGCCGAGGCGCTTACCTCCGCCGGAACGGCCTCGCTGAAAAACGCCGTGCTTCACATCGACTGGAACCAGGCGTCCATCGACTCCAACCACGTCTGCCGCGACAGCTCGGGCCCGGGCGACTACGTTCAGTGGAATCCCGTGGAACTCGCCTATTTCCATGATTGGAACGCCATTCTGGTATCGGCAGGCATGGACTTCCAACACATCGTAGCCGCGCAGCACAAGGCCGCGAGTCTGGACAACGGACAACCCACGGCCATCGTCTATCGGACGACCAAGGGATGGCAGTACGGAATCGAGGGCAAGGCATCCCACGGGGCCGGCCACAAGCTCTGTTCGGACGGGTTCTACGAGGCGCTCAAGCCGCTTCTGGGCGAAAAGGAAAACGTACTGCCGCGCTGTGAAGCCGGAAACCAGCGGTGTCAGGCCGGTGCGGCGGCGGACGTCATTGAGGAGTGCTTCTGGGAAAGCCTCCAGATCATCCGTAAGACCTTGGAAGAAAACCGCGGCATGGTGGATGCGCTGGTTCAAAGACTCCGCAACTCCGAAGACCGCCTGAAAAAGCAGGGACGCACGCCGCGACAGAACGGGCCGAATCTGAAAGCGCTGTACGATACGGCGGGGTCGGCCACGGAAAAGGTTCCGGAACCGCTGGCGCTGACGCCGGGAAAATCGACCACCCTGCGCGGGGAATTGGGCCGCGTGCTCGAATACTACAACAAGGTGAGCAACGGCGCGATCCTCGTGGCCTC
Source organism: uncultured delta proteobacterium (assembly GCA_963826125.1). GTDB lineage: Bacteria > Desulfobacterota > Desulfarculia > JACQYL01 > CAWGVV01 > CAWGVV01. The sequence goes on along the minus strand of CAWGVV010000001.1, from coordinate 1,318,713 downwards.
GGCCGACCTGGCCGGCTCCACCAGCGTGAGCACCATCACACAGGGTTCGGCTCCGGGCTACTTCAACGCGGGCACCAACCCGGACGCGCGACTCCTGTCCATCGGCGGCATCTGTGAAGACGCCATGTCCGGCATCCTGTCGGGAATCGCCACGTTCGGGCACCACATCGGCGTGGGTTCCTCGTATGCCGCCTTCATCGCGCCCCTGGGCCATATCTCGGCCCGTCTGCACGCCATCGGCAACCAGGCGCGGCACAGCGTGACCGGGGACCCGTATCGGCCGTTCATTCTGGTCTGCGCGCACGCCGGCGTGAAGACGGGGGAAGACGGACCGACCCATGCGGACCCCCAGCCGCTCCAGCTGCTCCAGGAAAACTTTCCGGACGGAACCATGATAACCCTGACCCCCTGGGATCCCCAGGAAACGTGGACGCTCGTGTCCACCGCACTGGCCAAACGTCCGGCGGTGATCGCACCGTTCGTCACCCGCCCCAACGAAAAGATCCTCGACCGCAAGGGACTGGGGCTGGCGGATGCCGCGGAAGCGAAAACCGGAGTGTATCTCCTGAAGGCGGCGAAAAAGAAAAGCGCCGGAACGGTGGTGCTCCAGGGGAGCGAGATCGGTTACGCCTTTGTGGACGAGGCGTTGCCGCTGCTGGAAAAAGAAGGCGTCGAACTCGACGTCTACTATGTCGCCAGTGCGGAACTCTTCAACATGCTTCCCCGTGAGGAGCAGGACCGGATTTTCCCTCCGGCGAAAGCTGCGGAAGCCATGGGCATAACGGGGTTTACTCTCCCCACCATGTTCCATTGGATTCAGTCGGAACGCGGCCGCTCCCATACCATGCACGCGTTCCAGAAGGGCCACTACCTGGGCAGCGGCCAGGCGGAAAAGGTCTTGGCGGAAGCGGGGCTGGACGGAAAGAGTCAGTTCGACAGAATAATGCAGTACGTGAAGGCGAGCGGAAAATAAGACGGGACAACCGTTACCGATTCATTGAGCGGGGTGCGGACCGGTGGTCCGTACCCCTTTTTCATGCCAAGGGGGTTCCGTCCCTCCTTCCGGTCCGCCACCGGTATCCCAGCCAACAGACCGTGAGCAGCGTGGCGGCCGCCCCCAGCAGGTTGGCGTCCGTGCGGCGCACCACCAGCAGGGCAGCGCAGACGAACATGACGATCCGAACCGGGAGCCGGATTTTCGTCCCGGCCCATCCTTCGAACGCCGCCGTCATCATCATGACCGCCGCCAGGGCAAGCCCGAAGACGGCCAGCGTGGAAAGCGCCGGACTGTCCGTCAAGAGCAGGGTCGGATGGTACACGTAGAGGAACGGAATGACCATACCGGCAAAACCCAGGCGGAAGGCGGTGAATCCCGTGCGCGTCGGATCGGCCCCGGCGATTCCCGCTCCCGCATAGGCGGCAATGGCGACCGGCGGAGTAATGAAGGAGAGCACCGCGAAATAGAACACGAACATGTTGGCCGCCAGAGGCGGAATTCCGGCCTTGATCAGGGCGGGCGCACCCACCGTTGCTGCGATCACGTACGCGGCAGTGGAGGGGAGCCCCATGCCGAGGACGAGGCAGGCGCACATCACCATGAGCAGCATCAGGAAAAGATTGTTTCCGGAAAGATCGAACACGATGCGGGTGAACTTGATGCCGATTCCGGTCATGCTCACAATGCCGATGACGATTCCCGCGGCAGCGCAGGCGGCCGCCACGGGTACGGTGGTGGAGGCGGCCCTTGCGGCAGCTTCCCCGAGTTCCTTCCAGGGGAAACGACGCTCCACGGACACCGTTTTGACGGTTCCCACCAGCAGGAGTGCTCCGATGGCGAACAGAGCGGCATAGCCGGCGGAATACTTCCAGCCCAACAGCACGAACAGGAGTACGGCGAGCGGTATCAGATGGTAGCAGCCGCTCTTCAGGACAGAAGGGATGCGGCGCAGGGGGGAACCTTGCTCCATCCGCAGGTCCGCCGCTCCCGCCTGCAGGTATACCGCAAGCCCCAGGCTCCAGTAGTAGAGGATGCCGGGCAGAATCCCGGCCAGGACGATGTCGGAATAGCGGATTCCGGTCATGTCGGCCATGACGAAGGCGGCGGCGCCCATGACCGGGGGCAGAATCTGGCCGCCCGTCGATGCGGCCGCTTCGACTGCCGCGGCATAATGAGGCTTGTAGCCAGCCCGTTTCATGAGGGGGATGGTGAAGGTGCCGGTGGTGACCACGTTGGCCACGGCGCTGCCGTTGATGGACCCCATCATGGCCGAGGAAAGGACGGCCGCCTCGGCCGGACCTCCCCTCAACCGGCCGGTGAGCGCGCAGGCGAGATCGATGAAGAATTTGCCCGCTCCGAACCGGTCCAGCAGTTCGCCGAAAATGATATAGAGGCTCACGAAGGAAACCGACGCACCAATGGGGGTGCCGAAGATGCCTTCCAACGTCCAGGCGATGTAGCTGGTGATGTACTGCACGTCATAGCCCTTGTGGGCGACGACGTCGGGCATGTAGGGGCCGAAGAGGGCGTAGGCCAGGAAAACGACGACGATCAGGGTGAGCGGCAGCCCCACCGTCTGACGGGATGCCAGCAGCACGAACAGAATCAGCAGCACTCCGGCCGCCGTGTCGGCCGTTCCGATCCCCATGATGCCGCGTTCGAGAATGGCTTCGGGGTTGGATACGGCCACGTAGTAGGTCCCCACCGCAATAACGAGAACCGTTAACAGGCCGTAGTACCCGGCGGGACCGAGGCCGCCTCTCTTGATGCTCTTCCTCGTGCGCGAGAGGTACCACACGGTCAGGATACCGAAAACGTGGATGATTCGCTGCTGCAGCACGTTGATGGCCGTGCCGACCCCCAGATAGAGGTGAAAGAGGGTCAGCGCCATGGAAACCAGGAAGAGTCCGGCGGAGAGGACGGCAAGCGTACGTCCGTACTGTCGGTCGTCGCGGGGCGAGGCGATCTTCATTCATCGCCCCAAGGCGTCATGACCGGCCTTGTGGCCTGCTCGGTTTCGCGATCCATCGTTTTCCACGGGAATTCCGCTCGATGAGCCGAACGACGGTGCGGAGTCCTCCGTCGCCCGGCGCCGGTCAGGCGCACCGGTTCACGGCTTTTTGTATTCGGGCGGATAGAGGCGCGGATCGATCTTCATTCCCTTTTCTTCGAAGAACTTGATGGCTCCCGGATGCAGGGGGGTGGGCACCCCGTCGAGCGCCGTATCGAGTTTTACCTGATTTTTGACCGCGGCGTGGACCGTGTTCCACTCATCTTGATGGTCCCAGATCGCTTTCATGATGCGGTATACGTCCTCGTTCCCGAATCCTGCCCTGGTGGACGTGAACATGACGATGCGGCTGATGGGAACGTCCACCGGAACGTTCACGTTGTTGTAGGTGCCCGCCGGGATGGTGAATCTCGTGTAGAAGGGGTACCTGGCATAAAAGCCGGGGTCGGAGAGCGCGAGCATTTTCACGGAGATCGAGGTGGTGAGGTCCAATAGCGCCGCCGATTTCAGCGGATGCGTGCAGATGAAGCCATCGATCCGGCCGTCTTTTAACGCCTGCACGGCCTCGGTTTCGGGAATGAACTGCGGTTTGAGGTCCTTGTAGCTCAGCCCGTAGTAGCCCAGAATCATACGGGCGGCCATCTCGCCTCCGCTGCCCGCGGGACTCACTCCGATCGTTTTGTCCTTGAAGTCCTTTACCGAATTGACTGGGCTGTCCGCCGTCACGAATATCTGAACGTAGGAGTAGATAGTGGCGAACATGGCCCGTATGTCGTCCATTTTGTGTCGGGTGAAGTCGCCTTCCCCTTTGTACGCCATGGCCGCGATCTCGTTGGCGGCGATGCCCATCCACATTTTCCCCGAAGACAGATTACGCAGGTTCTCAACCGATGCCGCCGTTGCTTCCCCGGTGGCCGCGAGGCCGGGCACGTATTTGGTGATCACTTGGCCCATGGCGACCCCCATGGGGTAGAGCGCTCCCGCCGTACCCGCCGTTCCAATGGAAAAACGCTTTGTTTCCGCAGCGGTCGTCGGTCCGGCGCAGAGGAGAACCGCCAGGATAACGGCGGCCACAGCGGCGAAACAGTTCCTCATGATCGATCTCCCTTCACGGTGAAATCCCCTATCTTGTGCGCCTTTAGGAAACGCCGTTGCAACGAGGGAAATGGAATCGCCGTTTCCCCAATGCGTTTCGGAGGCGGAGCTAAACGTACTTCCGGCTGCCCATGAGCCGCGATATCTCCCGGCTGAAATCCCGCGCCAACAGAAGGCATAGTTCCCTCACGTCGTCGGTGAAGCTGACCGTGGGCACCAGAACCAGTAACCCTGCGACGGCGCGGTCGTCCCGGTGGCCGAACAGCGGCACCGCCACCCCGGAAATGCCGGGCGCGGTCTCATCGATGGCCACCGCATACCCCTGCGCGCGGATGATCTCAATGCTGCGGCGGATATTCCCGGTGGTGAAGGTGCTGCGCCCCTCCCACATCCGGGGCGGATTTGTTTCCAGCAGGGACCATGTTTCCTCGTCGGGGAGGAAGGAGAGCAGCAGCTTGCCCAGCAACCCGTAGTGGGGATCGCGTACCCGTCCCACCTGCGAACCCACCTTGAGCCCTTCCGGATTTTCCCTCTTGTCGATATAAACCAGCTTTCCTTCGTCCAGGAGCCCGACCAGCAGCGTGTAAGGCAACTGTGCGGCCAGCCGGTTCATGAACCGGGGCAGCAGGCTCGACAGATGGAAGCCGGACTGTGCGATGTGTCCCAGTTCGAACAGCTTCAGGCCTATACGATAGTTTCCGTCCAGGGCGTCGTAGTGCAGGAAGGATGCTTCCACCAGGGGATTGAGGATGCGATAAAGAGAGGCGCGGGGCATGCCGGTGGCACGCTGCAGGTCCGCGATGGATAGATGCCGGCGCTCGAAGGTGAAGGCTTCCATCACCTTGATGCATCTTTCGATGGATTTATTGCCTTGGAGCGTGCTGGCCATTGTGCCGCCAAGAAAAAGTTCGCTACGCGAACAGGAAGTTCGAATTCCTCTTTATCAGCACGGTGAGCATCTTGTCAAGGAGGGAAAAGGACCTTTTTTTATCCGGGAAGAACACTATTTGAGCACATTTTCTCCCCGCTGTCATGCCCGATGAAGACTTTTTCCCGCCCCCATCCGTCATATAGGAATAGAGGATATCGTTCTTATTTTTAAGACAGGTGTAATTCCTCGAAAACGGGAGGTGAAGAGAATGAAACTGAAAAAAATCATTGCGGCTCTGATTCTCATACTGGCCGCTACGTTCGCCTCGAGCTGCGTCGTCTACCCCGTGGACGGCGATTATTACCACGGACGGCATCATCGAGGTTACTACAATAGCTATTACTACGATAATCACTATTATCATCATCACTGAAGCATCGGCCGAGCGAACGGGTTCTATACCGAACGCCGGCATTCAGGGTGATTTGGGAAATACGGGGGAGGAGGCAAGAAGAATGTTTGGAAAAAAACTTCTGCCCATAGTGTTGCTCCTGGCAGCCATATCCCTTCTGGGGGGCTGTTACCCCTATGGAACGTACTACGCGGACTCCTATGATGGATATTATCCGGGGTACTATTACGGACCCGGCTACTCTTATGGGCCTGACTATTATTACAGTCCCGGTCATTACTTCTACGGCGGCCCCAGTCTTTACTTCGGATATTACGATTATGATCATCATTACCACGGCGGCCACGGATATTCCGGCCATCATGGGTATTCCGGCTACAACGGTTACTCGGGGAGCCACGGATATTATGGCCGTTCGGGGAGCCACGGATATTATGGCCACTCCGGGGGCTCGGGCGGCCACGGCTTTTCCGGCGGCCATTCGGGCAGCCGCAGCGGCGGACATGGCCGTTAACTTTTCGTACACACATACGGTTCCGTCCGGAGAGGTGAGGGCGGGGAGCGAGTGAAAATACGCTCTCCGTTCGCCCTCCCGTCGGGCGGAACCATTTTCTCAACCGTTTGCCACCTCGCGGTAAATGAGGTATTCCACAATCTAGAGTGCTTCCTGCCCGTCCGAAAAGGGCATTTTACCCGAGGTGGTGTTTCCGATGATTACCCGAATCATTTCTCACCGGATGCGGTATATGCCGGTGATTCTCGCCTCTGTCGTTCTTGTTTTCGTTTCGTCCGGCTGGGCCGGAGCGGAAGAAGCGCGTGCCCAGGCTTCCCAGGAACTGAAACTGGTTCAGGCTGCCATGTGCGAGTCGATCAACGACCGCGTCGCCGTCAATCCGGCCGTCGTCTTTTCCGTATCGTTGGGAAAGGTGATTTGCTTCACGGCGTTCGATCCCGTTCCCACGCAGACGGTGATCTACCATAACTGGTACCGCAGGGATACCCTCAGCACGCGAACGAAGCTTACCCTCAACCCCCCACGCTGGGCTACGTACAGCACTCTGCAACTACGCGACACCGACAAGGGGCCCTGGCGAGTCGTCATCACCGATGATAAAGATGCAGTCATCAAAGTGCTGAGATTCAGCGTAACGGATTGATGTCCCATGAAGAATCTTTTCCTCGTGATATCGACGATCCGTTGGCAGGATGTGGTCGATATCGTTCTGAACAGTTTCATCCTTTTCCGCCTCTACCTGCTCTTCAGGGATACCTACGTATTTCGTATTCTCCTGGGGCTCGCGTCGCTGTGGTTTTTTCAGCGGATATCGCTTTCGCTGGGATTGGTGGTTACGAGCTGGATCGTACAGGGCGTTATTGCAGCGGCCGCCTTGATCATCATCGTGGTGTTCAGGGACGAAATCCGATCCGTTCTGCAGGTGAGAAGTCTTAAGGCCATCCTGTGGGGATCCCCCCGGGCTGTCCTTCTATCGCCCATCGACCTCATCGTGGACGCGGTGTTCGAAATGGCGGAAAAGAGGATAGGGGCTCTTCTGGTTCTGCCGGGGAAAGAGGACCTGGGAGAAATCGTGCAGAACGGGATCCGATGGAGGGGGGTTCTCTCCAAGGAGATGCTCATCAGCATATTCTGGCCCAACAACCCCGTGCATGACGGCGCGGCCATCATCAAGGATGGGAGGGTGAGCGACGTGGGGGTCATTCTCCCCCTGTCGAGACGAGCCGACCTCCCTTCCTACTACGGCACCCGTCACCGAGCCGCGACGGGACTGGCGCAGATGACCGATTCCCTGGTAATCGTGGTTTCCGAGGAGCGGGGCCAGGTGTCGGTGGCCAGAGGCTCGAACATCCTCCCCATGTACGGGTCCCTGGACCTCATAAGAGAATTAAGGAGCCACCTGGGCGTGGCGGATGCCAAAGGACCGGCGAGACGGCGGAAAAACATGGAAATCGCGATTGCCGCCGCCGCTTCGGTATTTCTCATTACCGGCGTGTGGTTCAGCTTCACCCGAGGGCTGGATACGCTCATTTCCATCGACGTGCCGATCGAATACCTGAACAGGGACCCCAAAATGGTGCTGGTGGATTCTTCAGCCAACTCGGTGAATCTGGGGTTGAGCGGGTCGGGCACCCTCATACGATCCATACGTCCCGACCAGGTAAAGGTACGCATCGACCTCAGCCAGGCCGTGGTGGGGAGCAACCCGTTTATCATTCGCAACGACAATTTGACGCTGCCGCCCGGAATCGTGGTCAAGAAGGTGGAACCACGATCCATACAGGTCATCATGGATATTCAGGCCAGAAAGGAAGTGCCCGTACAGGTCGACTGGGTCGGAAGGCTACCGAACAACTCCATCCTGACCGAGACGAAACTGGACCCCGCAACGGTACAGGTGGTCGGGCCGCAACAGGCGCTGAGGTCCGTTTCTACACTCTATACGGAAAAAATCCCTCTGGAGTCGCTTGAAAAATCGGGCCGATTGTCTGTGGGAATCCTCATGCCCCAGACCTCCATCAGTATCGCCGCGGGTTCCAAGGACAAGACGACGGTGGAGTATGTGGTAAAGGAACGGAATAGTCCCTGATCGATCGCACTCCGCTTTCTTTCCGTCGAAACGAGGACGCTTCCCCCTTCCGCTTCGGCGTTGGAAAAACCACGATACCGTCTCTCTGCGGGGTTCGACCGTAATTCCTCTTTCCGCGGCTTTCACTGGAAACCATCCGTCCGGTACGGTAGAATGGCAGTTCACTCCTTTCGGAAAAAGGAACTCGCATGAGAAACGATGCCGGAAACCGCCAGTCGATCCTTTGCCCCCGCTGCCGGAAACTGATCAGCACCGATGAGCCGCGGTGTCCGTACTGCGGGATGGTCAATCCCGGCGCATGGTGGAAAAACGTCATTCCGTCGTCGCACCTGTTCGACCCCTACCGGATCGTCGGAACCATCGTCGGAGTGAACATCGTTCTCTATGTGCTGTCGCTCCTCATCAATCCGTCTTCGACATCGCTGTCGTTGAACCCCTTCACGTTTCTCGCACCGTCCTCAAAGAGCCTGCTCCTTCTGGGCGCCAGCGGGAGATATCCCATTGATATGTTCCATCGTTGGTGGACACTGATTTCCGCCAATTACCTCCACGGCGGACTCCTGCACATCGTGTTCAACATGATGGTCCTGCGGCAGATAGCGCCCCTTGCCGTCCAGGAGTACGGCGTCTATCGCATGGTGACGATCTACACGGTGAGCGGCGTGGCCGGGTATGTGGTTTCCTACCTGGCGGGGGTTTCCTTCACCATCGGGGCATCCGCGGCGATTTTCGGGGTGGTGGGCGCCATTCTGTACTACGCCAAGAGCCGGGGCGGCATGTATGGCCAATTGGTGTTCCGGCAGATCGGCGGCTGGGTCATCGGTTTGTTCATTTTCGGCCTGCTGGTGCCGGGTATCAACAACTGGGCCCACGGCGGAGGGCTGGTGGCAGGGGGTCTGTTGGGCTACCTGCTGAAATATCGGGAACAAAGCCGCGAAACGAGGGTTGACCGCACGCTGGGTGGGTTGTGCGCGGCTCTGACCGGCATCGTTCTCGTCTGGGCCGTGGCAACGGCATTTTTCTACCGCTTCTTCGCCTGACGCATGCCGAAGGGAAAACGGCCTCTTTTAGGAATTTCAGTATCACAGTAGCGAAGCAAGTTGAAGATTTTTGGAAAAGGGTGCGGGAAAAACCTTTTTCCCGAAAAAGGTTTTTCCCGCCAATATTCCGGTCCTTACTCCTACTCCCTCAACGCTACTCGATCCCGTATTTTTCCTTGAGGATCGCGGCGGCGGCGCGGTGGTCTTCCTTGATGACGGAGGCCGACTGCTCGATCTGAGCGCGGATGTCGTCCACCGGCAGTTCGATGATCTCTTCCACTCCATGCGACCCGAGCAGGGCCGGTACGCCGAAGCAGAGGGAATTGAGGCCGTCGGAAGGCGAAAGGAGGCCGTACTCTTTCTCCAGAACGCTCACCACGGGCTGGATTTCCGGTTCTCCGCCGATGATGGACCGCAGCATCTGGCCCACCGCCTTGGCCGGACCGGCCGAAGCGCTCTGTCCCACTTCGTTCACAAAGTGGGTCCCGCCTTTTTTGGCGTTTTCGATAACGTCCGCGACGAACTGCGGATCGAGCCCCTTGGCTTTGGTGAAGACGTCCAGGGGAATGCCCCCCACCGAGAAATAGCGAGGAGTCGCCACCATGGAGTCGCCGTGGTCACCGAAGACGATGCCTCTCATGTCGTTGCCCGACATGTCGAGTTCCACGGCCACGGCGTGGCATATCCGGCGCGAATCGAGGTTGCCGGCCTGCCCCATCACCTTGGAGCGGGGGAATCCCGTGACCTTGTAGCCCACCCAGGTCATGGTGGTTACGGGGTTTCCCATGTAAATGAGGACGGGGAGGTCCCTCTCCGGCACCCCCTGATAGAGTTCACGAATCTGTCGGGAGGTTTTGGCGATGACGTGCGTATTCACTTCCAGCAGATCGCTTCGGCTCTGCCCCGGCGAACGGGGAGCGCCGACGCCGATAAAGATGACGTCCAGACCGGCCATGTCCTCGGCCCGATTGGTGCCCAGCATGCGGGGACGGATAAGCGAATTGGCGGTGAGATCGTCCATCCAGCGTCCGGCCCGATCCGGAAATCCTTCCTTGGGCCGGCTGTAGAATACCACCTGTTTGCCCAACCCCTCGTCAACCAAAAAGATGACCACGTCGCGGGATACGTTGCCGAATCCCCACACGCCGATCCGGTTCCGCTCCTTGATGCTGGCCATGAAATCCCGTTCCTTGGCGCGATGGTCGATCACGGTTCTCCCTCCGTTTTTCCCCTTCGGCCGATCAATCCATGCCCTTGAAGGCTTCTTTCCCGGCGCCGCAGGCGGGACACTTGTCGGGAACGTGGTCTTCCACGGTGTAGCCGCATTTCTGGCAGATGTAGAGCTTGCCGACCTGCGCGTCCTTACCTTCCTTCACCGACTGGAGGGCCCGCTCGTAGAAGCCGCCGTGAATCTTTTCCGCCTCGTTGGCCCAGAAGAAGGAACTCAGCGCGGAGCTGACGGCGTCCCGCTTGGCCTGATCCATGAACATGGGATACATGGAGGTGTATTCATCCTTCTCGCCCTTCCATGCCTCTTCGATGTTCTCGGCGGTGGACTTGACGCCGCCCATGTTCTTGAGGTGGTTGATGGCGTGAATGGTTTCCGATTCCGCCACCACGCGGAACAGCCGCGCTACGTTGGGAAAGCCCTCTTCAAGGGCTTTCTGGGAGAAGGCGGTGTATCGACGGTTGGCCTGGGATTCTCCTGCGAATGCATCTTTCAGATTTTTCATGGTCTGGTCCGACATAGTATCCTCCTGCGGTCAGTATTTGATAATGGTTTGCATGAACAAAAGGACATTGTTGATACGATAACAAAGGTGGATGGCGAGCGCAAGGAGCGGAATGCGGTTTTTCTCACTCCTTTTTTTGCCGTGCGGCAACGGCGGAAAGGGACGTTTCCCGGCTTCAAATGGGATTGCGGGTTTCGCCGCTTCAGTGTACTCTAAACGATACCATGCCGGATAAGTCGACTCCCGCAGCCCCCTCTCGCCGGGCCGTAACAGCAGTTCCCCGCAAGGACATCGAGGTGACCCCCATGGAAGAACGTACCACCCGTCCGTCGCCGGACGGGAAAAGCGAGGTGGAAATCGTTCGGCAGGTGGAATATTCCACCGATCCGGCCGACTTCCAGTACATGAAGACGAGCGTACCCTGCCAGTACGGTTGCCCGGCAGCCACCAATGTGCCCGCCTACATCCGCACCCTCTATGACGGCCGGTACAGCCGTTCGTATGAACTCAATCGTATCGCCAACGTGCTGCCCGGGGTGCTGGGACGGGTATGCTCCAGGCCCTGCGAGAAGCTATGCCGGCACGGAGAGTCGGAACTGGGCGAGCCGGTGAACATCTGTCATATCAAAAGAGCCGCCGCGGATTTCAAGGAGACGGGACACATTTATATGGAGCGCCTCTTCGCGCCCTTGGGCAAGCGCGTGGCCATCGTGGGGGCGGGGCCTTCCGGACTGGCCGCGGCTCACGATCTGTCCACCATCGGGTTCGAAGTGACCCTGTTCGACGCCTTCGACAGGCCCGGGGGAATGCTGCGGTACGGCATTCCGGAATTCCGGCTGCCACGGGGAGTCCTCACCTCGGAAATCAACAGCATCCTGCGGTTGGGCGTGGAACTGAAGTGCGGCGTACGGGTGGGGCGGGACGTGGGCCTGGAATCGTTGCTCGCCGACTATGACGCAGTACTGGCGGCACTGGGGTGCTACACCTCCATTGGGCTGGACGTGCCGGGCGAGGATCTGCCCCAGGTGCTTTCCGGGCTGGACTTCATGATCAAGGTGACGTCGGGCGATCCGCCCCCGGTGGGGAAGAAAGTCCTGGTGATCGGCGCGGGATTCACCGCGTTCGACTGTGCCCGTTCGGCCCTCAGGCTGGGGGCGGAAGACGTGTCCATCTGCATCCGCAGGACGGAGGAAGACCTGCGGGTCACCAAGGACGAAATTCTGGAAACGAAGCGGGAAGGGGTGAAGATCAAGTCGCTGCTGCTGTCCCGCCGCATTGTGGGCGACGGGTGGGTGGAAGGTATCGAATTCGTGCGGACCCGGCCCGTGGGCAATCCCGCCGAGGGAAAGAAACGGCAGATAACGCCCATCGAGGGAAGCGAGTTCGTGGAATATGCCGACACCGTCATCTCCGCGGCCGGTCAACGGCCCCATGCGATGCAGTGGCTGGACAAAAAAGGGGCCGGAGACGCGATCGCGGCCGATCGGGCGACGCATCGCACTTCCGTACCCAAATTGTACGTTACCGGCGATTACCTGACCGGGCCGTCGACGGTTATCGAAGCGATCTCCCGGGGGAGGAGCGCCGCCGAGAGGATTGCCGAGGACCTTACGGGCCGAGCCTTCCGCCAGAAGGCGGTGCGCATGGAAGAAACGGTCAAGACGGATCGGCAGAGGTCCTGGGATTTCATTCCCCGTCTGAACATTCCCACGGTGGAGCCGGTGGAAGACCGCTTCAGCCCCGTGGACCGGGAGGTGGAGACGGGGTATTCGTTCGAAATGGCCCACGAAGAAGCCAAACGCTGTTATCTCTGCTACCTCCACTACGAAATCGATATGGACCGATGCATCTACTGTCGGTACTGCATCGATGTGGCGCCGCGGGATTGCATCAAGCTGGTGGAATCGGTGGAAGTCAACGCTGACGGTGCCATTACGGGATACAAGGAAACTTCCCGGTGGCGAAACGTCAACGCAGTCATGATCGACAACTCCCGCTGCATCCGCTGCGGGGAATGCGTCCGGGTGTGTCCGGTGGATTGCATTTCCGTCACCAAAGTGGAACTGGTGCAGCGTGTTCTGCCCACGGGGAGAGAATAAATGTCGCGCGACCACTTCGTCATTATCGGCAACGGTCCGGCAGGCAGGGAGGCAGCCGTCACACTGCGGGAAAAGAGCCCGGAGAGCCGCATCAGCCTCATCAGCAGCGAACAGGTGGGATGCTACCGCAGCAAGGAGCTGCCCGGCTTCATCGCCGGACGATTCAAGGAAGAGGAGCTTTTCGTCTCCCCGTTCCAGTTCTACAAGGATCTGGACATCAAATTGAGGCTTGGACAAAAAGTGGTGGACATCGGCTTCGGTAAACGGGAAGTCACGCTGGACCACAAGGAGGTCATTCCCTTCACCGGTCTGATCGTCGCGGTGGGGGGCAAACCGCACATTCCGGAACCGCTGTTTCGGTTCAAGGCGATGTTCCTCACCCTCAAAACCCTGGCCGACGCAAAAGTGTGGACTACCCGACTGGCCGAGACCCATTCCGTGCTGCTCATCGGCGGAGACCTCACCTCCGTGGCACTGGCCGGTGCCCTGTTGGACATGGGCAAGCAGGTTCTTTTCGTAATCGACGAGAATGCGTTGTGGCCCGTTCGCGCCACCCACGAAGTGCTTGATGAACTTTCCCACTTCCTCCATAGGCGGGGAATCGAAGTGATCGACGGAAGTCTGACCCAACTCTCCCGCTCCCCGGACGGGCTTTACGAAGCCGTCGTGGAAGGCCGCAAGGTGAAAACCGGCCTCGTGGGCGCCTTCTTCGGGCTGGCTCCCGATGTAAAGTTCCTGGCGGGTTCCGGGCTGAACATCGAGCGGGGAATCCTGGTGGACGAGCACCTCAACACGGGAATCGAGGGAGTATACGCGGCGGGGGACTGTGCTCAGGTATACCACCCGGTGCTCCGCAACTACTGGGTATCCATCGGTCAAGAAAATGCAGAAAACCTGGGCCGAATCGCGGGAGCGAACCTGGCGGGAGGCGCGATCGAAGCGGAAGCCAGGCCGGAGTCCATACTGGAAAGCGACGGGGTGAAAGTGAATACGTCGTGGTGGGCGGAGTTCTGAGATGGGAAAAGTCGATATAACGGTGGAAATCTGCGGGATGTCGGGGGACGGGACCATCGCCGCGGGCGGTATCCTGAACGAAGCCATGTCCGCGCAGGGATTTTCGGTGCTCGGTTTCGATTCCTATCCGGCCGAAATCAGAGGATTCGGCCGGTGCGTCACCCGAACGCGTATTGGCGACGTGGACATGGTCGCCCTCAACGATAAAACGGACGTGCTCATTTCCCTGGACGACGAACAATCCGCATCGCGCATTCCGGTGCTGACGGAAAACGCCGTGGTCATGTTCGACAACAAGCCGCCGAGCTACGTGGGGGAAGACAAAGCCATCGCCGCTCACGTGGACCCCTCGATGGTTCTGTATGGGCTTCCGTTTTCGGACTTGGCGGCCGGAGTGTCCGGCACCACGCGCGGCAGGAACCTCACCGCCCTCGGGGCGTTCGCCTCGGTGTTCGGCGTGTCCCCGGAACTCTTTCGGAACGTCATTCGGAAGAAGTTCTCCTCCAAGGGCAACAAGGTAGTGGACATAAACCTCAAGAGTTTCGACATCGGCTATACGCAGGCACGGGAAACGTTCGCGGATCGACTTCGCTCCACCCTGTCCGGGGCGGCGGCCCCCGAAGCCGGGGAAAAGCTCATGCTTTCAGGCAACGTGGCCATTGCGGAAGGCGCCCTTGCGGCGGGGCTGCAGCTCTACTTCGGCTATCCCATTACGCCGGCTACGCCCATTATGGAATACCTGGCGAAAAAGCTCCCCATCCGGGGCGGACGGGTGACTCAGATGGAGGACGAGATTTCCTCCATAGGCGCGGTGCTGGGCAGCTTCTATGCGGGGAGGCGGGCCATGACCGCCACCAGCGGCCCCGGGTTTGCGCTCATGACCGAACTCCTCACCCACGGGGTCATGTCGGAAACGCCCGCCGTCATCGTCAACGCCCAGCGAGGCGGCCCGTCGACGGGACTTCCCACCAAGACGGAACAGTCGGACCTTCATGCGGCGGTATTCGGCGGACCGGGCGATTCTCCCCGTATCGTCATTGCCCCTACCAACGTGACCGAATGCTACCATTATACGGTGAAATCCTTTCAACTCGCGGAACGGTATCAAACCCCGGTGGTGGTGCTCACCGATTTCTACCTGGACAACCGGGTGGAGAACGTGGTCATGCCCAAGGCGACGCCCGAAGATATCGCCGACGGCAACGTGTATCCCGACCCTGCGCTGAAGGGCGATTATCGTCGTTACACAATTACCGAATCGGGCATTTCGCCCCGGTCCGTGCCGGGCCAGGAAGGATACCTGTTTCCCGCCACGGGACTGGAACACAACGAACGGTCGATTCCCACCTACACAGCGGAAAACCATGAGGCCATGAACGCCAAACGCCACCGGAAAATTCTGGGGGCGCTTTCCGAACTGCCCGAACCGGAGGAATTCAGCGCCGAAGGCAACCTGGACGTGGGCGTCGTGGGCTGGGGCTCAACGTTCGGTTCGGTGCTGGAGGCGGTAAACAAGGCGCGGGCCGAAGGCATCAACGCCGGGGCGCTGAAAGTGACGTCCATTTATCCCTATCATGCCGACCGCATCCGATCCTTCATGAAGCGGTGCGGGGAAGTGCTCGTTCCCGAGCTGAATTACGAGGGCCAGCTCAGCACCCTCATCGCCCACCTCTTCCATAAGGACGTGGTCCGGCAGACCATGACCACGGGATTGCCTTTTCCGCCGTCGGCCATCCTCAAACGCATCAGGGAACTCAGCGGAGGCAACAAACCATGAAAACACCGGGCAAGGTGCTCGCTCAGAAAGTGCAGGCGATCAAGGATTCCGATGTCTTTGCGCCGCGGTCGGACGAACTGCCCACCTGGTGTCCCGGATGCGGCTACTTCGGCATCCATTTCGGCATCAATGAGGCGATCCGACGGTTGGAGCTGCCCCGGCACGAAGTGGTGGTGGTGTCGGGGATCGGGTGCGCGGGGCGCTATCCGTTCTTTTCGAGGACGTACGGGTTGCACACGGTGCATGGCCGAGCCGTTCCGGTGGCCACGGGAGTGAAGTTGGCCCGGCCGGAACTGACGGTCTTCGCCGTGGGCGGCGACGGCGACGGTCTGGGAATCGGCGGCGGCCACCTGCCGCATGTGGCGAGGCGGGACATCGACATCAATTACGTGCTGTTCGACAATTCCATTTACGGGCTCACCAAAGGCCAGACTTCCCCCACGTCGCCCCTGGGATTCACCACCAAGACTTCCCCGACCGGTAACGTGGATCGTCCCCTGAACGCCAGCTTGCTGGCACTTTCCTACGGGGCAACGTTCGTGGCCCGGTTGTTCGCGGGAGACCCGGACGGCATCGCCCGCGCCCTCATGGAAGGCATTCGCCACAAGGGGTTCTCCTTCTATCACGTCTACACCACGTGCGTGACGTTCGATAAGCAGTTCAAGACCTGGGACAACCTGAAGAAACGGGTCCGGCCCCTGGAAGACGACTACGATTCCACGAACCTCAAGGGTGCCATCGGGCGGGTGCTGGACGACGACGACAGCCTTGGAATTCTTTACCGGCGGGAACTTGTGGGCGAACAGGGCTGAAAAAAAGAGGGAATTTGAGGCGGGGACCCCCCTTTTCGAGAAAGGGCGGTTCCCCGGACCCCTCCGCGAAAAGTTTTCATTTGTAGTAGGTGGCTGCCCGGAAGTAATGCTTTTTTCGCCGCCGGAGGCGGCCAAGTAAAAGTTTTTGGAAGGGGCCGGGGGGGAACCTTTTTCCCGAAAAAGGTTCCCCCGATTTCCCTTCCTCCGTTCACTCACCTATCCGGAGGACTCCCCATGAATTACCGGGAAGAGAAAGACACCATGGGCACGGTACGGGTGCCCGAGGACGCATATTACGGCGCCCAGACCCAAAGGGCCGCCGACAACTTCCACATCAGCGGCATGCGTTTCGGGCGGTCGTTCATCCAGGCGTTGGGGCTCATTAAAAAGCAAGCGGCACTGGTCAACCGTGAACTGGGGTTGCTGGACCCCACCCTTGCCGAAGCGATCGTGAAGGCGGCGGAAGAAACGGCCGAAGGAGCACACGACACCGAATTCGTGATCGACGTGTTCCAGACCGGTTCGGGCACCTCCACCAACATGAACGCCAATGAGGTCATCGGTTCCCGCGCCAACGAACTCATCACCGGAAAACGAGGAGGGAAAACGCCCGTTCATCCCAACGACCACGTGAACATGGGACAGTCGAGCAACGACGTCATCCCGTCGGTGATTCACGTGGCCGCCTACCTGAGCATCAGGGAACGACTGACCCCAGCCCTCGATCGACTGCAGCGGGGGCTTGCCGCCAAGGCGACGGAATTCGCCGACGTGCGGAAGATCGGCCGCACGCATCTTCGGGACGCCATTCCCATGACCCTGGGCCGGGAGTTCGGCGGATACGGTCGGCAGATCGAACTGGCCGGGGAGCGGGTACGCTCGACGCTTGAACGGCTCCGCGAACTGGCGCTCGGAGGCACGGCCGTGGGCACGGGGGCCAACACCCACCCCGAATTCGCCCGCATGGTGATCGAAGGCCTGGCCGGGGAAACGGGATGCCCCTTTGTGGAAGCGACGGACCACTTCGAAGCCCAGGCAGCCCAGGACGCGGCGGTTGAAACGAGCGGCGCACTCAGGACCGTGGCCGTAAGCCTGACAAAGATATGCAACGACATCCGCTGGCTCTCCTCGGGTCCCCGCTGCAGCATAGGGGAAATCGACATTCCGTCACTCCAGCCCGGCTCGTCCATCATGCCGGGCAAGGTGAATCCGGTCATCCCGGAAGCGGTGCTCATGGTGGCCGCTCAGGTCATGGGTAACGACCTGACCGTTAGTGTTGCAGGAAGTGCGGGCAACTTCGAACTGAACGTCATGCTGCCCGTTATCGCTTTCAACCTCCTGCAGTCCATCGAGCTGCTTTCCACGGCAGCGGCCGAACTGGCGGAAAAGTGTGTCGACGGCATCACGGCCAACCGTGAACGGGCGCGATCCTTCCTGGAGCAGAGTCTGGCCATGGCCACGGCCCTCGCTCCGGCTGTGGGGTACGACCGTGCGGCAGGGGTCGCCAAAAAGGCGTACGCCGAGGGCATCACGGTGCGGGAAGCCGCACGGGAAATGGATCTTCTGCCGCCGGACGAACTGGATCGGCTGCTGGATGATATGATAGAAGGTAAATAACCGAGACCGGGACGGTCCGGCCCCTTCGAGGTGTTTCGATTGGCCTTTGGATTGCAAGGAATGTAGTCGTTTTTTGCCATCCCGCCCGCAAACGATTCCTTCGGAACGTTCCGATGGACACAAACGGCCGCAACTTCCGGCCGGGAGAGACGATCTCATGTTCAGACTGACGGTACTTATCGTGGCAACTGTGTTCTTTTTGCCGACCGGGGCCATGGCCGCTTTTCCCGCGGTTCCGGACTATCTGATGCCGGATTACGTGAAAGCATCCGGGGCGGAAGGGTTCCTTTCCCTTTGGACCGAAGGGGGAAATCTCTATATGAACATTGCCCCGAGAGCGGGAAGCTTCGCCCTGGACGGCACGCGTTTCACGGTGTCGCAATTGGGCGTCGTCTACAACATCCGGCTGGAAACGGAATCGGGCGCCGCGTTCAGCGGCTCGGTATCAGCACCCACCACGTTCAGGATAGCCTGCACGACTTCACAGTCGACCTGCTTCAATACTGCGGCCCAGATACAGGTGACGTTCCACGGTACGACCGATTACGTGATACAGGCCATGGTCTACGACGGTGGATCCGGAGCGGCATATCTTCCCCGGAGCGGCTGGTGGTGGAATCCGAACGAGAACGGGCGGGGAGTTAATATTGAAATCCAGGGTACAACCTTGTTCATGTCCTGGTATGCGTACGACAAGGATACCGGCGAATCCACCTGGATTTCCTCCGGCGGCCCCATGACCGACACCAACCACTACACGGGCAGGATGCAGCGCTTCCGCAACGGGCAGTGTATCGGATGCGCCTACGTGGCTCCCGATGCTCCACCGGAGGACATCGGAGAGATTTCCATCACCTTCACGGACGACTCCACGGCCACACTGCAAGCGCCGTCTCAGGGAGTGGACATGACCATCAGCAGGTTCGTGTTCGGGGCGAACTAAGAGGAGCGCAGTTCATTTCCCATGCGTGACGAGGGACGGAACGTGCTAAAGTCAGTCAATAGGTATGTTTTGTTTTTCAGAACTTATAGAGGAAAGAAAAAAGAACTTGGATTCCGTTCAATGGAGGGGGGCTTGAGTTGCGGGCGCTTGCGCTTATCGCGCTACTGCGGTGCTACACTCTATTGATGATATACCGGTCGATCATTTCCAGGACGATTTCCCGACGGATGGGCTTGGCGATGTAGTCGGTCATCCCGGCCTCAATGCACCGTTCCCGATCGCCTTTCATGGCGTGAGCGGTCATGGCAACGATGGGAATCCCGGCATGGCCCAGAGACCGCAATTTGCGGGTTGCTCTCATACCGTCCATGAGCGGCATCTGTACGTCCATGAAGATGATGTCGTACCGGGCCGGGTCAGTAACGTACTTTTCGACCACCTCTTTTCCGTCTCCCGCTATTTCCACCAGGTAGCCGCTCTTGGTGAGCATCTTCTCCGCCAGTTTCTGGTTCACCGGATTGTCCTCGGCCAGCAGAATGCGCGCGCTTCGTTTGGCCTCCTCGCGCAACGAATGTTGGGTCACGATGGACGGCCACGGTTGGTCGCAGGGTCCTGCTTCCTTCTCCGAGAGCAGTTTGGAAACCATTTGCACGAGCCGCGCCCTACGCACCGGTTTGGGGAGATAGCCGGAAAAGCCTGCCTCCATGCACCGTGCGGCGCCTTGATCGGCCGGTGAAGAAACGGCCAGAAGCCGAACTCCGGTGCTCCATTCCTGTCCCGATCGAACGGTCCGAGCCAGATCGTATCCGCTCATGTCCTTCAATTGCGTATCGATGGTCACCAGATGAAAGGGGTCGTTTTCCTCATGGGCCTTGCGCAGAGCCTCCAGGGTTTCCCTTCCCTTGGCGACGGTTGCCACCTTCATTCCTGCGCGTTCCAGCATGTAGTGGAGTACCTGCCGGTTGTTCGCGTTGTCGTCCACGACCAGCGCTCTTTTTCCAACCAATTGGGTCATCGGAGTGCGTCGCGCCGTTTTCTCCGCGACCTTCTCGAACCAGGCGGTCACGTGGAAGGTGCTGCCCTTGCCCAGGGCACTCTCGGCCCAGATTTCCCCCTTCATATGCTTGGTCAACCGCTTGCAAATGGCCAGCCCCAACCCCGTGCCGCCGTATCTTCGGGTTGTCGAGCCGTCCGCCTGCTGAAAGGCTTCGAATACTGCGGCAAGTTTGTTTCGGGGGATGCCGATACCGGTATCGCGCACCAGCACATGGAGCTTGAGGCCGTCCTCCTTCTCATCGTCCACCATGAGGTGCAGGAGGATTTCTCCCGTTTCGGTGAACTTGGCGGCATTACTCAACAGGTTGGCCAGCAATTGCCGGAACCGGTGAGGGTCTCCCATGAGCAGGGCCGGGACTTCGTCATCCACCCGACAGACGATTTCCACCGGCTTGTCGCTGACGCGGGGCCGGATAAGGTCGCAGACGTCGTAGGCCAGGACTTCCGGGTCGAATTCGACACGTTCGAATTCGATCTTGCCCGCTTCGATTTTGGAGAAATCGAGAATGTCGTCGATAAGGGTCAGCAGCAGCTCGCCGCTGCGCTTGATGGTGTCGAGGAAGTCACGCTGTTCTTCGTTGAGTTCCGTATCGGAGAGCATTTCGGTGAATCCGATGACCGCGTTCATGGGGGTTCGGATTTCATGGCTCATGTTGGCCAGAAATTCGCTTTTGGCGATGTTGGCCAGTTCGGCCTGCAACGCCATCCGGTTGGCCCGCTCGATAGCGCCTTCCAGGTTTGACTGCGTGTCGAGCAGTTCGGTAACGTCTTCGAAACTTTCCACTCCTCCGATGATGTTCCCGTCCCGGTCCCTCAGCACGTCGGCGTTTTTCAGCACATTACGAACCACGCCTTCCTTGGTCATGATGGTGCATGCGGTCTGTTTTAGGGATTTGACCGTCGGGCCCCCAAAAAGGCCGCACCGGCTTCGGCAGGGCTCCGCTGCGAAAAGCGAACAGGCGCTGCCCACCAGTTCCTCCCGACTGTAGCCGGTAATCAGACAGGTCTGATCGTTGACGCTGGTTATGGTGCAACCGGTATCAACCGTATAGATGGCGCTGGGCACCAGGCGGTAGAACTGTTCCGCGCGCTCCTTCGCCTCCCGCAGTTTTCCCTCGGCGATCCGCCTTTCGGTTTCGTCCCGGACGATGCCCCGGAATCCTATGGGGGCGCCGTCCTTATCCCGAATGAGGGCCGCGGAGAAGCCGAGAAATCGAGTCTTGCCCTTCTGGTTGACGAACTCATGACCGATGATGTTCACGGGCTTGCCGGTAACCAGGATTTCCCTAAAAATGCGGGAGATGGACCGTGCCCCGCTGTCGTTCACCATGGTATGGTAATTCATCCCGTAGAGTTCTTCCGGTGAATAGCCGATGATGGAGCAAAGGGCGTCGTTGAAGAAGATGACGGTTCCGGCCAGGTCGACCTCAAAATACCCTTCTTCGATGCTTTCCAGAATGTTCCGGTATTTCTCCTCATTCTCTCCGATGCACGACTCCAAGCGGGAACGTTCCGTTACATCCTGCAGGATGCAGTGAGTGAAGGGCGCGTCGGGATGCTGTTCCGTTCCGGCTTTTACAAAGAGTTCGGCAAGCAGGCGTGCGCCGTTTCGATGTACGATTCCAATGCGGATGCTGTTCCGGTTTCCCTTGGTGGAAAATCGGGAGAGAATGTGCCGCAGATCGGCCCGATATTCGGGATCGAGGAAATCTTCAAAAGGGCGACCGATCACTTCCTCACGTCCATACCCCAACGTATCGAGCCACGCACCGTTGACATCCCTGATCCGTCCGTTCCGATCGAGGACGTGAACACCGAGTGACAGGCTTTCATAGGGACCCTGCGCGTGCGGGACATCGCCCATCGGGGTTGGTACGGAGGATTTTCCCAATGAGATGCCGTCAGGGGTTTTTTCCGGTCGGAACCCTTTATTCTCTGGTGTGCTTTTCATAAAAACCCGCGCAGAGGCACTTGAAGACAGTCGTAAATTCGTTTTCTTTTCGGGAAACAGTTGGGAGAATGGTTTATTGGTTTATCTGTACATCGGAAAAAGCGCACATCACATAAAGAAAAAAAGAACAGGAAGCGGGATCTTTTTATTTTTATCATGCTTCTGTCCGGGAAAAGCGGCTGAAAGGGGAGCCCGGTCGCGCGGCTGTTGAACCGGTGAGAAAACCCGACGACAAATGGTGGGTAATTTGTTGTCGTAAAGAAAACGCTCCCTCTTGGGGAGCGATGGTATGTTTCTTCCCTCTATCGAGGAAAATCAATCGCCGATGTCCTCGCCCACCAAGGCGTCGTTCACGCATTCCCGCAATTCTTCGTCACTGGCCTGGTCGGGGTCTTTGAGTGCGTCCAGAGGACAGATGAACTTGTTGCCCGCATTATCCGTAACCCAAACGAATTTCTTGGGCTTTTTATGATCGATCTCCATGTACTCCTCCTTTTTCCGTAGTATGTTCTCCCTTCCGTTTATACCAGCAGACACCTTTCGTTGTCACGTCCCAAAGGGCTGCGGGGCACACGATACGTATCGAAAATGCGAAGGTCCATTCCTTCACCGGATCCGATCATACTCCATCGTCGCCCGGAGGGAACATTGTCGGGAGATCACCGTTTCTTTCCGTCTGCGGCATATTCGCCCGGCACGGCCAGAAATCCGACGCCCCGTTGCGAAGACGCGTCCTGGTAAATCTGGACGTAGCGTCCGTCCGCAACCGACGGTACGTGTATAACGTGCACTACCCGGGAAAAAGCGGCTACGTCGGGAGCAAGGTCGGAAAGAGTGTTGAGCGTATTCATAAAAAAATCTTCGTTGAAAATGGTGCCGTGCTTATCGGGAAAGATAGCCACGGAAATGATGGAGGCCTCCACCAGATCGATGAAAAAATGGGTGCCGTACGAAACTTCCGGCGCTCCCCCTTCCTCCTCGAAAGCCACTTCGCCGAGCACCAGCGTTTTGTTGATGTCCTGATACCCCACCCGTACTCCCAGGTTGATGTCGTTGCTCCCCCATCTGCCCGGCCCAAAGAGTCCGTACCGTTTCGTCCCCAATATCCTGTTCAGTCGGTTGACCACCCTGCCGATCTCCAGCTTTTCCCCGGCGGTGTCCAACCGTGCATATGCCTTAGGATCGACATAAACGATGTATTCGATGTCCAGAACCGCATCGTTGGACACGAAGTGGTCAGTGGTGAAGAGTACGCCCTCCCCGGCCACGTCGGGCACGATGATTTTCCCCGCGTTCTCCGTCACCAGCAGCGGCCGGCACTGAAGGATGTAGAGCTTGCTCTCGTCCCAGGCGAATTCCATGTCCACCGGTCGGCCGTAGGCGGCTGCCAAACGGACCAGTATTTTCCTCATGAGCGACACGAAGGGGCTCTTGGTCAGAAAATTCTCGAACGTTATGACGGCCTTCTCCGGTTCGATGTCCGTGTGCCTGAACAGAGGCGCTTTCAGCTCATCGCCCTCCTGGAGCGAAACCATGGCGAATGCTTCCGGATAGTCGACCGAACGCAGAAAATCGAGCAGGGGAATCGTTTCAACCCTTCCGTCGCGCAGATTAAGCGCATCGAACTGCTTCTGGGAATAGCGGCGTATCCGGGACGGTTCGATTTCCGGCCGCAGAAGCGGGTAGCTGAGCGGCACCATGCGGGGGTAATCGTGCGCCACCCGGTCGATGGCGTGCGTGCCCAGCCCGAACACCATTCGCACCAATCCGTCTTCGCGCCTGATCCTG
The DNA here is from genome assembly GCA_963826125.1 of uncultured delta proteobacterium. Taxonomy (GTDB): domain Bacteria; phylum Desulfobacterota; class Desulfarculia; order JACQYL01; family CAWGVV01; genus CAWGVV01. The sequence continues at coordinate 1,294,894 of CAWGVV010000001.1, read as the reverse complement.
GGGGTCCAGTTGTACGCATTGTACGAAAATGCCACCCCCGCGGCCGCGGGGAAATAGTAGTCGCCGAAACGACGTCCCACCACCTTCTGGACCAGGATTCCCATTTGCTCGTCGAAGTCCAGCAGGTTGTGGTCCCGCCGGTAGAGGATGGGGGCCGGGGCGAGCGCGCTGCCCAGCACCTGCTTCAGCGCCTTTTCAAAAGCCGCCAGCCGGGACTCCGCGTCGCCCTGGTTGGCGAGAAACACGGAGTCGTACTTGCCGGAAAAGGCATGGCCGAAATTGTCTTCGAGCAGGGAGGAGGATCGCACGATCAGCGGCTGTTCGCCCGCCAGGGAAAGGAGATGCCGGAACTGCTCCCGCTGGTCGTCCGGAAACCGGGCCGACTCCAGGGACTTCATCGCCGCGCGGTAATGCTCCTCGATTTTTTCCGCAAGAGCGTACTTGTGGAGGTGGAATTGCTCCAAACCGTTGTGGTCCATGAAATCGGCCAGCACTCCCGAGCTGAGAAAATACGAGTCGGGAATGTCCACGTAGCGGGCCAGTTCAGGGTCCTGTTCCTCGAGTTTGGGCAGCAGGATGCGCCGGGCCAGGCTCATCCCCGCAGCCTTACCCCCGATGAGCCCGTGGCGGCGTGGGTTCCAGTATGTCCGGGTGAGGATTTCGTCGACGTCGCGCAGGGTGATGTAATGCTTGGCCACGCCGATGAACGGAAGCTGGTTGGAGACGAACCTGTCGATGAGGGCCACGCGCGTGCCTTCGGATTCGGCGGGATCGATGAGGATGCTGCCCTGCGGCACTTCGCAGAAGTTCCGCAAGGCTTCCTTGATCGTTTCATGGGAAGCGTCTTCCATGGTCAGTATGCGCACCAGGGTCCTGAAAAGATCCAGCTTGCGGGCATAATTGAGGTGCTCGTCGATCTCCTCGTCGCTGAAATGCGAGGCAAAAGCCAGATCGACCAGAATGTCGGCAAGGTTCCCGGCCGTCCATTCGCCGGTTTCCGGATCGCCGGTTCGCTGTGCGATTTCCAGCGCACCGCGTTCAACGGCTTCTTTGTCGACGATCCCTCGTCCCTGCAGGGCATCCAGGAAGATTTGGCGCATCTCCCCGATGAGACGCGGATGATCCATCATTCGTTGATACATCCGGTAGGTACGAACGATATCCTGTTCCGATATTCGATTCATTCTCCATCCGGTGATGCGGCTGAAGTCCGTTTTCATGCCCGGCTTCGGGCACATTTCCCCCGGAGCCGGCTTCCCTCTTCGCTAGACCCAGCCTCTCAGCTTGCAGGCTTCGGCCACCCTGGCCACGGATACCAGATAGGCCGCCTGACGCAGGTGGACCTTCTGCCTTTGGCCCATATCGTAGACTCCCTGGAAGCCGCGGCTCATTTTTTCCGAAAGTCTGCTATGCACTTCGGCCCGGGGCCAGTAGTAATTATAGCTGTTCTGTACCTGTTCGAAGTACGACACGGTTACTCCCCCGGCATTGGCGAGAAAATCGGGGAGCACCACGATGCTTTTGTCGAAAACGACCTCGTCGGCATCGGGGGCCGTGGGTCCGTTGGCAAGTTCGCAGATCAGTTTGCACTTCAGATTCGGTGCGTTCTTCGCGGTGATGACGTTCTCCAGCGCGGCCGGGATCAGGACGGTTACCTCCAGTTCAAGCAGTTCCGCATTGCTGATGTTGTCCGCTTCCGGAAAATCGATGACCTTTCCCGTTCGACGTTTATGGTCGATAAGCGCTTTCGGATCGATACCCCCCGGATTATACACGCCGCCGGAAGAATCGGATGCCGCCACCAGCCGGAGCTTCGCCAGTTCCTCGCCCAGCAGGGCGGCATGTTGTCCGGCATTGCCGAATCCCTGCACGGCCATGGTTCCCCCGGCGAGCTGAATGTTGTATGCCCTGGCCGCTTCCAGCATCACGTACACTCCGCCGCGCGCGGTTGCGTCGCCCCGGCCTTCCGAGCCGCCCAGCGGCAGGGGCTTACCGGTGATGACCCCCGGATGCTTCTCCCCCAGGATCGTCTCGAATTCGTCCATCATCCAGCCCATGATCTGGGGCGTCGTGTACACGTCGGGTGCGGGAACGTCCCGGGTGACTCCCAGAAAACGGGCAAAGCCGCGGACGTACGCCCTGGCCAGCCGTTCTTTCTCCATTTCGGACATTTCCTTGGGGTTGCACACCACACCTCCCTTGCCGCCTCCCAGGGGAATGTCGACCACCGCAGTTTTCCAGGTCATCCAGGCCGCCAGCGCGCGCACGGTGTCCAGGGTTTCGTCGGGATGCCAGCGCAGCCCGCCCTTGGCTGGCCCTCGCGCGGTGTTGTACTGCACGCGGAAAGCCTGAAAAATCCTGGTGGAGCCGTCGTCCATCCTGACGGGGAGAAGGCAGCTGATTTCAAGCATGGGCCGCCGGAGGAGTTCATGTGTTGCATTGTCCAATCCCAGTTGTTCGGCCGTTTCGTCGAGGCGCCTTTGCGCCGCCGCAAAGGCATTGAATCCCTTTTCCATTGCGCGCCCTCATAGCTCGGAAAGCCGGGAGCCGAGTGCCGGTCCCGCCGTCCTCGTTGGGAGAAATGAAAGAAAGAGCCTGCACGTATGGGCACATAGTAGAAAAGCTGCAAGGTTTGCGCAAGGACATACGTCCGCGAAAAAGAAACCGTGTCGACGCCGATAACCCGTCCCGCCGTAGAGGCGGTGTATTGACATACCGGACGGAGACACGCATGCTGGCACGCAAGATCGCCGTTTCACGGCCGGTCGAGACGCCCGCTTCGAGGGGTTGCGGTCCCTGAAAGGACGAGGGGACGCGGCCGGAATGCGGTGTCGGCTCCGGACGGGAATTACGGCGAGCCAAAGGAGATTCGGAATGAGAAAGTGGAAATTGTCGGTGGTGGTGGTAATGGTGCTGCTCGGAGCGATCGCGCTTGCCTCCTGCGCTTCGAACAGGCTTTCCGATGAATCCAGGGTGTTTTACCTGTGTGAGGGCGGGTACGGGTTCGACGTTGAGATCGTGCAGGGAGGAGAAGTCGCCGTGGTCAACTATGGGAGCAAGACCGTGACCTTGCAGCGTATCAAGTCTTCCGCCGACCGGTCGTACGGTAACGGTGAACTGACGTTCCACCTCACGGGAAAAGAGGGATCGTTCCTTGAGAAGGATGGCAAGGCCATCATGAAGAACTGCAAGGTCGAACGCTCCTGGTGATTCGGGCGGCGGGAACGATCGACACCGGTGTCTTTCAACGGGGACGCCCGGAACGGTTCCGGGCGTCCCTTCCAGCCTATTTCCCGGCCGTTTCGGACGCATGGTCGTTTCTCACCGCAGAACGGTAGAAGCGTTGTGCATCCTTCGTAAACTGTTCCCGCGCGTCCGCGTGGGTGTAGATCATGTGGCCGGCACGGTAGTGGACGAGCGTGACGTTGTTCTTCAATCCCTCGTCCAGGTTCAGGTGGGCGATGGTGTATGGAACGGTGAAATAGGGGACGGACAGATCATAATAGCCGCCCGCGATGAGTACCTTCATGTCCCTGCTTCTCATCATGGCATTACGGAGCGATTCCGAGAGATCGACGTATCCCTGGCCCTGATCGAGCGACGAACTCCAGTCCCATTCACGGCTCACCTTCATGTTGAGAAATTCATAGGGCAGGTCGCTTTCGAATTTCAGCTCCTGCCGCAGGTAACCGTTTACCGCCTCGGAAAAAACCGGATACAGCCACTCGAAGGACGGATCGTAGGAAGCCGTGGCGGAGTCCGGCCGGGGATCGGGCGCGGCGATCGTGGTGTCCATGATGCCGGTGATCTTCTTTTGACCGTACAGAAGCATTTTCGAGAACTGAAAAACGGATATCCGCTCGTCGGCTCGATCGACAAAGTCTTCCGTAAGGCCGCAGTAAGCGGCGATTCGCTCATCCAGCGTTTTCTTCGCTTCGTCCGGGAGACGGTCTCCCGCCGCCAGGCCGGTGACATAATCGTTCAGAGCGAACCTTTCGGCTTCGGCAAGTACCTCCTTGAGTTCCTTTCCCTGCCACTGAGGACTCAGCCGGTGATGAAACCAGGCGGATGCGGCATAGGAGGGGAAGCTGAGAACATAGGGCAGATCGTTGGACGAGCCGGGCAGGATGGTGGCAAAATCCAATGCCGGGGACACGAGAATCATCCCGTTCAGGGAAATGCCGAAGGTGCGGTAGAGATACCACGACAGACCTGCGGCGCGGGTGCCGCCGTAACTTTCTCCGATTAAAAACTTGGGGGAGAGCCATCTCCGGTTTCCTGTAAGGTAGAGCCGTATAAATTCGCCGAGGGAAGCAATGTCTTCCCTGACTGCGTAGAACTGTTTTCGCTCCTTTTCATCCTCGGGCACCGACCGGCTATACCCCGTGCCCACGGGATCGATGAAAACGAGGTCCGTGAACGGCAGCCAGCTGCAATCGTTATCGATCAATCGGGCAGGGGAGGGGGGAGGAGTCCCGTCGCTGTTCAGAACCACCCTTCTCGGGCCCAGGGCTCCCAGGTGGAGCCACACCGATGCGGCTCCCGGACCGCCGTTCAGGGCAAAGGTTACCGGACGGGGCGTGGAATCGGTGTTCCGGAGTTCGTACGCGGTAAAGAAGATCGCGGCTTTTTTGCCGTTTGCATCCTCCACGGTAATACGTCCCGCCGTGGCCGTATAGCGGATGTGCTCCCCTCCCACCGTGAGTTCATGCTCGGTTTTTACCGTCTCGTCCTTCGGCGGCTGGGGCACGGTTTCTTTCGACCCCTGGGCTTTGGGTTCTTTCAGCTGTTTGAGCTGTGCTTTCTTCGGCGCGGGAGCCGCCGATTCCGGTGCGCGGTCCTGTGCCGGGACGGATGAAGCAAAGAAGAAAACGGCCAGGACGAGCACCGTCGATAAAACGGCCTTTCTTGTCATTACGATCCTCCGGGATTTTCATTTTCAGGGTAAGGGAATGAGCGCTTCCTTCCGATGTCATATTGTAGCTTCTTCGGGCGCCGATGAGAACAGGCGGTATGCACAATTGTCGGCATGCGTCCCATCTTGCCTCGATGATTCCCCGACCGTCCCGCCAACACTTCGGCTTCTTTGGACTTGACGGGGCAGATAGGATAAAAAGGTAATTCGCCGTTTTTCATTCCCACCGCACCATAGCGGAAAAAAGAAGGGATGCCCCATGCCGAAGGCCCGGGTCATGATCGTGGAGGACGAAGTCATTATCGGAATGGACCTGAAGATGCAGCTCGAGTCCTTCGGCTATGAAGTCCCTTCCCTGGTCGCTTCGGGCGAGGCAGCCCTTTCTCTGGTAAAGGAGGAATCCCCCGATATCGTTCTGATGGATATTGTTCTGAAGGGCTCCATGGACGGCATCGAGTGCGCGGAGAAAATGCGGTCGGACTACGACATTCCCATTATCTTCACCACGGCATACGCCGACAGGGAACGTTTGAACAAGGTGAAGTTCGTTCTTCCGTTCGGGTATCTGATAAAACCCTACAACGAGCGGAACCTTCAGGTAACGATGGAGATGGCGCTCTACACCGCCAAGATTCAGGCGGAGAGGAAGAAGACGGAAGAAGCACTGCGGGAAAGCGAACGCAGGTATCGGGAATTGGTGGAAAACGCGAACACGATCATCATGAAAGTGGCAAGAGACGGTACGATCGTGTTCTTCAATGAATTCGCCCAGAAGTTCTTCGGGTTCAGCGAAAAGGAAATACTGGGGAGGAGCGTTATCGGCAGCGTTGTACCTCTACGGGAATCCAGCGGGCGGGACATCTCCCGGATCGTGCAGGAAGTGGTAAGGAACCCTCAGTACTTCGAGGAGTTCGAAAACGAAAACATGCGGAAGAACGGAGAGAGGGTCTGGGTCAATTGGAGAAACAAGCCTCTGTGCACTGAGGCGGGAGAAGTGACCGGATTGCTCTCCATCGGAACCGATGTAACCAAAAGAGTGCATGCGGAAAGAGCCCTCAGAAAAAGCGAGGAACGGTACCGGACCCTGTACAACCGAACGCCCGCCATGCTCCATTCCATCGATGCCGAGGGTCGGCTGTTGAACGTGAGCAACTTCTGGCTAGAAAGGCTCGGGTACAAAAGAAAAGAAGTGATCGGAAGGAAATCGGTCGACTTTCTTACCCCAGCCTCACGGGAAGTCGCCCTCCGAGAGGTCCTGCCGGAATTGTTCCTCCGCGGGTGTTCACGGGACATCCCCTACCAGATGGTGACGAAGGAGGGGGAGGTTGTCGACGTTCTGCTTTCCGCCACGTTGGAGAAAGACGAGGCGGAGAACGTTATTCAAACTCTGGCGGTAACAAACGACGTGACCAAGCAAAAGAAAATCGAAAACGAGTTACGCGAGGCGAGGGAGATATGGAAAAAGGCTTTCGACGCCGTTTGTGTCGGCATGACGATCAGCCGTGAAGCGGACGGTGTGATTCTGAGAGCCAACGCCGGTTACAGCGCCATCGTCGGATACGACCGGGAGGAACTCCTGGGCAGAACGACAGTGGAGTTGGGGATTCTCTCACCGGAACAAAGGGAGCGCTTTCTTGCGGAGGTGAGAAAACAGGGGACTCTGCACAACCAGGAACTCAGCTTCCGAAATGGGAAGGGTGATGTGCGACGCGTGCTTTTTTCCCTTTCACGGATAAACGTACGCAACGAACCGTGTTTGCTCGCCACGCTGGTGGATATCACGGACCGAAAACAGGAATCATGGGGGTAAGGAGAAGAGATGGAGCAATCACCGGAACTGAGACAGGTCATGCTGCATTATTATGAAGCCGTCTCAAAGGGCGACCTGAGCGTCGTGGACCACATCCTTTCTCGCCAACCGGGAATCCTGTGGATCGGCAGCGATCCTCAGGAATGGTGGGAGGACCGCGACAAGGTTTTGAGTGTGTGGAAGGCGCAGTTCGAGGAATTGGGCGGTGCGTCGACCCTCAAGCCGACCACGCTCTCCGCCTGGAGCCAAGGCGACGTCGGTTGGGTGTCCGATCGACCCCTGTGCACCCTGCCCGACGGAACGGAAGTCACCTTCCGGATTACCGTGGTGTTCCGAAAAGAACCGGAGGGGTGGAAAATCGTGCAGGTCCATTCCTCCATGGGAACGCCCAACGAAGACGTGGCCGGGAAAGCATTGACGGTGTAGAGGTTTCTCCCTGGCAAATCAGTTGGCATGCCCTGGGATTTGCCGGGGGCATTCTCTCCAAGTGCAGAAGTTCATACATTCCGAATTGTATGCAGAAGAGCTGGTGTCGACGTTTCCTCGTGCCAATCCTTTCGGGTAGTCATTCGCCGATGAGCGTCTTGAACTCTCCCTCAGTCAGAACAGTCACCCCCAACTCCCTGGCCTTTTCCAGCTTCGATCCCGGTTCGTCGCCCACCACCACATAGTCGGTGCTTTTGCTCACGGCGGAAACCACCCGTGCTCCCCGGTCCTCCACCAGCTTTTTGGCTTCCGGCCGGGTGAGGGAAGAAAGCCCTCCGGTGAAAACGAACGATTTGCCGTCCAGGGGGGACGGAGCGTCCGCTTTCACGGTCTTGGCCGGCAGCGGTTCCACGCCTTTGGCGAGCAGTGTATCGATTTCCCGTTCGTTGCGCTGGTCGCGGAAAAACGCTTCCACGGCGGTGCTGATTTCCGGCCCGATCTCGCGAACGGCCACCAGATCGGTCCGTGATGCGGACCGTACCTCCTGTAGCGTGCCGAAGTGGTCGGCCAGGACCTTTGCCACGTGTTCTCCCACGCCCGGAATGCCGATACCGTACAGGAATCGGTCGAGCGGCACCTTTTTGGTGCTCTCGATGGCCCCGACCAGATTGGCGGCCGATTTTTGGGCGAATCCGTCGAGTTTTACCAGATCGTCCACCTTCAGGTCGTAGAGGTCCGCCAGCTCTTTCATCAAACCTTTTGCGATGAGCTGCTTTACGGTTTTCTCGCCCAGCGTCTCGATGTCCAGAGCGTTGCGGGAGCCGTAGTGGATGATTTCTCCCTCCAGCTGCGCGCGGCAGGCAAGCCCGGCCGAACACCGGTGGTACTTGCCGTCCCGTACCACTTCCCCCCCGCAGATGGGGCACGTTGCGGGCATGGCGAACGGTTCGTTGCGCTCCCGTCCCTCCACGTCGATCCGTTCCACCACCTCGGGAATGACGTCGCCCGCCCGGGCCACGCGCACCATGTCGCCTTTGCGTACGTCTTTTCGGTGCACTTCGCCTTCGTTGTGCAGGGTCGCGCGGCTGATGGTCACTCCGCCCACGTCCACGGGCTTGAGCAGGGCCATGGGGGTGAGGATTCCCGTACGCCCCACGCTGACCATGATTTCCTGAATCTCGGTTTCCTGCTGGCGCGGCTCGAACTTCCAGGCGATGGCGTAGCGGGGCGAACGGGATTTCAACCCCAGAACGGTCCAGGCGTCCTTTTCGTCCACCTTGATGACCACTCCATCGATCTCGTAGGGGAGCTGCTCCCTGTCCCGGTTCATGCCCGCATAGAAATCGAGCACTTCATCGGTGGAACCGCACAGCCGCTTGTGGGGGTCCACTCTCAGTCCCCATTCACGGAACGCGTCAAGCTCGTTGCTGTGCCGGTCGAAGGATTCCCCGGAAGAGAAGAGGACATCGTAGCAGAAGATATCCAGGGGGCGGGAAGCGGCGATACGCATGTCCAGCTGGCGGATGGACCCCGCCGCGGCGTTGCGCGGATTGGCGAAGGGTTCCTTTCCCGCTTCGATGAGCGATTTGTTGAGTTCCATGAAGCCGGCGAGCGGCATGTAGACTTCGGCCCGCACGGCGAGGGTTTCCGGCAACAGGGGGGCGCGCCGGAGCCGCAGGGGAAGGGACTTGATGGTTTTCACATTTTCGGTGACGTCTTCGCCGATGGTCCCGTCGCCCCTGGTGCTCGCCCGAACGTACAGACCGTTTTCGAACACCAATTCCACGGAAAGGCCGTCGAATTTCGGTTCCGCCACGTAGTGGGGCGACGTCCCCAGGGTGCGCGTCACCCGGTCGAAGAACCGCAGGACCTCGCCTTGCTCCAGTGCGGAATCGAGGCTCAGCATGGGCCGGTAATGCTCCACCTTGATCAGGGATTCCAGCGGCCTGCCACCCACCCGCCGGGTGGGGGAATCGGGTACGGCCAGATCGAACTGCTCCTCGAGTTCTTCCAATTCCTTGAAGAGCAGGTCGTATTCCCGATCGGAGACTTGGGGAGCGTTCTTTACGTAGTAGAGATAATCGTGGCGGCGTATGGTGTCGCGAAGTTCTTCGATTCGTTGTTCCGCCCGGGACCGGTCCATGCGGCCTCCTGTAATCGATTCATGGGTAACGGATGTGGATCGCGGCGAACGGAGTACGTCGTCGTTCCCGGTCACGTATATAACCGGAGGCGCTCGACGAAACAATACCTGCGATGTACCTGCCGCGATTCAATGGGCGGCAACGGGGAGATACACCGAAAAAATCGTCCCGCCGCCTTCTTCGCTTTCCGCCTTTATCCTGCCGTTGTGTGCGTCCAGGATGGACTTGACGATGGAAAGCCCCAGCCCCGTTCCCACGATGTGCCGCGTTTTTTCGTTCTTTACCCGGTAGAATCGTTCGAAGACGCGCGGGAGTTCTTCCCGGGGGATGCCGAACCCCGTGTCCCGGACGCGGATGCACAGATAATCCTCGTTGCGTTCGGCCGACAGGGTCACGCCCGCTCCTTCGGGAGAGTACTTCACCGCGTTGCTGATGAGGTTGGAAAAGACCTCCTCCATGTTCTGTCGATTCGCCAACACGGGGGGGAGGGGGCCGAAATCCTGCACATGGATGGTGATGTTCTTCTGTTCGGCGGCGGCGCGGTGCAGGTCCGCCTGATCGCGGACGATGGCCGCGAGGTCGACGAGTTCCTTTTCCGAAGTGATGAGTCCGGATTCGATCCTGGCCAGGTCCAGCAGTTCGGTGGACAGGTTTACCAACCCCTGAAGGCGATCCGACACCCTCGACAGGATTTCCTTCTGCTTCTCCGTCAGTTCTCCTGCCAGCCCGTCCAGGACGACCTTGAATTGCATAAGGACCGAGTTGAGGGGGCTGCGGATTTCGTGCGACACCATGGAAACGAAATCGCTTTTGAGCCGGTCCATGTGCTTGAGCGTCGTGATGTCGTGCAGGAGGGTCACCGTGCCCAGCGTCCGTTGCTGCCGGTCCCGGAAAGGAAGGCACTGGGCGCTCAGGTACCGTTCCTCCGGTCCACCGACATCGGAAGCGATTTCCCTGTTCAGCATCACGAATTCGTTTTGGTCCATTCGGAGCACTTCGTCCAGCATGGCTATTACGGTTCCGTTGTCCGTCAGCTCTCCCACCGGATGCCCGATGATGCGTTCCTTCTCCTGGCCCACCATTTTCACGAACGCCGGGTTGGCCAGAATGACGTTCTTTTCGGCGTCCGTCGCCAAGACTCCGTCGGCGAGATGGTTCACCAGCACCCGCAATCGGGATTTTTCCGTGGCGATGTCCTGGAGGGTGCGGGTGTACTCGATGGCCTTGGCCACCACCACCCTGAGCTGGTCCGGGGTGAAGGGTTTGGGTATGAAGTCGAGCGCTCCCTTCTTCATGGCTTCGATGGAATGCTCCACGGTGGCATAACCGGTGATGACGATGACGGCGGTGTCGGGATGCGACGTCTTGACCCGGGCCAGCACCTCCATGCCGGATATGCCGGGCATCATGAGGTCCAGGAGCACCACGTCGTAATGTTCGCGCAGGAGCATCTCCAGCCCCTGGGAACCGTTTTCCGCCACGTTTACTTCGTATCCCTCGGCGGCCAGTACGGCGGTACAGCCGTCCCGGATGCGTTTTTCGTCATCCACAACGAGAATTCTGGGCGTGAACAGGGTAGAACCAGACGTTCTTTCAACCATTGTCGAATCCTTAAGCCGTAATACCCCCTACCCGATCGGTAGTTCGCTGGATACCTGGTAGAGCGGGAGGGTAATGAGAAAAGTGGTTCCTTCGGGCCCGGTGCTCTTCACCGTGATGCGGCCGCCGTTTTCCTCCACGATACCGTAGGAGGTGCTGAGGCCCAGGCCCGTGCCTTTGCCGGGCTCCTTGGTGGTGAAGAACGGATCGAAAATTTTGACCAGGTTTTCCTGGGGTATCCCGCCGCCGGTATCTTCTACTTCGAGATACACCTGCAGGTCGAGCTTGTTCCTGTACGTCCGGAAGGTGAGGACGCCCCTGCCGTTCATTGCGTCCACGGCGTTCATCACCAGATTGATGATCACTTGGCCCATCTGGTTGGTGTCCACCTTTACCAGCATCATGCCTTCCGCCAGAAATTTTTCGACCCTGATGTTCTGCAGCAGCGCTTGGTCGCGAATGAGCGCCAGGGATTGTTCCAGCAGCGCGTTGAGGTGAATGATGGTTTTGTCGGGATTGGTCTGGCGGCTGTATGCCAGGAGGTTTTTCACGATGTCACGGCAGCGGTTGGCATCCTCGATTACGTATTGCAGGTACTCGTAGAGTGGCTTCTCCTTGCCCATCTGTTCCATGGCGAGGTTGGCGTACAGCACGATGCCCGCCAGGGGGTTGTTGATTTCGTGGGCCACCCCGGCGGCGAGCTGTCCGAGGGAAGCCATTTTCTCCGATTGCACGAGGCGGGCGCGGGCTTCTTCCAGCTTGAGTTCCACCGCATTTTTTTCGCGGAGATCGTTGTAGATGCCCATGGTGGCCACTTCCCGGTCTCCGTCGTAAATGATGGAACCGGTCATTTCCACGGGGATGTGTTCTCCGCGCCCGTTGATGATCACCATCTTGGTAATGGGAAGTTTTCCCTTGCCGCCGTCTTCGCTTCTCATTTTTCGCATGATGTCTCTGGCCGTTCCGGGCGAGTAGAAATACTCGACAATGTTTCGCCCCACGGCTTCGTCCGCCGAATATCCGAATAGCTCCTCTGCGGCGGGGTTCATGAGGAGGACCTTCCCTTTGACGTCGGCGGCGATGATGGCACTGGCGGAACTCTGAATGACTTTCTCCAGGAACCCGCGGGTGACCTCGATCTCCTTTTCCATGGTTTTGAGCCGGGTAATGTCCCGTACGCTCTCAAGAATATACGCCAGATTGCCATCATCGTCGAGGATGGGCGAAAAAACTCTGTCCTCCCACCGTTCCTGATTGTCCGGCCCCACGAGCCTTTTCAGAATGGAGTGGCCCTTGCGCGTCGATCGCACACGGGACAGGGGGCAGACGGTGGGCGAGCAGGATCGGGAGGTCCGGTAAAAAATTTCGTGGCACTTCTTACCGATCACCTCTTCCCGGCGGACGTCGTATTTTTTCAGGAACACCTCGTTGGCCGCCACAATGCTCATGTCCGGTCGCAGGATAAGGGTGGGGAAGGAAAGCGAGTCGAATACCTTGTCTTTCCAATCGGTGTTGCTGCTCGTGGCGTCAGTTTCCGCTGTGGCCATATTCTTCCTCCGTCTATCCGCCGGTCGTTCCCGTTTGATCCGATCCGGGCGCACAGAATGGCTCCATCAGAAGCGAGGCCGCACGTTGCGCCTGTCCGTGCGGGAAAACCATGTAGAGGGAAGAAACGGAACATCCCGCCGCCAGCAACGGGACATTCTCCCGGTCCAGAATGCCGAATGCGGCATCGGCGATGCCGTATCGATCTCCAAAATGAGGTCCGTGAAAGAAAAGCAGGTCCACCCGCGGCTGCACGTCGATCGACTGTTCCCCGCCGTCCCGTGCGGCAAGAGCCGCAAGGCGTTCCACCGTTTCCAGGTGGGCGCACACGGAAAGCACGAAGGTATCGTTTTCCTCGATCTGCAGGGTGGCGAAATGCAGTCCCTCCTTGCAGCCCATGCCTTGGAGGAGTTCTCCCCGATCGGTCAGCCGGTTGCGCGGAAAGGAGAGAATGACCAGGCCGAGGTCGGGAACGATATGAAACCCGTACGTCTTGATGACCGATTCACGGTAGACGGCGATGACCTCCATGGACATACCCGTTCCCTCCACCTCGTCACGTGCCTTTCACAAGGGGGCTCTGCGTTACCTTCAGGGGGGAGGAGAAAGGGGCGTGGTCGCACGGCAGGTCGAGAGCGTCGGCCAGCGCCGCCACGGCTTTTTCCACACAGGCAAAATCGGTGGTGCAGCTCACGGCCGACAGCGACGTGGCGAGGCCGTGAAGCGGTATTCCGGCATCCGCCCACGCTTTCAGAACGATGCCCAGCAGCTCGAACCCCTCCCGGCGGGGGAAGACCGTTATGATAGCCGCCGAATCGATCACGGACAGGCAGTCCCGGAAAACATCAAGGGAGGAGAGGGCCGCGATGGCCGCGGGGCCGTCTTCGGTCGAGACGCAGAGGGAAACGGCGAATCCCCGTTCGCGGCTGCGGCGCCACGTGAGAAACGGCACGTTCACGGTATGCCGGGACAATACACGACAGATGGTGGAAAGAGGCGATCGGTCCGTGTCGGGGAGGAGGAGGTTTATCTGGACGACTTCGTTACTTACCTTGATGCCGCCGATGGACAATTTCTCCATGTTGGAAGTCCGGACGCGCTTCGTTAGGGCAACAGGTTCACTTCAACGGGAGGAACGGGCCACCGGGAAGCGGCCCGTTTCCTCTCGCGGAATGTTTGTCGTTATTACCCCAGAAGGTCCGACACCGCATTGACGAGTTTGTCGAGATCAACCGGTTTGGCGATGTATTCGTCGGCTTCGGTGGTCATGCCGCCTTCGTGGGTGTAGCTCGTGGTTCCAACGGCGGACCCCACCGCAGTGAGAAGAATCACCTGCACGTCCTGGTAAGCGGAGTCCTTCTTCACTTCATCACACACCTGATAACCGTTCTTGCGCGGCATCATGACGTCGAGGACGATCAGGTCGGGTTTCTCCTGGCGGATTCGGTCCCAGGCTTCGACCCCGTCGTACGCCTTGGCAACCCTGAAGTTCCGGCTTTCCAGCTTCATGCTCACCGCTTCCACAACATCCGGATCGTCGTCCACCACCAGAACAAGCTTCTTATCGGCCATTGGTTGGTCTCCTTTCCCTCATGAACCCGTTGGGAAACAATCAGACTTAATTCCGGGAAACATTCGCTCGGTTCGACCTATCAACCGTATCCGATCGTGCCTTCGCCCGTCAATACGTGATAACGTATGCCGGAACAAAAGGGGCGGGACAGCTTTCACTCCACTCTTCGGAAAGCGTCCCATCCTCTCGTGCAGAGATGTCGAAGCCTAGAAAACCGGCCGGGGCAACAGGCCCGCACGTTCCAATATTTCAGGCACTTTCTCTTCCCATTCGATCGCCATGATGTGGAACCCGTGCACGCCCTTGATTTCCTTGATGCGCTGGATGGTTTCCACGGCGATGGTGATGCCTTCGGCCGCCTGCTTTTCCTTGGGCACGCCCGCCATGCGTTTGATCAATTCATCGGGGACGTCCATGCCGGGTACCTTGTTTTTCATATACCGCCCCATGCCCACCGATTTCATGGGAGTAATACCGGCGAAAATATGCACTTTTTCGTGAAGACCCCTATCTTCCACACCTTGCATCCATTTTTCGAACTTTTCAACGTTATAAATGCACTGAGTCTGGATGAAGTCCGCGCCGGCCTTTATCTTCTTGGCCAGCCGGGCCACCCGCAGTTCGAACGGGTCCGCAAAGGGGTTGGCCGCCGCCCCGATAAACATCTTCGGGGGATTCAGAATGTCGTCGCCGCCCTGGAACTTCCCCTCGTCCCTCATCTTGCGCACCATCTGCACAAACTGGATGGAATCCAGGTCGTGCACGTTGGCCGCGCTGGGATGGTCGCCGAAGGTGGGGTGGTCGCCGGACAGGCAGAGCATGGTATTCACTCCGAAGGAGTAGGCGCCCAGGATGTCGCTCTGCATGGCGATTCTGTTCCGGTCACGGGTCACCATCTGCAGCACCGGGTGCAACCCCATCTGCTGCAGGATGATGCATGCCGACACGCTCGACATACGCACCACCGCGGTCTGGTTGTCCGTGACGTTGACGGCGTCCACGACTCCACGGAGCATCTCGGCCTTTTTCTTCACCTTCTCCGGGTCGCATCCCCGTGGAGGCCCGCACTCAGATGTCACCGCGAGTTGACCCGACTCCAACACTTTTTCGAGAATGCTATCCGTTTTCACTGTGCTAAGTCCTCTCTGATGATTTTTCTCGGTCCGCCGTCACGACTGGTTCTCCAGTCTCTGGCTTCGACGATGTTTTCGTACGTGTCCACCATGTTCAGGGCTACCATCCGGTCCCAGATCAGCTGCCATGCGCAGTCGATGTCCGGGCTTACCTCACACTTGCCCTTGGTGGAGCCTCCGCAGGGGCCGTTGAAGATGCGCTTGGAACACCGAGCCACGGGACAGACGCCGCCCGTAACGCCCAGAAGACAGTTTCCGCATCCCTGGCACCTTTCGGCCCACACGCCCTGACGCTCGGACGCGCCCATGAAGGTCGTGTTGACTCCGGGGAACACCGGCTTCTCCTTGAATCTTCGCGCCACTTCCTGCACGCCGCACCCGCAGGCGATCGACACCACCGCGTCCGCGCGATCGATCATGGAAACCAGTTCTTCCACATATTCGGGATCGCACTGCCGTTCCAACGTGTGTTCCGTGACCTCCAGCCGCTTGCCTTCCTTGAGGAACGCCATCTGCAGGGCAGAGGAGAGGATTCCGACTTCCTTCCTGCCGCCGGCCGCGCAGACCGTTACGCATTCGTTGCAGCCCACCAGCAGAATCCTCTGGTAGGGCTTCACGTATGCAATGATTTCTTCCATGGGTTTTCGTACAGCCGTAATCATAGCTGACTCCTTATCGCCTTGTTAGCCGACCGCTACCGTGGCCTGCCGGGCCGTATAGTTCTTGACCGGATTCGGCCCGAGCAAACGGATTTTCTCCGTAAAACGGGTGGCGCTGTCGGCGAAGAGCTGTCCCATTCCCGCCGACATGGTGATCATCTCCACACGCTCGCTTCCGATGCCGATATCGTCCAGTATTTTTTGGACATACTCAACCCGCCGTTTTGCGCGCAGGTTGCCGTCCTTGAAATGGCAGTCGCCTTCCAGGCATCCCGCTACGTAAACGCCGTCGGCGCCTTTTTGCAGGGCCCGCAGGATATGGATGGCGTCCACCTTGCCCGTGCAGGGCACACGGATGATCTTGACGTTGGGCGGGTAACACAGCCTCATACTGCCCGCCATATCCGCCGCCGTATAGGCGCAGTAATGGCAGCAAAAGGCCACGATTACCGGTTCAAATGGTTCCATCAGAGTATTCCTTCCAGAAGTCCTTCGAGTTTGGCCATGATTTTGTCGTCTTCAAACTGCAGGAGCTGAATGGCCTTGGCCGGACACTCCGCCGCGCAGATGCCGCAGCCCCGACATTCCGACGGGTCGATTTCCGAATAGCCGTCCGCGTTGATGAAGGGTACGTCGAATGGACAGGCCCTTACGCATATCAGGCACGCCGCGCACTTGTTGCCGTCCACCCGCGCCACCACGGAGCCGAGATTGATGACGTCCTTGTTGAGCAGGGTCTGGGCTCGGGCCGCGGTAGCCAGTCCCTGGGAGATGCTCTCCCGGATGGACTTGGGAGCGTGAGCCGTACCGGCGATGAAGAAGCCGGGAACGGAAACGTCAACCGGACGCAGCTTCACGTGGTCTTCCAGGAAGTAGCCGTCCAGGGTGCGGGGCAGGCGGAAAATCGCCGCCAGGTCTTCGGTCATTTCATCGTCGGCCACGAATCCGGTGCTTAGCACCAAAGCGTCCGCGGCAACCTGAATGTCGCGGTCCAGCAGGGGTTCGCGGAACATCACCGACAACCCGTTGCCGTCGGGTTCAACCGTCGGTTTGGCGTCCGTGCTGTAGCGCACGAACACGACGCCCTTTTCCCGCGCTTCCCGGTAGTAATCCTCCAGGAAACCGTAGGTACGCATGTCGCGATAGAGGATGAAAATCTGGGCGTCGGGATTGAGCGCCTTGATGCGCAAAGCATTCTTGACTGCCGACTGGCAGCAGATGCGCGAACAATTGGGGTTTTCCGGTACACGGGAACCCACGCACTGGACCATGACGACGTTCTGCCAGCTTTTGATCTTCTCCGCATCGTCTTCGAGCAGTCCGTCGAGGTCGAGCTGGTTCATGACCGCGCCGTGCTGTCCCAGGAGGTATTCCGACGGCCTGTTGGGCATGGCGCCCGTGGCCAGAATGGTTACGCCGTGATCGATCTGCCGGTAGTACATCTGGGGGCCGATCTGGAGGCCCGTCCTGAACCGGCCGGGGATACCCGTGTGATCCACCACCACCGCGTTGGTGACGACTTCTATGTTCTCGTTGGACTTCACCCGTTCAACGAGTGCGGATACGTATTCCGGAACGTTTTCGCCCTGGATGGTCTTGTGGATGAGCCTGGCCAAGCCGCCCAGTTCCCTGGACCGTTCCACCAAGTGCACCTTGTACCCCCGGTCGCCCAGGCTGAGGGCCGCGTTCATGCCCGCGACGCCGCCGCCGACCACCAGGATGTTCTTGTTCATGGGCAGCGTGTTGTCCGGCAGCGGATGGGCCATCATGGAACCGGCAACCGCCATGCGGACGAGGTCCTTGGCTTTGTCCGTGGCTGCCTTGGGATCGTTCTGATGCACCCAGGTGTCCTGGTCGCGCAGGTTGGCCATTTCGACCAGATATTTATTGAGCCCAACATTGCGGATCATGTCCTGAAACTTCATCTCGTGGGTGCGCGGGGAACAGGCCGCCATGACCACCCGGTTGAGTTTCTTGTCCAGGATGGTCTGCTGGATGTGCTCCATGGCGTCGATGCTGCACCCGTGTCCCACCATTTCGGCCACCGCAACATTGGGCAGAATACCGGCGTACTCGTTGACCGCGTTCACGTCGATGACGCCGCCGATGTTGTAACCACAATCGCAGAGGAATACGCCGATGCGCGGGTCCTCGCCGGTGACGTCGCGTTCCGGCGGGAATTCTTCCCTCGGCTGCACTTTTTCCCCGATGCCGGCTAGATGGCCGACCGCCTTGGCCGCGGCAGCGCTGGCTTGGACAATGGTTTCCGGGATGTCCTTGGGAGCTTCCACCAGGCCGCAGACGTAGACGCCCTTCTTGGAGGACGCCACGGGCTCAAAGCTCGTGGTCTGCACGAAGTTGTATTTATTGAGTTCGATCCCCAGCTTTTTGGAAAGGTCGACAAATTCGGGCGTGGTACAAAACCCGGTGGAGAGTACCACCATGTCGAACGTCTCCACCACCGGCTTGCTGGACCCGTCCAGCGTGTACGCGATGGTAAGATCGCCGCTGTCGGCGTGCTGTTCGACCGTATGGGGACGACTGCGCACCAACCGGACGTGGAAATCGTCCTTGGCCCGTTGCAGGTAGAGTTCGTAATCCTTGCCGAAGGTCCTCATATCCATGTAGAAGATCACGGTTTCGATGTCGTTCTGGAAGCGCTCCTTGGTGACCATGGCTTCCTTGAGGGCGTACATGCAGCACGCGCTCGAACAGTAGGGCAGGGTGTCCTTCCCGGTGTTGCGGGAACCGGCGCACTGGATCCAGGCGATCTTCTGCGGTTGTTTGTTGTCGGACGGACGGACCAGCGATCCCCCCGTGGGGCCGGACGCGGACATGATCCGTTCGTACTCGAGCCCGGTCACGACGTTCGGATACTCGGCATGGCCGTAATTGTGCAACCGGTCCGCATCGAAGAGCGTAGCGCCCCCGGCCACGATCACGGAACCGACTTCGATGTCCCGCACCGTTTCGACCTGTTCGAGATTGATGGCACCGAACGGGCACACCTTGGTGAGGGCCTCGGGATCGGTCACTTTCTCCTTGTCGATGGAAAAGGCATAGGGGGTAGCCTGCGGATACCGCATGCAGGTGGGAGCGCGGGCGTCCAGCCCCGGAGTGAAACTCACGCATTCGGGAAACTGTTTATGGCAGTCGCCGCAAGCGGTACACGTTTCGAGATCGATGTAGCGCGGACTGGTCTTCACCGTAACGGTGAAGTTCCCCGCCTCTCCGTCCACCTTTTCCACCTGGGAAAGGGTCTGCAGGTCGATTTGCAGCTCCCGGTTGCTCGCAGCCAGATGTGGAGAAATGGTGCACATGTCGCAGTTGTTGGTGGGGAAGGTCCTGTCCAAAAGGGTCATCAGCCCCCCGATGGCCGGAGCCTTGTCCACGAGTACCACGTTTCTGCCCATTTCGGCGAGGTCCAGCGACGCCTTGATGCCGGCGACGCCGCCTCCGATAACCAGAACCGTATTGCCTTTGCCTGAATGTTCTTCAAAATCCATGGATAGTTACCTGATTGTTCTTTTCGTTGGGGGGAACCGACGGCGGATTTTCCGGATTTCCCATGCTACGCGGCCGGAAAGGGTCCTTGTCAACAGTTCCCGATAAGCGCCACATTGTACGGAATGTATTCGTGCTTCAAACTGCTTTTGCCGTAGTTACTCTCGTCATTTCCGCAGGGAGGCAAACAAAAAACAGCCGCATCCTTACTATAGACAGACCGGAGGAAAAGCTGTTCAGGGATTCGCCGGCGATGCCCGTGACGGCACGCGACCGCACCACCGGCGTGGGGGGGAAACCCCGCGTTCCGCATGGTGCGACGTCCGTTCAGATTCCTGCGATGTCCAGAATGGCGGGAAGTCGGAATTCCCATCCGAGAGTAACGATATACACACCCTGGGCGTGTTTTTTCAACGCCTTTGTCGTCTCTCCGGCAATCACCACACACTCATGTACTCGATCCGAAGATTGACGGATTCGTTTAATAATATTTTCAGACACGTGCATGCCGGGGATATTGGTGTTCATGTAGCGGGCCATGCCCACGGACTTTAAAAGGTAGACGGTGGGAATCACCGGTACGCCGAGCCCCTTCGCCTTGGCGAGGAAAGCGTCGAAGTCTCCGGCGTCGAACACCGGGGGAGCGATCACGAAAGACGCTCCCGCGTCGATCTTCATTTTTGCGCGGTCCAATTCCGTCGTCAGGGCCGCGTCGTCCGCGACCGGAGGCATTACGCACCCCACGGTGAAGGAGGGGCTGCCGCTCAATTCGATACCGGCGAGATCCTTGCCGGACTGCATGGACCGGATGGCTTCCAGGAGTCCGAGTTCGTCGATATCCTCAACGGGCTTGGCGTCTATCTGATCTCCCTGGGAAAGATCGTCGCCCTTCACCGCAATGATGTTCTGAACACCGAGAACGTGAGCGGAGAGCAGATCGCCCTGCAGCGCAATGCGGTTTCGGTCCCTGCAGCACATCTGCATGACCGCTTCCACACCCTGCTGCTGCATCAGCACACTGGCTCCCAGACCGCTCATTTTCATGACGCCGTTGCTCATGTCGGGAATCACCACGGCATCGACGCGGCCTTTGACCTTTCGTACATTGGATACAAGGGTAGAGATGTCGACTCCCTTGGGGACGTCCATCTCGGCGAGGACAACGAATTCTCCTGATGCCAAACGCTTCTGGAAGCTCATATGTTCCCCCTTGTGAAAAATGTTTCTTGCACAGGATACGACTGCTGTCAAGGAATTTCAGTCAGCGGCAGTGTCTGCCGGTCACCCCCGATCCGGTGACGGGGATCGCTTCCGCGCGAGAAAAAAATCTTCATTTCTTATCCGGGATAAACGGATATTGTGAGTATACATAGTTCCGCGTAACGAACACATTGTCAATACCCGAACGTTGGTACGGAGACGGTTTCCGCGATCCCTCCCTACTATTCCGCGAGGGGCGCCCGCGCGCGGAACGTCTTCCTTGCGACAAACCTTCATCATGTATCGACCCCGAATATTTTCGTTGACGCACAGCTTCCCGTTGAGAATAGTGAACGTATCGTCGTGTACCCATTCGCGCAGACAGAACGGTTCCGCAGGTGCGGAGCGTGCGCACGGCGGGCTTTTCGAGGCGAACGCCGGACACGGGCGGCGGCAGCACGCGTCCGGTATGGGACAGGACGGAAGCGAACCTGACGGGAGGCAAAGCGATGACGCCGATACGTTTTGACGGACAGGTGGCGGTGGTGACCGGAGCCGGGGGCGGGCTGGGCAGAGTGTACGCTCTCGAACTGGCCGGAAGAGGGGCCGGGGTGGTGGTAAACGACCTGGGCGGAGCAAGGGACGGATCGGGCTCCGGTTCCTTTGCGGCGGATGCGGTGGTGGAGGAAATCCGAGGACTGGGGGGAGAGGCGTCGGCCAGTTATGATTCCGTGACCACCCCCGGAGGCGGAAAGGCCATCATCGATACCGCCCTTTCCCGGTTCGGCAGGGTGGACATTCTCATCAACAACGCCGGAATTCTTCGCGACAAAAGCTTCGCCAAAATGGAACCCGACGGCTGGACGGCGGTGGTGGACGTGCACCTGAACGGGGCCTATAACGTCACCCGTCCCGCAGTGGTAGCCATGAGGGCGGCCGGGTACGGCAGGGTCGTGTTCGCGACATCGGCGGCCGGGCTGTACGGCAACTTCGGCCAGACCAACTATTCCGCGGCCAAGCTGGGACTCGTGGGGCTCATGAACTCCCTGCGGTTGGAAAACGACAAGTACAACATTAAATTCAACTGCGTCGCACCCATCGCGGCCACCCGCATGACGGAGGGGATTTTGCCTTCCCAGTTGATGGACAAGCTGAAACCGGAATATGCGGCACCGCTGGTGGCGTATCTTTGTTCCTCCGCATGCGCCGAGAACGGGATGATCTTCAACGCCGGTCCGGGAGTTTACAATCGTGCCGCCATCGTTACGGGCAGGGAGATCGCCGTCATCGGAAAAGAGGAGATTCCCTCGGCCGAGGAAGTCGCGGCCCAAATGGCCTGTATCGCTTCACTGGAGGGCGCCCGTGAGTTTCCCAGCGCCACGGCGGCATACCTCCCCATGTTTCAGGCGTTTTCCCTGGCCGAAAAGGAACGGAAGAAAAAGCCGTGAACTATCACCGGCCTCACGGACGGAAACCTTTTTCTCGCATGTGGTTATAAGGATTTCTCGTGTCGTGCCCCTGCAAAGCTCCCCCTGCCCCCTCGATTGAGGGGGTGCCGAAGGTGGGGGGATTGCAGGTCATTTTTTCATGAACGTCGGGCCGAATCCAGCGTTTCCCTGAGGAGAAAAGCGGCCCCCAGCGAAATCACCGCTCCGACGAGGAACATGAGAAACATGTTCTGGAAACCCGCAACGGAGTAGGCCGCGGACGTGCCGTCTCCCGCCAGGAGGGAGCCGGTGGCGATCTGGAACAGCGCCGCACCGATGAAGGGGAACATATTCACGGTGCCCACCGAGGTGCCGGCAATGGTGACGGGGAAAAGTTCCTTGGAAACCGTGGCCGTGATGGGCCCCATGGCCGCACCTGCCAGGCTGAGAGTGAACCAGAGCACGTAGAGCAGGTACGTGGGCAGCTGTGCGGTGAAGAGCGTGAAGACCAGGAAGACCGCAATGAGCGTGATGCTGCAGGCAATGAAAATGGGTTTCCTTCCCCAACGGTTGACGGCCCACCCGAGGAACGGGGCCCCGAAAATGAGGGCCAGAGCGAACATGGAAAGGACGTTTCCGGCCTGCGGCTTGGTCATGCCGTAGACTTCCATGAGGTAGGGGCCGCCCCACAAGCCTCCCAGGGCGAACGAGATGCCGGTGCAGAAAAAGGCCCAGATGGAAAGGGGCCACGATCTTCCGGACGTGACGACCAGCTTTATCCCCTCCCACAACGTATATTCCGGTTCGCGCCGGCCGTCGGTGATGTGGATCAACGGCGGAAGCCCCATGTCGCGGGGGCTGTCCCGGATGAACAGATAATCCAGCACCGCCAGCACCAGGGTGGCCGCGCCGATGGTCACCAACGTCATGCGCCACCCCAGGGATACGCTGAGCCATGCCATGGGGGTGCTGGCCGTCAGCGCGCCGAGCCCGCCCATGGCCATGAATATCCCCCCCATCACGACGAATTCGCGCGGCTTGAACCATTCGGCGAGCACCTTGAAATTCGCCACGAAGATGGTTGAAACCCCGAAACCCACCAGGATGCGGCCGACGATGGCCCACTCCACGGTGGGGGCCAGCCCCATGAGCACCGACCCACCCGCGGCCAGCAGGAGAAACGCGGAAACCGCTTTTCGCGGCCCCCAGGAATCGCAAAGGAGTCCCACGGGAATCTGCATGATCGCGTACGGGTAGAAATAGGCCGACCCGAGCGCCCCCAGGAGCGGACCGCTCAACTGAAACGTCTGCTGAACGTCCAGGGCGATGACCGCCGGACACAGCCGGTGAAAGAAGACCATTATGTAGCTGAGGAAAATGAGGAGGCAGATGATGTACCGGTACTGAAGAGCTTCTTTTCCCGCTGAATCCTTTGCCACGAAAAGGCTCCTTTCACGTGGGTTCGCGGAGTGACTGTAGGAGAAAACCTCCCCACTATCAATACGGATCGGAGAGGGGGAAAATCAGAACGCGGGCATGGACGGCATGTCGCGCAGTATCCTCTGCAGCCTGCCGCGCAGGTAACGTGTAGGGCGGGCGGGGGACCACTTGTGCGGGTTGGGGAGCACGGCGGCCAGCAGGGCCGCGCGGTATGCGGAAAGGTTGTCGGCGTCGGTGTGGAAATAGGTCCGGGCCGCACCCTGGGCGCCGTAAACGTCGTCTCCCCAGTCCACCGTGTTGAGATAGACTTCCAGTATCCGCCGCTTGCTCAGCATCAGCTCAAGCAGAAGCGTGTACCAACCCTCCAACGCTTTCCTGACATAGCTCCTGCCGTTCCACAGGAACACGGAACGGGCGGTCTGCATGGTAATGGTGCTGGCCCCCCGGAGGCGTTCTCCTTCCGCGTAATCTTCCAGAGACTTGGCCATTTCCACGAAATCGAAGCCGAAGTGATCCAGGAACCGCTGGTCTTCGGCGGCTTGTACCGCTTTTCTCAGGGAAGGCGAGATGGCTTCGAGGTCTCTCCAGACGTACAGGGGACGCTGGTAGGGGGCACCGGAAACGAGCGTCGAAAGCCGATGCCACACCATGGGAGCAGTGAAGGGCGGGTCGACAAATCTGAGGGCCGCCACCTGGACCGCCGTCAGAAGCAGCGCCGCCGGAAGCACCATCAGGCAGAGGATGCCCAACCGTTTTGCTCTGCCGCTTATAGCGGGTTGTTTCCGAATCCGTTCGGGCACCGTGTTCCTTTCGTCCGGGTTAGGCCGCCGGGGCGCGCTTTTTGTGCGCCTTTTCAGGAACGGAAAACCTAGCACGTCACCGACCGGATGTCCAATGGCGGAGGAAAGCGCCGAACGAGTCGGACGGTTGTAACGGGTTCGGGTATCCGGTAGGATGGAGTGGGGATGAAGAATCGACTTGAATGCGGAACGGGGAAATATTACGGTGGGAAAATATCCACACATACTATTCAACGGAGGAGAAGTTTCTCGAATCCACTCCTATGCCTGCCGATAGAATACTTGTAATCGATGATGAAGAGGATATCCTCGAACTCGTCCGGTACAACCTGGAACGGGAAGGATATCACGTGACGTGCGTGGCCTCGGGCGAAGAAGCGCTCAAGACCGTAAAGAAGGACAAGCCCGATCTGATCGTTCTCGACATCATGCTTCCGGACGTGAACGGTCTCGAGATCACCAAGGTGCTGAAGAAAGACGCCTCCACCGGGGGCATTCCCATCATCATGCTTTCCGCGCGGGGCGAGGAAGCCGATGTGGTGGCGGGGCTGGAACTGGGGGCGGACGATTACATCGTCAAGCCCTTCAGCCCGCGTATTCTCACGGCACGCGTGAAAGCCGTTCTGCGCCGCCGGTATTACGCGGAAGGGGACGAAGGCTCAGTCATCCGGATCAACGACCTGGCCCTCGACCTCAATCAGCACGAAGTGACGGTCCGGAACGAAAAGGTGAGCCTCACGGCGACGCAGTACCAGATTCTGCTCATTCTGGCACGCCGTCCGGGCTGGGTATTCACCCGCGGCCAGATATTGGATGCGGTGCACGGGCTCGACTACGCGGTAGAAGAACGGGCGGTGGACGTGCAGATCGTGGGGTTGCGACGCAAGCTCGGCCCCTGCGGTGCGTACATCAAAACGGTTCCGGGCGTGGGATACCGGCTGAAGGAGGAGTGAAAGCCAGCGAAACGGTGTGGGGCCCGCCCGACACCGTCGCCCGGCGGAACCTCAAAATGCCGCGTCCTACCAGTCGCCGGTGTGCCGGTGTATTTTTCCTTCGATGAGGTAGACCACTTCCTGGGCGATGTTGGTGGCGTGGTCGGCGATTCGTTCCAGATGGCGCGAAATCAGGAAGAGGTTGATGAGATACCCGACCCGGTCGGGGTGCGATCGGATGAGGTCCTTGACCTTGTCGTAAATCTCTCTTTTCAGATTGTCGACGTCGTCGTCCATGAGCACTACCCTGACTGCCTCGTCCAGGTCGGTCCGCACCAGGGAATCGATACTCATGTGCAGCATCTTCTGCGTTTTCTCACACATTTCCGCGTAATCGAAATTGACTTCCACGGGGTCGCGACGGGCGAGCACGACGACCCGCTCGGATACGTTGACGGCCTGATCTCCGATTCGTTCGAGTTCGCTGTTGATCTTGATCACCGTCACGAGGAAACGCAGGTCAATGGCCACCGGCTGGTGCAGTGCCATGATCTTCAGGCACTCTTCCTCAATTTCAACCTCTTTCTCGTCGATCTCCCGGTCCAGTTCGATCACCTGATTCGCCATGTCGGCGTCCCGATCATGAACTGCCTTGATGGCCATGCTTACCCGGTCTTCCACCACGGCGCACAAACCGAGTATGGTCCTTTTTATCTGATCGATTTCTCTCTGCAGGTGCCTGGACATACCTAATTACCTCACGGAATCGGGATCGGAAAAACTTACATCGAAATGCAGTCTATCAGAGTAAGGGTTTGCTTTAAAGGAAGAAAATCATTCTCATCTTCCGCGGCGGCTTCTTTCCGCCGCGCGAATCCTCTTACCGGGCACTCGCTTCGGCGGCTTTCGCGGCCGCTCGGGCCATGAATATCGAACTGTTCACCACGTGCCGTTCATGGGTCCCCCGGGAGACTTCGTCCAGGCCGTCATGCACCGAGATGGCGAAAACGAGTTTTCGCCCCTCCATGCTTTCAAGCTTGCCGCTCACCGTGACCGTCATGCCGGGAGGCGTCGGCGCCGAATGGGTGAGTTCGAAGCCCGTTCCGAGGGTCATTTCCTCCGGCCAGTCGAGATGCGGCATGAGCGCCCGGATGCATGCCCATTCGATGATCGCCACCATGAACCCCGATGCCAGAACGTGCGGCATGTGTTGCATTTCCGGCGACTCGGGCAGGATATGGGGCACCGTCTTGTTTTCCGGAACGACGAAGGAAAATTGCACCGGAAGACCGGGCTTGAGGCTCTCTTTCACGTTGCCCTCCTTCTGCGAAATTGCCGGAACGAGGGAGCGGCCTCATCCCCCGCAACACGCATAATACATAACACTGATGAATACGCTTGTCATGACGTATCGGAAATCGGCGCCCGTAGCCGAACGTGGGAAACGGACGGTTTCGCCTTTCCTTTCCACGGAACAAGTGATAGTGAATTCATTGCATTTTTATGGCGCCGTGTATCTTTTTTTCTCCAGTGGTTAAGGCTGCATGCCGAAATTTATTATATGGTGAGAATCGTCGGTCAGAAAGCTGACTCGCTCTTCCCGGTCCTCTCGGAAAAGGAGAGGGGGGAGATAGAGCAGTACCTCGTCCATCATAACCTACAACGGTTGCGGCTCGCCGCCTATGCAGCGGCCGTTTTCTTTCTGGCGCTGATTCCCCTTGATTATAGTGTGCTGGCGGGTTCGGGAGATCGGGCCTTCCTCTCGCTGTTCCCATGGCTTCTCGGCGGCAGGATTTTCATTGTGGCTGGGTCCCTCGCCTTTATACTCTTTTCGCTCCCCATCCCTTCTCCCGGAAAACTGCGGCCCGTACATATGGTTGCGGAACTTGCCTATCTTCTGGCCGTCTCTTCGCTCGTTTCCGTTTTCAACGGGTTGTTTCTGGTGTTCCGGGAGTCCCTTTCCCCTTTCATCATGGTCGTCTTCGCCACGGTGGCGTTGGTGAGGCTGGATACGAAAAAAAACGTGCTCGTATTCGGCGTGAACGGAATCGTCATGTTGATCATGATACTGACCCGGGCAGAGGGGTTCGGCCGCTCCGCGGCGCTTTGCACCAACGTCGTCATTTTCAGCGCACTGGCGCTGATCACCGCGCAGGTGTTGTATGCCAAGGAAGTGAAGGACTTTCTGGCCCAGCGGCTTATCGGGAAACAGAAAGCCGAGCTGGAAACCATGAACGCGCGTCTCCGGCGGCTGTGCACCATGGACGATCTGACCGAAGTGCCCAACCGGAGGCTTTTCAATCAGTCGCTGATCAAGGAATGGCGCAGGGCGGCGCGGGACGGAAAGTTCCTTGCCTTCATCATGGTGGACCTCGATTATTTCAAGAATCTGAACGATACGCTCGGCCATCGCATGGGAGACGATTGTCTGAAGACGGTGGCGCGCGTGCTGGGTCATACCCTGTTCCGGGAAGGCGACATGGTGGCCCGTTACGGTGGGGAGGAGTTCGCGGTCATTCTGCCCGACACCGATCTGGCCGGAGCCGTCATGGTGGCGGAAAAGATGCGCGGCTCGGTGGAGTTGCTGAACCTGTCCAATCCGGGAACGCCGGTGGGCAAAGTCACCATTAGCCTTGGGGTGGCCTGCGCTTTTCCTTCTTCGGGAACCGGGGTGGAAGCGGTAATCATGGCGGCGGACGAGGCTTTGTACCGCGCGAAGCGCCTGGGCCGGAACCGGGTGGAGATCAGCGGG
Source organism: uncultured delta proteobacterium (assembly GCA_963826125.1). GTDB lineage: Bacteria > Desulfobacterota > Desulfarculia > JACQYL01 > CAWGVV01 > CAWGVV01. The sequence continues at coordinate 1,267,035 of CAWGVV010000001.1, read as the reverse complement.
AAAACGGAGGCCGAGGACCGTTCGTCCGAACGGTCCGCTTTTGCCGCTGATGCTTGAGTTCGGGCCGCCTTCGTCAGGGAAACGTCGGCTTCAGGTTCGTTGCCAGGACACGGTAGGGGTCCGTGGAGCAATCCAGGAGATTCAGACACGCATAATCCTGTCCGATTCGCAGGACGTTGTTCAGGGGCATACCCAGCACGTGGCTGAGAATCGTTCGGTTGACGCCCGCATGGGCCACGACAAGCACGTCGCCTTCCATTGATTCCGCGATCGTTCTGAAAAACGGCACCACCCGGGCGGCGAGGTCCGCGAAGCTTTCTCCCCCTTCCGGACGATACCCCGCCAGGTCTTCCCCTCTACGTTTCCATCCCTCGGGAAAACGTTCCTTCACCTCGCCGACGGGCAGCCCCTCCCACGTTCCGAGACATATTTCGCGAAGCATGGGTTCAAAAAGCACGTCGTCCCTGTCATCTCCCAGAACGAGTCGGACAGTGTGGCGGCAGCGCAGCAAATCGCTGCAATACACGCGGCTGAAACGGACCGCCGAAAGAGGCTCCCGCCACTGCCGGACCTGATCGACCCCGCGCGCGGTGAGCGGCAGGTCCAGTTGTCCTATGTAACGCGTTTCTCCGGACAGGGGGATTTCACCATGCCTCATCAGATAAATGCGTCCCTTGTTCATCGCTTCCCTCCTCTCCGTCGGAGACGAGGTCGAATCCCGATCGACCCAGTATCGTTCCGATCCGGTTTTCGATAATTTCCACCGTACGCCTTCTCCGTTCGATCGACACCACGGTCGATGCATCGTCCGCATATCGTTCGATCGCTTCGGCAAACCGCTTTTCAGGGTGCACCAGCCGACTTCCCTTCACCATTTTGTCCGCCAAGTAGAGAAGCTCCCGTTCGTCGGGCGCGCCCTGCGATGGAGGAACCAGATCCATGTGGCAGGCAATCACCTCCGCCACGGACGGGAAATCCAGATTGGAGAGCATGCGGGCGCCGGCTGCCGCGTGGTCCGGCTGTCCCTTGGCGATGTCGTGCAGCAGGGCTGCCGCCAGAAGCAGGTCGAGGTTCAGTCCGCATCCCCTGGAGGATAGTCTTCGGCCCAGCCGAAGGGCCACCCGCGCCACGCTTCGACAATGGGACACCAGCGAGTCTTCCCGACGATAAACCCGCGTCAGCAGCGATCGGCATTCGTCGACGTCGGGCACACCGGCACGTGCCTGCCACACCCGCATGGCCGCGAAATCATCCGGAGTGTCCATGTCTTCGAGGATAAAACGATCGGCCACTTCTACGTCCCGCGCATCGTCCTCACGTTTTTCGAGAACGGGCCGTAACCCCCCGGCGCCATTCCAATCGATGATGTCCTCAATGTAGCGGCGGGAAATCAGGGGAGGGTGGCCTCTTTGGCCCAGAAATGAAGGATAGAGGATACCGTGAGAACCTTCCCGCCACACCTCGACGAGACGACGGACCGTGTGCGGCCTCACCAACGGAATGTCCACGGGAAGAAGAAAAAACGCGGGGGCGTCCGGAGGCAGATTTTTTACCGCGGTCCTTACCGACGTGAACATTCCCCGTTCGTACTGCTCGTTGACGATGCACCGGGCGCCCAGTCTCCTCGCCTCGGCGGAAACATCGTGAGCCCGATGTCCGGCGACCACCAGGACGTCGGTCGTCCCATGGTCGCGGAACAGGCCGACCGTCCTTTCAAGCAGGGTCATTCCCCCCAGCATGAGGAGCGGTTTGAACTCCTTCATGCGGGAAGAAAAGCCGGCGGCGAGAATGACGGCGGACAGATTTTCTCCGTTGCGCACGGTCTGGGTTGCCTCCCGTTGTTCTCTTCTTTCTCGGCACCCGAGGAACGGAACCAATGTACAGGAGGCAGCCGGAAAAGCCAAGCCGTAAGGTCGGAGGCGGGGACGCGCCGTGCGGGGGAACGATCTGCCGGGCTGCCTTACCGGCAGCGTCCGGTATCGTATTACCATATTTCTCCGGGGAAACATTCGGGGAGAAAACCGGAAAACGAACATTTATCGGATTATTCCGGAGAAACGATTTTCTTTTTATCCCTCGGCCGTATGGGCAAGGTGAAGGTAAACATGATTGCCTAAAAAATGAAATCCTGCTATATGTTGTATGCATGTTGCTCATGATCCCATCTCACCCGGCATCTTCTGAGTGCAGCAAACTTACATTCGAGCACCAACTGGAATAGTTGTTTGGCAGTCTTGACAGTCGGAGAGCCATGGCCATTGTTGCAGAGAAGTTTTGTGAGTGCGATCCGTGGCTTGCGTCCGGGAAGATGATTCCGACAGCTCCGGGGCATGTAGTCATGTTCGCGCAGGAGGCTGCGGCTTGCAGATGTTTCGTTGTGAACGAAGCAGCGGAAATGTGGGGATCGATTTCATAAAACCATTGACACTTTGGGGATAATCGTTCTTAATTTTCGGCGGCAGTGAGATGCGGGAAGTGTTGCGGCGGGAGAGGATCGTCAATTACAGCCAAGGCAGGCGAAGCGAGGGGGCGGGCTCGAACATCTCGGGCTCGGTTTCCGATGAGAGGTTGCGAAGGGAATGCCAAATGCCGCAGACCCGGAATTCAAGGAATTTCGGCGCGTGAGGAGATCGTTGAGGATGCACGCCAAACTCCACATACATACACCGATGGTTGAAGCAAAGTACAAACAGGTCACCATCATCATGGCGGATGACGATCCCGATGATTGCCTCCTCATGAAGGACGCTTTCGAAGAACAGAGCCTCACCGATTGTCTGAGGGTCGTTGAAGACGGCGAAGAGCTCCTGGAATACCTCAGGCTCCAGGGACCCTATGGAGACCGAAAACGGTTTCCCCCGCCGGACCTCATCATCCTGGATCTCAACATGCCGAGGAAAGACGGTCGTACCGTACTGAGGGAAATCAAGGCGGATCCCCAACTGAAACGAATCCCCGTGGTGATTTTCACCACTTCCCGGGAGCGAGAGGACATCAACAGGAGTTACGATCTGGGAGCCAGTTCCTTCATCGTCAAGCCGGTTTCCTATCAGGATCTGAAGGAAGTCGTAAAGACCCTCAATCAGTATTGGCTGCACACCGTGGAGCTTCCGGATGTCGCTTCCTCCAATTGAACCTATGGAAGAACCAATCAAAATACTGCTGATCGAAGACGACGAAGACGATTACATCATCGTTCGCGAGGTGCTCACCGGCATCCAACCCAATCTTTACGAGATTGAATGGGTGCGCACCTACGGCGAAGCTTTGGAATACATCGAACGTCGTGAGCACGATCTCTATCTTCTGGACTACCGACTCGGAGACTACACGGGCCTCGAACTGCTGGAAGAAGCCAGGAGGAGGGGCTACAGGATTCCCTTCATTTTCCTGACGGGGCAGGGCGGGTACGAGACGGATATCGAGGCTATGAAGCGAGGCGCCTACGATTATCTGGAAAAGGAAACGTTGAACCCGCTGGTGCTCGAACGGTCCATCCGCTATGCACTTGACCGATGGAATGCGGAAGAACGACTGCAACGATCGGAGCAGGAACTGAGATTCCTCTCCTCCCGGCTGCTTACCGCCCAGGAAGACGAGCGGAAGCGTATCGCCATGGAACTCCACGACAGCATCTGCCAGTCCATCGCCGCGATGAAAATCATTATCGAAAACACCTGGGACCTGGTGGAAGCGGATTCTCCCGCCCATCGATCACTCGCGAAGTTGAGCGAAATGAGCGTCTATACGTTGAACGAAATACGGGGCATCATCTCCGACCTGCGACCCTCCGTACTGGACAACCTTGGTATCGCGGCAGCGGTATCGTGGGTCTGTCGGCAGTTCCATACCACCTATCGCGAGATCGAGCTGGAGGAAGAAGTCAACATCTCGGAGCGCGAGGTGCCCGAATCGATAAAGCTGACGATTTACCGAGTGCTTCAGGAATGTCTGAACAACATCGCCAAGCACAGCCAGGCGAATCGGGCATCGGTGTCGTTGAATAAAAACGGTTCAGGCATTGAACTGTCGGTCCGGGACAACGGAAAGGGAATTGTTTCCCGGCAGTCCGGCAAGAAAGACTCCAACAGCGGCGGGATAGGACTGGTCAGCATGCGGGAAAGAGTCGAGTTTTCCGGAGGGATTTTTTCGATTTCATCTTCGAAGGAAACGGGAACCATCATAAAGGCGGTATGGCCCCGGAAGGAACTTCCCTAGACTTCGAAAACCGTGTTCCGCTCCGCGCCTTACGCGAACAATTCTTCAAAGTTTTTAGAAGGCGGGAAGATATTTCAAGGGAAAAAACGAAGCCATCCCGGTTTTCCGGAATGGCTCCTTTGTTATGCCTACCACTGTTATGGCTACCACGGGAAGTAATAGTTATGGCCCCAGTGCCCGGAACCTTCCATCATTTCTTTCGAGGAAGCAAACGGTTCGGCTCCGGTGTAGAAGTAATGCCAGTTTCCTTCCTTCAATTCATGGGTCGGAGCGATTGGCGATACGTATTCGTACTCACCGCCGCGATAGTAATAGTTGTGATGCAGTCGGCTGCTATCCGATTCCATGGCCATGCTACCGCCGGTCATGGCGGCATTGTCCCTGGCAACGCTCCCGTCTTCATTGGTGATGGCAGTCTCCATGCCTTCACTCATCTTGCCCTGACTCATTGATCCCTGGGTATTCTGATCATTACCGGGATAGAAATAATGATGCCCCCACTCTCCGCTGCCACGGTCGCTCTTCACGTACGGTTCGGTGCCGTTGTAGTAATAGTGATATGACGAACCGCTGGACGGTCCCTCTTTGTACATTTGAGTGCTTCCATTATAGAAGTAGTGATGCGACGCAGTCCCGGTCCCTCCCTCTTCCGCCAAAACCGGCTGGGCGGCGAAGAGGAGAAATAACGCGAGAATGGAAAATATCGCAAGTGTCTTGTACATATCTAGCTCCCCCTTTCATAAAGGTGGTTGCTGAAAATTTACGGGCGCCTCGTGTGCCGATGAAACTTCGCGCTCAATGCCGCGGGGCGCCTTTCTATACTCAACACTAATAACGATTTTCCCGAGGGGAAGGGGGGGCTGAAATATCCTGCCGTTGTTTGTTCTTCCGCATCACTCCTGAGGCGCCGCCATCTTCCCGGTGATTTCGGCGCGCTGTTTCGGCAGGCTCTGCGGATACTTTTCCCGGATGAACGAGATAAGCTTTTCCCGTACCTCGCAACGCAGGTCCCAGGCTTTCGAAGCATCGCCCGCGCTCATCAGCGCACGAAGTTCCATGGTCTTGTCAGTGGTATTCGTGACCTGCAGATTCCATACGCGCCGGTCCCAGATGGGGGATTTATCGAGAATCGAATGAAGTTCGTTGCGGACCTCCCCAATGGGGACCGTGTAATCGACATAGAGGAAAACCGTTCCCAGCAAGTCGGTTGAAACCCTGGTCCAGTTCTGGAACGGCTTTTCGATGAAATAGTTGGTCGGTACGATGAGTCGGCGCTGGTCCCAGATCCTCACCACCACGTACGTCATGGTGATCTCCTCGATTCTCCCCCATTCGTTCTCCACGATCACCACGTCGTCGATCCGGATGGGCTGGCTGATGGCCACCTGAAGACCGGCCACGAGAGCGGAAAGACTTTTCTGTGCGGCAAATCCCAGAATGATCCCCGCAATGCCCGCCGAAGCCAGGATACTCGCGCCCAGCTGCCTCACCCGGTCGAACGTCATAAGCATCGAAGCTATGGTGAGCGTGAATACCATGGCTACCGCAACCCGGCGGAGCATGCGAATCTGGGTATACGCCCGCCTAGCTTCCAGATTGTCTTGAACGTCCAGTCGATAACGTCCCAGCGACAGTTCCTCCAGAACTGCCAGGAAACGCACCATGAGCCATCCGATGCATCCGATGAGCGTCAGCGCCAGCAGTTGACGCAGCGTGGCTTCCCTTGGAGCCGTAAGGCCGCTGAAAGGCAGCACGGTCAGTACCGCCGCCACTGGAAAGATAATACGCAGAGGGGAGGCCGTGTACTTGAGCATGAGGGTACTAAAATGATTGAAGAGCTTCTGCGTGAACCTCGGCGCTATCCGTATGAAAACGGTATGGATCAGAAGCCCGACGAGAGCCGTTCCTCCGAGGAGTATCAAGGTTGTGAGGAGCGATCTCCCCCCTTCCAACAAGCTATCCACCTGAAGCCCTCTCCTTTCTCCGATTATTTTGAATTCCCATTGATGCTATTTATTGCACGACGGATTTCATTCCACTATAGTCGGCGCGGGCGTCGAAAGTCCAGGACGGCGCCCTTCGCACCGAAAGGGAGACGAACACCGAGAATACGTACATACTGGCGGACCGATTTCCGCGAACGCGGCAGGTCTCGTGGAAAATCCCTCCGGCGTGCAGCGAACAACCGCTTCGAACCTTGAACTGAGCCGGGGCAAGTGGATGAAAAAAGAAATCTTTCAACACTTCATGGAAAACGCTGCGGAAGGCTTTCTCGCGGTAGACGAAGAATTGGTCGTCGTTTTCATTAACCCGAAGGCGGGTGCCATGTTCGGGTTCCCCCCGGAAAGCGCTCCGGGAAAGCCGTTAACGGACCTGCTCGGTGAAGAGGATGAAAAATCGTTCGCCGCAATGGTCAGGGAAGGGAACCATCCATCCCGGGAAATGAAAATCACCCTGAAGGATGGAACCGCCCTATGGGTCAGGGTGTCGGTCGCGCCATTTTTCGATGAACGACGAAAATCTTCGACATCCCTGATTTTTCTCACGGATATCGGAGAACTGGAACAGACCCGATCGGCGCTGCGGGACAGCAGGATTTTCGTGGAGCGCTTCGCCGATGCCGCTCCCTATGCACTGTACATTCTGGACCTCGACACCAATCGCTACGACTTCGTCAATCATTCGTATCAGACAGTAACCGGAAGTTCGCGGGAAGAACTCCTCGGCAAGGGGCCGAACATCCACGCTGCGCGAATTCACCCGGACGACATGGCCACGGTGACTCTGCACAATACCCTCTGCGCGGGGGCGCGCAAGGGAGAGATACTCGAATGCGAATATCGATACCGGTGCAACAAAGGGGAATACCGCTGGTTTCTGACGACGGACGTCGTTTTTTCCAGCCGTGAAAACGGCACCGCCCGACAAATACTCGGTACGGTCCACGACGTAACCCATCGCAGACGAACCGAGGAAAAGATCAAGGCTTCCCTCTACGAAAAAGAGGTGCTTCTTCGAGAGGTGCATCATCGCGTCAAGAACAACATGCAGGTCATTTCAAGCCTGCTGACCCTCCAGGCCCAGGGGATCAGGGACACAAAACTGCTTGAGGTGTTCGAGGAGGCCAGGGGCCGAGTGGCTGCCATGGCCCTTGTCCATGAGGCGCTCTACCAATCCGAGGACATGGCCGAAGTGAACATGAATCAATACATTTCACGACTGGCCGGCATGCTCTTCGAGGCGGCGCGGAAAGACCCCAAGGCCGTCCACCTGGTGGTGGAAGCCGAGGACGTCACCATGGACATCGATTCCCTCATCCCGTGTGGCCTGATCTTCAACGAACTCATCTCCAACTCCCTCAAACATGCCTTTCCCTGCGGGAGAAAAGGGGAGATATCCATTCGCGCCCGCCGCCTCACCAACAAAGACATGGAACTGGTGGTGAGCGATAACGGGGTGGGCCTTCCGGTATCTATCGATTTTCGTCATACCAGGACGTTGGGCCTCCAGCTGGTCACCGGCCTCGCGGAGGGGCAGCTGGGGGGGACTATCGACGTGAATCGCGTAGGGGGAACGACCTTCACCATCCGCATCAGGAAAAAGGAACGCAAGGGCCGCTTGAACCTCGGGACCGGGGGATAATCGAACCCCGGAATCGACACGCCCCACGAATCCGGCACTCCTCCGCCCGAAACGCCCCTCGGGGAATGTACTCCACGGTCTTGACACCACTGCAAACCGGGCATAGACAGTTCCGGTTTTCTCTCATCGGCTGAGGATACCGTTGTGGACACCATGGTGTTCGTCGTGTTTGCTTTTGTGTACGCTGGAATGGTGCTGGGAAGGATCCCGGGACTTGCGCTCGACAGGACCGGAGTCGCCCTGCTCGGGGCAATCTGCGTTTCGGCCCTGGGTGTCCTGAACGTGGAGCAGATGTGGGAGGCGGTGAACGTCCCCACGATCGCGCTGCTTTTCGGCCTCATGGTGGTGTCAGTCCAATTTCAGCTCAGCGGCTTTTACTTTCGTCTCGTTCGTCGCATGTCCCGGTTGGAAATTTCACCGCAATCGCTTCTGGCGCTTGTGACGGCCACGGCGGGGGGGTTGTCCGCCCTTCTTGCCAACGACATCGTCTGTCTCGCCATGGCCCCGGTTCTGATCGAAGCGAGCGGTTTCCGCAATCTCAACGCCGTTCCCTTTCTCCTGGCCCTGGCGTGCGCATCCAATGTGGGCTCGGCGGCGACACTCATCGGCAATCCGCAGAACATGCTCATCGGTCAGGTATTGCAGATGGACTTCGCGTCCTACCTTCTGGACGCCGGTCCTCCCGCATTGTTCGGCCTCGTCGTTGTCTGGGCGGTGATCTGCGTCATATACCGGAGCCGATGGCGGACGGCCGCAGCGGTTCGGAACATTCCCGCACCTCCGTTCGATCTGTGGCAAACGATCAAGGGGGGAGTAGTCGTTCTGGGAGTGGCCGGATGTTTTCTGTTCGCTCCCTGGCCGCGCGAAGTGGTGGCTCTGGCGGCCGCGGGCGTTCTCCTGTGTTCCCGCCGCATGAAATCAAGGGAGATCCTGGGCCTCATCGATTGGCACCTGCTGATACTGTTTATTGCCCTCTTCGTGGTGAATCACGCCATGCAAACAACGGGCAATCTGGACATCATTACGGAAAAGGCGGCTGCGGCGGGAGTTGACCTGCAACATCCGGCATGGCTGTACTGTGCCGGCGTTCTTCTCTCCAATCTGGTTTCCAATGTACCCGCGGTGATGCTGCTCCTGCCTTCGGCCGTCCATCGGCTGGCCGGTCCGGTACTGGCTCTTTCTTCGACGCTGGCGGGAAACCTTTTCATCGTCGGCTCTATTGCCAACATCATCGTGGTCGACCGTGCCTTGCGGTTCGGTGTGGTGGTGTCCTGGAAGGAACACGCCAGGACCGGCGTCCCCGTCACCCTGCTCACCCTCTCCATCGGGGGGCTGTGGCTGTGGATGCGGGAGGGGTGAAAAGACGGGACACGAAACCTTGACATGCTACCTATAGTGACTATAAAAAATGCCAATAACCTTTAAGAGGAGATTCGGTCCTATGGTAAAAATGACGGAAGGTGCCGGTGTTGCACTTGGTGAGTATTTCAAGGACAAGGAAATCACTCCTATCAGAATTACGCTGACCCAGAGCTGCGGCGGTGGGTCTTTCGGGTTGTTCCTGGACGATCAAAAAGATACGGACGATCTTTTCCTTCAGGGAGCATATACCTTTGTCGTGGACAAGAATCTCATTAAGCTGGCGGATTCCATTACCGTCGACTTCGTGAGCAATGATCGGGGCAACGGCTTTTCCATTACCTCCGAAAACCCCGTTGCCTCGTCCGGCGGATGCGGGAGCTGTTCCTGCGGATAGCGCCGCGGCGGAAACCCACGGGAAAAATTGTAGGGCGCTGCCTTGGGCATGCGCCCTTTTTTTCTGTGACGGTAATGAAGGGCCCAAAATGAGAGTGAGTCCATGAGATATTCACTCGCCCCGGAATAACCCGGACGCTACGGATAAGGGACGGTGCGAATACACCATCATACATGGCAATTTTCGAGAATCCTATAATTCGCCTTGATTTTCCGTGCGAAGGCGGGCATGGTTTTTGGAAGGGAAACAGCGCTTCGGCGATGAACCGTATGGGCGAGCAGGGATTTGCGGGAAAGTGAAACGCTTGGGCGGGGGAATGGTTTTCTATGGATAAAACCAAGCTCTCTGAAGGTGTCGACGCCACCGTCGACGGTCCGTTTCGGATCATTCGATTGAACGATCAGTGGTACGTGGTGGGACGGGGGTTTACCGTTCACTGTGGAAGCGAAAAGCGCGCACGGGAGACCATGGAAAAACTCAGAACATTGTGGGAATGAGCCCGGTCGGAAAGGGAAGGGATGGAAAGTGAGAAGTACGGCGTTTAATGCCGAGGATGATTGGCTGAAGCAGTTGAATCACCGATTCGCCACCGGCTTTTTTCCCTGTTTTTTTCCTTTGGAAATGCGATAAACCGGTATCGGGGGGCCCAGAAAACCGAAATCCTCGAAAACCGTGGCGGTAATGGCGACCCCGTCCTGCACCGCTTTCCGCGCTTCTCTTTTCGCATCGCTCCGGCGGTCGAAACCGATCTTCTTTATTTTCAGTCGTGCATCCGTGAGCGCTAGAATGAAAAGCGGCATTTCCTACCTGCTCCACAAAACCGGCGGTTCGGCCGCCCGGAGTGTGGAAAAAAGAAGCTCCTCGCCTCGCTGCAAAGAGCGAAGTACGGCGCAGGTCCCATCTCCGTCGGCCGTTCCCCGTACGCCGCAGCGGACGGCTTGAGCGGAGATCAGTCGCCGTCGATGTGGAATAGTACGTCCCAATTGGCTTCATCACGCTCGATGGCCTCGATGTCCGGTCTACCGAACTGATCGTGCTCGAACTCGCATCCGTGGCACGGCAGTTCGCGGGCCCCCTTGATGGCGGCTTTCGTGAGGCAGTCGTCGTAATGTCGGCAAAATGGATTGCGTCTCGGTTCTTCTATCGGTTCCATCGGCGCGTATCATCCAGTTTTTTGGCGCAAAAGCAAGGGAAAAATCGCCCCTTTTAAAAAGAAAAATTTCTCTTTCGCGAAGAGGCCGGACGCACGTCATACATCATAGGATCAATGGGAATCAAACACAAGACGGAAACCTGAAATCAAGACGATGATGCGGCCCCATAGAAGGGGTTTTCGGCGACCGGCGGAGGGTCAAAAAGAGCAACCCGTCGGCGGTTTCACGCCAGGGAAGCAGGTGATACGCTCTCGGTGCGGGGGAACGTACTCCGCGCAGGGGTATAACCGAGAGCGGGAAGGTGGGAGAAAGGTGCGGGAATGCGCGTCGTGCCGCTACTGTAGTGTTTCCCATTGCAGGACCAAACGCCAGCTCCGGACGATTTTTCCGTTTCTCACGATGGCGTAGCCCGCCGCATCAGTCGAAGGATCGCCGAACACCTGCGTGTTGGTGAACCACCAGAGTTGATCGTCGTCCTGCATTTGGGCGACGAATTCACTCCAGCTCTCATCCGGTATGTAGTCAAGTGCGTGGAGATCCTGTTCAGCTTCTTCCAGACTTATTTTCTCGTTCAGCCATTCGGGGTTCATAACCGATCACTCCTGAAAAGTAAGGATGCCTCCAAGGACTCCGTTATGGCGGCGGCGTGCTCAACGTTGGTGTTTGGGACAGCCACTCGACAGATGCACGATAAACCTCAGAGGCAGTTCTATGAATACAAGAAACGTCCGTTTTTCCGCTATCAGGACTTCACGGTATTTTGATCAGGGAAATCACCAAAGTCGGCCTCTTTGTAGAAAACCGGAAGGACCCCCGGACACCTGTCGCCGACACAACGGTTGTGCGAGGAGGAATTGGAACGTATGATGGATGGGAATCGGAATCCGCGGATGAGGGACGGTTCTCGAAGCCGGAATCGGTAGTCGCGCGGAGGGGATACGAGAGTTCCATTTCGGGAGGATTTGGTATGAGTGGGGAGGAATTTCCGCAGACAGCGAAGAAATTCGAAATTCAATCGTACGAGGCCCCGACGGATTTCGCCACCATCGGGAAAACGCACGTCGCCTACACCGGGTCTCCGCACAAACACCCACATGATCCGCGGAAGGTGATCCTGGTCATCGATCCATTCAGCGCCGGCACGCCGTACTTCGAATTCCTGGCCAAAGACATCAGCTACGTGGAAAAGCTCCCCAGCCTGGTCAATCATGACGGCCATACGGTGACCATGGCCAGGATATGGGTGAAGAAAAAGAGCATCGGCGTGAGCTGTACTCCTTTCAGGGTGGAGGACGTCCGGATGACCGAAACCTCCTAGCGGGGAACGCTTCGGGAACGCTGTTCCTCTGCCTGCGGCGGGTAGGGCGGAGAAGAACTCCCCGACGCCCCCTCGGGCGTCCGTTCGTTCCGGGAAAGAAGAAACCCGGAAGGGAAGGAGCCCCTCCACGAGCTTTTGCGTTCCGCGCACCGCTGTGGTATGTTCCCTCCAACGAAACAACACGATGCAATCGCTCACCGATCCCGGAAACAATGAACATATCCCTTCCACCCAGCGTATCGACATTTCTTGCGGCCGCTCGTAACCTCCTGGACATTCTCCCCGACGGCGTTACCCTGATCATCCCGTCCGGACAGGTGGCGTATGCGAATGCTTCGGCGGCAAGGCTTTTGAATATTCCCCTGACCGACCTTGAAGGCCGGCACGCCGAAGTCATTGACGAAGCGGGATGGGCGGACGTGACCAGGGTCTTCGAGGACGGGGTTCCCCAGATCGGCGCCCGTACGGTCATCCGGAACAAGCTCTACATCGCCAGCCGGCTGCCCGTGCGAATAGAAGGCACCGTGGCTGCGGTGGTTTCCTTTTTCCAGGGCGTGTTTTCCTACGATAAAGTGGCGCTGGAACTGGACTCCTACAAGCAGATGGCCGATCTGCTCGAAGCGATCATGGAGTCCTCCTACGACGGATTGTGGATCACCGACCGGCACGGAAACGTGGTGAAGTTGAACAAGGCGGCCGAACGCATTACGGGGTGCGTGGCCGAAGAGGTCATCGGACGGAACGTTGCCGATCTGGTGGCGGAGAAATATTTCAGCAACTCAGTGAGCCTGGAAGTGTTGAAGCTGAAAACCACTGTCACGATGGTGCAGACCACCAAGGCCAACAAGAAGATACTGGCCACAGGCAGCCCCATCTTCAATCCCAAGGGCGAGATCGACGTCATCATCATCAACGACCGCGACATCACCGAACTCGACAGGATGCGGACGGAACTGGAAGAGAGCAAGGCCCTGGTGGACCTCTACCGGTACGAGCTTTCCGGACTGAAACTCCGGGAAAAGGAGGCGAGCCATTTCATTTCCCGCAGCAAGGTGATGGAAACCGTCTACGAAAAGGCCATGCGGGTGGCGCGGTTCGATTCGACGGTGCTGCTGACGGGTGAGTCGGGCGTGGGCAAGGGCATGTTGGCCAAGCTCATCCACGGCCGATCCGACCGGACGGCTGGGCCGTTCATCCGGGTGGACTGCGCGGCCATCGTGGAAACCCTCTTCGAATCGGAACTTTTCGGCTACGAAAGGGGCGCGTTTACCGGGGCGGGGCCAAAAGGAAAAGTGGGGCTGGTCGAAATGGCCGACGGAGGCACGCTTTTTCTGGATGAAATCGCCGAAGTGCCGCTCAGCCAGCAGGTGAAACTGCTGCGGTTTCTCGATGAAAAGAAGCTTGTCCGCGTGGGCGGCTCCGAAGTCCGGCAGGTGGATACGCGGGTCATCGCCGCCACCAACAGGGACCTCGCGGAACAGGTACGGAACGGCATGTTCCGCAAGGACCTCTTCTACCGCCTGAACGTGGTTCCCCTGCACATTCCTCCTCTGCGGGAACGCACCCAGGACATCTTCGATCTGATCACCTTCCTCATGAAGGAGATCGGTGAAAAGCATCAACTGCACAAGCGTATCGACCGTGACGCGCTCGAATACCTGCTGCACTATTCCTATCCGGGCAACGTCCGGGAGCTGCAGAACATCGTGGAATCCATGTTGGTCATGGGTTCCTCGGACACCGTTGTGCCGGGCGATCTCCCGGCGGAAGTGACGGTCTCCTTCGACCCCGCCGTGCGGGGGAGCGGGGAGCCGCAGCCTCTGCCCGAAATCGTGGAACAAGTGGAAGTGGAGCACATCATCGAGGCCATGCGGAAGTACGGTTCCCAGCGGGAAGCGGCGCGCCGTCTGGGGGTGAACCAGTCGACCGTGAGCCGCAAGTTGCGTAAATATCGGGTCGCCCTGCCGGACGCTCCGGTCTGATCCTGTCAGTTTCAATTTTTCCTTCATACGCCCGTTCATTATGATGCGTTAGCGCATATTATGATGCGTTAACGCATTGAGCCGCTGGCCATGGGCTTTCCACCCGGTTTCGACTTTTTTTGATGCAGAAATGCATAAAAAGTACACATGTAGGAGGGAATTGAAGTCGGTTGCCATATGGCCCACAAAATATCGCTTGTATGGATTAAAGAGAAAATATTTCAGTAAGATAAAAATATGTACCTCGCCTGTGGCAGCCCCATTAGTGCCGATGGCATGCTTCTTGAGATATGTTTCCGCGGGAGGTCGATGGTTCGTGGAAACGGTCTTACAGGAGCACATCGCAAGGACGCTTTCACCGAAGCTTTCCCATATCCTCATTGAGATACAGGAAAGACGTCCGGTGATCGATCCACGAAAGCTGCTGGCCGACGAAGGCATCGCCGTCGAACGGGAAACCATCCTTCGCGACAAACAGGGGCGCGAATGGTTGGTCCTGTCGGTGCCGACGCCGAAAGTCAACAGGCTGGTTCTGGAATTCATCGAGAGGGGGGTTGGAAGCAACATTCAGGGGGTAAACGCGTCGACGGTGAGAGAGACGGCGTGAAAGTCCGTGGCGCCGTAACGCGGAACTGCAGGATCCATCGATACGATTCCCGTATCGAACCACCCGTTACACCGAAAGGAGCGATGGTATGAGTAAGTGGCGTTCCCCGAAAGCAATGAGAAGTGTTCTCTTTCTCACCAGTATCGCATTTGTCCTGTGCGCCGGCTTGAGTTTCGCCGCCGATAAGTGGTGGCCGGTGAAGGTCAACAGCTACTATGGCAAGTACGACGTGAAGGAGAAACAGCCCGGCCGCCCCTCAAAAAGTCTGCAGGGCCCCAAACTGGAAGACTGGACTCCCCCGGCAAAAGCCAATAAGCCCTACACCATCGGGGTCTCTTTCCCCCACCTCAAAGACCCCTACTGGCTGGCGGTCAACTACGGCATCATTTCCGAAGCCGAACGGCTGGGCGTAGGCATACAGCTCGTTGCGGCGGGCGGATATACCGAGCTGTCCAAGCAGGTTGACCAGATTGAAAACCTGTCCCAGCAGGGAGTGAACGGCATCATCCTGGGCGCCATCTCCTATACCGCTCTCGACCCGGTGGTCGGGGAGATCGTCAAGAAGGGCACTCCGGTCGTTGAAGTGATCAACGACATCCAGGCCCCCTCCATCAAGGCCAAGGCCCTGGTTTCCTTTTTCGACATGGGCTACCACGCCGGCGAATTCGTCATGCAGGATGCCAAGGACAAGAAGGAAGTCAACGTGATTTTTCTGCCCGGTCCGGCCGGTTCCGGATGGGCGCCGGACACCCTTGACGGCTTCAAGGATGCCACTTCCAAGTTCTCGGGAAAGATCAACATCCTCGCCGTCAAATGGGGCGACACCGGCAAGAACGTCCAGCTCGAACTGATCGAAAACGCGCTCAAGACCTTCCCCAAGGTTGACTATATTGTGGGGAACGCCGTGGCCGCCGACGCCGCCGTGGGTCCGATCGCCGAACAGGGCCGCAAGGAAGTCAAGGTTGTTTCCACCTATATCATTCCGCCTCTGTACGAGAAGATCAAAGACGGGTCCGTAGCCGCGGCTCCTTCCGATCTGACCGTTACGCAGGGCCAGATGGCGGTGGACGCGATGGTCCGTATCCTGAACGGCGAAGTTCCGGGCAAGGACTTCCCCTTCCGGGCCGGCCCCATCATCCCCACCATCACCAAGGCCAACATCGACAAGTATCCCTATGAAATGCTGTTCGGGCCCAAGGATTTCAGGCCTCAGTTCTCCGTAAAACCCAAGAAGTAACCAGCCACTGCAAGATGTTTGACCAGCCTTAAGGACCCGGAACGAAGCAAATCGTTCCGGGTCACCGGGGAATACCCGGCGAAGGAGCGATAAAAATGCCGGAAGTCCTCCTCAAAGCGGAAAATATCACCAAGCGGTACCCTGGCGTTCTGGCGCTGGATCGAGTATGCTTCGAATTGCGCTCCGGGGAAGTTCACGTGCTGTTCGGAGAGAACGGCGCGGGGAAATCCACGCTGACAAAAGTGCTCGCCGGGTCCTGTCTCCCGGATGAAGGCACCCTCACACTGAAGGGACGTCCGGTCGCCTTCCGTTCTCCGTTCGATGCACGCATGCAGGGTATCTCCGCCGTGTATCAGGAGTTCAGTCTGGTTCCCCAGCTCACCGTGGCGGAAAACCTCTTTCTGGGGCAGGAAGTCATGAAGAGCGGGTTCCTGGACCTCGGGACCATGATGAAGGCCGCCCGGAAGTCGTTGCAGGACCTCGGGTTCGATCTCGATCCCACCAGGAGGGTGTCCGACCTGCAGCGGTCCGAACGGCAGATGACCGAGATCGCCAAGGCGATCCAGCAGAAGATGTCGGTCCTCATCCTGGATGAGCCGACCGCCTCCCTCACCGATCGCGAAGTGAACTGCCTGTTCGACGTCATTGGCAGACTGAAGCGGGAAGGCGTGGGCATCATCTATATTTCGCATCGCATCGACGAACTCAGAAAGATCGGCGATCGGATCACCGTGCTCAGGGACGGCAGATACGTGAAGACCCTGGACATGCACGACGCCGACGAACAGACCCTTATCACCCTGATGACGGGCCGGCAGTACGAAGACATTTACCCCGCCATCAATCACGGTTTGGGCGACGTCGTCGTTTCCGTGGAAGACCTGTCCACAGTAACCGGATTGCGCGACGTCAGTTTTTCCGTGAGGCGGGGTGAAATCCTTGGCATCGCGGGGCTGGTAGGTGCCGGCAAATCTCGTGTGGGCAGGGCCATTTTCGGCCTGGAACCCATCACGGGCGGCCGAGTGATGCTCGAAGGAACCGAATTGACCAAAATCCAGCCCGCCGATTCCATCCAGAGGGGAATCCTCTATTTCCCCCCCGACCGCCACAAGGAGGGCCTCGTTCTGTGCCGTCCGGTCAGGGAAAATCAAACCCTTGCTTCGGTGCCCCTGTTCGAGAAATACGGGTTCATCGATGGCAACCGTGAAATCTCCTTTGCAAAAAAGCTCGTGGAAAAAATGAACATCCGTCCCGGACGCATCGACAAGGTCGTGCAGTATCTGAGCGGAGGGAACCAGCAGAAAGTGATGCTTTCCCGCGGCCTCACCAGGGACTTTAAAGTATACGTATTCGACGAGGCGAGTTGCGGTATCGACATCGGCGCCAAACGGGAAGTCTATCTGTTCCTCAAGGAACGGGCCGAGCAGGGCGCCGCGGTGATCTTTATCTCGTCGGAACTCACCGAAATTCTCCACTTGTGTCACACGATTCTGGTCATGCATGGTGGAACCATCTGCAGCACCATGCTGGGCTCCGAAGCCACCGAGGAAAAGATTCTGAGCGGTTGTTTCGGTTACGATTATATGGAGTTGAAAAATGGGCGAATCGGCCATGCCGCAGACGGGGAGCTTTAAGCCCGTTGCGGCCCGCGAACCAATGAAACCTCAGGGCCCTGGCAACCTGCTGAAACGGGCCTTCGTACGGGCGGGGGTGCTGCCTTTCCTGCTCGCGGCGCTGATGATTCTGTTCAGCGTCGCCGAAGAACGGTTCCTCACCCTGTCGAACATGATGACCGTCGGGCGTCAGGCAACCTACCTGATCATGATCACAACGGGCCAGATGCTCACCATCCTCTGCGCGGGATTCGACCTGTCCGTCGGTTCGGCCGTGGCGCTCACCAGCATCGCGTCCGCACAGGCGATGGTTTCCATCCACGATCCCTTTCTGGCCATCATGGCGGGGATCCTCGTAGGTATCGCCATCTCCACGCTCGTGGGACTAGCCAACGGCGTCACCATCGCCATTTTCCACGTGTCTCCGTTCGTGGTTACCATGGGCATGATGTCCGTGGTGCACGGAGGCGCGCTCCTGCTGTCGGGAGGCGTTCCCATCTTCAATCTGCCGGAGAGCCTCAATAAGATGCTGGGGATCGGCAAGGTGTGGGGGATTCCGGTCCCGGTGCTGGTCGCGCTTGTGCTGGTGATCATCGTCTCCATCATGCTCAATCGCACCCGCATCGGCAGGTACTTCTACGCCATCGGCGGCAACGAGGAAGCGGCGCGCCTTTCGGGGATTGCCGTCAGAAAGTACAAATGTCTGGCCTACGTGCTGTGCGGCACGCTGGCCGGAATCACCGGCGCCATGCTCACCGCCCGCGTGGCCTCGGGCGAACCCAACCTGGGCGCGACGCTCCCCCTGGAATCCATCGCCGCGGCGGTGATCGGCGGCGTGTCCCTGCGGGGCGGCGAAGGCGGCGTGCTGGGCGCGGTATTTGGTGCTATTCTTATCGTTCTTATCCGTAACGGTATGGACCTCATGAACATCAGCAGTTACCTGCAGATGGTGGTCATGGGCGCCCTGCTCATTTTCGCGGTGGTCATGGATCGTTTCAGGCTCTCCATGAAGGGCCGCTAGGGAGGAACTCAGCCATGCAACTCGATCTCAACGCAGACATGGGCGAAAGCTTCGGAATGTACACCATGGGCGACGATGCCGCCTTCATGCGATACATCACCAGCGCCAACGTGGCCTGCGGATTTCACGCCGGTGACCCGTCCGTCATGAAGCGGACGGTCATGCTGGCCAAGGAACACAACGTACAGGTGGGTTCCCATCCCGGTCTGCCCGATCTGCAGGGGTTCGGCCGACGGGAAATGAACCTCTCCATGGATGAAATTTACGACATCACCCTCTACCAGTCGGGCGCCCTCAAGGCATTCCTGGAGGCGGTCGGCATGCAGCTGCATCACGTGAAGCCCCACGGTTCGCTCTATGGAATGGCTCACCGTCGGGAAGACGTGGCCCGCGCCATCTGCGAAGCGGTCAAGGACATCAAACCGATGCCGTACCTCTACGTGATGAAGGCGGGCGTCATCGCCCCCATCGCCGAATCCATGGGCATTCGCACGGTCCATGAAGTCTATGCGGACCTCGGCTACGACGGAGAGGGAAAACTGGTCATCACCCGTCATCATGAAAAGCACGATCCCGCGCAGGTAGGCCGGCGCGTGCTGCGCATGGTGAAGGAAAACAAGGTGGCCACCACGGAAGGCAACGACATCGATATCGAAGGAAATTCGGTCAGTCTCCATTCGGACACTCCGGGGTCGGACGTAATCGCCCGCACCGTGAGGGAGACTCTCGAGGGCGCCGGAATTACCCTCTGTTCTCCGGCGCTTTGACCTTAATCGACGTTCCGACGTCGAGCGGCCGATGACCTACAATCTCTTGGACACACGGGAGACGCGACCATGAACGACACAAAATACCAAGTGATACTGGACACCATGCCGGAAACGGAATCCCGGCTCGAAGTGCTCTTCCGGCAGGCGGGCGACGGCTTCCTGCAGGTGGAGTACGGCCGGGAACAGCGGGCGCATCTTGAAGATTCCTTCCGGATGCTGGCCGTCAACGACATCATCCACGCCAAGAAGATCAAGGGCCTCATCGAAACGGTTCCGGGGCTGCGCACCAACCTGTTCCATTTCGACCCGGAAGTGCTGACCGTTTCCACCCTCATCGCGGAAATAAAGGACGCGGAAGACTCCATGCCCACCGTGGACGACGTGGTGCTGGAATCGCGCACCATCCACCTGCCTTTGGCCTTCGAAGACTCCGAGACGAAGAAGGCGGTGGCGAAATACGTGAAGGAAGTGAGGCCGGACGCGCCCAACGTCATCGACGGGTATAACATCGAGTACATCGCCATGTGCAACGGCGTCACCGTCCGGCAGGTGAAAGACATGTTCCTGGGCACGGAATGGTTCAACAGCGGCGGCGGATTCTGGCCGGGCGGCGCGTTTCTGTGGCCGGTCGACCCTCGCTGCGCCATCGTGGTTCCCAAATACAATCCGCCGCGCACCTGGACGCCCGAAGGCGCGGCAGGAATCGGCGGCCCCTGCGTGTTCACCTACACTACGCCCACGGGCGGCGGGTATCAGTTGTTCGGCCGTACCATCCCCACGTTTCAGTTCAGCCAGAAGCACCCCATGTTCCGGGAGGAACCCTTCCTCTACCGTCCGGCGGACCGCGTGAAGTTCCACGAAGTCACCGAAGCGGAGGTCCTCGACATCTACGACCATGTGCACAAGGAAACGGACTACGAATACCGGATCGAGACGGGAAAGATCGTGGTCAAGGACTACCTCGCATGGCTCAATTCGGAACAGGTGCAGGGCGAAGTGCGGGAACTCAAGAGAAAACAGGCGGAAGGCACCAAAAAGGCGCCTCGGCTGTAGGCCGAAGAAAGGACGGGACACCATGTTACGGGTGATAAACGGAGGGATTGAAACGCTGGTGGAGGATTGGCCCGGCAGGCTCGGATACCTGGGCAAAGGCATGGGACCTTCCGGAGCGTTCGACAACGTGGCCCTGGGGTTCGCCAACCTCCTGGTGGGCAATGCCCCGGGCGAAGCCGGACTGGAGATCACCGGCGGCTTTTTCGAGGCGGAGTTCGGCGTCGATTGCGTCATCGCCGTTACCGGTACGGACATGAAACCGGCCCTGAACGGGCAATCCATGCCCCTGTGGGAATCGGTAAAGGCCTCCAAGGGCGACGTGATCAAGTTTTCCCACATCGGCCCCAACGGTTTCCGGAGCTATCTCGGCGTGGCCGGGGGAATCGACGTGCCCCCCTATCTGCACAGCAAGTCCACCTGCATCTTCGGCAGCTACGGCGGGTTTGAAGGGCGAAAGCTCATGAAGGACGACGTCGTTCCGTTCGGCGCCCCTTCCGCGTCGCTTTCGTCCCTTGCCGGCCGGAAGGTCAAACCGGGCGTGGTGCCTTCCTATGCCAAGGAATGGACGCTGCGGGCCATAATTGGCCCCAACTGCTCCCCGGACTACGCCACCGAAGAGGGAATGAACTATCTGTTCACCAATTCCTTCAAGGTTCAGCATACCTCCAATCGTTCCGCCTATCGGCTGGACGCTCTGCCCGACTTCTTCTTTTCCCGGACAGACGGCGGGGTAGGGGGGAGCCATCCCTCGAACATCATCGACCACGGATACGCCATCCGAGGTGCGCTCAACATCTGCGGCAACACGCCGATCCTGCTCATCGCGGACGGCCCGACGCTCGGCGGCTACATGTGCGCGCTGAACGTCATCAACGCCGACCTGTGGAAAATCGGCCAGGGTATCCCGTCGCGGGATTTCATCAAGTTCACGCTCAGCTCGCAGGAAGAAGCGGTCGCGGCGCGCAAGGAACAGAAAGCGTTGTTGACTCCCGATTCGCTGGCCTGAACATCGGTTGACCGGAAAACGACTATTCCAACGCATCGTTCGTTTTGAAGGAGGTTTCTACCATGGAAGCAAACGTAAACGCCCATATGCCGGGACTCGTGGCCCGCGTCGTGGTGAATGAGGGCGACAGCGTGAAAAAAGGCCAGGAAGTGGCGGTAATCAACTGCATGAAGAACGAACTGTCCGTCGTCTCCGAGTACGACGGCACCGTGAAGTCCATCCTGGTGAAGGAATGGGATGAGATGGAAGTCAACACGCCCATGGTTGTCCTCGAAGTGGAGTGACCCGGGCGGGGAAGAGAAGCTATGAAAAAAGTACTTATCGCCAACCGGGGTGAAATCGTTCCCCGCATCATGCGCACTTGCGCCAAAATGGGACTGAAGACCGTGGCGGTCTATTCCGACGCGGACGCGGGGGCCCCCTACGTGGCGCAGGCGGACGAAGCATGCCACATCGGCCCTTCCAATCCCATGAAGAGCTATCTGAACATCGACGCCATCATGGACGCGGTGCGCAAAACCGGTGCGGACGCGGTGCATCCCGGTTACGGCTTTCTGTCTGAAAACGCGGAGTTCGCCAAGGCCTGCATGGAGAGCGGCGTCACCTGGATCGGGCCTTCCCCGGAAATGCTCGTGGCCGTCGAATCCAAATGCTACTGCCGACACGTGGCCGCCAAGGCGGGCGTGCCGGTCAACCCCGGCACCCTCGATCCCATCAGCGGGCCGGAAGAAATCGTGGCCTTTGCCGAACAGCACGGCTATCCCGTGTTCCTGAAGCTGGACAAGGGCGGCGGCGGCAAGGGGATCGAAATGGTCAGCGGGCCGGAACAGGCATCCGAGGTGCTCGAACGAATCCGGCGCGTGGGCAAGGTGGCGTTTCACTCCTCGGACTGCTACATCGAAAAGGTGCTGCTGAGTCCGCGGCACATCGAAATGCAGTTTCTGGGCGACACCCAAGGCAACTACGTCTGTCTGGGCGAACGGGAATGCTCCATCCAGCGCCGCCACCAGAAGATCATCGAAGAATCGCCCTCGCCGGTCGTTACGGCGGATGAACGCGCCCTGCTGGTCGACTACACCCTGCGGCTCGCCAAGGCCATGGGCTATTACGGGGCGGGCACGATGGAATTCCTGCGCTCCCGTGAAGGGCGCTACTATTTCATGGAAATCAACGCCCGCTTGCAGGTGGAACATCCGGTCAGCGAGTTGATCACCGGCATCGACATCGTGGAACAGCAGCTCCGCATCGCCCAAGGCGAACCGTTGCCGTTCACCCAGGACGAGGTGCAACTGAAGGGCCACGCCATCGAGGCGCGGGTATACGCCGAAGACCCCGATACCTTCCACCCCGCTCCCGGCACCATAACGGACCTCTTTATCCCTAACGGCAACGCGAATGTCCGCATCGACCACGCCCTGCTGAAGGGGGGAGCTGTTCCGCCGTTTTACGATCCCATGCTGGCCAAGGTGATCGCCTGGGGCGAATCCCGTGCGGAAGCCATGGACCTGCTGGAATCGGCCTGCTCCGCTCTCAGGATCGAGGGAGTGAAAACCACCCTTCCCGCCAATATCAGGATTCTCCGCAGTGAACCCTACCGAACCGGGAACTTCAACACGGACTTTATCAATACCGTGTTCCATGAGTACCAGTCCCCGCACGTCTAGAAAGGTGTCGAGTTCATCGACATAACCGTGGGGGACCCCCTTTCGGAAAAAGGCGGTTCCCCACGCCCCTCCGGGAAAACTTTTCAGCTTGGCCGGATCCTGTCGAAGGAAAAACGGGCGATTTTCCTTCGTGCTTCGATAGCCTCTCAACCAACAGCGATTTTGTTGCACAGGCGAGGCGCCTGTGCTCCACGGAAATGGCTTTAATTAAAACGATCCGTTTGTGGAGCACAGCCGCCCCCAGCTGTGCAATTTTCCGCTATTGCTCGGAATGTCACATCCTGGATGCATGGCCAACTGTTTCCTCTTCACGCTTTGCACCGCCAAGGGCGTGGCGTACTTCGCTCAGCACGTACGGCTTCTTTCCATCGATCTCGATACGATCCGTTTGCCCCTCATGCAAAGAAGGGCGAATGACCAAGCATGCATTGTTTCCGATTGACCATCGGCAAAAAGGAGGCGGTCTTTCCCCCCTCTCCCTCTGGGAGAGGGCCGGGGTGAGGGTACGAAGGCATAAGAGTATCGGCGTATCACTTTCACGCCTTTTTGAAGTATTGCGAGCTGTTCCTGATTGGCCATGGCGGTACCTCCAGTGAAGAGTCAAAAGAACATCAAACTCGCAGGTGATAGGGATACGGCAAAGATTAATTCGATAATATATGTTTTAGCAAAGTTGTTCTGCATTGTATATTTTTAATAAACCATTTATATCTTCTTTTTCCGTTTCTTTCACCCCACGCTCCCTTTGACCCTCACCCCGCCCTCTCCCAGAGGGAGAGGGTGAAAGACCGCCTACCCGCTCCATTCTCAGCAAAAGCAACGTGCATCCGAGCAATGAGCCGTTTATAGCCACGAAATTGCTTTTCGGGTGGCCCGGACAACTTGTTGTGCGGGTCCGAAGGACAAGAGGCTTTTCTTCCGCGCTACCGCCCATCATCCGCATGCTCCGTTTTTTGTCCTTTACAATCCGGATTTTTTTCACTAGCATTATTACATTATTGTTATCTTATTCTCTCCTGTGTCCTCTGGGTAAACACGGTTGCTTCATTCTTCCACGTCGCCGGGACGGGCGGTGAAAGGAGCTATGCATGTTTGACGTCATCGTGATAGGCGGAGGCCCGGGCGGCTATGCGGCGGCCATTCGGGCGAGCCAGTTGGGCGGCGCCGTAGCCCTGGTTGAAGCGGGCCAGTTGGGCGGCACCTGCGTGAACGCGGGATGCATACCCAGCAAAGTGTGGCTGCGGGGAGCCGAGCTGCTGCAGTTGGCGCGCATGTCGGGCGACTTCGGAGTGAAGGTTTCGGTGGAAGGGATGGACCTTTCCAAGCTGGTGCAGCGCAAGAAGGCCATCAGCGGCGACATCCGCATGGGGATGGAGGCGCTGCTCAAGAACAACGGCGTGGAAACGGTGAGAGGCCGGGGCATGGTGAAGAACCCCGGAACAGTGGAAGCGGGGGGGAGAACACTCGAAGGGAAAAGCATTATCGTCGCCACCGGGAGCAGGGTGAGCGTGCCGGACATACCGGGGTTGAAAGATGCGGCCCTGACGCCGGACGAGATGTTCGATCTGACGGAACTCCCCACTGCGGTGCTGGTGATGGGCGGCGGTCCCATGGAAGTGGAAGCCGCGGTGATGCTCAAGGCGCTCGGCTGCGAGGTGACCTTGGTCACGGAATCGGCACGTGTGCTGGACAGGGAAGACCACGACGTCGGGCAGCGCATCGGGGCAGCCATCCGGGAACAGGGCGTGGAACTCATTACGAGGACCAGCGTGGTATCGGTGCAGGCAGCCGGGGCGCGGCACGCGGTTACCCTCTCGGGGGACAAGGCGGCCATGGTCGACAAAGTGGTAGTATGCAGTCGACGGCCCAACACGGACAACCTGGGGCTCGAAAGCGCCGGGGTGGACCTGGACGAAAACGGTTTTATTGTGGTGAACGAGAAGCTGGAAACCTCCTGCGGGTCCGCGTATGCCATCGGTGACGTGACCGGTGGGTGGATGTTGAGCCACGCCTCGTCGTCCATGGCGGTGTTCGCGGCGGAAAACGCCATGGGTGCGGACCAGGTGTTCCCCTTCCACCTGATACCGCGGGGGGTCTGGACCAATCCCGAAGTGGGTGCGGTGGGGCTCACCGAGGAAGAGGCGGAAGCCAAGGGATACGAAGTGAAGATCGGCGATTTTCCCTACTCCATCAACGGCATGGCCATGCTGCGGGGCCAGGTGGACGGAGCGGTGAAGATCGTGGCGGACGCCAAATACGACGAGATACTCGGCGTGCACATCGTGGGCGCGCACGCCACGGAGATCATCGGGGAGGCGGTGACGGCCATGCAGATGGAAGCGACACTGACCGAACTCGCACGATCGATACGGGTGCACCCGACGTTCTCGGAACCGGTGGTGGATGCGGCGCGAGCGGCCCTTGACTGGGCGCTTTACCTGCCGAGACGATAGCATTTCAGCGAGCGGAGGAACTACGGAATGGCGAGCAAGAGTGTAGTGGAACGACTCTGGGAAGTGAACCCGAAGGCGGAAATATGGTGGGATTCGTCACCTCTGGTCTTCCCGAACTGGCGGGCGCAGATGATGAAGGACGCCAAGGACAAGACCGAGATGGAAGGGTGGCTCGATCGCATGTACAGCGAAAAGAACGCACCGACTGAGAACCTCTTCCGGGGCGTGACCACCAACCCGCCGCTGTCGTACGCGGCCATCAAGGACAATCCGGAATACTGGGCAAAGTGGATCGACGCTTCGATCAAGAAGGACCGTTGCACGGACGTCGAGATGGTGTTCTGGCAGACGTACAAAGAGATCGTCAAGCGCGGCGCCGAGACCTACCTGCCGGTGTTCAATGCATCCAAGTATCAGTTCGGCTATATCTCGGGCCAGACGGACCCGCGGGTGCGGCACGACGTGGACCAGATGGAAGCGCAGGGGGTGGAAATCCATTCCATTTCCCCCAACGTGATGGTGAAAGTGCCGGGCACGGCCGAAGGATACGAAGTCATCAGGCGGCTGACGGCCAAGGGAATCCCCACCAACAACACGCTCAGTTTTATCATCCCGCAGTTCGTGGCCTGCATGAACGCGGTAACCGAGGGACTGAAAGAAGCCCGCAGGAACGGCGTGGACTTGTCCAAGTGGCGGTCGGTGATCACTGCCATGAGCGCGCGGTACGGGACGCTGGGCGATCTGAAGAAAGAAGCCCAGGCCAAGGATATCGAGCTGTCGGAAGCGGACGTGCGCTGGGCCGAGATCGCCATATTTAAGAAGGCCTGCCTGCTGGTGGAACAGAACGACGATTATCAGGGCAAGATGCTGCTTTGCTCAATGCGCATGAGCCCGACGGTGAACGGGGAGCTGAGAAGCTGGCACGTGGAGAAGGTTGCCGGCGCGGACATCGTGTACACCTGCCCGCCGCCGTATATCGAAGGTCTGTTAAAGGACGGCAACCACCTCACCTTCAGCAACCAGGTGCACGACCCGATTCCGACCGAGGTGATGGACAAACTCATGCGGTTGCCGTACTTCGAACGCGGCATGGCCGAAGACGGCTACACCCCGGAGGAGTTCAACACCCATCCGGCGCTGGTGGAAACGGCAAAACAGTTCAGCGGGGCTACCCAGAACTTCGTCGACTTCGTGGCAAAACGCGTCGCCGCCTATTGCGGGTAGGGCAAGCCGGAGCAACGACCCGAACCGTCACCCCGGCGAAAGCCGGAGTAGCTTGTTGGGGGGGATCTTTTTAAAAAAAGTTCCCTCCCATGCCCTCCCTCAAAAATGTTAAGTTATTGGTATAATAATACTGGTATGCAAGTGCTTATCATCTCGAGCGCAGCGAGAAATCTCACGCAGGGGACGCGGGGGAAGAAATTCCCCCGCACTTATCCCGGGATACGTTTTTTTTAGCTCCGAGCAGGCACGCGCCGACGTGCCCCATGGTGCTCAAAGGAGAATGCTATGTTACAAAAGATTCTTGTCGCGGTGGACGGTTCGGAGCACTCCCTCAAGGCGGTGGAATACGCAGCGGAACTGGCGTCCAAACACGGGTGCGAAATATACCTTTTGCATATCGTGCAAAAGGTGGATGTTTCCAACGAGCTGAAGCAATACATGGAGTCGGAGAAGATCGAGGAACCCGCCGAATACGTCATCCTGAACCGGATCGGCGAAAAAATTCTCGACAAGGCGGAAGCCGTCGCCCGGGAAAATGGCGTGTGCAAGGTATACAAAGTAATCGAGACGGGCGAGCCGGCGAACAAAATCGTCGAATACGCCAAAAACAACAATGTGGACTCCATCATCATCGGCAGCCGCGGCCTCGGGGACCTCAAGGGGCTCCTCATGGGGAGTGTGTCCAATAAGGTGTGCCACATCGCCGAGTGTACGTGCATCACGGTCAAGTGACCGCGTCCTGAAAACAGTCCTGTGCCGTTAAGCGTTCGTCGTCTCACCCGTCGGGAGGAAAGGGATGAAAGCGATCGGTATCGTCGGCTCTCCCCGCAAGAACGGCAACACCACGTTCCTGGTGAATCAGGCATTGGAAGTCCTTCGGGAAGAAGGCATCGAAACCGAGCTGATTCATCTCTCCGCATTGAACATCCAGCCCTGCAACGGATGCCTTCGCTGTAAAAAAGAGTTGGAATGCGCCATCAAGGATGACGATTTCGAACCCGTCTTCGCCAAAATGAAGGCGGCCGAAGGGATCATCGTCGGTTCCCCCGTCTATTTCGGCAGCGCCACGCCGCAAATTATGAGCCTCCTCGACCGGGCCGCGTACGTCCAGCGGCAGACCAAGCAGTATTTTTCGGGAAAAGTCGGAGCGCCCATCGTGGTCGCGCGCAGGGCGGGGCACAATTTCACTCTGGCCCAACTCCTCCTCTGGTACTGCATCAACGACATGATCGTGGTGGGCTCCACGTACTGGAACATAGGGTTCGGCGGCTCCGGCGGGAAAAAGGATGTGGAGGAGGACGCCGAAGGGATTGCCACCATACGCCGTTTTGCGGACAATATGGCGCGCGTTATGAAAAACCTCCGACCCTCGGGAGAGCCCCGATGAAGAACGACGGCCCCTTCGTGATCGGCATCGACGGCGGCACCGAATCCCTCCGCGCGGGCATATTCGACCCCGAGGGCAATCCGGTCGCCGTGAACAGCACCCCCTACAAGACCCACTTCCTCAAGTCGGGCTGGGCCGAGCAGGACCCGGAGGAATGGTGGGCGTGCCTCAAGAAGACGATTGCCGGCCTGGTCCGCGAATCCGGGGTTTCCCCTGAGGCCATCAAGGGTCTGTGCCTGGACGCGACGAGTTGTACCGTGGTTTTTCTGGACGAAAACATGAACCCGGTCCGCAACGCTCTCCTGTGGATGGACGTGCGGGCTTCCCGCGAGGCGCAGTTGATTGCGTCCACAGGCCACGCGTCGCTCAAGTACAATGGCTACGGCAACGTTTCCGCCGAATGGATGCCCTGCAAGGCGCTGTGGGTGAAAAACAACGAGCCGGAGCATTACCGCAAGGCCGCCACGGTGTGCGAGTACCTCGATTTCATCAATTACCGGCTCACCGGCCGCAAGACGGCCAGCATCAACAACGCTTCCATCAGATGGTATTACGACGACGGGGAAGGGGGCTTCCCGGCTTCTTTCTATGAAACCCTCGGGCTGGCGGACGTTTTGGACAAATTCCCCCGCGACGTCCTCAAAATGGAAAGCACGGTGGGAACGTTGAAGCCGGAAGTCGCCCGGGAATTGGGGTTGAGGCCCGACACGGTGGTGGCGGAAGGCGGTGCCGACGCGTTCGTGGCCATGCTGGGGCTCAACGTGGTGGAGCCGGGAAGGCTCGCCTTCATCACCGGATCGTCACACCTCCATCTGGGCTTGTCCCGCACGCCGTTTCACCGGAAGGGCATTTTCGGCACGTATCCCAACGCCGTCGTCGACGGTTTGTACACGGTGGAAGGCGGCCAGATTTCCACCGGTTCCATCGTGAAATGGTTCGAAACCCATTTCCTCGGTTTTCAGTGCACCGAGGCCGCGGACAGGAAGAAAAACCTGTACGAGCACATGGAGGAACTGGCGTTCGGGGTGCCCATCGGATCGGCCGGGCTCATCGTGCTCGACTCGTTTCAGGGGAACCGGACGCCGCTGGTGGACCCCACCCTGCGCGGCGCCGTGTGGGGGCTTTCGCTCCACCATCGGCCCGAGCATGTGTACCGGGCCATCCTGGAAGGGATATGCTACGGAACCGAGTTTATCTTCCGCCAGTTCAGGGACGCGGGGTACGAGGTGCAGGACATTTACGCCTGCGGCGGCCCGACCAGGAGCAGGCTCTGGATGCAGATGCATTCCGACGTGAGCAACGTCCCCATCCACATCCCGCGGGTGCAGGATGCGCCGCTGCTGGGGTCGGCAATATTGGCAGCCGTGGCCGCGGGGTTGTATCCCGACGTTCGGGAGGCGGCGGGACGCATGGTGAAAATCCGGGATCGAGTGGAGCCCATACGCGAGCATCACGAGGAGTATGCGTTTTACCTGGAATCGTACATAAAGACGTACGACCGGCTGGGCGGACTCATGCGCGAGATGACGGCCCACATGGCCGAGGGGGGGTGAGAGGGGATTTTCTGCGCGAAGCGACGGAGAAATCTCGGGAAGACAGCGGCTGTGGATGCAGTCTCACCACGCCCAATCGGTGCGGCGGTTGATCTCGTAGGTGAGCAGTGTTTCGTTCGATTCGTCACCCTCCGCAATCACCACGCCGTTCGGCGCCACGATCAAACTGTGTCCGAGGTTGATTTCCCCCCGGATGGTGCCGAGCGCGTTCGCCTTGCAGACGAACATCTTGTTTTCGTACGCCCGGACAATGGGGAGCGCCCGGTTTTTCTCCACCTTCAGCCGCGCGATGTTGGGAGGATAGAAATGGGCGCAGGAGATGAAGAGCACGTCCGCGCCCTTTTTCCTGATCTCGCTGATCTGCGGCGCGGAGTTCTGGTCCCTGCATACGATGGTGCCGAAAGTGAACGAATCCAGGGAGAAGACCAGACTTTCCGTGCCCGGCGCGAAGTACTTCGTTTCGAACGGCTCCACCAGGTTCCGTTTATGATAGAAGAACACGTTTCCGTCGGCCAGAAGCACCGCCACGCTGTTGTACAGTTCCTTCCCGATGCGCCACGGTGTCCCGACCACGGCGTTGATGCCCAACTCCTTCACGCGTGACTTGATGGTGTCCAGCGCCTGATATATCTCGTCGTCGTTCAGTCCGAGGAATGCATCGTAGACGTACCCGCTCAGGCTCGTTTCCGGGAAATTTACGATGTCTACGTTTTCGTAAGCCGCTCGTTCCAGCCAGTGGAGAATGTTCGCCAGGTTTTTTTCCACCCCGGAACGGAGCCGTATCTGAGCTGCCGCAATTTTCATAGTTGTCCCCACCCTGACCCGCCCTCGGCAGGCATTAAAGCTCGCATGGAAACCCGGCGCTCCCACTCCGTAACGGCAGTGGAATGAAACCGGACAATAAAGTCCCCCTTTGGAAAGGGGGGCTTCAGGAAGTTTTAGACACCTTCGGGGGAGGAATCTATACTGCTTCTCTTTCCAATGGGTATTAACATCTCCCCTCCCGCTCGGAGGAGGGGCCGGGGGAGGGAAGATGTCTCACCGCACGAACGAGAACTTACTTCCCGCCCCAGTGCTTGTTCTGCATGGCCACGAGTTTGTCGTACACCCCGGCGTCCCTCAAGGCGAGGAACGTCGACTTGAACACGTCGAAAACGTCGTTGTATATTTCGTGGTTCGCCATGTTCGGTTCGATGGAGTCCATGGGGTGGACCATGCTCTGCACGGCCTCTTCCACCGACCCGAACACACCCGCTCCCGCGGCCCCCAATATGGTCGCTCCCAGCGTGGTGCATTCGGACACCTTCAGCCGTTCCACGGGACGGCCGTACACGTCCGCCTGAATCTGGTTCCACAGGGGAGACTTGGCGCCGCCGCCGGAAAGCCGGATGCTCTCGAAGGGCTTGCCCAGCACCTCTTCCATGGCCTCCACGATCATCCTCAATTCGTAGGCCCCGCCTTCCATGATGGACCGCGCCATCATCCCGCGGTCGTGAATGAGGGACAGGCCGAGGGTGCCTCCGCGCGCGTTATCCGCGTAGTATGGGGTCACCTGTCCGGTGAAGAAGGGGAAGAAAATGTATCCCTTGCAGCCCACGGGGGCGGATGCGGCCTGGGCGCCGATGAGATCGTAGGTGTCCAATCCCAATTGCTTGGCGGCCTGCGCTTCGACTTGGGCGTAGGTATCCCTCCACCAGCGCAAACACACGCCGGTGGCGAAGGCCAGCCCTTCCATGTCCCATTTATGGGGAATACCGGAACCACCCATCAGGACCAGGTGCTTGGGGTCGGGCTTGCGCGAATCGATGTGGGCCACCATGACCGATGCGGTGCCGATGGTGATTTCCGCCAGCCCTTCCCGTATCACGCCGGCGCCGATGGCTGCGCACTGC
Organism: uncultured delta proteobacterium; assembly: GCA_963826125.1. Lineage (GTDB taxonomy): Bacteria > Desulfobacterota > Desulfarculia > JACQYL01 > CAWGVV01 > CAWGVV01. The sequence goes on along the minus strand of CAWGVV010000001.1, from coordinate 1,235,485 downwards.
TGGTCGCCGGCTCCGACGCAGATCGGCATCCCTTCGGCGAACCCGGACTCCTCGGCGGCTTTTTTGGACACCGTGCCCACCTGGCGGGCGGGCGTCTTTACCGGAGGCAGCTTGCATAAGGGGAGTTTGATCAAATTGCACAACTCTTCCGACCAGGTGAGATTGGCGATGTCGAGCATGCCGTTCAGGGTGAGGGATGCGGGGTCCGATCCCAGGTCCTCGGCGCCGAATTTGTGCAGGAAGAACTCCTGTCCATTGAGGATCAGATGGGTCTTTTCGAGAAGATTGGGCCTTCTGTCAACCAGCCATTTCATCTTGGCGTAGGACCACATGGCGGAAAGGGTTACGCCGCTGATGTCGTGGAAACGGTCGGCTCCCAGATTCTGCTCGATCCACTTCAGTTCCTCCCCGGCGCGCCCGCACGACCACACGATGGAATTGGCCAGCGGCTTCATGTCCTTGTCCACGCAGATGAACGTCCCGCGCTGGCTGGAAAACCCGACCGATGCGATGTCTTTCGGGTCCACCCCCGTTTTGGCGATCACTTCCCGGCTCGCCTCGCAGATGCGGGACCACATGATTTCCATTTCCTGCTCCACCCATCCGGGATGGGGAAATACGCACGGGTACTCCCGATAGGCCGTTCCGATCACGTTTCCGTCGGTATCGGCGATCATCACCGTACTGCCGGTCGTTCCCGCATCGATACCCGCTAAAAGCTTCTTGCCGCTCATATTCCTACCCTCCGCCTTGCGAGAAAAGTTAGCCGGATGAAAAAAATCGAAGGGGGAAGAGGCGCGCGGTTCAGGAAAACACTCCGTGCGCCTCGGCCCATCGATCAAACGGTTCGACCGGCCGGAATGCAAAACGGCCGGTCCGCGAATTCTGGTCTTTCCGGAAGTATTTCGCGGCTTGTATCGCCGCGTGAACGTGTTCCGGCGGGCATTCCCTGCTTACTTCGTTGAGAAAGAGGTTCGCGGTGGAAAAGGAATCCATCGCCTCCACGTAACTCCTCACCCTGTCCACGACGGCTTCGGCCGGCCCGTTGCGCAGGAAGAGGCTCTCCACGCCCAGGCTGATCGCGCAGCCGTGTTCCTTTGCAAACGCGGCGAACGCTTCCGGCCCCACTGCGTGGACGTCTGGGTCGTACCCTTTCAGTTGCCCCGGGTTGGCCTGCACCTTCATGGCAAACAACTCCCTCGGGTCTTTGAGAAACCGTTCGCCCCACCATGCCCCCACTCCCACGCTGCCCACAGCTTCCCTCAACCGGAGGGTGTACGCAAGTGCGTATTCCCTGATGACCTCCAGGTTGGTGATGGGCAGGGACGCCAACGCATCGGCGCCCAGCGCGAACGCGTTCGGGCCGCATACCTGCCGCAGCGTCGTTATCCAGGGAGCGAGAACGTCCAAGGTGACGAAACGGAGAAGCCGGTGGGCGAATTCCGGGTCGATGAGGATGTCCAGAAGGAGGTTGTTGAGCCCCCGCAGGTTGGCGGCCAGGCTGAATGGCGCACAGAATCGGGGCTTGGGCGACAGCCCGATGTCCGCCAGTCGTTTGTACACCTCCAGGATGAAGGGCATTCTGCCGTCCTTCCGGGGATCGGGCGACCGCAGTCTGTCCAATGTGCGCGGTTCGTCGATCAGGTGGACGCTTCCGTCGATCTCCGGAAACATGTCGTCGAGCCAGACGAGCTTTTGCCCGAGCGCCTCCGCTTCTATGTTGTACATGTCGTAATACAGTGACGGAGCATCGAGGCCGTAGTACTCCGAAACCGCCAGATGACGGGTAATGAAAACATCGGGATCGGAGAAGAAGCGCCGGGGGGACGTTCCGGTGAGCAACAACGTATGGGAGGTTATCTGCGCGGTAACACTGAGTCTTTTTGCATCATTCAGAGATGCGGCCGTGATTCTTTTCAGAATGTCTCTGGCGTTTTCCGATCCCAAGGCCTTTTCTCTCGGACCATGCCCGATGCGGCGCGTGAAAGCGGCCGCATCCCTGAATGAATAAGCGTTATGCAACCATTAAAAAGGGCGATTCGATGAGGTCCCTCACCCTGCCCAGGAACTGTGCGGCCATGACGCCGTCCACAATCCGGTGGTCGGCGGACAGCGACACCGTCAGACACGGTCTCACCACCACCTGGTCGCCGACCGCCACCGGCTTGTTGATGATGGAACTTACCGCCAGGATGGCGCTTTCCGGCGGGTTGATGATGGCATGGAACGTTTCCACCCCGTACATGCCGAGGTTGGTGATGGTGAATGTGCCGTCGGCGTAATCGCTGGGGAGCAGTTTCTTGTTGCGCGCTTTCGCGGCCAACTCCCGCACTTCCTTGGCGATCTGGGCGATGGACTTGCGGTCGACGTTTTTCACCACCGGCACCACCAGTCCCTCGTCCACGCCGACCGCAACCCCGATGTTCACCACGTGGTGCTTCCTGATCTTGGTGTCCAGAAAGCTGGCGTTGACCATGGGGAAGTCCAGTAGCGCCCTGGAGACGAGTTTGATGATGATGTCGTTGAACGTGATTTTTATGCCCAACTGCTCCGACTTCTTCACCAGATCGTTTCTCGCCCGGGTCAGCATGGTGGCGTCGGCCGTCATGTCGATGTAGAAATGAGGCGCGGTGCGTTTGCTGCCTGCCAGCCGGTCCGCGATGACCTTCCGCATCTTGCTCAGTTCGATTTCCTCGAACAACGGCCCCTCAACTCCGGGAGCCGCCGCCGGAGCGGCCTTGGGTGCGGGGGGTTCGGCCATGGCCTTTTCAATGTCGGCCCTCACGATCCTCGCGCCGGGGCCGGTACCCGTAACGTTCGAATAGTCGAACCCCTTCTCCCTGGCGATTCTCTTGGCGAGAGGGGAAATCTTCACAATTTCCCGTTCTCCCGAGGGAGCCGCCTCCGCGGGCGCTGCTGTTTTCCCCGCGGCCGAGGGCTCGGCTTTTTTTTGCGGTTTCCTCTCGGCGGAAGGCTGCGCATAAGAGGAAACATCTTCATCCATGCTGTCGGCGATCAGGGCGATGGCCGTGTTGACCGGCACTTCCACCCCGGCATCGACAAGAAGCTTGCGGACGAACCCCGACACGTAGGATTCCACTTCCACGTTGGCCTTGTCCGTCTCGACCTCAAAGAGCAGCTCGTTTTTATTAATCGGGTCTCCTTCAGCCTTGAGCCACCGTACTACCTTGCCTTTTTTCATGGTGGTGCTGAGGGACGGCATTTCGATAGCGGTTACCATGGTCGATTCTCCAATCGGAATTACGCTTGCGGCGGCACAAGATCGTGGAGCGCCTGGACGCGGTTGAAACATTCGAGCAGAGGCCCGTTCAGGATTTCCGCTCGTATTTCGGCGGCCTTGCGGTAAAAGTCGGTATATTCCTTGCGCGGTTTGAACACTTCCTTGAATTTGACCCATTCCTTTATGGTCTGTTTCATGTCCTTCACGTCGCCCACGCCGTAGGCGGCCAGCAGAGCGTTGCCCATGACGGCCCCCTCGGAGTGGGACGGAATCATGTACTCGACGTTCATCATGTCGGCTTTTATCTGGTTCCAGATTCGGCTCTTGCTGCCTCCGCCCGCTCCGATCATCTGGGAAAGAGGCAATTTGGCGTCGCGCACCTGGGTGGCCCACATCAGGTATTCATACGAGATGGATTCCATCAGCGACCGCCACATGTGGCCGGAAGAATGGCCGGCCCTCAGGCCCAGCCACGCCCCGGACGCCGTGGGCCAGAACGGGGAGCTTCGACCCTGCAGGAAGGGAAAGAAGAGGGCGAATTCCGAGCCCGTGGGGACCTTGGCCGCCAGTGCGTCGAGGTCCCGGTAAACGGCGTCATTGGAGGGCATGCGCAGCAGTTCGTCGCGGTACCAGCGAAGGCTCAACCCTCCCGCCGGAATGAAACTCCAGTAGAGGTACTGATCGTCAAAGGTGTTCATGGCGCTGATGAGCACCTTTTTCTTGGTGATCTCGGGATCCAGGCGATCGACCGCGAAAACCGCGATGGAGGCGGTGCCGGCCACGTCGAAGGACATGCCGACGTCGGTCAGGCCGGAACCGAGGCACGACTGCATGATGTCGCCGGCGCCCGCGACCAGGGGCACTCCCGGCTTCAGGCCCATGAGGTCCGCCTGTTCCTTGGTAAGCTGCCCGATCACTTCCCAGGGCTTGGTTACCCGGGGCAGAATTTCATAAGGCAATCCGATTTGGTCGATCTGCTTTGCCGACCAATCCCTCTTGGCGGCATCGAACCCGATGACCCAGCCGGATTGGTGGGCCCAATCGATGAAAGCGTCCTTGGCCTGCAACCCGCCGAGCTTGCCCATGACGTAGTGGGCGGCGCTCACCACCTTTTTCACGTTCTTTTTAATGTCCGGCTGATTGGCCAGCACCCATTTGATAATGACCGGAGGCATGTAGGCACCGGCTTCCCCGTTGCCGCTCTCCGCCGCCCACGCCGGATCTTCGATGGCCTGCAGTTCCCGGGCTTCCTTCTGTGCCCGTCCGTCCAGATAGGGAATATAGGCTCCGAGCGGCCGCCAGTGTTCGTCAATGGGCACGAACCCGCAGATGATTCCGCTGCAGCTTATACCGTGGACCGCGCCGGGATCGATCTTCGCCTTGGTCACACATTCCTTGATGCCGTCGATCACCACCCGATAGAACTGGTCGGGGTCCATCTCGGCCCAGCCGGGTTTCGGATAGAGAATGGCATGTTCACGGTAGGCTTCGGATACAAGCATTCCGTCCGCGGTGAACACGGCCACTTTGGTTCCCATGGTGCCGTTGTCGAACCCGATATAGTAACGAGTGCTCATGAGCAATCCTCCGGTATTCAGGAAATGATTGAAATTAGAGGAGGGCCTTTACCGCCTTTACGATGTCGTTCGGATGAGGCACGACCGCATTTTCCAGATGGAACGCATAGGGAACCGGGCTGAAAAGGCCGGCCACCCTCACCACGGGTGCGTCCAGGTAGTCGAAGGCGTTTTCCATGATGAGCGCGGAGATTTCTCCTCCGAATCCGCCCGTCTTCACCGCTTCATGCACCACCACGGCCCGGCTTGTCTTCTTCACCGAAGCGATGACCGTATCGAGGTCCAGGGGTTGAAGCGTCCTCAAGTCGACCACTTCGGCGCTGATGCCTTCTTTCTCCAGTTCCTCGGCCGCAACCAGGGATTCGAGCACCATCTTGGACCAGGTGATGATGCTCACGTCCTTGCCCTGCCGCTTGACGTCCGCCTTGCCGATGGGAACGGTGTATTCCCCATCCGGGACGAGCCCTTTGGTGAGGTAGAGGAGTTTATGCTCGATGAACATGATGGGGTTCATGTCCCGGATGGCGGATTTGAGCAGTCCCTTGCAGTCGTAGGGAGTTGACGGCATGACCACCTTCAGGCCCGGCACGTGGGTGTACCATGCTTCAAGGCTCTGGGAGTGCTGCGCCGCGATGCCCCGGCCCGCGCCGCCCTGAGTGCGTACGACCACCGGCACGATGGCCTGTCCGCCGGTCATGAAGCGGAATTTCGCGCACTGGTTGACGATCTGGTCCATGGCGAGCGTGGAAAAGTCGATGTACATGATTTCCGCAACCGGCTTGAGGCCCGCCAAGGCAGCGCCCAGCGAAAGTCCCACGATGCCGAGTTCGGAAATGGGCGTATTGTATATTCTCGGAGCCTCGCCGAATTCTTCCTGCAGTCCCTGGGTCGCCTTGTACGAGCCGCCCCGGGTGCCGACGTCCTCCCCGATGACGAAGACGGAGTCGTCCCGCAGCATTTCCTCTCTCAAAGCCTCCTGGACCGCTTCACGGTACATTATTTCTCGCATGACACGGTACCCTTCTGCGTTATGGTTGCGCTGGTGTGTAATACATGTCGTCCGTGAGCTTTTCGACGACCGCGGGTTCGCTGGCATGGGCGAAATCGACGGCCTTGGATATCTCGTCGTCGATTTCCTTTTTCATCCCATCTATTTCCTCGGGCGTCGCCAGTTGCTCCTCCACCATCTTGCGCTCGTAATTGGCGATGGGGTCCCGTTCTTCCTTCCAGTACCTGACTTCTTCCGGTGCCCGGTATTTGCCGTCGTCTCCCAGGTGATGGCCGAGCCAGCGGTACGTCTGGCATTCGATGAACGACGGGCCTTCGCCTTTCCGCGCGCGTTTGATGGCCTCGGTGGCGGCTTCGCGGATGGCGACTACGTCGTTGCCGTCCACGCAGACGCCCGGAATGCCGTACCCTTCCGCGCGATCGGAAAGCGAATGCAGGGCGCACGCTTTCTTGATGGACATGGTGATGGCGTACTGGTTGTTTTCGCATATGTAGATGACGGGGAGCTTCCAGGCGGCCGCGAAATTCACGCCTTCATGAAACGCTCCGTTGTTGGAGGCGCCGTCTCCGAAGAAGCAGAGCACCACCTGGTCGCCGCTGCGGTATTTGATGGCCAACCCCGCTCCGGTGGCGATGGGAATACCGGCCGCCACGATTCCGTTCGCTCCCAGGATGCGCAAACCGACGTCCGCAATGTGCATGGACCCGCCGCGCCCGCGGTTGTACCCCGTCTCCTTGCCCAGAAGTTCGGCGAACATTCTGCCCATGTCCGCGCCCTTGGCGATGCAGTGGCCATGGCCCCGGTGCGTACTCGAGATATAATCGTCCGGCCTCAGCACGCTGATGGCCCCCGCCGCCACGGCTTCTTCACCGATGTACAGGTGAAGCGATCCGCCGATCAGACCCTTGCGAGAGAGTAAGACGCATTGCTCTTCGAACGCCCGAATCCTGTACATCGAACGATAGAGCCCGATTCTCTCATCCTTATTCATTTTCATCGCGAAGCTCCTGTTACTTTTAGAAGAGCGCCTTTTCCGTCTTCTTCTCGAAAAGGTGCATCTTCTTGCTTTGTATCTGTAGCCAGATCTTATCCCCCATTTTCACATCGATGTCCACAGAGGTCTTCAGCTTGGCTTTGGTGTTCTCGATGATCACGTCGACGATCATGTCCTCGCCCAGCGGCTCCGTGACACGGACCGCCGTCTGGAAGCTTTCTTCGCCCCGGCGTTCCTTGGTGATGGTGAAGTTCTCGGGACGCACTCCGAGTATTACCTCGGTCGAGCCGGAAAAAGAGTGGCCGTTCCCGGACAGTTTCTGTTTCATTTCCGGCGGCACGGGGATATTGAAGAACGAATTGACCAACTGCCATTTGTCCCCTTCGACCGTCAATCGGCAGTCGATGAAGTTCATCGGCGGATCGCCAACGAAGCCGGCCACGAACATGTTCACCGGCGTATTGAATATCTGGTGCGGAGTCCCCTGCTGTTGCAGAACGCCCTTGTTCATGATGGCGATGTTGTCGGCCATGCTCATGGCTTCGAGCTGGTCGTGCGTGACGTACACCATGGTTGCCTCAAGGGATTTCTGCAGGTGCTTCAACTCCCCGCGCATGTGCGTCCGCAGCTTGGCGTCCAGGTGGGAAATGGGCTCGTCCATGAGGAAGACCTGGGGCTCCCGGACGATGGCGCGCCCGATGGCGACCCGCTGTTTCTGTCCTCCGGACAACTGCCTGGGAAAGCGGTCGAGCAGCTCCGTGATCTCGAGAATGGCAGCCGCCTTCTGCACGCGGTCCTTGATCTGCTCGGTGGAGTATTGCCCGGATCTGGCCCGCAGCGGGAAGGCCATGTTGGCGAACACGGTCTTGTGCGGATAGAGCGCATAGCTCTCAAACACCATGGCGATGTCCCGGTCCTTGGGCTCGACCTTGTTCACCAGCGCGTCCCCGATGTAAATTTCACCTTCGGAAATTTCCTCGAGTCCCGCGATCATGCGGAGTGTGGAAGATTTTCCGCAGCCCGAAGGGCCCAAAAGGCAGAAAAACTCCTTGTCTCTGCACTCAAGGTTGAGGTTTTTCACCGCCTCAACTTTGCCGTAACGTTTCCACACATTTTGTATAAGTACTCTGGCCAACGCGAACCTCCTTCACAGTCCCTGTCCGTATGAATCCCGGCGCTACTGCCGCACCGCGCCCATGGTCATCCCTTGCACAAGATACTTCTTGATCAGCAGTCCCAGCAGCAGCATGGGCGCGACCAGCATGGTTCCGGATGCCAGAATGCCGCCCCACTCGATGTTGATGGTGCTATGCAGTTCGGCGGTTGCAACAGGCAAAGTTTTGGCACCCTGCTGTCCGAATACGCTGGCAAAGATATAATCGTTCCAGGAAAAGATGAGGCAAAGAATGAATGCGGCCACGATTCCCGGGCGGGCCAAGGGGAGAATAACCTTCACGAATGCCTGCATGTTCGAATATCCGTCTACCTTTGCCGCCTCCTCGAGCTCCACCGGGATGTCTTCGAAGAAACTCCTGAGGAACCATACGGCGAACGGCAGGTCAAAGGTGGTATAGGCAATGATCAGGCCGACAAGGTTTCTCCATCGCGACGCCTCCAGCAGCCCCATCGCCGTAAAGATGGCGTAGAGCGGGACCATTACCGCCACGACGGGAGCCATTCTCGTGGAAAGAATCCAGAAGGAGAGGTGTTTTTCTCCCGGAATTCTGCCTCGAGCCAAGCCATATGCCGCCAGTACACCCAGAACCACGGCAATGATGGACGAACAACCGGCAGCTACGATGCTGTTTACGATGTACGGAACGAAGTGATGCTCCTCGAACAGGCTTACGTAGTGCTTGGGCGTCGGAGTGAAGGAAAATATTTTGAGTGCTCCATGCCAATCTCCAACGTTCGGAATTTGGAATGCCTCCCGAAGTTCCTTGAAGGAGGAAAGCACCATGATTACGAGAGGAGCCGTCGTCCACAGAAAGAACATCACGATCAATGCGATGACCAGTGCTCTCCAGAGAGCCCTCTTCCTCTTCTCAGACTGAGAAACCAACTCTGTCCTACTCACCGGGAGCGACCTCCTTCTTCTTGAAAAACACATTGATGCACAGCATGGCCACAACTATGGTGAAGAGGAGGAGAACAAAACCTACGGCTGCTCCTCTCCCGAACTCGAAATAACTGAACGACACATCATAGAGGTAAAAGGGCAGGATTTTTGTCGTTTCGGCGGGCCCCCCCTTGGTAATTACAAAGATGAGATCAATTAAGCGGACATTGTCCATGAAACGAACGATGAGTGCGATAAGGAGCACCGGTTTGATGTTGGGCAGCGTCACTTCGAAGAAGGTTCGAAAGGGACCGGCCCCGTCGACGCGGGCCGCTTCCAGTTGGTCCTGCGGGACCGCTTTGAGGCCCGCGAGAACGATCAGGATGATGAGGGGTGTCCACTCCCACACATCGGCGGCAACGACCGCCATGAATGCGGTGGAAGGCATGAAAGGCAGAAGCCAGGGCCTGGCGTTCGCCAGGATGGTATCGCTGCCCAGGATGCCGATGGATTTGAGGAACCAGAAATACCATCCGAACGATACGTTATAGAGGAAACTCCAAAGGTACCCCACGATTATCGGAGCGACCATCATGGGCATGATGAATACGACCAGCAAAAAATTTTCCCACTTCGCATTGTTGATCAGGATAGCGACGATCGTCCCGATCAGTATCTCGAGCGAGAGACAGATGACGAACCACCACAACAGCAGGTAGGCGCCGTTGAGAAACGTTTCATCGGAAAGAAGACGTACGTAGTTGGCAAACCAGATGAACTTGTCGGTGTCCCCCGGGTTCATCGCGGTCTTGAACAGGCTCATCACCACCATCCAGAAAAACGGGTAGAGGGTAATCACCGCCAGGACGATGATGGTGGGCACCATGATCCAGAAATGAAAAGGAAATATCCCCTTGACCTTCTGGAAAAACGAATCGCTGTTCTCTTTCAAACTTATTCCCCCCTGGATAACAATCCCTTTTCCGTGAGGTTCGCCAAAGAGCCGGGCCGAGAGCCTACTGCTCCCAAGCCCGGCTGACAGGCGATCAGCTCTTGATACCGTGCAGCTTGTCCGTTTTTTCCTTGATCGCCATGGCGGCTTCCTTGGCGGTCGCCAGGCCACTGACGCACTTGTGGACTTCACCCGTTTGGATCTGGATGTACTCGTTGAATTGCGGGATCTTGGGGCCGACAACGAATTGAGGCTTAAAAATGCTTTTCAAAATGGGGCCATAGGTCAGGGCGTTGGGCATGGCCGGGACCTGCTTCACCACGAAGCCCTTCTCTACTTCTACCGGCTCGATATCTTTCATCGGCGCCGTTTCGCGGTTGAACGCGGCCTTCACATCGGGCAGCTCGAACACCGATTTCCGGTTAGGCGTCCCGCCCACGTCCTTCAACACCAGATACATGGCGTCGTGAGAGGTCGACCACAAGGCGAACAGATAGGCGGCCTTCTGGAGGTCCTTCTTCGCCCAGCGGTTGATAGCCACTCCGCCGATACCGCAGTTCGTTCCGTTGACCGATTTCCCGCCGTTGACAATCCATTCGGGAGCGCCCTTGGGGCACATGGCGTATCCGGTGCGACCGCCCGAGGCCTTGGACTGTTTCGGGTCTTCCACTACGGCCGCGAACTCGCCGTATTGGGGCTGCATGGCCGCGAGGCCGGTGATGTAAGCAGTGTTGGCGCCGGACCAGTCATTGGTGAGTGAATCCGGGTGGGAGTACTTCATCAGCTCTTTATACGTTTCCAGCGATTTGATGGACTGCTCGTCGCCCCACTTGCAAGGACCGGGTTTGTCACTTCCCAGGTAGTCGTCGAAGTCCCACTCCAGCCACTGGCCATGCGCATAAGACACCCTCTGGTAATCGAGCTGGCCGGCCCATCCCTCGCGGCCCTGGAGGGCAAGGCCGTACTTGACGTCGGGGTAGTTGGCCTTCTTGAAGAACTTGCAGATATCCAGGACGTCCTTCCACGTGGTGTCGTCCGTGTACTGCAAGGGTTTGCCGTATTCCTTTTCGAAGTCCTTGGAATACTTTTCAAACAGGTCCTTGCGATACATCATCACCGCGACCGCATTGTCGTATGGGTAGGAGGCGATTTCGGGCCTGCCGTAGAAGCGGCCGGTGATGTCCAGAAAGCGGTTGAGCCACACTTCGTCCCCCACTCCGTCTCTTACCTTGGGCATGGTGGGGTCTTTTTCGAACTCCCTCAGGTCTTCCATATGATAGCAGAAAGGTCCGCCGATGGGTTTGTCCTGCAGATAGACCAGCGAGTAGGCGCCCTTGTGGCCACGTACGTCGATGCCCACTTTCTGCGCCACGATGTCCAGGTGCTCCTGGATGATCTCGATGTCGATTCCGGTCAGGTCCTTGAATACTTGAATCTTGGACTTGAAGGCGGCGGTGGGGGGCGTGTCTTCGGACATGAACACGATTTTCGATCCGGCATACTGTTTCCACTTCGTGTCGTCTGCGGCGTGGGCTAGCTCGGTAAAGCCGAGCGGGGATTTTACTATATTTCCCCCGACCAGCACCAACCCGCCAAACCCCATGCTTTTGAGTAACTGGCGTCGTGTGAATTCCATAGCTTCCCTCCTGCAAAGGTTTGAGTGAAAAAGACTGCCTCACCCACAGGTGGTGGGATTGAGCCGAAGTGCGAGCACGGGGGAGAGGTTTCCCCCGATGCGCGTTTGTCCCGAGGACGGCCGCGAAAACGCGGTAGATCGCCGGGATATGGAGGTGATGGTTTCACGCAGGTACGACACCGCCCTACCGTGCATACGGGGTACGGTATACATTGTTATTTTGCCAGCTTATCGATCTCCCGCCCATAAGGCAATGAAACTTTGTGTTGAAGAGATCGGTTTGATTTTCCGGCTAATGTAAGGTAGCATTGTTACAATATTGTCTATGCGCATCCCTTGTCAAGATAAATCTTGCGGCCTTCACAAGCAAATATCTATTGATAATCTGTAAAATATGATATAAAAACCAGTTTGCGGGAAGTGACGTCCAGAAAAGGAGATAAATTTGGGCCAGGTAGGCATTATCGCCAATCCCGAATCGGGAAAGGACATACGGCGCATCGCCGCCAGCGGGTCGGTCACCACGACGAGCCAGAAGGTGAATTCCCTCACCAGGCTCCTCAAGGGGATCGCTGCGGGCGGAATACGGGAAGTGCTCATGATGCCCGACAGCTACGGCATCGGCGCCGAAGCCCGGGCCGGCCTCATGGCGTCCGATCATTCTCCGGTTGCAGTGAACTTCCTGGAGATGAACCTCACGGGAAAAGAAGACGACAGCTACCGGGCGGCACTTCTGATGAAGGAACTCAACGTTGACTGTCTGGTCACCATGGGAGGAGACGGCACCAGTCGTCTCGTGGCCAAGGGGTGCGGCGACATCCCCATGATCCCCATTTCTTCGGGCACCAACAACGTATTCCCCTCCATCGTGGAAACCACCGTCGCCGGTATGGCGGCGGCCATTACGGCGGATCGTCGATTCGATCCCGCGGGATACGTTTCGCGCCGGAAGAAACTGGAAATCAGGAAAAACGGGGAAACCGTCGATCTCGCCCTCGTCGACGCGGCCGTCACTCTGGACGACGACATAGGTTCCAAGGCCATATGGGATATGGCCAACGTCCGGCAGATCGTACAGACCTGCGCATCGCCTGCCGGCATAGGACTGTCGTCCATCGGCGGCGCGTTCCATTCCATAAGCAACGACGATCCATTGGGCCTCTCCGTCGAACTGGGGGCGGCGAACTTTTCCGCGCTCGCCATCATAGGTCCGGGTCTGGTGAAGGAAGTCGATGTGGAATCGGTGCGTATTCTCAAGATAGGGGAAAGCGTGCAGGTGAAGCACACCCCTTCTTTCATAGCACTCGACGGTGAACGGAAGATCCGCGTGCATGGGGGGGATGAGTACGACATACTGTTGAGTTCCCATGGGCCGAATGTGGTGGATGTGGCCGGGCTCATGAAGCTGGTCGCCGATTCGAAGGCCTTTGTGCGGTAACGATGCAGCGGCGGAGCGGAATCCACCGATTGCAACCGTCCGGTGGAGGTAATCGCAGGAGAAGGATACGGCAACTATTTCACTTCTATGAAATCTTCCAAGCCCCGGCCGTTTTGTTGGACATGAAGGCCATGGAGGCGCATAATATCGTAAATTTTACCCGGCGGTTATCCGGGGCGAGCACGTAGCTGCTCCGTACCGTCCAGGTCGTAAGGGGAGGAATTCAGATGTCGAAAGTGATGATTGAGCCCGCGACATACGAGAATGTCCGCAGGGCCGTTGAGAAGGTGTTCGCAATCTTCCCGCTCCGGATCGAGGGAAAGCGGGTCCTCATAAAGCCGAACGTATTGCGGGCGTCCGAAGCGAAGGACGGCATCGTCACCCATCCGGCGGTGTTGCGTGCCGTGGTGGAGACGGTGGCCGCCATGAAACCCGCCTCCCTCATCGTGGGCGACAATCCGGGCGTGGTCAGCTACGGGGCCAATGAAATCAGTTTCAAACAGACCGGCCTGATGGATGGGGCCATGGGCTACTATCAGAACATCGGGAACGATTCACGGGAACTCGATTTCGATCCCTCGTTCATGTCCAAGGTGAGCGTGTCGCAGGCGGTGCTCGACGCGGACGTGTTCATCAGCCTTCCGAAATTTAAAACTCACGGCCTCACCGTGGTTACCGGAGCCATCAAGAACAGCTACGGCATTCTTCCCGGCGCCCAGAAAGCCAAAATCCACAAGGCGGCCGGCAGTCCCGAACGGTTCCACGAAGCAGTGGTGGAAGTGTTCAAGCTGCGGGTGCCCGACCTGTTCATCATGGACGCGGTGGTGGGCATGGAAGGCAACGGCCCGGCAGGTACCGAATTGCGTGACATCGGCTGCATTCTGGCTTCCGACAATGCCGTAGCCATGGACGCGGTCGTCGCCACCATGATGGGATGCGAACCGGAATGGCTGCCGTTCCTGCGCAAGGCAAAGGCGGACGGACTCGGCGATTACGACGTGGCCGGCCTGGAGATCATCGGCGAACTGAAAAAGATTCCCGATTTCAAACTCCCTCCGCTCAACGGCGAAGCGATTCACGGTAACAAGGGCATGCAGGACTTCATGGACAAACGGATTCTCATGAGGCCCAAGGCCGACCCGGATCTGTGTACCGCCTGCGGAACATGCATCGAACAGTGTCCGGTGGCGGCCCTCCACATGACCGAGGACAACATTCCCAAAGTGGACGCCGATACGTGTATCACCTGTTTTTGCTGTCAGGAAACCTGTCCTGAACAGGCCATGACGCTACAGTAACATCCTTTCTGGGCCGTCGTCGTGGGACGCGTCCCGTCACCTCTTGTCCGGCGCCATGTGCGCCGGACGCAGCCGGTAAGCTGTCTGCGTTCCATTGGAAGCGGGATGGCCTTGGTCCGAAGGACAAGAGGTTTTCGGAAGTTCCCTTTTTCTCCCGTTCTCCCTAGCCAACGTTTCCGTCCCGCTCAAAGTCCCGCCAGACGTTTTCAAACCACTGTTCTTCCGTCGGCAGGGGCCTGACCGGTTCCCACGTCACGGTGCATCGATCAGGACCGTAACCGATCACCTGCACCGCGCTCCTCAGGTCTCCTTTTTCAGGGAGCGCCCTGAATTCCTCGGGGAGGCGGGTGTTCATGCGTTCGCCCGAAGGATCACTCACGATAAACGATCCTCTGCTGCCCCCACCTTGCGCCAGGTAGTCCTCCATGGCGGCAAGAAAGGTGATTTGGCAGATCAGCAGATCGTGATTGCGAAGGGCGTCGGGGAGGTCTTCAATTTCGGCAAGAGCGGTATTGCCCGCAAAGGACGCCAGATCGGCCTTCGCGTCGGCCAGAGCCAGTTTCACGTTTTGCGCGGTGCGGAGAATCGCACCATTGTCGCTCATGCGTCGACCGATACGTTCGCGCATTTTCCGCACCGTCCCACGTGCACCGATTTTTTCCGCGAGCGTTTCGGCCAGCCCGACTTTGTCTTCGATCCACCGTCCGCACTCATGCAGGAAGTCCTCGTTCGAACGCGGCGGTTCTGCATATCTTGCGGCGATGTATCGCGCCGCCCTGGTGCCGCCCGCCTGGCCCGCATTGAGGGCAGCTCCACCGGGCCGGTAGATGCCGTGGCTGCCGTTGGCTTCACCCACCGGGAAAAAATGGCGGAGATTGCTTTCCCACCAGTGGTTCCCCATGAGTCCGCCGTTGGTGTGCTGCGCGCACACGGCGATTTCCAGCATCTCGCCGGACAGGTCGATGCCGTGCGACGCGTAGAGGTCGATGGCCGGCTGGTTCATGTGAGCCAACCGGTGCAGCGGCGTGCCGAAGGTCGCCCCCGATTTCTCAAGATAGGACCGGGCTTCCCCGCCGAGCAGGGAAAAATCGAAACGCTCGCCCATCGGGTTTTGCCGGTAATCGAGAAACACGCGCCTTCCCAGATGAACCCGCTCATGGTACACGCACAGGTCCACGAGGGAAGATCCCTGATCCGCCACCTTCCGAACGTCGAACGGCCACTGGTAGCCCTTGAGGAAGACACCGTTCAGCATGGCCGAGGGAGTGTCGAAATAATCGAGCAGGAACTCGCGTTCCCCTTTACCATGGGCGTCGGTGGAGACGTAGCGGGGGAGCACCTGCTGGTAGGTACCAGAGACGTTCCAGCGAAAACCGATGGAAGAAAGCCCGAACTGGGATTCCGTGAGGTTCTGGCCCAGCGCCCCCGCCTCGAACGCAATCCCCGAACCGCCCGTCTGGCTCAATGGATAAACGGAATCGGTGTACATGCCCGCGGGTCCGCCCACGGCGAACACCACGTTGGTGCAGTTGAACAACGCGTAACGGCGATCGGGATGTTCCGGCGATCGAAGGTCCAGGGCAAGAATCCCCAGGCACGTTTCCCGTGCCCGATCGGTGAGCACTCCGATGGCCTGCATTCCGTCATGAATCGGTATGTTTGCGGCCCGTACCCGATCCAGGAGCTTTTCGGTCATGAACCGTGAAGTGAGCGGGCCGGCCGACGTAGCCCGCTGCCGGGGATCGTGGTCGGTCTTGTAGCCCACGAATTCGCCGAAACGGGTTTCCGGGAAGGGAACGCCCAGTTCCACCAGCCGGTAGAAACATCTGGCGGACAGCGCCGCCTCGGCCAACGCCACGTCGCCGTGCATGGCGCCGCCGCTGAAAAGCGTACGCGCCATCTCCGCTACCGAATCGGGAGCATCCCCGGACAAGGTGAGCTTGTAATAGGTCTGCTTGTCCGACCCCGCATTGCGGGACGTGCCCATGAACACGCCCTCGGTGAGGACGGCCACGTCTTTCTGCCCGAACGAAACGATTCGGTCGGCCGCGTTCAACCCGGCGGCGCCACTCCCCACCACCAGCGTGTTGTACCGGTACACCCTGAGATCGAGCCCGCTTATGTGAAGAAGATCGGTCATGGAATCACCTCTACTCGAACCGGGAGAACCCTTTTGAAAAAGGGATTCTCCCGGACCCTCTCCGAAAACGTTTCAGCGGCTGCCTTCGGCAGCGGGGAACGGCTTCATCCCGGATACAACGAGTTTGCCTCCCCATCACGATGTTCTGTTCTTTCCGATTCAAACAGCCGGCAACGAACAAGGTCACATCGTCGACGCCGGAAACACTTTCTTCCCCCCCTTGGCAAAGGGGGGGAAAGGGGGGATTTATCGGTCCTGCCGCATCCCGGGTCCCGTCATTCCGGCGAAAGCCGGGACCCCGGTCCTTTGCACATCAGAACCGGAAACAAAATCAATGGATAGTGCAGCCGGAATGCCCTCAATTTGGTCCCCTCACATCACCAGGGCCGCCTTGACGGCCGTTTTATCGTGCATGGCGGCCAGGGCGTCGTTCGCCCGATCCAGGGGGAAACGGTGGGTGATGAGCTGAGAAAACAGGTCCGGATTGCGCAGAACGAGGTTAATGGCCATCCAGGTGTGCCGGGTATCGCTCACCCACACCCCATGCACGGTCACGTTCTTGTTGACCACGTCCGCGTAGAAGTCGATATTGTCCGTTCCCACCGGCTGGGCATATCCGGTACTGAGGTAGATCCCGCCCTTGCGCAGCAGGGAGAGCCCTTCCTTGGCCACCCCTTTCATGCCCACGGCTTCCACCACCACGTCCGCTCCCCGGCCGCCGGTGATCTCGAGGATTTTCGCCCGCCGCTCCTCTTCGTTCATCCGGTGGCGATCCAGCAGCAGGTCCGCGCCGAAGCGGCCGCACATTTCCAACCGGTCGGCGGACCCTCCGATGACGGCCACGCGGTCCGCCCCCATGGCGCGGGCAAAGGCGATGGAATAGACGCCCAGCGGGCCGGGCCCCTGAACCACCACGGTCGAACCCTGGAGAGGCGATCGCAGCAGATCGAACGCATGAGCCACCGTCGCTCCGCTGCACGAGGCGGACACCATGGCTACGGGGTCCGCATCCGGCGGAAGGAGAAAGATGTCCGTACCGTCCCGCAGAACCAGATATTCGCTGTAACAGCCGTTGAGGAAAGGTGGGGTGTCACGGGAAACGTTGATGCCGTACACCAGCCGATCGGCGCAGAGGTACGGTTCGCGCAGCACCTGGCAGAAGTGGCATTTGCCGCAGGTGATGCCGCGATTCCAGAGCACGGGATCGCCCGCTTGGAGTTCCCGGCCGTCCACCGTACGCTTGACCCCGGCGATTTCCACCACTTCCCCCACGCCTTCGTGGCCCAGGATGATGGGCAGGGGAGTGCGGGGGTCTTCCCCCCGCCACATGTGTACGTCCGACCCGCACACTCCCGCCGCGCTGAGTTTTACCAGCACTTCACCGGGGCGGAGAGGGGGGACGTCGATCAGTTCCCGCTTCAGGGGACTTCGGAATTCACGCAGAACCATGACGGTGCTTTTGCCGGGCACGGGATTCGTCCTCTCCGATTACAGGTGTTCGGCTTCCCTGCGGCTCACCAGGGAAGGCTTGCCTTCGCTCAGGGCCTTGTAGATGGGTCGGTAGACTTCGGCGTCGTGGACGACGCACCCGGTCCGGCCGTCGAAGCGCATGATCTCGGAACACTTGCCGCAGGCGATGCAGCATTTCTTTCGTTCCAGCGGACGGCTTTGCATGAGGTCGGCCGGGAAATCGGGGTAGGCCAGGATCATGCGGCCGAAACCGGCCAGGGTGAACCATTTGTCTTCGATCGCCTGCGAAGCGCACAGGGGGCCGAATTCGCGCAGCCAGGAAAGACCGGTGCTGACCACGGGAAGGTCAGGGAGAGCCGTCTGGATCTGACGGGCGAGCGACAGCAGCCGATGCACGCCCTTGAGCTGCGGTTCCGTGGGGCGGTAGGGGCCGGAATCGTAGGGCCGGTTGATGTGCGGGTTGTAGTACGGAGTTCCGGCGCTGATGTTGACGAAAGCCAGTCCCTTTTCCCGAAGGATGGAGAACAGCTTGATGGGTTCGGACAGGTCTTCCACCGTGGGATCGTCCCGGTTCACCCCCCAGCTGTACGGGTACGCAAGAGCGTCGTAGCCGTTGATCCTCATGCCCAGGGTGATGCTCTCTCCAAGCCGCACACGAATTTTGTCAAACACGTTGCACAGGAACCGAATTCGGTTCTCGAACGACCCGCCGTACCTGCCGCTCCTGGTATGGGCGGCGAGCAGTTCCGAAATCAGGTACCCGTGGCAGCTCTTGATGTCCACGGCGTCAAAGCCAGCGTCGCGGGCGAGTTCGGCGGACGTGACGAAACGGTCCTCCAGCGCTTCCAATTCCTCGTCGCTTATGGTGCGCCACCCGGAAACGAGCCTGGACTCCATCCAGGGGATGGACGCGGCGATGACTTGTTGGGGCGTGTTGAGCGGTCTGCTGTGGCGGCCCGCGTGGGTGAGCTGCAGGATGGTGTACGGCCTGTGGCCGGACCCCAGACCTTCACGGGCTTCCCCGAGCGCTGAATCGACCATGCCTTTGAACGCCGGAAGGTTTTCCGCGGTCAGCATCATGTGGCGGGGGTTCGCTTTTCCCTCGGGAACCACCGCGTTCGCTTCGAACCACAGCATTCCCGCGCCGCCCCGGGCGAACCGCCGGTACCGCCGGACGGTCAGGTCGCTCGGCGATCCGTCGGGTTCCGAGTCGCACCCTTCCATGGGTTGCGCCACGATGCGGTTGGGCACGGTTTTCCCCGCGATGGTCAACGACGACAACAACGTTTTCACCCCGGTGGCGAAGGGGAGTTCTATCCCGGCATCCGCGGCATCCTTTTTCAAATTTTCCAGGGAATCATATTTGAAAGTTCGGTGTTCCAGCATGGCGCGTTCTTCTTCCTCCCATGGTGAATTGAAATGCAGGGTATCGATATTAGGCATGCACAAACGCAATTTGTCAAGAGGAAGAACCGTGGGCGGCACATGCGGTGCTGTTGGGTAAGGGGCTGTAAATCAACAGGATATGCAAAGGTAATCTCGACGTTTCGGCGAAAAAACATCTTGACGAAAACCATGGATTTGCATTAAGGTTTTGTAAAGGACAAAGTTGATTTGATATTATGAAACCAAGAACGATCCAATCGGTAAGTCGCGCGCTGGTCATCCTGGAGGAGCTGAGCAACAGTTCCCAGGGACTCGGTTTGATGGAAATCGCGGAAAAAATGAGCCTCAACAAAAGCACCACCCATCATATCCTGGCCACGCTCATCGAACACGGATTCGCGAAACAGAACAGCGCCACCAAGCGGTATGGGGTGGATTCCCGGCTCATCCATCTGGGCCATCGGGCAGCCGGTAACCTGAACGTCGTTCAGGAGGCGGAGCCGATCCTGAAGAAGCTCGCCGACGAGAGCGGGGAGGTGGCGCACCTCATGATCCTGGACAAGGGGGAAATCGTTTACCTCCTCAAGCTGGAAAGTTCCGACAACAACCACAGCCTCAAATTGGCTTCCTATGTGGGTATGCGCAACTCGGCCCACTCCAGTGCGGGAGGAAAGGTGCTGCTCTCCCGCCTGGACGAAAAACGACTGCTGGAAATCCTGGCCGAACGCGGCATGCCCCCGCGTTCGAAAAACACCATTACGGACCTCGGCGAGTTCAGGAAGGAACTGACACGGGTCCGGGAACAGGGTTTCGCCATCGACGACGAGGAAAACGAGGAGGGTGTCCGCTGTGTGGGCGCTCCCATCTGCGACGCACGGGGGAGGGTGACCGCCGCCATCAGCGTCTCCGGTCCACGTTTCCGGCTTTCGATGAACACCGTCCGCCGACATCTGGTGCCGCAGGTGGTTAACGCGGCGACCGAGATATCCCGTTGTTTGGGATTCGATGAAACCATAACCGGTTGAAAACCTCCGAGGGCACGTCATGGCCAAAAACGGGAAAGTACGAGTCGGAATCGTGGGCGCCAAATTCGCGGCCGATTTTCATTGCGATGCGTTCACGCGGAACGAACACGCCGAAATCATGGCCGCGGCTTCTCCTTCCGGGGCGGAGAAGATGGCCGAGAAGTGGAACATTCCCTTCACCTATACCGATTTCCATAAAATGGTCACGCGAGACGACATCGACGTTATTTCCGTGTGCGTCCCCAATTTCCTGCACCATGAAGTAGTGCTGGCGGCGGCCCGCCATGGAAAGCACGTCATCGTGGAAAAGCCCCTGGCCACCACCATCGAGGATGCGGTGGAGATGGTGCGCGTCTGCAACGAGCAGAAGGTGCTCCTCATGTACGCGGAAGACTGGTGTTTTTCTCCCGCTCTGCGCAGGGCCGAGGAACTGGTGCGCGAAGGAGGGATCGGGGAAATCCTCTACGTGAAGGCCAAGGAAGTGCACAACGGCACCCATTCCCCCTTCGCCAAGAGCAAGGAATTCTGCGGCGGCGGCAGCTTCCTTCATCTGGGCATTCATCCCATCGGCTGGCTGCTCTACTTCCTGGGGAGAGGCCAGAACCCCGTGGTGGAAG
Organism: uncultured delta proteobacterium; assembly: GCA_963826125.1. Lineage (GTDB taxonomy): Bacteria > Desulfobacterota > Desulfarculia > JACQYL01 > CAWGVV01 > CAWGVV01. The sequence continues at coordinate 1,214,643 of CAWGVV010000001.1, read as the reverse complement.
TGACCGGGAAAATGACCGGCGGCCTGGACAAGAATTTCGTGCACAAGGACAACGGCGGCGAAGACTTCGGCATGGGCATGCTGCGCTTCCGGGACGGCCAGTTCGGCTTTGTCGAAGGCAACTACATCACCACGGGCGGGATGGACGACAAGGTGGAAATCTACGGCACCGAGGGCGTGCTCAAAATCGACCTCACCTTCGGATCGCCCATCGACTGCTACTCTCGCAAAGGCATTTCCTACTCCATCGAGAAGACCGACCACAACCTCGGCTGGACCAAGCCGGCGGTGGACGAGTTCATGAGTCTGGGGTACGTGCCGGAACTCGACTATTTCATCGACTGCGTACGCAAGGACAACCCGGTGTTCTACGGTGTGGACGGGGAAGCGGGCGTGGCATGTGTGGAACTCGTCCAGGCATTCTACGAATCGAACCGTACCTCCCGAACGGTGTTCGGCGAGTGGCGCTGAACGAAACCGCCGGAACAAAGAGCAAAGGAATAGTACCCATGGCAAAAAAGGAAACTGATTTTCTGATGCCGTTCGAGGCCGCGGGCCTCACCTTCCGCAACAACTTCGTCGTGGCCTCCGGACCGACGACGAAGAACATCGGCATGATTCAGGAGATCGAACGAAACGGCTGGGGAGCCGCCAGCCTGAAGCTCACCATCGATCCGATCTATATCAGCAAACCTCCCCGGTACCGGTGGCTGAAGAAACACAAATACCATGCCTTCACCGCTGAAACCCGACTGCGGTTCGAAGAGGGGTTGCGCCTCATGGAGCAGGCGCGGAAAAACACCTCCGAACTCATCCTCTACGCCAACATGGCCTATGCCGGGGAAGGCGGGCTCGAAGGCTGGACCGCCATGGCCCGTAAATACGAAGCGGCCGGGGCCCACGTAATAGAACTCAACATGTGCTGTCCCAACATGTCCTTCAACGTGGACAGCTCGGGCGGGTGTTCGACGCAGCTCTCCGGCGCCAGCGTGGGTTGCAATCCGGACATGGTTTCGCAGATCGCGGCCGAAATTCGGAAGGGCGTGAGCATTCCGGTTTTCGTGAAACTGACTCCGGAAGGCGGGAAGATCGGCGAAGTGGCCAAGGCGTGTTTCGACGTGGGAGTTCCCTGTGCGGGCACCACCGCCAACCGGCTGGCCATCGTGGATTTCGACGTGTATCAGCCCACCAGGGGAATCCACCACCTGCAGGACGAACCGACACTGGCCTGTTTCTCCGGACCCTGGGTCAAACCCCTGGCTCTGCGCGACGTGTACGAAATGAGGAAACTCTGCCGTCCGCAGGACCTGGTCATGGGCAGCGGCGGAGTGGAAGACTGGAAGGACGCGGTGCAGATGATCATGTGCGGCGCGGACTTCGTGCAGGTATGCACGGCGACCATGCTCAAGGGGTACGGCATACTGTCCAAAATGGTGAGCAAGCTAAAGGAGTTCATGCAGGAACAGGGCTACCGGAACTATACGGACTTCCGGGGCGTGGTGGTGCCGCACATCACTCCGGCCACCGGGCTCACCCTCTATAAAGGCCATTCGGTCATCGATCCGGAAAAATGCACCGGCTGCGGATCGTGCGAGAAGATCGGCCACTGTTACGCCATCTCCATGAAAGACGGCAAGGCGCAGGTGAACACGGACGATTGCACCGGCTGCGCCACCTGTACGGACATCTGTCCGGTGGGCGCCGCCTCCATGCAACAACTGGAAAAACTGGAAGGTTGAAAATCAGAGGATCGTTATGGCTGCCTTGAAAGTCGTACTGCTTGAAGAACGCTTCGCCGACCACGTGCCGGAGCGGACCGTCTTCGAATCCATCGGCGCGGAAGTGATCGAGGCGGGGCAACTGCAGAGCGAGGAGGAACTCATCGCTCTCTGCAAAGATGCGGACGGGCTCACGGTGAATCTCGTGCCCCTCACTGCGGGCGTGATCGCCAAACTGGAAAAGTGCCGCGTGATCGGTCGATACGGGGTGGGCTACGACAACGTGGACATCGCCGCAGCCAAGGCCCACAACATTCAGGTGGTGAACGTCCCCGATTACTGCGACGAGGACGTATCGGACCACGCCATGGCCCTGCTGCTCGCCTGCGTCCGCAAGGTCGTCCGGCGCGATCGTCAGGTGAGGAGCGGTATGTGGAACGTGGGCAAGGCCGATCCCGTCTACCGGCTCAAAGGGAAAACGTTCGGCTTCGTGGGATTCGGGAGGATCGCTCGCACGCTCCATCGCAAGCTGAGGGGGTTCGAACTCGGCCGGGTCATCGTCTCCGATCCCATTATCCCGCGGGACGTGATTACGCAGGCGGGGGCCGAACCGGTGGACTTCGACACCCTGCTGCGGGATGCCGACTACATCAGCATCCACACACCGCTCACCCCGAAAACCAAGGGCATGTTTTCCACGGCACAGTTCCGGGCCATGAAAAAGAGCGCCATTCTGATCAATACGGCCCGCGGTCCCGTGGTGGACGGCAAAGCGCTCTACGAGGCGCTCAAAAACGGGGAAATCAACAGTGCCGGGCTGGACGCCCACGAAGTGGAACCCATTCCGGCCGGTTCGCCCTGGTTCGAACTGGAAAATGTGGTGCTCACCGACCACACCGGTTGGTATTCGGAAGAGTCCCAGGTTGAACTGCAGACCAAGTGTGCGCAAAACGTCGCTGCGGTGCTCCGGGGCGAAAAGAGTCCTTTTGTCGTGAACCCGTAAGCGGGAATGAACAGTTCCGCTCCATTTTCTCTATCTCAATCTATTAAGTGAGGGAATCGTATGGCACGTTTTTCTCGACCCCAGGTGATCATGGCCATGGAAGAGATCGGGCTGGTGCCGGTCTTCTACAACGCCGATCTGGAAACGAGCAAGGAAATCGCCGCGGCCTGCGCCCGGGCCGGAGCCCGTGTGCTTGAGTTCGTCAACCGGGGGGATTTCGCTTATCAGGTGTTCGGCGAAATGGTGAAATACTTCAACAAGGCGATACCGGAAATCATCCTGGGCTGCGGAACCATTGTGGACCCCTACACGGCCGCGCTCTACATCAACAACGGGTCCAATTTCGTGGTCAGCCCCATTTTCGACCCCGCCACGGCGGAAATCTGCAATCGTCGGAAGATCATGTATGCGCCCGGCTGCGGCACGGCGAGCGAAATCGTCCAGGCCGAAGCGACCGGCGTGGAGATCGTCAAGGTGTTCCCCGGCGGGCAGCTGGGCGGCCCTGCCTTTGTCAAATCCATTCTCGGACCGTGCCCTTCCACGAAAATGATGCCCACCGGCGGGGTGAGCCCGACCGAGGAGTCCATCAACGGCTGGTTCGAAGCGGGCGTGTCCTGCGTCGGCATGGGGTCGAAGCTCATTACGAAAGACCTGGTGGCCGCTAAAGACTGGAAGGGCATTGAAGAGAACGTGCGGAAGACCCTGGCCCTGGTGAAAGCGGCGATGCAAAAGAAAAAGAGTTGATATCCGGTTGAGACGTTCTGGACCCCGGCCTTTGCCGGGGTGACGACCGTACGGCGGTGAACGGTGGGTTATCCTCACCCGGAACCACAAAGTCCGACGGCCCGTTATCGGAGGAAGACCATGTCTATTCTGACCGTAAAATCCGCTGAAGAGTGCACCTTCGACATCCTCAGTCTCGGCGAGGTGATGCTTCGTCTCGATCCCGGCGACAATCGCATCGCGAGGACCAGGACGTTCCAGGTGTGGGAGGGCGGCGGGGAATATAACGTTGCCCGGGGCCTCAAACGATGCTTCGGCATGCGTGGCGCTCTGGTGACGGCGATCGCGGACAATCCCGTGGGCAGGCTCCTGGAAGACCTCCTTTTTCAGGGCGGCGTGGACCTGCGGCACGTGAGATGGGTACCGTTCGACGGAATGGGCCGCCGGGTGCGCGTGGGGTTGAACTTCACGGAAAAGGGATTCGGCGTGCGGGGCGCGGTGGGTTGCTCGGACCGCGGATACAGCGCAGCCTCCCAGCTGAAGAAGGGCGACGTCGACTGGGAAGACATCTTCGGCCGCGAAGGCGTCCGTTGGTTCCATACCGGGGGCATTTTCGCCGGTTTGTCGGAAACCACCCCGGAAGTGATTATCGAAGCGGTGGAGACGGCGAAAAAGTACGGCACCATCGTTTCCTACGACCTCAATTACCGGGCGTCGATCTGGAAGGACGTGGGCGGGCAGGAGAAAGCCCGGGAAGTGAACCGCCACATTGCCAAATACGTGGACGTGATGCTGGGCAATGAAGAAGATTTCACCGCCTGTCTCGGACTCAAGGTGGAAGGCGTCGATGCCCACCTCTCCAAACTGGACCCGGCCAATTTCAAGAAAATGATCCTCCAGGCGGTGAGCGATTTCCCCAACTTCAAGGTGGTGGCTACCACCCTGCGAAACGCCAGGACCGCCACCGTGAACGACTGGGGCGCGGTCGCCTATGCCGGGGGAAATTTCGAAGAGGCCATGCTCAGGCCAAATCTGGAAATCTATGACCGGGTGGGCGGCGGCGACAGCTTTGCCTCCGGACTGATCTACGGCCTCATGGCCGGCTGCGATCTGGCGAAGGCGGTCAACTACGGAGCAGCCCACGGGGCGTTGGCCATGACCACCCCGGGCGACACCTCCATGGCGACCAGGGACGAAGTCGAAAAGATCATGAAGGGCGGCACCGCCCGCGTCGACCGCTGAGCAAAGGAGAGCGCGGATGTCTCTGCAAGGGAAAAATGCCATGCTTTTCGGTGCCGGTGCTATTGCATCGGGATACGCTGAACTCATGGCTCGCCTGGGGGCTCGCCTGGCTCTGGTGAGCCGCGGCGAGTCGGCGGCGCGGCTTGCGGAGGAGTTGAAGAACAAGGGATTTGACGAACCGTTGTCGCTGCGTGCCGATGTGAGCGACCCCTCCGGCGTACGCGACGCTTTCGCGCGCGTCAGGGGCGAACTGAGCATGATCGACATCGTGGTGAACGGCGCGGGGGGAGCTACTCCCGACGCCACGGCATCAACGCTGGAACAGCTTCTGGCCATGCCTCCCGATGCGATGAAACGGATGATGGAAGTGAACTTCCTTTCCAAGTGGTATTCCCTCCAGGCCTACCTCGAATATCTCGCGGATGCTTCCCACCGGGGAAGCGTGGTGAACATCACCTCCATGGGCGGCTTAACGCCCCTCTCGCGGGCAGTGGGATACTCGGCGGCATTCGCGGCGGTGGAAAACCTCACCAAAAGCATGGCTTACGTGTACAGCCACTACGGATACGGCCGGGTGAACAACGTGGCGGTGGGATTCGTGTGCGGAGATCAGAACCGGCGGCTTCTGTTCGACGAAAACGGGCAGCTGACGCCTCGGGGCGGAGAAATCATGGCTGGCACGTCCCAGCACCGGTTTCTCGATCCGTCCGACATCGCTCCTCACGTGGTGCATCTGGCCGACGAGGAGATTTCCGGGGCGGTGAACGGCGATACCTTCCGGGTGGACGGCGGCTACGGCCTGATCCTGCTCGCGCAAACGGGATGGCAGCAATGAGCATCATCGATCTTCTGGAATCAATCCCTCTTCCGCCGATGGTAAGGGTGCGTCAGCTTTTCGACGACACCCGTCTTGCCGATCCCGCGGGCGAACTCCGGCTGAAGCTGGAACGGAGTTCTTCCCTGTTGGGGGTGAAGGGCCGCGTGGCGGTATGCGTGGGCAGCAGGGGTGTGGCGGACATCGCGGACCTGACCCGCACCGTGGTCGAATTTTTGAAGAGAAGGGGAGCCGAACCATTCGTGGTGCCGACCATGGGTTCCCACGGAGGCGCCACCGCCCATGGGCAGCAGGAGGTCCTGGCCCACCTGGGAGTAACCGAAGCATACGTCGGAGCGCCGGTCGTTTCGTCCATGGAAGTAGTGAAACTGGGCGAGGTAGACAACGGACTCCCGGTATACGTCGACCGCAACGTCGCATCCGCCGACGGGATCGTGATTGTCAACCGCGTCAAGCCGCACACGGCGTTCCGCGGGATCGTCGAAAGCGGCCTGATGAAGATGATCAGCATTGGCCTGGGCAAGCAGAGAGGAGCCGACAGCTGCCATCAGCTCGGGTTCGGCGTCATGGCCGACTCCATAGTATCCATGAGCCGCCTCATCCTCTCCCGCCTGCCCATCCTCTGCGGTGTGGCCACTATCGAGAACGCCTTCGACCGTATCTGCCGGATCGAAGTCGTGCCCGCGAACGAGATCGAACAGCGCGAACCGGACCTGTTGAAGGAAGCCTCCTCCCGCATGGCAAGGCTCGTCTGGCCCGAAATCGACGTGCTCGTGATCGACCGCATCGGGAAGAACATTAGCGGGGACGGCATGGACCCCAACGTCACAGGCCGCTATCCCACGCCGTTCGCCTACGGCGGGCCGAAGGTGAACAAGATGTGCGTGCTGGACGTGACCCCCGAATCGGAAGGCAACGCCAATGGGGTGGGAACGGCTGATTTCACCACTAGGCGGCTGGTGCGCAAGATCGACTACGATGCCATGTACACCAACGGACTCACCTCCACGGTGGTGGCGCCCACGAAGATTCCCATGACGCTGCCCAACGACCGGCTGGCCATCCAGGCTGCGGTGAAGACATGCAACATTCTGGATTACTGCCGATGTCGGCTGGTGAGAATACCGGACACACTCCACCTCGGGGAAGTGACGATCTCCGAACCCTTATGGGCAACCATGGAAGATCGCCATTCCTGCGAATTCGTTTCCGGACCGTTTGGTATGGAGTTCGACGAAAAAGGAAATCTATTCTCGTGAAGTATCGTTTCTCAGGTGAGAATAAGGAATAAAAAGATTTTTAAGGGGCATCCGTGATAAACGAATTCAAGAAGCTGGACGTAACCATCATCGGCGCGGGCATGATCGTGCACGATCTCATCCTTCCCGCGGTGTATCACCTGCAGCGGCTGGGGACGGTTGGGAGGATCGTCGTATGCGGCACGCGTCCGACTTCGCTGGCGGACCTCAAGAACGACGGGGACATCCTTGAAGCCTTTCCCGGCCAGGACTTCACCGCGTACCCCGATCCGAATGCACGTCAAACTGCCGCTCCCGACGGTTACCGTGAAATCCTGCACCGAAGCGAGCCGTTCCAGGCCGTGATCATTGCGCTGCCCGACGAGCTGCACTACCCCGTGGCCATGGACGCCATCCGGGCTCGTCAACACGTTCTCTGCGTAAAGCCTCTGGTGCACACCTACGCGCAGGCCGAGGAAATCTCCAAAGCGGCGAGGGAAGCGGGAGTGTTTGTCGGCATCGAATACCACAAGCGGTTCGATCGGCGCTCCCTCATTGCCCGGCGCCGTTACCGGAAGGGCGAACTGGGCGATTTCGTCATGGGCGAAGCCAAGATGATCGAGCCCTACTACTACCGCTTTTCCAATTTCCAGAACTGGTTCACCACCGAAGCCACGGACCCCTTCGTGTACGTGGGCTGCCACTACGTGGATCTCGTCACCTTCATCACGGGACTCAAGCCCGTGGAGGTTTCGGTGGCCGGGGTCAAGGGCGTTTTCCCCAACGGCCGTGAGGGTTACATGTGGGCCAACGGCAGGGTGCGCTTTGAGAACGAGGCGCTCCTCACGGTGACCGACGGCCTGGGATACCCGGACAAGAGCGCCGGCGGAAATGAACAGTGCCTCAGCATGTTTTTCGAAGGGGAAGGGGCCTGCGGCGCGCTGAAGCACAACGACCAGTTCCGGGGCGTGGAATACGGAGTGCTTTCCCCCCAGGGACCGGGCAAAAAACAGTTTCATTACGTCAATCCGGACTTCTTCCAGTACGTTCCGTGGGAGGGACCGGGATACAAGCCGATCGGCTACGGCCCCGACTCGGTGAGCGCGAGCATCATCGCCATGAGCCGTATCGAAGGCGCGGTGGCGGCATCCGGAAGCGATGACGAACAACAGCTCCGCAGAAGTTTGTGCGAGGAAATCGATAAAAAAGGACTGATCGCCACGCCCGTCAATTCCTGGATGAACGAACTGGTGCACGAGGCCGCACGGGCGTCCATCCTGAGCGGCGGCGATACCGTATTCATCGAATACGAACCGCAGCCCGGGATTCGCAGGAAGTACGGGGAATGACATACTACACGAGCGAGAAGCACTCGTTGTCGAGGAAAGGGAATTGCAATGGCTGAGTACTCTCTCCAGCCGGTAGAAGTAAAGAAGGTATCCACCCGGTTCCGGGAAATCCGTACCCAATTGCCCGTACCGGAATCGCTCCCTATTTTCAAGTCTCTTGAGGAAAGCGAACCGCGTTCCATGATGGGCATGCCCCCGGTGGTGTGGGACCGGGCCGAAGGCTTTTCGATCTACGACCGGTGGGGCAACCGCTGGATCGACTGGTCGTCGTGCGTCCTCATCAGCAACGTGGGCCACGGCCATCCCGCGGTGAAACAGGCCCTGCACGAACAAATCGACCAGGGACTCGTCGCCACTTACGTATTCGTGCACGAAAAACGCGCCGCGCTCACCAAGGTGCTCCAGGCGCTGTCCCCGGACCCCGCCTCCTACAAGGTGTTCCTGCTCACCACGGGCAGCGAGGCCACGGAAAATTGCATCAAGCTGTCTAAAACCTATGCGCTGCGCAAGTACGGCCCGCAGCGGAAATACTTCGTTTCTTTCCTCAACGCCTTCCACGGCCGCACCATGGGCGCGCAGCTGGCGGGCGGCCTCGGCAAGCAGAAGGAATGGCTGGGCGAATCGGATACCAGCTTCATTCAGGTGCCCTTTCCGGACTGGTACAACGAACCGAACTGTTCGTTCGACGTTTTCCTCGATGCGCTGAAGAAATTGGGCGTATCGCCGGAGCAGATCGCCGGCGTGATGACCGAATCGTACCAGGGCGGCGGGCCCCACTTCCTGCCGGTGGAATATGCCCGGGAACTGGAATCGTTCTGCCGAAAGTACGACATCGTCCTCACCTTCGACGAGGTGCAGGCGGGGTTCGGCCGTACGGGAAAGATGTTCTGCTACGAACACTACGGGGTGAAACCGGACCTCATCGCCTGCGGCAAGGGGATCACTTCGTCCTTGCCCCTGGCGGCGGTCATCGGCCGGCAGGACATCATGGATATCTATCCTCCCGGCTCCATGACTTCCACCCATTCGGCTTCCCCCCTGGCGGTGGCGGCGGCTTTGGCCAGCCGGGAAGTGCTCCGGGAGGAAAATCTTATCGAACATTCCCGGCTCATGGGGGAAATTCTGATTCCCGAACTCGAGCGCATTCGGGACAAATATCCCAAGCGTCTCGGGACGGTTCTGGGGAAGGGGCTCGTGGCGGGAGTGCTGGTCGTGAAGGACGGCACCAGGGAACCGGACGGCGTAACGGCGTTGAAGATCAACGTCTCCTGTTTCCACAAGGGGTTGTTGATGTTCGCTCCGGTCGGCATGGGCGGGGAGTCGGTGAAGATCGCGCCGCCGCTCTGCATCAGCGAGGATGCGCTGAGAGAGAGCATCCAGGTGTTCGAGGAAGCGGTGGACGAGGTGTTGGGGGCCTGATGAGGTGAGTTCGCGCTTCGATGGTCGGTATGGCCGGGGAGTGAGCAATATCCCCCACCCCGACCCTCCCCCGGTGGGGGAGGGGGCGTCCTTGTCGGCGGGAAAAATACCTGTGGTATTCGTGCTTCGATACCTCGGCACGAACGGGTGAAAGCACTTTTGAGCCCAACCGTTCACCCTGGGTATCGAAAGGTGAAAGGATCACGGCACGTAAGAACAGCGCTTCCATCCACCATCGAATGCGGAACAGAGAGAACGAAGCAGGGTTGAATCGGCGATAACGATTCTCACCGAACGAAGAAGCAATTTTTCGTGACGAATGAAAGGTCAGCGGAGGGAAAATGAGGGACGGTTCCACATCGATCATACCGCGCCGGGTCATGCATTACCTCCTGCCGGTGCTTCCCTTTTTCTTTTTCATCCTCGTGTGGTGGGCGTTGTCCCTTTTCAACATCCCCAAGTACATTCTCCCTTCGCCCGGTGACGTCCTTTTCGACCTGCTCGACCCGAGATGGAAATGGTTCTCGCAAACCGTAGCCACCACCGAGGAGATCATCGGGGGGTTCATTCTCGCGGTGTTTGTCGGCATTTTCCTCGGCCTGCTCGTATCATGGAACGACACCCTGCAACGGATGCTGATGCCTTTTCTTGTCTTTTTCAACGCCATGCCCAAGGTTGCGGCGGCTCCCATCGTGCTGGTGTGGTTTGGCTTCGGCGTACTGCCGAACATCGTCATGTCCTTCCTTATCTCCTTTTTTCCCGTTCTGCTGAACACCGCGCGAGGGGTAAGCGACGTTCCCCATGAAATGATCGAACTCGCCCTCAGCTTCAATACGCCGAAGTGGAAACAGTTCCTCAAGATACGGGTCCCCTATGCGCTGCCGTTCATCATGACGGGGATAAAGCTTGCTTCCATCATGGCGGTGACGGGCGCCATCGTTGGGGAGTTCATCGCTTCGGAAAAAGGGCTGGCCGCTCTCATTCTCCAGGCGCAGAGCTATCTGCAGACAAGCGCCATGATCGGGGCCCTGCTCTGGATTTCCGCCATGGCCATGGTGCTGTTCGGCTTCATCAATCTGATCGAACGGTGGATGATGCCGTGGGCGCGGCTCAAGAAATGACGCGGAGGATGTGTTGCCCGATCGCGGGAAGCTGGAACCGCCGGGTGAATCGTGTCGGAAGCAATTTAAAACAGGGGGCATGGCAATGAAGAGAAACGTGGTTTGGATGGTATCGGTAGTGGTAGCGTTCTTCCTTTTGAGTGCTCCGGCTTTTAGCGCGGAAAAAGTCACTTTGAAATTGAATTGGGTTCCCGGCGGCGACCACTGCTTCTATTTCGTGGCCAAGGACAAGGGTTTTTACCAGGAAGAAGGGCTCGATGTCTCGATAGAGCGCGGCCAGGGATCGGGCGATACCGTAAAGCGTGTGGAACTGGGAACGGTGGACGTCGGATTGGCCGATACCGGCACCTTGGCCGTGGCGCGTTCCAAGGGCGCCAAGGTGAAAGTGATCGCCATGATCTACACCAATTCCCCCAACGGCATAAAGACCTATGAAGGTTCGGGCATCACCAAGCCCAAGGACCTGGAAGGCCACAAAGTTGGTGTGCCAGCGGGAGACGCCCAGCGAGTGTTGTGGCCCGCGCTGGCCAAAGCCAACAACATCGACGTGGACAAGGTGACGCTGGTCAACATCAAGCCGAGCGCCAAGCCGCAGTCTCTGACCGCCAAACAGGTGGACGCGGTTTTCGACTGGATCGTCGGGAACCAGGGGTACTGGGAAGCCGGACTGGACATGGATCACCTCGTGATCATCCCCTGGTCGAAATGGGGCGTGAACCCCTACGGAAACGCCTTGATGGCTTCCGACAAAATGATCGCCGAAAAGCCCGAGATGCTGAAAAAGTTCCTGAAGGCCACCATGAAGGCGTGGGCCTGGTGCGTGGAGCATCCGGACGAAGCGGCGGCGATCTTCGTGAAGGACAACCCGGAAGTGCCGGTGCTGGCTGCCAAGACCCGGTTTGTGGACGACATCACGAACCTCGTCGACATCAAGGCTGCCCGCGAACACAAGCTCGGATGGGTCGACACGAAACGGATGCAGGAAACCGTGGACTACATCAACAAGTACTTTGAAGTGGAAAAACCCGTGACGGCGGAGGAAATGTTCACCACCGCGTTCCTCCCCGATTACAAGATGCCGTCTACCGACAAGCTGCCGACGGTCCAGGAACTGTACAAGCAGTGGAAGGCGGAACAGAAGAAATAGCACGGTGACCGGTCCGAACGAGGAAATTCCGGAGAGACGATGAGCCAGCCGTTTGTAAGAATAGAGTCGGTCAATAAAGTGTTCGACACGCTGTCGGGAGATACCATCGCGGCGGTGAAGGATATTTCCATCGACATCGGGTCCGGGGAGTTCATCTCCATCGTGGGACCCAGCGGCTGCGGTAAATCGACGCTCCTGCGCATGGTGGCGGGGCTGCTGAGACCAAGCAGCGGGCGTGTGCTCGTCGGCGGCAAATTGGTGCAGGGTCCCATCAAGGGTGTGGGGTTCGTCTTCCAGAGGCCGGTGCTCTTCGACTGGCACAAAGTACTGGCCAATGTGCTGGTGCCCGTCGATCTGGCCGGCCTCAACAAAAAGGATTATGTGGACAAGGCCCACGAACTGCTCAACCTAGTCAAACTCGACGGGTTCGAGGACAAATACCCGGGCGAGCTGTCGGGGGGCATGCAGCAGAGGGTGTCCATTGCGCGGTCCCTGATTCTGGACCCCGACATTCTGATCATGGACGAGCCCTTCGGCGCCCTGGATGCGCTCACCCGGGACCAGTTGAACCTGGAAATACTGAGAATCTGGCAGGAAAGAAGGAAAACGGCCATCTTCGTGACCCACAACATTCCAGAAGCGATCCTTCTGGGAACGCGGGTGGTCGTTTTCAGCGAACGGCCCGGAACCATCAAGGCCGACATTCCCATAGACATTCCCTATCCGAGGGGTATCGAAGCGAGGACCGATGCACGGTTCGGCGAACGCGAGGTGGAGATTTACAACCTCATCGCCGGAGAACGCAGCGCATCGCTTTCGGCGCGGTAATCCCCTCGTAACGATCCGGCGGCCCGCTTCGGCGGGCCCCGAAGCACATTCGCCGTTCGTAGTATCGAAGCAATTCGTAGTATCGAAACAAGTGGAAAAAGGAAAATACGGAGATGTTCACTATCTTCAACACATCGATGGAGATAGCGGGGTCGGGTTTCGACACCGCCGTGCTGCCCATGGGTTCCGTGGAGCCCAAGGGGCCGCATCTGCCGGCGGGGTTCGATCTCATCCTCGCTCACCGTTTTGCGCGCGATTTCTGCTCGGGCAAGGCGGTCTATCTTTTGCCGGTCTTTCCGTTTTCGACCGCCATGGAAACCCGGGGATTCAAGGGCGCGATCGCTCTTCAGCAGCAGACGCTGTGGGACGTTCTCAATGACGTGGCTTCCCTTCTGGCCAGGCACGGGTTCAAGCGGATGCTGGTCCTCGATTTCAGCAACTACAACTGGATACTCAAACACGCCGTGCGCGAGATCAATCTTAACCGGGAAATCATCCGGGCGGTTTGGGTCAACCCCAAGGAATTCGCTCGCGAAGCAGCCGACAAGAGTTTCATGCCCGACTACGGCGGGGGAGCCGTGGAAACGTCGCTGGCCATGGCCCTGGCCCCCGACCTGGTGGGGAACGTCCCGCAGGACTTCGATGCGGGAGTGCCCAGGGAATACATCGACTATGATGGACTGTCGGCGGTGGCTCCCGACGGCTACTGGGGCAAGCCGCAAGCCGCGTCGGCGGAAACGGGAAAACGTCTCTACAGCGTCATGCTGGAGAAGACCCGCCAATACGTGGACTATGGACTGGGGCTTTTTGAAGAGGGGGCGTCCCTCGCTCCGCACGAAACGAACGAACTCTGGTGGCCCGAAGGGTCAATCCCGGGCGTTTCGGGGAAAGGGACCGACTGGCGCCGTTCCGTTCGAGCTATCGCCGGTGCCGATCCGAAGCTGGCCATCCTGTCCACTTCCGCCATCGAACAGCATTCCCCCTGCCAGCCGTTGGCCACCGATTATCTGACCGCTCTGGAGTTGACCCGGCGGCTGGCGGACGAACTCGGAGCCTACCTGCTGCCTGCGTTGCCGCTCGTCACCTCCTGGGGCCACATCCGTTTCCGGGGGACGGTCACTCTGTCCGCCATGACGGTGAGGCACGTGCTGGAAGACGTCGTCGAGAGTCTGCGGGCGGGGGGATTCGAAAGGGCCGCAATCGTGAACACCCACGGCGGCAACTGGGTGGTCAAGTCGACCATGATCGAGCTGAACCGCAAATACGATGATTTCAAGCTCATTGCCACCGGAGATATTCTGGCCTATCGCGGCCAGGCTCCCGTGGAGCAGCTTCACGCCTGCGAGGGGGAAGCGTCCTTCATTCAGGCGTTCTACCCGGAGAGCTTCAAAGCCGACTGCGTCACGGATCATTCTCCGATGTGCTCGGCCAGCGCGTTCGACCTCGTGGGAATCGGAGGCGTCAGCCCTCAAGGCGTATGGGGATATCCCTCCAGGGCAACCGTTGAGAAGGGGCACGCCGGGCTGGAGAAGAAGGTCGCGGATGCGGCGGCGTACATCCGTAAGGTGTTTCGCATGGGCGCATAGCGGTTGAGGGAATATTACGAAAGGAGCCGGGAAGAGGGATTCTGGACAAGCTTGCGTAAAAAGAGAGGCATACATTTCATTTCCAGTGAAAGGAGAGGCTCAATGAAACGTTTCATGGTATTGGTTGTAGCACTTTGTCTGATGGCGGGGTTCGCGCAGTTCGCGGGAGCCGCCGACAAAAAGCCCATCAAGATCGGTTATTACGGCGACTTGAGCGCGTTCACCGCGCAATGGGGCAACGACGTACTCAAAGGGGCCAAAATGCGGGTCGCGGAGATCAATGCAAAGGGCGGCATCCTGGGACGCCCGGTCGAACTGATCTCCTACGATTGCAAAACCAGCCCGACCGAAGCGGTGAAGGCGTATTCCCGGCTCGTCCAGCAGGACGAAGTTGTCGCCGTGTTGGGGTCGTTGTTGTCCAACACCGGTCTGGCGGTGAGCCCGGTTGCCGCCCAGCTCAAGGTCCCGGTGGTGGTGCGCTGCCTGGACGAGCGCGTGACGACCCCGAAATTCGACCCCGAAGATCCTGAGAAGGACGTGGCGGTGAATCCGTACATGTTTCTCCTTCAGCCTTCTGCTTTTCAGCAGTCGTTCATGATCGCCGGCTATGCCATCGACAAACTGGGGATGAACTCCTTTGCGTCCCTTTATTCGCCAGCCAACGCGTATGCCCTCTATCTTGCCAAGGGCTTCGAGTACTATGTCAAGAAGCGGGGCAAGCAGTTCGTAGGCGGGTTTGAATTTCAGGCCGACGATAAGGATTACAAATCGCAGTTGACGAAGATCAAGTCCCTCAAGCCCGACGGACTCTATATCTGCGGATATATCACCGAGAACGCCAATGCCGTGAAGCAGGCGCGCGAGCTGGGTCTGGAAACCACGTTCCTGGGCAACAACTCCTGGTACAAACCCATGGATCAGGTGGCGGGCAAGGCCGCCGACGGGGCGTACTTCCCCAACAACATCTCCATGGACGATCCGTCCCTGCAGTGGTTCTTCGAAAAGTACAAGAAGGAATACAACGAGGAGCCGAGACTGCATTCCTTCTCCGGTTGGGACGATCTCGGTTTCGTGGCTTACGCCATTGAGCACGCAAAAAGCACCGACCCCGAGAAAGTAGCCAAGGTGATGGGGGACATTAAGAATTACAAGGGTATTATCGGGGAAATCAACATGGACCCCAAGACCCATCGTCCCGTCGGGTTGAAGATGTCCATCCTGCACTTCGTGGGAGACAAAATCGAGACGGCGGACCTGAAGTACTATCCGAAAGAGCCGTGAGCCAAGGCGCGGGGCGGAACGCCGCCCCGCTTCTCTTACTACCTATCTATGGGGACGGAAGAACATATGTCGGAGCAGGCGAAAAAAATTCATGAGGCCGCACTGCAGCTGTTGCAGGCCCCCGGCGTCAGGGTGGAACACGACAAGATCGTGGAGTTGCTCATAAAGGAAGGCGCAAAACCGGGCACCGAACCGTACGTGGTACGGTTTCCGAAAGAACTCGTGGAAGAAAAACTGGCCCTCTGCCCGTCGCATGTTCATTTTGCCGACAAACGCGGAGGGGGAGAACCGATCACCCCCACCAGCGCGCCGCATATCTGGTCCGTACCCGGCCTCAACATCCTGGAGAAGGGGCAGTACCGAGCCTTTGCCTCCAACGACCTGGCCCGGGTGAGCCGCCTCCTCGACCAACTGGACAACGTGGACGGCGTCTTCGGGTTCGCCCTGGACGATGTTCCTCCCGGAGCGCGCGACGTGGTTGGTTTGCGCATCATGGCGGAGAATACCCGGAAACACATCAGGGTGCTCTGCTTCACGCCTCAGGGTTCCGACATGATGGTGCATATGAAAAAGGTCGTGGGCGACTATCCCTGGTTCAGCGTGGGCTTCACCGCCCATGGGCCGCTGCGGTGGACCAACCTCGCCCTGGAGATTTTCTACCGCTCCGCCGGCGCCGGAATACCGACCACCATCAACGGCGAACCCATGGCCGGCGTGTCCGGACCCGTGACCCTGGCGGGATCGGCTGCCGTGGGAACGGCGGAAATCCTGGCCGGAATCGTCATCAACCAGATTCTGGAGCCGGGTCGGCCCTGCATATTCAATCTCGGTCTGGCCCATATCTTCGACATGAAGACCATGATCGCGGTAACGGGAGGACCCGAGAACCATCTTTTCGCTCAACTCTCGGGACTGATGGGACGCTTCTACAACATCCCCTCCGGAAGCTGGGTTTCCACCGAAGCCATGGTGCCCGATTCGCAGGCCGCCCTGGAAAAAAGCATCGGCTTCCTGACGCACATCCAGAGCGGCGTGAACAACATCTGGTCGGTGGGGCAACTGGAATCGGAACTCACCCTTTCGCCCGCCCAGGCCGTCATCGACAATGAAATCATCGCCTATGTCAAACGCTACCTGCGCGGCGTGGACGTAACCGACGACACCCTGGCGCTGGACGTCGTGAGGAACGTCGGCATCGCGGGCTCCTTCCTGGGGGACATGCACACGCTGGAAAATTACCGCGACCATCTGTGGATGCCCTCGCTTCTCTGCCGCATCAATCGCGAGAAATGGAACGAAAAAGGCTCCCCGCGGCTGAATGAAGCTGCGGAGGAAAAGGCGCAGCAGCTGATGGCGAATGAAGTCGACCACGGACTCAGCCCCGAGCAGATCAAGGAACTGGACTCCATGGCGAAGAAGTTTCTCGAAACCTTGTCCTGAACCCGTGGACGCGCCCGACGTCGGTACCGCGGAGAAAGACGATCCATGAACACGTCAATCATCCTGCAACAGTTGGTGAACGGTATTTCCCTGGGAGGGGTGTATGCTCTCCTGGCGGTGGGCTTCGGGATTGTGTTCAACATCCTGAAGTTCTCCAATTTTTCCCACGGAGGGGTGATCGCGATCTGCGCCTACCTGGGGTATATGATTTCCAACCGGATAGTCCCCGACTTCTGGCTCTCCATGCTGCTTACGGTCTTTCTGGGCGGGGTGGTCGGGGTGATCGTGGAACGGTTGGTTTTCCGGCCCATCAGGATCAAGGGAAGGCCGCTCACCTACTTCTTCGTGAATTCGATCACCGTCATGATGCTGGTGCAGCAATTCTTCTCCGCGCTGTGGGGGTCCGATTATTACACCTATCCCGAGTTCATGAAGGACACCACGTTCCACCTGGGCTACGGATTGGTGGTTTCCAAGGCCTACGTGATGATGCTGGCCATATCGGCGGCGGTGCTCGTCGGGCTCAGCCTGTTTCTGAACCGCACCAGGATGGGGATCGCCATCCGGGCGGCCTCCTCCGACATCCATACTCCCGCCCTCATGGGAATCAACACGGACAGAATCGTCTCCACCACCTTCTTCGTGGCGGGCATGCTGGCGGCGGTCAGCGGATACTTCCTGGGAATGTCCTACTCGGTAACTCCCTTCATCGGCAGCTATGTGATAAAGGGAATTATCGCCGCGATCATCGGAGGTATGGGGAGTTTGTTCGGAGGGGTCATCGCCAGCATCCTCCTGGGGATACTGGAGAGCATCCTCGTGGCGCAGATCGGCGCGTCGCTCACTCCCATCATCATATGGTCCCTGATTATCGTCCTGCTCCTGGTACGGCCGCAGGGAATCGCAGGGAAAATATTCACCGTAAAGGCCTGACGGATCCTGCATGTTCTTCTACGTAAAAGTCATTGAACTGGTAATGTTGAGTACCATCTTCGTGCTCGGCATCTATCTCATGACCGGTCTTACCGGCCTGTTTTCCCTGGGGCAGGGGGCTTTCGTCTCGCTGGGTGCATATACCGCGGCCATCGCCGTGCTGCAGTTCAACATGCCGCCGATGATCGCCATTTTACTCGCCATCCTCATGGGCGTGGTGGGCGGTCTCGTGGTGGGCATCCCCACGTTGAAGCTGCGCATGGACTACTTTCTCCTGGTCACGTTCGGTTTCGGGGAAATGGTGCGGGCGCTGCTGATCTGGATGGCCCAGTTGACCGGCGGGGCCATGGGAATCGCGGGCATTCCCCAGGTGGTCGGCCTGCCGCTCATTTCCGCTTCGTTGGTGGTGATCCTCTTCCTCGTGGGGAACCTCAAGAGGACGCGGTTCGGCCGGGATTGCCTCGCCATACGGGACGACGATCTGGCCGCGCGCACCATGGGCATCAACGTCTACAGCCACAAGCTCAAGGTGTTCATCCTCTCCTCGGTCATCTGTTCGTACGGGGGAGCGCTCTACGCCTTCAACATCATGTTCATCGACCCGAACCTCTTCGACTGGCTGGAGTCGGCCAAGCTGATCATCATCGTGTTCGTCGGAGGCGTGAACAGCCTGACCGGAGCGCTTATCACCTCCCTGAGTTACTACGTTTTCGGAGAACTGTTCCGTTTCTTCAGCGTCTGGCGGGACGTGGTGCTCGCATTCATCGTAATCGTCCTGGTCATCTATCGACGCAAGGGAATATTCGGCGATTGGGAACTCAGTCCGCGATGGATCGGTTCGCTGTTTTCGAAGGCGCCCCGGAATTGAGGCTGTTGATTCGGTTTGTGGGAGGAAACTTTTTGAAAAAAGTTCCCTCCCACACCCACCCTCAAAAACTTTAACTTATTGGTATGATACACAATAGGATGCAAATCGTGTCATTTCGAGCGCAGCGAGAAATCTCCGTAGGGGGCGCGGGGGAAGAGATTCCCCCGCAC
This sequence comes from uncultured delta proteobacterium, assembly GCA_963826125.1. Taxonomy (GTDB): domain Bacteria; phylum Desulfobacterota; class Desulfarculia; order JACQYL01; family CAWGVV01; genus CAWGVV01. Next base: position 1,195,743 of record CAWGVV010000001.1, on the reverse strand, counting down.
GTATCCCTTTTCGCTGCTTTCATGGACATACGGAATCAGGAAGGGACTTCATGAGTTTTCTCCGCATCGATTCCATCAGCAAGGCGTTCGGCGGCGTGGTTGCGGTCGATCAATTTTCGATGGAGCAGAGGGAAGGCGAGATTGCTTCGATCATCGGGCCCAACGGGGCCGGGAAGACGACGATTTTCAACCTCATCACGGCCGTCTATGAAGTGGACAGCGGGCACATCAATTTTCTCGACCGGGACATCACCGATTTTCCCGGCCATCGCCGGGCACGCATCGGCATATCGCGCACGTTCCAGAACATACGCCTCTTCAACAGCCTGAGCGTGATGGATAATCTCAAGGTGGCGTACGATCTGAAGCTGAAATATTTCGTGTGGGAGGAAAGCCTCCACCTGCCGAGAGTGGCGAAGGCGGAGAGGAAGGCCGACGACTTGGCCCGGTCCTACCTGGCCGACCTTGGGCTGGAACAGTACGCGGAGTACAAGCCCGGAAACCTGGCATACGGTCTGCAACGGAGAGTGGAGCTGGCCCGGGCGCTCATTACGGACCCGAAGCTCTTGCTCCTCGACGAACCCGCGGCCGGACTCAACCCCAAGGAAACCAGGGAACTGATCGACGTCATCAACAGAATCCACGAGCAGCGGAAGATCGGCATCATTCTGGTGGAGCATCACATGGAAGTGGTGATGAACATTTCCCACACCATCCATGTGCTGGATTTCGGTAAAAAAATCGCGGAAGGGACGCCGGATGAGATCAAACGGAATCCCGACGTACTCAAGGCGTACCTGGGGGACGAGGTTTGACAGGGAACCGTGGGAGGGAACTTTTTTGAAAAAAGTTCCCTCCCACGCCCTCCCTCAAAAACCCTAGAATATGGGTATTATGATAACAACATGCGAGCCGTGTCATTTCGAGCGTAGCGGGAAATCTCCGTGGGGGGCGCGGGGGAAGAAATTCCCCCGCACGTATCCCTTCCCATGCTCGTATGGACACACTCCATTGAAAGCGGTCTGATCCATGCTGGAAATCAAGAACCTTACGGTGGCATACGGCGGAATTCGGGCGGTTCACGACCTGTCGTGCAAGATTGAAGATGGACAGATCGTGAGCATCGTCGGCGCGAACGGCGCGGGCAAGAGCACCACCATCAACGCCATAAGCGCCATGGTGAAACGGGAGGCGGGAGAGATTCTCCTGAACGGGGAACCGCTGGGGACCGTGCCGCAGAAGATCGTGCGCAAGGGCATCGTGCAGGTCCCCGAGGGGAGGAAGATTTTTCCATCCATTACGGTGCGCGAGAACCTCATCCTGGGGGCGTACCTGGTAAAGGATCAGAAGCGAATCGCGGACAACATGCAGAAAATGTTCGAGCGGTTCCCCATTCTGAAGCAGCGCATGAACCAGTTGGGGGGAACGCTGTCGGGCGGCGAACAGCAGATGCTCGCCATCGCCCGGGGGTTAATGTCCGAACCGAAAATCCTGCTGCTGGACGAGCCGTCCCTGGGGCTCGCTCCCCTGAAAGTGATGGAGATATTCAACCTCATCGTGGAGCTGAATCAACTGGGGCTCACCATTCTGCTGGTGGAACAGAATGCCCGCGAGGGGTTGTCCATCGCCCATTACGCCTACGTCATGGAAACCGGCCGCCTGGTGGCCGAAGGCGAAGGCAAGAAAATCGCCGACGACCCGCTGGTCAAAAAAGCCTACCTGAATATCGATTGAACGCCTTTCCCAAGGATGCAACCCCGCACGCGGATAGTGACTGCCGTGGGCGGGGTGGTGTGTACTCATGAACATGAACCATTTTCCGGGTTGAAATTCAGGAGTTATGCAAGTATTCATGATTTCGGAATAACAGAAACGTTTCCAGAGCGTAGCGAAACCCACCGGTTTCGGGGAATGCAGGAAGAGTTCGAGAAGAAATAAGGAAAAACGTTTGGTGGGTTTGTTTCATCCTAGCCACGCTACGGGAACTGCACAGCGGTCGGCGAGCCGAACCATCCGCTGCCGAGCGGGGTCGTTGAGCAAATGAAGAGGTGGCACATGCCTGTAATCTCAATGTTTTATGGTATAATGATCTTGATGTTTTATTTTGATAACAAAAAGCACAATCTTCCCCACATTCACGCGCAATACGCTGAGCATGAAGCGATCGTCGGAATTGAAGATGGGGAAATACTCGAAGGTAGCCTGCCGAAGCCAAAGATGAGATTGGTTCAGGCGTGGATCGAAATCCATAGAGATGACTTGTTGGCCAACTGGAAAATGGCGGTTGAAGGTCAACAACCTTTTAAAATTGATCCACTGAGATGAGGTGAAAGAATGATTAAGGTCATATCAGTTGATCCGATGGATAATTATAAACTGAAGATCGAGCTTTCGGACGGAAGGAAAGGCGTGTTTGATGTTTTGCCGTATGTTGAAAAAGGTGTTTTCCGCGAGCTCAAAGATGAGAGATACTTTCGTTCCGTCAGACCTGCTTACAGGGGTGTTATATGGCCCCACGAACAGGACTTCAGCCCTGAAACCATACAGTGTGAACTGCAAGAACTATAGACCGACATCCGCCTCGACAGACGGCGTGAAGATAGCGGCTTTACGTTAAGGGTGTACATGGTTGAAATTGTTAAGGGCCGCTGCTCAGGCGGGACGTTAGCCTGGACAGGTACAACATTACTAATTATGGTATTTTTGAGTTGTGTTAATGCATCGAATGTTCGGGAAAAACCATCCGTTTTCGAAAACCAAAAGTCTCTCGCAGGCTTTCGGGAAGTGATATTTATCCGGATTTCCAGAGGTCAGTATTGTTTGGGAAAATATTCCTTACCCGCCTGCCAAAGATATTTGTCGACCTGTTTCAGGGTGAAATCTTCCAGTCCATAGAACATGCTGAATTGAATCAAAACCTCATGGTATTTTGGATAGTGCTTGAGGTCGTCCTTTTTGAATTTGAAAAACTTGTCTACCCGACTGAAGTGCATGAGCATCTTTTCGACAAAGCTGTCATAGATCGGGTAGTCCTCCGGGAAATGATGGCTACAGTATTTTGTGGCAAATGAGTAAAAGTTGATGGTTTTCAGGCCCTTAACCTTAACCACTGCAATATCATTAACGAGAGTAAGGTCCCTGATTGAAAGGCGCTGATCGATATCCAAGTCAACAATGTGCTTGGCAACAGTGAATGGTGAAAAAATATTCGTGCTGTAAAAGTCGTTCAGCGAACAGACCTTGATCAGGACATCATCCATATCAATATTTGTTGGATAGGTCTCAGCGAATAATTTTCTAAGGCTGCTCTCCTGTAGCACATAATTCTCCAGCGAATCCCACAGCTTAAGATAAATGGATACCTGCTCTGCCGATGGTCGAACTTTATTCATAGGAAGACGTCCCCGTTGATGTAGGTGAGTCGTCATCGCCCTCAGGTTTGATCGTAATAAGGCAACAGGAAAATCCTTCTACTTGAAGGAAATTAAATCGGGACCTCTGGCAGATGGAAAAAATCACGCAGCTTTTTTGACGGGCACGGTTCTTGGTTCTTGACCTTGAAGGAGGTGTGCTGACTTTGCCAAGCAATCTGCCCACGTGATTCTGCAAAAGCTCTAGCCCGAATAATTCACGAGAAAGGTTTGAAAAGGAAAATGGCGTGGCATAAGGTATTGTTACTACAAACAAAAAAGCTAATAATAGAGCGCGCCCTTATAAAAACAGTATGCCATAAACAACTCAGCTTTGGAAGCTTTTTCAACAAGGAAATCATCGCGCATTTTCCCTCGTTTCCAAGTTGCACTTGGGAACGCAGACCATCGATCAACGCTGCGCTTTGAAACCTTATTGCCATTATGCTAAGTCATGATAAAATCGTGGAGCTGAAATCGGTTCATTTCATTACCTGCACGATTGCGGGCCGGCTGCCGGTCTTCACCCGACAGGAATGCCTGGAATGTAAAGCAAGGGGCGTTTTTCCAATGGGAGCTAAGCTCCCGATAATGGCGCGTTCCCAAGTGCAACTTGGGAACGAGAATAAAAGGTCAAGACTCGATCCAGGTACTTCTTTTATATGGATATTTCAACATTATTAGCAGGATTAAGGACAAATGGGAAAGAAACGATCCAACATCGTATATCAATTCCGAATCGAGTTGAGTGAAATAGAGCCGGCCATTTGGAGGGTAATCCAGGTGCCCTTGGAGTATTCCTTTTGGGACCTGCATGTCGCAATACAAGATGCGATGGGGTGGTTGGACTACCATCTGCATGCGTTCCGCGTCAAGTTGCCGGGGGAAAAATCCGAAACGGTGATTGGTATGCCAAACGAGGATTTCGAAGACAGAGACGTTGTACCCGGGTGGGAGGTTTCCATTACGGAATATTTCACGGAGCCCGGGAAGAAAGTTGTTTACGATTACGATTTCGGTGATGGCTGGTCGCATGATGTGCTCCTCGAAGGCATCCTCTTGAAGGAGAAGGGGTGTAAATACCCGAGGTGCATTGCCGGCGAGCGCGCATGCCCGCCTGAAGATTGCGGTGGAGAGGGCGGTTATTACAGGCTTCTCGAAATACTCTCCGATCCCGATCACCCGGAACACCAGACATACAACGATTGGCTCAGAGATCATGTAAAGAATTACTTTCCCTATGAACCCGAGAAGTTCGAGCCGGAAAAGGTGAAGTTCTGGGACCCGAAGAGAAGGTTGAAAATGGCTGTTTCAGAGCAAGGTTAATGGATTCACTATGGAAAAGAACAAGAAAGAGGAGCTTTTCGCGCTTTGCGTCGAGGACAAGGACTCCGGGGACCTTGAGAAGCGCATGATATATAGAGTCACAGCGGACGAGGAAGCGTCAAGGGAAGGCTATCGCAGGGTAATCGACCAATCCGGGGAGGACTATCTTTACCCGGAATCCTATTTCGTGATCCTTCAACTTCCCAGGGAACCGGAAGAGGCAATAAGGGCATCTACATCCGACTGACTTTTCGCCGGGGCCCGACGCCCAAAGGTCGGGCGCGGCTCAGCCGGCAGCTACCGTTCACCCTTCGATACCTCATGGTGAATGGGTCAGCCCCGACCGAGGGCAATCGAAACCGTTCGTGCCGAGGTATCGAAGCATGAACGGTCCGAATCAGTCACCGGGACGGGAAGCTGTCCCGGATTCAGTGATGAACCTTTGCCGGGGGTAGCTCCGGTGCCGGACAAGAGGATGGAACAATAGGCAGGCATCCGGGCATCTCCCTCACCTCTTGTCCTTCGGACCCGGACAAGCGAGTTGTCCGGGCCATCCATCCCCGCCAATGTAGGTGCTGCCCCGATTCAGTGATGAACCGAAGTCAAGCGCGTCTCTTCCCGACATCGGGACTAGGTTTTGCCTTGTAATGGGTGACCCCATTTTCATCTCACTGGCCCCCAAGCGTCGTCAGGGATTGCGTTATTGCCCGCCGCCCTGACTCGAGGCCATGATGAACCCCTTTGAGTAGCCTCCCGTGCTGGACGGCGTACCCGCAATGCGGGCCAGATATGCCGAACCTAGCTCCTTGATGTGATCCAGGATGTTATCGAAGTAGTTCAGGTGCTCCTGCTCCTCGTCGATGATCTGTTGAAAGAGATTTATCGTCGAGCTGTCGCCGTTCTCCCTGCACACCAGCAAAAACTGATTGTACCTGTCGATGGTGTTATCTTCGAGTCCCGAGTCATGGGCGTAAATCTGTTCGGTCTTCTGACCCTTCTGGACCTTGTCGGCAAGGTCCGAGGTCGGTTCGCCGCCCAGCTCCTTGATGCGCTCCGCGAACATCTCCGCATGCCGCATCTCGTCGATGGCGATCAACTTTATGTTTTTGGCCAGTTCGCCGTAATCCATGTTGTCCAGCCCATAGTGCTGATTCATGTACTGAGAGATGGCATGGAGTTCCATGCTCCTGGCCTCATTCAACACCGCGATCACTTTGTTTTTGCGTTCCTCACGAGATATCTCAACCATACGTATCTTCCCTCCTTTGTTCCGGAATAAGGAATACCATCATGAGGTGATGGCCGATTTCTCCATGGATTATAGCACCACTGGTGCCGTCATTGTCAGGGGGGCACCCCTTAAAAGGCTCTCGGTCAAGGGAAAAACTCACCCGCTATCACATTTCGGAGATTTTGTTTTTTGACTTGCTCAGCGCCCTTGGCGGGCCATTGAATTGTTCAAAGTGGAGAGGATAAAATCAAAAAAACAAGATAAAACCTCTGATTGTCGAAATATAAACTAAAAATGATCGTCTGTACTCATGCATGCCGTATTTTTTATTTACGTTTCCATATAAAGTTATACATAATTCTGTCGATACTGTACCAAGAAATCGGCTCAATATGAGCTGATCTACTATTTTTGAGGAGGCTTCACATGAAGCGTTGGGGAATCGGTATTTTGGTCTCTATCTGCATTCTTGCCGGCGGCGCCGCATGGGCTGACGACGGTAAGGCAACACCCAAGGAAGTCTACGACATGGTTTTGAAAGCCGCCACCGTCCTCCAGTCACTCGGTGCAGACGGCCTTGCCGCCTTTAATGACCCTAAAGGGGAATTCGTCTGGAAGGATACCTATGTTCAGGTTTATAATTGTCAGGCGCGACAGTGTGTCGGACATCCAAATCCAGTAAATCTGACCTATCCACCGGATGTATGGTGGGGTTTTAAAGATAAAAAAGGGAACTATCTCACCCAGAATCTTTGCGAAGCATCAAAGAATCCGAATGGCGCCTGGGTCGAATACTGGTGGCCCAAAATTGGGGAAACAGAGCCATCCCGCAAAATCACTTTTATAATCCAGGTGCCTAACACACCATACCAGGTTTCCGCTGGTATTTATGACGATAAGCTCACCATCGAAGAGCTGAATAAGATTAAATAGCTGCCCCTCAGGGGTCAGGCCCTGTTTTTTGACTTAACATTGTCCATGGTCGGATTTCCGGAATTGTTCAACGGGTAACAGAAAAGTCAAAAAGCAAGGCCTGATCCCGGATTTGTTTACGATCCGTTTCGATCTTCACCCGGTACAAGGTGTTTCCGATCGCGGTGAGACTGCTGGCGAACATGGCCGAAGCGGGTTTGAGAAGATTGCCCTGAAACACAATTGAAAACAGCCGCCGATAATCGACCCTCCCTCTCTCCTCATGATTCCCCTCCTGGTGTATAGTACTATGCTGAGAAACCTCGTCAGGGTCGTCTTTTCCGATTATCCAAATCCAGGAGCGCACAGGTATGAGGCCTATAAAATCCACTTCATGGTTCACCCGTTTCGCGAAAATCACGGCCCGTGAGACAGGCAAGCCCGTGACGTTTCTCGTTGCGGTGGCGGTGATTCTTCTATGGGCGATCACCGGCCCGGTGTTCGGGTTCAGCGACACGTGGCAGTTGGTGATCAACACCGGAACGACCATCATAACGTTCCTCATGGTGTTCCTCATCCAAAACACGCAGAACCGGGATTCCGAAGCCATACAGATCAAGCTGGACGAACTGATCCGGTCGATCAAAGGGGCCAATAACGCGCTTCTGGATCTGGAAGAACTGGAAGAGAAGGACCTGGATCGTATTCGGGCCGATTACGAAGAACTGGCGGAGCGGTCCCGTGGCGAATTGTACCGGGACGACGATGAAACGGATGTCTGAGAATGATTGTGTTCCTTGAGGGATGATTCACAACTGAAAGGTTTTCGCGGAGGGGCGCGGGGAACCGCCTTTTTTCGAAAAGGGGGTTCCCCGCACGAATTACTTCAGAAATATCTCTTTCCTTTGACCTTCACTCGTCTCATTCGTTATCGCGAACGGGTTTGAATCCTACCATGGCGAGCGGCGGGAGCACCATGTCCAGACTATGGGAGCGGCCGTGCCACGGTTTGTCCACGGCCGTGACGCCGCCGGAGTTGCCCTTGTTGCTGCCGCCGTAGTATTCGGAATCGGTGTTGAGGATTTCACGGTAGAAGCCGGGGAGCGGCACGCCGAGTCGGTACTTTTCGCGAACCACCGGAGTGAAATTGCACACGAAGACGATCACGTCATCCGGGTCCTTGCCCCGGCGCAGGAAGGAGAGGGTGCTGTTGTCCGTGTCGTTGATGTCGATCCATTCGAACCCTTCGTAGGAAAAATCGACCTCGTGCAGCGCCGAGTTGTTCCGAAGAAGGGTATTCAGGTCCGCGATCAGCCTTTTTATCCCCCGGTGCGGTTCGTAATCGAGGAGATTCCAATCGAGGCTCGCTTCCGAATACCATTCGTTGCGCTGTCCGAATTCTCCACCCATGAACATCAGTTTCTTCCCCGGATGCCCGTACATGTACCCGAACAGGATCCTCAGGTTGGCGAACGCCTGCCAGTCGTCGCCCGGCATCCGGCCCAGCAACGACCGTTTGCCGTGAACGACTTCGTCGTGGGAAAAGGGCAGAATGAAGTTTTCGTGATAGGCGTAGAGCAGGCTGAAGGTGAGCAGGTTCTGGTGATACTTGCGATGGACCGGTTCCTTGGACATGTAGAGCAGCGTGTCGTGCATCCAGCCCATGTTCCATTTCAGGTTGAACCCGAGGCCTCCGAGGTAGACGGGCCGCGACACCATTGGCCAGGCGGTTGATTCTTCGGCCGCCATGATGACGCCGGGGTAGTGCCGGAAGATGAGTTCGTTCACCTCGCGCAGAAACGCCACGGCATCCAGATTTTCGTTTCCGCCGTACTTGTTGGGGATCCAGTCTCCCTCCTCGCGTGAGTAGTCCAGGTAGAGCATTGAAGCGACGGCATCCACGCGCAGGCCGTCCACGTGGTACCTGTCCAGCCAGAAGAGAGCGCTGGTGATGAGGAAGTTCCGTACTTCGTTCCGGCCGTAGTTGAACACGTAGGTGCCCCACTCCCTGTGCTCGCCCTGGCGCGGGTCGGAATGTTCGTACAGATGTGTGCCGTCGAAGTAGCCGAGGCAATGTTCGTCCCGTGGGAAATGGCCGGGGACCCAGTCCAGGATCACGCCGATGCCGTTTTGGTGGCACGTGTCCACGAAGTACATGAAGTCCTTGGGCATGCCGTAGCGAGGGGTCACTGAAAAGTAGCCCGATACCTGATATCCCCAGGAGACGTCCAGGGGGTGCTCCATGACCGGCAGCAGTTCGATGTGGGTAAACCCGCATTCCTTCACGTAGGGAATCAGATCGTCGGCCAGTTGGCGAAAGGAGAGGAACGGGTCTTCCGGGTCTTCCGTGCGTTTCCAGGAACCGAGATGCACCTCGTAGATGCTGACGGGCTGTTCGAGGACGTTCGTCCGGGAACGTTGCTGCATCCACTCCTCGTCCTGCCATTGGTAGCCGCTTATGTCCGCCACCACGCTGGCGGTTTTGGGGCGGCGTTCGCTGAAAAAGGCGTAGGGGTCGGCCTTCAGGAGTACGGCGTCGGTCTGTGTTTTAATCTCGTATTTGTACACGGCTCCGGGTTCCAGGTGCGGAATGAACAGTTCCCACACCCCCGAAGCTCCCCTGGCCCTCATGGGGTGCATGCGTCCGTCCCAGGAATTGAAGCTTCCCACCACGCTCACCCGTTTGGCCGACGGCGCCCATACGGCGAAGCAAACCCCCGGCACGCCGCCCAGGTCCATGAAATGAGCGCCCAGCTTGTCGTACAGGTTGTGGTGAGTCCCCTGTCCGAAAAGGTAGAGGTCGTACTCCGACAGAACGGGCAGGAAGCAATAAGGATCGCGCCCCGTCTGCGTGCCGCCGCCTTCGTAAGTTCGCTTCAGCAGATAGCCGAAAGGTTGTTCCCGTTCCTGAATAATTGCTTCAAAGAGCCCGTTCTTATGGACTTTCTTTGCTTTCCACGTTTTCTTCCGATCGTCCGCATCGATCACTTCGACATCCGTCGCGTGGGGATCGAACGCTCTTACGGTTATGACGGTTTTGCCGTTCTTCACTTCGGGATGCATCCCCAGCACGGAAAACGGATCATGGTGTTCCACGTTGATAATTTTTTGTATGTCGCTTGTTACGATTGTGTTTTCCATGGAAGCCTCTTCTGATTGGAATCGTTTCCGAATGCAGGCGGGCACCGGCCATAGGAACCCAGGTGCTTTATGTATAAAAGTTCTGCTTTGATCCGAATCGCATTTTACCGATCACCGCCAACTCCTTGCGGGGACATATAAGGTAGGGTAGCATCTCCCTGTCCGTGGTGCAAACCGCGAAGCGTGGTTTTTGGAGAGAGATTTTTTGGGAGTAACTGAAGCGCAAGGCCTGATTTCATTGTAACTGAAACAGGTCGCGGAAGAAGGAGACAGTCGTGAAAGGGAAAGACATGGACCGGAGAGGGTTTTTATCGGCTTCGGCCAGGTATGCCGTCGGCGCCGCGGCGGGAATCGCCGCGCCGGGATTGATTTCCCGCATTGCTTTTGCCGAAAGGACCCCCGATATCGCGGTGGCCCAGGGGACTCCCGGCAGTGCGGTCAAGGCGGCGGTGGACGTTTTGGGCGGCATGAAACGCTTCGTGAAGGAGGGCGCCAAGGTCGTCATCAAACCCAATGCAAGCTTCCCCAACCCGCCCGAATCGGCGACCACCACGCACCCGGAACTCGTGCGTCAGCTCGTATCCATGTGTTTGGATGCCGGGGCCTCCTCGGTTATGGTCCTCGATAACCCGCTGCGCAGCGTGGAAATCTGTCTGGAACGGTCGAACCTCAAGGACGTGTGCGAAGGGCTGCCCCATGCGCAAGTCGAAGGGTTGACCGACAAACGGTTTTTCGAAACGGCGGCCGTGCCCAACGGCAAGGCTCTCAAGTCCACCATGATTATGAAACGGGTAAAGGAAGCCGACGTGCTCATCGCCGCGCCGGTAGCCAAGGCCCACAGTTCAACCGGGGTGAGCCTGAGCCTGAAGGGCATGATGGGCCTTATCTACGACCGCCGGGCTTTCCACATGGACTTCGATCTGGACACGGCCATCGTGGATCTGTGCACGCTGCTCAAGCCGGCCCTCACCGTGGTCGACGCCACCCGCCTCCTTTCGGACAACGGTCCCGGCGGCCCCGGAAAGGTGCTCACCCTCGACAAGGTCATCGCCTCCACCGACATGGTGGCGGCCGACGCCATGGCCGTGGAAATGGGCACGTGGTACGGCCAGAAATTCAAGGCGAGCCAGGTGTCCCACATCGCCCTGGCCCACGAACGCGGACTCGGCAACATGAACGTGTCCCAATTGCTGGTGAAAGAGGTCAGGGCTTGATCCGTTTTCAACGCTTGATACAGATACCGGTGTTTCTGCTGTTTCTCTGGCTTCTGTGGCGGGCGGCTTTCCCGCTTCCTTCCTGGACGGGAGTGGACTTCTTCCTCAGGCTGGACCCGCTGCTGTCGCTCGGGACCATGGCGTCGGCGCGCGCTTTCGTGCCCCGCTTGGCCTGGGCGCTGGCGATCGTCGGCGTGGCCCTTCTGCTGGGGAGGATTTTCTGCGGCTACGTCTGTCCTTTGGGAGCAACGGTCGATTTCGCCGACCGGCTGAGCCGGGGCAGGAGAGCAAGGAAGCGGGCCAATGCGTTTCAGGAGGCGGGCCGCTTCCGCAACCTCAAATATTATTTCCTGGCTGGCGTGTTCGGGACCGCGGTAGTGGGGATATCGTCCGTTTTCCTCTTTTCTCCGCTCTCCCTGGCCACCCGATTCTACACCTTAGTCTTCTACCCGGTGGCCATGACGATCGGGAATTTCTTCCTCGACGTTTTCCGGCCCCTGTTTTCGCTGCTGGGATGGAACGATCTGTCGTTCGCCCAGTTCACCGTTCACACCTACGAAGCCAACATGTTCACGGCCGTCCTGGTCGTTTCCCTGCTGCTGACGGCCCTGATTTCCCCCCGTTTCTGGTGCCGCAACCTGTGCCCCGCCGGGGCCATTCTGGCAGTCTTCTCGCGCCGTCCGCTCTTCCGCAGGCGCGTATCCGACGGTTGCACCTCCTGCGGGCGCTGCGTCCGGTCGTGCCCCATGGGAGCCATCGGGGAGGACCCCTCAACCACGGCGCATTCCGAATGCATCGTCTGTCTGAAGTGCAGCGAAGTATGCCCCGAATCGGCCGTTTCGTTTGCGCTCGCCCGCACGGTTTCAGCGCCCGACGGAGAGTTCGACATCGGACGCCGCAAGGTCCTGAACGCCGGGGTGGCGGGGATGGCCGCCGCAGCCGTGAGTATGACCGGCCTCACGCACCTGCACGGAGGAGAGGAACCCCGGCCTCTGCGTTCGGTTTCTCTCATCCGTCCGCCCGGTGCGCTGCCCGAGCCGGAATTCCAGGCCCGCTGCGTGCGCTGCGGCGAGTGCATGAAAGGATGCCTCACCAACACTCTGCAGCCGGCATGGCTGGAAGCCGGGCTGTCCGGCCTCTGGACGCCCCGCATGACGGGGATGCTCGCCGGGTGCGAACAGAACTGCAATGCGTGCGGCCACCTGTGCCCCACGGGAGCCATCCGGCCCCTGGACATGGAAGAGAAGATGTACGCCAAGATCGGCACGGCGCGCATCGAAAGGACCCGTTGCATCGCCTGGGAGCAGAACAAGCGGTGCCTCGTCTGCGACGAGGTGTGCCCGTACAATGCCATCACCTCGCGCTTTACGCCGGGAAATACGGTCACCGTGCCGTTCGTCAATGAAGACAAGTGCAACGGCTGCGGCTACTGCGAAGCCAAATGTCCGGTGATCGGGGCCAGGGCCATCGTGGTGGAGCCGTACGGAGAAGTGCGGTTGGCTTCGGGTTCCTACCGGGAGAAGGCCCGCGAACTGGGGCTGGTGTTCGATGCTCGGGAAGGCAAGGGCGACCAGTTCATCCTCGAAGGGGTTCCGGGCGACGCACCGGCCCCCGAACCCGAAAAGGAGGAACCTCGGCCTTCAAGCGGTTCCGGTCTGCCGCCCGGCTTTCGCCCGGCAAAGGAATAATCGCAAACGGCGCCGTTCCCGGCGAAAGCGTCCGCCGACGGAGGTCGGCGCTATCGGTATCGGTCGCCAACGTGGAGCATGGGCGCCCTCGCCCGTGCATTGGCGGGATACACACAGCCGAGGGGGGCTGTGCTCCACAAACCGATTGACCGGATTCGGCGGTTACATTATTTTTATATGAGATAATGAAGGCATGATTTCCGGCGATCGGCCATGGCGAAAGATTACTACGGAATATTGGGCATCAGCCCGGACGCGGATGCTTCCCTTATACGGAAAGCCTACCGGCTGCTCGTACTGCGTTGCCACCCGGACACGCGGGAGGACGAATGCCCGGACAATTTTTTCGACGTGCAGGAAGCCTACGACATCCTGAGCGATCCGGAGCGGCGCAAGGCGTACGACCGTAGCCGGGCGTCGATACGTCGCCGGGTATTCGGCATGACTTCCGAGCGTCGCACCGTGGAAGACGGCCGCCGGGCGCGGCGGCGGATGCATGGCTGGTTCTTCGCTCAAACCGTGAATGAACCCCGGCAACCGGACCTGGAAGTCCTCCTCAGCACGGAAGAAGCCCGACGGGGCGGCTGGGTGCCGGTGGACGTCCCGGTGGGGACGGTGTGCCCCGCCTGCCGGGGAGACGTGTTTGAAACGTTTTTTTGCCGCACCTGCAACGGCAGCGGTGTGGTCGGAAAGGTGCAGCGCGCAACCCTCGTTATACCGCCGCGCGTGAAATCCGGGACCATGCTGAAGCTGCCCGTTTCCGCCGGAGGAAAAACCACGGAGTTGCAGGTGCTGGTGCTGGTGGAAGGGTAGTGGGGCTTTGGTCTTGAAAGAATACGGGGAACCCCTTTTTGAAAAAAGCGGTTCCCCGTGCCCCTCCGCCAAAACTTTTCAGTCACGGCGCATTCGCGCCGGTTGAGTCCCCATGCTTCCCGTAAGGGAAGTATGGCATTGAAGGCTTTTTAGGGGAGGGTTCGGGAGGACCTTTTTTCTCGAAAAAAGGTCCTCCCGATAGGGCTATGCCCTTCGTTTATTCCATCTTATCCGTTTCCCCGCGTCACCGTATCTCGCCGATGGTGTAGTCGTACACGAAGCTCCCGGTACGGCGGCTGGAGCCGTGCACGTACGGGCCCTTCACGGCGAAGATGGCTTCCACCTTGTCGTTCATCTTCACTTCGGCCGCGCCGGTGTCCGCCATCTGGTTGCGCAGGTCGGGACCCAAGTCGATGATCTGCTGATCCGAAAAGCCGGCCCGACGCATGATTTTCGCCACGTCCTCCGCCTTCAGGTCCACGTTTTCATTGTTGGGCAACGGAATGATGGCCGTTTCGGGCGTACCATAGCGGGACGGCGCATGCGCGCACCCCACGCACAGCAACAGCAGGATTCCCGCCATCACCAGAAAAGGAAAGGATTTCCCGGTCACGAATGCCTCCACGTTTGTGTTCTTTTTCATGAATCGATCCGAACCAGGCTTTCCTTGAGCATTTTTTGAAATTCTTCCCTGTTCACGGGTTTAATGTGGCGCCGCACCGGTCTTCCCGTGCCGACCACCGCTTCCCCGCCGTTCAACACCCGGGCGGTGATGAACACCGCGATCTGCCGGTGGGAGTCGAGGCTCTTGGTGTTACGGAACAAGCCCCCGATACCGGGCGTCTCGTGCAGCCCCGGCACCTTGTCCTTGATGGTCCGGTTGCGGTTGTCCATGAGGCCCGCCACCACCGCCGTGCCGCCGTCGGCCACGCGCACCGTGCTGTGGGTCGCCCGCCGCGTGACCACCGGCAGGTCGTTGTCCCCGCGGGCCACCACGTCGCTCACCTCGACCGAGAGATCCAGGGTGATGTCGTGGTCGTTGCTCACAAAAGGCACGATCTTCAGGATGGTCCCGGCCGTCACCTTTTGCAGGTCCGAACCGGTATAGTACCCGCCGGTGAGAATCTGGAAGTATTCCTCGGTGATGACCTTCACTTCGGCTTCACGGCCCTCCTCGCCCATGACCTGGGGGCAGGAGAGGATGGTGGCTTCCTCGTTCTGGGTGAGCAGGTTCAACGCCAGCAGCAACCCGTCGGTGAAGGTCGCGTCGGGCGACTGGCCGATCTGCAACCCCCAGTCGAAGCTCGGGAAAAGCGACTGATTACTGAACGCGCCGATTTTCACCCTGGGCCAGCCCCACTGCACGCCCATGTTGGTCAAGTCGTCCCGTTCCAGCACCACGATGCGCGCGTCGAGCATCACGTGGCGGGGCGGCCGGTCGATGAGGGCCATGTCGTTCTCGATGCGGGTCAGGATGGGACCCGGCGCGGTGACGCACACCACGTTGCCGTTCTTTTCCGGCTTCACGTAGTCCTTCAGCTTGGGACTCAACAGATTGCAGGCATCCTCGGCCTTCATGTAGTCCATCCGGATGAGGTGCGTTTCGGCGATCTCGGTGAACATGGGGCTGGAAGGTTCGGCGGTGCAGATGAGGATGAAGTCGGGATTTTCCTTGATGATGTAGCCCGTGCCCGCCAGCATGAGCTGCAATGCCTTGTCCAGCGGCGCTTCCTTCAGGTCGCAGCTCACGAAGCCCGTCACCTGCGGGCCGCACACGATGGAAACCCCTGCCGCCTCGGCCACGTCCAGCAACGCCTGGCGGATGTCCGTCTCAAAGAAGCTGTTGGTGATGGTCTTGGCCTTTTTTTTGGCCTCCGCCATGAGGTTTCTCTGGCCTATCTTGCCGTCCGGCGTGCAGATTACCGTGGCTCCAAAGGACGCGACGCACAGAATCGAAAGCAGAAACATCCCTGCAAGAATCGGTATGGATTTTCTCATGATTGTTACCTTCCTCCCCCCCGTGACTCGTTTCCGGCCGCGGCCCCATTTTCGCGGTCGGCATTCCCACTCACCGAAAGACGCTCCACCGCCCCGTTCCCCTGCCGGGGGGATCGCGGAAAACAGTGGATAAACCATTCCTGCCTTGTATGACGACCATCCGCTTGTTCCCCGCCGCTGTGTGTCCGGGGTGCGACGGGGATGCGGCCGAGAAATCATTCGATATTCGCGATAATGAAGGGTTTTCCCGCGCCCTTTCCCAAAAGCCTATGAACCATTACATCCGCCCCTGGCCCAAAAAGGTAGGGGGAATTTTTCTTCTTTAGATCCCCTCCGGCTCCCCTTCTTCAAAGGGGAGGGACTTTACGGTTTCCCGCCTTCAGTACCCCCCTCGATGAGGGGGGCAAGGGGGGAGTTTCCCGCCATACGATCAACCATCGTCGCCCCGGCGTAAGCCGGGGTCCGGAACTATACCGGCACTGGGGTCCGGCTTCGCGGAATGACGGAAACCGGTGAAAACCCCGTCCGATTCATCCTCTCTTTATCAAAGGGGTCAGGGGGGATTTTTCCATTTGAAATCTCGCCGGTCCCATTTTCAAAGAAGCAAATGTCATTTCGAGCACCGGCGAGAAATCTCACGCGATGAATGATGGGTTCCCCGAAATTTCTCTCTCCGCCTCGTTTGAAACGACAAGCCCCATCCCGGCTCCTTCGACACCTCAAGGCAGGGTAGGGGATCGTTCTCCCACCGCGGCCCTGCAAATCAACCATTTGCCGCCCATCCCTACGGCGCGGGGCTGACGTCGGTCCGCTGCGCGCCGGTGTGCGCATCCTTATGCCGGGATCGGCCGGTTGCGGGGTCGTTGGAAGCATCGTCCGCTTCGTCCGGTTGCCCACCGCTCCCGCGATAATAGATGTACGAACGAACCGCCGGACGGTTCCTGTCCCTCTGCCGCCGGGGGGTGGGTGGGGCGGGGTGGTAGTAGCCGGGCCGGTCCACGGCAGCCGCTCCGGTTCCCGGTGTAGCCCGGCTCTTGTCCTCGCCGGAATTGTCTTGCGGAGGGACCGGGGCCGCATCCTGAACCGCAGGTCCGCCGGTTGTGGTTTTGTCTTCCTGCGGGGCCGGCGGATGGGCGGTGAGGCGCACCGGGATGGTAACCGTGGTGACCGAGCCGGCTAGGGCCGCGCCGCACCAGAAAATCGCTCCGGCCAGAATCAGGATGGCAACCACCGTTTTATACATGTTCGGGTTTCTCCCGTTGTGTTCATGGTTGGTGCTACCATGGGTCGATGTCATTTCGAGCGCAGCGAGAAATCTCATGGGAACCGGCATATTCTTGAGATTTCTCTCTCCGCTGCGCTCCGTTCGAAATGAAAATATGAAAGCGCGACTCCCTCCATCAGGGTAAACTGATGGAAATCCTCGGCAGAAGAAAGGAGTCGCGCATGGAACAGTATATAGCATTTGATTCGCACAAGCACTACACCCTGGTGGAGCTGGAAGAGGTAAAAACCGGTAAGACGAGGCAGTTTCGTGTGGACCATGGTCCCGGAACGATTACGCGATGTCTGCAAGATCAAACGAAAGGTACCTCGGTGGCGGTGGAGGCCACGGGCAATTGGTACTGGATCGTCGATGAGATCGAGCAGGCGGGATTGCAGCCGAAGCTGGTCCACCCACGCAAGGCCAAGCTTATGATGGGAATGATCAACAAGACGGATAAGCTGGATGTCCATGGGCTCAATCGTTTGCAGCGGAACGAAGTGTTGCCTACCGTGTGGATACCTCCGGGAAAGCTCCGGGACCTGAGAGAACTGACCCGCACCCGGATGGTGTTGACAGCCCAGCGGAACCGGTTGAAGAATCGCATCCAGGCCACGCTGAGCAAATATGGACGGGTGCTCAAGGACTATAGCGATGCATTTGGAAAGAAAGCTCGGGTGGAACTGAACCGATGCATCGACGATCTTCCTTCTGAAACGGCGTATGCGACCCGAGTGCTGATGAAGCAGTTGGACGTGGTGATGGAACAGATCAAGGAGATGGAGAAACGGATTTGCGCTCTGGCCCGGGAAACCCCCGAGATGCAAAGACTGAGGACCTTGCCGGGAATAGGATGGATTCTCTGCGTAGTGATCGCTCTGGAGGTGGGAGATATCCGTCGTTTTCCCAGCGCCCAGCATTTGGCATCGTATGCCGGCGTCACCCCACGGGTTCACCAGAGCGGGAACACGCTGCGTTACGGACGGTTGCGGCCGGATGTGAATCGCTATCTTAAATGGGCTTTTATCGAGGCGGCCAATTCGGTCTGTGTGCATCAGGCCTCCCATCCCAACCGGCATGTTACCCGACTTTACCAACGTCTTCACGCACGTAAGGGGCATGCGAAAGCCATAGGAGCAGTGGCGCGGCACCTGGCCGAAGCAGCGTATTACGTATGGAGCAAGGAGGAGGCTTATCGGGATCCGTCCTTGAAGCAGGGTCGATCTACGGAGGTGTAAGCGCGAAGCTGTCATGATTCCTTTGAGGATCGCAAAATGAATGCGACACACCTCCGGAATATTTTCATGCCCCAGTGAGGGCGAAGAGATGACTGGGAAAGACCCGATTGAAATATCTTTGTCCGGAGGAACTTTTCGCGCTTTCATATTTTCGCCGGAGGTGCTCTTGACTTGACGCGCTTTCAGAGATGACAGATATTTTGTTCGTGCTATCAGGTCTCCCCCCGCCTTCGGCACGGCACACTACACCTGAGGCCAGTAAGGAATTCCCTCGCCCTCGGAGAGAGCCTGTCCCGAGGTATCGAAGGGGTCAGGGTGAGGGCACCTCTCAATTCTTCTTGCTCTTCACTCCCTCTCCCTTCGGGAGAGAGTCAGGGTGAGGGCACCTCTCAATTCTTCTTGCTCTTCACTCCCTCTCCCTTCGGGAGAGAGTTTGAAGTTGCCCCGGATTGAAGGACACCTCGAAAAGGACGTATAAAGCGTCTTGGAGGTGTTGGATGGAGAAGAAGCGTCGGAGTTTCAGCCGGGAGTTCAAGGTGGAAGCGGTGCGGCTGATGGCGGAAGGGGGGCTGAGTATTGCTCAGGCATCGAGGGATCTGGGGATACGGGAGAGCGTCCTGAGTCGCTGGAAGAAGCAGTTCGAGGAAGCTCCGCAGGAGGCCTTTCCGGGCAAAGGCAGGTTGAGACCGCAGGATGAGGAACTGGCCCGTCTCCGCAAGGAGAACGAGCTGTTGCGGGAGGAGCGGGATATTTTAAAAAAGGCGGTCGGCATCTTCTCGCGGGTGCCCAGGTGATGAAGTACCGGTTTATCCGTGACCATAGCGGCCTGTTCCAGGTACAGCGTATGTGCAGGGTGCTGGAGGTGTCGCCCAGCGGCTACTACGCATGGCTTGGACGCCCGGAGAGCCGACGAGTGCGCGAGAACCGTCGGTTGCTGGTCGAGATCAAGGCGGTTCACGCTGCGAGCCGGGGTACCTACGGCAGCCCGCGGATTCATGCCGAGTTTGCGTCCAGGCAGATGCGCCACGGCAGGAAACGAATCGCGCGGCTGATGAGCGAGAACGGCATCAGGGCCAGACAGAAGAGAAAGTTCAAGGCGACCACGGACTCGAACCATTCCCATCCCGTGGCGCCCAATCTGCTGGGGCGTGATTTTACGGCCCAAGCGCCCAATCAGCGGTGGCTGGCAGACCTCACGTACATTCCCACCGCAGAAGGCTGGTTGTACCTGGCTGCCGTGCTGGACCTTCATTCCCGGCTCATTGTGGGCTGGTCCCTGTCCAGCCGCATGAACAAAGAGGTAGTACTGGATGCGCTTCATATGGCGGTGGATCGCCGCCGGCCTGGGCCGGGCTTGATCCATCACTCGGATCGGGGGAGCCAGTATGCCTGTAATGACTATCGGGAGGCGCTCCGGTCCCATGGCATGCTCTGCAGCATGAGCCGCAAGGGGGACTGCTGGGACAACGCCCCCATGGAAAGCTGGTTCCATACCCTCAAGACCGAGTTGGTCAATCACCGTCTCTATCGTACCCGACGGGAGGCAATGAGCGACATCTTCTGGTTCATTGAGGTCTTCTATAACCGTAGCCGACGACATTCCGCTCTGGGATACCTGACCCCGACGGAATACGAGAGCATCATGTTGGCTGCTTAACTGCGTGTCCTCATAATCGGGGGAAGTTCATTCAGTGCGTACGGTCGATGGGTTTTGCTGCGCTCTACCCACCCTACAACCCTTTAAGAAATTCCCCCTTACCCCCTTTAATAAAGGGGGGAACTACTGGAGGAGTGAAATCCTTGTTTTTCCAAAGAACGTCTTGCTTATGAGCAATGGGTGGGGGTATGGGAAATCGCCACCCTTGGATCAAAGATCCGTAGTCTCACCCGCCCGAGGGCGCGTGGTAATCCACATGGATGATGCCCCGGTAGTCGCCGGGGGTGAGGTCCATGGTAATGTCGGCGCGGCCGGCCAGGAACAGGGAACTCTGGCCGCAGTCGGGTTTCCATACGAAATCGGTGCTGCCGAATTTGACGCTGTGCGCATTGTGCACGGCTTTTTGAGCAGATTCTCCGCCGGCCAGCACCAGGGCGGACCGGGGCACGATGCCGCTGCCGGTGTTTTGGTTGAGCTGGGTCAGGGAGATGTTGACTTCCAGCTTGCGGATGTTGGTGGAGACGGAGAGTTTCACCTGATTATTGGCGTCGTGTTCGCCGGGCACCAGGGACCCGAACTGCATGGCGTCGGGTTCCAGGGAGATGGAGACGAAGGGATCGTGGCACAGGGTGAAGTTCAGGGTCGGGCCGGGCGTGGGCTCGAGCCCGCGGCCTTCCAGGATGAACCGGATTTGGCCCTTGTATTCGCCCGGAGGGGCCATGGGGTCCAGGGCGGTGCGGAACAGGAGCCCGTTCACGCCGACGATTTTCTGTTCGGTGTTGACGCCGGACGCCACCACCCGGGGTTCTCCCAGGGAAACGGGCTGCCCCGTGTACGCCATGGTCGGCGTCCCCGGAATGCTCAGGGGGATCATATAGATGTCGCGGGCTTTCACCCGTGCGCCGTCGGGGCCCTGGGCGTCGGTGGCCACGGCCGACACACGCCATTGGGTGAGGAAGCTCCCCACGGCGACGTCCACGGGAGCGGCCGCCTGCAGGACGGAGTCTTCCTTCTGCTGCTTGAGTTCAATGGAAGGAACGGAAAGGGTAAGCAGCACGGGGGGGGTGCCGGGCGGCGGGGGGGCCGTGGTGGCGGCGACGGTCAGCGATGCGCAGCAACCAATGACGATCCCCGCAAGGATGACGTACAGGGAATAGGGCCTTTGTTTTGTCTGCGTCGAACGGACCATTGCGATACACTCCCCCCGGCAAACGGAAGCCGGGCAGCCTTTCCCCTTCGGCAACCCGGCCGTCTCGCGCTGCGAGACCCGTTGGCTTTCCGTCCCCGCCTCGCGGCGGGTTTGGCGTTATCGGGAGAGTCGTTATCGAACGTCAATCCGTCATACTACACTCCGGGATGCGAATCCCCGGTCTGTCCTCCCAGCGCCGCGCTATTGCGTGGCGTGATGCTCGATGAAAAAACGTATCTTCAGCTCCTGTTCGCGGGACAGTTCGCCGAACCGCAAACCGCAGCGCCGATGGTGGCAGGTGCTGAAGTCCGACGCTTGCATTCCGACGGACGGTTCGTCGTACACCAGGGCGCAGGGCACCTCGGGCAGATAGAACCCCTCGTGGGAGGTGAAGATGTCCACATGGGTGCACTGGGGACTGGACGGCGTCTCGGCCAGGTATTCGATGCACAAGCCCCCCATGCTGATGTTCCGGAGCTTGCCGAGATTGCTGAAGTCTGGTCTCATTACCGCGTACACCGTGTCTCCAAAGTCGTGCCGTTCATGGTTTCTCTTTTCCGGTTCCACGCCCACCTCGTCATACGACCATTTTTTATTTCCCGGAAAATCAGTCACAATTAAGAGAAAACAGCCCCCTTAAGTATTCAGAGAATACTTTTACCTGAATGATGATTGTAATGATGTTTTGCTTCTAAAAACTCATTCGAACGCCGGGTCAATCATGGTTCGCACATTACAAGTAATAAAAAAAACAATCAAGGGTGAATTTAAGTGTGAAGCAGTGATTAGAGGAGGGTCATTCCTTCAGGATAAAAAGGAATGATTGTGCGTGATTAGCTTTATGGGCGGTAAAGAGGGGATACGAAAATCGATAAAAATATTTGACAGCTCATAAAATAATAACGTTGGCAGATGTATACGGAATAATGTTCAGATAGCAAGGGGAGAATGGCCGGCGTGGTCCTCACGCCGAATCGTTCGATGCCTCGGGACAACCCCTTCACTTGGTGTTCCGCCGTATCCGAGCGGCTCCCCCCTTTGCCCCCTTCAAGGGAGGGTGTCGATAAAGCCTTTCCAAACGTCACCCCGGCGAAAGCCGGGGTCCAGAAGTGCCTGAAAAGACTGGATTCCGGCTTCCGCCGGAATGACGAATCACGTCGAAACGCTCGTTTATCGACACCCTCTTTGGGGCGCAGGGGGGAGCACAACGACAACGACCGGTTCAGCTCATTTATGGAGAGGATATTGTGGATAACGCGGCCGGTCTCTATTATTGCAACACAGCCTCTTTCGCCGGAATGACGAACCACGGAGAAATGCTCGTTTATCGACAGCCTCAATGAAGGGGGGCGCCGAAGGCGGGGGAGTTCCACCATTGCCGGACCATCGGCGGAACGGTGGGGCGGGCTTGAAACCCGCGCACCTACGGCGCGTGGCGCGGCAACGATCTGTCAACCAAGAGCATCGATCGTCCGTCGTTTCGCGCGGTTCAGCGGTCGCCGTTCGGCAAGGCGCCGTTAAACCCCGAGATATTTTTGGACTGAAGGTAGAAACGGAGGTTGTGGTTCTGGCTCAGATGGAGCTTGCGCCGGATGTTGCGCCGGTGGGATTTGACGGTGTTCAGGGATACGCACAACTGGTCCGCGATGTACTGGCTGGACTTTCCGTCGCGGATCATGACCGCCACCTTCAGTTCCGTGTGTGTAAGCTGTTCGGCGATGGTGGCGCCGTTTTCGAGCCCCGCCGTGAGGCTGTCCAGGTACACATGGAGGCTCTCCAGATAGGCGTCGCGGGCTTTTCCGTCGGGGTCTTCGCTGAGCCGGAGCAAAAGGGGAAGGACGTTGGTGCGGATGCCGTGCAGGATGTGTTGCTCGGATTCGTTTTTCGTCCGGTCGATGTTGCGGGCGAGCACCTTGAGGGCCGCGTTCACTTCCAGGAGTTCGACGTTGAGGCGTTCGATCTGGGACTTGTGCTCCAGCAACTCCCGGCGGCTGCGTTCCAGGTCCAGGTTGGTCGATTGCAGTTCCCTGGTACGCTCCTCGACCAGCCGTTCGAACTCCGCCCGGGACATGCGGAGTTCCTCTTCGGACTTCTTGATGTGGTCGATGTTCATGCCGATTTCCAACCGCACGAGCCGCCCGTCCGGCCACTTCACCACGCGGTTGCGCATGGCGAACCACTGCTTTTTCCGGGAATTGTACGTTTCCCGCGCCATGGCGCCCGACTTTCCGCCTTTTCCGTCAACGGGTTCGGCGGACGGGCATTCTTCGCACGGCCCGGTCAGCTCCTGGTGAAACACCTGCCAGCATTTGCGGCCCGCGAGGTCTTCCCCGAAGAGGTCCTTCAGGTGCCGGTTGACATAAACGATTTCGTGGGTTTCCATGTCCGCTACAAAGACGGCCGCATCCATGCTGTCGAGGACAAGGAGAAGGTCTTCATACGCGGGAGGCCTTTTGTCTGCCGGAGGAATGTTCGCTTTCGGGTCCTTCATGCAATGCCACCGTTCGCCTTGGTCGATCCCGGATCATCGTGATCGGTTGCCGGTGCTTTCCATCGGCGGGGGGAGACGGACATCTGTCTGGTCGCCGGCCGCAAAACCGTTGGTTATAGATACCTATTTTTTCCCGTTTTCAAAACTTGCAATTGCTACAGGTATTACGATAGCAACCATATAATCATCCGATATGCGGAGCTGAAATGAAAAATCATTGTAAAACTGGATATTTCATGGAAAAAAGGCTGTTTTCCATAAAGTGACATATTTTTGACGAATTGTCGCAATAAATAACCGAACGCAGCGCCGTGATTTTCGGAGCCGAAAGGTATATGAGCCTACCCACTCCGGCGGACGGTAACGATATTCTTTACACAGGAGCCAAGTGCATGAACGACCCCTTTTCCCGCAATCCGATTCCCTTCAGGGAGGTGTTCGACATCAGCCTGACGTTGGGCACGGAAGCCGCGCCGTATCCGGGCGATACCCTCTTCGCCAGAACGGTGGAGAACCACCTGTCCCGCGGAGACGCCTACACCCGTTCCGGCATTTGTCTGAGTTCGCATTCGGGCACGCACATCGATACGCCGTCCCATTTTTCCCCGCGCGGGGCGACGCTGGACGATCTGGACGTATCGAAATTCATCCTGCCCGCCGTGGTATTTTCCGTGCAGGGCACAAGTGAAGTGGCGCCAGGGGATTTTTCCGCCGATCATATTTTCCCGGGCGACGCCGTACTTTTCCGTACGGACGATTCCGAGCAGGGGATCACATCGTCGGGTGTCTTCACCGAGGCGTACGTTTCCCTTTCCAGAGAAGCGGCGGCCGTGTGCGTCGAGCGGCGTGCGGCGCTGGTGGGCATCGATTCCCTTTCCGTGGACGGCTATCACGACGAATCGTGCCCCACGCACCTGGAACTCCTGGGAAACAATGTGCTGATCCTGGAGAACGTCAACCTGCGGGATATCGTCCCCGGACGTTACGTGCTCATCTGCCTGCCGCTCAAAATCCCGGAAGGCGAGGCTTCCCCCGTGCGCGCCGTCCTGGCGCGATGAGGGGGATAAGAGAGATAGGAGAAAGGAAAGAGGGAAGGGAAGGGGATGGAAAAATGAGAATTGGGGAAAACCTTTTTGGAAAAAAAGGTTTTCCCCAAACCGCTTTCCCAAAACCTTTCAACTCGGCGCTTACGCGCCGCTTTATAGACTCGAGGCTTTGTCGCCGAAGGCAGCGGAAAAGTTTTCCCGCCATTATTTCCCTCCTTCTCAATCTTCCCTTTCCTTCATCAATTTGAAGTTGCCCCGGATTGAAGGACACCTCGAAAAGGACGTATAAAGCGTCTTGGAGGTGTTGGATGGAGAAGAAGCGTCGGAGTTTCAGCCGGGAGTTCAAGGTGGAAGCGGTGCGGCTGATGGCGGAAGGGGGGCTGAGTATTGCTCAGGCATCGAGGGATCTGGGGATACGGGAGAGCGTCCTGAGTCGCTGGAAGAAGCAGTTCGAGGAAGCTCCGCAGGAGGCCTTTCCGGGCAAAGGCAGGTTGAGACCGCAGGATGAGGAACTGGCCCGTCTCCGCAAGGAGAACGAGCTGTTGCGGGAGGAGCGGGATATTTTAAAAAAGGCGGTCGGCATCTTCTCGCGGGTGCCCAGGTGATGAAGTACCGGTTTATCCGTGACCATAGCGGCCTGTTCCAGGTACAGCGTATGTGCAGGGTGCTGGAGGTGTCGCCCAGCGGCTACTACGCATGGCTTGGACGCCCGGAGAGCCGACGAGTGCGCGAGAACCGTCGGTTGCTGGTCGAGATCAAGGCGGTTCACGCTGCGAGCCGGGGTACCTACGGCAGCCCGCGGATTCATGCCGAGTTTGCGTCCAGG
Organism: uncultured delta proteobacterium; assembly: GCA_963826125.1. Classification (GTDB taxonomy): domain Bacteria; phylum Desulfobacterota; class Desulfarculia; order JACQYL01; family CAWGVV01; genus CAWGVV01. The sequence goes on along the minus strand of CAWGVV010000001.1, from coordinate 1,170,299 downwards.
CAGATGCGCCACGGCAGGAAACGAATCGCGCGGCTGATGAGCGAGAACGGCATCAGGGCCAGACAGAAGAGAAAGTTCAAGGCGACCACGGACTCGAACCATTCCCATCCCGTGGCGCCCAATCTGCTGGGGCGTGATTTTACGGCCCAAGCGCCCAATCAGCGGTGGCTGGCAGACCTCACGTACATTCCCACCGCAGAAGGCTGGTTGTACCTGGCTGCCGTGCTGGACCTTCATTCCCGGCTCATTGTGGGCTGGTCCCTGTCCAGCCGCATGAACAAAGAGGTAGTACTGGATGCGCTTCATATGGCGGTGGATCGCCGCCGGCCTGGGCCGGGCTTGATCCATCACTCGGATCGGGGGAGCCAGTATGCCTGTAATGACTATCGGGAGGCGCTCCGGTCCCATGGCATGCTCTGCAGCATGAGCCGCAAGGGGGACTGCTGGGACAACGCCCCCATGGAAAGCTGGTTCCATACCCTCAAGACCGAGTTGGTCAATCACCGTCTCTATCGTACCCGACGGGAGGCAATGAGCGACATCTTCTGGTTCATTGAGGTCTTCTATAACCGTAGCCGACGACATTCCGCTCTGGGATACCTGACCCCGACGGAATACGAGAGCATCATGTTGGCTGCTTAACTGCGTGTCCTCATAATCGGGGGAAGTTCAATTCCCGGAAGATAACCAGTTTTTGGACGTCCTGGGTTCCTTCGCCGAGCGACGCGGCCCAGGCGTCCAGGGGAAATTTGTGGACGGGGTGTTCGAACACCACGGAAGCCGCGCCGAAGAGGTCGGCGGCCCAAGTGCTCACTTCACGCGCCGCATCCACGGCGAGGTATTTGGCGAGGCTGGCTTCCTTGCGGAACTCGCTACCGGAGCCCTGCAGCCAGGCGGCTTTGTGGACCATGAGGCGGGCGGCTTCCAGACGGGCGTGGAAGTGGGCGGCTTCAAAGGATTTCGCCTCGAAATCGATCAGCTTCCGGCCGAAGAGCGTCCTTTTGCGGGCATGATCCAGGGCGAGTTCGAACGCGCCCTGGGCCGTCCCCAGTGCGAGGGCGGCGATGCTCACCCTGCTGTGGGTGAAGATGGAGAGCACCTGCTGCAGGCCACGCGTCCGTTCTCCCAGGAGTGCGGAGTCCGGCACGAACACGTCGTTCATGGTGATCCGGGAGAGGTCGGAGGGAATCCACACCTTCTTGTTGAGTTTTTTCCTCGTCACGCCCGGAGCGGACAGGTCGACGAGGAACATGGACATTTTCCGGGTTCGTTCGTTGTCCGGATCGGTCACCGCCGTGACGACGGCCACGTCGCTGATGTACCCGTTGGTCACATACGCCTTGGCGCCATTCACACGCCACCCGCCCGACACCTTTTCCGCTCGCGTGGAAACGTTGGCCACATCGCTTCCGGCATGTGTTTCCGTATTTCCGAGACAAAGGAGGGTTTCGCCGCGTACCGCAGGCGGACCCAGCGTGGTTATCTGTTCGGCGGACCCGAAGAGCCAAAGGGCGTTGAGCCCCAGGTCGACGTGGGCCAGCGTCGCTACCGACACGCCCGGCGAGATCGCGGCAAGCCGCTCGATCAACAACACATTGTGCAGCGCGGGGCTTTTCTCCAGGGTTGCGCCGTTCAGCGTGAAGCCGAACCAGCCGTCCCGGCCCATTGCTTCGTGAAACGAGCGGGGAACTTCGTTTTTTTCGTACCATTCCACCATATGCGGATCGAGGTGTTTCGCCAGAAACGCACCGAATTGCTCCACAGCTGCGACGTCTTCCCGCTGAATCGTAAAGTCCATTTTCACGTCCTCCCCTTGTGCCCGAACCGTCGGTGAATGCTGAAATAACGGAAAACGCATGTATCGCTCATCCTTCGTCATGGTAAGATGAAAAAGGAAGCTTTCATCGTGACAGTATACCGCCTTTTCGCGGACGAGTCTCGACAGCCGGTGGAGCATAAGCGCTGGAAAAGGCAGGGGCTCCGTCAATCGACCGGCATATTCATCGTGCCATAGGGGAACGGCTCACATGGACCAGGCAAGAGACCAGGGAAAACGCAATAATCCGGAAGAGGTGATGGGCCGGCTGCGGAAGTCCACATTTCGCGCGCGTTTTACCCTGAAAAAGGAAGATCGCGATTACATCGACCTGAAAGGCTGGGACACCATTCGGTCGCATGCGGAGGACCTGCTGCGCAAGCGCATCGCTCCGGCGGACATCGCCAACGACGGGCGGCAGACCCCATGGAAGGGCCATCCCGTTTTCGTGGCCCAGCATGCGACCGGTATCTGCTGCCGGAAATGCCTTGCCAACTGGCACGGCATCCCCAGGGGGCGAGCGCTGACCGAGGAGGAAATCGGTTATCTGGTGGACCTGCTCGTGTATTGGCTGCGACTTAATCACGAGGTATGAGGTTGGGAACCTGCATGAGCCGCTAATGGGTGGAACGTCCGTTCATCCTTCCATCGGCCGACGACGTGATGTTCGATACCACCGTCTGGAGTCCGAATTCCCGCTGTTTCGCTCGATAGAGGTCGATAAGGTCTCCGGGAACGGTACGAATGGTCTCCGCAAGGGTCGTCCTGTCCAGTTTCCCCATGGCGTCTTCCATCATCGTTTGCATGCCCGATTCGAACGCGGCTCTCCTCACCGTGTCCAAGTCCGCTCTTCCGGCGATGAGCGTCTGGACTTTCTGTTCCACCACGAATAGTTCGGACACCATCATGCGGCCTTTATAGCCCGTGAAGTGGCATTCCTCACAGCCCGCCCCGCGATAAAAGGTTACCCCGGACGGGTAGCCGATAAAAATCGGCGCCCATTCGGACTCGTCCGGTTCGTATTCCTCCTTGCATTTTTCGCACACGGTCCTGACCAGCCGCTGAGCCAGCACGGCTTTCAACGACTCGGCCATCTGCCCCATGTCGATCCCAAGATCGCGCAGACGCACCAGCGTTCCGAACGAATCGTTGGTATGCAGGGTGCTCAACAGGAGGTGACCGGTCTGCGCCGCGTCGAAGGCAATCTGAGCGGTATCCTTGTCGCGGATTTCTCCCACGAGGATGACGTCCGGGTCCAACCGGAGGAACGAACGAAGCAGCCGGGGAAAGGTGAGGCCTATCTTGGGGTGGATCTGCGTTTGCATGATTCCCGGGAAGTTATATTCCACGGGGTCTTCGGCGGTAATGGTTTTAATTCCCGGATGATGAACGTGTTTCAGGGCGGCATAGAGCGTGGTCGATTTTCCGCTCCCCGTGGGGCCCGTGACCAGGATCATGCCTGCCGGATTGCGGAGTGCCTTTTCCAGCCCGTACAGCACGTCGGGATTGAAGTTGAGTTCTTCCAGCTTGCGGGCGGCCGTGCGGGAATCGAGGATACGGACCACCACGTTTTCCCCCACGGTGGCCTTGCAGGTGGCGACACGAAAGTCGAGGTTGACCTTTTGTCCGGTTTTCTTGTCCCGGTAGCTCATGCGGAAAGAACCGTCCTGGGGCAACCGTCGCTCGGCGATGTCGAGATCGCACATGATTTTGATGCGAGAAATGACTCCGCTCACCTTCTCCCTCAGTTTTCGGACGATCCAGTCATCCGTCATGGATATCAACACGCCGTCCACCCGGTAGCGTAGTTTTACCCCTTCGAAGTCCTGCTCGACATGAATGTCGCTGGCGCCTATTTCCAGACCTTGAGCGAGGATGCGGTTCACCAGTTCGTGGGCTTCCATGTCCTGCATGGCAGCGGTCTGGTCGACCAGGAGGGGGTCGTCGGGGCCCTCGTCCAGGTTGAGTTCCACGTTGTTTTCCGCACCTTCCTGCAGGAGGGGGTTTTCCTCGACGTCCAGTTCCTCACCGTAAAGGTCATGGAAAAGTCGGCGAAACTCCCTGTCCACCACCAGAACGAACTGGAGTACGAAGTCGCCGAGCGCCGATAACGACAGGTCCTTGATCATCCGGGGATCGCGCAGGGCCAGCGTAAGCTCGGCTCCTTCCATCTGGATGGGGAGGATGTGGTTCCTTTTGCAGTAGCTGCAGGTAATGATCGCGCGCAGTCTTTCCTTGTCCGAATCGGACATGAACACGGACGTTCCGGAAATGAGAGGGATGTTGTATTGCTTTGAAAGCACATCGAGCAGTTCCTCCTCTTTCACTGCGCCCGCGCGGACGAGGTACTCGCCGATAGGCACGTTGCTGCGACCCCGCTGCTTGAGCAGTTCGTTGAAACGTCGTGCCGTGATGAATCCCGCATCGATGAGCATGTCGCCGATGCGTTTGCGCTTTCGATAGCGATCGAGGATGTAATTGAGTTCGGCGGGCTTCACGTAATTGAGGGAAATGAGGACCTGGCCCAGCAGCCTGCCTTTTCCGATGCTCTGGAGATCGGCCGACTTCCAACGCGGTATCAGGCCATGCGATACGGCCTCTTCGATCACCTCAACGAAGCCGTAGTCCGCAAGCAACTCCTGGAGGCTTACGATACCCCGCTCAACGATCTCTTCCACATATAATTTATTGCTGTGGGATTTGATCTCCTGATAGGTGTTTCGATCCAGCTTCTTTTCTTCGGCCAGCTTCGGCAGGAGCTTGGCCTCGAATCCCTGGGTTCGGGCGAGGGAGGCCATCTCTTTGAGCGTAAGGAATTTGTCGTGCAGGAGCATTTTGACAAGCCGTTGACGCTGGATTTCCTGCTCCTTGCGTTGTACTTCAAGTGCGTGTTCGAGTTGCTCTTTGGTGATGAGACCTTCCTGAACAAGCAAATCCCCAAGTTTTTCCGACATGGTGCCCCCGCCCTTGTTCCGCGTTAAACAGTGCCCTGAACGTCTGCGTTGATTCTTTAGTGTTCCGTGGTTGGGAAGATGATTTTTCCGTATGTAATTTTCGTGAGAACGAACATCCGGATGCCGAACGCCCGGCCACGTAGTCACTCTCTTTCGATTCACCTTTCCCGCATACGTCTCGCGGTACCGGGGGGTTTATAAAAATACCGGTAAATGATATGCAACAACCGAGCCGCATAAACGGGACACGGACATGCGCCGGAAGCGGCGGCCGTTCGATGGATCGGGAGCAGGTTCGTGTCCGGCAGGTAAGTAATTTTATACGGTCGGACTGTCAGTCGGCCGAATGAACGATCGCAAACCTTCACGTCGGGTGTCCGCATGTATCGTCATACTCAGACAGGTTGGTTTCTCATTATCTCCCTGACCGCTTCGGCGGGCGCGGTGTTCGTCGGAGCACGGCTGGGGCCGTTTCCCATGGGGTATTTCGTTTGCGCCATACTGCTTTGCTGTGCCGTGTTGGGGTACCGGATGGAAGTCACGGTGGACGGGTTCGTCCTACGGATTGCCGTCGGCCCCGGAATCCCGTTGAAAAGGATTCCGTTGCGGGAAATAGCTTCGTGCCGCCCGGTGCGTAACCGCTGGTGGTACGGATGGGGTATTCACAGGGTACGCAACGGTTGGTTGTACAATGTTTCCGGCTTGGATGCGGTCGAACTGGTGCTGAGGAATGGAAACGTCGTGCGTGTGGGAACGGATGAACCGGAGGTTCTTCATGACGCCGTTATCTCCCGGATCGGAAGGAAACTTTCTCCGGCGGAAAGGGGATGATCCCGTATGGAAGGTAAGGAAGTAATAGTAGCGCTCCGCTCCATGGCCAATGAAGAAACCGTCAGGGGAATGGCCCGTTACGGGATCAGCACGGCGGGCACGCTGGGCGTACCGCTTCCGGCAATCCGCGGTTTGGCGAGGCAGATCGGCAGGGACCACCCCCTTGCTTTGGAGCTTTGGAACACTGGAATCCATGAGGCCAGGATTCTTGCCGGGCTCGTGGAATTTCCGTCGGAAGTGGGAGAGGATCAGGCGGAAAAGTGGGCCGGGGATTTCGATTCCTGGGACGTATGCGATCAGACGTGCAACAATCTCCTGCGGAAGACCTCGTTCGCCTTCGAAAAAGCGGTGGAATGGGCGGCCCGGGAGGAGGAGTTCGTGAAAAGGGCGGGGTTCGTCCTCATGGCCTGCCTCGCGGTGCACGAAAAACGGACCGACGATCACGTCTTTTCCGATCTGCTCGCTCTCGTGGAGAAGGAATCCGGCGATCCGCGGAACTTCGTCAAAAAGGCGGTGAACTGGGCGTTGAGACAGATCGGCAAGCGGAGCAGGTTCCTCAATGAGGCGGCGGTTTCGGCGGCCGAGCGGTTGATCGGAACGAAATCTCCTTCCGCACGATGGATCGGCAGTGATGCGCTCAGGGAATTGCGCGGAGAAAAGGTGCAGGCGCGATTGAAAGAACGGGCATGAGACGGACCGGTCACCGTAGTCCGGTCGCCTTCAGAAAATTAGACCATACTACGTGGGCAACCTTCCGAAAAGGTTCCCGGTAGGTTTCGAATCCGTTCAGGATGGATTCCCTCTCCTCCGTGCCGACGCCGTCGCTCGCGCACCAGCCGGTCACGGTTTTCAGATCCGCTTCCGGATGGAACTGGACGCCCCAGGCATGCCGATAGCGGTACGCCTGATTGGTGCACATTTCGGAACTCGCCAGCAGCACACCCCCCGGCGGAATTTCGAAGGAGTCTTCATGCCACTGGAGAACGGGCACCCGGGGGGAGAGCCCATCGAACAGAGGATCGTCTGAGCCGGAAGGAGTGAGTTCAACTGATTTCCATCCCCGCTCCATGACGTCCATTCTGCCCACTTTTGCGCCCGCGGCCCGGGCGATCATCTGAGCCCCCAGGCAGATGCCGAGGATGGGGGTCGCTTCCTCCATGAGCCGACCGAGAAATCGCGCTTCCTCCGCAAGGAAGGGAAATTCACGGTCCTGATAGACGTTCATATGGCCGCCCAGGGAAATGACCCCGGCGATTCCGTCCGCGTTTTCCGGGAGCGGGTCGCCTGCATAGAGCTTTATCGTTCGGGTGGTAACCCGGTTGGCGGAGAGAAAATCCGGAAGCGTGCCCGGCCCGTCGTCTGCGGCGTGCATGAGAACGAGAATCGCGGAATTGTCGGCCATTCGGCGGGTCCTCAAAAGCAAGGCGCCGAGCCTCCCCGGGGGAGGCTTTCGGCGCAGTGGAAAACAGGGAAAGCGATCAGGCGTACGACTTGTAGCGTCGCGGGTCGATACCGAACTTTTCCACCCGCAAGCCCATGATCCTTTCGGTGATACCAAGGGCGCGGGCCGCTTTGGCCTTGTTGCCGCGCACCATTTTCAACGTGTCGATGATAAGCTCCCGCTCCACCGAATCCAGGGTTTCCTGCAGCGTGCCCCGGTGATGCGTCCCGCTTGATTCGGCCGTCTGAAGCGTTGGGGGCAGGTGGTGCCCGTGGATGACCTCGTCGTTGCTGAGCAGCACCGCGCGTTCTATGCAGTTTTCCAGTTCCCGCACGTTGCCCGGCCAGTGATAGGCCATGAGCATGTCGATGGCGGGGGTGGAAATGCGGCGAATGTTCTTGCTGTTGGCCGTGCTGTATTTTTCCACGAAGTAATCGGCCAGCAGCAGGATGTCGGTTTTCCGCTCCCGCAGGGGTGGCATGTGGATGGGGAACACATTAAGCCGATAGTAAAGATCTTCGCGGAACTTCCCTTCGGTTATGAGGACTTCCAGGTTGCGGTTCGTGGCGGTGATGATGCGTACGTCCGCCTTAATGGTCTGGGTGCCCCCCACGCGTTCAAATTCCCTCTCCTGGAGTACGCGGAGAAGTTTGATCTGTGTCGCCGGCGACAAATCCCCGATTTCGTCCAGGAAGATGGTTCCATTGTGCGCGAGTTCGAAACGCCCCTTCCTCCTGGCGATGGCACCGGTGAAGGCGCCGCGTTCGTGGCCGAACAGTTCGCTCTCCACCACGGTTTCAGGCAGCGCCGCACAGTTCACCTTGATGAACGATTTTGAGGCCCTTCGACTGTTATAGTGGATGGCGTGTGCCACCAGTTCTTTTCCCGTGCCGCTCTCGCCCCGAATGAGGACGGTGGTGTCGCTTCGGGAAACCTGCGCTATCAGATCGAAGACCGACTGCATGGCCTTCGATTTGCCGATGATGTTCGACGGCCGGAACCGTTCCTTGAGCTTTTCCTGCAGCTGGTTATTCTCGTCCATGAGCCGCTGCCGTTCTTCCATGGCGGATTGCCGAAGTCGCACCTTTTGGGCGACCATGGAAGCGATGATGGCGAGCAGCCGAACGTCTTCCTCGAAGGAGACGTCGTCGGTGAACAGCCGGTCGGCGCTCAAGGACCCGATGACTTCGTTTTCCAGTTTAATAGGTACGCAAATGAAGGAAATATCGCTCTTGGGCAGCGATTTGCGCGCACCGGTCCTGTCCAGGAAGAGCGGCTCCTCCGATATGCGAGGCACTACCGCCGGAGTACCGGTCTTTACCACCTGTCCGGTGATGCCTTCTCCCAGTTTGTACTTACCGCGCGCCTGCTGGCTGCCCGACAAACCATAGGCCGCCTCGATGGTGATTTCCTTGTTTTCCCTGTTCAGCAGAGCAAGCGTGCCGTGCAACATGCCCATGCGGTCCGCCATGAGCTTCAGAATCTTCCCCACGACTTCCCGCAAATCCATGCTCTGATCTAAAGTTTGACTGATTTCAAACAACAGCGAAAGTTCGTTCAGCTCCCTCCGAACACTCGGTTGAATCGCTCGCATCTCCATAACCCCTCGCTCACCCGCAAACCCATCCCCTGAAATTACATCCCCTGCCATGCGCCAAATTGCGACATAGCCTACGTATATGTAGGATATTGCGGCCCTCAAATCAAGCGATTTCTGGTTCGATTCGGTTGAAGGAGAAGAAAAATAATTGATTTGTTTCTCGGATGCGCCGGAAGGGCGCGAATGATCGGCGGGACGGATACTCCGGAACGCTACAGCTTGCCTTCCGAGGCAAGCAGCTCCAGTGAAGTTCTGTCCAGAATAACAATGCGCGAACCCTCAGCCCGGATGAACCCCTCCCTGGTGAGTTTGGCCAGTATGCGGGAAAGCGTCTCGGGCGTGGCGCCGATGAGACTCGCCAACAGGGATTTTGCGATGTCGAGCTGAACAGCGTCCGATTTTCCCGTGCGGTCGCTTTCGTAAAGCAGGTAGGCGGCGAACCGGGCGGGTGCCTCCTTGAGCGCCAGATCTTCTATCATTCTAGTCATGGCGCGGAGCCGTTGAGACAGTACGGCCAGCATGTTCAGTGCAAGAGAGGGATTGTTCTTCACCAGACCGATGAACGCGGTCCGGGGCAGGAAGATCAGTTCGGAGTCTTCCAGACACTCCGCATGGGCGGGGAATACGGTTCCCTGGAAAACCGGTACTTCCCCGAACGGTTCCCCGGGTCCGAGCAGGTGGATGATCTGTTCCTTGCCGTCGAGAGAGAGTTTGAATATTTTCACTCTTCCGCTTGCCACCACGTAAAAACCGTTCGCATTGTCTCCTTCGGCAAAAACGGAGGTTCCCCGAACGACTTTTTTCACTACCGCGATACGCACCAGTTCATGAATGTTGTCTCCGGGCATTCCCTTGAAGAGGGGCGTGCGGGACAACTGTCCGTGCAGAACGTCGGTCTGTTCTTCTCTCATTCGTGATCCTTGAGGTATTTTCCTCTTCCGTTGTATTTGTGCGATATCGCGAATGGCCGTCGATTCGAAGGCGAATGGAAATGTCAAATTCTTTCAAAAAACTCCCCCTCTCATTTCATTCCTACCACGGGAAATGCTACACTTTCCAGTACCAATAAAAAAAGTCGGTGAAATCGATCTTCTTCCGGGCGAAAAAAATCGTCATTTGACCTGGGTCAAGGCGGAGCGCTGCCCGCTTGCGTATTATGCGGTGTAGTGATGGAGGAAAAGAAGCCGTCCCGGACGGCACCCCGAAGAAAATAAAAAGTGAGAAACAACCCCAAGAATCAAGGAGGAGAACATGTTTTGCTATCAGTGTGAACAGACGGCCAAGGGAACCGGATGCACGGTTATCGGAGTATGCGGCAAACAGGCCGATGTGGCGAGCCTCCATGACCTGCTTACCTATGCGCTTCAGGGAATCTCCCTGGTTGCGGTGGAAGGGCGCAAGGTCGGTGTGACGGACAGGGAAACCAACGTTTTCACCAGCAAGGCCGCGTTTTCCACCCTCACCAACGTCGATTTCGATTCCAATCGTTTCGTCAAACTCATCCGGAAGTCGGTGGAACTGCGTGAAGAGCTGAAAAAGAAGGTAAAGGCCGCCGGCGGAAAAGTGGATTTCAGCGAAGATGCGGCCAATTTCACACCTGCGTCCACGGTGGAAGAACTCGTGAAACAGGGTGAAAAGGTCGGATTCAAGGCCGATACGACCACCCCCGCGGACATCCAGGCTCTCAAGCATACGGTGATTTTCGGACTCCGCGGCATCGCGGCTTATGCGGACCATGCGCAGATTCTGGGCCAGGAGGACGATGCGGTCTATGCTTTCATGCACGAAGCGTATGCCGCCGTTCTGCGCAAGGACCTCGGTCTTGACGACTGGCTCAAGCTGGTCATGAAGGCCGGCCAGACGAATCTGCGGACCATGGAACTGCTGGACGCGGGCAACACCGGAACCTACGGCCACCCGGTCCCGACCGAGGTGCCACTCGGGTACAAAAAGGGCAAGGCCATCCTCGTTTCCGGACACGATCTCAAGGACCTTGACGCATTGCTCAAACAGACCGAAGGGAAGGGAATCTTCGTTTACACCCACGGCGAAATGCTGCCCACGCACGGATATCCCGAGCTGAAAAAGTATCCTCATCTCTACGGGCACTTCGGCACGGCCTGGCAGAATCAGCAAAAGCAGTTCGGACAGTTTCCGGGCGCCATCCTCATGACCACCAACTGTATTATGAAGCCCCAGGAATCCTATAAGGACAACATCTTCACCACGGGCTTGGTCGGCTGGCCGGGAGTGAAGCACGTGCCCGGGCCCGACTTCAGCGAAATCATCGAAAAAGCGCTTTCCATGGAGGGGTTCAAAGAGGACGGCGACGGCAAGAAAGTAATGGTGGGGTTTGCCCGGAACAGCGTCTTGGGCGTTGCCGACAAGGTGATCGAAGCGGTGAAAAGCGGAGCCATTCGGCACTTTTTCCTGGTGGCGGGCTGCGACGGCGCAAAGCCGGGGAGGAATTACTATACCGAGTTCGTGGAAAAGGTCCCCAAGGATTGCGTGGTGCTCACCCTGGCTTGCGGCAAATTCCGGTTCTTCGATCAAGGACCTGGGCAACATCGGCGGTATTCCCCGGCTGCTCGACGTGGGGCAGTGCAACGACGCCTATTCGGCCATTCAGATTGCCGTGGCGTTGTCCAAGGCCTTCAATGTGGGAGTGAACGAGCTGCCGCTGTCCATGGTTCTTTCCTGGTATGAGCAGAAGGCGGTGGCCATTCTGCTGACGCTGCTTTCCCTGGGGATCAAGGACATCCGTCTGGGACCCTCGCTGCCGGCGTTCATCACCCCCAACGTGCTCGACGTGCTGGTGAAAAACTTCGACATCAAACCCATCACCACCCCCGACGAAGACCTCAAGGCCATTCTGGGGTGAAGCCGTGGAGCGGGAGGCGGTCCACCGCCTCCCGCCGATTGCGCATGGAGAGATGGTAGTTACGTTGAATACCGGAAACAACGCATGAATGATTTCCGTGCTTCGGCGGTGGAAAGGAGGCAAGCATCATGAAATGTCCCGGACAGGACAGCAGGTATTGGAAACCGGGAGCGATCTATGAGGTTTCCTGCCCCAAGTGCGGAACCACGGTGGAATTTTTCAAGGATGATCCCACCCGGAAATGTTCCGGATGCGGACACCGGTTCATCAATCCCGAATTGGATTTCGGCTGCGCAGCCTATTGCGAATACGCGGAACAGTGCATCGGCAACCTGCCAGCGGAGGTGCTGTCGCAAAAGCAGGACCTCCTGAAAGACCGGGTGGCCATTGAAGTGAAGCGTTCCCTCCGGGGAGATTTCAAACGCGTGGGCCGTGCCATGAGGACGGCGCGTTACGCGGAGAAAATCTGCAGGGGAGAAGGGGCAAACCCCGCAGTGGTGCTTTCCGCGGCCCACCTGATCAACCTCGGGCTTCCGGGAACGAACGGGGCGGCGTCGGATGCGGGCGCGGAAAATGCGGAAAAGGCGCGGGAGCTGCTCTCACGGCTCGGCGCCGACAACAAAATCGTCGAGGAAGTGAGCGACATCGTGCGACGTCACCATCGTCCGGAAGCAGAAGAATCGTTGAACTTCAAGGTGGTGTACGATGCCGACGCCATTGCGGGCATGGAAGAGGAAATGAAGGAAAACGGCGCTGACTCCATTGAAACAACCGATGCATCCTTCTCCGGCCTGAAGACCGACAGCGGAAGGAAGCTGGCGCAAGAGCTGCTTTCCCGCTCAATAGAAGGTAGTAGGAGGTAGTCATGAAGATCAAACGGAAAATCATCCGGATCGACGAAGAACGGTGCAACGGCTGCGGGCTGTGCGTGCCCTCCTGCGCCGAGGGAGCCATCGAGGTCGTGAACGGCAAGGCGAAGCTCAGGGCGGAAAAGTTCTGTGACGGACTCGGGGCCTGCCTCGGAGAGTGCCCCAACGACGCCCTGATTATCGTGGAACGCGAGGCCGAGGATTTCGACGAAGAAGCGGTCGAGGAGTTCCTCCATGAACAGAAGGCCTTCGAGGAAATGACGCGTGAGCTGCCGCTGGCCGGCGGGTGCCCGTCGGCAAAAATCCAGACGTTCCAGCCGACGGCAAAACGCAGACCGGTGACCGGTCCGGACGAAGCCGGCGAAGGGTCGGCTCTGTCGCAGTGGCCCGTTCAGATCAGCCTCGTTCCCCCCAATGCGCCTTTTTTGCGCGACGCCGATCTGCTCGTGGTTTCCGATTGCGTGCCCGTGGCCTATCCGTTCCTGCATCGCGATTTCCTTCCGGGAAAAATCGTCTTGCTCGGATGCCCGAAGTTCGACGATACAAAGGCTTACGTGGAAAAGTTCACTTCGCTTTTCAAGATGAATTCCATCCGGAGCTTGACGATACTCGATATGGAAGTCCCGTGCTGTTCCGCCATGAGCATGATCATTCGCAAGGCCGCTGCGGAAGCGGGCGCCACCATGCCCATCGAGCGGGTGACGGTGAGCACGCGGGGCGAAATACTGAAGCGGGACAAAATCGCCGCCTGACTAAGGAGGACCCCATGAAAAAGGTCGAAATCCCGACTGCGAACGATTTCAAGCCCGACGGCCTGTCGCGGCTGCTGATACACGATTCGGCATATTTCAAAGTGCTCAACTTCAACCTCAAGGCGGGGCAGGAACTACCCGTGCACTCGCACGACATCGAGGGCCAGTTGACCATCCTCGTGCTGGAAGGCAGGGGACTCTATCTGGGGAAGGACGGCGCCACCCTCCCGGCCGAAAGAGGGGACATCCTGATCTGCGACATCGCCGAACCTCATGGTGTTCGGGCCGAAGCGGACATGCGCCTGGTCGTCACCATTGCTCCGCCTATCTGAGCGAGGGGTTTGACACTCCGCTCGCGGGCGTGGCAGAAGTGGTGTCGGAGGTAAGGCGCCCATGATCTTCGACGAGGACGGAAAGTGTTTCGCGGATACTGACGATCCGGAGTGCAAGTACTACAAGGAACGGTTTCTGGCGTACCGGAGCATTGCCGCCAAGATCGCCACCACGTTGGAAGTAAACGAAATTCTGGAAAAGCTGCGTATCGAGGCCAGAAACCTGATTCCTTCCGCCCTTGAAGTGTGCATTCTTCTGGTCGACAAGGACGCTCCGCTCTACACGCGGCCACTCCAGTGCCAGTTGTACGAGCGGCCAATGAACTGCCTTTCCTGCAAGCGCTTTCGACCCGCCATCATGGAAGCGGTGGCCGCCAAAAAGTCCGTGGTGTTGGCTCAGAGTCTGCCGGTTGTCCGGCACGACGGCAGCAAGGTGGAGGTCGGACCGGAAGTCGCCGTCCCGGCGATGGTGAACGACCAGCTTCTGGCGGTGGTGAGTGTGGTGTCCAGGCCCGGAAGCGAGTTTACGGAAAAGGATTACCTGATCGTACAGGACCTGGCTGAAACGGTGGCCCATGCGATTCTCAAGGCGCGAAATCATTGGGAGGTGACGCAGGAGAAGTTGAAGATTTCCAAGATGCTGTCGCAGCTGTCGGCCTTCGTTCCCCAATCGGTCCGCACGCTGCTGGAGCAGGACCCCGATTCGGTGAAGATGGAAAAGGAGAACAGGGAGGTAACGATCCTGTTTCTGGACCTCGAAGACTACACGGGACTCAGCTCGTCCTTTTCCCAGGCCGAGGTCAACGTCATCATTGAGTCGCTCTTTTCCCGGTTCGTGGACCCCATCCAGCGTTATCATGGGGAAATCAATGAGACTGCGGGAGACGGGCTCATGATCATCTTTCAGGGTCATGACGCCCGGACCAACGCCGTCAACGCCGTGAAAGCCGCCATGGACATCCATGAGCGGGCCGAGCAGGCCCAGCGGGAACTCGGCGGGAAGTATCCCCGAATCTACGTGAACATGGGAATCAATTCCGGGGACGCACTGGTGGGGATGACCAGGTTCGTGGGATCGCTTGAAACCCGAATGACCTACACGGCCAGCGGCCCGGTGACCAACATCGCCGCAAGGCTGGCGGGACACGCGGGCGGCGGCGACATCCTCATCGGGGACGCCACCGGGGTTTTGATACAAAACCTGTGGCCGGTGCACGACCTGGGATTCGTGGAACTGAAAGGCATTCGCGAACCGCAGCGAGTGTACTCCATGCTGAAAAAAACGTCCACGAGCGGTGCCTGACTCCAGAGCCGGTCGGTTTTTTATGGAAGAGGAATACTGTCGCCGGTAACGGCTGGCCTCCCCTGGCTGTGAATACTTTTACGTTGCTTTCGGCGACGATCTTTTTGTATACAAGATACAGCTTGTTCTTTCCCGTAGTTCCTCATGAACCAAAAACGAAGCAGGACGCGAGGAGAACATGAAAAAGGTGTTCAAGTCCATCATCCTGGTCGTGCTCGGCCTTCTCATCGCCTTTCCGCTTTTCAGCCTTACCTACTATACCATGGCCCGCACCTCGACCCCCGGGTTCTGTGCGTCCTGCCATGAGATTCAGCCCGCCTATAACGCCTGGAAGACTTCGACTCACGTGAACAACGGCCAGGGGTTCGTCGCGGATTGCATGGATTGCCACCTGCCCGCTCCAACGGATACCGTGGAGTTTTTTTACGCCAAGACGTTTCACGGCATTAAGGACGTCTTCAAACATTTCGTCGGTGGGGAGTACGACCGCGAAGAAAACCGCTTGAAAGCGTACGCCGGCATGAAGAACGAACAATGCATGAAATGTCATCGGAACCTTCTCTACATTCCCGATAAACGCGGAGCCATGCTGGCGCACAAAACCGTGCTCTATCCGCGTCCCGGGTACGAAAAGAAATGTGTGGACTGCCACAGGAACCTGGTGCACGTACAGCGGCCCACCTACCAGTACAAACAATATCGATCGCCCTATCGGGGAGTCGGTTTGTAGCGGACGAACGGAATCCATTGACCACAAGGAGGGAAGTCGGAATGAAACGGGAAGCGGTGTTGTCCCAAATCCTGTGCGGACTTCTGCTGATCGTTCTCCCAGCGGGGGTGAACGGCCAGACGCAACAGCCTTCGAATCACCCCCCGCAGGCGGTAAATCAGCCGAAGGTAAAGGAATTCCGTATCGAACGAAGTATGCCCAGGGAAGCGGTCGCCTGCATCGAGTGCCACAAGAAAGAGAGTCCGGGTATCTTTTCGGATTGGGCGGCAAGTCGGCATGCCAGCGCGAACATTACCTGCATCGATTGCCATCAGGCGGAGGAGTTCGATCCGGACGTGAGCCAGGAGCACTTCAAGCAGTATGAACGGAGCGATCGCGAGTACGGGACCAAGGAATACCGGGTGCCGGTGACCGCGGTGGTCACCCCCAAGGACTGCTCCCGGTGCCATCCCGACGAGGCGAAACAATTCGGCATGAGCAAGCATGCCAACACCATAGAGATCATATGGAAAATCGACCCCTGGCTCAACAATGGGATGAACAGCGATTTTGAACGCGCGTCGGGGTGCTATCACTGCCACGGGTCCGTCCTCAAGATGAAGGACGGCAAGCCGGATCCGCTTACCTGGCCCAACGTGGGGGTAGGGCGCATCAACATGGACGGGAGCAAGGGAAGCTGTTCGAGCTGCCACACGCGGCACCGCTTTTCGATCGCTGAGGCGCGGAAACCGGAAGCCTGCGGCCAGTGTCACCTCGGGCCCGATCATCCGCAGATCGAAATCTACATGGAGTCCAAACACGGGGACATCTACACCGCATTCGGCAGTCAGTACAACTGGGGCGCCGCCCCCGGCACCTGGACGCCCGGCGTGGACTTCCGTGCGCCCACCTGCGCGGTCTGCCACATGTCCGGCTCCGGAAAGGTCCTCACTTCGCACGACGTCACGGAAAGGCTCGCCTGGGAAACCCAGGCCCCGCTGACCGTGCGACCGTCCGACTTCGCCGCATTCCCCGCAAAGACCAACGCGGAAGTCGAGCGGGGGAAAATGAAGGACGTCTGTCTGCAATGTCACAGTAAGCCGTGGGTGGACTCCCATTTTGCGAAATTGGACAAGGTGGTGGAGGAATACAACGAGGTCTACTACAAGCCCGCCCGAAAAATGTTGGATACCCTGTATGAAAAGAAGCTTCTTGATAATTCTCGGTTTTTCGACGAGCGGCTCGAATTCGAATTTTACGAACTATGGCATCACGAAGGAAGGAGGGCTCGGTTCGGAGCGGCCATGATGGCGCCCGATTATGCCTGGTGGCACGGTTTCTACGAATGCAAAAAGCGGTACGTGAATTTCATGGAGGACTCCCGCAAGCTGATAGATGAAAACAAGAAAGCCTACAAGGCGGTGGATTTCCCCAATGCGACGGGGAGCACTCAAAAGCCTCCCGAGGTATTTGGAACAAAATAGAAACGGTGAATGAACCACTGTTTCCCTTCACCTGCCGGGAGAGGGCTTTCGTCCTTTCCCGGATTGTTTTCCGGAGCACTGTTGACCGGTTGCCGTCCATAGTTAACTTGCTGAAAAAGCAACTGTTCACGGATAAGGAGGAAACGATCATGGAAGGGACCCAGACGCAGGGCGAGCATGAGCACGAACACGTGCACTGCCACAGCCACGAGCATTCACGCGATGATATGCGGCATGCTCACGAGCATGTGCATCGGCACAGCCATTCCCATCATCATGAGAGCGAAGGCCACGAGCACACGCACGAACGGCATGATCACACGCATGAAGAAGACCACGGACGCCACATTCACGAACATTCCGGGAAACTGGCGGAAAGTGCCGTCTGACCACCCGAGGGCGGGCAAGCTTATTGCTTTTTGAAGGTCTGAGCGTTTCGGCGCTTTTCCTCGCCCATCAGGCTGATAAGCGACGCGAGCGCCTGCTCCATCTCCTTGGCGGTGGGAAAGCGATCCGCGGGATTTTTGGAGAGCGCCGTCTTGAGGAAGGCGCGGGTTGCCTCCGTAAAGGCCGGATTCGGATGGACGAAGGGCGCCGGTTCGCCGAAACAAATGCCGAAAATGAGCTTGGAGGGGGAAGCGGCGGTAAACGCTTTGGTACCGGTAAGCATCTCGTAAACGATGGAACCCAGGGAGAACACATCCGTCGCCGGAGTCAGGGCGCTTTCCGAATAGTGCTCAGGGGAATGGTAGGGATTTACTACCACGGCCTCTACGGTGACGGCCGAGCGCAGCAACGTCTCCATGCCGTAAATACGAAAATCGATGATTTTGATCCGCCGGTCCCGCGTGACGATGATGTTCAACGGGGAAAGCGACTGGTGAATGAATCCCTCCCGATGCATCAGGGAGAGGGTTTCGGCAGTCGATCGGGCGACCTCGAGGAGCGTCCAGAGAGGTACGTTCTTCGGCTGCCTGAGGCCTTCGAGGAGCGGGAGGCCGTCCAGCCATTCGCTGATCGAATAGTAAATACCGTCTTCGTTTCCCGCTTCAATGAACTTGGGAATGCAACCGTTCGAAGCGGATGCTGCCCGCACCACTTCATCCCATGCACCTGCCAGTGCTTCTTTGCTCAAGCCTTCGAATACCGGTTTCCGAAGATCGAAAGCGATAATGCGCGCATCGCCCCCGCCTTTTTGCATGGTGGCCCGCACTACGACGTGCAAATCTTCGCCGGTTTCTACCAGGGGAATATAACGCCGTTCCGTTATGGGGCGAATAGGAAGCGAAGAGGCGGTGTCGGTGTCGGAATCCCGCGTCAGGAGATGTTCCTTGAACCGACGGGCTTCCGTAAATTCGGGGTTCAGGGCGAGAGCCTTCTCCAGTGCTTCAATAGCTCTTTTTTTCTGGTCGGTTTCAAGAAAGACGTGGGCGAGGTTGTAATGAATCTTTTCGTCATAGGGGCTTATCTTGAGCGCTAGTTCATAATATTGGATCGATTTGTGGTAGTCACCCGATTTGCGATAGACGATGCCGAGGGTGTTGTACGGGTTGACGCTCTGGGGATTCACCTGAAGCGCGGCCAGGATCGTCTCCCGCGCCTCGTTGAACTGGTTGCGCTGAATAAAGAGTTGGCCGGCTTTGATGAGATATTGTTCGGCCTGCTCCGTGTCGCCCTTTTTCATGTACGCTTCACCGAGCCCCCGGTAGGCCTCGGCGTATAACTGATTGATTTCAATGGCCCGTCGGAAAAAGACGATGGCTTCTTCATATCGTCCTTCGGCCAGGCTGCGATTGCCTTCGAGATAGAGCTCTTCGGCCTCCGGTTCGACAACGACCAGTTCCTCAAACGTTTCTATGGCTTCCTCAACCTTGCCCTTGTGAAGGAGTTCGGCGCCTTCCTGCACCTTGCGCATCTTGCTGGCGAAAGCGCCCGTGGCGGTGAGGAGTTCCTTTATTTTTCCTTCTATGACGGCCATGGTGTACGGCCGCAGAACATATCCCCCCACACCGGCGTAGATGGCCTCCATGATCTTGTCCCTGCGGTTCTCCGTCGTGATCATGATGGTGGGAGTCGTGAACAGTACCCTGTCGACGTTCATCCTCCGGATCATTTCGAGCCCGCTCACCCCCCCGGGAAGTTCGCGGTCGGTGATCACGAGGTCGTATTTCGTGCTGCTCAGCAGGGCGAGCGCCCCCACTCCGCTGTTGCTGATGTCGAGCCGCGTAAAACCGAGCTTTTCCAGGCCGGTTTTCATGGCGACGGCTTCGGAGCGTTTGGGGAAAACGATCAGAATCCGCATGGCGGACAATTCGATGTTCTTCATCGTTCTTTTATGCCATCCAAAACGGGAAAAACCCGTCAAAAGAAAAAAAGAAAATCGACGGAACGGGTATCATTCATAATCGTCGACAGGTCGGCGGCCCGGGGTTCGGCTGTCAGCACTTCATTTGACCTGTCGATGATCGACTATACTAGCTTATAACCGGGGAAATTGAAAAGCGGAATGAATACCGATTCTCCTTTTCCCGCTGGGGAAACTCGTCGAACAGCGGCAGTAAGGGACACGTAACCCCCACGGACGACGCGTGAGCGGGTGCGATCCCATCAGTCGGCCGCCAGGTGTTCCGCCTCCCGTACCATTTCGTCCACCATGTCCAGCCCCTGCCGCCAGAAATCGGGATCGTCCAGCCGTATGCCCAGGGGGGCGAGGAGTTCCCGCGGTGCATTGTTGCCTCCCGACCGGAGCAGTTCCAGATAGAGCGCTACGAAACCTTCGCCCTGTACACGGTATTTTTGCGACAGGGCCAGCACGAGCAGGTTGCCGAAGGCGTAGGCATAGACGTATCCGGGCGCATGAATAAAATGGGGGATGTACGACCACCAGACGCCGTAGTTCGGCGTGAGTTCCACTGCATCGCCCAGCATTTCGCCTTGCGTCTTCAGCCAGATTTCGGAAAACCGTTCCGGGGAAAGTTCTCCCTTTGCCCTGCGTTCCGTGTGGGTATGGTGCTCGAAGCGGTTCATGGCGACCTGTCGGAAAATGGTGGCGAACTCGTCTTCCAGCCTGGAGCAGAGGAGCGCCAACACCTGCCGCCGGTCGGCGATCCCGGTCACAATCCTCCGGAACACCAGCAGTTCTCCGAACACCGAGGCGGTCTCCGCCATGGTCAGGGGCGTCCTGCCGTTGAACAATCCCTGTTCGCGTGCCATAAACTGATGAATGCCGTGTCCCAGTTCATGGGCCAGAGTCGATACGTCCCGCTGTTTTCCCGTGAAGTTCATCATGATGTAGGGATGGAGCGACGGTACGGCTGAGTGGGAAAAAGCTCCCGCCCGTTTGCCGGGCAGGGCGGGCGCGTGGATCCATTTTTCCTGAAAAAACCGTTCCGCGACATCGGCCATGGCCGGAGAAAACTCCCGATAGGCGTCAAGGACAATATCGCGGGACTGTTCCCATGTGAAGACGGCATCGTCCGCCCCGGGCAGGGGGGCGTAACGGTCGTAATCGTTGAGCCGTTCCAGCCCCAGGAGGTTCGCCTTGAGGGCGTAGTAGCGGTGGACGATGTCGTAGCGCGAAGTAACGGCCTGGACGAGGGCGTCAACCGTTCGGTCGTCGATTTCGTTGCTCAGATTGCGGCTGTTGAGCCAGTGGGGGTGGGAACGGAGCCGGTCCTCGATGGATCGGTCCAGCAGGACGGTGTTGAAGATATGCGCCGCGATGTGGCGCACCGTCAACAGCCCATCGGTGAATTCCCCCGCTGCTCGTTTTCTCGTTTCCCGTTCGGGAAGATAGAGGTCGCCCAGCACTGCGGATTGCGTCCTGCCGCTTTCCCCGAAACGCAACGCCCCCATCACCTTGTCGAAAAGGGTGGACCATGATCCGCTTCCTACCGGCGCGGTTTCCGCCAGGATACGCTCCTCGGGCTCCGTCAGCGTGTGCGGACGATATTTTCTGAGTTCGGAGAGGAAGTGCCGGTACCCGACCAATGCCTGATCGTCCAATAGCTCGCGAGCCTTTTCCTCTTCGAGCTGTTTCCATTCCAGTTCGAAAAAAAGCGTGTCGCGGTTGAGTTCGCTTTCCAGTTCCACGGCTTCCTGCAGGAGAGCGCCGGCGGCTGCGTCCTCGGTGCGAGTGGCGAAAGAGAGCTGTGCATACGAGGAGAGTTTTTGCAGTCGTTCCGAGAACTCCTCGAAAAGCCGGACGGCGTCGCGTAATTCTTCGGGAGAAAGACCGGCCACCCTGCCTCGGTAGGTTTCCGCGAGGAAGCGGGCCTGCCGCCTGCACCATTCGCGGTCGACTTCCCGTTGGGGATCGTCCATGCCGAGATAGATGTCTTCCAGACGCCACACGACGTGGTCAACGGTGTTATTTCCCATGTCTTTCCCTCTTTCTCCGAATTCACTTTCGGGTAATAGTAGTAATAGCATCAACTCCTCCTGTCCAGCCGGGAATCGGTTGGAGATGGGAATTCCGCTCGCGGATTTCATCGCTGAAAAAGCCGGACACCCGCGTCTTCTCCCACGGCAGCCAACGCGGACCGCTTGAAGAGGAGCGGAGTAACCTCCCGAAATGGTACGGAAAAATAAGTAATTCATTGCCGGTCCTTGCGCCGGCTACACGTTTTTTCGCCCGACTTATTGTGTTTCGGGTCTTCGGCCATGTATAATTCAATTCACTCTATCGGGCGATACGATGGCACGGAAAGCGTTCGGGGTTCCGAAGCAGGATCGCCCGAGTGAAAACGGAGAGAGCCGGGGAGGTTGTTGCCGGCAGGCTCCGGGCGGAAAATAGGAGGCGGAAATGGATAGTCAGGCCGGAGCAATGGTGGTCGCCTCGTTCGCGGCGGATGCGCTTGCGCTCGGTGTGCATTGGATATACGACACGGATCGCGTTGCCAGGGAGTTCGGACCGGTCAAATCCTACCTGAAACCGGGACCCGATTCCTATCATCCGTCCAAGCCGCTTGGCGGGTTCACTCACTACGGCGACCAGATGCTCGTGCTGCTCGAATCGCTGGCCGAAAAAGGCGGGTTCGATCTTCACGATTTCGCAAAAAGGTGGAAAGACCTTTTCACCGACTATGACGGCTACTATGACAAGGCCACCAAGGCGACCCTGGAAAACCTCATGCAGGGGAGGGGACCGGAAGCGTCCGGATCTTCGTCGACCGATCTGGCGGGCGGCTCCCGCGTCGCTCCCCTGGTATATGTCTATCGGAACGACCTCGATGGCCTGGTTGCGGCGGTAAAGGCTCAGACGGTAATGACCCACAACAATCCCCTGGTGGTGAGTTGTGCCGAGTTTCTGGCCCGGACGGCCTGGAAGGTCCTCCAGGGGTTGACCCCCACGGAAGCGATGCAGGACGTGGTTCGGGAACCATTCGCTCAAAAGGAACTCGTTGCGTTCGTCGACCAGGGAATGGCCTCCGTAAAGGAGGATACCGTTACGGCCGTGAAACGGTTCGGGCAGGTGTGCGGTGCCGACGGCGCCTTTCCCTCCACCGTGCATCTGGTTCTGAAATATGAGAAGGATTTGCGGGAAGGGATGATTCAGAACGTCCTGGCGGGCGGCGACTCGTCGGGAAGGGGAATGGCCGTCGGTATGATAGTGGGTGCTCATCTCATCGAAGAAGCCCTTCCCCAGGAATGGAAGGACGGGCTCAAAGCGTACGGCCGCATCACGGAGCTGCTTTCCCGGCTGCCGTGACGTCGATGCTTTCGATTCCCTTGAAACGGACGTACATGCTCGTGTCGTCGTAAGGCAGACACGAGGGCAACGGCAAGCGGATAATTCGAAAAACTGAAGAGTGATATGACAATGCAGGGAAGTGAGATACCTCACGACATTCTGATATGAGAATCAGCCTCGTTTTTCCACCGTTCTATTTCGAACCCATGTATAACCTGCCTCCGTTGGGACTGGTCGGCGTCGCTACCGGTCTGAAGGGGGCGGGGCATGAAATACGCATTCACGATTTCGTCCTTGCCGTCAGGCAGGGAACGCTGCGGTTGGACTCGGGCATCTACGATGCCTGCACGGCCGGGATTCTGGAGAACAACCCCGACGTAGTGGGGTTCGGAGCTCAGTGTACCACCTATCCGGCCGTGGTGCAGATCGCGCGGCGAATAAAACGGGCCGCTCCTCACGTTCGTATCGTGGTGGGCGGACACAATGCGTCTTTCGTCGACGTGGAAACGCTGAGCCGTTACCCTTCCATCGATGCGGTGGTACGGGGGGAGGGCGAAATCACGTTTGCCGAACTTATGGCCGCCTACGACGCGGGGAGCGATCCGGCCGGGGTGGAAGGTCTGACCTGGCGGGACGACGGACGGATAACGCAGAATCCGGACCGTGAACTGATCGCCGACCTTGATGAACTGCCGCTGCCGGATTACGGATTCCTGGCGCCGCTGAGCGAGTACCGGGACGCCTGCAACCTGCCGAGGAGCATCGCCGTGCTGGAAGCGGGCCGAGGATGTCCCCACCGCTGCGTGTATTGCTCCGAATCGACGTTGTGGCGGCGGCGGTCACGGACCTACTCCGTGGATCGGCTCGTCCGTGAGATGCGTAACCTCCGGGACGAATGCGGCGCGGAATGCGTGCTGCTCTCGTACGATCAGTTCACGGCGAACAGAAAATTTGTGGTGGAGTTTTGCGAAAGGCTCCTCGACGAGGGGCTGAACACGCTTCCCTGGTACTGCATTTCGCGGCTGGATACCGTTGACGGCCCCACTCTCGACCTTATGCACCAGGCGGGATGCGAATCCATGTGCTACGGTATCGATTCTGGTTCCGAGAAGACCCTCGGGTTCATCAACAAGAGAATCGATCGAACGGTGCTCTTTCAGCGCGTGTCGGAAACCACCGAAGCGGGAATCGTGCCCACGCTGAGCTACATCGTGGGGTTTCCGGAAGAAGAGCGGTCCGACATCGACCAGACGCTGGAGCTGGCGCTCAGGACGGGCATCCTCGGAAGCGTCAACACCATCGTGCAGCTTCCCACCGTGCTTCCGGGTACCGATCTTCATGCCGGCTACCGCGACCGGTTGACGAGAGGCGTGGACAGCTATTTTTCTCTCGGACTGGAGTTCAACGGGGGCAGGAGGCTGCCCGAGGACGATGAACTCATCGATTCCGACCCGTATGTGTTCAGTAGCTTTTTCAATGTCCCCTGTCCGGGCATGAACCTCGACGACCTGCGGGACATCGCCGACTATTTTCCCTTGGCGATCACCTGCTATGCGCGATCCTTGTTCCTGCTGACCCGGTGGATAGAACCGTCGCCCTCGACCCTGTTCCTGCGCTGGCTGGATTGGATACGGCGTGTGGAAAACAGGGACCAGAGGCGTTTTGATCCCCATGATTGCATAACGCATTTCCGGCCGTTCGTCGAAGAACTCCTCGTGGCATGCGAGAGGGGGAAGGCGGACCTTATCCGCGACGTAGCGGCGTATGAAACGGCCGTGGCCGAAGCGGGCGCCGTTCCCGCGCCGCACGACGACTTCTCCATCGACCTCACCGGCTGGAAGGAATCCGCACCGCTGAGTGCGCCCGGCGTTGTGATACGGCAGTTCGATCACTCGATGACCGACGTCATTCGGGACCTTCGCGAGGGAACCATTCTGGGAGCATACCCGCAGGAAAAGACGCTCCTGGTATTCCGGGCGGAGGGAACGGATCTGGAGGTAACGGAAATCAACGACTTCGGTCGTGATTTCCTCGGGCTCTGCAACGGGGAGAGAACGTTGGAGGAGATCGCATCCGACCTTTATCCCCGGTACGGCACCGAAATGGACACGGAACGATTTTTTCAGGAATGTGTTGGAGCAGCCGAGGCTTTACGGGAAATGAAGCTCCTCGGCGGGAAACCCGAAAACAAACCCATCACAACTGGAGGTTAAGAAATGCTTAAAGTCAAAGAAGTGGAAAAAACGCGTACGTTGAATGCCGTCTGCCACGGTCCCGCTTGCCACGGACCGGCGTGCCATGCACCTTCATGCCACGGCCCCGCGTGCCATGCGCCCGCATGCCATGCCCCCGCGTGCCACGCTCCGGCCTGCCACGCCCCGACGGCGTAACCGTTCCTTACACTACATCCGATGAACGGGGTGACTGTTACGGTCACCCCGTTCGCGTAGCACCACAGCCCATGGCTCCGCCGGGAGGACGCTCCGAAGCTTCATGAAACGGAAACTGTGCGAAATCCTGCTCTGTCCCGCATGTCTTCCCGAGGAGGCGGGCCTGACCTGCCGCGTGGAAGAGGGGGAGGGCGATGAGGTGTGGACGGGATCGCTAACGTGCTCCCGCTGCGGATCGACGTACGGCATTCGGGACGGTATCGCCCGGCTCAACGTACCGCACACCCGGGCGGTTTCGGACGAATCCTCCAAGTATGAAACCGGACCGGTCGTTTCTTCCTATCTGTGGAGCCACTACGGCGACATTATGGGGGACCCTGAAGCCTCCGATGCCTACGTCCGTTGGGCCGAATTGATCGAGGGGCGTAGCGGCTGGGCTCTGGATGCGGGATGCGCCACCGGGCGGTTTACGTTCGAGCTGGCCCGTTTTCACACGTTCGCCGTGGGAATCGACACTTCCGCCGCCTTTATCGAGGAAGCCCGCGAAATCATGCGGACGCGCCGAAGAACGTTCCGTCTGAAGGAAGAAGGTTACCTTACTTCCGAATCAGCCCTGAACCTGCCCGCCCAATGGCATACCGACAACACGGAATTCATCGTTGCCGACGCGCAGCGTCTGCCGTTTGCCGCGCGTGCGTTTTCCACGGTTTCATCGCTCAATCTGGTGGACAAGCTCCCACGCCCGAAACTCCATCTGGAGGAGCTGAACCGGGTAGCGGTGCAAAACGGCGGCCGGCTGATCGTTTCCGATCCCTTTTCCTGGTCCACGGACAACGCCGACCCCAACGAGTGGCTGGGCGGAACGGAAGAGGGCAGATATTCCGGCAGGGGCGCGGAGAACATCGCACGGATGCTGGAGCATGAATTCGTTCCCGCCTGGTGGGTGTCGAAACGCGGCCACGTCCGATGGAAGATCCGCAACCATGCGAATCATTTCGAACTTATCCGCAGCCATTACCTCACGGCCGTCCGCTGATATGATCGATCATCCCGCTTTTCCCGTCATCGACGGCCACGTGGACCTGGTTTACGGCATGATGCGCGGCCGTCCCGACACTCCGTTCGGAAAATTGTCCGAGGGGCCGGTGACCATCGATGCGCTTCGGGCCGGCGGGGTAAAAGTGGTGGTGAATGCCTTCTACTGCGAAGACCGCTGGAACGGTCCGGACACGGCCGCGGAAAATCTCGGCCGCTTGATGGCCTATGCGCGGAAATATCTGCATCCGCTGTCCATGATTGCCGACAGGGATGGACTGGATGGTTGTTTTCAGGGCCGTTCCGCTACGGGCGTGCTCTTCATGCTCGAAAACGCGGACGCGCTGCTCGATCTCGAACCGTCGTTTCCACGGAAGTCGGGACTTCGGTTGATCGGTCTCACCCACGCGGGCTCCAACCGCATCGGGGACGGCAACGGGGTGAAACACCCGAACGGCCTGACCGGGGTCGGCAAGCGGCTGCTCGGCGTATTGGCCGAACAGGGGTGCGCCGTGGATCTGGCTCACCTGAGCGATCCCTGTTTCCGCGACCTCAACGAACTCTTTCCCGGACCTCTCGTGTCCACCCACACGGGACTGCGGAAATTCTTCGACATTCCCCGGAACCTCGGCGAAGAGCAGGTAGCCGCCATAGCGCAAAGACAGGGTATCATCGGCATCACGGTCAATCCGGAGATGCTCTCCCCGGACGGCGAGGCTACGCTCGAACACGTTTTCGCGCACATCGACTTTCTGGTGCAGAGGCACGGACCGCAGTACGTGGCCCTGGGGTCGGATTTTTTAGGGTTCGATCCGACAAACCGGGGGCTTGAAGACGTGTCCCGCTTTCCCGTACTGGCCGAGTCGCTCGTCCGCCACGGCTATCCTCCGGATGCGGTGAGCGCCGTCATGGGCGGCAACTGGTATCGTTTCCACCGGGAACTCCTCCCGTCCGCCGCCGATTCATCTCTTTAGAACCGCGACTTCACCCGTTCCTCCGTTTTTGCCGCTTGCCGCTTCCCCGGATTCGGGGTTACCATGGAACCGGTGCCCCTCTTGAACGCACAAGGGAAAGAGACCGAATCATATGGAGAATAACCATACCGGCGGAAGTATTCCCTATGACGACGACCGGGCGCTCCTGCGTTTGGCGCGGGCCTACCGGTTGTATGAGAAGATTGCGCCCTATCCGCGCCTGATGGATGAGTTCCGTTCGCTGCTGCGGGAGATGCTCGAACGGAAGGGAAGCGCGATACCCTCTCCGAGAGAGCTGCGCAACGGCGCGGGAGCAGAAGCCGGGGCCATGCAGCAGACGCTGATCGACCTCGCTTGCGCCGACGCGTGCAATGAGGAGGAAATCGACGGCATCGTCAATCAGGTCCGGAAGCAGGACAAGCTCTGCCGCCTGGAGAAGGTGGTAGCCAACGAAGGGGCGCGGCCGCAGGAGGTGCGCGAGGCGCTCAAGGAGTATTGTGCTTTTTCCGTGAAGCTGCCGGGTCCGGCGGATGCGGACGCGGAGGCCATACGGGTGGCATTGCTTCGCCGGTTCATTTCCGAAGAGATTTCGTTCATCGGGGTGGCGAAAAAATACTTCACCATCAGGGACATCGGCGAAATACTGAAACATTCCCTGTGGAATCCGCGCCAGCCGGGAAGGGTCGGGGGGAAGGCCGCGGGGTTGCTGCTCGCACAGCGTATTCTTCTCCCGGACGAGAGCGAAGCCGGGGAGGCAGAACCGGACCTTCGAAAGTACGTACGCGCACCGGAATCGTTTTTCGTCAGTTCGGGATTTTTTTCCGACTTTCTCGATTACAACGACATGTACGATCTCCATAACCTGAAGTACAAACCTCCCGAACTCATCGAAGAAGAATACGAAAAAGCCCGGATCAGGTTTCAGCGCGCGACCGTCCCCCCCGACGTAAGAACCATGTTCCGCACCCTGCTGGAATCAATTGGCACGCATCCCCTGGTGCTGCGATCTTCCGCATTATTGGAAGACAGCTTCGAATATGCTTTCTCCGGGAAGTATGTGTCGGTGTTCATCCCCAATCAGGGAAGCATCGAAGAACGCGTCAATGCATTCTTGGAAGGGCTGAAACGGGTCTTTCTCTCCACCTTCGGCCCGTCGGCGCTCTCCTATCGCCGCCAGAGGAATCTCATCGACACGGATGAACGCATGAGTGTTCTGGTGGAGAAGGTGGTGGGGAAGCGGTTCGGAGATTTTTTCTTTCCCACGGCCGCCGGTGTGGCCTTCTCCCATAACGCCTACCTCTGGACGCCGCGCATCAAACCGGAAGACGGTCTGGTGAGGTTGGTGTTCGGCCTGGGGACCCGTGCCGTGGGGAGAGTTTCCCGCGACTACCCGCGCATGGTGGCGTTGAGCGACCCCCTGCTGCGACCGGAAGCCGACGCGGCGAGAATTGCCCGTTTCTCCCAACGGATGGTGGACGTGCTGGACCTGAACAGCGGTGAGGTCCGCAGCATTCCGGCCCAGGAGCTGTTCGGTTCCGTCGAACATCCGGACCTGTTCTACGTCGCCTCGGTACAGTCCGACGGCGATCTGACCGCCCCGCTCTTCAAAACCCAGGACGTTGCTCCCGATCGAAGCTACATAACGTTCGACAACTTCCTCTCCAAAACCCCTTTCGCGGCATTGATGAGGAAGCTGTTGAAAAAACTGGAGAATGGGTTCGGCCGAACGGTGGATGTGGAATTTGCATGGGACGACGACGTCCTCCATCTCCTGCAATGCCGGACCATTCCCCTGATCCGCGAGAGGGAGAACGTGGCGCTCCCCGACAGGGTGCCCGTCGAACATACCATCTTCAGCAACAACCGCGGTGTTTCCATGGGCTCCGTCAGGGACATCGAATACGTCATCTACGTCGATCCCACGGCGTATCAGGGAATCGTATCCTATGAGGAAAAGCTCGACGTGGGGAAGGCCGTGGGACATATCAACCGGGTGCTCGCCGGGAAACGGATGGCCCTTTTCGGACCCGGCCGATGGGGCAGCAACGACGTCAACCTCGGCGTACGAGTGGGGTATGAAGACATCAACCACTGTTCGGTGCTGGCAGAGATAGCGTTCCGACAGGAAGAGGGGACGCCTGAAGTTTCCTACGGCACCCACTTCTTCAACGATCTCGTGGAGGGAGAGATTCTGTACGTAGCCCTCTTCCCGGACAATCCGGGCACCACGTTCCGGCACGGCTTTTTTCGGGAGAGCGCCAATTCGCTCCCCGTCCTCGCTCCCGAGTGGTCCAAATTCGAGGAGGTCGTACGGGTGATCCATGTCCCCTCCGTGGCGAAGGAAAAGTTTCTTCAGGTGTATCAGGACGGCCACGAACAGCGGGGAATAGGGTTCCTGGCAGGTACGGACGAACATTTCCCCGCCCTATGCACGGTGTAAACGGCAGTATATGAAGGCAGATCGCTCATTGACTCGGGGTGGTGTTTTCCGTAAGGTGGGTGACGCCAAACAAGAAAGCACCGCCCTCTTCGGTTTCCGTCGGAGGAAATCGTATCCTTCGGCGTCTCGGTAACCAGGCGTTTACCGTGCATCGGAATATCCGGCAGGGCTCCCCCCATTGCGAAACAACGGATCCGAGGACTACCATGGGAATGCTCATCCCGATAGCCGGCGGCAAAGGAGGCGTGGGAAAGACTTTTCTGGCGGCCAACCTGGGTATTGCGCTGGCCGAACAGGGAAAGGACGTGATCGTCGCCGATCTTGACCTGGGAGGTTCCAACATGTACTCCTTCCTGGGTCTGACGAATCGCTACCCGGGAATCGGCGATTTTCTGAAAACGAAGTCCGCGGACCTTCAGGAAATGCTGGTTCCGACCGGCGCACCCCGTCTGCGGTTTCTTCCGGGTGAAGGACGCACCCCCTTCATGGCCAACCTGGCCCACGTGCAGAAGAGGAAGCTGATCTCGCGGATCGTAAAGCTCCCCTGCGACTATCTGCTGCTCGATCTGGGAGCGGGAACGACGTTCAACACGCTCGATTTTTTTCTTCTGTCCGATCACGGCATCATCGTCACCACTCCCGAATATCCCTCGATCATGAACATGATGTCTTTTCTTAAGCATCTCATCCTGCGTGCCGTCGAAAAAAAGTTTTCTCGGAATTTTCGGGTGCGCGAAGGACTGAAGGCCGCGTTCAATAAGCCCATCACCGACGAACGGCTCGACATCCCTTCCATCCGGGCCATGGTGGAGGCCGTCGATCCCGCATCGGTTCAGGCCGTGGACAAACTCTGCCGGAAATATCGTCCCCGTGTGGTGTTCAACATGGGCGATCACCCGGACGAAATTCTCGTGACCGAACAGGTGAGCCAGGGCCTCCGCGATATTCTCACCATGGAGGTCGATTATTTCGGATTCGTCTTTCGGGACCCCAACGTACGGCAATCGATCAACCGGAAGGAGCTTTTCTTTCCCAACCACAAGACCAGCCTCGCCGCCGGGAACATCGCCAAGATCGCGGAGAGAATCCTCAGGTTCGGCGATTCCCCCGTCCCGGAAAGCGCCAGGCTCCTCCTCAACTATGCTCGAAACGTATTCGAATCGTCTTGAAACGGACGTTCGCGAGGCGCCGGCGGGAAGGAGTGAAACTATCCCGAAGACCGTAGGAATAGGAAAGGGCGGATGATCGCTCCCTCAGCGCGTCGTATGTCCCTTTCGTCACGGGAAAGGCTTTTCGCTTTCTGTCTCCTCATGCCGTGCCTCTTCTTTGTGGGGCTCTTCGCCTTTTTCCCCATAGGGTATTCGTTCTTCCTCAGCCTTCACCGCATCATCCTGAGCCTTCCTCAGCTGGGGCGGCGGTTCGTGGGGTTGGACCATTACGTGTTGTTTTTCCACGATCCGGTGGCGTTGCGCGCTTTGGGCAACACCGTGGCCTTCGTGCTGATCTCCACTTTTTTCGAACTCCTTTTCGGACTCGTCATCGCCCTCGTCATCCACCAGCGCTTCCCCGGACGGGGGATTGTCCGGGCGGCGGTCCTGATTCCCTGGGCGATTCCCACCGTGGTGGCGTCCCAGATGTGGCGGTTTCTTTTCAACGACAACTACGGGCTGCTGAATTTTCTGCTCCACGGAGCGAATACCGCGTCCTATCAGGCTTGGCTCGCAGATCCATTGTTTTCGTTCCTTGCGGTGATCGCCGCCGACGTATGGAAAACTTCTTCCTTTGCCGGGTTGCTCATACTGGCCGGGTTGCAGACCATTCCCGGGGAACTCTACGAAAGTGCGCGCATCGACGGAGCGGGGATCTGGCAGCGGTTCCGGTACGTCACCCTGCCGATGGTGAAATCGTCGCTGCTCATTGCGCTCCTTTTCCGTACCATGGACGGGTTTCGCGTCTTCGATCTCGTTTTCGTCATGACCCAGGGCGGCCCCGCCGACGGCACCAACGTGCTTCAATTCTATGGGTACAAGAAGATTTTCGGGGAAGGATTTCTGGGGTACGGATCAACCATTTCGGTGATGGTCTTTTTCGCCGTACTTATCCTTGCGATGATCTACCTGCGCTTCA
The DNA here is from genome assembly GCA_963826125.1 of uncultured delta proteobacterium. GTDB lineage: Bacteria > Desulfobacterota > Desulfarculia > JACQYL01 > CAWGVV01 > CAWGVV01. The sequence continues at coordinate 1,138,669 of CAWGVV010000001.1, read as the reverse complement.
TGGGCAAAAGCGTGTTCAGCAATGAATGACGATGGAAAGACGACCGGAGAAAAGGAATGAAGCGGTATACGGGCGCGGGAACAAAAGTGTGGCTGGGACTGGCGGTGGCGGTTGTTTTCGGCGTGAGCCTCCTGCCGTTCCTCTGGTTCGTGGCGACCTCCTTCAAGACCGCGCTGGAAATCACCTCGGTGCCCCCGACGCTGGTTCCGTCCTGGTCTTTCAAATCCTACCGGTCGGCCCTGGAGCAGTACCAGTTGCTCCATTTCGTGAAAAACAGCGTCATCGTGGCCGGGAGTACGACGTGCATCAGCCTGGCCATCGGCCTCCTCTGCGCCTACGCGCTCGCCCGCTTTCGGCTGCCGGGCCGGAAGGTGATCCTGGGCAGTCTGCTCCTCGTTTCCATGTTTCCGCAGATATCGATCGCGGGACCCGTCTGGAGCATGCTGCAGTCGGCGGGCTGGCTCAATACCTACGGAGGGTTGATTATCCCCTACGTAACCCTGACGCTGCCGTTGGGGGTGTGGATTCTGACCAGCTTCTTTCAGAAGCTTCCGCCCGAGATCGAGGACGCCGCCAAGATAGACGGATGCGGGCACTTCATGACCCTGATACGGGTTATGCTTCCCCTGGCCGCTCCCGGAGTGTTCACCGCGGCCATCCTCATTTTCATCTACGCCTGGAACGAGTTCTTTTTTGCGCTCCTCATCATGACGGAACGGTCCGTGCAGACCCTTCCGGTGGGCATCGCCCTGTTCCAGGGGCAGTACACGCTTCCATGGGGGGAAATCGCCGCGGCATCCACGGTGGCCACGGTCCCTCTGGTAATCCTGGTTTTTCTCTTTCAGAACAAAATTGTGAGCGGGCTCTCGGCGGGTTCGGTCAAGGGGTAGGATTGGGGGAGAACGGCGGCGGTTGCTCCAACGAGCCCGCCGCCCTCGTTTCAGTCACCAATCGGCGTAGCCTTGCAGAGATGGTTCGCCTCCATGGCAACACGCCCGCATGATTCACACACGTATTTCATGGCGTTCAGTTTGTCTTTGCATACGTGTTTGGCATCCACGGCGGGCTTGCCGCAGAAACTACACGTCGTGGTGTCGCCGCACGGGTTGCAAAGGTGCCCCGGGTCGTCGGCTACGGCTCCACAATTCTTACAGGTATAGGCCATAATGTTCTCCTCTTTATGTAGGGGGTGAACTTCCGATGCTCCTTTTGAGTAATTATGCTCCCGCTAAAAGTCAATGAAGTGCGATCCCGCTCCGACCCGTCGTTCCCTTCATTTCGCCTTCGGCTGTTCTTTCCCGTCCCGACGATCGGGGGCTAACCGAATGCGTGGTCCCAGGTCGACGCCCCTAACCGACAGCACGGCGCGGTAGGGCCATACTTCGACTCCTTCCGCCAGTGCTTCCCAGAAGAGGTCGGCAAAGGAGGCATCGATGTAGTCCGCCGGGCCGAAACACCTGCCGTCCGGTCTCTGAACCAGGTAGAAGACCGCTACCCGATCGCCCTGTCGCGCCAGGCGAATGAGTTCCCTTAGGTGCTTTTGCCCCCGTACGGTGACCGCATCGGGAAACGCCGCCGTATCATCCTCCACCAGTGTAACGTTTTTCGCCTCCACCCAGAGACGCCCGCAGGGGCCGGTGAAAACCCCATCGATTCTGCTGTCGCCGACAGCTGCTTCGCTCCGGAAGCGGTCGTACCCCTTCGCTTCGGGAAGGCGGGATGACCGCCAGGCCCGATGGAGCATACGGTTGGGCGCCAGGGTATTCACTCCCACCCAGAACCCATGCACCTTTACCATCTCCACGGTGAATGCGGTCTTTCTCCCGATTTTCAGCGCGGGCGACAGGAACACCTCGGTGCCCGGACGCAACAAACCGAGCATGGAGCCCGAGTTGTTGCAATGGACGAGAAGCGGTCCGTTTTCCGTCTCCACGAATACCTTGAACCGCTTTTCCCTCTTCAGGAAAACCGCCGTTCGGCTTCCCGGTGGAAACGGGAGAAGCGGTTCCGTTTCCATCGATGTTTCACACGTCATGCTCTTCCTCCACGGCAACGGAAAATCCTCTGCGAAGCACTGTTGCCTGCAGGGGAGGATACTTCTTCATTGCCATGATGGAAAGACCTACAGGGCGGTCGATGGCCTTTTCGTCCCGTTCAGTATACACTGTTCAGGTAAGCAGGAAGAGTGGCGGAGGAAGTATTCCCGACCCGGCGACGGTCCGCACGGTATCGGACGGACCCGATCCGATGAAAGAAACCATCCATACGGAAGGAAGGGACGCGATGGAAGAGAGAATGAAACAGGCGGGAAGACGCCGTTTTTTAGCGTGGCTGGCGAAGGGGACCGCTTTCGCGTCCATCGCCATGGGACCGTTCGCCTGCCTGTTGTCACGTGCGTGGGGTGCGACGAAGAGGCTGGTCGTGCCCAAAGGAACGGACAGGAAGTCTCTCGTAAATCGAAATCCCGCGGACCTCGACACTTCCCAACTGGAGCTGACTCCGCTCGAACAATTCGACGTCATGGGGTTGAGCGATCACCAGGAGGATATGTCCACGTGGCGTTTGGAGGTAAAGGGGGATGTGGCCAAACCCCTCAGCCTCACCTACGACCAGATAAAGCAACTGCCGCACATGGAAAAGGAAGTGCTGCTCCTCTGTCCCGGTTTTTTCGCCAACAACGGAAAATGGAAGGGAGTTTCCCTGAAGGAACTCCTCATGAGAGCGGAAATCCACGGCGGTTTGGACCACGTGATCTTTCGAGGTCCCAGGAACAACTACGGATCGGTGAGGTCGTTTCCCAGCAAGGACGTGGAGGCGGACAAAGTCTTCCTGGCGTACCAGGTCAACGGACAGGACCTTCCCGTCAGGAACGGTTTTCCCCTTCGCGTGGTGGCTCAGGATTATTACGGTTCGGATTGGGTGAAATACGTTTACGAAATGGAAGTGAAGAGCGTCGCGCCAAAGAGCTGAAATGAAACGGTGGTCGCGGCCGACGCCGAAACTACGGGCGCTTTTCGCCCCTGCCTCTTGACGCGTCGAGAGAGGGACGAGTACAATTTTTCCAGTGCATCCTCCGACGCGGACAACCGATGGACGGGTATGTCCGCTTTCGCCCATGTAGTGTCAGCCCCCAGTTTCTCCTGATCTTCAAGACATGGCTTCAGGCACCAAAGGGACCTGGGCAAAAATATTTTTCGGGACGGGTTGACAGGGAGGGGATCGCGGTCTTATTTTGATATTGATAATCATTACCAAAAAGGAGTCGGGGTGCAACAGACATCGGATTTAAGGATGACCCGACAGAGGCAGGTTATTCTCGACACCATAAGGCACCTTCATACTCATCCAACGGCGGACGAAGTGCATCTTGAGGTGAGGAAGATGTTGCCGAGGGTGAGTCTTGCCACCGTGTATCGAAATCTGGAAGTGCTTTCCGAGAAGGGATTCATCCAGAAACTGGAACTCTCGGGCGCCCAGAAACGGTTCGACGGTACGGTGGAGAAACATTACCACGTGAGATGTACGCGGTGCGGCCGTACCGACGATCTGCACCTAGCGACGGATGATGCTTCACCGCTGGAGGCCATAAACGGCCTGGATGAAATTGCGGGAGAGGTAAGCGGTTATAAGGTGGAGAACCACCGTCTGGAATTTCTGGGGGTCTGTCCGGATTGTTTGAAGAAGACCCGGAATTCCGGCTCACAAGGAAATCATTGAATAAAGAGAAAATCTTTCAACCGGAGAGGCGGAAGGCCGCCACGAAACGACAGAAGGCACCAAGGAGGTAGTATGCCAAAGATTTCGGGAAGCAAAACGGAAACCAACCTTATCACTTCTTTCGCCGGGGAATCCCAGGCGCGTAACAGGTATACCTATTTCGCCGGCCAGGCCAGAAAAGAAGGATTCGACCAGATCGCCGCTATTTTCCAGGAAACCGCCGAGCAGGAGAAAGAACACGCCAAACGGTTTTTCAGCCAGCTCCAGGGCGGCGAAGTCGAAGTAAAATGGAACTTTCCCGCCGGCATGGTAGGCACCACGGCGGAGAACCTCAAGGCCTCGGCCATGGGGGAACATTCCGAATGGTCGGAAATGTATCCCACCTATGCCAGGATCGCCCGTGAGGAAGGTTTCGAATCGGCGGCCATCATCTGGGAAAAAGTCAGCATCGCCGAGAAGTTCCATGAGAAAAGATACCTGGGCCTTCTCCAAAACGTGGAGAAAGGACTCGTTTTCAAGAGAGAGAAACCGGTAGTGTGGCGCTGCCGCAACTGCGGATACCTGCACGAAGGTTCGGAAGCTCCGGATAGTTGCCCCGCGTGTGCACACCCCAAAGCCTACTATGAACTGCTCGCCGAAAACTGGTAGGAAAAATACCGGTTGAACGGGTTGCGCGCCCTTCAACGACGACGTGGCGGACATCGGCCGGAAACCGGCCGATGTCCCGAAAAAAAGCAGAATATGATTTCACTTAGAGGGAGGTGGAGCAAGTGGAGGAACGAAAAGGACTTATCACGTTTAAAGGAACTCCCCTGACGCTCGTCGGTCCGTCGATCGGCGCGGGAGACAAGGCTCCGGATTTCACGGCTACCGACAACGACCTCAATCCGGTAAGCCTGTCTTCTTTCATTGGAAAAACGATCATCGTGTCCTCGGTACCCTCTCTGGACACCCCCGTATGCAGCCTGCAGACGCAGCGCTTCAACAAGGAAGCGGGCGGACTGGGCTCCGACGTAAAAGTACTCACCTTGAGCATGGACCTTCCCTTCGCCCAAAAGCGGTGGTGTGCGGCCGAAGGAGCGACCAATCTCCAGACGCTCTCCGATTACAAGGATGCCGCATTCGGCTTGTCGTACGGTCTGCTGATCAAGGAACTCCGCCTCCTGGCCCGTTCGGTGATGATTCTGGACAAGCGGGGGGTGGTACGATACACCCAGCTGGTCAAGGAAGTGACCACCGAACCCGATTATGAAGACGTCATGAAGAAAATCAACGAAATTAAATAACCAAATTGGCAGGGAACGTAATTTTCTCCGAAGATGCAAGAGAAGGACGGATTATAAACCCCGAATGAGGAGGAATGTGGGATGCCGGAACAACTTCAGGTGTACAAGTGCGAAACGTGTGGAAATATCGTCGAAGTTCTCCACGGGGGAAAAGGCGACTTGGTCTGTTGCGGTCAGCCGATGAAACTTTTTACTGAGAACACCGTGGATGCCGCCAAGGAGAAACATGTCCCCGTCATCGAAAAAACGGCGGACGGCTATAAGGTGACGGTGGGCGCGGTTGCCCATCCCATGGAAGAGAAGCACTATATCGAATGGATCGAGTTGGTGGTGGACGGCAAAGCGTATCGCCAGTTCCTGCAGCCGGGACAGGCTCCGGAAGCTACCTTTTGCATCAAGGCGGAGAAGGTGACTGCTCGTGAGTACTGCAATATTCACGGGTTATGGAGGGCCTGAAAAACATGCTCAGCAAGAAACTCGAAGAAGCAGTCAACGAACAGATCAAGTGGGAACTGTACTCGGCCTATCTTTACATGTCTATGGCCGGTTACTTCGATTCCATGAATCTCCGTGGATTCGCCCACTGGCTGAAGGTACAGGCTCAGGAGGAGCACACCCACGCCCTGCGTTTCTATGGCTATATGATCGATCGCGGCGGGCGGGTGCAGTTGCTTCCCATTGACGGACCGCCGCACGAATGGAAGTCTCCCCTGAATGCTTTCCAGGATGGTTTTACCCACGAAACGCAGGTGACGGCGAGAATCAACAACCTGATGAACCTCGCCATCGAAGCGAGCGATCACGCAACCACCAATTTCCTCCAGTGGTTCGTGGCCGAACAGGTGGAGGAGGAAGCCAACTTCGACGCAGCGGTCCAGCAACTCAAACTGGTGGGAAACGAAGGGAACGGGATGTTCCTGATCGACCGCGAAATGGCCGCGCGCGCTTTTGTGATGCCGCCGGACCTGACTATCTGACAGGAAGAGGCGAATTTTTGCCCCCCCGGGGCGGACGCACTCCGGAGGTGGCTGTCCATGCAGTGATGCGGGGGAATGAGCGATCCTCATTCCCTTCATTTTCGGGATATTCCCCTCTCGTAGTCCGCACGGGCAACAACAATATGGATGAATACGGGGGCGCTCCTTCTCATGGCCATGAATTGTGGCCTGGTATGAAGGCCGAACCGCCGCGATGAGAGCAGACACGTGCGAAATGGAGGAACACTATGGCGGTAAATCAGGAACAGGTTATGGATATGCTCTGTTCCGCCATCGAACTGGCGGAAAAGGGGAAAGCCCTTTACGGGAAAGCCCTCCAATCGTGTGAAAACGATTTAAGCAAGGAAATTTTCGGCATTCTGCGGGACGAAGAGGCCGAGCACGAGCAAAAAATCCGTGAAGTATACGACTCCCTGCGCACCGGCACCCAGGCCGAGCAGGCGTGGAGCCGTTGCAAGGTGGACACGGAGCGCACCCGTCCGCTGTTCCACGGAATCGCTGAAAAGTACGGCCCGGCCAAGGCGTGTATGAGCGAGTTGCAGGCGCTGGATATGGCGCTTGAGCTGGAAGACAAATGCGTGAAATTTTATGAGAAGGAACTTGAACACGACCTCGGTTCCCAGGCACAACAGTTCGTCAAATACCTTTTGATGGACGAGAGGGAACACCGGAGAATGATTGCCGACGTGCAATTTTACTTCAACGACCCCGAAGGATGGTTTATCGACAAGGAACATCCTCACATCGACGGGGCGTGAGCGAACGAAAATGAGCAACCTGCGTGCCCCGGAACTCCTCCCGGCGACGAGGCGCGTAACAGGGCGGAGGGTTCGATGGCAAAACCCGAGGAAATGTGCCAGTGCCAAACGGTGAATTGCGGGTACATCTATAACCCCGACAAAGGCGACCGGAAGGGGCATGTGCCGAAGGGCACGGGCTTTGCGGAACTGGCGGACGACTGGAAGTGTCCCGTATGCGGTGCGGGGAAAAGGCATTTCAAACCGCTTATGGGGCCCGGATCCTCTGCGGAAGAGAAGCCGTGAACGGTGCCGGAACCCGAAACCGGGAACGGACCGACGGGAATTCCCGATACCCCCCGGTAGACGGACGCCGTGTCGACCCGTCACGGGCTTCGGAAGAACCGGCGATGGAGCACGACCCGGCCCTCCGCCCGGGGGGCCGGGTCGTTGCCGACTGATAAACGAAACTTAAAGCACGAGGAGGATTATCATCATGGCGCATTGGAAATGTTCGAAATGTGGCTATGTTTCGGAGAAGGAAGGGGCGCCGCCGGTGGAATGTCCGGACTGCAAGGAAAAATGCGAGTTCGTGGACGTCACGTGTTATGTCCCCGAATGCGGCCAGACGGGTATCGATCCGAGGCTCGCTAAAAAATAAGGCGCCTTCGTTGCACGGGAGCGAATGGATGAAACCGCTCGGCCGTAAGAAGTGGCCGGCTGGAGAAGGAGAAGGATATGTCCAAGAAGAAGTATACCGTTCATGCGGAGTGCCCGTCATGCGCCTGTGGCGACGTTTCTTTCCTGGGACCTGAAAAGCTGCGGGAAAAATTCATCGGCGACGAGAAGGAAATCGACATCTTGTGTCCCATGTGCGGCACCAAACACAAAGGTACGGTGACTGAGGAAAAAGAGGCGGAATAAGCGTGAAGGTGCTGGGAATTTACGGAAGTCCCCGAAAAAACGGTAACAGCGACATTCTGCTGGACCGGGTCCTGGAAGGTGCGAAGGAAGCGGGCGCCGACACGGCGACCGTGTATTGTCGCAGCCTCTCCATAAGCGGATGCATTGAATGCGGCGGCTGTGACGAAACCGGCGTGTGCGTCGTCAAGGATGATATGACGGAGGTGTATCCCCTGTTCGAAGAGGCCGAAATCATCTTCCTCGCTTCCCCCATCTTTTTCTATTCCGTCACGGCCCAGGCCAAGGCGCTGATCGACCGGAGTCAGGCCATGTGGAACCGACGCCGACTGAGGGAAGCTTCGAAGAAAGAGCGCTCGCTCGGGAAGGGAATCGGTTACCTCATAGCGGTGGGTGCCACGAAGGGCAAGAATTTGTTTCAGGGCGTCGAGCTGGTGGCCAGATACTTTTTCGACGCGCTGGACATGGAATATGGGGAAGGACTTCTGGTCCGATCCGGGGAGCACAAGGGAGCGGTTGCCGAAGATGGCGACCTGTTGAACAGGGCCTTCGAATTGGGCAGAAAATCGGTCGAGCGGAGAATGACGGGAACGGCCGGAACCGGCAAAGGGAGCTGATCATGGCCAAGGTACTGATCGTTTACACCACGCGCACGGGGGAAACCCAGAAGATCGCCGAATTGATCGCCGAGGGAATACGTTTCTGCGGCGTTGAGACCAAGGTGAAGAACGCTTCCGAGATCAAAAAGGAATCCGATCTGACGGGTTTCGATGCGGTGCTGTTCGGGTCTCCGACCTACCACGGAGAAATGCTCCAGGGGATGAAAACGATTCTTTTCCTGGCCGAGAAGGCGGAATTGCAGGGCAAGGTAGGGGGAGCGTTCGGGGCTTTCGGGTGGAGCGGGGAAGCGCCGGAACGCATCTTCAGCACCATGAAGAACATTTTCGGTATGGACATGGTATCGGGGCCGCTCATGCTGAAAGCGAGTTCGCTCGGCGGAGGGCTTCAGATGGCCCAAGATTACGGCAAACAGATAGGGAAAAAATTGGGCGCAGCGTAACGGGCTATGCACTCGCGACCGCGAGTTCGGGCGGTCATTCTCCTCAAGGAGCCGGACGCTCTCACCATCCGTCGAACAATCTTGTTGCCGACTGCGTATCCCAAACCAACGGATGGGGTGAAACCATGGAAAAAGAGAGCGCTCAACACGAATTCACCAATCGTTTGGCAGGGGAGAAAAGTCCGTATCTTCTCCAGCACGCCCATAATCCGGTCGATTGGTATCCCTGGGGAAATGAGGCGTTCGACAGAGCGAAAAGCGAGAACAAACCGGTGTTCGTGTCCATCGGCTACGCCACTTGCCACTGGTGCCACGTGATGGAAAAGGAATCGTTCGAGGACGAGGAAGTCGCCCGACTGATGAACGATCAATTCGTGTCCATCAAGGTGGATCGGGAAGAGCGCCCGGACATCGACGGCGTGTACATGAGCGCCTGTCAGACGCTCACCGGCCGTGGAGGCTGGCCGCTGTCCGTGTTCATGACCCCCGAGGGAAAACCCTTCTACGCCGGCACCTATTTTCCCAAGCGAACCCGGATGGGGATTACCGGATTCATGGAGGTGCTGTCCCATCTGGGGAACGCATGGAAGAACAATCGCGATAAAGTCGAACGTGCGGCCGAGGAACTTACGGGTTCCATTCAACTGCGCAAGGGTGTCGAATCGGACCGGGTTTTCCCCGGAGAGGAAGTGCTCCGGAAAGGAGCCGAACACCTGGGGCAGAGTTTCGACTCGAAATGGGGTGGATTCGGGGAAGCGCCGAAGTTCCCTTCCCCTCATCAGCTGACCTTCCTGCTGCGGTGGCATCGCCGAAACGGCGACTCTCTCAGCAGGGAAATGGTGGTAAAAACGCTCGACGCCATGCATGCGGGAGGCATATACGACCATATCGGCTATGGATTTTGCCGCTATTCCGTGGACAGCCAGTGGCTGGTGCCGCATTTCGAAAAAATGTTGTACGACCAGGCCTTGCTTGTCATGGCCTACACCGAGGCGTACCAGGCGTTCAACCTCGAACGGTTCGCCCGCACGGTCCGGGAGATCGCCGAATACGTGATGCGCGGCATGACCGCGCCCGAGGGAGCTTTTTTTTCGGCTGAAGATGCCGACAGTGAAGGAAAGGAAGGGCTCTTCTATCTCTGGAAGCCGGATCAGGTCATTGAAATCCTGGGTCCGGAACTCGGGAAGCTTTTCTGCTCGTATTACGACATACGTCCGGACGGCAACTTCGAAGAGGGGTTTAGTATTCCGCACAGGACGGTTGGGTTGGATGCCTTCGCGGCCGGAAAGGGAATAAACCCGCTCGAACTGGAGAATCGGCTGAATGAGGCGCGGAGAAAGCTGTTCGAGGTTCGGGAGGAGAGGGTACATCCCCTCAAGGATGACAAGATTCTCACCTCCTGGAACGGACTGATGATCGCGGCGCTCGCCAAAGCGGCCGGTGCGTTGAAAGAACCGTCGTACGCCGAGGCCGCGCGGAGCGCCGCGGATTTCCTTCTGGCCGTGATGAGAACCGGTGACGGGACCCTGTTGCGTCGGTATCGGGATGGAGAGACGGCCTATCAGGGGTATCTCGACGATTACGCATTCTTTACCTGGGGCCTGATCGAGCTGTACGAAACCACCTTGGATGCGGGCTACCTTCGGGAAGCGGTCGCTTTCATGACGAAAACGATCGATCTCTTTTGGGACCAGGAGGATGGCGGGTTCTTTTTCAGCGGCAGGGAAAACGAACGGCTGGTCGCACGTGACAAGGATGCCTACGACGGCGCCATACCGTCGGGGAATTCCGTGGCCTTGCTGAACCTTTTGAGGCTCTCCCGCATGACCGGTGACGTGGAGCTTGAAAAGAAAGCGGACCTGATGTTGAGGGTCTTCGGACCCTCGTTGGCCGAGTTCCCCAAGGCCTTCACTCAGTTTCTCAATGCGGTCGATTTCGTGATAGGCCCCGCTCGGGAAATCGTCATCGTCGGTCCCGCTTCCGATGACAAGACCACGGGATTCGTGCGGGCGGTGCAGAAGAGATTCCTGCCCAACTCCGTGGTGCTCGGGAAAGACGGAGCGGAAGATGGCGCGCTTTCTTCGTTGGCGCCTTTTACCTCGTCCATGCAAGCTGTTGAAGGGCGGCCGACGGTATACGTCTGTGAGAATTACGCATGTCGCAGGCCGATAACCGAAGTTTCCGCATTGGAAGCCGTACTCGATTCGTAAGGTATTGAACCCCTGCTGTTGCGTTTCACGGCCGGGTTAGTCGTTCAACGGGAAAGGAATGTGCGTTATGGAAAAAAAAGAACAGAAGGAACGGAAGTCCGAAGCCGTAAAAGAGTGTCCACACTGCAAAGGTGAGATTCACAAGAAGAACGACGTGGTCGTTTGCAAGGTGTGCGGGAAGGAACTCGACGAAGCGCAGTTCTGGCTCGAATAAGTCTGACGGTGAACCGTACGGCGAGCGTCGGTCGGGGAAAAGAAGAGGGGACGCATTCCGGTAATCCTCGCAAATATTTGCCCGCAGGGGACTTCAAATACGGCGTGTATAATGATAGGGTAACGTAATCGCCTGAGTGATAGGGTGACTTGATCGCTTGAGGAACCAGAGAAGATTATCTTTTTGAAAAGGAGCTGCGAATGGAAAAATATGTCTGTCAGATCTGTGGCTACGTATACGACCCCGCCCAGGGGGACCCCGACAACGGCGTGCAGCCCGGCACTGCGTTCAACGATGTTCCCGATGACTGGGTATGTCCGGTATGTGGAGCATCGAAGGACCAGTTTGAGAAGGAATAGGTCGGAAAAGACTGCGTTCGGGGGGACTCTCGCATGATATACGAGTTCAATGCCGCCGAAGTATTTCAGCTGGCGATAGAGATTGAGGAAAACGGCAGAATCTTCTACGAAAAGGCTCGTGAGCGTATCGGCGATCCCGCCGTGGAGAAGGAATTTGCCGATCTGGCCCGGCAAGAGATGAACCATCGACAACGGTTCATGGAATTGAAAGCCCAATTACCGGACAAGGCTGGAGAAGGTAAAGTTTGGGATCCGGAAAACGAAACGGATCAATACCTTAAGATGATGGCCGGGATGAATGTTTTCAGGACCGGCGAAAGTCTTGAAGGCCTGTTGGCGGGCGTGAACACGACCGCGGATGCGTTGAAGCTCGGCATCCAGTTTGAAAAGGACTCCATCATTTTTTTCCTCACCATGCAAAAGGAAACGGCTGAAGGCAGCGGTCGCGATCAGATAAGCCTTCTTGTACAGGAGGAACAGGAACACCTGAAAAGGCTGTTGTCGCTCCTTCGTCAGGCCGTGAAGTAAGCACCGTCACGGGAAAAGGGTGACCGGCCGTCATCCGGTCCGGGTAATGAAACGAAGCCCGAGTACGACTTCAAAAGGAGAAGACAATGGCCCATACGATAAGGATATGGACGACCCCTACCTGCCCCTATTGCAAGATGACGAAAGAATTTCTTACCAAGCAGGGATACGAATATACCGACTACGATGTGACGGCGAACAAGGAAGCCCTGGAGGAGATGAAGAAGATTTCTTCCGGCTTGAGTGTGCCGGTTATCGTCATTGACGACAACGAGCCGATAATCGGTTTTGAGAAAGAGAAGATCGAAAAGCTTCTCCAGGAGTGATGTTTCTGCCGGGCGCGATGTCGGCACAGTTCCGACAGGGTGCCATGAGGTACCCTTTTCAGTTTTCTGTGCAACGGCGGAAGTCTGAGAAGACTTCCGCCGTTGTTGCCTTTCGGCTCCCCCCTCGGCATCCGTATCGCAATAAAGGAGTGAAAAGAAGAATATCCTGTAGTACATGCTTGTGGTGATTCGACGAAACGGAACCTGACATGGGTCAATCAGACAAAAGGGACGGAGAACCGGAACTCCTTATCCTCAAGGGTGCCATCGAGAACACCAACGAAGCATTCGTGACCATCGATCAGCACCATACCGTGGTGTTTTTCAACCGGGCGGCTGAAAGAATTTTCGGATTTCCCAGAGATGAAGTCCTGGGCAGGGATCTGTCGGTCATCATGACACCCCGGTGCAGCCTCGATCACAAGGCGGCGGTCGCCCGCTACCTGTCTTCACGCACTCCGCGCCTCATAGGACATGAAACGTCTTTTCTCGCCACGCGGAAAAACGGCGAACGGTTTCCCTCCAACATTTCCTTTTCCGTCACCGAGGTGAAAGGTACTGTGTATTTCACCGCCCTCGTGCGGGACCTGAGCGAAACGAAAGAACTGGAGGAAAAAGTTTCCCGCGCCGAAAAGCTGGCCTCGCTCGGGCAGTTCGTGGCGGAGATCACGCACGAGATCAAGAACCCGCTCATGCTCATTGGCGGCTTTTCGCGGCAGTTATTGAAAGAAGCCCCCGACTCCGGTAGTAAGAAAAAGCTGAAGATCATCCTCGACGAGACACGCCGTCTGGAAGATCTTCTCGGCGAGCTGAGGGAATTTTACCGGCCGCGGAGTCTGAACCTCGATGAGGTGGAAATACTCCGCCTTGTTCGTGACGTGGCGGAACTCGCCAAGGATGAAGCGGAACAGCGGAACGTGCGCATCGACGTTTCCGAAGAGCACGCACGGATGGTGGAGGTAAAGGGAGACTGGGGGAAGCTGAAGCAGGTTTTCCTGAACGTAACGAAGAATGGAATCGAGGCCATGGAGAGCGGGGGGGACTTGAGTATCAGGGTGGCGACCGAGGGCAATTGTGCCGTAATCGCCTTCACCGATACGGGTTCGGGTATCCCCGAGGAAATCATGAACAAGATCGACCGTCCCTTTTTTACCACGAAAAGTCGAGGTACCGGGTTGGGAATCCCCGTGTCCAAACGAATCGTGGAGGAGCACCCCGGCGGGTCCTTTCACGTTGCCAGCCGGGCGGGGAAGGGGACAACCGTTACCATCACTTTACCTCTGTATCATCCGGATGCGTCTCCATGACGATCACGCATGCCGAACAGTTTGCAGGAGGAACCCTATGAAACCTTTTCAGATCGCTCCGGACATCTATTGGGTCGGCGCCGTCGATTGGAATATCCGTGATTTCCATGGATATTCGACGCCCGACGGCACGACGTATAATGCATATCTCATTCTCGATGAGAAAGTGACGCTTATCGATACGGTGAAAAACGAATTTGCGGAAGAGGCTTTGAAGGCCATAAGCGAGATCGTCGACCTGCGAAAAATCGATATCGTCATCAGTAACCATACGGAGATGGACCATTCGGGCGGACTTCCGCGTTTCATGCACCGGATCGGCGAAGACAAACCCGTATATTGTTCGAAAATGGGATTCAAGAACCTGAAGGGCCATTTCAGGAGCGGCTTGAATTACCAGCCGGTGGATGACGGGCAGACGATTAACATCGGCAAGCGGACGCTGACGTTTCTCGAAACGAGAATGCTCCATTGGCCGGACAGCATGTTCACCTATCTCAACGAGGAGAAAATCCTCTTCTCCAGCGACGCGTTCGGACAACATTACGCCGGTGTCGAACATTTCGATGACGAAATCGGCGATGCCATTCTGCCTCACGCTGCGAAATACTACGCCAACATTCTGCTGCTTTACTCCACGCACATCCTGAACCTGATGGAAAAGGTGAAGAAGCTCGGAACGCAGTTCAAGATGATATGCCCCGATCACGGCGTTGTCTGGCGGAAGGATCCGGGCAAGATCGTCAATGCCTATGTGGAGTGGGCGCTCCAGAAACCTAAAAAAAAGGTGGTGGTGGTCTACGACACCATGTGGCACTCCACGCAGAAAATGGCCGAGGCCATCGTCGACAGCCTGGGACAAGAGGGTGTGCAAGCCCGCTGTATGCATGCGCGCGCCTGGCATCGAAGCGACATCATGACCGAAGTGCTGGAAGCCGGGGCGGTCCTCATCGGATCGTGCACCCTCAACAACGGGATGTTCCCCTCCATAGCGGACGTCCTCACCTATATGAAGGGCCTCAAGCCGTTGAACAAACTCGGGGCTGCGTTCGGATCGTATGGATGGAGCGGGGAGGCCGTAAAGTACGTCACCCAGGAACTGGAAGCCATGAAATTCGAGATGGTCGATCCGGGCCTGAAGGTGCAGTGGATTCCCACCGATGAACAGATCGAAGCTTGTTACGAATTGGGGAAAAAGGTAGCTGCACGTCTTTCGGAGGTCGTCGGGTGAGCAAAAGGCGCATTCCCACCATCGATCTCGGGGCGTGCGTCGATTGCGAAGCCTGCGTGGAACTCTGTCCGGACGTCTTTCGCAAGAACGAGGCGGGTTACATAGAGGTGGTCGATCTGGAAAAATATCCGGAAGAGAGGGTGCAGGAGGCTATCGCCGACTGTCCCGCGGACTGCATTTCCTGGATGGAAACCGAAGACGATTGACCGTACGGCGGCATGCTGCTGCATCAGGCACATAGGCTCCGTGCGTGCGGGATGCATAATGAAGAAACTGACGGGGGGCGCCTGAAAGGCAGCCCCCTTTTCTCTTCCCCGGAAGAGAGAGAAGGAATCAATTCGTGTGGCGGTTGTTAAAGGATAATTGGTTCTCGTTCGGCTTGCTGTTCGTGGCGGGTATCACCCTGCTGGACAGTACATTGACGGTGGCAAACATGGGGAAATGGGTGCGGGCGCAGCATGGCCCGGACATCGGACTTTTTCTCATCTCCCTGTTTTCCGGCATTTCGCTTTCCTCTGCCCATGTTCGGCAGGGGCTCACCGACTTCGTGGCCTTGATCGTTTCCCTGGTGCTCATTTTTCTGGTGGCGCCCATCCTGGCGCTCGCCATTTCGCTCCCCCTTCCAACGCCGCTTCTCGTGGGGTTGTTTCTGGTGGCAGTCATGCCCACCACCATCAGCAGCGGGGTGGTAATGACCGCCGCCGCGGGCGGCAACACGGTCAGCGCGCTCATGATCACGGCCATCGCCAATACGCTCGGTGTCGTCACCGTACCCGTCTCCCTCGTTCTTCTGTTCGGCCACCACATGCCGGTATCGGGAGTTGTCCTGAACAAGGGAGCGTTGATGATAAAAATCGCGCTGCTGGTGGGCGTGCCGATTTTCATCGGATTATTCCTGCGACGCTTTGTCGTGCCGTTCCTGCAGGCCCACTCCCTGTCGACCTCCGTAATCAATCAATGTCTGGTGCTCTCCATCGTGTGGACCGGAGTCTCCACCTCGCGCCAGACTTTCCTGGCCAACGGGAAAATCCTTCTGGCGGCAGTGGGAATCGTCGTCCTGTTTCACCTGCTGATGTTGACCTTTGCCTTCACTTCGATAAAACTGTTCAAATTGGGACCGGGGAGAAGGGAAGCGGTCATTTTCATGGGCGGACAAAAATCCCTTCCGCTCTCCATCTTCCTGCAGATGACCTATTTCCCCCAATTCGGCGCTGCGCTCATGGTGTGCGTGACGCATCATATCACCCACCTCGTTATCGACAGCTACCTGGTGGACAGGCTCAAGCGGCGCGCTGCCAGGGACGTCACTTCTCCGCGGAAAGCAACGTCCGTGAAAGCGTGAACGGATGGCGGACGCAAAGATCAGTGCGCGGAAGCTCAAGGCGAAGATACGGGAACTTTTCCTCCGGCAGGACCGGTCCGGAACGGAGGAGGAGATCGTATCGATGGGGGTGCGCCGGGTCAGCGGCCCCCTCATTGCCCTCCTGACCGACGTTGAGGAAACCGTCAAGTGGAAGGCGGTCGAAGCGTTGGGCGATGCGGTCGATCGACTGGCACGATCGGATATCGAAGCTGCCCGCGTGGTCATGCGCCGGCTCATGTGGAACCTCAACGATGAGTCCGGCGGCATCGGCTGGGGGATGCCCGAAGCCATGGGAGAAATCATGGCGCGGAATGGGGTTCTGGCGGACGAGTATGGTTTGATTCTTGTTTCGTATCTCCGGGAGGACGGCAATTTTCTTGAAATGGAGGGTTTGCAGTGCGGCGTGCTTTGGGGGCTGCACCGGCTGAGCCGTTTCCGCCCGGATATTGCAAGCGCTTCGATCCCCTACGTACGCCCTTTCCTCCGCTCGGGCAACGCGAGCCTCCGGGGCCATGCCGCTCTGCTCGTGCTTTCCACGGGACTCGGCCCAACGTATCCCGAAATGTCCGGCTTGCGGGAAGACGAGTCGCACTTCACGTTTTATCATGATGGGGTGGTGCGGGGCATGAGGATCGCCGGCGTGTTTCAGGCCGCACGGCGATAGGCGAGAAAAAAGCGCCTCCGGGAGGTGTCCCGAAGGCGGCCGATCCGTCGCAGGTTTTCCTTTTCTACTTTTGGGCCTCTTTTGCGCATTCCGTGCAAAGGCCGTTTTCGTCCAGACATTGATCGCAGTGCATGCGGCGGCATACCCTGCATTCGGTGATCGAAGTTCTTACGTCGCCCTCAGCCTCGGCTCCACACGCTACGCATTCGAATTTTTCTTCAGCCATGGGTCACCCTCCTTATTTATCTCTGCATTACACACAAATTGTAGTGTCGGACACGTTTCCGTGTCAATGGTCGCCGAATTATTCGTAACCTTGACCGACTCTCCGGCTCTTCATCCGTGTGCAGGGAACCGAAGTTGCGATACACTGGAAGAGAAGCGGATGTTTCCCTTTCCCGACCGGGAAAAACCGAAAGCACCGGGATGGCGGAGGGAAATTATCATCGGGTTGGGTAGGAAAGACGCACGGGTACGGTTATCTTTTCATCGAGGTGAATGCAATGAACGGGATCGTCGAAAAGCGGCAACTTGCGGCGGAAGTGTTCCTCATGAAAATACATGCGCCGTTGATCGCCCGGAAACGCAAAGCCGGTCAATTCATCATTCTGCGCGCTGTCGATCGGGGGGAGCGTATTCCCCTCACCATCGCGGACGCGGACACTGAAGCCGGGACCATCACGATCATATTTCAGGTGGTGGGACTCACCACCTCGCTGCTCTCCCGGCTTGAACCGGGAGACGAACTGCCGGACGTGGCCGGGCCGCTGGGAGTGCCCACCCATGTCGAGCAGCTGGGTACCGTCGGTATCATTGGAGGCGGGATCGGAATCGCGGTGGCCTATCCCATTGCCAAAGCCATGAAGGAAGCGGGCAATACGGTTGTCGCCATCATCGGAGCGCGCACGCGGGATCTTCTCATCCTGGAAGACGAACTTGAACAGGTGGTCGACCAGCTTATCGTCACCACCGACGACGGTTCGTATAAGCGGGGCGGCATGGTGACGGAACCGCTGAGGGAGCTGCTGGAAAAGAACGGACTCAATCAAGTGGTGGCCATCGGCCCGGTACCCATGATGCGGGCGGTGAGCGAGCTGACCCGGCCCTTCAAGGTGAAGACGCTGGTGAGCCTCAACCCCATCATGGTGGACGGAACGGGCATGTGCGGAGCATGCAGGGTATCCGTGGGAGGCAAAATCCGCTTCGCCTGCGTGGAAGGTCCGGAATTCGACGGACACGAGGTGGACTTCGCGGACCTTACGCTCCGCTTGCGAGCCTACCGGGAACAGGAGCTTATGGCCTTCGAACGCCATCGGGACGAACACGGGGGAGGAGTTTCCCATGGCTGAATCCGGAGCGAAAAAACCGTTGAAGCTCGAACGCATCCCCATGCTGGAGCGGGAGCCCGAAACGCGAATTCATGATTTCCGCGAGGTGCCGATCGGGTACAGCGAAGAACAGGCACGGGAAGAAGCCTCGCGGTGCCTCGGATGCAAAAGCCGTCCCTGCAAGGGCGGCTGCCCGGTGGGCATCGACTGTCGCGGGTTTGTCGCCAAGGTTTCACAGGGGGACTTCCTGGGAGCGGTCAAGCTGGTGAAGCAGCGGAACCTCCTGCCTGCCATTACCGGCCGCGTGTGTCCCCAGACGTCCCAGTGCGAGGGCGCATGCATCATCGGCAAGAAAGGCATGTCCGAGGGAATCGGCAACCTGGAACGGTTCGTGGCCGACTGGGAACGGGAGCACGGCTCCATTCTGCCGGACAAGGCGGAGCCCACGGGGAGAAGCGTGGGCATCGTGGGATCGGGGCCCTCTTCCCTCACCGTGGCGGCGGACCTGATTCAGGAAGGGCATGAAGTCGTTATTTACGAGGCGCTGCACGAGCCCGGCGGGGTGCTGGTGTACGGCATTCCCGAATTCCGGCTGCCCAAGGAAATTGTGGCTTCCCAGATCGACGATCTGCGCAAGATGGGAGTGGCGATCAAGCTGAACGTGGTCATCGGTAAAACCCTGACCGTGGACGAACTGCTCGAAATGCACGACGTCGTGTATCTGGGTGTCGGTGCGGGCGCGCCGGTGTTCATGAACATACCTGGGGAAAACCTCATCGGCGTCTATTCCGCCAACGAATACCTCACCAGGGCGAACCTCATGCGGGCTTATTCCTTCCCGGAATGGGACACGCCCATCAACGCGGGCCGGAAAGTAGCGGTGATCGGAGGCGGCAACGTGGCCATGGATTCGTCCCGCATGGCCATCCGCATCGGAGCCGAAAAGGTGTTCCTCATCTACCGACGATCAAGGGCCGAAATGCCCGCGCGGGAAGAGGAAATCCGGCACGCAGAGGAAGAGGGACTCGAGGTGCGGGAACTGGAAAGTCCGGTGAGCATCCGCGGAGACGAATGGGGCCGTGTTGTCTCCGTGGAACTCGTCTCCATGGAATTGACGGGGGGAGACGGTGAACGGCCAAAGCCCAAGCCCCTTCGCGGTTCCGAACACCTTCTGGAAGTGGATACGGTGATCATGGCCGTCGGTACCCGTCCCAATCCCATCATTGCCGCCACTACGCCCGGACTCGACGTGAACGACTACGGGTACATCAAGGTGGACCCTGAAACCATGGCCACCAGTAAGGAAAGGGTGTTCGCGGGGGGAGACATCGCCGGTTGGGGGGCCAACGTCATTCGAGCCATGGGTGACGGGAGAAAAGCGGCCCGTGCCATGCACGAATATATTCTGAATAAATCTCCGAAAAAGAATGCCATCCGCTAATCCATCATTGAAAGTGCCCGGCGCATGGGATAGCGTAAAGCGAAGTGAGATCGTTCCGATATATATGAGTTTCCACTGATGGAGCAGCGCATGATAAAACGGATGGTGAAGATTGTCGTAGCGATCCTCGTGCTTGCGGGGATGTATTTCTGGATGAACAGAGCCTACATCGACAAGATCGCTCCCGGCGTCGTGAGCGCGGCTCAGGTAAGGATTTCGCCCGATATACACACGGGCGACATTGAGCTGCGGAAAATGGAATTGACAGGAGAGGCGGTGGGAACGGTTCGTTCCAAGCACCGGACGGTCATCGCCAGCAAGATTCTCTCCCGTGTGGAAAAGGTATACGTGCGGGCGGGGGACAAGGTGAAGGAAGGCCAGGTGCTGGTCGAACTCGATCAGAGCGAATTGGCGGCCGGCAAGTCGGCGGCGATGGCTGCGGTCCAGGCCGCTCAGGCGGACCTGGAGTGGCGAAATCGGGAGTTCGAACGTGTAAAGACGCTTCGGCAGAAGGAAGTGATGAGCCAGCAGGAATATGACCTTGCCATGTCCAACCGGGACGCCGCGATGGCCAGGGTACGGCAGGCCAGGGAGCAGGTGGCGGTGGTCTCTTCCACGCTGGAGTACACGCGGATAGCCGCGCCCGTTTCCGGCATCATCATCGAACGGGCGGCCGAACCGGGCGACATGGCCGTGCAGGGCAAGGAACTTCTGACCATGTACGATCCCAAGTCGCTGCGGCTGGAAGCGCTCGTTCCCGAGTCACTGCTGCCATTCGTGAGCGTCGGCAGATCGCTTCCTTTTGTCGTCGATACCGTCGGTCTGGAGGGAACGGGCCAGGTTGAGGAGGTGGTGCCGCAGGCCGCGGCCGCGACGCGAACGTTTACCGTAAAGGTGATTATTCCCAACCCTGAAAAACTCTACCCGGGCATGTTCGGCCGGTTGAAAATTCCCTATGGAACGACCAAACGTCTCCTGATTCCCGTGGACGCGCTCCGCCATGTGGGGCAGGTGGAACTGGTGGAAGTGGTGAACCCGGACGGAACGATCACCCGGAGGCAGGTCACCGGCGGCGAACTATTCGGCGACAAGGTGGAAATCCTCTCCGGATTGCAGCCGCCGGAAGAACCCAACGCTCCCCGCAAAGTAGTCATCCGCTAGCACGAGGCACAGTCGCCGTGACACAGCAACGCATTGGTTTGGTCGGCAGGATCGTTCACGCCTTCATCACCCGGAATCTCTCCGTTCTCCTCATCGCCGCCTCGGTCGCCGCGGGGATCGTCGCGCTCATGGTGACACCTCGAGAGGAGGAACCGCAGATCGTGGTGCCCATGGCCGATGTTTTCATCCAGATGCCGGGCCACGGCGCCGCGGAGGTGGAACAGTTCGTTTCCACCCGGCTGGAAAAGCTTCTCTACCAGATAGACGGGGTGGAGTACGTCTACAGCATGTCCCGCCCCAATTATGCGGTGGTGACCGTGCGGTTCTATGTGGGGCAGGACAGGGAACAGAGCCTCGTCCGGCTTTACAACAAAATTCAGATGAACGTCGATCTGGTTCCTCCGGGGGTCACCGGATGGGTGGTGAAACCGGTGGAGATCGACGACGTGCCCGTCGTGGCCGTTACCTTGTACAGTGGGGAATATTCGTCCTACGAACTGCGTCGTTTGGCCGAGGAGCTGGAGAACAAACTCCAGGCGGTTCCGAAAACGGGGAGAACGAGGATCATCGGCGGGCTGCGCCGCGCGGTGACCGTGCACATGGACCCCATCCGGATGGCGGCCCATGAACTCACTCCGTTGGACCTGGACAACGCACTGAAAGCATCCAATCTGCTCGTTCCGGCCGGGTCTTTTCAGAAAAACGATCGTGAAGTGAGTGTCGATGCGGGCGGCCTGCTCGTCCGCGCCAACGAGGTGGCCGACCTGGTGGTGGGAGTCCAGGGGGACCGTCCCGTGTACCTGAATGACGTGGCCACGGTGACCGACGGTCCGGAAGAACTCAGCACGTATACCTCCATCGGCTTCGGGCCGGCTGCCGAAAAAGATATCCCGGAACGCTATCGCACTTCGGGGTCGGATTATCCCGCCGTTACGCTGGCCATTGCCAAGCAGAAGGGAACCAATGCCGTAATAGTGTCCCGGGCCGTCCAGGACCGGCTGGAAGAGCTGAAAAAGACCGTTCTGCCGGACGGGGTGCAGGTGGTCGTTTCCCGCGATTACGGGGCCACCGCCAACGACAAGGTGAACAACCTGGTCGAATCGTTGGGCATGGCCATCATCGTGGTGATCGGGCTGCTGTTGTTCACGCTGGGGTGGCGGGAATCGCTCATTGTGGCCCTTGCCGTTCCCATCACCTTCAGCCTCACCCTGCTGGTCAATCACATGGCAGGCTACACCATCAACCGGGTGACGCTTTTCGCCCTCATTCTTTCCCTGGGGCTGGTGGTGGACGACCCCATCATCAACGTAGACAACATCCAACGCCATATCCGCATGCGTCCCAAGGAACCCTTGGACGCCACCATGACCGCCGTGCAGGAGGTGCTGCCGCCGGTCATCCTTTCGTCTCTGGCCATCATCGTCAGCTTCGTACCCATGTTCTTCATTACGGGCATGATGGGACCCTACATGCAGCCCATGTCCGTCAACGTCCCACTGGCCATCGTCTTCAGCACCATCTGCGCCCTGACCATCGTGCCGTGGCTGAGCTACCTGCTGCTGAAGAACAAGGGAGGGCAAGCCGAGACGCCCGGCGAGGCGACTTCGTCGTTCCTGTTCCGCATGTACCGCTGGGTGGTAAACCCGTTCCTCGGGTCGGCCTTCCTGCGCTGGGGGCTGTTCGTCGTGGTGTTTTTCCTGTTCATAGGGGCCGCCTGCCTCGCGCTTTTCGGCTACGTGCCGCTCAAGATGCTTCCCTACGACAATAAAAATGAATTTCAGATCGTGGTGGACATGGACGAGGGGACCACGCTGGAAAGGACCGCAGCGGCGACCTATGCGCTGGCGGATTATCTGCGGACCGTGCCGGAGGTCACCAACTATTCCGTCTTCGTCGGGACTTCCAGCCCCATGGATTTCAACGGACTCGTGCGCCATTACTATCTGAGGGAAGCCGCCAACGTGGCCGACATCAGAGTCAACCTCGTACACCGGGACTATCGGGACCAGCAGAGCCATGCCATCGCCCTGCGATTGCGCAACGATCTGAAAGACATCGCACGAAAGTGGAACGCCAACGTGAAAATCGTGGAAGTTCCGCCCGGCCCCCCCGTGCTGGCCACGGTAACGGGCGAAGTGTACGGGAGCCCCTACAATTCCTATGGGGAAATCATTGCGGCCGCCGAAAAGGTGGAGGCACTGATGAAACGCGAAGAGGGACTGGTGGACGTCGACGATACCATCGAAGCGCCGCAGGAACGAGCAGTGTTCCGGGTGGATAAGGAAAAAGCCGCACTGAACGGCATTTCCACCGAAGAGTTATCGCGGATTATGAAGATGAGCCTATCCGGCGAATCGTCCTCGGTGCTCCATCTCCCTCACGAGGACAACCCCCTGCCGATCCTGCTTCGGCTTCCCCGTTCCCTGCGGTCGGGTCTGGAAGACCTGAAGGGAGTGTACGTCAAGGGAAAGGAAGGGCTGGTGGATGTGTCGGAACTGGGCCGGTTCGAAAAAAGCCGGGTGGATCAGACCATCTATCACAAGAATCTCCGTCCCGTGGTGTATCTCTACGGGGAAATGGCGGGAAAGACCCCGGCCGACGCGGTCCTTCACCTGCAGAAGGAACTGGACCAAACCCCATTGCCCCAAGGCTTCCGTGTGGAATGGGCCGGGGAAGGCGAATGGAAGATTACCGTGGACGTGTTCAGGGACCTGGGGATCGCGTTTGCCGTCGCCTGTCTCGGTATCTACATCCTCCTGGTGTACGAAACGCGCACTTACCTCATTCCGCTCCTGCTCATGATCGCCATTCCGCTGACCGTCATCGGCATCATGCCGGGATTCCTGCTGCTCAACAGCATCGGGGTCAAAACGGTGGGCGGCTATGCCAATCCGGTCTTTTTTACCGCCACGGCCATGATCGGCATGATCGCCCTGTCGGGTATCGTCGTTCGCAACTCGGTGGTGCTCATCACGTTCATCCGCGATTCGGTGAACGAAGGCATGTCGCTCCAGGAAGCCATCCTCACCAGCGGTGCGGTGCGCATGCGGCCCATTTTCCTCACCGCCGGAACCACGGCGCTGAGCGCCTGGCCCATCACGCTGGACCCCGTTTTTTCGGGGCTCGCCTGGGCGCTCATTTTCGGGCTGGTCGTTTCCACTCTCTTCACGCTGGTGCTGGTGCCCGTGGCCTACTACATGGTGAACCGGAAAAAAACGGCCATACTGTGACCGGAAGCAGGAAGGAAAGGTCCTTGTCGGCCCGCGTTACCGCTGTTTTCGCGCGGCGATGAGGACCATGTTATCCTTGAAAAAGGAGACGGAGGAAACGGGGGAAAGGCCATGGCGGCGCAAGAGCGCGGAAGTGCCTCCCTCTCGGATGAACCGCCGGCTGTTGCGGAAGTGTGTCCATCCCGCCGAAAGTTCTCCCCAATCCAACAGGAGTTTCCATACATTGTTCACAGGGTGTCCGCTGAAGTCGACGATGACCGCGAGCCCCTGATTCCTGGTCACCCGCAGCATCTCCTCCAAGGCGTGCTCTCGCAGGCCGGGGTCCATTTCATGGAGCGCGATCTGCACGACCGTTGCATCGAACGAAGCATCGGGGAAGGGCAGACGGACCGCATCGCCCAGGATGAGGCGAAAGGGATGGGGATTCCCGCCATTGCTTTTTTCCCCGGCTTTGGCGAGCATCGACGGAGACATGTCCACCCCCGTGACCCGAAAGCCGCCGTCGGCAAGCATCCGGGCCTGTACACCGGTTCCGCAGGCAACTTCCAGGATTTTGGCTCGCTGCGGCAGAGGGAACTCCCGGTCCAATACCCTGAGGGTCGCCCGCTTGAACGGCATGAGAAACGGCGAAGTGAGTAGGTCGTATATTCTGGAGATGAAAAAGTACGGATCGTTCGTCATGTCGATATTCCTCCGAATGTGGAGTCATGATAACCATCAATTTTGGATACCGTATCCCGTATGGTTCTTTTTCTGTTGCATCACGACACCTCGTTTGCTATCAAATGTTTGTATGCAAATGAATGAGGTCTCACCCAAATATTTCCTCTGTTCCCTGACCGCGAAAGCGGCGCGTAAAATGTTCGCCTATTATAACCGGGAGCTGGCTCCGTTCGGTATCACGGCTCACCAGGTCATCGCTCTGGGCGTGCTTTGGCAGGAGGAAAACATCAGCCTCGGGGTGTTCGCCGAGCGGGCGGACATCGGAAAAGCCGCGGCCGTGGCCATGATCGACCGATTGGAAGCCATGGGCATGGTAACCCGGGAGAAACACCCGCGTGATGCCCGACTGAACCTCCTGAAACTCACTGAAAAGGCGCGCGGCCTTGCTCCCGCCATCGTGGATAAAGTGGCCGGCCTGGAAAAGGCGGTGGAAACCGCAGTGGGGAAGGAAGCGCTGGAAGTAATGCTGCGCGGGCTGAAAGCCATTAACGATTTGGACATGTAACGCGGCGCCTATGGACGCGCCGGAGCGTGAAAATGGAAACTATGACATCACCGGTTCGGAAGCAGGGGAAAGCTCTTTCGGAATATGAGTCCAAGCTCCTTATCGCCGCCTGCGGAATACCCATCACCCGCGAAGGTCTGGCCCGGGACGCCGAGGAAGCGGTGCGGTTGGCGGAGTCCATCGGCTACCCCGTGGCGCTCAAGGGATGCTCGGCCGAGCTGATGCACAAGAGTGAACTCGGCGTGGTGGAACTCAACCTCCGCGACGAACCGTCGGTCAGAGGCGCCTATCGAACGATTTGCGAGAAGACGCAAGGCAAGATCGACGGAGTGCTCATCCAGGAAATGGTGATGGGCTGGCGGGAGCTTATCCTCGGACTGCATCGCGATCCCGCCTTCGGTCCCTGTGTCATGATAGGTTTGGGCGGGGTCATGACCGAAGTGTTCAAGGACACGGTCTTTCGGGTCGCTCCGGTGGACATGGTGGAAGCGCGGGAAATGGTGGAAGAACTCCGCTGCCGGCCCATGCTGGATCGGTTCCGGGGCCAGGAACCGGCCGACGTGGAAGCCGTCTGTCGGGCGATTGTCGGGCTCGGCCGGTTGGGCATGGAACGGCCGGATGTGCTGGAAGTCGATGTAAACCCCCTCATTGTCGACGCCAAGGGACGGATAGCGGCGGCCGACGGTCTGGTTATCCTGGAAAGTGCGCCCATATGTTGAACGAGAGAACGGAAAGCCCGTTGTACCCCATCGTCAATCCCCGAAGCGTCGCTTTTTTCGGAGCTTCGAACAATTACACCTCCATGGGAACCACCCAGCTCACCGTGCTCAAGGCCCTCGGGTATGAGGGAGCGGTGTATCCGGTGCACCCGAGGGAAGAAACGGTCTTGGGATACAAGGCCTACCGCAACGTTGCGGATCTGCCGGAAGTCCCGGACCTCGCCGTGCTGGTGCTGCCCACCACCATCGTGTCGGACGTGCTCGACGAGTGCGGCCGAAAGGGCATACGACACGCCATTGTGATTTCGGGCGGGTTCAGGGAAGTGGGAGGGGAGGGCGTCGCCCTCGAGAAACAGCTCCTGGAAACGGCGCGGAAGCACAACATTCGCTTCCTGGGCCCCAACTGCATTGGGGCGGTCAATTCCCATCACAAGTTCAACACCACCTTCCATCGGTATGAGTGCAAGGCCGGCTTCATCGGCATGGCGTCCCAGAGCGGCAGTTTCATCACCCAGATGTTCGATTACCTCTCCCTGTTCGGCCTGGGCTTCAGCACGGGGTTCAGCGTGGGAAACGAGGCGAACATCGACATCGTCGACTGCATGGAATACCTGGCCCTTGACCCGGACACCAAGGTGATCGGGCTCTACATCGAGGGGATCCGGCGGGGCAGGGCCTTCATCGAAACCGCTCGCGCCATCGCGCCCAAAAAGCCCATCGTCGCCTTTTACGTGGGAGGGTCGGAAGAGGGGAAACGGGCCGGGTTTTCGCACACCGGGGCACTGGCGGGTCCCGATCGGCTCTATGACGGCGTTTTCCGCCAGAGCGGCATCATCCGGGCTTCCTCCATCGAGGAACTCTTCGACATGTGCTGGGCGCTGGGTACCTGTGCTCCGCTCAAAGGCCCGGAGATCATCATCCAGACGCATTCCGGCGGGCCCGGCGCCGCGGCGGCGGACGCCTGCGGCCGCGAAGGACTGAAGCTGCCTCCCCTGCACGAACAAACGCGGGACCGGCTGAAGAACCTCATTCCTCACACGGCGAGCACCAATAACCCCGTCGACCTCACGTTCAACAAGAACCCTCTCGATTATTTCTCCACCATCCCCAAGGCGCTCCTGGACGACCCCAACACCTTCGGTTTGCTGATCTACCTCCTCATGCCGCTCATGACCGTTCGGCAGGTCATTCAGGATTCGGGAGTTCCGGCCGACAAGGTGGAGGAACAGACCACCCTTATCGTCAGGGTACAGGCGGAAAGCGTGGCGCGCCTTCTCAGGGGCGGAGAAAAGCCGCTCGTGGGCTATTCCTTCCACAGCAGGGACGACCTTTTCGTTCGCGAAGCACAGGATGCGGGAATTCCGGTGCTGCCGAGTCCAACCAGGGCCGCCCGCGCCATGGGAGCGCTCCTGCACTACGGCCGGCTGCGCGAAAAAATCAGGAAGGGAGAACCTTTCGCCGCCTGAATCCGGCTCGAACCGTGACGGCCGGCCGCTCTTCTTCGATTCCGCAGAAGCTTGACGGTTGTCCCGGTTTCCGCCGCTTTCTTCCTCCCCACGCTTCCCGCGGATTCGCTTCTTGCAAAACATCCGGATAATGCGCTATCCATGAACGGTCTTCCTACCTCCGGCGGGACCGTTCGCGTGCCGGAGCGAATCGGAGAAGCCTCCATGTCTTTCGCCGGACCGTTCTCGCTGAAAAGCACGATGATGAGGGCCAACTTCGTTTCCAACGTTATCGGCGTCAGCATCGTCCATGTCCTCTCACTCACCTCCTCCCCCCCGTCTTCCGGGGAGACGGACCGTACGCTGTTCGCCATCAGCGCCACGATTATCCCCGTACTGTTTTTTGCGGTCATGTACATTACGTTTCTCTATGAGCGCCCCATCCGCCGCTGCCTGGACATGCTCGCCGACCGCACTCCGGTATCCGAAGCCCTCCTGACCGACGCCCGGAAACGCCTTCTTAACGAACCGTTCGTGCTCATCATCGTGGACATGCTCACCTGGATCACCGCCGCCATCACGTTTTCCGCCGTATTTTGGGTGTTCGATATTGAAGCCGTCCCGACGGATCGGGCCTTCTCACTGAACATCATCACGGGCCTCATCACCAGCATTGTGGCGTTTTTCGTATTGGAAGGGGTGTTGCAGCGGCGCATGGTGCCCGCGCTCTTTCCGAAAGGCGGTTTGTACGCGACGCCGGGTACGGCGAGGATCAGGATTCGAACCCGGTTGGGGGCCATGGTCGTGGTGTGCAACGTGATCCCGTTTCTGACGGTGATGGGTTCGGCATTCAACCTCCACCGGGACCCGGCCCGCATGGAAACGTTTCTCCTGATTTCCTCCTGTGTCTTCATCGCGACGGGGATCTGGATCACCATCGTGGTTTCCTCGAATCTTTCCCGACCCTTGTGGAACATCATCGAGGTTTTGCAGGAGGTGCGAAAGGGAAACTTCGACCGGAAAGTGCGGGTGACCACCAATGACGAGATCGGTTATGCAGGAGACGTGATCAATGAGATGACTGAAGGGTTGAAGGAAAGGGATTTCATCAAGGAAACCTTCGGTCGTTACGTGACGCAGGAAATCCGCGACGAAATTCTGGCCGGAAGAATACCCTTGGACGGTCAACTGATGGAGGTTACGGTGCTCTTCGCGGACCTCCGGAATTTCACGCCGCTGGTCGAGTCCACTCCGCCCAGGGAGGTGGTTTCCATCATTAACGGCTATTTCCGACGGATGGAGGAAGCCATCAACGAATGCCACGGGCTCGTTCTCCAATACATCGGCGATGAAATCGAGGCCGTTTTCGGGGCTCCCCTTCCGCGAACTGACCATGCGGAAATGGCGGTGCGCGCGGCCCTGGAAATGAAGAAGGGGATAAGCGACGTTAATGCGGAACTGGCTGTCCTCGGATACCAGCCGCTCTTCCACGGCATCGGGATACATACGGGCGAAGTTGTCGCCGCCAACATCGGCAGCCCCACCCGCATGTCCTATGCCCTGGTGGGGGAAACGGTGAACCTTGCCTCACGGCTGCAGGATCTGAACAAGGAGTACGGGACCGAAATCATCGTCAGCGGCGCCACGCAATCCCGGCTCGACAACCGCTTCCAATTGCGCAGCCTGCCTCCAAGCACGGTGAAGGGCATCAGCAGGCCGGTGGAGATATTCGCCTTGTCCTGACCCCGGAACAGTGCGGCCGTTAAATGCGTTCGGTGTGACACGCTCTCTTCCGGTTACCGAGATCCCGAAGTTCATGGGCCACCAGTTCGAAATTACCGGCAAGCGTCGCCCGCTGGAAATTCTCCAGATGATCCATGAATTCCTTGGTGGCTTCCGTCCATTCCGGTTCGGCAAACCGGGAAAAGGCACGGCATTGCTCCACGAACGCGGACACGGACCGGCTGTCCGGGAGTTCTCCGGCCTCAACCTTCTCTCTCAGCTGCTTGAACAACGCGGAGAGTTCCTTCTTCACCTGCTTGAACGAATCCCGCCACTGAGCTACTTCCTGCCGGGCTTCGTGTTCGTACTCTTCCAGCGTGGACCATCCCCACTTGAGTTTCGCCGCGAGCCGCCCGGTCTTCTCCTTGATCGCCACCTTGGCGACGACGACCGGCGGTATGGTCCATTTGCGTCCGTCGACCTCCATGGTTCCGGCCCTCAGGTCGGCTGCAACAGACTCCAGATAATCCGCAAGTTCACTTCTCGTGAATTCTCGTTCCACCTTCGTACCTCCTTGTCCGGGAAGGAGTGAAGGCACCCCGGAGTGTTATTAAACGATCGTTTTGAATTCCTTGGCGGCCGCCCCGCACAACGGGCACCGTTCCGGAATTTCGCCTTCGCAGGTATACCCGCACACCAGACAGACGTGGTAGTCCGACGGATGGAGTTCGTCTGAGTCGCTCAATGCCTTCTGGAAAAGCTTGGCGTGGATTTCCTCGGCGGCGCCGGCATACTTGAACGTCAATTCGGCTGCCTTGCTCTTGTCTTCTTTCGCCTGCTGCACCATGACCGGGTACATGCTCTTAAATTCGTGCGTTTCTCCCGAAAGAGCATCGTACAGATTGTCCTTGGTGCTTTTCACTTTCCCCAACACGCGCAGATGGGAAAGGGCATGTACGGTTTCCGCCTCGGCGGCGGCTCGAAAGAGTTTTGCAATCTGCAGCAATCCTTCGTTTTCCGCCTGACGTGCATAGGCCAGATACCGTCTGTTGGCTTGCGACTCCCCGGCAAAAGCTTCCCAGAGATTTTTTTCGGTCGTATTCATCGGAACTCCTCGTATTTTTCCCGAGCTGAATGGAAAGGGCCCCGTAGGATGCATTCGCATCCGTACGGGAACCCCAAGATATTAATGTACTGATAAGTTTAAAGCGCTTCTTCGGGAATATCAAGAGCCGAGGTGTCTTCCTGCTGGAAGGCGATGTGTCGCGAGAATACGTTGGTCAGAACGTTGCGGCAGAAGTAGCGGACGGTTTCGATTTTTCCTTTGTAGAACACGCCGTCGGCCGAGGTGGGATCGACGCTCGCCAGCTTTTCCCGG
This sequence comes from uncultured delta proteobacterium, assembly GCA_963826125.1. Lineage (GTDB taxonomy): Bacteria > Desulfobacterota > Desulfarculia > JACQYL01 > CAWGVV01 > CAWGVV01. Next base: position 1,108,096 of record CAWGVV010000001.1, on the reverse strand, counting down.
GCGATGAGGCCCTGTTCCAGCATCAGTTGCGCCATGAGCGTCTCGGCGAACGATTCGAGGAACCGGGTGGAACTCAGGGCGATGAGCTGGGGTTTTCCGCTCTGGAAGTACTGGAGGTACTTCATGGCGAAATCTCCCGTCGCTTGGGAGGCTTTGAACAACAATTTGAAGTCTTTCGCGAAGTCGGCGTCTTCCTTGTTGTCGCTGGTGAACTTCATGACGCCCTGAATCCACTCCTGGAATACCTTGCCGCCGCCGATGCCGAGTTTCCGGCCCACCAGGTCGAGAGACTGAATGAACGTGGTCCCTTCCCAGATGGAGACGATTTTGATGTCGCGGGCGTACTGTTCGGCCGGAAATTCCCTGCAGAACCCGACGCCTCCCAACACCTGGATGGCCTCGCGGGTGAGGGCGTATCCGTGGTCGGAGCAATAGGCCTTTACCAGCGGCGTGAACAGCTCGACCATGTAATGCGATTTTTTCCGAACGCTTTCGTCCGGATCGTGTTCCGCCACGTCCATATGGAAGAACAGTCGGCCGATCAGGGCGCGCATGGCTTCGGTGCCGGCCTTGAGGTTCATCAGCATGCGGCGGATGTCTTCGTGTTGAACGATGGGTACGCGTTCGGAATTGCGGTTGGTGAAGGGCGGTCCCTGGACGCGTTCCTTGGCATAGGAACGAGCCGTGTCATACGCGCCTGCGGCGAGGCCCAGGGCCTGCACGCCGCAGCCCATGCGGGCTTCGTTCATCATCTGGAACATCTTGGCCATGCCGCTGTTGGGTTCTCCCAGCAGGATTCCGCGGCATTTTCCGGTTTCGCCGAAATTGAGGGTGCAGGTGGCCGATCCCTTGATGCCCATCTTATGTTCGATGTTGCCGCAATAGACGTCGTTCGGTTCGCCGAGCGAGCCGTCGGGATTAACCCAGATTTTGGGGACGATGAACAGGCTTATCCCCTTGGTTCCGGCGGGCGCGCCTTCGATGCGGGCCAGGACCAGGTGGATGATGTTCTCCGTCAGGTCGTGTTCTCCGCAGGTGATGAACCGCTTGGTTCCTTCGATTTTATAGGTGCGCGGGTCTCCGGCGGTGGGATCGGGGGTCGCCTTGCTGCGCAGGTACCCAACGTCGGAACCGGCATCCGGCTCGGTGAGGCACATTGTGCCGCCCCACTGGCCTGTATACATCTTCTCGCAAAAAAGCGCCCGGTCGTCATCCGTGCCGAAGTTCTCCACGAGCCGGCCGTTGCCCACCGCAAGGCCGGGATAGGTCATGAAGGCCATGTTGGCGCACAGAAAGAACTCGTTTACGAGGCCGGCCACGGCCGAGGGAAGCCCCTGCCCGCCGAAGTCGGGACTGTTCGACAGCGATATCCAGCCGTTTTCGGCCATTACTTTCCAACAGTCGTGGAAGGAAGCCGGTACCTTCACCACGCCGTCGTTATAGGTGCAGCCTTCCAGATCGCCGTCCTGCATGGCCGGTCCCAAGACCTCACGGCACACCTTCACGCCTTCTTCGATAATCATGGCCAAGTCGTCTCGACCGAATTCTTTGAAGGGTTCGTACGAGAGCAGTTTGTCAATGTCGAGATACTCGAAGAGCACGAACTTTGTGTCACGATCATCCCGTTTGAAATAATTTACTCCCATCTGGCTCCTCCTCGTTGGACCCGCGGCGGCGGAAGGGCGGTCACCTTTCCGGCTCGACCCGGGCGTCAGGTATTTTGGGTGAAACTTTTTTCTGATGAAACTGAATGGCGATTCATTATAGGTCTGAGTATGCCGCGCTTATTGTTCGCCGTCAAGAATGAATGTACGTTCGTTCATTTTTTTATGACAAAGTCGGGGAGTTTATTGTCCGCCTCATGAAAAGGCGAGGATTGCGGCAGTACGACCCTTAAATAAGCCCACCTAGAGAGTTCCGGAATGTTTGTTTGCCCGGCGATTCCGTCTTTCTCCGTCTCGGCTGTTTGGCCTTTCGGGAGGCTCGGGGAGACCCATTTTCTGCCAGAGTGAACGATTGAAACGGGATTATGGTTGGGGCGTATATACGCCCCTTGTATTATGAAAGAGTAATTGATTTACTCTGGGTGCCCCCCGAAGCATTTCGGGGGGCACCCAGAGGTGGAAGACCGGACGCCGGTACGCCCCTTGAGCGGAAAAGCTCGTGCCGTAGATGATGCGTCGGTCTTCCATTTTCTCTTGCGAGAAATCGGACAGTATCTGAGGCTCGGCCCAGCCGAAAGCCTGCATTCACAAGGTGGATTGCGCGAGGGACTCATCATGAGATACGTACTCGGAATCGATGTCGCCAAAGCCAAGCTGGATGTCGCCCTGCGTCTTCTCAACGGGAAGATGCGGAGCAAAGTAGTCGCCAACACGCCTGAGGGTTTTGAAACCTTGCTGGCCTGGCTGGCAAAACAAAATGCCGCCAATCAGGAATTGCACGTCTGCCTGGAAGCCACCGGCGTCTATGGGGAGGCCGTAGCCGAGTTCCTGGCCGACGCCGGCCATATCGTGAGCGTGGTCAATCCGGCCCAGGTCAAGGCCTTTGCGGTCGCCTCCATGGTCCGCACCAAGACCGATAAGGCCGATGCCCGCCTCATCGCCGAGTTCTGTGTGGCTCAATGCCCCGACCCCTGGCAACCACCCTCTCCGGCAGTCCGTGAGCTGCGGGCTCTGGTGCGGCGGCGCGAAGCGCTGATTGCCATGCGCATCCAGGAGCACAATCGGCTGTTGGTAGCCGGCGCGGTAGTCAGCACCGACATCCGGGAACATATCGATTACCTGGAGCGGGCAATCGCTCAGATAGAAAAGGCGATCCGCCGGAAACTCAAGGCGGACCCCACCCTCAAGCAACAGCGCGACTTGCTGGACACCATCCCCGGCCTGGGCGATAAGACCATCCCGATCCTGCTCGCTTTCTTCGGTGGGACGCCGCGCTTCAGCAAGGCCAAGGAGGCTGCCGCTTTTGCCGGTCTGGACCCACGCCACCATGAGTCCGGCAGCAGCGTTCGTGGCAAACCCCATATGTCAAAGATCGGCCATACACTGCTGCGCAAGGCGTTGTATATGCCTGCCATGGTCGCCACCACAAGAACTGCTTGGGGTAGGGCTTTCAGCGATCGCCTCGCCGCAGCGCGAAAGCCATCCATGGTCATCCTCGGCGCCATGGTGCGCAAACTCGTTCATGTCGCCTTTGGGGTCCTCAAGTCTGGTAAACCCTTTAACCCACAACTCCATCTCGCTTGACATGCACAACAGTATCTACGGCACGGTGGCTCCACGGACATTCGGAGGAAACGGCGGATGATCGTCGGCCACATCTTCCGCCTTAATTCTCGGGAGAACCTAAAAAAAGCCCTTTGCGTGGCCGTGCACGTAGTCTCCGATGGCGCGCATCCGCTCCGTCTCTGCCGTGCTCAGGGGACCCCGGTCCAGAGCGGATAAGGCTTCCCGCATCTGGCCGATGTCGGCCGGGCCGCACAGACACACGTCCACCATGGGATTGGACAGAACGAAACGGTAGCATTCGGCGGCGGTGGCGGGAACCGTGCCGGGTTCCATTTTTTTCGGGTTCAGCAGCTGCCCCCAACGGGTGGCGGTGTAGGTGACAATGCCCGGCCGGTCTTCTCCCAGCAGGGAAGGGAATGCCTCCTGCTCGGCGCCACGGTGCGCGGCATTGTAACGGATATGAAAAACGTCGAAAAAATGCTTCAGGGCCATCCGGGGAAACAGTCCCCGGTTGTGGCCGGACATGCCGATGAATCGGAAGAGTCCCTTTTCCTTGAGGGCCAGCGCCCGGTCCATGAGCATTGTTGAGGGCGGCCGGTTGTGCCACCCCAGCATCAGAACGTCCGCGTACTCCAGACGCATGGATTTCAGCGTTCGGGCCATGAGGGGGGCGGTCAGTATCCCGAGCCGGGCATAGCTGTGCAATGCCACCACCAGGTTGTCCCGTTGTCCTTGTTGGACCAGGTTGCGGACGGCTTGGCGCATGTTCGCTCTTTTCCGGCCCGAACCCCAATAGAAATAGTTGCACCCGCGTTCAAAGGCTTCTTCGAACGCCGTGGCCGGTGCTCCGTAGCTGTCGGCAACACCGAGGCGTCCGACCGTAAGGCCGGTTCTTCCCAAAACGCTCTGTCTGAACTGATCCACGATGTCGACTCCGTATCCTGTTCCGCGCATGCTTTTCCTCATGCCCGCCCGATCATAGCAGAAAACGGATTCTTTTCCTTCCTCCTTCTTTCGCCGGGCCGAACGGTTCCCCTCTTGACATTTTCCATAAGTTCACCTAATGTTCACCTAAAGGGTACGGACCATCCGGTTCCGGCTGCGGAACGACACACCGTTCGAAAGGGGGAAAACCCATGGCCATCACTCCCGCGCAGCAACGCGTACTGAACTATATAAAAAATTACATCGGCGTCCACGGATACGCTCCCTCATACCGGGAGATACAACGCGGTCTGGGGTTCAAATCGCTCAATGCCGTGGCCAAGCACATCAAGCAGTTGGAACAGAGAGGATACGTGAAAAACGCGTCGGACAGCCATTGGCGGGCACTGGAACTCATTCCCGTGAATACGGGGGGCGCTTCCATCCCGTTCCTCGGGACCGTGGCCGCCGGTACCCCCATCGAGGCGGTGGAAGTGCCCGACTCGTTGGAAGTGCCGGAAAGCTTCCTCAGAGGCGGGCAGACGTTCGCCCTGCGGGTAAAGGGACGGTCCATGATCGAGGAGGGCATCCGGGAAAACGACATCATCATCATCAGCCGCCAGCCGCGCGCGGACGAGGGGCAGACCGTGGTGGCGTTGGTGAACGGGGACGCCACCGTCAAGAAGTTCTATCGGCGCGGGGCGGAAGTGGAATTGCGGCCGGCAAACAGTGAAATGGCCTCCATCATGGTGCCCGCCTCGGACGTGGAGATCGTCGGCGTGGTGGTGGGTCTGCTCCGCCATTACCGGTAACGGAACGGAACGAATCATGGAACGGCAGATCGCACATTTCCATCTTCCCGATTTTTCCGCCGCCCTGGAGGAACTGCGCCGGCCGGAACTCAGAAAGCACCCGCTTGCGCTGGCGGAGCCGCGGGCGAGGGCGCTCCTGCTGGGAGTCAACGCCGCCGCACGCGGAGAAGGACTGAACGAGGGCATGCCGCTTATCGAAGCCCGGCGGCTGTGCAAACGTTTGACGGTGCTTCCTCCGGACCATCGCTTCTACCGGGAACAGCACGCCGGATTCATCGAGGTGCTCGGAGGATTTTCCCCTCTGGTGGAAGGGACGCTGCCGGGCCGCTATTTCGTGGACCTCACCGGCACGCGAAGATTATGGGGATCGGCGCCGGATGCGGTCTTTCGCGTGGAAAAGGAACTGGCCGAACGGCGGGCCGTGCTGGTATCGGCGGGGCTTGCGCCCAACAAGCTGGTGAGCCGCGTGGCGGCGAGCATCATGCCCCCGGGCGACCTGGGATTCGTGTTCCCCGGAGGGGAGGCGTCCTTTCTCTCCCCCCTGCCGGTTTCCTCCCTGCCCGGAGTGGGGCGCAAAACCTCCGCGCTCCTCTACGACTTCAACGTTCGTTGGATCGGCGAACTGGCGAACCTTCCCGATGATTCCCTGGCCCACGTGCTCGGTATTCAGGGGGTGCGGCTGGTGAAACTCGCCCGGGGCATCGATTTCACGCCGGTGATTCCCGATCGCAAGGCCCCTGCATTGTCGGTGGAACGTCTCCTGGACCGGGATGAAATCGACCGGGACTGTTTGGAGGGGATTCTCCTGGAACTGGTGGAAGAGGCGGCCTGGAATCTGCGGCGTCTCAATCGGTACGCCCAGACGTTTGCGTTGGAAATCCGCTATGCGGACGGGATGACCGCACAGGGCCGCAAATCGATGTCGGCCCCGGCTCCCAACGGGGACCGCGAATTTTTCGGGGTGGTGCGGGCGCTTTTCCTCCGCATGTTCACCCGGCGCGTGGCCGTCCGCCGTTTCACCCTGGAACTGCACCGGCTGGCCATGCCTTCCCGACAGCTGCCGCTGTTTGCCGATGACGAGCAGGAAGCGGGGATGCTCCAGGGAGCGCTCGACGAGGTTCGAAGCCGTTTCGGACGGGAAGCGGTCCACTGGGGACGGGTAACGGCGGCCGGAGGGCGGGAGCGTTCCCTCGCCGCATGACAGAAACGCCGGAATGCCGGTCCGCATTAGTCTGAGGAGCACTTTGGTATCATGAACGGTTCGTTTCCCCATCTGCACGTACATTCCTACTATTCCCTCATGCGGGGAACGGCATCGCCGGATGCGCTGTGCGAAGCCGCGGTCCGGTCCGGGTTCCGGATGCTGGCTCTCACCGACACCAACGGCCTGTACGGTCTTATCACCTTTCTTCAGGCGGCCCGCGTCCATGGGATTCTCCCCATCGTGGGGGCCTCCCTGGAAACGGAGAAGGAAAAGGCGGTGCTCCTGGCCAAGACGGCCAAGGGGTATGAAATCGTCTCGGACCTCATTACCCAGAGACATCTGGTCAAGGATTTCTCCCTGTCACGTGCGCTGCCCGAGAGCATCGGGCACGTGGCGTTCATCAGCTCGGATCCCGACCTCCTCCGGAACGTTCGCGGCAGGGCGGAACGCTATGTGGAAGTGGCGCCCGGCCCCGGCGCCCGGACGGCCCTTCGTCTCGCCCATCACCTGCGCATTCCGCCGGTGGCCACCAACGCGGTCTTTTTCCCCCGCCCAGACGATTACTCCCTCCATCGGCTGTTGCGGGCCATCGACCTCAACCGCACCTTGAGCACCCTGCCGGAGGACGAAACGGTCGATCCCTCCCGCTGGCTGCTGCCCGTCGGGAACATGGAAAATCTCCTCCCGTACTGTCCGGAGGCGCTGGAGAACGCGGCGCGGCTGGCCGGGGAGTGCCGGACGGATTGGGAGGTGGGGCGGGTGGTGTTCCCGCGCTATCGGGACGAGGAGCGGGACCATTTCGTCCTGCTGGAGGAACGGTGCCGGGAAGGTATCCGACGCCGGTACGGGGAGAGCAATCCCGCGGTGGAAACCCGGCTGCGGGAGGAACTGGACCTTATCCGGTCCAAGGGGTACGTGGACTACTTCCTGGTGGTGGCCGACATCGTTCGGCGCCGGTCCATCACCTGCGGCCGCGGGAGCGCGGCGGCGAGTCTGGTGAGCTACCTGCTGGGGATCACCCATGTGGACCCCATCCGCCACAACCTTTTTTTCGGCCGGTTCCTCAACCCCCAGAGGGCCGATCACCCGGACATCGACGTGGACTTTCCCTGGGACGAGCGGGACGGCCTGATGGAGGAGGTAACCCGCGTCTACGGGGTCGAACGGACCGCCATGGTGGCCAACCACGTGGGATTCAAAGCCCGGGGTGGCGTGCGGGAAGTGGCCAAGGTGTACGGGATTCCGGCCGCGCGGATCAAGGAGGTCACCCGCCGGTTGAGTTTTTACACCCGCGCCGGAAAAATCGGGGATCGGCTGGAGAACCATCCCAAGTTCCACCATTTTCCGCTGGACCCCCCCTGGCCGGAAATATTCGATCTGGCCACGCGTCTGGAGGGAATCCCCCGGTATCTCTCCGTCCACTGCGGAGGCATGGTGCTGGTGCCCGACCGGGTATCCCGGTACGTACCGGTGCAGATGGCGCCCAAGGGGGTACGGGTCATCCAGTGGGAGAAAGATCAGACCGAAGACGCGGGACTGATCAAGATCGACCTGCTGGGCAACCGGTCGCTGGCCGTCATTCGGGACGGTCTGGCCGCCGTAAAGAGGAACACGGGGATGGAAATCGACTATGCGAAGTTCAACCCCCTCGACGATTCCGCCACGGTGGAACTCATCGGCCGCGGCGATACCATGGGGGTGTTCTACGTCGAATCCCCGGCGACCCGGCAGCTCCAGAAAAAAGCCCGCCGGGGAGATTTCGAACACCTGGTTATTCATTCGTCCATCATCCGGCCCGCGGCCAACCGCTATATCCGGGAGTACGTCGACCGGCTTCACGGGGCGCCGTACGACCCCATTCATCCCCGGCTGGCGGGGCTTCTGGATGAAACGTACGGAATCATGGTCTACCAGGAGGACGTGGTGAAGGTGTCCATGGCCCTCGCCGGATTCGGTTGGGCCGATGCCGACGGCCTGCGCAAGGTATTGAGCAAAAAGAGTCCCCACCGGCTGGCGGAATACCGCGAACAATTTTTCAATGGGTGCGGACAACGGGGAATCCCCCCGGAGACGGCCGACAAGGTGTGGGACATGATCATTTCCTTTGCCGGGTATTCGTTCTGCAAACCCCATTCGGCATCCTATGCGCTGGTGAGTTTCAAGTCGGCCTGGCTCAAAGTGTACTATCCGGCCGAATTCATGGCGGCGGTGATCAGCAACGGGGGCGGCTACTACACCACGTTCGCCTACGTTTCCGAAGCGCGACGCATGGGACTCACGGTGCTGGGGCCGGACGTGAATGAAAGCGAGTGGCACTATACGGGACGGGGAAACCGGGTCCGCATGGGATTTCAGCAGCTGCGGTCCGCCCGAGCCGAAGTGTTGGAAGAGATCGTCGGGGAACGGTATCGCAACGGACCGTACGCTTCTCTTTCGGATTTTTTGCGCCGCATCGCGCTGTTTGCGGGAGACGGGGCGGTACTGGTTAAAAGCGGATCGCTCGACTCCCTGGCCGGAGGACTCAACCGACCGCAGCTTCTGTGGGCGGTGGAAGCGTGGTGCCGGGAGCATCCCCGCGGCAGGGAGGCGTCGCCCCTCGGATTGGTATTCGCTCCCCGCACGACTCCGCGCGTTCCGGTCCTTGCCGACGTACCGCGCGAACGGATTCTGCTGCAGGAGGCGGAAACGCTGGGGTTTGTCCTCTCCGTGCACCCGCTTACTCTTGCCGATCTGCCCCGAGACGACCGTTCCCGTCCGCCGATTGCGGCCCGGGACCTCGATTCGTGGGTAGGAAGGGATGTTCGGGTGCTGGGGTGGCCCATTACCCGAAAGGAAGTGGCCACCATGGAAGGCGAACCCATGGAGTTCCTTTCGTTCGAGGACACGACGGACATTTACGAAGCGGTCCTCTTTCCCGACGCCTTCCGGCGGTTCTGTCAGCACCTGGACATGAACCGGCCGTATCTTCTGAGCGGAACGGTCGAGCGGGACCGGGGCGCCGTCAGTCTCGCCATACGGCAGGTGCGCCGCCTCGCAATGCGCTTGCCGGCGGACGTCGGGCGGGGCGCGGAGGGGACCGAAACCGGAATGTGGGACGAAGAGACGGGAGCGGAGGAAAAGGTGTTCGTTTGACGCCCGCCGCACAGCGGAACGACGGACCGGGCCGTGCGCCGGTCTTCGGGGGGAAATGGTATCATAGAACTGGGAACCCCTTAAACCCCAACGATAAGAAGGAGAAGGCCATGGAGAATGCTTTTTGCCACATGGAACTCACGACCGGCGATCCCAAGAAAGCCAGGGAATTCTACGGCAAACTGTTTTCCTGGGAGTTCGAGGAAGTGACCGGCGGCTCCGGTATGCCGTACATCATGATCGGTACCGGCCGGGAACCGGGCGGCGGGATCATGCAGGCGCCGGCGGGCGTGCCCGTCGCGTGGACGACGTACGTGCTGGTGGACAAGGTAGCCGATTCCCTCAAGAAGGTGCCTGAGTTGGGCGGAAAGGTGCTCTTTCCGGAAACCGAGGTGCCGCAGTACGGGAAATTCGGCATCATCCAGGACCCCACCGGCGGGGTGATCGGGCTGTGGGAGCCGTTCGGGGAAAAGAAATAATACTCGAAATGGAGGCGAAGCGCCGCGCTTCGCCTCGATTTCCGTGGCCGATGTGATGGAACACGGTCTTTCCGAGAACCGGAAAAGACCCGTAAAAGGGGGATTCTCGTGAGAACGGGGAAAAAGGGGTTGCTGGTCGCGCTATTGATTCTCTGCACGCTGGGCGGTCCGTATGCATCCATGGGCCTTGGAGACGAGGGATGGATTTCCTACCCGAGGCTGGGGAGGGATGCCGATTACTTCCGAATCCGGTTGGGAAGTGACGCGGCGCAGTGGGAAGAAAGAAAGCCGGCGCTCTTTCGGGAGTATGCTACCGAATACTTCTGGTTGGAACTACGCGGTTACGAGCACGATCCTTTCTTCGTAGGGGTGTTTTTCGATCATGAACTGCTGCGCGACGAATGGGGCGAAAACAGCGTGCTCTACCAGGGATATCTGAACGTCGCACGGGGAACGATCCGCCTCTGGACGGAAACGCTCTTTCTGGGATCGGAAGGGCAGCGCGGGGGATTCGATGCCGGGGTATGGGTGCTGAAGGCGTTGAACGAACTGATGGTAAAGCCGGAACAATTCGAGCCGTCCGAAGGGTTCAAGGCTCCCTGCCTCACCGCCGCCGGCAACGAATTGTGGGTGATCTGCTCCCAACCGGGGATCATTGTGGTTTTCGTCAAAGCCCCCTAAGGGCGCTTTGACAGAGGAGCATGTCCGTTCAGGAGAAGACCATTCCGGCAAAGGTAACGAGGCTTTTCTGTTCGTCCATGAAGGCGTAGTCGAGATGCAGCAGCTTTCCCGGACCCAGTGAAGCTCCGTTCAGCAGGGTGAACAGAGGAGAAAAGCCGCAGATGCGGTGACGCGGATTCATGGCTCTGGCATTGGAAAGGAAGGCATCCCCGTCGCCCCCGGCCAGGGATTCAGCCAGCTTCCGGTCCGCGGCCAGGCAGCCCTGAACGGTGGTTTCGTCGGGCTGGAAATTGTCCCCGTAACGGGGACCTACGTGGTCCAGATCGACGCTGGCGATAAAACAGGTTGTGCCTTCACTCTTTGCTACAACATCCCGCAAATTATGTGTAAATTCCCTGAATATGCTCACGTGGTTCCGGCAGTCCGGTCGGAAGAACATCTCCGGATCGAAGGCACAGAGAACGGGAACGATGGTGAAGGGATGTCCGGTTCCATAGAGATGCTGCAGCCAGACGAGCTGGAACTCGATCACGTGCTCGGTGCGATGCAGAAGCTCGTCCCGGAAATAATCGACCGAAGCGTTGTGTGCAAGGCGGCGCACGAAATCCCGGTCCGTTTTCACTACCCCCAGCGGGGTTTCGAAATCTTTTTCCGTGAGGGCGAAGAGCGTACCCGTCCCCTGATGGCCGGTTCCAAGGATGACGAAACGGTCCGGCGGGTTGCTCCGCGCCAACGCGTGATACGCACAGGCGAAAGTCGGCCCGCCGGCGTTCAGGTCGATGTGGGGCGCTACGATGGCGGACACGCTTTCGGTCCCCGCGTTCGCCGAAAATCGCCCCGGGCCTTTTTCGTGCGTGCAGAAACCGTCGAGCAGATCGTGCAGCCGCGAGGGATCGGCAGGGTAGGCCAATCCGGCATGGAAGGCATTGCGCACGGTCTGTTCCCGAAACGCGTCCCGTAGCTGGTCGAGAGACTCGCGGGAGCGTTCGTTTTCCAGCATCAGATTTTCGTCGAGCGTATCGATAAGCTGCCGAACCGTATCGCCGGCAAGCTCATACCCGGTAATTCGCGTGACTTCCGCCTTGATGTCGAGAACGGAGTTTTTTCCGTTCATGAGGTTCAGTATGAAAGCGGCCTCCATGGCCATCACGAGGTCCCTGGAGGTAAGCCGGGCGGGGTCGCGCAGGAGAATGCAGCGCCTCCCGTCCAGCTCCACGGGGAGGGCTTCGATCATCCTCAATTTCGGGCACTCGGCGCTTTCCATGCGGCTACCTTTTCTGCGAAGAGCCGGCTACAAGTATTGAGTTCACAAGATGTTTTCTCGCTACTCTGCCGGAGGTGAGGAACGGCATGAGCCCTTCCTTTCCCAGTATCTGCCGGGTAACTTCATTCGGAGGATACCCCTTCATCGAAAGTTCGGCAACGGTTCCTTCCAGTTCGCGGAAATAATCGAGCTTTTGTTGCAGGAACTTTTTACCGTTTTCCGGCTTCGGGTTGTGTCCGCAGAAGAGGGAATCAAAATCGAGTTTCAGCACCCGTTCGAGAGAGTGCATTGTTTGCGCGAAGTCCTCGTCCTCCCTGAAGTATTTTATCCTTGAAGAGAGATAGAGATCTCCGGAAAAGAGCCAACCGCGGTGGGGCTCCAGGTAGACAGTCATGTCGTGGGAGTGGCCCGGAGCAGGGACCGCACGCAGTGTGAAACTTCCCAGGCTGATTTCTTCCTCGAGGACGTCCACCTTTTCGGGGGAGGGTTTTCCCCACACGACTCGCTGAAAAAGAGCGGTATAAAAAGGACGTTCCAGGGCTTTCGCGGTCGCGGAAGAGGCCAGGACGGGCAAACCCAGTTCGTTCTTCAGAACTCCCGCGTTTCCACTGTGGTCCTCATGATGGTGGGTGAGCAAAACCGCATCGGGCCGGTGTGCCCGTGCTATCTCCAGAATCGCACCGGTGGCATTGGGGGCTGCGGTATCGATCATAAACTTGTCCGTCAGGTAGACGCGGGTGGTCCATAACGGTCTCCCCGCATACGTACGCGCAACTTCGAACGATTTCACGGGGCCGTAGGTCGATTCCCTAATGAACATTCCGTTTTTTTACTCCTGAAATTGTTCCACTCTGCGGACCAGATCGACCATGCCATCCACCAGGAGGGTGAACATTCGTTCTCCCTTGGCCGCATTGGCTTTCGACGGGTCTCCCCATACGCCGCCGGGCCAAAGCTTTCGTTTTTCCCGCACCAGAATGGGGTTGGGGAAGGACGGAAATTCCGCGCCGGGCAATTCGTCTCCGACCAGGTCGGGACGCAGGTGCATGATAAGGGACGTTTCCACTTCCCCCGCGTGCAGATCGCCCGGAGTTTCAATCAGGGAGAGAAAATCCTTGTTTATCAGTTCTATGATGCTGAGCGCCGCCACCTTGCATTCGGGAAGATGGGCGAGCATCCACTCTCCAGCTTCTCTCAGCACCGGAATGTGGGCTGACCCGGCGTGACCCGAGAACAGGATGAAGGAGCGGAAGCCGTGTTCGTACAGCGACACGGCAATGTCTTGGGCCAACAGCCTGAGCGTGGAGCCGGAAATGGTGATGGTCCCCGGATGCTGCGACGTGCTGCGGCACACGCCGTACCATAGTTGGGGCGTCACGAAGAAGGGGATGAGTTTCGAGGCGGCGCGTGAAATTTCGTACGCCGTGATCTGGTCGGTGCTCAGCGGCAGATGGCTGCCGTGTTCCTCCACCGACCCGAAGGGAAAGACGACCGTGCGCGTTCGTTTCAGCCCTTCCGTCACCTGAACGGTGGTCATATCCTCCATCATCATGATATGGCTCCTTGCACCAAAGCTCGTGAAAGATCGCATCATCTTACGTTTACGGGTTCCGTGCTGTCAATCACGGGCCGGACAGTCCCGGGATTGGGCGGCTCTTTTACCGGCCCGAAGGCGGGAAGGGTTGATAACTATTCGAGTTTATGTTAGAAGTTTGCAAAACTACGGGAATAGTAGATGAAAGTGACTTTCTGGGGGGTTCGCGGATCGATTCCGTCACCGTTGGTAGCGGAAGAAATTCGATCCAAATTGTTCAGAGCGCTAAAAGGGGCGAAGCCCTCGGACCTGCGTGACGACGACACCATTTCCCGGTATATCGAGTCCCTTCCCATGTCCGTTCGCGGCACGGTGGGAGGAAACACCTCCTGCGTGGAGATCACCGAAAACGACACGAAAATTATCATCGACGCCGGATCGGGACTCAGGAACCTCGGCCAGTGTCTTTTGCTTGAAAGGTTCGGCGCCGGCAGGGGAACCGCTCACCTACTGTTGAGCCACTTCCATTGGGATCATATTCAGGGGCTTCCCTTTTTCAGTCCAGCGTACATCCCGGGCAACCGTCTCTTTATCTACGCCCCTCGGCATAATTTCAGGACGATTCTGGAGCGCCAGCAAGACACCGATAATTTCCCTGTGGCGCTCCGGGATTTTCGTGCCGACATCCGTTTCGTGGACCTCAATTCGGATAACGCCGTCACCATCGGAGATGTTAAAGTCACCTGGATCAAGCTCAATCATCCGGGCGACAGCTACGCGTACCGATTGGACAGCCCCAACGGGTCCGTGGTGTATGCCACGGATTGCGAATACGAAGTATTGAATGAAGACAAGATCGAAGAATATTCCCGGTTCTTCTCTGCCTGCGACGTACTCATATTCGACGCCATGTTTGCTCCGGGCGTGGAAGAGAATCGGAGGGGCTGGGGCCATTCCACCGCGGTAATGGGGGTGAAGGTGGCCTTAAAAGCCAAAGCCAGGAAGCTGGTACTGTATCATCACGAACCCAACTACGACGATGTAACCATCGAGCGCATCTGCCGCGAGGCAAGAGAATCCACCGGGTGTCTGAGAAGCGGGGCACTGGAGATCGTCACCGCCTACGAAGGGTTGACGCTTACGGTGTAGAGGAAGGTAACGACCATGGAGCTTTCCACCTTTCACCCCTTCCGGCCCGCATGAGAACCGTCACCCGTAACTCGCTTCGTTACCTGCAATTTGAACTGCTGTCGCGGGAATCATCCATAGTCCACGGCGTTTTTACCCGTCATGGCGGGGTGAGCCCCTCGCCGTACGGCAGCCTCAATGTGGGCCTGGCCACCGGCGACGCTTCGGAAAACGTGCGCATAAACGAACACCGAATAACACAAGCCCTGGGGTTCTCCTCGATGGCCAAGGTACACCAGGTGCATGGGGACGCGTTGGCCATTGTGGACGGGACCCTTCCCGCACCCGAGACGCAGGCCGACGCCTTGGCCACCGCGCGACCCGGAACGGGACTCATGATCAAGCTTGCCGACTGCCAGTCGGTCATGCTTTTCGATCCCGTGAGCCGCATCGTCGCCAATATCCACAACGGGTGGCGGGGAAGCGTGCAGAACATCGTGGGAAAAACCATACGCCGCCTTGTCGATGAATCCAACGTTCGCAGCGAATCGATCATCGCCGCCGTGGGGCCTTCGCTGGGTCCCTGTTGCGCGGAGTTTGTCGATTACGAACGGATGTTTCCCCGCGAATGGGAACGTTACCACGTGGGGTGCAAACACATCGACTTCTGGAGCCTTACCAGGGACCAGCTCATCGCAGCGGGCGTGGCGCCCGATCGGATCGAGATCGCCGAAATCTGCACCAAGTGCGGCACCGGGGATTTTTTCTCTTATCGAGGCGAGAAGACGACCGGCCGGTTTGCCGCGGTCATCGGGCTCCGTTCCGACACGGCCGATGTTCCGGCTGTGTAAAGAATCCTTAATTTTCGACCCGGTCAGAAACGACCGGTCGTGCGTTATTGAAAGAGAAAGACATGGTTCAATCAAGGGTCTCGCCGATGACGGCACGCGCGCCGATACTGCGACAGGAGCAAGTGGCCCCCGGATGTTGGCTGCTGGATTTCCGCTGCCCTGAAATCGCCGTGAGCGCGCTTCCGGGGCAGTTCGTCATGGTCCGTACGGCGGACGGCTTCGATCCGCTCCTGCGGCGCCCTTTCTCCCTGCACATGGTACGGGGAGAGACAATTTCGATCCTCTACCGGGTGGTGGGCAGGGGCACGGAGCTGCTGAGCCACAAGGGGCCGGGCGACGCCGTCGACGTGGTCGGTCCGCTGGGACAGGGCTTTTCTCTCGATCGGGATTCCGGGACCGTGGTGATGGTGGCGGGCGGCCTGGGCATTGCACCGCTGGCCTATCTGGCGCAACGGACGCGGGAGCGTTTTCCGTCCCGACGGATGATGCTTTTCTATGGCACCCGTACGCAAGAGGAAATGGTGCCCCTGGACGTTTTTCAAGCGGCGGGAGTGGAGGTGAACCCGGCCACTGAGGACGGCTCCCGGGGAGAACGGGGATTTATCACTGACGTAGTATCCGCGCGTCTTTCGTCCCTTGAAGATGCAGTTTTTCGGGTGTGCGGACCGCACCCCATGGTCAAGGCGCTGGACAGTGTATTGAGCGACCGGAGGCAGGTGGTGGAGGTGTCGTTGGAGGCCCTGATGGCCTGCGGTCTGGGCGCTTGTCTGGGATGCGCCGTAGCCACGCGCGGCGGCTACCGTCACGTCTGCCAGGACGGTCCGGTATTCCGGCTGGAGGAGTTGTTCTGATGTCGTCGCCTTCGTTGCAGGTCCGCATCGGCGGGTTGACCCTGAAAAACCCGGTCATGACGGCTTCGGGCACGTTCGGTTACGGAAAGGAGTTCGCTCCCTTCGTGAACCTGAACCGGCTGGGCGCCATTGTGGTCAAGGGCATTTCGCTTGAACCCATGCCGGGTAATCCCCCGCCCCGAACGGTGGAAACCCCGTGCGGAATGATCAATTCCATCGGCCTGGAAAACGTGGGGCTCAAGCGTTTCCTGTCGGACAAGCTCCCCTATCTGCGGGATTTCGAAACTCCCGTAATCGTGAACGTTCTGGGAAACAGCGTCGACGACTACCGGAAACTGGCGGCCGCGCTTTCAGCTGCGCCGGGGGTGTCGGCCCTGGAACTCAACATCTCCTGCCCCAACGTGAAGAAGGGGGGAATTCTTTTCGGAACCGACCCCGAGGCGGCGGCGGGCGTCACCCGGGGAGCGCGCGCCGAAACCGATCTTCCGATCGTCGTCAAGTTGAGCCCCCTGGTGAGTGACATCGCGGAAATGGCGCGTTCCGTGGAAGCGGCCGGCGCGGACGGCATAAGCGTGGGAAACACCTTTCCCGCCATGGCCATCGACGTGCGGACGCGCAGGCCCAGGCTCGCCAATACGGTGGGCGGGTTGTCCGGCCCGGCCATCCGTCCCATTATGGTGCGGTTGGTGTGGCTGGCGGCCAAGGCCGTTTCCCTGCCGGTCATAGGGGTGGGGGGGATCATGGAAGCCGGTGACGCCCTGGAATACCTCATCGCGGGGGCCACGGCCGTGGAGGTGGGAACGGCTAATTTCGTACGCCCTACCGCCACCATGGAAGTGCTGGAAGGGATTGAGCGGTTCCTGAAGGAGATGGACATCGACGACGTGGGCGAACTCACCGGGAGCCTGCGCTGTGACTGAAAAGTATCCCGGATCGGGAATCTACGCCGAACTCTTCGAATGGCGAGGGCCGGGCGCTTCCGGAATGACGGTGGATGGATCTTCATACCGCACAGGATAACTTCATTTCCTTCCTGAAGGTGGAACGTGGGCTGGCGCTGAATTCCATTGAGGCCTACAGCCGTGATTTAATCTCCTTCAACGACTACCTGCTGGAGCAGGGGGTGGGGGAGGTGGAACTCGTCACGCCTCTGCAGGTGCAGGGCTTTACGCTTTTTCTTTCCCGGAGGAACCTGTCCCATCGCAGTCAGGCCAGATGCCTTTCAGCCCTGAGAACGTTTTTTAAGTTTTTGGCCCGGGAACGGTACGTGAAGACGAACCCCATGGATGCGGTGGATTCTCCCCGGTTGTCCCGAAAGCTCCCTTACTTCCTGGACGAGTCGGAAGTGGAGACGCTGCTTGCAGCACCGGATGTTCGAACGGCGCAGGGAATGCGAGACCGTTCCATGCTCGAGGTCCTCTACGCCACGGGTCTGCGGGTGAGCGAACTGGTGGGGTTGAGGACCCATGAAGTAAACCTCACCGTGGGATATTTGCAGACGGTGGGAAAGGGGAACAAGGAGCGGGTGGTGCCCATGGGCACCCAGGCGCTTCAGGCAATACGGAAGTATGTGCTGGAAGCCAGGCCTCTGCTGCAGAAAGGTGCCCCATCGGAATTTCTCTTCGTCAGCCGGTTGGGAAAGCCGATGACCCGGCAGTGGTTTTGGAAAATGATCAAGCAGTGCGCGCTGAAGGCGGGCATAGGAAAACCGATCAGCCCGCACGTCATCAGGCATTCCTTCGCCACGCATCTTCTGAACCACGGCGCGGACTTAAGAGCGCTTCAGATGATGCTCGGCCATGCCGATATATCCACTACGCAGATTTACACCCACGTCACCCGGCAGCGACTCAAGGAAATTCATAAGGCGTTTCATCCGCGTCCATGAATGGAAAGCCCCGAAGCTCCCGAACGCCGGGCGCCGCAACGGGGGCACCATCCGAAGGGATAATCCGATGCTGTTCCCATTGATTTCCGGCCGGCCGGTTAGTGTATGCTTTACCCGAACCGGATCGTATGTCTCATTGTAAAATCGGGCGGTTTGAGCAGGATGACGTTTCATGATAGGGTTGTGCAACATATGGAAGTGATAACCACGCATATCAACGCCGATTTCGACGCCCTGGCCTCCATGCTCGCGGCGAAACTGCTCTATCCGGATGCCGTTCTGGTGTTCCCCGGGGCCACGGAGAGGAACATCCGCAATTTCTTCGTCGACTCGGTGGTGTATGCCTTCGACCTCCAGAAGATGAAAAATATCGACCTGGACCAGGTGAATCGGCTGATCCTGGTGGACACCCGGCAGAAATCCCGGATCGGCAGATTTCAGGAGATCATCGATAAGCCCGGCGTGGAAGTCCACATCTACGACCACCATCCGGATTCCGAGGACGACATCCGAATCGGTGAAGAGCGGTTGAGGAAATACGGGGCCAATACCACGCAAATGGTGGAGCTTGTACGGGAACGGGGTCTCTTTATTCCCCCGGAAGTGGCGACCATCATGGCGCTGGGGATCTATGAAGATACCGGTTCCTTCACCTTCGTTTCCACCACGGAAGAGGATTTCAAGGCCGCCGGGTATCTCCTTTCCCAGGGTGCGAACCTGAACATGATCGCCGACATGATGCACCGGGAGTTGAACGGGGAGCAGATCGGTCTGCTGAATGAACTCGTGCAATCCGCCGAAACGGTTTCCGTCGACGGAATCGACGTGGTGTTGGCCAAGGTGTCCATGGACAACTACGTGGGCGATTTCGCGGTGCTGGTGCACAAGTTCATGGATATCGAAAACCTGAACGCGCTCTTCGCGCTGGCCCAGATGGAAGACCGCGTCTATATCGTGGGGCGCAGCAGGATTCCAGAGGTGTCCGTTTCCGACATCCTTTCCTCTTTCGGAGGAGGCGGCCACTCCACGGCGGCGTCGGCGGCGGTGAAGCAGAAAACGCTTTTCCAGGTGGAAGTCGAACTGATCAGGGTGTTGAAGGCCAAGATAAAGCCCAAGCGGCTGGCCGGAGACATCATGAGTTATCCCGTCATCTCCGTTCCTCCGGACATGCCGCTGGCGGAAGTGGCGGAGGTGATGACTCGGTACTCCATCAACGTGGCGCTGGTCATCGAAGGGGAAAAACTGCTGGGCCACATCTCCCATCAGGTGGTGGAAAAGGCCATGTACCACGGCCTCAGGAACCTTCCCGCTTCCGACTACATGAATTCGGAGTTCTCGACGGTTCCCCTGACCGCCTCCATAGAGGAAATTCAGGAACACCTGATCATGGCCAAACAGCGCATACTTCCGGTCATGGACAACGACAGGGTGGCCGGAGTCATCACCAGAACGGACGTTCTGAGCCTCATCATGGAAGAAGCGCCCCTGCAGGAGTCTTCGTGGGACCGGCGGACCGACCGAGCCTTTTCGCGGACCAAACAGATCACCTCTCTCATGAAAGAGCGGCTGCCTCGAAAAATCATCGATCTGCTGAAATCGTTCGGCGACATCGCGGACGAACTCGGCTATAACGTCTATGCGGTGGGAGGGTTCATCCGCGATCTGCTCCTTCGCAGACCCAACACGGACATCGACATCGTGGTGGAAGGAGAGGGCATTCTTTTCGCCCGGCGGTTCGCGGCGAAGCAGACGGGCGTGCGCATCAGGACTCACGAGAAGTTCGGCACGGCCGTGGTGATTTTCCCCGACGGCTTCAAGGTGGACGTGGCGACGGCCCGGAGGGAATACTACGAATCGCCCGCCACGCTGCCCATCGTTGAACTGAGTTCCATCAAGCTCGACCTCTACAGGCGCGATTTCAGCATCAATACGCTGGCGGTGAAGCTCAACCGGCGCAACTTCGGAGTCATCATCGATTTCTTCGGGGCGCAGAAGGACCTGAAGGACCGCGCCATACGCGTTCTGCACAATCTGAGTTTCGTGGAGGACCCCACACGGGTGTTCCGGGCCATACGTTTCGAAACGCGTTTCGGTTTCAAGATAGGGAAGCTCACCGACAGCCTCATCCGGAACGCCGTAAAAATCAACGTTTTGGAGCGACTGGCCGGCCGCAGGCTGCTCGGGGAGCTGAAGCTGCTGCTGGAAGAGGAGCACCCCATCCTCGGTATTACGCGTATGAACGAGTTCCACCTTTTGGAGGAGATTCATCCGGCGATCACCTACACCCCGCAGCTGGTGGAGCTGTTCGACGACATCGTGAGCGTCCTCTCCTGGTTCGATCTCTCTTTCCTGGAAGAGGGATACCGGAAGTGGCTCATCTGCTTCCTGGGGCTTACGGAACCGTTGAGCGGCCAGGAATTCGAATCGCTGTGCCGGCGGCTGGAAATGACCAGGAAGGACATGAACGACCTTGTCCGGTCCCGGGGCCGGATACAGGAAATCCTGAAGCGGTGCAACGTGCGGCAGAAGATCCCGTTGTCGGAATACTACGACATATTTCACGATCAGGAGAACGAAACACTTTTGTACCTCATGTCCAAGACCAGGAACGATGAGGTGAAAAAAGCCGTTTCGCTTTACTTCACCCAGCTCAGGTCGGTGGAGATCGAAACGACGGGCCACGACCTCATGCGGATGGGATATCCGCAGGGACCGATTTACAGCACCATTCTCCGCGACCTCCTGCATGCCAGGTTGAACGGGTTGGTGCAGAGCAAATCGGACGAGGAGAGCTACATCAGAAGAACGTATCCCGATCCCGGTGCGTACGCGCGGCCGCTGCGCTGTGTCCACGGTGTGGCCGAGGTTAGGGAAGAGAACGAGGCGAGGAGTTGATCGGATGAGCAGTTTGACCAACACCCTACAACAGATTGTCGTGCTGGCCCCTCCGATACTTCTGGCCGTGACGGTGCACGAGGTGGCGCACGGATACGTGGCCGACAGGCTGGGCGACCCCACCGCCCGCATGGCGGGAAGGCTGACCCTCAACCCCCTGAAACACCTCGATCTGGTGGGCACGCTCGTCTTTTTCCTCACCAGGATGATCGGTTGGGCCAAACCGGTGCCGGTGAATCAATTCAACCTGAGGAATCCCCGCAGGGACATGATATGGGTGGCCCTGGCCGGTCCCGCTTCCAATATCGGCATGGCCGTTATCTGTGCGCTGGCCTACCGGTTTCTGGGGGGCATGCGGCTTGAATCGAACATATCCATGATGGTCGCCGAGGCGCTTTTTTTGATGGTTCGGGCCGGGGTCATGGTGAACGTCGGGTTGGCGGTCTTCAACCTCATTCCCATCCCGCCGCTCGACGGCTCGAACATCCTGGCGGGCATGCTCCCTCCCGAGCAGGCGCGGACGTACCTGAAGATCGGACGATACGGATTCATCATCCTGGTGCTGCTCATTGTGAGCGGCGCCGTCGATCGTGTCGTCTTTCCGGTCATCAGGACGATCATTTCACTGCTTATCGCATGAACTTCGGGCGGGCCGCTGCGTGAGCGACAGGGTCATCAAGGATGGCGCCGAATACACCGTGAAGCTGGACCTTTTCGAAGGCCCGCTCGATCTCCTGTTGTTTCTCATCAGAAAGAACGAAATCGACATATACGACATACCGATAGCATCCATCACCGAGCAGTATCTGGAATATCTTGATTTGATGAAGTCGCTCAACGTGAACATCGCCGCCGATTTTCTGAGCATGGCGTCCACTCTGGTGTACGTGAAATCGCGGTTGCTCCTGCCTTCCGGGTCCGCGGACGACGAGGAGGACCCCAGAATGGAGATCGTGCGGCCGCTCCTGGAGTACATGCAGTTCAAGGAAGCCGCGGAACTGCTCGGAGAACGCGAGCTCCTCAACCGGGACGTGTTCGTCAGGGATTTCATGCCGGAGGAGATGAAGGAGTTCGAAGAGGAACGCGAACTGGTTCAGGTGAGTCTGTTCGAACTGCTGGCGGCATTCAAGCTGGTGATGGAGCAGCATTCCGCGGCGAAAAACGTGAGGATTCCTTCGGAACGCCCGTCGGTGAAGGACTTGATGGAGGTCCTCCTGGAAAGGCTGGTTTCCGGCGGACCGCTCCTTTTCCTTGACCTGTTCCAGGGCTCTGTCACGAGGGTGGACCTGGTCACCACGTTTCTCGCGGTGCTCGAACTGGTCAAAATGAGGAAAGCCAAGATATTCCAGAGCGCAGGAGACGGGCTCATTCATCTGTATCCCGTGGCCGACGGAGAAATCGAGTTGGAAGAAACATGAGCGGCGCCGAGATCAAACCGATTGTCGAATGCCTCCTGTTCCTGTCCGACGTGCCTCTTTCCGTCAGAAAGCTCCAGGAAATCGTTCAGCCCCCCGACCCACGGGACGTGCATGAGGCGATCGCCGTGCTGATGGGCGAATACGGCACCTCCGATCGGGGATTCACCCTGAAAGAGGTGGCGGGAGGATACCAGTTCCGTTCCCGCCCGGATTTCAAGGAGTACGTCAAAAGGCTTCGCAAGACGCAAGTATCCAGACTCAGCAAGCCTGCCCTCGAAACGCTCTCCATTATCGCCTATAAGCAACCGGTCATGAAAGCGGAAATCGAAAACATACGAGGCGTCGATTCCAGCGGGGTTATCCGGTTTCTCCTGGAGAACGGACTCGTGCGTATCGTGGGGAGAAAGGCGGTACCGGGGCGGCCGCTGATCTACGGCACCACACAGCATTTTCTGGAGATGTTCGAACTTCCCGATCTCTCCTCGCTCCCAACCCTGGAAGAACTCAAGAGCATTGAGATTGAAGTGGATGAGAATGGACCCGATACGACTTCAGAAATTTCTGGCTAGCGCGACCCGCTTTTCGCGACGCAAGGCGGAGGAGGCCATCCAGCAGGGCAGGGTGACCGTCAACGGTCGGCTTGTCACCGAAATGGGCACGAAAATAGACCCCGCAGCGGACACGGTGACTCTGGACAACGAACCCGTCAAACTCGAAGAGAAGAAGGTCTACCTGCTCATGTATAAACCGAGGGGCGTGCTCTGCACCACAAACGACCCCGAGGGCCGCCCCGTGGTGGGCGATCTGCTGGAGAACGTGCGGGAGCGCGTCTTCCCCGTGGGGAGGCTGGACATGGATTCCGAAGGGTTGCTGCTCCTGACCAACGACGGCGATCTGGCCCTGAAACTGATGCACCCGCGGTTCGAAGTGAAGAAAACCTATCAGGTGCTGACCGAGCGGTCGCCCTCGGACAGTCAGCTCGCCATGCTGCGGCAGGGAGTAATGCTGGACGACACCACCGCCATTCCCCTGGAGGTGAGAATCAGCAAACTCCAGGGACGGAAAACCTGGGTCAAAGTGGTGATCAGCGAAGGCAAGAAACGGCAGGTGCGCCGCATGTTCGAAAAAGTGAGCCTACGCGTCCTGCGCTTGCGGCGGGTCGCCCTGGCGAGCCTGACGCTGCGCGGCCTGAAGCCCGGTACCTATCGGTCGCTGACGCCGTATGAAATCAGGCAGTTGAAAGCGGGTGAACCGCCCGCGGCACCACAGCGTCGACGGTGAAATGGGTGAAGGGGAAGCAACCCGTTTGGTCGTTTTTTGCGCGCTTTTTCCTTGCAATCGGAGAGCAAATTGCGTAGACTCGGCTTTCATTTCGGGCGGTTAACTCAGCGGTGAGAGTGCCATCCTCACACGGTGGAAGTCCGGGGTTCGAATCCCCGACCGCCCACCACATATCTCAGAATGGAAAATAAAAAAGGGTCAGCTTCGGCTGACCCTTTCTTCTTTCGGGAGAAGGAAAATGACCGTTATGCCATGCCGCGCGGACGCAATTTCCTTGACCGGATAAACCACACCGAAACACCTGCAAGAATGCCGATGAAGCCCATCATTCCTCATTCATTCAATGTGGGAATAGAAGTGGTCGGTAGCGCCACCGGCACGTCGAGCGCAATGCCGCTGGAGTTGGTAAGCGTTGCGCCGAGGTTCCCAAGGCTTTCGCCGTTCGTTCCGTCCAGGTTGGCCCGGTACACTTCATTGCTGTTCCAGCCGGTCACATAGAGCTTGCCGGCGTTCACATCCAGCGCAATTCCTGCCGGCCCGTTGAGAGTAGTGCCGAGGTTCCCAAAGTCTTCGGCGCCCGTTCCATCCAGATTGGCGCGGACCACGGTGTGTTTTCCGGCAACATTCGCCATATTAAAATTGGTCACATACATTTTGGTTTGCGCGTTCGATTCCGATGCGACGCCGAAAAAGAAGGTCAGGAGGAAAGCAGTTGCAATAAGGCAAACCGGTTTTTTGAAAAGGAGAGGTGCAATCATAATATTCATCGGTGGTTACTCCTTATTATAGATCGAGGGGGGAATGTTTGTGACCACCGGAATAGAAACCAAGCGACAGGTGAGTAATACATTGAGATTCCATACGTCAACCCCAGAAATGGGCACAAGTGTGTTTTTATACGGGGAAAATTTAGCGGACTGGACAAAATTGAGATCACTTGCCGCGGGTCCGTCCGGGCTTCGTGATTCCTTTAATGTCTGCCGAGGATATTGAGGGACCGGAATTCCGCGGTTTGGTTCATTGCTGTTCTGCTTCAGCAGGTTTCTCCGGCAGGTCCGGCACAGTCCACCCGAAAGAATTGACATCCACCATCAGGTGCTATAGCACTGTATCATCCGGGCTTTTTGGGCACTCTGTACGGAGTGCTAATAAATCCTGTGTTTAGGCGTCATACGAGATTTTTTCGGGTTTGGTAGGGTATGGAACGGCTTGCGGACCGATTTGCAGATCGAAGTGACGAGGAACGTGAGATATATCTGCTCACCACATTGTTACCGCCCCCCATCTCCCTGGACATCCTCTGCTCGATAACGGGCCGACAACCGGTCACCATTTTGCAGGCTGTGGAACAGCTCGTCACCTCCGGCTATCTTTCCCGATATACTGAAAAAGGCGTCGGGTACTATTATCTGTCCGATTTCCGGGCGGCCTATTCACTCATACCCCAAATTCCCAGGGAAGAACTGTTGGAAGCCGCCGGACGCGCCGTTTCCGGCGTATGCAACTGCCTGCCGGACGGCCCGAGAAGATGGCTCCATCTTGCCCATATCTACCACCTTTCCGGTTTACCCGTGCGCCACTTTGGGGAGGTGGTCAAAGCGGGCCATTATTGCCACGACCGGAATCTTTTCCTTGAAGCCTCATCGTATTATCGCATCGCCCTGGAAAACAATGAAACCGCGGGGCTAGACCCGACGGAGCAGGAACATTATGTCGAGGCCGTAATCGGCCTCTGCACCTGCCGTGAGAACTCGCTCCCGCCGGCAGCCCAGAGAAACCTGCTGCAGCAGGCGCTCGAATTCTGCTTCTCCGTCGACAAACCCGAACTGGAGATCAGACTCAGGGTGCTCCTGGCCAGAACGTTTCTCAAAACCGTCAGATCGGATGAAGCGGCAAAAAATCTGGACAGAGCATGGGATATGGTGGCCAAGCATGATTTCCCAAATGAAATCATGTTGCAGGTTGCCCTGACATATTCCGAGTTGCTCTTCTGGCAGGGGCACATCAGTAAGGCGATTGAACGATACGAGTCGGTGATCGGCAACTATGAGGAGCTTCCCACCGACACGGTAACCCTGAAAAGCTGTATCCGTCTGGGCTGGAGCTATGGCGTCGCCGGAGAGACGGCACGGGGCGTGGGGTTGATCAGGAGGGTTCGTCGGAAAGCGAGGGAACTCGGCGCCCAGGAACTCGAGAGATATGCGACGCTGGTCCTGGTGATTGTCTTGTCGGATGCCGGTCGGATTGAGGAAGGGACCAGATTTCTCAAGGAAGTATTTCAAGCATCGAGTGAACTTTTCGACGATTACATCTTATGGCCTGCGTACGGCAAGACCGCCTACTTCGCATTTTGCCGGGGAGATTACCAGAAGGCCTTCAAATATCACAAACTGACCTATGAAAAAGCCAAAGCCCTTGGTGTCCCCCACCATCGCGGTCCGGACAACATCGAGGTAATGCTGGGGCTTGAAGAACGGGGCTTCTTCGACCCGGAATGGAATTTCGAAGAGGAAATCAAGCGTTTGCTCGATTGGCCCGATATCTTCATGAAAGGAGTGGCCCTTCGCTTCCGGGCTCTCAAGCTCTTCAGAGCAAATGGTTCACCGCAACGGATCATCGCGGACCTTAAGCAAAGCATAGCCCTGCTGACACGTGCCGGCGGCAAAATAGAACTTGCGCATTCCCAGATTCTGCTTGCCCGACTCCTCCTGGCGGAGAACCAGACGGTAAACGCGGAGAAACTGCTTAGGTCCGCCTGGGAAGTCTTTGCCAAGGTGAATCCGGATCTCTTCCCGGAAGATCTCAAACCGTTTCTGGACCAGACGGACAAACACACTCTCTGGGTTGATTCCCTGATCAGCGTAGGCGACGCTCTTGGTTCCATTCGCACCCGGGAGGAGCTTCTCAGCCAGATCATCAAACAGGCCATGCGTATTGCCGAAGCCGAGCGAGGCGCGATCTTCCTCAGGCAGGAGGGCGGTCTGGAAATGGTCGCCTGCCGGAACCTCGAATCCGCGGAAGTATCCACCAAGGTCTTTTCCCCCCAACTGAGACTCATCAAAAGCGTTTTCGAGTCCGGTACAGAGGTGGTCAGAAACGGCGAAGTATGCCGCTGCACACAGGGGGGGGAACAGTTCACCGCCCGAGGCTGGACAGCCTGTTTTCCCGTGCGATTACAGGCCAAGGTCCTGGGCGTTATTTTCATGGACTGCGAACTGACCAGGCTGCAGCTGCCGGCGGATGAAATTTCGCTGCTCCGCATTATCAGCAATCAGGCCGCCGTAGCGTTGGAAAATATGACGGCGTATGAAGAAATCACCGATCTCAACAGCTCGCTGAAGGCTCAAACCACTTTTTACCGAGAGCGTCAAGCGGCGTGTCTGACCAGATCGCCCATGATTGGCCGTTCCGGGCCGTTTCGCCATGTGATGCACCTGATAAACGACGTGGCAAAATCCGACACCACGGTACTCATCACGGGTGAGACCGGTGTGGGCAAAGACCTCGTGGCGCAGGCGGTTCACCAGAACAGCAACCGGTCTTCAGGTCCGTTCATCGCGGTGAATGTCGCCGCACTCAGCCCGGAGTTGATTGCCAGCGAGCTGTTCGGTCATGAAAAAGGGGCGTTTACCGGAGCCACCACGACACGCAAGGGACGATTCGAGCTTGCCAGCACCGGCACCCTGTTCCTCGATGATATCGATGCGCTATCACTCGATATCCAGGCAAAATTTCTTCGTGTCCTGGAAACGAGGGAGTTTGAAAGGGTCGGGGGAACAAAGACTCTGAAAACGGAATTTCGTCTTCTGGCCGCCAGTAACAGAAACATTGAAGACCTGGCTGCGCGGGGACTCTTCAGATCGGACCTTTATTACCGCCTGAATGTTTTCCCCATACACATCCAACCATTGCGCAAGCGAGCCGGAGACATTCCGGAACTGGCCGGGCATTTTCTGGATATCTTCGGAAAAAAATTTGGCCGACAGTTCAATAAACTGTCTAAAAAAGATCTGGAGACGCTGCTCAGCTATTACTGGCCCGGCAACATACGGGAACTACGCCACGTGATCGAGCGGGCCGTCCTCCTCAGCAAGGGAGACCGGCTGGTCATCCCTCCGCTTGATACGTCACAAGCCCGAACAGGCCGTGGCCAGGAAGAGAGGATCCTTTCCTTAAAAGAGATGGAAGCGCACCACATCGTAAAAGCCCTGACACGGTGCCAGGGCAGGGTCAGCGGTCCCAATGGCGCGGCAGCCCTGCTCGATGTCAAACCAACGACGCTCTATTCCATGATGAAGCGGCTGGGGGTGGCAAGGGAAGGCTATCTCTTTACCACCCCGAGCGACTCCATAGAGGAAAAAATGTGACGCCGTGGTCAGGGGAACATCTTCCTGCTCATCTTGTCTATGGCCCTGCTTGCCTCATCGTAGACGCCGGGAAATGAACTGATGCCCAGCCCCTGGGTCAGACAGGGAATAAAATATAATTTCCCGCATCTCCGACAGGCTTTCTCCACGTGTTCGGCTATGACCTCCGATTTCCAGTCCGCCGTGTCCACGGCACCGCTGTCGATATCCCCCATGAAGGCGATCTTTTCCCCATATTTTTCGATCAGCTCAGGGGTATTGTTGGTGCTCATGACTCCCTGCCAGATATTTATTCCGATATCGATCATATGCGGAACCAGATTGGCGGCGTAGGAATCGCTGTGATGCACGACCAGTTCGATACCGTTGTCCTTCCAGAACCCGTACAGCCGTTTATACGGCTCGACAAAAAACTCCTTGAACATATCTGGTGAGAAAAACGATGCGATCTGGCCGCCCCAGTCGTCATGGTGGAAGAGGGCATTCGGCTTCAGGCGGGGAATGATTTCCTTCGCGTATGCAATTTCATATTCAACGAGGTAATCGATCAGTTCGTGCAGACACTCGGGCTCTTCGTAAAAGCTCGTCATGGCGTCTTCCATGCCCATGAGATGATGGCACATTTCAAAGATTCCAGGCGCGATGAACACCGTGACGAACTTGTCCCTGCGGTCCACCGAACCGGCATGAGCAACCGCGGCCGCCCATCTTTCCTCCGAAAATTTCACCGAAGGAGCCTTGACGATCTCCTTCCATTTGGTGATATCCTTGAGGACCCTGTGCTCGTCGTCGTGAACCGGAAACTGACCGATCTGGTCTTGGGGCCAGGAGAAGGTGATTCCCCACTCGTTGGTTACGGTCTCCCCCCTTTTGGGCGATGTTTTCAGAGGCGCTTCCATGATGATTTCCAGATATTCATACTGGTTGACAAATCTGTCCGGATTGCCGCCTCTGATGGTTTCCAGCAGATTCTCTCTTCTGGTTAACATAGCTTCTCTCCTTTGCGGTTTATGCCGCTTTGACCAGAGCTTTCGCCAGCACGGCCGCGCTTCCCGCATCGGCGGCATAACCATCCGCACCGATCTCATTGGCGAATTTCTGTGTGACGGGAGCGCCCCCGACCATAACTTTAACGCCGTTTGCTCCACTCGACTTGATTGCAGCCACCGTGTCGCGCATAGCCGGCATCGTGGTGGTGAGAAGCCCCGAGCAGGCCACCAGTTTCACATCAGCACTGTTTTTGATGGCGTCGAGGAAGTTGTCGGCCGACACGTCCACGCCGAGATCAATCACGGTAAACCCGGCACTTTCCAGCATCATGGCCACCAGATTTTTTCCAATATCGTGCAGGTCGCCCTTCACGGTACCGATGACGCAGGTACCGAGGGAGGTGGACGTTGTGCCGGCGAGATGGGGTTTGAGCACCGCGACACCCTTGGCCATGGCCTTCGCGGCGATGAGCATTTCCGGCACGAATAATTCGCCCGCGGAAAATTTTTCGCCCACGACCCCCATTGCATCAATCATGGCCTGAAGAATGTCCTGGGCGGCGCTTCCTTCGTCCAGGGCCTCCTGAACCAGTCCGGCGATCAATTTTGTTTTTCCCTTTTCGACATTGACTTGTACTTCTGCTATTTTCGACATGATTCTATCCTCATTTATTTTTATTATTCTGTTCCTTCGGGCGCAAGACCTACTTGACCGCGCCATACAGTCCTTCCCGGTAGCCTGCAATGTAATCGATGCAATACTCGTCCATTCCTTTCAGCGCCTCGGTTGCATAGATCAACCCCATCATGTGCTTGTGCAGCGGGTTGATGATGGCGCTGTCCATGCCCGCACCCATGGCCAGGACGATGAAAGCCTGGTTGACGAATTTTCGTGCCGGCAGATTGAACGAAATATTGCTCGCCCCGCCGGTCACGTGGATGGTTGGATACTGCGCCTTGATCCGCCGGATTACATCGAGGATGACGTTGATGCCGTCTTCCGAAGTGCAGAGCATTTCGACCAGCGGATCGATGTGGAGACGCGAAGGATCGATCCCGTACTCCCCGACCTTCTCCATGATGGCGGCAAACACCTCCATGCGCTTCTCGCCACTTTGCGGGATACCGGTATCGTCGCAGAGAAGTGCGGCGCAATGCCAAGGTGTATCCGCGATGATCGGAAATACCACGTCGATTTTGTCGCCTTCCAGCGATACGGAATTCACCAGTCCGGGTCTGGCGCAAAACCCGATTGCCTCCGCACATATTCTCGCATTCGGGCTGTCGACGGCAATAGGCTTGTCGGTCGCTTCCTGCACCAGATCGATCAGCCACTTTATCGTTTCCAGCTCCACCGACACATCGGTTGAGGCGCATACGTCGATATAGTCGGCTCCCGCTTCAGCCTGAGTGATCGCCAGGTCCTTTATGAATCCCGCATCCTTCCGGGCGATTGCCTCAGCAACGTCCGGGATGGCTCCGTTAATTTTTTCACCAATGATAATCATCTGTTACAATCTCCTGTTAGTTACTCTCTCCGGGTGGGACCGGTGTCGGCGCAACGCTCGACAGAGGGGTACCAAGACGATCGGTCTTCTCCTGCGAGACCGATCGGAGGAAAATAAGAACGATGGCGGCCAGAAGTGAACCTGCCCCCATTGCCATTGCGACCATCGGCAGGCCTGCTCCCGATTGGAGAAGAACTCCCGCGATAATGGGGGAACAGACCCCTCCCGCCCTGCCGACACCGATAACAAAACCGGTTCCCGTAGCCCGGATATGGGTCGGAAAAGCATAGGCGAGAATGGAATAGAGTCCGGAGATACCTGCATTGCCGAAGAAACCCGCACAGGCCGCAAGGAGTTTTATCTGGAACAGGTCCGCGGAAGTACGCCCGAAAATCGTGACGAAAACAGACGTCAGGGCCAGGATAATGATGGTAAGCTTTTTCAGTTCTATCCTGAGCGTCAGCCAGCCGAACAGAATCCCGCCAAGGGCGCCGCCAAGGTTCGCCCAGACCAGGACACCACCGGCGAGATAGGCGGGAAAACCCATATCGGCGACTATTTTGGGCGACCATTTAAGGATGAAATAAAATGTCATTATATGGAGGAAATAAGCCACCGTCATGAGCAGGGTAGCCCCGATCATGGAGGCGGAAAATATACCTGCAATCGACGTCTGCCCCTCGCCGCCTGCAATTACCGGGAGTGCATCAACCCGGGAAAATCTCATTCGCACCAGGGCCGCGTTGACTCTCCGGAGCGCCCCTCCGGGCTGTTTTCTGGCCAGCCAGTGTACGGACTCAGGCACTAGGAAATAGACCGCCGGAAGCAGGAGTCCCGTGATAGCAGCACCTAGGAAGAAGACGGAGCGCCAGTCATGGCTCCGCAAAAGGTAGGAGCAGAGCACGCCGCCCAGGGTACCCCCCAACGGATAGCCGATCACCATTATGGAAATACACAGCCCTTTGCGCTTTGTGTTGGTGAACTCGGCAACAACGGCATTTATGCAGGCGAGAATTCCCCCAATGCCAAGACCTACCAGAACGCGCCAGATCGACAACTGTACGGCATTGGCGGATGTGGGGACCAGCAGCATCCCCGCCGCCATGATCGCCAGACAGCCAAGCAGAGTCGGCCTCCTGCCGAACCGGTCGGCCAGTCCGCCGAGAAAAAAGGAGCCGATAACCATGCCGATGAGTTCCATGGACATGACCACCCCAAGAGCAGCCAGGGGCACCCCCCACTCCCTGGCAATTCCCGGGGCGGCAAAACTGATGGACAGAACATCAAAGCCGTCAATTCCATTCATGAGGACGGTAATGGCAACCACCGCCACCTGCAGTGGGCTCATTGGCCCCTTATCAATCAGCTCTCTGGGATCGTCCATTGCGCAGTGTTCTCCGTCCGGGTCGAATGACATTCTCGGAAGCCTCCTGCAGGGTGAAAAACTGCAGGAGGCCGCGGCAACCATTTGCGGGAAACGCGTTCCTGTGACGTTATGACAAACAGGGACCGGCAGGCTTCCCGACATTTCCCCGCCGGTCGTCTTTCAGAACGGAACGCCGACGGTATCCTGCTTGCCCCCGTCGGCACCGGTATCAACTGCCCTTTCGCGCGGCGATTTCCTGCTGCATTTCCTTCTGCTTTGCCGGGGTGATCTTGTACAGCAAGAGAATGATCAGGAGGCCGGCACCAAGGAACAGAGCCGGGATCAGGGTGATGCCGTTCTTGATTCCACTGACGAGTTCCGGCGTGGCAGCCATGTTGGCGACATAGCCGGCTGATACCAGAATGCTCGTAATAATGACGCTTCTGATGAAGATGGCCGTTTTGATGGGAAAGCTGATCAGGGACATAATGAATCCCCTTGCATTCTTGCCGGTCTTCCATTCGCCGTAGTCAACCGTGGCGGAATACATGGCAATGCTCAACGCATCCGGCATGCCATAGCCGAGATAGGCCACGAACATGACAATCATGAAGGAGACATAGTTCATGGGCAGAATCCAGATGAGCAGCAATCCGCCGATGAAAAGACACAATGAAAGGATATAGGTGTTTCTCTCACCGATCTTTTTGGCGAGGGGAGCGGTGGCCAGAGCGCCGAGGAAACAGACCACGTTCAGGCCGGTGAAAAAGATGGCGATAGCGGAGAGGTTGTGCACTACGTATTTGAAATAATAGAAGGCCAGGCCGAAAATGATGAACCTGCCGAGATACCTGCCCAGTTCGGCCAGCATCAGCCCAAGAAGCGGAGGATTTGTAATGATCTGCTTGAGCATCTCCACAACTGACATCTTGTCTTTTTTCACGGCCACCGGGTTGGCGCTCGCATGATAGGCGTAGTCCTTGGTGATGGCAAAAAGTGTCCAGTAGCAGAATATCATTATCAGCCCGGTGACGATGACGGTCAGGGCACATCCCAGCGCCTGGTTTCCGCCGCCGAGGAGCTGGATGGATTTTGCCCCCAGCATGGAGAAGGTGATGGCCCCAATGGCATTGAACATGCCACGGTTGGATGCCATGGAAATTCGTTCTTCCCGGATCGTCGTCAGGGAATTGTTCATGGCGATGTGGCCGGCGTAGAAAATATTCCAGATCAGGTGGGAGATCACAAAGCCGACTGATATGAGGATGGCGTTAAATGCCGCTCCGCCTATTTTGGTGAACTGCAGGACATAAAAAGCGGCCGCAACGGGGGGACCTATAAGCAGCCAGGACCGGTACCTTCCCCAGCGCATATTGCTTTTTTCGAGGATAACACCTGCGGTGGGAACCATGATGATGTCCAGAATACTTGTCACCATCAGTACAGTTCCGGCAATGGCCACCGGAATCTTTGCATAGTCAGTCAGAAAAGCCGCAAAGAAGAAAATTTCCATGCACACAAACAGGTTGAAGCCAAACGCTGGTAATCCATAAAGATTGACCACACGTCTTCTCAGACTTTTAGCTTGAGCTACCATACCTCTTTCTCCTCATAGAAGTTGACCGTTCAGGGACCGCTGACGCGGGTCATAACTCTTTGCTGCTCCGACGATTAACTTTTTGTTAGAGCAAAGGTTGTGCCATGGAATATATAAGAAAAAATACCAATAAAATTGAACGATTACTCTGTTTTGATGTAAGCCGGAAGGAAGGGTAGGTTACGATATTTCGTGGTTTTCCATAATATCGCATTAGTCCGGCTTCATGACGGGCACAAGTCTTGAGTAGGAAGGGAAACAATGGACGCTTTCTTATGGGTGAAACACAATTTTCGTGGAGGACAACAATAGAGAAGAGAATAATACGGTATATGGCAAAATAGGTAAAAAAATAAAAAAGATAATAACTTATAAAAATTACCATATTCAAGCGACAGCAAGAAATTCTGGAATAAACGGAAATTAACTCGGTAGCTGGTAAAAGGAAATCAGAGAGGATACCGAAAGTCAGGGCTACAGGTTTAGTTGTAGATGTGCACATGGGGAACAATAAAAAAGGGGCTATGCTTCGTTTGTGAAAAGTACGAAACATGAGTAATTTCATACTACAAATACTTTTGTGACGATTGCGCTGGATATTTTGATGTCAGAATATTATTATAGTACTTGTATATTTCAATGGAACGGTTTTCGCCGATTTCCAGACGGGAAGAGGTGAAAACTATCTCTTCTCCGGCGCTGGACAGGGGACATAACTTCAACTTTCTCAAAGCCACTTGAACTGTTCGCCTTAGACACAGGCATACCAATGTCGCCATTCAGGATTCCCGGTTCCCCGGTCCAAACCGGGGTCAGCTTCATGGGGCACCTCGCCATCGCGTCAACTCTAACTCATCAAAGCGCCGTTTCGCCCTGCCTTGGTTCACCGCTTACGCTGGGCCTTAGCCATAAGAAAAATTATTCGGGGATGTGACTATGACGGACACCAATATTGAAAACCAACTTCGCCTCGACAACAGGAAACTGAATCGGCGCATTGCGTTGTTGGAAGAAAAGTTGCTGGAGAAGGAGGGGGCCGAGAGGGCGCTGCAAGATTCGGAGAAGCGCTACCGGCGGCTCTTTGAATCGGCAAAGGATGGCATTTTGATTCTCAATGCCGACACCGGCCAGGTGGCTGACGTCAATCCCTTCCTGGTGCAGTTACTCGGCTATACTTATGAAGAAATTTGTAACAAGCGTATTTGGGACATCGGTTCATTCCGCGACATTGCCGCTTCCAGTGATGCTTTCAAGACCCTTCAAGAAAACGAATACATCCGTTATGAAGATTTGCCGCTGCAAACCCGCTCGGGGCAACGCATCGACGTAGAATTCGTCTCCAATGTGTACTTGGTGGACGGCAGCAAAGTAATCCAGTGCAACATCCGTGACATCACCGAACGCAAGCGGGTACAAGAGGAACTGCAGTTTAGAAATATCCTTCTGTCCACGCAACAGGAAGCCTCGATCGATGGAATTCTGGTGGTGGACGAAAAAGCCCGCATCCTCTCGTATAACCACCGCTTTGTCGAGATGTGGGGTATCCCGGAAAAACTCCTTGAAGACAACGTCGATGAACCGGTCCTGCAATTCGTGACGGCCCAGGTTACGGATCCCGAGTCGTTCAATCAGCGGGTTCAATACCTTTATGATCACAGGCGGGAAACCAGCCGGGATGAAATTATCCTGGCCGAAGGCCGGGTCTTTGACCGCTACTCGGCGCCGATGTTCGGACCGGAGGAGAGATACTATGGCCGCATATGGTATTTCCGTGATGTCACCGAGAACAAGCGGGTAGAGGTTGCCTTGCATGAGAGCGAGGCAAAGACACGCAGCATCCTGGACAATATCGGAATCGGCGTGTCCCTCATAAGTCCCAAGATGGAGGTTCTCGAACTGAACCGCCGCATGCGCGAGTGGTTCCCTGCCATCGATCCGGGTCAACACCACTTGTGTTATCGTGCGTTCAACGACCCGCCGCGCGAGGGGGTATGCGACTCCTGCCCGACCTGCGAGACACTGCAGGACGGCCTGGTCCACGAAGCCACGGTGCAAACACCGCAGGCAGGTGCCCTACGCAATTACCGCATCGTTACCTCTCCGATCTTCAATGCGTGGGGCGAGGTAACCGCGGTGATCGAAATGGTCGAGGACATCACCGAGAAACTCACCCTGGAGTCCCAGTACCGCCAAGCCCAGAAAATGGAAGCGGTAGGTCAGTTAGCGGGCGGCGTGGCCCATGATTTCAACAACATGCTCGGCGTGATCCTCGGTTATTCGGAAATGGCTCTGGACAACGTGAACCCGGCCCAGCCGCTTCATGCCGACCTCTTGGCAATTTTGAATGCCGCCAAACGCGCCACGGCAATTACCCGGCAATTACTGGCCTTTGCCCGCAAGCAAACAATCGACCCCAAGGTGCTCGACCTGAACGAGACCTTGGAAGTTATGCTGAAGATGCTCCGACGGCTGATTGGCGAGGACATCGATCTTGTCTGGCTGCCGAGGTCGGGCTTGTGGCCGGTTAATATGGACCCCACCCAGGTAGAACAGATCCTGGCCAATCTTTGCGTCAACGCACGGGACGCCATTGCAAAAGTCGGCAAGATTACCATCGAAACGGAAAACGCCGCCATTGACGAAACCTACTGCACCAATCACGCGGGGTTTGTGCCGGGGGAATATGTAATGCTGGTCGTAAGCGACGACGGCTGGGGCATAGGCGAGGAAATTCTCGACAAGATTTTTGAACCCTTTTTTACCACCAAGGAGGTGGGCCGGGGAACCGGCCTCGGGCTGGCCACGGTTTATGGCATCGTCAAGCAGAACAACGGGTTCATAAACGTCTACAGCGAACGAGGGAAGGGAACGACCTTTAAAATTTACCTGCCCCGGCAAGCGGGCCAGGCCGTCGATACTCATGAGGAAAAGACGGGAGAACTCCCGCCAGGCCGCGGCGAGACAGTGTTGGTGGTGGAGGACGAGATCTCGCTCCTGCAACTCGTCAGCGGGATTCTTGACAGCTTGGGCTATACCCTGCTGACCGCGGGTACACCGGGCGAGGCCATGCGCTTGGCCGAAGAATACACCGGAGAGATTCACCTGCTGATGACCGATGTCATCCTGCCCGAAATGAACGGCAAAGACTTGGCGGAACAGATTAAAAAAACCAGGCCGGCAATGAAGTGCCTGTTCATGTCAGGCTACACTGCTGATGTGGTCGCCCACCGGGGCATGTTGGACGAGGGCGTACAGTTCATCCCGAAGCCGTTCTCGAGGAGGGATCTCGCCGCCAAGATCAGAACAACGCTGGAAAAAAGTGACTGACCGGCAAAGTCGATGAACCGGCTAAACCAGACATGAATCGGACGCGAAGCCATGCGGGATCAGTCGGAAGAAAGGTGCAGCTTGGAAGGCGAAAAAAATCGGGCCGCACCGAAGCCGATCTCCGGGCGGCCCACAGAGTAGGGGAACAGCCGACTACTATCGGAAAATCCCCTCGGTCCACCGGTTGGGACCGAGGAGGATGGTGCACTTTCCAACCGGACGAAAGAAAGATACGTTCCTTTCCATCCCTTTACCCGGCAGCTATCGGATACCCCTTAATGCAATTGACGTGCTGAAAAATAAGAAAACTGACGAAAAATATAAGCTACCGTAATTGCTGGCTATTACAAAACTTCATGCGCTGGTGTCGTTGTCCGATCCATCCTGAGCATCCTTCAAAATCGGATTGGTTCCAATAAAATCGGACGAATTCCATTTTTATCGGACAAACAGGTTTCGGCGCGTATTTCTTCCTCACGCTATCCGGAATGCTTCTTCAGAAGCTGGTATATTCTGGAACGGCGCAGCCCCGAAATGCGAATCGCCACATCGATGTTGCCGCCCGTCTTCTGCACCAATCGTTTGATGTATTCCCCTTCGAGCCTCGATATCCCCTCGTCGCGGTATTCGCGCCAGATTGGCAGGGTATGGTCTGTCGCGGGAGAGAGGCGGGGGGCGGGCGAATGGGCCGCATACTGATCTGGCTGGAGCGAAGCCTTGGCGAGCGCGATGCGAATTTCGATGGGCAGGTGTTTGGGAAAGAGCGTTGGCTCGGAAGCGGCGGTGACGAGCGCGCGCTCCATGGCATTCACCAGTTCACGTACGTTACCTGGCCAGGGATAGGTACTGAGCACCTGCAGAAACTCGGGCGAAAACCCTTTCACCCCTGTACCGTACCGCTGGCTCAGCCTGTTCAGATGGTAGAAGGCGAGTTCCCGGACGTCGCTGCCCCGTTCCCGCAGGGGAGGCAGGTCTATGGCGACCGAACGCAAGCGGAAAAGGAGGTCGGGACGAAACTGCCCCGCGGCGGCCATCTTCTCCAGCTTCCTGTTTGTGGCGGCCACGACGCGGAAGTCGCTCTCCAACACCTCCATGCTGCCCAGAGGACGGAAGCTCCGTTCCTGAAGGACTCGGAGAAAAGCCCTCTGCACGTTCAACGGGAGTTCTCCCACTTCGTCCAGAAAAAGCGTGCCCCCGTCGGCCTGCTTGATAAGGCCGCTCATTGCGGACGAGGCGCCGGTAAAGGCTCCCTTGGCGTGCCCGAAGAGTAATCCTTCCACCAGCGACTCGGGGAGCGCCGCGCAGTCCACCACCACGAACGGCCGTGAAGCCCTTCTGCTGTTGTTGTGGATTGCGTTGGCGAACAGCTCTTTCCCCGTACCGGTTTCGCCCGAAATGAGGACGCTCGCATCGCTTTCTGAAGCGGTCGCCACCTGATCGAAGCAAGCCTGAACAGGAGTGGAATTGCCGATGATGCCTTCTCTTCTGAGAGCGACGGTGGGACTGAGGTTCTTTTTTTTCTCCCGGTACTGCAGTGCTCTCACCAGCGCCAGCTTCACCTCGTTCAGTGAGGACGATTTTTCGATGTAATCCCAGGCTCCGTTCTTGATGGCCAGTTCCGCACCGTCCGCGTCCCCGGCGCCCGTCACGATGATCACCTCGGGTGGGTATTCCCAGTCCCTTATGCTGGTGAGGAAAAGAAGTCCGTTGCCGTCGGGCAATTTCACGTCGAGGAACGCCACATCGAAGGCGCCATCCTCCGAGGCGCTCCGGACCTCCGAAAGCTTGGACGCCATGGCGATGGTGTGTCCCATGCGTCGGATAAGGTCCGACAGCACGCCGGCGAAAAAACGATCGTCATCTATTATCAAAACGTTTGCCATGCACTGCTCGCGTGTGAGAGAGGAGAAGCATAAATCCATGAGTGGAAAAAAGCAGTTTCCGCTTCAATGGATCGGGTTGCCCCTATCGAAAAACATCGTTTTATTGATGTTCGTTCGAGTTTAAATGTATCAGGGTCTTCAGAAGAGCGCCCATTTCACTCAAGATGACCGGCTTCATTATGATCTGCCGGATTCCTATCTCTTTTGCCGTCTTTTCCGTGATGCTTTCGCTGTAGCCCGTGCAGAGAAGAACCGGCAGTTGAGGGCGTATGGCGAGCATGGCCCGAGCCAGTGAAATGCCGTTCATTTTCGGCATGGTGTAGTCGGTGACGACGGCGTCGAAATACGACGGGTTGCGGGAGAACAGCTCGAGGGCTTCTATACTGCTCTGCACTCCCGTCACCTCATATCCGAGGTACTCGAGCATCTGCTTGCCCATCTCCACCAGAACCTTCTCGTCATCCACCAGCAGAATTCGTCCCTTCCCGAGCAGCAGCGCCACATCCGGGTGTCGTTCTTCCTCGACCAGCGCAGCGCAGCACGGCAGGAACACGTGGAAGGACGATCCCCGATTCGCTTCGCTTTCCACCGTTATCGATCCTCCACGGCTTTTCACGATTCCGTGGATGACGGAAAGCCCCATGCCGGTGCCTTCGCCCCTTCGTTTGGTGGTGAAGAAAGGATCGAAGATGCGGTCGATAATGGCGGAATCGATTCCGTGACCGGTGTCGGATACCGTCAACTCGAGATACGTACGCGGTTCGTTCGGCAGATCACGGGAAGGATCGAGCGGCGCGTTCATCTCCACGTTTTTCAGTACCACCTTGAGCAGGCCGCCTTTGTCTTGCATTGCGTGTGCCGCATTGGTGCAGAGATTCATCATGATCTGATGAACCTGTGTCGGATCGGCCATGATGATGTCGTTTTCGGCAGCCATTTCCTGCCTGATTTCAATGCTTGACGGCAATGAGGCCCTGAGCAGTTTGATTGCCTCCTTGACGATAAGGCTCACCTTCACCGGTTTGCATTCCTGTTCGGACTGGCGGGAAAAAGCAAGAATCTGTTTAACAAGATCCTTTGCCCGCTGGCATCCCTTGAGGACGTGGTGAAGATTCCGGCTAAGCCGGTCACCGCTCGGGAGATCGAGGATGGTGAGTTCCGTATATCCGGCGATGGCGCCCAGGATGTTATTGAAATCATGGGCTATCCCTCCGGCAAGTGTGCCGATGGCTTCGAGTTTCTGCGATTGTCGGAGTTGCCTTTCCAAATCGATTTCGTGCGTGACGTCCCGTGCGACGCACACGAAGTTCCTGACGTCGCCCGAGTCGTCCCTCAGCGGTGCGATGTTGGCGATCAAATCGATGACGCGTCCATCCTTCTTTTTGACCGAAAGATTGCCCGTCCACGATTCTCCACGTCCCGCTCTTTCGAACAATTGCTCCAGATGTGACGATTCCGTGCTCCCCTGAACAAACCCGCCTACCAGTTTCCCCTGGAGGAAAGCCGCGGAATATCCGGTGACTTGTTCGGCAGCCGGGTTGACGTATGACATTACCCCTTGGCGGTCCGTTATAACGATGAGTTCGCCCGTCTGCTCGACCGCCATGGAAAGGCGTTTCCGTTCCTCTTCGGCCCGGTATCTGGCGAACCAGATGGCAAGACTGTTGGACCTTTGTTCCAGGAAGCGGATGGTCGGTAGGCTCAATATCCCCGGCCGTCGATCCGCGATCACCAGTATGCCGAAGATATTCTCTTCGGTACGCAAGGGAACGAGGGCCAACGATTCGTATTGATAATCGTTCAGACAGCCCCTGAGTTCTGCACAACAGTGATCCGTCTTTTTCCGATGCGGGCAAAGGCTGCTCAAATGTCTGGTCCAGAACGTTCCATACGTGGTGAAGCCTTTTTCCTGCTTCCCGGCCGTTCCACCGAAAACCGTCTGCAGTGCGCAAATTTCCTCGTCTCCGCT
This sequence comes from uncultured delta proteobacterium, assembly GCA_963826125.1. Classification (GTDB taxonomy): domain Bacteria; phylum Desulfobacterota; class Desulfarculia; order JACQYL01; family CAWGVV01; genus CAWGVV01. The sequence goes on along the minus strand of CAWGVV010000001.1, from coordinate 1,067,518 downwards.
CCGGTCTTTCGAATCCTTGAAGTAACAGCTGCTTGCGAAGGCGCCGCAGTTCCTCCCGTATTCGGCGGGAAATCCCTTGCCGGTAAAAAAGGCCGGATCGTTCCCGTCGATAATGTGAATCCCGGCGGCCTCGCAGCCGGTGTATTCGGACAGGAGATCGATCACGCCTGACGCGAGAGGAGCGACTTCGGTGGTGGAGTTGAGGAGTTTCAGAAATTTGGAGGAAAATTCGCGTTCCTGGTTCAACTCCCGCCGGCTGGTGATGTCTCTGACCACGCAGACGATGCGTGACACGCGGTTTTCGCCGTCTTTTATGGGATAGTAATAAATGCTGAGGAAACGCTTCCCCATTTCTTCGAATTCGCGAACGATCTCAAAGTGAACCTGATCGCCCCGAAGACACAAATCCAGATTGGTCCGGAACACCCGCTCGAATAATTCCTCCCCCAGCACTTCCGCCACCGTCCGGCCTACCACTTGGTCGCGGGTTTTGCCGAGATACGCCAGGTACGCTTCATTCACGACTTTGAAAACATACCCGGTATCCACGACCGCTATCAGGTCCCCCGAACCTTCCACCGCGCGCATGTACTCCGTCAGGAGTTCCTCCGCCTCTTTGTGTTCGGTCATATCCCGTATGATGGCCACGTACCGTTTGGCCTCACCGTTCGTGCGGATAGGGGAAATTACCGTTTCGGCGGGTATGGTGTGGCCGTCCTTGTGCCGGTACAGCCACTCGAGACGATGGGCGCCTTCGGATTCCACCTTGGGATATTTCTCTCCGAAGGAAGTGAAGCTCTCCTCCGACGGGTGAATGATTCGGATCGATGCTCCAATGGCCTCCTTCCGCTCGTAGCCGAAAAGGTTCAGAAATGCTTGATTGCAGGAAACGATCAATCGTTCCGCATCGACGATGAGTATGGCGTCGGAAGTACTCTCCATCAAGGAGCGGTGGGCGGACTCGGATTCCTTGAGCGCCTCTTCCGCGGCTTTCTGCTCGGTGATGTCTTCAATGGAGACGAGGACCATGTTCTGATCGGAGGTTTTCAGGGGCGAGGCCGATAAAAGGACCGTTTTATCCACGATGCTTTGCTCGCGATTTATGGAGCAGCGTACCTCGACCTTTCGGTGATGCCGATGGTATTCGAGGGCATCCGTCACCGTTGACCGTATGAGGCACGTTCTGCATTTTTCGCCGAATCCGCATCCCCGGGGGTCCTGAAGAGAGTACACACAGTGCAGTACTTCGCCCCCCGTCCTGCCGAGAGGGTCATTCTCGTTTCCGCCGGTAAACTGCAACATCGCCCTGTTCGCGAGGCGAACGCGCCTGTCCTGATCGATGAGGATCATCGGGATCGGCGCTTCATAGAAAGCAGCCGCCAGGTCAGCGTCTATTGCCGATTGATTGGCAGCCGGTTCGCGTTCCGGTTGTCGGGGCATGGGCTTCGGTTGTTGAGAAATAAGAATAAACATTGCTCCAGTGGTTTCGTCTTTTTCCCGTATAGGTAAGATCCGTAAATCTCCCGAAATGAGGAGGCCCTGCCTGGTAGCGATTGCGCACTGCGTGATTTGTTGATCGGCCCCCTCAAGAACGATCCCGGCGAGCATTGCCTGGAGTGTGCCTGTATTGCTCCCGTTCGAGCACTTGAATACTTCAGTCCACTCTTTCCCTTCAAAAAATTGAGCTGAGAAGCCCGTTAACGACTGAAATGATCTATTTATGAAATAAATCATACCATGCGCATCCGTACATGCTATGGGCTGATTCACATCTGCGAGTACGGAGGGACTTTTAAACGGTGCTCTCAACACAACGTGCCGTCCATTGAATAAATTTCGATTATGAAGGTTACCTCTTAATGCCCTTTCCCACGTGATGTTTTATAATACTAAATTAATAAATATTATTTTATCTTATGAGAAAACGAGAAAACTTTTTTCTATTTGCTACGCCGGTGGTCGTCGCCAATTCCGTTGATCTTTTTTATTGAAAGGTCTCTATGGAACTTATATAAACTTAAGCGAAATAAACAACAAAAAAATATTGATATTATGGCTAAACGACGAAGGTAATAGCACACCCGGCCAGAAATGGAAAAACTGATTTTTTCAGGATATTATAAGAAAAATAAAAAATGACAAGGTGGAAAAAATCACCAGCTATTACGTAGGAATATTCATCCTTTCAAACTCTGCAGGTAGGAGCGGAGATTTACTTTCCGGTTGTGCAAACCGAGCTTCTCCCTCACTTTGTTGCGATGAGTTCGGATGGTGTTTTCCGAAAGAGAAAGAAGGTCGGCGATCTCCTTGGTTCTTTTCCCCGCTTTTACGAGGAATGCCACTTTCAGTTCCATGGGGCTGAGCCCGAAGAAATGCGATGAGAGTTTTTTCAGGAAAGGGGAAACGATTTCCTTGAGGTTGGTTTCAATGAGATTGAGGATCGATGCGGTTTCCTGCGAAAGCTGAGAGCTTTTCAAGCGGTTCAGGTAGGGGAGGATCAGCTCCTGAACGTTGAGGAGAATGCTCTCCTCCATGTCCTCCCTGTCTTTCTCCCGCTGCCGCAGCAGGACGCGGAGGGCGGAATTCACTTCCTCGAGATGTTCCGATTGGCTTCTCAGTTGCTCCTCTCTTCTCGACAGCTGCTCTTCGATTCTCCGGCGCACGGTGACGTCCCGGTTGCTTGCGCGTCGTCCCTGAAAAACACCGTTCTTGTCGTAGACGATCTGGCAGTTATGGCTGATCCATCGTTCCTCACCGTCCTTGGTGATAATGCGAAATTCGTAATTATCTATTCCCTCTTTCAGTTCCAAAAGAAAATGTTCTTTAATTTTTGGTGCATCGTCGGGATGGAGAATTTTTTCAAAAAGTTTGTAGTCTTCCATAAACTCACGCGGCGAATATCCGGTTATCCGCTTGCATGCAGGAGAGACGTACATGAGCCCTCCATTCACCCCTTGCCAGGTTTCCCAATCACGCGTGAAATCGGCAAAGATCCGGAATTTCTCCTCAGCCTCCCGTGTGTTCTTTTCCATCTGGGATTTGGCGATGGCCAGTTCCATGGTGATGAGCAGTTCCCTGGTGCGGAAAGGCTTGACCATGAACGCGTGAGGTCCCGCCATCTTGGCCATGTCCATGGTTTTTTGGTCGGAGTGAGCCGTCAGGAACACCACGGGGATGGAATAGAGGTCGCGTATGGTTTTTGTGAGTTCGATCCCGTCCTCTCCGTTCTGCAGGACGATATCCATGAGGACGATGTCGGGAAGCTCTTCACGCAGCGAGTCGAGTGTTTCCTGTCTGGAACTGCACAGTGCCGTAACGATCCAGCCGTTTTCCTCCAGAACGGTCCGCATGTTTTCCGCGATAAGAATTTCATCCTCCACGACAAGAGCTTTGTAAACATCCATGGAAGGGTCCCTTCCTCCTGTTCATGGGGAATGATTCCAAACGCTCCTTTGGGGAATACGGCGTAGGCGGCACGGTTGAGGCAATAAAAACCCAGCGAGCCAGCCGGTAATTACATATCATTTTTTTGTGGAGAATTCCCGAAAAAGAAATATTTTTTTGAGAAAGCCCTACAATTTACGCTCATTTGAGTATGCCATCCCACGTCACGGAACGCTTCCCGAGACGGCCGATGCATAGAGCGGAATGGACCCCAAAAGAGGGAATGTGAAGTGGAGAAGGAATGTGCGAACGCGGATCGTCCGGCAAGAGAATACTGAAAGCTTTGGGCATTCGGCCGGGGTCCTCGGAAAAAGCGGATACCAATCCGGGTCGGAGTTGCTGTCCGATTCGGGTGTATCGCGCAGGGATGTTCACCGCTCTCGGAGGAGCGGCCGCTTTCTTTATCGAGCACGGTGAACCGCGCTCCGCCTTTTAGCCGGCCTTGCTTTTCTCCGTCTTCCTGCGCTCCTCGTCCCGGATTTCCCTTCTGAGGAGCTTGCCGACCTTGGACTTGGGAAGCATGTCGCGAAATTCTATGTAGCTGGGGACCTTGTAGGGAGCCAGCCGGTCACGGCACCAGCGGGTCAACTCGGAGGCCCCGACTCCCTTGGCATCTTCCTTGATAACGACAATGGCCTTTATTCGCTCACCCACCTTGGGGTCTGGAACGCCCACCACGCACGCTCCGATGACACAGAAATGGTCCTGGAGCACAGCTTCGATTTCCGACGCGGACACCCGGTACCCCTTGTGTTTCAAGATGTCGGCCGAACGTTCCACGTAGAAAATCTGGCCGTCCTCCTCCTGCCGAACCATGTCCCCCGTCCGGTAGTAGGTTTCCCCGTCCAGGTGGATGTAGGAGCGTTCCGTTTCCTGCGGTTTATTAAGGTATCCTTTCAATGTTTCGCGGGAAGTAACCATCAATTCTCCTGATTCTCCCGCTTGTACAACATCGGTCGTTTCGGGGTCCACCACCTTGCAGGTCCTGGATTTCAGGGGATAGCCGATGGACATGGCGGCCGGTTCGCCCATTCCGATTCGGCTGTAGGTCACGTGCCCGGCTTCCGTGGAGCCGTACACCTGATAGATGGTGACGCCGAATCGCTCTTTCCACCGCTTGAGGACTTCCCTTGGCAGCACGTCGCCCCCGCAATAGCAATAGCGGAGCGAGTCCAGGGTGTAGGAGTCGAGGCGGTCGTTCTCCAGGATCATCCGATAGAGGGTGGGAACGCCGAGAATCCACCGCACCTGATACCGTTCGATGGCTTGCAGAATGGCATCCACCTGGGGGACCGGCATAAGAACCGTGGTGTTTCCCAGATTCAGGCCGGCGGCCATGAAGAGCCCCAGGGCCATGATGTGGAAGAGGGGGTTGATGGCGATGTAGGTGTCGCCTCCCTCCTTGATGTGGCCCTTTAGAACGTCCTCCATGACGTCGTTCACGTAGGACGTGTGGCCTTCGTGATTCCCCGGAACCCCCTTGGGAAATCCCGTGGTGCCGCCGGTATAGAGGATATAGGAGAGGTCGTTGTGCGGGTCGATGGCCACGGCCGGCGGATGAGTCGCCGATTTGAGCACCTGCCGGAAGGTCCTGGTTTCGGGACCGGTGGTCACTTTTCCGTGGGGAAGACGATCAAACAGCATGGCCACGGTTCGTTTGTACGCAGGCAGCAATTCGAGGAGATTGCTCACGACGATCCGTTTGAGTGGGCTTCCCTCGAATATCTCCTTGACGTATCCGTAGTTCGTATCGTGGCAGAGGATGGTTTCCGCACCGGAATCGCGAATCATGTAGTCGAGTTCGCGGGACGTGTAGATGGGGGATACCAGCACCACCACCGCTCCGATCTTCTGGGCGGCGAGGAACGCTACCACGAACTGGATACAGTTCGAGAGATAAATGACCATCCGGTCGCCCTTGCGCACGCCCATGTCGAAAAGGCCTCCGGCGAACCGGTCGACCATACGGTGGAGCCCAGCATAGGAGAAGCGTTCCCCCAGAAAGAGGATGGCGGTGTTGTTCGGATAGAGTTCACAGCTTCGATCGAACTTGGTAAAGGTATATTCTTTTTCCACCTTGGTTCCTTCACCGATTGAAATGTGGTTGATCCCGGAGCAAATGTGCTTCGTGGGCCGCCGTTTTTTTACCGTCAGGTGCCGAAATACGCCGATTTCACGTCCGGGTTGCTCAGGAGATCTTCTCTCGTTCCCTCCATGACCGCCGCGCCGTTTTCCAGAATGAAGCCGTAGCTGATGATCGGGATAATGGGGCGCGCGTATTGCTCGGCGACGATGATGGAGGTTTGGCGGTTTTCCTTGATTTCCTTGATCGACTTGGCCAGCAGGTACTGGATTGCCGGGCTGAGCCCGAGGAGCGGTTCGTCCAGCAGAAGCATCTTCGGCTGAGTCATAAGCGTTCTGCCTATGGCCAGCATCTGCTGCTCGCCTCCGCTCAGGAACCCGCCCAAACGCTTTTTCAGGGGGATGAGCGCCGGGAAAATATGGAACACATACTCAAGCGTTTCCCGCGTCTGGGCCCCGTCGGCGAGATAACCGCCGATCTTGAGATTTTCCACGACCGTACTTTCCGGAAAAATGCGTCTTCTCTCGGGGCAGAGGACGATTCCGAGGCGGGCTCGCCGGGAGGGCTTCATCGCGGAAACGTTTTCCCCCTTGAAGAAGATTTCACCCCGGACCGTTATCCTTTCGCCACCCGCCATCTGCTCCTTTTTCCGAATGTCGAGCATGATTCCCGAGAGCATGTACATAAGGGTGGATTTGCCCGCGCTGTTGGCGCCGAAAACACCCACAATCCGATCGACGCCGCAGGAGAGGCTGATGTTGTTGAGTGCCAGCATGTTTTCGTAAAAAACCATCAATCCCTTGGCCTCAAACATAGCTGAACACCTCCTCGGAGCCGAAGTATGCCTCCTTCACCCTCTCGTCCCCCATCACCTCATTGGGCGATCCCTCTATCAGCTTCATGCCGAAGTTCAGCACCATCACCCGGTTCGCCACCCGGAAAAGTTCGCGAAGACGGTGTTCGATCATGATGATCGTTATGCCCTCCATTTGCAGCCTTTCGATCAGCGGCACCATACTCGCCATCTCGCTCATGCTGAGTCCCGAAAACACCTCGTCGCAGATGATGATTTCGGGGCGTAACGCAAGGCAACGGGCGAGTTCCAGCCTTTTGAGGTACCCGGTGGGTAGCGCCGACGCCATTTTGTACGGGACGTATGATTCCCGTTCGAACCCAATCTCCTCGAGGATGTCCACGCTCACCGTGTCGCGGCTGCCCAGTTTTCCGCCGCCTCTCCATCCGCCGGTGCGTCGGGCGCGGGGAGAAAAGAGGGGTACGATAAGATTTTTGTACGCGGGCAGACTATAGTAGGGCCGCATTACCTGAAAGGTGCGCGTCACCCCGAGGTTGGCGATCTTGTGGGGGGCCATGTTGGTGACATTCCGCCCCTTGAAGAAGACTTTTCCGGAGTCGATTTTCACAAAACCGGTGATGGAATTCACCATGGTTGTTTTTCCGGAGCCGTTCGGCCCGATGATGCCGAGTACGTCTCCTTTGTTGAGCTGAAAACTGACCAGCGACAGGGCTTGCACCCCCCCGAACGCCTTGCTGATTTCCTCCACCTTCAGAATCGGTTCGTCGGTCTTCATATGGACACCCATCGTTCGAACTGATGATATTTCCGTGCGGCATAGACCATGATGCCTTCGCTCTTGAAGACGATGAAGGCCATGAGGATAAGGGCATATACGGCGATGCGGAGCGTGCCGAAATCCCGCAACAGCTCCGAGATCGGCACCAGGATGAGGCATCCGAGAACGGGCCCGATCAGGGTGCCCGCGCCCCCCACCACCGTGGCCGCGATGGGGATGATGGAAAAATCGAGGGCAAACTGGCTGATTCCCGCCCACATATAGATGTGGGCAAGGCAGGCGCCGCCCAGGCAGCCGAGGGCCGCGGTAATGAAGACTGCGACCGCCTTGTAGGTGGTGATGTCGATTCCCGAAGCCTTCACGGATTGATCGTTGTCCTTCACGCCCCGGAAAACCAGGCCGATGTCTTCCATCACCAGCCTGCGCAGGAAAAAGAGAAGCACAAGCAGGCTTATGATGAGCAGGTACTGTTCCATCCACTTGTTGGGAAAGCCCGAAACCCCGATCACTCCGTCGGTGCCGCCGAACATGTCCAGGGCCTCGATGATTCTTCCGGTCAGAAGAGGATACATGAGCGTGACGATGGCGAAATAGACCCCGCGCAGGGGAAGACAGGGCAGAAGCAGCAGCGTGCACACCAGTGCGCCGACTATGGTCGCAATGGGGATGGTCAACAGTGGAGGCAGCCCGGCTTCCGTATTCAGGAGCGCGGAGATGTAGCTGCCCACGCCGATGAAGAATGCGCCCCCGAGCGATACGAGGCCCACGTAATGGGCCAGGAAATCGAATCCCAGAGCCAAAAGGGCATAGATGCAGATAATGGACGTCACCCTCTGCCAATAGGGAAAGGGCGTGAGCAGCAGGGGCAGGGCCAGTAACCCCAGGATCAGCACGAGACGAGGCATCAGGAGGTAGGACATTTCACTCCATCCCGACACGGCATATACGCTGTCCGTGCGTACTTTTATCCCTCGATCCAAACGTTCTTTGCGCTGTGATTTCCTGTTCATGGCTAGACGCGTTCCTCCAACTCCTTCTGTTTCCCGAAGAGACCGGACGGGCGCAGGATGAGGGTGACGATGATGGCCAGAAGAGCTACCACCATTTGAAAGTGGCTGCCGAGATAGACAACGGTGAGGATCTGGGCGAACCCTATGATGAATGCGGCGAGAATGGCTCCGGTCCAGCTCCCCAGCCCCCCGACGATGCACACCGCCACCGCCAGGACCAGGACGGAGTAGCCGGATTCGATGACAATGCTTCCGAGCGGCAGGAGGACCAGAGCCGCGATGCCGGCGAAGCCGGAACCGAGCGCCATGGCGACGATCGCCATGCGATCCGAATCGATGCCGAGCGTCATGGCGGCACGTTCGTCCTGAGCCATGCCCTTGAGGGCCAGACCGATTTTAGTGAAATGGATGAAGCTCCAGAGGCCGGCAACGAGCGCAGCCCCGATGCCGACCACCAGAAGGCGCTGGTAATCGATAATCGCGCCGAACAGGTTGACGCTGCCCTGAACGAACGAAGGGAGCGTAAACGTGCCGCCTTTCAACCCGCCCCAACGCAGTCCCTCCAGGATGACCAGCCCGATCGCGTAGGAGGCAATGATTTCGGAGATGGCCATGCCGCGAATGCGCACGAGGATGAACTGGTACATGGCTCCGCCTATCAGCATGATGACGATCAGCGCTGCGAGGATGGCCAGCGGATAGGGCAGACCCAGCCGGTTGAGGAAAATCCAGGCGATGTAGCCGGTGAACACATAGAGTGCGCCGTGGGCGAAATTGGGGAGCCGGCTGATCCCGTACACCAGCGTGAACCCAAGCGCCATGAGTACCAGGGAGATACTGTTGATGATGCCGTAGATGATGAGTTCCATGGTGTCCCTTTATCCGTGCGCGGGTGGTCGGAAACGGGATCGGCGCTGCCGGTCCCGTTCACGGCCGTGGGGATGTTCGGCGACGGGGATGATTATTTGTTCATCCACGGAGGGAGAAGAATCTTGCCGGTGGCGATGGATTCAGGAAATACCACCACCCGCTGCTGCTTTTGCCACTGAAAAATCGTGCCGACCGCCGCTTCCTTGGGATCCAGTCCGGGAATCACTTGATGATTTTTCGGGTTGAAACGGATGCGGCCGTACACGCCCATTAAATCGGTTTTTTCCAGCGCGGCGACGATTTTGTCCGAGTCCGTCGTTCCCGCTCGTTCGATGGCATCTTTGAGCGTATAGACCGCCATGTAGCTCGACGAGGTGCCGTATCCTTCCGGTTCGATGCCGTATTTCTTCTTATACGCATCCACGAATTTCATGGTCCACGGCGTTGCTTCGGACGGGGCGTTTCCGGCGTTCACGACGTTTGCCAGGCAGTATTCCCCCTTGCCTTCGGTGGCCTGCCAGAATCCCGGCTGTTCTGCCGCCGCGATGATGGAACCGAAGGGCAGGGCGGGTATTTTCATGTCGTGCCATTGCTTCAACAAAATGGAGGTTTCGGGCATGTCCATCCAGATGAGGATGATCTGCGCATTGTCTTTCTTGGCCTTGACCAATCCCATGGAGTAGTCCGTGGTGCCGGTGGGATAGATTTCGGGCTCCCCGAGGACCGTCCATCCCTTGCCCTCCATGATTTTCGCGATGAGCTTCCCGCCGGCGCGCGCGTGGGCAACGTCCTGCACCATGATGAACAGCCGATTCAGCCCATACTCTTTTCCGATTTTCTCCAGGCAGGGAATGATTTCCCCCGTTACCATCCATTTGGCTTCGCCCGAGATACGGAAGCAGTATTTGAACTTGTCGTAATCCTTTTCCACCATTTCGTTGTACTTGGGAGTGAGTGCGCCGGTGGTGAGAATTGACACTTTTTTGTGCTGGGAGAGAAGACTCATGGCCGCCAGTGCCGCCTCCGACCGCACGGGCCCCCCGACGATGAAGTCGGCTTTCTTCTCCAGGATGAGCTTTTCAACGGCCAGCAGCGCTTCGCTCACCGGCACTCCCGGTTCGAGGTCGCGGGTGTCGATCACCTCCACCTTGAGCGGTCTCTTTTCCGCGCCCACCTTTATCCCGCCTTCGGCATTGATTTCATCCACGGCCAGGTTGATTGCCCGTTCGGCGTCCCATCCATAAAGAAAGGCGGTGGATAACGGACATCCCAGCACAATGGGCTCGGCGGAGAGGGCAGGGTAGACTGTCCACCCGGAGAACAAAAGAACGGTTGCAAAGAAAACCAGGAGGAAGAAACGTTTTTTCATGGCAGCAAATCCTTTCGTGAAAGGTGGGTATGCCGACATCATCAGAAGCCTTTGTTCCGACGCTCTCAAAACTCGTGAAATGGGTTCTTTCCGTGGGGAGTGTCCGGCTTCCGTGCCTTTCCCTCGTGCTGTCCCGAAGCGCGTCTCGTTACGCACCTGCGGGGCAATCACCGGGATGTGGAAGAGCGCTTCCGGCCTGCATGGAGGAATGGGAAAGGTATCTGGTAGCGCCTTGTTTTGAGCATGGATGCCACGAACGGAGCTATTCATAGCATGTTCATGAAGACCTGTAAACGGTATACTGTATACAAAATAGCTACGTCTTTCTCTTTTTTAAACAACCGGTGTATTTTCCTAAAGAAACAATGTCGGAATGAGAAGGCGGTTGAAGTCCATAAAAATGCAAAAGGCGGGATATTCCCGCCTTTTGCATGCATCGAGTAGATATTTAAAAAGCTTTCTTCGAAGGATCAAACCTTCGGTTTGCACTCGGGAGGCCTCACGATAAGCACCGGAACGCACGACCAGTGGAGGATTCGCTGGGCGATGCTGCCCATGACCCAGCGGCTTATGCCGGAGCGCCCATGGGTGGCTATAATGATGAGGTCGACCTGGCGGTCCATGGCGACTTCGATAATTTTTTCTTCGGTCTTCCCGTTCTCTATTTCAAATTTGGCGATGGCTCCGAGATGTCCGAGCTTGACCCGGAGACCGTCCATGTATTTTTGAGCTTCTCCATGGTGCCGTTCCCGAATCCGTCTGGCATCCTCTTCGTTCACGTAGAGATCGCCGCCGGGAATGGCCGCTGTGAAGGGTTCGATCACATTCAGAAATATCACTTCCTCAATGCCGTGACCGCTGCAGATTGCTTCAACGTGGGGAAGAACGATTTCGGCGAGATCCGACCCATCCACCGGCACCAGTAATCGCTTGTACATCTCTGCTCCTTTTCTTTCCAGCGTATGAAAGGTTGGAATGGTTTCGCTACTCATGATTAGGGGTACCTGGATCATCCCCCATCCTTATTCAATCGAGTATTCTATCATCTCCATCGGTTGCACAACAATACTTCCCTCACGGAATCGCCCGTTTTTCGGTTTCCACCGCCTTCGGCGGATCGGGAAGGAAGCCGTGCGTGCGGTACAAAAAAACGGCCGCCCGTCCGGGAGGCCGTTTTTGTAATCACGTTCGCTGAAGCGTCGTTCTACGATCGCAGGAATTTTCGCGCGATGTTCTTCCAGGATTCCCCTTCCAGTTCCCCGGCGATATCGTCCGCCACGCTGGCGCCGTCGGCGGCAAGGCGCAGTTCGTTTCCCGCTTCTTCCACCAGCAGGTCCTTTTCTACCCTCATGAAGCGGCCCGCATCCTCGATGTTCATGAGCTTTTTGAGGTTCTTCTTCAAGCTCAGCGACTCCACCATGTACAGCCAGCCGTCCGTATAGTTCGATTCGCGAAGGAGCGCGGGGTTGTCCAACAGTTCGTAGTTCACGTAGCTGACCACACCGTCGACCGGAGACAGCCCGTCGACCGATTCGCCGTTGCGGAATATCTTGAACGATTTGTCTCCCTGGTGCACTTCCTCCCCCAACTCGGGAAGACGGATGGCATCCGGAACTCCCAGGAGTTTCCCGGCGAAGTCGTCGATACCCACTCTGATCCTGCCCGCGGTTTCGGTTCTCATCCAGGTGTGGCCTTCGTGATAGTAGTAGCCGTCAACCAGCTTGAGGCCCGCGGCATCCGTGATTCTCCCGGCAGTGACGGCAAGGTTTTCGACCTTCTCCTGCATCATCTGGTCGTACGAGCAGTTGCCGCATTCGTAGCTATTGGGGCATACCTTGCTGGCGACGTGGCCGGACATGGCATAGCGGCATCTGCGCTGGGCGGCGGGCAGCGTCAACATGCGATCGCGCCAGGTAGCGGGAAACTGGTCCGGAGTTTGCTGCGTGAGAAGTTCCTGGGACAGCTTTCCCTTCTGGGCGGCGATGTTGTCCTGCATGGCGTGGTCGTAGGAACAGGTGGGACAGTCGAAGTTGTTGTCACACAGTTTGAAGGAAACGGCTCCCGCTTCCATCCATACGCATTTCTTGCGCCCGGCCGGAACGACTTTGAACGATTCTCTTCCCGCCGATTTTCCCATGACCTCACCTCCATAAGTTGTTTTTTCTCTTTGCACACACATAAGAGCAAACACCTTGCCAACTCCGGATTCATGGAACGGCATCGAGGTAACTATCGAAATTAGTTCAGCAAAGTAACTTATCTTCACGGAGAAGGACAAAACGGAGAAATCGTGTGGGGTGTGGGAATATTAGGCGATTTCAAAAATTGTCGATGTAAGATATTGAAATAAAATATTAATTTCCACCGGTGGAAAATTGGACAGGGGTGCCTAATAATTCGGCATGTCCGTTGGAAGTGCGGGGTACCTGAACGTTTCCCTTGCGTGTTCCGGGCGGAAGACCATCGGATCGATATGCCGTAGTCCATAGGATGGGAGAGCTGTGGCGGAACCCATGCGCTTCAGGAGGATCGCTTCATCTTCCACTCGAAGAGTTCTCTGCATGATGCACAGAATTCAGGGTTTTTGCAGTCCGTGTCTTCGATGTGGGTGGACGAGAACATCACGCACGACGGGTCCTGGCAGTGGGTGAGGCCGAAGGTGTGAGCCATTTCGTGGAGTGCGGTCTTTTCGATCCGGCAATCGAACAGCCGTTCGTTTCCCGCCTCCTTTTCGCTGTAAAAACCGGGGCGCAGCCGGTGGAGAGAAAACACCGCTCCCTTGCCGTCCACCTGCGCGGAGCCGTACACATACTTCAGCATGGGCAGGTACAGGTCGAACAGGGTGATTCCGATGGCCTTGAGTGCATGAGAAGGCGCTTTTTCCAGCAGGTAGGTGAGGAGCGTTTTGGCGTTGTACTGACGCCGTTCCGCGTTGAAGGCTGAAGAGGGCAGGTCGAGGAATTCCACCGTAACGGAACCTTCCCCGCAATAGCGCACCAGGAAACGTTCCACCGCGGAAAGAATGTCGCCCGAAACGGTCCCCAGACCCGCGAGATAGATGACTGGGTACGCCTTGCCGGAGCGGCGTTTCACCCGGACCTCTCCCTGCTCTCGCGGTTATTGTTCATCCCGGTTCTTGAGGCCGTATTTTTGAATTTTATTGTAAAGGGTCTGCCGGTCGATCTCCAGTTCCCTGGCCGTCCTGGTCACGTTCCATTGATTGGACTCCAGGACGGAAAGGATGTGCGACTTTTCAAGTTCCTTCAGGGAGCGGCAGGAAGAACCGCTTCCGGGCGCGGAGCCGCAAAAAGGCAGGTCCTCCCCTGCGATGGCCGGCCCTCGTCCCACCACCATGGCTCGTTCGATAACGTTCTCCAGTTCCCGCACGTTTCCCGGCCAATGATAGCACGCAAGTTCCTTGAGCGCCGTCGGGGAAAGAGGCATGCGCCTTCGGTTCATTTTTTTCGCGAACATCTCCACGAAATGTTCCGCCAGCAGGGGAATGTCCTCCCGCCGTTCCCTGAGAGGCGGCATCTCCAGGCGGAGAACGTTGAGGCGGTAGTAGAGGTCTTCCCGGAACCGGCCTTCCTGAATCGCCTTCAATAGGTCGCGATTCGTGGCCGCGATGATGCGCACGTCGACCTTGATGAGTTCTTTTCCGCCAAGGCGATGGAATTCCCTGTTCTGGAGCACCCGCAAAAGGTCCACCTGCGTCTTGAGCGTTATTTCCCCCACTTCGTCCAAAAACAGGGTGCCGCCGTGGGCCAGTTCGAAGCGTCCTTTTTTGTTATGATCCGCTCCGGTGAATGCTCCCTTTTCGTACCCGAAGAGTTCGCTCTCCAGAAGCGTGTCGGGGAGCGCTCCGCAACTCACCGATATCATGGGCATGTAGGCGCGTTCGCTCGCCGCGTGAATCGCCCGGGCCACGAGTTCCTTGCCCGTGCCGCTTTCCCCGGTGATCAATACCGTCGAATCGGTGGGTGCGACCATGGTGATGAAATCGTACACCTTCTGCATGGCCGCGCTGCCGCCGACGATCTCTTCTTCGATCGTGTCCTGTAGCTTTTGTTTCAACAGGAGATTTTCCAACACCAGGTTCTGATGCGAAACGATTTTTTTGATCTGGAGATCGAGTTCCTCCGGTTCGACCGGCTTTACCAGGTAATCGTAGGCTCCGGCGCGCATGGCTTCCACCGCCGTGTCCACCGTGGCGAAAGCGGTTACCATGATGATCTCGGTATCCGGGGAGATTTCCTTCACCCGCACCATGGTTTCGATGCCGTCCATTCCGGGCATTTTGAGGTCGAGCAGTAGGATGTTCCAGTCCTGCGACTTCACCATTTCCAACGCCTTGAATCCGTCGGGCGCGGATTCCACTTCATACCCGTCTTCGCGGAGCCAGTCGGCGATGGAATCGCGAACCGACGGTTCATCGTCCACTACCATGATGCGGATTTTCTTCGTCACTCGACACCCCCGTCATCCGGTTCCATGAAATTTTCACGTATATTGCGGCAAACAGATGGAAATCGCAGTCCCTATACCCCTGTCGCTTTTAATGGAAATCTTCCCGCCGTGTCTTGTTATGATACCGTATACCACGGCCAGACCGAGACCGACGCCTTTACTTTCTCCCTTGGTGGTGAAAAAAGGCTCGAAGACCTGTCGCAGATTCTCCTGGGATATGCCGTGGCCGGTGTCTGAAATGTCGATCTGCACCATATCCGTTTCCTGCTTGATCCGCGCCCGGATCTTGACGGTTCCTCCGGGCTCCATGGCTTCCGATGCATTGACCAGCACGTTGATGAATGCCTGCTGTATCTGCTTGAAATCGCACTTCACCAGGGGGAGGTCGGCGGGAATGTCGATGATCAGCCGGTGTTCCTTGAGCTGCAGGTCGTGAGATACGATGGACAATGCCCGTTCCATGATGTCCCGGAGATGGTTGCCTTCCACGTGGGGGGACGACTGGCGCGCAAAGGTGAGGAGGTTCTTCACGATTTCTCCGCACCTGCTTGTCTCGTAATGGACCGTCTCCAGGTATTTCAGGATGTCGGGCATCCGTTTGGAAAGGTCCACGTCCGGCTTTTTGAGGATTTTCGCAACCAGCTTGACGTACGTCAGCACCGCCGCCAGCGGATTGTTGATTTCATGGGCGAAGGTGGCGGACATTTTTCCCAGCGAGGCCAGTTTTTCCGTCTGGATGAGTTGTTCCTGTGCCTCCTTGAGTTCTTCGTACGCTTTTTTGGTGCGTGCGTAGAGGAGCACGTTTTCGACCGCTATGCCGATTTCGTTCCCCACGGTGTTGAGAAAGGAAATCTCCCTGGGCTTGAAGGCATAGGGAGTGTGATTGGTGATGGCGATGATGCCGAACACTTTTCCCTTGCTGGTAATGGGAATGTACGCGGCCGACTTGAGGCCCTCCTGCTGGAGGTCTTCCCGAAAGGGGGAGGGTGCATCCTGAAGATCGGAAAAGATGAATTCCTTGCCGCTCGCCACCACGGACCCCAGAATGCCGCTTCCCACGTCGCGAACGCGCATGTGGATTTTCTCGACGAACGTTTCGGTGAGTCCCTTGGACGCCACCAGATAGATGTATTCTCCCGACTCGTGCACGAGATAGATTCTCGCACTGTCCGTGCGCATGACGTTGGGAATCTCTTCCACCGTGCGATTGAGCATGTCCTCGAGTTCGAGCGAATTCCCCGCCAGGTTGATGACGTGGAGGGCCGCCAGTTCACGATTGCTCTGCCGTATGATTTCCTCGGCCTTTTTCCGGGCGGCGATGTCGCGGACGATGCCGGTGTAGCCCAGGATCGTGCCGTTCCAATCGAAGATGACGTTGGCGGAAATCTCCACGGGAACGTCGCCGCCTTCGCTGGTGAGAAAGGAGGTTTCGAAATCGCGCGCCACACCCTCGTGATCGATCAACCGTTGAAAGGTATGCCAGTCTTTCTTTTCCTTGAAGATGGCGCTCACCGTTACCAGTTGCTTCATGGCGTCGCCTTTTGATTCGTATCCCAAAAGGCGCAGACCGGCCGGATTGATGTCCCTGATCTCACCGTCCTGGTCGGCCAGGAATATCATGTCCTCGGCCCGTTCGAACACCAGCCTGAGTGTTCGTTCGTTCTCCCGGGTTTGCAGGAAATTTTCCGAGAGCAGCGCATCCAGCACGCCGGACCGCTTTTCCATTTCATTTTCGAGCATCTTCTGCTTGGAGATGTCGGTGGCGGTCTGTATGGTGAAGATGACTTTGCCGTCCTTGTTTTTCACCGGCGTGGCGCTCACCCGGATGTCGATGATCTTGCCGTTGGAAGTGACCACGGTTTCCCGTGAAATGCGGGGCTGCCCGTCCTGGAAGCACTTCTCCACGTGGCAGTCTTCACACCGCGCATCACGGTTCTTCCACGTGCGGTAGCATAGGGCTCCCACGTGTTCCTCGCCGGTAAGGTGGGCGAGCGGGTCGGGCAGTTCGCGTCGGGTCCAGCAGAGGATGTCGCTGAGGGGTTCGTCGGTGCGGTCGAAATGGCGCCGGAACAGTTCGTTGGCCGAGACGATCCGGAAATTGCGGTTGATGACCACCTCATACTCGGTGAGCATGCGTATGAGCGTCTGATAGGCTTCCCGGATGTTTCGCGAGTCGTAGAACATGGGGTCGACCTTCGGCGTTGGGCTGGCCTTTTCTCGAACAGTATTATCTTCTTTCATTGGGAACATCCATCGAAAAAACCCGGTCCGTCTTGGCTTTCGGGCGTGGCGCCGATGCGATCGAAGGGGGATTCCCGAGTCCGGAGCGGCGATAGTGGTTGTGTCGGAGGAAAGTTTCGTATATGATTGTGCCTCCGTTCACATGCTTGACTATTTGCTTGTATTGTCTATAATCTGGCAGTTATTTTCAGGCTTCCTTTGTAAAAAATAACGTATATATGACTGCCGGTCAAACCTGACGAGGGGGTCGGGTGTCCTATAGAGGGCTTTTGCAAGATATTCGAGATGCAAGGAGATGTTTCATGAGCAGTACGAAAGGCAACGTCGGCGCAGTAATGGTGGTTGGTGCGGGCATCGCGGGAATGCAGGCGGCATTGGACCTCGCCGATTCGGGATACTATGTATACCTGGTGGAGAAGTCTCCGGCCATCGGTGGGGTAATGTCGCAATTGGACAAGACGTTCCCCACTAACGATTGCGCGATGTGAATTATCTCCCCAAAACTGGTCGAGGTCGGCCGGCATATTAATATAGAGCTTCTCACCCTCTCACAACTTGAAGAGCTTACCGGAGAGAGGGGTAATTTTACCGCCAAAGTCTTTAAACGGGCCCGATACGTGGACCCGTCGAAGTGCACCGCCTGCGCGGACTGCACCAAGGTATGCCCGGTGTCGAGTTCCAGCGAATACGACGCTGGGCTCGCCCAGCGCAAAGCTACCTACAAACAATACGCGCAAGCCATTCCCGGGGCCTACTGCATCGACAAGAAGGACCGCCCCCCCTGCAACCAGGCCTGCCCCGCCAATCTGAACGTGCAGGGCTACGTGGCCATGGTCAAGGAGGGTAAATACCGTGAAGCGATCGAGATCATCATGCGCGATCTGCCGCTTCCGGGCGTTCTGGGCCGCGTGTGCCCCCATCCCTGTGAAAAAAGTTGCCGCCGCCGCGAAGTGGATGAGCCCCTTTCCATTCGGGAACTGAAACGCGTGGCCGCGGACAATACCGATTTAAGCTCCATCCCTGTCCCGGAAATCGCTCCTCGCGGCAAGAGCGTCGCCATCATCGGGTCCGGACCGGCCGGTTTGACGGCTGGGTTCTTCCTGGCTCAGGACGGCTACAAGTGCACGATCTATGAAGCCATGCCGGAAGCGGGCGGCATGCTCCGCTACGGCATTCCCGAACATCGGCTGCCCCGTTCCGTGCTGGATGGAGAAATCGCCAACATCAAACGATACGGCGTTGAGATTCAAACCGGCATCCGGGTGGGCAAGGACATAACGCTTGACGAACTGATGGCGCACGGCGCCGATGCCGTCTATCTGGCCGTGGGCGCCTGGAAGGGACTCAAGCTGCGGGTTCCGGGCGAAGAGCTGAACGGCGTCCTCGACGTGGCGACGTTCCTCAGCAGAGTTCACCTCGGCGAAATGAAAAAGATTTCGGGCAAGGCCATCATCATCGGCGGCGGTCACTCGGCGCTTGATGCGGCACGGGTGGCGTTGAGGTTGGGCGCCGATGAAGCGCATATCATCTACCGCCGCACGCAGACGGAAATGCTGGCCGAACAGGAGGAGGTCGAAGAGGCTCTAAAGGAGGGCGTCCAGATTCACTTCCTGGTGGCGCCGGTGAGGATTTCCGGGAAGGACAAAGTCGAAGGCATCGAGTGCATTCGCACGAAACTCACCGAACCCGATTCCACCGGAAGGCGGAAACCAATTCCCGTGCAGGGTTCGGAGTTTTTCATCGAGGCATCTTGGATCATTCCCGCCATCGGCCAGGAGCCCGATCTGAGCTTTCTGCCGAACGAAAGCGGAGTCGAGGTTTCCAGCTGGAATCTCCTGAAAGTCAACCCGGCGAACTTCATGACCGGCAAGCCCGGCGTGTTTGCCGGCGGCGACGCGGTGACGGGGCCGGCCACGGTTATCGAAGCGGTTGACGCTGGCAAAAGGGCCGCAAAGTACATCGGTCAGTACCTGGAAGGGAAGGAACTCCCCCAGGCCATGGAGGAGGACCGGCCTTTCGGCAGTGACTGGAAGGATATCCCGCAAGACATAAAACACGTGGAACGAATGCATCCACCCACGCTCGACGTGGAGAAACGTGTGAACACGTTCCAGGAAGTGAGCCTCCTCGTCGATGAAGAGACGGCCCGAACGGAAGCCGCCCGCTGTCTCGATTGTGGCGGTTGCTGCGAATGCTTCGAGTGCGTCAAAGCCTGCGGTCCCAACGCGGTGACACTGGAAACGCATGCTCAGCGGAATGAAACGATCGAACTGAACGTCGGATCGATTATCCTTGCTCCCGGATTCGAAGCCTTCGATCCGAGCCGCTTCGAATCCTACGGCTACAGTAAGTATCCCAACGTGGTGACCAGCCTCGAGTTCGAGCGGCTCCTGTCGGCCTCCGGACCGACCATGGGGCATCTGACCCGGCCGTCGGATCACAAGGAACCGCAAAAAATCGCCTGGCTGCAGTGTGTCGGCTCCAGGGAAATCAACAAGTGCGACAACGCCTACTGTTCCGCGGTGTGCTGCATGTATGCCATCAAGGAAGCGGTGATCGCCAAGGAACACAGCGCACAGGATCTGGACGCCACGATTTTCTACATGGACATGCGCACGCACGGGAAGGATTTCGAAAGATATTTCAACCGGGCCAAGGATGAACATGGAGTAAATTTCGTACGATCGCGGATTCATTCCATCGATCCCGTTCATGGAAGCGAAGACCTTTCAATCCACTACGTGGATGACCAGGGTCGCGTGAACATCGAGAAGTTCGACATGGTGGTGCTCTCCGTTGGCATGGAAACGCCCCCGGAACTGAAAGAGTTGGCCGCTCGGTTGGGCGTGGAGCTGACGGACCAAGGGTTTGCGAAGACGTCCTCTTTTACTCCCGTGGCGACGTCACGTGACGGAGTCTATGTATGCGGCGGGTTCCAGGGGCCCAAGGATATTCCCCAGTCGGTGATTGAGGCCAGTGCGGCCGCGGCCGCGGCCGGAGGCGTTCTGACGTCGGCGCGCAACACCCTGACCAGGGAGCCGGAAGTGGTGCCGGAGATGAATATTGCCGGAGAGCCGCCGCGTATCGGCGTATTTGTGTGTCACTGCGGCATCAACATCGCCGGGGTGGTGGATATACAACAGGTGAAGGATTTTGCCGCGACGCTCCCCTACGTGGAGTACGTCGACAACAACCTCTACACCTGTTCCCAGGACACGCAGGACCGGATGACGGAAATCATCAAGGAAAAGCATCTCAACCGGATAGTGGTCGCCGCCTGCACTCCGCGAACGCACGAACCGCTGTTCCGTCAAACGCTCCAGTCCGCCGGTTTGAACAAGTATCTCTTTGAGATGGCCAACATCCGCAATCAGGACTCCTGGGTCCATGCCGGCGAACCTGAAGCTGCCACGGAAAAGGCCAAGGACCTGGTACGCATGGCCGTGGCCAAGTCCGCACTGCTGGAACCGCTCAAGGAAAATACCCTCACCATCCAACAGGACGCCATGGTAATCGGCGGCGGAATCGCCGGCATGGCCGCTTCGCTTTGCCTTGCCGACCAGGGATATCAGGTCCACCTGGTGGAGCGGGAAAAGGAACTCGGCGGGCAGGCCCGAAACCTCTACCGTACCTGGAGGGGCGAGGACATCCAGAGCAGCCTCGGCGAAATGATCGGAAAGGTTGTCAACCATCCGAAGATCGACGTCAACACCGGGGCAACCCTTAAAGACGTCACGGGGTTCGTGGGCAGTTTCGCTACCACGTTAGACCTGGGGAATGGGAATACGAAAGCCTTCGATCACGGCGTGGCAATTGTCGCGACGGGCGGGACGGAATTTAAACCGACCGAATACCTGTACGGTCAGGATGACCGGGTGCTCACCCATCTCGATCTGGACCGCATGTTCGTGGAAAACGATACGCGTCTCGATGGTGCGAAGACGGTGGCCTTCATTCAGTGCGTGGGTTCGCGCGAACCTGATCGGCCGTACTGCAGCCGGGTGTGCTGCACACACACCATGGAGAGCGCTCTCGAGTTCAAAAAGCGCAATCCGGATACGGAGGTGTTCGTTCTCTACCGGGACATCCGGACCTACGGCGAACGGGAACTGATCTATAAGAAAGCCCGTGAAGCGGGCGTAATTTTCGTCCGGTACGATCTGGAGAACAAGCCGCAGGTGCAGACCGGCGGCGACGGCCTGCGCATCACGTTTAACGACCACGTACTCGGACGGCCGATGCGGGTTGCGGTCGATATCCTGGTGCTTGCCTCGGCCATCGTTTCTCCCAGGGACGAAAAGCTGGCGCAGTTCTTTAAAGTGCCCATGAACGAAGACGGGTTCCTGGTGGAGGCCCACGCCAAACTGCGACCGGTGGAATTTGCCACCGACGGGGTGTTCCTCTGCGGATTGGCTCACTACCCGAAGCCGGTGGATGAAACCGTGGCTCAGGCCCAGGCGGCCGCTTCCCGTGCCGTTACTCTGCTGGCCGCGCAGACGGTGCAGGTGAGCGGAGAAGTGGCGGCGGTGAACCCGATGATGTGCTCCGCCTGCCGGGTGTGTATGTCCATTTGCCCCTATTCGGCGCCTTCTTTCGACGAAAAGAAGGGGGTGGCGACGATCAATCCCATGCTGTGCAAGGGTTGCGGACTCTGTGTGGCGTCCTGCCGTTCGGGAGCGATCAACCTGAGAGGATTCGATACGTCCCAGATATTTGCACAGATCGATGTGGTGTGCGGGAAGTAAGGAGAATGAGCGCGATGGAGGATTTCAAGCCGAAAGTAGTGACCTTTCTGTGCAACTGGTGCAGTTATGGCGGGGCGGACCTCGCGGGCGTGAGCCGTCTCCAGTACCCGTCCAATATTCGGGTAATCCGCGTTCCTTGTACCGGGCGGATGAGCCCCAAGTTTATTCTGGGCGCCCTGAGGAAAGGTGCGGACGGGGTATGGGTGTCGGGTTGTCATCCCGGAGATTGCCATTATATCGCCGGAAATTACTATGCACGGCGTAAATTCGCCCTGTTGAAAGACCTGCTGGAATACTCGGGTCTGGAACCGGGACGGCTTCAGTTCTCATGGGTGTCGAGCGCGGAAGCGTCCAAGTTTCAGGAGACGGCGAAGAAGGTGGTGGAATCGATTCGGGCACTGGGGCCTGCCGAGTGGCTGATAAAAGGCAATGCCGAGGTGGCGTGAAGAATGGGATCATACGTTGAATTGATACGGGAAAGTGCGGCGCGACTGCTGCGCGACGGAGTGGTGGAATCGTTCGTGGGGTATCGCCGGGGAACGGTGACGCTGATGAACGAGCCGGTGCTCATCCGGGATGCGAGTCGTGTGGACGAGTTAACCTGGGACGGCGGATGCGGGGCGAACCTTGCCAAGTATCTTTCGGCCGTGAAAGGGCGCGTCGGCGTTTGCCTGAAAGGGTGCGACAGCCGCAACCTGGCGACGCACATCGTCGAAGGACAGGTCAAACGGGAAAACGTGTATGTAGTGGGCGTTCCCTGTACGGGGATGGTGGACCGGCGGAAAGTGGCCGCTGCGGCCCCCGGTGAAATACGAGAAGTGGCGGAGGACGGCGACAAGCTGTCCGTACGCGGCGTGGGATTCGAGATTTCCCTTGCCCGTGGCGAGTACCTGCAAGCCAACTGCGCCATCTGCATTCACCGCAACCCGGTAATCCACGATGAGATGATTGCCGAACCGGTTCCTGAGCAGGAAGGGGTGGACCGGTACGCCGGCATCCGCACCATCGAAGCGCTGGCAGACAAGGAGCGGCAGGAATATTTTTCGGAACTCATCAAACCGTGCATTCGATGCTACGCCTGCCGCAACGCCTGTCCCGCCTGCTACTGTCCCACCTGTTTCGTGGATGAATCCCGGCCCCAGTGGGTGGGAAAAAGCATCGATCCGGTGGATACCATGACGTTCCACCTGCTGCGTGCGTACCATCTGGCGGGACGATGCACCGACTGCGGAGCGTGCGAGCGGGCATGCCCCGTGGGGATCGAAGTGCGGAAGTTCACCCTGAAACTTGAGAAGGACGTACTTGAAAGATACGGGTGGGAGACGGGACTGTCGACGGAGGTGAGGCCTCCGTTGGATGTGTATCGCGAAAACGACCCGGAGGAGTTCATACGGTGATGCGGAGCGTGGGCAAAGAGGCGCTGTTGGATGCGTTGGGAAAACGCGAGGGACGGGTGTATGTACCGGTGAAGGAAGGTGCATACTACGTATTTCGTGAGTTTTCGTCCGACGCGGAGCCTGATTTTTCCTTTCAGAACGTGCGTATATCTCCCAAGGGCCTGATCCAGCCGCAGTGCGAGAACTTGATGACGTTCAAGGCGGGCAGGGGCGAAGATTCCGGTGAATTGAAGGCTGTCGAACGTCCCGTGGTGCCGCAGACGGTGGTGGGAATTCGTCCCTGCGATGCGCAGGCGGTCACTCTGGCCAAACGCAACTTCGTTTCGGAACGCTATACGGACACTTACTGGCTTTCCCGGTACGAAGCGACCACGTTCGTGGGGATGGCGTGCAACAAACCGTGTGCGAGCTGTTTCTGCACTTCAGTGGGTGGCGGGCCATTCTCCGAGACGGGACTGGATGCGCTGCTGGTGGACCTGGGAGACAGCTTCGCCGTCAAGGTGCTCACCCCAAAGGGCGAGGATTTTGCCGGGAACCTCGGGGCCGAAACCGGGGGCCTTGAGGATAAGGTGGCGGCGCTCAAGAGTGAGGCGGAAAATAAAATCGTCTCGCATGCGCCCACCGACCGGCTGGCGTCACGATCGGTGATGGAATTGTACACGGCTCCCTTCTGGGAGGAAGTCGCGTTCGCCTGTATCAATTGCGGCGTGTGCACGTTTCTCTGTCCGACCTGCTGGTGTTTCGATATTCAGGACGAAGTATCGGGCGAGAACGGCATTCGCATGCGCAACTGGGATGCATGCATGTTTCCCCTTTTCACGTTGCACGGCTCGGGTCACAATCCGCGGAGCGCAAAGCTCGCGCGGGTTCGTCAACGGTTCATGCACAAGTTGAAATACTACGTGGACGTGTACGGGAATGGGGTTGCCTGTGTCGGTTGCGGCCGGTGCGTGCAGGGATGCCCGGTGAACATCGATATCCGGCGAGTGATGGAGCTGATGAACGGAGTGGAAGTGTGATGGAGAGGAACCCGTATGTGCCGTATCCGGTGGTGATCAGCCGGGTGGAGACGGAAACGGAAGACGGCAGTTTGAAGACGTTCCGTCTGGAATTCCGCGACAGCAGCGATGCGCAGCGATTTTCATATAAGCCGGGGCAATTTGCCGAGTTGTCGGTGGCGGGCAAGGGGGAAATCCCCATCGGGATTGCCTCGTCCCCCACGGAGCAGGGATACCTGATGTTTACCGTGAACCGGGTGGGCTCGGTATCGTCCCATCTGCACACCATGAAAGCGGGCGACGTCATGGGAGTGCGGGGTCCCCTGGGAAACTGGTATCCGTGGGAACAGATGGAAGGGAAGAACATCGTGATCGTGGGGGGCGGATTCGCCTTCACGACGCTTCGATCGAGCATCGTGTACCTGCTGGACCCCGCCAACCGTTCGCGATACGGCGAAATAGACGTCATTTACGGGGCGCGTACGCCGGGAATGCTTCTGTACAAGCAGGAGATCGAATCCTGGGCCGGTCGGAGCGACATAAAAATGCATTTGACCGTGGATGGGACGGACGACCCGTCGTGGCGCCATAACGTGGGCTTTGTCCCTGCGGTGACGGAGAAGGTTGCGCCTGCGGCAGCCGACACTTACGCGTTGGTGTGCGGGCCTCCGGTGATGATCAAGTTCACCCAGCCGGTGCTCGAGAAGCTGGGATTCCCGGCTGAACGGATTATCATGTCTCTGGAAATGAGGATGAAGTGCGGGATCGGGATGTGCGGGCGGTGCAACATCGGGACGGAGTTCGTCTGTAAGGACGGCCCCGTGTTCACCCTTGCGCGACTGAACGAATTACCGAAGGAATATTAGGGAAGGAGCGGAAACAAAACATGGAACCAATCAGGATCAACCGGAAGGAGAGCAAGTTCCGGATCGACCCGTCATGGGCGGACGTCTGTCTGACCTGTGGGACGTGCGCCGGGGGATGCCCGGTGAGCGGCGTGGATGGGATGGACCCGAGGAAGATCATCCGCATGGCCGCCCTGGGAATGGACCAGGAGATTATCGATTCGCGATTCCCATGGATATGCACTATTTGCGGGAGATGCGAAGCGGCCTGCCCCATGGGGGTGAAGCTGCAGGCGGTGATGCGCGCGGCGCGCGGAATGCGTGAACGGGACAAGGTGCCGGGACCCATCCATAAGGGCGTGGCCATGTGTCTGGAGCGGGGGAACAACCTCGGGATACCCAAGGACGACTTTCTGTTCCTTCTGGCGGACCTGGGCAAGGAAATGGAGGATGATGGATTCACCGGATTCTATGTGCCGGTGGACAAGGAAGGGGCCAACTTCCTGGTGACCATCAACTCCAAGGAGCCGTTCGGGGAACCGGACGACATGAAGTTCTGGTGGAAGATTTTTTACGCGGCCAAGGAAGATTGGACCACCACCAGCGAGAACTGGGAAGGCGTGAACTGGGGGTTGTTCAGCGGCGACGATGAATCCATGAAGAAGATCGTGGGCCGCATCGTCGAGCACTTGATGGATTTGAAGATTCCAAACCTCCTCCTACCCGAGTGAGGCCACGCCTACTTTGCGACCAGGCTTGGTCTGCAGAAATGGTACCAGGAAGAGATGAAGCAGTTTAAGATTTGGTCGGTTTTCGATTTGTTGAAATACTACATCGAGAGCGGCCGGATCACCGTGGACCCGGAAAAGCACCAGATGCCGATGACGGTGCACGACCCGTGCAACTACGGAAGAAAGTCCCAACTGGCTTTCGGGAAGCACTATATGGAAGAGAGCCGGTGGATCGCCAAGCAGTGCGCGCCCAACCACATCGAAATGACCCCCACCAAAATGAACAACTACTGCTGCGGAGCGGGCGGCGGTGCGTGGGCCATGCCGTATAACGAAGAGCGCATCTATTACGGTCGGCTGAAGGCGGAACAGATCAAAGAAACGGGTGCGGAACTAGTGGTGGCGCCCTGCCACAACTGCCGCGACCAGATCATGAAGGGGTTGACCAAGGAGTACAGCCTGCCCATTGAAACCATGTATCTGTGGGAGCTGGTAGCCGAATCGCTGGTAGTGGAGCCGTGGTCCGAAGAGGAGATAGCGGCCTCGTATCAGCTGAGGGACGAGCAGTTCGAGAAGTTCGGTGTCGAGCTGGAAGAGGAAATGGAGGAAGAGGAATAACCTCTCCTTTATGAACGGATAGAAACGCCCGCTGTTCCCCGTGGGGAGCAGCGGGCGTTCTTTACTGTAAAGGAACTCCGCGGAGCGTTATTCCCACCGGCTTGAAGCGGGAATTTCCTGTCGTGGTGAAATCAATTTACCACACAGACCGCCTGTTCCCTGGCCATCTGCATCACCTTCGTGCTCACCCGCCCCATGAAGAATTCCTGTACGTTGGAGAGACCGCGACGACCCACCACAATGGTGCCGTAACCGCCCTGCACGGCTTCGCCCACAATACTCTCCGCCCGGCTGCCTACCCCGGTGATGATCTTTGTGGAGATGGCGGATTCGCTTACTCCGCCTTCGACCAGCTGTGCGGTTGCCTCCCGGAACACCGAATCCATGACGGATTTTGCTTCGTCGATTTTCGCCGTCTCCATTTCATCGAAGAACGCTTCCCCGGCGGCCATGGAAAACGGCTGCGGCCGTCTCACCGCGTGGAAGAGCATGATTTCCCGGGGGGCGCCGGAGAAAACTCTTCGGACGTGAGCGACCGCCTTCATGGCGCCTTCGGAATTATCGAGAGCGATGAGGATCTTGTTGCCGAGCGGGGCCCCGCTCGCTATCCATACCGAGGTGTGGGATATCCTCTCCACCAGTTTGTTGGTGACACTGCCCATGAACAGGCTGTTCCAGAGCCTGTTTCCCCCTCTTCTGGCAGCCACCACCGCGACGTATCCCTTCCGTGATTCCGCCAGGATGTCCCTGGCGATTCCCTCTTTGCGCTCCTGCGTCCGCAGTTGAACGTCTTCAGCCGGAAAGCCCGCCTTCACGATCGTTTCCCGGGCTCTTTGCATGAACTGCCCGATCATCTCCTCCTGCTTCATCTCCCAACTCCTGATGGAAAGCAGGTTCTGGTGCATCTGCGGGTTCTTCTCCAGGTCCCAATGACTTTCCGGGATTTTCGAGAAAACATGAAAGAGGACGATTTCAAAAGCCTCGCGAGGCACCATGTTGACGGCGTATTTTACTGCGTCCATGGACTGATCCGACCCGTCGACCGCGATCAGGAGCCTTATTCTTGCAGCGCCCATACCGTTCATACCTCCTTCACGTGGGGTGAAAAGATTGGGGTCGTCTCCCGCACTACGAAAGATTTCCCGAACAGGCTGAACTCGCTATTCTTCTCTTTCCTGCTTTGAATCGTCCCCGGTTTCCCCTTCCGACGCGGCACTCCCCGCGGGCTTCGTTTTGCGGCCGATGATTTCTTCGATTTTCTTGATGAGCGCCTCGATGTTGCCGCTCTTTTCAATGAACGCGGCCATGTTTTTCAAAGAGGGGTGCTGGGCATATTCCGTGTAAAGCGTATGCACCACTACGGGCAGGTCCGGTCGGCTTGCTCCGATTTTCTCCACCAGTTCGAAACTCCCCGCATAGGGGATGTCCAGGTCGAGCACCACGAGGTCCGGCAGATCGTTACCGTTGATTCCTTCAAGCACTTCCCCGCCGTCTTTGGCCAGTTTTATCCGGTATCCCGCAGCCGTGAGTTCACGGCGCAGGAGGTCGCGCACGTGTCTGTTACGATCCGTTATCAGAATGAGAGAAGGTTGGTCCAATCGTGGCTCCATCGCGGGTTATAACGACTCTGGCAAAGAACATGCCACGGCGGTGAGGAAGCGCGTTCTGAAAAAAACATACAATAACAAGTGGTTAAATTGTTCCTCCCTTCGAGCTGGTTTCCGACCCGCCCGGAGGTGCCAGAATTCTTTACGGCATGTAAAGAGTAACAGACCGGAGGGAACAACAACACAAGCTTGAAGGGAGAGGGAAGACCACGGGAGGAGTGACCTGCCCGGCATAGGGTTGTCCGGTCCCGCGGCACGACTCTCGAACCGGCGTCATTCGTTCTTAACGTACGTCTCTATCCGGAGACAGTACTTTTCGATTTTCGATTGCAGCGTCGGGCGTGATATCCCCAGCAGCTTTGCGGAACGGGTGCGGTTTCCGTCGGTGAGTTCAAGTGCCTCCCCGACCACTGCGCCCCCGAAATAATCCATGAGGGCATCGTACATGGTGTCGCCGCTCCCGGAAACGAGCGCTTTTCGAATCCAGCGGCGAATGACTTCTTTCACCGTACCGTCATCCGACTCGCTGATGGCCGCTTCAGCCGTAACGGGCGGAGAAATGTCTTCAGCCCGAATGGGGTACCCTCTGCTGAAAATAAGGGCCTTCTGAATGGTATTCGCCAGTTCCCGCACGTTGCCGGGCCAAAGCAGCGTACCGAGCAGCGCCTTTGCCTCGTCGGTCATGCCGGGATTCTCAATTCCCATCTCCCGGGCGAACCTGACCAGAAAGTGCTCGGCAAGCTGTGATATGTCTTCCTTTCTTTCGCGAAGAGGAGGCAATCGAATGGTGACCACCTTGAGCCGATAGTAGAGGTCTTCGCGAAACCCCCCTTGTTCGATGGCGCGCTCCAGGTCCTCCTTGGTGGCGGTGATAATCCTCACGTCCACCGGAATGTGTTCGCCGTTTCCGCCGAGACGCTCGAGGGTTTTCTCCTGGAGCAACCGCAGGATTTTCGCCTGTATGCTCATCGGCATATCGCCGATTTCGTCGAGGAACACGGTTCCTCCGTGGGCGAGCTGTATCTTCCCGATGTGTCGGTTGACGGCCCCCGTGAAAGCCCCTTTTTCATATCCGAAAAGCTCGCTCTCCAGAAGCGTTTCCGGTATGGCCA
Source organism: uncultured delta proteobacterium (assembly GCA_963826125.1). Lineage (GTDB taxonomy): Bacteria > Desulfobacterota > Desulfarculia > JACQYL01 > CAWGVV01 > CAWGVV01. The sequence continues at coordinate 1,038,389 of CAWGVV010000001.1, read as the reverse complement.
CGCAATTGATGACGATGAAAGGCTTTTCCGTTCTCGAACTGTACTTGTACACCGCCCTGGCCGCCAATTCCTTGCCCGTACCCGACTCCCCCCGAATGAGCACGGTGGCGTCGGTGGCCGCAGCTCTTCCAATGGATTTGTATACCTCCTGCATGGCACGGCTGCTGCCGATGAGCAGTTCGGGAGCGCCGATTTCGGTCGACGACGTATCACTGCGATTGTTCCTGGACCTCCCCGCTTCGATGGCTTCATCGATCAATTTGAGGACTTCCGGGATCTTGAACGGTTTCAGGATGTAATCGAACGCTCCCATGCGCGTGGCCTTGATCGCCGTCTCGGTGGTGCCGTAGGCGGTCATGATGATCACGGGAAGTTTGGATTCCCGTTCATGGATGGCTTCGAACGTTTTCAAGCCGTCCATTCCGGGAAGCCTCACGTCGAGAATGACGAGTTCGGGCGGATCTTTCTCCACCTGGGCCAGCGCTGCTTCTCCGGAAGACGCGGTGAACACCGTGTGCTGTTCCACTTCCAGGAGCTTGGTAAAACTCTTCCTCAATTGTGAATCGTCATCGACAACGAGTATTCTGGCCATTTTCTCCGCCTTATTGGCACATTGGATCGCGTGGCAATCCGGATTCCCCGTCGAGGGCGTCAGCGCACCGGCAAGGTGATGGTGAACGTGGTTCCGGTTCCTTCCGAAAATACGTCGATCTTTCCATGGTGTCCTTCTATTATGCGGCTGGCGATGCTCAGTCCCAGTCCGGTGCCCTCACCCTTGGTGCTGAAAAACGGCTGGAATATCCTTTCCTGGATGCCTTTGGGAATTCCGGGGCCGTTGTCCGAAATGCAGATGGATACCTCACGCTGTTCGCCGTCTCCCCCGATTTCCTCTTCGCGAAGGATGATCATTCCCCCGTCGTTCATGGCCTCGCAGGCGTTCATGAGGATATTTACCAATGCTTCCTTCAACTGTTCGTAATCCAGATGAAGCGTCGGAAGCCTGTTTTCTCTCCGTTTTTCCACCTTCACACCGGAAGAATCGAGCCGGTGGCGGAGCAGCTGCACCGCATGATCGATAACGTCCGAAGGACTCGCCTCCTGCATGGTGAATTTGGGCGGTCGCGAGAATTCAAGGAAGTTCTGCAGAATGGTGTCGATATGGTTGATCTCTTCGGAAATGACTTCAAGGTCTTCCTTCTCCGTTTCCTGCAATTCCAGCGTTCGACCGAGGGAGAAGAGCCTCATCTGAACCGACGTGAGCGGGTTGCGGATGCTGTGAGCCATGCCGGCCGCGAGCTTTCCCACCAGCGCCCACTTCTCGGAGTGCAGCAGATGTTCCTGGCTGAGTTCCAGCTGATTCCGGGTCAGGTCGACGTCCTTCATGAGGCTGTGCAGCCGGTGTTGCAAAGCCCTCACCTCGTCGGTCATCATCTGGGCGTTCTTTATCGGGCTGCCGTCCATGGCCAGCAACCTGATCGGTTGCAGAATCTGGCGCAGCAGCACGTAGGCGAGGAGCGCCCCCAGCAGGAAGACCATGATCGTGGCTCCCAGTGCCAACGAGTTGATTAATCTCGCCCGGCTGCGGCTTTCCGCTTTCGCTTTTTCAAGCGCCCGATCATACGTGTGCTTCAATTCCTCGCAGAGATCGTATATCTTGGAGAACTCATTCCGGACGTCCGAATGGAGCGCCGCCCCTTTTTCCTTCTCCCCGTTCCGGTACAGGTCGATAACATGATTCCGCATGACGGTATAACGTATGTATCCGGCCTCGATTTGGTTGAGTACGTTCCGTTCCACCTCCGGAAGCATTGTGTGGCGAGCCTGATCCATCCATTTCTGAAAGGATTCGTGGTAGATATTCAGCTGATCGAGCCATTTTTCGTTGCCGTCCAGGTAATAGTAGGTAACGAAGCCTTTCTGCATGACCAGGGAGATTTCCAATCCCTGGACTGCCTTCAATGCAACGACGTCACGATCCATGATCGTGGTGAAGAAATGATCGACCCGCTGAGCATACCAGATGGTTAAAAGGCCGCCGGTGAGCGTGGTGCCGATGAGTACGGCGAGCAGCAGAAAAATTTTTATCCTGAGGTTCATTCTCTTGATCATGGGGAACGGAACGTCCTGTGGATGCGCTAAGGGTGAAAAAAGCGGTAATGAACAATAGATATTCGGAAGATGAAAGGCTTGCAAGACCTTTTCCGTCGGGGGGCGAAAGGATGCGGGCGTTTGGACGCTATGCGGCGAAGCCGTCGTCCTCACGGGGGAGGCGAATGCATCTCGTAAGGAGCGGTACGGTTTCTGATGGAAGCGAGCGATCGGAACGGATGCCGACGGTGGGGCGGGCGAAATGACGCTCCACCGGCTCGGCCCTTGGGCTCCATTGTTATTCGGTCAAACGATCCGTCTTCTCGATGTCAGGCGGCAAGAGGGGATGGCTTCGGCGTTGACTTAGGAACCTCTTCGATCTGCGCTTTCATGGTTTTATTGTTGTACCATCCCTGGAAGAGAATCAGTTCGGGATGGTCGTCCAGCGAGTGAAAGTTTTTCACCTGAACCTGCATGTCGCTGGCGAGGGAAGGGCTGTAGATTCTGACGTCGAACAAATGTGCCTCGCCCGCCCGCAGACGCTCCACGCATTTCAGCTTCCATGCCCAGTCCGGATCCTTCTTCAGGAGAACAACAATATCCCTGCCCACCGGCCCCGGCAGTTCGACGGGTTTCGAGAGTTTTTCCCCCGATGATGCTCCTTTGTGGGTTGAAGCATCCTTCTGCCAAAACTTCAAGTTCATAGACGTCTCCGTTGATGATGTACGAATACAGGAGCAAATGTCGAGCCAGGGAACAGGGAGGCGCATTTGAAAGGACTTCCACGGCGGGTGAGGCGCGGGGCAGGAATCGCAGCTTCCTGTTTGTCCGCCTGCTTCGGTGGAACCGGGATACGCTTCGTTGTGGGGGAGTATTGATCTGGTGAATTTCCTTCATCATTTGGCGATAGGAACCGCAAATTCCTTTCCGGAAAGGCCGGAGAAACAGGATTTCTGTTCCCGATTTTCGGGAGATAGGGTATCGAGTACACAAAATCAAAGAAAAGATGCTTCGAAAATCGAGAGAACGGCTTCAAGAGGGCGACATTCGGAACATCCTTTTCTTCCACTTTTCTTCATAGGAATTTGAAATTCTTATTGTATCATTTTTTTTATTTTCAGATAGTTATACTCACTACGAGTGGCGGTGTCCGCCGATGGGGGAACATGTCGGCGCGAGCATGGGAAATTCAATTTCCTGTTGCATGAGGGGTATAGGGAAAATAGTAAGGTAATTCAGGTAACTATGTTGCAGGCACGCAATTTGTAAGAGGCCTGGATGCAGAATATTGCGCAACGCTAAACCAAGTGCCGCGGCTCCGATCAAAGGGAAGAACGGTTCCGCGACATTGCGGGTGAAGAGAGGACAAGGGATACACATTATGCTTGCCGGCTCGGCAATCAAAGGAATCAACCTGCTTTTTATCGTCCTTTTCATCCTGAACGGTGTGGTACAGGCTTCGGCTTCAGAGATGATCACCGCGACGGGTACGCTCATAGAGACAAACGAGGGCTATGAACTCCTTACCGCGCGGAGAAAGTATTTCGTGGAGGGGGACGACCTCTCCACGGGCCTGAACAGGACCGTCACGGTAGTAGGTATGTTGGAGAGGGATGACGTAGGCCGTGAATTCATTCTTGTCGACAGTTTTGAAGTGGTTCAGTAGTGGGCCACTTGTAAGGAAATGATACCCATGCAACAATTTTTCATCGTTCAAAAGAGAAAGGAGAGGACAATGCAGAAGGACGTGCTGGCCTGTGCTGACGTCGAACCCCCATCCCTGCAGACTGAGGTTTGTCAGGGCGAGCTGTTCCCTCGGGACCTTACCTTCGCCCTGGCTCAGTCCCAGCCTGCGAGTTCAGTTCAATCAGCGATTCCCGCCCACCGCCTATCGAGACTACAGCCAAAAAACCAAAGCCCCCGCAACGGGAAAGGGAGATGTGTCGCCGACACAAATTCTTTCCGCCGCCGTTTTTTCCCGGGAGTGACTCTTTCCGAATGGAACGACTGGCGGTGGCAGGTCCGTAATAGGATCGTGGGCGTTGAAGGGTTGGCACGATTCATTTTTCTTTCCCCTGAAGAAAGAGCCGCCGTTGCCGGTTCAAAAGTCACACTTCCCTTGAGCATTACCCCTTACTATCTCAGCCTGCTGGACCCCTACGATCCGTTGCAGCCGCTGAGAAGGTGCGTCATTCCCACCATGGCCGAGACGGTGCACAGCCACGGCGAATCGCTCGACCCGCTCGACGAGTCCGGAGACTCCCCGGTTCCCGGTCTGGTGCATCGGTACCCGGATCGCGTCCTTTTTCTGGTAACGGGATTCTGTTCGACGTACTGCCGCTATTGCACGCGATCCAGACTGGTCGGCAACGATCACGGCGGGTGCTCTTTCAGCCGCAAGAGGTTGGAAGAGGGCATCGCCTATATTGCCGCCAATCCGACGATCCGCGACGTGCTCATTTCGGGCGGCGACCCCTTGACCCTTGCGGATGATCAACTCGATTGGATCCTGGGGCGCATTCGAAGCATCAAGCACGTTGAATTCGTTCGTCTCGGGACGAAGGTGCCGGCGGTGCTCCCCCAGCGTGTTACGCCGTCTCTGACCCGCGTGCTCAAGAAGTATCATCCGCTGTTCATCAGCGTCCATTTCACGCACCCGGACGAACTGACCGCAGAGACCGCACGCGCTTGCACGCGTCTCGCCGACGCCGGAATCCCGTTGGGAAGCCAGACGGTCCTCCTGGCGGGTATCAACGACAATGTGGAAGTAATGAAGAACCTGATGCAGGGGCTTCTCAAGATACGGGTACGCCCATATTACCTCTACCAGTGCGATCCCATCATGGGATCGGCGCATTTCCGTACGCAGGTTCGGAAAGGCATTGAAATCATCCAGGGTCTGAGAGGGTTCACCACGGGCTATGCGGTGCCGACGTTTGTCATCGATGCTCCCGGCGGCGGGGGCAAAATTCCTCTCCAACCCGATACCGTCGTGGGTCGGGATGGAATCGACCTCCTCATACGCAACTACGAGGGGAAGGTGTACTCATACCCGGAACCGTCCGGAAAACTCATGTAATGGATGAGGTTGAACGGAGGATGGTTGTCGATAAGGAAGAGAGAATGAAGGTCGGCATAACGTACGATTTGCGCCAGGCATACCTCGACCTCGGCTACGGGGAGGAGGAAACCGCGGAATTCGACCGGACGGAAACCGTTGATGCCATCGAATCGACCATCCGGAGGCTCGGCTTCGAGACCGAACGCATCGGGAACGTACACTCCCTGGTGCAGGCGTTGGCTGCCGGGAAAAGATGGACGATGGTGTTCAACATCGCCGAGGGTCTCAGGGGGATGGGAAGGGAAGCCCAGGTTCCGGCGCTGCTTGATGCCTACGGCATTCCGTACACCTTCTCCGATCCCCTCACGCTCTCGCTTACCCTGCACAAGGGGCTGACCAAACGCGTGGTGCGTGACGCCGGTATTCCGACGCCCGATTTCCTGCTCGTCGAATCGGAAGCCGATCTCGATACGGTCGTATTGCCGTACCCGCTTTTTGCCAAACCCGTTGCGGAAGGCACCGGCAAGGGAATCAATGCCGCGTCGAAGATAGGAAACAAGGAGCAGTTACGGGAAGTGTGTATAGCGCTCCTGGAGAAATATACCCAACCCGTGCTTGTGGAAACGTTTCTTTCGGGGCGTGAATTTACCGTCGGTATCGTTGGAACCGGGGCCGAAGCCGAGGTCTTGGGGTTGATGGAAGTTACGCTCCTCGAAAAAGCGGAACGTGAAGTGTATTCCTATATAAACAAGGAAAAGTGCGAGGAACTGGTACGGTACGACGTTCCGCGCGACGAACAGGCGGCCGCTGCTGCAAGGACGGCGCTGGAAGCCTTCCGTGTGCTGGGGTGCCGGGACGCGGGCCGGGTGGATTTACGCTGCGACGGGAATGGGGTTCCGAACTTCGTGGAGATAAACCCCTTGGCGGGAATGCATCCCGCACATTCGGATCTTCCCATCCTGGCGAATCTGAACGGCCACACCTACACGGGTTTGATGGAGAAAATTCTTCAGTCCGCGCTGAAACGAGCGCAGCAGCCCGTTTCGGGATCTCGCTCTCAAGCCGTTCACGCGCTGTGATGCGTACGGGCGGGAAAAGGAGCCGAGAAATGAAAATAGCGGTTCTCCATGATCGCATTCCGGAAAATGCTTCTCCGGATCAGGCGGACACCATGGAGCAGGTCCGTTTTGTGCGGGAACTCTTAGCGGAAGACGGGCATGAGGTGGCAAACGTTCAATTCCCGGAATCCTTCCGGCCGACGCGGGAAATACTGCACCGGCTTCGCCCCGACGTGGTGTTCAATCTGGTGGAATCCGTGGGGGGGAGCGGCAGGAAGCTGCATCTGGCGACGGCGATCCTTGAGCGATTGAGAGTCCCTTTCACCGGGGCTTCCACCAAGGCCATGATGCTGACGTCCAACAAGTTGGCGGCAAAAAAACGGATGAGAGGGAACCGCATACCGACTCCCGGTTGGGTCTCCTATCGGGAGGTCGATGAAACCACTGCTCCTTCGGTTCCCTCCATCATTAAATCGGTGTGGGAGCATGCCTCCATCGGGTTGGACGAAGATTCCGTTTTCCTCCCGCTCCAAGGGGGCACCCTGCAGGCGGAGATGAAACGGCGGTTGGGTGGTCTCGGAGGAAACTGTTTCGCGGAAGAATACATTGAAGGGCGTGAATTCAATCTGGCCATGGTGAAAACGGCCGACGGCCCGAAAGTGCTGCCCCCCGCCGAAATCGTTTTTCAGGGATACGGCGGAGAAAAGAGAAAGATCGTCGGCTACCGGGCCAAATGGACAGCGGACTCCTTCGAGTATCTCAATACTCCGAGGACGTTCGATTTTCCGCCTTCCGACGGACCACTGCTGACGGAATTGCAGAACCTGGCACTCAAGTGCTGGCATGCTTTCTCTCTGGACGGTTGGGCGCGCGTGGATTTCCGCGTAGACCTTCAGGGCGGGCCGTGGGTTTTGGAGGTGAATGCCAATCCGTGTCTTTCGGGGGATGCGGGGTTCATGGCCGCCGTACAACGGGCCGGACTGACGCCGAGGGACGTAGTGTGCTCCATTGTGGAAGACGCCGTGGCACGGTTTTCGGAAAAAGAGGAACTACGATAGCAGGCATGGAAGAAAAGAGTAATCTTGTGTTTCGCACGGAAGTTTTGCCTTCCGATGTGGAGACGGTGCGCACAATCTGCGCTTCCACCGGAAATTTTTTCCCGGCGGAAGTCAACGTGGCGGCCGAACTGGTCACGGAACGACTGGCAAAAGGGGAAGAAAGCGGGTACTATTTCGTTTTTGCCGAGGAGAACGCCACGGTCGTGGGATACACGTGCTACGGCCCCATCGCGTGTACCGAGGCAAGTTTCGATCTTTACTGGATAGCGGTGGACCCGGTGCATCAGAAGAAAAGCATCGGGCGGGCGCTGATGGAGCGGACTGAATGTGCCGTGGCGACGATGCGGGGAAAACGCATTTATGTGGAAACCTCCGGGAAACCCGGCTATCTCTCCACACGCTTGTTTTATCAGCACTGCGGATACAACCTCGAATCGGTTCTGAAGGATTTCTACAGTTCAGGAGACGATAAGGTCATTTTTCTCAAATGCCTCGGTGGGAATGAAGAAGCATCATCGGGGACGGCGGGGCGGATTGAAGGCCGGCAGAACATTAAATAAAGAACCGCGTGAAGTAAAGGTCGGTCGTTCCGGTGGCGTCGAATTTCGCGGTGTTCTGCTCAACCTGCTGCTTCTGACCGGGGGAAGCGCCATTTACGCGATTGGGGTAAACGGCGTTCTGACCCCCCATAACTTTCTGAGCGGCGGGGTGCTCGGCGTCTGCCTCACGGTGCACTACCTTTTCCCCCTGTTGTCGGTAGGGCTGCTGTACACCGCATTCAACATCCCGCTGTTTTGTCTGGGATGGTTCCATCTCGGGAAGGGGTTCATCATCTACACCGTCTTCGGAGTGGCGGTGTTTTCTTTTTGGACGGAAGTGTTGACCATACGCCCCTTTCCCGTTCAGAATCCGCTTCTGGCGGCGATATTCGCCGGTATCGTGTGCGGCATAGGGAACGGAATCATGCTCCGTTCGGCAGGCTCCCCGGGCGGATTGGACATCCTCTCGGTATTCCTCAACCGAAAATTCGAGATCCGCGTCGGTTTGACTTCCGTCATCGCCAACGCCTTCGTGCTCACCACGGGGGCCTTGCTGTTCAACCTGGAGATGGCCCTTTTCAGCTTCGTGTTCGTCATCGTTCAGTCGCGTCTTATCGATGCGGTGCTCACCGGTTTCAACCAGCGCAAATCGCTCATCATCATATCGGACAAGTCCACGCAACTGGCGGAAGCGATACTCACGAAACTGCAGCGCGGAGTGACCTTCCTTGAAGGAAGCGGCGCGTACAGCGGCTCCAAAAAACAAGTGATTCTCTGCGTTATCTCGCTGATGGAGTTGGGAAAAATGAAACACCTCATCAACTCCATCGACCCCCATGCCTTTGTGATCATCAACGATACGCTCGGCATCCTCGGCACCATGCGGCCGGGTTCCTTGCTGAAATTCGATCCTTTTCACAGGGGACATGAACATGCCAAAGTTCTCCCGGCCGGTCCGAACACCCCGGCGACCGATCGACAGTCCAGGAAAGACCGGAAGCGTCCCGTAAAAAAAATCGTTTTCGTGACCAAACACCATGGCCAGGAACCTGCGGGCGAGGGCGAAAATTCCGACAAGCAGGACCGCAGGGAAAGCGGGAGGGAAGAACCCGAACGGGACGTCTAGCCCGGATTCCGCCGGAAGAGGGTGAACCGTGAGTACCCGGTTTGCTTCGCGGCGCTGCGGGAGATGACCGGAGAGGCTATTTTTGATGTTTCGCATTCGAAGGGTTTTCGATGGCGTGCCCCCCGCCGACCGGGAGGCCATTCGCCAGGTCCAGGAGATTCTTACCGCGCAATTCCCCGGACTCCGCAAGAGCGACGTCCAGAAGCTCCCGCTGTTGCTGCGCAATCCCCTGCAGGAAAATCTCATCTATTCACTCTTCGTTGCGGAAGACCACCACGGCATCGTGAAGGGCTTTGCACTCGTCGGATACGCACCCGACCTGGGCTTCTGCTATCTCGATTTCATTTCGGCCGCTCCCAGGATTTCCAGCAGGGGCACCGGCGGAGCGCTGTACGAGAGGGTCAGGGAGGAAGCGGCGGCGCTCGGGGCCATCGGTATCTTTATGGAGTGTCTCCCCGACGACCCGGCTATGTGCAGGGACCCCGAGATAGTGAGGCAGAACAGGTCCCGGTTGAAATTTTACGAACGGTACGGCGCTCGGCCCATCATCAACACGGCGTACGAAACGCCGCTTTCTCCGCGCCACGACTGTCCACCGTTCCTGGTGTTCGACGACCTCGGAAAGACGATCGGATTGTCGATAAATGCCGCCCGCCGCATTGTGAGAGCCATTCTTGAGCGAAAATACGGAAACCGTTGTCCAGTCGGATACATCGACATGGTGGTGGATTCGTTTCGGGACGACCCGGTCCGGCTGCGGGATCGCCGATACACGAAAACGGAAGAAATCATTCCTCCGTGCAGAAACCTCTCGCCCGACCGGATGATCGCCCTCGCGGTGAACGATAGGCACAGCATTCATCATGTTCACCAGCGCGGGTACGTTGAGTCGCCGGTGCGGGTGGACGCCATACTGAAGCAATTGGAAGTCTCGGAACTTTTTCAGCATTTCCCGATCCGCCACTTCCCCCAGCGGTCCATCGAAGCGGTCCACGACAAGGGTTTTCTCAACTACTTCAAAAAGATGAGCGCGAGCCTGGCGCCTGAAAAATCGGTGTATCCCTACGTATTTCCCATACGAAACGTAGCGCGGCCCCCGAAGGAAATGCCGGTCCGCGCCGGCTACTATTGCATGGACACCTTTACACCGCTCAGCAGAAACGCTTATCTCGCCGCGCGTCGCGCCGTGGATTGCGCCCTTTCCATGGCCCAGGAAGTGGCCGGCGGCAGACGTCTGGCGTACGCGCTTGTTCGCCCGCCAGGCCATCATGCGGAAAGACGGGTCTTCGGAGGATTCTGTTACTTCAATTCCTCGTCGATCGCAGCGCACTTTCTGAGTCGGCTGGGCCCGGTGGCCGTTCTGGACATAGATTATCACCACGGCAACGGCACTCAGGACATATTCTATGACAGGAGCGACGTGCTTACCGTCTCCATCCATGGACATCCCAGTTTCGCGTATCCTTATTTCAGCGGATTCAAGGAAGAAACGGGCGAGGGAGCCGGCAAGGGATACAACCACAACTATCCTCTTGCGGAAAAACTGGATGGTCGAGGCTACCGGAAAGTGTTGGGGAACGCCTTGAAACGGGTTGCCTCTTTCAAACCCAGCTTCCTGGTGCTGGCTCTGGGCCTGGACACCGCAAAAGGAGACCCGACCGGGAGCTGGACGCTGCTTCCCGAGGATTTCGAAGCCAACGGCCGGGCCATCGGCCGGCTGCGACTGCCGACACTGGTGGTCCAGGAGGGCGGCTATCGCATTCGATCGCTGGGGACCAATGCGCGGAGGTTCTTTGAGGGACTCTGGAACGGAATGTTCGAACTGACCGTCGATCCAGCGCTAGTGAAGGGAAATCCACCTGGGACGGAGCCTTCGCGCTGAGCGCGGAAAAAGCGGATTGGAGGAAAAGAGCACCTTCCCGTTATCGCCGCCCGGCGTTGATATCCGCGATCTGGTCGTTCAAGGTCCAATAGTCGTAGACGTAGCCGATGAGAAAGAGCCCTCCGGTCAGGAAATAGATGATGCCCGAAATCCATTTTCCCATGTACATCCGATGTATCCCGAATATGCCGAGGAAAGTGAGGAGGACCCACGCGAGCGTATAGTCGATCTCCCCCTCGCTGAATCTCAGCTCCGCCTGCCTGTTCATGGACGGAATCAGGAAGAAGTCTATCAGCCATCCAACGAAAAAGAGCCCCAGCGTGCAGAACCAGATGGTTCCCGATATGGGTTTGCCGTAGTAGAACCGGTGGGATCCGGTGAATCCGAAAATCCACAACAGGTATCCGAACAATACGCTATGGGTTTCCGCTCGTTCTCTCATGGTACGTACGCTCCGTTGCTCCCGTGCGGTTTCCGATAATCGGCTCGGCTGGGGGGTGCGGTTAGAGGCGATACAGCGTCGGTTTCTCTTCGTGGTCGATATCGATCCCCACGGTGTCTCCCGAAGTGAAGTGGAGGCGCCTGAACTCCTTGAGAATCTGCTCGTGTCGGTCCGCGTGCCAATACACCGACCACAGTGGATTTCGAACGGTATCTATGCCGTAGGCGTCGTGGCTGCAAAGGTTCAGCCGAATCCGGTCCTTTGCAATGAGCGTGTCGGCCTCCGAAAGAAAATGATCGATTTTGTACATGTTTTTCTTGAGGGCCGCGGAGAGCTTTTTTTGCATTTCGGGGAGTTCGTCCAGATAATGATTTGCGATCTGAAAAAGTTCGGCGGGCACCTGTATTTTGTACCCTATCACCCCGAAACGTTCATAGCGTACGGCGAAATCCTCGAGTTCCCTTTCATAGGAAAAGATAATTTCCAGGATGTCGTCGATGGCGGGAGCCGGCTCGACGCCCCCGAGGATCATGTCTTCGCAGACCCCGATGATGCGTATGTACAACGCCATGTTGTCCATCACGTAAACGGGTCTTTCCCGATAGCTTCTGCGTTTTCTGATTCTGCGCACGCCGTCGAGTTTTAAGGAGTGTTGGAATTCTTTCTCTTCGAGCGTTTCCACCAGGGATATGTCCTTGGCCTGCACCACGTAAATTTCGCCGAAACCGGGGTAAATGAACTCTATCTCACACCGGAATCCGAGGTATTTCTGGATTCCTTCCGATAACTGGAGCAGCTTTACGTCATGAGGGGTCCGAGTGATGTACGGTTCCGATTGCACCTTCTGGACTCTGTCCCCGCAGGTGCCGAATTCCCAATGGTCCCCGAGCACTTTGGCCATCACGCTGATCCCTTCCATGAAGGGCATGACGATGACCCCCATTTCCTCGGGATCGATTTCCGGGGCCCCGGAGAATTTCTGCTGCCTCAGAATGGACAGCCGCTTGGATGTCCGGGCGTTCTGGACGATGCGTTCCCTCGCGTAGCGTATCCCCTCCAGGTCGGCGTACGTCTCCATGGAATCGAACGTGCCGCCCTTGTAGAATTCCTCCTTGGGGTGGGCGCTTCTAGCGATCACCTTGAACCCCGCGTTGTACTCCTTCAGGAACGATTCAAGCGCGTGAAAGTCCTTTGACCGGAAATGCTCCGCGGGAACGTAGACAAAAGGGGGGACATTGAAATTGCCTTCCCTGAGCTTCTGGAGGAGTCGTACTTTTTCCGGAACAGCATTCTGCATCGTCGTTCGCCTTCATCTGTGAACACTTCGCGGTGGAAATCCTCACCCGCTTTCTGATATTACCATGGAACAGATGTGATGAGGAGTTCAAGAGGATTGCATCAGGACGACGAAAAATCTTCAACGCGGGAACAAGGAAGACAACACCGGTGGTCCGGTTTGCCTTCGCACGTACCCGGATTCTGGACTTCAGGCAGGCCTAGGGGTTTTCCTGCTGCCCGGTGGCAAGCGGTTCGGATTCTTTTCTGCTGTAGTAGACATCGCCCGCACAAGGGCGGCAGAGGATTTTTCCGTCCTTGAGTACTTCTCTGTGGTCTCTCACCATGACGCCACAGTTCTGGCAAACCGTTTTGGCCCTCGTGGAACCTGGCATATCGTGAGGGGGCACTTGAACGAAGACTTCTTCGATTTGGAACAGCTCTTCCGTCGACATGAGCTTATACGCTTCAAGCTGCTGACGATGCTTGTCGGAGATACCGGGAGCATGGCGGGAGACGAGGTCACGCGATTCCTCCGTGGAGCAGATTCTGTACGCCCGTCCCGTTTCCAGATTCAGGAACGTGGCGGCCATGATGCCGTAATCCACGAATTTCAGGGAACGGCGGCCGAGTTTGACACCGGTCACATAGGCGATGGCATCGGTGGCGCAGCGATCGATCTCCACGTACACCAAGAGTTTTTTGGCCTGACTCGGGCTGGTGGGGTCGTCGAGTCCGACCAGTTTGCAGCCAAGCATCGCCATTCGGACGCCGATGACCTGTCCGGGGCACAAGTGTCCGTGAGCTTCCGCGGACCCTTTCAGGAGCGTTTCAAAATCGTTCATAAGCTTCATCCTTCCGTTATGCTAAAATTAACATAAAAAAGGAACAAAGAAAACTCCTTTGAGAAAGGTTTCTTCCTATCGAAAACGACACAAGATTCCGATAAAAATGACATCGGCAGAGGATACGGAAAGTGAAGCAAGTGCCCCGGAAGGCGTGTATTCACTTGCTTTTCAGTCTTGAAGTACATTAATCTTCCTGGAAATAATTTTGTCTATGAATTTACCATGCTTCTTCGTCGCGTTTTCAGTTACAAATGCTTTCCCCGGAACGTACGAAGAGGGATACCGCATGGTTGTTCGCATGGAGGCTGTCCGGCCTGTTTCGTGGACGAAATCTCACGCTTTCGGACGAAATAATTATGATTGAAGTTGTTACCATGGCATAGACTAAATTTACCAATGTTATAGGTGTAACCAGCACTGGAAAGCGCACGGTCTACAGCATTTGCGGCATGTGCGCGATCCGCTGCCCGATTCAGGTCGATGTGGAAGACGAACGAGTAGCCTGGATTCAGAGAAACCCCAACGACAAAGCCATGGGAACGAGCCTCTGCGCCAAAGGCGCCGCCGGGCTTTCCCTGGAATATGACGACGAACGTCCCCAGCATCCTCTTATCCGAACGGGAGAACGGGGAAGCGGCCAGTGGAGAAGAGCGAGCTGGGGGGAAGCCCTGGATTACGTAGCCGCTCGGCTGAAGGAAGTGATCGATCAATACGGTTCCCGCGGGGTAGTGCTGAGCGACCGGGGAGGCCAGTTCAACGACTTGACGAAGAGCTTTCTCAAGGCGGTCGGTTCGCCCAATTATTTTTCCCATGACTGCACTGCGGCCGGAACTGCCATCATGCGACGCTGAGCGTGTTGGGCTATGGAATAACGGCGCTTTGTCTGGACATTAAAAACACCAACCGCATATTGCTTTACGGCAGAAACCTCGTGTAATACCTCCAGATAAGGGAGGTGAAGGACTTCATCCCGGCCATCGATCAAGGCGCCAAGTGTACGTATATAGCCCCCCGCGCCACACTGACGGCCAGCAAGGCCACCCGGTAGTGGCAGATAAAGCCCAACACCGACTACGCCCTTAACCTCGCCATGATCAACGTGACGCTCAGCGAAAACCTCTATGACAACGAATTCGCCGCCAGGTGGATAACCGGGCTCAACGAATTGAAGAGCCTCGTCATGGAAAAAACGCCCGAGTGGCAGGAAGAATACACCGGGATACCCGCGGATCAGGTGCGGGTTTTCGTGCGGGAGATCGCCAAGGATGCCCCGAACGTCATTTTTCATCCCGGGTGGATGACCGCGCGCCACAGACAGTCGTTCTACACCAGCCGGACCGCTCAGATACTGAAGCGCTTTTCGGCACCATCGAGGTCCCAGGCGGGCTCATTATCGCCAAGGGAGCAGGCGACGCAGGTAAGAAGGGATTGAACAAGCTGGTCGATCGCGTCCCGGCTGTGAAAGAAAAAAGAGTGGACGGCTGCGGATGGAAGTACCCTCACTTCGACGGCGGGGAAGGGCTTTTTCAGCTGTTGTTCCCGGCGATCGCATCCGACGACCCGTACCCTGTCGGCGCCTATATCGTCTATCGTCACGATCCCCTCACCAGTCTGCCTGATCCCGACGAGATAGTCCGCCATTTCCAGAAGCTCAAGCTGATCGTCTCCATCGACGTCAACTACTCGGAAACGGCCTGGATGAGCGACGTGATCCTTCCCGAGGCCACCTATCTTGAGCGGGCGAACGTTCTCGCGGCGAAAAACGGGGCAAAGCCCTCCATCCACAAGAGGGACCAGGCAGTCGCCCCCAGGCTCGACAGTCGGACGGCGTGGTGGATTTTCCGTGAACTGGCGCGCCGCCTCGGTGTTGGCGAATATTTCGGCTTCAGGGACATCGAGGAACTCTGGAACTATCAGCTGGAGGGCACGGGGATAGGCGTTTCCCAGCCTCGCGAAAAGGGCGTCGTCTCCCTAGCCGCCAAGCCCATATTGCGGGACCGGCTCAACGGTCTGAAGTTAAAGACCCCTTCGGGAAAGATCGAAATGATCAGCTCCGTTCTGACCGATGCCGGGCTGGAAAGCATCCCCGAATTCACTCCGCCCAAGGATCTCGGACAAGACGAATTCGTGCTGCTTTTCGGGCGCGTGGCCTTTCACAACCACGGGCATACGATGAACAATCCGCTTCTCCATGAACTCCTTCCCGAAATCCCCCTGTGGGTGCATCCGTCCCGGGCGGAGGAACTGGGCATACCCGAAGGCGACGAAGTGGAAGTGAGCAACAAAGGATGCTCGGCCAAGGGAAAGGTGACGCTGTCCTCCTGGATTCATCCTGATGCCCTCTTCATGGTGCACGGGTTCGGCAGAACCGTCCCCCTACAAACACGGGCCTATAAACGCGGCATCGCGGACCAGCGGCTGCAAAAGGGCATGCTCGGCGTCTACGATCCCGCAGGCGGTGGATTGGCCCTCTTCGGGCGAGCGGTATGCGGGAACGTGGGTACACCGCGGAACCCGTCTACCTGACTTGGCAGAAATTCCAGCGCCGGAAGCCACCCGAAGTGTTGGTGGTGGACGCCACGCTGTATGACGACAGGAGCGAGGCGGGCGGATTTCTTCTTTCCGGTAATCCGTTCGGGTTGATTGAAGGGCTCCAGATGGCAGCGGTCCATGGAACTCGGCAGCTACCCCTTCGACTCGGTGCCCCCGATCATATGGCCGAAACGATCCTGAAACGGAGCCACCGGGTGCGTTTCCCGCACCCGGTGGGCACTGCGGCTCAAGGCGTATTCGAGCCGGTTCACGAATAAGATACAAAAAAACGGATGGACATTCGTGTCGTTTGTTTCAACGACTTGATTCTCCATCCGTTGTTCGTCTTTCCAAGGGAACGGGCTACTTCAGCCTCATGTCTCCCGTCTGCCTCAGACGATCGTAAAACTTGAAGGTTTCTTCGAGGATATGCGGTTCATGGCCGCCTCTCTCCCTGACGGCACGCTGGAAGTAATCCCACAAAAGGTCCCGGTAGTCGGGATGCGCGCATTTTTGAATAATCTGCTCCGCAACCTGGCGCGGCGTCAGCGGCCTTGTGTCGACGAGCCCGTGTTCCGTCACGATGATGTCCACGGAATGTTCGGAGTGGTCGACATGAGTGACCATGGGGACGATGGACGAGACTCGTCCGCCTTTGGCCGTCGACGGGGTGACCATGAAGGATACCGCTCCGTTGCGCTCGAAATCTCCCGAACCGCCGATACCGTTCATCATCTGCGATCCGTTGACGTGCGTTGAGTTGACCTGTCCATAGATGTCGATTTCGATGGCGGTATTGATGGCAAGGACACCCAGCCTTCTGATTACTTCGGGGGAGTTGGATATTTCCACCGGGCGGAGAACACACTTTTCTTTGTAGCGATACAGTTCCTTGAAGAACCTTTCCCGTGCTTTGCCCGACAACGTCATGGCCGATCCGGACGCCACCCGAACTTTGCCCATGTCTATAAGATCAAGGACCGCATCCTGAAGCACTTCTGAATAGAGATCGATATTGCTGAAAAAATCGTTTTCGAGAAAACCGCTCAGTACGGCATTCGCCACGTCGCCCACGCCCGACTGGAAGGGCAACCCTTTCGGGATGCGGCCTTTCCTTATTTCGTGTTCAGTGAAATCAAGGATCTGAGACGCAATGCGTAAAGCCACCTCGTCCGGAGGAGTGAATATCGCGCAACTGTCCGGTTCGTCGCTGAAAAGAATGGCAACCACGCGATTCGGGTCCATTTCGATGAATGGTTTCCCGATTCTGTCCGAAGCCCGGTAAATCGGAATGGGCATCCGGTACGGCGGGTCCTCGGGGATAAAGATATCGTGGATGCCTTCCAGTTCCGTTGGATCGACGTTGGACATCTCTATGATGATTTTCTGCGCTTCCCTGACGTAGGTCGGGGTGTTCCCCACGGACATGGTCGGTATGAGATGGCCCTTTTCGGTGATCGCCACCGCTTCGACCACGGCAACATCCACCGGCCCCCAGTCGCCTGAACGCACGTGTTGCGAAAGACTTGAGAGATGGTCGTCCTTGAAGGCGATTTCGTTGCGATTGATTTTCTCCCTCATGGACTTGTCGGCCATGTAGGGACGCCGCCAGGCAACGACACCCGCTCGGGCCAGCAATCCGTCGACGGCTTCACCGGTGGAAGCACCGGCGAAGATGTTGATTTTGAACTGTTCACCTTCCTCGGCCCTTCGCGCCAGTTCAATGGGGATGAGCTTCGGATAGCCTGCGCTGAACCCGGAAACATATACGCTGGTTCTATCTTGGATATGACGTGCCGCCGTAGCGGGGTCAGTTATCTTGTCGCACAACGGGGCATACCGTATTCGCTCTTCGAACATGATTCCTCCTCGTTAATATCCATCAGCAATTTCGGTTGGCGTCTTTTTTACGTCGCACACGGTCGACATCTAAACAGCCGGAGAATACCTCAGAGTTTCGTTGTTGCAAACACTTTTTTTCAATTACCGTAAATAACCCTGATCACAGTGTGATTTCACTTATTTTGTCTGTATACAGGTGCGGTGTGTCGGCTGAGACGAACGTGAGGGTCGTGTGAAAAAGGGAACACATCGTGAGCGATGCATGAAACAAGTGGGCAGCTTCCCTCCGAAAAAGAAACGACTGTATCCTGTATGCCGGGGACCCCAAGTGATGGATAGTGCTTATGCTTTGTTCTGATGTAATTACGTCATTCACGTTTTAAGAAACTGCAAATCAGGATAGGCTCTTTACGATTCATGACAGGCAAAACAGGTGATTGCAAAGCTATATTGTGATTGTATTCACTAATGAACGACATTCAGTGTGGTTCTCATGGAGAGAATATCAAAGTTGTTAGTCTTTCAAGCCTACAGTACCGTATGAAGACGGAAAAATACTGGTCCATTGCAACGAAAACGTGTAGAATTTTCTCCCGACATCTTTCCGGTGGCGCCGATACGTAGGACCGACCGAATGGATGTTTCCTCCTATTCGGAAGAGAGTGGAACGGACATGAAGAGAGCCATTCTGTTTGTTGTGGTAGTGGGCGCGTTGGCGGGAGCAGTCTTCATCCCCTGGAATAGCGGGCATCAGCGGGAAGACGTGCTGGATTTATACGGCAATGTGGACATTCGTGAAATTCAACTGGCCTTCCACGCCACGGGTCGTATTCAGCACATCGACGTTGAAGAGGGGGACGTGGTGCAGCCGGATCAGTTGCTGGCGGCGCTTGACGACTCCCGATACCGCGCTGCCGCCGCCTCGGCAAGAGCGCAGGTGGCAAGCCAGCAGGCCGTTCTTGCCGGCCTGGTAGCGGGGAGCAGGCCGGAGGAGATTGCACGCGCACGTGCCCGTGTGAAGGCGGCCGAAGCATCGTTTGTCGAAGCCAGGGATAACTATGTCCGAATGCAGGCGCTCGTTCGACGCGATTCCGTTTCCCAGAAGCAGCACGACGATGCGGAAGCCGTATACCTGGGAGCAAAAGCAAATCTGGACGATGCCGAACAGGCGCTGGAGCTGGCCATCAAGGGCCCGAGAAAAGAAGATATCGACGCCGCCAGGGCCATGCTCGAAGCCCAGAAAGCCCAACTGGCCCTCTCCGAACGGGAATTGGCCGATACGAGGCTTCTTTGTCCCTCGCCCGGTATTGTCTATGATCGTATCCTTGAACCCGGAGGCATGGCATCGCCCCAGGTCCCGGTGCTCATCATCGCGCTCACCGATCCCCTCTGGATCAGGGTGTACATAGGAGAAACGTATCTCGGGAAGGTGTTTCCCGGCATGGAAGTCGAAGTGGCGACCGACTCCTATCCGGGAAAAACGTACAAAGGCTGGATCGGCTATATCTCCCCAACGGCCGAATTCACGCCGAAGCAGGTGGAAACACCGGATCTTCGCACCACTCTGGTGTACCGTGCCAGGGTGCATGTCTGCAATCCCGGAAACGAACTCCGGCTCGGCATGCCGGTGACGGTCCATATTCCCCTCTCCCAGACCTGCGGACCGGAAACCGGCCGTCATTCGCCATGCAGATGACCGGTGCCGTGGAAACAAGCGTGGAGACGAAGAACACGGACCGATCGGCCGTAACCGCGGCGGGGGTATCGAAGCGGTTCCGCCAGGGGAACAGGGAAGTGGCCGCCTTGCGAGACGTCCACGCCGTCGTCCGAAAGGGAGTGGTAACGGGCCTTGTAGGTCCCGATGCGGCGGGGAAAACCACCTTAATCCGCATTCTCGTCGGACTGCTCCTCCCCGACTCGGGCACGGTTTCCGTGCTCGACGTGGACGTCGCCCGAAACCCCCTCAAGGTTCAGTCGTCCCTGGGATACATGCCTCAGCGGTTCGGACTGTACGAGGACCTCACCATCCATGAAAACATGGAACTCTATGCCGATCTTCAGGGGGTACCCGCGGAGGCGAGAAAGGATCGGTATGGATGGCTCCTCGCGATGACGGGACTCGCTCCGTTTACGAAAAGGTTGGGGAGGAATCTATCCGGCGGCATGAAACAGAAGCTCGGCCTGATGTGCGCTCTCGTCGGCCTTCCCGTGCTCCTTATTCTGGATGAACCGACGGTGGGGGTCGATCCGCTTTCCCGCAGGGAACTGTGGGCCATCATCCATCAACTCGTGGAGGAACGGGGAACGACCGTGTTCCTGAGCACTTCCTACCTGGACGAAGCCGAGCACTGCGGAGACGTCATAATGATTCATGAGGGCAAAATCCTGGGGCAGGGGAGCCCCGATCGATTCACCGGAATGATCGCCGGCCGAACATTCGCGGTGCGTCATCCCACAGCGACCCGCCGCTCCATGGAGAGCGCGTTGCTGCAGCTGGATTCGGTGCTCGACGCCACCATACAGGGAGACGGCGTTCGTGTGGTGATGGACGAAACGTGCACCGACGCGAACGCGTGCATAGAAAAAGCCCTTCCCGGAGCCGAAATATTTCAGGCCCCGTCGCGCTTCGGCGACAGTTTCGTGGCGATCCTGAAGGAGACCGGACGAACGGCCGCGCGTCCGCAGGAGCCCCTCCCGTTTTCCGGGAAAAATCATGAGGGTGAAAAGGTAATTCAGGTGCGGGAAGTGAGCCGCCGATTCGGGGATTTCTACGCGGTGAAAGACGTGTCGTTCGCGGTGGAGCAGGGCGAAATTTTCGGACTGCTCGGAGCCAACGGCGCGGGAAAATCGACCACCTTCCGGATGTTGTGCGGACTGCTTCCGCCCACGAGCGGAACCTTGCAAGTGGCCGACCACGACATACGGCGCGCCCCGGCAAAGGCCCGGAGCCGGATCGGCTACATGGCGCAACGATTTTCTCTCTATACGACACTCACGGTGCGGGAGAACCTGCGTTTTTTCGGCGGTGTGTACGATCTGCGCGGCGAAAGACGGAATCGGCGGGTGGAATGGGCACTGGAGGAATTCGATCTTTCCCGGTTCGCCGACATGCGGAGCGGCGAGTTGTCTCTGGGATACAAGCAACGGCTCTCGCTTGCCGCCGCCCTGCTGCACGAGCCCGACATTCTTTTCCTGGACGAGCCGACTTCGGGAGTGGACCCGCTGGCCCGCAAGGAGTTCTGGTATCGTATCAACGCTCTGGCGGAAACCGGGGTAACGGTCCTCGTTACCACCCATTTCATGGAAGAGGCGGAATATTGCGATCGGCTGGTAATCATGGCGAACGGAAAAATCCTGGCTGCGGGGACTCCTCAAACGGTGAAGGATTCCGTGCGATCCCAGGAAAATCCGGAGCCGGGCATGGAAGATGCGTTCGTGGATCTCATAAGGAGAGCGAATGAATAGGCGCTTTCGTAATGAGCCTCGGGATGATTCGACAACGGTGCGACCGGAAGGGGAGGCCGTCGGTCGAAAGATCGAACTGATGCGGCTGAGAGGGCTCATCCGGAAGGAGATGCGGCAGATCGTCAGAGATCCTTCCAGTATTGCCATCGCCTTCGTGCTGCCGGTCATCTTGCTGCTGCTGTTCGGCTACGGCGTGTCCCTCGACGTCAACAACATTCCCCTCGCCGTCGTCGTGGAATCTCCCTCCGGCGTCACCGACAGTTTCGTCGATTCCTTCCGCTCCTCGCCCTATTTCGAACCCCGGTTTTTCAGCGACATCCAGGACGCCAGGAAAGCAATGCTCGCGGGGGAAATCGATGGAATCGTCTGGCTCAGAAGTTCTTTTACCGATGCCTACTATACACGTCCCGGTGATGCCATCGGTGTGTTCACCAACGGGATGAATGCGAACACGGCCCGAATCGTGGAAGGCTACCTGCAAACTGTCTGGACGCAATGGCTGGAAATAAAATTGTCCGATAAATCGCTGCTCACGCACCTGCCCATCGACGTGCAGCAGCGCGTCTGGTTCAATCCGGAACTCCGCAGCACCAATTTTCTGGTTCCGGGCCTCGTCGCCGTGATCATGACCCTCATCGGCGCCCTCTTAACGGCCATGGTCGTGGCGCGAGAGTGGGAACGCGGAACCATGGAGGCTCTGATGGCCACGCCCATCAACGTGAGGATCATCATCCTCGGCAAGTTGATTCCCTACTTCTGTCTGGGAATGGGCGGAATGGCAATTTCCGTGAGCATGGCGGTATGGCTGTTCCAGGTGCCTCTCCGGGGCTCACTGGCCGTTCTGATCCTAGCGTCCGCTTTGTTTCTGTTCTGCTCCTTGCAAATGGGGCTGCTCATTTCGACCATCGCCAGGGACCAGTTCGTGGCGGGCCAGATCGCCATGCTGGTGACCTTTCTTCCCGCCTTCATTCTTTCCGGCTTCGTCTTCGACCTGGGGAGCACGCCCGCGGTGATCCAGTGGTTTTCGTCGCTCATAGCGGCCCGTTACTATGTGTCTATCGTGCAGACGCTCTTTCTGGCCGGGAACGTATGGGGCGTTCTGGTGAAAAATATGCTCGCCCTTCTGCTCATGGGAACCGTCTTCATGGTTCTGGTGAGGCTGCGCACAAAAAAACGATTGACCGCAGGGCGTTCATGAACAGGCGCATCGTGGCACTCATCGTCAAGGAACTGCTTTCCATCATGAAGGAACGGCGGCGGCGGCTCATGATTCTCATTCCGCCCTTTGTGCAGCTATTCGTTTTCGGTTACGCGGCGACCTTCGACCTGGAGCGCGTTCCCTATGCGGTCTACAATGAGGACACGGGGAGGGCATCGCGGGAACTGGTGGCCTCCTTCGAAGGGTCGCTGGTGTTTCGCTGTGTTGCCGTTCTGAACGACTCCTCCCGTATCGAAGACCTCGTCAACAGTAAAAAGGCGCTCGTGGTTGTACGCATCGGTCCGCAATTCACCCGCAATCTTCTCTCGAATCGGCAGGCCGACGTTCAGGTGATCGTCGACGGACGCAACTCCAACACAGCACTCGTCGCGTTGGGCTACATCCGTACCATTGTCGACGCCTACAGCCGTGAACTGGCCGCCCACAAGGCGAACCAGTGGAGTCCTCCGCGGCTCGTCGTTCGACCGTGGTTCAATCCCAATCTCGAGAGCCAGTGGTTCATCGTTCCGGGCATTGTGGGCCTCCTTACGCTGATGGTCGGTATGATCGTCACGGCTCTCTCGGTGGCCAAGGAACGCGAAGCGGGGACCTTCGACCAGTTGCTGGTAACGCCGCTGCGGCCTTTCGACATCCTGGTGGGAAAGGCCGCGCCCGGTTTTCTGATCGGCTTCGGCGAGGCGACCCTGATCATCATCATGGCGGTAGTCTGGTTTAAAATTCCTCTGCTGGGCGATTTGATCACCCTGTACCTCGGGCTCTTCCTTTACCTTCTCTCCTGCATCGGGATGGGGCTCATGATTTCATCCATTGCCGTCACCCAACAGCAGAGCCTGCTCGGGGCGTTCCTGTTCCTCGTTCCGTCGTCTATTCTTTCGGGATTCGCTACTCCCATCGAAAACATGCCGTTCATCGTCCAGAAAATCACCTGCATCAACCCCATGCGTTATTTTTTGGTCGTGGTCCGTTCGGTGTTCCTGGAGGGAGCCTCCATCGACATGCTGTGGAACCAGCTGTGGCCCATGGGGCTCATCGGCCTCACCACGCTCCTGCTTGCGGGCTTCCTCTTCAGGCATCGGCTCTCCTGATGCCCTTTCACCTGCACGGTGGACGGCGGCGGCATGCAGTATGATTGCGTTGTGTATGGCACCAAACCTTGAGGGGAAAAAGATGAAAAGTTTCCGAAGAGAATTGTGGTTCAATCTACCCAATCGGCGGGGCTTCGTGCATATCACGCCTCAGGTGGATGATTGCGTGAAGGAAAGCGGGATAAAAGAGGGACTCGTGCTGGTGAATGCGATGCACATCACTGCTTCGGTTTTTCATCAACGAAAACGGGAGCGGTTTGCATCAGGACTATAAGGGATGGCTGGAAAAGCCGGTGCCGCATGAGCCCACATCTCGCTGCGGGCACAACCGGACGGGCGAAAAAAAATGCGAAACGAGGGCTTCGGCCGCTTTCGGAAAAGTCTCGTCCCCATCACTCCACTCCACACTCGCGACGACGTTTCAAATCTGCTTGTATCCGCACTCTTACTTATGTATGTGAGAATGAACTCAGTCGTACTTATGGCTAACCTGCAGCGGTGCATGCATTCCGCAATTGGCCTTCAATCCAACGACGCCGTAACCGTACGCAGGATCGGTTATGGTGCTTCTGAGAGGGGAGTTCGAGTATATGCTGGTGCGTGATTGGATGAGCAGTCGGCCCATTACCGTGGAAGCGGATGACTCGGTGGAGAACGCCATAAACATTATGAAAGAACGAAGCCTTCGCCACCTTCCGGTAACGATGAAAGGGAAATTGGTAGGCATGCTCAGCGAAGTCGACCTCAAGAGGGTTTCCGCCGCTGAAACGAAGAACCTCGACATCCACGAACTCATTTACCTGCTTTCCAAAACACGAGTGCGGAGTCTAATGACGAAGACACCGATATTCATTACCGAGGATTATTCGATTGAAGAAGCTGCCGACCTCATGCTCGAAAAAAAAGTGAGGGCGCTTCCCGTCGTTGCCAAGGATGGCATACTGATCGGTTTACTCACCCAAACCGATATTTTCAGGGTCCTGGTTTCCGTAATGGGACCGGTTGAGGGCGGCATGCTGTTTTTCTTGCGCATTCATGACAAGCCGGGTGCGATGAAGGCCGTTCTGGAAACGATTCGCTCGTTCGGAGGGTGGATCGTCAGTGTGTTCACGAGCTATAGCGGAGCGCCCGAAGGATATTGCCACTTGCACATTCGCGCCAGACGAATCGAGCATGAACGGTTTGATGATTTGAAGGTTGCGTTGCGGGAAGTAGCAGAACCCCTCTACATCGTCGATCGTCAGGAGGGGAAACGAGAGGTTTGGGAAGCGGAATAGCAAATAATTTTTGCTACGGGAATTTGCAGAAGTTTTCATTGTTTATCGAATTCAGAGAAATTATTCATTGTCCGAGTAGCTAAAAGAAATAAAAGCGAGATAATTTATGATAAAATGATGTTCGGAGGCTAGACTGGAACAAATCGCTTTATTTGATTCGTATTCTGGATTATACTGGTATTCAGTAGTTCGATTTTTCATTATGCGAGAGAGCAAGAATGTGAGTTCAAAATCTTGTATCGTGAATATACAATAAATTCAGAAGGATATATCAGGAGAAGAATTTTGAATTCCTTCGGTACAAAATTTTGAATGTTTCGTCCTCGCTCGTCCTGGAGAGCGGTTTTGAGATAACATTTAACATGCTGATATGACAGGGAAATAAAGAATAATGAACGTTAGGGGTAAAGTTGGCAGGCTATTTGCTAATTCTATTGGGCAAGAAATAATACTTTCCTCATTCTCTTTTCTCTTTAGGAAGCTAACCGGGTCGGCCCAACCAGGTTGGCTTTCCTTATTTCTATCCTCTCGCTTTCCAGTCTGTCTAGAATTGGTGCCGATCTCACGGCATCCTCTCTCCTTGCAGAAAACCCAGGGGTTCGTCCGCTATTCTCTGACAATCCTGTCGATTGGGATTCCCATTTAGAAAGGTGGGCGGGTGGAAAAAAGGACCATCATCTGTCTTCATTGCGGCGCGAAAGGATCTTTGTCGAAAAGCCAATTCGGCGAAGGGGTGACACTGTCCCTCCGTTGTCCCAAGTGCGGAAAAGTATTTGAGGTGCCTACGGAAAGACGATCCGCAGCCAGAAGAATCCCTCTTCCCATGGTAAAAATAGGCTCATTCGGTTTTATGGGCGATGTCATGAACAAACGTGGAGTTCTACAGGACATCTCCCTTACGGGAATGCGGGTGAGCGTGGGATCGCTTCCTCCCGAAATGAACGAACGCCTCAACTTTCGGTTTCATCTTCCCGGAACGGCAGAGGAAGTGAGAGTAGGCGGGGAAGTGGTGTGGGTGCACAGAATGGAAAAGAACGAATATGAATTCGGAGTGGAATTCATTACCCTGGACCAGCACAACAGAAAAATAATCGGCTTTTACCTGTTTCAGGACGAGGGCGAGGAGGTACTGGAGATGGAACACAACCCCAACTGACGAGGCTGCGAAGCAAAATGAGGGTCAGGTCCGATCCTCACCATAGAGCAGATACGCGGAGCGCATCCGTAAAAAGTCATTCAGTCCGTCCGACCAAGCCTCATGGCTTTCCGCAAGAGAACCCCCATTTTCCAGATGTTCGCGAAGTTCCCTTGATCCCAGTATGAGATCGATGGGAAGCCGTTCGAATTCATACTCGTAAGGCGGCTCCTTCCATTGGAAGGCTTCCGGACGAACGGCAATAACATCCTGAAGAAGCGCAAGGGAGCAAAAACAGGGTTCATAGCTTTCCGTATCGGTCACATGCAGATGAAACCCGCTGCAGAGCTGTCCCTGCCACTTGTTGAACGTCGGTTCGAAGCCGATCTCCCTCAGATGAATTCCTGGAAGCTTCCGCGACGCGAAACGTTTTACCAATTCGGTGGTATCAAAGAACGGTGCCCCGAACGTTTCGAACGGTCGAGTGGTCCCGCGTCCCTCCGAAACGTTCGTCCCTTCCCAGATCACCTGGCCCGGATACACCATGGCCGTCTCCCAGATGGGCATGTTGGGGGACGGAGGAACGAACGGTAGTCCGGTTTGCGGAAAGAGCATGGACCGGCGCCATCCCCTCATGGGAACGACGGTAAGATCGGCTCCAATGCCGAAGCCTTCATTGCATAGCATAGCCATTTCGCCTATCGTCATTCCATGCCGCATGGGGATAGGGTAGAGGCCGACGAGGGAAGTCATGTCCGGTTGCAGGACGTTTCCCTCCACCTTTATTCCCCCGATCGGATTGGGGCGGTCGAGCACCATCACGCTGATTCCCGCGGCACGCGCCGTCTGCATTGCCAGGGCCATGGTATGGATGTAGGTGTAAACACGCGTCCCCACATCCTGTAGATCGACGACGAGCAAATCGATGCCCTCGAACGTTTCCGGATCGGGCTTCAGGTTCGGCCCGTACAGGCTTCGCACCTCAAGTCCCGTGGACGAGTCCACAAAGGACCGCGACACGATCATGTTGTCCTGTTTTTCGCCCCGAAAACCGTGCTGGGGAGAGTAAAGCCTTCTCAGCCTGTCGGAGAACCTGCGGGCCAGGAGGTTTTTGGCGTAGATGCAACGGGAGTCGACGGACGCTTGGTGGCAAAGCAGACCGATGGAAGAAGCTGCGCGTAATTCGCGCGGCTCTTCCCGCAGCAGCACTTCCAACCCGGTGATAACGGTGGGGAACACGGTCATGGCGGGGCTTTCAGGTGCGCAGCTTTGGGTTGAGGGCCGATTGAATGCCGTCACCGAGCAGGTTGTAGGCCAGCACGGTGAAAAGAATGGCCAGGCCGGGGTAGAGAGAAAGCCACCACGCTATCTGGATGTTGTCCTTGCCCTCCGTGAGGATGTTTCCCCAGCTCGGGTCCGGAGGTTGCACGCCCAGGCCCAGGAAGCTCAGGGCCGATTCGGTGAGGATCGCGCTGGCGACTCCGAGGGTGGCGGTCACCAGAACGGGCGACATGGCGTTGGGCAGAATATGAACGAAGATGATGTGTCGGTCGGGCGCGCCGGTTGCGTGAGCCGCGGTGACGAAGTCCCGGTTCCGCAGGCTCAGGAATTCGGCTCTGACCAGCCGGGCCACGCCCATCCAGCCGGTGATGCCGATAACGATCATGATGTTCCAGATGGACGGTTCGAGAAACGCGATCACCGCGAGAATCAGGAAGAACGACGGAAAGCAGAGCATCACGTCCACGAATCGCATGATGGTCGTATCCACCCACCGGCCGTAATATCCGGCGAAGGCGCCCAGCACGGTTCCGATGAGGGTGGCGATGCCCACCGCGACGAACCCGACCTTGAGGGAAATGCGCGAACCGTAGATCATGCGGGAGAGAACGTCCCGGCCCAGCCGGTCCGTCCCGAAGGGATGGTCCGGGGAGGGTGGATGCAGCACCGCCGATGTGTTGATCGTTGTGGGATCGTAGGGAGCAATAAGCGGCGCAAGGAAGGACACCAGAAAGAGGAACAGCACCATGATCAGGCCGGCCAGCGCCAGACGGTTTCTGCGAAACCTTTTCCAGAAATCCTGCAGCAATTCGTGAGATATCATCTCTGCGACCGTATCCTCGGATCAACGAAGGCGTACGAAATATCGGCGATAAGATTCCCCACGAGAGTAAGCACCGCACCGATGACCAGAATCCCCATTACCACCGAATAATCCCTGGAAATGACGCTGGCGTAGAAAAGTTGTCCCATGCCCGGAATGGCGAAAATCGATTCGAAGATGACACTGCCCCCGATGAGTCCGGGGACCGAAAGGCCCAGAATGGTCACCACGGGGAGCACCGCGTTCCGTAGGGCGTGTTTGTAGATCACCGTCCGTTCGTCGACGCCTTTCGACCGTGCGGTCGTGATGAAATCTTGGTTGATCACCTCCAGCATGTTTGCCCGCATGTAGCGGGACAGCCCGGCCAGCGAACCGAACGCTCCCGACCAGGACAGGGAGAATGAGATGCTTCGCCACGTCCCACACTTTGCCGGGGAGGGAGAGTTCGGAAAAGCCGTATGACGTGAGGCCTGAAATGGGAAGCCATCCGAGATGGACGCCGAAAAACATCATGGCCAGAAGCGCAAGCCAGAAAGTGGGTATGGCGAAACCCACGAACACGAACACGGTGGTGAATTTGTCGAAAAAGCTCCCCGCCTTGGCGGCGGACAACGCCCCCAGCGGGATGGCCACGCAGATGATGATTAGCAGGGAAAGAACGTTGAGCAGGATGGTGATGGGGAGCCGATCGGCAATCTTATCCAGCACTGGTCGGCCGTCGGGTGAGAACGATTTTCCGAAATCGAGATGAGCCAAACGCTTCAGCCAGTTCCAGTACTGCACGGGCAACGGTTTGTCCAGCCCGTAGATCTTGTCGAGGCGAACCCGTGCATCGTGGGACGCCTTGGGGTCCATCATGGTTTGCATTTCGGTGGGTGACCCCGGAGCAAGGTGGATTACCATGAACGAGATAAGGGTAATCCCCAGAAGCAGCGGGGCGATTCCGATCAGCCGTTTCGCGAGATAGACGATCATCTGATTTCAGCGCGTAACGAATTCAAGGAGTCACCGTGTATTTCTGAAGCTCCTTAGGCACATACCAGTGCGTAAAATCGTAGGCTATCCCGATGGGAGCGGGTTTGATGCCCTTGAAACGCGAATTGATGCACACCAGTGCTTCGGGTATGTAGAGGAACGTATACGGCTGGTCTTCCGCCAGGATGTCCTGAATCTTGAAGTAGTATTCCTTCCTCTTCTCCTGGTCGAATTCGTGACGGGCCAGTTCGATGAGGTTGTCGACTACGGGATTCTTATAGGAGATGAAGTTCAGCTCTCCCTCCTTGGTCTTGCTGGAGTGCCATACGTCGTAGAGGTCCGGTTCGGGCGGTATGGTCCATCCCATGATCACCGCTTCAAAGTTTTTCTTCTCAATGAATTCCTTCAGGAAAGCCGCCCATTCCACGACGCGGATTTTGACGTCGATCCCGATTTTCTTCAGATTGCTCTGAATTATAACGCCCGTGTCCGCCCGTTGGCTATTCCCCTGGTTGGTCAGGATGGTGAAAGCGAAAGGCCGCCCGTCCTTATCGAGGATGCCGTCGCCGTTCGTGTCTTCCCATCCCGCCTCCTTGAGCAGCGCCTTGGCTTTCTCGACGTCGTAAGGGTACTTCTTCACGTTGGGATTATACACCCACATGTCCGGCTTGTAGGGTCCGGTGGCCGGAATTCCGAGCCCCAGCAACACCCCCTCGATGATTCCCTTTTTGTCGATGGCGTACGACAGGGCCTGGCGCACACGTTTATCCTGAAAGAACGGGGAGAGGAGATTGTAGCCAAGATAGGTATAGGCGAAGGAGAGATACTGATATTTACTGAACTGTTCGTTGAAGTCCTTGCCGGTCGTCTGACGGCTGTACTGAACGGGCGTGAGCCCCATCCAGTCGAGTCCCCCCGACTTCAACTCCAGAAACATCGTGGCCGGATCGGGAATAATCCGGTAATCGTACTCGCTGATATAGGGCCGCCCTTCAAAATAGTCGGGGTTCGATT
The DNA here is from genome assembly GCA_963826125.1 of uncultured delta proteobacterium. GTDB lineage: Bacteria > Desulfobacterota > Desulfarculia > JACQYL01 > CAWGVV01 > CAWGVV01. The sequence continues at coordinate 1,008,364 of CAWGVV010000001.1, read as the reverse complement.
TCAGCACGATTTCCTGGCCCGTGGTCCAATGGTCAAATCGGTAGGGGCCGGTGCCAATGGGGTTCCGGCTCAAGGAGGAAGACACGATGTCCTGGTTTTCCAGCAGGTGCCGGGGGATGATGGAAATGCCCCAACTCATGAGGGCGGGCGCGAAGGGTTTTTCGTACGTCACTCGGAAGGTATAATCGTCGACGGCTTCAGCCGTCTTCACCTGTTGAAAGTCTCCGGCGTAGGCGGTAGGAGTCTTCGGATCCACCATCGTCTTGTAGGTAAACAAAACGTCCTGCGCGGTAAACGGCTCCCCGTCGTGCCACTTCACTCCCTTTCGCAGGAAGAACGTGATTGTCTTTCCATCGTTGGAAATTTCCCAGCGCTCGGCCAGTTCCCCTTCGGGCTTAATGTCTTTGTCGTAACGAATCAGTCCGTTATACACCAGGCCGGTGATATCGCGCGAAGCGGAATCGGAGACGAGCATGGGAATGAGATTGGAGGCGTCGCCGATGGAGCCCACGCGGATGGCGTCGCCGTAAGCCGGTTCCCACTTTTTCGTATCCTCCTGCACGTTGGATTTCTGCTCGGGCTCTTTCTGCTTGTCGGAGCAGGCGAAGGGAAGCGAGAGAACGAGCGCCATTAGAACTAGACAAATGCTTTGTTTCATGAGAACTCCTGTGCAGGTTCGGAACGTTAAAATAATAGGGAATGAGCACCGGAAACACAAGGGCTTTCACTCTTTTGTCCCCCGGTGAGGGGGAACGAAAGAAACGAAACCGCCGTTTTGAGCGTTTTCGCCCACGAGAGGTTCTTTCCCTCCCGCGAAGCTTCCACCACCTTTGCGGGTGTTTTTTCCGTAATCCCGACAGGGCGGACGTACGGCATGGAACAGGAAAAACTCGACTTCTCGGCGCCACAACCCACGCGTCGGATATTCACCGTCAGCCGGCTCACCAAGGAGATCGGCAGGCTTCTGGAATCGGAGTTCCCCCTGGTCTGGCTGGAAGGGGAGATTTCCAACTTCAGGGCACCGACTTCGGGACACCTCTACTTTTCCCTGAAGGATTCCCGCTCCCAAATCCGGGGCGTTATGTTCCAGCACCAGAACCAGTATCTCTCCTTTCAACCCAAAGACGGCATGGCCGTCGTGGGGCTGGGCAGAATCGCGGTGTACGAGGCAAGGGGCGAGTATCAGATCGTCTTTGAAACGTTGGAACCCAAGGGTCGGGGGGAACTCCAACTGGCTTTCGAGGAACTGAAACGACGCCTGTCGGCGGAGGGGTTGTTTGACAACGCCAGGAAAAAACCGCTCCCGTTTCTGCCCCGCCACGTGGTCGTGATTACCTCCCCCACCGGTGCCGCCATCAGGGACTTCATTCAGGTGCTCGGCCGTCGCTACGCGAACATGGAAATTTCCATTTATCCGGTGAGAGTGCAGGGAAGCGAAGCATCATACGAAATCGCCCGGGCCATACGGGAAGTAAACCTTCTGATACCCGCCGACGTGATTGTGCTCACCAGGGGCGGAGGGTCCCTGGAGGATTTGTGGCCCTTCAACACCGAAGACGTAGCTCGTGCCGTCAGTGCGAGCGACATTCCCGTTCTCAGCGCGGTGGGACACGAAATCGACACTACTATTTCCGATCTCGTGGCTGATAAAAGAGCGCCCACCCCCTCGGCCGCAGCCGAGATACTCGTGCCCCTCAAGGAAGACCTGCTCGGTTTGGTGGAGAGGCTGGAGGATATCCTCGAACGGCGGACAGCGTCTTTCGTCAACAGGGATACCGAACGGCTGCAAGGGCTGATGCGGGGAATAATAGACCCGCGACGGTACGTGGAGCAGTTGAATCAACGGTTGGACGATCAGGCGGTACTTTTAGGAATTCATGCGCGCAATTACCTTTCGGTAAGAACGACGGAGGTGCGTTCCCTCACGGGTTCGCTCAATCATCGAGCCCTTTCTTCCCGGTGTGAAACGTATGGAGGAAGGGTCGCGGCGCTGAAGCGGGAGCTTGAACTCTGCACGCATCACTACATGGAGGAAAAGTCCCACACCCTGAATCACGGGCTCAAGGGCTTGTCCTCCGCGGATCCGTCAATGCCGTTGAAGCGGGGCTACAGCATCACGAGAAGATTGCCGGAACGGGGCCTGGTAACGCATTTCCACGACGTAGCTCCGGGTGATGAAGTGACGGTCAAGCTGGGGAAGGGACAACTGTTCTGCAAGATCGAACGCGCCGAGGATGACGTGCAGGATCGGAGTAGAGGTGCCGTTCCTCCGATTGAGCCGGGGAACGAATGAATCGCATCGCAGCATATCTGATGTTGATCTCCCTGACGGTCTTCTTCTCGTGGAGCGCCTTCGGTGCCGGGCGGGAGCCGGCAGAGGTAAGAATCGAACCGCGATCCCTCAAACAAGGGCAGGTGGCGTTGGTGGAGGTGACGGGTATTTCCCGGACCGCGCTTCTTCAAGGGGAGTTCGATGGAACCGGAGTCGCCCTGGCATACGATGTTTCCTCGGCTTCTTTCAAGGGGCTGTTGGGCGCGGACGTCGACTGCAAGCCCGGTGCGTATGCTCTCACCCTGCGGACGGGTGAACGATTGCTGAAGACGGTCCCGATCTATGTGGGCGAAAAAAACTACGGGGTGCGCAGGCTTTCGCTTCCGCCTTCCATGACCGAATACGACGAGAAAACGAAGGAGCGCATTCGGATCGAGAAGGAGCGGACCGACGCTTTGTGGGGGAAGAGCGGGTCGACCAAACTGTGGAGCGGTCCGTTTCTCATGCCGGTGAAGGGCAAAGTGACGGGCGAATTCGGAACACGAACGTTCATCAACGGAGAGGAGCGCAGTCCCCATACTGGGGTTGACTTGCATGCCGAAATGCATGAAGATGTCCGGTGCTCCAACTCCGGCAGGGTGGTATTGTCGGACGATCTTTTTTTTACCGGGAAGACTATCGTTATCGATCATGGTTCCGGCATTTTCACCATGTATTTTCATCTCAGTGAGGTATTTTTCAGGGAAGGGGACACGGTGGAGCGGGGCCGGGTGATCGGCAGGGCGGGATCGACGGGGAGATCGACGGGTCCCCACCTGCATTGGGGAGCGAGACTGGCGGGGGCCAGGGTGAATCCCATCGATCTGGTCAATTCATCGAAGCGATACGAACAATCGACCGTGACCCGCGGAGAGAAGGGCCGGAAAAATGTCGAATAACGAACAGCTTCCCTTAAAGTTCGAGGAAGCACTCGAAAAATTGGAAACCATCGTCCATCGTATGGAGGAGGGGGACCTCGACCTCGATCATGCCATCGAAGCCTTCGAGGAGGGAATGAAGCTTGCCCGCCACTGTAGGTACAAACTCGACGAGGCGCAAAAGCGGATCGATATCATCGTCAAGGATGAAAAGGGAAACCTCAAGGTTCAACCGTTCTTCGAAAACGAATGACCTCCTCCGATGGAAATTAGAGAATACCTTAAAAAAAAACAGTCGCTCGTCAACGAACATCTTGACGTCGTTTTGCCTCCGGTCGGAGAAGGACCCCAAAAGACCGTCATCGAGGCGATGCGTTACAGCGTCTTTGCGGGCGGAAAGCGTATCCGCCCTATTCTCTGCCTCGCCGGCGCCGAAGCGGTGGGGGAGGTGAACGAGGGAATACTCTCCTTCGCCTGTGCCATCGAATTGATCCACACCTATTCGCTCATCCACGACGATCTTCCCGGCATCGACAACGACGATTTGCGCAGAGGGGTGCCCACGTGCCATAAGCGTTTTGGAGAAGCTGCCGCCATTCTGGCCGGTGACGCTCTCCTGACCGAGGCGTTTTCCTGCATGACCGGACCGGAAATCCTACGCCATACCGACGCTCCGCAGCTGGTGGAAGCAATGCACGTCGTGGCGGATGCCGTGGGAGTCGGAGGCATGGTGGGTGGGCAGATGGCGGACGTTGAGGCAGAGGGAAAAGACGTGTCGTTGGAGGCTATCGATTACATCCACCGCAATAAGACGGCGGCGCTTATCGAAGCTTCGGTGGTGAGCGGCGCAATGCTGGCGGGGGCGTCCGGACAAGCCGTCGAGGCTTTTTCGCGATACGGCGTCAACCTGGGCCTCGCTTTTCAGATTCGCGACGACATTCTGGACGAAATCGGCGAAAGCACAATCATGGGGAAACCGCAGGGGAGCGACCGCGGCAGAAAAAAGGCTACATATCCAAGTTCGATCGGCATCGAAGAATCGAAGGAAAGAGAAAAGGCCGCCATACGGGAGGCTTTTCGGGCCCTGGAAGGCGGGAACGAACGGTGTGCCGTTCTCAGGTCGATCGCTTCTTATCTCCTGGACCGTCAACTATAAGGTGCGCAGTGAGAAAAAAATCCTCCACAAACAGACATAGCCGGGCATGAGCGATACATCATATTCCATATTGGATCACATCGACGGGAGTGCCGACCTGAAAAAGGTTCCACGGGAAGACTTGCCGAAACTGTGCGAGGAACTCCGGGAACGAATTATCAAGACGGTTTCGTGCACCGGCGGACATCTCGCGCCGAGTCTCGGGGTAGTGGAACTCACGGTAGCGCTCCACTACGTGTTCGATACTCCGGAGGACATCCTCATCTGGGACGTCGGGCATCAGGCCTATGCCCATAAGCTTCTCACGGGGCGAAGGGACCGCTTCAATACCCTCCGTCAGCACGGGGGCATCAGCGGGTTTCCACGCCGGGAGGAAAGCCCCTACGACGCATTCAGCACCGGCCATTCCAGCACCTCCATTTCGGCGGCTTTGGGAATGGCCACGGCGCGTCAGATATTGCAACGATCCGGCCGGGTCATCGCCGTCATCGGAGACGGTTCCCTGACCGCCGGTCTCGCGTTCGAAGGACTCAACCAGGCGGGAGACCTCAAGAAGAACCTGATCGTCATTCTAAACGACAACGAGATGTCCATCTCTCCGAACGTCGGTGCGTTGTCGTCTTTCCTCAGCAGGAAAATGTCGGGTCAGATGGCGACTCACTTCAAAAAGGAAGTCAGGTCTTTTCTTAAATCGGTCCCCGGTGTAGGCGAAAATATTCATACGATCCTGAAGCGGAGCATCGACTCGCTCAAGACATTCATCACCCCGGGAATGCTCTTTGAAGCACTCCAGTTCGATTACATCGGACCCATCAAGGGGCACCGGCTGGACCAGCTCATCGAAACCCTCGAAGAGGTGAAGAACGTTGAGGGACCGATGTTGGTCCACGTTCTCACCACCAAGGGCAAGGGATATGCGCCGGCGGAAAAGGATCCGACGTATTTTCACGGAGTCAGCGAGTTTGAAGTTGAAACCGGCCAGACGGCGAACAAACCGATTAGTGCTCCCAGTTTCACGAACGTATTCGGAGAAACACTCGTGCGCCTGGCCGCGGATAATCCCTACATCTTTGCCATCACCGCGGCCATGCCCGAAGGGACCGGACTCGGGGCGTTCGAAAAAGCCTACCCCGATCGTTTCATGGACGTGGGAATCGCGGAACAGCATGCGGTGACGTGCGCCGCGGGAATGGCAACACAGGGTATGATTCCCGTGGTGGCTATTTACTCCACGTTTCTGCAACGCGCGTTCGATCAGATGATTCACGACGTGTGTCTCCAGAACCTGCACGTGGTCTTCGCCGTGGATCGTGGCGGGATCGTGGGGCAGGACGGCGCCACCCATCAGGGGCAGTTCGATCTTTCTTTCATGCGATTGATTCCCAACATGGTTCTGATGTCGCCGAAAGACGAGAATGAACTGAGGCGCATGCTGGTCACCGCCGTCAATCATCAGGGACCCATTGCACTACGTTATCCCAGGGGGCAGGGGGTCGGCGTACCGCTCGATGAGCCGATTCTGCCGATTCCCGTCGGAGAGGCGGAGAAGCTGCTGGATGGCGAGGACCTGCTCGTCATTGCCCTCGGCAACCGGGTCTGGCCGGCATATCGTGCCGCAAAGAAGGCCGGGGAACTCGGGGTGAATGCGGCCGTAATCAATCTCCGCTTCGTGAAACCGCTGGACGAAAAACTTCTCATCGACGCTCTTTCCCGAACGGAAACCGTGTTGACGGTGGAAGAGAACGCGCTCCAGGGTGGAATGAGCGGAGCCGTGCTGGAATTCATGGCGGATCGAGGAATCACCGGCAAGAAAATCAGGCGTTTGGGGTTGCCCGACTGTTTTCTGGAACATGGGACCCAAGTTGAGTTACGTAACATTTACCAGCTCGACGAAGAAGCCATCTTCGTTGCCATTATGAAAACGAAGGGAGAACGAAACGAAGGAACGCGCGGATAAACTACTCGTGCTGAAGGGGCTCGCCCCCACAAGGGAACGCGCGCGGGCCCTGATCATGGCGGGACAGGTGTTCTGCGGGACGAACCGGGTGGAAAAACCCGGAGCGCTCCATTCCGGCGAGGACGAGTTTTCAGTTGCGGGAAGCGCATCACGCTACGTAAGCCGGGGAGGGGATAAGCTGGAGGGCGCCCTCATCGACTTCGACGTGGACGTGCAAGGCTTGACGGCCGTGGACGTCGGGGCCTCCACCGGGGGCTTTACCGATTGCTTGCTGCAGCACGGATGCTCTTTCGTCTATGCGGTCGATGTCGGCCACGGTCAGTTCGACTGGAAATTGAGGAACGACGACCGGGTCAAAACCATCGAACGCGTGAATGCGCGGTACCTTTCCTTAAAGGAAATCGGAACGCCGGTGGATCTGGCGGTGATCGACGTTTCGTTCATTTCGCTTACCAAAGTCGTCCCCGCGGTTCTCTCCGTGTTAAAGCCGGACGGCCGCGTCGTAGCGCTGATCAAGCCGCAATTTGAAGTGGGGAAGGGAGAAGTCGGAAAGGGAGGGGTGGTACGGGACCCCCTCAAGCAGCAAGGCGCGGTCGATGCCGTTCTCTCTTTCGTACGGGAGCTGGACTGCGAAGTGAAGGGAGTGACCCCTTCACGACTTCTCGGACCAAAGGGTAACAGAGAATTTTTCATCTACTTCTTTAAGAAAGGAGTTCGCTGATATGCGGTTGGCCGAAAGAATTGGAAAAGTGAAACCGTCCCCAACTCTTGCAGTGGATGCCAAGGCCAAGGCGATGAAAGCGGCGGGCGTCGACCTGGTAAGCTTCGGGGCCGGAGAACCCGATTTCGAAACGCCGGATAACATAAAGCAGGCCGCCATCAAGGCGATTGAGGCCGGGTTCACCCGTTACACACCGGTAGGCGGCACCGACGAATTGAAAGATGCCGTCATCGCGAAATTCAAGAACGATAACGGGCTTACGTATACCCGTGACGAAATCGTCGTCAACTGCGGAGGAAAGCATTCCTTCTACAATCTGGCTCAGGTGCTCTTTCAGAAGGGCGATGAAGTCATCATACCGGCTCCGTATTGGGTATCCTACCCCCCCATGGTGACGCTCGCGGATGCCGAACCGGTTATCGTGGAAACCCGCGAGGAAGACGGTTTCAGGGTTACACCGCAGGCGCTCAAGCAGGCCATCACGCCCAGGACAAGAGCCCTGGTGCTGAACAGTCCCTCGAATCCGACCGGGGCCATGTACTCGGAGAGGGACTTAAGAGAAATCGCCCGCATCGCGGTGGAAGAGAACATTCTGGTCATTTCGGACGACATCTATGAAAAGATTCTTTTCGACAATCGATCTTTTCAGAGTATCGCTTCTTTCAACGAAGAGGTGAAACAGCGAACACTGGTGTTGAACGGCGTTTCCAAAACCTACGCCATGACGGGATGGCGTATCGGGTATATGGCGGGTCCCGCCGAAATCATAAAAGGCGTAACGAAGGTGCAAAGCCAGTCCACCTCTAATCCCTGTTCCATCGCTCAAAAGGCGGCAGTCGCGGCTCTTACCGGACCTCAGAATGAAATTTCCGTCATGCGGGAGCACTTCGAAAACAGAAAAAATTATATCGTGAAACGTTTTCGGGCTATTCCGGGCGTATCCTGTTTCGAGCCGCAGGGCGCTTTTTATGCATTTCCGAACGTTTCCGCCTATTACGGCAAAACGTTCAACGGCAAAGCACTCCAGGGCTCCAACGAAATGACGGAGTTCCTGTTGGAAGAAGCAAGGGTAGCAGTGGTTCCGGGAGTGGCTTTCGGAGCCGATGCATTCATTCGACTCTCTTTTGCTACTTCCATGGAAAATATTGTCGAAGGATTGGACCGCATCGAAAAGGCGTTGTTGAAGCTTGTCTGATAAAAGGAAGGGTGGAGCCGTCAGCTTCACCCTTCCTTTTGCATCAGAATAGACTGCGGAAACTAAGAATTGCACGCTCCTCCTTTTCGGAAAAGCGCCCCTGGCCGGTTAATTTCGAATGGAAATTCTGAAGAAGAGTGCGGGTGTTATTGGACGGCGTCCTTCAGCTTATTGCCCGCCTTGAACTTCGGCACGTTTGCTGAAGGAATCTTGATCTCCGCCCCTGTCTGGGGATTACGCCCGTTGCGTTCGGCGCGTTTCGACACGGAAAACGTGCCGAAGCCTACCAAGGTCACCTTGTCGCCCTTTTTCAACGCCGCTTCGACTGCATCCAGCAAGGCGTCGAGGGCCGTTCCGGCAGCTGCCTTGGAGATATCGGCCGCCTTTGCCATTTTTTCGATCAAATCACCTTTATTCATGTATGTTTTCCCCTCCTCTGTTCATCGTTTCTCCTTCGCGGTACTATGACACACCCTTTAAAGATTTGTAAAGGAAAAAAAACAATCAATTCAAGTAGTAAAGCAGTTCTTCCCGAGAATGGCGCGTTTTCACGTGTCAAGTCATTTCAGGCGAACGATCTTTCAATGATACTAGGAGGTTACCCTTTAAGCTGTGAAAGTTGATAATCCATCCCTCTTTCATCCTGTTCAACACATCATAGTCAGTTATTTTACATGAATGGAAATATGGGTGGAAATAATCAAAAAAAGATGAAAGGTAAGCAATTATTAACATTACTGAAGGCATATATCGACGATAGCAAGCTATGTGACATATAAATACGAATATCTGTAAAATAGCGAGACATGCCATTCAGGAGCGAGGCGTACATCGGGAGCATGATTCGACACTGCCGGATCGGTGTGGACATTCTTTGCAACTCTCCACGGTAATAATGTATATTGGCACACCGGTTGCTCCGCACCTTTAAAAGACGATTAAGGTTGTAATCCTCGGTAAACCTGAAGCGACATTTTCAGCCAGACTTTCAAAATCCCTGAAAACCTTTCTCGGAAGAAAGCTAAATCCGTCAAATGAAATCGTTTATCAATTCCTTAAAAGCATCATCAGTATTCGGGCACAGCATCGTGTTTCATCACCATATCCCCGCGCAGGCGCCAAGCTACGCCGATCCGACCGAAGGGCTTTCTGAAAAGGTCGGCCACGTGCTCAAGGGTCTTAATATTCAGAAACTTTACAGCCATCAGGCTCGGGCGCTCGATCTGGTGAGGCAGGGAAAAAGCGTGGTGGTCGCAACCCCTACGGCCAGCGGAAAGACGCTCATCTACTCGCTTCCCGTGCTGGAGAATGCACTCAGGGAAACCGATGCCGCCGCTCTGTACCTCTTCCCTCTCAAAGCGTTGGAGCAGGACCAATGGAGGGCACTCAAAGAGATGACGGCGTTCATCGGTTCCGACGACGTCGTCAGTTCAGCCATCTATGATGGAGATACGGCGCCCCATATTCGAAAAAAGATCAAAGCGAGCCCGCCGAACATTCTTATCACCAACCCCGACATGCTCCACATGGGGCTCCTTGCCTTTCACGGAGCCTGGAAGCCGTTTTTTTCTCGTCTGAAATACGTCATCATCGACGAAGTCCACACCTATCGCGGTGTCTTCGGGTCCCACATGGCGCAGGTCATCAGGAGGCTCCGGAGAGTATGCAGTCTCTACGGCACCGATCCCGTGTACATACTCTCCTCGGGCACGGTGGCCAATCCGTTGGAATTCTGCGGCCGCCTGATCGGACGTCAGCCGTCGCTCATCAGTGAAAACGGAGCGCCTTCGGCGGGCCGACACGTCATCTTCATGAACCCTGACACCAGCGCCGGCATCGCTTCGGCTCTCCTGTTTATCCGCTGCATTCGGGAGGGGTTGAGAACCATCGTCTTTACTCAATCGAGGAAGGTCACCGAACTCATTCACATGTGGGCCACCCAGATGGCCCCCGAGATGAGAAACAAAATCAGCTCGTACCGCGCCGGATTCCTGCCGGAAGAGCGCCGGGTGATCGAAAGGGGACTGGGTACCGGCCGCTTGCTGGGGGTTATCTCCACGAGTGCCCTGGAAATGGGTATCGACGTGGGGGGCCTCGACGTATGTATTCTCGTCGGATATCCGGGTACGATGATTACCACCTGGCAGCGCGGCGGCCGTGTGGGAAGAGGGGATCGCGAATCCCTCATCGCGCTGGTGGCGCAACCCGACGCCCTGGACCAGTATTTCATGCGGCACCCGGAAAGGTTTTTCGAGCAGGGGTATGAATCCGCCATCCTCGATCCCAATAACCGGGACATCGTGAAGGCGCATGTGCCGTGCGCGGCCGCCGAAGAACCGCTCACCGACGACGATCCCTATTTTTCCAGTACGCTGCAGCCGGTGCCGTTCGAACAGCTGGAAAACGAGGCCAGGATTTTGCGCGGAGCCGACCGGCCGGTCTGGTACGCAGCCCACAGAAGCCCGCATCGGGAAGTGAACCTTCGCTCCATCGGTGAAACCAACGCCATTCTGGACGCCAAGACAAAACGGCCAATCGGGAGCATCGATGGTTTCAGGGCATTGAAGGAATGCCATCCCGGCGCTATTTATTTGCACAAGGCAACCCAGTACGAAGTGGAGACGCTGGACGTTCCGAGACACAATGTGTTCGTCAACCCGGTGGAAGTCTCCTACTACACCAAGGTGCTTACGGAGAAGGAAACCGAGGTTCTGGAAATCCACCGCAGCCGTCCGGAAGGAAATTTCCTGGTAAAGCAGGGGCTTCTCAAGGTTACGGAACGAATCATGGGGTTTGAGAAGCGACGAATCAAAGGCCAGGAACTCATCAGCCGGCACGATCTTTCCCTCCCCGAACAGGTTTTCGAAACCGTGGGCATGTGGATAGAAATCGAGGATTTCATCAAGAAGATGGTCGAGCAGCGGGGGCTCCATTTCATGGGGGGCATTCACGCCGTCGAGCATGCCATCATCGCCATGTTTCCCCTCATTGTCCTGTGCGACCGCAACGACGTGGGCGGGATATCGTATCCGTTCCATCCGGAAATCGGCAAAAGCGCAGTGTTCATCTACGACGGCTATCCCGGCGGAGTGGGGCTGGCGGAGACGGGATTCGACAGCATTACCGAATTGCTCGAACGGACGCTTGAACTTATTTCTTCCTGCGAATGCGAGGAAGGATGCCCCGCCTGTATTCATTCCCCCAAGTGCGGTTCGGGAAACAAGCCCCTGGACAAGGCGGCGGCTCAGCTGGTGCTGGAACTCCTCCTCGGGAGAACTCCTCTCGAGGTCAAGAAAAAAGTATCCACTATTGTCGAGGTCCTAGAAGAAGAATGTGAAGTAACGGAAGAAGGAAAGAAGTGCGAATTGCGCTACGCGGTCCTCGACCTGGAAACACAGCGGTCGGCCCAGGAAGTGGGCGGATGGCAGAACGCCCATCTCATGCGGGTATCGGTGGCCGTGCTGTATGATTCGGATGAAAACATCTTCCATACCTTCCTCGAACCCGAAGTCGGCGCTCTCATCTGCCGACTCAAAACCTACGAACTGGTTGTGGGATTCAACATAAAACGCTTCGACTACAAGGTGCTCGAAGCGTATTCGCGACCCGGCGAACTGAAGGATATCCCCACGTTCGACATGCTCGAATACGTGAACAAAAAGCTGGGATATCGCCTTTCGTTGGATCACCTTGCCCAGAAAACCTTAAAGGCCGAGAAAAGCGGCAACGGATTGCAGGCGCTGGAATGGTTCAAGAAGGGGCAGATGGAGAAGCTGACCGAGTACTGTCGCCACGACGTCGTCATTACGCGTGATCTTTTCCTCTTCGGTCTGGAGCAGGATCACCTGGTGTTTGAAAATCGTGATGGCCATCTGCTCCGCATGCTGACGCGGTGGGATGTGAACAGGCTCAAGGAGGGAGTGTGGGAGTAGTGAGGGCGTTTCGAAGCGGCCCGGAATGCCGGGAGTGTTTGAAAAGGCTGGTGGATAGAACGGTCGATTTATCGACGAATGAAGTACCCGTCGGGGAGGAACTCAAAGTTCGCGGAAAAGCCCGGATCGATGAGCTGTTTCGGGAAGGCGTCACCTTGCCCGCGAACCTGGCCAACGAACTGTTGCGAATGATCGGAGAGGCGACGGGCTGCCGGGACCCCTATTTGCAAAGAAAAAAGAAAGAGATGGAAGAGAGCCGGAAGGCCGCGGAACTTTTGCAGGGCGAAACAAGGGATTTCCCGCGTTTGCTGCAACTCTCGGCGCTGGCCAACAGCCTGGATTATTTCAATCCCGTGGATGACCTGTTGGAAGACTGCCGCCGTCCTTTTCATTGGGCGATCGACGATGGCGTCCGGTTTGAGGAACTGGTAAAAGAGGGAAGGGGACCGTTTCTCTATCTGGTCGACAATGCGGGAGAACTCTACTTCGACCTCCCGCTCTTTCAAGCGGTTGCGAGACACATGCCCGAAAGCTATTACGTGGTGAAGGGGGGACCGGCCCAGAACGATCTCACCATGAAGGACTTTGCCGACGCCGGCCTGACGCTCGAATACGGCAGCGTCATTACTCACGGTCAGGCGGCGGTGGGACTTGATGTGGAAGAATTGAACGCGGATTTCCGCAGACTCTACGATTCCGCCGCGCTCCTCGTCGTCAAGGGCATGGGGCACTTCGAATCGCTCTCTGCACGGGAGCAATCCGGCAGGGCGCTCTTCGTGCTGAAGGCGAAATGCAGCGCTACCGCGCAGTCCCTGGGGGTGGAAAACGGGGCTTTCGTAGCTCTTATGCAGTAGGCGCGAACACGTCCCTCTGAAAGGTGAGGGTGGCCAGGTGGTCCTCAATGGTTTCCGCCCGCCGTATGAGTTCCACCGAGCCGTCCCGCGTCAGCAGCAACTCCTTGGGGCGCAGCCTGCCGTTGTAGTTGAACCCCATGGCATGCCCGTGAGCACCCGTGTCCTGAATGACGAGGATGTCGCCGTTCTCTATGGGCGGCAACTCCCTCTGGATCGCAAACTTGTCGTTGTTTTCGCAGAGCGCCCCCACGACATCGACGACGGTCCTCCCCATGGAAAGGTCTTTTCCCGGCACCGAAATGTGGTGGTATGCTCCATACATTCCCGGGCGCATGAGCGAGGACATACAGGCATCGACCCCGATGTAGTCCCGGTAAATGTGTTTGTAGTTGATCGCCGTCGTCACCAGCACGCCGTGCGGTCCCGTGACGTAGCGTCCGCTTTCCATGAATAGTCTGGGGACGTAGCCGTTGCGGCGATGAAAGTCATCAAGGAGATTCTTCACTTCGTTTCCCAGGGCGTGGATGTTCAAAGGGGCGTCCTGCGGCCGGTAGGGAATGCCCAAACCTCCCCCCATGTTGACGAACTCGAACGTTATCCCCAGTGCCGCCGTGACCGTTTCGGCGAGTTCCAGGATCATCGAAACCGTGTCCACCATGTACCGGTAGTTCAATTCATTGGAGCACAACATGGTGTGCAGACCGAATCGTTTGGCGCCGCGTTTCATGGCCAGCGAATAGGCGTCCACGACCTGTTCGTGCGAAACGCCGTACTTGGCTTCCACCGGGTTGCCGATGATTTCGTTGCCGGTCCTGCGCGGCCCCGGATTGTAGCGAAAACAGATCAGCTCCGGCATTTCGGGAACCCTGTCCACCAGGGAAATGTCGTCCAGGTTGACGATGCTCCCCCCGTCGGCCTGAGCCGCTTCGAATTCCTCGGTCGTCGTGTTGTTCGAAGTGAACATGATGTCTTCACCCCGGGCGCCGACCGACCGTGCCAGGATGAGTTCGGGAATGGAGCTGCAGTCGAACCCGAACCCCATGTCCTTCATCACTTCCAGAATTTTCGGGTTCGGAAGCGCCTTTACGGCATAATATTCCTTAAAGGACTGAACGGAGGAGAAGGCTTCTTTCATTGCTCCGCCGGTATCGCGAATGCCCTGCTCGTCATAGATATGAAACGGGGTTCCGAAATGACGGACGATGTCTTTGAGAATGGGTGTGAGCCTATCCTGAAATTCCTGGGTCATGGGCATACGGCGATTTCCTCCGGAGATATTGAACCGTCATTTTTACCAGAAACAGAACGTGTTGTGAACAGTTTCTTCGCCGGAACGAGATGAATTTCTTTTCTCACGTTATTGTGCCGTTCGAGTAATCTGAATAACGCCCCTACCGCGGAGAGGAGTGCCGTCTTTCAATGCGCCGCTCAGTTCAAGCGTCGAAAAGAGTGTCCTTCCTGCCTCCTTGGGAAAGATTTTCCCGAGTTCCTTCACGGGCAAGCAGGCCTGAAAGTCGGTGCCTTGACCGATGTTCTCCGCGTTCTGATCCGCGGACGGGCAAAGGTTCGGGTCGGGTTTGAGGGAACCCACCGTGCCGTTCAGCCTGATGGATTCCGCGTCGATCTCGGAAACGTCCCTCGGCGCTTCGAGCGTGAGGTAGCAACTGAACGTCTGTCCGGCTTGAGCCGGGAGTTCCAATGACGAAGGCACAAAACGCATACGTGCATAGACCACGGCCGGCGGGGCTGCCTGGGATGCCTCCGGCTCGGCTTGTTTGTTCTGCTTCGCCACGACGTCACTCAGGTCCTGCATCATGAACTCGAGCCGCTGAACGGTGGACGAAAGCTGCTGCAGCTGGCGCTGGGTTTCCGCCTGCTGTTGGAGCACCTGGTCGAGTTGCGATTGTCCGGTGGACAGCTCGTCGCGCACCTTCTGCATGTCCGCGCTGGTGAGCGTTCCGAAATCGGGCGACGTAATGGACGAAGGATATTGCCTGCTTACCCACACCGCGCCGTACTGGTGGTAGGGGGTGGGAGAGTTCATGCTGATCCGCACCACCAGCACGTCGCCGTCCTGCGCGTCCGGTTGCCTGCCGCCGAAGGAACCGGAAAAGCGCTGAATCCCTCGCGTGTTCCACAATCCCCTCGGCCACTGCGCGAGCACGGTTTCACCGCCGCCCCTGCGCAGGAGGATCTCCACGGCAGCCGATACCGCCCCCTGCACGTTCGATTCCGCATAAATCGAATAGCCGTACTGGCTGCCGATAAGGCCCCCCCTCACCGGATAGGACCATTCGAGTTGATTCTGTTCCGAGAGATAGAATCTCGTGCTGTTGACGGGAGAGGAGGGGGTAAGGCGGCCGTTGCTCTGTAAGTACAGCGTACCGGCTTGAGACGTTGAGGCTGAGGCCGCGACGATGACCGCAAGGGCAAGGAGAGAAAAAAAGAAGCGGTGTTGAAGCGTTTTCATGGAAATACTCCCCTCTCGTATCCTCGGCACGCTCTGCTCATCCTTTGCCGAACGGGAATGTGCGGAACGGAAAAGCGTGCGGAATGTTTACTTTTCAACGATATTATCATAATGTGGCGTGCGTTGAAACCGGCACGATCCTTCCTCGAAACGAAAGGGTCGGGATTGTCGGGGTATGCCCGCTGGGGCGCATTTGAAAGGAGAAGAATGTGGATCTTAGCTCTTGGTTGATGTTACCGCTCGGAGTCATCATCGGTATCGCAGCGTCGTTCACCGGGTTGGGGGGCGGCTTTCTCATGGTGCCCGCCCTCCTGTATCTCGGCTACTCGGCGCAGAAGGCGGTGGGTACCTCGTTCATGGGAATACTGGTGATCTCCATTTCCGCCCTCATCGCGCATAACAAACTCGCCAATGTGGATTATAAGATCGGCATTCTGATCGGAATCGGTGGAGTGGTCGGCGCCCAGATCGGCGCCAGGTTGGTTGAGCACGTTTCCACGGGAACGTTCAAGAAAATTTTCGCACTGGTTCTCGTGGCCCTGGCGGTGTACCTGTTCGTCAAAAAATGATGTCGGCGAACCGGCCGGGGGCGAAAAAGCAACACTACAAATCGACCTCCCCCCGGTCAACCCCGCCTATCTGCCGTCGTCGAGCATTTCCCTGACGCGTTTGCTCAGAGCCCCTTCCGCGTTTTTCTGCACAAAGAAGGAATAGAGAGCGTTTTTCGATCCTTCCGTTCCCTCAACGATCAGATTGTTGATATCCCGCAGGTGCTTCCGCAGCAGGGGGTACACTTCCAGGTGGCCTTGCCCTTGTCTGAACACCTGGGAATACTCGGTGAAGCGGTCGATGGATGTTTTCATCACCGCCACCACTTCCTGTTCCTGATGTTCCTGGGAGAGGGGAGCAAAGACGTGTGCCAGGATCGTCTCCTTGACCGTCATCCTCGCCGTTTGGTCTACAGTGGTAAAAAGCAGGATGTCCACACGGAAGAGGAAATAGAACAGGATTTCATCAATGAACCGTTCTTTTTCGTCCCTGGTGAGCTGCCCGTAATCGATGCATTTCTCGGCCATCTCTTTTTCCAACTCGTTGATGGCCGTTAAGATGAGTTCGCTGATCAGTATGCCCAGTTCTTCACGTTTTTCTTTGTCCATAACTCCGTTCCCGCAAAAGAAAAGAAAAAGCCCGACCGAATTCCTTAATAGTAGTGTCTCCAGCAAAAATCAACGTGCTTCTGGTCCATCTTTGAAGAAAGCAGGCTCACCAGCACCGCCAGCAGAAAGGAAACGGGGAGGGCGATGACGTTGGGGTCCACCACTTCCAGTATCCTCCATGACGTGCCTTCAATCAGGGTTCCCTTGCCGGTGATGAGGTTGGCAAGACCGATCACCGCGGCTTCCTTCCGGTGGATGAGGGTGAGATAAAAGAGGCTGGTCCCGAAGCCCGCGATCATTGATACCGTGGCTCCCATGCGGGTCATCCCCTTCCAATAGAGCCCGAGGAGGAATGATGGCAGGAAGGTGGAACTGCACAACCCGAAGAAGAAGGCCGTGGCCAGGGCAATGATACTCTCCGGCAGAAACAGACCCCATACGGCGGTAGCGACAATGGTGAGGAAGACGCCGACCTTCGCCACGGAAACCTCGGCCGCACCCCGGCGGCTCGAACGAGCCAACCCTTTCTGATAAAAGTCTCTGCCTAATGCCGTTCCACCGGCATGATACTGGGAAGCGAGGGTCGACATGGCCGCCGAGAACATGGCGAGGAGAAAGAGGACGCCGAACCATCCGGGCATCATTTTTTCGATGTAAGCGGGAATGATTTTGTCGACGTTCCCTTCCGCCATCTGAATCGCGATCTTTCCGGTCTCCTTGAAGAACACGACGTTGGACAGCGCACCCACCATGAACGCCACCCCCGTCATCATGAGGATGAAAATGCCCCCATAGAGGACGGAACGGTTGATCTCCCTGTCGCTTTTCACGGTCATGAATCGTACGGCAAGTTGTGGTTGGGCCAGCACTCCGATTCCCACTCCGAATATGATGGTGGAATAAATCGTCCACCAGAGTGGCGAGCCCCAGGCGGTTCCCTGCGTCCACCCGATCATGCCGGCATTCCTGAGCGCCTCCGGCACCCGGGACGAGAGATCGGTGAGGGCCTGATGTGCTTCGGTGACGCCGTTCAGTTTGGTATACGTCCAGACGATGAACATCGCCATCATGATGAACATGACCGAGCCCTGAAAGGCTTCCGTGTACATAACGCCTTTCAGCCCCCCGGTGACCACGTAGATGCAGAGCACCGTCGAGAACCCCACGATCCCCCAGACATAGGGGATACCGAGGTACACCTCCATCAATCTGGCGATTCCGATGAGTACCGCTGCGCCGTACACGGGGATAAAAAGGAAGATGACCGCACCGGAAAAACCCTGAATGAACCTGGATTGATACCGCTGTCCCAGGAGTTCGGGAAACGTGTGCGAGTCCAGGGCTACCCCCAGCCGCCGGGTGCGCTTCCCAAAGTAGACCATGGCGATGAAAATGCCGACAAAGATATTGAGAAACGTAAGCCACAGGAGCGGAAGACCGAACATTCCCGCAGCGCCGCCGAACCCGATGATCGCCGAGGTACTGATAAAGGTCGCGCCGTAGGACATGGCCATGACAAAGGGATTCATCCCCCGTCCGGCGAGCAGGTAATCCGATGCGCGCTTGGTTTCCTTCCAGCCCTTGTAACCGAGAAAGAAAACGATCAGGAGATAAATGACGCTGACGAAAACCTTCACTCCCATGGTAGCTCCTTTTTCCCGCATCCTGAAGACTACAGGCCGACAGGAAAATTCAGAACAGAGGAGAAAACACCGTCAACCGATTTCCCGATCGCGTTTTGCCCACTCGACTTGATCGCGCATTTCCTGCGAGGTGAGACCGGTCTTGTTCCAATTGATTATTCCGTAGATAATGCACCAGAGAGAGGCTCCTATGCATGCATAGAATGCCAGGGCGATCTCAACGCTTCCGAAACCGAGCATGGCCAGCACCTTCAGTGATCGTGGAAGTTACATTGTAGCTGTCCGTGGAGTCTTTCATCTGTATACAAAAATGACGGGCGCGTCAATAAACTTGAGCATGACTCGGCACCGGAAGTCAATACGCCGAAGGTAGCGGATGGTTGGCAACTGCGGAAGCTTTCTTTCGCCCCGTTTTGACTGGATAATGTACGACAAGTGTGTTACATGGCCGCCTGAAAACATGGGGAATAATGCCCCATGCAACCATTTCAGCAAATCGGATCCACACGGCGCCAGTTCATTACCGGGAGAGAAACCGCATCAAAAGGGAGGCAAGCAATGGCTGAAAACCAATTGTTCGAAAAGGCGGAATGTTTGTGCTTCAAACGACCGGGACCGAGGAATACCGATGCGGTACTGGAATGTGTGAAGCAGAGGGCGGAACAACTGTCGATTGGTAAAGTGGTGGTCGCCACCTGCAGCGGTAAGTCCGGATTCCGGGCGCTCGAACTGCTGGGACAGGAACGAAAGGTGATTTGCGTCACCCACGTAACGGGATTCAGGGAGCCCAACTTTCAGGAAATGGAGCAGTCCGTCAGGGAAGAGCTGCAGGGTAAGGGAGCAGTTGTTTTTACCGGCCAGCATGCCTTTGGCGGGGTCGGTAGAGGGATACGGAACAAGCTGCAGACCCACCAGGTGGACGAGATCATGGCGTGGACCTTGCGCACGTTCGGCCAAGGGGTGAAGGTGTGCCTGGAAATCGCCCTTATGGCGGCGGACGCGGGATTGGTACGAACGGACGAGGACATCATCGCAGTAGGGGGCACGGGGAGCGGTCTGGATGCGGCTTGCGTGATATCGCCCGCGAACAGCTTCAACCTTTTCGATGCGAGGATCCGTCAGGTGATCTGCAAACCGTTTTAGGGAGTCCAGCCCGCTTTGTCCGGGCTCTTCGGGAAAGCCGGTTCTTTGCCGCGATTATCCGAACGATCGGCTGATCCTGCCCGGAAGCGGCCTGTTGAAAAGCCGTTGTCGATTGAGCAGCATTCAGTGGACAAACGAAGGAGAAAAAAATAGAGTGCTCGAAAACAATTCTGGGGTGAAGGAATGATCGACGTACAAAACCAACCCGACCACCGAAATATTCGTATCGACAAGGTGGGAGTAAAAAATATTCGATACCCCATTACCGTCAAAGACAAGAGGAAGGGCAGTCAGAGGACCGTTGCAAGCATCAACATGTACGTGGATTTGCCCGAAGACTACAAGGGCACCCATATGAGCCGGTTCATCGAGATCCTCAGCGAATACCGGGAACAGATTTCCATCGAAAACATCCCCAAGATACTGGACGAGATGAACGAGCGCTTGAAGGCTCATTCCGCCCACATGGAGATCACCTTCCCCTACTTCATAGAAAAGGAAGCCCCGGTTTCCCACAGCAAGGGGTTGATGGAGTACATCTGCTCCTTCAAGGGTTCGGTCAACAAGGCGCGCGACCTGGTGGTGGGGCTGACCGTCCCGGTGACGACCGTTTGTCCGTGCTCAAAGGAAATAAGTGACTTCGGCGCACACAACCAGAGAGGCGAGGTCCGGATACACATTCGGTTCAGGAAATTTATCTGGATCGAGGACCTCATCGAAATGGTGGAAAAATCGGCGTCCAGCGAAGTGTACTCCGTTCTCAAACGGAGCGATGAGAAGTTCGTAACGGAAAAGGGCTACATGAATCCGATGTTTGTCGAGGACCTGGTGCGGGAGATATCGCTGAAGCTGGAAGCCGACGACAACATCACCTGGTTCTCCGTCGATTCGGAAAACTTCGAATCCATACACAATCACAGCGCTTATGCGTACATCGAACGCGACAAGACGGGCAAGTGGACGAGAAACGATTGAGAGTGGGGGAGGATGAGCATGGCCGTTGATTTCAAGCAGGCATACCGGACGATAATGGAAGACGATTTCCCCGAACGCATCACCATGGACTTCGGCGGCCAAGTGCTCGTATTTGAAAAAAAGGTGTGGAAGATTCGGGAAGACTCGGGGGAAATCATCGCCAAGGGATTGCGATACGGGGAAAACCCCGGCCAGAAAGCCGCGCTGTACCGACTGGTCAACGGCAATCTCGTCCTTGGCGACTGTGCGTTCATCGAGCCGGGCAAGGGACTGGTGAGCGCGCTCTCCGAAGACGACATGGTGCAATTCGGCAAGCATCCGGGCAAAACGAACCTTACCGATATCGACAACTCTCTGAACATCCTCCGCTACCTCACGGAAAAACCGTGCGCGGTCATCGTTAAGCACAATAATCCCTGCGGGGTGGCCTATGGGGCCGGCATCGCGGAAGCATACGATCGCGCCAACATGGCCGACAGGATCGCAGCCTTCGGCGGATGTGCCTCGTTCAACCGTACGGTGGACAAGGATACGGCCGAGCTGATCGACAGGAACTACCTGGAAGTCGTGGCTGCTCCCGAATACGATGCTGTGGCGCTCGACATCCTCCGCAAAAAGAAAAACCTCCGCATCGTTCGCATCCGGGCCATCGAACAGCTGTCGCAATATAGGACGGTCAGGAATCTGGACTTCAAGAGTTTGATGGATGGAGGCTTCATTGTTCAGGAATCGTCGTTGAATACGATCTTTTCGAAGGAAGATTTCAAACCCGCTGCGGCAAGCCACCAGGGAAAGGAATACCGGGTGGACCGGTCGCCCACCGAGAGAGAGTACGACGATCTCGTTTTCGGCTGGGGTGTGGAGCAGGGGGTGACGTCAAACTCGGTGCTCTATGTCAAGGACGGCTGCACCGTCGGGATCGGCACGGGAGAGCAGGATCGTGTCGGCGTGGCGGAAATCGCGGTATTCAAGGCGTACTCTAAGTATGCCGACGGCCTGTGCTTCCGGAAAAACGGGATTCCCTACAAGGAGTTGGAGGCAGCCGTCGAAAGCGGGAACAGACCGGTTTCCCTGAAAGAGGAAATAGACGAAATGACGCGCGAAGCCAAGGCCGGCCTCATCGGTTCGGCCATGGTATCGGACGCTTTTTTCCCGTTCCGTGACGGCGTGGACGTCGGGTTGGCGCAGGGAGTCACTGCTGTGGTCCAGCCGGGCGGGTCCCAACGGGATTGGGAAATCATCGAAGCCTGCAACGAGGCCGGGGCTTCCATGATGTTTACCGGCCAGAGAGCGTTCAAACACTGATTCAGGGAAGGTATTCCCTTTCTTTCGTTTTCCTTTTCGTGGGCGTCGGAGGGTTTCCCCTCCGGCCTTCGTTCTTTTCCCTATAGTATCTATCGATATTTCTCATTGAAAGTCCCCTTCTTCCCGCACGGGAAGTCGATTACAATCAATACATCCAAGTATACCGCCTGCCGAAAAGGCGACATTGAGCGCCGGAGCGATGTTTTCCCCGATTCCCTGGTCTTCGCGGGGAACAGCGCAGGCGCTTTCAGGAAGGGTTGCACTCCGCTTCTTACTGTTTTCCCCTGGGGTGCAGCTTTGCAGTTGTTCCGGCGTTCATGTTCGACTTAGAGAATGTAAAAGGGTGGCATTTCACTCAAAGAGGAGGGGAATAATGAAGAAGGGGATGTGGTTGAAGGGGACGACATTGTGCATGATCCTGCTTGTTTGTTGTGGGTTCTCGGCACTTGCCGCGACGAAAGAGGTTCCGAGGATTACGAAGGAGGAGTTGAAAAAAGAACTCGGAAAGCAGGACGTCGTCGTTATCGATGTGCGCACCGGAAGCGATTGGAGTTCCAGCGATCGTAAGATCGAAGGCGCCATACGGGAGGATCCCAAAAAGGTCAAGGAATGGGCTCCGAAATACGACAAGGAAAAGACCATTGTGCTCTATTGCGCCTGACCCAACGAAGGCACCTCCGCCGGGGTAGCGGAGAAATTGATCGGCATGGGGTATGAGAAAGTCTATGCTCTGAAGGGCGGCTGGCACGAATGGAACCGGGCCCAATTTCCCACCGAGCAGAAGTAACAACCCGCAGTAATGTGACGAGTAGCCCTGCCGCTGCGCAGGGACTCGTCACCAGCTTCGCGTGTCATTAAAATCGATCCCTCACCGTATCCGCATTTCCTTTTCAGATATTGATGGATTGTTTACTATGATCCCGAACGGGACGTGTACGCTGTCGATTCACGGCGTTCCGGACGGGAACCGATGATTGCTTCATTTTGCAATTGGATTGCATCCCTAAGGGAGGAAAGAATGCGGAAGACAAAAATTGTTTGTACCATCGGTCCTTCAAGCGATTCACCCGAAGTGCTTCGGGAACTCATAACCGGTGGCATGAATGTAGCCCGCCTCAACTTCTCCCATGGCACTCATGCCGACCATGGCGAAAAAATTAGGCTCATACGCGAGCTTTCGGAGCAGTTGGGCAAACCGGTTGCGATTCTCCAGGACCTGGCGGGTCCCAAGATACGCGTCGGAGTTATTCCTTCTCCGGGGATCCGGCTGGAACCGGGGAAATCGGTGGTCCTCACCGTGGACGACTATCTGACGGATTCGGACAAAATTCCCGTTTCCTACCCTTATCTCGCCCAGGACGTGAAAGAAGGTGACCGCATCCTGCTGGCGGACGGTACCATGGAACTCGTGGTGAGCCGCACCACGGAAAACGACATCCACTGCAAGGTCATCACGGGAGGACTCCTCACCTCGCACAAAGGCGTCAACCTTCCCACCGGCACGCTACGCGCTCCCGCGCTCACCGAAAAGGACCGCGACGACCTCCATTTCGGCCTGGAGAAAGACGTGGATTACGTAGCGTTGTCGTTCGTGAAATCGGCCCAGGATATCCGAGAGATACGAGAGATAATACAGTCCGAGGGGAAAGCTACGCCGGTCATCGCCAAAATCGAAAAGCACGAGGCGGTCGCCAACATCGATGAAATACTGGACGCGGCCGACGGTATCATGGTGGCGCGAGGGGACCTCGGAGTGGAAATCCCCCCGGAGTCGGTGCCGCTCCTCCAGAAAAATTTCATCAGCTTGGCCAACTTGCGTGGAAAACCCGTCATCACCGCCACGCAAATGCTCCGTTCGATGGTTGAATCTCCCAGCCCGACCCGTGCCGAAGCAACGGACGTGGCCAACGCGGTCCTGGACGGGACCGATGCAGTCATGCTGTCCGAGGAAACCGCATCGGGAAAGTATCCCGTGCAGGCGGTAAAGTTCATGAATCGCATCGCAGAAGCGGCCGAAGAAGGCTTCGACCATGAGAAATTTCTGGGATCGCTCCCCCGCAGGAATGTACCGGAATCGGTAGCCAGAGTGTCGTGCCTGCTCGCCCACGACCTCGCTGCCGCCGCTATCGTTGCCCCAACCAAATCCGGTGCATCCGCCCAGTTCATTTCACGTTTTCGCCCCGAGCAGCCGATACTGGCTCTTTCTCCCGACGTGAAAACCGTGAGGAAACTCACTCTCTATTGGGGGGTGTTCCCTTTTGAGGCATCCGAACCGGGAAACACGGACGAGCTGATCGAAGCGGCGGCTCGTGAATCCATCAACCGGGGCATGGCCAAAAGCGGTGATATCGTCATCATCACCGCCGGGCACCCGGTCTGGGTGAAGGGCACCACGAACATGCTTCGCGTCAAGAGACTGTAGGGGGAACGGCATCGGGTGAAGTGCATCTCCTCCCGAAAGAGAATTTCAGGGTTTGTCCGCTGTGAACCGGCATCTCTGCGTGTTATATTTGTCTTTAGACTTCAGATTGAGATCCGAAAAGCAGGGAGATGAAGATGGAATTGACGGAATTATACGAGAAGGGCAGGGAGATCCTGCTGGGACAGAAAATTGGCTTTACTCTGGGAGCCGTGGAGACGGGATGGGTATTCAAGAACGACCGGAGCGTACTGGATAGCTATGTAATTCGGCAGCGCGCCATTGATTCGCCTTCTGCGGCGGCCACGGACGTGACGGTTCTCGGCATTGATTTGCAGGTGCCTATCATGATGAGCGCCATCACCATGCCCATCCCCGCCATCTGCGAAGACGGCCTTATGAAAGTTGCCCTGGGGTTGAAGGCAGCGGGGTCCATCATGTGGACCGGAACCCCGGTTTCCCAGAACCTCAAGGAATTGGTTGCCACCGGGGTGCCGATCATCCAGAACGTGAAGCCGCATGAAGACAGACCGAAGATGTTCCAGGAACTGGAAAAGATACAAGAGGCGGGAGTCACCTGTGTGGGAGTGGAAATCGACGCCGGGCAGGGGACCAAGATCGGTGATCAGCAGATGGCATCGAATTGCCGGCCGCTTTCCATGTCCGAACTTTTTCAGATTCGCAAGATGGTCAATCGGCCGCTTATCATCAAGGGAGTGCTGGGCGGTTTCGACGCATTGAAGTCCGTCGATGCCGGGGCCGATGCCATCATGGTGTCGAATCACGGCGCCCATACCATCGATTACCTGCCGCACCCTCTGCAGATGATGCAGGAAATCCGGGAGACGGTGAACGGGAGAATACCCATCTTCATCGACGGCGGGTTCCGGAGGGGCAGCGATGTCCTGAAGGGACTGGCTGCCGGGGCTGATCTGGTCGGTCTGGGAAGGCCGATCCTCTACGGTTTGGCGGCGGACGGCAGCGACGGGGTGCGCGACGTGATCCTGAAAATTCGATCCGAACTCACCAGGATCATGGTGATGGTCGGAGCAGGGGCTATCGAGCACATCAGCCCTCATTGTATTATCAAGATGAGGGAATAGAGGAGTCGAGTCCATGGGAAGAGTATTGGGTGTGACGCTGTTGAACCTGTTCCCCATGTTTTCGCTTTTTGTCGGCGCCGTGCAAGCGGAAGTCGTCGGGAAGGAAGTGACGTACACTCAGGGGAACACGGTCCTCAAAGGGTATGTGGCGGCCGATACCTCCACGAGTGGGAAACGGCCGGGTGTTCTGGTAATCCATGAGTGGTGGGGCCTCAACGATTATGCCAGGAGCAGGGCCGACGAGCTTGCCCGAATGGGCTATGTGGCCTTTGCGGCGGACATGTACGGAGATGGAATCACCACCACGGATGCCGCGGAAGCCGCCCGTCTGGCGAGCGGGGTTCGAGGAACACCGCTGATGCCTGAACGAGCCAGGGCGGCGCTGCGGGCGCTCCTGCAGGATGAGCGTGTAGACAGCGGGCGCATAGCCGCCATCGGGTTCTGTTTCGGAGGCACGGGAGTCCTTGACCTTGCCTACAGCGGTGCGGATATCGCCGGTATCGTGAGTTTCCACGGAGGGCTCACCGTTCCCACTCCAAAGGATTTACAGGCGGTAAAAGCCAAGATGCTGGTGCTCCACGGCGCCGACGATCCCCATGTACCTCCCGAAACGGTCGATGCATTTCAAAGCGCCCTCCGAAAGTCGAAGGTCGATTGGCAAATGAACATTTATGGAGGAGCGGTACACGCCTATACCAATCCGGCGGCCGGCTCCGACAAATCAAAGGGTTCGGCCTACAACAGGCAGGCTGCCGAACGTTCCTGGAAGGCCATGCAGGTATTTTTTCAGGAACTGTTCGGTCAACCCTCTCGATAAGGCATGAGAGGTGGTTATTTTTGGGGGGCCGCTCTCCCGAATCATCGGAATCCACGCGCGTGCGTGGAGCGAAAGGAGGGCGGACACCCAGTCGGTAGTGGAGGCAAGGAAGACAATGAAACCAAGACCGTTACTGGTTTTTCTGTTGGTTCTTACGGTTCTGGCGGGCTGTGCGAGCGTCCAGGAAAAAACCGCCCGGCTTGAAAAGCAGCATCCTGAGTGGGGCGAATCCACCATTCAGAAAGTGGCGGCCGGGCAGGTTGAACCGGGAATGACCGACGATATGGTCATTGCGGCAGTGGGAAGAAAAGGGGAAGTAAATGCCGGCCCGCAATTCGGCGAAGAGGTTTGGATATACTACAGAGGGGTCACGCGGGGCCAGGGGGCTTCGTGGGAACCTGTCTACTGGATTTACTTCAAAAACGGGAAAGTAGTGGGAACGGAAGGTGAGAGGTGGCGGGTTGCCGTCTGGTGACGGGGAGCCGACCGGTGGGCACCGCGATAATAAAACGAAGCGCTAAATCCAAAGGAGGAGAGCATGTCAAAGACGGATGAGAACTTGAAGGCTGCGTTTGCCGGAGAATCTCAAGCCAATCGTAAATATCTTGCCTATGCCAAAAAGGCCGAGGTCGACGGATTGCCGGGAATAGCAAAGCTTTTTCGAGCTGCCGCAGCTGCCGAGACGGTCCACGCGCATAAACATCTTACCGTAATGAACGGGATCAAATCGACCGGGGAAAACCTACTGGATGCCATTGCCGGCGAAACTCACGAATTCAAGAGCATGTATCCGCAGATGATCGCCGACGCGGAGGAGGAGGCAAGGAAACAGGCGATCATCACGTTCCGCTATGCAAACGAGGTCGAAAAGGTTCACGCTCAACTCTATGAAGAAGCCAAAAAGTTGATGGGAGACTATCCTGAAAAGGACTACTACATCTGCCGTGTCTGCGGATACACCATCACGGATGAAGCTCCCGACAAGTGTCCCGTCTGCGGTGCACGCAAAGAATACTTCTACCTATCCGAGTAACGTTTTCGCTAAAAACGGTCTCTCAATGAAATCGGGCACTGCCCGATTTCATTTTTCCGCATGCCGATAAAGAGCTTGTACGTCTTGCCACAGAAACCGGGGTGATTATCCTTTTTGGGAAAGAGCCGTGAAGGGCTGCAGAAAACATGGCTTACCCGGACAGATGCACGGCGGGAACACGGACGGGGGCTGAATAATGAACATCAATTACGTGTATGTGAAATGTACGGCATGCGGGAGCAAGAACCGAATTCCCGTCGAACGGTTGCACGACGGGCCGGTGTGTGGAAAATGCAAAAGCCCCATAAATGGTTCAGCGGGGACCCCAGATTATCCTCTTGAGGTAACGGACGCTTCTTTTCCGGATGAGGTTCTTCACTATCCCGGAGCGGCGATGGTGGAATTTTTCGCACCATGGTGCGGGGCGTGTAAATCCCTGTCTCCGACCATCGATGAGCTGGCTCGCGAAAACGCGGGTTCGGTAAAGGTGGCGAAGGTAAACGTCGATCGCAACCCCATGCTGTCCGCTCGTTTTCAGATCAATTCGACACCTACCATGGTTCTCTTCAAAAAGGGAAAAGAAGTTAAAAGAATGGTTGGTGCGTTGCCGAAAAATAATATACAGCGGGAACTTCGGAACGTAGCATGAGAAAACGGTGAAAGCCGTCCCGGCTGAGAAACGAACTGGCGTTCGCCGCCGATGCACGCTCGGAGAGGAGAACGAAGGAGCAGATGGAAAAACAAAACGAGAAGGAAGAGGTAGAAGCGTTTTGTCCGGAATGCGGTCACGCCTTCAAAACCTACATGGACCGGGTTCTCCATTCGGTGGGCGATGCGCCGGAAGAACAGAAAGCCGAGTGCCCGGTGTGCGGATGCGGCCGGTGCAGGATCGGCGAAACGGGAGCATAGCGCGATGAGCGTCCTGAGCCGATTGAAGGTGCCCTGCTTTCGGGCCGGAGGGGTTCCAACCATATCCGATCAAGACTACCGTTTGACCGTTTCCGGGATGGTGGAAAAAGAGGCCGCGTACACCCTTCAGGACGTCATGGCCTGGCCGAAGAGTAGCGTCGATGCGCGTCTCACTTCCGTTTCCGGATTTTCCGTCCGCGCTCGTTGGGAAGGGGTGGTATGGCGGGATTTCCTCACAATCGCCGGAGCGGACAAAGGGGCCACGCACGTCAATTTCATCAGCATCGGAGGTGGATACGGAACCACGCTCAGTCTGGAGGACCTGAACCATCCCCGTGTCCTCCTTGTATATGCAGTGGAGGGAGAACCCCTCGAAAGAGAATACGGCGGGCCCCTCAGGATGGTCATTCCCCACCTATGGGGATATAAAAGCGCCAAGTGGCTCGGCATCATGGAATTCGGCAGGAACATGCGCGGCGGATACTGGGAGGAACGGGGCTATAGCCAGGACGGCAGGATCGAAGCGGGACGGACGTTCGATCTGAATACGGGGCAGCTTCGCCCGATAGGCGACGGGGAGGTTACGGATTTTTAACAGTTATTCGAAATAGTGGCGAAAGAGTTTTCCGGAAAACACACGATTACGATCAGGGGAGGAAGGGTGAGCCATGGCCAATTACGTGATAGTGGGAAACGGTGTTGCGGGAACGTCGGCGGCGGAATCCATTCGCAAGCGGGATAAAGATGGCAAGATCGTTCTGTTTTCCTACGAGGAGGTACCGTTTTACTATCGGGTGCGACTGATCGATTTCATGGCCGGAGAGGTCGATGCCGGCGGTATCGCACTGCGCAAGGAGCAGTGGTACGGAGAAAACAACATCGACCTGAAACTGTCCACCACCGTGGTTTCCGGTGACGCCGAGAAGCAGGTGGTTCAGACCGCCGACGGGGGTTCCTACCCGTATGATAGCCTGCTGCTTGCCACGGGAAGTTCTTCCTTTGTCCCTCCCATGGATGGGGCAGACAAGAAAGGCGTGTTTACCATTCGGACGTTGCAGGACGCCCGCGACGTGATGAAATACGCTGAGACGAGCAAGAAGCTGGTGCTCATCGGCGGCGGACTGCTCGGCCTTGAATCGGGGAACTCGTTGCGGAAAAAATTCGGGTTCCAGCCCATGGTGGTGGAATTCTTTCCCCGGTTGCTCCCCCGGCAGCTTGACGTCGACGGTGCGGCGCTTCTTCAGAAGATCATGGAGGGCATGGGGTTCTCCTTCCGCTTGGGAGCCAAAACCAAACGCATTACCGGCGAAGGACGCGTGACGGGAGTGGAACTGGAGAGCGGCGAGTTGCTGGAAGCCGACATGGTGATCATTTCGGCCGGAGTTCGACCCAATCTCGATCTGGCCCGGAAAATGGGGTTGGAAACCGATAAGGGAATCAAGGTGGACGACTCCATGCGGACAAGTAGACCGGGAATCTATGCCGCCGGGGACGCCGCCGAACACAAGGGTATTCCCTACGGCATCTGGCCTGCCGCCATGGAACAGGGAAAGGTTGCCGGAGCCAATATGGCCGGCGACGCGCTCACCTATGGTGGCACGGTGATGGCGAACGTGCTCAAGGTCGTCGGGGTGGATCTCGCGGCGGCAGGCGATATCGATGCCGAAAAGAAACGGCCGTCGAAAGTGGCGTCCGATGGGAGCGGCTACAAGAAAATCGTACTGGATAACGACAAGGTCGTCGGCGCCATTCTCCTGGGGGAAACGTCCCGTTACAATGAGATCAAAAAGCTCATTGAATCGGGAGAGGCGGTAAAGGACCCGGAGGGGTTGCTGCGCTGACCGCTTGCCGAGGTTTCACATCATGCCATAGGTTTTCAGCTTCTTATGGAGCGTGCGTCGGGTGATGCCGAGACGGCGGGCGGCTTCGCTTTTATTGCCGCCCGCCTCCCTGAGCGTCCGAAGAATGGTTTCCCTTTCCACTTCTTCCAAAGATGACGGCGTGACAGGAGGGCTGCTGCTTTCGTCCGGCTCGCCGCTGCTTTCGCGCACCGAAAGGGGCAGGTCCTCTTCGGCCACGTAATCGCCCCTGCAGAGCACTACCCCTCTCTCCACCGCGTTGATGAGTTCTCTGACGTTGCCGGGCCACGGATAGCGCACCAGCATATCCATGGCCCGCGGTGTAAATCCTTTGATCATCTTTCTGTTTTTCTCGACGAAAAGACCGAGAAAATAGTGGGCGAGCAGCGGAATGTCCTCGCCGCGCTCCCTCAAGGGAGGGATGAAGATCGTCACGACGTTCAAGCGATAGAATAAATCTTCACGGAATCGATTCTCTTCTATTTCCGTCCGCAGATTCCTGTTGGTGGCCGCCAGGACCCGGACATCCACCTTGATGATTTCTTCACCTCCTACCCGCTGAATCTCCTTTTCCTGAAGCACCCTTAACAGCTTTGCCTGCATGGAAAGCGACATCTCCCCGATTTCATCCAGGAATATGGACCCTTCATGAGCCTGGCGAAAACGCCCTTCACGCCTGCGGTCCGCTCCGGTGAACGCGCCTTTTTCATGGCCGAACAATTCCGATTCGAGAAGGGTTTCGGTGATGGCCGCGCAATTGATGGTCACGAACGGCTTTTCCCGCCGCAGGCTGTTGGCGTGGATGGCGCGGGCAATCACTTCCTTTCCCGTGCCTGATTCGCCGGTTACCAGCACCGTGGCGTCGGAGGGAGCGACCATGGAGACCGTTTCGAGGACGTTCATCATGACCCTGCTCGTCCCGATGATCGATCCGGGATCGAATTCTTTTCCGAGGCGCTGTTTGAGTTCGCGGTTCTCCACACGCAGCCGGCTATGGTCCACGGCGCGCTCGATCGCCAGTTTCAGTTCGTCGAAGTCGAGCGGCTTGGTGAGATAATCGTAGGCCCCCTTGCGCAACGCATCCACGGCCGATTCGAGCGAGGAGTAGGCGGTCATGATCAGAACGGGTATGGAAGGATTGATGCGCTTGATTTCGGCCAGGGCCTCCAGACCGGACATTTTCACCATGCGCACGTCCATGAGGATGAGGTCATACGGCTTTCGCTGAATACTCTCCACTGCCGCCGTCCCGTCGTCCGCATCCGATACGCGGTATCCCCACCCGTCCAATAGGGTGCTGAGCATCGTACGATGCGCCCGATCGTCATCGACGATCAGGACCTCAGCGGCTCCTTTATTGCCCGCCATGAGCTTCCTCCGAATCGTTAGGTGTGGGAATGGCGATGGTGACGGTGGTTCCCTGACCGGGAATACTTTCTATGGTCACCGTACCGCCGTGTGCTTCAACGATCTTATGTACGATCGCCAGTCCCAGCCCGGTTCCCCCGGGTTTGGTGGTGTAGTAAGGATCGAAAATCCGTTCTTTGTTTTCAGGAGCAATGCCGCACCCGTTGTCGTTCACGGCGATGAACACCCGATGGGCCGTGTGGTCCGCGTTCACCGAAACCAGGAGTTTTCCGCCGCTCTCCATCGCCTGAAGAGCATTGAGATACAAATTCAACAATGCCTGATTCAATCGATCCGCGTCCAGGGAAACGGTGGGAGTTTGTTCCGGAAGCACTGTTCGGATGGAGACATCCTTCCGGGATGCGTCACCTTCGATGAGCCTGAGCGAGTGTTTTATCAACTCGCCGAGGGATGTCGGTTCCAGGTGGAGCGCACTGGGACGGGCGAATTCGAGGAGTTGGCCTATGACGCGGTCGAGCCTTCCCACCTCGTCCACCATGATCTGCGCGATCTCTCGCTCCTTGTCCCGATCTTTGAAACGCTCTTTGAAGTATGTGGCAAACCCTTTGATGGAGCTGAGAGGATTCCTGATCTCGTGCGCAACGCCCGCGGCAAGGCTTCCCACTGAGGCAAGTCTGCGGCTCCTTTCCACTTCGTGCTCCAGGCGACGGATGTCGGTCATGTCCTTGAAGATCATCACCTGGCCCAATGCCTCGCCGTTATCGTCTTCGAGCACGCTTCCACTGATCCGCAGGGGGATGAAACCTTCAGCCCCCGGAAGTGCTATGTCGAAGTCTTCCTCGATGATCGATCGCCTGGTTTGAATCCTTTTCAGTATGACCTTTAAATCCTGTGGCAGGACTTCACTCCCCGAAAGGCCAATGAGCTTCTCTTCTTTCATACCGAGGGAAACCTGGGCCGCTTCGTTGAACGATGCCACTTTCCCCCTTTCGTCGAGTGCGATCAGGCCCAGCGGCATCTTTTCCACCACCTGATCTGAAAATGCCTGCACCCTTGCCAGGGACTGCCGCGTTACTCGATAATTTTGCGCCAGCAGCAACGATACCACCCCGGCAAACCCCACCAGCAACACCACTGCGGCCATGATCACCGCGTGGCGAATGGCGTCCTTTCGGGCATCGTCGAGCGGTTTTATGTCCAGCCCGATAAATATGTATTCCGAATGATCCCGTTCTTCACCAAATCGGCGTCTTCCCGGCCATGGCTGCTCCATCATTTGTCCGCGCGGTATGGCCTCAGGTCCCATCATCATGCCGCCGTGTCCGAACCTGCCCGGTTCCGGCCCCTGGCTCGGAGTGAAGACGCGATACACCTCGTAGGCGCTTTGCCCGTCCCCGAGCTTCACGATGCGGTGTTGTATCGTCCGGGCATTCAACGCTTCGGGAGGAATAGGCCAGTCGGGCAGTCGGGAGCCGATCTTGGTCGGGTCGTTATGCGCAATGATGATGCCTTCGTCATCGGTTAGAGCGAGATAGATGATATCCTGCAGGTGTGCGGTTTCCTCCAGCAAATTCTGTATCTGGCTTTTGCCCCAACCCATGTGCATCATTCCCGCACGAGTGCCCGCCTCGAAAGAACGAATAAGCGCCGCCCCTTTTTCCAACAGGAGCTGGGACATGTATTTTTCTTCCCGTTGGATGCTGCTTACCGCGATAAACAGCGCAATGGGCGATAGGACCAGGAATATTCCGAAAATGAACAAGGGGGAACGCTGAAGGAATGAACTCCGCATGTATGCATTCTTCATGAACACCTCGTCCGTTCTTTTTTTTCTCAAATTTTGTTCCACACTCGAGGCTATTACCATGGCAAATTCCGGGCCATACCGGGCGACCGGAAAAGCCGCGAAACAATTCAAAGGACGAAGTCGGGTTGCACGACATCCGGATATTTTTTATCCACCTGAGCTGCACCATGGGAAATCCATATGGATAAATAGTATCCAGTTGTCGTCCCAGGTGCAACGTCAAATTGGTGCGGTTTCGTGGGCGACCATCAAAACGCTTTCTGGAGGAAAGCATTGGACAATGCACATTTTTTGTGCAAAATCTTTTTTTGCGCTGCTGAGAGTGCGGATAAGGATGGAAAAGTGGGGAAAAACGAATTTTCTACTCCCTGTTTTTTTTCTGCGGCAATCTCACGCTTTTCCCGCGAAATTCGGTTCAAGACCAGGACCGACAACGCAAAAAAATGACGAATCATCCGTAGGGCGTCCGTTTGGCATTTTATGAATATCTCCTCCAAACTGCTGCTGTTCATACTGATTCTGGGACTCATCTCCGTGATCTCGACAGCAGGGCTCCTCTATGATCTCAACAAAGATATCTTTCTTTCCAACGTTCAATACGACCACAAGGTGATTGTTTCCCGCTCAGGGAGCGAGATCGATCAATATATCGAAGGATATCGCACTGCCTTGTTACTGATAGCCGATCTTGTGGGAACACTGAACATCGATCAATGGACCAGAGAGATTCTCCTGAGAATCGCGGGTAAACAGATAAAAAATTTCCGAGACCTCAGCCTGGTGGGAACCGATGGCCAGGAAATCATTGCTTCGCTCCCCAGAATGGAACTCCGCAATTTCCAGGGCGATCCGGTCATTGAAGAGGCCCTCAAGGGAAACATCGGATACTCGAAGGTACATTTCGACCGACACAACATCCCCACTCTCTTCATGGCCGTTCCCGTGAGAAAGATGGGGATCGTTTCCGGTGCGATATGGGCCCATCTGGACCTGAAACAGGTGTGGGACGTACTCGACCGGATCAGGCCCGACGAGAGCAGCCGTGCATTGCTCCTGGACCGGAACGGGAACGTGCTTCCGCAATACTATCCCCGGGATGGATTATTCCGCCCCGAGACGGGGGAAATCAATCTCGAGGGGCGGTACATCGGTCCGGAACCCGTTTCCTGGACAGTCAAGGACAGACCGGAGTCCATGGTCATCACGGCCCAGAAAATTCCCGACACGGGATGGACGCTGGTGCTCCTGCGCTCCCTTACCGACATCCACAAATTTTTTTACAAGAATCTTCTCATTTCCGGCTGCATAACGTTCTCCATATTTCTCCTGGCGTATGTGGCGGCTATTCTTTTCGTGAGGAATTTCGTGCGCCCCATCATAAGCCTCCGCAACGGCGCCATTGCCATTGCTTCGGGCGATCTCTCCTATCGGGTGAGCGGTGAGTCAAGAGACGAAATCGGTGAACTATGTACCGCATTCAACAAAATGGCCGCCGATCTTCAGCACTACATGCGTCGGGTCGTCCGGCAGGTGGAAGATGACCTCCATAAAAAGAATCTTTATTTCCTCGGTGTTACTGCGAGCAAGGTAAACCATCAGGTTAAGAATTATCTCAATATTTCCGCCTTTGCCCTTTCCAACCTGAAAATGGCCGGCATACCTCCCGAGGCACTGTCAACATTAGAGATAATCGAAAGGCAGTCGGAAATGCTTCGCCTGTTCATTCAAACGCATCTCTCCTTCGCGCGGAAGCCGGCCATGGTGGTCGTGCAATGCAAATTGTGCGAACAGATAGCCCTCCTTGCCGAAATGTTCCGTCTCAGGGGCCTCGCCTGCACGCTCGATTGTATGAAGGCAAAAGGTGACGACGTCATGCTGGAGTGCGATTGGAGTTCCTTAAGCCAGGCAGTTTCCTGTATCCTGGAAAATTGCCTCGAAGCCCAACAGGGGGAGGGAACGGCAGACATCAGCGTTCGCGAGGAGGAAGAGACAGTGGAGATACGCATTCGCGATCACGGTCCCGGATTGCCCCACGACGGGAATACCTCCATATTCGAACCTTTCTTCACCACCAAGGAGAACGGTTCGGGTCTGGGTCTGGCACTCGCCAAAAACGTGGTGGAAGCACACCACGGAAAAATCAGTGCTGAAAATGCGCAAGACGGGGGGACATGTTTCACCATACTGATGCCGAAACGGTCCTTTTCCTCGGAAACACATCTTTTCTCGGGAGAGTGGGTTTCGTGAAGTCGAGAATAATCATCGTGGACGACGAGAAGGACTTTCTCACCTTATTGAAGGATAATGCCCGCTTCAGCGGACAAGATGAATTCTTCGATCTGAAAACCTTCTCCGATCCGCTTCAGGCACTCAACTATTTTCGTTTTTATGGCGCGGATGTGGTGGTGACGGACGTCCGGATGCAAGGTATGGACGGAATGAGCCTGTTCCGGTCCCTCCGCAGCATGGATTCACAACTGCCGGTCATCATAATGAGCGCGTATGCGTCGGTGGGAAAAGCCGTAGAGGCGGTACGGATGGGAGCGTATTACTACTTCGAAAAACCCGTCCTCGATCACAAAGCATTCTGGGTCAGGATTCGTGAAGCCGCCCTGAAGAGGAAATCACTGTCGGACTCCGCGGAGATGCGCATGAAACTGGACTTGGAAGAATCGATCGTGGGGTACAGCGAATGGAAAAAGGAAACGATCGAACACATCAGGAAAATTGCGCATACGAACACCCCGATTTTGCTCAGCGGTGAAACCGGAACCGGCAAAGCGTTCCTGGCCCGTTTGATTCACCACATCGGATTGTCGAGCAAAGGCCTTTTTGTGTCCGTCGATTGCAAGGCATACTCCTCCGGATCGTTGGAAAGGGCACTGTTCGGGTTCACCGAAAACGGCTCCGCGAATGAGGCTCCCATGCCCGGACTTTTCGATAGCGCGGAAGGGGGCACCCTGTTCGTACGCGCCATCGAAGACATGCCGATGGAAGTGCAGGGCAAATTATATAGTGCGTTGCAACACCGTACCTTCCGCCGGGCGGATGATACGACTCAAGTACCCCTCAATGCCCGGATCATGGCTTCGACCACTGAAGACCCCGTTCGTCTGAGGGATGAGGGGCGCTTGCTCGTGGACCTTTTCTATCAACTTTCGGCGGTATCTTTTTCCATTCCGCCGTTGCGGGAGAGGCCGGATGATATTCTCCCCCTTGCATTCTTTTTTCTGGCGCAGAGCCAGAAGCAGTTGGGGAAAAGAATCGACGGAATTTCCTTTGACGCCATGAGCGCCCTCTATATGCACTCCTGGAACGGAAACTTGAAGGAGCTGGAAAAGGCAATCGAATCTGCGGTTATCCGATGCAACGGAATCGACATAATGCCGCATGATTTGAATTTCCTGAGTGTGGGAGAATCGAAAAAGGGCGTTTCCGTTACCACCATGAAGGACGCAGCACGAATGGTGATACTCGCCGCAATGCAGAAAACCGGCGGGAGAAAGCGACAGGCCGCCCAACTCTTGGGGATACACAGGAATACGTTGAACAACAAGATGAAAGAACTTGGCATTGACGAAGATGCATGGTCCCTGGAAAGGCCTGTGGATGGAAAAAACGGAGATTAATACGCTGAGGTGGGGACTGTGGTTTTACCTCGTAAAGTCGGAAATTTGGGAACTGGTTTCCTGCGCCACCCCCGTGGACGCGGACGGATTCGAAGAGCAGTACTCTGCATGGTTCGGCCAGATGAAGCTTCCGCCATTGCGTGACGGTGCGGGAAAGGGGATAAAAGAATCCGGAAACTTGGATCACATCGCCATGCTCGCCGTCCGGCAGGCCAATCAGTCGGAGGCGCAAAACGTTTATGGATGGGTGGCCGGAGGTATTTATCTTGAACACCTGAAACGGCTTCAAGACATTTCCTCCGCAAAGGAATTTGAAGAGAAAAAAGCATACCTGATGGAGCAGGCCGATCGTCAGCTTGATCTTTCCTTCCAACAAAATGCGACATACGGGCAAGAGAAGAAGATTATACTCAAGCTTATCGCCGACCGGATAGATGATTTCGCCCGCCGACTCCGACTCCTCCCGTCCTCCCGAATGAAACAGCGGACCGATTCGATGAGAGCCTTGCTCATTGGGAGTAGTAAGGCTTTTGAAACGGTACTTGCCCAGGCCGAACAGGTAGCCGCCTTCTCCATCAACGTCCTGCTCACGGGTGAGACGGGAGTTGGCAAGGAACTGTTTGCGGCCTACATTCACGGCGTGAGTTCGAGGAGCGATGGGCCCTTCATTCCCGTTAATTGTGCGGCGATTTCCTCCCATCTTTTCGAATCGGAACTTTTCGGCCACGAAAGAGGCGCATTCACCGGCGCCGTCGCTTCCAAGAAGGGCATGGTGGAAGCGGCCCACACTGGCACGCTTTTTCTGGATGAAGTGGGAGACCTGCAACCCGAACATCAGGCGAAGCTTTTGCGGTTCTTGCAGGAGCGGAAGTTTCGGCGGGTAGGAAGCACGCGCGAGGAAAAGTCCGATGTTCGAATCATCGCCGCTACCAACAGAAACCTGCTGGAAGCCGTGAAGGAGGGAACGTTTCGATCCGACCTCTTCTACCGATTGTGCGCGTACCCCATACATTTGCCTCCCTTGCGGGAACGTACGGAAGACATCGCTCTCCTCGCCCATCACTTTCTGCAGGTGTTCAGCGCGCGGGAATCCGTTTCAGAGCCCACGATCGCCAAGGAGGCACTTGACCGCCTCCTCGCTTACCGTTGGCCCGGAAACATCAGGGAACTGAAAAACGTGGTGGAGCAGGCGGCCATCAGGGGCAGGGGAAGAACCATCGAAATCCGCCATCTGCCGCTGGAATTAGAGCCGTCGCGCGGTTTCCGCCCGGGAACGGGTCTGCGGGAGACGCACAAAACGAGGGTGAATACCGAACGATTCTTCGGCGCGGTGAGGTATGTCCACCCGGCACTGAGAAAAAGGAATTACTTCGAGGCATATGTTACTTTTCACGAAAAGACTGAGGGGAAGTCTTTTCGTCTCGGCGATCTGGTGGATTTTTTCTCCTCCCTGGATATCGGGACGGAGCAGAGCAGGGTCAAGTTTGCCCGTACCGTCCTCAACGAATCTTGTCTCGTGTACGGCAATCGCGGGAAGACCAGGCAGAACAGATTCCGGCTGGCGCCCGGACTTCTCAACGAGCCCCTTGATGTGGCACTGCCGAATCTGGATTCGTTGCTGCTGGAAATGGCGGACATGGTTACGCCGGAGAGCCGTTTCCTCACCGAAGACGTGTTGATCGAACAGTACGACGAGCCTTTCGGCGCCGAGGCGATTCGCCCGTTCACTACCCCGGACGTCATCGGAGCCCTGGTTAAAAAAAAATCCTTGATTCCGACGAGCATACCCACGACCATTATCGATTCAACCTGCATACATTAACGAAAATCGACGGGGGCACGTGAGCCTCTCATGGCTTCCGAGCGCAGGAATAAGGAAAACCGGACCGATTCGGACAGTCAGCTTCTTTTTCGGATTATTCCCATTCTATGCATGGTTTTTTTTGCAGGCATCTTCTTCCTCACCTTTAATCCGGGGTTTTTTTTACCAATCCCCAAGAACCATGTTTCTGGAATACTGCGGATCGATGTAACCAGCCCAATAACCTCACTGGACCCGACAGCCACCATTTCAGCCGGCTCCACCTATGTTTTTCCTCTCCTTTACAGCGTTCTGGCGTATCCTGGTGAAGACGGTAAACTCATCCCCGATGTGGCATTGCGATGGACCAGTGAAGACGAAGGGAGGCAATGGAGGATCCTGCTCCGGCCCGACGTTGTCTTTCATAACGGCAGGCCTATGAATTCGGCAGACGTTGCCTCCTCGATTGTCGCCATGACGAGGGAACTGTATCCGGAATTGAATCGCGCGATCAGGGAGATCGATACGTCAAGGGAAAATGAAATCCTCATCAAACTCGGAGAACGGGTTCCTTTTTTCTTCGACATAATCGCATCGACGGACATTGTGACTCCCGGCTCCTCGGAAGCGAGGGATGAGCTTGTTCCGCTGGGAAGCGGACCCTACTGTTTTGAGGGGAGGTCCGCAGAAGGAGGGGTCGTCCTCAAAGCATTCGACGGATTTTACGGAGGCAAGCCTTCGATCGAAGAAATTCAATTCAGCCATGTTCCCGATTCGGAGACTGCATGGTATCGCCTGTTGTTCAACGAAACGGACGCCGTTTTCGGCATTTCCGACGAAAATACCCGATACTCAAAACATACCGGTGCGAACTTCCAGGTGGTGAAGTTGGGAATCACCCATCTGTATGCGCTGTTTTTCAATCTCAACCATCCCTTGCTCAAAAATAGGGACGTTCGCAGGGCGATCACCGCCTCGCTAGATCGCCGCCGGATGATCGATCAGTATTTTGAACCTGAAACTGCGGTGCCGTTGTCCGGATTCTTCTCCCCGGAATCGGTTTATCACAGTCCTCGGATCGAACCGATCGCGTATGATCCGTCACTCCTGCATCAGGTTTTGCGGCGTCTATCCCCTGCAAAGGATGGGGCCGATGATGGGAAGAGCGCCGAATGGGAATTGGAACTGCTGGTGCCCGAGGGAAAGGCCGATCTGGCTCACATAGCGAGAGAAATACAGTTGGCGCTTTATGCCGTTGGCATCAAGGTTCGGCTGAAGGTTTCCCCGCTATCCGATATTATCAAAAAAAGATTGTCGACGAAAAAATTTGAAAGTGTCGTTTTGGGAATCAGGAACGTGGAACGCAATCTTGAGAGCGTCTGGGGTGGAAAGCCGCTCGGAGGGTTGAACTATTGGGGATATCGTAACGAAAAACTTGATGACATTTTACAGAGGCTCCATGATTCAACGGACCGAAATATGTACGTTCATCTCTGCCGGGAGGCGGATGAAATTCTTTCCGAGGACCAACCTGCCTCATTCCTCTACAGCGTGAGCGTGAACAACAATATCATAAGCAACCGGGTAAAAAATTTCTCCATGCATTCCGCGCCCGCCCACTACACTATTCTCCGCAAGCTGTCCCGTTCGTCCCTCAACGATTAGGCCCCGACCGATTCCGGAATAGTTTCCCTCTTTCTCCCTATGATTCCTGAATAATTCGATTCATTCCATCGTCTGCTTTTATAAGTAGCGAGAATAAAAAGATAAATTTGTCGACGCAAACCGGCATGATTCCTGTTTTAGGTAGAGACAATCCGCCTGTGCGTGGGCGGTAACTACCGAGAAAAAGGAGGTGAGTTCATGCTGATTTTTTGCGAAGCAAAATGGGAGACGGTGGAAAACGTACTGGGCTGCTGTCGGCTCCTTCCCGACGCGTCCTGGGTCTAAAGACTGTTCGAACTCCCGGGAAAGTAGACAAGTCCTACCGAAAGTGACCGGCGGACTCATTTCCCTGAGCCCGCCGGTCTCCTTCTCTTAAAACCATCATCCGTATAGCCTTTGCGGCGTGGAAAGAGAGGATATCCCACTCCGCAGAATCATGGAAAGGATACAATGGTTTCGGATGGAAGGATGAAGCCTTCCCGTTTCAACGTGGAAGTACCGCTCGCCGCCGGAAACGAAGAGTGTACCATTCTCTTCAACACCTTTACCCAGGCGCTTGCGCTGTTGCCCTGTTCGGTGTGGGAAAGCATAAAGAAAAGTGAGCAGCCCACCGGAAACGAACGGGTTATCGAGCAATGCAGCAGGCAGATGTTCCTGATAGGAAATGAGGTGGACGAGACACGTCTTCTTCTGGCGCGTAAACAGGAAGCGGCGAATGATACTTCATCGCTGCTTTTCAAAATAATGGTGACCGACCACTGTAACTTTGCCTGCTCCTACTGCGTGGAAGAAGGGTTTCGGGGGAGACGGAGCATGAACGCTTCCCTGGTCCGGGAAACCGTCTTCTTCATCGTCTCACGCATTCAATCTTTGCGGCCGCATACCGTGCAGCTGGATTTCAGCGGCGGCGAGCCGCTGCTCAACGTTATGGCGATACGGCGAATCGCGGAGGCCGTCTACTACTATTGTCGAGGCGCCGGCATCAAGTTCGGTTTTTCCTTTATCTGCAACGGTTCGCTCCTCTCTCCCGAATTAGTGAAGGACCTCCGCAAAATTGGGCTTCGCGCAGTCCGGGTCACACTTCTGCCCCGTGAGTACCATGATCGAATGCGGCGTGATCGCAAAGGGAAAGCCACGTTTGATTCGGTGGTGGAAAATATGAAGAAGGTGATGCAGGTTACTCCGCTGGTGCTCTACCTGCAGTATGACGCCGAAGACGAACTGTTCACCCGTGCCCTCATCCCTTTTCTCGACCACCTGGATGAGGCGGGAATAAGAGCCCATCTCCAGGAGATGGTGGTAGGCCCCATTCTGAAGAGGGAATACGGGTTCGGGAATGGGGAAGGGAATTATTGCGGCGAACTGGGAAGCTTCAATCGTTACAAAGAGATACTCGATACGCTGAAGAGCCGTGGATTCCCGCTTCCCGACGAAGCACCCGCCAGCGATTGCATGGCCAACAACAGGGGCAAGTTCATCATCGATCCTTCAGGCGATCTAATCTCCTGTCCCGCCATGCTGGATCACAAGGCGTTCACCGTCGGACACGTTGCCACGGGGGTAAATCCCGTAAGGAAGGCCATGATAGCGAACCGGACACTCCCCGAACAATGCATGGAGAATTGCGCCCTGGCTCCAAGGTGCAATGGGGGATGCAGGTACCAGGCTCTCCTGAGATCCGGAAGCTTCGACAAAATCTACTGTAACTACGATTTTCATATTGCGCAGGTGCGGGATTACGTTCGCCAAAAAGCTTCCGCCCATCTCGCCGCGGCGGCGACTCCTCCGGTGTCGTAACGGAGCGATCCGTTTAAAAACTGAACGAGACGCCGGCTTCTACCCAACGACTATCGTTGGGGAAAAACGCCCTTTGATAGCAGGTGGAATTGAAGATGTTGTGTACCGCGAAAAAGAGTTCCAGCGGAGTTTTCAGGAGAGGCGTCACTTTGATAAGGTAATCGAAGAGGAACGTTTTATCCCGTGTCTCCGGGTAGCTGGAACGATACCAGACATACTTTCCCGTCAGTGACTGGCGCACCATGCCACGGTAGAGGTGCGAGACGGCGACGGCCCAGGTCATGCCCGGAATATCTTTCACCAGCTCGTCCCGTTTTTTATCTTCAACCTCAACATACGACCCACCGACAAAAAGCTGAAACCCGTACGGGATATCCGCGGAGAGGTTTCCCTCGATTCCACGTCGCGTTACCTCATCCAGATTCACCAATCGTTCTGTTCCCGGATCGAACGTTATGAGATCGCTTACATCCGACCAGAAAGCGGTCACTTTCACGCGCAGCATGTGCGCCACCAGTGTTTCGCCGCCGAGCTGATAGGTGATGCATTTCTCCGGCTTCAGGTTTGGGTTTCCCACTTCCGGAAAATAGAGGTAGTTGAACGGAGGGGCGGAAAACGCTTTGGCAACCATGAATCGTAAAAGCGTATCATATACCCCCAGACGATAGACGGCCCCAATGGAGGGGCTGAGTTCCGAACCGAAATCCTTGTTGTTGTCGAGCCGCAGCCCGGCGGTGATACTGAATTGGTGGAGCGAGAGCGTGTCATTCACGTACACGGCGATATTGCGCGTGCTGTAAGTGGAATCTCCCAGCGGTGTGAAATCAAAGCTGCCCCATTCTCCATCGAAGCCGCCCACCATCATGTTCCGGGACGACGGTTCAAAGCTTATCTTGGTGCTTGCTCCCATGAGTCGTTCCACTAAACTGAACGTTTCCTGCGATCCCCCGCTCAAAGGGTAGATGTTTCGTTGCGAATTGGTGAGACGCTGGTTCCACACACGGAACTCACAGTGCAGATTGTCACGGGGAGAAGATCTCAGTGTCAAGGTCTGGAGAAACCTCCTCTTGTAGCTTTCACTGAAAAGATCCGGTTCCGTGGGCAGGGGGTTTTCGGAGCGGCCCTGGGTATAGTATGTAGAAAACGTAATATCTGAAATAGTGGATATTTCGACTCGATATTTGGCGTAAAGCGAATCCAGGCGGTGCGCCGAATGGGGAATGTGACCGCCGGTTTCCAGGTGGGACGTCGTAGCTAGCGCGCTGGAAGACTCATAATGGGCTTGCAGGGAACCTGAAGCACTGAAAGTGTTGTGCTCCCCGACAGATGTTTTCACCTCACCCGAGAAGGGCTTGCCTCCCGGTTCCCTGGTGATGATGTTGATGACGCCGCCCAACGCGGAACCCCATGCGGAAGACGCGGCACCCTTATAAATTTCGATGCGGCTTATGTTTTCCAGGGGGAGGTAGGAAAGGTCCACGATCGGGTTTGTTTGCATGTTCAATCGAACGCCATCGAGGAAAACCACCACCTGATCCGGTTGCGACCCCTGAATGGAGGGGGTCGCCTGGCTCCCCAGACCACCGTTGAAGTCGATAAAGAGTCCGGGAACGTATTGCAGCGCTTCGCCAACGTTGTGGACCGGCAGATTCTCGAATTCTTCCCGTGTGACGACCGCAATGTCCGCCGCCACTTCTTCTGGAAATTGTTCGGCTCTCGTGGCGGTGACTACCACCGGATTGAGTTGATAGGGGGTTTCGACCTCGGAGCACAGCGCTACGGAAGCCAACCCCAATAGGACGAGGATAAGCAGGCATCTCTTGGTGACGAAGACGACGTGAAAACCCATGGAATGAACACACCCCCGATTGGAATCATAAGATGCCTTTACGATCAAAGACGCAGGCACTATACAGTATAAGTACAAGTAATAAAATATAAAAAGAGGCGTTACTTCCAACGGGAAGCCGTGGTGGAACATCACTCCGGCCAATCATTGTTCCCTGCGGCGTCGACGACGCCTTTCATATTGCATTCGCTCCGGGGATTTGGCATCCTGAAGGAGCATTTCCTTATCAACGATGAGCACCCTATCACCCTCCATGAAAGGAGCAACAATCATGGCCAGTCCGAATTTTGCTTTGACGGGAAAAATCGCTCTTGTTACCGGCGGTACCAGAGGGATCGGGAAGGAAATAGCGCTCCGCATGGCTCGGGAGGGTGCGCGCGTAGTCATATGCGGGAGAAAACAGGAAAGCGTCGACGCGGCGGTGGAAGAAGCCACCACCCACGATCTGGCCATCGCCGGTCGTGCGGTTCACATCGCGAAGAGCGATCAGGTAAATGAGTTGATGCGGTTTGTTTCCGAGAAGTTCGGCGGGCTGGACATTGTAGTGAATAATGTAGGGATGAATATCTTTACCCCATCCGTTTTGGCGGCGGACGAATCTCTTTTCGACAAGGTGGTGGAAACGAATCTGAAGGGTACCTTCATCGTGTGCAAGTACGCGGCGCCCCTTCTGAAGGAAAGAAAGGGTGGGAAAATTATCAACATAACGACCATCGCAGCACGTCGGGCGGCCATGGGCATGGGCATCTACGGCATTGCAAAGGCTGCGGTTGAGATGATGACCAAAGTACTCGCCGTTGAGCTTGCCCCGTTTCACATACAAGTAAATGCCGTTGCTCCCAGCATGGTGAGGACCGAATTCAGCAAACCTTTTTGGGGCAACGAATCCATCCATAAGGAAATAGTCAAAACCATCCCGATGGGACGCATCGCAGAACCTTCCGAAGTTGCCGATGCGGTGCTCTTTCTCGCCTCATCCGCCTCCGACTTCATTACCGGGGACATCCTCTCGGTGGACGGCGGCTCATTAGCCAAATGAACCGGTTCCCCGTTGCGTAAGGCGGTAAATAGTTGTCGGACATTAAGAAGCGAGTGGAGCTGTTCCTCATCGGAGTTGTGCACCGGGACCCGCGGGGAGGTGAAAGGCTCGACAACCTTCTGGCTTCGCTGCGGCCCCAAGCGGTTACCGTGGAAATAAGTC
Organism: uncultured delta proteobacterium; assembly: GCA_963826125.1. Taxonomy (GTDB): domain Bacteria; phylum Desulfobacterota; class Desulfarculia; order JACQYL01; family CAWGVV01; genus CAWGVV01. Next base: position 963,410 of record CAWGVV010000001.1, on the reverse strand, counting down.
CGCTGTCGATTCGGTTCAGAAGGCGCTATGCGGCTCGCATGCGGGTGCTTCTTTTAAGGAACATCGTACGGTTGGCCTGCGAGAATGGAGTAAAAGCCCGTGAACTCTGCCGGAAGCCGGCGTTTCGCGACATTTCCCTGCAGCTGGCGTTGCCGTTCGAATATCAATCGGCCATGAAAGCCGGCCGCGAGTTCGGCTGCTCCGTGGCGGCAGTCGATTCCTCGGAACACGCTCGCCTTTTCCTCCGACTGCTCAAGGAACTCCCCACGCTTGACAATCTTCGAGCCATCGAGAAAACCGCGTCGACGTCACTGGTGAAGAAAAGCGAATCGGAATACCGGCGAGCCGCCCGGTATCTGGCGAACCCTTATCGGACGGACGAACTCTTCCTGGGATGGGACGACGCTACGCGTCTCGAATGGGAAACGAGGGAACGCCGGATGGCGACAAGCATCAACGGCGTTCTGCAAAGCCTGGAGCAACAAGGCGGTGGGGTGTGCGTTCACGTTGGCGGGTGGATGCACACCGTCACCGGCGGGATGGAAAACCTGCTGCGTTATGCTCCTCGCGAGAAACTTCTTCTCGGGACCCGGAACGTATTCACTCCTGGCCCATGACGGACTCGGCGTTGTTCTGCTTGAGGAACTCCATGAAGTTCATGGTCTTATGGCTCTCGCTGTGGAAATATTTCAGCAGCCAGAGGAAAAGGGGAGGCTTGATGTAGCCCGGAATGGTAGCCACAATGCCCCCGTTGGCCTGAACGAATGCGGTTTGGGGGAGGGACCGTACGTGAAACACGGAGGTCATATCCTTGTCTTTTTCCGTATCGATCTTGCTCGCGACGAAGTTTTCGTTCACGTAGGCGGCGACTTCACTGTCCGAGAGCGTCTCTTTGTTCATTTTCGCGCAATAGACGCAATAATCACCGTAGAAATAGATGAGCTGCATCTTTCCGGACGATTTGGACAATTCCCGCGCTTCACTGTGTTCTTTCCAGTTGATCGTAGCCTCGGCCGCGCAGGGGAGGACAAGGGCCGTCAGTAGTCCCGCCACGACAAGAGCCAGAACCGCCGGCCGAACTGCCGACAGCATCTTTTGTTTCATGGTATCCCTCCAGGAACATTCAAGCATTGGCACGCCCCACGGTGTGCTGATCGACTCTATGGTAAGAGCCGTGAATTTGCAAACGGTTAAGGGGCGGGCATGTCGAATCGGATAATTTTATGACCGAACGATCTGATCTTCCCTAATCTTCGAGTTGTCGCTTGAAATGACTACGTTCTTCGCATACTTTAGCCGGCACTGACGTTTTTCGAGGAGAAAGCCATGGAGGCTTCGGATATTCACGAAGTCATACGAATCCTGCGGGAAAAGGTGCGGGAACTCGCGGTACCGGCGGTGGGTGTGGTTCAGGAAAAATGGCGGGATCCTTTTCGGACCCTCATCTCCTGCATTCTCAGCCTTCGAACGCAGGATAAGACCACCAGGGAAGCGAGCATGCGGCTCTTCGAGCATGCCGACAACCCTCGCGATATGCTCGACCTGTCGGAAGAGCAGATACGAGAATCCATTTATCCGGTGGGATTTTATCGACGCAAGGCAGAGGTAATCAGAGAAATCAGCAGGGATCTCATCGACAGGTTCGATGGAAAAGTTCCCAATGAACTAGATGATTTACTGACTTTGAAGGGTGTGGGGAGGAAAACCGCCAATCTGGTGGTGACCGTGGGATTTCACAAACCGGGTATTTGTGTGGACACGCACGTGCACCGGATCAGTAATCGTTGGGGCTACGTGAAGACGAAAGCTCCCGATGAAACCGAGATGGCGTTGCGCAAGAAACTTCCCGAGGAGTATTGGATTGAATTCAACGATCTGTTGGTCCCCTTCGGACAGAATATCTGCCTCCCGTTGAGCCCCTTTTGTAGTAAATGTCCCATTTTTTCCTTTTGTCCGAAGGTAGGAGTCAAAAGAAGCAGGTGATCGGCCGGAAGATTCCTCAACCCATGCAGTCGCGGGAGCATACCAAATGGACGAGCACAACCAACCGCCTCAAAAACCGAAAAAGCGGAAGAGGCTGACGGTTCCCCACCATTTTCCCCATATCCTGGACACCAAGCCCGGTTTTCTCGTCGGCTGGATCATGTACAAACTATTCAGCAGCGTGAAGTATGCACCAGACGTGCGCGAGAAGCTGCGCAGCGCGGCACGTACGGGAACCGTGGTCTATACCATCAAATACCGGGGACGGCTCGACTACCTCCTGTATCGGTATCGTTTTTTGCAAGATAGAATTTCGGCGCCAAAGATGGCGTTCGATCTGAACATGATCTTCTGGCTGCCGATTCGTCGGGTATTGGCGGTGATCCAATACTATGTGAGGTACTTTTTTGCACACGGAAAGATGCCGGATCCCTACACCTCGGGATTTTACCGGGAGGAAATCAAAAAGGGAACGCCGTCACTTATTTTCCTGGTGGACGAGAAAGGTTTTGCTCGGAGATTCGTAAAGTCCCTGGAAAACCCTCTGGTATTGCTCCTTGAGGTCCAGAAGGAGATGGATAAACCCATCCTTCTGGTTCCGCTCACTTACGTCCATGAATTGAAGGTGGAAAGCGATACCCCTTCGCTGACGGATATGTTTTTCGGTTCGGTGGACAGGCCGGGCCCACTGCGAAAAATATTCCTCTTTTTCCACTACTATCGGCGAACGTTTATCGACGTCGGACCGATCGTGAACCTTCAGGAAAGGATATCCGATCAGCAAAGCCTCGAATCGTTAATCGACTCCAGCCGGGCATTGACGGATGAGTTGCTGGAACACATAAGCCGGCAGCGAAGACTGATACTGGGGCCCCCCACCAGAACGCGGGAACAGCTCCGGGAAATGGTCCTGGACAACCTGGAGATACGGCCGGAACTGGAATCCTTGGCCGAGCGCATGAACAAGCCGAAAGAATTCGTGCGCAAGAAGGCAAACGGCTATTTCAACGAAATTGCGGCGAACTACACCAGCGCCTATATCCATATATGGGACTATATCCTCGGCTACCTATTCAAAAGAATATTTGAAAAAATCGAGGTCGATCCCCGCGATTTGTCCATGATCCGCGAAGCCGCCCGGCAGGGGACGATGGTATACGTGCCTTGCCACCGCAGCCATATCGACTATCTCGTCCTCAACTATCTCCTCTTCCTGCAGAGAATGCATCCTCCACGAATCGCCGCGGGAAGCAACCTCTCTTTCTGGCCAATGGGTCATATTTTCCGAAAATCGGGGGCGTTTTTTATTCGAAGGACATTCCGAAACAATCCTCTCTACGAGACGGTGTTTACCCATTATGTCCGGAAGCTCCTGGAAAACGGATATCCGATAGAATTCTTCATTGAAGGCGGACGGAGCCGAAGCGGCAAAATGATAGCGCCCAAACTGGGATTTCTTTCCATCACACTCGATACCTTCCTCGAGGGCAAGTGCGATAACCTCCTGTTTATCCCTTCGCACATAGGGTACGATCACATCATGGAGGAGCAATATTATATAAAGGAAATGAGCGGCAAGGAGAAGAAGGGGGAAAGTCTGATGCAGATGATCAGAGCCCGCCGATTTCTTCGTCGTCGCTACGGAACGGTCTATGTACGGTTCGCCGAGCCTATTTCGGCCAGGGAATACTTCAAGGACATCCCTGTGGACACCATGCGGAAAGACGAAAAGCGGGAAGTATATCGTCGATTTTCCATGCACGTGGTGAACGCCATCAACAGCGTGACGAACGTAACACCCCTCACTCTGGTGTCGGCTGCACTTTCGTCATTGCCCTACCGTGGCTTTCCGCACTCGGAGGTAAAAGAGGTGATGCAGCTTTTCACCAACTATCTCCAGCATATGAAAGCTCCTCTGTTGGACGCCGTGTTCGATGTCGATCGGTGCATGGAATTCGGACTCTCGGCGCTGAGGGATCGCAAGGTGCTCGAAGTGCTGGAAGAGGGCGACACGGACGAGGAAGCCTTTTACACCCTGGATGAGGAAAAGCTGCTGACCCTCGAATACTACAAAAACAACATCGTCCATTTTTTCGTGCCGGCCTCTTATATGGCAACGGCGCTCCTGTTGACGCCGCATGAGGAGGCGATGCAGGAATCGATAGAGGAAAGGGTAGGGTTCCTCGGCGATTTGTTGAAGTTCGAATTTATCGGTGAGGAGGAGTTTTCAGCCCAGACGTTCGATCGGTTGATCGACTTTTTTGAAGATATGGACTTCGTTACTTGCAAAGGGATGCGGCCGGCACGGGAAATAAAGGTGTCTACCGTGGGTCTTAAGTTCCTGCCCCTCTGGAAGCAACTCATTCGCGCTTACCTGGAATCGTATTGGACGGCGCTGCATACCCTCCGGACATTGAACGGCAGGGAACTCGGAAGACGCGAACTGATGAAAAAAGCAAAGTCGACCGGGATCAAATTTCAGCAAAGAGGACAGCTACGTCATGCCGGGGCCCTTTCCAACTTGACCTTCGGCAATGCTTTCAAGCTGATGGAGAAAAAAGGGATCATCCTGGTGGACAGAACGAAGAATGAAGACGTCTATTCCCTTGCCGCGGAAGAGGAGTACATAAGGGAAATAGAAAGGCGCGTCAAATCGTTTGTTCTGGAAAGTTAGCGTCTCCGAATGGCAAGCGAACCTGAGTTTGCCGAAGTGCGGGGCCGCATTTACTCGCATTCATTTTCAAGCAGGCAGTTTTCGACGTGAAAGATACGTCCATGAATCGCGGTACCACCGATGAAAACGGCCTTCCCATCCCGGGACCGGACGAAACCCTCGACGCGCTGTTCGACGGTCAGTTTTTTTTCCTTCAGAAAAAAACCGGCTATCGCTTCTCGATGGACGCCGTTATCCTCGCCCGCCACGTGGTTGTAGGGAAGAGAGAAAGGCTCATGGATATCGGCACGGGGTGCGGGGTGATCCCGATCGTCGTTTCCCGGCTTGCAGACGTGGAACGCATTGACGGAATTGAAGTACAACCCGAACTCGCGTTGCTTGCGCAAAGGAACATTTTACTGAACGGTCTGCTTTCGCGAATCGACATTCGGGAATTGGACGTTCGCGACGTTAGAAGGTCGTTCTTTGCGGAGACGTACGACGTTGTCGTCACCAATCCGCCCTTCGGCACACCGGGAACCGGGAGGGTGAACCCTCACAATCAGAAAGCGGTCGCCCGCCACGAACTCTTCGGTTCGCTGGAAGACATCCTCGACGCCTCCTTCTATCTCCTGAAAAACGGGGGCAGAATCTACCTGATCTATCGGGCATCCCGCCTTGCGCATCTGATCCACTCCCTGAAAAGGCGGAACCTGGAGCCCAAAATGCTGCGATGTGTGCACAGCAGAGTCGGGGCGGAGGCTCAGCTGGTCGTGGTCCAGGCGACAAAGGGGGGAGGGGAGGAAATGACGATAACGGACCCGCTCTATATCTATACCGAAAGCGGCGACTACTCTGCGGAAATGAAAACCCTCTATTCTCTCTGAGAACGGCCCCTCCGGCCCCGGATACACAAGAGGCGGATCAGTCCGGCGAAGAGAGTTTCCCGGCGATACGCTCGATAACGGCCGACAGCTCCGGGTCCTGAATATGCCGTGCCTTCTCCCTGATTTCCGAGGCGCCTTCCGCATCGAGCCTGCACATGGGAGGGATGGCCGCGGGCTTACGCGTTTCCGGGGGCCTGCCGTCCAACTGCAATGGGGCGCCGAGTCTAAATTGAATGTCTTTGATGATGTTCTTGCCGCAAGCATCGTTCAATGAAGAAATAAGCGATCCCTTGAGGAATTGAAGCTCCTGCATCCAGCCGGAGGAATCGACACGCACGATGAGGATTCCGTTTTTCTGCACGGCATCCGGTTGTGCATGCGACGCAACCTCCGCTCCCACCGCCTTGGACCAGGAATTCCAGATCGGCCGGTATTTGAACAAATGGCTCTGTTCTTTTTTCAGCACGGAACCCAGGGGAGAAGGCGTTTTCGAACCACGGCGTACGGGTGCTCTATTTCTCAAAGGTATCGGCCTCCGGATTGTGAACTTCCCCGACTTTAGAAAAGTCGCAAGAAGGCGTCAAGAAGTAACGGAAACATCCGTTGCCGGCAAGAACGATAATGCGTTTCTCCATGACGTACTATGAAGGCCGCGAACCGGAGATTCTTTGACTTTTTTCCCCTTTCCATTCTACTATGGCCCGAGAATGTCCCGGAAGGAGTAACGCTTGAAGACCTTTATGGAAAATCACGATTATCGTGTGGCTCGCGAGAACATGGTGGCCCGTCAGATCAGAGCCCGCGGAATAAAGGATCCCTTGGTCCTCAAAGCAATGTCCACGGTTCCTCGTCACGTCTTTGTGGATGAGGCCCTTCAGATGCAGTCCTACAACGATCACCCTCTTCCGATCGGTGAGAAGCAGACGATTTCACAGCCCTACACGGTGGCATTGATGACGGAAGTGTTACACGTCGTACCGGGCGACGTTGTGCTGGAAATAGGATCGGGCTGTGGGTATCAGACTGCGATTCTTGCGGAACTCGCAGCGAAAGTCTATAGTGTGGAGAGAATCCCTTCGTTGGCTGCCAGGGCGAAAAAGTGTCTTGCAAGGCTGGGTTACGTGAACGCGCTTATCAGGGTCGGGGACGGCACCAAGGGCTGGATCGATTACGCACCCTACGACCGCATTATCGTCACTGCGGGGGCGCCGGATGTCCCGAAACCGCTATTGGATCAACTGACGGACGGCGGGCTGCTCGTTATTCCGGTCGGCGGCCAGGATTCACAGGAACTCCTGAAAGTGGAAAGATCCGGGAATGCTTTCAGGAAATCAAAAATGGGCGGGTGCCGTTTCGTTGACCTTATAGGAGATCACGGATGGACGGTACAGGAGCGATCAGGATAGGAATCATCGGCGCCGGTACGTGTCCGAGCGAAATCTACAAGACCGCTTATGCGGTAGGCAAGGCTGTTGCGGAGAGGAACGGAATCCTTGTCTGCGGCGGCTTGGGCGGCGTTATGGAAGCCGGCGCGAAAGGGGCTTCGGAAGCGGGCGGCATCACCGTCGGCATTTTGCCGGGTGACGACGAAAAAGAGGCCAACCCCTACATCACCGTGCCGATTGCAACCGGCATGGGGTACGCAAGAAACGTGCTCGTCGTCCGCTCGTCGCAAGCCTTGATTGCGGTTTCGGGAGGCTACGGCACGCTCTCCGAAATCGCTCTTGCCCTGAAAATGGGAAAAGAGGTTTTCGGGCTTTATACCTGGAAGCACATTCCCGGCATAGAACACGCGGCTACCGTGGAAGGAGCGGTGGAAAGGGCTTTCGAAACCGTTGCCTCATCCGCCCGGACTCAAGTGGAATAAAGAGGAACGGCCGACGCGCGGTCATCGTCCTATTTGGAATGTCCCGGCAGGGTGAGCGTTTGACAGGAGCCTCCCGAGCACTGACGTTCCGTAAGTGAAGGAACGGTGCCTTTGCTGCTGCCGGACGTGTTGAAACTGGCTCGGCTCATTATCCGTTCAACGTTCTCCCCGGAGCACTTCGGACATTTCATTTCAATGGTTTCGTCGCTTCGTACACTGAGAATTTCGAATACCTCTCCACACTGGGTACATCTGAATTCATATATTGGCATTTACTTTTCGCTCCTTCGTCTTCTGTGACCAATAAAGATACCGTTTCTCTGCGGATTGTTTAAAATACGGCTGCCAGACGGTCACCCGCCTGCCGCAGGCGAAGGCTCAGCACCCGGCACATGCCTCGAAGCATTTTCACCCCGATGCGGGGATGATCCTGAAGCAAGGATTCGAATTGTTCGCTCCGCAGCAAAAGGGTATCGGAATCTTCAAGTGCTACCACCGTTGCCGACCGCGGTTTTCCATCGATGATGGAAAGTTCGCCTACGAACGAACCCTTGGAGAGCACCGCCAGAATAACCTGCTTCCCTTTGAACCCCGTTTCTTTCTTTATTTCCATTTTTCCGGAGCTGATGAAAGAGATGAACTCGCCCGGTTCACCTTCACTGCAGACGGTTTCGCCCTGACGGTAGTGCCTGAACTCGAGGTAAGGAGCGAGCGCTTCAGCCTCTTCCCTGCTCAGAAAATGGAGGATGGCGACTTCGTCAATTATATCCAGCACTACGCGGCGAACTTTCTCCAAACGACTCTTCCCCTTTTATTTCCGATCCTTCCGGGATTGAGGTCAATCGCTATATCTTGCCGAAAACATATTTGGCAATGAGTTCTTCAATGTCAATTGCGGATTCGGTGTCGGTTATTTCGGCTCCGGGTTTAAGAAATTTGTCCGACCCCCCGGGCGACATCTTTATGTACTTGTCCCCGATGATTCCCTGGGTACGTATGGAAGCGATGGTATCGTCGGGCAGCTTTACATCATCATCGATGAGCATGTGAACTACCGCTTCATAATTGACAAGCGCGATCCCGTCCACCTTACCGATAACAACACCTGCGACTTCAATGGTAGCGCCTTTTTTCAGCCCGGAAATCGACCCGAACCGCGCCTTGAGCGGATACTTGTTTTCCCCGAGAAGCGGTAAATTACCCAAACGCACCGACAGATATGCAAAACAGAAAAATCCGATAATCAAAAAAATACCGACTGCCGTTTCGACACTGAACTTCTTCATCATTCACTCCACACCCAACTCTATGGATTCTATTTCGCTGGAATAGATGCTGCCCATGGTGCTTTCGAGAAAAGAACGGATAAGTGGATTCTCCGAGCGTTGCAATTCCTCCGGAGGCAGGAATTCCTGAATGTATCCGTCGTGCAGAACTGCTATGTAATCCGCCAGCTTAAAAATCTTGGGCACATCGTGACTGACGATAACCGCGGTATATTTCAGCTGCCGCTGAGTTCGATAGAAGAGACGGTAGATTTCTTCGGTCATTGCGGGATCGAGTCCCGTTGTCGGTTCGTCGAAGAGAACAATTTTCGGATTCAATTGCAGGGCACGTGCCAAGCCGGCCCTTTTCCTCATTCCCCCGCTCAGCTGGGCAGGGTACTTCTCCTCACTTCCGGTGAGGTCCACCATCTCCAGCTTTTCCCCCACCATGTCTCTTATTTCGTCTTCCGACATGCTGGTTCGTTCCCGGAGCGGCAAAGCCACATTTTCATACACGTTCATGGAGTCGAAAAGAGCGACGCTCTGGAAAAGTACCCCGAAGATGCTGCGTATGTGCTCCAACTCCTTTTTACTCATGGAGGTGATGTCCTTACCCTCCACCAGAACTTTACCCTGGTCCGGCCGCAAAAGACCGAGGATGTGTTTCAGAATCACGCTTTTGCCCTGGCCGCTTTCTCCGACAATGATGGTGGTCTTGCCTTCGAAAATATCCAGGTCGATCTTTTTGAGAACCTTCTGGTTCCCAAACGATTTCTCAACATCAATGAGCTGAATGATGGGCTGCTGATTCATATCATGACTGCCGTCAGGACATAATCCCATACGAGGATGGTGACCGAGGAGAGAACCACTGCACTGGTCGTGGCCTGGCTGACGCCTTCCGCACCGAAACCGCCGCCCCGATCAAGATGTACGTTGAACCCCCTCGAAGCGCAGATACATACGATGAGCAGCGCGAAGGTGAACGATTTTATGAAGCTTATGTAAATATCACCCATCACCACGCTATGCTCCATGCTGCTGAAATACGCCCCGCTGTTGACCCCCAGAATCATTACTCCAACGATGTATCCGCCCACGATCCCAACCATGTTGAAGATAAAAGTGAGAAGGGGCAGTGAAACGAGGCAGGCCACGAATTTGGGTGCAATCAGGTAGCGATAAGGGTCGATGGCCATACAGTCCAGGGCATCGATCTGTTCGGATATCCTCATGATGCCTATTTCGGCACAAATCGCCGACCCCGCTCTTCCGGTGACCATGAGAGCCGAAAGGACCGGACCCAGTTCGCGTATGAGAGAGAGGACGACCGCACCCCCCAGAGCGCTTACCGAACCGTATTGTTGAAGAGCATGATACCCTTGCAGGGCCAAAACAGCCCCAGTGAAAATGCCGGTAAAGGCAATCACGAAAATGGACTGGAAACCTATCACGTAAATCTGTTTCACTATGGGGAATAACTTATAGGGAGGACGCAAAACCCCCACCACCGAAAGGAAGAGAAAGACTCCCATTCTGCCTAGCGTGTTGATGTGATAAAGGGCAGAGTCCCCTAATTTATTGACCAATCGGAGCATAACGCTATCCCCAGCCACCCGCTTCGGACATTATCGACCTTTCACGACCGAGCCCGTGTCTTACTCTGTGCTTCAAGAAAACATGTGTCCTCACACGGGCAACTCGGCAGAATCGTCCACGTTGACAGCAACCGTATAGAAGAATTATTTGAATAAGTCAACGATTACGCCGGTACACTTTCCCCCCGTAAACGCCCGAAATACCCGATTTCTCCCCTTGCTCAATGGGGCCGAAGCGCGTCCGCTATCTTCTTTGCGATTTCTCCGGCCTGATAATACAGCTCCTCAACGTCCCGATGTACGGTCTCTCCATGCTCGACGAGGACGTTGCCGTCGACGATCGTCGTAACGACGTCGGATCCTTTAGCCGCATACACCAATTGGGAATAGCAATCGTACAACGGAATAAGGTGCGGTTTTTTCATGTCCAGGACGATGATGTCCGCGCGTTTTCCTTTTTCGATCGAACCGATTTCGGAGTCCAGCCCGAGTGCCGTCGCTCCTCCCATTGTCCCGAGGCGGAGCATTTCCCGCGCCGACAGAACTGCGGGATCGAGCCTGCGCAGCTTTTCCAGCTTGGCGGCTACGTCCATCTCCAGGAACATGTCCATGTCGTTGTTGCTGGCGCAGCCGTCTGTCCCCAGCGAAACCTTTGCTCCCCTGTCCAGGAGATCCTGCATCGGCGGAGCGCCCGATGCCAACTTCATCTCGCTTTCCGGTGTGTGCGACACGCCGACCGATTTCGCGGCGAGGATGTCCATGTCCTCCTCGTTGAGCCAGATGCAGTGAACGGCCATGGTTTGGGCGTCCAGTACATCCAGGGAATCGAGAAAACCCGTCGGCGTTTTGCCATAACGCTGCCGAACGATTTCTTCCTCGGTTCGGGTTTCCGCCAGATGGATGAAAAAAGGGACTGCCCTGTTTCGGGCGGCCTTTTTTGCAGAGACGATCGTTTCGGCGGAACAGGTGTAAGTGGAATGGCAAAACAGCGCAGGGGTGATGAGGGGGTGGCGACCTTTCCAGCCGTGGACGAAATCCTCGGCGGCCTCGATGTTACGTTTGGGATCGGGTACGCCGGGAGCAGGGAAATCGATAATACCCTGTGCGAGGACCGCGCGCATTCCGAACGACTCGACGGCACGGGCCACGTCGTGTTCATAGAAGTACCCGTCGGCAAAGCAGGTCGTTCCGGAAAGCACCATTTCGGCGCACGAGAGCATTGCTCCCCAGTAGGCGAAATGCGGATTGACGAATTGTGCTTCGGCGGGAAAGATATACTCCTCCAACCATCGATTGAGGGGGAGGTCGTCGGCAAGTCCTCTGAAGAGGGACATCGGCACGTGGGTATGCGTGTTAACGAGTCCGGGCATTGCCAAGCCATGGGGATAATGGAGCACCCTCCGCGCATCCGTTCCTTCGAACTCGGCGGAACGGCCTATCGCTTCGATTTTTCCCGCCTTTATGAGGATTGCTCCGTCTTCGACCTCGCGGAACAGAGGGTCCATGGTCAGAACGGTTTTTGCATGCAGTATCAGATCAAACGCCATGAGTCGCCCGTCGTTGCAAAAATGCTTTTTATTTGAAAAATTCAATGGGTTATGGTAGATAATCAAAAGATGGTCTTTGCCTAGCATGATCCTTTGAGAAAGACAAGAAAAACCCATTTTCAATAATCGTATCACGTCAGATATTGTTCCGTGATATATGAGGTGGATCATTATCGGAACGAGCACTGTCGGATCGGCGACTCTTGTGTTATATCCTAGTTTGGGGGACGAGGCCTGACGGATCAGTTGCTTTTCGATCTTTCGGGGAAAGAAAACGGAAAACCATTTTTTTTCGGTTGGCTGCAATGGAACGGTCGAAAATGAATACCTCCGATAATCCGGTCACTTTGACCTGCATGGGCTTGTTGCTGTTCATTGTGATGGCCGCTTTGACCTTCATGATCCTCTACGGAGAAAACGGATTGTTCCACTATCGTGAAATGGTGACCGAACAAAAGAGGCTCGTTGAGGTTCGAAGTAAGCAGCAAGAGGACAACCGTGCAAAATACATGGAAATACAGCAACTTAGAAGCGACCTTAATTATATTGAAAAGGTGGCGCGAACCGAACTTGGTCTTGTCAAAGACAATGAATTAGTCTATATCTTCGACGCCTCGGAGTAGAAGGGTTGCTGCGAGGCGATCGTCTATCGCACCTGTTACCGACGAAACACATGACTGCAATGGAAATCGACAGCCAATCAGTACCGGCGCTCTACCTTGAGCTGTGTCGGGCCCATCTGGCCCACGGCAAAAAAGACGAGGCCGCCATGTCCTTGGAGAAGGGACTGAAGATTTTCCCCGATGACGTCCAGTTGCTGACAGAATATGGACGACTCCTCGGAAAGGAGAGGAGGGTGTCCGAGATCCTCCCCAAACTGGAAAACGCCGTTCTTGACCTTTCCAAACCCAGGGAAGTTTTCAAACTGCTGGCGAGCATCTACAAGAGTATTGGGGAAAGAGAAGGTGCAATAGCCGCCTATCGGGTTTTTCTCGATTGCGAAAAACTTGAGACCTTTCTGAGAGACCGTTTCATGGGTCTGCATGGAGACTTGCCCGTAAGCGAACCGCCTGCACGCAAGCCGTTTCCTGAGGCGAGCGCACTGAAACGAAAAAGGGAAGAGAAAAAAAGAGCCATCACCAAACTCTCGCTGCTGCAGGCGAGAATGGCGAGAGGACTTCATCATTAAAGGAGCGACAACGTGTTTTCTACGTCTGATTTCCGCAAAGGATTGAAAATTGAATTTGAGGGAAAGCCCTACGTGATAGTTGATTTTCAGCACGTAAAACCGGGCAAGGGTGGAGCCTTTGTTCGGACCAAGATAAAAAATCTCTCAACCGGCCAGGTGCTCGACAAGACGTTTCGGGCGGGAGAAAAAGTGGACAGGCCGGATCTGGAAGAACGCGCCATGCAGTACCTCTACCAGGAGGGAGCGAATTACTGCATGATGGATAACGAGACGTTCGACCAGGTTTTCCTGAGCAAGGAACAGATGGGGGAAGCCATCGAGTATCTGAAGGAAAATACCAACGTAAAGGTGTTGTTTTTCAACGAAAAACCCATTGCTTTGGAACTGCCGAACTTCGTGGAGTTGAAAATAGAAAAGACCGAGCCCGGGGTGAGAGGGGATACGGCCAGCGGCGGAACGAAGCCGGCCACGCTCGAAACGGGCGCAACCGTCCAGGTTCCTCTTTTTATCGGCGAAGGAGAAGTCATCAGAGTGGATACCCGAACCGGCGCCTATATCGAACGGGTTACCGCCTGAGACGATTATCGGGTGAGTGAACCGGAGGTATGCTTTTCGATATCCCGAAAGTCCGGTAAAAGGCCGAATCCGTGGGCGTGAGTCACCGCACGCTGGACGGCCGTACGGAATGCGGATTCGGCGGTGACGCAGAGCCCGTTGAGGTCGCACTCCCTGTTTCCCATCGAAAGTACGATAACCGTGTCCCCGTCGAAGGTGGTATGGGCGGGCGACGCGGTTTTTGCCAATCCGTTCTGACAGATCCTCGCCACTTTACCCGCTTCTTCCTTCGAGAGCCGCGCGGTGGTCGCCACTACGCCGATGGTCGTATTGTTGACCATGAAGGCGTTGCGTTTTCTCCCTTCCCTGAACAAACGAACGGTATCGGCAAAAAGAGTGCTGTCCTCGGCCGTGCGCGCTCCGGCGATAATGCGTCCATCCTCCAATGATCGGATGTCGCCGAACGCATTCACTGCCGCCAACGCGCCGACCGTGATGTCGTCCGGGAGCTGTTCGCTCCAGCTTCCCACGCCCCCCTTCATGGCGTTCGCAATGCCGAAAAATTTCCCCACCGTCGCACCCGTACCGGCCCCGATGCTCCCCTCCGGCACATCGATGGCGGAAGCGTTCAGACACGCTTCATATCCCATGTTCTGGTCGGGGCGAACGGAAGAACTTCCAAAGGCAAGATCGAAAAGCACGACGCTGGGCACGATCGGCACTTTCGTCACCAGGACGTCGTAGCCGACGGATCGCTCTTCAAGGAACCGCATGACCCCGCCCGTGGCATCCAGGCCGAAAGCGCTTCCTCCAACGATCAGAACCGCGTGAACGGCGGAGACGCTGTGACTGGGGGAGAGGGCGTCCGTCTGCCGAGTGCCGGCGGCGGAGCCCCTGATGTCGATTCCCGCAACTGCGCCATCCGTACACAGAATGACTGTGGCGCCGGTCTTCGAAAAAAAATCCTGGGCGTGCCCCACTTTGATTCCGGGCACGTCCAGGATGGATCGGAACATCGATTTCATTAAACTCAGTGGAGAATGGTTTTGATGAAACAACCCCCGCCGCCACCGCCGCCGCTGCTTTTGGCGACGACACCTTCCTCGTTGGAGGGGCTGGAATTCAGTTCGCCGAATTGAGCCGTTACGCGGTAGCCGTAAAAGGTGTCCTTGGTAAGACCCGCATCAAGATAGGACGTACCGCCGGGTACGGTGGCAACCTGTTCGAAGGTGCCGTTTTCCCCGGTTTTCCGTTCGACGATTACCCGAGTAGCAGGAGGGGTGATCGTCCAGGAGAGGGCGATGGAGGTGCTGGTATCGTTTTTTACACTGAGGATCGGCCCGTTGGGAGGGTTCTTTCCCATGGCTGCGAGCGCATCGAGCTTGCCCCATCCCCAGGCAAACGTGGGGACCGCTCCGGTAAACTGGTCGGCTACCGCGCTGGTTTCAATCCAACTCCGCACCTGGAACGACTGCAGGTTGGATACTCCCCCCGTCTTGATAACGTTGTTCTGCATCATGAGGGCCACCAAACCGGTGAGCATTGGGGCGGAAAAACTCGTGCCGCGACTGATGACGTGTTCCCCGTCTCCAACGATCTGCTCTGCGGGATAGATAAAGTTGCGTTCGGGGGGTCCCACCAGCGCTGAAGCAATGTTCTGACCGGGAGCCGAAATTTCCGGCTTGGTCCGATTGTCTCGCGTAGGTCCAGGACTGCTGAAGTAAGCGATCTGCCCTACTTGGTCCTCTAATTTTCCGATGATGTTTCCATTCACGTCGGTCCAGGTGTTGCGGGACACAAACGCGCCCACGGTGAGCGCGGTGGTCGCGGAGCCGGGTGAAGCTACCAGTTTGGTGTTGAACACGTTGAAATTAGAGGTGGACGACGCGAAACCCGTTTGGTTCACTCTGCTGCAGAACTGGCCGCCCGGAATCCACATGTCGTAGGTGCCATACTGGGAGCTTTTCTGGGCTATGACCGTAATGGTCCACTCGCCCCCTATGGGGAGATAGGAACCCTGCGCGTTGGTCTCGGTAAAATCCTCGATGTTGATGCGGGCTTCGTTGTCGGAGTTGTTCGGATCGGGGCCGCCCGATGCGTTGTCGATGTAGATGTATCCGTCGGCGGTCGATCGCGTGCTTTCGGGATTGATCTGGCCGGTGCTGGCTTCCGCCGAGTAACCGTTGGGGGAGGTGACCCTGACGAGGAACGCGTCGCCCGTTTCATACCACATAACAATGGGGAGGAAGTCGTTCAACGCTCCCGAATTCCTGCACTGATCGGCGGGAATCTGGATGGTTACGATGTCGGTGGCGCCGTTTGCGGTGAGCTTGCCCTGTGCGTGAAAGGAAGGATGCGGTTGTCCGACCGGATCGTTATTTCCGTCATTACCGGCTGAGATGACGAAGATTTTTCCGGGACCGGAGGCTGCGTCGATCGCCCTGTCCAGAAAGGACGTACCGTCATGCGCGCTGTCCTGAGTGCCCAGACTCAGATTGATAACCACGGGCTTGCCCAACGCCGCGGCTTTCGACTGAATGTAGTTGATGCCGTTTATGATGCGGTCCTCAAAGAAGCCGAAGCCGGGTTCTTCCGCCGCAACGACGATGATGTCCGCTTCGGGCGCCATCCCCATGTAACGATTGGCGGGATAGCCGTTGCCGGTGGCCCGCCCGTTGCCCGCCGCGATACCCGTCACCAGGGTGCCGTGTCCTTCGATGTCGCGGTGGGTGCACCTGCCGGCGTCGATGTCGGCTTTGGTCCATTCCGTCCCGAAGGTATAGTCGCTCGGCGGAGTTCCGTCGAGGGTTTGATCCCATATATAGAGGATGCGGGACGATCCGTCGGGATTCTTGAAGTCCTGATGATTCACGTCGATCCCCGTGTCGATGATGCCCACGATAACGTCTTTGCCCGTGAATCCCGCATAACCGCCGGCCACTCCGGATTTAACCTTTTCACCGTTCACGGCGGGTACGGCTACCGTGAGGTTGGAGCGGAGCAAAGCCGGAGTTTTAATGGAGATGACTTCGGGGAGGGAAGCGAGCCCGACAAGAGACGCCGGCGCGATGGTACCGGTAAATATGTCGCCCACCTGCGCAACCACGTTCATCCCGGCGTTCTGCAAAGTTGAAACGGGACAGGTGGCTCGTGCGAGAATCCGCAGAACACCGCCCCCGGGAACTTCCGCATTTGCCGCCGCGGGGGTCTTGGCGGAACCCTCGTTTATCATCAGCCGCAGGTCGGAAGAAAGTTTGTCCACCGGTGCGGCGAGGGCAAGGGAAATGCCCGACACGCAAAAGCAGAAAAGAAGAAAGAACAGAAGACACGTTCTGGAAGAACGAGACATAAAGAGTCCTCCCCCGTCCGAAAACCGGACCCGTTTACCGGAGTTTAGAGTATTTAGCGTCTCGGAGTGCCACGAAATCGTCGAGTGAATAGAACATAAAATACTTTTTTCCGAAGAGAGCGCCACGCCTGATCGGCAACCGGGAGCTAAAACGTGAAGCTTCCCTTCAAAAGTATGACAAAATGCCACTTTAAATCATATTTCCAGCCAAGTGTCAATCGATTTGTTTCTTTCTATATGAATTGTATATCAATTATAATTAAAAGATTATAATTTTACTTATTTCGGATTCGAAAGGACCCTCGGACCATACTCCTGTGGCAGTGTCTATTATTGCATCGGCGGAATCTTCTGTGCTAAATAGTATCTCTTTCAGTAAGTGGGAAGGCGCACGTGGAACTTCGACTTCTTCCCCATGATTCATAATCCGGAGGAACGCATGGAACCGATCGTGAAAGCAACGAATCTAAAGGATATCCCCCTCTGGCGACGCGGGAAGGTGCGGGACGTATACGATCTCGGCGACACTCTTCTCATTGTAGCCTCCGACCGACTTTCCGCCTTCGACGTGGTGATGGAGGATCCTATCCCCGGCAAAGGCCGAATGCTCACTACGATCTCACGATACTGGTTCGGCAAAATGAACGACGTCGTGCCGAATCACGTTATCTCGTATGACACCGCACAGTTCCCGGAGAAGGCGGCCCGCAACAAAGACGTCCTCGAAGGCAGGACCATGTGGGTGAAAAAGGCAGAACCGTTGGCGATAGAATGCATCGTCAGAGGTTTCCTCTCCGGTTCCGGCTGGAAGGACTACCTAAAGACGGGAAAAGTGTGCGGCCATTCGCTGCCTTCCGGGCTCCTGGAATCCCAGCAGCTGCCCGAGCCCATATTCACGCCCTCTACCAAGGCTGAGATGGGATCGCATGACGAGAACATCACTGAGCAAGAGGCGGCCGGGATCATCGGAGAAGGGCTTTTCGAAAAAGTAAAATCGGTCAGCCTCGAAATTTATACAAAAGCCATGAAGATCGCCATGGAAAAAGGCATCATCATCGCGGACACCAAATTCGAATTCGGGATGTACGAGGGAGAACTCATCCTTATTGATGAGTTGCTCACTCCAGACTCTTCGCGCTTCTGGCCGAAAGAGTTCTACAAACCCGGCGGATCGCAACCCAGTTTCGACAAGCAGTTCGTACGCGATTATCTGGAAACGCTCGACTGGAACAAACAGCCGCCCGCTCCCCGGCTGCCCGAAGAAATCATAAGAAAGACCCAGGAGAAGTACGAGGAAGCGGTGCGCATTCTCACTGCTGAATAGGGTGGCGGGGCGGTTGCCGCGCGGAGCGAGCGAGGGAAACGCATGCTCATAGAACAGATGCCGGTGGGCCGTATGGCGGTCTTCTGTTACATCGTCGGGTGCGAGATTGAAAAGGAGTGTGCCCTCATCGATCCGGCCGGCGATGAAGAACAGGTATTGGAACGCGTCGGCAAGCTCGGGCTGAACGTCAAATATTTGATCAATACCCACTCCCATGCCGACCATACCTGCGGAAACCGTGCGATCCTCGATCGCACGGACGCACGACTCGTCGTGCATGAAAACGATGCCGCGGACGTGGCCAATATGATGAACAAGGCATTCGCTCTGGTGATGGGGGGCAAGCCGTCCCCCAAGCCTCATCTGCTGGTGCGGGACGGGGACGTCCTTCCTCTGGGGAGGACGGGACTCACCGTTATCCACACTCCGGGTCACACCCCGGGAGCCATGTGTCTGTACGGGGAGGGCAATCTTTTTACCGGCGATACGCTTTTCGTGGGAGCGGTGGGCAGAACCGACCTCAAGGGTGGCTCTTTTGAAACACTGGTCGAGTCTCTGAAGAAGCTAGTTGCACTGCCTCCCGAAACCGTCCTGTGGCCCGGCCATGACTATGGAGATTCGCCGACTTCGACTATCGCCGAGGAGATGCGGAGCAACCCCTACATCACGGATTTTGTGCTGAACCGATGAGTATCCCGGATGATCGCCCGGGGAGAGATACCTGGAATTGACGGCTGCAGGTTCTTCGCGTCCGCGGGACAAGAGAAGCGTGTGCCGGCCGATTCCCGCAAAGGCCGCGGAGTAGCCGTCTTGGGACGGACAACCGAACCGCTACCGGCATACATTCAGCTCAGCGCACGCGGGGGGCTCTCCGAAAGAATTGCGGAGACGTTCGCGATACTGAAGCATTGCACCCTTTGTCCCCGAAAGTGCGGCGTGAACAGGCTGGGAGGCGAAACAGGGGTGTGCGGCACGGGGAAATGGCCCGTTGTATCGAGCTATGGCCCACATTTTGGTGAGGAAAACCCTCTGGTGGGCAGGGGGGGATCGGGCACCGTCTTCATGACCCACTGCAATCTCCTGTGCGTCTTCTGCCAGAATCACGAAATCAGCCATGAGGGCAGGGGAGAAGAACTGGCCATAGAGGGACTTTCCGAGATTCTGTTACGCCTCCAGAAGGAGGGGTGCCACAACATCAACTGCGTTACCCCCACCCATGCGATTCCCTCCATCCTGGCCGCGCTGCCCGGCGCGATCGAATCCGGCCTGAACATCCCCCTGGTATACAATTCGAGCGGTTACGATACGGTGGAATCGCTGCGGCTGCTCGACGGAATTTTCGATATCTACATGCCGGATTTCAAATTCTGGGATTCCGAGGTTTCGCGTACCTACATGAAGGCTCCCGATTACCCCGAACGCGCGCGGGAGGCCGTCGGAGAGATGCATCGTCAGGTCGGCGATCTGGTCATCGACAAGACGGGCAACGCCCGAAGAGGAATTCTGGTGCGGCACCTGGTCATGCCCAACGGGCTCGCCGGAACACGGGAAATCATGCGTTTTCTTTATCGCGAAGTCTCTCCCCGTACCTACGTGAACGTCATGGAGCAATACCATCCGTGCCACGAGGCCGGCAGGTACCCGGAGTTGAACCGGCCCCTTACGGAACGGGAGTACCGGGACGCGGTTTCGGCCGCCGAAGAGGACGGTATCTCCAGGCTGGACTCAAGGGAACGAAAATTCATGGCATACTGGAAATAGAATGCAGGAAAAGATATTCTCCATAGGGGACGTTCACGGCTGCAGGGGTCATCTGGAGCGGCTCTTGGACATCATACCGTGGCAACCGTCCGTCGATCGCTTAGTGTTCATGGGAGACTACATCGACCGCGGTCCCGAATCCAGAGAAGTGGTGGAGATCGTTTCCGATCTTGCCCGTAAGCATCCCCGCGTCACGTGCCTGAAGGGGAACCATGAACAGATGCTTATGAACTACCTGGAGGGAAACGATCCTCTGATGTACATCATGAACGGAGGCCGCGCCACTCTCGCGAGCTACGGTGCGTCACCCATCGGGGGACCAGCGCTTCGCCTCCCGGCCGGACATCTCGAATTTCTGCGCTCGCTGTCCGTTACCCTCGAAACGGACGAGTTCCTCTTTGTCCATGCCGGGATAAAACCGGGCATCTCCATTGCCGAGCAGAACCCGGAAGATCTGCTCTGGATACGGGACGAGTTCTTCCTTTCCGAAATGCGTTTCGAAAAGACCGTCGTTTTCGGCCATACCCCGTTTGACGAGCCCATGGTGCTGGCGGACAGAATCGGTATCGACACCGGCGCCGTGTATGGTCGTAAACTGACGTGCCTTGAACTTCCCTCAAGAACTTTCTATCAGGTGTGATCATGCGTGGCTTTTTCTATCCCGAAAGTGTCGTTGTGGTGGGAGTTTCCACCAAGCCGAACAATCTCGGCAAGGCTATTGTAACCAACCTGTTGAATGCGGGTTTCAAAGGGTTGATTTATTCGGTCGGTCCGAAAGGCGGTGTTCTCTTCGGCCAGTCCATTTACAAGAGTCTGAGGGAAATTCCGGGACCGGCGGACCTTGCCGTCATCCTCACTCCCGCAGCCACCGTTCCGGATGTCGTGGATCAATGCGGCCGAAAAGGGATCAAACGGGTGATCATCGAGAGCAGCGGATTCAGCGAATTCGACCAGAGCCGGAAAGACCTGGAAAACGAACTCCTGGAAGCGGCGAAGAAATGGGGTATCCGTTTCCTGGGACCCAACGGGATCGGTGCCATCAATACGGAAGCCGGGCTCGCGGTACCTTTCGTGCCCCTCGCCAGGGACATTCCCGCAGGGCAGATAGCGGTGATCGCCCAAAGCGGGGGAGTGGGGCTGACGTATCTGAACCTGCTCCGAACCGAGAAACTGGGGTTGAGCAAGTTCGTCAGCATGGGCAACAAACTGAACGTAAACGAATCGGACCTCCTGGAGTACCTCATTCACGATCCCCAGACCAAGGTGATCATGATGTATCTGGAGGGGATAACGGACGGAGAACGGCTGGTATCCCTGGCCCGGACGTCGAACAAACCGGTACTCATCCATAAAGCCAACGTCGGTTCCTCCGCTCATCGCATCGCCTCCTCCCATACGGCGGCCCTCACTTCGGACGACCGAGTGGTTTCCTCAGCCTTTCGACAGGCGGGCATCATTCGGGTGAACCGTTTTCAGACGGCGCTGAATTATTTCAAGGTATTGACCCTGCCGCCCCTCGCCGACAACCGGCTGGCGATCGTTTCCCGCTCGGGCGGCCATGCGGTGATCGCGGCCGATGCGTGCGACAAATACGGCTTTCGACTTCCTTCATTCAAAAGGTCGTTTCTCGAGTCCATCGAAAGCCACTTCCGGGCAAGCGTAATCCGGCTGGACAACCCCCTGGACCTCGGCGATCTGTTCGATCTTGAGTTGTATGTCCAGATCATGGACTCCATGCTGAAAATGGACGACGTGGACGGCGTCCTTCTCGTTCACGCCTATGCGGACGAGGAGGAACAGGAACCGTCGCGACGATTGATCCGGGAGGTGGGGAGTTTGGTGGAGCGTCACGGAAAGCCGGTGGCTATATGTATAGTGACTTCCGATTCCGAGGTCTCCTACATAAAACAGCATATCGATTTTCCCGTCTTTACCAGTCCGGAAGAGGCGGCGGAATCGCTCTATCTCTCATATAAAAAAGAATGGTGGGGGAGAGAGCACCACGACCGGATTCGCGACGTGGATGCCGACCGCACCCGCGCCGGTGAAATCGTGGACTCGGCGAAAGCCGCCGACCAATGGCTTTCCATGGATCAGGGTTTCCGTCTGCTCGAATGCTACGGCATCCCCACCATCCCGTGGCAATGCGCCGTGGGGGAGGAGGACGTGCTGAAAGCCGCCCGAGAGCTGGGGTATCCCGTCGCCCTCAAGGCAGACGTTCCCGAGGTGATCCACAAGACGGAAGCCGGAGCGTTGCAGCTCAACATCCGCAGCCCGGAAGAACTGAGAGAAGCGTATTCGGGCCTCGGCAAACGGTTGTCCGCAGCCGATTCTCTGAAGGTGTTGGTCCAGAAAATGGCGGGCAAGGGCATCGAACTCATCATGGGAGGGCGCCGCGACCGACAGTTCGGATCGCTGGTGGTTCTCGGGCTCGGTGGAATTTTCGTCGAACTGCTGGACGACGTCAGCATACGGACCGCTCCCATCACCGAAAGAGAATCGGGGGACATGGTGGACGAGCTGAAGGGGAAGATGCTTCTGGAGGGGTTTCGGGGCCAATCGCCCTCCGACGTCGGGACGTTGCGTTCGTGTCTGGAGAGATTGTCTCATCTCGTCTCCGATTTCCCAGCCATCCGGGAGATTGACATCAATCCGTTTATCCTCTGGGCATCGGGGGAGGGGGGCGCCGCATTGGACGTCAGGGTGAAGGTTTCTCATGGCGGGTGAGCGCATCGGCATGACCTCCACAATCCCGGTAGAGGTCATCTACGCGGCCGATCTGACACCCGTCGACCTGAACAACGTCTTCATCACCCATGAGAGCCCGTCTTTTTTCATCGAAAAGTCGGAAGACGAGGGCTTTCCACGAAACGTGTGCGCCTGGATCAAGGCGATTTTTGCGGTGGTGGCCGGCGATCCCTCGATTCAGTCGGTCATCGCCGTCACCCAGGGTGACTGCAGCAACACCCACGCGCTCATGGAGGTACTCAATCTCTATGGAAGGGAAACCATCCCCTTCGATTTTCCGCTTGAGAGAACTCCAACGAGCCTCAAGGCCCAGATCGAACGGCTTGTTCGCCACTTCGGGACCACCTGGGAAAAAGTCGGCGCTTCCAAGCAAAGGTTGGATGGAATCCGGCGGAAACTGATTCGATTGGACGAGATGACCTGGCGGGAAAACCTGGTGAGGGGAGGGGAGAACCACCTGTGGCTCGTTTCCAGTTCCGATTTCGGCTCGGACCCCGACTCGTTCGAATGGCGGCTCGATGCGTTTCTTGAGGAGGCTCGGCAGCGTCCGCCGCAGGAAACCCCTGTTCGCCTCGGGTACGTGGGCGTTCCGCCGATCTTTGCGGACCTTTACGAGTGCGTGGAATCCTTTTCCGCACGGGTTGTCTACAACGAAATCCAGCGGCAGTTTGCCATGCCCTACCTGTGCGGGGACATCGTGGAGCAATATCTTCAGTACACGTATCCGTACGATATTTTCTCGCGCATCCGGGACATCAAGGATGCCGTGCGGGAGCGGAACATCCGGGGACTCATTCACTATACCCAGAGCTTTTGCCATCGCCAGATACAGGACCTCATCCTTCGTCGAATGATCGACCTGCCCATCCTCACCCTGGAAGGCGATTCTCCCGGACCTCTGGACAACAGGACCAGGATCCGCCTCGAGGCTTTTATCGACATGCTTTCCTGACCATTTCCCCGCCGCCTTCGAGAGGCAACGGGTGGAGAAAAGAGCGTAGACGTCTGAAACGGTTTCTGGAACGAACACTGAGTGTCTATCCCGAAGAAACACGCATCTTCCTGTGGGTTTCGACGCTCCTCTTTACCCTGACCGCCGGTTCCATGCTCCTCGACAATTACGCCGAAACCGTGTTTCTGAAACGGTTCGGCGTAAGAAATCTTCCCTTTATCTATCTCGTCAATGCTCTCCTGACCTTCATCATCATGAACTACGTGATGGTGATCCTCCGCAGGACTTCGACGATTCGCTTGTTGCGGTGGCTCAACATCATTTGTCCCGTCACCGTCATCGCGCTCAGATTCTTCCTCCAGTTTCCGAACATTACCTATCCCTTGTTCTATATTTTCAAAACACAATATGAATCGCTTCTGCTCCTCATTTTCTGGAACCTCGGAAACGAGCTTTTCAATACGAGACAATCAAAGAGGCTTTTCCCCCTGATCATGGCGGGAGGCGTGCTGGGGAGGATAGGAGGGAGCCTGTTCACCGGCTACGCCTCGAAGTTCTTCCTCATCGACAACATCGTGTTCGTGTACGCCTTCTTTCAGGCGGCCGCTTTCCTGGTGACAATCTATCTCGAAGTGAGCTTCACCGCCCTCGGCGGACACCATCTGGTGAAGAAGGTAAAGAGAAAGTCCGAATTCATCGATGAGATGAAGTCGATCGTCCCATTGTCAAAAAATTATCCGCTTTTCAGGATACTGGCCATCGTCACCCTTGCCTCCAACTTAATGATTCCGCTCCTCAATTATCAGTTCAATTTCATTGTCGACAAATCATTCATGTCCGAGGGAGGACTGATCGCCTTTTTCGGTTGGTTCCGTTCAGCCTTCAACGGCATATCGTTGGTGCTTCTCCTGGTAGCGGGCCGTTTTTTTTCCGCTTTCGGTTTGACGACGGCCATCCTTTTCCATCCCTTTAACTATATACTGGTATTTCTTTCTCTCCTTTTTCATTTCAAGCTGGGAAGCGCAATTTACGGCAGGGTCAGCACCAACGTCATCCGCAGCACACTGAATTCTCCCTCCATGGCCGCAATCATGGGCCTTTTCCCTCGTGAAACGGGAGCACGTATCAGACCGATTCTTCGGGGCACCGTGGTGCGTATCGGAGTATTGGTAGGTTCCCTCATTCTCATTTTCTCCAAGGACATACTGAAACCCCAGTTTCTGTCGATCCTGGGAGCACTGTTCGGAGTCGTCTGGCTCATCGCCGTCCTCAGGCTGCGGAAAAGCTATGTGGACATCGTCGTAGGCATGCTTCTGGAGAAGAGGGTGGATTTCGAACGGCTGGGAGCCACCGACGTGAAGGCTCTGTTCAGGGATACGCGCGTCGTTAAGCTGCTCTTTTCACGTTTTCAGGAGGCACGCGGGGACGAATGTCTCTGGCACCTCGAACTGTTGAAACTGGCGGAATATCCCGGGCTCGAAGACCTCGTGCTGGAAACGCTTCCCGAGAAGGAGGAGCGGGTTCAGCGGAGGCTCGTCGCATTTGTTCGAGCGGGGCTGACGGCGAACCATCTTGGCGCCATGCGCAAGGTCATGGATACAGTCGGTTACGCGGCAAGAGCGACGCTCCTGGAAATAATGACGAATATACCTCATGACGAAAGCGCCCCGTTTTTTCGGGAAGCGGCGAAACGTTGGGATTCGGGCCAACTCCACTACCTCTCCCTGCTCGGCCTTCTGAAATGCACACGCGGGGATGAAGCAAAGGGGGCGAAAGGGGATCTCATCCGACAGATAGACTCCGCGGCCGGGAAAGAGCTTCGTTTTCTGATGCAGGCCGTAGGGAGAAGCGAAGACGCCGATTTTATCCCGCCCATCCTGAAGCGCTTCACCGAAGGTTCGGACGGGTTGGAGAGGGCATACATTCTGGAGGCGCTGTACCTGCTCAATGCCCCCAGCATCAACGACCTTATCCTGCCCATCATTGAGTCTCCCCTACGCGAAACGCCCCTTTTGCGCAAAGTCGCCATCGAGTGTCTGCGTGTGGACGATCGATCTTCCGTCGAGCAGGCTATGAAACTCCTCCTGTCACGCCATAGAAAGGTAAGGAGGTTGATGCTGCAGAAAATTGCCGACTCCGGCCTGGCGTCTTCGTCGGACTTGCTGAAGTGTCTTCGCATACCGAAACGCGACGTGAGAGAGGGAGTATCGGAGATGATTCGGCGCATCGGCGTTAGCCAGATGGAAGTCAGGGAGTTCATCAATGGGGAATTGTTCAAGGCGTACCGGATCGTTTTCATCATCGCACGACTGGAAAAACTGAACGAGCATCCGATACGTGCGGTTCTCCTGCAAAAGCTTGAAGAGGATATTCTGGAGATTGTCCACTCCATTCTGTTTGTCCTCGAATTCACCTATGGCCGGGAAGACCTCCGCCGCATCCGGAGGATCATTTTTTCCGACGACATTCGTGCGAGATCGAATGCGGTGGAAGCTCTGGAAGAGCTGTTGAGCTCCACGCTGGCCCAGAGGCTCATCCCTCTCCTGGACGAAATCCCCTATCGGGAGAAAGAGCGGAAGGGCGGGAAGTTCTTCCCGATCGAACAGAAAACCGATATGAATGTGGTGGAACTGGTTCAATTTATCCTCTCGTGGGCGGGACCGGTTCTTAACACGTGCGTCATCAGTTATGCAGTACTGGCGTATCCCGAGGAGAATTGGGAACCTACGCTTACGATAATCGCCGAATCGCCATTCGAAAACTTACGGCAAACGGCGGTTTCATTGATCGAACGTTTTGGAGGGGCGCAGACGGCGCCGGAAAGGAGCGGTTCGGTGCTTACGCTCATGGACAAGATACTTCATCTGAAAAACATTCAGATTTTCTCCGATCTCAAGATAAATGAATTGGCCGCCATCGCCGCCATCACCAAGGAAATTCACCATGAAGAAGGGGATGTCGTCATTCGGGAGGGTGACCTGGGAGATTCGTTCTACCTGGTGATCGACGGGGAGGTTGCGGTTCTCAAGGCATACCATGAAGCGGACGAAGTGCTTCTTGCACGCATGGGGCCCGGCGAATATTTCGGAGAAATGGCGCTCTTCGAGGCAAAACCGCGTTCAGCCACCGTCAAGACACTGAAATCGAGCCTCTTCCTTTTCCTGGATAAGGAAGAGTTTGAAGATCTGGTGGAAGAATACCCGAAAATCGCGCTGAACATCGGGCGGGTGCTCAGCAACCGGTTGCGCGAGGCCCACGGAATGCTCCTCGAACGTGAGGAGGAACCGCCCGACACCCCCAACTGAACGTCGGCCACGAACCACGTGGCCGGCAATCAGAGCTGCTGGTGCCGGGGACGGAGTAGATCGTTCACCGTTTTCACCGGATTGAACGTCTCGATGGGAACTTCAACGAAAATGGTAAGCCATCGGGCCATGGAGCCGTTCCAGAGCCCGGGCAGTTCCAGCGCCTTGATCGGCTTTCCCTCGTGGGATTTCCCGGAAATGAATACCGCTTCGTCATCGCGGAAATTCCGCAGAGCGAACGACTTTCCCTCATAGTCACGCAGTCCGCACACGATATCCACCGGGTTGAAATGGGTGGCACCTTCCACAATGCGCTTCTGCGAGGAATCCTGAAGGTCCACCTGCGCGGTTTCCACGATCTGCAGCGATTCCGTGCCGTCTTTCTCCCGCACCCAAAACGGCCCGCCGCCCGGTTCTCCTTCGTTTTTCACCATACCGCATACCCGTATGGGACGATTCAACCGTTCGAACAGGAGATGGACCTGCCTCCCGGAATCGAATCGTTCGAACCCGTTTTCGACGGTTATCTTCAGCTCGTTTTTGGCAAAATCGCGGATTTCACGGAGAGCATCGTTTCCGACATTATGCCGGGAAAGTGCTTTCAGGTACCCAAAGGTCTTCTCCTGGAGCGCCAGAAGGTATCCGGAAAGCAGAATGGTATAGCGGACGTTGGCTTCCTTGAACCGGTCCGGAACAACATTGTCGATGTTTCTGATCAGGACAACGTCCCCCATGCAGTGGTCCAGATTCTCCAGGATCGCACCGTGCCCTGCGGGCCTGAGCAGTAACCGACCCATACTGTCCCGAAAAGGCCGGTTTTCGAGGTCCACGGCTATCGTGTCGGTGGATGGCGACTGGAGAGAAAGGGGGACATTGTATTGGACGTGATACTTTTCCTGATACCGATCGATCACTGCGGCAATTTTGCGTTCCACCGGGGTTAGGTGTTCGGGGCTCACGGTGAAATGAACACGGGAGCGTCCATTTCCGTCCAGCGTATAATGGACTGCTTCCACCAGATGCTCTTCCAGGGACGTCCGGACGTGGCCGTCGTATGAATGGAAAAGGATGAGGGCCTTCGGCAATTGCGCATAGTTCAGCCCCTTCTCTCCCAGGGTATAGTCAAGGATGTTTTTCGGTCTGTCCGAGCCGAGTTCGGTATCCAAGTCAAGACCGTCCCTCCTCATGAGTTCAGCCAGGCGGGGGAAGAAGGCAAATCGCTTCAGCGATTTGAAAAAGGAACATACTTCCCGCCCGGTTTTGTCCGACGGATCTTCCGCCAAAGAACCATCAGGGTTCTCAAGAAGATATTTCGTCAAGTCTGCGAACATTCTCGTAGCGGCCCCCGATGCCGGCACGAACTTCATCAACCTTCCCTCGGCGGCGGCCTTCCCGTGGACTTCCTTCAGATTCGGAGAGTGACTTTCATCGAGAATTTTTATCCCATCGCCTGTTGTTGCCGGACGTATCAGTTCGATCTTTGGTGCGCCTTTCTTGAAAAAATCGAGTTGTCTCTCGATCGCGGCTTCATCGATTTCCTTTATGGCCAATGCTTTACGATCCTGATCATCGAGCATGATTTGCATATATTTTCCCGTTGTTTCTCATTTTCAATCGAGATGAAGCCTATTTTTTTCTCCGCCAGTGGTTCCCCTTAGAGAGCTATGGTATCGTTTCTGATATGGCAAGGTCAACGGTTCGTTGCGAAAATTGAATCCACTCCCCTCCCGGTAAAACTCGACCTCACTCGTACGGACCATCCATAAAAACGGATTGCAGTCGGTTTTCACGTTACGATCGGAAAGAATTTCGGTGGGAACGTTTTTTTAGGCGTGCGCATCCGTATCCTGTATACATTTTAGACGCCTTTGCATGAAAGACAAAAATAAAGTAAGTTGGCGCTTTGGAGGAAACGGTGCGATATACGATTGATTTCGTTCGGCTCATTTGGTAACAAGATGAAAAAATGGAGAATGTCATACAGTACTACTTATTACGGCTCTTGAAAAAACCGCTCCCGTCGACAGATTATGAATCCTGAAAAGAATTTGTTCGGCGGGCTACCGCTGTTTCCGAACCGATTTCAGGGAGGAACATGTCTCTCATCAGGAACGTTATAAAGTGGATCGATGGCATGAACTCGATGATCGGGAAACTGGTTTCATGGGTCGTCCTGCTCATGGTGATCGTCGTGTTCGCGGACGTGGTGATGAGGTATGCATTCAGAACCAGCTTTGTCTTTACGCAGGAACTCGAATGGCACCTTTTCGCCTTCGTTTTCCTCATTGGGGCAGGCTTCACGCTCCTACATGACAGCCATGTTCGTGTGGACATCTTCTACCAGCGCCTCAACACCCGTCGGCAGGCCTGGGTAAATCTTTTTGGGACCATATTTTTCCTTATTCCCGGATGCTTTCTGGTCATCGATACTTCATGGGGATTCGTGGTGAACTCTTTCTCGGTCATGGAGGGGTCGCCCGATCCGGGCGGTATCCCGTTGCGCTTCATCATCAAAGCGATGATTCCCATCGGGTTCGTTTTCCTTTTGCTGCAAGGCATATCGCTCGGGCTTAAGAGTTTTCTCGTTCTGAAAGGCGAACAGGTAGACATGGTAAAGGAACAGGTCGACTGATGGAGTACATGCCCGGCTGGATGTTTCTCGCCCTCACTGTTCTTCTCATGGCCGGATTCCCGGTTACCTTCACTCTCCTGGGGACCGCACTGATATTCGGCCTCATCGGATTCGGTTGGGATTTTTTCAATCTTCTTCCGTTGAGAATCTGGGGGACCATGACGAACATCACCCTCATGGCCGTGCCTCTGTTCGTTTTCATGGGGGTCATGCTGGAACGTTCCGGCCTCGCCGAGGAGCTTCTCGATACCATGGGCATGCTCTTCGGGAGGATTCGTGGAGGGCTGGCCATCTCGGTCGTTGTGGTGGGCGCGCTTCTGGGGGCTTCCACCGGGATCGTGGGAGCCACGGTGGTCACCATGGGGTTGCTGGCTATTCCCACCATGCTCCGGAGAAACTATCAGAAGGAACTGATGACGGGCACTGTGGCGGCATCGGGGACCTTGGGGCAGATCATTCCTCCCAGCGTCGTTCTTGTTCTCCTGGGGGACATTGTCGGTGTTCCCGTAGGCGATTTGTTCATGGGTGCGGTTCTCCCGGGTTTCATCCTGGTGTTTATTTATGTCGTGTATATCGCCGTTATTGCCTATTTGAAACCGAATATTGCGCCCGCCATTCCCCGCGCCGAACTGGACGCCCTGAGCAGAGGAGATTTGCTTGCCAAGGTAGGCCGGGCTTTGATTCCCCCGCTGTTTCTCATTCTTGCTGTGCTCGGTTCGATCTTTGCGGGCATCGCATCGCCCACCGAAGCTGCGGCCGTGGGAGCGGTCGGAGCCACCCTGCTCACCATGGCGAACAGAAAGTTCGATTTCAAGATGCTTCAACAGGTCATGACCACCACCACGCTTCTGACGTGCATGGTGTTCATCATTCTTGTCGGGGCCGCTGCCTTCGGTCTGGTGTTTCGAGGATTGGGAGGCGATTCGCTTGTCCGGAACTTCCTGGGACACGTGGCCGAACATTCCACGAAATGGCACGTTCTGGCCATCGTGATGCTGCTTATATTTTTTGTCGGTTTCTTTCTGGACTTCATCGAGATCACGTTCATCCACGTTCCCGTACTCGCCCCCATAATGATCGAATTCGGGTTCGACCCCTTATGGTTCTGTATTCTTCTCGCCGTGAACCTGCAAACTTCGTTTCTCACCCCTCCGTTCGGATTTTCACTTTTCTATTTGAAGGCGGTAACGCCACCGGAGATACGGACGGGACACATCTATCGGGGGATTATCCCTTTTGTGGCGCTCCAATTGATTGGGTTGATCATCATCGTGTTCTTTCCCGTTCTCGCGACATGGCTGCCTCACGTTGTGTTCGGCGACTGAAAAAAGCATTTCCGTAGAGCTTCTCCGGTGTGCGATGCAGGGAGAATTGCTCGATTTGTTCCTCTCGCAACGGTGTTCCCTGAGGGGGGTGGGACTCATCGCGCATGCAAGGACGTGCCCCGCGCCGAACACGACCCCATTCAACGGTTTATGAATGCTTGTTTTTCGGTATGTTTTATAAAACACCATTCTAACAGGAGGTAGGGATGAAACGACGAGAAGCCTTGAAGAAGATTGGTGTCGGCGCTGCCGCTACTGCTGCTGCGACTGCCGTAACCACATTGAGTGCCCCCGCCGTGATCGCTCAGAAAAAGTATTCATGGAAGATGGTAAGCACCTGGCCTCCCAAGATGCCCGTCCTGCAGGAAGGCTGCGAACGCGTGGCCAAGAGAATCGAAGATCTGAGCGACGGAAGGCTCAAAATTCAGGTCTATGCCGCCGGGGAACTCGTCCCCGCCCTGAGCAGCTTCGATGCCGTATCGCAGGGCACAGTGGAAGCCGGAAGCGGCGCCGCGTATTATTGGGCGGGAAAGGTCCCGGCCGCACAGTGGTTCTCCGCGGTCCCCTTCGGCATGAACGCGCAGGGCATGTCCGCATGGTTTCATGCGGGCGACGGCCTTAAACTTTGGGAAGAAACCTACGCCCCGTTCAACCTCATTCCCCGGCCCGGCGGATCCACCGGCGTACAGATGGGCGGATGGTTCAACAAGAAAATTGAAACCATCGATGATTTCAAAGGCCTTAAGATGAGAATCCCCGGCCTGGGCGGCAAGGTGGTGGCCAAGGCGGGGGGAACGGTGGTTCTGACGGCGGGAGGCGAAATATTTACCAATCTGGAGCGCGGCGTCATCGACGCAACGGAATGGGTGGGCCCCCTGCACGACCTGAGAATGGGATTCTACAAGGCCGCCAAGTACTACTACTATCCCGGATGGCACGAACCGGGCACCTACCTTGAATTCTTTTTCAACAAAAAAGCGTACGAATCATTGCCCAAGGACATTCAGGCGATCATCGATACCGTATGCGTGGAAAACGAACAGTGGTGCCTTGCACAGTTTGACGCGCAGAACGGCGCCGCTCTCGAGGAGCTTATCACCAAACACAAAGTGGACTTGGTCGCCTTCCCGGAACCGGTCATGGAAAAGCTCAGAGCTCTGTCCGCCGAGGTTCTGAATGAAGCAACCGCATCCGATCCTCTCGCGAAAAAGATACATACCTCCTTCCTGAAGATGCAGAAACAGGTGGGGACCTGGGGTACAATTTCCGAAAAGGCCTATTACAACCTTATCGCGCCGAAGTTCCCGCTCAAAGCGTAATTCCGTTCCGAGAAACCAGTATGCGGGTCGGGGGGAGGCTTCCTCTTCTCGACCCGCTTTTCTTTCCGGCCCTTGGAGAACTCTTCGGACAAAAGGTGTTGCCTGCCGTGATTTCCGGCGGTAATCTGCACCGAATAGTAAACACTGAACGTTCCGACAACGATATACGCATAGATGCGTCTCAATCTGAATTTCAGTCCTATGCCACAGGGAGGAAAAATGAAACCCAACGAACTACCCGCCGATATTGCGAATCACCTTATTCCCGAGCCCAGCGGGGACATGTACTACAAGTGTTTGGGATGTGGCGAGGAGTATCCCACCGATGCTCTGCTGTATACCTGCCCGCGCTGTAACGAAGTTTTCATGCTTCACGACCGAAATGAAAAGCTGTTGCGTTCCCTGGACGGCGCGGCATGGAGGCGGCTGTTCGACTATCGGAAAATGCTGAACATCGAGGCGTTGAAGGGGATATTCCTCTACTATGAACTGATTGCCCCCACCATTCCTCTGGACAAAATTATCTACCTGGGGGAAGGGCACACGCCCATCATTCGGGCCAATCCGTCCTTCCGGTCCGATATGGGAGGAGACATCTATTTCAAAAACGATGGCCAGAACCCGAGCGCGTCCTTCAAGGATCGCGGCATGGCCGCGGCTCTCAGCTACATCAATCACCTGATGAACAAAATGGGGATGGATCAGATGCTCGCCATTTGTGCATCGACGGGTGATACCTCGGCCTCGGCCGCGTTGTATTCATCGTATCTTTCCGGTCGTCTGAAATCCGCAGTGCTGCTTCCGCACGGCAAAGTGACGGCGCAGCAGTTGAGCCAGCCGCTGGGAAGCGGTGCAAAAGTGATCGAACTGCCGGGCGTATTCGACGATGCCATGAAGGTGGTGGAACGTTTGGCCGAGACGTACCACGTAGCGCTCCTTAATTCGAAGAACGCCTGGAGGCTGAAAGGGCAGGAATCGTACTCGTTTGAAATCGCCCAGTGGTTCGATTATGATACCTCGCGGCTGGCCGTGTTCGTTCCCATCGGAAACGCGGGAAACATTACCGCCCTGATGAGCGGATTTATCCGGATGTACGATCTGGGTATCATCACATCGCTGCCCAAGGTGATCGGTGTTCAATCCCACCACGCCGATCCCGTCTATCAGTACTATCTGGAGAAGGACCCCGGAAAACGGAAATTCGAACCCGTCAAGGTGCAATCCAGTGTGGCGCAGGCGGCCATGATCGGGAACCCCGTTTCCATGCCGCGGGTCATTCATGTAGCGGATGCATATGAGGAGCGCGCGGGAGAGAGGAAAATTTTCGTGGTGCAGGTAACGGAGCAGGAGATCATGGACAGTATGCTCCGGGCAAATCGACAGGGGCATATCGTCTGCACGCAGGGGGGTGAATCATTGGCCGGATTCATGACGGCCGCCGAGCGGAACATTGTGGACAACTCGGATCGGTGCGTTCTGGACTCCACCGCCCACATGCTGAAGTTCGCCTCTTTTCAGCAGATGTACTTCGATGACTCGTTCCCCCCCGATTACGGAGTAACGCCGAAAGAGGAACTTCGGAACCGTCCCATTTACGTGCGTCCCGAAAAACTCGGGAAGGTTCCGGGCGAGGGAACGCTCGACCGTGACGAATTCGAACAGTTCGTTTCCGCATGTGCCGAAGAGATTGCATCAATCCTTGGCCTGGAAAAACGTTAAGTGGCGGAGACGGGGATGACCGAGTTCAAGACGGACAACTATTGCTTTGCCTGCGGTAAGGAAAATCCCATCGGCCTACGCATGGAAGTGCAGATCATTCAGGACGGCGCCAGGGCCAACGTCACTCTTTCCCGTGAATACCAGGGATTACCAGGCATAATTCACGGAGGAATCGTAACGACACTGCTGGACGAGATCATGGCTCACGCCGTGCTCAACCACGTGGGCGGTGCGGTAACGACCGCTCTCTCCGTTTCCCTGCGCCAGGCGCTCCGAGTGGGTGAGGAGGTGGAAGCCGTGGGGACGGTGGTTGAGAAAAACAGAAGGGCGGCGCGCGCACGAGCCGAGATCGTTTCTTGCGTAACCGGAAAAGTCATTGCACGAGGTGAAAGTCAATTCATTCTGTTGAACGGTTCCTCGAAGTAGACGTGGAACCGGGAATCTTTTCCGGCGGAAGGTTTCCAAAATGAAAATCAAGAAGGCGATCATTCCCGCTGCCGGGCGTGGGCTACGCATGCGTTCCCTCTCCGGTGCCCTGCCCAAGGAAATGCTTCCCCTGGACGGAAAGCCGATCATCCGGCACGCGGTGGAAATGCATAGAGCATCGGGCATTGAGGAAATCGCCGTGATTCTCCA
This sequence comes from uncultured delta proteobacterium, assembly GCA_963826125.1. Classification (GTDB taxonomy): domain Bacteria; phylum Desulfobacterota; class Desulfarculia; order JACQYL01; family CAWGVV01; genus CAWGVV01. The sequence goes on along the minus strand of CAWGVV010000001.1, from coordinate 928,796 downwards.
CCCCGAGAAGGAAATGATCCGACGGTATCTGGAAGGCAACCCGGACGAATCCGATCCCTTTGTCGAACCGGACGGGGAATATCCCGCAGATGAAATTTCCTTTCGTTTTTATTACCAGGAGGAGAGGAGGGGAGTGGTGGACGCCGTCTCCCTGGCCCGTGATTTCATCGGCGACGATTGGTTCGCTTTGGTGATGCCCGATTCCCTTCTTTTTGGGGAAGTTCCCTTCATTGCACAGTTGCTGCCGTGGGCGGGCGAACCCGCGGAGGGAATAATCGGTTTTATTATGCTGGAAAAGGATCGGATGGACCTTTTCGGAAATGTTGGCCTGTTGGATCTTTCAGCCGGAGCCGGCCCGTTTTTTAATATCTCGAATATTTCCAACAAGAATCGGGGAAAAGTGGTTTTTGACGGTCCTGTTCACGCCAAGGGGTTTGCGGGAGGAATTTATTCTCCCGCCTATTTTGCTTATCCGGAGGAGGGATGCTGTTCCGGTGGTGCGGAGATCGACGATATCCCCCTGCACCAAGCAATGGCGGCCAGGGGGAAGTTATATGGGGTCCGTCTGGAGGGAGTCGCTTACGATCTGGGGGATGCCGATGGGTATAAGAGCGCGGTCGATCATTTCGAGGAACTGCGAAAGAGGAAAATTCCGCCGCGGTGATCCGTCCCGCGATCACCGATCGAGAAACATGGTGAGGCCGATTGATACGAGGTAAATGAGTCCGATAGCGAGGTAGAGCAACCAGTAAAGCGGGTGCTTGTCCAAGCTTTCTGCAATGTAGGAATATCCTTGAAATACACCAAGATAAAACACCATCGCAGTTCCGACGATGACCAGGGCTTTCTTTGAATTGAAGAGTATTGCGAGCAGGAAGAAGGCGCCGAAAAGGATTACATGCAGGTAGGATACGGTGAGCTCGATCCCCTTCAGCGCGTGAATTGCTGATCCGATACTTCCCAGGAACGACGTTACTGCATTCATAGCGATCTCCACAGGTCTGCTTCCGTTTTCCCGTCGCGATACAATGATTGTCGGCCCGACCGCACATGGCGATCGGGCCGACTTTTTTATGGATGTGCCACTGATCCGGACCTTGCCGGCTTCAAACGATCATTTGTTGACGATCACCACAAAAGTCTTCGGCGGATTGGCATCCACGGTGACTTGCACCGTTATGGCTCCACCCGAGGTGAGCGGCTGACCGGTGTAAATGAGCTGAGCAGTGCTGCCGTTCGGAATAAAGCTGAATCCTCCGCTCGGCGCTACTGAACCGTAGCTGATTGTCCAGTTGAAGTTGGCACCGCCTCCGGCGGAGAAGTTAACCACCTTGGCGATTCCCCCCGTGATGATGTCGAATCCCTCTACCACCACGATGGCCATGTTTTGTTGAGCAGTGTTCCCGAAGCTATCCGACGCCAGGATCGAGAAGAGGAAGGTCCCTTCTTGAGAAGCCTTGCCCGTCACAAGACCGGTAGCGCCATCGAGCGTGAGCCCGGGAGGCAACGTGCCGCCGTCCGGAACGAGTTCGAAGGAGTAAGGCGGTGTGCCGCCCGTCATGCAGGAGTTGAGATCGAAGAGATAGTCGGCGTTCAGACCGGCGATAGACGGGGCACAATCGCCGAAGGCGAAATCCGTTTTGACAACCACATACGTGGTCCCCGAAACGATGCCGGATGAGTCGGTCGCGGTAATTTCAGCGATACCCGCTTTAAAACCGGCCTTAAATTCCACGGTTGCGACACCGGAGCTGGCAGTGGAGGTGGTGAACGCAAAAGGCGGAATGATACCGATCGGCTCTCGTGTATCGCGATCGACGGCCGTGAATTTTATCAGGGTGTCATCGATCAGAGGCACTCCGTTCTCATCGAACACGGTGGCGGTAATGGTCGAATTGTTGGGCGTTGTGGCATCGTCTTCTATCCCATAGGTATAGATCGTCGTGGGCTCGGCATTCACCACGATCGATCCGATAACCTGTGGGGTCAGGCCGATAGTGATGATGTCGCTCACGCTGACTCCGCTGGAAAAGCCCGCAACCGGGACGGTTGCGGTTGCCGTTACGATCACCGAAATGGGACTGGACACCTTTTCGCTGGTATACGTTACGGATGCTTCGCCCTGGTCGTTCGTTCTGGCGCTGCCGGCGCTCAAAGTTCCCGCTTCCGACGGACTAAGAGTAAAAGTTACAAGAATTCCACTTGTCTGCGGAGGTTCGCCAAAGGAGTTCAATATTCTGGCAATGATAGTGGTCTTACTGATCCCGTCACCGGGAACGGTCGATTTATCGGTGGTGAGTACCAAACCGTACGATACGCTCGCATTACTGAAGAAAATGATGTCAACGTTCTCGTATACCTGAATAAAACCGAGCGGCCGTATCGTTACGGTCGCGATACTGGATGCCTGCTCGAGCACGCCGAAATAGTTGACGATCCCCGAGCAGAAACCATTGACCGTCGCCGTGTCGAAGGTGGTGGTGCCGTTGCTGAACAGCGGCTTTCCCGCTTGGGACTCTTTGGTGATGTTCTTCTCATTCAAGGTAAAGCGAACCGGAGTACCATCGGGCACCCGGTTGCCGTTTACATCGAACACTTTGGCAAACACGGTTGCGGATTGCGAGTAGGTGATGTTTGCGTTCTGGTACCGGATGCTGGCCACTATATCCGCCGGGTCGGTGCTTCCTTGGGGAGGTCCGTAGGAACCGCTGCTGGAACCGCCGCCTCCACAGGAGATCAAGCCCGGAATGATAAGAATCAAACAGGTGAAAAACAGTCGTAGCAGTTTGCTCATGCGATGAACTCCTTAATGTGTGGTCAATTACTGAAGGCACTTGCAGTAATCGAAATTCCCGATCTGGAAAGGCACCACGAACGTCGTCACGAGATCATCATCGTATATGCTGGCGCCGTGAAGCGTGTAGACTGCTTCGTACTGAGTGGGGATATCGGGAGGAATGACCTCTCCGAGTTCGATCTGCTCCTGATATTCGTCCTTGGTGGCGATGGAAGCAAGATCGATATAGAAGACGGTTGCATTCGCGGGGTCCCGTGTCTCGGCCTCTGTTTTCGGAGGGAGAGAGATGGTCTGGAAGATTTTGCGGGATTGCAGTACCGGCGCCGGAGGATACCCCGTGGGGCGCCGGTACTCGACGTCGATGGAAGTGAAGGTGACCTGCTTGGCCGACCCGGGCCTTCCCGGCAAATCCGCATTGAACATTTCGACGCGAACATGATGCGTGGTGAAAACCTCCAACTCGATAGCCGGAGTGTCCGGATTGCAGTCATGTGACGTATCGAAAAAGGAATCGACGTCGGAATTCAACACGAAACTGTCCGCGCTGCTGTCGCAATAGTATCCGCCGATGACACTGAATACCGGGTTCCATTCTCCTTCCGTTCCGGGCGTGCCGGACGTTTCACCGCCTCCGCCGCAGCTGAAGAGGGAAAGAAGGAGAAGACCCGCAAAAACGACACTCAGACATCTGATTCCATCTCGCATATCATAAGCTCCGTTTGAACAATTTGGTATCTATGGACAATGACTTTGCTACTGCAAGACAAACTGTGCACGACGATTCCTGGCCCACGCTTCCTCGTTGTGCCCGGGATCGACCGGACGCTCTTTCCCGTAGGAGATCGTCCGTATCCGACCGGCTTCAATTCCCAGAACGATGAGGAAATCGCGAACCGACTGCGCCCTGCGTTGACCCAACGCAAGGTTGTACTCCACACTCCCACGCTCATCGCAATGGCCCTCGACAAGCACTTTTTGTTCGGGGTGATCCGTCAGGTAGAGAGCCTTCTTTCGGATAACGTCCATGGCGGTTTCCGTGAGACCGGCGTCGTCGTATGCGAAATAAACAAGCTCTTGTTCAAATGCGACTTCGGGTTTCATAGTTTCCTCCCGCACCGGCGGCTGAACGGCGGGGGGAGCGGCAACCACAGGCGGAGTTGCGGGAACCTCCGCGGGAACCTCCACGGGTTTCGGTTGAGGAGCAACGGCCAAGGCAAGCGGATCCAAATAGTAAATCCCGCTATCGAGGTTGATCTCTTTAAAATTCCGCGTGACTTTTGCTACCGATTTTTCATCGAAGGTCTTTATCAGGGTAACTTCCGCGACCTTGGTGAAAAGATATCTGCCTTTCTTGTCCTTGGGCACGTTTCGATTTTGCTCATACACATTGAACACCGATCCGACTTCGACGCTTCGATCAAGTCCGAAATTGGCGACGACGAGATCCGGCATGGCAAGAAGAATCTTGTCCTGTGTTCCGGACATGATTCTTCCGAAAAACTGGTCCGTGCGTTTCAGCACGGGGAGATCATCGGCACCGCTACTCAGCACGGGGAAGAGAAGGCAGAGCAGAAAAATTCCGAATAAACAGTAACAGCGAATTTTCGGCATGGCTCACTCCAAAAAGGTTAAGCGGGCAACTGTCTAATCTCGAGTGTGGAACCGGTTCACTGCACCCCCGGGGCTTTGAGTTCTCTGCCGCCGGGGCGCTCTTCAGACAACATGGTGGCAGTGATGAACATCAGCAGTTCCCTCTTGTCATTGTTCTGGTCCGTCGCTTTAAACGCCTCGCCGAGTATCGGCAGGGTTCCCAAACACGGTACTCTGCGCTCGGAGTTGGAAGAGTTGGTGGCGGCGATGCCTCCAATGACCATGGTTTCCCCGCTGTTCAGCAACATAACGGTATCCGCTTCCTTGGTGGCCAAGTGAGGGTTACCGAGTACATCCTCTCGTTCGAGCACCTGCTTTTCCTCGAGCTTGACCGTCAGGCTCAATCGGTCGAGATTCGGCACCTTGCGCGGTACGACGGTGAGTTTCAAAGCGGCATCCTTGTATTCGGTCTTGAAAGTCCCATCCGCTGTTCTGGTGGTAACGGGAATCTCGGTTCCCTGTTTTATGATGGCTTCTTTGTTGTTCATGGTCATGATTCGGGGGGAGGAGATGATACGTGCCTTCCCGTCCGTTTCAAGAGCAGTAAGTTGGGCGTCCAATTCAAGCAGTGTCTTTCCGAAAATCCGGCCAAAGTTCGCCCCGATTCCACCGAACGGATCGGCTATCGTCGGGAGGTTCACGACGGAAGTATCGGGCGTGGTTGTCTGTGCTCCGTCCGTGCCAGTGGTGGTGTTGACGGTTCTGCCGGAGATCGTCGTGCTTGGCCGTTCGAGCGATCCGCCCCATTTCACGCCGATTTCGCGCGCGAAATTGCTCGTCGCTTCCACGATTCGGGCCTCGATGAGCACCTGCGGAATGGGACGATCGAGTTCATGGGCCAGTTTCTTGATTTTCGTAACGTTTTCAATGGTATCGGTAATGATGAGGGCATTGTTGTGCGAGTCGTACAAGATGGTGCCCACTCGTCTCTTATCTTCCTGTTGCTTGCCGGCGCTACTGCCCCCGGACCCCGGCAATTGATTGTTCACCAGCCATTTGAGCGATTCGTCCATGATGGTCTTCGCATCGACGTAGCTGAGGTAGATCGTCTCCGTGATAAACGGCTCGAGTTCCTTGCGTTTCTGTTCGAGGCTCAACTCCGCCGCCACCTTTTCCGCTCGCGCCTGTTCCTCTTGGGCACGATTGAGTTCGGCCTGGCGACGCAAATCCAGACGTTTCTGGAATTCCTCAAAGGTGACCACCGAAATGACTTCGCCGATTTTTTCGGAGCGGAGGTTTTCGATTTCAAGAACTGAATCGAGGACCTGTTCCCAGGGCACGTTTTCCATGCGAACCGTCACGGTTCCCTTCACGTTTTCGGATACGATAATGTTCACGCCCCCCACTTCGGAGAGAATGCGCAGCACACTGTGAATGTCCGCGTTCTGGAAATCGACGGATATTTTGGGGCCGGTGTATTCCTTCTGACGCGTGGAGGGGGCGGTTACCTCCGTTGCCACGGGTTCGTTGAACTGAAACGACAAACGGTTTCCCTCCGCGTTGACGATGGGCCTGGAAGGAGCATCCGGAGGCAGGAGGAATCTGAAGCTCACACGATGGTTGGTCTTGTCCTCATTGATGATCACGGCGGTGAGCGACGTTTTTTTGATCGGGATGTAATACGTCTTTTCAAGAAGCTCGGCGTTTTCTATGGTTAAGTGGTACTCCTTGGGAAACGCCTGAACACCTTCCGTATAAAACGCTTCGTTTGGAAAGGGCGGGAAGTTTCTGTCCCCTTCAAGAATAAATCTGAAGGCGCCGAAAAGATATTCACGCCCGAATACAATCTGAATGGGTTTCGAGGAGGCATTCACGCGCGGACCGTTCACCGCAGCCGGTGCGGCCACTGAAGAAGTCGCGGGAATTTGGGGAACGACCGGTGCTGCGACAATGGCAGCCGGTTTGGGTTGGGGGGGGACTACTACGGTCGGAAGATTGTCGCTTTTGGCAGGCGGGGTGGCTGCGGCAGTCGGCGTCTGAATAGAAGCCGCTTCACCGTGGACGGTAACGACGGGAGTCTCGGGTTTTTTGGCGCGGTCGGAGGCGAGCAGCGGGGGTGACGACTTCATTGCCTCAGCGACGTTGGTGCCTTCCTTGGAAGCCAGAACGACCTTTATCGTGTCGGCCGACTCAAGGATTTTATGGTCGGGAACGGTGTTTCCAGGGAACTGCAGAACGACGCGGATACTGTTCGTATGTCTGCCGACACGGATTTCGGACAGCTCGCTTCTGTTCACTTTCGTCAACTCGGCGCTTCGAGCCGATTTGACGCCGAACAGGTCGACGACCAGTCGGGCCGGGGATTGAAGGTAAAACTTCTTTATGCTTTCGAACGGGTGGGGCGCCTGCATGATTACATAGGTAAGCGGATCGCCCGGAACGTATTCCACCCTCAAGGTGTTCGGTTCTGGCGTGGTGACGACGACCACCTGCTGAGCGCTTGGCATTTGCGATCCCGCCGCTGCAGCGGCATCGCCGGGGACTGCACTCCATGAATGCGTGCCGGACTCCGGTAAGGCGCCCGCGGTAGAAACCGTTTCTTTTTCCGTCGTTGCGGGCGGAGCGGCGATTTCCGCCTTTTTCGCGGGGTGAAGAATGAGCGCGAGGGAATTTCCCGAGCCGAAGGTATCGTACGTGGTTTCTTCCTGAAGCTGCACTTCAAGCTGGGCGGTATTCCGAGCACCCGAATCCGGACGATGAACAATGATTTCCTTTACCAGCGCGGCTCCGGGAATCTTCGCCGGAATGGACTCGTTCAGTCTGACATCGTGAATCTCCAGCACCACCCGGGGCGGATCGTTAAATGAGTAGGCGGTGTATTTGGGCGAATCGGAACCGTGTATGACGACTTCGGTCGAGGAGGCTCTCGGCACCACGTCGATCGAACTGATGTCGATGATCGGAGAAGTGGCGCCCTGATCTTTTTCGAGATTCGGAGAAGCACAAGAAACAGCCAGGAGAAAAACAAGTACACACACACTGATAACGGTCAATTTGTCTCTCATAACCCCCACCTTCCACTTTGCAAAAAGCAGCATTTACCCAGGAATGTGTTTTCGCGCCCGTCGGGTGTGCTTAGCCGAAAACCTTCTCTGCATCCTGCCGAATCAGGGAAACTGAATTAAAATCGTTGTTTCACTTCTTTTCTTCTTTGGTCGGTGCATGCAGCTTCATAATAATCTGCTGTTTTTTCGTTCGTCCGAGGGGGTCCTTCAACTCTTCCTCAATGACGATGTGGGTCGGCGTGATTTCGGTAATTCTCCCCCAGTTCGGACCGATCAGCGTTCCCTTTGTTACGATATACCCTTTATTGGAAGCGTCCTGAATGAGTGCTTTCGATTCATTGGCCCCCTCGATGATTCCGACGAGCTTAAGTTGAGAGATATTGTATTTTTGAAGAGGAGTAAGTGGTATTTCGGGCCGGGGCATTTGCGAACTCGCAAGTGATTCGATGAAAGGTCGGAACGGATCGTTCTTTCCTTCCGCTTCGAACACATAAGGAGCTTCGCGTTGACCCGACTGTTCTTTTTGAACTGCATCGGAAGCTTTCTTCTGACTCCCCGTATCTTCGGCACACACAGGAGACACCATAAACAATATGGCAAAGAACGACAACATTAGTTTTCGCCACTTTCCGTCGATTACAGTTGGCATGAGGCCCATATAAGCAATCCTTCAGAGAGTAAAAAGAAAAGCTATTTTTTCTTTTTATCTGCCTTTGCTTCTTCCTTTTTCTTTTCCTCTAGTTCTTTTTTCTCGGCTTCCGAAAGCAATCGAAAGGTTTTGGCCATCAGGTTTGTCGTCAAAATGATGCCGCCATCTCTGACCAGAGGTTTGTCCACGGAGAAGTTGTCTATGTTCACGATGCGGGAAAGTCGGGCGATTCGATAGAAAAAAGTGGCCGTATCCAGAAAGCTTCCCTGTACTTCTATCTGGATCGGAATTTCCACGACATGTTCCAGTTTGACTTCGTCGCCCGGTTTGAATAACAGAAAATCGAGACCCGACATGCGGCCGGTGCTGGATATGTTTTTCAGAAGTTCGGGGATTTCTTTCTGATCCGGAAGAACGGTGGCGACTACTTTTATTTCTTCCTCCAGGACCTTTATCCTCTCCTCGACCGCCTTGGATTTGTTGCTGCTTTCCTGGAGAACGACAATTTGCCGGTCGAGGTCTTTCGCTTCCTGCGAGAGCCTCGCAACCTCGTTGGTTTGCCGGTGATAGATCAAAAAGTAGAAGAGAAGGATAACGAGAGCGATGGTGCCCAAGGCAATAAGAAATTTGCTCTTGAACGAAACGCGTTCAAAGATGTTATCCAGAGATTTCGGACTCATGACCTCACTCGCATTGAAATGGTGAATTTTTGCAGCTTGATCTCAGCCACGATATCCTGCTTCGATTGACGAAGTTCCACCGCAGTAAAGGTGGGAGAGGACTCCAACCGCTTCAGATAAGCGGCGATGGTCTGATTGTCCATGGCGTATCCTTCAATGGTGACGACCAGGCTGTCTTCCTTGGCACTTGTCAGCCAGATTTTATCGGGCACGATGGTTTTGCTCAGCTCATCAAGGACTTGTATGGGAAGATCCCTGCGCTTAATGATCCTCTCCACTGTGGTCAGTCTGTCCTGAAGCTCCTTTTCTCTCCCCTGCATGTCTTTCAGTCGCTTTTCAACGGATTGAAAGGTGAGGAGGTTCTTGCGTTTTTCCTCAACCCTTTGATTGGCCGCCGTAACTTCGGATGCCTTGTTGTTGTAGATGAGAAAGCAGCCGGCCAGCACCGCGGTCAAGATAAGAGCGAAAAACATTATCTGAATACGAACGTTTTCTCTCTTTTTCTCGATCTTTTTGGGGGAAAGGTTGATCCGTATCAACTGTCACCAACCTTTCTGAGGGCCAGCCCCATGCAAACGACGGCTTGTGGGCCCACTGCTTTGAGGTAATCGGGATCTATCCGTTTTGGGTCAAAGGAAACGTTCGCGAAAGGATTGAACAATTCCACTTCGATTCCGATACGATCCTGAAGAAAGCGGGGGAATCCGGGCAGAAGAGAGGAGCCGCCTGACAGGTACACTTTTGTAATCTGGATTCCTTTTGTGGAACTGGTAACGAAATCGAACGCCCTCTTTATCTCCAGCGCCCAGACCGTTGCCGAGTCTTCGAATATTTTCTTCAGGACCTCAACCGATTCCCCTTTGGGCGGCCTTCCCGTTATCTTCACCCGTTCGGCATCCAGCGCGGAGATGCTGAATTTACTCTGTACTCTCTGAGTGATGAGCTTTCCTGCCTGGGATACTTCTCGAGTGAAAATCGATGAACTCTCCCTCACCACGTTTATCTTCAGCTGGCTTGCGCCGATATCGATGAGGGCTACGCAACCTTCTTCGTAGGGGTAGTTTATCTCATAGGCGTTTTCCAGGGCGAAAAGGTCGAGATCGATAACCCCCGCGGCAAGTTTTGCCTTTCCCAGCAACTGAATGGTGCTCTGCACGACGTCGTTTTTTGCAGCTACCAGGATCACGTCGGTATACTCGGGATTATCCTTGTTCTGTCCCACTACATGCACATCCATGGTAACGTCCTGCACGCCGAAGGGGATGTGCTGTTCCGCTTCCCATTGGATGTTCGCCATCAGGTCTTTTTTGGTCGGATAGGGTAGACTCAGTTGCTTTACAATCACTGAGTATCCGGAAATGGAAGTAGCGACCATTTTGGCATGTATTTTTAGATTTTCAAGCAGGTCGCGAACCTGCACGGCGATTTCATTGCTGTTTTCAGCTCGATTGGCCGTACCTCCAGCCTCCGCGAGCCGCAACATTCCGAAGTTGACCAGTTCGTACCCGTCCTTGGTTTCGTTGATCTGTGCCGCCTTGATGACTTCGGAACCGATGTCCAACCCTATAAGGCTTTTTTTCGAGCTAAAGATCGCCAAGGATCACCTCTTTAATCGTCGAAAATTTTTGATCGATCGGACAGAGTCAACCCCAACGCAAGGAGTATCTTGCGTTTCGTTTCCATCCTGCAGGTTTTCCCTTTTTCGATTCTGTCTATGGTGATCGGAGAGACACCCGCCTTCCTTGCCAGTTCCGCCTTGCTCATGAGCAATCCTTCCCGCGCCTGTTTGAGCAGATTTCCCATCGGTGCCAGCCTCCATATTACTTTTATTCTGCCTGATTAAACTGCATTTAAGTTAATGTGTCAACATTTTTATATAATTAGACTTAACTTAGCAACTATTGACAACTATGTAGCGCTAAGTTTCATTTAAAAATGCCACATCTTGTAGTCAATCAGGAAGAGAGGCCAACACTTTGTATTTCAGGAATGAAGCGAACCGGCCCTGCCCACCCTCATCTAAAGAGGCGCGTGGTTCAGGCCCTTGGTCGGAATGCCGCGACCCGGTTAGAGTCCTCCTTGGGCGTTTTTAGCTTGCAAAATGGGTGCCTCATCCTTATTATCAGTTGGTTTAGGGGAGGCATGGGGGGCGGGAGTATCCGCCGCTTTCGCCGTTTTCGGGCAAACAATATTCGTAGCGGGAACGATCGGATAGCAGCTCTGGAGTACTAATGAAGAACGTTCGTGAGAGAAACGCAGTGACTTCCAAAAAAGGCGCGGTTCGGGAAACGATTGAAGCGATCGCGCTCGCAATTTTATTGGCGCTGTTCGTACGGGCCTTTGTCGTGCAGGCATTCAAGATACCTTCCGGGTCCATGGAGCCCACCCTTCTTGTGGGTGACCATATACTGGTAAACAAGTTCATCTATGGTATAAAGATTCCCTTTTCGGAGAAGGACTTGGTACGCTTAAAGGACCCCAACCGGTACGACGTCATCGTGTTCATCTATCCAGTGGACCCGTCAAAAGATTTTATCAAGCGAATCATAGGTTTGCCGGGAGAGCAGGTGCAGATCGTCAATAAGAAGATTTTTATCGACGGAAAGCCGCTGAACGATACGCATGGTCATTATATTGACGGGAACGACGTCGGCGGGATCGATGCGCGCGGCGCCAATTATGGGCCCGTTACCGTCCCCGCGGACAGCTACTTCGTGATGGGCGACAATCGGGACAGAAGTCTGGACAGCCGTTTCTGGGGCTTCGTCAAGCGGGACGCAATCAAGGGAGAGGCCTTCGCCATGTACTGGTCCTGGGACTTTAACCCGTTTGTCATCCGGTGGGACCGGATTGGAAAAATCATTCGGTAAAGGAATTTCCTTTGAAGCGGAGCATAAACGGTCGGCCGAAACGGTGGCGGGAGTTTTATTTGGTTTTTTCTTGACGATATTCGGCAGGTAGTGGTAGTCAATAAAAAATCTCAGCTTTTTCCATCGGTAAGCAGCTATGATTGAGCAAATACACGGAAAAGAAAAACCTCCTCGATATACAGTCGGGGAGGTTTTTTTTTGGCGCTAAAGGGGAACGATGACATCTCTGAACACGCGACATCTCCTGGGTATCCGGGAATTGAACCCCGAACAGATCAATCTCATTCTGGATACCGCGGAATCGATGAAGGAAATCTCCCTGCGTGACATAAAGAAGGTTCCCACGCTGCGGGGGAAAACGATTGTTCACTTTTTCCACGAACCGAGCACGCGAACAAGAACGTCATTCGAAATCGCCGCCAAACGGTTGAGTGCCGACACCGTCAGCCTTTCCGCTTCCACGAGCAGCATGTCGAAAGGGGAAACCCTCATCGATACGGCACGTAACCTTGAAGCAATGAATCCCGATGTGGTGGTGATCCGCCATTCATCTTCCGGTGTGCCCCATATGCTGTCCAAAGCGGTGAGCCCCAGCATAGTCAACGCGGGAGACGGACAGCATGAACATCCGACGCAGGCGCTGCTCGACATGCTCACCGTTCGTATGCATAAAAAGAGATTGGACGGTTTGAAAATCGCGCTTATCGGCGACATTCTTCACAGCCGTGTCGCCAGGTCCAATATCATTGGTTTCCGCAAGATGGGATCACGGGTGGTTCTGGCGGGTCCCCCTGCATTCCTGGACCCCATTGACGATACCATGGGGGCCGAGGTCACCTACAGCGCCGATGAAGCGATCGAAGGCGCCGACATCATCATGATGCTCCGCATACAGCTCGAACGACAAAAAAAATGCTATTTCCCGTCTCTCAGGGAATATTCTCGGATGTACGGTCTGAACGAAAAGAGGGTGGCAAGGGCGAAAAAGGACGTACTGGTCATGCATCCCGGCCCCATTAACCGGGGAGTCGAAATGGCGCCGGAAGTGGCCGATGGAGTGAATTCGGTGATACTGGAACAGGTGAACAACGGCGTCGCAGTTCGAATGGCTGTTCTGTATTTACTTTTGGGAGGGAGCAAGAGTGAGAACGCTCATTGAGAACGGCACGATCGTTTACCCGGAACGCGAAAAAACCGATAAGCGTAACCTGTTGATACGGGACGGCGTGATACAGGGTTTCCCCAACGATGAAGAATCCGCTTCGCTGAAGTCCCAGTTGCAGGTGAGGGTCGTCGACGCATCCGGGCTCATGGTGGTTCCGGGATTCATCGACATGCACGTACATCTTCGCGAACCGGGCGAAGAATACAAGGAGACGCTGAACTCCGGGTCTCTCGCCGCCGTTGCCGGAGGATTTACGGCAGTGGCGTGTATGCCCAATACCAATCCACCCAACGACTGCGCCGCGGTCACGGGGTATATCGTCGCGAAAGCGCGCTCCGAAGCCAAATGCCGCATCTATCCCGTAGCAAGCATCACCGTGGGCATCAAGGGAGAGCGGCTGACGGAATTCGGCGACATCATCGATGCGGGAGCCGTGGCCTTTTCGGACGACGGAAAGCCCGTTTCGGACAGCGACCTGATGCGGCGCGCATTGGAATATGCCAAGGTGTTCGGCGTTCCCATCATATCTCATGCCGAAGACCTTGGGTTGAGCGCCGGGGGCGCCATGCATGAAGGGACGGTATCGACCCGGCTGGGCTTGCCCGGTATTCCATCCGCGGCGGAAGACGTCGCCGTTTTTCGCGACGTTGCGATCGCCGGCCTCACGCACGGCCGCGTACACATTGCCCACGTGAGCACGGAAGGCGCCGTTGAAATCATCAGGGCGGCGAAGGCGAGAGGGATAAACGTTACGGCGGAAACGGCGCCTCACTATTTCACTCTGACACACGAGGCGGTTGAGGGCTACCGAACCGAGGCCAAAATGAATCCTCCCCTTCGAACGGCGCGTGACGTAGAGGCCGTGAGGGAAGGGCTGAGGGACGGGACCATCGACGTGATCGCCACGGATCATGCACCGCATTCCGTCCTGGAGAAAGAGGTGGAGTTCGATCTGGCATCGTTCGGCATTGTGGGGCTGGAAACGAGCTTCGGTCTCACCATGGAATTGGTGAGGGAAAACGTCCTCACGTTTTCAAAGGCCCTGCAGAAATTAAGCACCAATCCGGCGAGACTTCTCCATGTGCAGGGGGGATGCCTCAAAGAGGGACAACCGGCCGACCTGGTTCTCATCGATGTGGAAAAGGAATATCAAGTGGACGCAGCCTCGTTCAAGTCGAAGGGGAGGAATACACCTTTCCACGGACGAAGGCTGAAGGGGATGGTGGTGAAAACCATCGTGAACGGCGAGGTCGTAATGCAGGCAGGTATGTAACGAACAGCGCGAGGAGAAAATTGAACGAAATGCCGGCTCAGATTCTGGTAGTGGACGACGATCAAGGGATGCGAGACATGCTCGAAATCCTTCTCATGAAAGAAGGATATGAGCCGACATGCGCCAAGGGCGGCGCCGAAGCCATCCGTTTGGCCGAGAAAAAGCAGTTCGATCTGGTGGTGACCGATATCCGGATGCAGAACGTGGACGGACTGGAAGTGCTGCGTTCCGTCAAGAAGATCAATCCGGGCACGCCGGTGGTGATGATCTCCGCCTACGCCTCTCCTGAAACGGCGGTGGAGGCCATGCGTGAAGGCGCATACGACTACTTTCCCAAACCATTCGACACCGAACGTTTCAAGGAAGTGATTCGGGACGTCATCGATACTTGCAGGGACCGCGACCGCCGTCCCCGGAAGGTCGACGAAATCAGCGGGCAATATGGGCTGGTGGGGAAGTCGCCCGCCATGATCAAGATATACGACATGGTGGAACGTGTCGCACGGACCAACACCAACGTGCTGATTATCGGCGAGAGTGGAACGGGAAAGGAACTGGTTGCCCGGGCCATCCACCAGAACAGCGACAGGAAAGACCGCAATTTCGTGACCATCAATTGCGGGGGGATTCCCGAGACCCTGCTGGAGAGCGAACTGTTCGGGTATAAGAAGGGAGCGTTCACCGGGGCCGCCGTGGACAAGAAAGGTCTTCTGGAAATGGCCGGCAGCGGCACTTTTTTCCTGGACGAAGTAGGCGAACTCTCCATGACCATGCAGGTGAAGCTCTTGCGGGTCATTCAGGAAAAGGTGTTCAAGCCCCTCGGCGGAGTACACGACCTCGGCGTCGACGTGCGGTTCATCGCCGCCACTAACAAGGACCTCGAAAAAGAGGTAATTGAAAACAATTTTCGCGAAGACCTTTACTTCCGTCTCAACGTCATCACCATCAAGATGCCGCCGCTCCAGGAACGAAGGGGGGACATCCCTCTCCTGGCGCAGTTTTTCCTGGAGAAATATTCCAAGCAGCAGGGAAAAAACATCGGCAAAATTTCGTCCTACGCCATCGAGATCCTCCAGGACTACAGCTTTCCGGGGAACGTCAGGGAACTGGAAAACATTGTGGAACGCTCCGTGGCGCTCGAAACCTCGAACATCATCCTCCCCGAAAGCATGAAGCTCTCGTCCTTCAAGAAATTGAGGGAAGGGGAGGGGGCTTCGTCGGGGGACACTACCATTCCCCCGGAGGGGATCGACCTCGATGCCAAACTGGCGGAGGTCGAATCGGGCTACATTCTGAAGGCTCTCGACATGTCGCATGGAAACCGCAAGAAAACGGCCGACCTGCTGGGAATCAACATGCGTTCGCTCCGCTACCGTTTGGAAAAGCTGAACATCCGGGAAGAAGAAAACTAAGGGAACTCATCGAAGTGGTACTCCGAAGAGTTTCGAGGTCGTACCGGCCTTGCCGCCGTTGAGGGGCTAAATAAAAAAAGGAGAGCCGGGTTGCGCCGGCTCTCTTCTCGACTGTTTCTATCAGGCCATGCGAGTATTACTTCTTGCTAACTGCGCCAGTAGCTTCACCCCACTCATAGCTACCCGAGGTGCATCCGCCGCTGCTCGCAGTGATGGTACCAGTTCCAGTGCCCATTCCAGCAATCGCGATGGTAATATCTGCTCCATTATATTGCGAGGGGTGGAACAGGTTAGCGGTACCAAGGTCTGCGGCCGTTGGCCACGAGTTGTTCATGTTGTAATAGGCCTGGGTGGCTGCTGCGGCGTTACGCGCGTCAGAGGCCAGCTTGCCGCATTCGGCGGATTCCCGGTAGCCGGCAAACTGGGGCAGCGCGATGGCGGCCAGGATGCCGATGATGGCGATGACGATCATGAGTTCGATTAACGTGAAGCCTTTCTGGTTGCTCTTCCTAAACATTTCCTTCTCCTCCCGATATGATGTTTATTGTCCTTAAGGTATTTCCCCTCTGGGAAACTTTTAAAACCGTTGTTGAGTTGCCTTTCCTTGCATCTGTTGGCTTTCTGTAAAGCAACCGACGTGCCAAGTTGAAAAATCGTTGCAACATACTGAAATTACGCTTAATTTAATTGGCACGACTAAAAGTGGCGGCGTTCCTTTTTTTGCTCCTCACCGCCTCCGTTCGCTGCTTTCGCCTTATTTCATGCGCCTTTCAACGATTTCCGCCCGTCCGTTCGCTTCGGACATTTTTTGTTGCGCCTTGACAAAAATGGTTCGACTTGGCCTGCACGCGCGCTTCCTCAACCGGAAAAAAATCCCTATTTCGGCGGTGCGAGGCACGAATGTTGAAGCGGAAATGCCGTTCATTCACAACGGGAAAGGGCATAGAGCATATGGACAGCGGCAGAATCTCCGACGGACAACCTGCATCCCGCATTCCCTGGATAATCGGGCTTGGACTGTGTATCGCCGGCTTCATGATTTCTCTCTATCTCGCTCATCTTCATTGGGCCGTTCACACCGACTTCACCTATTCGAGCTTTTGCGCCATAAACGCTGCCGTGAACTGCGAAGCGGTGGCGGAGAGCATTTTTTCCACCTTCCTGCGTGTTCCTGTCGCGGTATGGGGGATGTTGGGATATTTGCTCACGGCCGCGGTATGCCTGGCCGGCCTTGCCCGTTCCGCGGGCGGGCGGCGCATGTGGATGATCATCTACGTTCTGGCCGCCGGCGCCGGAGCGATTTCCATTATCCTTTTCATTATTTCGAAGTTCTACCTCCGGTCGCTCTGCATTATGTGCCTCGCCAGCTATGCGGTCACCTTCGGGCTCCTCGCTCTGGCCATGCACATGCGTTCCCATCGGAAGATACCGATCTTCAACGGGTTCAGGGAAGATGTGGCTTTTCTGTGGCAGAGGCGAAACATTACCTTGGCGGTTGCCGGAGGATTCCTGCTTGCGGCCGTGGTGTTGCCGGCGGTGTACCCTCAGTACTGGAAGGCACTCAGGATCGCTTCTCCATCGGAATTTCACCAGGGGGTAACGTCGGAAGGGCTCCATTGGATTGGGGCGGAGAACCCCTCGCTCACCATTACGGAATACAGCGATTACCTCTGTTTCTACTGCCGGAAATCACACATAATGCTTCGACGCATGCTGGAGAAATTTCCGGACAAGGTCCGGATTGTCCACCGCCACTTCCCCATGTCCGGCAAGTGCAATCCCATGGCGGACAAAGATTCTCACGAAGGCGCGTGTACGCTGGCAGTCTGGGCCGGCTGTGCGGGAAAACAGGGGAAGTTCTGGGAAGCACACGATCGCCTTTTCGAGATCGGAAGACGAAAGGGAAACTATTCCCTTGCCGATTTTGCGAAGGACGTCGGCGTGGACGCCGATAAAATGGTTCGCTGCATGGAAGACGGGGAGGTTGTCAGGGAAGTGATGGCCGACATTCAATCCGGCCTCGTTCTGGAAGGGGTAACCGGCACACCTTTCTATGTGGTGGAGGGAAAAACATACATGGGCAGTCTCCCTCTCGACTTATTGAGGGAGCGGTTGGGAAAACTGAATTGATCCCCCCGGGGAGCTACTTCCCGACGATTATCTTTGCTCCCGGTGTTGGAACGTCCCGTTTCGCCGCGCGAGCCCCCATGCGGCAGGCTCTCGTGTTCGCGTCCAAAAATTGTTTCGGGGAGCGTCCGGCAATCGCCTCCTCCAGGGCTTTGAGGGAGACGATGGAGGAGAGCTGGGCCAAGGCGCCCAACGCAGCCATGTTGGCCGAGAGTTTGCCGCCCGTGGTCTTCTGGGAAATGGCGTTGAAGGGAATCCCTATGGACTCGCGAGGAGGCAGGTGCTTCACTTCCCCGCTGTCGACGATGAGCAGCCCCTTGGGCTTCAGGGTATGCCAATTCGCGTCGCACCCCTCCTGGCTCAGCGCCAGCAGCACATCGAGTGCAATGGCTCGGGGATAGTCGATTTCTTCCTCGGAGGCAATGACCTCGCAGAGACAGTTGCCGCCCCGAGCCTCCGGGCCGTAGCTTTGTGTCTGAGCCACGAATTTTTTCTTCTTCGACAGGGCGTCCGCCAATATCATGCCGGCCAAGACGATTCCCTGTCCGCCGGAACCGCTCAAACGAATTTCGTATCTTCCGGAATCCTGCTTCATTGTTCGCTCATCTTTGCCCGAAGTCGCAGATTTTCAAGCTGCTCGCCGTAGATGGGGAGTTCCCGGTCCACCAGCACACCGATGGAAAATTTCCCCTGGCGTTCCTCTTCCGTCATTTCAAAGTATTTTTCTATGGGGTAGGCATTCTTCTTCAGCGCCTTCATCATTTCGACGGGAGAACCGCTGAGGTTCTTCCTGCCGTACTGGGTATGACAGTTACTGATGATTTCAACCAAACCGAACCCTCGTTTGTTGATCGCCTGCTCGATGAGCCCGTGGAGAATGTTGGCATGGTACACGGTGCCTCTGCCGACGAAAGGAGCACCGGCCGCGATGGCGAGTTCGGCGATCCGGAAAGATTGTTCGATGTTTCCGAATTGGGCGGTGGAAGCCTTGTGTCCAAAGGGAGTGGTCGGGGAATATTGTCCGCCGGTCATGCCGTAGATGTGGTTGTTGACGATAATGGCGCAGAGGTCGATGTTTCTCCGACACGCATGGATGAAATGATTCCCCCCGATCGCGGTGGCGTCTCCGTCTCCCATAACCACGAAAACTTTGAGCTGAGGTTTGGCGAGCTTGATGCCGGTAGCGAAGGCCAGAGCCCTGCCGTGCACCGTGTGCACCGTGTGAAAATCCGCGTATACGGACATACGACCGGAGCAACCGATCCCGGAAATGAGCACCACCTCGTCCTTGGAATATCCCAGGCTGTCGATGGCTCGGATCAAGGACCCGAGGATGATGCCGTTGCCGCATCCCGGGCACCACACATGTGGAAATTTCTTGTCGTGTCGCAGGTAATGATGAATGAGATCCGTAATGGGTTTCATTGAGGTTCTTTCTCCGATTCGGTGACCTTGTCGACGATCTGAGCGGGGGTGACGAGGGTTCCGTCCACGTTGTTCACCTTTACGAATTTGATGTTCTCGCCGATCAGCCGTTCGATCTCCCCGGCAATGTGGCCGCTGTTCATTTCGGGCACCACCACCATGCGGACGTTGCGGATTTCCTCTTTCACCACATGATCCGGGAAAGGGAAAAGCGTGCTCAGTTGCAGCAGTCCCGCCCGTCGCCCCTGCTCCCGAAGGATGCGAATCGCCCTCTGGCTCGCCCGTGCGGGAGACCCGTAGGCGATGATGAGAATATCCACGTCTTTTGTGTCAAAGGAACGGGTGATCGTGATGTCGTCCCGATACGCATTCAACTTGCCCAGGAGACGTTCGAAGAAACTGGAGGTCTCATCCTTTCGCTCGGTCGGAAAGCCCCGTTCGTCATGCACGAGGCCAGTAACGTGGTAGCGGTACCCCTGCCCGAAATTGGCCATTTCGGGAACCATCGAGCTGGTGTTTTTATAGGGAATGTACCAGTCGGGGGGTACGGTGGGAGCTTTCCGGTTAACGGGCTTGGGCGGAGACTCGGGGAGCCATGTCTTTTCCCGCGTGTGAGCGATACTCTCGTCGGAAAGCAGTATCACCGGCGTCCTCAGTTGCTCCGCGAGATTGAACGCCTTAACGGTAAGGTCGTAGGAATCCTGCGCCGACGAAACGGTCAGCACGATGATCGGATGGTCGCCGTGGGTGCCCCACCGGGCTTGCATCACATCTCCCTGTGAAGGGCGGGTAGGCATTCCGGTGCTCGGCCCCTGGCGCATGACATTGACGATCACGATGGGAATTTCGGCCATGCAGGCGTAGCCGAGAGTTTCCTGCATTAACGAAAATCCGGGGCCCGACGTGGCGGTCATGGCCTTCACCCCGGCGAGCGAAGCACCCGCTATGACACCAACGCTGGCGATTTCGTCCTCCATCTGAATGAACGTGCCGTCGAGCCGCGGGAGCATGCGCGACATATCTTCGACGATTTCCGAAGAAGGCGTGATGGGATATCCCGCGTACAAACGACATCCCGCGTCCAGTGCGCCATGGACGATGGCTTCGTTTCCGGACCAGAGATATGATCGCATTTTCTTATTCATGTCGAGCAGTATTCTCCCCGAATTGATCTCATCTTCAGTGGTTTGCTTCGGTCTTTTTCTCGAATATGCGGATGGCGAAATCAGGGCACCTCAATTCACACAGCCTGCACCCTTTGCACTTCTGATCGTCTGTCACGGTGGGGACGCCGTTCTCATCCATCCGGATCACGTTTGCAGGGCAGAATGCCGCACATATCCCGCATCGTTTACACCACGAATCGAAAATCTCCACCTTAATGGGTGCCGATGAATCATTTTCCGGGTTCTGCTTGGCCAAAGGCAGCCTCCATTTCCTTCAATGCCTGCGTTAACGTTTCGCCCGCTTTGCCTCGGATCACGAGAGAGCATTTTTCGTCCATCGGGGTTTCCCCTATGCCGATAATCACCACTCGGGCGCCGGAATGCAAGGCCAGAAGCGGAATCTGAGCCGCCAAATTGACTGTTAGGGAGGACCCGATGACGAGGAAGAGCGAGCAGTGTTGCGCATGAAAGTACGATTTCTCCAAAGCCTCCGCAGGGAGGGACTGGCCGAAGGATACGGTATCGGGCTTTAGAAATCCACCGCATCCGTCACAGTAATACGCCGAAGCATCGTGGAGCAGACGTTCCTCGATTTCATCCCGTGAGTAGCTCCTTCGGCAGGAGAGGCAGGAAACGGTGAAGACCGTACCGTGGAGTTCGATGATTTTTTCCGGTGAATTTCCCGCTTTCCGATGCAGACGATCCACGTTCTGAGTGATGATGCATTCCAGCTTGCTCAAGCGTTCCAGGCGAGCCAACGCCAGATGTGCCCCGTTGGGACGCGCTTCACGAAGCACCGCATAGAACTGCCGGCTCATTTTCCAATAATTTGAACGTGAATCTTCGGAAGAGAGAAAATCGGGATAGACAAAATCTTTGGGATTATACCGGTCCCAGATTCCCCCGGGACTTCTGAAGTCCGGGATCCCGGATTCCGTACTGATGCCCGCCCCGGTAAACACGACCGTCTTTTCCGATTCGGTCAGCATCTCAGCCAGGGCACGAGTATGCGAGGACATGGCTTACTATATAGGTGATGATTCGATTTTTGCAAAGTATTATTTTGAGGAGGAGAAATAAATAACACGAAGAGCCGCCGCCTCCCATCCCCGGAGCACAGTATACGGTTGACCCTCTCCCGCGCTCATGCCGAAGTATCGTCCTGCTCCAGACGAGCCGCCAACTCCTGAAGATACACCACCTGCGTTGCGGGGGCGTCAACGATCTTTTTCACAGCGGAAGATCGCATGACATCAAAGCTGTTGTCTTCGAAGAGCACGGGCACCTGCGTGAGGTAGTCCGGGTGAGCACAACACCCTGGAGAGAAAAAGTGGCCGAGTTTTCTTCCCTCACGCAGGAGGCTTCGCGCTTTTGCGTACATCTCAGGAGTGATGACCACACCGAGGGCTCCCGCAACCGACCGCACGAATTCTCCGGCCTTAAAAAGAGTCTTTTTTTGATCCATAACCGATGGGTACCTCCCAACTTTAGACAATGGAAGAGCATTGCCTTTCGTTGCCAACCGAATGCATCTGCGGTATATTTATCTGTGCAAATTTGAAATCGGCTGGAGTTCCTCGAAGCTCATCTGCCGACCGAGAGAAAGTGTGGATCGAAAAGGGCAACAAACGACGGATGAAACGTATTTTCTTCAGCCGGGGTACATCCTTTGTGCAGTGAAGCCGCAGAGAATATCCACCGTTTTGGGATCTTCCGTTGCAATATGTCTCTACGATCCGCAAAAGACGATCGGCGGGATATGCCATTTTCTTTATCCCTACACCAACGATCCTCAAAAGGCTACCGCCTTGTATGGAAACGCCGCGACCCCCGCTCTCGTGAAAATGATGTTTGCCCAAGGTGCGAGCGGCGAGTCGCTGGAGGCGCAGATTTTTGGCGGAGCACGTAATCCGGCGCTTTCGACGGCGGACATAGGGTATCAAAATATTCGCATGGCCAGGAGAGCGCTGGCAAGGTATGGCGTTCGGGTCGTATCCGAAGACGTGGGCGGCCGCGTAGGGAGGAAAATCGTGTTCGATACCGGGACAAACGAAATCGCGGTCCTGCACGTCGATTCTCTCAGGGAAACCGACTGGTATCCCTATAGCAAAAGACGCCTTCTTCCCGCTGATAATTCCTTCTGACGGCAAGGCCCGGCCGACGCATCGACGACTCCGGGAAGCCGGAGCATCCAACCGTATTCCAACCCAGCGGGCTTTGAACAATGATGAAAATTCTCATAACCGGCGGCACCGGACAACTCGGATGGGATTGCGCACGAGTCCTGAAAGAATCGCACCAAGTGAAGGCTTTCGGCAGAAGCGAACTCGATATCACGGACGAGTCGGCCGTCGACAGGACGTTTTCGCTACTGAAGCCGCAGGTGGTCATCAATTGCGCGGCCTACACCAAAGTGGACGACTGCGAGAAGAACATCGAAACGGCGGAGAGAATCAACGGCTTCGGTCCGGCGTGCCTGTCCCGGGCTGCGGCAATGGTGGGGGCGTGGCTGGTGCACATTTCGACCGACTACGTTTTTGACGGCGAAAAAGAAGTCCCGGAGCCGTATGATGATGAAGATCCCACCTCTCCGCTTTCCGCCTATGGAAGATCCAAGCTGAACGGAGAACATGCAATACAAGAGGGACCGGCGCGTTACACTATTCTCCGTACGGCCTGGGTGTACGGTATCCGGGGAAATAATTTTCTGAAGGCGATCCTCAAATTCGCGCTCGATCCTTCACGGCATCCCCTCAAGGTGGTGAGCGATCAGTTCGGCTCTCTCACCTGGTCCTATCGTCTGGCTTTGCAGATAGCTGCGATCATGGAGAACGGGGCCACGGAAATCTTTCACGCGACGGCGGAAGGGTACGGCACGTGGTACGACGTGGCTTCGTTCTTTCTCAGCCGCATCGGAATCGCCCCCCCGCTCCTATCCTGCTCTACCGCGGAATTTCCCCGACCGGCACACCGACCGAGAAATTCCATTCTGGAAAATCGCCGCCTGAAGGAATTGGGCATTAACCTTATGCGTGACTGGAAAGAAGACCTTGCCTTATTCGTCGACGAATATCGCGAGGAATTGCTGCGGGAATGTTCTCCGCAGCAGAAGGGTGCCGTCGTTACCCGGTGAGCACATTGTTCCTCCCTTGACCTTTGGGCGCTTTTCCGTAATAGTGTCGGTCTGTGAGACGAAAGCTGGCGCCTCCGCCGGTCCCTGCTTTCGCCTTTTTTCTTGGTGAAGCCGCGCTGCCGATTCCGCGCTCTTCGATTTGCGGCAGGCGCAGCATCCAATGTCGAATCGAAAGAGGACATAATGAAGGGAATCATCCTGGCGGGAGGTTCGGGAACCCGACTTTACCCCATAACACTCGCAGTCAGCAAACAACTCCTTCCCGTATATGACAAGCCCATGATTTACTATCCGTTGTCGGTTCTCATGCAGGCCGGCATCAGGGACATTCTCATCATCTCCACGCCTGAAGACGTTCCGCGATTCCAGTCATTGCTCGGGGACGGGTCACGGTACGGAATCAAATTCTCCTACAGCATTCAGCCGCGGCCGGAAGGCATTGCCCAAGCGTTTATCATCGGGAAGGAATTCATCGACGGAGACTCGGTAGCTCTCATCCTCGGCGACAACATTTTCTATGGCCACGGCATGCAGGAAATCCTGATGCGCTGCTGCCAACTGGAACGGGGCGGCATCATTTTCGGCTATCTCGTAAAGGACCCGGAACGCTATGGGGTGGTGGAATTCGACGACACGGGAAAAGTGATGGGGATTCAGGAAAAACCGCTGAAACCCAAGTCGCGATACGCCGTGCCCGGACTCTATTTCTACGATTCCAGGGTGGTGGAGATTGCCGAACACCTCAAACCTTCGGCGCGCAACGAGCTGGAGATCACCGATATCAACATGACGTACCTGAGAATGGGCGAACTCAGAGTGGAAGTGCTCAGCCGTGGATTTGCCTGGCTCGACACGGGCACGCACGAATCGTTGCAACGCGCCTGCAATTACGTGGAGTCGATTCAGGAACGGCAGGGGCTGAAAATCGCCTGTATCGAAGAGATCGCGTACCGCATGGGGTACATCGACGGTGACCAAGTACGGGATCTGGCCAAGGCCATGATGAAGAACGACTACGGCCGTTACCTCATGGAAATAGTCCTGGAGGAAGAGGCGAACAGTAATGGCTCCCATGTTTCATAAGCTTGAGAAGCTTCCCGAAGTGCTTCTGATCGAGTGCGATATTTTTAACGATCACCGAGGATTTTTTCTCGAAACGTACCATCAAGGAAAATACGGGAATGGTGGGGTGGAGAGGAGCTTCGTTCAGGACAACCACTCCCGCTCCACAAAGGGAGTCCTGCGGGGGCTTCATTACCAGCTCCGGCATCCTCAGGCCAAACTGGTGACCGTCATTTCCGGGACGATTTTTGACGTTGCCGTCGATATCCGCGTGGGCTCCCCCACGTTCGGCGTCTGGGACGGAGTGAAACTCACCGCAGGGGAACGGTACTGCCAGTTGTTCGTTCCGGAGGGGTTCGCACACGGTTTTTGTGTTCTGAGCGATACGGCCAACGTGCTCTACAAGTGTACTGCGTTGTACGACCCGACGGACGACAAAGGGATACTCTGGGCAGACCCCACTGCGGACGTTCGGTGGCCTGTCACCGATCCCATTCTCTCCGACAAGGATGCAAAACTGTCTCGACTTGCTTCGCTTTCGGAAAACGATCTTCCCCGCATGGGGGCGTGAAAAAATCCATTGGGAACGACAAGGATGAAGGAAGAAGAGGGGAGGGTGAGTGGTGGGGATTGAACCCACGGCCACCAGGGCCACAACCTGGTGCTCTCCCACTGAGCTACACTCACCGCAACGTTTGGAGTACTCTCAACTAGCAAATCGTTACGGTAAAATCAAGCGGAAAGGCACCGGGAAGTTCGTCCATCGAAAAGAAGATTACAAGGAGTCGAAGGTATGATCGTACGCAATCTCAACGATCCAGAAGTGATCGAGACGACCTACCGGGCACACGGTGGGGGCGTCGCCCGCATGATCCTGACGAGCCGGGAACTCGAGGCCATGGATTTCCTTGCTTTCGCGCACCTTGAACCCGGCCGGGCACTGGAAGAGCATGTCGATCCGTACGAAGAGGTCTATTTTATTCTCAGCGGCGAAGGGGTTATGGTCGTGGGTGACGAGAAAAAAAACGTCAAGCCGGGAGATGCGATATGGCTGCCGCGTGGAGTGCCTCACGCTCTGTACAACAACGCGGAAACGCCGTGCCGGATTCTGGTGGTGGCCGCCACTCCCGGCACGTGAAGGAACCGCAATGAACACGTATCAAGATGTCCGTATTGTTATTTTCGACTGCGACGGCGTGATGTTCGATTCGAAAAAACTGAACAAGGCCTATTACAACGCTTTACTCGAACGGCTCGGCCTCAGCCGCCTCTCCGAGGATGAGGAAGACTACGTTCACATGCACACCATGACCGAGTGCGTGGAACTCGTGCTCAACAACCGGGGCGAGGAGGGGAAGAGACACCTTCCGACGGGCCTTGCGGTCATGCAGAAAATCGATTATCGGCAGTTCCTGGAATTAATGACGATCGAGCCCTCCCTCAAGGAGGTGCTGGAGTACCTGCGGCCGTGCTACAGAACCGCAATCGCCACCAATCGCACCACCACCATGGCGCTGGTGATGGAAACCTGGGGGCTCTCTCAGTTGTTCGACATGGTGGTCACCGCGTTGGACGTCGAGAATCCCAAGCCCCATCCGGAGGCCCTTTTAAAGATACTCGGCCGTTTTTCCCTCACGCCGGATCAGGCCGTTTACGTGGGTGATTCGGAGTTGGACCGGGAAGCCGCGGTACGAGCAAACATCCCCTTTTTCTCGTACCGAAACCCCCGGCTCGATGCCGTCCGTCACCTTTCGTCCCTGAGCGAACTCAAACCGTTGCTGCCGGTGACCCCGTAGATCAATTGTATTGCTCGATATCGTTTTCGTTGGGCGGGAAGGTGTCGAGTTTTTCGGTGCGCATATAGAGCGGTCCGTCCCCCACGGGCACGGAGCCGATGACTACTCTGTTTTCGGCATCGATCACCGTCATGGTGCCTGACCCGCGATTCAGCACGAACACCTTGTCGTCTTCCTCTTCTTGTCCCTTCACGCTTCCCATGTCCCGCGGGTCTTCACCCACCTGAAAAGTGAGGGTCTCGTTCGAGTTATCGCTTCGGATGGCGGTTACCGTGTTGTTGCCGCTATTCGACACGTAAACATAATCGCTCGCGCGGGCACGTGTCGTCACATCATAGGGCGCAGGCCCCACGGGAACGTTCTCGGACACCCGTTTCTCGGATACGTTGATGATGCTTACGTCGTTGCTCCCATTATTTACCACGTAAAAGGCCGAGCTGTTGTCGGTGAACACGCCGTTTATGGGATTCGTCCCGACCGGGAGTTCCGCCCGCAGCTTGGCCCCCTTGGCTTCAAAAAGGGCAATCGTATTGACGCTGGTGTTGATGGAAACGGCCTGGTTGTTGTCGGGGCTGACATACAGTTTTTCCGGAGGGCCGCTCAAGGGGGTGCTGGTTCCTTCGAGTTCAAGTTCCCGCACGGTGTAGCTTTGCACGGTGTTGTCGCCCCTGATGGCGACGAAAAGTCGGTTCGTATCCTTGTCGTCTTTGTCGAGCGCCACTGCTCCGGGGTTGGGGCCCGTCTGCATCGTGGTATACACCGTATCGGGGATGGTATCGATAACGGTCACCCCGCCGTACTCCCCATGGGAGACGAACGCCCGGTGCTCTGTCAACGTGGAGACGGCGATATCGACGCCCGGAGCGGGAAGGGGAATCGTCTTGATGAATTGGTTGATGGGGGCGTTCAGCACGATAACGTACGGTTGCGTCTTATTGATGAGATACGCCTTGTCGCCCTCGGGCGTATATTCGATCTCGTCGGGGAGGAAGTCTACGGTAAACACGGCCCGATTGGTATTGTTGTACGTATCGTAAGCCGCTATCTGTCCATTGCTCAAGGGTACGTAGGCCCATGGTCCGATTACGGTGAAATCGAAGCTGTTGCTCGTCTTGTCGCTGACCTGGATGTCGAGGGGGCCGGACCTTCCCGCATTCGGTACCCGTACCACAATCTGACTGCTGGAGGTGGAGACGAAATCCCGTTTGTCGGCTTCGTTCCCGTCGAAGCGAACGAAGGTCCGACTGTAGTCGTCGGTGAGATGCTCTCCGTTGATGGTGATGGGAGACTTTACCTGGCCACTGTTGGAACTGATATCGAATATTCTCGGGCTATCGGCATCCCGATTGGTTCCGCAGGCGATTACGATGAAACACAGGAGCGAAGCGTACAACGCCTTTTTCATTCCATACCCTTTCATATCCGTGGAACGAGCAATCCGACCGACGTACAACCCCGGCAACAGCCGGCAGGCGGGAACATACTTCACTCTTCTGACTTTTTCAACAGCTCCCTAAGACGACGGGCATTTTCGCGGGCAAATTCGATACTCGAATCCAGGGACAGCGCCATTTCATAGAATCGGATTGCTTCCTCCATCTTTCCGAGTTCCCTCAGATTCGAACCGATGTTGGCATAATCGATGGCCGAATCCGGATCCAATTCGATCGCTTTCTCGAAACATTCGATGGATTTGTTGTGCTGTTGTTCCTTGAAATAGCAATAACCCAGGGCGTTGAATACCTCTTTCCGCTCTCCATCCAGCACTGCGGCTTTTTCGAGTTCCAGAATCGCCTTCGAAAAGTCTCCCATATCCTTATAGCAGGCGCCTACCTGGCACTGAATGGTGGGGACGTCCTCCTGTTCCGGATCGAGTTGCAAAGCGTGACGAAAGTGGAGGAGCGCATCGTCGTAGCGGTCCAGTTCCATCTCCAGAAGGCCCCGATAAAAGAAAAGGTAATATTGGTCGGGATACAGGGTGTGCATCCACTCGAGGCGCGCGAGCCCTTCAGTCGGAGAAAAAGTGTGGGCCGTGATTTTGGCGACGAAGAAGGGGATGCTCGAAGCTCTGGCTCGTTCGCGGAAGCGGCAGCCCGGTATGATGTTATACGTAGCCGGAACATTGACCACGGGATGCGTGGTGTTGACCGCGAAAAGCTCCATGCCCTTTGCTTCGAGCGCACGGACGCAATTTTCGATTTCCACCCGAAAGTTATCGTTTGCCGCCGAAGGCAGGTCGGACAGGGAAACTTTGGGCGCATCTGAAGTTATGTACAAAATTTCATCCATGCTCGCCGGTTTTGGAAGCCCGGAGGCTACGTACGTCCCCGAAGTGGCGAAGTCCCCCGAAAGTTGCGCCACTTCGGTGAGCGCCCGGATGAGCGCCTTGGCGGGATCGGTCGCGGTGCCGGCGGTGAACACGATTTCCGAACGATGCGGGAACGACTTCGGATCCCAGGCCAGAGCGCCGACCGTGGGGATTCCCATGCCCGAGGTGAAGTCCTTCAGATAGAGAATGATCCCGTTCCGGTAAAATTTTTCCAGCAGAGCGACTGCAACTTCATCCTTGACGGATTGCGGGGCGATACTCGGCATCACCAGTTTGCGGCTCGATACTTCCTCACAGACGTGGCGTTCAACCACCTCGCAGGTTCCCTGCACAACGGCCTCCTCCAGGGTATTTCCCGCCGCGGGTCCGTTGAACTGATTGATTTCGTAGAACCAGGAGATGGGGATGAGAACGTCCTCGCCGCGCGACAGGTTCTTGCCCCACGTCCAGGAGAGGGGGAGATTTCGAAATACCTTGAATGCCCGGTCCGCATCTTCGGCCGGGTGATGGACCGACTGCAGGATGCGTTCGAACTCCATTTTGGGGTCGGTTAGATCGTCATACGCGGCTTGCTGAAAATTTCGGTTTTTCAGAAAGGAAAAGAAGCTGTACCGTTCGTTCAGTTCCATCAAGGCGCTCGCTTCCGCCTGATCCGGGGTGGCGCCCTTGCCCATCTGCTTCTTGTTCCCGATGGTCTGCACCGCATCGGCGCCGCAGATGCTGATGTACACCGGGATATCGAGCCGGCCGGAATCGATCCGTACCGTTTGCTTCAGTATGTCCAGGCCGGCGTCCCGGAACCGTTCTTTTACCGTTGCAACCGTTTCCTGGGGACTTACGGCCTTATCCTGATCGTACGTATACGACTTCCGGGAATCACGAAGGGAGATATTTGATTTCATAGCGCTTTCTATGTTCCTTTCACCTAATATCGTGCAAATCTAGCAGGTGAACCGAAGAGTGTCAACGCACGACAGAGATGCTTTGCGCGACCGTTTGACACCGGTCCCGATTTCTTTACAATCATTTGTTACGCTCGGTGTTACAGACCTTTAACGAAAATCCATCCACTTTTCTTAAGGATAGTATGAAAACGGTTATTATCGAAGACGTTACGCTCTCTCTAAGCCATCAGGACGACTTGCGCATGGATTGGGTAGGTCAGCAGGATCTGGTGGATCAGCTTCTGGCGGCCTGGCTTCTGGTCGATGCCGAGGACCTGCCCCTCCACCCACGGCTCATCGGCAAGCCCGGTGTCGGCAAGACGACGCTCGCCTATGCCGCATCACGGCGTCTCGGCCGCCCGGTGTATTTCTACCAGGCCACCATGGATACCCGCCCGGAAGATCTTCTGGTAACCCCCGTCATCGCGGAAAACAACCGGATCAGGTACATGGCGAGTCCCCTGGTTACCGCGATGATCACGGGCGGAATCTGCATCCTGGACGAAGGGAACCGCATGAGCGAAAAGAGCTGGGCTTCCCTCGCACCCTTGCTCGACAACCGAAGGTATGTGGAATCCCTCGTGGCCGGAATAAAGATTCACGCCCACAGCGATTTCAGGTTCTGCGCCACCATGAACGACGATGCAAGCACGTTCGAGTTGCCGGAGTACATTCATTCGCGGCTCCAGCCGCAGATATTCATCGACTTTCCCGAACGGGACGAAGAAAGGCTCATTCTGGCCCGCAATCTGCCCTTCGCTCCCCAGGCCGTTCTCGATTACGTAGTCGATTTCCTTCAAGCCGCCCATCAAGCCGACGAACGTTTTACGGTGAGAGACGGCATCAACATCGGCCGTTATGCTTTGAAGCTGATGGAAGGCGGGAAGGGGCCCAACGAATTCCGCCTCGAAAAATGCATTCACACCTCGGTCAAGATGATCCTGGGCGGGAATGCTACTTCGTATCTGGACGAGTGAACCGGGGGGCTTCTACAAGATGATCGTCCACCTCGGAGAAAGCCGCATCCATCTGTTCCCCATTCTCCATGGGAGGATGGAGTTCGCCCAAGAGATACATCATCGGCTGCGAACGCTCAAACCCGACGCGATTGCGGTGGAACTGCCGTGGCATCTTCAGAAGACGGTGGTTCAGGCGGTGCGGCTTCTTCCCGCCGTCTCCGCCCTCCTGTGCGAGGGAAAAGCCGGGGAAACCACCTATCTTGTGGTGGAACCACAGGACGGCATCTTCGAGGCGATACGCATCGCCCTCGAGCTGGAAATCCCGCTGCACTTCGTCGATGCCGCTCTGGAGGGATATCCCCAGAAGCGCCAGTCCTTCCCCGATTCATACGCCGTTTCACTCACGGGGTATGAAGACTACATCGAAGCGTACCTGCGTGAGTACGCCCATGACGAACCCACGGAAGATGACCGTCTCCGCGAAACCCATATGGCCCACCACCTTCAACGGCTCGCGGTCGGGCACAAAAGCATTGCCTTCGTGTTCGGTCTCTCGCACTATCCCGGGATCGTCGGAAGCCTTCGTCAGCCCCAGGCACGCCCGCTGGTGGGGAGGGGCAGAGGAGAGGTGACGCTCGCCCGGCTCCATCCGGACTCGATCCGGGAGGTGCTCTCGGAAATGGGCTATCTCTGCGGGCGCTACGAGGCGGCTCGATCCGACGGAGAGAAACTGGCGCGTCTCGACCGACTCGACGAATACACCGAGCTGATCGGTGAAGCGGCCGAAGCACATCTTTCCCACAGCAAAGAACGGGTAACCACTCGACAGAAAACCGTTCTCCACCGTTTCGCCCGGAATTACGCCCTGATCCAGGGATTTCTCGCACCCGACTTCTATCAATTGGTAGTTGCGGCCAGAGGGGCCGTGGACGACAACTTCGCCTATGAACTATGGGAAAAAGGCTCGTCCTATCCCTGGCAAAACGACGATTCGAGTCTCCCGCAACTACGCATCAGCGGCGAAGACCTCTACCTCAACAACAAAAAGATACGATTCCATCGTCGGAAGAAATACTTCCGGCGGCGACTGACGTCTATTCCCTTGTCCGGGAGGAAACGCGAAAGCCGTCCGGGAGAATGGGAAGAGCAGTGGACCGGTTTCAATATCTGCTCCTATCCTCCGGAGGATATCATTGTGGAGGGGTTCGGCGATTACCTGAAAAAAAAGGCGACCCGAATTCTTGCTGATGAGAACCGGAGGGTGGTTCCCTTCACCGCTTCAATCATGGACGGCATCAATGTTCGGGAAACAATAAGAAACTGGACTGAAGGGAAAGTCTACGTCAACGTGAACGGCCCGGTAAGGGGGAAGGTCGGGTCGGTGGTGATCATTTTCGACGAAGACGCCACGGCTGAGGGAAAGACGGAACAGTTCCCGTGGAAACTGACCTGGCTCGGCGAGCACGAACAGGAATCCGACATGGCATTTTATGCAACGGAGCCCGGGGACCATCTGGTCGGCCCCGGTATTTCCCGTTGCAGCTACGGTGGATTCCTGCTTACCTACCCGCCATTTCGCCTTGCGGATATCTGGACCGATCCTTTTTTTTCCTGGACCGCCAACAAACCGGAGAGGCTGCTCGCCGCGGCAATCGACTATTCGCCGGAGAAAAACGTCGTCTATGTGGCGGCAAGGCCGCCGGCATCGAGAGCAAGGGGATTCGCCGACAGAGTGGGCAAAAAAGTGATCTATCTCCCCATCGGCACCTTCTCGCCGCCCATGATCGGGAAGATGCGGACCTTCCATGTTCTGGAAGGGCATCGTGCCCGGTCCTATGCCAAGGAGTACATCTGACCGCCCGTCAGACCCCCCGCTTGGATGCCCTGTTGCGCACCTCCGAATCGTAAAACTCCAGGTATTTTGCCACCGCCCGCTTCATGTTCTTGCGTTCACACACCTCATGAATTCCCCGGACCTTATGGTAGTAGTCGAGGTTATCATAAATTTCCG
This sequence comes from uncultured delta proteobacterium, assembly GCA_963826125.1. Classification (GTDB taxonomy): domain Bacteria; phylum Desulfobacterota; class Desulfarculia; order JACQYL01; family CAWGVV01; genus CAWGVV01. Next base: position 896,343 of record CAWGVV010000001.1, on the reverse strand, counting down.
CCGCACGTTCGCTTAAGGAGCGTGCGCGAACAAGCTCTTCGTCGACCTCGAACCCGCGGGAAATCATGACTCGGGGGCCGGCGAAGGCGATGAGCGCGTTGGGCTCGGCGAGAATAACGTCGCCCAAGGCCGCGAAGCTGGCGATCGCTCCCCCGGTGGAGGGATCGCCCAGAATGGAGATATAGGGCAGGTGGTTCTTCTTCAGGTCATTGACCGCATTCACCGTCTTGGTCATTTGCATCAGTGCGGAGATTCCTTCATAGAGCCGGGCCCCCCCTGAACAGCACACGCTGATGAAGGGAAGGTTCCTCTTGATGGCATATTCTGCGGCCAGCTTGAATTTCTCTCCGAAAACCACTCCCATGGAGCCGCCGCTGAAAAGAAACTCGCTGATCGCCACGACGGCGGGAATCCCGTAAATCTGCACCACGGCGGTGACCAGGGATTCCTTGAATTTTGTTCTCCGTCTCTGCTTGGTGAGAAACTCCGTGTAGTGGGAGGTCATCACCCCTTCTTCCAGAACCTCCTCGGCGGTCATGTTCCGGTACAGTTCGTGGAAGCTCCCGGGGTCGCACAACATGTCGATCCAGCCCGATGCCCCCATCACCTCGGTATGCCCGCAGTGAGGGCAGACCTGATGGTTGGCCATGTATTCGGCCAGGGGAATGAGCATCCCGCACCCTTCGGAATGGGTGTCCTTCTTCAGGTTCTTCGAACCGCCGCACACCACGTATTCCTGGTTGGGATCGAGCTGCTCCTCGTTGCCGTAGTCCTCGGTGATGTTCACTACGCTGGCATGTGAGATGATTTCGATGTCCGGCGGCGGCTCCATCAGTCTGTCTTTGAACGGCTGCTCTATGAACTTGCGTATCTTGTAGAACCGCCCGTGCTTTTTCGACAGGCCGAGACCTTCCGCTCTCGTGGAGCGCTGCTCGAGCAGCTTCCGTATCTTGACACGGGAGAGTTCCTTGATGGTCTTTTCAAGATAACTGTGGATATTCTTCGAATACCCCGCTACGTCCGTGATCTTCTCCGGCGCGGGGATGATCGTGTCGATGACATTGAGTTCTCTCAGTTCGGCCGCCGTCGGCTTGAGGATGGACAGCGCGTCGCCGATCCTCGAGGCGTCACGGAACACGATGGAAGCCATGCTTTCCGGCGGCGCGGTGGCATAGAGGGCGTCGTCCAGCTGGGCCCGCCGGTCGGTCACTTGAATGGCCAGGGCGCCCCCGCTTCCCCCTTCACCCAGTATGATGGAGATGGTTTTGATGGGGATCAGCAGGAATTCACTGATGAGGTGAGCGATGAAATAGGCTTGGAAACGTTGGGCAGAATACATGGATATGTCCGCGCCGTAGGTGTCCACGAACGTAACGATGTAGGAATTGTCGAGTTCGAGCTTTTTCGCATATTCCAGGACATCGAGTATCCGGGAATGTTCGTCGGCATTGAGCATGCCGTAGTTGAGTTTGGCCAGATCCTCTTTGCTTCTCAGGTCCTGGGGCTTGGGCTTCTGTTGTGCCACAATGAATAATTTACTGTCCAGAAAATCGGTTTCACCGACGATCAATGACGGCCCCGGACTCTTATACGCTTTGAAGTTCTCGAACACGGCATTGATAATGTCCGAAGAACGGGGTCTGAGCGGATGTCGGGTCCTTTTCTTGAAAATCTCAATCAATTTGTCGCTAGCCATGCAATGTTCTTTCTTTTCCAGCGGGTTCAGGAATTGAATTCGATGAACCTGTTTACGGTCATGATCTGAAAGAGCGGAAAAAGGGGAGAATTACGGTACGGTTCCAGAGTGGCGCGATGTACTGCCGGATCGTGCGCGGCGCAGGCGTCTTCAAGAATGACGGTCCGGAAGTCGTTACAGATGGCGTCGAACGCTGTGGCCAGAACACAGAAATTGGTGCTTATGCCCGCCACCGCTACCGTGTCCACCTCCCACAGACGAAGGGTTTGGTCGAGATCGGTTTTGAAAAACGCGCTGAATCTCCGTTTGGGTAAATACACATCTCGTTCTTCCCGTGCGAGCTCAGAGGCCACCAGTGCCCCTTCTGTACCGCGTAAGGAATGGGGCTTCATTTTCCCCCGAAAAATGAAATCGTTTTCCAGGAAACTATCGCAGGAGAAAATGACGGGAAAGCCTCGTTCTCTTGCCCATCCGGTCAACCGATTGATGGTCGGAACAATTTCCCGCGCATGGCGAGTGATTGCGTACTCCTCATGAAAGGTGTCCCGCACCATATCGATCACTAAAACGGCTGGACCCAAAGGATATTCACCTTTTTTCGGTTCGGGGGATGGATGTAACCCATGTTCCCCCCAAACGGGCGGTTATGTACCAAATGAGACGGTACAAATCAACCTTCTTTTCGGGAAGGTGCCTTCGTCAGCGCCTCAACCCCGCCTTGATACGGAGAGGTTTTAAAAGGAGGTCCAGCCCGTCACGGATACTCCTCACCACCAGGTCGGCGTTCAGTACGGCACGCATCGAGCATCCTTCTTCTTCCAGAATCGCCACGCCGAGGCCCGCTTCCTTCAGCATCGACGCATCATTGGAACCGTTCCCCATTGCCGCTACGGAGTGGGCTCCCAGCGAGCGGACGAAGTCTTCCTTGGCTCGTTCTTCATAGGGACTTTTCAGTATGGTCAGTTCAAGGGGCAGTCCCGCCAATGCGGCGGCTGCCCGGCCGAAGGTATCCGCAGTGAGGACATGGATTTTGAAGTAACGGGAGATTTCCTCGATTCTCTCCCTGACGCCTTCGATCAGCACGCCCTCGATGGAAAGAGTGCCGGTGAAGTCGAGCACCAGAAATTTCAGATCCATCCTCTCGCGACCCGGAATGTCCAATTCCATTTTTTTTACCCTCGTCCTCGGCTGTGCCGATCCGTCATTTTTTTACCCACAAGGGGAGAATGTCGACTTCGTAGAAGCTAAGTTCCATGGGATCGAACTCCCAGTTGAGGTCTGAAAGGTCGACCGCCCTTTCGGCACTGACCACCAGCGTACTGAACGTGTACGTGCCCGGCTCAAGGGTGTTTTCACCGGTGAGCGGATTCACCAGCGGAAAGGAGGGAATCGCAGTTTCCTGCGAGGAAACGGTTACCCCTTTTGCCCAGGGATACACACCGGGTTCGAAACGGCCTTCCGGGCGAAGGAAATAAAGATATCCGTTGGGAAATTGCGCCATGACATAGATGTTCACGGGGACCGTTCTGGAATTGTTGTCCACGAAACGGGGAAAAGCGGTCTGGAGCGAGAAGGAACCGCCACCTGCCGCTGCTTCGCCGAATCCCACATAAATCCCCGCCGCGGGGTCAGGGGAGCTTTCCGGCTCCAGTTCCAGTTTCTTGTTCACCGTAAGGCTCCTCACGGTTTCACCGTCCGATGCGAAGGCCGGGAAAACGACGGCGGACAACAGAAACATGGTCATAAGAAATGCGATGATCCATCTCTTGTTCATTCTTTCTCTCCTTTTATCTCTCACCCGATTCCCAAACCGTCCCGGCGCCATGCAGTCTTTTGCGGGTTCTTTCTTTTGATCACAACGGGATCGAAAGCCCGTCGTACGCCGCCGATACCGGCAACCCGAGACGAAAGTCATCCACGATGCCCGCAAGGGTTTGGTCCCATTCCGCCTGGCAACGGGGAACGGGGTAGGGGGTGCCGGTTCGTGGGTTTTTCAGGGGATCCTTGGGCGGAGTTTTCTTCAGACAGGAATTGGCTGGGTCTCCCTCGACCCAGTCACCGTCCGAAATGTGTGTGATGAACGTTTTGCCGATCGGGGCCCATTGTTTGATGAAGTCGATGGCCCTTTGGAAACTCATGTGATGGGGACGATTCCGTTCAGGCTCATTGAACCAGTGGGCCTGAATGACAAGGACGTCGGCCCCTGAAAGGAGTTCGTCCTCGCCCTGAACGGAATCGAAATCGGACGTGTACACGATTTTTTTCGACTGTTGCGGCCCGTACCGTACCACGTATCCCACCGAGCCGCGGGGGATGTCGCCATGAAAGGTCTTAAAGGGAACAATCTCGGAGGACAGCCCCTCCAACCGACGTCCCGGCAGGGCAATTTTCTTTTCCAGCAGGGAACCGACGAGGTAGCCGAAGCGGGTTTCCACCGCCTCCCACGTTTCACGGGTTGCGAAGGCGGGAATAGGGCGCCATGCTTCCCGCGGCACGCTGCGGCGGTAGGAAAGCAATTCGTCCAGTCCGAGGAAGTGGTCGCCGTGCTCATGGGTGATGAGAACCGCGTCCATGAGGGGGAGCTCGAACCGGGTCATGTGCTCCCGGATGTCGGGGCCGCAATCGACGAGGATATTTTCCTGCCCCCGGATGAATAAAGAACTGCGCGTTCTTCGTTCATCCAGATGCCGCATGCGCTCGCAGATTTTGCATTCACACCCGAATTCCGGCACGGTCCAGGCGCTGCCGGTTCCGAGAAACAGCAATTCCACTTTGTCACATCCGGTTATTGATGTACCAGTTGATCTGGCTGCAAATCCCTCTGAAGAGGTTAGTGTCGACTCTCCGCAATGGAAAGCGATTGAACATCTTTCTAATGTTCCTCATCCAGTGTTCGGGGTTCTCGTAATTGAGAAATCCTATGGTGCTCAGCGTCTTTTGCAGGTGTTCGAACAAATATTCGATATCCTGCCGGGAAGCGAGTTCCGGAGCGGGTTCCGGGGGGGCATCGCCATTGTCTTCCCGCGAGGCGATGCGGAAGAACTCCCAGCACACGACCATAACCGCCTGGGCCACATTGAGTGAATGAAACCCGGCCGTGGGTATGGTCACGACTTCCTGGCAGAGCTTCAATTCATCGTTGCTGAGTCCCCGGTCTTCGGGCCCGAACACCACGGCGATGTTGTTGTTCGCGAACAGAGGAGTAAGCTTCTGGCTCAGGGAGTCCGGATGAAGCGTGGTCGGCCGATGACGGCCCACACGGGCGGTGGTGCCGATCACGTACTGAAACGGCGAAAGCGCGGTGGCCAGATCGGGGCACACCACCATCGAATCCACGATTGACTCCACGGCGTGAGTGGCCAATTTCATGATTTTTTCCCGATCGAATACTTCGGGCTGCACCACGACAAGTCGTGATATCCCCATGTTGGCGGCGGCACGCGCGGCTGAACCGATGTTCTCGGGAAACCTGGGTTTCTGTAGCACGATAGCTACTTTTTCAAGATTGACTTCTCGCATATCCTCGGCACTATAAAGGAAAAGGGGTCGGCAGTTCAACCCGTTGAGGTGAGACGTGGCGAGCACGAATGAAATCGAAGCCGAAAACCGGAAGATCGCTTATCTCCGTTGGGTGGTGGACATCGGGCTTCTGGAGATCAGGAGCGGTTCGTTCACCATTGAACAGGCACGTGAACTCGAGTCGCAGGTGAAACGTTTTGCGCTGCGATTGTTTCCGGGGTCCGGAGATACGTTTGACCTGATCTATGTACCTCGTTTCAGAAGAGCGATGGCGGAAAAGTACGGCTCTTCGGACTTGCGGTTCATTTAACGTCTGATAATATATATTATGTAAACTAACGCGCCCTGCAAAACCGATGGGCCGGCATCTCGGTTTCGTCAGGCTATCGCTATCCATCGCGGCCGACTTCACTGTTTCCGATGCCACTGCCATGCAGTGGACAGGATATCATCAAGAGATTCATACTTCGGCTTCCACCCCAAAACCGATCGTGCTTTCGAACTGTCCGCCACCAATACGGCCGGGTCGCCCGGGCGACGGTCCGTTTCCCGTGACGGAACCCGGAGCCCGGAAATACGGGACGCGCAATCGACGACCTCACGCACGGAAAATCCCTTCTGGTTCCCCAGATTGAATACCTGGCTCGAACCGCCGTCCTTCAGCCATTGCACGGCAAGAATGTGCGCAGCAGACAAGTCTACGACGTGCACGTAATCGCGGACGCAGGTGCCGTCCTTGGTGGGATAATCGGTTCCGTAGATATCCAGTTGCTTTCCGTGCTCACGTGCGGCCCTGAAAACCAGTGGAACGAGATGTGTCTCGGGGTCGTGCATTTCCCCTATTTCTCCATCGGGATCCGCTCCTGCGGCATTGAAATAGCGGAAAGAAACGTATTTGAGATCGTATGATAGGGAGAAATCTTCCAGTATCTGCTCAACCATGAGCTTGCTCCGGCCATAGGGATTGATCGGCGCTTTCCGGTGGTCCTCCCCAATGGGTATGGCTTCCGGCTCACCGAATATGGCTGCGGTGGAGGAAAAAATAAAACGGTTCACCCCCTGCTCTCGCATTGTGGTGAGCAACGCCAACGTAGCGCACACGTTGTTGCGGTAATATTTTCCCGGATCGACCGTCGATTCGCCCACCAGGGCGTTGGCCGCAAAATGCATGACCGCATCCACGGAATAACGTCCCAACAGTGCACGGACAAACTCGGGGTCCCCGATGTCCCCCTGTTCGAAAATCCCCCACCGGGCAAGGGAACGATAGCCCGTGGTGAGGTTATCCACCACAATGGGCGTATGCCCTTGCAGAGCGAGCATCTTACAACAATGGGAGCCGATATAGCCGGCACCGCCGGCAACGACGATATTCATGATACAACCATCCTCGCAAGGGGCGTAAAATCACGTTACGCGGAGGGGCGCCCCACCGTTTGATATTCAAAACCCATTTCACTCAACATCTTCGTATCCAATATGTTTCGCGTATCGAGCACCTTGTTGCCCCTCATCCGCTCCTTTACGCCCGGTAGATCCAAATTCCGGAACTCGTTCCACTCGGTCAGAATCACTACCGCATCCGCATTTTTCACCGCCGACAGGACCGTGCCATGGTATTCGATGTCGGGAAAAATTGCTTCCATGTTCTTCATGGCGGCGGGATCGTACACTTTAACGGTCGCCCCCTCCTCCAACACTTTCCGGATGATTGCGATGGAAGGAGCCTGCCGAATGTCGTCGGTGTTGGGTTTGAAGGAAAGGCCCAGCATGCAGATCACTTTGTCTTTCAGGTCGGGAAGCAGCTTCTTCAGCTTTTTCACCATGTGGAGAGGCTGGTAATCGTTGGCGATGATGGCGGCCTCCACTACTTCAAGTTTCACGTTCAGTTTATGCGCCAACTGCACTAAAGCATTGGTGTCTTTTGGAAAGCACGAACCGCCGAATCCGGGTCCGGGATGGAGAAACTTCGCACTTATTCTTCCATCGAGCCCCATGGCCTTGGCCACCACGTGTATGTCGGCTCCCGTTTCGTCGCATAAGTTGGCCAATTCGTTGATAAACGAAATCTTCACCGCAAGAAAGCTGTTGGAAGCATATTTTATCATCTCGGCGGTGGAAATGTCGGTCACTACCATCGGGGTTTCGCGGATGTACAGCGGCCGATAGACCTTCTGCATCATTTCCACCGCACGCTGGCCCTGCGCCCCGATGACGATACGGTCCGGCCACATGAAATCCTTGACCGAAGCCCCTTCCCTCAGAAATTCCGGATTCGAAACCACGTCGAACTCGTGGGCATCGACGTTTTTCTCCCGTATGATGCGTTCGATCATCCGCCCCGTTCCCACCGGTACGGTGCTTTTCGTCACAACGACCTTGTACCCGTTGAGATTGACGGCGATGGTCTCCGCCGCCGCCTTGATGGCGCTGAGGTCCGCCTCCCCGGACGGTGACTGGGGTGTGCCGACGGCGATGAACACCACCTGGGACTCGCGTATGCACAGGCCCACGTCCGTGCTGAAGGAAAGCCTTCCGGCATTGGTGTTCCGTTCGACGATCTCCTGCAGCCCCGGCTCGTAAATGGGTAGGCCGCCTTTTTGTAGAATGGAGATCTTTTTCTCATCGACATCCGAGCAGATGACCCTGTTGCCGAAGTCGGCAAGGCAGGCGCCGCTCACCAGTCCCACATAACCCGTTCCCAATACCCCTATTCGAATCATCTTTTATGACCTCACTCAAAATTTTGATGCGAGTCGGGGGCATCGTTTTTGTTCGGAGGCTTCACCCCCCGCGTGTGCACCCGCTGATGGATTTGGAAACAGCACCCGACGAGAATCGCCAGACTGATCAGGATGATCAGGTTTGAGGCGAAAAAGGTCAGAACAAAGTTGTACGGAGATTCCAATCCGTAAGCCCCAATGAGAAGGTTTATGCCGAAGAAGGCGAAAACAAGGCAAAGAAGCATGGCCACTGATCGGCCGGCCCACCACCACATCTAGGCTCCCCCCGCATACCCGCATAGTTCATCGACGTGGCGGGTCAGCCGCAGAAGTTCTTCCTGTAACATCCGGGTATACGATTCGATTACCGATTTATGACCGTCGGAAGGAACGTAAATCGGCATGCCGTAAGCTATTCTTATAGTACTGAACGGTAAGGGAAGTATAGTGCGATCCCAGCTTTTTTTAAAGGTGAATACGTGCGTCCCCGACCAGACAACGGGCAATATCGGCACCCCGGTTTTCTGGGCCAGCGCTACGAGCCCCGGTTTGGCCGAATATCGGGGTCCCCGAGGGCCGTCGACAACCGTGGCATACTTCCCGCGTTCCTTGCGGAGCATCTTAATCATTGCATAGAGCGCGGCCGCTCCTCCCCGGCTGCTGGAGCCGCGAACCACCTTCACTCCCATGTCCTCGGCAAACCCCGCGAGGTATTCCCCGTCCCTGCTGCGGCTCAAAAGCATTGTCGGGTGAACCGCTCCGAAAAAGTAGATAAAAAAGAGGGCGCCGCGGTGCCAGGTGGCCCCAATGATACTCTCCTCCCCCAGGATATACCGCCGGTGAACCTCCTCGTTGATGATCTCCATTCTGCAGGTGGAGAAGACGAGGCGCAGTATTCCTCCCGCCAGCCGGAGAGCGGGAACGATGATTCTTTGTCGGGATGCTTCATTCACGCGGGAACCTTTTTCTCTGGAATCGTTGTAAGCTCTTTACTATGAATAGCTCGCCGCCTCAACAGGAAAGGCGCGGCGCGGGTGCAAAGCCGAGGCCCAGAGTTCCTCTCCCATGGTTGGTATGGTATCTTTTCATTTTCGGCTCGCTTTCCGTTCCCATTTTTTTAATGGTGGGAAGTGTTTGTGAAAAGCTCTCCCCTCGGCGCTTCGGAGCATGCTGCGGAGAGAACAAAACGCATCGATCGGGGGCAATGGTGGCTCGTCGGCGATGGACCCGGAGGGCAATGATCCGCTATGCGCTTTTCCAACTACCGGAAATAGGCATGGTGGTCGCGATTCTTTTTTTGATCCGGGAATGGTCCGACCTTTCCGATCGGCTGTTTGCGCTCATCCTGTTCCTTTGGGTGCTCAAGGACGTGGCGCTCTTCCCTTTTCTCTGGCGCGCCTACGATCCCAAAGTGCTCTCTCCTTTCCACTCGCTCGTAGGTCGAACCGCAGTCGCGCGAGACCGCCTCGATCCGGAGGGATACGTGTGGATGGGCGCCGAGTTGTGGCGAGCCAGGGTCGAAACCGGATACAAAGCCGTTGAAATCGGCGGCCGCGTCGTCGTTATGGGAGTGATCGGACTCACGCTTCAGGTGCGTCCCGATCTTGAAAAGGAATCATCTCTTTCTCCCGTCGTTTTCTGACTTTCATGAATCGAGAGTGGACGTGCATTGGGGACACCGTGTCGCGTGGAGGGGAATGTTGCTCAGGCAATAGGGACATTCCTTGACGGTTGGTTCCTCAACCGCTTTCTCCGAAGGGCGTTGCAAACGTTTTATCTGGCGAATAAGGAGGAATACCGCAAAGGCGGTGATAATAAAACTCACTACCGTATTCAGGAAAAGGCCATAGTTGATCGTCACCGCTCCCGCTTTTTTTGCGGCGGCAATGGTTTCGTAGGGCCCACCCGGATTCCCGGGTTTCAGGAGGGCGTACAGCTCGCTGAAGTCGATGTTTCGCAAAAGCAGTCCGATAGGCGGCATAATCACATCATCCACCAGCGACTTTACAATGCCGTTAAAAGCCACGCCGATGATGATTCCCACGGCCATATCGATGACACTCCCCTTCACGGCGAATTCTTTGAATTCTTTCCACATGGAAGCCTCCTTCTTCCTTTTAATGAAAAATCGCCATCCATACCTTTTCTCTCCGGTTTGTATTTTATTGTAACACACCGCTTTCCGGATACCGATGTTTGAAAGGCCGGGAGTCGTTCCTTTCGATAAAGAGGAGAAGACACATCCACTTGACATTCTGCGAGGAGTATCTCAAAAGATGCCGGTAGTATGTGGTTACCTTGGCATTATCCCCTCGTCTGAGATATTTCGGGAAGGCCTCCGTGAGCAAGCAAGGCAAGCAGTATCTCCCTCCTTTCATGCAAGGAAATCGTTCTGAGGAGAACCTCGTGGTTCGGATTATGCTCGTACTCCATGGGGGCGGGGTCTTTCATCGCGGAGTTTTGGGGCTTCTGTTTCTGATCCTCCTTTCCGGCTGTACCGTGGGTCCCGATTACCGGAGGACGCAGCCGGTGGTTCCGGTGCAATGGGGGGAAGAGCCCGACGGCGGCGTCACGACCGGGCCTCTGGAGGTCATTCGCTGGTGGACCCTGTTCCATGATGAGAAGCTGAACTCCTATGTCGACAGAGCCGTCGTAAGCAACAAGGACCTGCAGCTCGCCGACTCCCGAATCCGCCAGGCCCGTGCGCAAAGAATGATCGTGTCGTCGCAGGCGTTTCCCGAAGTCGACGTTTCCGGAGCATACACTCGATCCCGCCGCAGCCAGAACATTCCCAGTGGAACACCGCAGCAGCAGGCTGCGGGCACGGGCGGAGGATCGGGGGGCCAGAATCTGTTTCAGGCCGGATTCGACGCCGGGTGGGAGATCGACGTGTTCGGAGGGGTGCGGCGGGCAGTAGAAGCGGCAACCGCCGATATCCAGGCTGCGGAAGAAAATCGCAGGGATACCCTGGTGACGCTGCTCAGCGAGGTAGCCAGGAATTACATCGAGCTGCGCGGCAACCAGCAACGCATCGCCATTGCCGTTTCCAACATCAACATCCAACGGGACACCCTGGAGTTGACCAGGGGTCGTTTCAACGCCGGTTTGGGCAACAGCCTGGAAGTCGCTCAGGCGGAAGCGCTGCTTGCCACCACCGAAGCGAAAATCCCGACGTTGGAAACCTCGGTGAAACAGGCCATTCATCGTTTGGGAGTACTCCTGGGGCTGCGGCCCGAAGCGTTACTGGATGAACTTTCCACCATTGCACCCATCCCCCCCGTACCTCCCGAGGTGCCTATCGGACTGCCATCCGAACTCCTGCGCCGCAGGCCCGACGTGCGAGGCGCCGAACGCCGCCTCGCCGCGGCAACCGCCCGCATCGGAGTGGCCGTGGCGGACCTCTTCCCGCGTTTTTCCCTCACGGGCGGTTTGGGGCTGCAAAGCTCGCGCTTCCCGAACCTGGGATCCGGAGACAGTTTGTATTACTCGTTTGCTTCGATCCTGAATTGGCCCGTATTCGACGCTGGAAGGATCCGCGCTAACATTGAAGTTCAGAACAGTTTACAGGAACAGGCTCTGTTCACGTATGAAAATACCGTACTCCGATCGTTCGAAGACGTGGAGAATGCAATCGTTGCCTACATAAAGGAGCAGGCTACGTTTCAGTCCCTTTCGCGATCGGTCGATGCGAGCCGTCGAGCTGTCGATATCGCGCGTGAACTCTATAAAAGAGGGTTGGTGGATTTTCTAAACGTCCTGCAGAGCGAAGGGTCTTTATACCAAGTGGAGGACCAGTTGGTGCAAAGCCGGCAGCGGGTTTCCACTTCTTTGGTGGCTCTCTTTAAAGCACTTGGCGGCGGATGGAATATCCTACCGAATCGGGAAAGCGAAACGGAAGAGGAGTTCCCCCCTGGACAATCGGTTAACACAGGTACCTTAACGAAGTAACAAACAAAAAGTGACGAGAGAATTTCCGCATGGTTCTTCATTTACGCAGGGTTGAAAGGCTCGTTTGGGCCGCGACACTCATAATGCTTGTGATTGCCGCCTTTGGGTGCTCCCGTGACGCCGCCGGAAAGCGAAACAGCGAGGAGAAGAGTGTTAGGCCGGCGAATCCGGTATCCGTCGCCGAGGTCCTGGAGAAGACGGTTCCCATCCAGATAAAGGCGGTGGGTACCACGGAGGCTTTCTCCACCGTTTCGGTGAGAGCCCAGGTTGCCGGAGAATTGATCGCCGTCCATATAAAGGATGGGCAATGCGTAAAGGTGGGGGATCCCCTCTTCACCATAGATCCGCGGCCGTTCGAAACGGAATTGAGGCAGGTGAAAGCCAACCTAGAGAAGGAAAAAGCGCAGTTGGATTATGCGCAAAAACAGCTTGACCGAAACGCCTCCGTGGTCGGCAAGGGGTACGTATCCCAGGAACAGTACGATCAGGTCGCTGCCAACGCGGCCGCTCTGAAAGCCGCCGTCGCGGCCGATCAGGCAGCAGTGGAAAATGCCCAGATTCAGTTGAAATACTGTTGGATCAATTCTCCCATCGACGGATGTGCCGGGGAATTGAAAATCCATCCGGGCAATCTGATAAAAGTCAGCGATACGGAATACCCCCTTGTCGTTATCAAGCAGATCAGCCCCATCTACGTGAGCTTCTATATTCCGGAAAAGTATTTGCCGGAAGTACAGAAATATATGGCGGCCAAGAAGCTGGAAGTGCAAGCGGCGATTCCCAATCTGGAAGATAACCCCAACATGGGACAACTGAGCTTTCTCGATAACTCCGTGAACAAGGCCACGGGAACAATCCAGCTGAAAGCGACCTTTCCCAACAAGGACCGATCGCTCTGGCCCGGGCAGTACGTCAATGTGACCCTCACGCTCGCGACACAGCCGAATGCGGTCGTTGTTCCTTCGCAAGCGGTGAAGACCGGACAGGAGGGGCAATACATCTTCGTGGTACGACCCGATCTCACCGCCGAATATCGGCTGGTGGAGGTTCAACGAATATTGGGCGGCGACGCAATTATCTCCAAGGGCGTTCGGCCCGGCGAAAAAGTAGTAACTGACGGCCAGCTCAGACTTTCCCCCGATTCTCCGGTGAAAATCGTGGACAATACGGGTGCCCGGAAGGGGGAGTCGCTTTAATGAACATATCGGCGCTGTTTATCCGTCGACCGGTTATGACCACGCTGATCATGGCGGGTATCCTTCTGTTCGGCATCATGGCTTATCGACTGTTGCCGGTGAACGAGTTACCCAATGTGGATTTTCCCACGCTCCAGGTAACGGCGGGGCTCCCCGGAGCGAGTCCCGAAACCATGGCCTCCTCGGTGGCAACGCCTCTCGAACGGGAATTTTCGACCATTGACGGCCTCGATTCGATGACTTCGACGAGTGCGTTGGGCACGACTCAGATCACCCTGCAGTTTTCCCTGGAACGAAACCTCGACGGCGCGGCACAGGACGTAATGGCGGCAATATCGCGGGCGCAGAGGCTCCTGCCGTCCGAGATGCCGACGCCACCCTACTTTCGAAAAGTAAATCCCGCCGACCAGGCGATCTTCTACCTGACGCTCAGCTCGAAAATCCTGCCGCTCTCCACTGTGGATGAATACGCCGAGACGCTAATGGCGCAAAGAATCTCCATGGTGAGCGGTGTCGCGCAGGTGCAGGTGTACGGATCGCAAAAGTATGCCGTCCGCGTGCAGTTGAACCCCAATGCCCTCAATTCCCTGGGTGTAGGGATCGACGAAGTGGGAAACGCCATCGCCAACGCCAACGTGAATCTCCCCACGGGGACCCTTTTCGGTCATCACCAGTCGTTTACGGTCAAGGCAACCGGTCAGCTCGCCGATGCTTCCGCTTACCGTCCGCTCATCGTGGCGTATCGCAATGGATCGCCAGTGTACCTTCGTGAGCTCGGCAGAATCACGGACAGTGTGGAAGACGACAAATCGCCGAGTTGGTTCAGGGACAGCATGGCGATCATATTGGCCATTCAGCGCCAACCCGGAACGAACACTATCGAAGTCGTCAATGCTATCAAAGAACTCCTGCCCACGTTTCGAGCGCAGATTCCCGGCTCTATCGACGTAGACATCCTCCACGACCGTTCCGAATCCATCCGCGAATCGATCAACGATCTCCAGTTTACCCTCATCATCAGCATGGCCATGGTCATTCTGGTCATCTTTCTCTTTCTGCGGAACCTTTCGGCCACCATCATTCCCAGTCTGGCGCTCCCCATTTCCATCATCGGGACATTTGCCGTGATGCACCTGTGGGGCTACAGCCTGGACAACCTGTCGCTCATGGCGCTAACCCTCTGCGTGGGGTTTGTGGTCGATGACGCCATCGTCATGCTGGAAAACATCGTTCGCCATCTCGAGATGGGAAAGAGCAAGTTCCAGGCGGCCATGGATGGGTCCAGGGAGATCGGCTTCACCATTCTCTCCATGACGCTCTCTCTTGCGGCCGTCTTTATCCCTCTCCTTTTCATGGGTGGGATCATGGGACGGTTGCTGCATGAATTCGCCGTGACCATCAGCATCGCGATTATCGTTTCCGGAGTGGTCTCATTGTCGCTCTCTCCCATGCTTTGCAGCCGCTTCCTGAATTCGCCGACCGAGGAGCATCACGGGCGTCTCTATAATGCGTCCGAGCGATTTTTCGACGGCATGCTGTGGGCTTACAAGGGAAGCCTCAGGTGGGTTCTGCGACACGGCGCCATGATGATAATGCTGCTTGTCTGCCTCATGGCCGCGACCGGTTATCTCTTCGTCATTATCCCCAAGGATTTCATCCCCAGTCAGGATACCGGCCAGATATTCGGTTTCACGGAGGCGTCGCAGGATATTTCCTTTGACAGTATGGTGCAGCATCAACGGGCCGTGGCGAAGGTGGTCCTGGACGACCCCGACGTGGGAGGATTCATGTCTTCCATCGGATCGGGTGGCAGACGAGCGACGGGCGCCAACACTGGAAGGATATTCATGCACCTAAAGCCGCGTTCGGAGCGCAAAGCGGGCGTGGGCGAAATCATCCAGCGGCTCCGCCGCCGGTTTGCTACTATCCCGGGAATCAATGTTTACCTGCAGAACCCTCCCACGATCCGTATCGGAGGCCAGCTCACCAAGAGCCTCTATCAATATACCCTCCAGGGGCCGGATATCGAAGATTTGTACCATTGGGCGCCCATCATCGAGAAAAAGCTACACGATCGACCGGAACTGCAGGACGTGACGAGCGATCTTCAAATTGCGAGCCTACAACTCGTAATCGACATCGATCGGGACAAGGCTACCGTTCTGGGGGTGACGGCGGATCAGATCGAGAATGCGCTCTATAGCGCCTACGGAACGCGGCAGGTTTCAACCATCTACGCCCCCAACAACGAGTATCAGGTGATTCTCGAGGTCGAACCGCAATACCAGCGGGACCCTTCCTCGCTTTCCCTGCTCTACGTCCGATCGACCGGAGGAAGTTTGATCCCCCTGGACACCGTCGCCAGAGTCGTGAGCAACACCGGCCCCTTGACGGTGAACCACACCGGTCAGCTTCCCTCGGTCACCATCTCCTTTAACCTGGCGCCGAACATAGCGCTCGGCCAGGCGGTCGACGTGATCGACCGGGCCATCGCCGAAGTTCACCCTCCGGCATCGATCACCGCCAGCTTCCAGGGTGCGGCCCAGGAGTTCCAGAAATCCATGCAGGGCATGTGGCTCCTTTTGTTGATGGCCGTTATCGTGATCTACATTGTCCTGGGGGTACTCTACGAAAGCTTTGTTCACCCGTTGACCATTCTGTCGGGTCTTCCTTCGGCAGGTGTGGGCGCCCTGCTTACCCTGCTTTTTTTCAACACGGTTCTGAGTATTTACGCTTTTGTGGGAATCATTATGCTCATAGGAATCGTGAAGAAAAACGCCATCATGATGATCGATTTCGCTTTGAACGCGCAGCGGGAAGAAGGACGATCGCCCTCCGAGGCCATTTTCGACGGCTGCATTCTTCGATTCCGGCCGATCATGATGACCACCATGGCGGCACTCATGGGAACGCTCCCCATTGCCATGGGAATAGGAGCCGGTGCCGAGGCGCGTCAGCCTTTGGGGTTGGCGGTGGTGGGAGGGTTGCTGTTTTCGCAGTTTCTTACCCTGTACATCACGCCCGTCATCTACATTTATCTCGATTCCTTTCAGAAACGGTTCGGCAGCATTTTTACGAAACGTCGCGCCGTTGAAAAGAGCGCGGGAGCGGACGATCTTTCGATCTCGCCCTCCCTTTGAGGCGAGAGGCGGCGGCAGGCGGGGCAGCGGGAAGATTTCACCTTCGAGGTAAAAGGTCCTCTTCCCCGCTCGTACTTCGGTCTTTTTCTATCTGTTCGTTCAGATCGGACTCACGATCGACGTCCGCGAGCTTGGCATCTTCATACAGTTCTCCATCGGGAGAGGTGGCGGCTTCCGAACATCAATGAACTGGAATCGCTCGTGGATTGCAGTGCATACGGCCCCACCCTGCCGCGAGTTCATCCGTTCTCCGACGTTTGGGAGGGCTACTGATCTTCAACGACGAGTATGTTCGAGCCCGACTGGGCGTGGGCGCTCTATCTCACCAAAGGCGCATTGGGCGTCGGGCAGAAAAAAGATCCCCATTTTTCCGTTTGGGCGGCGTGTGACGGCAAGAGGTAGCAGTGGGAGGACGCGGGAGAGTTCAAATCCGTGAAGACGTGCGCCGCGGCCCCATTCACGGTGTTCAAATCCACTCAATCGAGCAGCGCCGCTCCCACCATGAGGTTGACGTTAAGGAACCAGTCAAGTCCCCGCGACCGGGCCTCAGACGGGCGAAGGGAGAGCCGATTTTTGACGAACGCCTTTCTCTTGCGATGAAAATACTTCATATTTCCCCCGGCCAGTGATACTGTTTATTGAATCTCCTGAGGCTGGGGTGTGGATAACCCGTGTGCCGTGCGCGGATACGATCACAAGGCTAAAATGGGGATTTATAGGAGGTGGCGCCTTGAAAGCAATTTTGACCCTCCTGCCAAACACCCTTGAACAGCGGGATAACCACCAAGCCGGGCCGTCAGGTTACTGACTTGGTGACCATCCACCAGAAGTGCTGAAAAGATGTGGAAACGCGGCATGACACGGAGTGGATAAGGGGAATCGTGGAGATGGGTTCATGATTCCCCATTTTTAAGCTTTCTCTTCCCTCAGAACCCCATGACCGACCCCAAACCCTTCCAGCGTGGCAGAGGACTAATGCAATGACCGGTGTGTACGCAGTACCGATAATCATATCATTGGCATTCTTGTTTCTCATTTTCCTCATCCTGCGGGAAGTTTGGTGCTGGTACTGGAAGATCAACGAACGCTCTGCCACTCTCCTGCGCATTGCTGATGGCCTGGACGCACTCAATAAGAACCTTTCCCGCTTCGCGGTTGATACGGCCAAAAAAGAAGCGGACGATATCCTCAACGCTCCCGCCGAAACGTTTCGAGTAGTGCCGATCACGGATGAAGAACTGCGGCGCATTCAAAAACGGGAGGGCAAGGATGTGCGCGGATACGCCTACCGTGAAGGAAATACGTGGACGTGTATTTGCGGCACGAGGAATCTTTTCGACAAGCAGAATGAATTTCAGCTTTGCATGGCATGTGAACGAAACCGGGAGCGCGTTCTGGATGCATTCGGTGCTCCGGGGGACTGATGGCATAGGGTACGGTCTATGCGGGATATGTAAGCCCTAAGAAGAACCGACACGATGGACAGAGGGCCGAGAGGCCCTTTTTTGTTGCCCGAAAACCCCGAATCCGGTCCCGAGGTTGGAAATAGGGTTGGAAACCGTTTCTAAAGGCAAAGAGAAAGGACTCACAATTTCTCGTAAGCCCTTGATTTTACTGTGTCGGGGCGAGAGGATTCGAACCTCCGGCCCTCGGCTCCCAAAGCCGATGCTCTTCCAGACTGAGCTACGCCCCGAATTACTCTCCTGCAAAGGGTTACATGGAATTGACGCTCTGTAAAGCCTTCTGTTGAACCGCGATGAGTTCCCGTATCCCCTTGTGGGCCAACTCCAACATGGCGTGCAATTCCTCGATCGAAAACGATTGCCGTTCGGCCGTTCCCTGCACTTCGATCAGGCGGCCCTCGCCCGTCATTACCACGTTCATGTCCACGTCGGCCTGCGAATCCTCTTCGTAGGGGAGATCAATGAGCATGGTGTCCCCTACCCTGCCGACGCTCACCGCGGCAATCTGATCGCGCAGGGGTGTTTCGTTAATCATGTTCTGTTTTTGCATCCATTGTACGGCAAGGCAAAGTGCGATGTATGCACCGGTGATGGAAGCGGTTCTCGTCCCCCCGTCGGCTTGAAGAACGTCGCAATCAATTCTTACGGTGTGGGGGCCCAGCGCGCGAAGGTCCACCGCAGCTCGCATCGATCTTCCGATGAGGCGCTGGATTTCCTGCGTTCTTCCGGACAAACGGCCGGTGCTCGATTCCCTGGGGGTGCGGGTGGAAGTTGACCGCGGCAACATGGCATATTCGGCGGTCACCCATCCGCTTCCGGAATTTTCCAGAAATCGCGGGACGCCTTCTTCAACGCTTGCAGCGCACAACACCACCGTCCGACCGACGCGAATAAGCGCAGAACCCTCGGCTTGCGAGAGAAAATGTGTTGTCACATCCACCGGTCGAAGTTCGTCCCATGCCCTGCCGTCGAATCTGATCATAGTGGCCCTTTGCCATTTGTCCTTCTGTTTCTCGACCGCATGCATGACAAACTCATGCGCCCAACCGTCACTGAAACGACAGCGTGTCGCGGGTCTCTGTGGTGGTGAAAGATAAAGCCAGGTTTGTAAGAGTGTCAAGAATAATGTGGTGCCCTTGACGTTCGCACGAACACAGCTTAAGTTGTCTTTTATTCAAGGTAAAGACTGCGGGCGGAGTTGACACACTTTTTTCGCTGTATTATAGCGAGTCGTAGCTGCTGGTGCCGCAATCGCTTCTTTTGCTTCACAAATGTCCGAAGATTCACCTTTGAAGGTCTTGAAAACGATTGTCGGCAAAACTTCCGTTGAAACGCTGCATGGCACAGAAATCGTCCGAAAAAAGCAGCCCGGACTAATCTCCAGCGTGCGAGAGTGGCGGAACTGGCAGACGCACTGGACTTAGGATCCAGCGGGATTTCCCTTGGGGGTTCGACTCCCCTCTCTCGCACCAACAGATGACGAACGAGGAATCTATGAGAGCAATTGTTGAAGAAATCAGCCCCACCCGGAAACGACTCGATGTGATTATTCCGCAGGAAAAGGTGTCGGACGAGCTGAACACTGCTTATCAGACGCTGAGGAAACGTGCCAAAGTCAAGGGTTTCCGTGCCGGGAAAGTGCCTCTTGCCATGTTGGAACGCATGTATAAGAATGAGATAGAGAGCGATCTCGTCAATAATCTTATAAGCGAGTCGTATCCAAAGGCACTGGATGAGCAGAAATTGCATCCCTTGGGGATGCCTTCAATCGAAAAGGGAACACTCAATCGCGATAAGGATTTCACTTATAGCGCGGTGTTCGACGTGGCTCCGGAAATAGAGCCGCACGACTATCTCGGCATGGAGATTGAGAGAAAAAAGTTCGAGTTATCCGACGAGATGGTGGAAAAACAGTTGGAGGCCATTCGATCGGCGCATGCACAGCTCGAAGCGCTCCCCGAAGAGCGAGCTGCCAAAGAAGAAGACGTCGCCATCGTGAATTATCAGGCAATAGAAGACGGCCAACCGGTTGAGGGCATAAGCAACACGGCGTTCCCGATCGTTATCGGGCAACACCGATTCAACGAGGAAGTGGAAAAAGCTCTCGTGGGGATGCAAAAAGGAGAAAAAAAGGATGTTGAGGTTTCTTTTCCCGCGGATTTTTCAAATGCCGCGGTGGCAGGAAAAACGCTAACCTTTTCTCTTGAAGTCGTCGATATTAAACAAAGGAAGCTTCCGGAACTCGATGACGACTTCGCCAAGGATCTCGGCGAGGAATTTGCCACACTGGACGATCTGAAGAAAAAAATACGGGAGCAGATCACTCAAAGTGAA
The DNA here is from genome assembly GCA_963826125.1 of uncultured delta proteobacterium. Classification (GTDB taxonomy): domain Bacteria; phylum Desulfobacterota; class Desulfarculia; order JACQYL01; family CAWGVV01; genus CAWGVV01. Next base: position 876,324 of record CAWGVV010000001.1, on the reverse strand, counting down.
GAAAGTCGCGCCCGCCAGGAGACGAACACTCAAATTCGTAAGAAGCTGGTGCAAACGCATGAATTCGAGGCGCCTAAGTCACTGATAGACTACCAGATTCAGCTTATGATGGATAACCTTGAACGAAACCTGCGCCAGAGAGGACTAAACTTTGAGTCCGCGGGTATTGTCCCAGAAAAGCTGGCTGACGAATATCGAACGCCTGCGGAGGAACAGGTAAAGAGCAATCTGGTCCTGGAGAGTATTGCGGCCAAGGAAGGATTGGAAATCTCGGATGAAGATGTGGATGGCGAACTGGAGAGAATTGCTTTCCAGATCGGACAGAAGCGGGAGGTCATAGAGAATTTTTACCGCGACAACAATATGTTGGAAGGTTTGAAGAACGAACTGCTGGAGCAAAAGACATTGCAGTTTATAGCCGACCATGCTACTGTCAAAGAGGTTGAGTCGGCTGAAAAAACGAACGAATAATGATCGAATACAAGAGGATACCCAATGCTGATTCCTATGGTGGTTGAGCAAAGTACTCGCGGTGAGCGGGCTTACGATATCTATTCACGACTGTTGAAGGACAGAATCATCTTTCTTGGAACTCCTGTCGATGACCAGGTCGCAAACCTGATCATCGCTCAGCTTCTTTTCCTGGAATCCGAAGACCCGGAGAAAGACATTCATTTTTATATCAATTCTCCCGGCGGAATTGTCACGGCCGGCCTTGCAATATACGATACCATGCAATACATCCGGCCCGAAGTGTCGACCCTTTGCATGGGCCAGGCATCAAGCATGGGAGCGTTGTTGCTTGCGGCCGGGCAAAACGGAAAGCGGTATTCCCTGCCCCACGCCAGGATAATGATTCATCAACCCATGGGCGGCTTTCAAGGACAGGCGACGGACGTGGATATTCAGGCACGGGAAATACTTCGTATGAGGGAGGAACTTAATACCATCCTCATGAAGCATACCGGTCAGGCAATGGAGAAAATCCGCACGGATACGGAACGCGATTTCTATCTCGACGGAATGCAGGCCAAGACATACGGAATCATCGACCAGGTCATCGAACAGCGAGAGATTCTCAAGGCCGACCAGAAGTAAAGAGCGGTAACGGTACCATGGAAGCGCTAACGGTACTGAAGAAAGGGAAGCTTTCGAGGAGATATTGAATGGCAAAGAAAAGTGATGGCAAAGGAACAGACCTGCTTTGTTCTTTCTGCGGCAAAAGCCAGGAAGAAGTAAAAAAACTTATCGCGGGTCCTTCCGTTTACATTTGTGACGAGTGCATTGAACTCTGCAATGAGATTATCGCGGAGGAATATGAACGCGAGGAGGCTGAAAAGGGCGGAAGCAAGATTCCGAAGCCGTCCGAGATCAGATCCATCATCGATGAGTATGTCGTCGATCAGGAAAGAGCGAAAAAAATACTCTCGGTGGCTGTTCATAACCATTATAAGCGTATTGAAAGCAACGTCGAGCTGGATGGGGTGGAACTCCAGAAGAGTAACATCCTGCTCATCGGGCCGACAGGTTGCGGCAAAACGCTGCTCGCACAAACGCTGGCAAAAATCCTCAATGTCCCTTTCACGATCGCAGACGCAACGTCGCTCACGGAAGCCGGCTATGTGGGCGAAGATGTGGAAAACATCATTCTGAATCTCCTCCAGAACGCCGAGTACGATGTTGAACGTGCACAGCGAGGTATCGTCTACATCGATGAAATAGACAAGATCGCCCGCAAGGGAGAGAACCCGTCCATTACCCGAGACGTTTCGGGTGAAGGCGTACAACAGGCGCTATTGAAGATCATCGAAGGCACCATGGCAAGCGTTCCGCCCAAGGGAGGACGCAAACATCCTCAGCAGGAGTTCGTAAAGGTCGACACCACAAACATCCTTTTCATCTGTGGCGGCGCTTTCAACGGCCTGGAAAAACTTATCGAATCCCGGATAGGCGTAAAAACCATGGGCTTCGGTTCGGAGATTCACCAGAAAGCAAAAAAATCCATTGGTGAAATCCTGAAAGACGTCCAGCCGGAAGATTTGCTGAAGTTCGGGTTAATCCCGGAGTTCGTGGGCAGGTTGCCGGTCATCGCCACTCTCGACGAGCTGAGCAAGGGAGCGTTGATCAGAATACTCAAAGAGCCACGGAATGCCTTGGTCAGACAGTATCAGAAACTTTTTGAGTTGGAGGGGGTAAAGCTCAAGTTCACCGAGTCGGCCCTCGCCTCCATCGCGAACGACGCACTGAAGAGGAAATCCGGGGCTCGCGGACTGCGGGCGATCATGGAAAACGTCATGCTCGATATCATGTACGATCTGCCGAGCATTCCGAATTTGCGCGAGTGCGTGATCAATGAAGAAGTGATTCACAATAATACGACCCCCATTCTTATTTATGAAAATCAAGCGGAATCCGCATGACGGGGTTGCAAAAAACACAGGCATATCTAATTTTGATATGAGGCGGTTTTAAAAAATGTTCAGTAACCCACTGAAAAGTATACGAGGGAACAAAATGGTGGTGCCTCTGCTACCACTGAGAGATATTGTGATATTTCCCCACATGGTGGCACCGTTGTTCGTAGGGCGGGATAAATCCATCGACGCGCTCGAACATGCGATGACGACCGAAAAAGTGATTTTCCTCGCCACGCAGAAAGACCCGAAAGTCGACGAACCGACGGAAAAGGACATTTATGAGGTTGGTTCCCTGGGTCAAATCCTGCAGCTCCTGAAATTGCCCGACGGCACGGTGAAGGTTCTGGTCGAAGGTACGCAGCGGGCACGGATAAAGGCGTATATTCCGAACGACCGCCATTTCGTGGTCGACTTGGACGTCATGGAAGAAGAGCCCATTTCCGATCCAGAGGAAATTGCGCTTACGCGAACCATTCTTGATGTTTTTGAACAATACGCGAAGCTTAACAAAAAGATTCCCCAGGAGATTTTGAATTCCATCCGGGGGCTGGAAAACGCTTCGCAGCTCGCGGACACCATATCGGCCCATATATCGTTGAAGCTGTCCGACAAGCAGCGGCTTCTGGAGTTGAACAGCCCGGCCCAGCGGTTGGATCGTCTCTATGAATTGATGAAGTCTGAAATCGAAATCCTTCAGATTGAGCAGCGCATTAAATCCAGGGTCAAGAAGCAGATGGAGAAGACCCAGAAGGAATACTATCTGAATGAGCAGATGCGCGCCATTCAGAAAGAAATGGGCGAAAAGGACGATTTCAAGAGCGAGATCCAGGAACTTGAGCGGCGGATTAAACGCAAACGCATGTCGAAAGAGGCGAATGCCAAGGCCAGAGCGGAGCTGAAGAAGCTCAAAATGATGTCTCCGATGTCCGCCGAAGCGACTGTGGTGCGTAATTACGTAGACTGGATGCTTGCTCTTCCCTGGTATTCGAAAACCAAGGACAAGCTCAGCATCGACGAAGCGCAAAAAATCCTTGATGAAGACCATTACGGCCTGGAAAAGCCGAAGGAGCGCATCCTCGAACATTTGGCAGTGCAAAGCCTGGTGAAGAAAATGAAGGGGCCCATCCTGTGCCTCGTGGGACCTCCGGGTGTGGGAAAAACTTCCTTGGCAAAATCCGTTGCCAGAGCGATGGGACGCAACTTCATTCGGTTGTCCCTCGGTGGCGTCAGGGACGAGGCGGAGGTTCGAGGGCATCGACGGACCTACATCGGGGCGCTGCCCGGCAAGATTATACAATCGCTGCGCAAGGCAAAATCGAATAATCCCGTTTTCTGTCTGGATGAAGTCGACAAGATGAGCACCGACTTTCGGGGCGATCCCGCCGCTGCGTTGCTTGAAGTGCTCGACCCCGAACAGAACTCGGCCTTCAACGACCATTACCTTGATGTCGATTACGACTTGTCCGAGGTAATGTTCATTACCACTGCGAACACGCTGTATTCTATCCCCATGCCGTTGCAGGACCGAATGGAAATTATCCGACTGCCCGGCTATACGGAATACGACAAGCAGAACATCGGGCGGAACTTTCTCGTTCCCAAACAAACGAAGGCCCACGGGTTAGTCGAAAACCACATTGGTTTCTCGGAGAACGCGATTCTCACCATTATCCGGAACTATACGCGGGAAGCCGGCGTTCGGAGCCTTGAACGGGAGATCGCGGCCATTTGCCGGAAAGCGGCCAAGGAGATCGTTCGCGCGGGGAGCGAAGGGAAAACCGCCGCCATCAATGTAACGGCCAGCTCGGTCGCCAAGTACCTCGGACCAATCAAATACCGGTACGGGCAGACGGAAAAGCAGGACGAAATCGGTTTGTCCAACGGCTTGGCCTGGACGGAAACGGGCGGCGAAGTGCTGCTCACCGAGACGACCATCATGCCCGGTAGAGGCAAGGTGACCATAACGGGTAAGCTCGGCGAGGTTATGCAGGAATCGGCTCAGGCCGCTCTTAGCTATGTCCGTTCGAGGGCTCAATACTTGAAGCTGCCGAGAGATTTCTATCAGAACATCGACATCCACATCCATGTCCCCGAGGGCGCCATTCCGAAGGACGGTCCTTCCGCGGGAATCACCATGGCTACTTCAGTGGTGTCGGCGCTGATCCGCAAGGCGGTGCGAAGAGACACGGCAATGACCGGTGAAATTACCCTTCGCGGTCGTGTAATGCCCATCGGCGGGCTGAAGGAAAAAATTCTGGCCGCCCATCGTTCGAACATAAAACGAGTGATTATTCCTGAAGAGAACGAGAAGGACCTCGTCGAGATTCCGGGAAAGATCCTGAAGGCGCTTGAGATCATCCCCGTGAGCCACATGGACCAGGTGCTGAAAAATGCGCTGGTGTTGGGTGAGGACGAAACGCTTTTCGTTGAACCGGAAAGCGTGATGATTCCGTACATTGTGCCCGAGCAACCTCGGACGAACGAAACCGCCTCAACGCATTAATTAGCTGAAATGTAAGGCCGATAGCTTGTTTTTTCTCTCGATAAACGGTAAATGGTAGAAGCAGAAAGGGGCGGGTAGCTCAGTCGGGAGAGCATCGGCCTTACAAGCCGGGGGTCGCAGGTTCGAACCCTGTCCCGCCCAACGAAGAAAATCAAGGGCTTACGAGAAATCGTGAGCCCTTTTTCTTTTCCTTGAAGATTCATTCCCCACAGCATTCCCCACACCGCGCAACAAAAAAGGGCCTCGCGGCCCTCCCCTTCAGCGGGATATGAAAAGGGGGTCTCGAAAGAGACTCCCCTATAACACTATCTGCCGGGCCTGCCGACAATAAATTTCCTCGCCCCAACCAGCGCACACAGTCCCAATCCCACTAACAGAATCGTGGAAGGCTCCGGCACCGGGGCCGCTGAAAAGGACGTTATCGTCCCGGACATATCACCCCAAGGCGCGGACCCGTAACTTGGAAAACCCAAGGATACAGAGCCCCCGGTAACCGAGCTAAGGTCCAGCGGCAAGGGCCGGTGCAGTATGTCTGAGGAGGAAAGAAATAAGTAGACACCATCCAGAAACAAATCATTCCGCGGAACAAGAAGGGGTACCTCATCATAAATAACAAATGTGTGCTCGTCATCTTCTGGGTAGTACATGTAAATGGCTGTCTCTGTATTCGAACATGACACCGAATCGCTAATTTGGAGATAGTAAGCAAAACCAGGAATGTGATACTGAGGGGAGGCGTCGCCTCCTGCGGTTTCCTGATCGTCGCCCGGCCAAGTATAATCTACCCACCCGGAAAAATGGGAAGTAGGATTCAATTCCTCAAAAAACAATCCGCTCCCACTCAAGGAATCCCAAGTTCCTTCAAAGTTATATACCGTTGCTCCCGCCTGACCGGCAGTGCAAAACACCAATACACACAACAACGCACACGCTAAAAACCTTTTCATGTCCCTCCCCCAATGCTGTTTAGTGAGTAATATCCAGGAAGAAAAAACCATAGAGCGTTTTATGGTTCGGCCTCTTCAGGTTGTGCTTCGGGTCACCTGAGCGCGTCTTCGCTTTGAGCAAGAGCCATGGGAAGGCTATATGAACGAGCATCGTTGTGGGCGGTGGTCCCCGAAAACAGGACAATGTGTTAAGCTCTGGGTCAGCCGAAATTGAAAGGACCTGACACATGAGCAAGAAGCGCACACGCTACACAGCCGAGTTCAAGGCCAAGGTGGCTTTGGCGGCCTTGAAGAACGAAGAGACCGTTTCCGAGTTGGCTGTTCGTTTCGGCGTTCACCCCACGATGATCAGCAGCTGGAAGCGTGCCCTGGTGGACAGCGCAGCCGACATTTTCAGCAAGGGACAAAAGTCCCATAAGCAAACCGAAGCCCAGGTGGATGATCTTTACCGACAGATCGGGCAGTTGAAGGTCGAAAACGATTTTTTGTCCAAAAAGCTCAGTCTCTGAGGCGAGTGCAACGCAAGCAGATGGTTGACCCGCACCGGTCGAAGCTGAGCATTGCCGGGCAGTGCCGGCTGCTGAACCTCCAGCGGTCTTCTTTTTACTACCGGCCCAAACCGGTGAAGGCCGAAGACCTGGAACTGATGCGGCTCATTGACGAACAGTACCTGAAGGTCCCCACATGGGGTTCCCGGTCAATGAGAAACCACCTGCGAAGGCTGGGCTATACCGTCAACCGCAAACGCATGCAGCGCCTGATGCGACTGATGGGCCTGGAAGCCATCTATCCCAGACCCAGGACCAGCCGGCCGCATCCGGAGCATACTATTTACCCCTATCTGCTCAGGGACATGAACATCGAAAGCCCCAACCGGGTGTGGGCAGCCGACATCACCTACGTGCCGATGAGTCGTGGATTTATGTACCTGGTGGCGGTCATGGACTGGCAGAGCCGCAAGGTTCTGTCCTGGCGGCTGTCGAACACCATGGACGCCGACTTCTGCGTTGAGGCCCTCCTGGAGGCCATCAGGGGCTACGGGCGTCCGGAAATCTTCAACACCGACCAAGGCGCCCAGTTCACCAGCGGGGCCTTTACGAAGGTGCTGAAAGACAACGATATCGCCATCAGCATGGACGGTCGCGGACGCATGCAGGATAACATCTTCATCGAACGACTCTGGTGGACACTCAAATACCATTACCTTTACCTCCGATCCTTTGCCGATGGATCGGAGCTCAGAGCCGGCCTTCGGCACTGGTTCGGCTTCTATAATCACGAGCGCTCTCATCAGGCGCTTGACGGCAGAACCCCGGATGAGGTTTATTACGGCCTCCCTCATCCACTCACCGAGGCTGCCTGATGCCTCCACAAACCAATTGGCTCAGAGCTTATCTTAACCATCAGGTTGTCCATACAATGGGGTCCACTGCCGTGTGCCGGATTCACACGCATTACCTAGTGATTTTTGCACCATACATGCCAAAGCTTAAAAAACAAGTCATTAGCGCATTTTACGGTATGCACAAAACTACTATCGTAAAAAAATTCGACAGTTTATTTCGTTTATAAAAAGCATGCAAAGCTTAAACTTCTTTCAAATTCATATGCTTCCCTTCGTTATTCCGCTGTAAATATTCACGACACCTTGGTTTTGAAGATGTCCGATTCATCGAACACTTTGATGGTGCAGGAAACAACCTTTCCGGTCCAGGGGTCGAGGGCATGAGCGAAGGAGGAAAGAAGGAGAAGGGAAACGAGGGCGATTGAAAGAGTCAGTGTTTACGTGGTCGGTACTTCATTTGCGGGCCTCTTCATCCGCCAAGTCCGACACCTTCCGGCAGGCGTACTTTCGCTCATCGTACACCAGCACCAGCTTATCGCCTTCGCCATAGGGTAGCCATCGGAGCATGGCGTCAATTTCAATGCGGTAAAGGGTCCTATCGCCGTCCAGGAAGGGAACGGCCCGGTAGCGGCCACGTTGGAAGGGCTTGGGATCGCTCAGCATAAGTTCAGGTCCGTTCCTCAAAAATTGAGCCTCTGGTCGCCCCCCCCCACCTCCTGGGAAGAGAAAAGTATCAAACGGGCGCCCGCGCCCTTTTTTGCCCGGTCTCCTATATTGATTTGCTCAGTGACACCACCCCGAACACAGAGCCTCGCCAACACTGCCCGGTATCACATTTGTCCATCCGCTTGGGTAGTCCCCACTGGCTACGACATTTCCCTCAGCATCGTATTTTACAAACGAAAGTACGTTAATTTTTTTTAATGAACAGTTAATTGACCAATTCTCTATCGTTTCTTTCGGTTCCCCTGGCTCATTCGTCTTGCTCTCGCGTTTCATCCAAAACTTAATTGACCCTTTTGGCGCAATTTCCACAGTTTTTATGTCAAAGTAGTAGTTTAAATTACTGGTTGTTAGACACAACTTCCAACGGTCAATCGGGTATGTAGGACTAATTCGTATCGCTCTGTTATAGTCGTCATAAGCCTTACGAAGATAGCCGCATTGTAAATAGGAGTCTCCGCGATCCTCATAGATGTGAGAATCAAAAGAACCACCCCAATGGGATTCTTTTTCACGTGTGAGCCACTTATAGAAAGAATCGTAATCTATTCCCGAGTAAAATTTATGGTGGATCTTTTTCGATAATGAAAAGACATTAAGTTTATTGTATTCAGGATAAATATACCTTAATCTAGTTACACTAGGACAAATTCCATCAGCAATTTTAAGTTCTATTGCCTTCGTGTAATCTTCTATCGCTTTCTCATATTCATTCAAGCTAATATAAGCATCAGCACGATTTACATATGCTATGTATGGCGTGAATAACTGTTTTTTCGCTTCAATGGCATTACTAAAGTCATCAATGGCATCGTAATAATTTCCTAGTTGTTGTTTGACCATCCCACGGGCGTAATATGCATCTCCGGAATCGGGGTCCAGTAAAATTACTTTGTCTAAATCATAGTTGGCTAGTTTATATTGTTTAGTGCAAATATACAAATTTGCCCTCTCCCTGTAAGCCTTAACCATACTATTATTCAACTCTATTGCGGTAGTTAACGCATTAATGATATTCTTATAATCCATCGGATGAGCTTCCCATATCGTTTGACCAGAGGCGACTAGTCGGGCCTCCTCCTGATAATCTTCCTTGGTCTTTACCCCAAAACTCACCTTACTAATCATCTTACTATAATAAGCCTCACCTAGTTCGTAATATGATATTGCGCTTTTATTATTCAATGTTATTGCTTTAATCAGATTTTCAATCGCCAAATCATATGCGCTTGGCATTCCTATCCCAAAAATGCCGTAATGCAGATAAAAGATGCCTATGAACAAATATCCCCTGCACTCGTTCGGGTATTTTTGTATAAATTCTTCAAAATCCTTTTTTCCCCACATGCCCGGTTCTGGTTCATCCGGCTTAGTTCCAGCATGGCTTATTGCCCTCGTCGCATCTAGAATTATCGCTTCTTCCAAATCTTTCATCGCCTGAGCATAGTTCCCTATTTCTTTGTATGCCTTTGCCCTCAGGCTTAAAAGATGAGCCTTCCACCCTTCCATACTCACGTACTTGTCAGAGGAGGAGAACTTGATCGCTTGGTCGAGGTCTTTTATAATTCTCTGATAGTCTTTTTCTCGCGGTAATTGGAGATATGCCATGGCCCTGATAAAATAAGCATCACCGTAGTCGGAATGCGATTCGATAAAACTGCCGAGTCTGTTGAGGGCCTCTTTGTTTTGTTCCCGGTCGCCACGGGGGATGAGTAAGCCCTCTATTTCTTTCAACTGTTTGGCTAACTGCTTTTGCCGGGTCGATATCTTTTCCTTTTTGACAGGAACCGGAGGGCCGTCCAGGTTTAGGGGGTCGCTTGCATCCCCAAGCAACGGGAAAAGGCATAAGCAAAGAGAAAGTGAGCAAAAAAGGGCTCTTTTCATAAGTCCCCCCAACTTATTGGTTCTTTGAATTTACCATAAAACTAAGTTGAGCGGGACGATTTTATGCAAGACGGCCTTCTGGTCATTTACTTGCGGATTGTGAGCATCTAAGCGAGTGAGGGGTATTACTACGGGTAGCCGGTCCGAAATGATGTACCCCTGAGACACCCCTAAAGCACCCCTGGGAGGGGTGTGAGCTAATATCCTGTCATTCGCTCCGGGTCCGGGTTCCACAGGTACGTGACGCCATCCGCCTCGAAGAAGTACCACTTTCCGCTCTTCTCGATGTATCTGCATCCGCCCCGAATCCGGTTTGAAAGCTGTCTGCTATGACCGGATTTGGAAGCGACAGGGTCAACTCTCCGCGCGTTCACCCCGTTTATGTGCCCCGACAACCCGGTCCACAAGTTCCTGTATCGCCGGACTCAGCGGCTTTCCACCTGTGCCCGAGCCCTCAGGCTTGAATATCTGCCCAGCGAGATAGACGACCGGCGGTTGTGCGTTGGGGTTTTCTTCATAAGCCTTGCGGACCAGTCTTCCCGCCTCTTCCCTGCTGTCGGCAAAGATGATCGGTTGGCCATGGGGATAGATTTCCCGTTCCACCTTCTCCACTCGCCTCTTTAATTCCTTCATCGAGTATTCCCTCTTAATTGCAGTGCCTTTTCGAGCGCCTCGACGCGAACCTGAAGTTCCTCCAGTTCAACCGCCCTTATCGCCTGCTCAATCACGGTACGGGCCGCAGTCACTCTCGATGATGGCGGGGAGTCTTTGTCGTTCATAACCGCTCGCAGGACCTCCACCGCCTCGGAGGTTATCTGCTGCAATCGGGCGATGGCTTGGCGAACGGCTTCCGTGCGCGCTTCCCGGTATGCGCCCGCGAAGTCGGGCTCCTTGAGCCAGCGGAACAGCGTAGACTCCCCTACCCCCACCGTTTCAGCGGCTTCCTTTAGGGTGGGACGATCCAGTAAGGCGATGATGGCCCGGTGCTTCTTGGGGGTCGTACTTTGTATGGTGGCTTTCATTTTCGTTCAAATCCTCTTCCTGCAGGGCAACTCGATAGGGAAGGTGTTGTACCGTTGAAAGACCGCATAACCATAATGTGAAGGTCTTCGGTCCCTTTTTCAGCTTCCCCCGACGACATTTCCACAAATGCCCCGTCAGGTTGCTCGATATACACTCTCCAGTAATGCTCGGCGCTGGCGGCACTCTTGCGTTCAATGCGAGCAAGCCGAGACCTGAGGTTCATTTCTCCTCACCCATCTTTGCGAGAATGGGTTGAACAAGCTGAATGATCGGCGCCATCCGGGGGTCTTTAACGTTCCTCACTATCTCAATCTCTTCGGGTTCGCCGCAGTATTTAAGATGGAGATAAACACTTGCGAGTTTCTTTGCCCAATACCGGCCTTGCCCCTGAATGTCGTCGTCCCCAAGTGCGCGGCTATTGCAAAGGGCCGACGTAAACCGGGAGTCCAAATGCTCAACACACGCCTCGACTACTTCCCGATAGGCTTGAACCGTTTCCGCGTTAAAAACTGTCGGCTTCTGATCGGGGGGATTCGGGACGATCAGCTTCTCGATTTTGGTCAGTCTGCGGTTCAGATTCAACTGTTCTCCTTTCGTAAGCGAAAGCAAAAGGCTTGTCTTGGTGTTCAATCAGTGCCGTCCACAAAATTGATCGCATACACCCTCCTTATGGTTGCCCCTGGCCTTAGAAAGTGCCATCCCACCCTGTACCCCGACACGGTCCGCTATTTTCTTTGCGAGCCTTGTCTTCTTCATATGTCTGCCGGGTCCGCTGCCGGAACCCCTCGATATCGAGTGCCTGGAAGCCCTTTAACGTCCTGACGATCCATGAAAGGCTCGCGTAAAAGTGCCTGCCGGATTGCAGCAATGGTATACCTTCAGCGAGTGCCGCCAGCATCCCGCCTTGAAGGCATTCTACGGCCAGGTAAATTTCGTCTTCGGTTGGGCAGTAGAAGAACCGCCGTTGCCATTGCGGAACGTTTCGATGCGTGGATTCGTCGTCGCCGAGAAAAGAAACGTATTTTCCCTTCGCCTCGTGTTTGCCCTGCAGGTTCAAAAGCTGGTTTACGTCCATGTGGATTTCCTTTTCTGATGTGGTGTTGTTTTTATGCAGTAAGGCTGGTTTGCTGCTCGTAACGTACTTCACAGGCCTGATGGATGCCTCTCGCCGGACTCGCTCTGGTTGGAACGTGATCCATGGAACCCTCCTCCTCACGTATTTCCCAGGACAGGGAAAAGTTAAGTTAAATCCCCTTAGAGCGGGGGATTTAACTTTAACTTTCCTGCCCTGAAAGTTAAATGGTTTACAGAGCGTAAGATATTGAATTTACACATCATTATTTTCAAACCCAGAAGAAAGGTTAAGCGAAGTTAAGGAAAAAGTTAAATTGACTATGTGCTCAAAAAGTTAAGCAAAAGACGGTTCGTTTTGTTCTTTCAAAAACCGAAACCCGGACTGCGTGATTTGCTTCCCCTTGAGATATCCCTCCTGCTCCAATGTGGCCTTGAGCTGTGACACGCGAGATGGTGTGCAACCCAATTCTTCTGCTATATCAACCCCTTTTGCTCCCTCAGACAATCGAGACAAAATGAACCCCTTCTCGACCTTTTGCCCGCTCGTGTAGGTCCAGGTCATCCTGCCGTTTTCATCCGGTTGCAGTGAAAATTCAATGTCGGCGATTTTCGGCAACTCACGATGGGCCAGGCGGTATTTGGTGAATGTGACCAGGAACCGGCAGCCGTCTGTTGTCCGGTAATTGACGGGCCTTCGCATCGAGATGCTGATGTCCATGTGGTCCTCATGGGCACTCGTTCCCCTCTGGTCTCCGCCTTTTCCGGTGTGATGGACCAAGATAGTTGTAATCCCTTGGTAGCGTAGTGTCATAATCCACTGATTCACTGCGTCGAATCCCTCTTTGAGATTTTGGTCGGTGCCGGGAGTTAGTGATGCAATATTGTCTATAATAAAGAGCTTGATATCGTTGGCTTTCAATATGGCTTGGATTTTCTGCTGCCAGGCTTCCACGTCTATCTGGGGAGGCGGTAACCCGTTTTCATGGAGAATGTGACTCGATAAAAAAAAGAGATTTGGATTGAGATTGAGCATACTGGCGCGTTCGAGAATATCACTCACCACCATTTCGCCATCGAAATATAAGACCGGAATCGGGTTGCCAGACCCTGCCCACGGTCCAAAACCCACCCCTCGCGAGACAGCATCCGCAAGACCCAAAAGTAAAAGGGTCTTCCCGATTCCTCGCCAGCCGCATACAAATATGAGTGCCCTTGCAAATAACCATGGGTCAAGGTAGGTCACCTTTGGCTCGATCTTGTATGTCCGCAGCCGCTCCAGAGTGTAGACACAACTGTCCAGTGCCGGAATTTCCACCTCATCTTGCCGGCCGGAATTCTCTGGTCTTTTCGAATTGTCTGCCTGCACTGGTTTAGGTGGTGTTGAAGGAACGAAGGGCAGGGTTGCGTCGATAACAATGGAAAGACGCTCGATAGCCTCCTCTTTCGATTGAAAGGTTGACAGGAAATCGTAAATGTCCCCCTTCTCTGGGAGACCGGGAAGGTGGACAATCCTTACTGAGGCAGCGATGCCGTTTAAAGAGGTTGCAACCTGTAACGCATGATTTCGGCCCGCTTCATCATTGTCCGCGTAAATTACAACACCCTTTCCGCGAAAATGTTCGTTATACCCTTCTCGCCACTTCCCGGCTCCACCTGGCGAGCAGGTCGCCGCGATTTCCGGATTGTCTTCGAAAAGAGAATTGACAGCATTGGCGCCCTTTTCACCCTCGCAGACATGAATCTCCGCTGCCTTTATCACGGCAGGCAGGTTGTAGGGTACGAGTCTCGCGTCCTCCATATTCCAAATATGGCCACCTTTGCCGTCCGGCCGACGCTGCAAGAAGGACTTGGGCTCTTTTCTCACAACCTCAAAGAGTAAATTGCCCGCTTCGTCGAAGTATGGATACACCTCAACAATTTTAGCCCTTTTGCCCGGCTTCTTATCAGCCTCAGAGGTGTGGCTATTTCCCTTGCCGTTTCTGCCCAGGATGATTTTTTCTGCTTCGGCAAACGACAAGTTATCAAGCTTCATCAACATCGTTATGGCATTCCCTTTGAAATCGCATTGTCGGCAAAACCCCGAACCGCCTTTGTCGGCCCCTTTGTCAGGATGGGCTACGAAACGATTCTCACCGCCACACTGAGGGCATGGGCCGTGGTATTCCCCGCCATCTGTATTGGCCACGCGTTTGGTGGGACAACCCCGGCTCTCAAGGAGTTCAAGAATGTTCATGCGTTTTGCTCTTCGATTTGTCCGCGATCAGAGGTTGAATGGCGTCGCTGCTTTTTGGCCCAGGCCTGTAGATCATCAGCGGCGTACATTGCTCGGCAACCAAACTTGTAAAAGGCCAAGCCTCCCGTTTCGATAGACTTTTTCGAAGCCGGGCAATGTACCCATCATTTCCCCCTCCTCTGTTTTGTCTTCCCCGTATCGGCCAAAATCTCCACCACAAGGGCGTCTACGGCGTTGGTTTGATCCGCGTACTGCTCAAGGAAGCCGTCAAGCCACTCACGTTTGATAAGAATCATGCCGGAAGGCAGGCGGCTATGTCGTAACCCCTGCTTCAGCCACTCCCGGAGCGTTCGCTCGGAAATCCCTGCATAACCCGGAACATCTTTGACGCGCAGCCATCCCTGCATGATTATCGGGTTCCCGTCTTCACTCTTCTCTTTTCAATCCAATTTGCCATATCGTCGCTGCCATACCTGACACTGCCGCCGACTTTCCGGATGCTTTCGGGATTCGAACCTCTATCACTTCGCCAGGACGGACAAAGGTTTCCCATACGGCAGGGTCGAACATGGTGAAGTGGGATTCGGCCATCACTTCCCGTTCTCCGTCTGGATTGTATGTCGCTCCAGGTAATCCACCACATCAGCCCACTTGTATCGAATGGCCCGACCGTTGACCTTCGCGTAACGCGGCCCAATACCCTGAAAACGCCAGTTCCGAAGCGTTTGAAGGGCGAACCCCGTTCTTTGAGAAACTTGCTTTTCACTCAAGTATTCGGAATATCCTTGCATGACTGGCAGTACCTCCTTGATCGCTGGTTGGCCGAAAAAAAGTCCCGAAAGTCCTAAATGCCTAACTAAGCCCCCTTCACAGCCACGACCGCGTTGTACGCTCACTGATGGCCGTCCGTTGTCGGCGTCATTGTGCACCTTCCCGCGATGATTCCGGTCTGACTACCCCCTGAAGAAGGTCCACACCACATTGAAGGGTCTTCTTCCATACCTTCGCCTCTTCGGGAGAAAGTTTTCGTCGCCCTCGTACTACTCTGGACACTGTTGATTCGTGTTCCCCGATTTTTGCTGCAAAGTCAGCCTGTGAGTTAAAGCGCTCCAATATTGCAAGTTTGAGCGGAATGAAAGTCATGACTACCCCCTAGTTGGTCTCCATTTTGTAGCAGCCAAAAACAAAAAAGGCCGGTAGGAAGCGTTGCTCATGCTTCCAACCGGCCCTGAATGGTGCTCGTGTTGGTCTATCTCGGAATTTCTACTACCTTTGTACATCAATCTTCCTCCACATGCAACATTAATTGATTTACATGTAGCACGTGGGAGAGAAGTAACTGAATGAACCCTTTAGATTAAACTAAAAGGTTCATTCGGCAGAGTGGGGCGTGGAGGGGGTGTGAGATGAAAAGGGGTAGGCCTCACGGATAAAGTATTATGCAATGCTCCAAAGGGTTTTCCAATACGCAAGTCTGTTTTGGCTGTCCTCTATTCTCTTGAAAAGGGCGCGCATCCGGTTGTCGTCCCTATCGTGTGAACCATAGGCATCCTCCCATGCCCTTTCCTCCCAGTTTGGTATGCCTTCCACTCCATACTTTCCTTGTAACACTCTGAATTGGTCGTCTTGCTCAGGATAAGTCAAGACCTCTTTGTATTCTTCTCTCCACAATGTTTCGATAATTGCTTTCCTACTTTGCCCTTCTTCAAGCATGTCCGCAATCCTGTAATCGTCTTCGTTCGGCAAGGATACGCCGCGCCCCTTCCTCTTTTCATGCTTTCTATCGAACCGGGCTCGTTCCACCGCCTGCATGAACTCGGCGCGTAGCTGCTCATCCGTCGCCGTGACATCCACTTCAAGATGAAGAAGTCCATCTTTATGCAAACTACAAATCAT
Organism: uncultured delta proteobacterium; assembly: GCA_963826125.1. Classification (GTDB taxonomy): domain Bacteria; phylum Desulfobacterota; class Desulfarculia; order JACQYL01; family CAWGVV01; genus CAWGVV01. The sequence goes on along the minus strand of CAWGVV010000001.1, from coordinate 860,279 downwards.
AATCGGTTCGCTCCATCCTTCGTCGGTTCGCTCGTTCTTGGCCCAGCTCTCGTCATCTTCTTCATCGTCTTCTGTAGGCCTGCTTTGCGTCAATATTCCGCTATAAGGAAACTTGTTCTCCATTTCCTCTTTTGTTACCGGGTCTCTTGTATAAACGATCCGTACGGCCGAAACACCTGCAAAGATTGGCCATCCAAGAAAGGCCTCTTCCGGTAAATCGATATCGGGTGAATAGAGTTCTTCCAAGCCGAAGCGACGTTCTAGGACTCTCAGATTTTCAAAACCGGGATTATGCTTGCGCGAGTGTCTATAATGCTCATAGTCAAGCATACCATCAGCATCAAACTTCAAGCTTTTAGTCGCCTCTCGATACTCTGCGCTTCTCCTGAGAAGCTGCCATCGGTGGTAAAGTCTCTTCCCATGCCATCTATCCTCACCCGGTTTGTTTTGGGACATTCGGACGCCCTCCCACTTGGCGATGATCCTACAGAGGAAGTGAACGGGGCAGGCCGATGTAGGAGGTCGGCTCTTCGGGAGCTACCCTAGCCCCGTCCTATTAAATCCACGATTCCCCCTGCTTGGCAAGATTTCCCTTTCCGCCATGAATGATTACCTGTTCTTTTCAAGCCGTTCCCGCATTCCAAGGTCAGAGGATGCGGTACCCGGGGGTCTGGTTCAGGAATTCCAGTCTTAGCCGCAAGGAGTCGATGTTGTCATGCTTCATCGGCCTTGGCCGCTTCTCCTGCCCTGGAAGCCTGCTCGATGATCCTCCCTGCCACATTGGAAGCAGCACGCAGGGTCTCGTCTCTCAGGTGCGCGTATCGCTGTGTCATGAGCGGGGTCTTGTGAGTAAGGAGCTTTTGCAGGGTGTACATGTCCACCTCACCACTTGACGCCAACATACTTGCGTAAGTGTGCCGCAGACCATGGAGCGGCCGGAAGTCGGCCGGGAGTCCGGCTTCGCGCTTGATCCTGTTCACCACGCGCTTTATTTCCGTTCTCTGCTCTCCCCCACGGCCCGGAAACACGTAAAGACTGCCTGAAATGCGGAGGTGATTTTCCAGTAGGGCGCGGGCGGCATCGTTCAAGGGTATCTGCGCCGATTTTCCGCCCTTGGGTTGATCGATAAAGATGAAGCCCCGTTGAAAGTCCACATGTTCCCACTTCAGCCGGAATAATTCACCGCGTCTCATTCCGGTAAACAATGCCAGTTTCATCAAATTCGCGGCCTGTATGTCATGGTCGGTTTCCAGGATATGCAGCAGCCGGGAAAGCTCGTTCGGCGTCAGGTCCTCTGTTTTCTTGTTGTCCACGGAAGGGAACTCAATTTTGAAGCCCAGGCCGGGGCAGAGCTGCTTACGGATTCCGAAACTGACGATTCGGGACAAAAGGGCAAGCACGTGTCGGACGGTTTGCGGTTTGTGGGTTTTCGACATGCGAATGCGGATACGGTCCACATCCAAGGCAAGAATTTCATGAGGTTCCTTCTCGCCGAATAGCGGTTTGATGTGTTTCTCGTAGCGGTTCCCGTCCGTCTTCAGGGACTTATTCATCACCTTGGAAGCGCAGTATTCCTTAAACAGCCGGTCGATGGTCCAGCGCCCAGTTTCCGCCTCTTTTGCCGTTCGTTCCGCCTCTCTGCGTTCCTGGTTCGAAGCATCGCCACGTATCCGGTCGGCACGAATCCGGGAAGCCTTGGCCGGGGTCATATTGTCCTGGAATTGTCGCCCGGCCTTTTCTTCAACTTGCTTCCCACTCCTGCGATAGCGGATATAGTAGATTCTCTCAGGCCTGCCATTTGCGCCCGTCCCGGTCACATAAACGACGCCGGGATACTGTGTTTTTTCCCGCACCATTATTGGCATTTCACTTCCTCCTGAGGGGAACCGTTTTTAAGGACCATAAAAAAGCAGTTAAAAACCGTCAGCCTCTCATTCCCCACACTATTCCCCACACTAATCTTAGATTACAAGGTAACTTTAGGTAAGTCAAGAGGAAAGGAATGTTTCGTAAGGTGCCGGATGATAAAGGATAAAAGGAAGATGAAGGAAAACGCGGTAAATGACCGAAAGCGGCCTTACAAGCCGGGGGTCGCAGGTTCGAACCCTGTCCCGCCCAATAGCGATATCAAGGACTTAGCCACTTCGGCTAGGTCCTTTTTACTTTCCGGTTGCGGATAGGTTGCGGATGGTCGCGGTAAAAATTTCGTCGTCCAGTCTGTCCACTGCATCTCTATTCCCTCCGGGTGCCATGTGGCCGTAAATGTCCACCGTCATTTTGATGCTGGCATGGCCCAACTGATCCCGGATGTATGTGAGCGATTCCCCTGCCTGGAGAAGCAAGGAAGCATAGGTGTGTCGCAGGTCATGAATCCGGATATGTCTTATGCCCGCCTTCGACAGAGCCTTATAGAAAACCCTTCTCCTCCAATTGTATTGATCGATAGGGGTCCCCGTTTCGCTCACGAATACCCACTGAGGCACTTCCTTCCATCCCCTGGCCAAGGTTTCTTTCTTTCGAGTCACCAGCAACCCTTGAAGAACATGCGCAAGCTGCTTCGACATATCCACCGGCCGGGCCTTGCCGCTCTTCGGCGTTTCTTCCAACCTTCCCCGTGAAAACCCCCTGCTTACCCGAATGAAACGGCCGTTGAAATCGATGTCGCCCCACTGCAAGGCCAAGGCTTCACCATATCTCATCCCGGTCCGGGCTAGGGTGAGAGTAAGGGGATAATGCTCAGCAAAATGTCTCTGGAAGGTCTCCAGCAACGTTGAAAGCTCCTCCTGTGTGAGCGCGTCGATACCGTCTCTGAGAGGCTTTCCCTTGAATATCTTTCCCAGACGTTGAGCCGGATTGAACTGGATATGCCCAGCGTCCACAGCCATGTTGAGGATGCCTGAAAGCGCGTTCTTCATGTGTGTAACTGTGCTTTGAGCATACCCGGCATTGATCTTCGCCAACAGGAAATTCTTCACCTTGAATCGGTCAACCTCGTTTACGGGGGTCTTGTCGAACACGGGGAGGACGTGGTGCTTCAGGACGGCTCTGTAGTCCAAGATTGTTGCCGACTTGCATGTGGCGGGAATCGTGACACTCATCCAGGTTCGGGAAAGTTCCCCAACCGTTGGCGCCCTTCCCTCTTCGTCTTCCATTTTGAAATGCCCCAGCACAAGCTTTGCCTCGATCTTCTTCGCCACGTCCAGGGCAAGCCGTTTGTCCCGGCCGATCTTCTTTGCCTTCCTCTTGCTCTGATGGTCGATGAACACCCACCAAGTGCCTGAACCCTTTGGTCGCTCTCTTACCTTTACTCCCATAAAACCTCCTTCTTCGAGTGGTCTGTTGGATGTTTGTACTCAGGGACTACTGCTTCATGCCCACATAGAATCTCTACGAAAAAAACGAATACCCGACGTGTGCGTACGGCCGTATAGAGCCGCCGGGGGCCTCGCGGACACCCCGCACGTCGGGCAAAACAATCCCATGAAGGAAAAAAATAGGACATTTTCGGAGTCCATCCCGCTATACGAATTTACGCATTTTCAGGATATTCGTGTCCGGACAGAGCGTCAAGGGGAAAATGAGATTGTTCGCCACCATGGTAAAAGACGCATTCACGGATTATGAACCCTCCCGCCGTAATCGGTCAGCCCCTCTGGTTTGCTCCCACAACCCGGTCGATTAGTTCCTGTAACTCAGGGCTCAGCCGCTTTCGTCCTGTTCCCGAGCCCTCAGGCTTGAATACCTGTCCAGCGAGATAAACGACCGGCGGTTGTGTGTTGGGGTTTTCTTCATAAGCCTTGCGGACCAGTCTTCCCGCCTCTTCCCTGCTGTCGGCAAAGATAATCGGTTGGTCATGGGGGTAGATTTCCCGTTCCACCTTCTCCACTCGCCTCTTTAATTCCTTCATCGAGTATTCCCTCTTAATTCCAGCGCCTTTTCGAGCGCCTCGACGCGAACCTGAAGTTCCTCCAATTCAACCGCCCTCATCGCCTGCTCAATCACGGTGCGGGCCGCAGTCACTCTCGATGATGGCGGGGAGTCTTTGTCGTTCATCACCGCTCGCAGGACCTCCACCGCCTCGGATGTTATCTGCTGCAATCGGGCGATGGCTTGGCGAACGGCTTCCGTGCGCGCTTCCCGGTATGCTCTCGCGAAGTCGGACTCCTTGAGCCAGCGGAACAGAGTAGATTCCCCTACTCCCACGGCTTCAGCCGCTTCCTTGAGAGTAGGACGATCCAGTAAGGCAACGATGGCTCGGTGCTTCTTGGGGGTTGTACTTTGTATGGTGGCTTTCATTTTCGTTCAAATCCTCTTCCGGCAGGGCAAGTCGATAGGGAAGGTGTTGTACCGTTGAAAGACCGCATGACCATAATGTGAAGATCTTCGGCCCCTTTTTCAATTTCCCCCGACGACGTTTCCACAAATGCCCCGTCAGGTTGCTCGATGCACACTCTCCAGTAATAGGCTTTGCCAGGATCAATCTTGCGCTCCATGCGGGTGAGCCGAGACCTGAGGTTCATTTCCCCTCACCCTTCTTTCCGAGAAGGTGTTTAACAAGGCGAGCGATGAACGCCATCCGGGGGTCTTGATTGGTTCTTATCATTTCGATTTCATGGGGACTGCCGCAGTATTTAATGTGGAGATAAATACTTGCGAGCCTCCTTGCCCAATACCGGCCTTGTCCCTGAATGTCGTCGTTCCCAGGAACGCGGCCATTGCAAAAGGCCGATGTGTGCCGGGAGTCCAAATGCTCAACACATGCCTCGACTACTCCCCGGTAGGCTCGAACCGTTTCCGCGTCAAAAACCGTCGGCTTCTGATCGGGGGCAGGCGGCCTTACCATCCTTTCGATTCTGGTTAGCCTGGCGGCCAGGTTCATCTTTTTTCTCCATCGCGCGCGCGTAGGAGGTGCATACCCTTTCGCAAACCTTCAGCTTTTTCTCGCGCGTTGAGCCCTCGCAAATTCTTTCTCAAAATCGTAAAGATTTTCCGCTCCAATTCTCGATAATCTTTCCTTCGTATCTATATGCGCGCGTAGGGGGTGCGTACTTTGCTGCGAAGTTGCGCGCGTAGAGGTGCTGAACCTTTTTCGCTGACGTATGCATCGTGGGCCTCCTCCTCGCGCGCGTAGGGAGTGGTAACTTTGCTGGTAACTTTGCCGCTGAATGTTATTCACGTCACGGCATGAGATGTGTCGATCTTCTGTTGGTAACAGAAATACTCCTGTGAAGGCTTTGCTGCCGTATGTGAGCAGGCCGGCTGTTTCGCTCATGGCGACGTACTTTGAGAAATCGAAGAGCAGTTGCTCCGAAGAGCAGTTGCTCCCTGGTGTCGACCAAGAAAATCATGCACCGGGCTTCTTTTGCGGACAGCGCTTGCGCTGTTCATCGCATGGGTGCGGCCTCCCGGCCTTGCCTAGGAAGCAGGCGCTGTAGAAGCACAGGAGCGCTCCGGCATATTCGCCGGAGTCCCAATATCCGGCCGCGCGGCAGGATTCACACTCTGCCGGTTTTTCAGTTTGAGACAGCGCTGCCAGTATGGCCGGTTTGTGACTTCTGGCGTAGGCAAGCACATGCTCTGCCTCGTCGGGCGTCAACCGGGACAGTCCTTGAATTTTCAGCTTCCCCGATTCGGATACCGACACCTTCAATCCAAGTTCGGCGAGCGGATATAAAACGCTCATGACTTCACCCCGTGTTGTGATTCGAACGATACTTTTGCCTTTCGAACGATACCATTCGGGGGATCGTTCGGTGTAAGCAGTGGATTTTCTTTTCGTTCGAGCGATCCGAACGGTTCGAACGATAAAATCCCTTCTTATTCTATCGCTCATATTTCTATCTCGTCCCATATTTCCTCTTCTTTTTTAGAACAAGAAGGAAAAGTATCGTTCGGATCGTTCGGATCGTTCGATTCATTGATATTGCTGGGTTTTTGGGCGAACGATACTTCTCCCGTATCGTTCGGATCGCTCGGGGTATCGTTCGGGGTTGGTATTCTTCGGAGACAAAATCTGTTCACTCGGGTGCGCGGATCCTTAACCCTGTCCTTGGTTTCGATCCCCAATTGTCGTAGAAAGGTTGCCCCCCTGGCGATTTTTTCCCACAACTTGTTCGGTGCTTTCGGCCAGCTGGGAAGGCGTTTCGTCGATTCACTGGTCAGTTTCTCAAGTTCTGCCAGCAATTCGGTGGCGGTCCCCGTCCATCTGTCCCGATTGCTCATGAACTGCCGGATGGCGTTACCGACAGGATCGGCATCAACGGCATCCTCCACGGCCCGCCCCCGATTGCCCGTATAGGCGGCCATGAAACCGCCCGGTTCCCAAGGTAGCGCGCGTTCCGCTGCCGTCACCCAGGCTACGAAATCGGCCATGCGCGGGAGAGTGTCAAAATGAACTTCTTTCTGGTACCGGAGTGCCGATGAAACCGCGTCCAGAAGTTCTGCCAGGATGGACGGGTGTGCATTATTAAATGCCGCCGTTATTTCGGCTTCGCGTCGACGCGTCGTTTCAGGCATGCAGGGGAGAGTTACAATGATTGCTCGGTCTATCAAATCGTTCCGGGAAGTTACAGCAGAAATTCCATTCAGGATTTGAGGACGCTTTGCTTCAAGAATGGTTTCGTCATCGTTTGTGTATAAGGTTCTGGTGGAAATAGCTCCCCCGGTTGCTACCCTGCAAATGGCGTCAGAGAGCCACGGGGGGAGACCGGATATATTGTCGAAGACAACCACACGGTTATTCCGTGCCGCTATCATGAGATCGCGTTCGTTACGCGGAGTAGTTCTTACTCCTCCCTTTGAGGGGTCGATTATCTCTTTAAGCATTCTGGAGATCGATGTTTTCCCGCTTCCGTGCTCTCCCAATATTACCGCCACGGGATATGGTCCGCTTCCATGGAAAACCCCTATGAGCCAGCCGACTATCAGCTTGAAGCTGTTGGGATTGCCCAGGTTGCATATTTCCTTTAACTCCTTCAGCCCCGGCCCTTGCCTCTCGGGGATCGGCAAGGGTCTAAGTCCGGGAGGGCGCCAGAACATGACCCGGGAGTCCTTGACTACGTCCCAGCCCGATTCGGTAACCTCCACGACGACCCAGTCCGGCCGGCCGAGATCGAGATAAATTTTCCCTTCATGCTCTGCCAGGCGCACGTAGACTGCGCGTTCCTGGCCCTCAAGGGTCGCTAAAGCATCCAGGGTATTGACGGCATCCTGTAGGCCTTGGGAGCCTGGAGCCTTTCCTTTTTCTTTCAAGAACTTATGCGACAATATGTTTCGAAACCCGACCGACCGTACAGGGTGAACTTCGTAGTGGCCCTTTACCTGGACACGGGCGTACCCTTTCCCGTCAAGGATATGAAACAGGTCGAAATCAGCATCCTGCGCCATCTTCACCAGGGTAGTGGCTTGCGTTTCCTTTATGTTCTCAGAATCTTCCGATTTGCCGCCGTTCCCTTCCATCCAAGGCTTCAATGACGCATCGCCGCTTATTTTTTCTCTCGCTTGCTTCCAGTGGTACCCGCTACAGGAATCATGAAAACACTTATAACCTAGGGCTCCGTTTGCATCCTGGGTGATTGCCGCGTCATTCCCGGTATGGGATTCGTCGAACAGACAATGATCGAGACAGAAAAAGGTTTTTGTCCCACTCTCCTTTATCCGGTAGGGAACGCCGTGATGTTCCAGGTATGCGCCCACTCGTAAAAGACCGTGTGACGCTCGGCTCTCCTGTTTTTTTGGGCTCTCTTGTTCACCGAATAGATCGCCAAGCCTCGCGATGGCCGCAGGGTCCGCTGCCTGGCTCATTTCGCCATCTCCCCCAAATCATCAATGTACGCTGTCCGATATGGCCGGGCTTCCCTATGCGGTCCGGCAGGTACTTGATCTCCCTTTTGCGCCGTGGTTCCGTAGAGTTTCCAGATACGAGCCGGATTGAATACCGTGCGGTCGATCGAAACGCGATCCGTGTCGAATTTGCCGGCCAACCCATCAATAGTGCTTTTGACGAAAGCCTTGGTTTTCTCGTCCGCGGGCATGTCCAACAGTTCAAACAGCAGGTGTCCGCCATTCCCGCTCATGGCCTTGATTGGATAGGTTAATCCGCCCTCGCTTATCATCCAGGCCGCGACGGCATCTCTTACTTCGAGCGCCTCTCGAAGCTCATCCTCGGACGAGGAAATGCCGCTCGGCCGTTTAGGATCGCAATCAATAGGTATCCAACGATATGCAACGACGTTTTGATCCGACGTAGTAACACTGGCAGGCTTCAGCCGATTATAAGCCCGACCGATAAGGCGCTTGTCGATTATTTGAAGGGTGAAATAGATTCCATCATGAGGCACGCGATCGGCAAGCTTCACGCAATCACAGAACGCCTTATGATCGTCGAAATATCCGGAGACCGTTCCTTTAGCAAATTCTCCGCCCCAGGCACCTGATTTTCCTGTGGCCTTGGGTATTCGCACCTCAACGACTTCACCCGGTCGGACGAAAGTCTCCCATACAATTTGATCGTACAGGGTAAGGCGTTTGCTCGGGTGGCGTTCCCGGTATATCTGGTCGATGAGCTCGGTCACCTTCCACGCGGCCTTTACGACGTTTTTATCGGAAAAGCTAAAATGGTTGACCATATTCACGACGCCCGTACCGCCACCGCCAAAATCAAGCGGTGCAATATGTTTGAAAAAGCCGGTTTTGAGGTGAAACTCCAAAATATGGTGTCCTATAGTGTTTTCCCATTCATGGCGGAATATCCCATCTACTACTTCTCCATTGCTGAACATCTTTTTCAGAATTTGAGGGGCATAACGCAGGGCGTTTTGATTGATTTTCTCGATGTCCGGCATGGTGCGCATGGTGCTATCCTCCCGCAGAATATTCCCCGCTGATCGGTAGGGCTATTTCCCGTTTAAAGATCGGACATGATCTCACCGACGACGCGATCAACCTCTTGCTCCTGGCCGGCGAATTGTTCCAGGAAGTCGTCGAGCGCTAAACGCCGAATCAAGATCATACCGGAAGGCAGGCGGCTGTGACGGAGACCCCTTTTTAGCCACTCCCGCACAGTCCTTTCGGACACCCCTGCGTATTCAGGGATGTCCTTTATGCGAAGCCACTCCCGCGTCACGCTCATCCGTTTGACTCCGCCATCGGAGTGACCGGATAGACCTCGTGCCCAAGAACCTCGTTGAGCTTTTGGGCTCGCTCGGGAGTAGGTTCGATTAGGCCGTTTTCAACCATGGAGATGAAGGAAGGCGAAAAACCGGTTTTGAGAGCAATATCAATTTGTCTCAGTCCGGCAATGAGACGGGCAAGCTTTCGTTCGTTCATTGTGCGTCTCCTTGAAGAAAATTCCTTCTCTATAAGGAAATGCACCACAAACGGCGTGGGAATTTCCACAAACGGCGTGGGAATGAACTATTTTTTAGAAAAGTCGGGAATCTATTCGGTTTTCCACTCGGTGGTGTTGTCAGGACGGTAGGCCAGCGCGCTGGAGTAAAGAGAGCCCAGGGATTTTCTGAAATGCGCTCCCAATTGTGGGCATATTTTTTCTATGTTCTTTATAGCCCTTTCAAGCTGGGTACCAATTCTGTTGAGCTCTCTCTTTTGTTCCGCGACGGGAAAAGCCTTCTCATTCAGATATGATTGCAGTTTTTTTATTTTTTTATCGCATCCCTCTTCCGTTTCAATATCGTCGCGTTGACATGCTTCTCTTTTCTCCTCCCATAGATTTTCAAGTTCTTTTCTCGCCGCTTGAATTGCTTTCTTGTCGGCTATTTGCTGATGTGACCATTCATGACTTACTCCCTCCGAATTATGAGCGTAGTTCTCCTCTTCTATCCCCCTTTTAGGTTCGTACTCAGTGCATGCCGATATTTGCATGATATTAAACTCTTGATGCGGATTTCGAACAAGGAAGTGAAGCGTTTCGAACCCTCTTCCTCTGAACCCGAAATATCGCTTTCCCTCCCACACAATAGCCCATGACGGACCTTCTTTGAGGAAAGCATATTGAACGCTCTGGCGAGTAGATTCTATCGGTGAATTAATGATCTTGCCCAATGTAATTTGGTCTTCTATGTTCTCGGGGAGTGGTCCCCTGTAGGCAAACCAGGCTTTGATTTCCGCCCTGCGCTTCCCTATCTCGTTCAGGTATTTTTCTCTTTTTTCAAGCTGTGAAACATCATCCGCCTTTGTCTCCCTTAATTCTCTTTCCAGGGCATCGAGTTCTCTAAGCCTTATTGCGGCCTCCCACCCTGCCCGATTTTCGTCATGCTCCTCTATGGATGTTACCGAGGGGAAAGAAAAAAAATCATTTAGCCGCTCCTCATTGGTGTCGCCTTCCCTCCGATACAACTCCCACCAGAATTCGTCGGAAGCAAAATCCTCACCCGGAGGAAGAAGTAACAGACCCTTCTCTTCGGTGAACCCTCCCTCTCCCCACCACGGATCGATCTCGGGAGGGCCGTTCAAGAGCTGCACATGTACGGACCACTCGATTCCATCCCGAAACAGGCCTGTTTGCTGATACACTTGAACTAATTTGTGGTCTCGAATTGGGATGTGAGCCCACTCTTCGGCGGGATTCAAAAAGTCCGAATATGAATCGAAAACCCTGCTGTCTGCCTGAACCCACAGTAGGTAATCCTTGTCATGAAAGTACAGTTGCCGTGACAGGATTATTCTTTTTATCCCCGGCCAACGGGCGGCCCATTGTTCAGCCCGTGCTTGCAAGGCTTTCAGCTTCAAGGCAGGAAAATAATCGGGATGGTTGATATGAAACATGACTGCCCCCCAACCTGACGATGAACCTACAGGAGATTGAAACGGGGCAGCCCGTGTGGAAGGTCGGCGTTTCGGGAGCTACCCAGCCCCGGATAGTCACTTATGTTTTTTTTCTTATACTCGCTGCCGTTCAGGCTTTAGGCTCAGCACCGCAGGGAGAGCCACTTCTTCTATAATTTTCCGGCATGCGCTCTCAAGTTGCCAGAATTCACCCTGCACTATGATAATGCTTTGGTTCTTCGCCTCAACCAGCCGTTCGCTATATTGATTTTCAAAGGGGCTTTCAGGAGTAAATGCCTGAGCATAGGCAAAGAATGCTTTATCATCGTCGAAGAGTGCAGCCGCCAATCCTGCGGCCATGAGTGCTCCAATAATGGTGTCCGCAAGATTCTTCAACAACGGTTGAACGGATTCCTCAAACGGGAGCCATGATTTCACCATCCATCCCAACTCCAAGCACCAAACACGAATGTCGGATTTGTGGTGGTCCAGGTTGCCGACAAGGCACTTAACCGGTCTGGAATGAGCGGGAGTCGGAAACCGCGGCACAGTGCAGAGAGACCACAATAGCTCATCCAGCCAGGACAATTTACGCTGCAAGATAAAATCTATGTTCTCTTGTGCTTGGCGGAAAGCGATACTGCCGAAACGACCACCCCATCCCTGGCTGAGCAGGAGGCAGGCAAACCCGACTTCATCTATTGAGCGAGGAGGCGTTTTTTGTTCGGGGTCTTCCACGATTTGCCTCTCCATGTGGGCTTTCCACCGGCGGGCCAAAACCAGGAAGATTTGTTCCGCGATGGTAGGTCTCTCCTCCATGCACGGCAGGGATAACTGCTCGGCAAGCCCATTCCTTTGATCTTCCCACGTCGGCATCAGCGGCACCCCCTCAAACCCCGAACACCTTCAACACCTCGTCCCCGTAGTGGTTGATGACCTTCACCGCTATCTTACCCGTCTCGGGCGGGGAGAAGGGGCGGCTCACTGTGCTGTAAAGACTCGTCCAGGCATCCTCGTCGATTTCGGCCCGCAAGGCCCGCTTCAGTTTCTCGTACGGCTCGTCCGACCCGGTGAAGTAGGCGTGGCGCACGAAGAAACTCTCCCCGTTGTAATTCGTGTCGATGAACCAGCAGGCGATGTCGTCGGTGGAGGAGGAGCGAATCTCGCCCGTGGTGGGGTCGTACACGTCCACACCCTTGATTTCTGCCACGAGTTTCCCGTCCTCCTGCTTCCTGATGTCGAGGTCCGGTTCGCCGAACACCATGAACAGGTTTCCCGCTCCCGTCTTCTTGAGCAGTTCGTCGCCCATGGCCAGATCGGGGTTCATGCGCGCCGGGAGCACGGTGAGCTTGCCGTATCGCTTGGCTTCTTCCGAAACGTGGGGGTCGAAGGCAAACCCGCACACGATGAGCAGATCGAACCCGATCCCCTGGACGGCTTCCTTGGCCGCTTCCTTGACCTGTTCCGGCCCGACCGTCCCATGCTCCGGGCCGATGGACACGACCGCGCGTTTCCTCGCGCCGTCACCGTCGGTGTACTCGCCCTTGGCCTGTAGCCACCTTCCCCCCTCAAGGGGTTCCAGCAGATCGAAGGCGAGGCGTTCGTTTTTCTTCGTGTTCTGCACGCCTGCTTTGCGCAGGTTCTCGATAATCATGGTGGCGAAGTCCATTGAATCGCGCCGGCCGTTCTTTTCACCGACGGGCTGCTCCTCCTCGGTCGAAAGGACCCGATGCGGCGAAAGACTCTCCACGGTGAAGGGGCCGGTCACGCGGACGGTCTTCGCGTCCTCGTACGGCTGGTCGTACAAGGTCTCGGTTTCGGCGTGGCGTCCAATGGCCGCGTCGGTCTGTTCGCGGGTCATGCCTTCCCTGATGTCCGGGTTGTTGGCGATGGATTTCAAGGTAATGTGCGGTACCCGTTTGTAGACGAAGCCTTTCTTTATGTCGCCCTCCGTGTCGTACGGCGGGGGTACCTTGCCGGTAAGTTCCGCTTCCTTTTTCAATCCTTCGGAAGAGTCGGCCAGCAGGTAGTAGGGGTACCTGGCGGTCATGAGCCGTGTGCGGGCCAGAGCCAGAGCTACCCGACTGGTGTCGCAGGTGATCCAGCGCCGCCCCCATTGCTCGGCCACAAAGGCCGTGGCGCCACTGCCACAGGTGGGGTCGAGAACAAGGTCGCCGGGGTCGGTGGACATCAAAAGACAACGGGAGATGATTTCAGGAGATGTTTGAACTACATAAGTTTTCTCATAAGATACAGGGGCATCAGTCCATGTGTTGGTTCGTTTTCTGTATGGGAAGTCATCATAAAAGAGCCGATAGCTAAGGTTCGCCCCTTCAGGCTGAAGGCGTCCTATACTTGCTAGAACTGAAAGCTTGTCTTTGCTTATAACCCACGAGCCTTTATTGGGCGAGGCATAGGTTTGACCTTCATATTTAAAATCATAAACTGTTGCTTGCGAAAAAGACGGGGCAAGCAGTGAAAACAGTCGATAGTAACGAGTGCCTTTTGGGTGCGTTGGACTTCGGAACTCATCAACTCGAATTTTTTCCGTCTGACCATCCGGATACATGGCATAAGGGCCATGCGAAGAAACCATCGAAACATCGGTTGCTTCGTATAAGTGTCGAAACTTTAGATGATCGATATTCTTGGCGTAAAAAAGAATCTGATCGTGCATCGTTTCTAAATATCTAGCTCCCAGGGGAATGCTCTTTTTACGGAAGTAAATATCGGCAACGAAATTCTCAGACCCATACACCTCGTCGAGAAGATTTCGAATTAAATGGGAGTTTTCTGAGTTTATCTGAACAAAAATGGCTCCCGTTTCAGTCAGTAGCTCACGAGAACAAAAAAGTCGATCACGCAAGTACGCAAGATAGGAATGAATGCCGAGCTTCCAAGTGTCGCGGAAGGCGCGTATCTGTTCCGGTTGGCGGGTAGCGTCCGCCCCCTTGCCGTCCTTCACGTCCCGTTTGCGGGTGCTGACCTGCCAATTGGAGCCGAATTTGATGCCGTAGGGCGGGTCCAGGTAGATCATCTGCACCTTGCCCTTGAGCCCCTCTTTTTCGGCCATGCTGGTCATGACCAGGAGCGAGTCGCCGAGAATCATGCGGTTGGACCAGTTCTGGTCGTGCTGATAAAAATCGATCTTCTGATCGAATTCGGCCGGACCGCCGTTGAACGCCAGGAACATTTGCTGTTCGGGTTCTTCCTTCCCCGCCTCGGCCGTATCGCGCAGGTTTTCGATCAAAGCTTGCGGGTGAATCTTCTCCTGAATGTACACGGGCACCACGGGGACGGCCAAGTCCCGGCGGTCCTGTTCGTCCTTTCCCTTCCAGACAAGCTGAGGGTCAAGGGACGGATCGCGAGGGTAGAGCATGGTTTTGGGTGCCTGCTCGTCGTCGGCCACGAAATCGCGGAATTCCTTGGTGGGAATGTTCTTTCGCTTGTCCTTATGATGGAGCGATTCCACGGGGATCGAACCGCTTTTTCCTGTCTTCTTTCCGGCCATGTCACTCTTCTTTCGTCCTGGTAGCGTAAATTCTACGCTGGTAAGAACAGCAATATTGTGGCCGTCCCTCCGTCATTCCGGCGGAAGCCGGAATCCAGTCATACAATGCTATGGTACAAATCCTGCCAATCGGGATTAGCATCTTCTATCAATTTCAGTTTCCATGCTCTTTTCCAGTCTTTCAACCTCTTCTCCCGCCGAATAGCGGATTCCATGGTTGCGTGCAGTTCGTACCAAACCAATTGATGGACTCCGTAACGTTCGGTAAATCCTTCAACCGATCCGTTTTTGTGCTGCCAAATCCGTTTGACCAAATCCGATGTCACACCCACGTAAGGGGTGCCGTTTCTTTTACTTGCCAAAATGTACACCGCAGGTTGCTTATTCATTGTCTTATTCTGGATTCCGGCTTTCGCCGGAATGACGAACAAAGGCGTATCGTCCGATATTTCATGGTTTCTAAAATAGCGCTTACGCCCCTTGTCCCCTCATTGGAGGGTGTCGAAAAAGCCCCTCAGGACGTCACCCCGGCGGAAGCCGGGGTCCAGAAGTACTCTAAAATATTGGATTCCGGCTTTCGCCGGAATGACGAAGCGGGCATCATGCTATTTTTCAACACCCCGAGACTTATCCTTCAATCGATTCCGGCCTTTTCAACAAAGGTTCGAATGCTGTGTTTCGCGTCCCACGGATCAATGATTTCCAGGAAATCCCATCGGCCGAAACCGGAGTGATTGTTCACGGCGGGAACCCAGAGCGTTTGTGCCGTGGAGACCTTGGCGGCCTTGTCCTTCTTCTTCTCTCCGGTCACTTCGATGATAAGCTGCAACGGGTCGTCGGGGCCGTGGTCGTCGTCGATGCAGGCGATGAAGTCCGGGATGTACGCCCGCTCATCGCCGTTGAGGGTGTAGGGGATGGTGAACCCGAGATTGTGGTTCTTTGCGTAGCGGTTGACCTCGTCCATGTCTTCCAGCGTCTGGGCGAGTTTCTGTTCCCATGAGCCGGTATCCGCCACCACATGGGAGATGTGGCACTTGTCCGCTCTGGTGGAGTACACCGGCCGCGTGGTGTCGAAATCCACATACCGGGTCGAACCCAGCGTGTCATAGGGGCGGAGAATCGGCTTCAGGGAAAGGGTGCCGTCGGTGGAAGCGACAACGGCCTTGTAAATGCGGTCGGCGGCGTCGTGGGAAAATTCGGCCAGGAGGAGCAGTTGAGGGAAACAGTCGTCCTTGCAGACAAGGCAACGGCTCAGCCATTCCCTGGTGATGCCGAGAACCTGCGGGAAAAGCCAGGGCTTGAGGTTGCCGTCGTCATCCCGGAAGTACTTTTCCAGCGTGCGCCGGGCCACCACAAAGGCGACTTCGTTTATCCTTCGGCTGCGAAGGTCGTCCAGCTCGTGGATGCTTCCCTCGCCCACGATGGGATCGAGTTCGGTTTTGGTGGGGATATCGGCGGTCGAGAGGGTGAAGGTTGACGCATCCGAGAAGCGGGCTTGGAGCGGCTTTTCGCCCAATTCGTACCGGTAGCCGAGCAAGCGGGGGAAACGTATTTCACAGGAGAGACGGTCGTCGAGCGCCCGGACGCGGGTGGGCAACGGTCCGGGCGTGGGTTCCTTCGTGGAGCCGCTGCACGGAATGAAGGAGAAGGGAACGCCGTAGACCTCCGCGTATTCGGGACCAAAGCCCTGAAACTCGATGGTGTCGCCGTTGCAGGACACCTTCTGCGGTTCGGGAGCGTAGCTCATGCGGCGCAAGGCTCTACCTACGACCTGCTCACAGAGAAGCTGAGTCCCGAAGGCGCGCACGCCGAGAATGTGCGTTACCGTGTTGGCGTCCCATCCTTCCGTAAGCATGGAAACGCTGACCACGCACTTGATGTTTTCGCCGAGCTTACCGGCCTTGCCCACGGTGTTCATGACCTCGCGCAGCAGGTCTTCATCCGTGAGTTGGTCCGCGTCACGGCCGGGGAACCGCGCGCGGTATTCGGCTTTGAATTCCTCAATTTCGCGCGCGGCGACTTTCTTGAAGTCGGCGCTCATGGATTCACCGGACTCTAGCTGCGCGCTGTCCACCAGGATCGAACGGGGTTGCGGACTCCACGAGCCGTTTTGTTCGTTGCTGAAAATGGGGAGTCTTCCGGGTACCACGACGGCGGAACCGTCCGGAAGTTCCTTTTCCCAGCCTGCAAGATAGTCGAAAACCAGCTTCGATACACTCGTGTTGTTGCAGACCACGATAAAAACGGGCGGAGTGATCCCCTTCGCCTGGGCTTCCTCGTTTTTTTCCCACAGGCGATAGTATTTCTCGTAATTGCCGTAAAGACTATGAAGCGCGCCCTCCAGTTCGGTGGGCAATTTGGGTTCCCCTTCGGCGGGCGGCATGGGTTCGCCTTTCTGAGCTTTCTTGCCGCGGCCTTTCTTCGACAGGGCCTCGCGAATGCGAATCCAGAGGTCCCGATAGGTGGGCTGTTCGCCCAGCATGGAGTCGTCGGCTACCGGGACGCGCGGGACCTTCACGATACCGCATTCGATGGCGTCGATGAGCGAGAAGTCCGAAACGACCCACGGGAAGAGAAGGCCCTCCCGCTCTCCAGACCCGCGCAGAAAGAACGGAGTGGCGGAAAGATCGAAGATGGATTTCACGCCGATCTTTCTTTTTACCGCCTCGATGCCGGATATCCAGACGCGAGCCGCTTCTTCCCTCTTTTGGGCTTCCTTGCGTTCGTCCCCGGTGAGTTTCACTTCCTCGCCGTCCGGCTTTCGCCGGTAGCAGTGGTGCGCCTCATCGTTGATAACCACGATGTTCTTTTTGTTGCCCAGCTCACGACAGACGCGCCGGACCATCTGGTCGGGTGTTTCGGTGAACGCTCCGTTGCCGCCTTCGGCCAGAATGGACTTGGTGAGCTTCCCGGCCGAAACCGTCTCCCGGAGTTTGAACCCGTGAAAGTTGGTAATCAGAATCCTGGCCTGGGAAAGCTTTTCCAGCAGGTAGCCGGGCAGGACGTCCCGCTGACGGTAGTAGTTGTTCGGGTCGTTGGGCAGCAGCACGCGGAGCCGGTCGCGGATGGTGATTCCGGGGGTGATGATGAGGAAGGTATCCGAAAAGCGCGCGTCCTGAGTGTTCGCCAGTTTGTTCAGGGTGTGCCAGGCGATGAGCATCGCCATGACAACCGTCTTGCCCGAGCCGGTCGCCATTTTCAGGGCCATCCGGGGAAGACCGGGGTTGTTAATGTCGTTCGCTTCCCGCAGATGGTTTTCAATCCAGGCGTCGCCGTATTTCCTGGCGACCTCCACAATGTAGATGGCCGTCTCCAGGGCTTCGATCTGGCAGAAAAAGAGCTTCTTCTCCCGCTCCGGGTTCGTCCAGTATTCCAGCAGCTTGCTGGTGGTGGGCGTCACGCCCACATAACCGCCCTTGCGCCATATTTTCACACGCTCACGGATGCGGTTGACGACCTTGTTTTCCTCGATGCGGTCTTTCGTCCACTCGGTATCGAACTTCAGTTGTTTGGAGTCTTTCTTGCGGGGGTGAGCGATAGGGATGAAGTAGGAGCTTATCCGCCGATCTTGAACGATCTCGTTCGTGATTCCTTCCTCGTCAAAGCGGAAGTGGCGCGACGGCTCGTCGAAGGGCGAGTTCAGAATGGGGTTTTCAATGACGACCTGCCGCATGATGAAGGCCCTCGCACGAGGTTGGGAGTACGTCTCTGATTGGCCGAACGCGTCGGCGCCCTTACGGGAGGGGTGTCACCATGGAAATAACATATTCAGCAGGAAGTGCAAAGGTAAATTGCGGGAAGGGGGGGTGGGCAAGACGAAGATGAGGGAGAAGCGAGCATGAACGACCCGGCGGGAGGATATTTTTCCTCGACCTGAATTGGAACCGATGTATATAGTAGAGCATAGAATTCCAGAGAGGCTCACCATGACGCAGCATGACAAGCCGAAAGATGAACAGCGGACCTCGACTTTGGCTCCGGGAGTGTGGGACAAATTATTGCGGCTGGCGGTGGCGGCCGGAAACGCACTGGACGTGGACGAGCCGCCGCTGAGGATGCCCGAAGAGCCGGACAAACAAAAGAAAAGCCCTTGAGCTTTTAGGACGCCACCTGGGTATGTGGGATGAGACCAAGGACCAGGAGGAAAAAGCTCACGGTGATTTTCCTGCAGCATATTGGGACGATGCCGTAGTTCTAATTGGGCGGTAGGTGTGAACATTTTCTTTACAAAGGATCATTCAATCTGTACTCTTTTTGAGATGCAATCCAAGGCAACCGTCAACGATGAGAATACTCCCGAATACTCCAACATAATTTCTTTCCATACCGGAAAACCCTTTCAAAAGGGATACAAACCTTTGCCTGAAATCTGGATTGGAATTCTTCCGGAGATCGAAAGAGTGCACCCAAGAATATATGAGGAATTTCAAACTCAGTTGTATTTCAGACTATCTAACTCAATGAATCCCAGGGAAAATCATAGAATGAAATCCGTACGGTCCAGTAGCCCACTCGTCGGGCTATTCGGTTGTCGTCTGTCTGTCTTCTTTCTATCTCAGGCCAGCCAGGCACAATCCTCTGAAATCAAGGCCAGCAAAGATGTCTACGCCGCAGGCGAAACCATTGTGGTTAATCTTCCCGGCGCTTCCGTTCTGGGTACACACTCGATTGGACCTGCATCGTACCTAAAAGCGCACCGGACAACGATGCCAGTAGTACTCGTCTCATCTTTTTTGACCCACGCTGCGGCACTGGGCCCGTTGAAGTTTTCTTGCCAAACTATTCAGAAGGCTGACTGGATCCGCCACGGCCCCAATAACCCATTATGCCTTGGCACAATTGGAAGTTAAGGCTGGCCAAGTCTACTATGTTAATCTATAAGTGACTCCGGACTTGCCTTGGCATGAATATTTAGAGCAGGTGCCCTGGCAAACCGGCGAGGTGCGTTTATTGATTACCGGATGCCTTCCAACAAGCCCAAATAGTCTTATGAGCCCTTTCCTGCTTACCTCAGCCGCCGCCCTAGCCGCGTTCCTAGCGGCGCCTCTGCTGTTTGCGCCAGGGGTCGGCCTGTTGGGGCTCTGGATGGTCATAGTAGTTGTCTATGCATTGATTATAGGCTTGGGCGTTGGCAATCCCAGGCTTGGCTTTTTCCTGAATATCATTTGCCGGGGCAATGCGGAACCAAAGCAAGTAGCGCTGACTTTCGACGATGGACCAGACCCCGCCACAACGCCTCAACTCCTGGAGCTGCTAGCAAGACGCCAGGTTGCCGCCAGCTTTTTTTGTGTGGGCGAGAAGGTGGAAGCTCATCCAAACCTTGCCGGGGAAATCGTGCGAGCTGGCCACTGCTTGGGCAATCATACCTATCATCATTATTGGTGGACCAATTTCCTCTGGGGACGGCGGCTATTTGAGGAAATATCCCTGGCCCAGCAAGCCATATTCACTACAACCGGCCATCTGCCAAAGTGGTTCCGGCCTCCGGTGGGACTGAGCAATCCCCACTTGGGCCGGGCTCTTAAAATAGCCGGGCTGGTCTGCGTGGGGTGGGACACTCGCTCGCGCGACCTATATGATCCACCAGAAACCGTCTTAAACAGAATCTTGAAAAAGGTAAGAAACGGCAGCATCATCCTGCTTCATGACGGTGGTATGGACCCTGATAAATTACTGCGGATAGTAGACCAATTGATAACGCGCCTGCGGGCAAATGGCTTCCTCTTGGTTCATTTGGATGATATGCTGGGCTGCGTTTTAACTTTGGATGCCATAGCAAGCCACTCAGAGAGAACCGGGTCAAGCGCTCTTGAAAGGGCGGGAAACGGAAATGCTTAAATTCACAGCCATAGCCAGAATCATTGCCCGCACTAGCTTTGGCCTGCGGGCAGTAGAAGAGCATGCCGACTTGAGCCTTTTCATGAAACCGCCCTCAATAAAATTAATATTGGGGGTAAGCATTATTGGCCTCAGCATGCTCATCGGCTGGCCCGCCGTGGCCTTGTTTAGTTTGGTCGCGTTGCACCTGCGTGACCCTTTAGTCTTTCTCATTGGTGGACCAGTTACCTATGCGGTTTCATGGGGCGTTTGGGGAATAGGGATGTTGATCGTAGGGTCGGATAATGTTAAATATGCAAAGGTGATACTTGGGTGGTTAGTTCGCAATTGGATTGAAAAAGCATGCCCGCACACCGTGGCCCGCCCAATGGACGACTTGAAAAACATAACCCCCCCTGAGATAGTAGCGATAGATAAGGAGTCTGCCAATCCGGCTGCACTTCAATACCAAATTAGAGAGCCTTAATGGACCAGGAAAAAATATTCAAAATAATATCAGATTATCTTTCCACAGAATTCGGGATATCGGTGAAAAAAATTAAACTCGACTCGAATCTGTTCACTGATCTGGAGATGGACAGTATCGACGCTTTGGACTTGGCATCCAAGATGCAATCTGAGCTAAATGTTGCGCCCAATAGAGAGGAACTGAAGCAAATCCGCACTGTGAAAGATGTGGTGAATTATATAATCCGTAACCGCCGGAGCTAGGCACTACGATGTCAAACCCTTGTACGCCACTGCATTCTTCCCGGCGTATTGACCACGAAACCATGGAAGCGCGTATCGTGTTTGGGAGGGATGATACATGGTTTAATGGCCACTTTCCTGGTGATCCTGTGTTGCCGGGCGTAGCCATGCTGGCTTCGGTGGTTGAACTGGCCATAGATGGCCTTGGTTTGGAGCGAACGGAAATAGCCGGTTTCAACAAGGTGCGCTTTACCAAAATGCTTGGTCCAGGAGATGAACTGACTATTATTCTGAATACCTCCAGGATGGCGGATAGCAACGAGATCGTTTTTACAATTCGAAACCAGGGACAAAAGGCCTGCCAAGGAGTGCTGCTGGTTCATGGCAGGGTACCGGTTGAATGAAAGTCGGCTTCATTACATAGAGATTGGCTGATAAATGCACTTTCAAATTATCGCGCCCTTTTGGCCCAAGCTGCCGGGTCAAAATGTATTCAATCTGCCGCTTCTGGGCCCCATTCAGGCGGCGGGATGCGTTCCAGCGGATGTTGATGTTGGAGTAACCAACGAGAACGTTCAGCCGGTCGATCTTGATGGCGACTACGATCTGGTGGGCATCTCCCTGCCGCTAACATGTATGGCTCCCCGGGGATATGAACTGGCTGAAGAATTCCGCCAAAGAGGCAAGACCGTGGTCATGGGGGGCCTGCACGCGACACTTTGCCCGGAGGAGGCGGCTCAGCACGCCGATGCTATTGTGGTGGGGGAAGGCGAACAAGCCATTTCCCGCATGATTAAAGATTTTCAGAGCGGCACCCTACAAAAGATATACAAGCGATCCGAACTGCCGGATATTGCCAAGCTCCCCCTGCCGCGGCGCGACTTATATGACAAAAAGGCGCATTACGCCTACAAGGGCTGGGAATTGGTGGATCTGGTGGAGACTTCCCGCGGGTGCCGCTTTTCCTGCCCTCCTTGCTGCGTGCCTTATATAGGCCAAAACCAGCACCGCACACGGCCCTGGCCTCATGTGGCCCAGGAGCTGGAGGATTGCCACAAGCTGGTTTTCATAGTGGATAGCTCTCTGGAACAGAGCGAAGAATATCAGCGCCAGCTCTTCAGCAATCTTAGGTCAGCCGGCAAGCGCTGGATATCTCATCCCATCAGCCCAGACCCCGAGCTGTTAAAGCTGGCCCGTGATAGCGGCTGTTGGTACGTATACCATGCTGTCTTCGATATCTCGGAAAAGATCAAGGACCGTATTAAGCTGTACCATGACCATGGCATCGCCGTGGAGGGTACCATCCTTATGGGCATGGACGGCCATGACGAGGACTTTTTGCGCCGCTTGATTGACTTCCTGCTTACCATTGACCTTGATCTCGCCGAGTTCACAGTTCTGACGCCATTTCCCAAAACCAAAATATGGGAGCAGATGGAAGCGGAGGGACGCATCTTTGACCGGGACTGGTCCCATTACAATGCGGCCAATGTCGTTTATCAACCACGGCTAATTAGTCCCGATCGTTTGCAAGAGCTCTATCATGAGGCGTGGGGGGCGTTCTACGGCAAAGAACCTCAGAACTTGCGCATGGCCAAACTCTTTCTTGATGTAATTCGTGACGTGCCGAGACCGGCAAGACGGTCTCGGGCAATGGCGGCATCTTAAACCGACGTAAGGCATAGCTACCATGGATAGTTTAGTGGAGGAATTGGCTCAAAAGATAATCGACGTTTTGGGCTTGTTTGACGTGAATCCAAAGGGCATCACCGCAGACACCACTTTTTTCGATGAGGGTCTAGGCATCGACTCCGTGGATATCTTGGAGTTGGTGGTGATGTTGGAGCGCGATTACAGCGTGGTTATTAAAACCCGCGAGTTAGGCGAAAAAGTATTCATCAATCTGGGTACCTTGGCCCAGTATGTCAGCGAGAACAGGTCCGCTGCCTGATGAAGCTCCGCCGCGCTTTTATAACCGGGGCCGGCATCATAAGCGCGGCGGGAGCCGGTTGGCAGGCTAATCTATCCGCCTTAAGCTCGGAACAAAGGCACCTGCGGCCCCTTACCATCTTCCCGTTGAAAAACTCGCCTCCCCTGGTGGGCATGATTCAATCCAGACCAGTTCAAGATGAGTTACCTGCCACTCACAGGCTGGCTATGGCGGCTTGCCAGGAAGCACTTTTTTCTGGTTACAACCAAGAAAAGCATGGAGCGCCCCTGGATGCAGTGGTGGTGGGCACCACCACCGGAGGCATGGCCAAAAGCGAGATGCTGCTGGCAGATGGTGAGTCCGATCCTGTTGCTTATATATGGCATGGCGCGGGCACGGTGGCTGAAGTGTTGGCCAAGCGTTTGGCATGCAAAGGACTCACTCTCACCATTTGCAATGCCTGCTCCAGCAGCGCGATCGCCCTTAAAGTATGCTTGGAGCTAATCAGATCAGGTTGGGCCCAGCGGGTGCTGGTCTGCGGGGTTGACGCCCTGACACGTCTTACCTTTCATGGTTTTCGGCTCCTCCAGCTAATTGACGCGCAGGGAGCCCGGCCCTTGGATAAAAACCGGGCTGGCATGAGCTTGGGAGAGGCTGCCGCAGCCTTTGTGGTCAGCGCTGGCCAGGAGCCCCCACCAGGCGCCCTAGCCGAAATCCGGGGCGGTGGGCTGACCTGCGATGCGCATCACCCAGTGTCTCCTCATCCACAGGGGGAGGGCGCTGCCCGGGCCATGCTGGAAGCCTTGGCCGATGCCGGCCATCTTCAGCCAAACCAGATCGACTATATAAACCTGCATGGCACTGGAACCCGTGATAACGATGCCTCTGAAGCAGTGGCAGTGCAGCAGGTTTTCGGGGCTAGCCCTCCTCCCATCTCCTCCAGTAAGGGTGCCCTGGGGCATACCCTAGGAGCGGCCGGTGCCCTGGAAGCTGCCTTGTGCGTCATGGCCATGCAGGAGGGAATCATACCGCCCAATTGGGGTTTGAAGGAATTGGACCCTGATTTGGGTCTGGCTCCTTTAACAAGGGCTACATCCGCTAAAGTCAACCTGGCCCTTTCCAACTCCATCGGATTTGGTGGCAGCAACGCATCAATCGTGATTGGTAGCCCCGAACTAAGTGCACCAGATACGAATAATAATTACAAGGGTTGGCTAGAAGTACAGGCAGCGTCGTGTCTATCCGGTAGGGGTGGCACCCAGGCCACTTGGGAAGCGTTTAGCCAAGGCGAATCCTGTCAGGGTGCATTTCCCAATGATTCTCTTTCTGAGAATCTGCCGCCGCGCCTAGTGCGCCGTTGGAAACGGCTGCCCCGGCTGGCCTTGGCCCTGCTAAAGGAAGCCCAGGCGTTGAGCCCCAACGATGTCCATCCTGAACAAGTGTTTTTTGCCACCGGGTTGGGAGCACTTTCGGAGACATACGACTTTCTCCAGCAACTATTTGATTCTGATTGGGCTCTAAGCAGCCCCATTGATTTCATGGGCTCCGTGCACAACGCGCCTGCTGGCCACGTGGCCCAATACCTCCAGGCTAAAGGCGCGAACCTGACCTTCTCGGGACAAGACTACTCTTTTGAGCAAGCGCTCCTGGCAACCTATATCTTAGCAGATTCATCCGACCGCCAAGTCCTGCTCCTTGGTGCAGACGAAGGTCATCACCGCCTTACGCCATTACTAAATCCTCCTGCTGTGACAGAAGCAGGGATAAACGACGGCGGCGGCGCTTTGATACTAAGGCTGATTCAAAAGAAAACAGGCCATTGCCTGCGGCCGCTTTTTTATCGGGGCCCCTGCCATAACACTGACCAGGCAGACTTATTGGTTCAATTGTTGAGTTCTAATAATCATCACTACGGCGCCATTATGGCTGGCATCCCTGCAACTAAGCACGCCTTGGGGGTTGCCCAGTTGGAAGCCATCGTTTTCAGCTTATCTCATAAATGCCCGGTCATTGATTATCGTGCGCTGTTGGGCGAGCATCACACCGTTGCAGCAACCGCCACAGGGCTGGCATTCCGCCTGGTTCAAGAAGGCTGCGTGCCGGCGGCGCTGGCCGGCGGCGAAGCCAGGCCATTAGAGGGCCGCCCCCTGCTTTTATTAGCCTTAGGAGAATACATGGTAGCCAGTGAATTGTATTAAATATCTTGCTTCGGCTATTGTCTCACCGCGGCAATTGTATTTTGATGAACCGGGAGTGTGTATTGATTGAAACCAAGCCCCTCATTGACAACCGCACAATTCAACCCTTCTCATTTGCAGAAACAGCGGCTGAGTTGGGACAGGTGGCGGTGGTTATCCCCACCTACAACCACTGGCCCATGGTGCGGGAGGTGACTCGCCAGGCATTGGCCTTGGGTTTGCCGGTCTTTGTGGTGGACGACGGCTCAAGTGATGAGACCGCGCAGGGCTTGTCCGTGCTAACCGATATTACCCTTCTTAAGCACAACCGCAATTTGGGCAAAGGTGCGGCGCTTCTTACCGGCATGAAGGCGGCGGCACAAGTAGCGGGTTGGGCTCTCACTTTGGACGCGGATGGCCAGCACCGCCCCCAGGATGCGCTCTCATTGCTGACTGCGGTTCGTGGCGGCCAGCGAGCCGTGGTGGTGGGGTGCCGTCGAGGCATGTGCGGAGATCAAGTCCCCTGGACCAGCCGTTGGGGACGGGCGTTCTCCAATTTTTGGGTGTGGCTGGCCAGCGGACGCTGGGTGGCGGACTCGCAAAGTGGTTTCCGCCTTTACCCCTTGCCAGAGGCTTTAAACATGTCCGCCCAAGCCCGACGCTTTCAATACGAGGTGGAGGTATTGGTAAGGGCGGTTTGGCAAGGCCTTCCGATAATCGAGGCGCCGGTAACCGTGTACTACCAACCTGCTGGCGAGCGGCGCTCTCATTTTCGCCCTTGGCTGGATTTTTGGCGCAACACTTTAACTTTCACTCGCCTTATCACCCTGCGGGTTCTACAGCCTGCGCGTAAACGCAAAGGAAGACTTCCTTGATGACCGTGCTGGGCAAGGCAAGGTTTGCCCTATTATTCCTGCTTCTTGCGGCGGTGGGCTTGGCGTTTTGGCTGGGCATCAGGCGTCTGCACATTGAAACAGATGTGACTGCGGCGCTGCCGCAAGATGACAAGGTCGTGGCTGCCGCCCGTGAAATCATGCAACACCACCCCAACCTGGAAAGTTTGGTGGTTGACCTCAGCTATGCCGGAGAGGTCCGTGATATGGAAGGATTGGTGGAGGCAGCCAAGCAGGTTGAGCAAAAGCTCCTGCAAAACGGCTTGGTGATAAAGAGCAAAACCGGCCAAGCCATTGAGGGCATGGCTTGGCTGATGCCGCAGATTTCAAGTCACCTTCCTTTGTTTTTCAACCAACAACAACTATCCCAGGAAATCGCCCCGCGACTGGAGCTTGACAAAATCAAGGAAGCGCTCAAGCAGGCCCAGGCCAGGCTGGCAGAGTTGGGCGGCGTGGGCCAGGCCCGTCTCATAGCCAACGATCCCTTGGACCTGACCGGCTTGGTGCTAAAAAAGTTGTCTTTGGCAAATCCTTTACCGGAAGCTAGCCTTGAACAAGGTTTTTTGCTAAGTCCAGACCACAAGCATTTGCTCTTGGTATTCAAACCCAATGCCCCCCCTGGCGACACCCGCGCCGCTCTGAAGTTAAGCAAGTATATGCAAAGCTTGCAGGCTGATTTTGCTTCGCAAACTAGTAAGGCTGCGCCCATACGGCTTGCCTACGTTGGTGCCTTTCGAGCGGCCTTGGATAACGAGATCATCATCCGAAAAGACACCGAACGCGCCTTGCTTTTGGTTTCAGCGGGATTGTTGCTTTTAGTCCTTTGCTGCTTCCGCCGGCCTTGGATCGGAGCGCTTGCCTTGGTGCCAGCTGTGGCAGGGGTCTTTTTAGCCACCCTTGCCTACTCGCTGTTCCAAAGTTCCATCATGGCCATTGCTATGGGTTTTGGTGGAGCCTTGATCGCCGTGGCTGTGGATCATGGCTTGGCCTACGTGCTCTTATTGGACAGAAGTTTCGACACCAAGGGCGGGACGGTTTCCCACGAACTTTGGAAGATCGCCAGCTTTCCGGTTTTCACTACCGTGGCTGCTTTACTTGTGCTCACCTTAAGCGGCATACCGCTATTCAAGGAAGTAGGCTTGTTCGCGGCTTTGGGAGTTGGGCTGGCCGCGTTTTTTGTGCACGTTTTCTTCCCCCTGGCATTCCCCAGCTTAAAAGGCACGCAACGGCGATCTTGGCTACCAGTGGGCCGGTTCATGGACCGTATGGTGCAAGGAGCAAGCTGGTCCAGCTTAGCGGTTGCGGTTGTCTTGGCCTTGGTTTTAGCTTGCTTTATCAGGTTTGATTTTCAGATCGACTTGAACTCCATGAACACAGTGACCCCTGCAACCAGGCAAGCTGAGGAGATAGTGAATAACACCTGGGGCTCATTATTCGACCGGACTTATGTGATGGCCCAGGGCGCTGATCAACAGGCGCTATGGGATAAGGCTAACCGTTTAGGCGATTTCCTAAATTCACAAAAGGCGTCCAATAAACTGAGCGGTCCGTTGCCGCTGATCGCCCTGCTGCCCGGCCCCCAAGGCCAAGCAGCCAACTTGACCGCTTGGAAAACATTTTGGACTCCGGAGCGCGTAGGGACCCTGCGCAGTGACCTATGGCGGGCTACGCAGGGCACGGGCTTTGCCCCGCAAGCATTTTCCGGCTTTTTGAAGTTAGTAGACCAATCTATCGTCAGTTCCTTTGAGATCCCCCCAGAGCTTTTCGGCTTTCTTGGCGTCACACCCCCCGGAGAGCATGGCAACCATTGGTATCTGGTTAGCGGTGTGGCTCGCGGGCCTGCCTATCAGGCGGCGGCTTTTTTTAAGCAAGCTGAGCAAGCGGGGTTCAAAGTCTTTGATGCGGTATTCTTTTCCTCCC
This sequence comes from uncultured delta proteobacterium, assembly GCA_963826125.1. GTDB lineage: Bacteria > Desulfobacterota > Desulfarculia > JACQYL01 > CAWGVV01 > CAWGVV01. Next base: position 832,538 of record CAWGVV010000001.1, on the reverse strand, counting down.
ATCTTGCTCAGGGCCTGGCGTCTTCTTTCGGCTGGATGCTGGCTTTAATAGCAATTGGCGTTGTGCTGCTTTTGATTCTTCTTTTTATGGACGCGGCATTGGTGCTTACCACCCTGTCTCCCCTAGTCTTCTCCTTGATCGCCACCTTGGGCGTCTTGGGCCTGATGCAGCAACCGCTCACCTTATCTTCCTTGCTGTTGGCGCCGGTGGTGTTGGGCATGGGCTTGGATTACAGCCTTTACTTGGTGCGATCCCAACAACGCTATGGCTTGGTTTCGACCGCCCAGCTGGGGCCTTTCCGCGTTACCATACTGCTGGGTGGAGTTTCAACCTTGCTCGGCATAGGAATCCTGGTGTTTTCCCAGCACTCGGTGCTGCGGGAGGTTGGCCTAACCGCTTCCCTGGGCATTTTGTTCGCTCTGGTGGGTACCTTCAGTCTGGTGCCCCCTATACTGCGGCGGCTTTCTCAGCCGGCAGCCATACCGACCACGCCGCCCATGGTGGATTCGGCTGAACAGCGCAGGATCGCATTGATGCGCTACCGCCACCTAGAGCCACATCCGCGCCTTTTCGCCCGGTTCAAGATGGCGTTCGATCCTATGTTTCCCCGCTTGGCCGAGTTGGTGAAAGGCAAGACTGTTTTAGATATTGGTTGCGGCTTTGCCGTGCCCGCGGCCTGGCTGCTGGCATTACGGCCAGAGCTCCAGTTCTTTGCCATTGAACCAAATCCTGAGCGGGCCAGAATCGCAGCGCGGGTACTCGACCAATCCGGCCAAGTACGTCAGGCTTCTGCTCCTGATCTGACGGCGCTCCCATCTGTCGCTGACACTGCCCTGGCTTTGGACATGGCCCATTATTTGGATGATAACGAGCTTTCTGACATGTTTGCAGGTCTTAAGGCCCGATTGCATCCAAGGGGCCACTTGGTCATGAGAATCACCATACCCGACTCTGAAGGCTTCTCCTGGTTGCGCTGGATTGAGCTTCAGCGCATGCGCCTGAGTGGGCTCCAGCCTTTCTTCCGCAACAAAGAGAAGATATCCGCCATGATGAAAGACGCCGGCTTTGAGCTGTTGATATGCGAGCCCAGTGCCCCGGGACGCGAGGAAACTTGGTTTGTGGCAGCGTCCAAAGCTAATGAAGACGAGCCCCAGTATAAAGGGTTTATAATTTAACATGGTAAGCCGAACAGGCAGGATGGCTGTGCTTTTCCGGACTTAAGAGGGGCATTGGATGAATGAACAGCGCGCGCCTTTGTAATCTGCTTGTTTGGCTACAAAGGCAACTGCAGCAGCATATTTATTGATGTCAAGGCGATGGTACCGTAACACTGGAGAGCATGCTCAATCCCAAGACGTAAAAGGAAGCATCGAAGATATACGACTTCAACACTGATCATACAGGCATCCTCGTACAGCCCGAGGTGGATGAAAAGTTGAATAAAATAATGGGAAGTAACTAAACCATCAAGGTTGAGTTGATATGCGGTGAGATCTTCGCTGCCCGCGAAGCCATGCAACAGCCTGTATTAGAGTAGAATGTCCTGCATTGCAGACAGGATCAGGGGAAACAATGTGTTGGGACCAGCCAAAGGTAATATCAACAAGGGGCCAGTATGAAGCGCTTTTGGTATAGCGTTGTAAGCTGGCTGGCAGGGTGGCTGGGCTTTTGGCTGGCCTGGCCTTTGGTTTGGATAGTGGCCGCCTGCTATTTCCTGTTTAAACCAGCCAGGCGGCGCTTGAGCCAAGAGTTGTATCAAGCTGTGTTTCCGGATTTCAGCAACAGCGAACTTTTAGCCATGGCTTGGCGGCAATACCGCAGTTTCACTACCATGTTCGTTGACCGCATGAGGTTTTTAAAAGGCCGTGAAGTGCCTTGCCAGGTCGAAGGCCGTGAGCACCTTGATCAAATCTTATCCGATGGCAAGGGCGCGATCCTCTTAATGTCCCACTTGGGCAACTGGGAAGTTGCTGCCCACGTGCTGAGCAGAGAACAAGTCGACTTGATGCTTTTCATGGGAGAACGTCAAGGCGAGCAAATCGAGGGTATGCAAAAAAAAGAACTGGAGCGCAGGCGTATCAAGGTAGTAAAAGTGATCGAAGGAGGCGGCTCGCCCATGGATGGAGTCGCGGCCCTGAATTTCTTGCGCCAAGGCGGCCTGGTGTCCATGGCAGGCGACCGTCAATGTGCCGGCGGGCGCAAGGTGTCAGCCGTCCTGTTTGACCGCCAGGTCGAGCTGCCTGCCGCCCCACATGCCTTGGCCTTGGTCAGTGGTGCGCCTGTCCTGGTATTTTTCGCCTTTCGCCTTAAAGGTGGCGGCTACCTTTTCAAGCTGTATCCGCCCGTTTTGGTTAAAGCTCAAGATAGAGCACACCGGCAGAAAGTAATTGAAGAATCGGTAGATCAATATATTCATATATTAGAACAAGCCATCCGCAAGCGTCCGGAACAGTGGTATACCTTTGGGCCGTTTTTAGGAGCGCCTGTGGAAAGGGCTTAATATCCCTAGTACTACGTAACGCTTAATGATTCGGATAAAGGCTTTTCAGTTTTGTGCGTGCATCGGCGGTCGTAAAGTGCCACTGGATTTTAGATTGACGGTTATTACGATCATGCTCCCAGGCGGCGATGTGGCGTTGCATTGTTTCCAGATCGGGAATTCGCCGTTCCAGGCACTGCCCATTGAGGGCGCTCAGTTCGATTTCCGCCATGTTGAGCCAACTGCCATGCTTGGGCGTGTAATGGATTTCGATGCGTTCCGTGAGCCGCCGGGCCTCTTGATGTGCAAACGTAGTGTAGAGGGAGGCAAAACAGTGCGTGTTCAGGTTATCCAGGACCAGGCGTACTCGGAACGGCGTTTGGGTAGCGTTCGTCGAGCATGCCTTTGATCCACCACGCCCAGTCTTTTCTCGTTCTCCGCTCGGTGGCCGCCACGTGGCGTTTGCCGGTCAACGGTTCCACTTCGAGAAAGATTTCGGCTACGCCGTTGCGGACGTATTCATCGTCCACCCGTGCCGGTCTTCCCGGAGCGCAGGCTATCGCCTCGCGCACTTCCCCTATGAGTTGCTTGCAGCTTTCATCCATACAGACCACCGGGTAGTCTCGATCGTACGGCAGCTCGTAGACAGTAATGACGTCGGCAGTGGACCCCATGGTATGGACAGCCTGATGGTTGAGATAAGCTCTGAGCCAATTGGTTTGTGGAGGCATCAGGCAGCCTCGGTGAGTGGATGAGGGAGGCCGTAATAAACCTCATCCGGGGTTCTGCCGTCAAGCGCCTGATGAGAGCGCTCGTGATTATAGAAGCCGAACCAGTCTCGAAGGCCGGCTCTGAGTTCCGATCCATCGGCAAAGGACCGGAGGTAAAGGTAATGGTATTTGAGTGTCCACCAGAGTCGTTCGATGAAGATGTTATCCTGCATGCGTCCGCGACCGTCCATGCTGATGGCGATATCGTTGTCTTTCAGCACCTTCGTAAAGGCCCCGCTGGTGAATTGGGCGCCTTGGTCGGTGTTGAAGATTTCCGGACGCCCGTAGCCCCTGATGGCCTCCCGGAGGGCCTCAACGCAGAAGTCGGCGTCCATGGTGTTCGACAGCCGCCAGGACAGAACCTTGCGGCTATGCCAGTCCATGACCGCCACCAGGTACATAAATCCACGACTCATCGGTACGTAGGTGATGTCGGCAGTCCACACCCGGTTGGGGCTTTCGATATTCATGCCCTTGAGCAGATAGGGGTAAATCGCGTGCTCCGGATGCGGCCTGCTGGTCCTGGGTCTGGGGTAGATGGCTTCCAGGCCCATCAGTCGCATCAGGCGCTGCATACGTTTGCGGTTGACAATATAGCCCAGCCTTCGCAGGTGGTTTCTCATTGACCTGGAACCCCACGTGGGAGCTTCAGGTACTGTTCGTCAATGAGCCGCATCAGTTCCAGGTCTTCGGCCTTTACCGGTGTGGGCCGGTAGTAAAAAGAAGACCGCTGGAGGTCCAGCAGCCGGCACTGCCGGGCAATGCTCAGATTCGGCCGGTGCGGGTCAACCATCTGCTTGCGTTGCTCTCGGCTCAGAGACTGAGCTTTTTGGACAAAAAATCGTTTTCAACCTTCAGCTGCCCGATCTGCCGGTAAAGATCGTCCACTTGGGTTTCGGTTTGCTTATGAGCCTTTTGTCCCTTGCTGAAAATGTCGGCCGCGCTGTCCACCAGGGCACGCTTCCAGCTGCTGATCATCGTGGGGTGAACTCCGAAACGGACCGCCAGCTCAGAGATCGTCTCTTCGTTCTTCAGGGCCGCAAAAAGCCACCTTGGCCTTGAACTCGGGAGTGTAGCGTGTACGCTTCTTGCTCATGTGTCAGGTCCTTTCAAATTCGGCTGACCCAGAGCTTAACACATTGTCCAGTTTTCGGGGACCACCGCCCTGTGCGGTTAGTTATATACAATATCTATAGAGTGTGCCATAGTGTTTTTCATGACACGACCACACGATACATTTCACGTTGAAATTTTACCGAAAATAAGCGATGTGTTCACACCGCCAAAAGCAAAGTTGTTGCTCATTCCTATGTCGAATTTCTCCCGCCGGGGCTCACCCATAATCAGATCCAGAGGCGGCAAATCGGGGTCTGGTTTTTCTAAGTTAAGGGTCGGCGCCATAATTCCTTCTCGCGCCATGATAATGGTGGCAATAGCCTCTATGGCCCCGCTAGCACCGAGAGAATGGCCCATATGTCCCTTGAGACAGCTGATGGGAGTGGCGCTCCCAAAAACACTGCTCATGGCAATGCCTTCAGCTTGATCCCCGGTTTCCGTGGCGGTGGCGTGGGCATTGACATATTGGATGTCGCTTGGCGATAGCTGAGCGTCCTTCAAGGCGGTTAAGATGCAGTCCTCAATGCCTTTGGCGTCCGAGGCGGTCAAGTGCGTGCCGGAACAAGTATTGCCGAATCCTAAAACTTCCGCCTGAATATTGGCTCCGCGCTTTCTGGCATGCTTATACTCTTCCAAAATAAGGCATCCCGCCCCCTCGCTCACCACCAAACCATCACGGGCGGCATCGAAGGGACGCGGGGTTTCCTGGGGACGTTCGTTGTAGCCGATGGAGGTTGCCATCATCAGGTCGAATACCGCCGCGTGCATAAAATGCATCTCCTCGGCTCCGCCGGCTAGCATTATTTCGGCTTTACCTGCCTGGATGGCATCGAAAGCAAAGCCGATACCTTGCGAACCCGAGGTGCAAGCGGTGCAGGAAGCGATCAAAGGCCCCCGGCAACCGAAAAATACTCCTAGATTGGCCGCACAGGTGTGGCTCATGCATTTTAAAAAGTTAGAAGCCAGAATGCCCTGTAAACCCAGACCTGACTCTAGGTTCTGAAAGTAGGTCTCCATATCCGCGGTACCGCCCGAGGTGGATCCGAATGAAACTCCGCAGCGCGTGGAGGTGATATCTTCCGAAGACAAGCCAGATTCATTGACAGCATCTTTGGCAGCCAAGGCAGCCAAAGTGGCTACCCTGCCCAAAGTACGTCGCATTTTACGGGGAAGCCCCATCTCCTGGCCGTCAATGTTGCATAGCCCCGCCACTAAAGTCTTGAGCATGTGTACCTGCTTCCACTCAGGCATTACCACGATACCGCTGCGTCCCTGCGAAAAAGCTTCCAATAGCTCATTTGGGCTGTTCCCAATGGGAGAACGCAATCCCATGCCCGTAACTACTACTCTTCGTTTAGTGGTCATTAGTTATAAACCCTATTCGCCAAGGCCAAGCAACAGATCGGAGGGGCTCGCCTCTTGCTTGGTTTGCCAATTGGTGCGGCTTTTTTCGGCACAGTTCCTGAAACGCTCCTCCAGCGCGTGTGCCATTTCTTTTTCCCCGCCTTTGACTGGTGGAGACAGGGGTTCCCAAAACTCCAATTGTACATAAGATGGCTCCCGATCAGGATAGTACCACTTATCACCGTGGGGCATAAAAGGCGGATGATTGTGGATAAAAACCGGCTGCACTGGAACGCCGGCCAGCCTCGCTATTTGAAAGGCCCCCACTCTAAAAGGCCTGATTCCTCCGCAGGGAGATCTGGTGCCTTCAGGGAAGAGCTGAAACTTATGACCTTGATCAATTGTGTTCAGCGCCTCTAGGAGAGGCTCCATGGTGTCGTAGCATCTTCCGCCCTGGGACACGACATACCCGGAAAATTTTAAGATGGGCGCTAGAGGCAATTTATCGATAAGTGCCTTTTTTACCATCACTGCCAGGTCTGGTAGTTCCTTTATAAGAAACAGCACGTCGAAGAGCCCGGGGTGATTGCAAACCACCACACATGGCCCTACGTGGGGCTTTCCTTTGGTTGGTAGTTCCTTTAATAAGCCGCCCATATTGAGGAACCACAGCCAAACGCCGAACAATCGCCGGTTGATAGCCCGCAGGCGCAAGGAGCGATGGCCCGCGATTAGCTTGCCTATCCATAAAACTGGTACCAGCAAAATTACTTCAAGGAGAATTCCCATACCAAAAAGCAGGAAGCCCATGAACATGTGGCATCCTTTGGCTACCCGCAATATCCGTTGCATCACGATGCTTAGTTCCCCATAATTAAGGATTGAGCAGGGGGCAGGAACGCCACCGCCCAGGTGCCGGGGCCGCAATGGGTGCCAGTGGTCAAGGACAAAGGCCTGATTAATATCTCGGCCTTGGTAAAACAGTTTTCCAATGCAGGCCTAGCCGCCTGCTCCAGCCATTCTTGATTGTCCGTATATTGCAGCATAATTGTTGAATCTTGCTTGTCAGGCAGTTCCTCCTTTAAACGGTCCACGGCGAATTGGAGCTGGTCTTCCAGCTTGCGGCATACCCCAACCTTTTTCACCCCTTCTTTGGTGGTGGTAACGGTGGGTTTCATGCCAAAGAAGTCACCCAACCATGCTTTGGCTTTTGCTACCCTGCCCCCGGCGACCAGGTAGCGCAGGTTGTCCAAAAAAATGTATTCCCGGCAATTCTCCATGGCCCAATTGGCGTAGTCCGTCACTTGGTCGGCCGTTTCAGCTTCCCTAGAGAAGCGGCTCACCATGAGCGCTATGAGGCCCAGCCGGCCAGAGGCCGCTCCGGTGTCCAGAATGACAAATTCATCACCCTTGTTGTGCTCCCGTTTCCAATGTTCAGCCACCTGCAGGTTGCCCGTGTAGGCCGATCCCACGCAGAGGTAAAGCACGTGGCCATGAATGTCCAGAGACTTTTCATAAGCCTGGTGGCGCTCAAAGAGTGCTGCCTGGGAAGTGGAAACCTTGGTGCCCCGCCGCATTTCAGCGTAAAGCCTCTGGGGCTTCACATAAGTCTCAGGCAGGCTGTGGCCTCCAATATTGATGTAACTATTCAGCAAGGTTATGCCGCATTGAGCCGCTTCCTGTGGCATGATGGAGCCGGCCGCGTCTGTAATAATGGCAAGCGCCTGCCGAGGCGCACGTACACCAAAGCCCCGGCTTTGCTCGGCCATATCATCTTCCTCCCAGGCCACCAATTGCCCCATGGAAGCCAATTCCCTGCGCAATCCAGCGGTGTCTGAAGTGTGTAAGTGCAATTTCAAATAACCACCGGCCGTTGATACCACCACTTCCTCTGCAAGATCGGCTATGCGCTTAATAGCTTCCTTATCCTCCGTTATCTTCAGCACGGTGTCGATGCAGTATCCCACCGTTACGCGCTGCTCGCTGCCATGCGAAACCGTTAGCAGTCCTGGGAAGCTTTCCTTAATTGATCGGTAGTGGCCTCCACGCTGGGCAAATGTTTGGAAAAACCCTTCCAGAAATAAAAACATCCCTAATGCGCCGGCATCCACTACACCGGCTTCCTGCAAAATTGACAGTAAATCAACCGAGGTCCGCACCGTGTCTTCCAACCGGTCTATCAATGAATCGGGATCCCTACGTATTTCATCCAGCGGGTTCTGTTCCAGCGCTTTGCTCAAGCTGTCGAATACCGATAGCATGGTCCCCGGCTGGGGAGCGTTTATGGCGTGCCATGCCTTGGCGCATCCTTTTTGAGCCGCAGAGGCCAGATCATCCTGCCGCATGCTGCCAATGAAACCAGCCAGGAAATTGGCTGCTATGTTGCCCGAGTTTCCTCGCGCGGAAAGAAGCAATCGACGCACCAAGGCCCCCCGTTCGTGGTTGCCATCCAACAAGGGGTGCATGCTCATAACCAAATTCCGGCCCGTGTCGCCATCGGGTACGGGAAACACATTGATCCGGTCCACCAGATCGGACCAAGCTGCCAAGCGTTCATAGCCCGCCAACAAGCAGTTGAATAAATGAGTGTCGATCATTTGAGTTGCCATAGCGCGTCCTGAATCTCCTTGGGAATAGCCAGTTCCATTTCCATAGTCGGCGCGAATAGAGCGCATTGTTCGCCGCGCCCGGTGGCTGCCAGCTTGCCGTTTTCAACCAACCTGATTTCAAAATCCAGCACGATCTTTACCGAAGCCTCCCGCAGGATGGCCGTGCATATGAACTCTTCGCTGTAACGCAGAGGATAAAGATGCTTCACCGAACTCCGAATAACGGGAAACAAATAATGCGCTGTCTCATAATAATTAAAGAGGTCGATTCCGGCATGATCGAACAACTCCTGGCGCGCTCGGTCGAAATATTTAAGATAGTTGCCATGCCAGACTATATTCAACGGGTCCAAGTCGTAAAACGGCACCTTGAGCTTAACGCTACATTTCACCTCTGAATCCACGCGTCAGTTTCCTTTACTTCTCTATGTTCCGCTGCCTAGTGTGCTGTGCGGTTAGTTATAGTTATGGTCATCAATTCTGGTCCGATTTCGCCCCCATCTGTGCGGCTACCTCAAGTAAATAGGGCTATCACGATGGTACTCTAGATTGAGGCGCGCTTCTGAGCAACTGTATCATCAACATACTCAGCCTGCGGCTTCATCACTCCCTCAATGCTTGGCCACCAATGTTTCTGCTTCAATTAAACGAAGAACAATCCTGTAAGAAACCTCTCCGCTGGCCTTTAGTTCCAAATCTTCTGCGAAACCGTTATGCCAAGGCGCAGTCATGTGCACCTGCCGGGTTAGTACGTCAAGCTCATTCCAAAGCCGCAGCCGACAGCCGCCATCATCCTGTCTCTCTACTCCCAGCCGGCTGCCATCGGTCAGCTCCCAAAAACAGCCGCCCGCAGTTTTCGATGGTTTACCGTTGGGGGGTAAAAACATTAAAACCACATCGGCCAATAACCCTTGCACCATCGCCGGCTTGTCAAAGGGAGGCAAGGCGCGCAGGACTTTTAATTTGCCATGGCTTCGCTTGCATTCCAACAGCACGAACCCCTCCGCAGTCATCAGCACAGTGCTAAGATCACGGCTTAGCGGATCGCCCTGACTAACGCCGATTAAGGAAAGTGAGCCGGTTGGGTAAAAATCCGCCTGAATTCGATGAACCGCCCGCCAAGGCCAACGAGCAAAGCAAGATTGGCAATCCAGGCCGCTTTGCGGGTGAGCCGGAACCGTTTGCCCGCCAGCGCAGCCCAGGCAAGTTATCAGCAAAAACAAAACTGCTATGCTAAGCCTCTTCATCAAGGCTCCGAGAACACCTTGCTGTCAACTGGCGCATTGAGCTTCAGATCATGGAATTCGATACTGGTGGAAGAGCGGCCATACTCTTTAATATCTATGCGGTTAATCATTCCTGATTTGTGTCCCAAGGTTATGACTATTTCCTCAACATAAGCCCGCATGGCCTCACCTCCCTTAAGCTGGATTTGGGTGTTGGGGCCGTGCAGCAAAGTAGCCGTAAATTCAGAGCCGCCTTGAAACTTGCCTTGCAGCCATAGCCGCATTTTGCCGAGCACCGCCTGCATGGCTTGAGTTGAAAGATTGGCGTCGGGCCGCCAACTATTTTGCGACCAGACGAAGCGCTGCAGTTTGTCGCCCTGCATCAGGGTCAAAGTGCGTATGGGCGAGATATATTCCCAGCGGATTGAGTCGGGCGCTTGATAAAAAAACCTGCCCCGGCTCAGCAAGGGCTCTTTTAGTATTTCGAGATTTTTGCTCTGAATGAATTCAGCAGAAATGGTATTTATGTTTTTCCCGGCTTGGCGGATGGAAGCCCAGTCCTCTGCCCAACCTGCTCCCAGGCAAAGGAACAAGCATATGGCAAGAAGACCTATTACAATACGGCGTTCCATCTTCCCCCAACCAACCCTACAACATGCCACCGTTGACCGAGATCACCTGGCCAGTCAGGTAGGAGGCGTCGCTGGAGCATAAAAAGCGCACCACCTTGGCCACTTCTTCCGGCCGGCCGATCCTGCGCATGGGTATCAGCTGCTTGATCATTGCCTGCGGAACAGCCTCGGCCATTTCCGTGCCAATGATGCCGGGCGCCACCACATTGACCCTTATTCCGAGCCTTGCCACTTCTGCGGAAAGCGATCTGCTGGCTCCAATTAAACCCGCCTTGGCTGCCGAATAATTGGTCTGCCCCCTGTTGGGCATCAGAGCCGATACCGAAGAAATCGAAACGATGGATCCATGTTTCTGGCCCACCATTTTCATCACTACTGGCCGAGTGACGTGGAAAAATCCATCCAGGGAAGTGTCCAATACCCGGTGCCACTCTTCCTCCGACATCATGGCTAGTAAACTGTCTGCCGTCACGCCCGCATTATTGACCAGCACATCTACCGTTTCCTGGCGCTCCAACAATGGCCCCATACTCTCTCTGACCTGTTTGGCATCAGCAACATCAAAGACTGCCAATTCACCTCGACCGCCATCGCGGGAGATCTGCGCTAACACCTCTTCCGCTGCCCGTTGATTGGAACGGTAATTCACCACTACGTAGTAGCCGGTTCGGGCCAGTTCAAGGCAGATGGCTTTGCCAATACCCCTGCTCCCTCCGGTTACAATGGCGGTCCCTAGAGTCTTCAAGGTTGCCCCTGCCTTATGGCATTGTTGATAAAAGACTTGTTCACGACGCTTCCTCGCCTTCTTTGACAAGGACTTGGATCTCAGCTTCCGCAGCCCGCTGGTTTTCACAGTACACCGTCCCTTTGAACACGCCATAGGTGGCCATTTCATAGAGAGGCTCTGCATGAATGGTCAGGCTCCTGCCCGCTGGGATGTTGGCCCTATAAAAAACGACGCTTTTGACGCCCACCAAATATCCTCTTTGGAGGTTGACTCCTTGCAAGCGCCTCCAGCCATAAATCGCGGCCACTGTCTGTGCGATCGCCTCAATCAGCAAGGTTGGGCCTAACAATCCGTCCTTTATCAAAGGCCAACTGTCCCGAACCACCGCCGCGGCAGTGGCCTTGCTCTCATCCAACGCCAGGATCTCATCAATGAGTAGCATGGCGCCACGATGAGGGATTAGATCTGTCACTTGCGGATATTTGGAAATGGGAGGCATCGTAGTCATCGGCGCGTCCGGGTTTCTTTAAACTGCGCGGGCAAATTTATTTAAGACCCGCTAAGATTGGTCATTACATAGGAACGCTGGCGCAGATCAGTGATATCAGCTATTTGTCCAAGTTCAGGCGGTCCATCTACTATGCAGGTTTTGGTAAAGGCTATACTGCCCTTGGCATATAATTAAGCCTCCATAACAAACCGCATATCGTTCATGGATATCAAAGTGAATTCCAAACCAGGAGCACCTGTGGCAGCTCTGGAGGGCGGGCTGACTTTCATGCCAGCAGCCACAAGTGCCTTCTCAAACACCTTGGTGAAATAGCGCTCCTTGGTCGGAGGAGCCGCTAAGGGCTATTAAGGAAATGCAGGCCATGATCAGCAGAGAGGTGGCAATGGCCGTTTTTTTCATCTAATCCCCCATGGATCGTTATTTCCTTGAGACTGCTTTGTTTACTGATGACTAACATACAATATTTTATTTTGACAATAAAGGTTTATCTTAAGTTCGATTCCTAGCCCAGCGCCTGCTCCAGACCAAACTTCCTCCAAATAATTAATTAACTTAGATAGTTGCTCATGACAGCCCGGCATAGTGACGCCATTTGGCGTGTGGGGCTTGGTTTCCACAATATGGGCCAAGGGACTAGCTAGCCTATTTTCCACGTAGCGCGCGGATTCGATTAAAAAACAATAGGCGGCACCCTGCCTGCCAGCAACCTGGGATAATTCACTCTCCCCGGCCAAGCCAGACCATTTTCCCAGGGCATCGGCCTCCAGACAAATACAGCTTTCCACTTCGCCGCAACGTATGAGCCGGATGCCTTCCCAAATTGCGGCAAGCCCGCTTTGCTCTCCATTTACCAAACACAGGCTGGGGCCAGTTAGGTTATGCCGTATGGCGATTTCACCCAGGCAGACATTGGGCAGTGTATACATGAACAAAAGCGGGCTTCCGCCGCCCTCTTGATCCATGCTCTCCCTGAAATCCAGATCAACCGACAGGCAGCCATGCTGGGTACCCATGACCAGCGCCGTGTCGTTTGGCTTGCCTTTTACCGGGGACAGCCCCAACAGTTCCACGGCCGCCAAGCCATAGCGACTCAATATATCCAGGCGACCGTAGCGCTCGCATGGCCGTGTGGAAAAAGTGTTCCATCGCAATTCGCTGAACGGCAAATCCGGCAGGGGCTTAACCCGACCTCCCAGCAAAGTGCCCCCGTAGGCAGATTCATTCACAAAGCCGAAAGCGCTTATGACAAGCCTATCACCGCTCATTCCCCTGGCTTCCCCAGCACCATGACAGCGTTGACCCCGCCAAAGCCCACCTTGGTTGTTAATACATGCCTCAGATTTGGTATGTCTGTGTTCTCGGTCGGGATGCATAAAGGTTGGCCCACCCCAAGCTCTCTGAAGCCAAGGGAAGCAGGGCTCATCCCCGAGCGCAACACCATGACGCTCAAGATTGTTTCGATCACTCCAGCCGCGCCCAGGGTATGTCCGATATAACCCTTGAAGGACACTACCCGCGGGGAATCGGCTCCAAAAACCTTGTAATAGGCTTGCGCCTCCATCTCGTCATTGAACACCGTGCCGGTTCCATGGGCGTTGATATAGCCGATGTCTTGGGGCTGAAGTCCCGCCATTGCCAAGGCTTGACGTATGGCCGCTTGCAAGCCTGCCCCCCCCTTAGCTGGTGCCGTGATATGGGTGGCGTCGTTTGTGCAACCCCATCCGTTGATGTCCGCTAATGCTTGCCGAGGCTGCCGGTTCTTATCCGCCAAGAGAACGGCACCCGCCCCAGTCCCCAAGGATAGGCCGTCCCGGGATTTATCGAAAGGCTTGCACGGCCCGTTGCTGACGGCCTTGAGCGCTAAAAAGCCTTCAACAATGAATCGGGTGAGGGTCTCCACCCCTACTACCAGCACAAACTTGGCCTCTCCGCTTTGGATAAAGCGCGCCCCTTGACTGATCGCCACCAACCCGGAAGCGCAGGCATTGGAGACCGCCGACAACGGTCCTTTAAGGCCAAGCTCCCTGGCCACATCTTGCGCCAAGGCAAATAGATCAAAATGGTGGGGATTGGGCACACGCTGGCGAAGCAGCTCCAAGTGCTCCATGTCCCCCTTGGTTGAAGAGAGCACCATGCCTATTTCATGTGGTTCAGCGTCAGCCACCCAGGCCTGTCCTTGCTCAAGAGCCATACGGCCCACCGCAACCGCCAAATCGTGGCTGCGAACCCTCCCGACACCAGGGATTATGGATGTCAACTCATCCCAGGTGGCTTGGGGTATTTCGCCGCACCAAACCGTTTCAGCCCTGGCGTTGGCTAGCGCTTGGTCAAGGGGTGTAAGCCCCGAGCGCCCCTCCAAAAGGCTCGACCAAACCTTACGCATGCCGGTGCCCAGGCTGGTGATCAAATCCATGGAAACAATGCTTACTGTTTGCTGCGGCAAAGTGATCTTCCCCCGATTGTGTGGACACACAGTTAAGCAGCCAACCTGACTATCTCGTATTCCGTCGGGGTCAGGTATCCCAGAGCGGAATGTCGCCGGCTGCGGCTGTAGAAGACCTCAATGAACCAGAAGATGTCACTCATTGCCTCTCTGCTCATGCGGCTGGAAAGGGACCATCCCACGATGAGCCTGGAATGAAGATCGAGCACGGCAGCCAGGTACAGCCAGCCTTCCCCGGTTGGGATGTACGTGAGGTCGGCCAGCCACCGCTGATTGGGCTCTTGGGCCGTAAAATCGCGCTCCAGGAGATTGGGCGCCACAGGATGGGAATGGTTCGAATCCGTCGTCGCCCTGAACTTACGCTTCTTGGCTTTGATTCCGTTCGCGCTCATCAGCCGTGCGATACGTTTCCTGCCGTGACGCATCCCTCTGGACGTGAACTCGGCATGAATCCTGGGGCTGCCTTAGGTACCCCGGCTGGCCGCATGGACGGCCTTGATCTCGACCAGCAACCGACGGTCCTCGCGCACTCGTCGGCTCTCCGGGCGTTCAAGCCATGCGTAGTAGCCGCTGGGCGATACTTCCAGCACCCTGCACATACGCTGCACTCGGAACAGGCCGGAATGGTCATGGATAAACTGATATCTCACTTGGGCACCCGCGAGAAGATGCCTACCGCCTTTTTTAAAATATCCCGCTCCTGGTGCAATATCTCGTTCTCCTTACGAAGACGGGCCAATTCCTCATCCTGCGGCCTCAACCTGCCTTTGCCCGGAAACGCCTCCAGCGGTGCTTCTTCAGACTGCTTCTTCCAACGGCCCAGCACGCTCTCCCGTATCCCCAGGTCCCTCGATGCACGGGCAACACTCAGCCCCCTTCCGTTATCAGCCTCACCGCTTCCAGCTTGAACTCCCGGCTGAAACTCCGACGATTCTTCACCATGCAACACCTCCAAGACCCTTTATACGTCCTTTTCGAGGTGTCCTTCAATCCGGGGCAACTTCAAACATAGTATTTTAAAACTGAATTGTTTATGGTACACTGCTTTCATAAGGGGAGCGCTCTGTATTTTTGTTTTTGTTAGTGATAACATCACTTTATGTCTACATCTCAAGGCAGTTAAATGAATTATTTGGGTTAATAGCATCGCCAATAGGAGACAAACAACCGGTCAATTGCCAGCGCGATAAAGACAGTTGCAAGAAGCATGTCCTACAAACAAAAAAGACAGATCACCGAGGCTGGCAATGCTGCCGCGCACATCCCGTTAGGTGATGCACGGGGTCATGATCTTGCTTGGCTTAACGATGTACTGCTTTTCCCCAGAGAATCTGTCGCCCATCCTTCTTTGCTTGAGTTGGCCAGGCACTGTTGCGGGCTAGTCATTCTTGATCACCGTAAGCTTCCGGAAAGCGCCATGTCCGTCCTGACCCGGGCTGAGCGACAACGGGCGAAATTCATGGGGCTTAAGCGAAGGCAGAGTTTTTTAGGCGTACGTTTGGGACTCAAGCTGTTGGCTCGTTATCTATGCCCTGAGCTGGCGAGGGTGCCGAGCTTAGGTCTCCACACGTTGGATGCTGAGACTGCACGGCCCATATTGCCGGCGTTCGCCGGTTCGGATGTTTACCGGGTCAGCGCCTCGCATGATCCTGAACTCACTGTGGTGGCCGCTTCAACTAACGTGTTTGGCATAGACGCGGAAAGCCGGTCAGCTCAAGCTTGGCGCGGCCGCAGGTTTTTCATGCATCCTTGGGAGATAGAAATGGCTCAGGACTTTTTCCTTGGGCCAGAGGAAGCTGCATTGCGCATTTGGTCCAGCAAAGAAGCTGTGGCCAAGGCGTTTTCTGTAGGCTTGGGCCAGACCGCTCAGGATGCAAGCCTGTCAGCCATTAGTGAGAAAACCAGCCACATAACTTATCAAAATAATAAATGGGACGTCAAGCATTTCAAAATAACTAACAGTCTCATATCTCTATTGAGAACAAGTTGAGCTTATAACCAGCTCACTGACATCAACTTAACACTGATCGAAACGTTTGATTATTTCTCTCACCATCAATCTACACACAAACATCTGTCGGCCTCACTTGTGGGGTTCAGCGAACTATTTAGTCGAGTGCTTCTCTCACTCGATCGACATTCAGTAAGTTCTCAATCACGCTCTTAAAAGCCATTGGTATTTTTTCGCGAGCTGCGGCCGGAGGATTCAAAAAACTGCCAGGAATAGTAGTGTTATCTTTTGCGACGCTTCGGGCAACTCGTGTGCCGTCTTTATCGAAAACCGTCAAAACCAAGTCATAATTTAGACCGATGTTTGAGTATGTGTCGCTTTCCCATTGTATAATACTCACGAAAATTGATCGTTCGGCTTGCTTAACTAGTAGTTGTTTTATCGCTTCTGTTTCCGGAGTACCCAATTTGACGAAGAATGATTCGGCATGGAAACCTCTTTTCTTTAGGGATTGACATATGGATTGACTGACAACGTCCGCAAAGGGCAAGCCACTGTAAGTGGTCACATTAAACGGATTGCCAAATCCCGCCCTTTGCATGCCAACATAATCCGCAGGGCTTTCACCGCTGAGAACGGTCGGACGCTGATCAAGGCTCGCCACCACCACGTAGATCTCATTCGTAGCCTGAACATCAGCCGTGACATCTGTAAAACGGTATTTATTGCCAATAGCACATCCATAGGTAAGCATCGTAACTATTCCGATGCAAGAGAGAATTGATATGCGTCTTTTCATATTGGCAGTCTCCTTAAATGATTTCTCGACCGAGTTGCAGCTTCCAGTTTCCAAATTCCAATATATCGTTCGTAAGACAATTCTCATAAGTAATATAATAATCTTTGATGTTCCTAAAAGAAGCGTCCAATCTTCAAAACGACGAAGTTAACCCCTCGGTTTTCACTATTGAGTCCCGCATTTGAAATGTGACTGAGCCGCATAGTCGCGAAGTAGACTACCCCCGAATCGTGTGTGACTTCCGTCCCGATTCCGATCTGCGGATTGAAATTGAATCGAGATCCCTGTCCCTCCACTTGAAAATCCGTATACGAAAACCCGACTCCCCCCTCTACAAAAGGCTTTAGCCAAGCTTTAGAAATAGAATCAAGATAATACAAAGCCATCATCTCAATTGAAATCATGCCACGAATTTTGGGGGAGGTTGTGGCTCCAACGTTGCCTTCTATCTTGAAGCGTAGTGGCTCAGGGGCCCAATGGTGCCAGAAGGCTTCATAATCCCACATAATAAGACCCGATATCTGAAGGAAAAAAATATCCGTCACGGGATCAAATGAATTACCTACCACACTCGCTAATCCATAGCGGGTGGGAATGTCATCATCTGGGTGGCCTTCGGAAGAAGCGATTTTGGGGTAGCCACAAACTAAAACCAGGGAAATGATTATGTACAATAGTGATTTTGACAAATTGGAGTGACCCTCATCATAGAAAGAAAAAAGCATCTGAAGCTATTAAGATGCGGAAAATCGTCCTCTCTTGTTCATTTTCTTGTGTGCTCCTCTCATGAGGATTCCACCTTAACAGCCTGTCCAGTTTCCCGCACCACTTTTCTTATCATATCCTATGGGTATGCTGTCAATAATGAACTCTATTGAAAATCTGCCTCTGTGTCCATGCGGGTGGCCTACTTCTAGTATGCTTTGTTCATCGGGTGAGGACGTGAGAAGGAGGGATCAGTTGCTCTGTCCGGTAGTTTGAGGAGCCCGATCTTTAACCGAGAGTAGCATTCAGCTGAGGTTTGAGCCACGCGCGGGTCAGCTGAGAGGCCATTTAGGACTTTTCGGGATCTAGCTCCCTTTTCGGGATCGTCGCAATAATGTGTGCATAAAATCAGGCTAATAAATTGAAAGGCATGAGCCATCTCAGGTAGTTAAGGTGTTGACGACATCTTTTCCACCTGGGAGGGACTCATGCTCGTAGAAAGTATCATCAAAAAAACCCTCGAATTGCAAGGATTTCGTATTGAGTCCGTCAGCCAAAGTCCGTTGGCGTTTTTGGTCAGGATCGTCGAAGACCGGCGGTTCAAGCCTCGTTGCGGAGTATGCGGCGCTGCGGCCGAGTATCGGGACCGCCGTGCAGAGAGGCTCTTCCGGCATGTTCCTCTGTGGGGTGTCCCGGTGATCCTGATCTATGCTCCTCGCCGTGTGACCTGCGGCACGTGTGGAGGGATTCACGTCGAAGCGCTGCCCTGGACGTGGGGAAAGCGCCGCGTGACCACCGCCTTTGCCTGTTTCCTGGCCACATGGGCGCGGCTGCTGCCGTGGCTGGAGGTATCCCGTCTGTTTCAAGTGTCCTGGGGAACGGTGGCGTCCTCCGTTGAACTTGTGGTAGCCCACGGACTTTCCAGGAGGGAGGTGAAAGGCGTCACCCATATCGGAATTGATGAGATTTCCAGGAAAAAGGGGCACGTCTACCTCACCAATGTGTACGACCTGAAGACGAAAACCCTCCTCTGGAGCGGAGAAGATCGAGGCAAAGAAACAATGAAGGGTTTCTTTGCCTTTTTGGGGCCTGAACAAGCGTCGAAACTCCAGGGCGTCTGTTGCGACATGTGGGAGCCTTACGTGGAAGTGGTGAAAGAGTGTGCTCCCCAGGCCGTACTGGTGTTCGACAAACTCCATATCGTGCGTCACCTCATGGACGCCGTGGACCAGGTGCGCAGGGACGAGGTCCGGGAGAAGGGAAAAGAACACAAGGACATCCGCAAAGACACTCGCTACATCTGGCTCAAGAATCCCTGGAATCTCACGGACAAACAAAAAGCCAGACTGGCCTCTCTGGAAAAGCTGAACCTCGGGATCAACCGCGCCTACCTGCTCAAGGAGGCCTTTCGCCGGTTCTGGTCCTACCAACACCGTGGATGGGCCGAAAAATACCTGAAAAAGTGGTTCTGGTGGGCCACTCACTCCAGGCTCAACCCTCTGCGAGACTTCGCCTGGATGCTCAGACGTCATGAAGAAAATATCCTGAGCTACTTCCAAGAACCGATCAATAACGCCACCGTTGAAGGGCTCAACAACAAGGCCAAGGTGATCAGCCGGAGAGCATGCGGATTCCGGTCGGTCAAAACGTTCATATTGAATCTTTATCACGGTATGGCTGATTTACCCATGCGCACACTTCTGCACACATTTGCGTGAGGAGCCCCTTTTTCGAGGCGTCCCCCTCCCCAGCTGGACCGGCTGAAGAAATCAGCGGAGCACATATCTCGCCCTTCGGCACAATTGAGCTTGCATTTAGTGGAAAACGGTTGCGCCGGGGTTGCAAAAAGGCCCCCGGAAGGCGCAACCTTCACAGGGGCCTGATTCAATGATTTCAACGGGTTATTCTACGGGTTCGCGCCTTACAAGCCGGGGGTCGCAGGTTCGAACCCTGTCCCGCCCAATGAAAAAATCAAGGGCTTACGAGAAATCGTAAGCCCTTTTTCTTTCGCTCGAAGATTCATTCCCCACACGCGTGCAATAATAAAAGCCTTCCGGCCCTTCGCAGTCATAGCGTCGGGTTCACTCCCCTCCCACTATCCACAGGATCCACGATTGCAAGGGTCCGCCAAAGAAACTCCCGAGCCTTACCCTCATCCGACCCGGCCGGGCGTGAGCGAGTCATAGCAGGAGTGAGAGGCCTTCCATATGCCCGGCGCGGACATAGCCATCGTATTTCGAGGCCGTGCCCGGTTTTTCTTCTCCTGAGGTAAGACGCCCTTCCCTGCCCCGTTATCGGGGAACTTTTCATTGGATTGGAAAGAAAAATGTTTTCTCTTTGTTTCGATTAAAGTTTTAAATCCTTTTTGTCGAAGGTATCAGTACAAGATGTTTTTTTTGATTCTCCCATTTTCCCTGTCGATCGGAAACGGATGGATGAGGAAATACACCAGGTGGAGGAATTACCGTGCATAGGCGTATTCTGCTTTTGGATGACGATCCTTCCATCATCCACGCTCTCATGAGGACCCTTCATTACGAAGGTTACGAGATAATCAGTGCGAATTCGGGAACGGAGGCCCTCTCTTTGCTTGAGAACGAGGGGGTGGATCTGATCGTATCCGACGAAAAAATGCCCGGCCTGTCCGGAACGGATTTTTTTGCCATTGTCAGCCAACGTTATCCCGATGTCATCAGAATCATTCTTACGGGACACGCTACTCTGGAATCGGCGATGCGCGCGATCAACGAAGGACACATCTATCGTTTTTTTACCAAACCGTGGAATGAGGTGGATTTAAAGATTACGATCCGCCAGGCTTTGAGGCAGAAGGAACTTGTCGAGGAGAACAGGGAGTTGCTTGAAAAGGTCGGGCAGCAGATGACCCTTCTCAAGAAACTGGAAAAAGAATACCCGGGAATCGGCGACGTGAAAAGAGACTCGTCGGGTACCGTGATCATCGATGAGACCGAATGAGTGTAGATGGTCGAAACAGAAAAGCGAGCTGAACCGGCAATTTTCAGAAGGATGAGAATGGTTTCGGTCCAAGGGCGACTGGTGGTGTGCGTGCGTCCCTCGCGAAGGACTTGCGCTCTACTGAGAAACAACAATTACGAAGTGCGTTTCGGGAACCGTTTTTATGGATATCGATAAGACTTCGGGAGAATACGTTCTCCTCATCGTGGATGATGAGATCAATGTCATTCAGTCAATCAAAAGATTGTTCCGGAAGGAGGGTTACACGATCCTGACCGCAAATCGCGCTAGCGAGGGGCTCGAAATATTGAAAGAGCACACGGTCGACCTCATCCTTTCGGACCAGAGGATGCCGGGGATGAGCGGCATCCAATTTCTATCGTTGGTGCGTGAGCAATTTCCGAACGTAATCCGAATAGTGCTCAGCGGTTATACGGATGTCGATACCATCACCGCCGCAATCAATGAAGGCAACGTCTACAAGTTCATGCTGAAGCCATGGGACGACATGCAATTAAAGCAGGTCGTTCGAGAAGCGCTGAAAATACGTGCGCTTACCGTTGAAAATGAGATGCTTAATTTGGCGCTTAAACAAAAAAACGATGAATTGATGGTGATAAATCAAAATTTGGAATATGAAGTTGAGAAACGAACCGATAAAATTATTCGCCAAAGCCGAGAATTGAAAATGGCCGGCGACATCATGGAAAGTCTCCCGGTCGCCGTGGTTTGTATTGACAGCACGCTACGGATAATTTTCAGCAATAGCTTTGCGAATATTTTGTTTTCCCCGGACAGAAATCAAATGATAGGGGAATCACTGAGTAACTTTTTTAACGAAGAGGTACTGGATGTCGTAAATGCGACCATCGATCTGGAATTGCCGCAGAGTTCGTCACTCTGTATGCATAACCTTTTCCAATATGGACTGAAATCAACCCCGATAACGATCGGTGACAAAGTGCTGATGGTCATACTTTCATTCTACGAATTGGACTGAGAGGGAAACATTTGATGGCTTCTCCAAATGGGAGCGATTTTTCTTCTCCTGAATGCAAGTTGGTAAAGACTCACGAGTTACGGCTCGGTATGTATGTAAAGCTGGAAATGTCCTGGCTTAAACATCCGTTTGCTAGGAAAGAATTTAAAATAACATCGGAAAACGAAATTGAAACCATGAAGAGGTACGGCATTGAGGAGGTGATCGTCGATTTCTCCCGATCCGACGTAACGGCTTCAGACCCGAAATTTTCCGAGGGAAGCAGTTCGGCGGCAGATAAATCGAAAGAAGAACCGACGGACACTCAAGTCGAAGATGTGACGCTTAAGGAGCGAATCCTCCAGAAGAAGAAGCTTCTCGAACAGTCGAAAAATATCTATATAAAATCACGCGAAAAAATCGAAAACATCTTCTCGGAAACGGTGGTTGATCCTTCTGCAGGCATAAACAATTCCCGTAGGCTCATCGAAGACATGTCGTTGCAGGTTTCTGAAAATCCGGAAACGTTCGTTCACCTTATCACACTGAAGTTCAAAAGAGAGTTTATCCAGTTTCATTCCTTGAACGTGTGCGTTATTTCTCTCATCCTCGGGAGAACGCTCAAGCTGCAAGCGTCTGACATGAAGGTGCTGGGGATCGGCGCCCTCTTCCACGACATTGGGAAACGTTCTCTGCCCGAGCAATTGATTACGAAAAAGAGCCGCTACACGCCGCTGGAGAAGTCGATCGTAATGACTCATTCGCAACGCGGTCGGGACTTATTATCCAAGGCGACCGACATTCCGGAAAAAGTTATAACCATCGCCCATCAACACCATGAACATAACGACGGCAGTGGCTTTCCCAGGGGATTGAAAGACAAATACATCGATGGCCTGGCAAAAATAGTGGCTGTGGCAAATACCTACGAGAACCTGACCAATCCCTTCAACGTTGAAGAGATGATGCTTCCCCACCAGGCGCTTTCCTACATGTATAAAAACATGAAGGATAAACTTCCATCAATCCTTGTCGAAAACCTCGTGAAGAGCATGGGAGTATATCCGCCCGGATCTTTGGTCGAACTGGATGATGGAAGAATCGGGGTCGTTATAAGCATAAACAAGCGTTCCACTATGAAACCCACGGTCATCCTATTCGAGAAAAACGTTTCGAAAAAGAATCCTCTATTGATCGATTTGAGTCAGGAACGAAGCTGCAAGATAAAGAGGGCCCTCCAGGTGTACGAACTTTCGGACGAGGCGAAAGAATATCTTGAACCGGGAAAGCTCAAGGGGTACTCGACCGGTGTCGCCTCCGAGGAACCATCACCTGAACAAGAAGAGATGACGCAATCCACGACTGCCGCATAAAAGGGAATGCGATCTTGCTGCAAAAAAAGGTGGAGGGGCATCCTCCACCTTTCCATTGGAATTCGAACAGTCTAATAATTTCTGCAATCACTGCAGTAGAATACGTCGCCCTGGTAGACCGTTTCCTCCAATTTTCCGCAGCGTTCACAAGAGCGGTAGCTTTTTTTTCTTCCCCGGCTGAAGTCTTTTCGACAATCGTCGCAAAAAAACGTGTCACCCTCCCAGGAGGTAAGCTTCTTCTGACCGCAGGTATCGCATACTCGAAGTTGCTCTCGGCGCTGAAATTCGATTTCCGGCAGGAAGTCATCAAGGTAAAGAATCGGGAAATCGAACAAGGAATAATCTTCCAGCAATTTTCTACTGGTGGGATGGCTGTCTCCAATTACGCGAAAAGCAACCAGCATGGTTCGCTTGCCGAGCAACCGCACCCTCTTGAGCAGCGGGAAATAGTCGAAATCGCCACCGACGAGAGCCGCTACATCGTATGCGTTTGAAAGAGCAGCGTAGTACATCATGGACGAAGCAAGAGCGACATCCACGCATTTTTCTTCGGGCTGATGACCGTTGCCGTTTCTGAAGTCAATGGTGTAAATTTCCATTGCATAGTGGCATTCGCGTTCCAGATAATCATAAAATCTCTGTTGCTGCGAAGGGTCATAGTCCGGTTTGTCCTTGGGAATGGAGCTAAAGAAGTGGGTTCTCACCGTCTGAACATCAGTATTGACGGTTTTCGCAACCTGATTTGCCACGAGCAAAGGAAGCTTTCTATAGTCGATCCTGAACTCAGGCTTGTTGAACACTGCCGCTATTTGATTTCTGTTTTGATAAAGCCATGTTCCATCGATAAATATCATCAATTTCAACGACATCTAATTTCCTTCTTTTCTTTCTTAAGACCAATCATGCAGCTTTCCAACGGGGCTTAATAAATTTGCATTTGTACTATTATCGTGTATTATTCCTCCTTAATGCCAATATAGGAACAAACTTTACAAATAAAATGTTATTTCTCTTTTGTCAATTACTAACCTTGTCGCGGTACAGGGAACAGCCGAAGAGCGCGGTACGGGAAAGCATGCCGCTCTCATCCCTTACCGAGGATTCGCTTGGCAATCCCGGAAAGAACTGCTATGCTTCCGACCTGTTCCGCCTGGAAGCCGATTACCCCGCGATCAGGGAAAAGACATCGATTTTCTTAATGAATACCGGAAGACTGGAACAAGCAATCATGTATAAACTTTGGAAAGCCCTTCAAATATGAACTGCATCGTTCCCACGGACGGCCCCGGCGGTGAAGACCGGGGGTATACCGCATCCAATCCTCAAAAAAAGACCCGGGTGAAACTCGTCCTCACGATATCGGTGCTTGTAGCATGCATTCTCCTGTTGCACTTTAGCGGCTTCAGAAATTATCTACAAGATGTTCAGGGGGTGAAGCGTTACCTGGACGGTATGGGGGGCTGGTCGCCGATTATTTTCATCGGCGGATGTGCCATACTCGTCGCTGTGGGAGCCCCGCGTCTCGTAATCTGCGGCATTGGAGGCTTTCTGTTCGGCTTTGTCAAAGGTCTGCTTTTCGCCCAAATAGGTTCGCTCATCGGAGCCTATGCGATTTTCCTCTTCGCCAGATGGGGCGGCGGCCCCTGGCTGGCGGAAAAAACGGCCGATCGGCCAAAGCTCTCCCGCCTTCTCAGAAACCCATCCACGACAATCGTCGTTCTCATTCGACAACTGCCAATTTACGGGGTGATCTCCAACGCGCTTCTCGGAATGGCCAATACGTCGCATGGCGCCTTTCTGGTGGGGTCATTTCTCGGATTCCTCCCCACTTCCGTCGCTGCCACGCTCATTGGGGGCGGCTTCGGAAAAGAATCTTCCATGATGGCCGTCGTCCAGATCGGAACCGCCGCTATCGTTCTTTCCGTTTCGACTTATTTCGTCCTGAAAGTCAGAAAAATGTATTACACCGAGAAACTGGAAGATTGATTCGCGGCGCCTCAGCAACGTTTTTTGGAAATTGGAGACGTACAACGGTATAGCGTATCCCGGTCTTTTAAAAGAATTTTACTTCAGTCTTTCTATTGTCAGCTTCTTAATGTGTTTGGTCATTATGACAAGAGCTTCTTTCTGGCAATCTGAACGTGATTCCTTTTGCTGCTTTTTTCCATCTACTATACATTCCACCGGAACATTGTCCAACATCACGTCTATGCTTTTGGTTTTTTTCCCTTCAACAACATCATAACACGTATAAGAGAACACTCTTCCCTCGCCCAGATAGTCGAGCAAAAGTTCCACTTTAACCGTCGCCTGTTTTCCATCAGCATTATGGATACGGATGCTGTATCCTGTTTTGAAGACGTCATACTTCAGTTGTGTTGTCTCTTTCTTCCGGTCTTCTGTCTTGAAGTATTCGACGACCGGGCTGACGTCTTCAATCTTTAATGTTGACTTGTTCACCACCTCCATAAATCCCTCTCCGGCAGCGTTCAAGCAGAGAGAGAAAGAAACGGCCAAGCAAATCGTTGACGCTTTAACCCATAACGACTGTCTTCCCATCGCCCACATAGTCTTCACCTTTGTGAAAGGAAATTTTCACTTCGCCACGTTGTGATGTGCTTCAATAAGCTCAAGCAGTGCTCTTGTCAAGCAATCCTTGGGATACGCGTTTCTCCACTATAGTGAGAAAAGTGCAGAGAGCGGAGAGTAAGGTGAAAGAGTTGCAGTGAGGGCAACACATTATGGAAAATGAACTGATGACGAATTTTACATTGGGATCTCGAATGCTTCCGAACAGTTTCCCGCTATGTCTTACCGGTACTCCGAGTCCTCTTACGTTCTTGCCGTAACAAAGTTGTCATCCGATCATTCGTATCCCCCTATTGCGTTAGTATACTTCAGTGCCGCGAAAACGGCAACGGACGCCGATCGATAAAGTTTCGACGTCCGTTGCCATAAAATCGGGAAAGGAGATTCTTTATTTAACGCTCTCCGTGGTGAAATCCGCTCCCTTCCAGGAGAATATCCCTCCGGGCATGCGATAGACATTCTTGTAGCCCATTTTGGTCGCCCACATTGCACCGTTGTGACTGCGCGTGCATTTTACAAATCCGCAATAAACCACGATCACTCTGTCCTTGTCGGGACCCAGAAGTGCGGCAAAATCCTCTTTTGATTTGCCGTCGGTCTCTTTCGTGTTCCATTCGGTCATTTCGGGAATGGGAAAAAGAAACTGTTCGGCGCCGGGGATGTGTTCCTTCTTATAGCTCGCTTCATACGGCATGGTGTCGATGATGAGCATTTTTTTCCCTTCATCTATCCATTTTTTCAATTCTTCCGTACCGACTATCTTGTAACCTCCCCGCTGCACTTCGTTGCAGAACTTAATGACATCGCCTTCCTTCTGCAGTTCGTCCTCGAATTTGTTCGCCCAGACGGGGGACGTAATTCCCACGAGAAACAGTATCATCATCGCCGACGCCAGAGTCCTTTTTACCATGTGCATTGTTCGAGCTCCTTTTTATGGGTGAAATGATTTCGTATTCGATTCCAATCGCTTGTCGGCCCCCATGACGTGAAACGACGCCAAAGATAGAGATAAAACACAGCGGCCAGCATGCCCATGTCGCGGTATAGAGACGATCGGAGGCTATGGAAAACCTTCCCTTCGGGGTCCTCTGGTCCATAGCATCCGCAGTCGATATCCAGTCCTAGCCAAATGCCGTATCCCAGCACCCCCGTGAAAAGGAGAAGCAGCCCTGAAAAAGAGAGGAGCGCCCCGCGCATGTCCAGTACCAGAGCCAGACCGATAATCACTTCCAGCACCGGAATTCCGAACGTGACAGGGGATACGAAACCCCTGGGCAGGATTCCAAAGGCTTTAACGGTTATGGCAAAACTCCCGGGATCGGCTATTTTTATCAGGCCCGATGCCAGAAAACTCGTTGCCAGTCCCACCCGGACGACTCGATACAGCCAGACGGATTGAAATAACAATCGGAAGTAAGAGTAACCGGATGGTTCCGCCTTGTTCCGCTCAACGAGGTGCCTATCGGCTGCAGGCTGGATTTTCATGGGTCGAAACTAGCATGAGTGTATCGGAGAGGACAAATCGCTTATTCCTATTTGCCTCACCGATTTCGATAGTGATATCCTATTCTTCCGCTTTGCCACCATACCGGGCATCGTCGTGAAAGGGTACTGTCGCCGCGATTATGCCGGTCTTTGCGGGGATTGAGGGTGAAGGCATCACGTACGGAAGGATCGGCAGGAAGGAGCCCTTGTCTTATTCAGGGCATTCTTATTGCAATCTAGTGACCCTGATGACCCATGTGTAACCAAAGGTGATCAGGGAAGGGGTGGCCGAACAGATCCCACGAAAAACGAAAAGGTTACGACCAAAATGCCGTAACCCCGTGTTTTTTCCTTGAGCCACCGTGCGGAATCGAACCGCAGACCTGATGATTACGAATCAACTGCTCTACCAGCTGAGCTACGGTGGCGATGCACCTCTTTATCACGCAATTTCTTGATCTGTCAAGAAATACCACTTCTTCCCCTGCCCCAATCCCGGCTTCGAAGGACTTAACAAAAGTATTCATGTCATGATTATGCATTCCGATATACAATGTGTGCCGCTTGAAAGGGAGAAAACCGAGAAGAGGGGGCGTAAAGCGAAAGGTAACCCGAAGGCCTCTCATTCGTATGAGACAACTCGTTTGAAGCGGCAATCTGAATATGAAATCTGTTGAAAATACGAAATATTCACGCAGTACTTCCCCACTGCTTACAGATGGAGGCTTGTCCATGCGAAAGGCAGTTGTTCTGTTCCTGGCTGCATTTCTTTGTTTCGCCGGTGAAGGAGCGGCTGAAAACCAGAATGCCGTCGCTCTCTACACAAAAGGTCTGAACGCACAGACCGCGGAAGAAAAACTACACTTCTTTTCCGAAGCCCTGAAAGCCGACGATGCCTACGCGGAAGCGTACAACAACCGCGGCGTCGTCTACCAGTCATTGGGCAACACCAAGGGGGCGCTTGAGGATTACAGCAAGGCCATCGAACTGGATCCTCAATTTGCCCGCGCCTACTATAATCGAGCCAACCTCTACTATGAAGACGGCAAATTGCATGAGGCATTGGGTGACGTGCGTCATGCCATCGAGACGGACCCTCAGCTGTTCGAAGCCAACCTTCTCGAAGGGAACGTCTTTCTGGACATGGAAGAGTATTACAAGGCGGCCGGGGCCTACACCCGCGCAATCGCCATAAGGGACGATTCGGCCTCGGCGTACGCCAATCGCGGTGTTGCGTATCATATGTTGCGAAAATTTCAGGACGCAGTGAAGGATTACACCGAATCTTTGAAGCGGCAGGACGGAGACCCATTGGTTCTCAAGTATCGCGGTGATGCATACCTCCAGCTCAATCAATTTGAAAACTCGATCAGGGACCTCAGTGCGGCACTCGAAAAGACGGCGGACGATCGGGAACTTTACCTCATGCGCGGCCAAGCTTATCGGAAGTCGGGAAAGTTGGACGAAGCGAGAAAGGACTTCTCCGAAGCGATACGCCTTGCCCCGGAAAAGCAGGAAGCCTACTACCAACGGGGAACGGTCTACGAGCGATTGGAACGACATGCCGAGGCCATAGAAGACCTCACACGGGCGATAGACATCGACGACAACGAGTCCACCACCAAGCTCTCCTACTACAACCGCGCGGTGGCGTATCAGCATTCGGGCCAGAAGGAAATGGCCAAAAACGATTACTGCAAGTCATGCAAGATGGGTCTGAAGGAGGGCTGCAGCCGGTGTGAGAAATAGCACTCCTCCGGCGGATTGAGTAGTGCATCCCCCTACCCCGTTCGTTGCCGCGTCTTGTCCTCGTCAGGAGAACGATTCAAAGAAGGCTTCGAGACGGTTGTTGGTTTGTTCCTCGGAATACACCCTTGAATCGGTCATATCCGCATCCACAACGACCGTTCTGACACCGGTCTGTTCCGCCAGCAACTTTTTAAGGTCGTATTGACCGACCGAATAGGGCTTACAACTTCTGTCGGAGTGAATGACAACCCCGTCCACGTGGTACTGTGCGATCATTTCCTTCATCAGGGAAAGGCGGTGGTTCAGGTTTCTGTTGAGGATCACCAGTCCGTAGGCTTTGGCCAGCGATTCGAACGGTTCGCTGCTGTCGATGTGATGAATGGTTTCCGCCCAGGCGTTGGTATAGGTTGCACAGACGAAATTGAATCCCCGTTCCGCGAAAAGCGAAGAGTAATCCTTCAGCTTGAACCATATGGCGATGTTGTCCCAGATGAGCCGGTAGCGTTCATCCCGTATGGCGCCCGTTCCCCTGTCCACCCGTTCTTTCAGCTCGGCCAGGAGGAGCCGGTAATAGTCGAGCGCCACCGGGAGCCCCCGCAGGGAAACAATGGGCGCCATGTGCACGAAGGCATCGAAGATCGTCATGGGGGCGGGGCGGGTTTTCATGGTGCTTAAAACCTCACCCCAGGTCAGGGACGACTCTTTCGACAATTCCAGGACCTCGGCGAACCGGTCGGGCCGGAAACCTTTCCGGGTTATCTGTTCAAGCGTTGGAATCATCGCTTTCAGCTGAGCGCTCATATACTCCACGTCCGCGGCACTCGGCTGGTCCCCAAAAACATACGGAGTGTCGAATACGATCAGGGGAATCTTCCAGTAATGGGAGAGCTGCTTGAACCAGTAGAGAACGGTCTGGCAGATATTGTTGCTGCAAAAAAGAAGGTCCGGTCGGGGAAGTTTGCCCGCCGGCGTATGGCCCGAGAAGGCGTGGCCGAGATCGTTGCGCGCATACGAACAGAGGTCCCGTGAATAACCGCGCTCCTCGGCGTGGGTGCAGATTTCCGGCGCCGCTTTGGATGCTCCGCACAGCGCGCCATGGTTCTCGGGGTACACCGTGTAAAAATCGAAGGCGCGGAGCAATTCCACGGGCGCGCCGCTGGTTACCCATGCAACCGGCTTCGCCCCTGGAGCAAAACGTGAAAGATAGTAGTGGCGCGTCATGATTTCGCGCAAACGGCCGCTGCACTTCAGAGGGGGCGCCATAGATGGATTTTTCGATGAGGAACGTTTTCTTTTGCCCTGAAGTTTCAGCAGAGCCGGAAATCCGTAGTCCTTCATGAATCCGTAGCGAAGCGAAGAAACGATGTCCATTTTCGGGAATCCTGCCTTTGGACTAGAGCATCTCGATAAATGCTTCTATCCGGGTGGAGATTTGGCCCGTGAGCCCATGGTTCAGTTCGGTATCCAGAACGAGCACCTTCAGGTTTCTCTTTTTCAGTTCTTCCGAGAGGAACGGCACGTCGAACAGCTCCGGCTCGCAATATTTTACCTGCCAGAAGATTATTCCCTTGGCATTCGTTTCCCGTGCCATGTCGAACAGTAATTCCGCCCGCTCGGCAATGGCGGAACCCTTCGTGCTGCAGGGCGGGAGACGGAAATACGAATCCGTGAGGATCGTCAGGGGGTCCTTCTCCGCGGTTTCCTCACCTACCGGCGCCAGCCTCCTCCCCACGGCCAGGAAGTCGTCGCCTGCGACAGTCACTCCAAGATCGTCCAGCAGGCCGAGTATCTCCGGAGGGTTGGGAAGAACTCCGCTGATCACCACTCGGGTTTTCGCTTGTTTTCCGGTCTCGCTTTCGTGAGCCGCCAGGGTATTCAGCGTTTCGAGGTAATCGTGGGGAGAAAGATATTCACCGCTGCGAAGAATGCGGTAGAATTCCTCGTTGCTCACCGCCAGCTTTCCTCGGGCGCGGAGCCGATAGACGTGATCGACCTGTTGCGATATCCTGCGGCCGGTTTCCACCGCCTGCACAAGCTTCTGCCGATCCAGCGGACCGAAGCGATCCTCCAGCGCCTTTATGAGCGCTGAAAGCTGCGCCGTGTAAAAAACACGTGATTCCGGCCTGTATGGCGCCTTGGGATGATAGAAGTGATGGCAGGTTCGACCGTCCTTGACGAAGTCGTTCACCACCGAGGCAAGATTTTGTATCGAATCGCACGTATGCGGGAAAAGGTAACCGTCCAGAAGGTCCCCCTTTCCCTGGAGAATGAATTCCAATCCGAGTTGTACGACCGAACAGATATACGCCTGCAGATGTCTCCCGGACTGAATGAGGCTGACGGGCGGGTCCCATATCTCAGCCGGGATGATCTTGAAAGCCCAGAAAATTTCTTTCGGGTAGAGTGCGGGAAAAACACCGAACACATGCCACCCTTCTTCCTTTTGCGCCAGAAGGTATTCTTTTCTCGTCACCCTACCCCCTCCCCGAATGTATATTGTATACCGCTTTCGGCTCTTCTTTCGAGCACACTTTATTCATGGGTTGAGCAGGAAATAAAGCAGAAAGATAAGTGAAAAGCAAAAAACCGTTCCTGTCTTCCCGAACCAAAGCTTCGTTGACCCTCAGGGGGACGTTTGTTATAGTACTTTTTCTTCAACAAAACCATCACTTCACCTTTAGGACGCTTACGCGGATGAAAAAACGAATCCTCTCAATTGCAGGTTCGGACCCCAGCGGGGGAGCGGGCATTCAGGCGGACCTCAAAACCATTACCTGCCTCGGCGGGTACGGAATGACCGTGATCACCGCTCTCACGGCACAAAATCCCAAGGAAGTGCGGGCCATTCATCAGGTTCCCATCGACTTTCTGACTGTGCAGCTCGACGCGGTGATGGACGTAATCCGTCCCGATGCCGTTAAAACCGGCATGCTGCCGAACCGGGACTGCATCGAATTGGTGGCGAACAGGCTTCGCCGACACGAAATAAAGAAAAGCGTGATTGATCCCGTGGTCATCGCTGCGTCCGGTGCTCGACTGATCGATCAGGCGGCGGTCGAAGCACTCGAAGGGAGCCTATTCCCGGCGGCCGGCCTCGTTACCCCCAACCTGGACGAAGCATCCCTCCTGGCCCGTATGGACATCAACAGCGTGGAGGACATGAAGAGAGCGGCGGAGCGTATCCGTGCAACGGGGCCGTCCGCCGTGCTCATAAAGGGCGGGCACCTAACCATGGAAGATGCCGTGGACGTTCTCCTCGACGATTCGGGCATACACGAATTCAGCACCCCCCGAGTGAAGTCCAAAGCCGTACACGGCACCGGATGTACCATGGCGTCGGCAATCACCACGCTCTGGGCCCAGGGCAACCCCTTGGTGGATGCCGTCCGGAAAGCCAAGCAGTTTCTCACCCGGGCCATAGAAGCCGGAATCGTCTTCGACGACGGTCCCGGAACACCCGACCAAGCGGCGTATCTGGATACGGATCATATCGTAGAGCGTATCTGAAGGGATCTCTTCATGCCCGGAAAGCGGTATCTGGTCTTCAGCGACCTCGACGGAACCCTGCTCGAACACTTCAGCTATTCATTCGTCCCTGCCCTGCCCGGCTTGGCATTACTGAAAGAAAAAGGCATTCCTCTTATTCTCTGTTCGAGCAAGACCCGAAGCGAGATGATGGAAGTCAGGCAACGGCTCGGGGTCGAACACCCGTTTGTAACGGAAAACGGCGGAGGGGTTTTTATTCCCCGGGGATATCCTCTCCCCGAGCAGGCGGGAGAATCGATGCGGGAGGGGTATCGCGTGATCGTCCTTGGCCTCGGAAGGGATGACATCCTGAAGGCTTTTCGGGAACTCGGCCGGAAATACACGATCAGGGGCTTTTCGGAAATGGATTCCTCCGAAGTAGTCGAACGAACAGGGCTTCCACCCACGCAGGCGGCGATGGCCATGGATCGTGATTTCAGCGAGCCGTTTCTTTTCCTGGATGAACAGAAAAAGCTAGTTCATTTGGAGCATGACGCATGCGACAGGGGACTCGCCGTGACACGGGGGGGCCGTTTTTACCACCTCATGGGCAGCGGATCGGATAAAGGACGGGCGGTGAAAACGCTCATCGGCCTCTACACCAGGCAGATGGGCAGCGTCACCACGGTCGCGATCGGAGACAGCCGAAACGACCTTCCCATGCTCCTGTCCGTGGATTTGCCTTTCCTGGTGCAGCGCCCGGACGGCAGGCATGATGGGGAAGTGTCTTTCCCCGCACTGCGACGGGTGGACGGTGTCGGGCCGGAAGGATGGAACAGCGTGGTTCTCGCTTTACCGGAAACAGCGTAAAAATAAAAAGAGAGAGAACTGCATCGAACGGGGAAGGCCGCCGGATTATCCGGCGGCCTCCTTGTCTTTTTACTTCGCGCCGTTGGTTACGGCGGGGGAACTTTCTTCCGTATGGGAGAAAATATTCCAACTCTTGAGGAGTTGAACGGCCCTTTGCAACTGGACATCATTGGCGACCTGGCCGGGAGTCGCTTCCGGACCCTTCGTTTCATCTTCCGGCGCGGTCGGCGCGGCCGGTTCGGCGGGCTGCGGTTCCTTTTCTTGCTTGTCCTGCATTTCCCCGCCATCCTTGTTCAGGAGATGGCGGCTCAGATCCCTCTCACGCAGGTAGTTCAGTTTCTTGTTCTGCGCAGCGCCCTCTGTCGGGACAAGCTGTTGGGTGGGTTCCTCCACCACGATGTCGGGGGTGATACCCTTGGCCTGGATGCTCGTTCCATTGGGGGTGTAGTACAACGCGGTGGTCAAACGCAGCCCGGCATCTTCGTCAAGCGGGATAATCGTTTGCACGGAACCCTTGCCGAAGGTTTGAAGGCCGACGATAACCGCCCTTTTCTGGTCCTGGAGTGCTCCCGCCACGATTTCCGAAGCACTTGCGCTCCCGTGATTCACCAGCACGATCATGGGGATGTTTCTATCCACCGCCACGTCGGGATCGGCCTCGAACCGCATGTTCTGCGACTCTATCCTGCCCTTGGTATAGACGATGAGGCCGGACTCGAGGAACAGATTGCTTACCTGCACCGCCTGGTCCAGCAATCCGCCCGGATTGTTTCTCAAATCGAGCACGATGCCGTCGAGCTTCGTCGTTCCCTGTTTGAACTCCTGCAATGCATCCTTGAGCCGGTCCGCCGTCTCTTCCTGGAACGTTGAAACCCTCGCATATCCGATAGTGCCGTCAATAATCCTGTGGCGCACACTGCGAATTTTTACGACGCCTCGAGTGATACTGACATCGATGAGGCTATCGGAACCCTCTCGGAGAACGGTAAGCGAAACGTCGCTTCCCCTGGGGCCTCGTATTTGTTTCACCGCGTCCATGAGTGTCATGTTCTTGGTGAGTTTACCGTTGATTTTGATGATCCGGTCGCCCGCCTTGAGCCCTTTTTCGAAAGCAGGAGTTCCTTCAATGGGCGACACAACGGTGAGCACCCCATCCTTCACCGTTATCTCGATTCCGATGCCGCTGAACTCTCCCCGGGTTTCGATCCTCAACTCCCTGTACTCTTCCGGGGTGAGGAACCCCGAATGAGGATCGAGCGTGTTCACCATGCCTTTAATCGCACCGTAGATCAGCTTCTTCGGGTCCTCTTCGTCCACGTACTTTTTTTCGATTTCGTTCAGGATGACCGTGAACAGCTTTATGTTTTTATAAATCTCTTGCGTTTCCGCATCAGTCGACTTCGCATAATCAATCGGCGAAAGAAGGATGAGAGCGGTGATCACTATCGCCGTAATCAATCCGATGTTCACATACTTACGTTTAAACATAGAATACGCACCCGCCTTCTGCTGGATTTCGCAGTGTCAATATCCCGTCGGTCACTCCGTCGCACAGCGAAACCTTATTAAAAGTTATTGGGAAAATCATCGCAAATTTTCGATGAATGGTTCCTGCCATGATCAATTTTAGGCTCTTCCGGGAAATGGATCAAGTGCAGCGGTGTGCGCCTTTTCCTTCACCCATCATACACGGAAAACAGGCGCCACCGTGTTTACCCGGATGATCCGCCCACAATTCCCTATTCGATGATTCCCATCGCCCTCTTCAGATCGGTGAGGGCGGTGTTATAATTATACAAGGCCCCATAGTAGTTGGTCCAGGACTGAGCGACCAGCGTTTGAGCCTCCAGCACGTCGGTATTGGTGTTCACCTGTTGCTTGTACCGTTCCACTTCCATCCGATAGTTTTCTTTGGCCTGTTCAATGGCTTTTTCGGAAACGTCGATATTTTCCTCGGCATTCCTGAGAAGTATGTATGAGTTCTTCACCTCAAGATCCACCTGATCCTGGAGCGCTTTCATCGATTCCTTGCTCTGTTCGACGATGTGCTGTCGCTCCTCAACGGCGAACTTCGTTCTCCCCCACTCCCAGAAAGTCCAATCGAGGCCGGCCACAACGTTCCATGTCTCTTGATCCTGAAAATCGGACCCTTGCAGCGCCGGCGTATCGCCGAAACGGGTATAGTTAAAGGACACAAACACCTTCGGGTAATATCCGGATTCGGCCAGTTTCACTTGCTTCCGTGAACCCTTCAAGGTCAGTTCGGCTTCTACCAGTTCCGGTCGGTTCTCATGTGCCGACTCGTATGCTTTATCCAAGGGCATTTTATAGGGTGTATATTTGAGAATATCCTCCACGGTTACCGCCGAATCAACCGGCATCCGCAGGAGTGTATTGAAGTTCGCTTCGGCAAGACGGATCGTATTCCTCGCCACAATCAAGGTCTGAGTGGCGTTCGCCAACTCAACCTCTGCCTTCAGGTAGTCATTTTTGGGCGTCATGCCTACTTCAAAGAAATCTTTTGCGCGCTTTACCTGGCTTTTCAGCTGCGTCACCGCATCCTCGGCCACGACAAGCTGCTTTTGGGCGAAAAGAATGGAAAAGTACGCCACCGTGACATCATGGATTAAAGTGAGCTTTGTCGTCTTGAACTGCACGCGGGAAATGTCCACGCCGAGTTTGGCGAGTTCATAATTGGTGATAATCGAAAATCCCGCAAAAATCGGCTGCTTGATGGTTCCTTGAAAGTTATAGTTGTCAATGGTTCCGACCGGAATTTCGCTCGGGAATCCGGGGATATTCAGACGCGTAGTGGGCACCTCGTTCATTCGTGTATAGTTGTAGCTCACATTCGCTTTGAAAAGGAATTCCGAACGGGCCTGCTTTCGCACGCTCTCAGCCGCCTGTATTCCTTCAAGACGGGAAATGACATTCGGATTTCGATCCAGTGCCGTCTTTATGGCCTGAGACAACGTCATGGGTTCCTGAGGGGTTGCTGCAGGTCGCTCGATAGCGTGCCCGTCGAGAGGTACGCACACGAAAAAAAACAAGAGGGATATCCCGCGGACTCCCTTCATAATTTTTCCGAACATTGCCAACACTCCTGATTTCATCAACATGCAGTGTACCTTCCCGTCTCCGAATGGAAGAAGGCGAAAGTAGTAAACCGATTATGGACAACGATACCCGGCCGGTCAAGAGATTTCAATGTCAGAAAATCGTACGACCGTATTTTGTTTTTCATCCACCATCCTTCTCCGTCGCGAGAAAAAGACATGAGGGATTGACCGGTTGCGCTTATTCCTGCTACATGTCCTACAATTTTCCAACTACTTGCAATCTGGAGGCCTTTCTTGAAAAACGTGTACGATATTCTGCAGGAGAGAGGTTTCGTGGAACAGGTCACCGATGAAACAAGCCTCCGCGAAGCATTCAAGAAGAGCGTGACCGCGTATATCGGATTCGATCCTACCGCGAAAAGCCTCCATGTGGGCAGTCTTATCCCCATTATGTCTCTCGCTCACCTCCAGCGGCTGGGCCACCGCCCCATTGCCGTGGTGGGAGGAGGAACCGGCCTTGTGGGCGATCCGAGCGGAAAAACCGAAATGCGAAAGATCCTCACCTACGAACAGATCGAGGAGAACCTTCAGGGACTCAAGAAGCAGCTTTCCGTGTACCTCGATTTCGACGGCGGCAAGGCGCTGATGGTGAACAACGCCGAATGGCTCACCAAACTCAATTATATCGATTTCCTTCGGGACATAGGACGCCATTTCAGCGTCAACCGGATGTTGACCGCCGAAAGCTATCGCCAGCGCATGGAAACCGGGCTCAGTTTCATCGAGTTCAACTACATGCTCCTTCAGGCCTATGACTTCTGGTATCTCTACCGGCACCACGACTGCATTCTCCAGATGGGCGGCAACGACCAGTGGGGGAACATCGTCGCCGGCGCCGACCTCATCCGCCGTTTGGAACAGGGATCGGCGTACGGCCTTACCTTCCCGCTCATCACCACGGCGTCCGGACAGAAGATGGGGAAAACGCATGCGGGAGCAGTGTGGCTGGACCCGGAACTCACGTCGCCCTACGACTATTATCAGTATTGGATCAATACGGACGACAGGGACGTTGAACGATTCCTGGCGCTGTTCACGTTCCTGCCCATGGAAGAAGTGAAGGAGTACGGCCGCTTGCAGGGGGCCGACATCAACAGGGCCAAAGCGGTGCTGGCATTTGAAGCCACCAAGATCACCCATGGGGAAGCGGAGGCCGTAAAGGCCAAAGCGGCCGCCAAAAGCCTGTTCTCCACGGAAGACGGCGGAACGGACGGAATCCCCGGCAGCAACGTTTCCTCCGAAGAACTGAAAGCGGGAATTCCCGCCTTCCGGCTCTTCGTCCAGGCGGGACTCGCCAGTTCCAACAGCGAAGCCCGGCGCATCATCTCCCAGGGGGGAGGATACGTCAACAATGAACGGTTGGAACAGGTGGACCAGCCCATAACGCTCGAACATCTTCAGGGCGGGGCAATCATTCTGCGGGCCGGCAAGAAAAAGTACCACCGACTGCATGCCGTCTGATCCCATGTGTTCTGAAGCCGAGTGGAGAAAACGGGATCGTTCCGGGTTCACTGTGGTGCTCTACCAGCCGGAAATCCCCCCGAACACCGGAAACATCGCGCGGTTGTGCGCGGCGACCAATACCCCGCTCCACCTCATCGGTCCCCTCGGCTTCAGCCTGGAGGACCGCTACCTGAAGAGAGCGGGGCTTGATTACTGGCCGTATGTGGATCTGACCGTATGGGGCTCCCTTGCGGAATACATGGAAAACCATGCGACCGCGCGGCGTTTTTTCGCATCGGCACGCCGCGGATCGTCGCTTTTCTCTTTGAGATTCGAACCCGGCGACCATCTCGTTATGGGACCAGAAACCCGGGGACTGCCGGGAGAGATGCTTGACGGGAGCATGGGTGAAGTCATAAGGATCCCCATGGTGGGAAAAGTCAGGAGCCTGAATCTCTCCACGGCCACCGGGATCGTTCTCTATGAGGCTCTTCGCCAGAATTTTCTCCGGGCTTGCGGTTGAAGGCACTTTTCGGACCGAATATACCATACCGGAGTTTTCCTCCCGTGCGGGGACAAATCCGGCGTGAATATTGCATACTTCAACCCCGCATGAAACACTCAGACAAGAGTACCTGCAAATAATGAATTTTGAAGGCAATCTCAGCAGTCTCTTTCTTCCGAACCTCCTGCAGATGGTGAACAAAGAGGGCACCAACGGTGTCATCACCATTTCGCACCCGCGCCGCAATCTTTCCATTTTCATTGAGAATGGTGAAGTTGTCTATGCGGACGGCATCGACAAGGAGGAACAACTCCTCAACCTGATGAGCCGACGGGGAATCGTTTCCGGATCCCTTCTCGCTCAATTGAGGGAATTAAAAAAAGAAAACCCTTTTGCTTTCGGACCGGGTCTCCTGGGGAAAAAGCTCATCTCCGTGGCGGCATGGCAGCGGTTTCTGAAGCTGAAGGTGGAACAGGTGATGCTTCAGGCTTTCCTGAACGAAGATGCGGATTTCAAATTTTCCACCGACACGTACAGCCTTCCGCCCGAGTACAAAGCAAAAATCAATTTGATGCAGATCATTCTCGATATCACTCGGAAAATCGACGAGTGGAATTTCGTAAAGAATCATATTCCCGATCGAAATATCGTTTTCCAGACCTGCGAAGACCCGACGGCGGACAAGAAGAGCATCAATTTCAATCGCTCCGAATGGGCGGTCCTTTCCAAGATAGATGGAAAAAGAAGCGTAGAGGAAATCATCAACCAGTGTGACATGGAGGAACTCCAGGTCCTCAAAATCCTCTATACGTTCCTCTCTTCGGGCCTTATCAAAAGGCTCGATAACGTCTACCTCAATTGGAGGGGAAACTTTGTCGATTACGAGGGCATCGTTTCACTCTATATCGATCTATTTAAAATACTGGAAAAAAATCTTCAGTTGGAGATCGGGCAGGAATTCTATCGATTGCTGGATAAATGCCTGAACGAACAAACGGAGAAGGGAAATACGCTTTTATCCGAATTCAAACCCTTTGCCGCGAACGGCCATAATGACAAAATCGCTCAGGGCATCATCAAGAAATTAGCCAGGTATGTGAGCTTCAACGAGGGGAAACGCGAGCTTCTTCTGAGTTTCAGTGAACTCATCCAAGGGATGGTGGAAAGAATCCGTCTCATCGTTGGGCCGAAACTCATCGATAAAACTTTGAACGAAATCTACGCCACCATTTCATTTGTTGGAAAATACCAGCAACAGACTTCCGATATAAACGCCCTTGTTCTCGACAGCCTGAAAACGAGCCTGGAAGGTTCGGAGTGACAACAACATAGCGCTACAATGCCTGCCCGAGGCGGGAGGAACAATGGTTTTCACAAAAGAACTCGTCGTCAATCTGTTTATGGTGATCATCTATATTATCATCCTCTACATCTTCGATAAAGCGAAGCAGCGCTTTTCCGGGGGCATGATCGAAAGAGTGATCAATCTGATCATCGTCAGCGTTCTGCTCATGCTGTGCTCCGATTACGTGCCTCTTCTCGATGCAGTTATTTCCGCCGATTTCGTTTATCTCATAAAGATCGTTTTCCGACTCGCCGCTCTGGCCGTGCTCGCATTCGGCGGATTGCGTTTGCTGACGACATAGTCGTTCCTGCTCCCAGCACGGTGGAGACGGGAGGGTGCTGCTTGTAATGAGAAAGAGCCGCATGGTATGCAGAAGGCCACCGCTCGGAAAAAGGAATCTCGCATGCGGAACCTTTGCATCGCCGCCATTATGATGGCGGCCTTCCTGCTGTGGCCGATGTCTTCCCAGGCGGGAGCGCCGCAGGAAAAACCGACCCCGGATACTCCGTCGCCGGCAGCGCGCTTTACCGTTTTCCCGTTGCTGAATCTGTATCAGAAACACCTCTCCGCCTTCACCATCGCCAGATGCCCTTCCTGGCCGAGTTGTTCCCGCTATTCCCGCCAATCGGTTACGAAACACGGCCCGGTCGTAGGTGTGTTCATGACCGTCGACCGGCTCATCCATGAGGGTGGTTACATAAAGACGGGGCGGAAAATTTTTATCCCCGGGAGAGGCTTCGCCATTTACGATCCCCCGGAACAGAACGACTTCTGGTGGTTCGAAAAAAAGAAGGCGCCGCTTCCCGACATCCCCCAGCTCTCTGCCCGATAACATCTTCCGTTCGGCGAAGGATAGCTATTCCCAATGAACCATCCCCCCCTACCCCTTGAGGTTTGTATGATACGGCTTATGTCCCACATCGGAAACCGCTCCCGGTCTATCGTTCTTCCGTCGGCGCTGCTCCTTATCGTGGTCCTCTGCATGGCGGCGATGATCGGCCTGCCGCACTCGGTCCGAGCGGACGAACCATCATACCGGCCGGAAGAAGTCCTCTCCTTTGCCCGTTCCCTTTTCGACAAGAATGAATATCAATTGGCTCTGCTGGAATACCGCAGATTTCTTTTTTCCTTCCCCGGGAACCCGAGGGAGGCCGAGGCGCGGATGGGAGAAGCAGATTGCCTGTTCTGGACGGGCGATTACGATGGGGCGCAGCAGCGCTATCTGCAGATGGCCCGCGACTTTTCCTTTTCCGAGAAGGGCTGGGAGGCCACGCTGAAAGCGGCTCGCACCTATCAGCAGATAGGGCAAACGAGTGTGGCGGAAGAAATCTATGCGCGAATCGCCGACCAATCCGAGTGGCCGGGAATCTCCGAGCAGGCTCGGTTCGACCTCGGCTGGGCTCATCTGTACCGGGCGCAGTGGGACGGGGCGGCGCTCGCGTTCAAACGCGTTCCCCCGGACGGGACATACGGCGAAGCGGCGAAGATCCTGTCTCGGGAAGCCCCTCTCGGAAGCTCCCTCGCCCGGAAAGATCCTATGGCCGCCGGAATTCTGTCGGGCATCCTTCCCGGAGCGGGGCAACTTTACTGCGGCCAGCCCAAAGACGCAGTCCTCGCCTTCGCCCTGAACGGAATGTTCATTTTCGGCACCATCGAGGCGTTCAACAAGGATTTATACGTGGTGAGCGGAATATTGCTGCTGATTGAATCCGCGTGGTACGGGGGCAGCATCTACAATGCGGTAAACCATGCACACAAATTCAACCGCAAGCAGGAAGATTCGTTCATTCGCAAACTGTGGGATGAAAGCAGCGTGCACCTCGTTCTTCCCGAGAAGGAACGGGAGTGGTATCAACTCATGCTGACTTTTCCCTTTTAAACGCCTCACCGGCCTCCCAGAAATTTCATCATCGGCCGTTCGGCGGTTCCCTTCACGGAGAACCGGATGTTTTCCATGGGAATCCGCATCTCCCTCTTCAATGTGGGGTCTATCGACACGTTGAGCGTCAGGTCCAGACGCGACTGCGCAACGTCGGGAGCGAGATGTAACGCACCCGCCACCTGAGCCTTGCCCTGTCTCGATTCCAGGAGGCATTCGGTAATGGTGACATTTCCTCCGGACATGGAAACCTTTGCATCGAGCGAGCACTGATCGATCTTGTCCAGAGGAATCATCAGATTGCTCAGACCCGTCACCGATCCGTCGGTCACCTTCACCTCCGCCTCGCCCGAACCCTGCGTCCACCTTCGCGGGTCGCCCGTATAGTTAAGGGTGGCCTGGGCGATTCCGGCCAGGCTGGTCCCCCACAATTCTTCCGCGGTTTTCCAGTCGTGCAACCGGAGCGACTTCACTGCTGTTGTGATGCTCATTCTTTTCCCCGTATCACCTTCCGGGGCAATACTGCCGGTCAGAATACCGCCGTAAACGAGCCCGGAGATATTCCCCGCCGGCACACCTCGGAGCAGGGAAAGCACATACGGTTTCACCTGGAGCTGTTGTATCCGCAGCAGGTTCACCCCGTTCTGCTGATCGTTTTTTTCTTCAAAGTCGATAGTTTCCACGCGGAAGGCAACCGGCGGAATCAGGGGCACCAGCGATCCGAGCTTCACCCGGAGATTCATGTCCCGGCCCATGTCGTCGATCAGACGTTGTGCGGCGAGATCGTAAGGAAAACGGTAATAAAGCAGACAGAGAGCGACGACGATCCCGTAGAAAACGTAGAGGGACACGTTGAGCGTTCGTTTGTTCAACAAAACCGACAAGGGATGCCTTTCATGCCAGATCGTAGGTCACGATCCGCAGAGTGGTATTGAGATACCGGGGATCCGTGTACAACGGCTTCACGTGCACGTATTCGACTTTCAACATCTTTTCGGAATATTCGATGCTGTAAAGGTACTTGACGAGGTTCACGATTTCGACTTCCTTGAGGCGAACCTCGATTCCCCTCTTCACGAAGCCTTCCCGAGCGTCTCCCTGCGGAAAGGTAAGCGGGCGCATGTATTGAATGGCGCTTTTCAACCCGGCTTCCCCGGCAAGGGTCTCCAGGTACGAAAAAAGGGCGAAATCCTTCCCGCGGGCTTCTATCTTGGACAGTACCTCGTTCCTTGTCCGGGATATCCGCTGCCAGTTTTCGCTGAGGGCGTTTATTCGATTTACCTGTTCCTCCTGGGCACTGATGAGCCGCTCCAATTTCTCGCGCCTGTCCAGCGCGGGAAGAAGCAAGAGCACCACAATCGCTATTCCGCAGAAGAATGCCCCCAGCACCACGAGCATCCATTTTTCCCTTTGCGAGATTTTCATCTTATTTCCGTTCCACTTTTATACTGAATTCGATGACCTTGCTGAACTGGTTGGCGTTCGCTCCCTCGACTACCGCCTGTCCGAACGGGGCATGCGCGCTGATTCGATCCTTCAACTGGTTCACCGCTTCAAAGGAGGGAGCCTCTCCCACGAGCACCAGTTCCTGATCGGCCAGCGTCAGTTCCGTGACGCGGACATTCGACTGCAAGGGAATCTGCTGACTGATTACCTCTATAAGATCCAGCATGGCCCCCCCTTCCCTGCTCGCGGCGACCGATGCAAGCCCTTTCTTTGCCTCTTCGATCGAAGCGGCCATCTGGCGTTCCTCGCTGACGATCGTCTTCACCTGGGGGAACGTGCGGGTAAAGATCGCGCGGGCATCCGTTTTCAAGTCCGCGAAGAGTTGCTCTTTATGCCTCAGGTCGAGATAG
The DNA here is from genome assembly GCA_963826125.1 of uncultured delta proteobacterium. Taxonomy (GTDB): domain Bacteria; phylum Desulfobacterota; class Desulfarculia; order JACQYL01; family CAWGVV01; genus CAWGVV01. Next base: position 789,593 of record CAWGVV010000001.1, on the reverse strand, counting down.
ATGTCGGCCCCCATTACCGCCGCTATGACGGCCACCAGCACACCGGCCGTTACCAGTTTTCCTTTTAACAGCTGAAGGGGCCTTTTGGGGGCGAACTCCTCCTTGAGAAAATCGACGGTTGACGAGTTCGAACGTGCGGTAGTCAGAGCCATTCCTATGGCTGCGGTGTATGCCGGGCCCTGCTGCCGAACCGAGGAAGAGAGCCGGTTGGGAGTGTGTTCCAGTGCATTGAATCGGACGCATTCCACGTTGAACTTCTGACGAAAGAACGCTTCAAGCCCCGACAGGGTCGAAACTCCGCCGGTAATGAACATTCGGTCGATGCCCGTCTTGCACGAAATCAAACTCGCCTCGACCTCCCTGACAAGCCCGTCAAAACTCGAATTCAGGGATTCCCGCGATCGTGCTTCGCCGAAAGAACCGCCTTCAACACCGGCGCCTCCGGTTTTTTGAGGATCCGCGCCTTCCGGGGGGGGAAGTGCATTGTCCACGTCCCGCCTACCCCAATCGATAGCCCGAACCAGAAGAGGTCCCCGGGTATCGAACAGAACCAGCGACGTGGCGTCTTCTCCCATGTCGAGCAAACACGAAATCCCCTCCTTGGGGTAAAGCGAACTGAAGGAAAGTGCCTCGTAAGCTCCGAGTGCGCTCCAACCCACTCTGCGCGGGTCGAGCTTCACCTCCGCGAGCGAACCGAGACAATGGGCGACGACGCTTTTGCGGACCGCCATGGCCAGCAGCCGGTAATTGTTTTCGTCGGTCGGGCGGGAGAAGTATGAGACCACCATATCTTCCGCCTGGTAGGGGAGGAGGGATTCCAACTCGTATTTAACGAGCGCTTCCCCGTTTTGCTTGCGGAATCTGGGCAGCGAGAGGCTGCGGACGGAAACCGCGTCGCTTCGCAGACCGAACACCACCCATTCGGCGGGAAAAAGGTCGCCCGCCATCAGTTCCCGCAGCGAATCGCTCCAGTCGGGTTCCCCGCCGATTTTCCCGCCCTGGAGCGGAACCTGCCCCACTCCGGCGATCTCCACGCCTCGCATCGAGCTGTTGAGCGCCACCGCCTTGAGGCTGTCGGCCCCCGCATCGATGGCCACGATTCGAGTGGGACGGAAGAACGGCACCATCACTGCAGTCTCCAGTAGAGGGGGGTCACATTCTGTCCGGAGCGCTTTACCACCGCATCCAGCCGCACCGAGGCCTTGTTCACGTTTCCCTCCATCCGGATGGAAAAATAGTTGCTCGAAACCGTTATGCGGCTCAAAATCCGCGAGAAAAGAAGCGCCGGCATGCTCTGCATGTCCCGCATATCGTTGGTGGTCTCAAAGGGTTGTTCGTTCCGGCGAGCGATAATGGACTGGGCAAGCGCCTGATCCATTTCATCGTCCAGCGAACGCAGGACTTCCTCCGAGGCGGTGTTGATGTTGATCTTTCCGTCGGACAGGCAGGTGACGTAATCGATCAGCCCTTTCGACGTGCGGGTGCCCCACAGCAGATCGCGGGTGAATCCCTTCACCAGAAGCAGTTCGGCAATGCTGTCCAGTGGCGCGTTTTTGCAGGTCCGCCCCTCCGAGAGGTAATAGTTCCTCTCCGCTCCCATGGGCATGGTTTTGTCGTCCGGATCGATCCAGTCGACAACGGCATCCGCGAGTCCTGTGTCGATGTTCAAAACGGTCAAGAGCCGTTGAAACTGTGCGTAGCTGAGTTCTTCCACTTTTCCTCGACTGTTCACCAGGGAGTTGAGATTGAACTTGCTGTTTTCGTCGGTGATGGAACCCCTGATCGCCTCCCCTTCCTCCAAAAACATGGGTACGAAGGAGATGAGGTCCGTCCGTGTCCACAGGTCCTTCGGCCCGTCATACCCATTGGTGTCGGCGAGCAGTAACGCCCGGCCGAAATAGAATCCCGACTTGACGATCGTCCTGGCCTTCTGCGAGTTTTCATACAGATCGGCCAGGGTGAGGTCCACGCGGGAGGAATAGCCGAAATCCACCACGAGCGCCGCGAGCAACGCCACTATCACGAGCACTATGAGCAGGGCCACGCCCCGCTCTTCCCTTCCCTGACGACGGATCCCCTCGGCGGCTGCTTTCCTCATCTTTTACGAGTTCATCCCCAGGGACCACCCCGAGACGAAAGGATACTCCTTCCCGTCCGGTCCCTTGATGATGAAGGATACTTCCACCCGTTTGGGCAGCTTCGCTTTTTGCCCCGTTCCTTCCGAGTCCCAACCATATACGGGTTGTTCCGAGCTGTCGTAGAAAGAGACGGTAAATTTCGTAAAACCGAGGCCGATCACCACGGGAATCGTGTTGTCTCTGGTGGGCGCCGCAAACAACGGTACATCCGTTCTATACAAGGTGTATGTTTTCTCCTTCTCGTCCTTTCTCAACTCGTAGGATATCCGGCAGAGGTCGAGTCCGACCTGGTCAGGAACCATCGCCATGTGCGCCGTCGAGGAAAAAGAAAACTTCCGGAACGAAATGTCCGGCGAGGTTTGTTCGCAAACAAAACGGTACACATCGTCCGATGCGGACCCGTCGCTGCGAACGAAAGCATTCTGTAAATCCATGGACATCCGATCCATGGTGATGCGCGCCGTCTGGTACACTTCCGCCACGTCCCGGGCGGATTTCACTTCATCGGTGACCGCCGAAAAAGACCCATACGTTACTGCCAATACGGTAGCCAGGACAGTTACGGCGATGAGTATCTCCAGCAGGGTGAAACCCCTCGCGTTCGCCGGTTTCTTATTTCGATCGGAATCCATGGGTGAACCACATCGGATGACGGGCAAGGTCCTCATCGGCGAGGCGGTATGTACTGTTTCATTTCAAAGGGGGATGCCTCGTTCTCTCCCTCGACCCACACTTTCAGACTCAGCTGCTGGGCTTTGCCCCGGGCCATGGGCGGATCGACAATTTCCGCCTTCCAACGAAACCCTTCGAAGCTCTCTCCGAAATCGCCTTCCGTCGCCGATTCGAACCCGGTTTCGAGCTCGGCCATTTTCTTCTGCGACAGAAAAGCCGCGGCAGTCAGTTTGTTCGCCTCGTACAGGAGCGAGAGATTTTGTCCCGCGTTTCTGAGTATCACCACGAGTGCCAACGCCAGGACGGCCAGCGCGATCATAATTTCCAGCAGGGTAAACCCGGAATCGTCACGATGCAAACTGGCGAACATACCCCTCCTCCACCTTCACCGCCCCGGTAACCGGATTTACGACCAACGTGAGAGCCCGCTTGTTGTCATTTTCGAGATGGATGGATGCCGACTCCACAAGTCCGTTTCGCCAGAAGCGGATGACCGCTTCGCCTTGGGCTACGGCTCCCTTGCCCGCGGTTTCCACGTCCTTGATCCGGACACTTTCGGGCAGCTGCCGCTTTTCCATGATTTCTTCCTTGCCGCCCAGCATTCCCCCTTCGGGCACCTCGCGGGACATCCAGTAGCGTCCGGTGCTCATGTCGAAATGGAGGAAGTAATTAACCCCCTCGCCGGCAGCGGACCCGCGTGCGTTCCGGATGACGCCGATAAGGTTCCGCGTGGATCGATCCATGGTGTTCCAGTCGAGAGCAGCCTGGAACCGGGGCACGGTGAGGGAAAAAACCAGTCCCATAACGGCCAGCACGATGATCAGTTCCAGTAAGGTGAATCCGCCGTTACTGCCGGACGTCCCAGTTGGTGATGTCCTCGCTGTCACCTTCACCACCATCCTCTCCGTCGGGCCCCATGGACCAGAGATCGAAATCGGGATTGTGCACGCCGGGACTGAGGTACTTATAGTCGTTCTCCCAGGGATCGAGCGGGACTTTTCCCTTCTCCAGATATCCCCCTTCCTGCCAATTTTTCGGCACGCGACCCGATTCCGGTTTCTTGACCAGAGATTGCAACCCCTGCTCCGTGGTGGGATAGTACCCGTTGTGCACCTTATAGAGCTTGAGCGCCCCTTCCAACGCCTCGATATCCGCCTTGGCCCGCACCTTTTGCGCTTTCTTGGGGGCATCGAGGTACCGATAGGTGATAAAACCGGCCAAAGTCCCCAGAATCACCAGTACGACAAGGAGTTCCAGCAGTGTAAACCCCTTTTCGTTCTTTCCGTCAGTCAATCGAAATTTCATCTTCCATTGTTCTCCATAGCTCGTTTCTCTTTGCAATAGCGTCTAACCCGACGCGTCCCGCTAGTGTACCAACTGAGACATTTCCAGAATGGGGAGCAGGATGGCGAGCACGACAAATCCCACCGTGAGCCCCATGACAAGAATCATGACCGGTTCCAGCAATGAGGTCATTGCGTTTACGCTGTTGGTCACCTCTTTTTCGTACATTTCGGAAACCCTCATCATCATCTCTTCCAAACGGCCGCTCCGCTCCCCCGACTGAATCATGTGCACCGCCATGGGCGGAAACACTCCCGTGCCTTTCAGGGGATTAGCCAATCCCTTGCCCGACTCCACCGCATCGCTTATTGCATCCAGCGCCTCCTCGAAAACAACGTTCCCCGCCACCGCCCGACAAATGGTAAGCGAGGAGAGCATGGGGACGTTGCTCGACAACAGCGTGGCGAGAGTTCGAGTGATGCGCACCACGATCAGCTTTACCTGCAACACACCCCACAGGGGCAGCCTGAGGACGAGCCGGTCCTTGAACTTTCGACCGTTTTCCGTCCGGATGTAACGAATCCACAATACGATACAGACCGTCAGGCACAGAATGATAAACCACCATCCCTTTTGCATAAACGATGCAAAAGACATGAGCAGGACGGTGGGAAGCGGCAATATGTGCGCCGTCTCATGGAAAATCGATGTGACCCGGGGAACCACGAAGGTCATGAGGAAGAAAAGAACGGCCACCCCGATGACGAACATAAACGCCGGGTACGTCAACGCGGATTTGACGCGTTGCATCAGTTCCGTCCGCTTTTCCAGAAGTTCGGCCTGGCGTTCGAGCACCACCTCAAGGCCTCCGCTGGTTTCTCCGGCCCGTACCATATTGACCTGCAGGCTGGAGAAAACGGAGGAACTTTCCTCCATGGCCGAAGAAAGGGACGCGCCTCCCATTACCCGGTCCCGCAGATGGGAAACGGTCTTTTTCAGTTGCACGTGCTCCGTCTGTTCGAGGAGCGCCGAAAGCGCCTCCGACAACGGAAGGCCGGCGTTCAGGAGCGTGGAGAACTGTCGCATGAATACGGCCAACTCTCTGCTCCGTACCGTCTTTCCCCCGATACCGCGTGGTGTCCCGGTTTTCTGGGAAACGATATCGATGGCTGAAGGATAAAGCCCTCTGGAACGCAGTTTCCCGCGCGCCGAGGCCGAGGAGTCGGCGTCGATGACCCCTTTGACCTCTTTTCCCCGGCCGTCGAGAGCCTTGTATTCGAAAACCGGCACTTTCCTACCCCTATGTTACCCGGATGATCTCCTCCAGGGTGATCAATCCTTTCATGGCTCGGTGGATACCGTCCTCCCGCAGGGTCATGAATCCCTTGCTTCTGGCCAGTGCGGTTATCTCCACCGAATCCGCGCCGGCGAGGATCGTGCGCCGTATTTCGTCGTCGATCGGGAGGACTTCAAATATGCCCATGCGCCCCCGGTATCCCGTCTGGAAGCATTCGCTGCATCCCCTGCCCTTCCGGAACCTGGCACCTTCGATTTTCTTCCGGTCGATTCCCATTCGCTCCAGCACTTCATGGGGTGGGTCGTACTCCTCCCCACAGTGGGGGCACACGCATCTCGCCAGCCGCTGCGCGATCACGGCTATAAGGGAGGAGGTGATGAGAAACGGTTCCACTCCCATGTCGATGAGCCGGGTTACCGAGCTGACCGCATCATTAGTATGGAGCGTGCTCAGCACCATATGACCCGTCAGAGAGGCCTGAATGGCGATTTCGACCGTTTCCCGGTCGCGTATCTCGCCAACCATTATGACATCGGGATCATGTCGAAGGATTGATCTGAGTCCCGAGGCAAACGTGAGGCCCACCTTCGGCGCCACCTGAATCTGCCCCACCCCGTGCAGCTGATATTCGATCGGGTCTTCCACCGTGATGATGTTCCGCTCGGACGTGTTGATGCTGCTGAGCATGGCGTACAGCGAGGTCGTTTTTCCGCTGCCGGTGGGGCCCGTCAGGAGAATGATGCCGTACGGCGTCTCGATCAGATGTTTCAGCAACGTTCTTCGGCGTTCCTCCAGCCCCAGTTCTTCAAGGGTGAGAAACCCTCCTCTCTTGTCCAGGAGGCGCAGAACGATTCGTTCGCCGTAGAAGGTGGGAATGACCGACACGCGGATGTCCACTTCCCGGCCGCCGATCTTGATCTGTATGCGCCCGTCCTGGGGTAGCCTTTTTTCGGCAATATTGAGATCCGACATCACCTTGAGGCGGGACACGATGGACGGGTGCAACCGTTTCGGTGGAGAAAAAAAGTCGTAAAGAATTCCGTCTATCCGGAACCGTATCCGCAGATCGTCCTGGTACGGTTCGATATGGATGTCGCTCGCCCTGCTCTTCACCGCTTGGGAAAGGAGGTAATTCACGAGGCGGATGGCCGGGGCTTCGCTGGTTGAGTCCATGAGATCCTCAACCACGCTCAGTTCCTCTATCAGGGTGCTCCCGGACGACTCCTCGTCCAGTTCTTCTCTGAACTGCTCGGACGAATGCTGGGCCTGCTCATAGAATTGATTAAGGACACGAACCACTTCCCTGCGTGGAGCAAGGAGGGTCTCGATGTGCCGTACCTGGTATATCCCGCGCAGGTCGTCCACCGCTTCACGATTGAACGGGTCGCACGTGGCGACGGTGAGGGTGTCTCCTCTCAGGGAAATCGGGACCAGGAGGTTTTTCTTCAGATAATTGATGGGCGTTTTCGATGCATCGACCGAGGCGAGTTCGGGGTGAAGAACGGCGCTGTAGGGATATCCCAGGCAACGTGCCGTCGTCTCCAGAGCGGCGTCTTCGGTGAGCCCCCCCTTGGTGGTCAGGAGGTCCAGCAAGGGTCGTCCGTCCTGCGCCAGAAGCTTGAAGGCATGGAGGTCCCCCGCTTCGATCTTTTCGAGAATCGCCTTCACTGAAGGATCGATGGGGCCGTTCCTTTTCACTTCGCCGGAGTGCACTTCCTACTTGCCTCCGCCGGAAGGAGCCGGCTGCGGGTTCCCCTGCGGCTTTCCCTGGAGGGTTTTCTGTTGTTCCTGCGTCTTCTCCATTTCCGCCCGCCTTTGCAGATAGAGCTGCCTTGCCTCCTCCGTATTCTCGACGATATGCGGAGTCAGAAATACGAGAAGGTTGGTTTTGCCCTTGCTTTCGGAGGTGGAACGAAAGAATGCTCCGACGAGAGGGAGTTCCCCCAGACACGGGACTCTCACGTTGCTGCCCTGCCTGGTGTCCTGCACCAACCCGCCGAGCACGACCGTCTCCGCGTCCTTGACGATCACGGTTGTTTTCGCGGATCGCACGTTCGTGGTAGGGGTCAGCAGTACCTCTCCGGTTCCGCTCTGGGTTTGCGCCGTGATGACGTTCTTTACTTCTTCTTCGATCTGTAACCGGACAAAGCGGTCCCGGTTGATCTGCGGCGTGACTTTCAGCGTGACGCCCACGTCGCGATATTCAAAGGTCTGAATGGCGCGGGAGGTGACGTCGGTTCCCTGGTCCACCCGGGTAAGAAACGGCAGATTCTGCGCCACCTTGACTTCCGCTTCCACGTTGTCGGTGGTGAGCAGCTGAGGGGTGGACAGGATATTGAAGTCGGTGTCGTTCGCTACCGCGTTGATGAGCGCCGAAATAGTGGGAAAAGTCACGTTGCCCAGTGTAATGTTCTCGCCCAGGACGCCCAGGGCAAAGCCCGCGGGAAACGCAATCACCGAGTCCTGGGTCTGAATGGCGCCCGTCAACGCACTGAGCGCGCCCGTGGAACCAGCGTTGGAGCCGGTGAACGCCACGGAATCACCGCCGCTGAAACTTTTGCCGACGTTCCACTCCACGCCCAGCTTCATGGCCTTGTCCGTGGTTACCTCCACGATGAGGCCCTCCACGTAAACCATCGCTCTTGGGATATCCAGCTTGTCGATGATTTTGGACACTATTTCGTATTCTTCAGGCATTGCTCGTATGACGAGCGAATTAGTCGCCTTATCCGCTACGATGACGGCGGTTTCCGAGATGGCCGGCTTGGTCGTGGCCCCCGATGCCGCTCCTTTTTCCCCCTGCTTCTCGGCCTTGATTTCGCTCAGGACTTTGGCCACCTCTTCAGCTACCGCATTTTTCAGATAATAGACGTGGATGAAATCGCGCCCGCTGGGTGTCGGCTGGTCGAGTTTGGCGATGAGGTCCTTTATTTTCTGCGTATCGTCCTGGGTCGCGAGGATCACCAGCGTGTTCGTTCTCTCCTGCGGAATGATTTTGGACTGTTTTTCCGTTTGCCCCTGCGCGGCGGGAATACGCGGATTGCGCCGGGCCGACCGGGTGATCTCCTCTTCCAGCAGGTCCGTGAGCTGCTTGGCGAGGTCCTTCGCGTTGGCATATTCCAGGTGAATCACCGTGATTTTCTTTGCGTATCCCGGAACGTCGATTTCCCGTATGATGCGGACCAGCCTCTCTATATTGGAAGCGACGTCGGTAATCACGAGCGTATTGGTGGCGGGATGAGACATGATGACGCTGCTCTTCGAAATGAGCGGAGCAAAGCTCGCTTCCAACTCGGACGCATCGGCATAACGGAGCGCGATGATGCGCGTGATCATTTTGTCTCCGGGCGAAGCGGTTTCCCGCGCTCCCGGCGCCACTATCTGTACTCCCTGTTCCTTGGCCTTCTGAAGAGGAATGATTTTCGTTATGTTGTTTCCAGAATCGATGGTGGTGAAGCCATAGACTTCGAGCACCGACTGAAACACTCTATAGGCTTCCTCTTTTGTGAGCCGGGAAGGAGAAATGACGTTTACGTTCCCCTTGACCGCCGGGTCCACCACGAAATTTCTTCCGGTGAGGTCGCTCATGAACTTGATGAGCACGTTGATGTCGACGTCATAAAAATCCAGGCTGATCAGGGAGCTGTCAGCCTCGGCTTTCTTCTCCTGGCAGAGACCGCCGCCGGAAAAGAAGAGCATCGTCGCCAAAAAGAAGACGAGCGCGGGAATAGTTATCCTCTGTCTCCACGTGAGCATGAAATTTTCTCTCCCCATCGCTGTGCGAGAACGGCTTTCCTCCGCCGATACGATCACCGTAATTCGTAGGTAATCACCTTGTCCGATTGACCACGCTGAAGCTCCAGTGTGATCTGCGATTCGTCGAGCAGTTGCTGGTAAGCTGCAAAGGCCTGATCGGGCTGGGTAATGGCCACGCCGTTCACGCTCTTGATGATGTCTCCGTCCCGCAATCCCACCTGCTCGATAAGGCTGCCCCGCTGTATATCGCTGACCATATAGCCGATGGGTTTACCCTGGTTGAAATAGGGACGCACACGTAGCTGCGTCATAAACTGGTTGACGTTCGAAATCATTTCATTCACTTTTTCCCGGTCCAGGACGTAGCGCTGTCCGTTGCTCTCTCGAATCAGGTCTGATTGCTGCGGAGGGCGCTGAGGCGCCCCGCCCCGTTGCTTCTGATCCGTTCCGGTTTCTTTGCGGGACAGGAAAAGCACTTCCGTTTTCCCGTTCCTCGTAAGCAGTACGGAGTCGGAACGAATCGCCGAAATCGTGGCGTCCTGAATTTTATCGCCGGTATGGTACAGCCGGTGCTGTCTGGCGGCCTGATCGAAAATGACCGCAAAGGAGGCGGATCCCGGGGTCAGAACTGCAATCCCCGCCAGTTTGACATTTATGGAAGTAGGTTGTGGAGGTTGATTTTTCTCCTGCTCAAGCGCATCGTTTTTCCTTTCTTCGTCACCGGATGTCTTAACGGCGGTTGCGATCGCGTAAGAGAAATCGTTGGAACGCGCCTTGGGATTGAAAATATCGTTTTGCACGACCACGTCGTATGCGGAGAGGGATGGCGCCTTGCTGTTCCGGGCGGGAGGCGGCTGATGAGAAATCCCGCTCCTCTTGGAACGCACGTCGAGCCTGTCCGAGACAACGGAAAGGAAGAGCGACACCGATGCCCATGACAGGAGAGTTACCAGTATCAGATATATTATCCAGAAATGTTTCTTCAGTACCATACCGCTGAGATGCCGGGGTGTGGGGGCAAAAAGATTCGGTGAGGCGAAGCGATCCCGCAACTGACGAAATTACCAAATGGTGACCTGTTCACCGTCGATTGATGAGAGTATATAGAACCCGACCTCATGAGAAGTCAACCAGTATACCATCTTTAATGGAGGGGGAAGTAAGGGTAAACGATTTCCTCTCCATGGTTTTTACCGTTAGATACGAGCAATGAGCGAGAACACGACATCGTCCATCACAGAGATTCTGGAATCCCTCAAAAGCGGCCGGGGAAAGGTCACGGTTGCCGGATTCAACCGTTCCGCCCGCGCATACTTCTGTGCGAAGGCTTTTGAGGCGCTGAAACGGGACATTATCGTCATAGCTCCGCATGCCAACGAGGCGGAAAAGTTCGTCTCCGACCTTCGGTTTTTCCTGGAACCCGAACAGTCGCTCGACAGCGGAAACCAGGAAGTGCATCTATTGCCCAACTATGAGGTCCTTCCCCTCCAGGGGATATCTCCTCCCGTGGAGGTGTCCGCCCGCCGGATAGGAACCCTCTACGCAATGCATGCAGGAAACGGTCCCATGCTGACGGTGACGTCCGCCGGTGCGTTGACCCAACGAATTATTCCCCGCTCCGAGCTGAGCGACCATGCGGAACTGGTCATTGCGGGCGAAGACGCCGACAGGGAAATACTGATTCGCAATCTGGCGGAAGGCGGCTATTTTCGGACCACCCTGGTGGAGCAGCGGGGGGACTTCTGCGTTCGAGGCGATCTGATTGATCTGTATCCTCCACGGTACGAATACCCCATTCGCATCGAATTCTTCGGGGACTTCATCGAATCGATCCGTTTTTTCGACGTAGGATCGCAGAGATCCTTCGCCGACCTTTCCGAACTGATTATCCTGCCGGTGACCGAACTGATCCGTTCGGCGGACCACTTGAATCGTTCCGTGCAACGGCTCGACGCTCTCTCCTCCGACGTGCAGACGATTCAAGAGATGACCTATCACCTTCGGGCCGGGAACGTCGTGTCGGGAGCCGAATCCATTCTGCCTCTCTTCTACGAAAATCCCGAAACCATTGCCGATTACGTGAGTAAGGACGCCCTGGTCGTCTATCTGGAGAACGACCGTATTCGTGCGTCCGCGGAGGAAGAACGACCGCAGTGGGAAGCGGCGATTGCCGAACTCGGAGAATACTCCCCTTTCTTTCCCTGGGAGAACGTGGAAAGCGAACTGAACAAGCATCAGGTTCTCTCCTTCTCCACCATCCTCATAGAGGGCGAAGACAACCCCGGCACGGTCCATCACATCCGGTGTGAAGAGAACGAAGACCTGAAACTGCTGTATAACGAACACCATCACGATTGGCGGCACAAGCGTCAGATGATCGACCTGCTGCAGGACTGGATCACCATGCGAACGGAGGTCGTATGGGTTGCCCATGGGCCGCGGCGCTCGGAGCAGGTGTACGAACATCTCTCCGAATACGGCTTCCCCATGCGCATCGAAAAGCCCCCGCTTCTCGGCAGTGGGCGGCATGCCGCCACGATTCGCATCTTTTCGGGCGCTCTTTCTCAGGGATTCCGACTCCCGTCGGAGGGGCTTGTCGTCATCACGGACGAAGAGTTCCTGGGGCCGAGGAGACGGGCCAGAAAATCCACTCGTTCAAAACTCGACGCATACGTTTCCTCGTTCGAGGACCTGAAAACGGGAGACATGGTCGTCCATGCGGAACACGGCATCGGCCGATACGAGGGGCTGGTACAGCTCGTTGTGGACAACATCCCCAACGATTTCCTCCTGATCCACTATCGTGACGCGGACAGACTCTACCTGCCGGTGTACAACCTCAAGCTGATACAAAAGTACGTCGGAGTCGACGGTCAGGTCGTGCGGGTCGACAAGATGGGGGGCAAAACCTGGTCCACCGTCAAAAGCAAGGTACGAAAAGGGGTGGAGAAACTGGCGCGCCAGCTTCTCGAAACCTTTGCCGAACGAAACAGCAGAAAGGGTTACGCTTTTTCCTCGGGCAACGGGCACATGCACGAGTTCGAAGAACGATTTCCCTACGAGGAGACTCCGGACCAGCTTCACGCCATCGAGGACGTTTTCAACGATATGGAATCTTCCCGTCCCATGGACCGTCTGGTGTGCGGCGACGTGGGGTACGGAAAAACGGAGGTAGCGATCCGGGCGGCCTACAAGTGTATCCTGGACGGGAAACAGGTCTGCTTCCTCGTACCGACCACCGTACTTGCGGCTCAGCACTACGAAACATTCTGCCGGAGGTTCAAGGACTATCCGGTGAACGTCGACATGCTCAGCCGTTTCAGGACTCTCCAGGAGCAGAAGAAGACGCTGGAGGGGCTTCTGAAGGGCACGGTGGACATTATCGTGGGCACGCACCGCGTGCTCTCCAAGGACGTGTCGTTCAAAGACCTCGGCCTGCTGATCATCGACGAGGAGCACCGTTTCGGCGTCGCTCACAAGGAGAAGATTAAAAAATTCAAGAAGCTGGTGGACGTACTCACACTCACCGCCACGCCCATCCCCCGCACGCTCCAGATGGGCCTTCTAGGCATCCGCGACCTGAGTACCATCGAAACGCCCCCCCAGGACCGTCTGGCCATAAAAACGTACCTGGCTAAATATGACGAGAGAGTCATCAAGGGCGCCATCGAAAGGGAGCTGAAGCGAAATGGACAGGTGTTCTTCGTTCACAACCGCGTCCAGTCCATCGACGCCACTGCAGGCCACCTTAAGCGGCTGGTTCCGGGGGCGGGGGTCGGCATCGCTCACGGGCAGCTGACCGAGCGCGAACTTGAAAAGGTCATGCTGAAATTCCTGCAAAAGGAAATCGATGTGCTGGTATGTACGGCCATCATCGAATCCGGCCTCGATATTCCCTCGGCCAACACGATCATCATCAATCGGGCGGACCGCTTCGGCCTCGCCCAGATCTATCAGCTGCGCGGCCGCGTGGGGAGATCGACCGAACGCGCTTACGCGTATCTCCTGATTACCGGAGAAAACTCCATCAGCGAGGAAGCGAAGAAACGGTTGAAAGTCCTCATGGACTTCACCGAGCTGGGCGCCGGTTTCAAGATCGCCTTCCACGACCTTCAGATACGCGGCGGGGGGGAAATTCTGGGCCCGGCGCAATCGGGCCATATCGCCGCTGTGGGCTTCGAGATGTACTTCGAACTCCTGGAACAGACCATCAGTGAGATGAAGGGCGAAGAGTATCGAAAACCGCTCGAACCGGAGATCAACCTGCGGATACCCGCTTTCATCCCGGAGTCCTACATTCCCGGCATCGATCAGCGCCTCAACCTCTACAAACGGGTTTCAGAGATTGAAAACGAATCATCCACCGAGGACATGCTGGACGAGCTGAGCGATCGTTTCGGCGACCCTCCCCAGGAGGTGAAAAACCTCATGGAGATCGTTCGCCTCAAGATGATGTTAAGGGAGTGCTGGGTAAAACGACTTGACGTAAAGGGCGATACGCTGGTCTTCAGTTTCGATGCGGAGGGCGAGCCTCCTTTGGAGAAGGTGCTTCAGTTGGTGCAGAACAGGAAGTCCGGTTATCGTATCACGCCTGAAGGGGCGCTGTTCGTACGGTTGCATCCGAAAGATACCAACCTTTTGGAGCGGGCCAGAAAGACCTTGCAAGAACTCCATTAACATGCTAGCGTCGGTCAATGTATTACTTTGTAAATGCTGGTATTTCTTCTCAAAATTAATAGTCGGAGGGATCGGAACAAATGAAGCGGCTCCTTTCTGCTTTCGTTTTTCTCTTCTGTACGACGATGGCTCTGCCGTCATATGCCGTTGTCGTGAACAGAATTGTCGCCGTCGTGAACGATGATGTGATCACCCTGCATGAACTGGAGAAAGAGAGTGTCCCCGTTACGGGAAGGCTGCAATCGATGTACGAAGGTTCTGCACTGAAGACGCAAATCTACAATGCCAAACGGCAGGTACTGGAGGGGCTCATCGATCGAATGCTGGCGAAAAAGGAGATCGATCGTCTAGGCATAAAAGTGTCGGATGAGGAAGTCAACGCAGCCATCGACCGAATCAAGCAGGACAATTCCCTCACCCAGGACGAGTTGATCGATCATTTAAAGAAAGAAAATTCCTCTCTGGACGAATTGAAGAAACAGATTCGGCAGGAGATTGAACGGGCCAGACTTCTGGACAAGGAAGTGCGAGCCAGGATCATCATCACCGATGAGCAGATGAAGAAGTATTACGAAGATAACAAGGATGAATTTGTCGGGAAGAATCGGGTTCGTCTCCTGAACATCCTCATCCCCGTCCCGCCGGATGTCTCAGGGGACCAGAAGAACGAACAGAGGGGACTCGCGGAGCGGCTGCTGAATGACATCCGCAGCGGGGCTTCGTTTGAGAATACCGCCAAAAAATATTCCAAGGGACCCAACGCCGACAAAGGCGGGGACATGGGGTTTATCGCGTGGAAAGACCTTGCCCCCTTCCTGAAGGAAGCCATAGGCGATGTTAAAGAAAACGGCGTGAGTGATATCATTGAAACCCCTTACGGTTTCCAGATCATCAAGGTCGCCGAAAAAGAAACCAGCGGTGCAAAACCGTACGAAGAAGTAAGGGACCAAATTCAAAAGAGAATGTACAACGAGCAACTCAACAAACGCTATCAGGGCTGGGTGGAAGAATTGCGGAAAAAGGCCTATGTAAAGATTGAGTTTTGATCCTGCGCCCGATTGACGGGTGTGCTCCTCTTGATGAATTACGCCGGGTGAAACCCACTCGGCGTAATTCGTTCGTGACAGGTGATGACGATGCAGTTTCTCAGTGAAGAGGAATTTTCCTCCCTTCTCCAAAAATTGGAAAAACTTCTGGAAGAAGAGAATATTCCCGACATACGCCGGGAATTGGAGGAACTGCATCCCGCCGATATTGCCCGGCTGCTCGAACTCCTCCACGACGACGATAAAACGCGGACGTTCAACGAACTGGACCCGACTCTTTCCAGCGAGGTGCTGATTGAACTGAGCGATCACTCCCGTATGGAGATTCTGGAGAAGATGCCGCCTCAGCAGGTCGCGGAGATCGTCGACGAACTCGATTCCGACGATGCCACGGACATTGTCGCCGATCTTGCTCCCGACGTAGCCAAATTCGTCCTGAAGAAAATCGACGTCCAGGACTCCCAGGAGGTTCGGGCGCTCCTCAAGTATCCGGAAGACACCGCCGGCGGCATCATGCAGTTGGAACTCGTGTATGTGCAGGCGGGCGAGACAATCACACAGGTCATCGAGAAGGTGCGCGAGAAAAAAGAGGAAGTTGAAGGGCTCACCAACGTTTTTGTGGTCGATTCGCACCGAAAGCTCCTCGGCTTCATCCCCCTCTCTGACCTGGTGCTTCATTCCCCGGACCAGGTGGCTTCCGACACCATGCAGCCCTGCCCGGTGGTGTTCGACGTGGAGGAAGATCAGGAGGAAGTCGCCCACAAGTTCATGCGGTACGACATCTACACCGCACCCGTGGTGGATAAACAAGGAAGACTCATCGGCCGTATCACTGCGGACGACATCTTCGACGTCGTCTATGAGGAAGCGGACGAAGACTTCCTGAAGATGGCCGGAACCCGGGAAGAGGAAATCGTGTACGGTTCCCGGGTGTTCAAAATATCCTGGCTCCGTCTCCCCTGGCTGGTGACGAACCTCTTCGGAGGACTCATAACCGGCTACCTGATGTGGCTGTTCAAAACGACCTTGCAGGATGCCATGGTCCTGGTAACGTTCGTTCCCGTCATCACCGGCATGGGGGGCAACGTTGGCATTCAATCCTCCACCATCATGGTCCGCGGCTTCGCGCTGGGCCGAATCGCCTACAGCGACCTGGGACGCATCCTCTACAAAGAAGTCAGGGTCGCCCTCATCATGGGGTTCGTCTGCGGGACCGTGGTGGGCATCGTCGCCTATGTCTGGCACATGAACATCATGCTGGGAGTGGTGGTGGGGATGGCCATGAGTACCGCCATTCTGGTGGCGTCCCTCATGGGAACCCTGACACCTGTCTTCTTCAAGTGGGTAAAGGTAGACCCCGCCCTGGCATCGGGACCGTTCGTGACCACGGCCAACGACATCGTGGGTATAATGATCTACCTGTCGATTGCGACGATGTTCCTCAGGTATCTGGTGCGCTGACATGGCGCAGAAGCAAACCGACGGCATTGTCATCCAGAAGAGAAACTACCGGGAAATCGACCTCATCGCGACCGTCTTCAGCAGGGAGTTCGGGAAGATCTCGGGAATTGCCTTCGGGGCTCGCAAAAGCATGAAGCGGTTCGCCAACTGTATGGACCTCTTTTCCTATTCCCGCTTTTTTTTTACTCCCCGCAGCGGATTCGACTTGGTGCGCATGGATTCCTGCGAATTGATCCGCGGGATGGAGAACGTGAGCAAGGACTTGAATGGATTCGCCCACGCGTCCTATATTGCGGAACTCACTTCGTCGTTGACCGCCGAGGAAGACCGAAACGTCGAAATTTTTGAATTACTGTCCGCCTGTCTGGGCTTGATCGACGAACATTCGTCCCCCGAGGACATCACCCGCATTTTCGAGATTCGTTTCCTTACCCTCCTCGGCTATAAGCTTGTGCTTGATCGTTGCATGGCGTGCAAAAAGGACGTAATAAAGGGGAGCATCGCTTACTTCGACAGCGCGGAGGGGGGTATTCGATGCGATTCATGCGCGGTTGACAGGAGCCTTCCCCTCCACGACGGCACGCTCAAGGGGCTTCTGTTCGCACAGTCCGAACCTCTGGCGACGGCGTGCAGAATCCGGCTAGGAAAACGTGCCGGGGAGGAAGCGGAAAAAATCCTGGAAACCCTATTCGTTCATCTGATGCAGAAGCGACCAAAGAGCCTGGACAGTATTCGACAGGCAAAAGAACATGAAAGATGAGGAACCGGCGATGAATTTTCAAAATGTAATTCTTACCCTGCAACGATATTGGGCGGATTACGGCTGCATCATCCAGCAGCCGTACGACGTCGAGGTGGGAGCGGGAACGTTCAATCCCGCCACGCTGCTCCGGGTCCTGGGACCGGAACCGTGGAAGGCCGCGTACGTCGAACCTTCACGCCGTCCGACGGACGGACGCTACGGGGAAAACCCCAACCGTCTGCAGCACTACTATCAGTTTCAGGTGATCCTCAAGCCTTCGCCGCTGAACGTACAGGACATCTACATCGACAGCCTGCGGCAACTGGGCATCGATCCGCTCGATCACGACATCCGGTTTGTGGAGGACGATTGGGAATCCCCCACCCTCGGCGCGTGGGGCCTCGGATGGGAAGTGTGGCTGGACGGGATGGAGATAACGCAATTCACTTATTTCCAGCAGGCCGGCGGGATCGATTTGTCCCCGATTTCGGTGGAAATCACCTACGGCCTGGAACGTATCGCCATGTATCTTCAGCAGGTCGACAACGTCTATAAGCTGGCGTGGAACGATACCGTCAAGTACGGCGACGTACACCACCGGGGCGAAGTGGAACACTCCACCTACAACTTCGAAAAAGCCGACGTGGACATGCTCTTTACCCTTTTTTCCCTGTATGAGAACGAGGGGAAACGCATGCTGCGGGAAAGTCTCGTGCTCCCGGCCTACGATTACTGCCTGAAATGTTCCCATACCTTCAACCTGCTTGAAGCGCGGGGCAGCATCAGCGTTACCGAACGAACCGGGTACATCGCCCGCGTTCGCGAGCTGGCCAAGGGATGCGCGGCCGCTTTCGCGGCCCAGAGAGAAGAGATGGGATACCCGCTGTTGAATCGGGGAGGCAACCAGGCATGACCGGTACTTTTTTATTGGAAATCGGTACGGAAGAAATCCCGGCCAGGTTTGTGGCCAACGCATTGGGAGACATAAAATCGCTCCTCGAACGTAAGCTCACCGAACTGCGCCTCGGCTGGAAAACCGTGCGGGTTATGGGAACTCCCCGCAGGCTCATGGCCTGTGTGGAAGGGTTGGCGCTGAGGCAGGAGGACGAAGAGAAAACCGTTTACGGCCCGCCCAGGCAGGCCGCCTATGATGCCGAGGGTAAGCCCACCAAAGCGGCTGAAGGATTCGCGCGCGCCCGGGGGGTATCGGTCGACCAATTGAAACTTGCCGAAACTCCCAAGGGCGAAGTCCTTTGTTTGCAGGTCAGGAATAAAGGCCGCGGGACCATGGAACTGCTGGCCGAAGTCCTGCCCGGATTCATTACCTCCCTCCCCTTCCCCAAGTCCATGCGTTGGGGGGAGAGCGCTCTCAGCTTCGCGCGGCCGATCCACTGGCTCCTGGCCCTGCTGGATGGTGAGGTGATTCCGTTCAGTCTCGATTCCACCAACAGCTCCAACGAGACGCGCGGGCATCGGTTCATGTCCTCCGGCAGCATTGCCGTAAAAGGGGAAAAGGACTTCCTCAAGAAGCTGGAAAAAGCCCACGTCATCATCGACCCCGAGATCCGAGCGGAGATGCTGAAAAGGGAAATCAAGGACGCCGCATCAAAGGCCGGCGGCCATATCCTCCCGGACGAACCGCTGGTCCACGAAAATACCTATCTCACCGAATACCCCACCGCGGTGTGCGGGAATTTCGATGCGGACTACCTCAAGCTGCCCCGACCGGTCCTCATCACGGCCATGAGGGAGCACCAGCGGTATTTCGCGGTGGTCGACGAACGGGACACGCTTCTCCCCCACTTCGTGGCGGTAAACAACACGCTGGCCAGGGACCCCGAGGTCGTGCGCAAGGGGCACGAACGGGTGCTGAGGGCCCGGCTCGAAGACGCACGTTTCTTCTATGAGGAAGACAGCAAACGTCCGCTGATGGAGCACGCGGAACGGCTGAAGTCTGTGCTTTTCCAGGCGAAGCTCGGGACCTCGTATGAAAAAATGGAGCGGTTCAGAGAAATCGCCGCTTCCATCGCCCAATCGATACGACCCGCGCTGGTGGAAGATGTGCGGCGGTGCGCCCTGCTGTGCAAAGCGGACCTCGTGACCGAAATGGTGGGGGAATTCCCCAGCCTCCAGGGCGTCATGGGCTCTTTCTACGCCCGGACCCGGGGAGAAAAGAAGGAAGTTGCCGAGGCCATTGAAGAGCATTACCTGCCCCGCTTCTCCGGCGACTCGCTGCCCGCGGGTGACATCGGAGCCCTGGTCGGACTGGCGGATCGCCTCGATACCATCGTGGGCTGCTTCGGCGTCGGACTCATTCCCACGGGCGCCGCGGACCCCTACGCCCTGCGGCGGCACACGCTGGCCATCATCAACATCCTGTTGGAAAAGGAATACGACCTGAGCCTGCCGTCTCTGGTGTCGGAATGCATCCGGCTGCTCGGCAGCCGCGTGGAAAGGCCGGCGGATACGGTTCTGGAGGAGGTGCTCGATTTTTTTCGGGTCCGGCTGCGCGGGATCATGACGGAACGGGGTTTCTCGTACGACGTGGTCGACGCCGTGCTTTCTCTTCCCATGGGGAGCATTCCGGACATGGTGAAGCGGGTCGAAATCCTCGGGAAGTGGAGGAAGGAACCGGAGTTCGAAACGCAGGCCGCAACCTTCAAACGCGTGTTCAACATCATCAAGGCTCAGCCCACGGGCACGGACATCGATTCCGGAGTGTTCCAGACCCTTGAGGAAGCCCAGCTCCTCGGCGCCTATCAGACGGCTGAACGCGAGGTTGCGGAAGCGTTTGGTCGGAAGGACTATGGTCGGGCGCTTTCCCTCTTTTTCGACCTGAAAGAACCCATCGACGCTTTTTTCAATGCAGTCATGGTCATGGATCAGGATTTACAGGTGAGAGCAAACCGTCTGAACCTGCTCGGGCTCCTCGCGGGTATGTTCAGGTCGTTCGCCGATTTTTCACGGCTCGAAATGTGAGAGCCGCACCACGGCATATTAACAAAGGGACAACTACGTTGCAGGATCGCGTCAATACATCATATGTGGGTTTCCTCCTGGACCTCACCGAACGTGTGCTGGACGGCCGGGAGGTGACCCGTGAGGAAGCCGGTCAGCTCCTTCAAACCGAAGAGAGCACCGAAATCCAGCTTCTGCTGGCATGCGCGAATCGCATTCGTCAGGCGTTTCACGGGGACCGGATCGACTTCTGCTCCATCATCAACGCCAAATCCGGAAAATGTTCCGAGGACTGCTCGTTCTGCGCCCAGTCCGCGCATCACGGAGGCAAGAGCCAGGTATATCCCCTGCTTTCCACGGAAGCCATCCTGGAAGCCGGGAAGAAAGCCGTCGCAGCCGGAGCCTTTCGCTTCAGCATCGTCACGAGCGGAAAAGGTGTATTGAACAACAATGACTTCAGAAATATTCTTCAGGCAATAGATGAACTTCGGCGACAGGGGATACGAACCTGCGCCTCCCTGGGTCTTCTCAACGACGACGCCGCCCGGACACTGAAGGATGCGGGGCTCGAACGCTATCACCATAACCTCGAAAGCGCGCGAAGCCATTACGGCAGCATCTGTTCGACGCATTCGTTTCAGGATCGGGTGGACACCGTTCTGGCGGCGCATCGCGCGGGAATGGAAGTGTGCAGCGGCGGTATCCTGGGGTTGGGCGAAACACCTGCGCAGAGGATCGAACTGGCGTTCGAACTCAGCGAACTTCCGGCCCGTTCGGTCCCTATCAATCTTCTCAACCCCATACCGGGCACACCGCTTGAGCATCAGCCGCTGCTGAGCGCCCTTGAGGCGCTGAAAACCATTGCCGTGTTCCGCTTCATCCTTCCCCGAAAGGAGCTGCGTACCTGTGGGGGGCGCGAACAGGCATTGCGCGGCCTGCAGCCCTTAATGTTCACCGCGGGATGCTCGGGTACCATGCTCGGCAATTATCTCACCACGGAAGGCCGTAGCCCGGACGACGACACCAGGGACATTCGCGACCTGGGGCTCACCATTACCACCGGCTGATCCAATGGACGTTTCCCGTTCCTACGATGCCCATCTCGTTCCGCTTTCCGAAATAGACGACCGCTTGGCCCGTTTGCGGAAGGCTTTGCGGGAGCACGATCTCGATGGTGCGCTGCTTCTGCAAAACGTAGACGTCTTCTATTTCACGGGGTGTATGCAGAACGGCATCCTGTTCGTGCCTGCGGGCGGCGATCCGCTTTTCTGCGTCCGCCGCTCCTTCGAACGCGCGGCTGCCGAATCGCCGATCGCCGGGATTGTACGACTGAACTCCGTACAAGACCTACCGTCGATCATCGCGGCCCACCACGGGAATCGGCTCCGCCGTGTCGGAATGGAGCTGGATACGGTGCCCGCGGCCATGTACCGGAGATTCAGCCGCCTGTTTTCCGAAGCGACCATCAGCGACGTATCGAAACCGATTCGGAAAATACGCGCTCGTAAATCGCCGTTCGAAATCGACCTTTTGAAACGCGCGGGCGAACTGGGACGGATGCTCTATGCCGAGGTCCCGGGGTTCCTCGCGGACGGCGGAACCGAAATGGACGTGGCTGCCCGTATGACGGAATTCGCCATGAAGCACGGGCACCTCGACCTCCTCAGAAGCCGCGCCTTCAACAGCGAAATGTTCACCTGGCATGTCATCTGTGGAGAAAGCGGAGGCGTGACCGGCCATCTGGACGCGCCCTTTTCCGGGCGGGGGATCGGCCCGGCCTTCCCCGCCGGCGCGGGATTCAAAACCATCGAAAAGGGAGAGCCGGTGCTCATCGATTTCGGCACCTGCATCGACGGATACATGGCCGACCAGACCAGAATGTTCGCCGTTGCACAGCGTCCGGAAAGCCTCTTCATGGAAGCATACGAGGCTCTTCAAGCCATAGAAGCGAAAATCCTGGAACGCACCGCGCCGGGCATCGGCTGTGAAGAACTCTATCGGCTGGGGATCGAAGTGGCCGGCGAACTCAAATTCGAGGACGCCTTTCTCGGGCCGGTCGGTCAGAAGATCAGGTTCCTCGGCCACGGCATCGGTCTTGAAGTTGACGAGTTCCCGTTTCTGGCCGAGGGGCATGGCTACCCGCTGGAAGAAGGAAACGTCTTCGCGCTCGAATTGAAAATGGTCTATCCCGGAAAAGGGGCTGTCGGATTCGAAAATACCGTCACGGTCATCGCGGACGGATATGAAAAAATTACCACCGCCGACGAGCGGTTCATACTCGTCCCGGAGGATTTATGAATACCTCGCAAATCATCAAACAGGCTGTCCAGTCGGCGGAACACCTCGTACACCATGGGGTGGAGGAAGTTCGCCTTCCCCTGCTCCTCTATTCCGACTGGCTGGAATTCTACGGCAAATCCGATTCCGAGGCCTCACGGACGTCGAGGCGGTTGGAACAAAAACGCGATTGGTACCTGAAGCTCTCCCTGGAGAGAAGAGGCGTAAGAACCTCCTTTGCGCTCATCTCCCGTGAGGCGCTGCTGGAGGGTCTGGCGGAAGAGGATATGCAGCGGCTCGTTTCGGAGAAAGACAAACGCACCGCCCTCAATACGCTGGCAAGAAAGGGGCTGGGGAAAGAGGCGCCCTGCATCCACGTTCATCCCCTCGACATCCTGCCCCAAAAGGAGCCCGTCGTCGGGACGGTAACCATCGTGGGAGAACCCGATGAAGGCCCGGAATGCATGAGCGCCGTGGTTCACTTGGTGGACGGCACCCCCGTGGGTGTAAGAAACGTCCTGGCCTTTGAAAATTCGCCCGAAGAGGCGCAGGAAATGGTTTTCGTCTTTTTTGACGATTACGACGTGCAGGAGATTTTTACCACGCCGGGCATCCGGCGTCCCGAGTTTTGCGAAGACTGCAACGAGCTGCTCACCCGGGTGGCGGACCCCCAAGAGGTGAAACAGCGACTGAACCTCTGAAGCGGCGGCTCAGTCGCTTTTCAAAACAGGGTTCGATTTAGTGAATGATATGGAAGCTATCGGTATCCTTGACTATTTTGTCCCCCACGCTCGTTCCGCAGTAGGCACAGAGGTAGTCGTACTTGTCCCCGTCGGGGAGGATGAGGAGGAGCCGTTTCCTCAGAGGAACGGCCCTCCTGCATCTGGGACAGTAAAGTTCCGTAGCCTCGAATTCTTCAAACTGCCGTTTCTTCATTTTTTCTTTTCTTTCAGTTGCGACAGTTTCGTTTTGATGTCGTCCAACGATTTCCGGTGGACGAGGTACAGCAACGTACCCTCTTTGTTCACCGCTTTTACGTACCGGTCTTCGGTCCCTTCTTTCAGGTCTCCGACGGATAGCTCGGCAATCGATTTCCCGTCTTCGTCCAGGAGGGAAAGCGTGTAAACGACCTTCTCGAAATGCTGGCCGGCCTCATTCACCTTCTCATTATATTCCATCGACTTGATGGGCCACAAGGCGCTTTCCACAGTCCATCCTTCCAGGCTGCCACCCTTGAGGTTTTCGGGAGCCTCCCACTTCCAGCTACCCTTTTCCCGCTTCAGGGTGTAGTCGGCATCTTCCATGCGGAAAGTCATCTTATGAACCGCGTCCACGTCGAAATGGAAGACGGCGCGGTCTTCAATAGCGGCGGGAGACGTTGGAAGCATGGAGAGGTACCGGGACTCGATGCTCATAATCTCCGGCTTCTTCCCCCGCTTCACATAGACCTTGTCCTTTTCCTTCTCCAGGGGGGAGCCGATGAGCAGGGTCTCGTTCACTTCACCTTCCTTGAGCGTTACCGTTGCCTGAGGTGAATCGAGTCCGTAAGCGGCAAGATTGTCGTCCTTCTCCGTGACGAACGACGACGCCCTCAACCAGGAAAATTGCCGTATGACGTCTTCCACTTTATTCTTGTCGACGCGAAAGTCCCCGTTGTTTTCCAGCTGCCACGCCCCATCCTTTCCGGCCGCTTTCTTCACCGTCATCCGGAACGAGCCTTTACGAAGGTCGATTTCCTCCACGCCGTCCGACTTCACGCTGAAGACCGTTTTATCGCGGAGCGCATAGAGGTCCTTGTTGACGACACGGAAATTGGAGGCTGAAACGATGAACACCGATTCCCCGCTCCCGACCGTGGCGTAGTAATCGCTGTTTACCGGGTTCTTATCGCCGAAGAGCAGTTCCTTCCACTGATCTCCTTCCTTAAAGGAAATCGTAAGCGAAGGGTCCTTGAGTCCGAATTGCGTCAGGTCGGTTTTTCCCTCTGCCACCACCGACTGTTTCTCCACCTTGTTCAGGTATTCGAGGAGTTCCTCCACTTCCATTTTGTCGCCGGGAGAACTTATGGGCCGGATGATGGCCCAGGTGCCGTCGTCCTTTTTCGACAGGTCGATTTCCTGTTTCCCCTTGGGCAGGACCTTGATTCCATTGACGGCCGAGGTGTCTACATGGAATATTTTCTTCTTTTCCGCCGCAACTTTCTCGTTTTTCTCCTTGCGGTACACTTCGAAGTACCCGTAGTAGCCTGCAAGGAGCGCCAGAATTATCCCGTAGACGATGTAACTGCGCAACTTCATCGGTTCTTTCTCCGCACGCGATAGACAGTGATTCCCGCAACGAGCGTCAGGAGCGGCATCAGAACCAGGGATATCCAGAATAGCAATTTATTCTGCGCCATGGAGAGCATGAGCGGCTGCATTTCTCCACTCTTTGCGCGAATGGCGATCTGGGCCTCGTCCTTGCACAGAAAAGCAAAGGTGTTGAGAATAAAATCGCTGTTGCCGCTGGCGCCCAGATAGGCGTTGGACACAAAGTCCGCACTGCCGATCACCGCCAGTTGCGCCGGCTCTTTATTGACGCTGCCGGTGTCGCTCTTGTCCTTTTTGTCGACGTCCTTCTTTTCATCGGGTGGGGCAGCGGACGCCTTCGCATCGGTGGTTTCCTCTTTTTTGTCCCCGTCCTTGGCTTCGGGCGACGCTTTCTTTTCTTCCTTCACGGGGATGGAGGCGATGGCGGCGATGGTCAGCGGGCCTTTTTCATCCTCCATCTCGTTGAATTCGGCGGAACCCTGATTGAGCGCCTGCTGGTTGGTTTCGCCCCAGCTTTCCTGAGAAGTGGTCGCCAGGGAATCAATGTCCACTCCCTCGGGAAGTTGCTTTTCCTGACCGACGCTCCTCGCCAGAGGAAAGAACGACGCCAGGTTGAACGATTCCGTGATTTCATGCTTGCCATAGGTGTTCACGATGGGGATGAGGTAGTCGCCGCCGAACAGCCTGCTCACCCGATCGATGATGATGTCTTTTCTTAGTTCGTACCCGTAGGTTTTGAGAAAGTCGTCCAGGCCGCCGTCGTGAAAGGGAGAAAGAAGGACCAGAACATGCCCGCCCTTGTCCACGTAAGTTTTCAGCGCCGTTATTTCTTCCGGAAGCAGGTTCGTCTGGGGATCGGCGATCACGATCGTGGTGGCGTCGGAGGGAGCGGCCTTGCGCATGAGGCTGAATTTTTCCACTTCGTAATTTGCCTTCTCCAACGTCGATTTCAGGGAGGAGAACCCCGCCTTTTCCGTGTTGTCGATATCCCGCTCCCCGTGGCCGGTGAGGAAATAGATGCGTTTCTTGGTGTCGCTCGTCAGGCGGATGATGGCGCGGGTGATGCCCTGTTCATCGGGCAAGGTCACCGTTTCTTTTTTTCCGAAACCTTCCAGCACCAGGGTGCCGTACGTTTTCACATCATACTGCCGGGCCAGAGCCGGCTGACGATCCGGATCGATGAAGCTCCACGTGACTTTTTTCGAATGATAGGCATAGGAGTCGAGGAGGTCTTCGGTCTGTTTTTTTCCTTCCTGAGCTTCCTGATAGAAGGCTTTTATCTCCACGGGGCCTTTGAGCGATTGTATGATTTTGACCGTTTGGGGAGACAAACTGTGTTTGCCTGTCCTTGTCAGGTCGAATCGGTAGGGATGGCCCTGGGCGATGAGCGCCACAGCCACCACGATACCCAGAAAAACCGCGATACTCAGGCCGATGTTTGCTCCCTGGAGCAGTCTGATTCTCTTCACGGCCTAGCCCCTCCATTTCTTGGAATCGAGATAGCGTAAATTACAAAAGAGGAAAAAGGATATGAACAAGATGTAGAAGATGATGTCCCTGGTATCGATAAGGCCTTTGGCCAGTCCTTGGAAATGGGACATGACACCTATGTAGCCGAGGAACGACTTTGTCCATCCCTGCGTGAATGTCTGCCCCCAACTGACGACCCAGAGGAACAGCAGACCGCCGAAGGTGATGACGGCCGAGACGATCTGATTCTCCGTAAGCGAGGAAGCGAACGTGCCTAATGAAGTGAAAGCACCCGCCAGAAGGAGAATTCCTATGTATGCGGAAATCACCACCCCCCAATCGGGGTTGGACAGATAGCTCAAGAGCACCATGAAAGGCAGCGTGCCGGCCAACATCAGAACGAACAGAAAGAGGGCCGCGAGGAATTTTCCCATGAGTACCGCAAAGTCCCTTATGGGATAGGTGAGGAGCAATTCAATGGTCCCCGTCTTTTTCTCTTCGGCGAAGAGCCGCATGGTGAAGAGGGGGATGAGAATGAGCATCACGATGGTCATGTTGCCAAAGGTGGGGCTGATCACGATGTCGGTTAGATTCATCTGCTGGGCCATGTACGGATTCTGGGCCGCCTGAAGGCTCAGGAGAGAATAGTAGGCGACGGACGAATAGAAGAAGTATCCGCTCAGGAGAAGAAAGATAAATGCGCAGACGTAGAATATTGGAGACGCAAGAAACGAGTAGAGTTCCTTGCGAAATATGGCGCTGAATCCTCTCACTGCTGTTCCTCCTCTTGGGTGACCAGTTGAACGAAGATATCCTCCAGACTGAGGGAAACGGTTTCGAATTCCAGCAGGTCGAATCCACCGTTGATCACTGCCCGCGAAATCGCCGCCCGGTGATCGTTCTCTCTTTCCGCCTCGATTTCAAAGGAGCCGTCGTACCCGGCCTTTTTCGCGTTGATGACGCCGTTGACGGAAAGGATGGTACCAAGTACGTCCTCTTCCTTGCCTAAAATGCGGGCCCGCAAGCGAGAGGACCCGTGGAGGGCATTGGTGAGGTTCTGCGGCGTATCGGTGGCGACCACTCGTCCTTTATTAATAATGATAACGCGGCCGCATATCTGGCTCACTTCCGGCAGGATGTGGCTGCTCAGCACCACGGTCCTCTCCTGGCCAAGCCCTTTGATCAGAGAACGTATTTCCACGATCTGCGTGGGATCGAGTCCGATGGTCGGTTCGTCCAGGATAAGGAGCGGAGGGTTGTTGATAAGGGCTTGCGCCAGCCCTACCCGCTGCCGGTATCCTTTCGACAGGTGGCCGATGACTCGATTCTTCACCTTATCGAGGTTGCACTCGGAAATGACGCGGTCCACTTCCCGTTTCCGATTTTTCGATTCCATCTCCTTCGCCTGGGCTGCGAAGTACAGGAACCGTTCCACCGTCATTACGTGGTACAGGGGAACGTTTTCGGGAAGGTAGCCGATGCTTTTCCGGACCTCCATGGGGTTATCCGTCGCGTCGTATCCGTTGACGCGAACGGATCCTGAGGTGGGAGGCATAAAGCAGGTAATGATCTTCATGGTGGTGCTCTTGCCGGCACCGTTGGGGCCGAGGAAGCCCACGACTTCACCCTTTTCCACGCTCATGTTGATATCGCGAACTGCTGTTACAGGCCCGTACGCCTTAGTCAAACCCTCAATCTGGATCAATGGAGTACTCCTCCTCTCCACGAGTGATCCGGGCGATTGCCCCAGATCATCATGCATCTTGAACACGTGCGCTGCGCGTATACCTGCCGTTGCGTAGGCTGTTTGTAATAGCGGTTACCCCGCGTGTCAAGCTTCCCGCATCCGCACCTGTTCCATGGAAACGCGCTTTCGCCCTTTTCGCTTCTGTTTCCTGCCCTTCCCCTGCCCTGCCCCGCTCCCTCTGCCCCGAGCCGGACCTCCGGCTGCACGGCCCGGATGCAACCGTCTCGGTTTTTTTGATGCACGAGGAGGCTTGACGGTTGAATGAAAACTTCAGGGAAGCCGTTTTTTTCCTGCGTGGTCGTCCTCGGGTGATTGAATACCGATGGATCCGTCGCAGTGTGTCGGCGAAAAACCCCTTGACATGTCCCCTTGGATCGGGATATTTTTCGTACCGTATTGCAGAAATATGTTTCACATTGCGGAACAATAAAAAATGAAGTCACTCCTGAAAGTACTCGATATCATCGATACGGTGGCGGAATTGGGGAATGTGGGCATTCGGGACCTGTCCACGCGTACCGGATTTCCGCCCGCCACCACCCACCGGATTGTCTCGACCCTGGTAAAACGCCATTACCTGAAACAGGACCCGGTGAGCAAAGGGTATTCGCTTTCCCTGCGCTTCCTCGAACTCGGCACCAGAGTTCAGCAGACGTTCAACCTCGTCTCCGTGGCTCGCCCCAAGCTCGAAGAGCTTACCGCCGTAACCAAGGAAAGCGCAAATCTGGCGGTGCGCGACAATGACGAGATTGTCTATCTCGACCACGTAAAGAGCGATTACTCGATGCTCCAGCTGTTTACGCGATTGGGAGCACGGGTGCCGCTGTATGCGACGGGCGTCGGCAAGATGTTTATGAGCCAGTGGCCCAATCCCGAAGTGGAAAAATATCTCGGCAAAACGGAACTCAAACCGAACACCCGCTACACGCTTGTCTCACTCCCCGCCATCGTGGATGAACTGGATCGCATCCGTGAAAACGGATACTCGGTCGACAATGAGGAGATGGAGGAAGGAGTGCGATGCGTTGCAGCGCTCGTCTACGATTTCAGCAGGAAGCCGATTGCCGCCATATCGATTTCGGGCGTGGTGATGAGAATCCCGCCTGAACGCATCCCTGAACTGGGCGGAATCGTCAGGAGCTTTGCCGAAAGGATTTCCAGGGATTTAGGATTCTCATCGGCGATGGAACTCAACAATGTTACCATAAAGGAGGGAAGAAATGCCTAAAATGAAGGCTATGGACGCCGCCGTACGCATCCTTCAGAGTGAAGGAGTAGAGCAGATTTTCGGTATCCCCGGAGCCGGAATTCTGCCTTTTTATCGTTCGCTGAAAGATCTGGGGACCATTCGCCACATGGTTACCCGGCATGAAGAAGGCGCCATTCACATGGCGGACGGCTACGCGCGTGCGATCGGGAAGGTGGGCGTATGTGCCGCCACCTCCGGTCCCGGCGCCAGCAACTTCGTCACCGGCCTCTACACCGCGCAGGTCGATTCCATCCCACTGCTGGCCATAACGGGACAGAACGTACGCGCCCAGCTGGGACGGGAAGCGTTCCAGGCCGTGGATATCGTCGAGATCGTGAAGCCGGTGACCAAAAAGGCCTACTGCATCAAGGAACCGGCAATGGTTCCCTGGGTGTTCCGTGAAGCATTCAAGATCATGAAGGAAGGAAGACCCGGCCCCGTGCTCATCGACCTTCCCCTGGACGTGCAGCAGGGCGAAATAGAATACGATCCGGATACCGATGCGCCGCTGCCCATCCTGACCATGCCGCCTAATGCGAAAGCCGTGGCCAAGGCTCTGGACATGCTGCTCCAAGCTGAAAAACCGGTGATGCTGCTCGGCGGCGGGGTTATCCTTGCCAACGCCTGTGAAGAATTCGTGGCCATCGCCGAGAAGCTGCAGATTCCGGTGGTCAGCTCCTATATGGGCAAAAGCGGGATGCCCTGGAATCATCCGCTCATGGCCGGCCAGGTCGGCATTCAGTGCAACACTCGTTCGGGAAACAAAACGTTCCTCGAATCCACGGTAGTGCTGGCCGTCGGCGCCAGATTCAACGACCGTCACACCGGAAATCTCCAGGTCTACAAAGGCGACCGCAAGTTCATCCATGTGGACTCGGACCCCGGCCAGCTCGGCAAGAACATCATGCCCGACCTCGGAATCTGCGCGGACGCGAAACTGACGCTCCAGGCACTCCTGAAGGAAATCGATCGACGGGGATCGAAGCGACAGGCTTCCGAATGGTCCAAGTCTGTTCCCGAAATCCGCACCAAGATGGAACGCAAGACGGACTACCAGGAAGTTCCTATCAAACCCCAACGCGTGTTCAACGAAATCAACGGATTCTTCGACGAAGAAACGGTTTTCGTCACCTGCATCGGCCTCAACCAGATCTGGTCGGGCCAGCTCCAGAAGATATCCAAACCGCGCCATTATCTGGATTGCGGCGGCGCGGGTCCCCTCGGCTGGGATCTGCCGGCGTCCATCGGGGCGAAAGTCGCGCGTCCGGAAAAAAACATCGTGACGGTGGTGGGCGACTTCGGGTTCCAGTTCTGCATGGAAGAACTCCCCGTGGCCGTCATGTACAAGGTACCCTTTGTCTGCATCGTGCTCAACAACGGGTATCTGGGACTCATCCGCCAAGCGGAAAAATACAACTACGACATGAACTATGAAGTGCAGATCTGGTACGACGGCATGAAAACCGACAAGGACCTGGAACTGGCGCAGGTGTCCGCGGGGCAGAAGTTCGCGGGCGGCGGCGGTGCACAGGGCGGCCCGTACTACACTGCACCCGAAAACCAGGGACACGGTTTCGACTTCGTGAAATTTGCCGAAGCGTGCGGCGCCACGGGCGAACGCGTTACCGATCCCAACGAGTTGAAAGCGGCCTTCAAGAGGGGCCTCGAAGCAGGCATGCCTTATGTTATCGATGTGGTAATGGAACGGGACACGGACTGCTCCATGGGTGTTTCCATCGATAACATCCGTGAATTTGAATAGAGAACCCAGGCGGATACGTCTGGAGGAGAGAGTGATGTCTGAGCTTATCGAAAGAGCATCGAAGATACTCCGTGAATTCAAGGGCGAAAGCTATGCCTTTGGAAACGGAGTGATTGACAAGGCACCGGGTGAGTTTGCATCTGAGTTCGGCAAGACGGCCATGTTTGTCGGTCCTTTTCAGTTTCCCTGGTTCGAACCGGTGAAGAAGCGTGTTGAACAATCATTGAAAGACGCGGGAGTGCGGATCGTCGATTTCGCCTACTCCGCGGGCCCCAACGCCCCTTTTGTGGACGTGTATCGTCTCCACAGCCACATCGTTCACAAAAAACCGGATGTCGTCGTCGTTGCGGACGGCGGTTCCGGCATCGATGCGACGAAAGCGGCCGCCATGTTGGCCACTCTCGGCGACATTCAGCCGGAAATCGATCCGTATTTCGGCGTGGGACAGGTGACGAAGGTGTGCAAGGAATCCGACCGGACCATCCTGCCGGTGATCGCCATCATGATGGCCGCCAGTTCGGGTGCGCACCTCACCAAATATTCCAACATCACCGATCCGATCAAGGGACAGAAGAAGCTGATCGTCGATGAGGCCATCATGCCGCCCCGCTGTATCTTCGATTATGGCGTAACCACCAGCCAGCCCATGAGCCTGACGCTGGACGGTGGACTGGACGGCATCGCCCATTGTCTGGAAGTCTACTTTGGTGCTCCGCAGGGAACCAAGGATCGAGCCCGCGAAGTGGCGGAGGTCGGCCTGGAGATCATCATCCAGGGTCTGACCAAGGTGAAGAAGAATCCGACCGACATGGAAGCACGTACCCTGCTCGGTCTGGGCACGGACCTCGGCGGATACGCCATCATGATCGGCGGCACGTCGGGCGCGCACCTTACCAGCTTTTCGCTGGTGGACGTCCTCAGCCACGGTCGTGCGTGCGCGTTGATGAACCCGTACTATACGGTGTTCTTCGCCCCCGCCATACAGGAACAGCTGAAGGTCATCGGCGGTATTTACAAGAAATACGGCTACATCAAAGAGGACGTGGAATCTCTTTCCGGCCGTGAACTCGGTGTCGCCGTGGCCAAGGGCATGGTGAACTTCAGCCGTTTCCTGGAATTCCCCGTCTGTCTGCAGGACGTTCCCGGAGTCACGAACTCCCATATCGATCGGTGTCTTGCGGCGGCCAAGGATCCACAGCTCGACATGAAGCTCAGAAACATGCCGGTTCCATTGAACGCGGATATGGTTGAGCAGTACATGCGTCCGATCCTTCAATCCGCGATGAGCGGCGATTTCGACGAAATCAAGAACATGTGACCCGCCGAAGGGGAAGCTGATCGCTTCCCCTTCTTTGTGTTTGTTTAAACATGAGAATGTGCTAGTATGAACCAGACCTGTTTTTTACGTTCCCGTATCAAATCCTGAACACAAATACCCGCGCCTCGAAGCTTTTCGGCGAGGGGCGCGCAGCTCCCTGCGAGAGAAGATGAAAATAGAGCTACTCTACGGAAAAACAGGAATTTCCGCCGAACTGCCTGACGACATCAACGTCACCACCATCAATAAACACCCCATGGCGCCGCTGTCCGATCCGGACGCTGCGGTGCGGGAAGCGCTCACCAAGCCGGTCGGCTGCCTTCCCCTGGCCGAACTGGCGCGGGGGAAGAAATCCGCCTGCATCCTCATCTGCGACGTGACCCGACCCGTGCCGAACGGCACGCTCCTTCCCCCCATCGTGGAAACGCTGACCGGGGCGGGCATCCCCAAGGAAAACATCCTGATCCTGGTCGCCACCGGCCTTCACCGGCCTAACGAGGGATCCGAACTCAGGGAAATCGTCGGTTCGGACGACGTTTTCAATTCCATACGGACGGAAAACCACTTTGCGCGCGACCGCGATGCGCACGTTGATCTGGGATTCACTTCCAAGGGCATTCCCATCGCTATCGACAAACGGTTCGTCGAAGCCGACGTTAAAATCGCCACGGGGTTGGTGGAACCCCACTTCATGGCGGGGTATTCGGGCGGAAGGAAGGTCGTCGCTCCAGGCGTGGCGTACCAGGACACCATACTGGTATTCCATACGGCCAAAATCCTGGAACATTGCAACGCCGTCAATTGTGTGATCGAAGGAAATCCCCTCCACGAAACCCAGCGCGAAATCGTGCGGAAAATCGGCGGAATCGTGGCCGTCAACACGGTCATCGACGAACATCGTAGGATCGGTTTCGTCAATTTCGGGGAAATCGAACAGAGCCACCTGCAGGCGGTGGAGTTCATGCGCCCGCATGCCGAGGTGTATCTGTCCCGGAAATTCAAGACCGTCGTCACTTCGAGCGCGGGATATCCGCTGGACAAAACCTATTATCAGACCGTTAAGGGCATGGTGGGCGCTCAGGAGATTCTCGAACCGGGGGGCACCATCATCATTGCCAGCGCATGCTCCGAAGGAACGGGCAGCCCCGAATTCGCCGAAGCCCAGAAACTGCTCTGCGAGATGGGACCCGAAAAGTTCATGGCCATGCTGTGGGAACGAGACAAAGCCCTGGTCGACGAGTGGCAGACAGAAATGCTGTTGAAACCTCTGCGCATAGGGAAGATCAAACTTTACACCACGGGATTGGGAGAGGACGAACTGAAGTACACCTTTGTGGAAAATGCCGAATCGCTTCGGCAAGCCGTAATCGACAGTGTACGGGAACACGGAGACAACGACATCGCCGTTATCCCGGAAGGACCGTATGTTATTCCGATGACGAAAACACCTTAACGGATCTGGAGAGGAGGGTTTCGACCGCTTCATATCCTGCCTAAGAGGGGAAACCATGGATAAGAAAAACTTGATAAAAGAATTGAAAGCCATTGTGGGGGATGAGTATGTCCTCACTTCCGAGATGGACCTGACTCTTTACGGGTACGACGCATCTCTGGAAAAGGGAAAGCCGGACGTGGTGGTGATTCCGGATTCCACTGAAGAGATATCCAGAGTAGTCGCCCTGGCCTACCGCGAAAGGGTTCCGGTTATTCCGCGCGGATCGGGCACGAACCTGAGCGGGGGAACCATTGCCCTTAAGGGGGGTATCGTCATTCACCTCGCCCGCATGAACCGGATACTGGAGATCGACTATCCCAACAGGACCGTGACCGTGGAACCCGGCGTGGTAACCCTCGATCTTCAGGACCGGGTGCTGAAGGACGGCTTCGTCTACGCCCCGGATCCAGCCAGCCAGCGGACTTCCTCGCTGGGCGGAAACGTCGGCGAAAACGCGGGCGGGCCTCACTGCCTGAAGTACGGT
The DNA here is from genome assembly GCA_963826125.1 of uncultured delta proteobacterium. GTDB lineage: Bacteria > Desulfobacterota > Desulfarculia > JACQYL01 > CAWGVV01 > CAWGVV01. The sequence continues at coordinate 755,451 of CAWGVV010000001.1, read as the reverse complement.
GTCACGACCAACCATGTGCTGGGACTCGAGGCAGTTCTCTACGACGGAAGCGTTATCACCACGGGCGGAAAATCGCAGGACAATCCCGGATACGACCTGACGGGACTGTTGGTGGGGAGCGAAGGTACGCTCGGCATCGTCACCAAAATGACCCTCAAGCTCATCCGTTCGCCCGAAACGGTTAAAACCATGCTGGCCATGTACAATTCCATCGAGGATGCGGGCAACACGGTATCGGCCATCATCGCCGAAGGCATCATTCCCGCAACCCTCGAAATGATGGACAACATGGTGATCAACGCCATCGAGGATTCCGTGCACGCCGGATACCCGCGCGATGCCGCGGCCATCCTCATCATCGAGCTGGACGGCATGGCCGACGGCCAGGATCGGCAATCCGAGAAGATCCTGGAAATCTGCAAGCGCCACAACGTCAGGGACACGCGGCTGGCGAAGAACAACGCCGAACGCGCGGAACTCTGGGCCGGCCGGAAAGGCGCTTTCGGCGCGGTTTCCCGTTTGCGTCCGAGCTACATGGTGTGCGACGGCACCGTGCCCAGAACCAAGCTGCCCGAAGTGCTGGCCAAGGTACTCGAAATCGGTAAGAAGTACGACCTGCCCATCGGGAACGTTTTCCACGCCGGTGACGGCAACCTCCACCCGCTTATCCTGTTCGATGAGAGGAACCCGGGCGACAAGCAGCGCGTACTCGCCGCCGCGTCCGACATATTGAAAGCGTGTGCCGACGTTGGAGGGACCATCAGCGGAGAGCACGGCGTGGGAATCGAGAAACTTAAGGAGATGTATTTCATCTTCTCGGAGAGCGACATCGATTTCATGCGTCAGGTGAAGAAGGCATTCGATCCCGAACAGATATGGAACCCCGGCAAGGTGATTCCCGAACCCCAGTCAATGGCGGCTTAATGGTTGACTCGCCGCTCTTCCTCATCGGGAGGAGTCGGAAACAAGGAGAGGAAACGTGGCAGACAACGGAAAAAAATTCGAATCTCTCGCCCGGTTGCTGGGGAACGATTCCGTAAAGAGCGACACTGCAACCACGGCCGGTTACAGCGTTGACGGAGTGACCCCCGGGGCCGTAGCGTTCCCGAAGGAAGTGGAGCAGGTGGCGGAACTCGTCGCCCTTGCCGGCCGGGAAAACCTGGCCCTGCTCCCCTGGGGCGGGGGTTCCAAGATGGCAATGGGAAACCCTCCCAAACGGTTGGACGTGGTCGTATGCACGGAGAAACTCAACCGCATCATCGACGTCGATGATGCGAACCTGACGGTCACCGTCCAGGCGGGGGTGAAGTTCTGGGACGCACAGAACCGGTTCTCCAGGCAGGAAAACAGGTGTTATCTTCCGCTGGATGACCCCTTTACCGAATCCGACCGCGCCATCTGTTCGACTCGTGACAACATCGGATGTTTCGTGCCGTTCGATCCGCCGGACGTGGACCTTACCACCTTCGGCGGAATGATCGCGGCAAATTCCAACGGCCCCCGGCGGCTGCTCTACGGACTGCCGCGCGATCTCATCCTGGGTGTGCGTTTTGTCGCGCCCAACGGAGAAATCATCGGGGCGGGCGGCAAGACGGTCAAGAACGTCTCGGGCTACGACATATCCAAGCTCATCATCGGTTCCGCCGGAACGCTGGGCATTGTATGCGAAATGACCGCCCGGCTGCTCCCGCTCCCGGAGAGTTTGCAGACCCTGGTCGTATCGTTCGATTCCCTGCAGAAAGCCGGAACGTTCATCGACAGGATATTTGCGAGCCCCCTGCTCCCGGCCGCGGTTGAATTGATGAACGCCGAAGCGTGTTCCGGTTTGTGCCCCAACGATGCCGGCAAGTATTTCGTGGCGGTCGCGCTGGAAGCGAACGAAGAAGCGGTAAAAAGAATGGCCCGTGATATGCTGGAGATGGCCAAGGCCACCGGGGCAACCGGGGACCTCACGCTCGATGAAGATAAGCACCACGAATTCTGGCGGGCGGTGAGCAACATGGGAACGGCCCGGCAGAAAACCGTGCCCGACCTCGTCTCCCTGCGCCTCAACTATCCCCTTTCCGCATGGATGACGATCATGGAAAAATGCGCGGAAAACATCGCCCCGCTCGGCGTGCCGTACACGACCGTGGCCCATGCCGGCAACGGAGTGACGCTCCTGGATGTTCTGCTCGATCGTCATGACGACCTTTTGTCGAAAAAGACCGCCGACGTCGTGGCGAACATTCTCACCGCGTGCCGCGAAGCGGGAGGAAACATGGTTGTCCTCAAATCTCCCGGCACAATGAAATCGAAACTTCCCGTCTGGGGTGCTGCGGGAACGGATTATCCGGCGATGAAGAGAATCAAAGAGCAAATGGACCCCAAGGGAATCATGAGCCCCGGCCGTTTCATCGGCGGTCTGTGAAGCATCCCTTTATCCGGAACGCTTGAGTGAAAGAGGTAACGATATGAATCTTGCCCAACTAAAGAAACTCTCCTACGAGGAAGTCGCAAAATGCAGTCGATGCGGTTTTTGCCTTCCCAATTGCCCTATCTACCTGGTGGAGAGGAAGGAATCCGCTACTCCCCGGGGTCGAAACGCCATCACCAGGGCGGTGATCGAGGGAAACCTGGAATGGAGTCCCGAAATTGAGAAATCCATCTTCACCTGTCTGGGGTGCGGCGCCTGTACGGCCATCTGCTTTCCCAAGGTGAAGACCCGAGACCTGGTGTTCCGCGATCGCGAATGTCTGGTTGGCGAGGGGCTCTACCCCAAGATCGCGGACCGCGTGGTCGGGTTCCTGGAACAGAGCCACAACATCACCGACGACGACAACGAAGAGCGGGGGGAATGGCGTGAGCTTATCCGGAACCTCCCCGAACATGCCTTCCAGAAGGAGCACGCGGACGTGATCTTCTTCGTGGGATGCGTGGCGTCCTTCTTCCCCATGGCGCAGAAGATCCCGGTCAACATGGCCCGCATCATGGATCATGCAAAGCTGGACTTCACCATCCTGGGCGGCGAAGAATGGTGCTGCGGATTTCCGCTCATCGGAGCCGGCATGCCCGACAAGATCCAGATGCTCATGGAACACAACATGGAGAAAGTACGACAGGTGGGAGCAAAGGAAATCGTCTTCACCTGCCCGTCCTGCTACCATACGTGGAAGCATCTCTATAAAACCGATGCCAAGCTGGTACACTCGAGCCAGATGCTGAACCAGCTAGTCATCGACGGAAAGATCAAGCTCAAGGAAATCAAGGCCAAGGTGACCTATCACGACCCGTGCGATCTGGGCCGCAACAGCGGCGTGTTCGACGAACCGCGCCAGGTGCTCAAGGCGATACCCGGCATCGAACTGGTCGAACTGGCCCACAACCGCCAGCTCTCCATGTGCTGCGGCGGGGGCGGAAACCTGGAAATGGTCGATCCCGAACTGGCCGGCAAAGTCGCTCAGATGAAAATCGACGAAATCAAGCAGACGGGCGCCGACATGGTCGTTTCGTCCTGCCAGCAGTGTTTGCGAACCATCCAGACCCGGGCGCGCAAGCAGAACGTGGACCTCGTGGTGAAGGACCTCACCGAGCTGATCTTCGAAGCCATGGAGTAGGACCCGCACCCGCCGACTGCTTTCGGTGATACGAAAGACCCGCATTTTGCGGGTCTTTTTTTTGGTGCATCGGAAAATTTCGGGAAAGTATCCTGCCCCGGGAACAAGCCGGACCGTTCGTGCTTCGACACCTCGGCATGAACTTCCCAAAATGCCCTCCGGCCGAGGACCAATGCTCTCAAAGTGCTCCCTGTACCATCATTTATGCATTGTACAATAATTCCGAGGGACGACGGTTACACCAGGAGGTATTTTCTGCGGATTTCTTCCTGCGAGCGGAGGTCTTCGATGGTACCGGAATAGCGAATGATTCCGTTGTCGATAACGTATCCCCGATTGCTCAATCTAAGGGCAACCTGTTGGTTCTGTTCGGCCAGAAGAACGGTAAGTCCGTTATCCCTCAGCTGGGCAATTTGCCTTTCGAGCATATGGACGAACAGGGGGGCAAGCCCTTCGGTGGGCTCGTCGAGCAGGAGGAACTGAGGGTTGATCATCAGCGCCCTAGCTATGGTAAGCATCTGCTGTTCGCCTCCGCTCAAGAACCCGGCTCGCCTTGACGATATCTCGCGCAGCGGAGGAAAAAGATCGTACACCCGCGATTTGTTCCACTCGTCGCATTCGCCGCTTTGGGGCTTTCTCTCGGATATGTCCAGATTTTCCTCGACCGTGAGGTCGGCGAACACCCTCCTGTCGTCGGGCACGTACCCTATCCCCATTCTGGCGATCGCGTGCGGCTTTTTCCCCGAGATGTCCATGCCCCGGTACTCGATGGTTCCCTGTTTCGGAGGCGTAAGCCCTATGATGCTCCGCATGGTGGTGGATTTGCCGGCGCCGTTCCTGCCCAGCAGGCAGACGATTTCTCCTTTGCCCACCGTGAGGGAAACATCGAAGAGAATATGGCTCAGTCCGTAATAGGTGTGAATATTGCGGATCTCCAGCATTACTCTTCTCCCCCCAAGTAGGCTTCTCTCACCACGGGATTATTCTTCACCTCGTCCGGAGGAGCCTGAATGATCGATCTACCCTGATGCATTACCATGATCGTGTGGGCGAGGGAAAACACCATGGCCATATCGTGTTCGCAGAAAAGGATGTTGAGCCCCATGTCTCCGGACAATTGTTTGATGAGATCGATAATGACCTGGGTTTCTTCCTGGGCGAGGCCAGCTGTCGGTTCGTCCAGTATGAGCAGCTGCGGGCGGTTGGCCAGAGCGACGGCCACTTCGAGTACCTTCTGATCTCCATACGAAAGAAGTCCGCTCACTCGATCGGCCTTGTCCAGCAAATTGAGATCAAGCAGTATCTTCTCGGTTTCCGCCCTGGCAATGTTGCGCGAGGGGGAAAAGATGTTTCCCGTCTTCCCCTGATGGGAGAGCACCGCGGCCTGCACGTTTTCGTACACCGTCATACGGTTGAAGATGTTGACGATCTGGAACGACCTGCTGACTCCCCTCCGGCAGATCGTATACGGCGGCAGGCCGGTGATGTCGCGATCGTTCAGATACACCTTGCCGGTGTCGGGTTTCAGCTGTCCGGTAATGAGGTTGAAGAGCGTCGTCTTTCCCGCTCCGTTCGGCCCGATCACCGCCACGATTTCTCCCTGGCGCAGAGAGAGATTCGCCTCTTTGACCGCCATGAAACCGTCGAACGACTTGCTCAGTTTTTCCACCCGCATCATCATAACGATTCCTGACCTTCGGGAAGACGCCGGTTTTTCCGGAAACGGGAATGAGAGAAAAAGTATCCCAGAACCCCTTCGGGCAGGAAAAATATCAGCAGCATCAGGATAATTCCGAGAATCATGGTCCAGTATTCGGTGTAAATCCCCACGAAGGTCCTCAACGCAACCATGATGGCCGCCCCGAACAGCGGCCCCAGAAAAGTGAACCAACCGCCCAGCAGGCACATGATCAGAATCTCCAGCGACAGCGTCCAGAACATGAGGTCGGGAAAGGCGGAACCCTCGACACTCACGAACAGAACGCCGGCAACTCCCCCGAAGAAAGCCGCGATCACCAGCCCCTTCAACTGGTGGCGTTTCACGTTGACGCCTATTGCCTCGCTTCGCTCTGGGTTGTCCCTTATGGCCTGAAAGATGCGCCCGAAAGGTGAGTTCACGATCAGGTACATGAGGACGAAACAAACGCACGTTACTACAAGGATGAAATAGTAGGAGCCCGTGATGGACGAAATCCACTCCGGCAACGGTACGCCGTGAATGCCGTCGTCTCCTCCGGTGAAGGAATACCAGCGAAACACAATGGCCCACACCAGTGAACCGAGCGATATCTGCAGCATGCCGAAGTAGAGCTTGGTAAGCCGCACGCAGATGAGGCCCATGAGTAAGCCGATGACGGCCGCGATGACCGGACTTGCCAGAAAGATGACGAAAAACGGCAGCCCGGTTTTCGTAAGCATGATCGCGAATGCGTATGCCCCTACCCCGTAGAACACCGAATGGTGAAACTGGTACATTCCGCCGAAACCGAGGACTAGGTTGAGGCTTGTCGCCAGCAGGCCGGTCACCAGAATGAGAGCGAGCAGGTAAATGTAGAATCTGCTCAAAAAGAACGGCCCCATAAAGAGCAAGCCCACGACACCGGCGATGAGAAGATACCACTTCTTATAGGATTGACTGTCGGACAACGTATGCTCCTGTTACCACGTCGATTTCAACAACCCCTTGGGCCTGAAAAGCAAGACCACTACAACAGCGGCATAGGGAAATACAATTGCGAACTGCGGCCACACAAGAATCCCGACCGAATCGGTCAGCCCGAAGATCATTGCTCCGAGCAGGGCCCCCCATATGTTGCCCAGTCCTCCGATGATCACGATGAGAAAAGCTTCAATAATGATGGTGTGATCCATCCCCTGGGTGATGTTCTGCGTCGGCGCCACCAAGGCTCCCCCCAGTCCCGCCATAAAACACCCGATGATGAAGACCGCCGCGAAAATCCAGCTCACGTTGATGCCGATGGCGTCCACCATTTCCCGATCCACCGCGGCGGCCCGCGATATTTTCCCGATCTTCGTCTTATTGGTGAGGAACCACAGTCCGTAAGCCACAATGGGTCCCAGGATCAGCAGGAAAATATTGTACCGGGGAAAGGGAAGACCGAAAAACGAGAGTGAGCCCTGGAGGAGTTCAGGTGCGGTGAAGGAACGGAAGTCCGATCCCCAGACAAGCTTCACCAGATCGCCGAAAACCAGGGCCATGGCAAAAGTGAAGAGCAGCAGCATCAAGTGTTCGCGATGGTACAGGTACTGAAACAGCCCCCTTTCCACCACAAAGCTGATCAATGCCACGCCTATGGGTGCCGCTACTATGGCGACCCAGAAACCCAACGCTCCGCCGCCGAGAAGGGTCGCGATGGAGTACGTGAGAAAGGCTCCGATCATATAGAGGGAACCGTGGAAAATATTGGGGATTCTCAAAACACCGAGAACAAGGCTCAATCCGGACGAGACGATAAAAAGAATGGTTGTCCTGCTGAGTCCGACGAGTACCTGCTGCAACAGGGCTGAGAGGGTGACGTGTGCGCCGATTTCCATTTTGCCTACCCGGATGCTGTTCCGGCCTGCACTCCGGATCAGTACCTTCGGTCTCCTTTGTCGTTTGTCTTCAGTCTACGACTGATCTGTTCCTCAAAAATGGAAGAGAAGGGAGCTATTCTCTCCCCTCTCTTTTAGTCACGTTCGATTTCCCGCTATTTTCCCCGGGCTTTCTTGATATCTTCTATTGAGGGCATGCAATCCGGTCCGGGAATCGTGACGATGTCCTTGGCGATGAGGAAGTCATAGCCTTCGGCTTTTTTGGTGACCCCCATGTACATCGGAAGTTCCGCCTGATGATCGAACGCGCGCAGGGTGATTGGCCCCACCGGTCCGTCGATCTTCAAACCTTCCAGGGCGTCGATAAACTTTTCTTTATCGAACTTTTTCACCTTCGCGAAACCCTGGGCGATGAACTGGGCGGTCATGTAGCCGTAAAGGGCCCCCACGCCGGGATATCTATCATAAGCCTTTTTGAATTCTTCCACAAACGCCTTATTTGCCGGCGTTTCGGGATAGTAGAATTGGTAATTCGACGTACCGATGACTCCCTCCGGCGCGTCCAGCCCCAGGGGCTTCAACGTGGACAGCTCGGTTCCGGTATGCATGAAGAAAGGAACCTTCTGGTTGAATCCGGTTTCCTTCGCAGCCTTGAGGAAGGGGACGCAGTCGCGGCCGCCGGTTGCAATGATGACGGCATCGGGTTTCGAGGCAAGGATTGCCGTTATGTAAGGAGTGAAATCGGGCTCTCCCACCTTCCACCACGTCTGACCGAGCAGCTGTACTCCGGGCTTGAGCTTTTTGAGGTTCTCCCACACCCCTTCTGCAATGGCGTGTCCGTACTCGTAATCGTCACCCGCTATCCAGTACTTCATGAAAGGACGCTTCGCCAAGCCGACCGCCGCCGCCTTTCCGGCCATGGCGGTGTTCTCGGTCATGGAGAACACGTACCTGTTCCCCTTTTCCCCGGTAATTTTATCGCTCTTTGAAAAGGTGACGAAGAAGGGAATCTTTTCCTTGGCGCATACTTCGGATATGGCCAGAGCCGTGGCGCTGTTGATCGTTCCCATCAGGATGTCGACGTTCTCCCGCATGATGAGTTCTTTCGCCGCACTGAGGCCGATGTCCACCTTGAATTTCGTATCGCGTGTAACAAAAGAGATTTTCCGTCCGAGGACGCCGCCCTTCGCATTGATCTTGTCTACCGCGAGCTTGAACGCATCCCGTACATCGTTGGTATAGGTGCTTGGCGGCCCCGTGTAGCAGTCGACGATCCCGACCTTGATCTCCTTCTCCGCGTAGGCCGCGGGCAACGAGAACAGCAATGCCGCCATGCCCACGATACACAGGACGAACCAGAATCTCCTATTCATGCGAAAACCTCCTCCTGTTGGTTGAAAAATTTACCCGCTATCCGAGTTTTTCGGCTGATCAAAACGTTGTGCTAAAGGGGAGCATAAACGGGAAAAACATACGGTCCCTCGGGAATTACCAGTACTCCGGCGTCGCTCGATTGAGCCTGTGCCTTTTTTAAGGCATCGTCGAGAGCATCCACCACGTTGACTCCCGTCAGCGTCTTTTCGGAGGGGGACAATCCCCTGGTGAAAAGGTTGACGGTCCCTTTCCGAAGCGCCCGAATCAAAAGCTCGGAAACCCACTCGTCCACGTCGGCATGGTGCTTTTCCCGCAGGCTTTCCAGGAACGGTTCGATGCCAATATCCAGCATTCGTTGCTGGGCGGAAACAAAGTCGGGAGATCCGATTCCGTCGGAACACTCTGAAAGCAGGAAAACGTCTCCCCCGTCCTCCAGGACATCAGTCACGGCTAAAAGCCCTTTGGTGGCCTGGTGAAAGGTTTTGTCGAGCGGGTAGCCCGCGCCGCAGGTCACAATCGTCTTGAATTTCCTTCGAACGGGGATTTCGACGTAACGGCGGGCAAAGTCAACCGCAGCTTTATGGCTTTCGACGATTTCTCCGAAATTGACAAAAGACAGATTTCTGTTTTCGTCTATGACGGTGTTGACCGACAGGAGCCGCCCGATCATCTCCATCATCCGGAGCTGCTCCCCATGCGTGGGGTTGCCATCCAACACGCAATTGGCGGTTCTCTCATTCTCCACGAATCTGGCCGAATGAAGATACGTAATGGTGTCCCGGTGCGCCACACCCGGAACGATTACTTTCCTCCCGCCCGAATAGCCGGCCAATATGTGCGGTTCGACCAGGCCGACGGCAATCCGAAGATCGGCTTCCATGAGCTGCCGGTCGATCTTTACGGGAGTTCCCTGTTCGGTGTGTCCGAGGAACACGTGCCCATCGTCATTGCGGGCGAAATGGTTTACGACCCGAACCTTCCCGGCGGCGGGATCGCTCCCCACCAGTTCTTTTATTTCCGCCTCCGTCGCTGGGCGGTGGAGTCCGGTTGCGATGAGTATCGTTATCTTTTCCAGAGCAATCCCGGCGGCCGTCAATCTCTCCACCAGAACGGGCAGTATCAATTGGTTCGGAACGGGACGGGTGATGTCGCAGATGACGATGCAGACGTTCGATCGGCCACGCGCCTCGGCTTCGAGGGATTTTGAAGCCACCGGTGCATCAAAGGCATTCCGGAGGGCCACCTGGGGCTCCTGAATCACCGGCATGGACTCTTTGGTCAGAACCGTGACGTTCCAGTCATCCGACAGGAAAAGCGGATACCCCGTTTTCCCGAATTTCATTAAAACCCGCATTGGGATAAGCCTTTCTCCCCAAGTACCCGGCAATTCTGTCGGAATTCGCGGCGGACGATAAGTTTCGGAAACAGGACCGATAAGTAAAGAAAAGAAATAACGAAAGATGGATTGCTGGTGGGAACATTACGATAGCGAATCGTTTTCGTCAAGCAGGCTGAACACTTTGCAGCGGATTGAAAGCGAATTCATCGATTAACGAGAGCCGGACCGCGCTTTTCGGATCCCTTACAAAAGGAGGTGTTTCCTATCGTTGTGGAGTCTGCTAAAAAGAAAATCGTGTAGGTCCACCATACGTTCGAGTGAATGTTAGCCGACACGGAAAGGCGATCAAAATGCCCAGTTTCGCACAAACACACTCTCGCGTCACCACCTATTACCTGCTCAAAGGCGATATCGATTTGCAGGAGAAGCTGAAGCTTGCCGCAAAGTGGAGAAAGCCGGTGCTTATTATTCCGGCGCTTGCTTCCGAGTTCAACGATCCCGCGAATCGACCGGTTTTTGAAAACATCATTCAGGAGCTTTCCGGTGCCGAATACCTGGCACAGATCATTTTCGGATTGGACGGGGCCACTGAAGACGACGTTCGACTCTGTATCGATATCCTGAAAAAATTCGATCTTAAAAATTACGTAATTCAATGGAACGACGGCCCCTCCATGAAGGGTATCTACACTTTCCTCGAGGAGCAGGGATTCGACCTCTCCCGGTCCGGAAAAGGAAGAAACGTCTTCATGGGTTTCGGGGTCGCCTTGGCCTTGGGTGCGACCACTGTGGGGCTTCTTGATGCGGACATTCGCACCTTCAAGCGCGAGCAGTTGGACCGCCTTTTCTTTCCGGTACTCGTGCATGACTATTCGTTCTCCAAGGCGTTTTATGCACGTTGGGACGGACAACGGCTCTTCGGCAGGGTCAAGCGACTGCTCCTCGATCCTCTCCTGCTCGCTCTCAAAAGAAAATTCAGCGACAGCGATGAAGAGAAGCTCCTCAGGCTCATCGATTTTCTCCTCTGTTTCGATTATCAGCTCTCCGGAGAAGTCGTATTCGACATGTGGCTTCTGAAAAAAATCCGTTACGCACTCGATTGGGGCGTGGAGATCTTCACCCTATTGGAAGTATGGCGCAATTCGCAAAAAGCCGCCCAGGTGGAATTCACCCGGCAAAGCTTCGAGCATAAGCATCAGAGGGTAAGCGTTCAGGACCCATCCAAAGGGCTACACCGCATGTCGTTGGACATCATCCACACGATTATGCATGCGCTTATTGTGGAAGAAGGGTTGGAGGTCGGCGAGGAATTCTTTCGCGATCTGGCTCTCACCTATGAATCTATCGCTGAAGAAACGATCAAGAAGTATTCCGACAATGCCGAATTCAACCAGTTCATCTATCCTCGGGACGAGGAGGAGCGGATGGTTTACGAGGTCCTGAGCAAAGCGGTGGCGGAGACCGGAGACCTCTTGACGTCGCCCTCTCACATTGCGGAAAAATTGCTGCGCTTTACCGCTTCCTTTGAGGAATTCAAACCTTTTGTAGACTCCGGACTTCAACAGGCAATCTTACAAGTAGAGAAAAAGCTCTCCGACGAAGGAGTGAAAATACGGCATCTCCCTTCCTGGGAACGGATACTGTGGAAAGCTCCGGAACTCGACAAAATGATTGTGCATGCACTGGAGAAGGATAAGGAATATTTAAAGTGAAATAATGCGAAAAAAATGAAGAAGGGACAGAGAGTATCAGCGAAAGATGAGGAGGAGTGGCCGAGGAAAACCGCGTCTTGCGTGCGTCAGGTGGAAATCCGGAACAGGGGGAACGAGAAGCTATTCAGTTAAAACGTATCAGCAGGAGCATCCCTGCCCTTCAGATATCTTAATCGGTCGTCGGCCGAAATTTCTTGAGCATATTTTTCGTGCACTCCCGCCGACCCAACATACGATTTTCCGAAGGATGGCCGTTTCCGGCGGTTCAACGCCGCTCTTTACCGCAATAAAAACAGCGATGCGCGACCGTGAAACGGCTCCGCATCAAATCTTCCCACAGTGCTATCCGTGAGGGCGAGCGTCATTGAACGACGTCCCCGCCCACCTTCCCATCGTTTCCGTTCGTCGGGGGCAAATACTGCTTCACCAGGTAGAGCGGGCGCTGTTTGCTTTCATCGAAGACCCGAGCCAGATATTCACCGATGAGCCCCAGGGAGATGAGTTGTACTCCTCCCAAGAACAGAATGATCACCATGAGCGACGGATACCCAGCCACCGGATTTCCGTACATTACCGTTTTATATACCATCACCGTTGCGTAGACCAATGAGCCCGCCGCTACTATAAAACCAAGGTAAGTGGAGAGCTTCAGCGGAAGACTGGTAAAAGAGGTGATTCCTTCCAGGGCGAAATTCCACAATTTCCAGTAGTTCCATTTCGTCCGGCCCGCATGTCTCGGGTCCCTTGTGTAGGGAACTTCTTTTTGCGGATAGCCGATCCAGGCGAACAAGCCCTTCATGAAGCGGTGCCGTTCGCGCAGCCGCTTGAGGGAATCCACCGCCCGCCTGCTGAGCAGCCGGTAATCGCCGGTATCCTCCGGAATGGATACCTCACTCATTTTCCTTATAAAACGGTAGAAAAGGAAAGCGGTGACTTTTTTCAGAATCGTTTCGCCCTCCCGGCTGACGCGCTTGGCATAGACGACGTCATACCCCTCCGTCCACCATTTGACGAATTCTTGAATCAGCTCCGGCGGATCCTGAAGGTCGGCATCGATAACCACCACCGCGTCCCCTTGCGCGAAATCCAATCCGGCGGATAAGGCGACCTCCTTCCCGAAATTCCTACTTAGCTCGACGACCGCAATCTGTTCGTTTATTACCCTGAGTTCCCGCAGCACATCCATGGTCCGGTCCCGGCTGCCGTCGTTCACGAAGATGACCTCCCAACGCATGGGAATCGCAGCCAAAGTAGCGGATAGTCTTCGGTAGAGTGCTCCGACGACTTCTTCCTCATTGTAGACGGGAACCACGATGCTGAGCAGCCGGCGAGGGTCGGCTCGGACTTCAGATACCGGTTGATCTGTCGGTGACACGAACAGTCTCCTTGAATGTCCACAATCTGTTGCCCACAAAGTTTGAAAAAAAAACCGCCCCGGTAGCGAGAACCTGAGCGATGAGGTAGTGGAGGTTCAGCCGTTCGTTGAGCACATACATGAGAAGGGTGTTGAATCCGAGACCCGCCAAAGCGACCAGGTAGAACCTGGGCATGGCGACCCCGTGTCTTTGGGTGGAACGGAAGGTGAAGCGATAGTTGAGGCGGTAATTGACGAACGCCCCCACCGCAAACCCGGCCCCGGAACCCAACAGCGGCCGTAGTTCCATCAGCTGTACCATGGTGACGAGGACGATGTAATGAAAGATCGTGCCGACCGCGCCCACCGCCGCAAAGCGAAGAAACTGACCGACTACCGGCAGCGGGGGAACGCTTACCCCTGTGTGATCATCTCCGGCTTCGATTTTTTCCGTCACGGCACCTCTCCGTCGAGGCGGTGCGAGAGAAACCACGGAACCGGTCGTACCGATCAGGGAGGATCACTGGTCCACAAGGGTCGACTCCGGATTCCGCTTCTCTCTCATTCCACATCGGCCATAGCCCCTGAAGCCTTGCGCGGCGGAAAATTTCATGCGTCAGGCAACGGAGCAGAGCGGTATAGTAGCGAAAATGCCGCAAACCTGCAATGCCGACATATCACTCGATACCTGAAGGTGTTTCCGCTTTCTCCGCACAGGCGTGACTGCGAACCGCGAAGGAACGCGGCTTGTCCGTTCGGAGCATGTTGTGGGACGGGAAGCCCGGCCGCTTCGGACGGACGTTACCGTCCGCGCTCGAAGCACCGATTAATGCTTCTCCTCCCCATCTTCACACCACGGTTTTTGAGTCGTGAACCGTCGGGGCAGTGCCGAAAGTCAGTCTGATAAGGACTGCTTGCACCGGAGAATTATGGATTTCGTTTTCTGCGTTCGAAAAGGAATCAGGTCGGGACGGGCGCTATTGCCCCGTCCGCGGTCTCATCTCGGGTTACCCGAGAGAAACCCTTTTGTCCTTATGCCCTTTACGCCGCCGAATTACGTTACCCGTTCCGGAGGGAACAACGACGCGTTCGTCTCCCTGTTTTTCGGGCTTCAGCATGGCGCGGAGTTTTTCTTCTAATGCCTTTTTTTGATCTAGTCTCATGTACAATACTTTCCGATGTAGCTTGCGAGTATATGGTGTGCCCTATCCGTTATACCGACAGGACTCAATGGAATCGTAACTGCAGCCTGCTCGCACGTGTCCTTCATCCATCCACACCACGTGCGCGGTTCCCTTGATGCTGTTGCCTCCAGTAAAAACCTCGAACTGGAAGTCTTCATTCGTTTCCAGGTCAATGGGCAGGAGCAGGCAAAATCCCCTGTTCGTGAGATTAATAACGTCGCCTACAGTGTAGAGGATATCCTCATCCTTCCTGTAGCGTATCGTTATCGTATCATATTGTCTTTTTTGTTTGCGTCGATCCATACCACAATGAGTACTTCATCAGAATAGAGTTTTTATCGTCGCTATTACTGATCTCTTCACTACAGAATGAGTTTATTCCAAAGTTCTGCTCTCTTTTCCCTGTTCGAATGAACCGTTTCGTGTTGAATGCTTTCGATGCCGCGATCTCATTCGATCTTGGAACCGTATGGAGCTATTTGATTTCCCAGAGCCCAGTACCCGTTGGTGAGGTCGACCACAACCCGGTGTCTGCGAACCTCATCCCAAGGGATTCCTTCTCCGTCTTTCCACTGTCCTTCACCCTTCGTAACGCTGATTTTCTTCACGGTGGCCGGACGCCAGGGTTTCACGCCGAAGAAATCGCTCCACCAAACCATATCCCCAACCCGCAGCATCCGTTCCATCGGTACTTTCTCCTCTCTCCTGCATACTGCGCATTCGTAGAGCAAGAACAATACCAATCCGGGATTTACTGTAGTATTCGAGAGTTAAAAATCAGTGCCTGCCGGTCTAGCCGCAATTTATGGCTCGACTGCCGCAAATTGTAGATTCCCATGAAAAGCTGGTGAACGGAAGGCCAGAAAGAAGAGTTACCCGGAGTACCGTTGAATCCTTTCAAGACTGCTACCGGTTCGACCAAGAACGGCTTTAGCGGAACGATTCGGCTCACTAAGGTAAAAAATTCAATTCCTCACATTTCCACCATCCAAGGCGAGAAAACATCTCCGAAAAACTTATGAATCTTCTCACCCCAATCCAGCTCATAAAGAAACGTTCGGCCGGGAACTGTTTTTTGAGGTCAGAAAAAATTGTAACAACTCATCATGACGCCTGTCAAACAAATACGGCATGATCCCGAAGACTCATTCTTTCGCAGGCATAAAAAGCCCCGCTCGTGATCAGGCCGAAGAGAAGATGCGTCGATCTCTTTACCCCGGAAAGCCTCCACCCCTCTACGCTTTTTTGCCGGCATCCACCTCAGCGCTCGCGGCAGACCCATATTCACCGTAACGCTCTGCGGTTTTTTCCAGCCAATCGAGCATTACCTGAAGTGCAAGGCCGATGTTTCCTCTCGCACAGTGCTGATCCGCATGCTCGGCTTTGGTTAAAATATGAGTAGTAACGGACCTCGCGTTCGTCAAGCCCCTTTCCTGTTTATAGACGAGTTTTGGTTGCTGAAAAACGTCATTCTCACTTCCGAGAAGCAAAACGTCCTGGTCCACCTTCTCCGAATGGAGGTGTTCCCTGTTTATGGCCAGGAGCCAATCGACGGCATCTATGGGTTCGGTTTTTTGGATGCGGCAGAGTGTGCGGTGCATGACGTGCTTCAGTCTTCTGTTCATCATCTTAAGCCGTACAAGAAATTTCATGAGTTTCCGTCGCTTCATCAACTCGCGAACGAGACGTCTATTAAAGGCGCCGGCCATTTCGAGCCAATCATAGACCGGCGGAAAAGCGATGACCCGGCGTATTCTCTTTTCGAATGCCGCCGCCCGTATGCTCCAGTAGCCGCCCATCGATATACCGAGCAACGCCAGGTGCAACTTGTATTTATCACCGGGAGCGACAAAGAACTCCGCCGCCCGTAATAAAATGCGGCATTCCTGAGGTGGCCCCGGGGGAGTGCCTCTTCAGCCAACCCGATAAATTGTTTCACGTAATCATCGAATGTTTTCGTTGCCGCACCGACGCGAGCAATGTCTTCCAGCCGGGTAAAGCCGAGGGAATACCATCTGTTCAATTGGTAGTTGATGAAAGCGTCTTTATGAAACGGAAGGTATCCAATCGCAAATCCATTTTCCGGATCTCGCAGAATCCTCAACGCCCGAGCGTCACCGAGAAATTGTCCGCGCCGTCCGGTGCGTCTGCAGGCACTCGCGTCTCGGCATTATACATGGTGAGAGCGTCCGGTACGAGAACCATCCCGGTGCAGTGATACTCCCTCGATAGCTGGCCGCTCACGACGGAATTTTTCCTTCAATAATTCCGATTTCCACCGTTCCGGAAGCTACAAAGAAAAAAGCACTTACGGAGAATTACCGTAAGTGCTTTTTTCTTTGTAGCGGGGTCAGGATTCGAACCTGAGACCTTCGGGTTATGAGCCCGACGAGCTACCTGACTGCTCCACCCCGCATCAGCAATATCAAACGATAATAGGGGACAAATCACTCTTTGTCAACGACGGAATTCACTTTATTCGAATAAAAGCGCTTCCCGCAGAAAAGGGGACATGCGAACCATTTTCCCGGCGCCGACCATGCAAGGATAGACCGTGTGCCCCTCCGCCACCAACTGCCCTGCTTGGTTCATGATCCGGTACGCGAACCGGGCGCTCACTCTTCTCACGTTTTCCGGCACGGCTTCGATCGTCAGGAAATCGTCATATCTGACAGGTTTCCGGTACTTGCAATACGCCTCACTCACGGGGAGAAAAAATCCGCTCGACTCCAGATCCCGGTAAACGAGCCCCCTGCTGCGCAGAAATACCCCTCATTATTCCGGGAATCGTTCCGAAACCAACGATGAACCGATATCCTTCATGACAGTGTGCAGATCTTTTCTTTCATGCGCCGGTTCATTTCGCGTACCGGCAACGACATACACGCCTTTAACATCAAATTCCAGCAACTGAAACATGTTTTTCGTGTAATCAAAATACACCTGGAACATGCCGGAATCGGGATTACCCTGAGTAAACACAAGAACCAGCTTTTTCCCAGCATTTCGGTCCTTGAAATGCGGAGAGAATCGCGGAGAGTGTTGTGCGAACAACCTGTCGGTGAATATCTTCGCCTGGGCGCTCATCTGCCCCAGGTAAACCGGCGAACCGAGAACAAGGGCATCGGCATGCTCAAGCGCGCCATAAAGTTTCTGCATGTCGTCGTTGATAATACATCGCAGATCTCCTTGTTTGCAGCCATAACAACTCTGACATGGTTTGATATCAAGATCGTTGAAATACCATGATTGGGTTTCGGCGCCCTGTTCTTTCGCACCTTCGAGTATTTTGTTTATTGCCCAGGCGGTATTGCCTTCTTTCCGCGGACTTGCGATAAATCCGATGATATTCATCTTTCCTTCTGGCACAGCTGGTCTGTTTAAAGGCTTAGATCGTTTCGATTTAACCCGGATTATTCATCAGGAAGGCTTGAAAAGGAAAAGGGTGTGGTCTAAGGTATTGTTACCGCTAACAAAAACCTAAAGACAGAGCACACCCTTATGAAAACAGTCTGCCATAAACAGCTCAGCTTGGGAAGCCTTTTCAACAAGGAAATCATCGCGTGTTTCGACGGCGGCCGCATGACCTCCGACGGGGGCGGCCTTTTGCTGAGGGAAATCGACGAGCGGTACCGAGTGACCGCAGCCGTAGCGGCCGCCCTTCATGATTCGCGCGATCCGGAACGAACGGTTCATGAGGTTTCCACGCTGGTGAAGCAGCGTATCTTTTCCATCGCGTTGGGATACGAGGACGCCAACGACGCCGATACACTGAAAGGCGACCCGGCGCTCAAGACCCTGTCGGGAAGGTTGCCGGAGAGTTCTCCCGATCTCGCCAGTCAACCCACCATCTCCCGGTTCGAGAACCGGGTAAACGAGCGCGATCTTTTTCGCCTGGCCGACCGGCTGGTCGATCTGTACCTCCGGACCCATCCCGGCTCCCCGGCCTGGATCGTTCTGGATATGGACACCACTGACGATCCCACTCATGGGGATCAGCAGTTGAGCTTCTTCCACGGCTACTATGACCAGTACATGTATCATCCTCTGTTGATCTTCGACGGCCTCGACGGATTCCCTCTGGCGGCGGTGCTTCGCCCCGGCAACGCGCACGCCTCGAAAGCGGCCGTTTCGATCCTGAAGCGGCTGATCAAGAAGCTGCAAAAAGCCTATCCGCGAAGCAGCATTCTGCTCCGCGCGGACGCCGGCTTCGCCGTCCCGGCGATCTACCGCTTCCTGGAAAAGCATGGTATCTCGTATGTGATCGGCATGATTACCAATAACCGACTCAGGAAGAAGGTCGAGAGTCTTACCGCCCAGGCTCAACGGGCCTTCGAGCGCACAAGCTGCAAGCAGCGCTCTTTTACCTCCTTCGGTTATAAGGCCGACTCGTGGAAGCGATCCCGCAGGGTCGTGGCCAAGGTGGAATGGCTGCCAAGGGGACTCAACCAGCGTTTTGTCGTTACCAATCTCCGCAGCGGCCCCCGAACCATCTATGACGAAGTCTATGTTCTGCGGGGCGAGGTGGAAAACCGGATCAAGGAACTGAAGCTGGATCTCATGGCCGACCGGCTCAGCTGTCATCGCTTCCAGGCCAATCAGTTCCGCCTCCTGCTTCATACCGTGGCATACAGTTTGTTCTGGCTCCTGCGTCGCCACCTACAGGGAACCGAACTGAGCGCGGCCCAGGCCGGAACCATCAGACTCAGGCTCCTCAAAATCGGAGCCCGCGTTATCCAGAGCAACCGTCGCGTCTGGTTCCACATGGCCTCCGGCTACCCGTATCAAATCCTCTTTGCCCGGCTTGTCGATAGCATCAGGGCTGCACCCGCGTAGCCGTTCCTGCCATCTCCATCGCTTCCCGAACACCCCCACGGCATACCTGCGCCTTCTCGCTCTGAAAAATCACTTCATCCGACTCTTATTCGGCTACGAGCTCGTCGAAAACCCACCTTTGGGCAATAATCCGCATACAAGAAATGCCGGACGACGCTACCGATCGCTCTTTTTTGAACCCCTCATGAATTAAGCGGGTTAAGCCTTTGGTTTATTGGTAGCGTGGTCAGGATTCGAACCTGAGACCTTCGGGTTATGAGCCCGACGAGCTACCTGACTGCTCCACCCCGCACCAGCAACACCAACTGATAAGAGAAACACGGTTTGTCAACGACGGACTTCACTTTCATCGGACGAAAGTACTTCCACTAGGAACGGGGGCATTCGAACCATTTTCCCGGCGCCGTCCATGCAAGGATGGACCGTGTACCCCTCCGCCACCAACTGCCCTGCTTGGTTCATGATCCGGTACGCGAACCGGGCGCTCACTCTTCTCACGTTTTCCGGCACGGCTTCGATCGTCAGGAGATCGTCGTATCTGACCGGTTTCAGGTACTTGCAATACGCCTCACTCACGGGGAGAAAAAATCCGCTCGACTCCAGATCCCGGTAAGACAACTTCCTGCTTCGCAGAAACTCCGCTCTTCCCACTTCGAACCACCGGAGATAGTTCCCGTAGTAGGCTTGCTTCATGGAGTCGACGTCCCCATAGAGGACCCGAACCGTCGCCGCGTGGCGCTCAGTCATTTCCCGCAACCAATTGTTCGACCAAGCGGAATGCTTCATCAACACGGACGCCGCTCCGCCCCGCCTCCACCTCGTTGAAACCGCGGGGGAGCGGATTCCGTTCTCCGTCTCTTCTGTTGTCATAGATGACGAAGGGGACCGGTTCCCCGATGTGCGTGCGAAGGGCGATTGGCGTGTAGTGATCGGTAATGAGCAATACGCGAAAATGGTCGAACCGTTCCAACCCTTGCAGGATCGGCCCCACTACAAGGCTGTCGAACTGCTCAATGGCTTTCATCTTGAGATCGAGGTTCCCGGAATGCGAAGCTTCGTCGGGCGCTTCCACGTGAAGGAAAACGACGTCCTGCTCCTCAAGATGCTTCAGTGTGTATTCGACCTTTCCGGCATAATTCGTATCGAGATATCCGGTAGCTCCGGGAACGTGAATAGGAGTCAGCCCGGCGTAAATCCCGATGCCGTGCAAGAGGTCAACGGCGGAAATCACGCCTCCATTCAGACCGAACTTCTCCTTGAACGAGGGCAGCCTGGGGGCTCTTCCCTCCCCCCAGAGCCAGATGGAATTGGGCACCAGGGACGGCAACGCCTTTTCCTTCAGGCTCCCGAAAATTTTCCACGACTCCCGGACCAGCGTGTTCACACGGGGAAGATATTCTTCCGAAAGGAAACATCCGACTTCCTTCCCCAGCATGTCGTGGGGCGGAATGCTCGGCAGGTCGTCCCTACCGTTTCTCCACACCATGACGTGTCGGTAGCTCACCCCCTGGTGAAAACGGATATCCTCCGTGCCCAGGTTCCTCTCCAACTCCTCAACCACCGTCCGCGCCTGTTCGTTCTCTATGTGGCCGCCCGCATAGTCCTCCATGACAACGGACCCCTCATCCCCGAAGGAGAGCGTCACCAGGTTGCAGCGATACGCCACGTCTTCCTTACCGAGGTGAATGCCTATGCTGGCGGCTTCCAAGGGAGCGCGACCGGTATGATAGAGGGCGGGGTCGTAGCCGAGGATGTTCAAGTTCGCGATGTCGCTGCCCGGTTCTTTTCCCTCCGGAACGGTACGCGCGGTCCCCATGGTTCCCCGGGATGCCAGGAAATCCATATGTGGGGTATTGGCCGCTTGAAGCGGAGTTTTGCCGTTGAGTTGGTCGAGGGGATAGTCTCCCATTCCGTCACCGACCAGAAAGAGGTATCGGGTGCGGTCACTCTTCATGACGCCTCGCCCAAGGGAGCAGGAGTGCTCATTTCCTCAACGCGCACCATCATGGTTTTACTGGATATTACCTCAAGCTGATCGATCAGATCCAATGCGGCACGCGCGTCGGCTTCCCTTGCTTCGTGAGTCATCATGACAATGGGAACCTCTCCGCCTTCCTGCCGGCCCTTCTGGATTACCGATGCGATACTGATGTTGTGTTCCCCGAGGATTCCCGAAATCTTGGAGAGCACCCCTGGATGGTCCAGGGCGGAAAAGCGGAAATAGTAGCAGGTCTTCAACTCCTCGATGGGACGTATCCTGATCCGTGACAGATATTCGCTCTGTATGGCCAGTTCCGGTACTCTGCCCGATATCCCCGCGTTGATGCTTCTCGCCAGCTCGATAACGTCGCCAACCACCGCACTGGCTGTGGGGAGCATGCCCGCTCCGAGCCCGTACAGCAGGATGTTGCCCACGTTGTCGCCGACGATCTGCAGCGCATTGAAGGCTCCCTTCACGCTGGACAGAATGTGCGCATTGGGAATCATGGCGGGGTGTACGCGAGCCTCCACCTCGTCGCCGACTCTCCGGATGATGCCCAGCAACTTGATGCAGTATCCGAGTTCCCGGGCGAATTGCACGTTGAGCGGGGTGATGCGCGTGATGCCTTCCGTATAGATATCGGAAAGGTCCACGTGCATTCCCTGGGACAGCGCCAGAAGAATGGCTACCTTATGCGCCGTGTCGAATGCTTCTATGTCGAGTGTCGGGTCGGCTTCCGCATATCCGAGCCTTTGGGCTTCCTTCAGAACCTCGGAAAATTCGCCGCCTTCCTCCGCCATCTTGGTGAGGATGAAATTACACGTGCCGTTCAGGATTCCGCAGATGTAGCCTATCCGGTTTGCCGCCAACCCTTCCTTCAGGGCACGGATGACCGGAATCCCGCCCGCGACGCTCGCTTCGAAGAGCAGATCCGCCCCGTTCTCGTTTGCCGTCCGGTACAGTTCGGCCCCATGGGCGGCCAGCAGCGCCTTATTGGCCGTCACCACGTGCTTTCCGTTCCTGAGGGCTCTCAGGATGAGGGTTTTCGCG
Source organism: uncultured delta proteobacterium (assembly GCA_963826125.1). GTDB lineage: Bacteria > Desulfobacterota > Desulfarculia > JACQYL01 > CAWGVV01 > CAWGVV01. The sequence goes on along the minus strand of CAWGVV010000001.1, from coordinate 733,470 downwards.
GGCTCGATCCCACCGATAAGTTCAACGATCACCTGAATTTCGGGGTCCGCCAGCACGCTGTTCGTATCGGCGGTCAGCACGGTATCCCCCAAGGGAATTCCGCGATCCGTCGTGAGATCAAGATCGGCGATGGTTTTGAGAATCACCCTGGCGCCGAGTTTCTTGCGGACCATCTCCCCTTGCTGCAGGAGAATTTTGGCCACGCCTTTCCCCACGGTACCGAATCCGATTAATCCGATGCTCACGTCCATCTTCACTCGCGATCGCTCCTCTTTATCACTAATGTCACAACTATTCAGTGAAACGAAAAGACGAACTCGCTCCCCTCCTTCGAGAGGAGCGGTCTTGCCGCTTTTTACCATGCTTCCCTGTCTATTACGATACTGCTTCGATTTGCAGCAAAAACAGCCTTCCGGACCTTCTGTTTAAACGGACACGCGCGGGTACCGGATGAATCTCATGTTAGAGGATCTTCTTTAATCCCCGCACCGCCTGTTTGGTGCGATGCTCGTTTTCCACCAGCGCGAAACGAACGTGGTCGTCTCCATACTCCCCGAATCCCCTGCCGGGCGAAAGGGCCACCTTTGCTTCCTGTATGAGCATCTTGCAGAACTCGACCGACCCCATGGATTGATACTGCTGGGGAATTTTTGCCCACACAAACATGGTGCCCTTCGGTTTTTCTACCTGCCAACCGATGCGGCACAGGCCGTCGACCAGGGTATCTCTGCGGCTTCTGTAGGTGTCCACGATTTCATGCACGCAATCGTCCGGACCGTTCAGGGCGATGATCCCGGCTATCTGCACGGGTTGAAACACGCCGTAGTCGAGGTAGCTCTTTATCCGGGCCAGGGTGTTGATGACTTCCGCGTTGCCGACGCAGAAACCCAAACGCCAACCGGCCATGCTGTAGCTTTTGGACATGGAGAAAAATTCCACCGCGACGTCCTTGGCACCGGGAACCTGGAGAATGGACGGGGCCTTGTAACCGTCGAAAACGAGGTCCGCGTAAGCAAAGTCATGCACCACCAGGATGTTGTGCTCTCGGGCGAAGTCGATAATCTTCTGGAAATATTCCAGGTCCACGACCTTGGTAGTGGGATTGTGCGGAAAAGAAATGATCAGCATCTTGGGAGCGGGCCAGGTAAGCTTGGTGGCCTTCTGCAACTCCTCGAAGAAGTCTGTGTCCATGGTCATCGGGACGCTCCGCAAATCGCCGCCCGCGATAATGACCGAGTATTGATGAATGGGATAGGTCGGGTCGGGCGCGAAAACGACGTCTCCCGGACTGGTGATGGCCAGTACGAGATGCGAGAGCCCTTCTTTCACGCCGATCGTGGCGATGGCTTCCCTTTCCGGGTCGATATCGACGTTATATCGTCTGCCGTACCAGTCGGCGATGGCGCTACGCAGTTTTGTTATACCCCTGGACGCGGAATAGCGATGGTTATGCGCTTTCTGGGCCGACTCGGTAAGCTTGTCCACAATATGTTGAGGGGTGGGGAGATCGGGATTGCCCATCCCCAAGTCGATGATGTCCTCCCCCCTTCTCCTGGCCTCCATTTTCAAATTATTCACGGTGGCGAAAACATAAGGGGGAAGCCTGTTCATACGTCGAAAATCAAAAGGGGACACGATTTTACTCCTCGTGCATGAAATGTTAACAATCGGGAAAAGTTACTGCATTCCCTCCGCAGTGTCAAAACCTATTTCGTCTCTCCGAAAGAGGGTGCCCCGATGTTTGCATGAGCAAAACCAAGGGGCTCCATGGCAAGCGGCATCTTCTGATTGAAGCCGTATTGAAAAAACGTTATGCAAGAACCAGTGCTTTCCACCATTCACGGCGAAAGGAGCAACAGCGATGGGTGAGGTGAGCCTCTGGATCGCTTTCGGGGCCGGCGTGCTGAGTTTTCTTTCACCGTGCACACTCCCCTTGATCCCCTCTTATCTGAGTTTCATCACGGGCCTGAGCTACGATCAATTGGTGGATCAACACATGACGGGCGCGTATCGCAAGAGAGTCGTCATCCATTCCCTTCTGTTCATCGCCGGTTTTTCCTTCGCCTTTATTCTCCTTGGTTTCTCGTTCAGCCTCGTCGGGGGATTACTCGCCGAATATCAGTCGGTCATTAAAAAGGTGGGAGGCGTCCTCATTGTATTCTTCGGCCTTTTCATCATCTTTTCCTTCAAAGTGCCTCTCCTTATGCAGGATCATATCGTCCGGCTGAAAAACAAACCCGCCGGGCTCATCGGTACGTGCATTGTGGGGTTCGTCTTTGCAGCGGGCTGGACTCCCTGCGTCGGTCCGATCCTCGGGTCCATCTTATTGGTCGCGGGAACCGAAAGGGAAATCCAACGGGGACTCATACTCCTGCTCGTGTATTCCGCGGGACTGGCCCTTCCCTTTTTCATTTCGGCTCTGGCCGTCAGCCAATTCTTCTCTTTTTTTTCACGCTTTAAACATTTCATCCCCATCGTAACGATCGGTTCGGGAATCCTTTTGATAATCGTGGGGATCCTTCTTTTCACCGACCGCCTGACCGAATTGAATTTCCAACTGATGAGACTGGCGCCCGAATGGCTCCAGGACAAGCTCTGACCGCTTTGAAACGCCGTTGATCTTTGCGTGTTCCGTTCGATCTAACGGTTCCCTGCCGGAGGAAGAATGGAAAGGAGGCGGTCGATTTCACGGGAAGCCTCTTGCGCCTCAACCTCCACGTCGGAATCCCTTTCGGCGATTGCCCGGCTGAAGTACCGCTGCAGGATGTTCGACAGCGCGGGGTAGAGCGGCGAACCGGGGCGGGGACTGGCGGTCAGGAGCACCTCTTTTACCTTCTGAAGTTGGGGATTGGCGGCCAAGAGGTCCGGATCGTCATACAGGGAAAGTCTCACCGGCAGAAGTCCCGCCTGAAGCGCCAAAATTTTCTGTACCCTCCGGCTGCTCAGAAAGGAGGCAAAGATCCAGGCCGCCTCCTTCTTCCGCGAATAACTGCTGACTCCCACCTGCCAGCCCCCCAGCGTGGAGTGGCTCTCCCCTTCCGGGAAATGCGGCAGCCGGGCGATCCCCACCTTACCCGCGACCTTCGAAAGCTCCGGGTTGTCGGCAATGGCCCATGCATAGGGCCAATTGCGCAGAAACACCGCTTTTCCCTGAACGAACAGGGCCAGGGATTCCGGTTCCTGGTACGTGAGCACCCCTCGGGGGGCTACGGCCCCGACGATACGGTCCCGCACGAATCGAACCGCTTCCAGCGCCGGTTGCAGGTGCAGCACACTTTTCCTCCCGGTTTCATCGAGGATGGCTCCCCGATTGCTCAGGATGTACTCCAGCATGTTGCACACCAATCCCTCATACTGCTTGAATTGCCCCGAAAAACCGTGGAGCGTATTCCCGGCAGCCGCTTCCTTCCCGACGATGTAAGCGGCCTGCCGAACCATGTCCTCCCAGGTTTGCGGCGGTTGAAAACCGTAGCGCGCCAGCAGATCGGAGCGAAAATAGAAAACACCGGCATCGATGTAGAGCGGCACGCCGTAGACGTGTCCTGCGTAGGTATTGGCCCGGATCGTTCCGGGAATGAACGTTTCCCTCTCCCGTTCGGGGAACCGTTCCTCCAGGGGCAACGCCCAGCCCGCGGAACCGAACTCGGGGGGCCAGGTGACGTCCATGAGAAACACGTCCACGGCGGGGCTCCTGTTCTTGAGTTTCTGGGAGAGAAGATCGTGAAACGCGCTGGAGGAGTGAGGTCCGATTTCGCGGACAACCTTCAGGTCGGGATGTTCGGCGGCAAAAAGGCGGTATACCTCTTCCCACGCCGGGGGTGAGTTGGGCTTCCAGGTGACGAATCTGATGACGTTGTCATTGCGGCTCTCCTCCCGCTTACACGAGGAAACCGCGGGAAGCAGAACGACGAGCAGGCACAAGACCACACAGCCCCATGTCCATCGGGACATGGGGCTGTTACCGCCGGGTAATGAACGAAATGTCTGCCGGGGCAGTCTCATGATGAAAAGATGATTCCCTCGGCAACGGCCGAAGTGCGCCGTGCTATCGAATTGACTGCAACCGCTCCATGCTGTGTTCCAGTTTTTCCAGTCGGGCCTGCATGGTTTCGGCCTTTTCCTTTTCCTTTTCCACCACGTGCTCGGGAGCGCGAGATAAAAAGTCGCTTTTCTCAAGTTTGTTACGCACAAAACCTAATTCCTGGGAGAGCTTTTTTATCTCTTTGCCCAACCGTCGAATTTCCTCTTCCACATCGATGATGCCGGCGAGCGGAACGAAAATCTCCACGTCCTGCACCACGGCGGCAGCAGCCTTTTTCGGCTTCTCTCCGCCCTGTTGGAAACGGATCGTCTCCACTTTGGCCAGCTCTTCCAGATACGGTCCAAACTGACGGAGCTTTTCCAGCAACGCTCCGTCCCGGCCGTATAAGATGACCTCGATCTTTTTGGCCGGAGGAATATTCATCTCGCCGCGAATGTTCCGTACAGCGGTGGTCAAACCGATGATCAGAGACTGTTCCGCCTCGGCTTCCGGATCCTGCCGTCCCCATCCCCTCGGGTATTGGGCCTTCATGATGCTCGTGCCGTCCGGGTTCAGAATGGACCAGATTTCCTCGGTCACGAAAGGCATAAAGGGATGCAGCAACCGGATGATCGCCTTCAGACAGGAATGCAGGACGGCCTGGCTCGTCTTTTTCGATTCGGGACAGTACCGGCTGGTGAACACCAGCTTGGCCTGTTCGAGGTACCAATCGCAGAACTCATGCCACGTGAACTGGTAGAGTATGCCCGCCGCGTCGTTGAACCGGTATTCGTCAAGGGCGCGAGCCGCCTCCTCGCTGATTTTGCCGAGGCGGGACAGAATCCAGCGGTCGGCAACGGTCATTTCTTCTGGTTTCGCCTCGGAACCGTCGTAGTCTTCCAGGTTCATGAGCGAGAACCGGGTAGCGTTCCACACCTTGTTGACGAAATGCCGATATCCCTCGATGCGCTCCTCGGACATGATGACGTCGCGTCCCTGTGCCGCAAATGCCGCCAAGGTGAAGCGGAAGGCGTCGGTGCCGAATTTGTCGACCATGATGAGCGGATCGATGACGTTTCCCTTGGACTTGCTCATCTTCTGCCCCTCGGCGTCTCTGACGAGAGCATGGATGTACACGTCCTTGAAGGGAATTTCCTTCATGAAGTGGATGCCCATCATCATCATGCGGGCCACCCAGAAGAACAGAATGTCGAACCCGGTTACCAGACAACTCGTGGGATAGAAAATCTTCAATTCCTTGGTGTCGTCCGGCCACCCCATGGTGGAAAACGGCCAGAGCGCCGAACTGAACCACGTGTCCAGAACATCCGTTTCCTGCGTCACCTCTCCACCGCAGGTCGGACACTTGTCGGGCGCTTCCATCGCCACGACGACCGCCTTGCAGTCGTTGCAATACCATGCCGGTATCCGGTGCCCCCACCATATCTGCCGTGAGATGCACCAGTCGCGGATGTTGTACATCCACTCGTAGTAGGTCTTTTCCCAGGACGCCGGTATGATGCGCGTTTTGCCCGTTTCAACCGCTTCGATGGCCGGTTTGGCCAGAGGCGCGATTTTGATGAACCACTGTTTGGACAGCAGCGGCTCGATCATGGTCTTGCAACGGTAGCAATGCCCCACGCTGTGGTTGTACGGCTCCACCTTTTCCAGGAATCCCTCGGCCTCGAGGTCCGCCACGATCTTTTTTCGGGCTTCGAAGCGGTCCAGCCCCTGGTAGGGACCGGCGTTTTTGTTCATGGCGCCCCGTTCGTCGATCACCACCACGGAACCGAGATTCTTCCGGATACCGATCTCGAAGTCGTTCACGTCGTGCGCAGGGGTGATTTTAAGGGCGCCCGTCCCGAAATCCTTGCTCACGTACTCGTCGAAAATGAAGGGGATTTCCCGTTTCATCAGGGGCAGAATCATAGTCTTCCCCTGGAAGCGCTGGAATCGCTCGTCTTCGGGATTGGCGCACACCGCGGTATCGCCGAGCATGGTTTCCGGCCGCGTGGTAGCCACCACCGCGTAGTCGTCCGAATCCTTCACGGGATAGCGGATATAATAGAGCGCCCCTTCCCTCTCGTGGTAATCCAGTTCCAGATCGGCCAGTGCCGTCTCGCACCGCGGACACCAGTTGATGATGTAATCGCCCTGGTAGATGAGCCCTTCGTTGTAGAGGGTCACGAACACCTGGCGCACGGCGCGGGAAAGTCCCTCATCCATGGTGAATCGTTCCCGCTCCCAATCGCACGATGCGCCCAGCCTCTTGAGTTGATTGATGATCTGCCCGCCGTATTCCTTGCGCCACTCCCACACGCGCTCGATGAACTTTTCGCGTCCGACGTCGTAACGGGTGAGGTTCTCCGCCGCAAGCCGCCTTTCGACGACGTTTTGCGTGGCGATTCCGGCGTGATCGGTACCGGGCATCCAGAGTACGTTGTATCCTTCCATTCGCTTGAAGCGACAGAGGATGTCCTGCAACGTGTTGTTGAGGGCATGGCCCATGTGGAGATTGCCCGTTACGTTGGGTGGCGGAATAACGATGGAGTATGGACGTTCCGGATTGTTTTCGTCGGCATGAAAAAGGCGGTTATCCAGCCAGTACTGGTACCATTTCCTCTCGACCTCATGAGGTTCATAGGATTTCGAAAGTTCTGCCATAGTACGCTAGCTCCAGTCATTCCTTGTTGTTGCCACTCCGGAAGGGACGGCGAGGATGGTGCAATCCAGTACACCATTAATGGGAAAAGGGGATTATTGCAACGGCAAATCCCCTTTTGCGGGCGGATTTTACAGAGAAGCGGGACTACTTATTCCCCTTCTTCATCCAGTTCCGCTATTTCTCTTCTGAGGCGCTCTATTTCACGCCCGAGTATCTGCTCGGCCACTTCGGTAAACACACGTTCCGCGATGGGTTCCAGCACGTCCCGTACGGCTTTTTCCACCGCCTCCCGGAGCATATCCTCGGGAAAAGCTTCGCGAATCATCTCAGGCCGGAAGGCTGCAGCCCCACCCACCTCTTCGGACGGCGGGGAAACGAACTCGTTTTCAGCGGGAATCGACACCTTCTCAGATGGTTCTTCGGAATCGAACGAGTTCACGGGCTCATCCAGGGCCTGTTCCCATTGTTCCTCCAGGGATGCGTCGCCCGCTTCCTCCTCAAGAGCCCCCATCTCTTCGGGTTCTATCGTTTCGTCCAACAGGTTGAAATCTTTTTCGTCCGCCGCGAGGCTCTCTTCTTCCAGGGGCTCGACCAGCTCCAGGGTTTCGTCCGGTTCCGTCTCCGTAGCGTCCTGCTCTCTGTGTTCCTCTTCGAGTCCCGCCTCCAGATCGTTGAGAAACGAATCGAAATCATCGGGATCGGAGGCCACCGGAGAAGCCTGGGTCTCATTTTTGGCCGCGGGTTCAAAAGACGGGGAAGAAAAAAAATCGCTCACTTCGTCATCCGCGGGGCCAGCCGCGTCGTCGAAGATGCTCTCTTTCTCCAACTCCTGGAGGAAATCACTGTCCGCCTCACCGTCCGCTTCAAGCACGATGTCGGTCAGCTCGATGATCCCCTCGTCAACATCCGTCTTCGAAACTTTTCCCTTTTTCATCGAACGTGCTAAGACCCCGATTTCGCTTGTATTTATTCTTCATCCGTACCATGGGAACATTCCCGTGTCAAGTTGCGTCTCTTGCGGGCCTAGAGCACCGCCCACGGGTGAGGAAGAAAAAGACGTTCGAAAAGACTCACGGTGTATCTGTCGGTCATGCCGGCAATGAAATCACAGATAATCAGCTCTCTCTGCTTTCTCGAAACCAATGGGCCGATCTCGCGCTCAAATGCCGCGTCGTCTCTGAGAAAAGTAGCGAACAACTCTCTGATGATATGGCCGGCCCGATTGAATTCTTCGTGTACCTCATGTTTCTCATAGACGTTCTCATACAGGAACTCTCGGAGCCTCAGCATGGCGTCGAGCACCTGTTCGCTCATGGTCAATTTTTCGAGCTTCGCTTCCCTCGTACGGTAAACGACATCCTTTACCATGGTGCCGATGCGTTGTGAATTCGACCGGCCGAGCACCTCCGCGCAGAAAGCGGGTATTCTGGTTTCACTCACCACCCCGCCGCGTATGGCATCGTCCAGGTCGTGACAGATGTAGGCGATGATGTCGGCGATGCGAACGACCTTCCCCTCCATGGTGAACGGAGTACTCCCCGCATCCTCCGACAGAATGGGTCCCTTGCCCTTGGAGTGCATGAGGATCCCGTCACGGACTTCCTCGGTAAGGTTCAGTCCCTCACCGTCCTTCTCAAGCTCGTCCACCACACGCAGACTCTGGCGGTGGTGGGTAAAGCCTCCCGGAACGATGTCGTTCAAAGTGGCCTCTCCGGCATGTCCGAAAGGAGTGTGCCCCAGATCGTGTCCGAGCGCGATGGCTTCGGTGAGGTCTTCGTTCAGCCGAAGGGACTTGGCAACGGTACGGGCGATCTGTCCCACTTCCAGCGTATGGGTCAGTCTTGTTCGGTAGTGATCGCCGGTAGGGGCCAGGAATACCTGCGTTTTATGCTTCAACCGCCGAAACGATTTTGAATGAACGATGCGGTCCCGGTCCCGCTGGAAGGAAGTGCGCAGGTCGCACTCGGGCTCCGCCCGCCTCCGGCCTTTTGTCCTGGCGCTCAAGGCAGCCTGGGGGGCGAGTGTTTCTTCCTCCAGACGTTCAAGCTGGCGCCGTATGCTCTCTTCATGAAGAGATGCCATGGCGGGGACAATAACGACAAAACCGGGAGCAAGTCAACTGCTGTGGACGATTGCTTCTCCGGACAAAATAACTGAAGGAAGCAAGGACGCGGAATGGAATCCGTCGCCCCGTATCGATTTCAAACGGTTGATTTCACTTTGAGCCTGTACTATTCTTACCCCCGATGAAACGGCTGCTCTACACCTACATATTCAAGGAACTTCTGGGGCCTTTTTTCATCTCCGTTATGGCGTTCACCGTCATCCTGCTGCTGGGGAAAATCCTGCAACTCACGGAAATGGTGATAACCCGCAACGTCAGCCTGGCGAGCGTGGGATACCTCATCGCCACGATTCTACCCTTTGTGCTCGTCTTCGCGTTGCCGATGGCCGCACTTCTGTCGGTGTTACTGGCGTTCCTGCGGCTGTCCACGGACAGTGAAATCACCGCCATGAAGAACGGCGGTTTGAGTCTGTACCAGCTCCTGCCCCCCGTTATCGTCTTTTCCCTCGCCGTCTACGGCATCGCGACGGTTTTGTCCTTCTATTCACTGCCTTGGGGAAATTACGCATTCCGATCGACGCTGCTGAACCTGGCGCGCACCAAGGCGGACATCGCTGTTAAGGAGAGCATGTTCAACAACGCTTTCGACAAAGTGGTCATCTACATGCGCACCTATGACAGCAAGGAACGACTGATGGAGGACGTGCTGATTTCCGACGAGAGGGACCCGGCGATCACGAACACCATCATCGCCCCCAAGGGATATATCCTCAACAACGCCGACGGCGATTTCATTACCCTGCGATTGTATAATGGGACGGTAAGCCGCGTGGACAACAAGATGAACGTGACACAGAACGTCTCGTTCGACCGATACGACGTGAACCTGGCCATAAAAGGGTTGGAGCAGTATGAGCCGGGCAGAAAAAAGGGCACGGAGATGAGCTATCGGGAAATGATCGGCGCCATCAAAGAGGCCGGACCGGAAACGAAGCGGGGAAGGGCCATCCGCATCGAGCTGCAGAAAAAATTCGTTTTTCCCTTTTCCTGTCTGGTCATGGCGATGCTCGGGGTACCCTTGGGCATTCAGACCACGCAACGGCGAAGGTCCCTGGCGGCGATGTGGGGATTGTTCAGCTTCCTGCTCTACTATATGCTCCTCAGCATCACCCTCAACATGGGCGAGACTCAACATTTCCCGATTGCCGTGGGAATGTGGGCTCCCAACGCGCTCTTCGGATTGCTGGCACTTTACATGACGATCAAATCGGCCAACGAATCGCCCATTGGCGCCATTGACAAAGCCAAGGAATGGTTCGGAGCACTCTCCTTCAAATTGAGCCGCAACGGTTCGTGACGTCACATGCGCATTATTACTCGCTATCTCATCCATGAATTCATCAAGATTTTCTTCATGACCCTGAGCGGGTTCGTGGGAATATTCCTGGTGGTGGACTTTTTTGAAAAGATCGACAATTTCATGGAAGCCGGGGTCGGCTCCCACATGATTGCGGAATATTACCTTCTGCAAGTCCCCATCGTTACGCAACAGATACTGCCGGCGGCCATTCTTCTGAGCACGATCATCACCCTGAGCCTCATGGCCATGCACCGGGAACTCATCGTTCTCGGCAATTGCGGCATCAGCCTCTTCCGGCTTACCCTTCCGCTCATAGTCCTTTCATTTCTCTTCACCGGCCTGCTCTTTTTTCTGAATGAAGTACTGCTTCCCCCGGTGCATGAGAGGGTTCATCAGATATGGACCGTTGAAGTGCAGAAAAAGCCAATGAAAGCCGCCTTCAGAAACGAGCGGTTATGGTACCGGGGGAAAGGCGTCATCTATCACATCGACTATTTCGATGCGAAACGTTCACTCATGAACGGGGTCACCCTGTACCGATTCTCTCCTGCCTTTGAACTCCTCGAGCGTACCGACGCCCGAAGCGCTCAATGGATGGGGGATCGCTGGCGGTTCAGGGACGGAATCCAGCAGAAGAAGAGCGGACGGGGAGTCTATACGGTGGAGAAGTTCGCCGAAAGGGACATGGACATCGCCGAAACCCCGGACGACTTCGCCCTGACCATGAAAAAGCCCGAGGAATTGAACTTGCCGGACCTGATGACCTACGTGGGAAGACTCAGCCGCGAGGGCTACAATGTTAGTTCCCTGGAAACGGACGTGCAGGCCAAGCTGTCGTTCCCGTTCGTTTGTGTGGTGATGATGGTAATGGGCATCCCACTTTCCCTGAGAAACGAGAAGAAGATCGGCATAGCGGCGGGCGTCGGGGTGGGGATTCTTCTGGCTTTTCTCTATTGGGTGGTGCACAGCATCAGTGTAACGTCGGGGCACGCCGGGCTGTCGCCTCCGCTGATAGCCGCATGGCTGGCCAATATTGTTTTTCTGGGCGGAGGTGTGATCTTTTTGTCGATGATTCGCCAGTAGTATCGATGTCGGCGCATCGTCGACCGTTTTCCTGCGGGCGGTTCATTCCGGAAAACATGGTGGGAGTGGGCGAGCGCGCCCGCAAAAAGTCGCTGCGCGACGCCTCCGGATGATCCCGATTTTGGAGATTTCGCGGGCGGACGCGCTCTTTACTTCCGCACAGTGAAGTGGTTGCATGGCTACGAAGATGCCGGGGCTGATTCCAGAGCCATGGCGATCTTTTTCTTCAGTTCGGTGAGATCGAAAGACTTGACCACATAAAAATCGGCGGCCACGGACTTTATGTCTTCCTTGAACGCGTCATATGCCGTGCACAACACCACCGGAAGGTCGTAGAATTCATTCCTGATGTCCTGCAGCAAGTCGAGTCCGTTGTAATCCACCATCTTGATATCCAACACCACCAGATTCGGTTTTTCATTCCGAATGCGTTCGAGCAGCAAATGCCCGCTCTCCGCGGTGATGACATCGTACCCTTCTTCTCTCAGTTCCTCCGAATAGAGAAACCGAATGTGCTCTTCATCGTCCACAATCAAAATTTTCTTGGCCATTTACTCCCCCTTCCAACGTTGGTTGAGATATGGACGGGTTTCTTCCACAGTGAGACATTCGTTTTCTATCAGTTCTTCCGCCTGTTTCATGGACATACGTTCCGTTTTCCGTACAAACGACAAGGTCTTTCCAAAATAGAGGGGGATCAGCGAATCCATGAGCCTTTCCCGGTCGGTAGCCGGATCCCGGTATGCCTTCGCATAGTCGAACATCAGTTTAGCCCAAAGTTGCGTCGGAAAATCGAACTTGTCCAGTTCCAACTCGACGATTTCGTCCAGCTTGGTGGACACGCTGGCGTCCAGTACTTCTTTCCAGAGGTCACCGAAACCGGCAAATCCGGCCCTGAATTTGTTCAAAAGCACTTTTGTGTTTACGGCCACCGGCGGAGGTTGTTCCTGCTCCCCGAGATTGAATCCATAAATGGCCGTCGGCCTGCTCCACCTGGTTTTCAACCATCGCTGGTCCTGTCCGCTCATGATCTCGTAGATGGTTCCCACGACCTGCCGGAACATCGGCCCCAAGTCCTCCCCCGGGTCTTTGGTCCGGTGGATCTTCGGATGCCCCATGAATGCCTGGCATACCCGCATCGAGTGGGTGATGGCAGTAGTCGTCATCCATATGTCGATACCGAAATGAGCGACGGATTCGCTCCAATCCTCCTGTTTCAGATAGATTTCGTTCACTCTGGCGCTGAAGCCGAAATCACCGCCGATCGGCTGCCGAACCCTGCGCCCGTAAAGCGCCCGTGTCAACGGGTAGGCGATGCTGTTGGTAATGGTTCCATCGTACTTATGGCGAAGATAGAGAGGCGCAACGAAGTCGAAACCCTGGAACAAGGGGTCGGCCAATCGTTTTATCCACTCCGGTGTAATGCTCCTAAGGTCGGCGTCGACAACTACCACCCCTCTTACGCCAAGGTCCCGTGCCTTTTGGAAAAGGTTGAGGAAATTATTCCCCTTGCCTTTTACCCCCGGTTCCGTGGAGAGGTACAGCTTCGGCACCTCGGTGGGGGTGTTCAGGAACGCGTCACAAGTACCGTCGGGCGAATCATTATCGCAATTGATGATGACCGTGTTAAGATTTGGAAAATATTTCGCCAGACCTTGAGCCGCGACCTTGGTTGGAAAGGCTATGCCGTCCGCCTCACGGTACGACGGGATACAAACCGCCAATTCTGCTGATTTCAGGTTCTCGGGATTGATTTCCCGCTGAAACATCGGCTCTCTCCTCCTGCTCCTTCTATGCGCCGGATGCGCATGCCCACGCGGTCGTCCACCGTTGGGCACCAGAGATGCCCTCATCATACACCCCGGGGAAAGAGGCCATCAATAGACCGGCTTTCCTCGGACTGTCCCTAATTTGTAGCCCATTGACTCGTGAAAGTAAATCCTTCCGGGGAAAGTTTTTCGCCGGGCTCCGGTTCGAAGGAATCCTCGTCGGGGAACCTCAAAGATCGTCGAGGTCCAGGATACGCTCCCCATGGCCCTTGAATTCGTTCCGCAGCCGTTCCTTCAGCAAGCTGTGCCTCTCCAACGGCTTGTCGTTTCGGATGGCCATGGAGAGGGCCTTTTTGCTTCCCACAATGATAACGAGCTTTTTCCCGCGGGTCACGGCCGTGTACACCAGATTGCGTTGCAGCATCATGTAGTGCTGTGTGAGGAGGGGAAGTACCACCGCCGGGTACTCGCTTCCCTGACTCTTATGGACGCTGATGGCATAAGCCAGGGTCAGTTCGTCAAGCTCCGAGAACAGGTAGCCGACGGGACCCTGGTCGAATTCCACCTTCATGGTCTGATCCTCGGTGTCCAAGGAGAGAATGCGCCCGATGTCCCCATTGAAGACTTCCTTGTCGTAATCGTTCTTGAGCTGCATTACCTTGTCCCCTACCCTGAAGACTTTCTCTCCTCGGGTAATGCCCCCCTCTCCTGGGTTCAGGGCCTCCTGGAGGACAAGGTTAAGGTTCGTCACCCCCACGGTCCCGCGATTCATGGGGGTGATGACCTGAATGTCGTGCACCGGGTTGAACCCGAACCGCTCCGGAATACGCCTCAGGCATAATTCAAGGATAAGGTTCAGTGCCTTGTCGGGGTCCTCCTGTTCGAGGAAATAGAAATCGAGCAGATTCTGCGGTCCGGGATTTTCGGTGATGGGAAACCGCCCCTCATTGATACGATGGGCATTTACGATGATGCGGCTTTCCTCGGCCTGACGGAAAATCTTGGTCAGCCGTGCCACGGGGGCCACGGACGAGCCGATGATTTCACGCAGCACCGAACCCGGCCCCACCGAGGGGAGCTGGTCAACGTCTCCCACCAGCACGAGGGAAGCATCGAGCGGGATGGCTCTTACGAGGTGGTACATGAGAAGCGAATCCACCATTGAGGCCTCATCGATGATCACCGCATCCGCCGAAAGGGGATTGTCGTATCCCCTCTTGAATCCGCCCTCCACTGGATTGTACTCCAGCATCCGATGAATGGTTCTCGCCTCCCGTGCGGTGGCTTCTCCCAGCCGCTTGGCGGCCCGTCCGGTGGGAGCGGCAAGGAGAACGGTCTGGCCGCGCCGGTTCATGAGTTCGATGATGGCCCGAATAATGGTGGTTTTCCCCGTTCCGGGCCCGCCCGTAATCACCATGACCTTGTTGGCCAGAGCCCCCTTGACCGCCTCCCGCTGGTTGTCGTCCAGCTGGAGCCCTAACCGTTCCTCAATTTTCTGTATAATTTTATCCCAATCGAAAGCGCTTGCGGCTCTTCCCGACTGGATCAGGGCCGCCAGATGCTTTGCGATCCCCTTCTCGGCCACGATGTGGAGACGGAAGTAAACATAGACCGTTCCTTCATATTCCTCGCTGGCCACCTGGCCTCTGTCCATTACTCCCCGTAGTCCGCGCTCCACGATGTCACGGGAGACGTCGAGCAGCTTCCCCGTTTCTTCGATCAACGTGTCTTGGGGACAGCATACGTGCCCCCTCTCGGAGTTTCTCTGCAGAAAATAGAGGACACCCGCCTCGGCGCGGAGCACGGATTCGCGATCGTACCCGATATTCTGCGCCAGCTTGTCCGCGGTCACGAATCCCACGCCGAATATATCCATCACCAGCGTGTAGGGGTTGTTCCGCACCACGTCGAGCGCCCTGCCGCCGTACTGGCGGTACACCTTGACCGCCAGTCCCGGCGTAACGCCGTGCGATTGGAGAAAAACCATGAGGTCCCGCATCTCGCGGTGCTCGTTCCATGACTGAGCGATCATGCCGAGCTTTTTGTCCCCGATCCCCTCCACCTGCTTCAGCCGCTCGATTTCATTTTCCATCACCTCCAGGGTCTGTTCCCCAAAGGCGTCCACCAGCCGGGCCGCCATGGCCGGACCTATGCCGCGAATGGAACCCGAACCGAGATACCTCCTGATCCCGTCCGCCGTGGATGGTGGGATGATCCGGCAGGATTGCACGGAAAGCTGTCGGCCGAAACGGGGATGCTCAATCCATTCGCCGGTCACCTCCACCTGCTCGCCGGGAGCGGAAATGGGAAGCGCACCCACAATCGTCACCGGGTCCGGATGTTCCCTGACCACGAGTCGGGCGACGGTCCATTGATTTTCCGGATTCTGGAAGACGACCCGTTCTACCTGTCCCTTCATACGCTCAGCCATGGGGCGGATTAATCCTCATTGAGGGGTGTCTTTACTTTTCGGTAATACGAATCGGCCAGGTAAATCGCAGCCAACGGGTTGTGGCCCAAGACCCTGTCCTTTACTGCCAGGACGGTGGTGAGTGCTTCGGAATACTTAAAGAACATACTGTCGTGTCCCACGCAAAGCCCCAGCACAACGTTGAAATCAGTGTGTTCAGCGTTCAATAATTTGGCCTGGGCGATGGGGTTGCACATGGATTCGGTTGTTCCGCGATGGACTTTCTGATCATCGGTGATCCCGATTGTTTCCTTGGGGATTTTCCCCACCTTGCACACTGCCGAAACCACCTCGAACCCCTGTACTTCCAGGATACCCTGAACCACCTCCGCTTCGCGAACCAGGCCCATGCAGAAGGCCAGTCCCAGTTTCTTGTACTGCATGCGGTGCGCGAATTCACAGATTTCCATGATCCGTGTTTTGGTCGGCTGCATGACGTAGGGGCGCTGGTGCCGGTTTGCATAGCATTCGGCCTCCTGGATGGAGGATTGTCGTGCGAACTCGTGCATGCGCGGTTCTTCGTAGCATCGAACGGACTCTTCAATTACCTCTGTGCGGGTCAGGGTCGGGCAGCCCTTGCCGGCCTGCTTGCCCTGTCCGTAACAGACTCGATCGGCAACCGCTATTCCACACGTCGCACAGGAAAATTTTTTCTTCTGGACGGTCATGCTGACACCTCTTTTTTGGAGCGGGAAAGCGCCTTGTCGCCTTTCCTCCGCCTTCCCGGGGATTCATTACGCCGAAACGGCCACTTAGTGTAGCCCATTCCGTTCAGGGACAAAAGGCTAATCGGACGATTGCTCTTTTATCCTTCCCTGCCGGATTCCTTCTTCAACACCAGGAAGTACAGTGTGCCTTTCGCCTTGCTGTAGCCTGCGGCGGCGCGGGCATATTCTCCATTTCCCCAGAAAACGTCCACCCTGCCGGAGCCCCGTATGGCGCCACCCGTGTCCTGGTTGAAAACGAAACGCGAATAGGACTTCCACCCCGCGACGTTTCCCCTCCAGTCCGCCTCCGGTTTGGCGCTCACAATGAATGCCGGAGCCCCCTTCGGGAACGTACGGCTGTCGGTAGCGATGGAGCGCCCGGCGGTCAACCGCACTCCTATGCTTCCCACCGGTCCCTCGGGTAAGATTTTGAAAAATACGTAACTGGGGTTGGTGTTCAGGACACGTTCGAGTTCGTTTCGGTGCTCTTCCAGGTAAGCACGAATGGTCTGCATGGAAACACGGTCACGGGGAATCCTGCCCTCGTCCAGAAGGACCTTCCCGATCGCCTTGTAGGGACGGCCGTTCTGGCCGTCGAACCCCACCCTCACGTATTCCCCGTCTTCAAAGCGGAGCATGCCCGATCCCTGTATCTGCAGGAAGAAGACGTCGAGCGGATCGTCGGCCCATGCGATTTCCAGGCCCCGATCGGCCAGAACCATTCGGTCGTCGATCTGGTGCCGGTCGAAATAGGGAACGAATTTCCCGCCATTCACCCGACCGGTGATCCGCGAAGCCCCGCAGTCGATGCCGAACATCTTCAGATCAGCGGTCAGCAGGTCGTTGGGCAAGCGGTAGAGCGGGAAACGGTAGTGGTCCGATTTCACGAAGCTTACGTTGAGAATGGGTTCATAGTAGCCGGTAAACAGCACGCCATCCTTGCCGGCGCTGCTCATATACAGATCGAACTCCGATACTATCATATTCCGCAGCTCCTTCCGGTCCCCCGCCCCCCTCCAGATCTCCTCCAACCGGTCGAGAGAGAGGAGCATATGTTGGACCGGGTATTCTTCGTTCCCGAAGCGAAAGGAGGTCCGGGACGGAAGTGCCCGGAGATATCGCCTGCTCTGATCGAGGCACTGCAAAAAGGAAAGGCGATCCATGTCGTCCGAAAATCCGGGCCAGTCGTTCGGGCATACCTTTACCAAGGAGGGAGTCGCTTCCGGGGTTTTTCCGGGTTGAAGGTGTACACAGCCGGTGCACAGGGAAACGAACAGGAAGATCGCCCAGAAGGAAAGGGTGCGCCGGGAGTCGAAGAAACGGGAGGAGAACGCGCCATGTGATTTTACGAACATTGGAGTACCTATTATTTTCTTGATGCAGGCATGTATATCTGTTATTTTGTACAGGCGTAAGAGGATGTATCCTCCGTTCGGATTCCCCGAGTAAAAACGAAGGTACCGAGAAATCCCGTGTGAACCCGAAGTTCCGTAAAAAGGGAGTGTGCATTTCGTATGCAGCCATTCACTCGTCACAGAGACATGTATTTAATCAATGAGGTTTCTCGCGAAGTCAACCTCTCACAGAAAAGAATTCGAGAGTATGAGAAGGAAGGTTTCATCAAACCCTTGCGGGCGCCTCATACCAACAACCGCCTTTATTCTGACTTCGATGTCCTGCAGATAAAGAGAATCAACCATCTCATCCATGAGAGAGGGTTCACCCTGGCCTGCCTCAGGAACCTTCTGGTGCTTGCTCCCTGCTGGAACATTTTCGATTGTCGCAAGAAGCACGAATGCCCCGCCTACGGTGAGCCGCATAACCGCTGTTACGAAACAAGGCTGGAAAAGGCGACGCTCTGCCCGGGACCGTGCGAACAGTGCGCGGTATTCATCAACCGGAGACTCGAACCGGAAAAAGTCCTGGAGAAGGTTCAGGAGTAATCCTGCGCCCATGTCGGACGTTTTTACGGGCGGCTTTGTGCAAAGAGCCGCTCCGGTTCCGGCAATCGCAGTGTGGCAGAAAAGACACATCGCTCCGCTGCCCGGTGTGGCAAAAAAGACACACCGGGTTTCGTCCCGCAACACAAAGCTTGACAATCCCCCACAATTCATTGATATATCGAAATATTTTTCCGCGTTGCTTTCCGCGGATTCTGGCATGTTCCCTGCTTAGGGAAGGCAAAATGGGGGGGGTTACTTATGTTCATCTACCAGAGAACTATCCAGCGCTCTGTGCAGTGCACTGGCATCGGACTTCATAGCGGAAAAAAGGTTTGTCTCACCCTGCGGCCGGCCGCAGAGGATGAAGGCGTCACTCTCGTCCGTTCGGATCTGCCCGGTCGCCCGAGAATATCGGCGGTTCTGGACAACGTTATCGATACTCATCATGCCACCACTATCGGCAACCGCGTTTGTTCGATTTCCACCGTCGAACACATCATGGCCGCAGTGAGGTCCATGGGAATCGACAACATCGACATCGAAGTCGATGCTCCCGAAGTTCCCATCATGGACGGCAGCGCGGCTCCGTTTATTTTCCTTCTCAAGACGGCGGGAACGCGCACGCAACACATGCTGCGCCGGTTCATTTTCGTCCGCAAGCCGATCGTGGTCGAAGACAATGACAAGAGCATCACGCTCACCCCGGCTTCTTCGTTGACGGTGGATTACGATATCGATTTCGACCACCCGCTCATCCGGCATCAGCGCCTCGGTTTCGCTCACAGTGTTCGAGCGTTTGAAAAGGAAATCAGTCGGGCCCGCACCTTCGGTTTTCTAGAGGAAGTGGAACTGCTGAAAAAAAACGGGTTGGCATTGGGCGGGTCCCTGGCCAACGCCGTTGTACTGGGTGATTTCAATGTGTTGAATCCCGATGGGTTGCGCTACGAAGACGAATTCGTCCGGCACAAGATACTCGATTTCATCGGTGATCTGTCGCTCATCGGAGCACCCGTCATCGCCCACTGTGTGGCCCATAAATCCGGACACACGCTGAACCACATGCTGCTCAAGGCCGTGAAGGCCCTCCCCTCCCATTGGGTAGAGGTCCGGTTCTCCGAGGTGGCACAGTACGAGGAGGCTTGTTCGAACTGCGGCAGGCTCCTTTTCCCGGAGCCTCTTTCGGCCTGAGTCGTCATATCGGGAACGCCTTATCGCTTGCTTTTTCCGGTCGCCTCTATTATCTTCGTGGTGAAAAGGCGAACCGTACGAATTCGTCCGTTTTCTTGTCGGTTTTCCGGGAAATGGCGGTGCGTCGCTCCCGGCAGCCGGCTGAGAAGACACGGTGGGTCCGGATGGTTCAATAGTCGTTGGTCAATTCCGCATTTACGGGACCGGCAGCGAGAGCAGCCGTCTCAAGTATTGAGGGGATTCCGGTATACCTTGTCGTATGAAGGGGTTATCGTACCGTCTCGTCGTGGCGGCGCTGTGCGCGTGCCTGCTGACGAAAGCAACATGTGCGTGGGCGGGACCGGCGACGATCAGTGACGTCATCATCACCACCTCCCCCCAGTACCTGCTCCTCTACTGCACCGTGCAGGGAAGTTTCTCCGAAGACATGACCCGCGCCATTTTGAGCGGGATTTCCACTACCTTTACCTTCCGTGTCGAGCTGTACAAAAAGCGCTCGTTTCTCCCCGACTCCAAAGTCACCGAAATAATCCGTCATCACGCCATTAAATACGATATGGTGAAAAACGAATTCACCGTGGATATCGAATCGGACGAAAACAAGACGGATACGGTCAAGGAATTCTTCACGGCTAAGAAGCTGATGACCGAAATCAACGGGCTCAAGGTGGTCAAACTCAGCGAACTCGAAGCCGGGCAAACGTACTACATTCGTATCAAGGCGGAACTCAACAAGGTGCGCCTGCCCTTGTACCTTCACTATGTCTTGTTCTTTGTTTCCTTGTGGGACTTCGAAACCGACTGGCATGAAGTGTATTTCACGTTCTGAACCATGAGAAAAGAGGGAGCAGCAAAGCCGTTGATCCTGGACAAGGAGGCCAGAAAGCGCCGACGCGAACGGTACATGATTGTGGCGGCGCTCATTCTCCTTGCGTGCTTCACCTATGTGGAGATCGCATTCCTCAACGTCGGCACCAGAGAACCTCTTTTCAACAGCGTTCTGTTTTTTGCCCTCATCAATCTGAACGTCATCCTCCTGCTCCTCCTCATTTTTCTGGTAGTGCGAAATCTGGTCAAACTGTTCATCGAACGAAAGCGCAAGGAACCCGGCGCCAGACTCAAAACCAGGCTTGTGGCCGGTTTTGTCGGTCTGGCCCTGATGCCCACCCTGTTCCTCTTCATCATCTCCATTCAATTCATCTCCACCAGCGTGGAGGAGTGGTTCAACGTCAACGTGGAACGCTCGCTGCGGGATTCCCTCGAATTGGGCAAAACCTTTTACCAGCAGGCAGGTGCGGCGCTGGAGAAGAAAGGCGCCAAATTCCTTAAGGAAGCCGAACGCGACAGTCTCTTTTCGCCGGAACGGCAACACCAATTGGTTTCGCTGCTGGAAAAACGGGTGAAAACCTGGAACCTCACACTGGCCGGTTTTTATGGCACGGACAAGCGGGAATTGACGGTCAACCAGCTCAGCGACATCTGGTCACGCCTGCCCTTCCCGGGTTTCGACGAAACCGTGAAAAAATTTCTCGGGGCAAAGGAACCCGGCTTCGAGGTTCGGTCCATTTCCCACCGAGAGATGTTGTTCGTCTTCGTTCCGGCCTCCACCACGGGATCGCCCAACGACGGGAAGGACGCGGTCCTGGTCCTGGCCCAGTTTCTCCCCGCCGCGCTGGTGGAGAGGATCGGCGGCATCTCCCGCGGATATGAAGAGTATGAGCAGATGAAGATGGTGCGCAGACCGATCAAGGTGGCGCACTACGTCACCCTTTCCATCATCACCCTGCTCATTATCTTTCTGGCCACGTGGTTCGGTTTTTATCTCGCCAAGGGAATCACCGTTCCGATCCAGAAACTGGTGGACGGCACGTACGCCATCGCGAGCGGCAACTATGCGGTCCACGTCGACGTGCAAGGCCCCGATGAGATAGGCACACTAGTCGATTCCTTCAACCGGATGGCGAACGACCTCCGTGTGGGAAAGGACGAACTGGAAAAAACCAATCAGGAACTGCTCCAGCGAACAGTGGAACTCGAACAGCGCCGACGATACATGGAGGTGATGTTGGACAACGTGGCCACCGGCGTCATCGCGGTGGACAAGGACGGACTGGTAACGACGATCAACCGCTCCGCGGAACACATCCTGAACATTCGTGCAGGCCGGTACGTGAAAAAACATTTCAAGAACGTGCTTCGGCCTCCTTACGACGGGATCGTGCGTGAATTCATCGACGAGCTGACACTCACCAGGACCGGTTCCGTGGGCCGCACCATCCGGCTTTCGCTGGGCACGGAGACGAAAACACTCATGGTCAATTTCACCATGCTCTATGACGAGGACGATCGCTACATGGGTATGGTCGTGGTATTGGACGATCTCTCGCACATCGAAAAGGCGCAGCGGGCGCTGGCGTGGAGGGAGGTTGCGCGACGGATCGCGCACGAGGTGAAGAACCCGCTCACCCCCATACAACTTTCCGCCCAGCGGTTGAAGAAACGATATCGTCACCACATCGGTGAAGACGTCGCGATTTTCGACGAGTGCACGGACACCATCGTGAAACAGGTGGAGGAACTCAAAAGCCTGGTGAACGAATTCTCCAATTTTGCGCGCATGCCTTCCTCGAATCCCGCGCTCAACAATCTCAACGCGATGATCGACGAAACTATCCCGCTCTACGGGCAGGCCCACAAGGACGTCGCCTTCCGATTCGTGAAGCAAAGCGAACCCCCGCTGTTCAGCTTCGATCGGGAGCAGATGAAGCGGGTCATCATCAACCTGCTCGACAATGCGGTGGGCGCGTTTGACGGGGGGCCGGGGGAAGTGACCATCAGTTCCGACTATGATGCTATCCTCAGGATCGTACGACTGGAAGTGGCCGATAACGGTCCGGGGATAAAGGCTGAAGACAAAATACGGCTGTTTGAACCATATTTTTCCACCAAGAAGGGCGGTACCGGGCTGGGGCTGGCCATCGTAAGCACCATCATTTCCGACCATAATGGTTTCATCCGGGTCCATGACGGCGCTCCGTGCGGCACGCGGTTCGTCATTGAACTGCCGGCAAGGAGCTGACATGGCGGCAACCGTGCTCGTGGTTGACGACGAAAAAAGCATTCTGGCGTCCCTGGGCGGCGTATTGACCGACGAAGGCTACGGAGTACTTCGCGCGGAGAACGCCGAAAAGGCATTGGACATTCTCCAGGAGGAAACCGTCGACGTCGTGATGCTCGATATCTGGCTTCCGGGCATGGACGGCATCGAGACCCTCCAGGAGATCAAAAAGACCCACGCCCACCTGCCGGTCATCATGATTTCCGGCCACGGCAGCATTCAGACGGCGGTTCGAGCCACCAAGCTGGGCGCATTCGATTTCATCGAAAAACCGCTTTCTCTGGAGAAGGTAATACTGAGCGTGGAGAATGCGCTGAAACTGGTGCGACTGGAGGAGGAAAACCTCCTTCTGCGCCAGAAGGTGGCGCCGCGAAGCCGCATCACCGGGGCAAGTCAAATCATGATGCAGCTGAAACGACAGATAGTAATCGTGGCCCCCACCAATGCCTGGGTGCTCATCACCGGCGAGAACGGCACCGGCAAGGAACTCGTGGCCAACGCAATCCACGCGGGGAGCAAGCGGAATCAGAAGGCTCTCATCGAGGTGAACTGCGCGGCCATTCCGGAGGAGTTGATTGAGTCCGAACTGTTCGGGCACGAGAAAGGGGCCTTCACCGGGGCCACGGAAGCGCGCCGGGGAAAGTTCGACCTCGCCAACGGCGGGACCATCTTCCTTGACGAGATCGGAGACATGAGTCTGAAGACCCAGTCGAAAATCCTGCGCATTCTTCAGGAAGAGCGATTCGAACGAGTGGGCGGCTCAAGAACGATCAAAGTGGACGTACGGGTCATCGCCGCTACCAATAAGAACCTGGAGGAGGAAATCGAACGCGGCTCGTTCCGGCAGGACCTTTTCTACCGCTTGAACGTTATTCCCATCCAGGTGCCGCCGCTGCGGGAACGCAAGGAGGACATTCCGCTCCTTTGCGCCGAGTTCCTCAAGGATTACGCTCAAGCCACCAACGCGGCGGTGAAGTCCATCGACGGAGCGGCAATGAAGGTACTTACGGCCTACCTCTGGCCGGGAAACGTACGGGAGCTTAAAAACTTCATCGAACGCATCGTGATCCTCACCGCGGATCGCGTCATCGGCGAGTCGGATGTCTCCCGGTTCCTTCCGAGTAAGCCCGAAACGGCCGAAGGGACGAGCGAAAAGGAGGAAAAGACGCTGAAGGAGGCTAAATCAGCCTATGAAAGGGAATTCCTGCGCCGCAAGCTCGCGCAGCACGAGGGCAATATCGCCAAGACCGCACTGGCGGTCGGCGTTGAACGGAGCTACCTCTACAAGAAGCTGAAATCGTTAGGCTTGATTGACGGCTCAGAGCATTAGTCGCCTCCGGTTTGACCTCTTGGCCCATCATGATGTAATTTTCTCCCGATTTTCCGGTCCGCGAACGGGACATGCCTGCCCCGGCAGCGGCATTTCTTTTAGTGAAGTGAAATGAGCCATATCGAAAAAAATTCTTTGCCGTCCCCGCTTCGCGCCCTTGCGGAGACAGCGGCCCTGCTCTCCCGCACCCGGTCGATCGATGCCGTATCCCCGGATGTCTTCGCACTTCTCTGCGGTCTGCTGGGGTGCTCCGGTGTTTGTTTTTTCACGAAACGGTATAACGGCAGAAACGACTATCGGCTGGAGTATCCGGCCGTCTGGGCCGACCCTTCACGCAATAACTGTTCGGTGGAGACAATCAGGAAATTCAAACCGGAAGATACGCCCCGGAGCTGCCGGAAAATGCTCGACGCCGGAAAACCGTTCTTTTCCTCCGAACCCTTTTCCATCGGCGGGGAGCACGTCCCCAACGTACTCATCGTCCCGTTGTTTCTGGGCGATCATTCGTTCGGGTATCTTTTCTTCTGGGGCCTCTCGGAGGATCCCGATCCGTCGCGTCTCTCTTTCGTCCGTTCGGTGGGGCATTTGTTCGAACTGATGATCGGCAGGGTCGACGCCAAAAAAAAACTCCCCGACCTCTTCAAGTTCATGCCGAATCCCACTTTCGTCATTAACGTCGAAGGAAGTGTCGTCGTCTGGAATCCGGCGTGCGAACTGATGACGGGCTGGAAGGCGGAAAAGGTCCTCGGCCGCGAGAATTACACTCACGCCCTGCCGTTTTATGCGGAACGGCGTCCCATTGTGGTGAACCTGAGTCTGAACCCCGATCCGGTCTGGGAGGAGACGTATCTCGAATTCATCAGGGAGGGCGACAACGTCTATTCCCTGGCCTACTGCCCCGCGCTGCCGGGAGGCGGGGCCTATCTGCGATGCAATACTTCCCGGTTGTACGATGCTCTCCATCGGCTTTGGGGCGCCATCCATACGGTCAGAGACGTCACCGGCGAACGGGAAATGGAAAAGCGATTCCATCGTTCCGAATCGATGTACCGCGCCATCACGGATTTCGCCGGGGTCGGCATCATGCTCCTGAACCGGGAGAAGGTGCTTTACTACAACGAACGGTTCCCGCTTCCCGAAGAACCGGATGGGGAACAGATCACCTTCGACACCCTGCTCCGCTGGACCCATCCCGAGGACCGGCACGTCCTGCGCGGCAGATTTGAAGAACTGTTCCGGGGGCAGATACAGAATTCGCGTTTCGAGTTCCGCGCCGGCGGGGAAGAAGGCGTGCATCATTTCCGGGGGTATGCCAGGGTCATCGAATACGAAGACAAGCCCACGATCCATTTCATCATCGACGATATCAGCGAACAGAAAGAGTTGACCAGGAAAGCACGTCTCAACGAATTGCGGCTCTATCACGATGATCGCCTGACCGCTCTTGGCACCATGGCCGCCGGAATCGCCCACGAACTGAACCAGCCGCTGAATACCATACGGGTTATCACCGACGGACTGCTTTTCGGACGGGACGCCGGATGGACCCTCGATTTCGACGAGCTATACGACAGCCTTGAAATGACTTCCAAACAGGTCATGCGCATGTCCCGGGTCATACAGACCATTCGCAACTTCGCACGGGAAGACCGCGGACAGTCCAACGACGACGTAAATCCCAACGAAGCCGTGGAGAACGTCCTTTCCATGATCGGACGACAGCTGGAAGCGCACGGCATACGGGTACATAAAAGCCTGGCGCCCCAACTGCCCTGCATCAGGACCCAGCTCAACAGACTGGAACAGGTCATCATGAATCTTATCGTGAACGCGCGCCAGGCACTCGACTCATGCCGGCGCGAGGGGAAAGACCTGTGGATTCGCACCAGGACGGCGGGCGATCGGGTATGGATCGAGGTTGAGGACAACGCCTCCGGCATCCCCGGCGATTTTCTGGCCAAAATATTCGACCCCTTCTTCACGACGAAAGAGGTCGGCCAGGGAACGGGACTGGGCTTGACGATCAGCCAGTCCATCGTGGCCGACTTCGGCGGCGCCATCGAAGCCTTCAACAATGAACGCGGAGGCGCCACCTTCTGCGTGATCGCTCCCATTTTCCGAGGATAACAGTGAACATACTGCTGGTTGACGATGAACAGGATGTGCGTAAGAGCCTTTCCAACTTCCTGAAGAAGCTCGGACATGCCGTCACGTGCGCGGCGAACGGCAACGAAGGTTTGCGCGAATTCCATGCCGACACGTTCGATCTGGTCATTACCGACATCCGCATGCCAGGCATGGACGGGCTAGAGTTCCTCCACCGGATCAAGAAAATCGAACGCTCCGCGGTGAACGTGATCATCGTCACCGGACACGGCGACATGGACAATGCGGTGAAGGCGCTTCGATATGGCGCCTATGAATATCTGCAAAAGCCGATCAACATTAAAGAACTCGCCATTATTCTGGAACGATCCGCCGAATATGCGGCCTTGCGGAAGAATTACGCCCGACTCAAAGAGGAATTCAACCAGCGGGTCGCTTCGGAGACGAAGGTTTTCAGGGGCCGCGCCGAACAACTGCGCGAAGCGTATCTCAAGGAGGTGGGGCTGGACAGCCTGGGCGTGTATTCGCAGCCCATGCACGAAGTCATCACCCTGGCGGAAAAGTACAGCCTCGATTCTTCCATCCCGGTGCTCGTCCAGGGGGAAACCGGCACCGGAAAAGAGTTGATCGCACGCTTCATCCACTACTTCGGCTCGGCGAGTTCCCTGTCGCCTTTTGTGGCCATCAACTGCGCCGCCATGACGCAGGAGCTTTTTGAAGGCGAACTCTTCGGGCATGAACCCGGAGCATATACCGGCGCCACCGCCACGGGCCGGAAGGGAAAACTCGAGGCAGCCAACGGCGGCACCCTCTTTCTGGATGAAATCGGGGAAATGCCCGTGAAATTGCAGGCCAAGCTCCTCCGGGCATTGGAGGACAAGAAATTTTACCGGTTGGGAGGGGTAACCGAGATACCCATCGATTTCCGAGTGGTTTCCGCCACCAACAAGGACCTGAAGCAGGAAGTCACCGCCGGCCGTTTCCGCATGGACCTGTTTTTTCGCATCAACATGGGGTTCATTCAGATTCCTCCGCTGCGTGAACGACGGGAAGACATCATCGCTTTAGCCACCCGTTTCATCGGCAAGGCGTCTTTGCGCAGAGGCAGGAACGTTCCGGGGTTTACTCAGGCGGCCGAAGATTTTCTCCTCTCCTGCTCCTGGCCCGGCAACGTGCGCCAACTGAAGAACGCCATGGAACGATTAGTGGTCGTGGGAACCGTGGGCAAGATCGATGTACGGGACCTCTCCTTTATTCGCCAGACGACCCTGACCGGAGAAGTAGACGCCGATGGAAAACCGATTCTGGGACGTGACGATTACGAACTGCCGGCCGACAGTCTCGACATCGACGCGCTGAACATGGACATCATCCGCCGGTCGCTGGTGAAACACGGCGGTAATCAGACCTCCACCGCCCAATACCTCTGCATCTCCCGCAGGGTGCTCCAGGGAAAACTGAAAAAATATTCCCTTTCCTGAGGGGAGAAGGAAGTCGCGCGGGAGGCGGTGAGCGTCGCGACCTGTCGTTAGTGGTCCCAGACCACCGCGGCCAACGCTTTCCTGCCGATGAGGGCTACCGCAAGCGCCAGCAGGGAAAGTACGGCGAACCCCCAGACGAACGATCCCAGGGCGTCCTTGCACCACCCGAACATGATGGTGAACAAAACCGCCCCCAGGTTCGCCAGCAGATTGACGAAACCGAACAGGGTGGCCAGAGAATCAGATGGAGTTGCCCTGGCGGCAAGATGGAACAGCGCTCCGAAATTGACGGACGTGAACCACGCGGCAAACAGCGCCAGCGCCAGCACGACCCAGGGAATGTGGATGACGAACATGCCGAGGTAGATGGCGAAAAGCGCAAGGATGGACCCGTTGGCGATGACCAGAGGAGTGAAGCGCAGAAGCACCAGCCCTCCGCAGAACCGGGCCAACCCGCTGACCGTCATCACCAGCGCCCCGCCCCAGGCCAGCTTGAGCGAAGACGAAGCCCCCTGCAGTTCCGCAAGTAGGGAGGGAATCCAGTTGCTCAGGTTGAGCATGGTGCCGAAGGAAAGCGCATGGTACAGGCCGAGGATCCAGGCCGCCTTGGTGCCGAAGGTTCGCATCAACGGCAAGGGAGCGGGTTTTGTGCCTGCCTGCGTCTCTATGCGCACCATGAACACCAGACCCATGGCCAGATAACTCACCGCCGCAGGCAGAAGGTACGCCCAACGCCACCCGAATGCGAGCAGGGACGGCAACACCAGGAATGCGACGATACTGCCGAGGCTCACCATGGTCCCGAAATAAGCCTGGTATTCCCCTCCCTTGCGGGAAGGAACGGAAACGGCAACCATCTTCATCACGGAAACGAAAGCCAGTCCGGTGCCCACTCCCGTAATGACCCTGCCGACCGTCGCCAGCGCCAACGAGGGGGAAAAGGCCGGAAGCAGATTACCGGTCCCCATGAACGCCATGCAGCATATCAGCGAGCTGCGCAGCCCCAGCCGGTCGACGACTATTCCCCCGGGTACTTGCGCCAAGGCGTGCGACCAGAGCAATGCACTGAGCAGTACGGCGATGCCCGCGTAACTTACGCCGTACAGTTTCATCATGGCGTCCAGGACGGGAGGAAGGTTGAGAAATGTAAGACCAACGGCAAAGCCAATGAGAAAAGCGCAGAATATCCTGAAATTCATGTCTCAACCTGAACTGTCTTCAAGTGATCACGGTTACGCCGGCTTTCTCCATGTCGGCCCGATCCTTAAGCGGCGCTTCTCCACCAGTGAAGATGCGCAACGGCGGCTTGAGCGGCGCCACCTGGAAAGTGCCTATCCTATGGAACTTGGAGCTGTCAATCAGGATATTGATCTCTTCACCGAATTTAAACAGTTCAGGCAACAGTTCATGAATGAACCCGATCTGGGTCATCAGTCCCCGCTCCATCGAAATCGCGCCCACCGAAGCGAAAATCTGATGAAGATGAAACCCTGACACGAATTCGAGGACTTTCCTTCCGGACAACGCTCGAAATTCGCTCTCCACAAGCCCACCCGTCAGAAGAACCTGTACTCCCCGCTGCTCGCCGAGTTCCTCCGCCACGGCCAAGGAATTCGTGACCACGATGAGGTTCTTGAACTGCCGGTGTTTCAATTCGCACGCCAGGTAGTGGGTGGTGCTCGAATGGTCCAGAAAGATCGCAGTGTCGTCTTCGACCGTTTCGGCGGCCCTTCTGGCGATCGCCTGCTTCTCCCGGGCCATCTGTTTGAGACGGATGTCAAAATGTGTCGCAAAACGATCATCTTGTTTCAACGTTGCACCACCTCTCACCTTCTTCACTACACCGCTTCTTTCAAGTTCGAGCAGGTCGCGATGGAGGGTGGATCGCGAAACACCCAGACGTCCCGCATCACGCTTGATGTCGATCCTGCCGTCATTCCTGAGCAGGTCGAGTATCTTGTCTCTCCGTTCAAATGCGTACATACGATTCCGTCTCCTTCGATCCCTTTCAGGCTTGTTGCCGACACTAGGCAATTTGAATTTTTCTTGACACTATTTTAACATTCTTGATAAGATATGACAATCTTTTATACATCGTCTCATTTTGCCTCATAAACGTTGCAACGCGGAGGAACACGTGTCTGACGCGCCTATCCGTCGAGCCGTACTTGTAATCGGCACTCTGGACACCAAGAGTGCGGAAATCATTTATCTCAAAAATCGCATCATTGAACACGGGCTCGATACCGTTGTCGTGGACTCCGGCATCCTTGGCCCTCCCAGGGGAATCGTTCCGGATTTCCCGGCCGAGGTAACGGCCGCGGCCGCGGGGTTGCACCTGGAAAATATTCGCAAGGCGGGTTCCCGCGGCGCGGCCGTGGAACAGATGCTGAAGGGGGTCCGGGTACTCACTAAAAGGCTTCACGACGAAGGGCGCATTCATGGAGCCATCTCCTTTGGAGGCGCGGAGGGAGGGGTTATGGCCGCGGCGGCCATGCAGGTACTTCCCCCCGGGTTCCCAAAGGTCATCGTAACGCCTCTGGCCAGCGGCACTCGACCGTTCGGTCCCTTCATCGGCATTCGGGACATCATGGTCATGCACTCGCTCATCGACATCATGGGTATCAACGAGATCAGTCGCTCCATTTGGGACAATGCCGCGGCAGCGATTTCCGGCATGGTGAAGTCCTACGCCCCCATGAAGGTCGAAAGCCGCAGTCTCGTGGCCATCACCACCCTGGGTACGACGGACCGCGCCCTCAAGGGTATCCTCCCCATTCTGGAGAACGCGGGGTATAAACCGGTCATTTTTCACTCCAGCGGCGTCGGCGGCCAGGTGATGGATGACATGATCGAACGAGGTTTCTTCTGCGGCGTTCTGGATCTTTGCCCCAACGAACTTACCGATCACCTGTTCGGAACCTTTCATGATGCTGGACCGCGCCGCATGGATGCGGCGGCGAACACAGGAGTCCCTCAGGTGGTATCCACCGGCTGCATGGACTTTTTCGCCCTGGGACCCAGGGACACTATCCCCGAAAAATGGTGGGACCGCAAAATGTACTATCACAATCCATCCTTCACGCTGATAAGGCCGCTGCCCGACGAGATGCGCCGGATTGCCCTGATGCTTGTCAAGAAGCTGAACAAGGCCAAGGGACCGGTACGCGTCGTACTTCCTCTTCGGGGCATGAGCTTCTCCGGCCTGGAAGGCGGCAGCACCTATGACCCCGAAGGGGATCAGCTCTTTTATGACACCATTCATAAGGGACTCAAGCCGGAAATCAAGGTGGTGGACGTAAATGCCCATGTGAACGAGCAGGAATTCGTGGACACCTACACGGCAGAATTCCTCGATCTGATGACTCAGAGCCAACGCTAACAGCACCCGAGAAGAGAACAAGAGGAGGAAGACCATGAGTATTCAATTGCCCACCTACAACATGGGATATCTGTGCTACCCCGACATTCAGGAGTACCTGAAGGAGAAGGACATCGTGATGGTCCCGGTGGCCAGTCTGGAGCAGCATTCATATCACATGCCGCTGCTGACGGATACCATCGGCGTGATGGAGATTACCAAACGCGCCGCGGAAGAAGCGAAGGTCCTCTACACGCCCGACCTCTGGATCGGCTACAGCCCCCATCATATGGGACCTGCCGGTCTGGGCCTGGGCACAGTGACAGTGCGATCGCAGACCTTCCTGAACCTGTTGTACGATATCGCTCGATCGCTCATCCACCACGGTTTCAATAAAATCCTTTTCATCAACGGGCACGCCTCCAACATGAAAATCATCGATCCTTTGCTCAGATCGCTCAAATACGACACCGAGGCATGGATCGGCGTGTACAAGCCCTATGCGGAAAACTACATGGGGTTGGTGAAGGATGTGCTGGAAGGCCCGCCCGAAGAGACGCCGGGTTGGCACGCGGGCGAACTGGAGACCTCGCAGGTGATGGCCTTTGATGAAAAGCTGGTGCGCATGGACCGGGCGGTGAAAAGCGAACGGACCAAGACCCCGCCCTTCCTGCCCGAGTCCTTTATGAAGAAGGACGGTACTCCCAACGTCGAATTCGAGGGGTACAACTATTTCGTATTCCCCATGGAGCACCGTGAGTTTTCCGACACCGGCCTCATAGGGAACCCCTTCCGCGCCTCCAAGGAAAAGGGATTGGAAAGTTTCAAGCGGTTCTCGGGCCATCTGGTAAGGGCACTGAAGGAATTCGAGAAGATAAAAGTAGAGGTGAAAAACCGGGAGTTCGTCAACCGAGTTATGTAAGTCGTTCACCTATTAACCATCAGGAAGGAGAAGAAGGTCATGAAGAAACTCTTGATCGTGGCGCTCATAGCGCTCCTGGCTTTCCCCGCATCGGCCCTTGCCAAGAAGGACGTCAAGGACATTGTGATCGGTGCGAGCCTCATCTCCAAAGACAACATGTGGTGGGCCAATGTCGGCAAGTTCCTTGAGCAGGCTGCCGCGGCCAAGGGCGTGAAACTGATACCGCTGTGGGCCCAAGGAGACGTTTCCAAGCAACTCAAGGACGTGGAGGACCTCATACAGC
Source organism: uncultured delta proteobacterium (assembly GCA_963826125.1). Lineage (GTDB taxonomy): Bacteria > Desulfobacterota > Desulfarculia > JACQYL01 > CAWGVV01 > CAWGVV01. The sequence continues at coordinate 701,598 of CAWGVV010000001.1, read as the reverse complement.
GTAAGGTCGACGGCCTCGTTATCGGCCCCGTACACGGCACCGGCAGCGTTCAGGCTTTCGAAGCCGCAGCCCAGGCAGGCATCCCGGCCATCGATATCGCCAGGGCGGTGGAAACGGACAAATTCGCCGCGTCCGTCGTGTTCGATGAAACCATGTTCGGCGCCAAACAGGCCGAGTTCCTCGTTTCCAAGCTTCCCAAGGGCGGAAAGATCGTCTATCTCTTCGGCCCCGTGGGTGCCTCCTATCCAGCCATTCAGTTTAAGGGTTTCGAGGACTACCTTAAGAAGTATCCGAACATCGAAGTGCTGGAAGTGTACAAGAGCAAAGTCGACACCATGGCTGAAGGTCTGCGCAATGCCGAAGACGCGCTCGTGCGTTTCCCCAAAATCGACGCCTTCCTGGGCAGCAACGACGACCTGGCTCTGGGCGCCATTCGCGCGGCGGAAAGCGCCGGCCGGGCCAAGGACATCATCTTCGTGGGGAACTCCGGATTGCCCATGGGTATGCAGGCCATCTATGAAGGAAAGATGCACTACACCTCCCTCAAGAGCCAGGCAATCATGATTACCACTGCTCTGGACATGCTCATAAAGGTGATTCAGGGAGAAAAAGTGCAAAAAGACATGAAGATTGCTCCCGTCTCCGTAACCAAGGAAAACGTTCTCACGGTCAAGGATCCGGTCTTCGGTGGCACGGTAACCGATCCGGCCTCCTTCGTCCCCAAAAAGTAATCTCTCCAGAACCGCGCTCCCCTGATTAGGGGGAGCGCTCATGACGGAGACACGACGTGATTCATTGCAAGGATATATCCAAGAGCTTCGGCGGGGTAAAAGCCCTCGAAAACGTCGACATTCATTTTCGCGCCGGTGAAATCCACGGACTGGTCGGCGAAAACGGTGCCGGCAAGAGCACCCTCATGAAGATTCTGGCCGGAGTACACCAGCCGGACAGAGGGGAGCTGCTGCTGGAGGGCAAGCCAATAGCCTGTCGTGATCCCAAACATGCCCACGATTTGGGTATCAGAATAGTCTATCAGGAACTCTCTCTTGTCCCCGATCTCACCGTTGCGGAGAATCTTTATCTGCACCGGTTTTCGGCGGGGGGTTTTCGTATGGTGAACCGCCGTAACCTTACCGGCGAGGCCACACAGCTTCTGGGAGAGTGGGGGTTGGACATCGATCCCAGGTCCAAAGTGGAATCCCTCCCCATGGGGAAACGTCAATTAGTCGAAATTGCCCGTGAAATAGCCAAGGCAGGAAAGGTGTTGATTCTCGACGAACCCACATCGTCACTCACCGATCCGGAAATAGAACACCTGTTCACAGTACTGGCGAAGTTGAAAGACCTCGACATGGCCATCATTTTCATTTCGCACCGCCTAAATGAAGTCATGCGCATGTCCGATAACATCACCGTTCTGCGCAACGGCAGAAGGGTCGCCACATACCCCGCGAAGAACGTTACTTCCGATGAAGTCGTTTCTTCCATTGTAGGTCGGGATATAAAGGAGCTTTACCCGAAAGCACGCACGGAAATCGGTGAAAAAATCCTCTCCGTCCAAAATCTTTCCGCATCCGGATTTCAGGATGTTTCGTTCGAACTTCACAGGGGCGAAATCCTCGGATTGACCGGACTGGTCGGCTCGGGGCGCAGCGAGGTGCTTCGATGCCTTTTCGGCCTGAATCAATTGAAACACGGAACCATTGAATATCTCGGCAGGCCGTTACGGATAAAGAAGCCCGATCAGGCCATTGCCAACGGATTGGTATTGTTGCCGGAAAGTCGCGGCGACGAAGGGATATTCCCCCTGCTTTCAGTGGCCGATAACCTGATCATGATGAGCCTGAATCAGCTTTCTGCGGCCGGATGGCTGAAACGGGACGCGATACGGAAGAAAGTGTCCCGCCTGTCGCACGAATTGAGCGTGGTGACGTACAACGCATACGCCCAGGAGATAAGTCAGTTATCCGGGGGGAATCAGCAGAAGGTGGTCCTCGGGCGACTGATGGGTGCGGGACCCACCGTCCTCCTGCTCGACGAACCCACCCGCGGCGTGGACGTCGGCACAAAGGCGGAGATCCACCGCATCATGGGCACATTCGTTTCCCAGGGGAATGCGGTGGTTCTGGTTTCTTCAGAAATTCATGAACTGATCAGCGCTTGCGATCGGCTCGTCGTCCTGTGCGAAGGCAGACAGGTCGGCCATTACGACAGGCCTGAGTTTGATGAGAAGGAGATATTACAGTGCGCGATGGGTCTTTCGATTCGGCAGTCCAATTGAAACAGCCCGGCGGTTTCTCGCTGAAGCGGCTCCTGTTGGGCAACATTCAGAAATCCTTTCTCTTCCTTGCCCTTATCGTGGTGTTGTTGGGAATGGGGATCATGGAGCCCCGCTTCCTCAGCCTGGGCAACCTCATCAACATCGCCCGACAGATATCCATCAACGAGATCATCGCGGTCGGCATGACTTTCTGCATGATCACCGGAGGATTCGATCTCTCGGTCGGTTCGGTGGGAGTCATGAGCGGATGCCTGACCGCCATCGTCATGCTCGCTACCGGCAGCGTTACCATCGGTATTCTGGCCGGGTTGGCTGCGGGCACGTTTGCCGGCTTGGTCAACGGTGTGGCGATTTCCTATCTGAGGGTAAATCCCCTGGTCACCACCCTGGGCATGATGGTGGCGGCCCGAGGAGTGGCCCTCATAATGACCGGTGGGGACGTGATCATCGGATTCCCCGAAAGCTTCAATTTCATCGGCGTGGGGTTCATCGCCAAAATTCCCGTCCCCATCATCATAGCGGTGTTGGTTACCATCCTCGGAGCCTTGATCCTTTCCCGAACCCAATACGGTTTGAATGTCTACGCCGTGGGGGGGAATTTTGAGGCGGCCAAGCTGGCGGGCCTCAGCACCGGAAGAGTGGTCGCCTTGGCGTACACGGCCCAGGGTCTACTGGCCGCCATGGGAGGGATCGTCCTCACCGCCCGCGTCGTGTCTGCCCAGCCGGCGCTTATGCACGATACGGCTCTGGACGTCATCGCGGCAGTGGTCGTGGGGGGAACCCGTCTCGGCGGCGGTCGAGGGACCATTGGGGGAACCATCCTGGGTATCATCCTTATGGGGGCACTATTCAACGGCCTCAACATCATTGGCGTTGGATATGAATGGCAGTTGGTGGTCATCGGCTTCATCATTGTTATGGCGGTGGCTCTGGACAACTTTTCTCACAAGTAAGAAGCCGCAAGGCTAGCATTCTTTACAGGGAAGGATTTCCTTCATGATGAAAGATCTGCTTTTCGACGTCATCAAGAACGAACTAATGGACATCGTGGGGCCCGACGACGTTTCGGTGCGTGAGCCGGAGCGGCTCGCCTACGGAGTCGACTACTACCTCGTGCCCCAGATCTGGATGGATCGGGGGCTTACTCCGCCCAAACCGGACTGCATCGTCTGGCCCGAATCGGCTGAGGAAGTGTCCAAAATTCTGAAACTCGCCTCGCGGCACCGCATCCCCGTCATTCCCTATGGCGGCGGCACGGGCACTCAGGGCGGCTGCGTGCCTCTCTACGGCGGCATCATGCTGGACCTGAAAAAGATGAACCGGATCATAAAGATGGATGAAGAATCCCTCACCGTCACCGCCGAGACCGGCGTGCACGGTCAGCAGTTGGAATGGGAGGCCAATAAACGCGGCTTAACGCTGGCCCACTATCCCGCTTCCGAGTTCGGAACGACGGTGGGAGGCTATGTGGCAGCGCGCGGTTCGGGCACGCTCTCCACCAAATACGGCAAGGCGGAAGACATGGTGCTCAGCATGCAGGTGGTGCTGCCCGACGGGCAAATCATCCGCACGCTGCCCGTGCCGAGCCACGCCTGTGGGCCGGGATTGCTCCAGCTTTTCGTCGGTTCCGAAGGTACGTTGGGCGTCATTACGGAAGTAACCATGCGGCTGGATCCCATCCCCGAGACCCGTCGCTGGAGGGCTTACCTCTTCGACGACATCCGCAAGGGGTTGGAAGCCGGGCGCCGTATCATGACCAAACGTCTGCGGCCCTGCACCATCCGTTTGTACGATGAGAATTCCACTCAGCGTCTCATCAAAAAGGTGCTGGGAATCGACGCTCACGGTTCCTACATGGTGATCGGCTCCGATGGCGACAAGGAAGCCGTGGATCTCGAAATGAAGCAGATGCACACGATCTGCACCGGACTGGACGCAAAGGACCTGGGGCCGGAGCTGGGCGAGCACTGGTGGAAACATCGCTACGACTTCTATTTTCCGCCTTTCAGCATCATGATGCCGCAGATGTACGGGACGGTCGAGACGACCACCACCTACGACAAGATCTACGGGATCTACAAGGCGAAGAAAAGAACCATCGAGGAAGAGTTCAAAGAGTGGGGGGCTGTCTATATCGCCCACTTCTCCCATTGGTTTCCCTGGGGAGTCATGACTTACGACCGTTTCATCATCGATAAGCCGCCGCAGGATCCCCATGAAGCCCTTCAGCTGCACACCGAGATCTGGGGAAAGGCTGCCCGTGCATCCATGGACAACGGCGGCATTCTGAACGACCACCACGGCATCGGGTTCAAGCTGGGCTGGCTCATGCCGGAACTCTACGGGGCGTCGTGGCCGATAATGCAAGGGATCAAGGACATGCTCGATCCCCAGGGCATTATGAATCCCGGCAAGCTGGGATTTTCACGGCGATAATCCTCCATATCATTGCCCAATGAAAGGTTGACGATCAATGTTTCTCAGTAAGGAAGAATTCGCGGAAACCATTTGGGCCTGCCGTTATTGCCCCATGTGCCAGATAGCCGACCGTCTGGCGCAGGTGGTGCGGAGAGAGTCCTATTCCCCCCGGGGAAGAGGTGCGATCATATTTGCTTTGGAAAAAGGACTCATCCAGTGGGACGATGGCGTAGCAGACATCATGTACAGCACGCTGAACGACGGCATACTCCGGGAGTGGTGCGTGGGAAACTACGACCATGAGGAACTCGTGCTGGAAACCAGGGCTTCCCTCTTTGCGAAAGGGCTGGCTCCTGCAGAGGTGAAAACCTACATCGATACCCTGAAGACCACCGGGGCCGAAGGCAACAATCAGGCAAAAGCGATGGCCGACGCGGGAGTTGAAACCAAGCCCGGCGCGGACATGCTGCTGTTCGGGGGATGTTCGTCGGCCGAACGGTCTTCCAGTATGGTCACCATGGGAAAGCTTTTCCATTTGGCCGGCGTACCTTTTCAGTGCCTGCCGAAGGAACCGTGCTGCGGCTGGCCGCTCTACCAGCTCGGCGACATCGAGGGAGCACGCGATTTCTCCTCACGTGTGGCCGATGCCATACGAGCTTCCGGGGCATCCACCGTCGTAACGCTGGACGCGGATTGCCACCGAATGCTTCTTACTCGTACGTCGCGACTCGGGGGAAATCTCGAGGGGATAAAGATCGTTCACGCCTCAACGCTCCTAGCCGAATGGATTGAATCGGGGAAGTTGAAGATCGTGACGAAGATATCCGAACCCACCACGTATCATGACCCGTGTTCCCTGGCGCGCTACTGCGATGAAACGGATGCGCCCCGCGCCATCCTTTCCGCCGTTCTGGAGAACGAGGTCCGGGAAATGACCACGAATCGAAAACTGGCCAACTGTTGCGGTGCGGGCGGGATGCTTCCAGTGTATAAACCCGATATATCGGACAAAATTGCGCTCCTTCGGCTGAAGGAGGCGCAGGAAACCGGGGCGTCGCTTCTGATAACCGGATGCACCAGGTGCGATGAAACCCTCCGCCGTCCCGACAAGGAACCTTCGTCGATTACGGTGAGCAACATCGTCGACGTGGTCGGCCGGGCCGCTGGTCTGGAGGAATGAAATGACCTGCACTGAAAAATGCTCCGGCAGCGATGCCGAGAAAATAGCCGCCGTGGAGCGTCGGGCCAGAGAACTCTTCGCGGAAAAAAGGGCCAACTGCGCCGAAGCGGTGTTTCGCTCGGTGTATGAGGCGGTGGATTCCGATCTTCCGCCGGAGGTTTCCTCCATCATCACCCCGCTGGGGGGCGGAGTCGCCGTCACCGGAGATACCTGCGGAGCGCTGCTCGCGGGAGTGAGCGCCATGGCTCTGATCCACGGCCGTTCAAAACCGCAGGAAGGTTCACTCGAAGAACACCGCCGACACCTGTGGCGCACGTACGGTCTCTACCAACAGCTCTCCGTGTGGTTCAAGGAACGGTACGGTACGACATGCTGCCGTCAGCTCACCGAACCCTATATTTACGGAACGAAGAAATGCCGGGACCGGTGCGCCGACATTACTGCGGAGACGGCGGGAACCGTCATGAGCCTCCTGCTGGACGTGGAGAAAAACGGCCTTCATTTCGCCGTCGAGCAGGGCCTTCTAACCCAGGCCGCCCGGGCCTGCGGCAAGAATCTAGAGGAGCTCATCGACTACAAGGCGAAGGGCATCCCCTTCCCCGTTCCCGAAGAAGGAAAAAGCTGACCACGAACGGGGTATGGTAAGATGCCGCCATTCCCCGGAAACGCCGGAACGGAAAGGGCTCCCGGTCCGACAGACCGGAGCCCTTTTCATTTATGCGGCATTGACTTGTCGCCGCCCTCTCCCCTTTCATCCCTCCGGGCATGGTGGGTGGTGCGAGGGTGCGTCAAACCGGAAGCACGGCCAAGGCAATGACGAAGACGAAGAACCCGATAAACATGACCGCCATGGTGTAGCCCATGATCTGGCGGGCCTTGAGCCCGGTGATCCCCAAGAGCGCCAGTGCCCAGAAGGGTTGAAAAAGGTTGGTCCATTGATCTCCGTAGGCCATAGCCATTACCGCCTTTGGATAGGATGCGCCGAGTGCTTTGGCCGCACTGACAATAACGGGGCCCTGCACGGCCCACTGCCCGCCGCCCGAGGGAACGAAGATGTTCACCAGGCACGCGGATATAAAGGTAAAAATGGGATATGTCACCTGATTGGAGATGGCCACAAACCACCCGGCGATTACCACGACGAGGCCGGACAGTTTCATCATTCCCATGATTCCCGAATAAAAGGGGAACTGGAGGATGATTCCCGAGCACCCCTTGGTTCCCTCGGCTATAGCCCGGACGTAATTGATGGGGGTACGGTGGAGCAGAATCCCCAAAAAAAGAAACGTGAAGTTCACCACATCAAGTGTCAGGTTGAAGCCGTTCTTTGCGAAATACCAGATGACCATGATGAGTCCCATGGCTCCGATCAGGAATCCCAGCAAGTGGCTGTGTTCGAGCCTGCTGGCAAACGTATGGTGGTCGGGCTCCCCGAATCCCTCTTCCTCCTCCTTCAGGAGCTTGTCCACATCGGGAATTACCATGTCCACGGTGACGATGTTTTCGGACCTCGATGGGGACATGGCCTTGAAAAGGATGGGCACCAGGATGAGCATGACGAGGCACACCACGATGTTCAACGGAGTAAAAAGGGTGGCGCTCACCGGAATGATTCCGATTTCCTTTTCCAGGAAGTGTCCCTTGGTGGCGACCAGCAGGGGAGCCGACCCTGAGAAGCCGCCATGCCACAACGATATCCCCACGTATCCAGCGGCGCCCAACAACGGATAATGCATGGGGACCTTCTTCTCGTATCCGCGCAGCGCCACTTCACGCGCCATGAGCGCGCCCACGATGAGGCCCAGACCCCAGTTGATGTATGCCGCTATAATGGCCACGAACGCAATGAGCCAGGCCGCTCCTCCGCTGCTTTTGGGGATATCGGCCAGTTTTTCGATCCCCTTGCGGATGATCTTCGTGGTAGCCAGTGCGTACCCCGTAACCAGGATCAGGCACATCTGCATGGAAAACGACAACAGCGTCCAGAACCCCGTATACCAATGCTTGAGCATATCGAACGGGCCGCTTTTGGTGAAAATGAGTCCGAGGATCAAGGTAAGAAACGTAAGTAGAACCGCAAAAAGAAACGGATCGGGCATGTATTTCTCGGCCCATCTTGAAAAATATTCCCCCATCCTCCTGATCATGGCAACCTCCTCACGAAAAGTTGAGTGTTGTGTCTCTCCATTTCCGCATCACGGTTCGGTGGTTTTGACGGTTCGCACGCCGTGTGCTCGCCGTATGATCAATAATGGAATGAAAGAAAACGGCCGACCTTCCGATCAACCATGGCATGGCTCGTGACACAATCGCTCGAAACGGTTTCCGTATTCCGGGATCGTGTGTCCGGTGCGGGATGGGAGGTTCCCGACAAAAGGCAAAAGAGCCGGCCCGCTTCCGGACTGCCGCGCTGTTTATTGTATACAGTATAATACCGACGATTTTATAAACACCTTGACCCATCTTTTCAACGAAAAAATGCATACATCTGTTTATATATAATACCTCGCAATAAACGATTCTAAATGAGCGCAAAAGTAAATTGCAAAACAAACAGTACCGTTTTTATTGTATTTTCTCCTATCTTGCAGGATAGAAGCCGCACCCTTCGCGTCACGACCGTGGGGGGCCGATCGGGAACGGTTCTCCGCATATGTGCGGTCGATGTGTTTGTTCCGGGAACGGATGCTTCGCTCCCCCTCGCAGGCGACCCGACCCATTGACCGATTTTCCTTTATCTGCTTTATTGGCTCACTCCTGCCTTTACCGTGTCCGGCGGACCAGCCATGGAAGTCCCGGCGGCTCGGGCAAGGCTGCGGAACAGCCGCCGTGAAATTTCCGTTTACCGTTTCCAGGCGACGCGCGATCCAAGGAGCGACAGGAAGAGGGAAAGGAGAGGACGAAGAAAAATGGAATCGGGAAAACCCGGAGACAAACGTGCGGAAAAAACGAAGAAACGACCGGCGGTGACGGTGCGGCAAATGGAGATCGACGATCTTCCCACCGTCTTCCACCTAGGCGAGAAACTGTTCAAGGCGGACCTGGTCCCCAACCTTTATCGTACGTGGGACGATTACGAAGTGGCCGCCTTTTTCCTCGGTGATTCCGACTTCTGCCTGGTAGCGGAAGTGAATGGCCAATTGGCCGCCTTCCTCTTGGGCACGACGGTTGAAAAAGGACGATCCGCCTGGAAATACGGGTACCTGGAGTGGCTGGGCGTGGATCCGGCATATCACGGCATGGGCATCGGAGAGAAACTTTTCGTTCAGTTTCGCACCATCATGCTGAAAACCGGAGTGAAGATCATGCTGGTGGATACGGAAGCTGACAACCTGCCCGCCTTGCGCTTTTTCCGTAAAATGGGCTTCGGCCATCCGAGGCAGCACATCTATCTGAGCCTCAACCTTTCCCAGAAGCGCACTGCCGCCAAGGCGACGCCGGCACATCCCCTGGCCGAGGAATCCGAAACATGAATTCCGCGGGAACGATTGCTATCCAGCCCCAACGTCTGAAGCAGCTTCTGAAGCGGATGATGGACATCTACAGTCCATCCGGAAAGGAAGAGGACGTCCTGGATTATCTCCACGCCTATCTCAAACGCCACGGGATAAACGTTCTCCGCCAGTTTCTCGACGGACGCCGCTGCAACCTCGTCGTTCTTCCCCCCGGCGGACACATTCACATGGCGTTCATTGGACACGTGGACACCGTAACCGCCTACGACCTGGACGATTTCGCCTTTCAGGAAGAAGGCGATGAAATACGGGGATTGGGCGCCGCGGACATGAAGTCGGGATGCGCCGCCATGGTGGAGGCATACCTTGCCCTCCGTGAAACGGGCCGGTGTCCAGCGGCAGCCCTGGTGCTCGTGGTGGGTGAAGAAGAGGATGGGGACGGCATTCAACGGTTGCTCAAGGAGCACCATTTCCCCTGGGTGCTCATAGGAGAGCCCACCGGCCTGAAACCCTGCCTCAGCCACTATGGTTACCTGGAGATTCAGCTCGTGACCACCGGCACGCGCAAACATGCGTCACTCGCCGATCCCGCCATGAACGCAATCGAAGCGATGTTGCCGCTGCTGCTCAAGCTCTCGCGGTATTGGGAAAATCAAAGGCCGGAAGCGATCTACAACATCAGGGAATTATCCAGTTCACGGGGCGGGTTCGTCATTCCCGACCGCTGCGAAGCATGGCTCGATGTTCACTTTCCGCCGGACGCACCCGTCGGGGAGATTACCCTGGAGGTGGAAGAAGCGCTCGCGGGCGGCGATCGATCCAGCAGCCAATCGACGACGACCCTTCGTTTCCCCACCATTCACTCGGGCTATTCAATACCGGACCGCGGATCGACGGTGGATATGGTGAAGGAAGTGTATTCCCGCCATGATCTCGACTGGCGGCCCGAATCCTTTCGCAGCCATTCCGACGCCAACCTGCTCTGGATGGCCGGGGCGAAACCGATCCTTATGGGACCGGGGTTGCTGGAGAAGGCGCATGTCGCTGATGAATCCGTTCCGTTCTCCGAGGTATGTCTCGCCGCGCAAATCTATGCGGACATCATGGCTTCCCTATCCTTTTGAACAACCCCCTTCACCGTCCATCCGACGGCATTGAAGAAAAATGCTTCCGGAAAAATAATATGTTAAACTCGCATATCCTTGCGACGGGAAGAACGGGACCTCGGAGCGTTTCCCCTGGGCCTAAAAAGAAATCGACGGACCTCATGATGCATTTAGGATTGGACCTCACCACGCTCATCACGGGGATCGGGATTTTTTTTGCTCGGGTCACGGACGTCTCCATGGGGACCATGAGAACCATCAGTATTGTTCAGGGACGGACCAAAACCGCCTTTTGCCTAGGGTTTGTGGAAGTTTCCCTGTGGCTGCTCGTAATCACCACCGTCGTCAATCAGATCGCATCCAAGCCCGTTCTCGGCATTTTCTACGCGGTCGGATTCTCCACGGGAAACGTGGTGGGGATTCTTCTCGAACGCCGGCTCGCATTCGGCCACATTATCATGCGCATCATCACGGTATGCAACGGAAGGGAAATGGCGGAAGCCCTGCGACGGGAAGGTTTCGGGGTGACCCTCTTCCAGGGAGAAGGCATGACCGGTCCGGTGACGGAGCTTTTTATGGTATGCGAGAGACGAAATCTGAAGAAGATCGTTTCCATCATGAAAACATGCGAGGAGGATTCGTTCTACATCACGGAACCGGCCGGCAACGTGAGCAAGCTTTACCGACCCTTGATGCAGCAGCCGACGGGTTGGAGGTCCATCGTCAAAAAAAAATGACGCGGATTTTTTCCAACAGCGAAACTCTCTCTCTCCGATAAAGGCGCCCGTTTGAATCGTTTCCTTGAAAAATTCCTGAAAATCTATCCCGACGAAACACGTCTTTTCCTTTCGGTTGCCACCTTGATGTTCGTGTTGACCGCGGGCGCGATGCTTCTCGGCAATTACTCCGAAACCGTTTTCCTGAAGCGGTACGGGGTAAGGAAGCTGCCCTACATCTACATGGTCAATGCGATCATCACCTTTTTCCTCATGAATTACGTAGTGGTCGTTCTGCGAAGGATGTCCACCATACGGTTGCTGCGCTGGATTTTCCTCATCTGCGCCGTTTCGGTGGGTTCTCTTCGCTTTCTGATCGCTTATCCGAGTGTGGTGTACCCTCTCTACTACGTCTTCGACACCCAGTTTGAGACCCTGCTGCTCATGCTGTTCTGGAACATGTGCAACGAACTTTTCAACACCCGGCAGGCCAAGAGAATCTTCCCGATAATCATGGCGGCCGACATGCTGGGCCGCATGAGCGGCAGTGCGTTGACGGGTCCGTTGGCCTCTCTGCTCCGGATCGACAATCTCTCGTTCGTCTACAGCGGACTTCTGACAATTTCCGCGCTCATGACGGTGCATCTAGAGCGGCGGTTCACGATTTTCGGCTCCCAGAAGCTCGTCAAGGAGCAGAAACGGAAAAATTCCTTTAAAGATGAACTCTCTTCCATGTTCACCCTTTTCGGGGAGTCGACGCTTTTCCGCATCCTGGCCATCGTTACGCTGATGTCGAACCTCATGATCCCCATCTTCAACTATCAGTTCAATTTCGTACTGGACAAGCAGTTCGGGACGGAGGGAGGCCTGATCAGCTTCTTCGGCTGGTTTCGTTCCGCCTTTAACGGAATCTCCTTCCTGCTGCTCCTGGTGACCGGAAGATTCTTCGCCTTTTTCGGCCTCGCCATCGCGGTCCTCGTGCATCCCTTGAATTACATCGTCGTGTTTCTCGCCATTCTCTTTCACTTCAAACTTTCAAGCGTCATCTACGGCAGGGTCAGCACCAGTGTGATCCGGAGCACGCTCAATTCGCCCTCCCTGGCGGCCATCATGGGTCTTTTCCCCGGCGAAACCGGGGGAAAGGTGCGGGCGATCCTGAGGGGCACGGTGGTGCGGGTGGGAATACTGTGCGGCTCGCTCGTGCTATTGCTTACCCGAGAGGTGTTGGCGCCCAACCTTCTCTCCCTCCTGGGCATCGTCTTCGGTACCGTCTGGTTCGGAGCGGTGTATTACCTGCGCCGGAACTATGCCACTATCGTGGTGAACATGCTGTTTCAGCAGCGGGTCGATTTCGACCGGTTTGCCGATCTGGATCTCAAGGCATTGTTCAAGGACAGCAGACTGTCCGAACAGCTGGTTTCCCGTTTTCGACAGGAGAAAGGCACTCTCAGCACCTGGTACGCGGAATTGATTGCCGCAGCGGAAGCTCCGGGCCTGGTAAGCCTTGTCCTCGAAGAGCTGCCCGGAAAGGATGAAATCACCCAGAGGGAACTCATCCATTTTATCCGCCCCCGCCTCTCCGCTGCCCATTTCCAACACCTTCGCACGATGCTGGATCGGGTCAACGAATCGAACCGTCTCGTCCTTCTCGAGGCCATGACCCATATCGAGCATGAAGACAAGGAATCCTTTTTCAGGGAGACGTACGACAAATCCGCTTCTTCGCCCGCTCGGCTGGTTTCGCTCCTCGGGCTGCTCCAGTGTTCTGGCCTGAAGGAACGTGCTGCGGTTTCCAAGGAACTGACACGCATCATCGCAGAAGCCGACACGGAGGAACTGCCCGTTCTTATGCGACTTTTACAACGATCGGGCAGCGAGTTCTCCGGAGATGCCCTCATGGAACGATTCCATGCCGAGCAGGACGACGACTCCAAGGCATTCATTCTCAGGGCACTCAACCGACTGAACGTGGGGGAACTCAATTCGCTCGTCTACCCCATAATAGAATCGTCCAACGGCAGATCGCCGCTGCTCCGACGAGCTGCGCTTGAAAGCCTCAGCGTAGTGGACGAGAAGTCCCTCCGCACGGCCATCGCTCTCCTCGACTCCCGCCGGCGTGGTGAAAGGAAGCTGATGCTGAGGAAGATAGGCGGCTCCTCGATCGCGCGAGCCGAGGATTTGCTCGCCTGCATGCTCATTGCCAAACGCGACGTACGGGAAGGCATGGTGGAAATCCTGCGGGCACGTGGGGTGAGCGAACCGGAACTCCAGGGTTTTCTCAACAAAAGGATGGCAGATGCCTATCGCTACATATTCACATTGGTGAGGTTCAGAAGGTTCAGGGAATCGAAGGAGCGGGAGCTTTTCGAGAAAAAACTCGACGAAGACAAATTCGAGCTTGTGCTGTCGGTGCTGTACACCCTGGAACTGCAATACCGCAGTAAAGAGCTGCGCATGATCCGGCGCATGATCGGGTCGGAAATGACACGGGCGGGTTCCAATGCGGTCGAGGCCCTCGAGAGTATCGTCAGTCCCAGGCTCGCTCAGCGTCTGATTCCGCTCATCGACGACATACCCGAGGAGGAGCGGGGCCGTAAGGGAAAACGGTATTTCCCCATCGATCCGAAACCCGAAGAGACCATAACGGGCATGGTGCAATTCGTAATTTCCTGGGGGGGCCCCCTCCTCAACGAACTGGTGAAGGTATATGCACTGAGGGCATACCCGGAAATCGACTGGAGTGATTATTGGAAGGACATGGTGTGCCGGGAGATGCCGGGGCTGCGAGAACGTATGGGGAAACCGGCCACTCCCTCTTCGGGCGTCGGCGAAACCGGAGGGGACATGCTTTGTCTCTCCGACCGGATTGCACTCATCAAAGAGACGCCGCTTTTCTCGCGGATGAAAGTGAACGAACTGGCGGCGGTTGCCTCCATCGCGGTGGAAAGGGAAAACGGGGAGAATGAAACGGTGGTCATCGAGGGGGATTCGGGAGGGGCGGTCTTCCTCATTGTGTCGGGAATCGTCTCTGTGGTGAAAAATTACGTGGAAGACCACCCCACCGATCTCGCCGTCATGAGCGAAGGAGAGAGTTTCGGAGAAATGGCCCTGCTGGGCGGCGAAGCCCGCTCCGCCACGGTCATCACCCGCACGCCGTGCCGTTTTCTCATGCTGGAGAGGGAAGAACTGGAAACGCTGATACAGGAATTCCCGAGAATTTCGCTCAACATGCTCCGAGTGCTGAGCGGACGACTCCGGCAGATTCACGAAAAAATCGTCGGGAAGGAACACCTGCCGGAACCTTCGACGTAGGTCTAATCTTCATTTAGGCTAAGGAGCCGGAAAAGAACGGAATGCGCGGAGGAAGCTGAGACGACGCACGACGGCGAGGCCGTCGTGCGTGTTGTTCCATTCGTTACGCTACTTCTGGGGTATCACTTCGTACTTCTCGACGTCGAAAGCCGGACGGCCCTGGTCGTCCGTAAAGTGCTTACCCTCGACCTTTACCTTCCGGTTATTCCCGGCATCGAGATTGGTACCTTTGAGGATATACGTTCTAATGCCTACCTTGATACGGTAATCGGTGCCCGATTTTTCCATGGTTCCCGTGAGGGAAGACGTTTTTTCGGCCAAGGCCGAACCTGCCGTCACCACCAGGAAAAGAGCCGCAACCAGTACGCATGCTATGGCGACCACGGATGATCGTCTCTTCATATAATCCTCTTTTTTCTTCCCTTCAAAGGGAATGGCAAAATCGTAAGTTGTAAGGAAACCATCGAACATGCATGGGGGCTTAGACGGATCCCCATCCCTGTTTCACTCCTTGTCGCCAACCCCTCCTTGTGATAAGGGCCCACGACGCATCTCGCTCGAAAAGATCCCGAAGCGTCTCCCTTACGATTTCACTACATTCGCTGCTTTCTTGGAGCATACGGCGCAAAGGAGGCAAGGACCAGTCAGCCCCGCCGCCTTCGATATCCGCCCCCCTCCCCCATCGTTCTCACTGGGGGAGGAAAGCAGTTGTGATTGTGTCGTCAACTATTTCTTTTTCGCCTTGGGCGCCAGTACCTTTTTCCCCGCGGCCATCATCTTGGCGCCTTCCTGCATGGCCTTTTCTCCTTCAAGCACTTTTCCTTCCTTGCTGACGCCCATCTTGGTCATTTCTTCCTTCATCATCTTCTTGGCGCTCATCATCTCTTTGGCGCCCTTAAGCATCATCTTCTTGCCATCGGCTTTTCCGCCTGACATTTCGGATTCGCCCTTCATAACCATGTCATTGCCTTCGGTCATCATCTTGTCCACGTCCATCATCTTTCCTTCTTTTTTCACGCCGGTGGACATGACCGTGTCATAACCTTCCATCATCTTCTTGGCGCCGTCAGTCATCATCTTCGCACCTTCGGCGGGAGTCATTTTGGGAGCTTCAGCCGCGGACTTCTTCATCTCGGCGGGTTTCTTCATTTCCGTGGCGGGCTTCTTGTCCATGGTTTCCTTGCTCGTCTGGGCCAAAGCGGAACCGAAGGAAGCGAAAATCAGCGCACACGCTGCCAACAACACGATAACCATCGAGGTCTTCTTGCTCACGTGACATCTCCTTTTTTTGATTTATTGATTTTATTCATGTACCACAACCCGCATTCAGCCTTACGGTTTACCAACTCTTTTCACAGGCCCAGGCAACCACCTCCTTTGATGCGAAAAAACTTATCGTATGAGGTCCCTTCAGGTCGTTCCGAACCGGCTACACGTACTGACCTATCCCGGAATACGGTTCGGTGAGGAGAAGCAGGGACGCCGTTAACGGCGAACGCAGCTAGGAATCGTGCAGATCGGAAATTGGGAAGAAGAGAGAAAGAAGAGGTGAGTTTATTCCCAAGGGGATGTGTCCTTTTGTAGGCCGGTTAGCCGGTCGTTGATAAACGCCTGACTACTCTTCGCCCGCCTGTCGCCTTTCTACGGAAAACCGCATGGATACGAGCGTTCCAACCATGTGGATGCGGATTATACGAGGAATCGGGAAGAAGTCAACCAATTCCTTTTTTATACGCATGATTGATGAAGATCGTCCTCCTCCATTAACCACAGCTAATAATCCACGGTGCAAATTCTCTCCGACGAACGATGGCGGTGCGTGCGATTCGTCCCACGCCCTCGTCCGTGCTACACCACGCGCATCAATCTCATAGAAGTATACTGACGATTGCCGGTTTAATCCAGGTCCTCGAGGCGGGAATTTTAAAAAACCGCCGGCGGAAAGATGCCGGAAGAGGAAAGAGCATCAGCAGGAAAAATAAAGAGCAGGTCGGCTTCGGGCGTAGACGTCATTCGAAGGTCATGCTCTCCAGCATTTCATCGATGGAATCATTGACGGATTGCCCCTTGTTTTTTCCTGCTGATCCAAAGTCGAGTAAATCGGCATTCTTTAACCGAAAGCCGATGTTTTCGGAAAGACCGTTCCTGACTTCAGTTCGATCCGCGCCAAACCGGACGGAATCCACGGCGGTTATTTCGTGGGGCGTCGTGTCCGCCCTGTTCCTCATGCCTTTTGCCCAATCGAGAATCTGTCGGATCATCCTCATGGCGCCTCCATCCTCTCCGAAGTACAAAACGGTACCTAATCAACACATCGGCAGAGAATGGAGGAAGTTGAGTTTTTTCTCCCAGGTCCGACAGAAGGAGGCCATTGGGTTAGAAATGGTACTCCCACTCCAGTGCCACAGTGAAGTCCGGACTGGTATCCTGCACCAGGTCTTCGGCAAAAGAGAAACGGAGAGTATTGAGCGTCGTTACCCGACAGGCGAACCCGACCAACAGCTGCAAAACGGCGTTGTCCAGCCCTCCCCCGCCGCCGGTTTCATTGAACTGCGGAGTTGCACCGTTCACCTGAGCCATCACCATGAACGAGGGAGTGAAGGAAAAACCGGCGCAGATGCTTCCAGCCAGGGTATTTCTTACCGGCAACGGATCGGTGAAATCCGTTTCTTTCAAGTGAAAATACATACCGTTTCCGTTCAGAGCGAACCGTCCCCATCGTTTTTCCACGGCAAGACCGGCACCGAACGTCGGTCCGCCCGCTCCGAGCCCGTCGGATTCGCTTCCCGACGGGAGTCCGACCTGGGCCAACAGGCTTATTCCGGGAAAATTTCCCTGTTCGGTCAGCAGCTGAAATTTCCCGTAAAATTTGATGTCCCCAAAACCGCTCGCTCCGGAATCCCGATCGATAATCGTTTCTCCATTGTGCACGATTCGGTACCGCACTTTGTTGTGGGGGGCGTTGCCTCGGCCACCGTTGGGAAAACTGAAGGTGTCGTGAAAGTTCTCGATGAAGTTGTCGAGAAAACCGCCGTAGTAGGAAAGGAACGGAACCTGTATTCCAACCTCGACACCCGGTGCGACAACACGATCGTAGCGCAGGGAAACGGAAAGAAGCTCCATATCCATATAAAGATAGGTGGTAGCGGAGCGATGCTCCGTGAAAACACTGGTGTATGCCGTCGTCAACTTGATCCGGTTTGTTCCAACCGGACCTACTGCAGCCGCATCAGGCGAAAAGGGAAGGAGGATGAAAGATACCGGCGTCTGGTTCTCGACCCCGAACGGCTCAAGCGCCATCGCTGCACTCGGTTCAGCCGCGTTGACAGTAGGTGGAAACGGAAACAACGAGGACACCACGAAAAGACCGAAAAACACGAAATTGCGCATACAATTATCGACTCTGGCCCATTAATTGGTTTTCAATGAACGGATGGCGAACCAACCGCGCCGTATTACCTTTCAGTCGCACGTGCACATTTTCCAGACAATCGACAGAGAGATTTTCCAAGAAAGCTCGTTGTTTCCCCGACTCAGGAGAGAGCAGCCGTACGTATCGATATTGTTAGCGTAACAATGAGGAATGCAGCTCGTCAATAGGATGACCGAAAATGATTTTCGGGAAAGGACGATTTGAAGAACGATTGTGAGTGGGAGCCCAAGGGTCGAGCGCATCCGCTCGATCCTTGGGCACATATTATTTCCCTGCCGCTTCCCTCGGAAGCCCTTTCAGCAGACTGAGGAATTCACTATCGGGAGTCATCACCAGCGTGGCATCCGATTTCAGGGCGCTACGATAGGCTTCAAGCGTCCTGGAAAATGCATAGAACTGCGGGTCCTGCTTGAATGCTTCCGCATAGATCCGGATGGCTTCGGCGTCCCCTTTTCCCTTGGATTCCTGAGCCTCACGGTAGGCCTCGGCGAGAATAATGGTCCGTTCCTTATCGGCCTCGGATCGAATCTTCTGCGCCTCCTCCTGTCCTTCGGACCGGTATTTCTTGGCCTGCTGTTCCCGCTCCGCCCTCATGCGTCCGAACACCGCCCGTTCGTTTTCCGTGGGCAGGTCGGCCCGTTTGATGCGCACGTCGAGGATTTCAATGCCGTAGGCTTTTGCAGCTTCATTACAATGCTTGGTGACCTTGCTCATGATGTCCGCGCGAGTTTCCGACAGAATCTCCAGCAAGCTGTGAATGCCGAGTTCCACCCGAAGCTGGGAATAGACGATGTCGTCTATCCGCGATTGGGCTCCGGCGATGTTTCGCACGGTCTGGTAGAAGAGCAAGGGGTCTGTGATTTTCCATTTGGAGTAATTGTCCACCGAGAGATTTTTCTTGTCCTGAGTCAGGATTTCGGCGGGAGCCGCATCGTATTCCAGTATCCTCTTTTCAAAATTGGTCACTTCCTGGAGAAACGGGATGCGGAAATTGAGTCCCGGCTTGATGATAACGCGAACGGGCTTGCCAAGTTGCACCACCAAGGCCTGTTCCGTCTGGTCCACCACGAAGAAGGTCATGTTGACGAGAATCAGGGCCGCAACAATCATGATTCCGGCGATCGTTATTCCGCGCTTCATTTCTTTTCCCCTCCCGCTTCTGCGCCCTTCTGCCGAGTCCCCGCGACACCCCTCATCGCTTCGTCCAGGGGCAGCAGCGGAAGAATCGAGCCGCTCAACTGGTTTGGCAGAATGATCTTCCGGGCATTCGCCAGGACATCTTCCATGGCTTCGAGATACATCCGCTCCTTGGTAACGTCCCTGGCCTTCTCGTATTCTCTGAGGGTCTCAAGGAAGCGGTTGGCATCGCCTTTCGCATAACTGATCTTTTGCTGCTGATAGGCCAAGCCTTCATTCACGACTTCCGTCGCCCGCCCGTTGGCCTTGGGCAGGATGTCGTTGGCGTATCCCCGGGAATCGTTAATGAACTTGATCTTGTCCTCCTTGGCGGAAGCCACGTCCTTGAATGCCTGGATGACCTCCTGTGGCGGATGCACGTCCTGAAGCTGGACCGCGACAATGTCGATACCGGCATGGTAACTGTCCAGCACTCTCTGCAAAAGGTCTTTCGTATCCTGCTGCAACTGGAATTTACCCTCGGTAAGTGCTTCGTCTATCTTGCTCCGCCCAACCACCTGCCGCATGCACGCTTCAGCCGCATCCATTACCGTACGGTCCGGCTCGTAGACGTTGAAGAGGTACGCCGATGCATCTTTAATGCGATACTGGACGATGAACTGGATGTCCACGATGTTCTCGTCCCCGGTCAGCATCAGCGCTTCGGCCGGAACCCTTTGGTACTTGGCCGGTTGCCCCGAACTGATCGTCCGGAATCCGATTTCTATCCGGCGCACCTTCGTTACTTTGGGCCTCAGTACCGACTCGATCGGATAAGGAATATGGTAATGGGGGCCGGGCTGAGTCGTGTAGACCATCTGGCCGAACCGCTTGACCACACCGATCTCATCGGGAGACACGATGTAGATGCCGGTCAATATCCATATGATAAGAGCGATACCCAGGATGATGGGGATACCGGGAACGGAACCCCGGTAATTACGAATGCGTTGCACTACGTCGTTCTCGGGTTGGTGCGGCGTCTGACCGCCCTTTTTTTTCTGCTGTTGCAGTCGGTCCCAATCCCACGCCATAATTATTCCTTCCCTCGACCGTCGTTCGTCGCATTGTGGTATTGTACGGCCTATCGTGGTATTTGTACGAATGTTAAGGGCTACTCTTTTCTTATAGAGGCAAAAGGACCCATTGACAAGCCAAACCGAATAGACAGCGGGAGGAATGCATGAAGGGGAATGTAGGATTCATCGGCGCGGGAAACATGGGCGAAGCCCTCATCCGCGGAATGTTGACGAAAAACGTGGTGCAAGCGAATCAGATCATCGCCTACGACGTGGCGGCCGAACGTCTTGAGTATATCCGCAAGACCTATTCGGTGGAGATCGGCAGCGACCTGGGAGACATGGCCGGTCGCAGCCAGACGATCGTCCTGGCGGTCAAACCGCAATCGGTATCGGAAGCGCTGGCGGCGATCCGTTCGTCCATGACCCCCGACAAGCTGCTCATTTCCATCTGCGCGGGAGTAACCATCGGTACACTGGAAGGCGGTCTACCCGAGGGGAGCAGGGTCATTCGGGTCATGCCGAACACCCCGGCGCTCATCGGCAGAGGCGCCGCGGCCCTGTGCAAGGGATCGCACGCCACCGAGCAGGATCTCAAAACCGCCCGGGAGATATTCGACGCCGTAGGAATATCGGTGACGGTGGAGGAAAAGATGATGGACGCCGTTACGGGGTTGAGCGGCAGCGGTCCCGCCTATGTTTTCCTCTTCATCGAGGCGTTGTCCGACGGCGGGGTCAACATGGGGCTCGCGCGTGACGTATCCACCAAGCTAGCCATCCAGACGGTGCTCGGCTCCGCGCACATGGTCACCGAACTGCAGAAGCATCCGGCAGTGCTGAAGGAGATGGTCACTTCTCCAGGCGGCACCACCATTGCCGGACTCCACGCCATGGAGAACGGCAGGCTCAGGGGCGTCGT
Source organism: uncultured delta proteobacterium (assembly GCA_963826125.1). Classification (GTDB taxonomy): domain Bacteria; phylum Desulfobacterota; class Desulfarculia; order JACQYL01; family CAWGVV01; genus CAWGVV01. The sequence continues at coordinate 680,583 of CAWGVV010000001.1, read as the reverse complement.
CATGGATGCGATACGGGACGCAACCCTGCGCTCCCATGAATTGGGAAAAACCAAATAAAGTATTCAGCTCGCGGGCGGTCGACGGGATCCGCCGATCCTGTCGACCAGTGTGTTGACCGCCTATGCTCCGCGGTCCTTCCCTTCCTTGCAGCAGGCGAAACGTTCTTCCCGCCTCGCCCGATCAGCTCTTCTCCAGCTTATCCGCACTTTCGCCCGGCACGAACTTCAGTGCCGCCGAGTTGAGGCAGTAGCGCAGTCCCGTGGGAGGCGGACCGTCGTCGAACACGTGCCCGAGATGCCCGTCACAGCGTGCGCAGAGGACTTCCGTTCTCGTGGTGAAGAACCCCCTATCCTCCGTCGTCCGAATGTACTTCGGAGCTATAGGTTTCCAGAAACTGGGCCATCCCGTCCCCGATTCGTATTTCGTTTCGGAGCTGAACAGCGGCAGGTCGCACGCCGCACAGTGGTAGATCCCTTGGGCTTTGTTATTCCAGTATTCTCCGGAATAGGCACGCTCGGTACCTTTTTGCCTCAGGATACGGTACTGCTCAGGAGTGAGAATTTTCCGCCATTCCTCATCGCTCTTCACCACTCTGCCGACGTCTTCGTTTTTCATGTCGGCCGCCATCACCATGCTTGCAAATGCTCCGTTCCTGCTCCTTCCGGAAAGAAAATACATGGCACTCGGAAGAAACAGGAGGAAGTTCATCATCTTCCTTCTGCTCATGGGAAATCCCTCCTTGTGCTTCTAAAGTGAAAACAGAAGCGGGAAAGTCAATCCCCCCGGATCTACCGGTACACTCATGCATGAGGAAGACTCGTCGCGTCCATCACACGAAATGGAGGAGGAATCGAGGTTCGCGGGAAGCGACGGCTGTGGGAATTGAAAGCGGGGGAAGGAGAAAAAAGGTACCGTTCCGGTTTCCGGTCAGACGTTCAGGTGGCTTTATCCGCCACAAGCTCACCAATGGCGTCCCATACGTCGGACCGCCCTTCCCCCGAGAGCGCCGAAAAGGGGGTCAACACCAGTCGTCCGCCCAGGGCCGTATCGATGTCCTTCAGCGCGGCTGCCCTCTTGCCCCGCGACAGCTTGTCGATCTTGGTGATCACGGGCATAACGGGGACGTGGAACTTGCCCAGAAGGGCGAGCATTTCCTTGTCTTCCACGGAGGGGGTCCTGCGGGCATCGAGAATCAAAATCACGCCCTTGAGGTTCTTCCTTTCCTTCAGGTACGTCTCCATCATGGGGCCCCAGGACTTTTTCACCGAAAGGGGAACCTTAGCGTAGCCGTATCCCGGCAGGTCCACAAAGCAATAGTGACCGTTCACCAGGAAGAAATTGAGCATCTGGGTGCGGCCCGGGGTGGAGCTGGTGCGCACCAGCTTGCTCCTGTTCACCAGGGTGTTGATGAGGGACGATTTTCCCACGTTGGAACGGCCGGCAAAAGCGATTTCCGGCGCATCGTGCGCAGGATACTGGTCGGGCTTGAGGGCGGAACAGATGAACTCCGCGCTGGTGATGACGGGCGGCGCCATGGCTGACATTATGACCGCACTTCTATGTACTTTGCCAACCGGTTCATTCCCTCTTCGATGTTTTCGATGGAGTTGGCATAGCAGAAGCGCAGATACCCTTCGGCATTGCTGCCGAAATCGACTCCCGGAGCCACTCCCACGTGCGCCTTTTCCAGTATGTCGAAAGCGAGACTTTTCGAATCGCGGGAAAGATGTCCGGCATTGGCCAGCACGTAGAAAGCGCCGGTAGGTTCCACGGTGATGCCGAAACCCAGTTCTCGCAGCTTGCCGATGATGAGCTTGCGCCGTTGGTTGTAGAGCGAAAGCATGCGCTCCACGTCGTCTTTCGTATCCCGGAGAGCGGCGATGCCGGCCCATTGGGCCACCGACCCCGCGCTGATAAAGAAGTTCTGCTGAAGTTTCTGGATGGCCCTCACCATTTGCGGGGGCGCAATGACGTAGCCCAGACGCCACCCGGTCATGGCATAGAGCTTTGAGAATCCGTTCAGGACGATGGCGCGGTCGGTATATTCGAGAACCGAGTTTTCCCTGCCCTCGTACACCAGCCCGTGATAAATCTCGTCCGACACCACAGTGGGTCCCAAGTCCGTCAGGCCGAGCAAGCTTTCCGCGGAGATCAGGTTGCCGGTGGGGTTGGAGGGCGAATTGACCATGACCGCCTTGGTACGAGACGTCAGTTTCTCCCGTATGTTGTTCATGCGGTATTGAAACCCGTCCTCCTCGAATACGTCCACGTACAACGGTTCGCCGCCGGAAAAACGGATGAAGTGCGGGTAGCAGGAATAGCTGGGATTGGGGATCGCCACCTGATCGCCCGCTTCCAGCAGGGCTGCGAAAACGAGCAGAAGCGCGGGGCTCGTACCGGCCGTGACGATGATCCGGTCGACGGGCACGGGAACTCCGTACCGGTCGAGATAATACTCCGAAATCGCTTCCCGTAGTTCAATGATGCCCATGGAGTGGGTATAGTGCGTCTTGCCTTCCGCTATGGCCCTTTCGGCAGCCTCTTTCACCGCGGGCGGCGTATCGAAGTCGGGTTCGCCGACTTCCAGGTGCACCACGTCCGAGCCCGTTCGTTCGATCTGATGGGCCCGCTCCATGATTTCCATGACCATGAAGGGAGGTATGTCCAATGCCCTTTTCGATATCATAACTTTTCGCGTCCGTTTTTGGTGACGACGTATGCCGATCAGATGACTTTGTTCAAATCGTACTCGATGATCCCCTGCGCTCCCGTTTTGATCAGCTCGGGTATCAGATCGCGCACCTTGGTTTTGTCCACCACGGTTTCGACCGAAAACCAATCCGTGTTGTGCAGGCTCGCCACGGTAGGGGCATGGAGGCTGGGCAGTATCTTGATGATGGCCTCCAGGTCTCCTTTGGAGACGTTCATCTTGAGCCCGACCATCTTCTCCGCCCGCAGAGCACCCTGCATCAGAAGAGCGATGTGTTCGATCTTCTCCCTCTTCCAGGGGTCTTTCCAGGCTTCGATATTGGCAATGAGCTGCGTGTTCGAACGCATGAGTTCATGAACGATCTTAAGGCCGTGCGCCTTGATGGTTGACCCCGTTTCGGTTACTTCCACCACCGCGTCCGCAAGGCCGTTGACCGCTTTGGCTTCGGTAGCGCCCCAGGAGAACTCGACCGTAACGTCTACGTTGCGCTGTTCAAAGTAGTTGCGGGTGAAGTTCACCAGTTCCGTGGCGATCTTTTTTCCCCGACAGTCTTCTATACTCTTGATGTCCGAATCGTACGGCACGGCCAGAACCCATCGAGCGGGCTTGGTGCTCACCTTGGAGTAGAACAAATCCGCCACCACATGAACAGTGGATTCGTTCTCCATGATCCAGTCCATGCCCGTGAGCCCCACGTCGAGAGTAGCATTCTCCACGTAGCGTGACATTTCCTGTGCCCGACAGATGGAGCACTGAATGTTTTCGTCGTTGATTTCGGGGAAATAACTCCGTTCGCCAACGTCGATTTTCCAACCGCATTTTCGCAGGAGTTCCATTGTGGCATTCTGCAGACTACCCTTGGGAATTCCGAGTTTCAGCACGTTCACTTTTTATACACCTCGCTTGGATTGAATACCTTCTCCCCGGTTTCAATCAGTTTTTCATCCTGGAGCACCAAGTGAAAACAGCTACGATGGCCGGTATGACAGGCCGCGCCCCCCACCTGGTCCACCCGGTAGAGGATCGTGTCGCGATCGCAATCCACGCGGATTTCACGAATTTTCTGTACGTGGCCGGACGTTCCGCCCTTGTGCCACAGTTCCTGCCTGGAACGGCTCCAGTAATGGGCCTCTCCGGTTTCCAACGTCCGGTTCCATGCCTGCTCGTTCACATAGGCCAGCATGAGTACTTCGCCGGTTTTGTAGTCCTGGCAGATGGCCGGTACGAGCCCCTTCCCTTTTTCGAAATCGATCATGACCACACTCCGGTTCCGCGTTCTCGCAAATTTTTATTTTTATGCGAGGTCGCGCGGCAATGTCAAGCCTTTTGACGATCGGCGGCCAATTGCCCGCAGGCGGCCAGGATGTCGCGCCCCATGCTCTTCCGTATGATGGCGGTATAGTGGCGATCCGTAAGGACACGTTGGAAACGTTCCACCGCTTCGGGGGTCGGCGAACGGAAGGAGGAGCCGGGATGTTCGTTGTAGGGGATGAGATTTATCTTGGCCTGCACCGCACGCAACAGTTTGGCCAGTTTTTCGGCGTGGGCCGGTTGGTCGTTGACGCCGTCGATGAGAATGTACTCGAAAGTGATCCTGCGGCCCTTGGTGAGAGGGAAGTCCCGGCAGGCGTCCAACAATTCATGTATGGGATAGGTGCGGTTCACCGGCATTAGGCGGGAACGGATGTCGTCGTCCGGCGCATTGAGCGAAACGGCGAGATTCACGTCCAGGTCCCGGCCCAGCTTGCGGATCATGGGGGCCAATCCCACCGTGGACAGCGTGATGCGCCGTTTTCCGAACTGGATGCCGCCCTCTTCCACCATTATGCGCAAGGCTTTGATGGTCTGGTCGTAATTGGCCAGCGGCTCTCCCATGCCCATGAATACCACGTTGGTGAGCGGCACCACGGGGTCTTCCACGCTTCGTGCGTAAAGGAGCTGGTTGAGTATCTCTCCCGAGGTAAGGTTGCGTTTCAAACCGCCCGCACCGGTCAGACAGAAGGCGCACCCCATGGCGCAGCCCGCCTGGGTGGACACACACAGGGTGGCATGGTCTCCGGAAGGGATGAGCACGCTCTCAACGGCCGCCCCGTCCGTCAACCGGAAGAGGAACTTACGGGTGCCGTCGCGTGAAGTGGCCGCTTCCTCCGGCTTATTCAAGGCGATAATCGACATTTCGTGCAACCGGGACCGCAAGGGTTTAGAGAAATCGGTCATTTCCGCGGGGTCGAACACCCCTTTCCGATACATCCACTTGAAAATCTGTCGCGCACGATACGCAGGCTCGCCCAAGCCGTGAAGAAACCCGGCCATTTCGTTGAGGGACATGTCCAGCAGACTGGGACGGGACTCGTCCGCCCCTATGCAGGTATTTTTCTGAGTCGCGTTGTTCATGGTGCGTATAGTAAAGTCCGACGGGTTGCTTTGCAAGCTATTGACACCGGTCGACCCCGTCTCTACTATCCCCTGCATGAAAGCACGGGAAATGACCGACGAACAGTTGATCGAACAGTACAAATCCGGCCGCCGCGAGTTGTTTGAAGAAATCCTCAACCGGTACGAGTCGCGTATCTACAGTTTCGGCCTCAGAATGTGCCGCCGGTCTGAAGATGCCAAGGACCTGATGCAGGATACCTTTCTCACCGTGTTCCGGTACCTCGACTCTTTTCGCGGCGAAACCCGTTTCAAGAACTGGCTGTACCGGATCGCTTCCACCGCTTGTATGAAGCGGCAGCGGAAGCGAAAACACCAGCCGGACGTGGAACTCTCCTGGGAGGAACTGCTGCCGGGAGAACACCCGGAAGGCGACGATCATCCGGCCTGGCTTTCCACTCCCATGGACCAGCTCATGAACAAGGAGTTGCGCGAGTTCATCATGGAAGCACTGCAGGAGATGCCCGCCAAGTATCGGGAAGTGTTTCTCCTGCGCGACATGGAGGAGTTCAACACGGCGGAGGTAGCGCAGATGTTGTCCATTTCCGAGGCACTGGTGAAAACACGGCTTCACAGGGCCAGACTTTTTCTGCGTAACAAGATAAACGAACATTTCGGGGAGGGCGTGCATGGATCCTAAGTGCCGCGAAATGGTCGAAAAAATGCAAGAATTTCTTGATGGGGAGTGCGATGAGCAGACCTGCCACACGGTGGAGGAACATCTCGCTTCGTGTCACCATTGTGAAGATTGTCTGGAGTCGATCCGACGCACCATCGAATTTCTGCGTCGGTCCCGCGAAGAAACACTGCCCGCCGATTATCGTGAATCGCTCCGCGCGGCGCTTGCGAGCTGTGTAAAGTAGGCGTTGTTCGGAACGAAAAGCGCCTCGATTCTCCCGGCGAACGAACGAAAAAGAACTCCGCCCCTAAGGGCGGAGTTCTTTGTTTTCAGCCTCGGGAGATCGTTACTTGTTGATGACGATGTCCGTTCTCCGGTTTCTGGCGCGACCTTCCTTGGTCTTGTTGTCGGCCACCGGCCTGCTCTCGCCGTACCACTTAGCAGACAGGCGCGCCTTGTCGACGCCCTTCTTCACGAAATAGTTGTACACGGCCATGGCCCTACGCTTGGAAAGGCCCATGTTGTAGGCATCGGTACCGATGGAATCGGTATTGCCTTCGAGGGTAGCCTTCAGGCTCATGTCTTTCTTCAAGGTGTTCGCCACGTCGTCCAGAATCTCTTTGGCAGCCGGCTTGATGGCCGATTTGTCGAAATCGAAGAGGACGGTGTTGCTGAGGGTGATGAAACGCTTTTCGGCTTCCTTCGGGGTTACTCTCACGTTAAGAACGGCGTCGCCGGTCATGCCCTGATCATCGGTGACTTTCAGGCCAACCGTGTATTCGCCCGCTTTTTTCCAGCTGTGAGACGCTACCGCACCCTGTGACTTCGCGCCGTCGCCGAACGTCCACTCGTACACCAGCGGCTTCTTTTCGGGATCATACGATTTTTCGCCGCTGAAGTAGACGACTTCATCCACTCCCACGCTCGTGGGACCGGTGATGATCGCCACGGGGGCCTGGTTCATCATCCTTTTGTTTGCCAGTTCGATGGCCTTGGCCAAGTGCTTCTTCGCTTCTTCGGTGCGGCACTGCCGATAGATGTCGTAAGCGATTTCAACTTCCGCTTTGGCAGCCTGAACGTCCGCGGGATTTACCTTGGGAGGTCCGACCTTCTCGGCATCTTTAATGGCCATGTCCGCATTCTTGAACTCCTGAAGCGGATAGGGGTAGCTCGCGCAACCAACCATAAACGCGATCGGAATAATGAGAACCAACAGCCCTACTAAACCAACTCTTCGCATACTCGATCTCCTTTCATCCTCTCTCATCATTAATATTCAATAGAAGAAAACGTATGGCTAACCCCCCACTATCACCACAGTATACCGGATTTTTTTCTCCTTGGCAATATCACCCCTCTCGATTTTGATCGAAAAAGCGTAACTATAAAGCGCGATTAGCGGGAAAAAGCTTCCCTTTGCACCGTCTTTATCGCTTTCCGGGCTGGAACGAACAAAGCGGCTCCTCCGCCAGGTAATTCCCCGTGGCCTCGTAAGCCCTGGCCCGGCACCCCCCGCAAAAGCGTCGATATTCACAGACGCCGCACTTCCCTTCATACCGGGAAAGATCCCGCAGTCGGAGAAAGTGTTCCGATTCCAGCCAAATCTTTTTCATGGGAGTCTGCCTGACGTTGCCGCAGGAAATGTTCAGGTATCCGCAGGGTTGCACCTCACCCTGATGAGAGACGAAACAGAACGCGCTCCCTCCGAGGCACCCCTTGGTCACGGCGTCCAACCCATGCGTCTGAAAAGAAATCTTCTCCCCTTCCTCGTGAGCCCGCTGTCGAAGGATTCGATAATAATGCGGGGCGCAGGTGGCCTTCAGATGGATAGCCGTCTTTTTCCGCTGATCGTAAAACCAGTTGAGCACCTTTTCGTACTCATCGGCAGATATTGCTGCGTCCGTGAGATATTTTCCGCGCCCCGTGGGGACCAGGAGGAACATGTGGTGCGCGGCTGCCCCCAGGTCGATGGCCAGGTGCAATATCCGTTCGATGAGGTGGACGTTGTGACGGGTAACGGTCGTATTTATCTGAAACTCGAGGCCCGCGCTTCGTGCAATGCGAATCCCGTTCAGCGCGCCCTCAAATGCGCCTTTCACCTGCCGGAACGAATCGTGCGATTCGGGCGTGTCGCCGTCGAGGCTGATGCTGATACGCTTGATACCGGAATCGATCATCCTCCGCACGCGCTCTTCGGTGATCAGCGTACCGTTGGGGGCCATCACCATGCGCAAACCCAAACGGGTGCCGTGTTCCGCGATCTCAAAAATATCCTCGCGGAGGAGCGGTTCTCCGCCGGTAAGGATGACGACGGGACTCGACCACTCCGCCAAATCGTCGAGAAAACGGAAACACTCCTCCCGGCTGAGTTCGTTCTCGGGCTGTTCGTTATCGGCCGATGCCCGGCAGTGTACACACGCCAGGTTGCAGCGTCTGGTAACCTCCCAGGCCACCATCCGCAGCTGGTTGGCATTCGGTTCGTGCGACCGCTCCATGTGCTCCTTCAAGACGATCTCCCCGCAATCCCGCTCAGCCCAGCAGGGCTGCGGCTTCCTTTGCAAAATAGGTAATAATGATGTCCGCGCCCGCCCGCTTTATGGAGATGAGCGATTCCATCATCACCTTTTCCCCGTCCACCCAGTTCTTTTCAGCCGCTGCCTTAATCATCGCATACTCGCCGCTCACCTGGTAGGCTGCAACGGGTAAGTCGAATGAGTCGCGGGTGAGTCGAATGATGTCCAGGTACGGGAGCGCCGGCTTCACCATCACTATGTCCGCACCCTCTTCAATGTCCAGCGCAATCTCTCTCATCGCTTCCCGCACGTTCGGCGGGTCCATCTGATATGATCGCCGATCGCCGAACTGGGGCGCCGAGTCCGCCGCTTCCCGAAACGGGCCGTAAAACGAGCTTGCATATTTTGCGGAGTAACTCATGATCGGCACATCCAGGTAGCCGTTCCGATCCAGAAGGGAACGGATGGCCCAGACTCTTCCGTCCATCATGTCGGACGGCGCCACCATGTCCGCGCCGGCTTTCACGTGGGACAGCGCCGTTTCGGCGATCAATTCGAGCGACGCATCGTTATCCACGTCACCGTCCGAAATCACTCCACAATGCCCGTGATCGGTGTATTCGCACATGCAGACGTCCGTGATCACGAGGAGGTCGGGCACCGCTTCCTTGATGGCCCGTATCCCCCGCTGCACGATGCCGTCCCCGGCATAGGCGCCGCTCCCCACCGCATCTTTGGTTTCGGGGAGCCCGAAAAGCAGCACGGCCGGAATGCCGAGATCGGCCACCGCCCTGGCTTCCTCCTTGAGGACGTCGGTGGAGAGGTGCGCAACACCCGGCATGCTCGGGATGGGAGAATTCACCTTTTCACCCGGAACGATAAAAAACGGATACACGAAATCGTCGACGGAAAGTTGTACTTCTCTCACCATTTTCCTTATGGACGCCGTTTTTCTCAGTCTTCGCATGCGCTGAACGGGGAACATCAGGACACTCCTATCTCTTCATCGGTAAGGTAACATGCGGGATCGCATCCCCAAAGATCACCCACGGCTTCCGCACGGACGCGGAAATTTCCTCCGCAAATGTCCAGCCATCGGCACTTTGAACATCTGCCGTGTACGTGCTTCTTCTTCTCCTTGAGTTTGGCCATCAACGGATTGCCGGTATCCGACCATATTTCACTGAAAGGACGCTTCCGAACGTTGCCGAAGGAATAGTGGCGCCAGAACTGATCGGCATGCACCTCGCCGTCCCAGCTCACGCACCCGATTCCGCGGCCCGAATTATTGCCTTCGTTCATTTGCAGGAGTTCAAGCACCTGCGGCGCCTGCGGCAAGTCTTCCTTCAGCATGCGCAGATAGAGAAAAGGACCGTCGGCGTGGTTGTCCACGGTGAGTACTTCGGCGGCATGTCCGCGGTCGTGAAGAGCTTTTGTTCTGTCGATGATGGTATTCACCACCGCCCGGGTTTCCCCGTGGGAAAGATCTTCATTGATCATCTGCGTGCCGCGTCCCGCGTACACAAGATGATAAAAACAGATACGCGGGATTTCCATCTCCTCCAGAAGATCGAAAAGACTCGGCACTTCCCGAAAATTCATCTTGTTGATCGTGAACCGCAGGCCGACTTTTATTCCCGCTTTTTGGCAATTCCGAATGCCGCCCATCGCCTTGCGGAAAGCTCCGTTCACTCCCCGGAACCGGTCGTTCGTGGATTCCATGCCGTCCAGGCTGATGCCGACGTACGACAGCCCCACCTCCTTGAGCTGCAATGCCTTTTCTTCCGTGATGAGGGTGCCGTTGGTGGAAATGACGGCCCTCATCCCCTTTTTCACCGCGTAGTCCGCCAGTTGCACCAGGTCCTGCCGGACGAGCGGTTCGCCGCCGGAAAAGAGCACCACCGGCACGCCGAAACCAGCCAGGTCGTCGAGCAGCAGCTTCCCCTCTTCATGGGACAGCTCGTCGGGCGCGGTTTCTCCGGTTGCATGTGCATAGCAGTGCACACACTTCAGGTTGCATCGCTTCGTGATATTCCACACGACGACCGGCTTCTTGTCCTCTGAGAATTGCAACAAATGCGAGGGAAGATTCTTGGATTTTCTGCCGTAACGCAGGGGGTCCGATGATTCGACGGCCCCGCAATACAACTTGGAAATGCCTATCATTGCGTCCTCTTTCGAAAGGTATCCCGGGAAAACATGTCCATACCGGTGCTTTTCCGCAAAAATCGGGAAGGGAAGGTCTCCCTTCCCTTCTTCAAATGAGCGTATGTTCTCCATCCCCGCTGTCGATCGGGTTTTCGGAGTAGTGCTTCTTGATGAGAGTGTTCAAGAACGCTTGGGTGTTTTTTACTGCATCGGCAGTGATGGTGAAGTCCTTGAGGCCGCTTCGCTCACGAACCAACCGAAAAGCGTATTCGAATTCCTTGTTCAGGGTTTCGCAGATCAGAAGCGCGGAAGTCTGCTCGTGAATGGCCCTTTTCACCACCTCCGCCACCGCCTCCGGAGTGAAGGAAATTCCATACCCGAACCTGTTCTGGAAAGAAAGTTCGTAATCGTTCACTTCCTGCTGCATGGTATGGATTTCCTTGAGCGCGCCGTTGACGTCCATGCCGAGGTGCAGGTGCATTTCCGTGACGAGATCGAGCGTCATATCGTCCAACTGTACACCGTGGAGTTTCGCCAAGTGCTCCTTTTTATTCTGGAGGTGCTCCCGCAGAAAACTCCGGTCGTATTCGATGACCGCCTGCCACCTTTCCCTGAGTGCGGGCGCGTCGCTGTTTTCCAGCAATTCCTTCAGTTGGCCGGCCGAATCGTCCACCACCTCGCCCGTTACGAGCAATTCCGTTATGTCGGTCGACGGCAACTTCTTCTCGAACCGGATGAGAACTCTTTCAACGGCGCTCACCAAGCCGCGCGCACCCGTCTTTTCCTCATGCGCCAGTTTCGCCATCTTCCTCAGGGCTTCGTCTTCAAACCGGATATCGATGCCGTACGCCTTGAAGTCCCTTTTCTTGCTGATAACAATGGGGTTGTTCGGATTGCGCAGAATTCCGTACAGGTCGTCGTCCGAAAGTTCATCGAAAACCGTGTGCACCGGAAGCCTCCCGATGAATTCTGATTCGAATCCGTACTTTATGAAATCCTCCGTCTTCACCTGCTTGATGATGTCCGGCACCATTTCCCTGCTTTCGATCATGCCGCCGAAACCAATGTTCTGCTTGCGCATGCGTTCGCGGATCATCTCCGACAGGCCGCTGAAAGCGCCGCTTACAATAAAGAGGATGTGCCTGGTGTTGACGGTGCGTTTTTCGCGCTTTCCGGTCTTCCGATACTGTTCGATGGCCTGTATCTGCGAGATGGGGTCGTGCGCCACCTTCAGGTCCACGTCCGTGTCTTCCATGAGCTTCAGCAAGGCCCTCTGTACTCCGGATCGCGAAACGTCGGGACCGATAAGGTTGTGGCTGGATGCGATTTTATCGATCTCATCGATGTAAACGATGCCGTATTGGGCCAAATCGATGTCGTCATCGGCTTCATAAACCAGATCGCGAACCAGATCCTCCACGTCGCCGCCCACATATCCCGTCTCGCTGAATTTGGTGGCGTCGCCTTTCACGAAAGGGACCCCGATCTTTTGTGCGATCAGTTTGATGATGTACGTCTTGCCGACTCCGGTGGGGCCGAGGAGGATGATGTTGTTCTTGATCATTCCCACCGTTTCGGGAGAATTCTCTTTCCCAATGCTCATCAAATACTTAATGCGGTTGAAGTGCGTGCAGATTTTTGTAGCGAGCACCGCCTTGGCATCGTCCTGCCTGATAATGTATTCGTCCAGGTAAGCCTCAAGCTCCTCCGGCTTCATGGAGAAATTAATCGAATCGATCTTGGTGGTTTTCTTTTGTTCCCGCCCGCTCTCCGCATCAACGGAAGGTTTTGGGAATACGAAAGGAGAAACGATTTTCACCCGGTCGCCGTATTTTTTCGACAGATAATCGCTTAATTCTTTTTCGAGTTCCTTCTGATCGGGTAACTTCGAATCTTCCGTGTCTGCTCCGTAAATTTCTTCATTCATCATGACTTATGCCTTTTCTTCCCTCAAAGGAGATTATCGGTAAATGCAAAATACCTCCTCGCATCCTATCAACAGTTTCTATTGTCCGCGGCAAAGTCAAGCCCTCCTGCCGCCGATAGCAGGTATCGACCCTCCATTCGCGACTGTCCGCACCTTTCCAGGGGACCGTCACGCTCATCAAAAATGAGTGTGCATTCCCCTGAAACGTTTAACAAACAGGACCGATTTCGGGGTTCGGCATCGATCGTACGGACCGGTCTCCTCCTGCAGAAAAATCGACAGGGAGATTGGTGCTTTTATAATTGGGGAATCATGGTGTGACGGGCGAGCCTTGTGCCGGAAAAACACTGAGGAAGGGAGAAGAAAGGAGAGGGGCCTCACAGCCCCTCAAAGTTCCAGAAACCGACAGTACCGTTCGAAGTGTGGCTCAGCTTGAGGACGAGAATAAACAGGTTCAACAGGAATCAGCTTCAACATGAGAATCAGATGGTTTCTGGAAATATCTCATTCACGGAAAAAACAACAATTCGATCAAGTATTCTTCCACTACCCTGTATTGAAGACATAATAAATATATTATCGACTCTTTCCTCGGTTCATTTCCCTCATCTAAGCGAAACATTTTTCTTCGGGTCCGACAATTCCTTCTTCGTAATCACTAATGAGCGCTCATAACACAGCGACATTCCATACGTCAAGAGTTTTTTGAAAATAACTCTGTTTGTTCAAAGATGAACGAGCCGTCCGCCATGACACGTACAAGAGAGCCGTCACCTACACATTTTAGCTACCACAATAAAACGAGCGCTCCGCGACGCAAAACGGGTGAAGCGGAAAAGTAACGTCCTTCGCTTGCGGCAAATGGGTACTCTCACTTCATATTCGTCTTCATTGGAAAGGAAAGCGACATCGCCTTGTCTCCATCATGTTTAGCTTATCTTGGAGCAATCGAAGATTGCTATGCTTGTCCATACAAATACTGTCGTAAAACCAATAGGCCGAGACGGTTTCGGAAAAGGGTAAAGCAGGGGGACGAAGGATCGGTGAAAAGAACGGGATGCATGAGGAACCTAAGGAACAACGATTCCTCGTGGTCTCGATGTCCGCGGAAAATCGTATCGCGCTTACAGCAGTCTCAGTGGCGTTGCAAACCCCTTTTCCGTGTCTGTCTCGCCATTCCGGTAAAAGCGGGAACCCGATGTTTCCGGGCGCTGCCGGACCCCGGCTTTCGCCGGGGTGACGTTCAACAGTTCTTTCAACTTCCCGCCAAGGTTTCCGTTACTTGGAAAAAGCCATCCTCGCGGCCTTAACGGTATTTTTCATGAGCATGGTGATGGTCATAGGGCCCACGCCGCCCGGGACCGGCGTGATGGCCGCCGCCTTTTCCGCGCAGGATTCGAACTCGCAGTCTCCCACGAGCTTCCTCTTTCCATCCGCCGTCTTGCCCACTTCATTCACGCCGACGTCTATGACGTAGGCTCCCTCTTTCACCTGATGCCCCTTAATGTATTCGGGCACACCGGCCGCCACAATGAGGATATCCGCGCGGGTCGTGTGGAAATCGACGTCCTTGGTCCTGGTGTGGCAAATGGTTACCGTCGCGTTGGCGCCCTTCCCTTTCTGCAGCAGCATATTGGCGATGGGTTTCCCGACGATGTTCGACCTTCCGACCACCACAACTTCGGCCCCTTCGATTTTGGCGCCGGACCGGATGAGCAATTCCTGGATGCCCGCGGGCGTGCAGGGCAAAAATTCCGCGGTGCCGATCATCAATTTGCCGACGTTTACCGGGTGGAACCCGTCGACGTCCTTGTTGGGATCGATAGCGTAGAGCACCCTCGTCTCATTGATGTGTTTGGGCAAAGGGAGCTGTACCAGGATGCCGTGGACCTTGGGATCGCTGTTGTATTTGCCGATGAGGGAGAGCAGCTGTTCTTCGCTGATGTCCGCGGGCTGGCTGTCCTGAACCGAATAGAATCCGAGTTCATGCGCCGCCTTCTGTTTTGCCCGCACGTAGCTTTGAGAGGCCGGGTTTTCGCCCACCAGGATGGTAACCAATCCGGGAGCGTTTCCGTATTGTTTTTTCAGTTCCTCTACCTCTCCCTTCAACTCTTCCCGAATCTGAGCAGCCACTTCGGCGCCCTTGATCAGTTTTGCCGCCATGGACGTTTCTCCTTTCAAAGCAATGGTAATGGATGGCGTATCCAATAAAATGCTTCGTAACTGATAGATTTTTCTGAATTCCGACGCTTCCGGCGAGTCCTTTTATTTCTATCAACCGGCCGGTGTTCAGTCAACTCCAAAATGTCCGTACAAATCATCGAAACAACCATCGCTTGACAAAACAGAACGGCGGAAGTAAGGCTAACTTTTTCGCGGAAAAGCCGCAAACAAAGTCAATGATAACGGGGAGAAAGTTCAAAGGAATTCAGCCCGTTCTTTTGGAGGCAGCATGCAAACAACGCCCAGGGTATTGTTCTTTATTCTACTTTTTACCGTATTCTGTTCACCGTCCTTCGCGGATCAGCCGGCAGCGAAAGATACCGCCGCTCCTCCGGCCCAGGAGTTGAAAGACTCCGACGCCGCGGCCAGTGTCAACGGCGTTCAGATTAACTACGGGGATTATCGCCGACAGTACGCGAGCATCAAGCAGCGCTTCTTCGTATCCCAGGGGAAGGAAATCACGCCCGCGGAATCGGAAAAACTGAAAACGAGCGTGCTGGACAATCTCATCGCTGCCGAATTGCTGGAGCAAGCAGCGAAGAATAATAATGTTGCGGTGAGTGACGACGAAGTCAACGAGCACATCAAGTCTTTCACGGATCGCGTCGGCGGGGAAGAAGAATTACAGAAGCAGCTGGAGAAGGCAAACCTGACCATCGACCAGTTGAAAGAAAAAGTGAAAAGTCAGATTGCCGCCCAGAAATTCATCGAGCAGGAATCTTCCAAAGTCATTTCCACGACCGAGCAGGAAAAGAAGGACTACTACGATACCCACCCCACTGAATTCGACCGGCCGGAGATGATTCATGCGAGCCATATCCTCGTCCGGGTGCAATCGGACGCGAGTGAAGCGGATGTGGCAAAAGCAAAAACGAAGATAGAGGAAGCGCTGAAAAAGGCACGCGGTGGCGAGGACTTCGACAAGCTCGCCATCGAATATTCGGAAGGTCCCAGCGGTCCCAAGGGAGGTGACTTGGGGTGGGTGACCAAGGGCAGGATGGTGCCCGATTTCGAGAAGGCGGCCTTCAGTCTCAAGGCCGGAGAGATCAGCGACGTGGTGAGGACGAACTTCGGCTTCCACATCATCAAGGTAACCGAGGTGAGGGAAGCCCATCACTTCAGCTATCAGGAAGTAAAGGATCAGATCGGGACCGTGCTGATGCGGCAGAAGATACGCCCCTGGATTCAGGAGTATGTCAAGGAACTCCGCGCAAAAGCGAAGGTGGAAGTCCACCTCTAGGCCGAAATAAAAAGGGGCGGTAAAAACCGCCCCTCAATCATTCCTCACTGCAATCCCGCATGACTTCACGCAAGAAGTTCCAACATCCCCTTTAATTCGTTCCTCGCCTCATCCGACGGAAGGACCAGCGGTAGCCGAACGTCTCCGCCGAAATAACCGACCGCATCCATGGCAACCTTGAGGCCACCGATACCTTGGCCGGCAGTGACCCACTGGCAGAGAGGATTCACCTTCTGCTGAAGGTCTCGCGCCTCATCGTAGCGCCCTTCCATGAAGAGACGCCGGATGCCTACCAACAACTCGGGGATGACGTTCGCCGCGGCCAGAATGCCGCCCCGCGCTCCCATGCAGAGGGCAGGAAAAAACACCGGCGCGGAGCCCACGAACACCGCGAATTCGGACACGGACATTCGTATTATTTCAGAAAGCTGTCCGATGTTGCCCGAGCTGTCTTTTATCCCCAGAATGTTTGGATGCTCGGACAGTTCGGCCACGAACCCCGGGTTCATGTTCAAACCCGTAAACTGCGGGACATTGTAAAGGAGGATCGGGATACGCGCCTCCTCCGCCACCTGCAGAAAATGGGTTTTCAGCGCCGAGGGTGTCATACGGGCCTTAAAGTAGCATGGAGTGACAACGAGAGCGCAATCCGCTCCGGCATCCGCCGCCTGGTTGGTAAAGCGGATCGTCTCTCTGGTCGATTCGAGTCCCGTGCCCGCCATGTACAGCATATTTTCCGGGATGACTTCGCGTGCAGCCTGCAGTACCCGGACACGTTCCTCTTCACTGAGGAAAACGCTCTCTCCGTTCGATCCCAGCACAAGATATCCCGACAGCCCCGTGGCGTTGAACTTGACGATGTTCGCCTTCAGTTTCTCCAGGGCTACCTCGCCGTTCAGAAAAGGCGTGGTGAGCGGCGGGATTACCCCGTGCAGAAGATCTGTTTTCAATTGCATCTCCCGTTCATCAGATGGTCGACCGCGCCGATGAAAACCGCGATCGTGTCTTCCTTGCAAGTCTCGCCCATCAAACCGATGCGCCAGATTTTTCCCGCCACGGCTCCGAGGCCCGCCCCGATTTCGATATTGAATTCGTCAAGCAACCGCTTGCGGGAGGCTTTGTCGTCCATCCCCGCGGGAAGGCAGGCAGCGGTCAGGTTCGGCAGCCGGTATCCTTCCTTGGCGAACATTTCGAACCCGCGCTCCATCAACCGGCTCTTCAGCTCGTCGCCGAGTTTCTGATGGCGCTCCCAGCGTTTTTCGAGGCCCTCTTCCAGCACGAGGACCAATCCCTGCCAGAGAGCATAAATGGTGCTGATGGGTGCGGTATGATGATAAACGCGCTCGTCGCTCCAATATTTCTGAAGCATGGTAAGGTCGAGATACCAGCTCTGCACCTTGCTCTTGCGGTTGCCGATCACATCGCAGGCTTTGCGGCTAATCGTGATGGGCGACATTCCGGGAGGCACGCTCAGACATTTCTGGGTGCCGCTGTAACACACGTCGATATTCCATTTGTCGACTTCAAGCGGAACTCCGCCCAGCGAGGTAACGGCATCCACCAGAAAAACAGTATCCGTGCTCTTCAGGTAGTTGCCGATCTCTTCGATCGGCTGCAGTACGCCGGTGGACGTTTCGGCGTGAACGATCGCGCACACTTTGGCTTCGGGGTGCTTCTTGAGAACATCGATCATCTCTTCTTCGGGAATCGGGTTCCCCCAATCGGCCTTTACTTCCACTATCTTCACATTGCATCGGCTAGCCACGTCGACCATGCGCTGCCCGAAGACACCGTTCACCCCTATGATTGCCGTGTCGCCGGCCTCCAACGTATTGAACAGCGCGGTTTCCATTCCCGAACTTCCGGTGCCGGAAATCGGAATCGTGAGCCGGTTTTCCGTACGGAAAACCTTGCGAAGCATTGTCGACGTCTCGTCCATAATGCGCAGGAACTCAGGGTCCAGATGGCCGAGTATGGGCGTAGACATTGCCCTGAGCACCCGGTAGGATACGTTGCTCGGCCCGGGCCCCATAAGTATGCGCGATGGTGGTTTGAGTTCAGACATTAAGATAAATCTCCTTTCTCCATGGCCTTAGGAAAACAGCCACTCCGTAAATACAACGGGCTCCCTGGCCCGTGGGCTCTTCGTTCAATTGTAAACGATTGAGTAGAAACGATTCATAGTGATTTTCACCTGCACTGTCAAACGGAAACGATTCTTTGTATGGACTCTTTTAAGCCGGGATTCGCGGAAATACGGCGCCAAGGTAACGTTTGGACGGAGGGGGAAAAGGCACGATCCCGGAGGTCGGTCCGGGCGGTGGAACAGACGAGGGAGCACCTGTCCGCCGTCGGCTCTTCGAATTACAAAAGGAAACACGAAAAGCCGCACCGCGAAGAAACGGGGCTGGAAAAAAAGACACGCGGGTAATCGGACGAGGCTCGGTACATTCTCTTCCGGCATCCGTGGAGACTGCCGGCCCCGGTATTCACTCGCCGTTGCTGTTGTAGCGCTGGGCCAGGGTTTCCGCCTGAACAGGCGAGAGGACGATGTGGTTGCTGTCGAGAATCACGATTGAACGTGTTTTGCGTCCCTGAGTGGCGTCAATAAGTCGCCGATCTTCCTTTGCTTCCTTTCTCAGTTTCATTTTTGCCGAAACGCCGGGGTTCATAATTACGACCACTCTTGCCGATACCACTGAATTCTTATATCCGACATTCAACAATTTCATCGCCACGTTACGTTCCTCTTTTTCCGAATTCGGTTCTCATAAAGTGGGACTTACTGGAAGAATATACGCTTAAATGGGGCTAACACGAAGAATTCTACACAAAAGGACGGTAAAAGTGAATCTTTAAATGAATTATAGCATGGGTAATTGAAAAAAAACAGTGCGGCAGTCTGATGGGCCATCTTCCCGAAATACGCGCAAAACCGTTCGCCACCGAGCGGTCGTATCGGAAAATCGCTGCAAAAGGAGCTTTCGAAAATGGGATGGAGGGGGAGAACGGCCCCTTATTTACGCCAGAATTCGGGCACCATCAGCACAAGCACGGTATATATTTCGAGCCGACCGAGGAGCATGCACAACGAGAGCACCCATTTGCCCACTGGGTGGATCATGGAGTAATTGTCGATGGGCCCCACCTGACCGAGTCCCGGCCCGATGTTGCCGATGGTCGCGGCCACCGAGGCAAAGGCCGTCACGATATCCGAACCGAGCCAGGCCATGATCAGAGAGGCGATGAGAAAGATACCGACATACAGGAGAAAAAACGCCCATATGCTCTTCAACACGTCTGCGGGAACCGGTTTGCCCCCCAACTTGACCTGGGTTACGGCGTGAGGGTGAATGATGCGCAACAACTCGTGGTAGCTGTGCTTCATCAGCAGCCAGAGGCGCATGCATTTGATGCCGCCTCCGGTCGATCCCGCCGAAGCGCCGATGAACATGGAGATGAGCAGGATAATCTGGGAAAATGCGGGCCATTTTTCATAGTCGGCCGTTGCGAACCCGGTGGTGGTGATAATCGAGGAAATCTGAAAACTCGCGTATCGCAAGGCCTGGCCGAAGGAGCGATACACGGTTCCATAGATGTCGAACGTCACCAGCAGGATGAGGAGTCCGGTAAGGATCAGGAAAAACCTGCATTCGGGATCGCGCAGGTAAATTCGGCCGTCCCCGTTTATCAGCTTGTAGTGAAGAGAAAAATTAATACCGGCGATAACCATGAAGACGCTTATCATCACGTCGATATAGACGCTCTGATAGTGCCCGACACTTGCATTCTTCGGCGAGAATCCACCGGTGGGCATTGTGCAGAAGGCATGGTTCACCGCATCGAACAGATTCATCCCCCCCGCCATGAGCAAAATGACCTGGATCACGGTGATCGCCACGTAGAGCTTCCAGAGAATACCGGCTGTTTCCTTGATGCGCGGTTTCAGCTTGTCCACCACGGGACTCGGCACCTCTGCCTTGTAGAGCTGCATCCCCCCCACTCCGAGAAAGGGAAGAATGGCAATGGAAAGAACGATAATACCCATGCCCCCGAGCCATTGGGTGGTGCTCCGCCAGAGCAGTATGCCCTTGCCTACGCTCTCGATGTCGGTGAGCACCGACGCTCCGGTGGTGGTGAAGCCGGAAATGGATTCGAAATAGGCGTCGGTCAGGGTGGAGAACGAACCGTCAAACCAGAACGGCAGCGCGCCGAAAAAGCCCGCCGCGGCCCAGCCGGCGGCCACAATGACGATGCCGTCCCTGTGAGAAAGCGACCA
This sequence comes from uncultured delta proteobacterium, assembly GCA_963826125.1. Taxonomy (GTDB): domain Bacteria; phylum Desulfobacterota; class Desulfarculia; order JACQYL01; family CAWGVV01; genus CAWGVV01. Next base: position 660,490 of record CAWGVV010000001.1, on the reverse strand, counting down.
CTCTTTCTTTTCACGCGAAAGAACATACAGGAGCACACCCGCGGCTACCGTGATGCAGGTGGCAATAAGCAACGGACGCCAATCTCCGCCGCCGTACAGCATGGCGACGATCATGGAGGGGACCATGCTCGCCGCCAGAAAACAGAGGAGCATGCCGATGATTCGGAATATGGTGTTCGGATTCATAGAAGAGAGGGCGTCGCTTTCATCAAACGGTTCTCGGAATCGTCGGAGCTCAGAAGTATTCGAGTCTTACAGTGAGGAATTTTTCCACATCGGGGATTGCTTCACGGCTGCTGAAGATAATCAGGCGGTCTTGCGGTATTACCTCCGCATCGCCGGAAGGAATAAATACCCGGTCTCCCCGGACGATCGCTCCCACCAGTGCTCCACGCGGAAAGCCCACGTTCTTCAACGGCTTGCCCACAATGTCTGAGGTTTCCAATGCCACGACTTCTATGGCTTCCGCGCTTTCCCCCTTCAGAGAAGCCACCGATACCACCTTGCCTCTCCTTATATACTGAAGGATGGCGCTCACCGCCGAGAGCCTGGGGCTGACCACCGCATCCAGGCCGATGGCATGGACGAGGGGAATATAACCGAATTTGGAGATGCGGGTGATGGTTTTCTTGGCCCCCATTTGTTTGGCGAGCAGAGAAACGAGCACGTTGGTTTCCTCATCCCCGGTTACCGAGATGACCGCATCCGTTTCCTGAATGTTTTCTTCTTTCAGCAGTTCCCGGTCAGTGCCGTCCCCGTTTAGGACGGTCACTTTGTTCAACGTCTCGGCCAAATGCAGACACTTGTTCGAATTCTTTTCGATGATCTTGGCCTTGATGTCCGATTTGTCGAACTGTTCGGCCAGCGTCGTCCCGAGGTTCCCGCCGCCGACGATCATCACTCTCCTGAGCGGTCGGTGCTCGATGTTGCAGAGCTTCAACATGCCGATCAGGCTCGATTCCTCCACGATGATGTAAATAAAATCGTTGGGCAGAATCATGTCCTCGCCGCGGGGGATGATCATTCTGTCCCCGCGGATGATCACGCCGATCAGGAAGGGATGGGTCATTGAGGACGTCTTGAATTCGCTCAGCTTCCTTCCGGCAAGCGCGGGATTCGATTTCACATTCATCCCGATGAGGCGAACCTTGCCCCCGGCGAAATCGATGACGTCGCTGGCTCCCGGAACCTGGAGCAGCGTCAGAACCGATTTCACCACTTCCGATTCGGGATTGATGATCAGGTTGATGTTGAGCCCGCTTTCTTCAAAGATCTCTTTGTGCTGCATGTACTCCCTGTTCCGTATCCGAGCTATCCGTATGGTGTGCTCGGATTCGACCTTGGCGAACAGGCAGGCGATTATGTTGATCTCGTCGCTATTGGTAACGGCGACGAGCATATCTGCTTTTTTAAGCCCCGCTTCTTTGAGCACGGAAGGACTGCTCCCTTGCCCGAGGATATATTGGACATCAAGGTTTTCGCTGAGGCGATGGATCATTTCCGGGTCTTGGTCGATCACCGTCACGTCGTGGTCTTCTTCTGAAAGACGACGGGCAACGTTGTAGCCGACCTCTCCGGCGCCGAGAATGATGATTTTCACAGGTAACTCCCGTAAAACAGGCACTACTTGGTAAACCGACAACCCCTTTTATGTCGGGCACCGAGGAATGTCAAGAAACGAGCAGAGCCTGTGCTTGCCAACTTGCGACTCCTGTGGCAAACCTGTGCTGCCGATGAAAAATCTTCCCGATGTCACAAAAGGATGCCTGGACATCCATACCCCCAGCCTCTGCATGCCGGACCGGAAGAAATCCTGTTTTGCCTGCTGTCCGCCCATCCGGCCGAAAGGGTATGAGCATGAACGGTACCGCACGTTTCTCCACCGGGAACTTGTTCGGACGTCACAGGAGTTTTCCGCCCGAAAATCCGAGCTTCGACCGATCACCGGGTTCTCCTGCTGGGCGCTCGGATATCTGGACGCGGAGTGCAGGCAGGTGGGATGTTTGCTTCACCCGAGCGGACACTCGGGCCGGGACCTGCGCCACTACGTCGATTTCGGGCAAAAGTGCGCGCGCGAAACGTGCACCGAAGCCCGGATGTTCGACCGTCTCGCTCCCAACGTGAAGCGGTTTTTTCTCCCCCTCGCCGACGGCCTCGACTCGTTCGGCTATTCCAGCCATACGACCAACCCACTGTTCGGGCTCATGCACTGGGGGCGCGAACTGCTTTCCCTCGTTGCCGAAAACGAGAAGGAGCCGATACGGGATCGGGAGGAGTTCAGCGCCGAATTCCCCTTCCTGGCTTCCCGCCTCGATCCGGCTTCCCATGCATACTGCGTCACCAGAATCGTATCCGTCACCGGCCCCGGCTTCCTGAAAAGCGCTTCATCAGTGCAGCCTTACGCGGAAGTCTTCGAAAAACTTGCAAAACAACACGCCGTCCCGCCGCAACGGCAAACCGACCGGCCGCACGTCCATACCTGCCACGGCGACGATCGTTACGTCGCCTTTCTCCGCCACGGCCTCGGTATCCGAAGGACCACTCATTCGGAAGCGGTAACGCTGAAAATGCTCGTCGATGCGGAAATCGACCGGTTCCGCGAACGGGCGAAACGATGGACCTCCCGACAAAAACCTTGACAATCGAGGGGCCTTGCCGGTGATAATTAGAGACTCCAAACTAACAAGGCGGCGACCATGAACAGAAATGCATTTGTCTTTACCGACAAGTATTTCCATTTCGATTACGGTCCGCATCACCCCATGAAAATCTCGCGGCTTCGTCTCACCTACCAATTGATGGATGCGCTCGGACTGCTGAATCCCTCCAACTGCCTCTACGTGGAAACACGTGCCGCGAAGGACGAAGAGCTGTTGTCCTTCCACCAGCAGGGGTATCTCGATGCCTTGTGTCTGGCCAGCGATTCCAGCGAGCTTGCCGACCTCGGCCGCTACAATCTCGGGCCCGGCGACAATCCTCCCTTTCCCGGACTCATGGACTGGTCGCGCCTCACTGCCGGAGCGACAATACAATGCGCCGAGTTGATCCACGACGGCTCGTCTAAAATCGCCTTCAACATTGCCGGCGGGCTTCACCATGCCCATGACGACAGCGCCTCGGGATTCTGCTACATCAACGATCCGGTGCTCGGCATCCTCACCTTGGTTAAAAAGGGGCGCCGTGTGATGTACATCGACATCGATGCCCACCACGGGGATGGGGTGCAGAAGGCCTTTTACCGCGACAACCGCGTACTGACGGTTTCCTTCCATCAGCACGGGCGCACGCTCTTCCCCGGCACCGGCTTCGTGAACGAAATCGGAGACGGCGACGGCAGAGGGTATTCGGCCAACATCCCCCTGCTGCCTTACACCGACGATGAAATTTACGTGGAAGCGTTCCGGTCGTTGGTGCCCGAGCTGGTGCGGGCATTCAAACCGGATGCAATCGTTGCTCAACTCGGCGTCGATTCCTTCCATTCCGACCCGTTGGCCAACCTGGACCTCACATCCAACGGCTACGTCGAAGTCGTAAAGACCATAAAATCATTCGATATTCCCTTACTCGCCATGGGCGGGGGAGGATACCATACACCCAACGTCGCCCGCGCGTGGACGCTCGCCTGGGCCGAAATGCTCGGAGTTCAACTGGAAAACGAAATTCCCGTTTCCGTGCAGGAAATTTTTCGCAAACAGGGGTATATTGCGCACTTCCTGAGAGACGAGCCGTACCGATCGTACGGACATTACCGCGAACACGCTTTCAGTGAAGCCTCAAACGCGGTCTCTTACATTAAAAAGACCGTCATTCCTATTCTCGAAAATCGGGGATGAATACGTCCCCCGGGTGAGCAAACGACTTATGGAAGAGTACAAAAAACGTTTTGCCGAGATCCTCGCCAGTACAGGCGCTCTCTTTTTCGAACCCAATCTGCGCTTGAAGGACGGGCGTCCCACGCCGTATTTCGTCAACCTCGGCAAGTTCCGAAGCGGACGACTCAATTACGAAATCGGTTCGCTCTTTGCCGACATGCTGGAAACCACCGGACTGATAAACACCGTCGACGTTGTTCTGGGGCCGTCGTATAAAGGGAGCGCGCTGGCGAACGCCACTGTCAACGCACTCTGGCTGAAGTACGGGAGGGACGTCCTCTTCGAGTACGACCGGAAGGAGGCCAAGACGCACGGCGAATCGAGCGGCGGTTCCAATCTTTTCGTCAACGGCTGTCTCGATCGGGACCGAGTCATATTCATCGTGGACGACGTGGGAACCTCGATGGCCACCAAATATGAACTCCTGGAAAAGGTGGCGCGCCACGGGCAAGAGAAATGCATTTCCATCGCCGTGAAGGGAATCGGCCTGGCCGTGGACCGCGAGCAGAGTTCCGCGGTGTACGACGACGTCGGGAAGGTGATCCCGGACGTGAAGGGAAAAGACGCCATCGGAGAATTCCGGAAAACCACGGGAGTCCCGGTTCGGTCCCTCTGCGGCATCCGGGAAACGATCGGCCATCTCCGGGCCGAACGGATACCCGTCCTGATCAACGGAACGTTCCAACCGCTGGACGACAAAACGCTCTCCGCGTTCGAGACGTACCTGGACACCTACGGCGTTCAGAGGGACGATTAGCGGTTCCGATGCTCGCTCCCCTGCCCTTTGCCGCAGTGGAGACGGGCTCGACGATCGGGACTTCGGCTCCCGCCTTCCCCTTGTCTTTCGATGAAGAGGAATCGCACGCCGCAGCGGAGAAATTCCGAAGAAACGAACCCCCATACTTGACAAACGGGGCCGCCGAACTTTTAGTTGGAAGGCAAGGGAACATCAAACCCCGAAAGGATGAAACCATGGCTCGACCAAGAGACGATATGGCGTGGGTGTGGGTGATCGTGGAACGGGACAAGAGCGAAGAGCACCTCTTCGGCCAGACCGATGAGGAAAAGAACGAATCGTTCATTCCGGTTTTCGACGGCAAGGAAGATGCTCTCATGGTGCTGGGCAGGATGGCCAAAAGGAAGGAACGTTACTACCAGGTGCAGGCCATCAGATTCGGAGAAGTTGCCAAGGTGGCGTTGGAAAACGGTTTCTCATTGTTTTTCCTGGGGCAGGATGGCGAAATCCTCGATCGATTCTCACCGTCGCACTAAATCACGTGTCCCCGCTCCTTCCGCCGGTGCCCCCGCAGCGAAGAGCGATACGAAAGGGAAACCGATGAAGAAACATGCGCACGAATTTGTGGAAACCTACGATGGCCTCGTCGGGTTCGGATTGGACCGAAAGACCGACGAGGATACGGTTATCGTCTATCTTCAGAAATTCTCCGACGACAAGCTCCAGGAACTCCTCCGGAGCCGGTTGTCCGATGGGGACCTCGAAGAGATTTTCGAACTGGTATCGCGCGTCCTCAAGGAGAAACTGACCGAGGACGAATACCATGCCTATTTCCTGAAATAGAATATTCCCCGTTACTTCCTGATGGCCTGGCGAAAACATTCTCGTGTTTCGGGTCTCGAAAAAAGGAGTTCGCTGATTTCCAGTTCGTACTCCAGTGCGGATTTCCTGTCCAACCGCGGCACGACGTCCGATGCCCGTTTGATGGCCTGGAGAGCCAGGGGGGGCCTTATCGCCAGGTCCTTCGCATACGACTCGGCGAGCTGCATAAAATTCTCCGGTTCGGCCACGGCGGAAACAAAGCCCAGCTTTTCGCCTTCTTTCGCTCCGATCGCTTCTCCGCGCATGGCGATCAACTTGGCCTTGGCCAGACCTACCACCCTGCGCAGTGGATCGAAAAGCGGATTGATCCCCAGTCGAAGTTCCGGGTGACTGAAAATCGCACTCTCGGAGGCCACGATCAGATCGCAGGCCAGAACGAGATTGAACCCTCCGCCCAGGGCGATTCCCCCAACCGCGGCAATGAGCGGCTTGGTAAACGTATATACCAGCGACAGGTAGTCTATCATTCTGCGAAAATACGGACCGATCTCTTCGTCCTTCAGGTTGATTATCTCCTTGAGATCATGCCCCGCGGAAAAGACCAACTCGCCGCCGGTGATGAGCACCACGCGAACAGCCGGGTCCTCCTCCAGGTAGCGAAAGGCGAGTTTGAGTTCATCCATCATTTTCTGGGAGATGGCGTTCATCTCATCGGGGCGATTCAACTGCACGATGGTGTAGCCGTCCTTCGGAGCGAGCAGGAGGTACTTGAATTCCATGGCGAATCCTTTTACTTTGGAGCCGGTTTGCCGCTATGCTATGAAAAGCGGCGGTGCATTACAAGTTTTTCTCTCCCGAAAGGGACCGCAGGCACGGCGTACCGCGTCCGGCCTGCCCGAATCCGTCACACAGTGAGGACCGCAGATGAAAATAACTTCCGATCAAGTGCTGCATGTAGCCCGGCTCGCCCGTCTCAACCTGTCGGAAGAGCAGATTGAAGCCATGATAAAAAACATGAACAGCATCCTCGACTACATGGAGCAGCTGAACGAGGTGGATACGTCCGGTGTGGAACCGACCTCCCACGTTATGAGCCTAACGAACGTGTTTCGGGAGGACGAAGAGGCTCCGTCGCTCCCGCGAGAGAAGACCTTTGCCAACGCTCCCGAAAGCAAGCGGAATGCCTTTGTGGTGCCCCGCGTAATATAAAGGATCAGGAATCGTCATGGAACTCTATGAAATGACCATCGGCCGGCTGCACGATCTCCTGAAAAGAGGCGAAGTCTCTTCCAGCGAGATCACCCGGGCGATCATCTCGCGTATCGATGCGGTGGAATCAAAAGTCAACGCTTTCATCACCCTTTCTCCGGAATCGGCTCTCAAGGAAGCGGAGGAAGCGGATCGTTTCATCGCGGCCAACAAGGCCGATTTCGGGCCATTGTGCGGAATTCCCGTGGCCATCAAGGACGTTATCTGCGCCGAGGGAACACGCACCACGTGCGGGTCGAGAATTCTCGACAACTTTGTGCCCCCGTACGATGCAACGGTGGTGGATCGGCTCAGGAAAGAACGCGCCGTTTTTGTGGGGAAGACGAACATGGACGAATTCGCCATGGGCTCTTCCACCGAAAATTCATACTTCGGGCCGACGCGCAATCCGTGGGACCTCGACCGTGTTCCGGGCGGATCAAGCGGCGGTTCGGCGGCATCCGTGGCTGCGTGCGAATGCGTCGGCTCACTCGGCACCGATACCGGCGGTTCCATACGGCTCCCCTCCTCCTATTGCGGTGTGTCGGGAATGAAACCGACGTACGGCAGGGTGTCCCGCTATGGGCTGGTCGCTTACGGCTCTTCCCTGGATCAGGCGGGCCCCATCGCCCGGAGCGTCGAGGACGTCGCCATTCTGTTGCAGGCAATCAGCGGCCATGACCCGAGGGACTCGACTTCCGTCGATCTGCCCGTCCCCGATTTTACGGCCGCCTGTTCCCGCGACATAAAAGGATCGCGCATCGGTCTGCCCAGGGAATACTACCTGGAAGGGCTGGACCCCGAGGTGAAGGAGGCCATCAGCAAGGCCATCGCCCTCCTGGAGTCGTTGGGTGCGGAAATCGTGGAGGTAACGCTTCCGACCACCAAATATGCCGTCGCGGCTTATTACATCGTTGCACCCGCGGAGGCCAGTTCCAACCTCGCCAGATACGACGGGGTCAAGTACGGTTTCCGCCACCCCGAAGGCGGCAACCTGATCGAAATGTATACCAAAACACGGACCGAGGCGTTCGGCCCGGAGGTTCTCCGCCGAATCATGCTGGGAACCTACGTGCTGTCCGCGGGGTATTACGATGCCTACTACAAGAAGGCTTCCCAGATACGTACGCTCCTGCGGAACGAATTCGTGGAAGTTTTCAAGAAGGTCGATGCCCTGGTGACCCCCGTGTGCCCGACCCCGGCGTTCCGGATCGGGGAAAAAATCGACGACCCGCTGCAAATGTATCTTACCGACGTCTTCACCATCTCTGCGAACATGGCGGGAATTCCCGGCATGAGCATACCGTGCGGTTTCAGCTCAAACAACATGCCCGTCGGAATGCAGATTCTCGGCGGCCATTTCCGCGAAGAGACGCTTCTGACCATTGCATCCGTCTACGAACGGGCCGCGGACTTCAGCGCGCGGCGAGCCGAGTTGTAGATGACGGGCGCACCGCACATTGCCCCCCTGAGGAAGCCGTTCGCGGACGGCTTCACTCCCTTCCGCCCATGGTGAATGTGACCGTCGACACCCTCGCCTTCGGCGGTTTCGGTTTGGGAGGCCACGAGGGAAGAAAGGTTTTCGTGCCCTTTTCCATTCCCGGCGAGGAAGTGGTTTGCCAGATCGTGGAAGACCGAAAACAGTTCGCCCGGGCCGAAATCGTGGAGGTTATCCATCCTTCGCCGCAGAGGAAACAGCCCCCCTGCCCCTATTTTGGCCGGTGCGGCGGGTGCCAGTGGCAGCACATCGACGAAAGCGCCCAAGTCTTGTGGAAGCACCGCGTATTCGTCGAAACCCTTTCCCGTCTCGGAAAAATCTCCGACGAACGCATCCTCCCCCTGATTCCTTCCCCGCAGACGTTTGCCTATCGCAACCGAGTCACGCTGCACGTCGACAACGGCAGGATCGGTTTCTTTGCGAGCCAGAGCAATTCATTGATCGAAATCGACCGCTGCCTCATCGCGGCCGCCCCCATCAACGAGACGCTCACAGCGCTAATCGGCCGATCCCCGCTTCGCGGGTTGGAAACCGTGGAACTGACGGCAAGCCCGAGCACTTCCGAGGTGACGCTCTTTGCGAATGGTCGCCGGAGGGCGCCGCGACAAAAGCAGGCACTGGAAGCCCTCTTCCACGGCAACGCGAAAATGAAAAGCGTGGTGCTGGAAGAGTCCAAAGGTCACCGGGCATCGACGAACGAAGACGACGTGTCCCGGTCGGGCATCGAGTTCCACCTCAACGCCGGGCTCACCGCCCCTCCGGTACGCCTTTGGTTTTCTCCCGGGGTGTTCACCCAGGTGAACTGGCCGCAGAACGAACGGATGGTGCAGCTGCTGCTTTCGCGAGTGAACGCACTGGGCGCCGACCTCTCCATCCTTGAACTCCACGCGGGAGCGGGCAACTTCACCGTCCCGCTGGCGCTCTCGGGTCACCGGGTGCAGCCGGTGGAATGGAGTCGGGCGGCAGTGAACAACAGCCGGTTCAACCTACTGAGGAACGGCGTCGTCGACGTTCGGCCGCTCCGGCAAACAGCGGAGAAAGCGCTCGCCGATCTTCCGTCCAACGGCAATCGGTTCGATCTTGTGGTCGTTGACCCTCCCCGCAGCGGCTTGAAGAGGGAAATTGAGCAGCTCGCGGCGTTGCATACGCCCCACATTCTGTACGTATCGTGCGATCCCGCAACGCTCGCCCGGGACATCGCCCGACTGACGACGTCAGGTTACCGCATAGAGTTCATCCAGCCATTCGACTTTTTCCCGCAAACCTACCATGTGGAAAGTCTTACGCACCTCAGTCGTCTCTGAACGAGCCGTCACATTTTTTCCAAGTTGAGTTCCCCTCCGAATTTTTCTGCAATCTCGCGTTCAAGCGCGACGAACTCTTCGAAACCGTCGCACTCCACCACAACGGTGTTGTCGTCGAACAGTTTCAAGAAACCGTGCCGCTTTACCGTCTCCACCACCTCGCGCGGGTCCACCGTCACCCACCCTTTCATTCTGCGCAGCAGTTCCTCGCCGTTGAACGGACGCTCGATGACCAGGTCGACTTTGCGCCGCTGCGCCACCCAGCCGATTGCCGCGGGACGGACGAGCACCGGAGAAACCGGATCGTGCATCGCCGCGCACCTGAACCACAGTTTCGATCGTATCACTGAGAACCCTCCCTTACCCGCCCGCCTCGGACGGAAACTGTTTCTGTCGAATTTCCTTCAAATGCCTCGGCCTGCGGCTGAAATGGCCCGCACCATGTCACCCCGGCAAGGCCGGGGGCCGGAAACATCCAACGGCCTTCGCCGGAATGATGGAATGGAAGGAGAAACGGACTACTTCAACATATATGGCCCCGCCCCGGAGTCAAGAGAAAGGTCCCTGGGGCGGGGAAGGGTATGATGCAAGGGTATATTCGTCGGCAGGTCTTGCGTTCAGTGTCCTGATGGAATACTCCTGCTCCGGCCCTCAAGGACGTCTGCGATTCAGTACCCCAATTGGGATGCACGCAAATCGGCGTCGGGAAGAGGGGGTTCCTTTCTCGTGATGGGCCCCGCGTTCGTTAAGGAATACGTATGCTCCCGGTTGAAATCGATCATGAAATGCTGGTCATCCGGAATCGCAGTATCCGCATAGATGGCCTCAACCCGACATTCTGGGGCACATACCCCGCAATCGATGCATTCATCCGGATTTATGACCAGCATGCCCGGCAGCGCATAGAAACAATCCACGGGACAAACCACCACACAGTCCGTGTATCTGCAGCCATAGCAGTTCTCCGTCACAACGTAGGTCATGTTTTTCCCTCTCCCGGCAAAACACGTTGAGTGGTTCTTGTTACGAAGTCATCACCGTCCGGCGTCAACAGCCCAAAGACAGGGACTCCGCCTTGTCGCGGGTTTCCCGTGCTTTCGTCGCATCACCGGCCGCTCCATACAGGCCGGACAGTTTGTAGTAACCGTTTCGCTTTTTACAGATATCCAGACGCGTCGCTTCAATGAAGCCATCCGCTGTACTCTCCGCCCTTTCCAGCGCTTGCACGGCCTCCGCGATGCGTCCGGTCTCAATCAGGGAGCGGGCAATCAAGGGACGTACCCGATTGAAGTAGGTTAACGCCACGAACCGGTCTCCGGGATCGGGAACATAACGATCCAGAATCTCGAAGGCCGGTTGCGGGCCGGCATCGAGTGCGGCCTGCCGAGCCAGGTCCTGATAACCGCCGATGCGCTGTGGATATTCCTCCGGAATCTCCGACACCAGATCAAGGGCTTCGGTGTGTCTTCCCACCATGTAGAGCGCCCGAGCAACATCGTCCATATAACCCCACGATACTTCACGGGTGTTTGGACCCAATTCTTCTTCCCCGATAAGTCCACGGATGGAGCCATGCATCGCTTCGACCAGTTCCCCATTCCCCAGAGCCGCATACCGAAGCATCAGCTCCGAACCAATCAGGAGTTTGGCTTTGTTGTGAAGTCGAACCCCGTTGCGATCGTTTGGCGGTGTCGCGGAGAAATGTTCGGACATTACCGAGGCAACGGCGGTTGCATCCGCTTCCGAACCATTTTGCAGCATCGCGTCGAACACCAGTGCGCAGGAAAATGCGGCAACGGTGTTGGATTGGTACGTGGCCACGGAAAAAGCGAGGGACGACAATTTGTCGAGTGTCTGCCGCGCGGCTCTCAGGTCGCCGGACTGCACGGCCTCCCGGATCTGGCGCTGAAGCCGCGCCAACGTCTCCGCCCGAATATCCCCCGCCGAATCACCGCCGGAACATCCGGTCCATGTTCCCAAAGCGACGGAAGCCATGCCGATGCCACAGCTTAGAATGAAATCCCTTCTTTTCATGTCACGGTTCCTTGAATGGTGGGGTTGACCTCCTCAAGTACTGTAAGCATTCCATGTCGATACCTTTTGTATCGGCTGAGTCCCGAAGGACTTGAGCGCGACGATGCCGCAAGTAGAATTCTTTATCGTGGCAAACGCGCGAGAACGCATCCCCGACCAGGCTCTAGGGGGCATCTCATCATGGGGAGTGAAATGTCGTCTTCCTGAGTCGAAAGCCATCACTTGACCGCGCGGAAACGCACGGCTATGGTTGCGCTACGGAAAAAGGGGGAACCATGGAGCTACGGAAAGCGCTGCACGAACGGAAGTCCTGCCGAGCCTTTTCTCAACGTCCGGTACCGAAAGAGGTGCTCACCGAGGTCCTGGAGGACGCGGTGCGGGCGCCTTCGGCCATCAACATGCAACCCTGGACGTTCACGGTGGTGAGCGGTGAAGAGCGACCCCGACTCAGCCAAAAGCTCCACCGCGCGTATCGGGAACGAAATCTCACGTGTGGGCCGGGAAGCTCACGCCCGCTGCCCGATGCGGTGAAGCGGCGAAGAATCGAGGCGGCCGAGGGCATGGCGCCGCTCCTTCGGAAGATGAACGTGGATCCGCATGTTTTCGTCAACGAAGGGAGCCTCGACTTCTACGGCGCGCCGGCAGCGATCATCGTTTCCTTCGATGAGGCGTTTACCGCCGCCCGCTTGTTCGACATGGGGGTCGCCACGGGGTATCTGCTCCTTTCGGCGCACGATCACGGCCTCGCAACGTGCCCGGTCGGGCTGGTGTGCCAATACCGGGATGTTTTAAAGGAATTCCTCAACATCCGGGAGGATCACGACGTCGCCATAGCCGTCGCGATTGGGTATCCGGAAGAACGTTCCCCCATCAACGAGTTCAAAAGTTCACGCGACTCCTTGTCCCAATTTGTCCGCTGGTATGACTGAAGTCCGTCCGGCGGCGCACTACCGCTGCATGGATGCGGTATAGGACACGGATGCCCTGCCCCTGGCCGGAACGGGAACGGTGAACTCGATGGTTTGCGCGTCCAATCTCTTCCACTGCCGGTCGCTTTTGGTGATTTCCCAATCACCGTAGAGGCTTTCGATCACCCGAACGGAGACGTCTTCCGATTTCGCGTTTTTCAGGTTCATCTCGTACCCTTCCTGGAAAAGCGTCGGCCCGAGCTTCTGGAAGGAAACCTGTTTCCGCTCCATCTCCACGTCGAACGATTTGCCCGCCGTTATTTTCACCTCCGAATCGAGGGGGGTGGCCGGGATCGCATCCTCGCCCACCAGCAGGTTCTCTCCTTCTCCCGCTGCCTTGTAGACTCTTACCGTCCCCGCGGGCAGCGCTCTTCCGGTTTTGTTGTCCGCCTTGTTCGGCAAGACGATGTACACGTCGGCCTTGCTCTTTTGCGGTTCGCCCGGCACTCCCCGTCCCCAGGAGGGAGATGAACGGAATACGTATTCCTTGCGCGCCGGTACGTCGGAAAGAGAGAAGAACGCTACCTGATGCATTCGATTGGCCCCGAGAGAGATTTTCTGCGGAAGCCGGTAGAGGTGGTATTCGAAAAAAGGCGATTCTTCCACCTGGGGAGCAGGCGCCGCAAGAGCCATGGCCCTTTCGGTTTTGGCCGCCGCATAGGCGGGTTCCGCCATCTTTCGTCTTTGAACGTCCCCCGCCACCAAGGAAACGGTACTGTTGTTGAAGCTCCTCTTGGCGTTGTTCACAAGCGTGACCCATGCCGAGAACCGGCTGACGGCGTCGTTATCGTTCAGAAGGAGGACGTAGTCCGCCGACCACGACAAGCCGTCCGCCAGATAGGATACCTCCAGCTCCTGATCGCACGCCTGCGTTGCGTTCACCCGCCAGGCGACGTATGGCTTGTCGTTTATTTCCTTCTGGTAATCGGGAAGGATGACCTGTCCGGGATGACCGATAAGCAGGTCCTTTCCGATCCGGTAGACGTTGCCCGAGCGGGTGGAGATCAGTTGGGCTTCCGTCCGCTTCTCCTCCAGGGTGGTCGAACTCCTCTCCACCAGAATCACTTTTTTCCCTACGTAGGAATCCAAGAGCGCTTGCGGATCTACAACGCCCGGCTCGTAGGTTTGTTCCTGCATGGTGATCTTTTCGGGTGAAGAAAGAAAGCGAACGCTCACCGACTGAGGCTCGATGGTTTCCGGAATGTCCATACAACGGATCTCGCTGTCGCCCATGGGCAGCGATACCGTTCTCTTTTCCTTGACCAGGGCCATCCCGCGGGAATACACGGTGACGAACGTCCCGTGCAACGGCGCGCTGCACTCCATCACGATACGATCGGTCTCCGCATGAATGGACCGGACGGAAACCGCGACATGGAAGGAAAGGAACAACAGGAACGCCATGACCGACACACGTCCGGCGCCGCGTTTGCCTTCCGCACGATACTTATCCCTCTTCGTACAGTTCAATGGTTTTCCCCCCCTTGCGTTTTGAGCGAAAGAGGGCCACGTCGGCGCGCTTTATGAGGCTGTCGGCGCCTTCCGGTTCTTGTCCCTCCACTTGGATCATCCGGGTCATTCCCATGCTGAGGGAGGTGTTTCCGTGGCCGCTGATCGAACCGTATTTGTCCTGGATGCGTCGGGCGATCTTCAGCGCCTGCTCCCGTTCGACCTGGGGTACGATGACGCCGAACTCGTCGCCCCCGAACCTGAAACTGGTGTCGACATCATGTCGGATGGAAAGATCGATGACATAGGCTAGGTCCTTGAGAAGCCCGTCTCCGCCCTGATGGCCGAAGGTGTCGTTGTAGAGCTTGAAATGGTCGATATCGATGAGCAGGAGAAAGAGAGCATATTTCTGCCGATTCGCGCGAGCCATTTCCTCCTTGATACGCCGGTCGAAATACCTTCTGTTGTAGAGGTCGGTGAGCCCATCCCGCACGGAGAGGCGTTCAAGCTTCTGGAGCAGTTCCCGTTCCCTGAACACTCGCTTTATCTTGGCCAGCAATTCGTTGTTGTCGAAAGGCTTGGCGATAAAATCGCTTGCGCCCCTTTCCACCACGTCGGTGTAGCTGTACTCCATTCCGTAGCCGGTCACGGCCATGAGGTCCACCTCGGGATGAGACGCCTTTACGCGGGTGATAAGTTCCAATCCGTTCAGATCCGGCATGTTGATGTCCGTGATGACCAGATCGTACTTTTGTTTGGTAATGGCTTGGAGGGCCTCGAGTCCGCCTTCGGCTCCATCTGCTTCATAGCCGAAAAAATGCATCATTTCGACTAGAACCAAGCGGCTCCCCTCGTCGTCGTCCACTATGAGAATGCGTTTCAGCGACATGAAAAAGTCCCGCGGTTCGATGACACCATAGCTCCCTGCACTCGCATACCTCCCGCTCATTAATCGTAAGACTTGCCAGTTTGCTTTTTCCCTCGTACCATCGGTGGACGAAAACGCTTTTTCCGAAACGGTGGCCGTATGCAATCTTCAATTCGATGTTTCAACGTCAAAAAGGAAGACATCGCCTACTTCAAATTTATCCTGGAAGGTTACCAGGGATTGGCGATGATGAGAACGCTCGACCCTCTCCGGGGACTGGTGCTCTTGCACATCCCTCCGGGGGCGGAACGAGAAGTCTCGCAGATACTGGAAGGGCTTATCGAAGAACTCTGCCTTACCGAAGTAGCCCTGCCGCCTAGTGAAAACGATATCGAAATGGATATCTCCCCCGACGATTGTATTTTCTCCCCGCCCAGATCCCCGTCAGGATAAAGCCGGCAATAAATCCTCCCAGATGCGCGAACCATGCCACATTTCCTGTCGTTGAATGCGCGCTGAGTAGTTGTATAATAAACCATATCACGAGAAAAACAACAGCCGGAATTCTCGCCAGGGTAACAAAGAACACCAGAATCACCAAGGTCAGCACCCGTGCACGGGGAAACATCACCAGATACGATCCGAGCACTCCGGCGATGGCTCCGCTCGCCCCTATCATCGGCATTTGCGAGTGGGGGTTTGCCCATACCTGGGTAGACAGGGCGACAAGGCCGCAACCGACGTAAAAAACCAGAAAAGGGAAATGTCCGAACCGATCTTCGACGTTGTTTCCGAATATCCAAAGGTACAGCATGTTGCTCAGAAGGTGAAACAGCCCGCCGTGCAGAAACATGTGGCTGATCGGGGTGATGAAGAGAGGCACCTCGGGATGAAACGGAGGGTGACCTTGCAGGAGAAAAGTCGCGCGAAAAAAGTGGGTGATCTCATAAGGGATTGCGCCGAAACTGAGGATAAACCATTGAGAATTGTGGCCGAGCACGAACTGGTAAAGGAAGACGAGGCAATTTACCGCGATCAGAGTAACTGTTACGTAGGGAGTGGTGAATGTCGGGTTGTCGTCTTTCAGCGGTATCATTCATCATTCTTCCGAGGAAACCGATAGTCGCGCAGCTTCATTTAAATACAATCCGAAATTTTATGGTATCCTCCGTGAGGGCACAACACAAGCCGTTTTTTACTTTTCATTTCCGCGCCGCGTCCAAATGATGTTGTTCTCGTCTTTTCCGTCTGATACTATCTCGGTAATTACTTACTCCGATCATCGAAAACGAGTATCATGAAGACAGAAAAACTGTTTCATATTACCACCTTCGGCTGTCAGATGAATGAGTATGACTCGCGGCAGATGGAACACCTGCTGGCGGAGATGGGATATTCCGCAACCGACGACGAATCCTCGGCAGACGTCATTCTTATCAATACCTGTTCGATACGCGACAAACCGGAACAGAAGGTTTTCAGTCATCTCGGACGTCTCAGGCCGCTCAAGATGCAGAATTCCGATCTCATTATCGGCGTCTGCGGGTGCGTCGCTCAGCAGCACGGCGACTATCTGCTCAAGCGGGTGGGACATCTGGACTTCGTGTTCGGGACTCATTACATTCATCGCCTTCCCGAGATGCTCACGCAGGTAATGACCACGGGGGGGCGGTTCAGCCGTACGGATTTCACCTATGACTACGGTACGCCGCTTTTCCTGCCCAACAGCGAGGATCGTCAGCTCAAGGCGATGCTCACGATCATGCGCGGTTGCAACAATTTCTGCACCTACTGCATTGTTCCCTACGTGCGCGGCAGGGAGGTTTCCCGACCCGGACAGGATATTCTGGAGGAAGCGAGGAACTTGGTTTCGGCCGGAGTGCGGGAAATCACGTTGCTCGGACAGAACGTCAATTCGTACCGTTCGGAAGACGGATCCGATTTCGCGGCACTGCTGAGATCCCTCGATTCTGTTCAAAGGCTGGACAGGATCAGGTTTACCACGTCCCACCCCAAGGACATTTCGAAGGAACTCATCGCCCTCTTCGGCGAGATGCAATCGCTCTGCCCCCATATTCATCTGCCTTTCCAGTCCGGCTCGAATCGTATTTTAAAACGGATGAACAGGGGATATTCCCGGGAGGAGTACCTGAAAAAAATCGAACTTCTTTACTCCGCATGCCCCGGGCTAAGCATCACCACGGACATGATCGTCGGATTTCCCGGCGAGGAGGACGAAGACTTCAGGCAAACGCTCGATTTAATGCGTGAAGCGGAATTCAGCGGTGCGTTTTCTTTTAAATATTCCGAACGTCCCCATGCCAAAGCTTCCGGGTTTTCGCCAAAGGTCCCCGAAGAAGTGAAGTCGGCCCGTCTGGCGGAACTGCAGGCATTGCAGGACGAAATGACCTTGAGGAAAAATCGGCGGCGGGAGGGAACCACGGAAGCCGTGCTGGTTGAAGGACGAGCGAAGAGGACACCCCAACAACTCACCGGGAGAACCGGGGGAAATCAGATTGTAAATTTTATCGGTCCCGATGAACTGATCGGACAAATCGTACCCGTCAGTTTGGTGAGGGCTTTTATTCATTCCATCAGCGGCTTGCTGCCTCGGGCAGCCTAAGGAGGCATGATGCTGAGAGAAATGATAGTTACCGGATTAACCATCGATCCCCTCACGAACAGCCCGATTATGATTCTGAAAGACACGAAAAGCGAGGCGGCCATTCCCATATGGATAGGCCTGCTGGAAGCAACGGCCATTGCCTGCGAATTGGAAGACATAAAATTCTCGCGCCCCATGACGCACGATCTCTACAAGAACACCCTGACTCACCTCGGGGTAACCATCATCAGGATTGAAATTTCCGATCTGCGGGAAAACACCTACTATGCCCTGATCCACCTGCAAACTTCCAATGGAGAGCAAACCGTGGATGCGCGGCCGAGCGACGCCATAGCCATAGCGCTGAGAGCCAAGGCCCCGATTTTCGTTCAGGAGGACGTGCTGAAGAAATCGAAGGAGTTCGATTTTTCCGGGCAGGAGGTCATCGGCACGAAAGAGGGGAAAAAGTGGACCGAAATTCTGGAGAATCTCAAACCCGAAGATTTCGGCAAGTATAAGATGTGACTTGCCGGTCGACACGTCTCCGTCGGATCGCCGACAGCGGCATTGTCGTCCATTAGATGGTTCAACCTTCCGCAGGGCCGCATTTCCCGAACGAAATTCGTGTCGGCAGGGGCCTTTGAAGCTAATCCGACATGATTGATCGCTCATTTCTGTTTCGTTGGTGTTCGCTGGCCGCATGGTGCGCGACCATTTTTTACCTTTCCTCCCTCCCGGGCGGTTCGATCCAATTGCCCGCCTTTTTCGGCGCCGATAAAGTCGCCCACCTGGCGGCATACTCGGCCGGAGCGGTAGTTTTCTCCTGGGCAATTGCCGGAACATGGCCTCACCGCTTCACGAAATTTCATCAGGTCCTGCTCTGCACCGTCGTTTTCGCCCTGCTCTTCGGCATCTGCGATGAATTTCACCAGTCGTTCGTGCCCGACCGTTCGGTGAGTCCGTGGGACGTGGCGGCCGATACCCTGGGCGGCGTTCTGGGAACGGGATTCTATCTTGGAATATTGAAAGGAAAGAACCGGTGATCGATCTGCATACCCACTCATTGTTCAGCGACGGCGAATTACTGCCCTCCGAATTGATTCAGCGGCTTGAAGCCGCCTCATTTGAATATGTCGCCATCACCGACCATGCGGACCTGTCAAATCTGGACTGGATCATTCCGCGCATCTCCCGCCTGACCGAGCAGGTCAATCGGTTCAGGAAAGTGAAGGCCATTCCCGGAGTGGAGCTTACCCATGTCCCGCCCCAGACCATCGCGGAGCTGGCCCGTCAGGCCAGACAAATGGGCGCCAGGATTGTCGTGGTGCACGGGGAAACCATAGTAGAGCCGGTACCGGAAGGAACGAACCGGGCCGCGCTCGACGCCGACATCGACATTCTTGCCCATCCGGGCCTTTTAACGGAAGAAGAAGCCGCACGGGCGGCGGAGCGGGGCATCCGTCTGGAAATCACCGCACGCAAGGGACACAGCCTGACGAACGGCCACGTCGCTCGGTTGGCGCAAAAGGCGGGTGCCGGACTTGTGCTCAACAGCGATGCTCACGCGCCGGGAGACTTCATTTCGCGTGAATTTGCCCTGAAAGTTGCCCTTGGGGCGGGGTTGGATCGCTTGGAATTCGAAAAAATGCTCGACAATTCCCGGATGCTGGCCCGGAAAGCCTTGGGCGAGTGACCGTACCGGCGGATGAGCACAGGCGCCAACATCAAACATGTGGATGTTTTCCATCGATGCGGTGCGCCATTGACATCCCGGGGCAAATGTATTACCACGGCTCAAATGAGCGGTTGTCGATTTCCAGCGGAACGTTTGCTGTCCGCGCGTTGGAGGAAGCCTCAAAGGGAAAAGAGATGCGCATAAGCGGTGGAGCGTTTCGTGGAAGGAAACTCGCTTCTTTTCCCGGAACGGCGATTCGTCCCACGCCCGAACAGGTACGGCAGGCGATCTTCAACATTATCGGACAGGATTTACGCGACAAAAGGGTAA
Organism: uncultured delta proteobacterium; assembly: GCA_963826125.1. GTDB lineage: Bacteria > Desulfobacterota > Desulfarculia > JACQYL01 > CAWGVV01 > CAWGVV01. The sequence continues at coordinate 641,081 of CAWGVV010000001.1, read as the reverse complement.
TGGATCTTTTCGCGGGAACCGGCGTGCTGGGGCTTGAAGCCGTCAGTCGGGGGGCCGAATCCGCACTTCTCGTGGACATGTCCCGTCAGGCAATAGCGGTTATGGAAAAAAACGTGCAACTGCTCGGCGTGGACGACCGGGTTCGCATTCTCCGTCACGATCTGGACGGTTCGCTTTCGGCGTTGAGGACGGCGCAGCCGGAAACGGACATCGTCTTCCTGGATCCTCCCTATGGTAAGGGGTTGTCGCTCGCCCTACTTGAAAAATTGGATGATTACCCCGGCATTGAGAAAAACGGTTTGGTGATCGTCGAGCACTTCGTCAAGGAACTGAACGACGTTTCTTTCCGCTCCCTGGATCTCTACACCAGGCGAGAGTACGGTCAGACCGCCGTTTCCATATTCGAGGTTTCCGTAACAGGGGACCTTACTTGGCCGACACCCGAATCATGAGGAGTGAATCCAGATGAAAAGGATCGCCGTGTATCCCGGCTCTTTTGACCCTATTACCAACGGACATCTGAGCCTCATTCAGCGATCTCTTCAAATGTTTGACGAGCTTATCGTCGCGGTGGCCATCAACCCGGACAAGAAGCCCCTCTTCACCATTCAGGAGAGGCTGGACATGATCCGTGAAACGGTGAAGGGGATGGACAACATCGAGGTGGACAGTTTTCAGGGCCTCCTGGTGGATTACGCCTGCAGCAAAAACAGCAACGTCATTGTTCGCGGCGTACGTGCCCTCTCCGATTTCGAATACGAATTTCAGCTTGCACTGATGAATCGCCGGCTGAACAGAAACGTGCAGTCGGTATTTCTCATGACCGACTACAAGTGGTTTTACATCAGTTCAACCATTATAAAACAGGCGGCCCAACTGGGCGGTTCCATAGAGGGGCTCGTCCCTCCCATCGTCTGCCGCAGACTCAAGGAAAAATTCGGGTTTGTCTGACGCAAATCGGGCGGACTTCTTTCTCCTTAGTAGGTGCCTGATTCCTTTAGTTTTTTTTTTGAAAAAACTTGACAGGGCCATCATCTTCGGGCATATATCAATGATAAGCATAAGTGACTGATATTTAAAAGGAGATGGAGCCAATGGCCTTGACCAAGGACAGAATAATCAACAGAGTCCATGAAGAGGTGGGGTTGGGGAAAAGTCAGGCCAGACGTGTGGTGGAAACGCTGTTTGAGATCATGAAGGGGACTCTGGAGTCGGGAGACAATCTCCTCGTGAGCGGCTTCGGCAAATTCATGGTCAAGAACAAGCGGTCACGGCGCGGCCGCAATCCGCAAACGAAGAGGGACCTTCAACTCAGGGCTCGCAAAGTGGTCGTCTTCAAGACGTCGGGTGTCTTGCGCAAGAAGATGAACGCCGAAGATTAATCGGCCACCACGAAAGCATCCTTGTATCCCTTGCTCTCCAGGAGCCGTTTGTTGTCGTCGGCCATTTCCAGCTTGGAGGCATGTGTCACGCGGACACGGTAAAAGATGTTGTCTCGTGTTTCATAATTGACAATGTGGGCATTTTCAAACTCGCGCGCCAAGGAATCCCGCAGCCGCTCAGCATTCAGCCGCGAAAGAAAAGATCCGACCTGAACCGTGAAATCGCCCACGTCGTACGTGGCGGGGTTTTCATACCATACTTTCGCCACCCCGTTCTCGTATGTCTTTCTCTCCTTTCCCAGCGCCTCTAAACTCACAAAGGTTGTCCCTTTGTTCTCGATACCCAGTTCCTGGGCTCCCTTGAGCGAAAGGTCGATGATGCGGTCTTTCACAAAAGGACCTCGATCATTTATCCGCACCAGAGCTTGACGACCGTTTTCAAGATTGGTTACCCTAACCACAGTGTCGAACGGAAGCGTCTTGTGTGCCGCCGTCATCGAATACATGTCGTACACTTCCCCGTTGCTCGTGAGCTTTCCGTGGAAATCGTTTCCGTACCACGAAGCCACCCCCTTCTCCTCGTAACCGTCGGCGGTGGTAAGCGGATGGTACCTTTTCCCATATACCGTATATGAACGATCCTTTGCCGGCGGTCGACGTTCCGGAGCGGGGGTCGAGCAGGCAATAAGGCCCAGGGAACAGCAGAGAATCACGGAAATACATCGCTTTGACAGGTTCGGCAATTTCAAGCCTCCTCAGAATTTTTATCGATCCGTATGCTATCGATAATGAACCACAGGGGCAAGCAGTTTGCGCCCGCGAAATGAAAAAAAAGGTCGCCCATGCCGTTTCGTTGCGCAGTTTTTTTCGTTCACCCGAAACGAACCGCCCCTTTGGTATTTTGCCGGTCCCTCTATCCCGATCCAAAGGCGGAACCGCTCCGTTTAGCGGCATCGAGTTTTTTTCTTGACTTTTACCGGTACCTTTGCGTATTTTCGTGACTATAATGTAGCCACATTATAGTCATTATGTAACTCTCCAGGGTCATCACACAACCGGCGGCGCAAATCAGTGGTCTGGCGTCGCATTTCCCATACATCGGTTCGGACCATCCATTCATCGAAGGAGGCTGACAGCTATGGACCTGAAAGGAAAGACCGCCGTCGTTACCGGCGCAAGCCGGGGAATCGGTCGAGCGGTGGCGGTGGCATACGGCAGGGCTGGAGCAAACGTGGTGGTGAACTATTCCTCGAGTGAAGTACCGGCCCGGGAGGTGGTGGCGGAAATCGAGAAGGCAGGTTCAAAGGCGCTGGCGGTAAAAGCCGACATCTCCCAGGCGGTACAGGCTCGGGAACTCGTGCAGGCGGGCGTGGACACCTATGGAGGGGTGGACATACTCGTGAACAACGCCGGCATCAGCTGGCCGTCCCTGCTTCTCAAAATGACTGAAGAGCAGTGGGACCGGGTGGTGGACATCCACCTGAAGGGGGCTTTCCTCTGCACCCAGGCCGCAGGCAAGGTGATGAAAGACCGGAACAGCGGAAAGATCATCAACGTGAGCAGCGTGGCGGGACTTGTGGGGACAGTGGGACAGATCAACTACGCCGCGGCCAAGGGCGGCCTGCTCTCCTTCACGAAATCGGCCGCCCGCGAACTGGCGCGCTATAATGTATGCGTGAACGTTATCTCTCTCGGCATAGTGGCCACCGAAATGACCGAAAAAATACGGGAAGACGAGAAGCTCAGGGACATCTACATGAACAGAATCCTCCTCAGGCGTTTTGCGGAAGCAGACGACATCACACCCGCCTTCGTCTTCCTCGCCTCAGACTCCGCAAACTACATTACCGGCCAGCTGATCTGTGTCGACGGCGGATACGGAATGATTTAGCCGGAGCATCGGCAGAAACACCTTCCGTTTCAAAATGAGAATCCCCAAATAAAGGAGGGAGCATTATGGGGTCGGTCCCCGATACTATTAAATGTTGGCAGATGGCAAAGCCCTGGTCGAAGAACAAAGAAACCGGAGAGAAGAATCCGGGAGCGTTGACGAAAACGGAAATCCCCGTTCCCGAACTCGGGGAAGGCGAAGTATTGGTGGAAGTGGCCGGATGCGGGGTCTGCCATACGGATCTCGGGTACTTTTATGACGGAATCCCCACGGTAAACAAGCCTCCGCTGACGTTGGGGCATGAAATCAGCGGAACCGTCGTAGCCGGAAAAAAAGGCCTCATCGGAAAAGAAGTCATCATTCCCGCCGTCATGCCCTGCGGAAATTGCCCCATTTGCGATTCAGGGCGCGGAAACCGTTGCCTTGCCCAGAAAATGCCCGGAAACAGCCTCGGCTTGTACGGCGGGTTTGCCAGCCACATTCCCGTCCCCTCATCGGACCTTTGCTTCATCGACAATAAGGGCTCCACGCCGCTGTCCCACTACGCAGTGGTCGCCGATGCGGCAACCACCCCCTACCAGGCCGCAATGAGAGGCGACCTGAAAGCCGGCGACCTGGTGATCGTCACCGGCGTCACCGGCGGTGTCGGAGTCTACATGGCTCAGGTGGCCAAAGCCCTGGGCGCCAAAGTGGTCGTCGGAATGGCCCGTAATGAAGAGAAGCTGCAAAGGGCGCTGAAGTACGGCGCGGACTACGTCATCAATACGAAAGACAAGGACATCAAGGCCATAAAAGAGGAATTCAAGTCCATCAGCAAACAAGCGGGCGTACCGGGCAACTTCGGATGGAAAATATTCGAATGTACCGGAACGGGCGCCGGCCAGGAAATGGCCCTCGCGATGCTTTCCTTCGTAGGAAAACTCATCGTCGTCGGATTCACCCTCACCACCAACCAATACATGCTTTCGAAGCTGATGGCCTTCGACGCCGAGATCATCGGCACTTGGGGGTGTCTGCCCGAATACTATCCCAAGGTCCTGTCGATGATCGAAAAAGGAGAGGTGCAGATCGAGCCCTTCCTGGAGACGAAGCCCATGTCGCAAATCAGGGAAGTATTCGAGGCGCAGCACGCCGGGAAGTTCGACAAGCGTCAGGTGCTCATACCTGATTTCTAATATTCGGAGTTATAAGAGAATAACCATTCGAATGCACTGAAAAAAGGAGGACATTTATGTCATTAAGTTGGATGCCGCGGGACGACAAACTGAAGGACCACGCCCTCATCGGCGATCAGCATTGGGGCACCGAAGCTCCGTGCACAGTGTACACCAAGAAGCCGATCACCGATCCCAAGGGCAACGTAATCGACGGCCTCTACTACGCCGAGGTCCGACTGAACAACCCCAAGCAGTATAACTCCTACACCACGGAGATGGTGAAAGGCGTCATCGCCGGATTTTCGGCCGCTTCGGGGGACCGCAGCGTTGTGGCGGTGGTATTCACCGGCACCGGGGACAAGGCGTTCTGCACGGGCGGCAACACCAAGGAATACTCGGAATACTACAGCCGGCGGCCCAACGAATACGGCGAGTACATGGACCTGTTCAACGGCATGGTGGACGCCATCCTGAATTGTAAAAAACCCACCCTCTGCCGGGTCAACGGCATGAGAGTCGCCGGCGGTCAGGAAATCGGCATGGCGTGCGATCTGGCCATCTCTTCGGATCTGGCGATTTTCGGTCAGGCCGGTCCGCGTCACGGCTCGGCCCCGGACGGCGGTTCCTCCGACTTCCTGCCCTGGATGCTCAACATGGAAGACGCCATGTGGAACTGCGTCTCGTGCGAAATGTGGAGCGCCTACAAGATGAAGGCGAAGAACCTCGTCAGCAAGACGATCCCGGTCCTCAAGAAAGACGGCAAATTCATCCGCAACCCGCTCGTGATCACCGAAACGTATGTGAAGGACGGCGAGATCGTCTACGGCGATTTCAAAAGCGGCGACGAGGCCAAGGAAGCCAAGGCCATGATGGCTGAACTCCCCACGGACTTCGAGCTGGTGGAGAAGGAAATCAACAGGATACTCTGGACCTTCACCAATCTGTTCCCCGGCTGCCTCATCAAGTCCATCGACGGCATCAGGGCCAAAAAGAAATTCTTCTGGGATCAGATGAAGCTGCCGAACAGACACTGGCTGGCGGCCAACATGATGGGCGAGGCCTTCCTGGGCTTCAGTGCGTTCAACAACAAAAAGTTGACGGGGAAGGACGTTATCGATTTCGTGAAATACCGTCAACTGGTGGCCGAAGGCAAGTTGCTCGACGAAGGGTTCTTCGAAGACGTGCTGGCCAAACCCCAGCCGTAAACAGCGTGCACCGAATTCGGGCCGTCTCCATAGCGGCCCGAATCCTTTCCTTTCTTTTCACCGCCTTCACCGAAGCGACGACAGGAGCGATCGATGGCCTACAAGCACATCGTCAGTGAAATCAAGGAAGGTATCGGCACAATCGTGCTCAATCGCCCTCCTCTCAACTGGTTGAATATCGAAATGATGGGCGAGATACGGGCGGCTCTCTCCACTTTTCGGACGGAAAACGTGAAGCTTCTCGTATTCCGGGCCCAAGGCAAGGCGTTCTCCGTGGGGGTTGAAGTTGCGGAACACATGGACGGTCTGGCGGAAAAAATGATCGACGTATTTCATGGCATGTTCCGCGATATGGACGATCTGGCGGTGCCTTCCATAGCGGTCGTGGACGGTGCGGCCCTGGGCGGGGGATGCGAACTGGCCGTATACTGCGACATGGTGGTGGCCAGCGAACGGGCAAAATTCGGCCAGCCCGAAATACAGGTGGGCGTATATCCTCCCATTGCCGCGCTGGTGTTTCCCAGAATCATGGGGAGAAAAAAAGCGCTCGAACTTATCCTGGGAGGCGACACCATCGGTGCGGAGGAAGCGAAAGCGTTGGGGTTGGTGAACGCCGTCTACCCCTCTTCATCCTTTGCCGAGGATACGGAAAAGTTTATCGCCAAGTTCAAGGGACTGAGCGGAGTGGTAATGAAGGCCGCTAAAAAAGCCACCCTTGCCGGGATCTGTGACGATCCGAAAAAGGGATTGGCCACCATAGAGAAAATGTATCTGAACGAACTCATGGTCACCGGGGATGCTCTCGAAGGGTTGAACGCTTTCCTGGAAAAACGCAAACCTGTCTGGAAGGAAGAATGATCGGAGCCGGAGTCGGTACTCGTGAACGATCGTACGGTTCTCTTCCGCTCCGGCCGTCGGGCGGGTTCGGCGGGACATAACCCTTCGCTGGGCAAAATCCGAAATCGGCGGTTCCGCGGGAATCCCCCGCCGGAAACAATCGTCGCCCCCATACGCACAGCCGGCGGGACGGCATTCTTGCCCTCCTCGCCCCTGTGTACACCCTCCCAAGGGATTGTCCTCTTTTTTTTTCTTTGCCTGCCGGTGCGGTTCTGGTAAATATATTCGATTCGGACTTTGGACGGCGAAGTAACGTCCGCAAAAAACAGAACAACGGTGGAACAACGGGAGCGCCCCCGGGGCGATTCCCCGTGTTCATCCGGTGAAGGCGAGGGAATGCTGAAAAGAACGGAATACTGCGGCAACGTGAGCGATCACTTGACGGGACAAGAAGTTGTGGTGAACGGATGGGTCGAGAACATCCGGGATCATGGGGGGGTCGTATTCATCGACGTACGGGACAGGAAGGGCGTGGTCCAGGCCGTCTTCAATCCCGAGGAATCTTCTTCGGCCCACACGGATGCGCGACAGGTCCGCGATGAGTTCGTCATTGCCGTGAAGGGGACGGTGCGGAAGCGCTCCGAGGAGACGATCAACACGGCGATCCCCACGGGAACCGTGGAAATCGTCGTTCGGGAGATGGAAATCCTCAACACGAGCCAGACTCCTCCCCTCTCGGTGAACGACCGGTCGAGCGCCGGGGACATGCTTCGTCTGCGCTATCGCTACCTCGATCTGCGCAGGCCGCACATGTTGCGAAACCTGCAGTTTCGAAGCGAAACGGTCGCGGAAATGCGCACGTTTCTGCGGGAAAACGATTTTATCGAAGTGGAAACCCCCGTTCTCACTCGTTCCACGCCTGAAGGCGCGCGCGATTTCCTCGTGCCCAGCCGCCTCAATCCCGGTGAATTCTATGCCCTGCCCCAGTCTCCCCAGCTTTTCAAGCAGCTCCTCATGACCGCTGGTTTCGATCGCTACTGCCAGATCGTGAAATGCTTCCGGGACGAGGACCTGAGGGCCGATCGCCAGCCCGAATTCACCCAGCTGGACCTCGAAATGTCGTTTGTGGACGAAGAGGACGTGATGGGGCTCATCGAACGTCTCATTCGCCGGCTGTTCGACAAAATGCTCAACGTCCGCCTCGACGACCCCTTCCCCAGGATCACCTATTACGAAGCGATGGATCGGTTCGGAACCGATGCTCCGGACCTCCGCTCCCCCATCGAAATGGCCGACATCAGTCCGGTGCTCACGGAAACCGACTTCACCCCGTTCCGTAAAACCATCGAGGCCGGCGGGGTCGTGAAAGGGTTGAACGCCAGGACCGGCGCGCAGTTATCCAAGAAAGAACTCGAAGACCTTATCAAACAGGCCATCGCGTACGGGGCCGAAGGCCTCGCCTGGATCAAAATCCGCGAAACCGATTGGCAGTCGCCCATTGTGAAGATGTTGTCGGTTTCCGAAAGGGAAGGGATCGCTCGGAAGCTGGATCTCGCCCCTGGCGACTTGGCCGTATTCGTGGCCGGCCCCTCGGCGATGGTGAACCAGGTGCTGGGCAAGCTGAGAATGGATCTTTCCCGACGGTTGGGCCTCATCGATGAAAACCGCTTTGCCCCCTGCTGGGTCACCGCTTTCCCGCTCCTGGAATTCGATCCCGAGCTGAAGCACTACAAGGCAGTCCATCATCCGTTCACGGCTCCCCGGCCCGAAGATCTGCCCCTGTTGGAATCCGCGCCCCTCAAAGTCCGCTCCCGAGCCTATGACGTCGTGCTGAACGGGAGTGAAGTCGGCGGCGGAAGCATCCGGATTCACCAATCCGAAATGCAGGAGCAGATGCTCAACATGCTGGGGGGCGCCGGCGAAAACCTGAGAGATCAGTTTCACTTTTTACTGGAAGCGCTCAACTTGGGGGCGCCGCCGCACGGCGGCATAGCCCTCGGAATCGACCGTCTCGTCATGATCATGTTACGCGAATCGACCATCCGGGACGTAATGGCCTTTCCCAAAACGCAGCGCGCCGCATGCCTCCTGACGCAGGCCCCCTCGCCCGTGAGCGCGCTGCAGCTCGCCGAGTTGGGAATCCGGTTGGCGCGCAAAGAGTGATCGGGAAATCGGACGACGGAAGGAACACAATTTTCAAGGGCGGCCCCGTTTAAGCGAAAACGGGGCCGTCGGCGTTTTGGGGCGGGAGCGGACAATTACTTGATAAGTCGCCGCCGCATGAGCACCTGAGCCAGAAAGAAAAACACCCCCCCGAAGATCGCCAGGTAGGCCAGGCTTCCCCACAGGGCAGGCTCCACGTACCCCATTCCCAGCGAACGAACGATGTTCACCAGGTGCGTGAGAGGAAAAAGGAAAGCAATCTGCTGCCCCCATAGCGGGAGGGACTGCAATGGGAAAAACGTTCCACTGAAAAGGAACATAGGGGTTATCAGTAGAAAAATCGGCACGTTGAAGAGTTCGATGGTCGGCACCAAGGCGGTGAAGCACATGGCCATGGAGCCGAAGGCGAAACCGCCGACCGCGGCCAGGGGTAGAATCAGAAGGGCCTCCGGATAAATCAGCAACCCGAATAAGCTGACCACCGTCGTCACAATAACCGATGCCATCACCGAAAGCGTGGCTCCCCAGCAAATCTCAGCGGTGATCACCTCTTCGATCACCAGGGGTGTCGCGAGCATGGCGTTCGAAGGTTTTTTGATAGTACATACGCACGAAAGAAGCATAGGTGTTCTCAAAGAACGCCTGAAACATGATGGTGACGGAAATGATCCCCGGCGCGATGAATTGAATATAATTCAGCTCCTGCCCTCGATAAGGAATATTCCCGACGAACGCACCCAATCCCCACCCGAAGGCGACGATATAGAGGATCGGTTCGAGTATCGGGGTAAGGAATCTGATGGGGAGCCCCCGTAAATACACCGTCCAGTTTCTATGCCAGACACGTACCCAGCGCCACGTCAGTTTCTCCGGAAACGGATTGATCATTCCTTCAGCTCCCTGCCCGTGAGTTTCAGGAATACGTCTTCAAGCGTGGCCGGGCGAAGAGTGCATCCCTGCGGACAAAGCGGGGCGATTTCGGTAAATACGTCGTGCAGACCGTCGCCATACGCCACGAGACGGTTGGGCAGGTTCTCCACCGACTTTGAGGCCTGCCGTATTTTCTCCTCGACCTCTCGTGACGGTTGGGCGATCTCCATCACGTTGCCGCCGGTAATCCCCCGGATGAGGTCTCGGGGTTTTCCCTCGATGAGAATCTTTCCATGGTCCATGATAACCAGTCGATCGCAAAGCCGTTCGGCCTCGTCCATGTAATGCGTGGTAAGCAGTATTCCCTTGCCCCTCGCCCTCAGTTCCATGAGCAAGTCCCACGTGACGTGGCGCGATTGCGGGTCGAGGCCGGTGGTTGGTTCGTCGAGGATGAGAAGATCCGGCTCGTTGACCAGCGAACGCGCCAGAATCAGGCGGCGCTTCATCCCCCCGGAGAGTTCGGTGGTTTTCGCCCCGGCCTTGCCTTCGAGGCTCACGAATTTCAAGAGTCGATGCGCCCTCTCCATCCGCACCTTCTTCGGCAGGTTGAAGTAACGGGCAAACACCTCGAGGTTGGTAAGCGCCGAAAGGTCCGGATCGAGATTGTCTTCCTGCTGGCAGATTCCGATGCGCTCCTTGACAGCCCTGATGTCCGTCGCGGTATCCAGACCGAAAATGGTTATTTTTCCGTCGGTGATGGGTGAAAAACCATAAATCATCCGTATAGTTGTGGTTTTCCCCGCGCCGTTGGGGCCCAGTATGCCGAAGATTTCCCCTTCGTTGACCGTGAACGAAATCGAGTCCACCGCTCTGAGACTCCCGAACTCCTTCACGAGATCGACAACGGAAACCATCACACGGATGTCGTCGTTCTTTTTTTCCATTCTTCCATAGCCTCAGCGTCCGCAAGCCGATCGGTCGCCCGTCCCCCGAAACGGCATACCCGCTTTCAGAAAAAAAAGAAAGACCGGATACATCTCGGCCTTTCTTCCTTCCCCGTTCCGAATGTTTGAACTACCTCTGAATCATTCGATTCTTTCAGTACCGTTTTTCCAGCGAGGCAAGTTCCGGCCCGCCGAACCGTTCGGTGGGGCAGAGCAATCTACTGCTGTAGTGTACCACATATTGGGTTCTCAGTTTCCTGGTCAACAACCGGAATCGTTCGTCTTCGAAAAGCACACCGATTTTTGACGGCTCGACCGTGGAAAATTCGGCGATGATTTTCGGTCCTCTTCCCAATACAACGTTCCAGCCCCCCGTTACTTTCACCAGCCCCGTCTCTTCAACCGCCGGAAGATACTCTTCGCGGATAAAATCCGAGTACTTCTTTATCTTTCCTGGCAACAGGTCCCAGTACTGGTTGAATTTCCACGTTTGAGTCTGAGAGGTGTGGTCGGCGTGTATGACTCTGCCCGTGGGCGCCATCACTTTATAGTCATAGTCGTAAACATAGGACATCAATTCGCTCTGGAGCGCCTTCATTCCCTTCAACCGCAGTATCTCTTCGATCCTGTCCAGGTTCTCCGCTGAAGACACCGCGATCACCCGCGGTCCCCTGCCGATGGCCACGTAGTACCCTCCCACAATGTGCAGGCCCAACTCTTCCGCCCGGGAGATGTACTGATCCATAAGAAAAGCACCGTACTCATGTTCCTTGCCGTGCACGATTTCCCAGTGTTGAGTGAAGAGAACTGCCATATCCGGCTCCTTTCACCTGAATGTGTTTGCACGCACGTTGCGAGCCGCAAAGTCGAGAAGCGCTTCTCCCGGTTACCGGTAGTGACTGAGCACTTTTTTCCTTCTCCCCGCATCAGAACCGGATAAGATGCGAACCGGACCCTCTGTTGAGCGTATACTCGTTCACGTCACGTTGCAGTTCGTGGAAGTGGGTATATCCCCTGGTCCCGGCAACCCCTAACAGCTTCAGAAGCAGGTGGGCGGTCGCCATGGCATCTTCGAGGGCGCGATGCTTCACCGGCATCCCGACGTCATGAACTCGAAGGGCAAACTCCAGGGACCGCGGCTGCGGGTCCGGGTAGAGAAATTCGAAAAGCGACCGTATGCACAGTTTCCTGCCGGTCATCCGTTTTCCCAACGTTTTTTTGCACGCATAGTTTACATGACGATGATCAAAAAACAAAGGATATGATGTAAAAACCGTATCGCCGATGAAGGAGAGAAAAGCGGGCAGGACCGTTTCCGGAACCGGCGCCCCTTGCATTTCGGCGGTCGCCACCCCCGTGAGTTTTTCCACTTCGGGTCGAATGGCCCCCTCGGGTCGGACCATGGAGACGAAAACGTTCCATTCGCGTCGGAAGCCCACTTTCACGGCGGCGATTTCAAAGATGTGCGCGTGGGGCGGCAGATCGAGCCCCGTAGTTTCAACGTCGACGACGGCATATTCGAGTTCGTCCAGCCTCTTGTCCGTGAGAAAGACCGGAAGCGCCCTTTTCAGTTGTGAGAACATGATCGGCCGCAAGAGAGGAGATTCGATTCATGTCCCGCCGAGCAGAAGCGGGACGGCCTTATCGATGTCATATTGTATACGGTATGCAACTCACGAACGCAAGCGCCAAACGCATCCGCGCTCCTGACGCCCCGGGACGGAAGAAGCGCGTCACTCGTTTTCGATAAGAAAGGTGGTCCATGTTCCGGACGAACTCCATTTTTGAACGATCCGTGCACCTTTTTTACTCAGAAGGTATTCAACTTTGTTCGCCTGGCTGCGCATGAGCCCTGAGAGGATCACCCGGTGCTTACCGGAAAATCCGTCCGCCGCGATAAGGCGTTCGACCACTTCCATATGGATGTTCGCGATCATCAGGTCGGCTTCGTTCATCACCGTTTCCAGCGCGTCCTCGATGACGGCCCGAACGACCGACTGCAATCCGTTCCTGCTAATGTTTTTGCGGGTCGTGCTCACGCACAGAGGGTTGAGGTCCACCGCTAAAACCTTCTCCGCTCCCAGTGCGGCGGCGGCCAATGCCAATATTCCGGTTCCGGTCCCGATGTCCAGAACGGTGCGCGGCTTTTGAGGCCCCACATAGAGGCGGTTGAGCGCGGAGAGGCAATCCCTTGTGGTGGGATGCGCGCCGGCTCCGAATACCACTCCGGGATCGATCCTGATGATGCGATCGCCCTCGTTCTGCTCCACCTCCAGCCAAAAGGGCGTGATTATCAACGTGCCCGAGCGGATGGGCTGGATCTCTTCTCCGCCCTGCCACTGCTCGTAGGTCATCTCATAGTGGTCGATCGGTCGGAATTTCCCTGATCGTTGCGCTTCCGCGGCGACGCTGTCTCTTGACGGACGCGAGAAAAAGAGGAAAGCATATTCGCCTTCCACCCAACGTCCGAGAAAGGCGGGATCGGGTTCAAACCGTGTCTCGTCGGGACTTCCCTCTACATGGTAGATATAAAGTCCGGCGTAGGGATTTTTCCCATCGTTCATGGTGCGACGTTTCATTATCCGTGCGGCAGACAAAAAAACAGGCCGAGGGAGGAACCTCCCCAGCCCGTGTACCTGTCCGTTCAAATCAAGTGTCAGGACTCGAGTACGAATATCACTTCAAGCCGGACCCGATATTCTTCGATCTTGTTGTCCTTCACCGCAATGCGCTCCTCGATGACCTTCATTCCGGTGATGCCTCGCAATGTTTTCGTGGCTCGATCGAAGCCGACAGCGACTGCGTCTTCAAAGCTTTTCGGGGAAGCAGCGATAATTTCCGTCGCACGCGCCACACGTTTCTCGGACATATCATTCCCTCCTTTTCTGTTGTTTAGTCACTCTAACACAATCCGGTGAGAGGAGGCAATGGCAAAAATGACGAAACGGCTGTAATTTAGCCAAAATACACTCATAATGCCGCGAAACGCGCTTGACATTTTTCGGGACATTTTTTTTGATAAGACCGACCGAATCGGTATGAGGTTCGCAGCACTTTTTCCATGTGATATTTTGCTCAATCAGCGTTCGGAGTTCCTCCCCCCGGGTAATCATTGAAAAGAAAAGAGTACAAGGACCTCATGAGCAACATGAACCTGGTCACCCAACTGGGATTGACCATGGTGGGTTCGATTCTTTTCTGCTTTGCGGTAGGGTACTTTCTGGATAAATGGCTCGGCACCAGGGGGCTGTTCATCACTCTTTTTCTGCTTTTCGGAATCGGAGGCGGAGCGCACACCGTTTATCGGCAAATAGTGGAAGTGATCAAACAAGATGACGGAAACGAAGAGTGATCCGGCACAAAGTGATTCCTACGGCGGTTTGATCAGAACAGCGGTTTGCCTCAGCGTACTCACGAGCTTAATGTTCTCGGTATTTGGAGCGTTCAGTTGGTCCAAGGGATTCGCACTTGGAAGCACGTTCAGCATAATAAATTTCATTTTGCTAAAATGGGGGATGCTTGCACGGTTTGGGCTTTCCAGCCGCCAAGTGAAAACGCGGAGTGCTTTTCACGCTCTGCTTCGCTATGTCATTATGGCAATTCAGCTAGTTATTTCCATAACCTATGCGGAACTGCGCTGCCGGCGACAATAATCAGTTGTTTACCATCCAGATGAGCATCCTCCTCTACTTCGCTGTTCTTGTACGATTGAGGGAAATGCGGGGAAAATGACGGCCCACCTTCTCGGCAACCGAAAACCGATGGGATAGAATCTTATGGAAGAACTGACTCAAATCTGGCAGTGGGGCTTCAAGGTTGGAAACACGGAACCATTCAGGCGCTCGTGTTTACCATGCTGACGCTGGTGTACGTCTCCGTACAGATTAAATAGCTACCGGACAGAGGGGAGCAGATGGCGTTTGAAAGTTTAACCTGGGTACACTTGGGTGCAATGGCGTCCGCGGGCTTTTCCAACTTCCTCCGGGGCTTTTCCTTTCCCCCTCCTCAACCACCCATCCGCCGTGCGGGAAGTTCTCCGGGAGAAGTTAAAACACTCGAGTAATCACCGCTTCGTTGTTCAGCATATCGTCGCGCACCAGCTTCCTCAACTCGGCGCAAACAGGACCGGGAACCCCGTCGCTTACGGTGCGGCCGTCCAACAGGACCACCGGCAGAAGATCGATCGTGGTACCCAGGATCATCACTTCACGGGCCGAGTACGCCAGCTGCGGCGAGACATCGCCAAACCGGACATTCCGCACCCTGCCCTCTTTCACCAGTATTTCCGCAAGCTCTGAAACCCTCGAAACGGTGAGTCCCCTGAGAATGCGGTCGAACTCCGGGAAGAGCAGTTCGTTCTCCTCGGAAAGAACGATGATGTTTTCCGTCGAACACTCCGCGAGGTTCCCGCGTTCATCCAGGGTAACGGAAAAATGTGCCCCCGCCTGCTCAGCTTCAAGCGCCATGAGCACGTTGGGAAGATAGTTGCAGGATTTAACACGGGCAAAATAGGACGGCTTGATCGGCACCTTGCTGATAACGGCCCGGACGCCGTTCACGAGGTACTCGTTCGGAACCGTGGAGGTGCGAATCACGTTGACGTAGAGTTCGTTCCTGGGGCATTCGGACGGCTTCACGGAGAATCCGCCGGGCCCGCGTGAAAGGGTCATCCTCACCGTACAATCGGGGACCCCCCCGGCGCGAACGGTGTCGATGGTTATTTGACGGATGGCGTCGCGATCGAACGGCGGTGTTATGGAAACGGAATCCGCCGACCGCAGGAGCCGGTCGAGGTGACCTTCAAACTGATAAATTCCCCCGCTCACGCACTTGGCCACGTCGAATACTCCGTCGCCGCGATGCACCAGGTGATCGTCGACGGGCACCATCATAATGGAAGGGTCGGTGACGATTCCCCCGTACACGCTGGAATACATGGCCAGATATTTGCCGTGCCAGGGTCTCGCGAGCGTTCCGCTCGCACCGAACAACGTTTCTCTGTCTAAAATTCTGGTACTCATGTTCCTATCACACAGTTACCCATAGGGCGCAATTGGTCAGCGACTGGATGACGCTCGAAGAGGTGCTTCCCATAAAGAACGACTTGTTCATTCCGCTTCGACCGATCATCACCGTTCCGTATTTTCCACGTTTTGCTTCATTTCTAATGGCCTTGGCGACCCCCCACGCGGTGGTGGCGGTCTTCACCTTGACCTGCTCCTCATTCAAACCGACGTCACGCAGTATCTTCTGAGCCTGGGCGTAAAACTTGTCAATACACTGCTGATCCTTTTCCAGAATCGCTTCCACAAGTTCTTCCGCCGGCTCCTCCTGGAAATCGATCTTGCAGTAATCGCCCAACGTCGGCCTGACATGGAAAAGCACTACCTTGGCATCCGGGTTTCCCCCCATCATGAAACAAAGGTGATCGACGGAACGCAGGGACGCAGCGGAACCGTCTACCGCCACGAGGAATCGCATGGAGTTCACTTCCCCGTCGACAATCCAGACCGGTATCTGCTTCGCATTGTTCACGATCTTCCCCGAAATACTGCCCATGAACATCTGCTGGGTGCGGGTGAGTCCCCTCCTGGCAACGAGAATGGCATCGTACAGCCCGTGCTCGGCCTTTTCCAGGATGTCCCTGGCAACACCCAGTTTTCGAGGTTGGGAGAACACATCGATACGTTCGGCTTCGATACCCCGCTCCTCCAACCGCTGTTTGCAGGACTCCAGCAACGACATGGCCAGCGTCTGGTTTTTTCGGGTCACCGTCACTATTTGAGCATACACCTTGGCGTCGCGTTTGGCTTCTTCAACCATGAACTGGGATACGGGAGGCTGGACGTGCATGATGGTGTAATGCAGGTCGTGGATAACGGAGGATATGTCTGCTGCGTAGTCCAGAATGCGCGTGGTGTTGGGACTGTTGTCGACGGCGATGAGGACTTTTTTCTGCATGGCGGCATTTCCCTCCGCTGTTCTTCATTTCCGGAAATCCGAATGGACCCGTGGTTCCCGAAGGTGCCGACGGACTGCACGTTCCGCCGGCGCGAAAAACGGTCATCCCTCAAGGCGTTCTGTCGACATCCGTCGCACGTCGTTCCACGTCGCCGTTTCAGTTCCCTCATGAGATCCCGTGAAGAGGGGCCGTTTGTTCTTGATAAACTACAAGACGGCCTATTACAATACATAATCGTCCTGAGTTCTTCGGTTCCGGTTATGCCACCGAATTGCCGCCGACGCGAATCCACCGGGGCAATTTTTTTCCAAGGAGCGTGTATGAATCAGTTGGACCTGATGAAAAGTTTACATCAGCAGGCGGATACCCGACTCGTCCTGCTCATAATGGACGGCTTGGGCGGTTTGCCCATGACCCCTGACGGATTGACCAGCCTTGAAGCCGCGTCCACCCCTCACCTCGACCGACTCGCCGCGGAAAGTATTTGCGGCCTCAGCACCCCGATTCGGCCCGGCATCACTCCCGGAAGCGGTCCGGGACATCTGGCTCTGTTCGGGTACGATCCATTGGTACACGAAATCGGTCGCGGCGTTCTGGAGGCCCTGGGAATCGACTTCCAGCTGAAAAAAAACGACATCGCTGCCCGCGGCAACTTCTGCACCATCGATCCTCAAACGGGATTCATCACCGACCGGCGCGCCGGACGCATTCCCACCGAAAAGGGCGCGGAACTCGTGGCCAAGCTCAGGGACATACGGTTGCCGGGCGTGGAACTTTTCGTGGAGCCCGTCAAGGAGTACCGTTTTGTACTCGTGATGAGAGGGGAAAATCTGGAAGACGGTCTTACCGAGACCGATCCGCTGCAAACGGGCAAACCTCCTCTGCCCATAGAGCCCCTGAAACCGAAAGCGAAACGGGCCGCCGATCTTTTCAACAGCTGGCTCCGCGAGGCGCGAAAAATTCTGAAGGACGAACATCCGGCAAACGGTTGCAACCTGCGAGGATTGGCCAGGGACCCGGGGCTGCCGTCCTTCAGCGATGTGTACGGCTTGAAGGCGGCCGCCATCGCCACTTATCCCATGTATCGGGGCGTTGCCAGACTGGTGGGCATGGATATCCTGCCCGCGGGAGATACCATCGGCACCGAAACGGCATGTCTGGAAAAGTACTGGGATGAGTACAACTTCTTTTTCTTTCACGTAAAAAAAACGGATAGCTCGGGAGAAGACGGCAACTTCGATCAAAAGGTTCATGTAATCGAAGAGGTCGATTCCATCATCTCGCGCGCAAGGGCGCTGAAACCCGACGTCCTCTGCATCTGCGGAGACCACTCCACCCCTGCTCCAATGAAAAACCACAGTTGGCATGAATTGCCCTTTCTGCTTCATGCCGACAACATACGCCGCGACGCGGTGCTGTCCTTCGGCGAGCGGGCGGTCATGGCGGGCGGATTGGGCCACCTCAATCACCTCGACATTCTGCCACTAATGATGGCGCACGGATTGCGGCTGAAGAAATTCGGAGCATGACGTACAAAAGATACAGAGCACAGCGAGAGGATGGGATGGCCTTGCGCCATCACATCCTTTCTCCGGCGCTCGGGATGCCTCGCACAAAAGGTATCTTCATGCTCCGATCCAAAAACGGCACAACGTCTCATCATCGCCTGGAACGGGCGCGTTTCGAACCGTGCCGGTCGCGAACATCGACCGCTTCACGATTTGCACGGTTTCCTTGCCACCTGTTTCACTTTATGTTAACGAATGTAAATGAAATGGAGAATTCGAAATTGCCGACATTCTCCCGGCATTTTCTCCGGACCAAGATGGAAAGGGCATGAAACCGCATCGATCATTTCTCTTCTTGGTACTTGTCATACTGACCATCACCTCTGCACCTGTTCGGACCGCCTTCGCTGCGGGCTCGGCCAATGATCAAAACCGGAACAGGGAAGCTCCACACCTGACATTGTCGTTTTCAGTCGAAGGCAATCAGAGTGCTTTAACGATTAAAGCAGGCCAATCGCTGAATTCGTACAAGACATTTGTCCTGGACTCTCCCCCCCGTTTCGTTCTCGACATAGAAAACGCCGAATTGAGCAAGTCCTATTTCAAGATGAATATAAACCGGAAGGACCTCCTGACCGTCCGTGCGGCGCAGCATGGGCAGAACGTCCGACTGGTATTCGATCTTCCCGAGGACCGAAAGACCGACCAGAAGATCGTTGACGTGGCCGAAGGGCTGAAAGTGCTCATCTCGTCCCTATCGCCACAGGATCGTTCCGTGGCCGCACCGCAACCGGCGCCTCCTCCCGGAGCAACCGGAGTCAATCGGGCGAAACAGACGTCCCCGGCGCCGATCGACACCGCCGTGCCAATGGACAAACCGTATAAAGGGGAAAAGATATCGGTAAAGCTCTACCGGGCGAGCGTCGGCGATTTTATTCGGCTTATCTCGGACATAAGCGGGGTAGCGATTGAGGTTGCTCCCGATATCAACGACGAGATTTCATTACGTTTGCAGGATGTCCCCTGGGATCAGGCGCTGGACCTCGTGGTGAGTTTTTACGGACTCACAATGGAAAAACGGGGGAAGGGGCTCTTCCTGTCGCGCGGCAAAAAGCAGGAGGGGAAATAAGCGACCGGCTTTTCAGCCGGTCACTCCTTACAATTCCACTTTTCCCGATTTAATCGCTTCCAGCAGTACGCTTCCCGCCCGAAGGATGTGTTTTTTCACCAGAAGTTCCGCGGTATCCGCGTCACGGTCCCGCATGGCCTCCAGCACTGCGAGGTGTTCCCTACTCGAAATCGACGCCATGTCGGGCATGACGAGGATGGCCCTCCGGTAGCGCTGAAAGTAATCCCGAAGGTGGTAAATGATTTCATAAAGCATTTTGCTGCCGCTGGCTTTGTAGATGATGTCGTGATACGCGACGTTCAGCTTATAGAGCTTTTCGGCTTCGTGCGTCTTTTCCCGTACCACCTCATCGAATTTCTTCACCGTTTCTTCCATGCGACGAAGAATTCGGTCCGTCATGTTGAGGGTGGTAAGGTATGCGGCGTAACTCTCCAGTACACTGAGGATTCCAAACATTTCCTCGATGTCCTGCGTGGTGACGGGCCTTACGATGAAGCCGCCTTTGTCCAGTTTCGTGACAAGATTCTCCGACTCCAACTTTTGAATGGCTTCACGGACGGGTGTTCGGCTTGCTCCCATTTCCGCTGCAAGATTTTCTTCGATGAGGCGCTGTCTCGGCTTCAACTCCCCCGATATAATGGATTCCTTGAGTGCCTGATAGACTTCCTGCCCCAGTAGCCTGGTGCGCTTGTTCTTGAGTCTGCTCAATGTCCTTGCCATGTGGCAATCTCCTACAGTTCCCCCGTGTCTTCCCTACTTGAGATCCGGCTTCCTTGGTCGCAGCGACGAAATCATTCCTTTTCGGAGCATGGAGAGGTGAAGATTGAGTTCATACGTCGCATGCTGTCAGTTTCTCTATTGTCTTCACCGCCCGTACCGTTCGTTCGAGGCGAGTATGGCGTTTCCTTTTCGATACGGGCCCTAACTCTGTATCATGCGGAGCGTCCTGTATTCAAGATGAACGTTTATGCATTTTTGCACAGGATGGAAACTATTCCTTATTATTCCACCTAGTTAAAAATTTATTTGCTCGCGAACGAAACCCTTTTTCGTTGTCTCTTCTCAGAGACACCGTAGCGGAAGTCGATTCGTCGCTTTCCATCCCCTCATTCGGTGGGCTCGGCAACGACTTGATTTTTCAGCGCCGGTACTCGAAACCGCTTCCTCGGGGGATTCCCTTTCGCCGCCTATCCTCTCAAAGTATCGGTTCGAGACGCACGTTTCCTTTAATTTTTTTCACACGATCAGTTTAGTTCGGAGAGGACGTGACTGGAGAGGCAGCACATTAAATGTATACTGTATACATGTCTTTCTGTCAAGGCCGGTGTTCCTCCTTCACTCTTCCACGCCGGCCTCACCGTGATCCGGAAGCACCGGATCCCCCTCATCGGAAAGGGTCCTACCCTTTCTCCTTCTTACTGCGCGGTTCCTTCAATAGTTCGTTCAGATAAAGCGTCATGACGCCGAGTTCGTCCGGTGAGGCCACCCGAACGGAAACGGCCTTTCCCGTTTTTAAATGTTCTTCCAGCGCCAGCGTAGCCGCCTTTATGGGAGTAAGTACCTGTTTGATAAGCACGAAAGTGATAAGCGTTCCCAGGATAACGGACAAGGCGCCGATAACCAGGGCGTTGGACCGCGCCTGCCCGATGGCGGCCCTCACCTCGGCCGTGGGCGACGGTATTGCCGCGGAAATCTTGTCGAGGGATTTGAACTGCACCAGGGTTCCATACACACCCGTGAGCAACACCAGGACCGCAAACCCCACAATGATTTTATGGCTGAGTTTCATCTTCATCCGGATCACCTTTGACTTCAGTCGCCACACTCAAAGGAGCCGCATCGTTTCCCGAAAACGGTCTACCGTGGAATTTGCCACGACGCGATGACGGCTCCGCCGAATGGTTCAAGGTTATATCATAACGGGCTGTTCTTACGAATCCTCCGCGCCGCTTCCTGCAAATCGACCACCTTGTCCGTTTCGTCCACAATCTCGGCGCCGAGAATGGTCTCGATCAGGTCTTCCAACGTTACCAGTCCCACAATACCTCCATATTCATCCACTACCATGGAAATGTGGTTCCGCTCCTTGAGAAACAGGGTCAACCCGGAAAGGCAATTAGCCGTTTCGGGTATGAAGGATATGGGTTTGGCGATTTTTCTCGGCTTGGTTTCGGGCTCGCTCACATTCTGTCCCATGGCAAGGTCGTGTATGGTGACGTAGCCGATGATGTTCTCCTTGTCGCCTTCGAAAATAGGGACCCGGCTGAACCCCCGGTGATTCGCTTCCCGATATCCTTCCCGGACGGTGATGTCGGCGTCAAGGGAAAACATTACCATGCGCGGCGTCATGATGTTGCGGATGGGAATGTTTTCCAACTCGATGATGTTGTGCACCATCTTGCTTTCCACCGGGGTGATCTCGCCGGCCTTCGCACCCATTCGCACCGCAGCCAGTATCTCCTCCTCGGTCACCGAAGGCGGATTCGCTTTTCGGGTCAGCAGATTGGAGAATCGCTGCGTGAGGAAAATTGCGGGATAAAGGACGAAGCTCATCCAGGTGAGCGGCCAGACCACCAGCGGCCAAAGATACCTCCAGTAGACAGCGCCGAGCGTTTTCGGCAGTATCTCCGCGAAAAAAAGAATCGCCAGTGTGAACACTATCGAAAACGAGACAACCGCCGAAGGGCCGAGGATTTTTGCGGCATACATTCCGGCGATGGTCGCCCCGGCGGTATTGGCCACCGTATTGAGGATCAGAATCGCGGAGATCGTGGTTCCGATATCCTTTTTCATCTGAATGAATTTCAGGGCGAGGGGTTTTTTCTCCTCCTTGGAGACCGCCGCCTCCAAAACCCCTCTGCGGGTGGAGAACAATGTCGCCTCGAAAAGAGAGCAGTGAGCCGAAACCACCAGCGTGATAAAAATAACGAGAATCAGAACAGCCATATCCGGCTCCTTTTTTTCATTGACCTTGCGAAGAATCAACCATAAGAAAACGATAATATCAATTTCGAATATGCAGATTTTCTCTTTTCACGGCGAGGGAGGAGGTCGTTCCATCCATGCTTGTGGATATGCACACTCACGCCTGGCCCATGGAAGACATACGGGTGCTCGGTAAAAGACTTGCCATGTTTGACGGGTGTCTCCCCGATGAGAGCCCCCATAAATGGTATCTCCGAGGCGAAGGAACTATAGAGGCGCTGGTAAAAAGCGAAGGCGAAGCGGGTATCGACCGTTTCGTCCTCCTGCCCGTATCCTCCAGGCCCGACAAGGTTTCCGCACTGAACCGCTGGGTGGCACTCATGGCGAAGAAACATGAGCAGATCATTCCCTTCGGCACCCTGGTCCCCGGTTCGAACCGTTTCCTTGAGGACCTGGACGAACTGATCGGTTTGGGCCTTAAAGGAGTGAAGGTTCATTCTTTTCTGCAGCAATTGAGGATGGACTCTTCGGAAGCGGAAATGCTTTTTGCCGCAATCGAGGAGAAAGGTCTTCCGGTCGTCCTCGATACCATGTATCTGCCCGGAATCGTCGGTGTCAAACCGCACCTGGCTCCCTTCCTCGATTTCGGCCTTGCGTTCCAAACGGATGTGCCGGTGATCCATCGAATCGCCCGGCGACATCCCCGTCTGACTATCGTGGCTGCACACCTCGGATGTCTTTACGGCTGGGAATTCATCGCCCCCCTATACGAACAGGAGAATGTGTATTTCGATCTGTCCTATGTTTCAAGACTCATCTCGCCCGCCGAAGCTTCGAACGTCATCCGGCGCAAAGGAGCGGAGCGGATTCTCTTCGGCACGGACGCACCGTGGCGGTCTCCGAAAAACGCTGTGGCGTGGTTCGATTCCATCGACCTTACCGAGGGTGAACGGCGCATGATAGGTGCGGACAATTTCCTCAACCTCCTGGAAAGGTAAGGGACTTCAGACCGACGTTCATTGTCCCCACGGCAGCCCCTCTCCGCCGATCGGCTCACAAGATGCGGCGCGCACTCCGGCTCTCAGCGCCGCGAACCCGACGGCAATGGCTGTCGAGCACCCTTTCTCATTTCCGACAAATGTTAAAATCCGATAAATTCATTCTCTTTGTTTCTTCGCCCGCTGTTTTGTGCTATTACATTCGCTTCGAAGGACATACGGCTATTTAGCCAATTTCCCAAAAGAAAAGGCAACAATGCTTCGCAGAAATGACATTCTTCTCCTTCTGGTGCAAGGGTTTTCTATCGCCGCCAGCATCTTTCTTCCGGACGCCGCCTCAGTCTTTCAGCCCTACCCGCTCTACGGACTGATGTTCTTTCTTTTCCTAAGTTTTCTCTCCATCCGGCTGGACGACGTCCGAAAGACCATGCGCGAATCCCTCGGCCTCATTACGTTCCTCACCCTTCTCAAGGCCATCATTCTCCCCATCGCCCTCTACTATTTGTTCAGGCTGGTGTGGCCGGAGTACGCGCTGGCAGCTCTGCTGTTGAGCGGCATCTCCACCGGGGTAGTCGCCACGTTCATCGCGGAATTGGTGGAAGCCGATGCCGGACTCGTTCTGGTGATGGTGGTGATCAGCTCCCCCCTCGTGCCTTTCACGCTCCCCGTGCTGGTGAAGATACTAGCCGGCGCAAAAATGTCCCTATCGCTCTTCGGAATGATTCGACTGCTCTCGCTGGTGGTCTTCGTCCCGCTCATCTCCGTGGAAATTCTTCGTCGATTGTCGCCCGGCGCGATGCAAGCCATCATGAAAAGGCGATTTCCCATCTCCCTCGTTATTTTCGCCATTATAAACCTGGGGATATTCTCCCCCTACAGCACCTTCTACCGGCAAAACCCCAAAATCCTCCTGGAGGGAGTTATTGTCGCATCCCTTCTGGCAGCCGTCTACATGGTGACGGGAGTCGCCACGTTTCTGCGTCGGCCGATGGCGTATCAGCTGGCGGGAGGCATAAGCCTCACCAACATCAACAATGGACTGGTGCTGGTATTTGCCGCACAGTTCTTCGGCCCCAGGGAGCCTACCGTAGCGGCGGCCTACATGGTCCCCTTTTTCCTGTCGATAATCCCCATGCGTCTTTACCAGTTATGGTTTTCACGCCGGGGAACCGAATAGATCACAATTCATCTTCCCGAACTATTCTCATTTTTCAACAACGATGAACGGAGCACAGACCGATGCTGGGAAAAACGATCGACGAACTGAACGTCGGCGACATCGCGGAGTTTACAAAAACCATCACCGAGACGGACATTTACCTGTTTGCGGGAATCACCGGCGACTTCAATCCCGCCCACGTGAATCGTGAATATGCGGAGAACAGCGTTTTCAAGGCCCGTATCGCTCACGGGATGCTGTCGGCGGGGTTGATTTCCACCGTGCTGGGCATGTATCTTCCCGGGCCGGGCACCATTTACGTCAGCCAGAACCTCGAGTTCAAAGCTCCGGTGTACGTGGGAGACACGATCACGGCTCGAGTGGAAGTGGCGGAAGTTCTGAAGGAAAAGAAAAGAATCCGCGTCAAGACCACCTGTTTCAAAGGTGGGCAGGTAGTGGTGCTTGACGGCGAAGCGGTGGTGATACCCCCGCGCCCCTTGAAAAAGCTCTGAAAAACAAAGGCGAACCCCGGGCCGTCCGACGGAAAGGCATCTTCCGTACGACCCGGGATACTTCCCCTCCGACATCCTCCAACGGGAAAACACGTTTTCACCACATCGGCAGTTCGGCAAAATAATGAATGTTCCAATTCTTCGAGGTTGTAACCGCTCGGCGTTTTTCGTATACAATATGCGGGATGATCGCCGGGAAAGCGGTGTTCTTTTTCCCGATTAAACGGTTTCCAATGAAACAAACGGAGTTCGTGCATGTTCTCGGAACCAGCCATCAGCAAGGAAGAAATTCTGACGTTGCAGGACCCTGATTTTCAGCGCCGCAACGTATGCATCGTTACCGGGGCCAGCAGCGGCATAGGCAGGGCCGTGAGCCTGGCCGCGGCGGCCAACGATATCACCACGGTCGGCCTGGACGTGAACGAGGCGGCGGGCCGGGAAACCGGCGAACTCGTTCAGACGCTGGGAGGGTCCTTCACCTTCATCCCCACCGATCTGACGGTGGATGGAGAAATCGAACGAGCGGTCGAAAACGCGGCGAAACTCGGCTCCATCAAATTCCTCGCCAACATCGCCGGCATCCAGCACATCGACTCCATAGAAAATTTTCCCATGAAGAAATACGATCAGATGATGAGCATCATGCTGCGTGCTCCGTTCTACCTTTCCAAGCTGGTCATTCCTCACATGAAAAAAAGCCCTGAAGGTACCGGGGCGATCGGCAATATGGCTTCGATCCACGCCCACGTGTGCACGATGAACAAACCGGTTTATAATATCACCAAGTTCGGTCTCCGGGGCCTCACGCAATCCATTGCGGCGGAAGGCTACGGGAAGATCCGGTCGTTCTCCGTCAGTTCCGGATTCGTCCAGACGGCGCTGGCGCTCAAGCAGATTCCCGCGCAGGCCGCACAGCGGGGAATCACCGAGGAAGCAGTGGTAAGGGACGTCATGATGGGTGCATCGCGCGTGAAGGAAATGATGACGCCCGCCGAGGTCGCCAATATTTTCGTGTTCGGATTCTCCCGACATTCCCGCTATCTTATGGGCGGCGACCTGCTTTTCGACGGAGGCGTGGTGCTCACCTATTGATATTCCGGCAAACAATTGCTATCCGGGCAGATAACGTCCGATTATTCTTCCGCCTCATCAAGGGGACGGTAGGAGCCGGATAAAAGTGCAGTGAGCGGGGGTTTGAAGAAATGAGGAAGGCACTATCTGTAGGTATCGCAACGGCCTTGGTTTTCTTGTCGATCGGGTTCGTAACGGCGGAGTCGTTCGCAGCGCCCAAGAGGGAGAAGTTCGGTACGGACCGGCGGCATGAAGAGTGGAAAAGCAGAAAATGGGAAACTTCCCGGCAGACGATCGTCTGGCGCATGAGCGATCCGTGGGGCGATCAGGTCTTCCATGACGTGGCGATTCACTTCGCGGACAGCGTAAAGGCATGCAGCGGCGGTCGGCTGGAAATCCAGGTGTTTCCCACAGGCGCCATCGCACGCGACGCGAACCTCTTCGATGCCGTGTCGAGCGGCGCCATCGACGTCGCCCATTCCTGGCCCGGATATTGGGGGGGGAAGGACGAAGCTTTTCGCGCCTTCGGCTCCGTTCCGTTCGGACTGGATTTCGAAGGATACAACATCTGGCATTACGAGCGCGACGGTGGTGAACTGCTGAACGAACTGTGCGGCATTTACGGCCTGGTGGCCCTGCCCTGCGGAAACGGCGGGCCCAACATCGGACTCTATTCCAACAAGCGAATCACCTCCATGGCGAACTTCAGAGGCACCCAGGTGCGCGCTCTGGGGTGGTACATGGATATTCTCGGTCTTCTCGGAGCATCGGTATCTTCCTTTCCCGTCGGCGAGATATACCTTTCCATGGATCGCGGCATCATCGACGCGTTCGAGTTCGGAATTCCCGCCGAAGGCTATGCCATGGGATTTCAGGATATCGCCCACTATGTGATTGAACCCGGCGTTCCTGAGCCTTCCTGCCAGCTCGACCTGCTGATCAACAAGAAAAAGTGGGAAGCCCTGCCCGACGATCTGAAAGCGATCGTGGAGACATGCGCCAAGGAAACGCAGCTTTGGAGCTATGGCTGGATACAAAACCTCGATGCACGCGCCATCGCTTTGATGGGCAACTCGGTGGAATTTGTTTTTCTGGACGACGCCGCAGTGATTGATTTTGCCAAGACTTCTTTTTCCTACCTCGAAAACGTCAAAGCGAGAAACGCGGAGGTGAAAAGGGTCCTGGATTCCCAGGAAAAGTTCAAAAAAGATTTCGCCGAATGGCGGCGCATACGCGGCCGAACGGCGCCGTGGCCCATGGAGATGATTCTCCAGGGCACGCTCAAGCAGTAAGGAATTCTCCGGTCGGCAACCCGGGTTCTGAAACGACGCGGCACGGGTGACCATCTCCCTTCATCGTCGGTATCGGAGACATTTCGGCGGCTGGAGGGCACTGAATATAAGGAAATGTATTCAGTGCTTTACGCGAAATGAACAGTCTGGTATTATGCTGCTCTGTATACGGCTGCAGCTATCTAAGAAGGAGAGAGGGGACTACGATGGCGATTATTACGGTTTCGCGACAGGTGGGCAGCTTCGGAGATGAGATCGCGGCTTTGGTAGCCCAGAAGCTGGGGCATACGCTGGTGAGCCGTGAGCGGGTCCATGAATTGGCGCAGAGTTGTGACGAAGGATTCAAGGACGCATGTTCGATTTACGAAAAAGAAGTGCAACCGGGCTTTTTCGAGCGGTTCTTCTTCAACAGTCCCGCTTATACAAGCCTTTTCGAATCCTTGAACTATGAACTGGCCAGTCGGGGAGATGTGGTGGTCATCGGCCGCGGCGGCCAGATCGTTCTGCATGACGTCCCGGGAATCCTGAAAATCCGCGTCGTCGCACCGCTCGACGTTCGTATCAAGCGAGTGGCAAAACGTGAAAACATGCCGGTCGACATGGCGGGAGAATATGTCCGCAAGTACGATCATCAAAGGGAAGCCCTCGTTCGCACCATCTTTGACAAAGACCTCCAGGATTGGAGCCTGTACGACTTTATCATCAATACGGCGCAGTTTTCCGCTCAATCAGCCGCGGACATAATCTGCAGAAGCGTGGAGATGATGCACGTCGAGCACACGGAAGAAGACGTAAGGAAGAAGCTGGAACTCATGGCGTTTGCCAAAAGCGTAGAGAGCGCCATCAAGAAGGAAATCGTCACTTCTCCCTACCGGAATATCCTGGTATCCGCGGAGGAGGGCGGCACGGTGACGATCAGTGGGTTTGTGCAGGAACTCAGAAGCAAGGAGCGGGCGGAAAAAATCGCCAAGAAATTCGATCGGGTCAAAGAGGTAAAAAACGACCTTCGGACCACCGAACTTCGTTTCTGATTCGCTCCGATTCTTTCCGGAAACTACGGGAGCAGCCGGCTCTTGCGGGTCGGCTGTTCCGTTTCGGCAGGCGGGATGCAGACAATATCGGCTTTCGCCGAGGCGGAAACACCCTATGCCCCTGATGAGGTCCAAGCGTTTCTCCACCGTGCGGACGATCGCGAAAGAGTGGCGGCCGTTTCCGGGAACCGTAATTCCGTTTGCCGCCCGAAAGGTTGCGGTCTCGTCGGGCCTTCTCCGCATCTCAGAGTATCGTCATCGACAGGAAGCGTTTCTTTTGCCTTCCTTCCCTTGCCATTCCGCCAACCATATCCAACTTTCTTGTAAAGTATGGAAGCGCACTCGCTTTCCGAGGGGTGGTGCTTTGGTTTGCGTACCGCACGGAGCAAAGCTTTTCGAATCGCTTGCTCCGGACAGGATGACCGGAGGAGAAGGGCATGCTCAACATCGACGATATAAAAAACGATCAGGAGTTGATCAACGCTATTGACTGGGAAATGACCCCCGAGGAAGCGGTGGTACTGTATCTCGAATGGGGAAACAACTGGTCACACGGGAAAATGGTAAAATCGAAACGCGACGTGGCCCACTACTTCGTCGTGGATACGTGGGAAGAGCCGCCGGTACTCTGCCTCATCAGGCGCAATTCCGAAGAAGCAGTGGTTCTTGCCACTATACCATTACATGCTTCCCAGCAGAGGAGATTTCTTGAACACGTGGGGAATAACAAGGGTATATATGCACCCGATGAAAAATTGAAAACGTGGATTCAGGAACGTTTGTCGGCAAGGGAAACGCTGCATTGATGCATGTGCTTCATGGAGATTCACTATTGCCCTCGCCCGTCGTTCCGGCGAAATCCGAAAAATGCATTTCCCGGCGACCACCGCGTCACTTCCGCGCGGGAAATTCCAAAAGAGCGCGTCTCGTCAAAATTTCTCGGTCAACGCGAATCCGTCTGAACGTGGGATAACGGATACGTAAAGAAATACTTGTAATCGAATTTGGTTCCATGTACAGCAGAGATAGAGGGGGCTGGACAAAACACCAATCGATCGTGGGGTAAGGTGCTGAAAATAGTTTCAATGAGGGAAGGGAAATCCAACTTTCATGGAAAAAGGGTCTGAGCAGACGATGAGGAAGATGCCGCATTAAACGACTGCCCCACCGTAGGCCCTGTGGGTAGCACGAGGTGAAACGGCAGGAAAGTTTGAACGGGGAAAGAGAGACCGAATATGCGCGATGAAGAGAAATCAAGAGAACTGCTTCTCGAGGAATTGGCTGCATTGCGGCGAAAAGTGGTCGAAAATAAAGTCCCCGAAGACCGGATGGAAGACGAGAAAGCCCCCAGGACATCGGAAGAAATCTATGGCCTTATCGTTCAGAATGCGGATGAGGGAATCATTGTCGTCCAGGACGGGGTGATAAAATTTCTGAACAGAAAGGCCGCAGAGTTTACGGGCCTTTCCGAGGACCAGCTTCTCCTTCACCCTTATCTTCATTACATCCACCCCGACGATCGGGAGAATGTTGCGCAACGCCACGAGCAACGCGTGCGGGGCGAATTCGTTCCTTCCCGCTATACCTTTCGCTTCATCGGCCCGAGCGGAAAAGTGGGACTCATGGAGATACGGGCGGTGCCCGTTGTCTGGGAGGGCAGACCCGCCACTCTGGATTTTCTCACTGAAATAACGGAAAAGCAAAAGTCGGAAGAGACTCTCTGCCAGAGCGAGGAACGCTACCGTACCCTGGTGGAGAATACCCTGGAAGGGTATTTCGTTGCGGAAATTCCTTCTTGCAGAATTTTGTTCGTGAATCAAAAATACTGCGAACTGATGGGATACTCGCCTCAGCAGGCTCAGCAGATGACGCTCTACGATCTCCTCGCGCCCGGCGAACGCTCGCGAATGGAGAAACGCATCGAAGCCCACATGAATCGCCGCCAGGTCAATTCTCTTCCCGAAAAATACAAGGTGCTCCGAAAAGACGGCGCCGTCATCCTGGTCGAAGTTGCAGAGGCCGCGGTGGTATTTCAGGGCGTTCGATCGATCCAGGGGATCGTCCGCGACGTTACCCAGGTCGAGCAACTGGAAAAACAACTTCAGCATGCGCAGAAAATGCAGGCGCTGGGTATTTTGGCGGGCGGTGCAGCCCACGAATTCAATAATATCCTGACCTCCATACAGGGCAATACGGAACTGCTCGCGGCCCATCTGGGGGCGGAAAGTTCCCTGGAAAGATACATTCGGGAAATAAACGCAAGTTGCCATCGTGCCGCGCGACTGACCAGGGGACTCCTCGCATTCTCGAGGGTGGACACGGGCTTGAAGGTTCCGGTGAAGGTGAACCAGCTCATCACCAACGTTCAACAACTCCTGCGACAAACACTCCCGCCGAACATCGAGTTACAGCTCGACCTACTGCGGGGGTTGCCCTTTGTCATGGCCGAACCGTCGCAGCTTGAACAGGTTTTCCTCAACCTGGCCGTCAATGCAAGAGACGCCATGTCTGAAGGGGGAACCATTCGTTTCACGACCCGCGACAGCGGGCTCGGCAAGTCCTTCCATCACATCTATCCCTGGGCGAAGCCCGGACGGTATATGGAAGTAGTCGTGCAGGATACCGGAAACGGGATGCCGCCGGAGGTAATGGAACGAATTTTCGAACCGTTCTTCACGACGAAACAGTCCGCCGAACGGCCTGGGCTCGGTCTTTCCATCGCATATTCGATCGTTAAAAATCATGGCGGGTACATACTGGCGGAAAGTGAAGTAGACGGCGGGACCCGTTTCCACGTTTTCCTCCCAGTACAGGAAGAGACACTCGACGTGGATGAAGACAGCGACGAGCAAAATGCGCCTTTGCCGAAAGGAGCCGAAAAAATCCTGGTGGTTGACGATGAGCCCCAGGTCAGGGAGATCACCCAAACGATGCTCGGAGGGTTGGGGTATCGCGTGACGCCCGCCTCCCACGGACAGGAGGCCGTCGACCTCTACGTGCAGGCATTGGACATTGGGGAGCCCTATGCGCTCGTCGTTCTGGATCTGGTGATGCCGGTGATGGACGGCAGGGCGTGCATCGCCAAAATACTGGAAGTCAATCCCGATGCGCGTATCCTGGTGGTAACCGGTTATCACAACGAGCAATTCATTACGAGCGGCCTGCAGGAGAAAGTAAAGGGAATCGTATTGAAGCCTTTTGACGCCGCGTCCCTTTTACGAGCGGTGCGACGGGCGATCGACAAATAAGGAACGGTTTTCCTACCGTTTCGCGTCCGAGGAGCGGAAAAGGCGGTGCTGCGAATGGAACAACATTTTTCCTTTATTCTGCCGTTATCAGACGAGTGCCGGAAGTGGTGCTCTGAACGAAAATTGGAAATCGGTCCGGTTCTACCGGTGGAAGCGCCGGAGGCAAACCGCATTCTGGCGCTTTTTGAAGATCAAGGATTCAGGGAAGGGATCGATTATCAGCTCTTTTGACTCGCTTGCAAAATCTGGCAACTTTCGTTTCATCCGTGCGCGGGGGTCCTGTGTTCCTCACAAAACAAACGGAGGTTTCATAAAGACGAAAGACATGATCCGGGCATGTCTTCCCTTTCCCTGCAACAACGGTAGCGCGCACTTTTCGATTGCCTGAGCGGCGGCTTTTCCCGGTGGAAAAGCCTAAAGCACATGAACACCGTCGTTCTGCCGAACTCCGGTAGAGGATGGTTACAAGGGAGGATAACTTCAGAATGGCGACCGGAAAGGAAATTCGATCCATCCCCAAAGTTCAATTGTTGTTTGAGGAGAACATAGAGAGTTTCAATCGCCTCGTGCTTGAAGGCAAAGCCCCGGACCTAAAAAAGATGAATCTATCGGGGTTGGATTTGCGGAAAGCCCACCTCGCGGGATTGGACCTGTCCGACAGCTACCTGAGGAATTGCGATCTGCGGGGAGTCGATCTGAGCGGATGCAACCTGCACGGGGCCAGCATGCAGGGCGCACAGATAAGCGGAGCGTTGTTCCCCGAAAACGTCAGCATGGAGGAGATCCGCTACTCGATCGAATACGGTACGCGAATTCGAACGTCAAGCGCGGCGGAGGACAGAAAGAAAACGATGGCACTCTTAGCGGCCTTGTTAAGGTTTCTCCGGGAATCGAAGGCCGGCAGCTGATCAAAAGACCGCAATATCACATCTCGATCCCGAAACAGACTATCTATGGAAAAATCAAATGAACGCCTCTCCTATTGTCTTACAACTTCCGATACGTCGTTGTTCATTGTTAAACTTTTTGAGCATGAACAATTTCAAAGGGTGGTGTGGAAAAATGGTATTCAGGACTGAAAACGATTAAGTACAGTATTGAAATAGGACCCGAAGCATGATATCGTGGCGCTGATTCAAAGGTACAGAATTTCGAGAATCCTCAAAAAAGGTTGTAATTTTAATTGAATCAGTTCTCAAGAATATCCTAGTGGTTTTTACAGCGTCTTTTCAATTGATTGTTACTCGATAATGGGCAGGAGCATCCCGCGTGTGCTGACCGAGGATTCGGGAAACCGTACAACCCCGGCGACTGAAAAGAGTGAATCCCCCCGCTCGGGATATTGAAATGAGAGGATGAAGATGAAAAAGAATCTGAAAACAGTCTCCGTGGCTATTCCTAAACTTCAATTCAACCAGATCGTGGACTACACGGAGAAGAGAAAAAAAGAAGGTGAAATGGAGCCGACGGTTGCCTCTTTCCTGCGCGAGGCCATCACCGAATATCTCTCCAGTAATGGGTATGAGGAAGTAAAATGCACCGTTGCCGCAAGAAAAGGTCGCCCCTCTTTAAATAAGAAGTAGAAGGGAACCTCAAGGGTTGTAACCGCGCCCACGTCAGCCGCCGAGCCCCCTTCCTCCCGACTCCGTGCCGATTTTGGAAAGTGGATATCCTTCGGGTATCCACTTTCATCGTTTTCCGTCACCTTTTCGTCACTTCCGTCGGCACCGGCACATTGGAAACGATTTCGGCAACCACTTCGTCCTCCGTGCTTCCCTTTAATCGGGCATCTGTGGTGAGGATAATGCGGTGGGCCAGAGTCGGAACCGCCAGACTCTTCACATCGTCGGGAGTCACGTACTCCCTGCCCTCAATGGCGGCCAACACCCTCGATGCCTGCTGTAATCCCAGGGATGCCCTGGGGCTCGCCCCCAGCCTCACGTTTCGGTTCTTCCTCGTCTCCCGGTTAATGGCCAGAATGTAATCCCGCACCGAAGACTCAACAAACACTCGCCCGAGGAGCGACTGCAATGAGACAAGCTCGTCGATCGACAGGATCGACGCTAGCTTCCTGACCGGGTTGTCTTCCTGAAAACGATTGAGTATCTCCGTCTCCTCGTCCAATGAGGGATAGCCCATACGGATTCTGAACAGGAACCGATCGAGTTGTGCCTCCGGCAGAGGGAAGGTGCCTTCAAGTTCGATGGGATTCTGCGTGGCGATGATCATGAACGGACGTTTCAACTGGACCGTGTCCAGGTCTACCGTGAGCTGCCGCTCTTCCATGCATTCCAGCAGACAGGACTGGGTTCTCGGCATCGCCCGGTTGATTTCGTCCACCAAAACGATGTTGGCCATGATCGGACCGTTATGAAATTCAA
This sequence comes from uncultured delta proteobacterium, assembly GCA_963826125.1. Lineage (GTDB taxonomy): Bacteria > Desulfobacterota > Desulfarculia > JACQYL01 > CAWGVV01 > CAWGVV01. The sequence goes on along the minus strand of CAWGVV010000001.1, from coordinate 607,416 downwards.
ATTCACACGTTTTCTGATTGAAATACTGCACACCCGTAATGTCCGACGGAAGCAGGTCGGGAGTGCATTGAATTCGCTTGAACGAACACCCCAGGGAGGATGACGATGCCTTGGCCAACTGGGTCTTTCCCACTCCCGGCAGATCCTCGATGAGGACGTGGCCCTCGCACATCAGGGCAACGAACATCAACCGGATCGTTTCCTCCTTTCCCACGATAACCTTGCCCACGTTGGAAGCAAACCGTTCCCACCCTTCCCGCACCGAGGAAATGGAAGGCTCTTCTTTCTTTTCGTTCATCGATTTCGTATGCATGTCGCCGCCTTCTTCAGCTTCGTTTTTTCTTCTTTCGGTAAACCCGTTTTATCCGTTCCCATTTCTCCCACACCGCGCGCACTTCCGTTTCGTCCGGTTCCAGGTTCCCGTAACGTACCCCAACGTAACAGTCCGTGATGGACCTGAATTCCATTCCCGCATCGGGAAGCCAACGAATCAGGACGGGCAGATATTCCGAAGGGGTCCAGGACGGATTTTTTCCCATGCCCCGGGCCGCCGCCCAGGTCAGGAGCTGGTGGTAGAGAAACCGTACCGAGGACCGCCCTCTCCCGCCCTTACCCGACCCCACCACCATTCGTATTAGTCGCATGACCGCGTCGCCGATTGCCGCAACGAGCAATAGGGCCGTTTTCAACAATATCCACAGATCGGTCCGAAATCCTTTTTCCATCCGCTCATACTGCTCCCCCTCCGTTTTCGACAGGGCTCCCAACAGACGGAGCAGGAGGCTGGAGGAAACACGCCAGAGCGACACCAGAATCAGCACCACCCACATGGCCGAGACGAAAATCCTGCCGGCCTTTGCCACCCATTCCGGAATGAGCGCGGTCCTGGCCGCCCGCTCCGCTGCTTCAACGGCACCGGCGGGGGGCGGACTTACCTGGAGCTTTATCGGCTTCGGTTGCGGCAGCAATTTTGCCAGAAACTCTATGAGCCGGAAAAACCACTCCGCAGCCAATTGAAAACCACTTTTGATCATCGCCAGCAGATGTTCGACCACATGAGGAGTGACGGCCCGGTCAATCAGCAGGAAGGCCAGCAGCACACCGGTGAGGCTCAATGCGAGCATTCCGTAACGGTAAAAACCGTTGCCTGCCTTCCTCCCCTTCCCCGCCGCCTCGACTCTGGAGAGGTAGAGAGCGCTGAGGGAGAAGAGGATAAAAAGGAGTGCCGCGAGCGTAAACCGGGGGATGACTCTTTCGGACTCGGTGGCGGTGAACTGGAGAATCAACAGCCCGGCGAATCCGAACTGAAACTCGGAAAGCGTGATGGCAAAGGTAGGATTCCGTCTTCCCATCCGCATTCCGGCGATCCAAAGGGCGACTGCACAGAGCGGAGCGATGCATCCCAGGAGGAACGAAGTTCCCGTAAGGGCGCTTCTCTGCCGGAGGAAAGAGAGAACCGCCGAGGATATCCCCACCGGAGCGCCGGGGGAAGCAAAAGCCAGCGATAAGGCCAGGGTGACCGGGAAAGCGACCACGTTGGCTGCGGCCAGGTGCATGCTCCGCATGCGAAAACGCTTCCCGGTCGCGCTGACGGCCAAGGCCGCGAGATATCCGCACAGGAACAGCAGGGGGGGCGACAGGGCGGGCGGAAGCAGTGCGTCGATCAGGGACAGCGTGAGATAGGCCAGGCACAGCTCCATCCCTATCATGAGCAGGCTCACCGGTACCGCTTCCATTATGAATTATTCACCCTCGAAGGCTCCGCTTCCGCGGCCTGCCCGGTCGGCCGAACGAACGAGTCGAGACTGACGCAGGGGATGCCATCCGGGAGCCGGCCTTCCTCCCCGTCCCCCGTGCGTATCACCACTATCCTGAATCCGTCCTCCTTGAGGTCGGCCAACCGCGCGCGCAGTTCTTCCGAGGCAGAATGAACGATGACCATCAGGGTGGTCCCCCAGCGCAGGCCGCGCAGCTCCTGTTGCAGAAAAGGCAGGAAACGGCCGCTCGGCGTCAGGGTGGCCTTGGCCAGATTCTCCAGAATGACGGGAAGATGTCCCCTGTTTCCTCCGGGATGGACGCTCACCGCCTGCCCCGAATCGGCTTTGCACGAATTCATGTAGAGTCCCACCTGGCCGCCGCTCTCGATGATGCGCGAGGCCAGGGTGGCGCATGCACTCACGGCGGTTTCAAATTCTTCCGATCTCCCCCCGACGGAATAATCCCGGACGTCGAGGAAAACGGCGGTTCGGAGGCTGGTGGTGGAATCGAAGATTTTGGACTGCAGCCGCTGCCGACGAGCAGTGGCCTTCCAGTGGATCCTTTTAAAACCGTCCTGCGGCAGATATTCCCTCACTCCCAGCAACCGACAGGGGTCCTCCGACACACGACGTTGAGTGACCGACTCACCCACCGGAGAGACCGAGGGGATTTCGATCGGGTCCATGGGCAGAAATTTCGGATAGACGACGACGTGCTCGGTGACGGGGATGGACAGGGTGCGTACATAGAGGCCGAACGGGTCGCCGGATGTCACCCGTACGGGCCCGAGAGGGTAGTACCCCCTCTTTGCACAGCTGAGTCGAAATATGTGGGCGACCGCGGTGTACCACAGCAGCGACGTCGTATAAGTGAGGGTTTGTCCGTTTTCTCCGCCCTCCCGACTCCCGTTGTCCGGCAGAAAATCCGCCGGCACATCGACCGTTGTGTCCATCCACGGCATCGGCACCGGTTTTCCGTTCACCACCTTTACCTTCAATGCGATCTCGTCCCCCGGAAAGGCACGCCGAGCGTCGAGCGACAGCTCGACATGGATCCTCCAGACGGAGAGCCTCGCCCAGCATCGTGCGAAGAGGGAGCCGCAGAAGGCCAGCGCACTCACCAGCGCAAATCCCTCGTTACGGTAGTATACCGCGGCAAGGAACATCACCAGGAGAACGATGAGGGAAACGGAATGCATAAGGAACCCTATCGGTTGTGCGGACCGTGAGGGTATACCTTCGCTTCCGGAAGGGCCGGTCACTTCCCGGCCGACAGGAACCCCGTTGGATTGGCGAGCATTCGAAAAACCCAGGACATCTTGCATGATGATTCAAAGCGCCTCGGACAGCAAAAGGGGTATTAGAGGAGAAATCCTTGCGGAAATCAAGGTGAAAGAGTGTCCCCGGCGGGCATCGGTTAAATGGAAACCCACCGGTGCAATCTTTTTTTGATTTGGGCCGTGGCGATGAGCCCCGGCTCCCGGCCGAAACTTCCTTGACAATCAAGGAGAAAAAGGATATTAAAATCACATATGAGCTTATAATGCTCGTTTGAGCAAAAATAACGTGGTGCCCCAACAAAAAACGAGGAGCAGCTTTCCCCCGTAGTATGCCCCCACACCGGCTGAAAATCGGTTGTAGATAGCGGGATCCGACAGTTCAACTCAACCACTGAAGAGGGAGGAGAACCATGAGGAGGATCGTACGTTGTATGGCGGCTGTTACCTTGGGGATTTTGATTGCGTTTCCCTGCGGGGCATGGGCAAAGGAACCGAAGGAATTCAAGCTCGGATTCCTTACGTCCCTGAGCGGCCCTTTCGCGGCGGTTTCGGAAACCCAGAAAAAGGCCGCCCTGCTGGCGGTGGATGAAATCAATCAAAAAGGCGGCCTCGCCATGCCCTGGGGCAAAACCAAGGTGGAAATCATCGTAAAAGACGATGAAATGAAACTGGACGTCGGGGTGAGACGCTTTCGCGAACTAGTGGGTGAAGGCGTGCACGCCCTGACCGGCACGATCTACAACCCCATGGCCGCGGCGCTCAACGAAGAAGCCAAGATCAGCAAGATCACCTACTTTCCCGGATGCGTTCCCGCAACGGATTCCTTCAGGAAAGGCAACCCCGCCGTAGCAACGTATTCGGTGGCGTTCACCCCTTGGAGCATCGGCTATCTCACCGGGGCTTCCTGTATAAAAACCCTGGGGAAAAAGAAGATTTTCTATCAGTCACGGACAGATTCCTGGGGCAGCACGCTGCATGACGGGTTGAAAACGGCCTGCAAGGAATTCGGGGGCGAAATCGTGGGCTTTGCCGAAGTTCCCCAGGGAACGGTGGACTATACCGCCATCATTCGCAAAGCCTTGGCCGTGAAACCCGATGTTTTCATCACCTGCATGTTCGGCGGGGACGTCATCGCCTGCCTCAATCAGGCCCAGGAACTGGGATTGTCCAAAACCTGCACCATTTTCAACACGTGGATCACCAATGTGGTAGCGACCGGCATTCCCGACACCGTTCTCGACGGCATCTATGCCCTGGAGTATTTCTACTACGGAATGGAAGGGTTTGAAGACAAAAAACTTGCCGAAAAAGCCAAATCCTTTACCGAAAATTACATGAAGATGTGGAACGATCCCCCGGACGCCTACGGCAGCATCGCGTATGTGGCCTGCCAGGTGCTCTTCGAGGCGGTACAGAAAGCGGGTTCCTTCGACGCCGATAAGATCGGCAAGGTCCTAGCGGAATCCAAGTTCGATACCATCAAGGGGGAAATGAGTTTCCGGGCGGATCATGAAGCGGTATCCAAGTATCTGGCCTTCCTGGTCAAGGGCAAAGCCCCCGATGTAAGAAAGGGCAAATTCGACGTATTTTCAATCGAGGGATATTTCGGCGGCGAACAGGCGCTTCCTTCCCTCAAGTCCATGGGGTACTAGCAGGATCATTGTTCCCCTTCCGGATTCCCCCGCAGCGGGGGAATCCGGGAACCCTTCATGCATGGAGTGAGGAGAACCGGCAATGGAAAAACCAACGGCCGGCATCATATGGCGTAACATCCCCTGGGAGACGGTCAACGAAACCATTTCGCGCAAGGTGACCTATCGCCAACGCATCATGATGGTCATGTACCGATTCGCGCCCCGCGTGGAATGGCCGTCCGAACGACATGAAGCGGAACAGGCGGGCTACGTCGTCGAAGGGTGCATCGTTCTTTTCCTTCCCGACGAAAACGAGCGGACGGAACTGCACGCCGGTGACGGATACCTCATTCCTTCCAACCACCTCCACGCCTGGCAAACCCTTGACGAACAGGTGGTGTTGATCGATGTCTTCTCGCCGCCGCGTACCGAATTGTTCCAACAAAAATTTGCGCCCAACCGGGTGCGGGAGGCAGGCCCACAATAACGTCGGCCGGGCAACTGCATAATAAATGACCACCGGGGCAAGCATCGAGAGGGAATACACCGCGAACGACCGTGCGGTACTTCCACCATCGGAACCTGGAGGGAGCTTTCCCCATCCCGTGCTTACCCCCGCAAACAGTGAAAAAGGCGGAAAGAATGGCTGGAAACATCTTTATGAACGCCGAACCTTCCGGAAACTTCGACGTCGTCGTCATCGGGGCGGGGATCATCGGTGCGATGGCGGCCCGAGAGCTTTCCCGGTTCGACATCCGCATCGCTCTGTTGGAAAAGGAATCGTTTCCGGGTTTCGGAATAACCAAGTCCGGTCTGGCTCAGATTCATGCGCCGGACTTCTGCCCGGAAGGTTCCCTCAAAGGCAGGCTCTGCCTCAACGCAACGAGCCGGTACCAAAAGCTCGCCGAAGAACTGGAGCTTCCGTTCCGGCCCGTCGATGAACTGTGGCTGGCGCTTGAACCCGACCGGGTCGCCGACCTGGAGGCTGCCAAGAAACGGGGCGAAGGCTTCGGCGCCACCGGGTTTCAGATTATCGGACCGGACCGAATCCGCGAACTTGAACCGCACCTTACCGACAAGGCGGTGGCGGCGTTGTACGTGCAGGGTCTCGGCGTGCTCTACCCGCCGGAATGGTCCTTCGCCCTCGCGGAAAACGCGGCGGCGAACGGGGTGAAGTTCTCCCTCGACACGGAAGTATCGTCCATCACCGGAAACGACAGGGACGGCTTCGCCGTGGCCACCGGCAGCGGAGTTCTCCGCACGCGGTGCATCGTCAATGCGGCGGGACTGTACGCCGACTCCATAGCGGCCATGGTGGGAGACGACATCAAGCTCATCCTCACCAAGGGCGTGATGGCGATCTTCGACAAATCCGTGTCCCATCTCACCCGCCATATGGTGTACGGGACCTTTTCGGCGAAGCACAGCCAGGTGATCGCCCCCACCGCCCACGGAAACCTGATCCTCGGGCTGGGCACGTTCACGGAAGCGACCGACAAGCTGGATACCGCCGTGCCCCCCGGCAAGCTGCGTGAAGTCATGGCCATGGGCCGGGAGTTGATCCCGGAGCTTTCCGAAAAGGACATCATCACCAGTTTCGCCGGGCTGCGTTCGGAAAACACCGCGGTGCCCAAAGGTGATTTCTTCATCGATCACTCGGCCGCGCGCCCCGGAGTAATCCATGCCTTTGTCGGATCGCCCGGCCTTACGGCGGCTCCCGCCATAGCGGACATGATCATTTCCCTGGTTTCCGATCTCGGCATTCGTATGGAGGAAAACAAACGTTTTACGCCCTACCGGCCGTTATGGGACCACTTCGCCTCGGCCGATCCGGAAAAACGGGAACAACTGGTGGCAAAAAATTCCGCGTTCGGCCGGATTGTCTGCCGCTGCGAAAGGGTAAGCGAAGCGGAAATCAAAGAGGCGATCGGACGCGGGGCCGTGACCATGGACTCCGTCAAGAACCTCACGCGAGCGGGCATGGGCAGGTGCCAGGGAGGCTTCTGCGGCGCCACGGTCCTCAACATGCTGGCGCGGGAGACGGCGCAGCCGGTGACCGACATCACCAAGAAGGGCGACGGCTCATATATCCTCGATCCCGGCGATCGATGCCCGGCAAAACCGAAGGGATAAATTATGCGGACCATTGACGTCGACGTGGCGGTGATCGGGGCCGGGCCGGCCGGATTGGCCGCCGCCGTGAAAGTGCGGGACGAAGGAATCAAGAACCTGGTCGTTCTCGAACGGGAAGATCGACCGGGCGGGATTCTGAAACAGTGCATCCACAACGGATTCGGACTGGAAAAGTTCGATGCGGAGTTGACCGGTCCCGAATATGCCGCCCGATACGTGTCCATGGCGGAACAACGAGGGATCGACATCGAACTCGGCGCTACCGTTCTGGAGATGAACGAACGGCGCGAACTTCAGGTGGCGGCCGGTTCGGGCGGAGTGGCGACGTATCGCTGCAAAACCGTCGTCCTGGCCATGGGGTGCCGGGAACGCCCCCGTGGAGCCATCGACCTGCCGGGGACCAGACCCGCCGGCATCTTCACCGCCGGACACGCCCAGAAGCTCATCAACATCGAAGGCTACATGCCCGGGCGTGAAGTGGTGATTCTAGGGTCCGGGGACATCGGCATGATCATGGCCCGGAGGCTCACCCTGGAGGGAGCGCGGGTAAAGGCGGTAGTGGAAATCCTTCCCTACACGAGCGGACTCATTCGAAACGAAGTCCAATGTCTGCACGACTTCGGCATTCCCCTGCTCCTGGGACATACGATTTCGGACATCCACGGGACCTATCGGGTGGAAGGCGTCACCGTGTCCAAGGTGGACGAACGGTGGAATTACGTTCCCGGAAGCGAGACGATCTTCGGCTGCGACACGCTGCTGCTATCGGTGGGGCTGATTCCCGAGAACGAACTCACCAGAGGCGCCGGCGTGCGCATCGATCCGAGAACGGGGGGACCGGTGGTGGACGAACTGCTGGAAACGAGCGTACCGGGTATTTTTTCCTGCGGCAACGTACTCCACGTGAACGATCTGGTGGACAACGTATCGGGCGAAGGCGAAGTGGCCGCCCTGGGAGTGGCCGGACGCGTCAGGGAGAGCGGAATTCGGTCCGAACGGTCAATCGCTCTGGAAACCGACGGCAGCATCGGTCAGATCACCCCCCATTTCGCCGGCGGCCTCAGGGACGTTACCGTTTCGCTTCGGGTGAAAAAGCCCATGGGGCGCATGAAGCTTCACGTGGGGGACGGCTATCGAAAATCGTTCCCCTATGCCCGTCCCGGCGAAATGATCCGGATCAAAGTACCGAAGAAGGTTTTTCAGGAAATGGATAACCGACAAAGTTCGCTGTTATTGCGCTGCGAGGAACGTGACGATGCAGAACAAACAGACTGAGGTAATTTGCACCACCTGCCCCAAAGGGTGCAGGGCCGCCGTGTGGGAAATCGACGGAAAGGTTCAAATGAAGGGAACGATCTGTAAACGCGGCCGGGTGTACGTGGAGCAGGAATTCCGCGATCCGCGCCGTGTCCTCACCTCCACCGTGACGGTCGAGGGCGGCAGCCGGAAACGGCTTCCCGTGCGAACGGCTCAGGCTATTCCCAAGGGCGATCTTCTGAAGTGCATGGAACGCATCCACGGCGTGCGGATTTCGCCGCCCTTGGTCGTCGGCGCCGTGATCGTACCGAACATTTCAGCGGGCATCGACCTCATCGCGACGGATAATCTTCCCGATTAGTAAGTGGACGGAGGGAATGGGGAAAAAACGGGGCACGCGGGAGGATCGTCGGATGGGTGCGAGCGTTCGGTGTCCGGCCGAACTTTCTCTCTTGACAAATCGGCGGGGATCATTATAAAAATACCATCAAATGTGCATGCAATGCTCATTTGTGCATAAGCCGCCGGAAGCGGGAGACGGCTCGACTGATCGATACCGGTGAGCGAAACGAAAACTCTTGACCATAGTTTCATCAATAGGAGGTAGACACATCATGGGAGAAAAATTCTGGACGTATGCCATGGAGGAAATGTCCTATCCCGACGTACAGGAAATTCTGAAGCAAACCGACGTGGTACTCATCCCCATTGGCAGCCAGGAAAAGCACGGCCCCCATATCCCCCTTGCCTGCGATTCCATCGCCACCATTGAAACCACCAAAAGGGCCGCTTACAAAGCCGAAGTTCCCTACACCCCGATGATCCCGGTCGGCTACTCTCCCCACCACATGGGCAGGGTGAACGAAGGCATGGGCACGCTTACTTTCAGCGGCGAGACCCTGCGCAGGATCGTGTATGAAATCGGCCGCTCCCTGATTTTCCACGGCTTCAGCAAACTCATCTACACGAGCCAGCACGCCTCCAACACCAAGGTCATCGACGAAGCTCTCCGCAAGCTGCGCTATGAAACGGGCTGCTTCTGCGCCTGGTACATGACCCCCACCGAACGCAAGACCCAGGTCATTAACGACCTTCTGGTGGAGAAAGTCGGCTGGCATTCGGGCGAAATGGAAACCTCCCAGTGTCTGGCCTACAATGAAGCCGCCTGCCACATGGACAGGGCGCAGAAACACACCGCGCATGCGCCTGAATGGCTTGGACCCGCTTTCGCCAAAACCGACGGCGTTCCCACGGTTATCTTCCAGGGTTCGGAAAACATCTGGATCCCCATGGAACACCACGAATACGTCGAAGAAGCGACCATCGGCGATCCCGGTCTGGCCAGCGTGGAGAAGGGTCTCAAAATCTTCGAACGCGCTTCGCAGAACTTGGCCGACTTCGTCAACGAAGTGAAGAAAATGAAGATCGAAGTCAAATGCAGGGACTATAACGAACGGTCCTTCATGTAGCAGAGAGCCTGTGGGGAGGGGAACGCTCCCCTCCTCCGGCATCTCCGTTGGCAGCGGGCCACGTCGTACGTTCGAGAGGGTATCATGATTTTTTGCAATCGAATGAAGAAGAAGCTCCGGCAGGGAGAGTGCGTATTCGGGCCGATGGTATCGGAAATCCGTTCGCCCGGCATCGCCGTTCTGTTTGCCGGTGCGGGATTCGATTTTTTCTTCATTGACATGGAACATTCGTGCTTCTCCCTGGAAACGGTGAGCGACATGACACTCGCCGCCCGGGCCGCTCAGATCTGCACCATCGTGAGGCCTCCCAGTCGAAACGCCTCTGAGCACCTTTCCCGTCCGCTCGATTCGGGTGCCGACGGCTTGCTCATTCCTCAGGTGCAGACGCGCGAGGACGTGGAGAAAATCGTGTCCTGGACCCGCTACCAGCCCCTCGGAGAACGAGGGATGGGACTCTCCAGGATGCATACCTTTTTCAAAAGCGGCAATGCCGTCGAAACCATGAAGCAACTCAACGATGAAATCCTCATCGCCTTGCAGATCGAACACATAACGGCCGTCGAAAACCTGGATGACATCCTCTCCGTGCCGGGCATCGATGCCGCCTTCGTCGGCCCCGCGGACCTGTCGGCATCCATGGGAAAACCCGGACAACCGAAAGACCCGGAAGTGATCGACGCCATTCATCGGGTACTGAGGGTTTCCGCGGCACACAACGTTATCCCCGGCATTCACGTGGATTCCATCTCCTCGGCCCGCTACTGGATGGATGAGGGCATGCGGATGATCGGATACTCCACCGACATAAAAATGATCACGGAAATCGCATCCAAATCCGTGGCGGAGCTTCGGGCTCCGCGTTCGTGAAACCATGCCGGACAACATCCGCATGAACGGTCAGGGTGGAAATTATGGTGTCCCTCACTAAACGAGACTTGATCAGAATTTGTTATCTCTACTATCGAGAGGGAATGACCCAGGAAGAAATTTCCGCCCGCTTCGGACTCAGCCGCTTTCGTGTCGGTCGCCTGCTGAAGAAAGCCCGCGAGGACGGCCTCGTTACCATTCAAATCAACGACCCCATGGGAAGTGTGACCGAAATCGAAGTCGAACTGGCCAAACGGTTCGGCATTTCCCAGGCCATCGTAGTGCAGATGAACGAGTACAGCACCAAAACCCCCCTGGTGCAGCTCGGAGAAGCGGGCGCCCAGTATCTGTCCAGGGTCATCGGGGATTGTCACACCCTCGGGGTGGCATGGGGCCGGTCCGTATACCAGATCATCAACAGCGTGTCCCCCATGGAAACCAAAAACCTTACCGTGGTTCAGATCAGCGGGGGATTGGGAAGCATCGGCGGGACCGACAGCAGTATCCTAACGGGCCTGCTGGCCCAACGGCTCGGCGCCCGGGTCTACGTCCTGCACGCTCCCGCCATTGTGAGCGATGCCTCGATCAAGAAGACGCTCCTCAATGAAAAGAACATTCGCGAAACGCTCGCTATCGCACAGAAATCGGACATAGTCCTTCTCGGAGTGGGTATGATGAACGAGAGCGGCCTTTTACAGAAAGAGGGGTTGCTCGACCGGGAAACCGTTCAACGGCTGGAGGAAAGGAACGCGGTCGGAGCAGTGTGCGGCCGTTTTTTCGATATCGAAGGGAACAAGTGTTTCGAGGAAATGGACGATCGCATCATCGGGCTGGACTTTGACGACCTTCGCCGCATCGGGAACAAGATTTGCATCGCAATGGGGCCACAAAAGGTGAAAGCAATCATCGGAGCAATGAGGGGAAAACTCATCGATACGCTCATTACCGACGATTCCACGGCAAAAGAGCTGCTCTCCCCCTCATGATCGAAGAGGACTTCGTCACGGGATCCGCGCCCTCGAGTCCCCTCGGAGCGCGGTTTCCGTGACGTCGATCCCGATACTATTTCAAGCCGGCCGCCGCGATGGCTTCGTCGATCGCTTTCTTCCCTGCATCGGTGATGGGGCGCAAAGGCTTACGAGGCGCGCCGCCATGGAAGCCGGCGGCATCCATCGCGTATTTCACGCCGGCGACGCCGAATTTCCCGGAAACGGACTGGTTGAGGCGGAAGAGGACATGATGTACCTCGACTGCTTCCTTCAGGTTGTTCTTTTTGAATTGATCGTACAGTTCACAGCACTTTTCGGGAAAGGCATCGGCCAGGGAAACCACGCCTCCGGCCGCGCCGAGGACCAGCCCCGGCAGCAGCGTATTGACCGTACCGGCGAGGATGTCGAAGTTTTCGTCTTTCTCTTCGAGGTAGTTGGCGATGTTGGCCGGTGAGGTGTCCTTCATGCCGGTGATGTTGGGGTGGCGGGAAAGCTTCCCGAGGAGCGAGGGCGACATGGTGATCCCGGTGAAGCCGGGGGCGTTGTAGACGAGAGCGGGAATGGAGAGCGCTTCGGCGACGGCGAAATAGTAATCGGCCAGCACATCGTCCGTCAGGCTCTTTTTAAAATAGAACGGCGTGAGAAGGGAAACGAAATCGGCTCCGAGGTCCTGGGCCTTCTTGGAGAATTCGATGGTCAGTTTCGTGGACTCGTAGCCGCAGCCAGCCATCACGATCTGGTGCTTTCCCTTCGATTTTACGGCCGTTTCGATGATTTTCAATTTTTCGTTTTCGGTGAGGCTTTTGTTCTCGCCGTTGCTGCCCAGCACGAGGAGGCCCGACAACGATGTTTGGGCATACTTTGCGATATTCTCCCCAAACTGTTCAAAGGATACCTCGTCGTCCACGAAAGGGGTCGTGATGGGCGCCACGATTCCGGAAAGTCTCTTCATCTTGTTGAACTCCTTATTTGAAAGGTTCCATTATTTTACAGGTAAATGAAAATGTCCGGCAAAACCGCCTGTGGAGCCGTTCAGCAGCAACACCGGATGTGAAGGAACCATAGCCACATTCGGCTTGACAAGTCAACATTTTTTATCTAGAAGTATAGACCATTTTGCAGACCACCTCAGGGAGATTTCCTTCCGGCGGCGGAAAAGCACCCAACCGTATTCATGGCACAACCGGGGATCATGGAGACGCAGACCGAAGAGTTCGAGCATCCGAATCACAATTTCTCTCAGGAATTATTGTCTATAAAGGAGGAATCATGGCAAGCAAGAGTGTAGTGGAACGGCTCTGGGAAGTAAACCCGAAGGCGGAGATATGGTGGGATTCGTCACCTCTGGTCTACCCGAACTGGCGTGCGCAGATGATGAAGGACGCCAAGGACAAGACCGCGATGGAAGGGTGGCTGGATCGTCTGTATAATGAAAAGAATGCGCCCGAGGAGAACCTCTTCAGGGGTGTGACCACCAATCCGCCGCTGTCGTACGCGGCCATCAAGGACAATCCGGAATACTGGGCAAAGTGGATCGACGCTTCGATCAAGAAGGACCGTTGCACGGACGTCGAGATGGTATTCTGGCAGACGTACAAAGAGATCGTCAAGCGGGGCGCCGAGACGTACCTGCCCATGTTCAATGCATCCAAGTATCAGTTCGGCTATATCTCGGGCCAGACGGACCCTAGGGTGCGGCACGACGTGGACGAGATGGAAGCGCAGGGACTGGAGATTCACGCCATTTCCCCCAACGTGATGGTGAAGGTGCCGGGCACGGCCGAAGGGTACGAAGTCATCAAACGGCTGACGGCCAAGGGAATCCCCACCAACAATACGCTCAGTTTCATCATTCCGCAGTTCGTGGCTTGCATGAACGCGGTGACCGAGGGACTCAAGGAAGCCCGCAAGAACGGCGTGGACCTGTCCGGATGGCGGTCGGTGATTACTGCCATGAGCGCGCGGTACGGAACATTGGGTGATCTGAAGAAGGAAGCCCAGGCCAAGGAGATCGAGTTGTCCGAAGCGGATGTGCGCTGGGCCGAGATCGCCATATTCAAGAAAGCCTGCCTGCTGGTGGAACAGAACGACGATTATCAGGGCAAGATGCTGCTCTGCTCCATGCGCATGAGCCCGACGGTGAATGGGGAACTCAAAAGCTGGCACGTGGAGAAGGTTGCCGGCGCGGACATCGTGTACACCTGCCCGCCGCCGTATATCGAGGGCCTCATGAAGGACGGCAATCACCTCACCTTCAGCGACCAGGTGCACGACCCGATTCCGACCGAAGTGATGGACAAACTCATGCGGCTGCCCTACTTCGAACGCGGCATGGCCGAAGACGGCTACACTCCGGAGGAGTTCAACACCCATCCGGCGCTGGTGGAGACGGCCAGACAGTTCAGCGAGGCCACCCAGGGGTTCGTCGATTTCGTGGCCAAACGCGTCGCCGCTTATTGCGGGTAGAGGGAGTACACTCCTCTCCTTTATCGGAAGGGAGGTCCACGTCGCTCTCCGGAACTACGGAAAACCAGCGTGGACCTTCTTTCCGTAACGATTTTCGTCACCTGCAGCAAGGAGCAATCAGTGAAATCGTCAAAACGCGTACTCCTTCCCCAACCCATCGAAACCGAAGCCATGGAGATGCTTGCGGAAGCCGGGTGCGAAGCGGTCCTTTCACCCGATCCCAAACCGGAAACCGTGGCCCCTCTCATGAAGGGGGTCCAGGGGTTGATCCTGCGCACCGGTATCAAGATCACCCGTGACCTGCTGTCCCATTCGGACGATCTGAAGATAGTCGCCCGGACGGGAGGAGGCCTCGACAACGTGGACGTTGAAGCGGCGACGGATAAAGGGGTCATCGTTACCTCCAACCTGGGCGTGAATACCGCCAGCGTGATGGAGCAGGTGCTCGCCTTCATGCTGGCGCTCTACAAACAGCTTCCCCGAATGGACCGAGCCGTGCGGAGCGGTGATTTCGGAATTCGCTACAAGAATTATCCCCGGGACCTCCAGGGCGGAACCCTGGGCCTCATCGGGTTCGGCCGGATCGGTTCCACCTTGGGGAATGCCTGCCGACAGATATTCCAGATGAAGGTTCTGGCCTACGATCCCTTCCTTCCGGACCACGTGCAGGCAAAATACCGGGATTGGGTCGAATTCGCCGATCTGCGGACGGTTCTCACCAAGTCGGACGTCGTCTCCATCCACGTACCCCTGACCGACGAGACCCGAAACATCATCGACCGTCGAGAGATTTCGTGGATGAAGCCCGAGGCGATCATCATCAATACATCGCGCGGGTGGCTCGTCAACGAAGAAGCACTGGTCGAAGCGCTGACCGAAGGCCGATTGGCCGGGGCCGGACTGGACGTGTTCAATGCCGAACCCGTCGCCGCGGACAGCCCGCTGTTGAAGCTGGACAATCTCATTATGACGCCCCATTCCGCCGCGCTCACCCGGGAATGCGTGATCCGTATGGCCACCGAAGCCGTCAGCTGCGTGCTCGACGTCTTCACCGGCGTGGAACCGCCCAATGTCGCCAATCCGCGGGTCCTGAACGATCAGACGTGGAAGCACCTGAAAAGGCGCTAGGTAAGACAAGTATACCGACAACCAAAACGGGGAGCCGACAGATGACTGCTGAAACGGATACATCCGCTCTTTCGCTCGAAGACCGCTGCATTCGGGCCATTCAATTCCTGGCGGTCGACGGAGTGCAGAAAGCCAATTCCGGACATCCCGGGATGCCCATGGAGGCCTCCGCCCTGGCCTATGCGCTCTGGACCCGACACCTGACGTACGATCCCTCGGATTCCGCATGGCCCAACCGGGACCGGTTCATCCTCTCGGCGGGCCACGGGTCCATGCTTCTGTACTCCATGCTTCATCTGACGGGATACGGCCTCACCCTGGACGATCTCAGGAATTTCCGTCAGTGGGAGAGCAATACGCCCGGACACCCCGAACGCGGGTGCACGCCCGGCGTCGAAACGACCACGGGCCCTCTGGGGCAGGGATTTGCCACCGGTGTGGGACTGGCCATGGCCGGGAGATATCTGGGAGCCATGTTCAACCGGCCCGGTTACCCCATTGTGGATTATCGCGTCTACTCGTTTGCGAGCGACGGGGCCATGATGGAAGGGGTCGCTTCTGAAGCGGCGTCTTTTGCCGGCCGCCTCGGCATGGGCAATCTCATTTACGTGTATCTGGACAACAAAATCACCATCGAAGGTTCCACGGACATCACCTTCACCGAGGACGTCGGCAAGCGGTTCGAAGCCTACGGATGGCACGTCCAGAGGATCGACGGCTACGATCAGGCGGCCATGGACACGGCGTTTGCCGCCGCGAAGAAGGAAGTCGACCGTCCCAGCCTCATCATCGCCCGGACCTGCATCGGCTGCGGATGCGCGACCAAGGAAGGATCGCCCGAAGTGCACGGAGCGCCTCTGGGCGAGGAAGAAGTGACCCTCACCAAGCAAAAATGCGACTGGCCGTTGGATCCCACCTTTTACGTGCCCGACGACGTGAAGGAGTTTTTCCTGAAGGCCGCGGGGCGCGGCAAGGAAAAGACGCGGAAATGGAACGACCTTTTCCGAGCCTGGCGCAAGGAATATCCCGACCTGGCGGAAAAATGGGACGGCATGCACAAGGCTCCGGACATGGCGGCATTGAAGTCGGTGCTGCCCGTCTTCACCCCGGACCAGGGCTCCCTGGCCACGCGATCGGTTTCCGGCCAGGTAGTGAATGCGCTGGCCCCCAAGCTCCCCGGACTCATCGGCGGCTCGGCCGACCTGGCGCCGTCCAACAATACCTATTTGAAGAAATTCGGGGAGTTTCAGAAAGACAACGGTCCCAACATTCACTTCGGGGTGCGTGAACACGCCATGGCGGCCGCCCTGAACGGCATGGCCCTGAGCGGCGCACTTATCCCCTACGGCGGCACCTTCCTGGTGTTTGCCGATTATATGCGGGGGGCCATGCGGCTTGCCGCGCTGATGGAACTGCCGGTCATCTACGTGCTTACCCACGACTCCATCGGCCTGGGCGAAGACGGTCCCACTCACCAGCCCATCGAGCACGTTGCCTCTCTGCGCGCCATGCCCAACATGACCGTGATCAGGCCCGGCGACGCCAACGAAACGGTGGAAGGCTGGCGGGCCGCCCTGCTGAATCGCAAAGGCCCCACCGCCCTTCTGCTCACCCGCCAGGGACTTCCGGTCGTCGACCGAAACAAATACGGTTCGGCCGAAGGATTGCACAAAGGCGCTTATGTGCTGGCGGATGCCAGTGACGGTTCACCCGACGTCATCCTCATGGCCACGGGGTCCGAGGTGCAGTTGATTCTCGATGCCTACGAGAAGCTCACGGCAAAAGGGATCCGTGCCCGTGCGGTAAGCATGCCCTGTTGGGAGTTGTTCGAAGCCCAGTCCAAAGAGTATCGGGACTCGGTGCTTCCCCCCAAGATAACTGCCCGGGTTGCCGTGGAGGCCGCTGCTCCTTTCGGATGGCATCGCTATGTGGGTCTTTCGGGTGTCGTGATCGCCATGGACCATTTCGGTGCTTCGGCTCCGGCGAAGATTCTTTTCCGCAAATTCGGCTTTACCGTTGAAAACATCATCGAAAAGGCCGAATCCCTACTGTAGGGGGTTCGGATGTAATGTCCGCCGGTTTCGCGATTTCGAGTCCGATGCGAAGCCGGTGGGCATCCGCCGATATGCGTGATTTTCATGAACACATACCGTCGCCGCATTCTCCGGGTTTGCTCTGTTTTTGCTTGACTCTCCCGCTTTTTCCTCTATCCTGTTGCATAATTGTCAGACAATCTTACAGTAGTACCGCGGCCGCTATCGCCCCTCGTCATCCTGAAGACGGAGCGGGCAACCCGTAGCGTCTATCCAAATCGGACGTGTCGGCGGATGTCGACAGCAGCAGGAGAGTTCTATGGAAATACCGAGCAAGATGAAAGCGGCGATACTGATGGGCCCCAACCGACTGGAGATTCAAGAGGTCGATACTCCCAAGCCCGGTCCCCAGGATGTACTGCTCAAGGTCGAAGCCTGCGCGGTATGCGGCAGTGACGTGAGCCTCATCGACAAGGCATGGGTGGGCCAGCCCCCCTACGGGTCCTTCATACCCGGCCACGAATACGCCGGAACCGTAGCCGCGGTGGGCGAAACGGTGGATGAGGTGAAGGTGGGGGATCGCGTCACGGTGGAAGCCCACCTGGGCTGCATGCGCTGCCGGAATTGCCGCGTCGGTAACTACACTGCCTGCACCAACTACGGCGACCCGAAAAAAGGGCATCGCGCCAACGGATTCACCACCAACGGCGGGTTTGCCCAATACGCGGTGAACCATGTGAACACCGTCTACAAAATTCCGGACTCGGTCGATTTCAAGGAGGCTTCGCTCATTACCAACCTGGGTTGCGTTCTGTACGGCTTCGAGACGATCGGCGGGTATGTTGTCGGCGATACGGTAGCGGTGATCGGACCGGGTCCCTTGGGACTGATTGCCGTAGCGGTCGCAAAAGCGCTGTGCGCCGACAAAGTGTTCCTGATCGGCACACGCGATAGTCGTCTGGAGATGGGGCGCACCCTCGGCGCGGACCGCATCATCAACCTCAGGAAGGAAGACCCGTTGCGGGCGGTGCTGGAAGAAACCGGTGGCATCGGCGCCGATTTGGTGATCGAAGCATCCGGCAGCACCGACGGTCCTCAGACTGCCATCGAAATGGCCAAGCGCATGGGGAAAATACTTCTGCTCGGCTTTCCCGACGGGCCGGTAAGCGCCAGTTTCGCCCACCTGGGAAAGGACAACAAATCCATCCACACTGTCCGGGGAGAAGGTTGGGCCAACGTCGGCCGCGCCGTTTCCCTGCTGAAGTCCGGGAGAGTGAGCCTCGCCCCGTTGGCCACCCACTCCTTTCAGCTGGAAAACATCGAAACCGCGTTCCGGACCTTTACGGAAAGAATCGGCGGAGCGATCAAGGTGGTAGTGTATCCCAACGGAGAAGGCCATGGAAGGCCGTTGTAAAAGCCCGTCGAATCGTCCGACATCCCCGGCGAGAGCCGGGGTCCGAAACCTCCCCGGGGCATTGATGTTCCGGCTTTCGCCGGCATGACGGGATGGGACGGGCAATGGAAATTTCAGCACTACTTGTTTCATAGCGGCGTTAAGTAGCCATTACATTTTCGTTGACATTGAGTCAAATGAGTATAGAGTACATTTACAGTCATATTGTCAGACAACCATCCAAGCCCATTCCCGACCACGGGACGAGACATGCTTATGTTCAGACGTGGCCGAAATACCCTTCATTTCCACCGGATAAGCCAAGCGGCGTTCGGCATAACCGGTTTTTCCCTGCGCATTCGAGTGCGGGCATGTTCCTCTATGGAGGCTGGCCGCTCCTTAAGTTTACCTAATTCGACAGGTTTATTATTTTTTTAAAACTCACTTTCACCGAAAGGAGGTATGCGTCCCGGAAAGCAGCTCGCCATGAAACGACCCAGAGAAATCTATTGAGAGGGAGAACTATGAAAAAAACAGCATTGCTCATGAGTTGTGTGGTCGCGCTCATAATGATTTTAGGCGTGGGTGTTTCCTCGGCGAAAGAGCCGAGCGTTTACAAATTGGGATTCATGACTTCACTGAGCGGTACGTTCGCCGCAGTCGGCGAGACTCAGAAACAAGGCACCTTGCTGGCAGTGGACGAGATCAACAAAAAAGGCGGGCTCTCCATGCCCTGGGGCAAGGTGAAAGTCGAAACCATCGTCAAGGACGATGAAACCAAGCTCGATGTGGGCGTTCGTCGTTTTCGCGAGTTGATCGGCGACGGAGCCAACGCGGTATGCGGCACCACCTACAATCCCATGGCCGCGGCCCTGAACGAAGAATGCAAACTTGCCCACGTCCCCTTCCTCCCTTCGTGCGTTCCCGCACTTGACTCCTTCAAAAAAGGCAATCCCGCGGACGGAACTTTCTCGGTTGCCTTCACCCCGTGGAGCATCGGTTATCTCGCGGGGGGATCCGCCATCAAGACGCTGGGGAAGAAAAAGATTTTCTATCACGGTCGAACCGACTCCTGGGGGAGCACCATTCATGACGGTCTGAAGGCCGCCTGCAAGGAATTCGGCGGCGAAATCATCGGATTCGAAGAAAATCCCAAGGGCACCGTAGATTACTCCGCCATCATCAACAAGGCAAAGAACCTGAAGCCGGACATTTTCATCACCTGCATGTTCGGCGGTGATGCCATTGCGATCCTGAAGCAGGCGTACGAACTGGGACTCTACAAAGTCTGCCCCATGTTCAACGCTTTCATCACGAACGTCGTTGCAACCGGTTTACCCCCGGAAGCTCTAAACGGCCTTTACGCCATCACGTACTACTATTACGGCATGGAAGGATTTGAAGACAAGAAACTGGTGGAATTGGCTCAGGAATACACCAAGGCCAACGAAGCCATGTGGAACGAACCGCCCGATGCTTACGGCACCATCGCATACATCGCGGCCAAAGTACTTTTCGATGCAGTGGAAAAAGCGGGTAGTTTTGATTACACAAAAGTTTGCAAGGTGTTGGCCGAGTCCACGTTCAGCACCGTGAAGGGTGATGTGCATTTCCGGGCGGACCACGAGATAGTTTCCAAGTACCTGGCTTTCATGGTCAAGGGAAAAGCCCCCGACCAGAAGAAGGGGAAATGGGACCTTTTCACGGTTGAAGGGTCATTCGGGGGAGAAAGCGCGCTGCCTACCCTCCAGTCGCTCGGATATTGATTCTGAACTCGTTGAGACATGCCCTGCCGGGAATATCCCGGCAGGGAGTTGCAAGCCATAAACCCGTAGTATTTCGGAGCCCGTGATGAACGATAGCTCTCTTATTCTCAGCACTCGAGGCGTTACAAAATCCTTCGGGGATTTCGTCGCCGTCAACAATGTCGATTTCGAACTGCGTCATAAGGAAACGCTGGGCATCATAGGGCCGAACGGAGCAGGGAAAACGACATTCCTCAACATCGTAACCGGCTACTATTTTCCGGAAAACGGCAGCGTTCTTTCCGAGGGCGTGGACATCACCCATTACACGCCGGAGAAAAGAGCAGCTCTCGGTATCGCCAGAACGTTCCAATTGGTGCACGTTTTCGACAACTTGACGGTTTTCGACAACATGGCACTGTCCTTTTTCCGGAAACAGGAAGGAATGTCCCTCTCGCCGAGGATGTTTTTCAGGACGTTGAGGAGAGAGGACATCAGGCACAAGGTCCAGGATAGCCTCGAAATGTTCGAACTCGAACATCTTCGCGACGAATTGGTTGGCAACCTTCCCCTGGGCAGCAAGAAACTGCTGGAACTCGCCATGGCGTTTGCATCCGAACCCAAGGTGCTGGTGCTGGATGAACCGTTCGCAGGGTTGGGCGACCATGAAATCGACGAAGTCGTCGCGGTACTGAAAAAGTATACGCACAACAAAACCATTCTGGTGGTAGAGCACAAGATATCGAAGCTGAAAGAATGCGTGGACACTATTGCGGTGATGCATGAAGGACGGGTGATCTGCTGCGGCGAATGCGAAGAAACGCTGAACGATCCTGAAGTGCGGAAATGCTACTGGAAACTTACCTGAGCCGGGATAACGATAATGGACAATAGCAACGGCAAGAAACTACTGAGCGTGAATGACCTGGACGTCTCCTACGGAAAGCTCAAGGTACTGTTTGGAGTGTCCATCGAAATAAAAGCCGGCGAGGTCGTAGTGGTAGTCGGCCGCAACGGAGCCGGAAAGACCACCCTCTTCCGCACCATCTGCGGATTCGTGAAGAACCTGACCGGATCGATCCTTTTCGACGGCGCGGACATTGTGGGCAAGAAAGCCTATGAAGTGGCTCGGCTCGGCCTCAAATACATCAACCAGGACAAACAGGTCTTTGCCGATCTCTCCGTGAGGGAAAACCTGGAACTGGGAAGCTACGCCACCAAGGATTACGACTGGGACAGCGTCCTCGAATATTTCCCCAAGCTGAAGATTCTCATGGACAGGAAGGCAAACCACCTGAGCGGTGGTGAACGACAGATGCTGCTCATGGCCATGGCGCTCCTCGGAAAACCCCAGATGGTGCTGATGGATGAACCCACCGAAGGGCTGGCGCCTCACGTAATTACCGACCTGGCGGTTATCTTCAAGGAACTGAGCAAACAGACCACGCTGGCCATTATCGAACAGAACCTTCCGCTCACCGCAGAGGTGGCCGATCGGGTTTACGCCATGAAAGAGGGGAAGGTGGTGGCCGAAATAGTGGACCGGGACGACATCACCGGGCTGAAGTTCGAAAAGTTTCTGTAGGTCGCAAAGAGATAACATCGAAATTTGGGGCGGACATGAACAAGACATTCAAAGGGATAGCCGGACCGCTTTTGCTGGTGATTCTCCTCTTTCTGGGAAGTCTGGCGTTTCCCAACAAGATGACCTTTATTATCGAACTATGCATTTTCAGCATATACGTGCTGGGGAATAACATCCTCTACGGCTATCTGGGCATGGTCTCCTTCGGTCAGCCGTTCTACCTGGGAGTGGGAGCCTATTCTTCAGCCATTTACCTCGCCCACATAGGAACCAGCCCGCTTATCGCCATACTCCTTGGGATAGCCATGGGAACCCTCACCGGTATCGTTCTGGGACCGGCATTTATACGACTAAGGGGCGACTACTTCGCTCTTATCAATGCGGCAACCTGCGCTATCGGGCTGTTTACCGTCGAGAAGTTGCTGCTGCCCATCACCCGAGGCGACGACGGCCTGTGGTATCGTTCCCGCATGGGGCAGGTGCCGTTTCTCGACATTCGTAATCCGGCGAATTTCTTCTACTTCGCGCTGATCGTTCTTTTCGTCGTATTGGTCCTCTATCATTTCATGGACCGGTCGGTGCTCGGTGTCTCCTTCCGGGCCGTTCAGGCAAACGAACGTAAAATGAAATTCCTGGGATACCATACGTTCGGAATACGCTGGATCGGATTCATCTTTGCCAGTCTGCTCTCGGCCCTGGCGGGGTCGCTCTACGCCATCAATTTCGGGTTCGTGAATCCGAGTCTCGCCGAACCCGGACGTGCCGTGGAAGTACTGGTTGCAACCCTCATCGGCGGCGCCGGAACGGTGTACGGACCGATCGTCGGGACTTTTGCTTTCCTGGGGATAAAGGACCTGGTGAGCAAATACATCGAACGTTGGGAGCTGGTGGTCGGCATTTTAACGCTTATCGTGCTGTTCAAGTTCTCGAAAGGCATCTGGGGAAGTCTCCTGGTATGGTCCGATGAATGGTTCAAGACCCGGAAGAAGCGCGTCCCGTCGGAACTCGCCGTTGAAAATTCTTCACAGGCAAAGATAAAGTAAAGGACAGGTTTATGACGTTCGACCTTCTCTTTTCAGCGGTCATTTTCGGATTCAGCGTAAGCGGAATTCTGTTTCTCGTATCGATTGGGCTCTCCATCGGCTTCGGCCTCATGCGCATCATCAACATGGAGCAGATGGTCTATTACACCTTCGGTGCGTACATGACCTATACCCTCATGTCGACGACGGGAAACTTCTTCCTGGCGCTCGTCGCCAGCGTGCTGGTGGCTTCCTTCCTGGGGTTCCTGGTGGAAACCATGCTTCTCCGCCGCGTGTACGGCCGGGAATTGATGTTCACCATGGTGGTTACCTTCAGCGTTTTTCTCATCGGCATCGGAGTCATTCAGTACGTATGGGGACTGGATCCGAAACCGGTCGCCTCGCCGTTCCAGGCACTGGTTTCCATCTTCGGGGTGAAAATGCCCCTCTATCGGCTGTTGATCATCGCCATTGCCATACTCGTGTACGTCGGCATTCAGCTTCTGCTCAACAGAACCATCATCGGAAAGGCGATCCGGGCCGGCATCGACAATCCCGCTCAGGTGCAGGGGCTGGGGATCAACATCTATCGAATCTTCACCCAGACGTTTGTGGTCGCCAGCGGCCTCGCCGGCCTCGGCGGCGCGCTGAACGCACCGCTCACCATGACCGGACCCTACATGGGCTTCGACATGCTTCTCTTCGCGTTCATCACCGTTATTCTCGGCGGTCTGGGGAGTATCAAGGGAACGTTGGTTTCGGCCATCATCCTCGGTCAAGTGATCTCGGTGGGAGGAACCCTCTGGTCGCCGCTCGCTTTCGTGGCGCCTTTCGTGGTGATGTTCGTCGTCATCCTGATCAAGCCCACCGGCCTCTACGGTGTGGAAGGGAAGGCTTTCGGCTTTGAGGTCTAGCACGGCGTTCCAATGTTGTGCCTCTCCCGTGTACGTCGCGGCAATCATCATGGATGCACATGGTGGGAGGCACACTCGTTGATGCGCTCTTTCGTTTCTACTCATTCTTCAAAATAAGGGAGACGGGTCCCGTTGGAAAGAACCAGACCGAACATTGAACCGGTTGCTCTGAAGCCAATGCGAAGGATTCTCGTTTCCGACGGAGTGATAGAACACATCAAGCAGCTCATCATTGAGGGCAAGCTCAAACCCGGAGAGCCCCTTCCCTCCGAAACAATGATGGCCTCTCAGATGAGCGTGGGCAGGAGCACGGTACGTGAAGCCTTGAAGGTCCTGATCCATCTCGGCTTCATAAGAAGGATCAACAAGGCCGCGGTCGTCTCCTCCGACGTACACGATAAACTGTATCCCTACGACATCGTCGAACGGCTTCAGCAGCACCGGAATGTA
This sequence comes from uncultured delta proteobacterium, assembly GCA_963826125.1. Taxonomy (GTDB): domain Bacteria; phylum Desulfobacterota; class Desulfarculia; order JACQYL01; family CAWGVV01; genus CAWGVV01. The sequence goes on along the minus strand of CAWGVV010000001.1, from coordinate 583,294 downwards.
GTGGAAATGGTGGAAACGAGAAAAATCATAGAACCGGATATCGCCGAACTCGCCGCCATCAGACGGACGGCTGAAGATGTCGAGCGGTTGCGGGACGATATGGACTCGATGTCCGCCACGCAAAAGGACGTCGAAGCGTTCATCCTGCACGACCACCATTTTCACCTGCACCTGGCGCAGGCATCCCGGAACAATATTCTCATCGAAATCATCCGCGGGCTCCAGGAGAACCTGGTACTCAACCAGGCCCATATCCTTCGTCAGAGCGACACCATTATGCCCCGCTCCCTTGAATTCCATAAGGATATTTTTCGCGCGGTCGTGGCATGCAAACCCACCACGGCCAGGAAGTTGATGCTGAGCCATGTGTTGGATATCGAAAAAGAAATGTATGAGATATTCAACAAAGGGAAGACGGATGAAGATGCTTCGCAACAAACGTAACCCTGCACCTCGGGCGGAACGTCCGGTTCGTCGCAAGCGGTCGCTCTCGGAACGCTTTTGAGGGGGAGAGCGTTCCTTTTTTTGCTCTCCCGTCATGTGCTCTTTTGTGGGAACAATGTCGCTGAAAAGGTTTTTCCCTGCTGACACCTGAACATCCTGATCAGTAGCCGCCTGATGTGCTTACCGCCGCCACCAGGAAAACTACCGGAGCACTTCTCTTCCATGGCATACAGTCCCAAGATCATCACCGCTTCGGCCTTTTTGTCCCTCGGACTCATGGGCACCGCCTTCTCCTTTCTGGGCGCAAGCTTGCCGGTACTGCGATCTTTCCTGGATCTGGACATTGAAAGCGCGGGACTTCTCACGGTTTCCTTTCAGATCGGATACGCGGTGAACAGCTTTGTGGGAGGTCTCCTCTCCGACCTCATCCGGCGGGAACGGGTGATCATCGCCGGATGTTTTTTTCTCGGAGCGGCGTCCATCGTAATCGCGTTCTGGGACAACTTCGGGATTTCGCTTTTTCTCGTGCTCCTGATGGGGGTTGGAGCAGGACTCATACTGACCGGCTCCAACGCACTCCTCGTGGGACTCTACCCGGACCGCAAAACGTCGATCCTGAACGTCCATCACGTGTTCTTCGGCGTCGGTTCTTTCGTCGGGCCTCTCATCATGAGCCAGTTGCTGAAACACGAAGGGTTGTGGAAATTCGGTTACCGGGGGATGGGTGTCGCGCTTATCCTGCTCATCTTCCTTTTCCTGACCGCAGGGCCCACCGCTCAGGTAAGGACTTCCGGTCCCGCTATCACGAAGTATTTCGGGGACCTCATCCGACGAAGCGCTTTCAGGAAGCTCGTTCTCATCAGCACCCTGGCCATAGGCACCGAGTTCGGACTGATGTTTCTGTCGGTCACGTTTCTCCACGAGGGGAAAAACCTGCCGGTCGTGAGTGCGGGCTACGTGCTTTCCCTCTACTTCGTCGGCCTCATTGTGGGGCGTATGGTCTGCGGGTGGTTCACCGTGCGTCATCCCGCCACCTATGTGCTGTTTGGGCTGCTCTGCCTTCTCGTCATTTCGGTGACGACCGCGTGGCTCGCCGGGGGGGTTCTGTCCGCCGCGGCGATCGTGGCCTGCGGGTTGGCATGCTCGGGCATGTTCCCCTGTCTGCTGGGGCTGGCGGGCACGCTCTTCCATAAGGAGGCCGGAACCGCGCTGGGCATCATTTCCACCATGAACGGCGTGGGCGGGACCGTCGTTTGTTGGATCATCGGGATGGTTTCCCAAAGGGTGTCCGTTCAATTCGGCTTTATCGTGCTGGTTGTTTCGTCGTTCTGTGCACTGACGTTGTTCTCTCTACAAATGCGTTCCTTTTCCCGTGCCGAAATCGGCTGCATGGCGGGGGGAGCGGAAAGGCGGATATGAAAGCACTGGTTCTCAGAGAATTTTCTCGACCCATGACACTCGAAAACGTGGATGACCCCACACCCGGCCCCCACGATCTCGTTCTCAAGGTCACGGCCTGCGGAGTGTGCGGTACCGACCTGAAAATCACCTCCGGCTCCCTGCCTCCTTCCATCATCACCCTGCCCCACATTCTGGGCCACGAAATCGCGGGGATGGTCGTCGCCAAGGGTTCGGAAGTCCGCAACGTTTCCCTGGGACAAAAAGGAATCGTCTACTTCCTGGTTGGCTGCCGCGAATGCGAAATGTGCAGGACCGGGAGGGAGAACCTTTGCGGGAGCATAAAGCGGCTCGGCTTCGAGCTTGCCGGAGGGTATGGTGAGCTGGTGAGGATTCCCGCCTACAATTTCTGCCCCTACGACGATTCCCTGCCCGCCGAACAAATGGCGGTGCTGCCCGATGCCGTCGCTACGTCCTACCGCGCGATGACGGCAAACGGCAAAGTAAGGGCCGGAGGATACGTCCTCATCGTGGGCGTGGGGGGGCTCGGCCTGCACGGGGTTCAGATCGGAAACCTGCTCGGAGCCCGCGTTATCGTGGCCGACCTGCGGGACGAGTCGCTCCGGATGGCGCGCAGTTTCGGAGCGGAGCATACGATCAACCCCGCCGTTCAGGACCCGAAGGAAGCCGTGATGGAAATCACCAAGGGGCGCGGCGTAGACACCGTCATTGAAAACGTCGGCATCAACGAAACCCTGCAGTGGAGCGTTCCCTGCCTCGCCAGAGGCGGCAAGCTGGTGATTGTGGGCTACGACCCGAAGCGGCCTTTCGAACTTTCCGCCATCGCGCTCCACTACAACGAATGGTCCGTCGGCGGAACGAGGGTGTCGACAAAACAGGAGCTTATTGACGTGATCTCATTGGTGGAAACGGGCAGGATAAAACCGGTCATTGCCAAACGGTTTCCCTGGGAGCGCGCCGACGATGCCTTGGAGGAACTGAAAAGAGGTGAAACCGTCGGACGTACCGTTCTTACCTATGCGTAGGGACGGAGAGGTCCGGACTGCATTTGCCGGAAGAAGAAGGGTGTTCGTATCATGACCGAAAAGACTATTCTGCTGATCGCTACGTTCGATACCAAGGAAGATGAAGCGCTGTTTCTGAAAAAATGCATCGAAGAACAGGGGTGCCGGGTACTCACCCTCGATGCGGGAATTCTCGATTCGCCGACCAGAACCAAACCGGACATCAACCGGGAGGAAGTGGCGTTGAAGGGCGGAATGTCCCTGGAGGACATTCTGCGCACGAAAGACAAGGGAGTTTGCATCCTCGACATGATTCGGGGCGCGGAAGCCGTGGCCGGAGAATTGTACCGGCAGGGGCGCATCCATGCCGCCGTCAGCATCGGCGGGGCCCAGGGAACCGACATCGGCTGCTCGGCCATGCGTGCTCTTCCCATCGGGATGCCCAAATTGATGGTGTCGACCGTGGCGTCGGGGCGGGCCACCTTCGGCCCCTACGTGGGGACCAAGGACATCACCATGATGCATTCGGTGGCCGACATGCAGGGGCTCAATTTCCTCACGAAGCGGATCATGAGAAACGCCGCCGGTGCGGTCTGCGGCATGCTGAAGAGCACCGCCGACGACACCATGGCGTCCGAGGGAATCCCGGTGGCGATGTCCATGCTGGGCACCACCACACCCGGCGCGCTGCGCTGCAAGTCGTTTCTGGAAAAACGCGGCTTCGAGATCGTCACCTATCACCAGAACGGCACCGGCGGAATCGCCATGGAAGACATGATTCGGGCCGGCCTCTTCAAGGGCGTCCTGGACCTCAATCTCCATGAAATAGGAGACCGTTTCATCGGAGGACTCCACGGTTCCATTCGGGAAGACAGGTTGGTGGCTGCGGGAGAACTCGGCATTCCCCAGGTGGTGGCGCCGGGAAGCATCAACTACGTTGTGCTGGGTCCCCTGGACAGTCTCACCCCCGAAATGCGCTCCCGGAAATTGATCGTGCATAATCCCAATCTCACCCTGGTGCGGTTGAGCCCGGACGAACTGACGGAAGTGGGCAGGATCGTGGCCGGAAGATTGAACCGGGCCAAGGGCCCCACCGCCGTTTTCATACCGCTGCGGGGATTTTCCTATCCCGACAGGGAGAACATGCCGCATTGGGAACCGGAGGGCAACAAGGCCTTCATCGACGCCCTGAAGGCGGACATCGATCCGACCATTCCCCTCCGCGAGGTGGACGCACACATCAACGATCCCGATTTCATCGATCTCGTGCTGGAGCATTTTCTGGCCGTCATGAAGGAGCAGGACGCCGCGGATGCGGCAAAAAGGAGGAAGTCATGAGTAATCGTCTTCAAAATCGGAACGGTCTCATCACCGGCGCCGCGCAGGGAATGGGTCTGGCCATCGCCAGAGCGCTCTTCGACGAGGGAGCACGGGTGGTGATCGTTGACATCGACGAAAAACTGGCTGCGGACGCGGCGGCAGGTCTCGACCCTTCCGGCAAGAACGCCGTGGGCAAACGAGTGGATGTTACCAAGAAGGACCAGGTGCAGACCGCGGTACGCGATATGGTTGATATGTGGGGGAGCGTCGATATCCTGGTGAACAATGCGGGCGGCGCGTTGCACACACCGCACCGTCTCGAAGAGATCGAGGAGAAGCACTGGAATCTGGTGGTCGACGTGAACCTCAAGGGTGCGTTCTTCTGCTGCCAGGCGGTGATCCCCGAAATGGTGAAAAAGGGCAAGGGATCGATCGTCAACATCTCCGCCCTGGCCGCCCATTGGAGGGCTTCCCTGGCCGGCGTTCAGTATACCGCGGCCAAAGCGGGAGTCGAAGGGCTCACGCGGCAGCTGGCTTACGATTGGGGCAAAGCCGGGATACGGGTGAATGCCGTTGCCCCGACCGTTACCATCACCGGCGCGCGCGTCGGCGGTTTATGGGACAAGAAAAGCGATCAGGAGAAGGAAAAAGTACTGTCGGCCATCCCGCTCGGGAGGTTGTCTACTCCGGAAGAAATCGCCGCATCGGTGGTGTTCCTGGCATCCGACGAGTCCAGCTACATTACGGGGATCAGTCTGGATGTATGCGGTGGGCGCTACCTGCGCTGAAGGAAACGATTCCACAAACGCCCCTTTTGTCTACGACGGAGGGGGCGTTTGTTTCCCACGGCACAATGTACCAATAGGAAAAGCCGCTCGCCTTTGGGGGTGTGCGAACGGCTTTTCCCGGATGTGTATGTGGTCGATACCATCCCTTTCGATTATTATTATCACTTTCATCTACGATGACTATCCGTTGATCACCGTATTTTTCTCCAATGATTTCTTGTTCCCCTAGGGGAGAAAGCTAAAAAGAGGCTCAACGAAATACTCGCTTCAGCGAGAGTCGTACTTACGCCTTTCCATCCGCTCACAGAGCCGAGCCATTCCACTCCGGCCTCCTTCCCGCCGGGTTTACCATCAATCCAATAATAATCTAAACATTTCCAAACCTAATTTTAATTTATCTCGACTATCATTATCCGATGTTGTCGGTATTGACTCTTCCACAACGGCCTCCTGACGCGACAGTTGAACTCTACCGAAAAATTAACAGTAACTACATATGCTTATCATATTACCAAGCAATAAATTCATCCATTAATGTGCGGGCTGATCGCCTGTCCGGCGACTTGCTGCTCCTCGCATCACGCAGGGAAGAGTGATGTGGACACCAGGTTTTCCAATCCTTCTGTCGGATGGCCGGAATCCCCTTTTGTAACCGACCGACCCTGAAAATACCTCCACCGAGGAGTTGAAGCTGTTCGCACCGGTTCGGCATTTACTCCCGGCGGATCGATTCCCTATTTAAAGCCCGAGGCGAAACAAAGATAAACCAGACAAAGCAGATGAACTCAGCAAGGAACGAAAAAGGAGGCATAATGAACATCAAATCGGTTTTGCGGGGAGTAGTCCTTTGCGCGGCCACTGCGCTGCTCACTATTCAACCGGCCGTCGCCGACGACGTCCGGATCACGGGTTCCGGGGCCAGCTTTCCCGCTCCGCTTTACACCACTTGGTTCCAGCAGTTCAGCCGGGCCAACAAGGACATTCAAATCAATTATCAGTCCAAGGGATCGGGAGCAGGAATCCGCGATTTCCAGAACCACGTGGTCGACTTTGCCGCCAGCGACGCGGCGATGACCGACGAACAGATGGCCGAAGTGAAAGAAGGGGTGCAGCTGCTTCCCATGACGGCCGGTGAAATCGTACTCGCATACAACCTCAAGGGAATCGAAAAGCTGAAACTGCCGCGCGAAGCATACCCCGCCATCTTTCTCGGCAAAATCAAGAAATGGAACGATCCCGCCATCGTCGCCGCCAACCCCGGCGTGAAAATGCCAGACGAGGAAATCACCGTCGTCGTTCGCGCCGACAGTTCGGGAACGAACTTCGTGTTCACCAAGCACCTGAGCGCCGTTTCCGAAGCATTCGAAACCGGCCCGGGATTCGGAACCACGGTGAACTGGCCGAGCGATGCGAAAATCGTCAAGAGTCCCAAAAACGATGGCGTGACCGCAATGGTCAAACAGACTCCGGGCGCCATCGGATACGTGGAGTACGGTTTCGCCCGCATGGCGAAACTAGAAATGGCGATGCTGCAGAACAAGGAAGGCAAGTATGTCGCTCCCACCCTGGAGAGCGGCCAGGCCGCCTTGGCGAATGCGGAAATCCCCGCAAACATGATTGTCTGGGTTTCGGATCCTGACGGCGCGGATTCCTACCCCATCGTCACCTATACCTGGATGCTCTTCTACAAGAAATATGAAGATCCCGAAAAGGCCAAAGCCCTACGGGATATGGTCGAATACTCTCTGATGGAAGGTCAGAAGATTTCCGACAAGGCCGGTTACATTCCCCTGCCCCAGAATGTCGTCGAGAAGGTCAGAAAGGCCTCGGAAAACATTCAGTAGGCAAGCTTTGTGAATCCCGTGCGGGGCGCTTCCTCGGATTGGGGAAGCGCCCCCATTCAATGGAGCGACAACATGGTCAACGATGCAATGACCGCACCGATGAAGGCCGAAGCGCACGCCAAGGCACCCTCATCCTTCGACGTTCTCTTCGATAAATGCTTTCGAGGGCTGACCTACCTTTTCACCCTGGCAATGATTCTCTTATTGTTCTACATCGTCTTCCGGATCGGCAGGCAAGCCTTGCCGGCCGTTTCCGAATACGGATTACGCTTCCTCGCCTCGACCACCTGGGACGTCAACGCGGGCCGATTCGGCATCCTGCCGGAAATCTGGGGAACCCTTTACAGTTCCATCCTGGCTCTGATTGTCGGAGGCTTCTTCGGCATTACCATCGCCATCTTTCTTACCCAGGATTTCCTGCCCTACCGCATCGAAACCGCATTGAAAAACATCGTCGAACTGCTCGCGGCCATCCCCAGCGTGGTGTACGGCCTGTGGGGCATTTACGTTCTGATCCCCCTGCTCAGGCCCCTGGCGGACCTGCTGCACGACAATTTCGGCTGGATTCCGTTTTTCTCCACCAGTCTGAGCGGTCCGGGTATGTTCCCGGCATCTCTGGTGCTTTCCATCATGATTCTTCCCACCGTCGCCGCGATTTCACAGGATGCGCTTCGATCGATTCCCCACAAGACGAAGGAAGCCGCCTTCGGGATGGGGACCACCCGCTGGGAGGCCATTCTTCGGGTCATATTGCCCACCGCCTCAGGCGGTATTTTCGGCGCTCTGGTGCTCGGCTTCGGGCGCGCCCTGGGTGAAACCATGGCCCTGGCCATGCTGGTCGGAAACGCGAACCAGATCAGTTTTTCGCTTTTCGCCCCGGCCAACACACTGGCTGCTTTGCTGGCGTTGAACTTTCCCGAGGCGGGCAAGCACGAGGCCTCGATCCTCATGTACGCCGCCTGCGTCCTGCTCTTCATCACCCTGATCGTCAACATCATCGGGGCTTCCATCATCGCGAAAACCGGGACTGGAGTAAAAAAATGAGCAGGGACAGCACGACCGGCCCCGAGGTGAAAACGCCCATACTCGAACGACAGCCGCTGGAAGCGAGAGCGCTCAAGTCCATCCTCCTGAGCGCAATTACCGTGTCGGCCGCCGTTATCGCCTGCATACCGCTTTTTTCCGTTCTCATCATGCTCATTTATCGAGGCGGCAAGCGGCTCAGCCTTGAGGTCTTCCACTCACTGCCTCCCACGGCCTTCGAGATGGGCGGAGGTTTTGGCAATGCCATTGTCGGCACCCTTTTCATGGTCGGCATAGCGGCATTGATCAGCGTGCCCTTCGGAGTCCTGGCCGCAATTTATCTCGCCGACCTCGGCCCCCACAGCAAAGTCTCTCAAGTTGCCCGGTTCTGCGCCAAGACAATGACCGGCTTGCCCTCCATCCTGGCCGGCGTGTTCGCCTATGCCGCCGTGGTTCTGATCATGGGAACCTATTCGTCCTGGGCCGGTGGGATCGCCCTGTCCCTCCTCATGATACCTATCGTGCTGCTCACCGCCGAGGAAGCCATCAAAATGGTGCCGCGACAGATGAAAGAGGCGGCCTTCGGGATGGGGTGCACGCCGTCGCAAAGCATGTTGAAGGTCGTTTTGCCCGTCGCCATCCCGGGCATAATGACCGGCGTCGTGCTGGCAGTTGCCCGCGCCGCCGGAGAAACCGCGCCGCTCCTCTTCACCGCCCTGTTCAGCGACTACTGGCTGCGGCCCGACGAGCCCACCGCTTCGCTTGCGGTATTGATCTACAACTATTCCGGCATGCCTTTTGAGAATCAAATCGAATTGGCATGGACCGCCTCACTGGTCCTGGTGCTGATGGTGTTCGTTCTGAACGTTGTCAGCCGAACGTTAGGAAAACGAAAAAGAATCTGAACCATTCCATTCCCAAACGGAGTAACCATAGACATGGGGTCGAACAATAAGGAAATAATAAAAGGGAAAGACAACGGCGGCTTACCGGAAGGCGTCGTGCTCGACTGCCGGGCGGATGAAATCTATTACGGAGATTTCCTGGCGGTCCGTGACAGCTATGTTCCCATCAAGAAAAACCAGATTACCGGATTCATCGGACCTTCGGGCTGCGGCAAGAGCACGGTGCTGAAAAGCATCAACCGAATGAACGACCTTATCCGCGGTTTTCAATTCAAGGGCAAGGTCCACTATTACGGCATGGACATCTACGATAAAAAAGTCGATCCGGTGGCCGTACGACGCAACATCGGGATGGTGTTCCAGCAACCCAATCCGTTTTCCATGTCCATCTTCGAAAATGTTGCCTTCGGTCTTCGACTGAACCGACTCAAGGGCAGCATGGATGAAAAGGTGGAAAAGGCATTGAGGAGCGCCGCCCTCTGGGACGAAGTAAAAAACAAGCTGAAGAACAACGGGTTGTCGCTCTCCGGCGGACAGCAGCAGCGTCTCTGTATCGCCCGGGCCATAGCCACCGAACCGCAGGTCCTGCTCATGGACGAACCCTGCTCGGCCCTCGATCCCATCGCCACCCGGCAGATCGAAGAACTGATGGTGCAACTCAAGCAGAAATTCACCTTGGCCATCGTCACGCACAACATGCAACAGGCGCAACGCATTGCCGATCAGACCGCTTTCTTTGCGGTAGACATCTCCAGGGGAGGCAGGACCGGGTATCTGGTTGAAATGGGACCCACCATGCAACTTTTTCAGAATCCGCAGCAACAGTTGACGAAGGAGTACCTCCAGGGTCAATTCTCCTGAGTGGGAGTCTTGTGTTATGAACAAGGTGAAATTCGTTTTCTCTGCCTTCATAGTGGCGGTGGTGGTTGTCGGTTCCGTTTCGGCCGGGTTTGCGGCAACAAAGGAGATCACCGTCGAGAACGCCGATATCGTCGGCGCGGGCGCCTCTTTCCCCGCTCCGCTCTATCGTCGTTGGATCAAGGAATTCGCCAAAGTCAGTCCCGACTTCACCCTGTTTTACGATATGGTGGGGAGTGGCGAGGGCACCCGTCGTTTTCTCGCCGAGAAGGTCGACTTCGGCGCCAGTGACGCGGCTCTGACGGATGCGCAGATCGACAAGGTGAAACGCGGCGTACAGCTCGTTCCGGCAACGGCCGGCATCATAGCGCTCGCCTATAACCTCCCCGACGTACACGGTGAATTGCGCCTCAGCCGGGCGGTGTACACCGATATCTTCTTCGGGAAGATACACTACTGGAACGACGAACGCATCAAGGCGCTCAATCCGCAACTGAAGCTCCCCAACCTGAACATCGTGACCGTTACCCGCGTCGATTCTTCCGGAACGACGTGGGCGTTCACCAATCATCTGAGCACCATCAGCCGGGACTGGAGGGAAAAAGGTCCGGGAGCGGGCAAGGTGATCGGTTGGCCGGGCAACTCCATGTCGGCCAGATACAACGAAGGGGTAGCGGCCAAGATTAACTATTCCCGGGGCAGCATCGGGTACGTAGAGTACGGAATCGCCAAGCGGGCCGGTCTGAACATGGCCGCCATTGAAAACAAGATGGGGAACTACATCAAGCCCACGGATGAGAGCGGCACCACAACTCTGGCCAACACGTCCGGACAGATGCCGCCCAACCTCCGGATGTTCATCCCCGACCCCGACGGCGAGAATTCATACCCCATCGTTACTTACACCTGGCTCCTGCTTTACAAATCCTACCCCGACCGGGCCAAGGCCGAAAAGGTGAAACGGTTCGTCAACTGGGGCTTGAGCGAAGGGCAGAAATACGCCGCGGAATACGGATATTCCCCCCTCCCCCAATCCGTCGGCGCCTCCGCCCTCAATGCGTTGAACAACGTCCACTAAAGCGCCCTTACTCATGAATCGCCGCCGATAACCGCAATTCGGCTCAGCAGGCCGGAAATCGATTTCCGGCCTGCTGAAAGAGTTCAAAGCACCACGATGAGAGGAAACAATGAAAAAATTCCTGCCATGTTTCATGCTAGTTCTTACGGTTTTTCTACTTATGAGCGGAAGAACTTCGTCGGTCTTCGCTCAGGACGTTACGCTGAACGGAGGAGGCGCCACCTTTCCCGCGCCTTTATATGTCAAATGGTTCAAGGAATACAACCGGATGCATCCGAACGTCCACATCAATTACCGAACGTTCGGCAGCGGGGCCGGTGTGTCCAATTTCATTGCCAAGCGGTTGGATTTCGCCGGTTCCGACATTCCGATGACAGAGGAGGAAATGGAAAAGGTGAGCACGGGTGTCGTCCAGGTGCCTTTGACGGCCGGCGCCGTGGTATTCATCTACAACCTCGAAGGCGTGAAAGATCTTCGTCTGTCCCGGGAAGCCTACACCGGGATATTTCTCGGCAAAATCAAGAATTGGCAGGACCCGATCATCAAGAAAGAAAACCTGGGCATTGAATTGCCCAACAAGGAGATCACCCTAGTGGCCCGGGTGGAGAGTAGCGGGACAACCCGCGTATTGACTCAGCATTTAAGCGCCGCCAGCGAAGAATTTGCAAAGACGGTTGAGGCTGCCATGAAACCCGTGTGGCCGGATAATTTCGGAGAAGAAGGGAGACTGGTGAAAGCGGCCGGGAACGGAGGAGTGGCCCAAACGGTGAAGGTATTGCCGGGTTCCATAGGATATGTCGAATACAGCTATGCCTATTTCACCGACATTCCCATGGCCACTTTGCAGAATAAGGCGGGACAATTCGTCGCTCCGACCACCCACGCTTTCCTGGAGACGATCGGTTCGGCGAATGCTTCATCCGGGAATTCGCTGGCGAAAATACCTGCAGACCCATCCGGAAAAGGCTCGTATCCGATTCTGACCCTCACGTGGCTCATCTGTCACAACACCTATGACGATCAACTGAAGCTTCAGACGCTCAAAAACGTCCTCAACTACTGCCTTGGCGAAGGCCAGAAGTACAGCGCTCAGACGGGATATATTCCACTGGTTGAGCCGTTGTTGTCGGAAGCACGCATGAAAGTGGAATCGCTGAAGCTGAGGTAGGAATGCTTTTGTCGATATTCGCCTGAAAATCGAAACCGATTCCGCAGCAAGAACCTTACATTAATCGTTTTATCCTTCCTGCCACAAAAAAATGCGCCGGGGGGTCCTTCCCCCCGGCATTCCCCGGTTGCTCAAGCCGCTATTGAAAGAGTTTGAGGACGCTCTGGGCCGCGGTCGAAGACATACTCAACGCCGAAATGCCCAGCGACTGTTTTGTTTCGAGTGCGAGTTCGTTGGCGCTCTCCTCGTTCATGTCGGCCAAGGTGAGGTTGTCGGCGCCGGTGTCGAGAGTGTTCATCATATTGGTGGTGAAGTCCTGCCGCGTATTGACTATCGAGAGATTGAGAGAAAGCGACTGCTGTTTGGTTCTCAAGGAGGACAGGGCCGTTTTGATCTCGTCGAGATGGGTTTGAAGCTCCGCGGCGTCGGTAAAGTCGGTGACCGCGGTGAAGCCGAGACCCGCGTTGGAAGCGTCGAACCCGGTGACGTCCAAGGCGTGGGTACCTTCGAACTGAACGGTCAAGGTATCGCCCGCCAGGAGATTGATGCCCTTATAGTTTGAGTCGGTGGCCATGTCGTCCAACTTGCTCATTATGGTCGTCCACTGGGTTTGCAAGTCGGTGACGTCCGCCGCATCGGCGGTTTTTGCCGAATTGATGACCGACTCCGCCTGGTCCACCAGGTCCGTAATCGACTCGATGCCGCTATTGGCCGCCTCGATGGTTTGCACGCCTTCGCTCATGTTGTCCTTCAGCTTCTGGAGATCGTTGGAGCGATCGGTGTTGGCCTTGGCCGAGAAGTATGCGACGGGATCGTCCAGGGCGCTGTTTACCTTCTTGCCGGTGGAAAGTCGGTTGCTGGTTCTGTCCATGAGTTCCGCCGTATCCTGAAGAGCGAGCAGGTTTTTCCTCATGCTTGAAGTAAGGGCGATATCGTTCGACATGGCTTTTCCCCTCCGATTATGTCATTCAGTTATGAAGCATGTTTCATTGCAAATGAGTAAAAGGAACGAATAGTCTATAATCGGTTCTCCCTCCTCTCTCGACTATCTTTATCCTACAATTTACTTATCGGCATATACTGCAACAACTTTATAGTTAAATTTTGTTTTTTGTAACAACATAGCTTTTTTTCTAAGTTATAGGCCGTAAAAATAAAACAACACTACCTTATATCAATGAATATTAATGCATTGATATAAGGTAGTGCATAATGCTAAAACGGTTTTACCGATCATTATTTTTTATTTGTAATAGAATAACTGCCTGCAACTCTCCATTCATCATTCCGCTGTTGTAAAAAATAGTCTCGACCGGTTTCGCTCCCTCATGACTACTCTACGGCGGTATTTTCTCCGGAGCGTCTTCCTGACGAGGGATTGGCTCGCAGGCCCGACGCGATGGCAAGGTTGATTTCGATCAGCGACGAGAGCTTTTCCGGCGAGGGATAAGCCATGATGTCGAAAATCCGCCGGTCCATAAACAGGCTGAGGTTGAGAATGTTCTCCCGCAGCTTCTGCGGCAGCGGGTTGTCCGGATTGGCCAGTTCCGCCTGCAGAATGGACCACACCCGCTGAGTGTAGACGAGGGCATCCCGCAGTCCGGCTTCCCGGCCCTGGTCCTGCCACTGTTCCTTCCACTTCTTCAAGGCAAGGGCCGCTTTGGTGAGCACCGTGGCTTCCACCTCCCGACCGGACTGCGCTTCCAGATGCATCTTTCGATACGCTTCCAACACCTTTGTGGGATATTGAATGACTTTCATACCCATACCGTTCTCACGAATCGCTTTTCCGAGTGTAAGGCACGCGGACGTAAGCCACCCCGGCCGACGATGTTCCGCATCTTCATCAGGTATGTGGACTGCCGGAGGAAAAGGTTACACTCCGGTTCTCCTCCGTGCCGGATAAGTCCACTCCACATTTTTTCGCCATCGGCACAGTTATTGCTTTGATATTATGGACCGACTCATTGCGGAGTCGTATACTGTCCAAACAACCGGCAGCCGGGAAAGCGCGGGCTTCGTTCGGACGGGATGAGCCGAGCATTTCGGAATGGCGACAAAACCGAATCCGAAGCAACCATTCGCGCGGCGTTTCGCAAACGTTCCATTTCTTTTCGGCAAGGAGGGATTTGCTGAAGAACGTCATGCAAACATCGGAAAAGGGATGAACACACCTTTATAAAGACCACCCCGGCGCCCCAAACAGGGCATGACGGTGTTCCCCATCGAGATTCCGTCCATCGAACACATCAGTATCTGTTCGGTGGAACGCGGCGGCTTGCCTTGAAAGAGACGAGCCGTAATCAATCGTTCACGCGATACGATCACATGGGGTATCTACCGGTGGCCAATGGAAAAATCCTCGATCTCTGCTCCCCGGAACCGGCGAAGGGTTCCGTTTCCTCCGACAGCGAGAAACAGACTGCTGTGACCGACGCAGCAAACCATGGTGTTGCCGAACACGCCGACCTCAGGGACGTGCGCCGAACCTTGCAGGGAGACAGCGAATCCTACCGTAGTCTGCTCGAACGAAACCAGGACATGGTATCGGCGATGATGTGGCGGTTCTCGCGCGACAGGACCGTTCATGAAGAGCTTGTACAGAATGTGTTCGTTGAAGTATACTTGAGCCTCGATACATATAGGGAAAAGGCGCCTTTTACCCATTGGCTCACAAAAGTCGCCACGCGGGTTGGATATCAGTACTGGAAGAAGCAGGCCAAGGAACGCTCGTTTCCGACCGTTTCCTTTGAAGAGTGGCATCGAATTCCGGAAGTCGTCACGACGGATCAGAACATTTTCGATGCCCTGGACCCCCTGGAGGCCGGAGAGCTTCTCCACAAGTTATTGGGCCAACTCCCGCCGCGCGACAGGCTTATCCTCACTCTGCGTTACGTTGAAGACCACAGTGTCAAGGAGACATCCCGCCTGACGGGCCTGAGTCAGACGATGGTGAAGGTTCAAACGCTGAGGGCCCGTACAAAACTCAAGAAATTGTTAAAGAAAATAATGGATGGGACCGATCATGAATGAAAAGGATTTCATTCGGCAGCTTGCGGCCAGGGCGCGAAAGGAAGCGCATCCTTCAGTAAACGTATCCAACCGGGTAATGGCTGAATTACGCAGCCGAACGGAAAAGACGTCCGCCACAACATCCTACCGGCCCTTGGCATGGATGGCTGCGGCGTCCGTAATGGCGGCCACCGCCGCCGGCCTAACGGTCTTTGTCAAAAGCCAGCCGCTGGTGGACTGGCTTGCCACACTGTATTTTCATTCATCCCAGCTGGTCCTGGCATACAACTCGGTCGGTTGTGTCCGCCTCTGGTGATGAACTTCGGAAACCAGCTTCCACGCGAAGGTTGAGGTTGCGCTCTTGGCTTCTTTGAACGGTTTTCCGGATACGAGTAAAAAGGATCCCGCGACGATTGCACGGAAAAGGCGCCGATGGCCGTTGGTGTTGTTCGGCGCCGTCTTCCTCCTCTGTGGAATCGTGATCGGCGTGGGAGGAGGACGCTACTTCGACAGGATGAACAGGGACCGGTTCATGAACCACCCGGAACGGATGCCCGAGCTCATCACCGAACGGCTGACTTCCGAACTGAAACTCTCGCCGGAACAGGCAAAAGAGGTCCGGGAAATCCTGGCGGAGCGGCTGAAAAATTTAAGAAAAATACAGGAGGAATCCCGTCCCCGCCTGGACAAAGAGCTTGATGAGTTGAGAGACGAAGTGGCGCAAAAACTGGACGAGGCGCAATCGAAGAAATGGCGCGAAAACTTCATCAGAATGAGGCATTTCCTGCCGCCGCCCCCCTTCATGCCGCCTCCCCGAAAATAGCACTTCAGTCGGAACGAAGCGCCGTACGGTGGGCAGACGGGCAGCGGCTCGGGTCAGGCCAGTCGGTCCAGCAGCGTGCCCTGGGAGAGAATGGAACCCACCGCTTCCAGGGACGCATCGTATGACGTCTTCTGCATTTGCAGTTCCACGACCGCCCGGTCCGTATCCGCATCGCGGGAGTTGCTCAACGCGTCTTCCACGTTCGATTTCAGTTTTTCGAGCATGCTTTCGTTGGTTTCGGCCACCTTATACGCCGCTGCCTGGGATGCCCTGAACACATCCAGATTCTCCCTCGATTCCTGCAAGCTCTCCGTGAGACCCGAAATTGAGGATGCGTCGTAGTTGCCGTTTTCAAAAGTAACGATCAATTCCTTCAACGTTTTCAGAACGTCGGTGAACAGCTCATCTCCGTCGGCATTCAATTCCATCGTGGTATTGGTGCCGATCTGAACCCGCAGCGTGCCGTCGTCCCCCTGATATGCGGGATAGTCCGCAACGGCGAGCCCGGAGCCGTCGAGTCCGCTCACGGTAAAGGAATAGGTGCCGTCGTCGCAGAGTGAGCCGTCGTCGTCGAGGCCGTCCCAGACGACCGTGTTGGTTCCCTCGGAACACCCTCCCACTTCGGCGGGCGTCAGCGTCCGTACCAACTCACCCGCTCCATTGTAAATCGTTATGGTGGTGTCCGTAGAATCCTCGGCAAGTCCGAAGGACACGTCCGCCGGGTTCCCGCCGTCCAGGGTGACGGTCTCCCCGAAGGGTACCGTCCGGGTCTGGTTCCCCGAAAACAGATAGCCGTTGCCGCTCTTCCCGTTGGCGAGGCTCAGGATTTCCGTGTAAGTGCCTTTGAGCTGCTGTATGGCGGTTTCCAGCGTGGCATTGTTTTCCGTGAGGTTGTCCTCCGCCGTATCGATCGCGTCACTAATCAGCGTTTGAACACTATCCAGGGTCGAATCGGTGATTTCGATCCGGTTTTTCACCTTGGTGATGCTGTCGTTGTACTGTTCTATCGACGCCAGGGTAGTGCGATAGGAGACAATGCGGGCCGCGGAAGTCGGGTTATCCGACGGCTTGTTCATCTTCCTCCCCGAGGAAACCTCATTTTCGCAATCCATTAATTTCTCCGACTGCCGGCTGAGGTTGTTGATAGAGGTGTTTTTCATCATGCCGAAGGTGATGCGCACCGGTTTTCTCCAGTTCTATTGGTGAACGGTTTCCGTTCCTCGTTGCATCACATGTCGTTTATCAGCGTATCGAGCATTTCCTTCACCACGCTGATCAACTTCGCCGCCGCATCGTAGGCGCTCTGGTACATCACCAGATTCACGGTTTCCTCATCGATCGATACTCCCGAAACGGACTGCCGCAAATTGTCCAGCGACGTCGCAACGTCCGTATGGTAATCCTGATTGCTGTTTGCCCGCTCGACATCCGTCCCCACGTCGCCGACCAAGGAAGAATAGTAGTCCGTAAACGTTGCCGTATCGCCGTTCGTGGTCGACGACTCCCGCAGTGCCGCGATGGAGAGCGCGGTAGCGTTGTCGCCGGGAATTCCGTCCGACGTCCCGGAGGCCGCGATTTTTCCGTTGTCGTCCACGATGTCCTGATTGACGGCCATATCCGCGGCCGATGTGCCGGTGAAGAAAGGATAACCGGTCGATCCGTCCAGCCCGTAGCTGTCGGCGTGGAGCGTATTCACCTGTTCCATGACGGCGGATGCCAATGTGTTCAGACTGTCGAGGTATCCTTCGACGTAGTCGTCTCTTGCTTCCACCTGCCCTTTCAACGACCCGCCGGAGATCTTGTCGGTAATGACCTTCCCGCCGCCGTCGCTCCCCGTCAGGACGATGTCCAGATTCCCGGACGAGGGATTTTTCTCGGTCGATAAGGAGGAAGCCGTTGCACCTTCCACCAGACTTCCCGTACCGGCCACCTGAACGGTCACCATGCCGTTGTCGCTCTCGTAGTAGCTGATGTCGATCAACCCCGAAAGTTCTTCCAGCAGCGAATCGCGGGTGTCCCGGTAGGTGGCGGCAGTTTGCCCGTTCATCTCGGCCCCGGCTATCTGTTGGTTGAGGTCCGCCACCTGGGCCGCGATAGCGTTTACCCGGTCGACGTCGCCCTCGATTCCGGCATCCATTTCCCGTTGAACGTCTTCGAGGCCGGACGCCAGATCGTTGAAGACGTCCGCCAGGTTTTGCGCATCGGCGACCAGCGTCGATCGTTCCGCGGTTCCGCTCGCGTTGTCGGCAAGGTCCGCCCAGCCGTCCCAGAACTCGCTCAACGCCTTGGTCAAACCGTAGTCGTCCGATTCGGTGAAAAGGCTTTCCACCTCATTGAGTGCCTGAGCCAACGCATCCCACCGGCCGACGTTTCCGTTCTCGGCGACGATTCGCTTTTCCAGGTAGCTGTTCTGTGCCCTGGTAATGTCGCCGACGTTGACTCCCGTTCCGACGAAGCCCGCCGACGTGCGAAGCGGGTCGTTTGACGAGAGAGCGGCCGTCTGCCGGCAATATCCCGTTGTGTCTGCATTGGCGATGTTGTTGCCGGTGGTGTTGATCGCCACCTGCTGAGCCGACAGCGCGCTTTTCCCCGCGTACAATATCCCGGAAAGAGTCGTCATTTTTTCACCGGATCGGATGACGGATCGCTTTTCCATTTGGCGGAAGCAGTGCCTTGATGCTTCGCCCCTTGAAAAAGGTCGCCATGGAAAACACTACTTTATCAAGTTGATGACCACGTCGAGCATTTCGTCGGTGGTCGTGATGACCTTTGCGTTCGCATTGTATGCGCTCTGGACGTTGATCATGTCGACCAGGCCGGTAGTGATGTCGGAGTTCGACATTTCCAGCGATTCGGGACGTATCTCCCCGATCCCTCCTACTCCCGCCGTCCCGAAGACGACGTCTCCCGAATTGATGGTCTCCTCGAAAAGATTGTTGCCCAGACTGTTCAGCCCGTTTTCGTTGGAGAAGTCGGCAATTGCCAACTGATAGAGGGCGGTTTTCTCGCCGTTGGAAAACTCCCCGTACACGACGCCGGATTTGTCCACGGAGACCCCCTGAATGACTCCCAGCCCGTTTCCGTTCTTGCTTGTGGAGTTCGTGACGGAGGTATAGGCATACCCGGTAATGTCGCCGTTGGAAGTTCCGTCATCGTCGAGGATGTTCCAGGTGACGTTCAAATCCGACGCATTGTCCTTCAGGTTGGTGATGGAGATGGTGGGGTTGGCGGTCGGGCTCACGAGGTTCCCGTCCGAATCGAACTCCATGCTCCCGGTTACCGGGGGATCGGCGGATATGCTGTCCGGCCAGGATGCCGACCAGTCCCACCCCGTAGCGGTACGGGTGAACTCGATGGTGATCGGAGTGGTATTCCCCAGCGAATCGTAGGCGGAAACCGTGGTGCTGAAGGTGTCGCCCACGTCCGCGTCCGCATCCAGGTTGATCTCCGTCGAAATCTCGTCGGTGGCGACCGGTGGAGAACTCGCATTGGAAATGTCGATCTTGCCCATGGTGCCCAGATCCAGCGACCCGTCATCGTTTACTCCGGTCACCGGATACCCCTGAACGTCCAATCCATCGGGGTTCACCAGAATGCCGTCTTCATCGAAATCGAACTCGCCGGCTCTCGAGTAAAAATTCTGTCCCCACTGGTTCTCAAGTACGAAGAAGCCGTCCCCGTTGATGGCGACGTCGGTACTATTGCCGGTGCCTTCGATGATTCCCTGTTTCCAGTCCGCACTGATCTGTTGCACCTCAACGCCCTTCCCCACCTCGCTGCTGCTTGATCCGGCAACGGAATCGCTCAACAGATCCGCAAACGATATGGTGGACGACTTAAAGGCGGTGGTGTTCACGTTTGCCAGATTGTCGCCGATGACGGCCAGGGCCGTACTGTTTGCCTTGAGGCCCGTAATGCCGCTGTACAATGAACCGATCATTGTTCACCCCTCTTCCCGGTGGAATACCTTCCCCTCTTGAAGCATCCGTCCATCTCCGCTTCAGGAGCCGTACACTTCCACGACGCTGCCCACCGGAACGGTACCGTTTTCCAGTTGCAGATATGCGATGCCGTCCTCAAAGGTGATCCCCGTTACCTCCGACGTACTCAGCGTGGTGGCCTCTACCGCGGCGCCCGACCCATCCATCGCCGAAACGCTGAAGGTATAGTCCCCGTCCGGCAAGGAATTGCCGTCATCATCGCGACCGTTCCACTCCAGGGTATTCGTACCCGCGCTCAACGCGCCGCCGTCGATCTTCCGCACCAGTGTACCGTCGGCGTTGTAGATCGACACGGTGACGTCGCTCGCGTCCCCGGCGAGCTGGAACTGAATGTCCCCCGACGTTCCGTCGGTCAGGCTCAGCTGATCGCTGTCCACGGTGACCGTTTTCCCGAGGAACGAGACGGCCTGTCCATTGTTCATGGACTGCTGATACAACAGCAGCTTGCCGAGATCGTCGCTTATGTCGTCGAGCTTTTCGAGTTGCCCGTATGACGCCGTTTGGGAGATCATGGTACTCGTATCCACCGGATCGGTCGGGTCCTGATTCTGCAGTTCCGTTGTCAGCAGCTTGTAAAAGTCTTCCATGGAAATGGAGCTGTTCGTTGCGGATGACGCACTCGTCGTCGTATTGCCGATGGTACTCACGCCGTTTACATACATTGCCGGCCATCCTTTTCCGATAGACGTCCATGAAACAATGAAACATCAAAATGGTGATTTCCCCGTCTGCACAATTCCCTGATACGTTCGCGGCAATAGCCGGAATGGTCATGCCGTGAAATCGACGTTCCCGGAACCGCCGTAGGGACCGTTCACATTCTGTCCCGGCCCGAAATAGGGATTCTGCGCATTCCCCTGGATCGATTGCATGTTCTCGACGCCGCTGAGGAATTCATCCTCGTCCAGGGTGCCGTCGCCGTTCGCGTCCAAGGTGCTGAACGCTTCCTGCGCCCGGCTCAACATCTGCGTGGCGAATGAGTCCTCATCGTCCGTCGAATCCGATTCCGTCGATTCCGTGCTCGACGAGAGCGTATCGAGCCTTTCCTGTATCCCGCTGAGGAATTCGTCCTCGTCCAGAGTGCCGTCTCCATTCACGTCCAGTGAGGTGAATTTGTCCTGCGCTCGGCTCAGCATTTCCGTGGCGAACGAGTCTTCGTCCGTCGAATCCGATTCCGTTGATTCCGTGCTCGACGAGAGCGAATCGAGCTTTCCCTGTATCTCGCTGAGGAACTCGTCCTCGTCCAGGCTACCGTCTCCGTTCACGTCCAGTTCGGTGAATTTGTCCTGCGCCCGGCTCAGCATTTCCGTGGCGAACGAGTCTTCGTCGTCAGTCGATGCATTACCGGTTTGCATATCAGCCCAGACACTGTTTATGTTGCTGTAAAAACCGCAATTCATTCCAGCCTGGGCTTCTCCGGTTCTCTTTGTGTCCTGTTGTTCATCCATTCCGAACTGCGAACGTCCCGTCGGCGTCTGAGATGTTCCGTTCGCCGTCGATCCAACGTTGCTCGATTGTCGTACATTGCCCCATTGTTCGTACTGGTTGTCCAAAGCACCAATGTACATTTTCTTATTCTCCTTTCTCTTTTTACTTTACATACCATTGTCATTTACTTGCACTTCACCGGTATAGTGTGAACAGAGAGAAAAAGGTTACAGAGGAATATTTTGCCTAGTACATCTAAGGAAATAGGCATTTTTTGCCGAGTTTTTCCGGTAATTGTTGTCATTCATTTTCATGATGAAAGAGGTAATTCATTGAAATGTTGTCTTACATCTGGCAATGCAATGTGAGAAGAGTATCGAACGGGAGATTATTCCGGTGTTGAAACTATTTCAGCACCGCAGGCACGAATTACCCGATTTCCGCGGCGCAAGTGCGTGTTTTTCAGGGAGGATTACGGTAGAATGCGTGAAATAGTGAGGGAGCAATGCAGGAAAAGCATCGGCAAAAAGGTCCCAACATTTTCGCGGTGGGCGACGTTCACGGGTGTTACGGAAAGCTCGCAACGCTGCTGAAAAGGCTCCCGTACGATCCCGAAGAGGATTTCCTCATTTTTCTGGGCGATTATCTCGATCGGGGACCGGAATCGCAGCAGGTGATCGATCTGCTGCTCGATGTGCGGCACAAGGTTCGAAACGCCGTCTTCCTCATGGGCAATCATGAATACAACCTGCTGGAATACGCCCGCACCGGCGACGAAGGCTACTTGCACGCCCTCCGGCCCATGGGGGTGGAGGCAACCCTATCCAGCTACGGCGACCGCCCCATCCGGGCCATGCAGGACCTCTCCTTCCTTCCGGACGCGCACCGCGACTTTCTCGCCGACCTGCTGCCCTACTACCGGTTGGGGGATTACCTGTTCATTCACGCGGGGGTTATTCCGGGAGAGCAGCCGGAGGAAAGTTCGTTGGACAGGCTGCTGGTGGTGCGCGATACCTTTCTGCACTACCGGGGAACGCTCGACAGCGTGGTGGTGTTCGGGCACACCCCCTTTCGGACGCCGTTCGTCACCGCCGACAAGATCGGCATCGATACGGGGGCTTCCTACGGCAACCTTTTAACGGCGGTCGAACTGCCCCGCCTGCGCTTTTATCACGCCTGAGCAGAAAGGGATTGCAGCCCGTAGTCGCCCTGGAGAAACGCCCGCACCAGCTTTTTGGGAACGGTATCGTCGCTCATGGCGGCATCCAGCAAGCGGCTGAACCCGAGAAGCCTGCCGACCATTACCAGCAATTCCTCAATCTGCGGTTGCGGGAGTTCCTGGATCGATGCGGTTATCAGGTCGCCCTGCCGGCTGGTGACGAATCGATATTCCTCCAGCACTTCGCTCATGAAAAGCACCCGCCGTTCCCGCTGCACGACGGTGGTTCCGCCTCCCTTGAAGCGGAAACGGACGTAGTTTTCGCGGGAATTGCTTCCGCAGACGGTGTCGACCATGGCAAAATGGTAATCGACCCTCGCGTTCAGGTTCAGATAGTCGCGGGTAATCAAGGTATAGTTCTGGCTTCCAACCGGCCGCGAGCCGCCGCTGTCCAGCAGGGATCTTGAAAAAAGCCCTGCGACTCCGGGCACTGGCGGCCCTTCGTTCCACCTGAGTCCCGGAGTGGACATCCCCTTCCACAGCGCCAACAGGGGGACCGAAAGGATGTCTTCCAGCTTCACTTTCATCCCTTTTCGATCGGTAATAATTCCTCCGCCGAGGTCTATGATGAGGAAGGAAAACGGCACCCCCTCATCCAGCCGCCGTACGATGCTCTCGGCTTCCTCCAGGACTTCGTCGCCCGCCCTGAACATGGCGAGGATGGCCATTTCGTGGATATACCGGATAATGTCGTGCAGGGACCGGCATTCGCTGATGGAAAATGTGGGTCCATAGGCATCGGTGAGGTTCAACGGTTCGATCAGATTCCGCAAACGGGAGAGTTCGGGGGTCAAGGCAGGCTGAACCGGCCGTCGGCGCAGTTCGGAGCGAGACGATTTCGGCCGGACCGATTCGGCGTCGGACCATACCTCCTCGGGTGCCTGCAAGACAACCGCCGTGTCGGCGTCCAGAATGACCCATTCGCCATCCTTCAGCAGTTCCGTGGCCCTGCCTGTTCCGGTGAGCATGGGAATGGAGTATTCGCGCGCCACGCAGGAAAGATGATCGGTGGGATTTCCGAGGTCCACCACGACCCCTTCGAAGTCGGGGAGCCATCCGGCGGCATCCACCAGACTCTGGTGCAGCACCAGGACGGCGGGGTCGTGATCGGACCTCCGCCACTCCTCAACTTCCTTTGCCGAATGGACGATTTTGATCCTCCCCACGCACCTTCCCGGCGATGCTCCGACTCCGCCCGAAAGCAGCGGTTTTCCCTTCACTCCCTCGGCCACACGCCGGTCCTTGAGGGAAAGCCGGATGTCTCTCGATTGCAGGATGCGGATTTCTCCATCGGCAGCCATCGCCCATTCGATGTCCTGCGGCTTCCCCAGAAGGCTTTCGATCCTGCGCCCCATCCTGGCCAGAGTGAGAACTTCGCGTTCCGAAAGAATCGATTCGTCGCGTTCCGCTTCCGGTACCTCCTCCGTGCGTATGCCTCCACCCGGGACATTCACCGCGCGATGGGTCTTTTTCACCAACTGAGCCCATTCCTCCATGGGCTCCCGGTCCGGTCCGTCCCGCAACGGCCGGTACAAATCGGCCGGCGCACTGCCGCTCACGGCGGAAATGCCCAAGCCCGGAACGGCGCTGACGAGCATCCGCCCGCTCTCCGGATCGGCGGGGTCGACGGTGAACAGACCGCCCGCAGTACGCGCCTCGATCATTCTCTGGCACAGGACCGCCATGTCGCGACCGGCCTGTGGGAGCCCCGCATGGAGCCGGTAACTTACCGCGCGTGGGCTGAAATTGCCGGCCAGTACCTCCTTGAACGCGGAAAGGAACGACTCGAGGGAAGTCACGTTGAGTATGCTCTTGAACTGACCGGCAAAGGAATGCTCCGGCCTGTCCTCCACCAGGGCGCTGCTCCGTACCGATACAGCCGTCTTCCCGTTGTCGGAGATCCGTTCGTATGATGACCGGAGTTCCGCTTCGAGCGCTGCGGGGAGAGGGGTATCGAGGATGCGCCGCTGTAAATCCATTGCTTCCGCTTCGGCTTCCGCGACCGGCGCTCCGCCGTTTTCCAGCAGCTGCAAGGTGCTTCGAATGTGCGTTTCCAGATCGTCGACGGCCAACACTTCGCCGCACACCTCGGCCGGCACGGCAAAGCCGTCCGGAACCGGAAAACCGGCCTTTTTCAGAATGCCCAAAGTGGCGGCCTTGCTGCCGAGCGATGCCTTGTGGTCCCCGGTCGCATTGTCCAGAAAGATGGTGCGCGCCATACGCGGCCGTTCTTCGGACAAAGCATCGAACGATTTCCTCACGGCTTCCTCCATCGCCTGATGTCTGTCGTAGAGAGCGCCGTAGCGATTTTCCGTGAGGCGGTTCAACCCGTCGACGAGTTCATAGGTGACGCTGAGGAGTTCGTCTATCCGGTCCGAAAGTTCCGCTCTTGAAGTGGCCGACGACGCCAGCGACAGCTCCAGGAGCCGCAGCAGGTCGAGCGATCGTTCGTTGTTGGCGAGGAGAACACGGAAGGTGTGGTAGCGGAGCTTCAGGTCGTCCAGGACTTCCGTCGCGCGGGCCTGACGTCGCCTGCGCCATGCTTCGAGGAGCGCTTGCGCCAGCCTAGCCATCCCCTGCCTCCCTTGCGTCATGGTTGGGGGCGCCGCCCACCGACCGCTTCCGCCTGAACGCGGCCACGAATTGCCGCACGTCCTCTTCCGAAGCCAGGGATATATCGAGCTGCCGCGTAAAGCCGGTCAATTCGCCCAGCATGGTAAGCGACGCCGCGATTTCCTCTCTTCCCGCAATTTTCAGCTTCCCCACCACCAGGTCGCCCTTGACCAGAACCTTGAAACGCATGTCCTCCAGCACGGTGCGCAGGAGTTCGGCCCTCAACCGACGCCTTCGATCGTCCGCGAAACCGCCGACAAAACGAAAATAGATGTAATTCTGGTTTTCATTGGTGCCGAGATAGCTGTCCACGACGCTGAAGTGGTATCCGAGGCGCAGCCCCATGTTCATGTAATTTTCGGCCACGACGGCGTGATTCATCCCTGCATATTCGGGCTTGCTCCGCATGGCCGCGAAGGTTCTGTCCAGGCCGGAAAAGATGTCTTTCAGCCGAAGGGAAGCCGGAGCGGTGTCCCACATGTCCCTGGCGGTCAGTCCGCGCAGGAAAGCGCGAAACGGTTCCGAGGCAACATCGGTTACCGATAAGGCGCCGCTGTCGCGAGGGGAAATCCCGCCTCCGATGTCGATGACGAAGAGATCGAGCGGAACCCCGAGGTCCACCATGCGGGCATGGAGATGACTCAACGCGAGCCCGCGAGCCTGCAGGTGGAGCAGCTCCTCCACGGAACGTTCGTGCGCGAAGTGAATGATGTCGTGATAGGTGGCGCAGTTTTCCGCCGAAAAGCCGGAGGACTCCGGGTCGATGAGGTTGAGCGGCATGATCCAGCGCAGGAGCCGACGGAGGGTGCCGTATTCGGGGTCGCCGGGGTACAGTTCCGCGGACTCTTCCTGCCCGGTCAACAACGATTCGACGACGCCCCGATACACCACCCGCTCTTCGGCGTCCACCGTGATTTCAATGCCTTGGCGGATTATTTTCATGGCACCGGACAGTCCGAAGATTGCCGGAACGCGCAGCTCTCTCGCAATCGTCGCCAGATGCCCGATGGAGGTGCCAAGTTCGGTGATCAGGGCCGACGCCCTTCGCAGGATCGCGCTCAGCTTCGGGCTGGCCGCCGCGGCCACGGCCACGGCGCCGTGGGGAAAAGATTCCGGATCGTCGTCCTCCGACACCAGCACGGCCTTGCCAGCCGCCCGGCCCGATTGTACGGTTTCACCGCCCCTGAGCAACACCTCCACATCGGAGGGAGGTGTTTCGTCGTTCGATGCGGAAACCTCGGGATCATCGGTCCCATTCAGGGGGAAAACATTCAGGACGATGGGCCTTGCCTCCTGCCCCTTCCTCGCCCAGTGCATTTCCTGCCTTCCGCCGAGCATGCGCTCGAACGTCATGACGCTCTCCGCGACCGTCCTGAGGAATGCGGGCTCCACGAAGGCCGATCCATGATACAGCCCATCGTGGGTCGGGGACAACGGCGCCGCTCCGGGCGGAAATTCGCCGTCGAGGGGTTTGGGACGGATCTCCGATTGCACGAGGTCGAAGGGATAGACCCTCCGGAGGAGATACCGTTCCTCCTCATCGGGATTCTCCACCGTCATCGCGGTAACGTTCAGAAGCCCGCCCGAAGAACCGTCCGATCGCATGCCCCCGGCGGTACCGACAAAATGGAAGGGAAGCGCCTCATGGACGGCCAGGGCCAAAGCGATTTCACTGTCCGTGCCGTCATTGCTTTTGCGCAGGAATTCGGCCATGGCGCTCTTGCAGGCCGGAAGAATTTCACGCGGCGATATGCCGGTGACCCCCTCGACGTCGGGCGGACGTTTGCCGTACCCGCCCGCGGCGCAAGCGCGGACCGACAAAAGGACGTGGCTGCCCTGTCTATCCAGGAGACTTTTCAGTTCATCGCCGATGGATGATTCCAGATCGGGAGGGAATCGCGCTTCGGAAATCGTTTTCTCCCACCGTACGGGATCGCCGAGGAGGAGGTCTTCGTCGAGTCCGTTCGTTTCCAGGAACAGACGACAACCGGCAGCCGTCACGGCAAAGCCGTCGGGGGCCGGCAGGTCGAGGCGCATGCGGGCTTCGGCCAGGCAGACGTTCAATATCCCGACAAGCGGCTCCATTTCCCAGCTGAGGGCGGAATACGGCAGGGTGAGCTTTTTCGCAAACGGCCCCATGCCTCCCTGCAGCACGTCGTCAAGGGCGTCCTTGATGTTCTGGAAACGATCGAAGAGGCTCACATAGCGGTTTTGCGCCATGGCGTTGAGACTGTAGACGACCTGGTGGGTAAGGACGCCCAGTTCGTGGATGGAACTCTCCAGGAAGGCGCGGTCGAAGATATATTCCCCCCCAGGGCCTGATCCATTTCGGCCATGAGTTCGAGGACCCGGGTATTGAGCTTCTGGATGCGTTGGAACTTATGGAAGATGGAACGCACCGCTTCCAGCCCGCCGGTCTCGGCAGGCCGGTTCTTTCCGAACTTCAAAAACGGCAGCCGCATGAATCGTTTCATCCCAAGCACGTCCCGTCTGCCTTCTCCGGCCCCGATCATCCGGCGCTATGAGGAGGCGGCTGCCCCCCTGCCCTTTTCCTCCAGACGCCGCACCGTGTCCAGTATGTCGCTCAGTTTGAACGGCTTCACCACAAAATCGAATGCGCCCTTGCGGAACGATTCCTTGGCGGTTTCGGGGGTGGCGAACCCGGTGATGACGATCGCCGAAGTTTCCGGCCAGAGTTCTTTTACGCGGACCAGAAAGTGCATTCCGTCCGTGCCTTCCATCTTCAGATCGGTGATCACGATGTCGAAACGCTTCTCCTCGATCCTTTGCATGGCCGACGCGCTGTCGGTAAATGTCTCCACTTCGTACCCCGCCTTCTGGAACGCGGGCCTGAGGCGTTTGCAGACGATGGGTTCGTCGTCGAGTATGAGAATCTGCAACTTGCGATTCCTTTCTTCGGAATCAGGTTGAGCAGCCATCTTTCACCTCCAAAAGGGGTTGGATGCGCTGTATAAAATCCGTGTGGTACCGGGCGATCAGGTCGTCGCCGGTCATGCCGGCATCGAGCTGGCGCGTGTATCCGATAAGCCCGCCCAGCACTTTCATCTTGCCGTACATCCTTTCTTTCGAGATTTTTTTCAGCCGGCCGACGACCAGGTCCCCGTGGACTTCCACCCGGAAGTCGAGATATTCCAGAACGCCTGCAATGAATTTTGCGCGCCGGGACCTATGCAGAAAGTTGGTGACCCCGCCGAGGAACCGGAAATAGAGGTAGTTGTCGTTGGTCGCATCTCCAATATACGCGTCCAGAAGGGTGAAATGATAGCCGAGTTTCAGATTCAGGTTCATGTACTCTTTCGACACCACGGCCAGATTGCGGTCGCTCCTGCCAGGAACGGCGAGCGTGGCGCTGACGGTGCGGGTAACGCTGGACATGAAACTGCCGAGATCGATGGGGACCGGTTCGGTGGTCCACATCCCGGACTTCAGCAACCCCTCGAGAAGGGCTCTCAGCGGGACGGACGTCACCTCGTCGAAGTGCACGGTTCTGGCTTCACCCCGGACGCCGGCGCCGCTTTCGATGTCGATGATCATCAATCCGAGCGGAATCTCGACTTCGAGCCGCTTCGGAGTAACATCGTGGTACTTCTGATAGTTTTCGCTCAGGTCGATCAGTTTTTCAACGGCTTTCTCGTGCGCGTACCGGGTGATGTCGTGAAAGGTGCGGCATCGGTTCGGCTTGAAATTATCGCTGTGGCGGTTGATGAGATTGAGTTCGTTGATCTTTTTCACCAGCCGCTTGAGCAAGCGATATTCGTACGATTCCTCAAAGGCATCTTCCTCGGTGAATTCGAGGCGGCTGAGTTCATGAATCGTCCCGCAGTATACGGCGTTCCGGCCGGCGTCCAGCGTGATTTCATCCCCGGTCTTCAGCAGCGTTGTGGCGATCCCTGTATCCACGATGGTGGGAATCCGGTATTCCCTGGCCAGCGTGGACATGTGCCCGGTGGGCGATCCCACGTCGGTGATGATCCCCTGGGCCATACGCATGACCCGCGCGTACTTGGGAGAGGTGTATTTGGTGACCAGTATGGAACCGTAGGGAAAATCCGAGAGGTCCTCGTCGTCTCGGGCCACGTACACCTTTCCCGATGCGATGCCCCTCTGCACGACCGTTCCTTTGTCGGAAAAGATCACCTGCGCGGACCGTATGGCGTCGTCGATGCCGGTCCGGACCACCGGGACCTCCGGCCGCAGACTCAGCGGCCTCGATTGCAGAATGGAAAGGTTCCCGTCGTTGTCGAAAGCCCACTCCACGTCCTGCGGCCGTTTGTAGTACCGCTCGATGATCATGACGGCCTGGGCCAGCTTTTCGATCCGGGAAGCCGACAAACAGGGCACTTCACGCAACCCTTCCGGGACGTCCTCCCAGGCGGTGCCTTCTTCCTCGCCGGGCACGATCATCCGCGTTTTGTTTCCTATTTCCTCCGATACCACGTGATGGGGCGGCATGCGATCGAGCACGAACGTATCGGACTCGGCGATTCCCTGCACAACGGCCGGGCCGAGTCCCCATGCCGCGCTCACTACCAGCGCCTGTTGTTCCTGCGGCAGCGGAGCATAGGTGTACAGGGCCCCGCTCACTTCCGCCCCCGCCATCAGCTGGACGCCGACGGCCATGGCCATTTCGTGTTCCCGATAATTGCGGTGCAGCCGGTACTGCCAGGCCTGGGGCGTGTAGGCGCTTGCGATGACCTGCCGGTACGCATCGTAAATATAGTCCGCCGACACGTGGAGGACGCTCTCATACTGCCCGGCGAAGCTGAATTCGCCGTCCTCTCCCCATGCGCTGCTCCGGACGGCGAAATGCAGGGACTTTCCACGGTGGCGGGCGTTCATGATGTCCAGCATGGCGTTGACGTGCAGGGTGACCGCACGGGGAACGGGCGCTTCCAGGATACGGCGGCGCACTTCCTTGCACATGGCGGTAAAGGCGGCATCGTCCTTCCGGTCCCACCGTGCCAGGGCGGCTTCGATGTGTTCCACCAGACCGTTGAATTCCATGAAGTCGAAAAAGGCCTTGGTGGTGATGACGAAACCGTCGGGAGTCGGAAGGCCTAGAACGTTCCGGATGTCTCCGAGGTTGGCGAACTTGTTTCCCACTTCCTCACTTAAGTCCGACGTGATTTCGTCCAGTAGGATCGTCGGGCGAACGGTGGTGAAGGGGTGCCGCCCCGCCAGTTCCTCCTGGATTTCATGCTGGATGCGTTCGAAGGCCGTGAAAAGCTCCACGTTGTCCAGCTGGGTCAGGAAGCAGAGGTCGGAGATGAGCTTGAAGACGAGGTCGCTCACCCGCTCGCATACGTCAAGGATGTATTGCCGGTCGAAGACATACTCCCCTCCCAGCTTGTCCCCCATGTCCGCCATGAGTTCGAGAATTCTGTTGTTCCGTTCCACGATGCTTTTGAACTTCTTGAAAAGCACAGAGAAGGGCACCGGCGGTTTTGGGGGATGCCAGAAGAAAAGTAATTCCTTGAGTGAACCGAGCATGTTCATCCTGTTTCACTTCTCAGTGAGCTCCCTTGCTCTGGAAAACGAGCCCGATGACGAGGCCCGCCACAAGGGCGATGAGTGTCGCCAGTATCCCGTAGAGCGCAGAATGGCCGAACGCGAGACCGGAGAGCATGGCGGGAAAGCCCACCAAGTCGACGATGACCGGCTCCTCCGCACGACCAATCACTTTCCCCTTGCCGACCGCCACGAGTTCCACTAGGTACTTTCCCGGGGCAAGACGCGAAGGCACGGGTATCTCCGTCTTGAAGTGCTTCAACCCGTCGGTTGTCTGATCATAGGAAATTTTCCCGGTGATCTCACGATAGAGTCCTTCTTTTCTCTTGAGTTTCAGAAATTCCTTGAACGCTTCGTCCCGGCCGAGACCCTTGGACTCCACCTTGGCGCCCTTCTTGATGCCGGAAAGGCCAAGAGAATTCACGGCCGAACCTTCCGCGTCGCCGGCCGAATCGTCGAGTTTCTCCGCGGAGCTGACAATGCAGACGTTGGGAACGTCTTTCAGGGTGAGCGTATCGAGGTTCATCCACATGATCCCAAACACCTTGCCCCGCTCCTTCAGATGCAGATCGCAGGATTCGCCCACGAAACGGACCACGGCTTCACTTTCCGCAGGGACGGTTCCCTGTACGGCGAGGGTGGAGCCGTTATAGAACGTGCCGATGTCCAGCACCTTGGGAGATACCGTCAGCTGCACCCCGTCCCCGGCGAAAGCCGTTGCCGCGACAAAGCAAAGGAGGAACGAAACGATGAACAAGCACTGCTTCCTCATGGCTCAGTGACCTCCTATGTGGGCCAGAAGGACGTCGGGCCTGGCCAGAAGCCCGTAGAGCATCTTTACCATGACCACGAGCACGAGCGAGGCCAGGAGTATCTTGAGCTGGTCGCCCTGGAGCTTCTTCCCCACCTTGGCTCCTAACTGGGCGCCGATGGCCGATCCGAGAAGGAGCAGGAGCGCCAGGATGAAATCCACGGTGTGATTTTCCCATGCTTGCATGATAGTCACGTTGATGCACGTGAAGAGAATCTGGAAAAGGCTCGTCCCCACCACCACGTGCATGGGCATACGCAGCATGTACACCATGACGGGGACCATGATGAATCCGCCGCCCACCCCCATGATGGCGGCCAGGATGCCGACCAGCACGCCCAGCACGAGGGGCATCAGGGCCGAAAGCCGGACGCCGGAGCGTTTGAAATCCATCTGCCAGGGCAGGCTCCGCATCAACCGGGCGTATGCGGATTCGCCCTTCTTCGCGGACGCGGACGCGGGCGCGGTACTCTTGGACTTGCGCAGAGACTGCAGGCTCTCCATGAACATGTAGCCACCGATGATGCCCAGCATGAGCACGTACGTGACGTTGATCAGAAAATCGGCGTTGCCGAGCTGGCGCAGCAACTTGATGATCTGCACGCCCACCGTTCCGCCGGCCACCCCCCCCACCAGGAGGAGCATTCCCATACGGAAATCGACGTTGCCCAAACGGAAATGGGCCAGCGTGCCGGAGGTGGAGGCGCCGACGATCTGGTTGGAATCGGATGCCGCCGCCACGGTGGGCGGTATGCCCAGCATGATAAGAAGCGGAGTCATCAGAAAACCTCCGCCTACCCCGAAAATTCCCGACAACAAGCCGACCGCGCCGCCCAGTCCGAGAATCGCGAGGAGGTTGACGCTGTTTCCGGCGATCGGCAGATAGAGATGCAGTGGAATACCCATGGTTCTTATCCTTAAGTTAGGAGCTTTGTTGTTTCTTACGGGGACTGACCAGCTCTACGCGGCATGCGATCCGGTGCAGAATCTTGCGGAGAGGCGGAATCTTTCTGTCCGCATGACGGTGATCCCCTTCAGCGGATTCAGCCACGAGGAGCGTAATCCTGTTGTGATCGACGAACCGGATCACCTCTTCCTCATAATCTCCCTCCGAAATGAAATATTGAATGCGAACCCCCTCCGCCTCAGCCGATTCGACCAGGAGTTCGAGCCGTTTTTTCACGCTCGATCCGTCCTTGTCATAGCGATCGGCCGCTGACGAAGAGGGAGGAACGACCAGCAGCGCATACACTCCGGCATCTATCCTTTTGGCCAGAGATATGGCCCTGGACCATGCTTCCCATGCTCCCTGCCGGGCATCCATGCTGACGAGTATCCGCTCCATGCCTCACCTCTTTTCTCCGCTCCTAAAAAGCAAAGTGGATGCCATAAATTTCAACGGATGGAAATTGCAGTGATTCCGATTATTTGATAAGATTTGCCTTGAACTGGTCCTGGTTTATGTGTTTCAGAATGAAATGGTTTGTCGGATTGCACCGGCCATTGATTCCAATATGAAACGGTACTTTCAAGGGGAGGGAGCCGAACGGCACGCGGAAACGGTGGCTCCCTGGTGGAACAGTCCTTGCTCGCGTTTCGGCGCAACAATGGAACTTCCGGTGGTAACCGGCACTCTGCGGCGGAGGAACACTCATGAACAGCGACCTGCAGGCGCGATTTCATCCCACGTTCAGCGAAATGCCGAGATGGAGGAGGCTTTTCAGCTCGATCAAGGGTCAGATTTTCATCGTCTTCGCGGTAACGCTCCTCTCGCTGATCGCCCTTACTTCCCTGAATTTCTGGAGCCTCTCCACCATCAAGGTTCGCTTGCTCCTGGGGGAACGGTACTATGAACTTTTCAACGACATCCTTGAAGTGAGGCGGTTCGAAAAGAACTTTCTGCTGTACCGGGACAAGGAGAGCCTCCATGAAGGAACCGTGTACCTCAGGCGCATCGACGACATCGCTTCGGAACTTGCGTCGGACATCGTCAGGGTCACGGATCAGCGATCCTTTGAAACGTTTGTCGGTTCGCTGGTGGCTTACGAGCAGACGCTGAGGGACTACGAATGGTACGGCGACAAATTCGTGGACAGCGAGGATATCCGGCAGAGGGGAAAATCGCTGGTCGACTTCGCGGAGCACCTCCTCCGCACGAAGCAGAAGCGGATACACAAGGCCATCTCGCAGACCTCGCTCCTGCCCTTCGCATTCCTCGGCAGCCTCCTCCTGCTCATGCTCCTCGTCATCATGTTGATCTCGCAAGGACTGCTGAGGCCGCTGGGAGTGCTTCATTCCACCATTCAGAGGGTGGCCAAGGGCGATTACCGGCCCACTTCCTACGAGGGATTGCACACGGACGAGGTTTCCGGGCTCATCCGGGCCTTCAACCTCATGGCCCAGGAGCTTGAAGCCAACCAGGAGCATCTGCTGCAAGCCAGAAAAATCGCCGCCCTGGGCACGTTTACGGCCGGGATCGCCCATGAACTCAACAATCCCATCAACAACATCTATCTCACCGCCGAAACCTACATGGAGGAGTACGAGGAAACGATGGACGAGGAGGCAAAGGAGATGATGGGGGACATTCTGGCCCAGGCCGAACGGGCGGGCGACATCGTAAAGAATCTCCTCGATTTTTCACGAACCGAACGACCTTCGTTCGTATCCCTCGATCCCCTGGAGATCGTCCACAGTACCGTGGCTCTTCTGAAGAACCAGCTATCGCTGGCCGGGATCAAGCTCCAATCGGAATTCCGGGAAGGATTGCCGCATGTGCGGGGAAACCTGCGCAACATGCAACAGGTATTCATGAACCTGCTGCTCAATTCCATGCAGGCCATGCCGGATGGAGGCGTCCTTTGCGTGGCGGTGAAAACCGATTCGCAGGATCACGTGCGATTCGACATCCAGGACACGGGATCGGGGATACCGCCCGAGGTGCTGGACCATATCTTCGAACCCTTCTACACCACCAAGGGTGTCGGGCGCGGAACGGGTCTGGGGCTCGCGGTGGTGTATTCCATCGTGCAGCGGCATGGGGGGCGAATCGAAGTGAAAAGCGAACCCGGCAAGGGCACTACCTTTTCCGTTATTCTCCCGACGGCCCGGGAGGCAACCAATACGGCAGGCGACTGAGTGGAGAAACATCGACGATGCAGGTGAGATTAGCCATAGTGGATGACGAGGCGGTTGTGTGCCGCCGTCTGAGCCGTGCTCTGTCCAAGGAGGGCTACGAGGTCGAAGCCTTTACGGAAGGCTCCGCCTTTCTGGAGCGCATGCGGCGGCAGCCGTTCGACGTCGTGCTCACCGACCTGCGGTTGCAGGAGATGAGCGGGATGGACGTGCTGGCCGGAACCAAGGCAATTCGGGGCGAAACCGAGGTCATCATCATCACCGGTTTCGGCACCGTGGAGGGAGCGGTGGACGCCATAAAGGAAGGGGCGTACCACTATGTCATGAAGCCGATCAAGCTGGATGAAATCCGCATCCTGGCCCGAGGGGCATTGGAAAAGATCAACATGCGCCAGGAAAACGTGCGGCTTCGCGAAGCGCTCATCGGCGAAGAGGGATTGAGCGCCATCGTGGGGACCAGCCAGGCGATCAAGGACCTCTATTCCATCATCAAGAAAGTGGCGCCCATCGACTGCAACGTCCTGCTCCAGGGTCCGAGCGGCACCGGAAAGGCCCTGGTGGTGAAGGCCATACACCAGTTGAGTTCCAGGGGGGACCATCCTTTCGTCAGCTTCAACTGCGGCGGGTTTACCGAGGAACTCATCAGCAGCGAACTGTTCGGATATGAAAAGGGAGCGTTCACGGGCGCGACCGCCACAAAGATCGGCCTCCTGGAATCGGCGGCCGGGGGAACGGTGTTCCTGGACGAGGTGAGCGAGATGCCGCTTTCCATGCAGGTGAGGCTCCTGCACGTCCTGCAGGAAAGGCGCATCCTCCGTGTAGGGGGAACCCGGCCCATAGAGTTGGACATCCGCGTCATCGCGGCCACCAACCGCGACCTCAAGCATGAAGTCGACCAGGGAACGTTCCGGGAGGATTTGTTCTATCGACTGAACGTGGTCACCATTCACGTCCCCGCCCTGAACGAGAGGCGGGAGGACATCCCGCTCCTGGTGAACCACTTCATCGAAAAGTACCGCCTCGCTTTTCGCAAACACGTCACCGCGATCCAGCCCCAGGCGCTCCAGATCCTTGCGAATTACACTTTCCCGGGCAACGTCCGGGAACTGGAACACATCATCGAACGAGCGGTCGCGCTCACGGACTGCGACCTCATACGTCCCCAGGACCTTCCCCGGGACCTCCAGCAGCTTGAGTTCGACAGTATGGAGGGCGAAGGGCTCCTGCCCCTGGACGAACTGGAAAAACGCCACATTGCCCGGGTCCTTGAACGGACGGGCTACAACAAAGCGCTCACCGCTCAGATACTCAAGATTCCGCGCACCACCCTGTGGCGAAAGCTCAAGCAGTATAAACTGGGCTGATGTCGCAGCTCCCGCGCACCGGCTATCGAGAAGCGTCCGGCCAGCCCATGAAGGTACGCATGGCGTCGAGCCATTGTCGGTGGTCAGCTCGGGCTTGTTCGGCGTTTTCGTCCGGGCGATATTCCAGCGCATGCTCGTTCAGGCCGCTCAGGGACTCGACGTCGGGGAAGATACCCTGCTCCAATCCCGCCATGTAGGCGGCTCCCATGGCCGCTACGTCCTCGGTGCCGAGGTTGACGACGGTGGTCCCCAGCACGTTGGCGAGGTACTGCATCATGAATGCGTTTCCGGTAAGCCCTCCGTCGGCCATAAGCACCCCCAAGGGTATGCCGCTGTCCTTTTCCATGGCCGAAACGATGTCCCTGACCTGAAACGGGATCGATTCCAGGGCCGCTCGGGCGATATGGTTCTTGTCGCATCCGAAGGTCATTCCGGTGATCATCCCCCTCGATTCCATCTTCCAATAGGGAGCGGCGAGGCCGCCGAACGCCGGAATGAGACAGACGCCGTTGTTGCGGCCGGCGGCGACGGCCATTGCTTCCATTTCACGCACGTTCGCGCTCAACCCAACATGGTCGATGAGCCATTTGATGGTGGCGCCGCAGGAGACGATCATCCCCTCCAGCGCGTAATCCGTTCGATCGCGCGTGGACCAGCAGATGGCGGACACCATGCCGTTTCGGGATGAAACGATTTCGGGGCCTGTATTCATCAAAACGGACGCGCCGGTGCCCATGCTCACCTTCACGTTTCCCGGATGAAACACTCCCTCGCCGAAGGCCGCCGCATGCGAATCCCCGATCATGGCGCTGATTTCGATCGGCTCGGGAAGGAGCCCCTCGAAGTCGGTTCGGCCGAAGGAAAAAGACGACGGATGAGCATCGGGCAGGTTGATGCCGTCGAGCCGGAAGAACCTTTTCAATTCCTCGTCCCAGGACAACGTATGGATGTTGAACAGGAGCGTCCGGGAGGCGTTGGTGTAATCGGTACGGAAATGCCTTCCGCCGGTCAAATTGTAGAGGAGCCAGGAGTCCACGGTGCCGATGCGGGCCTTGCCGCCCTCAATGGCCCGTTTCACGTGTTCATCGTTGCGGTACAGCCACACCACCTTGGTGCCGGAAAAATAGGGATCGATTACCAACCCGGTTTTCGACTGCACGGCAGGGTTCAGTCCCGCATCGTTCATCTCACGGCAGACGTCGACCGACCGCTTGCATTGCCATACCACTGCGTTGTGGAGGGGGCGACCGTGTTCGTCCCACAGAATCACCGTCTCCCTCTGGTTGGAGATGCCGCAGGTTCTGATGGATTTTCTGTCGTGGGGAAAACGGTCCAGGCAGTCCCTGACGGCGGACAGCGCGCTTCGGTAGATGTCGTGAGGGTCCTGTTCCACGAATCCCGGCTGGGGGTAAAGCGATTTCACCTCCGCGGAAGCTCCGGACACGATCTTTCCCTTCGTGTCGAAAACAATGGCCTTGGTCGTACTCGTTCCCTGATCGACGGCCAGAATGTAGCATTTCTCCATGGCGGGCTCCTTCGATGGCGGGTCAGCTGTTCATGCGGGAGATAATGGAACCGGACAAGTATATCCACGGAAGAGGCAGGCAGGTCAAGAAAAGCGTGAAACCGGGTCCGGCAGGTCGAAAGCGCCGAACACGGCCCTACGGCCAGACTGCCCTTATGCTATACTTGCAGGGAAACAATAAATATTCTGTTGATACGAGAACGGAGATGGCTCATTATAGGGCATGACAGGGAAGAGACGAGGTTTTCCTGTCGCCTTCGATTTTTTCGCCGGAGCGCCACAAAGACTCACCCCTACTCCATGAGAGCAAAAAATGAAGTCGGCCCATTCCGCCATGAACATATCCTTTGATCGGTTGAAATTGTTCATAGCCCTGTCCAGAACACCGCACATGCTGCTCGACCTCGCCACTCCCGCTCTGGCCGCCATTCTGGCCCTGGGCAGAATTCCCTCGATCGAGAAGGGATTCCTCGGTTTTCTGGCCGCCTTCGCCGGATACACGGCCGTGTATGCCTTCAACGATTTGGTGGATTACCATGCGGACGAGAAAAAAATCCGCGAAACCGGGCCCATCGCCTCCGCCTCCTACATCGACGCCATTGTGGTTCGCCATCCGCTGGCGCGGGGCCTTCTGAGCATGCGGGAAGGAGTCATCTGGACCGCGGCCTGGGCCGTCACGGCCATTGTCGCCGCCTATTTCCTCAATCCCATGTGCGTGTTCATCTTCTTCACGGGCTGCGTCCTCGAATACATCTACTGCAAGCTCCTGGACGTCACTTTTCTCCGCACCATCGTGAGCGGTTTTGTAAAGACTTCAGGGGGGATCGCCGCCATCTTCGCCGTCGACCCTCACCCTTCCCTGCCATTCCTGTTGGTGTTTTTTCTCTGGATATTCTTCTGGGAGATCGGCGGACAGAACATTCCGGCGGACTGGCACGACCTGCCCCTGGATGTGCGGGTGAAGGCGAAAACCATACCGGTCTACTACGGCACGGGAATGTCCGGTTTGCTCATTCTGCTGTCCGTAAGCATCAGCACGGCAATCAGCTGCTACGTGCTGCGTATTTCGAAAATCAACATTACCTCCTTTTTTACCCTCCTTCCCCTGGCCGCGGGGTTGTTTCTTCTTGTCTTACCCGCCATTCGTCTTTATAGTAAGCAGACCGTTGCCGACGCCTCCGCCTACTTCAACAGAGCCAGCTACTATCCGTTCACCATGTTGTTGATCGTTCTGGCATACATGGCAATCTGATCGAGCGCCTCGCACCCCCATCGAATCAAAAGGACTGCTTCCCATGGCAGAAGAGAAAAAAACGAAACGCTACACCCTTGAGGAACTCTCGGAATGCACCGGCGAGAACGGCAAGCCTATACTGGTGGCCTACAAGGGAAGGGTCGTCGACGTCACCGAAAGCAAATTGTGGAAGAAGGGAACACACATGGCCCGCCATCATGCGGGCAGGGACCTTACGGAGGAATTTTCCGCAGCCCCTCACGGAGTGGAGGTTTTCGACAGGTATCCCCAGGCGGGAACTCTTGCCACCGAGGAAAAAGAAGAACGGGAAATGCCGGCTTTCCTCGCGTCACTCCTGAAGCGGTACCCCATGCTGAGGCGGCACCCGCATCCCATGGTGGTGCACTTCCCCATTGTGTTCACCTTCTCGGCGGTAGCCTTTACCGTGCTGTTTCTGATTACCGGGATGCGCTCGTTCGAATACACCGCATTCAACTGCCTGGGCGGAGCAATTCTCTTCACCCCCGTGGCAATGGCCACCGGCCTTTACACCTGGTGGCTCAATTATATGGCTCAAATCATGAAACCGGTGATTCGCAAATTGATCCTTTCCCCGATGCTTCTGGCGCTGGACATTTTCCTCTTCGTGTGGCGTTTTAAAAATCCCGACGTGCTTCTGCAGATGAACTCCGCGGGCGTCGTCTACGTGATTCTCGTCCTGCTGCTGATCCCCCTGATCACGCTTATC
Source organism: uncultured delta proteobacterium (assembly GCA_963826125.1). GTDB lineage: Bacteria > Desulfobacterota > Desulfarculia > JACQYL01 > CAWGVV01 > CAWGVV01. The sequence goes on along the minus strand of CAWGVV010000001.1, from coordinate 544,001 downwards.
GGCTGGTACGGCGCCACGATGACATTTCCGTTGCACGAAGAATAGTCGTTTACCCTTTCACGCAGACGCCGACGATGCCAATTTTTTTTGTTTCCGCGGTGATCCTCGGCGGGAGGTCGTGTTCCTTCAACGCCTTTCTCAAGTCGCTGCTGTAGAACCGATTCTCCTCCGGATGCAGAAAAATCCGTTTGGCCAGAGGGTTCATGTAGATGGGGGGATAATACTCCTCCAGAAACAACGTTCCTCCACGTCTCAGCACTCGTGAAATCTCGGCCACACCGGACTGCCACCTTTCCATATGGTGCAGCACTCCGAAACAGAACACCGCATCGAAGCTCTCGTTCCGATACGGCAGAAATTCGGCGCTTCCCGCGCACATGGCGACCGTCGCCGCATCGCGGTGATGAAAATAGTTCCGCGCCCTGCACATCATCGCTGTATCCAGGTCCAGAATATGCGCCGAGCGCGGACGAAAACGCCGGATCAGCAGGTCTGCTCCCGCACCTCTTCCGCACCCTACTTCCAGAATGGTTTTTCCCGGCTGTAAGCCGCCTCTCCGCCCCATCCATTCCACAATCTGCTTTTGAGCGAACAGCCGCAGAGGATTGTTCACCATCAAACGTTCCGCCCAATTCAACTTCATTCCACTGCCGCTCCGTCGTTGCGTGTTGACGCCTTACTTCCGGCGACGGCCAAAGGCCGTTTCTCCGGAGACAGCCATTATACCCTGCCTTAAAGCAAAATTTCGAGCCTTAATGCAAATTCCCGGAGGGAGTATCGTCTCCTCCGACTCCCCGATGAAATACGGATTCGGAAGCTCCCGAGGGAATACAGTGTTTACCCTATTCACTCCTGCTTGCCCCGGCGTGATAATGGGGATTCCTGTAAAAGAGCACCTTTGGGAACGACTGATGCCTCGATGCTCATGGATGCGGCCCCTTTTTCACTCCGGGCCGGATGGTGGCTTGAACCGTGGAACCTCTATCGTCGGAACTGTTTTCGCCATGGGAGCCGGGGATTCTCAGCCTGATCGTTTACGGGATCATGGTGCTTGCAGCCGTCTGCCTGTTGCTCTTCATCAGCAGGTGGCTTGGAGAGCGGGAACCGGGAATTGAAAAAATGACGCCTTACGAGTGCGGAATTCTCTCCGCGGGCGTTCCGAGTACCCACCTTCCGATTCCCTTCTATCTCGTGGCGCTCTATTTCCTCATTTTCGACGTTGAAGCCGCTTTCATTTTTTCCTGGGCGGTGGCATTCGAATCGCTGGGGTTCGACGGCTGGTTGAGAATGACCTTCTTCATCTTCGTCTTGCTGATCAGTCTTTTCTACGTGTGGAAAAAAGGAGGACTCGAGTGGAGGCCCGGGCCAATGGAACACCCCGGGATTCGGAAAATCCGGTCCTGAAAAACATCGATACGATGATCAACTGGGCCCGAAAATACAGTTTGTGGCCCATGTTTTTCGGCTTGTCCTGCTGTTTCATCGAAGAATCCGTGGCGCTGACTTCCCGTTACGATCTGGCTCGTTTCGGGGCCGAGGTGTTGAGGGGAACGCCGCGCCAGGCGGACCTGCTCATTGTATCCGGCACCGTCTTCAAAAAAATCGCGCCCGTGGTTCGTCGTCTCTACGACCAGATGGCAAACCCCAAATGGGTCATCTCCATGGGGTCCTGCTCCAATTGCGGAGGCATGTACGACGTGTACAGCGTGGTCCAGGGTGTGGACCAGATTCTGCCGGTGGACGTGTACATTCCGGGCTGCCCGCCCCGTCCGGAGGCGGTACTCCAGGGGCTGACCCTCCTGCAGGAAAAGGTCATGTCGGAAAAACCCGGCCGCTCGGTACTGCACTTGTCCGGCGGATTCCAGGGAACCACCAAACCGGTGCTGACCGTCGGGCAAAACAAGGAACGCGACGCGCGCGGTCCGGGGTATCAGGGGATCCCGTTGCGTGGAACCTCGGTGGTGCCTCCCGTGTTTTATGGAAGCCGTTCGGACCTGATGTGGACTACCCCCGCCGCGAGGATCGAACTGACCGAGGCGGACAAAAAGCTCGAAGAAGCGTTGGGAGAACGGTTCGGAACCGACGTCCGAACACCGGACGTTATGTCGGACATGCTCACCGTGGACGTCGCTCCGACCCGATTGAAAGACGTGCTGCGTTACCTGAAGACGGAAGCGCTCCCTAAGTATCAACGTCTGGACGATCTCACCGCAGTGGACGAATCGGCGAGGCGGGACCCGGCCGAGGCGGGGGGATTCACCCTGGTCTACCAGCTGTTGTCCTACGATTCCACCTGCCGGATACGGGTAAAAACCTCCCTCGCGGAAGGGAAGGAAACGATCGAATCCATAACCGACCTGTGGCCTTCGGCCAACTGGTACGAACGCGAAGTCTTCGACCTGTTCGGGATACGGTTCGACGGCCACCCCAACCTACGCCGCCTCATCATGCCCCACGACTGGGAAGGGTACCCTCTTCGCAAGAGCTACCCCGGCCGGGCAACGGAAATGGCTCCCTATACGCTGGACGACGCCCGGAAACATCAGCCCCTGGACGCGTCCGCCTATGTGAACCCGGATGACGAAGACGGGGAATTTTCGCTGAACATCGGACCCCACCACATCTCCACCCATGGGCTCATGCGGTTCATCGCAACCATGCACGGCGAACAGATCCGCGAACTGGACATGGACATAGGGTACCACCACCGGGGGGTGGAAAAGATCGGTGAGCGCCAGTCGTGGCACCAGTTCATCCCCTACACCGACCGGGTCGATTATCTGGCCGGGGCTGCCAACAACCTGCCCTATCTCATGGCGGTGGAAAAGCTGGCGGGGATAGACGTGCCGATCCGCGCGCAGTTCATACGCGTCATGATCAGCGAGTTGTTCCGGCTGAGCAATCATCTGGTGTGGTTCGCAACCTTTGCCCACGATTGCGGCGCCATGACGCCCAACTTCTACACCATTACCGAACGCGAAAAAATCATGGACATCATCGAGTTCATCACCGGCGGGCGACTCCACCCCGCATGGTTCCGGCTGGGCGGCGTGGCTGCCGAACTGCCCGGGGGATGGCGGGAACCCGTCATGCAATTCGTCCATGACCTGCCCGCCAAACTACACGGATTCGAAAAGCTGACCCGCAACAACCCCATCTTCAGAAGCCGGACGCAAGGGGTGGGACGGCTGTCGCTGGAAGAAGCCGTGGACCGGGGAGTAACCGGCCCCACGCTGCGCGCCTGCGGCCTGAAGTGGGACCTGAGGAAGAACACGCCCTACTCCTCCTACGAATGTTTCGATTTCGAAATCCCTACCGCCGCCGAAGGCGACTGCTACGCCCGCTATCTGGTGCGGGTGGAAGAGATGCACCAGAGCGTAAAAATCATCGAACAGGCCGTCCGCACCATGCCGGACGGACCGTACCGCTGCCTGGACAGCCCGTACGTTCTTCCGCCCAAGGAAAACGTTCTACGGGACATCGAGAGCCTGATCGGCCATTTCATCAACGTTACGCGGGGCCCCAAGATACCCAAGGGGGAGGCCTACGCCGCGGCGGAAGGTCCCCGTGGCGAGCAGGGATACTATGTGGTCAGCGATGGCCTCAACATGGCGTATCGCATGCGCATCAGGTCCCCCGATTTCGCCAATGTGCAAGCGATCCCGCTCATGGCCGTGGGTGAAACCATCTCGGACCTGGTGGCCATCAACGGCTCGGTGGATTACATCCTCCCGGACACCGACAGGTAGAAGAAATGCTGACGCCCGAATTACGAGAAGAATTGGAACGCAAGATCGCCGCTTCGTCGCATCCCCGGGAACTGGCCGTGGAAGTGATGTACCTGCTGCAGCAGAGCTACGGATATTTCAGCGACGAAGCGCTGCACACGGCGGCGGGCCTTTTACGCATGACCCCGCTGGAGCTGGAGGAGCTGGCCACGTTCTACGATTTCATCTATCGCGAACCGGTGGGGAAATACGTCATCCACGTCTGCGACGGAGTGGTCTGCTGGATGTTCTACGAATGTTCCGTTTTCGATTATCTGTGCGGGAAGCTGGGGGTCGAAGCGGGGGAAGTGACGCCGGATGGGTTATTCACGGTGCTGCCCACCGCCTGTATCGGATACTGCGACCATGCGCCCGCCATGCTGATCAACGGGAAACACTACGGTTCGCTTACTCCGGAAAAAATCGACGAGATTATCGATGAACTGCGAAAAGAGGGAGAACCGTTGTCCACGGTTCGATAAACCATGAGCGACCTGGTACTGTTCAAAAACCGCCGTCCGAACCGACCGGCAACCTTCGACGAATACCGCCGAAGCGGCGGCTACGAGTCATTGATGAGCATCGTCGGGAAAAAGACCCCCGCCGAAGTGTGCCGGATGGTGAAGGACGCCGGTTTGCGAGGACGCGGCGGCGCGGGGTTTCCCACCGGCATCAAGTGGGGCAGCATCCATGAGGATTCGCCCCACCCACGCTACCTCCTCCCCAACACCGACGAAATGGAACCGGGCACGTTCAAGGACCGGGTGCTGGTGAGGACCGATCCCCATCTCGTCATCGAGGGCATCATCATCGCCGGTTACGCGATCACGGCGGAACGGGCCATTTTTTTCATCCGCCCTTCATACGATGCCGATGCCGTGTTGATCGAGGAAGAACTCAGGATCGCCAGGGAGGCCGGCTTTCTGGGTAAGAACATATTGGGCACCGATTTCTCCTTCGAGATCATGGTTCATCGCAGCGCGGGACGGTATATCTGCGGTGAAGCCTCGGCCCAGGTGCAGGCCATCGAAGGCCACCGGGCCCACCCGCTCAGCAAACCGGGCCAACACCTCACCGACCATGGGTTGTACGGAAAACCCACCGTGGTCAACAACGTGGAGACGCTCTCCAACGTCCCGCACATTCTCCGACACGATCCCGACTGGTACAAGAAGCTGGCCAAAAACGAAGACGGAGCCGGTACGAAACTCTACTGCGTTTCCGGCCGCGTGAGGAATCCCGGATGTTTCGAATTCCCCATAGGCACCCCGGCCAGGGAGATCATCGAAGAAGGCGCCGGAGGAATGGCGCTGGGATCGCAGTGTAAAGCATTCCTGCCGGGTGGCGCTTCCACAAGCTACCTGCCCGCCGCCTTCCTGGACGTGGAAATGGATTTCGAGCCGCTGAAGAAGGTCGGCAACCGTCTCGGCACCGGCGCGATCGTTGTGATCGATCAGAATACCTGCATGGTGGCGGCGACGCGGAACCTCATCGAATTCTTCGCACGGGAATCCTGCGGATGGTGTACCCCTTGCCGCGAAGGGCTGCCCTTTGTCCTGGACCTGCTCACCCGGATCGAAAACGGTGAGGGCAAGGAAGAGTATATCGGCATGCTCAAGAAAGCCTGCGAGGACATGAAACAGAGCTACTGCGCCTTTGCTCCCGGCGCGGCCGAACCGGTCAAGGGACTGCTGAAGTATTTCGAAGGGGAGATACGGGAACACCTCAGTCAAAAAGGGTGTCCATTCAGGAAAGGGTAAAAAATGATCCGGATTTCGGAAAATCTTTCTCCCTGGTGGCGGAGGGGAGTTCTCCTCACCGTTCTGGTCGGGTTCACCGTTCTGATCTGGATTGCCGTCAAGGCGGGCAGGGAAGCCCCCCCCATTCCGCATCAGGTGGTGGGTACGGACGGCGAGGTGATCTTCACCGGGGACGACATCCGGAAGGGGCAGGAAGTCTTTCTGAAATACGGACTCATGGAAAACGGCACCGTCTGGGGTCATGGAGGCTACCTTGGACCTGACTTTTCAGCCGAGTACCTGCACACCCTTGGGCAGGACACCGCACAATCGGTTTCTCGAAAGCTCTTCGGTCGTGAAGTAGGTGAACTTTCTCCCCTGGATAATGGCCGAGTATTCGCCGAGGTCCGGCAGGTTCTGAGAGAGAACCGGTACTCCCCCCTGACAGGACGGTTGGCGTTCACAGAGGCCGAGGTCGCATCCTTTGAAAATCAAATCGCCAAATGGACGAAATATTTTGTCGATCCTACCAAAAACGGTGGGCTATCCCGCACTCTGATCGGTAACCCCGAGGAGATCAAAAAGCTGACGGCGTTTTTTGCCTGGACGGCTTGGGCTTCCATCGCAAACCGGCCGGGCCGGGATTATTCGTATACCAACAATTTTCCGTATGAACCAGAATTGGGCAACAGGCCCACCAGTTCGACCATACTCTGGAGCGCGATCAGCCTGATCACGCTGCTCGCCGGTACCGCTCTCGTGCTGTTTGTCTTCGGCAAATTCGATTACCTGGGATGGAAGGGCCGGCCCGAATCGATCGAACCCGGAATGCGCCCCGGAGAAGCCACTGACAGCCAGCGAGCAACGGTCAAGTTCTGCGTTGTCGCCTCCCTGCTGTTCCTGGCCCAGGTACTGGTCGGGGGGGCACTGGGGCACTATCGGGCGGACCCCGGTACGTTTTATGGGCTTGACCTCTCCTCGCTGCTGCCCAGCAATATCCTCAGGACCTGGCACCTGCAGTTGGCCATCTTCTGGATCGCCACCTCGTACGTAGCAGGCGGACTGATGCTCTCCATCTTCCTCGGGGGGAGAGAACCGAAGGGCCAGACACGACTGGTCAACCTCCTGTTCTGGGCTCTGGTCTTGGTCGTGGGCGGCAGCCTGCTCGGGGAATATCTCGGGATCAATCAATTGATGGGGAGGTTGTGGTTCTGGTTCGGGGAGCAGGGCTGGGAGTATCTCGATCTCGGACGGGGATGGCAGGTCTTGCTGGCCATCGGGCTCTTGTTCTGGGTTTTTCTCCTCTATCGCGGAATCAAGCCGGCGCTTGCGGATGAGGAACGCAGCGAGATATCATGGTTGTTCCTGTTCGCGGGGGCAACCATCCCGGTGTTTTACCTTCCGGCGTTCTTTTTCGGCAGTTCCACCAATTTCACCGTCGCCGATAACTGGCGTTTCTGGATAATCCACCTGTGGGTCGAGGGGTTCTTCGAACTTTTCGTCACGGTAATGGTGGCGGTCATCTTTCATCGGTTGGGTGTGGTTTCCCGGCAAACGGCCGCCCGTGTCATTTATCTCGATGTCATCCTTTTCCTGGGGGCCGGAATCATCGGGACCGGGCACCACTGGTACTGGACCGGACAGACGACCTTCAACCTCTCCCTATCGGCCATTTTTTCGGCCATGGAAGTGGTCCCGCTGACCCTTCTGACCCTTGATGCCTGGGACTTCATGCGTTTGACCCGCTTGGATACGGGTCAAACGAAAAAGGCTTTCCCGGTCCCGCATAAGTGGGCCTTCTATTTCCTGATGGCGGTAGGTTTCTGGAATTTTGTCGGGGCAGGCATCTTCGGATTTCTCATCAATCTGCCCATCGTCAGCTATTTTGAGGTGGGTACCATGTTAACCCCCAACCATGGACACGCTGCTCTGATGGGCGCTTTCGGTATGGAAGCCGTTGCCCTGATGATATTGGTCTACCGCCAAGTCCTCGGCGATCACCACTGGAGTCGATTGGAAAAATACGTGCGGGTTTCCTTCTGGGGCCTCAATATCGGACTGGCCATGATGCTGTTGGGCAGCCTCTTTCCGGGCGGCGTACTGCAGTTCTACGATGTTCTTACCAACGGATACTGGCATGCCCGGGGACAGGAATATCTGAGCCAAAATCTGGTCAGAACCGTCGAATGGCTCCGGATGCCGGGCGACCTCGTTTTCATCGTTCTCGGCGCCATCCCCTTGGTCATAACGGGGATTCGGACCTACCGCATCATTGCGCGCGAAAAGGTGAACGGAACCAATGCCTGAACTGATTATCGACGGCCGGAAAATACAGGTGGTTCCCGGCACCAAGGTGATTAAAGCCGCCGAGGCGCTGGGGATCATGATTCCCCGCTTCTGCTATCACGAAGCGCTGGGGTCGGTGGGCGCCTGCCGTCTGTGCGCGGTCAAGTTCCTGGACGGACCGGTCAAGGGCCTCCAGATGAGCTGTATGATCGACGCCCAGGACGGCATGGTGGTTTCCACCGACCATCCCGAAGCCGTTGCTCACCGGAAGCAGATCATCGAATGGCTGATGATGAACCACCCGCACGACTGCCCGGTGTGCGACGAGGGCGGCCACTGCCTGCTGCAGGACGAAACCGTCTCCTCCCGCCACGTGATCCGCCGCTATCCCGGGCCCAAGAGAACCTTTCGAGACCAGTACCTGGGAGTCTTCGTCCAGCACGAAATGAACCGCTGCATCCATTGCTGGCGATGCAGACGCTTCTATCAGGAATACTGCGGCTATCGCGATCTGGGGGCCATGCAGATCGGCTGGCGGACCTATTTCGGCCGCTTTGACGACGGGCCGCTGGAAAGCCCCTTTGCCGGAAACCTGATTCAGGTGTGTCCCACCGGCGTTTACACGGACAAGCCGGCCCGTTTCAAGGGGCGCCGCTGGGATTTTCAACGCGGACCCTCCATCTGCATCCACTGTTCGCTTGGGTGCAACACTGTGGGAAGCGTGAAGTACCGGGAAATAATGAGGCAGGAAGCTAGGTTGAACGAAAAAGTGAACGGTTGGTTCATGTGCGACCGGGGACGGTTCGGCTTTCCCTTCCACCAGCTTCCCGACCGGCCGCGCGCTCCCAAAATGGAAAAGGGGATAGTGTCCTGGGAAGAATCCTTCGCCGCGTTTCGTTCCATGGTCGAAACAGTAACCTCCGAAGCGGGTCCGAAAGCGATACGCTGCCTGGGTTCCCCTCGGGCGAGCCTGGAAACCCAGGTGGCGCTCAGCCGCTTCTGCGATAGCATCGGCTTGCCCTCCCCGCGATTTTTCATCGATCCGGAACGCGAAAGCAAAGTGACTGCGGCGGTGGCGAGACTCGACCAGCGGATCGCCGTGTCCATGGCCCAAATTGAAAAGGCGGACTTCATTCTGGTCGTAGGAGCGGACCCGCTCAACGAGGCTCCCATGTCGGCCCTGGCCATACGGCAGGCGTGGCGAAACGGCGCGCAGGTGGTAGTGATCGATCCGAGGCCGGTGGAGCTGCCGCTGGACTACGATCTTGTTTCCGTGGGGCCGGGCGATCTTCCGTTTGCTTTGAGCAGTATAGCCAAAGATACCGTCACCAAAGAGAAAAATGGAGAATTGAGCGACAAGGTCCGAACGTTCCTCGCCGGGCTGGAAACGATTCCCGACCCGGAGCGGTCCTTGGACGGTTTGTTGAAAAAGGCGGCCGACGGGCTGAGAAAGTCCAAGCGTCCGGTGATCGTCTGCGGGACGGACGTGGGTGGGAAGACCCTGCCGCATCTTGCTGCGGACGTTGCGCTTCTCCTGAGGGAGTCGGGCTGGGAGGCGGGGCTGTTTTACCTGCTGCCGGGCCCCAACGCTTTTGGGGCCGGATTGCTGACGAAGCAGGGCAACGGTCCGGACGACATCGTGGAAGCCATGGAAAACGGCGAAGTGCGGGGGCTCCTGATGGTGGAGTCCGATCCCCTGTTCGATTATCCCGATCGCGGTCGGCTCGAACGAGCCTTGGACCGGCTGGATTTTCTGGCCGTCATGGATTACCTCCCCAGCCGCTCCTTCAAAAAAGCGCAGGTGGCGTGGCCGACGCAGACCCTGTTCGAACAATCCGCCTCCACCTACGTAAATCAGGAAGGGCGTTTGCAAACCGCACAACCGCTCTGCCGGGGCGGCATCCCGATTTCGCAGATCGGCGGGGGCGATCATCCGCCGAGAATGTATCTGGGCCAGATTCCGGGAGAAACCGTCTGGTCGGCGGCCAAACTGCTTTCGCTGCTGGCCGAAGTGCTCTCCGGACGTAAACCGGACTTTGCGTACCCTGCCCCGCCCGCCTGGCTGGCGGAACGGAACCTCGTGCCGGGGAAGCCCGACGGTTGGAACCCCGGACCGGAAGGCATCCGGTTGCTCCCGGAAAGCAGCAGTGAAAGCGACTTTCAGTGGACCCCTGCTCCCGATTCGGCAACTACTGAAGAGAATGACGACCGGTTCCGACTGCTGGCGGTGGACCGGGTATTCGGCACCGAGGAACTCTCCTCTCTATCGGAATTCATCCGGGCGGCTGAAAAGGAGCCCGTGCTCATGATGTCCCGCCGGGATGCCGAAGCGCTGGGCCTGACCGAAGGCGACATGGCTACGCTCGATTTTCCCGAACGGCCGCTGACCATCCGTGTCGGCGTACGCGACGACATGGCTCCCGGGATTCTCATACTTCCCCGGAATTGGCGGCTCGACTGGCAGCAGATGAAAGACGGTCGCGTAGCAATACCTAAAAACCGGATTCGAAAAGGCGAGTAGGCCGTATGGATTGGCTGTTGGGAATCATCTTCCTTATCGTTAAGCTGGGAATCATGCTGGGCGTGTTGTTCCTGGGCGCGGCCTACCTGGTCTACGTGGAGCGGAAGCTCCTGGGCAGGCTGCAGATCAGGTTCGGCCCCAATCGCTGCGGGCCGTTCGGCATCCTTCAGCCCATCGCCGACGTCATCAAGATGGCGACCAAGGAAGACATCATACCGCAGGGGGCAAACCGGACGGCCTTCCTCCTCGCTCCGGCCGTTTCGGCAACGACCGCCATGCTGATCTTCGCCGTGGTGCCCGTGGGGCGGGAGTGGAACCTCTTCGGCCTGCGCGTGTCCTGGCTCATTTCGGACATCAACGTGGGGCTCTTGTACATCCTGGCTCTCTCCTCCCTGAGCGTGTACGGGGTGGCGATGGGGGCTTGGGCATCGAATTCCAAGTACAGCCTCATGGGCGGCATCCGCAGCGTAGCCCAGATGATCAGCTATGAACTTGCTCTCGGGCTGTCCCTGGTGCCGGTGGTGATGTTGGCCCGGTCCTTCAGTCTGGTCGACATCGTGAAAGCTCAGGCCGGTTATCCGTATCTCGTGGTACAGCCCTTGGCATTCATCATTTTTTTCATCAGTTCGGTAGCAGAAATGAAGCGCATTCCCTTCGACCTGCCGGAAGCCGAGAACGAACTGGTCGCCGGGTACCACACCGAATACAGCGGCCTGCGCTTCGGCCTCTACTTCGTGGGCGAATACATCACCATGATCGTGCTGGGCTGCCTGGTGGCGGTCTTCTTCCTGGGCGGCTGGCGCGGTCCCCTGCTGCCGCCGCTCCTGTGGTTCTTCATCAAGGTGTTCGTGGTGGCATGTATTCTGATCTGGATACGGGCAACGTTGCCGCGATTGCGGTATGATCAATTGATGAACCTCATGTGGAAATTCATGATTCCGCTGGCGTTGCTCAACATCGTGGCGACGGGGGGAATTATGCTGCTTCTGGGAGCGAACCGGTGACGACGCAAAATCCCCTCTACAAAACCACCGTCCTGGGGGCGGTGAAAGGTTTGGCCGAAGGATTCGCCCTTTCCCTGCGACACCTTTTCCTCAAACCGGTGACCGAGGAATATCCCGAATACAAACGGCCGCTTCCTGAACGGTCGCGGGCCAGGATCATCCTGACCAGGGACCCCGACGGCGGCGAACGGTGCGTGGCCTGTTACCTCTGTTCGGCCGCGTGCCCGGTGAGCTGCATCTCAATGCAGTCGGCGGAACGGGAAGACGGCCGACGCTGGGCATCCTGGTTCCGCATCAATTTCGCCCGCTGCATTTACTGCGGGTTGTGCGAGGAGGCCTGCCCCACCCTGGCCATACAGCTCACGCCGTTCTTCGAAACGTGCGAACGGGACGTGCTGAAACTGGTGGCGGAAAAAGAGGATTTACTGGTGGGCCACGGCGGCAAGAACCACGACTACAACTTCTACCGCTATGCCGGAGTCGCGAGCGTGGGAGAAAAGGGAAGCCACATCAAGGAAATGAAGCCGGTCAACGTGAAAAGCAACTTGCCGTGAGACAGACGGACCCAAGGAAAGCCTGACCCGTGTTCGAACTCAGCTACCTGTCATGGATTTTTTACGCACTGAGCGCAGCCGTGCTGGCGTGCACCTTGCTGGCCGTAACCCGGTCCAGTCCCGCTCATGCCGTGGTGTATCTCATCGGGTCCTTTCTGGGGACCGCTCTGCTGTTCCTCCTGCTGGGGGCTCCGTTGCCGGCAGCTTTCGAAGTCATCCTGTACGCCGGGGCATTCATGGTCCTCTTTCTGTTCGTCATCACCATGTTGGGAGCCAAGCCGGGCAGACAACGAAAAAAAGTGTTGCAATGGTCCGCTCCCGCCGGGCTGGCGGCGGTTTCCCTGGCGGCATTGTTTACCCTGTTCGGACAAGGGGCCAACGGACGCACTCCCCTGCCGGCAGCCGTGGCCCAGCCCGCCGTTTTCGGCCGGGTGCTCTTCGAACGCTACTGGTTTGCCGTTGAAGTGGCTTCGTTCCTCCTGTTTGTGGGGCTGGTGGGGGTGCTCTACCTGGGACGAAAGCGTGCCGTGCCCCAAAGTCCGCCTGCGGAGGGAAAGGGATGATCGTACCGTTCGGACATGTGCTGATCGTGGCGGGGGCCCTCTTCCTGATCGGGGCAGCCTGCGTTGCCGCACGGCGGAACTTCGTCATGATCCTGGTGGGTGTGGAAATCATGCTGAACGGCGCCGGTCTGGCGTTTGTCGGCGCTTCCCTCAAGTGGGGACGGCTGGACGGCCAGATCTTCGTGATTTTCCTCATGGCGGTTGCCGCGGCCGAGGTGGCCGTTGGGTTGGGACTCATCGTTTCCGCCAGACGCCGTACCGGTTCCATGGATGCCGACGACTACGATCTTCTGAAGGATTGAGATGAAAAGCGTTCTCACCGCACTCTTGCTGTTTCCCCTGGCCGGGGCCGTTTTCAACGTTCTTGTCGGGCGCTTCCTCTCCCGTAAAGCGGTGAATGTGGTGTCCTGCGCGGCGGTGGTGGGGTCGCTGGCCATGTCGGTGCTCGCCATTCTGGCCGGACCGTCGTCCCGGCCCATCGAACTCTACCACTGGTTCGGCGTGGGCGACTTTTCCGCCGACGTAACCCTGCTCTACGATTCCACCGCCGCGGTCATGGTGGTGATGGTCACGTTCGTGGCGAGCATCATCCACGTCTATTCCACATCCTTCATGCGCGAGGACGAAGATTACGCCCGCTACTTCACCTATCTGAACCTGTTCGTCTTCGCCATGCTGGCGATCGCTCTGGCGGACAATCTCATCTTCGTGTACCTGGGCTGGGAGGGCGTGGGCTTCTGCTCCTACGGACTGATCGGCTTCTGGTACGACGATCCGAAAAACGCGGCGGCGGGCCGCAAGGCGTTCATTCTGACCCGTATCGGCGACGTGGGGTTCGGCATCGGACTGGCCGTCTGCTACCAGCTGTTCCAGACCTTTTCCATTACCCGCATCGACGCTCTGGCTCCGGGCCTCACCACGGGCATGGCCACGCTGCTGGGGTTGCTCTTTCTGTGGGCTGCCCTGGGGAAATCGGCTCAGTTACCGCTGTCGGTCTGGCTGCCGGACGCCATGGCGGGTCCCACCCCGGTTTCGGCCCTCATCCATGCCGCCACCATGGTCACCGCCGGGATTTACCTGCTCATCAGGTTGTTTCCGGTGCTGCACCACTCCCCGACCGTGCTCCTCACGGCGACAATAATCGGAGCGGTTACCGCCCTGTACGCAGCGTTTTCCGCCTTGGTCCAGACGGATATCAAGCGGCTGCTGGCCTATTCCACCATCAGCCAGGTGGCGTTCATGCTGCTGGCCGTGGGAGCCGGAGACATCGTGGGCAGCCTGTTCCTGCTGGTGAGCCACGCCTTCTTCAAGTCCCTGCTCTTTCTGACGGCCGGCTGCGTCATTCAGGCGCTGTCGGAGGAGCACGACATCTTCCGGATGGGGAATCTAAAACGCTATATGCCCGGAGTGTACTGGCTCACGCTCATCGGATCGCTCTGCTTGAGCGCCTTTCCCCTCGTGGGAGGCTTTTTCAGCAAGGACCGCATTCTGCTGGCCCTGTTCCTCCACCCGGAACCGATTTACAAATTCCTGTGGCTTTTGGCTTTTGTGGGAGCCATCCTTACGCCGCTCTACACCATGCGCATGTTCTTCACTGCGTTCCCCAACCGGAGCGGAGGGCGGAGCGCAGGGGAAGTCAAACCCATCCCGAAACTGATGGTCGGCATCCTCTGGCCCCTGGCTATTCTGTCCCTTCTGGACGGACTGCTGAACCTGCCGTTCGGCCCCGGCAAGCACTGGCTGGCCCTGTATCTTTCCACTGTGCCGGGGGCGCTGGTGGACCTCGGGGCGCCCGTATCGCTTGACGTCTTCATGGGCATTCTCGACGGCAGCTTCGTGCTGGCCATGGTTGGTTGGTCCTGGTTCCTTTTTCGGCCCCCGTTCGAAAGCATGGTCCAGCCGAAGCTTCGCGACTGGCTCTTTTCAGGATTCAACCTCGATGTGCTTTATGCCTGGCTCTTCGTTCGCCCCTATCGGTCCATAGCGGATTTCCTGTGGAAACGGATGGACCAGGACGTGCTGGACGGAACCATCGAAGGCGGGGCAAACGGTTTGGGCTTTCTCTCCCTGTTTCTCGGCCGCTGGAACACCGGCCGGGTTTCCGGTTATCTGAAAATGCTGCTGCTGGGATTCGCGGCGACGCTCTGCGCCCTGGCCCTGGCATGGTTCAGCCGCTGACGGCGAGGACGTAATGACTTCATACTGGCTCTCCATCATCGTCTTCCTCCCCGTCCTCGGCGGACTCGTCGTGCTGGCGCTCCACAGGAACCCCCCGGCTTGCCGTGTAGTTGCGCTCTCCGTCTGTCTGATCGATCTGCTGCTGGTGCTCACCATCGCCCTGCGAGGACCGGCTCACCTGGCCGGACCGGCCGGAGCAGGGCTCCTCGCCGAAGAACGGCCCTGGATCGAGAGTATGGGGATCAGCTACCACCTGGGTATGGACGGCGTGAGCCTCATGCTGTCCCTGCTCACGACGTTTCTGGTGGCGACGGCCCTCCTGGTTTCCTGGAAAGCGGTGTCCGAAAGGGTCGCTTCGTTCCATTTCCTTCTGCTGCTGACGGAAACGGGCGTGCTGGGCGTTTTTCTGGCCCGGGACCTCTTCCTGTTCTATCTGTTCTGGGAAGTTCAAATCATCCCGGTGTTTTTCCTGATCGGCATCTGGGGACACGAAGACCGGCTGCGCGCGACCGTCAAGTTCCTCATGTACAGCCTGTCCGGCAGCCTTCTGATGCTGATCGCGCTCATCGGGTTGTACGTAGAGCATGGGGCGCGGTCCGGCGTGTATACCTTCTCCTTGGGTCAATTGCTGAACGGACAGTTGCCGTTCGGTGTGCAGGTGTGGCTCTATGCGGGGTTTCTGCTGGGGTTGGGCATAAAAGTCCCTCTGATCCCGATTCATACCTGGCTTCCCGACGCTCACACCGAAGCGCCGACGGCGGGCAGCGTAATTCTGGCCGGACTTCTGCTGAAAACCGGAACGTACGGGCTCCTGCGCATCGCATTTCCGCTCTTCCCCGAGGCGGCACGGGGCTCGGCACCCTTGCTGCTGGTGCTGGGGCTGGCCGGACTCTTTTACGCGGGCTGGATCGCCTTTTGCCAGAAGGACATCAAACGGCTGGTGGCCTACTCAAGCATCGCCCACATGGGGCTGATCGTCATCGGCCTGGCCGTCTGGAACACCCTCACCCTGCAAGGGTCGCTCCTGCAGATGATCAATCACGGCGTTTCCACATCGGCCCTCTTCATCATGGTGGGCATGCTCACCGAACGGATCGACAGCAGGGAGCTGAGCAGTTTCGGCGGGTTGTGGAAGCGCATGCCGGTCTTCGGCGCTTTTTTCCTGCTGTTCTCCATGTCTTCCATGGGGCTGCCCGGCCTCAACAATTTCGTGGGGGAAATCCTCATTCTGGTCGGCACCTACCGGACGTATCCGGTGGCGGCGGTCTTCGGTTTTGCCGGGCTGGTCCTGACCCTTCTATTCATTCTGAAGATGGTTCGGGAAGCGCTCTTCGGCCCGCTAAAGGAAGAACGTCATATTTGGGACGTAACACCCCGTGAAACAATGATTCTCTCCGTTCTGGCCATCATCGTGATCCTCATCGGCGTGTATCCGGAACCGGTGCTCACGTTCTTCGATCAGCCGGTACGGAGCCTGGTGGAACAAGGTATCCAACTGGCGGCCCGGCACTGAACGAATCTCCCGTACCCGATGCCCGGGGCTACCGGAGGAAACAAGGCGGTTTATGAACATCGATCTTATGGACATAATTCCACTCCTGCTGCTGGCGCTGGGCGGGGTGTGCGTCTTCTGCCTGGGGGCTTTCGGCAACGCGCGATCCGGAATCCTGTGGGGTGTGACCCTGGCGGTAGCGCTCGGTGCCGGAGTCGCGGAATTGTGGACGGCGAATTCCGGGAGGTTAGGCGGAAACCCCGCGGGTCCCTACTCCACCTTTTTCACGCTGCTGTTGATCGCCGTCACGACGATTTCCCTGTTATTTCTCTATCGGTACGGCCGGCAGAGGAATTTTGCCGGTGACGAACTCTACGGGATGATGCTCTTCGCCGCGCTCGGTGCCATCCTGACGGCAACGACGGACAGCTGGCTGGTGTTCTTCCTTGGGTTCGAACTCCTCTCCCTGTCGCTCTACGTCCTGATCGGCGTGCACCGGGTCGAACCCGCCGCCAATGAGGCGGGCCTCAAATACTTCGTCATGGGGTCCGTGGCGGGCGCTTTCATTGCGTTCGGCCTGGCCGTGCTCTACGGCGCCACGGGTACGCTGTCCATGAGCGCCGGTTTCGCCCGTTTGAGTCGTCATAACGATACGGTTCTGGTGTTGGTGTCGTACGGCTTTCTTCTGACGGGGTTGGGTTTCAAGCTGTCCATCGTGCCGTTCCACCTGTGGGCCGCGGACGTCTATCAAGGAGCCCCCGCCCCCATCACGGCATTTCTGTCGACCGCCTCCAAGGTGGCCGTCTTTGCCGCACTCACCAGGATTTTCCTCATAACGCCCGAGCCGGTAAGGGAAATACTTGTGCCGATTTTTTGGGTGCTGTCCGCGCTCACCATGACCGTCGGCAACATTGCCGCCCTCCGGCAGAAAAGTCTGAAGCGCCGCCTCGCCTATTCGTCCGTCGCCCAGATGGGCTACCTGCTGATGGCGCTCATGGCCGTGCGGCAGGAGGGGCTGCGTGCCGTTCTCTTCTATCTGGCGGTCTATGCGGTCATGGACCTCGGCGCTTTCGGCGTCCTGGGCTCCTTTTCCGACGAAGGCGGGGATCGGGATTCCATCGAGGACTATCGGGGGCTGGGTTACCTCCGGCCATACCGTTCCGGAATAATGACCCTCTGCCTGCTCTCCCTGGCCGGGCTTCCGCCCACGGCCGGGTTCATCGGCAAGTTTCTGGTCTTCTCATCGGCGTTCGCGGCCGGTTACATCGTTTTATCCGTCATCGGCATCTGTACCGTGGTCATCGGATTGTTTTACTATATGGATGTGACGGTACAACTCTACATGAAACCTCAAAAGGTATCTGCTCCGGTTGCCGCCTCCGGGTTTCCCGATTGGGCGGCCTGGACGCTGGTAGCTGTTTCGGTGCTCTTTCTCGGTATCGTTCCTTCTCCGCTCCTGTCGGGCATCAACGGTATCGTCTCGGCGGTGCTCACCGCGGCGAAAGCGATTCACTGACCGGAAACGCGGCGCGAGACGAAGGTCCCGGTTCGGCCGGAAAGCCACGATTTAACAACCTTTCAGCAAAGGCAGGTGATTATGAATCAGAAGGTCGACATACGACACCTGGAGAAAATTTCCGTACTGATGCGATACTACATACTCTCCATGACCACGGAGGCGGGGTCGGGCCATCCGACTTCCTCCCTCTCGGCCGTGGAGCTGATGTGCGGGCTCTGCTTCGGCGGCGTGTTCAAATACAATCCGTCCGAACCGAGTTATCCCAACAACGACCGTCTGATTTTCTCCAAGGGGCACGCCTCGCCCCTGTTCTACGCACTGTGGGCGGCAGCAGGTCTGCTGACCGAGGACGAACTCGCGACCTACCGAAAATTCGGCAGTAATCTGGAAGGCCACCCCACGGTGAGGTTCCCCTACTGCGAAGCGGCCACCGGTTCGCTGGGCCAGGGACTGGCCATCGGGGTCGGCATGGCCCTGAACGCAAAATACATCGATAAGGTTCCCTATCGCACCTACGTGCTGCTGGGCGACAGCGAGATGGCCGAGGGTTCCCAGTGGGAAAGCATCCAGCTGGCGGCCCATTACCGGCTGGACAACCTCGTGGGAGTGCTGGACGTAAACCGGCTGGGCCAGCGCGGCGAAACCATGTACGGCCATGACCTGGAAGCCTACCGGCAGCGGTGCGACGCCTTCGGATGGGCGACGGTCGTTATCGACGGCCACTCCCTGTCCGAAGTCCTGTCCGCGTATGGGAAGGCATCCGAAGTCCGGGATAAGCCGACCATGATCATCGCCCGCACCATCAAGGGCAAGGGCGTTTCCTTCATCGAGGACAAGAACGGATGGCACGGCAAGACTTTGTCGCCGGAAGACTACGAAAAGGCCATCAAGGAACTCGGCGAAGTGGACAAGATGGTTCAGGGAGTCCTTTCCTGCCCCGAGGAGAAAACCCCGACCGGCAAGAAGCCGGAAGACGTGAAGCCGCTCGACTACAAGGTCGGCGATTCCGTGGCCACCCGTATGGCGTACGGCAAGGCGCTGGTCCGGTTGTACCCCGCCTTTCCCGAAATGGTGAGTCTGGACGGCGAGGTGAGCAATTCCACCGAGGCGGAAATGTTAAAGGAGGCGCACCCGGACCGGTTCTTCGAAATGTACATCGCCGAGCAGAACATGGTGGGCGCCGGGCTTGGCTTTGCGCTGCGGGGCAAGATTCCCTTTGTCTCCACCTTTGCCGCCTTTTTTTCGCGGGCGTTCGATCAGATCCGGATGAGCCAGTATTCCGCGGCCAACATGAAATTCGTGGGCTCCCATGCGGGGGTTTCCATCGGCGAGGACGGCCCGTCCCAGATGGGGCTGGAAGACCTGGCCATGTTCAGGACCATCCACGACGGAGTGGTCCTCTATCCCTGCGATGCGGTTTCCACGGAAAAACTGGTCGAAGCCGCCGCCGACCACGAGGGCATTGTCTACATCAGGACCACCCGCATGGGCACGCCGGTTATCTACGAGACCGGAGACGAGTTCACCATCGGCGGCTCCAGGACGGTAAAGAAAAGCGATAAGGACGCCGTCACCGTGGTCGCCGCAGGCGTCACCCTGCACGAAGCCCTCAAGGCATACGACACCCTGCGGGCCGAGGGAACATCCATCCGCGTGATCGACCTCTACAGCATCAAACCCGTGGATCGACAGACCCTCTTGCAGGCAGCCCGGGAAACCAAGGGTCTGATCACCGTGGAGGACCACTATCCCGAAGGCGGTCTGGGAGAAGCCGTACGCAGCGCCCTGGGCGGCTCGGGCGCGGCGATCCGTTCCCTGGCCGTGCGACAGAGACCCATGAGCGGCAAGCCGCAGGAACTTCTCAAGTATGAAGAGATCGACCACGACGCCATCGTGAAAATGGTCAGGGAACTCGTCTGACGTTGAGTGGTTCAAGGAACGTGCGAGGCCGGATGCGATCGTTTTTCCGGCTGAGCCAAGAGAAAGGACGGTACTATGAGCGAAAATCCTCTGCGTAAGGTGGAAATGCTGGGGCAAAGCATTTGGCTTGATTATATACGACGCAAATTGATTGAATCCGGTGAGCTGAAGCGATTTATCGATGAGGACGGCCTTTCGGGCCTCACGTCGAATCCGGCGATCTTTGAAAAGGCCATCGGCGAAAGCAACGACTACGACGAAGACCTCCGCAAGATGGCGACCGAAGGCAAGAGTCCGACGGAAGCCTACGAAGTGCTGACCGTGGAAGACGTGCGCCGGGTGGCGGACCTTTTCCGGGAAAAGTACGATCGATCGGGAGGCAACCACGGATTCGTCAGCCTGGAAGTGAATCCCCATCTGGCCCACGACGCGGAAGGGACCGTCACCGAAGCGCGGCGCTTGTGGAAAAAGGTCGACCGGCCCAATGCGCTCATCAAAGTTCCGGGGACGCCGGAAGGTTTGAAAGCCATCCGGCAACTGATCGGGGAGGGAATCAACGTCAACGTTACCCTGCTGTTCGGGTTGCCGCGATACGGGAAGGTGGCGGAAGCCTACGTCCAGGGGCTGGAGGATCGCGTCGCGAAAGGCGAATCCATCGAAAAGGTGCGATCCGTGGCCAGCTTCTTCCTGAGCCGCATCGACGTGCTGGTCGATCCGATACTGGAAAAAATTACGGACGGCGGGGGTGAAAATGCGGAAACGGCCCGCAAACTCCGTGGCAGGGTGGCGATCGTCAGCGCCAAAAAAGCGTACACCATGTACAAGGGCATTTTCAAGGGAGAACGGTTCGAAGAATTGGCCCGCATGGGAGCCGCTCCCCAAAGAGTGCTCTGGGCGAGCACCAGCACGAAAAATCCCGATTACGCGGACGTGAAGTACGTGGAAGCGTTGATAGGCCCCGAAACCGTCAATACCCTCCCGCTGGAAACGCTCGAAGCCTACCGCGACCACGGTCAGCCGGAACCGCGCCTGGAAGACAATATGGAGGAGGCGGAACAGGTACTGAAGACGCTTCCCAAATTGGGGATCGACATCGATAAGGTCACCCGGCAGCTGGAAGACGAGGGCGTGGATAAATTCAACAAGCCCTACGATAAGTTGCTGCAAAAACTTGAGGAGAAACTGGCGCAGTCTGAAGAACCCGCCGGCTTCCAGGAAGCCTATCTGGGCGACCTGGGGGAAGCCGTCGAAAACCGCCTCGCCGTCATGGAGAAGGAGAAGTTCGTCTCTCGTCTCTGGGACAAGGACGGTACGCTATGGTCTTTGGACCCCGGTGAGGGGGAGGAAATAAAAAATTCCATGGGTTGGCTCCACCTTCCCAAGGAAATGGATTCCAGGATTTCGGAGCTGGAAGAATTCGTGCGTGATGTACGATCCGGGGGATTCACCGCCGTTGTTCATATGGGAATGGGTGGGAGCAGCCTCGCCCCCATGGTCTTTGAACGGGATTTTCCCCGGCAAGGCGACGGCCTTGCGCTCCACGTGCTGGACAGCACCGATCCCGGCGCGATCCGGGACATCGAGAAGCGCATTGCGCCGGAGAAAACACTGTTCATCGTTGCGAGCAAATCGGGCACTACCGCCGAGCCGCTGGCTTTCGGCGACTACTTCTACGACAAACTCCGGAAGATGAAGGGCGAGCGGGCCGGAGAACATTTCGTCGCCATCACGGACCCCGACACCCCTTTGGTCGAACAGGCGCGGGAGCGGGGATTCAGAAAGACCTTTCTGAACTTCAAGGACATCGGCGGAAGATATTCCGCATTGTCCTACTTCGGACTGGTGCCGGCGGCGTTGAACGGCCTGGACGTGCGAAAGTTATTGCGGCGGGCCCAGTCGATGTACCGCGGCTGCGGAAGCGGGGCACCCATCAGGGAAAACCCGGCCGTGTATCTGGGCACGATCCTCGGTGAATCGGCCAAGGCCGGAAGAGATAAAGTCACCTTCATCGCTCCGGCGACGCTTGCCACCTTCGGCTTGTGGCTGGAGCAGCTGATCGCCGAAAGTACGGGCAAACAGGGAAAAGGGCTTCTGCCCGTCTCGGGGGAACCCCTCGGCGGCCCCGACCTCTACGGCGACGACCGCATTTTCGTTCATCTCAATCCGGAAGGCGGTTCAGGCGGAGGTACGGAAAAGGAGTTCGCGGCATTGCGCGATGCCGGCCACCCGGTGGTGGAAATCGCCATGAAGAACGTCTACGACCTGGGGATGGAGTTCTTCCGCTGGGAACTGGCGGTGGCGACGGCCGGAAGTATCCTGGCCATCAACCCGTTCGACCAGCCGAACGTGCAGGCGGCCAAGAAAAACACGAACAAGCTGCTGGACGAGGTGGGACGGACGGGCCGGCTGCCCGACGACGAACCGACTCATACGGATGGCCCCCTGGGCGTCTATTCCAGGGAAGACGCGGAGTCGGTGGGCCATGTATTGGCCGCTTTCCTCGACTGGTTCCGACCCGGCGACTATGCGGCTCTGCTGGCCTATCTGCAGGAGAACGAAATAAACGACCAACTGCTCAACGAGCTTCGTCGTCTCTTCAGGGACACGTTCAAGGTGGCGGCGACCGTCGGCTACGGCCCCCGGTATCTTCACTCCACCGGGCAGTACCACAAGGGAGGACCCAATACCGGCGTTTTTCTCCAGCTGACGTCCGACCACCAGCCCGACCTCGACCAGCCGGGCAGGCCGTACACCTTCGGCATGCTCGAACATGCCCAGGCACTGGGCGATATGGAAGCGCTGATGGAGCACGGTAGGCGGGTACTGCGGGTCCATTTCAAAACCGACGTGAAGGCGGGTCTGGAACATTTGATCGAAATGTTCAAAACGGCCCTGCACGAAAGGAAGTAAGGCCGTGCGGCAGGATATTTCGACATTGTTTCTGGACATCGGCGGTGTACTGCTCACCAATGGCTGGGACCGTCATGAACGCAGGAGAGCCGCCGAACGGTTCGACCTGGCCCCGGACGATCTCGATGAGCGCCACCACCTGACCTTCGACACCTATGAAGAGGGAAAGCTCACCCTCGACCAGTACCTGGACAGAGTGATATTTCACCAAGAACGGTCGTTCGGCAGGGAGGATTTCAAGCAATTCATGTTCGGGCAGTCCCAGCCCTTTCCCGCCATGATGAACTTCGTATCCGGTTTGAAAAAGCGGTACGGCCTCCGGGTGGTGGCCGTCAGCAACGAAGGCAAGGAACTCAACGAGCACAGGGTAGCAACCTATGGGTTGAAGGATTTCATCGATTTCTTTGTTTCGTCCTGTTACGTGCACATGCGCAAGCCCGATGAAGACATGTTTCGGCTGGCGCTGAATTGCTCCCAGTCGGTCCCGGAACGAACCGTATATCTGGACGATCGGAAGATGTTCGTGGAGGTGGCTTGCTCGATGGGTATCCACGGCGTCCATCATCGGGACGTATCGGGCACCAAACGTGCTCTCGCCGATCTGGGACTGGCGGTTGAGGAGTGAACCGCCTGTCTGTGGCGGAGGAAACGTCCATCAAAGGGGAGTAATCCATGGCAAACGGAAAATGTACTCTGGGGTTGGTCGGACTCGGTGTTATGGGACAGAACCTTCTTCTGAACATCGCCGACCACGGGTTTGCCGTGGCGGCATATAACCGGACAACGGAGAAGACCAGGGAGTTCATAAGGCAGGTCACGGCGGGGCAGGACGTAAGGCCCGCCTACACCCTGCGGGAGTTCGCCGACCTTCTGGAGCCTCCCCGGGTTGTGCTCATCATGGTGAAAGCCGGAAAGGCGGTGGACTCGGTACTGGAAGAACTGAAAGCGGTACTGGAGCCCGGCGATCTGGTAATCGACTGCGGCAACTCCTTTTTCCGGGATACCGACCGGCGGGCCGAGGAACTGCCCAAGGCGGGACTGCACTTTTTCGGCATGGGGATCTCGGGTGGAGAAAGCGGGGCCCGCTTCGGCCCGAGCATGATGCCCGGCGGGCCGGAGAAGGAATACGAACGGGTGCGTCCCGTCCTCGAAGCGGCGGCGGCCAAGGTGGACGGGGTCCCCTGCGTGGCGCACCTCGGCCCCAGATCGGCCGGCCATTACGTGAAGATGGTGCACAACGGCATCGAATACGGCGTCATGCAGATACTGGCCGAAAGCTACGACTTGCTGAAGCGTGGCCCGGGCCTCGGCAACAAAGCTCTGGCCGACGTCTATGGGAAGTGGAACAAGGGAAAGCTGAACAGCTTCCTGGTGGAAATCACCGCCGACGTTTTCCGAAAGAAGGACGATCTGACCGACCAGTACCTCATCGACGTAATCCTCGATCGAGCCCGGCAGAAAGGCACGGGCGAATGGACTTCATCCGAAGCCATGAAACTGCAGGTGCCGACCCCGACCATCGACGCCGCGGTTGTCACGCGCAACATGTCCCTGCTCAAGGACGAACGGGTCCGGGCCGAACAGACGCTTAAAATCCCGAAGGCCCCGTTTCACGTCCGGGACGAAGCGTTCGTCCGAAATCTGGAACAGGCGGTCCTGTGCGGGATGATCCTCACCTACGCCCAGGGCATGGCCCTGCTCCGCCAGGCGTCCGAAACCTACGGGTACGGGTTGAATCTTGAGCAGGTCGCCAAGATCTGGCGGGGCGGCTGCATAATACGATCCGCTCTGCTGGAAGACATCCGCAAGGCGTACCTGAACGATGCGGCCCTGCCCAACCTGCTGCTGGACCCCGATCTGGGCGGGATGGTGTGCGACAGCCAGGCAAATCTGCGGGATGCGGTGAAAGCCGCCGTGGACATGTCCATTTTCGTCCCCGGCCTCTCTTCGGCCCTGGCCTACCTGGACGGTTACCGTATCGGACGCATGCCCATGAATCTGGTGCAGGCGCAGCGTGACTATTTCGGGTCGCATACCTACGAGAGAATCGATCGCGAGGGAACGTTCCACACCCAGTGGACCGAAGAGTAAGGAGAAATCGTGGCTGACAAGAAATTGAATGTGACCCCCACCTCCTTTGTCATATTCGGCGCGGCCGGTGACCTTGCGTGGCGAAAACTGATTCCGAGTCTCTTCAACCTGTTCATGGACGGATGGCTGCCAGACAAGTTCTCGGTTATCGGTGTCGGCCACCGCCACAAGAGCGACGCCGAATTCTACAAGCGACTCCACGAGGGTGTTCGCCGGTTCTCGCGTTTCGACGGCACCAACGAACAGTGGAAGGAATTCCAGAGGCATTTCGAGTTCATCGCGGGTGACGTCGGAGAGGAAGAACTCTACACGTCGTTGGGGAAGCGATTGGGAGAATTTGAAACGGAATGGGAAATCGCTGCATCCAACAGGGTTTTCTACCTGGCCATGCCCCCGGATGCGGTGGAGCCCATCGTTCACGGACTTACCAAAGCCGGACTCAACCGGGACAGCGACCACGCCAGAATCGTCGTGGAAAAGCCGTTCGGGCGTGACCTGGAATCGGCCAAAGAACTGAACCGGGTGCTCCTGGAAAAGTTCGAGGAGAAGCAGATTTTCCGCATCGACCATTTTTTGGGGAAAGAGACGGTTCAGAACATCATGGCCTTCCGGTTTGCAAACATCCTCTTCGAACCGGTGTGGAACCGCAGTTACATCGATCACGTGCAGATCACGGTAGCCGAGCAGCTGGGTGTCGAACACCGGGGCCATTTCTATGAAAAGGAAGGCTGCCTGCGCGACATGATACAGAATCATCTGATGCAGATTCTGTGCATGGTGGCCATGGAACCGCCGGTTTCGTTCGAAGACAACGAAATACGAAACCGTAAAGTGGACGTGCTGCACGCCATCCGGCCCATTCCGCCGGAGCAGGTGAATAAGTTCGCCGTACGCGGCCAGTACGGCGCCGGTTGGATGAACGGCGAACAGGTGGTGGGATACCGCCAGGAACCGAACGTGGCGGAGCATTCCTATACCGAAACGTTCGCGGCCATTAAACTGTACATCGACAACTGGCGCTGGCAGGACGTGCCCTTCTACCTGCGGACCGGCAAACGCATGGCGCATCAGAGTTCGGAGGTGTGCATCCAGTTCAAGCCCGTACCTCACCAGCCCTTCCCTTTCCCCTCCCTTCTGGAAAGCCAGCCCAATCGGCTGATCCTGGCAATGCAGCCGGAAGAAGGCATCCTGCTGCGCTTCGAATCGAAATATCCGGGTCCGGGAATGCACCTGGCCCCGGTGCTCATGCAGTTCTTCTACAAGGAGACGTTCCGGAAAAGACCGAATGATGCCTACGAAACTCTGCTGCTGGACATCATGCGCGGCGACGCTACGCTGTTCATGCGGGCGGACCAAGCCGAGGCGGCCTGGGCAGTGCTGGAGAACGTGTTGGCGGTGTGGGGACAGATCAAGCCGACGGACTTCCCCAACTATACGGCGGGAAGCTGGGGGCCGGAAGCCTCGGAAACCCTCATCGCCCAAGACGGCCATAGCTGGGTAGCGCCTACTCCCATGCAGTGCCGGGACGATGCTCCGTTCTGCACGGTCAGCATGGAGGGCGGAGCTTGATCCGGGTGTTCGAGAATTATGAAGACCTGAGCCGTGGAGCGGCGGAACTGTTTGCGTCGAAAGCGGCAGTCGCGGGGCAAAAGAGGTTCAGTGTGGCCCTGGCTGGCGGGAGCACCCCCAGCCGCACCTACGAACTGTTGGCGCAGCCCCCCCTGCGGGACCGCGTCCCCTGGGCCGACCTGCACGTCTTCTGGGGAGACGAACGGTGCGTTCCTCCGGATGACCCGAGGAGCAACGCGCTGATGGCCGGAAAAGCGCTCCTGTCCCACGTTCCCGTCACCCCGACGCAGGTTCACCCCCTGTTTTGTTTCGATTCTCCGGAGCAGGGAGCGGCAGATTATGAGAAGACCCTTCGGGCATTCTTCTCCCAACGCCCCCGTTTTGACCTGATCTTGTTGGGATTGGGCGACAACGGCCATACGGCTTCGCTCTTTCCCCACGCCGAAATATTGCACGAAAACGACCGCTGGGTCGCCGAAGCGTACGTCCAAGGGGAAGTGCCGCGCGTGACCTTCACTCTTCCGGTGGTCAATCGCGCCCGCACGGTGGTCTTTCTGGTGTCGGGATCGTCCAAGGCCGGGGTGCTGAGAGAGGTATTGGTCGGCCGCCACCGCCCGGAAGAACTTCCCGCGCAACTGGTGAACCCCCGCTTCGGCGAATTGATCTTCCTGGTCGACAAAGATGCGGCCGCGGAAATCGGATCGCTCTGAACCTTTGGTAATCGACGATCCGACAGGGGAAAGGAGCCCTTCCGTCTCTTCATGAAGAACCGCTATAAAAACCTGAGAGACTACGGCATCATCGGCAACCTGGAAACGTGCGCGCTGGTGGGACGGGACGGGTCCGTGGACTGGTGCTGCTTCCCATACATCGATTCGCCCAGCGTGTTCGGAGCGTTGCTGGACGTCGAACGGGGCGGATTTTTCATGATCGCCCCCGAAGGCAATTTTCAGTCGACACAGCGGTATCGGGGCACGACGAACGTTCTGGCGACCACGTTCGTTTCCGAATCCGGAAAGGCCGAACTCATCGATTTCATGCCGGTCATGGACCCGAACAGCGACGATGGGGAAAACGGTCATCGGGCCATTCTCCGAGCCCTCCACTGTCTGGAGGGTGAAATGACCTTTGATGCACGCTTCGAACCCCGATTCGACTACGGGGCATTTCGTCCCCGGTTCGAGCTGCTCGAAAATTCGGTGCATGCCTTCACGGATACGCGCAGCCTCCGGTTGAATTCCACGTCCCCCTTCCTTCTGCACGAAAACGGCGCCCGGGCCCACCTGAAAATCAAGCAGGGCGACCGGCGCTGGTTCAGGGTCCAATACGGGAACGAGCCTTGGTCCGTGGAACGTTGCGAAAGTTTGCTCCACGAGGTAACGGCCTATTGGGAAAAGGCGATTGCCGATTCGAAAGTGGGGCGGCCGATCTTTTCCGGCGAATACATGGACCAGGTGATTCGCTCGAACCTCGCGGTGGCTCTGCTGACCAACCCCAAAACGGGCGGAGTCGCGGCCGCCGCCACCACGTCGCTGCCGGAAGTGGTGGGCGGGACGCGCAACTGGGATTACCGCTATTGCTGGCTGCGCGACTCATCCTTCACCGTACAGGCGTTCGAACACCTTGGGCACCCCGAAAAGGTGCGCGACTATGCCCGCTGGCTCACGAACGCCTGTTCGAACGATGAGGAATGCCGCAACCCTTCGCAGGTGAAGATCGCCTATACCCAGAATGGAAAACTACTCCCTCGGGAGAGGGACCTGGAACATTTGAGGGGGTACAAGTCTTCCGCTCCGGTTCGCGTGGGGAACAGCGCTTCCACGCAGGTCCAGGCCGACATATTCGGGGAAATGATCAACACGTTCTTCATAGCCGCCCGTCAGGACGGCGGCCTCATGCACGGCAACTGGCCCTTCATTCGGGCGGTGGCGGAACACGTGCGCGATAGCTGGAAGGAGCAGGGCGCCGGCATCTGGGAGTTGCGGGGAGCACAACGGCACCTCACCTATTCCAAGCTTATGTGCTGGGTCGCCCTGGACCGAAGCCTAAAGCTGGCCCGCCTCCTCGGTAAAGAGGGTGACCTGGAGAAATGGCGCGCAACTTGTGAGGAAATCCGGCAGACGGTCCTCAGCCGCGGCTTCAATGCAAACCTGAACAGCTTCGTCCAGACGTTCGATTCCGAGGACCTGGATGCGTCCTGTTTGCTCATCCCCCTGATGGGATTGCTGCCCGGCGACGACCCCCGGGTAGCGGGAACGATCGATGCGGTGAAAAAACATCTTTCCTGCGGAAACGGTCTGGTTTACCGTTATCTGAACGACGACGGCTTGCCCGGACGCGAGGGAGCGTTCATCCTCTGTTCCTTCTGGCTGGTGAAAGCCTTGGCCACGGCCGGCCGGATCGAAGAGGCGGAAGAGACGTTCCACAACGTGCTGGAAGCGATCAAGGGACCGCTGGGACTCTTTTCCGAGGAAATCGACCCGGAGAGCGGCTTGTTGCTGGGCAACTATCCCCAGGCATACAGCCACGTTGGATTCATCAATGCCGCGCTCTATCTGGGGCGCATGCAGAACAAAGAACACCCGGTACTCTCCGCATCGGGGGAGGAGTGATCGTTCGATGGCATTACACTCGAAAAATGAAAAAAACGTTCCGGAAAAAATGACCAAATTCGGCTTTCGCTTGGTGAAAGAGGAAGACAAAGCCGGACTGGTTCAGGGCCACTTCGATTCCGTCGCGAAAAAGTACGATTTCAGCAACAACGTGTTGAGCTTCGGCATCCAGAACCTGTGGAAGAAGCTCGCCGTGGACATGATGGGGCTGAAATCCGGAGACCGCGTGCTGGACGTCTGCGGCGGCACCGCCGACCTCTCGTTGCGTGCGGCCGCCCAGGTGGGGCCTTCCGGCTCCGTTGTGCTGTACGATTTCAATCGGGCCATGATCGAGGTGGGAGTGGGGAAGGTTGCCGCTTCGCCTCGGCGAGCCGGGATCGGATTCATTCAGGGTGACGCGGAGATGCTGTCCGTGGCCGATGGCACGTTCGACGCGGCCATGGCCGGATTCGGTATCCGCAACCTGACGTCCTGGGAGCGGGGCTTGGAGGAAATCCATCGCATACTGAAGCCCGGCGGCACCTTCATGTGTCTGGAGTTCTGCCAGCCGCCGTCCAAATGGTTCCGGCGGTTGTACGACTTCTACTCTTTCCATGTCATGCCCAGGGTGGGACAGCTGCTGGTGGGGACCCGCTCGGCCTACCTCTACCTCCCGGAATCCATCCGTGTGTTTCCGGAACCGCCCGAACTGGTCCGCATCTTCGGACGGATCGGGTTCGAACGGACCCGCTACCGCCTCATGACGGGAGGAATAGCGGCGATTTACATTGCCCAAAAACCGCGATGAAACGTGGCGACGAAGGCTTCCGCTCGGCCGTCAGGCCGACTCCTCGCTCCCGGCCTTCACCTTTCCGCCGAATACCCGATACAGGTAGCGATTGTACACGATCATCAGGGGAAGGATGACCACGGTGACGCCCAGCATGATCTTCACGACCACGGGTTGGGCCGCCGCCTGACAGCATCGCCGGTCAGAAACGGCTGTTCAAGGGTGATTTCCAGAAATCATGACCCGTGAACGGACCCCGCCTCGACGACTCCCGACGAAAAATCCGTTCCATCGGTAATTTTTTGCCTTTTAAGGAAAAAGTCCTGCGATCCCCTATCGACAGGAGGAAGCCCCCCTGTGCTATAATCGCTTTTCAGAAGACTCTGAAGCAGCCGCAGCGGCCGTTGCACGGGTTCGGTTACTTGTCTACAGAGGGGCGCTTGGCGTGAAATTGAGGCGAAGGTCGTTTTTACAGCTCATAGGGGTGAGTGGCGCGGCTGCGGTAACCGGATGTACTTCCGAGTCGGCCCGCGTCCTCATACCGTACATCATTCCGCCGGAAGACATCGTCCCCATGGAGGCGACGTGGTTTGCCACCACCTGCCGCGAATGTCCGGCCGGCTGCGGTATGCTCGCCAAGAACGTGGACAAGCGGATCATCAAGGTGGAGGGGAACCCCACCAACGGATTGAACAACGGCAAGCTCTGTCCCCGCGGTCAGGCGTCCCTGCACGGCTTGTACAACCCCGACCGGTTCCCCGGCCCCTTGCTGAGGGACTCCGCCGGTAATTTCGCCACCGTCACCTGGGAAGAAGCCCGGACTGCGCTGACGAAAAAAATCGAGGAACTGAGGAGTGCCGCTTCCGGGAAACGGATCGTCTTTCTCACCGATCACCAGACGTCCAGCTTTGAAGACCTCGTCGGCTATTGGCTGACGCAAAACGGGGATGGGGAGCACGTCGCGTACGAGCCGTTCGCCTATGAATCGCTCCGCACGGCCAATACCATTACCTTTGGCCGTGACGCTATTCCCACCTACGACATCGATCGCGCGGATTTCCTCATTTCGTTCGGCGCGGGCTTTCTGGAGACCTGGGTATCCAACATCGAATACACGGAAAAGTTCGCGCGCTTCCATGAACTCCGGGACGGCCGGAAGAATCCCTTCGTGTTCGTCGGTCCGCGCTATTCGCTGACCGCCGCAAACAGCGACGACTGGGTGGCGGTATCGCCCGGTTCCGAACATTTCGTCGCGCTGGGTATGCTTGCATTCATCCGGGAAAAGCACGCAGACAAACTGGATTCCGCGACGCGGGACGCACTGCAGGGGTATCTGGGGACCTTCTCAGCGAACGACGTCCTGCAAAAGGCCGGGCTTGAGCCCGCCCGCATCGAAAAGCTGACCGAAGCCTTCATGGCGGCCAAGGCCCCACTCGCATTGGCGGAAGGCCTTCCGTTCACCAGCCCCGCTTCCCTGGATACCGCCGTCGCCGCCAACCTCCTGTGCATGGTGAAGCCGGAGAGCAGGGCTTTGATCGATTTCGGGCGGGAATATACCCTGTCCGGGACCGCCACCGCCGACGAGATGAAAGAGCTTACCGAGTCGATGCGCAAGGGCGAAGTCGGCATGCTGCTCGTCGCGGGCGTCAATCCCGCTTTCACGCTGCCCGATTCCTGGAAATTCTCCGAAGCCCTGGCTTCCGTGCCGTATGTCGTGAGCTTTTCCCCCTGCCGGGACGAAACCACGGCCCATGCCCATCTGATCCTGCCCGGCACCACGCCGTTGGAAAGCTGGGGAGACTACTCCCCGAAGCAGGGCGCCATCGGATTCATGCAGCCGGTCATGGGAAATGTGTTCGATTCCAAACATCCCGGGGACATCCTGATCAACACCGGAGCCGAACTTCACGGTTCGGAAAAATTTCCCTGGGACGATTTCTATTCGTTCCTGAACCAGTCCTGGCATAAGAAGTGGCAGGATGCGAAATCCGACCAGCCTTTCGAACTTTTCTGGGCCAACCTGCTTCGAAACGGCGGACTCACCACCGACGTGCAGGCCGTTAGGCCTTCCCTCAAATCGAACGGTCCGTCGGGCCACTCGTTCAATCTGTCCGCCGGGGCGAGCGCTTCTTCAGACAATCTGCACCTTTCCGTGTATCCGACCATTCAGTTCTTTGACGGGCGCATCGCCAACCGGTTCTGGATTCAGGAATTGCCCGACCCCATTACCCAGACGACTTGGGGAGCATGGGTGGAAATGCATCCCGATACGGCTGAAAAGCGAAACATCAAACGGGGCGACCTGCTTCGCGTCACGTCCCCGCACGGATCGGTGGACCTGCCCGCCATGCTCCTGCGCATCGTGGCCCTCGACACCGTGGCCATCCCCATCGGGCAGGGACATACCGATTACGGACGATACGCGTCCGGGCTTCCCGCCAATCCGTTTCGGCTGCTCCCTCCCGCCCCGGACGCCGGGAACCACGGCATCGGTTCCGTCAAGGGCGTGACCGTTCAAAAGACGGAAGGATCGTTCCCCATCGCCCATACCGACGGAAGCCTGTATCAGTACAATCGGCGGATCGTTCAGACCGAAACCCTGCAGGGATACACGGAGCTGAAAAACAACAACCACAAACCGGACGTCGATTACCCGCTCCCCTCCGGGGTGGACCCCAAAAAAGATTTCTACGCCCCGCACGTCCATCCCGATTACCGGTGGTGCATGGTGGTGGACCTTGACCGGTGCATCGGGTGCGGCGCCTGTGTCGTCGCCTGCTACGCGGAAAACAATCTCTCCCTGGTGGGGAGGGAACAGGTACTGCTCGGCCGCGAAATGTCGTGGCTCCGAGTGCAACGCTACTTCGACGAAGACAGCCACGTGGCCCGGTTCCTCCCCATGCTCTGCCAGCACTGCGACTATGCGCCGTGCGAATCCGTCTGTCCCATTTTCGCACCCCAGCACAGCGTGGAGGGACTCAACAACCAGGTGTACAATCGCTGCTTCGGCACACGGTTCTGTTCGCAGAACGATCCCTACAAGGTCCGCCGGTTCAACTGGTTCACCTTCAGCCGACCCCAGTCGCTCAAACTGCAACTCAACCCCGCCGTGACCGTCAGGCAGAAGGGCGTGATGGAGAAATGTTCCTTCTGCATCCAGCGGATCGTCCAAGCGAAAATCGACGCCAAAGTCAAGGGGAGAAAAGTGCAGGACGGGGATTTCACCACGGCCTGCGCCCAGACCTGCCCCACCAATGCGTTGATATTCGGAAACCTCAAGGACCCCAACAGCAGGGTTTCCCGGCTGATTGACGATCCACGTGCCTATCAGGTGTTTCGGGATCTGAACACCAAGCCGGCAGTAATCTATCTGAAGAAAATTACTCGGGAAATCTAATCCAACGTGAACGAGACGGAACGGCGATGCACGAATTCACCTACCGGGAAGTAAACGACAAGATACTGGCCGCGCTGAGTACGCCGAGAAGGACTTACTTCCTGTTCCTGGGAATGGCGATCCTCGGGCTCCTGACGGGGGCCGCGTGCTGGGGATACCAGATCGCCACGGGATTGGGCGTGGCGGGAGTGAACCACCCCGTGAATTGGGGCACCTACCTGGTGAACTTCGTGTGGTGGGTGGGTATCGCCCATTCGGGCACGCTCATTTCGGCCATCCTCTACCTTTTCCGCGCCACCTGGAGGACCCCGCTGGCCAGGGCCGCAGAAGCAATGACCGTCTTCGCCGTGGTGACCGCCGGGCTTTTCCCCCTCATCCATCTCGGCCGGGTGTGGGTCGTGTATTGGATCCTCCCCTACCCCAACGAGCGGTATCTATGGCCCAACTTCCAGTCGCCGTTGGTTTTCGACGTCGTTGCCATCTCGACCTACCTCACGGTGAGCGTCCTTTTCTGGTATACGGGAATGTTGCCCGACCTGGCCATCATCCGCGACCGGGCCACCGGCATCCGAAGGAAACTGTACGGCTTCTTCTCGCTCGGCTGGACCGGCACCCACCGCCAGTGGACGCACCACGGCTGGGCCTACCTACTGTTCGCGGCACTGGCCACGCCTCTGGTCATTTCCGTGCACAGCGTCGTTTCCTGGGACTTCGCGCTGGGGATCGAGCCCGGCTGGCACAGTACGATTTTCGCGCCCTATTTCGTGGCGGGAGCCATCCACTCCGGTCTGGCCATGGTGCTCACCCTGCTGATCCCGCTCAGGATGATTTTCCATCTGGAGGACGTCCTCACCATCGACGTGTTCGAAAAGGTGGCCAAAACGATCATCCTCACGGGCCTCATCGTGGGCTATTCCTATGCGGTGGAGGAGTTCATCGCCTGGTACAGCGGCAGCCCGGCCGAGCGTGAAGTGTACCGATGGAGGGCGGAAGGCCACTATGCGGTTCTGTTCTGGATCATGATCGTTTTCAACGCCATCGTTCCTCTGGCGCTGTTCGTCAAGAAGATACGAACCAGTCTGAAGGTATTGTTCGTTATCTCCATTCTGATCAATATCGGCATGTGGTACGAACGGTACGTCATCATCCTTAGCACTCCCGGACATGAGTACGATCCGTATTCCTGGGGACTCTTCACCGGCCCGACCTGGGTGGAATACGGTATTCTGATAGGATCTATGTCGCAATTCTTTCTCCTGTTTCTCCTGTTCGCGAAATTTCTCCCATCGGTATCCATGAGCGAAATGAAAGAGGAATTGAAACCGCCCATGCGGCGCGAAAACGCTTGCGACCCGGGATCGTTACCGTCATGAAACTATTCGGACGCGGCAAAGAAAAAAAGGACGGCGGACAGGCCTTCATGGCCGTATTCGAGTATCTCGACGATTGCGTCGCCGCCATCAAAGCAATGCACGAACGGGGAATCTCCATCGTAAACGTCTATTCCCCTTTCCGCAGCGACGAGATCAACGAAGCCATGGATATGAAACCGAGTCCCGTGCGCTACTTCACGCTGGTCGGAGGAATTCTCGGAATCTCAACCGGCCTCGGACTGGCCTTTTACACCGCTTCCGTGTGGAAGTTCGTCATCTGGGGAAAACCCTGGGACCCCATAACTCCCTTTGTTATCGTCGCCTTCGAATTCTGCATCCTGACCGGGGTGCTTTTCACTCTCCTGGGCGTGGCGGCGACCACCAGGCTGCCGAATTATCGTATCCCCGCCCACTACGACGTTCGATTCAGCAAAGACCGGTACGGGCTGCTGGTACATGCGGCAGCCGCCGAAATCGATCAGGTGCGCACCGTTTTGGAGAAATCCGGAGCAGAGGAAGTTCATGCCGTCGAATAGCACGCCCGCATATCCGGCCTTCACGGAGTTGAGATCGCGCAGGAAAGGTCTGCTGCTGCTCTTTTCCGCCCTTGTGATTATCGGCATCATCGCATTTTTTATCGGCATGTCCGGTTCGCATCCGGAGCGGGCGTGGGAATGCTACCTCATCAACTTCGTTTTCTGGACGGGGCTGACTGCCGGATGCGTGCTGTTTTCGGCGGCCATGGTCATGACGGAAGCGAAATGGGGTCGTCCGCTGAAAAGGCTGGCCGAAGCGCCCGGCGCGTTCCTGCCCGTGGCGTTCATTCTGTTCTGGGCCATCTATTTCGGCCGGGAAAGCATCTTCAAATGGCTGCACGAACCGGTGCCGGCAAAGGCCGCATGGCTCAACGAAGGGTTCCTGTTCGCGAGGGACGGCATCGCCCTCTTCGTCCTGGCCGCCGTTTGCCTCGCGCTCATCTACCATTCCATACAGGGCGACCTGAAAGCGCTCTCACGGGGACAAGGTTCCGATCCGGCGGGAGAAGTTTCCGCGCGACACTACAAAGCCCAGACGATTCTTTCTCCCATTTACGGTATCCTCTACGCCTTCATCCTGAGTCTGGTGGCGTTCGACCTCGTCATGTCGCTTGAGCCGGAATGGTACAGCACGCTCTTCGGTGCGTACTACTTTATCGGCAGTTTCTACACCGGTCTGGCCTTTCTTTTTCTCCTCGCGCTGGCCGCCGTCCGAAGTCCGGGCATCGGCGACTATATCAAGCCCAAGCAGTTCCACGACCTGGGAAAACTCATGCTCGGGTTCTGTCTCATGACGGCGGATTTTTTCTACACACAGTACCTCATCATCTGGTATGGGAACCTACCCGACGAAACCCGCTTCGTGATTCAGCGGGTGCGCGAACAACCGTGGAACACCATCGCCTGGACCGTGCTCTTCGTTTGTTTCGCCGTTCCTTTTGTGGTGTTGCTGAACCGCAAGGTGAAGATGAAAGCCGTGCCCATGTTCATCCTCAGCAGCCTCATCATTCTGGGGATGTGGCTGAACGGTTTTCTCCTCGTCGCGCCGTCGATCTGGAAGGGAAAAGGTCTCCCGCTGGGAGTGTATGAAGTGTGCATTACGGCGGGTTTTTTCGGGTTGGTAGCGCTATGCGTCACGCTTTTTTTGGGCAGGTATCCCTGGATTCCCTTATCGGACCCTTACCTGGTGAAGAAAACCTGAGCCGAAAGTGCAGCGAAACAGAGAACTTATGCCGCTCGATACACATCGTTCCAAAATATGGCTTTTCTGGCTTCTCGTCCTGGCCCTGTCCATGGCGACGATGCTGTACTTCGTTTACTCTTATCCGAGGACGGTAATCGGTCCGAAGCAGCCGATTCCCTTCAGCCATCGTGTGCATGCGGGGGTGAAGAGGATCAACTGCCTCTTCTGCCATTCGTTCGCCAACAGGGCGCCGAACCCCGGCATTCCTTCGCTGCAGAAGTGCTTTTTCTGCCATCAGTACATCATTCCCCGGCATCCCGAGATTCTCAAGGAGCGGGAACACTACATGAATAACGATCCCGTCGAGTGGACCAGGATCTTTTACGTGCCGGACTTCGTGAAATTCCGGCACCAGCCCCACATCCGGTTCGCCAAACTGGAATGTTTCGAGTGCCACGGGAACGTGGAGCAGATGGATCGTCTCATCCCCAAGGATTTTCAGATGGGTTTCTGCATAGATTGTCACCGTTTGAAAAAGGCGCAGACCGATTGCTGGCTTGCCTGTCATCACTAACCAAAGGGTTCGAGTGCAACCGATGGAACAACCTCATCCGACCCCACAGACTTACGAAACCTTCGCGACGGTCAAGGCGTTCTACCTGAGTTCCGCCGCGTGGATGGTGATCGGAACGCTGATGGGCTTTATCGACGCCACGCACCTGGCCGCCCCGGATTTGATAAAAAACGTCTCCTGGCTGGTCTTCGGCCGGTCGCGCCCCATGCACACCAACATCGTGATCTTCGGGTTCGCCGGCAGCAGCCTCCTGGGGTCCTCGATCTACATCGTTTCCGCTCTGTCCCGCGCTCCCCTCCACAGCGAGACCCTGGGGAAATGGTCCGTTTTTCTGTGGAACCTGTCCGTGGCCGCCGGGACGGTGCTGCTCGCTCTGGGATTCTCGCAGGGCAGGGAATATGCCGAATGGATCTGGCCCGTGGACCTGGGCGTCCTGGGCTCCCTGGCCATGATTCTCGTCAACTGCCTGCTTACGGTGAGAAAGCGGGAGGAGAAAATCCTCTATGTATCCAACTGGTACATTCTGGCCTCCCTGACCTTCATCTTTCTCATCTATTTTTTCGGCAACGCGGTGTGGAATCCCCGACACGGCGCTCTCCACGGCGGAATATCCGACTCCATCCTGGCCTGGTTCTACGGCCACGGACTGGTGGGGCTCTTCCTCACTCCTCTTGCCATCGCCGTGTCCTATTATGCGATCCCCATCCTGTGCCGGACGCCGCTCTACAGCCATACGCTTTCCATGGCGGGGTTCTGGACCATTCTGGTGGTGTATACCCACATCGGGGCACACCATCTGTTGCAAGCCCCCCTGCCCACCTGGTTGAAGGTCGTGGCCATTACCGGCAGCATGGGCATGCTGGTTCCCGTGCTCATCGTCCTGCTCAATCTCTGGCTGACCATGCGCGGACGACTGGCCGTCCTCCACTCGGACATCGGCGGCAAATTCATCTTCGCGGGGCTGGTCTGGTATCTCCTCACCTGCCTCCAGGGGCCGTATCAGGCGCTGCCGTCGGTGCAGCGGGTGACGCATTTGAACAACTGGGTCGTCGCGCACTCACACATGGGCGTGCTGGGATTCGCGGCCACCATCGGCCTGGGAGGCATGTACTTCATCCTGCCCAGGATTACGCGCCGACCGTTGTATAGCACCCGTCTGGCGGACCTGCAATTCTGGCTCGTTCTTCTGGGGATGTCGGGCTTTTTCCTGGTGCTCACCGCCGCCGGCCTGATCCAGGGTAACGGCTGGCTGAACGGTGAAACGGTTTACCGGATTCTGCCGGAAATCCACGTCTATATGGTATATCGCGCGGGCATAGGGATTTTCATCATATCCGGTGCACTCATAGGGTTATACAACGTGTACAGGAGCATTTATTCCACCCGTTCAAGCGAGAGCGCCCAATGAGTTCGCCAAGAATGCAAATGACGCCTTCCCTGATCCTGACCGGCGGGCTCATCATCTTCGCCTCGGTGCTTTTCATCGCGGTGCTCCTGCCGTGGTTCACCGCCGTGGACCAGCCGTCGGACATCTACCGACCGAGAACGCCGTTGGAAGAAAAGGGTCGCGACCTCTACGTCAATAACGGATGCACCTTTTGCCATACCCAGTTCATCCGCAATATCGACTGGGGCATCGGCGCCCAGCGAATCGCTCAGCCCGGAGACTACATCGCGGAAGAGCCCCACCTCATGGGCACCGAAAGAACGGGTCCCGATCTGTCGGAAGAAGGCGGATGGCACCCGGACGACTGGCACATGGCCCATTTCACCAATCCCCGATACGTCCGTCCCGAATCGATAATGCCGGCGTGGGAATTTCTGGGGCAGGATAACATCAAGGCGCTCATCGCCTACAAGCAGAGCCTGGGGTTCAAGCTGGCCGATTACCGGATGGAACGTCAACGGCACTGGAAACAGCTCTCCACGCAGGCCTACGAGGCGGGGCCGGACGAGAACATCAAGTGGCTGACTTCGATGATTCCCGAACCCTGGAGAAAGGTTCCCAACCCCTACCCCACATCGGCGGAAACGCTGCTCAGGGGACAGCGCATATATGAAGGTTTCTGCATCGGGTGCCACGGCCCCGTGGGAGACGGCATGGGGCCGGCACAGCCGTACCTCTATCCGCCGCCGCTCAATTTCACGCTCCTCAGCGGCAGGGAGGTGTCCGGCGGCATCCTGTACTACCAGATCATGAACGGAATCACCGGCACGGCCATGCCGTTCTTCAAGGAAGAACTCGAGTCGGCCAAAATATGGGACGTCGGGGATTACGTGTCCGTATTCTTCATCGGACGGTCCGACGCGGACACGGAACCCAAGGGCATTGACGCTTCATACGAACTCGGGCCGCGGCAATCTCCCGAGAAGAACGTTCAAATTGGGGAATAGCGTATGGATTTTATCTGGGAATGGGTAGGCCTGGTGACCATTACGGTATGGATCAGTCTTTCCGCCTTCATCTGGGCCATGCAGTCCGGACAGTTCGCGGACCAGGACCGGGCGAGGTATCTGCCCCTGGTCGACAACTATTCGCCGGTGGAAACGGACGTTCGTTCCAAGCTCCCGAAGGAAGTGTACGTTCTGTCGACCGTCGGCGTTCTGACCGTTGTCGCGATGCTCTGTTGCATGCTCATTGCCATGAACCACTGACCGTCGGGGGCGGACCATGCGCTATTTCACCCTGATTGATTTTCACGAATGGGTTATTGCCTTCGCCCTGGGTATCGCGGCGACCATCATGATCTGCATGGCCTTCGGCAGCCACCGTCACAGGGGTTGGGATACCGAAGACGGGGAAGAGGAACGGCTTGCATCGCCGGACATCTCCATCTTCCGCAAAATCGTGGAGAATTCGCACGCCATGTTCTTTTTCGCGCTTATCACGGGGGTGGCGATCTTCATGATCGTTTATTTCATCATGATGGGCCTTTACGGAGGACCCATCACCTGAACGGGCAAACGAACGTGACGCCGAGCCTGCCCGTTGAGACAAAGAGGAAATGCCATGAAAGGGTTGTGGATCGTTTGTGGAATAGCAATCACCTTCCTGTGCTGGGGCCTTCTTATTTTTTTCACCGTGGGATACAAGTGGCCGCCCCAGTGGAATTTCGGATCGGTGCCGGACGTGCCGGGCTTGTCGATTCACTCGACCTCGGGTCCGGCGCTAGGCAGGCCGACCACCCCCATAGCCAAGGGAGCAATGTTACCTTACCGACAGCACGTAATGGGAAGAGATCAGGATGAAAAAGGCGTGGCCAAAGAAGAACCGTGAGGGAGCGGCGGGAACCGCTCGCCGTATCGTATGGACGATACTTCTGCTCAGCACCCTCCCGCTCTTCTGGAACTGCGATTATGCGCGCATGAGAGAGGATGACGCGGTCGAGGTCTACAAAACGCGCATGGCGGAAATGCCGAAAAACGTGATGCCGGTGAACGGCGGGACCGCTCTCCTGAAGACCCTCAATCCCGCCTCTTTGAAGAATCCCCTGCCCCCGAACGAAGAAACCGTGGCGCGGGGAAAGGTGAACTACGGCTATTTCTGCGAACAGTGCCACGGGACGGATACCACGGGCAAGGGCACGGTCGGTCAGAGTTTCGCCCCGCTACCCACCAGCCTCATCGGCGAAAAAGTGCAGAAGCAGAGCGACGGGGAAATTTTCATGAAAACCAGCCTGGGGTACAAACGGCATCCTCCCCTGGCCTATACGGTGGACGAAGAAGATCGGTGGGCCATCATCACCTATATTCGTTTCCTGGGAAAATTACAGGAAGGCGGCAAGCAATCATGAAATCCAAGCTGGTAAGCGAAGGACCGGAAAAGATTTACGTCCTGGTGTTCGATACGGACGACGAGTTCATCAGCCTGATGGAGAAATTCGCCGAGGAGAAAAACATCACCACGGCGGGTTTCACCGCCATCGGAGCTTTCCGGGACGTGACGCTCGGCTGGTTCGATCTGTCCGCCAAGGACTACAAGCGGATTCCCATTCGCGAGCAGGTGGAAGTGATCTCCCTCATCGGCGACAT
The DNA here is from genome assembly GCA_963826125.1 of uncultured delta proteobacterium. Classification (GTDB taxonomy): domain Bacteria; phylum Desulfobacterota; class Desulfarculia; order JACQYL01; family CAWGVV01; genus CAWGVV01. The sequence goes on along the minus strand of CAWGVV010000001.1, from coordinate 503,412 downwards.
TGCCATCAAGGGGAACGAGCCCAAGATCCACGCCCATGTTGCGGTGGCGAAATCGGACGGCACCGCCCACGGCGGGCATATTCTGGAAGCGCACATACGCCCCACCCTCGAAGTGGTACTCACCGAAACGCCCAAGCACCTGCACCGCCAAATCGATGAGGCCACCGGGCTGGCGCTGATCCGCATTTAGCGCGTGCTCCTTCGGGGACGCCGTCTCCATGCGTCCCACGATGGTGAGCCATGCTTATGGTACTCATCTATTCCATAACCCTGTTCCTTTCGGTATATGTCTCCGAATATGTTCTCCATGGCCGCCTTCGTCATCGTAACGTCCATTGTTTTCCATTCCTCCACGGACGTCCCATTCGCCGGCTGGCTGGAAGAGAAGGAAGAATCCTCCCTTGAGCAGGCTCCCGAAAAATCCCCTTCCGATCAATGACTTCAGCGGCAACCATTATCCACCGATCCAAACGCCGAATTTTATCCGCCATGTCAGTACAGGAATAACGTTCATCAGGACAAATGCGATCAGGCCGTAGAGTATCAGCCGCGAACCCCTTCGTATCTGCGACGAACCCTCGGCGACGACGTCCGGATTCCCCCGTACGGCCCCCGCGAGGGCAAAAAGGCTGACGCCGTTGAAGCAGACGGTCAGGAGCGCTCCATAGAGCGGGTAGCCGATCAGGTTGTGTTGAGGCAGGAACAAACACCAGAGGCAATGATGATCGAGCACCTCGAAATGATACGAGGAGAAGAAGCGATTGAGCACCACGGAACCGCTCACGGTCCAGAGCAAGGCAATCATTCCCGTGACGGCGGTGAAAGCTTTTCCCGGAACACTGCGCGTCGAAAACGTCCGGATGCTGAGGCCGCTCAGTATGGCGGTCAGGACGCCGAATACGCAGAGCCATGCCCGCGTGCCGATGCCCGTAGCGGTGCCGCCGCCGCCGAGTGAACGGAAGGAATCGTACACCGCCGCGCAACAGGATACCGGTGCTTCGACATTCAAGGTGAGGAGCGATTCGCCGGTGGAATAAAGGGAAGGCAGCAGGACCGATGCCGTCAGCAAGGTAAAACCCGAGGAAAGCCGTACGAGCGGGTAATCGGGATGGGACAAATTGAGTGTATGGATGCGATAACCGGCGTACAGCAGACACAGCGCAGTCGATCGAACGAGAAAGGCGGTTCCGCCCGTCCCGTGCATGGCCTCCATGACTCCCGTTCCGCACATGGCGCCCGGAACAACGTTCGGCAGAACCAGACTGACCGCGGCGGTGAGGAGCGCCGTTCCGATCGCAAAAGCCGCCCCTCCGATAAAATAGTACAGCGTTCCCTGCTCGACGCTCTTTTCCAGAGAGAGCTGGCGCGCGGAAGCCGACCCGGGGTCCCATTCCACCAGCGCCCTCAGGGAAGGTATGCACGCTGAACAGAGGAAAACGAGGCTCAGAAAATCGAAAAGGACGATGAGGAATATGACGGGATGCAGGATCATCTCACCCGTGTCAAACGGCCGCCGCCGGAGAGGTCCCATCGGCAGTCGATGGCGGGGCTGGTGTTTACTCGTACGTCGTGGGAGGCGATAATTACCGCCGCGCCGTTGCTTCCGGCATCTTTCAGGAGTTGCAAGAGGAGTATCGAACCGGAGTCATCCTGATGAGCGGTAGGTTCGTCCGCAAAGAGGAACCCGGGCCTTCTGCTAAGAGCCCGGGCGATGCACACTTTCTGTCGCTCTCCCCGGGAGAGCATCCGCACGCGCCGGTCCCTCAGATGCGCGATACCCAGCACATCGAGGCTTTCTCCTATCCGCCTTCGAATCTCCTTCATACCGCCGAGCAGCGGGAGAAGGGCGACGATCATATTGTCCTCTACGGTAGTATCGATTGTGTAGAGTTCCTGAAAAATAATCCCCGTGTTCCTGCGCCACCGTTCGCGGTAGCCGGACACCCATCGGGAAATCCGTTCTCCGTCCGCTTCGACGGTCCCTTCGGTCGGTCGCAGAAGGCCGCACAAAAGGTGCAGCAACGTGGTTTTGCCCGACCCGGTGGGGCCGGTGATCAACGAAATCACGCCCCTGGGGAACCCGCCGTTGACGCTGTGCAGAATCGTGTTGGCGCCGCTCCGGGCATAGCCGACTTCGCGACAGACGATTCCCGATCCCTTCATGCGGAACCCCCCCGCACCATGTCCGGCGACTCGGTGTCCGCGAGCCTGACAGCGGACCAGAGTACCGCAATCATCAAGGGAGCCGGGATGAACAGGATCACCTCCACGGCAACCGCCGCGATATCCGGGAAGCCGGCGTCGAGGATGGGCAGAAATGGAGACAACGCGAACAGACGCGCCAACGGCCGCGCGGCACCGGAATGAAAAACAATGAAGTACGCTGAGGCGAACCCGACGGCAACACCGGGAACGACAGTCGCGAGCAAACGGTACGCATGGAGCTTCACAATCTCGCGGGTGGTCCACCCGAACGCTTTCATCAGTCCGACCGTGCTCTGGTCGCGCAGCGTCGTACGTACCGTCCCCATTACCGTGAGCGCCAGGGCGAACATCGCGGGCACGCCCACTAGAAGGATGAAGCCGGCTTTGGCGGAAAAGTCCAGGAGAAAGGCGCGCTTACGTTCCGAACGTGTAATAGTGAGTATGGGCCACGGAAATGCCCGATGAAGATCGGGAATGACGGCGTTCTCTTCTGTCTCGTGAAAAACGTCCACCGCGATGTCCGTGGCGTACCCCTCCGGTAGCGACAATCGCTTACGTGCTTCGCTTTCTTCCACAACCTCGGTTTTCGAAACCGGGAACCCCGTTTGAACGACCGCGTCGGCGATGTCCGCCAGAAGCCGCCGATCCCCGTTTCTCCCGGTCGATGCGGTGCCGATCCCTTCGGAAACCCCCATGATGGTACGGCTCCCCAGAGGGTCGAAAAGAACGCCCCATGTCCTGCCGCGCGCTCCGATGATACCGGGCACCGATCGGGCGATGGCCACCCCCTCATCGCGGGGAATGGGCACGAGGGACTGAGGACCCACTTTCCGGATAACGATTGACGGTGCATGTTGAAAGAGCATGGCCCCCGTTCTCTCCGCCGCCGCAAGAAACAGCAGGGCCGAACCGAGGGCCGCGGTGATCATGAACGTCGAAAATCCGAGGCACAACCAGTCGAAAGGATTTCGCCGCAGGTCTTTCACGGCCCATTGAAACAGCGGAAAGGGGAAACATCCGCCCGGTGTTTCAGCCGACGAGCTGCCTCCGTTCCCGAATGTGTCGGTGTTGTCTTCCATGGGCACGCCGATCCGTTCCTAATGGTCCTTCTTGCTCCCGGGTCCCCTGATTTCGGACCACAGTTGATCGTTCAGATCCGAGAGGACGAATACCCGCGTTCCCCCGTGTCTTTTCCGAAACACTTCCACATCCTCTTTTCGCAGCACGGACACGATGGCCGGTCCCATGGGTCCGACAACATCCGATCCCGCCACAAAGGAAACTTCCCCACCATTCACCGGCTTTCCGCTGAAATAGTCGCGGACGACCACTTTCACGATGTTGGGCTTTTCCGTCCCCAGGAAATGTTCGGGATGCAGAAAGGCGCGGAACATACAACCCGTTCCGCAAAAGTAGTAGGTTTCCCCGCCGACCAGCTGCATTCCACAGGCAAATTTCTCGTGACGCGCGACCAGCATGGCACACACGGGACAGCGGTCTTCGTCGCTCAACCGCATGACGTTGTCCTCACCGATGGTGTATCGCGCTTTCGACTGAAGCTGCTTTGGGCCACCGGATCGTGGTGAGTCCGGGTCCGCCGAGGCGCCAATCACACCAATCAGCAGCAGAAGGAGTGCACAGTCGAACGCGAGAGCGAACGATTTCTTCATTTCCCCACCTTTTTCTCGGTTTGTCTACCGTTGGACCTCCCGGAACTTTTCCCGGCAACATCTTCTGCGCTATAATGTTCTCGAGTGTACCACCTCACGTTTCTCCCTGACAATAGGACCTCTTTGCATGTCGGCCATTGATGGCTATTCCATGTTCATGCTCGGTATACTCGGGACCGGCCACTGCATCGGGATGTGCGGACCGCTGGTGATCGCCTTTCCGGCTCGAGCGGGACGGTTTTCAACGCACCTCGCCTATCATGCGGGAAGGATATTCACCTATTGCCTCGTCGGTTCCATTGTGGGCGCCATCGGCGGAGGGCTGACCGCTCTCGCCACGAAGAACGGATCGCAGCAGCTCGCGGACATCGCGGTGCTGCAGGTGGGATTCTCGCTTCTGGCGGCGGTTTTCCTGCTCGTTTTCGGGCTCTCCCGGCTGCAGGTGATTCCAGAACCGGTCTGGTTTTCATCATCGAGCCTGATGAAAGTGCTCCGGCTCCATACCCCTTCCCCCGGCGACGGGTCGGCAGCCGCGATGCTGCATATGACGCTCATCGGTGCGGTGCTGGGCTTTATCCCCTGCGGGCAGTCATATGCCGCTTTTGCGCTTGCTCTCCCCTCGGGAAGCATGGCCGGGGGTGCGTTGATCCTGGCGTGCTTCGGCCTGGGTACGGTACCGGGTCTGTTGCTGGTTGGCACCGGAGCGGCCCGACTGTTCGTCCGGTACCGCAAATACTCCGAATTGCTCTCGGGCCTGCTCATGCTGGTCATGGCCGTATTCCTCGCCATGAAAGCGATGAAAGTGCTCTTCGCCTCATGAGGGACAGCCTTGTGAATTCATGGAAAGGTCTGATTTGACCATCTCATCCGTTCTAAAAGCCGCGGAACCCTCCCCCGGCCCGGCATGCGATCTGTGCGGGTTCCCCGTCGGCCAAACGGCGGTTTCCGAATCGGTTCACGGAAAAGAGCACCTTTTCTGCTGCGAAGGCTGTCGCCACGTACACCGTATTCTGCTCACCATGCCCGACGGCGCCCCCGAAGACCTGAGGAACACCGCCGTTTTCCGGGAATCGGAAGCCGCCGGGATCATACCCCTTTCGACTTCCCCGGTCGGCCCCGACGGGGCCCCGATATTTTCCCCGGGCATGGGGACCTTTCCGGAACCGGGGGAAGAACGGCTTGCCGGGGAACTGCTCCTGCGCGTCGACGGCATGTGGTGTGCGGCCTGCGGATGGCTCGTCGAGAAAGTCGTGGGGAACCTGCCCGGCGTCCTCGACGTGAAGGTGTCCTTTCTGTCGGACATGATGCGCGTCCGGTATCTTCCCCATCGCATCGCGGCCGAAACCATACGAAAAAAAATTTCGGCCATCGGCTACACCGCTTCCTCTTTCGAGGAGAACGGCGAGCAGGCCGCGGAAAAACGAAGCCTCCTCTTCCGCCTCGGGATTTCGTCCATCCTGACGTTCAACGTCATGATGATTTCGTTCGCGCTCTACGGCGGATTCTTTCAGGATCTCGGCCGATCCGGCGTGTTCTATCTCTCCTACCCCCTGGGCATCCTCAGTACTCCGGTCGTCTTCTATGGGGGTTTTCCCCTGATAGTGAAAGCCTGTCGCGGCCTCGGGACGCGCCACACCACCATGGAACTGTTGATCTCCGTGGGGAGCCTCTCCGCATTCTTCTTCAGCATTATTCAGATGTATCGGGGCAGCCTCCATGTGTACTTCGACACGGCCTCCATGCTCGTCACACTGATGCTCATTGGGAAATACATCGAACTCCGCGCCCGAAGCCGCGTTTCGGACGGTTTTCGGGAACTCTACCGCATGGCCGGCAGGAAGGTCCGTATCGTGCGCGGCGCGGGCGAAAAATGGACGTCACCGGAGAAAGTGGTTACGGGGGAAACGTTCATGGTGCTGCGGGGAGAATCGGTCTCATTGGACGGCCGTGTTCTCTCCGGCACCACGGACGTGGACGAATCGGCCCTCACGGGGGAATCGAAACCGGTGAAGAAACGGCCGGGGGATTTCGTCATGGCCGGGTCCGTCGTTCTGGACGGGGAAGTCTTCCTGAGCGTCGAACGATCGGCGGCGGATAGTTCTCTCGGACAACTCGTCAATTCCATCAGGGAAGCGTTGAACGCCAAACATCCGGCGGAACTCCTAGCGGACAGTGTCACGCGCCGGCTGATACCCGGTGTTTTCCTTCTCGCGGCGGGGACGGCATTCCTGCTGTGGCTGAACGGTGCATCGTTGGAGGAAACGGTGCTCAGGCCGTTGACTGTGCTGGTCATCACCTGCCCATGCGCATTGGGGATCGCCATCCCCCTGGCCAAAACGGCGGCGGTGGGTGTCGGCCGGTCCCGGGGAATCGTGGTGAAAAATCCCGAAGCGCTGGAACGTATGAAGGACCTGGACGTCATCGTTTTCGACAAAACCGGTACGCTCACGGAAGGCCGTTACGCGCTGCGCGAAATCGTGGCAACGGAAACCGACGAACACGAAGCACTATACCGGGCGGCGTGTATTGAAGCCGGTTCCGACCATTACCTAGCCCGGGAAATCGTGCGCAGTGCGCGCGAGCGGGGACTCGTTTGCGATCCGCCGGCAGGAGGAGATTCGGTCGAAGGAGAAGGCGGTATCCGGGGGTTCTGCGATTCGGGGGAAGTTTTTGTCGGCAACCGTCCCTACATGGAAGCGCACCTGCAGGCGGTGGATACTCAACTTGAAGAAGAAGCCCTGTGCAGGGAAAGGGAAGCCGAAACCGTGGTCTTTTTCGCCTGGGGCGGAAAAGCGAGGGGATTCTTCCGTTTTGGCGATCGCGTGAAAGACAATGCGCCGGACACCGTTCGCGTGCTCCGGCAAAAAGGCTACCGCTTGCTTCTCCTTTCCGGGGATTCGCTGGAAACGACACGAGCCGTCGCCGCCGCGACGGGGATCGACGAGTACGTCGGTGAAGCGCTCCCCCGGGAAAAAGTGCGCATCGTACGCGGCCTCCAGGAAAACGGTCTGAAGGTGGCCATGGTGGGCGACGGTTTGAACGATGCCGGTGCTCTCGTTCAGGCGGATGTGGGAATTTCCATCGGTTCGAGAATGCAGGGTGTGCCCGAAGCCGCCGACATGGCGATCATGGGCGACAACGTGGCCATGGCGGCTCGCGTTCTCGAACTGGCGGCCCTCACGGGCCGCGTGATACGGCAGAACCTGTTTTTCGCCTTCCTGTACAATGCCATCGGCATACCCTTGGCCGTTCTGGGATTGCTGAATCCGATCATCGCCGCCTCAGCAATGTTCGCGAGCAGCCTGACGGTCGTGGGAAATACCCTGTACCGGGTGAAGATGGGGGCGAACGAGTGAAGCTATTGCAGATGAACGAAGCAGAAGCGGTGTTGAGAGAAAGCACGAGAACCGCCCCTCCCGGTGACATGCATTTCCATCCCGTGAAGTCATACCGGTATCCTACTTTGGGGAGGTTTCCTTTTTCCCTCGTGACAAAATTTGTCATGTTCCCTCAAAATAACGAAGGGGAGATAGCAGTCATCCTGCCAACTCCCCTCCCATCGAAGCTTTTTTTCTTTTCTTTTTTCGATCACATGGTGTGATTTTTTGTTGGGCGATGGGCGACTCGAACGCCCGACCTTTGGCTCCGGAGGCCAAAGACCGTCATTTCTCTGAATTTCCCTACACTTCATAAATGCCTACAAATACACAGTGTTTTTCATATCATTTTTCTCTTGACTTCCTTTAATTTCTCCTGATATGAGCAGTGAAGGTTGGAAATAGGGTTGGAAAATTTCGATCTTTGGTTTTCAGGGGTGAAAAAACAGATTCTGGTTGGAAAAAATTGCCCGTTGATTTTCAAGGGCAAATAACAGGGGCGGGTTGGAAACAAAATGTCCGTTGGTTTTTCAAGGGCGAAAAACCGGGTCGGTTGGAAAAGGTTGGAAAAAGGAGGTTGGAATAATGCCCGCGCGCGTGAAAACTTCATACCCGGGAGTATTTTACCGGCTTACGCGCCGTATCGGCGGGAGCGGGGACGAACGGGTCTACTACATTGTCTTCAAAAGGGATGGTAAGGTCATTGAAGAAAAAGTGGGCCGTCAGTATTCGGATGACATGACCGCTGCCAAGGCTGCCCGGATACGCGCGGAACGGATTGAACGAAAGCGACAGTCCCGTAAGGAAGTCAGGGAAGCAAAGGAGGCAAAGAAACAGGCCGAAGCGTCTCGATGGACCATAGACAGGCTCTGGGACTCATACAAGGGTTCGGCACCCATTAAAGGGCTCAAGTATGATGAGAACCGTTATAAGAAGCACCTGAAAGATCGGTTCGGGAACAAGGAAGCCTGCCAGATTGTACCCTTTGAGGTGGATAAGCTCCGGGTCAAGATGTTGAAAACGCATTCGCCCCAAACGATCAAGCATGTACTGGTACTCCTCCGGCGAATCATCAACTATGGAGTAAAAAGAAAGCTCTGTGCCGGCCTCACCTTCACTCTCGAAATACCGAAAGTGAGGAACGAGACGACAGAGGACCTTTCGAATGAGCAGCTCAAAGCCCTCCTGAAAGCGATCAAAGAGGACTCTCACCCGCAGGCCGGAAAGATCATGCTTATGGCGCTGTACACCGGCATGCGTCGAGGAGAACTTTTCCGCCTCATGTGGTCTCACGTGGACTTTGACCGCGGCTTCATTGCCATTCGAAATCCCAAGGGTGGCCAGGATGCGAAAATTCCTATGAACGCTGCCGCACGGAAAGTTCTCATGTCCTGTGAGAGAACCGATAGTCCGTATGTATTTCCCGGCCGCAATGGAGAGCAGAGGGTTGAGATACGGCGCCAGGTGAACAGGATCAAGGACGCTGCCGGGCTCCCGGAGGACTTCAGGGCGTTACATGGCTTACGGCACGTCTACGCCTCGATGCTCGCTTCCTCCGGCGAAGTGGATATGTACGTCCTGCAAAAGCTCCTGACGCATAAATCACCGGCGATGACCCAGCGGTACAGCCATCTGCGCGATGAGGCGCTCAGAAAAGCATCAAATCTCGCCGCGGACATCATCGGCAGAACCATCGACACAGTTGATGGTGCAAAGGTCGTGAAAATGAAAGATGAAAAACACTGAGGCACATGAAAATCACCTTTGGGCTATTTTCTATGGCCATACCACCAGCACCGGATATCGACATTTGGAGTTGAAGTATGCCTCGAACACGACAGGTGAAGAGTAAGCATGCTGGAAACGGCACGATTCAGTCCACGAAAATCCTGGGGAAGGCTTATGAACAATTGATAAAGCTGGTGACGGCGTATGCGGAGAAGGACTTCCCTATCCTGCTCGTCGGAGAAAGCGGCACGGGAAAGGAACTGTTTGCCCAGCATTTCATGGCTACAAGCAATCGGAAGGGGAAAAGGTTGACGATTAACTGTGCAAGCCTGGAAGACGCCCTTCTCCGTTCGGAAATATTCGGTCATGAAAAAGGTGCGTTCACCGGCGCCTCGGCCGGCAGGAAGGGCAAGCTGGAGACGTGCGAGGGTGGGATTCTCTTTCTGGACGAATTCGGAGATGCTTCCCCCCAACTGCAGGCAAATATACTCAGGGTAGCCGAGGGAAACTCCTACTCAAGGCTTGGGGGCGATGAGGAAAAAAAGGTCGATGTGCTCCTGGTGGCGGCAACTAACAAGCCGAATGCCATACGCGAAGATTTGAAAATGCGGTTCCATATCCTGCATGTTCCGCCGCTTCAAAAGATGGATATTCCTGTCTTGGCCGAGCATTTCTTGAAGCATCCATTAAAGGGAGAAACAATTAAAAGGCTGACCAAACAGTATCCAGGTAACATAAGGGAACTGAAGCGCGAATGTGAGAAGCTACTCATAGAGGAAGGGGAAAAGTTATTTTCGTCAAAAGGATATGTTTCACCACCTTCTTTATTTGATTACGAACGTTTTGATCGGGAGATAAGGACATGGAACAAATATCTGCAACCAATAATTGATAGACATGATTTGATTTATAAATACCAATATCTTTCCAAGAAGAAGTCGAGAGTCTCAGAGCCTTTAACCGACTGTGCCAGTTTAACCTACGGCGGCGCCAGTATTAAATCATCTTCATATTTTATTAGTGAGCCGGTGATGGAAGAAAACTGCATGATGGCATTGATAAGGGAATTGAGAAACGGAAACCTGAACGTATTACAGTCATTTTCGAGGAACCTTGAACTTCAGTTTTCGGAATTCGAACTTCCTTACCTTTTGAAAGCCCTTGATGAATTTGGTCTGCTGAGCAGGCACGACATCAACCTTAGCAGACTCTTCTCCCTGAACACCAGCAACAAGCCGAACTCGGATACACACATTGAAAAGCCGGATATGGCGCCTCTTCTGGATTTGCCACTGAAGGAGGCGGAGGCTCGGTTCAGGCAAACTTACCTGAAGTACAGGGTCTCCCAACATCCGCATCACCGGGAAGAGGCAGCCGCTGCCTCGGGGCTCACTTTGGCAGGGTTCAACTCCAAGTTCTCGAGGAGTGGAAAGGTCACAGAGAGAGAAGTTTCCCGGTCCTGATTGTTTTCAATTCCGACAACTTATTCCCTCAACTCAGTTTTTCAGTAGATATTCTTTTGCATTTTTGCAATGCAGCACGTGAAGATACACTTTTTCTCGGAAAAAGCATCTCAATACAGCAAAAGTTCGCATTCTCCCCTCCCCCAATCCTTGTATTCGAACTCCTATCGATAAAATATATTCTGATATCAATTACCTACATCTGCCATCCCAAATGGCACATAAATTGATTTTATGAAGCGCAAAGACCTTGAGGGGAGCTAATGCAATGCCGGAGAAAGAGAAAGCTCATCAATATGTCACCGAGGTCGTGACATCCGAAATCACTGGGATATCAATTCAGAAATTACGTAATGACAGATGGCTCCGCAGGGGAATCCCATACGTGAAGGTAGGGCGATCAGTTCGTTATGCAGTTGATGACATTGTTGATTTCATGAATTCACACAAAATTGTCTTTTAAAGGTCAGCTAAAATTATTTGCCTTAAATGATGGCTTTTGGCAGCCGATATGGACTTTATAGATTTTTCTCCATTCATATTTGAATATTTTCGAGACGAGATAAAACACTTCCACAGTTTAGGGGGAGGTCAATACCTGGGGCTCTGCCCATTCCACAGTGACACAAACGATTCTTTCTCATGCAATGAGATTGGCCTATGGAATTGTAAGGCCGGTTGTGGCCAAGGAAACATAACCAGCTTTCATGGCAGGCGTTACTTCGGAGGAGACAACTCGGCCGCGTACCACGACCTGGAACGGCGATTTTACGGGATCGATCACAAAGAGCAACCGAAAAGGAAATCCGCCACGACAATACAGCGGCCTATGCTTTCCGCAGCTGCGGAACATCATGACTCACCCACTCCGGCAAGTGAAATTATCGACATTTCCAGGTTGGAACAATTCAAGGAAGTCCCGGAAACCGCCCTCGTCTACATGCGGGAAAAGCGAGGGTGGTCCGATGAGACGATCGATAAATACCGAATCGGCTTCAACGGGAGCTATTGGGCGGGAAGAGGAAAACCGACTCAGCAGCGCATCGTCTATCCCGTTTTCGACGCTTGCGGGAACCTCGTCAACATCCGACAGTATCTCCCGCTATGCCCGGAAGATGAACACAAGGTTGTTTCCTGGTCGGAAAAAATCGACGGGCAGAAGAGAGGGTACGGCAAAACCCGCCTCTACCCGATTTCATCGCTCACCGAGGACTCGGAATACATTATCCTCTGTGAAGGGGAATCGGACGCACTCTGCGGAATTTCCCACGGACTCACCTGCATTACTCAGACGGCCGGCGCCGGGACATGGAAGAACGAATTCAACCTGAAGTTTGCTGGGAAGCAGGTCATCGTCGCCTACGATAACGACAAGGCGGGCAGGGCCGGTATCGAGAAGCTCCGCAACCTCGCCTCGGTCACCAAGTCCCTGGAGTACATCATCTGGCCGGAATGGATGCAGGACAAGGAGGACCTGACCGATTGGTTCGTCAAGTACGGGAAGACGGCGGAAGGATTGCTCGCGCTCCCGCGTGAGACGATCACGGTCAGGGGGGAAGAAATACCCGACGAACTTTATAAGGCGGAATTTGAAAAGTTAAACGAGAAGCACGCCGTCATCATGATCGGCGGCCAGTGCCTCATCATGAACGAACGAATCGATCCGATCACCGGACGCCCCGGATTCACCCTGTCCTCAACGTCTCACTTCTTTGGTCACTATGCTCCGGATCTGGTGGAAAATCCGAACCCGACAAAGGGAGGACGCCAAAAGATTTCCATCGCCAAGCTATGGTTCGAATCCAAACTGAGACGGGAATACGAGGATGTAGTTTTCGATCCCAACAAAAACCACAACGGCTATTACAACTTGTGGCGCGGGTTTGGGGTCCAGCCGAAGCAAGGTGACTGGTCGCTCATGCGGCAACACCTGCTGGAAGTCATTTGCCAAGGGAACATAGCCGCCTTCAATTATTTGATGAGCTGGTTCTCACACATTATCCAAGACCCGGGCGCGGGTGAACGCCGGCCGGGGGTCGCCGTGGTACTGAAAGGAAATCCAGGGACCGGCAAAGGAATTGTCGTTCGCCAGTTTCAAGAGATTCTCGGACCTCATTTCCTCCATGTCTACAACCAGAGCTACATTACCGGTCGTTTCAACGCGCAACTCTCCAATACCCTGTTGGCATTCATCGATGAAGGATTCTGGGCGGGAGACAAAGCCGCCGAAGGGATCATCAAGGGGCTCATCACCGAACCCACCAACTGCGTCGAGTACAAAGGACGGGACGTCATTCAGGTCAAAAACCACATCCGGATCATCATCGCGAGCAACAACGATTGGGTTGTTCCGGTCTGCCTGGGAGAGCGGAGATTCTTTGTTCTTGAGGTGGGCGACCAGCACATGCAGGAGAGGGCGTATTTTAAAGCTATCGCCGCGCAGATGGACGAGGGGGGTAGAGAAGCCATGCTGTATGACCTTCTGCATCACGACATCGCCAACATGGAATGGGGAAACTTTCCGCGCACGGAGGCGCTTCTGCAACAGATCGAGAACAGTCTTAAAGGAGTGGACCGCTGGTGGTACGAATGCCTGCATGAGGGAAAGGTCTTTCCTGATGCCGATGGATGGAGTGTATGGGTCAATACGGAAGAGCTCTACAAAAAAAGTTATATCCCCTTCTGCGATCTACTTAAAATCGGTTTCCGGGAGACGAAAACGAACATCATCCGGAAACTGAAGGAATATTACCCGCGTCCGAAAGTTTATAGAAAACGAAACTACAATCTCACAGGAAATCCATGGGGATATGCATTCCCCTCCCTCTGGGAAGCCCGTGAGATATTCGCCAAACAGATGAGAATAGAAGTCAATTGGGACGACAACGATAAGCAGGACACCATACCGTTTTAACGGCCGCATCCCACTTCAGTGGGATTCTCGGATGAAGTGGGGTACATAAATGTTGTTAATTTTGTTGGATATATCCCAGCATCCCACTTCATCCACTTTTTGAGGCTACATTTTCGCAGAAAACTACGTTTTCATTTTTTTCCAAACTTGAAAAAAGGAGAACGGTTGTTCAATACGCGCGTAGATATATGGAATGAGTGGGATATGTGGGATAAATATAATGATATAAGTCGCTTATCTTGGGTACAAAGTTGGATGAAAGTGGGATGTAATGGGATGCAAACCTCTCCCAAAAAAACGAAAGGAGAAACATCATGTCCGAGGAATACTTGAGCTTCAAGGAAATGGCCGAACTGGAACCGGGGCTTCTTGATCTGGAGGAATGGGTGAAAGGAGTGAAGGGAAACGATCCGGATTTCTGTACAAACCGGGTGTGGTACCAGAAAATCAGGCCACGGCTCTATGCCCTTGTTGGTAACTATCACGGTATCATTCCGGAAGTAAATTACGGTCGGGAGGCGAAAGTTGAACGAATAAAAACGGTTGCCTGCTACCACACGGCTCAGTATTACCTGCTCGGCCTACTCCCTCCCTGTCGCAACTGCTCTTGTCTCGGCCCCAAGGAATATCCATGCCGTGATCGTGAAAGCCGTGGAGACGATTGGGAAGCAGAAGCGAAAACCGAAAAAAGGGATCGTGGATGGCAGTTCACAAACGAATGCTGATGCTGACGTCTCAATAACAGGCAATGGTAACATATCGCCGTGGGAAAGATAAACGATAGGGGATGAGCGAAAATGATAGAGAACGAGGGGAAGCTCTCCGCGCGACAACACCGACTTATCCTCGCCATGCTTCAGCATGGAACCATCCGGGAAGCGGCGCGCACCTGTGGAGTTGGTGAAGCTACCGTTTTCCGGTGGCTTAAAGATGCGGCGTTCGTAAATGCCTACAGAGAAGCAAGGCGGCAGGCGGTGAGCCAAGCCATTGCGGCGCTGCAACAGAACGCGGCCGAGGCGGTTGGCACGCTTCGGCAGATTGTGCGTGATGAAAGCGTCGTACCGAGTACCCGGCTGGCGGCCGCCAGGACAATCCTCGACCTTGCCCTAAAAGGGATTGAACTCGACGATCTGGAAATCCGGCTGGAGGAGTTGGAACGGCGAGTCCTTTCCCGGATGGACTGATGAACAGCTACTCCACAACTATTACCTTCATCTTAGAGACGCATATCTCTGACCAATAAAGGTGGCATGCAATGAAGAACCTGCAACAAAGAATCAATGCTTTGGATCGACGGACCATTGGTGGGGGTGTCCTGTTGTTCACTATAATCAATAACGAAGATGAACGTGATGCGGTTATGGAAAATCATAATCGGCAAGTTGAGAAGTTCAAAAAGGATGGCCAAGACGTTCTCTCATACATCATCGAGTTCAGCCCGAGCGTATAGCGGAAAACACGGGGAGCGATGTCCCCTCCCCCGCATAAAGCCTTCCACTTCGATCACCTGCTCGGGGAGTACGTCTCTCCGTCTTCAGCACCGAATTCTTGCTTTCTTCCGATTGCCGAGGTATTTTTGTTTGCGGTGTAATCGTCTTCTTCAGCTTGACTTCCGGAAAGGGCCTCCGGTTTGCCCTCCAGGGTAGACGTACCTTGAGAGAGGAATATGAGGAACTGCCCGTCCTCCAGGCTGAAGAAGACGGATTTCTGAGGGAAACAGGGCTGCGGATCGTTTCGGACGTCATGGAGGATTCCCGACGATGGAAGGCATCTGTCCGCCGCAGCTTCCGAGTTTTCCTCAAGGTTGACGTAAAATTCGTTTCTCCAGCCTGACGGCCGGAAAGGCCCTCCGGCTGGCCCTCCAGGTTAGACGTACCTTGAGAGAGGGATATGGGGGTCGGGGCCGTCCCCCTGGGCTGGAGATTCGAAACCATCCAGAACCCGCTTGACAGGCTGCATCCAAATCAAAGTGCGAAAAAGTCTGGACACTACCATTTCGGTAGAGAAAAAGACGTTGTTCTCTCTGAAGGGTTTTGCCGAGATATTCATCCGAACGGGTGTTCTACCCGACTTCTCCGCCGCGCATATATTCGCCAATATTCCAGAGCGCTTATCGATTGGCCGGTATTTTTGATTTTCTGTTTCCTGGCTTCCACCGTGCTGACATTCGGAAGGCCTTTTCAGCGAACAAAAAGGGAGCACCGAGCATTCTTGTGCTCAGCACTCCCCGACAGGAAAGGTACCACCATTGAGGAGATTTATGAGGTTGCTTTTCTGATACCGACCAAGCCGAGTAAGCCTGAGCCCAAAAGCAGGGCAGCAGTCGGAATAGGCACCGGTGAAAGACGATCTGGAGCAGATGTGACACCAATACTTACGCCCCCAGGATTCCATGTAATTTTAAAGCCTTCCTCATCCCCTATAGGAACAGGAGTTGGAGTGCCTACTGGCCCGCCACTCAGAGAAACAGTAATTACAGATCCATTAGGAACGTTATCGTCATAAGCTTGATTGTTGTTAAGGGTACCAGAAACTCCGTTAATAGAATAATCAATGTAGTATGTAGGAAGCAATTTAAAGGCAGACAAATAAATATCAACTCCACCACCATCCACATCTACTGCCGTAAAGCTTAGTGATGCATTTGCTCCTGTCGCCATAGCAAGAAACAGAAACAATGCCAATACAATGAAGCCACTCTTTCTCATCAATCTCCCCTCCCGTGTTAGGAAAAAAATAGCCGAGTTACCTTCACTGCAGGCAACCCGGCTATCTCCTGGAGACCCGTGGCTTTCCGTCCCCGCCTCACGGTCGGGTTTGGCTTTCTCTGTTTGTAGGTACAATACCTGAGCTGGTGTATACATGAAGGAGGAAAAAAAGGAGGAACCTAGTCTACCTACCCTACCCCCTTCCAAGTCGTTTTCGATAAAAATCAGGAAAATATCAGGTTTATTCAACTACTCAATCGGAAAAAGGCTGTTCTCTATCGTTACGACGTGCGATTTCGGATCACGACGAGGCCGAGCAACCCTGAACCGAGTAACCAAATGGCATTTGGAATGGGGGCAGCGCTGGGGGTATCGGATTCCCCCTCATGGCAATCGTTCCATCTTCCCGGCCAACGAAAATTCCATCCATCGCTCCAACCAAAACCGAAGCCGCGCTGAGACCATTCCATGTAACCGGGACGGTTCGCGTTTCCATTCATCAGGCATGCACTTTGTTTGTTGTCTTGCGCTGAAAGTGTGTTTCCGTTCAAAGATGATACGGCTTCATAGGAAGAATAGGGGGAACTTGAATATGACGAACCGGAGGACTGCACTGCAAATGTAAAGTGAGAACTTGCCGGATTCGAAGATTGACTATTGCCGACAAGGGTCGCATCAACTGATGAGGAAACCGCGCACGCGAACAGGAGAACCGCCGAGAGAACGAAGAGGTGCTTTTTCATTACGGTGACCTTCTGCTATGAGAAGCATGGTCCATCAGGCAATTTACCCGGCAGGATAAAAAAAAGCCGGATTGCCTCTTGTCAACAGGCAACCCGGCTGTCTTACGCTAAGACCCTTGGCTTTCCGTCCCCGCCTCACGGTCGGGTTTGGCTTTTTCTATTGTTAGCAGAGTAGGTATTTTATATCGACATTCTTCGGGAGACAGATATAACGGTGGATGCAGGAGGTAGGTTTTCTACCCGTTTGGATTTCTATCGAAAAAAAACGAATTCAATACTGCCGTTTTTTGCTTGATGGCGACAAGAAGTGGCACGCCAGGATGCTGCCGTCTTTCTTCATTCGCCGGCGCCGGAATAAATTTCCACTGCTCAGTTACCGAAATGAAACCGCTTCAAGTGTAGCTCCTCGCCTCCCCATGTAAGATATGCTTCATCTTCCGTAAGGAAATCGAGAGAAACGGTTCCTATCGATTGGGAAACAGGCTCCTCCTGATTTTGTTTAACTGCCCCCGGACACTGCCCTCCATCCCATTCTTCCAACGACCCCTGGTAGGTTAACGTGCCGAGATCGAAGGGGCCGCCCGACGACCACCAGCGGGGTGTACCGTCGGTACGGTAATTATACCAAGCGGTGAAAAGAACTCCTCCCTTGATCTCCACAAATACTCCCATTCCTTCATAGGCGGGATCGTACCACCATCCATGCATACTGAGGTTTTCTCGGACCCCCGCCGCAATTTTATCCATGAAGCGCGAAAGAACAATCGAGCCGGAGTAGGGTCCTCTGGTCCAGGTAAGCTGTGCTTCATTCCCGGAAAAAAACCGGACTTCCACCGTGCCTACCGCTTCGGCTTTTGGCGGCCCGTAGGTGCTGTTCGGCGGATAGCCGTCCCAGCTTAAAAGCGACCCGGAGTAATGGAAGGGGTCGCTCATCGTACCACCCGAACTCACCCACACCGGTTCTCCCGTCTGCTCATCATAAAAGTACCAGGCCAAAAACATCGACTGTCCTTGTACCTCAATGGAGATTCCCGTCCCATTCATTTGAGGATCGTACCACCATCCGGTCTGATCATCCCGCTCATCGCTGTTGACGAGTGATGCCACCTCATCGTCGGGCCCCACCTGCGCCACCAGTTCATCGGAATAAGTGCTCGGGTCCTTGATGGCCCCATAGGCCATGACGGCAAAATAATAGGTTACCCCGGGCTGAAGGTCGGAAATATCATAGTGCGTCACGTTTCCAACATCAACCTGAGTCGAATAACTTCGACTTTGGGTGCCATAGCATACCTTGTAGCCGATGAGATCCTGGTCTGGAACTGCGTCCCAACTCAGGGATGCCGTTTTTGCGACGGCGATCGACGCGTGGAGAAAACCTAGGAGAAGGATGAGGAGGAACAATTTGCACTTCAGCGTGGCGCTCATAGTAAGTTACCCTCGTGTGATCTCGTTGTCACACTGAAGCAACTAACACGCCAAACCGAACAGAGCTGCGGGGACCTCGCTTCTGTTGTCTCACATAACTCGAATCGTTCCAAAATATGAGAAGGTAAAAACTCTACCCACTTTTTCCTCAGCAATGTCACGCTCGCGAGACAGAGGGATTTCAGACAATGGATATACATGACGAAGAAAGGAAAACAAAAACAAAAAGGTCCTCAAAATGGAGTTTATTTGGCCTTCCGGCCGGCATTTACCCCGCTCGGCCGTGTGGTAAGGGTTTCGGATCAAGAAATAGAGTTTGAATACACTCCTTTTGAGGGGCCGTATAAAGCATTCGATCCCGGGGTCGACGTCGCTATAGACATATTTGACATGGAACACATAGGGTATGTGAGCAAGGTACCCTGCCGTGTGAAATCGGATGCTTCCTGCGGAGATGACGGCGACCGGGAAAACAGTCTTTTCAGGCGTCGTTGTGGTTTGAGATTTGTTGACCTCTCGGAAACTCAAAAAAGACAGATAGGCTATTTTAAGGACATCATCAAATAAGAGAGAGAAAGCTCCTTTTATTGGATTATAATAGCATGCAGACAATGGCTATTCTCACGGACAAGTACTGTCGCTACCCATTTTCTACTGAGCAAACTCAACCTTGCACATAATCTCCATCTGGATAAATTCTTAACAAGAAAAGGTATAAAAGTGTTTTGGGGGGGGCGACAGAGCTATACTGCGTAGTCTTCTCACTCGGGGTGAAGTGGTGCCGGAAACTGGGACGGTGGGGCTGGGGAAAGAGCGGCGCAGAAGTGAGCGCCTCAGCGTGAATGACGGGATGTACGTAGTTTTTCGCCCTTCGTTTACGCCTTTGGGACGGGTAGTGGATATCAGCGAAGAAGGCATCGCGCTGGAATACGTACAAATTGAACTCGACTCATTTCCGTTGCAAGGGCTTTCGAACAAGGAGATCGACCTCTTCACGGTCGCCGGCAGATTCTACCTCAAACGGCTGCCCTGCAAGATCTCCTATGACATTCTGCATGAACTGAATCAGGAGGGACTTCCGAGCACGATCTCCACTCGTCGGTGCGGTCTGGAATTTTGTGGGCTTACCGAAGTGCAGAAGGTACAGTTGGAACAGTTTGTAAACAATAAGGACGGGAAGGTAAAATAAGAGGAAGTACAAGCTCGTTCGAGCTGCAAATATCCCAAATAAGCCGATAATCTTGCTGTTTTTATAGCCCTCCTTCTTCCGGGGAAGTGGTTGGTGTGCCACGCCCCCTCTCTAAAATTCTTCTTCCGCATACTCCTTGTCTAAGCCGTTTCCATTCATCTTCGAACGTAAAAATG
This sequence comes from uncultured delta proteobacterium, assembly GCA_963826125.1. Classification (GTDB taxonomy): domain Bacteria; phylum Desulfobacterota; class Desulfarculia; order JACQYL01; family CAWGVV01; genus CAWGVV01. Next base: position 483,811 of record CAWGVV010000001.1, on the reverse strand, counting down.
CGCGAAGATTGTGGTCGGAATTGTTCAAGCTGAGCTTTTTGCGGATGTTCCGTTCGATGGGTCTTTACGGTGCTCGGTGAAATATTCATGTGCCCTGCTATCGCATCCGATGACAGCCCATTCTTCACCAGCGCGGCGATGCGAAGTTCAGTGGAAGTAAGCGTCGTCGTTATCTGGAGGTCATAATCGATGCCTGCCGTCAAATCGTTGACATAGAGAAGCAGCAAATCGAATTCGTTTCGGTACCGTTCCAGGTCGCTATATTGAGAGAGTTGTTCGATCACCGGAAGGATCAGCGACCTGGTCTTTATGACCATCTGCCGTTCCGTTTCTTTCCGGGTACGTTCGATGTTTTGGGCAAGGGTGGACAATGCTTGATTCGTCTCGACCAACTGAGTATTCGCCTGCTGAAGACGTAGTTTACTCCGCTCAAGCTCGCGTTTATGCCGTTCCAACAATTCCAGCGTCTTTCGGTGCTCGATCTCCGCTTGTTGAACCCCGAGAGCCCGTCGAATGGTCAACCGCAAGAGATCGAAATCAAACGGCTTCTCCAAAAAGTCGAATGACCCTTGCCTCAATGCTTTCACCGCCTTGTCTTTATCCGCAAAGCCGGTCATGGTGATAATTTTTGCTTCGGGACAACATGCCTTTATTTCCGGGATGAGGTCAAGGCCATTCATTTTAGGCAAAACGATGTCGAGCATAATCAGGTTGTACGGAGATTTCTTCAAATGATTCATTGCCTTGCTGGGGCTCGTAATTCCGTGGGCCTGCAATCCCCACTTGACCATTACATCCTGAATCGTGCTGCATATTTCCGGGTCATCGTCAATAACGAGAACCCTTGCGTTTTCCGGGCATGAAAATTCCATCGGTCGCTCCGTTTCGCTGTTATGCCGATTCACAACTGCCCGATAAGAGCGACAGTTGTTTTTGCTTCTTCTCCCTTTAGCCCCATTTCCATTGCTTTGGAGAGGTACTCTTTTGCCCTTTTCTTCTCTCCGATTTCGGCGTGAATACGTCCCGCGTGATAAAGGATGATTGAATCCTTGTCGGCAGCTCCGATGGCTCGATCAATGAAGCCACGTGCCTTTTCAAAATTGCCCGATTTATATTCAATCCATGCAGCAGTATCGAGAAACTGTGGGTTATCCTCGTCTTTCTGCACGGCCTTGGCCGCGTACTCTGAAGCCTTTTTGAGGATCTTTTTGTCGGTACGGTACTCGGAATACATAAAGGCCAGGTTGTTGTTGAACAGGGGCACGTCGGGCTGGAGCTTGATAAGTCTTTCCAGTATCTCGATGGCTTTTTCGGATTTTCCTTGTTGCCCGTAGATCAGCGAGAGCGTAAAGCCGGACCTCACATTGTCCGGCTGTCTATCGAATATGGCTTGGAGCTTCGTCGCCGCCTCTGGCAGTCGGTCCGTGATGGAATATACTTTTGCAAGGTTGTAGTACGGCTCTTCCCAGTCCTGACCGGCATCGATTGCCTGCTGAAACATGGCTTCCGCCTCGACGTAGCTCTTCTGAAACAGGAGTATTGAGCCCATGGCATTGAGGAGGAAGGCGTTGCCCGGCTCTTCCTGCAAATTTTCTCGACACAATGTTTTTGCGCTTTCTACCTGCCCCGTACTCACATACGTTTCCAGAAGAAGCTTGAGCGCAACAGACCGGTTGCCCTGTTTAGTGGCGGCCTCCTTGAAGAGCCGGATTGCTTCCACGGAATTCTTCTGTCTATTTTTCAGCATGCCGAGTTCCAGATATCCAACGGCCAGATCGGGGCTCTCCTGAATGAGCGCTCTAAAAACCTGTTCAGCTTTGTCGAGTTTCCCCATGGCCGCGAATACGCGTCCCTTTTGGATATTCAAAACAGCCATGCCGGGCTGCTTTTCCAGTGCCCTATCGACTGCCTGCAGCGCAAGGTCCCACTGTTTTTTCTGCTGATAGTAACGGACAAGAGCGAGACGGAGAGGAATGTTGTCGGGAATGCGTTCAATGCCATTACGGATGGCTTCTATCTCGAGATCGGACTTTCCGGAACGGGCGAATGCCTGGGCGAGAAGGAAATGCCCTTCGGGATCGTCCGGCTTTGATGTTGTCGCCTGCCTGAGGTGCATGACGGCATCGTTAAATTCTCCTTGGTGCAGGAGAACTTTGCCCTTGAGCAGGTGAGCCTTCGCATTGTTCGACTCGATCTTGAGAGCGTTCCCAACAACATTTCCCGCGTCATCCCATTTGTTGAGGCTCAGTAGAATTTCGCTCTTTGCGAGAAGAGCATCGGCTTTGCCTTCAGGCTCCTTGCGCGCCAGGTAGGCATCCAGATGCGCCAGGGCCTGCTCGGGTTCCTTCTTTGCCAGAAGGATTTCCGCATAGAGCCGTTGTGGTTCCCACGCATCGGCATCGTTTGAAATGGCTCGTTGCACGAGAGTCAAGGCTTTTTCCAGATCTTGCTCCTTGAACAGGTAGTGCCCATAGGAAAGGAGAAGGGAATTATTCTGGGGATTTGCTTCGGTTAAACGTCCATATTCAGCATCCGCTTTTTCTTTCTGCCCCGTTTCCGCGAAGAACCGGCATAAGAGCACCTGATAATCCGGGTTCTCCTTATTTTGTTGAATGAGGCTTCGGATTTCCTCTTCCGCTTTGTCCGGCTTTTTTTCGTTCAGATAGATGTTACTCAGGATCAGATAGGCATTTGCGCTCTCCGGAGACTCTTTATGCACCCGCAGCAGGTATTCCTTAGCCTTCCCAGCTTCACCTTTCTGGTGATATGCATTGGCCAGGCTGTAGAGCAGCTCGATATGCAGATCGTGGTCGAATGAAGAGGCGTTGCATGTCGACAGCAATTTCAAAGCCTCGTCGGCTTTTTTTGATGCCAGGTTTGCTTTTGCGGCAATGAGGAGAGCCCGGTCGTTTTTCGCTTCTCCCGTAAGGATCGGCTGGAGGGTTTCCAGGGCCCTGTCGCTTTGCCGAGCGGACACAAGAAGATCCGCCATTTCCAGGCGGGCCAGGAAAAGGGTGGGGTCTATCTCAACAGCCTTTTGAAATCCCCCGAATGCCTTCTCCGGCTTCCTGTCTTTCAAGTAAGCGAGTCCAAGATGGTAGTAAGCCGGCGCCATTTTAGGGTCGAGCTGGATGGCGTTTTTAAACTCCAGAACAGCTTTTGTGTACTCGCCCTTTTCAAAGAGGCGGCTGCCCTTCTGAAAAAATGCATCCCGCTTCTCTTCCTTGCTGGAGCACCCGATAGCGATGAAGCCTATGATCACCATAGCCAAAAGAGCCCAACGAAAAGGAAATCCAGCGGTAAGAACTCTCTTCATGGTCCACCGATCCTTTCCGAGCTCCCCCTGACTGATTGAACGGTATTCAGCAAGGGCAAGGACGATCATTATGTTGTTATTTGTGAATGTATTTATATGTGCAACCGCACTCTTAACATCGACGTAAGTGCGATCCGGAAATCGGAATGCGTATGACTATTAAATCGAAATGAGTGATTTTCAAAACTTATCGCAGTGTAGTGAGCCGCAGACCGAATTCGTCTCGGATCATTCTTGCTCGGGGTGTTCCCCCCTATTTATACTGTTTTTCGTGACGCTAAATATCTCTCTTTTACTTGTTTTTAGCTTATTAGATATATCCACTATTATTTGCCATTATCTTAAATATTCGCTTTCCACTATATGGGTAGATAACATACCGCTTCTCACAAGTACAGCCCAAGCTACGCGTAATTTTTAGGTATATTTTACCAATGGTAGTAATTTCTTATATGGTAGTCAGGTGAGGTATACTGGCCGGCGTGGGGAGAGAGGAATTCAGAAGCGATGAGCGTAACCGCAGCTTCATGAAGATAAGGGAGCATCATTTCCGACACGGCTTCGGCCGGACTTGGTAAGAAAGTTCAGCCGGAACCGAGAATTTCGTTGAGATACGACTGCAGGTTTATCTTCTTACCGCTTATTCCAAGCTTTCGGCGAATGTGGTTTCTGTGGGTCAATACCGTACTTTCAGAAATGTTGAGCCCATCCGCAATCTCCGAGGTAGTCCTTCCTCTGCTTATCGCATCGACTACGAGCTGTTCCATGGGGGTGAGCAGTGCACGGATTTTCGACCAGCCAATCAGGTGAGGATCAAGCAGTGCATGCGTCTTTTCCTCAAGGAGATTAACAATCTGGGCCTGTTCATCCGTCAGGTCGGTGCTTCTGAGACGGTTCAGAAGGGGAGAGAACAGATTTTGTATTATCCCCGCCAGCTCTCCGGCGAATTGTTTCCTGCTCGAAGCTTGCGACTCAACCAGGGTATTGAGTGTGATGTTCATTTGAGTCAATCGCTCGTTCGCACGCTCCAGATTTCTCTGAACTTCCTTCTCTTCATCCACGCAACGGCCCAAGGCAAGATAAATCCGCTCGGGGTTGCTTTCAAGGAGGAAGTTGGCCCATTGATTGATATGTTTCGAAACATGATAGGTGGCTACCGCTTCCCTGAAGATAACCCTGTCATCCAGGGTCATGCTACGAAGTTTTTCGAGTGTCGGCTGTCGATCTTCGGGACTCAGGAACTCAATCCACTTTTTCCCCCTCAGCACGTTTTCGGGTATACCGGTTTTTTCGCGATATGACTCATTAAAGTCAATTATTCGCGTTTGTTCGTCGAATGTAACATACATGAAGTATTTGTCCGGCATACTATTTTCTGGACCTTTCAATGACTTGTCGCTGGTTATGTTCCTTGTCACTACTACACTATTCGAAATTATCGGGTCAAAAAACCGGCACGCTTCATCAAGGTGCTACGGCAACGAATCAGGAAAGCCAGGAGGGAAACAAGAATCCTTTTCTTGTTTCTGCATTTCGCTTTCTTTACTTCACTGATTTCGTTGGTCTGTTTAGCATCTAATCCCCACCTAATCACAATCGATTATTATCGATTATTTTTGCAAGGTTATCGACCTAAATAAACAGCATTAACAGATATGATAACTTAAACTACCATAGGCTTTGGCGGTAATTCAATGAAATTTTATGAACAATGGAGAACCAAACGGAGTGCGGGGGATCCACCGAGAAAACCTTGTAGTGAATGCCCGTAAACAGACGGGTCCTGTCTTCATTTCTTACTGAATTTCAATATCTGCTGCGTTGAAATCTCTTTGTACTTCGCTAATTCCTGGAGAGCTTCCTCGTGCCTTGCCTTCAGCTCTTCATGGGTGATTTCATTTTTTTGTTGCTTCTCGTATGTCTCTTTCACCCATTCTACCAGCTTTGAAATAACCGCCATGCTGCGCAGTCGGGTCAACTCCTCTATTTGTTTTTCAGCCGCCGCCAGTCGCTCATTGATGGTGGCCAGTTCACGGCGAAACAGCTCGTCCAGCTCGCTCCCCGCTGTTGATGAATTGGGTGAGGCGAGCGGCGACAAAGTCGGAGCCTGGGCGGTCTCGGATGAACACTCGATTTCCCGGTCCTCGATTACCCTATCGATCACATTCCCGTCGATCGGCTTCACTTCGTCCGCATATCCGTAGATGAGAGCAGTATCACATATCGAACTTATCAAACGCGGAACGCCTCGGGTATACTCCCAAATCTTCTCCAGTGCATCTTCGACGAAAAGAGGATCGGTCGCCCCATATCCGGCTGTTTTCAGGCGGTGTCCGACATAGTTACCCAAGTCTTCCCTGGAAAGAGGCGTCAAGTGATACTGTACGGAGACCCTCTGGGTAAGTTGTGCCAGTTCAGATTGCTGGAGGCGCCATTGCAGCTGCGGCTGTCCGGAGAGAATAATCTGCAACAACGAACATTCATCCGTCTCAAAATTGGAGAGCATCCTCAGTTCTTCCAGCGTTTCCGTAGGCATGTTCTGTGCCTCGTCGACAATCAGTACGGAACGCCTGCCGCGCGTATATTCCTCAAGAATGAACTCGTAAAGAACCTCGTAGAGGGTGGATTTTTTCTGATCGGGGGCTTTGATGCCGAACTCTTTCACCACGAGTTCAAGGAAGGTAAGTGCATCGACGTTGGTGTTAAAGACGATGGCGGTGTTGATCCTTTTTTCGATTTTCCGCAGGAGATAGTTCAATAACGTGGTCTTGCCCGTGCCGACGTCTCCCGTGAGGACGATGAATCCTTTGCTATCGGTAATACCGTACGCAAGATGCGTTAAGGCAATGTCGTGCTTTCTGCTCAGGAAAAGAAATTTTGGATCGGGCCGGAGATCAAACGGTTTGTTCTTCAGACCATAAAATTTTTTATACATAAAGTTGATCTCGTTTTCTGTTGCGACTCGGCTCTCCATGAACAATATTTATGGTACAAGAAAGATCAATACGCCCAGGCCGCCGATATGGCTCCCTCATTCATGACAATGCCCAACACATTCTGATCTTTCATAAGGTTTATGGAGGAAGAGATGTCCTTGCGCCTAGTGTAGCCGGATCGTGCCACCAGAATAATGCCGTCCAGGTAGGAAGCAAGGACAAGGGCATCGGGGCATTGGCTGAGCGCGGGGGTGTCGAACAAAATGTACCGGTCGGGATATCGGTGCTTCATCTCCCGCACCAGGGTTTCCATTTTGTGCGATCCTATCAGTTCCGTGGAGTTCTCGGCGCGATCTCCAGCGGGAAGAACGGTGAGCGCCTCAATTCCGGGATGGACGAGAAGCTCCTCCAGGGACGAGCCGTTTTTCAGATAATCATGCAAACCAGGAAGCGGCGGCAAACCGAGCACCCGGGCAACTGACGGCCTTCTCAGATCGGCGTCGACGAGCAGGACGGTATGACGGCTTTCCTGCGCGAGCGTTATCGCCAGATTGACGCTCGTGAGCGTCTTGCCCTCCCCATCCTTGAAACTGGTGATCGCGAGGCAATTATGCCCCTTGCCGCGAGTGTTCCTGATGACCTGAGTCCGAAGATGCTTGTACTGGTCCGCGACAATATCATTGCGCTTGACCGAGAAAATCCGATTATTTATGAGACTCGCTTCGCTCAGCTCAATGACTCTGGTTCTGGTGTAGGTAGGGTTCTCGATGTCCCTTTTTGTTCCCGGATCGTCCCACCTGTGCGGTTGCTTGATGGGAACGGGTTCGATCGAGCCGGCCGGTTCAACACCTACTGTGTCCAGCTGAAACAATTCTTGATCCAGGCCCCGCTCCTGACGCGCTTTGTCCAAAGCTTTCTTTATCTGACTCATCTCACCCTCCCCACATCAAATGTGGAGGTAAAAACGCCCACTGATAAACTCGCTGATTTTCGTGTAGAGGACGAACAGATCCATGACGAAATAGTGGAATGCAGCCAAACCAGCTACCGGAACGAGAACGACAAGAAGAACCGTCAATGCGGTCCTGACGCGCCGCATTCTCATCTCGCGGGGAGTAACAATGGTAGGAATAATGGTAAGCACATTGTAGCCGGTGATCGCCATCAGTTCATCCGTCCGACGAATGGTGTCGTCCGAGAATTCCTTGACCGCGGCGAGCCCCACTCCCGCGCCGACTCCGAGGATAAGGCCGATCAGCATTATCGCTATCCTGTTCGGCTTATAGGGCGTGTCCGGCAGAGAAGGAGGCTCGATGATGGTGAACTTCTCCCCGAGCTGTCCCTCCTCCATTCCTTCCGCAACCCTGGCAACCTGCAATTTTTGCTGCAATTCGGCCAGGTTCTTCCGGTTGTTGTCATAATCGAGCATAAGCTCCTTGTATCGGCGCTCGACTTCCGGCATGGTTTTCAACTTGGCATAAATGTCTTCGCGCTCGGCCAGGAGACGCTTCTTTTCCGAATCGAGAGACTTCAACCCGATCTGAATGCGATCAAGCTGTGCTTTCATGGTAACGTAGGCCGGATTCGTGGCGTCCCCGATATCGGAAGCTTGACCGTTTTGCCCCCCCGATTGAGCTACTTCCCGCTTCAATTGCTCGACTTCCGCCTGGGCCCTTTTCACTGACGGATGCTTTTCGCTGTACCTCGATTTCAGTGCGGCCAGTTGCTGCGTGAGTTCCTCGAGCCTTTTCTCTTTCTCCCCGAGATCCCCCGAAGCGCCAGCGTGTTCCTTGAGCAGCTCTATCTCCTTTGCCGCGGCGATGACTGCCGGGTGTTCAGGCGAGTATCGTGACTTCAACTGGACCAGTTTCAGTTCCAACTGTTGCAACTGTTCTTCGTTGGTGGGCACGCGTGAGCTTCTGGGGTCATACCCCATCATCTGCGGGTCGAGAGATGCCACCTGCTGGCGGGTGGTCACCTCCTGCTCGCGCAGGGAGGTCATTTCACGGGTAAGGTTATTGAGATCGTTATTGATTTTCTCCGTTTTCTGCAAATTGAGCTGCATGAACTCCGGAAGCTCTTCCAGGTGGGCTTTCTTGAACGTTGCGATCGTCTTCTCGAGCTCGAGAATCGAAGCCTTCGCCTGCTCCGCCTGCCGGGAGAGAAAATCAGTGGTGCCTTTGGCGGTTTCCTGCCGTTCCTGGATATTCTGGGAAAGAAAAAACGACGCCAGTTCGCTCGCCACTCGTTGAGTCTGAGCCGGATCCTTTCCGGAGAACGCCAGCTTGAAAGCAATGGTCACCAGCGATGGCCGATCGGAGCGCGGCGTCTTGACCTCAGCGCTGATCGGAGTGATGGCAATGGCCTTTTGCATTTTCTCGACCAGGGCATCGGTGGCAAGCTTTTCCTTTGCTTCAGGATACAGCCCGAACTTTTCGACCAAGCTCAAAATCTTCGACCGACTCATCACCTGCTGACTGATGGTCTGGATCCTCTGGTCCGCATAGGTGGTAACGGTGGAAGGAACGAGCGCATCAGTGACCTGCTTCCCCTCTATCAGAATTGTCGCTTCGGACTTGTAGACGTTCGGCAGATAGAGCGCCACTGCAACCGACAATAGGCAGATGAATGCCGCCGGCCAGATTATCCAATGCTTTCTTCGCCGGAGAATGGATAGGTAATCACCGAGGCCCATTCCGTACTGCTCTTGCTGCGAGGTGGTTTCCATCGTTTCCATAACACATCACTTCCCGCTGAAGGTTCTTGGCCATTCCATGTTCAGGCTCAAGAAGACCCTGAAACGATCAGGGTCCTGGCCCTGGTCCTCAAAATACCTGGAATACTCTCCCGACCCGGCAAGATACACGTCCTGTGCCACCAGATAACGAAGTGACGACCCGACTACGAAATAGTCCTGGTCCTCACCGTTGCTTGCATTCTGATCGGTATCGTTCATCCAGTAACTCGCTGAAGCGGACGAACTCCATCGTTCGGTGTACCGGTAGTTGCCCGAGAGCGAAAACCGGTTCCTCTCCACGCTGTTCCCCTCGAGCGAAGAATACTGATCCCTGCTGACCAGCGCGTCGATTCCGCCACGTTCCCAATTTCGGTGATACTGCACCTGAAAAATGAACCCTTCCGAATCCTGGGTAACATCGCCGGCCCTGATGAGTTGCTCGTAGGGCGGATAGGGATTCACGGTATATTCACTTCGAGTTATCCGGTATCCGGCCCCGGCGGCAAAATAGGAGGCCTCGCTCAATTTGAACTGCAGGGAAGGCACAAGCGTGTAATTCGAAATCACTCTTCCTGTTGTCTCGTACAATGAGGTTTTCTGATCATCGTAGCTGGTGCGCGTGAGAGAAAGGTTCACGATGAATGACAGCCGCGGCGAGTATTCGTATTGAGCGTTGGTATTCACTACATCAGCCATATATCCCAGGAGATCAGAACTTTGATCGGTGTACTCCGTGTAGCCCCTGGTCCAGCCCGCGCCGACAGAAAACCGCTCGGTGGCTGAGTAGGTCAATGAAGCCTCCCCCCCATATCGCCTGCGATCCTTGCGTGCGGTCAGAAGACCCTGCTCCTGAAGCTCCGTCTGCAAGGTGGTGTCTGCCCGAAAATAACCGGACCCTTGTATGCGAAGGACCGGGGTAATTGCGTATGACAGCGCCGCCTTATAGTCTTGCCAAACCGTGTCGAACTCACTGTGTTTGATGAATTTTTGACCGTCGGCGCCGAGATCCAAGGAAGAAGTGAACCGTTCAGTCAGGTACCGGGCTTCCACCCTGGGCCTCAGGGATGTTATGTAATCGTCAAGTTTATCCGTTGCCCGGAAAAGCACATTGCTGTCGTAACGCTCTTCGACCGTTACGTAGGGCCGCACGTTCCAGTCGGAGCCGAAAACAACCGTCGTCATGGCTGCCTGGCATGCGACAAGTATGAGCACCGCAAGACAGCTTTTTCCGACTCTGTTTTGAAACCCGGCGTGGCGTTGAAGAATCCGCGATCGAGTCTGTTTCGTCATTCCGGCGAAAGCCGGAATCCAGTAGTTCCGGCCACTTCCGGCCCCGGGCGTACTCATGGCACTACCACGACATCCCCGCGCTGCAGAAGCGCGTTCTGCTTGAGATTATTGCCCTTTTTTATTTCGGAATAATTGAAGACTATTTTCTGGGTGTTTTCGCCATGGCCTCGCACGACGATAATGCTGTTTTCGTCGGCAAACGTGTTGAATCCCCCTGCCAGGGAGAGCGCCTGGAGTACGGTGATCTCCTCGTTCACATTGAACACCCCCGGCTTGTTCACTTTTCCTATCACGTAGAACTTAAGGCTTCCCAGTTCCGATACGATGACGGTCGAATTCGCCTCAGGAATGTAGGGTTTTATTTTTTCATCTATCGTCTTTTTGATTTCCTCCGTGGAGCGCCCGGCGGCTTTGATGTCCCCAATGAGCGGGAATGAAATCATCCCATCGGGACGGACGACGAGCTTATGAACGAGGTCCTGCTCCCCGTAGATGGAAACCTCGAGCACATCCGACGGCTGTATCTGATACGTATCGACGGTGGTACGGTCCTGTGCGTAGGCTGCCGAAACAAAAATCAGACAGCAGAGCATCCCTATAAGCGCGCCAATTCCTCTCATTTTTATTCTCCACTCTTCAGTCATTCACGGTTATGGCAACTGGTGGTGCTGTTTTTCCGGTCGATTCCGCGGAGCATGAGTTTTTTACCAACTTCGCACCAGGATGTCCAGTGAGAATATTGAACAACGTTTTTAAATTGATTCCAATTAACTTTCCGTAAAATACCATTTTCTAGATAATCAGAATGATCCCTTTTACCCCCAGAAAAATCATGCTCGTAAGAGATGCCACGGTCAGTGAGTTCCACTGGCTCGAATTGTTTTTCATGAGTATTTCGGTTGACCAGAGCAGGACAATGAGCGCAATAGTCGATAATTGAAGCTGATATAACAGGGGCTTATCGATCGGCAAGAATGAAGTGACGGCAATGAGCAGCAAGAGAAGATAGTCGACCGAGCTTATTTTCAGATCATCAAACCGTGTTATCGTCATGTAGAACAGCAGTATGAAAGCCAGGGAGCCCCAGTAAAAATATTGGAAATAGCGCACACTCAGCTCCGTGAACGCCATGGAAGACCCCTGGGTTGAAAACAGGACATAGACGCCCAAAACGAACACACCGTACCTGAACAACGGTTTGAACCAGGCTCTCTTTTGAAAGTACACTACCGACAGTGCAATGGAAAAAACAAAGAACAGAGAACACTCGAGATTAATCACCTTCTCGGGAACGGAAATGGAAAGCCACAAAATACCGATTGAAAAGAAATATTGAAAAGCCCGGACGGTGTACCTTTTCAGCAACGCCCTCTCCTTATGATGGGCCTCCGGTTTCTTGTGCCGCCTGAGTGAAGCTACCATATTTGTGAAGGAAACATCGAAATGGTCGAGCGAGGAAAGGATAAGGGACAAGGAAATAGAAATCAGGAGGTAGAGCAGAACAATGTTCTCAGATGTTTGATACCGCAGGGTGAAACTCAGTACCGCCATGACAGCCTGGCACAGGTATATCACCACGACGGCGGCTACCTGCGACCCCAACAGACGCATAAGCCTGTGGTGAAAATGCCTTTTATCCGCCTGAAAGGGCGATCCGCCTTTGCATATTCGAATAGTCATCACCGTAAGAGTATCTATGATGGGGAAGCCGATTATGAGCAGGGGAAGCGTCCGTGATAACGGAGTGTGCTCCGAGTGCGTAAGGTAGAGCGAAAGCACGGCCGCGGAGAAACCGAGCACCTGGGACCCGGTGTCGCCCATGAAAATATTTGCCGGGTAGGTGTTGTAGCGGAGGAAAGCGAGTATGGCCCCAAACAGCACAAGCGCGGCCAGAGTAATCTGGGTGTCGTTCTGCCAGTAGGCCAAGGCAGCGAGGCAACCGAAGATGAACATGGAAATACCGCCGGCCAGCCCATCCAGGCCGTCGATAAGATTGAGGGCATTGGTAACTCCCAGAATGAACAGTCCGGTAAGGACGATTCCAACCGGAGCGATAACAGTGATTTCCCTTCCCGACCACATGCCCAGATCGCTTACCAAAAAGCCGCCCAACCCTATCGTAAAGCCGACGGCCAGTATCTGTCCGAGAAATTTTATCCGATAGGACAGCTGGTAGATGTCATCGAGAACGCCGAATAGGGAGATGATTATGAGGCCGGCGAGAAACCCGAGAAATCTTTTATCCATGGGTATCCACAGGAATGACGGGATTGCGATGCCAAACAGCAAGGCTATGCCGCCGGCCCTCGGAACCGGGGACGAGTGGATCTTTCTCAGGCCGGGGTTGTCGACAATTTTAAAGCGGAAGGCAAGCCTGCGTATCACCGGCACCAGCGTGACGGTAATATAGAATGCGGTAATAAGTGAAAAGAAGTAAACCATATCAGCTCGCGTTTTTCCCCGGAATAAATCCTGCCAAAATAGGGAAGACAAGCTTGGTGAATTCGGAAATTCTCGATTCCGCCTGTGCCAGATTTTCCGACTGGTACACCGGAGTAATGATACGCACCAATGCCCCGTCGGTTCGATGCAGGGTCAGTGCATCCAGGAATGCAAACCATTTGAGTTGCCAGGCGCTGGTAAGAATGCGCCCGCGCTGGGGAAACCAGAAGTACACCAACCGCTTATCCCCCAGCTTCTGCATGAGCGCGCGTTTTACCCTCACCTGTTGCCTACCCTTCGGGGATTCCCATGAAAGGGGCACCGTTCCGGTCTCCTGAAACAGCCATCCGCTTCCCGGCAGACATGTTTCGGGAGAGTGAATCGATTCCCCCTTTCGCTGACTTTGATAATAGGCAACATAAAAGTTCACACTTTGACCGGGGGGATTCTGAAAATCGATCAGGGCATAGTCACTGAGATCGAGTTGGTTCAACTCATTTTCTTCCAGATATTCATTGGTCCCGGTCCATTCCCCGACCATGTGAGGAAATTGCGAAAATGGTTTGATGGAAGGGACTTGTTCCCGAAATTCGAAACCGCTCGACAGAAACCAAGTGGCGCCGAGAAGAAATACGGCCAACAGTGTAGGCAGGCTGATCCACGTTACTCGACGCCTCTCTCCACCCTTTGTAAAAGGGGGGACGGGGAGGATTTGCCGACCATCCGCCGGCAACCGGCCAGACCCGTTCGTGCTGAGGTATCGAAGCATGGACGGGTCCCTCTGCCGCTCGCCCTTCGATACCTCAGGGTGAACGGACGGAAATCCGGTCTCTCCCCCATTAGTAAGAGGGGGGCCGGGGGGGATTTGCCGACCATCCTCCGGCAACCGGCCAGACCCGTTCGTGCTGAGGTATCGAAGCATGGACGGGTCCCTCTGCCGCTCGCCCTTCGATACCTCAGGGTGAACGGACGGAAATCCGGTCTCTCCCCCCTTTGTAAAAGGGGGGGTGGGGGGGATTTGCACCGTTGGGAATCGGCTCACGGCCCACGTTTCCCCCAAAAGCACCCCGAAAGAGACCATGAATATCAGCCAGCCGGAAAAATCGTGGAAAAACCCTTCTGCTGCTTTTCGCCCCCATGTTTCGGAGACGATCCCGGTCAGCGATATGCGTATGCTGTTCACCAGAATCGCCAGGGGCAGCGCCGACAAAACAAGAAAAACCTTTTTCCATAAGGGCTGTTTGATAAAATAGGTGATGATAATCGACAGCACCAAGAGAGGTATGATATAGCGAAGCCCACTACAGGCATCGATTACTTGTAATTGGGTAAAGCCGAGGTCGATAATGTTTCCTTCCCGATAAGCCGAGTGACCGATAAGGCGCAAGAGAAAAACCCCGAACTCGCTTGATAATAACTGGAGCTGAACCGATATTTTGTTGTAGAGGAAATTTGGAATCCTGAAAACCGTTATGAGTAAAAACAAGGGAAATACTATTGAACGAAGCACGCGATAGCCCGTAGTAACCCATACTATTCCCACAAGAGACAACCAGAAGGAAACGTAAAGGGTGAAAAATTCCCCTCCAAGTTCTCCGATCCAATACAGCGCGATACCGAAAATGAGCGGAATGAGTCCAAACGAAGCCATTTCATTCGGCAGTGCAAAGAGTTCTTTGCGTTTCTCCCAAGCAATGTATATGCACACAAAAGGGATGATATAGGCGTAGCTGTAATCTCCACCCCATCCATGCACGAGTTGCATCAAGGATGCATTGTAGATACCGAACAACAGCGAAACGAAAAGGATCATTTTTATGGCATAATTGGCAATATCTGGATAATATGAAGTGAGATAATACATAGCAGCTTTAGGAGTTATCGTTTTTCAACAGATTACTAACGATATTTGTTATCCTCTCGGCTGCTTTTCCGTCCCAATGGGGAGGTACCATGGAATCTTTCCGATCCATTTGACGAGCCTTCCGAAAGGCGGACAGAATCGAGTCCGTCCGAGTGCCTGCGAGAATATTCGAACCCATGCTCAGAGTTATGGGGCGCTCGGTGTTTTCCCGGATGGTCACGCAGGGAATGCCGAGCGCGGTCGTTTCTTCCTGCAAACCGCCACTGTCAGTCAAAACAACGGCAGAATCCTTCCACAGAAAAAGTGATTCGCGAAAACCAAGCGGGGGAGAAAGAACAATAGCATCGGAAAGTTCAAAATTGTACGTTTCAAGCTGTTTTTTTGTCCTGGGATGAATCGGGAAAAAGATGGGCATTTCGGAAGAAATTTCATTGAGCGCATCGATGATGCTTTTCAGGCTAGAGCAATCATCCACGTTTGAAGGTCTATGCAGGGTTAGAAAAGCGTAGCTTCTTTCTTTCTTTTTGAAAACGTTTGTCGCAAAAGAATCGGGATCGATTTCCGATATTTTTTCCACCTGCTGAAAAAGGTTGTCGATCATTACGTTCCCGACGAAAAAGATTTGCTCCTTTTTCTTGCCTTCACGGAGAAGGTTCTCCATGGCGCTCTGCTCTGTTATAAAAAAATGGTCGGATATAGCATCGGTAACCATTCTGTTGATTTCTTCCGGCATGGTGAGATCAAAGCTTCGTAACCCTGCCTCAACATGAGCAACCTTTATGTTGAGCTTCTTTCCCACAATAGCGCAGGCGAGCGTCGAATTTACGTCACCAACCACAACTATCATGTCGGGGCGTTCGCTCAGACACACATCCTCGAATGCCATCATTATTTTGGCCGTCTGTACCGCATGGGAGCCTGATCCTGCATTAAGGAAAAAATGGGGCTGGGGAAGGTCGAGGTCTTCGAAAAAGGTTTGCGACATTGCATAATCGTAATGCTGCCCTGTGTGCACAATTTTGCAATCCATCCGCCCCTGTCGCGAACATTCATGATAAATGGGGGCGATCTTCATGAAGTTCGGTCGAGCACCGGCTATTAATAAAATCACCGTCATCCAAGCAATCGCTTTCTGGGATAACGCTAATATTATCCCATTACAAAAAGATACTTAACGGCATCCGTCGATAAATTGCGATTAACTATGGTTTATTCCATGGAAAACCGCCAAGGCTCAAATTACCTTATTTTGGCTTATGCTCTATTGGAGCATAAATAACTAATTGATTCGAAAGTGAAGTGGGAAAGTCTTATTTAAAGAGTAAGTAGAAAAAATACCCAATCGGGCTGATTGAAAATCCTTCGGAGCGGAAGTTTATGGATGAAAAGCGTTGGTATTTTAATAACTTGGAAATGATATCGATAGCCGTTCCATCATAGTGGATTTCTACGGCTTCATGATAGGTATGGTTTGGGTTGTCAAAGACTCAAACGGGGGACCAGAAGGAGGGCTACTTCTCCTCCAAATCGTGCGAAAAAAATCCTACCTTATCACCCCGGATGAGGTTTGTTACGGCCTCACTCATCCACTCACCGAGGCTGCCTGATGCCTCCACAAACCAATTGGCTCAGAGCTTATCTCAACCATCAGGCTGTCCATACCATGAGGTCCACAACCGGGGTCCACTGCCCCCTGTCACCGACAAGGCCAACATCTGAACAGAGGGAACTCCTGAGAAAATTGGGCGTCGCGGCTATATCCGGTTGCGGCGATAAGAATGTAGTGTAAAAAGGGAAGCATCAAAAACCGTCAACAAGTTTATATTGCTACATATTTCTAATTTTAGGTGTCAAACTTGGGCGAGTGAGTGGCGCTGGTTCAAGCGCCGCAGCGCCATCGAACCGGTCATCGGGCACGCAAAAAACGACCACCGCGTTATGTTTTAGGTGCCAACGTTATTGCGCAATCGTCATTCTCAAGTTGAACGGAGCAGGCAATGGCAAGTCTTTTAGTATGATTCTTCCCTGATGGGGATTGAGAGTGTAATAGGAGTCGCCGTTGTCTCCAAGGTATCCGTCAATCTTTATGCGTCCCTGCTGGACTCCGCTATTTACAAGAACAACCCCTTTTTCAAAATTTCTTCTGAATAATCTTTCTTTGCCTTGTTCAGGTCCGAAGTAAACGTCATCCACCCAGCCCTTTCCGGTGCCGGTTCCCATAAAACCTACAAAGATTCTGACATACGCAGTCTTCTCCGGCAACTCGTAGCTATTCTGATACGGCATCCAGTTATAGGATCCCTCATCGAATATCAATCCTCCGTCCGTGCTGCCGACTTGTTGTTTGCTGCTATTAAAGTAACGAAGCTTCACGCCGAGTTTCTGGTAATATTCCGCACCGGGATTGTTCGATTCGGATTTGCAATGCGCCCGCAGAACGTATACGCTACTTCCTGAAACGGGAATGTAATCCGTCGCGGCCAAGTCCGAAACCGAGCCCGTGCCCACGAGCATAATGGAGCCGCCGGTTCTTCCCACTGTGGAATCCACCTTGGGGCTTCCCGAGATCACGCTCCAGTTGCTCATTCCCGATTCAAAACCTCCATTGGAAACCATGTTGGCGGTCGGATCTCCCTCCTGAGCAATAAAATACCTCCCAGTCGGTTCGCCCAGGTCTACT
Organism: uncultured delta proteobacterium; assembly: GCA_963826125.1. GTDB lineage: Bacteria > Desulfobacterota > Desulfarculia > JACQYL01 > CAWGVV01 > CAWGVV01. Next base: position 466,546 of record CAWGVV010000001.1, on the reverse strand, counting down.
GCAAACTCCGAGCGGTTTTGCACCCCTTGAAAGGCGTAGTTGTAGCCTTCCTTGAAATAGGTCGTTATACTCGCATTGGCGATTAGCAGGTAGGAAGCGTAGCAATATCGAAATATTTCATCAGGATCGCCCGTCCCGTCCGCCAGGGTTCCGGACTGCGCCACCACCGGCTTTCCGAGGCTGTTAAGTCTTTCGATCTTAAGAAGCTCCCGCTCGTACTCGTCTGGATCATGGAAGAAGGAGTCCGAGTTCCAGATGGAATGCACGAAAGACTCCTCCACTATCCCATCCACATGAGGTGCGTACTTGTCATAGGTTCCATTAATGTAGACCAAGCCGTTGTATTTTGATTTCATTTCATCCAGAAACGCAATTATATTGTCTTCCCATGAATCAATAAAAGCTTCGTCCGCAGTTCCGCTTGTGGAGGTTCCGGCGCAAAGGAACTTATCCGCATATTTTTCCCACATGTCATCTATAAATATACCGTCAAAGGCAGGGTCAATTTCGGATATTATCTTGTTCACCTTGTATGTTCTCCACGATGCATCGGCGATATTCATAAGGTACCAGCCGTACGGCACCCGTGTTAATCTCTTGCTCGTCGCCACATCATGAACGAACCAGTTTTCTTTGCCGTTTACGTAGGACCAGCCGTCATACGAAGTCTGCATTCCCGTGTAATGTTTATATTTCAACACCTTGATATTTGGATTGAGATTTTTTAGCGCCCGTACTTGGTTAGCCTCTGTTTCTCCCACTATAAGAACGTCATAGGCATTGGCTATCGCCGGGATCGCGTTGTTTGGAAAGCCGCCATAAATTATCGCATGCCTGTTTGGGAAAGCTTCACTGTTTTCAATAACTATTAATTGTATCATTATTGCTATTATCGTTGACACAATAATAGTTATCTTGTTGATGCTAATTAGTTTCACGGTTAAGGCCTCAATTTGTTAGTCGTTTAATTATTTGACGCTGAGTAATGTTAGAGACGATTTGCAGAAGCAAGAAGGCTGATGTAGATTTCTTCCGCTAAATCTGTCGTTCGCTCCCAGCTGAATCTTGCTAGAGCTCTCTTTTGAGCCTCCATTCCTATGGCTGCAATCACTGTTCGGGGCATTCCAAGTAGTTCCCGGGTTTTGGCGATGAAAAGCTGTTTCTCTTCTCTTGGAAACATAAAACCCGACACATTGTCTTCAATAATGGTGCGATATGCGGGAATGTCAGAAGCAATGCAACACTTCCCGTATGCCGCCGCTTCGAGGAGAGTTAGCGGCATGCCCTCGTCCCAGGAAGGAGATGTCAGCGCCAGGCAATTGGACAACAGCTCTTCTTTTTCCTCTCCATAAACCGGCCCAGTAAAAATAGTTTTAGAGCCTGCATTTCGTTCAAGCTCTTTCAGGTATGCACTTGTTGAAGAATCTTGAGCTCCTCCGGCGATGACAATCCTCATATCGTCATGCATCAAATCCTCAAGGTCTAAAATCCAGTGTATCCTTTTAATCGGATCTATCCTTCCAAGAAATAAAAGAAATTTATTTTGAATTAATGAATACTTGTTTTTTATAATAAATGGCTCTCGAAAAGTTGCCTCATCGAGGCCGCCAGGCAGCACTCCGGCATCCACGCCATACATGTCTTTAATCTTCGCTCTTAAATGATCGCTGACTGTTGTTACTGCGTTGGAATTAAGAATGCCAACTTTAAATGCTGTTTTTAGAACATAACGGGCGAAAGAGCCATATTTCCGGTTTTCCCAACCGGATTCAACTCCATGCGTTGTTATTACAGTTTTTTTTCCCCCCCATTTAACAAAAGGAACAAAATAGTACGAGCCGTAACTATGAAAATGAACTACGTCGAAACTGCTACGCAAAATCGATACCCATGATAAAAAAGCGTTGGTCAATGCATCGGTGGCGTTATGATGAAGAGTCGAAACTCGTACAATGCGCATACCTTTGTAAGTGTTTGTTCCGAAGTCTTTTGTATACCATCTGGAACAGAATACCGTAACCTCATGCCCACGCTCCACAAGCCTTTTGCCGATTTCTTCTATGTATTTCTCTATGCCGCCCCACTTTGCGGGAATACCTTTTGTTCCGATTATTGCTATCCTGAGCTTCATCATATTCAGTAGGACAACCAATTTTATAAAGATTCCACGATTTGCGTGACTCTTTTGCCCCAGTCGAAGCGATACCTGCCGGCGCATTCCTGTGAAAGACGCTTGATGTTGTCGTAGTATGCCCCATCAGACAACATTCTTTCAATTTTCAAAACCAGTTCGTTTTCATTTTCTAGCGAAAACATGAGATCATCGTATTTCAACACTTCAGCTATTTCCTCTATCCGACTCCCGAGGCATGGTACGTCACAGCCAAGGGCTTCCAGCAACGCATTCGGTGAACCTTCAGCACGACTCGGCAATATAAAAAGATCCGAGCACGCCATTAAAGGCCTCGGGTCCTTCTGCCAGCCGCAAAAGACAACATTTTCTGAAAGATCAAGGCGTTCTACAAGAACACGCAATTTTTCTTTTTCACCGTTACGCTCGACCTCGTCTCCAATCAGCAGCAGTTTAACCGGATATTTCTTGAATCTATCCACAGCCCTTATCGGGAAAGTAAAATTCTTTCCGCTGTTAAACGCGCCAGCGCAAGAAATTATAAAGACATCGCCTCCTATTCCGAGAGAACAAAGAATGTTTCTTTTTGTCTCGGCTTCTATCGATAATTGTAATGCTATGTTATTCGGAGCTATTTTCATTTTTGATTGTTTTATTTTATAACGTTTTCTATATCGCGCCAATAAACTATGGTTAACGGTGACAACCGCGCTTGACAGCGTGATTCCAAACATGTCGATGAGGTAAAACAACATATTACGAATTACATTGGTGCTATGAAGCATATTATCCGCACGAATAAAGGTAATAATTGGAATTCGATGAAGAAGGGCAGGAATGCCACATATCATGCCATATATTGGACTGAACACTATTATTCTATCTACTTTGTATTTCTCGACTAATATAAGAGAGTATATAGAAGCCGCCAAAATAAAGTAAAGCCAAAAAAACAGGTTTTCATTTTTTGTAAAAGGACACTTCAGGCAATGGCAATAAACATTTAAATGGTTTATATCCATCTTTTCAGCGCTTATGTAGTGGACAACGTGACCTTCATTGCCGAGAGAAGAGTAGCATTGCTTTAACCTATTCGTAAAGCCTCCTTTTTTATTTTTATAATAAATTGAAAGAATTGTCATAATTAACACCGTTCAGACAAGTTACTAACCTTCAAAGAGAAAAAGCCCTAATCGTAAATAATTTTTTATGGCTTGGCGCCCGCCACCACATAGACGCCGCATTGTTTATTTAATATATCATTTTTTTCAATGAAATCCTCTATTTTATAGTTCAGCTTTAATATGTTTTCAGGAGCTTTAGTAAATGGTAGAGTAAAAATAGTATGTTTTTGCACGGTGTCTCGGAACCCACTCATCTGGAGGAGGCTTTCTATTTCTCTTGCACTAAACAGCTGTTCCCTATCATTTCTGAACTTAATAAACCGCACGAATTCCGAAAAAACGCTCAGTCGGTTATGATCAGTAACAACACCGATGCCGCCCGGCTTTAAAATACGATGCATCTCTTTTACAATCTCGATCGGAGCATCGACATGGTGCAACATTTCATCTGCCATTGCCATATCGAAGTTGTTGTCATCATAATCTATGTTGTAACCATTCATATGGAGTATACGAACATTATAAAGCTTAAGGCGTTCGACAAATAATTTAGCTGTCTCCACCCTTTCTTCGTCGGTATCAACTCCGGTGACCGAGCAATTAAAGGCAGAGAGTCCAAAGGTGCGAAATCCAAAACCGCAGCCTATATCTAAAACCTTCTTATCCTCTAGTCCCCTGACCACATTTTGGATTGCACTTAATCTTTTCAGGTACGTATGTAGAGACCTTTTCGTACCAATTACTTCGTTAAAATAACTTATCAAATGTTTATCTGGATAACCGTCCCGCATCAATTCATACATAATAAATGATAAATTATCTCTCATTTGAAGTATTTTATTCATAACATTATCGATCATGATTCTTTATCCTTTAGAGAAATATATTTTTTCCCGTATCCGATGGAGGATCCTATGTGAATGGCCCAAACGGATAAAATGATAACACCACTGGTAACCGATGTGAAGTTGAAAATGAGAAAAACATAATAATTCATTAATGAAAACAAGCTCATTTTTTTGTGAAATATATCTCCTCTTTTGATCAAATTAATTTGGATACGATGCAATCTAAAAAGTATTATAATATAGAGCAGAAAACCAAATAAGCCATATCCCATTATAATTTCGGCATAATCGTTGTGTAGAACTCTTCCTGTACCAAAAATTACTTTTGAAGAACCCATACCTAACCCAAATAACTTTTGAAAGACAGTTTCTCTTTGCAAGAAAAAGTCGGTAAACGCCATTATTCCGCCCAATCGTCCTGACCCGACCTTCTCAATTTTATGCTCCTCAACATTCTGAGCCATTACTTTCCATCTGTCTGTAAGTGCTGCGTGAAAGAAATATTGGGAAACGACAATGATTAAAATGAGGGCAACCGCAAGATATATTCCCGCTTTAGTTATCCCGAATATTTTGTATTTATAACTATAAAATAAATATGCGATTACCATTATTAAAAGTCCAATTATTGGCGCTCTCACATAGGTAAGTACTATTATAAGAACAGAAAAAAATGTAAAAATAAATGGCATCATCATTTTGTCAGTTTTGATTGCTCCGGCGAAATATATTGGAATGAGAACGGTCAGATAATAACCTACGATCTTACCTGAGCTAAACCCTGCTCCGTATGATATTGCCCCCGTTTCATACACAAAACCCTTTCCATAAAGTCCAGCCTTTGACGCAAAGAAGGATGCTATCACTATAACAGCGCTGATTTTTATGCTAAAAGCTATTTTATTAATATCTTCTGAGGAACTAAATGTTTTAATAGAATTAGTCAAGATTAATAACCATGTTCCTATTTTGATAGTCCACGTCATACTATAATAAATATCGGGAGATGATATAGTTGTGAAAAACCCGTATAGTAAAAATATAGTTATGTATAAATCCAGAACCTTATCCAGCGACCGCTTAATTACTGAATCAAAAATTAAAATAAAAAAAACCATAAAACCGAAAAGCATCGACGGGTTCAAATTGAAGCCGAACACAGTTACATTAAATTTGTACGTCTGCCCGATGATCGGATAAGCAATTATGGTTACATAGTAAAAATACTTTGTGTTACTTATATAAGCTATCAAAAGTACTAATATAATTATTGCCGATAATGCTAACGCAGGTAGTTCCACTTATTTTCGTCCATGAGTTTGTTAAAGACTTAAAGTTTTGTTGAATAGCTCCGCGAGGTCTTTTGTGGTCTTTTCTGATTCGTAATATTTCAGTTTATTTATATTCAAATGGTTTTTGCGTTTATCCAAATAATACTGTTTGAAAAGTTTTAGCAATGCGTCTGCAATTTCCCACTCATTTTTAGGATCTACCACCATACCTGAATCCGTCTCTTTAACTGCGTCATAAAGAGCGCCATGTTCACTCATACATAAAATGATTTTATTCCATTCCAAGTAATCAAAAAATTTAGCAGGTATGAATACATCGTGACCAGGTCCGTATGAATTGATTATTAAAAGTACATGTGAATTCTGAAGCATCGGCCGCAATTCACTTCTAGAAACACGACTGTAAAAATTAACCTTCCCTTTCAAATTTAGGTCTCGGCATATTTTAGAGTGAGCTATCTGATTAAAGCTGCCTATAAAATTACATTGAATAGTATCTGCTAGAAGCCTGTCTTTCATACAGGCAATTTTGAGACCTTTCAAAAATACAAAAGCATTTCTATTACCGTAAAAATTTCCTGTATAAGTAATGACGAATTTTTTAGTAATTGTCGTTATTTCGGTAGACGTTGCATAGTTTGATTCAATCGAGTTCGTTATAGTATCTATGATTTTATTTTGAAGAAGATCGCTGAATCTAGATAAGTATAGTGATTTCATTTGATTTGTTGTAAAGCAAACGCTGTCCGCTGTTTTCAAAATACTTTTTTCAAGCCGATTTTCAATATTGCACCGCAGACTCGACCCCTTGTAGAACGGATTCAAGGTCCAAGGATCCCTGTAATCAATCACAAATCGCCTATTGGTAAACTTTTTCAACCAAGCACCTATTAGAAATGTGGAGAATGGCTGCCCCGATGCGAAAATGAGATCTATGTTTTCAGACTCAATCAATTTAGTACCTAATCTCACTGATCCAGGCAGCCAAGCAATGGCGCCATCGGGCAAGCAAAATCGATTCCAAAGACGCCAAAATTGGTCATCAAATTTGTTATTTATAAATCCGTCCAATTTCCAATTATCTTTAAAAGGCAGCAGTACTTTCGGACGATAAATGTTGCAATATTTTTCAATTTCCTTAATACTTTCATAATCATATGAATTATAATAAGCATTGGATGGAGCAAGAACAATAGGACTCCAGCCAAACTGACGTAATTTTTTAATAAACTTTATAGGTCGAAATGAGCCGACATTGTTCGACGGTGGAAACTGATAAAGAACCATTAATACTTTGTGTTCCATAATGGAGATAATCCTTTTAAATCATCATGTTGTCTGAAAAAGCTATTTGATTTTATCTATTAGAATAGTTTTTATGGTATTGTATATTTTTCCATATAAGACAATGATAACACATACGTATATTGTCAGCGAAAGTGATAATGAAATAATGATATTAAATATTTCCTTCTCGTTGTTGTAGAAAATCAGGAGAGCGATTACCATTACAACGGTGGCAAATGATGCTTTAAAAAACGATCGCCATGGGAATTCCCATTTGATGCTTTTTCTAGATAATATAATTGTTACTATAAGGCCAGTCAGGTAGGAAATGAACGTGGATACTGCGGCTCCGGTTATTCCGACAATGGGAATCAATACGATATTTAATAATATATTTATTGTAGCAATTAAAACAAGAATGAAAAGCAATTTTTTTGTTTTTTCTTTCAAAGCAAAGCATTTGTTAAAGTAGTTAGTCAAGCCCATGAGGAACATTCCTCCAGACACCCAGGGCAAAATTTTGTTGGCCTCTAAGAAGGAATTGCCGAGAATGATGCCTATTACGTCCTTTGATAGAACAATTATGCAAAATAGGATGGGCAATAGCACCAACAAGTAAATGCTCATCATATCCCTCATCAACGTTATGGTGGCTTTCTCTCCGCTGTTTTCAAAAGCGTAAACCAAATCCGGATAGTTGGCCATCATGAGTATATTGATGAACATGAATATACTCATTTCTGACAAACTATATGAAGCTGAATATATACCAACATGTGAGGCATCCATGAAAATTTCGATAAAGTATCGATCAGAGACTGAGATTATTTGATTCGCGGTTGCTATTCCTACTATCGGCAATCCGTAGCTCCATATTAGCTTGAGAACTTTCACTGAAAAATATTTAATATTTAGTTTATAATTATATTTTAATTTATTCAGCTCTAAAATAAATATTGCGCCATTTGCAATTATAGAACCGAGAAAAACATATTTAATAGTTATATCGGTAAAATAAATTAGCATTAGAGAAATAGCTAGCTTTCCAATACTGACTAAAATATAGTTTGTCGAGTATCTGGCGGCTCTTCTTTCTGCTCGGATTACTGCCATTAAAAAATTGAATCCGGCCTCAGTACAAATTAAAAAGGGAATCCAATACAGTAAATCTAGTAATGTTTCATTAAAATAACAGCAAAATAATTTGCTTACTGTAAATACTAAAAATAAAACGAATAATGCCAGCGCAATTATGCTTATTAAGCTTGTCGATATAAGCTGGTCCCTTTCTTTCCCTTCATATTTTGGCAGGTATCTTATGGCTGATTGATTCACACAGCTAAAAAGGACGGTGTTAATGAACGTTACAGTGGTTGTTATCAGCATGAGCAGACCATATTCCGTCGTGCTGAATATTCTCGTGAATACTGTTAGCGATAGAAGCCCTATCACTGGCTTAACTAACATTCCCGGAATATATTTTAAAACGCCAGTAACATTTTCTTTTATATTGCTGTTTACTACCATTGGTTTACCAGCTTAAGGTGCGGGTAGATTTGTTGAGACGACATAGTCATGCTGGGCTTTAAGTCCATGGAAAATCAATGAAAAGCATACGGTTTTAAATTTTGAACTTAACCCCGGATTACGCGGCAAGGTTAGCACAAGATGTCTTTAATTCTCTATAATATATTGATCTAAAGGGACATGTCAGGCTGACCGGATGTTCAAGGCATGCTCGGGGATTGTGAAGCTGAAAAAGGGCGATTCGGCCGTATTTCAATAGGTCAATTTTTATTAATTTTTCCGATGCATGATTACTTCGGACGCTAGCTTTCTTCTGATGCGTAAGGTTGATCATCGGTTCGGCATCATCGAAAACGGCTGTATCCGTTTGAAAGATCACCGATCTACTTATCACAATAAGCATTCCTTTGAGCAAATGATCCGCCTTTAAACTTTGGGCAAAGTCATCTTCCCTTAGTTCTTTATGGCATAAATGTTGATCAGCCAATATTTTGAACTCTCTATATTCTTTTAACCCTTCCCGTGCTAACTTGCGCAAGAAAGTAGGGGATACATTTTTTAGTTGCTTTTTAATAACTTCTCTTTTCAACCTGATCCACTCCATCTGAAGGAAACAGATCATAACTCCAGATTCACTTATCAATAATATCGGTCAAACTACGATTAAATTAATAATTTATTTAAATCTCCTGTTAAAATAAGTTTTTCCCCTATAACAGCGGCCCGTCGATAAAGTAAGTCTATTTTCTCAAGTATAAGGTTGGTAGGAAATATACCTATTCCGTGAACGGACGGGGGCACGTGAACCACAATGTGGCGTAAATCAAAGGGGTTTCGGCAACCGAGGCAGGGGTACACTTTGTCGGGCGGCGGGAGGCGTCGGCAGGTCAGGCAAAAGGGGCAAGGCGGGCACAGCAATTTATCACCGAACCGAAACCGGCCCGAACTGAGAGCAACCAACCAGGATCCCGCCTATTTTCATGGTTGAGTTTCGCTTTTGAGCGCCATAAGCAGCGGCAACAATTCAGGCACGTCATCCCGGATGATGCTCCAGAGCGTGTCGTCGTCGATGCCAAGATAGCCGTGAATCAAAATCGATCATGTCGTCGAGATAAAAGCGGTATTCGCGTCTGCCTGAATCAGACAATGACCCGCTCCTGTTCGATGGAGGGGCGAAGCTCCGGCCGCAGTCCTTTTTCGGTGACCAGGTCGACCGGGCAACCGAGCAGATCCTCCAGATAGAACTGCACTCCGAAATAACGCTTGGACGCGGCCGGGCCATCGAAGGCGACCAGGATGTCGACATCGCTGTTGCCGGCCGCCGTATCACGGGCCGTCGAGCCGAACAGCGCCAGCCGCGTGACGCCGAAGCGGGCCTTCAGCTCCGGCTTGCCGCGGGCCAGCAACTCAAGAGCGTGCTGTCTTTTCATTCTTCAACCTCCCGACCGCGCTTGTTAGACTTCGCTTTTTTGCTGAGTCTAAGTTGCCGCTTTTCAGTGTCTCCTATTCCTTCATTGCCTCTCGAAGGTCTCGAGCTTCCCCCCGCTCCAGTTCCTCGAAGGCCTTACGGCGCTTTTTCGGTCGTCCATGAATCAGATCTGCCGTCTACAAGGGTGGTTGCTCGTGTGGCCGCTGCACTCGCTTAACGTGAATCCTGTCCTCGTGATGCCTCGCTTGGGCGAGATCATAATCAATCTGCATCTTAAGCCAAGTTTCCGGACTGCCGCCGAAGGCTTTAGAAAGCCGGATCGCCATTTCCGGCGAAATCCCGCTCTTACCATTTACAAGGTTGTTGAGCGCCTGCCGCGTCACACCAAGCGCCTTTGCCCCTTCGGTTACCGTCAAGCCTAAAGGCTCAAGGCAATCATAGCGAACAGTCTCGCCCGGGTGCGGGGGGTTCTTCATCGTCATCATGTCTTTGTCCTCCGCTAATGATAGTCGATCAAATCAACGTCGGTAACGTCGTCGTCCTCAAACCTGAAGATAATCCGCCAATTTGCCCTTACTGTGACGCTCCAGAATCCGGCCATGTCACACTTGAGGGGATGAAGCCTAAAGCCGGGGATGTCCATATCCTCCGGCCGTGAGGCACTTTTCAACTGCGCCAGAATACGGCGTACCTTTTCAACATGCTCGGCGGTTATTCCCCTCCGGTCATCATCCTCGTAAAGTCGCTTGAGGCCCCGATGTTGAAAGCGTTTTATCATGCGAGGATTGTAAAATGACAATTGTCACTTGTCAAAATTATTCTTTTATTTCAACAGTCATTCTGAAGAAATTCAGAACCCTCATTTTAGGAGAACCTGTCCTCATTTCCGATGAGCGCATCTTTCAACGCCGGGAAATGGGCAATCCTCATACCTACTTTTTCAGGTATTTTTTCCGGGTTTTCTTTGCCGCCGGGAGGTGTAGAAAGGCATTATCAAACTTCAGAAAGGTTCGGCTCAATGGAGGTCCACTTTGTCCACGCCCAGCATTTCCTCCAGGCGGTGTTGAACTCGAAATAGTCAAAGAGACCGATGGTCCCGTCGAACTCACCCAGAAGGTCCACGTCGTTCAAAGGCCCTGCCTGATTGTGTACCGAGGATCCGAAAAGGGACAGGCGCCGGATACCCATCCGGCGCAATTCATCGCCATGGGAGTGAAGTATATCTTTTACCTGTTGTTTATTCATAAGGTTAGCCGAACTGAGAGCAACCAACCAAAATCCCGCCGATTTTCATGGTTGAGTCTCGCTTTTTAGTGCCATAAGCAGCAGCAACAATTCGGGCACGTCATCCCGGATGATGCTCCAGAGCGTGTCGTCGTCGATGCCAAGATAGCCGTGAATCAACATCGATCATGTCGTCGAGATAAAAACGGTATTCGCGTGTGCCTGAATCAGACAATGACCCGCTCCTGTTCGATGGAGGGGCGAAGTTCCGGCCGCAGTCCTTTTTCGGTGACCAGGTCGACCGGGCAACCGAGCAGATCCTCCAGATAGAACTGCACTCCGAAATAACGCTTGGACGTGGCCGGGCCGTCGAAGGCGACCAGGATGTCGACATCGCTGCCGCCGGCCGCCGTATCACGGGCCGTCGAGCCGAATAGCGCCAGCCGCGTGACGCCGAAACGGGCCTTCAGCTCCGGCTTGCCGCGGGCCAGCAACTCAAGAGCGTGCTGTCTTTTCATTTTTAAACCTCCCGACCTCGCTTGTTTATCTTCGCTTAACCCTCTGCCCAAGCCCGATGGGCCATGTTCTTGCCGGCCGGTTATCCCCTTTCATATTACCCAATCCTCCAGTTTCAGTCCAGGAACCTTTCGAATATATGCCTATTGCTTTTACTCCCGCGGGGATGACATTCCCATGCAATGTAACACATTCCCTACAAGCTTTCCTTTAAGATCATGGGGGATTCATGTTATCACAGGCGGTAGAAGGCCCTCGCCGCCCCCAATGACAGAACTCCGGGAATTCAATTTAACGAAGAGGTGGTTCCATGTACGACTCAGGCCCTCACTCGTCCCTTTCAGGTTGTTTGATCCGTACTCCAGAAGACCTCCTTTTGCTTCTCGAAAACTTCGATGCAGCCGTTTACGTGGTGGACGTCGAGACCCATGAAATCCTCTATGCCAATCAGTGGCTGCGGGAGCTATTTGGAGAAGAGGTCGTCGGCAGGAAATATTGGCAGGTGTTCCGCGAAGATCAGACCAAGCCATGCGAGACATGTAAGGATAATGAACTTCCTGGTGGAAGACTCCGGCACTCGGGAGGTGTGACTGCCCAAGCATATGATACCGGAAGAAACCCGTGTGTCACTATGCGCAGCCGTTTGCTGGAGCTTTCCGATGGTCGAAAGGTGCGCCTGGAAATCGGGCTGAATGTTGAGCAGGTTAATGAATTAGCAGATGACCCTCCGTCCTATCCGGCGGAATCCGCACCTCAGCTAAAGAAACATAAAGTTCCCCCGGAGCCAGAGTCGACCACCTTGGACAGGAGACAAGGTCGTAGAGAGATACTGGAACAACAGTCAAGGGTTGAGCTACTTAACGGGGATCTCATGAAAGTCAACGCAGGCCTCTCAGAGGTCAATTCAGCCCTCAAGTTGTTAGCAGAAAATATCGACCGGCCAAAAGGCGCGTCGGAGAAAAGGATTCTTCACGGCATCCGGTACAATGTCCTCCCCCTGCTCCACGAGCTCAGGGAGCGGGTCGAGGGAGAAGGTCACCGGGCCTCCCTAGAGAGCTTGCACGTATATCTGGCGGGTCTTATAACCGGTTCTGACGACAACCTGTACGTGACAGAGCAACTTACCCGAACCGAGGCCAAGATAGCCGCCATGATACGGAGCGGCAAGTCCAGCCTAGAAATCGCAAGGAAGCTCCATGTTTCTCCCAACACAGTGAAAACCCACCGTTACAATATTCGGCGCAAACTTAAAATAAACCAAAACTATAACTTAAGACATTATCTCTCACGCACCTGGGACTCACCGGAGTGAGAGGGCCGGTGTGCAGCAGAGTTCTTTCCAGTTTCCCGAGCGGAAGGGAAAGCTTTGAGCACTGAAACAAAGCGATATCCGGAATTGGCGCATTGCACAAGAGATGCGAGCGCTCGCCTGTCGACACTGAATTGGCAGCGTGGACGGTTAAGCTCCGCTGATCGAAAAGGTGGCAATTTTCATACCCATTTCTTAAGGCATTTTTTCCAAATTTTCTTTTCTTTCTGTCGGCCTTATAAACTCCACAGTGTATAATGCATTCGACCGGATGGAGTGAGCCGCGATGAACAAATGGAAGGTCGGCATTCACAAGGACCTGACACTGGGCCTCAGCAGACTTCCCTTAGCGATCCGGGCTGCTCTTTTTTCTCTGGTGAAAGAAATGGAGCTTCAAGGACCGGTGAGAGGAAACTGGCACAAATACAAGATATGCGAAGGCGACCACCACCGCTGCCTGCTTGGCACGGACAACAGGGAATATTTCGCGGTGTGGAAACAGCATGACGAAATTCACGGGATAGAAGTAACGGGAGTGGTCGAGTATGTCTCATAGCCAAACTCTTTCCGTTGATGTGGATGTTAACGGGACTGCTGAAATAAACCTAAGCGCCGCTTTTGACGGGCTGTCACCGGCCGATTCCCTGGGTGTGATGATCGCCGAAAATGCTGCGGGGCTTGCCCTTTTGGGAGCGCGGACCAAGGAGGGGCTGTCGGTGGAAAAGCTCTCCCGCTTGACTGGCGTTGAAGAGGGCGTCATCCGGGGCATCGAGACGGGAGAAATCGACATCGATCAGACCACTGCCCGCCGGCTGGTGAGGGAATTAAATATCAACTGGAGGATTTTCTTCTGAGCCGGGTTTTATTTCGCGACACTGCATCTTGAGTATAGTTTGTCAGAGGCTCTCTTCCTCTTTCCAACCTTTCAATCCAATCTCACGAAGTTCAGGCCGTTCATGGTTCGATACCTCACCACGAACGGTAATCCTTACCCTTCGATCCGAACTCTTTCGCTCCGGCGTCAATCCGCTTGACTTTCATGGACGGGCGCCGAATGGATGAGACCATTTCGGAAGTTCTCGCATGAACATCCCTGAGGTATCCGGGGTTCCGGAAAAAATAATCCATGGATGAAGGGGTAGCTTTCCGAGGACCGGGGAAGCACAGGGAGGCGGATCCACCTTCGCGGTATTTTTTCCACGATGCCATGACCACGAAACGAAGGGCCAGAGCGTCTTGCGCCGGGATTTTTATGACAGGGGTTGGAAATGAGGTTGGAAAAAATTTTCAAGGCAAAAAAAGAGGGGCTGGAATTTCTTCCAACCCCTTGATTTTATTGAGTGGGCGATGGGCGACTCGAACGCCCGACCTTTGGCTCCGGAGGCCAACGCTCTATCCAACTGAGCTAATCGCCCGGTGTTTCTCTCTTTACCCTAAAAGACGGCCGTCTTCAAGTCTTCTCATGCAAACGTCCGCATTTCCCTTCAAAGAGATATAACGCAACGGCCGTACCCCGGGCCACCGCCGGACAAAGAATGCACTCAAGCCGGGCGGCCGTTCAACCGAATTAGAAAACAAGAAGGAAAGTCCGCCAGCGAGAGGAAACGTCATGAAGAAAAACCGCCATATGATTTCGTTTTTCGCGCTTGTGCTCCTGTGTCTGTGTTCACAGCCGGCACAAGCGCTCCTCGCGCCGGGGTCCATGGCCGACGGTTTTCTCGTTCCTCTCGCCACGTTCGGAAATTCCCCGGCGGCCGATACAGTGGTAGGCATCACCTGTCTGGCGGAAACCGGAACCATCTACTGGACGTTCTTCAGCGCCAACGGTATCCCTCTCGTCAACGGAACCATCGATACCGCCGGGAAACGTTTTCACCAGCTTTCGCTGGCCGCGGTTGCGCCGCTGTGGAGCGACATGTCCGGCTATCTCATATTCGTATATGACGACGACGGCATCCTGCAATCAACAGAAGCGCGATCGGTACTCGCTGGAAACGCCATCCTTCTGAAAACCGGATCGGAGGATGCCTGTTTCATCCCCTGCATACCCCTCGTTCGATCGGATTTTGCCAGCGTCGATCTGGATCCGGACAATATGAACGCCGCGGATCTGCAAAGACTTACCTATGGGGCCGGAGTTCAAGCGACTTCGTATGCCCGGTATTGGGTCGATCCCATCTTCGCCGCGAAAACCGAAATCGTGGTCTGGACGGCTTCCAGCTCCGTGGGTTCCGGCAAGGCGGAAATGGACAACGGAGGAACCGGCCGGGTCGATGTTTCCCTGAACCTCACCAACTCACGACTCAACCGGCTGGATGCCGCTACCCTGTGGAACAGACCCAGCTCTTTCGTCGAAGGGGCGGTGGCCGTTTCCGGATTGAATACGTCCCATGTCATCTTCAGCCTCATTTCCACTCCGCTCATGAAAGCGACTCAGACTTTTCTCGCCCACCCCGTAGATTAGGCGAACACCGACATAGCGATTGCATCCCGATTCCCAGCGGCGGCACTTTCCTTCCGACCCCTTTTCTTCATGGAAGAATCGTTCGGAGTGCCTTGCACCCTTGTTTCCCTATCATTAGTATACCTATAGAACGGGTGTGGAAGGAAAAGGGGAAGGAAATGGTCAGAACATTGAAGCTGTTGATTCTCGTATGCGTTACTCTCCTCGGTTCAGCCTGTGCGGTGGTATCGGAGCAGGCAATCCAGGCCGCCCGGCCGGAAGTACCTTTCCCCGAACTGTCTGCCTCGCCGGACAGCTATATCGGTAGAGCGGTGGTGCTCGGCGGATACATCGTTCAGACAACAGTCATGGATGCGGAGACTCAGATCATCGTTCTGCAGACACCACTGGGCCTGGGACAACAGCCGAAATCCAGGGATAGCTCGGAAGGAAGGTTTATCGTCTCGTTTTCCAATTTTCTGGATCCTGAAATTTACAGTAAGGACAGAAAGATAACGGTCGCCGGAACCGTAAAAGGGTCTGTGGTACAAAAATTGAATAATAGTGATTTTCAGTATGTACTCATCGAAGGAACGGAGATTCACCTCTGGCCCGAGTACGAAGACTACTATTATGAGCCCTACCCTTACTACTATGACTTTTGGTACTACCCCTATCCCTATTACTTCGGATACAGGCACTACCCACACGGGAGGCGCTGACACGTTCCCGTTGCGTACATACAATGTTCTTCTGCTCAGCTGTGTCTTATACGTCGGTTGAAGCACCACCTCAAAGGAATTGGCTACAGTGGCGAAAGCGAGCGCACATAATCGAATGCTGAAGAGCGAAGGGGTAAAGCCGCGGATAATGATCGTTGAAGACGAATTCATTACGGCCGAACATTTGCAAAAAACCCTCGAAGAGCACGGGTACGAGGTCTGTGCCGTCGTGCCGTCGGGAATAAAGGCGATTGAGGAGGCCGAAGTTCTCAAACCCGATTTGATCCTAATGGACATCATCCTCAAGAGCGAACTGGACGGCATCGAAGCAGCCATGAGGATACGGGCGAGCAACGACATTCCGGTGGTATTTCTCACCGCCTATGCCCATCAGAGCATGCTGGAAAGAGCCAAGGGCGCGGAGCCGTACGGGTACATCCTGAAACCGTTCCATGGGAAGGAGCTTTACACCACCATAGAAATGGCCTTGCATCGACACCAGACGGAGATCGGCTCCCGAAGACACGTGGAGTGGCTGGACGATACGTTGATGAGTTTGCGGGAAGCGGTGATTATCGCCGACGTTGACGGGAGAATCGTGTTCATGAATGGGGCCGCGGAGTTGCAGACCGGCTGGCCCAGGCATGAGGCTCTGTGCGCTGATTTCTCGGAGGTGGTTCGGTTCGAAGAAGCGGCTGGCCAAGATTCCACGCTTTCCGGGAAAGCCTATAAGGCGGACGATTTCAGCCTTTCGGATCGCAGGTATCTTCGTACAAGGAAAGGCAAACTGCTCGCCGTCGATCTTTCCATCACCATGATAAAGAACGAGAAGGGGCAGAATCAGGGAAAGGTGGCCGTTTTCAGGAGCATTGAGGAAAAAAGCGGACGCGAACGTTCGTCCCTCAACCCGAAGACCGGCTACGGTCTCCTCTTCGATACCAGTGAAGACATCATTTTTATCATGGACAACGAACAGCGGATCGTTCGTGCGAACAAGGCTCTCGCCGAGAAGCTGGGCATCGAGCCCGACTCGGTGGCCGGCCAACAGTGCTTTGCGCTGTTTCATGCGGAGGGGGAAACCGAAACCAACTGTCTTCAGGCCACGCTGCTGAAAGGCGGACAAACGCTTTACGCCAAGCTCTTCCATGAAGACACGGGCAAGGAGTTCTTCGTGGTCGCTTCTCCGGTTTTTAGCGGCGAGGGAGAAGTTCTGGGCAGCGTGGCGGCGGCTCGGGACATGGCTGAAGTGGTGGCCGATGGGACGGACGAGGAAATTTCCATCGAGCTGCTGGAAGTGGTTGCACAAGTAAAGCTTCTCGCCGGGATGCTGCCGAGCTGTGCGTCCTGCAACAAGGTACGCGTGGATTTTACCACGTGGGCGCCGATAGAGAAGTATATCCGGGAGCACTGGAAAACGGACTTTACGCACGGCATCTGCCCGGACTGTTTCCAGGAATTCTCTCCTTCCCTCCCTAAAGAAAAAAAAGAGGATTCCGGCGCATGACCCTACCGGTAAAGACAATATTTCCTATACAGCAACGGCTTTAATACCTTGAAGCCGAGGAGGGTGAGGGCTGGCTTGACCAGTACGCCCAAACGTGAGCTGCTGCCCAGGCATCGGCGGCAATAGGGGTGAATCAGCTTTCCCTTGCGTAAATTCCTTACGATGTTCTCCAGCTGCGGAGAACGAAACATTTCCGCCAGGGAGATATCGTTGAGGTTGGCGATCCGGGTTTTGCCCTCAAAATCCACGCAGCAAAGCACCACGTCTCCGTTGTACAGAACGGCGAAATGGTCCTTCATGCCGAAACAGAACCCATGCTCGACCGGGATGACATCATCTCCGGTAAAGGTATTCCCCCAGTCGCTCAGCACATAGGTTTCGATAAACACCTTCGGAGCCACTTCCACCACGTTCCAGCCCCAGATCGAAATGTTCGCGGCCTTCCGGCGGAGTTCTTCCACGGGGGGGCTTCGAGCCCCAAGCTCTCGTGGATGATGAGCGCCCAGTCCACGATGACTTTGCGCAGATCCTCGCCCGTACCCAGGAAATTTGGGATGGCGAGCTTTTCCCGCATCTTTCGCGCAAAACGGGTGGACATGATGCGCAGTTTGAAGATGGGCCGTTGCTCCCGCGATGCGCAGGCCCGGAGGAAACTCGTGAGCCTCTGCAGGTAGACGGGAAAATCGATCCGTTTGCCGCGCGTGGCGAGGAAGCTCTCCTCGTCCGGAGTTTGCAGGGATATGTCGATCTGATGCAGATCCCGCACCGCCAGTTCGCGGATCATCGATTCGGTCAACAGCGCGCCGTTGGTGGTGAGGCCTATTTTCAAGCCCCGCAGGTGCGCATGGTCGATGATCTCCAGCAGTCGCGGATGCATGAGGGGTTCGCCCATGACGTGGAACGTCACCTTCCGGGCCAGATCCATTTCGGCGATCTGGTCGAGCACGCTGCGGGCCAGACCCACGTCCATAAAACCCCGTTTGCGGGTCATGACCCCGTCGGGGCAGAACGTACAGGAGAAATTGCAGAAATTCGTCAACTCGACGTGGATCCGGTCGAATTTTGAGGGAAAGCACGCAGGGATTCCGCCGGTTGTTTTCTCTTGTCCATCTCGTTTCTCCACCATCCGCCCACATTCCCCCGGCATCACACTGTTCGATGTTTTCACCAAACCTTCTTTACCATAAACAACCAACCGCCTCCATCTCTACGGGGCGGTGGTCCCGCCGAAAAAGGAAACTCCCTGCATCGCCCGTGCGGCGCAGGGAGTTTCTTATTGTCGACGAGTTCCGGAAACGGTTCCGTCTCCGAATAAAATCCCGATTACAGGGCTTCGGCCAGGAGTTCGGCGATGTCCTTGATTTCGATTTCGTCGTCCTTGTTCAGCGTCTTGCGGCTGTCTTCCAGCATGCTGATACAGTAGGGGCATCCCGTGGCCAGAGTGTTGGCTCCCGTCTCGAGCGCCTCGGTGATCCTCATGTCCGAGAAACGCCATTCGGGCGGCGTTTCCATCACCAACCTGCCGCCGCCGGCACCGCAACACAGACTGTGCTTTGAATTGCGTTTCATCTCTTTGAACTGCGCTCCCGGAAGCGCCCCGACCAGGGCTCTGGGGTCCTCGTAAATCCCGCTGTGGCGTCCGAGATAGCAGGGATCGTGGTAGGCGATGGTGCGTTCGACGTTCTTCCCCAGGGAGAGTTTCCCTTCGTCGACGAGTTTTTTCAACAGCTGGGAATGATGGATCACTTCGAATTCGCCGCCCAGTTCGGGGTATTCCTGCGTATAGGTATAAAAGCAATGGGGAGAGGTCACGATGATTTTCTTCACGCCCTTTGACGTGAGCAGCTCGATGTTGTGCTGGGCCAGATTGGTGAACTGTTCTTCCTCGCCGATCTTCCTGAGCGACTCTCCGCAGCAGCTTTCCTCGTTTCCGATGATTCCGTAGCTCACCCCGGCCGCATTGAGCAACTTTATCAGCGATCGGGCAACGTTCTGGCTGCGAACGTCGTAGGCGGACGTGCAGCAGATGGACAGAAAATACTCGGTTCCCTCACCGAAGGTGGGCACCTGGGCGTCTTTGATCCAGTCGAGCCGTTTTTCGCGCGGCTGCGACCAGGGATTGCCGTTACTGAAGACGGATCCGGAAAAGGTCTTGAGGGCCTGCGGCATGGTGCCGGCCTCGGCGATCATGCTGCGCATTGACCGCACGATGTCGATAATCTTCACGCCCCGGGGGCATTTGACAACGCAATGGCCGCAGGTGGTGCACCCATAGAGAACGTTCTCGTCCGATTCGAAGCCCTCCAGCCCGAGCTGTCCCATGCGAATCATCTTCCGCACGTCAAAGGGGCTGTCGGTGAGATGCCAGGGGCAGGTGCCGGCGCACATCCCACACTGCATGCAGAGGTTGAGGTCTTCCCCTCCCATTGCCACT
Organism: uncultured delta proteobacterium; assembly: GCA_963826125.1. Classification (GTDB taxonomy): domain Bacteria; phylum Desulfobacterota; class Desulfarculia; order JACQYL01; family CAWGVV01; genus CAWGVV01. Next base: position 446,756 of record CAWGVV010000001.1, on the reverse strand, counting down.
ATGACCTGATTGACTTCCATGAACGGAGTACGTGGTTCCATCAGTGATCAACTCCTTTCAAAAAGGCAGGACTTCGGCTTTCTCCGACCGGAGATACGAGCACGAGCGGCGCCTGCATGGGATGTGACAAGAAGTGAATGGCGATTCATTTGTGAAATACTACACTACTCATGGAGGCTTCTCTTGTCAACCTTTTGGTCGCTTCGTCCGTCTCGTTAATAGGTTGACGATAATCTCACGCCCTTCTCATCGTAGCCGCTTTTGATGCGGTTATGCTGTATAATGCACCTCATGGGTACCCCGGAAGCAGCCCGCGATGACGTTTGACTGAGGCGAGCAGAGGTACTATTTATGACTTGCCGGAAGAAGGTTTGAGAGGGGTCGCGGCCTTCGTGCAGTGTGAACCTACTGAAAGAGGGAGAACGAGATGTTCAATACCACCCAAAAAGCCCTGGTACTCGGGGTTCTCGCCCTGATGCTCTGCTTCATTCCCCTGTCCGCCCTCGCCGCCGACGACATGGCGGAACTGGATGTGCGGCTGAAGAACGCCACGCTCGTCATCGAGGAGTTCGCCAACAGCCCCGATAAAATTGCAGCCCAGGACCTTATCCGACAGTGCGCCGCCGTGGCGATTTTCCCTTCGGTCTATAAGGGAGCCTTCATCGTGGGCGCACAGTACGGCCAGGGAGTAATCTGCTCATACGACCCGAAAGCGAAGTCCTTCAGCGCCCCGGCGTTCTTCTCCATCGGCGGCGGCAGTGTGGGCTGGCAAATCGGCGGACAATCCATCGACCTCATCCTGGTCGTCATGAACGAAAGGGGCCTCACTTCTCTTTTGAAAGGGAAAGGGACCCTGGGAGCCGACGTATCGGTAGCCGCCGGACCCGTGGGACGTGAAGCCCAGGCCCAAACCGACATCCGACTGCAGGCGGAGATCTATTCCTATTCCCGGGCCAAGGGGCTTTTCGCCGGGATATCCATCAAGGGCGGCGTTATCGCGCCCAACAACGATGCGAACCGGCTCTTTTACAACGAAGGGTTGTTCGCCCAGGAAATTCTGCTCGACCGGCGCGCACAGCCCAAGGGACCGGCCGTCGATCTGGTGAAGGCACTGGAAAAATTTACCCGCTGAACAACGACACGGTGCTCTTTTCGATGTTGAACGGAATCGGTACGACCTTCCTCATCCTGTTCCTTGTGACCCTCCTTCTGAATGGGACGCTCACGCTCCTCAACATGCGTTTCATTCAAAGGAGGGCGTTCGACGTGCCGGACGTTTTCCGTTCCTATGTGGAGGACGAAAAGTATCCGAAGAGCATTTCCTACACCCTGGACGTCGAGCGGTTGGGGCTCCTGGAAGAAGCCGTCGATAGCGTTCTTTTGATCGTGCTCGTATTCTTCGGGGGCTTTGAAGCAATCGACGGTTTTGCCCGGGGCCTCTTTCCGCAGGGGTATTACGGCCCGGCGCTCGTCTTCGGGGCGGCCGTCGTCCTCATAAAACTCATCCTGAACCTTCCCTTCACCCTGTACGACACGTTCGTCATTGAAGAACGGCACGGCTTCAACCGCACCACGCTGAAGACATTCATCGTCGATACGCTGAAGGGGCTTCTTATCACGGCGCTCCTCGGCGGCGCCATCTATCTGGCCGTCTTATGGTTCATGCGGTCGGCGGGGTCCGCCTGGTGGCTATGGGCGTGGATTTTCCTCATCTCCTTCCAGATAGTGATGATGATCGTCTTTCCGGTATGGATCGCCCCGCTCTTCAACAAGTTCACTCCCCTGGAGGAAGGGGAACTCAAGGAGCGCATTCTGGAACTGGCCCGTCAGGTGCGTTTTCGGGTGGAGGACATCTTCATCATGGACGGCTCGAAGCGTTCCGCCCATTCCAACGCCTACTTCACCGGCATCGGAGGGAAAAAACGCATCGTGCTTTTCGATACCCTCGTCAACCAGATGGACGTCCGCAAGATCATCTGCGTCCTGGCCCATGAAATGGGGCACTTCAAGCTGAAGCACGTAATGAAGATGCTGGTGGTGAACGCGGCGGTCACTCTGGCGGGCTTCTGGATCCTGAGCCGGCTGACGGCGTATGTTCCCTTCTACCACGGCCTGGGGTTTTCACACCCCTCGAATTATGCGGCAATCGTAATCTTCGGGTTGTGCGCTTCGCTCATAGGGTTCTTTTTTCAGCCGATTTTCTCCGCCCTGTCTCGCAGGCACGAATACCGGGCGGACCGTTTCGCGGTCGAAGCCACCGGCGACGCAAAAGGCATGGCGGAAACAATTGTAGTCCTCATAAAGGAAAACCTGGCGGTCTTGAACCCTCATCCCCTCTACAGTTTTTTCCACTACAGCCACCCTGCCCCGGTGGAACGGGTGAAGGCCATCCTCAGCCTCGATACCTGAACCGAACGGTTGCTCGACGGAATAGTATCGCTTCCACTGTCCCTTCCGGACTCGGCGGATTTCCCTCAGAACCTTCTTCCCACCCTTGATCCTCGCCCCACTCCCGGTACAAGCCCGGCGGCGGCGATGACCGCGCACACCCCGGAATGGAGCCTGTCATACGGCAAATGTTCGGTTTTGGGATAGATGTCGTACTGCTTCCGGTATTTGACAGGCGTAATATTCGGCATGACGACGTTGGCCCCGGCCAGCAATCCGAGGAGGTAGCCGTCCCGGTTAACGGACGCAAGGGCGGTGGTGGCGGGAATGTTGGCCTGCGGACAGAGAATTCTGGTGAGCGCCACCACCTTGCAGGCCATGGTATCCGTGTTCGGCGCCTGTTCGGACGACACGTATTTTTCGGCAATGAATCTTCTTCCCAGAGGGGTATCGGGATGCGGGATGTACGGTCCGATTCCGACCATGTCCAGATCGAGCGCCACAAACGTGTTGAGGTCGTAAGCGATGCTGGCGTACGTCTGACCCGGCAGACCCACCATGATACCGCTTCCGATTTCATACCCCATCCCACGCAACTCTCTCAGTAGTTCGACTCTGTTCGGTTCCCCGTTATACCGCTGCGGATGAATACGATGGTACAACATGGGGTCGGACGTTTCGAACTTGAGCAGACATCGATCAGCGCCTTTTTCCTTCCATAACCGATAGTCTTCCCGGCGCCTTTCACCCAGGCTGAGCGTGACCGCCAATGGATAGGTGTCCTTGATAGCCCGGATTACATCGGCGACCCAGGAAGGAGAAATGTTTTCATCCTCCCCCGACTGCAAGACCACCGTCCCGTACCCGAATCCGTGGGCCATACCGGCGCATTCGAGAATTTCCGGAAGGCTCATGATGTACCGGGAGACATGGGTGTTTCCCGCCCGAATCCCGCAGTACGCGCACTGACGAATGCACAGATTGCTGAATTCCACCAACCCCCGCAAATGAACCTGTTTCCCCACGTTCAGTTCCCGGACGCTCCTCGCCATCGAGAAGAGCACTTCCAACGGTTCGGGGTTCTCTTCGCGCAGCCATGTTTCAACGGCGAATTCATGGTCTTTTCCGGAGGGCTCGGCCATTCTTTCACCTTTCCGTCGGTTCGCACATATCCGCTCCGGCCAGGGTAACCTCGAAGGTGCTCCCCTCCCCTTGCGTGCCTATCAATGCGACGTCTCCCTTATAGAGGGCGGCGATCTTTTTGACCGTGGAAAGCCCGAGCCCGCTGCCGGCAATGGATTCGGTGGCGTCGTTTCTGATCCTGCCGAATTCCCGGAAGAGCCCTTTGGCCTCCTCTTCGGAAATGCCGATACCGGTGTCCGACACGGCGATTTTCACCTGCTCCGGGTTCGCTGCGATGCGGACGTCCACCCGACCGCCGTCGCGGTTGTATTTGATTCCGTTGGAAATGAGATTGTTCAGTATGGTCTCGATTTCCCACCGGTCGCCCATGAGCGTCGGCTCTTGGGAAACGTGCAGTGCGATGCCGATTCCCCTGCCCTCGGCCTCGACCTGAAACGATTCGATACATGCGGCGGCGAGTTCTTTCAGGTTCAGAAGCTTTACCTCGCGCTTCCTCTGGCCCGACTCGATTCTCGTCAGGTCCAGGAGGTCCAGGATGAGCTTTCGCATGCCCCGGATGCGGCTCAGGCTCCGCTCCACCATCTGTTTCTCCGTCCCCGTACCGAGGTCTCCGTCCAGAATGGAGAGATACTGCTCCACCGCCGCCAACGGGGCCTTGAGTTCGTGGGCCAGCACGGAGATGAATTCGAACCGCACCTGCCGCTTTTCCCGGGACAGCCGGCGGGCCTGGCGCTGGAGCATGAGGTGCTTGGCCGTGCGGTAAACGGAGGATTTCAATTCATCGGGGGTGAAGGGTTTGGCCAGGAAGTCGTACGCCCCTCGCTTGGTGGCGAGGATGGCGTTCTCCAGCGATGCGTACGCGGTGATCATCACCGTGAGCAGGTCGTACTGGTGTTCGGCGAGATGGGACAGGATGTCCAATCCCGAAACGCCCGGAAGCTTGTGGTCCAGCAGAAGTATGTCCGGCGGCGAACTGTTGATGATTTCCAGCGCCCGCTCGCCCGTTTCCGTATGGTCCACCCGGAATCCGACGTCGATTTCGATTTCGCGCACCCGTATGGTGTAGTCCCTGAGCGCCCTCTGCACGGCGAGCCCCATTCCGACTTCATCGTCCACAATAAGCAGATTCAGCATTTCCATGGAGAGGCTCACTCCTTGATATCCGTTCGGGGGAGGATGACCCGGAAGGTGGCGCCGGTGGGTCCGCGTGACGGGTCGGCGTTGGATTCGATCTGGATGTCGCCGCGATGCATTTTGACGATGCCGTAGGTCACCGCGAGGCCGAGGCCGGTCCCCTTGCTCAACTGCTTGGTGGTGAAAAACGGTTCGAACACCTTGTTCAGGTTCTGCTCCGAAATCCCCATGCCGGTGTCGGAAACCACGAACCGGACGAAATGCTCGTCCCCGTGAGTTCCTACGGTGAGCGTTCCCCCGTTCGGCATGGCTTCGTAACCATTGTTCACCAGGTTGATGAGGATCTGGTTGATCTGGTCCGGGTCGAGTTCCGCCATGGGGTCTTCGGCCTCGGTCCGTACGACAACCGTAACGGTGTCCGGCGGAGGCATGATCCGCATGCAGCGGTGCAGCAGTTCGTTGACGTCCGTCGGTTGCCTGACGACCTTGTTCTGGCGCGCGAAATCCAGGAGCCCGGCAACGATTTTCTTACAGCGTTCGGTCTGTTCGGCGATCATCTTCAGGTCGTCGGACAACTTCGAGTCGTTCCGGGATTCGTCGTACAGCAGATGGGCGTACATAAGCACCACACCCAACGGGTTGTTGATCTCATGGGCCACGGCGGCGGCGAGCTGGCCCATGCTCGCCAATTTTTCCGATTGCACCAACGCCGCGTGCAGGGTGGCGAGTTCTTCCTTGGAGAGGGCGAGTTCCTTGAGGGTCTTGCGCAACTGCTCGATGGTGTAGGGGAGGCACATCTCGGATTCCGCCAGCCCCAATTCGATTGCTCTGGCATGTTCCCGACAGGAATCGTATCCGCAGGCGCCGCAGTTCAATTCGTCCTTGGGTTGAAATTTTCCCATGCGCGCCAGCACCCTGCCGATGCTTTCCTCCGACGGCTCCCGAACGTTCAATTTCCTGGCAACAAAGGTCCGGTTCAAATCGATGCGACGGTAGACGTCCATCCAGGATCGCCACTCCGCCGGATCGGTCGATGCGGTCCTCTTCCTCACGTATCCGCTCACCAGTGACCGTCGGCTGAAGAGGGGCAGGTCGCTGTCGATCCCCGGACCCATGATGCACCCGCTACAACAGAGCACCTCCAGCAACCGCGCGTCCAAGGCCCCCGATTCGAACTCCTTGATTGCTTCGATAAAATCCTTGCGCCCGTCCGCCGCCACTACCTCGCCCGCCAGGAGATCCTCCGCGATATCGGCGACCTGCAGCATGCCCCTGCTGATGGGAAACAGCCCTCCCACCAGCGCGGTCGGTTCATCGAATTCGGACAGCGGTACGGATGCGGGAGCGATTCCATGCTGTTCGATCATCTGCTCGAATTCTATGAACGTCAGTACGCTGTCGATCTCCGGCATGAGGACGGCTTGGTCCCTTTCGGCCTTTTTGGCGATGCACGGCCCGATGAACACCACTTTCACTTCCGGGCCGCGGATATGCCGAATCACCCGGGCCATGGCGAGCATCGGGGATACGATCGGAGCGATGGAATCCACGAGGCCGGGATGAAACCGTAAGATAAACTCCACCACCGCGGGGCAGTTTGCTCCGATGTAGCGCGATTCCGGATGCTCGCCGAGAAGCTTTCGATACCGTTCCGCCACGAGGTCCGCCCCGAATCCCACCTCGTAAACTGCTTCGAACCCCAGCTTGCGGACCATGCCGACGACGATCCGATAGTCCAGGTCGCCGAAATGTGCGGGAAAACTGGGCGCCAGACATGCCGCGACGTTCGATGAGGAACGAAGGAGTTCTTCCACATGATCGATGGAACTGAAAACCCGTTTCGCGTGCTGACTGCACACCCGGAAACAGTTTCCGCACCCGATGCAGCGGTCGATAATCACCTCCGCCTGGCCGGACGAAATGCGTATGGCCTTGGCCGGGCATTCCCGTACACAGGTGTAGCAGACCCGGCATTGTTCCTTTATCGTGGAAATGAGCGCCTGCTGTCCGGGTATCGCCGTCATGATCCACCGGATGGGGCATTCGCGGTTTCGTTTTTCTCTCCCTGTCCCGACCTTGCGTCACGATACGCCAGCAGGGCGGCGGGGAAAGGTTCGAGCGCCCGTTCGAATATCCCCAGGGAATAGGCGATCACCAGGCCGTAGTTGCTGATGGGTACGCCCATGGAGCGGCAGTGCATGATGCGGTTGAGCACCTCGCGCCGCGTGTGCATGCAGGCCCCGCAATGGACGATCAGTCGATAGGGCGACACGTCTTCGGGGAAATCGTGGCCCTTCACGTTTTCGAAAATGAGCTTTCCCCCCACGTATTGGGTGAGCCAACGGGGGATTTTCACCTGCCCGATGTCGTCGGCGATGGGATGGTGCGAACATGCCTCGGCGATGAGCACGCGATCGCCGGGTTTGAGGGTTTCCACCGCCATGGCGCCCAGCACCATCTCCGTCAGGTTGCCCTTGAAGCGGGCGAACAGGATGGAAAAGGAGGTCATTTTGATTTCCGGCGGCGTATCGGCGGCAACCTTCAGGAATGCCTGGGAATCGGTGACCACCAGCCGGGGAGGCACCTTAAGGCTGCCGAGCGCTTCCCGGAGTTCCCTCTCCTTCACCACCAGGCTGAACGCGTCGCTGTCCAGCAGGTCGCGAATGGTTTGCACCTGGGGCACGATAAGGCGCCCCTTGGGCGCTTCCTTGTCGATGGGCACCACCAGCACGGCCATACCGCCCGGACCCACCAGGTCCCCCGCAATGGCCGGGCTGTTGATGAAATCGTCGGGAGCGCAGTCGAGCAGCGCGCGGCGCACTTCCGGAATTCCCCGACCGGTGATCGCAACGGTCGGTATCACCGGGATTCCCCGTTCGGACAACCGGTCCGCTGTTGCGGCGGAAACAGGAGAAACATCCGTTTTGTTCATCACGGCGATGACCGGGATTCCCCGTTGGGAAAACTCCTCGACCAACTGCTGTTCGAAAGTTCCCCATTCTCCCGCTTCGGCCACGATCACGGCCACGTCCGTCCGCTCGAACACCTGCCGTGTGCGGGAAATCCGCAGTTCGCCCAGCGCTCCCTCGTCGTCGATGCCCGCCGTATCGATGAACATCACGGGACCGAGGGGAAGGAGTTCCATACCCTTTTCCACGGGATCGGTGGTCGTCCCCGCCTGACTCGAAACAATGGAAACCTGTTCGCGGGTAACGGCGTTGAGCAGGCTCGACTTCCCGACGTTGCGACGGCCGAACAACCCGATGTGCAGCCTGAGACCCTTGGGCGCCGCCTGCATGTTCACCTCCTGACGGTTTCGCGTGAACCGAGGCGGCAGACCGCTTCGGGGCTGATCGATTGAGTGAATTCCTCCTCGCTCATCATACCGTCTTCCACGGCCGCCCGCCGGATACTCCTGCCCGTCCGGCGCGCCGACTCCACCAGACGACAGGACCCTTCGTACCCCAGGAGCGGGAGGAGCGCCGTGGCCGTGGCGACCGAACTCTCCAGAAAACCGCCGCATCGTGCCTCGTCGGCTTCAATGCCCTCCACGCAGAAGCCGCGAAGGATGTCGCAGCCCCCGGCCAGCATGTCGGCGCTGCCCAGCAGACATTCGGCAATCAGAGGCAGAAAGCAGTTCAGTTCGAGGCTCCCCGATGCGGCGGCGAAAGCGATGGTTTGATCGTATCCCATGGCCATGAGGGCAATCTGGGACACGGCCTCGGGGATGACGGGGTTCACCTTGCCCGGCATGATGGACGACCCAGCCTGCCGTTCGGGCAGCCGGATCTCACCGAACCCCGCTTCCGGGCCCGAGGAGAGGAGGCGCAGGTCCCCCGATACCTTGAACAGCGAGACGGCGCAAGCCTTCAACATGCCGGAAACTTCGACGAATACGTCCGCGTTCTGGGTGGCTTCGATGAGGTTTTCAGCCCGGGCGAACCCGATCCCCGTAAGATCGCGCAGATACTCCACCACCCCGAAAATGAACCGCCGGGGTGCGCCGAGCCCGGTGCCGACGGCGGTCCCTCCCAGGTTCACCACCCGCAGCCGTTCCTCGCATTTGTAGATTCGCCACCGGTCGCGGGAAAAGGCTTCGGCATACGCCCCCATTTCACGGCCCAGCGTGACGAGCACCGCGTCCTGAAATTCGGTCCTTCCCACTTTCACGATGTGGGCGAATTCCTTTTCCTTCCGCTGAAAACCCTCCTGCAGTCCCAGCACTTTTTCCTCAAGCCGCCGGAACAGCCGGATCGCCGCCAGCTTCAGGGCGGTGGGAAAGGTGTCGTTGGTGGACTGGTGCAGGTTGAGGTCGTCGAGGGGCGAAATGAGGTCGTACGAACCATGGGGCCGGCCGAGCAGTTCCAGCGCCCGGTTGACCAGCACTTCGTTCACGTTCATGTTGGTGGACGTTCCCGCGCCTCCCTGCAGCCCATCCACCACGATGTGTTCGGTGAGCAGTCCGTCCGCCATCTCCCGGCAGGCCCCTTCTATGGCCTCGGCCTTTGCCCGATCCCGCCATACGCCCAGGGAACGGTTGGTGAGCGCGCAGGCAAGTTTCACCGTGCCGTAAGCCTGCACCAGCGCCGGATGGACGACCCTGCCCGTCAGCGGAAAATTGATGAGCGCCCGTGCGGTGTGAATTCCATAAAGGGCTTCCGCGGGAATCTCCATTTCCCCCAGCAAATCCCTTTCGACTCGGTAGTTATCACGTTTTTCCATCCGATCCGCCACAATCTCCCGGCGTAAAAAGGGCCGCATTCGCTTTGCACCCACGCGGTCAGAGCAGCCGTTTTACCGCCTCCAGGAAGGCATCCTGCTCCCCTTTGTCCATGCTTCCCCAATTCGCGACCACGAGGCCGATCCCGCCGGCCAGGGGAATGCGTTGGGTCACCGTGGAAAGCACGTCTTCGCTGCCCGTTCCGGCGATGTGGGACCAGCGGCGGCCCAGGATTTCGGCGAACCACAGACCGGCCCCGAATTCCTTCCGCGCCCTGTCGGCCGCGGCTTGCAGCCGATGATTCACATCGGGGCTGCCGGCGTCGGCTTCAAGAGCGTCGTCCCACGAATCAGAAGAAGAGGTCACGGGCTCCATTTTCGATCTCCCGCAAACGTTCCCTAACGGCTGAACGCATGTTTTCGGGGACGTCGTTCATCCTTTCCTCGATGAGCTTCTCCCCCGCCTTTTTCGTCTTTTCCGACGCGTAATCCAGCAGATATTCCTTGAAGGTGAGTATCCCGTTGGGAATGCAGAGATGCTGAATCTTGCCCTTCTTGGCGATGCTCATGAAAAGCGCTCCCGTCCTCCCGCACCGGTAATCGGCCGTACAGAAGGAGGTGATGTAGCCCAGGGACGTCATTTCGTTCACCACCTCTTCCAGGCTTCGGCTGTCCCCGATCATGAATTGCTGGGTTTCCTCTTTCTGCTTGCCGAGCGATTCGCTGTACGCGCCGATGCCTATCTTGGTGGAAGCATCGGTCTGGGTGCAGCCCACGGAGATCGCTTCCCGCCTCATGCGCGCGCTCTCCCGGGCGGTGACGATCATGCCCGTATAGGGCACGGAGAGCCTGATGACGGTCACCAGCCGCTTGAAGTCCCGATCGCTCACCAGATAGGGCGAATCGGAAACAAGGCTGGCGTTCTGAGCGGGTTCGAGCCGGGGAAAGGAAATGGTGTGGGGTCCCACACCGTTGAAGGCCTTTTCCAGGGCGATGGTGTGATACAGAAGGCCCATGACCTCGAATTTCCAATCGTACAGCCCGAACAGGGCACCGATGGCCACGTCGTCGATTCCGGCAGCCTGGGCGCGATGCTGGGAATAGAGGCGCCACCGGTAATCAGCCTTGATGCCGCGGGGATGGACCCGCTGATACGTCTCGTGGTGATACGTCTCCTGGAACACCTGGAAGGTGCCGATACCCACTTCCTTCAAAAGCCGGAATCCCTCGATGGACTGCGGGGCGGCGTTGATGTTCACGCGCCGGATTTCGCCTTTGCCGACCTTGGTCTCGTATACCGCGCGGATGCTCTCCGCGATGTAGTCGGTGTCCGATGTGGGATGTTCCCCGTACACCATGATGAGGCGTTTGTGCCCCAGCGACACCAGAACTTCCGTTTCCCTGCGGATCTCGTCGATGGTGAGCCGTCTCCTCTGCTGGGATTCGTTTTCCTTGCGGAAGCCGCAGTAGAGGCAGGAATTGACGCACAGATTGCTGCAATAGAGCGGGGCGAACGTCACGATGCGCGGGCCGTACACCCGCATCTTCACTTCCAGCCCGGCCTTGAACATTTCTTCCCAGAGATCCTCGTCCTCCACATTGAGGAGCGCGGCGGTCTGATGCGGTTCAAGCCGTTGCAGGGCCAGGGATTGCTCCAGAATGTCCAGCACTTCCTTCTTGTCGGGCTTCCTCTTCTTCTCCAAGTGTTGTTGAATCTCGTCGTCGTCGATGAAGTCCCTTCCCCCAAGAGGTATCGGGTGACTTCGTCGTCCTTGACCACGCCGCTCATCCATTCAAGGGTGCGCGTTGTTTTCATGATTGCCGCCTTTCTTCGTAACATCGGGCCACAGTACCGTAAAGGTAGTGCCGCGACCTTCCCTGCTGTCCACGGTAATACGGCCACGGTGCAGGTCCACGAATTCCTTTACGATGGCCAGGCCAAGACCCGTCCCCGTCTCCTCCACGTCTTTCGCGTTCGGCGCGCGAAAAAATTCCGTGAACAGATCGGGCATTGATTCCTCGGGTATCCCGATGCCGGTATCCTTCACCCTGATACCGATCATCCCTTCGCATTCCCGGCAAAACGAAACGTCCACGTTGCCGCCGAAGCGGGTGTACTTGATGGCGTTGGAGGCGAGATTTTCGAGGGTCTGCTCCACCATGCTGCAGTTCCCCCACAGCGGGGGCAGCCCCCCCTGCACGTTTATCGAGAACGCGACGCCCTTCTCTGTCGCTTCGTCCTGAAACGTCCTCTGCAGTCGGCCGGCCAGCCAGTTCACGTCGAGTTCCTGCCGGTCGCCGGTCTGCCGTACGGTTCTGCCGGTGGAGAGCGTCATGAGTTCGTTGATAAGTGAGAGCATGGTCCTGATGCGACGGTCGATCCTGCGGAGATATTCCGCCTGCTCCTCGTTGAACGGCCCCAGGTGCTGTTCCCTCAGCAGTTCGAGCATGCTGATGACGGCCGCCAGGGGCGCGCGGAGATTGTGGGCCACCCGCCGCATGAATTTCGACCGCTCTTCCATGAGGTTTTCCATGGCCTGGTACGATCGTGCGTTGTCGAGGCCGATGGCCACCACACCGGCCGCCAGCCGGAAGAACTCGACGTCGTCATGCCCGAACCGGTCCGGAAGAACGCAGTAGGCCCCCAGGATGCCGATCACCCTGCCCTCCACCGTCAGGGGCACGAACAGAACGGATTGGATGAAGGTGGCCGCAAGGTCTTCTCCGAACTGGAACATCTCCCGTTCCGTCACCTTGCCGGTGGCGAACGGTTCTCCCTCGATGATGCGTCGGTTGAGCGGGCTCTTGGCCACCTCGACCAGCCTGTCGCGCACGTACTCCGAGGAGAACCCGTGGCTCGCCGCGTAGCTCAGGAATTTCCCGTCCTCGCTCAGAAGCTTTACCGATATGGCCCTCACGTCCATCACGGCGGCCAGTTCGAACACCACCGTGTCCAACACCTTCTGGAGTTCCCGGATCGACCCGACGGTCTGCACCATGGAGAGCAGCGCGTTGAACTTGTCGTTGAACCAGCCCAGGGCGGTGGAACTGCGGGCCAGGTCGCTGAGCCGTTCCCGCAGCACCTTCATGACCGTGGTGGTGGAAAAGGCGGTGATGAAAGCGGTCGCCGCGAAGAAGCCCAGTTCGATCGTCATGTGGAACGGCTGGTCGTGAAAATCCACCGACCGGCTGCGATAGACGAGCGCATGATGGGGAATCAAGCCCGCATACTCGGATGCGGCGATAACGACCATCCCCACCACGGCCAGGGTGGAGAATCCGTACGCTGAAAGAGGGGGGAGAAGAATCGACGCGAAAATGATGTGGAAAATGAAGAAGAAGATCACCGGACTCGCGGCGCCGCCCGTGAAGTGTATCAGGAGAAACATCGCACTGTAGTCGAGGCCCAGCTGCCAGTAGATGAACCGCTTTGTAGCTCTTGCTTCCCCCCCCGCCCCTTCCTTTATCCGGCGGCTTGCCGCCCAAAAGCCCACGTTGTAAAGGAAAATGAGTATCGCGACGACGACGGTCGCCGTCACGTTGAACACAAGACCGACGCCATGCGCCAGAAGAGCCGCGAGGATCATGACCGGAGGCACCCACCAGCGGAGCTGCATCAACCAGATACTTCGCTCCCTCAACTCGCGCAGCTCGCTTCTTCTGTGGCCGGCAAGTGCATCCGGAAACCGGGCTGGTTGCTGGTTCAGCAACGGCAGTGACATTTCGGTTCTCCTCGCGGCCCTCCGCGCCTGCTACCGTGCTCCGACGATGCCCTCCAATTTTTTCAGCAGCTTCTGGGTATCCACCGGCTTTTCGAACATCCATTTGGCCGGCCATGCTTCGCCCAGCACGTGTTGGAACTGATCCGGCCCCTCTTCCTTCACCTTTTCGAGAAAACTGGTCAGGATGATGATGGGCATGTTTTCAAAATCGGAACTGTTTTTCAGTTCAAAGGCCAGGTCGAACCCCTCGGTGTCGGTGGACATCATGACGTCCAGAATCATGGCGTTCGGCTTCTTCGCCTTGAGTTCGTCGAGTGCCTGCCTGCCGTTCTTCGCCGCTCGAACCGCGTACCCGTTTTTTTCGAGAATCATCCGCAGCGAATCACGAATATCGGGATCGTCGTCCACTATGAGTATCTCCGGTCTTTCGATCATACTGTTCTCCCTTTCGACAGAATGAACAGGGTTCACAGAGCACGCTGCACATAGTGCGTATGCAGCAGTTTATGCGACATTTTGCCGAGAGGCTCCTTCAGGAACTCTTCATAAAGCGCAGTTATGGAAGGATTTTCGTGAGACTGCCTGAGCTGCTGAACGTCCTTGTCGTCACGGTAGAGCGCGGCTGCGCGGAGCCGCCTTTTCTCGTTGCTCACCGGCAGCGGCTGTCCTCCGCCCCCGACGCATCCTCCCGGACAAGCCATGATTTCGATGAAATGGTAAGGAGAAGTCCCGGCGACGATCATGTCCATTACTTTCCTGGCGTTCCCCAACCCGTGAGCCACGGCCGTCCTGACTTCTCCCAGTTCGCCCACCGTCACGGCGGCTTCCTTGACACCCTCCAGCCCTCGCACAACGGTAATGTCGAGGTTGGACAGGGGATGGCCCGTCACCACCGCATAGACGGTCCGGAGAGCGGCCTCCATCACCCCGCCGGTGGCCCCGAAAATGGTGCCCGCCCCGGTGTATTGTCCCATGGGAGTATCATACTCCCCTTCGGGCAGATTCACGAAATCTATTCCCGCCTGGCGTATCATCCTCCCCAGTTCCCTGGTGGTAAGCACCACGTCCACGTCGCGGAAACCGGATGAGTTCATCTCCGGACGGGACGCCTCGAATTTTTTCGCCGTGCAGGGCATGATGGAGACGACGAAAACCTTCGCCGGATCGATACCCGCCTTCTGCGGATAGTAGGTTTTGGCCAGCGCGCCGAACATCTGCTGCGGCGATTTGCAGGTGGACAGGTGCGGCAGCTGCTCGGGGTAGAAGTGCTCGATGAATTTGATCCATCCGGGACTGCAGGAGGTAATCATGGGCAGTACGCCCCCGGTTTTTACCCGCTTGAGCAGCTCGTTGCCTTCTTCGATGATGGTGAGGTCCGCCGTGAAATTCGTGTCGAACACCTTGTCGAACCCCAGCATCCGCAGGGCGGAAATCATCTTGCCGGTCACCAGCGACCCAGGCGCCATGCCGAACTCCTCGCCCAGCTGCGCCCGCACCGCCGGAGCTTCCTGCACCACCACGTGGAGGTCCGGGTCTTCCAGGGCTTTCCACACCTTATCCGTGTCGTCCTTTTCGATGATCGCTCCCGTGGGGCACACTACCGTACACTGGCCGCAGTAGGTGCAGGCCGAATCGGCAAGATTCCTGCTCATGGCGGGGACGACCTTCGATGAAAACCCCCGCCCCTCGGGCGTCAGCAGGTGCACACCCTGCACTTCGGCGCAAACGGTGACGCAGCGCAGGCAATTCACGCATTTGGATGCGTCCCGGACGATGGAGGGCGAGGAATCGTCGATGCGGTGCGTGGTGAAGTCCGTCCGTGACACGGTGACGGTGCGGACGCCGATCTGTTCGGCCACCCGCTGCAGTTCGCAGTTCCCGTGTTTCTGGCAGATGTTGCAATCCTGAGGATGGTCGGACAGCAGGAATTCCATCACGCGCTGACGGGCCCGGCGCACCCGTGCGCTGTTCGTCTTCACCTTCATGCCGTTGGCGACGGGATATACGCAGGAGGCCAGCAGCGTACGGCTGCGTTCGACTTCCACCATGCACACCCGGCAGGCGCCGGGCGTGTGATGTATCTCGGGCATGGCGCATAAGCTGGGGATGCCGATGCCCACCGTCTTGGCAGCTTCCATGATGGTGGTGCCTTCAGGCACCTCCACCTGATGATTGTCTATCGTGAGGGAAATCATACGTTCTCCTTTCACGGGAATCGGCGAAGTTAGTCTTCCAGCTTCACGTCGCAGCGCAGACAGCGGCGAGCTTCGGCCATGGCCTCTTTCAGGCCGTATCCGAGTTCGACCTCCCGGAAATCCCGCCGTCGTTCGGCAGCCGAAAGCTCGGGCATTGCGGGTTGGGGCGTTTCGATGAGTTCTTCATCCACCTCAAAGGGGATGTCGATCTTCTCCTCCACGACCTCCCACGGCTTCTCGCCCTTTACCGCACGAAGCGTCCTGTCGATCTCCCGTGCCGCCTTCCGTCCCGCTGCAATGGCGTCGATGACCATGGCGGGCCCGGTGACCACGTCGCCTCCGGCCCAGACTCTTTTATTGGTCGTGGAGAAATCCGGGTTCACCTTGATTACCGACCTACCCTTCTCCACTCCGCTTTCCTGTGAAAGAAATTCGAGTTCCGCGTTCTGCCCGATGGCGGAAATGACCGTATCAACGTCCAACCGATACTGCGATCCGGGGATGGGTTCCGGCCGTTTCCGACCCGATCGGTCGAACTCGCCGAGTTTCATCCGCACCAGTTCGATCCCCACGACCCGGCCGTTTTCCACAACGATCTTCTCGGGCGCGGCCAGATAGTTGACAACGACTCCCTCTTCCTCCGCCGCGTGGATTTCCACTTCCTGGGCCGGCATGTCTTTGCGCTCGCGCCGGTAGACGATGGCCACCGACTCCGCGCCCAGCCGGAGCGACGTACGCGCCGCATCGATGGCCGAATTGCCTCCGCCGATCACCGCCACGCGCTTGCCGACGGCGATCTTCTCGCCGAGGTTCACCGCCCTCAAGAATTCCACCGCCCCGAAGACGCCCCGGGCCGATTCGTTCTCCAACCCCAGCCCCGAACTCTGCTGAGCGCCGATGGCGAGGTACACGGCGTCATACTGCTCCCTGAGATCCTTAAACGATATGTCCCGGCCGATCTTCACCCCGGTCCTGAGTTCCACGCCCGTGTCGAGAATGTCCTTTATCTCGCGGCCGAGGATGTCGCGCGGCAGCCGGTAGGCGGGAATTCCCCAGCGGAGCATGCCGCCGGGTTCCGGCAACGATTCGAAAACGGTGACCACATATCCGCGTTTCCGCAGCTCCAGCGCCGCCGTGAGTCCGGCCGGTCCGGCGCCGATCACGGCGATCTTTTCCGTCCTGAATACCGGCAGCGGTTCCACTTTGGGCGGAACCACATAATCGGCGATGAACCGTTTCAGGTTTTTGATGGCCAACGGCTCATCCAACTGGGACCGGCGGCACTTGTACTGGCAGGGATGGCCGCAGACCCTTCCGCATACGCTGGGGAACGGGTTGGTCCTCTTGAGCACCTTGTACGCGTCGTCCCACCGTCCGGCTCTGGCCAGGGCCAGGTAGGAGGGGATTTCCATGCCCACCGGACACGCGTTCTGGCAGGTGCTCGGGAACAGGTCCGAACAGACGCCGGCGGGGCATCGCTTCTCCACGATGTGAGCCAGGTACTCGTCCCGGAAGTAGCGCAGCGTGCTCAGAATGGGATTGGGCGCCGTCTGGCCCAGGCCGCACAGCGCGGAATCCTTGATGGTCTCGGCCAGACTTTCCAGCAGCGGCAGGTCCTCCAGCGTGCCTTCTCCCCGGCAGATTCTCTCCAGGATTTCCAGCATCCTCTTGGTGCCCACCCGGCAGGGGGTGCACTTTCCGCACGATTCGTCCTGGCAGAAGTCCATGAAGTAGCGCGCCATGTCCACCATGCAGGTGTCTTCATCCATGACGATCAGGCCGCCTGACCCCATGATGGCCCCGACCTTGGCGATAGCTTCGTAGTCGGTCGCAAGATTCAGATGTTCCGCCGGAACACAGCCTCCGGAAGGCCCGCCCAGCTGCGCGGCCTTGAACTGTTTGCCGCCGGGCACGCCGCCGCCGATGTCGAAGATGATGCGGCCGACCGTCGTGCCCATGGGGACTTCCACCAGACCGATGTTGTTCACTTTGCCGGTCAGCGCGAATACCTTCGTCCCCTTGGAGGACTCGGTGCCCAGCGAGGCGTATTCCTCGCCCGACGTGAGCATGATCTGCGGGATGTTGGACCACGTCTCCACGTTGTTCAGCACCGTGGGTTTCTTCCACAAGCCGGAAACCGCCGGGAAGGGCGGACGCGGACGCGGAGTGCCGCGTTTGCCCTCAATGGACGTCATGAGCGCCGTTTCCTCGCCGCAGACGAACGCCCCCGCTCCCTGGTAGATTTCCACGTCGAAGTCGAAGCCCGACCCGAAGATGTCCTTTCCCAGCAACCCGTATTCCCGGGCCTGATCGATGGCGATGTTGAGCCGCTTCACGGCCAGGGGATATTCCGCCCGGCAGTACACGTATCCCTGATGGGCGTTGATGGCCCTGGCGCCGATGATCATCCCCTCCAGAACCGAATGGGGGTCGGCTTCCATCACGCTGCGGTCCATGAACGCGCCGGGATCTCCCTCATCGGCGTTGCAGAGCACGAATTTGGAATCCCCCTTGGCGCTCGCGCAGAACTCCCACTTCAGCCCCGTGGGGAAACCGGCGCCGCCCCGGCCCCGTATGCCCGACGTTTTGACCTCCGAAATGATCGCTTCAGGCGTCATGTCGGTCAGACATTTGCAGGCCGCGCTGTATCCGTCGCGCCAGATGTACTCGTCGATGTTTTCGGGGTCGATCAGACCCTTGTTCCGAAGCACATGGGAAACCTGGAGAGCAAAGAAGGGAATTTCGTCGAGGCGTCGGATGATCTTTCCGGTAACGGGGTCCTGATAAAGGAGCCGTTCGACGGGCTCCCCCCGGACGAAATGGTTCTCCACCACTTCGGGGATGTCGGCGGCGGTCAGCTTCTGGTAGAAGGTGTGGTCGGGAAGGATGGTCATCACCGGGCCCATGGCGCAGAACCCGTTGCATCCGGTTTCCACCACCTTGATTTCTCCCGACAATCCGCGTTTCTCCACTTCCTGCACGAGTATCGACACCAAGGCATGGCTACCGGAAGCGTGGCAGCCGGTGCCTCCGCATAACATGGCGCTGAGCCGGTACTTATTGTTCTCCCTGCCGACCCTCTCCCGGATGATTCCGAGGTCTTCCAAGGTCCCGATTCTTTTTCCCATGGCTTCAGCCCTCCCGGCCGGCAGGTGCTTGCCGGTATTGAGCAAGGAGCGTGTTCAGCTTGGCAACCTTGACCTGCTTGTGCGTGTCCTCGTCGACCACCATTACCGGCGCGAGTCCGCACGCCCCGAGGCAGCGGACGATGTCCAGGCTGAATTCTCGATCTTCCGTGATTCCTCCGGGCGCGATCCCCAGTTCCTGTTCGATGTTTTTCTCGATCTGGTTTCCCCCGCGGACATGGCAGGCCGTCCCCAGACACACGCGAATCTGGTGTTTGCCCCGGGGCTTCATGGTGAAAAACGAATAGAAGGTGACGACGCCGTACACCTGAGCGAGCGGCACCTTCAAGCCAACCGCAACCTTTCGCTGGACAGCTTCGGGGAGGTAGCCGGTGACTCCCTGCACCTCCTCCAGCACGGGAATCAGAGAACCCGGCTTTTCACGGTTATGCGCAATAATTTCATCGACTTTCTTCCATTGTTCGCCTGAAAAATCGTCACCTGACGTACCGCATTGGCATTCCATGTGGTTCATCGGCTTTCCTCCCCGGCAGACCGAAAGCCCCGCATTGATGCTTCGTGAAATTATTTACGTTGCTGATTGGATTATCATAAAGAAAAAGCAATTTTCGTGCCCGAAAATTTCCGCCATATTTTCACTTGATAATGATAAGTAATAATCGTTTTCTAGAGTATGGTGAAGAATACTGCACCAGGATAGTATTTTTAATCGAAAGGGAGATCCCCGGTATGTGGGATGGACCTGCGGTGAAAAGGGGAATAGACGCGACAACAGCGGGGAGACACCGTGCGCAACGAAAGCGCAATCGGCAGCGGACTTCGTGCTCCAACGGATACCGCCGATAATCGCGCTTATTTCACCGCGCCGGATTGTATGCCGCCGACGAACGCGGCGGCCCGGTGTAACCTGTCGGCACACACTGTGTCACTTGCTTGATGACAATGCCGGCGCTGGGGGGAAAGCGAACCGAGAATAATTTTGCGGACGGAGAAAACGGCTTCCTGAACCATCGGCAACGAAACTTCTTTTAATAATCCACCGGATTGTTTCTTCTTAACATCCCGTCGATAAATGTTTTTTTCTTATTCGCACGAGCATCATTGCCGCCGACGGCATCAGCTACCGCTGCGGACATAAAATTCCGCCCAAGCCATATCTTCGGGAGTGGTGATCTTCACGTTGGTTCGTTCGCCGGGAACGATGTGAACCTTTCGCCCCGTGCGTTCCACCAGGAGCGATTCGTCGGTGCCCACAAAATCGTCCGCGCAAGCCTTTTCAAACGCCTCCACCAGAACTTCCCTGCGGAAGGCCTGCGGGGTCTGGGCCAGATAGACCGTTTCACGGGGGAGCGTTCGCGCCACGCTACCGTTTCCGTCGTCCTGCTTGATGGTATCCTGCGCCTGGAGAGCGGCCAGAGCCGCGCCGTGGCGGATCGCGGCATCGATGCAGGCCAGGATGAGGGATTGCGACACAAAGGGCCGTACCGCATCGTGTACCAGAATCACGTCGAAGTCCGCTCCCAGCGTACGCAGCCCGTTGGACACCGATTCCTGGCGATGCGATCCGCCGGCCACCGCGGCAGCGATCTTTCCCCCGCAGCCGGACGATTGCAACAACGTTTCCACCGCCTCCACCATGTCCGGAGGAACGACCGGACAAATGAGGTCAACGGAAGCACAATGGACGAACGCATCGATGGTGCGCAGGAGGAGGGGCCGTCCGCACAGTTCGAGAAACTGCTTGGGAATACTGCCTCCCATACGCAAGCCTCTGCCGCCGGCGGGGAGAATTACCGCAGTCTTCATGCGTGCACCTGCCGGGAAAAATACGGAGGGTGAGATAAAAAAGTCATGCCGAAGCAGCCCGTAAGCCGAGTCCTGTTTCCCGCGACGGTCACCCGAACACGGGACGATGATCATTCCTCTAGGATTCCGATTGCCCGGAACCTCAAGCAACCTACCCGGGAGCTTCGGACGGGCCGCCCTCAAACGCTCCCCTATTCGGTCTTGCTCCGGGTGGGGTTTACCGAGCATCCGGCGTCACCGCCGGACCTGGTGAGCTTTTACCTCACCGTTTCACCCTTACCCGCTTTTCGGCGGGCGGTTTGCTTTCTGTGGCACTTTCCTTAGGGTTTCCCCCAGTCCGCGTTACGGACCACCCTGCCCTGTGGAGCTCGGACTTTCCTCCCGTCTTCCCCTGAAGGGGAAGGCCGGCGATCATCTGGTCTGCTTCGACATGAACGACTTTATTGTGCCATCCGCCGGGCGAAATTTCAACCGGCGATGCTTCCCTACGCGGCGTCCGATTCCTCGTCCTTGCTGCGAAACTCGTCGTGGTCCATCCAATAGATGATCCGCTGGCAGCTCGGACAAGTCAGGAGGTGATCGTTCCTCATGAGTTCATTGAAGTGCTGGGGCGGCAGATTCATGTGACAGACCATACAGATTCCCTTCCTGACGCCCGCCACGGCGATACCGCCCTTGTTCTTCTGGAGGAAGTCGTACCGCCGAAACATTTCCTGGTCGATGCCCTTGCTCAATTCGCTCTTGAGGCTTTCGTACTCGCTCAGTTCATCGTCCGCTTTCCGGCACAGCTCTTCAAGCTCTTTCCGCTCGTGCTCGATCTTCGCCTTCTCGCCATTCCAGACGGCCTCCTGATCCTTGATGAGCTTTCCGAGACGGTCGTACTCTTCCTCAAACTGGAGGGCTTCGTCTTCCTTGAATTTCATGGCGCGTTTCAGGTCTTCGACTTCCTTGAGGATGGCGCGGTACTCCCGATTGTTTTTCACCTGGGAGAGCCTGGTCTGACTTTTTCCGATTTTCGCCCTGGTCTCCTCCACGTCCATTTCAGCGGCTCGACGCTTTTCCATCTGTTCCTCGGCCTGGGCGCGGCTGTTCTGGACTTCTTGATAGAGCGAATCGAGGTGCACTTCAATTTCCTGGAGTCTCCTGGGGCCTTCTTCCTTGCGTCTGAGAACCGTCAGGATGGCCGTGTCCACTTCCTGCAAACGGATCAACTGTTTTAGGGTTTCTATCAACGTATTCCCCCTTATATGTAGTCAAATGCATCTGTTTCATTCTGATAAACGGTGACGACGACCGCTTCCTTCCCGTGTAGCCATTCCTTGAGCTTCCCGGCCAGCGCGTGCACACCGGGCATCTCCGAGGCGAAGTGTCCCGCATCGAGCAGCGCCAGGCCGGCGGACGTTGCTTCCAGCGCCTCGTGATAGCGAAACTCTCCGCTGATAAAAACGTCGGCGCCTTTCTCAACAGCCTTCTTCCAAAATTCGGACCCCGCGCCCCCGCACAAGGCAACCTTCTCCACCCTTCGGTCGGGGTCGCCGGCCGATTTCACAATGGAAAGTCCGAGCCTTTCCTTGACCCGCGACGCCAGTTCAGCGAGTTTCAGGGGGTGTTTGAGCGTACCCGTACGGCCCATGCCTCCCCGGTGGGTCGGGTTGAGCACCGGGTACACATCGTAGGCCATCTCTTCATAGGGGTGTACAGTCCTCACCCTGTCCAGAACCCGGGAGACACGGGAACGGGGCAGGATAATTTCGATCCTCGTTTCGTCGGCCTTCTCCGGAATTCCCACTTCGCCGCGATACGGACGCGATCCGTCGGCAGGGACATAGGAACCCCGACCCTCCACGGAAAACGAGCAGTGGGTGTAGCGCCCGACCACTCCCGCCGATTCGTCGAACAGCGCGTCGCGAATGGAAGCCGCCGCTTCCCGTGGCGCATAGACCGCGAGTTTTGCCATCCGGCCGGTGGGAGATTCGTCCAGATATCCGTCGACGGTGACGTCGAGAACTTCCGCCAAAGCGTCGTTCACTCCTCCGGGCGCGCTGTCCCAATTGGTGTGAAGACTGTAGATGGCGATGCCGGAAGCAAAAGATTGTTCCGCGATGCGGGCGAGGGGGGTAGAAGTGACGAGATTTTTAATCGGTTTGAAGAAAAGCGGGTGGTGGGTGATGAGGAGATGTGCGTTGCGTTCGCGGGCGTATTGCAGTGCTTCCGGGGTGGGATTGAGTGAGACGACCGCCTCCTTCACCGGCCACCCAGGATCGCCCACCTGGAGACCGCAGTTATCCCACTCCTCGGCAAGAACGATGGGCACCTCGCGCTCCAGCAACCGTATGATTTCCTCAACGGTGATAACCCGTCTCCTCAACGAAAAAGGGTACTCAAAGAGTACCCCTGTTCCTTTGATTGTTGCGTCGAAAATTTATGTGCGTTTTTCTCTCTCATGACTTCTGAATGGGCCCACCAGGGTTCGAACCTGGGACCTTCCGGTTATGAGCCGGTGGCTCTTCCAGCTGAGCTATGGGCCCGGCATGAATATCCTGGTACTTTAAATTCGAGCCTTTCTTTTTGTCAAGACAAACAACCTGACTGCCGGGCCCTGTCACCAGAATGGTTCTCCCTTCAGTTCTCCACGAACGCCTTCAGCCTGCGGCTCCGGCTGGGGTGCCTGAGCTTGCGAAGCGCCTTTGCCTCAATCTGCCGTATGCGCTCCCGCGTTACGTCGAAAACCTTGCCCACTTCCTCAAGAGTGTGGTCGGCTTTCTCGCCGATGCCGAACCGCTTCCTCAGCACCTTTTCCTCTCTTGGGGTCAGGGTGGCCAACACTTTGCGCGTCTGTTCGGACAAATCCAGATTGATCACCGCCTCGGACGGGGACATAATTTTCTTGTCCTCGATGAAATCTCCGAGATGGCTGTCTTCCTCCTCACCGATGGGAGTTTCCAGCGAGATGGGCTCCTTGGCGATCTTCAGTACCTTGCGCACTTTCTCCAGAGAGAAGTCCATCTTCTCGGCGATTTCCTCCGGAGTGGGTTCGCGTCCGAATTCCTGCACCAGATAGCGGGACGTCCGGATGAGCTTGTTGATCGTTTCGATCATGTGCACGGGGATACGGATGGTTCGGGCCTGGTCCGCAATGGCCCGGGTGATGGCCTGCCGAATCCACCAAGTGGCGTAGGTACTGAACTTATACCCGCGCTGATATTCGAACTTGTCCACCGCCTTCATGAGGCCGATGTTGCCTTCCTGAATCAAATCCAGGAACTGAAGTCCGCGATTGGTGTATTTCTTGGCAATGGACACCACCAGCCGCAGGTTGGCTTCCACCAGTTCCTTTTTGGCCTGCCGCGCCCTTTCCTGGCCTCTCCTGACGATTTCGCACAGGTTCGTCAGTTCGGGGGAAGTGGCTTTGCATTCCGTCTCTATGCGGTTCAGCTCGTCCCGGGCCGCCACGTAGCGTCCCTTGATCTGTTCCAGGGACGTCGGACTGATTTCCCGCGCCCGGCACAAATCCTCACAGGCGCTTGCTTCGGAATCGCAGAAGATCACGTCGAGCTTGGCCTGAGGCAAGCCGGTGCCGATCATGCACTCTTCCACGATCCGCTCCCGCGACTTGATGGCCCTTACCACGTCCTCAATCTTTTCCACGATCGAATCGGCAACCCTGCTCTCAAACCTGATGCCCTCTATGTGACGGACGATCTCCTGCATGAGTTCGCCGAACTCCCGCTTCAGCTCTTCCGAGTCCTCTCCGGGTATCATGTTGGAAAGACCGCTGTACAGCCTTTCGTACTGCGTCTGGAATTCTCCGAATTTCCTCAGGACTTCGACGATCTCGTCCTTCCGTTTCATCTCGACTTCCATGAGGGGTTCTTCTTCGTCATCCATTCCCTTGACGAGGTCCTTCACCTTGATGACGTCCACTTCAAGGTCCTGCCCCATCAGGTAGAGTTCCTTCATGCCGAGCCAGGACGTGGAGATGGAGGTGAACACCTCCTGATCGCCTTCTTCGATGCGCTTTGCTATCTCCACCTCTCCCTCACGGGTGAGAAGCGATACCATCCCCATCTCCCTGAGATACATCTTTACAGGGTCGGAGACTCGTCCCGGAGGCTCGAGCTGAGGGGAGGCGCTATCTTTGTCGAGGTCCGCGGAGGAATCGTCGTCTTCGGCATCTTCAACCTTGATCTTGACATGCTTGGGACTCTCGACAACCTGTATGTCCAGCTCGTCGAGCATCATCATCATGTCGTCTATTTCTTCTTCGGAGAGCACGTCAGGCGGCAACGAGTCGTTGAGTTCGTCGTAGGTGATGAACCCTTTTTCCTTTCCGGCGGAAATTAATCGCCGCACCTCAACACTATGGTTCTTTGACATGCGTTTATCCTCTTTTTCCATGTATTACAGCCTTCTCCCTTATAAGCCTTTCTTTCTGCAACAGAAGCGCCTGCACCGTTTCGGAATCTTTCATCTTCTCGGCTGCTTCTATGAGTGTATTCAGTTCTTCCGCCTTACTTTTGAACGCCCGCTTATGAAAAGTGTTTAAAATGTCTTCAAGAATCGATTCGATATCCCGGCCGTGATTTTCCTCTTCCTGAAAAATCATTTCGGCCAGCATGCGATGGGTTTCCGGATCGCTGTGCCGGGCCATCAGCAGATCGAAATCGATACCGCCTTCTTTTCGACAGGTCGTAAGGGCATCCCGCAGGATCGCCCCGAGTTGTGCATCTTGAAATTGTTCGTATATTCCCGCGCGGAGAAGAGCATCCCCCGCCCGAGGATTCTGGAGGTAGAACCGCATCACGTCCCGTTCGAGTTTTCCGGCCCCCGCCGGACGGTGACGGTTGAGCACCCGTTCGGTCCGCTCCATCCTGGGCTCCGAGGCCAGAATGCGGCCGACGACGGTTTCATCGAGGCGCAATCGCTCCGCCACCGTGCGTATGCATCGGTTCTTTTCAAGGTCGTTCCGCATCGCCGAAAAAAGTGGTTTCAACTCTTCCACTGCCGCCGATTGGGCGGCCACGTTTTCGACACCCCGGCTGAACGAGGCGTCGATGCAAAAATCGGCCAACGATGGTGCTTCGGCGATCCTGCTTTGAAACCTCTCCCTTCCTTCTCGGTTAATATACTCATCCGGGTCTTCCCCGCCGGGAAGCACCAGCACGGTAACATTCACGCTTTCATTGAAAAACAGCGGCGCGTTGCGGAGCACCGCCTTTCTGCCTGCCTCGTCGGAATCGAAGGCAGCCACGATACTGGTGGAAACGCGCTTCGCCAGGCGGAGCTGATCCTGGGTCAGGGCCGTTCCCAAGGTGGCGGCGACGTTCTCGATCCCGTGGGAAACCAAGGCCAGCGCATCCATGTAGCCTTCCACCAGCAGAAGTCTCCCCTCGGACCTGGCCGTCTTCTGAGCGTTCCTCAGCCCATAAAGGGAGCGGCCCTTCCGGTACACCTCCGTTTCGGGAGAGTTGAGGTACTTTGCATTGTCCCCGCAAAGCGTCCTGCCGCCGAAACCGATGATCCGACCCGAGGTGTCCTCGATGGGGAACATCAGGCGGTCGCGGAATCGGTCGTAATATCCGGTGCCGTTCCTGGGAATGATGAGCCCCGCGGCCTCGACCAGGTCCTGTGGAACCTTCCGCCTCCTCATGAAGGAAACGATGCCGTCCCACCCTTCCGGTGCATAGCCGAGGGAAAAACGCTCCACCACCTCCGCGGCGAGTTTTCTCTCCTGCAGGTATTCCCGGGCCTTCAGTCCCTTGGACGAAAGAAGCACCTCCCGGTAAAATTCGACGGCCAGCTCGTTGACCCGGAAGAGCTTCTTGCGCAAACCCGTCTTCCGATCGTCTTCGTTCGAGCCGGAAACCTCTGCGTCCGGCAGCGGTAGATGATACCGTTCCGCCAGATCACGCACGGCCTCGGCGAAACTCAGGTTCTGATATTTCATGACAAAGGCGATCACGTCACCGCCTTCGTTGCATCCGAAACAGTGAAACATCTGCCGTTCGGGATTCACCGAGAACGAAGGGTTACTCTCCCCGTGGAAGGGGCAGGGAGCCTTAAAATACTTCCCCGCCTTCTTGAGCGGCAGATACTGTGAGATTACTTCGACAATATCAGCCGCCTGCTTAACCCTAAAAATGACGTCCTCGGTAAAAACTCTGCTCACATCGTCAACCCTTCAGCTCCACCGACGTCACTCCGATTCCCCCATGCCGTGCATCCGGATGGGTGAACGAAGCCACCAGCGCGTGGTCTTCCAGACGTTCCTTGATGGCCCTGCGCAATGCTCCGGTCCCGACTCCGTGCACCAGTTCCACCCGATGCCGGCCGTTCAGGACCGCCTGGTCGATCACCTTTTCCACCTTTTCCAAGGCGTCTTCGACGGAAAGGCCGACCAGGTTGACTTCATTGAATTTTTCCCCGTAGTCCACGTTTATGAAGTGGCTCGCCGCGGGTCTCGGCGCCGGGTCCCGGCCGGCGGATTCGAGCCTGTCCGTGGAGGTGGAAATCTTGAGCCCTCCCATCAGGACTTCGGCTTTTCTTCCCTCGTCCTCCAGGTTCAAAACCGTTCCCACGTTCCGGGAACCCATGATCCTCACCCTGCTCCCCACCGTGATGGCGTGTTCCTTCCGCTCCATGCGCGGAGCGGGCACGGAGGCGGGGGCCAGTTCCTGAACCAGGGCTTTTCGCGTCTCCTGAAATTCCCGTTTTACCACCGGTTCCTGCTCGCGGGCCTCTTCGGGAACTTTCCTCCTCAAATCGCGCAGAGCCAGGCGGAACCTCGATTCCGCGTTCCGGAGAGCCCTGCGGGCCCGGCTCCTCTCTTCGGAGAGAACGGCTTCTTTTTCTTCTTCCAATTTTCGGGCCAAACGATGGTATTCGTCCCTGGCCTCCTCCATGGATCGGTTCAGCCGCGACGTCTTCTCGCGTTCATCCTGGAGGGAGTTGTACGCGCTCTCCATGTCCTGCACCATCTCGAGGGTCTTGCGTTCCTCGGGGCTCAGGTACTCCTGCGCCCTTTCGAGCACATCGTCGGGCATGCCGAGCTTCCGGGAAATCTCCATGGCGTTGCTCTGGCCCGGAGAGCCGTACGTCAACCGATAGGTGGGCGAATGGGTTTCCGCATCGAATTCCACCGACACGTTGATGGCGGTTTCCCGCATGACCCCGTACATTTTGAGCGTGTTGTAGTGGGTGGTCGCCATGGTAAGCACGCCTTGCTCGGAGAAACGGTCGAGCAGAGCCAATGCCAGGGCGCCCCCTTCGGTGGGGTCCGTATTGGTGCAGATTTCGTCCAGCAATACGAGGGAGCCCTTCCCTGCCCGTTGCAGGATGTCGAGGATGTGTCGGATCTGGGAGGAAAAGGTGCTGAGATCGGCGGCGAGGTCCTGTTCGTCCCCTATGACCGCGTGAATGGAGGAAAAAATTCTCGTTCGCGACCCTTCCTCCACCGGAACGTGCATGCCGGTCTGCACCATCAGGGCCAGGAGCCCCAGGGTTTTGAGGGTCACGGTCTTGCCGCCCATGTTGGCCCCGGAGATGATGATGGTGGAGACATTGTCCGGGAACCGGATGTCCACCGGTATGGGCGCACGCTCCTTGTTCTTTCTGGTCCTGAAAAACAGCAACGGATGAACGGCGCCGAAAAGTTCAACCCGGTCTTCGACGATGTCCGGGGCTACGGCCCGGAGGGTGCGGCTCATGGCCGCACGGGCGAAAATGGTATCGAGGCGCGTGATGACGTCCAGGTTCGCGCGCAGCTGGGCGACCGCCGCTCGCACGAGGCCGGTGAGTTTTCGCAGGATGCGTTCCACCTCTTCCCGCTCTTCCGATATCAGCATGGACAGCTCGTTATTGAGTTCCACGATCTGAACGGGTTCGATGAAACAGGTGGCGCGGCTACCGGAGAAATCGTGAATGATCCCCGGCACCGAATGACGCTCGTTCGATTTGACCGGCACCACGTAGCGGTCGTTCCTGAAGGTGACCACGGTATCCTGCCAGGCGTTGCGCAGGAGAGGATTACGGAGAATGGTGTTCAGCCCCTCGCC
This sequence comes from uncultured delta proteobacterium, assembly GCA_963826125.1. GTDB lineage: Bacteria > Desulfobacterota > Desulfarculia > JACQYL01 > CAWGVV01 > CAWGVV01. The sequence goes on along the minus strand of CAWGVV010000001.1, from coordinate 418,449 downwards.
GACCCGCTGCTTCTGGCCCCCCACTTCGCGGCGCAGCTTTGCCAGCCGCGGGCTGGCGTTATCCGTCACTTCGCCATGGGAGTCCAGGGAGTTCTCCAGGGCGGACCGGAGGGTGGGAAGCATCGTTATGCCGGTCGCCTCTTCGCGCAGGAGGCGCGCGCGGTCGGCGTGAGCGATCGCAAACGAGAGCAACCTCTCGGACATGCGAATGAGGTGGAGCACCGCGAGAAGTTCGCTCCCTTCCAGCAGGCTTCCTTCAACGGAGGCCCGGACGAAGAGCGGCTCCATTTCCTCGAGTTCGTCCAAGGGAGGGTTATTTCCCTCATCGATGAGTATTCGCCCTTCCGTCACCCGCGACAGTTCCGTTCGCACTGCGTCGGCGTCGTTCAGAGGACGCAGCGCCAGGACGGCTTCCCTTCCCCCTTCGGTGCGGACGTATCCGGCGAGGTATTCGAGGAGCGTGAAGTACTCCAGACCTATAAGGCTCAACTCGTCCATTTTTTCAGTTTCAAGCGGGGAACCATCCAAACAAAAAGAGGAATCCTCGCGGGATTCCCCGGTTTCTCCACTTAATGACCTATATGCGGTTTTTTGCACGAACGTGCCGTTTTCCTTCATCACGCCCTGTCGGCCTTACGCTTCGCAACCGGCGCCGCTTTTCCCGCTGAATGCCGCGTGTCGAAGCTCTCGCTTCCGGATGCGCGTTTTAAGGCGATATGTATCCGTCCCGGGAAGAGGCGAGAATCGACCGCTCTTCTCTTCCCGCGTACGTCTGGGCAAACTACCTGGCAGGACAGGATAAGATACCGAAAAGGCAACAGCTTCGATGCTCCTGCTCGTCTCGATTCCTGGAGGCGAATGCAACGGCAAAACGGCGTCGGCCCGCTTTCCACCTAAGCGGAAAGCAGGCTTTTCACCATTTCGTTGACTTTCTTTCCATCGGCTTTTCCGGCAATTTTCGACATGGCGGCCTTCATGACCTTTCCCATGTCTTTCATGCCGGAAGCACCGGTTTCGTTCATTGCTTGGAGAATGGCGGCTTTTACTTCATCATCGCTCAACAGTTGAGGCAAATACGCCTCAAGAACGGCCTGTTCGGCCTGTTCTTTTTCGGCCAAGTCGTTCCTGCCGCCATTTCGGTATTGCTCGATGGAATCCTTGGCCTGCTTTACCAGCGTGGCAATCACGCGCAAGACGTCTTCGTCGTCCAGCGGCCTGCGCAGGTCCACCTGTTTGTTTTTGAGAGCGGTACGTAGCATCCGCAAAATGGATACCCGCACTCCATCTTGTGCCTTGAGAGCATGTTTGAAATCTTCGGAAATTCCTTGTTCCAAGGACATTTTAGAAGTTCCGTGTGCGTCTCATGCGCTTCATTGCACGCTTCTTGGCGGCCAATGCTTTTCTCTTGCGCTTTACACTCGGCTTTTCATAATGCTCTCTTCTCCGAACTTCGGAGAGGATTCCAGCTTTTTCACATTGCTTCTTGAATCGCTTCAGCGCAATTTCAAACGGCTCGCCTTCCTTAACGCGAACGCCGGCCATGCATGTATCACTCCCCTCCACCTGGATTTGAACAAGCCATAGTAGCTTAGCCCCTGAAATTGTCAAGCTTTTTATCCCGCACTATATAAACATTTGTCCGCCCGCCTTCTTCGTCAAGCCCCGCCCGCCATCCGTATGGCCGCTTCGAGATCCAGCGTCCCTTCATAGATGGCCCTTCCGGTTATGACTCCCCAGAGATTGGGCAGCTGCAGAGCCAACAGGTCCTCGATATCCTTGAGAGTGGTGACCCCCCCCGCACAGATCACCGGAACGGACACCGCTCGGCACAGCCGCGCCGTCGCCTCCAGGTTGGGACCCGTGCGCATGCCGTCACGGGAAATGTCTGTGTAGATGATACCCGCCACGCCCGAGTCCTGTAGTCGTTGCGCCACGTCCAGCGGCGACTCCAGGGTTTCCGCCGTCCATCCGTCCACCGCCACGCGGTTGCCCCGCGCATCGATGCCCGCGATGACCGCGCCCGGAAACCCGGCGCACGCTTCCCGGAGAAAGGTGGGGTCCTTCAAAGCGGCGGTTCCCAGAATCACCCGGTCGATTCCCATGCCTACGTAGAATGCCACCGTTTCCAGATCGCGGATTCCTCCGCCCAGCTGCACCGGCACGTGTACCTTCGCCCGGATGTTACGGATCGCATCGACGTTCTGCGGACTTTTCCTCACCGCGCCGTCCAGGTCGACCACATGGATAAGCTGCGCTCCCCTGGCCTCCCACGTTGCGGCCATCTCCTCGGGACTGTCGGAAAAAACCGTCTCCCGGTCCATGTTTCCCTGGAACAGACGGACGCACCGTCCGCCTTTCAAATCCACCGCCGGGATTACAATCATTTTTCTTCCTTTGTAAGGACCGGAAACTGTTCGAACATCTTTTTAATGCCCAGATCGGCCAGTTCCTTTGCGGTCATCCACTTGATGCCGCCGTGCATGTACTCCTCGATGTCGAAGAGATTATCACTCATCGGCTGCTGCGTTCGGGTGTAGCCCGCCTTCCACAACACCCTTCCGGTCTGTGCCTCCAGAAGGTAAAGGTCGAAAGAGACGGATGCGGGCGTCGAGACGGCGAATCCGGAGCCTACGCGATCGCGAAACACATAGATGAACCCGATCAGAACCCCGTCCGCATCGAATTTGCGGCCCAGCTTCAGCACCTGGACCGGGCCGAAACTGTACGGCTCGTCTTCGATGGTCTTCCCGAGAAACGACTCCACCGCCGCTCTTCCCGTGGCGAAAAATTCGTTTCGCCCCTTGAGCTTGTTCATGAGGAGTTCGGTCATGACGTCCTGTGCATCGGGGTTCACTTCACCCGTTCGGAACATGTCGCCTCCGATGGGGGAGCGAACCATCACTTCCCCCTGCGGCGGCCTGACGACCGTATAGGGGAAAACAACCACCCGATGGAGCGGGATGATTTCCTCTTCGAGATTTTTTGTGAAGAGCGATCGGGAGCCTTCGCACGAAGACAACAGGAAAAGGAAAGCACCCGCCAACAAAAGCCCGAAAAATTTGACCTCACTCTTCTTCATGCAGGACCTTTCCTTGGTTTACAGTACACCCTTGGTGGAGGGAACGTCTTTGATGCGGCCGTCCAGGGACACCGCCTCACCCAGAGCCCTTCCGAATCCCTTGAACACGGCCTCCAGAATATGGTGCGTATTCTCGCCATAGTGGACGTTCACGTGCAGCGTTATGCCCGCGTGCAGAACCACCGCCCGGAAAAATTCCTTGAGGACCTGTACTTCGAACCCCGGAGTGGAGCCCGGCATAAAGGCGACATTATAAGTGAGATACGGTCGGTTGGAGATGTCCAACGCCACCGAGGCCAGGGTTTCGTCCATGGGGATGGTGGCCGAACCGTAGCGCCGGATGGATTTCATGTCTCCCAGCGCCTGCTTTACGGCCTTCCCGAAGCAGATGCCCACGTCTTCGGTCGTATGATGGGTGTCGACCTCCAGGTCGCCGCGGGCCTTGAGTTCAAGCGCCAACAGTCCGTGGGCCGCCATGAGGGTCAGCATGTGATCGAAAAAACCGAATCCCGTGGAGATGTCGACTTTTCCCGGCCCGTCCAGATCGAGCACCACCGAAATGTCCGTTTCCCTCGTCTTCCGCTCTACTACCGCTCGCCTGCTCATGCCCGTTCCTTTGTGCCGTTCGAGAGGTGGGATGTCCCCCACCATAGTCGCAATCTCATCGTGGGAAAGTCGAGTTATAATAGTGACGATATGGAGCGCATGTCAATAGAAGGCAAGATAAATGCCTTGATTTTCATCATTTCAACCGATAGATACAGAGGATATGGAAAGAATGGAAAATCGCATCTCGGCCTTTCGCACCCGGCTCTCCGAAAACAATCTGGATCTGTTCATCGTGAGCTGGCCGGAGAACCGCTTCTATCTGAGCGGCTTTTCCGCACGGGATACCGCCCTCAACGAACTCTCGGGGTTCCTGTGCATCGACGCGCAGCGACTGATCCTTTTCACCGACGGCAGGTACGTGTTCCAGGCACGGGAAGAGGCGCCCCTCTACGACGTCCGCCTTTACGCGGCCGCGCCCGTGAAGGTCATGGCCCAGGCCATCAGGGAAACCGGGGCGCGCAGGGTGGGCATCGAAAGCAGACACCTTATCGTCGACCTGTACCGGAGATTCGTGGAGGAGCTGGAGGGAATCGAGGTGGTGCCCTGCGAAGCCATGGCCGAACCTCTGCGGGAGATAAAGCAGGAAGAGGAGATCGAGGCGATCCAAAAGGCCGTCGTCTGCACCGAGCAGGCACTCGCCCGGACCGTGACGTCCCTCAAGCCCGGCATAACCGAACGGGAAGCGGCCTGGCGCATCGAAAAGGCCATTCGTGAAAACGGCGCCGAGGACGTCTCCTTCACCCTCATCGTCGCTGCGGGACCGAATGCCGCCAAAGCCCACCACGAACCGTCCGAACGTCTCCTGGGCGAGGCGGAGCCCATCGTCATCGACATCGGCGCCCTTTTGGGGGGATACTGTTCCGACATGACGAGAACCATCATTTTCGGCGATCCCCCCGACAAGCTCAAGGAGATTTATTCCCTGGTCCGAAGGGCCCAGCTCAACGCCATTCGCAACATCAAACCGGGTATGACCACGGTGGAAGCGGACGCACTGGCCCGCGACGTCATCAAAGAAGCCGGATACGGCGAACATTTTCTCCACTCGCTCGGACACGGAGTGGGCCTCGCCGTGCACGAAAGTCCTTCTCTGCGCACGGCGAACCCGGTGGTGTTGAAAGAGAACATGGTGTTTACCGTGGAACCCGGTATCTATCTGGAAGGATACGGCGGCGTACGACTGGAGGACATCGTGGTCATGCGCGCCGACGGCGTGCAGGTTCTCAACGAGGATTCGCTCTATTACACGTTCGACGGCCAATAACCTCTCGCGAGAGACAGCAACAGGAGGACTCCCTTGAAAAAAGACACCGACATAGTGATCGTTGCGGCAACGAGAACACCCATCGGCAAGTTCGGAGGTTCCCTGACACCCTTAAGGGCTTTCGAGCTGGCGTCCATCGTCATTCGCGAAGTCGTCCGCCGGGCGGGCATCGAAAAGTCTCAGCTTGACGACGTCATTCTGGGCGATTGCGTACAGTGCCCGGACGAGGCCAATACCGCCCGCACCGCGGCGCTCAAGGCGGGCATTCCCTATGAAGTTCCCGCCGTCACCATCCAGCGGCAGTGTTCTTCGGCCATGCAGGCCATCATCTTCGGGTCCCAGCAGATCAAGGGCGGCGATTCCGAAATAGTGCTGGCCGGAGGCGTGGAATCCATGAGCAACGCCCCGTTCACGCTCTCCACGGCCCGTTGGGGCCAGCGGCTGCAGCACGGGGAGATGACGGACGCCATGTGGGAGATGCTCTATTCCGGCAGCCGCGTGCTGGGCGACGCCATGATCATGGGCGAGACGGCGGAGAACCTGGCCGAGAAGTATGAAATTTCACGGCAGGAACAGGATATCGTGTCCCTGCGCAGCCACAACAACGCCGAGGCGGCCATCAATGCCGGCAGGTTCAAGGAAGAAATCGTTCCGGTGGAAATCAAGGACCGCAAGAAGGGTACCGTGGTAGTGGACACTGACGAGCACGTTCGGATCGGCCTCACCATGGACGATCTGTCGCGCCTCAAACCGGCCTTCAGAAAGGACGGCACGGTGACCGCCGGCAACTCCTCCGGGCTCAACGACGGCGCCTGTGCGGTGATCATCATGTCCAGGGCCAAGGCCAAGGAACTGGGAATCGCACCCCTGGCCACCATCATCACACACGCCATTGCCGGCGTGGACCCGCGCTACATGGGATACGGCCCGGTGCCCTCCACGCAGAAGGCGCTGAAAAAAGCGGGCATGACCTTGAACGACATCCAGCTCATCGAAGTGAACGAAGCATTCGCCGCCCAGTACCTGGCGTGTGAAAAAGGGCTGGGACTGAACCGGGACATCACCAACGTCAACGGCAGCGGCGTCGGGCTCGGCCATCCGGTGGGGTGCACCGGCGCGCGCATCGTGACTTCGCTCATCTATGAAATGAAACGACGCAACAACTCCGTCGGTCTGGCCACGCTGTGCGTGGGCGGCGGCATGGGCGCCACCATGATCGTGGAGATGGATTAGCGGTCGGCGCGTTCGCGGGATCACAGCCATGGACAAGGCCGGGGACCTGGTACCCCGGCCTTTTTTCTCCTCGGCGACGGATGGGGACGGGGTCGGCACGGGACGGACAACGTAGGTATCCGGCAATACGGCACGGGAAAACGATGCAAAAGACGCACGATGAACTCATATCGGAACTTCGGAATATCGCCGGACCGGACAACGTCCTCGCGCGGCGGGAAGATCTCCTTTCCTACTCCTTCGACGCCACCGGAATCGAATACGTTCCCTGGGCGGTAGTGCTCCCCTCCACCACGGCCGAAGTGTCGGCCATCATGAAGCTTTCCGATCGCGAGGGGTTTTTCGTCGTGCCGCGCGGCGCCGGGAGCGGAATGACCGGGGGATCGCTGCCCGTGCAATCGGGAGTGGTCCTGGCTCTCACCCGCATGAACAGGATCGTGGGCATCGACGAGCACAACATGGTCGCCGTGGTGGAGCCCGGAGTCGTCACCGGTCGGCTGCAGCGTGAGGTGGAAGCCAGGGGATTGTTCTATCCCCCGGACCCGTCCAGCCTCGCCGTTTCCACCATCGGCGGCAACGTGGCCGAGTGCGCGGGCGGGGCTCGTGCCGTGAAGTACGGCGTGACCAAGGATTATGTCCTGGGGCTGGAAGCCGTGCTCCCGTCGGGTGAAATTCTCAAAACCGGAGTCCAGACGGCCAAGGGCGTCGTGGGCTACGATCTTACCAAACTTCTGGTGGGTTCCGAAGGAACGTTGGCGGTCGTCACGCGGGCGGTACTCAAACTGCTCCCGTTGCCCGAATCCCGAAAAACGCTCCTGGCCGTATTCGGCTCCATGGAGGACGCGGCGGTTACCGTCGATTCGGTCATGTTCTCACGAATCATTCCCTCCTGCCTGGAATACATGGATCAGGGGACCATCCGCTGCGTGGAGGAATACCTTGGCAAGGGGCTCCCCGTGGACGCCGGGGCAATGCTCCTCATTGAAGTCGACGGCATGCGAGCCGACGTCGAACGTTCGGTTTCCCGTATCGAAGAGCTGTGCCGCAAAAACGGAGCATCGGACGTGCGGGTGGCGAAAAACGACGCGGAAGCGGAGGAACTCTGGCTGGCCAGACGCTCCATCTCCCCCGCCCTCTTCCGGCTGAAACCGCACAAGCTCAACGAAGACGTCACCGTTCCCCGCAGCCGACTTCCGGAAATGGTATCCGCACTACGGGATATCGAACGCCGGTTCGGACTCACCCTGGTCAGTTTCGGCCACGCGGGGGACGGAAACATCCACGTGAACATCATGCTGGACAAGACCGATCCCGAACAGGTCGAAAAAGGCCGACGGATGGTGGAGGAGATTTTTGCGCTCACCATTCGTCTGGGCGGAACCCTTTCCGGCGAGCACGGGGTCGGGATTACCAAGGCCCCCTATCTGGGGATGGAGATCGACAGTCTGGGAATCGACGTGATGAAACGCATCAAGGAGTGTTTCGATCCGAAAGGATTGCTGAATCCCGGCAAGATATTCATCGACGAGCAGAAAAACGAGTACATGGAAAAGATGTTCCCGCTTCCGCGCAAGGGGTAGGAGTTACTTCGCGGGCTCCAGGTAGAGCATTTTGCCGTCGAAACGGATGTGGCTGAGCTGTTTGAACTCCACCGACGACAGAAGCTTGAAGATGGGGGTGAAGTTGAAGATCACCACTTCCGCTCCCGCGTGCAGGACGTTCAGGTTCTTCGGCGGGCTCTTGGTTTCCAGGTTGTACACCACCACCATGTTCTCGGCGAACTTGAGGACTCTGGCTACCCCTGAACTCCGACCTTCCTTGTCGGGCCGGTCGGCTTCGGCAGATACTCTGATACCTCTGGAGGCCAAGTATTCCTTCAGAATGCCGAAATGAACGTCCCAGAGATTGTCGCCGGGCCGCACCAGCCGGATTCCGAAGTAACTCAGCGTCTTTCTTACCGACGGAGCTTCCTTCAGATCTTCGGTGACCACGTTGCCGGCGGCGATTTTCAGGTACTTTTGAATTTCATCGAGCGATATGACGAAATCGCCGAACTTCACTTTTTCATCGCCGGTGGCCACCACGTCCACACTCTTTTCCAGCCCCCACATCTTCTTGCGCTCCGCCATCAGGGCCGAGAGCTTCTTCTCTCCCCCCTTGCGGAGAACGTCCACGTCGATGACCAGGGGCGAGGAAGGCCCTTCGCCTGGAGAGGACGCCGGTATGGGCCCGGCGATCTGCTGCCCGCCTGCTTCGGGAGAGGGGGTGGTCGCCCGGGGAGGCGATTTGAGAATGCCGGGAGCACCCGCGGTTCCGGGTTCCGCCGGAATCCGGGGACCCGTGATAATGGGTTGCTTTCCGTTTTGTGCAACGGGCGATCCGGAACCGGATGACGATTCCTTGGGCGGCGCCACGGGTTCCTTGACGCCGGAATTCTTCCCTGTCTTGTGCGGGTAGAAAAGGAAGAAAAGCAGCGCGCAAACCGCAAGAACACAAATAAGAACGATCCATTTTCGCATATCAGGCATAGTATACTCAAAGATTATCTATCTGGACAGGAAAATCACACTACCGTGGATAAAACGGAGCCGCCCGCTTCCCGGGGAAGGGGCCGCGGTGCGCGACTATTACTTGAAGAGGTTTAAAAAAGTTGTTAGTAGGTTTCTGTGAACACCTATCCCGTTAATTTACGGTTGCACAAGAGAAAATGCGCGGTGGTGGGCGGAGGAACGGTGGCCGGCCGTAAAATCCGTTCGCTGCTGGAATGCGGCGCACGGGTGGAAGTGGTGAGTCCGGAAAGTTCTCCGGAAATCCGCGCATGGGCGAGGGCCGGCAAGCTCGCCATCCGTTCCCGCGGATACGAACCGGACTGCCTGAACGGCTGTTTTCTCGTGGTCGCGGCCACGAACGATCCGTCCGTCAACCGCAAAATCGCCGAAGACGCCGGATCGCGGGGTATTCTTTGCAACGTGGCGGATCAACCCGAACTCTCGGACTTCACCGTTCCGGCGGTGGCCCGGAAAGGACCGATTTCCGTGGCCGTTTCCACCGAGGGGAAGAGTCCCGCCCTGGCTCGCAGGCTCAAGGAACTTCTCGTCCGGGGGATACCTTCGGCCTACGTGACGCTCGCGGAACTTCTGGGGGCATTGCGGCTCACGCCCGGGCTTGCGCACGGTCCGGCTTCGGAACACAAAAAGATGTATGACGCCATTCTGGAATCGGACATCCTCGAGAAGATAGAAGCGGGTGACGTGCGGGCCGTGGAATCGATAGTCGGCTCCGCTCTGGGCGAAAACGTCACGTTGGGTGAACTGGGCATCGACATGGAAAACGGGAGCGCCCCCGTATGAATATGCTATGGTTCAAAGCCGCACTGATCTGCTATCTCTGCGGCACCGCCTTTTATCTCGCATACATTCCCCTGCAGCGGCAACGGCTGCACGAGGTCGGCAGAGCGGCACTGGGCGCCGGGGTCCTCTTTCACTCCGTGCACTTCATCCTCAATACGATCCGTCTGGGCTACTTTCCCGTGGTCAATTTTCGCGAGGGTCTTTCCATGTTCGCCTGGGCCGTCGCCGCGGCATACCTTCTGACCCAGATGAAATTCAACGTGCGGGTCCTGGGGTCGTTCGTGACCCCGTTGTGCGCCGTGCTCATGCTCTGGTCATGGGCATTGCCGGAACCGATGATCGGAATCAAACCGCTCTATCGCAGCGCGTGGCTGGCGGTCCACGTCGCCACCATTTTCATCGGAAACGGCGTTTTCGCCGTCGGGTGTCTGGCCGGGGTGATGTATCTGCTCCAGGAACGGCAGATCAAAAGGAAGCAGTTGGGATTTTTCTATCGACGTCTTCCCTCTCTCTCCATATTGGACTCCATAAATTATTACTGTATTATAACCGGCTTTCCGATGCTCACCCTGGGAATGATCACCGGGTCCATTTATTCGCAGGTCGCGTTGGGCACCTACTGGCGATGGGATCCCAAAGAGGTCTGGTCTCTGCTCACCTGGCTTCTGTATGCCGTTCTCGTTCACCAGCGCCTTACGGTGGGGTGGAGGGGGCGGCGGGCCGCCATACTTTCCATTATCGGGTTCGTGGTGATTTTTTTCTCCTTTCTGGGAGTTAATTTTATCCTGAAGGGGTATCATAATTTCGGAACGCTGGGGGGAATCTCGTGAACATCGGGCTCGTGGGCATGAACCATACCACTGCGCCCGTGGAGATGCGAGAGCGTATCGCCCTGAGTTGCTCCGCACCGGAGCAACCGTCCGTTGTCCGGGAGCTGCTGGGAATCGAGGGGATAAAGGAAGGGGTGTACCTGTCCACGTGCAACCGGGTGGAGGCGCTGTTCGTTTCCCCGGACTCTTCACTGAGCTTTTCCGGCATCCTCGATTTCCTGGCCGGTAAATTCGGAACCGGGCAGCAGGAGCTGCGAAAACACGTGTATCAACTGCAGGACCGTGAAGCGGTGCTCCATCTGTTCAGGGTGAGTTCGAGTCTGGACTCCATGGTGATCGGAGAACCTCAGATTCTCGGCCAGGTGAAGGATTCCTATCGCCAGGCCACCGACCAGAAGGCCACGGGAGTGGTGCTCAACCGGCTGCTGCACCGGGCGTTCTTCGTGGCCAAGAGGGTGCGCACGGAAACCCGGATCGGCAGTTCGGCGGTTTCCATCAGCTATGCGGCGGTGGAGCTGACCAGAAAGATTTTCGACGACCTCACTCACAAGAGCATACTGCTCATCGGCGCCGGCGAAATGGCCGAACTTGCCGTCCGTCACCTCATGAACAACGGGGTCAAGGAAATTTCGGTGGCCAACAGGACCTTCGATCGAGCCGTGGAGCTGGCGAGGAAGCTGGGGGGCAAGCCCACGTATCTCGAGGAACTGGAAAAACATCTGGCGGTGGCGGACATCGTCATCAGTTCGACGGGGGCAAAGGAGTACGTGGTTCATGCCGAACAGGTGAAGCGGGCGGCGCGCAAGCGCAGGAACAGACCGCTCTTTTTCATCGATATCGCCGTGCCGAGGGACATCGACCCCCAGATCAACGGCCTGGACAATTGTTATGTTTACAACATAGACGAATTGCAGGGCATCGTCGACGCCAACGTAAAGGACCGAAAGGTGGAGTCACTGATGGCGGAGCGCATTGTGGAGGAGGAAACGATCAAATTCCTCCATTGGCTCGAGGGGCTGGAGGTGGTGCCCACCATCGTGGGATTGACGGAGAAGTCGGAACATATCCGCGTCGCGGAATTGCAGAAGACGTTCTCCCGCCTCAAGGAACTCACCCCGGAGGAAGGCGAGGCCATCGATGTTCTCACCCGGTCGCTTATAAAGAAACTGCTGCACGATCCGATTCAATTTTTAAAGAGGGAACGAACGCACGAGGAAAACAAGGACCAGGACATCGACTACGTGAGGAGGATCTTCAACCTCAACCACGTCGGATGACGTAATTTCGGCGAGGCTCCACTCCATGAACAAAATTATCGACATGATGTCCTTCAAGGCGAAGCAGATCGCCGAGAGGGCTTTTCATACCTGGCGGTCGCAATTCAGCGAATCGCTGGATCAACGGACGAAACTGACGGACTTGTCCGACAAGACGCTCGCTCATCTGCTCCAGTCGGGACACGACGCCCAGGCGCTTATCTATGACCTTATCATGGGTGCGTTGGCGCTGGGGTCGGGAACGAAATTTTACTATCTGGACGGCCACGAAAAGATGCGGGTGCTCGACATCTCGCTTTTCATCCTCGACCAGATTCGTTTCGAATGCATGCGCAGGCTGGGGTGGATCACGGGGTTCGCCGCCGAGTACTATCCTCTCGTCGAACTCATCACCCGCTTCGACGAAATCAAGGATCAGTATGCCAACCAGACGCCGCTGGTACTGGAGAGCAACCCGGACTACATGGCGTATCAGCAGATATTTCACAGCGATCGGGAAATGTTCATCAGGCGGCAGATACCTACCGCCATATCGAGCTTCCTGCGCTCCCTCCCTAACGGGAGCACCGACGTACCGGAAAAAGAGTGAGAAAGAAACTCCGCGGCGAACGGTCTACCCGTGCTGTTCCAGCCACTCGGCCAGGGTGGGAGGGGAAAGAAGCGAGCGGGAAACCGGAATGCACGAACGCCTGACCGTAAGGTCCCTCCCGTTCTCGATCACCGACACCGGACGATCCGCAGAAACCACGACGACGATGATGTTCCGGTGCTCGGCCGTGAACCGCAACGCCGAATTGAAGCGTGCCCCTCTGGATCGATCCTCCTCGGCCACCGAATGACCGTCCAGCAGACAGGCGAACCCGTGAAGATGGAAATCGCGTCCCACGTGGAGCGCTCCGTCCACCCGGGAAAGAGACTGCGCCAGGGCAAGGTGCCGATCCGCCCTCAAGTCCACCGGGTATTCCAGCTTCTGGCCCGCCAGGTCGAGCGGGACCTCGTTGAGGTCCACCACGATCGTGCAGCCGTGCTTGTGTTCCCCCGCCTCGGCGGCAATGCTCACGACAATCCGATACAGCTCGTTGCTGAAAAACGCGTCCGGGCTGAATTCGAGTAAGGCCTCCTCGAACTGCACCAGGTTGGGCTTTCTGGTGGTCGACTGAAACTTCCCGTCGGAGAAGCTGCACACCGGGCTGCCCGCCAACCGCAGGAAACCGTATCCCCCTCGGAAATCGGCGGTCATCCGTATCTCCGGCAGCGCGCCCCCGGCGATCCCGATGATCCGTTCGCCGTCGGAGATGAGCTTCCGGTCGGACTCCTCGACCGCCGACAGGAGTTTGCGCACGTGTTTCGCATTGCGCAGGTGAGGACGTTCGCTCTCCGGAAAGCGGATCAGGAAATCTATCTCGGAAAGCGTTCGGGGCTGGAGAATCACGAGCATTCCCTGCGGCGGGAAACCTTCCTCGTTCGTCTTCGAAATGTTCAATATGTCGTAGAGCAGAGGATACACACGGAAATTCATGTCCCAGCCCAGCAGAACGTTGATCAGGTCGTAGAGAAAATCCCGCACCGCATGGGTGGCGTACTCCTCCAACACGTACTTCGACGTTCCGCTGTAAAAAACGTCTTCCGTGGCGAAGTCGTGCGAGAGAAGACATACCGCCTGTTCGAGCCACCTTTCGGTCGGTCCGATGGAACACATGTCGGGGTGGTGCTCGGTGAACCACATCTGATAGAAGATCGACCTTGTCCTGCCGCCATAGGAAATGAGCCCGGCCAGCCCGAGATTCTTCTCATGGTGAATCTGCCCGAAAAGCTTCAGGCCCTCGATTACGGGCGCGCCGGTACGCCACACTTCCGAGTCGAGATACAATTCCTTGAACTTCGGTTCGTGCCCCACCAGGAGGTTCTGCGGATCGTAAACACGTATGGGGTCCCGGGGACCTTCCGCATAGAGCAGCGCCACCCTGCTCGGCCCGGAGAACGCCGACAGCCCCTCCGCCAGTCCTTCCACCACGTGCAGGATGCGCATGTTCTTAACCGAAACGGTGATCATCGGTCCTCCTCGATTCCCGTCGATGGCTCTTTTGCGTCGTTTCCCGCGGGAGCACCTTACCGGACGAACCTTTCCGCCCCCGCGCAACATCGGGTCCCCGACCCGTTCCGTCACTCGTAAGGATTCGGCCGTCTTCCGTACGTCAGGGGGAGATCCAGAGTAGAAAAACGCTCTCCCTTTTTCAACGGAAAACCTCCGGTCGTTCTACCGCCTCGTCGTACTTCGCGGATCGAGAATGTCGCGCAGGCCGTCCCCGATCAGATTCGCGCTCAGCACGACCAGCATGACGGCCAGTCCGGGGAAGATGGTGAGGAACGGGGCAACCAGGATGAACTGGCGCCCTTCGTTCAGCATGGCTCCCCAGCTCGGCGTGGGCGGCTGCACGCCGAGGCCGAGAAAACTCAAGCCGGCTTCTCCCACGATGGCGCTTCCGATTCCGAAGGAGGCTTCCACGATAATGGGGGTGATGAGATTCGGAAGCAGATGATGAATCACGGTGTGCCAGGTGCCGCACCCGATAGCCCCGGCGGCGACGATGAATTCCCTTTCCCTCAGTTCCAGCACCTGCCCGCGCGCCAGACGGGCGTAGCTCACCCAGTTGACCGCGCAGAGCGCCAGGACGACGTTGTTCAGGCTCGGCCCCAGAATGGCCATCATGGCCAGGGCCAGGAGTATTCCGGGGAACGCGAGCAGGATGTCGATGACCCTGGTGAGCAGTTCTTCCGCGAAGCCGCCGACGTAGCCGCAAAAAGTCCCCAGCAGCGTGCCGATGACGAGCGATACCGATACCGTGACGATCCCCACGTAGAGGCTGACCCGTGTCCCGTAGACGAGACGGCTCAGCACGTCTCTTCCCATCCTGTCCTGGCCGAGCCAGTGGGCGGTGTTGGGCGGGGCAAGCCCTTCCGACATGGTGTAGCGCAGAGGATCGCAGGGCGCGAGCAGGGGAGCAAAAATCGCTCCAATCACTGCAAACAGCAGGATACAACATCCGACCCGGAAGAGCCCCCTGCCCATGTTCGGTCTTCGCCGGACTGCTTTTTTTGTGCGACGGAGATTCATTGCTTCGAAGAGAGTCGCACCGTCGGGTTGGCCGCGGCGTAGACAAGATCGGCGCAAAGATTTATCAGCACATAACTGATGCAGATCACGGCGATGCACCCCTGCAGCAGGGGAAAATCCCGGGAATTGATGGCTGAGATGAGCAGTGTCCCAATGCCGGGCCAGGCGAAAACGGTCTCGGTGATGATGGACCCGGCGAGCAACCCGCCCGTCTGAAGCGCGAGAAGCGTGATGAGGGGGATGAGCGCGTTTCGGAAGCCGTGTTTCAGTATCACCATGCCTTCACTCACTCCCTTGGCCCGGGCCGCGGTGATGTAATCCTCATTGAGCCGTTCCAGCATCACGGAGCGGGTCATGCGGGTAAGAAGCGCGCACATGGCCGTTCCCAGCGTGATGGAGGGCAGCACCAGGTGCTGAATTCCTCCCTTCCCCGCAACGGGCAGCCAGCCGAGAGTGATGGAAAAAAAGATGATCAACAGGGGACCCAGCCAGAAGTTGGGCATGGCCACCCCCAACAGGGCGGCGATCCTCGACAGGTGGTCGACCGCGGAATCCTTCTTCACCGCCGACAGGATCCCCAGGGGAATGGCCAGGAGGAGCACCACGGTCATTCCTCCCGCCGCCAGTTCCATGGTGGCGGGAAATCGTTCGGCCACCATGTCCATCACGGGCCGGCGGGTATGAATCGAACGTCCGAAATCGCCGTGTGCGGCGTCCCGAAGAAAGAGGCCGTACTGTTGCGCCATCGGCAGGTCGAGGTGGAATTCCTTCCGCAATACTTCACGGTCGGCCGTACGGGCCGTTTCTCCGAGCATGAAATCGATGGGATCGCCGGGAATGAGCGGCCGGAGGAGGAACACAAGGGTGAGCGCGCCCCACAGGGTGGGCACCAGGAGAAGCAGTTTCCGGAGGAGAAATTTCGACACTTTTTGCGTGTCTCCGAATCGCAAGGTCGATTGTGGGTGACGCCGGACCGCAGCATGCGGTCCGAACGGCTGCGCGGCGCATCGTTGCCCCGCCGAAGGCAAGACTCTTTTCGCCCTACATGAGCGGCGAGGGAGGGAAGCACACCCCGAGCAACACAGCCCCCGGAAAAAACAATACCCCCTTTTCCGTCCGGCCTTCAAGGCAAGAACGAGGGGGTTTCGTTTCTCCCGGAAACGGGAACATCTTCCGGGATTCGGGGAACGGAATCGCCGAACGGACTCAGATCGTTTTTCGCACGACCGATGCCAGCAGCCAATAGACGAGCATCATGACGCAGATCGAAAACAGGATGAGGAGAATGGCCTGAACTTTGGTGAGGCCGATGCTTCGCACGAGGCCCTTGCCGATGAGAAACCACTTGTACGGTTCAGTCATGAAGATGAGAGAGGGAATCCAGGCAACGAGAAGCACCGCGGCGCTGGAAAACGCGTACACGGCCAGGAACTTCGGAAATCCCGCTTTCATGTTCATCATGGGGCCGGCCAGCGCGTACCCCAACCCCGCGCTGATAATGGGGAGAAGAACGGCGTTGGCCAATATTATGCTGAACATGAGTGTCCGGTTGACCTGGATTTGCATGAGGCTCGCCAGCGCGCAGAAAATGCCCGACACCGCCAGCACGGACAAAGGCCGCACAAAGCCGATGTCGTCCGGCAAGCCGTCGAAAAACGCCGAGGGCCTTTTGATGACCGCGCCCAGGACGTTACAGTAGTAAGACAGGGAAAACGATTTTGACTTATCTTGCATACCGGTCGGTCGATCTGTCATTGCCACACTTTGCATCTTTTCTCTCTCCTCGGCGGCCATCGCCTAAAGGATTCCGAACTTTGTCAGGAGTCCCCAGCCGAGCATGGCGAGGGACAGCAGGAAAAAGAGCGTTCTCTCACAACTGCGCGTGAAGTAGAGTCTGCCGTTCGACCAATGGAACGCTCGTTGTGATACGTGATCGCTTTCCGTCTGCATGGCTTGAACCTTTCTTTCCTTCTCGATTTCTTTTTCTTGGCCCACGTCGAGAACGCTCTCTCCTTCCGACACTCGGAAGGAGAGAGCGCATCGTCAGAATCCCGGCAAACCGGACCATCCTCTGAACACCCAATAGAATTGGGCCATAAGTCCAAGCACAACGTTGGCGGCGATCCACAGGGGAACGCCTACCCGCAAGAAATCCTTGGGCTCCAGATAACCGCTCGCATACACGATGGCGTTGGGCGGAGTGCCGATGATCAGGCAGTAGGCGAACGAGGCGGCAATACCGGTGGACATGGCAACGAAAGGCAGGAAGCTCGATCCCGGATGAGCCAGACCGGCCATGTTCAGGACCACCGGACCGACGGCGGCGGCGCACGGGCCGTCCGCCATAAGTTGCGTCATCAGTGCCGTAAGACCATTGGAGGTGACCAAGAGGGGGATGCCGTGGCTCATGCCCAGGGGCGCCAGCAGATCCATGACGCTTCTGGCCAGCCAGTAGGCGGCGCCGGTGCTGTCCAGAACTCTACCGTAGATGAGCGCCCCGGCATAGAGCCATACCACGCCCCAGTCCACTCTCTGATGATAGTCGCGCCAGTTGACCACGCCCGCCAGGACGTAGGCTACGGCTCCCGCCATCGCCAGTACACCGATTCCCAACCGCACGGGAATAATGCCCGACTCGTAAAAGCTCTGCTCCGTGATCCAACCGAAAACCATCACCACGAAAATGACCAGCGCCCAAATCTGCTTGCTGTTCCACCCTCCCATCCTGGCGATTTCCCTCTTGAGCTGGTCCATGGCCGGGGCGAGAGAGGTAACTTTCGGTTTGAACCGCCAATTCACGAAAAACCACGTCACGGGAATCATGAGAACCAGGAACGGCATGCAATAGGTCATCCACTGATAGTACCCGATGTCCATGCCGAACATGTCGTTCAGGTAGGTCATCATGATGACGTTCCGGGCACCGCCCGAAGGAGCGCCGGGACCTCCGATGTTGCAGGCCATGGCGATGGAGATCATCAGCATCTTGGCCAGTTCCGGATCCTCCTGGATTTCGTCCGTCAGGCTGTTCTGGTAGAGCAGCATGCCGATGGGGAGGAACATGGCCGCCAGGGCATGGTCCGAGATGAAGGCCGCCAGAGGCGTAATGACGATGAAGAACCCGAGGGTGATCAGCCGTACGCTGGGCACGGCGATGCCCTTGAACAAGATGAGACAGACACGCTTGTCCACCCCGGTTCGTATGAATGCCGCCGCGAACATAAGGCTGCCCATGATGAACCAGACCGCGTCGCTCCAGTAGAGCTGCGCCACGTCGCTTCGACTCACCACTCCGGCGAAAACGAAAATCAACCCCGTACAGAAAGCGACGACGGGAAGCGGAATACATTCGGTGAGAAAGCAGGTGACGACGAACACGGTGGTGGCGATGGCGACCTGGATATGCCAAGCCCCGATCGTGGCCTTTTTCTTATCCGATTCCTTCAAACCGTCGTAGGTAAGTCCGTCACGCTTGAATTGCAGCGCCTTGGTGGTCAACTTCAGGTACTGATCCGCGTTGAGGTTGGCGTTTACCCATTCCCTCGACCGATCGAGGTTCTTCGATTCCGCCTGGATTTTATATTTTTTCAGAAACTTCGCATCCGCGCGATCGAAAGCTTTCTTGCCGAGGGCTCCCATGGAAATGTTGCACTCGATGATTTCCGCGGTGAGCAACTGCCACTGATCCGCATCGCCGGATTTTTTTTGAAAAAGATCCTGAGTAATGAGGTTGATAACCGCTCCCGGTCCGACCTTCACTTCAGTCGCCACGTCCTTCATGCCGTTCGGCGTAGGGATGATAAGGATCAGGGCGAAGAGAACGACCGGTATGACAAATATTTTCCAGTCGATATACTTGTCATATCCCGTGGCTTTTTTCTTTTCTCCGTCTGACATCACCTTCTCCTTCGTTCGTACTGAGGGCTCGCTTGTAGTACCCGATTCTCCGGAATGCTCGTTCGATTGGCGCTATGCCTCCAGGATGATGCCGGCGAGTTCGAAAAAGATTTCCTGCTCCCTCACCACGCCGATCACCTTTCCTTCCAGCCCCAAGACGACCAGTCGGCGCGACCGTTCCGTGAAGAGCAGGTTCGCCGCCTCCATCAGATTGGCATCCTCCCGGATGACGGGAGGGGAGGGGGACATGATGTCCACGATCTTCACCAAGGCCAGCGCTTTGGCTTGCCGGGTGAAAAGGCCGGACCAGAACATGGCCGAATATTGGATACTGTCGGCCATGGAGGGTTTCGGCGCGGAAAGGTAGGAGGGCCGGACGGACCGTATCAGGTCCATGATGCTGAGGACGCCGAGCAGTTCGCCCTTTCGGTCCATGACCAGGATGGAACGGTGCCCCATTTTCATGAGTCTGCTCGTCGGCACCGATACCTCGAACGACTGCCGCAGCATCTGGATGCCTTCCCGCACCGTCTTTTCGGGTCCCACCGTGGTGTATTCCTCGATGGGAATCATGACGTCCCTGACCTGCTTCTCTTCCTTTTTCCCCTTGTGCATCGCCGAGTAGGCGTCGTTGATGCGCAGGGCGAGCAGGTCGATGTCGCACGGCTTGCTCAGATATTCGAAAGCGCCGTGTTTGAGCGATTCCCTGGCCGAGTCCATGGCGCCGTGCCCCGTGAGCATGATCACCTGAATCTTGGGGTCCAGCTCCTTCATTCGGGCCAACGCCTCGTGACCGTCCATGCCCGGCATCTTGATGTCCAGCACCACGACGTCTTGCGGTTTCTTCTTCAGAATTTCGAGCGCTTCCGCACCACTGCCGGCCACGGTGGTCTCATACCCCTTTCTGGAGAGGATTTTTGCCGTGGTCTCGCGGAACTTCTCCTCGTCATCCACCATCAGTATCTTGATTTTCTCCATGTTCAGCCTCGCCTTATCCAGTGTGTTCTTTTCTGCCCGGGCAACGGCTCTCACTTTTCCGGGTTCTGCCCCTTCAGCAACTCCCTCGGCGATTTCACGTACGCACGCGTCTGCGCCATGCGAATCTTCTCTTCGTGGCGCTGCAACCGCTCGAAGGCTTCCTCGGCCTTACCGAGCAGTTCATCGATGTCGCACGGCTTGAGCAGGTAGTCGAAAGCGCCTGCCTTGAGGCCGAGCACGGCCGATTCTACCGTTGCGTGGCCCGTGAGCATGATCACTTCCACCAGGGGGAAAAATTTCTTGATTTCCTTCAGGGTTTCAACGCCGTCCATCCCGGGCATCTTGACGTCGAGGACAACGACGTGAACGGCCGCGCCGTTCAATTTCTCGAGAGCTTCGATTCCGCTCGGCGCCGTGAGGACCTGGTGCCCCTTCCTCTCCAGCAGTTTTTTGGTGGTTTCGAGGAACCGTTCCTCATCGTCCACCAACATTATTTTCATCTCGGCCATCGATCACCTCCAACGCTGTGAAACGTTTCGCTGCCTTTTTGGACAACCAGCTTCCTCACGCTTGCTTCAGATATATGGTAAACGTGGTCCCGTTTCCCACCCGGCTGGTAACCTCCATGGTTCCCCCCATGCCGCTCACGATGCCGAAGCAGATGGAAAGCCCCAGGCCCGTACCCTTGCCCACCGGCTTCGTGGTAAAGAAAGGCGTGAAAATCTTTTCCAGGTTTTCGGGACTGATTCCGCATCCGTTGTCCCGGACGGCGATGGACACCTGACCGTCTTCGGCCAGCCCTGCCTTAACCAGCATTTCGCCGCCGCTCGAACCGTGCTGCTCCACGATGGCGTCGATGGCATTGTTGAACAGGTTCACCAATACCTGCTGGAGGTGAGCGGCATCGACGGACACGTAAGGGATGTCCTCCGCTATCTCCACCTGAACGTTCACCCCTTCCACCTGCGCCTTTCGCCTCACGAGCCGAAGCACTTCCGGTACGATCTGCTGCAGGCTCACGATCTGTTCGTGGGACTCCTTGTGGCGGGCGAACTTGAGGAGCCCTTGCGTCACCTCGGCACACCGCTCTATCTGCAGCCGTATCTGGTGCATGGAGTCCTTTATCTCGTCCAGGTCCGGGGAAGGTTTGATCTCCCCCCGGTCCTGTATCTCCTGGAGAATCGTATCGATCAGCGTCTGCTCGGCCCGCATGATCTGCAGGGGATTGTTGATTTCGTGGGCGAATCCCGCCGACATCTCGCCGATTTCGGCCAATCGGCCGGCCACCACAAGCTGCTTGCCCAGTTCTTCCTTTTCCGATTCCGTCTGGTGCATTCTCCGGATAATCAGGTTGGTGACGTAGAAGGCGACACATATGATGCAAATCCCCCCCAGGATGATTACCGCTATTCCCAGGAGGGATACCCGATGCAGTGACCGGTAGGCTTCCGCTTTTTCCTGTCGGACCACCAGCAGCCAGGCCTTGTTTTTCAACCAGGTGGTCGCGTAGAGATACGGAACGCCGTGTGCGTCCTTGTCCACAAAGGTTTCCACTCCGGGATGCACGGCGGGTGGATTGGCGAGGTCCGCATCCTTCTCCATCAGTTTTCCACCGGACCTGCGCTGGGTCTGGAACATGCCTTCCCTGTTCAACAGGTACGCTTCTCCGGTTTTCCCCACACGAATGGTTTCCACCACTTCGCTGAAAAGCGACGTATCGATCGTCGCCCGTATCACCCATGTCTTTCCGTCTTCGTTCCTGGAGGACGCCACGACGAAATGGGGGCTCTTCCGGTACCCCAGGAAAACGTCGCTGATGTAGCTGCCGTTGTCCAAAACGTATTTGAACCACCGCTCGTCCTTATAGTCTTTGCCTTCGAGTTCGAACGGGCCGTGGTACACCTCATGGATACCCTGCTCGTTGAAAATGCCGATGTCGGTAAAGGCGCTCGACTTTTTCTGGAGGCATTCAAACACCTCATCAAGCGTTTTCGGGTCGGACAATTGATTGGAGGAGTAGGTCTGCTGAATGAACTGCACGTCGCTCAGCCGTTCGCGGAGGAACGAATCGATCATGTCCCGGTGATCTTCCACGATGCGTGTGAGCCGGTAGATGTTCTCCGATTCCAGGGAGGTGATGAAGTAGTAGTAGCCGATGGCAACGATGCAGAAAAACGGAATGGCCGGCACGATGATCATGCTGACGAGCAGGGTGTTTCGCAGGGACGAGTAGCGGTTTTCCTTCGTCGTTTTTGAGACATCCATCCAGTAATCCTCTTCGCCCGACATCGTGGGGGGAACTCCGGCCATACGTGCTTCGCAGGGCTATCGAGCAAGGGATGTGCCAGCATGTCGCCATTCACCATCACTGCATATACTATTGATAAAACTACACTATTTTACACAACGCTTCATGCGGGGCAAAACGGGTTCCACCCCCGGTGCCACGTTCTTTTACGACATGTAAAGAAATCGCTTCCGCGCTTTTGAGGGACTCCGCAGACAGTCCGCCAGGCGCAGAGGGCGGAAGGATGATCCAAAGAGGGTATTTAACGAGGGATTCGTACTAATGAAATTTCAAGGGTCGGAAGTAAGGCGAACGGACGGCGAGCTTGTGCGTTCAGCCCCCGAAAGCGGCGAGAATGAACTCCACACGGTCGCCCTGCTCAAGGTGCCGGGCGGCGTAATCCCTGGGATGCACGAAGCGTCCGTTCACTTCGACCAGAAGGTCTTTGTGCGCCGCCTTGTGCTGTTCGATCAACTGCGCCACGGTTGCATGGGCGGGAATTTCTTCCGGGAATCCGTCCAGCTGTATGACGATGGTGTGGGTGTCGGCCAAAGACGGCGCCTTTCCAAGGTGAACAACGGCAGGGTGAAACCGGCCCGCCTTTATGGGAGTATCGATAAATGAGCCTTTCTCCTTGCTTCGTCATTCCAGCGAAAGCCGGAATCCAGTATTTTCAAATACTTCTAGACCCCGGCTTTCGCCGGGGTGACGTTCGGAAAACTTTATCGACAATCTCTACGGGGGACCGGTTCACCGTGTGCTGTCCGATTAATCCTTGTCTTTCTTCTGTTTGATCACCTGATACACCCGTTCCGGGGTGAGCGGCAACTCGTTCACGGCCGCGCCGAGAGCGTTCCGCACCGCGTTCAGGATGGCGGGAATGGTGGGCATGATGGCCCCCTCCCCCACTTCCTTGGCGCCGAAGGGACCGTTGGGCTCGTTCGTTTCGATCACGATGCAGTTCATTTCCGGCATGTCCATAACGGTCGGGATGTGGTACTCGCCCAGCGAGGGGTTGAGGATTTTGCCCTTCCGGTCGAACTTCACTTCCTCGAAAAGCGCTTCGCCCAATCCCATGGATACCGATCCCTCCATCTGGCCTTCCACTGAAGTGAGGTTGATCGCCTGTCCGCAGTCGTGAGCGTCGGTGATCCGTTCCACCGTTACCTGACCGGTTCCAAAATCCACCGACACTTCCGCCACCTGGGCGGAGCAGCCGTAGGCGGGCGACGTTCCCACTGTGGCACCCTTGTACTTTCCGCCCAATGCCGGCGGTTTGTACTTGCCCGTGCCGACGATGGTGCCCTTCTTGAGGTAGGCCATGCGCGCGGCCTCCTTGAAGGTCAGCTCCGCGCCATCGGGATGATCCGTCCATCCCCGGTGTTCCTTTATATAGCGGCTGCGAAGACCGGTGAAGTCGACGTTGTCCCGGTCGATCTTTATGCGCCCCTTGCGGACGTGGAGTTCCTCCACCGGCACCTGCAGCTCCTCGGAAAGCACCTCCAGAATCTGCCTGCGGACGTCCTCGGCGGCCTCCTTGGTGGCGTGCCCGGTCATAAGCGTTTGCCGGGAGGAGTAGGCACCGAGGTCCACGGAGTAATCGGTGCTTCCCGAAATCACCGTGACGTCCGAAAGGGGAATGCCCAACGCTTCGGCCGCGATCATGCCGAAGGTGGTATCGGACCCCTGTCCGATCTCGGCCGAACCGGTGTAGAGGATCACACCGCCGCCGTCCTCCTGCGCCTTGATCACCACCGTGCAGTGGTAGGTATCCGAACGGTAAATGGGGTAACCGGCCCCGGAAACGAAGAACCCGCAGGCCATTCCGATTCCCTTGCCCTTGGGAAGCTTTCCCTTCTTTTCACTCCATCCGGAACCATCCTTCACCGCGTCCAGACATTCCAGCATGCCGAGCGACGACATGTTGAACTCGTTGCAGGAAACGTCTCCGGTTTTCATCATGTTCTTGAGGCGCAGATCGATGGGATCGAACCCCAACTCTTCCGCCGCCTGGTCCATCCCCTGTTCGAAACAGGCGCGCGCCGCCACCCCGCCGTGGCCTCGCTGGGCACCGCAGGCGGGCCGATTGGTGTAGATCCGGAACCCGTCGTATTTCATGTTGGGCAGCCGGTAGGGTGCGCCCAGCAGGGAACCGGCGTAATACACCGTGGCGATGCCGAAGGAGCTGTAGGCTCCGCCGTCCATGAGGCACCGATGTTCCAGCGCCATGATCGTGCCGTCCTTCTTGTACCCCGTCTTCATCTCGTGAATGAACTGGTGCCGCGCCCGGCTGAACAGAAACACCTGCTCCCTCGTGTAGGCCATCTTTACCGGCCGTCCGGTTCTGACGGCCAGAAACGCGGAACTCAGATCGATCGGGGTCGCCGAGGCCTTGGGGCCGAATCCCCCTCCCACGTAGGGCTTGATGATCCGCACCTTGCCGACAGGCAACCCGGTCACCATGGACACCGTCCGCTGCACGTAGTGGGGCACCTGCGTGGCGCTGTGAATGGTCAGACAACCGTTCAGGTCGTACACCGCTATGGCGGCATTGGGTTCGATGAACGCCGCGTCCTGTCGTTTGTTCTTCAGTACGTCGGTCCTCACGTAGTCGCACTCTGCAAAGGCCGCCGCCACGTCGCCGAACTCCTGATGCACCTCGCCGCAGATGTTGTTGGGATATTCGTCGTGGAGTTGCGGGGCGCCGTCGGCCATGGCTTCGTACGGGTCGAACACGGCAGGGAGCGGTTCGTACTCGACCTCGATCAGCCCCACGGCTTCCAGGGCGGTATCCAGGTCCACCGCGGCCACCGCGGCCACTTCGTCGCCGATGTAACGCACCTTCTCCACCGCGAACAGGTTCTCGTCGTACCGGGCGGGAGACACGCCGTATTTGGTGGGAGGAATGTCGCGGGCGGTGAGCACCGCCTTCACTCCCGGCAGTTTCAACGCCTTGGAGGTATCGATGCTGAGGATCCGGGCGTGAGCATGGGGGCTCTGCAACAAGGCGCCGTAGAGCTGGCCGGGAAAAGAAAGGTCGTCAACGTAGCGGGCTCGGCCGGTGACTTTGTCCGGAGCATCCAGGCGGACCGTGCGGGTGCCGATGACGTCGAATTCAGGGGCCATGCTATTCGCCTCCCTTCCGGTTCATCTTTTGGGCCGCGGTTTCCACCGCATCCACGATTTTCTGGTAGCCGGTGCAGCGGCACAGGTTCCCGCTCAACGCCTCGCGTACCTCTCCGCGGTCGGGATAGGGATTGCGGTCAAGGAGAGCCTTGGCGGACACCACCATGCCCGGAGTGCAGAAGCCGCACTGCACCGCCCCTTTTTCGATAAAGGCTTCCTGGATGGGATGAAGCCTGCTTCCGTCGGCTATCCCTTCGATGGTGACAATCTCGCGGCCTTCGGCCTGAAGGGCGAGTACAAGGCAGGAATTAACCGGCTTACCGTCCATCAGCACGGTGCACGATCCGCAGTCCCCGACGCCACAGCCGGTCTTGGTCCCCAGCAGGGACAAGTCTTCGCGCAGCACCTGGGCCAGCGTTCGGTTGGGCGCCGAGAGAAGCTCATACTCAGTTCCGTTGACGGTGAGACTCATGTACTGTTTCTTCATATCCGCTTCTCCCCCTCCTCACCGAGCGCGCTCCGTCGGGCCTTTTGCAGGGCTCGTTCGGTCAACACCATTACCATTTCCCGTCGATACTCCGCCGACCCGCGATGATCGGTGATCGGTCGGGCTTCCTGCGCGGCGGCGAGCGCCGCCTTCCGGAAGACACCGTCCTCCGCGTTTGCCCCCTGAAGGATCGACTCCGCACGGGTCGCGCGCATGGGGATGGGGGCCACCGCTCCCAGAGCCACCCGTGCCTTTTCTATAACCGAGCCGTCACGGGAAAGGGTGACGGACGCCGCCGCGTTTACGATGGAGATTTCCATGGCGCGTCTGAGGCAGAGGGTTTCATATCCGGCTCCGAACCCTTCCCCGGGCTGGTCGATGAGAACGGCGGTTACGATTTCCCGAGGCGTGACCACCGTTTTGCCGGGTCCCAGAAAAAATTCGGACAGGGCAACTTCGCGCTTGCCGGCGCTGCCGGCGATAGCCACCCGCGCGTCCAGGACCAGCAGGGGAAGCGGCAGATCGGCGGCGGGCCGGGCGTTGCAGATGTTGCCGCCGATGGTGGCGCGATTGCGCACCTGGGGAGAACCGAGGGCGGCCGCACCCGCTCGAAGCACCTCGAACCTCTCCCGAACCGTGTCGTTTTCCGCCAATGAGGCAACCGTCGCCGCCGCGCCGATTTCCAATCGGCCGTCCCGAAAGAATATTGCGCTCAACTCGGCCATCTTTTCCAGCCCGATCAGATGTTCGGGGGCGGTCACCTTCCTCTTCATGTTGACGAGGAGATCGGTGCCGCCTGCCAATATGCGGGCACTTTCTCCATGGCGGTTCAAAAGCTCGAGGGCTTCCGGCAAGCTTCTCGGGCTATGGTACTCAAAAACAGGCAGCAGCATGGGCAAACCTCCACTCTGTTCCGGACACTACAAACCATGATTTCTTCTCACGCAGGGAATCTATCGCTTCCCCGCTTCCGTTCGATGCATCCCGACGGCGCTTCGACGATTCCCTTCATGCTCTCGGAGGAACGGTCAGCATGCCGAGGTCGATTTCCATCATTCGGATGCTTGCCTTCACCCTCAAGGCGTTGCGCTGGATGGCGGGAAAATCTCCGGCCGCTTCGGTGAGCGCTTCCGTTTCCGCCCTCAGTCGCGCAAGATGTTCCAATACGGTTTCAGCAATCAACCTGTCCAACACCTCCTCCTTGCTCCTAATGCTTCCTCAAGTCATTGAATCTCCGCGCCTTTACTTCAAATCGGGAGAGCGAACCGTAGGGATGAACTTCCACCGCGTATCCCAGGTTCGTGTTCAAGCGCAGAGAATCCTTCAAACGCGCCACCACCTCCGCCGAACGGGATTCCGCTTCCGGTTTGAACTCGATCTTCAGCGTGATGTGATCGCTGTCACCCCGACGCTCCACCACCACCTGGTACTCGTCGCCCAGTTCGTCGAAGGTCCGAACAACTTCCTCGATAGACGTGGGGGACAGCAGCACGCCCTTCACTTTGGTGATGTCGTCCGCCCGGCCGAGCACTCCCCCCTTCACCCGCCGATAGGTGCGGCCGCAGGAACATTCCCCGTCCTGCCACTCGATGATATCCATGGAATCGAATCGGACGCAGGGCTGGGCGAGCCGGTCGAGGGCGGTAATGACCATCCTTCCCCGGCGACCCGGTTCGGCGATCGGTTCGCCCGTATCGAGGTCCTCGATCTCCACCAGGAAAAATCCTTCGTTCACGTGCAGCCCGCCGGACTGCTCGTCGCACTCGTAGCTCCAGGCGCCGATTTCCGTGGCCCCGGCATGATCGTACACCTTGGCGCCCCAGGCTTCCTCGATCCTGCGTTTGGTTGAGGGAATGGATGCTCCCGGCTCTCCCGCGCAGGTGATTTTCCCGACGGTCAGGGACGAAGGATCGATGTTCAGCCTCTCACGGGCCACGTCGGCCATGTTGAGGAGATACGTGGGGGTGCCCATCATGGCGGTGGCCTTGAGTTCCTGAATCTTGAGTACCCGCGCCGAGGTGTCCAGCACCCCTCCCGGCACGACTTCGCAGCCGATTTTCTCGGCGGCGTAATGGCCGGCCCAGAACGCCACGAAGACGTTGTAACCGAACGGAAAGAACACCCTGTCCCGGGGCCGGTATCCCTGGGCCCACAAAATGTGGCACCACGACTCCGCCCACCATTCCCAATCTTCCCAGCTGTCCGCCTGATAGATGGGCTTTCCCGTCGTTCCGCTGGTCTGCCGGAATTCCACGACCTGTTCCTTCGGCAGGCAGAGCAGATTGCCGTATGGGAAATCTCCTTCGGTCTGCCCCGCCTTGAGCAGCGCCTTGTTCACTTTCGGCACCTTGCGAACGTCGTCCCAGGTTTTTATGTCCCGAGGGCTGACTCCCGCTTCCTCATAGAGCCTCCGATAGAACGGCGACCGTTCGGCCGCCCAAGAAACGATGTTCCTGAATTTCCGCAACTGCAGGTCGCTCAACTTCTCACGGTCGAGTGTTTCAAGGTACGGGTTCCAGTAGCGGGATTTTTCTTCCACGAACATCCTCCGTCAATACATCAGATTGGGCAGCCAAAGCACGATTTGAGGGAGAAAAATGAGGCTCAACGTGCCCAAAATGAGCGCCGCCAGGAAAGGCATGCACCCCATGAAAATCGTCTCGATGGGGACCTCGTTGTGAATACCGTTTACCACATAAACATTGATTCCCACCGGCGGAGTGATCACCCCCATCTGCGTGACGAGCACGATGATGACTCCGAACCAGATGGGATCGTATCCCAGATTGATGATGACGGGGTAGAAGATGGGGATCGTCAGCATGACGAGCGCCATGGCGTCGATGAAGCAGCCCCCGATCAGGTACACCAGTATGATCATGGACATCACCACGAAGTTCGGCGCGTTCATGTGGCCCACCCAGCCGGCGACCTCGAATGGGATGCGGGTTACCGCCAGAAAGTGTCCGAAGATGACCGCTCCCGCGATGAGCATCAGCACCATGCACGACGTTCGCAGCGTTTCATAAAGGGATTGCACCATTCCCCGCCAGGAGAGGTTCCCCCGCAAAACGGCAACGAGAATTACCGCCAGGGCCCCTACGCCTCCCGCCTCCGTGGGGGTGAACGCGCCGATGAACAACCCGCCCATCACCAAGGCGAATATGGAAAACGTCTCTCCGGTCTGCTTCAGCGAGGTCATCTTCTGCCGAAACGTGAATTTTTCCCCCTTGGGTCCCTGTTCAGGCCTGAACCGGCAGTAAACGACGATCGCCAGGATGAACCATGCCGTTATGTAGATGGAAGGGATGATGGCGGCCACGAAAAGCGCGCCGATGGATTGCTCGGTGAGGATGCCGTAGACGATCAGCACGACGCTGGGCGGCATCAGCATGCCGAGCCCTCCGCCGGAAGCAACGGATCCCGCCGAAAGCTGCATGCCGTAGCCGTATTTCTTCATTTCCGGCATTCCCACCACGGCCATGGTGGCGGCGGTTGCGGGACTCGACCCGCATACGGTGCCGAAGGCGGTGCACGCACACACGGTAGCCATGGCAAGCCCGCCCCGGACGTGGCCCAGGAATTTATAGGCCGTATCGTAGAGCCTGCTGCTGATCCCGGCATTGAACGCCACCTGGCCCATCAGGACGAAGAGGGGAATAATGGTCAGCCCATAGGAAGAAAAGACATCGTAGATGTCTCTGGAGAGAAGGTTCAGGCCACCCGTGAGACTCCGTATGTAGCTGAAACCGATGAACCCCACCAGCGCCATGACGTACGCCACCGGCATGCGGGTGAAAAAGAGCAGCACCATGAGGACCGTGCCGAGCACCCCGATCATTGGTTCATTCATGTGCGGCCGCCTTTCTCACTGCTTTGACTACGTCGAGGGCGATAGTCGCGCTCAGCACCACGAACGCCAACGCCACCCAGGCAATGATGATCCAACTGGGGAGTTGCAGCGTCATTGAAACTTCACCGCTCTTTCGCATGCTTTCCGAATAAAGAACCGTCCGCCACGACACAATCAGGAAAAAAACAAACGCGACCGTTCCGGTGATCCCATCGATAATGGACTGTTTGACGGGCGAAAGCTTACGGACCACCATATCCACCCCGATGTGACCCCGTTCCCGATGGGTATAGGGCATGGCGCAGGCCAATACCATAGTGGCCATGAATCCCACGAGTTCCACCGCCCCCAAAAGGGGATGGCCCAACGCTCTCATCGTAACGTCCACACACGTGAGCAACATCATTCCCGCGAGAGAGAAAGCCCCGACGATCTTGAGAAGCATCGTCAACCGGTCGATGATCGAATCAAGTGTAGACATCAATACAATACCTCTTAATTACCAATTGGAGTGTCTCACCAAAGCGGCCGTGCCGGGACACCTGCACGGCCGCATCGATTGGTTATTTCGAGGGTTCTTTCAACAGCATCTCAATGTAATCGACCACTTCCTTCGCCTTCAACCCCTTGGCTTCCGCTTCCTTCACGTAATCATGAATCACCGGCTGGACCGCCGCCTTCCAACGCGCTGCTTCCTTTTCGTCCTGCCCTATGACCTCTCCGCCCTGATTAAGGAAATAGACGACGCCCTCCATGTCGCTCTTATCCCAAGCGGCAGCATGTTTCGGAATCCACTCCTTGTTGATCTCCCGGATGACTTTTTTCGCATCGTCCGGCAGACTGTTCCACTTCTCTTTGTTCATGACCACAAAGAAGCTGGTGGTATAGGCCGAGGAAAAATTGGCCACGCAATAGTTGGTCACTTCGCCCAGCTTCCATCCCTTGTTCGATTCCCAAGGGTAGGCCGCGCCGTCCACGACGCCTTTTTGCAACGCCTGATACGTTTCAGGCATGGGCATGGCCACCGGTGTGGCCCCCAGGGCCTTCATCGCGGCGGCCGACGTGCCGTGGGAGCGGATTTTGAGCCCCTTGAGGTCCTCCAGCTTATGGATGGGCTTTCCCTTGGTATGAATGAGTCCGGCTCCGTGGGCATGCAGATACATGACTTCGGTGTCGTTGAGTTCGGCGGGCTTGAATTTCTCATACACGGCGTTTACCACCCGGGTGGCCTCTTCACCGCTGGTGTACCCCATGGGCAGATCGACGGCGGCCATGAGCGGGAACCGGCCACGGGTATACCCCAGCACCGAGAACCCGATATCGGACATTCCGTTCACCACGCCGTCGTAGCACTGTGCCCCTTTGGTCAAGGTTTGACCGGGATAGTACTCAACCACGACCTTGCCGTTGGTCCGCTTCTCCACTTCCTTGCACCACGCCTCCGCCAACTGCGACTGAATGTGGGTGGGCGGGAAAAAATTCGAATAGGTGAGTTTGATGGGAGCCTGGGCATGAGACATTGAACCGGCACCCAACAGGAAAATGAAAGAACACAGAACGACGACGCACCAAAAACCCCGGCACTTCTTCAACATGGCACCCTCCCTTGACAAGGTTTGCGACTCCCCGCGTGTCGTCACGCAGGATCGTCTGATGTTGATTGCGGCAGCCGGCAAGCCCCTCCGCTCCGCCGGCCCGCCCGCCATACCCTTGCTGCTTCTACGGCCGCTTCCGCGGCTTGGTCCCCTCTCCATGATCCTCGACCCGAGGTTTACTACCTCTTGTGCACGAGTCGCCTTCAGAGAAACCATTCAATACGGCGTAATTCTCGCCGTCACCGGAGAGATCACGGTTGTATTCCTGCCGCGGCCGTTCGGGATGCGTCGTACACGGAAGGAAAAGCAAGACTCGTGCCTAAAACGCGGCGTTTTCACCCTCGGGTATCGTATTGAAAAAACGATGAAATTCATTTCCTTCTTCAGCCGTGGAACCTCGCGCAGGAAAGCTCTTTTCCACCACTGGAAAAACCTTTTCCACTACGATGGTCGGGAAATCGGGTGAGCCGGCCGACGGAGGTGATACTTCTCCAGACGCTTCCGAAGTGTGGGGCGGGAAACTCCAAGGGCCTTCGCAGCAGCCGAAACGTTCCACCCCGTGACGCACATCGTTCGTTCGATGTGCCGTCGTTCAGTTTCCGAGAGCGGCGCAAGTTCCGGGAGTGCCGCCGGATCTGTTTCGCGTGCGTTCAGCGTCGAACGGACGGCATGGGCCGTCAGCACTTCCCCCCTTGTTTCGATGATCCCCTTGGTGAGCACATTGATGAGTTCCCGCACGTTTCCGGACCAGACGTGCCCCCTCAGGACATCCATGGCGTCTCTTTCCAGCTTCATCACACCCGTGCGCAATTCCCGATTGATCCGACGCATGAAGAACGGCACCAGTTCGTCGAGGTCTTCCAACCGTTCCCGTAACGGGGGGATCCGAAGGTTCACCACCTTCAAACGAAAGAACAGGTCGCGGCGGAACCGTCCTGCCAGCGTCAGGTCTTCGAGATTCCTGTTGGTTGCGGCAAGGATGCGGGCATGCGAGTGAAGCGTTGCGATTCCGCCCACCCGGGTGAATTCCCTTCTTTCCAGAAATCTCAGCAGTTTGCTCTGCATGGCCGGGGGCAGCTCGCCCACCTCGTCGAAAAAGAGCGTCCCCTCTCCCGCCAGCTCCAGCCGTCCCTTTTTCGTCTTCACGGCCCCGGTGAAGGCCCCTTGTTCATGACCGAAAAGTTCGCTCTCCATGAGCGTATCGACGAGTGTCGTGCAGTCCACCGTGATGAACGGCAGAGCCCGATAGGGCGACCGTTCGTGGATCACCCTGGCCACCACTTCCTTGCCGGTGCCCGTTTCTCCTTCGATGAGCACCGTGGCCCTGTTCTGGATCAGGATGCCGATCGATTTGAAAATGTGGCGCATCGCGCGGGACTTGCCAACGAGCCGGTTTCCCGCCGCACTTTCGCTTTTTGCCGCCGAGGCGTCGTTTACGATGAGGTGCTCATCCGCAACGTGCGCCGCCCTCCCGATGGCGTCTTCCAGTTCGTCCACGTCCAGCGGTTTGTGGATGTAGTCGAATGCGCCCAGCCGCATGGCCTCGATGGTGGTTTCCATGTCATGGAAGGCAGTGATGAGCACCACCCTGGCTTCCGGCAGCAACGCCTTCAGCGGCGGCAGCAATTCCAGCCCGCTCCCGTCGGGCAGCCGGATATCCAGGACGACCACCTGCGGGCGGTATTCCACCAGCATCTGCAGCCCCTGGGAAGCGGTCTCCGCGCACCTGACGTCGAAGCTGCGTTCCCGCAGGAACATTTCCAACGATTCCCGGATCGAGGCATCGTCGTCGATAACGGCGATTCTGGTCATCACGCTCCCGTGAGCCGAACGGTAAACCTGGCTCCCCTTCCCGCTCCCGATTGAACGGAAATATGTCCGTGGTGGGCATCAAGGATGCGTTTGACGTTGGCCAGCCCCAAACCCGTGCCGTTGCTCTTCTGGGTGAAGAAGGGGGTGAAGAGTTTTTCCATTGCTTCGGGCGTGAGTCCCGGGCCGTTGTCGCGTACGCTCACGCAGCGCACCGTGCCGGTTTTTCGGTACTCCGTAGCGGTACGCACGGTGATGCACCCCTGTTTCCCCACCGCGTCCATGGCGTTGAGCAGCAGGTTGATGAGCACCTGTTCCATCATCCCCTTGTCCGCTTTCACCTCGGCTCCCGAACGATCGAGCGTCTTGTGCACCCGGATTCCGGTTTCCGCGAGCTGCGGTTCGAGAAGATCCAGGCAGTCCGCCACGACCGAGTTGAGATTCACCGTCGCGAAGGCGGGCGCTATGGGTGCCGTAAGGTCCATAAGCCTGCGGATGATCGTTTCCAGCCGCGTCACCTCGCTCACCATAATTTCAAGGCGCCGACGATCGAATCCTTCCAGATCGAGTTTGCGGGAGAGGATCTGCATGTTCATTTTTATGGCCGAGAGGGGGTTTCTAATTTCGTGGGAGAGCGATGCCGCAAGCCGGCCGACATACGCCATGCTCTCCTGACTCCTCATCCTGTTCTCCAATTCGCGCCGTTCCTTGATGTCCCTGCAAACCCCCATGATGACCGGACCTTGCTCCAATTCGGCCGCCACGGCTTTCATCTCCGTTGCACACGAGGTTCCTGAGGCGACCGTCCGGGAATACTCCATCCGGCGCGATATGGGCGCCGCGTCTGCAAGTTCCCGGCACAGCGATCGAAGCCGTTCCCGATCCTCTTTCGCCACGAACCGGAAGAAGTTCTCTCCCAACGCCAGTTCCGGGGTCGTGTGGTGCAAGTCGCAAAAGGAACGGTTGGCAAACACGATCCGTTCGTCCCTGACCACGAAACAGCCGTCGTTGATTTCTTCCGCCAGTAATTCAAATCGACGATCATTGACGGCAGGTTCTTTCAGGCCTCCGCCGATCTTCGACTCGAGCAGTGCGCCGTGCCGCAGCACTGCCCTCTGCTCAAGGTCCTGAAACCGATCGGAGAAGCGATGTATCTGATAGGAAACGCAGCGGTTCATCGATTCCAGAACGGGGATGGCATTCTGTGAACAGAAGGACGAAAGGACCATGGGCAGGAGAATGATGCGAAAAAGATCGAACGCCTTCTGGACCTCGGAGAGGGGGAAGCCGGCCTCCAATCGCAGGGCGGTGATGAACTCTACGAAATCTTCCACCGAGTCCGTTTCGCCGTCCTTCATCGTTTCGAGGTTGGCGCAGAAGGACCGGGAAATCGTATTCCGCAGTTCGCGGGAGGGACGGTCCCGGTAGTGGGGACCCAGGCAGCGCATTCGATCCATCCATTCTTCCATGATGGGCCGCTTGCGGGAGGCAAGCCAATCCGCTACCGGAGGCGGTATCCGCGGGACCTGATCGTACGGTCCCGTGCATCCGTCGGCGGAACGGTATTCCCGGCCGGACGTTATGGCAGGAAGAACCGACACGATAATCCTCCCTTTGTGGAAAAGGAGTGCAGCATTGCATATGGGTGAGAGGGGTAACAGCCGCCAATCTAGTATACCGTATACAATTCATCAAGCGGTTTGTGGAAAATCCGCTTCCGAGAAATCTCACTCTCAAGATTTCTCTCTTCGCTTCGCTCCGCGAAACGACAAGCCTCTGCTCCCGGCCACGCGGCGTCTTGCTGCTCGTCCATAAGAATTGAAGCTGGAGGGTTCGGTTCAATCAATCGAAGTGTCCACGGAACTCCACGATGCACCTCCATAACTGAAGAAGGTCTTTACCGTATCGGCGCAATGCTGGACGGAAATAATTGCCTACATTTCATTGCGGTCCGCTTCCTGAAATGGAAATAACGAGGTTGTTCCGGCCCTTATGCAGCGCCTTTCCGCTGGCATCCTCTTTGCTTCAACCGATGGCAAAACAGTGGGAAAGGAAAGATGGAGATGAAAACCTGGTGGCGACAGCTGAGCGGCAATCATCCGAAAATCCTCCAACTCAACACTCTCATCGACGAGGTGAACCATCTTTGGGAGGAAGTGCTGAGTGAAGGCCGGCAAATGGGGAGACTCCTGCAGGAAGTTTTCCATTACGAAACGCTGGTGTTCGAGTCCGACACTCCGCTCGGGTCACTGACCGTGCCGGCCGGAGCAATCAAGATCGTGGGCACGCTCATGAACCGGCGGCAGTTCGAGGAATACGCCGACTACTATGCCATGGGCTACGTTCCCATGGAGCGGATCGAATCGGTGGCGTACGTATGGAGCTACGGAAGCCTCATCCGGCTGGGGGGCGGTTTCGATTTTCTGAAAGAATCCCTCCTGGTCGCTCCGGCGGAATGGGAAGCGCTGAAGTCGGGGGAAGTCCCCGCCCGACTCATAAAAAGCCACTGGCATTTCGACGGTGTGCGGCGGACCCTGGCACTCTCGCACTGGGAAGCCAAATGCGGGTACGACGACGTGTTGAGAGGGCCGCAGCTCAATGAAAGCGAACCGATCCGCAAGTTCCTGGCCAAGTATCCCGAGCTGAGCTGCCGTTTCCAATAGCCGTTGGAGGACCCCCACCAGCCGCCTGCGTCCAAAACGTATCTTCTTTTCGGGAATCTCCGCCTCGGTCGAATAAGGTACTGCGGAGATTCCCGAATTCTCTTGACCTTCCTCCCCAGTTGCCCGTACCATTTTTTCATTCCGGTTTCCGTTTTCGCGTATTCTTTCCCCACAGCAACGATCAGTGATGGAAAACCTCCCCTTTACCGAGAGGAGCCG
Organism: uncultured delta proteobacterium; assembly: GCA_963826125.1. Classification (GTDB taxonomy): domain Bacteria; phylum Desulfobacterota; class Desulfarculia; order JACQYL01; family CAWGVV01; genus CAWGVV01. The sequence continues at coordinate 382,778 of CAWGVV010000001.1, read as the reverse complement.
CACAGTCATGGGTACCACTATAGGAATCCCCTGGACCGACGGAGTTCTCGAAGTCGAACTGCCCGCAACCTGGAAGGTGCTCGGAACTCTCCTGCCCCGGGAATCATCCACGGAGGAGAGTCCCCCGGCGGCATGCGCCGGGGCGCTGGCTCGGCCGTACGAGACGGCCCCCCTGTCCGGCCGCGATCTTTCCCGGAGCCGCATCATCATCGTGGCCGACGACCATTCCCGTCCCACGCCGGTAAAATCGTTCCTCCCGGCGGTGCTCGATGAGTTGAAAAAAGGAGGGGCACGGGACGGGAACATCTCCTTTCTCCTGGCCAACGGGGTTCATCGCCAAAGCACCGAACAGGAGGCGGCGGAAAAAATCGGAAGCAACTGCGCATCCCGCTATTCGTGGCGCTGCCACGACGCCTACGACCGGGCCGGTTTGACCGATCTCGGTTCCACCAGCCGGGGCACGAAGGTGTCGATCAATTCCTCCCTGATGAACGCCGATCTCATCGTCTGTCTGGGGGCCATCGAACCCCACCTGCTCCTCGGGTTCGGCGGCGGACTGAAAATGATCGTTCCGGGATGCGCGGGCGCGGAAACCATCGGCCGCAATCATCTGCAGGGGGTGGATGCGGACCGGTTCAATCAGGTGGGCGCGGACGGCGACGATTCGGTCATGCGGCTCGATCTGGAAGAGGCGGCCGGACGCATGGGAAAGGAAATTTTCATCGTCAACGCGGTGATGAACGCGCAGGGGAGCCCCGCCCGTTTTTTCTGCGGGCACCCGATCGCCGCCCATCGCGCCGGTGTCGCCTTCATTCGCGGCTTGGTGGAAATGCAGGTGCCCGAACAGGCGGACGTGATCATCGCCAATTCGCACCCCTTGAACGCGGACCTGCGCCAATCCATCAAGTGCGTGGGCAATTCGCTGTTCGCCGCCAAGCCGGGCGGCGTGATGATGGGCTTCGTACGCTGCGACAACGGGCTGGGGGAAATCCCCGTTCCCGCCAGAACCCTGCCCTATCCTCTGTTGCGTACCCTCGTCCGCGCCATGGGGCGAAAACGTATCCTGCCCTTCGTGCAAAAGGTGAGGAAGAACGATCCGGTGGAGGAGATATTCGTCGGCCACTTCGGCATGCAGATGCTGCGCCGCAACCACCTGGCCCTCTACAGCGAGCGGCTTCCCGTGGAAACCGGAAAGAAAATCGGCATGGCCCGAACGTTCGATAACCTGGGAACCGTGATCGAATGGACAAGGAAACGAGTGCCGCGCAATGCCACAGTCTGGGTATTTCCGTACGGCGGAGCCACCTTTACCACCCGGTGACCGAATCGAGTGGTTGACGGAACCGGCCTTGCAGGGGCACGGCATGCCGGTGCCCCTACAAGGCCTCAACAAACGACCCAAAGAACCTTCCACTCACCCCAACCGAACAATACTTCCCGAAATGCGCTAAAGAAGCTCAAGAAAATCGCTCCCCAAGCCGACACCATCTTAAGATAACGGTATATCCGTCCACAGGGATCGGATGTACCCGTCCGCTTGACGGGAGACGTATTTTCTCCCGCGGGCGAGTCACGACATATCCGGAGGGCGATGAATGGGCAACAACAACCTGCTGTTTCTGGAAGTCATCGAGTGGTTCGACGAGACGGGAAAGGAACTGCTGCACCGCATCCCCGAATCCGGATCGGGCGAAATCAAATACGGGGCCCAGTTGATCGTCCGGCCGAGCCAGCTTGCGGTGTTCTTTTACAACGGCAAGGCCCTCCATGCGTTCCGCCGGGGACGCCATACCCTGAAAACGGCGAACATCCCGCTCCTCACCAAAATCGCATCCCTCCCCTGGGGCATGACGAGTCCCCTCCGGGCCGAAGTGTATTTCGTCAACATCAAGGAATTTCCCGATCTGAAATGGGGAACACGGGACCCGGTGGCCTTCCGGGATTCGGAACTCGGCCTCATCCGTTTGCGGGCGCACGGGATGTTCAACATCCGCGTATCGCAACCGCTGCTGTTCATCAACCGGCTGGTGGGCACTCAGGGAATGTTCACCTCGGCCGACATCGAAGAGTACCTCAACCGGGTGATCGTGTCCCGCTTCAACGACCACCTCGGCGAAAACCTCGACTCCATTCTGGGGCTGCCGGGGCGATACGAAGAGCTTTCCGCCGGGTTGGTAAAGCGACTTTCGGACGACTTCAGCCACTACGGCCTCTCCCTCACCGGCCTCTATATCAATGCCATCACTCCACCCCAAGAGGTGCAGCAGGCCATCGACGACAAGAGCCGTCTGGGCGTCTTCGACGACCTCAACAAACTGCTCAAGCTCAAGACGGCCATGACGCTGGAAAAGAGTGCGGAATCGTCAGGAGCGGCAGGTTCCGGGCTGGGCATGGGGATGGGCTTCATGATGCCCGGCATGATCCGGGACCTGCTGAAGAACGGGGGGACGACCGCGCCGTCTTCCGGAGAAGGGGAACTCACCTGCCCGGACTGCCACGGTCCGGTCGGAGAGGACGCTCGGTTTTGCCCCTCATGCGGCCACCACCTCGTGGTCTACACCCAGTGCTCGGTCTGTTCCAAGAACCTCCCCCCCAATGCGAAGTTCTGCCCGAGGTGCGGAACGCCCACGGAGCAGCCCGCGAAAGCGAAGGTCTGCACCCGCTGCGGAACGGAAAACCTTTCGGATTCGGTGTATTGCAATAAGTGCGGTGAAAAACTCAACCTGGAAGATTGAATACGAATGCCCGCAGTGCGGGGCCCCGTCCGTCATGGACGAGGACCAGAACGTGCTGTCGTGCGATTACTGCCGCGTCCGGCACATTCACCTGAGCCACGGCCGCGACGTACTGTTCATTCCCCCCCGTGCCGCTTCCGGGGAAGAGGTGGTGTTCGCTCCCTACTGGCGCTTTACGGGCACGGCCTTTACCCTGGAGCCGCAGTCGGTGTCGAGCCGCATCGTCGATGCCAGTTCCCGAGCCGTTCCCCTGAACACGATTCCCTATTCGCTGGGCTTGCGGCCCCAGGTACAGCATCTCAAGCCGGTCACCCCCCAACATCCCGGCCGCTTCCTTCCGCCCGCCGTTTCCCTGGAGGAGATGGTACAAGGGGTAAAAAAACGCTCCTTCGTGACGCCCGAACCGGAGAACGCCGAAGCCCCGGACTCGGCGCACCACGGTCTCCTCTCCGTACTCCTGCACACGAAGACCGACGAGGGGGGAGGGGAAAACAATCTATTGACGGACGCACTCTCGGCGCTCTCGGGCACGCGGCACAACAGCGGGGGAACCGAAACCGTGTTTCTGGGACAAGCCGCGAGCCTGATCTATTCGCCCCTTGCACTGCGCGGAGACACGATCCTGGACGGCCTCACCGGAAGCGTGCTCGGTGCGATTTCGACCGGTCAACGACCCGTGTTCGCTACGGCAAAAACCGGTGCGGGCACTCCGCTGCGTTTCCTGGCGGCCATTTGCCCCAACTGCGGCGGAGACCTGGAAGGCCATGCCAACTCCACCGTGTTCACCTGCGGGAACTGTGTGTCGGTATGGAGACGTTCGGTTTCGGGACTGAAGCGAACCCCCTGCGCCGTCGTGCGCCGATCGACGCGGGATACGGTCTATCTGCCGTTCTGGAGGATACGGCCCAAGGTAGCGGGGCTGAGACTGGAAACCAACAGCGACCTGGCCGTTCTGGCCAACATTCCCCGCCTGCCCCGCCAAGCCTGGGGCGAACGGCAGGCGTACCTCACGGTTCCCGCGTTCCGGCTGTCTCCCCAGCTCTTCGCCCGGTTCGCCCGGCGCGCCGGTTTCCTGGAAGACGAACCGGAACCTCTCACCGGGTTCGACACCCTTCGCCTGTACCCGGCGGAACTGCCGGTCACCGCCGTGCTTCCGTGGCTGAAAGCTCTCGTGTACGATCTGGCCCGGCCCAAGCACGCCATTTTCCCCAGACTCCACGAAATCGCCGTGACTCCCGTCACCGCGTCGCTGCTCTACCTTCCGTTCGAAACGACGGGCAACGAACTGATCGAGCGCTCGCTGAGCATGCGGGTGGGTGTCAACGGATTGCTGCGCTCGTTCTTCTCTCCGTCCGCTCCGTAGACCGTGATCGAAACCGGACCGCTCTCCTCCCCGCCTCCATGGGAGCCATGCGCCGTAACCCTGAAGGTGTGTTGTCCGGGAACGAGGCGCCACCAGAGGTCGTACGGGGAGGGACTCTCCCCGTAACGCACGCCGTCGATCCACCATGTTACCGTATCGGGATTTGAGGCAGCCAGCGCCTTAAGCCTGATCGCCTGGCGCGATTCGCTCATGCCGGGAACCAATTGAAAAACATCGCCGTCGGCGGGAAATACCACGGCCGGCCCTCGGGTTGTTTCCGCGGGCAGCATTGCGGCCGGCGGTGCGGGAATCGCGTTTTGCTCCACCCAGCGGCGATATTCCTGGCCGTGCACTTCCGGCATGGACGCCGACGTGGTGGGGGGATACGCATGGACGGTGCAGGCTACGGACGGCACGTTGCCTTCGACGAACAGTTCGGTCATGGCGTGAGCACAGTACGGCCCGGCGAGATCGCCGGAAACCGGGCAGATTTCCCTCTTGACGATCCCGTCGGGCAACGGGAAGTCTCCGCCCATGTCCATCCGGTCCCACAGCATCATCATGACGTCCCGGAAAATCGACCCGGCCCCGGTAATGCCGCTCACTCCATTCATAGGCGAGCCGTCGAAATTCCCCACCCATACCCCCACCGTAACGCGCGGAGTGTAGCCGATGGTCCAGTTGTCCCGATAGTTGGTGGAGGTCCCCGTTTTCACCGCGCAGGGAAAGGGAAGGTTGATCATGGAGCTGGGGCCGAAGGCCGGTGTACGCGCGTTGTTGTCCTGCAGAATGTCGGTAATGAGGTAGCTCACCTGCGGTGAGAAGATCCTCGGGCCGTCCTGGGGATGTTCCACTGCCGTGGTTTTCCCGTCTTTCTCTTCAAACGATACGACGGCCCGCTCCTTTCGGGAGATGCCTCCCCGCCCCAGCGCCCCGTACGCCCGGACGAGTTCCAGCAGGGTGACGTCTCCGTCGCCCAGGGTGAGGCCGAGGCGGTAGAACTCCGAGGGCATACGCAGGGAAGCGAAGCCCGCCCCGCGCAGCCGTTGCAGGAGGTTCTCCTCACCGACCCGCATAAGAAGCCTCACCGCCGGGATGTTGTAGGAGCAGGCGAGCGCGGTGCGCAGCCGTACCGGGCCGTGGAACAGCCCGTCGTAGTTGCGCACCATGAGGTTGGTGTCGCCGCTCAGTTCGCGAAAGGATACGTCGGGCACCACGTCGGACGGTTTCATCCCCTCTTCCAGCGCCAGGCCATAGGTGAACGGCTTGATGGTGGAGCCGGGCTGCCGGATGGCGATGGCTCCGTTCACCTGTCCGGACGTCGCTTCATCGAAGAAATCGCCGGAACCCGCCATGACGAGGATGTCGCCGGTCGCGTCCATCGCCACCACGGCCGCGTTGGTGACGTTCATGGAGCGCAGTTCCGCCAGCCGGGCGCGCACGATGGTTTCCGTCTCCTCCTGCAGCCGGGAGTCGAGCGTGGAGGTAATGGTTCGCGGATTCTTGCCGAAAGTCCCGTCCGCCATGGAATCGAGGACGAACCGGCAGAAGTGGGGCGCCTTGAACGGACGGGAGATACCGGCAAAACGCAGCGGCTCGGCCAGCGCGGAGCGCTTTTCGTCTTCCGAAATGACTCCGTCGCTCTTCATCCGCCCGAGCACGTAGTCCATGCGCTTGTGTGCCCCTCCCGGGTTTCGGTACGGAGTGTATTTTCCCGGAGCTTTCACCAGCCCCGCCAGCAGGGCGGCTTCGGCCAGGGAGAGCAGGGAGGGCGATTTATGGAAATAGGTGCGCGACGCCGCATCGACCCCACAGGCGAGGTTGCCGAAATCCAGCCGGTTCACGTACGCTTCGAGGATTTCCTCCTTGGAGAAACGGATTTCCAGCCTCAGTGCGTCCGCCATGACCAGCAGCTTGGATGCCCAGGTGCGGGGCCGGGAACGGACGATCCTGGCCAGCTGCTGGGTGATGGTGGATGCCCCCGATACGACGCTCCCCTTGCGCAGGTTGCTCCGCACCGCCCGCAGCAACGCCGCCGGGTCGATGCCCCGGTGCTCGAAGAAACGTCGGTCCTCGGCGCTCACCAGTGCTTTCACCAGAAACGGGGAGACGTCTTTTAACGGCACCCATCGCCCGTACGTTCCCGCCGCCGAAGGTATTTCCCGGAGCAGCAGTCCGTTCCGGTCCCTCACCGTAAGGGAGCCGAAGGCGGGGTCGCGCAGCAGGGTGCGGTCGAAGGGCAGGAAAAGGTACCCCGCCGCCACTCCGACTACGGCCAGCACGGCTATGACGACCAGCCGTTTCATTGCACCCGGACTTCCGATTCCTCTCCCCTCCCGAACACTTCGGGGGAGTACATTTCCTCGGCCAAGAGCGGCGGCTGATGATAGGTTCCCTCCGTAATGGCCGTCACCAGGTAGGAGAACCGGTGCACGCCCGCGGAGAGCACCTCGGCCGAAAGCAGGACCCGGTCGTCGTACCGCTGAACGTAATTGAAGTCTTCCCAGGGCGTTACGTTCCTTCCGGCCCGCTTTTGTTCGAGATATTCCCGGTCGAGGATGCTCGTTGTGGCGAATTCCTCGTTGATCACCTCGAATCCGGCGGGCAAACGGTCCTCGACCATCACGTACGAACGGGATGCGGGGGTGGCTACTTCGATGGAGACGACGTATTTTTCGCCCGCCCGGAACGGCTTGCCCGTCATGTCTTCACCATTCACGGTTTGAATCCGTCTGCGCACGGTCAGGCCCGCCTCCGCCGGAGGAAGCGTTTCTTCGGGCTCGAAGGAGAGTTTCATACCATAGTAGAACCGGCCGGTACCCTGCACGGCAAACGTGAGGGGCACGGGTCGGCCGGGTTCCAGACTGTCGAGCCCCAGTCCGACGCTTTTCGTTTCCGGCCGTTCGAAGGTACCGTCCAGCACCCGGCGCGTGCCCAGCGAAACCGTGTAGGAAAACGGGCCGCGCGACGCTTCGTTGTTCCGGAAGTATTCGTTCAGCGCGTAGAACGCGAACATGTTCTCGTGCGTGGATTTCCACCGCCCGTTGGTTCGCTGTTCCACGAGCCAGCGGACCATCTTTTCCGCAAAGGGGTTTTCCCGGTGGGTTTCGAGGAGCGTTTGCAGAACGACCGCCGTGGAGACGACGTCCGTTTGATGGATAACCCAAAAGCCGCCGGCCTGTTTCTCCGTCACCTGGGCGGTGCCCGCCGTCACGGACACCGGATTCAGCAACGACGCAGCCACCCGTTGCACCACCGCATCGTCCATTCCGGTGAGGACCGCCGCCTTGAGCATCCAGGCCCTGCCGAGGAGCGGCGACGCATCGAGCCGTTCCAGAAGGACGTTCACGAACCCCCGGTCGCATTTCCCCACCAAGGCCAGACCGTACGCGGCATAGGCCCGCACGCAGAGGGAGACGTCGGGGGTATACGGAGAGCGGGCCGAACCCGCATCCTTGGAGAGGTATTCCCTGAGATACGCGGCCACCTTGTCCAACATGGCGGAATCCACTCGGTATCCCGCCTTGGCAGCCTTGGACAGGATGAAGAGTGCGTGCGCCGACAGATACGGCGACGGTTCGCCTCCCGGCCAGTAGGAGAAGCCGCCGGAGCCGTCCTGGTAGGTTGGGCTTTTCGCCAGCACTTCGTTTACGCGCAGACGCATCTCGCTTTCGGTCATGGAGGTAAGCCCCCGGTCGATCAGAATGTCCCCGGCCAGCACGATGGGTGCGATGCCGGAAAGGAGCTGTTCCAGGCAGGGATAGGGATATTCGGTGAGGAACGACACCGCGCCCTTGAGTTCGGCCAGAGCGGACGACGAGGCGGTAATCTGCAAGCCGCCTACTCCTGGCACCACTTTTTCGGGAATCAGGATTTTTTCCTCGTGCGTCGATTCGGTGCTCCCGTAGGCCGCCGACGTTTGTACCGTCCGCGCGTTGAGGACCGGGATGGTCTTTTCCACCGCGTCGGTGAACCGCCCCAACCGCGCCGAAAACACGAACTTTGCCTTACCCTCGGCAGCGGTTTCCGCCGAAAAGACGATGTCTTTCCGTTCCCCGTTTTTCAGGAAGACCTTCTTTTCGGTGTCCGAGACGATCTTCCCGCCCTGCGCCACCACGGTAACCACCGCCTCGCCGTCGGTACCGGTGAGGTTTTCCACCGTGCATCCGGCCGTGAATCGATCCCCGATGCGGGAAAAACGCGGCAAACGTTCGGTGACCATGAGCGGCTGATTCACCGTGATGCGGGTCTCCCCGCTTCCGAAGCGGGAATCCTTGGTGCCCGCCACGGCCATGATGCGGAAGGAGGTGAGCGAATCCGGCAATTTGAAGGTAACGGACGCCCTTCCTTGGGAATCAGTCCGCACCGATGGGTTGAAGTATGCCGTGGGCCGGAAATCCTTGCGAAAAAGGAACGCCGCCCCCGACCCGCCGCCGCCCTTGTTGGCGGGGGCGCCGTCGTAGTGGGTCTGGCCGATGAGCCGCGACCGGCTTTCGGACGTCACTACGCCCAGGGGCTGCTCACCGTAGAAGCTGTCGAAGGGATCGGGCGTATTGTATGCGATGAGGTTCAGCACCGCGAGGTCCACCACGGCCACGGTGACTTCGGACTCCACTCCGGTCCCCGCGTTGTTCCTTACCGTAAAATCGACCGTGACTTCCGAGCGTGGACGGAACTCCGCTCCCCGCGGCGAAACGGCCACATTCAGCTTTTTGGAAGTGCTGCTGACGGGGAGATTGATGCAGCCGACCTTGAACGAAGGCTTGCCAAGGTCCTCGCCCTTGGCCGAAAACGTGTTGAGCCCGGTCCGCCCCTTGAACAGCAGGACGTTCACGTACACATTGGGCAGGTAGGTGTCCCGAATGGGTATTCTGATGATGGGCGCGTTGCCCTTCACTTCCAGCACGTGCCGCTCCATCACCAGCTCCCGCTCCACGGTCACCAGCGCGGTGGCGGAATCGTAGGGGGACGGGATCATGATGGCGGCTTCGTCTCCTGGTTTGTATTTCTCCGCGTCCGCTTTCAGGTCCAGTGTGGACCGTTCGTCCAGCGACCATCCGTACTCACCCGAACCATAGACGTAGAAGCTGTCTCCGGCGAGCACCGTGTTGCCCCGGGGATCCTTGCCGGAGACACTGACGAGGTAGTAGCCGATACCGTCCGGAGTGAACGGGACCGCCACGGGTTCGTCCGTGCCGGTCACCTGCTGCGTGAAAAGCAACGTATCCTTGCTTTCGGAAACCCAATAGAAGGTCTTTCCCGGCCCCTCCTTGCGCACCGAGAACCATTCGCGCCGCAGTATCCTGACCGTCATGCTTTCCCCGGACCTGCTTTTCCCTTGGGTGTCCACGCACGCCAGGGAAATCCGCACGACCTTGCCCGCTTCGACCAGAGAGGGATCGATCTTGACGCCGAAGTAGAATTCGGCCGGGTGCACGGTGGCCGAACCGTGAGCGGAAATGGACTGCCGTCCGGGACCAGTGACCGTTCCTTCCACAACGACCTTTGCGGTGGTGTGCACGTCCGCCGCCTTCACCGGAGTTTCGACGTCGAACTCCCCCGCCTTGTCCAGCAGGCCATTCCCGGAACCGATCTGTTTGGTTCCCCTGAACCGGTACTTATCGCCTTCCCAATCGCCGGGGCTGAAACGGTATCCGGCATAGCGCTGTCCTTCCGGCATGAATTCGGCGGTGGAGAGCATCACCGCGTAGGACACCTTTTCCCCGTTCATGGCGCCGCCGGTGAGGAAACGGCCGGCGATCTTCGCCTTGAGCTTGTCCCCCATAATATAGCCGTCACGGTCCGGGGTGACGGTCGTTTCGAAACGGGCCGGCCGATAGGCCTGTACCTGGAAGGAACCGGCAACGTCCAGCAGGTAGATCTGCTTCCTTGTCCACTCCTCCTTCTTTTTCTCCTCGGGAACGTTGGGCACGTGTTCGTTCAGAAGAATCCGGTACGCGCCGGTGGGGCACTTCGCGGGGAGCCGCAGGGTGTGGGAAAAGGACCCGTACTCGTTCAGCGAAACGCTTTCCTCCGCCAGCTTTTGTCCGCGGGAATCGTAGACCAGCAGGTCCGCCGAGCGGAGAGCGGGAATGGTCCAGGAACCGCCCCTCTTCTCCCTGACGATGCCCTTGATGAACACCTCTTCCCCGGCTTTGTACAGTCCCCGTTCGGTGAAGAGAGACCCGCCGTAATCGTGCGTCGCAGCGGGGCTGTCGCGGTAGGTGATATTGGAAGCGTAGCCGGTGATGTCGGCGAAGGAAGTCGAAACGTAGGCGAGGTCGTTGCCGTTCCTGGCGATGGCGAACAGCTGCGGCGTCCTCCACTGCTCCTTGGGACGCTCCACGCCAGGATGACTCCAGCCCGGCCCCTCGAACAGCCCGTTCGCATCGGTCTTCCCCGACCAGATGACCGCATTGCTGCCGCTGCGAATCTGAACTCCCGCCCCGGCCACCGGCTTGCCGTCTTTCAAACCGCTCACGAACACCAGGGTATTCTCCGGGGAGAACTTCGCCGTCACGGCGAGATCGGTGATTTGCGCCATGTTGTAGTAACGATATGGTTTCAGCCCCGTGGCCGAAGGTTCGCACTCGATGAGCAGGATTCCGTAGCGGCCCTTGAGGTTTCCGTCCAGGTTCAACGGCTGCGTGGCGAGAACGTTTTCCGCGACCGATGGTTTCCATACCCTGTCCGTCCCGGACTTCCGCCCCTCGATCAGCCGTTCCATTGCGGTTATTCCTTCGCTGGTGAATATTTCGTCCATGCGGAAGGAGAAGGGCACGATTTCTTCCAGTTCGATCCCGGTTATTCTCTGGTGAACCCGGTCGATGTTCACCAGCCGCATGGGTACGGGGTTGTTCAGATACGCTTCATAGATGTTCTGTCCGGTATCCACCCTGAAGTCCGGGCGATAGGAGCGAGTGACCACGCGAATGGAGACGGGCGCCGCGAGCTTGTTGCCGAATTTGTCCGTTAGTCCGGCACCGACGGTGACGGTGTAGGTCCGCTTGGGCGCCAGGGGGAGGTGCAGGTAGATTTCGTGGGAGGCCCATTCCCGGTCCTCGTAGTATTTCGGTATTACGACTTTCGGCTGGAAGTCGGTCTTCTGCATAACCTGCGCGTAGGATACGGGATTCGAAAAGTGCAGGACCAGTTCGTCGTCCGGGTACATGACCACCTGCGCCGGTCCGGTGTAGCGGAACGCGCCATAGGTCTGGAAAACGACCGCGCTGGTCTCCCCCAAACCGAGATTGCCGGTCCTCGCCGGCAAGCCCTGCTTGAGGGTGATGAGATAGAGCCGACCCGTGTCCAGCGGCTCGTCCGGTCGCAACAGGAGGATGGACCCCGCCCCGGCTTCCCGGCGATGCGATTCGAACGTGTAATGGAGCGGATTCTTTTCGTCCCGGTACACTTCCTCGGGAAGCGGTACCACCGTGAATGTGCGCTCCCGCGTCTGTGCCGGCTGCTGCTTGCCCTCCAGGATCGCCTTGACGGCCGCCGGGTCCATCCCTTTCAGGGACGCCCCGGCAAAACCGATGAAGGACGCCGCCTTGGCCGCGTCGATTGGCTGGTTGAAGAACAGGAAAACGGACCGGTCCGGCTGGACCCATCGTTCCCCCTGGACGGGATTGGACATGGCGAGCTGGGGCCGGAGGGTTTCGAACGTCCAGGAATAAGGTGCGGCGAGCCGGTTCCCGTTCAGGGATACCGCCTTTTCACCTACGGTTACCGTAAAGCGGGTGGCGGGGGAAAGGGCTTCGGAGGGAGTGAACTGGAGCGTGGTGGTGCCCAGCCACTGGTAACTTCCCTCTACCGCGGGATCGATCCGCATGAACTCCCCGCCTCCGGAACTCATCCCCAGCGGCACCATGGGCTCGCCGAAGGTGACGGTGATCGTTTGGGAAGATTCGATTCCGGAAGCTTTATCGGACGGGGAAACGGCGGCGATCCGCAATGCCGTCTGTGCGCTCGCGGGGGAGCACAACCCGAGGAGAGCGCCCGCCACCAACCACATGACCATCAATCCGCGCCACGTCCGCCTGAATGTTCCGGAATTCCTCTCCACGTCTCACCTCATTTCCCGGAAGTGCCTTCCGCTGAAGATTCACCGCGCCTTCTTCCGTGGTTCGCGTTTATTAAAAAGCATATGATTTCCACACGAACGTAGCCGAACTTCGCGTGCATGAAAAAACGGACGCCCGATATTTATCCGGCGCGAAACCGAAGACCGCCCGTTTCAGACCAATGGTACACGTATCGCGGAAGAATTGCATGCGAACGTTGGCCCGGGAAACGGTCATTTTTTCCGGGAGAGAGGGCACCGTCTGTGCTAATATCCGCATCCTGTCAATCGATCGAGGGGGAACGTTTCGTGACTGAACGCTATGCAAGCTTTACCGAAAAAGATGCTTCCTGGCTGCAGGAACGGCTGGGACCGGAAAGCGTTTCCGTAGGCCTGTCCAACCTCGAACTCCATTCGCGGGACCAGTCGGCCCACGATCCCCACCTGCCCGCCGTCGTGGTGTGGCCGTCCACCGTGGAAGAAGTCCAGATCGTCATGGGCCGCGCCCAGGAACGCAGACTGCCGGTGACTCCGTGGGGGGCCGGTACGAGCATGGAAGGCAACCCCATTCCCCGTCTGGGGGGGATTTGCCTCGACATGAGCCGCATGAACCGGGTGCTCGCGCTGCACGTGGAGGACTTTCAGGCCGACCTCGAACCGGGAGTCATTTACCAGGACCTCAACGACCGGCTGCGCCATCATGGACTCTTTTTCCCGCCCGATCCCGGAGCCCGCGCCACCGTCGGCGGCATGATCGCCAACAACGCCAGCGGCACGCGAACGGTGAAATACGGCTCCACCCGCGATTACGTCCTGCAGCTCAAAGTCGTCCTTCCGGGCGGAGAACTCGTGAAAGCGGGGAGCCGTGCGTCGAAAACCGCGTCCGCCTACGGCCTCAAGCACCTGTTCATCGGTTCCGAAGGAACACTCGGCGTGATTGTCGAAGCAACGGTGAAGCTGATCGGGCAGCCGGAAGAATTCTCGGCGGCCGTGGCATCGTTTCGCACTGTGGAGGAAGCGGCGGAGGCGGTGTTCGCCATGATGCGGTCGGGATTGGACCCGGCGGCCCTGGAACTGATGGACAGCGCGACCATGGAACTCCTGGCCAGAACCAACAAGCTGGACCTTCCGGCCACCCCCGCCCTTTTTCTGGAATTCCACGGAGCGGAGGATTCCTGCCTGGCCCGCATGGTGACCATCGCCGAGGAAATCTGCAACGACCACGGAGCGATCTCTTTCCAGCCCGGAGTCGGACGAGCCGAACGGGACCGGCTCTGGCACGCCCGCCACACCATCGGAGAGGCGGTTATCCGTTCCCATCCGGGCCGCAAGCCCATCACCACGGACGTGGCGGTTCCCATATCCCGGTACGCCGAGCTCATGGCGCTTTCCCGCCGCGAACTGGCCGCATCGGGCTTGCCTGGTTATATTTTCAGCCATGCGGGGGACGGCAACCTGCACGTGGTCTTCATGCGCAGCGTGACCGATGCGCGGGACCGGCAAACCATCGACCGCATCTATCGCACCATCGTGGAACGAGCGATCGAACTGGGAGGAACGGCCACCGGGGAACACGGCGTGGGAATGGGCAAGATATCGTACATGGAGCAGGAGCACGGCAGCGGTCTTGACTGGATGCAGCGCATCAAGGGACTTTTCGACCCCAACGGCATCATGAATCCGGGAAAGATATTCCCCTCCGGAAAACGCAAACTTTGAAGCGTCGGGGAAGAAACGACGCAATTCATTCGATGGGAGGAGAAACGGCTATGAAGGATATCGAACGCATACTATTTCCGGTGGACCTTTCGGAACCGTCCGAAAGGCTCGTGCCGTACGTACTCAACACCGCACGCATGTTGAACGCCAAAATATACGTCGTATACATTCTCCAGGGACTCGAGCACTTGGCCGATATGCACGTCCCGATGACGGAAATCCAGGATTTTCAACGGTTGACTCAGGAGAATGTGGACCGAAAACTCGCCGAATTCTGCGAAAACCACCTTTCCTCCGCGGTAGGTTTGTCTTTCACCACGCGTATAGGCGATCCGGCGCATGAGATTCTAAAGTATGCGGAGGAAGTGGGGGCGGACCTGATCATCATGGGCACCCACGGCCGGTCCGGGATGGATAAGTTCATCTTCGGGAGTGTCGCCGACAAGATCGTTAAAACGTCCGCAATACCGGTAATGACCGTGCGTCCGTTGAAACGGGATTAACAGCGGATTTCAGATCGGCGGACGGGGTGGATGACGCTTTATGTGGTCCAGAACCTCCCGGTCCGCCGGCGGAAAAACGAACTGCTCCAGTTCTTCCAACCTTACCCACCGGAACTCGGCCACCCCGATGGGTTGAGGTTCTCCCTCCTTCAGCAGGCAGGGAAACACATATAGGGTGAGCGAGAACGTTTCATAGGTGTGGTACACCTGTACGTAAAGCTCGCCCACGACCACTTCCACGGCAAGTTCCTCGAGGATTTCGCGGGCCAGACATTCCTCCAGGGTTTCACCTTCCTCGATCTTCCCGCCCGGAAATTCCCATAGGCCTCCCAGAGGGCTCTTCGCGGGGCGCCGACTGATGAGGACCCGGTGATCGCGAAAAATCATTCCGGCAGTGACGTGCAGGTGAGGCAACGGCATGGGCGGGCGCGCTCCTTATTCCCGGTTCCGGACGGACAAGGGGAAAGCGTACCCGTTCAACCCGCCCTCTCTCAGAATTTCCATGGAGTGGTGTAGCCCGTCGGGACTCGCCTGAAGCCCCTCCCATACGTCGTTCGCGCCATGGACGGGCTTGCCGTTGATGCTCACGATTTGGTCACCGGGTTGAAGCCCCAATCGATCCGCGAGCGTTCCCCGCAGCACGCGGCGGATGACGTTTTCTCCCTTTGCCAGGGCTTCGGGATCGAGTATGACCCCGATCATCGGTCGGGGCGGCATCACCGGTTCCTTGGGGGTCACCCAGAGATAGTCGGCCGCCCGTTGGTCGATGAGTTCGGAAGCATCTTCCGCTTCGGCGGGAAGAATGGTGACGAAGCCGAGCTTCGTCCTCCGGTGGAAATCCGCCGGAACGCCATGGCCTTCCAGGATGTGTCCCGCTCCCGCCAGCACCACGGCGACGTCGAACGTACGCGTTCCGGTTGAAAAACAATCGGCCAGCGTTTCGGCCATGGTCTCGTCCCATACACTCTGGGCCTCGTAGAACTTCTCGAAGTCCCCTTCCGTTGGCGGATGTTCGGCGAACCGTTCCTTGATCATGGCGCGGTGCGTTTCATCGTTCATCGGAATGTCATGGGCGATGCGTGCACGTTCTGCTTCATCCAGGGAAGCAATCCCGTCCTTCGCCACCTTCCGCACGATTTCACGGGGAGCATTGAGCGCGATCACGGGGAGGTGCTCGTCCCGTGCGAAGGTGAGGATTCCCCGGTACAGGTCGAACGGATATCCCCACACCTCGTGCCAACTGCTCAGGCGAATGAATGCGTCTTCATCCAGTTCTCCCGCGCTCCATTGGTCGAGCACCGGCTGCAGCCGACGGGGAAACATCTCCATGGCGACGGCCACTTTTTCGCCCCGGTCGTGCAAACCGCGAATGACGCGAAGCTGAACGTCGTGGTCGTACGGATTGGTATGCACCTCGCCCACGAAAACCACCCGGAAGGAAGCCGTTTTCTTCATCAGCTCATCAAAGGAAACGGATTTCCCGGACCCGACTTCGATAATGTCTCCGGGGCGGAAGGAGCGAACCGCGGGACCGGTGAGTCCGGCGCAGCCCAGAAAAAACATGAGGAAACAGGTCGACGCGGATAGTCGCGTCAGCGTACGAGCGGAGGTATTTCTGTTCATTCGATACATCGTTCCCTTCCGGTCTTTCTTGACATTTCTCACCTTAAGCGCATCCGCATGGTCCGTCAACGGAAGGTTCAAAAACGTATCACCGGTTGCAAAGACACCCCGATCGCGCTATGAAAATGGGGAGTTCGGAGGGGTCGTACCAACGACGCACCACAAAAAGAGAACGAGGCAATGATGGCTTTCACATTCCCCAAATCGTCCCAACGGAACCGTATCGCCATAATCGCGCTATTCCTGGTGTTTTTCATCGGCGCCGCAACAGCGTCCGAAGCCCGGATGCTCATTGTGGACACCGACAAAGCCCGCATTCGCAGCGGTCCCGGGCCTGATTACACCACGTTGTGGATGATCGGAGAAGGGTACCCCTTCATGCAGCTGAAGCAGGAAAAGGAGTGGTTCAACGTCCGCGACATGGATGGCGACACGGGATGGGTTCACACGTCCACAGTGAAGCCCGCCGACATTGTGGTCGTTTCGTCCAAGATCGCCAACGTACACAAGGGCCCGGGGGCCAAGGATGAAGTGATCCTCAAGTGCGAACGGGGCGTGGTGCTGCAGGTGCTGGACAGGAAAAACGGCTGGATAAAGGTGAAGCACGCCGCGGGCCAGGTGGGTTGGGTTCACCAGAGCGTCGTGTGGGGAGACAACGGCAAGTAGTAGCGGTTCACCCGAACCGGCTGTTTTCAGTTGAGATAGCGGCGCGCGCCGATGTACCGTTTTCTCCAGTAGTCGTCTTCGAGGTTGTCTCTGACCACTCCCCGGCTCGAACTGGCGTGAACGAAAGTGTTGCCGCCGGTGTAAATGCCGTTGTGGGTCTTTCCGTACACGTAGGGTACGGAGAATCCCAGAAGAATGCAGGGGGAGAAGCAGACACTCACCCCGGCGCCCGGTTCGGTGTTGAAAAACACCACGTCCCCGTACAGCAGGGCATCCCGATCGACTTTTTCCCCCAGATCGTACTGCGCATCGACGTTATGCGGGAGCTTCACTCCCACCCGGCGGTAGACGGAGGCAACCAGTCCGGAACAATCCATGCCCTTGCGGCTGTCACCGCCATACCGGTACGGGATACCGAGGCACGAATCCACTTCCTTCCGCAAGACCGCCGTGTCCGGATGCGGTTGTTGGGACGCACACCCCTGGATCGTCGAAACAGCGATCAAAAGCAAAAACACAAGAGCCAACGGATGCCGGGGGAATTTCCGCATCTTCCTTCATGGGTTGCCGTCGATAATCGAAAGCAGGTCGCAGTAGTGATACCCGAGGTCCCGCGCCACGGCGGGATGGGTGACGAATCCTCCGTACACGTTCACGCCCCCGGCGAGGACGGGGTCGCGGCGAACCGCTTCCCGCAGCCCCAGATTCGCCAGCTTGAGTCCGTAGGAGACGGTCGCGTTGGCCAGCCCGAAGGTTGAGGTCCGCGCCACCGCTCCCGGAATATTGGCCACGCAGTAGTGGATCACGCCCTCCTCGACGAACACCGGGTCCCGGTGGGAGGTGGGGCGGGAGGTTTCGAAACATCCTCCCTGGTCGATGGAGACGTCCACCACGACCGATCCCTTTTTCATGGCGGCCACCATCCCGCGCGTCACCAGCTTGGGCGCCAGCGCTCCCGGACTCATCAGGGCGCCCACCACGATGTCCGCCCTGCGGACCGAGTCGGCCAGGGCTTCGCCGTTGAGTACGAGGGTGATCACCCGTCCGCGGTAAAGGTCGTCGAGGTAACCGAGCTTGTGGGCGTTCCTCCCCAGGACGATCACCCCGGCGCCCATGCCCACGGCCACCTTGGTCGCGGCCATCCCGACGACACCGGTCCCGAGGATGGCCACCGCGGCCTGTTCCACCCCGGGGATTCCGCCGAGCAGAAGGCCGCTTCCTCCCTGGGTTTTCTCCAGGAAGTGCGCCCCCACCTGCACCGCCATGCGTCCCGCCACTTCGCTCATGGGGGCCAGCAGCGGAAGCGATCCGTCAGCCAGCTGGATGGTTTCGTAGGCGACGGCCGCGACTTTGCGTTCCAGCAGGACGGCCGTCAGCTCGGGAGCGGGGGCGAGGTGGAAATACGCATAGACGATCTGTCCGGGCCTGAGGAGCGAATATTCCTGCGGCAGGGGCTCCTTCACCTTGACGATCATCTCCGCGCGGCCGTACACCTCGGCCGGATCGTCGATAATTTCCGCCCCGGCGAGCCGAAATTCCTCATCGGAAATACCGCTCCCCTCCCCCGCGCCCTTCTGCACCAGGACCCGGTGATTTCCTTCCTTCAACGCCCGGATGCCCGAGGGAACCATGCTGACGCGATACTCCTCGATTTTCACCTCTTTCGGGATTCCAACGACCATACGACGCTCCTTCCCCAATCCATCCGTCCCGTCTCGTCGTTCGACGGATCGGTAGTTCACGCGCAGAAGTAGAATGAAAAATGAACGGAGGAGCCGATTTCCACCTGCTCTTCAGGCTGAATTCCGCAATTCCCGGTACGCGGAGATTTTGATGATCTTTCCTTCCAGCCACACTTTTTCCGGAGGCACGGGAAGGGTGGTTTTCCTGGTGTCGAGGTGAAAAGAAAAGAGATAGCTGTTCTCGGAAAGGGCCGGACTGAGGTACGGTAAGCATTCTTCGGTAAAGGTTTCCAGGTCGATGGTGTTCTGCAGTTCATAGGCGCTTCCGTTGATGAAATCCGACGGGAGCCGATTTCCCGAGAGCGTGGAAGCTTTGGACGCCTTCTTGTCGAGAAAGGAAACCACGTCCAGCTGATCGCATTTCACCGCGCCGAGGATGCGGATAAACTCCACCGGCGAGAAAGAGCTTCTGCTCAGCTGGCGATACGCCATGCGCTGGTTCTCATCGAACCGTATCTCTTTGTAATTCCGTCCCAGATTCCATGAGCTGTGCCTCAGGTTGAACCCCACGGCCACATCGAAAATGCCGAGCGTCACATTCTTGAGGCAGAAAATGCTCGATCCGGGACGAGGCGTGTTCCCGTTCGTCCTCGCTTCCCAGTTCTCGAGGAAGTGGAGGAGGAACTCGATGGTGTTCGACTTCAGCGAGCCGAAGACGGCGGACAGCTCTTCCAGACGCGCCTTTTTGTCGTCGAGCTGTCTGCGCAGGCCGCGATTGAGCTTCTTTTCGTATTGTTCACGGAAATAGAGGAACGAGTCCTCGTTTTTGCGGAGATCGAGCTGTTCGAACGCCCGGTTGAGTTGAACGGCGTGATGATGGGCTCGTTTCGGCCCCACCTTTACCGAACTGACGTCGGGGTGGAATGCCTTTTGCAACAATCGATAATTGGATTGCACCAGCCTGAACAACTGCTCGTTGTCCAGCCTTTTCACCAGTTCAGGCGTGATGCCGAATATTTCCAGGGGGTTCTTTTCCATAGCGCACGCAGTATACTGTCTGCCCGGCCTGAAATCAATCGGATGCGCCATCCGTTGACTTGTCGGCGGGCTTTTGTTACAAGTTGTTGTTTGATTTATACGGAAAGAGTCTCCTGCCCGGATAACTGTTTAAAAACATCATACGCGAGCCGCGAAAACTGTCTGGAATCGTGGCAAGGGGCCGATCATCATCATCTTTCTGTCCATTTTTCTCTTCTTGACGGGTCTCGTCATCGGCAGCTTTCTGAACGTCTGCATCTACCGGATTCCCCGGGAAGAGTCCATCGTTTTCCCCGGCTCCCACTGCCCCCAATGCGCGGCCCCCCTCAAGTGGTACCACAACATACCGGTCGTAAGTTACCTCTCCCTGCGCGGCAAATGCGGCTTTTGCGGACATCCGATCTCACCCGTCTATCCCTTGGTGGAACTGATCACCGGGGCGATTTCCCTGGCCCTGTTCCTGAAGTTCGGTCCGTCCGTCACCTTTATCGCCCTCTTCCTCTTCTGCGCCGCATTGGTGACGATTTCCTTCGTGGACCTCGAACATCGGATCGTACCGGACGTGATTTCCCTGCCCGGTATTGCGGCCGGCCTCCTTTTCAGCCTGCTCAGGCCCGACATCACCTTCCTGCAATCGCTGCTGGGCGCGGCGATCGGAGGCGGTTCGCTGCTGGCCGTGATCTACGGCTACTATCTCCTGACCAAACGCGAAGGCATGGGCATGGGGGACGTTAAACTGCTGGCCATGATCGGTGCGTTCCTGGGGTGGAAGAGCATACTCTTCGTTATTCTGTGCAGTTCTTTTGCGGGGGCACTGGTCGGCTTGGCGATCATGGCGCTCAAGCGGAAAAACCTGAAATTCGCCATTCCCTTCGGTCCGTTTCTCTCCTTCGGCGCGATTTTCTACCTTTTTTTCGGAGAACAGCTGGTTCGATGGTACCTCGGAACCCTCGGGGTGGCCTGATTCCAACCGTTCGGTGAGTAAAACCCTATGAGCAATCTGTCCGCTTTGATCCTCGGGCTCGTGCAGGGAATCACGGAATTCCTGCCGATAAGCAGTTCCGGCCACCTGGTCATCGTGCAACACCTGTTGGGGTTCAAGGAACCGGAGATCTTTTTCGACGTGTGCCTGCACGTGGGGACCCTCCTCGCGGTCTGCCTTTTCCTGAAGGACGATCTCAGGGACATGGTGGGGGCGGTCTTCGGACTGCTGCCTTCCCCCAAAGGCGGGACGCTGTCCGAGAAGTATCGGAGCAGCACGCCTCTCCGCCTCCTGGTGCTGGTCACCCTGGGGACGGTGGTGACGGTTGTCTTCGTTCTGGCGTTCAAACACTTGCTGGAGTCACTTTTCTCCTCCGTCGCCGCCGTGGGGATCGCCCTCCTGATCACCGGTACGGTGCTCTTCTTCACCCGGCGACTCCCCGACCCTTCCATATCGGCGAGCCGCATGGGAATCCCGAGGGCGATAGTGGTGGGGTTCGTGCAAGCCATTGCCGTGGCCCCGGGGATATCGCGGTCCGGGACCACCATATCGACCGGCCTCTTTCTCGGGCTGGAAAAGGAACTGGCGGTCCGCTTCTCCTTTCTGCTGTCGATCCCGGCAATTATCGGCGCGGTGGTGCTGCAGTTCGGCTCATCGTCGCTGAACGTGAATCCGACGGCCGTCATCATTGGAATCGTCAGCTCGGCGGTGAGCGGATACGGCGCCCTGCTGGTGCTCGCGAGGATCGTCCGCCGGGGGAATCTGTGGGTGTTCGCCCCCTACTGCTGGGTGGTGGGACTCGTCGCCATCATCGCGGGGTTGTCGTAATCCCCCCATGGGAGTACGGCGTCTCCTCCCGCCGGAACGGCTCGACTTCACATACCGGTTGACTGGCCCCGGAGAAACGCGTATGAGCCGTTCACATGCTTCCTTGACGGAAGGTTCACCCCTCACTGTGCAGACTTGAAACTATGACGTGGATTCATGACCTGGCCACCTGGGTCGTTCATTGGGCAGCCACTCCGTATGGTACGACGGCGCTCTTTTGCATTGCTTTCGCCGAATCCTCTTTTTTCCCCATACCGCCCGACGTGCTTCTTATCGCGCTGGCCCTCCTCAAGCCCGAATGGGCCATGTTGTACGCCCTCGTCTGCTCCGTGGGCAGCGTTGTGGGGGGCATGTTCGGTTACTACCTCGGTATCAAGGGAGGAAGGCCTCTTCTGATGAGGCTGTTCAATGCCGAAAAAATTTCACTCGTTGAACATTACTATCATAAATACGACATATGGGCGGTGGGGATCGCCGGGTTCACGCCCATTCCCTACAAGGTGTTCACCATCTCCGCAGGCGTTTTTTCTCTCCATTTTCGCCGTTTCATGTTGGTTTCGGCGGTAAGTCGAAGCGCCAGGTTCTTCCTTGTCGGGGGCGTGATCGCCCTTTTCGGGCCCACCATCGAGCCGATTCTGAAACGCAACTTCGACGTCTTCAGTATCGCTTTCATTGTTCTCCTGATCGGCGGTTTCTATTTCCTGAAAATGGCCTCCAAACGTATGCCCAAACATGGCGGCCGAGGTGCAGCGGATGATCGGTTGGAAAAGAATCCTGATTAAGATGAGTGGAGAAGCCCTTGCGGGGCCTCTCCGTTTCGGCTTCGATACCGAAACAGTGGCATTCATCGTGCGGCAGATTTGCAGCGTCCGGGAAATGGGACTGCAGGTCGGCGTCACCATCGGGGGGGGTAATATTTTTCGCGGCTCGCTCGCCCCCGAGGGCATCGAACGCATCACCGGCGACACGATGGGTATGCTGGCCACCACCATGAACGGACTCGCACTGCGGGATCTCATCCGCGCATCGGGGGTCCGGGCCGAAGTCTATTCCAGCCTCGACATGCCGACCGTCGCCAGACGATACGTCCAGCAGGACGCCCTCGATTCGCTCAAAGAGGGGAGTATCACCATATTTTCAGGAGGAACGGGCAGACCCTACTTTACCACGGATACCGCGGCCGCCCTCACCGCCCTGGAGATGCGGTGCGATCTGCTCATCAAAGCCACGAACGTGGACGGCGTTTACAGCGGTAACCCTTCGCAGGACCCGTCGGCCACGCTGTTTCGGCGCATCAGCTACCAGGAAGTGTTGGAGAGGAACCTGCGGGTCATGGACCTGACCGCCATGGCCCTGCTGAAGGATCACAACCTGCCGCTCATGGTGCTCAACATCCATCAACCGGACAATCTCGCCAAGATGGCCAAGGGAGAGCAGGTCGGCACCTACGTTTCCAACGACTGAAGAGAACTGTCGAAATATTTTACAGCTCCTCCCCAAGGGGAGGAGCTTTTTTCGTCTCTAATTCCCATACCTTAGCGAATCCTCCGGTCTTTTGTCGGCAAGTCGTTCGACGGAGGCCCGTTTGCAGACTATCGGGCCGCTTAACAGTTTTCTCATCGTTCCGCTTTCCACGCCTGTATCGCCTCGTTCAACCCCTTGAAACAACAGCTATTATCGTTAAATAAACTCCTCGAAGGTTCAGGTGCGAATCTTGCATATACACGGTAGGCGTTCTTTACAACTACATGATCAAGCGGGACGGGTGAGAAAATGAGAGCGGCGTGTGAGAAAGGGGCGCGTATGGAGGCTTTGATTGAGAAACGATCGTGGCCTCGCAAGGACTGTCTGGTGCCGGCTCAGTTTTCCATTTCGGACACCAGGGAGAGAATCGACGGCTACATAACGGATATCAGCGGCGGCGGAATGAGGCTGCGAACCAGCGAGGACATCGACGTGTCCGTACCGGTGATTGTCGGATTCGATCTGCACGGCTCTCTGTTGCGGATTCGAGCCAAGGTACGTTGGCAGTGCGAGAAAATTCTCGGTCTGGAATTCAGCCGCCCCATCAACTTCGAGACGGAACGGAATATTTTCTCCTTTGTAAACGAGCCCTGACCGACCCCCCAGAAGAAGACGGAGAACCGTTTGCCGGCCGGCGGTTCGATGGTCCGTCTTCAGCATATCGCCAGTGAAAGAGAAAGGCGGGAACCCTTCCCCAACACACTGCGGACGCTTATCGACCCACCATGATTATGGATGATATCCTTTACAAAGGATAACGGCACATCCACTTCTCTGTTTTTTCCCGCTCCCGATTCGCTTCCGGCGAAACCGAGAAACTGCTTCTCCGCACTCCCCAATCCCGTGTCCGAAAATTCGAGGTGGACGCTTTTCCCCCTTTTCCTGCTCCTTACGGTGAGGATGCCCCCTTCGTACATGTCGTTCGCCGCACGGTTTATCAGTATAATGAAAAGCTGAAGGATCTGGTGGGATGAAGCCGTTACCTCCCGGACGTAGGGGGAGAGTGAGTACTTCAGACCGATGCGCTTTCGGGCCAACGTGGTCTTTGTCAGATGGAAGGCCTCTTCGGCGATCCCGTTGAAATCGATGATGCGTTTCCGCTCATTATCGGCGGAGCAGGCGACCACCATTTGCTGGATGGCGAGATTGATGTTGTCGAGGTGCAGGTCGAACCTTCCGCAGGCGTCTTTCTGTGCTTCGGAGAGAGGGGTCTGACGAAGATGCTCGACCGCCCGGAACAGTTCCTGAAGCGGGCCTCCGATCTCCCGCATCAGATGTGCGGCCAACGAACCCGTCCTGGGCTGCAGCGTCGCACACATTTGCTGCTCCCATTTCATGTTTTCATCGGTAACGACGATCGCCTTTCCCATGACCATGCGTTTGTTCTCGAAATCGAAAGGCCACAGGGATATCGTCGCGAAGAACGTTTCGGCGCCGTTGCAGGATAAGGAACAGTCGAACTCCATTTCGTGAGGTACTTGTTCCGGAGAGAAGATGGAAGCCATGTGGCGTTCCACGGTTGCGCGATCGGTTTCACTCACCAGCCGCACGAACGACTTTCCCATCAGGTGATCGTTTTCCCGGCCGACCATGTGGGCGAAGGCGGAATTCGCATACCGTATGCCGCGGCTGTCGTGAATGAATATCCCCGCCTTCATGGCATTGACGACCGCCGAGTAGCCCGGATGCCAGGGAAGGCCCGCGGAATCGTCGCTCTTTTCCCCGCGTGGTGCTGCGTTGCCGGGCTCAAGGGTCTCTCCGGTCAGGATATATCCGTACGCCTTCTCGCCTCTCCCGACCTCAACCGTCCTGATGCGGCAGATGCCTTTCAATGCCTCTTTTACGGGCCGCAAAACGTTTTTTTCCGGGCCGTCGTCGGAAACCGGATAATCGCCCCTCGTGGCGGGAGCACCCTGCCGGGAAACGATCCGACCGTCAACGAGCCGCTTGCCTCCGTTCTCCAACTCGGACAGAGCGGTTTTGTTGGCATGGAGAATGGCGCCGTCGGTATCCACGATCATGAGGAGGTCGGAACTCGAATCAAATGCCTTCTTCAACAGCCGCCGTTCTTGAAGGGTTCGTTCCCGGTCCTTCACATCCTGCACGGTGACGAGAACGGAAGGTTCCGGAGTGCCGGAAAGGGGGAAAAAGCGAAAATGGCCGACCCCTTTCCGGCCGTCTTTGTACTGGTATTCGGAAACGAGCGAAGAGGAACCGTTGTTCTCCACGGCGGCGGCGAGAAGCGTTCCCACTTCCCTTGCCTCGTCACCGTCGAAAAGATCGATGAAACTTTTATTTTCCAGTTTTTTCTTTCCGTACCCGCTCTTCCGCGCCTCGTTTTCGCTCACGGCGAGAATAACGCCTTCGCCGTTTACGATAAAGACTCCTTCCTTCATGCGGGAAAGCAGAGACTTGAGCTGATCGGCCGAGGCCTGAAGCTTTCTCTCCTGATCCAGTGACGTCGAGATATCGGCCAGGACCAGCACCGAGCCGTTGATTTCATTGTTCTGGGCATCCCGCATGGGCAACCCCATGCAGAAGAACGTCTCCCCGGCCCTTCCGCTTTGCATTTGCCGATGCACCTTACCGTCCTGAACCGCCATTCGGACGACGCACCGCTTACACTGTTCGGCGTGTTTCCTGAGCGGACATACTTCGGTACAGTGTTTCCGCTCCGCCTTCTGGAACGAGGTCGACCATATCTGTTCGGCCCTCGCATTCATGCAAAGCACCCTGGAGCGAAGATTGAAATGGATGAGGGCCACCGGAGGATGGTAAGCAACGATGTTGTTTTGGGGTAGCTTGCCCACGGCAAAGGTTCCTTTGCTCCGGTTTTTATTCCGGCGCCGCTATCGGCACGAGGTCGGTGAGACATCGTGCGGAAAAGGTCCTGCTTCGAATCTTTCACCTGTGGATCATAAAAAAGTCGGCCGGAGATATGCGCTTTCACTGCGTGCCATACGTGTCCCTCCGGTCGATTGAAAAAGCGTTAGGTGTCGGAAAAGGAGAAACGCGATGGAGAGGGGGCACGGGCGGACAGGTTTTCGCAATTGGTATGTCATCGAACACCGGCTGACGGTTCGTTGTTGCGCCGGAAGCTTTTTCAATCGTTTCGTTTCTGCATTCCCGGAGGCGGAAACAACCGCCCCCGGGAAAAGCGAACCGTACGCTCATGCAGATCGACGATCATGCATGCACGCATTCCTTTGCAACATCAGATGTCCAGCTTCAGCATTCCGCGTTTTTCCTTCAGCGCCGCATGGGCAGCCGCGAGGCGCGCGATGGGAACGCGATGAGGAGACACGGACACGTAGTTCAGACCGATGTGGTGGCAGAAATCGATGGCCTTGGGGTGCCCCGCCTGCTCGCCGCAGATGCCGACTTTCAGGTCCTTGTTGGTCTTGCGGCCCCATTCCACGGTGGTCATCATCAATCGGCCCACACCCTTTATGTCCAACACTTCAAAGGGGTTGTCCTGCAGAATCTGCCGTTCGTTGTACAGGGGCAGGAACTTGTTCTCCGCATCCTCACGGGAGAAGGAGAAGGTGGCCTGCGTGAGGTCGTTGGTGCCGAAGGAGAAGAACTCCGCCAGTTCGGCCAGACGACCGGCCCGCATGCACGCCCGGACAACCTCGATCATGGTGCCGAACTTGAATTTCACTTCCACGCCGTACTTCTTCTTCACGTCCGCATAGACTTCTTGAATCAGCTTGTGGACCCACTTGATTTCCTGCAGCGTACATACTTGGGGAACCATGATTTCGGGAGTGCTTTCCACGCCCTCCTTCATGAGTTCGGCCACCGCTTCGAGCACCGCACGGATTTGCATTTCGTAAATCTGCGGATAGGAGATGCCGAGACGCACGCCGCGATGCCCCAACATGGGGTTGATCTCGGAGAGCGCCTTCACCTTGCGCAGCAGATCCTCTTTTTCCGCGAGCATTTTCCGATCGACGCCCTTCTCCCTCAACTGTTTCAGCTCTGCGCTCGTTGCTTCGATTCCGGAGCCCAGGTCCTTGAGTTCGGGCGCGATCATTTCCATGATGCGCGGAAGCTCCTGCAGCGTTTCGGCCGCCTGGGCGAACGCCTTGAGCCGCTGGATGTCGTGGCTGATTTCTTCGGCCGTCGGGAGAAACTCGTGCATCGGCGGATCCAGCAAGCGGACGGTCACCGGTCGGGTTCCCATGATGCGCAGGATGTCCTTGAAATCGTTTCTCTGGAACGGTACGAGCTGATCGATGTATTTCTGGCGTTCCTCGTCCGTTTCCGAAAGGATCATGCTCCGAACGATGGGCAGGCGGTCGGTCTGATTGAACATACGCTCGGTGCGGCAGAGTCCGATGCCGCGGGCGCCGTACTCGAGGGCTTTCGCCGAGGCATCCGGGGTGTCGGCATTGGCCATTACGCCCAGTCTGCTGAATTCGTCCGCCCATTCCAGCAGGACGAGCAGGTCTTCCACGAATTCCGGATCGACCATGCGGATTTCGCCGTCGAAAACGTTTCCGGTCGTACCGTCGATGGTGATGGTGTCGCCTTCGCGAAGCAGTTTCTCTCCCACTTTGGCGGTCCGTTCCTGATTGTCGATCACGATGGCTTCACAACCCGAAACGCACGGCTTGCCCATCCCGCGGGCGACGACGGCTGCGTGGGACGTCTTGCCACCCCTGCTGGTGAGCACGCCTACCGCGGCGAAGAACCCGTGAATGTCTTCGGGTTTCGTTTCCTCGCGGACCAGGATGACCTTCTCTCCCATCTTTCCGAGACGCTCGGCGCGATCGGCGTCGAACACGATTTTCCCGGCCGATGCGCCCGGTGAGGCGGCAAGGCCCTGCGCCAACGGCACTTCAGTCGCCATGGGATCGATGCGGCGATGCAGGAGCTGTTCGAGCATATCCGGGGCGATACGCAGCACGGCTTCTTCTTCCGAAATAAGGCCCTCGCTCACCATCTCGTTCGACGTGCGAATCAGGGCCCAGGCGTTCATCTTGCCGTTCCGCGTTTGCAGGATGTAGAGTTTCCCTCTTTCGATGGTGAATTCCAGGTCCTGCACTTCGCGATAGTGCTGCTCGAGTTTCTGACGAAGATCGAGCAACTGCTTGTAGACTTCGGGCATTCTCTTGCGGAGATCCTTGACCGGCATGGGGGTCCGTACGCCGGCCACGACGTCTTCGCCCTGGGCGTTCACCAGGAACTCTCCGAAGAAACGGTTCTCACCGGTTCCGGGATTCCGGGTAAAGGCCACGCCCGTGGCCGAATCGTCGCCCATGTTACCGAACACCATGGAGCAGATGTTTACCGCCGTGCCGTCCGCCATGTCGGGAGTAATGCTGAACTGGCGGCGATAGTCGACGGCGCGTTTGCCCATCCAGGAGCCGAACACCGCCTTGACCGCGACGACGAGCTGTTCCATGGGATCCTGGGGAAATTCCTTGCCGGTTTCCTCTTTGATTACCGCTTTAAACTTCTCGACGATCTTCTTGAGGCTCTCGGAGTTCAGCTCGGTGTCCTGCTTTACGCCTGCAGCGTGCTTTTCTTTCTCGAAATAATCATCGAATTTCTCGTCTTTGATTTTCAGCGCCACCTTGCCGAAAAGCTGCAGCAGGCGACGATAAGCATCCCAGACGAAGCGTTCGTTTTTGGTGAGGGCGATCATGGCCTGAGCAGTATCGTCGTTGAGGCCCAGGTTCAGAATGGTATCCATCATGCCCGGCATGGAGAGCGCGGCGCCCGATCGTACGGAAACGAGGAGGGGATTCTTCTTGCCTCCGAATTCCTTTTTGGTCTTCTTTTCCAGGGCCTTCATTTCTTCCTGTATCTGCTCCATGATGGGCTGGGACAGATCCTGCTTGGTCGTGTAAAAGGCCTTGCACGCATCGGTGGATATGACAAACCCCGGAGGTACGGGAAGTCCGATCTGCGTCATCTCGCACAGATTCGCGCCTTTACCTCCCAGAAGCTTCTTGTTTTTGCCATCTCCCGTCTCGAATGAAAAAACGAATCTTTTGTCTGCCATGTATTTCTCCTTCACCTGTATATCCACTCGTGGAGAGTTCTCAAAAAAATCGAAGTTCTCTATACCACAAAAAAACATCTATTGTAAGCAGTATTCCCGAGAGAATTCACTATTCACCTCACAAAACGTATTCTCTCATGGTGTTTCCCGGCAAATCCCACAATACGAAACAATGAAAACGACATTTTCCGTCAAATGAGCTTCTTTCGCCATCAAATATCCAGGGTTACGACCAACTTCCACCATGCGATACCCTGAGAAACGAGGATCATCCTCTCGATACCGTGTGTGTTTTTTCACTTTGTTCCGGTGAATCGATTCTTTCAACAAACGGTTTCACGTCCAGCACCGGCGTACCATCCAGAATATCGATCCCTTCCGCGATAAATCCTTCCTCCGAGAGAGAAACGATCTTCACTACGGTGAGTCCGATGGGATTTGGACGGTCGGGACTCCGGGTGCTGAACACCCCCTGTTTCGGTTTTGTCGTATCGCCTCGCGGATGAACCTTCAGCATCCGTCTATCGCCCAGATTCAACCACGTGATGAGAACGACTCGGGAACACTCTTCCAACCCCTGGAGTCCTTCCCTGAAGCGCGGGAAA
This sequence comes from uncultured delta proteobacterium, assembly GCA_963826125.1. GTDB lineage: Bacteria > Desulfobacterota > Desulfarculia > JACQYL01 > CAWGVV01 > CAWGVV01. Next base: position 353,435 of record CAWGVV010000001.1, on the reverse strand, counting down.
ATTTCGATTCTTGCCCGTTCATTCGATTCGACACCCTGTTTGGGCGTGCCGGCACGGGTAGGGAATGGGGAATGTACCGTTCCGATGGGCTGCAGGAGGACTTGGTTGCCTTCTTCCCGCGCGGCTTTATCGACCTTTTCCATTGACAAATCCCTTGAAAAGCCTTATAAATATTGAATAAATCTATTATTTACCTATAGTTGCATATAGAGGGCAAATTGGTCGAAGAAGAGGGTATCATAAAGCGTGTCCAGGGTCAAAAGGCCTTGGTGGTCACCCGCCGTTCGGAGGCATGCAAGAGCTGTGAGGCTCATGGGGCATGCCACATGCTCGGCGGCGATAAGGAAGTTGAAATTCTGGCCGATAACCTTGTGCAAGCGAACGAAGGCGACCGCGTCTTGATTTCACTGGAAAGCAGGCCGTTGTTGATGGCCACTTTCATGATTTACATACTCCCGATTATCCTTCTGATGGTGGGAGCATTTGTGGGAAAAGCGATGGCTCCACGGTTTTCGTTGAGCCCTGACAGCGCGTCGGTCATCACCGCAGTCGTGTTTTTCGGGATAGCCCTGTTCTTTGTCCGCCGTAAAGGGGTCGAACTGGGACGCAGGAAGGAATTCGTTCCGCAAATCATCAAAGTGATCGAGGGAGAGAACCATGGCTGATCCAAACAAGGTACTGATTGCGTTCGACGGCTCCGCGAACGCCATGAGAGCGGTCGATTACGCAGCGCGGTTATTCGGCCCCCAGAAAAGTGCGGAAGTCACCCTCTGCGGAGTTCACGAACGCGCCCCCATCGAAAAGTTGGAAGGTGAAGCGCCCGGCATGGGAAAGCTCCGGCAAAGCCTCCTCGACCTCGAAATCGAACGGGAACAGGTACGGGAGCGGATGAACCAGGCCAGCCAGGCGCTGGTGGGTTCGGGCATGGATATCGGCAGGGTGCACGTCAAACACATCGAGAAAAAGACGAACGTCCCCAAGGACCTGCTCACGGAAATCGCCGAGGGCGGGTATGGGACCGTTGTCGTGGGACGGCGTGGGAGCACCGACATCAGGGATTTCATTTTCGGCCGCGTTTCCTCCACCCTGGTGAACAACCTGCAAGGGCGTACGGTGATAGTGGTCGAGTAGGAATCCCGTTCCACGCCCCGACGTTTCGTACGATTGGATTTTTACGATGAAACACGATCCGGACTGTATCTTTTGCAAGATTGTGGCGGGAGAGATTCCCTGCCATAAAATCTATGAAGACGAATACGTTCTTTCCTTCCTCGACATCGGTCCGATCGTCCCCGGCCACAGTCTGGTGGTTCCGAAGGGCCATTTCGAGAATCTTTTCGAAATGCCCGACGATGCCCTGTCCGCCGTGCATCGGGCATCCAGGAAAATCGGGGAAGTGCTGCGCCGCGAACTTCAGCGGCCGGGCTTGGCGGTCCTGCAACTGAACGGGCGGGAGGCGAACCAGGTGGTGATGCACTATCACGTCCATCTCATCCCCCGCGACAAGTCGAAGGACGGGCTGAACACGTTCGATTGGGAGAGTACTCCGGGAAACATGGAGGAAATCGGCAACTTGGCAGGAAAAATCAGGTCGGCGATGGGAGCCTGATCGGTTTCCGCCCGGTCGCATCGACCATCCGAAAACGAAAAACCCGCTGTTCCTCCATGGAGGTCAGCGGGTTTTGTGGTTCCGAAGTCGAAAACGGAAGCCGTCGACGATCGATGCTCTACGCCTGGATGCTCTTCCAGCCGCGACTGTGCACTTTTCTTCCTTCGCGCGTGATGATGTACCCTTCCACATTGGGCAGAGCGTCGTAGAACGCTATCCCCTGCTCGGGCTTCATGACGAAGACGGCCGTGGACAGTGCATCCGCTTCGGTCGCGGTGCCGGCAAAAGTGGTCACCGACTGGTCGGCTTGCGGGGAATGCCCCGTCGAAGGATCGACGATGTGGTGGAAGGTCTTTTCCTTGTCGAAGAAAACCTCGTAATTGCCGCTGGTCGCCACCGCGGCGTCCCTAACGAGCACCACGCAGGCATATCCTTCCTGCTTGTCGGGGTCCCGTACGGCGATGCGCCACGGTTCGTCGTTCTCTCTTCCGCCGATGGCCCTGATGTCGCCGCCCGCGTTGACCAGGATGTTCTCAATGCCCTGCTTCCGCAGAAATTCGGCCGCCAGATCGGCGATGTACCCTTTGGCGATACCGTCGAGGGTAATCCCCATGCGCTCGTGGCCGAAGGAAACGGAACTATCGTTCAGGTGCAGCCGTTCCATGCCGACCGAACGGAGCGCCTCCACAATGGCGGTTTCCGTCGGAGGCCGATCGTAGCGCGTGAAGCTGTCCCTCACCACATCGATGATCGGTTTGACCGTAATGTCGAAAGCGCCCCGACTTAGGTCGTAGTAGTGCTGCGACAGGTGAAACATCCTTGCTACGTCCGGTTCCAGCTCGGAAAGTTTCCCTTCCTTGTTCAGCGCTCCCACAGGAGAACTGTCCGAGAAACGCGTCAGGACGGCTTCCTTGCCGGCGATCAAATCGAAGGCACGCTCGACCGCTTCCTCGCCCCGGGTCTGCGATGTATCGAACACGGTGATGTTGACGAACGTCCCCATCATCATCCGGGTCCTGGAGGTTTTTACGAGGGTTCCGTCAAATCGCGCCGATGCGAGCGGAGCCGTGAATGAGGAACCGGCAATCGCCAGGGAACTCATTCCAGCCAGTTTCAGAAACGCACGACGATCAAACATATGAGACTCTCCCGATAGAGATCGTTTTCGTCAAACGATAGCATAGTTTTCAATGGAAACGATAGCCCCGTTTTCCGTGCCCGATCACGACCACCATTCAGGGGGACGATTGAAGCAGAACACACCGCACTGGAGGCACCGCTGCGCTTCCTTGATCGCATCTTCCTTGCTGATGCCCAAGTCAACTTCACTGAAATTCAAGGCCCTGTCAGGGACACTCATTTCGGGCATCTTCACTCTCTTGGCCTTGGGAATTCCGGCCAGTTCCGCATCCGTGGCCCGGTCCCAAACTTCCTTGCGGATGTCGAGCGGCGGCGTCACTTCCTTGCCGTTCAGGTACTGATGGATGGACCGCGCGGCACGTCTTCCGCCGCCGATGGCTTCCACCACGGTAGCCGCGCCGATGACCGCATCGCCTGCCGCGAACACCTGTTCTTCATCGGTACGCCACGTGTCCTGGTTGGCCACGATCGTACCCCATTTGGTCACCGCTACCTGCCCCTTGTACTGGTCGCTCTTGAAGAAAGAAAGCTCGGGGAACTGTCCGATGGCCGAAATGATGTTGTCGACTTCGATAATGGTTTCCGACCCCGGAATGGGAACGGGCCGCCTTCGGCCGCTGGCATCGGGCTCGCCAAGTTCCATGGTGATGTATTCGATTCCGGTGAGCTTGCCGTTCTCGCCGATCAAACGCGTCGGAGCAGCCAGGAACTGGAACTTCACGCCCTCTTTTTGCGCTTCCTCGACTTCTATGTCGTTGGCCGGCATTTCCGAACGGGACCGGCGATAGAGTACCGTTACCTCTTTGGCCCCCAGTCGCCAGCTGGTTCGCGCGGCGTCGATGGCGGTATTGCCGCCGCCGATGACCGCCACACGTTCACCGATGGCGATATCCTTGTCCAAACCGCGCTGAATGAGGAACTCGGTACCCGACAGCACGCCGTCGAGGTCTTCGCCGTCCACGCCGAGCCGCCTGCTGTCCCATGCGCCGACGGCCAGAAATACCGTGTCATACCCCTCGTCGAGCAGCGATTGCACGGTGTAGTCCTCGCCGAGTTTCACGTTCATTTCGACGTCGACTCCCAGACCGATGATGCCCTCGATTTCCCAATCGAGAATCTTCTTGGGCAGACGGTATTCGGGAATGCCGTAACGCAGCATGCCGCCGAGTTTGGGCATGGCGTCGTAAATCTTGCAGGAGTATCCGAGTCTGGTGAGATAGTAGGCGCAGGAAAGACCGCCGGGACCGCCGCCCACGATGGCCACTTTCTTGCCGTTGGACGGCGCCACGGGCGTATCGACGCGCGTGCCGCTGTAGAGTTCCACGTCGGCGCAGAACCGCTTGAGAGTGTTGATGGCAATTGGTTCGTCCGCCCTGCCCCGGCGACATACTGTTTCACAGGGGTGCGGGCACACACGCCCGATACTCAGGGGCATGGGATTCCGCTCTTTTACGGTTTTCACCGCTTCCTCGAACTGCCCGTTCGCTATATGCATGATGTAGCGGGGAATATCGATCTGGGCGGGGCACTTCTGCTGGCACGGGGCCAGACAGTCGACCATTTTATTGACGAAGAGGATGTTGTTCGTCGGGGATACCAGGCTGAGCACGTCGTGGGGGCAGTCCCGCACGCAGGTACCGCAACCGGTGCATTTCAGCGTGTCGACAACGGGAACGCCGTCGGGGCCGAGGGTGATGGCGCCGAACGGACAGTGGGCCGCGCAGGTTCCGAAGCCGATGCAGCCGATGTCGCACACCTTTTCCCCGCCGTGCACCATGGCCGCAGCCACACATTCCGGCACTCCGGAATAGATCATCTTGCGTTCGGCCCGGTCCACGGTCCCGGTGCATTTCACGTGGGCGACTTCCCGTTCCTTCTCTTCAAAGCTCACGCCCAGAATGGCGGCCACCGCCTTCTGAACCTTGGGCCCGCCACCCACGCAGCAGTTGGCCGGAGCACGACCGTCCACGATGGCCACCGCCGCGGCCGAACAGCCGGGAAACCCGCAACCGCCGCAATTTGCACCCGGAAGCGCCCCTTCCACGGCTTCTACTTTCGGATCCACGTATACGTAAAAGACTTTGGAAGCTATCCCCAAGCCGATACTGCAAAGAAGTCCCAATCCTCCGACAGCCAGGATTGCCGTCAACATATCGAAGCTACCTCATTCCTGACCCCGCAAATCCGGGGGTAATAGTTTTCCAACTAGTGTGAAAGCCCTGCAAACCCCATGAAGGTGAGGGCCAAAAGTCCCGCGGTGATCAAACCGATGGGCATCCCCTGCAGACTCTTGGGAATGTCCGACATGGCGAACTTCTCGCGAATCCCCGCGAAAAGCACGAGAGCGAACGAGAAGCCGGAAGCGGCGGCGAAGGAGTAAACGAGCGTGTGCACGAAGTCGAAGTGGTTCTGGATATTGATGATCGCGATACCGAGCACGGCGCAGTTGGTCGTAATGAGCGGCAGGTAGATACCGAGGGCGCGATAGAGCGCCGGCATAGATTTCTGAAGGAACATCTCCACCAGCTGCACGAGAGCGGCGATAACGAGAATGAATACGATGGTCTGAAGGTATCCCAATTCCAACGGATCGAGCAGGTAGATCTGCACGACCCAGGTGATGAGGCCGGCCAGGGTCGTGACGAAAATAACCGCCATCCCCATACCCGTGGCCGTGTCCATGCTCTTTGAAACCCCAAGAAACGGACAGTTGCCAAGGTATCGGGCGAGCAAAATGTTGTCGACGAGAATCGCCCCAACGATCAGTAAGAAATATTCCAACATAAGTGATGCCCTGCGTTTTTAGAAGTTATGCGCGGTGCGTTCGTTTAACCTTCAACCCTGTTTTCGTCGAATCAGGCCCCGCCCGAGTGGCGTCCGGCTCCCCTGCTGCTCACTACGTTCATGAGTGCGAGAATGATGCCGAGACAGACGAACGCGCCGGGTGCCTTGATCATGAAGGTGAACGGCTCGAAACCATCCCAGAACACTTTCATGCCGAAGAAAGTGCCGCTCCCCAATATCTCCCTGATGCTGCCGAGGGAGGTGAGCGCCATCGTGTACCCCAAGCCGATGCCGAGCCCGTCCAGTGTGGAGGCGATGACGCCGTTCTTGGACGCGAACGCTTCCGCCCTGCCCAGAATAATGCAGTTGACCACGATAAGGGGGATGAATATGCCGAGAACGTTATAGAGAGAGAAGAAAAACGCCTGCATCGATAGTTCGACGATGACCACGAAGGCGGCGATGATGACGACATAGGAGGCGATGCGCACTTTGCTGGGAATGACCTTGCGCAGAACCGACACGAGAATGTTGGAGCATACGAGGACGAAGGTCGTCGCCAGACCCATACCGAGGCCGTTCTTGGGAGCGGTGGTCACCGCCAGTGTGGCGCATATGCCGAGCACAAGCTTAAAAGGCGGGAGTTCCTCCCAGAAACCTTTCGTGAATTCATGCATCAGACTCATTGCTTGATCACCTCTTGCTTCACCTTGGGGAAATTTTCCAGAGCCTCCCGCACGGCGTTCACCACGGCGGTACTAGAGATGGTGGCTCCGGTGATTCCTTCTATCTTCCCGCCCTTCCCCGTCAGGTTCAAGTCGCCGGACAGTTCCAAGCCGGCAAACTGACTGGTAAAGGTCGGTTCGACAACTCGTGCGCCCAAGCCGGGTGTTTCCTTGTGGCTCATGACGCTCACGCCGGTCACCTTCCCGTTGACGCCGATGCCGACCATGACATCCACCAGGTCGTGAAACCCCTTGGTCTCAAAGGCATACGCCAAGCCGACGATTTTCCCGTCCTTCTTGCCGGGAAACACGAGCTTTTGAATTTCCCGCCCTTTTTGATCCTTGCCCCAGGGGAGTTTGATGAGATCTTTTACCGGATCGTTGTCGTACCCCTTGAGCACGCTCTTGATGGACGGTTCCTGGACGTTCTTCAGCAACTGATATTCGCGTGGAGCCTCGGTAATGTCCTTCACGTAGGCCAGGGAAAACGCGCTCACCACGCAAATCACCGTAAGGACTACCACCATTTTAATGATATCAAGCACCTTCCGTCACCCTCCCATACACCTTCGGCCGAATCCGGTCCACGATCGGCACGAATGCGTTCATCACCAGTATCGCGAAGGGCATGCCGTCAATGTAGTTGCCCCAATACCGGACAATCATGGTCATCAATCCCGCCCCGATGCCGAACATGATCTTGCCCGACACGGTAACCGGCGCGGTCCCGGCCCGGTCGGCCGCCAGGAAAAACGCCCCCAGGAATATCCCGCCGGTAAACAGGTGGAAAGTGGGGGGAGCGTAGGTTTGGGGATCGTAGAGGTTGAAGATGAGACCGAATACCCAGGCGGAGGCGATGAACGCCAGCGGCGCGTGCCAGGTGATGTAGCGTTTGGCCAGCAGATAGAGGCCTCCGGCCAGCAATGCGGCGATGCACACCTCTCCGATGGCCCCGGCCTGGCTTCCCCAGAAGAGCTGCGTGTAGGTGTAATCGAATACGTTGCTCAGGTCGGAGTGAACCTGAGCCAGCGGCGGCAGCACCTTTTCCCATCCATGCGTCAATCCGCCCCATATACGCAGCGGATCATGGTAGGTATCCATGTAGCTCGGATAGGAAATGCGCATGATTACCCAGCCAACCGCCGCGGGATTGAACGGATTGTTTCCGAGTCCGCCGTAAATCTGCTTTCCCAGGATGATGGCAATGGCCGATCCCAGGATGCACAGCCACCAGGGGGCGCCGGGAGGCATCATCAACGCCAGCAGCAGTCCCACCAGCAGGGCGTGTCCGTCGCCGATGGTATTGGGCCGCCCGTACAACTTCCGCATTCCCGCCTCGGAGGCTATCGCCGAGAGCGCACAGACCACGATCACGATAAGCGCCGGAAAACCGAAGAAATATATTCCGGCCAACGCAGTCGGAACAAGAGCGTAGATGAAGGCACGCATGATCTCGGGCACCCCCGCGGGCGCCTGAATATGGGGGGGCATCGATACGGTGTACAGAGTCCTTTTCATGCGCCGGTCCTCTTCGACAGGAGTTCTTTTTTCCCAAACCGCATGAAGTGCACCATGGGCCTTTTGGTCGGACACACATACGCGCAGTTGCCGCATTCGATACAGTGAAAGATATGGTGCCTCTCCGCATCCCCGAATCGATTGTACTCGCAGTATCTCCCCAGGAGGTTGGGCATCAGGTTCGTGGGGCAGCATTTCACGCAGGCGCCGCAGTCGATACACGGTTCCGACTTGAATTCTACGACCTTGGTTTTATCCTGGAAAAACAGCGCATAGGACTGCTTGGTGACGGGTACTTCCAGCGAGAATTGGGCCTCGCCCATCATGGGCCCGCCCATGAGTACTTTGCCGGCTTCCGTACTGAGCCCGAGGGCTTGGGCGATATCGGCCACCGTGGTCCCGATCGGGACCACCACGTTTTTCGGCTTCTCCATGTCCGGGGTGAGGACGGTGATCAGCTTCTCCACCTGCGGCTTGCCGTCTCTGATCGCATCGAGCACATTCAGCGCCGAGATGACGTCGAACACCAGCAATCCCACATCCCTGGGAGTCCCGTTGGGAAGAGGAATTTCCTTTCCGGTGATCTGCTTTACCAGAATGGGAGTCATTCCTGAGGGATACTTGGCCGCCGCGCGAAAAATCTCGATGTCCGCTCTCTTCAGAGTGCGCAGCAGTTCCGCGGACAACTCGTCCTCTTCGCCCACGGCGAGCACCGTTTTGCGCACCCCCGAGGCCAGCTGGAGGAGCTTGATCCCTTCGATCAGCTGGTCGGTGAATGTATGAATGACGGCGCGCCGCACCATCACTCCGGGCTCGATGTCCACCCCGTTGATGATCAACATATCGGCTCGCTTGGGAGCGGGCTCTTCGGCGGACTCCCCCCGGGGGGCCAGTATCTGCGTGAAAAGGGGAAAAGAGGGCGTACCCGCTTCCACGATCCCGGCGTTCTTCAAAGCCGCGGCGAGCCTGTTGACTCCTATCATGGAGGGGATGGCGCCACCGGAGGTAACGGAGGGCACCCATTCCTCCTTGCCGTCCGATTCGATGGTTACCGCCAAAGCAATGCGGCCGGTGGGTTCCAGACTGTTACCGACCGCGCTGACGGTGCCGGACACGGGAGCATGGACCGGTGCGGCGACGCTGCCGGGACACGATCCGATTACCTGTCCTTTTTTCACATGGGTGCCGGCTTTCACTACGGGGTCGCACACCGCCCCCGGTTGCTGGTACATGGAAACAACCACTTTCGCCGGGGGGGAAATGCATTCGACGTCGTATGACACAAATTCCGTGTCAGACATCCGTATGCCTTGAAAACTCCTTCGTGACATATCTCATACCTTGGAATGTTGGATTTCCGGAAAGGATTCTGTTCGCGTTCGGCGATTGCATAACAGTTTATCCCCCCTTTTTCAACGGTTATTTGTGCACGTTTGCACTTTTGACTTCCTCCCTCGCTGCCCCGCCCGGGACTTCCGGCAGCATTGGCCCTTGACTTTCCTCTCAGCGACAGCTATCATAAGTACTCGTTAAATCTAAAAATTACAGCTATTTCGGAGACATCATGCAAGCCGCGCATCAAACCTTGAGGCGCCTCTTTACGCATCTGAGCAGCATGAAGCCCTTGGCAGAGGGGTTTGTTTTCCGATTCGACCAGGACACCATCGTCGTGGCCCATGACGAGAGCGTAGTGGCCGTGGTGAGCGAGGAAGGCGGCATGGTCGAGCTTTCCTTCGATCACGGATGCCCGTACGGGAGGAAGATCGCCCTGGTGAAACTCATGAGGAAAGCCGCGCCGGACAACACGATCGTTGTCGGGCCGGACGTCACGATCCTGCAGCTTGCACTGGACACCCCTGCGGAGTTCCTGAAGTTCTGACGGAGAGAACGGCGAACCGGCACCCCCTGCTTGACAGTCGTCCACCCTGCGGATAGTATCACCATCACGTTTTCCGTGGTTGTTTTCATCCGAATTCCCGTACAAAAGGCACTGTTTCCTGTCGAGGTGCCGGACGGTCCAAAGGCATGCCAGCTGTCGGAAGTCATGACGGAAGAAACTCCTGATACGAACATCCTTTCCCCGGAGAGCGTCGAACAGGTTCGCAAGAAGTTGTTGACGGTCGACACTCTGCCCACTATCTCGACCATGTTTCGGAAAATTCTCGACCTGGTGGACGACGAACACTCCAGTCTGCGGGATATCGAAAAAGTCATCCGGCTCGACCAGGTCATTTCCACACGGATCATTAAACTGATCAACTCGCCGTTCTACGGCTACACGAACGTTACCTCCATCGCCCACGCCATTTCCCTGCTGGGGTTGGACAACCTGCGAAGCGTCGTGCTGGGAGCGTCACTGTCGAGCGTTTTCACCAAGAACACTTCCATCGACGGATTGACCGTAAACGATTTCTGGCTCCATTCCATCGCCGTGGCGTACCTGAGCAAAATTCTCGCCATGCACACCGGGATCGGCGACTCCAACGAGCTGTTCACGCTGGGCCTTCTCCACGACATCGGAAAAGTGATGTATTTCAAGGTCGCCCCGAATTTTCTGCAGGCGCTCCTTGCCGTCTCCAGAAAGAAAAAACTGCCGTTGTACCGGGTGGAGCTGGACGTTGGAATATCGCACACGCATCTCGGTTGGTTCCTCACCGAGAAGTGGAATTTCCCGCCCAAGATTTCCATGGTCATAAAAAACCATCATTCGATGCAACCGGAAGACGAATTCCTGCAAGAACAGGCCATCGTGAATCTGGCCGATTTCCTGACGCTGCGGCTGGCGTTGGGGAATTCCGGAAATCTGTTCCCCGAGGCGCCTCCGCAAATCGCCACTCAACGGCTCCACATATCGAAGAGCAGCTGGGAGCGTATCAAGAAGACCATTCAGGAACAGCGCGAGGCCATAGTGAAACTCTCAGAAGAACTACTGCAGACTTGAGGACCATGAGCACAAAAAAATTACCGCCCAATGTGATCGACTCCAAAGACCGAATCATTAAGAAGATATCCTCCGAGAACTCCCGGCTGCGCCAGCAATTCAAATTGCTCATGGACAGGGTCAGACAGAACGAGACCATCTGGGGCCATTTCAACGAGATCGAGGATATCGTCTCCGTGAGCGAGCATGTGGACGTGCTCGCGAATAAACTCATAGGAGAACTGACCTCCCGATTCGGCCTTGAAAACGTCACCATCCTGCTCACCACCGACTTCAACGGAATGAACCTGACCGGCGATCGGCCCCGCGTCATTGATGCGGAGGTGGAGCACGTCTACGGAGTGGACGAAGGAACGCTTTCATCCCGTTTGAAGAACCCGGGAAAACCTCTGCTCAGCAACGAATTGAGCGACGACTTCAAAGGCTTCTTCTTTCCGCGGGAGCAGTCCATCTTCTCCGCGGCCGTGTTGCCTCTGAACCTGTGGGGCAGGCTGCTTGGCACATTGAATCTGGGAAGCGTGGACGGGAACCGTTATTCGGAAGGAAGCGATACCAGCTTTCTGGAGCGGCTCGCGAGCAAGACGGCCATCGGCATCAGCAATGTGATTTCCCGTGACCGGTTGGAAAAGCTCTCCGTCACCGATTCCCTGACCGGGCTTTCCAATCGGCGCCACATGGAGGAAAAAGCCCTGCTGGAGTTCGAAAGAAGCCGGCGGTACGTTACCACGTGCTCGTTCATCATGGTGGACCTGGACGGTTTCAAGGGAATCAACGACCGCTATGGGCATGCAACGGGAGACAGGATTCTGGAGCACTTCGCAACCATCTTGCGCAGTCGAACACGTGTGAACGATACGTGTGCGCGTTTCGGCGGCGACGAGTTCTGTATTCTGCTGCCGCAGACCGATCTCAATGGGGCCATCGCCACCGCCAACAAGTTGCTGGAAGAATTCCGCGGGTCGTCGTTTGCTTCCGCAGGGCAGACCATCCCTCTCTCGGCAAGCCTCGGAGTGGCCGATACCGGGTCAACGACCTGCGAATCCTGGAGGGATATCGTGAGGAAGGCGGACGAAAACCTGTACGAAGCAAAGAAAGCAGGCGGCGGTACGGTATTCCCGGCACCCGTTCCGGAAACCTGAGGAGACTATCCTCCAGGGGGGAGGATCTTCACTTCATCTCGTGTTCGGGGCCGGATGCCCGCATGCGGCAAAACCATTCAACCGGTTCAGATCCGACGGAGCGACACGAACGATCCACCGCGGGCCGGCTCAGGCTTCCGGCTCCACATCCACGTCCACTTCAATACAGTCGGCTTCGTTGTTCCTCAAGGTGAGCGTATAATCCCGTACTTTTATGGCAACCGGATCGTAGAGAGGAGCCCTGCCGATCACCATGATGGGAACTCCGGGGACTAGCCCCATTTCTCGAATTCGTTTCCCCATCTCACCGGAAACGTTTATCTTTCGTACAACCCCCTTTTGGTTCACTTTCATCCTGCGCATGGAAATCTGTGCCATTCAGCTTTTCTCCACATCGACACCGGTCGCCGGTATTTGCACTATTCGTCATCGGCACGGGGCATCCCGAAGACCCGCAACCGTCGCAGCAGGACGACGAAGTCGGGGAAGCCCGGCCCCGCAGTTTCCTATACCAGTTTTTGCCCAGCCAGAATGCGGCCAAGGCGAAAGCGACTAAAACTACTACATATTGTACGGTCTCGTCCAGAGGATTACCCCTCCTCTTCCTTTGGTTTCTCTTTTCCGGCCTCCGCTTCTTCCTGATGATGCCGGTGTTTTTCTTTCTTCCAGTACTGATGTCTCTTCCACCATGCTTCCCGAACGTCTTCGCCGATTTCCCCGCCGTCCGGGAGGTGATGATGGTCGTGGTGATGGTGATGGTGGCGCCCAGGGGCAAGGCTGCGCCGAACCATGATATTGTCCGACAGCACTCTCCCCACGGCGAGTCTGCTGCCCCCTCTCGCCACAACGACGGGGCCGCCGTTTGCGCTGAGCAACTCCACTTCCTGGCCGGGCTGAAGCCCCATGGCGGCAAGCTGAAACAGCATTCCCTTGTCGCCGGTCACGTGGTCGATCATCAACCTGTCGCCCACCGAGGCCGACGAGAGGGCGATCACCTCGGAATCGTTCTCCGCGCACTCCCGGCACAAGCCGTAAATTTCCAGCCGGTGCTGCAGATTCTGAAAGCCTCTCCGATAAGCGATGCGGTCCTGCAGGGACTCCAGTTCGGGCATATAGAACTCTTCCACCCGCCCGCACTTCACGCACACCAGGTGATCGTGGTGGTTGCCAAGATGTCGGTGCTCGTAGCTGACCGGTTTTCCTTCCAGTGCGACTTTCTGGGCAAAACCGTACCGGATCATTATATCCAGTGCTTCCTGAATGAACCGTTTATCCCGATTTCCGCCCGCGGATTTATACAACCCGAAAAGCTCCTCGAGCGTAATGTGGGCTTCGGTGGACAGGAACGCCTCGAGGACCAGAAGAATTTCGTCCCAGCTCTCTTTGTCTTCGGCCTGAAACAGCCGTTCAAACTGCCGGCGTTCGCTTTCGTGAAGCCGCGGCATAAGGTATGTCTCCGCTCAACGGTGAGGTTCGGGGGGCGCGGTGCCCCTCCGACCTTATTGCAATTTTGTTTCAATACGCATTCGAACAACTAGTAGCAACCGAGAGGAAAGTTGTCAATGAATAGTATCCCCCACGGCCCGCGCCCGCCGCCCGACGTGCCCGGCAACCTTCGAAGGGGCGGCGTACCGACATCTCCGCTTTCCGAAGACAAATGTTGCAATTGCCCGGCCACGGCAAGGAAACGAGGGTGCAGCCGGACGGTTTCGATCGCGGTTCAGTCCGGGGACGGACAACCGTGCGGTGAGAGAAACACAAAGGCGGGCACGATGAACATCCGGAAGGTCAGACGTGCGGGAACGGCTTAATGTTTTCTGGCATCTCTATGGAGGCGAATGTCGTTGATCTGGCGTTTTATCTCCACGAGCTGGTTCTTCAGCTGGTCATATTCCGGGGAATTCTGATTTTTTCCCTGTACTCGGATCTTTTGCAGTTCTTCCCGGGTAATCCGATATTTTTCCATCAGCTGTTCTATCTGATTCGGATCCTTGACGATGGCCGCGACATCCGGAGCGGCAGATTCCGGAGCCGCATGCGAAGCGGCAGGCGGCAGTGTGGACTGTGTGCGCGAATTGTCCCTTTTCCCCTGCGTTTCTATGGTCCGGGCTTTTTTCTGGTAGGGTTCGGGAACGTCATCCGGATCGTTACAATAATGTACCCGTTGTTCCCCATCCGTCCATATATATATTTTGGCGTGCAAAGGCGCCGAAAGAAAGAGGACGGACACTATGACCGAGCCGAATATCGCCGTACGGCAACGCATGTACTCAACCCTCTCCTTTCTTTCGATCTCCGGCCTGCCCGGCAAGGGAGCAGACGTTTCGCATGACGTATAATAATGATCAGAAACCCGCGGGCGCCATTCGTTTAACGGTTTCGAACGATCTGGCGACCGGATCGGGCGTCATTATTGAAAATTTTTCGGCAAGTCGAAATCGTATCCGGCTTTTTTGTAATTGTCCAGCGCTCTTGTCTTCAAATCCCGGTCGCCCGTTTTTTCGGAATGCTTATCCGCAAGCTCCGCGGCATGGCTCCACATACCCGCCCGCTCATAGCCCTTGACCTGACCTTCGACACAGACGTTTTCCCGCGGCCGCTCGCTCATCGTGGCGATGCAACGGGAAATGATCCGCTTCACGGCGCAGCCGCAGGTGGGACAGGCGGTAAGGGGGGCATCGTTCATCCGCTGGATGTATTCGAATCCGTGAAAACAACATTCCCCCGCAGCCCGGGGGTTCACCGGTTCGTATTCATAGATGGGCATCTCGTCAGGCTCCTTTGGCGATTTTTCCGGCTCCCGGCCGGAAGCATCACGACTTCTCCGGGAGTTTCCCTTCCCGTTTCTGGAGTTTGCCGCCGACCTCGATACAGAAGACGATCCATAGCGCGATGGCCATGATGAGGCTGAAGGTGGTGTAGGTGCTGGTAGTACTCGAATACACCACCAGATAGCAGAGGACGGCAATCATGGGAAGCAGACTGACAAGGAAGATGGTGAGGAATCGTTTCTGGGTCACAGCCATTGCGATCTCCGTCGTTCCTTTTTCCGGGTTTTCGGTAAGGTCAGGATACCTCATTTCCGGAAATATGCAACCACTTTATATTGCTCCGCAAAACAATGGGGATCGCTTCCCTGTCCGGACGAAATGTGTGTTCGGTGGCGTATTCCGGGTGCGGAGGACCAGTTCAGCGGGACCATCCCGGCCGATAAGTATTACTAATTAATCACTGTATAATATCTTACTCAACTTTTGTATTATATTTTTACTTATTTTATTTATATTTTATTAGTATAAATAACTTGACTTTCTTCTCTATCCGCAGGTACACAGTCCGTATTCAACCACCCCGTGCCTCACAGAAACCGCCCGCGGCATTCGCCCGCGCCGAGCCGACGTATCCGTTGAGGGATACCCGCTTACAGGAGGAATTCCATGTCGTTCAGCCAGCCCAACCGGAGTGCCGCCACGAGAACCAAGACGCGTGTGGAACCGGCTCCCGTCTCGGGAATTTGCGTGACCTGCCTCGACGGCTGTCCCGGGCCTTGCGAGATAGGACAATCCGCGATCAAGGGACGCCAGATGCTCTATCCTCAGCCTTTCGGCAAGGTAACCGCCGGGGCGGACAAAGACTATCCAGTGGATTTCTCCCACTTCAACATCATGGGAAGCTGTGTGGGGGCCTTCGGCACCCTCCCCGATTCGGACACGGCCACCTTCCCCAATGTGAACGTCGGCACCTCGGTGGGAGCCGACCGTTCCGTGAAACTCGAATTTCCCGTGTTCACCGGGGCGGTGGGCTCCACGACCATTGCCCGAATCAACTGGGAGGACATTGCCGTGGGGGCCGCCATTTCCGGCATCATGGTGGTGGCGGGAGAGAACATCTGCGGCATGGACCCCGATGCCGAGTTCCGCAACGGCCGAATCGTGCGTTCGCCGGAGATGGAACGCCGAATCGACGCCTTTACTAAATGGTATAACGGGAAAGGCGGAGTCATCGTTCAGGCGAACGTGGAGGACTCCACCCTCGGAGTTCCGGAATACGTCATAGAAAAACTGGGCGTCTCCATTTTCGAATTGAAATGGGGCCAGGGCGCCAAGGACATCGGCGGCGAAGTCACCCTCCCATCCCTCGAACGCGCACTCCAGCTGAAGGAACGCGGTTACCTGGTGCTGCCCGATCCGGCAAACCCCACGTCCCTGACCGCATTCAACGCGGGCAGTATCCGGGAATTCGAACGACACTCCCGATTGGGCATGGTGGAAGAAGATACATTCCACAAGACCGTTGAACGTCTGCGGTCTCTCGGAGCCAAACACGTTACCCTGAAGACCGGCGCGTATCGGCCGGCCGATCTGGCTCGGGCCATAAAATACTCATCCGATGCAAAGATCGACCTGCTGACCATCGACGGTGCGGGCGGCGGCACGGGCATGAGTCCGTGGCGCATGATGAACGAGTGGGGCATTCCGACCGTACAGCTCGAATGCCTCGCCTTCCGGATGTGCCAGCGGCTCAAGCTGAAGGGAGCGTACGTACCTCCCATCGCCATCGCCGGCGGACTTTCACTTGAGGACCACATCTTCAAGGCTCTCGCCCTGGGTGCGCCGTATGTCAAGGCCATCTGTCTGGGAAGAGCATTGATGACAGCAGCCATGGTGGGCAAGAACAACGGACGAAAGGCTCTGGAAGAAGCGCCCCAGGGAGAGACACGGGAAGAAACGCTCATCCGCTTGTTCGCGGTGGGAGCGGAATTGAAGGAGAAACTGGGGGATCGTTTCAAGGAACTTCCCCCCGGAGCCATCGGCCTCTATTCCTACGTCCAGCGACTCCGCCAGGGTCTTCAGCAGTTCATGGCCGGAGCACGCAAATTTTCCCTTGATTACATCGACCGAGACGATCTGGTCGCTTTGTCCAGGGAAGCTTCCGAGGTGTCCGGAATTTCGTACGTCATGGAAGCCGACATGCAAAAGGTCAACGAAATACTCGGCTGACAAGCCGTTTGGTTCCTCGTCACAACGCGTCAGCGTTTTCCCGGAGGGATGGTTCCTTACCCTGGAGAGGATCCATCCCTCACCTTTTCCGCCGGCCCGTCCATGGGCAACGATACCCCTAGCGAACCTTCAGCCAGAGGAGCCTGGCCGGCTCCGTGCCCGCGTTTCTCCACTGGCTGGGTATCTCCGTTTTCAGGTAGAAAACGTCCCCGGCCTGCACCGTGTACATCGTTTGCCTCACCCGTACCTGCAGTCTACCAGACAGGAGGTACCCGAACTCTTCCCCCTTGTGGGTGAAGAAATGCGAAGAAAGCGTGGCACCGGGGGGAATTTCAATGGAGTATGGTTCCACCTTGGCCCCGAAGTCGAAGGGGATGAGCATTCGGGCCTGCAGGTGTTCCACGTCGAAGTCGGAGAGCGATACCTCTGTGGCTTCATTGAGGGGGAAGATGAACCGATTCTGAACGTCCTCTCCCTCATGAAAAAACGAACTCATCTCCACGTCGAGCACTTCGGCCATTTTAAAGAGCGCGGGGAGGGAAGGATAGATCAGGTTGCTCTCCACCTGGGAAATGGTGCTGGGCGTTACCCCCACCCGCTTGGCCAGCTCGCTCTGGGAGAAACCGCGTTTGGTGCGCAGTTCCTTGAGACGCCATCCGAGGTCGATGAGCCCCGACGTCCGTCTCTCGGTGTCGAAGGCCACGTTCAACCCCCGGCTCCAGTAGTTCTGCGGTTTCTGAAGGGTCTCGATGTCGCGGTTCTCGGCCTTCATGATGGTAAGGGAGGTGGTGCCCCGCCGTATGGAGAGATCGATGACCACCTGCGCGATCTGGCTTATGCTGGCGCGAAGCCGCGGTGAATGAGCGCTCCGTTCCATAATCCAGTAGGCGACGGTGTTCAATTCGTAGAGCCGGGGACAGGAATGGCTGTAGAAACTGAGGATCTGCTCCTCCCCGCCCCACAGTTCCTGCATTCCGGTAAGGCTTTCAAAAACGAAGTGTACGTCTCCGTCCAGTGTTCCATGGAGGGTGTAGAGGGCGTCCATGAAGCGCCGGGGGTCACGGGGATCGTCCAACTGCAGTATCCGACAGGGAAAAGCGCCGGAAGACTGATCGTAGAATTTTCTGAAAACCGCCGTCCCTCCCCCCTTGCCGTTCGTGAAGCAATCGAGAATGATGAGGTGGGGGTTGTGGGCTAAATCGCCCAGTTTATCCAGAAGGTTTCGCGGCGATCTGTCGAAGTCCACATAAATAAGCGGCCTCTCCTGATCGCGGGATTTGCGGATCAGATTCAGGCAAAAGAGATGCGCGAGACTCCCGTTGCTGTCGAGCCACACCACGTTGTCGCCGATGTACAATCCGCCAAGCAGGTTATCCAATTGTCCGATTCCGGTGCTGCTCTCTCTTCTCTCCGCCATACCTCGTCCCATAGCAAGAAACCGACACAAATTCGAAATTCCCTTTGCGCCCTCTTTTTTCGTCCATCCTCAGTATCTTCTACGCCCTGCCATGGAAAGTTTCAACATTCGCGTAGGATTTTTTTCTTGCGGCCACATAAACCCGACCACGCCGCTGTTGCAAAAAACAATGGAAAGGTCTATGTTCCGCCGAGTTCCGGCTTTGTCTTCGAGGGGTTATCCATCAATGGAATCGCATCGTCCCGCCGCACCCACGGCCTTTCCCGTTCTCGCGCTCGCATTCCTGGCCGTCATCTTCCTGTTGAACTTCATCGCCAGGATCGTCTTCAGCCCGCTCCTGCCGATCCTGGTGAAGGACCTGGGGCTGAGTCTGGGGTCGGCGGGGGGTTTGTTCCTCTTCATCTCCATCGGCTACGCCGCGGGACTGCTGGGGTCCGGATTCATTTCCGCACGCCTGCAGCATCGCGGAACCATCGCGGTTTCCTCATTGGTGCTCGGGTTGAGCCTGCTGGTGGTAGCCATAAGTTCGTCGCTGCAGGCCATCATCTTCTCTCTGCTGATCCTCGGCGCCGCCGGCGGCCTTTATCTGCCTTCGGGCGTTGCCACCATCACCAACCTCGCCGAAAAGAAACATTGGGGGAAAGCTTTCGCGATCCACGAGATGGCTCCCAGTCTCTCCCTGGTGCTCGCTCCCCTGTTCGCCGAATTCATGGTCGGCTGGGCCTCGTGGCGGAGTGTCCCGGCCGTGCTCGGAGTAGCAGCCCTCACGGCGGGTGTCGCCTTCCTGAAGCGCGGCAAAGGCGGAGAATTTCGGGGCGAAGCCCTGGCGGCGGGCAAAATAAAGCTGTTGGCAAGAGTTCCCTCCTTCTGGATCATGGTCTGCATGTTCAGCCTGGCGGTGAGCGCCAGCCTCGGGATTTATGCCATGATGCCGCTGTTCCTCACGGCCGAGCGGGGAATGGACAGGACCTTCGTCAACCAGCTCCTTTCGGTTTCGCGTATTCCGGCGGTGTTGCTGGCCTTTGTGGGCGGTTGGGTTTCGGACCGGTTGGGACCGCAGAAGACGATCGGCTGGATTTTTTTCCTGATGGGAATCATGACCATTCTTCTGGGATTGGTGCCGCAAGCCTTTATCCTCCCCTTTATCTTCCTTCAGCCGATGCTGGCCGGCTGTTTCTTCCCCGCCGGCTTTTCAGCGTTGTCCCGCATCGGCCCCCCCGGTTTGAGAAACATCATCATATCGCTGGCCGTTCCGTTCAGTATCATTATCGGCGCGGGTCTTGTGCCCACCGGCATCGGGTTCTTCGGCGAGAAAGGACGGTTCGGCCTGGGGATCGCCGCGGTCGGAGTCCTTCTCCTTTTCATTCTGCCGCTCCTGCGTTTCCTCTCACTGGACACCCAGTCCAACACCTGATGCCGACGCACCGGTATTGCGCATGGTATCCCCGCTGATCCATGATTAGGATAAAAGGATGGAGTCTCCGGACAGCGTTTCTCGTCCGGAAGGAAAAAGAGCGCAGGTGAGAATATGTTTTGTCGTCGCTTTCCGATGACGGCAGTCGTCATCATACTGTTGGGCGCCTTCATTGCGGTGGGGTGTGCTTCCGAAAATCCGAAAACACCCATCGACGCCAAGGCGGAGCCCCGGCTCGCCAAGCTGACGGGGAAACTCTCGTCGAAGGACGCGCGGGAGAGGACGGTCGCCATTCTGGCGCTTCAGGTCATGGGACCGGGTGCGTCGTCCGCCGTCCCCTACCTCATCGGCATGCTGGATGACGATACGCCGGTCAGCATACAGCGAAACGCCATTCGCACCGTCACCGTCACCACTTCGCCGGGGAGGGAAGCGGCGGTGGCGCTGAGCCGGATCGGGGAAGAATCGGTCCTGCCTCTGATCCGGTCCTTGCGCAAAGACGACTCCACTACCCGGGAAAATGCCGCCTGGGCTCTGGGAACCATTCGCGATCCCCGGGCTGTGGAACCTTTGCGGGAGCTGCTGTGGGATAACGACGCAGGCGTGCGGCAGGTGAGCGAATGGGCGTTGCAGCAGATATTGCACCGCAATAGACCGCAACAGCCCCAAAGAATGATCGAGAACGGTTTTACGGCACGATCATTCGCCTGAAACGATTCGCCCCGGCCGAATCGCCGGCAAAACGCGGCGATCCGACCGTTTGGAACAACGTATTCATTCGCCCTTCCCGAGGAATCTGGTCCAGCAAAGGATGGAGGCCATTTCCTCCGCCATGTCCACCCGGTCGAACGCTTCTGCCACGGACGAGCCGCACGAAATGACGCCGTGTCGTCGAAGGAAGAGCGTGTGGCACTCCTTCCCCAGACCCCGCATGGTTTCGGCGACCTCGTCGGCCAGCGCCCGTGACCCCGCCGGGTGGTCGGCCACCAGCCCGACTTTGCCCAGTATCATTTCGGCGGATACGCTGGCCAGGTTCAGATTATAATCCGCGTTCGCCAGCGCCACGCAGTGAACGGGATGAAGATGCACCACCGCCTTCGTTTCTGGTCTGACTTGATAGAACGAAAGGTGCATGCGCGTTTCCATGGAAGGCACGGACCGCTCCGCCCCTTCCGTCTTTATTCCTTCCGCATTGACGGTGATGAGACAATCCTCGGTCACGTCCCGCAGCGACATCCCGCTCGGCGTGACGTGGAACAGCCCATCCTCCGTCGACCGGACGCTGATGTTCCCGCCCCCTCCGGAAACCAGATGTCTCGCATAGGCCAAGTTGCAGAATTTTACTATTTCCCTTTTCAATTCCGTTGCGTTCACGTATCCTCCTTTTTGATCGGAAGGAATTCGATATCAAGTTCCCTCCTTATACTACCGATTAAACCTGCAGGTGAACACCGAATCGGCGGCGCCTCCACCTCCATTTTCATCTTGAGGAAAACGACCTATGAATGCTACCGAACGTGAGTCCTGCGCTCCCGACAACATTCCGTCCGACCTTCTCGACCTGCTTTTGGACGTGGTGCTGGAGGTCATGCGGGCTGAACGCGGCTCCATCATGCTCCTTGATGAAAATTCCCAGGATCTCGTTATACAGAGTGCACGGGGCCTCAAGTCCGAAATCGTCAAGAAGGCCAGGGTAAGACTGGGCAGCGGCATATCCGGCAAGGTGGCCGCCGGCAACGAATCGGTGTTCCTTCACGGTATTTCGGGAGAGCGACGTCTCCAGATCACTGCCGAGGATATGGTCGATCGTTCCATCGATACCTCCTATATCATTCCGCTTCGCCTGCCCTACGGGGTAGTGGGTTCGATGAACGTGAGTTCCCTTCATACCAACCATGGGATCAGCAGTGAAACCGGACGCCTGGCCCAGGGCGTGATCGCCCGCTTCTTCGAATATCTCGCCCAGATCGACCTTCCGCCGAGCCATCACGAGTCTCCGTCGCAGCTCTACATGATGAACGTGTTCCGCGAATACGGGATGCTGCGCGAACTGCGGACCGTGTTCGATTACGTGTTCCACCTGGTGGCCGGTCTTCTCGATACGGCCAGGAAAGGGGTGGTTTTCCTGAAAAATCCGGATTCCGGATTTTTCGACCTGATTCTGGGCTACGGTTTGGACACGCACAGTTACCGGGAAGTATATGAAGAACTTGCCCGGCAATTCAAGGAACCGCGACACAACGCCGACCATGAAATATCGATTTTTCACCGTCGCGATCTTTTCCAGTCCCAGATATCCTCTCTCTCGGAAGAATTTTTCATCCTTTTGCCCATGACGTGGCAGGAGGAAGTCCGGGGACAGGTGCTCATCTTCGCCGATCATCCCCCGGAGATTCGAGACGAAAAACGGCTCCTGCTCCAGAAGATGTGCGAAACGGCGGGGCGGACCATCGGCGAATCAGCAGCGGCAAGGAAGTTTCACGAACTCGGCTTCACCGACAGTCTGACGGGCACCTACAACTACGGCTTGTGGCTCAAGAGGCTCAAGGAGGAACTGAGCAGGGCGCATCGTCCGCAGGGCGCCGGCCTTTCGGTGATCGTGCTGGATATCGATCACTTCGACCGCATCAACCGGTCCCAGGGATTCTACGTCGGCGACGAACTGCTCCGTCTGGTAGCCGACCGGATAAAGAGCTGCGTGAGGGTTATGGACGTGGTGGGGCGTATCGGCGGCGAGGAATTTGGCCTCGTGTTGCCCGGAGCATCCAAAAACGATGCGATGCGCGTCGGTGAGCGGATACTGGAGGCCGTTTCCCACTTCCCGGCCGAACTCAGGATCGACCTGGCGCATCCCCTTACGGTAAGCGGGGGGCTCGCGACTTCCGATCACGCCACAGAACCCGAAAACATCGTGGAGAACGCGAAAACGGCCCTGGTTGCCGCCAAGATCATGGGCGGAAACTGCATAAAAGCGTTCGATCACCAGGAAGAATGATCGGACATGTTTTCCGTACGCACCACAGGGGGTTCCCTCTCCATCGTCCTTATGGACGCCGCCATCTGCTTTCTGCCCTTTCAAGCGGCGCTGCGGTCTCCTCTCTCCGTATTTCGGGACGTTTCGCTGACCGGATGGCAGGGATACAGCGTCCCGATCGTCTGCACGCTGCTCATTGTCGCTTCCCTGGCCGTGGCCCGGCTCTATTCATTCATGGAATACGTCTACCCCGTGGACCTGGTGAAAAGAATCGTTCCCGCGTCGGTGCTGTCGCTTGGTTCCATCGCGACCTTCGGCTTCCTGCGAATGGACGTCATGAATTTTTCGGCCCGGCTGCTCGTCCCCCTGCTGCCGATTTTCCTTTTCCTTTTTCTCGTGCGCTATCTGATCTTCTATGCCTGGCCCGAAAACAGGGAACGGGTGCTCATCATCGGCGCCAACGACCAGACCCGGGAAATCATCCAGGAATCGAAAAGCAGACGCCTGAAGGGGTACGACATCGTCGGGGTGATCACCTCTCTGGAGAACGTACCGGGCCGGGATTTTCAGGGGATGCCGATTCTCGGAAAGGTTGAGGACCTTCTCCCCATCGTTCGGGACAATAAAGTGGACAGAATCGTCATCACGCTGCGGGATCGCCGTGGCAAATTGCCGGTTCATCCGCTCCTGGCGTGCAAGGTCAAAAAGATACGGGTCCAGGAAGGTTCCTCTTTCTGCGAACAACTGAAACGGAAAATCGTTATCGACGAATACCTCAAGCCGAGCTGGTTTGTATTCGAAGACGGTTTCTTCCAGACTTCGCTGCACAATTCCATCAAACGTCTGCAGGGCATCCTTGTTTCCCTCATGCTGCTCGCGGTCATGTCCCCGGTGCTGCTGGTCGTGGCGCTCCTCATAAAACTGGAATCGCGGGGCCCGATTTTTTACCGCCAGGAACGGGTGGGGCTCAACGGCAAGGTGTTCAACCTCCTCAAGTTCAGGTCCATGTACCAGGATGCCGAAAAAATGAGCGGACCCGTGTTCGCCCAGAAGAAGGACCCTCGGGTCACCTTCGTGGGGAGAATCATCCGCAAGACCCGACTGGACGAATTCCCGCAGCTCATCAATATCCTCCGCGGCGACATGGACATGGTGGGGCCTCGACCGGAAAGACCCTTCTTCGTGCGGCAGCTCAGCGATGTGGTTCCCTACTACGATCTACGGCACACGGTAAGACCGGGATTGACGGGATGGGCCCAGGTGCGCTATCCATACGGCGACAATCTGAACGACAGCAAGGAAAAACTCCAATACGACCTCTATTACGTAAAACACCTGTCCTGGTATTTCGACCTGCTCATCATCTTCCTGACCTTCCGGGAAGTGATACACGGCGGCGGACGCTGACCGTTCACGGTGCGGCAATCGGAAAACTTTCGTTCGAACGGGATGCTTCTCCCATGAAGAACATTGCTCGTTGTCATGTCGGATATACGATCCGTCATTGAGCCGAGGCGGATTTCGGGGCTTCCCGCACTCCCCCCGGACGCGGTGATCACCTGCCTGTCCCCGGACAGGAATCTCATCACCCGGCATCTCTCGGACCAATCGACGGCGTCACTCATATGGGACTGCCGCACCACCTGGGGAACACTGGACGGTACCATTCCATTGTCGGTCAGCGGACCCCTCTACGGGGCTCCCCACGGCGCACTCGTTGTGGAACAGCTTATCGCCCAGGGGGCGCGTTTCATCTATTTCCTGGGATGGTGCGGTTCCATCGTGGAATCCCTGAAGATAGGGGACATAGTGGTTCCGCGGTCGTCCCTGAGCGAAGAGGGAACTTCGAATCACTACCCGCTGGCGGGAAAACGCATTCGGGCAAGCGATGACCTCGCCCGGCACATCGAGCAGGGTCTCGCGAAAGCGGGAACTCCCCACACCGCGGGAAAAATATGGACCACCGACGCGCCTTACCGCGAAACGGAAGCAAAGGTGCGGGAGTACGGCAACCGAAACATCCTGGCCGTGGAAATGGAACTGAGCGCGTTGTTCAGGGTGGCCATGTATCGGGGCGTCGATCTGGCGGGAATATTGGTGGTTTCGGACGAACTGTCTTCCCTGCGCTGGAAAAGCGGACACCGGCTCCCGGCGTTCGTGGAAGGACGGAAAAGGGCCGCGGACGCGGTGATCGAAGCATGCCGGTCCTGGCATGGGGAATGGGAGAGACGATCCGGGGACAACGAGTGAATATTTGCCAACGGTTCGACATTATGGTAACCCATACTCCCATTTTCAGTACAAAGCCGGGGGACGGAATAAGGAATGAAAAACGTTCGCGCACATGTAATCGTCCACGGCAGGGTGCAAGGGGTCTGGTTCCGCGCCTCTACGGAGCGGGAGGCCAGCCGGCTCGGCGTGAACGGCTGGGTGAAAAATCTCCCCAACGGCACAGTGGAAGCGGTCTTCGAAGGTGAGGAGGAGCATGTGAAGAGGGTCGTCGCATGGTGCCGCCGGGGTCCTTCCGCGGCGCACGTAACAAAGGTGGACGTCGATTACGAATCGTATACCGGTGAATTCAGCGGCTTAGAATCACGATACTAACTTGATGCTCTCCAGGGTGGCCATGAGACGTTACCAATTGCCTTTTCTGATCGTCACGATTGCGATTTCCTGCGCTTTTCTCATTTCCTGCTCCACAACCAAGAAAATGACGCAGTCGGTATTTCGGGATTCCGGACCGAAGAAAAAAATCGCTCTCCTCGGCATTCAAAACCGCACCGAATTCGGCTTGGACGAATACGTCGGCCATCTCGAATCGCTGCTGCTTTCCCGCCTGGAACGTTCCGGGGGCCTGAAGGTATTCAGTCCGGCCGACGTCCGCGCCGCAGGCATCGTTGTCGGTGAGGGACGAGCCATCGACATGATGGACCGGATCCTTCCCTGGGCCAAGCAGCAGGGACTGAACGCTGTCGTCAAAGGGAACATTTCAGAGCTTGAACTCGTTCACCGCCTCTACGGCGTCTATGGTTTTCGGCACGAAAAACCGACGCTGCAGATGGTCGTCCGGCTCGAACTGGTCGACGTCGAAACGCGGACCGTCCTCTATGAGGGCAATAAACGCGCCCAATTGAAGCTGGACCTGCCCGAAGGCGGCAGCGTGAACGATTTCCTTAAAAAATCGAACACGCTGCCGAATACATTTCTGGACTCCCTGCTGCTGGACATGGGGGGAGAGATTCTCGACGTCATGGCTTCCCAACCGTGGAGGAGCTACATCGTTGCCGAGGCCGGCGATTCGGTGACGGTGAGCGCCGGTAAAGACGCGGGATTGAAAGCGGGCGATACGCTCGCCGTGTGGAGCGAAGGAAAAGACATCGTCAATTACGCGGGCCAGAAGTTCAGGATTCCTGGAGAACCGATAGGGACGATCCGTTGCGAGGAAATCAACGAAGCAACATCCCGTGCAGTTATCGTAAAGGGCGGGAATATCCATTCGGGGCTGCCGGTACGAACCCTGAAATGATCGCCGCATCGCCGTTCCATCCCGTTTCCCTGCCGCAGTGAGGGGATGGCCCCCAACCTTTAAAGGGGGCCGTTCCTTTCAAGCGAGCCGTGTCCTCGCCGAAAGGTCAGTTTTCACACCGTCTTCCATAACAAAACCATTATTGACAACGGACCTCGCGCGCACTATTTTTGTGGAGTTGTGCCTGCCTGTTGCGTGTGTCGTTTTCCCGGAGGCGAATCGCACTCACCACAACAAGTGGGACCGGAGGGAGGAAGGAAACGACCTGGCCCGGGGGAAACGGTTGTCCGTGGCCTCTCTTTCCCACCGGTGTGTGCCTTCAGCCGACGCCGGCCGCAATAACCACCCAACGCTCCATCTTAGAGTACGCTCTTTGGAAGGCTGTCGAACGTTCCGTGAGCGAAGCGCCGGAGTCGCTGCGGAAGCACGGTCGTACCAGAACACTGAGGGCGCGGACGCTATGGAGAAATGGACAACGGGCACGTAGGGGTTATCCTTTAAACTATCCGGGGGGCGCATCGGGTGATTTTCATCGATAGCGGCCGAACGGTGCGAAGAACCAAACGAAGGGTAGACGGGATTGACGGTGAACGGTCCTCAAGATGATTTTGAACTCATAGACCGGTTCCTGGAAGGGGACATAGGCGCGTATGAGAGCCTGCTGAAGAAATATCAGCAGGAAATCTATTACTTCGTCCTGAGGATGGTGGGGAGAAGCCAGGATGCGGAAGACATTACGCAAATGGCCTTCGTGAACGTCTTCCGCTCGCTTCACAAATTTAAAAAACAATCTCAGTTCAAGACGTGGCTCTATAAAATAGCGTTCAACTTGTGTTTAAACCATCTAAAGAAGAACAAGGTCAGAGAAACCGAAGAACTTGATTACAGTATGGCCTCCGACGACGATCCGGCGGCTACGGTCGTGGATCGGGAGCGGAAAGAACAATTGGCTCAGGCAATTGAAGAACTACCGGAAAAACAAAGGCTTACGGTCATTTTGCGGACGTATCACGACCTGAGTTATCAGGAAGTGAGTCAGGTGCTTGGTTGCTCCGAGGGAGCGGCCAAAGCAAATTTTCACTTTGCGTTGCAGAAGCTGAAAAAGAAGTTGGGTAAGATTTATGGACTGTAAAAGGCTCCAGGAGATTTTCTCCGATCTCAGTGTCTTCGAAGAAGAATCTCTCACCCCAGAGGCGAAGCAACACTTGGCTCGTTGCCCGGAATGCCGTCGAGAGTTCAATTGGCTGAGAACGTTGATTCAAGACTTTAAGAGTCTGAAATTGCCCAGCCCGGAACCCGCCATGTGGGAAAACATGGCGCATCGCATCCAGACAAGCCTCATGGTGGGACGTTTTGAGGAAGAGGAGGGTCGTTGGTTCAGGTTGTTTACCGGATGGTTCAATCGACCCTCTTTCGTGTACGGTGTGGCGGCCGCCGCGGTACTCATGGTTGCCGTAATGTGGGGGACACCGCATTTCAAGTCCCCGCTCAAGGAAATGTTTCCTCTCTCTGCCCGGAAAGGGGAACTCGTTGCTTACACCTCCTCCCTCCCCTCCATCTTTGACCCGACGATTTCCCGGGTACTTGAATCCATTCCCGAACGAGAACTGAGCGCTTGCGTGAGCCAGCTCGTTCGACGCTCCTTTGACCGGAAAGAACTGGCCGCCATGGCGAACGATCCCGTCGTGACCGTGGAAAACACCATTTCGGCGGATCAGGACATCTACCAATTAAACGACCGGGAACTTCAACAGGTCTCATCATTGCTCGGACAGAAATATCAGCAATGATGATCAATTATCAGGGAGTCAGTGTATGCACGTCGGGTTTGTAGCTTTCCGCAAGACATTGCCTTTCATCACCTTCTGGTTCGTACTTCTGGCATCGCTCACCACCGTTTCGGCAGAACAACATGGAGCCCAGGGTTCGGCCCCCTGGACGAGGGTAGAAAAAGACGACGCCTCGTCGAAAACCGACGCTTTGAAGGAAGCCATCGGTCAGGAGAGGGAGCGGGTGAGGCAGCGGATTGAAATGATCCGGATGTGGAGCCTCATCACCGAACTGGAGCTGGACGAAGAGAAGGCAAAGGCGCTGTTTCCCATCATCAGCGAATTCAGGCAGAAACGCTACACGCTGGCCGTGGAAATCCATCAGGTAAAACTGCAACTTGCTGCCGCCATGGCGCGGACCGGCTCCGAAGAGAGCGAATTCCAGGGACTCATCCAGCGATATCGGAAGCTCATGAACGACTATTCCGGACTTGCCCTTCAGGAATTCGACCGGATGAGCGCCGTGCTCAACCCCCGTCAGCAATCGAAGTACATTCTCTTCGGCGACCGCTTCAACCGCGAACTGCAGGTGATCATTCACCAAGTCATGAACCAGGACAGCAGCAAGGCGTCTCCCCCCGCCGCCGAACAACCTTCCAGTCCAGCGTCGGAAAAGACGGAAAATCCCGAATAGCGGCCGATTATCGTCCACTCCTCCTCCGCCCACGATGAGGCGCTCCACGGGCGCCCATCGGAAAGATTCGCCGATCTCCGGGGTCTGCGGGACCCCGTACGGCAAACCGGAACGCCCACCGTATCGCCGCACATGAAACACGCCCCGGAAAACGGCGTCCGCCTCCGTCCGGGGTCGAAAAACTCCGATTGTTCCCGCCCGGCATTTGTGAAGAAAGGTGCTTGTTTTTTGGAATCAGGCGCGTTATGGTTATGACCACCTGGTCATTTCAAGCTCCGCAAACGGCTGTTATCCATGGGATTGGAAAAACGGCGGACGATTTAGATCATCATGACTGCAAACATCATCGATTCAACACTTTCTCCCGTTTACCACAAAATCATGGACGGCGAACGGCTGTCCGCCGAGGACGGCATTGGGCTTTTCCATTCGAACAACCTCCTCGGCCTCGGCTATCTGGCCGGCCTTGTCCGTGAACAACGGCACGGCAAGAATGCGTTCTACGTCTATAACCAGCACGTCAACTATACGAATATCTGCAGAAATCGCTGTAAGTTCTGCGCTTTCGCGGTTGATAAGGGAGACGCGGGGGCGTACGTGCTCACGCTCGACGAAGTGGAGCGGAAACTCCGCGACCGGCTGAACGAGCCCATCACGGAAGTGCATATCGTGGGAGGCGTTCACCCGGAACTTCCGTGGGACTATTTCCTCGGTCTGGTGGAACGGGTAAAAAAGGTGCGCCCAAAAGCCGCTGTAAAGGCTTTCACGCCGGTGGAAATCGACTTTTTCAGTGAGATTTCCGGCCTGAGCGTGGAAGAGGTGCTCTCGGCCCTGAAGGATGCGGGGCTGGAAGCCATGCCCGGAGGGGGGGCGGAAGTGTTCTCGCCGCGGCTTCGGGAGAGGCTCTTCCCCTGCAAGATAGCCGCGGACCGGTGGCTGGAAATCATGGGAGCGGCCCACAAGCTCGGCCTGCGCACCAACGCCACGATGCTCTACGGCCATCTGGAAACCATTGAAGAACGAGTAAACCATCTGGTTCGGCTGCGCGAACTGCAGGACCGCATCGAGGGGTTCATGGCCTTCATTCCCCTCGCCTTCCATTCGGCCAACACCTCGCTCGATTCCATCCCCGCCACCACCGGTGTGGACGATTTGAAGGTGATCGCCATTTCGCGACTCATGCTCGACAATTTCCCCCATATAAAAGCGTACTGGGTCATGATCGGCCCCAAGCTCGCTCAAACCGCCCTCTCCTTCGGCGCGGACGACTTGGACGGCACCATCATGGGGGAACAGATATCGCACACGGCGGGCGCCAGCACGCCTCAGGCCCTGACCAGGGACGGCCTGCGGAACCTCATCGAATCGGCCGGCTACGTTCCGGTGGAACGTGACGCCTTCTATCGGGAAACCGCATGAATACACGCCGTTCCGTATCCATGGACCAACTTCGGGCAAAAACGCTGGCCGGAGAACGGCTGAACGTGGAAGAAGCACTGGCGCTTTACGAAACCGCCGATCTGCTCATCCTCGGCCATCTGGCGGACGAAGCGCGCAAGCGGCTGCATCCCGAAGGGTTGATCACGTACGTAGTGGATCGCAACATCAATTACACCAACGTCTGCACGTCCGGATGCCTTTTCTGCGCCTTTTACCGAACTCCGGGAGACCCGGAGGGTTACGTTCTTTCGGAAGAGGAGCTGACGCGGAAAATCGAGGAAACGCTGGCCCTGGGCGGGACCCAGATACTTCTTCAGGGGGGAATGAACCCCGATCTGGGCCTGGACTATTACGTGGGACTGGTGCGGTTTATCCACGAACGGTTCGGAATGCACGTACACGGCTTTTCTCCTCCGGAGATCGTCAATCTGGCCGAACGGTCGGGTCTTTCCATCGACCGCGTTCTCAGGGAACTGATCGACGCGGGCCTCGGTTCCATCCCCGGTGGAGGGGCGGAAATCCTGGCGGACGAAGTAAGGAACGTCATCTCCCCCGGGAAGTGTACGACCGATCAGTGGCTTTCGGTCATGGAAGCGGCCCATGCAAGGGGACTGCGCACCACCGCCACCATGATGTTCGGCCATGTCGAATCGAAGGAACAACGAATCGAGCACCTCCGGCGTCTGCGGGACCTGCAGGACCGGACGGGAGGATTCACCGCCTTCATTCCCTGGACGTTCCAGCCACAAAACACCCGACTGGACACGCCGGTCGCCTCGGGAGTCGAATATCTCCGCACGCTGGCCGTAGCGCGATTGTTCCTGGACAATTTCGACAACGTTCAGGCATCCTGGGTTACCCAGGGGCCCAAAATGGCCCAGATTTCCCTTTTCTTCGGCGCCAACGACATGGGCAGCACCATGATAGAAGAGAACGTCGTCGCCGCCGCGGGCGTTTCCTTTCGCCTTTCCGAATCCGAACTGGTGCGGCTCATCCTGGACGCAGGCTTCATCCCGGCCAAACGCGACACGTTCTATCGTATTCTGGAACGGAAATGCGCATAAGCCCACGGCGGGGAACACACACGTTCCGTGCAAAATGGGTTATGGTGACACCGGAACACATTCTGGAAGACGGGTATCTGCGAACGGTGGGGGGGCGGTCCTGCGGGTGGAAAAAGGGTCGCCCGCTCAAACGGAAGCAGTCATCGATCTGGGAGACGGGCTCCTCATGCCCGCGCCGGTCAACGTTCACACTCACCTGGAACTCTCCTCGCCTTCCCTTCGCACCACTCTGGGCAAGGGCTTCATTCCGTGGGTAATCTCTCTGATCGTCGGCCGTGCGAGGATGTCGCAACAGGAAGTGCAGGAAGCCCGCCGGATCGGAATCGAGCGCATGGAAGCCACCGGGACTGCCCTCGTGGGCGACGTATGCAATAGTCGTGAAACCGCGCAGGAGCTGGCTAGGGCGTCCTTCAGTTCCTGGTCCTTCCTTGAAGCCTTGGGCGGTTCCGTGCCCGGCGATTTTTCCGAATTCCACGACCTCGAACGGGGCGACGAAGAAACGTATCACGGCATCACCGCGGCCGGTCATGCGCCCCACACCATGGAAGCCGAAACGCTCGCCCGCCTCAAACAGGCCACGCGGGAACGCGGGCTGCCCTTCAGTATTCATCTTGCGGAAACCCCGGAGGAGGTGGAATTCATCGCCACGGGGAAAGGCGGTTGGGCCGATCTCCTCTCCGCGCGCAACCTCCGCTTGTCGCTGAAGCACTCCGGACTCACGCCGGTAGCCCATGTCGATGCTTTGGGCGTGCTCGACCCCGGCACCGTGGCGGTGCACCTCACCTTCGCGGGGAAGGAAGACCTGAAAATCCTCGTCGACCGTGGAGTACACGTGTGCGTCTGTCCCAGGTCCAACGAAGGCGTCACGGGAACGCTTCCCCCCCTCGACGCCATGATCTCCGCCGGCCTTTCGCCCTGCCTCGGCACGGACAGCCTTGCCAGCTCGCCCAGCCTCGACGTATTCGAGGAGATGTGCTTCACGGCCGATCGCTTCCCATCGCTGTCTCCCCGGGAAATCACGGCCATGGCGACGGTCAACGGAGCGCGGGCACTGGGGGCCCAACATCTTTTCGGGGACCTGATGCCGGGCCGCGCGGCGGAGGCGGTTTACCTTCCGATACGGGCCGACTCGCCCGACGCCCTGCTGGAACGGCTGGTGCATGGGGAGGCAGGACGCTGCGAGCGTTCCGGGGAGTAGGCAATCGTGGCTGAGAGGGAATTCGTACAGGGACTGTTCGATACCATCGCCCGACGATACGACCTGACCAATTCGCTGCTCAGCGGATTCATGGACAAGGTGTGGAGGTTGCACACCGTCCGGCTGCTCTCCGAACCCCGTTTCAGATCGATCCTCGATCTGTGCGCGGGCACCCTGCCGCTTACCATGGAACTCTCGCGTTACGGCGGCAAGGAGATCACCGCGCTGGACCTGTCCCACTCCATGCTCGGGGCGGGCAGACGAACGGCCCTGGCGCACGGCAGGGAAATTCCGGAACTCGTCTGCGGGGAAGGAGAACGGCTTCCCTTCCGGGACGAAAGTTTCGACGGCATCATGGTGGCCTTCGGCATCCGCAATCTGGAAGACCTGGCCGCCGGTTTCGGGGAGACGTATCGAACGTTGCGGCCCGGCGGCAGGCTGGTGATCCTCGAATTCACCCGTCCGGACCTCCCGTTTTTCTCACCGGTTTACCGGACGTATCTTTTTCATGTGCTTCCGCGCGTCGCCGGATTCGTTACGGGCGACCGGCCGGCCTACGATTATCTTGCACGGACGATCTACTCGTTTCACGACCGTGGCGAGTTGATCGGACTGCTGAAGAACAAGGGATTTTCCACCGTCGGGTATCGGACACTCACGCTGGGTGTCGTTACGATCTATTGGGCGGAAAAAAGCTGAGGACACTGGCAATGGGTTACGATTCGCTGCGGGATTTCATTCGCACGCTGGAAAAGGCGGGGGAACTGGTGAGGGTCAAACACCCCGTCAGCCCCATCCTGGAACTGACGGAAGTCGTGGACCGGGTGTCCAAAAAGGGAGGCCCCGCCCTACTCTTCGAAAACGTGGTCGGACACGACATTCCCGTAGCCGCCAACCTGCTGGGGTCCACGCGCCGCATGAATATGGCGTTGCAGGTGGAGAGCCTCGACGAACTGGCCCGCAGGGTGCTGTCGTTCGTGGAAATGGAAAAGCCGGAAGGCTTTCTGGACAAGCTTCGCATGCTTCCCCGACTGAAACAGATGGGCGACCTTTTCCCGAAAACGGTGAAAAACGGACGATGCCAGGAAGTGGTGGAGACGGAAAACATCGACATCACCCGACTCCCCGTATTGAAATGCTGGCCCCAGGACGGGGGACGGTTCGTCACCCTGCCCCTGGTAATCACCCGGCACCCGGAGACGGGGCAATCCAACATGGGCATGTACCGCATGCAGCTTTTCGACGGCGTCACCACGGGAATGCACTGGCACCCCCACAAAGGGGGCGCTCAGCATTACCGCCTGGCGGAAGAACGAAACGAACGGCTTCCCGTGGCGGTGGCCATCGGATCGGACCCCGCGGTCATGTATTCGGCGACGGCTCCCTTGCCCGAGGACGTGGACGAAATGCTTCTGGCGGGGTTTCTCCGCAAAAAACCGGTGGAGCTGGTGAAGTGCGTCACCGTGGACCTGAAGGTGCCGGCCAACGCGGAATTCGTGCTGGAAGGATACGTCGAGCCGGGCGAACGCAGGCGTGAAGGACCCTTCGGGGACCATACCGGGTTCTATTCCCTGGCCGACGACTTTCCCGTGTTTCACATCACGTGTCTGACCCATGCGGCGGACCCCGTGTACGCCACCACGATCGTGGGAAGGCCTCCCATGGAGGACGCTTACATCGGCAAGGCGACCGAGAGGATGTTCCTGCCGTTGATGCAGAAGACGCTCAATGAAATCGTGGACATTCACCTGCCGGTGGAGGGCGTTTTCCACAATTTCGCTCTGGTTTCCATCGACAAGCGCTATCCCGGTCATGCCCGCAAGGTCATGCACGCCCTCTGGGGGCTGGGACAAATGATGTTCTCCAAATTCATCATTGTGTTCGACCGG
Source organism: uncultured delta proteobacterium (assembly GCA_963826125.1). Classification (GTDB taxonomy): domain Bacteria; phylum Desulfobacterota; class Desulfarculia; order JACQYL01; family CAWGVV01; genus CAWGVV01. Next base: position 319,194 of record CAWGVV010000001.1, on the reverse strand, counting down.
GAGGTGGATGTACAAAACGTTTCCCAGGTGGTGTGGTATCTGGGAAACAACGTGGACCCCGAGCGCGACGTCTGCTTCGTGAAAGGACCCGTCGATGCCTTGGACCATGCAGCTCCCCTGCCCCACCTCGGCAGCAAGATGGGCATAGACGCAACCCGCAAGTGGCCGGAGGAGGGGCATACCCGTCCTTGGCCGGAGGTCATCACCATGGACGACGAGGTGGTGAAGAAGATCGATGCCGTATGGTCGAAACTGGGAATAGCGTAATGGCCGAGGCGAAGACACAGATACGGGCCTATCGGATAGCGCCCGGCTTCTGCAACATCCTGCGGATGATCAAGTTCGAACACACCCTCTTCGCCCTTCCCCTGGCGTTCGCGGGGGTCTTCCTGGCATCGCCGGGCTGGCCGTCCGCACGGGTCGTTGTGCTGGTCCTCTGCGCGATGGTGGGCGCCCGGAGCGCCGCCATGACGTTCAATCGGTTGCTCGACGCTTCCTACGACGCACGCAATCCCCGGACCGCCATGAGGGAACTGCCTTCGGGGACGGTAAAAAAGGTGCACGCCGTTCTGTTCACGGCTGCTTCCTCGCTGCTTTTCCTGCTTTCCGCCTGGCTGCTCAATCCGCTCTGTTTCTTCCTCTCGCCCATCGCGCTGGGGATCGTCCTGTTCTATTCGTTCACCAAACGGTTTACCCGTCTCTGTCATATTTTCCTGGGCCTTTCCCTGAGCATCGCTCCATTGGGAGGATGGGCGGCGGCCACCGGGGCCCTTGCCTGGCAGCCGTTCGTGCTGGCGCTGGGCATCCTCTTCTGGGTAGCGGGATTCGATCTGCTCTATGCCTGCATGGACATCGATTTCGACCGCGTGGAGGGCCTGCGGTCCATACCCGCTTCGGTCGGCGCTCGAAAAAGCTTCAACATCGCCAGGTCCTTTCATCTCACGGCATGGGTCATGTTCGTGGCCACGGGCGTCATTCTCGGGCTGGGATGGATTTATTTCCTCTCCGTCATGCTCGTGGGCGTGCTGCTTTTGGCGGAGCACCACATGGTGCGTCCCGACGACCTCACGCACATCAATGCCGCTTTTTTCACCGTGAACAGCTTCGTCAGCATCGCCTACCTGGCCGGGGTCGTGGCCGACAAAACCCTGCTGCACTGACCGCAAGAGGGCTCCCCCTTCCCACCCGCCTTACCCGCCGGGGCCAGTCTCCGGCCCCCCGGAACACATCGCGTGCCGATGGCAGTGGGGATTGTACCGTTGGCACGGACCGGGATGTGATAAAATAGTGTTAAGCGGCTTGTCCGGCCGGTAAAGATTGCTATTCTCCACACAAGGCGAATGTTTTATGACGGGCCGCAGCAATCGGGGAAACGACGGGCGTTTCCTCGAAGCGAAAAACAGTGCGGCGGCCGATCGGCGTCTTTGCGTACGGCCGGATTCGAAAGAGCGGCAGACGCTATACGAAATCGCCCCGGATAGGCAGATGATAAAATGAAAAGATTTCTCTCTGTTTTTGTGGGGATATATTTCGGCATGTGTTTGGCGGCTTGGGGGGCGGACGTTCAATTCGCCTGGAATCCTCCCGCCATTGCGGGAACGGCGGGCTTTTACCTCTATTTCGGCACGCAAAGCCGCAGTTATACGGAGATTGTAGACGTGGGCGCTGCGTCGTCGTTTACCCTGCGCGGACTCCAGGAGAACGTGGCCTACTACTTCACGCTCTCAGGCTACGGCAAGGGCGGAATCAGTACCTTTTCCAATGAAGTTATCGTGATGGCGGACTCCTCCGGCCGGGTGCTTACCCTGACTCCGACGGAAGATCGCCAGACCCAGACCGGTTGGTGGTACAGCCCCTCGACAAACGGGGCGGGGATTTCCATCGAGGTGGTACGGGGCGTCCTGTTCATGGCATGGTACTCCTATGAACCGGATACGGGAAGATCGATATGGCTGACTTCGGGGGGAGCAATCACCGATCCCTTCCATTATGACGGCGATCTTCTGAGCTGGCAGGCATACGTGCCGGGAGAAAACCCGGACGTGCCGGTTGCCGAGGTGGCGGGCACGATATCCATTGAATTCCTGTCCAATAACGAAGCGAATATCGTCTACGATCTGGGAACGGCATCCTCCGAATTCCGCATCGTAAGACTCTACAACAACGACACGACTCCGTTACCGGCCGCCCCGAACATCACCGGCTGGTGGTACGATCCCACTGCCGAGGGCAGAGGAGCCTTCGTGGAAAAGACGGGACCGACCGTCTCCCTGGCCATATACAATTACCGGGACGACTTGAGTCCCGTTTGGTGGTCTTCCAGCGGCGCCATCGATCCGGACACCATGTCGTACCAAGGGGATTTGATGGAATGGTACGGCGGCCCGTGCTTCGAATGCTCCGTCCCTTCGCAATCCGAGCCGGTCCCTTGGATAGTGGGGAGCGTCTCTATTGAGTTTCTCTCCGACCGGGAGGCATATCTCTTTCTCGACAATACCGAGATCCACCTGCAGCGGCTCCTCCCCATGATCCTGCCTCTGGAATAACCGTCGTAAACGTTTCCCCTTCCCTGGGAGAAGGATACGAACGGGGTTTCCCCTTTGGCGGCTGCAAGAGCCGGTTATCACCCCACCTTGTAAACGTGTCGAAATCCAGTGGAGTGGATTCGCCCCCGTACATCACGACAAACTGCTCCGCCTTGGCATGCATGGCCCTGCGCAATACCGCCGGCCGCCCGGGAGGAGAAAGAAAATATTTCGCCGGTCCGTGTTCCCGCTTTGTCCGGACCGCCAACCGATACGTTTCTCCCCGTTCGCGAATCAGGAGAAATACGGCTTCGAAACCCACCGCCCGTGTCTTGAATGCCTCTTTCACCACCATCCGTTCGTCAACATCGCATGGCATGTTTTCGTCTCCCATCCGTCCGGTTGAGGCCATGTCGCCGGCCCTCACGCCTCAGGCGGAGAGAACGCTCAACGGTTGCCGCATAAAAAAACCTCCGGCCCGTACGGGCGGAGGTTCCCCTGCACTACCGGCGTTCCCCTTCCCTCGAAGGCGTACACAAACGCGCTGAACGGACCCGGTCTTCTGGCTTGCGGATCATCCTACTCGCCGCGCCTTCCCGAACTTGCGCTCAGTGGCCTTTCGCGGCTTTCGTCCTCACTTACAGCTGCGGGGCAGTGGCGGATTTACACCGCCTTCCCGACAGTCCGTTCAGTTTATGGGAAGAAGATTACTATGGGACGGCCGAGGCTGTCAACTCGTCGCTCCTGCTTGACAACCGTTCCACTAAGGGAACATATTTCCGCTGAATCGAAAAACCGACGGCGGGATGACGCGGGACCCGAGCATACTCTTTTCCTTTTTTCAGACACGGAGAAGCTTCCCTGGGTTCGTATACCGAATGCGCGCATGACTATCTGGCGGCCATGGAACGCCTTCTCGTTCTGCTGAACGATGAGTCCGTCGACGAAGCGGTATGCTTCCTCGGCGACACGCTGGGTTGCGCCGAGGCGATCCTCTATGGAAAGCATTTCCTCTCCTCCGAACGTTTCCAACTCCACGTCATCGCGGGCGCGCGACAGGCCGACGGGAAGGAATCCAGTTCGATTCTGCCTCCCAATCATTTTGCCGACGAGCACTGGAAAACCCTGGAAGAAGGCGAAACGCTGTTTTTCCCGGAACGACCGAGCGGCGACCCGCCCTCTCCCGTTGATGGGACGCTTGTTGTCCCGTTGTTCCTCCACGACGACCTGTTCGGTATTCTCTCGCTCGCTTCGCTGCCGCCCGACCGGACGAAATACCGAGAAGAATTTCTTTCGGCGGTGCGCGGTGCGCTCGAAATGTGGGTCGAGCGGTACAGCCATGAAAAGCGGTTCAAAGATTTCCTCAATGTTTTCCCCAACCCCACCTTTATCATAAGCGCCAAAGGCGAAGTCACCGCATGGAACAAGTCGGTGGAGGAGCTTACCTGCTGCAAGGCGGAGCAGATGATCGGCAAGGGAAACTACGAGCATTCGATTCCCTTCTATAACGAGCGGAGGCCGAACGTTTCCAACCTGCTGCTCGACCCCGATTCCGGATGGGAGAAAACGTACGTTTCGTTCAGGCGGGAAGGCGACGATGCATACGTGCTGGCGTACTGTCCCTCCCTGCCCGGCGGCGGGGCCTATCTCAACGGAAAAACCTCGCTGCTCCACGGGCTGGACGGCCGGGTATGGGGCGCCATCCACACGGTAAGAGACGTCACTCGTGAACGCCGGATCGAACGCGAACTCCATCATTCCGAGTCCATGTACCGAACCATGACCGAATTCGCCGGCGTGGGAATCATGCTGCTGAGCCAGGACAAGGTACTCTATCTGAACGAAAAGTTCCGTCACCATACGGGACTGCCCGCAGGGGAAATCACGTTTCCGCGGTTCATGGACTGGATACTGCCCGAAGATCGCGAGGGCGTGGCCGGACACTTTGAGGACCTCTTCCGGGGGCGGACGCAGACGTCGCGATTCGAATTCCGGGTTATCCGCAGCGGCCCCCCCCGGTACTATCGTGGATATGCACGGGTAATCGAGTATGTGGAACGACCCACGGTCCATTTCGTGCTCGACGACGTGACGGAACAAAAGGAATTGGCCAGAAAGGCCAGATTGAACGAATTGCGGCTCTATCACGACGATCGACTAACGGCGCTGGGCATCATGGCCGCGGGTATCGCCCACGAACTCAACCAGCCGCTCAACACCATTCGGGTGGTGACCGAAGGGATGCTTTTCGGCATGGACCTCGGATGGACGCTGGACAACGAAGAACTTTCCGACAGTCTGGAGATGGTTTCACGACAGGTGGTGAGGATGTCGGAGGTGATCAAGAACATCCGTAACTTCGCCCGCGAAGATCGGATCACCACCGTCGGGGACGTGAACGTCAACATCGCAGTCGAAAACGTGTTCTCAATGATCGGTCGGCAGCTGGAGACGCACGGCATCATCGTTTCCAGGGAACTTCCCCCCGATCTCCCCGGCATCAAGGCGAATCTGAACCGTTTCGAGCAGGTCATCATGAACCTCATCGTGAACGCACGGCAGGAGCTGGACGATAAGCAGCGGGAACACAAGGAGATATGGGTTCGTTCCGGTACAAGGAACGGCTCAGTCTACGTGGAGGTCGGGGACAACGGCAAGGGCATTCCCAAGGACGTCATAGGAAAAATATTCGATCCGTTCTTCACCACCAAGGAAGTCGGCAAGGGAACGGGACTGGGGCTCAGCATAAGCCAGTCCATCATGGCGGAATTCAAGGGGAGGATCGAAGTTTTCAACAACGAGCACGGCGGCGCCACCTTCATGGTGATGGCCCCGGCATCGACCTCCTCTGTTCGTCATTGACGACGGCCACTCGACCCGACTTGCCTTTTCGCCCGTCTTTCAGCGCCACTCACTCCCGGGCACGTGCGCCGATGCCCACGGCATGGAGCCTTTCACCTGCCCCGATTGGGGCAGACTGCCCGTTCAGGTGCACCTATCGGGGCGCATCATTGCTGCCCCCGTCTTTTCCATAACACCTAAGTTACTAACATAATGGACTATTACCGCTTTTTTTCATCCGGCATCTTTTTTGCTTTATAAGTTCGATACTTCCCATCCGACAGGTAAAATCGAAGAGTACGGTCAAGGTGAATGCTGATTATCGCCGAGAGGATCAACTCATCCCGGAAATATATCGCGCAGGCCATCGGCTCGGGGGACGCTGCGTTCATTCAGAACGAAGCCAAGGCCCAGGCGGAGGCGGGAGCCGACTACATTAACGTCAACGCGGGGACTTTTGTCGGGGAGGAAGAAAAATATCTCACGTGGCTCATCCATGCGGTACAGCAGGTAACGGACCTGCCTTTGAGCATCGACAGTCCCGATCCCCGGGTGATTCGCGCCGTTTTGCCGCTGGTGAAGAAGCCCCCGATGATCAATTCCATAACGCTCGAACCCGCGCGATCGGGACAAGTGCTGCCGCTGGTGAGGGAGTACGGCGCCAAGGTGATCGGCCTCTGTCAATCGGAGGACGCCATGGCCGAATCGTTGGAGGAAAAGGTGGAAATGGCCGGAAGGCTTGCGGAATCGGCGGTCTCTGCGGGCATCCGGTTGAACGACCTGTACATCGATCCGCTGGTCTATCCGCTGTCCGTCAATCATCAATCGGCGCGTATCGCGCTCGACGCTTTTCGGGAGATCATGGCGCGCTATCCGGGCGTGCACACCACCTGCGGATTGACGAACGTTTCTCACGGATTGCCCGGACGCAGTCTCATCAATCGTACGTTTCTGGCAGGAGCCATTCTGCACGGCATGGATTCCGCCATTGCGGATCCCACGGACAAAAACCTTTACGCTGCGATCAAGGCAGCCGCGTTGACCAACGGAAATGACGAATACTGTATGGATTACGTCAAGACCTTACGGGAGGGCCGGTTCGAGTGAGCGGCTCCGCGGTTCCATCACATGCGGCAAACCGTGCGCCGCTGTCGGCTTCCGGCTCTTTTCGGCTCCCCGGAACTGTTTGCATCTTTCCGGCGGCCTCGTCGCCCGAGAGAATATCCCCACGTGAACCCGTTCGCCGTCAAAGCGCCTCGGGCGCCGGAATCGAATCAACATTAAACTTCAAGTAAAAGAGAAGACGCTATGATCAAGAATCCCAAACCCGATTTCGAACGTTACATGACCGCTCTCCATTGCGAGGAGCCGGACCGTATTCCCCTTGGAGACTGGCACGTGGACACCCTGCCCAAGGAACGGTTCCTCGGCCGGAAGGTTGCCGCCTTCCAGGATCAGGTGGACTTTTGGGTTACGGCTGGATTTGATTTCGTTTCCGCCTCTTCGGGCATCCTCGAACCGGTCCGGGCCCCGGAAGGAATGACCATTAAAGGCGAATCGATTGCCACCGAATACGGCGACCGCGTCAATCGCGAATGGGCCCAGGAACACGAAGGGGTCATCACCAGCATCGAGAAGTTCGAAAAATACCCCTGGCCGTCCGTGGACGACTTCGACCTTTCCAAATGGGACGCCTACGACAAGATTATGCCCAAGGGCATGAAGGCCATTCTGCTGCTGGGCAAGATCTACACTCCGGCCTGGATGTTCATGGGCGCCGAAACGTTCTTCAACGCTCTCGAAACGAACGAAGAGCTTATCGGCCTTATCTTCGAAAAAATCGGCAGCATTCAGTACGAAACCTTTCTGCGGGTAATCGAGCATCCCTGCGTGGGCGCGGTAATCAACCCCGACGACATCGCGCACAACACGGGCTTGCTGGTGAATCCCCGCCATCTGCGCAAGTATCTCTTCCCCTGGTACAAGAAGATGGGCGACATCTGCCGCGACAAGGGACTCGGGTTCATTTTCCACAGCGACGGCGACTGCACCGAAGCCATGGACGACATCGTGGGATGCGGGTTCCACGGCTTCAACCCCATCCAGCCCAACGCCATGGACATCGTGGAAGTGAAGAAGCGGTGGGGAAAGAAACTGTGCCTCATCGGCAACCTGAACCTCGATTCCACCCTCACGCTGGGGACGCCCCAGGACGTGCGGGCCGAGGTGTTCGAGCGGATCAGGACCATCGGTCCCGGCGGCGGCTATATGGTCGCCTCTTCCAACTCCGTTACCGACTACGTGCCGCTGGAGAACATGAAGGCCATGTTCGACGCGACCTTCGAATTCGGTAAATACCCGATCAGCCTCGAAGAAGGCAGTATCGAAGGCAAGGTCTGGACGTACGCGGGAAAATCGAGAACCGAAGAGGCGGAAATCGTTACCGACATCGACGTTCCCGCCTATATCGGAGCCCTCCTGAGCAGCAAGAGGGACCAGGTGATGCGCCTCGTGCGCAAGGACATGGAAGCCGGAGTATCGGCTTCCGACGCCGTGAGCAAGGGACTCATCCCCGCCATGGCCGGCGTGGGCACCAAGTTCCAGAACGGCGAAATCTACATCCCCGAAATGATGATCGCCGCCAAGATCATGTCCGACATTCTGAAGGAACTGAAGGCCGAACTCGTCGGCCAATCGAACAAAAAGCAGGGCAAGGTGATCGTGGGAACCGTCAAGGGCGATCTGCACGACATCGGCAAGAACCTGGTCATCATGATGTTGGAAGGCCAGGGGTTTGAAGTGCAGGACCTCGGCGTTTCCGTGAGTCCGTCCAAGTTCGTGGAGGCCATCAAGTCGCAAAACCCCGATATTGTAGCCATGAGCGCCCTACTGACCACCACTATGGTGGAAATGAAGAAGACCGTCAGCGCCATTCAGGAGGCGGGCGTCAGGGAAAAGGTAAAAATCATCGTGGGCGGCGCTCCCGTCACCAAGGCATTTGCCGATCAGATCGGCGTCGACGGTTACGCGTATGATGCCCCCGGCGCAGCGGTGCTCTGCCGAAAGTTGCTGGCCGAATGATCGTTATCCATGGCGGGAGGCCCCCTCTCGCAGGAGCTTGTCGATAGAGGTTTTCCACACGTCCCCCGGCGAAAGCCGGGGGACTGACGAAGCAGGGAAAAACGCGCGTTTATCGACAGCCTCGCAGGCCACGGAGCGGTTCGGGAAAATGGGCGGAGACATTCTCCGTGAGTGATTCACCGAACGGTTCCTGTTATGATGGGCACAAACCGTCAAATCGCGTCAGTGATGCTATTCTCCGGGTGCTCCTCGGATATTTTTCGCTTCCGTTTTCTTGTCCGAAGGTAATTGTGGAGGTCGAACGTCCGGAGTGGACGAAGGTCTCCCAAAAGGGAAGGTCTCCCGAAAAGGGGACCTCGATAACTATTCAACCATGGAGGGGTAAGCATGGCCCATTGGAAGAAGTCTCTGGCGATTGTAGCAGCCGTACTCGTCGTTGGATTCGCTGTCTGCCTTAACCCGGCGCTTGCAGCGGATAAAATCTTTAAATGGAAGATGGCGACAAGCTGGCCGGCAGGAATCGAGCTGTACACGGATATGGCCGAAGATTTCGCAAAACGAGTGGAAGCCATGTCCGGCGGAAGGATGAAGATTCAGGTACTTCCCGGAGGCGCGGTAGCCCCTGCCCTTGAAGTGACGGATACCGTGGCGAAGGGGATCGTCCAGATCGGCCATCTGTGGCCGGGATACGACATCGGCAGAGATGCCACGACGGCCATCTTGGGCGGCTACGCGGGCGGCATGGAATCCGTTCCCATGTTTCACTGGCTGTACGCCGGCGGCGGCAAGGAAATGTGGACCCAGTTCCGCAAGGAGAAATTCGGCGTGGTCGCTTTCCCCATGGGCATGCGTCCCCCGGAAGTGTTCGCCCATTCTCACAAACCCATCCGCACCCTGGACGACTTCAAGGGCTTGAAGATGAGAACCGTGGGCGCCTGGGCGCAGATTCTGCCCAAACTGGGTGCTTCGGTCGTCTCGCTGCCCGGCGGCGAAGTGTACCAGGCTCTGGAGCGTAAGGTCATCGACGCCACCGAATGGGCGTCCCCCGGCGAAAACATCACCATGGGATTTCATGAAATCGCCAAGTACGTCATCGTTCCCGGCGCGCATCAGCCCAGCGCACCTTTCGAGTTGGTCATCAATCAGGCGGCATGGGACTCACTTCCCGACGACCTGAAAAAAATGATCGAAGACACCGCGGAGTTCGTCAGCTTCCAGTCATGGGTCACCATCGGCAAGCTCGACATGAACGCCATGGAAACCTTCAAGAAGAACGGCAACGAAATCATTCACCTGGACCCCGCGGTACAGAAGAGATGCCACGAATTGGGCAGAGAGTGGGCCGCGGAGATCGCCAAGGGGAACGAATGGTTCAAGAAGATAATGGATTCTCAGGACACCTTTGAGGCTCAGTGGAAGCAGGTCGGCGAAATTCGTCACTTCGATTGGTAAAATAGACAATCTCGGATCAGGCATTGGAAAATGCCTGATCCACACCTACCGGGAAACGGGCGTACTATGAAAACATTGTCCAAGTTCCTCAAGTTCATCGATTCGACAAGCAAGTACATAGGTTGGGGTGCATCGATGATCGCGATACCGATGATCCTGGCCTTGGTGTATGAGGTTTTTGCCCGCTACGTATTTCATAAACCGACGAGCTGGTCTTACGAAATCACCTACATGATATACGGTTCCCACTTTCTCCTCGGGGCCGCGTTCACCCTGTACGCCAAGGGGCACATACGCATCGATCTCCTCTACATGAAATTTTCCCCTCGGGGGCGGGCGATTATCGATATTCTCGGATACTCGTTCGTATTTTTTCCGGTCGTCATCACCCTGGTCATAAGCGGGTTCGGCTTTGCCCACGATGCATTTAAAATCCATGAAGTTTCTCAATTCACTCCGTGGCAGCCCCTCCTGTGGCCGTTCAAGTCGATCATTGCGATCGGGTTTTTCTTTCTGCTGTTGCAGGGTCTCGCCGAGTATATTCGCGCCTTCGTCATGCTTCTGAAAGGGCAAGAGATATGATCGAAGCCTTGATGAGTTCCGATTTTTTCGTTCTCCTCATGTTTCCCATGGTGTTGCTCGCCATCTTCATGGGATTCCCGGTGGCCTTCTCTCTTATGGGTATGGCGTTCATTTTCGGCTGCTTCGGGTTCGGCCATGCCGTCGGCGACATGCTCATACGCCGTGTATGGGACGTGGCCAACAACTACGTTCTGGCGGCGGTGCCACTCTTCGTCTTCATGGGGTCGATGCTGGAATCATCCGGTATCGCCAAGAAACTGTTCGACTCGATGATCCTCTGGACGGGAAAATTGCGTGGCGGCCTCGCCATCGGCACGGTGATCATGTGTACGATTTTCGCCGCCGCCACGGGGATTATCGGGGCATCCGAAGTAGTCATCGGCCTTCTGGCCATTCCCGCCATGATGGCCCGTAAATATCACAAGGGGCTCATCTGCGGCACCATCTGCGCAGGCGGTTCGCTCGGAACGGTCATTCCGCCCAGCGTGGTTATCGTCGTCTATGGTCCGGCAGCGGGACTCTCCGTGGGCCGTCTTCTCATGGCAGCCGTGTTTCCCGGAATCCTTCTGTCGATACTCTATATAGTGTATATCGCGACCCGCTGTTATTTCAGACCCCAGGACGGCCCCGGCCTTCCTCCCGAAGAAGCCAACGTCCCGCTGTCCTATAAACTCAAGCTCACCGCTACGGCTCTCGCTCCCCCTCTCATGCTCATCTTTGCCGTAATGGGAACGATTCTGCTCGGTTGGGCGGCGCCCACGGAAGCGGCAGCGCTCGGCGCCTTCGGAGCGTGTCTGCTGACGGCGATTTACCGGAAGCTGACGTGGAGCAGCTTCAAGGGAGCGTGTATCAACACCCTTCGTATCAGCGCCATGATCATGCTGGTGCTGACTGGCGGCACCATGTACACCGGCGTCTTCCTCGGCATGGGCGGCGGTGAGGTGACCGAAGGACTTCTGCGGGCCCTCAACATGTCCCCCTGGGCCATGATCTTCCTGTTCCTCGGGATAGCCTTCCTGGCCGGCTTCCTGCTCGACTGGATCAGCGTCCTTCTGATTTTCGTACCCATTTTCGTACCGATCGTCACCAAACTGGGATTCGATCCCATCTGGTTCTCCATACTGTTCCTCATCGTGATCCAGACGAGTTACCTGACTCCGCCCATGGCTCCCGCCATCTTCTACCTGAAAGGGATCGTGCCGCCGGAAATTCAGGTCACCGATATGTTCAAAGGCGTTGTTCCCTACATCGGGATTCAGCTTATCGCCATCACCGTTATCATGGCGATTCCGGCGATCGCACTCTGGCTGCCCGAAGTTATGATAGGATTCAACAAATGAAGGTCGCCTCCGTCGGAACAGTCCGGCGGAGGCGGATCTTGACCGATAGTACCGAGAAGGAGAGTAGTGAATGAGGTCATCCTCGTATTCGTTGGTAATGTCCGCTCTTTTCCGTGGTCGAAAGGGCGAACGCCCCCCCGTGGCGAACCCTACGTCCATTGCCTGCAAGGAATTGATGGAGGCGAGCGGCGTATTTTTTCCCCACGCACACGTCGACGCCCAAGCCATGGCCGAACTGGCCCTGGCCGGACATGAACTCGTGGGATTCGACGCCGTCATGCCGGAGTACAGCGTACACCAGGAAGCAGCCGCTCTGGGGTGCGAGGTGGAGTGGGGCGGACCGGACCGCATGCCCGACAGCAAGAATTTCCCCTACTCCGACTTTTCCGACATACGGGTGCCGGAAAATCTGTTGGAGAAACCATCCATGAAGGTGGTGCTGGACGCCTTGTCGATCCTGCGTCGCCACGTGGGCGGCAAAGCCGCCATCATCGGCAAGGTGATGGGACCGTGGACGCTCTCCTACCACATGGCGGGCACCCAGAATTTCCTGCTCCAGTTGGGGCTTGAGGAATACGACAGCGTGAGCAAAATGCTCCGCCAGCTGATGGATGTTACCGTCGATTTCGCCAATGCCCAGTTCAAGGCCGGAGCGGACATCGTCGTACTGGCCGATCACGCGACCGGGAATCTCGTCGGCCCGTATCATTACGAAACCCTGCTGCTGCCCATCCACAAAGAGGTGACCGCCCGCATCAACGGGCCGCTCATCCTGCACGTGTGCGGAAATTGCACCGACAGGCTGGCCCTCTTTGCCGATTCCGGCGTTGACGCCTACCATTTTGAATGGCAGATAGATTCGAAATACGCCGTAAAGACGGTGGGCGACAAAATGTCGCTGGTGGGGAACATCAACAACGCGCAAACGCTCTACCAGGGCACTCCGGAAGACGTGAGGAAGCAGGTTCGTTATGCGATTGAAGCGGGAGTGGACATCATCGCTCCCGAATGTGCGATTCCCCTGGCCACACCACTGGAAAACCTGAAGGCCGTCGTGGCCGCGGCCCGGGAAGGGTACTGAAAAGACCATGAAAATCTCACGGGCAAGAGGGTTAGGAAAGCTATGACCGACTTTTTGCAGGTTATCAAGGAAAGCGTTATCCATCGGAAGCACAAGGAAATCGAAGCGCTTGTTCGCTCCGCCATCGATGAGAACGTCGATCTGGATTCCATCATCAACGAGGCGCTCATCCCGGCCATGGACGAAGTGGGGCAACAGTTCACCAAGAACCTGATCTTCGTTCCGGAAATGCTCGCTTCCGCCATCACCATGAAAAAGGCCATGGAAATCGTCAAGCCGCTCCTCAAGACGGATGCCGGCGCGGCCAAGGGGACCATTATTCTTGCCACGGTGAAGGGCGACCTTCACGACATCGGCAAGAACCTCGTGGCCATGATGCTTGAAGGCGCCGGCTTCACCGTTACCGACCTCGGGGTCGACGTGACCGTGGACAAGGTGGTGGCTGCGGTGAGCGCGGCCGCGCCCTGCCTGCTCGGCATGTCGGCGCTGCTCACGACCACCATGCCGGAAATGAAAAAGGTGATCGACGAACTCACGGCCAAGGGATTGCGGGAAAAGGTGAGAGTCATGATCGGGGGCGCCCCCATCGACGCCGCCTTCTCCCAGCGTATCGGCGCCGACGGCTACGGTTCCAACGCCGCCGCCGCGGTGGATTTGGCGAGAAACCTCACGGCTCAGCTGTAAACGTATCCTGAAAACGTCTTCTCCGGCGCTTCCCGAACATGAAGCCGGAGACGATGAACGGTTGAAATCCGCCTGCCCGGGCCTCCACGGAAGCTCGGGCGGAGCGGAACGAGATGCGTGCGCCCATTTTCCCGGATGGGAAATTATCCCTCGAAAAGGAAGGACGGAGGGCACCTTATGACACATCGTGAACGAATTCTGCGGATCGCCAGAGGCGAGATGGTCGATAGAATCCCGTTCGTACCCCGCATCGACCTCTGGCATAATGCCAACGAGCTGACGGGCACCCTCCCCGAAAAATATCGGGGCATGTCGGTGGAGGACATTCACCGCACCGAAGGGTGGCCCCTGCACAAGATCATTCCGGAATACCTGAAGCCCGACAAACCCGAGGACATCTATCATCGGGCCATGGGCTTGTACCGGCTCAAGGAATTCCCCTACGACTTCGAATTCTCGTCGGACGTGGAGATAGAAGTCACCGAGGACGACAATCCCGAAGAGCACGTCACACGGGTGGCCTACCACACCCCCAAGGGGACGGTGACCGTGCAGCACGGATACACCTCGGAAATGCGCAAGGCCGGCGCCTCCATTACCTGGGTGAAGGAACACGCCATAAAAGGCCCCGAAGACTACGCCGTGTGCGCGCACATCTTCGGCAACCTGAAATTGAAGCCCGCTTACGAACGGTTCCGGAAATGGAAGGAGTCCGTGGGAGAAGACGGCGTCGCCCATGCCCAGGGGTTGGGCATAGCATGCTCGTCACCCCTCCATTTCATCCAGAAGACCCTGCTCGGCGCAACCGAATTCTACCTGCACCACAGCGATTACCGGAAGGAAATGGCGGAACTGTCCGAGGCGCTGGAAAACCCCTATAACCAGTTGATCCGCATCCTCGCCGATTCACCCTGCGACGCGGTGTTGTGGTCCGCCAACGTGGACGACATGATCACCTATGCCGATCTGTACGAGAAAGAGTTCATGCCCTGGATTCAAAAGGCGCACGACGCCTTCGCCCCCAAGGGAATTCTGCTCGTGCAGCACCCGGACGGCGAAAACAGGGGGCTCATGGACCTCATCGCCCGCAGCGGCGTGGACGTCGCCGATGCCGTCACGCCTTTTCCCATGACCAAGGTGACCATCGAGGAATACTACGACAGGTGGTGCCGCCAGGCGAACATCACCATACACGGCGGCATTCCGGAAATGTTCCTCCTCCGGGAATCGTCCACCTGGGACGACCTGAAGGGCTTCATCGATCACCTTTTCCAGGCCATCAAACCGGGCACGCGGTTCGTCGCCTCCATCGGGGACACCAGCCCGCCCAATACGGAATTCGAGCGCTTGCAGTACATCAACGAACGATTCCTCAAGGAAGGATCGCTGCCGTTGCAGGCGGGAGATTTCCGTCCCATGACCTCCGAGCAACTCCGGAAGGCTGAAGCCATGGTCGCTCCAAAGGAAAATGAAAAAGAGGAAGCAGGGCGGATCATGTCGGAGATTTTCGGTTCCGCCCGCGAAATAGGGTCCGCGCTCCGAACCATCGCCGACGGTTTCGACCGGTTGGCCTCCATCGGCGATCGGCTGGGGAAGACACCTCCCGCTACCGCCGCCAAGAAAGCCGCGCCCGCGCCGGAACCCGTTCGGAAAGCGGCGCAACCCGCCCCGAAGGTATCGGAACCCCTGCCCAAGGAGGAGGTTGTGGAAGACCCCTTCGCGCTGATCCAGCAGGAAGTGCTGAAGGGGGACCGCGACCGCCTCAAGAAAGATACCCAGGCCATGCTCGACAAGGGCTACGCCGCTCAGGATATCCTCAACCAGGGCATGCTTTCCGCCATGGAGATCATCAGCCGGAAGTTCACCGACGGGACCGTATTCATTCCGGAGGTGCTGCTCTCGGCCCGCGCCCTGAACGAGGCGCTGGCGGTGCTTGAACCCCACCTGGCGGGGGAAGCCTCCAGAACCCCGGGTAAAATCCTCATCGGCACCGTGCGGGGAGACCTCCACGACATCGGCAAGAACATGGTGCTCACCATGCTCAAGGGAGTCGGCTTCAACGTCGTGGATCTGGGGGTGAACGTCAAGGTGGAGGATTTCGTGAAGAAAGTGGCCGAGGAAAAACCCGACATTCTGGGTCTTTCCGCCCTCCTCACCACCACCATGCCCCAGATCAAAAGCGTCATCGATGCTCTCCGGGAAGCCGGGTTGCGCGAGAAGGTCAGAGTGATCGTGGGCGGTGCTCCGCTGAACCGGAAGTTCGCCGACGACGTGGGAGCCGACGGATACGCCCATGATGCGGGCGGCGCGGTGGCCCTGGCGAAAGAACTCATGGCCGGGGTGAAGTAATCGAACGGCGCGGGCGCCTGCGGAAAACGCACGGCGCCCGGACCGGTTCTTTACGAAAAGCACGGAATATCATGACTGAAAAGGCTCAAGAATCGGTGCGGCACGTCGTTCTGGCGTGCCGCGTCATGCAGATCGAACTCGATTGCCTCTGCCGGACGGAATGCGGGGTGGAGGTGCGATACCTCGATCAGTCGCTGCATCGCACTCCCAAGGATATGCCGCAACTGGTTCAGGCCGAAATCGATGCGGTGGCGGGCTACGCTCCCAGCATCACGCTGGGGTACGGCCTGTGTTCCAACGGGATCGTGGGCGTCACGGCCCGCCGGCAGGGGCTCATCGTCCCCAAGGGCCACGACTGCATTACGCTGTTTCTGGGTTCCCTCGCCGCGTACCACCGGGAATTCCTGGAAAAACCCGGCACGTATTACCTGACTCCCGGATGGATCGACGAAAGGAAGGACCCTCTGGGAATTCTTCAGGAAGAATACGTTCCCAAGCTGGGGGAAGAAATGGCCCTCTGGGTCATGGCGGAGGAACTCAAACACTACACCCACATCGCCCTGATCAATACGGGGCTTGTGGATGCCGACCCCCTGCGGGAGCGGGCGCGGGAAAACGCCCGTTTTTTCGGTAAGGAATACAAGGAGATCGAGGGGAGCCTCGGCTACTTCCGGGACATCGTGCGGGGAGTGTGCGACCCCGAAAAGTTCTTCTTCATACAGCCCGGCGAAAGCATTACGCAGGAAATGTTCCTCGACATGCCGTAACCCCCCTACCCCCGCAAGCCTTCGCTCGTCTCTCCGAGGATATGGTCCGGAACGATGGTCTTGAGGTGGGGGAAAGCATCCGTCATATGCGGTATCTGCATTGCTTCGACGAACTCGATGTGAAAATCGGGGTCGGTGCTCAATTCGAAATATTCGACGCTCCGCGCCAGCCGGTCGGCTTCCTCCCTCTTCCCGCGATCGAGCAGCGCCAGCCGGGCGCCGTCCCCGGCCGCATTCCCGACGCTCACGATCCTGGAGAGGTCGCAGTCGGGGAAAAGGCCGATGATGAGCGCCTTCTTCGGATCGATGTGCGAACCGAACGCCCCGGCGATCTTCACCACGTCCACCTCTTCGATTCCCAGCCGTTTCTTGAGGAGTTTGCACCCGCAGTAGAGCGCGCCCTTGGCGAGCTGTATCTGGCGGATATCGCCCTGCGTGATCACCACGTCCCGGCCGATGGTGGTTTCTTCCTTCCACGCGAGAACGAATTCGGCGATGCCCGTTTCGGAGTTCACCCGGCAGCGCCCGGATTTCTGTTCGGCCGCGAATGCGCCGCTCCGGGCAATGATACCCGCAAGGAACATTTCGGCCACGGCGTCGAGGACGCCCGAGCCGCAGATGCCCTTTACCTTCATCCGTTCGGGATCGGAGGAACTCCTCCACAGATCGTTCCCGATGACCTTGTAGTCCGCTTCGTGGGTTTCGGGATCGATGACGACCCGCTCGATGGCCCCGGGCGCGGCCCGCATACCGAAGGTGAGTTGGGCCCCCTCGAAAGCCGGGCCGGTGGCGCAGGACGCGGAAACGATCTTGTGGCGGTTGCCGAGCGCGAGTTCGCCGTTGGTGCCGATGTCGATGATGAGCTGCATCTGATCGCCCTTTTGCGGCTCCTCCGCGATGAGCACGGCCACGTTGTCCGCGCCCACGAACCCCGCCTCGTTCGGCAGCATATGGACGTAGGCCGATTCGTGAAGGGTAATCCCCAGATCGCGCGCCTTGACGTCCAGGCTGTGATGAATCACGGGAGCGAACGGGGCACTGCCGACATACTCCGGGTTCAACCGGAGCAGGATGTGGTGCATGACCGTGTTGCACACGATGGTCATGTCGATCACCTCCTCCGGAGTGAGGAGGGCGGGTCCCGCTTCGTCGTGTCCCCCGGCCGGAGCGTTCTTCCGGTTGAAGGAGTCGCAGGCGCGGCCCAGCAGCGTATTGAGAGCGCCGATGATGTCCGCGCTCATCCGCTCCAGCCCGTCGGGATGGGACTGGTGATAGGTGATGCGGCTGATGACGTCCTCCCCGTACCTGCACTGCGGGTTCATCATGGAGACGGCCGCTTCTACCTTCATGTCGGACAGATTGCACAGGTACGCGGCGACCGTCGTGGTGCCCACGTCCACGGCCAGGCCGTAGTAGTCGGACGGCGCGCCGGCAACGATGCCGATCACTTCCCGATCCATCCACACGGCAACGGTCACCTGGAACCGCCCTTTCCGCAGCGTTTCCGGCACCCGCATCAGCGCACGATGGTCGATGGTGAGCCCCTTCAGGCCGTGGTCGGTTTCCAGTCCTCGTTGCACCCGTTCCCAATCGGCGATCTGATCCTCGAACGAAGGTTCCGGCAGTTGCACCCGATAGAGTTTCACCGCGGGATTCCACTGCACGGGAAGGTCGCGCAGGAACTTGCTTACCACCTGCACGCCGCCTCTCGATTCCTCCGGTACGTACACGAGCAGGTCTCCCTGCACGCGGGCGGCGCATGCCAGCCGATAGCCCTTTTCCCGCTCGGACGGGCTGATGAACTTGGCCTCGCCCTGCTCCCACGGACTCGCGTGCGCCGCACCGGAAACGATGCCGAATTTGTCGAACATCCCCTCTTCGATGCGGACCCTGCACTTGCCGCACACCTTCTTTTCGCCGCAGAGGGTTTCGATGTCCACGCCGAGTCGGCGGGAAGCCTCGATGAGGGAAATGCCCTTCTCCACCAAACCACGGCGCCCGGAGGGCTGAAAAATCACCATCGCCTCTTTTATCGTTTCCATTATCACGTCTCCGCCGGAGGAGCTGTTCGGTTTACGCATTGACAACAATAACCGAAGGAATTTACAACAGACGTGTATTCTTTACAACGAAAATGTTACCATTATGCTTCAATTCACCATGATAGTTAGGGTGATCTCCACCGACGGTCAACCGGGTGTATGATCATCGATGGAATTGGAACTATTCGACCATAGGTATGGGTCGTTCAATGTCGAGGCGGCGAAGCGCTGATACCGGCCTTCTGTGGCCTCAGAAAGTGAAACATCATGGAAATTCTTGACCATATATCGATCACACTTGACGTGCGTGAAATTCGACATCGTTTACACATGGAAAACAGTTCGCATTGGGATGAGGTGCAGGAACTCATCGATCGGGTCGAACCGACCCTCTCCCCCCAGGCAGCGTATAAGGTGAGCTACGTCGACGAAAAACGGGAAGACGGAGTCGTCGTGGACGGGGTTGAACTGAAAAGCCGTGTGCTGCGCAAAAACCTGGACGGTGTCGAACGCGTATTCCCCTACGTGGTGACGGTGGGGCGGAAAATGGAGGAGCAGCTGCACGCGACGACCGATCTCCTCGAACAGTTCTACCTGGACACCATCGCCAACAGCGCCCTGAACGATACACGCATCCGGTTGGAAGACGAGTTGAAGCGCAAGTACAAACTGGACGGGATTTCGTACATGAGCCCCGGCTCCCTGGCTGATTGGCCCATCAGCGAACAGCGGTCGCTCTTTTCCCTCATGGGCGACGTGCAAAGCGCCATCGGCGTGCGGCTCAGCGACAGTCTGCTCATGATTCCGAGCAAGTCCGTATCCGGCATCTTCTTCCCCACCGAGGTACGCTTCTACAACTGCCAGCTCTGCCCCCGGCAGACCTGCACTTCCCGCCGTGCGCCGTTCGACAGGAACCTGGCGCGGGAATACGGAATCACTTCATAATCGGGAACGGCACCAAGGACCGGAGGGGGCGATAATCGCCCTCCCCTCTCCGTGCGTCCATTTCCCCCGCGCAGGCGGAGACGAAGGAACAGGATGGAGAAAAGATGACAATCGCCCTGGGAATCGATACCGGCGGAACGTACACGGACGCGGTGCTGGTCGATCTGGAAACCGGCAAGGTGATGCACTCGGCCAAGGCCCTCACGACCTATCAGGACCTTGCCGTGGGCGTATCGAACGCCATCGGTGCGGTGTTTGGCGGGCCCGGCGCGCCGCGGCCGGGGGACGTCCAACTGGTGGGCCTCTCCACCACGCTGGCGACCAATGCGCTCATCGAGGGCAGGGGCGCCGAAGTCTGTCTTGTGCTCATAGGGTACGACCCCGGTTTGATCCGGGAGTTCGGCTTCCAGGAAGAACTGGTTACCAGGGACATCGTCTATGTGTCCGGAGGCCACGACTGCGACGGAAACGAAGCCGCGCCGCTGGACGAGGAGAGCATCCTTCGGGTGGTTGCCGACAGGCGCCACAGGCCGGTTTCCTATGCGGTGTCCGGGTATTTCGGCGTCATGAATCCTGAACACGAAATCAGAGCCCGGAAGATCATCCAATCGCACTGCGAATCGCCGGTAACCTGCGGCCACGAACTCACGAGTTCCCTCGATTCCATCCGGAGAGCGACAACTGTGGCTCTCAACGCCGGTCTCGTCCCCATGTTGCGGGAACTCATGACGGCCGTTCGAAGCACCCTGCTGGCCTACGGGATCGGCGGGCGCCTCATGGTCGTACGGGGAGACGGGTCGTTGGTAACGGAAGACTGGGCCGTACAGCGCCCCATTGAAACGATCCTCTCGGGACCCGCCGCCAGCGTTGTGGGAGCCTGGCACCTGGCCAAGGCGGAGCCCGATTTTCAGGACGGGTCCCTGTGGGTCATGGACATGGGCGGAACCACCACGGACATCGCCTGTCTCCAAAACGGCCGCCCGCTCCTGAACGGGGAAGGCGCGCGGGTGTCCCGGTGGCGCACCATGGTGGAGGCGGTGGACGCGCATACGGTGGGCCTCGGCGGGGACAGTCTGGTGACGATCAACGAACGGAGGGAGCCGGAAATCGGTCCCGCCAGAGTCGTCCCGTTATGCACGGCGGCCAAAGACCATCCCGAGATTCTGCGCGAGCTTGAACGCCAGGCGGGAACCAATCCCCGGAAACAGAGCGCCTGCCAGTTCCTCCTGTTCCAGCGTTCCCCCCGGATGCCGCTCATGGAATGGGAATTCGAATTGCTCAAAAGGATCAGGTCGGGTCCCGTCTCCCTGGAGGTGCTGGAAAACGAGGCATTGGCCCGTTCCACCGCGCTGCGATCACCCGTCAGGCTGGAATCGCACCGGTTGGTGATGCGCGTGGGGTTCACCCCCACGGACGCCCTTCACCATCTGGGGCTGTTGAGCCTGGGCGACCGGACGGCATCGAGCCTGGGGGCTTCCGTGCTTTCCCTGCTCCTGGGCATTGAACCCGATGAGCTGTGCAGGAAGATCGTCACCATGGTGTCCAATAAAGCGGCGCGGGCGCTCGTCACCAAGGCGCTGATGGACGAAGGACTCACCCCGAAGTGGGAGGAGGAAAAGACCGCCCAAAACCTGATCGGGAAGGCGCTTTCCGAACGTCCGGCGGGAATGGTTTCCTGCAGCATCTCCCTCACCCGGCCCCTGGTAGCCATGGGTGCTCCCGTTTTCGCCTACGTACCGGCGGCGGCGGAGCGCCTTCACGCCCATTTCCTCATTCCCCCGCACTCGGAAGTGGCCAACGCCGTGGGCGCGGTGGTGGGAGGGGTCCTCATTCAGCGCAAGATTTCCCTTACGCCTCTGGTCGGAGGGAGCGGGGTTCGGGCACATCTGGCCGACGGCGTTCGGGATTTCGACCACCTGGAAGAAGCGGTGGAAGCGACCCGTGAAGCCGTGGAACCATGGTTGAGGGAAGAGGCACGCCGTGCGGGGGCAGCCGACGTCCAGGTGGACATGGAACGCTCCGATACGCTTTCCCCCACTGATTACGGGGCGGACACCGACAGCGTCTATCTGGGGACCGAACTCACCTTCCGGGCCACGGGGCGGCCAAGCCCGGCACGAAATTGATGGTCCGGGGGGCCGGAACCCTGCCGCTCCCCTACCCTCTCACGGATGGTCATCGCTGAATTCCGGGACAATCCGGTAGGGGCCGGCATGCCGTGCCCTTACGGAAACGGCTGCTCCCACGGACATCTTGAGGATACGAAGGGCGATCGCCGACCACATGTCCCCTCTTGGACGTTTCTTCCAGAAATTCTTCGATAAATCTCACAGATAGGGCGAAAAGAGCCAGGCGGCGGCGTCCCTGAACTTGGCGACCCAGGAGCGGTCTTCAATTTCCTCGGCCGTGAGTTCCCTGGCGTTTCTCAACGCTTCGTCCAGGTGGGGAGTGAGCAACGACGCCACCGCGCTCCCGTACACTTCCACGGCCAGCTCGAAGTTGAGGTGCAGGCTTCGGGGGTCGATGTTTACCGAACCGATCTGTCCATAATGGTCGTCCACGACGAACACCTTGGAATGCACGAAGGGCGGCTTCTGGTAGTACACGTGCACTCCCATTTCCATCAGCTCGTACAGCAGGTTGCGCGTGGCCCAATGAACGAAAGGCAGATTGTTCCTGGCCGGGAGGATGACCGAGACATTCACGCCCCGAAGCGCCGCTGCCTGCAGCGCAGCCATGATCTCCCGCGAAGGCAGAAAGTACGGGTTCATGATGGTGACCCTCCGCCGGGCGCAGGAGATGGTTCCCGCGAAAATGAACGCCAGCCTGTCCAGCTCATCGTTGGGGCCGTCGACGATGGTACGGCATACGGTATCGCCGGTGGGGGGTACCGAAGCCGGCGGCAGGACGGTGAGTTCCCCGTAGCTGAACGCCCAATCCTCCAGAAACGCTTCCTCGATCTGGCTGATCACCGGACCCGTAAGACGGAAGTGGATATCGATCACCCGCCGTGCGTTCCGACGCTGCTCGGCCAGATGGCGATCCCCGATGTTCATCCCCCCCACGAATCCGACGCACCTGTCCACAATGAGCAGTTTCCGGTGGTTCCTCAGGTTGATGTGGATGGCGGGCGGGACGATGCTCGGCGGCAGAAAACGCGCCACCTTCACGCCCCGTTCCTGCAGCAGAACGCTCGCATGGGGCCAGGAATAGCATTCGCCGATCCCGTCGATGATGACTCTGACGTCCACCCCGCGCCGCTGGGCCCTCGACAAGGCGTCGATGAATTGCAGGCCGGTGAAGTTGGTGTCGAAAATGTACGTGGACAGGAACAGCGTCTGTTGGGCCTCTTCGATGGCCTGCAGCATGCGGGGATACGCCTGCTCCCCGTTGTGCAGCACCTCCACCGTATTTCCCCGGAGCAGGGGCCGTTGCAGGATGGTGTCCGAAATCCGGGCGATTTCCTTCAGCTCGTCCGGCAGGTCCGAGTGCCACACCTCCACCGGGCCTTCTCCCGAAGGTTCGGTGTACCGGACTTTGGCGTGGAACGGCACGCGCTTCCTGCCCAGCTTTTTCGCGCGGGTCCGCACGCGGTTTATTCCGAACAGAAAATAGAGGAGCGGACCGGCCAGGGGGTACAGGAAACACACGCCGATCCAGCCCAGCGCCGCCCGCGGGTCGCGCTTGTGCAGCAATGCGTGGCCCGCGGCGGCAAACACCGAGCCCGCCACCAGTATGAGCAGGAGCCAGTGCAAGAGATTCATGTTCGAACCGCGCCGAAGGCAGCAGTATCCGCCATGGAGAAATCTCCACGTCCCGAGGGCCGACGTTGTTTACCGTAACGAAGCGTGTCCGTGGACACGAGAAATTCTCTTTGCCCGTTCATCGATGCCGATGCTCCATAGAGTGACGACCGGCGGGTTCTGGTGAGCCTAGCATATTTCCGAAAGCGCCGCATAGGACAAAAACAGGACTCCAAGGCCGGAAAATCACCTTTCCCCACGGGAAGGAACATCCGTCAGGAACTCGGCATCCGCTTCCGGAAGGGAGGGATTGATGCTGATGCCCGACCCGATCTCGAACCCGGCTCGGGTGGTGAGCCGGGGGAGTATCTGCAGATACCAGTGCAGCTGGGGCTCGTCCGACCGGAAGCGCGCCGACGTGTTGATCACGTAATTATAATCGGGATCGTTCAAACGGTCCGTGAGTTTCCCCAGGACATGGTGGAGGGCATGGGCCAGGTCCGCCTTTTCCTCGTCGGAAATCTGGCCGAAGTCGGCCTGATGCCTCCGGGGCACAATCCACACCTCGAACGGCACTTCGGCGGCGAAAGGGATGAAGGCGGCGAACGTCCGGTTTTCGTACACCATTCGTTTTCCTTCCTTCAGTTCCTGGTCGAGAAGGTCGCAGAAAACGCAGCTTCCGAAATTGTCGAAATACCTGCCCGCCTCTTCTTCGCGTCTGCGCACCGAGCGGGGAACCACGCCGGTGACGACGATCTGCGAG
Organism: uncultured delta proteobacterium; assembly: GCA_963826125.1. Lineage (GTDB taxonomy): Bacteria > Desulfobacterota > Desulfarculia > JACQYL01 > CAWGVV01 > CAWGVV01. The sequence goes on along the minus strand of CAWGVV010000001.1, from coordinate 294,999 downwards.
TGGGGATGGATCAGCGAAGTTCCCGCGCGGCGGCCATGGTTGCGGAAAATGATGGCCATCATGGTTTCGTGCTGTTTCATGAGGTCCGTGTACCGCCGGGAATAGGTCTCGATGACCAGCTCAACGTCGCCCGGAGCCAGGGAAGCAATCCGGCGGTTGTGTGCGGGGCTTTCGATGATGACCTCATGCCGCCCGAAGCCGCCCATGGAGAGGTGTATCCCCTGCACTCTCCTGCGGGTGTCCCCTTCCGGGTCAAGGGCGGGGAATTTATTGGCAACCACTTTCGTCCGCCATTCGGACCCATTTCCCTCGGGCAGGGTGAGCAACGTCTCGGCGAGCTGCCGTTCGTTTCCTGGACAGAAGGGGCAGGTCGGATCATATGACGGAAGCTCCTCCGTTTTCCCGTCGAGCGATCTGAAATCACTGGGCCGCTTGCGCCGTGTGGGCGCAAAGACCACCCATTCCCCCGTGACTTTGTTCTGTCGTACCTCCGGTTTGTTGTCCGTCATGTTCCCGTTCCTGTAGGAGGCTGTCGATAAAGCCTTTCCAAACGTCACCCCGGCGAAAGCCGGGGTCCAGAAGTATTTGAAAAGGCTGGATTCCGGCTTTCGCCGGAATGAGGAACCAAGGAGAAACGCTCGTTTATCGACACCCTCTGTAGAGAGGGAGAAAAAGTTTCGTTGATTCACGGCCTGTTCGATACCCTCATGGTACGTCATTCGTGTTTCTCCGTATACGGGCGCGGTCCGAAATGTGCCGGAAGAGAAACTCCATCCGTCAATTTTTTTGGGATCGATTTGAAAAGAAGGGGTACAGTTTGTTATCTTGAAGACTGATTCCATTCCGTCCGACCTGCCGCACATCCGCCAGGCGAAAACAACCCGGGAGAGGTGGAAAATGACCGTTTCTCAAAAAATTGTTTCCCTTGAGGATTACGAACCGCTAGTAGGAGCCATGACGGTCGAACGCATCACCGAAAAAGTAAGGAAGGTACGTGACTTGCATGTGGTGAATGTGAATTCGACCTATAATGGGGGCGGAGTAGCCGAACTTCTTTCTTCGCTCACGCTTCTCATGAATGCATCGGGCATCAAGACCGGCTGGAGGGTGCTGCAGGGGTTTCCCGACTTCTTCAGCATCACCAAGAAGATTCACAACGCGCTTCAGGGAGGGGACATCAATCTCAGTCAGAGAAAGATCAATCTCTATGAACACGTGGTGCACAGCAACTCCCTGCGCAACCATCTCGACTCCCACGACCTTGTGGTCATCCACGACCCGCAGCCGCTGCCCATGATCAACCACTACCGGAAAAAGTGTCCCTGGATATGGCGTTGTCACGTGGACCTTTCCAACCCGCACAAGGAACTCTGGGACTATCTTAAAACGTTCATCGAGAAATACGACGCCGTGCTCCTAAGTTCGGAGAAGTACGTTCAGCGCCTCGCCACTCCGCAATTACTCTTCCGTCCGGCCATAGACCCGTTCTCCCTCACCAACAGGGACATGCCGGAAAAGGAAATCGAGGAACGGCTCTCTTACTACGACATTCCCACCGATCTGCCTCTCGTGGTGCAGATTTCGCGCTTCGACCGATGGAAGGACCCCGAGGGGGTGGTACAAGCCTTCAAGATCGCCAGGAAGGAAATGGACTGCACCCTGGTGCTGCTGGGAAACGTCGCCACCGACGACCCGGAAGGCCAGCAGGTGTATGAGTCGCTCATCGGAGAACGGGAGGAACGCATCATCATCCTCAGCCGGCAGGATACGGCATTGGTGAACGCGCTCCAGCGCAAAGCCGCGGTGGTCCTGCAGAAATCCTTGAGGGAAGGGTTCGGCCTCACCGTGACCGAGGCCATGTGGAAAGGGGCCGCGGTCATCGGCGGCAACGTGGGAGGAATTCCGGAACAGATCACCGACGGGATAAACGGCTTCCTGGTGTCGTCGGTCGAAGAAGCCGCCGGGCGGATCGTGGAGCTGATCAGAGACGAGAAGCTGCGGGAACGTCTGGGCAAGGCAGCCAGGGAGACGGTGAAAAACCGCTTCCTTCTCTCCCGTTATTTCGAGCAGTACCTGGACCTGTTCGATTCATTCAAAACCAGCTTCACTGTCCGGGGAATCGACCGGATTCCCTTGAGCCGATGAGCAAAGCCGGGGACTTTTTTCGAGGAAACAAGCATGTCGGAATCGTTTGAAATCAAGGACTGTGAAATCATCGCCATCGCTACCGGAGAACGCGCTCAGAACCTCCGCGAACTCCGCGATCGGCTGCTCACCATCGAGCCCGGATGCATCTACTATCACATTTGGTGCACCACCCTGCGTCCGCGCTTCGACAATCCGGAATACCCCAACGATTTCGCCGCCTGGGCCTGGTACGATCTGCGGGACCAGCGGCTGGCCGAAATGCTCGGAGTACTCAATCCTTCCGATTTCAAGGACATGGAAGACCTGCGCCGCGAACTGGTGGAAGTGGTCGAGGAGCGGCTGGACGAGGAGGGCTTTCTCCCCTGGGCCATGGCCCAGAAGAGTTTCTTTTTCGTCCGCTCGAAACTCGTGGTGTTCAACACCGACATCAAAATCGACTCCCCCGAACGCATCGCGGAGCATGTCGCCGCCATGTCGAACGGCAGTATCTTCTATCATTTCATCGACGCCAGGAGGAGAAACCCCTCCAGCGCGGACGACTTTTCGCTGTGGATACGCGACGCGGGAGAGTCATATGCGGAATTGGCCGATGAGATCAGCCAGATCGATCCCTACTTCAATACGCTGGAAGAACTCCGCCGACAGCTCCTTTCCATTTTCAGCCATTATCAGGAGATCACCTCGTGACCAATGTTCCCCAAGGCTCCAGCCTGCTCGACCGCTATGCCGAAGTGGTGGGGCATAATGTTATCGATCACCTTCGCCAGCTTGCACGTCCGTTGAAAGGAGCCAGGGTACTGCACGTCAATTCCACCAGGGAAGGCGGAGGCGTGGCCGAAATCCTCCACCGCCTCGTACCGTTGAAAAGAGAACTCGGCATGGAGGTGGAGTGGGAAGTCATCACCGGGGAGACCGATTTTTACAAGTGTACGAAAATGATGCACAACACCTTGCAGGGCGCCCGCATCGACATTCCGCAGCGGTATCTGCGCATCTATGAGGAGACGAACCGGAAGAACTATGAAATGCTCCGCGACAAGCTGGAGCAGGCGGACTACGTCTTTATCCACGATCCCCAGCCGGCGCCGCTCCTCAGCAACGGCACCGACCGGAAAGGAAAATGGGTGTGGCGTTGCCACATCGACCTGAGCCGGCCGTACCGCCCGGTGTGGAAATACCTGCGCTTTTTCGTCGAACGCTACGACGCCAGCATCTGGTCGTTGCCGTCGTTCGCACCCAAGCTTTCCCGGCCGCTCTTCATCATTGCCCCCAGCATCGACCCGCTGAGCGATAAAAACATCAGCCTTCCCCAACAGGAAATAGAAGCGGCGTACACGACGTTCGACATCGATCCCCATCGTCCGATCATCTGCCAGGTTTCGCGTTTCGACCGGTTCAAGGACCCCATCGGGGTGATCAATGCCTACCGGTTGGTGAGGAAGTTCACGCCGGTGCAGCTCATCCTCGCCGGGGGTGGAGCGTCCGACGACCCGGAAGGCGATGCGGTGCTCAACGAGGTGCGGGAGGCTTCCAACGGAGACCCCGACATCCACGTCCTGCTGCTTCCTTCGGACGCGCACCGGACCATAAACAGCCTGCAAAGAGTATCGGATATCGTGCTGCAGAAGTCGCTCAAGGAGGGGTTCGGACTCACCGTTACCGAAGCGTTGTGGAAAGGCAAGCCGGTCATCGGGGGCGACGCGGGCGGAATCCGGCTTCAGGTGGTCAATCACCATACCGGATTTCTGGTCAATTCACCGGAAGGCGCCGCCTTTCGCATCCGTTATCTGCTCAGGCATCGGAAGATACTCGAAGAGATGGGACGCAAGGCGCGGGGGTTCGTTCTCGACAATTTCCTCCTCACCCGTCATCTGCGCGAGTATATGACTCTGATGCTGGCCCTTTCCCATGGAGACACGGACCGCATCGAGCTGCAGGGATTCTGACGAGGAACCCGGCCCCGGAACCCGGTTGCTTCCGTGCGGGCTCATTCCTTTTCCGACGGCTTCTGCACCACCAGGACCGGCTTTACCGACAGCCTTACCACTTTTTCCGCCACCGAACCGAAGAGCAGCCGGTTCCAGCCCGTTCGGCCGTGGGTGGCGATGACGATGATGTCGGCCTTTTCATCCTCCACCGCCTTGACGATTTCCGCGGCCGGATCGCCTCTCACCAGCCGGGTCCGTACGGAGAGGCCCAGGACTCGCCGCTCCCGAGCCACCCGGGCCAACGTATCGTCGGCATCTTTCTCCACGGCTTCCATGTAGGCCGCAACGTCATAGGCCGTGGAAGCTTCCGGAGACCCCGTGATGGGCAGTATGTGCGCCGGAGTGATGACGTGAACCAATACCAGTTCGGCGGAAAAGTGCGCGGCGAGTTCGCACGCCGTGTTCAACGCCACATATGACGGTGCGCTGAAATCCGTGGGGCAGATGATTTTCCGTAGGGGCAGCATGCTCTTCTCCTCTCCCGGCATTCGTTATGATATGAAGACTCCATGCAGCCTGAAAAGAACGCCCGGCTCATCCCCGACCGCACTTCTCCACCTGTTCATACACCGCCGCGAACACTTCGGCAAGTCGCACAACGCCGATGACGCTGTTGCTCTCCTCCACCAGAAGCGTGTCCTGCCTGCCCATGATGAAGAGGTGAATCACCGAGTCGAGCGTGGCGTCGGAGGGCACGTGAGCGTTTGCGTCGACGTCCAGGATGTCCCCCACGCGAATGTCGGCCGCCTTTTTACACACGTCCTCCAGCGGCTTCTCCCACAGTTGAAAATGTTTCGCCATTTCCCGAATGAGCTGAGGGTTCTGCATCCACACGGGGTCTTTCCGATAATTTTTCATTTCGTTGTATCGCGGCTCCAATCCCCTCAACAGGTCGAAAACGCCGATCGCACCGACGATCTTTCCCGCGTCGTCCTCTACCAGAAGAACCGCGCGGCCGAGTCCGTCCTTCGCGCTTGCCTGCCATCCATATCCGGCAAAGGCCAGGAAGGCGTCATGGAGCGTCGCGCCCGATCCGATCCTGCGGAGATTTTCCACGGGTGTGATGAATTCCCTCACTGATCTCGATTTCATGTCGTCATCCTCTTTTCGGCTTGAATGGACACGGACCGCGCCCCGGGCTGTTACGTACCGATGAGAAGGGCCACGGGGAAAGTATTCAGAACTTCCGCCACGGGCACCTCGTTTTCCCGTCGCACCTCGGCCCCCGTGAAAACATCCTTCCACAGCGAGGGGCTCTTTTCCGGCAGGTGAATGGTCGTGGCACCCCACGTTTCTTCTCCTAGAGGATATCCACCTTCCGTGACGATTCCAGTGGTGAAGCGCGGAACGACGGCCACCGCCATGGTGCCTTCATGCACCCTGGCGAACGGCATCACGTTCGCCCGACGTTCGCCGGCGGCCGTGAGGGGAACGTAGGAACCGAGCTGAAAGAGGTCCGCCATTTTCGTTCTCGCTCCCAATCCCCCGGCAGTCAGGAAGAGCTTCACCCGCCCGTCTTCCGGCGTCTGCAACAACTCGCGGATCAGTCCCGAAACATCGGTACGTTCCCTTTTCCTGATGTCCCGGAGTATCGATCTCCTTTTGGAATAATCCACCGGGCGCCTGTTGTCGGGGTCCACCAGATTGAGGTCCCACAGTTCATCCCCCTGGTAAAAATCGGGCACTCCGGGAGCAGCGATTTTTATGAGTGTCTGGGCAAGGGAATTTATTCTGCCGTAATGGGCGATTTTCCTTTGAAAGGGGAGGAAATCCGTCAGGAAAGGGTTGCCCGGATCGGCGGACAGAATGCGGTCGATAAAACCGCGAATGCCGTTCTCGTACCCTTCGTCCGGCTTCAGCCATGCCGTGTGCACCTTGGCCTCCCGGATGGCCTTGATCATGTAATCCTTGATGCGTTCCCCGAATTCCGGGAGTTCGCTTTCCTCGTTCACCCAGGCCCCCAGCAGCGTCTGGTAAAGGAAATACTCGTCGTTTTTTTCCGGAATGACCCTTCCCGCTCCTTTTTCCCGATGCCGTGCATTCAGGCGGAACCACCTGCGTACGGTTCGGTCCCACTCCTGCGGAATCTCGGACAGCACGTTGATGCGCGCCCGAACGTCCTCACCGCGTTTGGTGTCGTGAGTGGCGGTGGTGTTCATGGCATGAGGCCACTGTTGTTCCCGGCGACGGATGTACTCGTCGAACTCCTTCACCGTGAACCCGAAACGGTCGGGATCGCCGCCCACGTCGTTGAGGGATATCAGTCGATTGTAATTGTAGAGGAAGGTGTCCTCAAAACCTTTGGCCATGAGGGGGCCGGTGGCCTGCTGAAACCGCATGACGAACGTCAGCCACTGCTCTTTTTCCTCTTCAGTGATGTAATCCTCGAATTCCAGCAACAGGAATCGCTCGATGAGCTGGAATTCATTCGCCAGGTTCGGGCTGCTTTTCCCGGCTTCCTCCAGTGCTTTCCGCAGGTAGCCAGCGCATTCCTCGCGCAGTCCGTTGCGGTCGGCGTACGTCCGGTACACGGGGAAATGCGCCATGATCTCCACCAGCGCCCGCCGCAGCCCGTGAAAGGTGATGTCGCTCATGAACCGGTCGTAGCTCGATATCCTCCGCAGACGCAGCGTGAGGTTGTCGAGGTCTCCGGCCATACGTTTTTCCAGGATCAGCAGTTTCTTCTCGGTGAGCATTTCCCGATAGTCGGGAGCCGATCCGATGACGCGGCCGTAGAGTCGATTGAACTCCCTGGCGTGTTCCTTTTGGCAGAACAGCCCGTTCACGTAGTTCAGAAAATCGTATCCGCTCGTTCCCTGCACGGGCCAGTCTTCCGGCAGATTTTCCCGCGACCCCAGAATTTTTTCCACGGTGATGTAGATGTCCCCCGCGGCCAGCCTCAGCCGGGTCAGATATTCGCAGGGATCGTACAGACCGTCCACGTGATCGATCCGCAGGCCGGTGACGTGCCCCCGGGCCGCCAGATCGAGGATGAACGAGTGGGTACGGGTGAAGACTTTTTCATTCTGCGTCCGAAGAGAAATCAGATCGTTGATGTCGAAGAATCGCCGATAGTTGATTTCCTCGGTAGCCACCTTCCAGAACGAAAGGCGGAAGAGCTGTTCCGAAAGCAGTTCATTGAGGAGGCTCGAAGGATCGGGGCCGTCGGGGTTGCGATTGAATATCCGGATATTCTGATCGACGAATTCGTGGATCGTTTCGTTTTGGGAGTAGAGTTCCCATACGATCGCCTTGACGAATTTGATCTGGTTGTAGCGGGCGGTCCTGTTCTTCACCGCGGGAAGGCTCTTGAGCACGTAGAGAGCGCCGAGGAACCTGATGTAATCGGGATGTTCGCTCCCCAGTTTTTCTTCCAGCTCTTCAATGCGGAGGGTCAATACCCGTCCGTACGTTTCCATTTTCAACGGGAACGTCAGATCGAAATAGCCGGCCGAAAAGCCTTCACGGCCATACCGCAGGCTAATGTCGCCCTTTTCCAGACACTTGCCGTAGAAGTCGCCGAGAAAGGGGGCGAGGACCCTTCCGTTCATCGAGTCGTAGGGATGTTCCCAATCGATGTCGAAAAAATCGAAGTAATCGGAATTCCGGCCGTTTTCGAGAACATCGGTGAGCATCGCGTTCTCGTGATCGTAGGCCATGTGGTTGGGAACGATGTCCTGCACCAACCCCAGGGAAAGGGCCTGCAGTCCCGCCAGAAAGGCTTCGAATTCCTCCTCCGTGCCCAACTCCGGGTTGATCCGGTTCTGGTCGAGCACGTCGTATCCGTGGGTGCTGCCCTTCCTCGCCTTGAAAATCGGCGAGGCATACAGGTCCGATATTCCCAGCTCCGCGAGGTACGGGAGAATCTTGCGGGCCGACGCAAAGCCGAAGCCGGCGTTGAACTGCAGGCGATAGGTGGAAAGTGGGATGCGCATGGGTACCGTTCCGAGCCGTTCCCGAAGGAGGGAAGTGAACTCTTCTTGAACCGGAAAGCCGGATGACCTACCCTCCGATTCAGGAAACTTGTATGCCGATCTTTTCTCCAACCGTTTTGAAGAGGGAAATCCACTCCTCCCATTTGGTGGGCGATCTCCGGACTTTTTTCCTCATCTCTCCATAGACGGAATTCATGAGAGCGTAATAGATGTTCTGGGTATCCCTCAGGATCACCTCGAAGGGCAGCTTCTCCAACAGACCGACCGCCAAGGAGAGTTCTCTCAGCCGGTTGAGGTTCGTCGGTTCCTTCTGGAAAGCACGGATGGCATTTTCGATGGTTACCCGGATATCATATTCCAATCTTTTCCCATCCAGTTGCACTCCCTTCACGCGGGCATCTTCCAGGTACATGGAGATTGCTTCCGGGTCCAACTGCTCCTTCTGCAACTGAAGGTCGAGGTTGGTGTTGATGGCCACTTCCGCCGCCGCGTACATCACCTTCGGCGCGGGGATATTCAAATCCCTGAGGAAGCGGAGTATAGGCGCGTGCAGGTCGTAGAGTTGCTGGTACACCGTGAGCGCGTCTTCCTGCGTGGAGGTCAGCAGCATGCGTACGACCGATCGCTGGCCGTCCCTGAACAGGGAGCGAACGGAATAGCCGGGGGTGCCGAACCCGCTGTCCAGCCGTCTGAGCGTTTCGGGAAAATCGGCCCGCTCGAATGGTTCGAACAGGGATTCCATCAGGGCCGTATATTCCTCTTCGCTCTCGAACGGTTTTACGCCGCAGCTTATGTTGTGATCGCCGAAGTGAAGGACGCCGAACATGAGCCGCGCCGACTCGAGGGTGACCTCGGAAACGATCTTGGCCCGGCCCATCACCAGCTTGGCCTTTCCCGCTTCGCGGGCCCGGTAATCCTCCCGTTCCGCCGTGTAGAAGAAGATGCGGGCTTTTTCATCGTACTCTTCAAACAGGGAAGTCATGGCATAATGCGCAACCACTTTGCGCAAATCCACCATGGCGGGGCGAACGAAATTCTCGTAGATGTGCGCGCCGTCCCGATACTCGGGGATATTGCTCTTGGCCTGCACCAGTTTTTCCTGAAATTCCGCTTCGATGCCGTCCCCACCAAACACTTCTTCCGCAAGCTGAATCGCCCGCGCCGCGTACTGGATGATCTGCACCGTTTCGATTCCCGACAATTCGTCGAAGAACCAGCCGCAGCTGGTGTACATGAGCATTGCGTGGCGCTGAAGCTCGAGCAGTTTCAACATCCTGGTGACGTCTTCATCGCTGAGCCGCTGTTTGGCGTGGGCGTGGAAAAACGCATCGACATTGTCGCGCTTCCTGTCGAGAATGACGGTGATATAATCGTCCCGCGCCTTCCAGGGATCGTTCAGCAACGGACCGGCGAACTGTTCGTACTTTACCGCGAGCTTGTCCCGCAGCCAGTCCATCGCCGAACGCAGCGGGCCTCGCCACTCCTGAGTCCACTGGGGATACCCGCCGGAATGGCACCCGCAGTTGTTCCTCCAGCGTTCCACCCCATGCACGCAGCTCCAGGAGCTGTTGTCGTGAATCTGGGCCTCGTGAGTCGGAGGGTGCCGTTCCAGATATTGGCCGTAGTTGGTGATCGTGGCCAGCTTGTTTTCCTCGATGTATTGGAGGGCGTAGGCCAGCGCCATGTCCCCCTTGCCGTGATGATGACCGTAGCTCTCCCCGTCGGTGGCGATGTGAACGAGCTGCGGCCAGGATCGCCCGTCGGAGAAACCGTCCAGCAGTCTTCGGGCGAACAGTTCCCCCTGATTCAGCAGCCCTTCGAAGGCTACCCCGCGTGAAATGGGCCCGTCGTAGAAGAAGAGGGTCAGACTGTTGCCGGTGGGAAGATTGATGCGATAGGCCATGGTGGGATCGATGTTCCCGCCGCTGACGTCCGTCCAATCGCCCTGATCCATGGGCTTCACCTTCGAAGCCTGATAGGGAGAGAGCACCGTGAAGAGAATTCCCAACTCGGCCAGAATTTCCAGCGTCTCGGTATCCACCGCCGCTTCGGGAAGCCACATCCCCTCCGGGCGACGGCCGAACCGGGTTTCGAAATCCCGTATGCCCCAGAGAATCTGGGTATGCTTGTCGCGCCGGTTGGCGAGGGGGAGAATCATGTGGTTGTAGGCCTGAGCCAGGGCCGAACCGTGGCCGGCAAAGATATCCCGGCTTTCCCGGTCGGCTCTCAATATGGCCTCGTACACGGCCGGCGCCTTGTCTTGCATCCAGCTGAGCAACGTCGGGCCGAAATTGAAGCTGATCTTCGAGTAGTTGTTGAAAATCTGAACGATTTTTCCCTGTCCGTCCAGAATTCGGGACGCCGCATTCGGCCCGTAACACTCGGCGGTAATACGCGCGTTCCAGTCATGGTAGGGATACGCGGAATCCTGAATTTCCACGGACTCGAGCCAGGGGTTCTCACGCGGCGGCTGATAGAAATGGCCGTGAATACAAATGTAACGTTCCATAGTTATTCCTCATCGTTCCAACGAATAGAGAATACATGACAACGGCTTGAGCGCCAGGGTGGCTGCCTCCCCACCCTCCAGTTCGGCGGGCGCTTCTCCGTCCGGCCCGCCCCAACGGGTTTCGGCGGAGTACAGCCGTTTCTTCCATGTCCCCCCTTCGGGCATGAAGGAAACGGAAGCATCCGTATCGCCCGCATTGAACATCAGCAGGGTGCTGCTCCGTTCCGTCCCGCGTCGGCATATCAATACCCGCTCGGCTTCCCTGCCCTCGACCTCCGTGTCATCTCTGTTCACGCAGCCGAGCGCCGAAATGCTTTTGCGCAGGCCGATAGCCGCCTTGTAGTAATCCAGGAGTGCGCAGTGCTCCTTTTCGTTCTTCAGCGATCGATCGAGCTTGGCGCTTTCGAAGACCTGTGGGTCCTGGGGATCCGGAGGGACGCCCTGCCACAGGAACGAGGAAAATTCCTCCCTTCGCCCCTTCCTCACCGCCTCGACAAGATCGGGATCGGTGTGACTCATGAAATAGGGGAACCGCGCCCGCTCTCCGTATTCCTCTCCCATGAAAAGGAGCGGCACGTACGGAGAAAACAGCACCAGGCCGGCAATAAGCTTCAACGCTTCGAAGGAGACGAGTTCGCTCAGCCGTTCGCCGAACAGACGGTTTCCCACCTGGTCGTGGTTCTGGGAAAAGACGATGAACCGCTCCGGCGGCACCCAAGCGGAGGAAATACCGTGTCTCCGTCCCCGGTAGCATGAATACTGGCCCGAGTAGACGAAGCCGTTCCGGTACGCTTTCACCAGGTGTTCGAATCGCCCGAAATCCTCATAATAACCGCTCCGCTCCCCCGTGAGGAGGGCGTGGACGGAATGGTGGAAATCGTCGGTCCACTGGGAGTCCAATCCGAAACCGCCGGTCGATCGGCTCCTCAGAAGCCTCGTGTCGTTGAGGTCGCTCTCCGGCATAAGGTAGATGTTGCGATTGAGGGCTTTGGCCCGCTCATGCACGGCCCGGCCCAACTCCATGAGGAACGGCCGGGCGGAGAAATCCATGATGGCGTGGACGGCGTCGATACGCAGTGCGTCGATATGGAAATCGGTAATCCAGTAGAGGGCGCTTTCAATGAAAAAACGGCGCACTTCCTCACTGGACGGACCGTCGAAATTGACGGCGTCGCCCCAGGGGGTCCGATAACGGTCCGTAAAATACGGTCCGTAATCCCACAGGTAGTTTCCCTCGGGGCCGAAATGGTTGTACACCACGTCCAGGATTACGGCCAGTCCGCGACGGTGGCATTCGTCCACCAGACGTTTCATTTCGTCGGGGCCGCCGTAGGAGTTCTGTACCGAAAAGGCATAGCATCCGTCGTATCCCCAGTTGCGATCCCCGGGAAACTGGGACACGGGCATGATTTCGAGCGCCGTTACCCCCAATTCCACCAGTTCGTCCAGATGCGACACGACGGCGGCGAAGGTCCCTTCCCCGGTGAACGTTCCCACGTGGATTTCATAGATAATGTAATTTTCGAGAAGACTGCCTCGCCAGCAATCGTCCTGCCAGGGGAATTCCCGATCGGTCACCATGGAGGGCCCGTGAACGCCGTCGGGTTGAAAACGGGAGGTGGGGTCCGGACGCTCCTTTTCGCCGTTCAACCGGTATCGGTAGAGCGAACCCGCCGGAACGCCCTCCACCACGGCGGAATGATATCCCCGATCGTCCTTCTCAAGCGTCACCATCCGCTCAAGCGGAGTCGTCAGATGCACTTCCACCTGCCGGTGGTAAGGAGCCCACACCTTGAACGAACAGCTTCCGTCTTCAAGGATTTCCGCCCCGAGTCGCCGGTCCGTATGCACCATTTTTATCGTTTTCACTTCCTTCATGAAACCCGGAGGCGACCATGCATGCATTTCGCCCGCGTATGAGTATCCTCCGGAGAGCGCAACGTTCTCCCTCGAATGATATTCCATGAGAGAATCGTCGTTCGCATGAGATATCCGGGATGTATATGCAAAATCGGTTAAACCTTATTGTGAAGTATAGGATACGGACGACTGGAAGTAAATGGGGAGCCTCCGGGTATTTTCATCTCCGTTCCGCATGCATTTTGTGAAATCGAAAACCGGAGTCCCATCTTTTCCTACAGCCTTTCCCGCTTTGAAGTACCTATTTCGCGGTATGTCCTTCAAGGCAAAAAACAGAATAAACTGGGAAGAACAGATGAAATCAACAAGAACGATTTCCCTTACTGCGTTGGGGAATGCATGGCTTGAGAGGAACGGATCATGTCCATGAAAGAACTGGAAGAGAGCATGGTGAGCGATCTGAAGCGATGGCGGAATGCGGAAAACGATTCCGTGAATATGGTGGAGGAAGTGAAGAGGTCCTGCGGCAACGAACTCATCTGCATCATGGACATCATAAGGAACGACGCGGAAATGCATACGCAGGTCCTTCAGCTCCTGGTGGACGGCATGGAGAAAAAACCGCTCAATCTCTCGCGAAATGGCGGCATCCGGGGGCTCGTGGAAGAGCACATCGCCCTCAAAAGGAGCCACATCGAGGAGGTCAATGCCCTCATTGAAAACATTCGGGACAAGGCGCCGGCCCTCCATCGCTTCCTCCCTTCCTACCTGCTCGAAGACTCCAAAAAGCACGAGGCCATGTTGAAGGGGCTCGCCAGCATGAAAGAGAGCATGCGCCCTATTGGGCGCACTAAAAGGTATGTTAAACTATTTCATCCACAGGCGCTCCGTTCCGGTGATCAGGTACTCCCGGGCGCTTCCGGGTCCCGGCTTTGCCGGTGACGTTTACGTTGACGGCGGTCCTGCGGTCGTTCGGCAGTGAAGAGAAACATCCCGTTCTCATCCGATAAGCATTGAACATCAAAGGAGGTCATCCCATGCATTTCGACTGGTCGCGCAGACAAATGCTCAAAGGAGCATCCCTTGCCGCCCTTGGCGCCCCTTTTCTCAAATTCCTCACTCCCGGAACGGCGTTCGCGGCGGGGGAATCGTCGGAAGAGGCCGCTTATACCCTTCCTCCCCTTCCCTATCCGTACGACGGTCTGGAGCCCCACATCGACAAGCAAACCCTCGAACTGCACCACGACAAGCACCATGCCGGCTATGTGAAAGGGTTGAATGCCACCCTGCAAAAGATGAAGGACGCCCGAAAGGCGGGGGACTTTTCGGGCATCAAACATCTCTCCAGGGATTTGGCGTTCAATGGTTCGGGGCATGTACTGCACACACTGTATTGGGAAAACATGGCCCCCAAGGGGGGCGGCACCCCGAAGGGCAAGCTGATGGAAGCCATCAAGGCGGATTTCGGGGGCTATGAATCTTTTGAAAAGCAGTTCATGGACGCCACTAACGCGGTGGAAGCGAGCGGCTGGGGAATTCTGGCCTGGGAACCGCTGGGCAAGCGGCTTCTGATTCTGGAGGCCGAAAAGCACCAGGACCTCACCATCTGGGGCGTAACCCCGCTGCTCATCTGCGACGTGTGGGAGCACGCCTATTATCTGAAGTACCAGAATCGCAGGGCGGAGTACGTCAAGGCATTCTTCAACGTGCTGAACTGGGGCGCCGTCGAGAAACGGTATGAAAGCGCAGTGGCCTAGAAAAGCCGTCAACGGCTGCCCGTCCGGCCGTGGACGATGATGCGGGTGGAAACCGAAAAGCGGAAGCCCGAATTTCGCCGGAGAAGGAATACACCCCTAGACGCGTTGCTCACGATTTACATGATTCACCTGATGGCGGGCCATGCAGGTGTTTGATACAGTGAATGCGTGATCTGGGAAGTTCGTGCATCTATCAAGAGGAAATACTTCAACGCCTGAACTATTACCCGATTGGTACAACGGCATTCCCGGAAGCCACACCTTCTAAAAGGAGCCGCTCGATGTTGCGGCTCTTTTTCTTTTTTTCCGCATGACGGCGCCGTCCGCGCCGATGTTCGCACTTCAAGAACGGTTTCGGATTTACGCTCTACTTCCCGGCGCCTTCCACGAGACCGCGGAGGAGCAGCGCGTCCCGGGCCGCGTATCCCGCCTGGTCGTTGTCGAAGTAGAGAAACGCATCCCGACCCTGACGCAACCACTCCGCGATCGTCTCCGCCCATCCGGCAAGCGTGGACCGGTCGTACGTTCCCTGGTAAGGGCCTCCCGGTCCGTGGAGGCGGACGTACACAAAATCCGCCGTCACTTCGCGGGGAGATTGCCGGCCGGCGAGATCGTAGATGCAGAACGCCGCGTTGCGTGACGCCATCAGGTCATACGCCTTATCGTTGAACCAGCTCTCGTCCCGGAACTCGAACACGAAGCGGTTTTCCTTTGGGAGTTCCCCGAGGAATGAAGCAAAACGCTCTTCGTTGAAACGCCAGTGGGGGGGCAATTGAAAGAGAATGGGTCCCAGCTTGGGACCCATTATGGACACCCGATCGAGCAGCACGGGCACTGTTTTGGCGCCGACTTTCAGCTTTTTCATGTGGGTGATGTAACGACTGGCCTTGACGGAAAACAGAAAGCCGTCGGGTGCGGCGGCTTTCCAACCTTCCATGGCGGACGCGCTGGGCAGATGATAGAAGGAATTATTGATTTCCACCGATTGAAAACGCGTGACATAATAATCGAAGAAATCCTCCTTCTCCGTTTCCGCGGGATAAAACGGTCCTTTCCAATGTTTGTAATACCAGCCGGAAGTTCCGATGTACGCCGAAGGCGACGCCATTTTTCCATCCCGTTTCCGTTGGGCCGATTACCGTCGGAGAACACAGTTCACCGAGCGGCGGAAACATCAATCCTTCCAGGCAAACACCACCCGCTGAAGCGACCCGGTAGCTTTCACGTTACGGACGATATTCTTTTCGCCGTAGGAAGCGGTGATTTTGTAGTCCCCTTTGCCCAGTTTGACCAGCATCCATGGTCCGTCGGTCACGGCCCTTAGCACCGTATCGCCCTTGGCATTACGAATGACGACACCCACGTCGGAGACGTAGTTGCCTTCCTTCACGGCAAACATCAGTTTCAGGGTGTAATTCCCGGCCACGCTCGACATGGCGGCTCGTTCATCAAGCCCTATGCCGCCGGTCATGTAATGCACCCCCTCATATACCTGTTCCTGGGGCATCATCGCGTCATTGTCCGCCATTGAGCCTTCGGCCGCAAACAACGCAGGAGAAAATAAAAGTAACGCCGCAAGAAACATCGGAAAAAAAACGATTCGTCTTTCCATTTCATCACCTCTTTCGGGCCTTATGCCCGTCTCTCTGCTTCGAGTGCTTCCTCGGGGAGTACATCCCGCTTATTAAGACCCCACCCCGTAGCCTCCTCGTTTAACATTAAGGAACTCGCGTTATGTCCCCTGCCGCCCAAACTCTTTTCATCCGGCGGGAGCCCCCGTGAGGGGAGAAAACCGGGCATCGTTCACCGGAATGAAAACGCGCCATCTCCCTCAGAGGAAAATGACGCGCTCCGGTGTTCCGATTGACGTTACCCGGAATTGTGCTACACCACCTTAATGGCTTTGGAATATTCCCAGAGTCCGTGAATGTTGCAGTACGCCGTGGCCACAAGGGTGCCCGCCTTCTTCACCTTACACGTTGCCACCACCGAGTGGTTGGTGTAAACCGGCCCCTGGTTTGCGCCGTCCGCCGCTTCCCCGTGCGCCGTGAATTCGAAGTTCCCGAGCTGGTAAACGAATTTGTCCCCTTCGGGTTTGAAGTAGAGCTGGATCCAGCGAATATGGTGCTCCGTGGTATTCGGATGGGCAATCTCTTTGCCCAGTGATACCTTCACGTCGAACATCTCGTCGGCCTTCACCTGGTCGGGACAATCGATCACCGGAACGTGTTTTTCGCTCTTCCAATCCGCGGTTTGATACATTTCTCCAATTTTCGACATAACGATCCTCTCTCTGTAGGGTTTAAACGTACCGATTCTTTATTCGCTGATTTCTATTTTCCTTGCTCTGTCCTCGGCTTTATGCGGTATGACAAGCCTGAGGACTCCGTCCTTGAACGTGGCTTCGACGTGCTCTTCCTCTATCTGTTTCGGGAGCCGGAAGGACCGCGCGAACGACCCACCGGTGCTCTCCCGTACGTAGTACCGTCTCCCCTCAAGTTCCCCGGTGGATGACTTCTCGGCGGATATGGTGAGCACATTGTCTTCGATTGAAATGGAAATGTCGTCTTTTTCCACCCCCGGTAATTCGGCCGTCAGGATGTAGCTTCCATTCTTTACGTAAAGGTCCAACGTGGGGTTATATTCCTCTCCCGACATTCTCGGCCGGGAAAGCCACGGACGATCCGTAAAGGCGTCTCTCCATGCCTTCTGCCCGTATGGGGTCATCCAGATCGGACGCCTCCCCTGGGCTTGTTTATCTCCACGGGCCAACCTCCTTCCGCTGCATCCGAAACGATGCACCTGCTCCCCCACCGATGCCTCGGCGGCGTATTGCGCAGCCGTTTGTCGGTTTCCCTGTTGTCTCCACGATTATAGGTCATGGCGCCTTATGGTTTGAATAGGGTGAAAAAGGTATTTTGCCGCACTATGGCGGGTGACATACCGCCGTTTTCATCCGGCGAATCCACGACGGACGAAAACCCGGACGACCGTATGTTCCCCGGTGAGACGTCCCGGCGTCATTTCTTCCTCCTTGCGTCTTGAAAAGGGCGCGTTATGATGAGAGGATAGAAAGGCGGGGATTTCCGGCAAGGAACAACCTCCCAACGAAGCGGGTAACGGGGATTCCAAAAGAAACCCGCCGCTTTCGGGATTCCGAAAAGAAAGGACGATTTCACATGAAGCTGTTTCGTTCGATTTTTTCGCGAGGAATCTTCAGGAACAGAAAGGGAAAAGCACCCGGGGCCGAAGGAGCGGGTGAGAAAATTCCGTTGACCGGCTCCATCGGCTACGACGTCGATCGGTTGGCGATGAACGTTTTCGCCGCTTTCCGCAGCGTGCTTCTCGAAGAACCGCCCACCTTCATTATCCCCGCCATCTGGGGCACGGAAGGCAAGGAGGAGCTGACGAAAGTACAAGCTGAAATCTATGCAATGATCGACCCGGTGATCGCTCGTATTCTTCTTTCCCCGCCCCTGCACATGGACAACCGTGACGAAAGCCGGGAATCCACCACCAGGTACCTCGTCCGCTACATGCTTTTGAACAAGCTCCTCTACATGACGGAACTCTTCCGGAATCTCTCCGCCAAGGAAGCCGGTATCGGGACAGGAACCACGCAGAACCTCGATACGTTGATCCCCATGGGTTCCGCCTGATCCTCAAACTGAAACAATGTTCTTCCGGACAAAGCACGTAAGTCGTGCGGCCACTCAATCGAGGCAGCCGTCCCCCCGACTCTCACCCGGAGAGGCTGTGGACAGTCACCCTTCCCGTCGAGGCCCCGCGCACGCAACCGAAGTACCCTACCCTTCCGCGCTCTCCTTCCCTATTCCCGCGGAAGGGAGCCGGTAGTTCAGGAGAATTCCTCCCCTCCTCGGACCGAAAAATACATTATTGGCTGTATTGTCCGAAACAGCCACTCTTGCGAGAATAGTGCATAAAGGCTCCAGGGGCTAAGAAGAACAGCCTGCTTGGAACTTCCTGACGGAAGAGAAACTCCATCAGCGAACATCCTCTGGAGTATTTTGCCACTCACCCCCCAACCCTTCACCTGTTCGTCCCTCCGTTAGCCGGGTAATAGAGGGACGAACTCCTTTAACTCATGTATGACCACAAAGACATTTTAAAAGACCTGATTCGCGGAGGGAGAGTGAGAAAACCGAGCGAGGATGCGCCGGGTCCGTTTTTCTGGACGCACAAGGGCGGGAAACGTCTCCCGGTGAACGAATCGCGGCGTTTGCTCCTCATGCACGAGAGGGAATCATGAAGGAAAAGCAGGGGGAAAAGGTTGGCGCGAACAGCGGTGGCCTGTCACGACGGGGCTTTCTGACCACCATGGGAGCAGGGACAATCGTGATGGGAACCGTCGCCGGGGCTTCTGCGGCCCCTCCTTTCACACGAGAAGCGGAGCCCGAAACGGGAAGCATGACCGAACTGTCGCTCCGGATCAACGGAGAGGTTCATAACCTCCTGGTCGAACCGAGGTGGACGCTGCTGTATGTCCTGCGGGAAAAACTGGGCCTCACCGGTACCAAGGTGGGGTGCGAACGGGGTGAGTGCGGCGCATGTACCGTGCTCATCGACGACATTCCCCGTTACGCCTGCCTCACCCTCGCACTGGAAGCGGAAGGTTCCCGCATCACCACCCTGGAAGGGCTGCTTGAGGGCGAAAATCTGGGGCCCGTTCAACAGGCCTTTCAGGAGAAAGACGGATTCCAATGCGGGTACTGCACGCCCGGCCAGATTATGGCCGCCGAAGGACTGCTGCGCATGAATCCCGCACCCTCAGCTGAGGAAATCAGGAAGGGCATGAGCGGAAACCTCTGCCGCTGCGGCACGTACCACAACATCTTCGAGTCCGTGCAGCAGGGCGCCGAACTCAAGCGGAAGGGACGGGGTGCGGCATGAACCCCAAAAAAGACGAAAGCTACTACGCCAACGCGCCCATGCCCGATAAGACGCAGTCGAAGGCATGGGAAGAGCCGTGGCGCTCGACGGTTGTCGTCGGCAAGCCCGAACCGAGGGTCGATGCGTACGATCGTTTGAGCGGCGCTGCGGTGTATCCGTCGGACGTTTCCCTTCCGGGAATGCTGTACGGAGCCATCCTCCGCTGCCCTCATCCCAATGCGAGGGTCAAGAGCCTGGACCCCCGGCCGGCCCAGAAGATGAAAGGCGTTGCGGCGGTGATCCATGGGGCCACGCCGTCGTGCGACGTGGAATGGCCTTATGACGGCGATGTTTCCTCCAAACTGTTCGATTCCCACTGCCGTTTCGAAGGCGAAACCGTAGCCGCCGTGGCCGCATCGACACCTTCCGAGGCGTGGGACGCGGTGCGAGCCATCCGGGTGGAGTACGAGGTTCTGCCCTATCTGGTAAACGAGACGGAAGCGCTGAAACCGGACGCGGTGCTCGTGCATGACAAGGGAAACACGGTAAAGACGGAATCGTATTCCCGCGGCGACATTGCAAAGGGATTCGACGAGGCGGACGTGGTCCTCGAAGAAAACTATCGCACCGAATGCGAGATACAGGTGCCCATGGAACTGCACGGCTGTGTGGCGTCATGGGACGGAAGCAACCTGACCGTCTGGGAATCCACCCAGGGAGTTTACGCAGTGCAGTCCAGGGTGGCGGAAGTGCTGAAAATGCCGCTCTCCCGGGTGAGAGTCATCGGCCACTACATGGGGGGCGGTTTCGGGAGCAAGCTCCAGCCCGGCAAATACACCATCATCGCAGCTCTGCTCGCCAAAGCCGCCGCTCGTCCGGTAAAGCTCTTCCTCACCCGTGAGGAAACCTTTCTCGCCACAGGCAACCGGCCTCCCAGCGACATGCGCCTTAAGGCGGGGATCAAGAAGGACGGCACCATTACCGCGCTCGATTTTTCCGTGACCGGTACCGGAGGCGCCTATCAGGCCGGAGGCATATCCCTGGTGGACTGGCTGATAAGAGACCTCTACGTCTGTTCCAACGTACGGACCGAAGCGGTCGACGTGTACATCAACGCGGGACCGGCGCGACCTTTCCGTGCCCCCGGACATCCCCAGGGATCGTGGGCGCTGGAACAGATGATCGACGCGCTGGCCGAAGCCGTCGGGATGGACCCGCTCGACCTGAGGCTGAAAAACATCCCCTCCCACAGCCAGGCGAGGGAGGGCAACCCGCCGTATACCAGTGACGGCCTCCGCGAGTGTCTGATGAAGGGGGCCGAAGCGTTCCGCTGGAAGGAATCCAGAGAGCGAACGGCCAAACAAGACAAGAACAGCCCCATACGAAGGGGCGTTGGCATGGCCGGGGCATCGTGGTTCGTCGGCAACGGACGGCCGCCGTCAACGGTCATCGTGAAGCTCTTTCCGGACGGGAGCGCCAATCTGAACATGGGAGCCAGCGACATCGGGACCGGCACCAAAACGATCATGGCCATGATCGTGGCGGAAGAACTCGGCGTACCCCTCGGGAACATACAGGTGGAAAACGCGGATACCGGTACCACTCAGTACGCAACACCGAGCGGCGGCAGCAAAACGGTGCCCACGGAATCGCCGGCCACGCGGAACGCCGCCGAACAGGTGAAACGACAGCTGATGAGAATGGCGGCCAAGGAATTACGCGCCGACCCGGAACGCCTTTCCCTTACCAATGGAGAAGTGGTTTCCTCCGACGACCCTTCCCGCAAGGTCAAGGTTACCGATTTGTCCGAACTGAAAAAACAGGGCGTCATCGTCGGCGTGGGGTACCGCCATCCGAACCCGGAAGGCAAGGTATCCATCCCGTTTGCCGCGCAGTTCTGCGAAGTCGAAATCGATACCTTCACCGGAGAGATGAAGATTCTCCGGTTCGTGGGCGCGCATGAGAGCGGTCGGGTAATGAACCGCCTCACGTTCGACAACCAGGTCTTCGGCGGAATCACCATGGGTATCGGATTCGCGGCGACCGAAGTCCGAGTGCTCGACCGGAATCAAACGGGGAAGATGGTCAACCGCAACTGGCACGACTACAAGTTGCCCACCGCCCTGGATGTTCCCTTGGACATCGTTTCCGTGGCGGTGGACGTGCCGGACACGGAAGCCAACGCCTCCGGGGCTAAGGGCCTGGGCGAGCCGGTGACGGTCCCCACCGGAGCCGCCGTTGCCAACGCCGTGTACAACGCATTGGGAGTACGACTGACGAGTACCCCCATCAACCCTCTGGCCATCAACCGGGTGCTCGGAGGAAAATAAGGGAAAAATCATGTTGCCGGAATTTGATTATGTCCGTCCGGAAACGATCGGTGAAGCGATTTCGCAGCTTTCCGCGGAGGGCGCCTACGTTCATGCGGGCGGTACCGACCTGCTGGGCTGCATGCGGGAACAGATTCTGCCGGTGAAGAAAGTGGTGAGCGTGTCCCGTCTGAGGGAATTGCGCGGCGTCGGAGTGAAGTCGGATGGAACCCTCCGCATCGGCGCTCTGACCACCATCTCCGAGGTGGCCGCAAACCCGCTCCTCAACGAGCGCTACACGGTGCTCGCGCAAGGGGCCTCCGAGGTGGCGAGCCCGCAGCTGCGCAACCAGGGCACGATCGGCGGCAACCTGTGCCAGAAGCCCCGCTGCTGGTACTATCGTGGGGAATTCCACTGCCTGCGCAAAGGGGGAGACCTGTGCTACGCCTTCGCCGGAGAAAATCAGTTCCACGCGGTCTTCGGCAGCGACGATACCTGCTACTACGTGCATCCTTCCGACACCGCGCCCGCGCTGACGGCCCTTGACGCGTCCGTACGCATCAGCGGTAAGCAGGGAAGCCGAATGGTACCCCTGGGAGATTTCTTCGTTCCGCCCGGCCGTGACGTGACCAGGGAAACGGTCCTTGCGCAGGACGAAATCGTCACTGACATCCTCATTCCCCCGGTGCTCGACGGAATCCGCAGTTCCTACCGCAAGGTGAGGGCGCGACGCTCCTGGGATTTCGCTCTCGTCGGGATGGCGCTGGCGCTGAACATGGAAGGTGGAACGGTGAAAAACGCGCGCGTCGTGCTGAGCGGAGTGGCGCCGTTTCCCTGGCGTTCACGGGAAACCGAGCAGGAGATTGTCGGCAAGACGTTGAACGAGAACACCATTCATCGAGCGGCGCAGGCCGCCGTCACCGGTGCTCAGCCGCTGGGCAACAACGCATACAAGATACGGCTCATCGGCTCAGTGGTGCAGGAACAGCTCCAGGCCATGACCCAGGTGCCCGCACGCGCCTGACCCCGAACCGCACTACCCGTCCCGTAAATCAAAAGCCCCCCGATTTCGCATCGAGGGGCTTTTCTTTGGTTCATCACGGAATTTCGAGGTTCATCATGGAATTGCGGGGGAGCATGCTCTCACCGAACAGCGGTCAACACCCCCTGCCGGGGCCGAACAGGCTGTCATTTCGAGCGGAGCGAAGAGAAGAGAGAAATCTCGGTGCCGAGCAGAAATTTTCAGCCGTCGCTCGAACCGTTAATTTATAATTGACAATTATCACTCATATTTTCCCTTGCCGAAACGTAAAAAGAAGCACCTTCCGTATCTGTTCCGAGCCTTGACCCGGTCGGGGTTGACCACGTTCACGATATGGCCGGCATCGACCGGGAACTCGGCTACGGCCTCCTCATAGACAATCGTGGCTTCCGGGCGGACAGGTAATTCCCGATCGACGGCGTTCCGTCGCGCTGGCCCGGCCGGCAAAGCTTCAAAACCCTCCGGCGGGTTGGCCACGACCTTGCTTCCGATTTTACCGTTCGGAAGCCGCAGGGCGACATCCGGCTTGACTCCGTTCGATCTTCTTCAGCACAGTTTTCCAGGCTTCGGCGACAAGGAAGGAATCGGGCCATCGTTCGATCATGCGCCGGTACATTTCAAAGGGCATGCTGAAGGTGATTTCGTCCGTCTTCAGGTACTTTCGGCAAGAAGGGTCCCAGCCGCCCACCACCGCCTTCATTTTGCCCTGCCGAAGGTACTTGAGCGGCCAGGTGACGATGTCCGAACAGCCGGCGCCCCACGGAGACATCACCGCTTCCACGTCGTTGGTGACGAACATGGCAAGCTGGTGCAGGCCGGATATCATTTCGGGCCGTCCGAAGAAAACGACCAGCAGCGGCGTTTCCCCTTCCCCGAACATTGAGAGCGGTTTGACGACGCAGAACCGTTTGGGCGCGGGGACCGGATCGATTGCTTGGTAGAAGTTGCGGGTGACTTCCGGCGACTCCAGGTACCGCTCGCCTTCGACCACGTTGGGAATGCCCGTTGACACGTAGTGAACGATGAACTCCAGCTGGGGCTTGAGGAACCCCAGAAAAAAGGCGCCGCCCAGACACCCGAACCGTTCCCGGTCGAAGTAGGCGGCGGTCTTTTTTTTCCGTGCCAGCCAGATTTTGCCTATGACGCAGGACCAGTCCTTGAAGAGGCCGTTCCAGTCGATGGTCCCCTGCGCTTCGCTCTCCACGGACGGCAGCGGCATGGGTTTCGGGCTGAAACCCGCCTCGGGCTCCGTGTCGGTGTAGAATATCCCCATGGGCTCCTCATGATGCCCCAGAGCCGCCAGGAATCGTTCGAGTTCTTCGTTCCGGCCGCTGTCCATTGTGTCTCCTTTCGATATGAGCGATATGGTGTTCGGGAATCGATCCATCGCCCCCGGATTTACGGATCCATGGAAACAGGCGTGACCGGACAGGTGCGAAGGATGAACAGCGGCTATGAACCCGCAGCCCGGGCAATGAGTTCGCGGGCATAATCGAGCGCGTGTCCGGAGGTGTCGCCTCCGAGCATGCGTGCGATCTCCCGCACCCGCGCTTCGCCCTCCTCCATCGCCACCTTGGTCACGGTGCGATCCCGCACCTCGTGTTTGGAAACGAGATAGTGGTAGTCGGCGAAGCAGGCGATCTGCGGCAGGTGGGTGATGCAGATGACCTGGTGCACACGGGCGAGTTCCTTCAGTTTCAAGCCGACTTTTTCCGCCGTCTCCCCCCGATTCCCGCATCCACTTCATCGAACACCAATGTTTCGACGTCTCCCCTGCCGGCCAGGATGCTCCTGAGCGCCAGCAGCATGCGCGAAAGCTCGCCGCCTGAGGCGATGCGCGCCAGAGGCCGGGGCTCCTCGCCCTTGTTGGGGGAAATCATGAAGGTCGCCGTGTCCATTCCACGGGGTCCCATGACTACTCCCTTGAGGGTGACGGTATCCTTCTCGGTGGGCGGCAACGGGTCGATGCGCACGTGGAAGACGAGTTTCTTCATGTTGAGCGTGGACAGTTCCTTCTCCATTCCCCGGGCCAGCGTGTCCGCGCATTCCCTTCTCTTGCCGGAGAGCGTTTGCGACACATCGAACAGCTCGTCGCGGTACCGTTCGATTTCCTTTTCCAGATGATCCATATCTACGGAAGCGTTTTTCAGCTTTTCGATCTCCCGGGCCACCTGTTCCCACCGTTCCAGGATTTTATCGGCTCCCTCTCCATACTTCCGGCCGAGTTTCCTGATTTCCGCCAGCCGGTTTTCCACCGCTTCCAGCCGGTCGGGATCGTTCACCACATCCTTGGCGTAGTCCCTCAACCCGAGGGCCACGTCCTCCAGTTCCAGCAGCGTGCTTTTCAGACGCGCGCCGAGGGACTTCAGGGCCGGGTCCAATTCAGCCGCGCGTTCGAGTTCCGCTTTCACTTCGTCCGCCATCCCCAGCAACGACCGGTCCGCTCCGTAAAGGAGATCGTACCCGTTCCGGGCCGCCCGGCTCAGCGTCTCGGCGTTCCGCAGCTTCGTTCTTTCGGCCTCCAGGTCCTCGTCTTCACCATTGTGCAGACCGGCCTGCTCGATTTCACGATACTGAAAACGGAGCAGCTCCAACCGTTCGGCTTCCCGCTCCCTGCGTTGCAGCAGGGACCTGCGTTCCCGCAAGGACCGGTCCAGTCCCGCAAACGACTCCGCCGCCCGATTGCGCAGTTCGGCGCACCCGGCGAATTCGTCCAGGAGATCGAGGTGTGTTTCGGGATGGATGAGGATCTGCTGGTCGTACTGGCCCACCACGCTCATGAGGTGAGGGCCGAGGGCCGAGAGCATGGCCACCGTGACCGGACTGCCGTTGACGAAGACCTTGTTGGGGCCCTTGCTGCTCACCACCCGGCGAACGACGATTTCGTCCGACACCGCCATGCCCCATTGTTCCAGGAGCGCCCGGCAGTGCGGTTCGTTCTCCACCAGGAACGCGGCTTCCACTTCCATCTCGCGCTCGCCCGTCCGGATGAGTTCCGACGACGGTCGGCCGCCAAGGATGAGGTTGGCGGCATTGAGAATAATGGACTTGCCCGCTCCCGTTTCACCCGAAAGCACATTGAGCCCCGGCTGAAAATCCAGCGAAAGTTCGTCGATGATGGCAAAGTTGCGGATGGAAAGATGCGTGATCATGAGGTCATTTCGGGAGGCAAGGTGTCTGCTTTACGAACCCGTTGGGTGTGCACTCGCACTCATGTAAGCCGGTATAGCACAGCCCGCTCACCCTTGGCAACGCGATCCCGTCGCCGTTCCCGCGCACCGTTTGCTCCGAACGACAAAAAAGGCCCGGGGTCGTTCGACCCCGGGCCTCCGCATGCAACGTGTTGTTCACTCCGGTGGGGAATGCGCCCCCCACGGCGGTGAACGGCGGTTCCCGTTTGCCCGCTACATCTCCAGTTCGCCGACCACGGTGATGCCCTTGTCCTTCATCTCCTGCACGGCCTTGGCGCTCGTATCCGGGGCAACTCCCTTGCACAGCCCTTCCACCACGGTGACCTTGTAACCGGCGGCGGCGGCATCGATGGCCGTGGCCTTTACGCAGTAATCGGTGGCGATCCCGTACACGATGAGTTCCTTGACGCCGTTGCGCTTCAGAATGGAGTTCATCTCCGTCTTGGAGCCGCCGTCATCCTGGAATCCGGAATAGCTGTCGTACCGTTTGTCCTGGCCCTTTTTCACGATGGCGAGGAAAAGGTTGTTGTCCACGAGGACGCGGGCGTTCTGCGTGCCCTGCACGCAATGGGGGGGCCAGAGCACCTGGGTTTTGTCCTTGATCTGAATCGTCTCGAAGGGCTTTTTCCCTTTGTGATTCGTGAAGAAGGAGACATGGTTGATCGGATGCCAGTCCTGCGTTCCGAAGATGAGGTACCCTTTCTTGCTCAGGGCCACGGTCGCCTTCTGCACTTTGTCCACGAAGGCCTGATCCGAGCCTTCGACCGCCAGGGAGCCTTTCTTCAGGGTAGTGAAGTCTCCCTGCATATCCACCACAATGACTCCCATGTGTTGTTTGGTTTCCGCGAAGGTTGCGGCAGGAGCAAACAGCAGCCCCGCCACCAGTACCGTCATCATCAGCGCAACAAACGATTTCATGGCTCCTCCTCTATGGTTTTAAGTTGTAATAATAAAAACCGGTTCTTTTGAAAGCTTTAGGGATGAAAACTCAGTGAAAAATGATTCCGGTGGACTCATCCCGCGAGAACGGGAGGAAAAGCTCCACACCAATATGGAACTAACAAAGCCCCACGTGGTTGTCAATGTCGATTCTTACGGAAATGTAGTTCTACAGCACGCTCCTCGCGAACGGAAGCCGCCTCAGGGCGTCGGCCAGCAGAAATGTCAGGATGACCGCCGAAAGGCTCACCAGGGAAAATTTGCCCAAAGCGCCAAGGTCCGCGTATCCCATGGTGTACTGGAGCGCCACCACCACCGGGACGTGCAGGAGGTATACGCCGTACGTGTCCGCCGCCAGATGTTCCGAGAACCTTCCCCCGCCGTTGCAATGCTCCCGGAACGCCACCGGGAGGCCGATGCAGAGCCCCGTGCAGAGGAACGCTTCCCACAGGGCGAAGACGAACGATTTAACGTCCAACCCTCCCGCACTGAAGCAGCGATATCCTGCCAGGTGCAGGAAATAGTATCCCGCCGCCAGGCTCACGCCCAGCAGCAGCCAGGCCCGGCCTGTCTTCTCGGGCATGGCATGGAGCCAGTTGCGCCGGTAGGCCAGGATGCCAATAAGAAAAAAACTCAAGTCCCGTGGAAGGTCGCCGAACTGGAGCGGGATGAAACCAAGGACGACCGACCAGCGGTCGATCGGGTGGGATACCCGCACCATGAAGGTCACCGCCGCCAGCGCCAGGGCGAACACGACAATCGTCCCCGTTCGGGGCGGCGCATCGTTCCCGCCGGCGAACCCGGCCCGGCCGAAGGGTAGCAGCCTCCAGAGCCGGTAGCAGACAGCGAAAAGCAGCAGGTGTTCCACGAACCACAGGTGGCCGAGCGTCCTGTCCGGCCAATCCGGACCGGCCCAGCCGGACGGTTTGCCTGCCATACCGAAATAGACGTTCCAGTAATATTCGGCGAACGGAATGTGACCGTAGCCCCGGAAGTTGAGGTAGTATACGTAGTTGATGACGGGGAATACCAGGAAGAAGAATACGAGGAGGGGAATTCCGAAACGGTGTAAACGGTCCCTCAGGAAAGCCGTCCCCCCTTTGCGGTCGTAGGAGGCGGGCAGAAAGTAGCCGGAAATCATGAAGAAAAGGCTCATGAAAAACGAGCGGTTGACCGTAAAAAAGGCCCCCAGCATGCGCGTCCGCTCGTGGTTTTCAAAGGCCCACCAGCCGCCCGGGCCGTAAGCCTGTCCCGCATGGTGGAGAACGACCAGGATGATGAGGCAGATGCGCAGGTTGTCGATGAAGAACAACCTGGAAGTCCGAGGTTCTTCCGTCATGGCACCGCCTCCGAAATCCCGCCGGCCGACCGTTCTTGCAGACACCGTACCCGCCTGCCGGCGCAGGGGAAACACCGATCCCATACTACGCTGAACGGTCCTTCCGCACAAAGAAAATCCACGTGTTATGCACGCGGATGAAAAACACATTTAACGAAACCCTAACAAGGAACCGCTAGCGTGCCCCGAATTCAACACGGACTCCATCGGGAAAACCGATACTCCGGGAATACGGGAACGCTTCATGTCCGACCAGCCACAAGCAATTCACCGCGGCGACCAGCGAACGGTCCTCGTTCTGACCATTCTCTATTTTCTCATCGAGCTGTCGGGGGGCCTCTACTACAAGAGTCTGGCCCTGGTGACGGACGCTTCGTTCATGGCCATCAACA
Source organism: uncultured delta proteobacterium (assembly GCA_963826125.1). Lineage (GTDB taxonomy): Bacteria > Desulfobacterota > Desulfarculia > JACQYL01 > CAWGVV01 > CAWGVV01. The sequence goes on along the minus strand of CAWGVV010000001.1, from coordinate 266,700 downwards.
TCGCCGGTCAGACGATCGCCCTGTACGTGGCTCGGCTGGTGATGAAAATACCGGACAAGAGCCGGACCTTCGGCTACGAGCGGGCAAAGGTGCTGTCCGGCCTGTTCAACGGCATCCTGGTCGGGTTCCTCCTGTTTTATGTTTTTTCGGACGCCTACCGGAAGATACGGCATCCTCAGGCATTGGACGCCGACCGCGTGCTGTTGATCGCCATCATCGGATTGGCGGTCAATGCGTACGGGTTTCTGATCTTCTACAGGCACGCGACGGATACCAACATCAAAGGCGCACTGCTGCTCATCGCCAACGATGCTCTGGGGTCGGTGGGGGTCATTCTCTCCTCCATCGTCATACGATACACACATCTTTACTTCCTCGATCCTCTCATGGGGCTGATCATCGGACTCCTGATCGCCTTTCCCACCTACTCCCTCGTCAGGAACAGCGTCCACATCCTCATGGAAGGCAATCCGGCGCACATCGATCCCGACCGGGTGCGGCAGTTCATCACCGAACACTTTCCCGGCATCACCAACATCAAGGACCTGCACATCTGGGGGCTCTCGGAGGAAACAATCATCATGGCGGTGCGGGTGCGCACGGATGAAGCCACCTACCACCGGGACCAGATCCGGACCATGAAGCGGCTGCTGAAGGAAACGTACGGTTTCTCCGACATTTACCTTGAGCTGTACGAACAGAAACAGCTCAACCATACCGAACATTTTATCATCGAATCGGAAACATAGGAGACGGGCGCGCCTTCAGGGCAAAGCGAAAATCAAAAAGAACATTTCGCCGACCATGCAATAAACTTGTCGCGTTCCGTCTTGCGAGCCTTTCAAATCGATAGAATGAGGGCGACCCGGGACAGGCGTGAGAGAAACTCCTGCACATCCACCGCAAGGCCTCTCCGGACAGATCGTCCTCCCACTATAACCGTTACCCAGCCTGATTGCGCCTATCCCGGCGATAAATCTTTCTTGCAACCGTTGATCAATTTCAGTACATGATTTTTAGACAGGTTGAAGAGGATCATTGCACAAGGAGACATCCAAACAAGAACAACTCTTTCTGCAAAAGATTATTCATAAAAAGAACAGTACTTTTCAAGTAGTATTTCAGAGAGAGAAAGGTACGTAGTATGAATTCAACAACGGATAAGAGAAAACATTCCGAAGGATTCGATTTGCAGCGAAAAATCGTGTCGCATGCGACTACGACATCATGGCAGAATATACCCCATGTATCTTACGTATATGAACCTGACATAACAGATTTCCACAATGAATTAAGCAATCTTGCAAAAGAACACAATACTCCTGAAAGCAGAATTTCGTTTAACACAATAATGCTCAAAGTGATAGCTGAAGGACTGTTATCCGCTCCTGAATTGAATTCTCATCTGGAATATAATTTTAAAACAGGTACGGGAACGACCCATTGTTTCGATGAGATAAACATTTCAATCCCATGGCTATTGCCGGATGGCAAAATGATTCCTATAACTATTCCCGGTGTCGACAGAATGTCATTGCGTGAAATTTCAGATTCCATTTCAAAAATTTCTAAAAGAATTGAAAAGACTGATTTCAATGAATTGCAGATAAAAATAATAACCGCCGACACTATCAATCAAATAAAAAAGCTTAACTTCAGCGTTATCAGGAGAATAATTGCCGCAAAATTAGGCAAGATCAGGATAAGGGGACTTAGCGGTAAAGAAAAAGAAAAGTATTACCAAATACCTGAGTCCGAAAGATTGACGGAAAAAGATATTGTATCGGCCACAGTTACCGTGTCTAATATTGGTTCCTTGTACAAAGAACAACGAGGCTTCTTCAGTTTGCTTGAGATTATATCGCCTCAAGTATTTGTTGTCGGGATAGGTTCTATTCAGGAAAGACCCGGGGTGTATTTACTCCCGAGTGGGGTTAAGGAAATCGGTATAAGAAAAATCCTCCCGATGTGTCTGGCTTTCGACCACAGGGCATTTGATTTCAGTGCTATCGTTCCTTTTTTAAAGAAGCTTGACGACATATTTGCCAAACCGAATATCATTTATAAGTGGTAGAATGAAAAATTGTCACGTGCATACCGGCTCCCCCCTGCCCCCCTCAATGAGGTTGTCGATAAAGCCCTTCCAAACGTCACCCCAGCGAAAGCCGGGGGCCATAAGTACCTTAAAAGATTGGATTCCAGCTTCCGCCGGAATGACAAATCAGAGAGAAACTCTCTTTTATCGACACCCTCAATGGGTGGGGTGCCGAAGGCGGGGGGGTTGAACGTCCGCCTACCCCTTCGCCGCGCCGATCGCCTCAACCAGCTCGCGCCCCGCCAGCACGGCTTCTTCCAGATACTCCGGGTGTCCGCCGATGTCGTTCTCGAAATCGAGTCCCCGGTAGAGGAGGCTGCGCCACACTTCCATGTCCAGGGTGTCGAAGAAATACTTCGCGGTCAGCAGCAGCCCGTCGAACAGCTTGGCACCCTTGGTAGCCCCCGCCGCAATGAACAGCCCCTTCTTCCGGCCGTCCTTCCGGCCGAAGGGAGCCTTCTCGATCCAGTACTTTTTGACCCACAGCGACTGGCAGCGGTCCATCAGGATTTTCGTGTGGGCGCTCACGGTGTAGAAGAAGATGGGGGTGGCGAGCAGGAGACCGTCACACTTCGCCAGGAGGTCGTAGACCTGCTGGAAGTCGTCTTTTATCACACACCGGCCGTCGTTCTTGCACCCATAAATTTCCAGGCAGGGGGACATGGACAGGTCCCTCAGCACGATCTCATGCACTTCCGCGCCCGCATCGCGTGCACCTTCCACCGCCTTTTTCAACAACGTCGACGTGTTTCCCCTGCGCCGGGGACTCCCGTAGAGGGCCAGGAGTCGTATGGAGTCCGCTGCCTTTTCCATGTCGTACCTTCCGGATGGAGAGAAAAGAAAACTCATACGTGCCGCGTAACCGAGTCGTTTACGTTAACGGGATTGGAAGTGAGCGTCAAGAGGGGAAAATCCCCTGCGCGATCTCTCCGCGCACGACCCATTCTCACCGATCCTACATCAAAAACTCGTGAAGAACTCTTGCATGGTTATTATAAAGTGAAATAACAATATGGTCTTGCATGGCTTCCCGTCGGGCGGGATGGAACCGTTTTCGCCCGCCGAACGTGGGGAGGCAACTGCGGCAGCAGCATGTTCTTTTCCGGAGTGGAGGACCGATGACGATAGAATCTCACGAGCACGAGTACCGAAGGATCGCCGAAAGGCTGAACAGGGGAATGGAAGAGCGGGACATGGATGGAGTGATCGCCCTGTTCGATGAAGCGTGTGAAATCGAACTGATGGGGATCAGGCTCTCGGGGATCAAGGGAGTGCAGCGGTGGCTCAGATGGACGTATGCCAACTTTCACCACCTCTCCTTTTCACCGGTGCTCACCTTGGTGCAGGAAGGCGCGCTCTGCCAGGAATACGTCCTGCGCGCCCGCCTGGACGCCAAGTCCCGGCTGGAGTCCCGGCAGATCAAGATCATAACGTTCGAGAACGGAAAGATCCGCAACGTGCGCATCTACTTCGATCGAGTGGACATGGCCGAATCGCTGGCCCAGGGATTCGCTGCCAGGACCTTGGTGAAGAGTCTGGTGAAAACGTCGATCCGGGGGTTGGTCTGAAACGTTCCCTCCCCGTCGCCGGAGGGGAAATCCCCGTGACGTTTCGATTCCCCGAAACCTTCCGTCCACGGCGCCGGTCGCACAACCCACCTTGTAAAAAACCGCTTCATATCTTAAAGTGAATACCATAACGGGTCCTTCCCGGGGAGGACCCGTACACCATCACGGCGGGGAGAGGAACGATATGAAACTCCTGGTATGCGTGAAGCAAGTGCCCGAAACCGAGACGGCGTTTTCCATAGGCGAAAACCGGAAATGGGTGACCGTCGACGAGTCCTCAACGTTCAGGCTCAACCGATTCGACGAATGCGCCATGGAGGAAGCCCTCACCATCCGCGACGGAGCGGCCGGCAGCGAAGTGCACGTGCTTTCCGTGGGCGGCCCCCAGGCTGCCATGGCCATAAAGAGAGCACTCGGCATGGGCGGCGACCGGGGGATTCACCTGAACGGGGGAACGGGCGACTACTTCAATCCCCTGGTGATCGCCGGCTGGATCGCGTCATATGCCCGCGACAAAGGATACGATCTCATTTTTACCGGCATGATGAGCGAAGACACCATGCAGGGGCAGGTGGGTCCCATGCTGGCCGAACTGCTGGGGATGCCGCATGCCACTTCGGTCGTCCTGCTGCAGGCCCCCCCGGACAGCGACACCGTATATGTGGAACGTGAAGTGGAGGGCGGTTTCCGGGAATGCATGGAGCTTACCCGGCCCGCCGTGGTGTGCCTCCAGACGGGGATCAACAAACCGCGCTATCCCTCGCTGCCCAATATCCTCAAGGCAAAAAAACAGAAGCTGGAAGTCGTCGACGGTTCCTCCCTGGAAACGGTCGAAGCGCGGGAGGACATCGTCCGCGTCACGCCTCCTCCCAAAAAGGGTTCCGGGATCGTGCTGCAGGGATCGCCGCAGGAAAAAGCGTCGGCACTCGCCGACATGCTGAGGGAAAAATCCCTCCTTTCACCCCGCTAAGGAGTCCCCCATGGAAGAAACCATCCTCGTATTGGCCGAACAGCGGGAAGGAAACATCACTCCGGGCACCTACGAAGCCGTGGGCTGCGCCCGGACCATTCAACAGTATCGTCCTCTTCCGATCGTCACCGTGTTCATCGGCGAGGAGGTGGAAGAGCCCGCCCGCGTTCTGGCACAGAAAACGGGCGGAGACGTCATTGCGGCGCAGGTGTCGGGATTGTCTTCCTATAACGCGGAAATCTACAAGAACGTGCTGGCGCAACTCACCGACCGCATGAATCCGACGTATCTCGTCATCCCCCACAGCACCAACGGCTGGGACCTCGCTCCGGCCCTCGCGGTCCGCCTGAAAAGCTCCTGCATCACTGGGGTCGAACAGGTATCCGCCGAAGGGGACGTGCTTACCTTCTCCCGCTCCGTTTTCGGCGGTAAAGCCGTGGCCGAAGTGAAAGCGACGGGGCCGAGGACGGTCGTCACCGTCCAGGGCGGCGCATTCAGGGCCGCGGAAGCCATCGTCGATGCAACCGGGGCCGTGGAAACCATGAGCTTCGACGTCGCTCCCGACAGGATGCGGTCCAAGGGCGTGATAAAGGCCAAGGAGGAAAACTCGGCCCTCACCGAGGCCGAAGTCGTCGTGTCCGCGGGACGGGGCATCGGCAAGCCGGAAAACCTGAAACTCATCCGGGACCTGGCGAACCTTTTTCCAAAATCGGCAGTGGGCGGTTCCCGCCCGGTTTGCGACGCGGGGTGGCTCGACTACTCCCGCCAGGTGGGCCTCACCGGGGCCACCGTAACACCCAAGCTGTACATCGCCTGCGGCATATCGGGCGCGAGCCAGCACATCGCCGGGATGAGGGGGTCGGGGTTCATCGTGGCCATCAACAAGGACCCGTACGCCGCCATCTGCAACGTGGCGGACGTCTGCGTGGGGGAAGACCTCACCACGTTCATTCCCATTCTCCTGGAAACGATCAACAAAGGAACTCGATGATCGGACGGGTGCCCGGACGGCGGTTCCGTTCAGGCGATGGCGTGGAAGCCGACGGTCGATGGAACGGACGCGGGTTGGGAATAGCCGGCGATAATGGATGAAGGAAACGGGAAGGCCGGTTCCACGGGTCCCTCGTCGCCGTTGAAGGAAGCCGACAAAAGCACCGACGGATCGGACACCAGGCGCGGCGAAGCCTGCGTGGCTTCCACCCCCCCGGAACCTTCCCGCATGGTACTCAGCGTCCGCTGGAGTTCCTCCACCTGTTTGGACAGCCCCTGGACGCTTTCCATCAGGGCGCCCATGGCCAGCCGCTGATACTCCCGGGAATAGGAATCCGTCCCGTCGGAATCGTTTACTTTACGGGACCGGGCGGGTGAACTCTGGGATTGCAGGGTTTCGTCGCTGTTTTCGGGTGTTGCGCCCTGGAGGCTCGACCGGGAAAGGGTGAAGGAGAAAGGACCGTAACGCAGCTCCATGGCGGTTTTCCGGGCGGTAAACCGATTTCCCGCAGTCTGCTCCTCCGCGTGGCGCGACTGCTCTTCGTCGTACCCGCCGGCGAGGTAGGAGCTTTTAACGATGCCCTGCACCTGCACCCGGAAACTCCATGTATCGATAAAAAGGGGTATGCACCTTCTCCGGCTTGTTCCGACACCCCTTCGGAACGCACCCGCCGGGAAAAACTGCACAAAAGACAGCTATACATGAATTCTATCACTTTTAGCAAAACATGCAAGCGGTTTTTGAAAGCGCCCGATTCCGCGCATGAAATACTTTTTCCGGGGCCGCCTGATTCCAAGAATGGCGCAATACGAAGATAAACAACAATATCATTCCCCACATAAGGGCGAATCGTGTATGATGAATCCGCTTTGCACTTCCATGCACCTCATGGCGAGGTTTACGGTCCAAAAACAATCAAAATTCACCAACAACAGGACATTCACGTGAGCGACCGATCATTGCAAGCCAAAGATGTCCCTTCCGTTCAGGCCAGCACCACCGCCCCCGATTTGAGGATACCCTACGGCACCTGCATTACGGGAACTCCGGTGGACGACTGCACCATCGTCATCTTCGGGGCATCGGGAGATCTGACGCGGCGAAAGCTCATTCCCGCCCTTTACAATCTTTTCCTGCTGAAGGGACTGCCGGCCAGATTCCGGATCGTCGGCTGTGCCCGTTCCCAAATCAGCCACGAACAATTCCGGGCCTCCATGAAAAAGGCTGTCATCCATGAGGGGGAATCCGCCGGGGAACGGTGGAACGAGTTTGAATCCCGGCTTTTCTACCTCCCCATGGATTATATGGCCCAGGAGCCGTACCGGGAACTGGCCCGGTTCCTGACCGAGGCTGAAACGGAAATGGATACGGGCGGCAACCTCATTTTTTATCTCGCCGTCCCCATGTTCCTCACCCCGGAAATCGTCCCCCGGCTCAGCGAAGCGGGGCTGACGAGTTCGAGTGGGGACCGCAGGGGATGGTCGAGGCTCCTGGTGGAAAAGCCCTTCGGCATGGACCTGACTTCCGCCAGACAGTTCAATGCGAAAATCCACGAACATTTCCTCGAAAAAGAGGTGTTCCGCATCGATCACTACATCGCCAAGGAGACGGTGCAGAACATCCTGATGTTCCGGTTCGCCAACGCGATTTTTGAGCCCGTATGGAACCGCCGATACATAGACCATGTGGAAATCGTCTCCTCGGAAACCCTCGGGGTGGAGAAGCGGGCGGGGTTCTATGAACAGGCCGGGGTGGTCCGGGACATGCTCCAGAACCACATGATGCAGCTCCTGTCGCTCACGGCCATGGAGCCGCCGTCGGTGTTCGAAGCGGACCGGGTGCTGGACGAGAAGGTGAAGGTCTTCCGCAGCCTCAGGCCCTTTCCCGTTGACGCCCTCTACGACAACCTGGTGCTCGGCCAATACACCCGCGGCACGGTTGATGGGGCGGAGGTGAACGGGTATCGGGACGAGCCCGAAGTCAGTCCCGAATCCCTTACGCCGACCTTCGGCAAGATGAAACTCTTCGTCGACAACTGGCGCTGGCAGGGGGTCCCGTTTTTCGTGACCTCCGGGAAAAGAATGGACCGCAAGCTCATCCAGATCGCCATCCATTTCCGCGAAGTCCCCCATTCCATGTTCCGCACCATCCTGGCGGACCAGATTTCAACGAACTTCCTGATTCTGGGGGTCTATCCGGAAGAGAAGATCACGCTCCAGTTTCAGACCAAAAACCCCGGCTCCCTGGTGAGGCTGCGTTCGGTCACCATGGACTTTCACTACCAGCAGAACTACCAGGGCCCCGCACTCGAAGCATACGAACGGACGATCCTGGATGCCCTGCTCGGAGACCACATGCTGTTCTGGCGCCAGGACGGCGTGGAAGCGTGCTGGGAATTCTTCGAGCCCGTGCTGACACGGTGCGAGACGTGCGAAGACCCTGCCCTGCACCTCCAATACTATGCCGCGGGAACGGCGGGACCGGAGAAAGCCCGGGCACTGACCGCACGATCGCGGCAACGGGACCACTAGCGCCCCGCCGTCTCTCACTCACTGCGCCGAAAATGAACCCACGCTTCCCTGCCGCCGGCGGGAGGCAGACCAATTCATCTCGCGCGGATACCGACGGACAACGATCAAGGAGACGATGATGACCATGGAAGCCGATCTGGGGAGCTATAAGGAACGGGTGGAAACCACCATGCGGGAATTGGAGGAACGCAACATCGTCTCCCGCATGTGGGCGCACGATCATCACGATCATATGGTATGGAAGCCGGAACCGACGGAAATCGTCAACCGGCTCGGATGGCTCTCCATCGTGGGACATATGAAGGAACACGCCGACGAGTTGACAACGTTCGCTTTCACGGGCGGGACATGGCAAATGATCGGTAATACTACACAGCACAAGGAGAATCGGCAGTGCGTAGAAGCGACAAGGAACTGAAAGAGAAACAACAACTGGAAACGGTCATCGCACGCGCGCAGGTATGCCGCCTGGGGTTGGTCGACAATGGGCTGGCGTACATCGTACCCCTGAATTTCGGGTACCACGACGGAAGCCTCTACTTTCATTGCGCCTCGGAGGGGAGGAAACTCGACCTCATCCGTTCCAACGCTACGGTAAGCTTCGAAATGGAGGCGGACGTGAAACTTCTGGAAGGCGACAAACCGTGTGGCTGGACCACTCGTTTTGCCAGCATCATGGGATACGGTCGCGCGGAGATTCTGGAGGCGCCGGAGGAGAAGAGAAAGGGGTTGGAGATCGTCTTCGGCCACTACTCATCCGCGCCATGCGAATTCGTCGAAGACACGATGAAGAGGATCGTGGTGATCAGGGTGGACATCGACTCCATGACGGGCAAGGCATCGAAATGGGACGTTGATTGACGCAAATGCGGGGGTTTCCCCGGAAACGTCGGTATGAACGAAGAACCATGGCAAATCGTGAGTGACGGTTGCCATGGTTCTTCCGTTTTCAGCCGGCGGGAACACAACGAAGCGGATCATCCGGTTCAATTATCAATCGCGCAGCCAGGGCATAACGCGGGTTTGGAGACGAGCGATAGCGGGAAATGGCACAGCCGGGGGCGGCTGTGCTCCACGAGCGGATCGTTTCACCAAGACAATTTACATGGAGCACAGGCGCCTCGCCTGTGCGTCGGGGAAACCACGCTGCCCGTCGAAGGATTCCGACCGTACTTGTGCTTGTATCTTCCCCCAAGGCAAGGTATCGTTGGCCCCGTATCTTCGACATTGCGGAAGATGTTTCCTACGCGTTCCCAGAACCCGGGCGGATTCTTCCGGGCTGACAATCAGGAAATCGTCATTCCCCGAAGGTTCCCACACCATCTGGAATCATCCCTTCCCGGGCTGCGGCGCGTCCGTCTTTCGTCCATGAAGCCAACAACCGCCGGAACAACGGCTGGAGGAATAGGGTGCAAAGATTGAAAAAATGCCCTTATTGCGGATCGAAACGCGTGGTCCGGGTCATTTACGGAGAACCGACCTTTGAAGACGGATTGGCGAAAATGCGCGGTGAAGCCGTGCTGGGAGGAGAAATCATCGGGGAGGATTCGCCGTCGCATGCCTGCCTTGTCTGCGGTCGACGATTCGGCGGCGTCTTGCACACCCTGGAGCAGCAACGGGAAAAAGAATCGGACGGGGTGTCTGAAAAGAAATGAGCCGTTCGGTAAAGGGGAGTAAACCGAACGGCTGCTGGAGGTGGTTGGTGCGTGTGTATTGTATATATCGGACACATCCAATTTTTCCTTAATATTTTTTTAAAAGAAAATGTATTTTCTCCCTATTACGCCGTTTTAGAGGCCTGAGTTCACGCTTCTCCTCTCCCGCAGGCCTCGCGCGTCGTGGAATTTCGCTCGGCGTCCGGCCTTTTCCCGGCGGACATTCGAATGCGCTGCGGCGCCATTTCATCGGTTTCCCGCTGAAGCTGAAGCAGCACGATGGCTCCCACCACCAGAACACCCCCCGCCATTTGCAGCGGCGCCAGGGCTTCACCCAGGAACAGATAGGCCACTACCCCGGCGAGTATCGGTTCCAGCGTGGCCGCTATGATCGCTCGCGTCGACCGGATGTGGCTGACACCGATGAAAAACAGGAAAAACGGCACCAGCGTCCCCACGATCGTGATGTACAGCATGAGCGCCCATTGCGCTGCCGTGTAGGACGTATAAAGGTAGTGAAACGGCGCCGTGATGAGGTGCAGAGTCAGGGCGGCGAAAGAGAGCGCATAAAAGAGGACCGTTACGGGATGATAGAAATGCATCATCCGCTCGCTCATGAGTGTGTTCCCGGCAAAAAAGAACGCCGACGCCACTCCGGACAAAATTCCTATCCTGTTCATACTCAGCAGATTGAGATCGTAGGCTCCCGCCACCAGATAACATCCCAGGAGTGAAATCAGCAGCGCCGCGGCCTTGGGGAGCGTGAAACGCTCCTTCCAGAATATCATGGAAAAACAGCCCACGATCACCGGCGCCATGTACTCAATGAGGATGGCGGCCGCCACTTTGATCTTGCTGATGGTGAAAAAGTAGGAAACCTGCACCATGGACATGAATATGCCGCCGTGGATGAGAAAAAATCCGAGATGCCGAGTCCTGATGCGAAGCAGCGGCCGAAAGCCGACGGCCAGGAAGATGCCCAGCAGGACGGAAGAGAAGGTGAGGCGCACCTGCACCAGTTCAAGGGGACTGATTCCCGAGGCGAAGAGCGATTTGCCGGCAACGCCCGACGTTGCCCAGAGAGAGGCCGCCAGCATAATGAAAAAGTACCCTTTTACCGGGTGTGTTTCCATGGAAATTCCCTTGCAGCGAGAGCAGAACTTCTTACGACAGTTTTCTGCGTCGGTCAAGGAGGGTAGACGGCGGGCGGGCCTTCCGGATTCCGGTACTCCGCCGGGGAGAGCGAAGGGTGTATCCGTGAGTCACTCACCGGGGCATTGGAAAGGAGCATGCTTCCCCGATGCATCGTTTCGGCCAAAGGGGGGCTTTCGATAGTTTCGATTTTTTGGGGGCGCCGGTTTTCGCCTCAACGGCGAAGACCGACGGGAAGGCGCATGGTTCCGTCGGCTTTACGAGCGGGCATGATCCACCACGGCGGGTGGCCGCAACGGTCAATCAAAACTGAGGATTGTTTTCAGGATGCTCGTCGGGACCGTGGGGAACATCATGGATTCATCCATGGTGAATTCCCATCCCTGGTCCCTGGAAAAGGTTCGCCGATACGCGCACTCGCTGCAATCCCAATATTCCCAGCACCGTTCGGCCGCGTGATCGAGACATGAGACGTAAAGAGGGCAATGGATGTTTTTTTCGCCCCAGCGGTGGAGAGGTTTCGCTTTCTTCGCCATTCCGTCACCCTCTTTCGCCGTTCGCGGACAGCCGGTTGCAGGGGAATGGAGGACAGTGCGCTCCTTTACCGGATCGCTTCCGGTCCCAGGGCCGCATGTCCTCGATCGGACGTTTTCCGTGTCGTTCTCACGTATCCTATCGGGCAAAGCGTGCAATCAGGCATGCATCATCCTCGCACCTTGCGGCGCGATTTCGCATCCCGCGTCACCGGTGAAGATAATGGAAAAGGGTTTCTGCGCGATCGAAGCCAGATACTTCCGCACGAGTTCCTTTCCAAACGACTGCACGTGCCGGAGCCCGCTGGTGTGGATGAAAACCCGATTCACGTTCACCGCATTCTTTTCGATGAAGGAAATCAGCTCGAGCGCGGAAAATTTGTCGAAGTCTCCCATCAGCTTCAAGTGAAGGCTGCCGCTGCATTTATGAATGAGTATCTTGAAGCATTCCTCCATTTTCTTTCTTAACCTCCTTGTATCGTTCGGTGTAAAACCGGATTAGCCGCTTTGTCCGTTCCTTCACTACGGACTCCCGCTAAACCGGGACTCGCCGGGGCTACCTCCATGCCTCTGCGTTCGGCCGACTCTCCCGGATTCCCCGTATGCCGCAGGGCGGCTCGGTCGATTCGACGCGGGTGCAGGGAGCGCAGGGCCGGCCGTCTTTCGGAAGGGAAAAAATGAAACTCGATCCGTCTTCTTCTCCCTCGTACCGGATGTCTCCTCCGTGTTCGCGGAGAATGTTCCTGACCAGGAACAAGCCGATTCCCATCCCGTTCAGTACCGTGCGGCTCGCTTTCCGGGTTTTCCCGAATTTGGTGAACAGCACGTCGCGACGATCCTCGGGAATGGGCGGGCCGCTGTTGAACACCACGAACCGGCACTCGCTTCCCGCGTCCTCATAGTCCAGGCGGACGGTGCAGCCGCGACCGCCGTATTTCACCGCATTGCTGAGGAGATTCCGGAAGACCGCCTTTATGCATTGGCGGTTCGCCTGAATCCGGATGGGAAAGCGACCTGCTATGTCGATCCGATCGTCCACGCGGATATCGAACATCCGTATGTCGTGCACGAATTCGGTCAACACCGGCCGGATCACATCTCCGAGGACGTCCAATTTCTCTCTGACCAGGAATTCCTTTCCGTCGATAAGGGCGATCCGGCTGAGGTAATCCTCAACCACTCCCGAAAGGCTGATCACGCGCGAGTACAGTTCATCCAGCCCGTCCGACACTTTCCCTTCCACCGTTCCGTACAACCCGTTCTTCAACAGTTTTGCCATTGCGCCGATGGACAATATGGGGCTTCTGATATCGTGCGACATGATCATCATCATGGAGAGGACCATGTCGTCCATGAGGGACCGTCCGGCGGCCGAAGCCCCACCCACACGTGCCCCTTCCCTGTTTTCCAGGAATTCGACGAGCTTCCGTTCGACGACCGCCATCTCGTCGCACCACAGGAACTCGTCGGCCCCCAGCCGCCATGCCTCGACGATCCGCTCGGGCCGCCGTTCCGCGGTCACGATCCACACCGGCACCTCGGGATTGTGACGCTTTATTTCCTTGAGGAGCACCGTTCCCTCTATCGCCGGCGAAGACAATTCCAGTACCACGAGGTCGACGCGGTGCCCGTTCAGCTGGGAAATCGCCCCTTCCGTGCCGTCCGCAAGGTGCATGTCGCACGCATTCTTCTGAAAGAAACCACCGAGCGACCTGATGACGAGAAGATCGTCGTGAACAAGTAAAACGGAGCAATCCGACATGACTCTCCTCACAGAACGGAGCGCAAAAGCTTCTGCAGGTCATACATGGAAAACGGTTTCAGCAGCACGCCCTCGAACAACCCGATGCTCGTCATGGCGTAGATGTCTTCCCGCGAGAAACCGGTGACCATTACCACGGGCGTATGGGGCGATAGTTCCTTTACCTTCTGCGCCAGAACGCAACCGTTCATCCGGGGCATGATAAAATCGGTGATGACCACGTCGAATCGTTCGCGGCGGAACGTCTCGAGCCCTTCGTATCCGTCAGCCGCGGCCTCGACTTCGAACCCGAGCACTTCAAGCATGGCCTTGACCAGGTCGAGTACGGGTTCCTCGTCGTCGACGACCAACACCCGGATCATTCTCTCTTCCGAGACATCGCGATCCGGACACATGGTCCCGACCTCCTCCAGATCGATCGGTCTTCCCTGCCATCCCTGTGCTGCCGTTTTTGCGGACATAGTGGGATCCTCCTTACCGGGCTGAAACATCCCTCGTGGTGGATGGTCCCGGATTTGTCGGGCTGGCCGCCTTCGGGAAAAGGTTGCGGATCGTCTAAAGGTGGCCAAAGGTGGCCGTCCGAGAAAGAATGAAAAATCGCCGGAGTTCCCTGGTTCGCTTCGTCACGCCATCGGGTAGAGCGATCGGGCATGAAAAGGCCCGGGTGCATGGTCGCGGGTTTCGGCTTTGCAATCCCGTTCACGGAAGTGGTGGCGATTTATTCCGCTTCCGTTGCTCCGGCCACGCGTTCGGCTTCCAGGCAATGCATGCGCCACGCGCAGCCCATTTCTCCGCAACTGTCTCTTCCGCTGCGAAAACAGTCGTTATTTCCTTCGCGACGCTGAAAACTCCTCACGAATCCCGTGAGATCCAGAAAACTGGCTCTTGCGGGGCAAAGAAAACCGGCTTTTGCATCCATGGTCATCCCGAAGCGAAGATTGATGAATTTATCCGGGGTAATAGAACAGCTACCGATGAATTGAGGGGAGCACCCCGGCCTCATAATGAAGTAAATTCATTATGCAGCCTCAGGGGCTTTTGCACTATCGGGAAATGAGCGTATTTTCGTAGGAAAATCCCTGAAGGATGCGAGCTGAGCCGTCAAAAGGAAAGGGAAAGTCTCTGCCGACTTACTCCTTCCACAAATCAACGTCTATGAGACCGAGGCGGGCGGCATAGCGGATGAGATCGAGGGTGCTGTGAAGATTCAGCTTGGCCATGATGTTGGTGCGATGGGTTTCCACCGTTTTGGGGCTTATGCAGAGTTTTTCCGCCAACTCCTTGGTGGTGCTCCCTTCGGCCAGCAATTTCAGCACTTCGTTTTCCCTCGGGGTCAGGCTATTGTACTTCTCGTCGCTGATGACGGCATTCTGCGTGCCGGGGCTTTCGAGGAGCTTTTTCACGACCCGGTGGGAAATACCGCTTCCCAGAAAATATTCTCCGTTGGACACTTCCACGAGCCCCTGCAAGAGCTTCTCCGAGGCGGATTCCTTTGAAATGTAGCCATACGCGCCGACGTGAAAGGCCTTGGTGATGTAGTCGATTTTGTTGTGCATGCTCACGATGATCACCCGGACTTCCGGCATAAGCTCTTTCAGCCGTTGCGTAAGCTGGATACCGTTCATGTCGGGAAGTGAGATGTCCATCAGCACCAGTTGCGGTTTTTTCTCCTGAACGGCGTCCATGGCCTCTGATCCGCTTCCCGCCTCGCCGATGACCTGGAACTGGGGGTCCCGGGCGATGATGGTCTTGAGCCCTTCGCGGAACAGTGGATGGTCGTCCACGATCAAAATGGTCTTCTTATCGTGCACTTCTTTTCTCCCCGTACGGAACGACGACGGCAAAGTTCGAACCTGCGTTCGGTTGCGACGTTACGTTCATTTTCCCTCTGAGCGCCGCCACGCGTTCCCGCATGCCCAGGAATCCCATGCGGTTCTCGCCGAGCGAAGCTCTCTCCCTTTCCGCCACATCGAACCCCTTGCCGTTGTCCCGAACGGACAGCGACAGCTCAAAATCATCCGACTTCAGTCCGACGAAAACGCTCGATGCCGCAGCATGCTTGCGAACGTTGTTCAGAATCTCCTGCAACAGCCGCATGATGTTTATCCTCGCATCCAGGTTCAGGCGGGCGTCGTCAACGTCGTCAATGTCCAGTTCGCAATCCATCTCCGTGGCATCGCAGAAATTTTCCGTGTACTGCGCCACCGCGCGGCTGAGGCACAGGAATTCAAGGTTGAAGGGGCGCAGGTCGTGGGCCAGAATCTGCACTTCGGAAATACTTCTCTGGAGGATCGTCGACAGCTGCTTCATCCGTTGATTCAATTCGGACGGAACGTCGGGCCAGGTATCGAAAATCGTGTCCATGCCGATCTTGAGAGCGCACAGGTCCTGCGCGACCGAATCGTGAAGGTCGCGGGCGAAGCGCAGCCGTTCGTTTTCCTGGACCATGGCCAATTCTTCCGTGAGCTGTCGTATCTTCTCCTCATCCTGCTTTCGGGCCGTGATGTCCAATGCGGTGCACAGTATCTTTGTCGGGGTGCCGTTCGGGTCCCTCTCGAATACCACCGCGCGATCGAGAAGCCAGCGCAACTGTCCTCCCCGCTGCCGGATGCGGTATTCGATTTCCGACACCTCGTCCGTTTCGGCGGCGGCCATCGTTCCCACATGGGCCAGAACGCGTTGCTGATCGTCGGGATGGACAAGCACCTCGACGGCGTCTTCGCCGAAAGCATCGATCTCTTCGGCCGCGTAGCCCAGTGTGAGATAAAACTGACGGTTGGCGAAAACGTTTTTTCTCGCCTTGATGTCGTAGAGGTACAGCAGATAGGGCGACGTTTCGGCTATTCTCCGGATGAAAGCCCGGCTTTCACTGAGTTCCCTCTCCGCCCTTTTCCTCTCCGATATGTCGATTCCGATCCCCAGACGCGAACCGTCGGTCAATTCCACGGTAGCCCAGGAAGTGTCCACCTCCTCCGAGGTGCTTGTGGTGACCCGGAAATCCCTCCACCCCACCGGCGACTCTTTTATGTACCGCAGGACTTCCGCGCGTTTTCTGGGATCGGGAAGGGCGATGGTCAGGAGGTTCTCCCGGTGCATGTCGGCGATCGTCAAACCGAGAATGCGCTCGAAAGCTCTGTTGACGAAGCCGACTCTTCCGTTTTTTTCCAATATACCGATCATGGCGGGGACGTTGTCGACGATGGTCTGCAGCAGTTCCCGCTGATGAGCGAGTACCCGCTCGATCCTTTTTCTGGAGGAAATGTCGCGGATGACCGCCACGTACCCGAGGATGGAATGATCGGAAGAACGCATCACCGAAGTGATGGTTTCCGTGGGCAGCAGCGTACCGTCTTTTCTCCGGAGGTCCCATTCCGTGCGGAAAAATCCCATATTCCACACAATGGGATAAGCCCGCTCGCCGAACGAACGGAAGCTTTGGTCCGAGGGATGAATGATGCTCACCGACGCACCGACCACTTCCTCACGGCTGTACCCGAAAAGATGCAGAAATGCGTCGTTGCACGAAACGATGTTCCTGTCCCGATCCAGAATCAGGACGGCGTCGGAAAAACTCTCCACCAGCGTTCGGTACCGCCCCTCCGATTCCCGAAGAGCCTTCTCGTATTCCCGCCGCTCCGCCATTTCCCTCTGCAGGTTCCGGTTGGCATCCTGCAGGTCATGGGTACGACGGTAAAGCCTCCGCTCCAGGTCATGCCGCACGGCCAGCAGCGCTGCTTCCGCGTCGTGCCATGCACCGATGTCGATAAGCGCCGCTTCGGCGTACCCGATCCGCGCGTCGAGCTGCCCGATCGATCTGAGTTCGAGGCGGAAGGGAACTTCTTTCCGCGCGTCGCCCGTTACTCTCCCCAGAAGCAGGCTTTGCCTCCCCTGCACCCTTTTCAGTTCCTCCCATACTTTTTTGAATTCGTTCCGATGGTGAGCAGGGAAGCAGTGGGCGAGAGGAATCCCGTGGAAAGCGGTGTCTCCCGAAATATTCAGCAGGCGAAGCCCCACGGAATTGGCTCGTTCGATGTAACCGTCGGAATCGAGCAGAAAATATCCGATCTGCGCCTTGTCGCACGTCTCCTCCCACGAAACCCCTTCTTTTGAAAGATCGCGGAGAACACTCTTCAACCGTTGGTCCCGACGGTCGAACCTGACGGCCATTGTCTGGAATTCGCGGATGATCCTTCTCACCTCGGGGGCAAAAATGTCCCTTTTCCCGTCGTCCTCCGGGAGAGGCCGATCCTCCGGGATAAGGTCCCGTACGCCCTTCTTGTCGTCATTGTTCATAACGGGGCTCATTGAGGACGGCATTGATCGTATCTCCACCATCTCCGCTCGATCTCCGTATTCCAGGTTCCCTCCTCACCAACTCCGTCCCACCGTCCGTTGAACGGCTCCGGTCCGGGCGCTCCGTGCGTCGAATCTCCACGAGCCATTGTAACGAATATCGCTCTCCCGGCTCAAGTGAGCGGGGCCGGTTTGCCCCATATCGAACGGATTTCACTGATCGGCGGGAGGGGACGTCTCCGGAGCTGCCGAAAAGGGGCCGACCGCGAACTCCGTGAATACATTCCCGTTGCGGGGCGGCAGAAAAGGCTTGAGGCCCGTTATGGTCGATCGTCGAGCATGTACGATCCAAATCAAATTTTTTCTTTTTATTTTATCATGAACCCCGTTACGGCTCAACAGAGGCTCATCAAAATAGCTTCTCGGAACGGCATCCGACTGGTCCGGACGGGAGTGATGGAACTATTGCGAAGTGAATAGAGCGGGGAAAACGATTACGCGGCTCACCTCATCGCTTCTCATGGGATTGCTTCAATTTATTGCCGTAAGGAACTGCGGAATAACGTCTCCGATACGGTCGCCGTGGAACAACCGCAGACTACCGTTCTCCCATTCCGTCGGGTCCTTTCCCTTTCTTATTCCGGTTCAGGGGCAGCGTTACAATGAACGTGGAGCCCCTGCCCGGCTCGCTTTTGGCGGTAATGCTCCCGCCATGCCGCTCGACAATCTTCTTACAGATGGCGAGGCCCATGCCGGTACCCTGATAATGGCTGCTTCTCCCGTGAAGCCGCTGAAAGGGGCCGAAAATCTTGTCGAGATGCTTTTCCTCGAAGCCGATGCCGTTGTCCTCGACCGTTATCCGCAGAAAACCGTCTTCCGTTGCCGTCCCTTTTATGTGAACGACGGGAACTATCCCATCCGCATGAAATTTGAGCGCGTTCCCGATGAGGTTCTGGAAGAGCTGCCCGAGCTGCACCGGGTCGGCATGGACGGGGGGGAGTTCTCCCAGGTGGATCTCGCCTTTCGTGCTCCTGATCACCACTTCCAGATCGGAGAGCGCATCCCGTATTACGACGGCCGGGTCGACTTCCCGGGCCGGCTGCGCCCTGGTGCTGATCCGCGAGTAGTCGAGGAGGGATTTCAGAAGCGCCTGCATGCGGTCGGTGGCCCCCAGCATGCGATCGAGCTGGTCCACTCCCGCTTCTCCCAGAGCGGCGCTATGTTTCATCTTGAGGAGGTTGCCAAACGATTTTACCTTCCGCAGCGGCTCCTGCAGGTCGTGGGACGCGATAGAGGCGAAATCCTGAAGTTCCCTGTTGCTCCGCTGGATTTCGGCCACGGAACTTTCCAGCCGCTCCTGTGCGCGTTTCCTCCGAGCTATCTCCGTCTCCAGCGCCTGGTTGATTTCCGTGAGTTCCGCCGCGTGCCGCTGGTATTCGCTGAGGTCCGTTATGGTCGCCCACACTCCCCGGAAATCCTCTATCCGGAGTTCGCCCAACGAAATCCGTACCGGAAAAACCGTATCGTCCCCTGCTTTCAGGTGAATGTCCCCTTTGACGTCCCCACCCTTTCCCACCCGGCGGAAGAGGCTTTGGAACGTGCTGCGGTCCTTCGGCAGTATGTGTTCGATAAAACCGCACGTAACCACATTCAATCGATCCTTGCGGATCATTTGTTCAAACCGTTTGTTGGCATAATAAACGGAGCCGCTCTGGTCCAGGATCACCGCTCCTTCACCGATGGACTCCACCAGCACGCGATATCCGGCGTCGACGCTTTTCAGCGTATAAATCTTTTCACCGCCCGACTCGGAGGAAACGAGAGCGTCGATTTCTCCATTCCGAATAGCCGAAATAATTTCCTGCGCTTCCCTGGACTGCTCTTCCAGCCGGGATATCTTGCGAAGGAATTCCTCGGTTCCCTTCCTCCGTGAATCGAGTTCGGGGGACGCAATCGCCTTTTCCGCGGGGGTTTGCTTGAGAGGAAGGGCCAGGACAAACGTGGACCCTTTCCCCGGGAGGGATTCCACCGTGATGGTCCCATTGTGTCGCTCGACGATTTTGCGACAGATGGCGAGCCCCATGCCCGTGCCTCCGAACATGCTGTTGGCGTGCAGACGCTGGAACGGCCGGAAGATTAAATCGAAATGCCGTACATCGAACCCCATGCCGTTGTCTTTGATCGATATTCTCGCCGTCCCCTCCCGAACCTCGTGAACGATTTCGATTTCCGGAGGTTCCCGGCGACGGAACTTCAGGGCGTTCTCGATGAGGTTCCTGAACAGCCAGTGCATCTGCTGAGGATTGGCCTCGATTACGGGAAGACGGGCGGCATCTATTCGGGCGTCGGTCTCTTGGATGAAACGGCCGAGATCCAGGATGACTTGGTCGACCGTCTGGTTGAGGTCCACCGGGTAGAAAAATCCGGGAGAACCGAACACGAGAGAAAAATTCGAAATGGCGCGGAGCAGCTCAGTCATTTTTTTCGCCGAGCCTGCCACCCGATCGAAATCATCCCGCGCCTTCGACGGCAATTGTTCATATGCCCCGCCGACTTTTATGCGGGAGCAATAGGTCTGAATTTTCCGCAGCGGTTCCTGGAGATCGTGCGAGGCAATGAAAAAAAACTCGCGCAGCTCCCGGTTCATCTGTTCGAGTTTTACGGAATTGGCCTTCAGTTCGGCGGTACGTTCATTGACCCTCGACTCCATTTCATCGAGGGCCAGGTCGAGTTCCTTTGTCCGCGCCGCTACCAAACCCTCCAGATGTTTTCGGTATCCCGCAAGTTCCTCTTCCACCTGTTTCTGTTCCGTCAGGTCCGAAGCGATGATGCAGAAACCGGGAATGCGGTCGATTTCCAGTCCGTTTATGGAGAGCCCGACGGGGACCGTGGCGCCGTTGCCCCCCAGGAACCGTATTTCACCCCTGGAGCTTCCCTCGGCCGCCCGTCGGAGCAGTTCGTTGAACTGCTCCCGGTATTCCCGGGGAATGTAATCGAGGAGGGAGGTCCCGATCACCTTGGTATGGGGAATTCCCAGCATCCGCTCGAAACGGAGGTTGCCGTAGAGGATCATCCCGTCCCGATCCAAGGTGACGGCCCCTTCGCTCATGGACTCCATAATGAAGCGATAGGTACGGTCCGCCCCCTGGAGCGTGTAGATTTTCTCGCCTTCGGGGTGCGATATCGCCAAGGCGTCCACCTCTCCCCGGCGGATGGCCGACACCACGTCTTCGGCTTCCCGCAGCCGCTCCTTCAACGCCTCGTTTTCGAGGCGGAGCATTTCGTAGGCGTTATTTTCCATGGCTCCGCACCGTCGCCTGCTCAAGCATCGATCTTGTTGGCCAGGAGGTCCAAGCCGACCAGAATCTTCTCTTCGTTGGAAAGGTCGCCCACAAAGCGGCGCAGCGGCGGAGGCAATTGTTTCACCAGGGTGGGGGCGGCGAGGACCTGCGCTTCCTTGGCCAGATCGGGCCGCTTGTAGATGTCGATCACTTCCAGTTCAAAGCGACCCTCCAGATGAACGTTACAGATGTTCTTTATGTTTTCGATGGCGCGCAGGGAGTTTGGCGTAAGGCCCGTGACGTAGAGACGAAGAACGTACTTCGTCTTCGATCCATCCTCCTTCAACGCCCGCTCAAACCTTTCCGTTGCGTCCTTGACGGTTTGTTCCACCATGCCAAAACCCTCATGCGGTTCGAAGAAGCGTCCCTACGCGTTCCGATTGTCGCGAATCTTCACTTCATCGCCCCGCGGATGTGTTCCAGCCCTGCTTCACCGGCCCGGCCGTATATCGAGCCCCACCAGGACTTTCTCCGTGTCGGAGAGATCGCCGATGATCTTTCGAAGGGGCTGGGGCAGTTTTCTCACCAGGGTCGGGATGGCGAGAATCTGGTCGCCCCGGGCCAGTTTGGGATTTTCGATCAGATCCACCACCTCGATCCTGTACTTCCCCTTGAGGTGCTCCTCGCAAATGTTCCTGAGGTTGGCGAACGCCTGCAAGGATTTCGGCGTCTGTCCGGCCACATAGAGCCTCAGCTCCCAAATTTCTTCCGCTTCGATAGTCTGTTCCATCATACCCCCCGTTCATCCCCGGCGCCAGTGTCGGGGGTAACATCGGCCTTCCGAATCCGCGCCATCTCCCTGCGGTCTTCCGTCAGCGATTGCTGCTTTTCCCTTGCCTCCTCGACGATTCTTTTCGCCTCTTCGTCGTCGGCTTCGGCTTCGGCGCGCAAAGCGGTTATTTGGGCCTCCCGCACCTGCCGCCGGCGTTCCAGTTCGCGCAGATGCCGTTCCGCCTCCCGACCGATCCTGTTCTTCTCGGCCCTCTCCTTTGCTTCCTGCGCCGAACGGGCCGAGCCGGTAAGCACTCCGTCCCGGCCTAGGTAAACGTCCACCAGTTCCACTCCGGAATCGGTCAGCAGGAACTCCCGAACCTGGTTGGAATGGGCCATGCCGCGAGATTTGATGATGTACAGGCCCCGGTTCCGCTCTCCCCCCATCTCCATGTCATTGAGGAGGAGCCAGGTATCCATGAGCGACGAAACACCGGTCACTGTTTCTTCGAAGCTGCCCGGAAGCATAAGGCTGGTAAAGAGCGACGTGGTCCGGGTGAGTTTCAGGAGGTCCACCAGCCGCGTAAGCAGCATTTTCACCTCGGCCGGGTGGCCGACGGTGATGAGATTGGATATGGGATCGACAATCACGGCGTCCGGCTTAAGTTCTCGAATGAGCTTGTGCATGGTCACGAGATGCATCTCCAGCCCGAAGGTCGTCGGCCGTGAGGAGTGGAAATGGAGAAGCCCCCGGCGCACCCACGGTTCCAGGTCTATCCCGATGGAGTTCATGTTTCTGGCGATCTGGCTTTTGGATTCCTCGAAGGCGAAGTAGAGGCACCGCTCGCCCCTGCTACAGGTTGCTTCGGCGAAGCGGGAAGCAATACTGGTTTTGCCCGTGCCCGCCGTCCCCGAAACGAGCACGCTGCTTCCGCGGTAGAATCCCTGATCGCCCAGCATGGTATCCAGGCGGGGAATGCCCGTGGAAACCCGCTCGTTCGATACTTCGTAATCCAGCCCCACGGAGGTGATGGGCAGAATCGATATGCCGCCCTCGTCGATGAGGAAGGGGTATTCGTTGGTCCCGTGCAGGGAGCCGCGATATTTCACCACCCGGAGCCTTCTGGTGGACGTCTGCTCGGTTACCCGATGGTCGAGGAAGACGACACAATCCGAAACGTATTCTTCCAGCCCTTGGCGGGTGAGGCTGCCGTTGCCCTTCTCCCCGGTAACGATGGCGGTAACTCCTTTCTCCTTGAGCCACCTGAACAAGCGGCGGATTTCCGCCCGCAGCAGCGATTCGTTGGGGAACCCCGAAAAGAGCGTCTCGATGGTATCGAGCACGACCCTCTTGGCGCCGATGGAGTCGATGGAATCGGCCAGCCGGATAAAGAGGCCGTCGAGGTTGAACTCGCCGGTCTCCAGAATTTCCGTCCGCTCGATGAAAACATAATCGACGAGGATCTTTTCCTGCGCCACCAACTCCTTGAGGTCGAAGCCCAGGGACTTGACGTTCTTCACCAGGTCCTCTTCCGTCTCCTCGAAGGAAACCATGACCCCCGGTTCACCGAACTGAACTGCTCCTCGAACCAGGAATTCCATGCCGAAGAGCGTCTTCCCGCTGCCCGGCCCTCCCGCTATCAGACTCGTCCTCCCCTTGGGAAGTCCGCCCCCGGTGATGTCGTCGAACCCCCGCACTCCAGTGGGAACCTTGATCAGTTCGTCTTCCGGCTCCGGCATCGTTTCCATAACCTTTTCCACGCAGCGGCCTCCCGATTCGCATTCCCAACTTCAATATTTACAGATTGACGAGGATCAAATTCGCCTATGGATATAGTGTAACATACCATGGATTATCACTATGTACCCCCAGCTACAGAAAAATAGCGTAACACACCGGGAGGCCAACAACAATAGTTGTAGATTTCTTTTAATGAGGCAGTCGTTTGAGACGCGAAGATCGAAAGTACCCTGAAAGACGGGGAGAAACCCTATCCTTAAACTTCCATTCCATTATATTGCGCATTATTTGCTTGAAAGCGGGCATACGTCGTGCAATGCCTTCGTAAGCCGCCGCTCGGCCTCCGTTAAAGGCACACGCACCCCGGACCGTCGATGACGCTCCTGCCGCCCGTTCGGGGGATGATCTGAATCTGGGTGGGGATGCGTTCCTTGAGCGCCGCCACGTGCGAGATCACGCCGATGATCTTGCCGTCCTGCTGCAGACGCGCCAGCGTCTCCAGGGCGGTATCGAGGGATTCTTCGTCCAGGGTGCCGAACCCTTCGTCGAGGAACAGGGAATCGACCCGCACTTTTTTGCCGGCCATGCGGGACAACCCGAGGGCCAGGGAAAGACTGACGATGAAGCTTTCGCCGCCGGACAGGTTTTTTGTGGAGCGGATTTCCCCCGCCTGGTAATTGTCCACCACGTTCAGTTCCAGAGGCTGCGCGTCTTCCCGGGTCAACAGGTAACGATCGGTCATTTTCCGCAGTTGCCGGTTGGCGTGACCGATCATCAGATCGAACGTCAGTCCCTGCGCGAAGTTGCGGTATTTCTTGCCGTCGGCCGAACCGATGAGTTCATGCAGATTGTCCCAGCGCGAACATTCCTTTTTCCGTGCCTCGACCGCAATTGCCCGTTCCCGTTGCCGTTTCTTGAGGTTCTCGTTGTCCTTCAGCTTCTGCCGGATACCGCCAATCCCCTGCTGAAGCTCCTTCTGCCCGGCGACGAGATCTTCCGCCTCGCGATCCAATTCCTCGCGGGGCCGATCGGTCACGTTCTTTTCCCTTTCGGTCTTCGACCGGAACTGCTTTTCCCGCTCCATCGAGGCCAGCTCCGTTTGCTCGCGCTCCAATTCCCGGGCCAGCCGTTGCAGTTGCTCGCGCTCCTCTTCCGGCAGGCGGGCCGCCACGTACCCCGCTTCGTCGGAGAATCCGAGTTCGTTCAAACGGATCAGGAACGTCTCCTCGGCCGCCTTCAGTTGACCCGCTCGTTCGGCCATGGATCTCGCCAGCACTTCGAGGCTGTTCTTCAGCTTGCCGAGTTCCCGGGTTGCGTCGTCCACCTCCAGGCGGGAAGCTTCGACCCCCCCTTCGGCACCCGCCACGGCTTCGGCGAGGCGGGCTTCCTCAGTGTCGGGGTTCTTGTCGCCGAACAGCTCCCCGCGTTCGCGGCGTATCGTTTCCCGTTCGCGCAGGAGACCATCGAGCAGGTCCCGCCGCACGTTGAGTTCGGAATCGGTTTTGCTGATCTGTTCCTTTTGCTGTTCCGTTTTCGTGTCCAGAGCGACGATCTGCCGTTCCAGTTCCGACCGTTCCTTCCGACGCGAAATCCACCGTTCGCGGCGACCCGTCAAGGTATGCCGAACCGAGTCCAGGACGTCCATGGACAACTCCCCGACCCCGTAGGCGGACACCGCTTGTTGTGCTTCGCTCATTTCCTTGCCATGCTGAACGTCGAGCGTTGCGGCTTCCCTGGCGCCGCGTTCGAACGCCTGGTGGGCGGAGTCTTTTGCGTGAGCCGCATCCTGCACGGCGCGCTCGGCCAAAACGACCGCGTCCTTTGCTTTTTCAACGCTTTCACGCAGGGTGGCCAGTTCCTTTTCCATGGTTTCGGCGGCCTGCACGATCTTCGTCTCGCGGTCCAGGGTGTCCCCGTTCTCCTTCAGCAGGCGCGACAGGAGAGTACTCAGGTCCGGGGAAACCTCGATGGACAGCTCGGCACAGCCCCGGCCAACCAAAGCTGCCGACGCGGCAATCTTGTCGGTGCATTCCTGTTTGCGCAGGGCGAGTTGTTCGAGGTCCTTGTCCACCTCCGCCTGTTCGATTCTCAACCCGGCAACGGCCTCCGCCGCCGCCTTCAGGTCCGCTCGCGCCGCGGCCAGTGCGGCCGCTGCTTCGTCGGGGGCCGGTACGTTGCCTTGGGCGTAGGGGTGATCCACGGCGCCGCAGAGCGGACAGGGTGTGCCGTCCTCCAGCCGGCGCCGGGCTTCTTCCAGGCTCTGTATCCGCCGGAGGAGGGAAACCTTCTCTTCCAGCAGGTTCGTTTCCCGTTCCTGCGACGCGTGCTTTTCCATGCGGCTTCGAAGCTGCTCGGCAACCTCCGACTTTTTCGCATTGAGTACGTCGTGTCGCCCGTTCAATTCGGCGAAGGATTGGTTCGACTCCGTGAGAGCGGCATCCGCCTCAACGACTTTATGGAGAAGCAGTTTCCGCTCCTTCAGAACCGTCACCCTGTTTCGCCGGTCCGCCGGATCGAACCCGTCGAGCGTCTTTTCCAGTTCGGACTTTTTTTGCGTAAGTGCGTTTTGGAGGGAATCGAAATCGGTTTTCCGGGTCAGCAGGTCCGCCGCCCGTTCGTTCCCTCTCCGGTCGGCCTCGGCTGCCTTTTGTTCGGCCGCTTTCACCTCTTCGGCCTTGGCGGTCCGCTGTGCATGAAGGTTCCCGAGCGTATCGAATCGGCCGCGAATGCCCGCAAGGTGTTCGACTAGCCCTTCGTCCGCCGCGCTTTCGGCCAGACGCTGCACCACCTCGTCGAAACCGCTCTTTTTTTCCACCAGGAGTGCGCTGTCCGCTTCATGGCCCGATCGAAGCGCGGCGAGCGCCGTTTCCCGTTCGGAAACCGCATCCGCGGCGGCCCGGATCGGCGCTTCCTTTTCCCGAAGCGTGAGGTCCAGTTCCCGCGTCTTCCGGATGACGACCGCTGCTTCCTTCTGCTCCGCTTTTTTCCCTGCAAGGCGTTCGCCCGCCTGCTTCATGGCCGCTTCGGCGCGTTTCACCTGCTCCTCGCGCCCGGGAAGCGCGTTCAACCATTCGCCGTGGCTGCGTACGTCCGCTTCCTGTTCGCGGCGGACCGATGCCAGCGCGGCATGCTCCCCCGCCGCCTCCAGGGCCTTCATGGCGCGCCCGAGCCTTTGACCGTCGGGTACGAACTCCTCCTTGCGCGCCTGCAAACCCTTCTGCTGTTCGGACACCAGCTGCAGCTCCCGTTCGAGCCGCTCCATGCCGGTGAGCCACGCCACGGCCTGATTCGTTTGTACGATCCGCCGCGCAAGGTCGGCTTCTTCAAGACTCATCCGCTCCAGGTCCGAGGTAAGCCGGCGTTCGTCTTCCTCACCCAGGATCTGCATCCCGGCGAGTTCGGCCAGCAGGATTTCGAGCTTTTTCCGTTCCTCGGATCGCCGTTCGTGCACCCGTACCGAAATCTCGCTGTAAATCTCCGTGCCGGTGATCTGCTCCAGAATGGGGGCGCGTTCGTCGGGAGCGGCTTGCAGAAACGCCGCGAATCCCCCCTGCGCGAGGAGCATCGAACGGGTGAAACGGTCGAAATCCATGCCCGTGGCCGTTTCGATCTGTTCGGCCACGCCGCGAAGCTTCTCTTCGAAGATCTTGCCGGAATCCGCGTCCGCGATTTCGTGTCTGGGCGGCTGCAATTCTCCGTCCGGCTTTTTTCGCGCCCGGTGCTGGCTCCAGTGGCAGCGGAACCGCCCCACCTGCGTTTCAAAGGTCACTTCGGCAAAGCACTCCCCGGTTTGCCGGGACATGATCTCGTTGGCGGCCTTGGTCACCTTGGTGAGACGCGGCGTGCGCCCGTAGAGAGCCAGGCAGACGGCGTCGAGGATGGTCGTCTTGCCCGCACCCGTGGGGCCGGTGATGGCGAAGATGCCGTCGGACGCATATGCGCGATGGGTCAGGTCGATCTCCCACTGGCCCACAAGCGAGTTCAGATTCTTGAATCGTATTTTGAGTATGCGCATCGTCCGCTCCCTATTCCGCGTGCCCGTCTTCTTCATGGAGCGAAGCCACCGCTTCCCGGTACGTACGGATCAGTTCCGGCCGTTGTTCCTCGGGAACGTCATGCACCGCCAGGCAGCGCGCAAACACCTCGTCGACGCTGAGATCGTCGAGCGTTTCCTCGTCGCGGACCCGGTTGAGCACGCGGTCCATGATCCGGTTGTTCTTCACCCGGAGAATCTCCATTTGGGTTCCGTCAATAGCCGCATCCAGCCGTTCCCGCAGGTCGCCGATCACTTCGTCGCCCTCGTACACGATTTCCAGCCATGCCCGGCTGTGCGCTTCCGAAAGTTCCCGAAGCCTTCCGGAGATGTGGTCCCAGTCGCCCCGTACGCGTTGGAGCTGCTGGAAAATCGGCACCGGAAGGAGTTCCACCGTCGCCTTTCGACCGGAAAACTCCACCAGGCAGACGCTTTTTTTCCGCCGGGCTTCCCCGAAGCCCATGGGCAGGGGCGAACCGCTGTGGCGCATGGTTTCCGAACCGTTCACCTTCTGGGAAACGTGAAGATGGCCCAGCGCCACGTAATCGATGCAATCGGCGAAAATATTCGCGGACACGTGAGCCAGCGTCCCGATGTACAGTTCGCGGACGCCATCGTCTTCAAGCGTCTGTCCTCCTAGTGTGAAGAGGTGCCCCATGGCCACGATGGGGATTTCCGCGCCCGACTCGCTCCGCTTCTTTTCCGCCAGCCCGGTCACTTCCGAATAGTGGCGGCCGATGCCCTCGATCAGCTTGCGCTCCTTGTCGCCGGCGCTTTCCCCGGCTTCCACCGAGCGAATGTCGCGATCCCTCAGGTACGGCACGGCGCAGACGATGAGTTCGGGCACGCCTTCCGCGTTTTGCAGGAGCAGCACCTCGTCGTCGCGGTGTTCGGCGGCCGAACCGACGACGTGCACGTTGAGCACGCGCAGGACTTCTTTCGGGGCGTTCAGGAAGGACGGCGAGTCGTGGTTGCCCCCGATCACCACCACGTGGCGGCAAGGGGAAGCGGCGACGCGGCACAGGAAGCGGTAGTAGAGTTCCTGGGCGAGGTGGCTCGGTGTGGTGGTGTCGAAAACGTCGCCCGCGATCAACAGGGCTTCCACCTTTTCCCGCAGGATGGTTTCGGCCAACCAGTCCAGGAAATGTTCAAATTCCTCGTAGCGCTTTCGCCCGTACAGCGTGCGCCCGAGGTGCCAGTCGGAAGTGTGGAGGATTTTCATGCGGTTTCCCTTACATGGAACAGAACTGCCCAAGCCCGGCGATCAGGAAGGACGTAAGAATCAATGTGTTTTATATCATTATTGTTCCACGGACGAAAAGCATTGATCGGGTGGGTGAGGTGGGTGGGTCGAGGGTGGGATATTCCCGATCTTCCCCGGACGAAACGAACCTAGCGCGGTTGGCGGCAGGGTGGGAACCATTTCCTTTTTTGCATTTTCACCGGCCATCCCAACGTCCCTGCGAGCGACGCGCACGCATCTCATGGTAAAATCCGTTGGTGCGGGGGAGATGGTCTTTCGTCCTTTTCCCGACGTAACTCTTCTTCCATGACTGAAAAGCGGGACCAAATGGGCAAAGGCAGGCTGGAAGCCTTCAGTGACGGCGTGATCGCCATCATCATCACCATCATGGTGCTGGAATTGAAAGTGCCCCGGGGCGAAAGCGTCCGCGTCCTGGGGCCGTTGATTCCCGTCTTTTTAAGTTACGTGCTGAGTTTCGTCTACGTGGGCATCTATTGGAACAACCACCACCATATGCTCCATGCGGCCCACAAGGTGACGGGGCCGATCCTCTGGGCCAATCTCCATCTGCTGTTCTGGCTGTCGCTCTTTCCCTTCGCCACGGGCTGGATGGGAGAGAATCGCTTCGCCGCCGCACCTTCGGCCTTTTACGGCGTGATCCTGCTTATGGCCTCCATTGCCTACTGGATATTGCAGCAGCTCATCATTGCCTCCCAGGGAGCCGAATCCCTCCTGAAAAAGGCCGTGGGCAGCGACTGGAAAGGCAAAGCATCGCCCATCCTTTATCTTGCCGCCATTCCCCTGGCCTTCCAAACCCAATGGAGCGCCCAAGCCATCTACGTCCTCGTGGCCCTGATGTGGCTGGTTCCCGACCGTCGCATCGAACGCATCCTGGCCGGCAAGGAAACGTAGGCAGCGGCGCCCCTTGAGCTATCACGAACCTTCTGAAAGGCTGCATCCAAATCAAAAGTGCGAAAAGTCCGGACACCACCGTCGATGCTTTACTTCTCCATTTTCGTACAGAAGATAAAGGCAGAATCTCGGAGTAAGGGCTTACACCGCCAAGAAAAGGAGGGCCGATAATGAACAAACGAAACAGGCAATCGATTTTGATGGTTGCTCTCCCGCTGGCGCTGGCTTTTTTCCTGCTTGCACCGATGAACCTGCCGGCGGCCGAGAATTACTTCCATGAGGGCGGATCGTACCGCATCGAATTCCCGTCCATGACTTGCGACGTACTGGTGTTGTCGGAACCGGACGATCACGGATGGATGAGAGTCAGGGCGCTGGACAGTGCATCAAAGCTCTCTCGGATACTCGGCGAGAACGGACTGCTCAATATCAACAATGCCGTCGCTGCGAAAGAAATACGGTAATTCGGAGGACACGGGCAACCGGCCTTTGCTCCGACTCCCGGACGTGAGCAGAAAATGTCCGGTAATAAACCTTTTTAAAAAAGTGGGAAGTCAAGAAGCACAACTTTGCTACCCGGACAAAATCAATCCATGCCCCCTCACCCGCACATGCCCAGCGCGTGCTCCACTTCCCCCGCCACCGTTCCGTTCGCCGATCCCCGGAAGGACTCCAGCGCCGTGCGGGCCAACGATCCGCCGATGCGGCCCAGCGCCCACGCGCACATGGATTTCACCCTTTCGTCATCATTTTCCCGGAATGCCCGCGCCAGGTCCGGCACGTACATGGTATCCAGGGTGTTGCCCATAGCCCGGGCCACGTTCATTTTCCAACGCCAGAGGTCCTTGACCGGCATGTAGAACATGTGTGGCCGGATGCGCTGCTGGAAATAGGTTTCGTCCATGTGCAGCAGTTTGGGCAGATCGAAGTCCGGGGCCTTGGCGGCGGCGCGTTCGTTCATGGGCTTTTCGACGGCCAGCCAGGGAGCGTTGCGCGGGCACACGTTCTGGCAGCGGTCGCAGCCGTAGACCCACAATCCCATGGGTTCGCGCAGGTCCAGGGGGGTGAGGCCCCGGCCGTAGTAGGTGAGGTAGGAAATGCAGCGGCGGGGGTCGATGCTGCGGGGGCCCACAAGTGCCCCGGTGGGGCAGGCGATGAGGCAGACGTTTTTGCACCAGTCGGGGCAGCCGACCTCCAGTGTGGGGCGGCCGGGTTCGAATTCGCGGTCCACCACCACGGCGATGGGCAATACCCAGGAGCTTCGGCGGGCCACCCGGTTGGAATAGAAAAGGCAGTTCTTGCCGAAAGTGCCCATGCCCGCACGGGCGGCGGCCAGCCGGTGCGGTACGTTGAACGGCACC
Organism: uncultured delta proteobacterium; assembly: GCA_963826125.1. GTDB lineage: Bacteria > Desulfobacterota > Desulfarculia > JACQYL01 > CAWGVV01 > CAWGVV01. The sequence goes on along the minus strand of CAWGVV010000001.1, from coordinate 235,808 downwards.
TTGGACGCCACGTCGTGGTCGGTGAGGAATTGGCGGAAGGCTTGGATCCGGGGGGCCAGGTTGTCCTTGGTCATGCGGTCGTCGTCCAGATAGCAGCGGCCGAAATGCATCTCCATGGTGTGCGGAAAACCGTGCCGGAAGTAGTGTTCCAGGAGTACGATGATGGCCCGGGCTTCGGGCAGGACGGTGCGGGGGTCGGTGCCGGCCATGAGGTCCAGTCCGGACGCCGAGAGCCAGTCGTAGCGGTCGCGCCGTTCGGTGAGAACCTCCCTCTGACTTTCGAACGGGTCGGCCGTGGTGAACCCGATGTCCTCGAATCCCAATTCCCTGGCTTTGGCGATTACCATCTCCCGCGTCGGCATGGCTGCCCCCTTAGTATGGTTTTTCAAAAACAGTAGCCCATGAAGCTCATATCCGTCAATGAAAGCAGCATCCCCGGAGAATGTCGGCCTTCTTCATTGAAGCGGTCCGAGGCTCCGCTTGACTCCAGGCGGCCAGGGCGTTTTTCACCTCCTGCACCTCGCGGGGCGGGGCGATGACCCGCTTGCCCTCCAGAATCGCGGTGATCTGCGCCTCGCTCAGGTGTTGCCCTCGATGGCCAGCGAGCCGTGGATGGTGCGGATGCGGTTGATGCGCCGCAGCCGCAAGGCTCCGGCCTGATCGGTAAGCACGGTCAACCGCCCGACGGCCTCGCTGATCGCGGCGACCCGGTTCAGTATTTCAGGAGTGATGATGTAAGGCGGATGGTAGGCGCTCATAAACTTACCGTTCAATGGGCGTTGTCGTTCGCCCCCGGTACATCCTCGCCCTGAACGACGGGTTTGCCGTCTTTCCAGGTCACTGCGTGTTGGCCCAGACGCCGCTTCTTCTCCAGCGTCTTGCCGACGGCTTGGCGGAGTGTTTCCAGCTGCCGTTGCCCTTCCGGAGATGGCGTAGTTTTTCGCTTGGTGTTCATCATTTGGCCTCCTCAAGCAGAAGCTGACGCATCAAATCGTCGTAAACGCCCTCAAGGTTGCATAGCACCTCATCGTTCGCATATCTGATTACCTGTAAGCCAAGCGAGTTAAGAAATTTCGTTCGTTCATCGTCGTATTCAATGGTTTCCGCATGACTCTCTCCGTCTATTTCTATGACAAGACGCAATTCCGAGCAGTAGAAATCGACGATATATCCACCGATTGGTTTCTGACGAAGGAATTTAAAGCGAGAAAATTGTCTCTTGCGCAGGATTTCACGCCAGATCGTCAGTTCAGCTTTAGTCGGGTTACTGCGATTTTGGCGGGCAAGCTCAGTCAGTTTTTTATCGTAGGGGAGGAAGTGAGGCGAACCCTCCCCCCGCCCTCCCTTATCAGGGAGGGAGCTTGAGCCTCCCCCCTGACAAGGGGGGATTGAGGGGGGTTGGGGTTGATTTTGAACCTGTCGATCCTTCATGCCACCCTCACAGATACTTTTTCATCACAGCCTCTTTGCGGGCCAGCATCAAACTCTGCCACAATCGTCCCATACGTCCGTTGCCGTCGGCGAAGGGATGAATGAATTCGAACTCGTAGTGAAAGACTGAACCGGCAATCAGCGGGTGGGCGTCGGTGGCGGCCAGCCAGCCGAAAAGGTCGGCCATCAGATGCGGCACGCGGTCGGCGGGTGGGGCCATGTGAATCACCTGCTGGCCCGCCATCACTCCCACACCGCCATGCCGATACACACCCGATTCGTCGATCAGGCCGGAGATCAGAATCCGATGCGCTTCCAGCGGGTCCTTTTCCATATCGGGCTTCCATGTGTCGAAGCGGTCGTAGGCGGCCAGGGCGTTTTTCACCTCCTGCACCTCGCGGGGCGGGGCGATGACCCGCTTGCCGTCCAGAATCGCGGTGATCCGCGCCTCACTCAGGTGTTGCCCTCGATGGCCAGCGAGCCGTGGATGGTGCGGATGCGGTTGATGCGCCGCAGCCGCAAGGCTCTCGCCTGATCGGTAAGCACGGTCAACCGCCCGACGGCCTCGCCGATCGCGGCGACCCGGTTCAGTATTTCAGGAGTGATGATGTAAGGCGGATGGTAGGCGCTCATAAACTTACCGTTCAATGGGCGTTGTCGTTCGCGCCCGGCGCATCCTCGCCCTGAACGACGGGTTTGCCGTCTTTCCAGGTCACTGCGTATTGGCCCAGACGCCGCTTCTTCTCCAGCGTCTTGCCGACGGCCTGGCGGAGTGTTTCCAGCTGCCGTTGCCCTTCCGGAGATGGCGTAGTTTTTCGCTTGGTGTTCATCGTTTGGCCTCCTCAAGCAGAGGCTGACGCATCAAATCGTCGTAAACGCCCTCATGGTTGCATAGCACCTCATCGTTCGCATATCTGATTACCTGTAAGCCAAGCGAGTTAAGAAATTTCGTTCGTTCATCGTCGTATTCAATGGTTTCCGCATGACTCTCTCCGTCTATTTCTATGACGACACGCAATTCCGAGCAGTAGAAATCGACGATATATCCACCGATTGGTTTCTGACGAAGGAATTTAAAGCGAGAAAATTGTCTCTTGCGCAGGATTTCACGCCAGATCGTCAGTTCAGCTTTAGTCGGGTTACTGCGATTTTGGCGGGCAAGCTCAGTCAGTTTTTTATCGTAGGGGAGGAAGTGAGGCGAACCCTCCCCCCGCCCTCCCTTATCAGGGAGGGAGCTTGAGCCTCCCCCCTGACAAGGGGGGATTGAGGGGGGTTGGGGTTGATTTTGAACCTGTCGATCCTTCATACCACCCTCACAGATACTTTTTCATCACAGCCTCTTTGCGGGCCAGCATCAAACTCTGCCACAATCGTCCCATACGTCCGTTGCCGTCGGCGAAGGGATGAATGAATTCGAATTCGTAGTGAAAGACCGAGCTGGCGATGAGCGGGTGGGCGACCCGTTCGGCCACCCGCAATTTGGACATCTCGACCCTCGGCAGGGCCAGATAGATCAGCTCCACCCGCCAGTCGTAGCGGTCACGCCGTTCGGTGAGAACCTCCCTCTGACTTTCGAACGGTTCGGCCGTGGTGAACCCGATGTCCTCGAATCCCAACTCCCAGGCCTTGGCGATTACCATCTCCCGCGTCGGCATGGCTGCCCCCTTAGTATGGCTTTTCAAAAACAGTAGCCCATGAAACTCATATCCGTCAATGAAAGCAGCATCCCCGGAGAATGTCGGTCTTCTTCATGGAAGCGGTCCGAGGCTCCGCTTGACTCCCGGTAGTGCCGCGGGTGGGCTGCCGATGTCCGGACGCCGCCGCCGGATCGTTCGCACTTCGATACCTCAACACGAACGGTCTCAGTTGACCTCGGTCGAGAAATGATCCGTTCGGTTTGATGGAGAGAAGCCTGTCCTGAGCTTGTCGAAGAGGGCGAACGCAAGTTATTGAAAAACACTATTTTTCTTTCCAACCAAGAGAAAATTCTTCCCAAAATTTCTCTATAAACAAAAAAGGTCAGCGCGTACGCTGACCCTCGAAAATCTGTTCTACAAATGGTGGAGGCGGCGGGAGTTGAACCCGCGTATTCGGTTGCAAGTTATTGATATTACTACGAGCAAAAATATGCTGGTAAACTTTTGGTAACCGACCTGTGAAAGCAAGGGTACAAGCTACCCCTGATTTGCCCTTGCATTTGTGCTGCATGTAGGTTTAGGGGCGGTAGGAGTTATGCATATATTCATGCATGTTTCTGTATGGCCGGTGTCGGAATGTCCTCATTCACGCGCGAGACTTTGTTAATTGGTTCAATCTCTTCAAAATAAAATTGATCATGGATAATACTGCCTCCGTCTCCCCCCATGAGGGGTTTGAATCGTTATGCGCATAGTTGTGACGGAAAACCCCGTATAGGCCTGCCAAGAGGTCTCTGAACGCTTGCTTCTTGGAATCATCGATAGGCAGACCGGGTGAACCTTTCTTGCCGAAAATATGATTAACCAGTTCAGCGCCATCAAGATTATCAGGTGCATTGAAATGTTTCATCAAACGGGTCTTCAAAATTACGAATGCCTTTCGTACCGCAGAGTCAAGTTCATGACGCAGGACAAGACTTGATACACCTAGTGTTAGTTCTTTGTCATAATGATCTTGTTTCGCATGCCATCTTCGGAAAGCATCTTCAATGTATTTGATATCTAGTTTGCATATATTGTCGATATCTCCTCGACATCGCTCAATGGAGTCTCTTTCTAGATGGTAGACCATGTAAGCAATATGTTGACCACAGTATCCAGTCTCCCTTATCTCGGCAGGCAACATTTCATTTAGCGAATCATAAATTTGCTTCAGGTTCTTACTGTCAAGTAGCAGGTCTTTCGCGGAGGCACCCGACCGAAACTTCTCCTGAACATTGTTAGCATATTCATAGAGTCGCCCTAACTGATCCCTAACTTGATATTCATAAAGGAGCATGATTCTACCTCTCCATTTAGGTGTACGATCAAAATCTGATTGAATCTTACAACGCTTTGACTTCGAATCTGGCCCATAAACTCAATGATTCACCTGAGAGTAACAGGATGATATATTACAATAACTAGCATCATAATATCACCAGCTTTAATGGCGTATTTTTATAACGCTGTAAATTTTAAATATTTCTAACAATTCTTTTTCCTTTTCAGCGAACCAGTCGATAATGTCATCAACATTGTCTTCAGCGGATTCATAGCCTCGCTCCTCAGGTTTGGCATTCGGTATTGCCATTCGATCAAAGAGTCTCTGGAGTTGCCATGCTTTTCTTTTGGAATTATGTATAATTTTTTCCATATCTGGCATGTCTAAAGGTCCACATCTATCAACTTCGTTATTTAACTTTTCAATTCTAGCTACAAGGTCTCTTGTACCCTTTACCATTCCTTGACACCACATTGTTTTATATGCAGAGCAATAATGAAGAAATTCTTTAAGGCAATTATAAACGAATAGACGTCCTTCCTTTAATTCACTCTGTACCGTTACCTCGATTGCTTCACGAGCAAGTGCATTTGCTTTACGAGCTTCTGTAATGGCCAAAAAAGCATAACGTGCTGAAAGAACTGCAATAAGTATGGATAACACTGCAATAAGTGTCGATGACAGCGCTATACGATCACTAGTTCCAAGTGATTGACAGAATTCTAATATCCTATTCATGCAATAATATATTCACCAAATTTTAAAGTAGTCAACAATATTTTGACGGCGTTGAGGAAATCTCAACCCCTTTTTATTTTCTTCCGCACAAAATACTACCCGTATATCATGCCGGGGGAAGGGGTACCCCCTATCCAACCCCTCTCCACCACACCACCCCCAGAGGCTTGGCATACACCACTGTTTCATGAAATACCTGCTTCAGTATGTCCCTACATCCTTCAGGAGGATAGCCATGAACGATTCGCAGAAGGGCACAACCCGGTCATGGGCAGACCGCGTGCACTTCCTGAGTGGAGGAAGACAACCGTCATCCTGCTTGAAAGTCAGATCGAATTCCTTGACGATCTTGAGTACCGCACTTTGAAGAACACGAAGGTGAAGCTCAGCCGGTCGGAATTTCTCCGCTCGCTCATTTGGCTTCTCCAGGAGAGCGGAATCGATCTCTCACATGCGGCCTCCGAGGATGACATTAAGAACCCTCTGCGGGCATGTTTTCTCTCCAAGCAGGAGTAGAACCCTCGTATCCTGCCCTGCTCTAGCAGGCTGTTGAAAAATGCACATTGACGGTCATTTCGTCATTCCGGCGAAAGCCGGAATCCAGTATTTTCGGGCGCTTCTGGACCCCGGCTTTCGCCGGGGTGACGCCTTAGAGGACCTTTTCAACAATCTGCTAGCCCGCTTAATTCATGAGGGGTTCAAAAAAGAGCGATCGGTAGCGTCGTCCGGCATTTCTTGTATGCGGATTATTGCCCAAAGGTGGGTTTTCGACGAGCTCGTAGCCGAATAAGAGTCGGATGAAGTGATTTTTCAGAGCGAGAAGGCGCAGGTATGCCGTGGGGGTGTTCGGGAAGCGATGGAGATGGCAGGAACGGCTACGCGGGTGCAGCCCTGATGCTATCGACAAGCCGGGCAAAGAGGATTTGATACGGGTAGCCGGAGGCCATGTGGAACCAGACGCGACGGTTGCTCTGGATAACGCGGGCTCCGATTTTGAGGAGCCTGAGTCTGATGGTTCCGGCCTGGGCCGCGCTCAGTTCGGTTCCCTGTAGGTGGCGACGCAGGAGCCAGAACAAACTGTATGCCACGGTATGAAGCAGGAGGCGGAACTGATTGGCCTGGAAGCGATGACAGCTGAGCCGGTCGGCCATGAGATCCAGCTTCAGTTCCTTGATCCGGTTTTCCACCTCGCCCCGCAGAACATAGACTTCGTCATAGATGGTTCGGGGGCCGCTGCGGAGATTGGTAACGACAAAACGCTGGTTGAGTCCCCTTGGCAGCCATTCCACCTTGGCCACGACCCTGCGGGATCGCTTCCACGAGTCGGCCTTATAACCGAAGGAGGTAAAAGAGCGCTGCTTGCAGCTTGTGCGCTCGAAGGCCCGTTGAGCCTGGGCGGTAAGACTCTCGACCTTCTTCCTGAGTCGGTTATTGGTAATCATGCCGATCACATACGAGATACCATGCTTTTCCAGGAAGCGGTAGATCGCCGGGACGGCGAAGCCGGCGTCCGCGCGGAGCAGAATGCTGCTTCGCGGATAGGCTTTTTGCAGCTTCTTGATCAGCCGCTTCAGGATCGAAACGGCCGCTTTCGAGGCGTGCGCGTTGCCGGGGCGAAGCACCGCCGCCAGAGGGAATCCGTCGAGGCCGTCGAAGATCAACAGAGGATGATACATGTACTGGTCATAGTAGCCGTGGAAGAAGCTCAACTGCTGATCCCCATGAGTGGGATCGTCAGTGGTGTCCATATCCAGAACGATCCAGGCCGGGGAGCCGGGATGGGTCCGGAGGTACAGATCGACCAGCCGGTCGGCCAGGCGAAAAAGATCGCGCTCGTTTACCCGGTTCTCGAACCGGGAGATGGTGGGTTGACTGGCGAGATCGGGAGAACTCTCCGGCAACCTTCCCGACAGGGTCTTGAGCGCCGGGTCGCCTTTCAGTGTATCGGCGTCGTTGGCGTCCTCGTATCCCAACGCGATGGAAAAGATACGCTGCTTCACCAGCGTGGAAACCTCATGAACCGTTCGTTCCGGATCGCGCGAATCATGAAGGGCGGCCGCTACGGCTGCGGTCACTCGGTACCGCTCGTCGATTTCCCTCAGCAAAAGGCCGCCCCCGTCGGAGGTCATGCGGCCGCCGTCGAAACACGCGATGATTTCCTTGTTGAAAAGGCTTCCCAAGCTGAGCTGTTTATGGCAGACTGTTTTCATAAGGGTGTGCTCTGTCTTTAGGTTTTTGTTAGCGGTAACAATACCTTAGACCACACCCTTTTCCTTTTCAAGCCTTCCTGATGAATAATCCGGGCTAGGCTCCCCCTTCGCCGCACTGTCCGGCACTATCTACATTTGTAACAGCGAAAAACCTCGTTCCGCTCAAGATTTCTCTCTATCCACCAACCCGGGGAGGGGACTTCCCAGTGCTGCCAGGAATCTGAAGGCAAAGTACAGCCCTTTCCTGGGTGGAATAAGGGATCCGCCCCATTTTTTTGACGGACCAATAGCGTTAGGCTCAAATACGATCCTTTCGCCCGAATGAAAGCGAAAGGGGGTGAGCCACGAAAAGCTGTGCAGCATGAGGCAGAAAGTAAACGCACGAGAGTGGAGGGGCGCGAGCAGTTGAATTTGAGGCTGAAGGAATCTAATACAAATCAATCGGACCTTGAAGGAGGAATGAGCATGAGGACATCGTTTCATGTCAACAAATTGGTGGCGATCTTTGTAATGGTTGGGATTGTCCTTACCTTTGGGATTTCCCAGGCGGCGCAGGAGCAGATGGACACCAAGGCAAAAAGCCGGGTTATTAAAGGTGTTGACGAGATGTTGGCGGGCAAGAAGATGCTGATGGACGCTTTGGGAAAAAGAACGCTGCTGAAGGACCCCAAGCTGGCAGCAGGAATAAAAACACTCGCTGACGGGGAGAAGCTGGCCCTTAAGGGCAAGGAGATGATGAAACAGAAAGCGGAAAAGGGAGAGATAAAGGGCAAAGAGGAAGTCATGAGCGGCACCACGAAAATGATGGAAGGCAAGGATGCGATCATAAATGAGTTGAAGGCCAGGGGCATGTTGCAGGAAGGGAAACTCAAAGATGCGGAGAAGGACATTGTACAAGGGGACAAGATGATGCTCGAGGGAAAGAACATGATGATGGATGGTTTGAAGAATTACAAATGAGGTCGAAGTGCGGTTTGATCTTCCCCCGATTGTGTGGACACACAGTTAAGCAGCCAACCTGACGATCTCGTATTCCGTCGGGGTCAGGTATCCTAGAGCGGAATGTCGCCGGCTGCGGTTGTAGAAGACCTCAATGAACCAGAAGATGTCACTCATTGCCTCTTGCCGGGTACGATAGAGACGGTGGTTGATCAACTCGGTCTTGAGGGTATGGAACCAGCTTTCCATGGGGGCATTGTCCCAACAGTCCCCCTTGCGGCTCATGCTGCAAAGCATGCCGTGGGACTGGAGCGCTTCCCGATAGTCAGTGCAGGCATACTGGCTGCCCCGATCCGAGTGATGGATCAAGCCCGGCCCCGGCCGGCTGCGATCCATCGCCATATGAAGGGCATCAAGCACCACCTCTCTGCTCATGCGGCTGGAAAGGGACCGGCAGTGGACCCCATGGTATGGACAGCCTGATGGTATGAATAAGCTCTGAGCCAGGTTCCTGGAGGTATCAGGCGGAATCGATCTTTCACATGCGGCCTCCGAGGACGACATTAAGAACGCTCTGCGGGCACGTTTTCTCTCCAAGCAGGAGTAGAACCCTCGTATCCCGCCCTGCTCCAAACCCCCCTTCGCCGCACTGTCCGGCATTATCTACATTCGTAACAGCGAAAAACCTCGTTCCGCTCAAGATTTCTCTCTACGCTTCACTCCGTCAGAGATGACGGACTGCTTGTTCCCGTCATAGGCCGGTGCCCGCTGCTGTTGCGCGTATGCTTTCCCAAAAGTCCGCGATGAACAAAAAAAAGGCCAGCGCGTACGCTGACCCCTTCGAAAAACTGTTCTACAAAATGGTGGAGGCGGCGGGAGTTGAACCCGCGTCCGAAAACCTTCCACTTAAGCCTCTACATGCTTGTCCCTTGAATTAGTGTTTCGCACGACTTCGTTCTCAAAGGCAGGATCTCTGTCACGCTAGTCTGTAAAAGGGATTCACTTACGAATCCTACAGACAAGATTCGCTCGCTACTCCTGCTAGTCGTCGCCCGGATTTCCCGCAGGTACTGAAACCAAGACGTCAGCCGACTAAGCGGCTAATGCGTATTCGTAGTTATCGGCACTTGTAAGTGTCCACCATTTTAACGAGAAGATGGGTCCTCGGCATGCAACTTAAGCTTCGCTGTCCCCGTCGAATCCGTTACGCCCCCTTCTGTAAAAGTAAAAAATCAGTTTAGTTTTCTCCCCTCCGCTTGTCAAGGAGGGTCACCTTCGGTCCAGTGGGTTATTTATATTTTTTCACCATTCTCTGTAGATCGCGTTCCATGTCCTTACGTTTAATGGATTCGCGTTTGTCGTATGATTTTTTTCCCTTGGCGAGAGCGATTTCCACCTTGGCGATGTGCTCCTTGAAATAAACCTTCGTGGGGACGAGCGCGAATCCCTTTTCCCTCACCTTCCCGATGAGCCGCTTGATCTCCCGCTTGTGCAGCAGGATCTTCCGCACCCGCTCGGGATCGTGATTGCCGAAAGCGGCGTGGGGATAGATGCTTATGTGCATGTTGTACAGCCACGCTTCGTCGCGTTCGATCTTCACGTAGCTGTCCTTTATGTTGGCCTTGCCGCTTCGGAGCGATTTCACTTCCGTTCCGGTGAGCACCATGCCCGCCTCGATGGTTTCATCGATCTCATAATTGAAGCGGGCGCTCTTATTTTGGGCAACGAGTTTTATGACCGTACCTCCTCACCAGGATATGGCACCTTAATATAGTATCCGACACGGCAAGGTCAAGGTCACGGAAAGAAACAGGGCGCGGCGGGCACACCGTAAAACGGGGTTTCCGGGCGCTTTTCGATGGAAACCGCACGCTTGACAAAGGATGTTTTGATTCTTACTTTCAGGACAATTTGAAAACCCAGCAAAGCAGACCCGATATTCTAATGAAATAACGAAGTTATTGCCGGATCAGCCGAAAGGCCTCCCGAGGTGAGCAACACGCGCCGTCTTCGAAAAGGGACGAACGTCATTGCCGATATGATGAGATCGCCGGAAAACGCTGCCCCCACGGCCCGTTCCGCCATAGAGCTTCCGGACGAGCGAAGCAGGAAGATTCTCAGCGAAGTGGTTCACGGCTACATCGCCACCGGCGAACCGGTGGGATCGCGCACCATTTCCAAGACGAGCGGCATCAATCTGTCGCCGGCCACCATTCGCAACGTCATGGCCGACCTGACCGAGATGGGACTGCTCAGCCAGCCGCATTCGTCGTCCGGCCGCATCCCCACGGAGAACGCCCTTCGTCTGTTTGTGGATTCGATCCTGGAAGTGGAACAGCTCACCTCCGACCAGAAGGGAGTCATCCAGCGCAGGATCAACCGGAACGTCCACGACGTGCCGCATCTGCTGCGGGAGACTTCCCGGGTGCTTTCCCGCCTCTCCCAGCACACGGCCGTGGTGATTGCGCCGGAGGTAAGCCCCAAAAGTCTGCGCCACATCGATTTCATTCTGCTGAGGAAAAAGATCGTCCTGGCGATTCTGGTGGACCACACGGGTCTGGTGCAGAACAAGATCATCGAGACGCACGACGATCTGTCGTCGTCCGACCTGGTGAACTTTTCGAAGTACATCAACGAACTGCTGAACAACCATACGCTTACGCAGATACAGGCCCGGCTGGTTCGTGAAATGCAAAACGAAAAGTCCCGTTTCGATGAACTCATGACGCGAGCACTGAAACTCACCGAGCAGGCGTTGGACGACACGGAGGAAGGCGACGTTTACATCGAGGGCCAGACGAGCGTGCTTGACCAGCCGGAGTTCGCCAATCTGGAAACGATGAAGAAAATATTCCGGGCGCTGGAGGAGAAAACAAAGCTCATCAACCTGCTGGCGAAGACTCAGTACGCGGAGGGCGTGAGCATTTTCATCGGTTCGGAATGCGAGTTCGAAGGGTTGAAGGACGTGAGCGTGGTAACGTCGCCCTACCACAAGGGGTATTTCCCCCTGGGGGTGCTGGCGGTGATCGGGCCGACAAGGATGAACTATTCGAGGGTGATTCCCATAGTTGACTATACGGCTAGGATGATTACCAATATTTTCACCCAATCATGAGGAGGAAAACAAGCGCGATGTTCAAAGACAAAAAACATGCAGGCGATACCGCCTCGAAACAGCGGGATGCCGAACGCCCGGTGGAAGGGAATGCGGGAACCGCCGATGAAGGGGAAAACATCACGCCTGCCGGAACCAGCGACATGGGAGCAATGGAACGGGAAGATACCCCGACCGGGGCGGACGAACGGGGAGAAGGCACCGGCAATGCCGATGTGAAGGATATGGAACGCAAAGCCGAAGAATACCGCGACAATTGGCTGAGGACCGCGGCCGAGTTCGAAAATTTCAAGAAACGACAGGAAAAACAGCAGACCGAATTTTACAAACGGGCCGTGGAAGCTTTGGCCAGGGACCTGCTGCCGATCGTCGATTCCCTGGAAAGGGCGCTCAGCCACGGGAAGGAGAGCAACGTCCCGCAATCGTTCATCGACGGAATCGAATTGTCGCGGAAAAGCTTCATGGACGTCCTGGAGAAACACGGTGTGAAACCCATCCCGGCCGAGGGGGAGAAGTTCGACCCCAACTTTCACGAGGCCATGATGCAGCAGGAGAACCCGGACGTTGAGGAGAACACCGTGCTCACCGAAGCCCAAAAAGGCTATCTGTTGAACGACAGGCTGTTGCGTCCCTCGCTGGTCGTCGTATCGAAAAAACCGGCGCAGGATGATTAAAATTGTGAGTAAGAAATCCATTCGGATGTTGAATAGGGAGGAGCTTCAATTATGGGAAAGATCATAGGGATCGACTTGGGAACAACCAACTCTTGCGTAGCCATCATGGAGGGGGGTGACCCGAAAGTCATTCCCAACGCCGAGGGGAGCCGCACCACGCCTTCGATGGTGGCGTTCACCGACAGCAGCGAACGGCTGGTGGGCCAGGTGGCCAAACGACAGGCCATCACCAATCCCAGTCGGACCGTGTCCGCCGTGAAACGACTTATCGGTCGGAAATTCCAATCTTCCATCGTGCAGACGGACATCCACAACCTGCCGTACAAGATCGTGAAGGGCGCCAATTCCGATGCATATATAGAGATCGACGGCAAAACCTTCAGCCCGGCGGAAGTTTCCGCCATGATTCTCACCAAGATGAAACAGACGGCGGAAGACTATCTGGGCGAAAAGGTGACCGAAGCGGTCATCACCGTGCCCGCGTACTTCGACGACAGCCAGCGCCAGGCGACCAAGGATGCCGGCCGCATCGCGGGACTCGACGTGAAGCGAATCATCAACGAACCCACCGCCGCATCGCTGGCGTACGGTCTGGACAAGAAGAAGGATGAAACCATCGCGGTTTTCGACCTCGGCGGCGGCACCTTCGATATCTCCATCCTGGAACTCGGCGAAGGCGTGTTCGAGGTGAAGGCCACCAACGGCGATACGCACCTGGGCGGCGAGGACTTCGACCTCAAGATCATCGATTATCTCGCGGCCGAGTTCAAAAAGGATTACGGCATCGACCTCAGAAGCGACAAGATGGCGTTGCAGCGGCTGAAGGAAGCGGCGGAACGGGCCAAGATGGAACTCTCCTCCTCCATGGAGACCGAGGTGAATCTGCCTTTCATCACGGCCGACGCCAGCGGCCCCAAGCACCTGAACATCAAACTCACCCGGGCCAAGCTCGAAATGCTGGTGGACGAACTGATTGAAAAAGTGGTGCCGCCGGTACAGACCGCCCTCAAGGACGCGGGCCTCAAGGCGTCGGACATCGACGAAGTCATCCTGGTCGGCGGCATGACCCGTATGCCCAAGGTGCAGGAAAGAGTGAAACAGCTCTTCGGGCGCGAGCCTCACCGGGGCGTCAATCCCGACGAAGTGGTCGCCATCGGCGCCGCCATTCAGGCGGGCGTGCTGGGCGGAGACGTGAAGGACGTTCTGCTGCTGGACGTGACGCCGCTGTCCCTGGGCATCGAAACGCTGGGCGGGGTCATGACCAAGCTGATCGAGAAGAACACCACCATCCCGACCAGAAAGAGCCAGATCTTCTCCACCGCCTCGGACAGCCAGCCCGCGGTGTCCATCCACGTGCTGCAGGGCGAGCGTGAAATGGCGCCCAACAACAAGACGCTGGGCCGGTTCGAACTGACGGGAATTCCGCCCGCGCCGCGAGGCGTGCCGCAGATCGAAGTCACCTTCGACATCGACGCCAACGGCATCGTGCACGTTTCGGCCAAGGATCTGGCCACGGCCAAGGAGCAGTCCATCAAGATCACGGCATCGAGCGGCATGACCGAGCAGGAAATCCAGGAAGCCGTCAGGGACGCCGAATCCCACCGGGACGAAGACAAGAAGAAGCGCGAACTGGTGGAAGCCAGGAACCACGCGGATGCGCTGGCGTACAACACGGAAAAATCCATGCGCGACCTGGGCGACAAGGTGGACAGCGCCACCCGTTCCAATGTAGACTCCATCATAGCGCGCCTCAGAACGGCCATGGAGAACGACGACGCCGACCAGATCAAGAGCATCAGCGACGAACTCGTCCAGGCTTCCCATAAGATCGCCGAGCAGGCCTATGCTCAGGCGACCAAAGAGGGAGGCGGCGCTCAGGGTGCCGGCGGAGCCGAGGCCGGCAAGTCGGAGGAAGACGTTGTCGACGCCGAATATGAAGAGGTCAAAGACAACAAGTAACGACGTTCCGAGGGGAGCGGCCGGTCCGCTCCCCTCTTTTTCCCCTCTCGCCCGCCTCGGGGCCAAGAGAGAAGTTCTTTTCCACTTTCCTCTAAATCCGGTCTGTTCTCCCATGCGATCCTTTTCCGCGCTTGTATTTCTCCTGGTGATGTTTTTCGTGTCGTGCGCGCCGGCTCCCCAAAAACCGCAGCCGCCGGTCCCGACAACTCCCCCTGTGGCCGAGTCTCCCGAAACGATGGCAGCCAACGCCGACTCCCTGGCGGAGGAAGGCAAAAAGACAAAGGCCCTTGAGGTTTATGAAGCCTTCCTCGACCACTATCCCAACCATTCGCTCGCTCCGCAGGTGCTGCTTTCGGAAATGCGGATTTACGATTCCCTGCAGGAATACGACGCGCTGTCGCGGGCGGGAAACCGTTTCCTGACGGACTACCAGCAAAGCCCTCTCCTGGTGGAGGCATGCCTCCTCTACAGCCGGGCGCTGGTCCTTACCGGAAACACGGCGGGGGCGAAATCCCTGCTGAGCCAGATTGAGACGAGGGTGGTTTCGCCGGGTGATCGAGCGGGTATCCAGGTTGCCTGGGCGCTGGTGGACGAACGCGAGGGACGCCTCAGCTCCGCCCTGCAAAGGCTTGCGGCGGCGTATGACCTGTCCGTGGCGCCCTACCGGGAAGTCTCGAAGGAGAGGACCCTCGAGCTGCTCACGCTCATGAGCGCCGAGGAGCTGGAAGCGGCGCGGAATACCTACGCCAACCGGTTCCCCGAGAACATCATTCTCCTGGAGCTGGGGCGAAGATACACCGCGACGAAACAGTACGGGAAGGCGGAAACCGCCTATTCCGGCCTCGTCAGCCGATACCCAAGGAGCGAGGAAGCCGCCGCGGCACGGACGCAGCTGGAAAGCATCCACGGACAATTGAAGGTCGACCCCAAGGCCGTGGGGTGCATCCTTCCCCTGAGCGGCCCCAACGAAGCCTACGGCCAGCGCATCCTTTTCGGGTTGATGCTCGGGCTCGGGGCCTATTCCGAGAGCGAACAACCCTCCTCCTTCCGGCTGGTGATCAAGGATTCCAAGGGGAGTCCCACCACGGCCGAGCAGTGCGTCCGCGACCTGGTGAGTCAGGATAAGGTGGGCTCCATCATCGGTCCGCTCCTCAGCAACACAGCCAAGGCGGCCGCGCAGGAAGCTCAGAAACTGAATGTTCCGATCATCACCCTCACCCAGAGCGAGGAAATTTCGTCGATCGGCGACTTCGTGTTCCGCAATTTCATCACCGCACAGATGCAGGTACGGTCCGTGCTGGATTACGCCATGAAACGGCGGGAAATCACTCGGTTCGCCGTGCTCTATCCGGAGAGCGAATACGGGAACCTCTACGCCAAGCTCTTTACCGAGGAAGTGGTGAAGATGGGCGGCGCCGTTACCACCAGTATCAGCTATCCCCCCGATACCACGGACTTTCGCGATTCTTTCCGGAAGCTGCTGGGTGTGAAGGCAAGGGCGGAGGAAGCGAAGGACGAGACCCCGATCACTCCCGCATTTCAGGGATTATTCATTCCCGACGACTACCGGAAGATTCTCATGATCGCCCCCCAGGTGGCGTACTTCAACGTGGAGAACGTGACGCTACTGGGCACCATCCTTTGGAACTACCCGGAATTGGCGGAAAAAGGCGACCGCTACATCCAGGGTGCACTATTCCCGGCCGCTTTTCACATGGGGAGCCAGACGCCCGAAAACGAAGCTTTCCGCTCGCAATTCAAAACGGTATTCAGCCAGACACCGGATCTCTTCTCGGCCATCGGCTACGATACGGCCAAGATGATCGTGCAGGCGGTAACCGGCAACAATGCGTGGACGCGGGAAGAAATCAGGAACGCCATCGCCGGTATCCACGACTATCCGGGCGTGACGGGAATTACTTCCTTCCGGCCCGACGGGGACGTGGACAAGCAGCTCCTGGTGCTCACGGTGGTGGGCGATTCCATCATGGCCGCCCCCTGACGTTGAGGGTGTCGATAAAAGAGCGTTTCTCTCTGATTTGTCATTCCGGCGGAAGGGGGAATCGTGTGTTGAATGAAAGCGGGGGCGTAGTTCAACGGACTACGCCCCTGTTGTCTTCTCGCGTCTGATGGCAAAGGGGGGAACGAAGGGCGGCAGTTACTCGCCTGTCATCTCTGAAAGGTTCATCCTGACGATCATTTTCAATCGGGTCTTTCCCGTCATCTCAACGCCCTCTTTGGGGCATGGAAATATTCCGGCGGAAAGAGAAATCCCGGACCAAACCGGATGTCTCCCGTCAAATGACGAATGCCGGTCAGGCTTCCTTCTTCTGTACCGCGGTAGTGGCTTCCTCCGCCGCCTCTTCTTCCTGCTCCACCTCTTTCTTCTTGCCGAAGAATTTCGCGATGTAGACACTCACTTCATAGAGGATCAGGAGAGGAACGGCCATCATCAACTGGGTCATGGCATCCGGCGGGGTAAAGATGGCCGCCACGATGAAGATCAACACGATGGCGTATTTGCGGACCTTGCGCATCTTTTCCGCCGTCACCACTCCCATCCTGGCCAGGAAAAAAGTGACGACCGGCATCTCGAAAACGATGCCGAAGGCGAAGAGCAGTTTGACCGAAAAGGAAAAATACTGTTTCAGGGAAGGCATCGCCTGTATCTGGTCGGTGGAATAGCTGAGAAAGAATGCGAACCCGAAGGGGAAGACGATCAGATAGCCGAAGAGCGCTCCGCCCATGAAGAGCAACGAGGAAGCCACCACAAAGGGAATGACGTACTTCTTTTCGTCGGAGTAGAGGCCGGGGGCGACGAACTTCCAGAGCTGGTAGAAGATGACCGGGCATGCCAACAGGACCCCTCCCAGCAAGCCGATTTTCATATAGGTGAAGAAGGCTTCCGGAAGGTTGGTATAGATGAGTTTGCTGCCGGCGGGCAGCCTCTTCACCAGGGGAGACATCAGAACGCCAAAAAGCTGTTCGGAAAAGCTGTAGCAGATGATGAAGCCCACGGTTATGGCAATGGCCATGTAGATGAGCCGGCGGCGCAATTCTTCCAGATGCGCCGTGAAAGGCATCTTGTTCTCTTCGATCTCGGTCATTCCGCTTTCTTCTCCGGATCAGTCCCAGGTTCCGCTTCCGTTTTCGTTTGAGCATGAGAGTCCGGTGGGAGAGCCGTTTCCAGCCCGGCGAGGGTAATCTCGCTGCCGCCCTCTTCCGCTTCCGCAACTTTCCCCGTGGACGGAGCCTCTTCGCCGGCCTCGGCGGCCTCCGCTTTTTCCATCTGCTCGGACGTGGCGGAAGGCACGTTCTCCTCCGCCGGGAGGGCGCCGGCTACATCGAAGGAACCCCCGGTTCCGCCGTCGAGTCCTTCCTCCGGTTCGGGGGCGGTCGCAGCGGGCAGAGGCGCGGGCTTGCCGTACATGGTTTTCCGCATCTCGTCGTCAAACGTCTGCTTGATTTCCCGCAGGTCTTCATCGAGTTCGATGTTCTGTTTAATCTCCTGCGTGGCCTTCTTGAACTCGGCGAGCCCCCGCGCGAGCCCCTTGGCCACGTCGGGCAATTTTTTCGGACCGAGCACGATGAGCGCCACAACCAGGATGACGAGCAATTCCGGCATGCCGATGCCAAACATAATGGTGTCTCACTGCATTGAGAGAAAGGTAAGCTGTGAAAAAATGAGATGTTTCTTCTTTAGAACGTTGCCGGGAGTCTAGATGCTTTTCCCAAGGGTGTCAAGGACACCGCCCGGACCTTTCCCCCCGCTACGGAAGCGTGGCGGCCCCCTCGTCCGTTCGGCGAAGCCCCTCCAGAATCGTTTCGGCCAGGTTCCTGTTGATGCCGGGCACCGAAGCGATCTCCTCTACTGAAGCGTCACGCAGCCGTTCCACGCTGCCGAAACGGGTGAGCAGGGCGGCTCTTCGTTTGGCCCCCACACCGCGCAATCCGTTGATTTCCGTGTCGAGCCCCGCTTTCGTGCGGAGCTTCCTGTGGTACTGGACCGCGAAGCGGTGGGATTCGTCGCGAATCCTCTGCAAGAGGTGCAGGGCCTTGTTGTCCGACCGGAAAATTACCGGGTTCTTGCGTCCCGGAATGTAGATTTTGTCGAACTCCTCCTTGGCCAGTCCTGCCATTCCCAGTTCGGAATTAAATTCCCTGGACACGTCGACCGCGATGTTGAGCTGTCCCTTCCCGCCGTCCACCATGAGGAGATCGGGCAAGGGGTCCTCTCCCGCCCTGGCAAACCGCCGCTCCAGCACTTCCCGCATCATGGCGTAATCGTCGGGATGCCCCTGGCCCTCCACGCGGTAGCGCCGATACCCCATCTTATCGGGCTCTCCCATGAAGAAACGAACCCGGGACCCCACGTTCTGCTTCCCCTGGGTGGTGGAGATATCGTAACATTCGATGGTACGCGGCAGTTTTGCGAGGTGCAGCGCGCCCTGAATGGTTTCGAGTACCTCGACGGTCTGGTTTTCCTTGCTGAGCCGAGTTTTCTGGAACGTGCCGGCGTTCTCCTGGGCCATACCCAGAAGGGTTTTTCTTTCGCCCCGTTGCGGGACGGTCAGATGCACCCGCCCTCCCCTCACTTCGGAAAGCCACTCTTCCAGGAGTTCCCGGTCGGCGATGTCCTCGGGAATGATAACCTCCGGCGGGACGAACCGATTCTGATAGTAGTAACGCTTCACAAACTCGGCGATAAGATCGTCCCCCTGCACGACCTGAGGATCGAGCACGTATGACCGGCTGCCGATGACGGACCCACCGCGCAGGGAGAGCACGGCCACGTCGATGGCCTGCTCGTTGCCGTAAACGCCCAGAATGTCGGCGTCCGTGATGTTGCGGTAAATGATGTGCTGCCGTTCCAGCGTGGCCCCCACGGCCAGGAGGCGGTCCCGGATATTGGCCGCCCGCTCGAAATCCATGTTCTCGGCGGCGGTTTCCATTTCCCGCCTGAGTACGCGCTCCAGTTCCTTTCGCCTGCCCTGGAGGAAGTAGGCGGCTTCTTGCACCACCCTGGCATATTCCTCCCGGCCGACTTTTCCCCAGCATGGTCCCAGACACCTGCCCATCTGGTAGTTGAGGCACGGACGTTTGCTTTCCCCCACCCTGCCCTTGCACTTTCTCAGGGGAAAAAGGCGCTGCATCAGTTTCAACGTCTGGCGAACGGCCTTGGCCGAACTGAACGGACCGAAATACAATGCTCCGTCTTTTCTGGGCCGGCGCACGACTTCGAGCCGCGGAAAATCCTCGTTGACCGTCAGGCGTAAACAGGGATAGTCCTTGTCGTCCCGCAGGTTGATGTTGTACCGGGGGTGGTGTTCCTTGATGAGGTTGTTTTCCAGGAGAAGGGCGTCCTTCTCCGTGGTCGTCACGATGAACGACAAATCGCGGGCACGGTCCATGAGCAGCCGGGTCTTGGGGGGTATGTCGTCCCGCAGGTAGGAGACGACCCGCTTCTTCAGGTCCTTGGCCTTGCCCACATAGAGCACCACCGATTGGGTGTCCTTGAACAGGTAGACCCCCGGCGTATGCGGCAGGGATTGGATTTTTTCCTTGAGTATCTCTTTCATGATTATCGAAACCGTATCATTATAAAAGCATTCTCTCCGCAAACCATAGAGGGAAACGCACCCGGTCTTCTACGACAGGTAGATGAAAACCACTCCTATCACCATGACCGTGGCGCCGCCGAATCGGTATAGGATAAATTCCTCACGGAATATGAGCCATCCGTAGAGCACTGAAAAGACGATGCTGGTCCTCTTCACCGAGATCATGTAGGCGACCGCCACCCGCTCGATGGCCAGAAAATGGAAGGCGGTTTCGAGCGCCATGGCGAGCCCTCCGAGCAGCGCCCACACCCAATACCGGTTCCGCAGATGCAGCGTACCGCGACCGATGCTTCTGTTGCGGAGGAGGAAAACCGTCAGCACCACCGAGAAAAAAGCCATGTAAATCACCGCGAAAGGCCGCGCGCCCACCAACAGCACCGCCTTTTTCCCCAGGGTCGAAGTGATGCTGTACAAGAAGGATACCAGAAGCATGGCACGGGAACCACGATGGGTGAAGACCGCTTTTATGGGGGCGAAGATGCTGTGCCGGACGAGGTTGGCTTGCAGCAGATATGCTCCCGCGCTGATGAAAAGGATTCCCGCGATACCGCCGCGCGGTAAGGTTTCGCCCAGAAAAAGCCACCCGGTGAGGATGGTGAACACCGGGGTAAAGGCCATGAAGGGGACGGTGAGGGACACCGGCGAGGTTTGAAGAGCGGTAAGGTAGAGCCAGTAGGCCAGCGACTCGACCGGCAGAAGGATCGAGCACAGCAGGAAGAATTCGCCGCTGAAGCGTATGGGCCCCTGTCCCAGCATGAGCGGCGCCAGAAATGGGACGGAGAGGGTGCAGATGATCCAGCCCGTGGTCCAGGCGTCGTTCCGCCGCAGGAGGACCTTCGTCAGGACTGCTTCGGTAGCCACGAAAAAGGCCGACAGGAGTGCGAACACGAACCAGAGCATGGCTCTGTGTAGCATATCCTTTTTTCATTGGAAACGATCTGTTATAATCCCCTGATCGTTTTTCGAGCGGAAGCGGAAAATACGGCCCGGTTTGCGGACCCGGCTTCGGAAAGGCGGAACTGTTTCGTGGCGGACAGGCATCAATACGTAGTAGACGAGCTGAGTATCACCGAATCGTGGCGGATTTTCCGTATCATGGCCGAACTGGTGGAAGGCATTGAAACGCTCTCCGAAATCGGCCCAGCGGTGTCCATCTTCGGATCTTCCCGCACCAATCCGGAAGACGGTCTCTACCAGATCGGCAGGGAGATCGCCTTCCAACTCGCCAAGGCCGGTTATACGATCATTTCCGGGGGAGGCCCGGGTATGATGGAGGCGGTCAACAGAGGCGCGGCGGACGCCGGCGCCCGGTCCGTGGGGCTCAACATCCGTTTGCCCTTCGAGCAGAAACCGAATCCGTACGCCAACATTCAGCTCGATTTCAAATACTTTTTCGTGCGCAAGGTAATGTTCGTCAAGTATGCCATGGCCTACGTGATTCTGCCCGGCGGCTTCGGTACGCTGGACGAACTCTTCGAAGCCCTTACCCTCATCCAGACCAAGCGCATACGTGCTTTTCCCGTGGTAATGGTGGGCAAGGAATACTGGAAGGGTCTCCTGGACTGGATACGGGCGCAGCTGCTGGCGGAGAACAAGATTTCCGAAGACGACATGGATATCATAACGCTGGCGGACGAACCCGAGGAAGTGGTGAAGATTATCAAGAAAAGGATCATTTTGTGAGTCGCGGCCCGGCCGCGCGTCGTTCCCGGAAGTTTCCCCCTCCCGAAGCCGATCCCCCGAAGGTGATCGAGGCGGTGGCGGGACTCCTTCCCGGCGAGGCCGCGTACGCACAATGGCCGTCCGGGGAAGGCGAACTCACCACGGCGCTTCTGGTGCGGGAAACGCGGGAAAAGCTGCGCACGCTCGGCCAGCACCCCCGCATCACCATGAAATGCATTTCCCTGCAGGTGGACGGTGTACGGCCCCTGGTTGTTCTCATCCGCGTCAACGACGAAGAATCCATGACGTATGACGTGTGGGTGGACAACTGTTCCCCATCGGGTCCCGGACTAGTGAACGAACTCGTTGAGCAGAAACGGCTCTTCCTCAGCTTCTATACCGCCACCACCCGCCGACGGCGCGTCTCCATCTACAACCATGCCCCGCTGAAATCCTGCGCTCTCCGGCACATGGACCAATGCCGGAAACTTCCATACTGGACTCCAAAGGAGTTTCGGCAGGCGACCGCTTCCCTGTGCCGAACCTACCCCCGCCCCATGGACCTCTGGAAATTGGAGCCGGAAAAGGAAAGACCGGGGTCTTCCCCCGGTTCTTGAGACGTGTTGAAAAACAGTTGAAACGAATGTGCGCGGCCGATTACCGTCCGGACCCGCCCCCATCTCCGTCCCGCCTGTCTTTCCAGGACCGGAACCGTTCCTTGAACTCCTCGAAGATGCTCGTAAGCTGCTGGAAACGCTCGGCGCCGAGCACTTTCCTGGATCCCACCAGGAACTGGAAGCGCAGCCCGGCGAGTTCGTCACGGGCGGCGAGGACGCGGGAGAACTGGGTCGATGCCGCCGCCTCGTCCAGAGGCTCCCGTCCCAGGATCGATTCCAGGGCGAGCTGCTCCTTGTCCACCCGCGCCTTGATGTCGATCATGGCACTCTGCTTATCGAGGAAAAGCTGATCCAGCTTGGCTTTTTCTTCCTCGGTGAGGTTGAGGGTGTCGGCCACCCGGGGCATCATCCACCATTTCCCGGGCATGAGGTCGTGCTTGGCGAAAGCAACCTGCCCCCAAGCCGCCTGCGCGATAAACACGGCCGCCAGCAGAAAAGGAACCTTACGCAACACTGCCTTCTTCATTTTCTTCCTCCTCGTAGAAACCTCCTTCGTCTTCCGAAGGGGCCAGCATTTCAAAAAATTGTTCGTCAAGGGCTGTCGAAACGTCGGGACTGATCATTCCCAGCGTGCCGGAAAGAGAATCGCCCACCAAGCCGTCCACTCCGTCCAGCATCCATTCGTTGCCCGCGGCCTCTTGCATCGCGACCGTTTCCGTTCCGACCGGACCCACCGGCGTGGCCACCCGCCACATCACCACGGCCAGCAGACAGATTGCCACGGTCGCGACGGCCATGGGGAGGGGCCGCAGCCAGACGAAGCGAGTGGCGGCAGCGCGTTTCCGCAACAATCGTTCCGACGGATGAGGGGCCATTTCGCGGGCCATGTCCGCCATGCGGCCGAGATTCCCCGCCAGTTCCTCGACCTTCTCCCGGCAGCCGGGACAGGACAGCAGATGCTCCCTTCCCACGGGCGACAGGTCATTCCTTTCGACGGCCGCCACAACGACATCGTCGTCCGCAAGGTGTCTGTCTCGTAACGTGTTCACCGTGCGTTCCCTCCGATCGCCTGCACTACGTGCGTGTTGTTCTTAAACTTGCCCACCGCCCGATAGAGGTGCGTTTTCACCGTGCTTTCCTTCCGCCCGATCACCTCCGCGGTTTCCCTGATGGTAAGCCCGTCCAGGAAATGCAACAGAAACACTTCCTTTTCCCACCGCGACAGGGTCGAGAGGAACCCTCTCACCACACCCCAGAATTCCTTTCGATCAAGGTGTTCTCCCGGTCCCTCGGTCGGCGAAACTTCCCTGTCCAGGATGTTCACCCCATCGTCGTCGTCACCGGAACGGAACAGGGAGGAAAACCGTTTCCTGCGCTGGAAATCCCGCACCCGGTTCATGGCGATCCGAAAGAGCCAGGCTCGAAAGCGTTCGGGCTCGCGGAGCGTTTCGAGCCTGGCGATCATGGTCATCAGAATCTCCTGGGTTAAATCGTCCGCATCCATTTTCGAGCGCGTCCGGTAGTACACCATCCGGAAAAGGTCCCCTCGCACGGCGGAAGCAAGCTGTTCCATCGATGCCGCGTCGCCGGCTTTTCCCCTTCGGACCAGAAGGGTTATCTGTTCATTCGTCTCGTTCATTTCCGTGAGCCTTTATCTTGGAAGACGAACCGCAACGTCTTCCGGTCTACATGAACCGACGCTTATTCTCTCCGGTGCTCCCGTGGCGGTATCGACGGGCGGAGTTTGACGGTGGCGAGCCGCCGGTTCGAAGGAAGAATGGCCGATCGGACGTTTTTTCTGCTATACTCAGTCCATCTCCCCACGGGAAGAGCCCTCGGCTGAGCCGGACCGGAGGAACAAAGAGCCGCGGGGTGTCGGTAACGATTTCACACACGGGAGGGCGAAATGAAAATCGGCGTGATCTCCGACACGCACCTGAAGGAGCCTTCGGCGCAACTGATTTCGCTGGCGGAAGGGGTGTTTCGCGACGCGGACATGATTCTGCATGCCGGCGATCTGGTAAGCCTGGAAGTACTCACGGTATTCAAAGGGAAAGAGGTGATCGCCGTCCGGGGCAACATGGACCTGCCCGATTCCATCGGCATCCTGAACGAAGTGGAAGTGATCGAGGCCGGCGGATGGGTCATCGGACTCACCCACGGCTGGGGCGCGCCCTTGGGCCTTGAGAAGAAGGTACGGCAGAAATTCGACCGGATCGACGCTCTCGTCTACGGCCATTCCCATCGTCCCGCCAATCACCGTAAGGAAGGGGTTCTGTTCTTCAACCCCGGCGCATTCAAGTCGGGGTGGTTCGGCGGAACGTCCACCGTGGGAGTCCTCACCCTGGGGGACGACATCAGCGGGGAAATCATAGAAATCCGATAGACGGAACACGCGCATGAAGCGCACATCCTTCCCGCCTCAATTCTTGTCCTTCCGGGTCCCCTCCAGAAAATAGCCGAGGAATACAAGCAGGGCCGCCAGGACCAGCCACCATCCAATGGAGTCCGACCGCAGAAACACCTTGAGCAGGAAATAGGCGCCGGCCATTCCGATCGCCGCACGCACGAAAAATTTCAGAGCCGGATGCATTCGCTATTCCGATCGAAAGAGTTCCCGCTGGCTGCACTTGGTGCGGAAATCCAGGTTGAAATGTTCGTAGGCGTGCCGCGTGGCCTCCCGGCCCCGGGGCGTGCGGTTGATGAAACCGTTCTGGACCAGAAACGGTTCGTACACGTCCTCGATGGTGTCCTTCCCCTCACCCACCGCGGCGGCGATGGCTTCCACCCCCACGGGTCCGCCGTCGAATTTTTCAATGATGGCGAGCAGGATGCGCCGGTCCATCTTGTCGAATCCCATCTGGTCCACTTCCAGCATGGCGAGAGCCTTATCGGCCACCTCGACGGTGATCACGCCGTCCGCCTCAACCTGGGCGAAATCCCTTACCCTGCGCAGCAGCCGGTTTGCCACGCGCGGGGTTCCCCGCGAGCGGCGGGCGATCTCGCGTGCGCCGTCCTCGATGATCTCTATGTTGAGGACGGACGCCGAACGTTTGACAATGCGCGTCAGGTCCTCGGTCCGGTAGAAGTCCATGTGCAGCACCACGCCGAAGCGGTCCCGCAAAGGCGGGCTGAGCAGCCCGGCCCGGGTGGTTGCGCCCACCAGGGTGAAACGGGGGAGTTCCAGCTTGACCGATCGGGCGCCGGGGCCCTGCCCGATAATCACGTCGAGATTGAAGTCCTCCATGGCCGGATAGAGGATTTCCTCCACCGCCCGGTTCAACCGGTGAATCTCGTCGATGAACAGCAGGTCGTGCGGGCGGAGGTTGGTGAGGATGGCGGCGAGGTCGCCGGCCCGTTCGATCACCGGTCCCGAAGTCGATTTGATGTTGACGTTGAGTTCCCTGGCAATGATGTAGGCGAGGGTGGTTTTCCCGAGGCCCGGGTAGCCGTGGAACAACACGTGGTCGAGGGCTTCTCCCCGCCGTTTCGCGGCCGTGATGAAGATCCGCAGGTTCCGCTTAAGGTCCTCCTGGCCGATGTATTCGTCCAGGGACTGCGGCCGGATGGTGTTCTCGAATCCGAGATCCTCCACGTCTCCTTCCGGCGCGACCAGCCGATGCATGCTCTCTTCAGGGGGCAATCATCCACCTCACAGGAGCACCTTGAGTGCCTGCTTGATAAGCCGTTCCAGCCCCGGATCGGTGCCTTCCAGCTCCCTGACGGCTTTCCTGACCGCCGCCTCGGCTTCTTTGTTCGTGTACCCGAGGTTCAGCAGCGCGGAAACGGCGTCTTCCATCGGGTCGGACACTCCTTCCGCTCCCCGGTCGGCCCCGGGAGGGAACGGCTCCTCGTGCTTCAACTTGTCGCGCAACTCGACGATGATGCGTTCGGCCGTTCTTTTCCCCACTCCCTTGATGCTTTGGAGCCTCGCCAGGTTCCCGGCCCAGATGGCGTTTCTCATCTCGTCCGCGGAAATGCCGGAAAGAATGTTCAAAGCCAGCTTGGGGCCGATTCCCGACACGTCCAGCAACCGGCAGAACATCGCCTTTTCGTTCAGCGTCAGGAACCCGTACAGATGAATCAGGTCTTCCCTCACGTGGGTGTGAATGTTGAGCCCCACCCGCTCTTCCACGTCCGGCAGATCGTAAAAAGTGCTCAGCGGCACCTGGACGCGGTAGCCCACGCCGTTTACGTCGAGGATGATGTACTCGGGGGACTTGTACGCAAGGACTCCACGCAGGGAAGCGATCATGAATCGGCGCCTATACCTCTCGGATGTTTGCCGCCAGGGGCGAACCGGAAACCGATAAGTGGCAGATGGCCACCGCCAGGGCGTCCGAAACGTTTTCGTCCGTCACCGAATGTTCGTTCAGCAACGTCCTCACCATGTGCCTCACCTGGGTTTTATCCGCCCTGCCGTAGCCGGTGACCGTTTTCTTGACGTCCAGGGGAGCGTACTCGAACACCGAGAGTCCCGCGTTGGCCGCCGACACGATGGCCGCGCCGCGGGCCTGTCCGAGTTTGAGCGCGCTGCTGGCGTTTTTGGCGAAGATGAGGGCTTCAACTCCCAGTTCCTCGGGCCGCGTGTTGCGGATGACCTCGGTAATATCGTCGTAGATGCGTTTCAACCGTTCGCTGAGCGGCTCCTGCCGGTGCATGCGGATGGCGCCCGCCGTCACCATACGGAACCGCTCGCCGTCGAAATCCACCACGCCGTAACCGGTCGTAAGCGAACCGGGATCGACGCCCAGGACCCGCATTCAGCTCAGGGCCTCCATGATGTCGTCCGCAATGTCGAAGTTGGCGTACACGTTCTGGACGTCGTCCAGATCCTCGAGGTAATCCATGAGCTTGAGCATCTTTACGGCATTGTCCTTGTCAAGCTCGACGGTGGTTTTGGGGAACATGGTCACGTGGGCGGTTTCGACGGAAATTCCGGCGTTTTCAACCGCCGTCCGCACGTTTTCAAAGGTTCCGGGCTCGCACACCACTTCCCACTCGTCGCCGCTGTCGCTTACATCGTCCGCCCCGGCTTCCAGAGCTATTTCCATCAACCGCTCTTCGTCCATGGCATCCCTGGCGAAGGCGATGTACCCTTTTTTCTCGAACATCCAGGAAACGCAGCCCGCTTCACCCATGCTGCCGTTATACTTGCTAAAGACGTGACGCACCTCGGCGACGGTGCGATTGCGGTTGTCCGTAAGACTTTCCACCAGGACCGCCACGCCGCCCGGACCGTACCCTTCGTAAATGGCCTCTTCGTACGTCGTGCCTTCCAGTTCGCCCGTGCCCTTCTTGATGGCGCGTTCGATGTTATCCTTGGGCATGTTTTCCGCTTTGGCCGCAAGGACGGCGGTCCTGAGCCGCGGATTGCCGTTGGCGTCTCCGCCCCCCATCCGCGCGGCCACGGTGATTTCCTTGATCAGTTTGGTAAATATCTTACCGCGCTTGGCGTCCGCGGCGCCCTTCTTGTGTTTGATGGTGCTCCATTTATTATGGCCCGACATCTCTCGTCTCCTCGCCCTCTTTATCTTGTTCGGCAGTCCCCGTCGCCGTCACGACTGAGGGACCTGCATTTTTCCCGACGGCCGGTGGTGGAGGCCCACCACGTACGTTTCCCTGCTTTCCTTCTTGGAGGATTGGGGTTTGAAAACTCTCACCGTCGCGAAACTCCTTTTCGCGTCGTCAAGAAAGAGTCGAAAGTCCTCTCCTTGAAAAATCTTGCAGAAAAACGTCCCACCCCCTTTGAGGACCGCATCGCACAGTTCGAGTGCCCGCGTGCTCAGTGCAAAGGACCGCGCGGAGTCTACCATGGAGGAACCGGTCGTATCGGGAGCCATGTCGCTCAGCACGAGATCGAACGGGTCCTGCCCTTCCAGCAACAGGTCGGCCGGTACTTCAAAGATATCCGCCTGGAGAAACCTGAATCGTTCGAAGGCGCGCGCAGGCTCGTTGCGATCCACCCCCACGACGATTCCCCGCGGGCGTATTCGTTCCACGCAATACTCGACCCATGAACCCGGGGAGCACCCCAGATCGAGCACCCTCATGTTGGGTTTTACCAGCCCGAACTTGCGGTCGGCTTCGGCCAATTTATAGTACGAACGGGCTAAGTGCCCATTCTGTTTTGCTTTATAAAAAAAATGATCTCTTTTGTACGTTCTTACCATAAGGGCTTTTTCTTGTAAATATCTTGCTGAAGATACGGACGAATTCCGGATGCCGGGCCGGTTGGCGGCGGGTTGGAACCACGCGTCGCCGAACCCGTACGCCGGTTTGCATCTGCACTTATCAGGCTCACGTTCATTGTGCAAGCCCGACGGGCTTGACGAACAAAGGCTTTTTGATGCATAGGTCTGCGGGGCCGGGGGGCGAGCCGAAAAAAATCCTTTCTTCCCCTTGACATGAAACGAAAAGACATTAATCTTCACCCAACCCCGGAACGCCCGGGTGTTTTTCTTTCGATGGTGACTCGAAAAGGGGAAGAGCAAGCGAATCACGATCGGAAAGCCCGGGTTTGCGGCGGGATTTCTGAACAGCCGATCAGAGTGTTTGCACGAGGGTACATCCCCGATATGGAAGAAAGAGAGTGGCCGCGTTTTCGTCATTCAGGCGTCAGCACTCGATGAGGTCGAGTGCTAACAGACGGGAAGGCCCAAAATACCGCGTAATTCGGTGACACACTTTTTAAGAGGAGGAACATGAAACTATGAATCTTCGTCCGTTGCATGACCGTTTAATCGTCAAGAGAATCGAAGAGGAAGAACGTTCGGCCGGGGGAATCATCATTCCCGACAGCGCTAAGGAAAAACCTCAGCAGGGCGAAGTGATCGCCATCGGCACCGGGAAACTGCTGGAAAACGGCACCACCGTCCCCATGCAGGTCAAAAAAGGCGAGAAGATCCTGTTCGGTAAGTATTCAGGCTCCGAAATCAAGATCGACGGCCAGGAATATCTCATCATGCGTGAAGACGATGTCCTGGGCATCATGGAATAGCAAGGAGGTAGTGATATAATGCCAAAGATTATCAGTTACGATACCAAAGCCCGTGAAGCGATGATGAGGGGCGTCGACGCTCTCGCCAACGCCGTGAAGGTAACCCTGGGCCCCAAGGGCCGCAACGTCATTCTGGACAAGTCTTTCGGCTCGCCCACCATCACCAAGGACGGCGTCACCGTAGCCAAAGAGATCGAACTGGAAGACAAGTTCGAGAACATGGGCGCCCAGATGGTGAAGGAAGTCGCCTCCAAGACGTCCGACGTCGCCGGCGACGGCACCACCACCGCCACCATTCTGGCTCAGGCCATCTACCGTGAAGGTTCCAAGCTCGTGGCCGCAGGCGCCAACCCCATGGCCATCAAGCGCGGCATCGAAGAGGCGGTCGAGAAGGTGATCGAGGAGCTGAAGAAGCTCAGCAAGCCCACCAAGGACCAGAAGGAAATCGCCCAGGTAGGCACCATCTCCGCCAATAACGACGAAACCATCGGCAACATCATCGCCGAAGCCATGAACAAAGTGGGCAAAGAAGGCGTCATCACCGTCGAAGAAGCCAAGAGCATGGAAACGAGCCTCGAAGTGGTCGAAGGCATGCAGTTCGACCGCGGCTACCTTTCCCCCTATTTCGTGACCGACCCGGAAAAGATGGTAGTCGAACTCGAAGATCCCTTCATCCTGCTCAACGAGAAGAAAATCAGCAACATGAAGGACCTGCTGCCCGTCCTCGAGCAAATCGCCAAGCTCAACAAGCAGCTCCTCATCATCTCCGAAGACGTTGAAGGCGAAGCGCTGGCCACCCTGGTGGTCAACAAGCTGCGCGGCACCCTGCACGTTGCCGCGGTGAAGGCCCCCGGTTTCGGCGACCGCCGCAAGGCCATGCTGGAAGACATCGCCATCCTCACCGGCGGCCAGGTAGTTTCCGAAGACCTGGGCATCAAGCTCGAAAACATCACCGTCAACGACCTGGGGACCGCCAAGCGCATCAGCATCGACAAGGACAACACCACCATCGTCGACGGCGGCGGCACCAAGGAAGCGCTTGAAGGCCGTGTGAAACAGATTCGCGCCCAGATCGACGAAACCACTTCCGATTACGACCGCGAAAAGCTCCAGGAACGGCTGGCCAAACTGATCGGCGGCGTGGCGGTGATCAATGTGGGCGCCGCGACCGAAACCGAAATGAAAGAGAAGAAGGCCCGCGTGGAAGACGCGCTGAACGCCACCAGGGCGGCCGTGGAAGAAGGCATCGTGCCCGGCGGCGGCGTGGCTCTGCTCCGCTCCGTGAAAGCCCTCGAAGGCCTCAAGCTTGACGGCGACCGCCAGCTCGGCGTGAACATCGTGAAGCGCGCTCTGGAAGAACCCGTTCGTCAGCTGGCTCTGAACGCCGGCTACGAAGGTTCCGTGGTAGTGGAAAAGGTGAAGGAAGGCAAGGAAGGGTTCGGCTTCAACGCCGACAGCGGCAAGTACGAAGACATGCTGGAAGCGGGCATCATCGACCCGACCAAAGTGACGCGTTTTGCTTTGCAGAATGCTGCCAGCGTCTCTTCCCTCCTGCTGACCACCGAAGCCATGATCGCCGAAAAGCCGAAGGACGAGGAGAAAATGCCTCCGATGCCCGGCGGCGGCGGAATGGGCGGAATGGGCGGAATGTACTAATCGCTTCCGATCTTTTCGAAACCTATCCCTCAAGCAATGCCGGCCCTGGGCCGGCATTGCTACTTTTTACTCCGGTGGAGGCGATTCCCGCACTCCGATACGCGCAAAACGTCATTTTCGCGGAATGACACCGAAACTCGCACTTGAAAAGGAACCGGGGCAGGAAGTATCATTGCAGGACCGTCACTTTTTTATCGGTCGACGACGAAAGAGGGTTGAAATTCTCACGTTTTTCCTGCACATGCACGAAATGATGTGAAAGCGCGTCAATTGAAGGCGGAAGAAAGCGACAAGGAGAAGATTCGCCGGATGGAAACGACGCATGTTTTCGGCCCGGTATCCTCGCGAAGATTGGGTTCCTCTCTGGGAATCGACATAGTTCCCTTGAAGACGTGTACCTTCGATTGTATCTATTGCGAGGTGGGCCCCACCAACGTCCGGACGACCGAAGTCCGACCGTACATCAAAGCCGGGGAAATCCTCGACGAGCTGAAGAAACGGTTCGCGGACAGGGACCTGAAGCTCGATTACGTGACCGTTACGGGGTCGGGAGAACCCACCCTGAACGGCGATCTCGGCGAAATCGTGCGGGGGATACGCTCCCTCACCTCCACCCCCATCGCCCTCCTCACCAACGGCTCACTCTTTTTCCGGAAGGACGTCCGCGACGCGGTGCGCGACGTGGATATCATCATTCCTTCCCTCGATTGCGCGGACGAGGAATCCTTTCTCGCGGTGAACCGCCCCCATCCGAGCCTCGATCTGGCCGAAATCATCCGTGGCCTGGAGACGCTGGGCCGGGAGTTCAAGGGGCGCATCTGGCTGGAGGTGCTGTTGACCAGGGGATTGAACGACGGCCGGACGCATCTGGAAAAAGTGAAAAGAGCCGTCGAGGCCATCGGGCCGGAAAAAATTCAGATCAACACGGTCGTGCGGCCCCCCGCATACTCCTCCGCGCTGCCCCTCTCCCCCGACGAACTGGAAGCCGTCCGTACCTATTTCGGCGAACGCGCCGAAGTGATCGCCTCCTTTTCGCGGCATCACATGCAGACGCCGATTATCCGGGTCGAGCAGCACATCATGGAACTGTTAAGCAGAAGACCGTGCCCGCTGGAGGAAATCTGCAGAAGCACCGGACTTGACGACGGACGGATAACGGTCATCATCGATAAATTGGTGAACGAAAGCCGTATTCATTGTGAACTTCACGAAGGGAAACGTTTCTATCTGGCTGCGTAGCCCTTTGGGTGGACGGGCCGTTTGGGATGAGAGGAAGGATGAGAAGCGATGAAGGCTGAAAAACCGTACCGCGTCGGCCTCGACGTGGGATCGGTGAGCGTAAACGGCATCGTGCTGGGTCCCGACGGGAAGGTGGCCTGGGAAGCGCCGTACCGCCGCCATTTCGGCAAGACGATCGAAGCCGTCGCGTTGACGCTCGGGGAAATATACGATCGCTTCGGTCCGGACACCATCCGTTCGGTGTCCTTCACCGGCAATCACGGCAAGACCATTGCCCGGGAACTGGACGCCCCCTACGAATTTGAAACCATCGCCCAGATCCTGGGCGCGGTGTCCATTCTGCCCGACGTGGCCACCATCATCAGCATGGGCGGACAGGACACGGCGCTCTTTCAGATCGGCCACCACGACGGCCGCTGGGAACTGCAGGAATTCAACATGAACGGCCCCTGCGCTTCCGGAACCGGCTCGTTCATCGACCAGCAGGCCGAACGCCTTTCCACCTCCATATACGGCGAGATGGTCGACTGGAGCCAGGAGCACATCGACGGCGTGCTGCGCGATTTCATCGCCCTGGGCCTCAAGAGCGAGGAAGCGGCCAACGTGGCCTGCCGCTGCACGGTGTTCACCAAGTCGGACATGATCCACCTGCAAAACAAGGGCGAACGGCTCGAAAACATCATCGCGGGCCTGCACCACGGAAACGCCGCCAATTACATGAGCACCATCGTGTCCAACCGCAGCCTGACCGATCCCATCGTCTTCATCGGCGGCATGGCGTCCAACGAACTGCAGGTCCGGGCCTTCCGCAAATACTATCCGACCCTGACCGTGCCGGACCATCACACCTCCCTGGGCGCCTTGGGCGTGGCGCTTCAGGCCGTGCAGGACAACGCGGAAAACACCGTCGACATCGAGACGTTGCGCTCCCTTTCCGGCAAGACCGACCGGTCTTTCCCCACCGCGCCGGTCCTGCGACTGGAACTCACGGAATTCCCCGAGGACAATACGGTGACGCCGGTGGTGATGACCGGCCGCAAGATCGATGTGTTCCTGGGGATCGACATCGGTTCGACCACCACGAAATATGCGCTTATCAACAACCGGAACCAGATCGTCCACAAGCGCTACATGCCCACCAGGGGAAAACCCATAGAAGTCACCCAGACGCTGCTGCGTATTATCCGTGAGGAAATGGGCAACTCGATCGTCATCAAGGGGGTGGCCACCACCGGGTCCGGCCGCAACGTGGTCGGGGACTTCATGGCAGCCGATCTCATTGTGGACGAAATCACCGCCCACGCACGGGGAGCGGTGCATGTGGACCCGGCCATCGACACCATTTTCGAGATCGGCGGGCAGGATTCCAAGTACATTTCCATCGAGCACACCCACCCGCTCGATTTCGACATGAACAAGGTGTGCGCCGCCGGTACGGGCAGTTTCCTGCACGAACTCGCCAACAAGAATTCCATCAACATCGTGAACGAGTTCCAACGGGTGGCCCTCTCCTCGTCCAGCCCCATCAAATTGGCGGAACGCTGTACCGTGTTCATGGAATCGGACATGGTGAGCTACGCGCAGAAAGGCGCCCGGAAAGAAGACTTGATGGCCGGGTTGTGCTACGCCATCGTGTACAACTACCTCAACCGGGTGGTGGGCAAACGGAGGATCGGCAACCGCATCATGTTCCTGGGCGGCCCGTCCCTCAACAAGGGCGTGGTGGCGGCCTTTGAAAAGGTCACCGGCAAGCCCGTCGTGGTGCCCAAACACCGGGAAGTCCTGGGCGCCTACGGCGCGGCGCTGTTCGTGAAGGAAAAAATGGCCGCGACCGGACAGGAAACCGGGTTTCGCGGGCTGGACGCGCTCATCGACGACGCCATGCAGTGCAAGGAATCCGTCTGCCGGGCCGACCCCGGCTGCCACAACCTGTGCAAGCTGAAAATCTACAACTTCGACGGGCGAAAGAGCATCTGGGGCGGCGAGTGCGGCCGTTACGACGTGGCCCGGGGAAACGGCGAATCCAAACCCAACTACTTCCATCTCCGACAGGAGCTTTTTCAGCAGAACCTCCACCCGGACGTGATGGAGCTTCAGGACTGGGAAACCTATCGCGAACGGGAGGGCGGCGACACCTACTCGTTCCGCGGCAGGGAAACGGTGGGAATCCAGCGGGCGCTCTACTTCTATCAGCAGGGAGTCTTCTGGACGCATTTCTTCCAGGAAATCGGGATGCAGGTGGTGCTGTCGCCCATCACCACCCCGCAGGTGGCCATGCTGGGCATCGAAGCCATGACCGCGGAGACGTGCTTTCCGGTGAAAGTTTCCCACGGGCACGTGAAAAGTTTGTGGCCCAAGACGGCCTTTCTGTTCCTGCCGGACATGATCAACATGCGGACGGAAGTGGAAGAGGAAAAGGGTCAGTTCTGCCCGCTGGTGGAGAGCAACCATTTCATGGTCAAGGCCGCGCTCACCATCGACGATGAGAGAATCCTCAGTCCCATCGTGTACTGGAAACACGACGACGAAAGGATGATCCGGGACTTGGCGAAGGCGCTCAAAACGAGAGCGAACGTTTCGGAATCCGCGGTGAAGCGCGCCTTTCGGACGGCCCTGAAGGCGCAGCAGCGTTTCGAAAGCCAGGTGGCGGAAGAAGGCCGGAAGATATTCGCTTCCATCGGACCCGGGGAATATGTGGTAGTGGTTTCCGGAAGGCCCTACAACCTGTACGACGAACGGTTGAATCTCCGCCTCGGCCAGCACATGGCGAAAATAGGGCTCCACGCCGTCCCGCTCGATTTCCTCCCCACGGGCGACGTCGATCTGAGCGATTTCCCGGACATGTACTGGGGGCTGGGAGCAAAGATTCTCCGCACGGCCCGCAAAATAAGCATGTCCGACAATCTGTTCGGCCTGCATCTGACCAATTTCAGTTGCGGTCCCGATTCGTTCATCGAACATTTTTACAAATACATTATGGACAGGAAGCCTTATCTTATTTTAGAACTCGACGAACACAGCGCCGTGGCGGGCGTTATGACGCGGCTGGAGGCCTATCGGAACGTCATCGAGAATTACCTTTCCAGCGAGGCGGCCTCCTCGTTGTCCAGCCGGATCTCGGCTGCCTGAGGAGATGAAGAATGGCGCAGCAACTCAGACGTTTTGACCGGATCGGGGAGGGTATCGGCGCCTTCAGCGTTCGCGGCAAAACGCTGCTGATCCCCATCATGAACCCGGTTTCCTCGCCGCTGTTCGGGGCGCTCTTCGAAAGCCACGGAGTGAAGTCGCGGGTGCTCGAAACCTACAAGGGGCTGGAGTGGGGGAAACAGCACACCTCGGGCAAGGAATGCTTTCCCTGCCAGGTAACGCTGGGGGACATCCTCTATTTCCTGCAGGAGGAGCGAGATCGGATCGGTTCGTCGTTCAACTCCCAGAACTATTCAGTGTTCTTTCCCGGAGCGGACGGTCCGTGCCGATTCGGCATGTACACCAAGTTCCAGCGCATCGTTCTGGACACCTACCCCGAATTCCGGAACATTCAGTTCGTCTGCCTCTCCACGGAATCCGGCTATAGCATCAACGGCCTGATCGAAGCATCCCGCACGCGCGATCTCAGGAAAATGGGCTATGCCGCAGCCATCATCGGCGACATGCTGGAACGGCTCCTGTGGCGTACGAGGCCCTACGAAAAGGAACCGGGCCTCGCCGACCGGTTCATGACCGACGCCGGGGAGAAGATGGCGGAGGCTTTCCGGTTGCACGGGCGGAGCGTGAATTTCACCGAAATCTATAAAGCCCTGGAGGGGATATTCTCCGCGGCCCCGGAAATCGTCGATCCCTCCATTCCCCAGAAGCCGCTCGTGGGCATTGTGGGGGAAATTTATCTGCGCACTCACGTGGAATCGAACCAGCACATCATCAGGCTGCTGGAAAGGTACGGGGCGGAAGTGGTGAACGCCTCCATCGGCGAATGGATCAACTACACCACCCAGGATCGGCTTTGGAAGGTCCGGAAAGATTTCGGATACTCATTGGGGCGTCTCGACTTCCCCGAGGCGTGGGTGCAGCTCGGCAAGCTGGCCAAATACGGCGGCGATGCACTGTATCAGCAGTTCAGGCAGAAGAGTCTCTATAAGCTGGCACGGGGATTGCTTCCTTTGCGGGACGACCACATGATTTCGGAGTTGGAGAAAAAGCTGCGGGAATCCGGAATTTTCGGCTTTCAGGTACCGGGAGAAGCGGGGCTCAGCATCGCCGGCGCGCTCGCGTATCGGGAGCATCATTACGACGGAGTGGTGAACGTCTATCCGTTCACCTGCATGCCCAGCACCGTGACTTCCTCCATCCTCAAGCCGTGGTTTCACGAAAGGAAATTTCCCTACATGGACGCGCCGTACGACGATTCGTACCAGCCGGGTAGGGAAGCCGCCATACGGACTTTTATGTATCAGGCGAAACAGCATTTTGAACGGAAGAGCGGAAACAACGGAAAAGGCCATGGAACTACACGCTGACGGAACATTCCGCCTGTTGCGGCAAAAGGGGGCATGATGCCCAAGAAAATGCTCATAAACGCCATCGATCCGGAAGAATGCCGCGTGGCGTTGATCGAAGATTCACAACTCATTGAACTCTACATCGAAACCTATGCGCGGGAGCAGCTGAAGGGCAACATCTACAAGGCGAAGGTCAACAACATCGAGCCAAGCCTTCAGGCATGCTTTGTGGAATATGGGGCCGACAGCCACGGCTTCCTGCAGTTCGAAGAAATTCACCCCGAATACTACAAGGAAACCTGCCAGAACAGCAAAAAGCCGCCAAGCATAAAAGACGCGGTGTCGGTGGGGCAGGAAATGCTCGTCCAGGTAGTGAAGGAGGCGTCCGGCCAGAAGCGGCCCACCATGACCACCTACCTTTCGCTGGCGGGCAGATTCGTGGTGCTGATGCTGGGCAGGACTTCGGGGGGAGTGTCCAGAAAGATCGAGGACGAAACAGAAAGGGAGCGGCTCAAGGAATTCATCGAATCGGTGAACCTCCCGGAGGGCATCTCCGTTATCGTCCGTACGGCTTCCATGGGCAAAACCAAGCGGGAGCTGAACAAGGACCTGCTGAACGTGCGCCGGCTGTGGGAAGAAATCAAGAAACGGGGCATCGAAGCGCCCACTCCCAGCCTCATCTACAAGGAACAGGATCTGGCGATCCGTTTCATCCGCGACTATTTCTCCCCGGACATAAAAGAAATCGTGGTGGACAACAAGGAGATTCACCGCCGCGCTCAGGATTTCATGAACATCATTTCCCCCCGGCACCGGAGGCAGGTCCGGCTCTTCAAGGGGACCATGCCGATTTTCGCCCACTACGGCCTGGAAAAGCAGATCGACTCCATCTTTGAAAACCGGGTGCAACTCAAGAGCGGCGGTTCCATCGTCATCGACCCCACCGAGGCGCTCATTTCCATCGACGTCAATTCGGGCAAGGCCACCCGTGAGAGCAACCTGGAGCAGACGGCGTTTCGCACCGACATGGAGGCGGCGGCCGAAATCGCCCGCCAGCTGCGTCTGCGCGATCTCGGGGGGCTCGTCGTCATCGACTTCATCGACATGAGGGACCGCAAACACCAGAAAGCCGTGCTGAAGGAACTCAAGGAACACCTGAAGCTCGATCGCGCGCGAACCGAAATGACCGGCCTGTCCAAATTCGGCCTCGTGGAACTTTCCCGCCAGCGCATCGCACCCCCTATTCAGCTCTCGAAATATCAGGTGTGCAACGTGTGCAAAGGCAGGGGCACGATCATCGCGCCGGAGGCGTCCGCCCTGTCGTTCTTCCGGAAGATATGGTACGAAGTCTCGCGGGGAAACGTATCTCGGGCGAACGGCACCTTTTCCCCGCAGGTGGCGTACTACCTTCTCAACAACAAGCGGCAGGAACTGGTGAACCTGGAAAGCAAGTATCAGCTCACCATTCACATCGATTCGGACCCTTCCCTCGATCCCGGTCAGAACCGTCTCGAGTTCGTGCGGAAGGAAGTCAAGGAAGCTCCTCCGGAAAAATTGTAAAGGCAATGTTCGTATTGTTTCGCCATCCGGGTACGACCTTCTTTCCACACGGGAGGAAGGTCGTTGCCCCTTGATGCCGCGACGCTGGCCGGCGAGTTGGAGCGACTGCTCAACGCGCCGGTCACCGTCATCTTCACCGACAACACCGCTTCGATGATTTCGGCGAGGAAGAGGAACGACTGCTGGACGGTGCGACTCCACAGCATGTTCTCCCATGCCGAAGGCGGCGTGCTCGAAGCGCTGTCCTGCTATCTCTGCACCCATGAAGCGCAGAGCCGCGAAGTCCTCCGGACGTTTCTCTCCGAACATTCCCGCCTCATCAGGAAACCGCGACCGCAGAGGCGCGTGCGGCGGCAGCTGCCGCGCACGGGGCGGTACCACGATCTGGGGCCGCTGCTGGAAGAAGTGAACCGGCAGTTTTTCCGGGGAGCACTGTCCTGCCGGATCGGCTGGTCCGCATGGGGGAAAAGCGGCGGGAAGTGCAGCATCCGGATGGGTTCCTACGACGCGCGGGAATGTCTCATCCGTATTCACCCTTCGCTGGACCGGCAATTCGTTCCCCGTTACGTGGTCAAGGCCGTCATCTTCCACGAGGCGCTTCACCACGTCCTGCCGGAACAGAAAAAAAACGGCCGCCGCGTCATCCACTCGCCCGAATTCCGCAGGCTGGAGGCCGCCTACCCGGACCATCTGCGAGTTCTGGAATGGCAAAAGAAGAATCTGAGCCGTTTACTGCAATAATGAATGATATTCAGTCATCATTCCCTTTCGGAGTCACTCCTTATTGCCACCTCCCGAAAACCGCCGAAACAGTGACAAAGTAATTGAAAAAGAAAAATGGATGAGGTATCATTCATTTTACTCCATCCCCACCATTTCACCATAAAGCCGAGTCGGAAAACAGACAGGTCTTGCCGCTCCGAGAAGGGAAAGCTATGGAAAATTTCTTCGTCGACGAGTCCAAACCATGGTTTCGGAAAGAATCAGGATGGCCCGATCAGGTGCCTAAGAATTTCGATTTTCCGCACATCTCCGTGTACCGTATGCTGGAGGAGTCGGCCCGGACTCGCGAGCACAAGCCGCTCATGTGGTTTCTGGACACCTTCATGACCTACGGCGAATTTCACCGCCATGTGCTGTCCGTGGCCAACGGCCTGTACAAGCTGGGGGTGCGCAAGGGCGACGTGGTGGCGCTCATTCTCCCCAATTCCTTTCAATACGTGATTTCCTACTATGCGTGCGCGAGGATCGGCGCCATCGTTACCGGGGTGAATCCCACCTACAAGCCGGGCGAGGTGCTGCATCAGTTCCGGCTCACGGGGGTCAAGACCGTCATCGCCCTCGATGCCTTGTGCCAATCGCTGGTTGAGCCGATCCTGCGACAGCATACAGTCGACAACGTCATCACCACGAACATCGTGGACATGGTGAAGATGTCTCCGCTCAAGAAGTGGCTGGGCAAAACCCTGAAGAAAATTCCCACCGGCCAGGTGCCGCCGAACGCCATCCCGTTCACGGACCTGGTGAAAACCGATCCCACGCCGCCGCCCGTCGATGTTTCCGCCGACGACGTACATACCTACATCATGACCGGCGGTACCACCGGGGTGCCCAAGGCAGCAGTGCTGTCGCACTTCAACTGCGTGTCCAACGCGGTGCAAATCGACCTGTGGATGTGGTTCGGCGGTGACGGCGGCTGCAGCGTGGGAGTGCTTCCCCTTTTCCACTCCTTCGGCATGACGTCCGTCATGAACCTCTGCGTGAAGTCGGGCATGTGGATGATGCTCTTTCCCAAGCCGCCGGAAACGCACGAACTGTTGAAAACCCTCTGCCGCATCGCCCCGGACGGCAAAACGTTCTACTGCGGCGCGGAAGTGCTCTTCCAGCGCATCGCCGACCTTCCGGGTGTCGAAAAGTATCCCCTCGCCAAGAAGCTTCGCTGCGGAATCGCGGGCGCGGGCCCTCTGCACAAACCCGTGAAGGACCGTTTTGAAGCCGCGACCAAGGCGGTCCTGGTGGAAGGGTACGGTTTGTCGGAGGCTTCCCCCGTGGTGTGCGCCGGTCCCATCACCGACTATTCCACCACCGGCTTCATCGGCCTTCCCATGGTGGGTACCGACTGGAAGATCATGGACATGGAGACCGGAACAAAGGAAATGCCACGAGGGGAGAGCGGCGAATTGTGGTGCGCCGGCCCCCAGGTGATGCAGGGATACCTCAACCGGCCGGAAGAAACGGAAGAGACGATCCAGATCGTCGACGACAAACGATGGCTGGCCACCGGCGACATCGGGTACATGGACGAACGGGGGCTCGTGGCCATCAACGACCGCAAGAAACAGCTCATAAAAGTACGCGGCTATTCCGTATTCCCGAAGGAAGTGGAAGAACTCGTCGGCAATCATCCGTCGGTATCCGAAGTCGCCGCGGCGGGGCTCCCCGATCCCGAAATGGGGGAGGCCATCAAGGTATGGGTCGTGCTCAAGCCCGACGCCGAAGGTTCCCTCTCCGAATCCGACCTGCGCGCGTGGTGCAAGGAGAACATCACCCACTATAAGGTGCCCAAGTATATCGAGTACCGCAAGGAACTGCCCAAATCGCTCGTGGGCAAGGTGATGCGCCGCGAACTCCAGGAAGCGGACCCGATTTACGGCCGAAGCGCCCAAGCCTGACCGGATCGATAGTGTCTTTTCGCCTCCCGGCTCCACGCCGGGAGGCCCCCCGTTTTCCCCCCACATTGACAGCCATCCTTATATCCACTAAAATCGGTTGTTGACCGAGTGTCGAGGGAACCTTCTGTTCCGGGCGGAGCCATGGGCTACGTATTCAATAAGGAAGCAACCGAAAATTTCGATTGGTGGCGACGCAATGCCGAGGGACAGAAGGCGCTGCGGGTGGAGTGTGAACTCATCCGGCGCGTGCTCAAACCTCAGATCGGCGATACCATTCTCGACGTAGGGTGCGGACCGGGATTCCACCTGCGGGAATTCAGGGAATGGGGATTGCGGCCGATGGGTCTCGACGCGTCGGAGCCGATGCTGGAACTGGCGCGGCAGCGTTTGGGAAAAGACGTTCCGGTCACAAGGGGGTTTGCCGAGGAACTGCCTTTTCCCGAGAACTATTTCGACACGGTCATTTTCGTCACTTCCCTCGAATTCGTCAGTCGCCCCTCAACCGCCATAAAGGAAGCCGTCCGCGTAGCCAGGAAAAGAATTATGGTGGTTATCCTCAATGCCTATAGCTGGGGCGGGATAGCGCGACACGTCGAGGGGCTGTTCAGGGAAAGCGCCTATCGGGAAGCCCGCTTGCTCAATCTTTGGAAGCTGAAGCGAATGGTCCGCAGGCATCTCGATTTCTGTTCCTTCCACTGGGGCGCGAGCCGTTCGGTCGTCCTGCCCGGAGCGCAGGGAAAGGAATCGTTTTCCGTAATCCCCCGAATCGACAGTCCCTTCGCCAGGTTCATCGCTCTTCGTATCGATCTGGCAGCGACCGCCCGACAGGTCGAACCCGCGTTGAACCGAGTCATCCTCTCCAAAGCCCCTTCCTGGGCCGGCCGGTCATATCGGATACGTCAATGAAAAAAGCTCTGCTGTGGGAAAAGAAGGAAGAGAACCGGGTACATTGTTTTCTGTGCGCCCATGGTTGCATCATTTCGCAAGGCAAGAGAGGCATCTGCGGCGTCAGGGAAAACCGGGAAGGCGAATTGTACTCCCTGGTCTACGGCCTGCTCATCGCCCAGAACGTCGATCCCATCGAGAAGAAACCGCTTTTTCACGTTCATCCCGGCTCCTTGTCCTACTCCGTTGCCACCGTGGGGTGCAACTTTGCCTGCTCCTTCTGCCAGAACGCCGACATTTCACAGTTGGTGGCCGACCACGGACGGATAACCGGCAAGGAAGTGAGTCCGAACACGGTGGTGCAGAGCGCCAAGTCGTTCGGTTGCCGCTCCATCGCCTACACCTATACCGAACCCACCATCTTCTTCGAATACGCCCTGGACACCTCCCGCCTCGCGCTCAGCGAGGATCTGATAAACGTTTTCGTTTCCAACGGGTACATGTCGTCCGAATGTCTGGACAGCATGGCTCCTTATCTGGCCGCCGCCAACGTGGACTTGAAGTCGTTCCGCAACGGTTTCTACATGGAGCAGTGCAAAGCCCGCCTTCAACCGGTCCTCGATTCCCTGAAAAAAATGAAACAGATCGGCGTGTGGGTCGAAGTAACGACACTTCTCGTTCCGGGCCTCAACGATTCGGAAGGGGAACTGGCGGACATAGCGAATTTCATTCGGGAACTGGGCGTTGAAACTCCCTGGCACATCAGCCGCTTCTGGCCTACCTACCGGTTGGCCGACGCTCACCCGACGCCGGTGGAGAGCATCCGCAAGGCCAGGGACATCGGGTTGCGGGCGGGCCTCCACTACGTTTATACCGGTAATCTGCCGGGCGACGACGGAGAAAACACCTATTGCCCCGAATGCCGGGAACTCCTCATTCATCGCACCGGGTACACCATCCGCAGAAACGCGCTGGCAAAAGGGGCATGCCCGGCATGCGGCCATGCGATACCGGGCGTCGGCATGTAGACATTCGACGGAAAGAACGCGCCGACGAGGCGAACGGCGAAAAAAAGAAGGGATGCGGCCGCTCCATTGCGACCCATCCCTCTTCGTTTCTCCTGCTCCGCTTCCGGCACGGGCCTGGCCCGGCTTGACCTTCTCAGGCCATTCCGGAAGCCTTGATGAGCGCTTTCTTCAGTTTTGTGGGCTTCACCGGCTTGGGAATAATCGCCTCCACCTTCATCTGCTCGAGCTGCTCTTTTTCCTCATCGGTCAATTCGGAAAGTATCGCCATGACGGTATTCTTCCATGCAGGGCTGCTTCGCAGGTACTGCACCGTCTTCAGGCCGTTGACA
This sequence comes from uncultured delta proteobacterium, assembly GCA_963826125.1. GTDB lineage: Bacteria > Desulfobacterota > Desulfarculia > JACQYL01 > CAWGVV01 > CAWGVV01. Next base: position 193,016 of record CAWGVV010000001.1, on the reverse strand, counting down.
CCCGCCACTTTCAAGTTCATGATGATCATATCGGGCCTGAAAGCACCCGCTTCAAGGAGGGCTTCCATACCGTTCTCGGTGAAAAGCAGTTCCGGTTTTATCGTCTGATCGTCCCATGCGTGCTCGATGTGGCCGCGGATTTCCACGTCATCGTCTACCACGAGCACTCGGTACGCTTTTTCCTCTTCGAGTTCGCCCGTGGGAACGTTGTACTTTTTCATGAAAGTGAGGAGGCTTTCGCGAGGTACGCGGCGTTCAGATGCAGTGAGCGGCAAACGGTAGCTGTCGATCTCACCGGCGTCTATCCACTTCTGAACTGTAGCGATCGATACTCCACAAACCTTGGCGATTTGTCCGGTGGTGAAAAATTTTTTCTTTGATAAGTCTTTTGAAGCCACGTGTTTTTTTCAACCTCGTATTATGTAGTTTGACTTTTCAGTTTTGTGGATCATGATGGAATTACTCATTATTGTCAAATAAAAAGAGGACTTGGAAAGAGGATGCGGCACCCTCCCCAATGAGGAATGCACAATTTTTGAGCATGGAACTATTCTCCTTTTTTTATCCCCTGATATTCAATTTAAAAACTTTTGCTTCTCACAATTGAAATTTATTGCTCTCCCTTAAATAATATCTCTTTTTTTAGGATTTACCACATAACCGTCCCAATTCTTTTAAAACGAAACAATATGTGGTTTTTTCAACATGATTAAACCGATTCCCCACCGGCTCCGTTGGCTATGCCTTTTCCCTCGTGAAAGAAAAATCGGTAAACCTAATTGAAATCGACATTATTTTTTCTCCCACCCTCCCCTCCGCATCCGCCGTTTCGCTTCCCGGTCTTGAATTATTCCGTCTTCTGGAGTACATGTTAAAAATTGAACAAACGCATGCCCCGATGCCTTCCACGGCAGCCGCAGGACACTTCGACATCCGGATGACAGCGGAAAGCCGGCTTTCGCGCTTTTCGATACGATCTTTTTTATTCGAAAAAAACGAACAAGGAGGAAAAGAACGATGCGATTGATTCTCTTGGGAGGACCCGGCGCAGGAAAAGGCACTCAGGCCAACTACATCAAGGATCGATATAACATCCCCCAGATTTCCACCGGCGACATGCTCAGGGCCGCCGTCAAGGAAGGGAGCGATCTCGGCAAGAAGGCCAAGGAATTCATGGATTCCGGCGGGCTCGTCCCGGACGGGGTCATCATCGGGCTGGTGAAGGAACGGATCAAACAGCCGGATTGCGCCAAGGGTTTTCTGTTCGACGGCTTCCCCCGCACCATTCCCCAGGCGGACGCCATGAAGGAAGCGGGCGTGCCCATCGAGGCCGTGGTGGACATCGACGTGCCGGACGAAGAGATCATCCGGCGCATGAGCGGACGCAGGGTTCATCTGGCGAGCGGCCGGACCTACCACCTCGTGTTCAATCCCCCCAAGGTGGAAGGCAAGGACGACGCCACCGGCGAACCGCTCATTCAGCGGGAAGACGACAAGGAAGAAACCGTGCGCAAACGGCTGGAAGTATATCACGCCCAGACCGAACCGCTCATCGGTTATTACAAGACCTGGAAGGCGTCCGGCGACGCCAAGGCGCCCCGGTACATCAGGATCGAAGGCGTGGGCAAGGTGGACCAGATTCGGGACGCCGTTTTCGCCGTTCTGGACAAAATGAAATAGCAGGTGCATGCCGGAGGCACGAAAACGCCGGGCTGACGAGTTTCGGAAAACGATGCGGGAGAAACCTTTTACCAAAGGTTTCTCCCGCTTTTTTGTCTTCAGCGCCCTGTCAGTTGGCGAGGTTTTCGAAAATACCGGCCGCTCCCATGCCGCCGCCGATGCACATGGATACCATGCCGTACCGCCCCTTCCGCCGCTTCAGTTCGTGCATGAGCTGAACGGTGAGTTTGGAGCCGGTGCATCCCAGGGGATGTCCGAGGGCAATGGCCCCGCCGTTGGGGTTCACGATGTCCATGTCCATTTCCAGTTCCCGGACGGACGCCAGCGCCTGGGATGCAAACGCTTCGTTCAGTTCCACCACGTCCAGGTCCGTCACTTTCAATCCCGACTTCTTCAGGGCTTTGGGGATGGCCACGATGGGCCCCGCCCCCATCAGCTCCGGCGGAACTCCGCCCACGGCAAAGCAGACAAACCGCATGGCGGGTTCGATTCCGTATTCCTTCACCTTTTCGCCGGACATGATAAGGACCGCCGCCGAGCCGTCGCTCATCTGGCTCGAATTGCCCGCCGTGACCGAGCCTTTCAGCTTGAACACCGGCTTCAGCGACGCCAGCCCTTCCAGCGTGGACGGCCTCGGCCCCTCATCGACCTTGAAAACGGTGACCTTGTCCTGCACCTTCCCGTCCTTGCCGGGCGTGCGGGAATGTATCTCCAGAGGCACGATCTGCTCTTCGAAACGTCCTTCCTTGATGGCGCTCATGGCCAGCCTGTTGCTGCGCAGGCCGAAGTTGTCCTGGTCCTCGCGGCTGATCCCGTACTTTTCGGCCACGTTCTCCGCCGTGAGCCCCATGCCGATGTAGGCCTGCGGGCATTCGTACGCCAGATCGGGGATGGGGTCGAAGTTGTACCCGGTCATGGGCACCAGACTCATGCTCTCCGTCCCCCCGGCGATCACTACGTCGCTCTGCCCGGACATGACCTCCATGGCCCCGATGGCGATGGTCTGCAGTCCCGAGGAACAGAAACGGTTGACCGTCATGCCCGGCACGGTGACCGGAAAGCCGGCGTCCAGCAGCGCCAGTCGGCCGAAATTGAGCCCCTGGCAGGACTCCGGACTGGAGACTCCCATGACGAGGTCGTCGACTTCCTCCAGTTTTACCATGGGGACTCTTTTCATCAGTTCCTTGAGCACCGCGCAGGCCATGACTCCGGGATGCGTGTTGGCCAGCGCTCCCCGTTTTGCTCTTCCGATGGCCGTACGCACGCCCGCCACAATATATGCTTCTCTCATAGCGTGTTCTCCCATGATCGTCGTTCGTGTTAGTTGCGGAGGGGCTTTCCCTTTTCCAGCATGTGCTGCATGCGGTCCTGCGTTTTCGGGTCGCCGCACAGGGAAACGAACGCCTCGCGTTCCAGATCCAGGATGTACTGCTCGTCCACCCATTGCGGTGCAGAAAGCTTGCCGCCGCACATGACGTTGGCCAGTTGATTGACCACGGTCACGTCATGCTCCGTGACGAAGCCGCCCTGGCGCATCTGCCACACCAGCGCGCTCACCGCCGCAATGCCTCTTTCCCCCATGGCGTACACCTTCCCCGGCACCGGGGGAACGTACCCCATGGCGTCCATGGAAAGGACCATCTGCTTGGCATCGTGCAACAGATGGTCGACGTTCATCACGATGTGGTCCGCGGGGCTCAGGAACCCCCACTCCCTGGCTTCCAGCGCGCTCATGGTCACCTTGGCCTGGGCCACGGTCTGGAAGATGTGCTGCACGAACAGGAGCGGGTCCGCTTCCGCGGCAATGGCCATGGGCGGAGACACCACGCGCCGGACGAGTTCCTTGCATCCGCCACCCGCCGGTATCAATCCCACTCCCACTTCCACCAGCCCCATGAACAGGTCGGCCGACGCACACACGCGGTCGGAGCCGAAGCACACTTCGGCTCCTCCGCCGAGCGCCATGCCGAAGGGCGCCGCCACCACCGGCCGCGCGCAGCGACGGAAGCCGCCGAGCGCGTTCTGGAGTTCGGACACGCCCTTGTGGATTTCGTCCCATTTGTTCTGTTTAGCGGCCATGAGCATCAGGAAGATGTTGGCCCCCACGCAGAAATTCGACGACTGGTTGCCGATCACCATCCCCTTGAAGTTCCGTTCCACTTCCTCGACGGCGAAGCGGGACATCTCCACGGTGAAATTGTCGATGGCGTTCATCTTGGAATGGAAGGTGAGGCAGGCCACGTCGTCGCCCATGTCGATGAGGCTGGCGCTGGGGTTCTTCTTTATCACCTTTCCCTGGTCCGTCAGGGACTTCAGGATGATGATCCGCGGGTTTACCGGCACTTCCTTGTACGCCTTGGCGGCCTGGTCGTAGTAGGAAAGCACCGGGCCGTCCTGTTTATAGAAGGACGGAAAGCCGGCGGCCAGCATTTCTTTCACCCAGGGCGCCACCTTGACGTTGTCCGCTTCCATGCGGGCGACGGTTTCCTGAACTCCGAGGGCGTCCCAGATTTCGAACGGCCCCATCTCGTGGCTGAATCCCCATCTGATGGCCCGGTCGATGGAATAAATGTCGTCGGCTATCTCGGGCACGCGCAGGGAGGCATACGAGAGATCGGCGCTCAGCACCGACCATACCAGTTTTCCGGCCTTGTCTTCGGCCTGGACCAGGTAGCGCAGCCGTTCGGGCAACGCCTTGATGTTCTTGGCCTTGCCCAGACTCGCGATTTCCACCTTCTGCTGCGGACGATATTCGCAGGTGGCGAGGTCGACGACTTCGAAAGCCTTGCCGCCGTCCTTGGTTTTGAGCTTCTTGTAGAAACCGCCCCCGGACTTTCGGCCCAGCCATCCCTTTTCCACCAGGGACCCGGTCACCCTCGCGGCTCCCGGCGACTTGAACAGTTCCCGGCTTTCGTCGTTGGGGATGGCGGGATAGAGGTTTTCCACCACGTGGTGGTTCACGTCCAACCCCACCAGGTCCATCAGCTTGAAGCTGGCGGTCTTGGGCCGCCCCATGGTGGGGCCGGTGACGGCGTCCACTTCCTCCACGCTATAGCCGTTGCGGACGGCGTAATCCAGCAGGAAGGTGCCGTCGAACGCCAGCAGCCGGTTGGCGATGAAATTGGGAGAATCCTTGCAGACGACCACACCCTTGCCGAGCAGGAATTCGCCGAACCGTTGCATGCGGGCAATGACGTCCGGGGCGGTGTCCGTCGTGGGAATGATTTCCAGCAGCTTGAGCCAGCGGGGCGGATTGAAGAAGTGCGTTCCCAGGAAGCGCTTCCGCATCTCGGGATTCATCCGGCCGGCGATGTCCTTGATGGGAATGCCCGAAGTGTTGCTTCCGATGATGGCCGTTTCCTTGATGAAAGGCGCGATCTTTTCGAACAGCGACTGCTTGATGGCCAGGTTTTCGACCACGACCTCGATCACCAGGTCCGCATCCTTTATCATCTCCAGGTTGTCTTCCAGGTTTCCGATACGGATGAGGTCGGCCCTGCTCTTGCTGAAAAGTGCCGGAGGCTTGGACTTCATCAGTGCGTCGTAGCCGTATTTCACAATGCGGTTGCGCACCTGGGGACTCTGCAGCGTGAGCCCCTTTGCTTCCTCATCCGGCGTAAGTTTGTTGGGAGCAATGTCCATCAGTGTACACGGTATACCCGCATTGGCGATGTGAGCGGCGATCCCCCCGCCCATGACGCCGGCGCCAATGACGGCGGCATGCCGAATCATGGAATTCATGTTTTCCCTCCTGAGTGCTCGTGGTTGCCTGACGTGACATAATGAACGGAAATTCATTTTTACTTGAGCAAGAGACGTGCCGATACCGAACCCGACATGAAAAGCGGCCGAAGAACGGCGAAACGAGCATGCCGGAGAATCGGCCGGAGCCGCGGGGAACCGCTGCGAATTCTGTTTTTCCCGTTAAAAAACAATCTGTTCCACACACATGAGCGGGGGAAGCCGCCGAACGCGACCGTCTCCGGCCGCCGTACCGAAGGGGGTGCGAACATTTGGCGGAAGTGCGTGCCGAACCGGAAAGTGTCGATATTTCGTCAAACGGCGGGACCCTTGCCCCCCCACGGCTTTTCAACCCCCAGCTTACCCATGCGCGAGACGAGCGTGGATCGCTTGAGTCCCAGCACTTCCGCCGCTCCTCCCGGCCCGGAAACCTTCCAACCCGTCTGGTGCAGGACCCGCAGGATGTAATCGCGTTCCACGTTCCTGAGCGAGGGCCATTCCGGGGAATCGGCTCCCTCCGTTCCTTCCGGTTCGGTGGGGAGGAACACCCCGAAATCGCCGGTGGGCGAAAGGATGGCGGAGCGTTCGATGATGTGCTTGAGTTCCCTGACGTTTCCCGGCCAAGGGTAGGAAAGGAGCTTCTTCATGCTCTTCTGGGTAATCCCGGGAAAACTCTTCCCCAGCTTGCGGGAGGAAACGGCCAGGAAAAAGTAGCTGAGGGGAGGAATGTCCTCCCGCCTGTCCCGCAGGGGCGGGATTTCGATGGGAAAGACGTTGAGCCGGTAATACAGGTCGGACCGGAACCGCCCCTCCCGCACCTCCCTGGCCAGATTCCGGTTCGTGGCCGCGATCACCCGTACGTCCACGCGGATGGTTTTGCTCCCCCCGATCCGTTCGAATTCCCCCTCCTGGAGCACCCGCAGGAACTTGGCCTGGGCTTCCGCCGGAAGCTCTCCCAGTTCGTCCAGGAAGATGGACCCTCCGTCGGCCAGTTCGAACCGCCCGACCCGCGATTTGTCCGCTCCGGTGAATGCTCCGCGCTCGTGGCCGAACAGCTCCGAAAGGATGAGGGTTTCCGGCAGCGAGGCACAGTCCACCCGGATGAACGGCTTGGCGCTTTTCAGGCTCCGCCGGTGTACCTCCCTGGCGATCAGGTCCTTGCCCACCCCGGTTTCGCCGGTGATCAGCACCGCCGTGTCGGTTTCGGCCACCTTCCCCGCCATGGAGATCACCCGGTTCATGGGCTCCGAACTGAACACGATCTCGCCGCTTCGCCTGCTCATCCGCGTTTCCGCCTGATAGTAATCCTTCTCCTCGGAAAGCTTCCGGTTCAGCCGCTCGATTTCCGTGAACGATCGGGCGTTTTCCAGCGAAGCCGCCATCTGGGTGGCGAACGCCTGCACCAGGGCCACGTCCTCGGCCTGCAACGATCCCCTGATGTGGCGGTTGTCCTGATAGATCACTCCCACGATCTTGCCGCGCAGAATGAGCGGCGCGGCCAGCGCCACCCGCGGGGCCTGCGTTTCGGTCCGCTGATGCCACTCCTGAATGGCGCCCCTGCCGGATTCGGCCGCTTCTTCGATAAACCGCATGGGCGCTTCGAAGGCCGACTGGTTGACCACTTCGCTGGACAATCCCCGCGATGCGACGAGTTTCAACCGTCCGCCCTCAAAGAGGAAAAGGCCTCCGCGTTCCGCTCCGGTGATGCGATTGATGGTGTCGATGGCCTGCCGGATCAAACGGTCCCGATCCAGCACGGTGCCCAGCGACTGGCTGATCTCGGTCACCGCGCGCAGTACGAGCCGATAGGCCGGTTCGGTCCCCATGACGTGGTTGAGCTGGCGGGGCATGAACCCCGATCCGCACTCCCGGATCACGTCCCGACAATCGCGCAGCTTTTCGGAAGCGCGTTCCCTGAGCCCCATGTCGTACAACAGGCTCGCCTGGCTCACCTTGAGTCTGGTGAGCGCCAACTGAAACCCGTGGTCCTCCAGGACCGGTTCCAGCGGTTCCAACCGTTTGAGGCACGCTTCGGCCGTGTAGTACTGAGGATATCCCTGCGTCACCTCGAACATGGTGATGATGGCCTGGGACGCGGGATGGCGTCGGCTTTTTTCCAGCCGTTCCGCCATGATGTCGCGGTAGGGGCGAAGTTCGAGCTTCTCGATCTCGCGATCCGAGAGGCGGTTCAGGGCCACCGCGACCTCGAAGCCGGAGGGATTGAAAAAATTTCCTATGCGCTGCCCGTAATGAAAGAGCGTTTCCATGTACGGGGCGATGCCCGCCATGTCCCCGTTCCTGAATCGCAGGTAGACCATTCCCCACGCCCAGGCCGAGTGGGCCATGAGCTGATCCTTCCAGCCCTGCTCGCTGCTGAGCCTTTTAAATTCCTCTTCCGCCCGGCGGAACCGTCCCGTTTCCAGCATGATGGACGCCATGATCCCCCTCCCCCACAGCGCCACCGAGGGGTAGTCGAGGGTCCGCGCCTTTTCAAGAATGGCGTCCAGGAGCCCCAGCCCGCGCGAAATGCGTCCCGAAAGGGCGTAGCAGTGAGCGAGCAGGATGCACGCGGCCAGCGAAAGGGGGTCTTCGGGCAGTACCTCGGTGTCGCCCAGGGTGGATTCGTACCGGTCGATGGCTTCCCGGAAACGCCCACGTATGTGCAGCACGGTACCCGAACAGAGCGTGGTGCTGCGGATGCAGTCCGGGTCCTTGAGGTTCGCCGCCGTTTCCCAGGCCGCGGAACAGAACGGCTCCACCAGGCTCATGTGGCCCATGCCCAGGTGGCCCATGGCTGCGTAGAGGAGCGCCTGCACGACCAGCGGTTCGGGGTTCAGCCCCTCGGCTCTTTCCAGTACCCGGTCGAGCACGTGCCCCAGCACCTTGCTCTGTCCGAAGGAAGGATTGCCCTCCGTGGCCGCCACGAAAGCCTTGAGGAACAGCCGGTTGTTTTCCTCGGAGGGGGGCGACTGCTGCACCAGATCGAGGACGTTCTCCATGATCCTCGCCGCACCGGCCTTTTCGCCCCGGCGCAGGCTTTCTCCCCCCGCCTCGAACAGCATGGAGGCCGCGCGCTCGAAGCGGCCCGCTTCGCGAAGATGGAGCGCCACCTTTGGGTACCGCTCCGCGTGTTCCGGCAGGGTGCGTCCGAAATAGTCCGCCATCCGCAGGTGGTCGTGGACCGTGACGGCTTGGCGCACCTTCTCCCACCATGGGAACGTTTCCGGTTCCCGGCTGAACCGGAACACGCCCGGCCCGCGATCTTCCAGCGCTTCTATCCAGCCCCGCTGCTGCCAGTCCGAGAGGAGGCCCAACAGGGAGGAGAACTTTCGACCGGAGAAATCGGCCAGGGAATCGATGTCGAACGACTGCGCTCCCAGGGAAAGGAGCACCGCGTAGGCGAGGCTCGCCACTTCCTGCTCCTTGAGCTGCTCCGTTTCCTTCATGGCCGCTTTTTTCGTCCTCTCTTATGCTATGATGGGAAATCGGTTTCATGCTAGGACGGAAAGGGACGGGAGGTCAAACGATTTGTTTCTATTTCGGCAATAGATGAAATTTCGGCAGATGAAGGAGGCCGGGAGAACGTTCAAGGTCGGCTGTCGGGAAAACTTCCCACCGGGAAGGGTACCCACCGTGCTTTGGCACTTTACTTGCTCGGATTCCGTCATCTGCGATCACGAGAACGGCGGGAGCCTTCCGCTCGGGATTCCGCCGTGGGGAACCAACCACCATCATGGAAGGAGAACTCATGGCCACGACAGTCAAAGACATTATCGACAATCTGCCCAGCGCTTTTCAGCCCGATGCGGCAGCCGGCGTCAATGCCGTTTTCCAGTACGAAATCACGGGCGACCAGGCGGGAGTCTACACGCTGCTGGTCGATGACGGCAAGCTGGAAGTCAAGCCCGGCGCCGCCCAGAGCCCGAACTGCACCATCATCATGGACTCCGCCGACTTCGTCGATCTCATGACCGGCCAGATCGACGGCATGTCCGCCTTTATGTCCGGAAAGCTGAAGGTGGAAGGCGACCTCATGCTGGCCCAGACGCTGGCCACCATGTTCAAGGCTCCGTGATCGAATGCTTCGGGGCGGGAGGAACATCCTCCCCGCCTCGGCCCCCCCTCCGCCTGCGTCCTGTCCCGTATTCCCGCTTTTCTTAGGGCTTTCATTCCCCGAAAAATGTGCTACATTACCTTTCCGCCGCTGAAAACGTCGTAATTCCTCCCCCTCCGGCGGTTACGAGGTGTTACGGGAATGAAGTATGCTCCCGAAGAAAAATTGAAGCGTATCCGTGAAGTGAAAAAAGACCTGCGGGCCCTGGCCGAAACCTGCCGGCTCTGCCCCCACGGCTGCGGGGTCGACCGTCAGGCCGGGGAACGCGGCCTGTGCCAAGCTCCGGCCGCCGCCAGGGTGGCTTCCGCGTGTGTCCATCGGGGAGAAGAACCGCCCATCAGCGGGACCCGCGGGTCGGGGACCATTTTCTTTTCGCACTGTTCGGTGCGCTGTGTTTTTTGCCAGAACTTCCAGATCAGCCACGAAGGCAGGGGAAAGAACCTGTCCCGCGACGAGCTGGCCGGGGAATTCCTCGCCCTGCAACGGCGAGGTGTCCACAACATCAATCTCGTTTCCCCCACCCCGTACCTGCCGTGGATTCTGGACGCACTGGAAACCGCGTATGAAGGGGGGCTCACCCTGCCCCTGGTGTACAATACTCACGGGTACGAATCGGCCGACGTCATCGCGCTGTTGGCGGGGATCGTGGACGTTTACCTGCCGGACCTCAAGTATTCCCGCGAGGACCCGGCCCTCCGGTATTCGGCGGTGCGCGATTATCCGGAAACGGCCCGTCGGGCGATCATGGCCATGTACGACCAGGTCGGACTGCTCCGCCCGGACGACGAGGGAATGGCCGAGGGCGGGATGATCGTTCGCCATCTCGTCCTGCCCGGACAGGTGGAGAACAGCAAGGAGGCGCTCGATTTCCTCGCGGCCCTCGACAACCGGCTGACCGTGGCGATCATGAGCCAGTACCACCCCATGCACCGGGCCGGGGAATTTCCTCCGCTCGACCGACGGCTGACGGCCGAGGAGTACGACGCCGTGGTGGAGCACGCGCTCGACCTGGGGCTGGACAACAGCCTTATCCAGGAACTGGACAGCTCCGAACATTACCTTCCCGATTTTGAGCAGCTGCACCCGTTCGAACATGATGAAGCCGTACATGGAACGTCGACCATTCATCCTCTTGCCTGACGACGGTCGCGAACCCTTCGGATCGGACGGGCCGATTCAGCCGGAACGGGCTGAACGGAAAGCGCCGATGATCCACGAATTGAAAGGGTTCTTGAAATCGGCCCCCAACGGAGCGCCGCGGTGAACGGAACGCCCATTCATTTCACCGAAGCATTGCAACTGGTCCTTGATGCGGCCCGGCCGCTCGGTCCGGTTTTTCGGACCGTCAGGGAGGCGCACAACCTCGTGCTGGCCGAAAACGTCTCCGCCCGGTCCGATTCGCCGTCCGCCGACGTTTCGCTGCGCGACGGATATGCGCTCCGCGCCTCCTCCCTGGCAACGAACACGCATGGCGACGGGGAATTTCCCGTATTGGGCGCCATTGAAGCAGGGTCCCGGCGAACGTTCGAAGTGTCCGGCGATTCCGCCGTACGGATCATGACCGGCGCGCCGCTCCCGTCCGGAGCGGACGTCGTGGTCCCCTCGGAATTCGCGCGTGAATCCCGGACCGGGGTGCGTTGCACGCGTTCCTTCGACAAAGGTACTTTCATTCTGAAACAGGGAGCGGATTGCTCCGCCGGACAGCCCATCGCCGAACAGGGAGCGTTGATCACCCCCTCCCTGGCGGGGCTGCTGACGGCGGCGGGCATTCACCGGCTGCCGGTGTATCCGCGTCCGTTCGTCACCCTCCTTTCCACGGGCAACGAAGTGCGGTTTCCCGGAGCGGTCCTGCACCGGGGGGACCTCTACGCCAGCAACCTGATCATGGCCGAAGCGTGGCTGCGCACGTTCGGATTCGGCTGCACCGCTGCGATTGTCCGGGATACGCCCTCGGCCATCGAAAGATCCGTGGAAACCGCTCTCCGCACGTCCGACGTTGTCGTGAGCTTCGGCGGGACCGGCGGGGGCACCAAGGATTTCATCACGTCGGTATTGAGCGACATGGGCTGGAAGTCACTGTACCGGCAGGTGAGAATGAAGCCCGGGAAAAACACGGCGCTGGGGATGATGGGCGACGACTTTGTCTTCTGCCTGCCGGGAGCGCCGTCGGCCGCCGAAATCGCACTGCTCGAACTGGTGCTGCCCTGCCTGTTCGCCATGTCCGGCAGGACCGATTCCCCGTTCCCCCTCCGCGGGGCCACCTGCATGGACAACGTGGGGGAACCCGGAGTCTGGAGCCGCTTTCTGCCGGTGGCGCTGGCCGAGAGGAACGGCGAATTGCAGGCCGGCCTTCTCCCCCACCCCCGGAACATGAAGAACATGGCCGTGGCCCACGGGATCCTGCCGGTCATCGAAGGGTCGGCAACACCGGAGAAGGGAATGCCGGTCACCGTACAAGTTCTCCGCCACACCGAAGCGAGGTAAAAACGCCGGATGGGTGCTCCCATGATCTCCGTTGTCGGTACGTCCGACTCGGGGAAAACGACTCTCATCGAAAAGATCATCCCCGAACTGACCGCCAGGGGGTTGCGGGTCGGTACCGTAAAACACGACGTCCACGGTTTTGAAATGGACCGCGAAGGCAAGGATTCCTACCGCCACAAGCACGCGGGCGCGGCCGCCACCGTCATTTCGGCGCCCAATCGGGTCGGGATGGTGAAGGACGTGGAGCGCGAACTGACGCTGGACGAGATCGGGGACCGATTTCTGGACGACGTGGATGTCATTGTCGTGGAAGGGTACAAAAGACAGAACAAGCCGAAGATCGAAGTCCACCGCAAAATACGGAACAAACCTCTCCTGTCCTCGACCGAAAACGGACTCGTCGCCGTTGCCACGGACGAACCGCTGGATGTGGGCGTGCCCTGTTTCCACGTGGACGACGCCCGAGGGCTCGCCGGCTTTATCGTCGACTATTTTCACCTGAACAAAAAAGAGTGACGGCCCGCGACAAACGCCGTTTTCCTTGAGCGAAGCAAGCCCCGCCTTTGGCGGGCAAGGCGTGGGCAAGAAACAGCCCACCGGTTAGGCCGATTGCCAAATCCCCCCTCTCCCCCCTTTGCAAAGGGGGGGCTGGGTGGGATTTTCACGGTTACGATATACCGCTTGTCTCTTCGCGGCTGTTTGAACCTATTTCGGTTGACATGCCAATGTTCTTAACCGGTTGATTTTAGTAATACCCAAAAGCTGTTAGTTGAGAGGAATAGCGCCCCGAACCGGGCGTGAAATCCGGGTGAAACAGCAACGTATTTTAATTCGGTTAATTTTGACATATATTAGGAGGCACGAACGTGGAACCAGTGCTTCCACCGGAATCATTCCGCCCCTCGGGAAGGAACGATGAAGGAACTCTTCAAGCTTAAAACGGTGCAGCAGGTCATTTCGCTGCTGGAACGTTTCGAACCCGTCACGGGTGAAACGACGGAACTCCGGCATGCGTTGGGCCGAATTCTGTTCACGGACATTGCCGCGCCCCACGACATCCCCACCTTCGCCAGAGCCTGCATGGACGGGTACGCGGTCCGCGCAGGCGACACATCCGGCGCCACGGACGACCTGCCCGCCCGCTTGACCGTGGTGGGGGAAGTCGCCATGGGCAGCCGACCTTCCCGTTCGCTGGAGCCGGGGCAGGCTATGAGAATCTGGACCGGCGGCATGATGCCCGAAGGCGCCGACGCCGTGGCGATGATCGAATATTCCCGTTCGCCGAATCTCGCGACGGTGGAAATTTCCCGTGCCGCATCGGTGCTGGAGAACGTCATTCAAGCCGGCGACGACGTAAAGGCGGGCACGGTGCTCCTGCACCGCGGCGACAGGCTCCGTCCTCAGGACCTGGGACTGCTGGCCGGCCTGGGCATAGCCGAAGTCCCCGTCTACCGCAGGGTTAAAGCGGCCGTTCTCTCCACCGGGGACGAAATCGTCGAAGTGAACGGTCCGCTCGCTCCGGGCCGGGTGCGCGACATGAACAGCTATTCCATCGGCGGACTGCTGACCGAAATGGGAGCCGAAGTGATTTGCCTGGGCATCGTACCGGACACACGGGAATCGTTGCGGGCGGCCATCGGTGAGGGTCTGGAAAGGGCGGACATGGTGCTCGTCTCCGGCGGCAGTTCCATGGGGGCGCGGGACTATACGGTGCAGACGTTCGAAAGTTTCCCCGGCACGGAACAGCTCGCCCACGGCATCGCCGTCAAGCCGGGAAAACCGACCATCCTGGATCGTCGCGGCAATCAGGTCCTGTGGGGCCTTCCCGGCCATGCCGCGTCAGCCATGGTGGTTTTCACGATTTTCGTGCGGCCGCTCCTGTACCGCATGTCCGGTGAAGCGACTCGGGGAAACGGCCTTTCCACCCTGAAGGCGGTGCTGTCGCACGACGTGGAATCCACTCCGGGCATGGAAGAGTACATCCGGGTGAAGATCGCTCCGTCCATGGACGGCTTTTCTGCTCACCCCATTCCCGGCAAGTCGGGCCTCATCTCCACCATGGTGGAAGCCGACGGCCTGATGCGCATCCCCATGGAAGCGAAGACCGTTCACCGGGGAGACGTGGTCGAAGTGGTGCTCTTCGGCGCGCATTGAGGGAAACCGGCCCGATGAAAAGCCGGGTCGCCGCGCCGATGGAATCCGTCGGGAAGGAGCGGGAGCCGATTTCCCGGGCAGGACAACATCCGATCGCCGGTTGCCGTCGGGCGATCCCACAACCATCGGAAAGCCGCTGGGGACGTATCGATGAAAATCAATAAGAAGCAGAATACGGCGCTCAACCTCCGCTTGCGTTCTCGACAGTGGATCGAGGACGGAGAGGGCAATATCCTCATCGGGGAGGGTCGGGCCCGGATTCTGGAGATCATCGACCGCACCGGTTCGATCAACAAGACGGCCAAGGAGCTGGGCATGTCGTATCGCGGGGTCTGGGGAAAGCTCAGGTCCACCGAGCATGCCATAGGCTTCAAGTTCGTTTCTTCCGAGGGAAGATCGGGATCCCGCCTCACCGTCGAAGGGAGGAATTTCCTCGCCCGGTATCTCGAAATGAAAAAGCAGTGCACGGAATTCGAAGACCGCCTTTTCGACGAATTTTTTCGGGAATATCGCTCGCGGGACGAGAAGCAATCATGAATACCCTTTCTCTATTCATCACCCGCCCGACCGACCGTGTTGCCGAAGCAGGAAGGACGCCATGAGCGATACCCGCAAAGGCTGCTTCTCGGCAAAACACGCGGCCGGAGCCGAACCCGACGAACGCATCGCCGAGGCCGTTCGCGCGAGAAAGTGTGAGGAAGGACTCTCCTGCGCCAAGGCGTTCGGTATCGCCGAGGATCTGGGGGTGGCCCCTTCTGAGGTGGGCCGGGCGCTCGACCTGATGGAAACACGCATCCTCCGCTGCCAGCTGGGGCTCTTCGGGTATCACCCGGCCAAACGTCTGGTGAAACCGGCCGAAACGATTTCCGAGGAACTGCATAGGGCCATCGGGGAAGGGTTGGTGAACGACCGCCTGCCCTGTAAAACGGCCTGGGACATCGCCCTTATCCAAAAGATCCCCAGGATGGCCGTGGCGGATGCCTGCGAGAAAATGTCCATAAAAATCAAGCCGTGCCAGCTGGGAAGTTTCTGACGGAAGGGGGCTTTCGTGAGGATTTCCGCGCGGTAACGCCCATCGCCGCCGTTCCGTCGGCACATCCGGCCCGCATGGGCTTTGCGCATCTCCGGGTCGTTTTCCCGCATCCGCCCCTACCCGGCTTCGCCGCTCGTATTTAGAGAATAATGGCCGACTTGCATTTAAAGTCTTGATTCAATCGTCCATTTACGATATTAACTCGTAGAATTTTTCACATGAGGAGGCCCACCTTCATGTCGTTTCTTCGTAAGTCCTATACGAACGGCAACATCTGGTTTGTGGTCGGCCTGGTGGTCGCCCTTTTCATCGGATGGGTCCTGTTTCCCCCGGCGCTGTATTCTTCCAAGACGCAGCCCGTGGACTTCTCCCACGCCAAGCACGCCGCGGCCCAGGGCCTCGCCTGCGAATCGTGCCACTCCTATCGGAGCGACGGATCCTATTCCGGCATCCCGAAGACCAAGGTCTGTTACGACTGCCACAATGAAGTCCCCAACAGCCACGATCCGCGGGAAAAGCAGTTCATTGAAGACTATGTGAAACCGCAGAAAGAAATCGAGTGGATGGTGTATTCCAAGCAGCCGGCATGCGTGTATTTCTCTCATGCGCAGCATACCAAACTGGCCAAGCTGGAATGCAGCGCCTGCCATGCCCCCCGGGAAACCGAGGATACGCTCAAACCGTACGAGGAAAACCGTCTCACCGGGTACAGCCGTGACGTCTGGGGTCCGCGGATGCTGCGTGTAGGCCTCGAACCCTGGCAGGGAATGAAGATGAACGACTGCGCTCGATGCCATACCAAAATGGGCGCCAGCAACGCTTGTTTCGTGTGCCATAAGTAAGCGAAGCGACCGGTGTTCTCGGAGCGATCGGGTAGAACGAGTAAACGAAATCCGCACACAATCAGGGAACGAATCATGAAGGCGAAGCGGCTCTTGTTAATGGGTTCTGTGGTCATTGTTTGCCTGATGGCCTCACCGCTCCTGCTCCTGGCTGAAAAAGCCAAGGATGAGGCACCCAAGTTCTTCTACATCGAATCACCCTTCTATCAGGGAAAGCGGCTGGAACCCCCGGTGGAGCTTACCCACCTCAAGCATGTCGAGGACCACGGGCTCTCTTGCGTCGACTGCCACCATGAGTATAAAGAAGGCGAACCGGTGCAGAAGTGTTCCGAATGCCACAAGGCGGAGAAAACCGACGAAGTCGGGGTCACCATGAAAGAGGCCCTGCACGCCAACTGCCGCGGCTGCCACCGCGAACTGGCCAAGAGCAACCCCGAGACGAGTGCTCCGTACACGTGTTCGTCCTGCCACAGCCAGATCGACTACTATAATTTTTCGAGTCCCCAGGGGAATCGGCTCTATCCGGCGGTCACCTTCACTCATCTTAACCACTATGCGGAATACAAACTGGCCTGTACCACCTGCCACCACCGTTATGAGAACGGTCAGAACGTCTGGAAGCAGGGCGACGAAGTTCAGCGGTGCAACGAGTGCCACAAGACGGAAGATCAGAACGGCGTCGTGAATCTGAAGACCGCCTTCCACAAGCAGTGCGAAACGTGCCACAAAACCCTGGCCCAGAGCGGCAAGCCGGCTCCGGTCACGTGCAACGACTGCCACAAGAAGCTGCTGAGCTTCAAGAAGGTAGCGGCGCCCGAGAAACCGGCCGAGGAAACGAAAGCCCACAAGTAGCACGATGGCCGAAGCATGAAACAAAGGCGGACCGGAAACGGTCCGCCTTTTTATTTTCCGTTTCCCGTGAGGCGGTGTAGACTGAAAGGAACGGTAAAAACCAACTTTCATACAGGTCCGACTGCTTCTCGGGGAGTCCGTGATGCAAAAAGCACGTCTGGGCATAAGCCGGTGTCTCATGGGGGACAAGGTACGCTATGACGGTTCCCATAAGCTGGACCCCTTCCTCACGCAAACCCTCGGCGCCTATGTGGAATACGTGCCCGTGTGCCCCGAAGTGGAATGCGGCCTGCCCGTTCCCCGCGAATCCATGCACCTCGAAGGCGACCCTGCTCGCCCCCGGTTGATGACTTCCCGCACCGGGCGCGACCTGACGGATCGGATGGTGGCCTGGGCGCAAAAGCGGGTAAACGAGCTGGAAAAAGAGGAGTTGCACGGCTTCGTCTTCAAGAGCAATTCGCCGAGCAGCGGCATGGAGCGGGTGCGTGTGTACGATGCGGCCGGCGGAATGGTCCACAAGAACGGCGTGGGTCTTTTCGCCAATGCTTTCATGAATCGCTTTCCCCTGCTTCCGGTGGAAGAGGAAGGGCGGCTGCACGATCCCGACTTGCGGGAAAACTTCATCGAGCGGGTCTTCGCATTGCGCCGGTGGCGGGACACGGTAGGCAAAGGCCGCACGGTGGGAAACCTCGTCGAATTTCACGCCCGGCACAAGCTCCTGATCATGGCGCACTCTCCCAAGCTCACCGGCGCCTTGGGCCGGATCGTGGCCCACGCCAGGGAAACCGAACCTGCCGACGTGTTCGACCGTTACGGGGAGCTGCTTATGACGGCGCTCAAGCTGAAAGCCACCGTCAAGAAGCACACCAACGTGCTCCAGCACATGATGGGCTATTTCAAGAAAGACATCGGCGTGGACGAAAAACAGGAACTGCTGGAGGTGATCGGAGCGTACCATGACGAACTCATTCCGCTCATCGTCCCGGTTACTCTGATCAACCATTATGTAAGGAAGTACAATAAGGAGTATCTCGGGCAGCAGACGTATCTGAATCCCCACCCGCTGGAGTTGCGGCTGAGGAATCACGTGTAGGGGGACTTCATTCCTCAGACGGTTGCGGCATAGAGAAGAGATTGCCGTATGTCCTCATCCTCGAGTTCCGGAAATTCCCGGCGCAGTTCTTCTCGGTTCGGGTAGGTAGCCGCCAGTTCCACTACTCGCCGAACCGTGAGCCGCATGTTTCTGACACAAGGCTGTCCGTTCATGCGAGCGGGGTCAACCGTGATGCGATCCAGTTTCATTTCATTTTTCCCCTATTTTCCTTATATCATAGGCGTCGGTAACATACGATGCTACTTGGGTCTCAAACTGTTTCGCCTTCAGGTCGAAAGATTCAAGCAGTTGCTGAAAACGCTCAATCCATATACTTCCATCAACATAGCCTGTCTTGTACTGTTGCTTGTAGTTCTCAACTATCTCATTCAGTTCATCACGAACAACCATGACTTCATCTAAGGTTTCTCTCAACCCTTTAAAATAAAAATATACGATCATAGCCACACGATAGTGATCAAAATCTCCTAATTTTCCCATTTTAATTTCACTATCCAACGCCTGGTTGAGAGTTATTTTTCCCCCCAAAACTTTGCGGTAGGTCGAGAAGCGGATGACTAAACCATCAAAGTATTTTCGCGACTCAACATAGAATTCTTCGTGTCGCAATTTTTTATTTTCTTGTTTATTGAAGTCACGTTCGTGCCGAAGCTCATGATAAGCCTTTGATTGCCTGAGCGGTTAGTAAGCCAGACCGTTACAAGGGCCACGACTGTTGCAATGATAGCGCCTGTGAGGCTGCTTATGAGCGTAAGCCAAGCCTCGGGCGAGGCAGATTGTAGTTTCATCAGGAGATCAATCAATTAAGTAATCCCTTTTGCCTATGTTTAGCGTCTCAACAGTCAGTCGTTAAATCCTTCACTCTTCCTTGTTCCAGAGCGGGCCTCCGGGCCTGTGCAACGTCCAGATACTCTGAAATGTCTTCACGTTGGTCGAACTTCTCGTCCAGCTCTTCATCCTTCATACGGCATGCTCTCCTCTTTACGCAATCGACCATCGGAATTATCCTGATGTTTTCTCCCCGATACGTTATGATCCCCGACCAGCACCTGCATTGTATAAAATATATAGCATAACTCTGCCACCGTCAGGAATCATTTGAACATGAGATACACCGCTGCTCGCTCCTGGTTCAATGCGGCACAGTCACCCGTGCGGACCGTGCTGACCCGACCCACCCGATGGTTTCCCTCTGTGTGCTCCCTGCTTCTTCTGACGGCCGTTCTCCTCCTCACTTTCGTTTCCTGCGCCCAACACAGACCGACTCTGCTCTCTGTAGGGGCGGGTTTGAAACCCGCCCCTACAAGGTTTTGCGATGAAACCGCTGTCCCCCCGAACGACGCCCGGGCGCTACGGCTCATCGATCGCGTGAACCGGGGAACCCCGGCGGAACGCATCTCGGCCGCGTCCGATCTCGCGTGCATGGGTCCGGCGGTTCTCCCTGCCGTGCGCAACGCGCTCGCGTCAACGACCCCGCAGGGCGCTCCGGTCCTCATGGGGCTGGTGGCCCAATGGGGCGACCGGGACGCACTTCCCATCCTGGAGCGATCGGCCGAAACGGGGAACGGCGAAACGGCATTGGCGGCCGTCGAATGTCTGGGGCGGCTGAACGCCGTCCCCGCCCTGGAAGCGATTATTCGGGACGAAGGGCGTCCGATGGGTTTTCGGGTCGCCGCCGTGAGGGCCTTGGGCCTCGGAAAACCGGGCGGGGAAAGCGAACGGTTTCTGCTCGCTCTGCTCGATTCGCCCTGCAGCCCGCTCGCGGCCGAAGCAATCGGTTCCCTCCGTTTTCAGGGTTCGCAAAGCTACCGATCGTTCCTGCCCGGCCTTCTCTTTTGCGACGACCGGATGCTTTCCACCTACGCAGCGTCCTTTCTCCGGGGGAAAGCGCCCCCGCCTGAATTCCATCCCCTGAAGAACATGGTGACGGAAGAGCCGGAGTCATCTTTCAATGAGACAACCCAAGGGGAAGAACAGTGGGCGCGGGTAGCACACTCCTGGCGGGAAGACGTATCCCTGCTGCGCAAAGCCGCGCGCACGCAATCCATGGACATCGATTCTCTGCATCTCCCGAACAGACCCCTGGACGTGCCGGACCGCTTCCGGCTGCCCTTTGTGGAACGGCTCCTCGCCTCCCCTTTTTCGGCCGTGGAGGAAGCGCTCGCCTTCGCCGCCGCATCGGGCGACTCGAATGCCCCCTCTTCCCTTTCCCCCGCCCGGGCACTGGCCGCCGCTCATCAGCTGCTGAACGACCAGCCGTTCTCCCGAACGGAATCATCCGCGCAGGTGCAGGCCGTCGTCTCCTTCAGCGAAGCGATCCTCGATGCTTTCCGCCGGGCTCGCCAAAGCCCTTCGAATAGCGACATCGCCGTGCTGAAGGATTTCGATTCACGTATCCCCAAAAACCTTTCCCTTGCATTGGGAGGGTTGTTCCGCTCTCTCGCCTTTCTCCGGGAAACCTGGGAACAGGGGCTGGCGCCACTCTCGCCGGACGAGCTGCAGTGGCTGGAAACCACAGCCGTCAGGATGGCCACGCCCGGAGGTGAACTGAACCGGGACGAACGCATGCGCTTCGGCGCTCTGGCTGCCCGACCGGACTGGAAGATCATCCGGGCCGCCGAAGCCTCGGCGCTGTCGTGTCTGGAAACAGCGATGGCGGAACTCCGGAAGCCGGATTCATTACGGATGCTGTCGGAGGCCCCTTTTCCGCTTCACGTTGCCACCCCCGCCGGAGCAGTGGCAATCTACGGGCCCGGTGCGGACACGATCTCGACCAGCGGCATACTGGTCATCGATACCGGAGGAAACGACCGCATCGAATGCGCCGCGGGATCGGCCGTCGACGGCCGTCGGGTTTCCGTGTACCTCGATGCGGACGGCGACGACCGGTACGAATGGAACGACGGCCCGGCGTTCGGTTCCGGGATTCTGGGCACGGGCATCCTGGCGGACCTCCGGGGAAACGACACCTACCGTTCCGCCCGCTTCTCCCAAGGCGCGGCACTCCTCGGAACGGGTCTGCTCTACGACCATGAGGGAAACGACACCTACGAATCGGGCTTCATGAGTCAGGGAGCCGCGTCCTGCGGCACGGGAATACTCATGGATGAGGCGGGCGACGACTCCTACCTGGTCGGTTGTACCGGCCAGGGCTTCGGCGGACCGGGCGGAGCGGGCATGCTGATGGATGGACAGGGCAACGATCGCTACCGGGCTCTGGGCGGCCCGGCGGACGCGGGTCGGGACGGTGTCCACTCCCTTTCCATGAGCCAGGGGTTCGGCTTGGGCATACGATCAGAACCGCCCCTCGAATCCTTCGGCGCTTTTTCCGGCGGCGTCGGACTGTTGTATGATCTGCAAGGCGACGACTGTTATGAACTCGACACCTTCGGCCAGGGGGCCGGCTATTTCTTCGGAGCCGGACTGCTCGTGGACACCGGGGGAAACGATCGGTACGCCGGGTACAACTACGTTCAGGGTGCGGGGATTCATTCCGCTTTCGGGCTGCTTCTGGACGAGGAGGGCAACGACCGCTATCTGGGCTCTCATCACTGCACGGGGTCGGGGCTGGACCGGGGACTTGGTATCCTGTTCGACCTTGCGGGAGACGACTCGTACCGCAACGGTACCGACTGCCAGGGGGCGGGCGTGAAGCCTTTCGGGCTGGGCATACTGGCGGATCACGGAGGAGACGACGACTACACGTGCGGCCTTGGGCGCGGATACGCTCGCACGCCGGAATTGTGGCCCGGCGGTTGGCCCACGGGGCTTTTCCTGGATCGATCCGGACGCGACGTTTACGACGGCCAAAAAAGCCGCAACGGTTTTCTGTGGTACCGACCCCGGCGCGGACTGGGCGTGGACGCGGATTGACGAACGATCGGAATATTTATTCACTGCCCAACGGCACGGAAAAATTGTGCAGGTTGTCTCGCACTCTTGTGCGGTCGCGCGGAATCCGTTAGTCTGTTTAATAATGGTTATTTATCCGTCCCCGACCCGGGAAAGCGACGGTGACGGAACCGGCTGATTGAAAGTCCGGTATCGCAAATGGAGAAAACGCCAATGTCCCCGCAGTTTCAAAAGCTCACGTTCAAAAATGCGACAGGGGAGAACCTGTCCGCCCGTCTTGACCTGCCCATGGATGAAAAGCCCGTCGCCTACGCGCTCTTTGCCCACTGCTTCACCTGTTCCAAGAGTCTGAATGCGGTGATCAACATATCGAGGGCGCTCACGGCCAGGGGAATCGCCGTTATGCGTTTCGATTTCACGGGGTTGGGAGAGAGTGAGGGCGACTTCTCCGATACCACGTTTTCTTCCAACATCCAGGACCTGATCGCCGCCGCCGAATTCATGGCGGACGCCTACGAAGGTCCCGCGCTGCTCATAGGCCATTCGTTGGGAGGCGCGGCTTTCCTGCATGCCGCTCCCCATATCCCCTGGGCCCGTGCCGTGGCCACTATCGCCGCTCCGTTTTATCCGGAGGAATTCCCCTACCCGAACCTGAAGGACAAAATCATGGAGGAGGGGAGCGCCGAGGTATCCATCGGCGGACGTTCGTTCGTTATCAGACGGAAGTTTCTGGAAGACCTTCAAAAGTCGCGCATGGAAGACGTTATCCGCGGCCTCAAGAAACCGCTTATCGTCTTTCAGTCCCCATCCGATGAAGTAGTGAACGTGAATGAGGGGGTAAAAATATTCGATGCCGCGCAGCAGCCCAAGAGCTTCATCTCTCTGGACGGCGCCGACCACCTGCTGTCGAATAAAGAAGATTCCCGCTACGTGGGATCGGTGATCGGCGCATGGTTCGAAAAGTATTCGAGCCGGGAGGAAGAAACCGAGTCCGACGACCACGGCCAGGCCAGGGGAATCGTCACCCGCATCGGCAAGTTCGGCTTTCGGACGGAAATCGTCTCCGGAAAGCACCGGCTTGTGGCGGATGAACCGATCGCCATGGGAGGATCCGACACGGGGCCCAATCCCTACGACCTGTTGACGGCCGCCCTGGGCGCCTGCACCTGCATGACCCTGCGCATGTTCGCGGATCGCAAGGGCTGGCCGCTGGAATCGGTCACCGCGCGGCTCGAGCATCGGAAAATTCACGCGGAAGATTGCCGCGACTGCGAAACCAAAGAGGGGAAAATCGACGTCATCGACATAGAAGTGGATCCCACGGGAAACCTTTCCGCCGAACAGCGCCAACGATTGTTGGAAATTTCCGGGCGCTGCCCGGTTCACAGAACGCTCCATTCGGAATTGTCGATCCGCAGTCGTTTGAAGGAACAATAACGGCGGGGCGAGGTCTTCGTTACCGGGCTTGTCCGTTCAAATATATTCAGAAAGAGGTAGGCTCATGTCACAGCCAGATTTCACGATACGCACCATGCGGCACGAGGACGTCGAGATCGCCGTGGAATGGGCGGCTCAGGAAGGATGGAATCCCGGGCTTCACGACGGCGCCGTTTTCTATACCACCGATCCCCATGGATTTTTTATCGGCGAACTCGACAACGAGCCGGTGGCGACCGTGTCCGCAGTGGCGTACGGGAAAACATACGGATTCATGGGGTTTTACATTGTAAAGCCCGAATATCGCAACAGACGTTTCGGTCAGGCCATGGAACGCCACGCCTTGAGATACATGGGCGACAAGCGCATCATCGGCATCGACGGTGTCCTGGAACGTGAGGAGAGCTACCGAAGTCACGGATTCGTGTCGAGCTTCCACAGCGTGCGCTATCGAGTCAAGGGCGGCTGTGACACTCCAGCCACCATCATCGATCTGAAGGGCCTTTCCCTGAAACAGGTAATCGCCTATGACAACGGCTGTTTTCCCGCGGCACGTCCGTCCTTCTTATCGGGCTGGATAGCGCAGGCCGACTGCGGCGCCGTCGGCATCCTGGTGGACGGAAGCCTCTGCGGGTACGGCGTAATTCGCGCCTGCCGAAAGGGCCACAAAATAGGGCCGCTCTTTGCGGACGATGAAAAAACCGCGGAAGCGATTTTTTGCGCCCTCCTGGCCAAGGTGCAGGGGGATGACGTATTTCTGGACGTACCGATGAATAATTCCTTGGCGGTAAATCTCGCGGAACGCCACGAAATGCAGCCGGTGTTCGAAACCGTACGCATGTACATGCACGGCGAACCGTATTGGCCCGTGCAGAGGGTGTACGGCGTCACGTCGTTCGAGCTGGGGTAGGCTCCCGCCGGAAGCGGCCGAACCAACCGGCCGTCTTCCCCGAACGGCGCCGGGCCAGGAAAATCAAACCGATCGGGACCGCTAAAACGAGCAGGGTCGCCAGGTCGAGGAGGGAAAACCGTACCGACAGCGCCCCCTCCCAATTGGCCGCCAGGTCTCCCCATCCGAACGGCTGGGACGAAACCGTGTCTATCCACTTTTCGTAGGTTTCGCCTCCGGACGTGAAATCAAGCGTGTTTGCCGCGTAAAAGTCCCGTGACGGGTAGATGCGGGGCCACCCTCCTTTCCAGCGGAACACGAAACGATTCCAATCCGAAAACGTCCGCAGAAGAAGCTGCGCGTGGTGGTGGCCCATGAAGAACTCGGTCAGTTCCACCCCGAGTCCGCAGGCCAGCGCACCCGCCATGCCGTAGTGCCCGGCAGCTTCACGGGCATGGTAGTAGTGGGTGAACTTATCCATCCCGATGGAATCGACGGTACCGCCGGCTTCGGCCGGGGCGGTGAAATACCCGATGAGCAGCCGTTTGAAGCAGGCTGCGGAAACGACGAGCCTCCGGTCATACCCCAGGAGCACGAAGTAGCGGGATACCGCCCGTTTATACCCTTCGGGCGTCTCCACGTCGATGTGCTCGCTCCGCGTCAGTTCCCTGAACGTTTCGTCGTTGAGAAAACTCGCGCCGTTCATGACGCTCCGGTTGAAAGCGTCCAGGAACCCGACCATTCCCCCTTTGGCGAACGTCCGGAGCGCATCACCGAAAGCCGGGAACCAGGGTTGAACGACGATCCGGTCGGCCAGCGCCTCGGCGTTGCGGCCCCACGGGCGGGTGTACCGGGCCGGTTTCACTTCGCCGACACCGTATGCTGCACTCCCCTGCCCGTAACGGTAGGCGGCGAAGAGCGCATCCCGCACGTCATTGCGTGAACAGCCGAAACCATAGCAGTACCGGCCGGTGTCGCGCAGGGTCGCCGTGACGCTCTCGCGGATGGAAACCGTTGCAAAGAGAACGAGAAGCGCGGCCCCGCAGAGGAAAAACCTTTTTTTCACGGCTCACACTCGTCGGAATGTTTCGAATCAAACAACAACGCGAGCCATGGTACCACCCTCCCCCGATATTTTCCATTCGACGTTCCGGGCAAGGAAAAGAGAAAGGGGTTCCGGCCCCTTTCTCTTCGCTCGGTCGTCCGGGGAAGTCCCCCGCCGTATCAGAGGAGCGAAAGAAGAAAATATGGGGGAAGGCCCGTGTTCACCGGAGACCCCTGAACTTCCGCATCGGTTGCGGTGTCGAAGACCCTCACGCCGGAGTTTGACGCGTTCTGGTCGGCCACCAGAAGCCGGCCGGGCATAAGCGCCATGTCGAAGAAGTCGAAGCCGTCCGAACCGGCCACCAGTTTGACGGACGAACGGGTCGCCAGACTCACGTGGTGGACCTGGGTCCCGAACGTGTCGGTGGTGGCCAGCACGTACGCATTATCGGCGTCCACGAAGTCGAAATCGTTGATGGCCGCCACTCCGAGGTCCGCTTCTTCGATAAGGTACCCTTCCGAAACACCCGTATGGTAATCGACGGCTTCCAGCCCGCCGTCCTGCGCGAAGTACGTGCCCGTGCACGCACAGACGATCCGGTCCAGGGCGGGCACGTAGCGGCACAGCACCGGGTTCAGCCCGGTGAGCTGAATGGAGCCCGTAATCCGGTCGCCGGCGGGGTCGATGACCGCCAGGGAGCTGAAATCGGTGGGACCGAAAAAGTTGTTCCGGTCCACCCGCTCCAGGGACACGTACACCAGGCCGTCGACACCAAGCACGTTGTGCATTTCGGGAATGCCGTCCGCATCGGCCAGAGAGGACAAATCGATCGTCCCGAGTTGGGTCCCATTGAGCGGATTGACGATGAGAAGCGTCGGCAGCTCGTACCGGGTGACGTACGCCTTTCCGTCGCTCAGCATGAGCAGATCGTACGGATTGGCGTTGCTTCCGCCCGGATCGTTCACCGAATAGTCGGCCAGAATCGAGGAAAGGTCATCCCTGGGCGAAACCTGTATGGCGTCCGTGCCCATGCGGCGAATGACGAACACGTAATCGCCTTGCGCCACGGCCACGTTGTCGCCCGAATCGAGCACGCGGCTCGTACTCGTGGCGGCCGGGACTTCGGAATCGAGCGTGGCGACGTTGGATGTGGCGAAGTCGGTGCCGATCACCACGGTATCGAACGATGTTCCACCCCCGCCGTTGTCGTTGTCCGATCCACCTCCCCCGCCGCATGCCGCCAGCAGCAGTAGTGCGACGCTTGCCAGGATGCCGTTCAATAGCCGTTTTCTCATTTCAATCCTCCTCGGTGAGTGCGATGTGGGAACGGTTTGGTCAAAGACGGGAAAAACGTCATGCCTTTGCCCGCGCCAAAGTGTCCGCTAAAACTTCCAGGTTGCTTTTCCGTAGTAGGCCCGGCCGGGGAGCGGATACCCTTCGATGTCTTCCGCATCCTCATCAGTCAGGTTCTTCACCTCGAAACTGAGCGACAATTGGTCGTCCCGGCACAGCGATACAACGACTCCGGCGTTGTGGAGCACCCGGTCGTCGAACGACCTCAGGTTGGATCGATCGATGTAGTTTCCGGTCAAGACGTTCAATTCATGGAAAATGCGGTAGCGGGAAAAGGCGAATTCGGTCCGTTGGAACAGCTCGAATTCCGCCCTGCCGGGAAGCCGGTTGCCGTGGTAGGGCGAGTCGTCGCTCGTGTCCTCGGGGTTCTGCCAGGTCAGGCTGCCGCTCAGAATCAGGTGATGGAACAGGCCGAGGGACCAGGAGGTTTCCAGTCCGATGATGCGGGCGGATGAGACGTTCTCGGCCCGGAAGGTCCGTTGGGAGTTCTGGACGAAAACGATGACGTCGTCCACCAGGGAACAGAATCCGGCCAGTTCCACGTATGCCCGGTCCAGGACCCCCAGATTGCGGCGCTCGTAGATGAACCCGAGGTCGGCGTTGTACCCCATCTCCGGCTTCAGGTCGGGATTGCCCACGATGCCGCCCCGGTCGCCGAAGAGTTCGGTGAAGGTGGGAATACGGTTGAACCGTCCCACGTTGGCTTTGAGCGAAAACGTGTCCGTCAGCCGGTACCGGCCTCCAATTTTGGCGTCCGTCAGCAGATCGTCCGAATGGTTGTCCACGTTGGGGAAAAAAGAGAACGGGAGCTTTCCCTCGAAATCGTTGCGATAGTAGGTGAGGAATACGAGCGGGCTTACGGTCAACCGATCCCCGAACAGATAGACGTCGTCCGACAACCCCGTGGTGAGCGTCAGCCGCGTCTGGGGATCGTTTCCCCTGTCCTGCGCCCCTTCCAGCAGGTTCTCGGACCGGAAGGTTTCATGCCGCGCCTCCAGGAAGAGGCTCCCCACGTTCCAGTCGCCGAACGGGCAGGAGAACAGGCCGTTGATCCCCAGTGCCCGGGTCCGGTTGTCGTTGTCCTGTCTGCCGACGCCGACTTCTCCCAGGGGGTCCTCAAAATGTTCCTTCTGATAAATAAAATAGGCCTTGGATTCAAGGCTGACGTCGGTGCCGCCCAGCCGGCGTTTATCCAGCTTCAGATAGGAGATGTTTCGCGCCGTCTGTACCGAACTTTCTCGTGTCGAAGTCCGGTTTGTTCCCGGGACGCCGGCGTCCTTGTAGAGGAAATCGTTGGACAGTTCCAGGTGGAGGTCCTCGGTGACGTCGTACCCGACGTTCCCGAAGACGTTGGTGGATTCGAAGCGGTTGTTCTGCCTCCGTACGTCCCGGTCGTCATTGGGATTGGTTGGCGTCCCGTTGTCGGTACGGTATTCGAAATCGCCTGCACTTTTCTCGTAGGTGGCGAATCCCGTAAACGACATCTTATCCCACTGTTGGGCATAGAAACCGCGGGCGTCCCAGGTATCGAAAGACCCATAGGCGAGTTCCAGCGAACCGGATCGTTTGGACTTGGCTCGTTTGGTGACGATGTTGATCAGGCCGCCGATGGCCCCCACGCCGTACTGGACGGGAACCGTTCCGCGATACACTTCGATCCTTTCCACGTCCGACACCGGCAGAACGGAAAGGTCCACCGCGCCAGAAGCGGCCCGGTTGAGCGGGATGCCGTCCAGCAGTATCTCCACCTGATCGGAGCTGGAACCCCGAATGGAAACCGTGGCCGGGCTGCCGATTCCCCCCAGCCTCCGCACCTGCACTCCCGCGGATTCGGACAGAAGTTCACCGACGTCCCGCAATCTTCCCTGTGATTCCGAGGGCTTGATGACGGTTACGAACGACGGGGATTCCTTGACGACGGTTTCCTGTACCGCCTCTGCCCGTACCTCGATGTGCCCCAGTTCTTTCGGAGCTTCCGCTCCCACCGTCCCCACCGACCAAAACAATGCCGAAAGAACGACCAACAAGTTCGCCGTCAGCGCGTACAGTTTCATAATTCCGTTCGCTCAATTGATGGTTTCGTGCTTCCGGCGACCGTCCGGGTCCGGGAAAAACGGCGGACGGCAACGGGACGAGCGCAGCATGTCGATGAATTCCTCCGTGCCGATCCCTTCCGTGAACACCAGGTGGACACATTTCACATCGAATGCGGCCGCATATTCCCCGGCCAGGGATTTCATCTTTTCCTCAAGCTCCTCACGGGGCGCGACGGAAGAGATCAGAATGGTGCCGTCACCCTTGCCGCTCCCCGTTTGCACCCTTCCCGCCAACCGAAAATTGTGCGACCCTTCCGACACCAGGGCGAGGAAAAAATCCATACCCCCGGTCGCAAAAAACATGATTTCCCGGATGACTGTCCCATCGACGTCCATATAACCGTCCATTGCCTACCCCTCGATAGGTAAGAGTAAGGTGATGAAGCGATGGGGATGAGCCTTATCGAATGCGGAGATGGGATTGTTCCACACCGGCGGAATGCGGCGTGCACAAAAAAACCCCGGCCTTATAAAGGCGGGGTGGGAGGACAAACTGCGTTCCCCTTCCCTCGAAGGCTTCCCAACGCTCATGAACCGGGCCGGTCTTCTGACTTGCGCGTCACCCTACCAGCCGCACCTTCCCGGGAAGAACTTCCCAGTGGTACATCGCGGCCTTCGTCGGCGCTCACAGCTGCGGGGCAGTGGCGGTTTTTCACCGCCTTCCCGTAACCAGGTTCGACATATTCAATTGACCCTATTGCTACATATGACCTCGTCACTTGTCAACGAAAACATTTGGAGGCGGATCCGTTCCTCTTGACCTTGGTCCGGTTCTACACTAGACTTCGACATGCCCAAGAGCAACGAGGTGAGGCATGAAATTGTCCGGGCGGATTAAGCCTGTAAGCTATCTGAAAGCCCATGCGTCCGAAATCTTTCGCACGCTCGAAGAAAAAGGCGACCCTCTCGTTATCACCCAAAACGGAGAGGCCAAAGGTGTTATTCAGGACATGGAAAGCTACGAAAGGACGCAGGAGACTCTGGCCCTTCTCAAAATACTGGCGCTCGGCAATCGCCAAATCGACGAACACCGGGTGGAATCCGCAACCGATGTGATCAATCGATTGAATAAACGCTAGAAAAACCTGATGTCGCCCTCCGTTTTCCTCACTGCCGACGCCGTCCGCGATGTTGAAGAACTCTGTGATTACGTCGCCCGTCACGATACCCCGGAGAAAGCAAAACATCTCTTGGCCGAATCGAAAAAACCTTTTCCGACCTCTCCGAATTCCCGGAACGAGGCGCGTTCCCCAAGGAACTCCTCGATTTGGGGATACGGGAGTATCGCGAAATCTTTTTCAAGCCCTACCGTATCATCTACAGAATCGCGGGGAGCACCGTCTACGTCATGCTGATCGTCGACGGTCGCCGGGACCTGTCGATTTTGTTGCAGCGCAGGCTTCTGGAGGCATAAAACTGCGTCGCCGCTCAGTGTGAATGTGCCCCGCAATCAAAAAAACAAGTTGATTTTTCACTCCTTTTCAATTCTTATAATCTCTTGCCGGAACGTGAAGTTCCGGTTGAAGGCAGCGCGGTTCTGGAGAAAGGAGCCAGTGTATGACCCATTTGCGCCAATCCGGGAAACGATTGGTTTTCCTTGTCGCGTCGTCCCTCTGCCTGCTCCTGCTGGCCGGGGGGTGCGCCAATGCTCCCAAGGTGTACGAACCCACCGATAAGATGAAATCCGAGCAGGTGAGCCATGAAGCCTGGGACGGAATCCTCAAGCGGCATGTGGGGAACGGACGGGTGGATTACACCGGTATCAGGGATCTGGACCGGAAAACCCTCGATTCCTATCTGGACATGATCGCCCACACCGACCCCTCGGCGTTTGGTTCCGATCGGGAGGAAAAGGCCTTCTGGATCAACGCTTACAATGCGTTCGCCGTTCAGTCCGTGCTGGAAGGGTATTCCCCCTCCAATCTCTGGGGGAGATACCGGTTCTTCTGCCCGTCCCGGCATATCGTGGGCGGACGCAAGGTGGGTCTGTGGACCATCGAGAGGAAAATCCTCCCCACCCGTTTTGAAGATCCGCGCATCTACTTCGCCCTCGTAGGCGCCGCGCGGGGATATCCCCAGCTTCGCGACCGGGCATACACCGCCGAGAATCTGGACGCCATGCTGGATGAAACGGTGCGCGATTTCGTGAGCGACGACACCTGCAATCACATCAGCCGCCGGAAAGAGACGCTCTACCTGTCCAAAATCTTTTCCTGGCACGAAAATCAAATCGTGGGCGACTTCAGCACGGTGAAGACCTTTTTCCTCGGGCACCTGGAAGCCCCCATCGAAGTGAAAAAACCCTGGCGCACCTATCGCGTCGTCTATGCGGATTTCGACTGGAACCTGAACGGACCGCCCGTGGAGAAGCGTTGATCGCTCGTACGCTCGGTCGTGGGGAACGTGCAATGAAGAATGATCAATCGGCCGTTGGGGCCAAGAAGCAGGCGGGAATCGCCGCGGCCGCCATGGTGCCGGACGGTTCTGTCGTCGGACTGGGCACCGGGTCCACCGCCGCCTTCGTGATCGAAGAGCTGGGGAGGAGAATACGCGAGGAGCACCTCAGATGCCGGGGCGTTCCCACCTCTTTTTCCGCCGCCCTTCTGGCCAGGAAGCACCTGATTCCGATCACCACCCTGGACGAAGTCGAACAGCTCGACGTGGCGATCGACGGCGCAGATGAAGTGGACCCACAGAAAAATCTGATCAAGGGGGGCGGAGCCGCCCACACCAGGGAAAAAATCGTCGCTTCCTCCGCCCGCCGTTTCATCGTTGTGGTGGACGACTCGAAGCTGGTGGACCGGCTGGGAAGCAAATGGGCAGTGCCGGTCGAGGTGCTCCCCTTCGGCCTCCTGCTCGCCGAACGAAGACTGAAAGCGTTGGGCGGCGAACCCGTGCTGCGCATGGCGGTGAAAAAGGACGGCCCGATCATTACGGATCAGGGCAACTTCATCCTCGACGTTCGCTTTCCCTCCATCGACGACCCCGCGGGGTTGGAGCGCGAAATCAACGGTATCCCGGGAGTGCTGGAGAACGGCATCTTCCCCGGAATCGCGGAAATAGTGCTTATTGCGCCGGCGGACGGCGGCCCGGTGAGGAGCATGGCGTGACGAAGCCCGCCGACCGGGAAAAGGTCGTCTTCCCGTCCGGGGACATACGTCTGGAAGGCTTGTCGGTTCGCAAACCGGGCAAGCACGGGGTGGTGGTGTGCCACCCCCACCCGCTCTACGGCGGCAACATGTACAATCCGGTGGTGAACAACGCCGCCCGCGCCTTCAACGACGCCGGTTACAGCAGCCTCTGCTTCAATTTTCGGGGCGTGGGAGAGAGCAGCGGGAGCTACGGCGAGGGAATCGGGGAACGGGAGGACGTCGTAGCGGCCTGTTCGTTCCTGAGGCAGCAGTGCGGGGCCGAGCAAATAATCGTGGCCGGGTACTCGTTCGGGGCGTGGGTTTCCGTACACGCCGAAATCGGAACCGAGGCCCGGAGGCTTTTCCTCATCGCTCCGCCGGTGGCGGTGATGGAAATGAGTTTCGAACACCTGACGCTGCCCTTCTGGATCGTGTACGGCGAAAACGACCCCTACTGCCCCGATTCGATGCTGCAGCCCCTTCTCAAGGAAGCCCGTACGCTGCGGGACATACAAAAGGTGGAAGAGGCCGACCACTTCTTCATGGGGCGGGAAGACTCCGTCGCGGAAAGCATCCACCTGTGGTTTTCACTGAAAGAACAGGAAGAAAGGAACACGTAGACTCATGGAGTACCGTATTGCGGTGTTGCCCGGAGACGGGATCGGTCCGGAGGTGATGGCTGAAGCGCTCAAAGTGCTCAAAGCCGTTGGTCGCATATATGCTCTTTCTTTTACGTATGAGGAAGCCGACGTGGGCGGAATCGCCATCGACCGCCACGGATCGCCGCTGCCTCCTGCCACCGAGGAATTGTGCCGGCGCTCGGACGCCGTGCTCTTCGGTTCCGTGGGCGGCCCCAAGTGGGAGTCCCTCCCCCCGGACCAGCAGCCGGAACGCGGTTCCCTGCTTCCCCTGCGAAAAAATTTCGATCTGTTCGCCAACCTGCGGCCCGCACTGCTCTTCAAGGAGCTGTCCTCCATCTCCCCCCTGGACGACGCCATCGTCAAAAACGGTCTGGACATCCTCATCCTGCGCGAACTCACCGGCGACATCTATTTCGGACAACCCCGGGGCATGGAACAGGACAAGGCGTTCGACACCATGGTGTACACCCGTGAAGAGGTGACCCGGATCGCTCACAAGGCGTTCCAGCTGGCGCGGCTGCGCCGGAAGAAGGTGACCAGCATCGACAAGGCCAACGTGCTGTCCACCATGGTCTTCTGGCGGTCCATTGTGAACGAGGTCGGTTCGCACTACCCCGACGTGGCGCTGAACCACATGTACGTGGACAACGGAGCCATGCAGCTGGTGAGAGACCCGAACCAGTTCGACGTCATGCTGTGCCCCAACATGTTCGGCGACATCCTGTCGGACGAGGCGGCCATGATCACGGGGTCGTTGGGCATGCTGCCGTCGGCAAGCCTGCGGGGAGACAATTTCGGCCTGTACGAACCGGCCGGGGGATCGGCCCCGGACATCGCGGGGAAAGGCATCGCCAACCCCATTGCCCAGATTCTGTCCGTCGCCCTCATGCTGAAATATTCGTTCGGTCGATCCGAAGCTCACGACGCCATATTCGGCGCGGTAAACGCCGTCCTGGCGGGGGGCTATCGTACCGGGGACATCATGACCCCCGGCGGCATCAAGGTGGGCACGGCCGAAATGGGCGATCTGGTGGTCAAGCATCTGAAATAAAGGGGCTGCCGAGAGCCGATTCGACCGTTCGTGCCGAGCGAAGTAAGCCCCGCCTTTGGCGCGGCAAGGCGTGAAGAAGAAACAGCTGCCGTTTCGGCCGATCGCCAAATCCCCCCTCTCCCCCCTTTGCAAAGGGGGGCTGGGGGGGATTTTCACGGTTACGATGTAACCCTCGTCTTTTCGCGGCTGTTTGAACCTATTTGGTTCGTCGTGCTCATGAGCGTAACCGTTTGATCTTATTAATACCAAAAAGCTGTACTTGAGAGGTATCGAAGTACGAACGGTCCGGCTTTTGACGAAGCAGGGGGAAACGCTTCCCGTATCGTTCATCCTTGGGATGCGGACGTGACGATTCCTTCGGCCGCCTTGCTTCCCGGGGGGCAGCCGTGCAACACTTGATAACAGGGGAACGGAACGACCTTTTTCATCGCAAGCGGCCGTTCCGGGAAATTTCAGCTTCCTTATTTTACAGAAGGGGATGAGCCATGGCCGAATCAACACTGGTCGAACTGTTCTCGGACTACGTCTGACCCTGGTGCTACTTCATTACCGGGCGTATTGAACAACTGAAAAAAGAGTACGATGTGCTGGTCCGTTGGGTGGCCTTCCCGCTTCATCCCGAAACTCCGGCGGAAGGCCAGACGCTGGAACAACTTTTTGTCGGACAGGACATCAACGTCCAGGAAGCGCTCGACCATCTGGCGAGCGTGGCGGCGAAACTGGGACTCGAGTGGAGCAGCCGGAACAAAACCTACAACAGCCGGCTCGCGCAGGAACTGGGGAAATGGGCCGAGCAGCAGGGCAAGGGCGACGAGTTCCACCACGCCATGTTCCGGGCGTACTTTGTTGAGGGCAGGAACATCGGCAAAACGGACGTCCTAGAGGAAACCGCGGCAACCCTCGGACTGGAACGGGAAGCCGTCCGCAAGGCGCTCCTGGAACGGCCCTTCAGGGAAGACGTGGACCGGGACTGGCAGCGTTCCCGCATGATGGGCATCACGGCCGTCCCCACGGTTGTCGCCGGCGGCAAGGCAGTGGTGGGATTCCAGGGGTTCGACGGCTACCGGCGGCTCTTGGAAAGCGTGGGCGCTGCACTGCGCTGACCGGCCCCGAAGCTGTTCCAAGAGGACCCGGCGCTTATTTTCATGAGCGCCGGGCGAAAATCTCCTCGTTTTCGCGGATAAAATCATGTAAGAAACGGAATTCCTCTACGTCTCTATACATGTTTCGACATATTGTTACGCTAGGCACCCATCGGCCACCTCATAAGCATTCTCTACAGATCATGGACCACTCCGGAACGTAGCGGGCGGAGAGCGTATGGAAAAACTGATTATCACAGCGGCCATCACCGGCGGAGCCTCTCCCGAGAGCAACCCCTACCTGCCCAAGAACCCCAAGGAACAGATCCAGGCGACGGTCGACGCCTACAATGCAGGCGCCTCCATCGTGCACATCCACGCCCGGAATCCGGAAACGGGACGAGGCGAACACAAGGTGGAAAATTTCGCCGAGGCGGTGGCGGGAATCAAGGCCAGATGCGACATCGTCGTCAACGTGACCACGGGCGGTTCCGGAAAACGGGTGGACGGCGACTGGCTATACAAGGAGAATCCCCAGGAGAGCGTAAAAGGGCGGATTTCCATCGTTCCCGAGCTGTGCAAACACCCGGAAACCAAGCCCGACATCGCGTCGTTCAACGCCGGGTCGCCGGTCATCGACATCTACAGCAACTCGGAAAAGGACTTCAAACTCCGGTTCGTCATGGTGCAGAGTTTTCCCGACATGGTCCACATGGCCACGGTGATGAAGGAACACGGCGTCAAGCCGGAACTCGAGTGCTACGACATCGGCATGGTCAACAACTGCATCTTCCTGCACGACATCGGCGTGCTGGAGGAACCGCTCTATTTCCAGTGCGTCATGGGAGTGCTCGGCCAGATTCCCGCCACCATGGACAACCTGATCCACATGAGGCGTTCCATGCCCGAACAGTCCAAGTGGTCGACCTGCGCCATAGGATTGAAGGAATGGCCCATGGTTACGGCCTCGATGATCATGGGAGGCCACGTCCGGGTGGGGTTTGAAGACAACATCTATCTGTCGAGAAGTACTCCGGCCAAAAGCAACGCGGAAATGGTTGAAAAGGCGGTGAGGATCGCCCGTGAACTGGACCGGGAAATCGCCACCCCCGAGGAAGCACGGAGGATACTCGGACTGCCGCCCGTTCGATGACGACAATGGAACCGATTCTCACTACCTACAACCTGTCCAAATCCTACGGCGCTCTTCTGGCGGTGGACGAGGTGAACCTTACGGTCCGTCCGGGCACGATTCACAGCATCATCGGGCCCAACGGCGCGGGCAAAACCACACTATTCAACCTGCTCACCG
Source organism: uncultured delta proteobacterium (assembly GCA_963826125.1). Taxonomy (GTDB): domain Bacteria; phylum Desulfobacterota; class Desulfarculia; order JACQYL01; family CAWGVV01; genus CAWGVV01. The sequence continues at coordinate 157,113 of CAWGVV010000001.1, read as the reverse complement.
GGTTCGTGCCGCCGTCCTCGGGCATGATTATCTATCGGAACAAGGACATCACCAATCGGCCGTCACACGAAATAGCCCACCTGGGGATCGCGCGCTCCTTTCAGATCACCAGCGTTTTTCCCGACCTCCCCGTTCTGGAAAACGTACGCATCGCACTGCAGGCCGGAACCGGCAAGAGCTATCGCTTCTTCATGCCGCTGCGGAAACTCTCCTATCTGCAGGAAAAGGCCGAAGCCGTTCTGGAAAGGATCAATCTCCTGGGGAAGAAGGATGTCCTGGCGCGCCACCTGTCCCACGGGGAGCGCAAGGTGCTGGACATCGGCATCAGCCTGGCCACCGATCCCCAGCTGCTGTTGATGGACGAACCGGCCGCCGGCCTGGTGGGGGACGAAATTTCGCGGCTGTCGCAGCTCATCGGCGACATCGCCGCCAACGTCACCGTGGTGCTGATCGAACACAACATCGACGTGGTACTCTCCATGTCCCATACCATCACGGTGCTCCATCAGGGATCGGTCATCGCCGAAGGGACTCCCGAAGCCATCCGGAGCGACCGGAGGGTGCAGGAAGCCTATCTGGGGGGATACGAGTGTTAGCGGTCCGGTCCATTCACACCTACTACGGCGACAGCCACGTCCTCCAGGGCGTTTCGCTGGACGTCCAATCCGGCGAAGTAGTGACCCTGCTGGGACGCAACGGCATGGGCAAGAGCACCACCATCAAGAGCATCATGGGGCTGCTTTCGCCGCGGGAAGGAACGGTGACGTTCAAGGGCGAAGCCATAAACGGCCTCAAGCCGCACCTGATCGCCCGCAAGGGGATGGGCTACGTCCCGGAGGAACGCAGGGTGTTTCCCAGCCTGTCCGTTCTCGAAAACCTCAACCTGCCCGCCATGGGCAAAGTCGGGGAAGGCTGGTCTCTCGACCGCGTGTACGAGTATTTTCCCATCCTGCAAACGCGGGGGAAGAACAAAGGGTTCGAACTGAGCGGCGGGGAGCAGCAGATGCTGGCCATCGCCCGTGTGCTCAGAATGAAGACCGACATGCTCCTTCTGGACGAACCGTCGGAAGGGCTGGCTCCCCTTCTCGTTCAAGACATCGGCCGCATCGTGCTCAAGATACGGGAGGAAAAGATCACGACCCTCCTGGTGGAACAGAACGCCCTGTTCGTGAGCAAGGTGGCGGACAGGCACTACGTAATCGCCAACGGGAAGATCGTGTACCACGGCACCAACGAGGAATTCGCGCGGCAAAGCGAAGTGAAGGAAACGTACCTGGGCGTCTGACGAGGGCTTGCGGCGTCGGAGCCCGGGCAAATGGGGGCGAATGCCCGAACGCTTCACGAACCATGGGGGTGACAGCCATGAAAAAAACGCTTGTGTTGACCGTCCTTCTTCTCCTGATCCTCTCCTTGCAGGCCATGGCCGCCGAACCGGTGAAAGTCGGCATCCTTTCCGTTCTCTCCGGTCCCATTGCCGTCATCGGCAAGGGTGAGGAACAGGCCGCCAAAATGGCCGTGGAGGACTTTGGACAGGTGCTGGGCCAGAACGTGGAACTGGTCGTGAAGGATCACGCCTACGATCCCGGGCTTGCCAATCAGCGAGCCAAGGAGCTGTACGAAAAGGACAACGTCGACGTGATCATCGCCTGTCCCAACAGCGCCGCCGCACTAGCCGTTTCCGACCAGGCAAATCGCGCCAAGAAGCTGTTCATCTCCACCTCGGCCGGCACCACCGACCTCATCGCCCGCAACCGCTACACGTTCAAGTGGAACTACAACGACTACATGCTGGCGACCACGGTGGGCCGCTGGGGCGCCAAGAACCTGGGCAAAAAGTGGTACACCATCACCGCCGACTATGCCTGGGGACACGACCTGCTGAAATTCTTCACCGCGGCGCTCAAGGAAGAAGGCGGCGAACTGCTGGGCAACGACATGGTGGCGCTGGGGACCTCGGACTTCAGCCCCTACATCCTGAAAGCCATGCAGGCCAAGCCGGACGTGCTGGTGCTGCTCAACGTGGGCAAGGACGCGGTCAACTCCACCAAGGCCGCCAAGGAATACGGATTGAAGGACAAGGCCAAGATCGTCCATGCACTGCTGTTCGAAATCGACATCAAGGGCGCGGGCATCGACCTCTTCACCGGCGATTACGTTGCCGGTCCGTGGAACTGGCAGCTCGATACTCCCGGCAACCGCGAATTCGCGGACCGCTACTATAAGAAATACGGCGACCGGCCCCATTTCATGGCCGCCGGGGTGTACAGCGCGGTATGGGAATACCTGGACGCCGTAAAACGCGCCGGGAGCAAGGATACCGACGCGGTGACCAAGGCGCTGGAAAACCATACGTTCAAGAGCTTCTTCGCCGATCCCGGTTTCATCCGCGCGGAAGACCACCTGCAGGTGGGCAAAGCCTATCTGCTGCGAGTGAAAAAGGCGGACCAGGTGAAGGAAAAGGAAGACTTCTTTGAAGTCGTGGGCTCCCTGCCCCCCGACGAAGCCGATCCGCCGGTCGGATTCTTCGGCAGGACCCTCAAGTAGCGACTGACGACAAGCAAAAGAGCCACCCCCGCCTTCCGATGCAACGGAAAGCGCGGGGTGGCTGTTCAGAATCCGGAGCGGCCACGTGAATCTCACCTTTCTGACGGCTCAGCTGTTCAACGGCCTTATGCTGGGCTCGTTCTACGTCCTGCTGTCGCTGGGCCTCACCATCATATTCGGCATGCTGGGAGTGGTGAATTTCTCCCACGGCGCCCTCTACATGCTGGGCGCCTACACCGCCTATTCCATCTGTTCGGTATTGCAGCTGAACTTCTGGGCGGCCGTCATCGTGGGACCGCTGGTGGTCGGCGTCATCGGCATGATCGTCGAAGCCACCCTGCTCCGCCGGTTGTACGCGCTGCCGCACTTTTACAACCTTCTCCTCACCTTCGGCCTCATGATGTTCCTGGAAGAGGCGATCCGCATGATCTTTTCTCCCATGGGGAAGCCGTTCGCCACACCGGAATTCTTCAGCGGCTCCGTGAACCTGGGGTTCATGATCTTCCCCAAATACCGCCTTTTCATCATCGTGGTGACGGCGGTGACCGCCCTGGGCGTCTGGCTGTTCATGGATAAAACGCAGGTCGGCGCGGTCATCCGGGCCGGGACCGACGACAGCGAAATGGTGGATGCCCTGGGAATCGACATCACCAGAGTGTTCAATCTCGTGTTCGGCCTGGGAGCCGCATTGGCCGGACTGGCCGGGGTGCTGGCCGCCCCCGTGCAGAACGTGGTGCCGGACATGGGCGCGTCCATCCTCACCGAAACCTTCGTAGTGGTGATCATCGGAGGCATGGGGTCCATTCTGGGGTCGGTGCTGGGGGGGCTCGTCATCGGCGAACTCGTCACCATCGGAGTGATTTTCTGGCCCCCCGTGGCGAACATCCTCATTTACGTGTTCATGGCGGCCATTCTGCTCATACGCCCGCGGGGTTTCTTCGGCCGGGCCAAGTTTTTCGAGTAGGGCAGGCGTTGGGGCAAGAGGAAAAGATGGGCGTGCCGGGCGCAACCGCCCGCCGCGTTCACCCTTCGATACCTCAGGGTGAACGGAGACAACCGTGACCAATCGAACCGATGGCGGGCAAGAACGGTTCCGGCGCAAAAGGAAAAAAGAGAGACCGGCGATGGGATTCGACCTTACGACACCGCTTTACGAGTCATTTCCAGTGACAGCGGGAAATCTCATGCGGCACATGGCGGGACTTGTCGGGATTTCTCTCTTCGCTTTGCTCCGTTCGAAATGACGAGAGGCCTACCCCATGCCCGTTCATCGTGAAGCATTGCAACCTTCTTCAAGTGTGTATCGTTCGTGCCGGGGTATCGAAGCGCGAATAAAGACCGTGAGGCTTTTATGCTCCTGATCAAACGCCCGCTCCTGGGGGTCGGGCTCCTGGCGCTCTTCCTGGCCCTGCCCTTTCTCACCCCCTACCATTCCCTGGCCACGGAGATGATCGTCTTTGCCCTCTTTGCCCTGGGCTACGACATCGTTTTCGGCTACACCGGGCTCCTGTCGTTCGGCCACGCCATTTTTTTCGGCACCGGTGCCTACGGCATGGGACTGGTCCTCACCAAACTGGCGCCGAATCTTTTCGTGGGCTTCCTCGCCGGCCTCGCCATCAACCTCCTGCTGAGCCTCGCCATCGGTTTCCTCACCATCAGGCGGCGCGGCATCTATTTCGTCATGGTGACGTTGGCCTTCTGTCAGATGTTCTATTTCATCGGGTTCAAGTGGAGTTCGCTCACGGGCGGCGACAACGGATTGCACGGCGTACCGCGGCCTCTCCTGGGCCCTCTGGACCTCAACAATGAGCTGGTGTTCTACTACTGCGTGCTGGCGCTGTTCATCGTGTGCGTGGCCGCCGCGTACCGCATCATCCATTCGCCCTTCGGAAGGGTGCTCGAAGCCCTGCGGGAAAACGAAGACCGGGCCAAGAGCATCGGCTACAACACCACCCGCTACAAAATCATCGCCTTCATTCTTTCGGCGGGCTTCGCGAGTCTGGCCGGAGGCGTCTACGCACTGCACCTCAATTTCGTGCCCCTCTCAACCCTTTCCATCCTCACCGCTGGAGACGTGGTGATCATGTCGCTGGTGGGCGGTATCGGCACGCTCTACGGCCCCGTCTTCGGGGCCATGCTCATCGTCTACCTGAAGGACATCCTGAGCGGCTGGATCGAGAACTGGAACATGATCATGGCCGTCCTGTTCATGTCGTCGGTTCTGCTGTTCAGGAAGGGAATTTTCCCCGGAATCGTGGAGAAACTGCCATGGCGCAGGAACGTCAAATAATAATGTCCGCTGCGGTGGTGGGCGCCGGGATCATGGGCCACGGCATCGCTCAGGTGCTGGCCCATCACGGCGTGCCGGTAACCATGTACGACATCAACGAACAGGTGCTCGCCACGGCCCTGGACAAGGTCCGTTCCAATCTAACCCTGTACGTGGAGGCGGGTCTCAAGGAGCCTTCATTTGTCGATGAAACCATGGACCGCATTACGGCGACTCCCGATCTCGCAGCCGCCGTGGCGGGCAAGGACGTGGTGATCGAAGCCGCGCCGGAAATCCTGGAACTGAAGCAGGACCTCTTTTCCCGCCTGGAACGGAGCGCCCCGGACGACGCCCTGCTGGCAAGCAATTCGTCTATGCTCGCCGTCACCCGCATCGCCGAACGGGTGAAAAACAAGGAACGGGTGGTGGGCACCCACTGGTTCAATCCGCCTCACCTGATCCCGGTGGTGGAAGTGATACGCGGGGAACACACGTCCGACCGGACCGTCGAGCGAACGGTGGACTTCCTCCGACGCATGGGCAAGGTGCCGGTGAAAATCCGCAAGGAAGTGCCGGGGTTTCTCATCAACCGCATCCAGACGGCCATGTTCCGGGAGATGGTGTCTTTGCTCCAGGACGGCGTGGCCGACGCGGAAGACATCGACCGGGCGGTAAAGGGGAGCTTCGGGTTGCGGCTCGCAGCGGCGGGGCCGCTGGAGATCGTGGACCTGGGCGGCCTCGACCTGTGGACCAAGGGCGCACAATACCTCTTCCCCCTGCTCGACGACTCCAAGGAACCGCACCGCATCCTCAAGGAGAAAGTCGCCGCCGGCCACACGGGCAAAAAAGCCGGGCAGGGGTTCTTCACCTACAAAACGGACGAAGTGCTGGCCGACGAAGAAAAGGCCCGGGACCTCACGCTGTTGCGGTTGCTCTCCATCCTCTACCCGGAATAAGGAAAACCACTATGCCGGGGAACCCCTGACGGCAACATCCCCTTTTTGCCAAAGGGGGGAATGAGGCGGGATTTTCCCCTGACCCCTTCGGGAAAACTTCCCCTAACCTTCTCCCTCCGGGAGAAAAAGGCGAGGGTTCTCGCAATGAATCCCATCAGACCCGCCAACATGACCGACCTGGAAAGCGTCATCACCATCGTCGGGAATGCCGTACGCTTCATGGATGCCCAGGGCATTTATCAGTGGGACCACATCTACCCGGACCGGGCCACCCTGCGGGCCGACATCGAAAACCGCCACATGCACGTGATAGAACACAACGGGTCACCGGCGGGACTGACCGTGCTGAACGAAGTGCAGTCGCCCGAGTACGCCGACGTCTCCTGGGCCTACTCCGGCCGAATAATCGTTGTTCATCGATTGACCATCGATCCCGGCCACCAACGGCGTAAACTCGCCTCGCAGCTCATGGACTTCGCCGAACGGGAGGCCGCATCATGGGGATATGCAGCCATCCGCCTGGACGCGTTCACCATGAATCCCGCGGCAATCGCACTCTACGAACGACGCGGCTACCGAAGGGCGGGCCTTGTGCACTTCAGAAAAGGTCCTTTTTTTTGTTATGAGAAGGCAATAGCCGGGAAATTGCCCGAGCCATGCAGCGCACAGGACGCCGACAAGCAGCCCGGCCGAACTTCACCTCCGGACGGAGGGTGAGCTGCCACTCACCCCTCCCCCGGCGGGAGGGGATGGGGAGGGGGTAATCACACTGCCGCGCATGGGATGCTTACGCAAGATGTGCAAAAGAGTAATCGCGGGCGGGGAGAACATACGGCCGGGTCGGGCACGCTAATAGCCCTCCCCGGCTGTGTATTTTGGACGATGTCAGGCGTTCTTCCGTCGGCGTAAATATCCCACGGCCACAGCCGCCAGCAACAGGGAAAAGAGCAGCGCACCCCATTCGGACAGGGTGGGGATGGAAGTCGAAGCGGGCATGACGAGTTCCGCATTGAAATAAGACAGCACCCGGCCGAAGGAGAAATCGGCAACCCACAGCCGGCCCTCGCCGGCATCAAAGGCTACCGCCCATGCTTGGGCTGAAAGACCGGTGGCGGTCAAATTCGGGCCGCTCGTGGTGAAATCGGGCTGGCCGAACACGTTGTCCGCGGGTCCGCCGTTCGGTTTGGAGGCCGCGTTCCGAAAATAAAGGACACGATTGCTGCCATTATCCACGACATACAGGCCGCCCGCCCAATCCACCGCGACGCCGAGAGGCGCGCCCCCGAAGGTGTTTTGCGTTGTGCCCGACACGATGCTGGTGAAATCCGCCTGGCCCAGAACGCCGTCCGCGGCCCCGCCGTTCGCTTTGGAGGCCGCATTGTCGAAGCGCAGGACCCGATTGTTGGCCAATTCCGATACCCACAATCTCCCGGCACTGTCGATGGCAACCGACGCTGGTGTAGTCATCGAGCTTGCGGTCAAACCGGGAACATTGGAGGTGAAGTCCAGCTGGCCCAGAACGCCGTCCGCGGCGGCCCCGTTCGGTTTGGACGCGGCATGGTCGTAGCGCAAGACGCGGTGGTTCGGGATGTCCGCCACCCACAATCGCCCGGAACCGTCAATGGCGACCGACCATACCAAACCCAACGAACTTGCACTCAACCCGGGAGTGTTGGAACTGAAGTCCGGCTGGCCCAGAACGCCGTCCGCGGCGTCTCCGTTCTCCTTGTAGGCCGCGTGATCGAAGCGCAGGATGCGGGTGTTGGCCTGGTCCGCCACCCACAGGGTTCCGTTGGAATCGATGGTGAGCCCAACCGGAATCGCCATGGTGTCCGCCGCCGCAACCCCGCCTCGGTTCGGAAGGATGGAAGTGAAATCCGCCTGCCCCAGCACCACCGAGGCCGCCGAGCCGCTGACGAGTTTGTCGGCCGCGGTCCACTTCAGTACCCGGCAGCCGATATAGTCCGCCACCCAGAGATCGCCGGTAGTGGGGTCGATAGCGACTCCGCCCGGCGCTGCCAGACGCGTGGCCGAGGGCGGACCTGTGACCGTGGTGAAATCCGACTGCCCCAGAACGATGTCCGCCGCCTGACCGTTGGTCCAGGCGGCAAAACCGTTTCCCGCCGGGAAAAGACAAAGGGCCGTCATAAGCAGCATTATGAGAAAAGAGAAAGATCGGTAATCCCCGGTTAAGGCTTTGCGCATCGATTGCCTCCTTCTGAGGTGAACGGGGAATTCGGGAAACGTGGCTAAAAGGGCAAAAGGACCCATTACGCCACTGAATGCGGACGAATGCCGCCCTTCATGCGCACTTCCTCCGGCGCACCAGAACAACGGCCACAGCCGCCAGCAACAGGGAAAAGAGCAGCGCACCCCATTCGGACAGAGTGGGGATGGAAGTCGAAACGGGCATGACGAGTTCCGCATTGAAATAAGACAGCACCCGTGTAGAGTTATGATCGGCAACCCACAAACGTCCGTCGGACCGGTCGAAGGCCACTGACCAGGGCCCGCTGAGGCCGGTGGCGGCCAAATGCATGCCGTTCGATGTGAAATCGGGCTGGCCGAACACATTGTCCGCCGCGGCGCCGTTGGCTTTGACGGCCGCGTTATGAAAATAGAGGATACGGTTGTTGTTCACGTCCGAGACATACAGACCGCCCGCCCAATCCACCGCAACTCCGTAAGCGATAGCGAAGGTATTCTGCGTTGTGCCCCCCACAAGGCTGGTAAAGTCCACCTGCCCCAGCACACCGTCCGCGGCTCCGCCGTTCGGTTTGGATGCCGCATGGTCGTAGCGCAGGACTCGGTTGTGACTGTAGTCCGTTACCCACAATCTCCCGGTGATTTCAACGGCCATGTCTATCGGATTTAACAGGGAACTCGCGCTCAACGCGCCGGGGGCGACCGAAGCGAAATCCGGCTGGCCCAGCACACCGTCCGCGGCTCCGCCGTTCGGTTTGGATGCCGCATGGTCGTAACGCAAAACGCGGTTGTTTGCTGCGTCCGACACCCACAATCGCCCGGAATTATCCACGGCGACTGAAATCGGACTAATCAATGTATGAGCGCCGACCCCGCCGTTGTTGGGGGTGTTGGAGATGAAGTCCGGCTGGCCAAGTACGCCGTCCGCGGGGGCGCCGTTCGTCTTGGAGGCCGCATCGTCAAAACGCAGGACCCTTGAGTTGGCCAGGTCCGCCACCCAGAGCGTTCCGTTGGAATCGACGGCGACCCCGGTCGGAGCCGCCAGACTGTCCGCCGCCGGGGGGTCCGTAAGAACGCCATGGTTTGGAAGGGTGGTAGTGAAATCCGGTTGTCCCAGCACCACCGAAGCCGCCGAGCCGCTGACGTACTTGTCGGCCGAGGTCCACTTCAGCACCCGGCTGCTGATAAAGTCCACCACCCAGAGATCACCGGTAGTGGGGTCGATAGCGGCTGCGCTCGGGCCTGCCAGAACCGTAGCCGAGGCAAGACCGCCGGCCGTGGTGAAATCCGGTTGCCCCAGAACGACGTCCGCCGCCTGGCCGTTGGTCCAGGCGGCAAAACCGTTTCCCGCCGGGAAAAGACAAAGGGCCGTCATAAGCAGCATTATGAGAAAAGAGAAAGATCGGTAATCCCCGGTTAAGGCTTTGCGCATCGATTGCCTCTTTCTGAGGTGAACGGGGAATTCGGGAAACGTGGCTAAAAGGGCAAAAGACCCGTTACGCCACTGAATGCGGACGAATGCCGCCCTTCATGCGCACTTCCTCCAACGCACGAGAACAACGGCCATGGCCGCCAGCACCAGCGAAAAGAGCAGCGCACCCCATTCGGACAGGGTGGGGATGGAAGTTGAAGCGGGCAGAACGAGTTCCGCATTGTAGTAGGACACCAAACGGCCGGCGGGTAAGTCGGGAACCCACAGCCGGCCTGCGGCGTCATCGAAGGCCACGGACCAGGGGAGGGTAAGGCCGGTGGCGGTTATATTCGCACCGGTCGAAGTGAAATCGGCCTGGCCGAATACGTTGTCCGCCGCGGCGCCGTTGGGTTTGAGCGCCGCTTTCTGAAAATAGAGGACACGCTGGTTGTTTGTGTCCGCGACATACACGCCGCCCGCCCAATCCACCGTAACACCAAAAGGAAGGATGAAGGTGCTCTGTGTTGTACTCGCCACGAGGCTGGTGAAGTTCGCCGGCCCCAGAACACCGTCCGCGGCTCCACCGTTCGGTTTTGCCGCCGCATTGTCAAAACGCAGTATCCGGTGGTGAGTGGTGTCCGTCACCCATAACCTCCCGTTGGCTTCGATGGCAATCCCCTCCGGGATAGACAACGAAGCGGCACTCAACGGCATGGGGATGAACGAAGTGAAATCCGTCTGACCCAGCACGCCATCCGCTGCTTCGCCGTTCGGTTTGAAGGCCGCATTGTCGTAACGCAGAACCCGGCTGTTGAGCATGTCCGATACCCATAATCTTCCGGCGCCGTCGATAGCGACCGACGCTGGTTGACTCAAGGTATCGGCGTCAACCCCGCCGTTGTTGGGGAGATTGGAGGTGAAGTCCGGCTGGCCCAGCACGCCGTCCGCGGGGGAGCCGTTGGTTTTGGAGGCCGCATCGTCGAAGCGCAGGACCCGATTGTTGAGCATGTCCGCCACCCAAAGGGTCCCGCTGGAATCGATGGCGAGTCCGAGCGGAATTGCCATGGTGTCAGCCGCCGCGATCCCGCCCCCGCCCCGGTTCGCAAGAATGGAAGTAAAATCCGGTTGTCCCAGCACCACCGAAGCCGCCGAGCCGCTCACGTACTTGTCGGCCGCGGTCCACTTCAGCACCCGGTTGCCGGCATAGTCCGCCACCCAGAGATCGCCGGTAGTGGGATCGATAGCGGCTCCGCCCGGGCCTGCCAGCAATGTGGCTGAAGGGGGGCCGGCGTGAGAGGTGAAATCCGGCTGTCCCAGAACGATGTCCGCCGCCTGCCCGTTGGTCCAGGCGGCGAAACCGTTTCCCACGGCGAAAAGGCAGCAGGCCGCGGCCGTCAGCAGCATCAAGAGAAAACAGGAAAACCGGTAGTTGTTGACCAGGGCCTTGCGCATGGATTTCCCCCATCTGCGGTGAACATGCAATTTCCGAAACGTTCGTGAAAAAAAAACAGGACCGTTACACCCACTAAGGGTCAATTAATGCGGAGCTTCTTTACTCGTCAAGACAATTTTTATGGATATACAGAGAAAAACAGGAAAAGGATATATTCATTAAGCACGCTTTTTGCGGCAAAGCTTGACAACTTCGATACAAAACAAAATGAAACACGACATTCATAGCAATATTTTACTGTATACCCTTGATTGAGCTTTCCAGACGGTTCTAGATTGGAGAAAACAGCACCAATAAAGCTGGTACTGGTAGTTCCGTACAATAACTATCGACCGGGCAACTACCCAAACAGGCTGATGCAGGACTTAGGGAAAAGGGGGATTTCTTGCTCTCTTTTCAATTAAAATCCGCTTATGTCCCCCTTTTCCAAAGGGGGACTTCCTTTCCCTGCCTATTCACGAATAGGTCCTTGCTTGAGGGAGCAGCTCATGTCAGGACGAAATCCGGTTAGCATTTATAGCCCGGATTATTCATCAGGAAGGCTTGAAAAGGAAAAGGGTGTGGTCTAAGGTATTGTTACCGCTAACAAAAACCTAAAGACAGAGCACACCCTTATGAAAACAGTCTGCCATAAACAGCTCAGCTTGGGAAGCCTTTTCAACAAGGAAATCATCGCGTGTTTCGACGGCGGCCGCATGACCTCCGACGGGGGCGGCCTTTTGCTGAGGGAAATCGACGAGCGGTACCGAGTGACCGCAGCCGTAGCGGCCGCCCTTCATGATTCGCGCGATCCGGAACGAACGGTTCATGAGGTTTCCACGCTGGTGAAGCAGCGTATCTTTTCCATCGCGTTGGGATACGAGGACGCCAACGACGCCGATACACTGAAAGGCGACCCGGCGCTCAAGACCCTGTCGGGAAGGTTGCCGGAGAGTTCTCCCGATCTCGCCAGTCAACCCACCATCTCCCGGTTCGAGAACCGGGTAAACGAGCGCGATCTTTTTCGCCTGGCCGACCGGCTGGTCGATCTGTACCTCCGGACCCATCCCGGCTCCCCGGCCTGGATCGTTCTGGATATGGACACCACTGACGATCCCACTCATGGGGATCAGCAGTTGAGCTTCTTCCACGGCTACTATGACCAGTACATGTATCATCCTCTGTTGATCTTCGACGGCCTCGACGGATTCCCTCTGGCGGCGGTGCTTCGCCCCGGCAACGCGCACGCCTCGAAAGCGGCCGTTTCGATCCTGAAGCGGCTGATCAAGAAGCTGCAAAAAGCCTATCCGCGAAGCAGCATTCTGCTCCGCGCGGACGCCGGCTTCGCCGTCCCGGCGATCTACCGCTTCCTGGAAAAGCATGGTATCTCGTATGTGATCGGCATGATTACCAATAACCGACTCAGGAAGAAGGTCGAGAGTCTTACCGCCCAGGCTCAACGGGCCTTCGAGCGCACAAGCTGCAAGCAGCGCTCTTTTACCTCCTTCGGTTATAAGGCCGACTCGTGGAAGCGATCCCGCAGGGTCGTGGCCAAGGTGGAATGGCTGCCAAGGGGACTCAACCAGCGTTTTGTCGTTACCAATCTCCGCAGCGGCCCCCGAACCATCTATGACGAAGTCTATGTTCTGCGGGGCGAGGTGGAAAACCGGATCAAGGAACTGAAGCTGGATCTCATGGCCGACCGGCTCAGCTGTCATCGCTTCCAGGCCAATCAGTTCCGCCTCCTGCTTCATACCGTGGCATACAGTTTGTTCTGGCTCCTGCGTCGCCACCTACAGGGAACCGAACTGAGCGCGGCCCAGGCCGGAACCATCAGACTCAGGCTCCTCAAAATCGGAGCCCGCGTTATCCAGAGCAACCGTCGCGTCTGGTTCCACATGGCCTCCGGCTACCCGTATCAAATCCTCTTTGCCCGGCTTGTCGATAGCATCAGGGCTGCACCCGCGTAGCCGTTCCTGCCATCTCCATCGCTTCCCGAACACCCCCACGGCATACCTGCGCCTTCTCGCTCTGAAAAATCACTTCATCCGACTCTTATTCGGCTACGAGCTCGTCGAAAACCCACCTTTGGGCAATAATCCGCATACAAGAAATGCCGGACGACGCTACCGATCGCTCTTTTTTGAACCCCTCATGAATTAAGCGGGATAGCTATGACTAACCGCACGGTATGCCAGTTCCCTTCCCTCCCCCAAAATCTTCTTCCACCCATGCCATTTTCCGCGCTCGCGAGGTACAATAAACTCGTTCCGATGAATAAACTACTTGTGAACTTGTCAAGACAAGCACTGCAAAGAGGAGAACGAACCGGATGAAACGCATATTCGACGACAACCCGCAGTCCATCGGCCGTACGCCGCTCGTCAAACTGAACCGTATTCCGTCGGGCGCAAAGGCCGTTGTGCTGGCCAAAATCGAGGGGCGGAACCCCTCCTATTCCGTCAAGTGCCGTATCGGCGCCGCCATGATCTGGGACGCGGAGGAAAAGGGGCTGCTCAAACCGGGAGTGGAGATCGTTGAGCCCACCAGCGGCAACACGGGGATCGCCCTGGCGTATGTGGCTGCCGCCCGCGGGTACGGGATCACCCTCACCATGCCCGAAACCATGAGCATCGAACGCCGCCGGGTGCTGGCCGGCTTCGGCGCCAAGCTCGTCCTCACGCCCGGGGCGGAAGGCATGAAGGGGGCCATAAACCGGGCCGAAGAAATGGTGGCCTCCGATCCCGGCCGCTATTTCCTGCCCCAGCAATTCAAGAACCCCGCCAATCCGGGTATTCATGAGAAGACCACCGGGCCGGAAATATGGGCGGACACCGAAGGGACCGTGGACGTGCTCGTGGCGGGCGTCGGGACCGGGGGGACCATCAGCGGCATATCGCGGTACATCAAAAGGACCATGGGCAAACGGATCCTGTCCGTGGCGGTCGAGCCCAAGGAGAGCCCCGTCATCACTCAGAAGCTGGCCGGCGAAGCCCTCAAACCGGGTCCCCACAAGATTCAGGGCATCGGGGCGGGCTTCATCCCCGACACGCTCGATCTGTCCATGGTGGACCGGGTCGAACAGGTGGAAAGCGGGGAGGCGATTGATTTCGCCCGACGGTTGGCCAGGGAAGAAGGCATGCTGTCGGGCATTTCCAGCGGCGCCGCCGTCGCGGCCGCGGTGCGGCTGGCGAAACAGGAAGCATTTGCGGGAAAGAACATCGTGGTTATTCTACCCGATGCGGGTGAACGCTATCTTTCCACCCCCTTGTTTGAAGGAATCGAATAAGGAGCGAATCGCAACAATAGATACAAGGCAGGAAATGGCATGAACGTTTTCAGCACAATGCGGGAAGACGTACGGACGGTATTTTCCGAGGACCCGGCTGCACGAAACGTCCTGGAAGTTCTGTTGTGCTATCCGGGACTGCACGCCATCTGGCTGCACCGGGTGGCTCACGCGCTGTGGAACCGCGGGTCAGTAGTGGTGAGCCGGTTGATCAGCCACGTCAATCGCTTTCTGACGGGCATCGAAATCCATCCGGGAGCACGGATCGGCCGTCGATTTTTCATCGACCACGGTTCCGGCGTAGTGATCGGCGAAACATCGGAGATCGGCGACGACGTGCTGCTCTATCAGGGCGTAATCCTGGGAGGGGTTTCGCTGGAGAAGCAGAAGCGGCACCCCACCCTCGGCAATAACGTCATGATCGGGGCGGGCGCCATTGTGCTCGGCCCGGTGACCATCGGTGACGGCGCGCGGGTCGGTGCCGCTTCGCTGGTCCTCAAAGACGTTCCACCGGGTGAGGTTGCGGTGGGAGTTCCCGCCCGCGTGGGTATGGACTCCCCCTTGAAAGACCGGGAGCCGTTATGCCACAACGAACTTCCCGATCCCATTGCCGAAGCGTTCGCCCTTATGAGCAAAAGGATTGCGAACCTGGAAGAACGGCTGGAGAAAATGGAAGGGGGCCGGGGCAGCGAGCCCGACCGCGAACTCGAAGAAGAGGAAATGCACTGCACGAGGAGGGGATTCTCTTGCTCCGGCAGGGTCGCTTCGGGCGAAGAAATGTGAAGTGGAACAGAGATGCGGTCGGAACAGTTCTTTCGGTAACGACCAGGGGCTCGGGATTTCTTCCGAGCCCTTATTGCATGGAGAGGGCGACACCCCCTCCGTCGTGACCGAGTTTCGACGAGATATCCCTAAAGCCCCAGATAGGCCTTTTTTATCAATTCATCCCCGAGCAAACCTTTGCTTTCTCCCTCCAGGATAACACGCCCGTTTTCGATCACGTACCCGCGGTCGGCGATCTCCAAGGTTTGGCGAACGTTCTGTTCGATGAGCAGAATCGTGGTTCCCTGGTCGCGAAGGGACTTTACGATCCGGAAAACCTCTCGTATCAATATGGGCGCCAGACCGGACGAAGGCTCGTCGATCATGCACAGTTTCGGGTTTGACATCATTCCCCGGCCCATGACCAGCATCTGCTGTTCGCCGCCGCTCAGCATCCTGGCCAGCAGCTTCTCCTTTTTCTGCAACACGGGAAACAGCGAATAGATACGATCGAGCGTTTCTCCTCGCTGTTTCCAGACGCGCATGAGATAGGCCCCCATTTCCAGATTTTCACGAACCGACATGTCGGGAAACGGCCTTCTGCCTTCGGGAATGTGGGATATCCCCAGCTCCACGACGGAATACGTCTTCAGTCCGTCGATTCTTTTGCCGCAGAACTCGACGCTTCCGGAAGACGGCCGCAGCAATCCGGAGATGGAATTGAGCGTGGTGGTTTTCCCGGCCCCGTTGGAACCGACCAGGGCGACGATTTCCGACTCGTCGACCTTCATGGATACGCCGCATAACGCCTGGACTTTGCCGTAAAAGGCGTCGATGTTCCTAATCTCCAGCATACGCCTCTTCTCCCAGGTACACCTCGATAACGGTTTTGCTGCCGGCAATCTCCCTGGGCGTTCCCTCGGCGATTTTCTGCCCGTAATGGAGCACCACGATCCGTTCGCAAATATTCATGATCGCCTTCATGACGTGTTCGATCATGACGACGGTGACTCCCCTGGCCTGAATGCCGGTCACCAGTTCCATGGCCAGGGCCACCTCGGTATGGTTCAACCCCTCCATTACTTCGTCCAGCAGGAGCAGTTCGGGCCCCGTGGCCAGCGCCCGCGCCACTTCCAGCCGCTTCTGGTTTGCCAGGGTCAAATCCTTGGCCGGAGTAGCCATCATGTCCTTGAGGCTCACGAACTCCAGTAACTCGGAAGCCTTCTGTTCGGCCTCATCGGCCGAGACTTTTTCCTGCCTGCCGAAGTAGCACCCCAGCGTTACGTTCTGCAGAGCGGACATGTTGGCGAACACCTTGACCGACTGGAAGGTTCTGGCCACTCCCATCCTGCAGATCTGGTAGGGCTTCAATCCGGTGATGGTCTTCCCCTTGAACGTTATAGTGCCCGATTTCGGGGGAAACGCCGCGGATATCACGTTGAACAGCGTCGTTTTGCCCGCTCCGTTAGGGCCGATCACGCCGAGCACTTCGCCTTGTTCCACGGTAAAGTCGACGTCGGTCAGAGCGGCCAGGCCGCCGAAATGTTTCGAGATTCCCCGCCCTTCAAGTATCGGCATATTTCCTCCCCATAAACCGTTTCCGCAGCGCTTGCGCCAGCCCCACCAGACCGCCGGGCATGTACAGGATGGAAACCACCAGAATGATGCCGAAAATAAGCATGTAGTGGTAAGGAAATCTGGTGATGAGAAACTCCTCAAGATAGCTGAAAAAGGCCGCCCCGATGATGGGGCCGTAGAGCTGCCCCAGGCCGCCGAAGATGGCCATGAGAACGGGCATGAAGGAGACAACCGGATTAAAGGCGATCCTGGGGTCGATATAGGTCCATCTTGTGGCCATGATGGCCCCGGCCAGCCCCATGAAGAACGCGCTGACGCCGAAGGTCACAATTTTCAGGGCGGTCACGTTGATGCCGATGTGGGCCGCAGCGTCCTCGTTTTCCCCTATGCTCCGGAGGGCCATCCCGAACCGGGAACTTTTGAGAAAAGTGACGGTGAGCATCAACGCCGCGAAGACGGACAGCATGAGGTAGAAGACGGCCGAGTTGCTTATCGATGGAACCACCCGGCCGGTCGTCCCGGTGACGTTGACTTCCCACCACAGGACGGAATGGAGCAGAAGCTCCACAAGTCCGAACGTGAACATGACGAAGAAGATGCCCCTGAGTCGAAGGGTGAGCGCGCCGACCAGCGCGGCAAGGCAAAAGCTGGCCAGACCGGCGATCGCAATCACCAGGGGCAGCGGCAGCTTCAATCCCAATATGGCCGAAGTATAGATGCCTACCCCGAAGAACGCCGCCGGGGCCAGCGATATGTATCCGGTGGGGCCGGAAAACATGGCCCAACTCACGGTAATGACGACATACATGAGGACGGTGGTGAGGAAAATTACGGTGTATCGCGCGGCATAGACGGGCGAAAAGGCCAGCACGACGATCAGCAGCAATCCCAGCAGGAAGGACCGGTTAAACACGACTCGTGCGATATGCATGGTGCTATTTCCCCAGAATGCCCGTGGGCTTCGCCAGGAGGAGAAGCATGAAGATTACGTAATAGGCAACCAGCGACAAGCCGGGCTCCACATAGGTCACTATGCTGCCGACGAGCCCGAGCAAAAGCCCTCCGATAAGACTGCCGGGAATGCTGCCCAACCCGCCGAGCACAATCACGATCAGGGCGATCATGGTGTACTCGAGTCCCATTGTCGGTTGAATGTTGTAGGACATGCTGATAAGCGTGCCGCCCAACCCCGCCATCAAGGCGCCGAAGCCGAAACACAGCGCCAGCACGCGATTGATGTTCACTCCCATGAGTCCTGCCGCGGCCGGGTCCTGGGCCGCCGCCCGGATGGCTTTTCCCATTCG
Source organism: uncultured delta proteobacterium (assembly GCA_963826125.1). Lineage (GTDB taxonomy): Bacteria > Desulfobacterota > Desulfarculia > JACQYL01 > CAWGVV01 > CAWGVV01. The sequence continues at coordinate 139,363 of CAWGVV010000001.1, read as the reverse complement.
GGTCCGGGACAGAAAGAGGTAGAACACGGTGCAGATGACCAGCGCGAATCCTAGGGTCAACAACCGGTTGGCGGCGAATCTCGCTCCCGCGACGTCGATCGGGACGGCCAGATACGAGTACCCTTTGATGTCGGCTCCCCAGATCAATATGGCCACGTTCTGAATGATGAAGAGGAGGCCGAAACAGGCCAGCATCGAATTGCCTTCGAAGGCGGCGGGCGTGGGGGAAATGGCCCGCAGCCGTTTGAACAACGTTCTGTAGAGAATGAAACCCATCACGAATACGATGGGACCGGAAACCGCCAGCGAAAGGATGGGGTTCAGCCCGAAGTAGGTGTATACCGACCACGTGATGAAAGCGCCGAGCATCATAAACTCGCCGTGAGCGATGTTCAGCACCCGGGCAACGCCGTATTGCAGGCTCAACCCCACGGCAACCAGGGCGTAGATTCCGCCCAGCAGCAATCCGGCAATAAGCACGTCCAGGATGGTCACGATCATTACGGTAGTTTCCCGGTGGCGTTCATGAATGGTTTCCCTGTACGGCGTTCGTGCTACGAGTCGTGTTCGCCCGAAAAAGAACATTGCCCTTTCAGGGCCGGGAGACGACAGCCCGTAGGGGCGGGTTTGAAACCCGCCCCTACCACACTTTTTGAAACGGTTTGCCGTTGCCCCCGAACGGGGTTACTTCGCCTTTTTCGGCCAGGCCGGCTTGGGATATTCGGGCGGCGCGGTGCGCTTGGGGCCGGGGTCTATCACTTCGAACACGCCCTTTTGCCACTGGCCGATCTCGCCGGGATGGTTCTCAAAATACCGGTCCTTGTCGTACGAGAACCGTCCCAGGGCCGTATCGAACGTTTCCGTGGCCATGATGTCCCTGATTTTCTTCTGGTCCAGGGTGCCCGCCTTTTCGATCGCCTGTTTGAAATCCTGCAGCGATGACCAGTAATACAACCCGCCCCAGTAGTCGGGCTCTTCATGGAATTTGGCCACGAACTTGTCCACAAACTCCTTGGCGCCGGCAGAAGTCTTGGCGTTCCAGGCACCGCCCCCCATCACGCCCTCGACACCCTGCTCCCCGAAAGTGCCTTTGAAGAGAGGCGGGGAAAAGGGGAGAACGGTCATGAAAAAGGCGTTGAAGTTGATGCCGAGTTCCATGGACTGGCCGGTAAGGAGCATGCCGCCGTCGGGATAACAGGCAGCCACAAAGGCATCCACGTTCTGGGCCTTGGCCTCTTTCAAAAGCGGTGAAAGGTCCTTGATTCCCGGAGGATAGCTTTTGTTTATCTTTACCTCGATGCCCGCCTTCTTGAAGAAGGGAACCATGGCATTGCCGTATTCGATTCCGTGCAGGTCCGCCCGGTAGATCACCGCCACGGATTTCACGCCCACTTCCTTGAATATCGCCGCGAGGGCCGGGGCCTGGGTGTCGGAGAAATTGAGTACCTGAAAGAAATACGGCAGATTGAGGTCCTTGAGCTTGAGCGCTCCGCCGGGGCCGCCGATCAGGATATATCCGTACTTATTGGCGATGGGGGCGGCGGCAAAGAGCCAGGCGGTCCCCCAGGGCGGGAAGACGAAATCGACCTTGTCTTCCAAAATGAGTTTTTCCAGAAGGTTGGCCATGGTGCCGATGTCGCTTTTATCGTCGTAGCGCTTCAGTACCACCGGCAGCTTCTTGCCGTACTCCTTCACGTATATCCCGCCGTCTTTATTCACCTCATCGACCCACAGTTCATAGACCTTGCCGCCCGATATGGCGACACCACCCGCCAGCGGACCCGACAACGAGATCGCCTGTCCGATAACGATTTTGTCCTTTTCCTTCGGACTTTTTGCATCGGCGGCTCCGGCCATGAAAACCGCCGCGATCGCCAGAATGAATATTCCGCGCCATAGGCTGCTTCTTCTTGTCATTTTTCCCCCTCCTGACGGTTGAAGATCGTTCAACCGCGGTTGCCATGCCCCATACCGTTTGTCGCTTCTGTCAGACCCCCCAATTGACGCCCGCGCTGCTCAGTGCTGCTCCCGACACGTCCACCACGGACGAGCCGCCGTCTATCAGAATCACGGCTCCCGTCATGAAAGAAGCGTCGTCGCTCGCCAGGTAGCTGCAAAGCCCCGATATCTCGTTGGGGGTCGCCACACGGCGGAGAGGCACGTTGGACGCGATGCAACCGAACACTCCATCCACGTCCGTCTTGAGCACCGAGGTGAGCGGGGTGAGCGCTTCCTCCAGCATTTCGGTCCTGGTCGCTCCCGGACAGACGGCGTTGCAGCGTACATTGAACCGGCCGTAATCCAGGGCCGCCTGCCTGGTCAGCATGTTGATGGCCGCCTTGGACGTGCAATAGGGCGCCATGCCGGGCAGGCACTGCACCCCGCCGAGAGAAGAAATGTTGATGACGGACCCGCCTCCCGCCTCGATCATGTGCGGAATGGCGGCCCGCATGGCGAGAAACGTACCGTTCAGGTTGATGTCGAGCACCTTGCGCCAGATTTCCAGGTCCACGTCGGTAACCGTGCCGCCGGGATCGATGCCCGCGTTGTTCACCAGCACGTCGAGCCCGCCCCCGAATTTCAGTGTCGTTTCCACCATGCGTTGGACGTCCTCGTATCTCGAGACGTCTCCCACGCAGGTCGTCACCATCTCCGGGGATAACGATTGAGCTACCTTGTCGAGCACTTCTCCGCGTCGGCCGGTGATGCATATTTTGGCTCCGTCCGCGACGAACCGCTTGGCGATGGCGGAGCCGATACCGGTGCCGCCTCCCGTTATGAGCGCCGTTTTCCCTTTCAGACTCATCCCGTTGCCTCCTTGGCCGCTTTTTCCGATCGTTGGAACGTCCGTTCGTCCCGGCGAACGACCCGTTCCGGGTCGCTTTTCGACGACTAGAGCGGCTGCGTGTCTTTGGGGTAGAAAGTCATGGACATTTTGGTGATCAGGGCGCCCGCGGGCGTGTTGGCGACGGCCCCGTCTTCCCCGATGGCGAAGAATTTTCCGGTTTCCCTCATCTGGTCCCAGTTGTAGAACATCACCGTGGAGACCGGCAGACCGAACTCGCGCCAGGTGAAAATGTACTGGTTGACGTCGAACTTGTAGGTGGTGTGCATTTCAACGTCCGACTCGCCCTTGAGCGGTCCGACGATGCAGTGCCAGGCATAGCGTTTCTCGTTGAGGTAGATGTGCTCGAAACATTGGTTCGGATTGTAGGTGTAGAGCGCCCGGAGGCCGATCAGGTCGCGCGTCGGCCCGGGTTTGCTGCCCGTCGGGGGGATGGATGGGTCGCCGAGCACGCCCGGGACGAACTCCTGCACCGCGCGGGGCTCCTTGCCCACGTCGCCCTCACGCATAATGGTGTGGATGGAAAGCACCTGCCGCGTTTCGAAGTTCACGATGAAGGTGCGACACTCGCGCGGCGCGTGAACGAACGTCATGTCGATGAAGTACGTCCGGGGCGCAACCTCGATGGCCTCGTACCAATCGGTTCCGCTCTCGGAGCCGCTTTGCCGGTGCACTTCATTGGGTCCTTTGAATTCGAGATCGAAGACCGCGCCCGAATCCAGCGTGATCTTCATGCTCCGGCCGACCAGGTCCGTCGTGGCGGGAAGACGGTGATACGCCATATCCGCTGCATAATCCTCATACTTGTAGTCGGTTTCCCCTTCTTTTTGCGGCATTGGACACCTCCTTGTCGCTAAGGTTTCTTCGGCAGGTTGCGAACCACTCGCACGGCCGAGCCGTCAGAACGGCAATTGCCGCTTGGTCTTCTGGATGGTCAGCCACTTCAATTCGGTAAGCTCCTCCACCGAATACCGGCCGCCTTCGCGCCCGTGTCCGCTCCCCTTGCACCCGCCGAAGGGACAGCAGGCATCGGCATCGATGGACCCGTCGTTCACGTGGACCATTCCCGCCTCCAGCCCTTCGCCGAGGAAAATCGCCTTTTCCAGGTCCTTGGTGATGACGCCGGCGGAAAGTCCGTACGTGGTATCGTTGGCGACCGAGAGCGCCTCCTTTTCGTCTTCGACCGTGATGATCGAAGCCACGGGGCCGAACGTCTCCTCGTAGTAAATCTTCATGTCGGGCGTAATGTCGGCGAGCAGCGTCGGCTGATACATTCTGCCTTCGAAGGTCCCCCCGGTGAGGAGCTTGGCGCCCTTCCCCACCGCGTCCTTCACGTGGGCGTCGATCTTCTCGACTTGCCCGGCGTTGATGACCGGCCCGATGAACGTGGTGGGCAGACTCGGATCGCCCACGGGCAGGTGGGAAACCAGTCCGGCCATGGCTGCGGTGAAGGCTTCCGCGATCGGTTTTTCCACGATGATTCGGTCCGCCGACATGCAGATTTCGCCCTGATGCAGATAGGCGCTGAAGGCGGCCGATTTCACCGCGTATTCGACGTCGGCATCGGCGAGCACGATGAGGGGATTCTTCCCGCCGAGTTCCAGGCTGTAGGGCTTCAACTTCGCTGCAGCCCGCTGGGCCACATGCCGCCCGGTTACCGTTTCGCCGGTGATGGCCACGAACGAACAGCGGTCGTCGTCGATAAGGGCGTCGCCCAGCACGCTCCCCGGACCGGTAACCACGTTGAGCACGCCGGCGGGAAGGCCCGCCTGTTCAAAAAGCTCGGCAATTTTGAGCCCGACGACCGGCGTTTCGCTCGCGGGCTTCAGAACGACCGTATTACCCGTGGCAAGACCGTACGCCACTTTGTACATGGAAAGGATGAGCGGGAAATTCCAGGGGGAAATGGCCAGTACCGTGCCCCTGGGTTTGCGCATGGTCATGGAAAGCTTGGTGGGATCGTTGTGAAACGTTTCGCCGAGAATCCGCTTGCCGTCGGCGGCGGCCGTTTCGAGGAGATCGACGGTCTGGGATATTTCGAACATCGCTTTCCCGAACGTGCCGCCCCCTTCCCGGATCAGCACGTCCGCAAATTCCAGCCTGCCAGCTTCGAGGATCTGCGCGGCCTTGTTGAGGATCTGGGCTCGGACGATGGCCGGGGTGGCGGCCCACCCTTTACGGGCCGTAAACGCCGCGGCCATGGCGCGATCCGCATCCCGGATGCCACCCTTGGCGACTTTCGCGTAGAGTTCCCCCGAATACGGGTTGAAATCGTCGAATGTCTCGCCGGACATTCCGTCCGTCCATTGGCCTCCAATGAACAGCTGATAGTTTTTCATAGGATTCCTTTCTCCATTAAGTATCTGCTTATCCCTCGGGTGCGCACGCCGCCGCTCTTGGGGAGAATTCCCGTTCAGGGAGAACGGATGCAGTGCGGTGCGAACGGCATGTTCATAATGGGCCGCCCGGTGCGGCGCTACGGGGAACTCATTCCCTTTTCCGCAATCGTTTCTCCCGTTACGGCTTCAGCACGGGCTTGATCACCAGTCCCTTTTCCATGTCTTCCACCGCCTTGTTGATGTCCTCGAAGGGATAGAAGGTGATCATGCGGTCGAAGGGAAAGCGGCCCTGCCGGTAGAGGTCGATCAGCTTGGGAATGAACAGGTCCGGAATGGCGTCCCCTTCGATCACTCCCCGGACCGTCCGGCCGTTCATGATCAGGTCCATGTTGAGCGTCACCTCGGTTCCCGGCGCCACCACCCCCACCAGCCCGCACACGCCCAGCAAGGGGAGCACGTCGACGGCCTGCCGGAATACGGCGGGATTTCCCACGCACTCCAGGCTGTAGTTGGGGCCGCCGCCGGTCAGGTCCCGAACGGCTTCCACGGGATTCACCTCCCGGGCGTTGACGGTATGGGTGGCGCCCAGTTCCTTGGCGATCTTGAGGCGATCCGCGCTGATGTCCACGGCGATGATGGTGGTGCACCCGCAAACGACCGCCGCCAGCACCGCGCTCATCCCCACGGGGCCGATCCCGAATATGGCGATGGACGTTCCGGGACGAGCCTGCAACGCGTTCATGACCGCGCCCGCTCCCGTTTGAATGCCGCATCCCATGGGCCCCAGAATCTCCAGGGGAACGTCCTTCGGCACCTTCACCACGTTGCGTTCCTCGGCCAGGGCGTAATCGGCAAAAACGGATTGTCCAAAGAAGTTCCCGTGGATCACCTGATCCCCGAACTTCATCGTCGTGGTGCCGTCCGGCCGGGCGCCGCTGAAATTAAGTTCGAGGAAATGCTCGCAGTAGGAATCGCGCCCCGAGCTGCAGGAAGGACACGATCCGCAGCACATCCAGCTCAACGCCACGTGGTCGCCGGGCTTTACCTTGGTTACCCGCGCTCCCACCCGTTCGACGACGCCTGCCCCTTCGTGCCCCAGAACGGAAGGCAGCGGGATGGGCAAATGCTGATCCCGTGCGGCCAGATCGGTGTGGCATATACCGGCCCCGACGATGCGGACCAGGATTTCATCGTCCCTGGGCTCGCTGAGTTGCACTTTTTCGATTTTGAACTCTGCTGATTTTTCGAAGGTAACGGCGGCTTTGATTTCCATGTTCCCCCCTGCTGATAGTGGGTTGGTTTTCAGTCATCAAAAGACCTGGAATGGTGGGAAAAACGACACCGAGAGCGTGGTTATGAAAATCCGGAACGTGCCGATGTCTATCTCCACGGCACATCGATCCCTGACGGCGATAACCTGCCAACCCGACGGAAAATGTTTCGGTCTATGCTAGTGATTATCAGGACGTGAGAAGACTGTCTATTATACGAAAGTAGAGTTTTCCGGACGGGAGATGAACGATAATCGGTGGTCGATGAAGAGAATTCATCCGTTTTCGTCTTTCTCCGGAGGTTTGGATTCATGTTCCTGCGTGGGGGAACAATCGTTGCCGAAAGTAAGCGGTTATCATGATAATTACGGGAAGCGTTTTCTTTTGGAGAAAGTGAAAAAGCTCTCATGCGATAACGTGCGTTCACCTCCTTCGATATGTTCGGTGTGATGGAATGGGTCGTCTACGGGGTACTTCCCCTTGCCCCCCTCAACGAGGTTGTCGATAAAGCCTTTTCAAACGTCACCCCGGCGAAAGCCGGGGTCCAGAAATATTTGAAAAGACAGAATTCCGGCTTCCGCCGGAATGACGGACCATGGAGGAACGCTCTTTTATCGACACCATCGTCAAGGGAGGGCTCTTGAACCCTCTCCCCCGGTGGGAGAGGGCAGGGGTGAGGGGGGAGACAACGGCAACCAACGTGGCGGCGCCCATAGCGGCACGGCATGCTGCGCCCCAGCCGTCCGGCACCCTCCCCAACCCCTCCCATCAAGGGAGGGGCTTTTTGAACCATCTCCCCGTCGATAAAGCCTTTTCAAACGTCACCCCGGAGAAGGCCGGGGTCCAGAAATATTTGAAGACTGGATTCCGGCCTCCGCCGGAATGACGGACCATGGAGGAACGCTCTTTTATCGACACCATCGTCAAGGGAGGGCTCTTGAACCCTCTCCCCCGGTGGGAGAGGGCAGGGGTGAGGGGGGAGACAACGGCAACCAACGTGGCGGCGCCCATAGCGGCACGGCATGCTGCGCCCCAGCCGTCCGGCACCCTCCCCAACCCCTCCCATCAAGGGAGGGGCTTTTTGAACCATCTCCCCGTCGATAAAGCCTTTTCAAACGTCACCCCGGAGAAGGCCGGGGTCCAGAAATATTTGAAGACTGGATTCCGGCCTCCGCCGGAATGACGGACCATGGAGGAACGCTCTTTTATCGACACCCTCCAACGAAAGGGGCAAGGGGGGGAGGCTGTACGTGCGTGATGGGCGAACAGGCGTGTTTTTTTTCGGATGAACGGAAGAATCCGACCCTATTCGGTCAATATCCTGTTGATCAACGTCGTTCTGTTGCTGACGCCGACCTTTTCGTAGATGTTTTGCAGGTGTTTCTTGACGGTGACTTCGCTGACAAACAACTTCCGCGCGATTTGTGCATTCTTCAGTCCCGAAAACAGCAGGGTAACCACGTCGATTTCCCGTTTGCTCAGATGGAACGTGTCCATGAGATGCTGCGGGTTCATGTTTTGAAGCGTCTGTTCCTCGATGGTTGCCATGATCAGCGGGGGGGTTTCCCGTTCCGATTTCCGGTCGAGGACCCTCGATACGACCGAAAAACGGGCGTGATCGGCCCCCTTGACCACACTCTGTCTCGGGATCGTCATGCCGCCGGCCGGACAGCTCTCCAAACCCGCCCTGATTTCCCGGCAATCGTTCTCGACCCGGGAAAAGATCGGGTCCCTATCCGCATGAACGGACCCGGAGCAGTTCACTTTTCCAAACGTTTCCGCAGCCTTTTGATTTGCATAGACAATCTGGAACCGCTCGTCGAACAGAACCGTTCCTGCCGACGACTGCCTCTCAACGTAATCGAGGAGCGTGCCCTTCAGTTTTATCTTTCTGCGAAGCTCGTTGTGAGCCAAGGCGTGCGCGAGGTACGGAGAAACGGTTTTTGCGGTGTGGACTTCACTCCTGGTAAACCGGCGCGACTTTTTGGGACGGGTCAGGACAATCCTGCCGTAGAGTTCTTTTTCGGCAACCAGATTGACGATGAGTTTGTGGTGGATTTTCTGCGGTTTGAGGAAGTCGTTGTAATACTCCGTGGGTTGGAACAAATCGTAGCTGAAGGTCCTTTCCAGCCGGTTCGTCCCGTTTCCCTCATCCGGGCCGCGCGTCAGATGCAGGGGATCGAATTGAGCGTAGTAGGTCCGGTAATGATCGCAGTACGCCGTATCCAGGTTTTTGAGGAGGATGTAGGTGAAGAGTCCCTTTCCGTCCGGGAGAAAAAAAATCGCCCCCTCGGCGGATATCATGTGAAACAGGGCGTCGAGGGCCTTCTCCCTGACCAGTTGACGGTCCAGCGATTCATTGGCTGCGCTGATGACCTCCAACACATCGGTCAAAACGGGGTAAGGCAGATTATCCATCATCATGGTTACCTTAACCCGGCAGACGACCACCGGAAAGCGTGTAAAACCGACGACGGAGCGCGGATATTACGAGTCGATAATACCTAAAGTTGCCATTACTTATCCATCGTTATTTAGCATACTGTATACTGTTTTGCACATAGTACAAAAAGATAAAATTGAAGACGCATTCATTCGAGAAGTTTGACTTTATGCGGTTTCCCCCTGGGTGTCAAGTTGAATTGGGCTGAACGACCCATGCCGGCCGATGGTGTCTTTGACCGTTCGTGCCGAGCGAAGACGGCCCCGCCATTGGCGTGGCAAGGCGTGAATAGGAAACAGGTGGAGGATGTGCCAAAATCACCCTCTTTGCGAGACCGGGGTGTCATTTCGAGTGAAGCGAGAAATCTCATTCATATTAAGACGAGATTTCTCACTTCGCTATGCTCCGCTCGAAATGACAAACGGAATACTCGGGCAGCCTTTTATGAAAACCTTCATCGGATCATTCGCTGCTGTTGGTTGGAAGGTATCGAAGCACGAACGGTCTCGAGTTGCGGTAAGATACTTTCCCGGAATTGGGTGATGGATCGCTGGAAAGCCCATCTTCGTGTTTCGATTGTGGCAAACTGCCTCCATCGTGGTTATTTTCAAAAAATGAAGGAATATGGATCAATTGGAAAGAAAAAATGGAGGGCAGTGAGATGAAATTCAAAAATATTTTATTGCTGTTGCTGCCGGTTGCCGCCTTGATGGTCGCCGGCTGCGAGACGAACGGCTATTCCTACCGGAATAGCGATCGATATCCCGGCAACCAGTACTATGGCAACTACGGCGAGAACTACGGGTGGCCCGACGATAATAACGGTAGTATCCATCACTACTATGGCGGGCGCGATTATCGCGAATACTATCGTTCCCATGAAAACAATCCGGGAAACTACGGTGAGGGCAACCCTATCGGCAACGATCGTTCCCTCAGAGACAATCCGGGGAACTATGGTGAGCGCGCATCCCACGACGAACAGAACGAACATTCCCACGGAGACAATCAGGGGAACTACGGTGAGCACGAATCCCATGGCAGACAGAACGAACATTCCAACAGCAACAACCAGGGAAACTATGGTGAACGCTAATCCCTTGGCAGACAGGACGAATCGCGTTGAGGATTTGAAAATACCCCTCCAGCCCGGTATGGTGGGTAGAGCGTAGCGAAACCCACCACTGCCGTTCATTACCGTCGGCTTTTCAAATTACCCGATCGGCAGAACAAAGACCTGCTTCACGGATATGAAATGTTATGTTCGTCTGAGTAGGTGGGTTTCGCCGCGCTCTACCTACTTACTCACCAGTTGATACCGCTGCACTGATGACCTTCAACATGTTGGTCGAAACGGGGTAAGTCAGGTTATCATCATCACGTTTACCCTTAACCGTAAATTATTATTGTATTATGTTCTTAATATCTTTTAGATAATCGCCATATTGGCGCCAGTCAAACAATGCAAGGATGTTGTGAGCATACGCGATGATCTTTGGATTCTCAAGGTCCAGAGCGGGATCCTTCACTGAGTATTCGAAGCAAGCGAGTTGGTCGAAAACTTTCTTGGTAATCGGACGGTATTTTACTTCGTTCATATGATTGTACTGGTTCCGTCCTGCATAGATAATCAATCCTATAGGAATATTTCGAATTAACCTACCGATACAATATTTTACTGGGCTACTACCTTCCTTGATAATCTTTTGGTACTGAGAAGGAATAAGCTCATTTTTGGAGAACCATTGGATACCCATAGATGAGATCTGCAATATAGATCCACAGATGGTACTTTGAGCGACAGTGTATCCGATGTATTCTCGCTGTTTAGTCCCATATATTTTGATAGCTTCTCTATTTTGGTCACACCACTTTTCGAGAGATTCTGCGTCAGTATCATCGCAGACGAAAATCACTGGAGTCACTTGTTTCAATAAAGCCTGGTAAAAGGCAAGTGCTTCAAATAGCTGTTTTACTGCATGTTCAGTTTGCTCTATGTATTGGTCGAATGTCATCGTACACCCTTCATCTAACGCTAAAGCTCAGCCGCTCCGCGTAGCTACGTCGGTTGGAAGTGCCCTGTGAGACGGCAATACCGTCATGACATCAACTTTTCTATTGTCTCAAGCTCGTCCACGACCTGCGCGCACACATGCTGGAAGTGATTGGCGAACGTTTCATGCTCCATCAAAGCAGCTTGCGCCAACCGCTGGGCCTCGCTGCCGCCGGCATGTCCCTTGGCCTTTGAGCGCAAGAACTGGACTGTCCGTAGACCGTCCAGCTTCTGAACCTCCATCGCCGCGCCAGCCTTGTTCAAGAGCTTTTCGAGCAGCGCTATCGTCTTGTCCTCCTTATCGTATGGGACTTGCGCCGCATCGAGCCGCGCGCGGATCACTTTTGTCTCGAAACCCTCGATGACAAGCTTTGCGAGGTCCATGTACGCCTCGGCCCATTCATCGCGACTCGCGGTCAGGGGCGCAGTTACATGCTCAAGCAGCTTCTCGTCACGAAGTGTCCACCACGCAACCTTGTCATCGCGCCAGTGCTGTACGATAGAGAGGACCTTCCGCAATGGCTGTTCTAAGCTCACAAACTCGCCATGGAAATCATTGATGGCGGAGCGTTTGGAGATACCGGCTTTCGGCGGCTCATTGAAGGAAAGCCAATGCAAAAGCTCTTCATACGGAAGGCGGCTCAAATAGCAGATGTAAGCGTGTATCTGGCCCGCGTCGTTCACGTCGATTGCTTCAAGGTGCCACGTCGCCCGACATGAGACATCGCGTTCACCGACCGTGTATTTGTCGCGGTCGGCCTTGTACTTCAGCAGAACTTCCGGCCTGAAGAATGCGGGCGATAGTTCAAAAGGGAGCACGTTTCCCTTGGCCTGAAAATAGTTCGTCGTGGCCGCAGGGTCTGTGGAGATTTTCGCCTCGCGCTTGTTGCGCCAGTCGTAGGCAATGAACTCAACATGTTTCTTGTTCTTTTCACCAAACCATCCGCCTGTGATACCCGTGAAGACGGCCTGGGGAGAGCGACGAGGGTGGATGATTTGGACACCTCGTGTATAGGCAGCATAGCCGGGCATGACTTTCCGGCGGTAGAAGAAATCAGACGATTCGATAATTTCCTGTGGCGGCCCGTCTGGCCACCCGGAGAACTCGGAGCGCCGCAGCAAGGTGAAATCAAACATCCTTACAAGCGAGGCGTTGGACGCCGCAAGGTACTCCTCCAACGGCTCCCACTTGAAGGAGACAAGGGCCATGTCGCTGGTCTTGTCCTCACGGCTGGTAACGGAAACAACGGGCTCAAGATCACCATGCTCATTGAAGCGGCAGTACGCTCGCTTTTCGGGACGCCAGTGGATGCCTGTTAGATGCGCGTACTCCTGGTGGAGCTCGTAGTAGGTGCGGCCCGGCCCGGTCCAGCCTTCGAACACCCGGCCGAAGATCAACTGCACCGCATCCTTCATCGTTTTGGTGCCTGTCCCGCTCAGGCCCCGTTCAACCCATACGTCTTCACGCCCGCCCCCGGTCACATAGCTGACGATTGACGTGTAAGGGTTGAAGTTCCATTGCATCAGGTCTTGGTGGTCAACGGGCGTTAGCCGGTCATTCGGGACGGCCACCGAGTGGATGAACGTGTATTCACCCGACGCATAAATGACCAATTCATCGACACGGGCATTCCTGCGTAGGAAGTCGAGATGCGCCTCGCCTACTATCCACTCGGAAAAGGGTTCGGAATCAACTGGTACTTCGTCGAGCCTAGCGATTGCCTCGATCAGCTTCTTATGTCCGTAGTTGTGCAACCTCTTCTCCTATCACTCAGCCTATATGGCCTAGACCGGCATCATTGACCCCGTGCCAATAACATTCACGAATATTGGCTCCTCTGTCAATCCTAAATTTTCCGCGTTCCCCGCTGCCGGCCGGCGTTGCTCTCCCCCAGGTGTTCCTTGAATCGTTTGTCGCCTCTTCCCCGTCATGGTACACTGCAGCGCGAAATTCAGTGATTGACACGACGGGCTTTGGAAAGGAATCGACTATGTGGAAACGGGCCGTCTGCACCAAGGATTGTCCCGACACCTGCGGCTTGCTGGTCGAGGTCGAGGACGGGCGTATCGTGGCCGTCAAGGGGGACCCGGACCATCCCTATACGGCCGGGTTCATCTGCCAGAAGGCCGGCTACTTTCCGCAGCATGTCCATTCGCCCAAACGCATCACCACGCCGCTCAAACGGACGGGGAAAAAGGGTGAAGGGCGATTCGAACCGATCGGGTGGGACGAGGCCCTAGACGAAGTGGCGTCCCGCATGCAGTCAATAAGCGCCGAGTTCGGACCCGAGGTGATCCTGCCCTACTCGTATGCCGGCCACATGGGAATCGTCCACCGCAACGCGGGCCTTGCCTTTTTTCACCGGCTGGGGGCCAGCCGCCTCAACTACACCATCTGCGGACCCGCGGCCCAGGCCGGGTTCCAGGCCAGTCTGGGTGGCGGACCCAGCACCGACACCGAATGGGCTTCCCGGTCGGATTTCATTATCATCTGGGGCTGCAACGTGATGACCACCAACGTGCATAGTTGGCCCCATTTCAACGAGGCTCGCAAGGCCGGAGCCAAAATCGTGGTGATCGATCCCTATCGGAATCGAACCGCCCAACGCGCCGACGTGCACATCATGCTGAAGCCGGGCACGGACGCCGCCCTGGCCTTGGCCATGATGCACGTACTGATCGACCGGGACATGATCGACCGCGATTTCATTGGACGAAAGACCGTGGGGTTCGATGAACTGAAGGCCAGGGCCGCCGAATACCCTCCGGCCCGGGCGGCGGGTATCTGCGGCGTGTCCGAGGACACCATTGTGCGGCTGGCCGAAGGGTACGGCCGCGCCAGGGCGCCGTACATCCGGACCGGATGCGGACCCGCCCGCCAGCTCAAGGGGGGCATGGCCATGCGAACCATAGCCCTGCTGCCCGGTCTGGTCGGCGCGTTCGACAAACCGGGCGGAGGGATCACACGCAGCGTGGGCGGCGCGCCGTCCGACCTGCGGCGGTTGACGCGGCCGGACCTATGCCCGCCGGGCACCCGCATGGTCAACATGGTGGAACTGGGCAACGCGCTCACCGAACTGGACAATCCGCCGATCAAACTGCTGTACGTGTACCTGTCCAATCCGGCGGCGGTGGCGCCGCAATCACGCAAGGTGCTGGAGGGGCTGGGTCGCGAGGATTTGTTCCTGGTCGTGCAGGAGATGTTCCCCACCGATACTGTCCGTTTCGCGGACATCGTCCTGCCGGGAGCCGGTTTTCTGGAAGTCACCGATCTCTATCGGTCCTACGGCCACAACTATATCGAGATGGCCCGGCCGGCCATCCCGCCGGTGGGACAGAGCCGGTCTACCCTGGCGATCTTTCAGGACCTCGCGGCGAGGCTCGGCTTCACCGAAGACGTGTTTTCCCTTACCGAAACGGACTTCATCGACGGTTTCCTCAGTGAGGATTCGCCCTATCTCAAAGGGATCGATTTGGAGGCGTTGAAAAGCGGCCGTGCGGTGCGGTTGAACATACCGTACAACCCCTACGCCGACGGGTTCGCCACGCCGTCGGGCAAGGTGGAATGCTACTCGCGGGCCATGGCCGACATGGGGCTCGACCCGCTCCCGGACGGAGAGCCGCTGCGGGACCCAGACGGCGGGGACAGGTACGGTCTGGAGTTCATCACGCCGCCCCATCACTACTTCCTCAATTCGGCCTTCAACGAGATCGACGAACTCAGGGAAAAGGCCGGGGAGGCCAGGGTGATGATCCATCCGGAAACGGCCCGTTCAAGGGGCATAAACGACGGCGACCGGGTGAGGGTGTTCAACGACCGCGGAGAATGCATCTTCTTCGCACAGGTGACCGACGACACCCGGCCGGACCTTCTGGTGGCCGAGGGTCTCCACTGGGCAAGCCTTTCGCCCGGAGGCGGAGCCAACCAGCTGACCAGCCAGCGGTTGGCCGACATGGGGGAAACCTGCGCCTTCCATTGCAGCCTGGTGGAAATTCGACCGGCGGGCGACTGAACCGTTCATCGGGCTCTTCGGTTGTTGTTCACAAGAAACTGGGTCAAATATTCCGTATAATTCAGATCCTTCCAGTAGCCCACGCCATTCGGCCATGCGTGGCCGCCGGGTTGGATAATCATCGATATCCTGGGTCCCATGCCGTCGGACCACATTTTAGTCCCAAAAGGTTCGGTGCTATCCGGCGGGAAAACCACCGGGAAAAGAGCGCCCGAGTACAGAGAATAGACGTCGTTCATAGTGTCTGCGCTGAGTGGAGCGGACCGTACAAGGCCGGACGAGTCTTCCGACCCGACAAATATGGATGTCGACTGGGTGGCAAGGTACCGGGCATTTCCGGCCGCCAGATCGATGCAAACACCGG
Organism: uncultured delta proteobacterium; assembly: GCA_963826125.1. GTDB lineage: Bacteria > Desulfobacterota > Desulfarculia > JACQYL01 > CAWGVV01 > CAWGVV01. The sequence continues at coordinate 124,035 of CAWGVV010000001.1, read as the reverse complement.
CCGCCGCGTCGGCGGTCATGTTAGGTTCGACCGCCTCTCCGGCATCGATCCCCACGCCTGTAAACACGTCGGGCGCAACGCAAGCCAATACCGCCGCCATACCGCCGCCGTAAGAAAAGCCGGAAACGAAAACCTTATCGGGATCGATCCCTAATTCGCCGTCCGTCACCAATCGCAGCGCAAGAGAAATGACATAACCCACATCTCCCTCATCGCGATTCCGATCCTTGTAATTCCAACAGGTCTTCTCGCCGCGTTGAAAGCCGGGACCGTCGGGTATGGCGACCACCATATTATATTCATCCGCAACCGTGTCCCAGTGGGTCAATGCTTTCATGTCCTCCTTGGTCATGTTGCAGCCGTGCAGATTGACCATCAACGCACGTTTTTCTCCCGATTGAAGTCCCGCATTGGGAACATAGACCAGAACATCCGGTTCGTATTCGACCCACTTGCCGGGGCTGACGTCCGGTTGACTACCGCCGTCATTGCTACCGCCGTTGTCGCCGCCACCGCCGCCACAGGAGAGCAGGAGGGAAACGACAAGCAGGAAAAGAGTAAACTTCAGAAACGGTCTTTTCCGAGAGGGGCCTTGCGCATCATTGGGCTTCCGGCTTAGCACTTCATTTCTCCCCGCGTAAAATCCCATAGAGCGTTCTCCTTTTTGCTTTTAGCGAGACACGTTATCCGACATATCAGTGCGCAGCATTTGATGCCCAAATTTCGGGACATGCCTGCGATGCGGAAGGCCCTGTTAATGGGTGTCAATTTTGCTATTCCCTGCAAAAGGATGCATCAACCCTAACTTCCGCTGCCCGCCATTGAAAAATATCGCTTAAAAAAACCATTTTTTCACGAAAACAAACGTTGCAGTTCCCTTGAAAGAGTCCGTTTCGTGATCGCAACACTGTTTATGTGCTTTCATACCATGCTTATAGAAGAAAACTGTCTATACTACGAGGCTTCCCGTTCAAGAAGAAGACCGCAACATCCACGAAATTTCCGATTCTGTCAATACCGACGTTACCGCGTTTACTCACAGGATACTTTTATTATTGGCGCTAAAGAAGGAACGAAAAAGATAACCCTCAGCGATTTTCCCTACGTGTCGGGAAATGACGTTGGAGCGCCAGGCAGGAGGGAAGAAAATAAAGGTTCAGCGTGGAATTCCGGGAAGTATCCTGCCGCAGGATGAGACCGGACCGTCCATGCTTCGATACCTCATCACGAACGGCCCTGGCAGGCTGTAAAAAAAAGAGGGCTTGGGATTTCTCCCAAGCCCTTATCCCTTCGGTGTCCCGGCGGCGGGAAGCTTTTGATGGTGTTTTTAAGATGACCGGAGCACTGGCGAAGCGCCCAACAATGGGATACTATAAAGACATCAAACAATGCAGTATCTGAAAAAATACCGAAATCACTGTGGGGAAAGACGCATGCCGGTTCAGGAGCGATGCGGCACCGAGCGAAGTTATGCACTAGGGGAGAGAAAAATTTATCGGGACGTCTCAAGTTTTGTGCAATGAGGAGGAGTCGATGGCAACGGCCTGGGAAACACTGAAAGGGAGGAGCATTGAGTGGACGGGAGTGCACCACTCGGAGCGTGGGGACTTCACTGACATCTCTTCACATATCGTGAGTTATGAAACCGAGGACACGTGTTACGTGACTGCCGGCGGAAGGCTTGTGGGAGAAGCGAGGTATACTTATAAGAAACTGGACGACCGAATGGCGATTTTGGTGTACCGACCCGAACGTTACCAAGGCAGAGCGGACGTCGTTCTGTATGCGATGCTGGATTTCAGTGAAGCGACCGATCGCGCCGTTATCCTTGCGGGCGATGAGCCATTTGCGGTTGCCGAAGGCACCATGCGCGAGGTGGCAACTCCGCCACGGCCATAGCTGTACCGCTCAAGATCGTCGTCGGACAACATTCAACTGAAACACAGCTTCCCATCCCCATCGTCGATCTCCCTGGCACCAACTTCGTCACGACAGAATTCAGCCACATCCGCGCGACACGGGAGACATCGAATCGGGAGAAAAGATTCACCAACAATGGCTGAAAAAGCGAAACGAAATCATGGCACACGATGTTCACCTCATTCCTCGGGGGATGCACGATGCTGATGCTGCGCCTTTCGCTCATGCTCGTCGTTTTCGTCGACGTCATGGGTCAGGGGTTGATTCTTCCCATTATCAATACCCTGCTCATCGATCCGTCGAGCGGTTTCCTCCGGACGGGAACGACCGGTGACGCTCGGGAGTTGCTGTACGGATTGCTGCTCGGCGTGTTCTATATCTTCTGGTTTTTCGGCGCGGCGTACATTTCAAAAGTCTCGGATTACGCGGGTCGGAAAAAAGGCATGTCGATCTGCCTGCTGGGCGCACTGGCCGGATATGCCCTCACCGTGATCTCCATCAAGGCATCCAGCTACTCCCTGCTGTTGCTGTCACGAGCCATCTCGGGATTTACGGCGGGCAATCAGCCGATCGCACAGGCCGCATTGGTGGACATCAGCAAAACGGATCGGGAACGATCCCGGAATATGGGCTATGTGGTCGCCGCGTCGGCGCTGGGCCTGGTTGCAGGTCCTTTGATTGCGGGACTACTGAGCGACAGCGCGGTGATGGGGAACTATGCAACGCTTGAACTACCGTTCATCTTTGCGGCTGCTCTCGTTTTTATCACGCTCCTCCTTGTTCTGATCTATTTTCGCGACACCCGCGTGGAGCGGCGCAAGATCGATTTCGGCCTGAGCGAAGTATTCCTCAATCTCTGGCGCGTCCGTGAGCGCCCGACAATCATGAAGATTTCGGCCGTGTTCTTTTTCGCCGAACTCGGCCTCAATTCGTTTTTCATTTATCTGGACGACTACACGATAGAGCGGTTTCACTTCAATACGCTTCAGAACAGTATTCTCATGAGCGTGTTCGGCCTCGCCATGGCATTTTCGAGCGGCGTGCTCGTTGGTCCTTTGAGCGCCAGATTCAGGAAAATTCCCACGGTGGCGCTTTCCGTCGCCGTGATGGCCGTCTCGCTGACCGTCTTTATGGTTAACGGATATTCACAGCTTTCATACGTTTTCGTTATCCCGGTCGTCGTCGGGTTCGCCGTCTGCTATCCCACAATGCTCGCACTTTTTTCCGAGAGCGCCGGCGCGGACGAACAAGGCTGGGTCATGGGCATCACGATCGCCCTGTTCACCCTCGGTTCCGGGACGATTTCGCTGTTAGGCGGCGGCATGATGGCAATTGATGCGCGCCTGCCGTTCATGGCGGGGCTGGCGAGTTTTTTGGTCGCCTTACTGCTTATTGCCACGTTGTGGCGCAACGCCGACGTAAAGGCTCTTGATACGGTTGACCGATAGGTGCAAGGTGCGAGGGCACGTCGAGCCGTTCATCGTCGATTTGCCGTTATTTACTTCTTCTACTGTTATTGACGAGGAACTTCGTCGGATATTCCGTATAATTCAAATTACTCCAGTAGCCAAGGCTATTCGTCCATGCGTTGTCGCCTACCGGCAGCATCAAGCGGTTGCTTTCTTCTCCGCTTCCATGCCCTCGATGATTACTTCCGCGGCAAGTCGAGCCCCGATCCCCATGGGAAGGGCGCATCTGATGTAACCGTCCGCCCGCACGAACTCTTCGAATTTTTCCGGGCTCTCCCTGGCGTTGATGTACTTCCCGAAAATCACCTCTTCATGAATCCGGGGGCATACCGTGGAACCCAATGCCTGCTCGAATCGAGGCAAAAAAATGCGCGCCGCCGCAATTGCGCGGCCGTTGCCTTCATAATCCACCATATCGTCGCTGCCGAAATAGGTCCCGATGGCGATCATCCCGCCGGTCACCGCACCGCATGTCCCGCCCGTCATTCCAAGTCCGGGAAAAGGCGAAAGCGACCGGATGACATCGAGATTTCCCATGCCGAACTGCTCGAACAGCGCCAATGCCGACCCCTTGGGGCAGTTGTGGGATAGATATCCGTACTCTTCGGCGCGAAGCTGCACGCGGTCCAGGAATTCCTGCTTGTGGGCGATGATCTCGTCACGATCCACCCTTGCAGGCAACCCTTCCCTCACCAGCTTCCTGTAGCGCGCCTCCACCTCCGGAAGATCCCAATCGCGCCGCACCAGCTCTCGCACTTTTTCCTTCAACAATTCGCGATCCATTCAACCTCTCCCCATTTCAAGGACGGCAGTTTTCCCCCGAGCCATGCGGCGGTCGCCGGACGGAGGCTTCTCCACCTGTCGCGTTCTGTTTTTCGGTGTCGTGTATAAGTTCGTATGGGCCGTGCGTTCCCGGGCCGACGCCCAACCGGTCCCGAAATCCGTCCAGGAGATTACCTTTTTCGTCCCGGCTTGGCAAAGTTTTTCAAAGGCTTCCGCATCGTCTTAGAGGGTTTCCACGCTTACTGTCAGGTTTTGGATATTGCCAAATTAATGACGAATCGTCGCCGTTGTGCCGCGTCTTCGAGCCTCACGGTATCGGCCCGGGAAATTCCGTTCACCGCGAAACTTCGAATTTCACGCCTCTTTTCACTATCATACCCGGCCTGACCATTTGGTCGAGCAACTCCGTCGGCGGGACATGCCACCGAACGGTTCCGTGAGCCCCATCGGTGAAATCGAAGAGAGCCTGAAACCGGCATCCATCCGCACTTGTGGGTTGCACTCATTGCCGGCGAAAATCGGATCACCGCGATAATCAGGGTATTTTCGTCATAATTTTAGCGGCACCCCAAGTTGGCAGGGAAATTGCCATTCGATACGACATTCTTGTGGTGGCTATCGTTGGCCGCAGCGCCGGTCGCAGCACCGGTTTCGGCGGGCGGCAAGGAAAACGGCTTCATCGTTTGCGGATTGTACCTGCAAGCCGGAGGGGGGCCGGGTGTCGCGGCTCGGGGTAAGCTTACTCACGCACGGGTCCAGAGCAACCGGGGGCGGAAGGTGGTTGTCGGTCAATGAGATTTCGTTTCCTCAATTATTTGTGGAAAGAAAGCGGTCCGTTCGGCGTTCGCATTGCCGTCAGCAGCACGATAACGGGCATCCTTCAAGGGTGCCTGATTCTGGTTGTGAGCCTGGCCGCGGGCAATCTGTCCAAAGGCGGACTGAACTTCCGCTATCTTGCTCTGTTCATTCTGTCCATTGCCGCCTTCGTCATTTTGAAGCGGTACTCCATGAACACGATTTCCGATCAGGTCCAGAGCCTCATTTTCAACATGAGGGTGAGAATTGCGGACAAGATCAGGAACGCCAGCCTGGTGTCCTTCGAAAAGTTCGGAAAATCGGGTATCTACACCGCTCTCACCGAGCACAGTGAAGTCCTGGTCCAGGCTTCCCGGTTCGCGTCCGACGTCTGTTCCTCAGCGTTCATGACTCTCTTTTGTTTCGCCTACATCGCAGTCATTTCGATGGCGGCATTCTACCTTTCGGTGGCGGTCACCGCCGTCAGCATCATGTATTATCTGGGTCTGCGCGGCACGACCGAACGCGACATGATGGAGGCACTGAAACAGGAATCCTCGTTTCTGGACTACATAGGGCATGTCATCGAGGGCTTCAACGAGATTAAAATCAACAGCGACAAGAGCAACGACCTCTTCGACAACTACATCAACCGCAAGGCCACCGAGACCAGGGATCTCAAGGTCAAATCCGAAAGGTGCCTCGTGGGTATTCACCTGTTCGGGGAGACCTTCCTCTATGTTCTGCTCGGCACGGTGATATTCCTCCTACCCCGAGTACAGTCGATCGATGCCGCATCCGTCGGCAAGATTCTCGCCATCATCCTGTTCATGATCGGGCCTTTGAGCAACGTGGTCATGTCCCTGCCCTTCCTGTCGAAGGCGGATGCCGCGCTGGCCAGCATCGAAGCGCTGGAAAACGGGCTGGATGCGATGAACGACATGAGAGACAGCAGCCCCATGAGCAAAATCCGGTCGAGCAGCCCCGTCGGGGAAATCGTCTTCAACGAGGTGACCTTCAACCATACCGACTCCAACGGAAAAACCGTCTTCACACTCGGCCCACTCGATCTGACCATCCACGCGGGAGAGACGGTATTTCTCGGGGGCGGCAACGGCAGCGGCAAATCCACGCTGCTCAAGCTCCTGACCGGCCTCTACTACCCGACCTCCGGGAGCATCACCTGCGATTCCGTTCCGGTGGACATGGGAAACTATGTGCACTACCGAGACCTCTTCTCCATCATCTTCGCCGACTTCCATCTCTTCGATCGCCTCTACGGCCTCCGGGACATGGAGGAGGAGCGTGTCTATGAACTGCTTGAAGCCATGAAACTGAGCGACAAAACCCTTTACGTGGACGGCCGCTTCACCAACCTCAACCTCTCCACCGGCCAGCGCAAGCGATTGGCCATGATCGCCAGTCGCCTGGAGGAGAAGCAGCTGTTCGTCTTCGACGAAGTGGCCGCCGACCAGGACCCGATGTTCAGAAAATACTTCTATGACGTGTACCTCAAGGAGTTGAAGGCCCAGGGCAAAACGATCATTGCGGCGACGCACGACGACCGCTATTTCCACGTCGCCGATCGGGTTCTCAAGATGGAGGAAGGAAGACTCGTCAACGGCGCCGTCGAGGTTCCCAAATGAGAAGTCATCCGAAGCATCCGCTCATTATCGGCACATTCGTTCTGGTTCTCGCCGCTTTCAGCTGCTCCGGATCCATGGATACCGAGCACTCCGGGAGGAGGTCATACAATCTGGACAGCGCAAACAACTGGCATGCCCTCCTGGAAGGTACCGAGTTATCCGATCTCCAGGATGACCTTTTCGGCATCATCAACAAAAGGATCGCCTGCTACCAGAACAATCTGATGACAGTGGAGCGCGTTCGGGATTGCAGGAAAACGTATGTGCGGGACATCGTCAATCTGGCTCGTGAACGGATACGATCCGTCCCCAAGCTGGGGGATTCGATTCTGTGCTTTCAGTACTGCCCGATGTCCCACGCCCTTTGCGAAGGAGACGATATCAACGGCACGAGCAATGATTGTATCGCAGAGGAGGCCCGGTGCATTGAATATTGTCTGGATCAATACTGGCGAGGCGGCACGTTTTCCAAGGATTCGCCGTTCTCCAACTAGTGAAAAGGGAGTTTAACCGAAGTAAAAAGAAGCCGGAGCAGTTTTGTATGGATGTATCCACGCCGGATAAGCCGAATCGCATAGGAATGATAAGGTCCTTCTGGACCAAGGTGAAGCAGAAGGCCGTGCACAACAGAGGAAAACTCCTTATCACGGTTTTCCTTGTGTTGTTTTTCATCGTCTTTTTTGCTCCTTCAATGTTCGTCGTCATTGAACCCGGGCATGTCGGCGTTCTTTTCCGGCCCCTCTGGGGGGGGACGGTTACGAAGAACGTGTACCGTGAGGGGCTACAGGCCATCAGCCCCTGGAACACTATGTATATCTATGACACGAGGATCCAGACCTTGAGGCAGGAGGTCAACATCCTGAGCCAGAACGGCCTCACGGTCAAAGTCACGGCCTCCGTGCGCTATCACATCATCCCGGCCGATGCCGCGAAGCTCCACAAGGCCATCGGCCCGGAATACAGGGACAAGATCATTGTTCCCTCCACCATCTCCTCCGTCCGCGAGGTCATCGGAAACTACAAGCCCGAAGAACTCTACACGACTGCGAAGAAGAAAATCGAGGACGACATCCTGGTGGAGGAAGTCGAACAAACGGGCAGGATTCCCATCGTGTACGACGATTTCATCGTCGAAAACATCCAGCTTCCCGCGATGATCAACATGGCAATCGAAGCCAAGATCAAGCAGCAGCAGGAATATCTGTCCTACGAATTCAGGCTGAGCAAGGAAATGGAAGAAGCCAAAAGAAAACAGATCGAGGCGCAGGGCATCAAGAACTACCAGGAAATAATATCGAGAGGGTTGAGCCCCGAAATACTGCGATACCTCGGCATCCAGGCGACCCTGGACCTTGCCAGATCACCGAACGCCAAGGTCGTGGTGATCGGAAACGGCAAAGAAGGGCTTCCGCTCATCTTGAACGCCCCCGAAACGCCGATGCTTCCGGGCAAGAATGATCTGCAACCGGAGGTTTCCGACTCGACGCGGGGCAGCGCTGTTGCCGTCCAACCGGCGGGTCAGGGTGGAAACGCCGCCTCCGCCGCGGAAGGAACGAAGCGGTAGTGAGGATGATGGCCGGCCGACCGTTCGGGATTCGCATTTTCTCCGAGCGGCAGACCGGAGATTCGGCCGCCGCGGCCACATTGTCATCCACTTGTAGAACCATCAGCTGAAGGAGAGAGCATCATGTTGGAGCTTATCGCTCTCAGTATTATTTTAAGTCTCATCATCGGATACTTCGGCAGGTATCGAAAGTTCGGTTTTTGGGGATATTTCTTCGCATCCTTGCTGCTCACTCCCCTGCTCGGAATAATCCTCCTGTGTGCCTCGGACAAACGCATTCCGGAACGGGCGGAGAAAGAGAAATGAATTCGGAAATCAAATTGATCTGCCTGCCCTTTGCCGGCGGCAATTCATACGGTTATGCGGGCCTCGAGAAAACGGTCGCCCCTTTCGTCGACGTGCTGCCCGTTGAGCTTCCCGGCCGGGGGAGGCGCTTTTCCGATCCTCTCCTGACCGACATCCACGACCTGTCCCGCGACGTTTTGGAACGGATAACGGACGTGATCGCGACCCGGCCCTACGCGCTATTCGGGCACAGCCTCGGAGCCCGGCTCGCCTACGTGCTCGCAAGGACCATCGACGGGGCGGGACTTCCCATGCCCGGACATCTGTTCGTCTCCGGCTGCGCCGGGCCCTCCGTGCCCATCAAAAATCCGGGTCGTCACCTTCTTCCCAGGGAACCCTTTTTCAAGCTCATTTCTGACCTGGGCGGCACACCCCCGGAGGTTTTCAAGGAAGAGGGACTGATGGAACTCTTCGAGCCCGTTCTGCGGGCGGACATCCGGGCGAACGACACTTACCGGTATTTCAGGCAAGACCCCTTGCCGCAGCCCGTGACCGCCATGATCGGCACCAAGGACACTGTCAGTTACAGCGAAGCCTTGAAATGGCGGGACGAGACCTGCGGGGAGTTCCAGGTCCGGCTCTTTCCGGGAGGCCATTTCTTTCTCCTCGAGCATTGGACGGCCATAGGCCGGATCGTCTCCCGTACGCTCGAGCCCTTGCGGCAGGTCCTTCACACGACCATGCCGGCAGAGGAATTCGCGGCTGGTGCAGGCTTATGATCAAGGTCCTGTTCACCCGGCTGGGGAATGGGATTCCGGAGACGGTCTGGCCCGCTCTCCTGCGGTCTCTCCCGGCTGAAGCCCGCGAGGAGGTTAACCGGTATCTTCGTTCGGAGGACCGACGGTCCCGGTTGGCGGGGAAAGCGCTCCTGCGGCAATGCCTCTTCTCGTACGGCTACGGGAACGACTGCCTGGAGGCGATCGGTTCGGAACCCTTCGGGAGGCCCGTCATTCGCGGCGGAGTGGACTTCAACATCTCCCACTCGGGTGAATTTGCGATCTGCGCCGTCACGGATCGGGGGAGAGTCGGCATCGACATCGAAGAGATCCGGCCCGTCTCCCTGGGTGATTTCTCTGCGTGCATGACCGAGGAAGAGCGGGAGCGGCTCGAATCCTCGAACGACAGGGAAAGAGCGTTCTATGCGTTCTGGACGAAAAAGGAGAGCACGCTCAAAGGGGACGGAAGAGGCTTGCTCCTTCCCATGCAGGAAGCCCGCATCGAGGGCGACGAAGCGCTCCTGGAGGACTGTCGATGGTTCCTGTGGGAAATCGAACTGGATTCGGGCTGCATCTGTCATTTGGCCAGCAATTTCAGGAACGATCGCGTCGCCCTTGAAGAAGCGGACATCCGGGCCTTGTTGTGATTGCCTTTTCCATGAGCCGTAGTGAAAGGACCTGCATTGAAAATCACTGAACATACACAAAATCTCTCGGGCATTTTGCCCCTGTCGCACGGCCAGCGCGCGATCTGGATGGGTCAGGCATGCCTGGGGGAATCAAGCCCCGCCTATATTTCGAGCGCCCTTTATCGCATTCGGGGACCCGTGGACGCCGCCTTGCTGCGGCGCGCCCTGGGCGTGGTTACCCGGCGCAATCGGACCCTGCGGTCCTTCCTGCGGCGCGGGACCCCTTTTCCCTCCCTGGAACCGCAGGAAGACTTCGAACCGCCGTTCACGTTCCATGACGTCTCCCGACTCCCCGATCCGGCTTCCTCGGCGAGGGAGATTCTGAAACATACCGACGAGAACCCTTTCGCCCTGTACGATTCTCCTCTGTGCCGGTATCTGCTCGTGAAGGAGAACGACTCGCTCCACTATCTCCTCACCTCGCACCACCACATCGCAACGGACGGCTTTGGCGTCGTCATCGTCTTCAACGAAATCGCGGCTGCCTACAACCGGCTCGTCGGCGCGGATGATGCGGAGCTGCCCGAACCCGTGGACTATGAGGAATTCCTGCGGGAGGAGCGGGAATACGAAGCAGCGGAGAAATTCCTTTCCGACCACGACTTCTGGAAGGAGCACATCGAAGCCGCCGACGTTTCGCCCCTGTTCTCGCCGCTGCCGGGATGCGACGGTGGCTATGGACGCAGCGCCAGATTGTATCGCAAGTTTTCGCCGGAGATTTTCGATCGTCTCATAAAACCCGCCGGCGAAGCGGGCACGACTCCCACGGCGGCGTTGTTCGCCGCAACGGCCCTTTTCTTCTCCCGGCTCAAGGACCGCGACCGGATGGTGATCGGTTTTCCCTTCCTCAACCGCAAAAACAAGCGGTTCCGCCGGGTGGTAGGCCACTTCGTCAACGGCCTCCCGCTGGGCGTCTCCCTGAACCCGGCGGAGTCGTTTCTTTTCGCGGCCGCCGATACGGCGAAGCTCCTGCGGAAGGTCATGCGCCATGCCGCCTACCCCGTGGAAGAGGTGGTGAGCGAACTCGGCATCCGCTCCGGGGATTCCGGCACGGTGTTCCGGGTTTCCTTCAACCATTTGAAAAAGGCCAGTGCGGGACGGTTGGGCGGGGCCGAGGTGGAATTCACCGCGAATACGAACAATCACGAGCGGCACATCCTCCACGTCGCGTTTTGGGAAATCAACGAAGGGGACGGTGTCGAGATCAGTCTGGATTACTCCCTCAACTATTTCACACGGGAATCCGCCGAGACGCTGCTGGATCGTTTCGTGACGTTTCTGGCGCGCTTGGCCGAAGCGCCGGACCTGCCCTTCCGGGAGCACGGCATGCTGCTGCCGGAAGAAGCCCTGAACATCGATCGCTGGTCTCGCGGCCCCGTCATTGCGCGATCCCTCGACCGGTGCATCCACGAAGTGTTCCGGGAAACCGCAGAGAAATATGAAACGCTTCCCGCCGTGTTCGAAGACAACTCTTTCGTCAATTACGGAAACCTGAATCGCTCGGCCAACCGGGTGGCGAATGCACTCCTGGCGGCCGGTCTGAAGCGGGAAGAGCCCGTGGGTGTTTTGGCCCGTCGATCCGCACCCCTGGCCGCGACGATGTTGGGCATATGGAAGGCCGGGGGCTGCTACCTTCCCCTGGACCCCGAGTATCCTCCCGAACGGATACGATTCATCGTGGAAGACGCCGGTGTGCGCATCTTGATCGCCCCGGACGAACCGCCCCACGCGCTCCCGCTCCGGACGATTTCCTTTGCCGAAACCCAATTGCACTCTCACGCCGATCCCGGCATCACCGGCGGCGGCAGCGATCTGGCATACATCATTTATACCTCGGGCTCCACCGGCACGCCCAAAGGGGTTGCCATCGAGCATGGGGGGTTCCTGAACATGATCTCCGGGCAGATCGAGTTTCTGTCCATGACCCCCGAAGACAGGGTACTCCTGTTCGCACCCCCCTGCTTTGACGCATCGCTCTCCGAGATATTCATGGGACTCCTGTCCGGCGCCGCCCTTTGCCCCGTGGGAAGGGGCCTCATCGACGCCCCGTGGGATCTTCGGGAATACATGGCCCGCCTGCACGTCTCCGTCGCCACCTTCCCGCCGTCCTATCTGCGGCTCTTCGATCGGGCGGAGCTTCCCGGCTTGCGCGCGATCCTCACGGCAGGCGAACCGCCCAATCCGGGAGATGCCCGCCACTACGGTTCCCGACTCTTTTACGTCAACGCCTACGGTCCCACGGAGAACTCGGTCTGCTCGACCATGGGGCGCGTGTCGCCGGACCCGGACAGGCCCCTCACCATCGGCCGCCCCATTCCCAACGTCCGCACTCACATTCTGGACGGAAATCTGCGGCCGGTTCCCCCGGGGACCCCCGGAGAACTCTGTCTCGCCGGTCCCGGCCTGGCCCGCGGCTATCTGAACCGTCCGGAAGCCGTTGCCGCAAGCTTTGTACGGGCACCCTCCGGGGAGCGGATATATCGAACGGGCGATCTGGCGTGCTGGACGGAACGGGGCGAGATCGAATACCTGGGCCGCAGGGACAATCAGATCAAGGTTCGCGGCTACCGGGTGGAACCCGGCGAGGTCGAAAGCGCGCTCATGCTCCATCCCGGCGTGCTCCAGTCCGCGGTGGTGGCGACGAAGGGGGGCGGTTCATGCTCCCTGAGCGCCTTTGTCGTGCCCAAGCCCGATGCATACGATGCGCTGCCGGAAAAACTCAGGAATTGGGTGGCCGAACGGCTTCCCGTCTTCATGCACCCGGCCCGCATCGTCATGATCGAGAGCCTGCCGACGAACGGCTCGGGAAAGATCGATCGGCGACGTCTCGCGGATCTCGCCCTTGCGAGTCCGGAAAAGAGCACCGTCCGTGCCGAGCTGACGCGGACCATGTCGGGAATTGCATCCATCTGGGAGCAAGCGCTCGGCGAGAGCGGTGTCGAAGCAACCGACAACTTCTTTTCCCGCGGGGGGGACAGCCTTCTCGCCATCCGGGTGACCCAGAAGATCAACGACGTTTTCAACATCGACCTGCCGGTCCGCTCCCTGTTCGGCGCACCGGTCCTCGCCGACCTGGCCGCGGTGGTGGACGGAGCACTTGAAGAGAAAGCTCACCGTTGCAACACCAATCCACCCCTTGGAGAACTTCCCGAGTCGCACGAACCCGTTCGGAACGGACCACCCTCCGAAGCACAGCGGCAGCTCTGGGTGATCCAGCAGATCGTCGACAGGGGGGAGGTCTACAACATGCCCGTCCTCTTCGATGTGAAATGCGACGGCGCCATCGATCCCGCTCCCTGGGAAGAGGCACTGCGCGCCGTCATCGGTCGCCACGAGTCGCTGAGGACGGCCTTTGCCGAAGTGGACGGTTCGCCGGAGATGCGGGTCCTCGACAACGTTCCCTTCACCCTGGAACTCGCGGACTGCGGTTCACGCGCGGAAGCGATCGAAATCGCCACCGAACGGGTCTACGCTCCCTTCGACCCGGCCGAACCGCCGCTCCTTCGGGCCGGGCTGGTGCGTTACGCGCCCGACCGCGCCATTTTCCAGCTCTGCCTGCACCACATCATCGGAGACGGCGAATCCATCCGGATCATCGTCGATGAGCTGGCCCACTACCTTTCGGGCGGCATCCAGGACCGTCCGGCCTCACCTTTCAGCAGCGCCGTGGAGGAAGAACGTCGTTACCTCGCATCCGAACGGGCCGCCGCCGACCGCGCCTGGTGGCTCAACCGGTTGGCCCCTCCGCTGCCGACTCTTGACCTGGCGCCAACAGCTTCCCGGCCCTTCGTGAAGCAGAGCGCGGGCGCGCGCCGCTCCGTTCGCATCGAACCGGAAACCGCCGAGGTTCTGCGAAACGTCGCTCGAAAGGGCCGAACCTCGTTTTTCAGCCTCATGCTCGCACTGGTCAAAGCACTCATCCATAAACGCACCGGTGCACGGGACATCGTCGTCGGCATACCGGGCACTACCAGGGCGCGCGCCGAATACCGGGGAAGCGTCGGATACTACGTCAACCCCCTTGCCGTGCGAACCGCGGTGGAGGAGCAATGGAGTTTCGAGGAACTCCTCTGCCGGGTCCACGCTTCCGTGGCCGATGCGTTCGCGCACGGCGATTACCCCTTCGCCCGTCTCTACGAAGACCTCGGCCTGCAACGGGACCCCTCCCGGTCGCCGGTCTTCGACGTCATGCTCACGTCGCAGCCCGCGCCCGAAGAGATCAGGGCCGGCCGGTTCCTTTTCCGGAACGTGGAATTCGAAGTCAGGGCCGTCCGGTTCGACCTCATTTTCACCTATGTGGAGCACCCCGACGGCAGCCTTACGGTCTGCGCGGACTTCGACACCGTCCTCTTTCCCACGGAAACCATCGACGAGCTACTTGCTCAGCTCGTCGAGACGGCCCGTATGGTGGGGACCAATCGTCGCACACCCCTCTCCGGAACGATCTCCCGGCCGCTCGGGAATATCATCGACAGGGCGGCCACGACGGCTCCCCCAGCAACGCTTGTGGATTCCCACGGGCCGCGAAACGGTGCCGGCAACAACGGAACGGGCCGCATGATCCGGTTGCTGGCAAAGGGTTGGCAATCGGCCCTCGGCAGAACCCCGGAGCCCGACGACAATTTCTTCGCCCTGGGCGGAGATTCCATCAAGGCAATCCAGGTCTGCAGCAGGCTGCGCGCAGCGGGCGTCAAGCTGAGCCCCCGCGAGATATTCGAGCGCCCCGTGCTGAAGGATCTGGCCCACGCCCTCTACTGTGCACCGCGATCGGACGTCGCCATCGCGCGGGAACCAGCGCAACCGAACATATCGGACCGCGAAATCCCCGCCACGCCCGACGTCCGGACAGCCGATGCGGAGAAGACGCCCCTCACCCCCATTCAGCGATGGCTCTTCGAGGATCACCCGGAAGCGGCGCCCTCTTTCCTCATGAACGTGCTGCTTACGGTTCCGGGCGAAATGGATTCCGCGTCCATCGAAACCGGTCTGAGGACCGTCATGTCACGCCACGACTGTTTCCGGCTCACGTTCGAAGGAGGCGGGGAAAGGATGGGTCTGAAAGACGGCGCTCCCGAACTCTTCTGGTATGAACGGAGCCTTCGCCGGGGCGAATCGTTCCGGGAAACGCTGAAGCCCCTTGCGCCCCTGTTCCATCGCCGCATCGACCCCGGCCGGGGATGTCACATCGCTGCCCTGCTGATGCGCTCCCCGACGGAAAACCGCCTCTACCTCGCGGTTCACCACCTGGTGATGGACGCGGTTTCGTGGCGCATCTTCCTCGAAGAGCTGGAGGCCGCCTGCCGTCCCGAAACGGTCGCGCTTCCCTCTCCCACGGCCCCCTTTGTGGAATGGGCAAAAGACCTCCTGAAATATGGTTCTTCCGAACTCCTCAAGGAGGAACTTCCCCATTGGCGCGCGGTGTGCTCCGCGCCGTCGGCCACTCTTCCCGTGCGGGACGTGCCGGTTCGAAACGTCTGGACTCATTTTGTCGGGCATACCGTCGAACTGGATCGTGACGTTACCCAAAGAATTCTCCTGGACGGCGCCTCGTCACGCGGGGTGCGCCCGGTGGAAATTCTGCTCGCGGGATTGAGCCTGGCCCTGGGGCGGCGGCTGCAGGGTGAGGCCGTCACGATCACTCTCGAGGGCCATGGTCGCGAATCCTGCATATCCCCGCTGGACGTGAGCAGGACCCTCGGCTGGTTCACCTGCCGCTATCCTTTCCGGCTCCATCTGGGCCGGGAAGACCGTGAGGCGGTGCTCTCCAGGCTGTCCCGGGACTATCGGTCCGTTCCCAACAACGGCGTCGACTTCGGCATCCTCCAACGGATCGTGCGCGAGGATTTGCCGGATCGATGCGACCTGCTCTTCAACTATCTCGGAGAGTTTTCGACCGGCGACGGGAATTTCAAGCTGACACCGGAAAAGGTTCCCTTCGCCGTGGGCGCCGAATTCGAAAGCGACGCCCGGCTCGAGTTCACCGCCACGGTTCTGGACGGCAAATTGCGCGTCGACGCTCTCTTTCATCCGGCTTTGCTCGACCCTCAGTGGGTCGAAGGGCTTCTGGGGGGGTTCGAAGCCGCCCTGCGGGAGTTTGCATCCCCCGTTCGAGAGGCGAAAACCCTGCCGCTCACGCCCACCCAGGAAGGGATGTTCTTCCAGTTCCTCTCCGATCCCGAAAGCCGCACCTACACGGAGCAGATGTCGTTCACCCTGGCCGGCCCGGCCGATCCGGTCCGAATCATGGAGGCCTGGCGTCACGTAGCGGCGCGTCATGAATCCCTTCGCGCCCTTTTCGCCCAAACCCCGGACGGACCCGTCCAGAAGATTCCGGCCGAGCCCCCGCACGTCTTTGCCGTCAAGGACCTTTCCGGCCTGGACGAAGAAGCCCGGAAGCGGGAGGCGGAAGCATTTCTCGAAGCCGAAAAAACAAGTAGGCTCGATATCGAAAAGGGTCCTACCTTCCGGGCCGCCGTCCTCCGGCTTCAGCCCGAGGAGCACCTCCTCGTCTGGACGTTCCATCATATCCTGATGGACGGCTGGTGCATCGGAATCCTTCTAGGGGAAACCCTCCGGACTCTGGAGCGGATCGATGCGAACCTGTCCCCGGCGCTCCCCCCGGCCCCTTCGGTCGTCGGTTGTCTGGAGTGGCTGCAGGGAAAGGATCGTGAGGCCGACACCCGGTACTGGAAGAAATACCTTGATGGGTTCGAGTCGGTCACGTCCATTCCCGGCGCCTTGAGTGCGGGGGACGGCCCGTTCGAACCCCGGGAGCGGACGTTCCGTCTGAACGCACTCCACACACGCGGGCTCGCCGACCTCGCGGCGTCCCTGGGATCGACCCTGAGTATTCTCCTGCAAGCCGCGTGGGGTACCCTGCTCGCCCGCCATTGCAACGTCAAGGACGCCGTTTTCGGGGTCGTCTCCTCGGGCCGCGAAGCGGAGGTGGAGGAGATGGAACGTACGGTGGGCGTTTTTATCCGCACGCTTCCCGTTCGGTGGCGGCTTGAAAGCAGCGAGGAACCCTTTTCCTCGGTCGTTGCACGGCTCCAGGCGGAAACCGCGAAAAGACTGCCGCATGAAACCCTTCCGCTCCCGAACGTTCAGGCGGCGAGTTCCGTTGAAGCGGGCCTCTTCGACCACATCCTCCTTTTTGAAAATTATCCGGTCGAAGGGCTGGAGTCCGGCCGGTTGAAAGTGGCCGACGTGAAAGGATTCGAGCAGCTTCCCTACAACCTGGGGCTTTCGGTGGTTCCGGGTGAAGCGCTCCTTTTCCGGTTCTCCCATAACGAACGGGTCTATCCGAGCCGTTTGGTGGAGCAGATCGAAAACCGCTGGCGGACGCTCCTCGACTCCATCCTCGAAAATCCACATGCTCCTGCATTGGCGCTTCCCCTGCTGCCCGGGGAAGAACGGGACCGGTTGATTCGATGCGCCCGCGACACGCAGCGCACCTGGCCGGACGCACGCCCCTTCCCGGCCCTTTTCTTCGAACGGGCGGAGCGCTTCCGCGACCGGATCGCCATCGTGGGAAATGACGGCGATCCGGTCGTGACCTACGGCGAGCTTGCCGCGAAAGCGGAGAGGCTCGCCCGCTCTCTCCGCCGTATGGGCGTCGGCCCCGAAAAGCCCGTGGCCGTCTGCCTCGAACGCGGCTCCGGGCTGGTTTCGACTCTCCTTGCCGTCATGGCGGCGGGCGCCGCCTACGTGCCCCTCGATCCTTCCTATCCGCCGGAACGGCTCCGTTTCATGCTGCAAGACAGCGGCGCGGCGCTGGTGCTGGCGGACCGGACCACGGCATCCGCCATCGAGAACGCGAAGCCCAGAGAAGTGAAAATGCTGCTCCCGAACGACCTGTCAGAAGAAGACCGGTCGTGCCGGGACGTGCCGGAGGCCACCGGGCCCGGGCCGGATGACGTGGCGTACCTCATCTACACCTCCGGATCCACGGGAATGCCCAAAGGGGTGGAGGTGCTCCACCGCGGGCTCGCCAATTTCCTGCTCTCCCTTGCCGAAACTCCCGGCATGGCGGCCGAGGACCGTGTGCTGGCCCTCACCACCGTCTGCTTCGACATTCACGTTACGGAAATCTTCCTGCCGCTCCTCACGGGCGCACGTCTGGTCATGGCCTCCCGCGAAGACGCGGTGGACGGACGGAGGCTGGCAAACCTCATCGACAGTCAAAAGGTCACGTTCGTTCAGGCCACGCCCGCATCCTGGAACATGCTGATCGAAGCGGGCTGGGAGGGAGAGAACGCAGTGAAGGGTCTGGTGGGCGGCGAACCTCTCCCCACGCGTCTCGCCCGACAGTTGCTGGACCGGTGTGTGGAACTCTGGAACGTCTACGGCCCGACGGAAACGACGGTCTGGTCTTGCGTGAAGCGGATCGAAGACTGCCCGGGAGAACCCGTGGTGACCATCGGGAGCCCCATTGCCAATACGAGCGTGTATATCCTCTCGGACGAACTCGACCTACTGCCCGACGGCTCGGTGGGAGAACTCTGCATCGGCGGCCACGGGCTCGCGAGGGGCTACCGGAATCGGCCCGAGCTGAATTGCAGACAATTTGTCGACCTGCCGTTCGCGCCCCACGAGCGGATCTATCGTACCGGTGATCTGGCGTACCGGAACCCGGAAGGCGAACTCGTCTGCCTCGGCCGGAACGACTTTCAGGTCAAGGTGCGCGGGTACCGCATCGAGCCGGGGGAAGTGGAAACGAAGCTGTGCGACATTCCGGGCGTGCGGCGGGCGGTCGTCCGGGCGGGCGACTTCCGGGGTCGTGGGCCGGAGTTGGCGGCATGGATCACCGGGGGGGAGAACCTGGAAGACCGGGACCTTCACGAACGGCTCCTCCGCACGCTTCCCCACTACATGGTGCCCACCCTCTTCGTGCGCGTGTCCGAAATGCCCCTCACCCCCAACGGCAAGGTGGACCGCAACCGGTTGGACGTGCCGGCGGCCTCGGCCGGGGAAAAGAGGAATACTCGACCGCTTACGGAGACGGAACGCCTTCTGGCCGGGCTCTGGAAAAACCTCCTCCATGTCCGGGAGGTGCACCCCTCGGACCTTTTCTTCGGCCTCGGCGGCCACAGCCTGATGGCCATGCGGCTGGCCGCGGCCATCGAAGCCGCCACGGGGTGTTCCATCCCGGTCCGCACCATTTTCGAGAACCCCACGCTGGAGCTTCAGGCCCGGTATATCGATGAAGCGGCCTGCATTCGAACGGCCGGGGAAGAGCCCATGGCTTTCGGGGATGAACCCATGGCCTTTGATGGGCTTGCTTTGTCGGAAGAGGAGCTTGCGACCCTGCGCGCCATTGCGGGGGAGTGAACGGGAAAACCTTAAGGCCCCGCCGAACCGCTTCCGGTTCGAGACGTTGTTCGTACCGGCCGGCTCGGTTTGAAGATATAAGGTGGAGATTACCTTGAAACAGGATGTAAAAGACATCACCCGTCTCGCTCTTCTCGGCGATGCGGAAGCCATTCGGGAACTGCGACGATTGGGGGTGCTGAACGGGAAGACGGCCGAAAACCGCTACGCCGCCTCGCACGCCCAAAAAAGTTTGTGGCTCTGGCAGCAGCGCAATCCGGACGGAAGCGCCTATTCCATGCCCTTTTTCATCCCGCTTTCCGGCGCGATCCCCGTGGATGCTTGCGAGAAAGCCGTCCGGTTGCTTT
This sequence comes from uncultured delta proteobacterium, assembly GCA_963826125.1. GTDB lineage: Bacteria > Desulfobacterota > Desulfarculia > JACQYL01 > CAWGVV01 > CAWGVV01. The sequence goes on along the minus strand of CAWGVV010000001.1, from coordinate 104,431 downwards.
TCAAGCGCCACGATTCCTTTCGCACCGTTTTCGAACTTCACGAAGGCAAGCTCTTCCAGTGCGTTCAACCCCCGGCGCCCGTGCGGCTCGAGGTGGAAGACCTGCGTACCGGGTCCGACCGGCGGGAAGCGATGCTCCGGGCGGTGGGACAGGACCTGGACCGGCCGTTCGACCTTGCACACGGCCCTCTCATTCGCTTCCGACTCTTCGTGATCGGGGACGACCGCCGCATTCTCTACGTCAACGGACACCACATCATCCTCGACGGGTTTTCCCAGGCCGTGCTCACCAGGGAGATCACGTTCCTCTGCGAATCCTTTGCAGAGGGAAAAGACCCGGTCCTGCCCGCTCCGACCCTGCAGATGAAGGATCATGCGGCATGGCAGGCGCGTCTGCTCGAATCGGAGCGGGGGCGCGCCATGCTCGAGTGGTGGCGCCGGCAGATGGAGGGATTCGAGCCCGTCGAGCTGCCCCTCGATTTCCCGCGCCCGAAAAGCGGGGCCGGAACGGGGAAAACGCTCTCCGTCCCGCTCGATCCGCAGGCGAACGCCGCGCTCCGCCATTTTGCCCAAGAGGCGGGATGCACGTTTTTCAACGTCCTCGCCTTCTGCACGGCGGCGCTTCTGGCCCGGTACACGGGCAGCCGGGACGTCACCATCGGCATGCCGTGCGCGTGCCGCACGCGCGGGGAAACCGAGTCTCTCGTGGGGCTCCTCGCCAACCCGGTGGCGCTGCGCTTCTTCGTGGATTCCGAAAAGACCTTTGCCGAAAACCTCGCCGCCGCGAAAACCACCACCCTGGAAGCGATGGAGCGGCAGGACTACCCCTTCGAACTGCTGGTGGAAAAACTGGAGCCGCCGCTTCATCCCGGACGCAACCCGTTTTTCGACGTGGTCGTGGCGGCCGCGCACTCCATGGGGGAGAAACGGGACGAATTTCTGCCCGGTCCCGATGAGCTGACCCTTGGCCACACCAAGTTCGATCTGCTCGTCACCTTTGAGGACGGTCCGGACGGTGCCGGGTTGACCATGGAGTACAACGCCGACCTTTTCCTGCCTGGTCGGATGGAGCGCATGGCCGCGCACCTTTCGAACCTTCTTTCAGTGGCAGCTTCCTCGCCCCACATGGCCCTGGGGAGGATCGACATCCTTTCCCCCGAGGAACGGCGCCGGGTGACGGTGGATTTCAACGACACCCGAAGCCCGTACCCGGACAAGGACCTGGCCGAACTTTTCGAAGACGTGGCGGCCCGTTATCCGGAACGGCCCGCCGTGGCCGGGCCGCACTTTGCTCCGGTGACCTACGCGGAACTCGACCGCCGGGCCGATCAAGTAGCGGACGCGCTTCGCGGCACCCTGGACGTTACGCCGGGGTCTTTCATCGGGGTCGTTCCCTCTCCCCGGCCGGACCTCATCGTCTTGCTCCTCGGCATCCTCAAGGCCGGATGCGCCTACATGCCCATAGACCTCTCCCTGCCGCGGGCCCGGATCGCCTTCCTCCTCGAACGTTCCGCATGTCCCCTGGTACTGGCCGCAGGCCATGAGGGCAAGCGTGCCTTTCAGGCCGCTGCCCCCGGCACGAACGTGCTCGCCCCGGACGATCTTTCCGTTTCCCCGCCGAAACGCAAAAAAGAACGCGGCCGTCCCGAGGGACCGTGCTACCTCATGTTCACCTCGGGCTCCACCGGAGAGCCGAAAGGGGTGTCCATCCCCCACCGGGGTGTGGCTCGGCTGGTCCTCAACACCAACTATTTCCGTTTCACCCCCGAGGACCGCGTGCTCCAGGCCGGTCCGCTCGCCTTTGACGCATCCACGTTCGAAATCTGGGGACCGCTTCTCTCCGGCGGCTGCGTCTGTCTGGCCGAAAAGGAAGCGTTGCTCGAATCGGGCGGCCTCTCCCGCATCATTACCGAACTCGGCGTCACGGTACTTTGGCTCACGGCGGGCCTTTGCCACCGGATGGCGGAGGACGGACCCGAAACCTTTCGCCCCTTGAGGGCGCTGCTCGCCGGCGGAGACGTCCTGAACCCGGGCCTCATGCGACGCATCCTCGAATGTTGTCCGGATATCCAACTGATCAACGGCTACGGCCCCACGGAGAATACCACTTTTACCACCACCCATCGCATCGCGATGGAGGATACACGCGGGCCGATTCCCATCGGACGGCCCATCGCCAATACGCGGGTCTACATCCTCGACGACAACGGACTCCCCCTCCCCGTGGGAGTATGGGGGGAAATCCGTGCCGCCGGGGACGGCCTCGCTTTGGAATACGTTGGACGGCCCGATCTTACGGAAACGGCTTTTGTCGAGTCGCCCGCGCTGCCGGGTGAGCGGCTCTATCGTACGGGAGACGTCGGCCGATGGCGGACGGACGGAATCATTGAGTTCATGGGCCGTCGAGACTCCCAGGTGAAGATCCGGGGATTCCGCATCGAGATTGAAGAGATCGAGGACGGTCTGCTGCGCGCCCCCGGGGTGCGTCAGGCGGCTGTCGTGGTGACGGGCGAGAACGGGGACAAGGAACTGGCCGCATTCGTGGCGGCCGATTCCGGCGACCCCGATATATGGCGGCGCTTCCTCGAAGGAGTGCTCCCGCCCTACATGATTCCGGCCTCCTTCACGGCGCTGCCGGAAATCCCGCTCACTCCGAACGGCAAGGCCGATCGTCGACTCCTGGCCGCCATGGCCCCCGAAGCCTGTGCCGTGTCGGTCGAGGTCGATCCTCCGCGCGGAGAGACGGAGCGGGGAGTGGCGGCCCTCTTCGAAGAGGTGCTCGGCAGGCCCGTGGGCCGTTCCGACGACTTTTTCCGACTCGGCGGCCACAGCCTGAAGGCCATGCAGGTCCTGAACCGCATCCACAAGCGGTTCAAGGTTTCCCTGGCGCTCCGCGACTTCTTTTCTTCCCCCACCGTTCAGGCCACAGCCCGGCTGATTCGAACCGACTCGAAGGACGTCTCCTTGCAGATTCCTCGGGCCGACGAAGCTCCCGACTACCCCGTCTCCCACGGTCAGCGCCGGTTGTGGGTGCTGAGCCGGATGGAAGGGGGAAACAGGGCCTACACGATCGTCGGGGCGATGAAGCTTTCCGGCGAACCCGACTTCGATACCCTCCGGGCCGCACTGGGGAAACTCTCGGAGCGGCACGAAATCCTGCGCACCACCTTCCACCTGGCGGGGGACGAAATCCGGCAGAAAATTCATGCATCCCTTCCCCCCCTGGTCGATCGAAAGGACGTCTCCGGGGAAGCCGATCCCCTGTCCCGCATATTCGAGCTGGTCCGAAACGAAGCGGGACGATCCTTTGATCTGGAGCACGGCCCGCTCTGGCGGCTGCTCCTGGTTCGGACCGGCCCGGCCGAACACGTACTGCTCTCCGCCATGCATCACATCGTCTCGGACGGATGGTCCATGGACGTGATATCCCGGGAACTGGAAGCGCTCTACGACGGGTCGATGCACGGCCGGGAAGCCGCCCTGCCCGCTCTCCCCTTTCACTATCGCGATTTCGCCGTGTGGCGGAATGGTCAACCGGCCGATACGGACAACCATATGGACTGGTGGGTGAAGCATCTCTCGGGTGCAGCCCCCCAGCCGGACCTTCCGGCCGACAGACAGAGACCCCGGACCCAGAGTTTTGAAGGCGCGGTGCTCCGGTTCACGCTGCCCGGAACGATCGGCGACCGGCTCAAGAGGTTCGTGAGCGGCGGACACGGCCACTTTGCCGTTCTGACGGCGTTGGTGAAAACGCTTCTGCACCGGTACACGGGGGCGGAAGACATCCTCGTCGGCTGCCCGGTCGCCGGCCGGGAGCAGAGCTGCCTGGAAGACCAAGTGGGCCTCTATGTGAACACGGTAGTCCTCAGGGATTCGCTCCGGCCCGACATGGCTTTCCGCACGCTGGCGGAAAACGTCGCGCAGACCATCTCCCGGGCCGTCGAACACCAGTCCGCTCCGTTCGATCTGCTGGTGGAAAAGCTGGGGCTGCCGCGCGACGTGAGCCGTGCTCCCCTCTTCAACGTCATGGTTTCCTTGCAGAACCCGGACCGCGCCTTGCCCTCTTTTTCGGGGCTCCGGGCGGAACCGTTCGACATCGACACCGGCACGAGCCAGTTCGACCTGACCTTCGATTTCCAGAACATCGGCGGGACCCTGCACGTCACGCTGGAGTACAACACCGACATCTTCGACCGCGCCCGCATGGAACGGCTGCGTGATCATCTGCTCACCCTGGCCTCGTCGGCCGTTTCCGCTCCCGATACGGTCATCGGCCGTCTCATGCTTCTCCCCGAAACCGAACGGATGCAGGTCCTCACCTGGGGAAACGAACACTCCTCTTCGGCGGTCGAACCGGACTTTTTCGACGATCCGGTATCCCGGTTCGAAACCCTCGCCGGGGCCGATCCCCATGCGCCCGCCCTGGTTTTTCAGGAGACCCGGCTCACGAGGGGAGAGGTAAACCGGCTGGCGAACGGACTCGCCCATACACTGATCCAAAGGGGGCTCAAACCCGGGGAACCCGTGGCCCTGCTGCTGCCGCGCTCCGAAAAGGCGGCGTGGGGGGCGCTGGGAATCGCCAAGGCGGGCGGGGCGTTCCTCAATCTCGATTCGGATCATCCGGAAGCACGCATCGAGGACGTTCTGCGGCAGGCTGAAGTCCGTCTGGTGGTGACCGAAGCCGAACGTGCGCAGTCGTTAAGCCGGCTGCTCGCGGGGAGGGATCTCATCGACGCGGAGTCCGTGGCACAGACCGATTGCGCCGACCCGCTGGTAGCACGCCGCGCCGAAGACCTCGCCTACATCGTGTTCACTTCCGGGAGCACGGGCACGCCCAAGGGGGTGCTCATGGAGCGGGGCCCCCTGGCCAACCTCATGCGCCAGGCCGACCAGTACATGTACGGCGGCTTGGGTTCGGGCCTGCGGGAAGCCATGAGTTCTCCCTACATCTTCGATGTGTCCGTTCAGCAGGTATTCGCGGCACTGAGCCGCGGCCACGTGCTGCACGTGCTCCCAAACGACGCCCGCCACGACCCCGCAAGGTTTCTGGGTTACCTGGAACGGGAGAAGGTGGGCGTGGCGGACACCACTCCGGGATTTCTGGCCGAAATCCTCGAGGAACTCGGTTCCGGGGGCTTTCCCCACACCCTGAAACGGCTCAGCGTTGGAAACGAGGCCCTGCCCCGGACGCTCGTGGAACGGTTCTACGCATCTCCGGCCCGCGCCGAGGTGTCCCTGGTGAACGTCTACGGCCCCACGGAATGCTGCGTGAACGCCGTTGCCGAACCCCTCCACCCCGGCAGCATCGCTCCCGGACTCACCGCCCCCATCGGGCGGCCCCTGCCGGGAGTGCGCGTGCTCATCCTCGACAAGGACGACAAACCGGCGCCCGTCTCCGTGCCGGGAGAAATCGTTCTGTCGGGAGCAGGGCTGGCAAGGGGTTACCTCAATCAACCCCAACTCACCGCGGAACGTTTCGTGCCCCACCCCTTCCGGCCCGGAGAACGCATCTACCGCACCGGGGACCTCGGCCGTTTCCTCGAGGACGGCCGCATTGAGTTCCTGGGAAGGGTCGACGAGCAGTTCAAAGTGCGGGGATTCCGCATCGAAGCGGGCGAGATCAAGCACCGGTTGCAGCAGCACCCGTCCGTCCGTACCGCCGTGGTGGACCTTGTTACCGTACGGGACGAAACACCCGAACTCGTCGCCTGGATCGAACCGGTGGAAGCGGAGGATATCCCATCGTCCAAGGAACTCCGAGCACACCTTGCATCGACTTTGCCCGGATACATGATTCCCGCCTTCATCGTCCCGGTTCCCCGTTTTGCGCTCCTCGCGGGGGGAAAGGCCGACAAGCGCGCACTCCTCCGGGACTATCCGCCCGCAGCGGGACGCGCGAGTCACGAGGCGGTTCCCTCCGCACCCCCTGACGAAGCCGAAGCGCAGGTTCTGGACATCTGGCGCACGGTGCTCCGGACGGATCAGGTGGACCGCGAGGCCAACTTCTTCGAAGCGGGGGGAAATTCCCTGCTCATCATCCGGCTGCACCGGGAACTCCAGAAGCGATTTCCGGACGTCTTTACCGTGACCGATCTCTTTGCTCTCCCCACCGTGGCCGACCAGGCCCGGCGCATCGCGGCGCAAAAAGCACCCGTCCCCGCAGCGGCGCCGGCGGTTCGACTCCATCCCTCCTCCTCGTCGGGACCGGTCGCCATCATCGGCATGGCGGTGAGGCTGGCCGACTACGACGACCCGGACGGACTCTGGACCGACCTGGTGCACGGCGTGGACCGCGTTCGTCCGTTCCCCGAAGCGCGAAAACGCGACGCGGAAGGACTCCTTAAAGCGCTGGGCTGGGACGCCGGGGACAACGACTTTCGGGAGATGGCCTTCCTGGACCGTGTGGACCTGTTCGATCCGGGTTTCTTCCGGCTCTCTCCGGCGGACGGGGCGCTCCTGACGCCCTCCCAACGGCTCTTCGTCGAAACGGCATGGCGCGCGGTGGAGGATGCGGGCTACGGCGGCCGCAGGCTGAAGGGAGCGAAAGTGGGCGTGTTCGGAGGCGGGACCGCTCAGGACCAGGAATTCATCAACGCCGCCCAAATGGCCATGCCCCAGGCAACGGAACAGATTTTTGCGAACAACACTCCGTCCAACACGGTGACCAGGCTCGGTTACCTCATGGATTGGCACGGGCCGGCCATGATGGTGGACACGGCGTGTTCCTCGGGGCTCGCCGCCGTGCACATGGCCATACGATCCATGTATGCCGGGGAATGCGACTTCGTCCTGGCCGGTGCGGCCAGGACGGTGCTGCTCCCGTTGGACCGGGGGGGCCGCCTGAGGGTGGAATCCACGGACGGCCGGACCAGGGCCTTTTCGGACGGTTCGGACGGCACCGGTTCGGGGGAAGGGTGCATCGTTTTTCTGCTGAAACCGCTCGAACGGGCGATGGAGGAGGGAGACCGTATCCACGCCGTCATCCGGGGGAGCGCCCTGAACCAGGACGGCAATTCGGCGGGGCTCACCGTCCCCAATCCGAAGGCCCAGGCAGCCCTCATCACGGAAGCCTGGAACAATGCCGGTCTCAACCCTTCCTCCATGGGGTACCTGGAAGCGCACGGCACGGGGACGTCTCTCGGCGACCCCATTGAGATCGAGGCGGTGACCAAGGCGGTACGGCCGTTCACCTCACGCAGGCAGTTCATTCCGGTGGGTTCCGTAAAGACGAACTTCGGACATCTGGACAACGCGGCGGGGTTGTTGGGATTAGCCAAGGCGGTCCTGTGCCTGGACCGGGAAGCCATTCCCCCGAGCATCAATTTCGAAGCGCCCAACCGCGCCATCCGGTTTGAGGATTCTCCCCTCTACGTGTGCGACCGGCTCACGCCGTGGCCGCGCTCCTCCGAACCGAGACGCTGCGGCGTGAGCGGATTCGGCCTGAGCGGAATCAACTGCCACGTGGTGCTTGAGGAAGCGCCGGAAAGGAAAAGCTCATCCCATCCGAACGCGCGGATTGAGCCCGGAACGAACAAACCGGGTTCAGTCCGAACGGAAGAAACCGTTCATGGTGAGGTATCGAACCATGAACGATTGGGGAAGCAAAGCACGGGAACCGATCAGTCCGGCCCTCACTTGCTGCCCCTCGCCACCCCGAACGACGAAGGGCTTGTAACCCAGGTCCGGGCCTACCTCCTCCGGCTGGCCATGGAACCGGATCTCGAAAACCACCTGGACGACCTCTGCTTCACGGCCTCCGTGGGACGGGGCCACAACGGACATCGGCTGGCGTTCGTCTTCGATTCGCTCCGGGAACTCCGGAGTATGCTGGAGCAGGTGGCCGAGGAAGGACCCGGTCGGGCCGCGGGTGGATCGATCCATTACGGCGCGTCATCGCGCAAGGGGTCGGACGGACCCATTGAGCCTCCCGTCCCGGAAAATCCCAAAGACCGTCCGTCACTGGAAGCGCTCGCCGACCATTACGTTCAGGGCGCGGACATACTCTGGGAAACCCTGTACCGGGGGCAAGACCGGAGACCGATCACCGTCCCCGGAAGCATCATGAATCCAAGACGCCTCTGGCCCCGGCTCGATGCGGTTCAAAAACGACACGCGGGGTCCCGCACCCTTCCGGGGCCGATCCTGGACAGGCTCCTCGCCGAAACTCCGGACCGGACCATCTATGGTGCGGACCTTGACCCGGATCGGTGCTGGCCGTTGGGGGAACATCGCGTTTCCGGAACAAACGTGCTCGTGGGAACGGCCTATCTGCAGATGGGGTTTGAAGCATCCGTCCGTAGCGGCGGCAAACTGCCCCTGGAAGTGCGGGACCTGTTCCTGCAAAGTCTTCTCGCTCCCGAACCCGATACCGAAGTCGTCGTGGAGGTGGAGAAACGGGACCATACGCAGGCGCTCTCGGTGAGTTCACGGGAAAACGGAAAGGAAGCCCGCCCATGGTCGAAGCATGCCCAAGCGCTCCTTGCCCCCAGTGAAGCCGTCCGCCCACGGATCGACCTGGAGGATCTCCGAGGCCGGTTGAACCCCGTTTCCGAAGGCACGGAAGAGCGATCCGGCAATGACGGACTCGTCCGGGCGGGGGAGCGGTGGGACTGCCTGCGCGGACTCTGGTCGGGAGACGGAGAGTGGCTCGGCCTGCTGGAACTCCCCCTGGCATACAAGGACGATCTGGACACCTACGACTTCCATCCAGCCATGCTGGATGTGGCGCTGCACTTCGCGTTGGCGCTCTTGAAGGACAGCCGGAATCTCATGCCCATGTCCATGGCCCGCGCGAACCTCTTCGCCCCGATTCCCGCCGTGGTCTACAGTCACGCCAGACTGCTTTCGACCGCAACGGATTCCTCGGCCCGCTTCGACATCACCATCTGTGACGCGGACGGGACAGTCGTCGCCGACATCCGGGAGTACACACTGAGCCGGTTCAAGGGGGCGGCCCGACGTCCGAGGCTGCTGGCGCCCGAGTGGGCTCCCGTGACCACGCCTCCACCCGAAGTTGACGGCCCCCGCCGCGTCGCACTGATTCTGGCGTCCGGCCAGGAGGAAACGGAGCCCGCGCGGGGGTTGATCGAATGCCTCTCGGCCCAAGGAGGTCCCACCCTCGCCGGGATCGTCACCATGGGAGAAGACCTGACGGAATCCCGGGCCGAAGAAGTGGTGGGGGAGCTTCTCCGCATGGAACCGGACGCTATTGTGTTCCTGCCGCCCGCCTGCGCCGAAACACCGGCCGAAAATTTCGCGGACCTCGAAAAGAGGCTTCTGACGGGCATCGAAGCGTGTTTTCTCCTGGTAAAAGGGCTCGCGAATCGGGCGGGCGGAGCGGAACGAACGCTTCTTCTGGTGGGCAGGGGCGGTTTCGCCGCCGGGGGGGCGAGCGTCACGCGGCCGGAAAACACCGCACTCGCGGCCCTCGCCAAGACGATATGCCTGGAGTACGACCATCTCCGTTGCCGCTACATCGATCTGGATACGGGGAGTGAAGCGGCGGCCATCATCGAGGAACTCCGCTGGGCGTCGGTGGAGCCGACGTTCCCGGTCGCCCTGCGTGGTTCCACGCGCCATGCCGAGAAGCTCGCACCCGTGGAGGAAGCGTCCCCTGCTCTTTCGTTTCCGATCCAAAATGACGACGTGGTGGTAGTGAGCGGGGGGCTGGGGGGAATCGGCCTGGCCCTTTGCAACCGGCTTGCCTCGCTTGCCCGCTTCAGGTTCGCCCTCATCGGCCGAAACCCGCTGCCCGACCGGAAAACCTGGAACGATATTCCGGCGGACTCCGTGCTCGCGCGCCGTGTCCTGGGGATACGGGCGCTGGAGGAAGCGGGCTCCGAGATTATGGATATCGCGGCGGACGTGGCCGATCCGGACTCGCTCGCGGGGGCGCTCGAATCCGTGCGGCAGCGCTGGGGACGAATCGATGCGGTCGTTCACTGCGCCGGGGAAGCCGGGGACGGCTTCCTCTTCCGTAAGGACCTGAGCGAATTCAGGCGGGTGATCCGGCCCAAGATTCAGGGAACATGGCTCCTGGACAAACAGACCCGCCGGGACCGGCCCTCCCTCTTTTTCCTCTGCTCCTCTCTCACGGGTTTCACCGGTGGCCCCGGCCAGGGTGACTACGCGGCCGCCAACGCTTTCCAGGACGGCTGGGCCCAGTTGAGAGCCGCACAGGACGCTCCGGCTTTGTCCCTGGCCTGGTGCGCGTGGGCCGAAACCGGCATGGCTTTCGACCGCAATGTGGTCGATCCCGAGCGGTCGCTCACCACCGATGAAGCGTTGGACGTGTTCGAACGGGCCGTGTCTCGACCGGAGCCCCGATTGCTGGTGGAAGAGCCCGGCCCGGAGCCGGAAAATGCGAAAGGATCAACCGACCATCAGGCGACACGCGATGTTCCCTCCGGCGTTGTGCTGACGGGTCGCCCGGACGGAATCTATTCGGAAACGGAACGGATCGTGGCTTCCATCTGGGCCAAGATCCTCGGCCATGAAACACTGGCGGTGGACGAGGATTTTTTTCGCCTCGGCGGAGATTCCATAAACGCCATGCGGATTCGAAACGAAGCGGTCACGGTCTTCGGTCCGGTCGTCTCCATCGCCGACCTCTTTTCCCACCCGACCATCGAGAAGTACGCCGCCTTGGTGGATTCCAAACGCGGGGACGCCAACCCCGACCCCGATACGTGCAAATCCGCTTCCTCCGCCATCGCCAGAGCCTCCGACCGCCCATGGTACCCCCTTTCCATGCCCCAGCGATGGATGTATCGCCTCTGGGAAAACGCCCCACAGGCGAGAGGATGGAACCTCCCGGAGGCGTGGGAGATTCGGGGCGCTTTGGACGTGGATAGGCTCGAGTCGGCTCTTGGCCGCCTTCTCAATCGCCATGAGATCCTGCGTGCGCGGTTTCGAAAGGAAGCGACCGGTGTCGTGCAGTCCTTCGAATCTTTTGAGGACTTCCGACTCCCCGTACGTACGATCCCGCCGGACGAGATCGAGAATGAGGTGACGGGATTCGTACGGCCCTTCGATCTTCTGAACGATCGACTCTTTCGGGCCGAGCTGCTCCGGGTCGGCCCCGACCGCCACATCCTGTGGTTCGACATGCACCACATCGTATCGGATGGCCTATCCCTGGACATCTTCGGCCGGGAGATGACCGCACTGTACCTGGGATCGGTTCTTCCGGAGCTACAGGTGAGATATCGGGACTATGCGGTCTGGCAGGATGAACGGCTGACGAACGGGATACTGGAGCCGCACCTGGAATATTGGCTGAACCGTTTTCGGGACGGCGTGCCGCGGCTCGATCTCCCGACGGATTTTGCACGGAGCCCCCTACGGAAGGGAAACGGGGGGCTCGTCCACGTAACCGCGGAAGGTCCGGTGCTGGAAGGGGTGCAACGGCTCGCGCGGGAAACCGGGACGACCCTGTTCGCCGTGTTCCTCTCGGCGGTCTTCACACTTCTCCACCGATTGACAGACCGGGAGGACATGGTGGTCGAAGTTTCCGATCACGGCCGCACGGTCCCGGAGACTCAGGATGGATTCGGGATGTTCGTGGGCGCGCTGCCGCTGCGGGCCAAGATCGACGCCGCATGGTCCGCACCCGAACTGGTCCGCACCATCCGTTCCCGACTCATGGAGGGAATGGCTCATCGGGAAGTGCCCGTGTACCGGCTGGCCGAACGGCTCGAATCCCAACCGCCTCGGGAACGTTCGCGTCTGGCCGACGTGGTCGTGTCCTACATGAATTTCGGCGATTCGACCGAGGAGGCGCAGAAGGAGTGGAGCATGACGCCTCTGCCGATCTACATTCGCCGATCCACGGTCGCGGACCTCAAGTTCTTTGTAACGGAGCGCAGATGCTCCATGGAGGTGCTGATGGAGTACGACGCCGATCTTTTCCATTCGGCCACGGCGGCGGGATTCGCCGACCGGCTCATCCAAGTTTTGCGGGAGATGGGGACGGTTCCGGAAATGCGCGTGGGCAGCGCGGGGAGGCGGACATGAGCAGAACCGCACTCCTTTTTCCAGGCCAGGGGTCCCAGCGGCCGGGGATGGGTGTTGAACTCGCAAAGCGCTCCCCCGCCGCTTCGGAAATCTTCCGGCGCGCATCGGAGTTCCTCGGCTGGAACGTACTGGAGACCTGCGAGCGAGGCTCCATGGAGCTTCTCACGCGCGGCGACGTGGCACAGCCGGCAATCGTGGCCGTCGAGATGGCCTACTATCACCATCTCGCGGAGGAAACGGATGTGCGGCCCGACTTCATGGCCGGGCACAGCCTGGGAGAGGTCGCGGCGCTCGGTTGCGCGGGCGTGTTCGACCTGGAAACCGCGCTCCACGTTGCGCAGGTGCGCGGGGCGTTCATGAGGGAAGCGGCCCTTCAGACTCCCGGCACCATGTGTGCCGTACTGGGGCTTCCGCTGGAAGAGGTGGCCGGGGCGTGCGCGAAACACGACCGCCCGGGATCGCGGGTGGTGGTATCGAACGAGAACGCACCGGACCAACTGGTCATCTCGGGGCACAGGGATGCGGTGGAAGCGGTGTGCCGACCACTCTCCTCCTCCAACGCAAAGATTCGTCCCCTCGAAGTGGAGGGCGCGTTTCACAGTCCGCTCATGGCCAAGGCCGCCGAAGGGTTCGGGAAAGCGCTCGCCGGAATCAAGATGCGGGAACCCGCCGTACCGGTGCTTTCCCCGGTCACGACACGCCCTCACACCGGGGCGGCGATCCCCTTCCTTTTGCAACGGCAGGTAGTCGAAACCGTTCGGTGGCGGGGATGCTTCGAATTCCTGGTCCGTGCAAGAGTGAAGCTCTTCCTGGAGTGTGGGCCCGGAAACGTGCTCACACGACTGGCGAAGAGAATGGGCCCTGGAACGGACGCGTTCAGCCTGGACGATACGGGAGATTGTACCGTACCTCCAAACCCTTTGAAGAGCACGCCGGAGCAGGATGATTTTCTCTCCATGTGTCTTGCCGCCGCGGCCGCATCGCCGGATCGGAGTGGGGACCCCGAGGTCTTCGAACGTGATGCGGCGCCCGCATATCGGGAATTGGAGGGACTGCGGCTGAGCGTGCTGGAGGAGGGTCGGTCCCCGACGGCCGCCGACCTCTCCCAGTCCATGGCCCTGGCCGAACGTATCCTGGAGATCAAGCAGGCGCAAGGGCGTCTGGCCGAACTTCGCGCCCTGGCGCGTCATGCCGGTATTCGGCAAGCCGGCGGATGATCTCGGTGAGCGTGAAAAAGTTTTCATGAAAAGTCTGAGCACGGGGTTTGTTTTTATCACGGGAGCAATGAGGGGAACTTGCATCCCTTCCATCACACAGTAAGGAATCGGTTTATGAAGCGAAATCTGTTTCTCATCCGGGTTGTCCTTGTCGCGTTCTGCCTGCAGCTTTTTGCCTCGGCCGCGGCGGCGGACAACGTACAGGACAGGCTCGAAAAATTCCTGCGAGACACTTCGACTCCGGGCATGGCCCTGTCCGTCATGCACAAAGGGGATGAATCGCCCCGCAATTGGTATGCGGGGTTCGCAAACGTCGAACTCAACGCTCCGGTTACGCCGGATACGACCTTCCGCATCGGCTCGATCACCAAGGTTTTCACCGCCGTGGGGACCATGAAACTCGTCGAGGAGGGAAAACTCAATCCGGACACGACCATGGACCACTACTTCCCCGATCTGCGGGAAGCGGGGAAAATCACGGTGGACAGCCTCCTCAATCATTCCAGCGGCCTTCCGGATTTTCTCTTTCTGGAACCGTTCACGAGCAACATGGCCAGGCCTTACACACCCCAGGAAATTCTGGCCATGGTCGTCCGGAAAGGGACCCTGGACTTCGAGCCCGGCAAGAAGTCGGAATATTCCAACTCGGGGTACCTGGTCCTGGGGCTGCTGTTGGAAAAGGTGTCCGGCCTTACCTGCGAGGATTTTTTTCAACGGGAGATCATCCAACCGCTCGGCATGCACCGGACCGCCATGGGATCCGACACAACGATAATCAAGGGACGGGCGGCAGGCTACACGGTCGAGGACAAAGCGGGCAGTGACGCCCGGCTGCAAAACGGGTCCTTTGTGAGCATCATCCCTCCCTTTGCCTCCGGGGCGATCATGTCCAGACCGGCCGATTTCGTCCGTCTGGTGGACCTGGACAAGGTACTCACGCCCGACACGGTGCAGCGCATGATGGGCCAGTCCCCGCCGGACACTCCGGTGAAGCTCACGATCGGCAAAGGAGACAACGAGACCCTGACGATCCGTTACGGGTTGGGCTTCGAGCTTCTCCAGTTCGGCGATTCCAAGCAGACACTGGCGGCCAAGGACGGAGTTATCCCCGGCTTCGCCTCCTGGTACGTCTATTTTCCGGAGAAGAAACTGGCCGTCGCGGTATCGACGAACAATGAAAAAGCGGTTCTCCCGTTGATTTTACTGGTTCGGGAAATTGGTTCATCCCTGTGATCGCGATCGATCGACAGATGCGGAAAGGGCGTGGTTTCACGCCGCTTGAAAGGCACATTGGAGAAGTATGCGTGGGGTGAGGCTCCGCCTCCCGATCTCATGCTGACGGCGAACGACCGGCCGAAGCGCCGGTCGTTCGAAAAAGAACAGATCCATACACAAGGAGGAAATGAATGGCAAAAACGGAACAGAAAGTTGAAGCAATCGAAGTCGACGCCGGGCAGGCGAAAGCCGCAGATGCCGACGCAACGGACGCCGCCGAGGATCAAACGGCAATAATGGAGGCCGCTCGCCCGGAGATCCCGAAGCACGAGATCGACGAGATTATCCGGAAGCGGGTGTACGCGGTAATGGCCGTCGGGATGGCGCCCATTCCCATCCTGGACCTGGCGGGTATATCCGCCATCCAGTTGGAGATGGTGCACGCCCTGGCCAAGAAGTACGGCGTTCCCTTCAAACCCTCCGCGGTCAAGGCGACCATCGGCTCTCTGGCCGGCGGCTTCTTGGGGGTGGCATTCGCCCCCGCCGTGGCGAGTCTGTCGAAATTCATCCCGGTCATCGGCTGGACGGCTTCCGGGGTGAGCATGAGCCTGCTCGGAGGAGCAACCACTTATGCACTTGGAAACGTCTTTGTGTCCCATTTCGAGTCCGGCGGCGTGCTGCTCGACTTTGACGTCAAGAAATGGCGAAGTGTTTTCAAGTCCAAGGTAGAGGAAGGCAAGACGGTTGTCACCGGGATGAAGCAGGAACAGAAGGCGAGCGTTTGAAAAAACCGTCCTGATCTTCAGGTGTCCGTCCGGAAAATTTCCCGGACAGGCACGGAGTATGAAAACGAGATGGTCTTCCGCTGCGGCGCCGTCCAGTCGGCGCCTGCCGCGGGAGACCTTTTCCCAACCTTTGAGGGACCGCTGCATCATGAGGTCGAAAGCATATTGGAAAATCGTCCTTCCGATTCTGTTCGCTGCCGTGATTTCCGTCACGGCGTGCGCCGCGGCTTCGGCATCATCCGCCGATTCCGGCCGGAATTTACGGAAGTACCGAATCGGCTACATTGAAGGCGGGCCCTATTGGAGCTTTACCGAAACGGTCGACCGGGCCAAGTCAGCCCTAAAACGGCTCGGGTGGCTCGACCGGATCGAGTTTCCCTCCGAAGCCCATTTCAGTCCGGGCTGGGGAGAGAACGGGGATACCCTCAAAAAGGAGGGTGAAGCACTCATGAACCGCAAAGACATCGATCTTATCCTCTCCGCCGGCACAGAAGCTACCGAGGCCATTCTTGCCATCAACAACGGGCGTATTCCCATCGTCGCGCTGAGTGTGTCGGACCCCCTGCAATCCAAAATCGTGGTTGACGCAAAGGACTCGGGGGTGGACAATTTCACGGTGTATTTCGAGCCCGACAAATACAAAAGGCTTTTCAGGTTGTTTCATGAGGCGACCGATTTCCATACGCTGGGATTACTTTATTCTCCCACTGCAAACGGCATGGTGTATTCCAATGTGAGAGATGCGCGCATGGTTGCCCGTGAACGGGGATTCAAAATAGTCGAGTATCCGCACATCAGTGACAAGGAAACCGAAGAGGAATGCATGGAGGGTCTCAAATGGCTGGTAAGCCAGGGTATGGATGCATTCTACATTCCGGCCCTCGCCTGCTTCGACTGCTACCTGAATTCCGAGGGCTCCCATCGGTTGCTCAACTATCTGATGGAGCAGAAAATTCCCACCTTTGCCTCCGAAGGGACGATCGGCGTGAGGGCCGGCGCTCTGATGGGGCTTTCCAACCTGAATCTCAACCAGGAAGGCGAATTTTTGGCGAACATGATCGTCAAGATTCTGCAAGGAGCAAAGCCGCGCTCGCTACCCATGATCATAACCACCTACCCGAGCTTTTCCCTGAACCTCTATACGGCGAATCGCATCGGGTTTCGCCCCACCTTTGACCTGCTCACGGCCTGTGACGTCCTGTTCCGGAACATTACTACGCACGTTGTCCCTCTTGACGACGGTCGGGGAGAGAAGCATTCTCCCAATTGAGGGGCGCACAAAATGATTCGATTTCCGCAGAAAGCGATACGACCGAAACAATGGCAGGCATAAGGGCCGGATACGCGATTAAATTGTCGCTCAGCCTCGCGGGATTTCTGTTCTCGGTGTCGGCCGGTTCAGCCGTCCACCTTCGGTGGCTGCAAACGCTCTGTGCGGGTTTCGCCGGAAGTTGCACGGAAACGACACAATTTACCCTGTTCGGATCGCCCCTGTGGGGATGGGGAATCGCCTATTACCTCCTGTTGGCCGTTTCGGTTTATCGATTTCCGAAGTGGACTTTCTGGCTGGTTTCCGGCGCCGTAGGCTTTGAAACGGCGCTCATCTGGATAGCCGTGTCCTTGAAACTCTATTGCCTTTTTTGCCTGGGCAACTTTTTCGTCGTGTTGTTGCTCGCCGTCTTTTGCCTCCATAAGGATCGGATATGGCAAACATTGGCGGTCGGCTCATTATGCCTGCTCTTTTCCCTGCTTCTGGTGCCGCATGAAGCCATCCTTCCCGCTTTTGCCACGGGAAAACAGGCGCGTCCGAACGTCGTGGCGGAAGTCGCGGGCGAACCGATCACGGAAGATGAACTGGATACCCCCATCGCTTTGCACATTTACGATCTGGAAGAGCAGATCTACCGCTCAAAACGGCAGCGGCTGGACCGCATGATCGCGGAAAAAGTATTGGAAAAAGAGGCGCACAGCAGAAACGTCAGCGTAAAGCAACTGGCCGGGGAAATAGGATTGTCGGAGGAAATCACCGTGACCGACGAGGAGGTGAACAGCTACCTGCTCGAGCACCGGGACCTGGTGAAAAACCGGAGCGGCCCGTCGCCCGATCTCAAGGACAGAATACGGGACTTCTTACGGGACCGGAAGTATTACGAAAGATTGATGGAGTACTCGGAATCCCTCGGTAAAAGATACGGTGTGGCGGTCTATCTCAAACAACCCCGGCCGCCGCGCTTCAACGTGGATGTTCGCGGCGACCCGACGATCGGCCCCTCCGACGCGCCCGTAAGGATAATCGAATTCTCTGACTATCAGTGCCCCGCGTGCCGGAAAAGCCACGAAGTCGTGCGGCGTTTGCAAGACGAGTACCGGGGCCGCATCCAATGGATATTCAAGGACTATCCCCTCCAGATGCATAAGTATGCGGAAAAAGCGGCGGAAGCTGCCGGATGCGCGGCCGACCAGGGGAAGTTCCGGGAATACCAGGATGCTTTGTTCGCGGCGGACGGGGACCTCACTCCGGACCGTCTGCGGGACATCGCCGCAGGGCTCGGAATGAATGTCGATCAATTTGAAGCATGCCTCAATCAGGGGAAACACAAAAACGAGGTGGAACAGGATCTCGCCGAAGGCAGAAGAATCGGAGTCGACTCGACACCGAGCCTTCTGATCAACGGAAAACTGATTACGGGTTCTGCCGGCCTGAATCGACTCAAAAAGATGATTGACCGGGAACTGAAGGAAGCCGGTGCCGGAGACCGCTGATTGATCTGATCGTGCAGCAACACCTCCTTCTAAAATTCCGAAAAGGCAGGATAAAAAAGGGCTCAGGATTTCTCCCGAGCCCTTTTACAATTGACGCCAAGGTGCTTTTTCCAACAGCTACTTAAGCAAGTCGAAGCGATCCGCGTTCATCACTTTGTTCCAGGCCGCCACGAAGTCGTGCACGAATTTATCTCGGCAGTCTTCGCATGCATATACCTCCGCGAGCGCCCGGAGCTGGGAGTTCGATCCGAAGATGAGGTCGACCCGGGTGCCGGTCCACTTGAGTTCGCCCGTTGCGCGATCACGACCCTCGAACACGTCTTCGTCTTCCGCGGATGGTTTCCACGCCGTTCCCATGTCGAGCAGGTTCACGAAGAAATCATTGGTGAGCGTCTCGGGACGGTTGGTGAAGACGCCGTGCCGGGACTGTCCGAAGTTGGCATTCAGGACGCGCATGCCGCCAATGAGGACCGTCATCTCGGGAGCGGTCAACGTCAGCAACTGCGCCCGATCGACCAGCAGTTCCTCTGCCGTTACGGAATATTTGGTTTTGAGGTAGTTGCGGAACCCGTCCGCATACGGTTCGAGCACGCCGAATGCCTCCACGTCGGTTTGCTCCGGCGAAGCATCCGTTCGTCCCGGCGAGAAGGGTACGGTCACATCGTAACCCGCGTTCTTCGCGGCTTGCCCGACGCCGGCGCAGCCGCCCAGAACGATCACGTCGGCCAGCGAAACCTTCTTCCCGCTCGCCTGCGCTCTGTTGAACGCTTTCTGGATTCCCTCAAGCGTCTGCAGCACAGCCTTCAGTTGATCGGGCTGGTTGACTTCCCAATCCTTTTGCGGCGCAAGACGAATGCGTGCCCCGTTCGCACCGCCGCGCTTGTCGGAGCCGCGGAAGGTGGATGCCGACGCCCAGGCGGTCGAGACCAGCTCCGATACCGACAGGCCCGAGGCGAGAATCTTGCCCTTGAGGTCGGCGATGTCCCGTGAATCGATCAACTCATGATCGACCGCGGGCACCGGGTCTTGCCAGATCAGTTCCTCCGTCGGTACATCCGGGCCGAGATAGCGTGAAACCGGTCCCATGTCGCGGTGGATCAGCTTGAACCACGCCCGGGCGAAGGCGTCCGCCAACTGGTCCGGGTGTTCATAGAAGCGCCTGGAGATCTTTTCGTAGATGGGGTCGACCTTCAGGGCGATGTCCGTGGTCAGCATGCTGGGCGCGCGACGCTTCGACGGGTCGTGGGGATCCGGCACCGTGCCCGCGCCTCCGCCGTCCTTCGGTCGCCACTGATGCGCGCCGGCCGGGCTCTTCGTCAATTCCCATTCGTAGGTGAACAGGTTCCGGAAGAAGTTGTTGCTCCACTTCGTCGGCGTCTGGGTCCAAATAACCTCCAGGCCGCTGGTGATCGTGTCGTTGCCTTTGCCGGTGCCGAAGCTGCTCTTCCAGCCGAAGCCCTGCTCCTCGATGGGGGCGGCTTCGGGCTCGGGCCCCACATGGGTCGCTGGGCCGGCGCCGTGGGTTTTGCCGAACGCGTGGCCGCCGGCGATGAGCGCCACCGTTTCTTCGTCGTTCATCGCCATGCGGGCAAAGATCTCACGGATGTCCTTGGCCGACTGGAGGGGATCCGGGTTGCCGTCCGGCCCTTCCGGGTTGACGTAGATCAACCCCATCTGCACGGCCGCCAGAGGGTTTTCCAGGTTCCGGTCGCCGGTGTAACGGCTGTTGGGCTTTTCGCTCGTGGCGAGCCATTCCTGTTCGGCGCCCCAATAGGTATCATCCGGCTCCCAGATGTCCACGCGCCCGAAGCCGAAGCCGAAGGTCTTGAAGCCCATGGACTCCAGCGCGCAATTCCCGGCGAGGACAATGAGGTCGGCCCATGATACCTTTTTGCCGTATTTCCGCTTGATCGGCCAGAGCAGCCGGCGCGCCTTGTCGAGACTCACGTTGTCCGGCCAGCTGTTCAGCGGCGCAAGGCGTTGAGCGCCGGCTCCCCCGCCCCCGCGGCCGTCACCCATGCGGTAGGTCCCTGCGCTGTGCCACGCCATCCGGATGAACAACGGCCCGTAGTGACCGAAATCGGCCGGCCACCAGTCCTGCGAGTCGGTCATCAACGCATGGAGGTCCTTCTTCAACGCCTCCACGTCGAGTTTTTTGAATTCCTCGGCGTATTTGAAATCCTTGCCCATGGGATTACTCATGGGGCAGTTCTGGTTAAGAACCTTCAGGTTCAACTGCTTCGGCCACCAATCCCGGTTCGACGTGCCACGGCGGGCAAACGGTTTGTCTGCTTCGAACACAGCCGGTTTTTTGACCTCTTCTTTCATGCCGTCCCTCCCTTCCTTGTCTGCGCTGATTCATGGTGTGCTGCTGTTCATGGACTTTTTCCCATTATACCCTTTTTCCTTAGCTAATAATAGATACCACGTGATAATAATTCTCGATTATGACTCGGCTTCGCGCGGTCGAGATGGCAGTGAGTGCCGCCTGTCGAGACGCCGTGGGAGGCGATTCGTCGAGTCTGCCGTGGAATCTTTCTGCGTAAAAATGGGCAATCAAGGAGCGACACGCATATTCACTCGATTTTCCAAGTTATTCAGTTCAGCACGTGTCGCTGTCATTTCGAGCGAAGCGAGAAATCTCATTCCTGCAACGGCTGCCGGAGATTTCTCCATCGCTGCGCTCCGTCGAAATGACAGGGAGTGCGGCGCGGCTCAGGGATTATCCACTTATGCTACCGGTTTCGTCGAACTTTGTGAGTTGAGGGAGGTTCCGAGGGTTACTTCGAATCCGCAAGCCGGGCTTTGGCGTCTTCATAAGGCGGCGCGCCAAAGGATCTGCCTACTTCTTTGTATCATGTCATGGCATGCCAGTGGAAGGGGTCATTCGATCATAACTTGGGGCGGAAATTCCCGGGGGAAAAAGGCACAGGCCCGTCATTGAGACCGGGCCTGCGGTTGGTCAGGTCAACGGCAGAGAGAGAAACATTCTCTCTGTTTGGATCGTTGAGAAATACGTGGGATGTTTCCCACAGATTCAAGATCGACTTTCAAGAACAACACAAGCCGCTCTGGAACCGAACAGCTTACCTATGCACGATCAGTCTCCTGATCCCGGCCATAGCACATAATCCCAATCCCACCAGCAGCATTGTGGCAGGCTCGGGCACAGGGGCCGCCGACGGGGCCACAGAAAAGGACGTTATCGTCCCGTCCATGCCTCCCCAGTAATAATCCCGGAAGGGAGAGTATCCGCGAGCAGAAAAATCCAGTAACAATTGCCCGCCAATAATCGATGAGAAATCCATGGGCAGGGGCCGGTGAAGCGGATCCGCCGAAGAGAGAAAAAGGTAGGTTTCGTCCAAAAACAATGGACTCGACGGACTAAGCACAGGTACCATATCGATAATTCTAAAGGTGTAGTCGTCAATATAATCTATAAGTACCGGTTGGAAACCTGATATTGAAAGCGCATCGCTTACCTGAATAAAGTAGGAAAAATCCTGTAGCTCTAAATATGGGCCCAGAGGTTCATCGCCCGGCCAGGTATACTCAATCCATCCGGAAAAATGAGCCGTAGGTTTCAATTCCTCAAAAAACAGACCGTTCCCGCCCATGCGGTCCCATGTCCCCTCGAAGGTATACAATACCGCTCCTGCCTGCCCAACGAAACTCAGCATTAACGTCAGGAATGATATACATACACCGATCCTCTTCATGTTGCCCTCCCATTGTGTTAGAGAAAACTCAAACAGGAACGAGCCATCCACTCCTCTGTTTGATGTTTGCCTGAATTTCGTCAGGATGTGGGGAAGTTTTCGATTTCATTTTTCCGCTCCCGAAATTGGAAGAGAAATCGTCGAATAAGCAGTTCATTTTATGTTACTCCTCCCCCTGAGGATCCACTCAGATTTACCGACATAAACTTTTTACTATAAATATATTTTTATTTACCTTTAATGTTCACAAATGCAACGAAAGTTGCCATAAAGAGTATGGTACTTTTTATCAATAAATCAATAACTTATGTTTTATACATGATTTTGTTAAGGATGAGCTGTAAATATATATTTACAGGGACAACAAGAATGTTTGTCAAATCAAGATAGCAAAAACCACCTCATCAAATATTTCTCTTTGTTTTTATTGCAAAAAAGGGATGTAAAAAATCGTGACACTATCTACACCCTATTTTACCCGATGGGGGAGTTGAGTGGAAACGCATCATCCGGATGGAGAAGCCCCTGCCCATCCTCACGTGAGAGTTTATGGGGCATGGACACAAAGCCCATTTTCGTCCCCAAGTCGCCCAGTAAAAAGCGACTCGCGTATTCACTCGATTTTCCAAGTTATTCAGCACGTGTCGCTGTCATTTCGAGCGAAGCGAGAAATCTCATTCCTGCAACGGCTGCCGAAGATTTCTCCGTCGCTGCGCTCCGTCGAAATGACAGGGAGTGCGGCGCGGCTCAGGGATTATCCACTTATGCTACCGGTTTCGTTGCACTTTATGAGTTGACAAGAAGGTTCCGAGGGTTACGTGATGAATGGCTGCCCGTTCCGATGACGGAACCGGAGAAGCATCTGGTCAAGATCCTTGAGCTGGTCCAAATTGAAAAACATGTACCGGTCAGCGCCGGCCGGCAATGGCTCGGACGGCCGGTCAAAGAGCGGGAAGCCATCGTCCGGGCGTTTGTTGCCAAGGCCGTTCTGAGGTGTCAGCATACCTGTACGTTGCGCCATACTTGAGATACGGACTCATGGCGTGCGGCCGGGGGGTTCCCACATACTGTCCTCAACCGGCACACCAAAGCCTTTTTGTGTGACTATTCGGACGGATCCTAAGCATGGTTCACGGGAAGCGTGACGATGAACGTCGCACCCTTCCCCGGAGTGCTTTTGGCCGTAATGCTCCCGCCGTGCCGCTCAACAATCTTTTTGCAGATGGCAAGGCCAATGCCGGTACCTTCGTATTGGCTGTTTTTCCCGTGAAGCCTTTGAAACGGCTGAAAAATTTTGTCCAGATGTTTTTCGTCAAACCCTATGCCGTTGTCTTCCACATATATCCGGATAACGGAATCGAACGTTTCGGCGGAGACCTTCACCGAAGGTTTTTCCTCACCGTGATACTTCAGCCCGTTACCGATGAGGTTCTGCATGACCTGGTGCATCTGACTGGCATCCGCCCGTATAACCGGTAAATACCCAACTTCCACGCGTCCGTCTGTTTGTTCGATGCGCGCCTCAAGATCGGAAAGCACCGCTCGTACTACTTGGTCCAGCTCGACGTCCGTGAACGGTTCCGCTTTCGCGGTAACGCGGGAGTAGTGGAGGAGCGCCATAAGAAGGCTCTGCATCCGCTCCGATGCATTGAGCACCCTTCTGAGATAATCATTTCCCAACTCTCCAAGATTGGGGCCGCATGTGTCGCGCAGGCGATCACCGAAAGTTCGAATTTTCCGAAGGGGCTCCTGCAGATCGTGGGAGGCGATGGAAGCGAAGTCCTGGAGAGCCTGGTTGCTTTGTTCCAGATTCGTCATGTACTTCCTGAGTTCGACGGTCCGTTCCTCGATCCGCAGTTCCAGCTCACCGCGCGATCTTCTGAGTTCCTCCTCCATCAGCTTGCGCTCGGTGATGTCCGTGTTCGTTCCGCACCATTGAATCAGCTCACCTTCCGCGTTCCTTACCGGCAAACCGCGGGTCAGAAACTGGCGGTAATTTCCGTCCGCCCCCCGCAATGGAAAAGTCATGTCGAACGGCTCGCCGGTAGCGATGGACGCCTTCCAGCGCTCAAGAACGCCGGGCAGAACATCCGGGTCATGAACACTCTGCCAGCCCCACCCCTCCATCTGCTCGGGCGTTGTCCCGGTGTACTCGTACCAGCGCCGGTTGTACCAATACAGGTAGCCGTCGGCCCCGGCTAACCATACGAGCTGCGGCATGGTGTCGGCCATGACCCGAAAGCGCTCTTCACTCTCGCGCAGGGCAAGTTCAGCCTTCTTGATCGCGGTTATATCGGCGCCGGTGGTGATGAAGTATTCCCCGAGAGGGACACTGGTAAATCGGAAGTATTTGTCGAGATGTGGGAAATAATCCTCGAAAGAGTACGGGACACCTTCGGTCATGATCTTCCGGACGACCGGCATGTAGTGGTCGGTTGACCCGGGGCCAAATATCTCGTCCGTGGTCTTTCCCTTGATTTCGTCAAGCGAGGTTCGACCCCAGGTTTTGATGGTCGGGGGGTTGGCGTCGACCAGTCTCCAGGTTCTGATCTGGCCGGTTTCATCGCGGATTAGCTGCCAGAAGTGCACTTCCTCCATCATGTTTTCAAACAGGTTTCGGTATTTTGCTTCGCTCTCGCGCAGGGCCTCTTCGGTCTTCTTGCGGGCAGTGATATCCATGAATGCGCCGATGCATCCCCGGGCGTTGCCTTGCGGGTCGCGGAGCGGCACCGCACTGCCCAGCATGACGATCCATCTGCCGGAAGGGAGTTCCACATGCAGCTCGGTGTCCAGCACAGATTGGTTGGTGGCGACAGCCTTCTGCATCGGCAGTTCCTCGGCTGGAAGTTCTCGCCCGTCGGGCGTGAAGAAGCGTCTGGCTTCGGGCAGAGTTGTGGCCGAGACATTCTCTCCGGCCTGAGCCTCGTAGAACTCGTTGGCCCTACGGTTGCCGATGATGGCCAGGCATTGCGGGTCATGAGCGACCCACACAGCCGCCGGCACCGCCTCCAGCAGACGCTCGACCTCCTCGGCCCGTTGCCGCAGCGCCTCTTCCGCCCTCTTTCGCTCGGTGATGTCCTGCCAGCCGATCACACCACCGGTGATGTGGCCCCGGACGTCCCTGATGGGCGCGGCCGTGCAAAGGATGGGGATGCGTGACCCGTCGCCGCGGCCCAGAACCCACACCTCATCCCGTACGATCTCTCCTTTTTGCGTCGCGCGCGTCAGGGGCAGCTCTTCATTTGTGGCCGGTGTGGCGCCGTCGGCGCGGTAGATGTCCCATTGTTCGACGTGCCGGTTCACCGGTATTCCCTCTAACTGCGAACCGGGCTTGCCGGTCAATTCGCGACCGAAACGGCTGACGGCGCGGATGGTAACATCGGGAGCGTCGGCAATGGTGATGCCCATCGGAATATGCTCCATCAAGGCGGAAAGCAGACGGTCGCCTTCCTCGGCCTTGTCCAGCGCCCGGCGCAGCCCCTCCTGGTGTTGAAAAATGCTCCGACCGAAAAACAGGGAAATGGCGGCGTTTATGACGATGAGCGCGGCGAGCAAGCCAATGGCCAAGGTCCCCGCCCTTTTCCGGGCGGCAGTCATCCGGGTTTGACTTATGTCTAAAAGACGGCGGGTATCGTCCGCGATGAACTGGGTCTTCATCCCCAGCTGGGAGACAATAAGATTGTACCGGTCCTCATCCTTTAAGCCCGGCGAGCGTGCCAGCAATTTCTCAAGAGGGTATCCGAGTTCCCGGGAGTTTGTTCTTATCTGCCGAATAAGGGATGCTTCGCGCGCTTCCGAAGAGGTCAGCGCCGCAAAGTACTTGTTCAAGGATCCCTCTACCTCCAGGATCTGGCGTATGCGGCTCGGAGACGGGTGGCTCGGGTACTTTGAGATCAATACGTTCAGCGCCTCGATTTCGCTTCCGATCTCTTGGTATGCACGGCTGCGCGCGGCATCGTTTTCCATGTCCCTCAGGATGAAAACAACCATGAGGAGAACGATTGCGGAAACGAAAAGGGACGCTCCCGCGCCAAGCAGGATCCTGGTTCGGATTTTCATATAACCCTACCTGAAAATGGTTACCCTGTCGGGAGCTGCCGCGTCCAGGATTCCTGTATGCACGTAGTTCAGCACGTCGGGCCACCCTGCGGTGTCCCCCTTTTTTTTCATTTGCCAGGCAACGTAATTCTGCAAGGAAGTAACAATGGATTGACTGAACGCAACGGTCAATCTGGTTCTCGGCCAGGATTCCCGCAGATATGCCGGATCGAAACCCCACTTGCGGGAAAGCATCGTTCTCGTCTCTTCCTCATCGGCCAGGGCAAAATTTTCGGCCATGATCAGCGCCCTGAGCAACCGTTTCAGCGGTTCGGGCGACCGGGTAAGGTCTTCCTTTGCCGCCAGAAGCCAATGGTAGGCAAGGTTATTCTGGCTCTCCCAGGTGACGGAGTTTTCCCCCAGCAGTTTCTTGGCTTCATACGAGAAGGGATCGAAAGCGGAAACCGCATCCACCTCACCGTTCACTACTGCATCGGCTTGTCTCGCCGGGGGAAGCTCCACCGCCGTGATTTCCCCTAACGGAATATTTTCCGTCACGAGGAAGGAGTACAGAAAATAATCGCTGACGGTTCCCGGGCTGAAACCAATCCTTTTCCCCCCGAGGTCGGAGGGGACCTTAATGTTTCTATCTTTTCTGGCCACGATCCAGCTGCTCACGGTCGTGGCAATGGACGCCAGAACGCGGATGGACGGTTCCTCCATGGCCTTGGCGGAAAACGCGATGTCCGCCACCGTGGCCACCTGAGCCTTTCCGGCGCAGACTGCTTCGAGCGCTTCCCGTCCGGAAGGATGCGAAGTGATCGACACCTCAAGGCCCGACTTCTTGAAATAGCCCTTTTCATCGGCCACGACGACGAGTGCGGAGTAGGGAGCCGGCGACACGGCCAGCGATAGTTTGAGCGCGGGACCCTCGGGTGTCCCCTCTTCCCCGGGCCGGCACCCGCATGCAAAGACGATAAAAATCAACAGCGCCGCTCTGCCTAACCTGGTTTTGTACGATGAGCCTGCCATTCCCGCTCCATTGCGACGGATTGCCTCAAGCCGGTTCCCACGTTATCGGGCACACCCGTTTTCGGTCGATAAGTTCGAACCGCTCGAGCTTTTGGAAGTGTCCCAATTCATGTACACGCATCGACACCCTTGCTTTCAAGGGTGGAAACCGCGGTATTCGATCATGTTCACGATTCATTAATAAATCCGAATTGTGTCCCTGAGTGGTTACTACCCCTACGGCCATCAAAGCGATGTTTGGGCTCATCGTCCGACCGATTCGTCAGGGAGCAAACTGCATACGTGCAGGTGCGCTCACCTGCTGCGCCGGAGGGAAGGGGCACAATCGTACGACTGCCGACGATGCCGGCTCAAGAAGGGCGACCAATGCAGAAAAGATTTTCCTGATTATTTCATCAAAATTTCGTTTTCAACAATACTTTTTGCGAAAATACCGGGCTTTAGGAAATACTATCATAAGCTATGGCTTCGATCAAGGAAGCGGCGAGATAAACGTCCCAGGGCGGCATTCATGTTTTTTGCGCGCATCCGGACGTTAGGAATTATCGGAATCCTTCTCCGAGTCCTTCCGGATTTTCACCGCCGGGCTTTTCGTACAGGACAGGTTTTGGCAAAACATTCTTTCTCTTATTGTGCCTGACGCTTTTCTCAACTATAGAAAAGAAAACATCATCGAACCCAAATGCCCTCTGAAAAGCATCATTCAAACCGGAAAACCGAATGGTCCATCGGTGAAAAGTTACCTGAAGATGACATGACTCGTGTATCAAGAGGAGAATGGAATTCGAAAAGCTCTCCTGATTTTTCCAATGTCGCATCAATAACGAAATAAGGTAAATATATCAAAATGAAGAAAAGTATCGATATGATAACATCAAATACCTCTTCCGATATACGATCCCGCACATCCGAGGATCGTCGGGAAATCGAATCAGCGTTAAAAGAGCTTGAAGAAAGACATCGAGCGATTTTCGAAGGGATCGAAGAAGGATATATCGAAGCAGATCTGAAAGGAAATACCATAATCTGCAACGATTCGTTTTGCAAAATTACGGGTTACACAAAAGAAGAACTTATTCGCCTCAATTACCGAGAGTACATGACCGAATCAATGTCCGAAGTTGTCTTTAACGCCTACAATAAAGTGTACCGAACGGAAATACCCGAGAAAACATTTCATTACGAAATAATTCGAAAAGATAAAACGAAGAAGATTATTGAAAACTCAATATCCCTGGTGAAAAACTCCGAAGGGAATACGGTTGGTTTCCGTAGTATTGTCAGAGACATAACCGATCGCAAACGGATCGAGGAAGAACTTGAGCTACATCGGGGCCGGTTGCAGGCGATATTCAGGAGCGTCAAGGACGCCATCATCACCGTCGATACGGAAATGGTGGTGATCGAGGCGAACCAGGCGACGGAAAACATCTGTGGCGTTTCCTGTGGCGAGACGGTGGGGAAGGTCTTTACCGACTGCTTGAACCAATGCAACCAAGCATGCCATGAGGTTTTGTGGGACTCCCTGCGAAACAGGACGACCGTCAAGGGATATCGAATCGAGTGTAAACATTGCCAAAAGCCGCAACAGACCGTGACCGTCACGAGTTCTCCGCTGCTGGATCGCGATGGGGCGTTCATCGGCGCGGTTCTCGTCATACGGGACATTACCCGTCTGAGCGATCTGGAACGTGAATTGCGGGAGCGACATCAATTCCGGAACATCATCGGCAAAAGCCGGAAAATGCAGGATACCTTCGGGCTTTTGGAGAACCTGGCCGATCTGGACACCACGGTCCTGATAACCGGAGAGAGCGGTACCGGCAAGTCGTTGATGGCTAAAGCGCTCCATCATAGCGCAAGCCGTGCATTCAGACCGTTCATCGTAGTGAATTGCTCCGCTTTGCCCGAAAACCTGCTGGAGAGCGAGCTGTTCGGCCATGTGAAGGGGGCGTTTACCGGCGCCATAAAGGATTCCAAGGGGCGCTTTCAGGCCGCTCATGGCGGAACGATTTTGCTGGACGAGATCGGCGACGTCTCCCCGAGAATTCAACTCAAACTTCTGCGGGTGCTGGAAGAGAAAGAATTCGAACGGGTGGGAGAATCCGTTTCGATAAAGATGGATGCCCGTATTATCGCGTGCACGAACCGGAACTTGAAAGAAAAAGTGCGATTGGGCGAATTCCGGGAAGATCTTTATTATCGACTGAAGGTGGTGGAAGTGCCGCTGCCGCCGCTCAGGGAAAGGCTTGAGGACATCCCGTTACTTATCGATCATTTTCGCAGTGCGTTTAACAGGAGTTTCAAGAAAAGCATTGAAGGCTTTTCCGATGAAGTGTTGAAAGCCTTCTTGAACTACCGCTGGCCCGGAAATGTCAGGGAGTTGGAACACTGCATTGAACACGCCTTTGTCCTTTGCCGCGGACCGATTATCCTCCCGGATCACCTCCCCGAGGAAATCAAGGAGCATTCCGGCGCCCGAAAGCCGACCCGCGAAAAGAAACCGGTTGAGGGGTCGGACGAGATAGTGGAAGCGCTGGAAAAGACCGATTGGAACAAGGCAAAGGCCGCCCGCATTTTGGGAATAGACCGGAGCACCCTCTATCGAAAAATAAAGCAGTATAACCTTTCCGAAACAGCGCGGCACGTGTAGCATGCCACAGAAATGTAGTGCAACACTTCTGCTGCATGCCACACTAAAACGGCGCTCGTTGAAGCTTCATCCCGGCAAAATCCTCTAATATCTCTCTTAAATTTGCTCGATGCACTCTTTCCAGGTCCGCTATTGCGCTTGGCGCGCATCTTGCCTGTTTCGAATACATACATGAAAAAGTGGAAAGCAAACATAAGGAGCCGTCATGGATTTCAAGCTGTCGGAAGAGCAGATAATGCTCCGCGATATGGCAAGAAAAATCAGTGTGAACGAATTCGCTCCCCGGGCCGCCGAAATTGATCAAAAAGAAGAATTCCCCTGGGAAAACAAGAAAATTCTTGAAGAAAACGGCCTTCTCGGCATTCAGATACCTGAAGAATATGGTGGGACGGGAGCGGGAATGGTCAGCCTCGCCCTGGTGGTGGAGGAAGTGGCCCGGTGTTGCGCTTCCACATCGGTTATCCTCACCACTCAAGCCCTGGCCTCGGATCCCCTCCTTATCGGAGGAAGTCACGATCAGAAGACACGGTGGCTTACGCCCATGGCAGAAGGTTCGGTTCTGGGCGCATGCGCCATCACCGAGCCGGGGGCCGGTTCGGACGTCACGGCAATCAGAACCGTGGCCACCCCCAAAAACAACGGGTACGCCATCAACGGGACAAAGCTGTTCATCACGCACGGAGGGGTGTCGGGCCTTGTGACGGTCGTGGCGTATACGGATAAGTCCAAGGGTCACAAGGGAATGAGCATGTTGGTGGTCCCCAAGGACACTCCCGGCTTTCTGGTGGGAAAAAAAGAGGAAAAAATGGGCATTCGGGGCTCCGATACCACGGAACTCGTTTTTGAAGACTGTGAAGTCCCGGCGGAAAACATCATCGGGAACCCCGGAGACGGCTTCCAGATCCTCATGAAGACCTTCAATTACACCCGTCCGGCGGTCGCGGCTCAGGCGGTCGGTATCGCACAGGGCGCTCTGGACGCCGTGATCGAACACGGCAAGGGCCGGATGCAGTTCGGAAAATCCCTGGTGGATTTCCAGGGTATCCAGTGGATGATCGCCGAAATGGCGCTGAAAATCGAGCTGGCCCGGACCATGATCCACCGGGTCTGCGGAACCATCGACAATGAGCCGACTTCGAAAGACATTCCGCGACTGGCATCAATGGCCAAGTGGTTCGCGTCGGACACGGCCATGCAGGTAACGACGGACGCGGTTCAGATTTTCGGCGGCTATGGCTACTCACGGGAGTACCCGGTCGAACGGATGATGCGGGACGCAAAAATCACGCAGATCTATGAAGGAACAAACCAGGTGCAACGGATCATCATCGCAAACCAACTGTTGAAGTAACGAATGGGAGCGAAAATGTATAAGGATATCGTCATAGTAAGCGCCATCCGGACGCCGTTTGGACGCTATTGCGGAGCATTGAGGGATTACGATTACTTCGACCTCGGGGCCCTGCCCATGAAAGAGGTCCTGGCAAGGGTCGGAGTGGACGGGCGTCACGTCGACGAAGTCTACTGGGGTGTGGGCGACACCTCCGTGTGCAAGGACGTGTTTACCTCCGTGGCGGCGCGCCAGACGCTCCTCAAGGCCGGGCTTCCGGCGGAAACCCCTTCGGTTTCCCTTGATAAGGCGTGCGTGTCGGCAATGTCGGCCGTCCACTACGGCTGCCGCGCCATGGTCGCCGGGGAGATCGAATGCGCCATCGGCGGCGGCGCCACGTCCTTCAGCCGGGAGCCTTTGATCGTCAGAAATCTCCGCTGGCAGGGGTTCCGGCTGGGAGACGTCAAAATGGAAGATCCTCTCTTCGCACTTGGGTACAAGGATTTCAACCCGGTCTCCGTCGATACGGATAACGTGGCTATGGAGCACGGAATTTCCCGCGAGGAACAGGACGAATGGGCGCTGAGAAGCCATCGGAATTATGGCCGGGCATGGGAGGCGGGCAAGTTCAGGGATGAAATGATGGTTCTGGAAATTCCCCAGAAAAAGGCGGAACCGATCGTTCTCGACATCGACGAACAGTACCGCAAAAAGGCCACCATGGAAGACCTTGCCAAGCTGCCGGGAATTTACGGATGCAAAGGCGTGACCGCGGGAAACGCCCCCGGGCTGAACGACGGCGCCACGGCCATTCTGTTCATGACCAGGTCCAAGGCGCATGAATTGGGTCTGGAGCCCCTGGCCGAAATCGTTTCCATGACCTCCATTGCCATCAGCCCGAACCGCATGCCCGAAGGTCCCGCGTTCGCGGCCATGAAAGCCTTGGCCCTCGCGAACATCGGCCTCGACGAGATCGATTGTATGGAAATCAACGAGGCTTTTGCCGCGGTGCCGCTGGTGAGCACCCTTCTGATGGCCGACAAGGACAAGGAAAAGACGAAAGCCTTGCGCGGCAAGACGAACATCAACGGCAGCGCCATCGCCATAGGGCATCCGAACACCGCCAGCGGAGCGCGGTTGATCATGAACCTGATGTACGAACTGCGCCGGAAGGGCGGAGGGTACGCTCTCGGGGCGATTTGCGGAGGTCTGGCCCAGGCCGATGCGTGTGTGATCAAGGTATAAACCGTCCCGGGTCGGATCGCCGGCAGGTTGTCGAAAAGGTCCTCTAGAACGTCACCCCGGAAAATAGATCGTCGTCCCGGCGAATGCCGGGGTCCGGGAATTTCCGAAAAGTCTGGATTCCGTCTTTCGAAACTGTGTTGCAATGACAAAGATCGACCGCGTTCGCCACGATATACCGTATATAAGTGAGATGGATCGGTCGTTTGTCGTTGTGCTCCCCCCGGCTCCGCCTCCCCCCTCAATGAGGGGGGCAGGGGGGAGTCGGTGTGCGCGTGGTCCGACCAAGACTGAAGAGAGAGGTAAAATCAGTCACGGCACACTCTTCTTCGCCGGAACGACGAAATGACCGCCGGGATACGTTCTTACGGTAATGAGCCGGAACTTCCCGGTGAAAAATCAGAAGGCCCGGAGCGGAGGAGCATCGTTTCGGCGCTAACGTCGTTTTTTCACAATCGGTCCTGCGCTCAAGGTGTCGAGAACCTCAAGCAGACGCTTTTTACGGAAATGTTCCGTTCGCAATCCAGCCAGATACTGTCCCCAGTCGGCTTCTCTCTTCTCCAGGATCATGACCTTGGCTGTTTTTCGCAGATAGCCCGCCGCCTCAAGATAGGCGCTCGGCTTGACCCGGGCGATTTCCTGTTCCGCCAGGGCCTTCCAGATTTTCACGGCCCGGTCCGGGGCGTATGACGCTACGGCTGTGGCGACGTTTTCGTCCAGGGTGGTGTACCCCCAACAATGGTTCCGTGGGCAGAGGTCATACCAACGCAGGACCTCCTCGGGATTCTTTTCCCGGATGGCTATCTCGATCAGGGTGGAAAATCGGGGAAAGGTATCCGCTCGCTCGGGCTTTGGGGCGTCCTCGCCCGGAGTCGGCAGGGGCCATTCCGGTTGTTCCCAGGGTAGCCGGCCGTCGGCAAGGTGTTCAAGGAGGATGTGGCGTACTATCGTCCAGATATCAAGCCGCTGGGCCGCTTCTCTACAGTTTTCAAAAGTCCGGACCGAGGGGGACCGAACGAACTCCTCCACACGCAGAATCGCCACGGCCGGCCAGTCTTGCCGGCGGGTCTTGATCGTCAACAGCGCATCCCGAAGTTGGGAAGCGATTCCCGGGCTATCCTTTTGCGTGGCCCGAACGCCTTTATGAATCCAACGTTCCGCATCCGCGAAGCGCTCCAAAGCGGTCAGACGCGTGACGAGACGTTCATAGCTAGCCGTTTTCTCGGCTTCAGCCTCGCAAAGAGGGATGATCTCCTGCTGCCTGCCGGCCTGTTCCAGGGCGTGTATGGTCCAGTCGCTCAGCCGGTCCCGCCGATAGTCGCGACTGAAATCGCCCTTGCCGAATTTCCCGGTGGTCAACCGCTTGAGCAGGGAGTCGGCCACACCATTCCAGGCGGCCGTTGTATGCTCTTCCCTCAGGTAGCCCGCAAGGTCGTCGCAAAGGTCGAACGGATCGTCGAGCACGACGTCCAAGGCCCACAAGAGCCTTTCGGCTTCCGGCAGAGAGGAGGCCGCCAGGGCGCGGGGGAGCACGGCGATGCAACTGGAGACCTCCATAGCCGTGTCGCCCTCGTCATTGCTCGTTCCAACCTGATCAATGCCGCTCTCGATGAGTTCCTTGCCGAGGGCAAGCACCGCGTCGGCATGGCCGGCGGCAAGCAGGGCTTCCAGCCTGTCGCGGATGCCGGAGTAGTCCGGCGTGTGGCCCTCGTCGCCCCAGCGGCTTTGCCACCCGGGCTCGCTGCCGACTTCGCGAATTTCCCGGCGTAAACGCTCCGTGAGCGAGGCTACGTCTCCGGCGCGTAATTGGACGGTGTCCTGGAGTTCGGACGCGACTCCGGGATATTTTTCCACGAAACCGTGGATCATTTTGACGAGTTCCGCCTTCGTCATTTCGTTGAGCAAAGTGTCCACCCGGACCGGGACATCCCCTGACAGCGCCGGCTCGTACGCATCCTCGGCGTCGGGATCTCCATCATCTCCATCGATATCGTCGCCGCTTATCCAGGCCAAACGCTCGTCCTGCGGGTCCGCATTGGGGACCGGTCTGTCTTGGTCGACTCGGGTCAGGTATTCCAGCACCGTCGCCACGCCGTGTTTGCAATCGAATTCATATGGACAGGTACAACGGGATTCGAGGGTTCCCTCCTCATCCATGCGAACCCGGACCGCGTACCGCTCGGAACCGACGACGGAGGCGATGAGGCCGCCGCCGGCGGTCATGGCCAGATTTTTCACCCGGCCCTCGCGCTGGTAATCGCGGCCCCGGCCGGCGACCTTGCTCCCCGCCCAGGCGACGAGATCGTCCCAGGACAGGGATTCAAAGTGCTGTGAGGGAGTCGGCATGCTGGACATGTTGCTCTATCTTGCAGTGATTGCAGTGTCGAAGTGGTGAGTATGGGAAATAGTGTTGGGTACTGAATGACAAGGACAAAGTAAAGGGGTTAGAATTTAATCTAACCCCTTTACTTAATTGGCGGGGACGACGAGACTCGAACTCGCGACCTCCGGCGTGACAGGACGCCTGAAAGTACGCACCCCTCCTGTTTTCAAGCACTTAGCCGCATCAAAAAGCGCCAAAACGCACCGTTTTGCAGTAAAATGCATGGCGCGCTACGTCAAATCCTACGTCACGTTTTTTGGGATCATCCTCCGTCGAAACGCGCCGGAGTCCGAAAACCTTTTTCCAATGATACCTTTGGTGCCTTCGTTTGAGGAGGCACTTGAGAGAATCTTTTGGACTTTGACTTTACTCCTCCTACTCCATAAATGGCAAAGTAATACGCTGATCATTTTGCTTCGAGCCCCTTCTTATGATATATTTCCTGCTCGACTTTCTCTGCGTATTCGGGATACAGTTTCTTCATGCGCTCCAGGCAAACACGATGGCTGAATTGGGCCTCGGAATGTTCGCGCCCGTACACTTCCACCTGGTTCCAATATCCTCGGTTGTCCCTGGTTTTCTTGCAGCCCGCACAGATGGGAACGATACCTCTCAATGTCCTGACCTCTTCCAACGCCTTCTGCAATTCTCTCATTCGCTCGGAGAGGTCGGCTTGCAGCTCCACTATGCGCCTGCCCACCTGAAGCCGCGCCCTCAGTTCACCCTGATCATATGGCTTAGCCACGTAATCGTCGGCCCCGGCTTCTAGTCCCTCGACAATGTCACGTTTGTCCCCTTTGGCAGTAAGGATGATAATGTACGCCGGTTCCCGCGCTGCTCTGGCCCCTCACCCGCCGTATCACCTCCAGACCGTCCATTTCCGGCATAGTCCAGTCGAGCAGGGGCAGTTTCGGCGCATCCGCCTTGTGAAGTATTTCCCAGGCTTGCACCTCGTTTTCTGCCGTCACCCACTTCTTGAGCACCGCGGTCAGCATGAGGCGGGAGATAAAATCGTCATCAGCGGCTAATATTCTCATATATTTCTTTCATCCTATCAGATTCAGTTGCCGCAGCAGGGACACAAGGGGGATATTTTCTATCGGCTTGACCATGTAACCGTCAAACTGATTATTGCACGGCTGCGGTCTCTCGCATTTCTTTCCAATGGCGATTATTGTAACGATTTTCACCCCATGGGGGGGAATATCCCCATGATTTCCTCCACGCCACGGATTCCCCTGATGGCGGTCAGTCCGTCCATCCCCTGCATCGTGGTATCCAGACAGATAAGGTAGTAGGGCCGGCTTATTTCCAAAGCTGTGATCAAGGCCTCGAGGACCTCCCGGCCGTTCGTCGCAGAGTTGCATTCCCCATGTCGTTCCAGAAGCTTGCGCACCAACCTGAGGCTGGAAAGATCGTCATCCACGATAAGTGTTTTCATGACGACATCATCGTCCAGCTAAAACGCCGTTGGTTGCTCCGAAGTGCGCCATCGCTTTCCGTCGCCCTCGTCAACGGACACTATATACATCTTCTTGCATCGCGGGGGTTTGCTCCCACCAGCAATGCGACCTCAGGGAGCTGGTTGATTCTGGCGTTCACCAGACAATGCTGGACATTCGCTACAATGGAGTTACGCCCGACCAGATACGGGCGTTCGATAGACAGTCAAGTGTTGCATTCCGGATACCGGATGATGATACCCTGAGCAAGTCAAAATAGCACTCATCGGCTTTTTCTATTGATATGCGCTTATATTCCATTTTGCAAAACCGATCCTGTATACAAGTACCAGAAACTTCCCGCAGTCGCGGTTATTCTGGATTCCCTCGAACCTGGTTAGAAAAATCATCAATTGAGGACAACTTTGGGCGTCATCCTCGATTCTTGAGTCTCCTCGACCTCGCCCCCTGGGATTGTTCACTCGAATCATCTTTGGAGGCATGCACGATGAGAAGGCTTTCCCTGAGCAAGAAAATCTATTGTCTTTTCGGGGTACTGGGAGCGATCGCGGTGGCCGTGGCGGTCATTGGCATTGTAAAGATGGCTGCCATCAATAACCAGCTCAACTTTATCGTGGACAATTCCGCCGCGAGTGTGAACCTGGCCATGGGTGTTAATGGAGCCATGGTGAATGTATCAAGGGCCGAGAAGAACCTCATTCTGGCCAGCGACGATGAAGACATGCAGAAGTACATCACCTTCATGAAAGAGCAGTCCCAAGCCGCAACCGAGCGCATGCAGCAACTTTACGGCTTATCCACCAAGGACGAACAGAAGGAGCTGGATCAAGCCAAGGCATTGTGGCAACAGTACCTCCAGGTGAACCAGGAGGTAGTCCGATATGCCCTTATGAACTCCAACGTGAAAGCCAAGCGTCTTTCCGCTGGCAAGGGAAGGGAGGCATTCGACAAGGCTGAGGCCACGATGAATCTGTTCGCCGACGTTGAAGCTCAAACAAACGAGGCAGTCGCTTCCGCAGGGAAAGATGAGAAGTCCAGAGCCTTTATTGCAACCCGCCTCCTCAAGGATATGCTGGCGATCCATCGAACCGAAAAGCAGATGATCCTGGAAACGGACAATGAGGTCATGCGCAAACTGCAGAAGCAGATCACTGCGTCGAAAGCCTCCATTGACGGACTTCTGGGGAAGCTCGAATCCGTGATTCAGGGAAAGGAAGCGTCCACCCTGAAAGAGTTCAAGCAAGCCTGGACTGACTTTACCGCTGTCGATGATCAAGTCCAGAAGGAGACCCTCGAGAACGGCAACCAGATCGCATTCGACCTTTCAGCGGGAAAAGGGCGGCAGTTGAGCGACCAAGCCCAGGCAGTAATGAAGAAGATTCAGGAATCGAATGAAAAGAAAATGGCCGAGGCCAAGCTGACGAGCGACAAGGCGTACGATGCCGCCCGTCTGCTCATGATCCTGTTCAGCGCAATCGGCATTGTCGGATCCCTCGCCTTGGCGGCGTTCCTGATGTCTACCATAAATCGACGGCTGCGATACATTACCACGTCATTGAGTGACGGGGCGACGCAGACATCGGCCGCAGCGGGACAAGTGTCGGCCGCGAGTCAACAACTGGCTGACGGTGCTTCCGAGCAGGCATCCTCTCTGGAAGAAACGTCTTCTTCCCTGGAGGAAATCACCTCCATGGCGAAACAGAATACCGATAACGCGAACCGGGCAAAAGTACTCACGGACGAATCGGCCGAAGTGGTTACGCAGGCCAATCGTTCCATGACTGACTTGAATCGCTCCATGGGTGAAATCTCAGAGTCGGGACAACAGATCGGGAAGATTATTAAAACCATTGACGAGATCGCGTTTCAGACCAACCTGCTGGCACTGAATGCGGCTGTCGAAGCTGCTCGGGCAGGAGAAGCAGGGGCGGGGTTCGCGGTGGTAGCTAATGAGGTGAGGAATCTCGCCATGAGAGCTGCTGAGGCGGCAAAAAACACGTCGGACCTCATTGAAGGGACTACGCAGAAGATAACGTATGGGGCCAGTCTCGTAAGCCAGACCACGCAGGCTTTTGGCTCAGTGGCAACGAGTACCCAGAAGGTCGTTGAACTGGTAGGCGAAATAGCAGCAGCTTCCGCTGAACAGACGCAGGGTATAGAACAAATCAACACGGCCATGGCCCAGGTGGATAAGGTGACGCAGCAGATAGCCGCCAACGCGGAGGAATCTGCGGCCGCATCCGAGGAGCTCAATGCGCAAGCCGAAACCTTGAACTGGTGGTAAGGGAACTGGTCGTTGTCGTAGATGGCGGTAACGCCGGATCAAACGGAACCGCTACAACAGCAGATGTAAAGCTGTTGTCGCATCCGTCCAAGAGTCTTCCCTCCGTGGGTTCGAAACAAAGCCACAGGTTTGAAGTAAGGCCCCAGCAAGAGCTCGAGGAATTCTAACCGAGAGACATCTGACACGCTGAAGTGGGGGAGGGGCCAAGCCTCTCCCCTTTCTCACTTCTTGGGGACACGCTTATCGGACAGTGGCCGGATATTCGGTCCACTCCTCCGGCGAATTGGCGAAATGTGCCGATTTTTACTTAAGTTCATGCAAAAATCAACCGAGGATAATTGTGAGCATACACCAGTCCTGTACCTGTGAAGATTGCGATGGATCTGCCCGACAGCGGATAGAATGGAGATCGACCTGTGCTCAACAAGTTCCAAATCACCAAAGCCTGCATTCCAGGAATGCGTACAACGCCTCAAAGGGGCCACTCTTGCGAATATTCAGCTTTCGTTAAGATCTATGTCCATGCCTACCCCTTTACCCCCGAGTATTCATTTGCTCATCATACCGGTAACAGCAAACTTCATGTTGCTAAGGCGATCATGTCCGAATTCACGGCCAGAGTGGATGAAGTAGCCTCATCCCTTGATGATGAGGTTAGGATGGTTAGAGATATTGCAGCTGAGCAGAAAGAACTTAGCGAGCACTTTACTGCCTGCTTGGAAAAGTTGCGTGATCTACAGACTTATTCATGGACTCCACTGCGCGACATGGAGACTGAATGCGCGGTAGGGCATTTTTCGCTCGACCTCACTATCCTTGCCGCAGGGGCTTGGGATGCTTTCAACAAAGACGCTTTGAATGCCCTTGAAGATGACGTGGACTTTGCCACGTTTTTGGAGGTCGGTGAACCAAGGGATGACGACGAGGAGCAGGACTATCTCTCTCCAGGACAACGGGAAGTGTACAACCAGTTCATCAACCTCAGGGGAATGGATCCGGAAGAAAGGAGCCCCGAAGTTGTATCAGCGTTTCTTGAGCGGTTAAGCCAAGTCATCCACAGCGATGATATGTAGTGAGGAGAAGATGTCGGTAGCCGCCCAGTTTGACCCACCATGAGCGGCGAGTGTGACCCATCCATAGGCGGCGGGATTGACCTGTGAACTTCCCCCGGTTATGAGGACATACAGTTAAGCAGCCAACCTGACTATCTCGTATTCCGTAGGGGTCAAGTATCCCAGAGCGGAATGTCGCCGGCTACGGTTATAGAAGACCTCAATGAACCAGAAGATATCACTCCTTGCCTCCTGTCGGGTACGATAGAGGCGGTGGTTGACCAACTCGGTCTTGGGGGTATGGAACCAGCTTTCCATGGGGGCATTGTCCCAGCAGTCCCCTTTGCGGCTCATGCTGCAAAGCATGCCGTGAGACCGGAGCGCTTCCCCATATTCAGCGCAGGCATACTGGCTGCCCCGATCCGAGTGATGGATCAAGCCCGGCCCCGGCCGGCGGCGATCCACCGCCATATGCAGCGCACCCAGCACCACCTCTCTGCTCATGCGGCTGGACAGGGACCACCCCACGATGAGCCGGGAATGAAGGTCCAGCACGGCAGCCAGGTACAACCAGCCTTCTCCGGTCGGAATGTACGTGAGGTCTGCCAGCCACCGCTGATTGGGCTCTTGGGCCGTAAAATCACGCCCCAGCAGGTTGGGCGCCACGGGATGGGAATGGTTCGAATCCGTGGTCGCCTTGAACTTCCTCTTCTGCCGGGCCTTGATGCGGTTCTCGCTCATCAGCCGCGCGATTCGTTTCCGCCCGTGGCGCATCTGCCTGGACGCGAGCTCGGCATGAATCCTCGGGCTGCCGTAGGTACCCCGACTCGCAGCATGGACCGCTTTAATCTCGACCAGCAACCGACGGTCCTCGCGCACTCGTCGGCTCTCCGGGCGTCCAAGCCATGCATAGTAGCCGCTGGGAGACACCTCCAGCACCCTGCACATACGCTGTACCCGGAACAGGCCGGAGTGGTCACGGATAAACCGGTATCTCACCTGGGCACCCGCGAGAAGATGCCTACCGCCTTTTTTAAATATCCCGCTCCTCGCGTAATAGCTCGTTCTCCTTGCGAAGACGGGCCAGTTCCTCATCCTGCGGTCTCAACCTGCCCTTGCCCGGAAAGGCCTCCTGCGGGTCTTCCTCAAACTGCTTCTTCCAGCGCCCCAGAACGCTCTCCCGTATCCCCAGGTCCCTCGATGTCTGGGCAATACTCAGCCCCCCTTCCGTCATCAGCCGTACCGCTTCCAGTTTGAACTCACGGCTGAAACTCCGACGATTCTTCACCGTGCTACACCTCCAAGACGCTTTATACGTCCTTTTCGAGGTGTCCTTCAATCCGGGGCAATTCAGTACATGCTATTTCTCAGCCTTTGCCCCGCTTGCTTCAAGAGGTTTGGTAGCCGGCAGAGTAGCCTTTTCGCCTTCCTGGCTCGAGATATTCAGCCGCCTCATCCGAGAGTTCCGAAGTCAACAGGGCTTTCTTGATCTTGCAATGCCGCTCCTGATCCAAATCGACTAGGCTCGGGTCTTTCTTTGAAACTCCCTTTTCGAAGAGAATGACGGTCGGTTTCATGGCGGATCGTCTGTTTATACTTACCACTACTCCAACTCTG
Source organism: uncultured delta proteobacterium (assembly GCA_963826125.1). GTDB lineage: Bacteria > Desulfobacterota > Desulfarculia > JACQYL01 > CAWGVV01 > CAWGVV01. Next base: position 63,624 of record CAWGVV010000001.1, on the reverse strand, counting down.
CCATCATCAAGTTCAACTAAAGATCCGGGAGGATATACGCCCATACTTTTGACTAAGTTCTCGACGAGTATAGAAGGCAGTTTTTCCTTCATGTTCTTGTACATGAAAGAAAGTGCTTGATGCGGAAGCATCATTTCATCGATATTGAGTGGGTTTGTCAGATTCTCATAGATGTTTGCAACCGCCACGATTTTGGCAAATCCGTCGATGTACTTATCTTTCAATCCGCGAGGATATCCTGTCCCGTCCTTGTTTTCATGGTGCTGGTGGGCAACGGTTATTACCTTTTCCGGGATATCCCCAGCCATTGCCAAAAGGTCTTTGCCACGCTGGGGATGAGTCATTAGGATAGAGTTCTCCAACCGCGTATAAGGAGCCATTTTCGTGATGAGCTGTGCAGGCAGAGACTTCTTCCCTATATCGTGAAAAAGCGCCGCCATTCCCAAAACCTTCATGTCATCAGGTTGCAGCCTCAGGCTTCTTCCTAGAATAAGTGAGATCACGCAAACGTTCAATGAATGAAACTGAATAAATTCCCTCTTGAATTTCAGCGTGATAAGGTGGATAAATGTTTCAGGATCATGCGAAACTTGCGTTGTCATGTCTTCAATCAGTTTGCGCGAGTTGTTAATTCCCCTCGAAGGGTCGACAAGTGTGTCAGAGAAGATATCCTCCACTGTTTCCCTTGCCTTAATGTACACTTGCTTGGATATCTCCAGAAGCTTCTTCTTCTCAAGGATTCGCTCTTTTAACGCGACAGATTCAGCCGAAATCTCAGGTACCTCAGGGATCGGTTCACGCGGGCTTGATTTTGTTTTCCGCACTTCCCACGCATCATCCTGAGGTATCTCCGATCGCGAAAAATCCACGCTCAATTCCTCGATACCGTACCTTTTCATCGTTTCGATTTCTTGTTCGGATGTAATCTGGAACTCCTTGCGGGCAAAAGGGTGCTTGAGCCAATTCATGTCAAGCCTTACATACATGCCAAGTCGTAGTTCAGCCGTCTTAACCGTCTTATAGTCAGGCATGGAAATGGTCATCCTTACTAAGTAATGTCATAACTTCATATTTTCAATCTAATTCATAGAATGATAGAATTATCATGGATGTATCATTCCCGACAGTAATGGGAGTTGATTTCATTCTGTATTGATATATATCATGCATGTAGAAGGTCGCGTTCTGTGGTAATCCTAAGTCCATAGTAGCACTTACAATATCACAAATTTCATCGTTAAAACAATCATGGATATCATCACCGATTAAAGTTTCTTCGGTAGCAATAAATATCGTGTTAGCGAAATTATTGCTAAATATAATTGTATATTTTTTATCTATACAAATAACTGCAACCGGAATACTTTCCATTATGTCACCGGCAAGTTTTAGTTCACAGCTTTGACGAATTATTCTCTCTGTTCTCTTTTCAATTTCCAGTTCCAAATTATCATTAATTATCATTAGCTCTTCGTTTCTTTTTTTTAACTCGATATTTAATCGTTCATTTTCCTCTTTCAAAATTCTGAGTTGTATTGCGTCACGGACAATTTCCTTTAAATGTTCGTCATTCCATGGCTTTAATATGAATTTGTATGCATTTCCCTCATTTATTGCCGCAGTAATAGTATCTACATCATTGTATCCGCTCAAAACCATACGGATTACGTTAGGAAACTGTTCCCTCACCAATGCAAGAAACTCAATGCCGCTCATCCCTGGCATCTTTTGGTCCGAAAGGATCAAATCAACCGAGTTGTTTTTCAGAATCTCGAGCCCATCTCTTCCGCAGCTTGCCGTCAGGATCGTGTAGTGTTCTTTTCTGAAAAGACGTTTGAGCGATTGGATAACTTCCTCCTCATCATCAACGATGAGCAATACAAATTCTTCTGAGGGCTTATCGATGTTCATAATTCATGCTCTCTTCCAATAGTGCGGACGACCCAATGGATTGGAACTACTGATGAGTGGGATAAGTCCTGGGCGAATTTTAACGATGACCCTATCTGTCAGCCTTGCTGGTGAACTTCAACTGGACACCTTGGCGTTGATGATCCCTGCCCTCCCGTGACTGATGTCCTCCACGATGGCGTTAACATGTGAGTGCGTTCATAGTTCCTTGCTCATCGCTTGCTTCAGCCGGTCGAACTCTTCCTCCAGCCTCGCCATGCGTGCCTTGACCGCGTTCATGTCTCCTGACTTCGCCGCCCATTCCATCTCGACCGCAGCGGCACGTAGGCGCTCGCCGCCGACGTTGGCCGACGCACCTTTGATGATGTGTGCCTGGCGTTCGGCGCCTGAAACATCTCCGGCGTTTACATAACTCCGGAGCACCTCAATCTGCCGCGGGATGTCTTGCAGAAAGCCATCGATCACCTTGTGCGCCAGCTCATCGTCATCCATGATTCGTGCCAAAAATCCCGATTTGTCGAATATGAGTAATGACATATTGTCATTCCCAACACTCGCATAAGTCTTTTCACCATGTTCGGCATTCGTCCATTCGCATTCCGGGCTTTCTTTCGGCAACCACTTGTCCAGGACCGCGGAGATTGCCTGCAGCGACACTGGCTTGGAGATGTAATCATTCATGCCCGCTTCAAGGCATGTCTCCCTGTCGCCCCTCATGGCGTGGGCCGTCATAGCGATAATGGGAATCTGGTGATTCAGAACGCTCGAGTGCGTGTGGCGGATCCTCCTGGTAGCCTCAAGTCCGTCAATGTCGGGCATTTGCACGTCCATAAGCACCAAATCGTAGTGTGCAGTTTCCAAGGTTTTTATGGCTTCCCTGCCGTTGGCCGTGGCGTGCGCGCTCAAACCCAATTTCCTCAGGATGCCTAGCGCAACTTGCTGGTTGGTAATGTTGTCTTCGGCCAGCAAAATACGCGTTTTACGGCATGAAAAGAGGTTCGCTGTCTCGTGGGGACTTTGGAGCGCGGCGATGGGGCGCGACGTTGGCTCCGTCTCGTCCCGTTCCTTCAGCGCCAGGGCGACAGCAGCCTTGAGTTCTCGTGGCCGTAAAGGCTTGCTTGCATGCGCTGCGAAACCGACCTCAGCGAAACATTTTTCATCGATCTGCTTTCCGGGAGATGTCATAACCACCATCCGAGTGTCGGTTAAGCGTGCGTCTGCCTTTATGGCCCGGCCAAGACTCTCACCGTCCATGCCCGGCATCCGCATATCGATCACCGCGACTCTGAAGGGGTCATGCTCATCCTGCGCCCGGTAGAGAATCTGAAGTGCCTCGGGCCCCCCTTGCGCCTTGGTTGGACGCATGCCCCAGAAAGCCAGATGAGTGGTAACAATTTCGCAATTTGTAGCGCTGTCGTCCACGATGAGCGCGCGCACGCCACGAAGGTCGGTAAGCGGGGTTCTTTCTGTTGGCAGTATCCCCCTCGCCTGTCGGCCTAAACGGGCTGTAAACCAGAATTCCGAGCCCTTACCTTCTTCACTATTCACGCCGATCTCTCCGCCCATCAACTGCGCCAGTTGCTTCGAAATAGCCAGGCCCAGGCCGGTACCACCATATAGCCGAGTGGTGGAGGCGTCCACTTGGCTGAATTTTTCGAAAAGCAGGCAGACTTTTCCTTTCGGGATACCAATGCCGGTGTCGCGCACCGAGAAGCGCAGGAGGACATCGTTCTCATTCTGTTCGAGGAGCGAGATGCGGACTACCACCTCGCCATCATGCGTGAACTTGATGGCGTTGCTGGCCAAATTGGTGAGGATCTGGCGCAGGCGGCCCGCGTCACCGCGGAGCAGCATGGGCAACGAGAGATCGGCTGCGAAAAGCAGCTCGAACCCTTTCTCATGAGCTCCCAGGGCCAACGTTGCGGCAAGGTCGTCGAGGAGGCTCGTCAGATCGAAGTCTTGGATCTCCAAGTCGAGTTTCTTCGCCTCGATCTTTGAGAAGTCGAGGATATCGTTGACCAGCCCCAGCAGCAAGTTGCCACTCTTACGAACAATCTCCGCATACTCACGCTGCTCGTCAGTAAGATCGGTCTCAAGCAACACCTCTGTCATGCCAATGACGCCGTTCATAGGAGTTCGAATTTCGTGGCTCATGTTGGCCAGAAACTCACTTTTGGCGATGCTGGCGGTCCGGGCTTGTTCAGCCATCTCCGTGGCCAGGGCGGTGGCCGCTTCGAGTTGCCGATTAGTTTCCTGGAGCGCCCCATCCGCTCGTTTGCGCTCAGAGATATCCTCCACCATTGCGATGTGAGCACCTGGGCTTTCGCCTTCTTCCCACATGGGTACGATGGTAACACTCGCCCACATCGTCTCACCACTCGGACGGATATATCGCTTTTCGAAATTGAGAAAGCAGGCGGTACCCTCTATTAAACGCCTCATGTTGTCGATGTCTCTCGGCAGATCATCAGGATGGGTAATGCCCTGCAAACCGATCTGGAGCATCTCCTGAGGCAAACGGCCGACAATTTCATCGTATTTCTGGTTTACCTGAATGAACCGACCGGTACGTGAATCGACCAAAGCGATACCAAGGGGAGCCTTCTCGTAAATCGCCCGGAACTTCTCCTCGCTCTGCCTTACCATTTCCTCTGCCCGTTTGCGATTGGTGATGTCGCGCGCGACACCGAACATTACCTTTTTCCCCTGCCAGGTATATGGTCCTCCCACAATTTCCACGGGAAAGACAGTTCCGTCTTTTTTCCGGTGAAATCTCAATGGAATATAAATTGTTCCGTCCGAGATTGCTTTCTGAGTGGCGCTATCCGATTCCTGATGTTGCACCGTGATGTCATGAATAGTCATTCCGGCCATGAGCTCATTCTTACTATAACCGTAGAGTTTCACATAGGCGTCATTGACATCCAAAAACCGTAAAGTCTCCAAATCAAAAATGCAGATTGCATAGAGTTCATTGTGAAAAAGCACCCGGTACTTTTGTTCGCTCTCCCGCAAAGATTGTTCCGATTGCTTCCGTTCAGACGACATCCTATTGGCCAAGGATGCGAAGTATCGAAATTCATCGAAGTGCACTAAATTCGGATCGATGCTTATCGATTTCGTGGCCGCATTTTCAAAGAATGATGAGAAAGTTGCAAGGCTGGATTTAATGCGTTTGAAAGATAGGCGCCCCACAGAAACGCGAGTACAATAGCAAGAAGCAGGACCGCCACGCTCGCTTTGATTTTAGCCATGAGGTTCCGCTTCAAGCCCGCCGCACTCCTGTCTATTTCGGACTGGATGGTTTCCAAATAAGCTCCGGCCCCGATGATCCACTGCCATTCAGGAATCCCCACGACATACGACATTTTAGGGGTAGGTTCCTTCGATTCCAGCGTTGGCCAGGAATAGGAAACAAACCCACCGCCCGCCTTGCTCACAGCTTTTCGCTGCTCCTGGATGATCTTGACGCCGTTGGAATCGGTGAGGTCCCAGATATTCTCCGTACCTTCGGTGATTTTGCCGTTAGAAAATAGGGGAGACCCATCGAACTTGCTGCCGAAGAAATAGCCTTCACTGCCAAACCGCATTGTAGCCAGACGAGCGAGAACCTCGTGTTGTGTTTGACTTCTCACGCTGTCCAGATACTCTCCCGCGCCTATACCCCATCCATAAGGTTCGAAGACCTTTACAAAGGCTTCTTTAGGATAGAGTGTTTCTCCTTCCTGGGGTTTCGTCCATTTGTATTCATAAAATCCCTCTCCCCGTGATTGCACCAGACGGATCATATCCCTGACAACCAGTTCACCAGGGGTGTTCGCCGACGACAGCATATCCCTGCCTTCCATTTCCGGTCTATCAGGGCGTAACTCGGCGACACCCGATACATTGAAGGCGAATAAATACCCGTTGTCATTGTTGAAACGAATCGGGCGCAAGGCGTCCTTGATCATCTTTTTTATTTCTTCAGGAGCCTTTGTGTCCCGATTCTGCAGATAAAGGTTCGTGGCAGTTTGGCAGGCTTCGTTGACTCTGCTTTTGATGGACGACTTGAGTTTTGTTTCTGTCTGGTTCACCATGTAATGGACGTAGTCCGCCAACTTCGCTACTTCACTGCTGAGGAGGTCCTTTTGGGCTCCAAGAGAATGCTCGCGCAGGGCCTCTGATTCGACTCTGAAAGCGCGGTACTCTGCATAGATCCACACAGTACCCCAGAGCCCCATGGAAATCAGAGCCAAGGAAATCATGCTGGAGAGGAAAAACCGTTTGATGCTGGTCGTAGCGTACTTCACTTCTTCCTCACGTGACCGTTAGAGGTGACGAGATGGATGCGAGCGAAAAGGGAAGTTGGTCGTCCTCCGTGGCATGCACTTAACAACGGGAGAGCCGATTCCTGGGGCTGCTTGATTCCCGCCCCTTATCCGCCATTGACTCCTCACTTGGCGCAGCACCCCAGGCGAGCTGCAGGAAAAACCCCCATCCCATTCCCCATTCGCAGGTTTGGACACAACCCACGGCTTCCCTCGCCTTGAAGCAACCAGATAATTTCACGACATGCGTGGCAGATTCGCTCGGGAGGCCTTCAGTTCCGCAAAGGCGATCATCCCGAGGCTGTCGAATATATCTTCATCCTCATCACATATCATTCATTTTTTCTGATAGAACACAGTGCGCAGGTAGCGTTTCGGCTCGAATTCGGGGCACAATCCTGCAATGGACTCAGTGGCGCCGATGATGAGTGAGCCGTCGCGCGCCAGGGTACGCCCAAGATTTTTAAAAAGACGTGTTTTGTCGGGCTCGCTAAAGTAGATGGCTACATTACGGCAGAAGATGAAGTCGAAGGGCGCGGGAGTCGCTATGGGTTCTAGCAGATTCGCGCGCCGGAAACTCGCGATGGAACGAAGCTCGTCCCGGACTTTCCATTCTGCCCCAACAGGTTCAAAGTGACGAGCGAGTTTGTTGGGCGTCATGCCACGGTCGAGTTCCATGCGGCTGAAGTGCGCACGGCTAGCCCTAGCTATGGCTGCGTCGGAGATGTCGAGGCCCAGGATACGGATGTCGTAGCCCCGGAAATCGTTCAGCAGTTCCTTAAGAATGATTGCGGTACTGTACACCTCCTGCCCCGTGGAACACGCGGCACTGAGGATGCGAATTGGTACGGGGCGTAGTCCGGCCTTACGACGGTCGATGAGTTCCGGAAAAAGCTTATGCTGGAGCAGTTCGAAAGGGGAGGTATCGCGGAAAAACGAGGTCTCGTTTGTGGTGATGGCGTTGATGACCTTCGTGCGTAAAGAAGAGCTGGGATCACCCTTGACTTTATACAATAATTCGGCAAAGCCTCCCGAGTTAGTCTCGCGCAGCAGTGCAACGAGCCGAGTCTCGATCAGATAGCCTTTTGAATCATCAAGATGGACACCGCAGATGTCAGTGATGTAGCGGCTCCAGGCCGCCATCTCGTCGCGGGTGAGTGGTGACGGGCTCATTTATCTGCTCCCCGAACGATCACGGCAATCTGTCCGGCGATTGCATCAAGCGGAAGTACGGCGTCCACGACACCGGCATCCACAGCCGCCTTTGGCATGCCATAGACCACGCAGGATGTTTCGTCCTGAGCGATGACGAAACATCCATGCCGCTTAAGAAGTCGCAAGCCGAGCGTACCGTCGCTGCCCATTCCCGTGAGAATGACACCCATTGCCCGTCCCGGAAAGTTGCTGGCGACTGAGCGGAACAGGTAGTCCACGGCTGGTTTGCAATTGTTCTCAGGCGGGTCGTCGGTGATCTGGATCAACTTGCTGCCGTCCGGTCCTGGGGCAAGGCGCATTTGACGGCCACCTGGGGCGATATAGACCGTGTTGGCCTCAGCAACTCTCCCGTGGGCCGCCTCACGCACTCGCAGGGCACACTTGCTGTCGAGGTTCTCGGCCAGCGACTGAGTGAAAAGAGGCGGCATGTGCTGGACGATCAGTACGGGAACGCCGAGATGTGCCGGCAACGCCGGCAGCAGGGCCGCCAGCGCGTTCGGGCCGCCGGTCGATACGCCGATCACCACCAGTTCAGGCTTTGCGGTACCCGCCAACCGGGTCATGCGAGCACCAATACCACTCAGGGCTGATCCGGATTCACCGCTCGGGGTTTCGCTGCGGCGCGTGGGTGGAGGAGCTTTGGGCCCGAGGAGAGGAGCGCCGCGGAGTATGCCCCGAACGCCAAGGCGCAGTTCCAAGGCCTTGAGTCGGGGCGCGAGTTCGGCCCTCAGCGCTTCACGACTCTGTTCAGCGCTTGCGGTGTCCGGCTTGGTAATGAAGTCGAACGCACCTTTCTGCAGCGCCCGCATGGTGAGTCGACCGCCCTGCTTTGTGAGAGCGCTCACCACAATGACTGTGGGCGCGACTTCGAACTGTTTCAGCGCGTTGAGTACCGCCAGACCGTCCATTTCCGGCATTTCCATATCCAACGTCAGCAGGTCGGGGCGCAGTTCGCGCACCTTCTGCACGGCGAGTTTGCCGTTCGGCGCCTGCCCAACCACCTCGACGCCCGGTAACGAAGCCAGCACTTCAGTCATCGCTCGCCGGAACAGGATGGAATCGTCTGCAACGAGTACTCTCACTCGATCAATCTCCTCATCATCATTCAGCAGTTTCTTCCCACTGAAACAGGGCCTGAGAATGAAGGATGGCTGTGAGCCGCTCCTCCTCGCGCCACACTCCCCTCAGCCGGCCGCGCAAGGTTGGATCCATACTGGCCGGAGGCACGTCAATGCGTTCCTCATCCAGGACGATGGCATCAGTCACGGCGTCCACCAGAAAGCCATACGATTCGCCTTGATGTTCCATAATCAGCAGGCGGGTATCGGGGCCGATTTCGACGTTTCCCAAGTCGAGGTGCGTAGCCAGATCCACCACCGTGACGATGCGGCCTCTTAAGTTGCGTATACCGACCACTCCAAGCGGTGCATCATGTACGCGCGTGAGGTTTCCGACCTTCACCACCTCCTGCACAAGGCGTGCATCGACACCAAAAAACGCCGCACCCAGTTTAAATCCAGTAACCAATAGACCGCCATTTGTCTCATCATGGTGTTCCGTCATTTATTAGCTCCTCTGGTGGGTCCAGGGTGCGGTATTCACAGCTAACTCGCGCACCTTCAACGGTGAATATTCGACCCACTCGTTACTCATCATTCACACCTTGAACTGGCCTGCCATACTTTTCAGTTGTTCGGCGAGGTTGGAAAGTTCAAGGGCGCTGGCCTGGACCTGTTCTCCGCCGGAACGGATTTCTCCCGCCGCCGCGTCCACGCTTGCGATGTCCTGCGCCATGGACCTGGAGACCGACGCCGTCTGGGCAACATTCTCATTTGCCGCCTGGACTCCCAACGAGGCCTGGGCAATGTTCCCCGCCACGTCCCTGGTCACCGTTGCCTGTTCCTCGATGGCCGTGGCGATGCTCGACACGATATGGCCCACCTCGGCGATGACGCCGGTGATCTTCTCAATGTCGGAAATAGCGCTGCCGGCGGAATTCTGTACTCCCCCAATCTTGCCCTTGATGTCTTCAGTGGCAGCTGCGGTCTGCTTGGCCAGCTCCTTGATTTCGTTGGCCACCACGGCGAAGCCTTTGCCCGCCGCCCCCGCCCGCGCCGCCTCGATGGTGGCATTCAGCGCCAGCAGATTGGTCTGCGAGCTAATGTCGGTGATTGTCTCGGTCACCTTGCCGATCTCATGCGCCGCCTGCCCCAACTGCTGCATGAGTGAGGAGATCGATGCCGCCTGCTCTCCCGCATCCACGCTGATGGCCCGAGCTTTTTCGGAGTTGGCGGCGATCTCTCCAATGGTGGCACTCATCTCCTCCGTGGCGCTCGCCACTGAGGAAAGGTTCGTCGAGGCCTGCTCCATGTTGGCCGCCACCGAGGTGGTGTTGGCACTGGACTCCTCGGCCGCCGCCGCCACGGTCGCGGTCTTCCCCGACAGCGTCTGCACGCTCTGTGCTGTCTGCGCACTGACCGCTGAAAGCTCGGTCGCCGATGACGCCACGGTTTGGACGCCCTGCGTCATTCTCTTCAGCAACTCACGGGTGTTGTTGACCATGGTATGGAATGCACGTGCCAGATCGCCTACCTCGTCACCCCGCCGGCGGAGCACCTCGGGTACCTCCTTTGAAAAATCTCCCTGCGCAAGCAGGCCGGTGAACCCGACGCATTCTTTGAGGGCGACGACTATCCCGCGAGTGATGAACACCGCCAGAAGGACTCCGACCAGGAAAGCACCAATTAGTCCAAACAGGATCACTGTGGACGCAGTTGACAAGTCCTGACTCGCCTCAGTCGCGATCCTACCTGTATTCTCAATCCCTGCATTGGCGGCTAACTGGGTCCCCTTGAGCACGTCGTCGGCAATCTTCCCACGTTTTTGTCCCACTTCCTCAATTGTTATCCAGTATGCGAGAAATTGATTCATTTTGCTGTTATAAGATGTGCTAGCTACCCTTATGGCCTCGATCTGCTTCAGGTTGGACGGATCCTTGGTGATGCTTTTCAACTCGTCCAACTTCTTGCCTATAGCATCGAAGTTCCCCTGTGCCCCTTGGATGATCTGCGGATCGCGGAGCGCCTGCGACTTGAATGTGGCGGTGACGGCGTGGTTTCCCAGGTCGATAATGTCGTTCACCAGGGTAATTTTTTTCAAACGATCGAGGACGACTTCACCCGTCGCGCCCTCGCCCGCCTGCTTCTCCATCTTTTTGTTCTGGTCATTCAGGAAGGAGTAGCAATTCTCCATGTATTGTGACGAGCTTTGATCAAGGTCTTTTCGTATCTTCTGGTTGGAGGTCGTCAGCTCGACTGTTTTGCCGAGCATATCCTCGTACTTCGAAACGTCAGCCGTTATAGTATCCACGTGCTCCTTGAGTTTCACCAAGTGTTGGGAGCGAGCGCTGAGATCTTTCGCATTTTTGAGGTATTCCTTCACCTTTTCCAAGGATTCCCTACCTGCCTTGAGATACGCTTGGTCTTCGCTGAATTGGTAGCCGCGGATATTGTACATGGCCTCCAGGGAATTTCGCTCCACATTGTTGGCCACTGCTACTTCGGGCACATATTCCGTGGACAACATCTCCGCACCGGCGGCCACTTTTTTCATGTTCCAATAAGCCATGCCGCCGAGAGCGAGAGCGATAATGATGAGAAGCCCGAAGCCTAAACCGATTTTCGTACCCATTCTCATGTTTTTCATGATCATACCTTCCTTTGGTTCTTTCATCATCATGACGTGCAAAGCACGTTTATTGCAGGTTCTTAAGGTATCTTGATACTTATACTTTGAACTGTCCTAACAGGTCTTTAAGCTGTTCGGCGAGGGTGGAAAGTTTTGCGGCGCTGGCCTTGACCTGTTCGCCGCCGGAACGAATTTCTCCCGCCGCCGCGTCCACGCTCGAGACATCCTGCGCCATGGATCTGGAGACCGACGCCGTCTTTGCTACGTTCTCACTGGCCTCCTGCACGCCCACCGAGGCCTGGGCAATGTTCCCCGCCACATCCCTGGTCACGGTTGACTGTTCCTCGATGGCCGTAGCGATGCTCGACACGATATTTCCGACCTCTGCAACAACACGAGTGACATTCTCGATCTCGGCAATGGCACTGCCGGCCGAATTCTGCACCCCTGCGATCTTGGCCTTGATGTCTTCGGTGGCGCCGGCGGTCTGCTTGGCCAGCTCCTTGATCTCGTTGGCCACTACGGCGAAGCCTTTGCCGGCCGCTCCCGCCCGGGCTGCCTCGATGGTGGCATTCAGCGCCAGCAGATTGGTCTGCGCGCTAATGTCGGTGATCGTCTCGGTCACCTTGCCGATCTCCTGGGCTGCCCGGCCCAGCTGCTGCATGAGCGAGGAGATCGAAGCGGCCTGCTCGCCCGCTTCGGCGCTGATGGCCCACGCCTTTTCGGTGTTGGCGGCGATCTCGCCGATGGTGGCGCTCATCTCCTCGGTGGCGCCTGCAACGGAGGAGAGATTCGCCGAGGCCTGCTCCATGCTCGCTGCCATTGAGGCGGCGTTGGCGCTCGCTTCCTCGGCCGCCGCTGTAGTCGCCGCCGTCTTGCCCGACAGCGTGTGAACGCTCTGCGCGGTCTGTGCACTGACCGCCGAAAGCTCGGTCGAGGCCGAAGACAAGGTCTGGACTCCATTGGAAATTTCTTTTAACATCTGCCGGGTTTTCGATCCCATCTCCTCCAGGGCCCGGATTAACGATCCCACCTCGTCCTGCTTGATATTTTCCAGCTTTTGTGTGAAATCGCCAACAGACATGGTTTGGGCATAACGGACACCCATATCGATTCGCTGCCGGATGCCTCGACTCAGTAAGGTTGAGAAAAGCACACTGCCTAAAATGATCGCCCCAGCCCCCCACCCCATTACATACTGAATGCGGGTAATTTCTTTTTCCATGTCATCGACGTAGGTTCCTGTCCCAAGGATCCATCCCCAGGGCTTGAAGAGTTTGACATAGGAAATTTTAGGAACCGGTTTGGTGCCGTTTTGCTTGGGCCACATGTAGTCCACCATCCCTTCCCCCTGCTTTTGACAGACCTTCACAAATTCCATGAACAGACGCTTTCCGTTCGGATCTTTGTTATCGGTCATGTCCTTGCCGTTCAGTTCGGGCTTGTAGGGATGCATGATCATTGTGGGGTGGAGATCATTGATCCAGAAATACTCTTTTCCCTCGTAGCGGAGGTTCCGGACTCTGGCGATTGCCCTGTTCTGTGCCTCCTCGAGGCTGAACTCCCCTTTTTGGGCCCGCGCATCATATTCGGTCAGGAGTGCATACGCCACCTCAACGAGATGTTTGCACGCGAGAGCCTTCTCAGCGTGGATATTGTCTGTGGTCTTGAAAAGGGCCCACCCCACCATGACGGAAAAAGCTACAATGATGATCAGGGAGTGCAACAAGATCTTTGTAGATATTCGCATATTAAGCATTTTAAGCGACATACTCCCCCTTCTTTCTTTTAGAACCCTTTCAGAGTCCTCATCAGGCTTCGGATAGTACGCGATGAAGGCTTTCGAGCAGTTTGTCGCGGTCAAGCTTGACCTGGTACTCGCTGATCCCCGCGGCTTGGCCGCGAGCGATATCCTCTTCACCGGCCAGGGAGCTGACCGCGATGACAGGAAGCTGGGTAGTGCGGTCGTCGGCACGAATGCGAGAGGCCAGCCCCAGCCCTGTCAGCCGCGGCATTTCGATGTCGGTAACGACGACACGAACCTTATCAAGGTTCAGCAGCAGCAACTCCCAGGCCGCCTCGCCATCGGGTGCTTCCAGCACCCCAAAACCGTCTTCCTCCAGGTACTTCTTGACCTGAGCCCGAAAGAAGTCCGAGTCTTCCGCCAAGAGCACGACAGTTTCGTTGAAAGGGCTTGCTTCAGCGCAGGGCTTGCCGCGTGCTGCACACCAATCCGGATGCACTGTATCGACCAATCCGTAAAGGTCGACGATAAGGGTAGTGCGGTTCTGGATGATCGCCGAACCGGCGATGCCCTCCTGGCGGTGGGTGTTCTGGTCAATAACCGCACGCGTCTCAACTACATCCACGGGCATGGCGCCGAGCAACCCAACCTCATGGCCCCCAGTGCTGGAGACCAGTACGACCAGATCTTCTTCCTCGTCCAGGGAACTCACCGAGGCTGTATCGGAGAGGGTAACCAAGGGCAGAAAACTGCCTCGATACTTCATCGTACGGTGGTTGCCCAAACGTTCGACCTGCTCCGGCTTGATGTGCACTATACGGTGAATCAACTCCAGGGGGATGGCGCAGGCTTCTTCGGGGCCATTGTGGAAAAGCAGCAGGGAGTGGACATCAATGGTGCGCTGTGCCTCTGTCTGGGCGGCCAATTCAGCCGCTCGAGCAGTGCCTGCGACGGAAGTGAGGTCCGCCTTGGCGGCCATGCCTGGCATGTCCAGAATCAGAGCGACGGTGCCATCTCCCAGGATAGTGGCTCCGGAGTACTCTCGAAGATGTTTCAAGCGACGCCCCAGGGGCTTGACCACGACCTCCTCGGTATCGTGGAAAGCACCGACCACCAAACCGTAAGACATAGTTCCTGTGGTGACCACGGCGATTTCGAGGGAGGAGACGGCGGCTTGCCGCCGATCATCGCCGCTGCGGGAAGAGAGCGTCCCTCTTTCCAGTGATTCGAGGTTTTGAGGTTGACCTGATTCCCTTGTTTCGTCCAGCGGATGGCGGGGAGAACGCCGATCAGCCAAATGGACACGACGATCGATCTCGCGCCGGCGGGAAGCCGGATCCACATAGGTGGGCACGACGCCGAGCACATCGGCAAGACGTGTGAGAGGGATCATGCGATCACGCAGCAGGAGCACCTCGCAGTTCCCCACGATTTCAACTTTGTTTTTGATTTCTCCTGGCCGCAAGCGCAACAATTCCTCGATATTGGCCTGAGGAATAGCAAAGCGTTCCTTCTCCACCGAAACGATGAGTGAGGGGATGATCGCCAATGTCAAGGGGAGCTTAATCCGAAAGGTCGAGCCTTTGCCGATCTCCGAGAAAATCTCCACCTGACCACCGAGGCGGTCAAGGTTGGTTTTGACCACGTCCATTCCAACGCCGCGGCCTGAAACATCAGACACTTCCCGGGCGGTCGAGAGCCCAGGGAGAAAGATGAGCGCCTGCTTATCGCGGCTCGACAGCCCTCGCACTTTTTCTTCCGTTATCAGTCCCTTGCGGACAGCAGCATCCGCAACTCTCTGGGGGTCTATCCCCTTGCCGTCATCGGCGATCTCCACAACTACTTGTCCGGCCTCGTGCCGTGCTTCTATACGGATGGTACCGACCGGTTTTTTACCAGTGCGAAGACGCTCTTCCGTGGTTTCGATGCCGTGGTCCACGGCATTTCGCACCATATGGGTGAGGGGATCGGAGAGGCCCTCTATCAAGGTCTTGTCCATCGCCACGTCTTTGCCGACGATGTCGAGCTGAATGTCCTTGCCCAGCGAGCGGGAAAGATCCCGTACCACGCGGGGGAACTTCGCGAACACGTTCGCGATGGGCTGCAGGCGGGTCTGCATGATCACGTCCTGGAGCTCGGAAGTGACCTGGTTGACACGCTGGTCCGCAGAAGCGAGCAACTGTCGATTGTCCTGGGCCACCGCGGCGCGGAGCTGGTTGCGGCTGAGAACCAGTTCACCGGCGAGGTTCATGAGAGTTTCGAGCAGCCCAACATTTACACGGAGCGTCTCATCAGCGGGCTCGGTCGACGTCTGCCCGACGGAAGCACGGTGCACCGCGGGTTTTGGCGGCACAGAAACCGCTTCTCGTTTCGCGTCGGACATGGCCGGAACGCTGGGTGATGGCGGTACAGGCTCCGGGAGGACGATGGCGGGAAGGGTTTCGGATTGCGCGGAGTTCGGGTCCAAAAGCAAATGAATGCGGTCTCGTTCGATGTTTTCGCAAAGGCCTCCGATGAGATCCGGATCGAGAATAGTGGCTATCACCAACCGAAGCGGCAAGCGGTTGCCAACGGCCTCTTCGAGCGTACCGACCGCCGCATAGTCCACGGTACAATCGAGGATTTCGCCGCCTGACAACAAGTCATTGAAAACCGACAGAACGTTCAGCCCCTTCTGCTCGATGTCGTGGATCAGGTCGCAATCAATCCAGTAAATATATTGGCCAGATCGCTTGGCACGGTCTATGTCTGTTTGGGGCAACGTCACTTTGCAGCCGCCGGATGAATCTTCCAGCTGGATATCAGTATGAAGCGAAGCTTTCTGATCAGCCGGCAGATAGGAAGACGCCAGACCGGTCAGCCCGACCACCAGATCAGCGATGTCAACCTGTTCGCTTCCGTCGACATGGTTGATCATCTCTCGGAGTTGATCGAAAGCAGCCAACAACACATTGGTGACCTCAGCATTGGGCGCCATCTTACGAGAACGTAGCATATCGAGGACTGTCTCGGCCTTGTGGGCCAGCTCTTTGACCTTGATGAGTCCAAAGAAGCTGCTTCCGCCCTTTATCGAATGAGCGGCACGAAAAACCTTGTTCACCAGGGCATCGTCGATGTCGGCGCCGCCGTCCTCGATGCTCAAGAGGTCTGCTTCGATCGTAGACAAATGCTCTCGTGACTCGTTGATAAAATCCTTCAACAATTCATCGTCCATAGACATAGGACACCTACCCCTGAGCCGCCATGGCGTGCAGACGGTCGACCAACCTCATGGTTTGGAGCAATTTCATAATATCCGGCGATACATTGAACAGCCGAACAGCACCCTGCAGTGCCGCCATGCTGTTATTCGCTGCAATCAGCAGGCCGATACCAACGGAGTCCAGCGATGCCGTATCAGCCAGGTCAAAGATGATCTGCCTAACCCCAGCGGCAATCTCCTGCTTCAACGCGGCTTGCAGTCCAGGCACCTCCACCGCGGTCAGTTTACTCCCCAAAGCCGCCCGCACCTGTCCCCCATCTCGTACAACCTCAAAGTTCACAGGGTCATTCTCTGCTTTCATTCGCTTTTCCTTATCCACAAAGTAACTTGGTTACCCTCGCGATTGAACCGCATCCGCTTCGCGTAATGCGTGCCGATGGCCAGCCCCCTACCGGATGTGGCATTCTCATCAGGGGGCGATCGCCTCATTGCCCGCCAGTCGAACCCCGGACCCTCGTCTGCAATCCTCAGAACGATCCACTTCTTCCCCACCCGCACCTCAACTCGAACCTGCTTGCCTGCATCCGAGGCATTCCCATGGATAATCGCATTATTGAGAAACTCCCGTAATAACAATTCCACCGTAAATGCATGCCCGGTTTGGCTCTGGCATTCGAGTAGCTTGCAAGCGCCTCGGCAGACCGTATCAACCTCCGTCAGGTCGGTGGGAATGGTGAGGCAAAAATCATGCATCATGCATTTCTCTCTTTTCCGGCCTCACACTTCCACTCCCATCAAGACGATGTCGTCGTCCGGTTCAGCGCCGGCGCAAATCGTTTTGACAATGGAGGTCACCGCGCTGTCCAGGGGCAATTCAGCACTCGACAGGCAAGCATCTACAAGGCGAGAGGTACCCTCCTCGCGCGAAACGCCCACCTCCACGAGTCCATCGGAGTAAAGAAAGAGCCGGTCGCCAGGGCATACCGAAACCTTCAGCAGTCCAAAGACAGCATCCGGGAAAATGCCGATGAGGTCGCCTTCCTGGCGCAACACCTGTGCGCTCCCTTTCTCTCGGGAGACCAGGATGGAGGACGGATGGCCCGCATTGGCCAGGACCAGTTCATTGGAAGCACGGTTCAGACGAGCGTAAATGGACGTAAAATAGGCTCCCTCCGGAAGCACCCGCCGCAGGGAACCGTTGATCATATGGAAAATATCCATGGGGGCGTGGAGTACCGAGGCATACTCGGCGAGCAACGTCTTGAACGAAGCCGTCCAAAGGGAAACACCAAGGTCATGGCCGCTGGCGTCCGCCACTACATAGTCCACTATATTGCTGCCGGACGGGACAACATCGTAGAAATCCCCACCAGCCAGAAGGGCCTGGCGCACGCAGACCTGGAACCGTGCTTCCGGCAGGCTCTCCGGCAGAGGCATGATCGACTGCTGCGAACTGGCCAACCGCTGAATCCGCTCTGCCTGCAACTCGGCGAGCGATGCATACGCAGCCCGCAATCGAAGGTGCGTACGGACACGGGCGATGACTTCTGCCCCTGCGAGCGGTTTTGTTATGTAGTCAACCGCGCCTGCCGCGAATCCCCGTACCTTGGTCTCGACATCGTCGTTGGCCGAGATAAAAAGAATGGGTACCCCCTCCGTTGAAGGCTCACTCACCAGCTTCTTGCATAGTTCGAGGCCATTTCCGTCGGGAAGATGCACATCGAGGAGAATCAGCGCGACCGGTCGGGAATGGGCCAGAGTATCCGCACCGGTCAAATCGTGCGCGCACAGGGTCTCGAAGCCAGCTCTCCGCAACAGCCCCTCCAGAGCCATCGTCGTAACCGGGTCATCATCCACGACCAACACGAGGGGCGACATCTGATTGTGGTTCACAGGTTTTGTCCCTCCGGCAGCACGAGGGCACCTCGTTCGACCATCCTTTTACAGAAAGCAACGAAATGGGACTTCCCAAGATGGGAAGGTTTCGAAAGACCATTTTCCCATCGGTTGACCGTCGCGAAGCTTACACCCACCTGCCGCGCAAGGCTCTCCTGGCTCAAATCGAGCTGGCGGCGTATCTCTTTTACCAGCGCCGGAAAATTTCGCCCTTTTGTATCCATTCGCTGTACCTCTGGTATGAATGCGCAAACGCCGTCATCGATACTCAAAAGCTGTTACGTTCGCTATAACATCGTCAGGTCTACGGAAAAATTGAGGACAATCTGCACGCCCCTTACAATCCGCTCCGACGAATATTTCGGGGCTCAAGTTTTTCATCCCGAAACCGACGTTTAAGTGTGAGCGCCCAAACTCAGGCGTGCATCCGAACGGGGTTCGATCGGGTGAAAGCAGAAGAGGAGATCTCGGGCCCGCGGGCTTACTTGGAAGGAAAAGATAAGCGATGTTGCTCCCGATTCTTTCTCGCCAGGGGGGGCCTTTTCTCTTCCATACGCCACCGGGGAAATGAGATTAACTCCGGCAAGAAGACCGTTGAAACGGCAGGACGGTGGTGTGTCTCCAATGAAGTTCTTTTGTCAGGGAACCTTCAATCCGCCATCCCTTCAAACTGTTGCTGAGTGATATATGTTATTCAGGAGATATGCTCTTTTATTGACGTTAGCCTGGTCTACAATGATTGCAGGATCGCTGGCATTGAACTGGATGCACGAACTGAGTGGGGCCAGGCAAACGGCGCGGCAGGAAGCCTTGTTCACGATCCAGAATGATCTCGTCTATGAACTCCGGAATTCGCCCCATGGAGGGCTCTATGTTCAGGTGACGCCCCAGATACAACCCACTCCCTCCCCTGAGCCCGTGCCTGAAGAGGACATTGCAACACTTTGGGGAAGGAAGCTTACCCTCGTCGATCCGGCCCACATGGCCAATCAAAAAAACGAATGGGGCCGGGGACAATATGGCGCGCACGGTCACATCACCAGCCTGAAACCGATCCGCCCGGAAAATGCCCCCGATCAATGGGAGAGAGAGGCGCTCGAGTCCTTTCAACAAGGTGTCAAGGAGACATCTTCAGTTGCCGAATTCGAAGAGGGGCAATACGTGCGGCTCATGCGACCCCTCATCGCGACCGAAGAATGTCTCCAATGTCATGGCGAGCAGGGATATAAATCAGGTGACGTACAAGGTGGCATCAGTGTTTCGATACCGATGGCAACTCATTTGAATCACGCGCATAATCTGCTGGAAGGGCGCGCTATCCGTCACGGCTTTGTCTGGCTTCTCGGTATGGTCGTGATCGTGCTGGGATCCAGAAGCCTGCAACGGACCCATAGGAAGCTGCAACAATCCATTCATACTTCGGCCGCTCGCGAGAATCGGTTGCAGGCCATCACCGAAGCTTCCCCTCTCTCATCCTCATCCTGGATCGCGACGGCTCCATCGAGTACATCAACAGGACGTATTCGGGCCAGCCCGCCGAAGAGGCGATCGGCAGGAATGTGCGTGAATTTATCATGCCTGAGAACCAGACTCATTTTTCCAAAGCGATGGAACTGGTATTCGAACGTGATGAGCAACAGGAGATAGAGATAGCCGCCCAGACTGATGAAGGGCTGTTGGTACACCTGGTTAACCAGCTATGTCCTCTTTCCGCGCCTGGCGAGACAAAAAAAGTGCTGGTAGTTTCAACGGATATCACGGAAAGAAAAAAACGGGAACAGGAACTGGTCGAGAGCAAAACGCGACTCGAAGTCATACAAAACGCCATTCAGAGCGGCGTAGTGGTGATAGATCCCGAAACACACACTGTATTGGAAGCCAATCCCGCAGCCTGTCATCTCATTGGTATTGCACTAGAGGAACTGGTGGGAAAGGTTTGCCACAATTTCATTTGCCCCGCCGAGCAAGGTGCATGCCCCATCACCGACCTCCAGCAGAAAATTGACAATTCCGAACGATTGCTCTTGAGAACCGACGGCAAACGAATCTCAGTTTTAAAGACGGTTACCCAGGTTACTCTGGATGGCAAACCGCGTCTGCTTGAGACCTTTGTTGATATGAGCGAACAAAGGCTCTTGACCAAGAAGCTTCGTGCCAGCCTGGCAGACAATGAGAGAGAACGCATCTATGCGTTTAGAATAGCAGAGGAAGCCGTCAAGGCAAAAGAAGCGCTGAGCGAGAGCGAAGAACGCTATCGGTATATCGTTGATAACGCAAAAGATTTTATCTACAAGGCCGATGCCACAGGTAGGTTCACCTTTGCAAACGCCATAGCCCTATCAACTTTAGGGTATACTGAAGAAGAATTTCTGGAAAAGAATTATCTGGAGCTCATCCGACCGGACTATCGCCGGAGAGTAGGTAAATTTTACGAAAATCAATTTTTGGAAAAGAAACTAGATACCTATCAGCAACTACCCGTGGTCACTAAAAGTGGTGAAGCGTTGTGGCTCGGACAGTACGTTCACCTCGTCCTCAACGACAATCGGATTGAAGGTTTTCAAGCGGTAGCCCGAAATATAACCGAACGGGTCAAAGCAGAGGAAGCGATGATCGAGAGCGAGCGGCGCTATCGCCTGCTGGCTGAGAACGCCTCTGACTTTATCTGGACCACCGACATGAAACTCAATTTTACCTACATGAGCCCCTCGGTGACCCAGCTTACCGGTTTTAGCGTTGAAGAGGCGATGGCGCTGGGCATGGCCCAAATGCTGGTTCCCTCTTCCCTGGAGGTAGCCAGCAAAGCGTTTGCGGAAGAAGCGATGCGAGAATCCCGGCAACCTGTCGACATTTATAGATACCGAACACTGGAACTGGCCGGTTCCCATAAGGATGGATCGATTGTATGGACGGAGGTGAAGGCCACATTCATACGGGATCCAGAGGGGCAAGTGGTAGGAATTCTTGGTGTATCGCGGGACATCAGCGAGCGCAGGGCGGTTGAGGAGAAGTTAAGGGAAACGAACCGTGAGTTGGAGAGGGCGAATCAGGATCTGGAACAGGCAATCGCTCGTTCTCAAACGCTGGCATTGGAGGCGGAACTTGCGAATCAAGCCAAAAGCAAGTTCCTGGCCAACATGAGCCATGAAATCCGAACTCCCATGAACGCCATCTTAGGAATGGCCGAATTACTTGCAGACACGCCGATGAACCAGGAGCAGCAAAGGTATGTCCAGGTGTTCAAGTCCTCTGGAGAAAATTTATTGAATGTCATCAATGACATACTTGACTTCTCAAAAATAGAATCCGGCAATCTCAGTTTGGATATTACTGAATTCACGACCATCGAGGTCATGGAAAGAATCTGCGAAATCATGGCTGTTCGCGCCCATGAAAAAGGTCTCGAACTCACTTCCCATGTTTCAATCGATGCACCAGCGGTCGTTTACGGGGACACGTTGCGCCTGCAGCAAATCCTTCTCAACCTGATCGGCAACGCTGTTAAGTTTACCCAAAAGGGAGAGGTCAATCTTGACGTAAGAGTAATGCAGCGAGGGCTAGAGGAGGAGAGGGCGGAGAAGCGAACGGCGGACGGCCATCCCGGTCGTCCTGATCCGATTGAGCTTCTCTTTTCCATCTCGGACACAGGGATCGGTATCTCCCGTGAAAAGCAGAAAGCCATATTCGAAAGCTTTACTCAGGCAGATACCTCCACCACCCGAAAATTTGGGGGTTCAGGCCTTGGACTGACCATCTCCAAGCGAATTATCGAGCTGATGGGCGGAACCATATGGGTCGAAAGCGAACCCGGCCAGGGGAGCACATTTTTCTTCACGGTGAGACTCGGGGTGCCGGTCGCCAGACTCAGGCCAACTCGAATGCCCTTAAAGGAGATGAGCGGATTAAGAACGCTGATCATTGACGACAATGCTACGAGCCGCCGTATTTTAAAAGAAATGCTTTCACAATGGGGCGGCTTGGTCACCGAGGCCGAGGACGGGCATGCGGGAATCTCGTGCCTGGAGTCTGCGCTTGCGGAAGGGAAACCGTATGATCTGATTCTCTTGGATTCCCGCATGCCGGGTATGGATGGGTTCAGGGTTGCCGAACATTTCAGAAAGCAAGGTTCTTTTGCCTCGAGAACGATCATGCTTCTCACTTCCGACAACGGTAATGTTGAGGCAGCTCGGGCACGCAGTTTAGCCGTAAGGCATCTGGTGAAACCAGTAAAACAGTCAGAGCTAAAGCAAGCGATACTCGAAGCCATGGGGAAGTTTACCGCCAAACCGGAAGAACCTCGATCCCCACTAGAGGAATCCGACATCGGCAAGGTTCGCCCACTCGATATCCTGGTTGTGGACGATTATGAAGACAATCAGCTGCTCATTCAGTCTTTTCTCAAAAAGACTTCTCATCGGCTAGACATAGCTGAAAATGGTCAAGTCGCGGTTGAGAAATTCAAAAGCCGACGTTTTGACCTGGTCCTCATGGACATGCAAATGCCGATAATGGATGGCTACACGGCTACAAAACAAATCAGAGCTTGGGAGAGTACGAAACAGAAAACTCCAACGCCCATTGTGGCTCTCACTGCTTATGCACTGAAGGAAGATGCGGATAAGTGCCTCCTCGCGGGATGCTCGGCCTATTTGCCCAAACCTATCAAGAAAAATGACCTCACGGCAGTTATAAACCAGATTTGCGCGGGCGCTCCTGCTGCGATAGAGCACGTCATTCCTCAACAAATTGACAAGATCTTAATTCACGATGACAAGATCTTGCTTCACGCCGATCCCGATCTGGCCGACCTCATACCGGAATTTCTGAAAGATAAACAACAAGATATACGTTCCATACATGATGCGCTGCGTCTAGAGGACTTTGAAACGGTCCGCATCCTTGGCCACAGGATGAAGGGGACGGGCGCCAGCTATGGGTTTGATAGAATCACGACGCTCGGCGCATCATTGGAGGTGGCCGCCAAATCAAGAGAACGAGATGTCATTCGTGGCGCGGTTGATGAACTTTCGGTCTACCTCAACAATATTGAGGTGGTTTACGATTGACCACATGTATGGATAAGGGCAGATACATAGCCCCCATTGTCGGATGAGAATAAAATGAAAAAGAAACCGAGCATACTTGCCGTAGATGACGATCAATGGAACTTGCGTTTCATTGAAAGGTTGATAACTCCCCTCGGCTATGACATAGCATTGGCCAATAATGGGCTAGAGGCACTTGGAATGGTGCATCTTAACCCTCCTGATATCGTTTTATTGGACGCGGTCATGCCAGAAATGGACGGGTTCGAAGTTGCCAGGAGATTGAAATGTGGCGCGGATACCTGCGCGATACCTATCGTTATGGTAACATCGTTGAATGATGTTCAGGATCGAGTAAAAGCACTTGAAATCGGCGTCGATGACTTCCTGACCAAGCCTGTGGATAAAATCGAATTGCGGGCTCGAGTACAGTCCCTCCTTAAGGTCAAGGCTTATTACGATCATATGCGTGACTACCAGAAAGAACTCGAGAGCGCTGTCGCTCAAAAGACGAAAGAACTCCAGCGTGCTTTCAAGCAAGTCAAAGCGGCCTCTCTCGATACGATCTATCGACTCGCGCGTGCAGCAGAGTACAGAGATGAGGACACTGGAGCGCATTTGCAACGAATGAGCCGTTATTCAGCGACCATCGCACGTGAATTGGGTCTTGGCCAAGATAAGGTGGAGGCTATTCTTTATGCATCTCCAATGCATGACATAGGAAAAATAGGCATCCCGGATAGCATTTTGTTAAAGGCGGGGAAGTTGGATTCGAACGAGTGGAGGACCATGCAAGAGCATACCATAATCGGCGCGGAGATTCTTGAAGGATCGAGCACCGAGTACGTCAACCTGGGGAAAATAATAGCACTCACTCACCACGAGAAGTGGGACGGCAGCGGATACCCTGGAGGGATAAAGGGACTCCACATTCCTCAGGCAGGAAGAATCGTAGCACTGGCAGATGTATTCGACGCCTTGACCACACAAAGGCCGTACAAGGAACCTTTTTCACTGGAAAAATCCATCGATATCATAGAAGAAGGCCGGGGATCACATTTCGATCCAAATGTTACCGACGCCTTTCTGGCGGCACTGGACGAAATCATTTCGATCAAGGAACAGTTTCAGGATAAGAGTGAAACGTCGCACTCACTTTACCGGCAAGTGATTCTGTCGGAGCTTAGTAGTTTCATCTAACGCAGAGGAGTCGAGCGGTCTCCGCCCGGAGCATTGAACTCGCCCAGGGACCGTCTCTTTGTTGTGAAATACAGCAAAGGCTCCTTAAGCCCTGGAGTGTAGCGCTTGCGCTTCTTGTCCCACGTAGTGTTTTCAGCTTCGACTTACTCGGGCACCAGCATGGTGTCCAGTTTTAGGCATCACCTCAGGCCTTGTTTGGAACACCTGTTCATGGTTCACCGGCTTCGACTTCCTCGGCGAATTCCGGATACAGTTTCTCAAGGCACTCCGGGCACAGGCAGTGGCTGAATTGGGCTTCGGAGTGTTCCCGCACGTACACCTCCACCTGATTCCAATACCCTCGATCATCCCTGATTTTCTTGCAGCCCGCACAGATGGGAACGATACCTCTCAAAGTCCTGACCTCGCCCAGCGCCTTTTGCAATTCCAGCATGCGCTCGGACAGACTAGCCTGCAGCCCTACCATACGACCGCCTACCTGAAGCCGCGCCCTCAATTCATCCTGGTCATACGGTTTGGTTACGTAATCGTTGGCCCCGGCTTCGAGTCCCTCGACAATGTCGCGTTTTTCCCCGTTGGCAGTCAGGATGATGATATACGCTGGCTCGGAGCTGCTATTACCCCTAACCCGGCGTACGACTTCCAGTCCGTCCATTTCCGGCATATTCCAGTCGAGCAGGGCCAGTTTCGGCGCATCCTGACTCTGCAATATCTCCCAAGCCTGCAGCCCGTTCGCCACCGACACGACGTCATAGCCCCACTTCTTGAGCACCGCGCTCAGCATGGTACGCGAGGTGAAATCGTCTTCAGCGATCAGGATGCGCATGGAAATATCCTCGGTGTCACGTGATCAGTTTCATGGTGCGCAGTTCTTCCAAAAGCTTCACCTTCTGGATGGGTTTGGTCAGGTACGCATCGCAGAAGCTGCTGTATGCGGCGCTCACGTTCTTCAGGTCACCCAATGCCGTGGTCATCACGACCTTCGCCCCGTTCGATGAGAGAATATCCCTGGCCTGTTCCTGATCGCGGATCTGCCGGAGCGCCTCCTGCCCGTCCATCACGGGCATCATGATGTCCAGGCAGATCAAACCGTAGGGCTCGCCCGCATCCAGGGCCAGGCGCACGGCCTCCACCGCCTCCTTTCCGTTGACCGCGATGTGGCAAGGGCCATAGCTCTTCAGAAGTTCCTGCAGGAGCAGGCGACTGGTAAAATCGTCTTCAACGATCAGCGTTTTCATTCTGTTCTCCCCGTGTGAATGCGTTCACAGTTCCTTGTTCATGGTCTGCTTCAGCCGGCCAAACTCTTCTTCCAGCCTCGCCACGCGTGCGTTGACGCCGTTCATGTCTCCCGACTTCGCCGCCCTCTCCATCTCGAGCGCAACGTTACGCAGGCGCTCACCGCCGACGTTGGCCGACGCGCCTTTGATGGTGTGCGCCTGGCGTTCAGCGCTGGAAATGTCTCCGGCCTTCAGATACCCTCGCAGCATCTCGATCTGCCGCGGGATGTCCTGCAGAAAACCAACGATTAACATATGCGCCAACTCATCGTCATCCATGATTCGTGCCAAAAAACCGGATTTGTCGAAAATGGGGAGAGGGTCAGCCGGCGACTCGTCAGCCGGCCCGATGAAGCCGGTTGAATTCTCCCACCGATCTGTTTCCTCTCTGTTGATCCAGCGTTCCAATTCTTCCGCCAGTTCCCCAGGGTGAACCGGTTTGCTCAAATAGCCGTTCATGCCCGCCTGCAAACACCGTTCGCGATCTCCTTTCATGGCACCGGCGGTCATGGCAATGATAGGAACGTCGTGGTTTTTGACTTCCGACTTCGGGTTCCTGATGTGTCGCGTGGCTTCGAAC
This sequence comes from uncultured delta proteobacterium, assembly GCA_963826125.1. Classification (GTDB taxonomy): domain Bacteria; phylum Desulfobacterota; class Desulfarculia; order JACQYL01; family CAWGVV01; genus CAWGVV01. The sequence goes on along the minus strand of CAWGVV010000001.1, from coordinate 37,557 downwards.
CCATCCAATTGCGGCATCTGGCAGTCCATCAGCACTAGGTCGTAGGGGATATTGTGCAGGGCGGCGATGGCCTCCTGGCCGTTGGCCACCACATCGGCCCGATAGCCCATTTTTTCGAGCAGCTTGAGTGCGACCATCTGGTTCGTGTGGTTGTCCTCGGCAATCAGAACACGCGCCCGGCGCTTGCGTGCCTCGGACACCGTGTGCCGGGTGACAAGGCCGGGAGTAGACGCTGCTTGCGGCGCATGGGCACTCCCCAGCACTAACTCCAGGCACTGGCGAAACTGCCATTGACGGAGCGGTTTGGTCAGGTACCCGTCAAATCCCAATTGGGCGAACCGCGCCGCGTCGCCGCGCTCGCCAAGGGAGGTCATCATGATCAGCCGTGTATGACGAATTTCCGGACTTTCCTTGATCTTTCCGCCCAGCTCGGCGCCATCCATTCCGGGCATGAGCATATCCAGCAGGGCTACCCGATAGGGATCTCCCTCACCGACGGCTTCCTTAAGCAGGCGAAGCGCCGTTTCCCCGTCCTTCGCTTCAGTAAAGCGGCACCCCCAACCCTCGAGCAGTCTCGTCACCAGCAAACGGTTGTTGTCGTGGTCGTCCACCACCAGAACGCGTACTCCGGCAAGGTCCTCCAAAGGAGGCGGCTCGACTATTTTCCCGTACGGCTGTTTCTCCAGGGCTGCCGTGAACCAGAACGTCGCCCCCTTGCCTTCTTCGCTTTCGACACCGATGGCGCCGCCCATCAGTTCGGCAAGCTGTTTCGAGATGCTCAGACCGAGGCCTGTACCGCCGTACTTCCGTGTTGTGGACCCGTCGGCCTGGATGAACGGGGAAAAGATGGCCTCCTGCTTGTCCCAGGGGATACCAATACCCGTATCGGTAACGGAAAAACGCACGGTTACCTTTTGCTCGTCTTCGGCATCCAGACGAGCCCTCAATGTGATCCCCCCCTGATGGGTAAATTTGAGACCGTTGCCACCAAGGTTTAGGATGATCTGGCGCAGCCTCCCTGGGTCACCTCGCAGAAGCATCGGGACTTCGGGATCGATCATGCAGACAATCTCGAGCCCTTTTTCCTGGGCCTTTACCGCCAGCAGTTCGGCGGTGTCCTCCACGGTGCCGCGCAGGTCGAAGTCGATGGTTTCGAACTCGAGCCTCTTCGCCTCGATCTTGGAAAAATCCAGGATATCGTTGATCAGGGACAGCAGCGCCTCGCCGCTCGTGCGCACGATTTCGGCATACTGGCGCTGCTCAAGGGAGAGTTCCGTATCCATCAGGAGCCCCGTCATGCCGATCACCCCATTCATGGGCGTGCGGATTTCGTGACTCATGTTGGCCAGAAACTCGCTTTTGGCCATGTTGGCCATCTCGGCCTGCACGGCCATGTCTTTGGCCAGGGCCGTGCTCATCTCCAGGTGACCATTGACTTCCAGCAGTTCTTCTTCAACCTTCTTTCGTTGAGTGATGTTCTCATGGGCAATGACCACGCGGCCACCTCGTTCGCCGGAAAATCGGGTCACACGCCCGACGAACCAACGGTGTTCGTCCGGTGAATGACAGGGATACTCGAACTCGAACCCGTCGCGCTGCCCACCCAGTACTGCGCGGATTCCTCCCGCAAAGGCTCGCGCTCCGTTCGCGTCATCCCCCTGCGCCGAGTCGCACACCGCGAGGTAGTCGGCCCCCTCGGCTACGTTGTTCCCCCCCACCGGCGGGTTGGCCGAGGCAAAGGCGCGCCATGCCTCGTTCACGGCAATGATCACGCCCTTTTCATCCAGCACGCACACGTGCGCCGACAGTGAGTCCATGGTGGCGTGCACGAACTCGCGGGAGTCTCTCAGCTCATCCTCGATCCTCTTTTTCTCGACGACTCTCCAGACGCCTTCCATCAGAAGCCGTAACTGGAGCACATCCGTGTCGTTATAGTCGGTTTCCTTGTTGGCTACCCCCACCACCGCGACGATATTTCCCCCACTGAAAATCGGGATCGACAGGTATTTAAAAAGCGGGGCGTGTCCCTGGGGGTATCCTCGCTTCAAGGGGTGAGCGGCCTGGAAATCATTGACCATAATCGCCTTCCTCTGCCTGACCGTTTCACCCCAGAGGCCGGTCTTGCTCAATTCGTAGCGAGTTTGCGGTTCCGTTATCGAGCAGGCATCCATGACACCCTTGGACCAGGTATTGAGAACAAATTTCTCTGTCTTTTCATCGTAAAAATAGATGTATCCTATCTTACTTGTTGTGATCCTGACGGCTTCATCCAATGCGAAATCAAGAAACTCCTGGAGGTTCTCCGGCCCATGTTGGTGGATACTCAGAAGGCTTTTCAGTCGCTCCTCACTCCGCCTGATTTCTTCCTCTGCCCGCTTGCGCTCTGAAATGTCCACAAAGCATTCGAGCAGCACTTCCTGGCCCTGCCAATGAATGCGTCTGACGGATTTCAGGATGGGAATAGGCCTGCCGTTCGCACCGAGCAGCACCCTCTCCGCGCGGTCCACTTCCTGTCCGAGATCGCAAACCGGACAAGCTTTCTCCTCGGCGGGACACACAAAAGAGTGGCAACGATGGCCTACAATCTGTTTGGGAGATGCGCCAAAGAGTGCTGCTGCGGCCTCGTTCACGCTCTCTATCACGCGCGTCGCCGGGTCGACAATGAACACTCCGGCCGGCAAATTCTCCATCAGGTTGCGATGCAGCGCCTCACTTTCGATCAGGCGACGTTCGGCCTCCTTGCTTTCGGTAATGTCGGTATGGGAGCCCGCCATTCGATACGGAATGCCGTTGTCGTCCCTCAGTGCCTCGCCTCTAGCAAGGATCCAACGGTACGACCCATCCCTATGCCGGAAACGAAGTTCCATGCTGTACTGCGAAATTTCTCCCCTGAGATAACTTTCGACATAAGCGGTCACCCGCGACCGGTCTTCGGGGTGAAGCCGTTCCTCGAATGTTGCAAACACATTGGGAAGCTCTTCATCTTCATACCCGACCATCTGTTTCCACTTAGGTGAGAGGAAAAGGCTGTTGTCGCGCAGGTCCCAATCCCACATGCCGTCGTTGCTGCCGTTGGCCGCCAGCATGTACTGTTCCCGGCTCTTCAGAAGCGCTTTCTCGGTTTTTTTGTTCTCGGTGATGTCGCGAAGAATCCCGATCGCCTCCCACGCGTCATTCACCTGAATTGCCGATAGAGACAAGGCTATGGTTATTTCCTCGCCGGCTTTGCTACAGGCATGCAGCTCCAGCGTCTTTCCCAAGGCATTGCCCTCCCCTGTTCGCTGAAATTGGGCAAAGGCGGTGCGGTGGGCTTCGCGGTAGCGCTCCGGCGCCATGAACTCATGCAGATTCCGTCCCAAGGCCTCTTCGCGCGTGTAGCCGAACATGCGGGAGGCGGCAGGATTCCAGTAGGATATGTTTCCTCGAGCGTCCATCGAGATGATCGCATCCTGGGCTGAATTCGTTATGGACCGTATGCGGGATTCATTCTCCTTCAAAAGGTCTTTCTCGTGCTGGAGTTCCCTCTCGAGCATCTGCGAGTTCAGCTGAATCAGGCCTATGGTGATAAAAATCGATAAAACGATTATAGCAAGAGGGGTTGCCTGCTGAAGCGGTCCGGCGTTCATCAGATCATGGAACATGTTCTGCGGAGCCATCGACAGTATTCCACGAATCGAACAGAAAATTGACAAGATCAAAAAGGAGACAATTAAAAGCTTGTTTCTTTTTCCTGATTCTCTGTATGTTGTCTTTCTTGCCAAGATTACTACAAAGGAAAAGTAATAGGCGCAAGAAAAAACCGACACGACTGTAATCCTATAATTTACACTTGGGTATATATAGATAAAAATGGAAAAGATTGATATTGATATAATTGAAAGCGAGATTAGTCGGATAATACTTTTCTTTTTCTTATGTAGTATTTCCACTATCCCACAATAATAAACTTCTTGTGCTGCAACTATCATTGTGTTCGAAACGACTATCGAAATAAATGCCGGCAGGAAATTTCTGAGCCCGATGAAAAGAAAGCCCACACCTAATAAGGCCGTTCCCGTAGCCAACTTGTCGAAACCACGGTAGGTCTTCATGGTCAGTATGTAATTGACCAGGGTAAAGCCTAAGGTAAGAGCGACTATCCCGGCAGCTAAATAGAGCGTTCTGATATCCAAGTGTATCATCATTCTCTTCCTCCTCACCTGGACCAAGGCGAGGATAGTTCGTCAGAGGAGCGTTCATCCGCATACCCACTCTATTCAGTTCACTGTCGCCCGGCAGCCCGACTCACTGGGAAGGCTGCCGGCGGAACCCGAACGCATTCCACGAACGGGAGTCCACCGAAACCGGTGCACGGGGCCAAGGTCTTTCTCTTCGACGCGGTCCGAAATGACACTCTCCCCATGCGTGCCGGGATTTTCTTCAACGCTCGAACCGTTGCCATAAAAACGATGAACCAATCGTTGACAACAAGCACTGCCTACCGTGCTGGACGCTCGCAGAGGCCGGTTGGAGTTCTCTTCTCCGACCGGCCTCTACCCTATTCAGGAATATGTTCGTTCTTCCTTCTCGAGAGCGTCGGAGCTGCTCTCACTGCCCGCAAGTCGATGCCGAAAGACATCACTCCCGGAAAAGCCGGTTAGAAGTCCTTCATGTCGTCTTCGTCGTGAAGGGGAATCACCTTCTCCGGGCTGATTTCTCGTGCGGGAACTTTCGCCTTCTTCATGGGAAGAGCGAGGTGTTTGCGTTCCTCGGCGTGGTAGGCATGTTCCGGATGACGCCCATTCCCGTTGTGGGATGACGTTCCTGTTACCATGACCACCAATTCGTTCACGATGTCCTTCATCTGGGACGCCTGGGCGCTCAGTTCCTCGGACGCGGATGCGCTTTCCTCGGCATTGGCGGCCGCCTGCTGCACCACGCGGTCCATTTCCCCCACGGCCTGATTCACCCCTTCGATGCCTCTGGTCTGTTCGGCGCTGGCCGCCGCGATTTCCGATACCAGGGCGGCAACCTTTCCGGCCGCGTCGGCCACTTCGGCAAATCCGCCCTGGGTTTTCGTCACCAGGCCGGAACCCTGGTTGATGCGCTGAATCGTGTCCTCGATGAGCGAGGCCGTGTTCTTTGCCGCCTCGGCCGCACGCATGGCCAGCGTGCGCACCTCGTTGGCCACCACCGCGAACCCCGCGCCCGCTTCCCCTGCCCGGGCCGCTTCCACCGCCGCGTTCAAGGCCAGCAGGTTGGTCTGGAAGGCGATTTCGTCGATGGTCTTGATGATCTTGCCGATCTCTCCTCCCGAAGCCGCGATCTTTACCATCGACGAAGCCATTTCATCCATGGACTGACCCGCCTGCCCGATGACCTTTCGGGCTTCCTGCATGAGGGCGTCGGCCTGGCCGGCATGGTCCGCGTTGGCCTTGGTGACGGCGGACATCTCCTCCATGGAGGAACTTGTTTCTTCCAGTGAGGCCGCCTGCTGGGAGGTGCCTTCCGCCAGTGACTGCGAGGACGACGAAACCTGCAGTGCCGCGGAAGCGACCTGATCGGAGCCGGCGTTCAGGTTGTCGATGATCCTCCCCACCGGCTTGGTGATGCTGCGGGTGATGAAGACCGCCAGGAGTACGCCCACCAGCAAGGCACCGATAAGGCCGAACAGCATGATTCGCGAGGACGTGTTCAGCGACTCATGTGATTCATCGGCAATTTTCGCGGTGTTGTCGATACCGGCACTGGCGGTCAATTGCGCCCCCTTGAGCACTTCGTCGGCGACTTTCCCGCGTTTGTCCCCCAACTCCTGAATGGCGATCCAGTTGGCGAGAAATTCGTTCATCTTGGTCTTGTACGATGCGGCCGCAGCCCTGGTGGCCTCGATCAGCTTTAAATTATCGTTATCCTTGGTGATGCTCTGCAGTTCGTCAAATTTTTTGCCCATGTCCTCGAAGTTCTTCTGCGCGTCGCGGATGACTTGAGGGTCGCGGAGCGACTGCGACTTGAAGGCTGCGATGATCGTGCTTTTCCCCAGGTCGATAATACCGTTCACTAGGGAAATCTTCTTGAAACTATCCAGTATGACATCAGCAGCCGCCCCATCAGCCAGCGCCTTCTCGAGTTTCTTGTTCTGGCCTTGCAGGAAGGCGTCGCATGTCTCCATGTACTGTGTTGCACTTTGATCCAGTTCTTTTCGGGCCTTCTGGTTGGCGGTGGTCAGTTCCACCGACTTGTCGAGTATTTCCTCGTATTTCGCGACGTTGGCCGTTACCCCGTCCACGTGCTCCTTGAGTTTCGCCAAGTGCTTTGACCGCACACCGAGGTCCTTCGCATTTTTGAGATATTCCTTCACCTTTCCCAGGTACTCCCTGCCTGTTTTCAGAAACTCCGGGTCCTCCGTGAACTGGTACCCGCGGAGGTTGAACATGGTCATTAACGAGTTCCGTTCCACGTTGTTGGCCACCGCCACCTCGGGTACGTATTCCGCGGCCAGCATCTCCGCGCAGGTCGCCACGTTTCCCATGTTCCAGTAGGCCATGCCGCCCAGCGCGAGAGCGATGACAATGAGCAGTCCGAAGCCTACGCCGATTTTCGTCCCCAATTTCATCTTTTTCATGATGTTCCCTTCCTTGGTTCTTGAAAGTGATGCACAGGGTGTGCTTATTGTATTTTGCTCAACACGCCGACTTCGTCCCGGGTAAGAACACGGTCCACGTCCAGCAGTATCTTCACGTCCTTCCCCGTTTTGGCCATGCCCAGAATAAACGAGGTGTCCATGCCGGTGCCGAAAGAGGGGGGGGCGTCAATATCGGAAGCGCCGATGTTCAGGACCTCCGACACGGAATCCACAATGACCCCCATCAGAACCGTGCCGGCCTGGTCGCCTACCTCCAGCACGATGATACAGGTCCTGTCCGTATAGTCCTCGGAAGGCATGGCGAAACGGAGTCGGAGGTCCATGACGGGGATGACCTTGCCCCTCAGGTTGACCACCCCTTTGATTTCGTCGGGCAACCGTGGGACCTCAGTGATCGGCAGAAGACCGATGATCTCCTTCACCTTGAGGATGGTGATGCCGTACTCCTCCCTGGCCAGGTTGAAGGTGAGAAACTTGCCTCCGCTGGATGGCTCCCCATTGCCCTGCTGACTGGTCGGTTCCGGACGTTCATTCATGATTTCCCCCTTTTCGTTATGTATCCGTTTACGGGATGGGCCTCGTTTGTCCCTTATTCTCGATTTCTTGCCTCTTGGGTTTGGCGGAATTCTTCCGGTCATGGCCTTGGTGAGCGGCTCTCTCGAATGAGCGAAAAGCATCGGAAAGCGGCTTCGGCTCCAGCATCTTGTTCAGTACCTCAACAACCCAGTCCAATGGGCCGTCCGCGAACGTGAGGAACCGGGGCCACAATAGATGCCCGCAGCGAATGGTATCCTCCCGCCTGTCCGGCAGGACGAGCACGACCTTTCTATCGCGGAGCAGAGAAGCGAGGGCCACTATCTCCCCCAGATCATAAAAGTCCCGTGGGGCGATCACCGTAATGAAGGGAGTGGTCTGCGGCAGTAGAAGCCTTTTCTTGAACGCACCGACATCTTGATAAGACTCAAGTTGTCGTTCCGGCACAGTGTCGGCGATCAACCGCTTTATGACACCGAGCTGTTCATTGTCCGATTTCACGTATATAAGTATCTGCACTTCGGAATTCCTTGTTGCTTGAAGGACATGCCTGCCTCTCTCTTGGAAAAGCAAGAGAGATGCCAGAAATGAAAAATTTTAATTAAGCTAGATATCAATAAGTTATGGAGCATACAAAAGCGAGGAGGGATGGAAAGGTCGGCGGAAATTCCAGCCGGGCTGGAATGCATCCAGTTTCAGTGGAATACTGTGGGACGCCCTGAATAAAACGAGGTTTCCTGGAGAGGAAGATTGAGGACCAGTCAGGATTTGTGGCTGAGGCTGTACTTTTTCATTATTTGATAGATGCGTGACTTGCTGAGTCCCGAAATAGCCATGGCGCGGGCGATGTCCCCCCCGGACTGGAGCATGAGTTCTTGGGTGTAGCTCTCTTCGGCATTGCTCAGTTGCTGTTCCCGGTAATCGCTCCAGGCCGGCAATCCCTCTTCCGAGAGCGGCGCCGCCGTTTCGGAGGCGGAACAAACGGTCCGCAGCGAATTCTGGGTCAGCTTGATACGCATATCGACGGGGAGGTGTTTCGGGTAGAGAGTCGGCTCTTGCCCGGCCGTTGCAATGGCGTACTCCATGGCATTCACCAGTTCCCGCACGTTGCCGGGCCATGAGTAGGTGAGTAAGGATTCCAGGAATTCCGGTGACATACCCTTCATTCCCATTGCGTAACGATCACAAAGCCTGTTCAAATGGTAGACTGACACATCCTTGATATCACGGGTGCGGTCTCTCAATGGCGGCACTTCAATGGCGACCGTTTTCAATCGGAAAAAAAGGTCATTGCGAAAAGTTCCCTTTTCGACTTCTTTTTCCAGATTGCGGTTCGTGGCGGCAATAACCCTGAAATCGGACTGAACTAATTCAACCCCGCCCAACGGACGGAAACGGCGTTCCTGAAGCACCCTGAGAAAGGCCCTTTGGGCGGCAAGGGGCAATTCTCCTATTTCGTCGAGGAAGAGCGTCCCACCGTCGGCCTGTTTGATCAACCCTTCGCTTGAACTGTCGGCGCCGGTATACGCCCCCTTTTTGTGACCGAACAGGATTCCCTCCACGAGTGTTTCCGGAAGGGCGGCGCAATCGACCACCACAAAGGATTTCCTCGCCCGCCGGCTGTTCGCGTGTATGGCCCGGGCAATCAGCTCCTTTCCGGTCCCGGTTTCACCGTGTATGAGCGTATTGGCGTCGGTTGAAGAAGCATTGGCGACCGTTTCCAGGCAGGCAATCAATTGAGTCGATTCCCCGACAATGCCTTCCCTCTTCAACACCATCAAAGTGTTGGCGGGCTGTTTTTGCCGGCGGTACTGAAGGACCCTGGAGAGTCCGAGGATTATGTCGCTGAGCGTCGCCGCTTTTTCCAGGTAGTCCCACGCTCCGCTCTTGATCGCCAGTTCAGCCCCATCGCGCGAGCTTTCGCCGGTTATGATGATAACCTCCGGCCTTCCCTCCCAGGCTTGAATTTCCGGAATGATGCTCAACCCGTTGCCGTCGGGCAGATTGACATCCAGCAATACCGCGTCGAAGGGGCCCTGTTCCTTCTTTTTCAGCCCCTCCTTCAGGCTGGAAGCAGTAATGGGTTCGTGGCCCAATTCCCGCGTCATGGCGGAAAGCATGTCGCAAAAGAGCGGGTCATCGTCTATGACGAGCACCCTGGTCATACATTCCAACTCCATCCGGTTTGCTTTTTGCCGATTCGGCATATCGCTGGCAACCTCAGTAAACGAAAACCATGTTTTTTATCGGGACATTCACGCGCACTCTCTTATGAGAGTAACAACTTATTTCATGCAAAATACCTGCCTTAACTTAGCATCTTCTGGATGACCACTCCAAAATCACGGAAATTAATGGGCTTCGTAACGATCTCCCGAATTCCTGCTTCCCGCGCCCTCTGCTCGGTTAGCTCGTCGCTATAGCCCGTGCACAGAATAACGGGGATGTCGGGCCGTATGGCCAGGATCGCCTTGGCCAGGTCGATCCCGGTGACTCCCGGCATCGTCAAATCGGTAACAATGAGATCGAATCGCTCGGGTTCGGAAGAGAAGAGGGCCAGGGCTTCCTTGCCGGTCGTTGAACAGACTGCTTCGTAGCCGAGGCGTTGGAGCATATGTCGTCCCAACTGCGCCAGCGTTTCCTCGTCGTCGACGAGCAGGACCACTCCGCTTCCACGCTCCAGTGGTTCCCGGGGTGCGGGCTTTTCTTGTTCCACAGTTGCCAGACGCGGCAGATAGATTTTGAATGTGGCGCCTTCGCCCGGTTGGGTTTCAACGGTTATGGCGCCTCCGCTGTGTTTCACGATTCCATGCACCACCGACAACCCCAAGCCGGTCCCCTCACCCTTTCCCTTGGTCGTGAAAAACGGGTCGAATACTCTATTGAGTACGGCCGGCGGGATTCCGGTTCCCGTGTCGCTCACCGACAGGCGGCTGTAAGCGCCCGTGAGCGGTTCCAAGTCAAGTCTCTTTACTTCGTCCGCGTCCAGCTGGACATCGCGGAGGTCGATTCGTAAGAGTCCCCCGTTGAGGCGCATGGCGTAACCGGCGTTCGAACAGAGATTCATGATGATCTGGTGGATTTGAACGGGATCTGCCAAGACGACCCCGGAGTCCCGGTCGATAGCGCTTTCGATGGTTATGGTGGTGGGCAGGGTAGCTCTCAGGAACTTCAGGGCTTCCTTGAGAATGATCCCCATGTGAACCGGCTTTTTCTCCTCGTCGGACTGCCGAGAGAAAGCCAGTATCTGTTTGACCAGGTCTTTGGCTCGCTCGCCTCCTCGCAGTACCTGTTCCAGGTAGCCCCTTTCCGGGCTATCGGGAGCGATATGGAACAGGGCCATCTCGGTATACCCCGTAACGGCGCCGAGAATATTGTTGAAGTCATGGGCGATGCCGCCGGCCAGCGTGCCGATGGCCTCCATTTTCTGGGCCTGCGTCACCCTGTTTTCCAATTCCAGTTCCTTGGTGATGTCACGCCAGATGCAGCGGTAAACAGGGTGATTATTGATCTCGGTCACCTGCGCATGTACGTGGACATGTCTTATCTCGCCCTGCTTGTTTCTCTGCAGGGTTTCAAATTCATCGTACCCTTCTTTCAGTACTTCTTGAATATGAGTCTGGATTTCTTCGGCTGATTCCTCTAGTTCGATATCGGACACCCGCAACCGGGCAAACTCCTCCCTCGAGTAGCCCAGCTGGCGACAAGCTTGATCATTAAATTCGGTGATCCTGGCGGTTTTCTGGTCCAAGACCACAGCTCCATAGGGTGCTTGCTCGAAAAAGGTCCGATAGCGTTTTTCACTCTCGGCCAGGGCGTCTTCGGCCTGCTTGAGTTTGGTGATGTCGGTTAGTAAAATGAGTATTTTGTTGGATCCGTCAAGTTCCACCGGGACGGTTGAGATCAAAAGGTGCAGGGTGGTTTCCTTGCCGTCAATGAGGAAGGTCATCCGCCCTTCCTCCTCGCTACGGGGAACACCCGTCTGCAGAGTCGATTCCACTCTGGTTCTCACGGGACAATGGGAACAGACGGGGTTTCGGCCGCACCCTTCCCCGTCGAAAGAGCTAATGCAGTTAAACACCTCGCCGCCCAGAAGCCCGAGAAGCTCATTTTCCTTTCGTCCCGAAAATGCGGCACCCTTGTGGTTGATCTTTTCAACTCGACCTTCATCGTTCACCAGCAACAGGATATTCGGAGCGCTGTTAAAAATGACATTCAGTGTCCGTGCCTGGCTGTTTATCTTTTCTTCCGACCGTTTGCGCTCGGTGATGTCTGTTAACAAATTAAGAGTCGCCGCTCTTCCGTCCCACTCGGTCACTACGGCATTGACTTCAACCCAGCGAACACTGTCTTCACTGTTTATTAATCGAAATTCGTAAAAGCTCGGTACCTGCTCCCCTCTGATTCGTGCCTGCTGATTTCCCGAGACCTTATCCCGATCGTCGGGATGAATGAACGTGATATACGGTCGCGAAGTGATTTCCGGAAGGGGAAAACCGGTGAGCCGGCTTGTCATCTGATTAGCGAATTTAATCATGCCGTCTTGGGCCACCACTATCGCCTCCCCAGCATTCTCGGTTATCAGACGGTATTTCTCTTCGCTTTTCTGCAGCGCCTCCTCTGCCTTGCGCTTCTCGGTGGTGTCCGAATAAAGGGCGACGACCAACCCGGATGGAAGCTTGTAAACATGGTTCTCCACCCACTCGCTGATGCGTCCGTCCGAGTATTGCGTTATGGGAAGGTCCTCCGGTTGACCCGTTTGCCAGACGCGCCGCAGTACGTCCAGAAGCCCCATCCGTTCCGCCGCGGGAAAGACTTCGGTGATCCGTTGGCCGATGGCTTCATCCAGATGGACATGGCTCAGCGACTGTCCCGTTTTATTGAGATCCACGAAGACGAAGTCCTTCCCCTCCTCCACAGCCAGGTAGACCGCGACCCCGTCACTCATGTTGTCGAACAGCTGCTGAAACCGCTCCCTGCTTTCAAGAAGGGATTGGGCGGCCTTGCGCTCCGTGATCCCGATGGCCAGGTTCGACGCCAACCGTTCCAGCAGGGCGACCTTGGCCCGGTCGAACCTGCCGCGCCGTGAATCGTTGAACTGGAGCAACCCCAGTATTTGCGAGCCTCGACGCAACGGAACGAGCGCCACGGATTCATACCCCTCGCCGTGGCAGCGGTTGCGTGTACGGGCCTGGCGGTCCTTCTCGTCGGTCGCCGCCAGCAGCTCCGTGGTGCTGTTTGTCCAGAAACTGCCGCTGTCGGTGAAGAAAGGAAGGCGGGGATCGAAGCGTCCGCAAAGCACATTCCCGCACATGCATTCCAGGACCGGGTTTCCCGCACCGTCGCGAACCGGTTGGCCTTTGTTATCCACCGCGCACAACCGGTTTTCCGACCGGATGAATTCCGGGGGAAACCCCCGTGTCTCGAAATAGGGAAAGTCCTCGCCCTCCCGGAGGCGTATGGCCACGGCATCGCAACCGGACCAGTTACGCATCAGGAGGGTGACGTCGGCCATCAGTTCGCGGATTCCGTTATGTTGGTTCAGCAGACGGAGCAGGTCGAGGGTAATCGCGCGTTCCTCTTCGGCCCGTTTGCGTTCGGTGATGTCTACCAACATACACGCAAATTGATTCTTCGCCGGTCTGAAGGCAGTCACTTGAAAATGACGGTCGCTATCCTGTGCGTAGCTTTCAAAACATGCGGGCTGCCCCGTCAGCGCCACTTGTCCACATGTTTCGATCCAACAGGATTCTATACTGGGGAGTACATCCAATATGGTTTTGCCGATTAAACTCTCACCCCTTAATCCGGTCAACCGTTCGAACGCTGGATTGACGGCTAAAATCCGATAGTTAATGGGATGTCCCAAGTCGTCGCAAATGATTTCGTGGAGCGCAAACCCATCGATCATTTCGCGGAACAGTGTCTGATAGTTTTGCTCGGCCAGATATTTTTCGGTTATGTCCTCAATTGTGGCCACCATGCCGTCGAACGCCCCAGCGTCGCCTACGAGGGGAGCGGCATTGACAGACAACAGCACGTGTTTGCCGTCAGGCCACTGGATGGCGTGTTGTATCCCAAAGACAGGTTTGCCCGTTTGCTTGACGGTAGTGAATGGCAGTTTTTCTTCCGGGAAGGGTCCCCCCTCGAAATCGGTTATGATCCAGGCTGGATCATCGTAGGTTCGCTCCGAATTTTCCGACAATGCAATCCCAAGGATTTGCTCAGCCAGCGTATTCGCATAGTTTACCACCCCCCTGGCATCGACTCGGACGATACCGGCCGGGCTCGTCTCCATCATCCGAGCCATCAGGTCTCGTTCATGCCTTAACGTTTCCTCGGCCATGTATTTTTCCGTGACATCCCGAAAGATGAGCACCACGCCCACTACTTTACCGTCGTCACCCTTGATAGGGCCCCCGCTGTCGTCGATGAAATATTCTTTTCCCTCCTTTGAAATCAGCACGGTATGGTTCGCCAGGCCGACAATTCCCCCCTCCCGGAGGACCTTGCTTGCGGGGTTTTCAACTTTTTCCCGGGTCTTTTGATTCAGAATGGTGAACACTTTTTCCAGGGGAGTTCCCGAAGCTTCCGACAACTTCCAGCCGGTCAACTTTTCCGCGACCGGGTTCATGCCCACCACCTTGCCGTGCAGATCGGTGACGATAACGGCATCTCCAATGGAATTGAGCGTCGTGGCCAAGTATTCCTCGCTCACCCGAAGCCGTTCTTCCTTCTCCTTCTGAGCGGTAATATCAGTGAAAACAGTGGCGAATTGTCCTTTTTGGGGGGAAACGATCGAGATGAGAAAATGGCGCTTCATGGGGGGCCAGAATATCTCGAAGGCATCCGCTTCCCCGGTTTCAGCAACGCGCGCATAGACGTTCAGGAAAGGCGGTTCGCCTGTCGAGTAGAGTTCCGAGGCTGTCCTGTTCAGCGCCGCATCCCTTGCAATCTCGGTTATGCGTTCATAGGCCGGGTTCACATCGAGAATCCGATAATCAGCCGGTTTTCCGTCCCCGCCATAAATGATTTCATGAAGGCAAACCCCTTCATCCATCGTGTCAAACAGCGTCCGGAATTTGCTTTCACTTTGTCGCAGCGCTTCTTCGGCCATTTGGATGTCGTCGATTCGTTTTGCTTCCCTCAGGGCGATGGCGGCGAGTTTTCCGAAGGTTGTCGCTATCCGTGCATCCTTGGCATCGAAGTCGGTTGGTTTGTTTGCCAGCCCCAATATGCCGACGGTCTTCCCGTCATGGATGAGCGGCGCGAACATGACGTTCTTCATCCGCACATGCCCTTGGGGCATGAATTTCATCCATTCGCTCTTTTCAAAGTCATTTTCGTATGCGGTCTCTCCCCTGGCGTAGACCTCCCCGCGCAACCCTCTAATCGGCATGGGCAGCTCGGGATTGACGCCGCAGGGAAGACCGCCGGCGTCCAGGAAGAGCACCTCGTTTTCGCTCCCCTCTTCGTTTAAAAGCGCTACATATCCACATTGAGCGCCGATCTGCTTTTTGCAAAGGTCGAACAGGGAACGTGCGGTTTCGGCAAACCCCCGGTGTTTCAGGACCTGCTGCGACCCTTCGATGAATGCATCGAGAATGGAATGCAAAGAGGCCGCTTCTTCCCTGGAGCGTGCCAGTTCGGAGTCGAGTTGCTCAACTCTTTGCCGCAGGTCGTGGTCGGGCATATTCTTCATGCTCACCTCTGTTCCGGTTTCCCGCTTCTATCTTTTCATTAGTGATGAACGAAGGTAGAGAGAAATCGACATTATCATTCTATTTTGGATAAGGCGAGTTCTTGAATGGCGATTTGGGGAGAATTATTTAAAAATAAAATCACTTCCATCGTCAGTCTTTCGCTAACCACTGAGGCATCCGATATACGGGAAAGAAAGTCATTGAAAAAATTTTCACGCCATTCACCCAGGCCTTTTTGCCGGTTCACCCTTTCACCAGGCTCCAGTCTTTATGCATGAACCATTCCCACACCCCTCACTTTGCCGATCAGAGCGTTTGCGTCCTGCGTTGCATCGGATTCCCCTGCTAGGGCCGGAAAGTGCGAGGTGCCCCGATTGAGGCGGCGAGGATGCTCCAGATGATTTGTCAGGCGGTTCAGGGGATGATATTTTGATGCTGCATTCCAATCCATGGATATTGACAGATAGTCATAGCTGCGGTAGCTCAGCTTCGAAGGAGGGGAAAGTGCCAGTGCACATCGGTAACTCGAACAATCGATCGGCAGAGATTATGGCACGCCTGAAGGAATCGACCAAAGGTCGCCATGCGAGGCTTGAGTCGCTGCCCTATTTTGCAGCCCTCATGGCCCACCAATTGCCCCTGGAATGCTATGTGGCCCAGCTCAGGGCGCTGGCCATTATCCACGGGGTAATGGAGAGTGAGGTGGCATCCATTGATGACACTCCGGCTGCGAAGGTGTGGGACGAGAGACTGAGAAAACTCCCTCTGCTCGAAAGTGACCTGAGGTTTTTCGAACCGCGGGTCATATCGGATATTCCCTCTGCCCTGCAGGCTGCCATCGCCCTGACAGACAAAATTCGCCTCAGAAGGGTGGAGAACCCCGTCACGCTGCTCGGCTATCTGTACGTCTTTGAAGGTTCGACACTGGGCAACAACATGCATCTGCCGGACGTTTCGGCGACTTTCCATCTGGACGGCTCGAATGGTTGCTCCTACTATTCGAGTTATCAGGATCGGGTGCGAAGCAGTTGGGAGCACTTTACCGGAACAGTGAACAGCGCATTGACTGACCCCGCCGAGCACGCGCAAATCATCGAGGCGGCGCATGAAGCTTTTACCGGCTTGGAGGGAGTCTACAAGGCATTATTTCCGATAGAAGAGAAGGGTAGGGCTTTCCATGTGGCCCGGATCAATCCGGAGGCCGGAAACCACCCCATACCCGATGACGAAAGGGAGATTCAAGCTGCCCTGAAAGCGAGCAGCCGTTGCCGGGAGGAGTTCCCCTACTATGCGTTGCGCTACGGGGAAAGAGGTAAACGCTTCTCGGACAGCGATACCTGCTGGCTTGCCACCCTGACGGGCCTGGATCAGGCAACGATGCAAAAGCAGATCGACTGGCTCGGCAGAGTGCTCGCCACCAGGGGAATGCCGCTGATTTTGCTGGAGTACACTCTGCGATTCCTGCACGAGGAATTGACAAAAGCTGGCGTGCAAAGCAAATCGAGCTACGGCTCGCTGCTGCAGGCAGCTGAAGCTCTCGCGCGGGCACGGTCGGAACGGTTGTCGGCGATGGACCTGGAGGCGCTGGCCAACGACTTCGAGGCAGCGGTCGGTCCCGAACTCGCCAAAAAATATAAAAATACCGGAAGATTATTGGCGTCTGCTGTTGCCGACGAAAAAAATGGGGTCAAAGGGGCAGTGCTTTCACTCCAGGGATGGATGACAGATGCAGAGCGGTTCGACGAAACGTGGGTCATGGCCGTCAACGACATCATTGCCAAGGCAAATGAAAGAGCACGTGGGAATGAGTAGCGGTAACAGACAAGGAACTTCTTTAGAGCGATCTTCCGCAACATTATGCACGTGGCGCGGCAACAGAGAGTGAAAGAGATATCCCAGTGATAATAGAAGAAAGGTCATACCAAGACTACCTCAAAGCCCTGCTCGCTGGAAAGAGATTCGAATGCCATGAATTGGTCCAAAACTTGCTTGGCGCCGATATAGAGATGAAGGTGCTTTACACCGACCTGTTTCAACGCAGCATGTATGAGGTGGGTGAATTATGGGAAACCAATAAAATCTCCGTTGCCGTGGAGCACCTGGCCACCGCCATCACGGAGAGCCTCTTTAGTCTTGTTTACCCGCGCATTTTCAGTGCCGAGCACATTGGCAAGAAGGCCATTATTTCCTGCGTGGCAAACGAGTTTCATCAGATCGGGGGGAAGATGGTGGCCGATATATTCGAGCTCAATGGTTGGGATGGCTACTTCCTGGGGGCCAACACGCCCGCGAAGGCGCTCCTGAGGCTCATCGATGAAAAAGAGCCTGATATCGTGGGCCTTTCCCTGGCCATCTACTTCAATATGGAAAATCTCCTGAAGGTGATCGAGATGATTCGTTCCAACTTCCGAAATATTCCCCTCCTGGTCGGGGGACAGGCTTTCCGCTGGGGCGGGACCGATAGACTTTCGAAGTACGACGACGTTGTCCTGGTTTCCTCCTTGCAAGAGTTGGAGGACCGCATGAAATGACAGATGCGTCTTACAAAGAATCCATTCTGGAGTACCTCAACGAGGAGTCCTCCATTCTCGTCTTGGTTCTTGACCGCGACGGTTGTATCCGTACGTCCAACCGCTACGCTGAACAGCTTCTGGATGCGGATCTTCCGAACCGGGCTTTTATGGACATCGTCGTTGATTTCACCGGTTCGGTGAAGTGGGAAGACGTTCTGGCCGAATCGGAGAGGGTTCACCTCCTCAATGTCAAGACGGGACCCGGCCTTCCCCAGACATTCTATTTTCGCTTTCTGAGGGCGGGCTCTGAAATTCTGGCCATTGGGGAGATTAACAGCATCGAACTGGAAACCCTCCGCGAAGGCCTTGTGACCGCCAACAATGAATTGAGCAACCTCGGCAGGGAGCTTCAGAAAAAGAACGCGGAACTGGTCAAGCTAAACGATCTCAAAAACCAGTTCCTGGGCATGGCGACCCATGATCTTCGCAACCCCATAAGCATTATCCACGCGTACAGTAATTTTTTGTTGGAAGAAATTAAGGACCGGCTGAATGGGGAGCATGCTGAGTTTCTTGATCGCATCCGCGGTTCCAGCGAATTCATGCTGCACCTTCTGGACGACCTGCTGGACATCGCCAAAATAGAGTCGGGCAAGCTCCTTCTACACAGGGAGCCGACAGACATTGAATCCTTAATCAGACACAATGTGACATTGAATGGTACGCTGGCACAAAAGAAACGGATAAGAATCCACTTTACCAACTACGAGCTAATCCCGGAGATAAGAGTGGATCGCCTAAAAATTGATCAGGTCCTTAACAATCTGATATCGAACGCCGTCAAATTCTCTCCCGCCGATACCACGGTGACCGTAAGCGTCTTTAAGAGCGGAGACCACGTTACCGTCTCGGTCCGAGACGAGGGACCGGGCATATCCGCGGAGGACAAGGAGAAGCTGTTTAAGCCATTTTCAAAAACGAGTGTGCGACCTACAGGCGGAGAGAAGAGCTCCGGCTTAGGCCTTTCCATCGTCAGAAAAATCGTTCTCGGGCACCTGGGCAAGATTTGGGTAGAGAGCAAAGCGGGTCAAGGAGCAAACTTTTGTTTTTCACTCCCAGTAACATCCACTGAGAAAGACAGCGCTTAGCGGCAAAAACGCGAGAGATGGCGCAGGATATTTTTTTTCGACCATTTTCGCTTCCCGAACTCGCTCCATGGGTCTCTGCTCGCCGGTCTCGTGGAGCAAGTCCGTTGGTTTTTATCGCCTATCGGGCCCATGGATTCATCCTTACCTGTTGGCCGGCTCAATTGTACGCGAGCAAAGCCCCCAACGGCAATTGACGCCGTTGGCATTCGAGGGCATCTACCCCGCATACACCAATAGGTGGTTATTCGCGGGGTGCTTTTCGACTTTACACGACCTCTTGTCTTATCTGTATCGACTGCGGAGCATTGATCTTCGTATAAGCAGGCCGGGGTACAGGAGCAAACGGTTGAAATGTGGATTCCCCAGCCCTACTTCCCGGCGTTGTGGCGGAGTGTCGGAAAAGGATGAAAGAAATGGAAGAAACATTCAAGATTCTGATAGTGGACGACGATCGAGATTTGCGCGCAATCAATTGCCACCTCCTAAAAGGCAAGGGTTACCATTTGTTGGAGGCATCAAACGGCAGCGATGCAATGACTATGGTCCGAACCATTCGTCCCGACTTGGTGCTTCTCGACGTCGTCCTGCCCGACAGGAGCGGTATTCAAATTTGCCGGGATATCAAGGCTGATCCGGATATTCACGATGTCTTCGTGATTTTGATCTCTTCTGTGAAGACATCTTCCGGTGAGCAAGCCACCGGCCTGGAATTTGGCGCGGACGGCTACATCGTCCGCCCCATAGAGAAGCGAGAGCTCCTGGCCAGGATCGAGGGGTTGATTCGAATCAAGAAACTACAGGCCCAGTTTCGCCGCGCTCAAAAAATAGAGGCCATCGGCACGCTGTCAGGCGGCCTTGCCCACGATTTTAATAATCTTCTTGGGGCCATTTTGGGATACACAGAGATGGCTCTGGGGGACATCCAACCCAACACCCCCCCCTACAGCTATCTAAATCAGGTCCTCGCAGCGACGCATCGCGCGAGGGACCTTGTGAAGCACGTCCTGGCCTTCGGTAGTAAAGGGACAACACAGTCCCGACGACCCGTGGAGGTTGCTCCCATTATCCGAGAGGCATTGGAATTGCTGAAGGCGAGCTTGGCCGACACAATTGAATTGCGGCAACAAATCTCCACTCATTCGGTGGTTTCGGGCGACCCGGCTCAGTTGCACCAGGTTCTGATGAACCTCTGCACCAATGCCGTACATGCGATGCGTGAAACGGGAGGGGTACTGGAAGTGACTCTTGGGGAGGTTGTTTTGGATGCCGTCACCGCGGGAAGCCATGAAGGCTTGGCGCCAGGAGAGTATGTGCGCTTAACAGTCAGGGATACGGGCCGCGGTATGGATGCAGCCACGCTGGAGCGAATTTTTGATCCTTACTTCACCACCAAAGAGACAGGAGAAGGAAGCGGGCTTGGCCTTGCCTTAGTTCATGGAGTTATCAAACGCCATGAAGGAGCGATCGGCGTCCGGAGTGCATTAGGGAAAGGGACCATGTTCGAGATTCTCTTGCCGAAGATCGAAAATGGTCAGTAACAAGCGAGAGCCTTGATTAGCCAGGTGGATGATTCATGGACATCCTTTCAATGTGATATATGGGACGAAGTATGCGCCCAGAAGCGAGAAAACTGATGAAGTGGAGAAAGGTTTTCGAGTCGACGGGACACGCTGGTCGGAACTGCCTCAAGCGTGGGATATCCCGTCCCACCTTCTAAAATGGCTTCGAGGCGTGGTTCGGGATGGAAAAGACTGGAACAAGGGGGCAGCGCCAGCGATACGGGACATGAACAATTCCGTCCCTCTGTCGCATCAAGGTAATCGCCTAACTTTCAGGCCATTTCAACGTCGCTTATTCAATAAGCGGCTGAATCCTATCTCCGTTTCAGGTCGATTCTGCTATGAGGTTGGCTATACATGCTGAATAAACTTCAAAAGCCGTCGCTTTCAAATAGTTTTATGATAACGGTTATTATTCTATCTATCCTTTTTTCATGCGTATTTGCTCTCATCTGGTTGCAATCTGCTATTGAGCAATTTCATATAAACGCCGCACGTATGGAAACAGATTATATAAAATCCCAACGGCAGCAGCTTAAATACGAAGTAGATCAGGCAATAAACTACATAACGTACGAAAAATCAAGAACTGAAGAACGATTGAAGAACGCTATAAGGGAAAGGGTGTATGACGCGTATTCACTAGCTAACGACATTTATAATGAATATAGAGAGACTAAATCATTGTCGGAAATTGAGGAAATGGTCGTCAACGTATTGAGAAGCATCAGGTTCAATAATGGGAGAGGGTATTATTTTGCGGCTGACATTAATGGAATGTTTAAACTATCAGCCGATAGTCCGGATATGGAAGGTAAGAATTCGCTGGACGTCAAGGATAGTCTGGGCCGGCCTGTCGTGAGGGACATGATACGGCTGGTCAAAGAAAAGCAAGAAGGCTTCTACCAGTATACCTGGAGCAAGCCAAATACCGAGACCGGTCAATTTCCCAAGATTGCGTTCGTTAAATACCTTGAACCTTTTGGTTGGTTCATAGGTACTGGCGAGTACCTGGATGACGTCACGAGCGATATTCAACAAGAAGTGATAAAGAGGATAGAGGAAATCAGGTTCGGGAAAGATGGTTATGTATTCGCAGGCACGTACCAGGGCCTTAGCCTTACCAGGCCAGCCAAGAACAAGAATATGTGGGATATACAGGATGAAAACGGGATTAAAATCGTTCAGGAACTTATTTCAAAAGCCAAGACCGGCGGAGGCTTTGTAGAATATGTGATGCCTCGACTTGAAGGACTCCCAGGTACCCCCAAGTTGAGCTATGCCGACAAATTCGATGACTGGCAGTGGTACGTGGGGGCGGGAATCTACGTTGACGAAATAGCGGCGTCACTGACCCGATTGCGTTCCGAGCTGAAGGAGCAGGTCAAATCAAGTTTGTTCAAAATCGGCATAACTCTCCTGGGCATGATTCTTTTTAGTATCTCCATTGGGATCTTTCTCCAGAGAAGACTAAATATGAGCCTGGGTTCCTTCTCTGACTTCTTTTCAATATCCTCAACTGAATTGTCGAAGATCTCTCCAGAAAATCTCAAGTATCGAGAATTTGTAGCTCTGGCCGAATCAGCGAATCAGATGGTGGACGCGCGTCAGGCAGCCGACAGAGCACTGAGAGAGAGTCATGAATGGTACAAGAAAATACTGGAATCCGTCCCCTCCGGAATCGTGGTGATTGATAGCAATGATCGTAAGATCGTGGATATCAATCCCAGGGGTTGTGAAATGGTCGGACTCGAAAAAACGGCAATTATCAATCGACTATGTCACAACTTTATCTGCCCTAATGAAGAAGGGCGTTGTCCAATTCTGGATTTAAATCAAACGGCCGACAATGCCGAGCGCCTTCTCCTGAGAAACGATGGACAAAAAATGCCTATCCTCAAGACCGTCAATCGAGCGATCCTGGACGGCAGGGAATTCATTATCGAGGGTTTTCTGGACCTATCTGATAAAAAGAGACTGGAATCGCAATTGCAACAGGCCCAAAAAATGGAGGCGATAGGGGTTCTCGCAGGGGGGATCGCGCACGATTTCAATAACATTCTGTCTGCAATCATTGGCTACACTGAGCTTGCTATACTCGATATAGGTGCCGAGAGCTGTGCCGGCGATTTAGAGGAGGCTTTAAGAGCCGCACTCCGGGCGAAGGACCTCGTTAAGCAGATTCTTGCTTTCAGCAGACAGACCGATGAAGGAAAGGTGCCCGTCAGGGTGGGATTAGTCGTCAAGGAAGCCATAAAATTTTTACGGGCGACAATACCTTCAACGCTACAAGTCATTGCCCGGATTGACGAAGATTCAGGCGAAGTATTAGCCAGCGCCACAGAAATTCACCAGATAATCATAAACCTGTGTACAAATTCCGCGCATGCCATCGGCGATAGAACGGGCGCAATAGAAGTTGCTGTCCAAGAAGCAATAATTGAAAAATTAGATAATCACTACTTCGATGACCTGGAAATCGGACGGTATATCAAAATTTCAATTAAGGACACCGGAGATGGGATTTCCTCCGAAGTCATGAAACGAATCTTTGAACCCTATTTCACGACGAAGGAAAAGGGCGTGGGTACCGGCTTGGGTTTGGCGGTCGTTCACGGGATAGTCAAGCGATCGGGTGGGGCAATCAGAGTTGAAAGCGAGGCGGGGAAAGGGACCACGTTCCACATCTATTTGCCGAGGGTCCACATGTCTCCTGTTGTCCAAGCGGAGCAAAAGAAGGCCTCCCTCGGGAGGGGCGAACGTATCCTTTACATTGACGATGAAAAATCACTTGCTGATATGGGACAAAGAATCCTCGAACAATTGGGATACAAAGTCGTTTCACGCACAAGTCCTATAGAAGCCCTTGAATTGTTCAAGGCGAAGCCGGATCATTTTGACCTTGTTATCACGGACCAGACCATGCCGGGCATGACAGGCGACGCTCTCGCGGAAGAGTTGATGCGGGTGAGGCCGGACATCCCGGTTGTTCTCTGCACTGGCTATAGCAATTTGATGGACCCCGCGAGGGCCAGGGATAAGGGTATCAGGGCATTTCTCATGAAGCCCGTCGTAATGAGTGACATCGCCGGTGTTATTCAGAAGGTCCTCAATGAGTAGCCTGGCATGACGGGTTCCCCCCTGTTTCTAAAATCGGTACCAAAGGAGATCCTCAGGGCCTTCGGCTACGAAAAGTGGCTAATGGGGTCTTACAAACGATAAGCGGGTAAGAACCTTATATCATTGGACATCATCTGTAGAAACGATTCGGCTAGACTCCAGTCGAAACCTTTCGCCCGGAGATTGCAATCCGAGCTGGCCGTCGACACGTTTTTGTCCCTTCACGACGCTGGTGAGGACGCTCACAATTGCCTTTATCTGCTCGGCCTGAGCGTTCATTTCAGTGGATGTTTTTGCTGATTCTTCTGCTTCGAGGGTGTTCTCATTGGTGACGTTTCCGATTTCCACAATGGCGTTGTTGACCTGTTCGATGCCTTCCGACTGTTCGATTGAAGCGTCTGCAATCATGTTCACCAATTCCCCGGCCTTCAGCGCAGAGTTGACGACCCCTTGGAACGATTTCTTGGTCTTGTTAACGGATTCCAGTCCCCATCGAATCTTGTCAGTGATGCCTTGTATCATCGTAGTCGAGGTTCCGGCGGCCTCCGCAGCCCGCATGGCCAGGTTTTTCACCTCGCCGGCCACTACTGCAAAGCCTGCGCCCGCCTCACCGGCCCTTGCTGCTTCTACTGCCGCGTTCAACGCCAGGAGATTGGTTTGAAAAGAGATATCATTGATGCTTTTAAGGATCTTTGAGGTTTCATTGCTCGCGATTGAAATCTCTTCAATCTCTTTTGCCAATCGCCCAATGGCTTCATCGGCGCCTTGTACCAATAGATTAGTATGCTTCATGAGATCGTTCGCATGGCCTGCATTCTTGGCGTTCTGTTTTGTCATGGAGGCTATCTGAACAAGAGAAGATGAGGATTCCTGAATTGATGCCCCCTGCAGCAATGCACCATCAGCCACGGAACGGCTCGAAACCGTCATTTTGTTCGCGGCGCAATCGACTTGCTGAATGCTTTCACGCAGCCCCTCGATTGTTTGGTTGATAGGTTTGATGACCTTGCGCGTGAGTATCCATATGGTGAAAACAGTGCTGATTATCGATAGGACGACAAAGCAGCCGAGGCCCAGGATGAAATTGTGCCGCAGGGAGGTGATCTGGGCTGTCTGATTCTGTGTCAGCCAGAGCCAGGATACAATGGCGCCGCTCGGCGCCCGAAGTGGAATGTGGACTGAACGAAAATATTGATCTTTAATTGTATGAACGACTGTGTCCTGTCCGTCACTGATGTCCTTAACTAAGTCTCCCAATTGACCATAAAAAGCGGGGTCGGTTGTGCAGGTAAATTTCTGACGAGCGGGATCATAAATCCCCGCCGGTATTTCCGTGACCTGGGCAAGCTCTTTAACCCATGTGCTGGTCAGAAGAGACACTTCGACAAAACCGATAGGCTTGTCATTGTCATCGGTGATAACCGTTGCTCCGCAATACTCAATGGGAAACGTCTCCTGGTGATCCTCAACTCCCCTGAAATATTTTTTGTTTGACACCTCTTGAGCGCTCTTCTGGTAGAGGGGGTGTAAATAGTCCGGAAGACGATTGTTCCTAGCGGGCAGATTGTTACTTTTGTATTGGGCCAAAATATTATAGTCACGATCATAGATAATGAAACGGCCGATATTTTGGTTTTGTAGGGACGTGAACATTCCGCTGACTATCAGCTTGGCATTAGCATCCATCTGGTTGGAGAGATATTTGCGTATTTCCTCAAAATTAACTATGTATGTGAGAGCTTCATCCAATATCCTGTCTTGTCTGTTCATTATGCTGTGCAATACCAGCGAGTTTCCTTTTCGAAAAGTTTTCCCGTCTTCAGATTCAAACAAGATAAGATTACGATATTCAATAACACCCACCAGCAATAACAGCATCGTGAAGGAAACTGCAAACAGTCCGATAATTCTCAATCTAATGGATATATTGCGAGCCATACCGAGATCCCCTGGCGTGAGAGCAAGTGTTTATGATCCTCAGGTTCTGACCTTCTTCAGTGACGCCTTGGGCCGCTTTCACGATAGCGGGAGAGAGAGCATTTTCCGCAATACCATTTTTCCTGTCTACTGCCCAGCGACTGTTTGAGCGGCCATGGAGGCGCAAAAGGTTTTATCCCCCCGGTGATGCTCAAAGAGTACATCACCGGATTTAAAGTCATTGAGAGGAGCGCCCCCAAGGTGAAGGGACGAAGCAATCTCAGGCACTTTATCGTTTCCTGCCAAGAGAGATTGCTTCGCTTGCAATGACTCAGGGGATTAATCGCTTCGAGTTTCAGAAAACATTCAGTAAAGGCCTCATTTCCGCCTTTTACTTAGTCTGGCCGGCTTCTTACAGCTGAGACAGTGCACTGTCGCTGAGATAAAGTTTCGCTTTTCGCTTCATTTTCGGGTCGTCCTTGACCGCCTTGAACAGGACCGGATAGCCGTCCCTGAACCAGTAAACATTTTTCGGGTTGAAACCCCATGCCTTGACGGCGACATACGATGCATTGTAGCTGCGATGACACGTGGGGCCCTGGCAGAAGAATACGATCTTTGCCGTATCCTTGGTAAGACCCGCTGAACTGATAGCCTTCTCGAGCGTTTCCCTGGTCAAATCGTTCCCTTCCTGTCCCGACTTGTTGTACGGCATCAACAATGCCCCCTGGACAGTGCCTTTCTCAAAAAAGGTTCCCGGACGAGTGTCTACCCAGATGATCTGTTCCTTTTCTTTCAGTGGGACAAGCGCCTCGTTGAGGTCCCAAACAGTAACTCCCCAAGGGAGGGCTTTGCATGATTGTTGTAAATGTTCGGCCGGTATTTCTCCCTTGTTCACTTCCTGGGCGCAAACAGAGCCGGTGCCGAGCAGTAACACGGCCACAAGAACAACGGTCAGAGAAGAAAGGGATTTTCTCAACATCGCGTCAGCCTCCAAAGTTAGGTATTGGTTATGATGGTTCTCTACTCATTGAGTGCGTATTCATTTCTCGAAAAAGCGTATCCTTGATTTTCTCTGCTGAGTTTTCCAATGTAAGAAATATTTACCGAAGGTCGATCTCCTTAAAGTCAGTATAAATATCGGCTGATTAAAATCGAACTTAAGTGGATTTTTATTTTTTTAAAAATGTATATCGATATATTTGCTTCTGCAAAATTGTTTGGATATACATTCAAATGGATAGAGACAGGATAAGCTCTGATCCAATTCGGTCTCTCGAGCCTTCAGTCAGCTTTGTTGAATAGTCAAGAAGCGTCGTAGTTTCAGTCGGGAATTAAAGCTGGAAGCGGTGTGCCTGATGACGGAAGGGGGGGCCAGCATCGCCCAGGCATCACGGGACCTGGGGATACGGGAAAGCGTGCCGGGCCGTTGGAAGAAGCAGTTTGAGGAAGCCCAGCTGGAGGCCTTTCCGGGCAAAGGCAGAATGAGACCGCGGGATGAGGAGGTCAACGCCGGGCGTTTCGGCTGGGTGAAAGGAGAGAGAAATATATAGCAAGGTCAGCAAATCAGTTCGAAAGCCATCTGCCGGCCAGGGACTTCATAATATCGACCCATTCCCCGAAGGTAGGGGGTTTGGTAATGAAGGAGTCGGCTCCTGCCAGCAAGGCAAAAGAGATGTCCCTCTCTTCCCTGGAGGTGGTTAGAATCACGACGGGAATATCCTTGATGGTCGGGTGGGACTTGATCTCCACAAGAGCCTCGCGCCCGTCCTTCCTGGGCATGTTCAGGTCGAGAAGGATGAGATCGGGGAGTATACCCGCGGGGGACCCGGTACGATCCAGCAGATACTCCATGAGTTCCACTCCATCGCAGACGCAGGAAAAGGCCGCCAGCGCGCCGCTCGCTGCAAACGCTTCGGTTGCGAGGAAACAATCCTCTCCGTCGTCATCAGCCATCAGAACTTCCAACTGTCCCTTTTCCTTCACTGGTGGCTCCCCATTTTTCTTGCTTTACCGGTAGGCTGATAATGAACGTCGAGCCCTTCCCCGACTCGCTCTCGGCTCTGATGCTTCCGCCGTGCCTCTCGACAATTTTACGGCACATGGCGAGCCCCATTCCGGTCCCTTCATATTCACCGCGGGGGTGCAAGCTCTGGAAGGGCTTGAAAATGCGCGTGGCAAACTCTTGATCGAACCCGATGCCGTTGTCCCGCACCATTATTTCGCACCATCCTTGCCCATCCTTCCCGGCAGACACCATGATTCGGGGCTTTCCGTCACTGCGGAACTTGAGGGAGTTGCCGATCAGATTCTGAAAAAGCCGCAGCATCTGGGCCCCATCGGCCTCTATCTCCGGCAAGCCGTCGATCTCGACCACGGCGCCCGCTTCCTCGATCATCCGTTCGAAGACACCCGCCGCTTCCCTCGCGATTTTTCCCAGGCTTATTACTTTGTGCGCCTCAGGTCTTGTGGCGATTCTCGAAAATTGGAGCAAATCGTCCAGAAGGTGCCGCATGCGGCCGGCCGAATTGATGACCCGCTCCAGGTAATCCTGTCCGGCACTATCAAGTGCGGGTGCGCATCTCGTTTTCGCCAGGTCGGAGAACGTTTGAATCTTACGGAGGGGTTCCTGGAGATCGTGAGAGGCGGCAAAGGCAAATTCCTGCAACTCCTGGTTCAGCCTTTCCAGTTTGGCCGCATATTCCACAAGTGCTTTATTGGATATTGTGAGCTCAGCGGTCCGTTCCCGAACCCGGAGATCGAGCTCGTCTCGTGATCTTCGCAGCTCATCCTCCGCCCGTTTTCGCTGGGTAACGTTTTCAGCCAGGGAGATAATCCATTGCGGCGTGCCCTCGGCGTCACGTACGAGTGAAACACTTTTTCGAACCCATGCCGTCCCTCCATCTTTCAGGGCATAGCGGTTTTCCACCACGAAATCGGGGATACGGCCGGCCATCATCAGATCGATCAGTTTCATGTTCTCTGCATAGTCATCGGGATGAATCAGCTTTTGAAATGTCAGCGCCCGCAGCTCTTCGATTGGATAGCCGGTGATTCTGCAATAGGCAGGATTCGCGTCCAGAAAGTGTCCATCTACGGAGGACATCGCAAATCCAATGGAGGCATTGGCGAAGGCGGTACGGAATTTTTCCTCACTGGTGGCCAGCGCCTCTTCGGCACGTTTGATCGGCGTCAGGTCGAGGGTGGCAACTCCCACGCCCGTTATCCGATCTTCCTCGTCGCGCACGGGCACAAAGTACACATCCAAAAACATTCGGCCGTCCGGCCGGTCGAACCACATCTGCTCGCGGACCTCGACCTTCTCCTCAAGTACACGGCGTTTGATCTCCCCAAGCCTCTTCGCCTCCTCTGAGGTGAAGATGTCGGAGTCGAGCCTGCCAATTATTTCCTCGGGGCGCGCTGTCCGCTGATTGTGGGCCCAGACGTACCTGAGACCGCGGTCCTGAACCGATACCGACACCGGCGCGTTGCGCAGTGCCATTCGGAAACGCTGCTCACTCTCCCGTAGTGAGGCCTCGACGCGCTTGCGTCGCCGGATTTCCCTGATCAGCGCCACAATGCTTACCAGCGCCGCGATCAACACCGCCGAGATGGACACAATCAGCCGCGTCTCCTGGCGCAATTGCTCGCGTGTCTTGAACACTACTTCCTTGGGGCGCCAGGATTGGATAATTTTGTCGTAGGTTCCATCCCGGCGGATGTCGGCCAGGGCCGCGTTGATCTCTCCGAGCAGCTTGGCGTTGCCTTTTTTCACGGCAATCGCCGATTGGCTCCGGTCAATGGGTTCCTCGGCCATCTTCACGCCCTGGACATTGTTTTCCGCCAGTAAATAGCTGCCCACCCACCGATCCGCGACCACCGCATCCACGGCACCCGTTGCCAGCATCCTGAAACCTTGCACAAAATCCGGGATCATTACCAAATTGATCCCAGAAACTTTTCGCAGCAAAAAAATCGGCAGCCCCATTCCCTCGGCTCCGACCTTCAACTCGCGCAGATCGCTCAAGGAAAAGACGCCAACGCGGTCGGTGGAGGTGAATATCATGAATTCGGAAGTCAGCAACAGGTCCGAGAAGTCATAGATTTTCAGGCGTTCCGGGCTGGGGTTGATTTGCAACAAAGCGTCCGCCCGGCCCTCAACGACGAGTCGTTGCGCTTCGGTCCAGTTCATGAGACGAATTTCCACCGTGCGAGGCATATGCTTGGCCACGGCTCGGGCAAGATCGACCACCACGCCGGTCGGCTTGCCGTCTTTCATGAAGTTCATCGGAGGCAGCGACTCATTGCCAAGGAACAAAACCGGGCGCTCCCCGGCCTCCCGGCCAACCGGATACGCTACCGCCTGCCCGGCTGTTCCCCAGACGAGCATTACCCCGACGATAAACCCCACCGTAGCCGCTCGGGCCGTCCGCATACCGGTTCCTCTGCTTTGCCGCATGGTTTGTTCATGGTTCATAGTGTCAATCATTCCTTTGGAAGGCATCGACTGTCCGGTACAATGATGCTTCTCGGCTCCTGATCCCTGCTGTGCAGTATGCTGCCGCCGCTGCCTATGCCTCAGCTCGCTTTGCAGGAAGGTCGATAATAAAAATCGAGCCTTCACCCGGCGCGCTTTTGGCCGTAATGCTCCCACCGTGCCGCTCAACAATCTTTTTGCAGATGGCAAGGCCCATGCCGGCACCTTCGTATTGGCTGGATTTCCCGTGAAGCCTTTGAAACGGCTGAAAGATTTTATCGAGGTACCTTTCGTCAAACCCGATGCCGTTGTCTTCCACATAGATCCGGATGACGGAATCGAAGGCTTCCGCAAAGACCTTCACCAACGGCTTTTCCTCTCCGTGATACTTCAGCCCGTTACCGATGAGGTTCTGCATGAGCTGCCGCATTTGAACGGCATCCGCCCGGACAACCGGCAAATCCCCGATCTCCACACGGCCACCTGTTTCCTCGATGCGCGCCTCAAGGTCGGAAAGTACCTCTTTTACCTCCATACCCAGCTCGACGTCCCGAAACGGTTCCGCTTTTGTGGCAACACGCGAGTAGTCGAGAAGCGCGTCAAGAAGGCTCTGCATCCGCTCCGCTGCGTTGACCATCCGGTGGAGATAGTCCTTTCCCGGCTCCCCCAGGTTGGGGCCGTATTTGTCGCTTAAAAGGTTTCCGAAGGATTGGACCTTTCTAAGGGGCTCCAGCAAATCGTGGGAGGCAATGGAAGCAAATTCCTGAAGGGCCTGGTTGCTCTTCTCCAGTTTCTTCATGTAATTCGTGATTTCGGCGGTCCGCTCCTCGACCCGGATTTCCAGCTCATCGTGCGATTTGCGCAGGTGGTCTTCCATCAGCTTGCGCTCGGTGACGTCGGTGTTCGTTCCGCACCATTGAATCAGGTCCCCTTCCGCATTCCTCACCGGCATTCCCCGGGTCAGAAAGTGGCGGTAATTTCCGTCCGCCCCCCTCAGCGGAAAGGTCATGTCAAACGGCTCGCCGGTAGCGATGGACGCCTTCCAGCACTCAAGAATGCCGGGCAGGGCATTTGGGTCATGAACACTCTGCCAGCCCCACCCTTCCATCTGTTCGGGCGTTGTCCCGGTATACTCGTACCACTGTCGGTTGTACCAATAGATGTAGCCGTCGGCCCTGGCTATCCAGGCGAGCTGCGGCATGGAGTCGGCCATCACCCGGAAGCGCTCTTCGCTTTCGCGCAGCGCCCGTTCCGCCATCTTGCGCTCGGTGATGTCATGGTAGATGCCCACGCCGACGATAATATGCCCTTCCGGATCGCGGACCGGCGCGGAATGGACGCTAAGCGTGATATGGTCACCCTCACCTCGTACACACTCGACCTCTTCACCGTCCACCAATTCGCCGGTGGCCATGGAACGCATGATCGGCCAGTCCTCCATCCGGTAGTGACGGCCATCGGGACGGAAAAATCGGTAGTGTGCAAACTGTGCCTCAATGTCATCCAAGCCGCCCATAATATCCCTGCTCCGGGCATTGGAGAGGATGAGCGCATCGGTATCGGCGGCCCTGATTGTGACGCCCGAAGGCATCTGATCCAGCACGGCCCTCAGCATGGCTTCGCTTCGCTGCAATGCTTCCTCGGCCCTTCGCTTTTTGGTGACGTCGTGGAATACGAGCACCGCACCGATCACCTGCCCCATGGCGTCCAGGATCGGGGCCGCGGTGTCTTCAATGGGCACCATGCGGCCGTCCTTGGCCACCACTGCCGCATGGTTGGCCAGCGGCACCACGCGGCCTTCGCGCAGAACGCGCGCCACGGGCCCTTCCAGAGCCTGGCCGGTCCGCTCGTTGACGAGGTGAAACACGGACCGGAGTGGCCGGCCCATGGCTTCGTCGGCCTTCCAGCCAGTCAACGATTCGGCCGCCGGATTGAGAAAGGAAATACGCTCGTCGCCGTCGGTGGCGATCACCGCGTCGCCGATGCTGGAAAGGGTGACGCGCAGCCACTCGCGCTGCTCGCGGATTTGCCGGTCGGCCTGGTGCTTGTACAGCGCCAGCTCGATCTGCGCCGCCAGTTCCCGTTCCTCGAAGGGCTTGAGGATGTAGCCGAACGGCCCGGTGAGCTTGGCCTGGGACAGTGTTGCGGCATCCGAATGGGCCGTCAGATAAATTACCGGCACGTCGCTCCGGCGATGGATCTCCTCCGTCGCCCGGATGCCGTCCATCGAGCTCTCCAGTCGGATGTCCATCAGCACGAGGTGCGGCTGCAGGCTTTCCGCCATTGTTACGGCATCCTCACCCCTAGCGGCAGTGCCCACGACCTCATAGCCGAGCCGTCGCAATTTGCCCGCCAGATCGGCGGCCACTATGGCCTCGTCTTCCACAATCAGTATGGTGATCTTATTCATCTGTTTCGTTCCGTAAATATAATGGTGAATTGGGTACCCTTCTCGCCGGAAACCTCAACGGAGGCGTGGAGTTGGCCGGCCAGCATCTGAACCAGGCGTAGACCGAGGGATCGGCCCTGCGTCCAGTCAAACCCCTCCGGCAGCCCGCGCCCGTTGTCACGGACAATCAGGCGCACCTCCCCTTCCGGCCCGCCGTGAACTGACACCCCCACCTCGCCGTCGGTTCGGCCGCCAAAAGCATGCTTCAACGCATTGCTGACCAGTTCGTTGAGGATCAATCCGCACGGCACTGCAGCAACCGCCGAGAGAGATACCGGCTCCAGGTCCGGAACCAACCGGATGTCCGACGCCGTGCCGTGAGAGCGCCAGAGATAATTGAGCAGGCTTTGCACATATTCGTCAAGCTGAACCCGGGCCAGGTCAGCGGATTGATACAATTTTTCATGAACCAGCGCCATGGAGCGCACTCTGTGGATAACCTCCTTCAAGACCGCGCGCATGGCGGCATCTTCCACTTCTTCCGCTTGCAGATCCACCAGACTGGAAATGACCTGCATGTTGTTTTTCACCCGGTGGTGGATTTCCTTCAGGAGTACCTCTTTTTCAGCGAGCGAACTTTTCAGCGCTTCCTCCGCGAGCTTGATCGGCGTCAGATCCACCGTGGCGGACGCCACGCCGGTGACCCGGCCCGCCTGATCGCGGATCGGCTCCCAGGTGAGATCGAGAAAGATCCGACCGCCTGGCCGGCTGAACCACATCTGCTCGTGTAGCTCGACATTCTCTTCCAGCACGCGTCGCTTGATAGCCGTGACATGGGCCGCTTCGTCAGGGGCGAAAAGTTCCTGATCGGTGTGGCCGATGATGTCTTCGGGCTTTGCCGTCCGCTGATTGAACGCCCAGATGTAGCGAAGGTCACGATCCTGGGCCGCAACCGAGACGGGAGCTTTCCGCAACGCAAGGCGAAACCGCTGCTCGCTTTCCCGCAGTGCCGCCTCCGCCTGCTTGCGCTTTGTGATGTCGAGCCAGGTGGAGACAATCATAGGCTTACCGCCGACGATGATTGTCTCGGCCGAGGATAAAAACTCGCGCGCCTCGCCGGACTTGGTCAGCATGGTTTGGGGGCGATCACGAAAGAACCCGTGGCGCTGCAACTCTCTAACGGCCGTTTCGCGGTCCTGGCGTGTTGGCCAGAGTCCCAGTTCCAGGATGGTACTCCCCGTGAACTCCTCACGGGTGTATCCGAAGATCCTGGTGAACGCCGGGTTGGCGTCCACTATCCGGCTGTCTGCCAGTTCCGTCAAGCAGATGGCGCTGGGATTGGAGGCGAAGGCTTTGGCGAACCGTTCCTCCGACAGCCGCAGCGCCTCCTCGGCTGCCTTGCGTTCGGAGATGTCGGTATTGGTGCCACTCAAAAGCACGGGGTTTCCTGCTTCGTCACGTTCCACAACCCGGCCGCGACCCAATATCCACAGCCATGATCCGGCTTTCGTCCGCATCCTGAATTCGGCGGCGTAGCCCTGGTCTCGGGCAGATTTCAAGCTGGGGGTGACCAGATCGATCGTCGGCTGGAAGTCTTCCGGGTGGCACAGCTTTTTCCAGCCGTCAAAATTCATGGGTACTTCATTCTCCTCGTAGCCCAGCATTTCATACCATCGGGGGCTGTAGTACGTCTGGTCGGTAACCAGACTCCATTCCCAGATCGCGTCGGCGGTAGCGGATATCGCCATGGACAGCCGGCGCTCACTTTCCCGCAGAGCCTCCTCGGCCTTCTTCCGTTCGGTGATGTCAGCCCCAACCGCGAGTATCTCCCTTACCCCCCCATTCTCGCCGAACAAGGGTTTGTTGGTCCAGGACATCCACACGCGGTGGCCGTCACGGCAAATGTTCTCATTGATGTTATGGGTGAACCGTTCGGGATGGATTACGATGTCCCTGACCAGCGAATTCAGATCGCCGCCGGTGGGTTCCTTTTCCGGTACGATGATGCCCACGTGTTTTCCTACGACCTCTTCCTCGGTGTACCCGAAGAATGCCTGTGCATACTCATTGAAAAAGGTGATGGTTCCGTCGCCCTTCCATCTGATGATGGCGCTGTTCGCGTTCTGGACGAGTTCCCGGTACCGCTTTTCGCTCTCTCGCAGAGTGACTTCGGCCGTCGCACGTCTTTTTCCCTCCTCGTCGAGTAAACGACGCACTGCGGCGATCTCGCTGATGTCCGGCGCCGGTGCTTCGGGTGCCATTGGTTCGGTCAGTGACGCCACGGCCCTGCCGAGCCGGCGGCTGGCCCACTTGCCGCCCAGGAAACTTGCCAATGTCACGCCGATGAGAGCCAGGCTCAAAACAATCGCTATCGAAACTAACGGCCACCAGTGCGCATAGCGCGAGACCCCGACTGCAACCGTCCAATGCGAAACCTGCGATTCGACAACGGATCGAAACGCTGTGTCCTCAATCGGTCTAAGCATCCGGCCGGCGATGGTTCCCGCCTGGGCGTCTTTCAAAATCATGGACCAGCCTGGCGGAAGCGCAACCTGATCCATAAGTTTTTGAAAAAATTCCCTGTCTATGGTGGTGACAATTGCATATTTCGCCTTCCCATTACGAAGAACCGGCACCGCAATGCCTACCAGAGGCTCATGCGCGACAGGCCCAGCAAAAAGATCGCTCACGGCCGGTTTGCCGGTTTTCATTGCAATCGGACCCGCTAGCCGGCCATTTGGCTTTTCCACCACGGGCAACTTCGTGCCAAAAAGCGCGCGCGTGTTCAGGAGCAACTGCGTGGGCATGCCCCCGTCACTTATCACCACATGCGTGCCGAAATTCTGATAGAAGCCCAGGGCTTCCCGATGAAGCTCATCCCACCTTGAACGATCGTCAACCAACGGCGACATGGCCAGCATGTTAAGTGCTTTGATTCGTTCCTCGAGGTTGCCGTTGAGTATGGAAACAAATCCTTTCGCCAGATCTGCCGCCTGCTTGGCCTGTTCCCGGTGGATAACGCCAATCGTATAGATCGCCATGCCGGACGCGAATAAAAACAGCGGCAGCATGCAAAGCCAGATGATGCGCGTGATCACCATTGAAAGCGACATTCCCGGTCGCCTTGCAGCAGGAATGCTCTGATTGAGACTTTCGAGAGTGCTCACCGATAGCCCTCCTGAAAAAACGATACTTGACAATGAGGATTAACTGATCCCCTGTTAGCTTCTCTCATCGATTACCGCGATTCATTTAACAGCCGCAACTTCTCGATTTTGTACATCGATTGTACCGTGGATTTCGGATTGTTGGATATATGAAGCAAATAATCCTCCATTATTTTGTTCTTTCTTGCTTTTGCTTGGCCAAACTCTCATTTCTACTCCTGGTTCCGGCGAGCAAGAGAATGCGCCAGCCTTTATAACTTTATAAAGGAATACTTTGGAATACAAAAGAGATAAGAATGCTTAGCAGCGATGGGATGGCCCCGCCCCTTAAAAAGGGGGAACCTCAAGGAAGCCCAATACCCTTGGAGGAGGCCATCCCATGAGCGATGTTAACGTGATCGGCATTGACTTAGCAAAGCATTCCTTTCAACTGCACGGGGTTGACGCCCGAGGCAAGGTGGTTTTGCGTAAAACTCCGCGAAGCCAAGTCGCCACGTATTTTGCCAACATTCCCGCTTGTCTGGTGGGCATGGAGGCATGCTGCTCCTCGACCTATTGGACACGAGTCATTGAGTCTTGTGGTCATACGGCGTATTCATCCTCTGTTTGTGAAACCGTATGATGAAACGACCGCCAGGGTGCGTTTTTCAACAGCCTGACAGGGTCAATCATTCCTCCGGAATGCATCGACTGTCCGGTACAACGATGCTTCTCGGCTCTTGATCCCTGCTGTGCTGTATGCTGCCACCGCTGCCTATACCTCTGCTCGCTTTGCAGGAAAGTCGATAATGAACACTGAGCCTTCACCCGGCTCGCTTTCGGCCGTAATGCTTCCGCCGTGCCGCTCCACAATTTTGTGGCATATGGTGAGACCCATGCCGGTACCTTCGCATTGGCTGGTTTTCTCGTGAAGCCTTTGAAACGGCTGAAAGATTTTATCGAGGTGCCTTTCGTCAGACCCTATGACGTTGTCTTGCACAGTTATCCGGATGACGGAATCGAATGTTTCCGCAGAGACCCTCTTAAACGGCTTTTCCTCTCCATGATACTTCAGCCCGTTACCGATGAGGTGTCTGAGCGAGTGGCGCTGGTTCAAGAGCCGAAGCGCCATCGAGCCGATCATTGGGCACACGAAAAACGACTACCGGATGAACCGCAACTACCTCAAAGGAGTCGCCGGCGACAAAATCAATGCCCTGCTGGCCGCATGCGGCTTCAACATCAGGAAACTGCTCTGGATTTTTTTGTGGCTTCTTTTCAAAGAGCTGTTTCTGGCCTTGCAGGCGGTCAGAAAGAACTCCGACATCACCTTGCTGCAAACCGCCTGAACTTAAAAACAACATTTTTCAGGGACGACTAAGAGGTTCCCCTGAAGTACCAGTGACGATGCTGACCAGCCTCATAGCGTTATCGTCCTGAAACAGAGATAGGGTTCAGCCGCTTATTGAATGAGCGATGTGGAGAAGCTCGGTCCGAGCTGAGGGAGGGGTTTGTCGTGCCATTTAAATGGAATAAAGATGACATCCGATTGTTAAGGAATATCGCGGAGCACCGAGTGCTCACTCTCGATCAACTCACGGTTTTGAGTCAGAGAAACAGCAAATCAATTTCGAGGCGCCTGGCTCAACTGAGAGAAGCGGGTTTCATTCAGACGAACAGTCTTGGTTTCGGTCACAGTCCGGGCAGGCCGGTGAATCTGGTGTCGCTAACGGAGGAGGGGCTGCATTTCCTGAGCGATAAGGGACTCCTCTCATCACTAATTCGGGGCAATTTAATTACCTCCTCAACATCTCATGATCTCAACCACCAGATACTTGTGAACTGGTTCCGGTTTCACCTGCTCGAGATCGAGCGACACGTTTCATCATTGACCGTCCAGTTCCTGGCGCCAACCTCACCATTCTTGGATCGAGATTCCAAAGGCCATCCCCTGATATTTGATAAGGTTCCCCCAAAGGAGGATGGGGGGAAGTGGATCGAATTTGTTCCTGACGGAGTGTTCTCGATCGCCAGTATTGAAATAAAGAAGACTCTCCTTTTCTTCCTCGAAGTTGATATGGGAACCGAATCTTTGGGCGGCGCGGGAAGGAGTACAAATGTGATCTGCCAAAAGGTCAAAAATTACCAGGACTACTTTCGGAGTCGCCAATACAAACGATATGAAAAGGTTTGGAATTGCGAATTAAACGGTTTCCGTCTCCTTTTTCTCACCAATACCTATGCCCGAAGGTTTCAGCTGTGTCGTTTTGTCCAGCTGATGAAACCTTCAGAATTCGTCTGGATAACTGATCAAGATCAGATGTTCACCAAGGGGTTGGGCGCCGAAATATGGTCACGCGGCGGAAAAGACCAAAGCCCGCCCCAATCCATACTGGGTTCGAAGTCAGCCTGCCTGGCCCCAGTACTTT